>CAVRKP010000001.1:0-235212 GCA_963721565.1 Vicinamibacterales bacterium
CGGTCATCAGCGCGTCGACCGGCGCCTTGGCCGCCCAGGCGATGCCGCGCAGCAGCGTCGGCAGCACGCGCGGATCCTGCAGGTTCACGTAGTTGTGGCCCTGCATCCACACGAAGCTGCGGAAGGTCGGCTGGCCGCCGAGGCGCGGGAAGAACGTGCGCTCGTAGGTCCACACCTGCGGCACCACCTCGCCGGCGTGCGTGCCGGCGCTGCGCGTCTTGGCGATGGTGGCGTTCGCCAGCACCTTGATGCCGGGCTCCTTGGCCCAGGTCATCAGGAAGAAGGACTCGTCGGTGATCTCGAACGGCTGCGCGCCCTGCGTGATCGGGTTGGCGTCCGGGAAGGTGTAGGGGACCGGCGCTTCGAGGGTGAAGTTGGTCTCGCCGTGCTTCTTGGCGCCGCCCATGATCGACGCCCACCACGCCGCATCGTCGGCGCAGATCGCGTCGTGCAGGCCGACCAGGCCGCCGCCGCGCTTGAGGAAGTTCTCGAGCACGATACGCTCGCCGATCGTCATGTAGCCGGCGTCGCCCTTGTACATCACGATGACGTCGACGTCGGCGGCTTCCTCGGCGGTCGGGAAGTGGAAGCTGCCGTCGACGATGGCGCCGCGCTCGGTGAGCATCTTGCTCCAGTCGGCCATGAACTGCGGGTAGTCGTGCTGCCCGGCGGCGTGCGTCTTCAGGCCGCCGCGCAGGTAGACCTTGATCGGCCGGCCCTCGGGCGCGCGCGCCGCAGCCTGGGCGAGGGCCTGCTCCGCCGTCTGCGCCGGCGGTGGCGATTGGGTTTGCGCCTGCGCCGTCGCCGGCGCGGTCAGGGCCAATGCGGCCAGCGCCGCGAGCGTCAGTCGTGCCGTCATCGTCAGTGCTCCTGCCTCTCGGGTCCACGGCTACAGCGTCAGCGCCGCCTGCAGCATCGCCCGAGTGTAGCCGACGTTGTAGATCTCGCCGGCGAAGCCGCCGCCGCCCGGGTACTGGTTCTGGAACTTCTGGTACTCGCGATCCATGTCGAGCAGCCGCGGGTGCTCCGGATAGATGCCGCGCGGGTACTTGCCTTTCACCAGCTCGCGCATCACCCCGAACATGTCGGCCTGGCCGTCGTCGAGGAACACCTCGGTGTAGTCGACGTAGGGCGTGCGGACGACGACGTTGCGGAAGTGGACGTGGTTGATGCAGTCGCGCTCGCTCAGGTACCGGCACACCTTGACCGGATCCTCGCCCAGCTCGCGGGTGACGCCGCAGTCGAACGTCATGCCGTTGAACGGGCTCTCGACCAGCTTCAGGTAGGTCTTCCACTGCTCGACGCTGGCCATGATCTGCTCGGAGCCGCGCGACAGCGGCACCGGCGGATCGTTCGGATGCAGGGCCAGCCGCACGTTGGCCTTCTCGGCGACCGGCACGATCGTCTGGAGGAAGCGCTTGGCGCGTTCGAGCTGCTGCGCCCGGGTGTGCGTGCCGACGCCATCCCGCGGCGGCAGGTCCTTCGACAGCGTGTAGTCGTAGGCGGTGTAGCCGGCGCCGGCCCGGCCTTCCTCGAGCTTGTAGCCCTCGGTGAGCCGGTGCGCGTAGAAGTTGTATTCGATCACCGGCAGCCCGAGCTTGCCCGCGACCTTGATCGACTCGACGACGTTGGCGGTCTGCTCCTCGGCCTTCGGTCCGCCCCAGATCACGTCGTTGAAGCCGCCGATCATCATGTTGATGATCTCGATGCCGCCGGCCTTGAAGCGGTCCAGCCGCGCCTTGAGCTCGTCTTCCTTCCACGGCGCCGGCGGACCGCCCATCAGGACGTGCGAGACGCCGATCTGCTTCAGCCGACGCAGCTGGCCCTCGTCGGCGTTGGCTGGCGCGCCCAGACAGATGCGCGGCCGGCCGGGCCCGTCGCCGGGCATGCCGCGGAACGTCACCGGATAGGTCGGCCCGTCGGCCGCGGCCGCCGCGGCCTCGCCGGCCGACACCGACCCGAGCAGGCTGGCCGCGCCGATCGTCTTCAGCAGCGTCCGGCGATCGAGCGACAGATCTCCGCGTCTTCGGCTCATCGAATCCTCCGAGGTTCGGGTGCGTGGCAGTGGTTATACCAGTGCGTGCCGTGCGCATGCTACCCTGCCCGGCCGTGGGCGCAACCCCCAACCCGCTGTTGCGGCCCCCCGCCCGGACCAGGCCGGGCGGCCTGGCCTCGATGTCGCTCGGCTGCCTGGGGATCCTCGCGCTGTGCGGCCTCCTCGGCTACGCGGCTCTCCAGTTCCTGCCGCTGCCGCCGAGCGGCCGTCCGACGGTCACGCGGTTCTTCGCCGCGCTGATCGGCGGCTTCGGCGGCCTCGGCCTGAGCAGTGCCATCTCGCTGATCGTCGGCTACGGTCGCGGGTCGGGATCGCTCGGACCGCTGCTGGCCCGCGCCAGGAGCGACGGCCCCGCCCAGGACGGCCAGCCGATCATCGCGACCGGCGTGGTGCGCACCGACCGGCCGCTCGTCTCGCCGATCGGCGGCATCGCCTGTGTCGCCTACGACTACCGCATGACCCGTCCCGTCGCCGGCGCCCGTCATCGGGAAGAACCGGTGCCGGTCTACTGGGGCTACGCGTCGCAGCCGTTCCATCTCGACTCGCGGAGCCGCGGCTACGCCGTCAGCGCCGCCGGGATGCAGGTCGGCCGCGCCACCCGCGACGACAGCAGCGAGGCCAGGAACCGGGCCCGGCAGTACGTCCGATCGACCCGCTGGGAGACCGTGGAATACAAGATGCTCGGCACCCTCGACACCGTGCGCCAGCGGCTCGAGGACGACTCGCCGAGCGGCACGCGCAAGGATTTCGCCGCCGACAGCCCCGAGCCAGTGGACGTCGCGCTGCTCGCGATCGAGGAGAACGTCCTGCCGGTCGGCGCCACGGTCTCGGCGTTCGGCACGTGGTCGGCGACCTCCGGGATGATCGTCGCGCCGCCCTCGCCGCTGCCCGGTTCGCACGTGATCCTCGTCACGGGCGGCCCCGAGACGCTGAAGGATCAGCCCGGCGTGCCCCACTCGACGACGGCCAACATCGTCGGCGCCATCGTGCTGCTCTCGCTCGCCGCGGGTCTCTTCTGGCTCGCCGGCGTGATCATGCCGACCGTCAAAGGCTGATCGGCGGCGCCACGCATGTTTCCCGAACCGTTGCTGCGACCGGCCGGCGGCGAACCCCTGCGGTTGAATCGCGCGACCTTGGTCGGGCTCCTGCCGTGCCTGGCCGTATGGGCCGCCGTCGCCGTCGCCGTCTACCCGTTCCTGCCGCCGACGCCGGACCGCGATCCGACCATGCCCCGCGCTTCGCCGGCGTCATCGGGTCGAGCACCGTCATCGGGATCAACAAGCGCCGCGAGACGCCGGTCGATGGGGGCTACGCGTCGCGGCCCTTCGCCATCGAGGCGCCGTCCCGGCACTATCCGATCCCTGACGTGCCCCTTCTCGGCGACAGAGCGACGCGACCGGCGTCAGGGCTTCAACGCCGCATCGACCAACGCTTCCGCCGACGCCGAGCGCCGTTGACATCGTCACGCCGCCGGGCAGCGGCAGCCACGGCGCGACCGGCGATGCTGGCGCGCCGGCGATCGTCGTGCGGCCGGTCGTCGCCAGGGACGCCAGGCCGCGGACACCACCGTATTTCACTGCGCCCGGCAGCAGCGATTCGTCGGTCGGCAGGCGCACCTGATCGAAGTCGAAGCCACCGAGATCGACCGCGGTCCGCGCGATCGACGTCGCCGGCCAGCGCCCGCGCCGCCAGCGCCCAGGCCCCGGCCTGGCCGCGCCCGGCGATCGCCACGTCGCCGCCGCCGAGCTGCTGCGCGAAGCGGATCGCGGTCAGCACGTCGGCGACCCGTTCGGCGAAGACGCTGCGGTTGTAGCCGGTCTGGAAACCGAAATAGGTCTCCTCGTTCTTGATCTTGGCGCGCCCGGCCAGCGTGCCGGACTCGCCAGTGAGGAACACATCCGGCGCGAGCACCGCCGCGCCGCCGGCGAGCAGGGCCTTCACCTCGGGCGACGGCGTTCTCCCGTCCGCCTCGAAGGCCGCCGCCTTGCCGCGCTCGTGCAGCCACACCACCACCGGGCCGGCCTTCCAGCCGGCCGGCACGAGGCCGATCGCGGGCACGCGGGCCAGGCCGCCGCCGTCGCGCACCAGCACGCTCTGATGGACCGTGAATCCGGCCGCCGGGCGGGAGCGGAAGCTGCCCTTCGCGGCATCGACCTTGGCCGGCAGCCGATCGGCGATCGCGGTCTCGAAGCCGCCGCGGACGATGCCGGCGAGGGCCTCCGGCGTCGCGGCCAGCGCGCGCAGCTGCTGCTCGGACGCCTCGCGCATGACCTGGCGGACACCGGCCGCGTCGCGTTCGCCGGCCGGCCGCGGATGCGCGGCGTCGAACACGTGGAGCTGCGCCGGCGGCACCGGCTCGAACGGTTGCTCGCGCACCGGCTCCGGCAGGCCGAGCGCGAACGCCTTGTTGAAGAAGGCATAGGCGAATTCGCGACTGAGCTGGTTGTCGTTGTGCGGGAATTCGAACTTCCGGCCGGCGACGGCGTCCGGCACGCCCATCAGGGCGTAGATCGCCTTCAGCTCGGGCAGCCCCTTGGTCATGAAGTCGGACGTCCAGTCGTTGGCCGCGACCGCCGCCAGCGGCCGCGGCGCGGTCAGCGCGCTCAACTCGATGTTGTTGGTCCCGATCCGCAGCAGGCCGGCGTTCTCGCAGATGCAGCCGCCCTGCATGTTGCCGGACACCATCACCGCCGGGACCGACACGGCGATGCGATCGTCGATCGCCGACAGCAGCAGGCTCTGGGTGCCGCCGCCGCTGGCGCCGTTGATGCCGATCCGCGCCGGATCGACGTCGGGCAGCGTCAGCAGGAAGTCGACGGCCCGCATCGCGTTCCACATCGACAGGCCGAGAAAGCTCTGCAGGCGCAGTTCGGCGTCGGCGTCGGTGAAACCGGCGCGGTGTTCGATGGCGGTGCTGTCGGCGTAGCCGACCATGTCCCAGGCGAAGGCGATGACGCCCATGCGGGCCAGCATCGCCGGCCGCGCCTGCAGCGCGTAGCGGGCGCTCTCGATCCGCGTCTCGCCGCCCGAGGCCAGCTCCTTCTGCGCGTCGTCGAGCGAGCGCTCCTCGTGCCGGCCACCGGGCCAGTGTCCGTGCGGCGCCAGCACCGCGGGCAGGCGGCCGGTGCGACCGGCCGGCCGATAGAGGTTGCCGGTGACCCAGTGCCCAGGCACGCTCTCGAAGGCGACGTGCTCGATGGTGTAGCCGTCGCGAACGATGCGGCCGCGCACCGTGGCGTTGAGCGGCGTCCGCTCCGGCCATGGCCACATCCCGAGCGCGACGCGGACCTGCCGGCGCAGCGCGTCGGCCCGCGTCGTCCATTCCTCCCTGGTCTTGAAGGCCGGCGTGAACACCGTCGGATGATCGAGATCGCGCGCCGCCTTGACACGGCCGTCGGTGAAGCCGTCACCGGCGCGCCGGACCTGCCACAGCGGACTGGCCTTCTGCGCCACCGCGCTGCCCGTCCAGACGGCGGTCGCCGCGGCGAGCGCCGTGACGCTTCGTGTTAGTGTCCGCATGGGCGCGATTGTAGGTCATGGCCGGCCGCGGCGCATGGCCCGCTCGGCCCAGTCCGCATGCCCCCTGCCCGCTCCCGACGCGCCACCGCCATCCGCGCCGCCCTGGCGCTGGGCATCGCGTCCGCGACCCTCGGGCTCCTGCTCGCGCGCCTGCCGATCGCCCAGACCTTCGAGTGGTCGCTCTACGACCTGCGCATGCGCCGGACGATCGCGCCGGCCGGCGCGCCGCCGCGGATCGCCATCGTCGAGATCGACGAGCAGACCTTGCGGGCCTTCGAGCCGGTCGCCGGGCGCTGGCCGTGGCCGCGGCTCTTCCACGGCGGGTTGATCGACTTCCTGGCGCGCGGCCCGGCCGCCGTCGTCGCCTACGACGTCGGCTTCTTCGAGCCGGACGGCCGCAGCGGCTTCGACGTCGACGGCACGACCTGGACCGGCGCCGAGTCGGATGCGGTCTTCGTCGAGTCGATCCAGAAGGCCGGCAATGTCGTGCTGCTGGCCGAGGCCACCTATGCCGGGTCCGCGGACGGCAAGGACGCCGACGTCGACCGCGTGCCGCCGATCGCGGGCCTGCGCCTCGACGGCGCCTTCGAGGAGCGGCCGATCGTCCGCGCCCCGTTCACCTCGCTGGCCCGGGCCGCCCGCGGGCTCGGGCACAACCTCTTCGTGCTCGACACCGACGGGCCGCTGCGCCGCACCACGCCGTTCCTGCGCTCGCAGGGCCAGCCCGTCCCGTCGCTGGCGATGGCGGCCTACCTGGCCCTGGCCCGCGTGCCACCGGCATCGGTGCAGCTCCACGGCAACGTTCTCGCCGCCGGCGAGGCCCGGCTGCCGCTCCTGCCGTTCGACGTGCCGCGACTCCCCGGCGAGACGGGCGCTGCGCAGGCCTTGCATGCCCTCATCCGCTTCCGGGGTCCGGCGGTGCAGGCCGACGGCACCCCGACCTACCGGACGTATTCGTTCGGCGATCTGCTGCTGTCCGAGGACGACCTCCAGAACGCGCGTCCGCCGCGGATCGACCCGGCGGCGTTCAAGGATGCGATCGTCTTCGTCGGCGTCACCGCGGCCGGCCTGCACGACGTCTTCGTGACGCCGCTCGGCCCGACCGGCAAGATTCCCGGCGCGCAGATTCACGCCACGGTGATGGATCAGCTGCTGTCGCACACGGCGCTGGTGCTGGCGCCGGCGTGGTCGGTGGCGGCGGTGACCGCCGGCCTCGCGCTCGCCGTGGCGTTCCTGACCGTGCTCCTGCCGATGCGCTGGGGCGCGCTCTCGACGTTGGCGATGGCCGCCGCACTGGCCCTCGCCTCGGTGGCGATCTTCCGCGCCGGCACGTGGGTGCCGCTGGTGCCGGGGCTCCTCGGCGTGGCCCTCTCCTCGGTCGGTGGCCTGGCCTGGCAGTATTTCGTCGAGGGCCGCGACAAGCGCCAGGTCACGCAGCTGTTCTCACGCTATGTCTCGAAGGACGTGTTCGATCAGGTGCTCGCCAACCCGGCCATGGCCGAGCTCGGCGGCCGGCGGCGGACGATGAGCGTCCTCTTCTCGGACATGCGCGGCTTCACCGCGATGACCGAGCGCGGCGATCCCGAAGCGCTCGTCGCGCAGCTGAACGAGTACTTCTCCCGGATGGTGGAGGTCGTCTTCGCCAACCACGGCACCATCGACAAGTTCGTCGGCGACATGGTGATGGCCCTGTTCGGGGCGCCGGTCGACGACCCCGACCACGCCGACCACGCGGTGGCCACGGCGGTCGAGATGGTGCAGGCGCTCGAGGTGCTCAACGCGCGCTGGCTGGCCGAGGGGCGGCCGGCGCTGGGGATCGGCATCGGCGTCAACAGCGGCGAGATGATCGCCGGCAACATCGGGTCGGCGTCGATCCGCAGCTATACGGTGATCGGCGACGCGGTGAACCTGGGCGCCCGGCTGGAATCGCTCAACAAGGAAAAAGGGACGACGATCATCGTCAGCGCGGCCACCGTGGCGCAGCTCAAAACGCCGCCGCCGATGCGTCCGCTGGGCAGCGTCGTGGTCAAGGGCAAGAGCATCGCCGTCGAGATCTTCGAGGTGCTGGTGCAGGGCCCTCCGGCGCCGGTCGACGGGGCTGCTGCCGGCGTCCCGCCGGGCCGATAGGACCGGTGGCGAGGTGTATGTACAGATGAAGGGTTTGACGACACGGTTTCTGGTGGCGCTGGTCGCCTCCGTCGTGCTGGCCACGCCGGCCGCGGCGCAGTTCGACAAGATCGGCAAGGGCCTGGCGGTGGCCAAGAAGGCCAACGACGCCGTCTACACCGAGGCCGAGAAGCAGCAGCTCGGCGCCGAGGTCAGCGCCAACATCCGCAAGAAATTCGGCGTCGCCCAGGATCCGGCGGTGCACCGCTACGTCACGCTGGTCGGGGCCGTGCTGGCCCGGGTCAGCAAGAAGCCCGACTATCCGTGGCGGTTCATCGTGCTCGACACCGACGCGGTCAACGCCTTCGCCGCGCCCGGCGGCTACGTGCACATCACCAAGGGCTGCCTGGCGCTCGTCGCCAACGAAGCGGAGCTGGCCGGCGTGCTCGGCCATGAGCTGACCCACGTCATCGAGGACCACACGGTCAAGGCGCTGTCGAAGGCCGGCTTCGTCGACACGGCGGCCTCGGCCAGCGGCAAGGGCGGCGACATCACCGCCGGCCTCGTCAACCAGGTGACCAGCATCGCGCTCCAGGGCTTCGGCCGCGGCGAGGAGCTGGAATCGGATCACGACGGCCTCGGCCTCGCCGCCAAGGCCGGCTATGCGCCGGGCGGCCTCCGGACGTTCCTGCAGCGGCTGACCGATCGCAACAAGAACTCGAGCGAGAAGCGTGGCCTGTTCGCCTCGCATCCGGCGATGCAGGAGCGGCTCGACAAGCTGGCCGCGCAGGAGAAGAAGGCCGGGTCGGGGACGGCCACGCTCGACGCGCGCTACACGCAGTTCATCAGCTACAAGCCGGTGCCGCAGTCGCAGATTGCGACGGTCGCGGCCGGATCGTCGGGCCTGGCCTCGGGCGGCTCCAGCAAGAAGGCCGACGAGAAGACCGCCACCAAGGACGACGCCAAGAAGAGCGAGGACGAGAAGCCCAAGAAGAAGGGCTTCGGCCTCGGCCGTCTCGCCGACAGCATCGGCGGCGGCGAGAAGAAGTCGGGCCAGACGGTGGCCTCCGGTGGCGCCCGCGGGCTGGATCCGAGATCGACGCCAAGGGCGGCCCGAACCCCGGCGTGGTCGGCGTCAGCGTCTCGCGCGCCGACATCGACGCCTTCCGCAAGGAAGGCCAGCTGGCGTGATGCTCGTGACGGCGGCGGCGACGGCCGCCGTCGCCCTCGCCCTCTCCTTCGCGACCCGCAACCGGGTCGCGCGCGGCAAGCTGCGCTTCGCGGCCGTCGTCGCCCTGGTGGCCCTGGCGCTGGCGTCCGCGATGCAGGTCCCGTCGCTCGCCGCGGCCATCCCGCCGGGGATCGCGGCGCTCGACGATCTGCTGGTCGCGCTCGCGATCATCATCGCCGGCGTCGCCATCCTCCTCAACCCGTTCACCACCGATCGGCCGTCGGCGCGCTTCCCGAACATCGTCCAGGACGCCGTCATCGTCCTGCTCGCCTTCCTGGCGACGACGTTCGTGCTGCGCGACACCGGCATCGTCGCCGCCTCGGCGGCGAGCGCGGTGGTGCTCGGCTTCGCCCTGCAGGACACGCTGGGCAACGCCATTGCCGGCCTCGCCATCCAGATCGAGAAGCCGTTCCGCGTCGGCCACTGGATCCTGGTCGGCGAGCACGTCGGCGTAGTCGAGGAGATCACCTGGCGCGCCACCAAGCTGCGTCACGCGCGCCGGCGCCTTCGTCATCGTGCCGAACAGCGTCATCTCCAAGGAAGCGATCGTCAACTTCAACGAGCCGGTGCGGCCGGTGCGCTTCTCGCTGGACATCGGCGCGACCTATACCAAGGGGCCGAACGAGGTGCGTGAGGCGCTGTTCGAGGCCGTGCACCGCTCGTCGCGGGCGCTGCGCGAACCGAAGCCGGTGGTGCACCTGGTCGACTTCGGCAACTCGTCGATCGTCTACCGGGTCAAGTTCTGGGTCGCCGAGTTCGCCGAGGAGGACGCGGCGCTCGACGAGGTGCGCACCGCGATCTATTACAGCTTCGCCCGCCACGGCATCGAGATTCCCTACCCGATCCAGGTCGAGTACTCGCGCGAGGAAGCGCACGCCGCGCTCCCCGCCAACGCCGTCGCCGGCGCCCTCGCCCGCGTCGATCTGTTCGCGGTCCTCGACGACGAGGCCCGCGCCCAGCTGGCGACGCGGACGCTGGAGCGCGTGTTCGGCGCCGGCGAAATCATCGTCCGGCAGGGCGACACCGGCCGCTCGCTCTTCGTGGTCCATCGCGGCGAGGTCGTCGTCCGCCTCGAGCCGGACGGCCGCGAGGTCGCGCGCATCCAGCCCGGCGGCGTCTTCGGCGAGATGTCGCTGCTGACCGGCGACCCGCGGACCGCGACCGTGGCGGCATCCCGCGACAGCGTCGTGCTCGAGATCGACGCCGACGCCCTCCGTGACGTCGTCCTCAGCCGGCCGGAGGCCATCGAGGGAATCAGCCGCCTCGTGGTCGAACGCCGGACCGGGCTCGACAAGGCCCAGGCGGCGGCGCGAGACGACGCCGGCCTGGCCGCCCAGTCCGAGTCGCTGCTCGACCGGATCCGCCGTTTCATGCGGCTCTGACCCAGCCGCCCCAGGTCGGTCTCAGGCCTGTCACGAAGTCGGCCCGGCCCGCCACTTCTCCCCGTGGCACGATTGGGCGACGCGCACGCGGGCGGCTGGCTCCGGCGGGGCGGCTACAATGGCCCCCAGCCGTGTCTGGCGACCAGGAAGCTCAGGATGTCGTCGGCTGGGTCGCGGGCATCGCGGCCGGCGACGCCGCTGCCGAGGCGGCGTTCGCCGCGCATTTCGCGCCGCGGGTGCGGGCCATGCTCCGGGCCCGGTTGCGCCAGGTCGACGCCGTGCCGGACCTGACGCAGGACACGCTGGTCGCGTCGATCCTGGCGCTGCGCAAGGGGCAGCTGCGGGAAGCCGACCGCCTGCCGGCCTTCGTGCACGGGGTGGCCCGCAACCTCGTCAACAACCACCTGCGCGGCGAGCATCGCCGCGGCGAGGCGCCGCTCGACGACGAGGTCGCCGGACGGCTGGTGGCGAGCGACGGATCGGACGAGGACGAACGGCGGAGCCTGGTGGCGCGCGGCCTTGCAGCCATCGCCCCGGCCGACCGCGAGGTGCTGCAGCTGACGCTGGTGGACGGCCTCCATCCGCGCGAGATCGCCCAGCGCCTGTCGTTGTCCTCGGACACGGTCCGCCAGCGCAAGACCAGGGCGCTCAGGCGCCTGATGGCCGCGGTCGATCCCGACCGGTGGGATCCGCGGTAGTGGAGCGCGACGACATGGATTGTCCCCTCACGTCCGGACGCGACCTCGGAGAGGCCTACGTCGCCGGCGCACTGCCGGAGGCGGAGCAGGACGCCTTCGAGCAGCACTTCTTCGCCTGCGCGGATTGCCTCGCGCACGTGCAGATGCTGCAGGAGATCAAGGACGGCGTGCGGCGGCTGCCGCCGGCGACGGCCGCGCATCGTCCGCCGCCACCGCCGACGCGGGCGGCGGCGCCGTGGCTCGGCCTGGCGATCGCCGCGGGTCTCGTCGCGGCGGCTGGCTGGTGGTGGCAGGGCTCGAGTCTCCAGGCGCCGGGTGCGCCCACACCCGTCGCGACGCAGGTCCCGGCGAGCCCCGGCTCGCCATCGGCACCAGCGTCGCCGACGCCGACGCCGACGCCCGGAACGGCGCCCGCGCTCGAGCCGGTCGGCGCACCGACGCGCGCGGTGCGGCTCGCCCAGCTGGCCCTGGTCGTGCCACCGCGCTACGTGCCGATCGCGGTCCGCGGTGCGGCGCCGCCCGCAGGCACCTTCGACGCGGCGATGGTGCACTACGTGGCCGGCCGTCACCGCGACGCCGCCGCGGCGCTGCGAACGCTTTCCGACGCCGCGCCGACCGATCCCGGCGTCGCCTTTTTCTGGGGCATCAGCGAGCTGGCGCTCGGGCAGGCCGGCGGCGCCCGCGAGGGGCTGGCGCGCGCCATCGCCGCCGACGTCCAGCCCTACGCCGATGAGGCACACTTCTACCTGGCCAAGGTCCATCTCCTCGAGGGATCCGTCGACAAGGCTCGGCTCGAGCTGCAGTACGCGGTCGACCACGAAGCCGGCCCCGAAGGGGAGGCGCAGCGCATCCTCGCCGCGCTCGACCGCGTGCCGAAGTGACTCAGCCGGCCTTCGCCGCCGGCTTCGGCGACGCGAAGTTCGCGCGCAGGAACCAGTCCCAGCCCGCGTCGCCGAGCCACCGGCGCAGCGTCAGGAAGACCGTCGCCGAGGTCGCCACGGTGAAACGGGCGCGAGGTCTCGGCGCCTCGATCGCCCTGGCGATCGCCCGCGCCACGTCGATGGGCTGGCCAGCCATCCGGGCCATCGGTCCGCGCTCGTAGGCGGCCGCGGTGCCACGGGCCACGACGTCGTTGAACTCGGCGTAGGCCGCGGCCGCGTCGCCCTCGGCCGCGTCGGTGCGGAGCGTCGCGAGGCGAGCGCCGACCGTCGCCGCGAAGTTGGTCTTGATCAGGCCCGGCTCGATGAGCACGACGGCGATGCCGAACGGCCGCAGCTCGTAGCGCAGCGCGTCGCTCAGCGCCTCGAGCGCGTACTTGCTGGCGTGATAGACCCCGCCGCCCGGGAAGACCAGTCGGCCGCCCATCGAGCTGACGTTGACGATGCGTCCGGCGCCGCGCCGCCGCATCCCGGGCAGCACCAGTTGTGTCAGCCGCAGCGGCCCGAACACGTTGGTCTCGAACTGCGCCCGCGTCCGCTCCAGCGGCACCGATTCGACCGCACCCGACTGCGAGTAGCCGGCGTTGTTGACCAGGACGTCGATCCGGCCGTGCGACGCCTCGATGGCCTCGACGGCACTCCGCATCGACGCCTCGTCGGTGACGTCGAGGGCCAGCGTGCGGCAGCCGGCCGCAGCAAGGTCGGCCAGGTCGTCGACGCGGCGCGCCGTCGCGATCACCGTGTGGCCGCGGCCGGCCAGATGCGTGGCCGCGGCGCGGCCGATCCCCGACGAGCACCCCGTGATCAGCACGACCGACGCCGCAGCATCCATGCTCGCGATGATGCCATGCGCGGCCGCGCGTGAGAGCGCGGCCGACTAGACCAGTTACGGCTCGCCGGTGAGGACGAAGCCGGCCCAGAGTCGCGGCGTCTCCGGCAGCGGCACGCCGTCGGCCACGATGGTGCCTGCCCGCAGCGCGCGCAGCACGGCCAGCTGGGCGCCTCGGAGCGCCCCGCTCTTCGACGCGCCGCGCCCCCGCCGCGCGTAGAACTCCCGCATCACCTCGTAGCTGACGCGGTCGGAGACGTCCCACTGCGTCGCCACCACCGACCGCGCGCCGGCGGACAGGAAGGCGCGCGCGAAGCCGATGACGCCATCGCCTTCGACCGGGCCGAGCGCGCGTGCGGCACGCGCTCAGCACCACCAGGTCGGCGTCGAGCCGCAGGTCGTAGATCTCGTCGGCGAGCAGGCGGCCGTCGTGATCGCCCGCCGGCCGGAGCGCCAGGTACGACGGGCTCGTCGTCACGTTGCTGACGACGCCGTGCGTCGCGAAATGGAGGAGGCCCCGACCGGTCAGCGTGGCGCGGACGTTGGCTTCGTTCGCGTCGGCCGCCGTCAGCAGCGTCGTCGTCGGGCCGAGCGTCCGGCGCACGGCCGCCGCTTCACGGCGGGCCCACGGGAGGGCCGGCAGCCGCTCCGAGCCGGGCGCCGCCGGCAGCTCGCCCGGGTCGCCGACGACGAGGGCGCCGGACGCCGGATGGCCCGGCGCCGCTCGGACCGGTGACGGCCGCGATCGCCGGCAGGTAGTGCAGGTCGTGCGCCTCGAGGAGGGCCCGACCGCCGGGTGCGCGCAGCCCGGCGAAGGACAGCGCGAACAGCGGGCCGTGCGGCACGATCGTCAGGCGGCTCCCGGGCGCCCGCGGCAGCAGGCGGCGAACCGGCGCGATCAGCAGTCGCTTCCAGCTCGCGCCACGGCGCCTGCTGGGCGCGGTCGGTCATCAGCAGGCCCCGGGCGGCGCCACCATCGCCATCGAGGCCCGCGGTAGCCCGGACCAGCTCGATCACCTTCGATGGCAGGACGGGCACGCGCACGAGCACCGGCTCGCGATCCGGCCGCACCACCCAGATCGACACCGCCGACGGACCGACCCAGTAGGCCAGGATGGTGGAGTGGTAGGCGTGCCGCCGCGCTGACGTGCGTCGGCGACGGACGCCGGCGTCGCCAGCCGGGCGTCGCCGGCCCGTTCGGCCCGCAGATCCAGAAACGCGCGGGCGCGGGCCTGCTCGGCCAGGGCGAGCGCGTCCGCGGCCTTGCCCTGCCGGCCCAGCAGATCGATGTAGGCGCCGAAGACGTCCTGGCTGCGCGTCGACGAAGCCGCGGCGCATCAAGTCGGTCGGCACCGTGTGCTTCCGCGCCGTCCTCGATGGCCTCGGTCAACACGCTTCAGGTCGGCCTCGGCGTCGGCGAAGCGGCCAGCGTCGATGAGGAAGCGGGCCCGGAGCGGCGGATCGCGATGATGTCTTCGGCCGGACGGCTCGCCACCAGCGTCACCGCGCGATCGAACGACGCCGCGGCCTCGGCGGTCCGGCCCAGCCCTGCCAGTGCGGCGCCTCGCTGGGCGTAGCCGCCTCGCCAGGTGCGGCGTGTTCGGCGACGCGGCGATCGCTTCGTCGAGCAGCGACAGCGCGTCGGCGTATCGGCCGCGCTCGATCTGGAACCCGCCGAGATTGGCGACGAAGAAGGGCACCACCGATGGCGCGGTGCGCCGCGCCCGCGCCAGCGCCGCGGCGTACTGCTCCGCGGCCTCCTCGACGCGCCCCATCATCGCCAGCGTCACGGCGATGGCGTTCATCGCCTGGACCGCGCCGATGCGGTCGGCCGATCCCGGGGACTCGTGCAGCACCAGCGCCTGTCGGTACTGGGCGAGGGCGTCGCCCAGCCGCCCATGCAGGCGATAGACCCGCCCCAGGCTGACCAGCGCCCGCGCCTCACGATCGCGCTCGCCCTGGCGACGGAAACAGTCGCGCGCGTCGCCGAGCACGGTGAAGGCGTCGCCGCCGCGACTGCGCACGAAAAGGCCGTCGCCCCACTCGTGCAGCACGCCGCAGGCGAGTGGACGACCCTGCCCGTCGACCACGGCGAGCGCCTCGGAGCGGATGGGATCGTGATCGGCGTCGTCCGGGAGCAGGTAGACGACGACTTCGGCGGCGTCGACGAATCCGCGGTCGTCGCCGAGGTCCTTGAAGGCAGCCGCCGCGGTGCGGGCCAGGGCCAGCGCCTCTGCCGGCTGGTTCTGGCTGCGGCGGACGTTGGCCATGGCGAGCACGCACCGCGCCTCGAGCGGACGATCGCCGGCTGCGGCAAAGAGCGTGCGGGCCCGCGTCAGCTCGTCGAACGCGCGGCCGAACTGTTCGAGGGCCAGGTAGGCGGAGCCGAGGTGTCGCCTCGCCTCCGCCTCGATGAGCGGCGCGCCTTCCGCCTGGGCGCGGGTGCGGACCGTCTCGAGCACCGCCACGGCGCGATCGCGATCGCCGGCCAGGTAGGCCGTCGTCGCATCACGCAGGAGGGTGGCCAGGTCGCCGCTGGCCGACACCTGGCCCGAGGCCGGAGCTCGCGGTCAGCAGCAGCGCAAGGCAGAGGCAGGCGGGCGCCCGCGAGAGCATCGGCACGAGCAAGGCGTCCAGCCGCGGCGACCGGTACGGACGAAGGGCGGGAGGGGCCATGCCCCACCCGCCCTAGCTTAGGGCCCGTCAGGGAATAAGTGATGACATTCTGGGCGTCGAGGCGCCCGCCCGGCCAGGCGCGAGGAGCGAGCATACCGGGGGTATGTGAGCGACGAGCAACGCCGCCCGGCGGGATGCCGCGGCGGCCAGAATGCGTCAGTTATTCCCTGACGGGCCCCACTCGTCCGGCTCGGCCCCCGCTCACCAGCGGCGGTAGCGGCGCCCCTCACGAGCGGCGGCGCGGTAGCCACGCTCGTAGCCGACGCGGAAGCCGTTGCGGTAGTTCACGTCGTAGGCGTCGCGCGCGCCGAAGCGCCCGTTCCAGCCTCGCGTCGAGCGGTAGTAGCGGTGCCGCATCGGGTCGAACCGGCCGAACCGCGCCGCGTCGAGGCCGGCCTCGTAGCCGTCGCGACGGCCGTAGTCGAAGGCCGCACGCAGCGCCGAGCCGCGCTGGCGGAAGCCCCGTTCGGCATAGACGCCGTAGCCGCGCTCCCGAGTAGCCGTAGGGGCCGTACTCGTTGGCGCTGCCGCCGCCGTAAATCTGGATGCCGAACCCCGCCGGCTGATAGCTCCCGTAGGGGCTCTCGCCCACCTGGTCGTCGAACCCGCGTCGAACTCGTCGTCGTCGTCGGCAGGAAGGCCGCTGCTGTCCCAGTCCCCATCCGGGCTGCGCTGCACGGCGACCTGTGCGTTCACCTGGACTTGCGCGCTCGCCGGCACGGCCGCGAAGGCCAGCGCCGACAAGGCCAGCGTCGACGTCGAGACACCCATCAGCAGTCGATTCCGCATGTGCATTCTCCCTGCGCCCGACCCGTTCCGACGCGGGCTTCCACGTCGTTCATCGGCCCCCGGCGCACGCCGGACAAGGTATCAAGAGGCGTGCCAGGCACGGCTGGCTGCGATCCCGCTCCATTCGGTCCGGATCTGCACGGGATGACTGGAGGTGCCCGCTGGCGAGGACGAAGCCCGCCTCTATTCCGTCCACACCAGCAAACGCGACCCGTCGTGGTCCTCGTCGAGGAGGAGCGCCGGTCCGGCGCGCTCGAGGTCCCGGGCGGACAGCTCGAGCCGGCGTGACTCGCCGTTGGGGACGTCGAACTTGAGGCCGCGGCCCGTCTTCATCTTGAGCAGCCAGAACGGCAGGCACAGCTGCACGGCCTTGGGCTGTGCCTCGGTCCACACGAGCAGGCAGAGGTTCTGGGGCGGCGGGCCGGCATAGGCCTGGGCGCGGGCCTCCAGGCGGTCGGAGGCGATGCCGATGCCGTGGCGGGTGTCGAGGATCGGCTTCTGGTCCCGGAAGCGGGTGCGCAGGCGGGCGAACTCGGTCTTGACGTCGGCCTGCGGGACCTCGCGCACCTTGAACTGCTTCGAGGCGTACCAGATGCCCCCTCCGACCAGCCCGGCACAGCTCACCAGGCCGACGAGGAGCAGAGCCAGCACGATCCAGATCCAGCGTCGCATCACGTGCCCCGGTAGGGAGACGCCGCGTAGCGCCGGGCTTGGCTGGCGGCCTCGGTGTCACCCGAGGTGGTCGCCGACTGCTGGGCCTTGGTGTACTCGGCGAGCGCGCCCTGGCGGTTGCCGGCGAGATCGGCGGCCTTGCCCAGCTCGAGGTAGGTGCGCGTCCGGACCCACGCGATCTGTTCGTATTTCAGGGCCTGGGTGAGATCGGCGATCGCGTCCTGGGCCCGGCGGAGCCGGACGCGGGCCATGCCGCGTTCGTAGAACCAGTGGCCGTCCTCGCCCAGCATCCGCATGCGCTTGTCAGCCGCCAACATGCGCATCCCCTCGGTCAGCACGGCCTCGGCCTCGGCTGGCTTCCCGGCGCGCAGATAGGTCGCCCCGGACTCGAGCCACAATAACCGGTTACGTGGATAGGCCCGTCGCAGTTCAGCCAGGTGCGCTTGGGCCGCGGCGTAGCGTGCCTCGCGGTTGTAGAGCAGGACGAGCGCGAACCGCGCGTCGGCCTGGGACGGGTTGGGACGGGTCGCCGCTATCTCGATCAGGCCCAGCCCCTTCTCCTTGCCGCCACCGAACCCGGCCATGTAGGCCAGCCAGCGCGCCGGCAGGACCAGGCTGGCGACCAGGTAGCGATAGGTGCCGACGATGAGGCCGGCGTCGACCCGCTGCGGGGCGGCGGCCAGCACCCGCTCGTGCAGGTTGTAGGCGCGGCGGGCGGACCCGAAGGCCCCCATCACCTTGCCGTCGATGGTGGCGGCCCAGGACGCCTGCAGGCCGAGCGCCGAGCCCAGCTCGAACATCGCCGCCGGATCGTCGGGCCGCCGCTTGAGCTGCGCCTCCGACAACGCAATCGAGCGCGCGACCTGGGCCTGGAAAACGTGGCTGGCGGCCGTCGGCGGGGCCGCGACCTTGACGTCCTCCTTCGACACGGGACCGAGGTAGTTCTCGACCAGCACCATCCCACGCCGGAACAGCAGGTTCAGCCAGGTGAGGGTGGCGTGCGCCCGCGGCAGCGCGGCATCGTCGGGATGATCGCGCATCGCCTGCTCGAGCACGGCAAGGGCCTGCTCGTGATCGAGGTTGTAGCCGAGATCGGCGGCCGTCTGCAGCTGGTGCGCGGCCGACGCCGGGCTCGAGGGCGGCGGAGCCGTAGCGGCGGCCGCGCGCGGCGCCTGCCCGCCGGCCGCACGGCTGCCCGCGACGAACAGGACCACGCCAAGGAGCACCGCACCGACCGCCTGCCGTCGCACCGTGGAATTGTACCGAAGTCGCAGGGTCATCACCGGGATGCGTCGGCAGGGCGGCCGAACGGCTCACCGCGACATACGCCGCCTGCCGGCCGGGCGCGACCTTCGCGGTCGCTGGGATACACTCCGGCCGGTGGCCCGACGGGAGCTCCGCACACTCGACGCGCACGTCGCCGGCCAGACCGTCCGGCTGGTTGCCGGCGGCATCTCGGCCCCACGCGGGACGACGATGCAGACCCGGCTCGACGACGCCCGGGAGCGGCTCGACGACGCGCGTATCGCCGTCACCTGCGAGCCGCGCGGCCATGCCGACCTCGTCGGCGCGCTGCTGGCCGAGGCGACCGAGCCGACCGCCCACGCCGGGCTCCTGTCCTTCGACGTCGCCGACTGGCGCTCCCCGTCCACGGTGGTCCAGATGGCGGCCCTCCGCCTCGCCGTCGACGGCGGCCTGATCACCACCGGGGATCCGGGCGCGACGCTGGTCGTCGAGACGCCGGCCGGCGTCCGCCAGCTCCGCCTGGGCCCGGGCGGCCGCATCACCGCACTGGGCATCGGCGCGCAGATCGTCGGGGGGAGCTGCGCCATCACCGTGGGCCAACGGACGGCGGGCGCCGACGTGGTCGTCTGCGCCGGCGGCCTGCGCGCCATCGTCGACGCCGAATCGGTGGGCCTGTCGCTGGTCACGCTGGAGCGGCGCCGGCTCGGCGAGTTGCGGGCGGCGGTCGCCCGCAGCCTGGTGCAGGCGGGCTATGCGGCGCCGCTCGACGAGCTGCTGGTCACGGGCCCGGCGCACGGGCAGGCCGACGTCCACGTGGTGGCCGTCGGCGAATCGGGCCGGATCGACCGCTCGCCGACCGGCGAAGGCGCGGCCGCGGTCGCCACGGTGCTCGACGCGATCGGCCTGGTCGAAGGCGATCGCATCGTGAAGATCGAAGGTCCGTCCGGCGGCATCCTCGAGGCCCGGCTCGTGTCACGGCACGAGCGCGACGGCGCGCCGGCCGTCGACGTCGACGTCGGCGGCACCGCCTGGCTGATCGGCGAACACACCTGGTACTGGGACGACGACGACCCGCTCGGCGCGGGATTCGTCATGTAAGGAGATCCATGGCGGGACGACTGGCCGGCAAGACGGCGCTGATCACCGGAGCGGCGCAAGGCATCGGACGGGCGAGCGCGGAGCTGTTCGCGCAGGAGGGCGCGCGGGTCATCGCGACGGACCTGCAGCCGGGCGCGTGCGCCGACGTCGCCGGCTGCGAACCGCGGCCGCTCGACGTCACCGACGGACCGTCGGTGCGGGCCCTGGCCGACGCGCTCGGGCCGATCGACGTGCTCTTCAACTGCGCCGGCTGGGTCCACGCCGGCACCATCCTCGACTGCGACGACGACGCCTGGGATCGCAGCTTCACCATCAACGCCAAGGCCATGTTCCTGACCATCAAGGCCTTCCTGCCCGGCATGGTCGCCAGGGGCGGCGGCTCGATCGTCAACATGTCGTCGATCGCCTCGAGCGTGCGGGCGGTGCCGAACCGCTTCGCCTACACCGCCAGCAAGGCGGCGGTCGTCGGCCTGACCAAGTCCGTCGCGCTCGACTTCATCGGCAAGGGCATCCGCTGCAACGCCATCTGCCCGGGCACGGTGGAATCGCCGTCGCTGAAGGAGCGCATCCAGGCGGAAGCGACGCGCACCAGCCGCACCGTCGAGGAGGTGTCGGCGGCGTTCGCCGCACGGCAGCCGCTCGGACGCCTGGCGCGGCCGCAGGAGATCGCCAGCCTGGCGCTGTATCTCGCGTCGGACGAGTCCTCGTTCACCACCGGCACGATTCACCTGATCGACGGCGGCTGGTCGAACTAGGGATCGCCGATGAGCGTCCTCGACGAGCTCGCGTGGGCGACGCGCCAGGGCTCCGAGGACGATGCGACGATCATCCCCGAGCCGGGCCTCGACGCCGCCGCCATCGATGCCGTCGAACGCCGGGTCGGCGCTCTCCTGCCAGCCGATCTCCGGACGCTCCTCGGCGTGTGCTACGGCATCCGAGGGCTGGCGTGGGAGATCGACTTCACGGGGAGCCTGTCGTTCGAGATGGTCGATCTCTTCCCGCACGGGCTGCCGATCGTCGGCGATCATGCAGGCAACTTCTGGGTCGTCGACTGCACGACGACGCCGGAGACCGAGGCGGCGATCTTCTACGCCTGCCACGATCCGCCGGTGGTGCTCTGGCAGTGCCGGGGGATCGCGGCGCTCCTCCGGGAGCTGCGCCGGAAGTTCACGTCGTCGGAGCGGTCGTCGCTCGACGACACGCACGACGAGCGTGTGCATCGCGTCTGGCAGACCCCTCCCGCCGGCTCGAGCCGCACCGCCGCGCTCCACGCGCCAGACCACACACTCCGCGCGTTCGCCAACGCCCTCACCGGCGATTGGTCGATCGTCGACTTGCGGGCGGCGACGCCTGGCATGGGCTTCCCCTGGGGGCGACACGGATACCCGGCGTGTCTGCGACGCTTCGGCGAGCAGCGCCTGTTCGCGTGTGCGGCTCCACGGCGCAGGACGGACATCCTCTCGCGGATCTTCCGACGCTGAGTGCGCATGCGCGACTTCACCAACATCATCTGGCGCTGCATGGCGGGATCGCAGCGGCACCTGACCGCCGGCAGCGAGCGCGCCCGCCGCTACGTGAAAGGCTTCTCGCCGATCATCGCCTTCGCCGATCCTGAACAGCCGGACTTCGCGGCGCTCGCGGCGGTGAGCGAGCCGGGCGAGCGCTTCTACTGCTCCGAGTGGTCGGGAGCCGTTCCCGCCGGCTGGACGATCGAGCGCGACGCCCGCATGCTGGTGATGGCGTGGACGGGCGGTCCGGCGCCAGCCGCCGATCCCACCCTGGGCGCGGTGCCGCTGCAGGTCGAGCACGTACCGCAGATGTGCGCGCTCGCCGAGCTGACCCGGCCCGGTCCCTTCGACACGCGGACCATCGAATTCGGCGAGTACTTCGGCGTGTTCGCCGGCGATCGCCTGGTGGCGATGGCCGGCGAGCGCATGCAGGACGGCCGGCTGCCGGGAAGTCAGCGGCATCTGCACGCATCCCGACCAGCAAGGTCGCGGCTGGGCCCGGCGGCTCACCGAGCTGGTCGTGCGCCGCGAGCTGGATCGCGGCGAGACGCCGTTCCTGCACGTCGTCTCGACCAACGCCAAGGCGATCGCGCTCTACGAGCGCATCGGCTTCACGGCCGCGCGCGAGGTGCCGGTGCGGGTCGTGTCGTTCGTCGAGTGAGTCGACCAGCGCGGGTCACCGGCGTACGCGGATGGCGGCGACGAACGCCTCGAGGTCCACCAGCCGACGGCTCAGGACGTCGCGAACCACGTCGAGGTCGACGTCGTCGTAGCCATGGATCGGTCACGGCCGGCCTCGACGTGGCGCTCGATAGTCGACGAGCATCGGCTCCAGATCGAAGAACTCGTTTCGGGTCGCGACCTCGAAATGGATTCGCGCCGCCCGCGGCCGCGACACCCGGGAGGGGCGCCACCGCGTCGCCGACGCGCCGGGCAACGTCGGAGACGTCCATGCCGCGATTATAGAGGCAGGCCAGAGCCCGCGCTTCCGGACGGACGTGGCGGTCAGCCCAATGCGGCGAAGACCGCGCGCGACGCCGCGATCGTGCGGTCGACGTGGCGCTCGGTGTGCGCCGCCGACAGGAACCAGGCCTCGTACTGCGACGCCGGCAGGTAGACGCCGCGCGCCAGCATCGCCTGATGGAACTGACCGTAGCGCTGCGTGTCGGACCGCGTGGCCGTCGCGTAGTCGGTCACCGGCGTCGCGGTGAAGAACGGCGTGATCATCGAGCCGACGCGGTTCACCTGGAGCGGCACGCGCGGCCTTGGCCGCGGCGTCGAGCAGTCCATCGCCGAGGCGCGCGGTCAGGCGATCGAGGGTGCGGTAGAGCGTCGCGGTGAGCTGGCCGATCGACCACAGGCCCGCCGTCACCGCCAGCGGGTTGCCGGAGAGCGTGCCGGCCTGGTACATCGGCCCGGCCGGCGCGACCAGCGACATCAGGTCCTTGCGGCCGCCGTAGGCGCCGACCGGCAGGCCGCCGCCGATGATCTTGCCGAGGCAGGTCAGGTCGGGCCACACGCCGTAGAGCGCCTGGGCGCCGCCGCGGTGGACGCGGAAGCCGGTCATCACCTCGTCGAAGATGAGCAGCGCGCCGTGCTGATCGCACAGCGTGCGCAGCCCCTCGAGGAAGCCGGGCGCCGGCGGCACGGTGCCCATGTTGCCGACGATCGGCTCGACGACGACCGCGGCGACCTGCGCGGTGTTCGCCTCGAGCAGCGCGGCCGACGCTGTCGAGATCGTTGAAGGTCGCGGTCAGCGTGAGGGCGGCGGTCGACGCGGCGACGCCGGGGCTGGTCGGCACGCCGAGCGTCAGCGCGCCCGAGCCGGCCTCGACCAGGAAGCCGTCGGCGTGGCCGTGGTAGCAGCCGGCGAACTTGATGATCGCGATCGCGGCCGGTGGCGGCGCGGGCCACGCGCACGGCGCTCATCGTCGCCTCGGTGCCCGAGCTGGTGAAGCGCACCATCTCGATCGACGGCACCAGCGCAACGCACCTTCTCGGCGATCCGCACCTCGAGCTCGGTCGGCGCGCCGTAGCTGGTGCCGAGCCTGCGCGACCTTGCCGAGCTGCGCGATCAGCGCCGGCGGCGCGTGACCGTGGATCAGCGGCCCCCAGGACATCACGTAGTCGATGTAGGTGTGGCCGTCGACGTCGGTGATGGTCGCGCCCTTGGCGCTTGGCGATGAACCGCGGCGAGCCGCCGACCGCCTTGAAGGCGCGCACCGGGCTGTTGACGCCGCCGGGGATCACCGCCTGCGCGCGCTCGAACAGCTTGGCGGACTTCGGCGCCTTCGACGGCGCGGCGGCTCGGGTCTTTCGGGTCACGGGGTCGGGGTCCTCAGGATCGCGCGCGGCGTCGCGGGCGTAGTAGGTGACGATGATGTCGGCGCCGGCGCGGCGGATCGAGAGCAGCGTCTCGAGCATCGCCCGCGTCTCGTCGATCCAGCCGTTGGCGGCGGCGGCCTTGAGCATCGCGTATTCGCCGCTGACGTGGTACGCGGCGGTCGGCACGCGCAGCTCGCGCTTCACGCGCGAGACGATGTCGAGATACGGCACGGCCGGCTTGACCATCACCATGTCGGCGCCTTCCTCGACGTCGAGCGCGGCTTCGCGCAGCGCCTCGTCGCCGTTGGCCGGATCCATCTGGTGGCTGCGGCGATCGCCGAACTTCGGCGCCGAGTCGGCCGCTTCGCGGAACGGGCCGTAGAAGGCCGAGCAGTACTTGACGGCGTAGGAGAGGATGGCGACGTCCTCGAAGCCGCGCGCGTCGAGCGCCCGGCGGATGGCGCCGACGCGGCCGTCCATCATGTCGGAGGGCGCGACGACGTGGGCGCCGGCCTCGGCGTGGACCAGCGCCGATCGCACCAGGCGCTCGACGGTGGGGTCGTTGAGGATGCGCTCGCCGTCGAGCAGGCCGCAGTGGCCGTGCTCGGTGTACTCGCAGAGGCAGACGTCGGTGATGACGACGAGGTCCGGCACCTCGGCGACGATGGCGCGCACCGCGCGCGGCACCGGCCCCTGCGCATCCCACGCCGCCGATCCTTCGGCGTCCTTGGCCGCCGGCAGCCCGAACAGCAGCACGCGCGCCGACGCCATCGGCGCGCGCCGCCGCCGCTTCGCGCACCGCCTCGTCGACCGACAGCTGGAAGACGCCCGGCATCGACGACACGGCGCGGCGGACGCCGGTCCCCTCGCAGACGAACAGCGGGTAGACGAGCTGATCCGCGGACAGGCGCGTCTCGCGGACGAGCGCGCGGATGGCCGGCGTGCGGCGCAGCCGCCGCGGCCGTCTAGGTAGGTCGCACTACTGTCTCCGGAAGTGCTCGACCAGCGCCTGGACCAGGCCCGGGCACGGTGTACTCGGTCGGCACGATCGTCGAGGTGATGCCGAGCTGCTGCGCCGCTTCCGCCGTCACCGGGCCGATCGACGCGACCACGGTGCCGGACAGCAGGTCCGGCGCCTGCTCCTCGCCGAGCGCCTTGACGAAGTGCCGCACCGACGACGCGCTGGTGAAGGTCACCGCGTCGACCTGGTGCTCGAGCAGCAGCTTGTAGACGTCGGGATCGCCTTCGCGCTGCGGCTCGGCGGCCAGCGTGCGATAGGCGACGACGTCGGTGACGAGCGCGCCGGCCTTGCGCAGATCGTCGGCCAGCACCTCGCGCGCGATCTCGGAGCGCGGGAAGCAGGACCTTGGCGCCGCGCAGCTCGCCGTGCGCCCGCATCGCCTCGACGGCGCGCTCGGCGCGGTGCTCGCGCGGAATCACGTCGACCTTGAGGCCGTAGCGGGCCAGCTTCTCGGCGGTCGCCGGCCCGACGGCGCAGATCCGCGGGCCCTTGAGGGAGCGGACGTCGCCCGGGCCTTCCATCACCCGCCGCATGAAGTGGTCGACGCCGTTCTGGCTGGTGAACACCAGCCAGTCGAAGTTCGAGGCGGTGGCGCAGGCTTCGTCGAGCGCGGCGGTGTCGGCGACCGGCGCGATGCGCACGGCGGCGCCTTCGATGGCCTGCGCGCCCAGCTCCTCGAGGCGCTCGACCAGCTCCATCGCCTGCTCGCGCGCCCGCGTCACCACGATGCGCTTGCCGAACAGCGGCCGCGCGTCGAACCAGCGCAGGTGCTCGCGCAGCCCGGCGACCTTGCCGACGATGACGATGGCCGATCCGCGGCGCGGCTCGCCGGCGACGCGCCGGGCCAGCTCGCCCAGCGTCCCGGTGATGGTGCGCTGCGACGGCAGGGTGCCGTCCTGCACGATGGCGACGCGCTCGCTCTCGTCCCGGCCGCCTTCGATCATCGACTGCAGGATCGCCGGCACCTGGCGCGCGCCGGCATAGCAGACGACGGTGCCGCCGAGATGGGCCAGCGCCATCCAGTCGATGCGGGCCGGCGTCTGGCTGCCGTCCTCGAAGCCCTTGACGAAGGTCACCGACTCGCCGGCGCCGGGGTAGGTCACCGGCACGCCGGCGTAGGACGACACGGCGAGGCCGGCCGGCAGGCCCGGCACCACCTCGAAGGCGATGCCCTGCTCGTGCAGGAAGATCGCTTCCTTGCCGCCGCTGTCGAAGAAGAACGGATCGCCCCACTTGAGGCGGACGACGATCTTGCCCTCGCGCGCCTTCTCCGAGACGAGCAGGCAGATGGCGTCCTGCTCACCGGGCTGCGGCGCCGCCGCGCCCACGTCGATGCGCTCCGCATCCGGCGGGGCCATCGACAGCAGGCGCGGGTGGACGAGGTGGTCGTAGACCACGACGTCGGCGCGCTCGAGGCAGCGCAGGCCACGGACGGTGATCAGCGAGGGGTCGCCGGGGCCGGCGCCGACCAGATAGACGGCGGTCATCGGGCCTCAGGGTACTGCAAAGCGCGACTTTCAGGGAACCACGGCCGCAGCCACCGCGTTTTCGGCCAGGACGATCTGGCGCCGCACGAGCAGCCAGTTGGCGGCGGCATGCAGCACGACCGCGGCCAGCGACAGGTACCAGATGATGGTGAGGTGGAAGCCGGGCCGGGCCGCCAGCCAGAGGACCGGCCCCAGCACCACCACGTTCCGCACCGTCGAGGTCAGCAGCGGCGGCAGCGTCCGGCCGAGGGCCTGGAACAGGCTCGAGGTCACGAAGATGATCCCCGAGGCCGCGAAGCCCCAGCCGACGATGCGCAGGTAGTCGGCGCCCACCGCGATGACCTCGGGATCGGGCGAGAAGACCCCGACCATGGCCGCGGCGGCGAACTGGATGACGACGCCGACCACGACCATGACCGCGACCGACAGGCCGATGGCCGTGCGCAGCGTCTGCCGCACGCGATCGAAGCGGCCGGCGCCGACGTTCTGGCCGGCCACCGGCGCCACCGAGAAGCCGAGCGCCACCACCGGCAGGAAGAACGCCTGGACCAGCCGCAGGCCGATGCCGAAGCCGGCCTGCGCCGCGGCGCCGAACGGTCGCGACACCGCGTAGACGACGAACATGAACACCGCCGTCAGGCCGAACTCGGCCCCGGCCGGCAGGCCGATCTCCACGATCGAGCGCCACAGCCGCGGGCCGGGGCCCGGCCTCCGCGGCGCGGATGCGCAGGAACGCTTCCTCGGCCACGAACTCCCGCGACAGCCACGCGATGCCGGCCGCCACGGCGACCAGCGAGGCGATGGCCGCGCCGGACGACGCCGATCGTCACGCCGAGGCCCCAGCCGAAGATCAGGACCGGCGCCAGCACGATGTTGATGACGACGGTCATGACCTGGACGAGCATCGGCGCCTTGAACGCGCCGGTCCCGCGCAGCGCCGCGGCCATCGTCGCCAGCACGAACTGCAGCGCCAGCGCGGGCACGAACCAGCGCAGGTAGTCCTCGCCCAACGTCGCCGTCAGCACGTCGGCGGCGAACGCGTCCACGTAGAGACGGCGGCCCGGCCAGGCGATCACGAGGAACGCCACCGCCGCCGCGCACGCCAGCCACAGCGACTGGTGGAACACCTCGCGGGCCCGCGATCGATCGCGCGCGCCGGACGCATGGGAGATCAGCGTGGTGGTGCCGACGCCGAGGACCTGGCTGAGGGCGAGGACGACGAAGCTCAGATTGGCGGCCAGGCCGACCGCGGCGACGGCTTCCTTCCCCAGGCTGCCGACCCAGTAGAGATCGACGAGGAGGTACAGCGTCTGCGACAGCATCGTGACCAGCATGAAGCTGGCCGTGCGCAGCAGGTGTCGCGACAGCGATCCGGTGGTCAGGTCTTCCACCGGCTGATTGTAGGGGCTAGGACGGCGGCGCGGTCTCGAACGCCTGGCGGATGGCGGCGGCGAAGATCTCGGCCAGACGGGCGTAGCCGGCTTCGGTGGGATGCAGGCCGTCCTCGCCGATCAGCGAGAGATCGAGCTGGTTGTAGACGTCCACGACCGTCGCGCCGCGGTCGACGGTGATCCGGCGGATCAGGGCGTTCACTTCCTCGACGAACGGAGCGCCGTCGGCGTTGCGACCGCCCGGGCGCTGCCGCGGCAGCGTCGCCACCAACACGACGACGCCGCGGGCGTGCGCGTCCTTGATCATGTCCTCGATCGCGACCGCCACCCGGCTGACGCCCGGCCGGCCGAGCACGTTGATGTCGTTGGCGCCCTCGAGCAGCAGCAGGACCTGCGGCGTGTCGGCTCGAATCAGGTCGCCCATCCGGAACTTGCCTTCGCACCGCGAATTCGCCGGCCTTGCCTTCGTTCACCACGACGATGTCGCGCTGGTCGGTATAGCGCGCCCGCAGCGCGTCCCCGAGCCGGGCCGGGTACGAATGCGGGATGTTGACCAGCCTCTGCGTGAACGGCAGCGACACGACGCCCTCGGTCATGCTGTCGCCAAAGGCGAGGAACCGGTTCTTGCCGAGACGCGGCGCCGCTGGCGTCGGCGTCGCGGGGCCGGCCGGCGGGGTCGGATTCGGGTTGGGTGTCGGCTGCGGCGTGGGGGTCGGCGTCGGGGTCGGGGTCGGGCGGTTCGGGCTGTCGCTGCCGGAGCAGCCGGCGGCGGTGAGGGTCAGCACGATCAGGCAGGCCAGCGCGGCACGCATGGGCCTGCCATTCTAGCGGCGCCGGCCCAGCTTTGGGAACTGGACGTGCCCTGGCGTGCAGCGGGCGAGCTCGCCTGGATCAGGGGACCGCGAAGAACGCGACGACGGTCTCGGCCACCGCTTCGGCCATCCGCTGATACCCCGCCTCGTTCGGGTGGAGCCCGTCCGGGCCGAGCAGCGGCTGGAAGGCGCTGCCGAAGGCCGCGACCATGTCCACGAACGGCACGCCTTCGTCGCTCGCCAGCATCGACGAGACGACTGTTCATCGACGCGATCCGCGCCGGCGTCGCCGCGTAGAGGCCGGTGTCGGCGTTCGGCTTGACCGGCAGCAGGCCGCACAGGATCACCGACTTGCCGGCGGCCCGGGCCGTCTGCACCATCGCCCGCAGGGCGTCGATGATGAAGGTGTCCGACGGCACGGCGTTGGTGTCGTTGACGCCTTCGAGGATGACGACCAGATCGTGGATGGCGGCCGATGGTCGCCCGGCAGCCGGGTGCGACCGGCGGTGCCGGTGCAGCCGGGCGCGGACGCGCACTCGCCCGGCGAGCCCGACCGCTGCACCGCCACGGTCTGGGCCGGATAGCGGGCCCGCAGCGCCGCCTCGAGACGCTCCGGATACGGGGTGGTCGCGCGGGTGCCGGAGCAGCTGGGAGGCGCGCAGAAGTACGTGGTGCCGTAGGTGATGCTGTCGCCGAACGCCAGGATGGTGTCGGCGAGCAGCAGCGGCCCGACCGTGTCGTAGGTGTAGCCGTTCGGGATCGTGACCGGCAGGAAGCCGCTGTTGGTGGCCGTCACCGGCACGGTGCCGGCCGCGGCGCCGGCCGGAACCGTGACGAGCATGGTCGTCGCGTCGATGGGGAAGACCTGGGCTGGACGGTCGCCGATGAGGACGGTGGTCGACTCGGTGAAGTTGGCGCCGCGGATGGTCAGGTCGTTGCCACCCGCCAGCGGGCCGTGCGTCGGCGAGATGCTGGTGATCTGCGGCGTGAGGTCGACCGCCGGCGGGGTGGCGATGGTGCCGGTCCACGGCACGCCGGTGGCGCCGTGCCCGCCGTAGAAGCCGCCGCCCCAGTAGGTGGCGCGTTCGGCGACGAACGGCAGCGGCGTCGTGTTGGTCGACTCGATGAACGCGGAAAACCGCTGGTGGCTGAGCGCGGCCAGGCCGCTGGTCAGGATGGTGGCCCGCGACTGCGCCGGCACGGTGCGGGTGACGACGATGCCGCGCCCGTCCTCGCGCACGAAGGTGGCCCGGATCTGGAGCGGCTCGGCGTTGGCGTTGGAGATCAGGTAGAACGAGGCGTGCGAGGGCCCGCCCTGCTGCACCACGCCCTGGATGCCCTCCGCGAAGGCCCACTTGGTGGCCTCGGCGGTCACGCCCGGCGAGTTGTTGCCCTCGATGAAGGTGATGCCGTTCGAGGACCAGTAGACGGCCCGCTCGGCCAGCACCGGCTGGGTGCTCGAGACGCGGATCGAGTACGACGCGTTGGCGAGCGCGGCGACGTTGCCCGGATCGAATCGCAGGTCGTTGAGGGACAGCGTCGCGCGCCGGCCCGCCCGCACCAGCACGTCCTTCGTCACCGGCCCGGCGAGATCGCGGAAGAAGGTGATGGTGGCGGTGGCGTCGGTGGTGCCGGGGTTGGCGAGCAGCAGGAACGTCTGGAAGCTGAAGCTCGCGTCGCCGCCGCCGACACCCTCGGCGAACAGCCAGGTCGTGCTCGGGCGCCGTGACGCCGGCCGAGCCATGGCCGCCCTCGAAGCCGTTCCAGTACATCGCCCGCTCGACGACGAGGTCGGCGTTGGTGCCGCCGCTCGTCTGCCGGACGACCGTCGAGAACGCCTCGGCGATCGGCCGGTTCAGGCTGTCCCGGACGTCGTTGTTGACGTAGATCGTGCGGCGCCCGCTCGCCGGCAGCGTGTAGGTCTTGACGATCGGTCCGCTGGTCTCGCGCAGGAACGTCACCTCGACGTTCACCGGTGCGGTGCTGTTGGTGTTGGTGATCAGGACGAACGTGTCGAAGAAGCCGGTGACGCCCTCGGCGAGATACCACTGCCCCGCCGGCGCCAGCACGCCGCCCGAGCTGTGACCGCCGCGCTGCGCGCTGCCCGGGCCACGTCATCGAGCGCTCGACGACGATGTCGATGTTGGACTCGACGATCGCCGACACCGCGCCCGAGCGGCAGGCCGGTCACGCCGTTGACGTTGAAGGTCGCCCGGCTGGTCGGCTGGACGGTCAGCGTCTGCACCGCGAACGGCGGCTGCCCTTCCGGCAGCAGCTGGATGGTGACGTTGGCCGCCGTGCCGTTCGGGTTGCCGATCAGGATGGTGTCGTTGAAGAACGTGTTGGCCGCGCCCTCGGCGAGGTACCACCGGCGATACGCCTGCGCCTCGGCGTCCCGAGCCAGGCCGCCGGCGAGGGTGAGCGCCAGTGCGAGCGTTGCAGCAATCCGCGAACCCAGACTCATGCGTCTCCTCGTTCGACCACCGATCGCGCGAGCAGGTCGGCCGCGCCGTCTGCCAACAGCTGAGCTCCGACCTTGTGTCCGAGCCCGACAGGGTCGCTGACTGATCCAAAAGCGATGCCGCGCAGCTCATCCCCTTCGAACGAGGTCACGGACGCGTGCAGCTCCAGGGAACCGTCCGGACCTACACGGGCGAGCGCCCCGATGGGAGACTGACAGCCACCTTCGAGCACCTCGACGACGATCCGCTCGGCGGTGACCTCGGCTCGCGTCGCCGCGTCGTCGAGGGCGCGCAGGCACGCGGCGAGGGCGGCCGGGGCGTCGGCGCGACACTCGACGCCGACGGCACCTTGCCCGGGCGCCGGCACGCAGGCCGTGACCGGGAGCGCCAGCGAGATGCGGTCGGCGAAGCCGACGCGCTCCAGGCCGGCGCACGCCAGCACGATGGCGTCGTACTGCCCTTCGTCCACCTTGCGCAGGCGGGTGTCGACGTTGCCGCGGATCGGCTCGAAGGTCGCGCCGGGCAGCAGCCGATGGAGCTGGGTGATGCGGCGGATGCTGCTCGTCCCGAGCCGCGGCGACGGGCCCAGCGTCGCCGACACGGCGTCGAGCGTGCGCGGCGACACCGGCGTGCCGGGCCGGCAGCACCAGCGCGTCCCACGGCGTGGCCCGCGGCAGGAACGCCGCCATGACCAGTCCGTCCGGCAGCACCACCGGCATGTCCTTGGTGCTGTGCACCGCCAGGTCGATCGAGCCGGCCAGCAGCGCGTCCTCGATCTCCTTGACGAACAGCCGCTTGCCGCCCCTTCGACGGCCGGTCGGCGAGCGCGACCTCGCTCAGCCGATCGCCGGACGTGCGGATGACGACGACCTCGCTCGCCTCGCCGATCGCGGCGAGACGACGCGCCACCTCGTTCGCCTGCCACAGCGCCAGCGTGCTGCCGCGGGTCCCGATCCGGAGCGGCCGGGCTCGTGCCCGGAGCTCACGGGTCGGCGAACTCCCGCGGTCCGCCGCCGGCCGGGGACGGGCCCGGCTCGTCGCTCGTCGTCGCTGCCGGCCGTCGGACAGCGCGAAGAGGTGGCTCAGCGCGTCGGCGTAGGAGTGCTGCAGCGCCTCGTCGGGCAGCGCCTTGAGCTGCTCGGTCGGCGTGATCAGCAGCTTCTCGATGATCAGCCGCGTGATCTCGTCGACGCGGGCCCGCGCGTCCGGCGGCAGGCCGGCGATCTTCGGCTGCAGGCGATCGAGCTCGGCGCGGCGGATCGCCTCGAAGCGCTGGCGCAGGGCGACGACGGTCGGCATGGCGGTGCGCGAGCGCGCCCAGGCCATGAACTTCTCGACTTCCTGGTTGACGATCGCCTCGGCCCGCGTCGTCTCGCTGCTGCGCCGGGCCAGGCTCTCGTTGATCACCGACTGCAGGTCGTCGATGTTGTAGAGGAAGACGTCGTCGTCGGCCGCCGACCGCCGCGTCGACGTCGCGCGGCAGGGCGATGTCGATCAGGAACAGCGGCCGGCCGCGGCGATGCCGCAGGGCGGCGTGCACCCGCGGCCGCGTCAGGATCGGCGTCGTCGCCCCGGTCGCCGTGACGACGATGTCCGCCTCGCCGAGCGCGGCGTCGAGATCGGCCCACGGCACGGTCGTGCCCCCGATCTGGGTGGCCAGCGCCTCGGCGTGCGTGGCGGTGCGGCTGCACACGGCGATCCGCTTCGGCTGCTGCGCCGCGAAGTGCCGCGCCGTCAGCTCGGCCATCTCGCCGGCGCCGATGACGAGCACCGACACGCGCCGCAGGTCGCCGCAGATCTTCCGCGCCAGGCCGAGCGCCGCGTAGCTGACCGAGACCGCCCCTTCGGCCAGCTCGGTCTCGCTGCGCACGCGCTTGCCGGCGGTGAACGCGGTGTGGAACAGGCGGTTGAGGAGGGCGCCGGTGGCGTGCTGATCGGTCGCCGACGCGTAGGCCTGCTTCACCTGCCCGAGGATCTGCGGCTCGCCGACGACGAGCGAATCGAGCCCGGCCGCGACGCGGAACAGGTGCCGGGCGGCGTCGGCCTCGGAGCGCGTGTAGATGTGGGCCCGCAGGGCGTCCGCGGGCACCGCGCGGGCGGCGGCCAGGAAGCCGGCCAGCGCGTCGTGCCCGCCCTCGAGGCTGGTGCAGGTCGCGTAGAGCTCGGTGCGATTGCAGGTCGAGAGCAGCACCACCTCGCCGAGCGCCGGGTCGCCGGCCAGCGCGGTCACGGCGTCGCCGAGATCGGAGGTGGCGAACGCCAGCCGCTCGCGGACGTCGATGGGCGCCGTGTGGTGGCTGACGCCGAGGACCAGGAGTCGCATCAGTCGAAGGCGTGGCTGGTCGGCACCAGATAGGCGACCGGCAGCAGGTTGACGAGGATGACGACGAAGCCGGCCGCGGACAGCCACGCCGTCCGGCGGCCGCTCCAGCCGAGCGTGGTGCGAGCGAGGATCTGGAAGGCGTAGAGCAGCCAGGATCCGACGGCGAGCAGGATCTTCGGATCGGCCATCGACATGGCGTCGACCCGCGGATCGACCGGCACGGCCCGCCCCGCCTGCAGCAGCCACACCAGGCCGATCAGCATGCCGGCGGTGAGGCAGGCGAAGCCGCCGACGATGGCGCGGCCGTTCATCTGGTCGAGCGTGGCCAGCGCCGGCAGGCGGGCGTAGAACACCCCCGGCTGGCGCCCCTTCAGCTCGCGGAACAGCAGGACGTAGGTGATGCCCATGACGGCGGCGATGGCGAACGACGCGTAGGCGAACAGCACGAACGTCACGTGGAAGACGAAGAGCGGGCTGTCGAGGATCGCCGGCCGCGGCCCGGGCTGGGCGCTGGTCACGGCGACGAGCGAGAGCACCGCGATGAACGGCGCGATGAAGGCGCCCATCGCGCGCTCGCCCGACGTCAGCTCGACATACAGGTAGACGATGGCCAGCAGCCAGACGAACGCCGACAGCGCGTCCCCGGCGCCGACCAGCGGCAGCGCGCTCGCGCGCATCGTCGCCATCCCCAGCAGGAAGGTGTGGACGACCACGCCGGCGCCGAGCGCGCCGGTCGCAGCCTGGCCCAGCGCCGGCTGGCGGCGGACGAAGTGCGCGGCGTAGAGGACGCGCCAAGCGCATAGAGCGCGGGCTCGAGAGCGCTCATCGCGGCACGCCCGTCAGTTCACCGGGCCGAAGTAGCCCTGCTTGGTGCGGGCGGCGAGCGTCGGGCTTGCGTCGTGCGGACCACGATGCGCCGCCACTGGCCGTCGCGCCGCGGATTGCGCGACGAATAGGCCAGGGCGTACTGCGCCGCCAGCTCGTCGGCGATCTGCGCGTAGATCCCCTCCAGCTCGGTCGCGGCGGTCGGGAAGAAGGCGCGGCCGCCCGTTTCCTGCGCGAACTGCTTGAGCACGAACTCGCGCTTCCGGGAAGCCGCGGGCCCCGAAGTCGCGGCCGCGGATGCCGATCGTGTAGACGATGACCTCGGAGCGCTTGGCCAGGTCGAGCACTTCCTCGAACGGCACCAGGCTCGACGTGTCCTCGCCGTCCGACAGCACGACGATGGCCTGCCGGCGCACGTCGCCGGACGACGTCGCGCGCACCTTGCTGCAGCTCCTTGAGCGAGATGTACATCGCGTTGTGGAGCGACGTCGAGCCGTTCGGCACCGTCTGGCGGATGGCCGTCTCGAGGGCCGCGCCGATCGGAGGTGAACTGCTGCAGGATCGACACCCGGTTGTCGAAGTCGATGACCTGCGCCATGTCGTCCGGCTTCATCCGCTTGACGAAGCCGATCGCCGCTTCCTGGGTCAGCCGCAGCTTGTCTTCCATGCTGGCGCTGGTGTCGAGGAGCAGCGACAGCGCCACCGGCAGCTGCGCCTTGTTGAAGTAGGTGACGTCCTGCTTCACGCCGTCCTCGAAGACGACGAAGTCGCCCCGCTCGAGCGAGGTCACGAAGTTGCGCGACTGATCGACGACGGTGACGTTCAGCGACACGACGTCGACGCCGCCGCGGAACGACGGCCGCTGCGGCGGCCTGCGACGCCGCCGCGGGTTCTGCCGCCGGCGCCGGCGGCGTCTGGGCCGGCGGCTGGGCGGCGGCGGCGCGTCTGGGCCGGCGCCGTCTGGGCCGGTGCGGGCGCCGTCTGGACGGGCGCGGGCTGGACCGGCGGCGTGCGGGCGCCTGGGCCGCCAGCAGGCCCGCCGCGGTCACGACCACTGCGGCGCCGAGCGCGAATCCCACTCCTCGCCGTCGCATGCGAACCTCAGCGCTCCGGAACCGGGGTCTTCGCGACCTTGACCGGGACGCCGCGGGCGGTCAGCTCGGCACGCGCCGCGGCGATGGTGATCTTCTCCGCCGGCACCAGGCGATCGGGGCTGGCGTAGGTGACGGCGACCTGGCCGAGCAGCTCGCTGGCGAGCAGATCGAGCCGGTCCTTGAGCGCCATGTGGGTGATCACGGTGTCGCGCATGCCGCCGTTCTCGCGCGTGCCACGATCGAGCACGACGTTGCGCTGCCGCACTTCGTCGTCGGACTGGCTGGCCCGCTCGCCTTCGGTCAGGACCAGCGCGTAGAACTGCGCGCCGCTGTCGCGGATGGCGCGGATGACCGGGTCGGCCGAGGCGGTGCTGAACTCCTTGCCCTCGGTCACGACGGCGACGATCACCGGCCGCGGCGTGTCGTTCTTGACGAAGCCCTTCGAGGTCTCGATGAGCGCCTCGAGCAGGTACATGCCCGACCCGGGCTGCGCGAACAGGCGATCGATGCCGCGGCTCTTCAGCCGGGCGCAGGTCGGTGGTCGCGTCGACCTGCAGCGTCGGGCCGATCGCCGAGCGTGATCAGCGCGACCGAGTGGCCGGCGCCGGTCAGCCGCGTCGCGAACGCGCTCAAGGCCGTCGCGCAGGAACTGGATGGAATCGGTCGCCGCCTGGCTGTTGTCGACCAGCAGCGCGACGCGCATCGGGTCGGTCGCGGGCGTCACCGAGAGGATTTCGCGGGCGACGCCGTCCTCGCGGACGACCAGGTCGGCCGGGGTGACGGACGTGACCGGCGCGCCCTTCTTGTCCACCAGGCTGGTGTAGATCTTCCGCTGCCGGGCCTGGGCGTCGAGGCCGACGACGACCGCCATCGCCACCGCCAGGGCCGCGAGCGGAAGGGCAAGCCGGACCGTCGGGCGGAGTGGGAAGGTCACGAGGCCAGTATATTACCGGGATGCCCCTCCTGCCGCCCGACCAGGTGCGCATGATCGGGACCCTGAGCACGGTGGGTCTCTCGTTCGTATTGGCCCTGGTGCTCGGGGTCGGCGCGGGCGTCTGGCTGGACCGGACCGCCGGCACGTCGCCCTGGGGGTTCCTGGGCGGGTTCGCCCTCGGCTTCGCCGCCGGCGTGCTCAACGTCTACCGGGCGACCCGGCCGTACGTCCGCTGATGCGGGACGTCGATCCCCTGATCCGTCGGCTCGAGCGCGACGCCGTCATCTGGTGCGGGCTGGCGACGGCCGCGGCGCTGGCCCTGCGCCGCGACGCACCGGGCATCGCCGCCGGCGTCGTGGGCGGCGGCCTGCTGGCGCTCTTCAGCCTCTTGGCGATCCGCTCGACCGTGGACGCCCTGCTGGCCCGGATGCCGAAACCGATGCTCCGGCGCGTGCAGGGCTGGGACTGGGCGTGAAACTGGCTGGTCGCTACCTGGTCCTCGGACTCGCCGCGTACGTTATGATTGCGCGTTTGCGCCTGCACGCCGTGGGTGTGCTGATTGGCGCCTCGTCGCTCGTCGCCGCCGCTTCCATCGAAGCGGTCCGGACTCTGCGGCGCCCCTGAATCCATGCACCACGAGTTCTGGATCGTCACCGCCTTCAACAGGATCTTCGGCTCGGCCGTCGCGGCGGCCCTGGCCCCGCTCGGCTTTCACCTCGACCCGGCGCACGCCGTGCCCGATTACCTGGTGATGTGCCTGCTCATCCTGATTGGGCTGACCGCGCTCAGCCTCATCGTGCGGTCGCAGCTCAGCGTCGAGAACCCGGGCAAGCTGCAGATCGTGCTCGAGGACATCGCCGGCGGCCTCATCGGCATCCTGACCGAGTACATCGGGCCGAAGGGCGCACGGTACCTGCCCCTCATCGGCACCGTCGGCCTGTTCATCTTCACCGCCAACATGATCGGCAAGGTGCCCGGCCTGATGTCGCCGACGGCGAACATCAACGTCACCCTCGGCTGCGCCGTCACGGTGTGGGTCTACTACCACCTGATGGGCATCGGGGAGCAGGGCATCGGCAGCTACCTGAAGCACTTCGCGGTGATGCCGGGCGCGCCGATCGCCATCGCCCCGCTGGTGCTGATCATCGAGGTCATCAGCCATGCGTCGCGGGTCATGTCGCTGGCCCTCCGCCTCTTCGGCAACGTCTTCGGCGAGGAAATGGTGGTCGTCATCATCGCCTCGATCGTGCCTTTCGTTGCGCCGCTGCCGATGATGGTGCTGGGCGTCGTGACCGGCTCGCTGCAGGCCTACATCTTCGTCATGCTGACGATCATCTATCTCGCGGCGGCGGTGCACACCGACCACGAACACGACGCGCACGAGAACGAAGTGGGCGCGCACGCGGCGGCCTAGCAGACGCGCCAGTCGATTGCGGCACGCGCCGCAGCACGCCCGGCCGGCACCACCCGGCTGGCGTCACCCGCCACGGCCACAGGCCGCTGGCCAGGGGACCCCGGTTCCCCGCGTCACGGCGCGTCAGCGTCGCGGACGGCACCCGCCGGCGCTCCTGGAGGAATTGCACATGAAGAAGACGTTTCTGACGATGGGCCTGGTCATGGCGGCGGGCTTCCTGACCCCGGCCTTTGCGCAGGAGCCGGTGGCCGCGGCGAGCCCGATCCTCGGCATCGTGGCCCAGTGGTCGATCATCACCGGCGGCTTCGCGCTGGCGATCGCCGCGGCGTTCGGCGCCCTCGGCCAGGGCAAGGCGGTCAGCGCGGCCGTCGAAGGCATCGCCCGCAACCCCGGCGCGGCCGGCGACATCCGCGGCGCGATGATCCTCGGCCTCGTGCTGATCGAGTCGCTCGTGATCTACGCCCTGCTCGTCTCGCTGATCCTGTTCTTCGTCAAGCCGTTCGGCGGCTAGCGGTCAGCCCGCCGACCGTCGCGGAGGGTTGGCACGCACACTCCGCACAGTCACTGTTCCACTTTGAAGCCCGGTTCACTGCGCTGCAGGCGCGGTGGCCGGGCTTCTTTCATGTGCGCGCTTCGACCGTTCCGCGAAAACGCGCAACGGTCAGCATCCCGACATCGACCGAATCGCCGCGCGCACACGAAGATCGCTATTTTCGTGGGTGGGCTGTTGATTTTCCGACACGTTCCGATTGGTTGGAGGACCGCAAATTCGGCCCCCCAGCCATGAATCAGACGAGACGACCGACCCGCTTCCTGCTCCTGACCGCCCTGACGGTCGTGGCGCTCACCGCGTCGACCTTTGCGCTGTTCACCAACGGCGGCTTCGAGGCCGGTGACTTCTCCGGGGGGTGGGTCAAATCGACCTTCTTTAACCCCGGCCTTGGCGGCTCGCAGCCGTTCTCCGGCACCAGCATCGTCCGCAACGCCGGCGGCAGCGACCGGACGACCGTGGTCGGGCCGGCCGCGACGCCGCTGTCCTTGACCGACCCGCTGGCGCCGGCGGTGCAGTATCCGCGCTTCGGCCAATACGCCGGGCGGGTCAACTACATCGATGCGAGCACGACGCCGAATCGCAACGCCAACTCGCTGGTGCAGCAGGCGGTGGTCGGGCCGGGCGACATCGACGGCTTCGACAATCTCGTCCACATCCGCTTCGCCTATCTGCCGGTACTCGAGGACGGCAGCCACACGCCGGCGCAGCAGGCCTACTTCTACATCGGGATCCGCAACGTGACGAAAGGCACCCTGCTGTGGGAGCGCTTCACGTTCGCCAACGAAGCCGGCGTGCCCTGGCAATCGTCCGGGCTCTACCGCTACACCGGCTGGCAGCTGGTGGATGCCTCGGGCGGGGCGGGCGTCATCGACGTCGGCGACACCATCCAACTCGAAGTGATCGCGGCCGGCTGCAACCAGACCGGCCACCGCGGTCACGTCTACGTCGACGCGTTCGGGTCCTCGATTCCCGGCGGCACCGTCGTCGGCTCGGCGCCGGCCAGCGTCCAGGCCGGCGCGCCCCTCACCTACGATTTCCACGTCGTCAATGGCGGCAGCAGCGCGCTCGAGAACCCCGTCGTCAGCATCACGATGCCGCCCCAGACCACCTTCGTCGCCGTGAACGACACGGACTGCGCGCACGCGAACGGCGTGGTCACCTGCCACTTCGCCGATTTCGCGCCCGGCGCGACCCGCGACTTCGAGGTCACCGTGAACACCTCGGCGACGGCGTCGGGCACCATCACCCTGGGGACCTACAGCGTCGCCGGCACCGGCTACCCGGCCCTGCTCGGCCCGATCCGCACGACCAGCGTGGTGAACACGCAGCCGGTCGGCGTCGCCGATGGCTACTCGGTGGCGGAGGACGGCACCCTGACGGTCTCGGGCAACAGCGTCCTCGACAACGACAGCGACCCGGAAGGCAACCCGCTGACCGCGGTGCTCATCACCGGCCCCGGCCATGGGTCGCTGACCCTGAACGCAAACGGCACCCTCACCTACACGCCCACGGCGAACTATTTCGGCACCGACACGATCGTCTACCGGGCCAGCGACGGCGTGAACCAGAGCCCCAACACGACGGTGACCATCACGGTCACGCCGGTGGCCGATCCGCCGTCGCCGACGGCCGACGGTTACACCGTCGCCGAGGATGGCACCCTTACCCGCAACGCCGCACAGGGCGTCCGCAGCAACGACACCGACCCGGACGGCGACACGCTGACCATCGCGCTGGTGAGCGGCGTGGGGCACGGCAGTCTGCTCCTCAACGCGGACGGCAGCTTCACCTACACCCCCACGGCCAACTACTTCGGGCCGGACAGCTTCACCTACAGCGTCTCCGACGGCGGCACCTCGGTGGGCCCGGTCACGGTGAGCCTGAGCGTCACCAGCGTCAATGACGCGCCGACGGCCGGCGCGGACGCCTATTCGACGAGCGAAGACACGCGCGCTGACGGTGGCTGCGCCAGGCGTCCTCGTCAACGACGCGGATATCGATCCCGGTGCCGCCCTGTCGGCGGTGCTGAGTCACCGGCCCGGCACACGGGGCGCTGACGCTGAACGCCGACGGCAGCTTCGTCTACACGCCGACGGCCAACTACAGCGGCCCGGACAGCTTCGTCTACCGCGCCAGCGACGGCACGGCGCAGAGCGGCGTCATCACGGTGACGCTCAGCGTGACGCCGGTCGACGATCCGCCGACGGCGACCAACGACGGCGGCGGCGCCACGTTCAGCGCCACCGAAGACGGCACGCTGACGGTGCCGGCGCCGGGCGTCCTCGGCAACGACACCGACCCGGACGGCGATCCGTTGACGGCGGTGCTCGTGACCGGGCCGGCGCACGGCACGATCGTCTTCAACCCGGACGGCAGCTTCGTCTACACGCCGGCCGCCGACTACACCGGCCCGGACAGCTTCACCTACACGGTGAGCGACGGCGACCAGAGCAGCGCGCCGGCGACGGTCACGCTGAACGTGAACCCGGCCAACGACCCGCCGACCGCGGTCGCCAACACCTACTCGCTCGCCGAGGATCGCACCCTGACGGTGCCGGCGGGGAGCGGCCTGCTCGGCAACGATTCCGACATCGACGCCGGCACCACGCTGACCGCGGTGCTGGTCACCGGTCCGACGCAACGGCACGCTGACGCTCAATCCGGACGGCAGCTTCACCTACGTGCCGGCATCCGAACTTCAACGGCGTCGACACGTTCACCTACCAGGTCAGCGACGGCACCGCGTCCAGCGCGCCGGTCACAGTCACGCTGAACGTCGGGGACGACGTCTCGCTGTTGCCCGGCGCCGGCCGCGACATCGGCGGCACGCGCGTGACCGTCGAAGGCACCGGCTTCGGCCCGGCCGGCACCCCGGTCACGGTGACCATCGGCGGTGTCCCGGCCCTCGAGGCCGAGGTCGTCGACGACACGCACATCACGTTCGTGACGCCGGCGCTGCCGCCGAACACGCCGGTCGACGTCGTCGTCGTGGTCAACGGCGGCGCGCCCGAGACGCTGGTGGGCGCCTACCTGCCGCTGCCGGTGCCGGCGCCGGGCAGCACCGCCGACACCGACGGCGACGGCATCACCGACGAGACCGAGCTGAAGTCACGGCCTCGACCCGACCGACCCGGACGACGCCGACGACGATCCGGATCAGGACGGCGTGCCCTCGAACACCGAGATCACCAACGGGACGCACCCGACCGCGCCCTGGCTGCGCTACTTCGCCGAGGGCATCAACAACGCGGTGTTCAACACCGGCATCGCCGTCGCCAACGCCAGCACGGCGACGATGGAAGTGCAGATCACCTTCTTCCGGCAGGGCCAGGCGCCGGTCCGGAAGAACCTGACGCTGGCCGGCAGGACGCGGACGATCCTCAACACGGCGACCGTCGCCGGCATGGAGAACGCGGCGTTCGGCGTCGAGGTCGCGGGCAACGAGGCGGTGTCGGCCGACCGCACGACGTTCTGGGATCTCGGCGGGCGCGAGGCGCACAGCGAGCACGCCGTCGAGGCCTCGCCGACGTGGTACTTCGCCGAAGGCGCGACGACCGGCCGCTTCTCGCTGTTCTACCTGCTCACCAACCCGAGCAGCCAGCCGGCGAACGCGACCGTCACGTTCCTGCGCCAGGTCGGGGCGCCGATCGTCAAGCAGGTGGTCATCCCCGGCTATGCCCGCTACACCATCCCGGTGAACACGGCGGATCCGGGGCTGGCCTCGGCCGACCTCGGCGGCGTGGTCACCGCGGATCGGCCGATCGTGGCCGAGCGCTCGATGTATCTGAGCACCCCGACCAAGGTGTGGGACGCGGGCACGGGCGGCACCGGCGTGACCGCGCCGGCGAACCGGTGGTTCTTCGGCGAGGGCGCGACCGGCAGCTTCTTCGACGCCTGGATCCTGCTGTCGAACCCGGGCTCGACCGACGCCACGGTGACGGTCCGCTACGTCGCCGACACCGGCGCCGACGTCACCCGCACGCACACCGTGCCGGCCGGCCGCCGCATCACGATCCGCGTCGTCGACGAAGACCCGGCGATGATGAACACCTCGTTCGCGACCTTCGTGACCTCGACCAACAGCGTGCCGGTCGTCGCCGAGCGGGCGATGTGGTGGCGCAGCCACGAAGGCCAGTGGACGGCCGGCCACGTCGGCGTCGGCTTCACCGCAGGCGGCCGCAAGTGGGTGACGGCCGACGGCGTGGCCGCGGCGGACGGCAGCAGCGACACCTACGCGCTGGTCACCAACACCGAGAGCCGCGGCGGGCTGCTGAAGGTCACGGCGGTGTTCGGCGACGGCACCGCGCCGGTCGAGCGGCTGTTCGCCATCGGCGCCAGCCAGCGTCTCACCATCCGCGGGCGGCAGCGCTTCCCGGAGGTCGTCGGCAAGGGCTACAGCCTGATCATCGAGTCGATCGGCGCCACGCCGGTCGACATCGTCGTCGACCACTCGACCTACTTCGACCTCGACGGCCGGTTCTGGGCGATGGGGACGACGTCGCCGGGCTCGAAGATCAAGTAGGTCGAATCGGATAGGATCGCGTCCCGGGTTCGACGGGGGCGCCGGCCGCGGCCGGCGCCCCCGATTTTTTTGCGCCCGGCTCCGCGCCGATGCACCTGCTGCTTCTGCTGATGGTCGTGATCTGGGGGGCGAACTACTCGCTCATCAAGGTCGTCCTGCGCGAGCTGCCGCCGCCGGTCTTCAACGCGCTCCGCCTGTCGATCGCCGCCGCCGTCTTCGTCGCGGTGCTGGCGCTGACCGCGCGGACGCGGCCGACCCGGCGCGAGTGGATCCAGCTGGCCGGATTGGGGTTCTACGGGCAGTTCCTCTATCAGCTCTTCTTCCTGAACGGCATGTCGCGGACGTCGGTCGCCAACGCCTCGCTGATCATCGGCCTGGTGCCGATGGTGGTGGCGCTGACCAACGCCTCGCTCGGCCTGGAGAAGCTGACGCGGGTCTACTGGCTCGGCACCGCGGTCTCGCTGGTCGGGATGTATTTCGTGGTCGGCCTGGACGCCGGCGTTGCGCGGGCCTCGCTGGTCGGCGACCTGCTCACCTTCTGCGCGGTGCTGGCCTGGTCGGCCTACACGGTCGCGGCCAAGCCGCTGCTGGCGCGACATTCCTCGATCGTCGTCAGCGGCTGGTCGATCACCCTCGGAACGCTGTTCTACCTGCCGTATGCCGTGCCCGCCATGTTGCAGGTCGAGTGGCGGCAGGTCGGCGCCGGCGCCTGGATCGGCACCACCGTGTCGGCGCTGTTGTCGATCAACCTGTCCTACATCCTGTGGAACACGGCCGTGCAGAAGCTGGGCAGCTCGCAGACCGCGATCTATTCGAACCTGATCCCCGTCGCCGCGGTCGGCACCGCCGCCGTCTGGCTGGGCGAGCCGATCGACCGCTGGAAGACGATCGGGGCGGCACTGATCATCGCCGGGCTGGTCATCGCCACCCGCGGCGGCCACGCCGGCCGCGACGCCATCCCCTGCGAGGAATGACTCACCCGTCGCCGATGCGTCGCGGCGGTTCGAGGCGCCGGCGCCGCTCCCACCACGCGCCGTAGACGCCGGCGGCCGCGACGCCGGGCCAGCCGCAGGCCGCGGCGGCGTGCAGCGCCACGCGCCGGCCGCGCCATTCGCCCGGCGAGACGTCGGCGGCCTGACGCAAGGTCGGCGCGAACCCGGCCGAGGTCTCCGGCCCGCAGCGCCAGCGCCGCCCGGGCCAGCAGGGCGCGCGCCAGACGTCGATCGCGATGGGCGGCGAGCACCGGATCCTCGAGCGCCAGCGCCCGCCACGTCGACACTTCGCAGTCCAGGGCGGCGATCGACAGGCGCGACAGCTGATGTGCGTGCCAGCGGGTCACCACGAGCGGTGCGTCGACCAGGACGTGGCGCCAGCCCCGCATGGCCAGACACACGTTGAGGAGCGTGTCCGGCGAGACACCGGGCGGCATCGGCGATGGTCCGAAGACGGCGTCGTAGGCCTCGCGACGGAACAGCAGATGCGAGGGCGTGACCGTCCAGCCGTCGCGCAGCATGGCCAGCGCCGCATCAGCCACGGTGCCGGGCGGCCGCCCGTCGACCGGCACGACCCGGCCATGCTCGCCCTGCCACGTCGTGCGGCAGAAGGCGGCGCCGGCCCGCGGATCGGCATCGAGCGCGGCGGCCAGCGCGGCGACGAAGGCCGGCGCATAGGCGTCGTCGTCGTCGAGCACGCCGACGTAGGCGCCGCGGCACTGCGCCACCGCCGCCGCGAAACGTCCGCTCGGCGTCCGCGGCTGGTCGGCGCGGTGATAACGCACGCGCGGATCTCCGGTGGCCATGGCCAGCGGCTCGAGATCGCCGGCGTCGTCATAGATCACCAGCTCGAGATCGCGATGCGTCTGCGCGAGCACGCTGGCGATCGCCTCCGCCAGCCAGCGGCGCCGGAAGGCGCGAATGGCGATCGACACACCAGGCATCGCCGCTACCAGACGGTGAGCGCGGCGGCGCGCCGGGTCAGGTCGGCGTGCGCCTCGGCCAGCGCCGGCGGCGGCGCCGCCCGCCACGCGGCCAGGCGGTCGCGGGCCCGCGCCACCTCGCGCCCGAGATCGCCCGTCGTCGGAAACGCACGCGCGATGAGCGCGGCGGTCGCGCCGAGGCGGGCGTATTCGGCGTAGATCAGGTCGCTCGGAATGGGCAGTGCGTCGTCGAAGGCGGCGCCGATGCCGCCGAAGCCGAAGCGCCGGCCGGCGGCGCGGACGGCCTGCGCCGCCGCGGCGAGGCGCTCGCCGGCCAGGACCTGCCAGCGCGAGACCAGGCCGAGCGACAGCGCCAGGTCATTCAGGCCGACGTGGATCTCGTCGACGCCGGGCACCGCCGCGAGCTCGGCGACGGCCTCGAGCCCGGCGGCCGTCTCGACGAGCAGCACGACGCGCGCCCGGCCGGCGACGATGGTGACGAACCGCGCTGCCTCCGCCGCGGTCGCCACCATCGGCAGCATGACGACACGGGCGCCCAGCCCGAGGACGGTGGCGATCTGCGACGGGGTGGCGTCGTGAAGCGGATCGACGCGGACGAACAGTTCGGCCGGGTCAGCGCCGCGCCGACGCGGGCGAGGTCGTCGGGGCGGTGCGGCGAGACCCACGTGCCGCGCCCGCGCTGACGCTCGGCCTTGCCGAGGCGCTCGAGATCGACCCCGATCCGATCGATGCCGGCGGCATCGGCCCGCGCCGCCAGCGCCGGGTCGCTCGTCCAGAGGGTCAGGACGAACGCGTCAGGCGCTGAACCGGTACGGGATCTCGGCCGTGTCGGGCGGCAGGCGCCACTCGTCCGGATTCTCGTAGTCATACGGACGATTGAACAGGTTGACGAAACAGGACACGTCGGTGGACAGGTTCTGCACGCCGTGCCACACGCCGGGCGGAATGGCCAGCAGCGAAGGCCGGGCCGGGCTCAGGTGGAAGACGTCCACTTGATCGCGCGTCGATGAGCCCTCGCGCGGATCGTGCAGGACGATGCGCAGGTGTCCGCCGACCGTGAACACGTAATCCCAGCGCTGCTTGTGCTGGTGCCACGCGCTGATCGCCTGGCCGCGCAGGGCGACGTGGATCGCCTGCTGCACGCCGCCGTCGACGAAGTCCCAGTCGGGCCGGTACAGCTCGGTGGTGATGCCGTTGCCGGTGACGATGTTGCGGACCTCGCGCACCTTGACGCCGTCGATCAGCCGGCGCCGCACGACCCAGTCGCGGTCGATGTGCGCATCGTCCTGGCGCGCGACGGTCGGCGAATCAGCGGCGGCCATGCGATCAGTCGGCGACGGCGACCAGCTGGACGTCGAAGACGATCCAGGCGTTGCCGGGGATGCCGCCGCGGGTCGCCGCCGGCGCCGTAGGCCGAGCGACGGCGGAATCGTGATCCGCCGAATGCCGCCGACGAGCATGCCATGGGTGCCCTGCTCGAAGCCGGCGATGACCGCGTTCGTCCCCTGCCGGAACGGGAACTGAGCGGGCCTTCGAGCTGCTGCCCACGCCCGCCGTTCCCGGCCGGATCGTAGGTGTAGAGGATGTAGTTGACGGTCAGCAGCCGGCCGCCGGTCGCCTCGGCGCCGGTGCCGACGGTCAGGTCCTCGATGACGAGGTTGGCCGGCCCCTGCGGCGGCGGCGTCGACGGTTCATTGGGGTTGTCGTCACCGCCGCACGCGGTCACGGCGAGGGCGAGGCAGAGGGCGAGAAGAGATCGGCGCAGCACAGGAAATCCTTGGAAATGCGAACAGGAGGCCCGTCCATCCTATCCCGAGTCCGCGCCGGATACGCGCCCGCGTTGCCGGCGGACGCGCCTGCCTGCTAGGCTGTCCCGGCTCGCGCGGCCGCGGATCGCGCACATCGAGGGAGCGGACGTGGACAAGGTCACCTGGCACAGCCTGCCGAACTGCCTCAAGCTCACCAATGGCGACGCCGAGCTGATCGTCACGACCGACATCGGCCCGCGCATCGTCCACTACGCGCTGGCCAAGGGCGACAACATCCTGGGCGGCTCGCCGGGCGACCTGAACAAGCCCAACGAGTGGCAGCTCTGGGCTGGCCACCGCATCTGGATTGCGCCGGAAGACAAGGTGCGCAGCTACGGCCCCGACAACGGCCCCATCGGCCACATGCCGGAGGGCCCGCGCGGCGTGAAGCTGATGCAGCCGGTCGAGCCGACGACGAACGTGCAGAAGGAGCTGGTCGTCACGCTCGACGAGCGCGGCTCCGGCGTCACGATCGAGCACCGGCTGACCAACCGCGGCACCGCGCCGATCGAGCTGGCCACGTGGGGCCTGACGATCATGAACGGCAACGGCACCGCGATCCTGCCGCAGGAGCCGTTCAAGCGGCACGAGGACGAGTTCCTGCCGGCCCGGCCGCTCGTGCTGTGGCACTACACCGATCTGTCCGATCCGCGCTGGCAGCACGGGCCGCGCTTCCTGCGCCTCACCGGCGACGCGTCGAAGACCACGCCGCAGAAGGTCGGCATCATGAACAAGGTCGGCTGGGCCGCCTACGCCCGGCAGGGCCTGCTGTTCGTGAAGCGGATTCCCTACGACGCGAAGGCCACCTACACGGACCACGGCTCGAACACCGAGGTCTACACCGAAGCGAACTTCTTCGAGGTCGAGAGCCTGGGCCCGCTGGTGACAGCTCGTGCCGGGACAGACCGCGAGGCACACGGAGCGCTGGTTCCTGTTCTCCGGCGTCACGATCCCGAAGGACGACGCCGAGCTCGAGAAGACGCTGGCGCCGATCATCGCCAGGACGACGGCCTGACGCCGGGCTGGCTCGGCATACTTGATCATGCCCGCACGGCCGGACTATCCGGTGCGAAAGACGACGCTCGCGCGGCAGGGCCAGGAGCACGACGTCCGCGCTCTCACCCCGGCGGAACGGATGGCGATGGTCTGGACGCTGTCGGTGCAGGCCTGGCAGTTCAAGGAGCCCACCGGCGATGAGCCCAGACTTCGCAGACATATTGTCCGCACTGTCCGCGGCCGGCGTTGAGTTCCTGATCGTTGGCGCACACGCGCTGGCGGCGCACGGCGTGCCGCGCGCGACCGGCGACCTCGACATCTGGGTGCGTCCGACGCCCGACAACGCGGCTCGGACGCTGCAGGCGCTCGCCGCCTTCGGCGCACCGCTGGCAGATTTGTCCGTCGACGACCTGACGAAGACCGACACCGTCTTTCAGATGGGCCTGCCGCCGGCGCGCATCGACATCCTGTCCGGCATCACCGGCGTGAGCTTCTCGGAGGCGTGGGATCGGCGGGTGACGGTCCGCCTGGGCGAACAGGATGTCGCCGTGTTGTCGAAGGCGGACTTCGTCGCCAACAAGACGGCCGTCGGTCGCCCGAAGGATCTCGCCGACATGGCGCTGCTCGACGAAGTGGACGGCGGCGGGCGCTGAGCGCACGCCGCCGCGTCATCGCCGCGTCGGACTCGTCGTCGAGAACGGCAGCGTGCCTGGCTACTCGGTCGACTTCTTCGGCCGCATGTTGGCGGCCAGGATCTTCTTGCGCAGCCGGATGCTCTTCGGCGTGATCTCGACCAGCTCGTCGTCGTTGATGAACTCGATCGCCTGCTCGAGCGAGAGCTTCTTCGGCGGAATCAGACGGATCGCTTCGTCGGCACCCGACGAGCGCATGTTCGTCTGCTTCTTCTCCTTGGTGATGTTGACGTCCATGTCGGCCTGGCGCGAGTTCTCGCCGATGATCATGCCTTCGTAGACCTCGGTCGCCGGGTCGATGAAGATCTCGCCGCGTTCCTGCAGGTTGGCGATGGCGAACGCGGTGGAGACGCCGACGCGATCGGAGACCAGCACGCCCTCGGCGCGGGCGGCGATCGGCCCGTGCCACGGCTCCCAGCCGGCGAACAGGTGGTTCATGATGCCGGTGCCGCGGGTGTCGGTGAGGAACTGCGAGCGGAAGCCGATCAGGCCGCGCGACGGAATGCGGAACTCGAGGCGGACGCGGCCGCTGCCGTTGTTCACCATCCGCGTCGGCGTGCCGCGGCGCACGCCCATGCTGGCGATGACGACGCCCTGGAAGTCCTCCGGCACGTCGATGACGACGTCCTCGACCGGCTCGACCTTGCCCTGCGGCGTGTCCTTGGTGACGATCTCCGGCCGCGACACCTGCAGCTCGAAGCTCTCGCGCCGCATCATCTCGATGAGGATGGCCAGCTGCAGCTCGCCGCGGCCGATGACCTTGATCGCTTCCGGCGAGCCGGTGTCCTCGCAGCGGATCGAGACGTTGCCGATCAGCTCCTTGTCGAGGCGATCGCGCAGGTTGCGCGAGGTGACGTACTGGCCTTCGCGCCCGGCCAGCGGCGAGGTGTTGACGCCGAAGACCATCGACACCGTCGGCTCGTCGATGGCGACCGGCGGAATCGGCATCGGGTTCAGCGGATCGGTCACCGTCTCGCCGATGGTGATGTTCTCGACGCCGGCCAGGCAGACGATCTCGCCGGCGGCGGCTTCGGTGATGTCGACGCGCTTGAGCCCGTCGAAGGCGAACAGCTTGGTGATCTTGGTCTGCTGCGTGGCGCCATCGAGCTTGGCCACGACCACCGGATCGCCCAGCTTGACGCGGCCGTTGAAGATGCGGCCGATGGCGATGCGCCCGAGGTACTCGCTCGAGTCGAGGTTGGCGATCAGGATCTGCAGCGGGTGATCGACGATGCCGTGCGGCGGCGGGATGTGCTCGATGATGGCGTCGAACAGCGGCCGCAGGTCGGTGCCCGGCGGTGGCCAGGTCGAGCGTCGAGGTGCCGGCGCGCGCGTTGCAGTAGATGACCGGGAAGTCGAGCTGATCCTCGGTGGCGTCGAGATCGATGAACAGGTCGTAGACCTCGTTCAGCACTTCCTGCGGACGCGCGTCGGGCCGATCGATCTTGTTGATGATGACGGCCGGCGTCAGCCGGCGCTCCAGCGCCTTGCGCAGCACGAAGCGCGTCTGCGGCAGCGGCCCTTCCGAGGCGTCGACCAGCAGCAGGATGCCGTCGACCATCGACAGCGTGCGCTCGACCTCGCCGCCGAAGTCGGCGTGGCCCGGCGTGTCGACGATGTTGATCATGTGGTCCTTGTAGTGGACCGCCGTGTTCTTCGCCAGGATGGTGATGCCGCGCTCGCGCTCGAGGTCGGTGTTGTCCATGGCGCGTTCGGCGACGCGCTCGTTGGCGCGGAAGATGCCGCTCTGGTGGAGCAGGGCGTCGACCAGGGTGGTCTTGCCGTGATCGACGTGGGCGACGATGGCGATGTTGCGGATGGCGGGATTGGCGACAGGACGCATCAGGAGCTCAGGGTTTCTCGGGGACACACGTCGGACCGGCCGCGGGAGCCGCGGGGAACCGTTCATTGTAGCCTGGAATGCCGCCCGCGTGCGCGGGCGGATGGCCTCAGTCGCGGGGGTTCAGCGTCACTTCGAGGGTGCGCTCGTAGCGCACCGGACGCCCGCCCTGGGTCGCGGGCCGATAGCGCCAGCCGCGCGTCGCGGCCACCAGTTCGGCCTCGTAGAGGCGGTTCACCGAGCGGCGGACCTGGGCCCGCTCGACCCGGCCGGTCTCGTCGATGACGATGTCGAGCAGGATGGTTTGCGCCCCGCCGAGCGGCACCGTGACACTGGTGGCGCGCGGGATCGCCTGGGCGATGGCGACCGGCGGCACGATGTCGGTCGACGCCGCGACGGGGGCCGCGGCCGGCTCGGCGGCGGGCTCGCTCACCGCGGTTGCGGGCGGCGTCTCTGGCGCGCGGTCGACGGCGGCACGCTGGCGTCGGCCGGCGCTGCCGACGGGCTGGCGGAAGACGGGACGCCGTCGACCGCCGGCGGGGCCGCCGCCGCCACCTGCGGGGTCGACTCCGCGGGCGCCTGCCGAGCCGCGGCGGCCCGGGCCTGGTCTCCTGCCGCCAGCGAGAGGTCGCGGAAGCCGGTGGCCAGCGCCGTGACCGACGGGACGTCGGCGCCCGCCGCCCGCACCATGGCCGGGTCCTCGAGCAGCAGCAGGACGCCGGTGAAGGCCTCGGCCGCCGCGTCGTAGCTCTTCTCGGCGTAGAGCGCCCGGGCGGCGGCCAGCCGTTGCCGCAGCGCACCCGGCAGCGCCCGCTCGCGGGCCCGGGTGAACAGCGCCGCGATGCGCGGCGGGGCCTCACCCGCCGGCAGCGTCCAGAGGGGATCGCGCTGCGTCATGTCCTCGACCACGAGCTCCGCTTCGGCATCGCGGCCCAGCGCGATGAGCGCGAAGGCGCGGTACTGCTCGATCGCACGCGCGTCGTCCGGCGTCGCCGCCGCCGGCCGCAGACGCGTCAGCATCTCCAGCGCCTGGCGGTAGTCGGCGGTCGTGTAGAGGTCGCGCGCCGCCGCGAGCGAGTCCTGCTGCGGCCCGGCGACCGCGGGCGTGGCGAGCAGCAGGAGTGCGACGGCCAGACGCAGCACGGCGACCTACTTCGTGAAGTCGGTGAAGGCGCGCCCGGTGGCCCCGATCTTGACGACGACGGCGACGCGGCGCTCGCCGTGTTCGGGGTGCCGGAAGAGGATTTCGTGGATGCCGACGGGCAGCGAGAGCTGGGACACCGGCGTCTCGCCGACGCGGCTCCCGTCGACGAACACCTCGGCCCACGGCCGCGCGTTGATGCTGATCTCGCCCTTGGGCAGCGTCACCTCGACCGGCGTGACCTTGCCGGCGACGACCTCGACGGTGCGGACGTCGCGGAAGCCGACGCTCTCGTTCTCGAGGCCGATGATCTGGTGGCCCACCGGCAGCGACAGCCGGGTGTCCTCGCTGGTGCCGACGAAGTCGCCGTTGCGGACGATTCGCAGGACGATGGGCGACTGGATCGCGATGTAGCCGGTGCCGGCGGCAGCCCGCGGCGCGCGCTCGCGGTCCGGCTCGCCCGGCTCGCGTCGCCGGCGGTGTCCGGGCCGACGTGACGACGAGCCGCGACTGCCGCTTGGCGGTGAGCGTCACCGGGCGCGTCACGGTCCCGGACGGCCCGCTGACCTGCACCTCGTGACGGCCGGGCGTCAGGCCCATGACGACGATCGGCGTGACGCCGCGCGGGACGCCGTCGACCAGCACGCGGCCGCCGGAAGGTTCGCTGCGGATCTCGAGCGCCGCGTCGGCCACGACCGGCGCCGACGGCGCGGCGAACTCGAACGAGTGGGCGGTGATGGTGCCGGCAGCCAGCGTCAGCGGGACGCGCCGCGTCGCCCCGTCGAGCGCGACGTCGAGCGCGTGGCTGCCTTCCGACAATTCGAGGCGCAGCGGCGTCTGGCCGCGCGGCGTGCCGTCGACCGAGACGGTGGCGCCAGCCGGCGACGACTCGACGGAGAGCGTCGCAGTCGCCGGCGCGGCGGCCGACGTGTTGCGCATGGACAACACCTGGTAGACGCCGAGCGCCAGCAGGAGCACGGCGGCGAGGGCCACGGCCATCGACACGAGCGTGGTCCGCGTCGAGGTCGGCGCCGGCGGCGTCGGGATCGGCACGTCGTGGACCGGCGCGGCCACCGCGGATGGCGCCGGAGCGAGGCCGATCGGCCCGGAGGCCGGCGGCGTCGGCACGCGCGGGCCGAACGCGAGCGGCGGCGGAGCAAGCGAGATCGCGGGCGCGGGCGCAGCGGACTCCGATCCAGGTGCAGGCTGCGGCCCGCGCGACGGCACGCGGGAGAAGGGCGACGGCGGCCCCGCCGGCGCGCCCGGGGCGCGGCGCGAGACCGGCGACGGCACCGGATGGGTATCGCCGTGCGGGCTGGACGGCACCGACGTGTCGTCCGATCGCATCGTCCGGGCTGGCCCCGCCGATCAGGAGATCGCGCGTCACGCCGGCAGGCAGCGTGTCCTCCATCGGCCGGCGCGGCCCGAAGGCGGGCTGCGGCCGCGGCCGCGCGATGCAGCGCCGACACCGGCACGGTCGGCGCGTGCCCGAGCGACGCCGCGAAGTTCGGCGCCACGATGAGGCGCGTGGCGATGCCGGGATTGGTGTCCTCCGACGACGGCGGCGCGCCGGAACCGGCGGCGCGACGGGGACAGGCCGCGACTCGGACCTGACCGCGAACGACGCCGGGCGCGGCAGGACGATCGTGCGATCGTCGGGCGTCTCGGGTTCGTCGGGCGCCGGTGGCGCGGCGAACATCGCCGGCATCGTCGACAGCGTCGGGTGGAGCGACAACGGCTCGATCAGCTCCGTCTCGGGCAGATCGAAATCGCTCGCCATCGGCAGCAGGCTGGTTTCGCCGGCCGGATCGTCGATGGGCGCGGGCGGCATGTACGGCGCCGGTGTCGAGGGCGCCGAGAACGTGCGGTGCTCGGCGGACGACGGGGCCGCCGGCCGGCGGCGGTGGGAACTTCACCGGCTCGATGACGGTGCGCCCGCCCGACTGGAGGTGCAGGACCTCCCACTCGTTCAGCTCGTCGTCGACCGGCGGCCAGACCAGGGACGGCGCCGTGTCGTTCGGCGCGGAGGCGGCGGCCTCGGCGGGATCGCCCGACTCGATGGACGGCCGCGGGCGACGCCGGCGCGTCGGGGCCGCTGTCCGCCGGCCGGTCGGCGGGGTCCGCGTCAGGAGTGGGGTTCTTTCGCATCGCCGCCCGAGTTTTCACTCTGATACCGTCCCGCCCGTCAGTCAAGGCGAGTCGACCCGCGCCGGGTCCCACCCGCTCTCTGCACGACTGATACCCGCTTCAACGTTCGCGATCGGGGCTTCGAACACCCGGGAGTGCACTGCCAAGCAGACTTCTGGGCCCGAAAATGGAAAACGCCCGGCCAGGCAGATGCCGGGCCGGGCGCTTTCAGGGGCGCGGCGGGGACTGGACGCCCCCGCCGCAGACCATCAGAGGTTGAGCTGCATGACGGTGTTCGAGACGGCCGTGCCGCCGAGCACCAGACAGTTCGCCGTGATGTCCTGCTTGCCGCCAGCGACCTTTTCGAGGTCCGCGTCCGACAGTTCGCCTTCGGCCGCCGCGTAGGGGATCACGACGTGAACGGTGTCGGCGGTGTCGGCCACGGCCTTGACCGAGACCGCGCCCAGCGACGTGTTCAGCTGCTTCTCGATCGTGCCCTTCGGGTTGCTCAGGAGCGCCGAGCGGTACTTCGGGTTCTCCGACGCGAACTTGCCAACGAGGTCTTGGATCTGGCCGCGGGTCATCTTTTCCGCCATGTGATGTCTCACTCTCTCTTGGTGTCGTTTCGGTTGCTCGGCTTCCGCTCGTTCATCGAACGGTCACGGGCGTCCGTAGAGCAACCGCGGTGCCACCGGCCGTGGATCGAGGATGCGCTCAATGAAATCAGGGCGAATCCGGCGTTCAGGGCGCAGTCGTGGCCGAGGCCGGACTTGGCGCCGGGGCTCCAACGGTCCGCCGCGGGGGCTCCAACCCCGGCCGGGGCAGGCCTCTTGCAAGGGTGCGTATGGCTGGGCCTCGCCTCGCCTACACTGACGTCCGAGCTGGTCCGGTAGACCCGGTTTTCGAGGAGTAGACGCTATGCGGTGGCAGGACGCGGATCGCAGCACCAACGTGGACGACGTACGCGGCCAGCGGACGGGTGGCGGCGGCATGCCCCTCCGACTCGGCGGCATGGGCGGGATGAGCCTGGGCGGGCTCGTCGCGATCATGGCCATCACCTATCTCCTCGGCGGCGACCCGTTCTCCGTCCTGACCGGCGGCGCCCCGACCGAAACCGCGGCGCCGCCCAGCGCCGGCTCCGGCGCGCCCATCGACGGACGAAGGCGGCAAGTTCGTCCAGGCGGTGCTGCGCAGCACGGAGATCGTCTGGGCCGACGTGTTCCGCAAGCAGCTCGGGCGGTCCTACACCGAGCCGCGGCTGGTGCTGTTCACGGACGCCGTGGGCTCGGCGTGCGGCACCAACTCGTCCGCGGTCGGGCCGTTCTACTGTCCGCCCGACCAGCGCGTCTACATCGACCTCGGGTTCTACGCCGAGCTGGATCGCCGCTTCGGCGCGCCCGGCGATTTCGCCCAGGCCTACGTCATCGCGCACGAGGTCGGCCACCACGTCCAGAACCTGCTCGGGATCGACGACAAGGTGCGCGCGGCTCAGCAGCGCGCCAGCGAGGCGCAGGCCAACCAGCTCTCGGTGCGGATGGAACTGCAGGCCGATTGCCTGGCCGGCGTGTGGGGCCACTACGTCAAGGCCGAGACGGCGTCCAACAAGGTGCGGCTCGAGCCGGGCGACGTCGAGGAGGGCATGCGGGCGGCCGCCGCCATCGGCGACGACGCGATCCAGAAGAAGGCCCAGGGCCGCGTGACGCCGGAGTCGTGGACGCACGGCTCCTCCGAGCAGCGCGTGCAGTGGCTGCGCCGCGGTCTCGAGTCGGGCCAGGTCGCCACCTGCGACACGCTCGGCTCGTAGTTGGTCGTGCGGCCGCGCTCTCACGCGCGGGCCGGCAGCTGGTCTGGCGGCGGTAAGATGCGCGGCATGCGAAGCCTGCTGATCATCGCGTCGCTCCTCGCGCCCGGCACGGCCGCGGCCGAAACGCATCGGCTGCGGCCGACCACCGGCCACGCGACCTTCGCGGTGCGGCCGCCGATCCTCACCGTGAAACCGGGCGACGTCGTCGAGAGCGAGTCGCTGTGGGGCGAGTGGTACGAGAAGGCGGGCGGCAAGTGGCCCGGCGAGGTCGGCCCCATCGCCATCGAGGGTGCGGAGCCCGGCGATACGCTGGTCGTCGAGATCCTGAAGGTGCGGCCCAACCGCGACACCGCCGTCTCGACCCAGGGTGGTCGTTTCGGCGCGCTGGTGCCCGATTCGCGGACGGCGTTCCTGAACGAACCGTTCCCGCAGGGCCGCTACGTCTGGCGGCTCGATCGGCAGCGCATGACCGGCACGCTCGATCTGCCGAAGAGCCGGACGAAGACGATCACGGTGCCGCTCGCGCCGATGATCGGCCGCGTCGCGGTGGCGCCGGCCGGCGAAGAGGCGTTCGGCGGCCTGTGGCCCGGGCCGTTCGGCGGCAACATGGACGCCTCCGACGTGCGCGAAGGGACGACCGTCCACCTGCCGGTCTTCCACCCGGGGGCGCTGTTCTACTTCGGCGACGGCCACGCGCTGCAGGGCGACGGCGAGGCCTGCGGCTCCGGCCTCGAGACCTCGATGGAGGTCGCCTTCCGCTTCAGCCTGCGCAAGAAACAGCCGATCGCCTGGCCGCGCCTCGAGGACGCCGACCACCTGATGGTGGCCGGCAGCGCCCGACCGCTCACCGACGCCTTCCGGATCGCCTTCGTCGAGCTGATCGACTGGCTCGTCGCCGACTACGGCTTCGACAAGGCCGAGGCCTACCAGGTGCTCTCGCAGCTGGCCGTCGTCCGCGTCGCCAACGTGGTCGATCCGCTCTACACGGTCGTCGCCAAGTTCCCCAAGCGCCACTTGCCGCCGACGCCGGCCGCGGCGGCGCCGCCGCGGCCGTGATCGTGTCGACGCGGGTTCAGCGCAGCGCCGTCGTCAGCGTCATCCGGTTCTCGGTGATGCGGCGGAAGTAGGGCTCGAATTCCCGGCGCAGCCGATCGAGACGGGTCAGGTCGGCCGGCGAGGGCGTCGTCGCCGCGCGCGATCACGTAGACCCAGGCCTGCCGGTGCGTCCTCGGCGCGCTGTCCGCCGCCGGCTGCCGCGCCCCGACCGCCGACGACGATGTCCTCGATCAGCACCGTCCCGCCGGGTGCCGTTGAAGGTGACGCCGACGCGCGGCGCCGACTCGCGATCGCGGCTCGGCGACACGTTGGCCGGCGCCTCGACGTAGAACACCGCCGGCACGTCGCCCGGCCCGACCAGCCCCATGCCGTAGAGATCGAGCCGGCTGTAGCGCTCGGCCGCGGCGGCGGTGCGGAAGCTGCCGCCGCCCAGATCCTCGATGTCGTTGCCCTCCATCACCGAGGCGTCCGAGTCCATGAAGAAGCTCCAGTGGGCCCGCTGCCGGCCGAGCATCGCGTCCGAGGCGGCGCCGCGGCCGTCGTTGAACGTGAACTGGGTCAGCCAGCGGTGCCCGGTCTCGTGCGCGATCACCGCCAGGGCGCTGTTCTCGCCGAGGATCTTGGCGTTCGGATCGTCGCCGTACTTGGCGACGCGATCCATCACCATCACGCTCTGGAGGGCGCCGGCGCTGCCGAAGTCGGCCGACTGGTTGAACGTGTCCGTGCCGAGGCCGCGGATGGCGTTGGCGACCGTCGACTCGAAGGCGAAGGCGTCGGTCACGACCGTGGTGTCGGTCCAGAAGACGAGCTGATCGAAGCGGTCGGCGTGGCGTCGCGTAGAAGCGGCGCGCCACCTGCGCGGTGTCGAGCTCGGCGTCGTCGGCGAAGCGCTCGCCGACCGCGCCGGCGCCGCCGGCCAGGCGGTTGCCGGCGCTCAGATCGACCGGCGTGAAGCTGCTGCCTCGGCCCGGCGACACGGCGACGAGCGCGTCGGCCAGCGTCACCTCGGGGCCGAACTTCACGTCGATCACGCCGCTCGCGAACAGCGACGCCTGCACCGTGGTGGTCTGCGTCGAGTCGAAGCCGCGGACGCCGCACCAGGTGACGGTGAGCGCGTCGCTGGCGGCGTCGACGAAGACGCGTCCGCCGGTCGACGGATCCAGATCGGCGAAGAACGGCGCGACGCGCGGCGGCCCGCCGAGCAGGCGGGCGAAGCCGCGCTGCGTCGAGGCCGAGTCCGCCTCGTCGAACGTCAGGTTGCCGTCGGAGTTGACGAAGACCGACGTGAACGACCGCCCGTAGTAGGCTGAAGGCGAAGGGGATCGTCTCGCTCTTCGAGTCGTCGTCGGTCAGCGTGAGGCGGCGGCCGAGCGACGATCGGAACGTCGCCGTCGTCGGCGTGACGTCGTAGCCGCCGCTGCCGTTCCGCTCGAAACGGAGGCCGAGGTTGCGGGTGTCCAAGCTGTTGCGCGACAGCAGGAGCGTGCCGTCGTCCTCGATGACGGCGATGTCGCCGATGTCCTGATCGAGGGCGTCGGGCGCCGGCGCGGCGCGGGTCGCGGCCCGGGCGCTGAGCGCGCTGCCCCACAGGAGGTCGGCGACGTGCCGCTTGTCGGCGGCGAGGCCCGATGGCCCCTTGCCGAGCGCGTCCGCGGCGAGCGCCGGCGCGATCGGCGCGTCGCTGCTGCTCGCCTGGGCGAGCGCGGCGACGCACGGGTTCTGCGTGTTCTGGCCGTTGCCCGGCGGGTTGGTGTTCGGTGGCGGGATTGACGGCGGCGCGTCGTCGCCGCCGCCACAGGCGACGAGCGTGACGAGCAGCAGGACGGGGCCGAACCGGCGAAGCGGCATGGGAGGGTATCCGGATCGGCAGGCGCCCGGCGATTCTTAGCAGGACGTGGCGGCGCGGGGCGGCGGAAAGACATTTCGCAAGACTCGGCGGCCGCTGCTTGACCACCCGTCCCGGCCCGACCTACAGTGAATGAACAGCCATTCAGTCAGCCGTCGACCCGCGAGTGCCGCCGATGCCGCCAGCCGCCGCCGTCCGCCCGAAGCCCGTCTCGCGCCGTCCGCAGCCGCGTCCCGGTGCCGCGCGGTGACAAGCGCGACGCGATCCTCCGCGCCGCCATCCGCACCTTCGCCCGCAGCGGCTTCTTCGGCGCCCAGGTCGCCGACGTGGCGCGCACCGCCGGCGTCGCCGCCGGCACCGTCTACCTCTACTTCCGCAGCAAGGACGACCTGCTGGTCTCGATTTTCGAGCGGCGTGATGAGCGAGGCCATCGCCGAGGGCCGCGCCGCGCTCGCCGGCATCGCCGATCCGCTCGAGCGGCTGCGCCGCATCGCCCACCTGCACCTCGATCGCCTGAGCCGCGATCGCGACCTGGCCGATCGTCTTCCAGGTCGAGCTGCGGCAGACGCACGAAGTTCATGGAGCGCTTCTCGAACACGCTCCTGCGCGACTATCTCGGCATCCTCCGCGACGTGATCGCCGAGGGACAGGCCGCCGGCGTCGTCCGCGCCGGCATCAACCCGACGCTGGCGGCGAAGATGCTCTTCGGCGCGCTCGACGAGATGGCCACCAACTGGATGCTGAGCCATCGCCGCTCGTCGCTCGACGGCGTCGCCGACGCGGTCATCGACGTCTTCGTGCACGGCGTCGGCGTGCCGGCGGCGGCAGGGAGACTCCGGCCATGATGCGCACCATCACCGTTCTCGGCGCCGGCACGATGGGCGCGCAGATCGCGGCCCATGCCGCCAACGCCGGCTTCGACGTCCAGGTTCTCGACGTCTCGGCCGACGCCGCCCGTGACGGCATGAAGCGGGCCGCGGCGCTGCGGCCGGATCCCTTCTTCACCAGGTCGCACGCCCACGCCATCCGCACCGGCGGCTTCGAGACCGATCTCGAGGCCGCGTGCCGGGCCGACTGGGTCGTCGAGGCCGTGGTCGAGCGCCTCGACATCAAGCAGGCGCTCTTCGCGCGCGTCGACGCGGCCCGGGCGCCGCACACCATCGTCACCTCGAACACCTCGGGCATCCCCATCGGCGCGCTCGCCGACGGCCGCAGCGACGGCTTCCGCCGGCACTTCCTCGGCACCCACTTCTTCAACCCGCCGCGCTACCTGAAGCTGCTCGAGCTGATCCCGACGCCGGACACCGATCCCGCCGTGCTGGCCCGCATCGCCGACGTCGGCGATCGCCGCCTCGGCAAGGGCGTCGTCGTCGCCCGGGACACGCCGAACTTCATCGGCAACCACATCGGCCTCTACGCCATCGCCCGCATCCTCGAGGTGTGGGCCGAAGGACGCCTGACGATCGAGGACGTCGACGCCATCACCGGCCCGGCGATCGGCCGGCCGAAGAGCGCGACGTTCCGCACCATCGACATCACCGGCCTCGACGTCCTGGTGCACGTCGCCCGCAACCTCGAAGGGCGGGTCGGCGCCGAGCAGGCCCGCGCCTTCGCCCTCCCGGCCGTGGCGCTGGCGGTGGCCGAGCGCGGCTGGATCGGCGAGAAGGCCGGCCAGGGCTTCTACCGGCGCGAGAAGCGGCCCGGCGGCCAGTCCGAGATCCTGACGCTCGATCCGGCGACGATGACCTACCGCGCCCAGCAGAAGGCGCGCTTCCCGTCGATCGAACGGGCCCGCAGCATCGACGACGTCGGCGCCCGCGTCCGGGCGCTGTTCCTCGGCGACGATCCGGTCGGCGACTTCCTGCGCCGGACGCTCGGTCCGACGCTGCTCTACACCGCCGCGGTCGCGCCCGACATCGCCCACAGCCTCGACGACGTCGATCGCGCGATGCGCTGGGGCTACGGCTGGGACCTCGGGCCGTTCGAGCTGGCCGACGCGATCGGCCTGCGCGACGCTCGTCGACGCCTGTCCCGGCGTCGCCGGTGCCGCCGCCCGTCGCCGAGCGGCTCGCCAACGGCGCCGACACGTTCCGCGATGGCCGCCGCGTGCCGTCGCCGGCCGGCGTGGTGCTGCTGGCCGATGCCAAGGCGCGCACGACGCTCGTCGCCGGCAACCCCGGCGCCAGCCTGATCGACCTCGGCGACGGCGTCCTCGCCGTCGAGCTCCACTCGAAGATGAACGCGCTCGGCGGCGACGCCATCGCCATGCTGCAGAAGGGCGTGGCGATCGCCGAAGCGCAGTTCGCCGCGCTGGTCGTCTCGACCGACGCCGTCAACTTCTCGGCCGGCGCCAACCTGATGCTCCTCCTGCATCGAGGCGCAGGAAGGCAACTGGGACGAGATCGAGCTGATGGTGCGCAGCTTCCAGCGCGCCACGATGGGGCTGCGCCTGGCGAAGGTGCCGGTGGTGGTCGCGCCGGCCGGCCTCGCCCTCGGCGGCGGCTGCGAGATCGCGCTGCACGGCGATCGGGTGCAGGCGGCGGCCGAGACCTACCTGGGCCTCGTCGAAGCCGGCGTCGGGCTCATCCCGGCGGGCGGCGGCACCAAGGAGATGATGGCGCGCGCCACCGGCCACCTCACGCTGGGGCCGGGCACCGATCTCGCCGGGCCGATCCGCGCCGTGTTCGAGACGATCGGGTTCGCCAAGGTCTCGACGTCGGCCGCCGACGCCCGGGCGCTCGGCCTGCTCCGCGCCGGTCGATCGCGTGAGCATGAACCGCGACCGCGTCGTCGCCGACGCCAAGGCGCTGGCGCTCGCCCGCGTGGCCGAGGGCTACGAGGCGCCGGCCCTGCGCACGGCGATTCCGGTCGGCGGCGCGCCACTCGAAGCCCTGCTCAAGCTGGGCGTCCACCTGGCCCGACGCGCCGAGCGGCTCAGCGATCACGACGCGCTGGTCGGCCGCAAGCTGGCCCACATCCTGGCCGGCGGCTCGCTGGCCGGTCCGGCCCTGGTCGGCGAACAGTACCTGCTCGACCTCGAGCGCGAGGCGTTCCTGTCGCTGTGCGCCGAGCCGAAGACGCTGGCGCGCATCAAGCACACGCTCGACACCGGCAAGCCGCTCCGGAACTGATGGCGCGCGATGACCATGCGCTCGCCGGAGATCCGGGGCGACGGCCCGCCGCTCGTGCTCGTCCCCGGCATGCAGGGCCGGTGGGAGTGGATGACCCCCACGGTGGAGGCCCTCGCCCGCCGGTTCCGGGTCGCGACCTACTCGCTGTGCGGCGAGCCCGGCGCCCCGCCGCTCGCCGCCTCGTTCGACGGCGACCTGGCGCGGCTCGACGAGGTCTGCCGCGCCCTCGGCCCCGAGCCGGTGGTGCTGGTCGGCGTGTCCTTCGGCGGACGCATCGCGGTGCACTACGCCGCCGCGCACCCGGAGCGGGTGCGGGCCCTGGTGCTGGCGTCGGCGCCGGGACCGGGGTTCGAGCTGCCGGCGCAGCAGGCGCGCTGGGTGGCCCGTCCGCGGCTGTCGCTGCCGGCGTTCATCCTGACCGCGCCGGGCCGGGCCCGGCCGGAGCTCCGCAACGTGTTTCCCTCGTGGCCGGCTCGCCTGCGCTTCAGCGCGCGGATGCTGCGGCACGTGCTGGGCGCGCCGATGTCGAGCGTGCGCGCGGCGCAGCGGATCCGGCTGGCGCTGGCCGACGACGTGGCGGCGCCGGCGCGGCTCGTCCAGGTGCCGACGCTGCTGGTGACCGGCGAGGACGGCCTCGACCTGCTCGTCCCGCCGGCGAGCACGCGACAGTATCGGGACTGCATCGCCCGGACCGAAGTGGCGCGCCTGGACGGCACCGGCCACATGGGCATCATCACGCGCGCGCCGCTCTTCGCGAGCCTGGTCGGGCGCTTCGTCTTGACGGGCCAGGGCTCCGACGGAGCGACGGCCGCGGAGGGTCACGCATGAGCCCGCATCCCGCCGGCGTCCGTCACATCGACGGCCCGGCCGGCCGACTCGAGGCCCGCATCGACGAACCCGCCGACGCCCCCCGCGCCGTGGCGGTCATCGCTCCACCGCATCCGGAACTGGGCGGGACGCTGCACGATCGCGTCGTCTATCACGCGACGCAGGGCCTGACCCGCGTCGGCTGCGCGGTGGTCCGCTTCACCTTCCGCGGCGCCGGCGCCAGCGACGGCACCTTCACCGGCGGACCGGGCGAGCGCGACGACTTCCGCGCCGCCATCGACGTGGCCGCGGCGCGCTACCCGGGCCTGCCGGTGTGGGCGGTCGGCTATTCCTTCGGTGCGTGGATCGCCCTCGATGTCGGCGCCGCCGATCCGCGCGTCACCCACCTCGTCGCCATCGCCCCGCCGATCGACGGCTACGACTTCGCCGCCGTCACGACCGCCGGCAAGCCGGTCTTCCTGGTCCACGGCGAGTTCGATCACTTCACCTCGACCAAGGCCATGCAGCGCTTCTACGGCACGCTGGCCGAGCCGCGCGAGCTGGTCATCGTCGACGGCGCCGATCACCTGTTCGACGGCCACGTCAGCGAGATCGCCGACACGCTGGCCGATCTCCTGAGCGAGTAGCAGAACGAAAGCAGGCCCGCCATGCCCGAAGCCGTCATCGTCGCCGCCGTCCGCACGCCCGTCGGGAAGGCGCCGAACGGCGCCCTGCGCCACACCCGTCCCGACGATCTCGCCGCCGCCGCGATCACCGCCGCGCTCGCCCGCGTCCCCGGTCTCGATCCCGCCGAGGTCGAGGACGTCATCCTCGGCTGCGCGATGCCCGAGGGCGAGCAGGGGCTCAACGTGGCGCGCATCGCCAGCCTGCGCGCCGGCGTGCCGCACTCGGCGTCCGCCGTCACCGTCAATCGCTTCTGCGCCTCGGGCCTCCAGTCGATCGCCTACGCCGCCGAGCGCATCCAGAGCGGCGCCGCCGACGTCGTCATCGCCGGCGGCACCGAGTCGATGAGCCTGGTGCCGATGGGCGGGCTCAAGGTCTCGCCCAACCCGACGCTGGTCGACACCTATCCCGACGTCTATCTCTCGAACGGCCTGGTCGCCGAGAACCACGCCCGCGAGTCGAAGATCAGCCGCGAGGCGCAGGACGCGTTCGCCTTCGACAGCCATCGCAAGGCGATCGCCGCCATCGACGCCGGGCGCTTCGCCGACGAGATCGTCGCCGTCGACGCCGCGGTCGTGGACGCCGCGCCCGCCGTCGGCCGCGCCCTGGCCGGCCCCAGGCGCGATGGACACCGACGAGGGGCCGCGGCGCGACACGTCCGCCGAGGCGCTCGCCAAGCTCAAGCCGGCGTTCCACGCGACCGGCAGCGTGACCGCCGGCAACTCGTCGCAGACCAGCGACGGCGCCGCCGCCGTCGTGGTGATGTCGGCGGCGCGCGCCGCCGCGCTCGGCGTGACGCCGCTGGCCCGCTTCGTCGGCTACGCGACCGCCGGCGTCGCCCCCGAGCTGTTCGGCATCGGCCCGGTGCCGGCCATCCGCAAGGCCCTGCAGCGCGCCGGCCTCACCCTCGACGCGATCGATCTCGTCGAGCTGAACGAAGCCTTCGCCGCGCAGATCCTCGCCTGCCTCGCCGAGCTGCCGATCGATCCGGCGCGCCTCAACGTCAACGGCGGCGCCATCGCGCTCGGCCACCCGCTCGGCTGCACCGGCGCGCGGCTGACGGCGACGCTGCTGCACGAGATGCAACGCCGGCAGGGCCGCTACGGCCTGGTCAGCATGTGCGTCGGCGGCGGCATGGGCGCCGCCGGCATCTTCGAAAGGATGTCGTGATGGCGACGCCGACACTCCCGCAGACGACGATGCACAAGGGCGGCGCGTGGCTGATCGAGGAGACCGCGGCCGGCGGACGTCCTCACGCCGGAGCGCCTGTCGGACGAGCATCGGCTGATCGCCCGCACCGCCGCCGACTTCGTGCGCCAGGAAGTGGCGCCGCAGCGCGAACGGCTCGAGGGCAAGGACTGGACCATCGCCCGCGCCCTGGTGCGTCGCGCCGGCGACCTCGGCCTGCTCGGCACCGACGTCGCCCGAGGAGCACGGCGGGCTGGCGCTCGACAAGGTCAGCTCGGTGGTCGTCGCCGCCGAGATCTCCGCCGACGCGTCGTTCGGCACCACCTTCGGGGCGATGACCGGGCTGGCCATCCTGCCGCTGGTCGCGTTCGGCACGCCGGAGCAGCAGGCGCGCTACCTGCCACGCCTCGCCGCCGGCGAGATCGTCGGCGCCTACTGCCTCAGCGAGTCGGGCTCGGGGTCGGATGCGCTCGGCGCGCGGACGCGGGCCACGCGCCTCGACGACGGCGGCTTCTCGCTGTCGGGCGAGAAGATGTGGATCACCAACGCCGGCTTCGCCGACGTGTTCATCGTCTTCGCCAAGGTCGACGGCGAGGCGTTCACCGCGTTCATCGTCGAGCGCGGCTTCGCCGGCGTGTCCATCGGCGAGGAGGAGCACAAGATGGGGCTGCACGGCTCGTCGACGGCGCCGGTGATCCTGCAGGACGCGCGCGTCCCGGCCGGCAACGTGCTCGGCGAGGTCGGCCGCGGCCACAAGGTCGCCTTCAACGTGCTGAACTACGGCCGGCTGAAGCTCGGCGCGGCCACCGCCGGCGGCGCCCGCGCCACCCTCGCCGAAGCCGTCGCCTACGCGTCCGAGCGGCGGCAGTTCGGCCAGCCGATCGCCGCGTTCGGCGCCATCCGCACCAAGCTGGCGACGATGGCGGTGCGGCATCTACGTGCTCGACAGCCTGCTGACGCGGACCGCCGACCTGATCGATCGCGCCATCGACGCCGGCACCGGCACGCCGGCGGCGCGGCTGCTGGCGGCGCTCGAGGAGTACGCCATCGAGGCGTCGATCGCCAAGGTCGCCGGCAGCGAGACCGCCGACTACGTGGTCGACGAGAACGTGCAGATCCACGGCGGCAACGGCTTCGTCAGCGACTACCCGGCCGAACGCCGCTACCGCGACGCCCGCGTCAACCGCATCTTCGAAGGCACCAACGAGATCAACCGGCTGCTGATCGCCGGCTTGCTGGCGCGCCGCGCCGCCAAGGGCGACATCGGGCTGATCGCGGCGGCGACGCGGCTGGCCGACGAGGTGACGGGCCCGCCCGCGTTCGACGGCGGCGATGACACGCCGCTCGGGGCGGCGCGGCGCACGCGTCGTCGGCCTCAAGAAGGCGGCGCTGCTCGTCCTCGGCACCGCGATGCAGCGCTTCGGCGAGAAGCTGGCGGACGAGCAGGAGGCGCTGATGCTGACCGCCGACCTCGTCATCGACACCTTCGGCGCCGAGAGCGCGCTGCTGCGCGCCGAACGGGCCCGGACCGATGGCGTCCGCCACGGCGACGTGCACGAGGCGATCGCCTGCACGGCCGTCGCCGACGCCGCCCTGCGCGTCGAGATGGGGGCGCGCGAGGCGGTCGCCGCCCTGACCGACGGCGACACGCGACGCGTCACGCTGTCCGCCCTCCGCCGTCTCGCTCAAGGGCGCGCCGGTCGACACGGTGGCCTTGCGACGGACGATCGCCGCCCACGTCCTGGCGTCGGGCGGCGCCGGCTTCGGCCTGCGCTAACGGTCGCGGTGCCAGGACAGGGGCGCTGCGATACGCTTGACGGCGATGCGGGTGACGAGGCGGTCGCTGGTCGTGCTGGTGACGCTGCTGGCGGCAGGGTGCGGAGCCCCGCCGCCGGTGCCGTACGGCCAGCAGATCCAGGAGCAGCGCGCGGCGAAGGACGCGGCCTTCGGCTCCGGCTCGTCCGATTCGCCGGTGCCCGCCGCCGAGCGGGCGTCGATGCTGCCGCTCGCCTACTTTCCCGATCGACCCGGGCTATCACGTGCCGGCCAAGCTCGCCCCGGCCCCGGGCGAAGTCGGCGCTCGAGATGCCGACCTCGACCGGCCAGCGGCGGCGAGATGCGCCGGGCCGGCCAGCTCCGGTTCTCGGTCAAGGGCCAGCCGCTGACGCTGACCGCCTTCGTCGAGGAGAACGACCAGGCGATGCAGCGGCTGTTCGTGCCGTTCGCCGATACGACCAACGGCACCGAGACCTACTTCGGCGGCCGCTACCTCGATCTCGATCGCACCGCGACCGGCCTCTACGACCTCGACTTCAACCGCGCCTACCACCCCTACTGCGTCTACAACCCGCAGTATGATTGCCCCTATCCGCCGCGCGAGAACCGGCTGGCCTCGCCGATCCGGTCGGGCGAGCGGCTGAAGAAATAGCGCGGCCTCCGGTCCGGCTTCCCCACGGGTTCCCCATGCTCCTCTCCGCGGTCGTGTTCGACTTCGATGGCGTGATCGCCGACAGCGAGCCGCTGCACTTCGAAGGGTTCCGGCGCGTGCTCGCGCGCCAGGGCGTGGCGCTCAGCAAGAGCGACTACTACGCCAAGTACCTCGGCTACGACGACGCCGGCGCCTTCCGCGCCGTGCTGGCCGATCACGGCCAGCGCTTCGACGACGGCCGCGATCGCCAGCCTCGTCGCGACCAAGGTCGCGCTGCTTCCCCGAGGTGCTGGCCGGCCAGCCGGTGATCTACGACGGCGCCGCCGCCTGCATCGAGCGGCTCGGGCGCCCAGGTGCCGCTGGCCATCGCCTCCGGCGCGGCGCTCGACGACATCGAAGCGGTGCTGCGCGGCACGCAGCCTGCGCGAGCGCTTCCGCACCGTGGTCGCCGCCGAGCACACGCCGCGCAGCAAGCCGCATCCCGATCCGTACCGGCGCGGCGCTGGACATCCTGCGCGAGCAGGGCGTGCTGCCGCTGGACACGCCGGCGCACCACGTCGTCGCCATCGAGGACTCGGTGTGGGGCCTGCAGTCGGCCCGCGACGCCGGGCTGCGCACGGTGGCGGTGACCACGTCGTATCGCGCCGAGGACCTCGGCATCGCCGATCTCGTCGTGCCGTCGCTCGACGCGGTGACCGTCGAGTCGCTCGACGCGCTGGTCGCGCGGCCATGACCGACATCGAGGCCCGGGCGCGCGCGCTCGCGGCCTGTGCCGCGCAGCGGCGACGACGACGCGCTGGTCCGCGGCGCGCTGGTCGTGGCGTCGGTCGAGCACGGCGACATCGAGGCGGCGCCGGTGCTCGACACGCTGGCCGCGATGGGCCACGAGGCCGCCCGTCGGCTGGCGCTGGTCCAGGGCCTCGAGGATCGCATCGCGGCGCTGAACGACTACCTGTTCGAGGACCTCGGCTTCTACGGCAACGAGGCGCGCTACGACGACCCGCGCAACAGCTTCGTCAACGACGTCCTGGCGCGGCGCACCGGCATCCCGATTTCGCTGGCGGCGATTTATCTCGACGTCGGCCGCCGGGCCGGGCTGCGGCTCGAAGGGGTGAACTTCCCCGGCCACTTCCTGGTCCGCGCGCCCAGCACCGGACCGCACGTGCCCGACCTGCTCATCGACGTCTTCCACCGCGGCGCGATCCTGCGCGACGTCGACTGCCAGCGCCTGCTCGAGCGCCATGCCGGCGGCGAGGTGGTGCTCACGGCCGAGGCCCTGGCCACCGCCGACACGCGCCAGACGCTGGTGCGGATGGCCACCAACCTGAAGCGGCTCTACGTCCGCAGCCGTTCGTTCCCGCAGGCGCTCGACGTCACCCACCTGCTGGTCGCGCTCGACGAGACCGTCACCGTCGAACTGCGCGACCGCGGCCTGCTCGCCTATCAGCTGAAGCGCTTTCCCGAGGCGCTGCGCGACCTCGAGCGCTACCTGCGGCTGCTGTCGCCGCCGTTCCCGACGCCGACGCCGGCCCCGCACGACACCGCCGACGACGACAGCGACGATCGCAAGGAATACGAGCAGATCTGGGAGCACGTGAAGACGCTCCGCCGCCGCGTCGCCGGCTACAACTGAGCCGGCCGGCGGAGCCCGCCCCTTCGGAGGACGCGATGCAGGTGTGCACGAACCTGACGTTCGATGGTGACTGCGAGGCGGCGTTCGCGGCCTACGCGCGCATCCTCGGCGCGACGCGCACGTTCGCACTGCGCTACGGCGATTCGCCGATGGCGGCGCAGGTGCCGGACGGGTGGCGGGACAAGATCGCCCACGCCACGCTGACGCTGGCCGGCGGCGGTCGGCTCTTCGGCAACGACTCGGTCCCGGGTACCTACGAGGCGTCGCGTGGTTTTTCGCTGACCACGAATCCGGCCGACGCGGAGACGGCGCGCGCGGTGTTCGACGCGCTCGCCGACGGCGGCCGGGTGACGATGCCGCTGCAGCAGACGTTCTGGGCGATCGCGTTCGGCACGCTCGTCGATCGGTTCGGCATCGCCTGGGCGATCAACTGCGACCAGGCACCGCCGGCCGGGTGACGGCTCCCGTCGGCGGGACGGCCGGGCCGGCATGGTTCTGGCAATCTCACCCGGCGTGCAGTTCCGCGACATCGCTCGAATCGACCGCTGCCGGAGGCGGCCATGACGCTGCGGCGGCCGCGAGTCGGCGGCGTACTCTCGACAAAGACCCGGCTGCGAGAGCCAGATGACGCCGCCGGCGGCGACTTCGCCTGGCCACCGCCGGCCGACGATCCGGCCGCCTGCAGCATGGTCCTGCTCGCAGCCGAGGCCGGTCACGCCCCCAGGCCCCGGCCGACCGTGCCCGCCGACGAGCCCTTCCTGGACTTCCCCGACATCGACATCGATGCGGCCTTGGATGCGTTCGCGGATACGCCGGCGGCGCCCAAGGCCGCCCCGCCCCCGAAGCCGCAGCCGCGTATCCCGTCAGGGGCCCGGTCGAGGGGTCGCCGGCGGCGGGCCGCAGCGCTGCGCTCGGTGGTCGGAGTGTGCATTGGCGCGTCGCTGGCCCTGATGCCGCCTCCCGGGCTCGCGCCTACGTTGGACGCTCAGCCCGTCGTCGTGCCGGCGGCGGCTGCCACGCACGCCACCACGCGCGTGGCCACGCCCCGCCGGACCAGGATGCCGGACCGCGTCCGCGTCGCCCCGACGCCGGTCGCCGAGCCACGCCCAGACCCGGCCGCGCCGCGGGACGAAGAGAAGATCCGGACGACGCTGGCGAAGCTCGGAGCCGCCTACTCGCAGCTCGACGCCGGCGCGGCGCGCGACGTTTTTCCCGTCGGTGGACGTGGACGCGCTGGCCAGGGCCTTCGAGAGCCTGAAGTCGCAGGAGCTGCGCTTCGACCACTGCGACGTCACCGTGGACGGCGCCCGCGCCTGGGCCGCCTGCACCGGCGAAGCCATCTACGTGCCGCGGATCGGCAACGCCGGCTCCGGCAGCGTCGCGCGCGCGTGGACCTTCGAGCTCTCTCGCCGCCGGGAGCGCTGGACGATCGCGTCGGCGCGCGCCAGCTCGATCTGAGCCGTCAGAACCTGAGGCCGTAGACCAGCCTGACGCCGCGGCCGGCCTCCGGCACCAGGTCCTTGATGTAGGACAGGTGGTTCCGGTAGGTCGCGTTGGTGGCGTTGTCGAGGCGCAGCGTGATCGTGTGCAGGCCCGCCTTGCTCTGCTTCGACCAGACGCCGAACAGCTTGACGACGCCGGCGCCGGCCGTCGGCGTCTCCTCGTCGAAGACGCGGTTCTGGTCGGCCGTGGCGACCACCTGCGCGCCGAGCTGGAGGGCGTTCACACGATAGCGGGCCCCGATGGTGGCGCGGAAGGGCGGCATCCGCGGCAGCGGATCGCCGCTGTCGCGCAGCTCGCCGCGGACGTAGTCGGCGCCCAGCTCGAGCACCACGCGCGGGCCCAGCTCGATGTCGCCGTGTGCCTCGACGCCCTGCAGCAGCACGTCGGCCGCGGTGAAGGCGATGACCGGGAAGTCTTCGATCGTCTCGCCGGTCGGCTGGCGGAAGACGAAGTCGGCGACGGCGTTGCGGAAGTAGGCGACCTCGCCGCTGACGTGCGGCAGCCGCCAGCGGAACGCCACGTCGAGCCCGAGCGCGCGCTCCGCGTCGAGGACGTCGTTGCCGACCTCGAAGGCGAAGTTGCCGGCGTGCGCGCCGTTGAAATAGAGCTCCTCCAGGGCCGGGTTGCGGACGGCGCGAGCCACGCTGACGGCGACCGTGGTCGCGTCCGACGGACGGAGCAGCGCCCCGAGCGATCCGCTGACGTTGGTGAAGTCGCGCGACCGCAGCCCGCCGCCGCGGCGTGAACGACTGGTGCTCGACACGGCCGCCGAACTGCAGCGTGAGGTGCGGCCAGACGGCTTCCTGGTAGGTGAACGCGGAGGCGGTGGCCTGATCGACGCGCGGCGCCAGCGCTTCCTCGCCGATCGCCTCGAAGCGCCGCGATCCGCCGCTGACGCCGTAGGTGCCCTCGAGCCGTCCGGCGATCGGCCGGGTCGTCGCCATCAGCTCGCCGTCCACGTGTCGTTCGAAAAGACGGTGCCGACCTCGGTGCCTTCCAGCTCCTCGTGGTCGTAGCGGCGGACGTTGACCGATCCCTTGACGGCGCTGAAGAGCCCGCCGAGGCCGCGGCTCTGGCCGCGCGCACCGACCGAGTGCCGCCGGGGCGTCAGGCTGATGGTGCCGCCTTCGACGACCGGGACGCCGTACTCGCTGTCGTCGTACTGGTAGCTGGCGCCGAGGAAACCGCGGTCGCCGGTCCACGATCCGCCGACGTGGCCGATCGCGCTGCGCGCCTGGGTGTTGTCGACATCGCCCAGCGGCGTCGACACGTCGCCGGATCGCCGCGCGCTGCCGCCGAGGTTGAACGCCCAGCGGCCGTTGCCGGACGCGTAGTCGGCCGACGCTCCGGTCTCCGCGGCCGCCGAACCCAGCTCGATCTGCGCGGCGCCGCTGGCCTTGACCGTCTTCGTGGTCGGGATGATCTCGCTGACGACGTTGACCAGGCCGCCGATGGCGTTGGCGCCGTAGAGCAGCGTGGCCGGCCCGCGGACGACCTCGACCCGGGTGGCGGCGAGCGGGTTGATGGTGACGCCGTGGTCGGCCGACTGGCTGGAGAGATCGTCGGTGCGCTGGCCGTTCTCGAGGATCAGCACGCGGTCGCCGTCGAGGCCGCGGATGACCGGCCGCGATGGCGCCGGCCCGAGCGAGCGCTGACTGACGCCGGGCTCGGTCTTCAGCAGCTCGCCGAGCGACGCCTCGCTCTTCACCGCCAGCTCCTGGCCCGAGAGCACCGACGTCGGCTGGTAGGCCTCGAACGGATCCCGCGGCCGCACCCCGACCGACACCACTTCGGAGTAGTGGAGGTCCGGCTCCAGCGACAGGTCCACGGTCACGCCGGCGCCGGCCCCGACCCGCGTCTCGACGCGCGCGGGCGTGAACGACTCCAGCGTGGCCCTGAGGTGGTAGGTGCCGGGCACGACGTCGTCGAACCGATAGGCGCCGTCGGCGCCGCTGACGACGGTCTGGCCTGTTTCTTCCAGCGTGACGGTCGCCCCCGGGATCCGGGCGGCGCGAGTGGCGCTCGCTGACGACGCCGGTGATGGCCGCGGCCGTGGCGCCAGCAGGCTGCGGGCGTGGACGCCGGCGGCGCCGCTACCTGGGCCATGGCGTCAGGGCCGAGCGCCCGGCGCCACGACGAAGACGAGGGAGAACAGCAGCGAGGGGGCGAACCGGGAACCCATCCCGGGAGTAGAGCATCCGGCGGCCGGTCGAGGCCGCCGGAACCCTACGAACGGTCGATCCGGACCGGCGAGTGGTCGCTACCGGGCCGCCGCGAGATAGCCGGTCCGCGTCCGCGGCTGCGCACCGGGGCTGTCGCTGATGCGGACGGTGACCCGCCGGAAGGCCCCGTTGCGCATCGGGTTGCGGGAGACGTAGCCGATCGCGTACTGGGTCGCCAGCTCGCGGCCGATCTCGGCATAGGCGTCCGCCAGAGACGGCAGCCCGGTCGGGAAGAACGCCTTGGCGCCGGTCTCGCGGGCCAGCTGCCGCATGGCGAAGTCGGCCGTCGAGAAGTAGCCGCGCGCCTGCTGCGCCGTGTAGATGCCGGGAGCGTCGGCGTGCAAGCCGATGGTGTAGATGGTCACGCCGGAGCTCTTGGCCTCGGCCAGCAGGTCGTCGAAGGACATCAGGCTGGCCGTGTCCTGGCCGTCGGTGAGCACGACGATGGCGCGGCGGCGGACCCGGCCGTCTTCCGCCACCTTCTCGAAGGCGCGCAGGGCGACGTAGACGGCGTTGTAGAGCGCGGTGCCGCCGGCGGCCGTGGTCGCCTCGATCGCCTGCCGCACGAGCGCGCGGTCGGCGGTGAAGGCCTGCATCGGCCGCACGTGGCTGCTGAAGGCGAAGACGGCGGCCCGATCGCCCTGCCGCAGGGCGTCGACGAACCCGGTCGCCGCCTTCTGCACGAAGCCGAGCCTGGGCTCCATGCTGACGCTGGTGTCGATCAGCAGCGCCAGGTCGAGCGGCACGTCGCTGGTCTCGAAGTAGGCGATGTCCTGGCGGATGCCATCCTCGAAGACGCTGAAGTTGTCGCGACGCAGTCCGGCGAGCAGGCGCGCTTGCGGATCCAGGACCGTGACGCTGAGCGCGACGACGTCGATGCCGCTCTTGAACGTCGATCGCCCCGTCGAATCGGGGCCCGACGGCCCGTCGCTCGCCTCGATCGGCAGCGCCATCGCTACCATGGCGAGGCCAGCGATCGACCCGATGGCCCCCTTGCGTCGAATGCCCCGGATTGCCATGACTGAAGACTCCTCCGGCCGAACCGGTCCTCATGGGCCGGCTGCGTGCCCCGATGTCCTGTCGCGCTTTGTGTCTACGTATCGGCCACGACGTGAACGACATGAAGCCGTCGTCCGCCGCAGTGCCGACCGGAGGATGAACCGGCTCGCGTGCCGTCCGCTCCCATGTCTTGAAGAACGCAAGAGTGACGCCACGCGAACACGGATGAGAATGGCTGACTTTCCGTGCACGCCGCCGCCGGGATGGAGACGACGCGCCGACGATGGTGTCGGCAGCTCCATCGCGTCGCCCCGCCGCCGGCACCGCGCGGTCGCCGCGGCGTCGTCCGGTTCCGGACGACCGTTCGTACGGAGCTGGACGCCGGACCGCCTCGACCTCCCGTAAGTCGTTGATGCGGAGCCGCGCCACCGGGCACGCGGCTTGACTAAGGGAACGGCGTGGATCGAGAGATCGCCCCGTCCGAACGCCGCCGCCGCGTCGGCGTGCGCGTCATGGTCACCGCCGTGCCGGTGCTGGCCGTCGCCGTGCTCGTCGCGTGGCTGCCCGACCTGCTGCGCCCCGGCGTCGCCCGGACCCGCATCCGCACCGCCCGCGTCACGACCGGCCCGGTCGACGCCATGATCATGGCCGCCGGCACGATCGTCCCGGAGATCGAGCGCGTGCTCTCCAGCCCGGTCGACGCCCGCGTGCTGCGCATCCTGAAGCGCCCCGGGGCGCGCGTCGAGCGCGGCGACGCCGTCGTCGAGCTCGACACCAGCGAGTCGGTCCTGGCCCTGGACAAGCTCCGGAGCAACCTGCAGGTGAAGGAGAACGAGCAGGCGCAGCGCCGCCTGGCGCTCGAGACCTCGCTCGCCGACGTCGACGGCAAGATCGCCGTCAAGCAGCTGGAGGTCGAGTCCGCCGAGGCGCGGCTGGCCGGCGACAAGACGCTCGTCGGGGAGGGCCTGCTGTCCCGCGACGCCTTCCGGCGGTCCGAGCTGGCCCTGACCCAGGCCCGCGTCGAACTGCAGCAGCTCCGCGCCTCACGGGCCAGCACCGAAGCCTCGACCAAGGTCGCGCTCGACACGCTTGACGCTCGAGCGCGGCTCGCTGGACAAGGAAACGGGCCAGGCGCAGCGGCTCGTCGAGCTGTCGACGACCAAGTCGGATCGCGCCGGCGTGGTGACGTGGGCGCTGACGCAGGAAGGCGGGCTGGTCCGCCGCGGCGACGTCATCGCCCGCCTGGCCGACCTGTCGTCCTACCGCGTCGACGCCACCGTCTCGGACGTCCACGCCGGCCGGATCCAGGCCGGCATGCCGGCCGTCGTCCTGGTCAACGAGCAGCCGATGGCCGGCACCGTCGCCAACGTCTTCCCGACCGTCGAGAACGGCGTCATCCGCTTCACCGTGGCGCTCGCCGACCCGGCCCGGGCCGGCCTGCGCCCCAGCCTCCGCGTCGACGTCCACGTCGTGACCGACCGCAAGCCCCGCACGCTGCGCGTCGCCCGCGGTCCGTTCGTCGACGACAGCTCCCGCCGCGCCTTCGTCCTGCGCGGCGACCACGCGGTCCGCGTGCCGCTCGTCCTCGGCCTGTCCGGCGTCGATCAGGTCGAGGTCGTCTCCGGCGCAGCCGAGGGCGACGAGCTGATCATTTCCGACATGCGCGACTACCTGCACCTCGAGCAGATCACCCTCAAGTAACGAGGCCCCCGGTTCGACCGGGGCCCAACTTCACGAGACAGACATGATTCGACTTCACGGCATCGAGAAGGTCTATCGCACCGATCGCATCGAGACGGTCGCGCTCGCCGACGTCACCATCGACGTCGAGAAGGGCGAGTTCATCTCGATCATGGGGCCCTCCGGCTGCGGCAAGAGCACGCTGCTCCACCTGATGGGCCTGCTCGACGTGCCCTCCAAGGGCCGGGTCGAGATCAACGGCACCCACATCAACGGCGCCGGCGACGCCGCCCTCGCGCACATCCGCAACCGCGAGATCGGCTTCATCTTCCAGACCTTCCACCTCGTCTCGGATCTCAGCGTCGTCGACAACGTGCAGATCCCGCTGCTCTACCGCAAGATGTCGAACGCCGAGCGGCGCCGGCTGGCCGAAGCCGCCCTCGATCGCGTCGGCCTCTCGGCCCGGCTGCACCACTTCCCGTCGCAGCTCTCGGGCGGGCAGCAGCAGCGCGTCGCCATCGCCCGCGCCGTCGTCGGCCGGCCGGCGATCCTGCTGGCCGACGAACCGACCGGCAACCTCGACTCGCACATGGGCGACGAGGTGATGGCGCTGCTCAAGGATCTCAACCAGCACGATCGGACGACCATCGTGATGGTGACGCACGACGCCCAGAAGGCGCAGCAGACGGCCCGCACGGTGCGCCTCTTCGACGGACGGCAGGTATGCTGAGGCACTACCTGACGATGACGATCGCCGTGCTCAAGCGGCGGCCGTTCTACACCGCGATCAGCCTGTTCGGCATCAGCTTCACGCTGCTGGTGCTGATGGTGATCTCGGCGATGGCCGATCACATGCTGGCGCCGATGCCGCCGGAGTCGCGCCAGGCGCGGATGATCGGCGTGCACAGCGCGACGATGTTCGGCCCGAACAGCACCTGGAACAGCGACGCCGGCTACCTCCTGTTCGACCGCTACGCGAAGAACCTGCCCGGCGTCGAGGAGCTGACGCTCTTCACCTCGTTCCAGACCGTCACGACCTACCTCGGCGATCAGCGCATCTCGTCCAACCTGAAGCGCACGGACGCGGCCTTCTGGCGGGTCTTCGACTTCACGTTCATCGAAGGCGGCCCCTACGGCAAGGCCGACGTCGACGAGGCCCGCTTCGTCGCGGTCATCAGCCGCGAGAGCCGGCAGCGGCTGTTCGGCGGGGCCGACGGCGCTCGGCAGGAGCTTCGAGGCCGACGGGCAGACGTTCCGCGTCGTCGGCGTCGTCGAGAACGTCTCGGACATGCGGGTGGTCCCCTACGCCGACATCTTCGCGCCGACGACGACGGCCAAGAGCGACGCCTACAAGCAGCAGATGATGGGCGGCTTCCACGCCGTCGCCCTGGCCCGCAGCACCGAGCGACCTGCCGATCATCCGCGAGGAGTTCAACTCGCGCATCGCCAAGGCGGAGCTGCCGGACAAGGGCTACACCACCATCGTCGCCCCGTTCGAGACGCCCTACGACTCGCTCGCCCGGGAAGGTCCGTGGGCCGACCGCAAGAGCCCGGAGCGGCAGGGCACCAAGCTGACGCTGCTGATCGCCCTGCTCGGCGCTGCTGTTCGTGACGCTGCCGACGGTGAACCTGATCAACGTCAACATCAGCCGCATCCTCGAGCGGGCGTCCGAGATCGGCGTCCGCAAGGCGTTCGGCGCACCGACGCGGACGCTGGTCGGCGCAGTTCGTCGTCGAGAACGTGATCCTGACGCTGGCCGGCGGCGCCATCGGCCTGGCGCTGTCGGCGCTGGTGCTGCGCGCGATCAACCAGAGCGGCTTCATCGCCCACTCGGCCTTCGCCATCAACCTGCGCGTCTTCGGCTACGCGGTGGCGATCGCCGTCGCCTTCGGCCTGATCTCCGGTGTCTACCCGGCCTGGCGCATGGCCCGGCTCCACCCGGTCGACGCGCTCAAGGGAGGACCGTCCCGATGACCCGCCACCTGATTCGCCTGATCTGGAACCGCAAGCGGCAGAACCTGCTGCTGACGGTCGAGATCCTCTGCTCGTTCCTGGTCCTGTTCTTCGTCGTCTTCCTGGCGCTCCACTTCGGGGTCAACGCCGGCAAGCCGCTGGGCTTCAGCATCGACCGCGTCTGGAACGTCGACGTCGGCCGCCCGCGCGGCGTGCCGGGCGGCCGCGACGGCGACACCGCCGCGACAGCAGGCGAAGGCCGCCGCGCGAGCGCGGGAGCGCGACACCATCCGGCGCCTGATCGCGGCCGGCCGCGAGCTGCCGCAGGTCGAGATCGCCGCCGGCATCGTTCACCGGCGCCCTACGCCAACTCGACCTGGGGCAGCGACATGAACTTCACCGACGGGCGGCACTTCGAGTTCCGCTACAACGGCGTGACCGACGACTTCCTGCGCGTGCTGTCGATGCCGATGGTGGCCGGCCGCGGCTTCACGCGGGAGGACGACGGGGCCGCCGCCGATCCCGTGCTCCTCAACGCCAGGCTGGCCGCCGAGATGTTCGGCGACGCGTCGAGCGCGGTCGGCAAGATCCTGCCGGAGAAGCCCGATCCGAACGACACGCCGGACCCGACCGAGCCGCCGCGGCTGCCGAAGCGCGTCGTCGGCGTCTTCCAGGACTTCCGGCAGCACGGCGAGTACGCCGTGCCGTGGCCGGTGCTGTTCGACCGCCTGCGCGATCGACGGCGACGTCGGCGGCGTGCCCGATCGCCTGCTGATCCGGGTTCGCCCGGGCACGGAGGCGTCGTTCGAGCCGGTGCTGGTGCGGCGGCTGCAGCGTGAGGCGCCGGACTGGTCGTTCGAGGTGACGACGGTCGATCACTTGCGCGAGAAGAAGCTGAGCGACTACATCGGGCCCCTCAGCCTGCTGGCGGTCGTCTCGGGATTCCTGCTGCTGATGGTGGCGCTGGGGCTCACCGGGGTCGTCTGGCAGAGCGTGACGCAGCGGCTGCGCGAGTTCGGCCTGCGGCGCGCGGCCGGCGCGGCCGGCGCCGCGGTGCGGCGGCAGGTGCTCGCCGAGATGGCGGTCATGACCACCTTCGCGCTGCTCGCCGGCACCCTGCTGCTGGCGCAGCTCCCCTTCCTGCCGCTGCCGCGCGAGCTGGGCTTCTCGCCGGTCGTGTTCGCCGGCGCGGTTGCGCTCTCGGCAGGCGCCATCTATTGTCTGACCCTGGCCTGTGGCTGGTATCCGAGCCGTCTGGCGACGCGGATCCCGCCGGCCGAGGCGCTGCGCTACGAGTAGCGCCGCCGCCAGAAGCCGCTCATGATCCTCATCATCGACGACGACCAGGCCGTGACGGCATCGCTGGCCCTGCTGCTGAAGCAGGCCGGCTTCGCCTCGACCGCCGCCGCGTCGCCGGACGAGGCGATCGAGGTGCTGCGCCGCCAGCCGTGTCAGCTGGTGATCCAGGACATGAACTTCTCGCGCCGGACCTCGGGCGAGGAGGGCCTGGCGCTGCTGCAGCGGATCAAGGGGCTGACGCCGGCGCTGCCGGTCGTGCTGATCACGGCCTGGGGATCCATCAACCTGGCCGTCGACGGCATGAAGGCCGGCGCCGCCGACTTCGTCACCAAGCCGTGGACCAACCAGCAGATGCTGGAGACGGTCAAGACGACGCTGGGGCTGGCGGCGTCGCGGGACGGCGCCACCGACCACGCCGCGACCCGCGACGAGCTCGACGCGCGCTTCGACTTCGGCCTGCTGGTCGGCCGCGACCCCAAGATGCTGCGCGTCCTGCAGCTGATCGGCCGCGTCGCCGCCACCCAGGCGTCGGTGCTGATCACCGGCGAGAGCGGCACCGGCAAGGAGCTGATCGCCGAAGCGCTGCACCGCAACAGCCCGCGCGCCAATCGCGCCTTCGTCAAGGTCAACCTGGGCGGCATCTCGTCCTCGCTGTTCGAGAGCGAGATGTTCGGCCACGTCCGCGGCGCCTTCACCGACGCCCGCGCCGATCGCAAGGGCCGCTTCGAGGTGGCGCACGGCGGCACCATCTTCCTCGACGAGATCGGCGATCTCGATCCGGCCTCCCAGGTGAAGATGCTGCGCGTGCTGCAGGATCGCACCTTCGAGGTGCTCGGCTCGAGCCAGCGCCGCGAGGTCGACGTGCGGGTCGTATCGGCGACGAACCGCGCCCTGCCCGACATGGTCGCGCGCGGCGAGTTCCGCGAGGATCTGCTCTACCGCATCAACCTGATCACGATTCACCTGCCGCCGCTGCGCGAGCGGTCCGACGACATCCCGCTCCTCGCCTCGCGCTTCCTCGCAGGCGGCGTCGGCGGCCTACCAGCGGCAGTCGATCGTGCTGACGGCGGCGGCGGCGCGCTGGCTGCAGGCGCAGCCGTGGCCGGGCAACGTGCGGCAGCTGCAGCAGGCGGTCGAGCGCGCGGTGCTGGTCGAGACGCGCGACCGGCTCGACGTCGAGAGCTTCACCGAGCTGGCGGCGGCGCCCGGCCGCGAGCCGGCCGGCGATTCGCTGCCCGACGTCGGCGCCATGACCATCGACGAGATCGAGCGGGCCATGATCCTCAAGTCGCTGCGGCACCACGGCGGCAACATCAGCAAGGTGGCCGAGTCGCTCGGCCTGAGCCGGCCCGCTCTCTACCGCCGCTTCGAGAAGTACGAGATCGCCGTGTGAGCGTCCGCGCCCGGCTGGTCACCTACTTCGCGCTGGTGCACCTCGCCATGGCCGGCCTCGGCGGCTGGCTGGTGTGGACCTCCGGCCCCTACTGGCTGATCGCGGTCGAAGGCGGGCTCGTCGTCTCGCTGGCCGTCGGCATCGCGCTGGTGCGGCGCGCCCTCGGCTATCGCGCCATCGCCGCCGACGCCCGGCGCCTCGTCCACGACCAGGCGTTCACCTCGCGCTTCCTGCCGGTCGGCGAGCCCGACGTCGACGAGCTGATCGCGCTCTACAACCGCATGGTCGACACGCTGCGGGACGAGCGCGTGCGCCTCGCCGAGCAGCACCAGTTCCTGGCCCAGGTGCTGGCGGTGTCGCCGTCGGGCATCGTGGTGCTCGGCTTCGACGGCGAGATCACCAGCCTCAACCCGGCCGCCGCCCGCCTGCTCGGCGTGCCCGCCACCGCGACGGGGCGGACGCTCACCGCCCTGGAGACGCCGCTGGCCGCGGCACTGGGCGGCCTGGCGTCCGTCGAGTCGCGCGTCGTCGGCCTCGATGGCGCGGCGCGGGTCCGCGTCCAGCGCGGCGGCTTCATCGATCGCGGCTTCCCGCGGGCGTTCTTCGTGCTCGAGGAGCTGACCGGCGAGCTGCGCCAGGCCGAGCGGGCGGCCTACGAAAAGCTGATCCGCGTGATGTCGCACGAGGTCAACAACACCGTCGCCTCGTCGACCTCGCTGCTGCAATCGTCGCTGACCTACGCCCGCGAGCTGGGCGACGAGAGCCGCCGCGACTTCGAGTCCGCGCTGGGCGTCGTCATCGCCCGGACGTCGCAGCTGAACGACTTCATGAAGGGCTTCGCCGACGTCTTCCGCCTGCCGCCACCGGCCCGGCAGCCGTGCGAGCTCGTGGCCATCCTCGAGCGGGTCGTCGCGCTGCTCAGCGCGCGGCCGGAGGCCGCAAGCCATCGCGTGGCGCTGGGAGCTGGACGCCCAGGCGATCCGGGTGAGCGCCGATCCGGCCCAGCTCGAGCAGGCGATCCTGAACATCGTGAAGAACGCCGTCGAAGCGGTCGACGGCGCCCGGCACGATCGTCGTCCGGGCCACGTCGAAGACCGATCCCCCGGTGCTGACGATCGAGGACAGCGGCGCCGGCCTGGCGCCCGATGTCCAGGCCAACCTGTTCACGCCGTTCTTCAGCACCAAGCCGGGCGGCCAGGGCATCGGCCTGACGCTGGTCGGCGAGATCCTCGCCGGCCACGGCTTCGGCTACGCGCTCGAGCGCACCGACCGCGGCACCACCGCCTTCCGGATCACCTTCGGCACGTAGACGACTCCGGAGTCGTGCTCGGCAGTTCAGTCGACGCGGAAGGTGACGCCGGAGCAGGTCTTCGTCCCGCCGGCGCCGGCCACCGGCGTGCAGAGCGTGATAGAACTTGCCGGCCTTGGCGTCGGCCCGGATGCCGTCGGTCAGCCGCGAATCGCCCTCGAACACCAGCTCGAACTGCTCCATCGGCTTGCCGGGCGGCGTCACTTCGAGGTGGATGTGCGCCGGCGGCCCGGAGCGCGGATACGGCCCCGGCATGATCGTCCGGAAGGCGAAGGCGCCGTCCGGCCGGGTCGTGAACCGCGCCTTCAGCCGCGGCTTGCGGTTGTCGTCGTTCACCTCGCCCGAGTAGTAGCCGCGGGCATCGGTCTGGTAGACGTACAGGGCGGCGCCGCCCTGGCCGCTCGAGCCGAGGATCCGGCCTTCGACGTGCAGCGGCGCGCCCGTCTCACCCGGCGGCAGCAGCGAAGGCGCGTCGGCGGGCCCCTGCGCCCCGACGCCGGCGCCGCCAGGGCCAGCGCCGCCACGAACCCGAACCCGAGCCCGGAGAGACCGACGGTCGTTCGACATGGCATGGCTGTTCTCCTCTGTTCAGCCTCTACGGCCAGCCGGTCCGCGGCGCTGACTTGCCCATCACGCCCCCGTCCCGGACAATGGCAGCATGCGCTTCGACTCGATCCTGGACGTCATCGGCCGGACCCCGCTGGTCCGGCTCCACCGCGTCGGCGCGCACCTGCCCTGCACCCTGTGGGCGAAGTGCGAGTATCCTGAACCCGGGCGGCTCGCTCAAGGACCGCATCGGCTGGGCGATGGTCGCCGACGCCGAGAAGAGCGGCCGCATCCGGCCCGGCGACACGCTGATCGAGCCGACCAGCGGCAACACCGGCATCGGCATCGCGCTGGCCGGGGCCGTCCGCGGCTACCGGGTCATCATCACGATGCCCGAGAAGATGAGCCGCGAGAAGCAGGTCGCGCTCGAGGCGCTCGGCGCCGAGATCATCCGCACGCCGACGGAAGCCGCCTTCGACTCGCCGGAGAGCCACATCAGCGTCGCGCGCCGGCTGCAGTCCGAGCTGCCCAACGCCCACATCCTCGACCAGTACGGCAACCCCGAGAACCCGGCGATCCACGAACGGACCACCGGCCAGGAGATCCTCGACGACCTCGACGGCCAGGTCGACATGGTCGTGATGGGCGCCGGCACCGGCGGCTCGATCACCGGCGTCGCGCGGCGCCTCAAGGCGCACAACCCGCACTGCATCGTCGTCGGCGCCGACCCGGTCGGCTCGATCCTCGGCGGCGGCACCGACGTCGAGCACCTACAAGGTCGAGGGCATCGGCTACGACTTCATCCCCGACGTGCTCGATCGCTCGCTGGTCGACGAGTGGGTGAAGACCACCGATCAGCCGTCGTTCCTGCTGGCGCGGCGCCTGATCCGCGAGGAAGGGCTGCTCGTCGGCGGCTCGAGCGGCACCGCGATGTACGCCGCGCTGCAGGCCGCGGCGCGCCTGACGAAGGGCCAGAACTGCGTCGTCGTGCTGCCGGACGGCATCCGCAACTACATGACCAAGTTCGTCGACGACAAGTGGATGCGCGACAACGGCTTCTTCCAGACGCGGGCGATCGAGGGCCGGGTCGAGGACATCGTCGCGCGCAAGGGCTCGATCGTCGTCGCCGAGGACACCGACACGCTGCGCGAGGTGGTCGAGCGGATGCGCGACCTCAGCATCTCGCAGCTCCCGGTGACGTCCGGCGGCGTGCTGGTCGGCATGGTCACCGAAGCCGACCTGATGAACTTCCTCGGCTCGGGCGAGGGCACGCCGGATGCGCTGGTGTCGAAGTGCATGACGCGCCACGTCGCCAGCGTGCGCCTGTCGACGCCGCTGTCGGCGCTCGAGGAGCTGCTCAGCAAGAGCCCGGCCGCGGTCGTCGTCGACGACGAGCGCGGCGCCGGTCGGCATCCTGTCGCGCATCGATCTGCTGCACCACCTCGCCCGGGCCAAGGCGACGGCGTGACGGCGTTCGTACGCACCTCGACGCCGGGAGCGCCGTGATCTCGCGCGGCGCGATGCCCGGCGCCCTGGGGCACATGCGCGTGCGGGCCGGCGAGCACCAGATGACGTTCGCCGTGCCGCCGGCCCGCGCCACGCAGTTCGCGGCCGCGCTGCTCGGTGCGGGCATCGGCACGGCCGGGGCGCGGCTCGTCGTCGACGCGGCGGTCTTCCCGCCGAAGCATCTGCAGATCGCGTTGGGCCACGCCGACGGCGAAGGCGTGGCTCGACGCCGAGACCGTCATCGAGGCGGAGCCGGGCGAATCCGCCGCCCTGTTGAGCGCGGCGCTGCAGGACTGGACCGACTTCTGGTACGTGCCGATCCCGGGCGGCGTCCTGTTGTATGGCGACCGCGACGAGTACTCCACGATCTTCGCTCATCAGCAGGGACGCGCTCGTCGCGGCCGCCGACGCCTTGCGTGCCGCCGGCTTTCACGAAGTGCACGACTATGTCCGGGACCTGTAGACGATGACGTCGAGCCCGTTCGCCATCCTCGACGCCGACGTCACCGACGCCGAGGCGATCCTCGCGCTGCAGAAGATCGGCCTACGAGCGCGAGGCACGGCGCTACGACGACTGGACGATCCCGCCGATGGTCGAGACGCTCGACTCGGTGCGCGACCAGATTGCGCATCACGTCGTGCTGAAGGCGGTCGTCGACGGCCGGCTCGCCGGCTCGGTGCGCGGCGTCGTCACCGACGGCGTCTGCGAGGTCTGCCGCCTCAGCGTCGACCCCGGGCTGCAGCGTCGTGGCATCGGCTCGGCGCTGCTCGTCGCGGTCGAAGCGCGGTTCCCCGACATCGAGGCCTTCGAGCTGTTCACCGGCAACCGCAGCGTCGAGAACCTGCGGCTCTACGATCGGCACGGCTACCGGCATGCCCGGACGAAGGTGCTGTCGCCTGCGGTATCGTTGATCTTTCTCCGCAAGACCCGGGCCTGAGCGACCACACCATGCTGCACGACCGCGAGCGCGCCGCCATCGACGCCCTGTGGACCGTCAAGATCAGCCAGGACGCGCGCGACCTGCCGCAGGCGCAGCGCTGTCGCAACCTCGAGCCGGACTCCGCCGAGTTCATCTGCGCGCTCGCCGCGGGCATCCGCGCCACGCGGCTGCTCGAAATCGGCGGATCGAGCGGCATCTCGACGATCGCGCTGGCCGCCGCGGCCCGGCAGACCGGGGGCCGCCTCGTCTCGATCGAGATCGAGCCGGCCCGGCAAACCGAGTCGCGCCACACCCTCACCGAGCTCGGCCTCGCGGACTACGTCGACTACGTGCTGGCCGACGCCGGCGCCGTCCTCGATCGCCACACCGACCTGCAGTTCGTGCTGATCGACTGCGAGAAGGACGACTACATCCGCTTCTTCGACGCGCTGCGGCTCGCGCCCGGCGCCGTCGTCGTCGCCGACAACATCCTGTCGCACGCGCTGTGGGACTACGTCGGCCACGTCCGCGCCGTGCCGGGCGTCCAGTCGCTGACGCTGCCGGTCGGCAAGGGGCTGGAGGTCAGCCGAGTCGGCTTGCCGCCGCGCGCCGGCGGCTGACGCGCCAGGAGCGCCCGTCAGGGCGCGTTCCCTGTAGACTGTCGCTCTCATGTTCGAGACCCGAACCAGGAGCGCAGGTCCCGCATGATCGCCGTCGTCGCCTACCCTCGTCTCGATGTCGCCGACACCCGCGCCATCGAAGCCATCCGCACCGCGCTCGATCCGCAGGCGCGCCGCATCGCCGCGCACGTCACGCTGGTCTTCCCGGTCGACCTGAAGCCCGAGGACGTCGCGCCGCACTGCGGCGCCGTGGCCGCCTCGAGCCGGCCGATTCCGTTCGTCATCCGCAAGGCGATGGCGCGCCGGGAGCCGGACAGCACCGGCGGCCGCGTCTTCTACGTGCCGGACGAAGGCGCCGAGGCCGTCGCCGCCCTGCACCGGCGGCTCTACGACAGCCCGCTGAAGGCCCACCTCTGGCCGGAGCCGCCCTACGTGCCGCACGTCACGCTGGCCGTCGACCCGGACTGGGCCCGCTGCGAGGCGCTGGCCGAGCGCCTCACCACCGGCGCCCGCCCGATGTCCGGCTGGATCGACGCGTTCGCGCTCATCGACGTGCGCGATCCGCGGGTCGCGACGATCGCCGAGTGGGCCATCGGCACGTCGCTGACCATCGTCCCGTTCGAGGACCAGCTACCAGGGGGCCTTCGCCCGCCTGAACAAGGCATGGCTGAACGAGCACGGCCTGTTCGAGGAAGCCGACCGCGCCCATCTCGAGCAGCCGCGCCAGTCGATCCTCGCCCGCGGCGGCCAGATCTTCGTCGCCCTCGACAAGGGCGTGGTCATCGGCGTGTGCGCGACGATCGTGCACGACACGGACACCATCGAGTTCGCCAAGTTCGCGGTGTCGCCCGAGGCCCGCGGCCGCGGCATCGGCCGGCAGCTCACCGCGGCGGCGCTCGCCTGGGCCCGCGACCGCGGCGCCCGCAAGGTGATGCTGCTCTCGTCGCGCAAGCTCGATGCGGCGCTGCGGCTCTACGAGCGCTCCGGCTTCATCTACGGGCCGCTGCCGGCGCACGTGCCGTACTCGAGCGCCGACGTCTACATGGAGCTCACGCTGTAGGCTGACGGCCCGATGGGTTCGCACGCCGCCTCCGGGCGCATCGCCCTCATCGGCGATCGCAGCGATGCCGTCGCGGCGCATCGTGCCATTCCGCTCGCCCTCGAGCTCGCGGCTGGCGCCGGCGTTCCGCGGTTGACCTGGGAATGGCTGCCCACCTCGATGCTGACCGGCGACGTGCCGGCGCGGCTCGCGGTCTTCGACGGCATCTGGTGCGTGCCGGCCAGCCCCTACGTAAACACCGCCGGCGCCCTCGCGGCGATCCGCGTCGCCCGCGAGCGGCAGGTGCCGTTCCTCGGCACCTGCGGCGGCTTCCAGCACGCGCTGCTGGATTACGCCGCGGCCGTGTGGGAGGTCGCGGCGCCGGCCCACGCCGAGCTCGATCCGGCCGCCGAACGACCCAGTCATCGCGCCGCTCACCTGCGGGCTCGTCGAGCAGACCGGCGCCATCCACTTCGAGCCCGGCTCGCGGCTGCTGGCGATCCACGGCCGCGCCGACACGATCGAGGGCTATCACTGCAGCTACGGGTTGAGCCCGGCCTACGCGGCCCGCCTCGCGGCCGGTCCGCTCCGCGTCGCGGCGCGGGATCCCGACGGCGACGTCCGCGCCGTCGAGCTCGACGGCCACCCGTTCTTCGTCGCGACGCTCTACCAGCCCGAACGCTCCGCGCTCGCCGGCCGCCGGCATCCCTTGATCGCGGCGTTCGCCGACGCGGTGCGCGCGCGGGCGTCGGGATGACGGGGCTGATGCCGGACCCGCGCTCCCGCGTCGTCTACGCCGTCGCAATCCTGTTGGTGGTCGCGGCCGGCCTCGGCTCCCGCGTCTTCGGCCGCTCGCGCGCTGGAGCGGCGGTGGACGGGCATAGGATGTGCCGTAGACATCATGCGATGCCGTGACGTAAGCGAGCGCCGCAAGCGACGCGGGAACCGGCGCTACTACCGCAAGCTCCAGCGCTGGTCGACCGCGGCGGTGACCGTCGACCTCGAGCGCGACGGGCCGTTCGACGTCTGGCACTGGCATCCCGATCTATGGTGTCGGAGCAAGATCCGCGGCCGATCGCGACGAGCGCACCTGACGGCCTTGTTCTCCGCCTTCGACCGGCTGTTGGCCGATGCCGAGCGCGTGTCGCAGCCGCTGCAGGTCTTCGTGCACATCGACGATGCCGTGCCAGGCAACGATGCGGTCTACGTCCATGGACGCAACCCTGGCACCGCCTTTCCGTTGCCGCTCGACGGCTATGCCTTCGGGCGCCGGTTCCCGATTGGATCGCACCCTTCGTCGATCCGGACCGGTTCGAGTTCGGCGTCGCCGCCGGAACGGAGGTCGGGCAGGCGTTCCTGGTGGGCCCTCTGAGGCGTCAGTTCCTCGTCGTCCCGCGCGGCCGGCTTGGCCGCGGCGCGCCGACCGGCAGCGGGATCGCGCCGTGATCAACGCCGCCTGGCACGACGCCCACCCGATGCCGCAGCGCGCGTCGGCAAGAGGCCCTGACGCCGGCCGCGACTGGGGAGGACTCCGGAGTCGGCGCCGCACCGGGCCGTCGCAGCCGGTGCGATAAGCTTCGCGCGTGGGTTCCGTCGCGCCGCTCGTCATCCCCCGCCTGCCCGGCCCCGTCGACGCGACCTGGGCCGTCCCCGGATCGAAGAGCATCACCAACCGCGCCCTGGTGCTGGCGGCGCTCGCCGACGGCGAGACGACGCTGACCGGCGCGCTCGAGAGCGACGACACGCGGCACATGCGCGCGGCGCTGACCCGCATGGGCATCGCCATCGCGGACACCGCTCGCGGACACGCTCGTCGTGCGCGGCGGCCGCGCCCGCCTGCACGCGCCGGACGGGCCGCTGTTCGTCGGCAACAGCGGCACGACGGTGCGCTTCCTGGCCGCCGTCGCCGCGCTGGTCGACGGCGAGGTGACGCTGGTCGGCGACGAGAACATGGCCAGGCGGCCGATTCAGCGTGCTGGTCGACGGCGCTGCGCGCGCTCGGCGCCGACGTCGACTGCGCCGACCGGCTGCCCGCCGCTGACGATCCGCGGCGGCCGGCTGCGCGGCGGCCACGTCCGCATGCGCGGCGATCAGTCGAGCCAGTACTTCTCGGCGCTGCTGATGGCGGCCGGCTTCGCCGACGGCCGATCTCGACGTCGAGATCGAGGGCACGCTCGTCAGCCGGCCCTACGTCGACATCACGCGCCGGATGATCGCCGACTTCGGCGGCGACGTCGCCGAGACGCCGGCCGGCTTCCACGTCCGCGCCGGCCGGCCGCTGCGCGGCCGCGCCTACGCGATCGAGCCGGACGCGTCGTCGGCCAGCTATCCGTTCGCGCTGGCGGCGGCGCTCGGCGGCGCGGTGGTCGTGCCCGGTCTCGGCCGCGACGCGCAGCAGGGCGACTACGCCTTCGCGGCGATCCTCGAGCAGGCCGGGCGCGGTGGTCGACGCGCGGCGAGACGTCCACCCGCGTCGAGCGCCTCGGCGCGACTGCGCGGCGTCGACGTCGACATGCATCACATCTCGGACACGGTGATGACCCTGGCCGCCATCGCGCCGATCGCGGCCGGGCCGACGCGGATCCGCAACGTCGCCAACATCCGCATCAAGGAAACGGATCGACTGGCCGCCACGGTGACCGAGCTGCGGCAAGCTCGGACAGCGGGTGACGCACGGCGACGACTGGCTGGCGATCGAGCCGGCGCCGGTGACGCCGGCGATGGTCCATTGCTACGACGACCACCGCATCGCGATGAGCTTCGCGATCCTCGGCGCGGCCGCCGGCGGCGTCACCATCGAGGACCCGGCCTGCGTGTCCAAGACCTATCCGCGCTTCTTCGCGGATCTCGCCGCGATCTACGCCGCGGCCGGGGTGCCGTTCCCGGCGCGCCGGCTGAGCGCAGCGCGCCGTCAGACGGTCGCGGCGTGCGGCATCGGCGGCCGGGCGCGCACGTCGCGCAGCACGCCGAGCGCCTGCGCCAGCGCCTCGCGCGTCGACGGCGGGCCGAGACAGACGCGCACGAACGGCGGCGCCGGGCCGGCCCCGACGGCGAAGCTCTGGCCGGCGCTGACGATGACGCCGCGCAGCCGCGCCTGTTCGAGGAACTCGACGCCGCCGAGCGGCGCCCGTCGGCAGCCACAGGTGCGGACTGATCGGCGACACGTCGCGCAGCCCGAGGCCGCCCGGCCCGAGGATCTGGCGCGCCAGCGTCGTGCGGGCCTGGAACTCGGCCCGCTTCCAGGCGATGACGCGCTCGGCGAGGCCGTCGGCCAGCCACCGGCCGACCAGCTCGGTGCCGAACGGCGGGGCCATCACGCTGGACGCGAAGACGGCGGCCCCGAGCCGCGGCACCAGCGACGCCGGCGCGCGCAGCAGCCCGACGCGGAGCCCGGGCGCCACCGACTTCGACACGCCGGTCAGGTAGAGGCAGCGATCCGGCGCGTCCGCCGCGAGCGGCAGCGTGCTCGAGAAGACGCCGTACTCGTCGTCCTCGATCAGCGTGATGTCGTACTTCACCGCCGCCTGGAGCAGCGCCTTGCGGCGGCCGGCGGCCAGCGTGACGCCGGTGGGGTTCTGCAGCGTCGGCATCAGGTAGGCGACGCGGGCGCCGGACCGCTTGGCGGCGCGGGCGAAGGCGTCGACGTCGAGGCCGCCGGCGTCGACCGGCACGGGCACCAGGCGCAGGTGCAGGTGGTTCGCCACCGAGATCAGGCCGGTGTAGGTGACGGCTTCGGTGAGCACGGCCTCGCCGGGCCGGGTCAGCGTGGCGAGCGCGGCCAGCAGGCTGTGCTGCGCGCCGGCGGTCACGACGATCTCGTCGACGGTGGCCGGCACGCCGCGCAGGCCGGCCCAGCGGGCCATGATCCGGCGATGGCGCTCGTGGCCGTGGTGCGGCTGGTACTCGAGCAGCGACGCCAGCAGGTCCGGATCGATCGTCGAGGCGGCGGCGATCAGCTCGCCGCCGAACGGCGTCGCCAGCAGCTGGTTCACCGTCAGGTCGATGACGCCGCTGCTGGCGTGCGCCGGCGCGCCGTGCACGAAGGTGCCGCGGCCGACCGTCGCCGACACCAGGCCGCGGCGCCGCGCTTCGCTGTAGGCCCGCGTGACCGTGGCGATGGTCGTGCCGAGGCGCTCGGCCAGCTCACGCTGCGTCGGCAGCCGCGTCTCGGCGGCGACGCGGCCGGAGGCGACGTCGGCGGCCAGGGCGTCGACGATGCGGAGATAGAGCGGCCGGGGGCGACCGCGGCCGCGGGCCGGGCCACGCGCAGGCGACGGAGACGGGGGCGAGCTTCGGCTGCCACATGGCCATATTGTCCTCGTGCAATGTACGCATTGACATGCTGACAAGCAAGCTCTTATTGTCGGGCATGGCCGCGCCCGCTTCCCTGCCGCTCCTGCACGTCGACGCCTTCACCCGCGACCCCTTCGGCGGCAACCCGGCCGCGGTCGTGTTCCTCGATCGCGAACGCGAGACCGCCTGGCTGCAGGCCGTCGCCGGCGAGATGAACCTGTCGGAGACCGCCTTCCTGCTGCGGCGCGGCGACAACCGCTTCGGCCTGCGGTGGTTCACCCCGACAGTGGAGGTGACGCTGTGCGGCCACGCGACGCTGGCCAGCGCGCACGCGCTGTGGTCGACCGGACGGGCCGACATCGGCGCGCCGATCGTGTTCGACACGCTGAGCGGCCCGCTGACCGCGCGATCGTGCTCGCCGAGCCCGGCGGCCACCCCGCCGGCACGGCCCGGCCCGGCCGGCCACGGCAACGCCGACGGCGCCATCACCATCGACCTGCCGGTGCGGCCGGTGACCCCGGCGACGCTGCCGGACGACGTCCTCGCCGCGCTGGGCGTCCAGCCGATCGCCGTGCACGCGGCGCGCAAGGGCCCCGGCGGCACCGACTTCATCGTCGAGGTCGCCGAGGAAGCGGCGGTCGTCGCGGCGCAGCCGGACATGGTGCCGCTGAAGCGGGTCGACGGCGGCATCATCCTGACCGCCCGCGCCTCGACGGCGGGCCTCGACTTCGTCTCGCGCTACTTCGTGCCGGCCTTCGGCATCGACGAGGACCCGGTGACCGGCTCGGCGCATTGCGCGCTGGCGCCGTACTGGGCCGAGCGCCTCGGCCGAACGTCGCTGACCGCGCGCCAGGTCTCGAAGCGCGGCGGCGCGTTGCAGGTCACCCTCGACGGCGACCGTGTCCAGCTGACCGGCCACGCCGTCACCGTGCTCTCCGGCGAACTGATCGCCTGACTCGACGAAAGGACGACTGCATCTTGGACGCCTCGACGCGACGCACCCTGATCGCCCAGTACCGCGCCGGCTACGCCGCCGTGGTGGATGCCCTCGCCGGCGCCGACGACGCCGCCCTCGACCGCCGCCCCGGCCCGGGCGCGTGGTCGGCCCGGGAGATCGTCCACCACCTCGCCGACAGCGAGATGACGTCCGCCATCCGCCTGCGCCGGCTGATCGCGGAGGAGAACCCGACCATCGTCGGCTACGACCAGGAGGCGTTCGCGGTGCGGCTGAAGTACGACCGCCCGATCGCGTCGTCGCTCGAAGCCTTCCGCTGGGCTCGCGTGTCGACAGCGGAGATTCTCGACCAGCTGACCGACGAGGAATGGGCGCGCGCCGGCACGCACAGCGAGAGCGGCCCCTACAGCGTCGAACGGTGGCTCGAGATCTACGCCGAGCACGCCGTCAAGCACGCCGGCCAGATCCGCCGCGCCCGCGCCTGAAACCGCGGGCCGGGCTCGAGCCCGGGCTCGCGCAGCCGGGCCTCGACCCGGGGAAGATGGCAGAAACTGCGCGCGCCTCGGACATAATCGGCCGGTGCGCACCCTTGGGATCCTCGTCGCGGCCGCCGGCGGCCTGCTGCCGGGGCTCGCCGCGGCGCAGACCCTCACGCTCCAGGACGCCATCGCCTCGGCCCTCGCCCGGAACCGCGAGATCGTCGTCGAGCGCGAATCGGTCACCCAGAGCCGCGAGGGCATCGCGCGGGCCGAGGCGGCCTTCGATCCGGTGATCCGCGGCGAGGCCCGCTACCGCGACCAGACGCTGCCGGTGATCTCGATCCTCTCGGGCGCCCAGCCGGGCGACCTCGCGCCGACGACGCGCGGCATCTCGAGCGCGGCCAGCTTCTCGCGGCTGTTCGGCTCCGGCGCGTCGGTCACCGCGTCGACGTCGCTCTCGCGCGACACGTCGAACAACTTCCTCACGCTGATCTCGCCGGCATGGTTCACGTCGCTCGGCGTCGAGCTGCGCCAGCCGCTGCTCCAGGGCCGGGCGATCGATCCGGCCCGCCGCGCCGTCCGCGTCTCGCGGGCCACGGTCGATCGTTCGGAAGCGTCGCTGCGCCGCGTCGTCGCCGAGACCGTCGCCGCCGTCGAGCAGGCCTACTGGAACGTCGTCGCCGCCCGCCGCGACGTGTCGATCCGCGAGTCGACGCTGGTGCTGGCCGATCGCCAGCGCGACGACGCCAAGGTCCGCGTCGAGGCGCAGGTGGTGCCGGAGTCGGACCTGGCGCAGTTCACCGCGGAGATCGAGCGGCGCCGCGGCGACCTCTACGCGTCGCGCGAACTGGCGACCCGCGCCGAGCTGCAGCTGAAGGCGCTCATCCTCGACAGCGCCGACGCCCCGCAGTGGAGCGCGACGCTGGCGCTGGAGGATCTCGCCGCCGCCGGCGATCGCGTCCGTCGACCTCGCGGCCGCGCTGACCGACGCCGCCGGCCGCCCCGAGCTGGCCGATCTCGACGCGCGCCAGGCGCTGCAGGCGATCGAGCTGGACGCGGCCCGCGATCGCCTGAAACCGCAGCTCGATCTCGTCGGCGGCTACACCGCCCGCGGCGTCGCCGGCGCCCGCAGCGACGACGTCCGGCCCGTTCCCCGGCCTGACCGTCGAGTTCGCCGACGAACTGCAGGGCGCGCTCGGCGCGTCGCTGGAATCGGTGGCGCTGCAGCGCTTCCCCGACGTCGTCGGCCGGCGTCGTGCTCACCATCCCGCTCGGCCACCGCGCCGCCCGCGCCGACATCGCGACCGCGGAGAGCGTCGACGCGGCAGATCGCCGCGGCGCGCGAGCGGATCCGCATCCAGATCGCCGTCGAGGTCCGCAACGCCGCCGCGGCGGTCGAGACCGCCGGCCAGCGCATCGAGGCGGCCCGCGCCGCCCGCGCCGCCGCCGAGATCCAGCTGCGCGCCGAAGCAGGATCGCCTGACGGCCGGCGCCACGACCCCGTTCTTCGTGCTGACGCGGCAGAACGACCTGGCCGCCGCCGAGGTCGCCGACGCGACCGCGACCGCGGCCCACCGGCGGGCCCTGACCGAGCTCGCCCGCGCGCGCGGCACGCTGCTGCGCGATCGCGCCGTCGACTGGCGGACCACTCCATGACCCGTCTTCACGCCTTCTGCGCTGCCGGTGCCCGCTCCCGTGCCGGCGCCGCCGCCGTCGTCCTCGCCGGCCTCGCCCTCGCCGGGTGCCGACAGGCCGCCGACCCGAACCTGGTGCGCCTGAACGGCCGCATCGAAGCGGCCATGGTCGATCTCTCGCCGAAGGTCACCGGCCGCGTCCGCGAGGTGCTGGTCAAGGAAGGCGATCGCGTGAAGGCCGGCGACGTGCTGGTCCGCCTCGATCTCGGCGAGACCGGCGCTGGCCGTCGCCCGCGACAAGTCGACGGTGTCGGCGGCGCAGGCCCGCGTCCGCGATCTCGAGGCCGGCACGCGGCGCTCGGAGCTGGCCGCGGCCGAGGCCGAGGTCGACCGACCGCAAGGCGGCGCCTGGAGCTGGCGAAGAAGGAGCTGCAGCGCCAGCAGTTCATGCTCGAGCGCAAGGTCGGCACGCAGCGCGACGTCGATCGCGCGACGACCGAGGTGCAGCGGCTGGAGGCGGCGGTCAGCGCCACGACGAACCGGCTGGCCGCGCTGCGCGAAGGGGCCCGCCGCTTCCAGGTGCAGCAGGCGCGGGACGACGTCGCCCGCGCCGAGACCGTGCTCGAGCAGTCGCAGACCACGGCCAACGAAGGCGAGCTGCGCGCCCCCGCCGACACCATCGTCGTCCATCGCTTCGTCGAGCCGGGCCAGCTGGTGACGCCCGGCCAGCCGACGCTGACGCTCGCCTTCCTCGATCGCCTCTACGTCCGCACCTTCGTGCCCGAGATCGTGCGCGGCCGCGTCCGGCCCGGCGTCGAGGCCGACGTCATCGTCGATGCCTACAAGGGCCGCACCTTCAAGGGCAAGGTCGCCGAGATCGCGCGCGACGCCGAGTTCACGCCGAAGCAGGTCGAGACGCGCACCGAGCGGGTGAACCTGGTCTACGCCGCCAAGATCGACCTGACCGGCGGCTGGAGCGAGCCGCTCGACCTCGGCCAGCCGGCCGAGGTCCTGATCAAGACGACGCCGTGATCACCACGTCGGCCCTGACGCGGCGCTTCGGCGCGATCACGGCGCTCGCCGGCATCACGCTGGAGGTGCCGCGCGGCGAGATGTTCGCCCTGATCGGCCCGGACGGCGCCGGCAAGACGACCTTCTTCCGGCTGGTGGCCGGCGTGCTGGCGCCGACGTCGGGCACGGTGACGCGGGCCACCGGCACGTTCGGGCTCGTGCCGCAGCGCTTCGGCCTCTACCAGGATCTCTCGATCGACGAGAACATGCGGCTGCGCAGCGATCTCTACAGCGTGCCGCGCGGCGAGGCGAGCCAGCGGGCGACGCGCCTGCTCGACATGGTCGGCCTGAGCGCCGTTCCGCGGCCGGCTCGCCGGGGCGCTCTCGGGCGGCATGAAGCAGAAGCTGGCGCTGGCCGCGGCGCTGGTCACCGAGCCGGATCTGCTGCTGCTCGACGAGCCGACCACGGGCGTCGATCCGCTGTCGCGGCGCGAGTTCTGGAAGATGCTGCACGAGCTCAACCACCGCGGCCTCACCATCGTGGTCTCGACGCCGTACATGGACGAAGCCGAGTACGCCTCGCGCATCGGCTTCCTGGACGGCGGACGCCTGGTCGACGTCGGCACGCGCGCCGAGCTGCTGTCGCGCTTCGACCGGCCGCTGGTGGCGGTCGCCACGCCGGACCGGGTCGCCGCCAAGGCGATCCTGCGGCGGGTGCCGGGCGTCGACGACGTGTCGCTGTTCGGCACGTCGCTGCACGTCCGCGGCGACCAGCGGCGACAGCGCCGCCCTGGCGGACGCCGTCGCGCGCGGCGTTCGCGGCCGCGGACGTGACCTCGGGCGCCGGTCGACGTGCAGCCGATCGCCGCCGTCGCTCGAGGACGTCTTCGTGCTGCGCAGCGAGGCGGACGGACGGGCGGCATGACCGGCGCGACGCCCACCTCGACGTCCTCGACCTCGCCGGCAGGTCCGCGAGGGACCGACCGATCGTCTCGGTCCGCGAGGTGACGCGGCGCTTCGGCAGCTTCACCGCGGTCGACGCCGTCAGCTTCGACATCCCGCGCGGCGGCATCTTCGGCTTCCTCGGCCCGAACGGCTCCGGCAAGTCGACGACGATCCGCATGCTCGCCGGCCTGCTCGCCCCGACCGCCGGCCGCATCACCGGCCTCGGCGGCCTCGACGTGACCAGGGACACCGAGCGGTGGAAGCACCGCCTCGGCTACATGTCGCAGAAGTTCTCGCTCTACCTCGATCTCACGGTGCTCGAGAACCTCCGCTTCTTCGGCGCGATCTACGGCCTGGAGCGCGGCCCCCTCGAGGAGCGGATCGCGGCCCTGGCCGCGCGTCTCACCTTCGAGCCGCATGCTCAAGGCCTCGACCGGCACGCTCTCGACCGGCCAGCGGCAGCGCGTCGCGCTCGCCGCGGCGCTGCTCCACGAGCCCGAGCTGCTGTTCCTCGACGAACCGACCGGCGGCGTCGATCCCAAGGGCCGCCGCCAGTTCTGGGACCTGATCGACGAGCTGACGGCGACGCGCGGCATGACCGTGCTCGTCACCACCCACTACATGGACGAGGCCGAGCAGTGCGGGCGGCTGGTGCTGATCCTCGACGGCAAGCTGGTCGCCGACGGCACGCCGGCCGAGATCAAGCACGCGCTGGCCGGGCGGATGCTCGAAGTCGTGCCGTCGGGCGACCCCTTCGAGGCGCTCACCACCATTTCGGCCGGAACGGGCGTCGAGGACGCCTACCTGTTCGGCGTCGCCCTGCGCGCGGTCGCCGCGCCCGGCGCGCTCGAGGCGCTGCGCGCGACGCTGGCCCCACTCGGCGACGTCGAGCCGGCCGAACCGACGCTCGAGGATGCGTTCGTCACGCTGGTGCGGCAGCACCGCAAGGAAGGCCGCCCATGAGACGCCTGGTCGCGCTCACCATCAAGGAGTTCCGCCAGCTGTCACGCGATCACCTGACGCTGCGGATGATCGTGATGGTGCCGCTGATGCAGATGGTGATCTTCGGCTACGCCATCAACTTCGACGTCAAGCACCAGCCGATGGTGGTGCTGGACGAATCGCGCTCCTACGAGAGCCGCGAGCTGGTGGCGCGGATGGAGGCGAGCCAGTACTTCGACCTCGTCGGCAGCGTCTCGTCGTTCGACGAGCTGCGCAGCGCCCTCGACACGGCGCGCGCCTCGGTCGCGCTGGTCATCGACCGCGAGTTCGGCAAGGATCGGCGCCGCAACGAGCCGGCCCACGCGCTGCTGATCGTCAACGCCTCCGACTCGACGACCTCGTCGCAGGCCATGTCGATCGCCGCCGGCATCGCCAACAGCGCCTCGATGCAGCAGCTGGTGGTGCAGGCCCGCTGGCGTCAGCGCGAGCTGCCGGTCGATCTGCGCGTGCGGCCCTGGTACAACCCGGACCTGCGCACCGCCAACTTCATCATCCCCGGCCTGCTGGCGATCATCCTGACGTTCACGCTCATCAGCTTCACCGCCGCCTCCATCGTCCGCGAGCGCGAGCTGGGCACGCTCGAGCAGCTGCAGGTCACGCCCATCACCCGCACCGAGCTGATCCTCGGCAAGATCCTGCCGTTCCTGGTCATCGGCTACGTGCAGCTGACCATCGTCGTGCTGATGATGACCTACGTCTTCGCCATCCCGATTGCCGGCAGCCTGGTGGCGCTCTATCTCCTGAGCGGCATCTTCATCGCCTCGATTCTCGGTCTCGGCATCTTCATCTCGACGGTCGCGCAGACGCAGATGCAGGCGACCCAGATGTCGTTCTTCGTCCTGCTGCCGTTCGTGTTCCTCTCCGGCTACGTCTTCCCGATCGGCGGCATGCCGCCGGTCTTCCAGTACGTGACCTACCTGATCCCGGCCAACTACTTCCTGCAGATCGTCCGCGGCATCGTGCTGCGCGGCGCCACGATGGCGGAGCTGTGGCAGCCGATCGCCTGGCTGTCGTTCTACATGGTCGTGATCATCGGGCTGGCCGTGATGCGCTTCAAGAAGACGGCGGCGTGAACGGCCCTGCCCGCACCGCCCGCGCCCCGTAGAATCGGCCGCACATGACGCCTGAGGAATTCCGCCGCGCCGGTCACGAGCTGATCGACTGGATCGCCGACTTCCGCGCGACGCTGGAAAGCCGGCCGGTGATGGCCCGCACCGCGCCGGGCGAGGTGGCTCGCGCGTTCCCGGCGACGCCGCCGGAGACGCCGCAGCCGCTCGACGAGATCTTCCGCACGCTGGACGCCTCGATCGTGCCAGGCATCACCCACTTCGGGCACCCGCGCTTCTTCGGCTTCTTCCCCACCGGCGGCAGCCTGTCCTCGATCCTCGGCGACTTCGCCAGCACCGGCCTCGGCGCGCTCGGCCTCACCTGGCAGTCGGCCCCGGCCCTGACCGAGGTCGAGGAGGTCACGACCGACTGGGTGCGGCAGATGGTCGGCCTGTCGGCCGCGTGGCGCGGCGTGATCCAGGACACCGCCTCGACAGCGACGCTGGTCGCGCTGGTCTGCGCGCGCGAGCGCGCCTCCGACTTCGCCCTGACCCGGGAAGGGCTGCAGGGCGGCGGCGCGCCGCTCGTCGATCTACGTGTCGGACCAGAGCCACAGCTCGGTGCTGAAGGCCGCGCTCGTCGCCGGCTTCGGGCGGACGCACGTCCGCGAGATCGCCACCGACGCCGCCCATGCGATGCGGCCGGCAGCGCTCGAGGACGCGATGCGCGAGGATCGCGCCCGCGGCTGGACACCGTGCGCCGTCGTCGCGACGTCCGGGTCGACGACGTGCACCGCGTTCGATCCGATCGACGCGATCGCGACGATCTGCGCGGCGCACGGCGCCTGGCTGCACGTCGACGCGGCGATGGCGGGGTCGGCGATGGTCCTCGCCGAGTGCCGGCCGCTGTGGGCCGGCGTCGAGCGCGCCGACTCGATCGTGCTCAACCCGCACAAGTGGCTCGGCGCGATCTTCGACTGCTCGCTCTATCTGGTGCGCGATCCCGAGCACCTGGTGCGGGTGATGAGCACCAACCCGGCCTACCTGCAGTCGACCGCGGCGGCACGGCGTGACCACCTACCGCGACTGGGGCATCGCGCTCGGCCGGCGCTTCCGCGCCCTGAAGCTGTGGACGCTGATCCACCTGGACGGCGTCGAGGCGATCCGGGCGCGGATCCGCCGCGACCTCGAGCACGCGCAGTGGCTCGCCGCGGCGGTTGCGGCCACGCCGGACTGGCGCGTCGTGGCCCCGGTGCCGCTGCAGACGGTGTGCGTGCGCCACGAGCCGCCGGGCCTCGAGGGCGAGGCGCTCGACGCGCACACGCGGGCCTGGTGCGATCGGATCAACGCCTCTGGCGTCGCCTACCTCACCGCCGCCGTCCTCGACGGGCGGTGGATCGTGCGCGTCGCGATGGGCGCCCCGACGACCGAGCGCCGGCACGTCGAGGAGACGTGGCGCGCGATGCAGGACGCGGTCGTGCCGGAGACACCGGGGCCGGCATGAGCCCCGTCGACCCTGCCACCGACGACGCGACCGGGCTCGTCCTCGACACGCTGCGCGGCCTGCTCGCCGAAGTCGATCCGACGCGCGCGCGGGCCACCATCGGCCCCGACCAGTCGCTGACGCGCGACCTGGCGCTCGGCAGCCTCGAGCGCGTCGAGCTGGCGATGCGCCTCGAACAGGCGGCCGGCGTCGAGCTCGGCGAGACGGTGCTCGCCGAGGCCGACACGCCGCGCCAGATCGCCGCCGCGATCGCCCGCGCCCGGAGGCCGGGCCCGCGGCGCTCGGCAGCCGGGCTCGGCCGCGGGCTAGCCCGGGGCTGAGCCCGCGGCGGAAACCCGCGGAAGTACGCAGAAATCGCGGACCGGCGGCGGGCGCGCGGACGCTGGTCGAGGCGCTGCTGCTGGCAGGTCGAGCAGGGCGCCGACCGCGTCCACATCCAGCTGCGCGACCGACGACGGCACCGACACCACGATCACCTACGGCAGCCTCTACCGCGACGGGTCGGCGGTGGCGGCGGGCCTGCGCCATCGCGGCGTCGTCCCCGGCGAGCGCGTCGCGCTGCTGCTGCGCACCGAACCGGCTTTCTTCCACGCCTACGTCGGCATCCTGCTCGCCGGCGGCGTGCCGGTGCCGCTCTACCCGCCGTTCCGCGCCGATCAGATCGAGGAGTACGCGTCACGGCAGGCGGCGATCCTGCGCAACGCCTCCGCCCGCGTCCTGCTGACGTTCGCCGAAGCCGAGCGCGCCGCCGCCCTGCTCCGCCCGCTGGCGCCGACCCTGACCACGTCGCCACCGTGCGGACATCCGCGACGACTCCGGAGTCGTCGCACGCCGACTCCGGAGTCGTTCGGCGTTCGACTCCGGAGTCGACTGGACTCCGGCGTCGTGTCCGATGCGACGCGCTCGCCCTGATCCAGTACACGTCGGGCAGCACCGGAGCGCCGAAGGGCGTGGCGCTCTCGCACGCCAACCTGCTGGCCAATGTCCGCGCCTTCGGCGAGGCCTTCGAGATGTCCGGCGACGACGTCGGCGTGACGTGGCTGCCGCTGTACCACGACATGGGGCTGATCGGCGCGTGGTTCGGGCCGCTCTACCACGGCCTGCCGATCGTCTCGATGTCGCCGCTCGCCTTCCTGGCCAAGCCGGTGCGCTGGCTCGAGGCGATCTCGCGCCACCGCGGCACCATCACCGCCGCGCCGAACTTCGCCTACGACCTGTGCGCCCGCAAGATCCCCGACGCCGATCTGGCGGGGCTCGATCTGTCGTCGCTGGCGCGTCGCCCTGAACGGCGCCGAAGCCGTCCTCGCCGGCACGATCGAACGCTTCACGGCGCGTTTCGCGCCGCTCGGCTTCCGTCCCGAGGCCATGCGGCCGGTCTACGGTCTCGCCGAGGCCAGCCTCTGCGTCACCGCGCCGCCACCCGGCCGCCGCCCGCGCGTCGAGCGCCTGGACCGCAGCGCCTTCCATCACGCGCGCGCGATCGAACCGGCGGCGCCGGACGATCCGCAGCCGCTGACGTTCGTCGCCTGCGGACGCCCGATCCCGCGGCACGAGCTGCGCATCGTCGACGAGCGCGAGGCGGCGCGGCCGCCGCGCGTCGAAGGCCGCGTCCAGTTCCGCGGGCCGTCGTCGATGCAGGGCTATTTCGAGAACCCCGAGGCGACGGCCGCGGTCGTCCGCGACGGCGGCTGGATCGAGACCGGCGACCTCGGCTTCCTCGACGACGAGGGCGATCTCTTCGTCACCGGCCGGGCCAAGGACGTGATCATCGCCGGTGGCCGCAACATCTACCCGCAGGAGGTCGAGGAGGCGGTCGCCGACGTCCCCGGCATCCGCCGCGGCTGCGTCGCGGCGTTCGGGGTCCAGGATGCGCGGAGCGGCACCGAGCGGCTCGTCGTCGTCGCCGAGACGCGCGGCACGCCGCCGCCGGCCGGCTCGCCGCTGCACACCGAGGTCGGCGCGGCGATCGTCGCCGCCATCGGCGTGCCCGCCGACACGATCGTCTTCGCGCGGCCCGGCAGCGTGCCCAAGACGTCGTCCGGCAAGATCCGCCGGACCACCACCCGCGAGCTCTACGAGAGCGGGCGGTTGCACCGCGGCCGGGCGTCGGCGGCGTGGCAGTGGGCCCGCCTGGTCGGCCGCCATCTGGCGTGGCGCGCCGGACGCGGCCTGGCGTTCGCCGGCACGCTGCTCTATTCCGCCTGGATCTGGATCGCGGTCGCGCTCGTCGCCCTGCCGCTGTGGATCGCGGTCGCGCTGACGCGGACGCCGCGACAGGCGCGGCGGGTCGTCGGCGTCTTCTCCCGCGTGCTGCTGCTCGCCGGCGGCTGCCGGCCGCACGTCGACGGCCGCGATCCGGCGACGCTGCCCTCGCCGGCGGTGATCGTCGCCAACCACGCCAGCTTCCTCGATGTGCTGCTGCTCCTCGCCGTGCTGCCGCCGACGGTGCGTTTCGGCGCCAAGGCGAGGCTGACGCGCTACCCGATCCTCGGCACCATCCTGCGGCGGGCCGACTACGTGCTGGTCCAGCGCGGCAGCCGCGAGTCGGCGATGGCGCTCGCCGCGACCATCGACGCCGGCGAATCGCTGTTCATCTTCCCCGAAGGCACCTTCGTGCGGGCGCCCGGCGTCATGCCGTTCCGGTTGGGCGCCTTCCAGGTCGCGGTCGACACAGGCGTCCCGGTCGTGCCGATCGCGCTGCGCGGCACGCGCACCGATCTGGCCCGACGAGACGCTGCGGCTGCGGCCGGCGCCGCTCGCGGTGGCCATCGCCGAGCCGCTGACGTCCGCCGAATCCGGCTGGGCGGCGACGGTGGCGCTCCGCGACGCCGCCCGCGCGTGGATCGCGCGGGAGAGCGGCGAGCCCGCCGTCACCCGCGGCGCGGTGATGATCGACGAGCGCGCCTGACTGACGGGCTTCGCGGCCGCGGTGGCCTGCCTATACTCGGATCCATGGGCATCTCGGGAGTCGTCGCCGGCCTGCGTCCTCGCCACGGCTGCGCTCCAGGCCGGCCAGGCTCCAGCGCGCCATCCGCAGCCGTTGCCGGATCCCGTCGTCGAACCGGTGCGCGTCGAGGTCCGGATCGCGACCACGGCCCGCGGCGTGCGGCTGCGCGTCCTCGACGACGCCCTGATCGTCGGGCACGCCACCGCGCTCTGCTGCGGCCGCGGCGCCCGCGCCACGATCGAGGGTGACCAGCTGGTCCTCGCCGACAACCCCGACAACCTGCCGGCGACCGCCACCTATCGCCTCGTGCTGACGTCGGCGGCCTCGACGCTGCGGCTGGCGACCTCGATCTCGACCAGCCTGCGCACCGCGTCGGTCGAGGTCTTCAACCTCAACGACGAGACCCGCCCGACACGGGTCAGCGCGTTCACCGCGCTCGGCGACGTCGAGTTGCAGACCAACATGTCGCTGCTGCGGACGGGCGGTCCGCTGACGGTCCCGCGGCGCGATCGCCTGGTGCTCGCCCACTACTACCCGTGGTGGGAGCCGGTCGCCTGGGCCGAGTCCGCAGCTGCTCGATCAACCGCTGCGCCTCTACTCGACCGACAACGCCGCCGACGTCGCGGCCAACCTGCAGGACGTCGCCGCCGCCGGCATCGACGCGGTGATCGTGTCGTACCAGGGCAGCGAGGTCGGCGGCGGCTGGAACCTGCGGCGGCTGCGCTACATCCTCGACGGCGCGCAACAGGCGGGCCTGAAGGTGACCGTCCACCTCGAGACGCTGGCCGCGAATCGCGTCGGCCGTGAAGGCGCGCCGCCCGATCCCGACGTGCTCACGTCGTGGATCGTCGAGCTGGTCGACACGATGGCCACGCACCCGGCCTGGCTGACGGTCGACGGCCGGCCGGTCATCCTGGCCTACGTGTGGGGCTTCGCCGGCAACGCCACGTGGAGCACGGTGCGCGACCGGCTGACGGCCGGCGGCCGGACGCCGCTGCTCGTGGGCGACTCGACCAACCCGGCCGACCTCGTGCTCGCCGACGGCCTCTCGACGTATTCCGGCACGCTGTTCTCGCCGGACGTCCGCACGCTGATGCGCGACACGGTGTCGGCGGCCCGGACCTACCATCTGCTCGGGGCGAACTGGGGCAGCCCGCGCATCGCCGTGGCCACGGTGATGCCCGGCTACGACGAGACGCGGATCGTCGGCCGCCCCGGCCGGAGCGTCTCCCGCGCCGACGGCGAGTTCTACGATCGGCAGTGGGAAGCGGCCCTGGCGAGCGGCGCCGACTGGGTGGTCATCAGCACCTGGAACGAGTGGGCCGAGAACACCCAGGTCGAAGCCGGCCAGCGTTTCGGCCAGGCCTACGTGTGGCGGACGCGCTTCTGGGCGGCGGCGCTGAAGACGGCCCCGCGGTGACCGGGCGGCGAGGCGGGCCGCTGTATCATCTCGGCGTGAGCGACCAGCCCGCGGTCTCGACGGAAGCCGTGATGGAGGACGTGCGGGATCGCATCCGCGCCGACCTGCATGCGCGCCTCGTCCTGCAGGGCGCCGGCGACGACTTCGCCGACCGCGCCGTGTTCGACGAGGTCGATCGGCTGTTCGCGCAGGCCATGTCGGTCGAGGATCCGCGGGCGCTGCTGCTCCCGGCGCGACTCGACGGGCCGTGGAAGCCGATCCTGTCGCTCGACTTTCCCGGCCATCGCAACAAGCTGATCGCGGCCCCGATCCGCTTCGTCAAGACGCGGTTCGTGCTGCCGGCCGTGCGCTGGCTCTACGAGTTCAGCCACGAGAACTTCCGCCGCCAGCACCAGCTGAATCTCGCGATGATGGCGATCGTGCAGACGCTGGCCGCCGATCACGCCCGGCTCAAGGCCCGGCTCGCCGAGCTGGAGCGCCGACCCGGCGCATGAAGCTGCTCTGCGTCGTCCAGCGCTATGGGCCCGAGGTCACCGGCGGGTCGGAGGCGCTGTGCCGCGCCATCGCCCAGCGGCTGGCGGCGACGCACGACGTGTCGGTGGCCACCAGCTGCGCCACCGACTACGTGACCTGGGCCAACGTGCTCGCGCCGGGCACGTCGCAGGACGGGGCGGTCACCGTCCACCGGTTCCCGTCCGCGCGCGAGCGGCCGCTGCACGAGTTCTGGCGCCTGAGCGATCGGGTGTTCGACGACGTCGCGACGGACGAGGAGCAGCGGCGCTGGTTTCGGCTCAACGGCCCCGAGCTGCCCGGGCTCCTCACCTATCTGCAGGCGCACGGCAGGGACTTCGACCGCATCCTGTTCTTCACCTTCCGCTACGCGCCGTCGTGGTTCGGCCTGCCCCTCGTCGCCGATCGCGCCGTGCTGGTGCCGACCGCCGAGCACGAGGAGCTGATCCGCTCGAGCACGATCCTGGCGCCGTTCTTCCGCCTGCCGCGGGCCTACCTGTTCCTCACGCCGGAGGAGGAAACGATGATCGGCCACGCGGCGCGCGCGCCGCTGCCGCCCGTCGGCGGTCATCGGGTCCGGCATCGATCCGGCGACGGCGCCGCCGACGCGCGACGCCATCGACGCGCTGGGCATCCCCCGCGACTACCTGCTCTACGTCGGCCGCGTCGATCGCAACAAGGGCTGCGACGCGTTGATCCGCCACTACGCGGCCTACGCCGAGCGGGCGGGTGCGGCGGCGCTGCCGCTGATTCTCGCCGGCCCGCTGAACCTGCCCGTGCCGTCGCTGCCCGGTCTCCGCGCCCTGGGCCGTGTCGATGACGCCGTGCGTGATGCACTCCTGACGCAGGCGCGGGCGCTGGTGATGCCGTCACCGTTCGAGAGCCTGAGCCTGGTCGTCCTCGAAGCGTGGAACCGTGGCACCCCGGTGATCGTGAACGCGCGCTGCGACGTGCTCCTCGGCCAGGTGCGCCGCGCCAACGGCGGGCTCTACTACCGCACCAGCGAGGATTTCGCCGGCGCCGTCCAGTGCCTGGCGGCGGACGCCGACCTGGCCCGCGCCTTCGGCCGCCAGGGCCTGGCCTACGTCGAGCGCGAATATCGCTGGCCGCTCGTCCTCGAGCGCATCGAGTCGATCCTCGCGGTGTGACCGCCGCGCGCTAGCCGGCCCGCTCCACGCGGGCGATGAAGCACCCGGCCTCGGCGTTGCGGAGCTGCAGCAGCTCGATCACGTGCCGGCGGCCGTGACCCGGTAGAGAAATCGCTCGATGAAGAACCACGTCTCCGGTTGCAGGTCGCCGGCGGTCTTGTCGATGGTGCCCAGCGGCGGCTCCGCCTCGTCGCCGTCCCACGTTGGCAACAGCTCGATTGCGCCGTCTCGCTCGACGAGCGCGCGAAGCGTCACCAGCAGGGCCGCGAGACTCGCTCTCGCGTTCGGTCCGTCACCTGACTCGGCCTCGGGCCCGAACATCCCGTCGTAGTAGTCGAGGGGCTCGCTGGCGAGGATATGGCGGAACCCGCAGCTGCAGCCGGTGTGCGCGCCAACGAACCGGACCACCGGCAGGGTGAGCCACTGCCGCACCGCCATCCGGCTCGGATCGACGTCCTCGACGCTCAGCAGGTCGGACTCGACATACGGCTGGTCACCCGTCGTCGCGACGTAAAGCATCAGACACATGCGTCTGGTATGTTACGCGGCGTGACCCCACTGCTGATCCTGGTCGCCGGTCCCTACCGCTCCGGCACCAACGACGATCCCGTGCTGATCCAGCGAGAACGTCGACGCGATGACCGAGACGTCGCTGCAGCTGTTCCGCCGCGGCCACCTGCCGGTGATGGGCGAATGGTTCGCGCTGCCGCTGATCGAGCACGCCGGATCGACCGGCATCGGCGATCCCGCCTTCAACGAGATCTTCCATCCCATCTCGCGCCGGCTCGTCGCCCGCTGCGATGCCTGCCTGCGCATCGGCGGCCCGTCGGCAGGCGCCGACGAGATGGTCAGCCTCGCCCGCGAGCACGGCCGCGCCGTCTACTTCTCGATCGACGACGTACCGGCGGCGTCCTAGGCCGGCGTGAACGTCGCTCGCCCACTGTCATGAGGCCGCCCATGCCCTTGCCTTCGTCTCGCGTCATCGTGTGGTCCGCCGTGATTCTGTGTGGGTGCGTCGCGGCCGCGGGCAGCATGTCGGGCCAGGCGCCGCCACCCGCTGCGGGTGCGCCGGTGCGCTGGTACAAGGGCAACACGCACACGCATACGCTGAACAGCGACGGCGACAGCACGCCGGACGACGTCGTGCGCTGGTACCGCGAGCACGGCTACCAGTTCGTGGTGCTGACCGATCACAACTTCCTGACCACCGTGGACGGCCTCAACGCGCTGCACGGCGCCGACGAACGAGTTCCTCGTCGTCCGCGGCGAGGAAGTGACGGCGCGAGCCGGCGACAAGCCGATTCACGTCAACGGGCTGGATGTGCAGCGGCTGGTCGAGGCGCCGACGGGCTCGTCGGTCGGCGAGGTCCTGCAGCGCGCCGTCGACGGGATTCGCGGCGCGTCGGGCGTGCCGCACATCAATCATCCGAACTTCGGCTGGGCGATGACGGGGCCGGAGCTGCAGCAGGTTCGCAACAACCGGCTCTTCGAGATCTTCAACGGGCATCCGCAGGTCAACCAGGAGGGCGGCGGTGGCGTGCCCGGCCTCGAGGAGGTGTGGGATCGGATCCTGACCAACGGCACGCTGCTCTACGGGATCGCCGTGGACGATGCCCATCACTTCAAGCAGCCGGGCAATCCGCGCGCGTCCGGGCCCGGCCGCGGCTGGGTGATGATTCGCGCGGCGCGGCTCGAGGCGCGAGCGCTGCTGGACGCGCTGGAGCGCGGGGATTTCTACGCCTCCACCGGGGTGGTGCTGGACGACGTGGCGGCGACGCCGACCGCGCTCACGGTCACAGTGAAGGTCGAGGGCACCTCGAAATACCGGGTCCAGTTCATCGGCCGCGGCGGCAAGGTGCTGCACGAGGCGACCGAACCAGCCGCGACCTACACGTTCACCGGCGACGAGGGCTACGTCCGCGCCAAGGTGCTCGAGAGCAACGGCCGGGTGGCCTGGGTGCAGCCGGTGCAGGTGGCGCGGAAGACGGCGCGTGCGGCCGCAGGGCTGTGGCTATGGGTGGCGGTCGGATCGATCGGCGCGATCGTGCTGGCGCGCCGTCAGGGGCGCACGGACACCGAGGCGAAGTAGGCCGCGATGTCGGTGTCGGCGCGGGCCCCGAGGATGGTCGCCTCGCAGTAGCCGCCGGCGATGAGCTGCAGCCGGGTGGCGTTGCGAGCCTGGCCGGTCGCCCAGCGCAGTTCGACGGCCTCGCCGGCGCCGGTCGCCGGCTTGCTCACCGTCGGCTTGACCCCGTCCTGCAGCGCCACCCCCCTGCCGACGCGCGCCGCCGCGGCATCGATCAGCGCCGCCTGCTGCGGCCCGTTCGCCTGACGGACGCGCCCCCGACGCAGGATGTAGGTGGTGATCGCCGTGCCGGGCTCGGCTCGGCGATCCGGCGCCCGGCGCCACGACTGCTCGGTGCCGATGACGTCCCCGAAGCGGATGGCCTGCTCGCCGCTCTCGGCCGGCCCCGGCATCATCGCGGAGCACGGGGCGCCGTCGGCCGGCACCCGCTGCGGACCGCTCCCCGGCCCGCAGCCGGCGACACCGGCGGTGAGGGCGACGGCGAGCAGGACGACGGAGCGGGCGCGGCGCTGGCCTGTCATCGGGTCGACCTTCCTGAGGGCGTGCAAGATTCCCCGGCCTCGACGTTCTTCCTGATGGAGGCCGTCGCCGTGATTTTCATTCCCCGCTTCGCCGCCGTCGCCCTGGGCATCCTGCTGAACCCGGCCAGCACCGGCGGCCCATCCGCGGCGGAGTCCGACTGCCAACCGGCCATCGCCGGCTTCGACGCGATCGAAGCCGTGTTCGTCGGCACAGTACTCGATGTCTGGCGTCTCGGCGATCGGCAGGTGGCGCGCTTCGTCGTCGAACGGCCGGCCCGCGGCACCAAGGCCGGCGAGATCATCGGCGTCGTCGACCGATCGGGCCATGGACTGGGCGGACGCATCGGCGCCGGCGAGCGGTGGATGATCGTCGCCGACCGCTGGCCGGAAACGGAAGCCTGAGCCGGCCCCCTCGACGCAGAGGGCCGGCCATCTACCCCTGACAGCCGGGCCCCGGCCGGTCGGCGGCTGCCTCCGGCCGCGGACAGGGCGCCGGGAGTTCCGGCGGCGTCGTGCCCGGCGCCACTCCGTGGCTGCCGGCGCACAGATTGGTCGCAAGGGCACCGTCGCGCATCGTCGCGAACATGACGAACCGGGCCCCGACGACGGCGTCGAGCGAGCAACTCGCCGACGAGCCGGGTGGCAGGGTCACCGTGACGACCTGGTCCGGTTTCGGCGAGCCCTTGTGGCTGCGAACGACGCGCAGCCGCACGACTTTCCGGCCGGTCCCCGGCTCGGTCACGTCGAGCACGTCACCGACGAACACCGCTTCGGCGGCAGCGACCTGCTGACAGGCAGACGTCGCCAGGCACGAGCACGCGTCGACCGACCGTGGCGCCGCCACGAACAGACCAGCCAGAACGAACCACGAGAGAGCACGCATCGAACACCTCCTCCCGTGGAACGTCGGCGGCCGCGCTTCTTGCAGCGCCGGTTGGCGGTGTCCGCGAACGCTGGGGCGGTCGAGCTTCAGGGCTCGATCCACTTGAGGCTGCGCTCGACCGCCCGATCCCAGCCGCGCGTCAGCACCTTGCGCCGATCCGCGTCCATCCGCGGCTCGAACTCGCGATCGAGCGCCCAGTTGCTGGCGATGTCGTCGAGGTCGCGCCAGTAGCCGACCGCGAGCCCGGCCAGATAGGCGGCGCCGAGCGCCGTCGTCTCGGCGACGACCGGCCGCCGCACGGTGACGTCCAGCAGGTCGGCCTGGAACTGCAGCAGCGCGTTGTTGACGCTGGCGCCGCCGTCGACGCGCAGCGCCGCCAGCTTCACTCCGGCGTCCTTCTCCATCAGCGACAGCACGTCGCGGCTCTGGTAGGCCATCGCGTCGACGGTGGCGCGGGCGATGTGGCCGACGGTGGTGTCGCGGGTCAGGCCGATGATGGTGCCGCGCGCGTACGGATCCCAGTGCGGCGCGCCGAGGCCGACGAACGCCGGCACCAGGTAGACGCCGCCGGCGTCGGGCACCGAGGTCGCCAGCTGCTCGATGTCGGCGGAGTTGACGATCGCCCGCAGCCCGTCGCGCATCCACTGCACCGCGGCGCCGGCGATGAACACCGCGCCTTCGAGCGCATAGGTGACCTCGCCGCCGACCTTCCAGGCGATCGTCGTCAGCAGGCCGCCGGCGGACGGCGTCGGCGTCGGGCCGGTGTTCATCAGCAGGAAGCAGCCGGTGCCGTAGGTGTTCTTGGCCATGCCGGGCGTGAAGCAGGCCTGGCCGAACAGCGCCGCCTGCTGGTCGCCGGCGATGCCGGCGATGGGGATCGGCGTCGCCGAACAGCGACGTCTCGGTGTCGCCGTAGATCTCGGACGAGGCGTGCACCGTCGGCAGCATCTCCCGCGGCACGCCGAGGATCCGCAGCAGCTCGTCGTCCCAGTCGAGCGTGTGGATGTTGAACATCAGCGTGCGGCTGGCGTTGGTCACGTCGGTGACGTGCTTCTCGCCGCCGGTCAGGCGCCAGATGAGGAACGTGTCGATGGTGCCGAACAGGATGTCGCCGGCCTCGGCGCGGGCGCGCAGGCCGGGCACCGTGTCGAGCAGGTGCGTGATCTTCGTGCCCGAGAAGTAGGCGTCGACGACCAGGCCGGTCTTGCGGCGGATCAGCGCCTCGTGGCCGTCGGCCTTCAGCCGCTCGCAGATCGGCGCGCTGACCCGGCTCTGCCAGACGATGGCCGGCGCCACCGGCTGGCCGGTGCTGCTTGTCCCACAGGACCGTCGTCTCGCGCTGGTTGGTGATGCCGATCGCCGCGACGTCGGCGGCGGCGATGCCGGCCTGTGCGGATCGCCTCGCGCGCGGTCTCGAGCTGCGACGTCCAGATCGCCTCGGGGTCGTGCTCGACCTCGCCCGGCTTGGGGAAGATCTGCGGGAACTCGCGTTGCGCGACGGACACGACGCGTCCGTCGCGGCCGAAGAGCATCGCCCGGCTCGACGTGGTGCCTTGGTCGAGCGCGAGTACATAGCGTTGGCTCAAGTTCATTCCTCCAGGAGTCGACCGAATGTCGGGGCGCCGGCCCGCGAGTGCAGGAACGCGGCGACGGCCAGACCGATGATCGCCGCGCCGATCACCCACGTCGGCCCGGCGTACCACGCGCCGAGATCGGCGGTGAGCGTATTGGCCATCAGCACCTGGCGGACGCCGAAGGCCGCCATGAACGGCAGCAGGCCGTGGAAATGCAGCGGCGCGACGATCAGCGCCGAGATCGACGCGATCATCGCGAACCCGATCAGGCCGCCGCCGAAGCCGTCCTCGGAGGTGATGATCAGCGTCAGCACGACGATCGTCGCCAGCGCCGCCAGCCACGGCCGCCGCAGCCGGCGCCGGAAGACGACGTAGAGCAGCGTCAGCAGCAGCGTGTTGAACATCGCGTTGCTGACCGCGGCGAGCAGCGAGGCGCCGACGAAGCGCGGCGTCGTCAAGGCCCAGATGCCGGTGAAGGCCGGGTTGACGGCGTCCTTGCCGACGACCTGGACGGCGTATTCGATCAGGCCGGGATAGAGCGCGCCGGCGACGCCGAAGGCGATGCCGATCAGCACGTCGCGCCCGACCAGCGGATCGCGGAACGATCCCGCCAGCACGCGGCTCCACGAAATCAGGCTGGTCGGCCAGTACCGCCGGATCCACGGCTCGATGCCCAGGTAGGCGAGCCAGGCGATGCCGGAGCGGAAGAGCTGGTCGGCGCAGGCGTCGAAGAACTTGTTCTGGACGGTGCCGTAGTCGGGCACGTGGTGCGCGCCGACGGTCCACTGCGCCATGCCCAGGATGAACAAGCGCCGCGGCCACCGTCGTGGCGCCGCGCCAGTCGCCGCGGCCGAGCAGCACCATCCGCCGCGCCAGCAGCGCCGACCCGACCATCAGGAAGAGCACGAGGACGTTCTTGAAGACGTCGAGCGCGCGCTCGACGCCGCCCTTGATCGGCGGCGGCACGCGGCTGGGCTGCGTCCACGGTCCGATCGTCTGGACGAACACCACCTTGCCGGCGAAGGCGCCCGCCTCGAGGCGCAGCGGCGTCGCGCCGAGCTCGGGCACGGTGCCGGTCCAGGCGGCCCGGACGTCGGTCGCGACCGGCGGCGTCCACTCCGGCGTCACCGGCGTGAAGCGCGCCCGCGGCCAGCGCACGGCGTCGAACACCGGCTGCCAGTCCATCTCCGCCGACCGGCGGCGCGGCTCCCGGCGTCCGCTGCGGCGGCACGGCGCTGAAGTCGAGGAGCGCGCCCTTCGCGTCGACGTCGACGTAGGTCATGCCGACCATCCGCAACGGCGGATCGGTCGGCGTCACCTGCGTCCACTCGGCGATCGGCACCAGGAACCGCGGGCTGGTGCGGTACCAGAGCCCGACGGCCGGCGCGCGTCCCGTGGCGAGCTGATCCCAGCGCGTCGCCGACGGCTGCCGCCGGGCCCACCGCAGGTATGCGCCGTCGTCGCGCAGCTGGCTGACGCTATCGGCCGGCGGCTCGCGGTAGCCGAAGCGATCGAGCACCTGGCGCGCCCGGTCTTCGAGCACCGCCGGCGGCAGGTCGACCGGCATGAAGCGGTAGAACGCCGTCGCCTGCCGCAGCGCGATCAGCGCGCCGAAGCAGACGAGGGCGAACGCCAGCAGCGGCAGCGCCGATCCGGAGCGACACCGGCTCGACCCGGCCGGCCGCGGCGACCATCGCCGGCGACGGCGTCTCGCCGGCGGCCAGGGCCGCGGCCAGCGGATCGCCGCCGGGCAGCGCGGCCGAGACCGCCAGCGCGCTCGCCGGCCGCTGCGCGGGATCCGGCGCCAGGCAGCGCAGGATGACGCGCTCGACGACCGGATCGAGCGCGGGACCGGAAGGGCCGCTCGACAGGCGGACGCCGTCGTCGTGCTGGCGCAGCAGCTCGGCGATCGTCGTGGCGTCGAAGGCCCGCTTGCCGGTGAAGATCTCGAACAGGACGAGGCCCAGCGAGAAGATGTCGCTGCGCTCGCTGACGTCCCGGCCGGCGAGCTGCTCGGGCGCCATGTAGGCGGGCGTGCCGGAGCGGATGTCGGTGAAGCTGCCGGCCAGCGCCGGCGAGGCCGAAGTCGGTGATGCGGACGCGGCCGTCCGCGTCGAGCATGATGTTGGCCGGCTTGAGATCGCGGTGCAGCACGCCGAGGTCGTGCGCGGCGGCGAGGCCGGCGCAGATCTGGCGCGCGATCTCGGTGGCCCGCTCCTCGGGGAAGCGGCCGATCCGCTTCAGCAGCAGCGACAGGTCCTCGCCGTCGATCAGCTCCATCGTCAGGAACACGCGGCCGTGGTCCTCGCCGATGTCGTAGACGCGGCAGACGTTGCGGTGCGACACCTGGCGCGCGATGCGCACCTCGTGGTGGAACTGCGCCAGCCGCTGCGGATCCTCGGCGACGGCCGCCGGCAGGAACTTCAGCGCGACGTTCTGGCCGAGGCGCAGATCCTCGGCGCGGTAGACCTCGCCCATGCCGCCGCGGCCGACCAGGCCGAGGATGCGGTAGCGCTCGGCCAGCAGCGCGCCCGGCGCGAGCGCCTCGCCGGACGGCGCCAGCTGCTCGACAGACCAGCCGGCCGGCGCGACGCCGACGGGTGCGACGCCTGAGCGCCGCTGCCCGACTGCAGCCCGGTTTCGGCGCAGCGAGGTTTCGTCGGGTGGCGACGACATCGCGCCATTCTACTGTCTGGCCGCCCGCGGATCGGGGCGCCGGCGCGACAGGGCCGGCTCAATCCTCGAGCAGGCGGCCGAACAGCGGCGCGCCGGCCCGTGACTGGACGAAGGCGAACAGCGCCAGCGCGGCCAGGCCGCCGCCGACCAGCCACGTCGGCGGCGCGTACCAGGCGCCGAGGTCGCTGGTCAGCACGTTGGTCTGCAGCACCGAGTTCGTCCAGCCAGGCGATCGTGAACGCCAGGAGCCCGAAGCGGAACAGCGGGAGCAGCAGGAGGGTCGACATCCCCAAGGCGATGACGAAGCCGTGCCAGGTGTCGGGCCGCCAGTCGTCCGAGGAGATGAGCAGCGCGAGGATCGCGGCCGATGACGATCGCGGCCGGCAGCGACGACGCGCAGCAACTGCCGCAGCACGACGTAGAGCATCGACAACAGGACGCCGTTCAGCAGCGAGTTCGCGGCGCTGCCGAAGACGCCGGCGAGCACCCAGCGAGGCGACGTCAGCGAGACCGACGCCGTTGAACATCGGGCCGGGCGGCACGGCCGTCGATCGGCCGCCACGACGTCGCGCGACAGCACCACGTAGGTGGCGATGGCGACGCCGAAGGCGACGCCGATCAGCAGGTCCCGTCCGACCAGGGGATCGCGCCGGCCGCCGCCGAGCAGCCGGCTCCACGAGATCAGGCTGGTCGGCCAGTGGCGCCGCAGCCAGGGCTCGATGCCGAGGTAGGACAGCCAGACGAGGCGCGGCCGACAGCAGCGCCTGGGCGACGCGCATCGAGCAGCTGGCTCTGGTCGGTGGCGTAGTCGCCGCTGTAGTGCGCGACGAGCAGCCAGCGCAGCACGTCGAGGACGCCGACCGACCAGCGCCAGCCGCCAGGCGCTGCGATGGTCGCCGCGGCGGGCGATGACGTTGCGGCGGGCCAGCAGCGCCGATCCGACGAACAGCAGGCCGACGATCGACGGCCGCGAAGGTGCGCAGCAGCTGCGGCGCGCCGCCGGCCGGCGGCGACGCCACGCGACCGGCCCGCGTCCACGGGCCGATCGCCTGGACGTAGACGATCTTGCCGGCGAACGCCGCCGCTTCGAGGCGCAGCGGCGTCGCGCCGAGCGCCGGCACCGGTTCCGGTCCAGGCGACGCGGGTATCGGTGACCAGGAGCGGGGTCCATTCCGGCGCGGCCGTCGGTGAAGCGATCGCGCGGCCAGCCGACCACGTCGAAGACCACCTGCCAGTCGATCGGCCGACGCGGCGGCCGGGGCCGGCGCGGCGCGCTGCGGCGGGACGCGGTAGAACTCCGACAGAAGCCCTTGGCGTCGACGTAGACGCAGCGTCATGCCCTCGACCGCGAGCGGCGGATCGTAGGCGCGCGGCCTGCGCCGTTCCGTCGATCGGCACGCAGCGCCTCCGGGCTGGTGCGGTACCAGTAGCCGAGGCCGGGCGTCCGGCCCGACGCCAGTTCCGTCCAGCGGATCGGCGACGGCGCGCTGGCGCGCCCAGGCGAGATAGTCGCCGCCGACGTCGAGCGCGCCGAACGCGTCGAACGGCGTCTCGCGCGTAGCCGAGCCGGGCGAGCGACCTGCCGGGCGCGATATTCGAGGACGCGGCCCGGACAGTTCGGCCGGCACGTAGCGATGGAAGGCGCCGCGCCCGCGCAGGCCGATCAGCACGACCAGCGCCGACGACGATCGCACGCCAGCGAGCGGCGAGGCCGATGCGCAGCGGCACCGGCATCGATGCGGCCGGCGGCGGCGACCATCGCCGGCGACGGCGTCTCGCCGGCGGCGAGCGCCGCCGCCAGCGGATCGCCGCCGGGCAGCGCCGCGGACACCGCGAGTGCGCGCTCGCCGGCCGCTGCCGCCGGCTCGCGCGCCAGGCAGCGCATCGATGACCCGCTCGACGGCCGGATCGAGGTCGCGGCGCGGTCGATCCGCTGGCGAGCGCGAGCGCCGTCGTCGTGCTGGCGCAGCAGCTCGGCGATCGTCGTGGCGTCGAAGGCGCGCTTGCCGGTGAAGATCTCGTAGAGCACCAGGCCGAGCGCGAAGATGTCGCTGCGCTCGCTGACGTCCTGGCCGGCGAGCTGCTCCGGCGCCATGTAGGCCGGCGTCCCGGAGCGGATGTCGGTGAAGCTGCCGGCGAGGCCGGCCAGGCCGAAGTCGGTGATGCGGACGCGGCCGTCCGCGTCGAGCATGATGTTGGCCGGCTTGAGATCGCGGTGCAGCACGCCGAGGTCGTGCGCGGCGGCGAGGCCGGCGCAGATCTGGCGCGCGATCTCGGTGGCGCGCTCCTCCGGGAAGCGGCCGATGCGCTTCAGCAGCGAGCGCCAGATCCTCGCCGTCGATCAGCTCCATCGTCAGGAACACGCGGCCGTGGTCCTCGCCGATGTCGTAGACGCGGCAGACGTTGCGGTGCGACACCTGGCGCGCGATGCGCACCTCGTGGTGGAACTGGGCGAGCCGCTGCGGATCGTCGGCGACCGCGGCCGGCAGGAACTTCAGCGCGACGTTCTGCCCGAGCCGCAGATCCTCGGCGCGGTAGACCTCGCCCATGCCGCCGCGGCCGACCAGGCCGAGGATGCGGTAGCGCTCGGCCAGCAGCGTGCCCGGCGCCAGCGCGTCGTGCGCCGCCGGTCGCCGACGACGACAGCCAGCCCGGGCCGCGACGCGCCGCCGGCCCGGAGGCGCCGGACGCCGGCGCGGCGCCCGACTGGAAGCCGGTTTCGGCGAGCGAGGTTTCGTCGGGTGGCGACGGACATCAGCGCATCCTACTCATGGCCGGACGGCCACTCGGGACTGGTCTGACCTCAGCAGCCGGTGCGCTATGCTGTGCGCCGACGCATGCCTACGCCCCTCGGTGCCCAGCTCGCCCACCACGTCTTCTTCTGGCTCAAGAACCCCGACTCGATCGCCGATCGCGACGCCCTGATCGACGGCGTCCGGGCGCTGGGCGACATCCCGCAGATCCGCGCGCTGCACGTCGGCGTTCCCGCGCCCGTCGAGCCGCGGCCGGTGGTCGACGGCAGCTACAGCGTCTCCGAGCTGATCTTCTTCGACAGCATCGAGGACCAGAACACCTACCAGGCGCACCCGCTGCACCAGGCCTTCATCGCCCGCTTCTCGCCGCTGTGGGCCAAGGTCGTGGTCTACGACAGCAGCGGACGCTGAGCCGCGCCGTGCCCGTCGCCGGCGGCTACTTCTCGAACGTCACGTTGTCGACGATCAGCATGCCCCTGCAGCCGGCCGGCACGGCTCGCAGAACGCCGTGATGTTGAGCGCGGTCAGCTTCGCCAGCAGCTTCTTCGGATCGGGCTTGGCATCGACCCAGGCCGGCGAGGCCAGCGACCGCAGCGCCACCTCGTAGGTGTTCAGGCCCGGGCCGGACCTTGAAGTCGAGCTTGCGGCCAGCCGCCGTTCATGTCCATGCCGTGGCCGCGGCTGACGGCTTCGACGCGGACCATGTCGGCGCCGGTCGCGTAGAGCTGGAAGGTGATCTTCTTGTAGCCGGTGACGTCGTCGGCCTGCGTCTTGCCGTCGACGTCGGGCTGCCCCTTGATCTCGAATCCGGCGCCGGCATAGCTGTTCGGCGCCATGAAGGCGAACTCGAACTTGGCGAGGTGATTGGGATCGCCGGGCTTCACGTGCACCCGCTCCGGCGCGTTGGAGCCGGCGATGCCCTTGGTGGTCGTCTTGTGGAGGTCGCTCTCCTGGTAGCTGGAGATGGTGACGCTGCCGCCACGGGCGCTGACGGTCTTGCTGGTGTCGCCGGCTTCGAAGTCGGCGTAGACGAGCGTGTCGCCGGCAGCCCGGGGCGGCGCCGGCCCGTCGTCGCCTCGTTGCGCGGCGGCGGCGGACACGATGGCGAGAGGGACAGACCCGCCACGAGGGCAGCGATGCGACGCGATCCCATTCGACCTCCTGACAGGGCTTCGCCCGAGCGCGGGGCGCATCTTAACTCCGGCCGGCTGACGCGGCTCGCCGTGATTTGCCTTTTCTTCGCCATCGGTTCTAGGATGGCGTCATGAGCCGCGGCGACGCATCCGGACGTGGGTCTGCAGGGGCGCGGCACGGCGGCGCAGCCGGCCAACCGCTTCGATCGCCTGCACGTGGCGATCGAGCCGGACGCCGAGGCCGAGGCGGACGACGACGACGCGCGCGACCGGACGGTGCGCACCGAGTACTTCCGCGACCACTCGCGCATCGGTCGTCTCGACCAACGACAGCCCGGACATCCCCTTCTCGGCCAGCCTCAACCCGTACCGCGGCTGCGAGCACGGCTGCATCTACTGCTATGCGCGGCCGACGCACGAGTTCCTCGGCCTCTCGGCCGGCCTCGACTTCGAGACGCGGATCTTCGTCAAGGAGGACGCGCCGGAGCTGCTCCGGGCGGCGCTGTCGGCGCCGTCGTGGGAGCCGAAGGTGATGGCCCTCAGCGGCGTCACCGACTGCTACCAGCCGATCGAGCGGACGCTGAAGCTGACGCGGCGCTGCCTCGAGGTGCTGGCCGAGTTCCGCAACCCGATCGGCGTCGTCACCAAGAACGCGCTGGTCGCGCGCGACGCCGACGTCCTCGCCGAGCTCGCCTCGGATCAGCTGCGCCAACGTCGCGCTGTCGATCACCACGCTCGACGAGACGCTGCGCCGGGCGCTCGAGCCGCGGACGTCGACCGCCGATCTGCGGCTCGACGCCGTGGCGCGGCTCAACGCCGCCGGGGTGCCGGCCGGCGTGATGGTCGCGCCGGTCATCCCCGGCCTCAACGACCACGAGATCCCGGCGATCCTGGCCCGCGCCGCCCAGGCCGGGGCGCGCTTCGCCGGCTACACGATGCTGCGGCTGCCCTACGCGGTGAAGGATCTCTTCGACGACTGGCTGGCAGCGGCACGTGCCCGATCGCCGCGCCCACGTCCTCAGCCGCATCAAGGACGTCCGCGGCGGCAAGCTGAGCGATCCGGAGTTCGGCTCGCGCATGACCGGCGCCGGCCCGGCGGCGGAGCTGATCGCGACGCTGTTCAAGACGGCGCGGGCCCGCGCCGGCATCCCGTCGAGCGGTCCGCCGCTGCGCGTCGACGCCTTCCGCCGCAAGGGCCAGCTCGATCTGTTCTAGGAACGGCTTTCGGCCTTCCTCGACTACGCGCGAGCGATTGAGACGCTGGGCCACGATCGCCTTTTATTTCGTTGCTTTCGCGACCGAATCGGCCCTGTAAGCAACCTCATTTTGAGGATCTGTAGAGGGAAGCTGTGTGACGAGCGCCAGTCATTGATGACGGCTAGCGTCTCGTTCGACTATCTGGGCGGCTCGAACCTGCTGCAGGGCCGTCCCAGTCGGCAGGGAAGAAGAATTCCTCGGGCGCTGTGTCCCGTAGCCGGTCTCCGGCTCGATTGACTCTCGTTTTGGAGAAGGCGGGTTTAGGCCACTCCATAGTTCCTTTGGTCCTGCTACCGGTGGTGGCAAGGTACCTTAGATCATCACCGAACCAACGACCGCGCCGGCCAGGATCACTTCGATCGCCGGCTACAAACTCTTCAAGTAGGCGAGCAGCGGCTTGCGCTCGGCCGGGGAGAACGCGCGATCGAAGTGCACGCCGTCGGTGCTGAGCGACCGGCGGCACGACGCCGGGCGGGGCGTGCAGCCGCACGCGCATGAAGAACTCGGTGTAGTGATCGACCACGTCCTCGAGCGTGGCGGCGCTGTTGTTGTGGAAGTACGGCGCCGTTCGCCGCAATCCGCGCAGGCCAGGCACGTCGAACTTGTTCCAGTCGTCCTGAGCCGGCACGCCGCCGACGAACCCGGTCGACAAGGCGCGGCCGGGATCGGAACTGGTGCGGCGAACCCGCGTCCCGTCGCCCAGGGTGATCTCGTAGGTGCGGGCGTTGCGCGCGAGCTGCGGCGGGCACGGGTCGAGCGCGAAGCGGGCCGGGCTCACGGTGTCGACGGGACGGGGACACTGGCTGAAGATGTCGTGGTAGCGCACCACCGGCGCCAGCGTCGTCGACTGGCCGGGCCCGCCGTGGCAATGGGCGCAGGCGCGCACGAAGACCGTCCTTGCCGGACCTGCTCGAGCGCCGTCAGGGGCCGATCCGCCATCCGGCGGCGACGCCGAGCCGCTGCGCACGGCGTCCGCCACCGCGCGGACGCGATGATTGGTGAACAGGATGCGCTGGAAGGACGGCCAGGTCGTCGAGCAGCTGCGGCGATGGCGCCTGGGTCGCCTGCGCGTGCGAGGTCAAGGCGGCGAGCGCCTGTTCCTGCAGCGTCTCGAACCGGCCATCGAGCTGGTAGCCACCGGACGGGTTCGGTCCGCGCGGCCACGGGTTGACGCCGTCCGGTCCGGTCAGCGCGACGTCGTTGACCGTCGGCACGCTGCGCCACACGTCGACGAACGTCTCGTCCGAGGGCGCGTTGGTCGCGGGATCGATCAGCCGGATGTTCGACGGCAGCGGGAAGGTGACGCGGACCAGCCCGTTCTGGCGCAGGTTGCTGAAGTCGCGCGCCTCGTCGCCGTGGACGCGGAAGTCGTCGGCGTCGACCGGACGAAACAGCGGATCGTCGGCCTTGGCGTCCCAGCGGCGCCGCCACTGCAGGAGCTGGAATCTCGCCTCGGCGTGCCTCGGCGACAGCTGGAAGCTGTCGGTCGGCATGTGGCAGTCGGCGCAGGCGCGGCCGTTGGCGCCCAGCCCCGGCAGCGTGCGATCCAGGAAGGCGCGCAGGCCGCGGAGCACGGCATCGCACGGCTCGCCGCCGCACGTCGGACGCCTGGCGTGGCGCTGCGCCGGCCGGCGGCCCCGGACGCTGGGCTGGCGCGGACGAACAACGTCGCCGACAGGAGCGAGGCAGGCCACGAACAGCAGCGGGATCTCGTCACAGGACCTCTGGCGGGCCGGGGTAGGAAGCCGGCCACACTGGTGAAGGCGTGGCCGCGCGGGAAAACATGCAGCCGCCGGCCCGGAGCGGGCCGGCGCTGCGCCCGCGGTTGCAGGGTTTTGGTCGGCGCTGCGCCTTGAGGATCGTGGGGGCGTTAGACTGGCCGCGACCATCAGGATGAGTGGACCAGCCCGTCGCGCCGAGCCCGCCGAGCTCACCGGGCTGCTCCGGGCCTGGAGCGGCGGCGACGTCGACGCCTTCGACCGCGTGCTGCCGCTCGTCTACGACGAACTGCACCGCATGGCCGCGCGCTACCTGGCCGGCGAGCGATCGGCCGTCAGCCTGCAGGCGACCGGGCTGGTCAACGAGCTGTGCCTGCGGCTGCTCGGCTGGGACGACATCCAGTGGCAGAACCGGCAGCACTTCTTCGGCGTGTCGGCCGGACTGATGCGCCGGGTGCTGGTCGACATCGCGCGGCGGCGGCGCGCCGGGCGGCGCGGCGGCCCGCACGCCATTCGCGTCCCGCTCGACGAGCGTCGACGTCGCCGACGCGCGGAGCGCGACACCGATCTGCTCGCCGTCGACATGGCGCTCGATCGGCTGGCGCTCGAGGATCCGCGCAAGGCGCAGGTCGTCGAGCTGCGCTTCTTCGGCGGGCTGTCCGTCGACGAGACGGCGGAGGCGCTGGGGGTCTCGGCCCGCACCGTGCACACCGACTGGGCCTTCGCCCGGGCCTGGCTGTTCCGCACGCCTGAGCGACACCGATGCCGAGTGAACGCTGGCGCCGCGTCGAACAGCTCTTCGGCGACGCCGTCGCTGCTGCCGGCGGACCAGCGGGCCGCGTTCCTGGCCGGCGCGCGCCGGCCGCCGACGGCGGGATCCGCGACGACGTCGCCGCGCTGCTGATCGCCGGCGATCGATCCGGACCGTTCCTGTCCTCGACGGCGCTCGACGTCTTCGCCCAGCAGATCTCGCGCGAGGGCTGGACGCGTGCAGCCCGGCGATCGGATCGGCGGCTACACGCATCGAGCGCCGCCTCGGCGCCGGCGGCATGGGCGAGGTGTGGCGGGCGCGCGACGAACGCCTCGGGCGCGACGTCGCCATCAAGCTGCTGCTTCCGCATCCCGCCCGCGACGCCGACCGCGTCACCGCGCTGCAGGACGAGGCCCGCGCCGCCGGCGCGCTCAACCACACCAACGTCCTCACGGTCCACGACGTCGGCGAGCACCACGGCGCGTCGTACCTGGTGACCGAGTGCCTCGAAGGGCAGTCGCTGCGCGCGCGGCTGGTCGGCGGACCGCTGGCCGTCGACGACGCCCTCGACGTCGCCGCGCAGGTCGCGCGCGGACTGACCGCCGCGCAGGCCGCGCGGCATCGTGCACGGCGATCTCAAGCCGGAGAACGTGTTTCTCGGCGCGGACGGGCGGGTGAAGATCCTCGACTTCGGGCTGGCCACGCTGCACGACACCGACGTGGCCGGGCGTCGCGCCTGCGGCCGGCGACGAGACACCGCGCCCGCCCGTCACCGGCACCGTCGGCTACATGGCGCCCGAGCAGCTGCGCGGCGAGCGCACCGACGGGCGCGCGGACGTGTTCGCGCTCGGCGTGGTGCTGCACGAGATGCTGGCGGGCACGCGGCCGTTCATGGCGGACACGGCGACGGCGACCGCGGAGGCGATCCTGAGGCACCCGCCGCGCCGCCTGGACGACATCGATCACGCCATCCCGCCAGCGGTCTCGGCCCTGGTGCTCCGCTGCCTCGAAAAGCGCGCGGCCGATCGGTTCGCCACGGCGGCGGACGTGGTCGCGGCCGCTCGAGGCGGCGATCCGGTCGCGGCAGCCGGCGGCGCCGCCGAGTCTGCCCGGGTTCCTGCGCCGGCCGGCGGTGTCCGTCGCGCTGCCTGGTCGCACTCGCGGCGGCGGTGGCCGGCACCTGGTACTGGCGGCTGAGCGCCGACCGCGCGCCAGCTGGGCGCGGACCATCGTCGCCTCCCGAGGCGCAGCGGCTCTTCGATCACGGCGACTACGCCGAAGCGTTCTTCCTGACGCGGCAGGCGCTGGCGGTCGCCCCGGACGATCCGGCGCTGCAGCGGCTCTGGCAGGACGTGTCGGTGCCGCAGTCGCTCGTCACCGATCCCGCCGGCGTCGACGTCGCCATCGCCGCCTATCGCGGCCGCGACGCCCGAGTGGGTCGCGGTGGGGCGGACGCCGCTGACAGGCGTCCGCCTGCCGCGCGGCCAGTTCCGCCTGCGGCTGTCCAAGATCCGGGTTCGAGTCGCTCGAGGTCGCCAGCGCGGTCCCGCACCTGCGCTACCGCCTGGATGCCGGTCGGCACGGTGCCGCCCGGGATGGTGCGCGTGGTGGGGCGGGCCGCTGCCGTCGGCATCCGGTCTCGCCGGCGACGCTGGACGACTTCTGGATCGATCGCCTCGAAGTCACCAACCGGGAGTTCCAGGCGTTCGTCGACCAGGGCGGCTACCGGCGGCCCGAGCTGTGGCGCGAGCCGTTCGTGGACGGCGGCCGCCCGCTGCCGTGGACCGACGCCGTCGACCGCTTCCGCGATCGCAGCGGGCAGCCGGGCCCGTCGACGTGGACGTCGGGACGCTACCCCGACGGCCAGGCCGACCTGCCGGTCGGCGGCGTGAGCTGGCACGAAGCGTCGGCCTACGCGACGTTCGCCGGCAAGAGCCTGCCGACGATGCATCACTGGTAACGGGCGGCGGCGCTGGGGCGCTTCGCCGACATTCTCGGGGTGAGCAACTTCGGCGGCCAGGGCCCGACGCGGTCGGCCGCGCGAACGGGCTCGGCCCCTTCGGCACCCAGGACATGGCGGGCAACGTCAAGGAATGGTGCTCGACGGCCGTCGGCGAGAGCCGCGGACTCCTGGGCGGCGCCTGGAACGAGCCGCGCTACGTCTTCGCGAGCTACGATCCGCGGTCGCCGTTCGAGCGCGCCGCGACGTTCGGCCTGCGGCTGGTGCGCTACAGCAGACCGCTGCCCGCCGGCTGTGACCGGCGCGGTGCGGCTCGACGAGCTGGTCCGCGACGGTCGGACGCTGCGGCCGGTCGGCGACGACGTCTTCGCGGCGATCCGGCAGCAGTACGCCTACGATCGCGCGCCGCTGCGCGCCGTCGTGGAAGCCACCGACGTCACCGACGCCTGGACGCACGATCACGGTGTCAATCGACGGCGCCGGCGGCCGAGGCCGCCTGCGCGCCTATCTCTTCCTGCCTGCGCAGGCCGAGCCGCCGTATCAGGCGATCGTCTTCTTCCCGGCCGCCGATGCCTTCCTGCTCCGCGCCGGCCGCGACATGTCGCTCCGCCAGGTGGCGTTCGTGATGCGCAGCGGGCGGGCCCTGCTCTATCCGATCTACGACGGCACCTACGAGCGCGCCACCGACCGACGCCCTCGGCGCGAACGCGCGGCGGGAGCAGCGCATCGCGTGGTCGCGCGAGCTCGGACGCGGCCTCGACTATCTCGAGACGCGGCCCGACATCGACCGCGGCCGCATCGGCTTCTACGGCATCAGCGCCGGCGCCGACGCCGGCACCATCCTCACGCGCGCTCGAGCCGCGCCTCAAGGTCAGCGTGCTGCAGGGCACCGGCATCTGGGGCGACGAGACGCCGGAGAACCGCGCCATCGACTACGCGCCGCGCATCCGCATGCCGACGATGATGCTGAACGGCCGCTACGATTTCGCGACACCGCTCGAGACCGCGCAGCGGCCGCTGTTCGAGGCGCTGGGGACGCCGCCGGCGCACAAGCGGCACGTGATCCTCGAGGCCGGCCACGCGCTGCCGATCGAGGACGCCGCCGACGCAGCCCTGCCCTGGTTCGATCGCTACCTGGGGAGGGTCCAGCGCCGGCGCCCGTAGGCGAGCCGACGGTCATCAGGCCGCCGCCAGCGCGCCGACGATCGCACCGGCGAGGATCACTTCGATGACGTGCCGCTGGAAGCGGAAGAGCGCCACCGCGGCGATCAGCGCGATGACGAGCGCGCGCCCGTCGAACGATCCATCGAGGCCGGCCGGCCAGAACACGTGCAGGCCGAAGAACGCCGCGAGGTGGAGGATCACGCCGACGACGGCGGCGGTGATCGCGGCGAACGGCGCCACCAGCGTGATGTCGTCGCGCGCCGACTCGACGAGCGGCCCGCCGGCGAGCACGAAGATGAACGACGGCAGGAACGTGAACCAGGTGACGACGCCGGCGGCGGCGACGCCGGCCAGCCAGGCCCGATCCGGCCCGAACAGGGCCTGGCCGTAGCCGCCGACGAACCCGACGAAGGTCACCACCATGATCAGCGGCCCCGGCGTCGTCTCGCCGAGCGCCAGCCCGTCGATCATCTGCGCCGCCGTCAGCCACTGCTGCTCGTGCACCGCGCCCTGCACGACGTAGGGCAGCACGGCGTAGGCGCCGCCGAAGGTGAGCAGCGCCGCCTTGGTGAAGAACCACGCCATGCGCGCCAGCGTCGCCTCGCCGTGGGCTGGACGCGAGCAGCGCCAGCGGCGCGGCCCACAGCGCGAGGCCGGCGGCGACGACGCCGGCGAGCCGCGTGACGCGGAAGCGGGCGTGCGGCGGGGTCGGCGTGTCGTCGTCGATCACGGCCGGCGCGGCCGGCGCGGCATCGGCGCGGTGCGATCCGCCGTGGCGCAGCTGCGCCGGCGCCAGCCGTCCGACGATCAGCCCGAGCAGCGCCGCGGCGCCGACGATGATCGGGAACGGGATCGCGGCCAGCATGGCCAGGAACGACAGGCCGGCGATCGCCCACGCCGTCGGCGTCTTCAAGGCCCGGCCGCCGAGCCGGTGCGCCGCCTGCACGATGATCGCGACCACCGCCGGCTTGATCGCCGCGAACGCGCCGGCGACCGCCGGCAGCTGGCCGAAGACGACGTAGATCCAGGAGAGCGCGACGAGGAGGCCCAGCGACGGCAGCACGAAGAGGCCGCCGGCGATGACGCCGCCCCAGGTGCGATGCAGCAGCCAGCCGATGTAGGTGGCGAGCTGCTGCGCCTCCGGTCCGGGCAGCACCATGCAGTAGGAGAGCGCGTGCAGGAAGCGGCGCTCGCTGATCCAGCGCTTCTCGTCGACCAGGGCGCGATGCATGATCGCGATCTGGCCGGCCGGTCCACCGAAGCTGATGAAGCCGAGCTCGAGCCAGAAGCGGGTGGCCTGGCCGAGCGACGGCGGGGACGGCGGTCCGGGGCCCGCCTGCCCGGCCGCGGCCTCGGTCACGGGTTGGAGCGCGGCCCGGCTTCGAGCTCGACGCCGAGCGCCCGCAGGGTGAACGCGAGGACGTCGGCGCGCTCCGCGATCTGCTTGCTGGTCGGCTTGCCGGCGCCGTGGCCGGCCTTCGTCTCGATGCGGATCAGCACCGGCGCCGGGCCGGCCTGGGCCTTCTGCAGCGCCGCCGCGAACTTGAAGCTGTGCGCCGGCACCACGCGATCGTCGTGATCGCCGGTCGTCACCAGCGTCGCCGGGTACTTCGTCCCCGGCTTCAGGTTCTGCAGCGGCGAGTACTTGATCAGCGTGTCGAAGCCCTCCTTCGTCTCGCTGCTGCCGTAGTCCGACTTCCACGCCCAGCCGATGGTGAACTTGTGGAAGCGCAGCATGTCCATCACGCCGACGGCCGGCAGGGCGGCGCCGAACAGCTCGGGCCGCTGCGTCATCGCCGCGCCGACGAGCAGGCCGCCGTTGCTGCCGCCCGAGATCGCCAGCCGCGGCGTCGAGCGTGTACTTCTCCGCGATCAGGTACTCGGCGGCGGCGATGAAGTCGTCGAAGACGTTCTGCTTGCTGCGCCAGCCGGCCGGCGTCGTGCCACGCCTTGCCGTACTCGCCGCCGCCGCGCAGGTTGGGCACGGCGTAGACGCCGCCCTGCTCGAGCCAGGCGACGGTGCCGACCGAGAACGCCGGCGTCAGCGAGATGTTGAAGCCGCCGTAGCCGTAGAGGATCGTCGGCGCCTTGCCGTCGCGGGTGAAGCCCTTGCGGCCGGTGATGAACATCGGGATCTTCGTGCCGTCCTTCGACGTGTAGAAGACCTGCTTCGTCTCGAAGTCCGACGGCGTGAAGGCGAGCTTCAGCGTCTTGAACGGCGCGCTGGCGCCGCTCGCCGGGTCGTAGCGATAGACCGCCGACGGATAGGTGAAGGAGGTGAACGCGTAGAAGCCTTCCGCGATCGCGGCGGTGCGAGGAGAACCCGACCGAGCCGAGCGTCGGCAGCGCGATCTCGCGCTCGAGCGGCGCCGGCGAGGGTGTAGACGCGCAGGGCGTGCCGCGCGTCGATCTGCCAGGTGACGACGAAGCGATCGCCGAGCATCGTCACCGCGTCGAGCACGTCGCGGTTGGGGCCTTCGGCGATCAGCGTCTTCCACGACGCCGGCTGCGGCGCGGTGAGGCCGATCGACACCAGCTTGCCGCGCGGCGCGTCACGGTCGGTGGCGACGTAGAAGGTCGGGCCGTCGTTGCCGACCACCGAGTAGTAGGCGTCGAACGCGTCGAGGAACGGCTCCAGCCTGGCGCCGGGCGTCGACAGGTCCTGGACGAAGATGCGGTTCTTGTTCTCGGTGCCTTCGCTCTGGTAGACGAGCAGGTAGCGGCCGTCGTCGGTGACGACGGGGCTGAAGCCCCAGGTCGGATGATCGGGCCGCTCGTAGATCAGCGTGTCGGCGGTCTGCGGCGTCCCGATCTTGTGGAAGTAGATGCGCTGGTTCTGGTTGACGCCGGACAGCTCGTCGCCGGCCTTGGGCGCGTCGAAGCGGCCGTAGTAGAAGCCCGAGCCGTCCTTGAGCCAGGCGGCGCTGGAGAACTTCGACCACTGCACGGTGTCGGGCAGGTCCGTGCTGGTCGCGACGTCGCGCACCCGCCACTCGTGCCAGTCGGAGCCGCTCTTGGCGATCGCGTAGGCCATCAGCCGGCCGTCGTCGGTGAACGCGGTGTCGGCGAGCGCGACCGTGCCGTCGGCCGACAGCGTGTTCGGATCGATCAGCACCTCGGGCGCCGCGTCGAGCGTCTTGGCCTTGTAGATCACCGACTGGTTCTGCAGCCCGTCGTTGCGCGCGAAGATGTAGTAGTCGCCCTCGCGGCTCGGCACGCCGTAGCGCTCGAAGTTCCACAGCGTCGTCAGCCGCGTCTTCAGCGGCTCGCGGGCCGGGATGTTCGCCAGGTAGTCGAAGGTGACCTTGTTCTGCGCCTCGACCCAGGCCGCCGTCTCGGCGCTGTTGTCGTCCTCCAGCCAGCGGTACGGGTCGGCGACCTTCGCGGCCGAAGTAGTCGTCGGTCTGGTCCGTGGCGCGGGTCTCGGGATAGCGGATCTGGGCGGCGGCGGTCGTCATCGCGGCGACCACGAGACCGAAAACGACGACATGGACGACGATACGGATAGCGGCCATGCGAGGCACCTCACGGAGGCCGATCTTATCGGAACGGCGGCACGCCGGCGCGCTCTTGACGCGCGACCAGGGCGAGCACGGGGCCGTTGGGGTGGGCCGGGTCGTCGAGGCCGATGTGCAGGTCCGTGAAGCCGACGTGACGCAGGGCCCCGAGCAGGTCCTCGCGCGACAGCCAGCGTGACTCCGCGGCCGGGCCGCCGCAACAGGCCGATCCGCGGCGCGAGCCAGCCGGGCCAGGCGCGTGACCGGATCCGTCATGTGGTAGAGGACGCCGCTCGCGACCGCCAGGTCGTAGCGCGGCTCCGGGACGCGCTCCAGATGGCTCGAGCAGTCGCCGAGCAGCACGCGGACGCGCTCGGTGCCCAGGATCTCCTTCATCACCAGGCACTTCAGGTAGGCGCGGCGGTTCGCCTCGATGGCCGTGATCGACGCCGCTCCCTGCGACGACAGGAGCCAGGAGTGGCCGCCCTCGAGCGGCCCAGCTCGAGCACACGCTGCCCTGCGCCGCCAGGCGTCGAGGCCCCAGTGCAGCCAGCGTCGGCGTAGAGGGGAATCGGCCGGCGACAGCCCTCGTGGCCAGGCGGCAGCGACGACGACCACTCGCCGGGAAGAGGTCGAGCGCGTGCTGCGGCGACGGCGGCCGCGTCTCGTAGTCGTCGTCGAGCGGCCGCGCAGGCGGGCCCACTGCATCTTGGCGGCCCGCCGGCCAGAACAGCGCGCACGGGCCATTCTAGCGGCGCCCGACCGTCCGGCGCCGCCGGGCCGGCGCTGACGCCGCGCCGACAGACCGACGCCCCCGTCGTCAGTCCGACGCCAGATCTGTCGTCCGACCGGCCCAGGTCTGCGCACAACGCAACACAAACGCGCGGTTTGCGCCGACCGGCGCGGTCCGGCCGGGGGTGGCGTGGGCCTTGCACAGTCGTGAGCGCACGCGACACATGCAGTGTCTCGCGGCTGTTTGAAGCGCCTTTCGGCCAGGCGCTTCGGGGGGCCGCAGTCGCGTTGAGCCAAGAGCGGATCTGTGCCGATGTCTGTACTGCCATGAGTGCGCTCCCCCCCAAGTCTCCCGCGACCGTCGCGCCGTTCTCGGACGCCCTCGGCTATCGGGTCCTCGGCTTCGACAAGAAGTCGGGTGACCGCCTCGAGATGCTCCGGCTGCGTCCGCAGCTGGCCTCGTCGCCGGCCTTCGAAGCGGCGGTGCGCGAACGGCAGCGACGGCTCGTCGACTTCCGCCACGCCGCCTACGCCCGCGTGCGCCAGATCGATCGCCCGGCCGGCCAGAACGCCGCGCTCGCGATCGTCTCCAACTATGCCGACGGGCAGCGGCTCTCCGAGCTGCTCCGCTCGATCCAGACCAACGCGCGTGCCCGTCGAGCTGATCGTCGGGATGTGCCTGCTGCAGCAGATGGTCACCGCCGTCGCGCAGCTGCACGCGCTCGGCAGCGATCTCAGCCACGGCGCGCTCAACCCCGAACGCCTGGTGGTGACGCCGGCCGGCCGCGTCGCGGTGACGGAGTACGTCGCCGGCGCCGGCCTCGCCTCGCTCGGCCTCACGCCGCAGCAGGCGTGGCAGGACTATCGCCTGGCGCTGCCCGCGGACGGCACCGAGCTCTTCACGCAGGCGTCGGACGTCTATCAGCTCGGCTATCTCGGCCTGACGCTGGTCAGCGGCAAGTCGATCTACGACCGCCAGTACCCGCCGCCGTTCGCGACGCTGCTGAACGGGGCCGAGGAGATCGGCGCCGACGGCCGCACGCAGCCGCTGCACCCGTCGATCGTCAGCTGGCTGACGCGCGCGCTCCGCCTCGGCGGCCCGTTCGCGAACGCCGTCGACGCGCAGGCGTCGCTCGACGAAGCGATCGCCAGCGCCGGCCTCGTCGCCACGCCGGACGTCGTCGCGGAACTGGTCGCGCGCGCCACCGGCGAGCCCGAGCACGACCGAGCCGGCCACGATGATCAGCATGCCGGCGCCACTGCCGGCCGCGGCGATGCCGCCGGCCGCACCGGCGCTCGATCTGCCGGCGCCCATGGCGGCCATCGAAACGCCGTGGACCCCGCCCGCGGTGGCCGTCGCCGAGACGCCGGCCCCGGCGGCCCGCCGCGAGTCCGGACCGCACCAGGCCTACGTCCCGCCCGTCGCCGAGCCCGTGGCCGAAGAACCGGTCCCGGTCGACGCGTCGGCGGCGCCCGCCGATCTCGACCTGCCCATGCACGAGGCCCCGGCCGAGCGCGAGCTGCCGGCCGCCCAGGCGTGGACGCCGAAGCGGGAGATCTCGCGCGAGGTCAAGGCGTCGCGTCCGGCCAGCAGCAGCAACGCGCTGCTCGGCCACGACGACGCGCCGGCGTCCGAGAAGAGCGGCTCGTCGAAGGGTCTCGTCATCGGCGGCGGGATCGCCGCCGTCGCCGTCATCGCCGCCGTGGTCGTGTTCGTGGTCAAGCCGTTCGGCGGCGCGACGGCGGAGACGCCGACGACGCCGGCCGCCAGCACCGTGAGCGCGACAGGCACCGTGTCGATCGACTCGACGCCGCGGGCCCGCGTGTTCGTCGACGAATCGCCGAAGGGCACGACGCCGCATTCGTCTCGACCTGCCGGCGGGCGTGCACCGCGTCCGCGTCGAAGGCGGACGGCGGCCTCACCAAGACGCTCGAGGTCAACGTCGTCGCCGGCAAGGAAGTCTCGCAGGTCATCGAGCTGACCAAGGCGACGCCGGATCGCGCGGCCGTTGCGGCCGCCGCGGCTGCCGCGGCGGCCGCTGCCGCGCCGGCGCCGCCGACGCCCGGCTACATGACGGTCGAGGCGCCCGAAGAGCTCCAGATCCTCGAGGACGGCCGCCCGCTCGGCTCGTCGGCGTCGGGCAAGGTCGCGCTCGAACCGGGCAGCCACCTCCTCGAGTTCCGCAACGACGCCCTCGGCTTCCAGGCGACCCGCACCGTGCAGGTGCTGCCGGGCAAGACGGTGCGCGTCTCGATTCCGCTCCCGGAAGGGGGCCTCAGCATCAACGCCACGCCGTGGGCCGAAGTGACGGTCGACGGCCGCGCGCTGGGCGAAACGCCCATCGCCAACGTCACGCTGCGGGCCGGGTCGCACGAGATCGTGTTCCGGCATCCGCAGCACGGCGAGCTGAAGCAGACCGTCGTGGTCAAGGCAGGGGAGAACGGCCGGGTCACCGTGAACATGGCCCGGTAGACATCGAGCGCCGGACGGCGAGAGCCGCATCCGGCATTGAGGACACCCGTGAAGCGCCAGCACGCTCTTCTCATCGTCAGCGCCGCGCTCGTCGCGGCGTCGGCCTGCAGCAGCAAGCCTTCGCCGTCCGGCGCGACAGCGGCGGCACCGGCACGTCCGCCGCCCCGGAGATGGGCACGCTGGCGCTCGAGTCGAAGCCGCAGGCGCGCGTCTACATCGACGACGCCCCGCGCGGCATGACGCCGCTGCGCCTCGACCTGCCGGCCGGTCCGCACCGCGTCCGCCTCGAAGCCAACAGCAAGGCGCGCACGCTGACCGTCGGCGTCGTCGCCGGCGCGGAAGTCACGCAGAGCGTCGACCTCGATCGCGCCGTCCAGACCGGCAGCCTGTTCGTCCGCTCGGATCCGGCCGGCGCCAAGGTGCTGGTCGACAACAAGCCGGCCGGCGTGACGCCGATCACCGTGCTCGACCTGACGCCGGGCTCGCACGCGGTCAGCGTGACCGCCGCGGACGGGTCCAACGCGCGGCAGTCGGTGCAGGTCGAAGCGGGCGCCACCGCGACGCTCCGCCTCTCGCTCGATCGGCCGCAGGTCGCCGAAGCCTCGACGCGCCGCCGCCGAGCCGAGCAACGGCTGGGTCCTGGTCGACGCGCCCATCGAGATGCAGGTGCTCCAGGGGGGCCGCCAGCTCGGGAGCTCGGGCCGCCGCCTGGCCCTCGCCCCGGGCAACTATGACCTTCAGTTCCGTTCTGCCGATTACTCGACTGCGAAGCGCGTCGAGGTCTCGGCCGGCCGCGTCGCCCGCGTCGAGGTGAACGTGCCGGACGGCACGGTCAACCTGAACGCGGCGCCCTGGGCCGAGGTCTACCTGGACGGCCGCAGCCTCGGTGAGACGCCGATTGCCAACGCGTCGGTGACCGCCGGGACGCACGAAGTGATCTTCCGCAACCCGCAGTTCGTCGAGCTGCGGCAAATGGTGAACGTCGCGAGCGGCAAGGCCACGCGCCTGGCCGTCACGCTGACGAAGAAGTAACGCAACGCCCGTCGATCGAGGACACGTCATGAAGCCCAACCGCCAGATGTCGACCACGCGCGCTCACGCGCTCCCAGCACCGGCTGCTCTCAATCCCGATGGTCCTGTGGGCCCTGATGCTGGCGACGCTGCTCCTGATGTCGATCCCGCGGCTCGCCGGCGCGCAGGATCTGCTGGCCAACGCTCGCACGCAGTACCAGGCGGCGGCGTATGACGAGGCGCTCACCACGCTGCAGCAGCTGGCCTCGAACAAGGCGTCGCTGTCGGCGACCGACGCCCGCGACGTCGAGGAATACCGCTTCCTCTGCCTGCTGGCGCTGGGCCGGAAGGACGAGGCCCGGGTGGCGATGGGCGTGGTCGTGAAGAGCGACCCGCTCTACACGCTGGACGCCGGCGCGACGCCGCCCCGCGTCGTGACCGCCTTCACCGAGGTGCGCCGCGATCTGCTGCCGCAGATTGCCACGCAGCTCTACGCCGAGTCGAAGGCGCAGTTCGACAAGAAGGAAACCGCCGACGCGCGCGCCGGCTTCGAGCAGCTGATGACGATGCTGGCCGACCCCGACATGCAGGGCAAGCTGACCGACCTCGGCACGCTGGCCAAGGGCTTCCTGGATCTGTCGGCCTCGGCCGCGGCTCCGGCGCCCGCCGCCGCCCCGGCCGCCGCGCCGGTCGAGCCGGTCGCCAAGGCCGCCGTGGTCGTTCCGCCGGTCGCCATCTCGCAGAAGGTGCCGCCGATTCCGTCGAACCTCCTCCGCATGACGCAGCTGAAGGCCGGCGTGCTCGAGCTGATGATCGACGAGACGGGCAAGGTCGAGGACGCCCGGTTCACCAGCCCGATCCACCCCGTCTACGACGGCATGGTGACGAGCTCGGCCAAGGGCTGGAAGTACCAGCCGGCGACCGCCGACGGCAAGCCGATCAAGTACCGCAAGACGATTCGCATCGCCGTCCAGGCGCCGAAGTAGTCCAGGATTCCCGCGGTCGCCGCGGGTCGCACACGCTCCTCCCCGTTCGCCGGATGGTCGCCTCCGACCATCCGGCCTTTTTCTGTACGGGGATCAGTGGACGTCGGCGTGCCGCTCGTCGCGCGTCAGCTCCACCGCCAGCACGGCGAGCGGCAGCAGCACCAGCGGCGCCGTCAGCGACGTTGGCGAAGATCGTCGCGCCCAGCTGGATCCAGGCACCGGCCCCGGTCGCGGCCGCGTCGAGCGGACCGGCGCCGAAGATCGGCCGGAACTGCTCGCGCCAGAACAGCAGCGTCACGAGCGACCCGGCCGCCCGGCAGAGCAGGACGAGGATCGCGTTGGCGAGCAGGGTCACGATCAGGAGCCCGACCACCGTCACGCCGTGACCGCGGCTCAGGCGCCGCGACAACGCCGAGGATCGCGAACGGGGACGTCTCGACGATCGCCGAAAGTGGCAGGGACAGCCCGAAGCGGGCCAGCGCCCACAGGGCCGGCGCCGCGCCGGCGACCAGCATCGGCAGCGTGATCAGCAGCGACAGGGTCCGCGCCGTGCCCGGTGAGACGCCCAACGGCGGCAGGACCAGCTGCGGCAGGTAAATCAGGCCGGCGGCCATCGCCAGCCCGGCGAGACCGGCGAGCCCGACCACGACGACGAACAGGCTGGCGGTCGCCAGCAGCCGCGGCGCCCGCCGCAGCACGGCGAGCAGCACCATGTTCACGCCGGGGTGGGCCCGGCGATCGAGCACGAGCAGGGCGCAGATCTGGCCGCCGGCGATGCCGGCCAGGGCCCAGACGAGCACCGCGGTCCACGGCCCGGCCATGGCCGCTTTCACCGTCGCGGGGAGCGTGCCCGGCCCGAGCGTACCGAGGATCGCCGTCCGCACGGCCAGGAAGATGACGCCACCCGTCGCGATGACCGGCAGCAGCAGGGTCAGCCAGAGGGCGAAGTGGGTGAAGTAGAGCGAGAAGGTGCGCTCGAGCGCGATCTCACGCAGCGAGCGTTGAGCGGCCATCGCTCGCGATGTAGCCATCGACGCAGTGCGCGAACCCGGGCGCCGAGCCGCTGCCGGGAACAGGGCGGCCGTGCGGCCGGCCGCGATCGATGGCCGCGCCATCGCAGACCACCCGCTGCGGATGGAAGGACGCAGAAAACTTCCCCGGAACGCTCCTGCCACCGAACGCCCATTCAGTGTGTCTTCCGCACCCCGGTTGGTGCTCTGCGCCCGTCCATCCGCAGCGGGTGGACGTCAGGACCAAAGGCAACTTCGATACCAGCGCCGATCGACGCGATTTGCCCGCGAAACGCGCCATCGCCGACGCCGGCGCTTTCGTCGCACGTAAGTGCTTACGTCGCCGGTAAGCCGGCGGATGCGTGAGCCGGCAGCAGCGCTGTCTTGCGCATCACCCGCTGGAGGACGCGGAATGACACGAAGACTGATGGCCGGTGCGGTGCTGATGGCGATGCTGACGGGCCCGTCGGGCGCGGCCGCGGCGGACCCGGACGGCGCGGCCCATCACGGCAGCGGTAGAACGGCTGGCGTGGCCGCCCGAGGAAGGCGCGGCGCTGGCGGACGCCGCCGAAGCCCAGGACGGCGCGGGTGGCATTGCCGCAGCGGACGCCGGACCGCGGACCGGAACGGTCGAGGGGGGCGCGCATCGGGCGCCGAATCGCCGGCGCCGCCGTCGGCGCGGTGGGCGGCGCCTTCGCCGGCGGCTATCTCGGCGCCGCCATCGACGGCGACTGCGGCGGCTGCGACGACCCCGGGCTTCAAGGGCTTCCTGATCGGTTTCCCGGTCGGCGGCGTCGTCGGCGGCGTGCTGGGCGGCCTGTGGCTGTTCCGGTAGCAGGCCTCGCCGTCCGCTAGGCCGGTCCCAGAGCGCGGACGCCGTCGATCAGGCGATCCACTTCGCTCTCGGAGGTGTAGCAGGCGCAGCCGGCGCGGACCAGGCCACCTGGGCCGGGGTTCAACCGCGCCACCACCGTCGACGCGTAGAAATCGCCGTGCGACACGAACACGCCCCGCGCCGCCAGGTGGGCGGCGACGTCGCCGGCGTCGCGGCCGGCCACGGTGAACGCCACCGTCGGCGTCCGCGGCTGGCCGGGCTGACGGCCGTGGAGCCGGACCCCGTCGATGCCGCCGAGCCCGTTCCACAGCCGCGCCAGCAGGGCATCGCCGCGCGCGTGCAGGGCCGCGAACGCGCGCTCGAGCGAGGCCCGGCGGGCGGACGCCGGTGCGCCCGGCGTCGCGCCGCCGATCGCGGCGAGGAAGTCGACGGCCGCCGCCGCGGCGACGATCCCTTCGTGGTTCTGGGTGCCGGTCTCGAGTCGCTCCGGCGAATAGTCCGGCGCCGGCTGCAGCTTCGGCACGTCGAGGGCGTCGACCACCGCCCGCCGGCCGTAGAGGATGCCGAGGTGCGGCCCGTAGAACTTGTAGGACGAGCAGGCGAGGAAGTCGCAGCCGAGCGCCTCGACGTCGGTCAGCGCGTGCGGCACGTAGTGCACGGCGTCGACGAAGGTCAGGGCGCCGACGGCCTTGGCCAGCGCCACGGCGCGCGGCACGTCGTTGATCGTGCCGACGGCGTTCGACGCCGCGCCGATGGCGACCAGCTTCGTCTGCGGCGTGACCTGCGCCGCGAAGTGATCCCAGTCCAGCTCGAGCCGGTGGGTGTCGAAGCGCACCGCCTTGACGGTCAGCCCGCGATCGGCCGCGGCGGCGCGCCAGGTGTCCTGGTTGGCGTGGTGGTCGAGCTCGGTGATGACGATCTCGTCGCCGGGCCCCCACTGCCGCGCCAGCGCGCGTCCGAGGTGGAACGCGATCGACGACATGTTGGCGCCGAACGAGACCTCGTCGGCGCCGCAGTGGAGGAGGTCGGCGACGGTCGCCCGCGCCGCGGCGAGCGCCGCGTCGGTTTCCTGGCTGGTCGGGTAGCGCCAGTGCGTGTTGGCGTTGCGGTGGCGCAGGTAGTCGGCCATCGCCTCGATGACGACCTCCGGGACCTGGGTGCCGCCGGGCCCGTCGAAGTAGGCCACCGGGTGTCCGCCGTGGACGCGCGCCAGCGACGGGAACGCGGCGCGGATGCGGGATCAGGTCGAGACCGCTGTCGGTCGAGGAGGTCGGGTGCGGTGGTGGTCATGCGAGCGTGGCCTGGAAACGGCGGGCGCCGACCGCGAAGGCGACGGCGCCGATCCCGATGAGGATGGCACAAGGCATGACCATCTCCGCAAGCGAGAAGCCGCGCCAGATGGCGCCCTCGTAGGCGATGATGGCCCAGCGCACCGGGCTGGCGTAGCTGAACGGCTGGATCCACGGCGGCATCACCGCCAGCGGGATCATGCCGCCGCCCAGCATCGACATCGGCATCATGAGGGCCCAGCCGGCGCCCGACGCCGCTTCCTCGGTGCGGCCGAGCGAGGCGACCAGCATCATCAGCCCGACGAAGCCGATCGGCACGACCAGCAGGGCGAGCACGAGCAGACCCGGAGAGTTGGGCCGGACGCCGAAGAACGCGGCGCCGATGATCGCCAGCGCGGTCTCGACGATCAGGATCGCCGCGTAGCAGGCCAGCCCCTTCCCCGCCAGCAGCGCCCAGGCCGGCGCCGGCGACATCAGCAGGCGCGTCAGCGTGCCGCGCGTCCGCTCGACCGCCAGGCTGATGGCGAACGACATCATGCAGCCGAGGATGCCCCACTGCATGCCCTGCGGGAACGTGATCTGGAAGCCGTTGGCGGGACCCTGGCGCTGGCGCTCGACGCTGGTCACCGCGATGTCGAGCGGACGCCAGCCGCCGCCCGCGGGACCGCGCCGCGGGTTCAGCCGCGGGTTCGCCGCGGGTTTAGCCGCGGGCTGGGTCTGCGCCTGCTTGCCGAGGAACGCCTCGAGCGAGCCGAGCATCGACTGCAGATCGGCCTGGCCGGCGAAGGCGCCCGGCTGTTTCTTCACGCTCTCGAGCATGCCGGTGATCTGGCCGCGGCCCTCGGGCGAGGCGCTGAACACCGTCTGCATCCGCTTGGCCGCCTGCTCGAGCAGGAAGCCCTGGAGCATCGCCGTCTCGGCCTGCCGCGACGGATCGATGAGCAGCTCCACCGTCGGCGGATCGCCGAAGAACAGCCGGCCGCTCGCCTCGCCGAAGCCCTTGGGGATGCGGATGGCACCGATGCGGCGGCCGCGGCGGACGAGGTCGGTCGCCTCGGTGACCGACGTCCGCAGCACGTCGAAGCCCTGGCGCGTCGCCAGCGCGTCGACGAACTGCCTCGAGGCCGGCTGACTGATCCTCGTCGGTGATGGCGATGAACATCCGCGACGGGCCCGAGCCCGTGCCGCCGAAGAGCGATCCGAAGACGACCGCCACGATGAGCGGCCAGCACAGCGTGAAGAACCAGGCCGCCTTGACCCGGAACAGCAGCTTCAGATCCTTGAGCGCGATGGCGAGCACGGCAGCCATGTCGGTGAGCCTTCCTGATCGGCGGAGTCGGAACGGGTCAGTCGCGCAGCGAGCGGCCGGTCAGGTGCAGGAAGACCTGCTCCAGCGTCGGCATCGCCACCTCGAACTCGGCCGGCATCGCCGCGCCGCGCGCCGCGGCCTGGCGATTGAGCTCGGCGAGCGGATCGCGCGTCTCGATGCGCTCCTCGCCGTCCGCCGTGCGCAGGATCAGCGTCGGCGGGCCGCCGTGCGTCGCGGTCAGGCCGTGCACGGTGTCCATCCCGAGGAGCTTGCCGTGGTCGATGATGGCGACGCGATCGCACAGGCGCGCCGCTTCCTCCATGTAGTGCGTCGTGTAGACGATGGTCTTCCCCGCCGCCTTCAGCAGCAGCAGGCTGTCGAAGATGGCGTTGCGCGACTGCGGATCGACGCCGACCGTCGGTTCGTCCAGCAGCACGAGATCGGGATCGTGGAGGATCGCCGCGGCGAGGTTCAGGCGCCGCTTCATGCCGCCCGAATAGGTGTTGACCAGATCGCGGCGGCGATCGGCGAGCCCGACGAACTCGAGCGCCCAGGTGGTGCGCTCGGCGAGCCGCGCCGCCGGCATGTCGTAGACGCGGCCGAAGAACGTGAGGTTCTCCTCGGCGGTCAGCAGCTCGTAGAGCGAGAGCGCCTGCGGCGCCACGCCGATGCGGCGCGCGCACCGCCGGCTGGCGCGGCGAGCCGAGGCCAGCCGACGTCGACCGTGCCGGCGTCCGCCGCGACCAGGCCGACGGCCAGGTGGACAGTCGTGCTCTTGCCCGCCCCGTTCGGGCCGAGCAGGCCGAAAACCTCGCCCTTGCCGACAGTTAGCGACAGATCGTCGACGGCCGTGCGGGATCCGTAGCGCTTCACGAGCCCGGTGAGCGTGAGCATGGTCGATGAGACGGCAGCGTGACCGATGAGTTCGGTCGCGATCGGTGAACGGCGGCTCGCACCCGGCGAGCGGCGGTCGAGTCACGCGGCGGCTGAGATTGTCCGGAACGCGGGCCCTATACTACGCGGATGAGCACTCCCGCCGCAGCCACCTATGCCAAGCCGGATGTCCTCGTGAGCACCGAGTGGCTCGCAGCGCATCTGAAGGACCCGGACATCCGCGTCGTCGAGTCGAACGAAGACACGCTGCTCTACGCGTCGGGCCACATCCCCGGCGCCGCGCACGTCGACTGGACCGCCGACCTGAACGACCAGATCCGCCGCGACTACATCACGCGCGAGGGGTTCGAGGCGCTGATGTCGAAGATCGGCGCCACGCCGGACACGACCATCGTCTTCTACGGCGACAAGAACAACTGGTGGGCCACCTACGCGTTCTGGGTGTTCCAGCTGTTCGGCCACACCAAGGCCAAGATCCTGAACGGCGGCCGCTTGAAGTGGGAGAAGGAAGGTCGCGAGCTGACCCGCGACACGCCGACCTTCACCGCCGACGCAGCTACCAGGCGCCGGAGCGCAACGACAAGACCATCCGCGCCTTCCGCGACGACGTCCAGAAGGTCGTCGCAGGAGAAAGGCCAGCTGGTCGACGTGCGCAGCCCGGACGAATACAGCGGCAAGCGCCTGCACATGCCCGACTACCCGAACGAGGGCGCGCTGCGCGGCGGCCACATCCCGGGCGCCAAGAGCGTGCCGTGGGCCAAGGCCGTCAACCCGGAGGACGGCACCTTCAAGAGCGTCGACGAGCTGCGGAAGCTCTACGTCGAGGAGCAGGGTCTCGATCCCGAGCAAGCCGGTGATGGCCTACTGCCGCATCGGCGAGCGCAGCAGCCACACGTGGTTCGCGCTGACCTACCTGCTCGGCTTCCCCAACGTCCGCAACTACGACGGCAGCTGGACGGAGTGGGGCAACTCGGTCGGGCTCCCCATCGAGAAGTGAGCACCTACCCCGAGCCGCTGCAGGACCTGCTCGACACGTTCGCGACGTTCGACGATCCGTCCGAGCGCGCGCAGGTCCTGCATCTCGTTCGCCGACCAGTTCACGCCGGTCCCGCCCGAAGTGGCCACGCGGCCCTTCGGGAGGGACCATCTGGTGCCGGCCTGCGAGTCCGAGGCCTACGTCTGGGCCAGGCTGCAGCCGGACGGCACGATGAAGCTGTACTTCGCGGTGGAGAACCCGTCCGGGATCTCGGCCAAGGCGCTCGCGGTGATGCTCACCAAGACGCTGTCCGGCCTGACGCCGGCGGAGATCGCCACGGTCTCACCCGAGATCGTCGAAGGCCTGTTCCGCCAGAACATCTCGATGGGCAAGGGCATGGGCCTGATGTCCATGGTCGGTGCGGTCCGGACGCTGGCGCAGCGGGCGCAGGGGATCGAGGCGAAGCCGGCCAGTCCGGTGGCCTCGGCCGGAGTAGCCGAACGGCCGGCGTATGAACGTAGGGCATACTGCGCCAGTGGCTGCCGCGCCGACTCGATTCTTCGTTCTCACCCTCGTCGCTGATCGCGCTTGCAGGACTGGCTCCGCCGCTCGTCGCCCAGCCTGGCTCTCCGCCGCCAGCGTCCGCCGAACATCGTCCTGATCTTCGCGGACGACCTCGGCTATGCCGACGTCGGGCCGTTTTACGCCGGACGATGCCGCCGGCCGCGCCGAGGACGCCGTCGCTCGACCGGATGGCGGACGAAGGCATCCGCCTCACCAGCTTCTATGTCGCGCAGGCCGTGTGCTCGGCGTCGCGGGCCGCGCTCCTGACCGGCGCCTACCCGAACCGCATCGGGATCCGCGGCGCGCTCAATCACACCGCCACGCGGGGCTTGAGTCACCGCGAGACGACGATGGCCGAGATGCTGAAGGCGCGCGGGTACGCCACGGCCGCGTTCGGCAAGTGGCACCTCGGCCACGCGCCGCCTTACCTGCCGAAGCAGCACGGCTTCGACGAGTACTTCGGCCTGCCGTATTCCAACGACATGTGGCCGAGGCACCCGCAGCAGAAGGACTTCTACCCGGACCTGCCGCTCATCGACGGCGACGTCGTCGTCGAGCGCGACGCCGACCAGCGCCAACTGACCCGGCGCTACACCGAACGCGCGGTGCGCTTCATCGAGGCGCAATCGGGATCGTCCGTTCTTCCTCTACGTGCCGCACACGATGCCGCACGTGCCGCTCTTCGCCTCGACGCCGTTCGACGGGGCCAGCGGGACGCGGGCTGTACGCCGATGTCGTCGCGGAGATCGACTGGTCGGTGGGGCAGATCCTGGCGGCGATCGCCAAGGCCGGCGTCGACGAGCGGACGCTGGTGATTTTCACGTCGGACAACGGCCCCTGGCTGTCCTACGGCAACCATGCCGGGTCGCCGGCCCGTTTCGCGAAGGCAAGGGCACCGCATTCGAAGGCGGCGTCCGCGTACCGTTCATCGCGCGCTGGCCCGGTCGGATTCCCAAGGGCGCCGCGTCGGCGGAGATGGCCATGACGATCGACATCCTGCCGACGGCCGCTCGGCTCGCCGGCGCCGACGCTGCCCGAGCACCGGATCGACGGGCGAGACATCTGGCCCGTGCTGGCCGGCACCGCGGGGGCGACGTCACCGCACGAGGCGCTGCATTTCTACTGGGGCGATGAGCTCCATGCGGTCCGGAGCGGCCGGTGGAAGCTCCACGTGGCGCATCCGTACCAATCGCTCGAGTCGGCCGGCCGCGACGGTGCGCCGGGCAAGTACGCGCGGAAGGAACAGCCGCCGGCCCTCTACGATCTCGAAGTCGATCCGGGCGAATCGACGCGACGTCGCGTCGCGTCATCCAGAGGTCGTCGCTCGCCTGGAGCGCCACGTGGAACGTGCGCGCGCCGATCTGGGCGACTCGCTCAGCTCCCGCCGCGGCGCGGGTGTCCGTCCCCCCGACTGAAAGGTCCGGGCGACCGTCCGCCTCAACGACCGCCGCTCGGGCTGCTCGTCGCCGCGAGCTTGTCCTTGCGGACGTACAGCGTGAGCGCGATGCCGTTCCAGCGGTCGTCGCCGCTCGGCGCGCCCCGGGCGTCGAGGCCGATCGGAATGGCGCCGATCAGCTCGGCATTCCGGCGGAATCGTGCGCGGATGTAGCGCTGCACCTCACGCGCGCGCGCGTCGGCGCGCAGGTAGCGGTCTCCGGCATCGGCCATCGTGGCGTAGCCTTCGACGACCAGCGGGCTGTCGCGCGGGTGGGAGAGCAGCTGCGTCATGGCGGTATCCAGCCGGCGTCGACCGTCGGCGCTGAGCCGAGGCCGCTCGCTGTCGGCGGTCTCGAACAGCTGATCGGCGGCAATCCAGACGCGGAGCGGCGCGCGGTCGCGCTGGTCGACGCCGCGCGCCCGGTACTCGTCGAGCGTCATCTGGTCGAGGTCGAAGTAGCCGCGATCGCGGAAGAAGCCGCGCACCAGCCAGTTGCGCTTGAGGGCTTCGGTGTTCTCGGCGAGATCCGAGGTGATCTCGCGCGCGTTGAGCACGGCGGCCTGGAGATCGGCGGTGAGCTGCTCGGCCGGTCCGTCCTTGGCGCGGAAGCGCTCCACGCTCTCGCGCAGGTCGGCGGACACTCGCTGCACGTTCGCCAGCGTCTTCTCGGCGCTCGCCGACAGCCGGGTGGCCGATTCCCACAATTCGTCGCGGGTCAGGAGCTTGCCGACCGAGCCCTTGCCGGCCTTGATGTCGGCCACCAGCGCGCGGGCGTCGGTCGAGGCTTCGGCCAGGTCAGTGGAGATCTTCCGTGTCGACGCGGTGATCACCTTGACGTCGGCGCCGGCACTCTCGACCAGCTCGTTGGCCTCGTTCAGCACGGACGTCAGCACCGTGATCGCCCCCGAGACTTCGCCGCGCAGCTCGAGGATCTGGCGCGTCACCAGGCGGAAGGTGTCGCGCCCCTCCTCGATCAGATCGGCGAACTCGATGGGGTCGCGGCCGTCGATCGTGCTCGCGGGCGCGGCGATGGGCGCCTCGTCGGTGCCACCGTCGACCTGCAGGAACGTGTTGCCGACGATGCCGTCGCTCAGGATCGAGACGCGCGAATCGGTCCGCACCAGCGGCTGGAGATCCTCGCGGAGCCGCATGCGCACCCGGAAGCGGCCCTCGGGACCGCGCGGGACGAGGATCGTCGACGACCTCGCCCGCCGGCAGGCCGGCGACGCGCACCGACGTCCCCTCCTGGACGCCGGTGACCTTGCTGAACTGCGTGTAGAGCTCGTACTGATCGACGAACAGCATCCGGCGGTCGCCGATCAGGAACAGCCCGGTCACGAACAGGAGGATGCCGCCGAGGACGAACGCGCCGACGATGGCCGCACGGGATCTCGCCATGGGGGATTCGCCTCTCGTCGAGGTGAGCTAGCCCGATCCTTCCGACCGCAGGAAGGTCCGGACCATCTCGTGTTCACTGTCCTCGAGCGCCGCGGCCGTACCGCGATCGAGGACACGGCCCTCGTGCAGAAAGACCATCTCGTCGGCGAGGACGCGGGCACTCGGCACGTTGTGGGTGACGACCAGGAGCGTAGTGCCCCGGTCGCGCTTCAGGCCGAGCAGCAGCCGGTCGATCTCGTCCGACGTGATCGGATCCAGCCCGGCGCTTGGTTCGTCGGCGAGAAGAATCGGCGGTTCGAGCGCCATCGCCCGCGCCAGGCCGGCGCGCTTGCGCATGCCGCCCGACAAGGCGGCCGGCATCTTGTCCACGTCGCGCTTCAGCCCGACCGAATCGAGCGTCCGCAGCACCCGATCACGAATCTCCGCCTCGCCGAGGTCGCTGTGCCGGCGCAGCGGCAGGGCCACGTTCTCACCGACCGTGAGGGAGTCGAACAGCGCCGCGTTCTGGAACAGGAACCCCATCTCGGGACGGACGCGCGCGAGCTCAGCGCTCGACAGCCGCGTCACGTCCTCGCCGCCGACGAACACATGCCCTTCGTCGGGCTGGAGCAGGCCGATGATGTGCCGGAGCAGCACGCTCTTGCCGGTCCCGCTGCGGCCGAGGATGCAGACGCCGCGGCCAATCGGAATGTCGAGCGTGAGCGCGTCGAGCACGAGGTGGCTGCCGAACCGCTTGGTGACCGCGTCGAGCCGGATCGCGGGTGCATCAGGGGGCAGCGCGAGCGAGAGGGGATGGCTCATGGCGACATCGGCCTCACAGCGGGTCGGGAAAGATGAACTGGATCAGGCGCACCAGCACGACGTTGGTGGTGATGAGCAGCACCGACGACAGCACCACGCTGCGGGTCGAGGCTTGGCCGACGCCTTCGGTGCCGCGGCTGGTGTTGATGCCGAGATACGACGAGGTCGTGGCGATGATGAAACCGAACACGACCGTCTTGAGCGTGGCCGGCACCAAGTCGGTGAACTGGATGGGGTTGAACGCCTCCTGGAAATAGAGCGTGACGTCGATCCCGGTGATGGCCGTCTCGGCGAAGAACCCGCCGAGCATGCCGCAGAAGTTCATGATCGTGGTCAGGATCGGCAGTGCGATCATGCAGGCCACGACCCGCGTCACGACGAGGAACTTGAAGGAGTCGATGGCGATCGCTTCGAGGGCGTCGATCTGCTCGGTGACCTTCATCGCCCCAAGTTCGGCGCCAATCCCGGCGCCGATCCGGCCGGACAGCAGAAGTCCGGCGGTGAGCGGCCCGGTCTCGCGGACGAGCGCAATCGCCAGGCCGGCGGGAATGAGGCTCTCGGCGCCGAACCGCTCGAGCGAGGCGCGGGTGTGCATCGACAGCACGACCCCCACCGCCAGCCCGGCCGAGGCGATCAGCGGGACCGACCGGAAGCCGAGCTCGTAGGTCTGCCGGAGCGTTTCCTCGACCTCGAAGGGCGGCCGGACGACGCCGCGCAGCGTGCGCGACGGCGAAGACTGCCGCGTCGCCCATCGTTCCCAGGGGGCCTGCCAGCCACGTCGAGACGCGGGCGGACACATCGCGGACCGAACCCTCAGCAGGCATGTCGCAGACCCGCACTCACCTAGAACAGCCACCAGGCCGCGCCGACGGTCACCATCAGCGCGTCGCCGCGCACCCTGGCGGCGGTCAGCGTGTGTGTCAGCAGCATAGGTCACGCGCGGGCGTGCCACCACATATCCAGCCGACACGTGGTAGCTCAGCCGCCCGGGTGTATCGATCCAGAGGGTCGCCGACGGCCGCCACGCGAACGTGTTCTCGACGTCGATGGCCCGCCCCGGCCCGGCGGCTTGGCGGTCGACGCCGAGGTGCGTGAAGGCATAGCCGGCGACGAGCGAGCCAGACACCTGGAAGCGCCCGGCCAGCGTGCGGGTGTAGGCGATGCCGCCCATGACGGGGCGAACCCGCAGCGAGGCCAGGGGAGCGTCGCCGGTCGGCGAAGCCAGCAGGTCCCGATGGCTCCAGCCGAAGCCGATGGCCGGACCGAGTCCGTTCCCGGAGCCAAGACGGATGAATGGCGCGACGTTGACGCCATCGCCGACATCCGCTCCGCCGGCCCGCACGACGCGCACGCCGCCGCCCACCGCGATCAGTCGGCCGCGACGGTCCTGCATTCGCTGCGGCAGGAAGTCGAGGCGCGCGTCGACCGCCCCCACGCGCGGGACGACGGTGAATTGCGCGGTGACGGCGGTGATCCCGGGGCACGTCCGGACGAGCGCGACGATGTCCTGCTCACGCCCCGCTGCACTGATCCGCCCCGTGAGATGCGCGACCCCCTGTCGGACGTCGACGCGAACGTCCTCGATCCCGAGGATGACATCGTTGACCAGCGCCGTCTTGACCCGCATCGCCGCCTCGGCGTCAGCGAGGGAGGGACGCGTGGAGCGGGCCGCGCAGGCCGTGCTGAGCAGGAGTGCGAGGATCACGGCGGCAGCGAGCGACCGCGTCATGGCAGAGCAGACTAGCATGGCTGCGCCAGTAGGGCGGGCGGCGCACCGCACGGATGGGTCGCACCGCGGTGGCGGCGTCACGCGCCGCATCGGCGATGACCCGGGCCTCGCGGCGCCGCCGGCCACGGGCGATCGTCTGTCGTGGCGGGGCTCGGGCCACGGCGCGCGTGGCGGTGCACCACACGGTGAGGTAACCTCCTGCACGGTCGCCCGTTTTGCCGTGCTGCCGCGGCAGATCCTGCGCAGCTCGCTGCGGCAGGGGATGCGCACACCGGAATCAGCGTCGAGGATTTCTGCCTGGAGTCTCGTGCATGCGTGTTCTCGAGGTTGTCGGTCTCGTCGCCGCCGTGGCGTCTGTTTTCCGGCACACAGCGGCCAACTACCTACGATCTGGTGGTCTACGGCGGCACCTCCGCCGGCGTGATCGCCGCCGTGCAGGCGCAAGCGGATGGGCAAGACGGTGGTGATCGTCGGCCCCGACACCCACCTGGGCGGGCTGTCCAGCGGCGGGCTGGGCTTCACCGACACCGGCAACAAGGCGGTGATCGGCGGCCTGTCGCGCGAGTTCTATCACCGCGTCTGGCAGCAGTATCAACGCCCGGACGCCTGGACGTGGCAGCGCCGCGAGGACTACGGCAACAAGGGCCAGGGCACGCCGGCCATGGACGGCGAGCAGCGGACGATGTGGATCTTCGAGCCGCACGTGGCGGAGCAGGTCTTCGAGGATCTCGTGCGCGAGCACAAGATTCCCGTGCATCGCGATGAATGGCTCGATCGCGCCGACGGGCGTCACCAGGAACGGCGGCCGCATCACCTCCATCAGGATGCTGAGCGGACGGACCTACGCCGGCCGGATGTTCATCGACGCCACCTACGAGGGCGATCTCATGGCCGCGGCCGGCGTCGATTACCACGTGGGCCGCGAGGCGCAGCAGTACCTATGGCGAGAAGTGGAACGGCGTGCAGACGGGCGTCCTGCACCATCGCCACCACTTCGGCGCGGTGAAGGCGACGATCAGCCCCTACGTCGTGCCGGGCGATCCGTCCAGCGGCGTCCTGCCGCGGATCAGCACCGCGCCCCCGGGCGAGTTCGGCCAGGCCGACAAGCGGATCCAGGCCTACTGCTATCGCTACTGCGTCACCGATCATCCCGACAATCGGATCCCCTTTCCGAAGCCGGAGGGTTACGACCCGAAGCAGTACGAGCTGCTCGTCCGCGATCTTCGACGCCGGCTGGCGCGAGACGTTCGACAAGTTCGATCCCGATCCCGAACCGCAAGACCGACAGCAACAACCACGGCCCGTTCAGCAGCGACAACATCGGCTTCAACTACGACTACCCGGAGGCCTCCTACGAGCGCCGGCGCGAGATCCTGAAGGAACACCAGACCTACCAGCAGGGCTGGCTCTACTTCATCGCCAACGACCCGCGCGTGCCGAAGGACGTCCAGACCGAGATGCGCCGCTGGGGCCTGCCGAAGGACGAGTTCACGGACAACGGCGGCTGGCCGCACCAGATCTACGTCCGCGAGGCGCGCCGCATGGTCGGCTCGTTCGTCATGACGGAGAACGAGCTGCTCAAGCGCCGGCCGACGCCGCAATCCGTCGGCATGGGCTCGTACACCATCGATTCACACAACGTGCAGCGCTACATCACGCCCGACGGCAGCGTCCAGAACGAGGGCGACATCGGCGTCTCGACCGCCGGCCCGTACGAAATCGCCTACGGCTCGCTGGTGCCGAAGCGCGGCCAGGCCGACAACCTGCTCGTGCCGGTGTGCCTGTCCAGCTCGCACATCGCGTTCGGCTCGGTCCGGATGGAACCGGTGTTCATGGTGCTGGCGCAATCAGCGGCGACGGCCGCCGCGCTGGCGCTCGATGCCGGCGTGGCCGTGCAGGATCTGCCGTACGCGCGTTGCGCGAACGTCTGCTGAAAGACGGCCAGGTCCTCGAGTATGTCCGCGCCCAAGACCGTGGGGCGGAAGTAGGGCCCGCGGCCGCGGGCCGACGCTAGGCCGATCGTCGAGCGCACGATCGGCCGCAGACGCGACCGCCCGTAGGCCACGAACGGTCGCCATCAGCAGCAGGATGACGGTGGTGACCGTGCCGCCGACCTCGCCGCGGACGGCGTGAAAGACCCGCCGCCGACACCATGATGATCATGATCCCGACCGCGGCCCAGGCCACGAAGAACGGCATGATGCGCGTCACGCCGGGCAGGATCAGGCCGATCGCCGCCGCGGCCTCGGCGACGCCGATGAAGAGCGAGAACCAGCGCGGCAGGTTGGCGTTCATCTGGGCCGCGATCTCCGGCGATGGAAACAGCATCATCCATCCGTGCGCCGCGAAGGCCAGCGCGAGCAATACCTGTAGAACCCAGAGCAGGATGTTCATGTGTGACGTTCTCCTGCCTACACGTCGATCGAGGTGGACGACATTCGACAGATGCGGCGAGGCGGTCCGGCCCGGCCGGACCGCCTCGTCGATCGCCACGCTAGCGCTGAATTCTGGCCGAGCCGCCCTTGGCGAAGGCGCGGACGTGCGGGAGGCGGGCCATCGTCGTGTCGCCCGGGAACGTCGTCGCCAGCGCACCGTGCGCCCAGCCGAGCCGAACGCAATCCTCCGGCGATTCGCCGGTCAGCAGCCCGAAGAACAAGCCCGGAGGCGAAGGCGTCGCCGCCGCCGACGCGATCGTAGACCTCGAGCTCGCACACCGGCGCGACGTAGTTCTTCCCTTCGATCCAGGCGACCGCGCCCCACGTGTGCTTGTTGGTCGAGTGCACTTCGCGCAGCGTGGTGGCGACGACCTTGATGTTCGGGAACGCCTTGGTGACGTTGCCGATCATGCCGAAGAACGTCTCCGGGTCGAGGCCCGACTTGGCGGCGACGGCCGGACCGGGCACGCCGAGGGCCTTCTGCAGGTCCTCTTCGTTGCCGACCAGGACGTCGACGTACTTCATGATCTTCTTGAAGACGTCGAGCGCCTTCTCGTTGCCGCCGCGCGCGTTCCACAGCTTCTCGCGGTAGTTGAGGTCGAACGAGACGACGGCGCCGGCCTTCTTCGCCGCCTGCATGCCCTCGATGATCACCTCGTCGGTGCCCTCGCCCAGCGCGGTGAACAGGCCGCCGCTGTGGAACCAGCGCACGCCCTTGCTGAAAATGCCGGCCCAGTCGAAGTCGCCCGGCTTGAGCAGCGTCGCCGCTTCGTTGCTGCGGTTGTAGAACACGACCGGCGGGCGGACGCCGAAGCCGCGGTCGCTGTAGACGGCGGCCATGTTCGGGCCCCAGGCGCCGTCGTGCGTGAACATCTTGTAGAACGGCTTGACGCCCATCGCCTGGACGCGCTCGGCGATCAGGTCGCCGATCGGGTAGTCGACCATCGCCGTGGCGATGCCCGTCTTCAGGCGGAAGCAGTCCGACAGGTTGGCGGCGCAGTTGAACTCGCCGCCGCTGACGTGGATGGCCAGGCTCTGCGCCTTGTGGAACGGGACCACGCCGGGGTCGAGCCGGTGGATCAGCGCGCCGAGCGACAGGAAGTCGAGATCGCCGCCCGCTGGCGGGACCTGGAGCGAAGCAGGTTGAGTGGACATTGCGGGCCGTATTCTACGGCCGCGCCACCCGCCCGGCCAAAACGACTCGAGAACTTCGCGCAGGCCGGCCCGCCGCAGGGTCGCCTGGGACGCCAGGTTGGTCACGCCGGTCCGGGCGGCCGGCACGAGGCCCCGGGCGTAGCAGTCCGCCTTGGCGGCCTGCAGGACCAGGGCGCCGAAGCCGCGGCGGCGGACATCGGGCCGGACCTCCATGTAGAGGTCGGCGTAGGGCGGGTTGTAGTGCGTGAGGGCGCCGCCGGTGGCCACCACCGCCCCGTCGAACTCGACGACGACGTCGCCGACGGGCTCGGCCGTGTGTTCGAAGATCTCGTCGTCGTGGCGGCGGCCGGGTCGTCGCGCCCGGCACGGCCAGCGACGTCGGTCCGCGGTCGCCGAACAGGATGGCCTCGACCTGGACGTCCGTCGCCAGCTGGCGGAACACGCCGTAGAAAGCCGGCGTCGTTGCTCTGGCACTGGAGGCGATCCGCACCGGCCGCCGCCAGCACCGCGCGCGCGAGCGGCACGGCATGCGGCCGCGCCGCCGCATCCAGGTACAGCTCGAACAGCGAATCGCGGGCCTCGATCTCGTCGCAGCCCTTGATGGCGCCGTAGCCGACGTCGACGCCGTCGAGGCTGACGAGGTAGGCGTCAGCCCACCCGCGCCGGTGGGTGGCGTCGTAGCGGAACTGGGCGTCGAGCTCGGCCAGGAAGCGGGCCCGCCAGGGCGCAATCGCCGCGCCGTCGACGCGCCGCGCCGCCGCCGTCCGCATCACGCCCCACCTTCACGCGTCACGCCGCGCTCCGCCCGCCAAGGCGTCACGCCTTGCGCAGGTCGTAGACGTAGAGGTTGTCCTTGTCGCGGAGGTACATCCGGCCGCCGGCGATGACCGGATAGGACCAGCTCAGAAGGTCGCTCGTCTCGAGCTGGAGCTTGCCCTTCTCCTTGTAGCCGGTGGGCGTCGCCTCGACCAGGATCACCAGGCCGTTCTCGTAGCGGTAGTAGACGTGGCCGTCGGCGTAGGCGATCGCCGCCGATCCGCGGCCGTCGTTGCGGATGTCGCCGCCCCACTTCAGCGTGCCGGTGGCGAGCTCGACGCAGACCGGGAGGCCGGCGCGGTGGCCGTGGCCGCCGTAGAGATGCCCGTCGACCAGCACGAAACCGCCGTGGTGGTTCTGGAACGTCTTGCCGTCGAGGAAGTAGACCTCGGTCGCCGTCACCTTGCCGCCGGCGGCCGGCGCCAGCTTGAGCAGCGCGCTGCCGGTCTGGTAGCCCGACGCGGCGAAGACGAAGTCGCCCTGCACCACCGGCGTCGGAATGTTGGCCACGCCGTTGGCGACCCGGTTGTAGCCCCACAGGTACTCGCCGTCCGACGCGCGGATGCCGACGACCCCGCGCCCCATCAGCTGCACGTACTGCTTCACGCCGGCGCCGTTCGAGATGACCACCGAGGAGTAGCCGGCGCCGTCGCGGCCGGCCTGGCCGATGGCCGGCACCTTGGCCTTCCAGATGGTCGCGCCGGTCGTCTTGTTCAGCGCCACCATGGCGGCGTCCCCGCCGCCCGGCGTCACGACCACACGGTCGCCGTCGATGAGCGGCGACTCGGCGAACTTCCAGTCCGACATGACCTGGCCGCCGAAGTCGCGGGGCAGGTTCTTGCGCCACCGCTCCTTGCCGGTGGCCGCCTCCAGGCACACCAGGTCGCCCTCGGTGCCCAGGCTGTAGATCAGGGCGCCGTCGATGGTCGGCGTGGCCCGCGGCCCGGGGTAGCGGTCCTGCCAGATCGGCCCGACCTTGGCCTTCCACAGCTGCTTGCCGTCGGCCGCCGACAGGGCGATGACGTACTGGCTGCCCTCGAGGTCGCCCATCGTGAACAGCGTGTCGCCGCCGATCGACAGGCTCGAATAGCCGGTGCCGAGGCCGGAGGCCTTCCAAACCAAAGCCGGTCCGTCGGCGTCCCACTGCTTCAGCAGGTTGGCATCGGCGGAACGCCCGTCACGGTTCGGGCCCCGGAACTGCGGCCAGCTGCCGTTCGGGCCGGCGGTGGCGGCCGCCTTGGCGGCGGCCGGCTGCTGGGCGGCGAGGCCGGCCGCACCGACCAGGCCCAAGCCGGCCGCCAGCGCGACGGCCGCGGTCACCAGACGTCGTCGTTCGCGTGTCATGCGCATGAAAATCGCTCCCCCAGGGAATACTCGCGGCGCGCGGCCGGCGTTTCGCCCGGACGCGACGGGGCGCTATGATAGCCCTCCCCCTGACGTTCAAGGAGCGGCCGCCATGTCCGGCTCGCCGGCGTCGCTGCGACGCCACCTTCGTCGTGTCCTGCCGCTGCCGATCGCAGGGCTGGCCATCGCCGCGCTTGCCGGCCAAACGCCCACCGGCCAGACACCGGCCGGCCAGGCGCCGGCCGCCCAGGCACCCGCACGATCGTCGCTGCGGCTGCACGGCCTGGTCGAGGCGGTCGAGTTCTTCGGCGTCGTCGCGCCCTCGGGGCGCAGCGGCCAGCTCACCATCGTCCGCATCGCCCAGAAGGGCACGACGGTCAAGAAGGGCGATCTCGTCATCGAGTTCGATCGCCAGGTGCCGCTGCGGGAGGCGATCGACAAGCAGGCCGAGTGGAAGCAGCTCGAAGAGGACATCCGCAAGAAGCACGCGGAGATCACGCTGCAGGACTCCGTCGACGACACCGCGATCAAGACCGCCGAGAACGACCTGGCGCTGGCGCGGCTCGAGACGAGCAAGAACGACGTGCTGCCGCGGATCGACGCCGAGAAGAACACGCTGAACCTGCAGGCGGCCGAGGCCAGGCTGCCCGGGCTCCGCAAGACGATCGCGCTGAAACGCGAGGCCGTGGCCGCCGAGCTCGCCATCCTCGAACTGAAGCGGGATCGGGCCGCGCGCGTCCGCGATCGCGCCATGGCGGCAGCCGACGCGCTGCTGGTCGTCGCGCCGATCGACGGCCTGGTGGTGCCGCGGACGATCTGGAAGCAGGGCGGCGGCGGCCCCGGCGAGCCGGAGGAAGGCGACGAGGTCTGGCCGGGCATCGCGCGTCGCTCGACGTCGTCAGCCCGCGGGCGATGCGGGTCAGGGTCAAGGTGAACCAGGTCGACGTGCACCGTCTCGTCGTCGGCACGTCCGGCCCGCATCACCCTCGACGCCTATCCGGAGCGCAGCTATCCGGGCCGCCTGCGGCAGGTGTCACCGATCGCCGCCCGCGGCTCGTTCTCGCCGAAGGTCCGCACCTTCACGGCGATCTTCGACATCGACGCGCAGCACGGCGAGCTCGCCCCGGACCTGTCGGCCGCCGTCGACGTGCCTGCCCGCGGAGGGTGCCCGTGCCGCTCGGTAGCCCGGCCCGCCGGCCGATGCGGCTCTGGGGGATCGGCGCCGTCGTCGACGCTGGTGGCCGCCGGCGGCTGGTTCGCGCTGAGCCCGACCGCGGCCGCCGACGCGTCGCGTCGAGAGCGCCGAGGTCGTGCGCGGCGATTTCATCGACGTCCTGCCGATCCGCGGCGAGGTCCGCGCCCGCCGCACCGTGCCGATCACGGCGCCGCGCAGCGCCGGCGATCTCCAGATCGTCTTTCTCGCCCCGAGCGGCGCGGCGGTGAAAGCCGGCGACGTCGTCATTCGGTTCGACACGTCGACCGCCGAACGCCAGCTGGCCGAGAAGCGCTCGGCGCTGCGCGAGGCCGAAGCGGAGATCCAGCGCTCTCGCGCCGACAACGCGATCAGCGCCCAGGCGACGCGCAGCGACGAGACCAAGCGCCGCTACGACGTCGATCGCGCCAGGCTCGATGTCTCGATCAGCGAAGTCGTCTCGCGGCTCGACGCCGAGAAGGCGGCCATCTCGCTCGGCGCGGCCGAACAGCGGGCGCGCGAGGCGGCGGTGAAGGTGACGGCCAACGAGGCGACGTCGCGGGCGTCGATGGGCGCGCTCGAACGGCGCCGCGAGAAGGCGCTTGCCGACGTCCAGCTCGAGGAGACGCGGCTGGCGGCCCTGACCCTGAAAGCACCGGCCGACGGTGTCGTCACGCTCGGCATGAACTGGCGGGCCGGCGGGCCCTTCGCGCAGCGCGAGTGGCGCACCGGCGACCGCGCGTGGGCCGGCGCCGGCATCGCGCAGCTGCCGGTCGTCGAATCGCTCTACGTGCTGGCCCGAGTCGACGAGACCGACCGTGGGTCGCTGAAGGCCGGCCTCGACGCCGACGTCGAGGTGCAGGCCGTCGGCAACCGGCCGGTGCCGGCCCGCATCACCGGCTTCAGCGCCCTGGCCAAGGTCGAGTTCGGCCCGATCTGGCCGCCGCCCCGCCTGTTCGACGTCCAGCTCGATCTGGTGACGCCGAACGCGGCCATGCGGCCCGGCATGACGGCGGCGATCAAGATCCGTCGCGACAAGGTGCCGGGCGCGCTGCTCGTGCCGACGCGGGCGCTGTTCCCGCCGACCAGCCGCGCGTCGACGGCCGGCGGCGGCAGCGGAACCCCAGCCGAGGTGTTCGTGCTCGGCTCCCGCGGCTTCGAGCGCCGCAGCGTCCGCGTCGCGCGGCGCGGCCCCGACAAGTCGGCGATCGCCGACGGCGTGAAGCCGGGCGAGAAGGTCGCCCTGGAAGTCCCCGAGGAGATCATCGAGCCATGACCCGGAGCCGACGGATTGGCTGGATCATCGCCGGCATCGTCGTCGTCGCGGCGCTGGGCCTCGGCGTGCGTGCCGCCACCGGCGTGCTGGTCTCGGCCACCGACACGATTCCGACCGCGAAGGTGACGCGCGGCACCTTGAAGGCGGACCTCAATACCACCGGCGAGATCAGGGCCACCAAGACCGACATGCTGGTCGTCCCGCCGACCGGCGCGGCGCTGCGGATCCTGACGCTGGTGCCCTCCGGCACGCAGGTGAAGAAGGGCGACACCGTGGTGGCCTTCGACCCGACCGACCAGGAGCAGACCGTCGAGGAGCAGCGGTCCGTGCTGCGCGAAGCGCAGCTCGAGATCGCGCGCACGCTGTCCACCAGCGCCTCACGCCAGGCGCAGGACGATCTCGACCTGCAGGCCGGCCGCTTCGACCTGCGGAAGGCCGAGCTCGACGTCCAGGCGAGCGAGGTGCGGCCGCCGCTCGAGGCACGCAAGGCGCAGCTGACGCTCGAAGAGGCGCGCAACCGGCTGGCCCAGCTCGAAGGCGATCGCGCCTCGCGCTCGCAGTCCGATCAGGCGGCCCTGGCCGTCGCGCGCGAGAAGGAAACCAAGGCACAGCTCGCGATCCACGTCGCGACCACCATCCTGTCGCAGATGGTGCTGAAGGCATCGATGGACGGCGTCGTGGCCGTCAAGGACAACCTGAACATCAACTTCGGCTATCAGGGCATGACCCTGAACGAGCACCGCGTCGGCGATCAGGTGCAGGCCGGCGCGGCGGTCGCCGAAGTGCTCGACCTCGGCCAGCTCGAGATCGGCGCCGACATCGACGAGAACGACCGGGCCCGGCTGTCGGTCGGCCAGACGGCGACGCTGACGCTCGACGCCCTCGGCGGCCGGGCCGTGCCGGCCAAGGTCAGCTCGGTCGGCACCATCATGCCGCAGCGGTTCTTCGGCCCCGGGGCCGCTGGTCCGTCGCGGATGTTCTCGGCCACCCTGGCGCTGGCGGGCCCGGCCGCCGACCTCCGGCCGGGCCTCACCGGCCGCGTCACGATCAGCGGCGCGCCGCAGGTGGGCGTCCTGCACGTCCCGCGCGGCGCCGTGTTCGAGCGCGACGGCGGCACCGTGGTCTTCGCCCGCGGCGGCAACATCAACGGCTTCACCGCCACGCCGGTCAAGGTGGTGGGGCGGACCGAGACGTCGGCGGTGGTCGAAGGCGTCGGCGAGGGCACCGAGATCGCGCTCGCCGATCCGTCGCGTCGGGCCGGTGCCGCGGGCGCGGCGCGGACCGGGCCGGCCATTCCGACGGCCGCGCCGGGAGGCCGCCGGTGATCGCCCGCGACCTCCTGCCCACGCTCACGATGGGCCTCGACAACCTGTTCGCGCACAAGCTGCGCTCGCTGCTGACCATGCTCGGCATGATCTTCGGCGTCGCGGCGGTGGTGGCGATGCTCTCGATCGGCGCCGGCGCGCAGCAGCAGGTGATGGCCGTGATCGAGGCGATGGGCGTGCGCAACCTGATCGTCGAGTCGAAGCCGGCGCCCGACCAGCAGGCGTTTCAGCGCCTGCGGCAGATCTCGCCGGGCTTGAGCCTCGCCGACATGCGCGTCATCACCTCGACCGTCGACGGCGTCGGCGCGTCCACGGCGCGCAAGCGGTTCACCCCGTCCAAGCTGATTCCCAAGCCGTTCGCCGACACGCCGACGGTCTTCGGCGTCGAGCCGACGTTCCAGGGCATCGCCGGACTCCGGATCGCCGAGGGTCGGTTCATCACCGCCGCGGACGAGGCGCTGGCCGCGCCGATCGCGGTGCTGGGCGAAGGGGCGCGCATCGCGCTCTTCGGTGGACGGGCGGCGCTCGGCGAGCACGTCAAGGTCAACGAGCAGTGGCTGCAGGTCGTCGGCGTGTGCGGCTCGGTGCTGTCCGCGCAGCACGGCGGCGCCGGCGGTCCGGCCGAGGACCGCAACAACGTCATCTACGTGCCGCTGCGCACGGCGATCCTGCGCCTCGAGGACAGCCAGAGCCAGCGCCAGGACGAGATCGACGGCATCTACCTGCAGATGCCCACCGCCGATGCGACCGTCCCGGCCTCGCGCGTCGTCCGCCGGCTGCTCAGCGAGACGCACCGCGGCGCCGACGACTTCACCATGGTCGTGCCGTCCGAGCTGCTGGCCGAACAGCGCCGGACGCAACGCATCTTCGAGCTGGTCATGGTGGCGATCGCCTCGATCTCGCTGCTCGTCGGCGGCATCGGCATCATGAACATCATGCTGGCCAGCGTCCTCGAGCGCACGCGCGAGATCGGCGTCCGCCGCGCCGTCGGCGCGCCGCGCCGGGCGATCGTGCGGCAGTTCCTGCTCGAGGCCACGCTGATCTCCGTGCGCCGGCGGCGGCGTCGGCGTCGTGGCCGGCGTCCTCCTTTCGTGGATCATCGGCCGCCTGGCCGGCTGGACGACGATCGTCAGCGCGACCTCGATCGTGCTCGCGCTGTCCGTCTCGATCGCCATCGGCCTGGTCTTCGGCGTCTACCCCGCCCGCAAAGCGTCGGCGCTAGACCCCATCGACGCGCTGCGCTACGAGTAGGCGTCCGGGAGGGTGTCCGGGACGGTGTCCCGGAGACCCTCCCGGAGACCCTCCCGGACGGCGTTCGGGACACGCTGAAGCGGATCGATACGTGGCAGTACCTGCAACGTCGCTGGGTTCCACACGAGCACGGCACGAAGGTTGATGCACGCATGGCATCCGCGAATAGTCGCGGGAGGAGCCTCGCCATGCCACGCCGCCGCAAAGCCGATCCTGGGTCCACGTTCCACGTCGTCAATCGGGCCACCCTTGGTCAACTGCTGTTCCGGGATTTCGGGGAGTACCTTTTCTTCTTGCGCCTCATCGCAGACATCCTGGAACGGGTTCCGGTAGACCTCTTCGCCTTCTGCTTGATGCCAAACCACTGGCACCTTCTGGTGAGGGCCGCCAACGAGGTCGAGTTGGCCCGATTCATGTACGAACTTTCGAAGGCCCACGCCACGGCGCTGCGTAGATGGCGCGGCACCGTCGGAAAAGGCGCCGTCTATCAGGGTCGATACCAGGCGACAGTCGTTCACGAAGAGTCGTACTTCTATCGCGCGGTGCGGTACGTCGAACGCAATCCCGTTCGGGCTGGGCTATCGGAACGGACCGAAGACTGGTTGTGGTCGAGCGCCACACGCATTGGCGAGATACAGGGTATCGAGCTTGCGGATTGGCCCGTCGACCGTCCGCTGAACTGGCGCGCCTTCGTCAACGAGGCCGAACCAGCGCAGGAGCTCGACTTCATCCGACTACGCACGCAGCGCAGCGAAGCGCTCGTCGAACCCACGGCAGACATCGAAGACCTTGCGATCCGCAGCCGACAGGCCGTTGCAGTCTCCGAAAGAGACTGACGGCCAGTCGCCTCACGCGACGCAGAATCAGCAACCTGGTCGGTGGTCCGTGCGGCTGCTCCGTGTTGTCGTTCCCCGAGCGTGTCCGGGACGGTGTCCGGGACGGTTCGGGAGCTCTCCCGGACGCCGTCCGGAGCCGTTCTGATAGCCTTGTTTCATGCGCGGCGTCAATGGACTGCATCACGTCACGGCGATCTCGGGGCCGGCACAGGAGAACCTCGACTTCTACGCCGGGGTGCTCGGGATGCGGCTGGTCAAACGCAGCGTCAACCAGGACGACCCCGGGACCTACCACCTCTTCTATGCGGACGCCGAGGGACACGCCGGCACCGACCTGACGTTCTTTCCCTGGGCGCACCTCGCGCCCTCGCGCGATGGACACGGGCTGGCGACGGAGGTGTCGCTCGCGGTGCCCACCGGCGCCCTGGACTGGTGGGGCGCGCGCCTCACCGGCTACGGCGCGCACGTCGCGGCGATCGAGACGCGCTTCGGCGAGCGGGTCCTGCCGATCGTCGACCCGCACGGCCTGCGCATCGCGCTGGTCGAGAGCGCGCCCGCCGTCGGGCGCGGCTTCACGCCGTGGGACGCCAGCCCGGTGCCGCCCGAGCGCCAGATCCGCGGCCTGCATGGCGCCCGCCTCGTCGAACGCGATCCCGCGCCGACGGCCGCGCTGCTCACGGGCACGCTCGGCTTCGTCCCGCAGGCGACCGAGGGCGACTGGCAGCGCTTCGTGATCCCCGATCCCGCGATCGGCGATCGCGAGCGCTCGTCCGGCGGACTCCTGTCCGGCGTCAGCGGACGCCACGTCGACGTCTGCGCCCGCCCCGACGCGCGCCGCGGCGCCTGGGGCACCGGCAGCATCCACCACCTCGCCTGGCGGGTCGACGACGACGCACACGAAGCGGAGGTCCGCCGCCGCGTCGACGACGCCGGCGCGCACCCGACGCCGGTGATCGATCGCTTCTGGTTCAAGTCGGTCTACTTCAAGGAGCCCGGCGGCGTGCTCTTCGAGCTGGCGACCGACGGTCCCGGCTTCGCCGTCGACGAAGCGGCGCACGCCCTCGGCGAGTCGCTGGTGCTGCCGCCATGGCTCGAAAAGCAGCGCGCGCAGATCCAGGCGCTCCTGCCGACCCTGACGTATCCGCCGGCGTTGCCCCCGACGAAGGAGCCCGGCTGATGCCGCGGCAGAGTTCCCTGCTGCGCATGCCGCGGCCGATTGCCCTGCTGCCCCTGTCGCTGCTGTTCGCCTTGCTCGCCCATCTGTCGATGGCCGGCGCGCGCGCGCAAGCCCCGGCCACCACACCGAAACCGTCGCCTCGCCCCACGGGATCCACCATGACCGCGACCGCCAAAGGCCCGTTCGACGTCAAGCTCACGCCCCAGGGCCACCGCCACCGATCCGAACGCGGTCGGCCGGATGTCCCTCGACAAGACGTTTCACGGCGACATCGAGGCGACCAGCGTCGGCGAGATGCTCGCCGTCCGCACCGCGGTGGCAGGCTCGGCCGGCTACGTCGCCATCGAGCGCGTGACCGGCACGCTGGCGGGCCGCGCCGGCACGTTCGCCCTGCAGCACTGGGGCATGATGGACAACGGCTCGCCCGACCTGAAGATTTCGGTCATTCCGGATTCCGCCACGGGCGAGCTCGCTGGTCTCACGGGTACGATGAGCATCGACATCCAGCCGGGCGGCAAGCACTTCTACGCCTTCAGCTACAGCCTGCCGCCGGCGGCGGAGAAATGACTGCGCGCGCGACCACCCGCGTGCCGGCCATCGCCGTGGCCGCCGCTCTCGCGCTGGGCGCGATCGCGTGCAGTTCCGCCGAGGCGCCGCGATCCCAATCGCCGTCGACCGCGACGTCGCAGCCATTGAGCCCGGAAACGGCGGCAATCACCGCCAGGCACGCGGCCGAGGCCGAGCAGCGCTTCGCCGCCATCGCCGCGCGGGTCGATCCGCACGTCGACAAGCCGCGCGTGATCGTGATGACCGACATCGCGAACGAGCCCGACGATCAGATGTCGATGGTGCGGCTGCTCGTCTACGCCAACCAGCTCGATCTCGAGGGGCTGATCGCGACGACGTCGACCTGGATGCGCGCGACGGTGCGCCCCGACGTCCTGCACACGGTGATCGCCGCCTACGCGCAGGCGCGGCCGCGCCTCGAGGCGCAGGCGCCGGGCTATCCCACCGCCGCGGCCCTCGACGCCCTGGTCGTCAAGGGCCAGGAGGGCTACGGCATGGCCGCGGTCGCCGCGGACAAGCTCTCACCCGGCGCCCAAGCGATCATCACGGCGGTCGATCGGCCCGACCCACGGCCGGTCTGGGTGCTGGCCTGGGGCGGCACCAATACCTTGGCGCAGGCGCTGTTCCACGTGCGCCGCACGCGCAAGACGTCCGATCTCGACGCGTTCGTCGCCAAGCTCCGCGTCTATGCGATCTCCGACCAGGACGACGCCGGCCCGTGGCTGCGTCGCGTCTTCGTCAACCTGCATTTCATCGGCATCCCGTCGTCGCAGGACGGCGAGGAGTACTACCTCGCGACGTGGACCGGCATCAGCGGCGACCGCTTCTACCGCAACGCCAACGGCGCCGACTTCACCACCTTCAGCGAGGCGTGGGTCCAGGCCAACATCCGCAGCCACGCGCCGCTCGGTGCGCTCTACATCCGGCCATGCTGCATCCATGAAGGCGACACGCCGTCGTTCCTCGGCCTCCTCGACAACGGCCTCGGCAGCGCGATGAGCCCCACCTACGGCGGCTGGGGCGGACGCTACGTCTGGCGGCAGCCGTCCGGCGAAACGCGACCCTTCTGGACGCAGGGGGGCGATTCCTACCCCGGCCGCGACAGCTCGCGCGACACCGTCATCGGCACGGACGGTCAGGCGCACACCACCGATCAGGCGACGATCTGGCGCTGGCGCCATGCCTTCCAGCGCGACTTCGCGGCGCGCATGGCCTGGGCGTCCGGCCGCGGCAGCAATCACAATCCCCGCATCACGGTGAACACCGTGTCGGGCACCGCGCCGCTCATCCTGGTCACGCCGGTCGGCACGCCGGTGGTGCTCGACACGACCGGCACCGTCGATCCCGACGGCCACGCCCTCACCTACCGTTGGTTCTTCTACCCCGAGGCCGGCACCGGGATTCCGGGGCAGCCGGTGCTGGCGGCGCGCCCGAGGGTGGGCGGCGGAGGCGATGCGGCCACGGGCGGCATCCCGTCCGCGCCGGACGGCGGCCCGCCGCAGCCGCCCGTCCGCGTGAAGCTGGACGCCCCGACATCGCCGCGGGCCGCCGCGACGCTGCTCGTGCCCGGCATCGCGCACGTGATCCTCGAAGTCACCGACAACGGCACGCCGAACCTGACGAGCTATCGCCGCGTGATCCTGCGCAGCCCGGCGGCGGCACCCGCGCCGACGCCCGCCGCCACGGCGTCGGCTGCCGCGAACTGAGCGCACGGCGGCGAGCTCGTCGGCGCGCGGGCCGCCGCGCGCGACAGGGCGCGGTACGCGCACGCTCCGGGAGCCCGTCCGGGACGGCGTCCGGGACGGCGTCCGGGACGGCGTCCGGGACGGCGTCCGGGACGCTGCGAGGTCAGGCGCCCTTGATGCAGTAGAGGTGGCCCTGGCCGCGGATGAGCAGGCGGCCCTGGGCCGGGGCCAGCGAGGCGTAGACGGGCTCGTCGATCTCGTTGGTCCGCAGCACTTCGTGCGTCGGGCCGGCCTTGATGACGAAGGTGTCGCCGTCGGTGCTGGTCAGGTAGAGGTTGCCGCCGAAGGCGACCGGCGAGGCGACGAACTTGGCCGGCACCGGCGGCCGCCCGCCTTCGTACTTCACGGCGCCGGTCTTGGCGTCCAGGCACGTCAGCAGGCCGGCGTCGCTGATCAGGTAGATGTAGTCGCCGTAGAGAATCGGCGACGGAATGTAGGACGTGCCCTTCTCGTAGGTCCAGGCGATGTGGCTGGCCGTGACGTCGCCGCGCCCGCCCGGGCGGATCGCCAGCACCTTCTTGGTCGGGTAGCCCGCCGAGACGATCACCAGCCCGTGTCCGACGAGCGGGGTCGCGATGGTGTTGCTGTCGAGCCCCTTGGTGCGCCACAGCTCCTTGCCGGTCGCCGGGTCGTAGCCGATCACGAACTCGTTGCCGGCCGCGACCAGCTCGCTCGCGCCGCCGACCTTGACGAGCGCCGGCGTGGTCCAGGTCACCGACGTCGGCCGCTTGGTCTTCCACACGGTCTTCCCGGTCCGGCCGTCGAGGGCGAGGATGAACGAGTCGTCGCCGCTGTCCTCGTCGCACTGCAGGATGACGAGGTTCTGGTAGAGCACCGGCGAGCTGGCGGTGCCCATGCCGAGCGTCTTGATGTCGCCGACGTCCTGCTTCCAGAGCAGCGTGCCGGCGAAGTCGTAGGCGAAGATGCCCTCCGACCCGAAGTAGGCGTAGACCGTCTTGCCGTCGGTGACCGGCGTCGGCGAGGCATAGCTGCCGCGCTTGTGGCGGCCGTCGTAGACCGGCCCCTTCGTAGGCGATCCGCTCCCAGCGGACCTTGCCGGTGTCCAGCGCCAGCGCGATCACCTTGTAGGTGTGCTTGCGATCGTGCCCCAGCGAATCGGGATGCACGAACGGCTCGGCCGGCTTGGCCGGGTTCTCCTGGAGCAGGTGGACCGGCGCCTTGGCGCCCGGACGACTCCCCCTCGATCGCCGTCGTCAGAAAGACGTCGTTGCCCCAGACGATGGGCGACGAATGGCCGAGGCCGGCCACCGCGGTCTTCCAGGCGACGTTCGTGGCCGGTCCCCAGGTCGGACGGCAGCGCCGTCTCGTCCGACACGCCCTGACCGTGCGGTCCCCGGAACTGCGGCCAGTTGCCGGCCGAGACGGTTGTGCCGAGGACGATCGTGGTCAACGCGGCGGCGGCGGCGTGTCGTAGTGGACTCATGAGGGAGCCTCGGTTATCGTCCGGAGGTTCCGCCATCTTATACGTCAGCTTCCTATGCGCATCCCTGTCACCCGCACGTCCGTCACGCCCAGGCACCGGCTCGCCGTCCTGGGCAGCGCCACCGCGCTGATCCTGGCCGCCCTGACGGCCACCCCGTCCGCCGACAACTGGCCGGAGTGGCGCGGTGGTCCCAAGCGCGACGGCCGCTCAGCCGAGACCGGCCTGCCGACCAAGTGGACGCCGCCGTCGGCCAAGCTGGCGGCCGGAGAGGGCCTCGCCTGGCGCGTCCCGATCGGCAGCCGCTCGACGCCGGTCGTCTTCGGCAACCGCGTCTACCTCTATGCCCCGGCCGGCGACACCGCGCACCGGCAGGAGCGGCTGGTCGCGCTCGACGCGGCCACCGGCAAGACGCTCTGGGAGCGGCTGTTTCCCGTCTACCTGACCGACATCCCGGCGCACCGCGTCGCCTGGGCGTCGCCATCGGTCGATCCGGCGACCGGCAACATCTTCACCTTCGGCGGCAACGCCCACCTGCGCGGCTTCTCGCCGGACGGCAAGCAGATCTGGGAGCGCTCGCTGATCGAGGAGTACGGCGCCGTCACGACGCACGGCGGCCGCGCCGTGTCGCCGGTGATCGACGGCGACCACGTCATCGTCAGCACGCTGATCTCGGCGTGGGGCACGCTCGGCCGCGGCGGCAACCGCTACTTCGCCTTCGACAAGAAGACCGGCCAGACGGTCTGGGTCAGCTCGCCGCAGGCGCGCCACTGGGACACCAACTACTCGACGCCGATCATCGCCACCGTCGGCGGCGTCCGCCTGGCCATCGTCGGCGGCACCGACGGCGTCTACCACGCCATCAAGGCGGCGACCGGCGAGCCGGTGTGGAAGCTCGACGTCAGCAAGCGCGCCATCAACAACTCGCTGGTGATGGTCGGCACCGACGTCGATCGCCACGCACAGCGAGGAGAACTTCGACACCAGCGAGATGGGGCTGATCACCCGTTTCGACGCGTCGCTCAAAGGCGAGATCAAGAAAGAGCAGACGAAGTGGTTCCGGCACGGCGTGCAGATCGGCTTCCCGACGCCGGTCGTCGACGAGGCCAACGGCATCCTCTACGCCGTCGACAACGGCGCCATCCTGTTCGGCATCGATCTCGAGACCGGCAACACGCTGTGGACCAAGAAGCTCGGCACCATGCAGAAGGGGTCGCCGGTCCTGGCTGACGGCAAGCTCTACGTCGGCACGGAGAACGGCCGCGTCCACATCCTCAAGCCGTCCAAGACCGGCGTCGAGGTGCTCGACGACGACGCGCTGCCGATCTCCATCCAGGAGGGCACGGGCGGCGCCGAGCCCGGCCCCGAGCCGATCGTCGCCTCGCCGGCCGTCGCCAACGGCCGCGTCTACATCGCCTCGATGGACGCGCTCTACGCGATCGGGCCGAAGGCGCTGAAGCCGGCTCCGGCGGCGCCCGCCGCGACGACGGCGGCGCCGCCCGCGGCGGCCGGTCCGGCCACCATCGCGCTCGTCTTTCCGTCCGACGTGACGCTGACGCCGGGGAAGGCGCAGAAGTTCACGGTCAACCTGTTCGACGCCAACGGCAATCCGGCGCCGACGCCCGCGGGCACCACCGTCGCCTGGGCGCCGGAAGGCCTGAAGGGCACCGCCGCGCCCGACGGCACGTTCACCGCCGACGCCGCCGCCGGCAGCCAGGGCGGCGCGCTCAAGGCGACGGTCGGCGCCCTCAGCGGCACCGCCCGCATCCGCGTCGCGCTGACCGGCAAGTTCGAGGAGAACTTCGACGCCTTCACCGCGGAGGCGCCGCCGCCGGCTGGGTCAACTCGACCAACAAGTTCGACGTCAAGGACCTCGAGGGCAGCAAGGTGCTGCAGCGCCGCGAGGACCAGACGCTGACCCGCCGCGCCCGCCTCTATTTCGGCGCGCCGGACATGGCCAACTACACCGTCGAGATGGACATGCGCTCGACGGAGAAGCGCCGGCAGCAGGGCGACATCGGCGTCATCGCGCAGCGCTACGTCTTCGTCCTGTTCGGCAACAGCCAGAAGGTCGAGCTGCAGCCGTGGCAGCCGAACGTCGAGATGACCAAGTCGGCGCCGTTCGCCTGGAAGGGCGACACCTGGTATCGGGTGAAGCTCGAGGTGCAGAATCAGAAGGACGGCACCGTGCGCGCCCGCGCCAAGGCGTGGCCGCGCGGCGAGGCCGAGCCGGCCGCGTGGCTCGTCGAGACGATCGACAAGCAGGGGCACAAGATGGGCAGCCCCGGCCTCTACGCCGATGCGCCGTGGGGCGCGTCGTTCGACAACATAAAGGTGTACTGAGACGATGACTTCGAATCGCGCAGCAGCTGCAGTCGCCCTCGCCGGCGGCGTCATCCTCGCGGCCTCGTCCGCCGCCGTCCGCGGCGACGGCGCGGCCATGGCCGGCGCCACCGACTGGCCGATGTGGGGCGGCACGCCGTCCCGCAACATGGTGTCGGCCGCCAAGGGCCTGCCCGACAAGTGGGACGTCAAGACCAAGACCAACGTGAAGTGGGTCTCGGACCTCGGCTCGCAGACCTACGGCAACACCACCGTCGCCGGCGGCAAGGTCTTCGTCGGCACCAACAACGAGCTGCTGCGCGACAAGCAGCAGATCGGCGATCGCGGCGTGCTGATGGCCTTCAAGCAGGACACCGGCGAGTTCCTGTGGCAGATCACCCACGAGAAGGTCGCCGCCGGCCGCGTCAACGACTGGCCGTTCCAGGGCATCGCCAGCTCGCCGCTCGTCGAGGGCGACAAGATCTACTACGTCAGCAACCGCGGCGAGGTGATGTGCCTCGACACCGAGGGCTTCCGCGACAACAACGAGAACGACGGCCCGGTCACCGACGAGAAGTTCAAGACCCCGAACGACGCCGACGTCGTCTGGAAGTTCGACATGATGGAGGAGGTCGGCGCCTTCCCGCACAACCTCTCGAACTCGTCGCCGGTCGTGCACGGCGACCTGATCTACGTGATGACGTCGAACGGGCAGGACGAGAGCCACGTCAACATCCCGTCGCCCGAAGGCGCCGGCGATCATCGCGCTCGAACAAGACCACCGGCAAGCTGGTGTGGGAGGACAACTCGGTCTTCGACAAGATCCTGCACGGCCAGTGGTCGTCGCCGGCGGTCGGCACCATCGGCGGCGCGGTCCAGGTGGTCAACGCCCAGGGCGACGGCTGGATCCGCGGCTACGAGGCGCTGACCGGCAAGAAGCTGTGGGAGTTCGACACCAACCCGAAGGACTCGGTGTGGCCGAAGACCCGCAACGAGGTGATCAGCACGCCGGTCATCGTCGGCGACGTGGTCTACATCTCGAACGGCCAGGATCCGGAGCACGGCGAGGGCGTCGGCCACGCCTACGCCATCGACGCCACCAAGCGCGGCGACATCACCACGACCGGCCGGCTGTGGCACTACGACAAGATCCGCCGCTCGGTCTCGACGCCGGCGATCAGCGACGGCCTGGTCTACTGGCCGGACTTCTCCGGCTTCCTGCACTGCCTCGATCAGAAGACCGGCCAGGCCTACTGGACGCACGACATGTTCGCCGCGATCTGGGGCTCGCCGATGGTCGCGGACGGCAAGGTCTATCTCGGTGACGAGGACGGCGACGTGGCCGTGCTCGCAGCCGGGCAAGACGCTCAAGGTGCTGGCCGAGAGCAACATGGGCTCGTCGGTCTATTCGTCGCCGGTCGCCGTCGGCAACACGCTGTTCATCAGCAGCCGCAACCAGCTGTTCGCGCTCGGCGCCAAGTAGCGAGGCGGGGAGCGCAGCGTCGATGCCGCGCACCCGGCCCGCACTCGTCGTCCTCGGGTGCCTGATCGCCGGCCGGGTGGTGGCGGCGCAGAGCCCCGCCACACCGGAGGCCTTCGTCGTGGCCGTCGACGAGGGCGGGACGCTGACGACATCGGCTCCACCGCGGCGGTGAGGCTGCTGCACGTCGAAGCCGGCGGCTGTTGAGGGCGGTCGAGCCATGATCAGCAGACGACCGGCACGCGCGGTCCGCTGGGCGGTCGGAGCGGGCCTCGCCTGCCTGGCCGCGGGTTCGCCCGTGTCCTCACAGGGGCCTGTCTCGCTGCTGCGCTCTGCCCCCGTCGCGATCGGGCTCGACCACATCCCCGTCGCGGTGCGCGACCTGGAGGCGGCGTCGGCGACCTATCGGGCCCTCGGCTTCTCGCTCAAGCCGGGCCGGCCGCACGCGAACGGGATTCGCAACGCGCACGTGAAGTTCCCGGACGGCGCGGGCCTCGAGCTGCTGACCGTGCCCGCAGCCGTCGATCCGCTGTCGACGACATACCTGGACATGATCCGCACCGGCGACGGACCGGCGTTTCTGTCCTTCCACGCTCGCGATACCGCGGCGCTGCATGGCGCGCTGCGCGCCGGCGGCTACCCGTTCCGTGACCGCAGCGGCCTCACCGACCTGCAGTCGTCTGAGCTCGGCTTCCTCTTCTGGGTCCAGGACAACCGCTCGCCGACGGATCGGCCCGAGCACTTCGCCCATCCGAACGGCGCGACGGCGCTCGGTGCGGTGTGGATCGCCACCGACGACGGCGACACGCTCGCCGGCCTGCTCGTGGCGCTGGGCGGGCGTCAGGCGCGCCGCGAGGTCAGCGCCCCCGACAAGGTGGAGGCCACGGTCATCAGTCTGGCCGCGGGCGACGTGTTCATCCTCCCCGCCCGCCATCAACTGCTGCCGGGACGGCCGATCATCGGAGCGAGCTTCCGCGTGCGCGATCTCGCGACGGTGCGCCGCGCGCTCGCGGCCGGCGGCGTCCCGCCGCGGGCGGGGCCGCCGTTGGCGGACCGCCTCGTCGTGGAACCATCGAAGGCGCATGGCCTCTGGCTCGAGTTCGGATCCGGTCCACAGGATCGGCGGCCGAACCTCGCTGACGCAGCCACCGGCCGCTACCTCGTGACCAGTACTCCGCTCATGGTCGGCCTCCGCAACACAGGCCTCTGCATCGCCGTCGAGCCCCGCGACCCGCACGGCGTCTGGTGGTGGGAGCCCGGCGCCTCCGGTTGCACGAGCCGATCCACCGGGCCGGATCTCTTCCACGCCGACCGGGGGACGGTTTCCCGCTCGACGGCGTCCGACGTCATCACGGCCGCGTTTCGTCTGCAGTTGCACTCGGCGAAGCCACCGTCATTTCTCGATGTCCGGCTGGTCGTCGAAGGTGGCGGCATGCGCACGCTCGACTCTCGAGCACGTGTCGCGGTGCACCGCAGGCGGGATCTGGACGTACCGTTGGAGGGGCCGGCGCCACCGCGGTAGGCTACGATCACGTCCATGCTGCGTCGGCTCGCCCTGGCTGCCCTGTTCACGCTGGTCGTCGCACCGGCGACATCGGCGCAGACCAAGGCCGATGGCATCGACGACTACGTCAAGGCGGAGATGCAGCGTCAGCGCATCCCCGGCATCGCCCTGGCGGTGATGCGCGACGGCAAGCCGGTGAAGATGGCGGGCTACGGCCTGGCCGACCGTGAGCAGAACGTCCCGGTCGCGACGAACACCGCGTTCAAGATCGGCTCGGTCAGCAAGCAGTTCATCGCCGCCGGCGTCATGCTGCTGGCCCAGGACGGCAAGCTGAAGGTCGATGATCCGGTTCGCACCCATCTGCCGGACGCGCCGGACGCGTGGAACGGCATCACCCTGCGGCACCTGCTCTCGCACACCGCCGGGCTGATCCGCGAAGGCCCGGCCTTCGAGCCGTTCACCCCGAAGCCGGACATCGATGTCGTGCGGAGCGGGTATGCGCGGCCGCTGCAGTCGACGCCGGGCGAGAAATACGCCTACTCGAACCTCGGCTACTTCACGCTGGCGGCCATCATCACGAAGGTGTCGGGCAAGCCCTGGAGCGACTTCATCGGCGAGCGCGTGTTCGCGGCGTCGGGCATGACCGCGAGCCGGCCCACCACGACCGACGTGTTTCCCAACCGGGCCCAGGGCTACACCGGCAACGACCGGCTCGCCCCGGCCGCGGACTGGCCGGCGGTGCGGCCGAGCGGCGCGTTCTTCTCGACCGTCGAGGACCTGGCCCGCTGGGAAGCCGTACTCCTCACCGACGCGGTGCTGGACGAGGCGACCCGGACGCAGATGTGGACCGACGTGCGGCTGAACGACGGCAGTCCCGCCGGCTACGGCTTCGGCTGGTCCGTCGGCACGCTCGCCGGCCGGTCCGCCGTCCATCACGGCGGCTCGCTCCCCGGCTTCCGTGCCTTCTACCTGCGCTTCGTCGACGACCGGCTGGCTGTCATCGCCCTGGGCAACGGCGACGACGCCGACATGCAGGCGCTGGCCCTGGGCGTCGCCACGCGCGTGCTGTCGACGGCCGCGCCCCGGTGACTCGTGCTTCGCCTCGCCCTCACCCTGCTGACCTTCGCCGCGTCGTTTGCGACAACGGCCGCCATCGCCTTCTTCGCGGTGTTCGTCCTCGCCGGGCCGCACGGCGCGCTGCCCCAACCGCTCCACGGCGCGACGCTGGCCATCGGCTGGTTCGTCGTCCTCGTCCTGCCCGCCTCCCTGGCCATCTGGACGTGGCGCCGCACCGGGCGCAGGGCGGACCGGCGCCCGCGGTAGGCTTCAGTCATGGGATCTGCGCGCCTTCATGGGACGAAACAGGCCGAGCTGAAGGCCTGCGCCGAGCGATGACCATCGCGATCCGGGCACCGGCGAGCAGATCGCCGCCTCATGAGCGAGCTGGGCTACCCCACCTCGGCACAACAGATGGCGGTTCGGCTGACGTCTATCCACGCCGACACGACGTATCGGACGCTTGTCGCCTGCGCCGACGAACGGACTCGGCGTCATCGGCACCAGAATCGGCCCGATGCGATCGACGGGCTCTACGGCCAGATCATGGCCTTGGTCGTCACCGAGACGCATCGGCGGGACGGCGTCGGCGGACGTCTCGTCGAGGCGGCGGAGTCGCACTTCGCCGAGCAAGGCGCCGCCGTCGCCATCGTCACCTCGGCCCATCGCCGTGCCGACGCGCACGCGTTCTACGAGAACCATGGCTACGCATTCGACGTCGTCGCTACAAGAAACCGCTGACGCCAGGCATGCGCTGACACGGCCGGTACGGCCCGTGACCATCACGTCACGAGGTGATCGCGGATCCAGACCGCCAGCTGTTCTTCCGTCACGCGCCCCTCAGCCAGAGCGAGCATCGTGGCCACGACGTCTTCTTCGGTGGCGTCGAACTCCCGACCGTTGATACCGAGAAAGGTCACGAGCGCCAGAAAGGCGATCCGTTTGTTGCCGTCGCGATAGGGATGATTGCGCGCGAGGCCAAACGCGTAGGCGGCCGCCAACCCAGCGTGGTCGATGCCCGGTTCGTACGCGTGCTTCTGCTGCGGACGGGCCAGCGCGGACTCGAGTGCGTTCTCATCTCGAACACCCGACAGGCCGCCGTGCTCCCGAACCTGGTCGGCGTGGATGGCGTCGACAACGAGCCTGCCGAGCCACGTCGGCGCGACGCGACGTCGCGGCATGGCTACTTGGCCAGCTCGCGGAGGGCGTTGCGATACTTCTTGGCGGCCTTGGCCGCGACGTCGAGCGCGCGCTCGACCTCCGGATCGTACGGCGTCAGCAGGATGCCGCGATCGGTCTCGACCGCCAGCACCCGATCGCCGGCGGCGAGACGAAGCCGATCGGCCATGTCCTTTGGCAGCGTCGCGCTCACCGAGCCTCCGGCCTGTCGAAGTGTGACTTCCTTGGTCATTGGTTCCTCGCTCCTCCAAGGTAGCACATTCGTGCTACTCGGGTTGCTCACGGGCACAACGACGCCGGCGTGTGACCTCGGTGACTCGACACCAATGCCGTTGGCTGCTGCCAGCCCTGCACCTCAGAACGTGAAGGTGAAACCGACGTTGACGTGGCTGACGTCCTTGTCACCGGCGATCAGGTACGTCGTCTCGAGGCGGCGGTACTCGACGCCCCAGGCGATCTGCGCCGACGCCTTGTGCTGGAAGCCGAACGAGATCGCGGCGTTGTCGATCCGGGTCTCGCGTCGCACCACGGTCAGGAAGTCCTCGTCGTCGGGGTTGTCCGTGCCGAAGCCGCCGTGGACGGTGATCGTCGGCGTGACGGCGCCGGTGACCTGCACCCAGCCGCCCTTGGTGCCGATGCCGCGCGGGCCGTCGAGGACCGGCGCACCGGTCGGAGTCGCGAGCGCGCCGTCGGCGATCAGGCCCTGGAAGATGCCGGCCTGGAAGCCGCCCAGGTTGCTGCCGGCGAACGCCTCGCCCTGCACGGTGACCTTGGTGCCGAGCGGCAGCACCCAGTCGGCGGCGATGCCGTTCGAGTCGACGGTGCGATCGATCGGCGTGGTCACCCGCGACTGACCCCAGTGGCCCGACACGCCGATCGTCGCGACCTTCTTCGAGGCGGCGAAGTTGGCGAGCGTCGACCGCGGCGCGGCCCTGCAGGAACGGCGTCTCCGACAGCGCCCCGCTGCCCGGCTGGTAGAAGAACGCCGCGTTGAAGTCGCCGGTCTGCGGCGCCAGCAGGCCGCCCTGCAGCAGCACCGTCTTCGTCTTCCACTCGCCGCGCACCTGCGGCAGGCGCGACCACGGGTTGCCGGCGGCGGCGAAGAGCGGGATGCCGGCCGACGAGATCGAGAGCGGGTTGACCGGCGCGAAGATCATCCAGTCCTGCCCGACGACCAGGCTGCCCTTGGTCCAGTCGAGGCGGGCGTTGGCCAGGCGCAGGCGGAACACGCCCATGTTGTCGCCGATGCCGACGGTCGGATAGCCGCCGAAGAAGTCGCCTTCGAGGACGCCGGTGACCTTGGCCTTGCCGAGCATGGCGCCGGTGACCCGGAGACCGAGGCGGCTCTGGCGTGCGGTCATGCCGAGGTGCCCCGGCCCGCTCGCCGCCGCGAAGAGCGGCACGTCGCCGTTGTTCACCGCGCCGGAGTTCGAGAACGAGGTTGAAGTAGGCGATCCCGTACGGCGCGATCTTGATCGGCTCGGCGGCCTTGGGCGCCGCAGCCGCGCGCAGCTTGGGCGCCGTCGTCGGCGCAGCCGGCGACGGCGACTGCGCGCGTGCGACGGACGTCAGGGCCAGGGCGACGGCGAAAGACACGGCGATGCGGCGAGTGAGCGTATCCATGTGTGAGTAGGCAGACCTCTCCCGTGGCGTCGAATCGGTGCGATTCGACACGTGTCGTGCGTGGACTGGACGGAACGATGTGAACCGTGGTGCGCGCCGTCGCCGCGCCGCGGCGTCGGCGGGTGAACGCCCCTACACGGCGACCGCTTCCCTGACGGCGGGAGCGGCCGCGTGGGCGTGCGTTTCAAGGAACGTCATGATCTCCTCGCGCAGCTCGAAGAAGGCCGGGTGCGCCATGACCGCGTGGCGCTCGCGCGGCCGCGAGAACGGCACCTGCAGCACGGCGCCGAGCCGGGCGTCCGGACCGTTGGTCATCATCGCGACGCGGTCGGCGAGGAACAGCGCCTCGTCGACGTCGTGCGTGACCATCAGCGCGGTGGTGCGCTCGGCGCGCCAGAGGTGCAGCAGCACCTCCTGCAGCTCGACGCGGGTCAGCGAGTCGAGCATCCCGAACGGCTCGTCGAGCAGCAGCACCCGCGGCGCCAGCGCGAACGCGCGGGCGATGCCGACCCGCTGCTGCATGCCCTGCGACAGCTCCGCCGGCTTGACGTGCGCCGCGTCGCCGAGGCCGACCTTCTCGAGGTAGCGCAGCGGCCAGCGCGACGCGCTCCTTCTTCGCCAGCTTCGGCTTGGCCTGGTCGACGCCGAGGCGGACGTTGTCGAGCGCCGACAGCCACGGCAGCAGGCACGGCGCCTGGAAGACGACGCCGCGGTCCAGGCCCGGGCCCGTCGACGACGCGCGCCGTCGACGGTGACGACGCCGGCGTCGGCGGTGGTGAGGCCGGCGGCGATCGACGAGCACGGTCGACTTGCCGCAGCCCGAGTGGCCGATGAGGCAGACGAACTCGCCGGGCGCGAGCGTCAGCGTGAAGTCCTGCATGACGACGAAGCGGCTGGCGCCGTCCGGCGTCGGGTAGGTCTTGGTGAGCCCTTCGAGGGTCAGGCCGGTTCTCATGCGTCGCCCAGCTCCGCCGTCATCAGGTCGACGGTGGCCGCGGCGGCGACGGATCCGGGCATCCGCGGCGTGCGGACGGACGCGGCCCGGCCGAGCCGAGCAGGTAGTCGATGACCGATTCGCGGATGCGCTTGAACTCCGGCGATCGTGTTGAGCGCCGTGTGGCTGCGCGGCCGCTCGAGCTCGACGGCGATCGACGGGCCGAGCGTGGCGCGCGGCCCGGCCGACAGCGGGATGATGCGGTCGGCGAGCAGGATCGCCTCGTCGACGTCGTTGGTGATCAGCACGACCGTCTTGCGGTCCTCGCCGTGCAGCCGCGCGATCTCGTCCTGCAGGCTGCCGCGGGTCAGCGCGTCGAGCGCCGAGAGCGGCTCGTCGAGCAGCAGCACCTGCGGATCCATCGACAGCGCCCGCGCCAGCGCGACCCGCTGCCGCATGCCGCCCGACAGCTCGCGCCGGCTTGCTTGTCGCGCGCGGCCGAGCAGGTTGACCATCGCGAGGCAGGCCTCGACGTGCTGCGCGGCGCCGCTCCGCCGTCCAGCCGCTGAAGCACCTCGTCGACCGCGAGCGCGGACGTTGTCGTAGGCCGATCAGCCACGGCAGCAGCGAGTAGTTCTGGAAGACGACGCCGCGGTCCGGGCCCGGGGCCGGTCACCGGCTTGCCCTCGAACAGGGCGCGTGCCGCTGTCGGGCGCGACCAGGCCGGCGAGCAGCGAGATCAGCGTCGTCTTGCCGGCGCCGGAGTAGCCGACGATCGCGACGAACTCGCCTTCCGCCACCTGCAGGTTGATGTCGCGCAGCACGTCGACCGTCCGGCCGCCGGCGCGATAGCCCTTGGAGACGTTCTGCAGTTCGAGACAGGCCATGACGAGCTCCTGTGTCGTGGCGCGACTCGGAGTCGACGTCGACTCCGGAGTCGTCTGGCGCGATCAGGCGCCGCGCAGGCGCGTTTCGATCAGGCTCATCAGCCGGTCGAGGACGAACCCGACCACGCCGATGGTGAGGATGCAGAGGATGATGTGCTCGTAGATCAGGCTGTTGTATTCCTGCCAGAGGAAGCCGCCGACGCCGGGCGCGCCGGTCAGCATCTCGGCCGCCACGATCACCAGCCACGCGATGCCCAGGCTCAGGCGGAAGCCGGTGAACATGTAGGGCAGCGTCGCCGGGCAGCAGCACCTTGAAGAAGCGTCTTGGCCGGCGACAGCCGCAGCACCCGCGCGACGTTGAGGTAGTCCTGCGGGATCGCGCGCACGCCCACCGCGGTGTTCAGCACCGTCGGCCACATCGCGCAGATGGCGATGGTGAAGAGCGCGCGCCGGCTCGCGAGCTTCTGGAACAGCACCAGCCCGAGCGGCAGCCACGCCAGCGGCGAGACCGGCCGCAGGATCTGGATGATCGGGTCGAACGCCTTGCGCGAACAGTCTTCGACGAGCCCGAGCAGGAAGCCGAGCGGCGTGCCGATCAGCAGCGCCAGCGCGTAGCCCTTGGCGACCAGCACCAGCGAGTACCAGGTGAAGCGCAGGATGCCCTGATCCAGCTCGCCGCGCTTGGCGAACGGCTCGACGATCGTACGGCTTGCTGACCTCCCAGGTCTGCGCCGGCGACGGCAGGTCGGTGCCGCCGTAGCGGCTGACGATCGCCCAGAGCACGAGCACGACGCCGATGCCGGCGAGCGGCAGCAGCGCCGAGCCAGTCCGCTCGGCGAGGCGGCGGCGTCATCCGGGCGCCGGCCGGCGACGCGGCCGCGCCGGCGGCCGGCTTCGGCGCGACATCGACGCGAGGCGAGATTGGACATGGTGCTCATCCCTTGAGTCCGTGCACCTCGAAGCCCTTGGCGTACTCCTCGGCCTTGGCGGGATCGAAGGTGACGCCGTCGAACAGCGTCTCGGGCTTGTTGTCGCGGCCGCCGTGCTGCGTAGCCGATCTCCTTCATCGCCTCTTCGTAGATGTCGGCGCGCATCACCTGCTTGGCGACGCCGTCGTAGTCGGGCGCGCCGGTCGACCATGCCCCAGCGGCGGAACTGCGTCAGCCACCACATCGCGTACTTCGGCTGCGGGTAGTTGCAGTTGCGGCTCGCTGAAGATCATGTAGTTCGGGTCCTGCATCGTGCGGCCGTCGCCGAAGTCGTACTTGCCCAGCAGCCGGCCGAGGATCAGCTCCTTCGGGCAGTTGATGTAGGTCGGCCTGCGAGACGATCTCGCACTGCTCGGGGCGGTTCTCCATGTCGTCGAGCCAGACGCTCGCCTCGTGCAGCGCCTTGAGCACCGCCTTCACCGTCTTCGGGTTCTTGTCGGCGAACTCCGCGGTGAACGCGCAGACCTTCTCGGGGTGATCCTTCCAGATGTCCTGCGTGGTGATCGCGGTGTAGCCGATGCCGTCGGCGATGGCGCGGGCGTTCCACGGCTCGCCGACGCAGAAGCCGTCCATCTTGCCGACCTTCATGTTGGCCACCATCTGCGCCGGCGGGACGGTGATGAGCGACGACGTCCTTGTCCGGGATTGATGCCGCCGGCCGCCGAGCCAGTAGCGCATCCACATCGCGTGCGTGCCGGGCGGGAACGTCATCGCGAAGGTCAGCGGCTTGCCGGCCGCCTTGGCCGGCGTCGACGAACGGCTTGAGCGCCTTGGGATCGGCCTGCGACCTTGCCCTTGAACGTCGGCCTTCAGCGTGATCGCCTGGCCGTTGCGGTTCAGCAGCCAGGGGATGACCATCGGCTTCTTCGGCGAGCCGAGCAGGCCCATCGTCGAGGCGATCGGCATGCCGATCAGCATGTGCGTCGCCTGGATGTCGCCGTTCGAGAGCGAGTCGCGGATCGCGGCCCAGCTCGCGCCCTTGCTCGACCGTCGACGTTGATGCCGTACTTCTTGAAGAAGCCCTTTCTCGTGCGCGATGACGATGCGGCGAGCAGTCGGTCAGCGCGATCATGCCGAACTTCATCGCCGACACTTCTGGCGACTGGCTCGCCCAGACGCGCCCGGCGGGCAAAAGGGCCGCGCCGAGCGCGGCGGTACTGACCTTGACGAATCGACGGCGTGAGTTCACTGGCGCTCCTGACACTCGGGATCCCTTGCGCCGAGCCGCGGCCGATGTGGCCGATCCGGCGCGGCGCGTGCCTGCTGGCTGCAGGGTCGTATTGCAATCCCACAGCCAGTCGCGCCAGAGCTGCGTCGACTGAACGCCGCAACTGCTTGATCTGCGCTCGGCTTGCCGCGTTCGATCGACTGCAAGACACGGCTACGCAATTGTCCAAGACATTTGTAAAGTCAACATGAATGTCTGAAAACAGGCGACGGGACAATGCCGCCAGGCCGTCGCCGGTCTGCCAATTTGCTACAACGAATGTCTGCACATCGCCGAGTCGTCGACATTCTTGGCCATGCGATCGCGGTTGTCCCGCGTCGACCCACGCCCCGCCGCAGTGAAAACTTCGCGGTGAAACGCCGGCCGAGCCGCTGATTCCACACATTTCTGTTGGACTTAACGTACGCGAACAACATTCGCGTTCGCCTGCCGGACGTCGAGCCGGCCGCCGCGCCGTCGCTGATTCTGGCGTTTTCCCCAGCAAAATCACGAGCATTGACGGAATCGTCGGCTGGTATGCCCGGCCGGAGGGCATCTTGCACAGGGAGCGGTCGGCATGACCGCACCCGCCGCCATCGACGTCGTCGAGACGCATTGCCCCTACTGCGCGCTGCAGTGCGGCATCGTCGCGCGCACGTCGCCGACGCTGTCGGTGGTCGGCAACCGGGCCTTCCCGGTCAACGCCGGCGCGCTGTGCGCCAAGGGGTGGAACGCCGCCGCCGTCGTCGATCATCCCGAGCGCCTGCGCGAGCCGCTGGCCCGCGACCGCGGCCGGCCGCCTGGTGCCGGTCGGCTGGCGCTACGCCCTCGATCGCATCGCGCTCGGCCTGCGCGACACGATCCGCACCCATGGCGCCGACGCCGTCGGCATCCTCGGCAGCGGCGCCCTGACCAACGAGAAGGCCTACCTCCTCGGCAAGTTCGCGCGGGTCGCCGTCGGCACGGCCAACATCGACTACAACGGCCGCTACTGCATGTCGTCGGGCGCGGCGGCCTCGAACAAGGCCTTCGGCCTCGACCGCGGCCTGCCCTTCCCGCTCGAGGATCTCGAGGGCGCCGACGTCGTGCTGCTCGCCGGCAGCAACCCGGCCGAGACGATGCCGCCCTTCGTGCGCTACCTCGACGCGCAGAAGGCCCGCGGCGGCGCGCTCATCGTCATCGATCCGCGCCGCTCGGCGACGGCGCAGCTGGCGGCGCTGCACCTGCAGCCGATGCCGGGCACCGACACCGCGCTCGCCAACGGCATCTTCCACGTGCTGCTGCGCGACGGCCTCGTCGACCAGGCCTACGTCGAGCGCCGCACCGAGGGCTTCGCCAAGGTCCGCGCCGTCGCCGCCGGCTACTGGCCCGAGCTCGTCGAGCGCGTCACCGGCGTGCCGGAGAAGAAGATCGTCGAAGCCGCGCGCCTCCTCGGCACGTCCGCGCGCGGCTTCGTGCTGACCGGCCGCGGTCCCGAGCAGCAGGCGCAGGGCGTCGCCAACGCGCTCGCCTACATCAACATCGCCCTCGCCCTCGGCTTTCCCGGCAGCGAGGGCAGCGGCTTCGGCATCCTGACCGGGCAGGGCAACGGCCAGGGTGGCCGCGAGCACGGGCAGAAGGCCGACCAGCTCCCCGGCTATCGCTCGATCAGCGACCCGGCGGCCCGCCGGGCCGTCGCCGGCGTCTGGCGCGTCGCGCCCGACTCGCTGCCCGGCCCCGGCAAGTCGGCCTACGAGCTGCTCGCAGTCCTGCGGCACCGACGGCGGCGTCCGCGCCCTGTTCGTGATGGGCTTCAACGCGCTCGTCTCGTCGCCAGCCGCGCACGAAGTCGAGGCGCGCCTGGCCGCGCTCGACTTCTTCGTCGTCTCCGACTTCTTCCTCTCCGAGACGGCCCGCATGGCCGACGTCGTCCTGCCCTCCGCGCAGTGGGCCGAGGAAGACGGGACGATGACCAACCTCGAGGGCCGCGTCATCCGCCGCAAGCGCGCGGTCGCCCCGCCGATCGGCGTCGGCACCGACATCGGCGTGCTGGTGCGGGCTGGCCGAGCGGCTCGGCAAGCGCAAGCAGTTCACCTACGCCACCACCGAGGACGTGTTCAACGAGCTGGCCCGGGCGACCAAGGGCGCGCCGGCCGACTACTCGGGCATCACCTACGCCAAGATCGACGCCCAGCGCGGCGTCTTCTGGCCGTGCCCGTCGGCCGAGCACGCCGGCACGCCGCGCCTCTTCCTCGACGCCTTCGCCACGCCGACCGGCAAGGCCCGCTTCCATCCGGTCAAGCACAAGCTGCCGGCCGAGGCGCCCGACAAGGATTACCCGCTCTACCTGACCACCGGCCGCGTCCTCGCCCAGTACCAGTCGGGCACGATGACGCGCCGCGTGCCGGCGCTCAACGCCATGTCGGGCACGGCCGTCGCCGAGCTGCACCCGCAGACGGCGGCGCGCCTGAAGGTCACCGACGGCGGCCCGCTCACCGTGAAGACCCGCCGCGGCTCGATCGACGTCACGGCCAAGGTCACGCGCGACATCCGGCCCGACACGGTGTTCGTGCCCTTCCACTGGCCGGATCGGCAGTCGGCCAACCGGCTCACCAACGACGCGCTCGATCCGATCAGCCGCATGCCGGAGTTCAAGGTCTGCGCCGCGCGCGTCGACCCGCTCGTCCGCCAGAGCCTCGGCGACGACGGCACCGTGCCAGACAGCAGCAAGGCCTTCGGTTCCAAGGACCTCAGCAAGGACACACGCTCATGACGTCACCGCATCGTCTCGTGGTCATCGGCAACGGCATGGCGGGCGCCCGCCTCGTCGAGGACGTGCTCGCCCGCGCCGACGGCGATCGCTTCAAGGTCACCATGTTCGGCGACGAGCCGTACGGCAACTACAACCGCATCCTGCTCTCGGGCGTGCTGGCCGGAACGCAGCAGCCGGACGACATCTTCATCAACCCGCTCGACTGGTACACCGACAACGACGTCACGCTGCACGCCGGCGTCGGCGCAGCCCGCATCGACCGCGCGGCGAAGGTGGTCTACGGCTCGGACGGCCGCGCCGAACCCTACGACACGCTGGTCATCGCCACCGGCTCGGTGCCGTTCGTGCCGCCGTTCGAGAACCTGGCGCCGACCGACCCGTCGCACGGCCCCGGCCCTTACAAGGACGGCGTCTACGTCTTCCGCACCCTCGAGGACTGCGAGCGCATGCTGGCCCGGGCCGCCGACGTGAAGTCGGCGGCGGTGATCGGCGGCGGCCTGCTCGGCCTCGAAGCGGCGCGCGGCCTGTCGGGACGCGGCCTCGAGGTCAACGTCGTCCACCTGATGGAACACCTGATGGAGATGCAGCTCGATCGGGACGCCGGCCTGATGCTGCAGAAGTCGATGGAACTGCTCGGGGTCAAGGTGCACCTCGGCAAGGCGACGACCGGGCTGCTCGGCAACGGCTCGATCACCGGCCTGCAGTTCAAGGACGGCTCGACGCTCGACTGCGACCTGCTCGTCGTCGCCGCCGGCATCCGTCCGAACGTGGCGCTGGCCAGGGCGGCCGGCCTCGACGATCAAGCGCGGCATCGTCGTCAGCGACGGCATGGCCACGTCGGATCCGTCGATCTGCGCGGTCGGCGAATGCGCCGAGCACCGCGGCCTGGTCTACGGGCTGGTGGCGCCGCTGTGGGAGCAGACGGCGGTGCTCGCCGACCGGCTCACCGGCCGCGTCGAGGACAAGGTCTACGAGGGCTCGCGCACCTCCACCAAGCTGAAGGTGATGGGCGTCGACCTCGCGGTCATGGGCGAGAAGCAGAGCCGCGACGCCGACGACGAGGTCGTCACCTACGCCGAGCCGGGACGCGGCGTCTACCACAAGCTGATCGTCCGCGACGGCAAGCTCGCCGGCGCCATCCTGCTCGGCGACACCAGCGCCGCGCCGGCGCTGCAGCAGCTGTTCGACCGCAGCACGCCGCTGCCCGACTCGCGCGCCTCGCTGCTCTTCCCGATCGGCGACGCGCCGGCCCAGCTCTCCGCCGCCGACATGCCGGACGACGCCCAGATCTGCAACTGCAACGGCGTCTCGAAGGGCGCCATCGTCGGCGCGCTGCGCAGCGGCTGCAAGACCTTCAAGGCGGTGTGCGACGCGACCCGCGCCGGCACCGGCTGCGGCTCGTGCAAGGTCCAGGTCAAGGCCATCGTCGAGGCCGTGGCCGGCGACAACCTGCAGGACGATCCGGCGGCGCACTACTACGTGCCCGGCGTCGCGCTGGCCAAGCGCGAGCTGGTCGCCGCGATCAAGGAGATGAACCTGCGCAGCGTGTCGCAGGTGTTCGACGTGCTGGCCGCCGGCAAGGAGGACCCGGGCAGCAAGGCCGGGCCTGGCCTCGCTCCTCAAGACCATCTGGGGCAACGACGTGCGTCGAGGAGCGCGACGCGCGCTTCATCAACGACCGCGTCCACGCCAACATCCAGAAGGACCGCACCTACAGCGTGGTGCCGCGCATCTTCGGCGGCGTCACCAGCGCCGCCGACCTGCGCAAGATCGCCGACGTCGCCGACAAGTACAACGTCCGCATGGTGAAGATCACCGGCGGCCAGCGCATCGACCTGCTCGGCCTGACGCGCGAGCAGCTGCCCGAGGTCTGGAAGGACCTCGGCATGCCGTCGGGCCACGCCTACACGAAGGCCTTCCGCACCTGCAAGACGTGCGTCGGCAGCGAGTTCTGCCGCTTCGGCGTCGGCGACTCGCACCGCCCTCGGCATCGCCATCGAGAAGCGCTTCCAGGGTCTCGAGTCGCCCGCCAAGATGAAGCTGGCGACGGCCGGCTGCCCGCGCAACTGCTCGGAGGCGACGGTGAAGGACATCGGCGCGGTCGCCATCGACGGCGGGCGCTGGGAGATCTACATCGGCGGCGCCGCCGGCGCGCACGTCCGCAAGGGCGACCTGCTGACCACGGTCGGCAGCCAGGAGGAGGTCATCCTGCTGACCGGCCGCTTCATGCAGTGGTATCGCGAGGAAGCCAAGTACCTCGAGCGCACCTACGACTTCGTGCCCCGCATGGGTCTCGATCGCGTGCGCGCGGTCATCGTCGACGACGCCGAGGGCATCGCCGCCCGGCTCGATGCGGACATGCAGAAGACGGTCGACGGCTTCGTGGATCCGTGGCTCGAGGCGCACCAGCCGGTGCACCCGTCGCAGTTCAGCCAGGTGCTGGAGCCGGCCGCGGTGCCCGTCGCCGTCGAGGTGCGGCGGTGAGCGCCGTCGTCGGCACGCACACCGCCCGTCAGGTGAACCTCGGATCGCTCGAGCGCATCCCGGTCGGCGAAGGCCGGACGTTCGAGATCGACGGCCTCGAGATCGCGGTGTTCCGGCCGCGCTCGGGCGAGGTGTTCGCCACGCAGGCCTCGTGTCCGCACGCCAACGGCCCCCTCGCCGACGGCTTCGTCGGCAACGGCACGGTCGTCTGCCCGTTCCACGCGTATCGCTTCGACCTGGCGACGGGCTGCCCCGAGGGCAACTCGTGCGCTCCGCTGACCACCTACCCGGCCGGCGTCACCGGTAGCGGCGACGTGGTCGTCACGCTCGGAGGACGGTGAAGACCATGGGAGCGCCGATGCCCGATCCGGCAACCAACCCGGTGACCACCAGCACGCGGCGCGCGGCGCCGGCCCTCGAAGGCCGCACCATCGGCGTGCTCGAAGCGCGCATGACCGACACCATCGCCACGCTCTTCGAGCGTGAAGGCGCGGTGGTGGTGCGGGCCCCGGCCCTGGCCGAGGCCGTCGTCGACGCCACCGCCGAGATCAAGGCGTGGGTCGAGACCCTCGTCGAGGATCGCTACGACATCGTCGTGTTCCTGACGGGCGTCGGCGTCACCCGCCTGCTCGACGAGATCGAGCGGCTCGGCCACCTCGACGCCGTGCGCGCCGCCCTCGGCCGCACCACGGTCGTCGCCCGCGGGCCGAAGCCCTCGGCGGCGCTGGGCCGGCGGCGGGTCGGGGTCAGCGTGGCGGTGGCCGAGCCGTGGACGACCCAGGCGTGCGTCGACACCCTGCGCGGCCTCTCGCTCGCCGGCAAGCGCGTCGCGCTCGTCCACTTCGGCGAACGCAGCAGCGTGCTCGCCGACGCGATCCAGGAGGGCGGCGCCGTCCTCGACGAGCTCTGCATCTACGAGTGGCGCCTGCCCGACGACCTCGGCCCGCTCGACAAGCTGGTCGGGCTGACCATCGACGGCCGCGTCGATGCGGTCGTCTTCACCAGCCAGGTCCAGGTGCGGCACTTCCTCGAGGTGGCGGCCCGCTCGGAGCGCGAAGCGCCGCTCATCGAGGCGCTCAACGCCTGGACCGTCACGGCGTCGATCGGTCCGACCTGCTCGGCGGCGCTGGTCGCCCGCGGCATCACCCCGCGCATCGAGCCGGCCCGGCCCAAGCTCGGTCCGCTCGTCGAGCGCGTCGTGCAGTACCTCGCCGTCGAAGGCAGCGCCCGCAGACGGGCCGCTTCGACGCGCGCACCGACATCCAGGACCCATGCCACAAGACCACGCTGACCGCGGAACCGCAGGGACACACGCCGACGCTGGCGGCCTGCTTCGTCCACTTCGACGTCTCCTTCATGCTCTGGGTGCTGCTCGGCGCCCTCGGCGTCTACATCGCCGAGGAGCTGAAGCTCGGGCCGTCGCGAGAAGGCCATGGTCGTCGCCATCCCGATCCTCAGCGGCTCGCTGCTGCGGGTGCCGCTCGGGCTGCTGAGCGATCGGTTCGGCGGCAAGCGGGTCGGCACGATCATGCTGATCTGCCTCTACGGCCCGCTGACCCTGGGCTGGCTGTCCGGCGACAGCATCAACGACCTGATGGCCATCGGCGCCCTCCTCGGCGTCGCCGGCGCCTCGTTCGCGGTGGCGTTGCCGCTCGCCAGCCGCTGGTATCCGCCCGAGAAGCAGGGCCTGGCGATGGGCATCGCCGCCGCCGGCAACAGCGGCACCGTGGTGACCAACCTGATCGCGCCGCGCCTCGCCGCCTCGATCGGCTGGCAGGGCGTCATGGCGGTGGCCATGATCCCGCTCACCATCGCGCTGATCGTCTTCGTGATCTTCGCCAAGGAGAGCCCGCGCCGCGGCGCCCGGCCGACGGCGACGCAGTACCTGCGCGTCCTGCGGGAGCGCGACCTCTGGTCGTTCTGCCTGCTCTACTCGGTGACCTTCGGCGGCTACGTCGGGCTCGGCAGCTTCCTGCCGCTGATGCTCCGCGACCAGTACCAGGTGACCCCGGTCACCGCCGGCCTGCTGACCGCCCTGGTCGCGTTCGTCGGCAGCATCTCGCGGCCGGCCGGCGGCATCGTCGCCGACAGGGTCGGCGGCGCCCCGCTGCTCTCGATGCTGCTCGGCGTGATTGCCGTGGCCTACGCCACCTGCGCCACGCTGCCGACGCTGCCGGTCGTCGTCGTGGTGCTGTCGGTGCTGATGCTGTGCCTCGGCCTGGGCAACGGCGCGGTGTTCCAGATGGTGCCGCAGCGGTTCGCCCGCGAGATCGGCCTCGTCACCGGCGTCGTCGGCGCCATCGGCGGCATCGGCGGCTTCATCCTGCCGAACGTCCTCGGCCAGGCGCGCGCCGCCACCGGCTCGTTCTCGACCGGCTTCGCGGTCCTGACCGTGATGGCGGTCGGCGCCGTGCTGCTGCTCCGCGCCCTGATGGCCACCGCCGACGGCTGGCGCGGATCCTGGCGCGAGGTCGAGGTCGAGGAAGCGGCCTGACGCGGCCTGGTCGTGGTCGTTCGGCGGCGTCGTAGCGGCCGGCGCCAGTCAGCCGCTGGCTAGAGCTCGCCGGCGGCGGCGTTGGCCCAGTCGCACAGGCGCTTGCGCTCCGCGTCGGTGAGCTTGGCCTCGGGGTGCAGCCAGGTGTACTGGGGCATCGGCATCGAGCGCTTCTTCACCACCTCGTCGCAGACCGCGTCGAGCAGGTCCGCGGCTTCCTCGGGCCCGGCCGGCCAGTCGGTGAAGTTCAGGCTGCCGCGGCCGTCGTTCACGTGGGAGACGACGTTCCACGAGATGGGCGCCACGTAGGAGTAGGCCGGCCACACCGTCTGGTTCGAGTGGCAGTTCCAGCAGCCGCGATCGAGCAGCGTCTTGACGTCGGCCGGCACGGCGACGTGCTTGGTGATGGCCTTGTTCGGGTCGACCGGCGGGTTGGTCCGGGCCGGGCCGACGAACTGGCCGGCGACGAAGAGGACGAGGGCGACGAGAATCAGGCGTTTGAACAGGCGTCCCACGGTATCTCCCGCGTCATTCTACTGGCGGGCGGCGGTTCCCTCAGAACCGCCGCGGGCCGCCTTGGGCGGGCGGCCTGCGATACGCGGCGCTGGGCGCGCCGCGGCGTCCGCACGCGCGGCCGCCAGCAAGAAAACAGCCGGCGGACCCGCCCCCGCGAGTCCGCCGGCTCCCCGTGCGCGTCCTCCCGCCTTGCGGCTAGAAGAACTTGCGCGAGATGTTGAAGCCCATGTACCAGTTGCTGCCGCCGTCCGGGTTCGGCTCGCCGCCGCGGGCGACCTGCGCCATCGTCAGCCCGAACGTGTTGGAGAAGATCAGCTGGAAGGCGTGGCCGCCGGCCCGCTTCTCGATGGCGAAGCTGGTCGAGGTCTTCTTCGGGTCGTAGCCGGAGACGCGCGGCGCGATCTCGGCGACGACGTAGACGGTCGGCCGGACGCGAATGCGGCCGCCGATGCCGAGCAGGAACGTGTCGTTGTCGTCGACGACCTCGGACGGCAGCGGATTGGTGTTGTTCACCCAGATCGGCTCGACGTGGACGGCGCCGTGCTCGCCGAACTCGCGGGTCAGGATCGGCGCCGAGCGCCGGCGAGTAGCTGTCGCGGAAGTTGTTGGTGCCGTCGACCGAGGCGTAGGCGGCGATGCCGAGCGGGAACGACTCGGACTGCTGCTTCACGTCGTACTGCCCGAAGAACTGGATCGTCCGATCGTTGGTGCGATGGACGCCGACCTGGGTCCCCGGCGCGATGCCGATGCGGAACTCCATGCCGATGACGGCGCCGGAGTCGAGGCCGAAGAAGTCCTCGGCCAGGCTGCCGAAGTCGCCGTCGCCGAGCGGCCGGGTGAAGCGGTGCGTCACGCGGAAGGCGCTCTTCCACTTCGGCAGGCGCAGGCCGGTCGGCAGGTTGATCAGCGTGAAGTCGGGCTGCGAGCGATTCGAGCACGGCGTCGTCGCGCTCCTCCTCGGCCGGGGCCTGCGGCGACGCGGGCGCGGTCTGGGCGCTCGCGCTCGAGCCCCAGGTGAAGGCCGCGAGAACGAGCGCGGTGCAAAGAATGCGGGTCACGGTGGGGGCTCCTTAGTTGTTCGGGGCGCCGAGCTCGATCCATCGCCGGATCACGAGAATCTGGCCATCGGTGAGCGGCGTGCCGGTGAGCGGCATGCGCTGGCCGGTGATGCCGGCCCGACCTTCGATCTTGTGAACCAGGTAGCTGTTGGCGGGGTCGCCCGGAGCGACGCGCTGCAGGCCGGGCTTCTGGATCGAGGCCACGCCGACGAGGCTGGCGTAGGCGTTGCCGTCCGTCAGGTTCATGACCGCCCGGCAGGAACCGCGTGATGCCGTTGTGGCAGCTGACGCAGCGCTGCGAAGGATCTCGCTCTGGATGCTCGAGAGCGTCGGCTGCAGGTTCGGCGTCGGCCCGGTCAGATCGGAGAGCTTTTCGTCGCACCCGCCCATGACGAGGCTGGCGACGAGGATGAACAGGGCCCAGCGCAGGGACCGGAAGCGTGACGTTGACAAGTTCGGAGTCCTCCCGCCGGTCCATAGAGCAAACCCGCGGCCAGAGGCTCCCCGCCGCGCCGATCGTCGGAAACACGGGCGTTTCCGCGCGCGTGGCGACTCCCACGGCTTACGTGTTCCGAAAGCGCTTTCGAGCGCCGTAAATCACTCGATGTGGTGCTTGGCGAGGTAGTAGCTCATCGCCCGCTGCGAGATGCCCATCAGCTCGGCGGCGTCCTTCTTGACGCCCTTGGCGGTGTCGAGCGCCTTGCGGACCGTTTCCTTCTCGGTCCACTCGATGTTCTGCCGGAGGTTGAGCGACGGCACGCCGGCCGCGGCGTTGGCCGACACGCCGCCGGGCACGCTCAGGGTCAACGCCGTCAGCGTCGACCCGGGCGACAGCACGACGCGCGCTCGATCGTGTTCTCCAGCTCGCGGACGTTGCCCGGCCAGTCGTAGGCCTGCAGCCGCGGCATGACGCCGTCCTCGAGCCGCTCGATGCGCTTGCCGGCCCGCTGCGCGTGCTTGTGGACGAAGTGCTCGATGAGCACCGGGATGTCCTCGCGGCGCTCGCGCAGCGGCGGCAGCGTGATCGGGATGACGTTCAGGCGGTAGTAGAGGTCCTCCTGGAAGCGGCCTTCGCTGGCCATCTGGCGCAGGTCGCGGTTGGTCGCGGCGATGACCCGGACGTCGACCTTCTGCGTCCGCTCCGAGCCGAGCGGCTCGAACTCGCGCTCCTGCAGCACGCGCAGGAGCTTGGCCTGCAGCGCCTGGCTCATCGTCGCGATCTCGTCGAGGAAGATCGAGCCGCCGTCGGCCAGCGCGAAGCGGCCCTTCTTGTTGGCGACGGCGCCGGTGAAGGCGCCCTTGACGTGGCCGAACAGCTCCGACTCGAGCAGGCTCTCGGGGATGGCCGCGCAGTTGATCTTGATCAGCGGCCGGTCGCGCTCGGCGCTCCGCGCGTGGATGGCGCGCGCGATCAGCTCCTTGCCGGTGCCGGTCTCGCCGGTGATGAGCGTCGTGCTCTTGGTCTGCGCGACCAGGCCGGCGGTGCGCATCGCCTCCTGCATCAGCCGGCTCTTGCCGACGATGCCGTAGTGGTCGTAGTCCTCGTCGCGCTCGGCGAGCAGGTAGCCGTGCTGGCCGCGCAGGCGCTGGTGCTCGACGGCCCGCTCGACCACCACCACCAGCTCGTCGATCTCGAACGGCTTCTGCAGGTAGTCGAGGGCGCCGAGCTTCATGGCCGCGAGCGCGCTCTCGACCGTCGCGTGCGCCGTCATCATCAGGATCTGCGGCCGCTCGCTCTCCGGCATCGTCGAGGTGATGTCGCGGATCAGGTCGAGACCGGTCACCTCGGGCATCTGGTTGTCGACCAGCAGCACGTCGAAGATGCGCTCGCCGAGGAGCTGGCGCGCCGCCTTGGCGCTGTCGACGGCGACGACGTCGTGGCCCTCCTCGGCCAGCGCCTTGGCCAGGAGCTGGCGGATCTTCGTCTCGTCGTCGACGATCAGGATGGAACCGAAGGAACGCAGCGGAGTCATACGCGGTGTCTGTGCGTCAGGCCGGCGCGGGCTCGCGGAAGCGTGAGGCGGATGGTGGTGCCGACGCCGGAGGCGCTCTCGACGTCGATCCGCCCGCCGAGGCCGTCGACGATGTTCTTGCTGACGGCCAGGCCGATGCCGGAGCCGCGCCGCTTGGTGGTGAAGAACGGCTCGAACATGCGCGCCACCTCGACGTCGGACATGCCGACGCCGCGGTCGGCGACGGCGATCTCGACGTGGTCGGCGTCCGACCAGCCGGGCGCGGACGTGGACCGCCGGCGGCACCATCATCGGCGCGCCGGCGTCGTCGGCGGTCGCCCCGGCGACGGCGTCCGGACGCCGCGCCAGACGGCGTCGCGGGCGTTGGTCACCAGGTTGATCACCACCTGCCGGAGGCGGTCGCCGTCGGTGCTCGCCGTGACGCCCTCGACGGCCTCGACGACCACGTCCGGCGGGCCGCTCTGGCTGGCCACCACCGCCTGCGCGGCGTCGCGGACCAGCCGATCGATCTCGACGGCGTCGTAGCTCAGCGCGATCGGCTTGGCGTAGTCGAGCACGTCGTTGACGACGCGATTCAGCCGCGTGACCTCGCCTTCGATGTCGGAGGCGACGCCGGCCACTTCCTCGGGCGTGGCGACGCCGCGGCGCAGCGACCGCAGCGACCCCTTGATGATCATCAGCGGGTTGCGGATCTCGTGCGCGATGACCGTCGACAGGCGGCCGAGCGACGACAGGCGCTCGCGCTGGGCGGCTTCGCGCTGGAAGCGATCGAGCGAGCCGGCCAGGGTGTGGAAGGTGCCGGTGAGGAGCCGCGCGTCCTCGTCGTCCCACGGCGTCGGCTTGGGCGGCTCGACCGGCGCCGTCAGCACGCCGGTCGTCGCCATCTCGCGCATCGTGGCGGTGAGCGCGCGGATCGGACGCGTCACCGTGCGCGCGACGGCGAAGCTGAGGAGCGTCGCGACCAGCACCGCGACGGCGGTGGTGGCGGCAAGCGCCGAGTGCAGGTTGCGCAGGAAGGCCAGGTGCGCCGTGCGCGATCGCGCGACGATCGCCAGCGGTCCGCCGGTTCCCGGCCCCGGCCGCGAGCGCAGCGTGCCCGCCGCCTCGATGACGAGCCGCTGCCGGACGGCCTCGAACTCCTCGCCGTTGACCGTCGCCCGCAGGGCGCGGCCGTCGTCCGGCACCGCGAGCAGCGCCGCCGTGACGTCGGCGGGCAGCGTCGAGCCGCGCGGCCGGCCGCCGTCGACGAACACGACGTCGCTGCGGGTGATCGTCTTGATGCGATCGGCGAGCGAGCGATCGAGGCGGAGGCCGGCCGTCAACGTGCCCAGCACCTCGGGCTGCAGCGGATCGATGAAGATCGGCACCGAGACGACCTGCAGCAGGCCGCTGCCCTGCGACCACACGTCCACGGCGGACCGCCCGGCCAGCGCCGCCTTGACGATCCGCTGGTCGACGAGCTGCTCCGGCGTCAGCCCGGGTTCGCCGATGACGGCCAGGACGCTGCCGTTCCGGTGCGTCACCACGACCAGATCGGCCTGGATCGCCTCCCGATACTCTTCGGCCAGCGGCCGCACGGTCGGCGGATGCCGGGTGTCGACCGCCGCTTTCAGCAGCGAGACGTCGGCGACGATGCGCGCCTCGGTCAGCAGCGTGGTGAAGAACAGCGACTGGAACTGCGTCACCAGCTCGCCCGCTTCGAGCAGGTTCTCCTCGAGCTCGGCCTCGGCCTGCCGGGTGACGACGACGTTGACCAGGAACAGCGCGGTGCCGATCGACAGCACCGCGAGCAGCGCGCTCGCCAGGAAGATCCGGTTCGAGAGCGATGACAGCATGCGGCCCGCTGATGCCCTCGCTACTTGGGCGCCGGCGGCGCGCCGATGGTGAGGTTCAGCTCGACGTCGCCGCCGTCCGCGACGGTGACCTGGCGGGTCTGCGGTTCGATCGTCTCGTTCCACAGCACCAGGGTGTGCGTGCCGGGCGGGATGCCGTCGATGCGGTAGCGGCCCTCGCCGTCGGTGACGTCGAAGTAGGGATGGGCGAAGACGAAGATGAACGCGCTCATGTGCGCGTGGATGTCGCAGAAGACGCGCACCGTGCCGGGCTTGTCGAAGCGCACCGTCTTCGACCGGCCGGTGGCGTAGCGGCCGAGGTCGAAGGAGCGGACGTCCGACAGCGAGAAGACGTTGTGGAAGGTCGGATCGCTGTTCGGGAAGTCGACCGTGCCGCCGACGCCGATGGCGACGATGTGCGGCACGAAGCGCTCGCCGCGCTGATCGAGCCGCGCCTTGCGCTCGACGGACTCGCCGGCCATCCCGCGCGGCATGTTGTCGAGGTAGACGACGCTGGTCTGGCGGTCGAGGGCGTCCTGCTGGCGGTCCGCCGCCGAGGTGCCGCGGGGGCGACTCACCGACGGCCGGCGACCGCCCCCGGTGGCCGGCAGCGTCACCGTGCCGCGGATCGTGCCGGTGGCGACCGCCGCCGGCACGGCGGCGTGCACGAGCCCCAGGCTCGCCGTGGCGAGGGCGAGGGCAATCAGCGAGAAGGCCGGGCGGCGCGTCGTGAGCATCGGCATCAGAACCAGTAGAGCAACTGCGCGCCGGCCATGCCGAGCGACCGCTCGCGTCCGCCGTCCCGCCAGTTGTACTGGTAGCCGGCCTTCAGCCGCACGTTGCGGCGCACCAGGTAGGCGATGGCCCCCTCGACCCGGCGCACCGGCGCGTCCCAGCTGCGGACGTCGCCGTTGGCCTGGGCCACGCGCGAGAAGCCGAGTCGATCGCCGCGCAGCGCGAACGACCAGCGCGGCGTCAGGGCGATGCGGGTCTCGATCGAGCTGCCGAGCGCGTCCAGGCGCAGGGCCGGATCGCCGTTGAGGAACGGCACGTCCCAGCGGCTCGCCACCACCTCGCCCCGCACCACGACGTGGCCGAACGCGTACTCGGCGTCCAGGCCGAGCGCCTGCTGGCGGTGGGTGGTGGAACGGGCCGGCTCGGGCAGCCAGCCGACGGTGCCGTATCCGGTGCGAACGGCCCGACTCCGCCAGGTACTCGCCGCTCGCGCCCGAGACCCCGACGCTGACGCCGGCCGTCGGGGTGACGCCGACGCGGCCGGAGATCTGCTTGCCGTCGTTGTCGTCGTCGGTCCGCGGCGAGGACAACGTGCCCATCGTCACCGCGACACCGGCCTGCACGATGCGGCCGTCCCACTGCGCCGAGACGCCGGTGTCCCAGCGGCGGGCCGAGACCAGCGGCACCCCCTGCGGGCCGCTCGCAGCCGTCGCCCGCGGGTAGCGGACCGCCCAGCCTCCGCCGCGGTTGAGGAGCAGCTCGCGCCGGCTCGGCGGCGGCTCCGGCCGCATCGTCGTCGAATAGCCGTAGGCGAGGGGCAGCCCGATCAGCGCGTTGACCTCGCCGTAGTCGCGGCGCGCGAACGCGCCGAAGACCGGCGGGATGCGCCCGGCCAGGATCGCGAACGGCCGGTCCGGCGCCGGCTTGCAGGCGCAGGTAGAGCGCGTACGGGTAGACGATGTGGCGATCGCTCGGATCCGGGTCACGGCCGCGCAGCGCGACCTCGTCGGTGATCAGGGCGACGACGCCGATGCGATCGGTCGCCCGGATCTCGGCCGACAACGACAGCGTCAAGGCGTTGAAGGCGTCGTGCGAGTAGTCGTAGAGGTTGAAGTAGCCCGCATCCGGGCTGCCGAAGGTCAGCGCCACGTCGCCGCTCACGACCACCCTGCCGTCGCCGAACGTGATCGGCCGGGACGGCAGGAGGTCGGCGGCGGCCCGGGCGGCTGGCATCGCCAGCCACACCAGTGCCGTCGCCGTGAGCAGCCGCAGGATCCGCATGGAACGCGAGGGCGCGTAGCTTACTTCGCCGCTTCGATCACGCCGCAGGCCTGCCGGGCGCCGGCGTTGCCGGTCGGCTGGGTCGTGAAGTCGTCGGCCTTCTCGTGGATGATCACGGCCTTGCCGATGATGCTGTTCGGCCCGCTCAGCGACAGCTGCGTGTCGACGAAGTCGACGCGCGCGAGGCCGTAGGGATCCGCCTTCAGGTTGCCGAGGTCGCCGACGTGCCGGGCCGCGGCGTCGCGGGCGGCGTGCGGCTTGGTGGCCGGATTGAAGTGGCCGCCGGCCGACGTCCCGTCCGGCGCCGAGCAGTCGCCCTTCTCGTGCACGTGGAACCCGTGTTCGCCGAACACCAGCCCGCTGAACGTGCCGACGACGTGGACCCCGCCGGCCTCGGTCGTGAACGTGACCTCACCGCGCGCGGTCTGGTTCGCCGTCGGCGCCAGCTTCACCGTGGCCGTGGCGGCCGCGCGCCGTCGCCGTCTTGCCGGCCGACGGCGCTTGCGCCGACAGCCCGAGGCTGCCGGCCCCGAGCACCAGGACTCCCACCAGTACCTGCTTCATGGTCGATCGTCTCCCCTGGGCGGCCGATTGGGCGCCCACTCGCCAGAGATGTTACCGCCTTTATCGGACTGGCGGCGGATGCCGCTAACATTGCCGCCATGTTGGTTCGATCGCGTGCCCGTGCGGCCGCGCTGGTCACGGTCGCTGTCCTCGGCACCGCACCCGGCCTTCTCGATGCCCAGGCGCCCGCCCGTCCGGCGGCCGGCATCACCACCCCCAAGACCCAGTTCGGCTTCGACATCGGGGCCGACTATCAGCTGGCCACCTATCGGCAGCTCACCGACTACTGGCGCAAGCTCGACGGCGAATCGGATCGGCTGACGCTGGTCGACATCGGCAAGACCGCCGAAGGCCGATCGCAGCTGATGGCGATCGTCACCGCACCCGAGAACCAGAAGCGGCTCGGCCGCTATCAGGACATCGCGCGGCGACTGGCCCTGGCCGAGGGGCTCACCGACCCGCAGGCCAAGGCGCTGGCCGCCGAGGGCAAGGCGGTGGTCTGGATCGACGGCGGCCTCCACGCCAACGAGGTGCTCGGGGCGCAGCAGCTGATCGAGACCAGCTATCGCCTGGTCAGCGGCGAGGACGACGAGACCCGCCGCATCCTGCGCGACGTCGTCATCCTGCTGGTGCACGCCAACCCCGACGGCCACGACCTGGTCGCCGACTGGTACCTGCGCGAGACCGAGCCGACGCGCCGCTCGACGGCCGGGCTGCCGCGGCTGTACCAGAAGTACATCGGCCACGACAACAACCGCGACTCCTACATGTCGACGCAGCCGGAGAGCACGAACATGAACCGCGTGCTCTACCGCGAGTGGTTCCCGCAGATCCTCTACAACCACCACCAGACCGGGCCGTCCGGGACGGTGCTGTTCGCGCCGCCGTTCCGCGATCCGTTCAACTACGTCTTCGATCCGCTGGTGCCGGTCGGCATCGATCTCGTCGGCGCGGCGATGCACCAGCGCTTCGTCGCCGAGAACAAGCCCGGCGCGACGATGCGGCGCGGCGCCAACTACTCGACGTGGTGGAACGGCGGGCTGCGCACCACCGCCTACTACCACAACATGATCGGGCTCCTCACCGAGGCGATCGGGAGCCCGACGCCGATGGAGATCCCGTTCGTGCCGTCGCGGGCCATCGCCAGCGGCGACCTGCCCTTCCCGATCGCGCCGCAGACGTGGCACTTCCGCCAGTCGATCGAGTACGAGGTGACCGCCAACATGGCGGTGCTCGACGTCGCCTCGCGCCATCGCGAGACCTTCCTCTACAACGCCTACCTGATGGGCAAGCGGTCGATCGCGCGCGGCAGCACCGACACCTGGACGGTGACGCCGAAGCGGATCGACCGGGTCCGCCAGCGGGCCGGCGGCGCCAACGACGGCGTCTCGCCGGCGACGACGATGGGCGGCCGCCTGCGCGAAGTGCCCGCGTCGTACGCCGCGCTGCTGCGCGAGCCGGCCGACCGCGATCCGCGCGGCTACATCCTGTCGGCGGCGCAGCGCGACTTCCCCACCGCCATCAAGTTCGCCAACACCCTGATGAAGACCGGCGTGACCGTGCACCGCGCCACCGCCGGCTTCACCGTCAACGGCAAGGCCTACCCGGCCGGCTCGCTCGTCGTGAAGACGGCGCAGGCCTACCGGCCGCACGTGCTCGACATGTTCGAGCCGCAGGATCACCCGCACGACGTCGCCTACCCGGGCGGACCGCCGGTGCCGCCCTACGACAGCGCCGGCTGGACGCTGGCGTTCCAGATGGGGCTCGAGTTCGACCGCATCCTCGACGCCTTCGACGGGCCGTTCGAGCGGCTGACGACGTTCATCCAGCCGAAGGCGACGATACCGGCGATGGCCGCGCCAGCCGGCTACCTGCTGTCGGCCGCGGAGAACGACGCGGCCCGCGCGGTGAACCGGGTGCTCGCCGCCGGCGGTCGGGTGTCCCGCTATCCGCAGCACGCCAACGGCGCCGGCACCTGGTTCGTCGAGGGCCCGATGCCCAGCCCGGTGCTGGCGCGCGCCGCGGAGGAGCTCGGCGTGACCGTGACGCCCGTCGCGACGAAGCCGGAAGGCGAGAGCGTCCCGCGTGGGCAAGGCACGGATCGGCCTGGTCGACGAGTACGGCGGCTCGATCCCGTCCGGATGGATCCGCTGGCTGCTCGAGCAGTACGAGTTTCCGTTCGAGGTCGTGTTCCCACCGACCCTCGACGCCGGTGGCCTGAACGCGCGCTACGACGTCCTGATCGTCGCCGACGACCTGATCCCCGAGCCGGGCCGCCGGCCGTTCACCAGCGCGCTCGATCCGGCGACCGTGCCGGAGCCGTACCGGTCGCAGATGGGGCGGGTCTCCACCGAGCGCACCATTCCGGCACTGCAGGCCTTCCTCGAAGGCGGCGGGACGGTCGTGGCCATCGGCCCCTCGACGGCGCTCGCCGCGCACCTGCGGCTGCCGATCACGAGCGCGCTGGTGACGCGGACGGCGACGGGGGATCGGCCGCTGAAGCAGGAGGAGTACTACATCCCGGGATCGGTGCTGCGGGTGCGCGTCGATCCGTCGCAGCCCCTCGCCTGGGGGATGCCGGCGCAGGCCGACGTCTACTTCGACAACAGCCCGGTGTTCCGGCTCGGCCCGGACGCCGCGGCGCGCGGCGTGACCCCGATCGCCTGGTTCGATTCACCGGCGCCGCTGCGGAGCGGCTGGGCCTGGGGCGAGCACCATCTCGAAGGCGGCATCGCGATCGCCGAGGCGCGGGTCGGCAAGGGGCGACTGGTGCTGAGCGGGCCGGAGATCACCTTCCGCGCCCAGCCGCACGGCACCTTCAAGTTCCTGTTCAACGCCCTCACTCGTCGGCCGTAGCCACTTCGCCGTCGCGGCGGGCCAGCAGCCGGTCGCGGATCTTGCTCGGCGTCGGCGCTGGTGAAGCTGCCACTCGGCTGCGTGCGGCCGGCGCAGGTCCCACTTCGCCTGCATCAGGCCGGTCGGACGCGTGCGAGTTCGTGCCGAGCAGCAGGTGGCCGATCTCGTGCGCGGTGACGCGGCCGAGGATGAGCGACATCGGCAGGCCGGTCTTGGCCGAGCGCTCGGCCGACCGGCTCGACGTAGACCGAGGCGAGGACGTTCGGGCCGTCGTCCTGGACGATGGCCGTGCCGAGGATGTGCGAGCCGCGCTCGGTGCGCCGCTGGAAGCGCAGCACCATCTCGCCCTGCTTCAGCACGGCGACGCAGGCCGGCGGCAGCGACGCTTCGTGCGGCTCGCGGTGGCAGTCCTCCAGACGACCGACACGTGCGCCTGGGCCAGTGTCTCGCCGGCCACGGCGAGCGCCCGGGCTCGCTCCTCGGGCGACAGCCCGTAGAGGTCGTAGACGCGGACGGTGATGGTGAGGGCGGTGGCGGCGGCAGCAAGCAACGACATGCTTGCGAGAGTGCGGCCGGCACCGGAGTGCCTCAATGGAGCGGAGGTGACGCGACGGTGAGACGTGGCGCGCCCGATGCGTACGCTACGGGATCGCGCCGGCGATCAGCGTCGCGGCGTCGCGCTGCTGCAGCCGCGAGCGGATCACGGCGGCGTCCTCGACGGTGAAATCCCAGTCGCCGCGCGTCAGCCGGGCGAGATCCCACGACGGGCTCATCAGCCCGTGCGTCGCGTGGGCCCCCGAGCCGAGCAGCAGGTGGCCGATCTCGTGCGCCGCGACACGGCCGACGATGATGGCGAGGTTGGTGCCGGTGCGGCGCGCCCGCTCGGCGACCGCCGCGGCGTAGACCGTCGCGATGGTGCTCGGCCCCGACTCGCGGACGATGGCGTCCCCGAGCACGTGCGCGCCGTCCTTGGGGTGCCGGTGGATGCGCAGCACCAGCTCGCCGTCGCCGAGCCCTGCCGCGCACGCGGCCAGCGCCGGTCGCGGCGTGCAGTCGACGATGATCGCCTGGATGCCGGCCCGCTCGAGCGCCGCAGCGGCCACGGCCAGGGCTTCCTGGCGGGTGTCCGGCGGCAGCCCGTAGACGTCGTAGACCCGGATGGTGATCGCGAGCGCGGCAGCCAGCATCGACATGCCCACACAGTGCGGGCCGCCGCCGGGTGCCTCAATGCTACCGAGGTGACACGAAGGTGAAACGTGGCGACTTCGGGGCCACATGACGCGCTCCCCTCTGGTCACCAGCCGTAGCCTCGGCCACACTAGAAGATGACGTGAGCCACGAAATTCCCGGCCCGGTGGTGCAGTTCGGCGGCGTCGAGGTCGACATGCGTCTGCGCGAAGTGCGGCGCGGCGCCGATGCGGTGCGCCTGCAGGAGCAGCCGTTCCAGCTGCTGGCGCTGATGCTCGATCGGCCGGGCGACGTCGTGACCCGCGAGGACATCCGACTGCGGCTGTGGCCGGACGGCACCTCGGTCGACTTCGAGCACAGCGTGAACGCGGTGGTGAAGCGGCTGCGGGCCGTGCTCGGCGACGATGCCGCGCAACCGCGCTTCGTCGAGACGCTCCCCCGCGTCGGCTATCGCTTCATCGGCACCCTCGACAGCGCCGACGCCAGGCCGCGGCAGCCCCAGCCCGCGCCGCGGCCGCGCCTGGTGGTGCTGCCGTTCATGAACCTCACCGGCGACCCGTCGCACGACTACTTCATCGACGGCTTCACCGAGGAGCTGATCGCCCAGCTCGGGCACCGCTGCGCCAATCGCGTCGGCGTGCTGGCCCGCACCTCGGCCATGCTCTACAAGGACGCCCGGCGCGGCGCCGCCGACATCGGCGAGGCGCTGCAAGGTCGACTACCTGGTCGAAGGCAGCGTCCGGGTCGGCGGCACGCGCGTCCGCATCACCGCGCAGCTGATCGAGACGCGCGGCGAGACGCACCTCTGGGCCCACAGCTACGACCGCGAGTACAGCAACTGCCTGGCGGTGCAGAGCGACGTCGCCGCCGAGATCGCGGTGACGATGCAGCGCGAACTGTTCCCGCCGGCCGCCGGCGGCGGTGCCGACCCGTGTCCCCGGGGCGCACGACGCCTACCTGACGGGACGCTTCCACTGGAACCGGCCCGGGATCGGTCGGCCTGCGCACGGCCGCCACCTACTTCGATCAGGCGCTGGCCATCGACCCCGGCTTCGGCCGCGCCCATTCCTCGCGGGCACGCGCCTATCTCTCGATGGCGGAGTACTACGTGATGGATGGCCGCGAGGCGCTGCGGACGGCGCTCGAGGCCGCCAACCGCGCCCTGGCCATCGACCCCGACGACGGCGACGCGCTGGTCGTGGTCGGCGAGGCGTGCCGCGTGCTGGACCACGATCCGGCCGGCGCCCGCGCCGCCTTCGAGCGGGCGCTGACGCTGAACCCGAGCGCCGTGGCCGCGCACCGCTACTACGCCTGGTTCCTCGGCGTCCGCCGCCTGGGCGCCGACGCCATCGCCGCGGCCGATCGCGCCTTCAGCCTCGATCCGCTGTGCATCGTGATGCAGACGTCGGCGGCCGACATCCGCTACTTCTCGGGCGACTTCGAGGGCGCGCTGGCGCGCAGCCGGCACGCCCTGGCGATGGAACCGGATTCGGACCGCGCCATCCGCTCGGCCGCGGCGGTGCTCGTTCAGCTCGGACGCGCCGACGAAGCCGTGGCCACGTTCGACGCGGTGCCGGAACGCGCGCTGTCGTCGGCCGCGCTGTCGGTCAAGGGCTGCGCCCTGGCGGCGGCCGGGAACGCCGACAAGGCGCGCGCCATCGCCAGGCGCCTGGAGCGCGCCGGCAAGGAACGCATCGTCTCGCCGTACTACTTCGCCGCGCTCCACGCCGCGCTCGGCGACACCGACGCGGCGTTCGCCCAGCTCCAGCGCGCCTGCGCCGGCGGCGATCCGTGGCTGGACGCGGTCGGCGTCGATCCGCGCTTCGCCGGCCTGCGCGGCGACGACCGGCTGCACGCGATCCGCGCGCGGCTGCGGCTCGACTGAGCGCGACGTCTACCGGGGCCCCAGGCTGAGCAGGTTGGCGAACAGCCGGTAGGCGCCCGGCACGCCGGCGGGCAGCTGCCGGAACCAGGCGTACGACGTGTAGACGTAGTGGCCCTTGCCGATGCGGGCGTAGAGCTGGCCGCCGCTCTGCCGCGGCTCGCCCGGATCGCCGGTCTCGAGCAGCGGCGTGTACTGCGCGTCGAACTTCGCCCACGCGTAGAGGTTGCGCTCCTGGACCCAGCCGTCCCAGTCGGCGGCGGTGATGCGGTTCGGCGTGGTGAACGCCGGATGCTCCGGCACCAGGATGCGGACGGGCGCGCGCTCGTCGGTGACGCGCGTGTTGCCGCCGGCCGGGAACGGCGACAGGCTGCGGCCGGGATAGTCGGTCTGCTGGTACTGGACGATCAGCGTGCCGCCGTCGCGCACGAACTGCAGCAGCCGGGCGTTGGCCGCGACGAACGCCGGGCGGCTCTCGGACGCCCGCACGCCGACGACGATCGTGCCGTAGCGCGACAGGTCGCCGGAGGCCAGCTCGTCGTCGGTGAGCAGCGTGACGTCGAGCCCGAGCCGGCGGATCGCCTCGGGCACGCGGTCGCCGCCGCCCATGACGTAGCCGACCTTGACCGGCGCCACCGCCAGGTCGAGCACGCGCGCGGTCATCTCCGCCGGCGCGTAGAGCCGGTGCTTCTGGATGTGCGGGTAGTCGATCGCCTGCATCGACGTGTCGAAGGTGCGGCCGGCGATCACGACCTGCGCCGTGAGCGTGTAGGCGCCCGGGGCGACACCGGCGGGCGGCGTGACGGTGAACGGCACCGAGATGCCTTCGCCGCGCGACGCGAAGACGATCGGCGCGGCGGCCGGCGTGACCTGCCAGCCGGCCGGCGGCACGACGCGGACGACGCCCGGCCCGGACGGCAGCGTCTCGCTGCGCACGCGGACGCGGACGATGCGCGGCTGCGCCGCGGCGCCGGCCGGCACGATCGCCAGCGGCTCGTCGAAGGCCACGGTGACCGCCGGCACGATCTGCACGTCACGCCGGATCTCGCCGCGAACCGGATCCGCGTAGCGATAGACGACCGGCCGTTCGACGGTGACGGCGGCGCCGCCGATCGTCAGCGGCACGCGGGCGACGAGCAGCGGCGGCTCGAACGGCCGCGTCTGCAGCGCCGTGGGCACGCCGGTCCAGGTGAACACCGGCCCGGTGCGCGGCGTCCGCAGCCAGTACGGCTCGCTGGGCGCCGCGTCGGCGGCGACGGTCACGTCCCACTGTTCCGTCCGGTCGGGTTCCTCGCGGAAGAAGCGCGCGAACGGGTTGTTGCCGGCGGTGTCGGCCGGCGCCGAGGCCGGCGCCGCCGACCAGCCGGTCGGGACGATCAGGGAACCGGGCCCGGCGGTCACCGGAACCCCCTCGGGCTGGAAGACGTTGATGGTGACCTTCAGCGTCTCGCCGGCCGAGGCGACCTCGCGTTCGGCCAGGGCGTCCACGACGATCCCCGAGCGCCCGAACCAGGGCGTCCTCGAACTGGGCGACCTTTATGCCCAGCAGGAAGTCGGCCTCGGCCTTGGCGGCCGCCGGCGCCGGACAGTGCGGCCGCCGCCGTGCGGGCCGCGCGGGCGGCGGCCAGGCCGCGGGCCAGCACGGGCACCATCATGTCCGGCGCGCGCAGCGCGGTGCCGTTGGCGAGCGCCGGCGCGCGCCACGTCGTCCATCGTCGCCAGCTCGCTGGCCAATGCGCCGTCCGGCAGCCCGGCCAGGCGGGCGAGCCCGAGCAGCGGACGTGTCGATGCCGTCGAAGACGCTGGACTCGGCGGCGGGCGGGGCGCTCCCCGCCATCGGCGCGGCCGGGCCGGCGGTCGCGACCAGCCGCAGGTTCGACGTCTTGCTGCCGCGCGCCTCGACGACGCCCATCTCCTGCGACTTGTGCTGGCTGCGGCCCTCCATCGCGATCTCGTTGTAGCTGCGGCCGAGCAGCGGGTCGAAGGTGCCGGTCGGCAGGCGCAGCGTCGCCGAGGCCGGATCGGCGCCGAAGCCATGGCCGCACGTACAGCTTGCGGGCCTGCCAGGGCCGCAGGCCTTCGGCGATCTGCTCCGGGTACTTGCGCCGGATCGGCCGCCGCCGCGAAGGCCAGCGGGGCCAGCGTGCCGGCGAGCTGGTGCTGGCCGTGCCCGTCGGACGGCGTCCCGCTCCAGCCGTTCAGGATCACGAGCGGCCGGTAGGGCCGGATGGCACGGACCATGTCGCCGACGACGACCGCCTCGTCCCACTTGGCCGCGGCCTCCTCCGGCGTCTTGGTGAAGCCGAAGTCGAAGGCCCGGGTGAAGAACTGATCGCCGCCGTCGAGCGTCCGCGCCTGCAGCAGCTCCTCGGTCCGGATCACGCCGAGCGCGTCGAACAGCTCGGTGCCGATGATGTTCTGGCCGCCCTCGCCGCGGTTGAGCGACAGGTAGGCGACGCGCGCGTGGTCGCCGCGGGCGAGGCGGGTGATGAGCGCGGTGTCCTCGTCGTCGGGATGTGCCGCCGTGTGCATCGCGCTGGCGGTGGTCCGCAACCTTTCGACAGCTTGCACGAGGCCGGCGACGCCGCGGCTGTAGACGGGACGGACCTGGGCGGTCGGAAGTGGCCGGCAGCAGCGCTGCCGTTGCGGCCAAAACGGCCGTGAACACAAGCCGGGCACGGGGCATGGCCCGAGTCTATCTGTTAAGCTCGACTCATGCGTGGTTGGCTCTCCGTCAGCGTTCGTGCTCGGCCTGTCGGTGGCGCTCGGCGCCCAGCAGCCGACCTTCCGTTCCGGCACCCAGACCGTGCCGATCTACATCACCGTCACCGACGCCGCGGGCCGGCTCGTGCCGAACCTGACCAAGGAGGATTTCACCGTCCTCGACAACGGCGTGCCGCAGGAGATCACGGTGTTCGACAACACCGTGCGACCGATCACGTCGGTGGTGATGCTCGACACCAGCGGCAGCATGACGATGAACCTCGACCTGATGAAGGCGGCGGCCGAACAGTTCATCATCCGCCTGCTGCCCGAGGACAAGGCGATGGTCGGCGCCTTCAACAACAAGGTCGAGTTCGCCGGCACCGGCTTCACCAACGACCGCGACGAGCTCTGACGCACGCCATCCGCGAGCTGGACTTCGGCAACATGACGCGCCTGTGGGACGCCGCCGACCTGAGCCTCGAACAGCTGCGGGGCGTCGAAGGCCGCCGCGTGGTCGTGCTGTTCACCGACGGTGACGACCAGGGCTCGAGCACCAGCCAGGGCAAGGTGATCGACAAGGCGCGCGCCGACGAGGTGATGTTCTACGCGATCGGCCTGGAGAGCGTCTACATGTCGGGCCGGCCAGCGGATCCGGACGCGGCCGGCCGGCGGCCTGCGCCGCATCGCCGACGAGACCGGCGGCGGCTACTTCGAGCTGAAGAAGACCGAGGAGCTCGGGCCCGCCTTCACCCGCGTCGCGCAGGAGCTGCACAGCCAGTACCTGCTCGGCTTCACGCCGAAGAACCTGGACGGCAAGGTGCACAAGCTCGAGGTTCGTTCCAAGGACCCCGCCAACAAGGCGCGGGCGCGGCGCAGCTACGTGGCGACCGCCGCCGGCCAGCCCGCCTCCGGCAGCAAGTAGGCCCGTTCGTCACCTCACAGGAGCACTCGCGATGTCGAAGGTATGGACCGCCACGGGCTTGACCCTGGCCCTCGTCGCCGCCACCGCATGCGGCAAGTCGGCCGAACAGAAGCGCCAGGAAGAAGCCGCCAAGCAGCTGCAAGAGGCGGCCAAGCAGATGGAGAAGGCCGGCACCGAAGCGGCCGAAGGCCGCCGAGAAGGGGGCCGAAGGCATGGCCGCCGGCATGGAAGCGCTGGCCAAGGGCCTCGGCGCCGCCGCCGGTGTCGCCAACGGCGGCAAGACCGTCGATCCGGTGTCGTTCCGCGATCTCCAGACCAGCTTCGTCGACCTCTCCGGGTGGGAGAAGATGAAGCCGACGGGCGAGACGATGACGGCGCCCTTCAAGGTCTCGAACGCCGCCGTCCGCTACAAGAAGGGCGACTCCGAGATCCGCGTCAAGATCACCGACAGCGCCTACAACGCGCTGATGCTGGTGCCGTTCTCGTGGGTCACCAACACCGGCTACGAGAAGGAAACCGAGACCGGCTACGAGAAGGCGGTCAAGATCGCCGGCTTCCCGGGCCTCGAGAAGTGGAACACCGAGTCGAAGGACGGCGAGCTGACGCTCGTCGCCAACAAGCGCTACATCGTCGAGCTCGAAGGCCGTGACATCGACGACACCAAGGTGCTGCACCAGCTCGCCGAGTCGATGACACTCAGCAAGCTCCCCGCGCAGTAGGCAGTAGACACGCGCAGAACGACTCCGGAGTTGAACGCGACTCCGGAGTCGTCCGGCGAGTCTCGACTCCGGAGTCGTGCCCGATCCGACGCTCAGCGCGTCGGCTGGAAGTGGTGCCACTGGACGTGCGCGGCGACTCGCCCGCCGATCAGCGCGCCGTCGCGGATCGCATGGCGATAGTGCAGGCCGCCCCACACCCGGGCGTCGCCGATCTCCCCCAGCAGATCGATCAGGTTCTGGTAGCGGCGCTCGGTCTTCACCAGCGCCGGCACCGCCGCCTTCGACGTCGTCAGCGTCCAGTCGACGCGCGTCGTGCCGAAGAACGCGGCGACGCTGCCGATCAGCGCCGTCGACCAGAAGCCATGGCCGGACGGGTACTCGGGATGATTGACCGAGATCAGGGGCCGCCAGGTCGGGTCCGCGTCCGTGTCTGGATTGCCGTCGATGTCGGCCTGTGGGATGGCGGTGCGCGGCCGCCACGCACGGTAGTGATACTTGGCGTCGAAGCCGGCGATGATCGCGTCCGAGACCGCGGTGTTCACCATCGCGAAGAGCCGGGCCGTCTTCCGCACGCTCAGGCCGTGGCCCTGCGCCAGCGCCATCAGGTTGCGGTTCCAGTGCAGGTAGGGGTTCTCGGCCCAGAACCAGGCGACGTCGGTCTGTTCGGGCGACCGCACGGTGCTGTCCACGCGTCCGAAGTCGCGCGTCTCGGCGAAATCGCGCGCGTAGCGCTTCGACTCCAGCGGGTCCGGCCCGTCCGGGCGGAACACGTCGGCGCGCTTCAGCGTGAACGGCGTGATGCCGCCGACCTTGGCGTCGACCGGCTGCGCCGACGCGGGTCCGGTCGGGCAGCCCGAGTCCGGCGTGAACTCACCGATCGGCGGCGGCACCATGCTGCACTCGTAGAGCACGATGTTGGCGAAGCCGTCGTTGGCGCGGAGCGCCAGCATCGCGGCCGCGGCCTGCTGGCCGACGCGCACCCCGTCGACGACCGTGTCGCCGCCGGACAGCGCGGCCAGGTAGGTGGTGTAGGCCTGGTCGAACGCCAGGAGATTCGCCGCGGCGATGCGCGGGCGGGCAGTGAGGTAGGCCGCGGTCGCCACCGCGGCGCGGACGTCGGCGCCGCGCCGGGCCGCGATCTTCGCCGCGAACGGCCGCGAGCCGCCTTCGATGGCCACGACGGCGTCGTAGACGGCCAGATGCACCATCGTGTGCAGGATCTGCGACGTGCCCGACGATCGCGGCGCCGCCGGACCGACGATCGCCTGCTGCACGATGCCGGCCCATTCGATCACGGCGTTCGGCGCCGGGGCGGGAGTCGGCGGCGGCGTCGGGCCGGGACTGGGACTGGCGATCGCACGCGCCGGGCCGGCGAGGACGATCGCCGAGAACATGAGGATACGCAATGTCACCGTCGCTCCTTCTGAGTCAGGGCGGGCCGGTGGTCCATGGGGACGCGGCGCGCGCACAACGCGCCCGCCGTCGAATGGCCCGCACTGGTGGAATCGCGATCGATGGAGGGAAGGCGACACACCTCACGCACGTGTACGACGGCGTTCGGTGCGGGCCGCGGCGGCGTTGGCCGGCGGTGCGTCGGGTCGCGCAGTCGCGGGACGCTCGGACGAGACGCGTCGGCGACCGCGAGTCGGATCAGTCGAGGATCGAGTGGATCCGCGTCAGCTTCCAGCCGGCGCCGGTGCGCGTGAACGTGTAGTAGAGGCCGCTGACCGGCCGCACGTCCGTCGTGCAGACCCACGCCAGCATGCGTTCGGCGTCGAAGACCGGCGTCCAGTCCGGGCACGCCGCCCCCGGCTCGCCGGCGCGGATCGACACGGTCGGCACTTCCTGCACGAGCGCGTGCGACACGCGCGCGACCACCGATGCCGCCGGATCCGCGTTGGCGCGGATGGCGACGTCGCGGCCGGCGACGAACAGCCGTTCGTCGCGATCCTTCCACCGCGCCGCCGACCGCTCGATGTAGGGCAGCACGTAGGTGCTGCCGCGCCGGACGCCGCCCAGGCGGAGCGCCTGCTCGAGCGCCGTCCACTCGTCGCCCGGCGGCGCGCCGGCGGTGAGCGGGCCGAAGCTCGCCAGGACGTCGTCGACCGGCGTGTCGGTGTCCTGATCGCGGATCGTCGGCGCCATCAGCGCCTTCACGGCGTCGAGGCTCCGCTCGCGGATCGCATCGAGGAGGAGCGCGCGGAGCCGCGCCAGCGCGGGATCGGTGCGTTCGATGTCCGGGGGCGGAACGGTCAGCGCCGGCCAGGCGTGCGACGGCCGCGGAGCCGGCGGCGTCTGCGCCGGCGCCGGCCGCGTCGGACGTCAGCAGGACGGCGGCGACGAGCGCGGGCAGGGCCTGGCGCACGGCAGGAGCGCGATCAGCGCCAGGGCACGAACTTCTCGATCCACTCGATGCGCATCAGGTCGTTGTAGATGACGGTGACCATCAGCGTCATGACCAGGACGAAGCCGGCCATCAGCAGGCGTTCCTTGACGCGCAGGCTGAAGTCGCGGCGAGCCAGGCCCTCGAGCATCATGATGAAGATGTGCCCGCCGTCGAGCATCGGGATCGGCAGGAGGTTGAGGATGGCGAGGTTCATGGACAGCATCGCCATGAACATGAAGAGCGCGGAGGCGCCCTCGGCGGCCATGGCGCCGGACGCCTGGGCGATGCCGATGAAGCCGGTCAGCTGCTTGGGCGACGCCTCGCCGAGGAACAGCCCGCGCAGGGTCTTGAAGACCAGGCCGGCCGAATCGAGGTTGTGGCGGTAGCTGAGGCGGAAGGCATCGAGCAACCCCGCCGCCCGGACCACCGACTGCTCGTAGCGGACGTCGACGCCGATGCGGCCGATGGTGCCGTCCTTCAGCACCGGCGTGACGACGAAGTCGCGCTCCACGCCGTCGCGGCGCACCCGCATGGTCAGCGGCTTGCCGACGTTGTTCGCGGAAGGCGTTGACGGCGGCCTCGGCGTCGGCCGGAGCGCCGTTGATGCTCAGGACGACGTCACCGGTCTTGAGGCCGACCTTCTCGGCCGGCTCGCCGGGCCAGATCTTGCCGAGCCGCAGCCGCAGCATGGGCCGGACGCCGAGGTCGGCGGCGTGGTACTTCTCGATCAGGTCCGGGGTGAAGCGCAGCGTCTGGGCGGCGCCGTCGCGCACCAGCACGACCTCGATCTCGCGGCCGGCCGCGAGCATCATCGCCTTCTCGTAGTCGGCCCAGGTCGGCGTGTCGTAGCCGGCGATCCGCGTCAGCCGGTCCCCGACCTTGATGCCGGCCTTGGCCGCCGACGACCCCTCGAAGACGCGACCGACTTCGACCGGGTTGCGCTGGTAGGACGGCTCGTTGGCGCCGTACAGGTAGACGCCGACCATGATCAGGAACGCCGCCAGGACGTTCATCGCCGGGCCGGCGATGTAGATCTGGAATCGTTGCCACTTGCTCTTGGCGAAGAACTCGTCGGCCTTCGGCGGGTGTGTCGTCGTCGGGCGTCTCGCCCGCCATCTTCACGAACCCGCCGAGCGGGATGATCGAGATGCAGTACTCGGTGTCCCCGCGCGTGAACTTGAACAGCTTGGGGCCGAAGCCGAGCGAGAAGGTGAGGACGCGGACGCCGTGCCACCGCGCCAGCAGGAAGTGCCCGAGCTCGTGCACGAAGACGAGCACGCCGAGCACGAAGATGAAGGGCAGGATGGAAGACACGCTCGGACCTTTGATCGCAGCTCGGGGGCGCAGCTCAGCGGGCGCTCGCGGCCTGCAGTCTGGATTCAGTATACGTGCGGGCCCAGCCGTCCAGTTCCCGGATGGCCGCCAGGGTGTCGGGCCGCTGCACACCCTGACCCGCGGCCGCGTCGAGCGCCGCCTCGATGCTCTCCGCGATGGCCGGGAACGGGACGGTGCCCTCGAGGAAAGACGCCACGGCGACTTCGTTGGCCGCATTCAGCACCACCGGGTAGGCGTCGCCGGCCTCGAGGGCGCGGTAGGCCAGGCGCAGGCACGGGAAGCGGGCGTGGTCCGGGGCCTCGAACTCGAGCCGCCGGCAATCGAGGAGGTCGAGGGTCGGCAGGGCCCCGCCCCATCGCTCCGGCCAGGAGAAGGCGTACTGGATCGGCAGCCGCATGTCGGTCACGCCGAGCTGGGCGATGATCGACCCGTCGGTCAGCTCGACCAGCGAGTGGACGACCGACTGCGGATGGACGACGACGTCGATCGCCGACGCCGGCGTGCCGAACAGCCAATGCGCCTCGATGACCTCGAGGCCCTTGTTCATCAGCGTCGCCGAGTCGATGGTGATCTTGCGGCCCATCCGCCAGGTCGGGTGGCTCAGGGCGGCATCGACCGTCACGCCGGCCAGCGCCTCGGCGGTCAGGTGCCGGAAGGGGCCGCCGGACGCGGTCAGGATCAGCCGGCGCACCTCGGACGGATCCCGCCGGTGCAGGCATTGATGGATGGCGTTGTGCTCGCTGTCGACCGGCAGCACCTCGACACCGTGGGCGCGGGCCAGGTCCATCACCAGGCGGCCGGCCATCACCAGCACTTCCTTGTTGGCCAGCGCGATGCGCTTGCCGGCGCGGATCGCGGCGACCACCGCCTCGAGCGCGGCCGTGCCCGACGACGCGCACAGCACGGTGTCGACGTCGTCGCGCGTCACCAGGTCGATCAGCGCCTGGGGGCCGGCGCCGCACAGGTCGAGGCGCGGCCGCGGCGCCGGGCGGCAGCTGCGCCCGGAGCACCGCACAGGCGGCGTCGGTGGCCATCACCGCGGCGCGCGGCCGGTAGCGCTCGACCTGCAGCGCCAGCGCCGCGGCGCTGGTGCCGGCGGCGAGGCCGATCACCTGCAGGCGATCCGGGTGCGCGTCGACCACGGCCAGCGCGCTGTGCCCGATCGAACCGGTCGAGCCGAGGATCGCGAGGCGCATCGGGGCAGGCATCGAACGGTCCTAGAGGCCGGCGGATTGCAGGAAGGCGGCGTAGTACTGCAGGAAGAGCGCGTAGGCCGGGAAGACGAACAGCAGCGCGTCGATGCGATCGAGGATGCCGCCGTGCCCGGGGATCAGGCTCGACGAATCCTTCATGCCGCTGGCGCGCTTCAGCAGCGACTCGAACAGGTCGCCCATGATCCCGATGATCGCGATCAGCACGCCGAGCACCACCAGCAGCCCGATCGAGGCCTCGGGCGTGACGAGCCGGGCCAGGAACGGCGTGACCGCCGCCGCGACGACGATGCCGGAGATTGCGCCCTCGACCGTCTTCTTCGGGCTGATGCGCGGCGCCAGCGGCCGGCGGCCCAGCGTGCGCCCGCCGTAGTACTGCGCCGAATCGCTGGCGACGACCACCAGGAACGGCACGACCAGCGCCACCGGCCCGTGGTCGGTGTGGATCGCCGCGGCCATGCCGAGCGGCACGGCCAGATACAGCAGCGGGAACAGCGTCACCGCGGCCAGGCGCACCGCGTCCTCGTCGGTGCGGCCGCGGCCGACGGCGGCGACGGCGCCGACGAGCAGCCCCGGCGCCAGCACCATCGCCAGCGGCACGCCGGCCCACACGCCGACGTAGGTGGCGAGCGTCGCGGCCCCGGCGATCAGGCGCGGGAAGCCCTCGCTGCCGAGCCGGGCCATCCGCGCGTACTCGTCGAAGGCCAGCGCGACGACGGCCCCGAGCAGGATGGTGGTGTAGATCGGCGGCAGGAACCAGGCGATGCCCAGCACCGCGGGCAGCAGGACCAGCGCCGAGAGGACACGCGTCACGGGCGGCTGCCGACTTCGGCCTTGCGGCTCTCGCCGGCGTGATCGCTTTCCCCGGTCGAGCCGACGCCGCCGTACCGCCGCTCGCGCTTCTGGAAGTCGACGATCGCCTCGAACAGGTGGCGGGCGCGGAAGTCCGGCCACAGCGTGTCGGTCACCCAGATCTCGGCATAGGCGATCTGCCAGAGCAGGAAGTTGCTGACCCGCATCTCGCCGCTGGTGCGGATCAGCAGGTCGGGATCGGGCTGCCCGGCGGTGTAGAGCAGGCCGGCGAAGCGCGCCTCGTCGATCTCCTCCGGCTTGATGCCGGCGGCGAGGGCGGCGCGCACGGCGTCGACGATCTCGGCCCGGCCGCCGTAGTTCAGCGCGATGTTGAACTGCATGCCGGTGTGCGCGGCGGTGGCCCGCTCGGCGTCCGACAGCTCCTTCTGGATCTCCGGCGCCAGCGCGTCCTTGCGGCCGACGACGCGGAAGCGGATGCCGTGCTCCATGAGCATGTGCAGCTCGGAGCGCAGGTAGCGGCGCAGCAGCGCCATCAGCGCCATCACTTCGGTGCGCGGCCGCTTCCAGTTCTCGATCGAGAAGGCGTACAGCGTCAGCACCTGGACGCCGAGGCGGGCCGACGTCTCGACGGCTTCGCGCACCGAGGCGATGCCGGAGCGGTGCCCTTCGACCCGCGGCAGGTGGCGCGACGCCGCCCACCGGCCGTTGCCGTCCATGATGATCGCGATGTGGGCCGGCAGCCGGTCGCCGTCGATTTGCCGCGCGAGCAGGGCCTCGGGCGAACCGGGCGGCAGACGGGCGATGACGTCGGGGAGGCTCATGCGAAACCGGGATTTTAGCAGTATCGAACCGACACCAGGAACAGGCCGTGCGGCGGCGCCGTCGGCCCGGCCTGGGAGCGGTCCGCCGACGCCAGGATCTCGCCGATCCGCGCCGGCGGCCAGCGTCCGCGGCCCACCTCCACGACGCTGCCGGCGATGGCCCGGACCATGTGTCGCAGGAACCCGTCGCCGGCCAGGGTGAGGACGAGGCTGGTGCCCCCGCCCTCGGCCGGAGCGTCGTCGAGCCGCGCCTCGCTCAGCGTCCGCACGCTGTCTTCTATATCCGACCCGGTTGACTGAAATGCGGCGAAATCGTGGCGGCCGGCGATCGCCGGCAGCGCCGCCCGCATCGCCGCGACATCGAGCGGGTAGGGAATGTGCCAGGCGTAGCGGACATCGAAGGGCGAGACGAGCGGCCCGACGACGGCGTGGTAGGCGTAGCGCTTCTCCTTCGCGCCGAAGCGGGCGTGGAAGCCCGGCGGCGCCACCTCGACCGCAAGGACGCGGACCGCCGGCGGCAGCAGGGCATTGAGGCCGCGCTGCAGCTCCGCCGCCGGCCGGTCGGTGTCCAGCACGACGCTGGCGACCTGACCCCGGGCGTGGACGCCGGCGTCGGTGCGGCCGGCCCCGGTGACGGTGACGCGCGGCGCCGCGATGAGCCGCGCCAGCACGTCCTCGAGCAGCCCCTGCACCGACACGCCCTCGGGCTGGCGCTGCCAGCCGACCAGACCGGTGCCGTCGTAGGCGAGCGTCAGCTTGAACGTCGTCGGTGTCGGCCATGGCGTACGAGACGACTCCGGAGTTGAACGACTCCGGAGTCCACACGACTCCGGAGTCGAACTCGACTCCGGAGTCGTCGGCTCAGGCCTATTTCGAGCCGGGGCGCGAGCCGGGCTTGGTCACCGGCACGGCGGCGAGCCAGTCCGGCAGCTGATCGGCCGGCCACGTCGGGAACGACACCGTCGCCAGCGCCGTGAACGGGACGCCGAGGTCGACGTCGCCGCCGCGGTTGATGATCGCCGCGGCGCCGACCACCGTCGCGCCGGCGGCTTCGGCGACGGCGATCGTCTCGCGCGTCGACTTGCCGGTGGTGACCACGTCCTCGACGATCAGCACGCGCTCGCCCGCCGCCAGGGAGAAGCCGCGCCGCAGCGTCAGCACGCCGTCGACGCGCTCGGCGAAGATGGCGCGGACGCCGAGGCCGCGGGCCACCTCGTGGCCGATGATCAGGCCGCCCAGCGCCGGCGACAGCACCACCTGCACGTCGAGCGCGCGCACCGCCTCGGCGAGGCCGCCGCCGAGCGCGCCGGCGTGATCGGTGTGCTGCAGGACGAGCGCCGACTGCATGTAGCCGTTGCTGTGCAGGCCCGAGGACAGGCGGAAGTGGCCCTCGAGGAGCGCACCGGTGGATCGGAAGAGCGAGAGAACGTCGTCGGGCTGCATGCGGCCTGGCTGACTCCGGGAACGGGGTTACTCGAGATAGGTCTCGAACAGGGTGAGGATGCGCTTGTACTCGTCGGCCCAGCTCGTCTCGCGCTCGAAGGCGTGATCCTCGGCCGGGTAGAGCGCCAGCTCCCAGTGCTCCTTGCGGAGCTCGATCAGCCGCTGCGCGAGGCGGATCGAATCCTGGGCGTGGACGTTGACGTCGACGAGGCCGTGGCAGATGAGCAGGGCGCCCTTCAGCCCGTCGGCGAAATAGATCGGCGAGCTGCGGCGGTAGGCCGCCGGATCGGTCTGCGGCTCGTTCAGGATGTTCGACGTGTACTCGTGGTTGTACTTCGACCAGTCGGTCACCGGCCGCAGCGCGGCGCCGGCGGCGAAGACGTCCGGCGTGGTGAACATCGCCATCAGCGTGATGAACCCGCCGTAGCTGCCGCCGTAGACGCCGAGCCGCTTGGCGTCCACCTTCTCGGTGGCGACCAGCCAGCGCGCGCCGTCGACGACGTCGTTCAGGTCGTGCCCGCCCATGTGGCGGTAGATCCCGGTCCGCCAGTCGCGGCCGTAGCCGGCGCTGCCGCGGTAGTCCGGATCGAGCACCACGTAGCCCTTCGCGGCGAGCAGGTGGTGGAACATGTACTCGCGGTAGTAGTTCGACCAGTAGCGGTGCGCGTTCTGCAGATAGCCGGCGCCGTGCACGAAGATCACCGCCGGCCCGCCGCGCTTGCGGGACGCGCCGACCATCTCCGGCGTGTAGAGCCGGGCCCGGACCGTCGCCCCGTCGCGGGCCGTGTAGGTGACGACGCGCGGCGCGATCCACTTCCCCGTCAGCCATTCCGGCGTCGGGCTGGTCGTCACCGGCACGACCGTCTTCGGATCGACCGCGGCGGCAGCCCCGGTCGCGCCGGTCGGCGCCGGCGCGAGAAAGACTTCCGGCGGGCGATTCGGGTACGACGACAGCAGCGCCCACGTGGCGCCGTCCGGCGACGGGTGGATCGCATGCGCGCCCGGCGCGGTCGTCAGCCGCGTGCGCGGTCCGCCGTCGACCGGCAGCGAGTAGACGTGGCGCTCGCCGGCGTCGGCCTCGGTCGACACGAGCAGGAAGCGCGTGCCGTCCGGCGAGAGATCCGCGTCGGTGATCTCCCACGGCCCGCTGGTCAGCGCCTTGGGGGTGCTGTCGGCCGCGGCCAGATCGGCCGCGTAGAGGTGCATCCAGCCCTCCCGCTCGGACAGGAACCAGAGGCGCGCCGTGCCCGGCACGAAGCCCATCGCCGTCGGCGGCGGACCGGACTCGTCGAGGGCGCGGACCCAGGCGCTGTCCTGCAGGTGCTCGACGACGCGGGCGGTGCCCGGCGTCGGGCCGAGCGCGGCGATGTAGCGGTGCTTGTTGTCGGCCGAGACGACGATGGTGGCGGCGTACCGGCCGTCGCTCGAGACCACCGGCAGGCTCCACAGCAGCGGACCGGCCCGCGGATCGATCGACGGCACCGCTCAGCGACACCGGGCTCTCGCGCTTCGCCGCGAGGTCGAGCGCGACGAGGCGCCGGCCTTCCTGCGCGTCGCCGACGTGGCTGCGTCCCGGCAGCAGCGCGGTGTAGCCCGACGCGGTGACGTAGGTCGGCACGTCGGCGCGATGCGCGGCGGCCGGCTTGTCGACGACGAGGGCGTAGGCGACCGTGCCCTGGTGCGCGAGCACGAGGTCGTCGACCGACTGGCGCTCGGCCACGGCGATCCGGGCGACCGCCTGCGCATCCTTGCGCGTTTCGGCGCGTGTCTTCCGCGCCTCGGTCTCGCGGACCACCGTCAGGAGCTGCGCTTCCTCGGCCTTGAGGAACTGCTGGCTGTCGGTGCCGGACGGGCGCGGCTTGGCCGGACCGGCGTCGGTGAGCTGCTCGAACAGCGTGCCCGGCTGGTCGGACGGCGCGATCGACCCACACGCGATAGAGACCCTGATCGCGGACGAACGTGACGGCCCGCCCCCCGTCCGACCAGCGCGCGTGCGCTTCGGCGGCGGCGGTGCGGGTGATAAGCGTCCGCGTCCGGGCCACCGTATCCACGACGACGACGTCGCCGTCGACGATGCCGACCGATCGGCGGCGGGCCGGGTCCCAGTCGCCGCCGGCAGGCGGCGCCAGCCGGCGCTCGTCATCGGTCAGGCGGCGCGGCTCGCACGTCTTCGGAGCGGAGGCGGGCGGCGTCGGGCAGCGGTCCCGGGGAGGCAGGCGCGGGCGACTTCCCAGGTGGCGGGCTCGTCCTCGCCGCGCGGACGCCACTCGAAATAGAGGCGTTCGCGAATCGCCGGACCAGCGCAGGGCGGTCGGCGGGTAGCCGACCACGGCCGGCCCGCGCATGATGCTGTCGACGGTCAGCGGAAAGGCGTCGTCGGCGGGTCGGGGGGCGGCCACGAGGGCGGTCGCAGGCCCGGCCGATGGCAGAGCGACGAGGGCGGACACGCCGGCACACGCCGCCAGGCGACCCCACCGCGCGAAACGGCGCATGGCGATCAGGGTCCGGTCAGGAACAGCTCGATCATTGTGGCCGCCGATGCATCCCGCCATGCTGCGTTGCTCGTCGCTTCCGGACCTTACTATACCCAGCCTCCTATACAATTCGACCCGGCCGGCCCCGGCGAGCTGGAGGTCGAGGCCCGAAGGGCCGGAGACCTGTTGAACGAGGCGGTGTCCGATTCGAACCGTGCGCCGGCCCGGTGCGTCTATCTGTTCGGTTCCGGCCACGTCCCAGACGCCCTGCTTCTTGCATTGGCAGCGTCGGCGGACCGGAGCCGGTAGGAACCCGCGCCGCGAGAAAGATTCCTGGAGACTGTCGAAGATGCACACCCGGCCTGATGTCGTAGTGCGAGCCGCGCTCGTGGCGCTCGTGATGGCGGCGATTCCCGCGTCCGGATTCGGACAGGCGGCGCCCGCGCCCGCACAGCCCGCCCCCGCCCAGCCGGCGCCCGCCCAGCCCGCGACGGCCCCACCGGCGCAGGGGCAGCCCGCACCGACGCCGGGTGCGGCGCCGACCCGCACCGTCGGCGCAGCCCGTCCCGCCGGCCCCGACACCCGCCGGGCAAGGCACGGCGACGACGCCGGCCTCGCAGGCGGCCCCGATCCTGGAGCAGAAGGGCGGCGGCCCGAGCCGCCGGCTGACCATCGAGGAAGCGGTGCAGGTCGCCCTCGAGCAGAACCTGGACGTGCAGGTCGAGCGGATCAACCCCAAGATCGCCGAGAAGGATGTCGACGTGTCGCGCGGCGTCTGGCTGCCGCAGCTCACCGGCAGCATGCAGTTCCGCAACAGCGACCAGGTGCCCAACAGCATCCTGTCGGGCGCCGAGGACACGCTGACCAGCCGGTCGTTCTCCGGCACCGGCGGCTACGAGCAGCTGTTCCCGAGCGGCACGTCGCTGACCGTCGGCTTCGACGCCGCCCGGCAGCACCTCGAACAACACGTTTTCGAGCTTCAATCCGGACCTGAACTCGTCGCTCAGCTTCGACCTGGTGCAGCCGCTGCTGCGCGGCTTCAAGATCGACGTCAACCGGGCCCAGTTCCGCATCTCCAAGAAGAACCAGGAGATCACCGACGTCCAGCTGCGGCAGCAGATCGTCGCGACGACGCGCGCGGTGCGCCTGGCCTACTGGACGCTGGTCGGCGCCCGCTACAACCTGGGCGTCGCCCAGGCCTCGCTCGACATCTCGCGGCAGACGCTGCGCGACAACCGGACCCGGGTCGAGGTCGGCACGATGGCCCCGATCGACGTCGTCGGCGCCGAGGCCGAAGTCGCCCGCAACGAGGAATCGGCGATCATCGCCGCGGCGCAGATCGACGAAGCCGAGGACGCGCTGCGGGCGCTGATCTTCGATCCCGGCGCGGCGGATTTCTGGACCATGGATCTCGACCTGGCCGACGCGCCGCAGCTGCCGACGTCGTCCGTCGACGTCGACGTCGAGGGCGCGGTCAAGGTGGCGCTCGGGAAGCGCACCGACCTGATCCAGGTGCGCAAGCAGCTCGAGATCTCGCAGATCAACCTCGATCTGGCCAAGGACAACACCAAGCCGCAGGTCAACGCGGTGGTGAGCTACGGCCTCAACGGCGTCGGCGGCGTGCAGGTGCAGCGCGGACCTGACGACCCCGACGAATCCGTTCGAGCCGGGTCCGATCATCTCGACGACCGAGCGCCGCTTCGGCAGCGTCCTCGGCGACCTGTTCGGCCTCGACTTCCCGACCTGGACGGTCGGCGTCCAGGTCCGCTACCCGCTCGGCAACAGCACCCAGAAGGCCGGCGCCGCCCGCCAGCGGCTCGCCTACGAAGCAGCAGCAGCTCAGCCTGCGCAGCCGCGAACTGAGCGTGGCGAGCGAGGTCCGAAGCGTGGCGCGCAGCGTCAACACCAACCGCAAGCGCGTCGAGTCGACCACGTCGGCGCGGGTCTTCTCGGAGCGGCAGCTCGATGCCGCGCGCAAGAAGTTCGCGGTCGGCCTGGCCCAGAGCATCGACGTCCTGATCGCCCAGCGCGACCTCGCCAACGCCCGCTTCAACGAGCTGAGCTCGATCATCGACTACGTCAAGTCGCTCGTCGAGTTCGAGACGGTGCAGGAAGGCGGCACCGGCGCGGTCGGCCTCGGCGCAGGCCATCCGCTAGCGCGAATCCTGCCCGGAGCCGCCGGCAGACACTACAATGCCGGCGTGAACCGGCAGCCGGTCTCGGTCACCATCATCACGAAGAACGAGGCCGCGCGGCTCCCCGCCGCGCTGGCCTCGGTCGCGTGGGCCGACGAGATCGTCGTCGTCGACGCCGGCTCCACCGACTCCACCGCCGGCCTCGCCCGCGCCGCCGGCGCACGGGTCTTCGTCGAAGGCTGGCCGGGCTTTCCGCAGCAGAAGAACCGGGCCGCCGACCTGGCGAGCCACGACTGGATCCTCTCCGTCGACGCCGACGAACAGGTGTCGCCGGCCCTGGCGCAGGAGGTCCGCGCGATCCTGGCGCAGGATCCGGCCTCGCTCGGCTACCGGATCCCGCGCGTCACCCGCGCCTTCGGCCGCGAGCTGCGCGCCACAGACTGGTATCCCGACTGGCAGCTGCGGCTCTACGATCGGCGCGCCGGGCGCTGGGACGAGACCCGCACGGTGCACGAGTCGGTGCGGCTCCAAGGGGAACCGGGCCGCCTCGCCGGGGAGATCCTGCACGACGGCTACCGCGATCTCTCCGAGCACCTCCAGAAGATCGACCGCTATACGACCCTGGCCGCCGAGGCTCACGCCGCCAGCGGCCGTGACGCGTCACTGCTCGCCATCGCCGTCCATCCGCCGCTCGCCTTCCTGCGCAACTACGTCCTGCGGCGCGGCTTCACCGCCGGCACCGCCGGCCTGGTGGTGTCCGCGATGAACAGCTGGTACGTCTTCCTCAAGCTGGCCAAGCTGTGGGAACGCCGGCGGCGGCCGGCAGCCTAGCCTGCACGATGCTCTCGCTGCACATCGACACGGCGCGGACGTGGCGCGGCGGCCAGAACCAGGCGCTGCTGACGGTGCTCGGCCTGCGCGGGCTTGGCCATCGGACGGTGCTGGTGGCGCACCCGCAGGGCGAGCTGCGGCGGCGGGCCGCCGAGGGCCTCGACCTGATCGGGCTGGCGCCGCGATCCGAGCTCGACCTCGCCGCCGCCTGGCGCCTGGCCCGCGTCCTCAAGCAGATCCAGCCGGCCATCGTGCACGCGCACGATCCGCACGGCGTCGCCGTCGCCGCGGCCGCGATCGGCTTTGGCGGCGTCGCCTCCAAGCCGACGCTGGTCGCCTCGCGGCGGGTCGACTTCCCGCTCAAGCTGAACGCGCTGTCGCAGTGGAAGTATCGCCAGGTGGCGGCGTTCCTCTGCGCCTCGGATGCGATCCGCCAGATCCTGATCGCCCAGGGCATCCCACGCGAGCGGGCGCTGACGATCCACGAGGGCATCGACCTCGCCCACGTCGACGCCGCCCCGCCGGCCAGCGTGCGCGAGGCGTTCTGGCTGCCGCACGGCGCGCCGGTGGTCGGGTGCGTCGGCGCGCTCGTCGCGCACAAGGGCCACCGCTACCTGGTGCACGCGGCGGCGGACATCGTCCGCGCCGTGCCCGACGCCCGCGTGGTCATCCTCGGCGAGGGTGATCTGCGCGACGAGCTGACCCGCATGATCCACGAGCTGGGGCTCGAGCGGCACGTACTGATCCCGGGCTTCCGCCCGGACGTGCTGTCGCTGCTCAAGGGCTTCGACATCTTCGTGATGCCGTCGGTCACCGAGGGGCTGGGCACCTCGATCCTCGATGCGATGGCCTGCCGCAGGGCGGTCGTGGCCAGCGCCGTCGGCGGCATCCCGGAAGTGGTCGAGACCGGGACCACCGGCCTGCTGGTCCCGCCGCGCGACGCGTCGGCACTGGCATCGGCCATCGTCAGGCTGCTGCGCGATCCGGCCCTGACCGACCGCCTCGCCGAGGCCGGCCGGGCCAGTGTGGAACGCCGCTTCTCGGCCGATCGCATGGTCCAGGACACGCTGGACACCTACCACCGCCTCCGCGCCTGAACCGACGTTTTCGTCATCGCGACACGGGTTCGCCCCGCCGCCCCGAGGCCCTGGAGCGTCTTGCCTTGCTGAGATGGCGGGACTACCATCAGCGCCGGCTCCGCTTCACCGCGGCGGGCTCGCTCTTCGTCCCTCTGATCGACCCCGTCCGCGTCGACTGTCATCACAGGGCCGTCCCCCGGACGGCAGCCTGTGTTTTGTTCTTTTTGACCGTTCGTCTGGAGGATCGCTCATGACCGCTCGGGCGCCACGCCTGCTGCTGTTCGTGTTCCTGACGTCGTTCCTGGCCGCGGGCGTCCTGCCCGCCGCGGCGCAGTCCACCCTGGGTCGCGTCGTCGGCATCGTCCGCGATGCGAGCGGGGCCGTCATGCCCGGTGCCAGCGTGCTGCTCGAGAGCCGCGCCACCGGCGCCCAGCTCGAAACCACCTCGCAGGCCGACGGCGCGTTCATCTTTCCGCAGGTGCGCCCCGGCCTCTACACGGTGAAGGTCGAGCTGAGCGGCTTCAAGCCGGTCACCTACAACGACGTCAAGGTCGACCCTGGCCAGGAATACTCGCTGAACGCGGCGCTGGAAGTCGGCGGACTGAGCGAAGCCGTGCAGGTCACCGCCGGCGTCGATCTCGTCCACACGACGACGCCGGAAGTGACCAACACCGTGCGCCAGGAACAGATCCTCGAGCTGCCGCTGAACGCCCGCAACCCGATCGAGCTGATCCGGCTGCAGGCCGGCGTGCCCGGCATGGCCGCGCGCAACAGCACGGCCATCAACGGCGGCCGGCCGACGTGGACGCAGACCACGCAGGACGGCATCAACATCCAGGACAACTTCATCCGCACGAACTCGCTCGACTTCGTGCCCAACCGCCCGACCTCGGACATCGTCGGCGAGTTCACCATCGTCACCAACACACAGGGCGTCGACGCGGCCGGCGGCGCCTCGCAGGTGCGGATGATCACGCCGTCGGGGACCAACGAGCTGCACGGCAGCGTCTACGAGTTCAACCGGCACTCGCGGCTCTCCGCCAACAGCTGGTTCAACAACCGCGACAACCTGCCCAAGCCGTATCTCAATCGCAACCAGTGGGGCGGCCGCGCCGGCGGTCCGGTACTGAAGGGCAAGCTGTTCTACTTCGGCTACTACGAGAAGTTCTCGCAGAAGAACGAAGCGACGCCGAACAACCAGATCCCGCTCAACGACGACTATCTCCAGGGCGTGTTCCGCTATCGCTCGCCGGGCTCGACCGAGGTCCGCTCGGTGAACCTGTTGCAGCTCTCCGGCCTGCGCCTCGACCCGGCCGTCCAGTCGCGGCTCTCCAGCCTGATCGGGCCGGCCTCCAACGTCAACAACGCCGACGTCGGCGACGGCCTGAACCGCGGCGGCTACCGCTTCAACCAGGAAGACGTCACGACGCGCCACTACGTCGGCGGCCGGTTCGACTACAACGCCAGCGCGGCGCACCAGTTCGAAGGGACCTTCACGCGCCTGTCGGATGTCGACGATCGCACCGACCTCGACACCATCCACGAGAAGCCGCTCGTCTACACGTCGTCGGTGACCAAGTTCTTCGTCGGCGCCTGGCGCTGGACGGCGACGTCGCGCCTGCAGAACGAAGTGCGGGCCGGCGGCAACCTGGCGCCGGTGGCGTTCGAGTCGACCGAGGACTTCGGCGACGCGATCTTCAACATGCCGAACGGGCTGACCAATCCGATCGCCACCTTCCAGCCGCAGGGTCGCGACACGCGCACCTACCAGTTCATCGACACCGCGACCTACGTGACCGGCGACCACACCCTGCAGTTCGGCGGCAGCTTCCAGCGCGTCAAGGTCAACCCCTACAACTTCGCCAATCGCTTCCCGACCATCACCTTCGGGTTCAGCGCCGCGGCGCCGACCAGCGTGCAGCTGCTCGGCGGCGCAGTTCCCCGGCGGCATCAGCGCCAACGACCTGACCGCGGCCACCGCGCACCTGGCCTACACCGCGGGCATCGTGTCGTCGGTGGCGCGGACGTTCCAGGTCCAGGACCGGTCGTCGGGCTTCGTCGGCGGCATTCCCGACGACCGCAACTTCACCCTGGACAACAGCAACGTCTACATCCAGGACAACTGGCGCGTGAAGCCCGGCCTGACCATCCGCGGCGGCCTCAAGTGGGAGTACTTCAGCCCGCTGCGCGAGGACAACAACCTGCTGCTGCTGCCGACGCAGGCGGGCGGTCAGTCGACGCGCGACGCGCTGCTCGACCCGGCCGGCACCGTCGACTTCGTCAACGGCGGGATGTACAAGGCCGACAAGAACAACTTCGGGCCGACCATCGGCTTCGCCTGGGATCCGTTCAAGAACGGGCGGACGTCGGTGCGCGGCGCCTACACCCTCGCCTTCGTCAACGAGGACACCGTCACGGTCGCCCGCAACGCCGCGATCGGCAACTCCGGGCTGTCCACCGGCGGCGACGCTGACCAACCAGTACGCCGCGCTCGGCAACGGCGCGCCGGTGATCCCGACGCCGAACTTCATCGTCCCGCGCACCTACGCCCAGCAGCTCGGCCTGAGCCTGACGTCGGCCGCCTTCGGCATCGACAGCGAGATCACGCAGCCGAAGGTGCACCAGTTCAACCTGAGCGTCGAGCGCGAGGTCGGCTTCGACATGGCGGTCGAGGCGCGCTACGTCGGCACGCTCGGCCGCGGCATCTGGCGCGGCGTCGACTACAACCAGGTGTCGGCGCAGGGCGCGTTCCTCGACGACTTCCTGCGCGCCCGGCAGAACGGCTTCCTGGCGCTCGCCGCCGGCGGCGCCTTCGATCCGGCCTTCAACGCCGCCATCGCCGGCAGTCAGCCGCTGACCTATCTGACCCAGTTCGGCGGCGGCTCGCTCGGCAACGGCACGGTACGGACCAACATCCAGACCGGCCAGGCCGGCTCGCTGGCCGACTTCTACCTCGGCTCGGCCGGCGCGGCGGTCGCCGCCCAGGCCCGCCAGGCCTTCTACGGCAACCCCGGCATCTACGCCGCCGACAACGTCGTCAACGGCGCCTCGACCGACTATCACGCGCTGCAGCTGGAGACGCGCCGCCGCTTCAAGAACGGCCTCTTCTGGCAGGCCAACTACACGTTCTCGCAAGTCGCTGTCGAACAGCACCGGCACGACGCAGGCGCGCTTCGAGCCGTTCATCGACAACGCCCGGCCCGGCATCGAGCGGACGCGCTCGGAGTTCCACATCACGCACGTGCTGAACGCCAACGCCATCTGGGAGCTGCCCTTCGGTGAAGGCCGCCGCTTCCTCGATCGCGGCGGCGTGCTGAACGCGCTGGCCGGCGGCTGGCAGCTCTCCAGCATCGTCCACTGGCAGAGCGGCGTGCCCTTCTCGATCCTGGCGGCGCGCGGCACCTTCAATCGCACCGGCCGATCGGCCGGCAACATGGCGGTCACCGACCTGTCGCGCGAGGAGCTGCAGGCCCTCGTCGGCGTCTTCCGCCAGCCGGACGGCCGGGTCTACTTCATCGACCCGAAGGTCATCGATCCGTCGACGGGCCGTGGCGTCGGCACCGATTCCCTCGGCAACGCCGCGACCTTCCCCGGGCAGGTGTTCTTCAACCCGACCGCCGGCCAGATCGGCACGCTGCAGCGCCTGTCGCTCGACGCGCCGTCCATCTTCCAGATGGACCTGAGCCTCAGCAAGCGGCAGCGCATCGGCAGCCGCTACTCGGCCGAGTTCAAGATCGAGGCGTTCAACGTCTTCAATGCCCCGATCTTCGACTTCGTCGACACCGACATCAACAGCACGACGTTCGGCCGCGTCACGCAGCTCGAGCCGAACGCGACGACGTCTCGCGTCCTGCAGCTCGCGCTGAAGTTCAACTTCTGATCGTCAGCGGGGTCGTCCGCTCCGGACGGCCCCGCGGAGTGCGACTGCGGCAGAAGCAGCCCTCGAACACTGCGCGAGAGTGCTGCCGGCGCGGGAGGTCGGCAGATTCTCGGGACAGCGACCGCCGGTATGCGCTCGCGCCGTGGTGAACAAGCTGAGTCGGCGCTGTGGCGGGGGTCTCGGGGAGTGCGGGTCGTGGCGTGGTGGACGAGGGCCTTCGTCAGTCCGAGTCGGCCTCGGCGGAAGCAACGGCTTGGCGGCTCAGGACGCCGTCTGCGAAGGCAGGTCGGGTGTTCCTGGAGCGATCCGTGAGGCCAGCCGGATCGTCGAGGCGGCGAGCACCCGATCCGAGCGACTCCGCGAGCGACACGAGCGGCGGGAGGCTCACATCGTCACGGTCGACGGGGGTCGACCGTCGCTCTTCGCGCACACAGCGGCCGGGAGCGCGCGTGACCGGCGCAGGCCGTCCCGGATCGCGGAAGGAGCACCCGACCTGCTTCTTCGGCATCGCACCCAAGTCGTCGCACCCAAGTCGTCGCACGGGACAGCTACTCTAGTGGCCCGTATCAGTCATTCCGGTAGTGGATCTCGGGCGCGGCGCCCGGCTGGCCAGGCGCGAGGAGCGCGCAAATCGGGGATTTGTCAGCGACGAGCAACGCCGCCAGGCGGGATGCCCCGCTCGAGAGGCACTATCGAAATGACTGATACAGGCCACTAGGCGCGCTGCGGCGCGGCCGTGGCTCCCCTGGCCGGCTTGCAGAGACCCGCGAGCGGGCACCCCGGATGCGTGCGGGCGATGCCGTAGCGGCAGGCCTTCATCATCCCGAGGTGGCAGAGCGCGAAGTCGTAGCGGATCGGGTCGGCAGGGTCGAGGCGGCGCAGCGCCGCGGTGATCTCCGCCGCCATCTTCCAGCCGGGCGTCGTCTGGCGCGTCAAGCCCAGACAGCGGCCCAGCCGGATGATGTGCGTGTCGAGCGGCACCACCAGCTGCGACGGCCGACACGCGCGTCCAGCCGCCCGGATCGACGGCGTCGCGGCGCACCATCCAGCGCAGGAACAGGTTCAGCCGCTTGCAGGCGCTGCCGCCGGACGGGCGCGCGAAGAAGTAGCGGTAGCCGGCCCGGGCCGGGACGGCCTTGCCGTAGGCGGGCCGCACGTCCACGGCGCAGGCGCGCGCGGCGAAGGCGTCGAGGGCCGGCCCGACGTCGGCCGCGGCCGCGATCGTGGCCGGCGACGAAGGCGCCTTCGAGGGATCCGTGCTCGCGCAGCATCGCCTGCATCACCAGGAACAGCGCGACGAGGTCGGCGCCGCGGATCCAGCGGTGGACGATCGGCGTCAGCGCGCGCGCATCGCGGCGCGGATCGAAGTCGCGGACGTAGCGGGCCGGCTCGCCGCCCATGACCTCGACGACCCGTCCGACCGAGGCCATCACGCTGGCGACACGGCCGAAGGCCAGCCCCGCCGCGACGAAGGCGACGATCTCGCGATCGGCGGGATCGGGGTTGGCGCGGTGCACCCACTGCACCGGATCCGTCGCCGAATCCTCGACGTTGAACGCCTCGTACTGGGCGTCGAGGATCGCCTTCAGAATCGCGTGATCGGGGACGTCCGTCCTGGCACAGCGGGCACTGGACGACCGGGAAGTTCTCGGGTGCCTGGTAGTCGATCAGGGCGATGTTCGGCACGCCGAGATCGACGACCGATTCGAGGCGGTCGTAGATCTGCACCGTCGCCACCACCTCGCCGCCGGCCTCGCGGACCAGCGCGGCGCAGCGCTCGAACGTCTTGCCGGTGTTGCGGACGTCGTCGGCGAGCAGCACGCGCCGGTCGCGCATCGACGCGGCGTAGAACGGCCGCAGCCCGATGTCGCCGCCGTCGTACTGGAACGGCGCGAAGGCGCACGGCGGGTGGCTCAGGCTGCGCCGGCCGTCGAGCAGGCCGGCGATGGTGTGGGCGAGCAGCGCGCCGCCGGTGGCCGGGCCGGCGACGACCTCGGTCATCAGCTGGATGTCGCTCGGGATCACGTCGAGCAGATCCTGCGCCAGGCGCCAGATCGTCGACGGGTGACGGAACAGCTGGTGCGGCGTTCAGGTAGACGCGGCCGTGAAAGCCGTTGCCGTAGTCGAAGTGGCCGTCGGTCATCAGGACGCCGAGCGACTCCATGTCCTTGCGGGCGCGGTCACGCGTGACGAAGTGGCGATCGGTCATGTTCGTGGTGGACGGTTTCGGGCCGTCGAGGACGGGCGTAGCTGCTGGCATGGAGGAATCGATCAGGCGGACACGAGGGTGAAGGCGCGCGCCCGCGGCACGTCCGGGTTGGTGTAGACGACGCGGCCGCCGACGATGGTCGCGGCGACGCCGCCCTTCAGCGCCCAGCCGCCGAACGGCGTGTTCTTCGACTTGGACACCAGCCGCGCCGCGTCGATGGTGACGCCGAGATCGGGCGCCAGGATCGACACGTCGGCGACCGCGCCCGGCGTCAGCGCGCCGCCGGCGACGCCGAGGATGCGGGCCGGGTTCACCGACAGCAGCTCGACGAAGCGCGTCAGCGTGATCAGCCCCGGGTGCACCAGGCGATCGAAGGTCAGCGGCACGCACGTCTCGAGGCCGACGATGCCGAACGGCGCGCGGTCGAACTCGACGCGCTTCTCGTCGGCGTGGTGCGGCGCGTGATCGGTGGCGATGGCGTCGACGCTGCCGTCGACGAGGCCGCGGATCAGCTCGTCGCGGTCGCTGGCCTCGCGCAGCGGCGGGTTCATCTTGACGTTGGTGTCGTAGCCCTCGAGCGCGTCGTCGGTGAGGATGAAGTGGTGCGGGGCCACTTCGCAGGTCACGTTGATGCCGCGCGCCTTGCCGTTGCGGACCGCCCGCAGCGACCCGCGCGTCGAGAGATGCGCGACATGGAAGCGGCCGCCGGTCAGGCCGGCCAGCGTGATGTCGCGCTCGACCCACAGCTCCTCGGCCTCGCCGGGGATGCCCTTGAGCCCGAGGCGCGACGCGTTGAAGCCCTCGTGCGCGACGCCGTCGGCCTTGAGGGTCGGATCCTCGCAGTGGTCGATGACCGGAATGCCGCACATCGCCGTGTATTCGAGGGCCCGCCGCATCAGGAGCGCGGTCAGCACCGGCTTGCCGTCGTCGGACACGGCGACGCAGCCGGCCGCCTTGAGGTCGGCGATCTCGGCGAGGTGTCTCGCCCTTCGAGCCGAGCGTGACGGCGCCGATCGGATAGACGCGGGCCAGGCCGGCCTCGGCCGCCCGCTTCAGCATGAACTGCGTGACGCTGGCCTGGTCGTTGACCGGGTCGGTGTTGGGCATGCAGGCGACGGCGGTGAAGCCGCCGGCCACCGCCGACGCCGCGCCGGTGGCGATCGTCTCCTTGTGCTCCTGGCCGGGCTCGCGCAGGTGCACGTGCATGTCGATCAGGCCGGGCGTGACCAGCAGCCCGGCGACGTCGACGACCTGCGCCGACCCGACCGGCAGATCGGCGCCGACCGCGACGATGACGCCGCCGTCGATGAGGACGTCACGCGTCCCGTCGATCCCGTTGACCGGATCCACCACGCGCCCGCCTTTGAGCAGCAGCAATCCCGACACTTTCATCTCCTCCGGACGCGAACTCCCAACGTCCAAGGACCAACTGTCCGGCAGGCAGTTGGAGTCGGAGTTGGTCGTTGGAAGTTGACATGCTGGCTACTCCAACCCGCCAGCGAGCAAATAGAGAACCGCCATCCGCACCGCCACGCCGTTCGACACCTGCTCGAGGATCACCGACGCCGGCCCGTCGGCGACGTCCGAGGCGATCTCGACGCCGCGGTTCATCGGCCCGGGGTGCATGACGATGGCGTCCGGCCGGGCCAGCGCCAGCCGCTCCGTCGTCAGCCCGAAGAGCGTGAAGTACTCCCGCAGCGACGGGAAGAAGTGGCCCTGCATCCGCTCCATCTGGATGCGCAGCATCATCACCACGTCGGCGTCGGCGATGGCCTCCTCGACGCGCGTCGTCGCGGTGACGCCGAGGCGGTCGATGCCGGGCGGGATCAGCGTCCGCGGCGCCGACACCCAGACGTTGGCGCCCGAGCTTGCGGAGCAGGTGGACGTTCGAGCGGAGCACGCGGCTGTGCAGCAGGTCGCCGATGATCGCCACCTTGAGGCCGGCGATCCGCTGCTTGTGCCGGCGGATCGTGAAGGCGTCGAGCAGCGCCTGCGTCGGGTGCTCGTGCATGCCGTCGCCGGCGTTGATGATCCGGGCCCGGCAGATCTGCGCCAGCAGGTGCGCCGCGCCGGACGAGGCGTGCCGCATCACGATCATGTCCGGCGACATCGCCTCGAGGTTCAGGGCGGTGTCGACCAGGGTCTCGCCCTTGGTGACGCTCGACGTCGCCACGGCGATGCTCAGCGTGTCGGCGCTGAGGCGCTTCTCGGCGATCTCGAACGAGGTGCGGGTCCGCGTGCTCGAGGGCTCGAAGAACAGGTTGACGACGGTGCGGCCGCGCAGCGCCGGCACCTTCTTGACGGTGCGCGAGCCGACTTCCTTCATCGCCTCGGCGGTGTCGAGGATGAGCACGATCTCCTCCGGCGAGAGCTCCTCGATGCCGAGCAGGTGGCGGCCGCGCAGCGCGGGCTGGGCGCCGGCCGCGGAGGCTGCCGCGGGCGTCGGCGGCGGGCGAAGCGACGGCGCCGAATCGGCGACTCAATCATGGGCCAGGCTCCTCGAGGGTGACCTCGTCGATGCCGTCGATTTCCTGGAGGCGGACGTTGACCATCTCGCGGCGCGACGTCGGCAGGTTCTTGCCGACGTAGTCGGCCTTGATCGGCAGCTCGCGGTGGCCGCGGTCGACCATCACGGCGAGCTGGATCGTGCGCGGCCGGCCGAAGTCGATGAGGGCGTCGAGCGCGGAGCGGATGGTGCGGCCGGTGAAGAGCACGTCGTCGACGAGGATGATGCGGCGGTCGTCGATCGAGAACGGGATGTCGGTGAGCCGGACCAGCGGCTGCGGTCCGACCGTGTGCCGCATCAGGTCGTCGCGGTAGAGCGTGATGTCGAGCATGCCGACCGGCACCTCGGCGCCGGCGATCTCGTTCACCGTGGCCGCCAGGCGCTTGGCCAGCGGCACGCCGCGGGTGCGGATGCCGACGAAGGCCAGCTCCTCGACGCCGCGGTTGCGCTCGACGATCTCGTGGGCGATGCGGGCCAGCGTCCGCGACATGCGGAGGGCGTCGATCACGAGCGGCATGGGCAGGTCTCCGGAACGGCCGGCGCGGCGGCGTACGCGCGAACGCGGCCGCCATCGGCGGCGAGCCGGCGGCGGCAGGGCATGGCTGAGCGGATTTCGAGGAAGGGTCGGGCACAGGCACCTCTTGTCGGCCTCGCAGGACCGCACTTAAAGAGTTCGCGCCGAGTGTAGCCGGGCGCGGTCCCGACGGTCAATCGGGCGGCGCCGGAAAGTGGTCAATCCATCGTATAGTGAGGCCATATCTCAGCACGGCTGAGCCAGTTGGACACCCTGACTGACGTGAACAGCCCCCTGTTTCCCGTCGGCGCCCGGCTGCTCGCGTTCGCGCGCGAGCTGCAGCGCGCGGCGACGTTCGTCGACGTGCTCGACGTCGCCCGGGCCGAGGTCCGGGACGCCCTCGGCTTCGATCACGCCTGGCTGTGCGTGGCCGACGAGGAGGACGCCCGCGAGGTCCGCGTCCTCGGCTACAGCGGATCGCGCCAGGATCTCGTCTGGGACGTGGCGCCGCGGATCCCCGTCACCGGCGATCCGATGATGGAGGAGATCTTCGCCGCCGAAGGCCCGGTCATCGTCGAGGACGCCCGCACCGATCCGCGCACCAACAAGGACATCGTCGCCGCAGCTCGGCAACCGCACCATCGTCAACGTGCCGCTGCGGCTGCTCGACCGGCCGCTGGGCGCCTTCGGCTGCGGCACCTTCGGCGACGAGGGCGTCCGCGTGCCGAGCGTCGGGCAGATCGAGTACCTGCTCTCGATGTGCAGCCAGATCGCGGTGGCGGCGGCGCGCATCCGCTTCGCCGAGCATCGCCGCACCGCGGAGCGCGAGAAGCACGAGCTCGAGACGCGCCTCTACCGGGCCCAGAAGCTCGAGAGCCTCGGCCTGCTCGCCGGCGGCATCGCCCACGACTTCGCCAACCTGCTGACGGTGATCCTGACCAGCACCAGCCTGGCCTCGGCGCGCTCGCAGGATCCGCTGGTCAGCGAGGAGCTGAGCGCGATCACCGGCGCGGCGGAACGCGGCGCCCTGCTGACGCGGCAGCTGCTGGCGATCAGCCGCACGCACCCGCTGACGCTCCAGGCCGTCGATCTCGGCGAGCGCCTGCGCAGCCTGGCCTCGCTGCTCCACCGCATCCTGCCGGAGCGGATCGCGCTCGAGCTGTCCGACGACGGCGAGCCGCCGCTCGCCCAGGGCGATCCGTCGCAGCTCGATCAGGTGCTGATGAACCTGTGCATCAACGCCCGCGACGCGATGCCCGACGGCGGCGTCCTGCGCATCCGCACCGAGCTGGTGCCGGCCGATCCCGAGACGCCGGTCGGCGACAACCCCGGTCCGTGGGTGGCGGTCTCGGTGACCGATTCGGGCAGCGGCATGCCGCCCGACGTCGTCGAGCGCGTCTTCGAGCCCTTCTTCACGACCAAGCCGGATCGCGTCGGCACCGGCCTCGGCCTGGCCGTCGTCTTCAGCATCGTGCGGCAGCACAACGGGTCGATCACCTGCACGCAGCACGGTCGGGCCAGGGCACGACGTTCCGCGTCCTGCTGCCGGTGGCGCACGATCGCGACCTGCTCGTGCCGCTGCCGGCGTTCAGCCCGCGGCAGGGCACCGGCCGCATCCTGATCGCCGACGACGACGTCGACATCCGCGAGACCGTCGGCCGCATCCTCGACAGCGCCGGCTACTCGACGCTGGCCGTCGCCGACGGCAACGAGGCCTGCGCGGCGGTGCGCACCGAGCACTTCGATCTCGCCTTCCTCGACGTCGTCATGCCCGGGCCCGACCTGCCACGAGCTGGTGGCGCGGCTGCGCGCCATCCGCCCGCAACTGCGGGTGCTGCTCTCGAGCGGCTACGCCGCCGAGGCCGACATCCTGCGCCTGGCCCACGAAGAGTGCAGCGGCCTGCTGGTCAAGCCGTTCGCCTTCGCCGAGCTGATGCGGGCGGTCCGCGACGCCATGGGCGACACCGGCGCCGCGGCGCCGGCGCGGGCGGCCGGTGTAGGCTGGACGCATGAACACGCGCCTCCTGCAGACGCTGAGCACGGCGTTCTTCGGCGCCTGCGGCATCGTGGCGCTGTTCGCCCCGGAGGTCTTCCTCGGCGCCATCAGCATGGCCTTCGTGACGCCGCACTGGCCGGTGCAGCTCCTGGCGTCGGCGTTCCTGGCGCTGGCGATCTTCAACTGGATGACGCGCGGGTTCGCGATGGGCGGCATCTACGGCCGGCCGGTCGTGATGACCAACTTCACCTTCTTCTTCGTCGCCGCGATGTCGACGGTACGGCCGGTGCTGGCCGGCGGCCGCCCCGGTCCCATCGGGGTGCTGCTCGTCTGCGGCATCTTCGCCATCGCCTACGGCCTCCTGCTCTTCGCCCGCGGTCCCGCGGACGCCTCGTCCGTCAAATAGCTTCGTCCGGTGCTGCCATGTCCTCCATGCTTGCGATGCTCCGACGCCTATTCAGTTCGACCCTCGCCGTATTCCTCGCGCTCGCGATCGCTGCTGCCCGCCGCCGCGCGCGCCGAGGACGGCTACGACCTGTGGCTGCGCTACGCGCCGATCGAGAGCGCGCCGCTGCGGACGCCTATCGCCAGGCGATCGCCGGCGCTGGTCGTCCAGCAGACGCCGGCCACCGCGGCGATCGTCACCAAGGAAGTGCAGCGCGCGCTGAAGGGGCTGCGTCGGCGTCGACGTGCCGGCGTGGACCGACGTCAGCCGGCGACGGCGCGCTGGTCGTCGGCACGCCGCGTCGGCTCGCCGATCGTCGCGGCGCTCGGCTGGGACGACGTGCTGAAGGGCCTCGGCCCCGAGGGCTACGTGATCCGCGGCACGCGCGTCGGCGGCAAGCGCGCCATCGTCGTCGCGTCGACCGGCGACAGCGGCGCGCTCTACGGCACGTTCCACCTGCTGCGCCTGCTCTCGACGGCGACGCCGATCCAGCGCCTCGACGTGCGCGAGAAGCCGCGCCACCAGGTGCGCATCCTCAATCACTGGGACAACCTCGACGGCTCGATCGAGCGCGGCTACGCCGGCCGCTCGCTGTGGAAGTGGGACGAGCTGCCGGCGACGGTCGATCCGCGGCTGCACGACTACGCCCGCGCCAACGTCGTCGATCGGCCTGAACGGCACCGTCATCAACAGCGTCAACGCCAACCCGCGCTCGCTGACCGCCGACTACATCGCCAAGGCCGCGGCGATCGCCGACGTCTTCCGCCCCTACGGGCTGAAGGTCTATCTCTCGGCCAACTTCGCCGCGCCGGTGCGGATCGGCGGCCTCAAGACCGCCGATCCGCACGACCCGGCGGTGCAGCAGTGGTGGAAGGACAAGGCGACCGAGATCTACCAGGCGATCCCCGACTTCGGCGGCTTCACCGTCAAGGCCAACAGCGAGGGCCAGCCCGGCCCGCAGGACTACAAGCGCACCCACGCCGACGGCGCCAACCTGCTCGCCGACGCCGTCAAGCCGCACGGCGGCATCGTCATGTGGCGCGCCTTCGTCTACGACGCCAGCGTCGATCCCGACCGCATCAAGCGCGCCTACAAGGAGTTCGTGCCGCTCGACGGCGTCTTCCGCGACAACGTGTTCGTCCAGACGAAGAACGGCCCGCTCGACTTCATGCCGCGCGAGCCGTTCCACCCGCAGTTCGGCGCGATGCCGAAGACGCCGAACATGGTGGAGCTGCAGATCACGCAGGAGTACCTCGGCTGGTCGAACCATCTGGTCTACCTGGCGCCGATGTGGAAGGAGTTCTTCGACGCGGACACCTTCGTGAAGGGACCGGGCTCGACCGTCGCCAGGGTCGTCGACGGCACGCTGCAGGGCCACGCGCGCACCGGCATCGCCGGCGTCGCCAACACCGGCACCGATCGCAACTGGACCGGCCACCACTTCGCCGCCGGCCAACTGGTACGCCTACGGCCGGCTCGCGTGGAATCCGGCGCTGACCTCCGGAAGGCATCGCCGACGAGTGGATCCGCGCGACGTGGAGCCGCAAGCCGGAGACGGTCAAGGCCATCGCGTCGCTGATGCTCGGCTCGCGCGAGACGTTCGTGAACTACACGATGCCGCTCGGCCTGCATCACCTGATCGGCGGCGACCACTACGCGGTGATGCCGGAGAACAACGATCCGCGGCGGCTGGACTGGACGGCGACCTACTACCACAAGGCCGACGACACAGGGCGTCGGCTTCGACCGCACCCGCGCCGGCAGCGACTCCGTCGACCAGTACGCCAAGCCGGTCGCCGACCGCTTCAACGATCCGAAGACGACGCCGGAGAACCTGCTGCTCTGGTTCCACCATCTGCCGTGGGACTACCAGCTGACGTCGGGCCAGACGCTGTGGCAGGGGATCGTCGCGCACTACCACAAGGGCGCCGAGCAGGCCGCGCAGATGGAGAAGGACTGGGCGGCGCTGAAGGGCGCCGTCGACGACGAGCGACACGCCGCCGTCGCCGCCAAGCTGGCGATCCAGGCCAAGGACGCCGCCGCCTGGCGCGACAAGTGCCTGACCTACTTCGCGCAGTTCTCGAAGCAGCCCACGACGCCGTCGCCCGTCGGGCCATCCGCCGGCGGACGGTAGCGCCGTCCGCGGGCGGCAGTAGCGCGCCACGGATGGCGTAGGATGCGGCCATGCCCCGCCGCATCCTCACCGTCGTCGTGGCCCTCGGCCTGACCGCGCCGCGCCGGCCGCCGCGTCGGCGCAAGCACGGCCTTCGCCATCGCCGTCGGCACGAGCCGGCGGCGACGTTTCGCGTCGAACGCAACGTCGTCTACGGGATGGTGTCCGGCCTGGCGCTGCTGCTCCGACGTGTATCGTCCGGCGCAGCCGAACGGCATCGCCATCGTCGCGATCCAGGGCACCGGCTGGTACCGCCCCGCTGCGCTACGACGCCATCCCGCTGAAAGAACGGCGCGAAGTGGTCGAGCACGCCGAACGCTTCGCGGCAGCCGGCTACACCGTCTTCGTCATCAACCACCGCTCGGCGCCGCGCTTCCGCTTCCCCGACCCGGTCGACGACGCGCAGCGCGCCGTGCGTTTCATCCGCGCCCGCAAGGCCGACTACGGCCTCACGTCCGATCGCGTCGGCGCGTGGGGCTCGTCGTCCGGCGGACACCTCGTCGCCATGCTGGGCACGCTCGACGGCGCGGGCACGGCCGCGGACCTCGATCCGATCGGCCGCCAGAGCGCGAAGGTCCAAGCGGTGGTCGCGCTCTTCCCGCCGACCGATCTGCCGACGATGTTCTCCAAGACGACGCGGCAGGGCACGGTCGTCGGCGCTCCTCGGCTTCGCCTACCAGGATCCTGCGAACGCCGGCGGCGCGCGTCCCGACGATCCGGAGACCCGCGCCTATCGCGAGGCGTCGCCGGCGGCGCACGTCAACGCGGGGGACGCGCCGATGCTGCTCTTCCACGGCGACCTCGACGAGATCGTCCCGATCCAGCAGTCCGAGTTGATGGAGGCGACGCTGAAGAAGGCCGGCGTCGACGTCCGCTTCACGCGCGTGCCGGGCGGCAAGCACGGTCCCAACTTCCAGTTCCCGGCCGGTGATCCACGCGCGCCCGACGAGATCGGCGCCGCCATCGCCTGGTTCGACGCCCACTTGAAGGACGCGGGCCGGCCGGGCCCGGCTGCGGTGACCATCACGGCCGCCGGACGGCGACGCGATCCAGGCCGATGTCTACGGCTCGGGCCCGCGCGCGGTGCTGCTGCTCCACGGCGGACGCTTCGACCGGACCGGCTGGAAGCCGCAGGCGACGGCGCTCGCCGCGGCCGGCTTCCGCGTCGTGGCGATCGACTTCCGCGCCGCGGTGGACGCGCGGGCGGGCGACAGACACGAGCTGCATCTACGACGCGCATTGCCTGGCCAAGGATGCGCTCGCCGCGGTGCGCTACCTACGCGGCGCGGGCGCGACGTCGATCGCGATCGTCGGCGCCAGCCTCGGCGGCGGCGCGGCGACGCAGGCGGCGATCGACGCCGCGCCGGGGACGATCGATCGCGTCGTGCTGATCGCGCACATGACGGTCGATCACCCGGAACGCCTGACCGCGCCGGCGCTGTTCATCCTCGCGCGCGACGACGCCAACGCCAGCGGTCCGCGTCTGCCCGGCATCCGCGGGCAGTACGAGAAGGCGCGCGGTCCGAAGGAGCTGGTGGTGCTCGATGGCAGCGCGCACGCCCAGTTCCTGTTCGACACGGCGCAGGGCGACGCGCTGCTGCAGCGCATCCTGCGCTTCCTCGACGCCGCGCCGGCCGGGCGCTGAACGATCGGGAGACGTTCGCCGTCAGCGTGCGCGATCGACCGCCGCACGCAGCACCGGCGTATGGCGCCGGTACTCGGCCACGAACATCTCTTCGGAGAACTGGATGTCCGCCATCGTCAGCCGAAGCATCCGGAGGCTGGGCGTGCGGCTGGCCGGATCGAACGTCGACGCGGCCGCGAACGGGCCTCGGCCAGACGCTGGACGTTGTCGTCGACGGCCTGCTGCCAGCGATAGACACCGGAGAGCGCCGCCGCCACGTCGTGGTCGAGCAGGCGGATGGTTCCGCCGGCGAGGGCCGCATCCCAGGCACTGCGGCGCAGGACGGGGAACGGGGTCCCGCTGGCCGGAAGCGGCGGCCGAACCCGCATGAAGACGTCGAACGCCGACTGCGTGCCCGATTCAGCCGCTTCCTTCGCCAGGGAGTCAGTCCAGGCGCCGTGCATGCCGACGTATGGCCCGAGCAGGGCGGCGTTGTCGCTCGACCTCTTCGTGCACGCTCGCCAGCACCCGAACCGCGGTGTCGCGCTCGGCGCGGGCGCCCTGCAGCTGGCTGACCCAGAAGCCGAGCACCACGCTGAACACGATCAGCAGGCCCTCGAGCAGCCAGGGCACGGCCGACTTGCCGAACGTGGGCAGGAACCGGCGGAATCGCACGGCGCGATTCTAGTGCAACGCGACCGCTCGGCTCGACCGGGTCTTGCGCGCGTCGGCCGGCGCCCCGAGGCAGGCGCCCCGCGCCCGGCGACGCTATTTGATCCAGGTCTCTCCGAACGCCAGGAACGAGCCAGCCGGCACCGAAGCCCCCGGCGCCGGCGTGCCGTTGATCGAGATCGAGGCGCTGCCGGCCGGAATGCGCAGGTAGGTGATGCCGAACGGGTTGCTCGGCCGACTGCCGGCGAGGATGTCGACCAGGCCGGGCGTCTGGAGGTCCCGCCACGACAACGCGATGTCGTAGCCGGATGCCGTGCACGTCTCGCGGTGCTCGGCCCGGGCGTCGCCGCTGCGTCCGAACGTCGCGCCGGCGACCGTCGTGAACGGCCAGTCGACATAGGCCTTGTCGAAGGTCGCCAGCACGTCCTTCACCAGGTAGTCGGCCAGCGGCGCGTTGTCGGTGAGCGCGACGCGGACCGCGCCCGGCTTGCCCTGTTCGCCGACCGTGACGAAGCAGACGTGGCCGGTCCCGACCGGACTGAAGTGGATCCGCCAGAAACTGGCCCGGGACACCGCCGGACCGTCCGGCGCGTTCCGCAGCGCGATGTACGGGTTCTCGCCCGACAGGAACACCTTCTGCGGACGCGGCTCCTGCGCGGAAGAAGACAGCGGCAGCAGGAGCATGGCGAACGCGAGCGCGACGAAGCAACGGATCGGCGTCATGGGCCGCGGATTGTAGCGCGCCTGGCAGCCCTCGGGCGCGGCCGTTTGACGAACGGCCGGGCCACGCCAGAATCGACCTCAGTGCGCGTCGGGGCGCCTCCGGTCCGCGGCCAGGGCTTCGGCCCACCCGTCCATGGGTTCGACCATCGTCGGTCCACCCTTCTTCCCGCCTGGGCTCAGCGGACATCAGGCACGTGGAGGAAGGTATGCCCCATCCGTTCGCCCGCCGCACGTTCGACACCCTCAAGAAGGACGCCAAGCGCTGGCTGGCGCAGATCGCCGCCGGCGACGCCGAGGCGCGGGCGCGGTTCGCACGGGTCCTGCCCGACGGCCCGTCGGCACCCACACTGCGCGACGTGCAGCTCGCCCTGGCCCGCGAACAGGGCTTCGAGGGTTGGACGGCGCTGAAACGCGCGCTCGAACCCGACCCGGTCCGCAGCGCGGCCACCCTCGCCCAGTACGACGCCATGGCAGCGGCGTTGCTCGAGGCCTATCGGACCGGCACGCCCGAGGCAATGGAGCGGCACTACCGCTACACGTGGCATCGCCGGGCGTGGAGCGCGATGCGCACCTACGTCCAGCTCGATCTCGGCAAGCGGCCGAGCGAAGCTGGCGGCGACGTCGCGATCACGCTCGACGACGCGCGCTATCTCGTCGCCCACGAGCGCGGCTTCGAGACCTGGGCGGCCTTGCGCACGTCCGTCACCCATCTACCGGGCGGCGCGCCGCACGTCACGACCGTCGCCGAGGCCAAGGCGCAGCGCCTGCGCGAGGCCCTCGCCGACGACGCGGCCACCGAGTTGGATCTCTCCGGCATGCGGGAGATCACCGACGACGCGATGCGCGACGTCGGGCGGCTGCGGCATCTGCAGCGCCTCAACCTGGCCGGCACGTCGATCACCGACGCGGGGATCGCCCACCTCCGCGGCTGCGAGGCCCTGCGCGAGCTGGACCTCTCCTGGACGCGGACCGGCGACGGTGCGATCCGCGCCCTCGCCGGCCGGCCGGATCTGTGCACCTTCCGCAGCGGGCTGCTCGTGACCGACGACGGGCTCGCGCTGTTCCGCGAGTGGCCGGCGTTTGCGGCCTGGAACGGCGGGGCGGAGACGATGGGACTTGTCAGCTACGACGCCGGGCCCACTTACCTCATGCTCCGCGGCGCGATCACCGATCGCGGCCTGCAGCACCTCGCCGGCCTCGACGGCCTGTTCGCGCTGAACCTCGACGACGCCGCGCTGCCCATCACCGCCGTGGGCATCGCCGCCGCTCGCCGCGCTGCCCCATCTCGGCTGGCTGGCAGTTGATGCCAGGAACGACTGGATGCCGCACATCGCGGCGCTGCCGCGTCTGCGCTTTCTCGGCGCGCAGGACACGATCGCCGACGACGATGGCTTCGTCGCGTTGGCCCGCTCACCGTCGATCGAAAACATCTGGGGCCGCCGCTGCCACAACCTGCGGCGCCGCGGCTTCCAGGCGCTCTCCGAGATGCCGGCGCTGCGCGGCCTGTCGGTGAGCTGCCTCAACGTCGACGACGAGGGCCTCGCCGCGCTGCCCGACTTCCCGGCGCTGCGCGAGCTGATGCCGATGGACGTCCCCGACGCCGGCTACCGCCACATCGGGCGCTGCGCCGACCTCGACTCGCTGATTCTGATGTACTGCCGCGACACCACCGACGCCGCGACCGCGCACCTCACCGGGCTCGGCAAGCTGACGTACTACTTCAACAGCTACACGACGATCACCGACCGCACGCCGGCGATCCTGTCGACGCTGGATTCGCTGGAACGGATCACGTTCGACACGTGCCACGGCCTCACCGACGCCGGCATCGTCTCGCTGGCCCGACTGCCGCGGCTGCGCGAGCTGAGCGTGTCGGGACGGGGCGTCACGGCGGCGGTTGGCCGCCCGTTCCCGCCGACGGTCGCCGTGCATCGCTATCCGTAGGTGATTCGATGGCGCGGGCGATTGGACGCGCGGGGCCAGTGTGGCATCCTTCCGGCCATGCTCCGCCGCACGCTCCTTGTCGCCGCCACATTCGCCGTCGCGCCGGTCACCCTTGCGCACGCGCAGGCGGTCGACGCGTCCGCCATCGCCAGGTGGACGGCCGCCAAGGTCGTGCACTACCGCATGGTCGGCGTCTACGAGGGCCCGACGGTCATCGCCTATCGCGAGCCGGCCGGACAGGCGACCGTGACCGATCGCGTCGAGATCGAGCTCGACTGGAATCTGAAGACGCAACGCGATCGTCGGCGAGCCGACGATCGCCAACGCCGCCGCCGAGGTCCGCGACCTGCGCAACACGCACGCGTCGTGCCCGGCGCCGACGCCGAACGGGCCCTACGATCACGTTGACGTGAAGACAGTCGGCACGGCCGGCGGCTCGCTCGAGCTGAAGGGCATCCGCCGCTTCCCGTCGATACGCGTGGTGTCCGGCTGCCAGGGCGTGCAGGAGCCGCGGACGATTCAGCCGTGGGAACAGGACGTGGCCGAGCGCATGGTGGTGCCGTCGCCGCTGATGCTCGCCGCGCCGGCCGGCTCGGATCCGAACCTCACGGTGTCCGCGGACAAGGCGTCCTTCACGATCAAGAGCGGCGCCTGGACCTGGACCTACACGCCGACGATCGTCGAGTGAGACTGGGCACGGCAGACCTGTTGCCTTTCAACAGGTCTTGTGCGATCCTCTGTTGTCCTTCAACAGAGGTGACGATGCCACTGCCCCCTTCGTCGTCGGAAGTGCCGTACGGCACCCTTGATCTGATGGTCCTGAAAACGCTCGCGGCGCTCGGGCCGCAGCACGGCTATGGCATCGCGCGCCGCATCGAGCAGGTCGCGGCCGGCTCGCTGGCCCTCAACCAGGGCACCATCTACCCCGCCCTGCTGCGGCTCGAGCAGAAGGGCTGGATCGACAGCGAGTACGGCGTCAGCGAGAACAACCGCCGGGCCCGTTTTTACACGATCACCGCGAAGGGCAAGAAGCAGCTCGCGGTCGAGGCCGACTTGTGGGCCCGCACCGTCGCGATGGTGAACAGACTGCTCGAACCGGAGGTCTAGTCGTGGCCGAATGGCGCGTGCGCTGGAGCCGGACGAAAGCGATGCTGCTGGGACGCCGGCGCGAGGACGAGCTCGCCGACGAGATCGAACTGCACCTCGAGCATCTCACCGCGGAGTACGTGCGGCGCGGCCTGCTCGCCGGCCGATGCCAGGCTCAGGGCGCGGCGGGAGTTCGGCGGCGTGGCGCAGACGCGCGAGGCGTTCAGCGATCAGCGCCGTTGGCCGTCGATCGACACGCTGTTGCAGGACGTACGCTTCGCCACGCGCGCGTTGATCAAGGACCGCGGCACGACCGTCGCCGCGATCGCGCTCCTCACCGTCGGTGTCGGCACGACGGTGGTAATGGCCGACGTCCTCGATCGGCTGCTCTTCCGGGCATCCGAGCACGTCGATCGGCCGGATCTCGCCCGTCGGATCTATACCGCGACCGACACCATCCGGCCAGGCATGATGCGCAGCAACTACGTCACGCTGGAGCAGCTCGTCGCCGGCCTGCCGCAGGAGATCGCCGCCTGGGGCGCGTTCCAGGAGAGCCGCATCAGCATGGGCCACGGAGCAGAGGCCCGCCGCCTCGACGCCGTGGCGTCCACCGAGGGCTACTTCGACGTTCTGGGCGTCAGGGCGGCCCTCGGCCAGCTCCCGAGCACGACGCGTCCGGTCGTGCCGGAGGGCGCGGTCATCAGCCACGGCCTCTGGCAGCGCGAGTTCGGCGGCACCATCGACATCATCGGCAAGCCAATGCGCCTCGGCAAGCGGATGTACAGCGTCGTCGCGGTGATGCCGCGCGGCTTCACGGGCATCGACGACGACCCCGTCGATCTGTGGTTGCCGCTCGCGTCGCGCAAGGACGACGACCCGGAATGGAAGACCGGTCGCCACTACTTCGGGCTGATGGGCCTCGTACGGCTGCGGCCCGGCGTCAGCCGACAGAGCGCCGAGATACACGCCAGCCATGTGTTCGAGACGGTCAAGGGCGATAACTGGGATGACGGTAGGACCCAGGAGGGCGATCTTGTTCGGCGAGCTCCTGCCGGCTCGGGCCCCGGGCGGCACTGGCATGGTGCGCGTGCTGCTGCCGATCGCGGCGGTGTCGACGCTGGTCCTGCTGATCGCCTGCGGCAACGTCGGCAATCTGCTGCTGGTCCGCGGCCTGCGCCGGGCGCCGGAGCTGGCGCTCAAGACCGCCCTCGGTGCGACCCGCCTGCGGCTGCTGCGGGAAACGGTGATCGAAGCGCTGCTGCTCGCGTCCGTCTCCGGCGTCGCCGCACTCGCCGTAGTGATGACCGTAGGCGTGCTGGTGCGGCGCTACTTCCTGCCGCCGATGGCGGCGACGGTGGTGCCCCTGGACGTGCGCCTCACGTTCATCACCGTGGCGGTCTGCACGCTGGCCGCACTCTTCCTCAGCCTCGCGCCGGCGCTGCGCCTCACCCGCGCCCGCATGGCCACTCCAGGCCGTGTCGCCGTGCGTGGCGGGGCGTCGCCGCTCCTCGATGTCTTCGTCGGGGCGCAGGTTGCGCTGTCCGTACCACTGCTCGTCGGGGCCGCCCTGTTCGCGATCAGCGTGTGGCGGGCGCGGCAGGACAACTCGGCTTGAGCGTCCCGCGCGTCGTGGCAGCCAAGAGCGACCTCGCCGAAGACGGACGTTCCGCGGAGCAAGCCGCTGCGCACGAGCGCATCGCCGAAGCACTCACGAAGCTTCCTGGCGTGTCCTCGGTCACGGTGGTCAGCTACCGGCCGTTCATCGAGGGCATGGCCACGATGTTCGAGATACCGGGGATCACCGACCACCGCGCTGGGACGGCACTGCACGATGGAAGGCCCCTACATCAACGGCGTCGACGAGAGGTTCTTCCGCACCATCGGTCTCCGGATCACCAGTGGCCGCGCGTTCTCGGACGCCGAGAACACGTCCAGCGCTGCGCCGGTCGTGGTCATCAATGAGGCCATGAAGCGGACCTTCTGGGCCAATCGATCGCCGCTGGGCTCGTGCATCCAGGTGGCGGGCGTTGATTGCGTCCGCGTCATCGGCGTCACCGAAAACGGTCTGGCCGGGCCGCATGCCGGGGCGGATCCGCCCATCCCGCTGTATTTCCTGCCCATTGCGCGACATGCCGCGTTCTTCAGGCCTCGCGCGGTCCTGGGTCCGAACGGTTGGGCGACCCCAGGCACGATGGTGGTTCCGCTGCAGCGGCAGGCCTCTGCCGTTGCCGGGAAGCGCTGCTCCATTTTACGTGGACGTCTGGGCAGTCAGCGACGTCCTCGGCCGCAGCTCAAGCCGCTGCGCCTCGGCTCGACCGTCTTCCTGTGCCTGAGCGGGCTCGCGCTTCTGATCGCGGCGGCCGGCCTGGTTGTCGTGACCGCCCACGGGGTCACGCGGCGCACCCGCGAGATGGGCATCCACCTCTCGCTCGGCGCGACACCTGGGATCGTGGTGCGGCTGATGTTGCGACGGACGCTGATCGCGCTCGCCATCGGCCTCGCCGCCGGCATCGGCCTCGCGCTCGCCGCCAGCCGGCTGTTCACCGACCTGCTCTACCGCATCGAGCCCGGCGACCCGCGCGTGCTCAGCGCCTGCGCGCTGGCGCTGCTGGCCTTCGGCGCGATCGCGGCCTACGTCCCGGCGCGACGCGCGGGCCGCATCAATCCGGCGGAGGCGTTGCGTTTCGAATGACCGGTCGCCGCAGCGATGCCGAGTCACCGCCTGACGCCGGAGGGACCCGAGCTTTCGAGGTCCGGCGGCGTCCCCTGATGTCTCCACCCGCTCCAGATGTGCGAAAGCCCCGGCGCACCAACGGGGTGCAGCCGGGGCTTTCTTTCACTCCGGAGTCGTAGCGACCGACGCTACGGTGCGCTCGGCCT
>CAVRKP010000002.1:0-210091 GCA_963721565.1 Vicinamibacterales bacterium
GTCAGACGCCCTCGAAGTCGATGTGACCGCGCTCGGCGTCGGTCCGCACCAGGCGGACGCGGACCCGCTCGCCGACGTCCATGCCGGCCTCGCCGCGGACGACGCGGCCCTCGGCCGGCGGCGACAGCAGCCGCACGTAGGTGGCGTCGCGCTTCACGCCGGTGACGATGGCGTCGAAGGTGGCGCCGATCCGGCGCTCGAGGAGCAGGGCCGCCGCCGCCTTGCGCGTCAGCCGTTCGACCTTGTTGGCGGCGTTCTCGCGCTCGGTGCAGCGCCGGGCGATCGCGTCGAGCTCGTCGTCGGTGTAGGGCGCCGGCGCCCCGGCGATGGCGGCCTTCACCAGGCGCTGCGTGACCAGGTCGGCGTAGCGGCGGTTGGGCGCCGTCGCGTGCGTGTAGTCCGGTGCCGACAGGCCGAAGTGGCCGACGTCGTCGGCGGGACCCGGCCGATCGAGGACGTACTCGCCGGGACCGAGCAGCTTCACGACGCTCAGCGACAGGTCGGCGAAGCGCAGCGGATCGGCGGCCCGGCGCGTCGCCAGGAAGTCGGAGAGCGCCTTTCCGTCGGGCGCCGCCGGCAGCTGGATGCCGTAGGAGGCGGCGATCTCGACGATGCGATCCCACCGCCGCGGCTCGCGGACCACGCGGCGGATCGCGGATCGGCCGGCGGCGGCGAGGAATCGCGCCGTCGCGCCGTTGGCCGCGATCATGAAGTCCTCGATGAGGTCGCGGGCGCGGTTCTTGCGATTGACCTGCAGCGACTCGACGACGCCGTTGGCGCCCATCGGCGTGACCGCGACCGTGTCGAGATCGAGCGCGCCGGCCTGCTGCCGGTGCCGCTTCAGCAGGCCGGCGGCGCGATCCTGCAGCCAGAGCTGCGCCTCGAGCGAGTCGTCGGCGGCGACTTTGTCGGGCTCGGGGCCGCGCCCTTCGAGCCAGGCGCCGACCGACTCGTAATCGAGCTTGGCGTGGTTGACGGCGAGGGCGCGATAGACCGCGTGGCCGCGCACGGTGCCGTCCGGCGCGATGTCCAGCTCGGTGACGACGACCAGCCGCTCGCCGCCTTCGACGAGCGACGTGCGATCGGTCGACAGCGCGTCGGGCAGCATCGGGTAGACCGACAGGCCGGTGTAGATGGAGGTGGTGTTCTCGCCGGCGTGGGCGTCGATCGCCGACCCCTTCGGCACCAGCGCGTCGACGTCGGCGATGCCGATGCGCAGGCAGATGCCGCCGCCGGCGGCCGCTTCGGCGACCTCGATCTGGTCGAGATCCTTCGAGGTGACGTTGTCGATCGAGCTCCAGTGCAGGCGCCGCAGGTCACGGACGCCGTCGGGGCCGGGGGCCGCGGCCGGCAGGGCGGCGAGCTCGCGGATGGCGGCCGGTGTCGCCTCCGGCTGGAAGCCGTTGTCGACCATCGCGCGCAGGGCCACGCGCTCGAGCGAGATGCTCATGCCGCCCCCCGCGTGCCGGCGGCCGATGGCAGCTCGACGACGCGCCGCTCGCGGGCCGACACGCGCGCCGCTTCGAGCGCGTCCATCATGGCGACGCCCTCGGCGGCGGTGACCGGCGGCGGGGCGCCGGTGGCGAGCGCCTGGGCGACGCCGGCGTAGAAGCGCGGATAGTCGCCCGGCTCGCTCTCGACGGCACGGACCGCGTCGGCGGCCCCGAGGCGGCCCCAGTTGGCCTCTGCCTCACGGCCCCAACCGGCGCCGCCGGGCGTCGCGCCGGCCAGCAGCGCGTCCTCCTGCGGATCCATCCCGTACTTCACGAAGGCGGCGGCGCTGCCGAGGACGGTGAAGCGCGGGCCGCCGATGCCGACCGTGGCGCTGGTGAAGAGATGCGAACGCACGCCGCTGGCGTGGGTGAGGGCGACGAACACGTCGTCGACCACGTGGACCTGCGGGTGCCGGCGATCGAACTCGGCGTAGACGTCCCGGGCCGGCCCGAACAGCACCAGCGCCTGGTCGACGAGGTGGACCATCAGGTCGAGGAGCAGGCCCTCGCCGCGATCGCCGGCGCCCTCGACGGTCCAGCGCGGCTTCGGCGTCGGCCGCCAGCGCTCGTAGCGCGACTCGAACCGGTGCACGGTGCCGAGGGCGCCCTCCCGCAGCAGTCGCTGCAGCGTCAGGATGTCGGCGTCGTAGCGGCGGTTCTGGAACGGGATGGCGAGGCGGCCGTGGCGGGCGGCCAGCGACTCGAGCTCGCGCGCGTCGGCCGCGGTGACCGCGAACGGCTTGTCGATGACGACGTGGCAGCCGGCCGAGAGCGCCTCGCGCGCGATCGGTGCGTGGGTGTGATGCGGCGTCGACACGACGATCAGATCCAGCGCCGGCGTCATGGTGAACAGCTCCTCGGCCGTGGGCACGACCCGCGTCCGCGGATACCGGGTCGTGGCGGCCTGCACGCGCGCGGCGTCGCTGGTCGCGATCGCGGCCAGCTCGAGGCCGGGCGTCGCGCTGATCAGGGGCGCATGGAAGGTCGAGCCGCCGAGGCCGTAGCCGACCAGGCCGACACGTTGGGAGCGGGTTGCGGTCACGGCCGACAGCGTATCGCAAGCGGCGCGTCCGACGACTCCGGAGTGGACGGGCACTAGACGCCGCCCCAGCCGATCTTCACGTCGAGGACCGGCGTGCCGTCGAGCGCCTCGAGCGGACCGACGCGCAGGCGATGCCGTCGATGCCGGATCGTCACGCGATGCAGGCCGAGCGGGTTGGGCGATCGGCGACGCGTCGCGAACACACCGGCAGCGGCAGCGGGATCGTTGCGCGGCCGCGTCGCAGCGCGATCGGCGCGTCGAGCCAGTGATCAGCACGACGACGTCGCCGGCCGAGGCCGGCGAGCGCCGCCTGACAGCGCGGATCGTCACGCGAGCCAGGCGTCCGGCGGCGCCTTCGGCGAGCGCAGCGTCGATCGGATCGTGCCGATGGCCGCGAGCGGAGGAATCATCACTACGTCCGGACTCGTCGGCCCAGCACCCGCCGCATCGCGCCGTCAGGCTCTGGACGCGCGGCGCCGGGACCGCAGCAGCAGCGTGGCGGCGACGCTGAGGAGCTGAGCGGCGGCGACCGGCTTCGGCAGGTGCGCCTGATACCCCGCGGCCAGCGCCCGGCTGCGGTCTTCGCTGCGCGCGAACGCGGTCAGGGCGATGGCCGGCAGCGTGTCGGCGTCGAGGCGCTCGCGCACCTGCCGGATCAGGTCGTAGCCGTCCTGGGTGGGAATGGCGATGTCGCTGATCAGCATGGCCGGCGGGGCCGTGTCGATGTGGGCGAGCGCGCTGCGGACGTCGGAGGCGTCCGCCACCTCCGCGCCCGCGCCTTCCAGCAGCCGACGGATGAGAACCCGCGCGTCGTCGTCGTCCTCGACCACGAGGATCCGTGCGCCGTCGAGGGTCGGCGATGCGGTCGCCGGCGCCGCCGATACGACCGGCGGCGCCGAGCCCGGCTGCCGGCCCTGGCGCGCGAGCCGCACCGTGAAGGTGGCCCCCAGTCCATCGCCGGGGCTGGTGACGGAGATCTGCCCGTCGTGCGCCTCGATCAACTGGCGGACGATGGCCAGCCCGAGGCCGAGTCCGCCGTGCCCGCGCTTGGTGCCGGCGTGCTCCTGCCGGAACGGCTCGAACACGTGCGGCAGGAAGTCGGGCGAGATGCCCTTGCCCTGATCGGCGAATGCCAGTTCCAGGTGGGACGCGTTCTGCGTCAGACGCACTTCGACCCGTCCGCCGTCGGCCGAGAACTTGACGGCGTTGTCGAGCAGGTTCCACACCACCTGCTGGAAGCGGGCCGGATCCCACAGCAGCGGCTCGCGCTCACCGTCGACCACGACGGCGATGTCGATGGACCGGGCGCGGGCGGTCGCCGCGACCGTTTCGATCGCCGATCGGACCGCCTCGGCCGGGTCGAACCACTGGCGATCGATCTGCAGCTTGCCGGACGCGACGCGCGAGACGTCGAGGAGATCGGCGATGAGCTGCGCCTGGATCCGCGCGTTGCGCTCGATGGCCTGGATGCCGGCGACCACGTCGGGCTCGGCGCCCGCGAGGCGCGGCTTGAGCAGCTGCGACCAGCCGACGATGGCGTTGAGGGGCGTGCGCAGCTCGTGCGACAGCGCGGCGAGGAAGTCGTCCTTCACCTGGTTGGCGCGCTCGGCGTCGGTGCGCGCGGCGCGCTCGCTGGCGAGCAGCCGCTCGCGCTCCTCCTCGATCTCCTTGCGCTCGGTGATGTCGCTGGTGATGGCCAGCCGGATGCCCGGACCGGAGTGGATCGACACGCTCCACTCCAGCTCGATCTGCCGGCCGTCGGCGTGCAGCACCGGCATGGTGCCGCGCCAGGCGCCGGACTGGTCGAGCGCCGCGGTGATGGTGAGGATCTCGGCATCGTGGCCGGCGGCGCTGAACGCCGAGATGTGCTTGCCGACGATCTGCGTCCGGTCGCGCCCGAAGGTGGCGCAGGCGGCCGGGTTGGCCTCGAGGAAGATCATGTCGTGGCTGAGCAGCGAGATGCCGTTCAGCGCGTGCTCGAACACCGCCTTGAACTTGGCTTCGCTCTCCCGCAGCGCGTCTTCGGCGCGGCGGGCGCGCAGGAAGGCGTTGACGGTCGCGACCAGCACCGGCGGTTCGACCGGGTGGGTGATGTAGCCGTCGGCGCCGGCGTCCAGCCCCTGCACCTTGTCGACGTCGTTGACGAACGTCGCCGACAGGTGGATGACCGGCGTGCGGACGTGGCGCGGCGAGGCGCGCAGGCGGCGGCAGACTTCGAAGCCGTCCATGTCCGGCAGGTTGACGTCGAGGACGACCAGGTCGGGCAACTGTTCGGCGGCCAGCTGCAGCGCCTCCTGGCCGGTGCCGGCTTCGAGCACCGAGAAGCCGTCGCTGCGCAGCACGCGCGCCGTCGAGTAGCGCGTCGGCGCGTTGTCGTCGACGACGAGGATGGAGGCGGTCTTACCCGGCATCGACCGGCAGCTCCAGCGGCAGCGTGACCGAGAACGTGGAGCCCTGCCCGAGCGTGCTGTCGACGGCGACGTCGCCGCCGAGGAGCACGGCGAGCTTGCGGCTGAGCGACAGGCCGAGGCCGGTGCCGCGCAGGCGCTTCTGGATCGGCGAGTCGACCTGGACGAAGTCCTGGAAGAGCGCGCCGAGGTGCTCCGGCGCGATGCCGATGCCGGTGTCGGTCACGCGAACGTCGACGCGGCCGTCGACCAGCCGGGCCGCGACGCGCACTTCGCCGCGCGGCGTGAACTTCAGCGCGTTGGAGATGAAGTTGCGCAGGATCTGCGACAGCTTCTTGTCGTCGGTGTAGAGCGGCGGGATGTCGCTGCGGCTCCTCGAAGATCAGCGAGACCGCATCCGACTGCAGGATCGGCTTGAACATGCCGCGCAGCGCCGAGAACAGGTCGACCATCTCGAACCACGCCGGCGAGATCGTGACCCGGCCGGCTTCGACCTTGGCGAGGTCGAGCAGGTCGTTGACCATCTCGGTCAGCTCGCCGGCCGCGGTCTGGATGAAGCGGACCTGCTTCTCCTGCTCGTCGGTCAGCGGCCCGTCGAGCCGGTCGCAGCAGGATCCGCGTGATGCTGCGGATCGAGCCGAGCGGCGTGCGGAACTCATGGCTCATGTAGGACAGGAAGCGGCTCTTCAGCTCGGACGCGTCCCGCAGCTGCGACCGCGTTGTCGTCGAGCTCGGCGTAGAGCGCGACCACGCCCTGGTTGGTTTCGGTCGAGCTCCGCCGACAGCGCCTCGACCTGCGCCTGGAGGCGGCGTCACTTCCTGCTGCAGCTCGCATCACCGACTCAGGCATCGTCCGGCGGTCCTTCGTCCGACGACCACTATCGTCGCGTCGTCGCGGCCCCGCGCAGCAGTCGCGCCAGAGCACGCCCGCCGATGCACGGCCGGGTGTCGTGAGACGCAGGCCGGGGTAGCTGTCGAGCGTCCAGCGATTGGTCAGACCCGTCGGAATGCATGACCAGCCGGCCGCCGGCCGGCCAGTCGTAGTCGAGCGGCCTGCACCCGGCGGATCTGCAGGCCGACCGTGCCGTTCTGGCTGGGCAGGCCGCGCCCGCGCTCGCCGCCCGTGACGACGCCGGCGATGTTGCCGACGCCGGCATAGCGCAGCGTGCCGCCGCCGAGCGTGCGCCACGGCCATCGCCGCGCCGCGGCTGCCGCGCAGGCGCGCGGTGCGCCCGCTCGATCATGCGCGGCGCCGATCCTCGAACGGGCGCTCGTCGAAGACGGCCACGGCGCGGGCGGCGGCCTCGGCGGCGAGCGGGCCGTGGCCCAGGCCGTCGCCGACCATCACCGCCACGCCGTCGTCCTGCACGGCGATGCGCCAGGCGTCGCCGCAGACGGTCTCGCCCGGCGCCGGCAGCGAGATCGCGGCCCAGTCGTAGCCGGGCGGCGCCGGCGATCGCCGCCGCGCGCCGGATCCGCGACAGGACGCACGGTGCCGGCCGGCGTGGAGTGGATGTCGAAGTCGCTCGACAGCCGCCGCACCGCGCCGAGCCCGTTGCCGGGCGTCCCGCCGGTCGAATAGCCGTCGCGCAGGCAGCGCGGCGACATCGGCCATGCCCGGACCGGCGTCGACCGACAGCAGCTCCACGCGTCGGCCCGGCGGGCAGGTCGAGCGCCTGGATCAGCAGCACGCCGCCGCGTGCGTAGCGGGCCAGGTTGGTCGCCAGTTCGGTCGCGACGATCGCCACCTCGCCGCGGCGGCGCTCGTCGAAGCCGACGCTCTCGGCCAGCCGCGCCGCGACGCGGCGCGCCTCGCCGACCTGGCTGGCGTTCGCGCGACCGCGACCGCGACCTGCGGCGTCGGCGTCACTTCCACCGCGTGATGGTGACGCGGGTGCCGCGGCCCGGCGCGGTCTCGATCTCGAACTCGTTGACCAGCCGCTTGGCGCCGGACAGGCCGAGCCCCATGCCCGTGCCGCGACGTCCAGCCGTCGGTCAGCGCCAGCTCGAGGTCGGGGATGCCCGGGCCTTCGTCGACGAAGTGCAGCCGCAGCCCGCGGCGGACGCCGTCGCCCAGCACTTCCCAGCGCATCTCGCCGCCGCCGCCGTAGACGAGCGTGTTGCGCGCCAGCTCGCTGGCCGCCGTGACCATCTTGGTCTGGTCGACCAGGCCGAAGCCGAGCTCCTGCGTCAGCTTGCGCACGTGCTGGCGGGCCAGCACGATGTCGTGCTCGGTGCGCACCGGCACGACGTCAGACTTCGTGATCGCCACGCGGCTCTCCGGCGTCGTCGAGCGCGGCGCGCAGCCGGCGCATGCCGCGCTCGACGTCGAGCGCGGTGTCGACGCCGGCCAGGGACAGGCCGAGCTCGACCAGCGTGATCGCGACGGCCGGCTGCATGCCGACGACCACCGTCTGGGCGTCGAGGATGCGCGACATGCGCGAGATGTTGGCGATCATCCGGCCGATGAACGAATCGACCATCTCCAGCGCCGAGATGTCGATCAGCACGCCCTTGGCGCCGGTCCGCTGGATCGTCGCCGTCAGGTCGTCCTGCAGCGTCAGCGCGAGCTGGTCGTGCATGTCGACCTGGATGGTGACGAGCAGGAACTCGCCCATCCGCAGGATCGGGATGCGGTCCATGCGGCCTACCCGGCCTTGGCGCGGGTGACGATCGAGCCCCGAGCGCTTGAAGCGCCAGCGCCAGCGCGTCGGCCAGCGTCGCCTTGGTGGTCGACGCCCTGGAGGTCGACGCCGAGGTGGACGATGGTCTGCGCGATCTGCGGGCGGATGCCGCTGATGATGCAGTCGGCGCCCATCAGGCGGATCGCGGTGACGGTCTTCAGCAGGTGCTGCGCGACCAGCGTGTCGACGGTCGGCACGCCGGTGATGTCGATGATCGCGATCTCGGAGCCGGTCTCGACGATGCGCTGCAGCAGCGACTCCATGACGACCTGCGTGCGGGCGCTGTCGAGCGTGCCGATCATCGGCAGCGCGAGCGACGCCGTCCCACAGCTTCACGACCGGCGTCGACAGCTCCAGCATCTCCTCCTGCTGGCGGACGATGACGTCCTCGCGGCTCTTCTGGAACGTGGCGACGGTGTGCAGGCCGAGCTTGTCGACCAGCTCGGTGACCGCCCACGTCGCATCGCCCAGCGTGGCCGCGTCGGTGGCGGCGCGCGCGGAGGCGCGCGAACAGCGGCCGCTTCAGCGAGAAGACGAACGTCGCCGTCTCGCTCGAGCTGAAGCCCTGGATGGCTCGCGACCGCGAGACGCCGTCGAGGAACTCGCGGACCGGGCGCCACGGTTCGCCGCCGGCGTCGCTGCCGGCCGCGGCGGCCGGCGCCATCAGCTTCAGCAGCTCGGTGCCCTGCTCCTTCAGCTCCGACTCGCTGATGCGGTGATCCGAGCCGGCGCCGCTGGCCTTCAACTCCGCCAGCCATTCGACGAGCAGCCCGGCGGAGTCCTTCTGGATGATGTCGGCGACGAGCGCAGCAGACTTGGACATGGGCAGCAGCATCATACCCCCCGCGAATTCGCCTCCGGCGGTCAGATTGCGACGGTCAGCGCGCTGGCGGCCGAGTCGCAGTTCGTCGGCTCGCGCCTCTCCACCCTGGGCACGCTCATACCCTCCGGCTGGCTGACCAACGCCCACGTCGTATCGGCCGGCCGGAAGCCGCCTCACCGTCGCCGGTCGCGTCAGCAACGCCTTCGATCGCGCCTACGGCCACCCGGTCGGGATGGAATTCCGGCACGACCTGATCCCGCAGGACGGGCGCAGCGTCTCGGTGCGAGCGACGTTGCGATTCTGAGCGGGGCGGTGCGACGCATCGCCGAATAGAGGCCTCGGGTCGCTCACGATGGGCCGCGCGCTGCCCACCCGTGTCGCGCGTCGGCCCCCTGATGCCCGCTCCTGCGTGGCACGGCAAGTGCTTCTGCCAAGTCACGCATGGCTAAACAGAAGCAGCCGCCCTCTGACGACGTCCGCGCCAGCCGCCCCACCGTCGCCGGACCCAACCACCCTGACGCACCGACTCCCGGCGACACGCTCGCCGAGAAGGCGGTCGCGGCCGGTGACCTTGCCGCCGCCTTCCCGTTCAATCCGAACAAGGCGAGCGAATACGACCCGCAAGCCGCCCTTGCGCCACCAGCCGGCGCCTTCGTCAAGCCGGCCGACCCGATCGTCGGCTCGAGCACGATCTCCGAGGCGAACGGCAGCGAGAAGACCGGCAGCGGCTCGCCCAACATCGGTCACAACCCGCTGGTCGGATCGCTCGACCGGGTGCGCGTCGACTCGACCGCGCGGACGCTGACCACCAACCTCGGCGTCCCGATCGCTGACAACCAGCACTCGCTCAAGGCCGGGCTTCGCGGGCCGACCCTGCTGGAGGACTTCATCCTCCGCGAGAAGATCACCCACTTCGACCACGAGCGCATCCCGGAGCGCATCGTCCACGCGCGCGGCTCGGCGGCGCACGGCTACTTCGAGTGCTACAAGCCGCTGGCGCAGTTCACCCGGGCCTCGATCTTCGCCGAGGCCGGCAAGCAGACGCCGGTGTTCGTGCGCTTCTCGACCGTGCTCGGCGAGCGCGGCTCGACCGACACCGCCCGCGACGTGCGCGGCTTCGCGGTGAAGTTCTACACGGACGAGGGCAACTGGGACCTGGTCGGCAACAACATCCCGGTCTTCTTCATCCAGGACGCGATGAAGTTCCCGGACCTCGTCCATGCCGCCAAGCCCGAGCCGCACTTCGCGATGCCGCAGGCGGCCACCGCGCACGACACGTTCTGGGACTTCGTCTCGCTGATGCCCGAGATCACGCACGATGCTGATGTGGGCGATGTCCGACCGGGCCATCCCGCGCAGCTACCGCACGATGCAGGGCTTCGGCGTGCACACGTTCCGCTTCGTCAACGAGGCGGGCGACGTCGCACTTCGTCAAGTTCCACTGGACACCGGTCGCCGGCACGCATTCGCTGGTGTGGGACGAAGCGGTCAAGATCTCCGGCGCCGACCCCGACTTTCACCGGCGCGATCTGTGGGAGGCCATCGAGGCCGGCGCCTATCCCGAGTACGAGCTGGGCGTGCAGCTCTTCACCGAGGAGCAAGCCGAGGGGTTCACCTTCGACGTGCTCGATGCGACCAAGATTGTTCCTGAAGAGCTGGTGCCGGTGTTCCCGATCGGCAAGCTCGTGCTGAATCGCAATCCGGACAACTTCTTCGCCGAGACGGAACAGGTCGCGTTCTGCACCGCGCACGTCGTGCCCGGCGTCGACTTCAGCAACGATCCGCTGCTCGCCGGCCGCATCCACTCCTATGTGGATACCCAGATCTCGCGTCTCGGCGGACCGAACTTCCACGAGATCCCGATCAACGCGCCGATTGCCCCGGCGCACAACAACCAGCGCGACGGCATGCATCGCCAGGCGATCAACCGCGGGCGGGTGTCCTACGAGCCGAACTCGCTCGGCGGCGGCTGCCCCTTCCAGGCCGGCGCCAAGGGCTTCGTGTCCTTCGCCGAGCCGCGCACCGCCGACGAGCACAAGGTCCGCGGCCAGCGCCGATCGCTTCGCCGACCACTACACCCAGGCGACGCTCTTCTGGAACAGCCAGACGGACGTCGAGAAGACGCACATCATCAAGGCATTCCGCTTCGAGCTGTCGAAGGTGCAGACGCCTGCGATCCGCGAACGGATGGTATCGGGCCTGCGCAACGTGGCGCCCGAGCTGGCCCAGGCGGTGGCGGATGGACTCGGGCTCCGCGAATTGCCGCCGCCGATGCCGAAGGCCCGCGACGGCGTCACGCCCGAGGTCGCCACGTCCGGCTCCCTCTCGCTGTTCGCCCGCCCTGGCGACGGCAGCATCCGGGCGCGCAAGGTCGCGTTCCTGATTGCCGACGGCTTCGACGCGGCGCCGGTCAAGGCGCTCGCTGATCGCCTGGCGGGTGAGGGCGCCGTGCCACGGCTGCTCGGGCCGCGCATCGGCGCGGTGGAAGCGGGCTCTGGCGATGCGGTCGAGGCCGACGCCTCGGTCGAGACGACGCCCTCGGTGCTCTACGACGCGGTCGTGCTGGCCGACGGCGCCGCCGCCGTGAAAGCACTGGCCGCCAACGGGCAGGTGCTGGAGTTCATCAAGGACCAGTACCGCCACTGCAAGACGATCCTGGCGCTCGGCGGCGCAGACGCGCTGCTGCGCGCCGCAGGCATTCCAACGACGCTGCCTGACGGGGCCGCCGATCCGGGCCTGATCGTCGATGGCACCGGAGCCGGGGCCGACGCCTTCGTCAAGGCGCTGGCCGAGCATCGCCACTTCGCCCGCGAAACCGATCCGCCGCGCGTCTGAACGCGCGCCTCGTTCCTGGGTGTGGCACTGGCCCGCCCGAACTGTCGACCTCACAAGGAGCACACGACCATGGCTGAAGCTGGAACCCTGCACGACGCATTCATCGACGAGCTGCGCGACGCCTACGATGCCGAGAAGCAATTGCTGAAGGCCCTGCCCAAGCTGGCGAAGAAGGCCAGTTCACCCGAGCTGAAAAAGGCGTTTCTGACCCACCGCGACGAGACGCAGGGCCAGATCTCGAAGCTCGAGGAGGTGTTCGCCAGCCTCGACGAGAAGGTCCGCGGCAAGCACTGCGACGGCATTGCCGGCATCATCGAGGAAGGCAAGGGCGTGATGGAGGAGGACTTCGACGAGGCGACGATGGACGCCTGCCTGATCGCCTCCGGCCAGCGCGCCGAGCACTACGAGATGGCGGCCTACGGCACGCTGGTCGCATGGGCCAAGGCGATGGGCCACGACGACGCGGCCGATCTGCTGCAGCAGATCCTCGACGAGGAGAAGGCCGCGGACGGGAAGCTGTCGGGCCTGGCCGAGGGCGGTATCAACGAAGAAGCCGCCAGCATCGCGCATCCAGCGGATGACGAGGCCGAAGACGAGGACGCGCCGGCCCGGCCGGTGCGCACCCCGCTGAAGAAGGCGGCTGGCGCTGGAGCGGCACGATCGTCGGCCGCTGCCCGCGGTCCCGCGCCGCGCGTCGCGGGCGGTGTGGCCAAGAAGGCCGGTCGTCGCTGATCGCCGGCTAGTGGGCCGTCCTGGTGATTTGTGAAATGGATTCCGGAGCGCGGCGCCCGGATCGCAAGGCGCGAAGAGCGAGTGCATTGGCCATACGTGAGCGATGAGCAACGCCGCGAGGCGGGATGCCCCGCCCGGAAGCCACTTTAGAAATCACCAGGACGGCCCACTAAGTGGGTGAACGATCCGCGGTGCGCGACAGCGTGCCGTGGGTCGTCTCTCCTATACTGGAGCCCGCGCCCGCCAACGTGCCGCATGACCGACCCCTCCGATTGGGAGCTCCGCCATCTCGCCCAGGTCGTCGCGTCGTCGGACGACGCGATCGTCAGCAAAGATCTGAACGGCTCGATCATCACCTGGAACCGGGCCGCCGAGCGGATGTTCGGCTACACGGCGGCGGAGGCGATCGGGCAGTCGATTCGCGTCATGATTCCCGCCGATCGCCAGGCCGAGGAAGACACCGTCCTCGCCACCATTCGCGCCGGTAACGCCGTCAGCCACTTCGAAACGGTCCGCCAGCGCAAGGACGGCAGCCTGCTGCCGATTTCGCTGACGGTCTCACCCATCCGCGACCAGTCGGGCGCCGTCGTCGGGGCCTCGAAGATCGCCCGCGACATCAGTGCCCACCGCCGCGCGTTCCTCGCCATCGAGCGCCTCGCCGCCGTGGTGTCGTCGTCCGATGACGCCATCGTCACCAAGGACCTGGACGGCATCATCACGTCGTGGAACCCGGCGGCCGAGCGCATGTTCGGCTACTCCGCCAGCGAGGCGCTCGGCCGATCGGTCCGGATGCTCGTACCCGACGATCGACAGCACGAAGAGGACGTCGTCCTGGCCGATCTCCGGGCTGGGCGGAGCGTCGACCACTACGAGACGGAGCGCCAGCGCAAGGACGGCAGTCGCCTCTCGATTTCGCTGTCGGTGTCGCCGATCCGCGACGAACGGGGCCGCGTGGTGGGCGCCTCCAAGATCGCCCGCGACGTGTCGGAAACGGTCCGCCTGCTTGCCGCCGCCCGCGAGCACGCGCAGATTACCCAGAAGCTCGCCGACGTCGGCGTCGCCCTGGCCGCGACGCTCGATCGCGAGGCCGTGGTGCAGCGGGTCACCGACGCCGCGACCGAGCTCACGCAGGCGGCGTTCGGGGCGTTCTTCTACAACGTCCGCGACGCCGCCTCCGGCAACGCCTACATGCTCTACACGCTGTCCGGGGCGCCGAAGAAGGCCTTTGCGCAGTTTCCGCATCCCCGCGCCACCGCCATCATCGCGCCGACGTTCGACGGCGAAGGCCCGGTCCGGCTCGCCGACGTGACGAAGGATCAGCGTTTCGGCCAGAACCCGCCGTTCCAGGGCCTGCCAGCCGGCCACCTGCCCGTCCGGAGCTATCTCGCGGTCCCCGTCCGCGGCGCCCGTGCCGAAGTGCTGGGCGGGCTCTTCTTCGGGCATCCCGAGCCGGACCGGTTCACCGAGCAGCATGAGCGGATCGCCCTGGGCATCGCCGGCTGGGCCTCCGTGGCCCTCGAGAACTCCCGCCTCTTCGACGAGGCGCAGGAAGCCAACCGGATGAAGGACGAGTTCCTGGCCGTCCTGTCGCACGAGCTGCGCACGCCCCTCAACGCCATCGTCGGCTACACCCGGTTGCTGCGCGGCGGCATCCTGTCCGGCGAGAAGGCCGCCCGCGGCTTCGAGACGCTGGAACGCAACGCCCATTGGCTGACCCAGATCGTCGAGGACGTACTCGACGTCTCAAGGATCGTCGCCGGCAAGATTCGGCTCGACGTCCAGCCGGTGCAGTTGCCGCTGATCATCGAGAACGCGGTGGCGACCGTGCAGCCGGCCGCGGACTCCAGGGGCGTGCGGTTGCAGGTCATCGTCGACCCGAACGTCGGCCCCGTGTCGGGCGACCCGGATCGCCTGCAGCAGGTGGTGTGGAACCTGCTCACCAACGCGGTCAAGTTCACCGGCCGCGGCGGCCGCGTCCAGGTCCGGCTCGAACGCGTCAACTCGCACGTCGAGGTCGTGGTGAGCGACACCGGCGAAGGCATCGCGGCCAGCTTCCTGCCCTACGTGTTCGAGCGCTTCCGTCAGGCCGATGCCGGCACGACGCGAAAGGCGGGCGGGCTCGGCCTCGGCCTGGCCATCGTCCGGCACCTCGTCGAGATGCACGGCGGCACGGTCGAGGCCGCCAGCGAGGGCGAGGGCAAGGGCGCCACGTTCCGGGCGCGCCTGCCGCTGATGATCGTGCACGACCAGTCCGCGCCAGACCGTCGGGAACATCCCCGCACGGTCCGCGCCGATGCCCTCACCAGCCTCGGCGGTCTCGCCGGTGTCCGGGTCGTCGCCATCGACGACCAGGAGGACTCGCTGACCCTGCTGCGCGTCGTGCTCGAGACCGCCGGGGCGACCGTCATCACGTTCGCCTCGCCGGTGACGGCCCTGGCCGAACTGGCCGTCGTGCGTCCCGACGTCCTGATCGTCGATGTCGGCATGCCCGAGATGGACGGCTTCGCCTTCATCGGACATGTGCGGGCGTCGTCCGATCCGGCCATCCGCCACCTGCCGGCCGCCGCCCTGACCGCCTTCGCGCGCTCCGAGGATCGCACCAAGGCGTTGCGCAGCGGTTTCGAGATGCACCTCGCCAAACCGGTCGATCCGGGCGAGCTGGTCGCCGCGGCGGCGACGCTCGTCCGCCGGACCCGACTCTCGAGCTGAGTCGGCGTCTTCGCAAGACGCAGCGGTCGGGCACGTACCGGTCGGGCTCGGCCACAGCCGAGCCGCAGGTTTGTCCAGCTCTTGTCCGGACGGCGGTGCGCGGCTTGCACATCTCCAACGCGATCCGGCCTGCTGGCGACCCCGCTGCCCTCATTGGAGACCTGGATGCCCTCTCGCGGACCCGTGCCCTACACCGTTGTCGGTCTGGGCCATATCGCCCAGGTGGCGATGCTGCCGGCGTTCGCCCATGCCCGCCGCAATTCGCGTCTGGCTGACGGCGTCAGTGGCGATCGCAGCCGGCCGCGCATCAGCCGGCCCGGCATCCGTAAACCCGCGCTCGTCACGGTGCAGAGCGCGTGCGTGGACTGACGTCCATCGACATCCCCGGAGACGAAGCGTATGGCGAGCGAACTCGACAAGTTCTACGAGATGGTGTTCGACATCGACACCGCGATGATGACGACGCGCCGGGCCGACGGCCACCTGCGCTCGCGGGCGATGGCCAACCAGAAGCGCGCCGCCGGCGCCAATCTCTGGTTCGTGTGCCGTGACGGCACCGCCAAGCTGGCCGACCTGGCGCACGACCCGCACATCAACCTGACCTACTACAAGGACGGCAGCCGCGAGTGGGTGTCCGTCTCGGGCCTGGCGACGGTGACCCAGGATCGCGCCACGGTTCGCCAGCTCTACGCCGCGGACTGGAAGGCGTGGTTCCCCGAGGAAGGCGATCCCCGCCACGGCACGCCGGACGATCCGCGGATGGTGCTGATCGGCGTCCAGATTCACGGCGCCGAATTCCTCGAGGTGAACAAGCCGAAGCCGGTCGTCCTCTTCGAGGTGGTCAAAGGCTGGTTGACCGGGACCGAGCCCAATATCGGCGAGATGCACGCCATCAAGGGCTCGACCGTTCGCTGACCGCAACGAGAGGAGCGATACATGGCAGATCTGTACGCGATCGACGAAGCACCCGCGAGCACGCCCGAGCCGCCGCGGCCGCCGGACAATCCCAGTCGTGCGCCCGAGCCGCCCGGGGACGCCCCGGAGACGCCGCCGACCGAGCCCGAGCCCGTGCCAGTCAAGGACCCGCCGTCCGAACCAAGCCCGCGCGGTCCCTACGTGGTGTAGTCGCCCATGCCCACCATCACGACCCGTGCCGGCGTCGCTCTCCATGTGAAGGACTGGGGGACCGGGCGACCGGTCGTCCTGCTGCACGGCTGGCCGCTCTCGGCCGACACCTTCGACGACCTCGGCATGGCGATCGCCGGTGCCGGCATGCGCGCCATCGCCTACGATCGCCGCGGCTTCGGCCGCTCGGATCAGCCGTGGAGCGGCTACGACTACGATACGCTGGCGACCGATCTGGCCGACGTCATCGACAAGACGGGCGCCATCGGCGCCGCGCTGGTCGGCTTCTCGATGGGTGGCGGGGAAGTGGTCCGCTACCTGTCGCGATTCCGCGATCACACCGTGACGCAGGCGGTCCTGATCGGGTCGGTGGTGCCCTACATGCTGCAGACCCCGGACAACCCGACAGGCGTGCCGCAGGCGGTGTTCGACCAGATGGCGCAGGGCATCGCCGACGATCGCGCCAAGTTCTGGAGCGGGTTCTTCCCGCAGTTCTACGGCACCGGCCTGCTGAAGCGCACAGTCAGCCAGGAGGTCATCGACTGGTCGTGCGACCTCGCGATGCAGGCCAGCCTGAAGGCGACGCTGGATTGCGCCGAGGCGTTCTCGTCCACCGACTTCCGCCCGGACCTGAAGGCGGTCACCGTACCGACGCTGATCATCCACGGCACCGAGGACGCCACCGTCCCGATCGACGTGTCGAGCCGGCAGGCGGCGGCCGGCATCGCCGGCAGCGTGCTGAAGGAGTACGAAGGCGGGCCGCACGGGCTCCTGGCGTCGCACAAGGATCAGATCCGCGACGACGTCCTGTCCTTCCTGCGGTCGGCGCGCTGACGGCTGTTCAGCCTGGGGTCTTGCCGCTGACGGCTGGCCGGCTTTTGTCTCACCGACTCGAGCCGGTGGGCGTAAGATCAGCGGTCGTCAGGAGGGCATGTTGTGAACGCCATTCGCCTCGTCCTCGCGGACGATCACGCCACCATCCGCGACGCGCTGAAGCTACTCCTCAGCGGCCAACCCGACTTCCAGGTCGTCGGGGAGGCCGTCGATGGCCAGCAGGCCGTCGATGCGGCCGTGTCGCTCCGGCCCGACGTTCTGCTGATGGATGTCAGCATGCCCGGCATGAACGGCCTGCAAGCCACCGCGGCCGTCCGGCAGCAGGCCCCGTCGGTCAAGGTGCTGACACTCACGCGGCACGCTGAGGAAAGCTATCTCGGCGAACTGCTGCGGGCCGGCGCGGCCGGCTACGCGCTCAAGCAGAGCAGCTCGGGCGAGCTGATGAGCGCCATCCGGACGGTGGCGAGCGGACGTCCCTACCTCGATCCCGAACTCAATCGGGGCCTGATGGGCCTGTTCGTCCAGGGGCGGATGTTCAAGAAGCTACCCGACCTCACGCCGCGGGAAACCCAGGTGCTGCGTCTCACCGCCTGGGGCCACAGCAACAAGGAGATCGCCTCGACGCTCACGTTGAGCGTCAAGACGGTCGAGGTCCACAAGACCAACGGGATGCGGAAGCTGGGCATGAACAGCCGCCTGCAGCTGGTCCGCTACGCGCTGCTGCGAAACTGGTACGCCGATACGTAGGGCGCCGGCCGCCGACCGCACGTCACGCGAGTCGGCGAGCGGCGCCCACGTCGAGGACCGCTTCGAGGGCCCTGACGCGGTGCGCGTAGGTGTGGTGGCGCAGCACGCGTCGTCGCGCCGCGCTGGCCATCATCAGGGCGCGGCCCGGCCTGAGGGACGCGAGGTGCGACGCGACCTCGTCGCCGTTGCCGGCGACCAGCACCTCGCGCCCTGGCACGAGGAACGGCTCGATGCCTGCCGCCGCGTCGGTGATCAGGCAGGCTCCGGCGCCGACCGCTTCGAAGACCCCCATTGCCGGTGAGTGGCCGTAGCGCGGCATCCCTTCGCCGTTCACGTCGAGGACAGCCAGCGGCGAGCCGTTGAAGGCGTTGAGGTCGCGGGCCGCCACGTCACCGATGTACTCGACGTTGTCGGGGAGGCGCTTGCCGGACCAGCCGCTCCCGCCCAGGCGGAAGCGGTGGCGCGGCAGGCTGGCGGCCGCCCGCAGGAACAATTCGTCGACGCGTGCTTCCCGATCGGGCTGGCGGTTGGCGAGCAGGCCCAGATCGCCGAGGAATCGGATCTGCGGGGCCACCGGGTGGTGCGTGGATGGATCGACGGCGTGGTACATCGGCAGGCAGTGCCTGGCCCCCAGCGCCTCGTAGGCGCCGCAGACACCGTCGCCGCCCCCGGAGGCCACGATGAGATCGAAGCGCGGCACCAGCCGCCGCAGCGGATCGTCGACGCGCCCGCGCAGACGGTCGAGCGTGGCCGGCGCGTCGACATCCCAATAGAGGCAGAGCGGTCCCGTGCCGCGCAGATCGGCAATGGCCGCGTCGAGCCAGCCGTCGAACACGCCGGCCCCGCCGGCCTTGAGGATCACGTCGGCGTGGCGTGCCTCTTCGAGCGCGCGCGCCGGCCCATCCGGATCGGTGCTGCTGTAGACGACGACGCGCGCCCATTCGGGATCGGCGACGTCGCGTTCCGCCTGGCGCTCGTCGGTGTCGGGCTGGTAGAGGGTCACGTCCCAGCCGCGTGCTCGCAGAGCGCGGAGGATGCCGCGACAGCACGTGGCCGAGCCGTGCCTGTCGGTCGACCTGAGAAGGGACGGGAAGAATGCCAGCGTCGGTCTGATCACGACTTCATCTCCCGCCATTCGTGATGCACCGACAGACCATCGCTCTTTGCATCTACTTTCCTTTGTGTTTCCTTTGTGCAACTCACGTTCCACGGTCACGTGCCAAGGAACAACGGCTTTGCGGCCTTCAGGTCCACTCACATGGCAACGCGACGGGTGCGGGCCAACCCCTAGCGATTGATCCAAGTGCCGGACGACCCGGACACGAGAGGATCGGAAAGGGCGAGCGCGACCCGTTTTCGACGACCGGTCGGCTCTATCGGCCGTGGCCCGTTGCGGTGAGCCGCCGCGCCGCCGTCAAACGCCAACCTCGACACCGCTGGCATACGGTCGAGCCGGTGACGCGGACCTAGGGGTATCCACGGAGTTACCCTGTGGGAACCGACGCGCTCACGCGCACACATGCCGGTGCCCACTTTGGCGGTTTGATGCGCCATCCTCGCGTCGTTCAAGGAGCTACGGCGTCCGGCGTCTCCCATTGGGCGCGGCAGCGTTGTTGCTAGATAGCTGGCATGGTTGTGTCTTTCGCTCCGCTGCTCGCGTCCCTCGCGACTGTGGGGTGGCCGGCTTGCGTGACGGCATTCGTTCCCCTCCTCGCGGGCACGTTGTGGATGAGCCACGGGGGGGCGAAGGACGACCCGCAGGGCGGCGACGCCGCCGGCAGGGGCGAGTCCGCGGACGCCATTCGGATCCGGGAGCTCCAGGAGACCGTCGACGAATTGAGCCGTCTCCGGGCCGCGGCCCTCGAGGCCTCGCAGCGCGGCGATGAGTTTCTCACCACCCTCTCGCACGAGCTGCGAAGTCCGCTGAATGCGATCCTCGGCTGGACGCAGGTCCTCGAGCCGCGCCGCGACCTGCCTGCCGATGTGCGGGATGCCCTCGCCGTCATCCGGCGCAACGCCCTGCGGCAGCGGCAGCTCCTCGACGACCTGGTCGACAAATCCCGCGTCGTCAGCGGGGCCCTGCGGATCGAACCGAAACCGATGCGCCTCCAGGAGGCCATCGACGAGGCGTGCCAGGCCGTAGCTCCCGAAGTGGAGCGGGCTGACCTCCGGCTCGATTGCGGCCCGGCCATCGACGCCGTGGTCAGCGGTGACGCCCGCCGGCTGCAGCAGGTGCTCCGCCACCTGCTCGGCAACGCCATCCGGTTCACGCCGGCCGGCGGCACGGTTTCGATCCGCACGTCGATGCTCGGCCATGAGGTGTCGATCGCCATCAGCGATACCGGCGTCGGCATCGACCCCGCCATCCTCCCGCACGTGTTCGATCCCTTTCGCCAGCAGCCGAGCTCGGCCCGTCGCGACCCGTCGAACTTCGGGATTGGCCTCGCCCTTGCGCGCATCATCGCCATCGGCCACGGAGGCCGGGTGCTGGCCGAGAGCGGCGGCCGTGGCCACGGTTCGACGTTCACCGTGCTGCTCCCGACGCTGCCGATGGGCCAGGGCGCGTCGCCTGGTTCGCCGGACGAACAGGCCGGGGTCGCAGCCGCGCCGGAGCTCGCCGGGCCGCAACTCACCGGCCTCCGCGTGCTGGCCGTCGACGACGAGGCCGACTGGCGCGAGCTGCTCGAGCACATCCTGGAAGCCGCCGGCGCCGACGCCCGGATCGCGGCGTCGGCCGCCGAAGCCATCCAGATCTTCGAGGGCTGGCGTCCCGACGTGGTCCTGACGGACATCGCCATGCCCGTTACCGACGGCTACGGCCTCCTGTCGTCGATCCGGAGCCGGGGCGGCGCCGGCCGGGCGGTGCCGGCCATCGCGATGACCGCGCACGCCGGGACACAGGAGCGAAGCCGCACCGCCCGCGCCGGATTCGCCGAACACCTCGCCAAGCCCATTCCGCCGCACGAGCTGGTCGAAGCCGTGCGCCGGGTCGCTGACCAGTCTCCCCGCGCCAAGGGTGCAGGTTCTGTCTGAACGGGTCGCACATCTCGATTCGGCGATGGGTGGGCACCTGTCCGGCGTCAGTCTCGGAGTGGCGCTGGCGTTGACGGCCGTGGCGGCTTCCCTCGCGCTGGATCTGCTGCCGAGTCAGGGCGGGGTCATGGCACTGCTCATGGCCGTGCTGGTGGCGAGCCGCTCGTCGGGACCCGTCGCCGGATATGCGGCCACCATGACGGGCGCCGTCCTCTCCCTCGGCCTGCTCGCGGCTGGCGCGGCCGACAGCGCCACCACCGGCAGTCATGCCGGCGCCTTGGTGATGCTCGGTCTCATCGGCACCGGCATCGCCTCGTGGACGGGGCAGCGGCCGTCTGCGGCGCCGCCGCCGCCCACCGATCTACGTCGCGTGAAGGAAGAGTTCCTGGCCACCGTGTCCCATGAGCTTCGCACCCCCTTGAACGCCATCCTTGGCTGGACGGAGCTCCTGCGGATGCGTCGTGCCGTGCCGCCGCAGCAGGTCAATCGCGGTCTCGAGGTGATCGAGCGCAACGCGCGCCGCCAGCTGGCCCTGGTCGAGGAGTTGCTCGCGGCGGCCGAGCCCGGGACGCTGTCGGAAGACTGGGAAACGCTCGACGTCCGCCTGCTGCTCGACAGCGTGGTTGACGGGATCACAGCGGCCGCGACCCGCGCCGAGGTGGTCATCGCACTGGACGCGCCCTCCGGCGGCCCGGCACCTGCCAAAGCCGAACCCGTGTGGGTGCGGGGGGACGTGGCCAGCCTCCGCATCGCCATCCGCCACGTCCTCGACAACGCCGTCAAGTATTCGAACAGGGGCGGCGAAGTGCACATCCGCCTTCGGCTGTGCGGCGGTCAGGTGCTCCTCTTCGTCTCCGACGAGGGCGGCGGCATCGAGACGTCGAAGCTGGTGCAGGTCTTCGAGCCGTTCAACCAGGGCGACAGCTCGGCGGCGCGACGTTTCGGCGGGCTCGGGCTCGGCCTCACCATCGCCCGCAAGCTGATCGAGCGTCATGGCGGCCATATCGACCTTCGCAGCAGCGGAGTGTCGGGGGGCTCGACCGTGCTCGTGACGCTGCCGAGTGCCGGTGCCGGGACGGCCGGCTAAGGCATATCCCTGATCGTGACCGTCGATCGTCCCGATGTGGCGAGGCAGCTCGACGTGAGAAAACGGGGCCATGTCGACCGGCTCCCGGCTGCTGGACGAGCCTTCCCTGGCGCACGATTCCCTCCCGCCTGAGCCGCTGTCGTCGGTCCGGTACCCCTCGCCGAACGTCATCCTCATCGAGCCGCACGCAGACACGCGTGAGCTGTACCTGCTGTGGCTGACGCTGCGCGGTTTCGTCGTGCGTATCGCGGCGACCGGTGACGAGGCGCTCTCGGTGGCGTCGACGGTGCCGCCGGACGCAATTGTGGTCGAGCCGATGGTGCCGCTCGGGGGCAATCGCGTTGATACGCGCTCTCCGCCACGAGTCCACCTGCTCCGACGCGGCGCTGGTCGTCCTCACCACGCTGGCGAACGCCGAGGTGCGCCGACACGCCCTCGAAGCCGGCGCAGACGCCTACCTGATCAAGCCCTGCGGGGTACTGGCGATCGGCGAGGCCATCGCCAACGCCAGCCGTGATCGCCTGCGCCTCGTCGTGCCGGCCACGAGTGGCGCCAAGCCGTCCCGGACACGGCTTCGCCAGGTCGTGGTGCGGTATCGGGCGATCCGGGAACGGCTCACCGCCGGCGCAGGCTAGGTGGTTCACCTGATGCGGATGTCTGCGTACCTGTCGGCAACGACCGTGCCCCGGCAGCGACGCACAGCATCGATGACCGATCCGAGACACGACTGTTGCCGGGTCATGGCTCGCTCCGTCATTGGTCTGGCATTTGCGAGTGGCGCCGCCGGAGGGTCCATATGCCTGCACAAGGACGCAAGCGGTCTGGGGGCGGCGTCGCTCCGGTCGTCGAAGGCGAGATCGGTCCAGCCTCGCTCGAGCACCTCGACACGCCCGCGGGGTTGGAGGTCGAGGACGAGCTGGACGACGACGCTGTCGAGATGGCTGAAGAGGACGACGACGAGGAAGACGAGGAAGACGAGGAAGACGAGGAGGAGGACGAGGACGAGGACGACGACGACGACGACGCCGACGCCGACGCCGACGAGGACGACGACGACGACGATGACGAGGACGAGGACGAGGCCGGCGACGACACAGCCGAGCGATGACTGGTCCCACGTCCCTCTCCCCGCGCCGGTGCCCGCAGCCAGCGTCTGATCGAGATGGCCGTGCGTAACCTCGTCGTCATCGGCGCGTCGGCCGGAGGGCTGCAGGCACTCGGTTCCGTCCTCGGGGGCCTGCCGCCCACCTTGCCGGCGGCGGTCGTCGTCGTCGTGCACACGCGCTCGACGACCGGGATCCTGCCGCAGATCCTCGCCCGGAGCACGGGCTTGCGGGTCGAGCCCGCTGTCGATCGGAGCGACCTTCGTCCCGGCACTGTCTACGTCGCCCCGGCCGATTGCCACCTGCTCATCGATGCGGACGGGCTGCGCGTGGTGCGCGGGCCGCGTGAGAACGGGTTTCGTCCGGCGATCGATCCGCTGTTCCGCACCGCCGCCCGCGCGCGCGGCGCGGCCGTGATCGGCGTCATCCTCTCCGGTGCGCTCGATGACGGCAGCTTCGGCCTGCGCGCCATCGTCGAGCAGGGTGGCGGTGCCATCGTCCAGGACCCCGACGAAGCCGAAGTCCCGAGCATGCCGCTCGCCGCGCTCCGCCAGACCGACGTGGACGCCGTCCTGCCTGCCGCGGACATCGCCGCCGCGATCGTCTGCTTGTGCGAGGCTTCGGCGCCGCAGAGAGACACCATGACCTACCCGCCTGATCAGCCCGAACCACAGCGGCAATCAGAGGACACCCAGGTCGCGGACATGGAGGCCCGGAACGGACCGCCGACGCCGATTACCTGTCCGGCCTGCGGCGGCGCGCTGTGGGAGACGGGCGACGGCGTCGCTGGGGACTATGCCTGCCACGTGGGCCACCGGTATGCCCCGGAAAGCCTGCTCGCGGAGCATGGAGAGGCTGTCGAGCAGGCGCTGTGGACGGCGGTGCGCATCCTCGAACAGCACGCCGAGCTGCGCATGCGGATGTCGAAGCGGGCCGAGGCGGCAGGCATCACGACGGTCGCGCGCGGCTTCGAAGAAGACAGTCACGGCTATCACACGCAAGCGAAGGCCATCCGGCGCCTGGTGTTCCGGGAACCGGCGAGCGTGGCCCCGAGCGCCGAGGAGGGACCAGCCCCCCGCCGTCGGGCCCGCGCGCGGTAGACTGGCGCTGACTTTCAGCGTCCAGCATGGCCAAGAAGAAGCTGCCAGTGCGCCGGCCCGGCCGGGCCGATACCGCGCGATCGCCGTCCACGAAAAAAGGTGCGCGGGTGCAGGCCACCCGGACGCCCTCGCCGGCGCGGTCCGCCCAGGCGCGCCGGCCCGCCGCGGTGTCAGCTGGCCTGACCGTCGTGGGGGTGGGCGCATCGGCCGGCGGACTCGAGGCGTTCTCGCAGCTGCTGCGGGCCATCGAGCATGCTCCGCCGCTGGCCATCGTCTTCGTCCAGCACCTGTCGCCGCAGCACGAGAGCGCGCTCGTCTCGCTGCTCTCGTCGCAGACCGCGATGGTGGTGCTGCAGGCCCTCGAAGGCATGCGCGTCGAGGCCGGTCACGTCTACGTCATCCCGCCCAACGTCCGGATGGAGATGCGGGGCGGCGAACTCCATCTGTCGCCGCGCCCGAACGACAAATCGGGTTACATGCCGGTCGACGCCTTCTTCGTGTCTCTCGCCGAGAGCATGCAGGAACGGGCGATTGCGGTGGTCCTGTCCGGCACCGCGTCCGACGGGGCCGCCGGCGTGCGCGACGTCAAGGCCGCGGGCGGACTGGTCATCGCCCAGGCGCCGGAATCGGCCAAGTACGACGGCATGCCGCGCGCGTCGATCGACACCGGCATGGTCGACCTGATCCTGGAGCCGTCGGCGATCGCCGCCCAGCTCGTGGACATCGCCATCCGCGGCCGCGTCGTGCCGGCGTTCGGCGACGACCACGAGCTGACGCCCGACCAGTTGCAGCGGCTGTTCGATCTGCTGCGCCCGGTCAGCGGCGTCGACTTCAGGCACTACAAGCTGCCGACCATCAAGCGTCGACTGTTCCGGCGGATGGCGCTCCACCGCATCGTCGACGCCGGTGCCTACCTGCGTCTCCTCGAGGCGAACGTCAACGAGGTCCGGAGCCTGTATCAGGATCTGCTGATCCACGTGACGCGCTTCTTCCGTGATCCCGATTCCTACGACGGCCTCGCCGCGCACGTGTTCCCGGCGCTGATGGAGGATCGTCGGCCCGACCACCCGCTGCGCATCTGGGTCTCGGGCTGCGCCACCGGCGAGGAGGCCTACTCGGTCGCCATCAGCCTGGTCGAATTCCTGCAGAAGGGCCCGCTCGACGTCCGGGTGCAGATTTTCGCCACCGACGTGAGCGAGAGCGCGATCGAGTTCGCCCGGGCGGGGACCTATCCGACCAGCATCGAGACGGACGTCTCGCCGGAACGGCTGCGGCTGTTCTTCACCCGCAGCGACGGCGGCTATCGCGTCGCCAAGAGCATCCGCGATCGGTGCGTGTTCGCCCGGCAGGACCTGACCAAGGATCCGCCGTTCTCGCATCTCGACCTGATCCTGTGCCGGAACGTGCTGATCTACATGGACGCCGTGCTGCAGAAGAAGCTGCTGTCGGTGTTCCACTACGCGCTCAACCCCGGCGCGTTCCTGATGCTCGGTCAGGCCGAGAGCGTCGGGGCCCAGGCCGCCTTGTTCACCGTGGTCGAGAAGAAGCTGCGCATCCATCGCAGGAAGGACGGCGCGATCGCCCGGACGCTGGCGTTGCCCGTCGATCATCTGAGCCCCGGCGCCCCCTCGGGCAAGCCCCGGGCTCTCGACGCGCCCGGGCACGAAAAAGTGCTGCAGAGCGAGGTGAGCCGCGCCATTCTGGATCGCTACGCACCGCCCGGCGTGGTCATCGACAGCGAATTGCAGATCGTGCAGTTCCGCGGCCAGACCGGCGCCTTCCTCGAACCGGCCCCTGGCGAGGCCAGCCTCAACATCCTGAAGATGGCGCGGGAAGGCCTGCTCCACGGCCTGCGCAGCGGCCTCCAGGCGGCGCGCACGCAGCGGACGGCCGTTCGCAAGACGGGCCTGTACGTGAAAGCCGGGCGGGCCTGGACGCCGGTGACCCTCGACATCGTGCCGCTGACGACGGCCGGCCGGCTCCACTACCTGGTGCTGTTCGAGAGCCCGCGTGCACAGGAAAAGGACGGCGCCGCTCCCGCGCCGCCCGAGGTTCGCGCCGCGAAGGGCGCCCGTCAGGGGCGCGGTGCGCTCCAGCGCCTGCAACGGGAGCTGGCCGCCAGCCGTGAGTACCTGCAGTCGATCATCCAGGAGCTCGAGGCGGCGAACGAAGAGCTGCAGTCGGCCAACGAGGAAATCCTCTCCAGCAACGAGGAGCTGCAGAGCACGAACGAGGAACTCGATACGGCCAAGGAGGAGCTGCAGTCGACCAACGAGGAGTTGAACACCGTCAACGAGGAGCTGCATGGCACCAACGACGAGCTCAGTCGCGTCAACAGCGACCTGATCAACCTCCTGGCCAGTGTCCAGATCGCCATCGTCATCGTCAGCGTCGACCTGCGCATCCGGCGATTCACCCCGATGGCGGAGAAGATCCTGAACCTCATCCCGGGCGATCTCGACCGGGCGATCGGCCACATCAACCCGAACATCGACTGCCCGAACCTCGACCAGCTGATCGCCGAGTGCATCGACACCGTGTCGGTGCTCGAGCGCGAGGTGCGCGATCGACAGGGACGCTGGTACTCGCTGCGGATCCGTCCTTACAAGGACATCGACAACCGCATCGACGGGGCCGTGCTGGCCCTCTTCGACGCGGACGCCCCGAAGCGATCGGAAGAGCGCGCCCGGGCGGCGGTGGACGTGGCGCGGGCCGTGGTGGAATCGGCCGCCCAGCCGGCAGCGCTCGTCGATCACGACGTCCGCCTCGTCCTGGCCAATGCCGCGTTCTCCAGCGTGTTCCTCGACGGCGCTGGCGACGTGCGCCATCAGCGGATCGCCGAGCTGCTGCCCACCGAGTGGGAGCTGGCCGTCCGCGGGCTGTTGGGCGAGGCTCCCGGAGCCTTCCGCCGCGTGGCCGCGCCGGCGGACGGCGGCCCCCTGGCCGGGTGGACGCTCGAGGCGCGCGGCCTCGCCTCCTACGACAATCCCGCGCAGCGCCACGTCCTGCTCCTGGCCACGTCGGAGTAAGTGCCCGATGGCAACCTCCCGCAGACGTGACCCGCCCGCGCCCCCCGCCGCCAACGCCGATGACCGTGCCGGCCTGCGCCATGAGCTCGAGGTCCATCAGGAGGAGCTGCGCGCCCAGAACGACAAGCTGCGGGAAGCGCTCCTGATCCTGGAGGAGACGCGCGACCGCTACATGCACCTCTACGACGCGGCGCCGACGGGCTACTGCACGCTCGACCGCAACGGGTTCATCCAGGAAATCAACCTGTGCGCGGCGGCGCTGCTCGGCCGCCCGCGACCGGGTCTCGTGGGCTCACTCCTGCTGCCGTCGTTCGCCGCCGACGACCGGTCCCGGCTGTTGCGATACCTGAAGACCTGCGCGCGCGCCAAGGGTGACATGCCGGCGGGGGAGGAGCTGCGGCTGATCGGGCCGCGCGGCGAGAGGCTGGTGCAGCTGACCTGCAGCCCGCGCCGCGACGGGGATACCTCCGAGCTCGAGTACCTTCATCTCGCTGATCGACGTCACCGAACGGCGGCGACTCGAGCAGGCGCGTGAGGAGGCCCGTCGCGAGCACGCCGCGCTCGTCCAGCGCATGTTCATGCTGCAGGAGGCCGAGCGCCGGCGCATCGCGCAGGACATCCACGACGACCTCGGCCAGCAGGTCACCGGCCTCCGCCTCAAACTCGAGTGGCTGGCCGCGTCCATGGCGGCCGACGCCGGGCTGCGCGGGAAGCTCGCCACCGTCCAGGAGGCCGCGGCGCGGGTCGATCGCCACGTCGATTTCCTGCTGCGGGATCTGCGACCGGCCGGGCTCGACGACCTCGGCCTGGTCCGGACGCTGGGGCAGAATGTCGAGGACTGGTCGGCCACCTTCGGGATCCCAGCCGAGTTCCATGCCGGCGGACTCGATGACATGCGGTTTCCCCAGGACGTGGAGACGCATGCCTTCCGGATCGCCCAGGAGGCCTTGAACAACGTGCACAAGCACGCGGCCGCGACCTTCGTCCGCGTCGCGTTCGAGCAGCGTCACGGGCGCGTCACGCTGACCATCGGCGACAACGGCATCGGCCTGCTCGCCTCATCAGCGGGCCCCAGTGACGGCCGCCGCGGCCTCGGCCTGCTCGGGATGCGGGAGCGGGCCGCGCTCATCGGCGGCGAGCTGACGCTCACGGCGGTGCCTGGCTCAGGAACGACGGTCGTCCTCGCACTGCCGAGCCCGGCGCCGACAGCGGCCTGATTCCCGCCCCCCGTCCGTGCATCGTCATCGTCGAAGACGAGGGCATCGTGGCGATGGCGCTGGAGGTCCGAATGGTCCTGCTGGACTCGTCATGCCGCGGATGGCGGACTCGACCTGCTCGAACGCCTGCGGGCGGTCGGCGTCACGACCCGCGTGCTCCTGATGTCCGGTTACGCGGCCGAAGCCGCGACGCGCGGCCGGCTGCCGAACGGCGTGCCGTTCCTGTCCAAGCCGTTCACGATCGGGCAGCTCGCCGCAGCCGTGCGCCGCGCCATCGACGCGCCGCAGTAGCGCCCGTGACGTCGCGCGGCGTCGCGGACGGCTTGGTCACGGCCGGCCACCCGTGTGCCCGTCGCTCGCGCTGGCGCCGCGCGCGCTGACGCTGCTGGCGCTGCTGCTGCCGCCGCTGGCGCTGCTGCCGCTGGCCCCGGTGCGGCGCCGATCGGCCACCACCTCGGCCACCGTCCGCCCGCTGCGGATCGCCTCCTGCGCGACCTCCGCCGCCCCCTCGAAGCCGAGCGACTCGTTGAGCGCGGTCGCCGCCCCCACCGTGCGCTCGGCGAAGTAGGCGCAACGATCCGGGTGCGCCTTGAGGAGCCGCACCGTCTTGCGGTCGAACGTCGCGACGGCGTGGGTCAGCACGTCGAGGCTGTCGAGCAGGGCGTGGGCGACGTAGGGCAGCATCACGTTCAGCTCGAGCTGTCCGGCCTCGCCGGCCATGGTGATCGCCACGTCGTGGCCGATCACGTGGAAGCACACCATGTTCAGCATCTCGGCGACGACCGGGTTCACCTTGCCCGGCATGATCGACGAGCCGGGCTGCAGCGCCGGCAGCTCGATCTCGTCGAGCCCGGTGTGCGGCCCGGAGCTGAGGAGCCGCAGGTCGTTGGCGATCTTGCCGAGCTCGACGGCGAGGCCGCGCAGCGCGCCCGAGGCGGCCACGAAGTCGCCCAGGCTCTGCTGCGAGGCGATGCGATCGGGCGCCTCGCGCAGCGGCAGGCCGGTGATCGCGGCGAGGTGCGCGACGGCGAGCGCGGCGAAGCCGGTCGCCGTGTTGATGCCGGTCCCGATCGCCGTGCCGCCGAGCGGCACCTCGGCCAGCGTCGATTCCTGGGCCCGCAGGCGATCGCCGGCGCGCCGGATGTTGGCGGCGTAGGCGGCGCACTCCTGGCCCAGCGTCATCGGCGTCGCGTCGTGCAGGTGCGTGCGGCCGGCCTTGCGCACCTCGGCCCACTCGACGGCCTTGGCCTCGAAGGCCTCGACCAGCCCGTCGATCGCGGCGGCCAGCTCAGCCGAGCAGCCGCAGGGCGGCGATGCGCATCGCGGTGGGCATCGTGTCGTTGGTCGACTGCGAGCGGTTGACGTGGTCGTTCGGGTGGAGCTGGCTGTAGTCACCGCGGCCGTGGCCGAGCAGCTCGAGGGCCCGGTTGGCGATCACCTCGTTGACGTTCATGTTGGTCGAGGTGCCGGCCCCGGCCTGGAACGCGTCGAGCGGGAAGTGCTCGCGCCACTGTCCGGCGATCACCTCGTCGGCGGCGCGGACGATGGCCCGGCCGCGGCGGTCGTCGAGCGCGCCGGCGGCGACGTTGGCCAGCGCCGCCGCCTTCTTGATTTCGGCGAAGGCGGTGATCAGCGCCGGGTGCACGCGGACCGAACTGATCTGGAAGGTGTCGAGCGCGCGGGCCGTCTGGATGCCGTAGAGGGCGCGCAGCGGCACGGCCCGCTCGCCGATCGGATCGCGTTCGATCCGTTGTGGCTCGGTCCCTCCCGGATGCGGATCGGCCCGACGCGCGATCGACCGCCCGGCTGGCGTCGTCGCGGGCCCTGTCGAGGCGCTGGGCTCTGGAGCGGTGTGGGCTTGTGCATCGAGGCCTCCGGCATCCGGTTCTCCGCTGCAAGTCGCTTGCCCACCGGCTTCGCGCGGCGATCGCGGAAGGCGGCGTTGCCCACACTCGAGGTGGCCTCGAAAGCGGTCGCGTCGGGCGACCGTTTTGCATTGACAGTCGCGACGGAGGGTTTCGCGATGTCGAATGCACCCAAAGGTGCCCTGGATACCACCCCGTACTGGTCAGCGTCGCTGTCGAGTCCGGTCTTCGAGCGGCTCGACCACGACGAGCATGCGGACGTGGTGGTCGTCGGCGGCGGCATCACCGGCCTGACCGCGGCCTACCTGCTGGCCACCGCCGGCAAGCGCGTCGTGCTGCTCGAGCGGGCCGCGCTCGGCGAGATCGACACCGGCCACACCACCGCGCACCTGACGATGGTCACCGACGCGCGGCTGGGCGAGCTGGTCGATCGGTTCGGTCGCTCGCACGCGCAGGCGGTGTGGGACGCCGGGCTGGCCGCCATCGACCGGATCGACACCATCGTCCGCGCGGCACGCGCATCGACTGCGACTTCGACTGGGTCGACGGCTACCTGCACGCGCCGGTCGGATCGCACGCAGGCCGACGAGGCCGAGCGTTCCGCGCCGAAGCGGCCCTGGCGCGCGAGCTGGGCTTCGACGCCGACGTTCGTCGACGCCGTGCCCGCTCGCCGGCGGCCCGGGGATCCGCGTCGACGGGCAGGCGCGATTCCATCCGCGCCACTATCTGGCCGGCCTGGCCGCGCGCGGTCGTGGCCGCCGGCGGCCACATCTACGAGCACAGCGCCGTCGAGTCGTTCAACGGCGAGCCGCTCGGCGTCACCGTCAACGGCTTCGCGGTGACCGGCGACGACATCGTCATCGCGACGCACAATCCGCTCGCCGGGCTGAGCAGCCTGCCGGTCGCGACGCTGTTCCAGACCAAGCTCGCGCTCTACACGAGCTACGTCGTGGCGGCGCGCGTGCCGAAGGGCCGTCTCGCCGACGCGCTGTGGTGGGACACGGCGGACCCCGTACCACTACCTGCGCGTCGAGCCGGGCGACGAGCACGACATCGTGATCTTCGGCGGCGAGGATCACAAGACCGGCCAGGTGAAGGGCACGCCGGAGTGCTACGCGCGCGCTCGAGGCGGCGCTGCGCGTGCTCCTGCCCGACGCCACGGTCGTCGCGCGCTGGTCGGGCCAGGTCATCGAGACGCCGGACGGCCTGCCGTACCTCGGGCGGATGGGCGAGCACCACTACGCCGCGACCGGCTTCGCCGGCAACGGCATGACCTTCGGCACGCTCGGCGGCGATGCTGTGCGCCGACGCGATCCTCGGCCGCACCAACCCGTGGGCCGAACTGTTCGCGCCGGATCGCAAGGCGCTGGGCCGCAGCCTGTGGGACTACGTCAAGGAGAACGCCGACTACCCGTACTACATGGCCCGCGATCGCTTCGCCGGCGTCGAGGGCCGGTCGCTGCGCGAGGTGCGCCGCGGCCAGGGCAAGATCATCGATCACGAGGGCCAGACGGTGGCCGCCTACCGCGACGACGACGGCGTGCTGACGCTGCGCTCGGCGACCTGCACGCACATGGGCTGCCTGGTCGGCTGGAACCCGGCCGAGCGCACGTGGGACTGCCCGTGCCACGGCTCGCGCTTCACGCCGCGCGGCGAGGTGATCGCCGGCCCGGCCGAATCGCCGCTGCCGCCGGTCGAGCCGTGAGCGCACGGCGATGAGCGGCGCGGACGCGGCGTCGCGCCGGGCACGGCGGACGCCGTCGATACCAACCTGCGTCGTCGCCGGCCTGCTGCGCGACCTGGCCGAGACCCAGACGTCGACGCAGCGGGCCTGGGGCTACAAGCAGGCGGCCGACGCCATCCTCGCGCTCGACGATCCGATCGAGCGGCTCGTCCAGCCGGACGGCGACGCTGGCGCAAGATTGCGCGCATCGGTCCGTCGTCGACGCGGGTGATCCTGGAGGTGCTGGCGACCGGCGAGCTCGGCGCTCGTCGAGCGCGCCGTCGACGCCAGCGGACGCCGGGCCGAGGTCGAGCGGCGGCGCGGCTTGCGGCCGCACTTCCTGAGCCGGGCCCGCGTCCGCGCCGTGCATCGCCGACGCCGGCCTCGCGCGGGCCGCGACTCGCCGACTACCGCGGCGATCTGCAGATGCACTCGACGTGGAGCGACGGCAGCCAGACGCTCGAGGCGATCGTCGAGGCCGGGCGCGCGCACGGCTACGCGTTCAGCGCGGTGACCGATCATTCGGGCGGGCTGCCGATCGCCAACGGCCTGTCGCCGGCGCGCTTCGCCGCGCAGCGCGCTGGAGATCGATCGGCTGAAGCCGCGCGGCGACGGATCGTTCCGGCTGCTGGCCGGCGTCGAGGCGAACATCCGCGCCGACGGCACGGTCGACGTCGAGCCCGACGGATCGGCGCCGCTTCGACATCGTCGTCGCCGCGCCGCACGCCGTCCTCCGATCGGCGGCCGATCAGACGCCGCGGATGCTCGCCGCGGTGACCGCGCCGGGCGTCCACGTCCTCGGCCACCCGCGCGGGCGGATGTACGGCTCGCGGCCGGGCGTGGCGGCCGACTGGCCGCGCGTGTTCGCCGCGGCCGCGGCCAGCGGCGTGGCCATCGAGATCGACGGCGATCCGTCCCGGCAGGATCTCGACTACGACCTGGCCCGCGAGGCGGTCGCCGCCGGCTGCCTGATCGCGCTCGACACCGACGCGCACGCGGTGAGCCAGTGGCACTACGCCGACATCGCGCTGGCGCACGCGCGCCTGGCCGGCGTGCCGCCCGATCGGGTGATCAACACGTGGACGCTCGACCGGCTGCTCGATTGGGCGGCGCGCGCGCCTCAGCGATCGAAGGCGAACAGCGCGTGATCGCGGCTCGCGACGGCCGAGGCACTGCTCGACCAGCAGCCGGCCGGCCAGCGAGCCGAAGGTCATGCCGTTGCCGCCGTAGCCGAGCGCGAAGGCGTGGCCCGGGTACATCCGGTGCGGACCGACGTAGGGCAGGCTGTCCGGGGTGTTGGCGAAGCGGCCTTCCCAGGCGTGCGCCAGTCGGCAGATCGGCCAGCGCCGGCAGGACGCGCTCGAAGTGGGCGCGGATGCTGGCGATCGCCGCGGCCAGCCGCGCCGCGGCCGGCTGGCCGCCGCGGAGCGGCCGATCGGCGCCGCCGAGCAGCAGCCGGTGATCGGCGGTCCAGCGCGCGTAGTGATAGTGCCGCCGCGTGTCCCAGAGCATCACGTCGGCGAGGCCCAGCTCGCGCCGCGCCCGCGTGTCGAGCGGCGGCGTCGCCACGACGTAGGTGTAGGACATCTGGAAGCGGCCGGCGAGCGGGCGGAACTGGCGGGTCGCGTAGCCGGTCGCGATCACCACCTGCCGCGCCTCGACGACGCCGTCGCGCGGTGCGGACCCGGACGCCGCCGCGGCCGGCCTCGATGCGCCGCACCGGCGACCGCTCGAAGATGCGGGCGCCGCGCCGCACCGCTTCGTCGGCGACCGCGTCGCAGGCGCGGAACGGATCGCAGTGGGCGTTGCCGCGCGTCCGGATGCCGGCGCGGGCCGGGAGGCCGGCCTCGACGCGCAAGGCGCGCGGCGTCAGCCACGTCGCGTCGAAGCCGGCCCGCCGCCGCGCGACGTACTCGGCGTGCAGGGCATCGACGTCGCCGGCCTCGGTCGTGTAGTAGACGGTATCGCGCCGTCGCGACCGACCCGGCCGGCAGCAGCCGTGCGAGCAGCGCGATCAGCTCGCGCGCCGCGTCGTGGCTGACGCGCCAGAGGTGTCGCGCCGTCTTCGCGCCGTAGCGTTCGGTGAGCGCGCGTGAGACGGGCGTCGGGCTCCTGCAGCAGGAGCGCGCTGCTGGCCGCGGTGCTGCCGTGGCCGACGCGATCGGCCTCGAGCACGACGGCGTCGACGCCCGCTTCGGCGAAGCGGAGCGCGGCGATGGTGCCGGTGATGCCGCCGCCGACGATGGCGACGTCGGCGTGCTGCCACGCCGGACAGGTGCGGATGCCGGGGCGCGCGGCGCGCCAGACGGGGCGGAAGCCAGACGGGTTGGCCGGCCCGCAGCTTCAGTCGAGGTGGCGCCATGGGGTTCCTGGTGGCAATGCTCGTGTCTGGAAAGAGAGATTGACTCATATGTCCTGGCAGATCCTGGCCGTGATTTCGGCGCTCGCGGCTGGCGCCACGTCTGTCCTTGCAAAGGTCGGGCTCGAAGACGTCCCGTCGAACCTGGCCAATGCCGTCCGCACGGCCATCGTGCTGGTGCTGTCGATCGGCGTCGTGTTCTTCACCGGCGAACACAAGGCGGCCGCCAGCAAGCTCGATGGGCACGCCTGGCTCTATCTGACGCTGTCCGGCATCGCGACGGCCATCTCGTGGATCGCCTATTTCAAGGCGCTGGAGCTGGGGTCGGCGACACCGGTCACGGCCATCGACAAGGCCAGCCTGGCGGTGACCTGGCTGCTGTCGGTGGCCTTCCTCGGCGAGGCCATGGGCTGGCGGTCCGCTGTCGGCGTCGCCATGGTGTGCGGCGGCGCGTTCCTGATGTCGAGCCAGAAATGAGAGGCCGGCGGCGCGATGACCGCGTGGCTCCGCGATCGCTCGCTGACGCTTGACCATGCTCGGCCTGTTCGCGGCCTGCGCCGTCGGACAGGTCGCGGCCGGCCTGGCGGAATACAATCACGAGGCTGCTCGCGCACGGCGGGGCCGCGCTCACCGTGGGCGCCTACGTCGACGCAGCGGCCACCTGTGGGAGGCGCTGTTCGAGAACTGGGAAAGCGAGTTCCTGCAGATGAGCGCCTTCGTCGTGCTCAGCGCCTACCTGCTGCAGGTCGGCTCGCCCGAATCCCGCCGGCCCGGCGCCCACGAGCTCGCCGACGCCGATCCACGAGCCTTCCGCGATCTGCCGGACGTCCCGTGGCCGGTCCGGCGCGGCGGCTGGGTGCTCCGCGTCTACGAGTACTCGCTGGGCGGCGCGCTGTTCCTGCTGTTCCTCGTCTCCTTCGCCGGCCATGCCGTCGGCGGCTGGGCCGAGCAGAACGCCGACCTCCGGCTGCACGGCCAGGCGGCGCAGTCGCTGTGGGCCTACGTCGACCTCGAGCCGCTTCTGGTTCGAATCGCTGCAGAACTGGCAGAGCGAGTTCCTGTCCGTCGGGGTGATGGTGTGGCTCGCGGTCTACCTCCGCCAGCGCGGCTCTCCCGAGTCGAAGCCCGTCCACGCGCCGCATGCCGACACCGGCCGGTGACGGTCCGCCTGGGCCGGTCGACGAAAGAATGCCCGACCGGCGGCCGCCCTGTCGATTCCGGCCTGCGTCGAACGACGTGCAGGTAGAAGGCGGACGGCACGACGCCGGCCGCCGCGAGCCAACAGGAGAGTCAGATGCGTTTCATGGTGATCGTCAAGGCGACGAAGGACATCGGAAGCGGGCGTGATGCCGACGGCGGAACAGCTGGCGGAGATGGGCGCGTTCAACGAGCAACTGGTCAAGGCGGGCGTGATGCTGGCCGGCGACGGCCTGCAGGCCAGCTCGAAGGGCGCCCGCATCACCTTCAACGGCAAGGACCGCACGGTGGTGGACGGACCGTTCGCCGAGACCAAGGAGCTGATCGCCGGCTTCTGGATCCTGCAGTGCCGGTCCAAGGCCGAGGTGATCGAGTGGATGCGCCGCTGCCCGAACCCGTATCCGACCGACGGCGGCTACGTCGAGATCCGGCAGGTCTTCGAGGCCGAGGACTTCGCGCCGGCGGCGTCGGCGAAGCCCTGAGCGGACGGTGTCCGCGGTGCACACGCCCGACTCGCACGCGGCCATCGAGGCGGTGTGGCGCCTCGAGTCGCCCCGGCTGATCGCCGGGCTGATGCGACTGGTTCGTGACCTCGGCGCCGCCGAGGATCTGGCCCACGACGCGCTGGTGGCGGCCCTCGAGCAGTGGCCGCGCGAGGGTGTGCCGCGGAACCCCGGCGCGTGGCTGATGGCGGCGGCCAAGCGCCGGGGCATCGACTCGCTCCGGCGCCGATCGATGCTCACGCGCAAGCACGATCAGCTGGCCCGTGAGCTCGACGAGGCGGTCCGCCTGGGTGCCCGACGCCACGGCCGCCCTCGACGACGACGTCGGCGACGACCTGCTGCGCCTGCTGTTCATCGCCTGCCACCCGATCCTGTCGGCCGAGGCGCGGGTGGCGCTGACGCTGCGCCTGCTCGGCGGGCTGACGACCGAGGAGATTGCCCGCGCCTATCTCGTCCCCGAGCCGACCATCGCCCAGCGCATCGTCCGCGCCAAGAAGACGCTGGCCAAGCGGCGGGTCCCCTTCGAAGTGCCGGCGCCGGCGGAGCGGATGGTGCGCCTGGCCTCGGTCCTCGAGGTGATCTATCTCGTCTTCAACGAAGGCTACGCGGCGACGGCGGGCGACGACTGGATTCGCCCGTCGCTGGCCGAGGAGGCGCTCCGGCTCGGGCGCGTGCTGGCGACGCTGGTGCCGGCCGAGGCCGAGGCGCACGGCCTGGTCGCGCTGATGGAGCTGCAGGCCTCACGCTTCCGCGCCCGCGTCGGGCCGCGCGGCGAAGCCATCCTCCTGGGCGACCAGGATCGCGGCCGCTGGGATCGGCTGCTCATCGGCCGCGGCCTGGCGGCGTTGGCGCGGGCCAGCGCGCTCGAGGGCGGCGGCGGCTTCTACGCCCTGCAGGCCGCCATCGCCGCCTGCCATGCCCGGGCGACGTCGGTGGATGCCACCGACTGGGCCCGCATCGCCTCGCTCTATGCCCGGCTCGCCGGCCTGAGCCGCTCGCCGATCGTGCGGCTCAATCACGCCGTCGCGGTCGGCCGTGCCGAGGGTCCCGCCGCCGGCCTGGCCCTGGTCGACGCGCTGGCAGCGGATCCGTCGCTGTCGGCGTATCCCTACGTATTCAGCGCGCGCGGCGATCTGCTCGAACGCCTCGGCCGGGGCGACGAAGCCCGGGCCGAGTTCGCTCGCGCCGCGAGCATGACGCGGAACGCCCGCGACCGCGAGGCCCTGCTGGCCCGCGCCGGATCGCCTGGTAGCGCCGGCTGGCCATGGTAGAATGCGCGCCATGTCTCCAACCCGACGCGACTTCCTGAAGACCACCGGCACGGCTGCGGCCGCGGCCAGTCTCGGCGTGACGACGCCCGGCTTCGCCCAGACGCCGGCGGCCGGCGGCAAGCGACGCTACGCCATCGTCGGCACCGGCGTGCGCGGGATCGGCATGTGGGGCCGGCCGCTGCTGCAGCGCTACGCCGAGCACGTCGAGTTCGTCGGGCTGTGCGACATCAACCCGAAGCGCGCCGAACTGGCCAAGGCGGCCCTCAAGGTGTCGTGCCCGACCTTCGACGACTTCGACAAGATGTGCGACGCGGTGAAGCCCGAGCTGCTCACCGTGACCACGGTCGATCGCTTCCACGCCGACTACATCGTCAAGGCGCTCGATCGCGGCATCGACGTGATCACCGAGAAGCCGATGGTGACGGACGAAGCGCAGGTCAAGCAGGTGCTCGACGCCGAGGCCCGCAACAAGCGCAAGATCGTCGTCGGCTTCAACTACCGCTTCGCGCCGAAGCACGTGAAGATCAAGGAGATCATCCAGAGCGGCGAGATCGGCACCGTCACCGGCGTCGACTTCCACTGGTATCTCAACACCTCGCACGGCGCCGACTACTTCCGCCGCTGGCACCGGCTGCGCCAGAACGGCTCGCTGTGGACGCACAAGTCGACGCACCACTTCGATCTGATCAACTGGTGGCTGAACGCCGATCCGGTCGAGGTGCAGGCCTACGGCGAGTTGAGCCACTACGGCGCCAAGGGGCCGTTCCGCAGCACCAACTGCCGCCCCTGTCCGCACAAGGGCGAGTGCAAGTTCTACTGGGACATCACCAAGGGCCGCGGCATGAACCTCTACACCGAGGCCGAGTCGGTCGACGGCTATCTGCGCGACGGCTGCGTGTTCAAGGAGGACATCGACATCTGGGACACGATGTCGGCGTCGATCCGCTACTCGAACAACGTGCTGATGTCGTACTCGCTGAACACCTTCATGCCGATCGAGGGCTACCACCTCGCCTTCAACGGCACCAAGGGCCGCCTCGAGGTCCGCGACTACGAGCGCCAGCCGTGGGAGGTCGCCGAGGACAGCGACATCCAGTTGATCCGCAACTTCGGCACGCGCGAGAAGGTCGAGATCCCGAAGGCCGACGGCGGCCACGGCGGCGGCGACTCGCGCCTGCAGGACCTGATCTTCAAGAAGATCGAGGCACCGAAGCACCTGCAGCTGCCGGATTCGCGCGCCGGGGCGATGTCGTGCCTGACCGGCATCGCGGCGCGGAAGAGCGTGCTCGAGAAGAAGCCGGTGAAGATCGCCGACCTCGCCAAGGTCAGCCCTCTCGCGTAGCCGGAGCTGAAGCCGCTGCGAAGACCGGCGTCGATGCGACGCAGCCGGCGACGCCGTTCGCGGACGTCGACGCCGTGTGGCGGGGCGGGCGTTCCCTCCGCGCTCCGGTTCCGCAAGCCGGTAGAGCGCGCTCCAGCTGAGGCCGGCCGCTTGCGCGCCGCACCATGCCGCGGTGCGGCCGCACTGTCGTCGCCGGACCGAAACCGGTCGCGCCTTCGCGCGACCTGCCGGCAGCCTCCGCGAAGCCAGATACGTGCAAACGGCCGCATCGACGCCGTGAGGCGGGGCGGACATTCCCTTCGCGCTCCGGTTCCGCAAGCCGGTAGAGCGCGCTCCAGCTGAGGCCGGCCGCCGCGCGCCGCACGACGCCGCGGTGCGGCCGCAGCTGTCGTCGCCGGACCGAAACCGGTCGCGCCTTCGCGCGACCTGCCGGCAGCGAGCTTGCGCGCGCTCTACGCTGACGCTGGCGTCGGCTTGCTCCACAGTCGCGCTCCGGGAACGCCCGCCCCGCGATCCCTCGGCGTCCCGAGCCGCCAGGCCTGGACGTCGCGTCGCTACCTAAAGACCGAGGCCCTTCGTCCACTCGTTCGCGCCGTGCTATCGCGGCGACTGTCGTACCGCCACGACGTGACCGGATATGGCATCGAGAGTGAGGTCTAGAGCGCCCGTCGACGCGGACGCCCGGACGGACCAGTAGAGGTCAAGAGGGGGCATTTGGGGGTCGTCCTCCCACGGAGCCTTCTTGGACGGACGTGCCGGCATCGGGGCGAACTCCACCTCCTGGACCGCGGCCTCGCCGACCAGTGCGCGGATGCTTCTGAGAAATGCCTCAGCTCTTCGCTGAGCCGAGGCCGGGTCTTGCGGCGGCAGTCGTGCTCCCCGGTCGACGAGCAATCGGTTGACGTTCGCCTTCGATCGCTCGACTAGTCCGTCCGCGTCGCGCTTCAGCGCAGCGTCTGCCGACGTCTCGACGAGCGTACCCGGCCCCAGCCGGAAAGTCAGCAGGTCGCCTCGACTCGTCAGCCAGACCTCGGCGGTCGCAACAATATTCCGCCGCGGCACTTCGACCCGGTGCTCTGCCACTGTCAATGCGAAGGGCCGGCCGATCAACCGTGTCGACAACTCCGCTGGAGACTTCCAGGCCGATATGGAGAGCCAGTCGGTCTCGATCCGGAGATACACGTCTTTCCCAACCAGGGGAAGGCATGCACCTTCGAGCAGCGCGAGAGCGGCATCTATCGGCTTGACCGGCGAATGAGCCAGGCGTGGCTGGCCCGGTGCGCCGGAGACGCTCGATACGAACAGATGTGCGACGCACGCGGCTACGATGGCGATGCAACGGCGTCGCAGGTACGAAGGTGTCGTTCGCCCAGCGGAGATTGGAGGCATATCGGCCTTGGCCAGTACCTTCGAGGGCACAGGTGCGCTGCAGTCTATCGTGAGGTCCCGGCGACCCTCGCGGCCAGCGGTCTCCGGACGCTTGCAGACCGGGACGCCGAGGGTTCAGCGGCGCGTGCGCTCCCGTAGCGCGACTTCGAGCAAGCCGACGCCTGCGTCAGCGTAGACCGCGCGGTCCGGCGAAGCAGCTGTGGCCGCGCACGCGCCGCTTGGCGCTCGCCGCGGCCACCTGCAGCTGGAGCGCGGTCTACCGGCTTGCGGAAGTGGAGCGCGGAGGGAGCGCCCGCGCCGCAGCAGGGGCGTCGAGCCCGCGATCCCTCGGACCGACCGGTGAACGCCAGCCCGACGGTGCCCAATGTGAGAACGCGTCGCGGGCCGTCAGACTCCTTTACCATGGGCGACATGGAGACAGTGACGCTATGAGCCAGTTGAAGATTGCCGTCGTCGTCGGAAGCCTCCGCAAGGAGTCGCACAACAAGGCCCTCGCCGGAGCGCTCGCCAAGCTGGCGCCGTCCGACGTCACCCTGGAGCGCGTCGAGATCGGCGACCTGCCGCTCTACAACCAGGACGACGACGGCGCGCAGGCGCCGGCGGTGACCCGCGTCAAGGCGGCCGTCGGCACCGCCGCCGGCGTCATCTTCGTCACGCCGGAATACAACCGCTCGATCCCCGGCGTGCTGAAGAACGCCCTCGATCACGCCTCGCGGCCCTACGGGCAGAGCGCGTGGAGCGGCAAGCCGGCCGGCGTCCTCGGCATCTCGGTCGGCACGATCGGCACCGCCTGCGCCCAGCAGCACCTGCGCACGGTCCTGGCGTATCTCGACATGCCGACGCTCGGCCAGCCCGAAGTGTTCCTCACCGCCAAGGACGGCTTCTTCGACGCGTCCGGCGGCATCGCCAACGATCGGACGCAAGAAGTTCCTCCAGGGCTGGATGGACACCTACGTGGCGTTCGTGAAGACGCACGCCCGGTAGCGCGCGGCGGTTCCGCTGAGGGCGATGACGTTTCCCGACTGGGTCGAGCCGATGGCGGCGACGCTGACGGCGGATCGGTTCAGCCGATCCGGCCTGGACGTTCGAGCGCAAGCTCGACGGCATCCGCGTGCTGGCCTTCAAGCGCGGCGACCGCGTGCGAGCTGTGGTCGCGCAACCGGCTGTCGCTGACGCGCCGCCTACCCGGCGGTCGTGCGGATGCTCGAGACCCTGCCGCACGACACGCTCATCCTCGACGGCGAGGCCACCGGGGGCTGGGGGCGGCAGGGCCAGGCCGACTACAACGTCTTCGACGTGCTGTGGCTCGACGGGCGCGACCTGCGGCCGCTGCCGCTCGACGAGCGGCGCGCGATCCTCGAAGACGCTGCCGTTCACGCTGCCGGTGGCCCGCGTCGACGCCGCTCACCGGCGACGCGCCGTGGGAGCGCGCCTGCCGCGAGGGCTGGGAGGGCGTGATCGCCAAGCGGCGCGATTCGCCCTACGAGGGCAAGCGCTCGAAGGCCTGGCTGAAGATGAAGTGCGAGGCCTCGCAGGAGCTGGTGGTCGGCGGCTTCACCGATCCGCAGCGCAGCCGCGTCGGCCTCGGCGCGCTGCTGGTCGGCTACTTCGACGGCGACGACTTCGTGTTCGCCGGCAAGATCGGCACCGGCTTCGACAACGCGCTGCTCCGCGACCTGCGGGCGCGCCTCGACGCGCTCGAGCGGAAGACGTCGCCGTTCACGCGCGCCACCGGCCTGCCCAGACTGCGCGTCCACTGGGTGACGCCGTCGATCGTCGTCCAGGCCGCTTTCACCGAATGGACCGGCGGCGGCAAGCTGCGCCACCCGCGCCTGCTCGGCGTGCGGATCGACAAGGCGGCGCGCGACGTGGTGCGCGAACGGCCATGACCGCGCGCAAGGCGGCGCCCGTGGTCACGATCACCCATCCGGAGAAGGTGCTGTTTCCGGAGGACGGCATCACCAAGGGCGAGGTGGCCGCCTACTACGCGGCCGTCGCCGGCGATCATGCTGCCGCACGTCCGCGGCCGGCCGGTGACGATGGAGCGCTTTCCGTCCGGCATCGACGCCAAGGGCTTCCTGCAGAAGAACGTGGTCAAGGGCTTTCCGGGGTGGCTCGAGCCGGGCGGAGCTGCCGAAGAAGGACGGCACGGTCTTCTATCCGCTGGCCGATGACGCCGCGTCGCTGCAGTGGATGGCCAACCAGAACACCGTCACCCTGCACGTGTGGCCGTCGCGGATGCCGCACCCGTGGGATCCGGACGTCTGCGTCTTCGATCTCGACCCGGCCCAGGACGACGCCCGAGGCGCTGCGCGCCGCGGCCCTGGGTCTGCGCGATCTGCTCGCCGAGCGCAAGGTCCGCAGCGTGGTGAAGACGTCGGGCTCGAAGGGCTTCCACATCGTCGTGCCGCTCGCGCGCACCGCCGCGCGCGTCGTCAACCGCTTCGCCGGCGACATCGCCGCCGAGCTGATCGTGCGGCTGCCGGACCTGGTGACGCAGGAGTTCAGCAAGGCGGATCGCGGCGGCCGCATCCTCGTCGACATCGGCCGCAACCGGCCCGGCGCCACCATGGCCGCGGCCTACACCTCCGCGCCCGGCCGGGCGCGCCGGTGTCGGCGCCGTGCACGTGGGAGGAGATCGAGAGCGGCGCCGTCGGCCCGCGGACCTTCACGCTGCGCACGATGGCGGCGCGGCTCGACGCCGTCGGCGACCTGTGGGCCGACCTGGCCCGCCGCGGCCAGCGCCTGCCCGCCGGCGACGACGACCCGTCGACGGTCGAAGGCGAGCCCGCCGTCGACGCGTCGCCGCCGGCGCCGGCGCGCCGCAGCCGCAGCGCGCGGCCGCGCGTCAGCCGAGCCCGCCGTTGACCTTGACGACGGGCGGCGTGGACGTGGCGAGGAGCCGGGCCAGGGCGTCGATCACGTCGGCGGGCAGCGCCGGCTTGGTCAGGTAGTCGTCGAAGCCGGCGGCGATCGCCGCCCGCCGATCCTCGGTGCGGGCGAAGGCCGACAGCGCGATGGCCGGGACGCTGCCGCCCTGCCTGCGGCGACCGGCGGCGGATCGCGCGCATCATCGACAGGCCGTCCTGCCCGGGCATGCCGATGTCGGCCAGGATGATCGCGGGCTGCTGCGCGTCCAGCCACTCGAGCGCCGCCGCTGCCGAGTCGACCGTCGCCACGTGCGCGCCGCGATCGACCAGCAACGTCGCCAGCAGCTCCCGCGTGGTGGCGTCGTCGTCGACCACCAGCACCGTCTGACCGTGCAGCTCGGGCGTCCCGCCGGACGGCCGGCGCCTCTCGGGCTCCACGTCATCGGCTTCGGGCTCGGCCACCGCCAGCGCCTGCGCCCCGGCGATCGGCAGCTGCACGCGGAACGTCGCGCCGCGGCCGGCGCCGTCGCTGGCCACCGAGACTTCGCCGCCGTGCGTCTCGACCAGGTGCTTGACGATCGCCAGGCCCAGGCCGAGGCCGCCGTGCGGGCGGGTGAAGCTCTGGTCGGCCTGTCGGAAGCGGTCGAAGGCATGCGGCAGGAACTCCGGCGGGATGCCCATGCCGGTGTCGGCGACGGTGACGCGGATGTGCGAGTCCACGCGATCGATGGTCGCCTCGACGCGGCCGCCGGCCGGCGTGAACTTGACGGCGTTCGAGAGCAGGTTCCAGAACACCTGGCGCAGCCGCTCGGCGTCGCCGTTCATGCGCGGCGCGTCACCGTGGACGGTCAGGTCGAGGCTGATGCCCTTGGCGTCGGCCGCCGGCCGCACGGTGTCCATCGCGTCGCGGATCAGGCGCGACACCACGACCGGCTGCAGCCGCAGCCGGAGGCGGCCGGTGATCACCCGCGACACGTCGAGCACGTCGGCGATCAGCTGGGCCTGCGACTGGGCGTTGCGGGCGACGATGTCGAGGACCTTGGGCACCCGCGCCGCCTCGACGCGCTTGTCGCGCAGCAGCGACACCCAGCCCAGGATGGCGTTGAGCGGCGTGCGCAGTTCGTGCGAGAGCGTCGCCAGGAACTCGTCCTTGAGGCGGTTGGCGCTCTGCGCCTCGTCGCGAGCCCGCTCGGCGTCCAGGCGCGAGACCTCGAGCGCCTGCAGCACGTCGCGCAGCTCGTACTGGCGGCGGCGGCCGCGCAGGGCGGCGCGCACCGTGCTGATGACGGCGGTGACGCGGATCGGGCGGTCGAGCAGGGTGACGTTGCGCAGCACCTCGAGCGTCCGCAGCGTCCGCATCGTCGCCTGGCTGCGATCGTCGCCGGCGAAGAGCAGCAGCGAGATGTCCGACCAGGCGGCCTGCGTGTGCAGCGTCTCGGACAGCTCGTCGATGCGCGGATCGGCCAGCGCCTCCTCGGTCAGGAGCACCGCGCCGGCGCCGCGCCGGATTTCCTCGCACAGCTCCGCGGCCGAGGCGCAGACGTGGCAGGCCACGTCGGCCTGGGCGAGCAGCTGCGACGTCAGGGCGCCGTCCCGGCCGATCGGCGCCAGGATCAGGACGCGGAGGTCGACGGTCCCGTCACTGGCCATGCAGCAGGCCCCGATCTTCGCCGACGTACCGCGGCACGCCGGTCAGCACGCCGGTCGCCGCCGGCCAGGTCGTCATCCGGTTTGGGGTCAGGCCGCCGAGGAGCCGGTGATCGAGGCCGGCGATGCCGGTCGACACGGGAGCGGCATCCACTAGCGTCCCGTCCGCGTAATTCGTAGCATGAGTCCCGGAGCGCGGCGCCCGGCTGGCCAGGCGCGAGGAGCGCGCAAATCGGGGATTTGTCAGCGACGAGCAACGCCGCCAGGCGGGATGCCCCGCCCGGGAGTTATGGTGCGAATCACGCGGACGGGACACTAGGGCCGAGAGAGGTGAAGTCGCCATGGGTCCGAAAAACGCCGGTTGAAAGTGGGTGGTTTGGCACGGGGACATCGCCGTGCACGTCGACGCCGTCCGCCCTATGCAACCTGAACGCCAGAGGCGGCGAGGCCACCGCCCTGAGAGTGTTGCCGGGCACGACACCCGACGCGGGCGGCTGTGTAACGTACTGCTCACACTGTGGCGACCCTGCCCTGCTCGTTGGCATCCGCCGGCCCCTGCGGAGCGGCGTCGCCTGACGCCAGGGTGCTCTTCACGGCAGCGGGCGACGAAGAACCGGTCGCGGGGCTGGCACCGATCCTGAAACAGCCGGGCCATGGCCATCAATCCGCGCATCTTCTCGTCCACGCCCGGCGTGCCCGCCCGCGAGGCCCTCGACGACACCATCGAGGACAGCTTTCCGGCGAGCGATCCGCCGTCGTCCATTCCCGATCCGTCGTACAGCTCCGCGGCGAGCTACGACCGCGTGGCGCCGCCCGAGGAAGGCCGGCTCGCCCGCATGATCGAGGAACAGACGGCGAAGCTGCCGCCGGACACCTTCCTGTGGGCGGCCGCTGCGTCGCTGGGCGTATCGGCCGCGCTGCACCTGTCGGGCAGGCGCCACGCCAGCCTCTTCGTCGGCCAGTGGGCTCCGGCGTTCCTGCTGCTGGGGATCTACAACAAGCTGGCCAAGGAATTCAGCTTCGACGACCGCCTCTGAACCGGCCGACGTCACGGCGCAGCCGACGCCTCGGCGCCGGCTGGCCGTGCGTCCGCCGCCTCACGCCGTCTCGGTGGCTGCCGTCCGCCGCACCGGCACCCCGCACGCGGCGAGCTTGACCACCAGGCGGGCCAGCTCGGCGACGCTCCAGGCCTGGGCGCAGCAGCCGCGCGGGGTGAACGGCGCTTCGGCGTCGAAGATCTCGCTCACCGACCCGACGCAGCCGCCGTGCACCAGGTGATCGAGCAGCGGCTCGATCCAGCGCCGCGCCCCGGCCGCGTCCTCGGGGTGCACGGCCAGCCACGCGTCCACGAACGGCCCCATCAGCCACGGCCACACCGTGCCCTGATGGTAGGCGGCGTCGCGCGAACGCAGATCGCCGAAGTAGACGCGCTTGTAGTCGGCGTGCTCGGGCGCCAGCGTGCGCAGCCCGGCCGGCGTCGCCAGGTCGCGGGTCACGCTCTCGAGGACCGGCGCCCAGTACTGCCGATCGAGCGGCGAGTGCGGCACCGCGATGGCCAGGATCTGGTTCGGTCGGCAGGCGTCGTCGTCGCCATTCTCGCCGTCGACGATGTCGTTCAGCTGCTGCGTCACCGGGTTCCAGAAGCGCGCGTTGAACGCGACGCGGCAGCGCGGCCGCTTCCGCGCCGCACCTCGTCGCGCTCGGCGCCGTGCCCGGCCCGATCGAGCCACGACGCGAGCAGCACCAGCGCGTTGTGCCACAGCGCGTTGATCTCGACCGCCTTGCCGCGCCGCGGCGTCACCACCCAGCCGTCGACGAGGGCGTCCATCCAGGTGAGCTGCACGCCGGCTGCGCCCTGCGCCAGCAGGCCGTCGCTGTCGACGTGGATGTTGAACACCGTGCCCGGTCCGATGGCACCGGACGATCTCCTGCAGCACCGGCAGCAGTTCCTCGACCAGCGCGTGATCGCCGGTGACGACGTCGTAGCGATGCAGCGCGTGGAAGAACCACAGCGTGGCGTCGGCGGTGTGGTACAGCCCTTCGCGCTGGCCTTCGGGGAACAGGTTCGGGATCAGGCCGTGCCGCACGTGCAGCGCGAACGTCCGCAGGATGTCGTGCGCCTCGGAGTGCCGGCCGGTGACGAGCGCCAGGCCTTCGAGGCTGATCATCGTGTCGCGGCCCCAGTCGGTGAACCACGGGTAGCCGGCGATGACGGTGCGCGGCTCGGCGCCGACGGCGTAGGCCTGGGCGTCGTCGACGGCGCGCGTCGCCGGCCGGATGATGAACTGATCGGCCGCCAGCGGCAGCAGGAAGGTGTCGGGCTGCTGCAGGCTCTCGTCGCTCGAGGCGATGCAGGCGCTGCCGGCGCGTCATCTCGTGCTCCCACGCCTCGGCGGGTGCCGACGCCGTCGAGGTGCTCCCACGGCTCGGTGGTGGCCGTCAGCCAGGCGTCCTCGCCCGGCGTCGAGCATCAGCGTGAACACGCCCGGGCCGTGCGCCGACCCGACGTGGTCGTAGCCGCGTTCGCGCTCGATCTCCAGCGGGATGTTCGTCCACGTCTCCGGATCGGCCTCGAAGGCGCCCTGCTCGCCGAGGATCTGCATGCGCAGCAGCAGCGGCGAGTCGGCGCGGGTGAACTCGCAGCGCGTCGGCGCGATGCGGGTGGTCGAGAACGGCGTGGTGCTGCTCGGGATCGACCGCGCCTTCGTGCGGCCGGAAGTCGAGCCAGGGGCGGATGCGCAGGCGCGCCGGCCGTGACGCGCCGCTCAGGCGATAGCGCACGTGAGCCGTGTTCTGGCCGTGCGGCACGAGCACCGTGCGTTCGACCTCGACGCCGTCGGCGATGTGGAAGGTCCACTGCGGCAGGCCGCCTGCAGACGGAAGTCGACGTGGTCGACGACCGGCGGGTCGCCCTCGCGGCCGGGCTGCAGCGACCGCGGCGGCGCGCCGTCGAGCTCGACGACTCTCGTGCACCGCGTGGACGAGCAGGGCGCGGCCGATCGGCGCCGGCAGCGCCGCGACGAGGAGCCCGTGGAAGCGGCGCATCGGCGGTCCGTCGACGCTGCCGGAGGCATAGCCGCCAAGGCCGTTGGCGACGAGCCATTCGAGTGGCGCGTCGTCGGCAGAAGCGCGGCCTCGGCCGGGGCGTCAGCTGGAGAAAGGAACGAGTGGTCATGTCGGCACCAGGGTTGGTCGAAACACGGTGGTGGCTCGGCCCGTGGCGACGAGCCTCACGGGCGGGCAGCTGCCCGCAATTCCCACGCCACCGTAGGCCCGATCCTCGGAGGACCAGAGCACGCACCAGTCGAACAGCTCGGGCGGCGCGACGAGCGGGTCGGGCACGCTGCCCAGGTCGATGTCCGGACCGAGATTGACGACCAGCAGCCGGTCCTCGTGCGCGACGCGGCCGATGAAGCGCAGCAGCAGCGTGTGATCGTCGAGCGTGGAGCCGACGAGGCGGACGGCGTGCTGCCCGAGCGAGGCGTCCTCGCGGCGCAGCGTTGTCAGATCCCGATACATCCGCCAGTTCGGATCGGCCAGCGGATCGAAGGCGTGGTCGAGCCGGCAGGCGTCGAACGCCGGGCGACCGACCGCCTCGACGGTCGCGCCATCGTAGGCATCGCGCAGGCGGGTGAACTGGCTGAGGAACTGCCTGGCGGCCCTGGAACACCGCTGCCTGCAGGTCCGGGCGCGTGATCGCAGAAGTAGCGGAACGGCGTCCGCGTGCCCCACTCCTGCCCCTGGAAGAGCAGCGGTGTCCACGGACCGAGCAGCAGCAGCGCCGACATGGCCCGCCACGCCGGCGGGCTGGCGATGTCGACCAGCCGCTGGCCGACCGCCGCGTTGGCGACCTGATCGTGGTTCTCGATGAAGGCGATGAACTCGTGCGCCGGCCGGTCGAGGGCCGGCGCGCCGCGGCGCGCCCGACTGCCACGGGATAGTACTGGCCCTGGAAGAGGAAGCCGTGCAGCGCCGCCGACAGCCACTCGCGGGCGGTGCCGCGGTAGTCCGACGTGTAGGCCTCGTGCGCGCCGGTCAGCGCGACCCGCGTCGAGTGGTGGAAGTCCTCGTTGAAGACGCCGTCCATGCCGTAGCCGCCGGCTCGTCGCGGCGGCCGCATCAGCCTGGCGTGCTGCGGCTCGTGCTCGGCGACGACGATGATCGCGCGCGGCGCGGCCGTCTCGCGGGCCACCCGCGTCAGCGCCGCCAGGACGTGTTCGGGCGAGGCGTCGTAGATCTGCTGGGCGGCGTCGATGCGGAAGCCGTCGAGGTGGAACTCGCGCACCCAGTAGGCGACGTTCGACAGCACCAGCTCGCGCATGCCCCTCGCAGTGCCGTGTCGTCGAAGTTGAGCGCGTCGCCCCATTCGTTGGCGTAGCGCCGAGCTGCCGTACGACCGCGAGAAGCGGGGCAGGTAGTTGCCGGACGGGCCGAGGTGGTTGTAGACGACGTCGAGCGTCACCGCCAGGCCGAGCCCATGCGCGGTGTCGACGAAGTGCTGCAGATCGGCCGGCGTGCCGTAGCCGTGATACGGCGCGAACCACTGCACGCCGTCGTAGCCCCAGCCGAAGTCGCCGGCGAACTCCGCCACCGGCATCATCTGCATCACGGTGATGCCGGCGTCGCGCAGACGCGGCAGCTGCGTCGGCCGCCGCCCGCCACGTGCCCGCCGTGGTGAAGGTGCCGACGTGGAACTCGTAGAGCACCTGGCCGGGCAGCGACGACGCCGGTCCAGTCGTCGTCGTGCCACGCATAGGCCGACAGGTCGACGATGGCCGACAGGCCGTGCGGGCCGTCCGGCTGCGAGCGCGAGGCCGGGTCGGGATAGACCTTGTCGTCGCCCTCGAAGCGGAAGCCGTAGCGCGAGCCCGGCTTGGCGACGACCTGGCAGCCGAAGTAGCCGCCGGCCTCGGCATCGAGCGACGACGGTGCGGCTGTCGATGATCAGGGTGACCGGCTCGTGGTCCGGGCGCCCACACGCGCACGTGGGCCTCGTTCGCCGACACCATCTCGGCGCCGACGGGGTAGACGCGCGCGCCGCTCACGAAGGCTGCTCCGCCGGCTGCAGTCGTTCGGCTCGCTCCGGCCGCTCCAGCGCGTTCATGAGCACGACCACCGACGCACGGCGCCACCCGGTAGGTCGCCGCCCACCCTGCGTCATGCGGGTCGGCTCGTCGCGGGCGGTGTCGGCGACCCGCCGCCAGTAGCCCTTCTCGAGCGGCGGCAGCCGGTAGTCGTGCTGGTCCGGCGTGGCGTTGAGGATCAGCAGCGCCTTGCGTGTCGCCGCGCCAGCCGTACATCGCCGACGTGGCCGCGCGGCTGCTCCCAGTCCTCGTCGACCAGCTCCTGGCCGTCGGGCCGCAGCCAGCGGATGTCGAGGCCGAAGCCGGCCCACTGGTCCTTCTGGATCCACGGCAGGTTCGGCCGCACCTTGATCAGGTGCCGCACCAGCGCCTGCAGACCGGGCTCGGCCTTGGACCAGTCGAGCCACGAGATCTCGTTGTCCTGGTTGTAGGCGTTGTCGTTGCCCTGCTGCGAACGGCCCCACTCGTCGCCGGCCAGCAGCATCGGCGTGCCCATCGACAGCAGCACCGTCGCCAGCAGGTTGCGCTTCAGCCGCTGATCGCCGCCGGCCAGATCGTGCAGCGTGTGGCCGTCGTGGCTGGCGATGTAGTTGATGCTGGCGCTGGGCCGGCGGCCGCTGCCCTTGAAGAGATCGATGCTGCCGGTGAGCCGCGCCGCGACCTCGGGCAGCCGGCCCGGGCTCGTTGCGCCAGAAGGCGCGGACGCTCTCGCGGTAGCGATCGTTCCACTCCGACCAGTGGAACGGGAAAGTTGCCGACCTGGTAGCCGTTGGTGCCGGTGTCCCACGGCTCGGCGATCAGCTTGACGCCCTGCAGCACCGGATCCTGGTGGATGGTGGTGAAGAACCCCGACCAGGTGTCGAGCGTGTGCGCGCCGCGGGCCAGCGTCGCGGCGAGGTCGAAGCGGAAGCCGTCGACGTGCATCTCCTCGACCCAGTAGCGCAGCGAGTCCATCACCAGCTGCAGCACGTAGGGGTGGCGCAGGTTCACGCTGTTGCCGGTCCCCGTGTAGTCCATGTAGTAGCGGGGCTCCTCGGCGACGAGGTGGTAGTAGGCCGGGTTGTCGAAGCCCTTGAAGTTCAGGTGCGGTCCGAGATGGTTCCCCTCCGACGTGTGGTTGTAGACCACGTCGAGGATCACCTCGAGGCCGGCGGCGTGGAACGCCTTGACCATCTCCTTGAACTCGCGCACCTGGCCGCCGCGATCGTCGGCGGCGGCGTACTCGGCGTGCGGCGCGAAGAAGCCGTAGGTGTGGTAGCCCCAGTAGTTGCGCAGGCCCTCGTCGAGCAGCCCGGGCTCGTGCATGAACTGGTGCACCGGCATCAGCTCCACCGTGGTGATGCCCAGCTTGCGGATCGAGTCGAGCACGGCCGGCGTCGCCAGGCCGGCGTAGGTGCCGCGCAGGTGCTCGGGCACCGCCGGATGCTGCTTGGTGAAGCCCTTCACGTGCAGCTCGTAGATCACGGTGCTGCTCCGGCCAGTGGCCGCGGGCGACGGTCGCGGCCCCAGTCGAACGACGTGTCGACGACGTAGGAGCGCGGCGCGTTCGGCGCGCTGTCGGTGGTCTCCATCGCCAGCTCGTCGCCGCCGAGCGGATACGAGAACATGGCGTGGCCCCACGTGATGTCGCGGGAGAGCGCCTTGGCGTAGGGATCGGTCAGCAGCTTGGCCGGGTTGCAGCGCAGGCCCTGGCCGGGATCGTAGGGCCCGTGGACGCGGTAGCCGTAGGCCTGGCCGGCCGTGATGCCGGGCAGGAACAGGTGCCAGATGAAGCCGGGTTCGAGGACGAGGTCGTACCGGGTTTCGTTGCCGGCTCTCGTCGAAGAGGCACAGCTCGATGCGCTCGGCGAGGCTCGAGAACACGCGGAAGTGCACGCCCTCCTTGGTCAGCGTGGCCCCGAGCGGGCCATCGATCGTCGTCATCAGTGTCCTCTACGATCGTCCGCTCGAGGAGCGCGACCGGGAAGGCGCCGAACAGCGCCTCCAGGTCGACCGCTCCGCCATCAATCGTCGTGTCCGCCAGCACGTGCTGCCAGCGGCCTTCGGGCAGGCGGACCTGCGTGTCGGCCCAGGCCGGCGCCCAGGTGCGGATCGGCACCACGACGGCGACGTCGCCGCCGCGGAGGAAGCCGACGGCCCGGGCCGCGGCCGGTCCGCGGAACTCGAGCGGCGCGTACGCCGACGCCGGATCGGCCAGCGCCGCATGCCGCGCCTTGAGCCGCAGCGTCCGGCTCGTCGTCCACAGCTTGGGCAGCCCTTCGTCCATCCGCTCGAGGACCTCTGCCGCCGTCATCCGATCGCAGGCGTCGAGCCGCGACTGCCGGCAGGCGTAGTCGACGGGGCGACGGTTGTCGGGATCGACGAGGGCGCGGTGCCACAGCTCCGAGCCCTGGTAGATGTCGGGCACGCCCGGCATCGTCAGCTTCAACAGCTGCTGCGACAGGCTCTTGATCCAGTCGGCGGGATGCAACGCCGTCGACGAACGCCGCCATCTCGCCGACGAAGCCGGCGTCGTCGAACAGGTCGTCGACGAAATGGTGCATCGCGCGCTCGTACTCGGCGGACGGGCTGAGCCAGTCGGTGAAGACCTTGGCCTCGCGGGCCGCCTTCTCGATGTGCACGTGCGCCCGCTCGCGCGTCAGCGGCCAGGCCCCGACCAGCGTCTGATACAGGTAGTACTCGAGGTTGCGATCCGGCTGACCGTCGACGCGCCAGGCGTCCGACCGGCGGCCCCAGCGCTCGATCGTCTCGGCCCAGAGATCCGGGATCTCCGACAGCACGCTCAGGCGCGCCCGCACGTCCTCGCCGCGCTTGGAGTCGTGCGTGCTCGTGCCGTGCATGCCGAGCGGGTGCTCGCGCTGGCGTTGCGCGACCGTCTCGTGGAACTCGGCCGGCGACACGCTGAAGCGGCGCGGATCGCAGCCGACCTCGTTGAGCGCGATGTAGCGCACGTCACGGTAGGCGGCGGTGTCCTCGACCGCCTTGGCCGCGGTCGCGGTGGAGAGCTGCTGGAAGCGGCGGACGAACTCCAGGCCGTTCGGCCCCTCGCCGCCGGTCGCGAACAGGCGCGCGACCAGGTCGATGAGCGGCTCGGGGATGTCCGGCCGACGCGTCCGGACGCGCTCGCACAGCGCGGCGAGCCGCGCGACGTCGGCGTCGGTGGCGCCTTCGGTCGACACGTAGGTGCGATAGACGCGGGCGCCGGCGACGAGCTCGGTGATCAGCATCGACGCGTCGCGCAGCGAGTAGTCGCGCAGGTCGAGGTCGTCCTGGCACATGCGGTGGAGCGCCAGCGCGACGCGCTTGGCGTCGCCCGCCAGCCAGTGCTCGAGGATCTCGTGGCGCGCGTCTTCTTCGACTTCGTCGAAGTTGTCGAGCGCGCCGGTGAAGCGGGTGTAGAGCCCGTTCAGCGGCGCCTCGCCTTCGGCGGCGGTCAGCAGGCGCGTGAGCAGGGCGCCGGTCTCGTAGCCGGTCGTCCCGTCGACCGGCCACGACGGCAGCACCTCGCCCTCGCCGAGGATCTTCTCGATGCCGATCCACTGGTCCGGCGCCAGGGCCCGCAGCCGGCGCAGATAGGCGCCCGGATCGGCCAGCCCGTCGATGTGATCGACGCGCAGGCCGTCGACGCTGCCGTCGGCGACCCACTCGGCGACCAGCTTGTGCATCGCGTCGAAGACGGTGTCGTCCTCGACGCGGACGCCGATCAGGCCGTTGACGTCGAAGAAGCGGCGATACGGGCTCTCGTCGCGGGCCAGCCGCCACCACGTCAGCCGGTAGTGCTGCGCCTCGAGCAGGGCGTGCAGCCGCGGCCGATCGGCGTTGAGCGCGGCCACGATCGCCTCGAGGCGGCCTACGTCGTCGTGCTCGCCCTGGCCCTCGGGCTCGTCGTCGAGCGCGGCCCGCGACGTGATCGACAGCGGGAAACGGTTGGCCGCGTAGGCCACCAGCGGCTTGCCGCGCTCGATCACGAGCTGCAGCCGGCCGGCGGCGAGCTCCCGGCCGTACGGCTCGCCGAGGATCGGGATCAGCAGCTTGGCCGGGGCCGGGCCGGCGTAGGGGTCGGCGCTGAGGTCGACGTCGAAGACGGGGAAGCTGGCGCTGGCCGGGCCGTGCGTGAGCACGTCGATCCACCAGGCATTGCCCTCGAGGGCGACGTGGTTGGGCACGATGTCGGCGATGAGGCCGAGGCCGTGCGCCCGCAGGGCGGAGACCAGGCGCGCCCGTCCGTCGGGCCCGCCGATCTCACTCGCGGACGCGAGTCGGGTCGACGACGTCGTAGCCGTGCCGGCTGCCGGGGACCGACTCGAACACCGGTGAGCAATAGACGTGCGACACGCCAAGGGCCGCCAGGTAGGGAACGATCCCGGCGGCCTTGTCGAAGTCGAAGTCCGGCTCGAGCTGGAGCCGGTATGTGGCGCGGATGGGTTTCAACGGAAGAGTCAGAGGTGCACACCTCGTTCCAGGCGACGTCGGAACGAAGCGATCGGGCGGGCGTCGACGCGGGCGCTCAGCCTGGCGTGCGGTCCCTGGTATCGACGTCGTCCAGTTGAGCAGCCGCCTGCTGAGGAGTGGCATCGCTCTGCCGCGCCGCCAGGCGAGCTGCCCAGACGTCGTTCGGCTTCGTACCAGTCGTCGTCGTGACGGCCGTCGACTGCCGCCGTTGGCGAGATAGATGAGATAGGCCTCGCGGGCAATCTGCTCCGGCGATGGACGGCCCTCAACTGGCGCAGTTGGAGATGACTTGCGACTCCTGGGCGCCGAGCGAAGTCGTCGGGATCGGGACGGTGCGGTTTCGGGCTGGGAGCTGCGGGCGGCGGTCGACATGGCGGACTCCTTGGCTCAGACAAGCTGAGGTGCCACGGAACTTGCAACCTGGAGGCCAGAGGATCGCATGAGCAACGCAGCCGTGGCAACACGCCGAAGGTACGCGCGTCGCAAGCCGTGTCGACGCACATCGAGCGCAACGTCCGGGCCATCGCCCGGCTCGAAACGAGCGCCATGGCGGACCCGCAGCTCGGCCGATCGGGCGAGTGACGCGCGTCACCTGGGTCGCCGGCAGCGCGGGGTTCGTGGCCGCCCACGCTCGTCGCCTTCGCCCTCTGGATCGCGGATCAACGTCGGGCTGGTGTCGGCATCGCGCCGTTCGACCCCTATCCGTTCAGCTTCCTGACCCTCGTCGTCTCGCTCGAGGCGATCTTCCTGTCGATCTTCGTCCTGATGTCGCAGAACCGCGCCGCCCGCCTCGCCGATCGACGCGCCCACCTCGATCTGCAGGTCGATCTGCTCGCCGAGCGCGAGCTGACGGTGATGCTCCACATGCTCCGTGCGCTTGTGCGACAAGCACGACGTCGTGCTGGACGACGTCGGCACCGACGTCGACGACCTGCTGGAAGAGACGAACGTCGAGGAGCTGGCCTCGAACCTCGACGAGAAGCTGCCGGCCTGAGCCGGCGGGCGATGTCACGTCATCGCCTCCCGCTCCCTCTATTGCCGTGAAGCGCGCCTGCTCACGCCCGAGCCGGCGCCGCCACGAGAGGAGTGAGTCGATGCGACTACTGCCATGGCTTCCCGCGGCCCCGCTCGCGCTGCTGGGGCTGGCTGGTTCGGCTGCCTTGCCGGCGCCGGCCGTCCATGCCGCCGGTGACGATCCACCAGCCGCGACGGCGTTGCACCGATTACCACTCGGTCGTGGCGCGGGTCGGCCGCGCCATCTTCCGCTTCGACACGTTCGGCGACGAGCAGCTGTGGACCGGCGTCCTGCGGATGCACGAGCCGATCGCCACGCTGTCGCCGCAACAGGCGCTGGCGGTCGGCCTCAAGGTCGATCTCGACGCCCTGCCCGCCGCCACCGTGGCGGCGCTGAAGAGCGGCCAGGTCGACCTGACCGATCCGGCCGTGACGCGGTCGCTGCTGAAGGCCGAACGCCGTCGTCGGCGTGAAGGGCCACGTCAGCGAGGCCGGCGCCGTTGACCGGCGTCGGCATCACCTGCGCGCTCTGCCACTCGACGGTGGACGACGCGCTCGCCCCGGGCATCGGCCGCCGTCTCGACGGCTGGGCCAATACCAGCCTCGACGTCGGCGCCATCCTGGCGCTGTCGCCGGCCCTGGACGCGGCGACCAAGGCCGAGTTCTCAGCCTGGGGGCCCGGCAAGTACGATCCGCGGCATCACTATTTCGACGGCCGCGCGCTGGTCCCGCTGAACACGCCGTCGCTGCCGATCGTCATCCCGCCGATCTACGGCCTGCAGCGCGTCGGCTTCGAGACCTTCAGCGGGGACGGGCCGATCTCCTACTGGAACAGCTATGTCGGCGTCGGCCAGATGGGCGGTCACGGATCGTTCCGCGATCCGCGGATCGGCGTCCGCATCAGCCAGCGGCCGGACCTCGTGACGCCGAAGCTGCTGCCGCTGCTCGTCTATCAGCTCACCTTGCGAGCGCCGGCGCCGCCGGCCGGAACGGTCGATCCTGTCGCCGCCGCGCGCGGCCGCGCGGTCTTCCGCGGCGCCGCCGGGTGTGCGCGCTGTCACCAGGGGCCGGCGTTCACCGACGTGCTGAGCGGGCCGCCGCGGCGATGGCCGGTGCTCCACGATCCGGCGGAGGTCGGCACCGAGGCCGAGTACGCCTCGCGCACCGCGACGAAGCGCTATCGGACGACGCCGCTGCGTGCGCTCTTCCAGCACGCGCCGTACTTCCACGACGGCAGCGCGGCCACGCTCGAGGCGGTCGTCGAGCACTACGACACGCACTTCGGGCTGAACCTGAACGCGACGCAGAAGGCCGATCTCGTCCACTACCTCAACTCTCTCTGATCGCCTGCGCTGCCCGGCACCCTGCTTGCAACCGCGGGGGACATGGCATCCACGACCGTGTCCCCCGCGCCCGCTCTGCCGTTGACGGGCGACGAGGCCTTGGCCCGCTTCCGCGAGCTGCTGCCGGCGTTCCGCAGCGCGATGCTCGTCACCCACACGATGGACGGAGCCGAACCGCACGCCCGGCCCATGGGCCTGGTCGGCGACACCGCCGCGTTCGACGGCACGCTGTGGTTCTTCTCCGACGACCGCAGCCGCAAGATCGCCGAGATCGCGCGTCAGCCGCGCGCCTCGCTGATCCTCCAGAGCGACCGTGAACACGCCTATCTGCACGTCGTCGGGTGGGCCGCCGTAGACGAGGACCGCGAGCGGATGCGCGCGCTCGCATCGCCGATCCTGCGGACCTGGTTTCCCGACGGGCTGGACGATCCGCACCTCACGCTGATCCGCTTCGACGTCGATCGCGGCGAGTACTGGAGCAGCCCGGGCGGGATGCTCCAGGTGCTGGGCGCATTCACCAAAGCGGTCATCACCGGTCGCCCGGGACAGAGCGGCGAGCAGGGCACGCTCGAGCTCTGAGCCCGGGCGCCGCCCTTCATCCAGTAGGCATTGCACGAACGAGAGTGAGCATGAACACGACAGCCTCTTCTCCCGACGTCGAATCGTCTTTCGCCCCGTCGCTGGGTCAGCTCGAGCGGTGGGGCGCGCTCGCCGCCGCGGCCGCCGTCATCGGCTACGGCGTCAGCCGTCGATCCTGGCCCGGTCTGCTGATCGCCGCCGGCGCGGCGCCGCTGCGTATCGCGGCGCGACCGGTCGCTGGCCTCCCGGCCTGGAGTCGCTCGCCGGCTCGAGCGGTGACACCCGCGACGCGCTCTCCGGGTCGCGCAGGCATCAACGTGCACGAGTCGGTCCGACTCGAATGCCCGGTCGACGACGTCTACCGCTTCTGGTCGCGGCTCGAGAACCTGCCGACCTTCATGGAGAATCTCGTGGCGCGTCACCGACCTCGGCGGCGGCCGCTCGCACTGGGTGGCCAGCGGCCCGAGCGGCGTCCGGGTCGAGTGGGACGCCGAGATCATCAACGAGATCCAGAACAAGGTGCTCGCCTGGCGCTCGCTGCCGGGCGGCGACGTCGTCAGCGCCGGCTCGGTCACCTTCGAGCCGGCTCGCGGCGACGGACCGCGGCACGCAGCTGACGGTGCACGCTGCAGTACGCGCCGCCGGCCGGCAAGCTCGGCGCGCTCGTCGCCAGCGCTCTTCGGCCGCGAGCCGTCGCAGACGATCCGCGAGGATCTGCGCCGCCTGAAGCAGCTGCTCGAGGCCGGCGAGATCGCCAAGGCCGCCGGTTCGACCGGCGTCTCGGCGGGAGCCGGCCGATGAAGGCCGTCTGCTGCTACGGCAAGGAAGACATCCGCGTCGAGCGGGTGCCCGACCCGCAGATCCTGAACCCGCGCGACGCCATCGTCAAGGTCACCTCGACGGCGATCTGCGGCTCCGACCTGCACCTCTACGACGGCTACATCCCGACGATGCAGCGGGGCGACATCCTCGGCCACGAGTTCATGGGCGAGGTCGTCGAGGTCGGCCGCGGACAACGATCGGCTGAAGGTCGGCGACCGCGTCGTCGTGCCGTTCACCATCGCCTGCGGCCACTGCTTCTTCTGCAAGCAAGCAGCTGTGGTCGCTGTGCGACAACTCGAACCCGAACGCCTGGATGGCCGAGAAGCTCGGCCGGCTACTCCGGCTCCGGCCTGTTCGGCTACTCGCACATGTACGGCGGCTACGCGGGCGGCCAGGCCGAGTACGCGCGCGTGCCGTTCGCCGACGTCGGCCCGATCAAGGTGCCCGACTCGCTGCCGGACGAGCAGGTGCTCTTCCTCTCCGACATCTTCCCGACCGGCTACATGGCGGCCGAGAACTGCGACATCCAGCCCGGCGACACCGTCGCCGTCTGGGGCTGCGGCCCGGTCGGCCAGTTCGCGATCAAGAGCGCCTGGCTGCTCGGCGCCGAGCGCGTCATCGCCATCGACCGCTTCCCGGAGCGGCTGGCGCTGGCGGCGATCGCAGGGCAAGGCCGAGGTGCTCAACTACGAGGAGGTCGACGTGCTCGAGGCGCTGCGCGACGATGACCGGCGGGCAGGGGCCCGACGCGTGCATCGACGCCGTCGGCCTCGAGGCGCACGGCACGACGCTCGACGCGCTGGTACGACCGGGTCGAAGACGTCGACTGTACCTGGCGACCGATCGCCCGCACGCGCTGCGCCAGGCGATCCGCGCGTGCCGCAAGGGCGGCACCGTCTCGATCCCCGGCGTCTACGGCGGCTTGCTCGACAAGTTCCCGCTCGGCGCGGCGTTCGCCAAGGGGCTGACGCTCAAGATGGGGCAGACCCACATGCACCGCTACCTGCCGCCGCTGCTCGAGCGCATCGAGCGCGGCGAGATCGATCCGTCGTTCGTCATCACGCACCGCGTCGGCCTCGACGACGCGCCGGCGATGTACCAGACGTTCCGCGACAAGCAGGACGACTGCATCAAGGTCGTGATGAAGCCGCACTAGCGGCGGTCGCATCCGTCGCAACCACTTTCGGGAGAGAGGGACTCATGAACACCAAGTACGCGATCGTGACCGGCGCCTCGTCGGGCATCGGCCGTGAGCTCGCCATCATCGCCGCCCGGGACGGCTACGATCTGCTGTTCGCGGCCGACACGGCCGGGCTCGCCGAGGTCGCCGACCTGTGCCGTACCGCCGGCGCCGACGATCGACACGCTGCGAAGTCGATCTCGCCACGCGAGGACGGCGTCGATCAGCTCTACGCCGCGACGCAGGGCCGCGCCGTCGACGCGCTGTTCGCCAACGCCGGCCACGGCCTCGGCCGCGCCTTCCTCGATCAGGACTTCGACGAGGTCCGGCACGTCATCGACACCAACATCACCGGCACCATCTACCTGATCCAGCAGGTCGCGCGCGACATGGTGGAGCTGGGCAGCGGCCGGATCCTGATCACCGGCTCGATCGCCGGCTACATGCCGGGCACGTTCCAGGCCGTCTACAACGGCACCAAGGCGTTCATCGATTCGTTCTCGTTCGCGCTGCGCAACGAGCTGAAGGACACGGGCGTCACCGTCACGTGCCTGATGCCGGGCGCCACCGAGACCGAACTTCTTCGAGCGCGCCGACATGCTGGACACGAAGGTCGGGCACCGACGAGAAGGACGATCCCGGGCGACGTCGCCCAGGTCGGCTTCGACGCCATGCTGCGCGGCGACGGCGACGTCGTCGCCGGCTGGAAGAACAAGCTGCAGACGACCGTCGCCAGCGTCACGCCCTCCGGCGATGCTGGCCGAGCAGCACCGCAAGATGGCCGAGCCCGGCACGGCGAAGACCCGGACCGCCAGCCGCGGGTAGGCTCCGTCCGGACGTCGGGACCGAGCAAGAACCGGGAAGGACCGGATGTCGGCGGGGCGCTAGACTGGGCGTCATGGGCTACGCTCATCGAGGCCCCGCCGCTGGTCCTGACCCGGCTCGAGACGCCGCTCGGCGACATGGTGGCGGTCACCGACGACGCGGCGCTGCACCTGTTCGAGTTCCACGACCGGACGGCGCTGCCGACCGAGATGCGTCGAATCGAGCAGCGGTTCGGCGCCGTCGTCGAAGGATCGACGCCGGCCAGCGACGCCCTCGCGCGCGAGCTGGGCGAGTACTTCGCCGGCCTGCGCACGACGTTCGGCGTGCGCATCGTCCAGCGCGGTTCGCCGTTCACCGTCGCAGGTGTGGGACGCGCTGGTCGCGATCCCCTGCGGCGAGACACGCAGCTACGGCCAGATCGCCGGTCGCATCGGCCGCCCGTCGGCGGTCCGCGCCGTCGCCCGGGCCAACGGCGCCAACCAGGTGGCGATCCTGGTGCCCTGTCACCGCGTCATCGGCGCGGACGGGACGCTGGTCGGCTACGGCGGCAAGCTCTGGCGCAAGAAGTGGCTGCTCGACCATGAGCAGCAAGGCCATGAAGCTGTTCTGACCCAGCCGTACCGGCACCCGCCTTGCAGTCGTCGAGGCGGAGGTATCGTCATGTCCGTTCACGCTTCTTCTTCTGGTGGCCGCACTGGCCAGCGGGGCCGCCGCCGCCCAGCAGCCGACGACCGCGCCGCCGAAGCCGTCGTCCAACACGCCCGATGATCGCCTGGCCACACCCGCGGTCCCGGCGAAGGTGTCGGTCGATGGCTGCGTCGCGACCGGCGCGGAGGTCGGCCGCAAGGCGGACCTGCGCGAGAAGACGGGCCTCGACGAGCACTTCGTGCTGGTCGCCGCCAAGGTGGTGAAGGGCAAGGGACCGCTCGTCGCGACGCCGGCGCCGGCGCACCGGGCGCGGCTCGATGTTCAAGATCAGCGGGCTCACCGACGAGCAGATGAAGATCCACGTCGGGCGACGCGTCCGCATCGAAGGCAGCTTCGGCAATCTCGAGCAGCCGTCGGTTCCGTCGGACGCCGCGCCGCAGGACAACCTGGTCGAGCTGAACGTCGCGACGATCCGCCAGGTACCGGGCGACTGCGCGCTCGACGCCAAGAGCTGACGCTCCAGAGCAGACGCCCCGACGCCGACGCAGCCGAGGCGAGCTCCGGAGCTGAGCGCTCCGCGAGCCGGGACGCCCCGAGGCGACGCAAAGGCCCGCCGGGGTTCAGATCGAGGCGAGCCAGGGCGATCGACGTCGCGCGCCGCGGCCTGGCCGCTCTCGACGGCGCCGTTCATGAACCCCTGCCACCGCTCGCTCGGTGTGCTCGCCGGCGAAGAGCACGCGACCGTGCGCCGCGGACGAGCAGGCGGCGCTCGCGCGGCTCGAAGCCGGGCCCGAACACCGCGTAAGCCGCCCCGCGACCACGGCTCGTGCTCCCACGCCACGGCGTGGCCCACGAGCCGCCCGGCGGAAGTCGGCGTGCCGCAGCCGTCGCAGGAGGCCGGTGACGTCGCCGCGGATCGCGCGGACGCCTCGGCGAGCGAGCCGGCTCGCGGACGGCGCCGGCCGAGCAGGGTCAGCACCGCCGCGCGCTGCTCCTCGGCCGCCTTCCCAGACGGCGCCGCACGGCAGGTTCGATCCGAACGCGCGCGGCCGGCCGCGGACGCCGCCACCACGGGCGATCGAAGCGCAGCGACACCTTGGTCGCGGCGCCCATCGCCAGCGCCGCCGAGCGCCGCCCGCTGGCGCGCCGGGCAGCGGCGGATCGAAGGCGCACGCCACGGACGAGCGGCGGCGGAAGCGCGACGATGGCGTACTCCGCGTGCGATCCTGGTGCACCCTGCCGCCCGGCGACCGCCGACGGCGACGCGCACGCCGCCGGCGTGTCCTGCTGCGATCGTCGCGCACCGCGGAGCGCAGGTCGATGCGGCCGCGCCGGCGCACGGCGCCGCGGCGAGCGCGTCGATCAGCCGATCGTTGCCGCCGATGATGCGCGAACGATGTCGTGCGGCCAGGTGGCTCGCCGCCGAGCGAGCTGCTCGATCAGCACCAGGGCCGACAGCGCGTCGGGCTCGGCGACGTAGAAGCCACGCAGCGATTCGACCAAGGCGCGGACATACGCCGGCCTGGTGCCGCGCGGCACGAGCAGCGTCGACGCTGCGCCGCGCCGATCGCCGCCGCGACCGCGGTGTCGGCACGTGGCGCCGGCGTCGCGATACGCGTCGACGAACGAGCGCAGGCGACGCTCGAGGGCTCGCCACGGCCGGTCGGCGGTCGGGATGGAGGGTCGTGCGGCGTCCGTCGTCGAGGGCCAGCCCGAAACCGGCCGCGAAGGACGCGCGTCAGCGGCAGACGCAGAGCGAGCCGCCAGCGCGCGGATGGCCTCGTGCTGCCGATCGATGAACTCGCCGCCGGCTTCGACGTGGATGCCGTCGGCGTCGCGAAGGGTGAGGACGCGTCCGCCGAGGCGCTCGCGGGCCTCGAGACGTGGACGCGCAGGCCGCCCGCAGCAGCTCGCGCGCGGCGGTCAGGCCGGCGAGGCCGCCACCGGCGACGACGATGCGGACTGGGAGCGGAGGCATACGTCACTGCCGGAACGGCCGACCCGGCGTGTGTGTGGGCGATGGGTAGCCCGCCGGATCGACCGTCCAGCAGATGTCGCAGCGCCGGGCGCTGCCGTCGGGCGGCCGGTGGACCGCCCGACACGAACGCGAGAGGCCTACGAACCAGCGCCGGCGCGGCGCGGCTCGGTGGCGATCAGCGCGTCGAGCTGCTGGTTGACCTCGTCCTTGGCCAGACCATAGCGCTCCTGGATGCGACCAACGAGCTGGTCCCGCTGCCCGGCGGCCTGGTCCAGGTCGTCGTCGGTCAGCTGACCCCACTTCTCCTTGATCTGTCCCTTGAGTTGCAGCCATTTGCCCTTGAAAACGTCGTCATTCATGAGTGGTTCCTCCGGGCAGGGACCGTTGCAAGGCCGCGGCCAGTTCCGGCTCGGACGCGTCAGTTTCCCGGCGTGAGCGCGCGCTTCAGGTCGACGCCGAACGAGGGTTTGTCCGGTGTCCCGGACACGCGGATCGGAATCTTCGTGCCGCCGCCCTTGCGGCGGAAGAACGGCTGGGCGAGCCGCACCAGCACGGACTTGTAGCCGCTCACCATCTCGGACAGTGACGCGTCCAGCAGCAGGTGCCCGCTGAAATCGAGCTGCTCCGATCCGAGGTCGAACGACCCGGCGAGCTGGACCGCCGATCCAGGCACCGAGAAGGTGAGGTTGCTGAGACGTATCCGGCCGTCCTTCATCACGAAGCGACCGCTCAGATTGGAGACGACGCTCGCGCCGGTCGCGGCGTTCGCGGCCGCAGCCTTGTCGCCGCGGCCGCGCCGGCTCAACTCGTTGATGCGCTTCTGCACGTTGAAGCTGGTGAAGCGGGCCTGCTGGATCGAGAACGCGCCATCCAGCTGCAGCCGCTCCGGCACGTCCTTCTCGCCGGCGGGCAGCAGGAAGGTCGTCTGCATCTTCATCTGGCCGGTCAGCGGCATCTTCTTCGACTTGATCGCGAGGCGGAGGATGTCCTCGATCTTGGCGTCGTCGATGGTCACCTGCAGGTAGACCTTGCGGCCCTTGACGTCCTCGCTGCGGACGACCTCGCCACGGGCCACGATGCGCGACGACGAGAGCACCGTCGCTTCGACCGGGTCGAGCCACGTGTTGCCGTTGGTGCCGTCGACCACGGCGGCGAACCGCGTCTGCAGCCGGACCGGCTGGCCGGCGACGTCGACCTGGAAGTCGGGCGTGTCGGTGGTGCCCTCGACGCGGATGCGCTCCAGCACGCCGTGGAAGCGGCCCTTCGAGGACAGGATGCCGCCGATGCCCTTGATGGTGCCGAGGTCGGCGTGGTCGAAGGAGTAGTCGGCGCCGAGCGGCGTCATCCGCGGGTCGGCGGTGTTCCACGGGCCGAAGGTGCCCTTGGCGTGGATCTCGCCTTTCGGCTTCGGGTTGGACAGCCGGGCATCGAAGGTGGCGGCGCGATCGAAGCCGAAGTCGGTCATCACCAGGTCGTGGATGTCGAATACCCGCGGCAGCTTGCCCGGATCGTCGGTGTCGATCTGCAGCCGCGACGCGCGCGAGTGGATGGTGTCGATGACGATCGGCGACTTGGTCGACGTGAACTCGCGCGGCGCCTGGTCCGCCGGCGCCGCCGTCGGGGTGGGAGCCGGCACGGCGGAGGCGCCGTGCCCGAGGCGTCCGTGTCGGCCGATGGCCGGTCGCCCTTCCGCTTCGACACGTCGAGGTCGGCGCCCTTCTTCAGGCCGCCCGGCGGCACGCGGATCTCGAGGCCTTCCAGTTCGACCGAGGTGAGGTGCAGCCGCTCGAAGATGAGCCCCTGGATGGAGGCGCTGGCCGAGAACGACTTGACGCTGATCAGCGGCGCGACGTCGCGTCGACCCTTGTAGCGGACGACGAGGCCGGTGCCGCTCACTTCCGGGCGCGGGAAGATCGAGACCTGCAGCGTGGCGATCTCGGTGTCGCTGTCGAAGCGCTCGTTCAGCGCCTGCACCGCCAGGTCGCGGACGTGGGGCGTCAGGCGGGTGAACAGCGAAGCCAGGACCGCCAGCAGCACGGCGACGAGCACCGCGACGGCCAGCCAGGTGCGGCGGGTCAGGCGGCGGCGCGGGACGAGGTGGGCGACCTTCTTGCATTGTCGAGTGCGATGCGGATTTCGGGCCAGCCATCAGAGCCGTTAGTCGCCATCCCGGCGCAGCCCGTCAGTAGCCGCAGTGCCTCATCTGTGGAGAGAGCGACATGAAAACGGCAGTCGGCATCCTGCTCATCATCGTAGGCGTGATTGGCCTCGCCGTCGGCGGTATCAACTACACCCGTCGCGAAAAGGTCATCGACATCGGCCCGATCGAAGCCACGGCCGAGAAGCGCGAGCGCATTCCGCTGCCGCCGATCGCGGGCGGACTGGCGCTGGCGGCCGGCGTGGTCCTGCTCATCGCCGGCAACAAGCGGGCGACGTAGCGTCACCCGCCCGGGCAATCAGGTCGCGTCAGTGCCAGGGGATCGGCCGGCTTACGACGTGCGCGTCGAAGCCGGCGTCCCGCGTCGCCAGGCGGTCGCGCTCCTGTCCCGACTCATTCACCGCCGAGCCCCGCTCGCGACGCTCGCGCCGTCGCCGAGCGACTGCAGTGCACCGGCTCCGTCGTCGGGTTGCTGATTTTCGCCGCCATTGCCTGGCTGATCAGCGCCGGCACTGACTCGATGCGCCGGACGCAAGACGAGCCGACGCTGAGAAGGTGGACAGCAGGCCCGGTCGCAGTCCGCCGTACCAGGCGAACGCCATCACCGCGCCGAAGAGCGTCAGATAGGGGAGCCACGCCGGAATCGACCGTGAGTCGACGGCGAGCATACCGCAGAGGGCGCAGGCCGGTCGCCGCGAAGCCTGGTCGATGTCACCAGGGGCGCGGCGGCCCGGCCTGCGCCGGGCGGAACCGAACTAGTCGGTCTTGCGCTTGACGACGAGATCGTTCACGACGCGGAAGCCGGTGGCCTCACGGACGGCGATGGCCTCGGCCCGCGCCCGCTGTTCCGCGCTCGCCACCGTGCCCTTGAGCGTGACGACCTTCGTCGCCGCATTGGTGTCGACGTTGATGTCGCTGGCGTCGACGGTCTTGTCCATCGAGATGGCCAGCTTCACGTCGGCGGTCTCGGTCGCGGCGCCGGCCCGATCGCCGACGTCCGGCTTGCGGCGCTTCGGCGACCGGCGGCTGGTCGGCCGCTTCGGGACGTTGTTCGGGCGAACAGGCGGCGACCAGGCCGAGCGCCCCGACGAAGGCAAACTGATACAGGTGTGGTCTCATACGGATCCTCCTTGGAAGTTCAGAAGCGGAACGTCGCACCGACCGACGCCCGCCAGAAGTCGAAGCTGCCGAGTTCGAGGTCTACGTCATCGCCGCTGTCGGTGTCGCGCACGCCGCGGAAATAGCGCACGTCGGCGCGAAGCCCGAGGTTGCTGCGCACCAGCGCATGCACGCCACCGCCGACGTTGATGCCGAAGCTGTCGTCGTCGAGTTCGAAGACGTCCTCGGCGTCGGCGACGCGCGAGCGGATCAGACCGGCGCCGGCGACGACGTACGGCCGGATGCCGGGCTCACCGAGCGGCGCGCCGATCACCAGGCTGCCCATGAGCGTCGTCACGTTGCTGTCGGCGATACCGAGGATCACGCCGTCGTCCTCGTCGAGCAGATCCGGAGCGATGCTGCCGTCGAATTCGACGCCGACGATACCGTGTGACATCCACGCGGCCGAGGCGCCATAGGTGACGTGCTGCGAGCTGGTCGCGCCTCCGAAGGCGGAACCCAGGTACGGCGTGATGAGCCAGTCGGCTCGCGCCGGGGCAGCGGTCGTGACGAGCAGCAAAGCGGCTGGAACCGTCCAGCGTGCGTATCCGAACATGCATCCTCCACTGACACGAACCACGCGACGCGACGCACGAGCCAAGCCGGCGATCGACGCGCCGGCAGCAGCGGAGCAGAAGTCGTGCCGTGGTCCGGACGCAACGGCCGAGCGGCCGCGGTCCTCAACGTGCGCACGGCGCGACCGAGGTACGGCATCGCGCGACCCGGCCAATACGTCGAGTGCGCTGCCCCTCCACGTCGAGCAGCACGGCGCACCTGGCTAGCGCTCTTGCACCAGGGCACGGCGGGAGGACTGTGTCGATGCCTATGGCCATTCACGCGTTGGGAGGCGGTTTGTCGTCGCCGACGGCGGCTGCGAACCTGTCGCAGCGCATTCGTTCGGATACGCGGAAATGCCGTGCTTACGCTTGACCCTGGCCCAGGCGTCCCGGTTCTGGAACACGGACCGGGACAGCTGCCGGGTCGCCCTCGAGCAGCTCGTCGCCGAGGGGGTCCTCGTGCACGGGCGTTTCGGCTACATGCGCGCCTGACCGCGTGCCATCGCGAGGACGGGCCGGCTCATGCCGGTCCGCCCTCGCATCCGCGCGAGCTCAGCTCGCCCTGCGGCCCTCGCGCGACCGGGCACCGGGGCGGCACTGCCCGCCGCGGCGTTGATGCCCGCTTCGGCCAGTCCGGTGAGCGTTTCGTCCGCGGTCTTCTCTTCGTCCAACGTCTCGCGCAACAGTTCCGCCGCGTCGGTATAGCCGAGCCCTTCGGCCCAGGCGGCGACCGTCCCGTAGGCGGCGATCTCGTAGTGCTCGGCCCGTTGCGCCGAGGCGATGATCAGCGCGTCGAGTGTCGGGCTGCTCTCCTGGTCGAGCACGTCCGAGCCTTCCTCGATGATGCCGGCCATGCCGGCGCAGGTCTTCGTTTCGGCCTTGACGCCGACCAGCTCGAACACCTGTTCGAGACGGCTGATCTGGTTCTCGGTTTCGGCGAGATGGGTGTCGAGGGCGCCGCGAAGCTCGTTGTCCGACGCGGCCTTGGCCAGCTTGGGCAACGCCTTCAGCAGCTGCTTCTCGGCGTGGTAGATGTCACGGAGCTCGTCGAGAAACGCGTCGCGGAGGTTGATGATCTCTGCCATGGAACGACTCCTGGATATGTCGGGGAAGGGGCGCGCCGCGCGCGCCCGGATTCCCGACGAGGGTGCAGGACTCGTTCCAGCGGCGAGTCCAGCGGCGCTACGACGCGCCAGCCGGCTCGGAGATCCCGCACTCCTTCATCTTGTTGAGGAGCGTCTTGTAGCTGACCTTCAGGTAGGCGGCGGCCTTGCGCCGGTTCCAGCGGAACTTGGCCAGCGCCGCGTCGATGGCCTCGCGCTCGGCCTTCATCGCCGCGTTGCGCGCCAGCAGCTGCAGGTCGACGCCGTCGGCCTCGAGCGTCTTGTCGTCGATCACCTGATCGTCGGGATCCACGGCCGGCGGCGCCGGCGCGATGAGCACCGGCGGAGGGGCGTAGGCGACCGGCGGAGGCGGCGCGACCGCGACCGCACCGGCGGCCATGGCGGCGGGCTGGGCCGCGGGGACCGGAGCCGCGACGACGGTCGGCGGCGGAGCCGCCTGCGCCACCTGCTGCAGACGGACGAGCTCGCCGAGCAGCAGCGACTCCTCCTGCAGCACGACGTAGCGCTTCATCATGTTCTCGAGCTCGCGGATGTTGCCCGGCCAGGGGTAGGCGATCAGCGCCTCGAGCAGACCGCGGGTGGGCCGCACGCTGGGGCGCCGGTAGACGCGCCGCATACTTCGACAGGAAGAACTCCACCAGCGCCTGGATCTCCTCGCGCCGCTCGCGCAGCGGCGGGATCCGCAGTTCGATGACCTGCAGGCGATAGTAGAGATCCTCGCGGAAGCGTGCCGCTCCGCATCGTCGCGTCGAGGTCGCGGTTGGTGGCGGCGATGACGCGCACGTCGACTTCGATGGTGTCGGTTGCTGCCCAACCGCGTCAACTCGCGATCCTGCAGCACGCGCAGCAGCTTGGCCTGGAGCGCGGCGGCATCTCGCCGATCTCGTCCAGCAAGATCGTGCCGCCCTGCGGCGAACTCGAACTTGCCGATGCGCGGTCGCGCAGCGCGCCGGTGAAGGCGCCGCGTTCGTGGCCGAACAGCTCGCTCTCGAGCAGTCGGCCGGCAGCGCCGCGCAGTTGACCTTGACGAACGGCTTGGTCCGACGCGGCGAGCGCCGATGCAGCTCCCGCGCGATGACTTCCTTGCCGACGCCGCTCTCGCCACGGATCAGCACGCTGACGTCCGAGTCGGCCACCCGCTCGACCATCGCCAGGACCGGCTGCATCGCCGCGCCCGAGCTCCACGCGAGCTGGGTGCCCTGCGGATCCTCGGTCACCTGGGCACTGAGGCGCGCCACCTCGGCGCTCAGCGATTCCCGCTCCAGGGCGTTGCGGATGGCGGCTTCGAGCGCGGCCTCGGCGACACCGTCGGGGTCCCCTGGCTTCAGTACGTAGTCGGCGGCGCCGAGTCGCACGGCTTCCACGATCGTCTGCGGCGCCTGCCGGCCCGACAGCATGATCACCTGGGCAGCTGGCCTGCGCCTGACGGATCGCCCGGAGTGTCTCGATCCCATCCAGATCGGGCATCAGCACGTCCAGCAGGATGACATTCGGCGCGGACCCGCCCCGCAGCCCCTCGAGCAGTGACGTGCCGCTGTTGAACACCTCGATCGCGTAGCCCTGGGCCGATAGAAGCGTCTGCAGATAGCCGGTGAAGGCGGCGTCGTCGTCGACGATCGCCAGGCGTGCGGTCATTCGTTTCCTGTCTCCATGGGCATGGCCAACGCAAGAGCTAGGCCAGGCCCGGCCGTCGTAACCCGTCCCCCCAGCGCCGTGACCAGCCGGTGGGCCACGATGACGCCGAGTCCCTGAGACGACTTCCACGGATTGCGTACGCCTCTTCGGCCCCTCCAGTCGAGGTGTCCGCCTCGACCCTGGCCGGTGGGCCGGCGGCGAACCGCAGCGTATCGCGCGTCGCCCCGATTGTGACCGAGGCGCCGAGGGGCGTGGCCCGGACGGCGAGCAGGGTGGCGATGGCCTCCGCCGCCCGGTCGATGCTGGTCCCGACCGCGACCGTTCCGGCCGTCGGCGGCGGCTCGACGATGGGCAGGCCACGCCCGGTGAGGATGGCGGCGACCCGTCGGGCCAGCTCGGCGGCTGGCGCCCGCCCGGCGGCCGGGCCCGGCGGATCCTCGAGAAACAGCCCGGCGTCCTGGCACAGGCGGGAGATGCGGGCCAGCGCCTCCTGGGTGCTGGCCAGCGCCCGGTCTCGATCGGCCGGCGTCGGCAGCTTGTCGCCGCGGACCAGACGCAGATAGCCGTGCGCGACGCCCAGGGGCGTCCTGTACGTCGTGAATCAGCACCGCGAGCACTCGTTCCGCGTCGGTCATCGAGGGAAGGGCGGACACGCCACGGTAAGCGCGTGCGTGGCGCGCGGCAAACGTGCCAGACTGTCTAGTATCACAATGCCCGCCGCTGCCACCATTCTGATCGTCGACGACTACCCGGACGCCTTGGACGTCTGGGATCTCTACCTCCGCGCCTCCGGTTTCGACGTGCTCCGTGCCGAAGACGGCACCGAAGCGCTGCGCACCGCCTGCGAGCACGTGCCCGATCTGATCGTCATGGACCTGGAACTGCCGGGGCTCAGCGGCTGCCAGGTGGCGAGCGCCCTGCGGGACCGCGCCGAAACGCGACACATCCCCCTGATTGCCTCGACCGGCCACTCCCTGCCGGCCAAGCTCGAGGAGGCCCGGCGCTCCGGTTTCGACCTCATCCTGATCAAGCCATGCGACCCAGCCGAGCTGGTCGACGCCATCCGCCGCCATCTCGCGGCCCCTCCGGCCCGCCTCACCTGAGCATGAACTGCCCCTTTGGGGCAGACCTCTTCCGCACTTCCGGGCCTTCGGCCTGGTACGAAGCGTGCTCAAGAGACGTGCACGTGCCGACCAGCGTCGATCGGCCGGTTGAGAGGGAGAGATCATGTTGAACCTGATTCTGGTGCTGCTCGTGCTGATGTGGCTGGCGGGGATGGTGAGCTTGTACACCATGGTGGGCTTCCTTCACCTGCTGCTCCTCCTGGCCGTGGCAGTCTTCCTGATTCGCCTGATCCAGGGCCGCAATCCGGTCTAGTGCCGGCCGCGCCATCGGCGCGGGCATCCTTGCGAACACGGAGCGGAGCATGACGCGCACGTCGGCGTTGGTGCTCGTGGCGACGACGCTGACTGCGTCAGCGGGCTCGCCGTCGCGTCGGCGCAGACGACCGCCGATCCGGCTCGCACGTCCGACGCCGCCTTTGTCGCCAAGGCCGCCGACGTCATGTCGGTCGACGCCGAACTGGCAACGCTGGCCACGACGCGCGCGACGTCGAGGGCGGTGAAGGCGCTGGCCCGACGGGTGGTGGCAGCGCGCACCGTCATCGCGCGGGATCTCCAGGCGATGGCCGGCGGCCGGCAGATTGCCAGGCCGCCCCGTCCGGAGACGGCTCCTGTGGCGGCCACGCCCGTTGCCACGCTGCGGGCCCAGTCGCCCGCCGCCTTCGACGCCGCCTTCCTCGCGTCGCTGCTCGCCAACGGCGAAGCGGCGGTCGCGCTGTTCGACGCCGAGTCGCGCGATGGACGCGACCCCGAAATCAAGGAGTGGGCGGCCCGCCAGCTGCCGACGCTCCGCGAGCACCTCACGGCGGTCCGCACCATGCGGCCCCGCCCGGGCTCGTAGCGCCGTTGTCTTCCGTCGCGTCGCTTTCTCGTGGATCGGGCCGGGCCGCGCGCGCCGGCCTTGCGATCCGCCATTCATTCACGCGCGCACGCCGCCGCACCACTGGACGTGGCCGGCGGTGTCCATGGAGGTTCGAGTCATGAAGTCACGCATCCTCGTCGCTTGTAGCGTCGTCGCCATCTCGGGGGCCGGTCTGGCCGCCCAGCAGCAAGCGCCGCAGCCGATCACGCCGCCGACCCAGCAGACGCCCCCGAGCCAGCCGGCGCAGCGGCCGCCCGACCCGGCGCCGAGCCCGACCAGCCAGCCGCCGACCAGCCAGCCGCCGGCCACGCGGCCGGACTCTCCGGCCGGCGATATGGCTCGCACGGCGACGACCGTGACGGGCTGCCTGAAGACCTGGGACAGCCGCACGATGGCTCCGGCCACCGGCAGCGGAACCGGTGCCGGCAGCGCCGCCGCCCCGGTCGCTGCCGCGCCGAGCGCGCCGGGCGCTTCGGCCAGTACGTCCTGTCGAACGTCGAGCGGACCGGCGCGGCGTCACGCTCGGGCGCCTCGTCGTTCCTGCTCGCGACGTCCGATTCGAGCGTCTCGTTCAGCCAGCACCTGAACCACAAGGTCGAGCTGACCGGCACCGTTTCGGACAGCGGCCGCGACATCGCCAGCGCCGGCAAGACGATGGGCGACAAGCCGGCCGCCGATCGCGACGCGCGTGACACGCAGGCGACGGGCCGCGTCAGCGCCAGCGACATGAAGCTGCCGACGCTCACGGTGACGGCGCTGAAGATGGTGTCGCCGACCTGCGGCACCGGCTCGAACTAGTCTCGTCGTCGGATCCTGGGAGGACGGGCGGCCTGCGGCCGCCCGTCGTAGCGTACGCCACGCCGTCGGAGTAGGATCGAGCTCGACGCCGCTCAGCACACCTACGGACCGGGCTCGCCCGACGAGCTCGAAGCGCTGGCCCGGCTCGATGGCTACGTCGGCGAGTTGGTGGATGCCGCGCGCAAGGCGCCGGGCGGAGACCAGACGACCGTCGCCATCGTCAGCGATCACGGCTTCCTGCCGCTGCGCACCCAGCTGCAGCCGAACGCCGCGCTGAAAGAGGCCGGCCTGATCGAGGTCAGCGCGACGGGCGCCGTCACCGGCTGGCGCGCCTGGAGCCACTCGGCCGGCGGCTCGGCCTGCCTCTACGTGAAGGATGCCGCCGATCGCCCGCGGGTGGCCGTGCTGCTCGAGACGCTGAAGAAAGATCCGGCCAACGGCATCCGCGCCGTGTGGACCGACGTCGACCTGGCCAAGGCCGGCGGCCATCCCGATGCCCAGTTCGGGATCGACATGGCCGACGGCTTCTACACCGCCAACGCGCACGACACGCTGCGCAAGCCGACGATGTCGAAGGGCGGCCACGGCTTCTCGCCGGATCGCCAGGCGCCGCACGCGTCGCTGATCCTGGCCGGACCGGCGGTCCGCCGGCGCGGCAGCCTCGGCGTGGTCACGCTGACCCAGATCGCGCCGACGCTGGCGGGCATCCTCGGCGTCGCGCTCGATGCGCGCGCGGCGGCGCCGATCCCGCTCGCCGCGCAGCGCTGATCGATCACCGCCGACCCTCCGTGGCCGCACTCCGGCCCCGCGTCGTGTCCGGCGCCGCTCGTCGCTCGACCCAGCCGACGCTGCGGAAGAGCAGCGGGTTGAGCGCGATCGAGAAGACCACGGCGGCGACGAGCGTGTTGGTCGCGTCGGCCGTCAGCACGCCGAGGTCGGTGGCGACGGTGGCGACGATCACCGAGAGCTCGCCGATCGGCGCCAGGGCGACGGCGACCGGGAGCCCGGCCGTGCGCGGATAGCGGAAGAGAACGAGCATCGCCAGCACCGTCAACGGCTTGCCGATCAGCACCACCGCGAGCGTCGCCGCCAGCATCGACGGGTCGTCGAGCAGCGTGCCGGGATCGAGCAGCATGCCGACCGAGAGGAAGAACAGCACCGCGAAGGCGTCGCGCATCCGGAGCGCATCCGTCGCCGCCCGGACGCTGCGCGGCAGTCGGCCGACGACGAGCCCGGCGAGGAAGGCGCCCAGTGCCGTCCAGCTGCCGAACGCGTCGGTCGCGCGCGTGTCGGTGCTGGCAGCAACGATCATCGGCAGCAGGACCAGGACCAGCACGGTGAACAGATGCTCGACGGCGAGCCAGCCGAGTGCGAGGTGTCCGGTCGGGGTGTCCAGTTGCCGACGGTCGGCCAGCACGCGGACGAGGACGGGCCTGCTCGCGACCGACAAGGCGAGGCCGTAGACGACGCCGGCGCCGAGGCCCCAGCCGCTACGGTCGGCGACGACGGCGCAGAAGGCCGCCGCCAGGAGGCTCTGCACGATGACGCCGGGGACGGCGACCCGGTGCGCCGCCAGCAGATCCTCGATGCGCATCCGCAGCCCGATGTCGAACATGAGGAGGATCGCGCCGACCGCGGCGAGCTGCTCCGCCAGGAGACGGTCGACGGGGAGCCCCGGCACGTAGCGGCCGACGACGAGCCCGGCCAGGACGTATCCGACGATCGGCGTCAGCTTCAGTCGCCTGGTCAGGGAGCCGCCGATCAGCGCCGCGACGAAACCGCAGGCGAGCGTCAGCAGCAGGTCGAGCGGGTGCACGCTGCATTGTGGATCCGCGATCCTGTCGCTCCATCGGAAGCTGGACCTCCTGCGCGACGAGGCGTGGCGGCGGTTGTGCCGCGCGGTGGAGCAGCACCAGGCGTCCCTGGCCGCCATCGAGCGTCGGCTCGACGCCCTGCGGACGAGGCCGTCCGAGCCGGCCTAGTGGCCCGTATCAGTCATTCCGGTAGTGGATCTCGGGCGCGGCGCCCGGCTGGCCAGGCGCGAGGAGCGCGCAAATCGGGGATTTGTCAGCGACGAGCAACGCCGCCAGGCGGTGCCCGCCGGGAATCACCACCCGAATGACGCGGCGGGCAGACTAGGGTGGCGCTGCACAGGTCACGGTGCGGAGTGACGGCAACGGTCCTGAGGCCGCGTGAGGCCTCGGGACGACCGTGATGCGGGGCCCGCGACGCGGGCGCGCGGGCGGCGTGCCCGTGGGGCGCTCATGCGGCGCCACTACCGGCGCGAGTCGCCGGCGGAGCCGGTACAGATTGGCCAGCGCGAACGCCCCGAAGGGGCGCACGGTGTTTTTGGCGAGACCGCGATAGCGGACCATCGTGAAGCCCCACAGCCGCTTCACCACGTGGAACGGGTGCTCGCCTGGCGCCCGCGCTTCGAGCGGTGCCGGTTGATCCGTCGCTGCGACGACGTGAGCGGGCGTTGGTCGCGTGCCGCGGCGATTCACCCGGTACGGCACCTCGGCCTCGGCGACACGCGGTGGACCTCACTCCAGTACGCTTGGTCGCCGTACAGCTCGTCCTCTTCTCCGTGAATCGAGCTCCGAGAGCTGAGCGAAATCGGACGGGCAGCGTCCGTGGTGGTCAGACTGTGCACGATGCCCTGCGGGTGTCCGTGCCCACGTGGACCTTCATCCCGAAGTGCCACTGGTCGCCTTTCTTCGTCGAGCGCATCTCGGGATCGCGCGTCTTGCGGGCTGCTTGGTCGAGCTCGGAGCGGCCAGGATCGTGGCGTCGACGATCGTTCCCTGCTTCATCAGCAGACTGCCTTCTCCTCAAGCAGCGGCGCAACCTCGTCGAAGATGGCCGCGGTCAGGTCGTGTTCTTCCAGCAGGTGGCGGAACCGGAGGATGGAGGAGTTCGTCGGGGACCGCATCGAGCGGCGGCTCGAGGCCCTGGCCACGCGCCCGTCCGAGTCGCCACTAGTGACGGACACTAACGCCACACGCGCAGGCCGACGACGACGCGCCCGGTCGCGATCGGCTGGCCATGCGCGCGTTCGTGTGCGGCCGTGGCGCCGTAGCTGCGGTGCCAGGTGACGCCGACGTAGGGGGCCAGCTCGCGGCGGATCTCGTAGCGGACGCGGATCCCGAGCTCGGTGCCGGTCAGGCCCTTGCCGATGCTGCGGATGTCATCCGACTTGCCGGCGAGCATGGCCTCGAGCCGCGTCTGCGCGACCACGCGCCGCGCCAGCCGCAGATCGTGCGCGACGTCGATGCGCGCCTGCGTCCGGCCGTCGCCGCCGAAGTAGCCGGTGGCCTCGGTCTGGATGCGATACGGCGCGAGGCCCTGGATGCCGAAGGCGGCCCAGGCCTGCGGATCGCCTGGCCGGCCGTCGATCCGCACGCCGGCGACCCCGGTCCACCAGCGCGAGAGCGGCCGGCCCCACAGCACGTGCCCGTTCAGCTCGTGGAAGGCGCCGCCGGGATGGTCGCCGTCGCCGAGCGCCTCCGCGCGGAACCACAGGCGATCGCGATCGCCGCCGATCCAGCCGTCGACGTCCCAGTGGCCGCCCGACACGCCGCGGCCGCCGCGCCACTCGAGCTCGTCGACCAGCAGGTAGGCGTGGATGCCGCCGCCGTGGCTCATGCGGCCGTCGACGTCCGGGAACGCCGCGGCGCGATCCGCATCGGTCAGTGGCGGGACGAACGGCGGCAGCGGCGCAGCAGCCGGCGCCGCAGCGGGCGCGTCGGCCGAGGCCGGCGAAGCGGGCGCGGGGCGAGAGTGGCCGGCGTGCGGATCGGGTGTCTGCTGTGCCTGCGCGCGCAGCCCTGCCCCCGCCAGCATGCACGCACCGAGCACGACCAGGCAACGGACCATGGCGCGCGCGGCAGGCGGCGTCACGAGCGCCCGCCTTCCTCGACCCGCACTTCGCGGAACATGCCGGCTTCCATGTGGAACAGCAGGTGGCAGTGGTAGGCCCAGCGGCCCAGCGCGTCGGCGGTCACGCGATACGACCGCCGTGATCCGGGCGGCATGTCGATCGTGTGCTTGCGCACCTTGAAGCGGCCCTGCTCGTCTTCGAGGTCGCTCCACATCCCGTGCAGGTGGATGGGGTGCGTCATCATCGTGTCGTTGACGAGCACCAGCCGGACCCGCTCGCCGTAGGTGAGGCGCAGCGGCGAGTCGTGGGCGAACGGCCGCCCGTCGAACGACCAGGCGAAGCGCTCCATGTGGCCGGTCAGGTGCAGCTCGATGGTCCGCGTCGGCTCGCGGCCGTCGGGGTCGTCGAATGCGCTCGAGAGGTCGGCGTAGGTCAGCACGCGGCGCCCGTTGTCGCGCAGGCCGATGCCCGGATCGTCGAGCTTCGCCGCCGGCATCATCGCCTGCCCGTCGACCAGCGGGTTGCGCAGCTCGCTGACGGGATGGGGCCCGGCCGCGGGCGCTTCACCGGCGGCATCGCGTGGCCGGCGTGCGCGGCGCCGTGCCCCATGTCGGCCATCGTCAGGACCGGGCGCGCGTCGAGCGCCGGCACCTCGGCGCGCAGGCCGGCGCGGACCGCCAGCGTCCCGGCTGCGAAGCCGGTCCGGTCCATCGCCTGCGCCAGGATCGTGAACGCGTCGGCGCCGGCCGGCTCGACGATCACGTCGTAGGTTTCGGCGACGGCGATGCGCAGCTCGTCGACCGTCACCGGCCGCACCGGCTGTCCATCGGCGGCGACCACGGTCAGCTTCACGCCCGGGATCCGCACGTCGAAGTACGACATCGCGGATCCGTTGATCAGCCGCAGGCGGACGCGCTCGCCGGGCGTGAACAGCCCCGTCCAGTTCGCGGCCGGCGGCTGGCCGTTCATCAGGTAGGTGTAGGTCGAGCCGCCGACGTCGGCGAGGTCGGTCGGGTTCATGCGCTTCGCCGCCCAGGCGCGGCGTTCCGCCAGCGTCGCGCCGAATCCGTCGCGGCGCGCGTCGCGGACGAAGTCGCCGAGCGTCCGCTGCCGGATGTTGTAGTAGTCGCTCTGCTTCTTCAGCCGGTCGAAGACCTGCCGCGGATCCTCGTCGGTCCAGTCGGTGAGCATCACGACGTGCTCGCGGTCGTAGCGGATCGGATCCGGCTCGCGCGGCGCGATCACCAGCGGCCCGTAGACGCCCTGCTGCTCCTGGAAGCCGCCGTGCGAGTGGTACCAGTAGGTGCCGGCCTGGCGGACGCGAAAGCGATAGATGTAGCTGCCGCCGGGACGGATGCCGTCGAAGCTGAGGCCGGGCACGCCGTCCATGTTGGCGGGCAGCAGGATGCCATGCCAGTGGATGGCCGTGTCCTCGTCGAGGGCGTTCGACACGCGCAGCGTGACGGTGTCGCCCTCTCGCCAGCGCAGGAGCGGGCCGGGCAGCGATCCGTTGATGGTCCGGGCGACGCGATCGCGTCCGGTCAGGTTGACCGTCGTGTCGCCGATGCGCAGATCGAACTCGGTGCCCTCGAGCACGCCGGCGGCCGCGCGGACGCCCGGCTGAGCATCAGCGATGCGGTGGACCAGGCCCAGGCTGGCGGCGGCGCCGCCCAGCGCGAGGCCCTTCACGAACGTGCGTCTCGATGTCATCTATCCTCTCCCCATAGCCATCACGCGGCACGCCGTGCCGCATTACACGCCACGCCCCGGGGAGTCAGATGCGGAGGGGCATGGACGCCCGAGGGGGACCGGGCGGGGCGACGCGGATCAACGGCCGCGCGTCGTGCAGGCGGGCCTCGCCGTCCATCATGGCGAGCCGGGACTCGGGCGGCTCGAGGACCGCGTCGGCGGCTGCCGTGCGTGCCGCGGGCAGCGTGAGGAGACGCTCGCGATCGGCGCAGCGGCGGTCACGCTCGCTGTCGCAGCGCATGTCCGGAATGGCCCGGGCGGACGCCGTCGTCGCTGCCGCCTGCGGTCCGGCCGCCGGCGGCGTGATGATGCGCATGGACCGCGGCCACAGCGGGGGTCGGCGGCTGATTGCCGGGCCGTGCGGCGCCGGCCGCCTGCGGCGCGTCCAGCGGAGCCGCACACAGCGCCAGGCACGCCACTCGGACCGCTGGCGTCAGCGTCAGCGTGACGATGGCGACGAGCGCGCCGAGTCGGCGGCGGAGCCAGATCCACGAGCGCGAGTATACAAGCGCACCGCCGGCGGTCTGCCTATACTGCGAGGATGGGTGAGCCGATCGTGGCCGGGCCGGAGGATGCCGTGGAACGGCGGGCGCGGACCGACGTGCTGGTCGAGAACCATCGCGCGTTCCTGCGCTTCCTCGAACGCCGCCTCGGCCACCGTGACGTCGCCGAGGATGTCCTCCAGGACGCCTTCGTCCGCACCGCCGGCCGGCTCGACGATGTGCCGGAGGAGGCGCTGGTCGCGTGGTTCTATCGCGTGCTGCGCAACGCGGTGATCGATCGCCACCGGCGCGGGCAGACCGAAGCGCGGGCACTGGCGGGTCTGGCGCACGAGCTGGCGGATGCGGCGGAGCCGCCGCCCGAGGTGCGGCAGGAGATCTGCGCCTGCGTCGGCCGGCTGGCCGCCACGCTCAAGCCCGAGTACGCGGCGGCGCTGTCGGCGGTGGACGTCCAGGGCACGCCGGTGAAGGCGTTCGCCGACGCGGCGGGGCTGACCGCGTCCAACGCCGGCGTCCGGCTGTTCCGGGCCCGCGCCGCGCTGCGCCGGCGGGTGACCGAGTCGTGCGGGAGCTGCGCCGAGCACGGCTGCTTCGACTGCTCGTGCGGACGGACGCGGCCCGCGGTGTAATGAACGGCGCGCGACCGCGTCGAAGGAGACAGGAGGCGAGCATGAAGGATCCGGTATGCGGCATGGACGTGGAGCCCGCCAAGGCGGCGGCGACCAGTGACTACGAAGGCAAGACCTATTATTTCTGCGCCAAGATCTGCAAGACGAAGTTCGACGCCAACCCCAAGCAGTACGTGAAATAGCGTGCCCGGGGCCGGCCCGGCGGCCGGCCCGTTCCCCACGCTGTCTGTTCCGCGCCCATGTCGACTACTCACGTCCACGACGACACCGAGGTCCTCGATCCCGTCTGCGGGATGACGATCTCGCCGGCCGATGCCGCCGGCCAGTACGACTACCGCGGGCAGACCTACTACTTCTGCGCGACCAGTTGCCTGGAACGGTTCCGCGCCGATCCCGAGTCGTTCCTGGCCCCGGCCGGCGACGGCGCCTCGACGACCGCGGCACCAGTCGCAGACGGCCGTGATACACGCGAGTACACGTGCCCGATGGATCCGGAGGTCCGTCAGATCGGACCGGGCGCCTGCCCGAAGTGCGGCATGGCGCTCGAGCCGGTGACGGTGAGCCTCGACGATCACGGCAACCCCGAGCTCGACGACATGACGCGGCGCTTCCGCGTCGCCGCCGCCCTCACCGTGCCGCTCCTCGGCTTCATGGTGTCGGACATGCTGCCCGGGCAGCCGCTGCAGCACGTGCTGGCGCCGGCGGCCATCACCTGGACGCAGTTCGTCCTGGCGACGCCCGTCGTGCTGTGGGGCGGCTGGCCGTTCTTCGTCCGCGGCTGGGCGTCGGTGGTGAACCGGCACCTCAACATGTTCACGCTGATCGCCCTGGGCGTCGGCGCCGCCTATGCCTTCAGCGTGGCGGCCAGCCTGGCGCCGGGGTTGTTCCCGGCGTCGTTCCACGGCCACGGCGGCCAGGTCGCGGTCTACTTCGAGCCGGCGGCGGTGATCGTGACGCTCGTGCTGCTCGGCCAGGTGCTGGAGCTGCGGGCGCGCAGCCAGACCAGCTCGGCGATCAAGGCGCTCCTGCGTCTGGCGCCGCCCACCGCCCGCCGCGTCGACGCCGCCGGGACGGAAACGGAGGTTCCGCTCGAGCACGTGCGCGTCGGCGACCGGCTGCGCGTGCGGCCCGGCGATCGCGTGCCCGTCGACGGCGTCGTGGTCGAGGGCACGACGAGCGTCGACGAGTCGATGGTCACCGGCGAGCCGATCCCGGTCGAGAAGGCGGCCGGCGTGCGGGTGACCGGCGGCACGGTCAACGGCACCGGCAGCGTCGTCGTGGAAGCGCAGCGCGTCGGCGCCGACACGCTGCTGGCGCAGATCGTCCGCCTGGTCGGCGAGGCGCAGCGCTCGCGGGCTCCGATCCAGCGGCTCGCCGATACGGTGTCCGGCTGGTTCGTGCCGATCGTGATCGCGGTCGCCATCGCCGACCTTCGCGATCTGGGCCTGGGCTGGTCCGGAGCCGCGGCTGGCGCACGCGCTGGTCAACGCCGTGGCGGTGCTGATCATCGCCTGCCCGTGCGCGCTCGGCCTGGCGACGCCGATGTCGATCATGGTCGGGACCGGCCGCGGCGCCGAGCTCGGCGTGCTGCTCGCGCAACGCCGAAGCGCTGGAGGTGCTCGAGCGGGTCGACACGCTCGTCGTCGACAAGACCGGCACGCTGACCGAGGGCCAGCCGACGCTCGACGACCGTCGAGCCGACGGCGGCACTCGACGAGGCCGACGCTGCTGCGACTCGTCGCCAGCCTCGAGCGGGTCAGCGAGCACCCGCTGGCGCGTCGGCCATCGTCGGCGGGCGCCGAGGCGCGCGGGATCGGGACCGCTGCGGTCGACCGACTTCCGAGTCGATCACCGGCAAGGGCGTCGTCGGCGTGGTGGACGGCCGGCACGGTCGCGGTCGGCAACGCGGCGCTGCTGGCCGAGGTCGGCGTCGCCGCCGGACGCGCTCGCGGCGCGTGCCGACGCGCTGCGCGCGAACGGCGAGACGGTGATGTTCGTGGCCGTCGACGGCGCCGCCGCCGGCCTGATCGGCGTGGCCGATCCGATCAAGGCGACGACGCGTCGAGGCGATTCGCGCGCTGCACGCCGAGGGCCTGCGCATCGTGATGCTGACCGGCGACAGCCGCGTCACCGCCGAGGCCGTGGCGCGCCAGGCTCGGCATCGACGAGGTCGATCGCCGAGGTGCTGCCGGAGCAGAAGGCGGCGGTGGTGAAGCGCCTGCAAGGCGAGGGCACGTCGCGTGGCGATGGCCGGCGACGGCATCAACGACGCCCCGGCGCTGGCGCAGGCCGACGTCGGCATCGCCATGGGCACCGGCACCGACGTGGCGATGGAGAGCGCCGGCGTCACGCTGGTCCAGGGCGACCTGCGCGGGCATCGTCCGCGCCCGCCGCCTGAGCCGGGCGACGATGCGCAACATCCGCCAGAACCTGTTCTTCGCCTTCGTCTACAACGTGCTCGGCGTGCCGATCGCCGCCGGGCGTGCTCTATCCGGTCTTCGGCTGGCTGCTCAGCCCGATGCTCGCCAGCGCGGCGATGACGTTCAGCTCGGTCTCGGTGATCGGCAATGCGCTGCGGCTGCGGCGCGCCGACGTCTGAGCCGACCCGCGACAGGAGGCACGCATCTACCCGGTTCTCTTCCGCATCGGATCGTTCGAGGTCACCAGCTTCGGGGTCATGGTGGCGCTCGGCGCCCTCGTCGGCGTCTGGCTGCTGCGCCGCGAGGCGCGGCGGACCGGGCTGCCGGACGCCGTCGTCGACGTCGGCATCGCCGGCGTCATCGGCGGCCTGCTCGGCGCCAAGCTGCTGTGGACGTTCGAGCACGCTCGGCGAGGCGCCGCTGCTGCATCTCCTCACGTCGCGCGGCGGCATGAGCTGGTTCGGCGGGTTCGCCGGCGGCCTGGCCGCCGGCGTCGTCTTCATGCGGCGGGCGGGCCTGCGCCTCCTGCCGGTGCTGGCGGCGGCGACCCCGGGCCTGGCCGTGGGGCATGCGATCGGCCGCATCGGCTGCTTCCTGGTCGGCGACGACTACGGACTTCCGAGCACGCTGCCCTGGGCGGTGGCCTTCCCCGAGGGCCTGCCGCCCACCACCGTGCCGGTGCACCCGACGCAGCTCTACGAGGCGATCCCGCTCTTCGCCCTGGCGGTCGTGTTCACGCGGCTGCGCGCGGCCGGGATGCCGGACCGCCAGGTCTTCGGCCTCTATCTGGCGTCGGCAGGGGCGCTGCGCTTCGCGATCGAGTTCCTGCGGGTGAACGAGCGGGTGCTGCTCGGACTCTCGGTCGCCCATCTCGCCTCGCTGGCGGCGATGGTGGTGGGCTTCGTCCTCCTGCTGCCTCGACCCGTCAAGACGGCGCGACCGGCGCGGCGGCCCTGACGGCCCGCACCATGCAAAAAGGTGGGGGCGACGTGGAGAGACGTCGTCCGTGGCGGCGACTTCCAATCTCGGCCGTTCGGCCGCGACCCGATTTCGTTGGGGTTTTTCCTCGTGCGCGCCGGCGCACAGCTGGCGGCTTCCTTGCAGAGTCCGCAGGCGTGCTCCGTCCAGTCTGCGCCGCGCTCCTCTGCGTGATTCTCACGGCCGCCGCCCCCCGCGCTGCCGACGTGCCGACCGACGTGCCGACCTTCGCCGGCATCCCGTGGGGGGCCAGCCGGACGCAGGTGCTCGAGGCCGCGGCCGCCTCCGGCCTGCGGGTCGTCGCCAGCTACGGCAACGACGTCGAGCTCGCCGGCGAGCCGTTCGGCGCCGCGGCCGTCGTGCACGCGATGCTCAGCCCGACCGACGGCCTGGTGAAGGTGCAGGTCCGGTTCGCCTCGAACGACACGCCCGACGCGGACCTACGCGACGGTCGTCGAGTCACTGACGCGTCTCTATGGCCCGACCGAGCCGGTCGAGCTGTTCAAGCGGCCGTTCGTCCGCGGCGACGGCCGTGAGGACGAAGCCGTCCTGCACCGGCAAGGGCATGCTGATCGCCGCCTGGGGCGACGAGCGGCAGCCGGGCCAGGCCGCGGTGGTCCTCCACGCCGGCCAGCCGGGCGTCGCGCTCGAGTTCGAGTCGCACGCCTGGAAGGCCGAGTCGAAGCGGCGCCAGCGCCGCGGTCCGGTCGAGCCGCCGCGCTTCGCGCAGCTCGATGCGCCGCTCGTCCCGCGCCCGTCTCAGTCGGTCCGTAGCGCCCGCAGCGGATCCGTCGCCGCCGCCCGCCGCGCCGGCAGGTAGCTCGCCAGCAGCGCCACCGCCACCAGTCCCAGCGACAGCGTGACGTAGGTCGCCGGGTCGCGCGGATCGACCCCGAACAGCCACGGCCGCAGCAGCGGCATCGCCAGCGCCGCCAGCGCGCAGCCCCACCGCGATCCCGCCGAGCGCCAGCCGCGCGCCTTCGCCGACCACCGTCCGCAGCACCGCGCCGCGGTCCGGCGCCGAGCGCCAGCCTGACGCCGATCTCGCGCGTGCGCCGCGCCACCGACGCCGACACGGTGCCGTAGAGCCCGAGCGCCGCGAGCAGCAGGCCGGTCGCGCCGAGCCCGCCGGTGACGATGGCCGCGGCGCGCTGCGGGAACAGGACGATGCGGCTGTCGTCGTCGAGCGTCGAGACGCGCGGGGTCGGCAGCCGCGGATCGATCGCCTGCACCGCCGCCACGATCGCCGCGGCGATGTCGGTCCGCGCTGAGCGCACCAGCAGGAAGCGCTTCGTGTCCGGCGCCTGCGCCAGCGGCACGTAGAAGAACGGCGCCACCGCCTGGTCGCGCGAGAACTGTCGAGCGTCGCCGGCGATGCCGACGACGGTCCTCTCGCGATCGCGGAAGCGCAACGTCCGGCCGATGGCGTCGCCGTCCGGCGCGATCAGCCGCGCCAGCGTCTCGTTGACCACGGTGACCGCTGGCGCGCCGTCGCGATCGTCGTTCGCGAAGGCGCGCCCGTGCCGGATCGGAAGGCGCAGCACGTCGAAGTACTGGCCATCGACGGCGACGTAGGCGACGTCGCGCGTGCCACCGCCGATGCCGACTGCGTCGATCGAGCTGGACAGCATGAGGGGCAGCCGCGTCGCCGAGGCGACCGCGGTGACACCGGGCGTCGCCGCGAGGCGCTCGCGCAGGGTGGCGTAGAACGTCGTGGCCGCGGCCGGCGTCGTAGCCCCAGGACTCCGGTTCGAGCGCCAGCGTCGCGACGCCCTGAGCGATCGAAGCCGGGATCGATGCCGGCGCCGCGATCGATGGCCCGGACGAACAGGCCGGCGGCCACCAGCAGCACCAGCGACAGCGCGAGCTGGCCGGCGACCAGCACGCGGCCGAGGCGCGAGCGGCGCCGGCCGGTTCCGGCGCTCTCGGCCTTCAGCCGATCGGTGATGTCGCGGCGGGCGCCCTGCAGCGCCGGCCCGAGGCCGAAGATCAGGCCGGCCGCGAGCGCGGCCGCGACGGCGAAGGCCGAGCACGCGATAGTCGGGCGAGATCTCGAGCGTGATCGGGATGCTGGCCGGCAGCGGCAGGCGCTCGAGCGCGGCCGTCGCCAGCGTCGCGACAGACGACGCCGCCGATCGCGCCGAGCGCGAACAGCAGCAGCACTTCGGTCAGCAGCTGCCGCAGCAGGCGCAGGCGGCCGGCGCCGAGCGCCGCCCGCACGGCCAGGTCGCGGCCGCGCGCGGCGTAGCGGCCGGCCAGGAGCGCCGCCACGTTGACGCCGGCAATCACCAGGACCAGCGCCGCGGCCGCCGAGCAGGATCGAGAAGAAGGCCAGCGCCTGGTTGTCGCCGCCGGGCAGTCCGGTGAGCGGCACGACCCGCATCGCGACGATGCGCGTCGGGACCGTCCGGCCCGCCGCTCGCCGGCCGCTGCGCGTCCATCAGCGCCGACAGCTCGGCCTGCGCCGTCGGCGCCGGCACGTCCGGGCCGCAGGCGCGCGAACGCCCACAGCCACGAGCCGCCGGTGCAGGCTGCTGCGCGGCCGCAGCTGCGGCTGCATCATCAGCGGCGCCCAGGCGTCGACGGCCAGGCCGGTGTAGAGCCCGCGGAACGCCGGCGGCGCGACGCCGATCAGCGTGAACGGGCGGCCGTTGACGGTGAGCGTGCGGCCGACGGCCTGCGTCGTCGCCGCCGAGTTGGACCCGCCAGAACGCGTGCGACACGACCAGCACCGGATGCGTGCCGAGCGTGCGGTTCTCGTCCGCCGATGAAGAACCGGCCGCAGCGCCGGCTGCACGCCGAGCAGATCGAAGTAGTTGGCCGTCACGAGATTGCCGAGCACCGTGGTGCCGGCGCCGCCGGTCGAGATCGTCAGCGGTCGCGCGGCCCCAGGCGCCGACGCCGGCGACGGCGCGCGCGTGATCGCGCAGGTGCTGGTAGCTGCCGTAGCCGATCTGCTCGACGATGCTCGCCGTTGCGGCGCGCCAGCTGCAGCGTGACCACGCCGGCCGGGTCGCCGACGCCCGGCACCGGCCGCAGCAGCAGCGCGTTCATCGCGCTGAACACCGTCGACACCGCGCCGGTGCCGAGCGCGACGACCAGCACCACGATGGTCGTGAACAGCGGCGTCTGCCGCAGCGTGCGGCCGGCCAGCCGCAGATCCTGCAGCCACGACGCGACCCACTGCTCCCAGCCGTGGTCGCGGACGCGCTCGCGCACCAGCGTGGGCGGGCCGAGCTCGGCCTGGGCGGCGCGCCGCGCCGCGGCCGGATCGAGGCCGCGCGCCGACGTGCTGCGCGGTCGCCTCGTCGAGCCAGTGGCGCAGCTCGTCGTCGATGTCGCGATCGGCCGCGGCGCGCCGCGTCAGGACGCGCAGTCCGCGCGGCCACGTGCCGCCACAGCGCCATCAGGAGGCGGTCCACTACGCCTCCGCCTTGAGCAGCCGGGCCACCGCCGCGGCGCGTCGCGCCCACTGCGCGGTCTCGTCGTCCAGCCGCTTGCGGCCGGCGCGCGTCAGGGCGTAGATCTTGGCCCGGCGCCCGCTTTCGGTCTGCTGCCAGCGGGCGTCGACCAGGCCGTCGCGCTCGAGGCGCTGGAAGGCGATCAGCAGCGAGCCGGGGTTGACCTTGAAGACGCCGCGCGAGGTCTGCTCGATGCGGCGCGCGATGCCGAAGCCGTGCATCGGCTCGAGGCTCAGCGCCTTCAGGATCAGCATGTCCAGGGTGCCCTGGATGACGTCGGTGGAGGGGGCGTCGTCGCTCATGCCATTACTCTTGATCGTCAAGATGTGTTCGTCAAGAGGGACGAACGGACGGGCCATGACGACGGGCGCGGCGGCTCGCCGACCCAAAACCGTCAACGACATCGAATATGGCTGAGCTTGGAGCGCATCAGTCGGGCCCGCCTCGGCGTAACATTCGCTGCGGCATGTTTCTCGACGAGCTGCCAACCGATCTCCGCTACGACACCGTCATCGTCGGCGCCGGGCCGGCCGGTCTGTCGTGCGCCATGGCGCTGGCCGCAGGCGCGGCAGCGGGTGCTGGTCGTCGAATCGGGCGGCGCCGACGCCGCGGCCGGCGACTACAGCGTCGGCTACGGCGTCTTCTCCGGCGGCTACTGGAACCAGCACTGGGTGCGCGGTCTGGGCGGCACGTCGCAAGGTCTGGACCGGCTGGTGCACGACGCCGACGCCGCTCGACTTCGACAACCCGGCGATCGGCGTGCGCTGGCCGATCCCCTACGCCTCGATGCCGCCGTACTGGCGCCGGGCCGCGACCATCCTCGACCACGACGCGGCGTTCGTCGGCTACCAGGCGCCGTTCGTCCCCGGCTTCGCCTACCGGCCGGTGGAGACGGCGCCGCCGACGCGGTTCGCCGAGAAGTACGGGCCGGCGCTGCGGACGTCGGCCGCACATCGACGTGCTCCTCGATCACGCCGGTGGTCGGCCTCGACGCCAACGCCGGCCGCACCGCGCTGACGGCGCTGACGCTGGCGCGCCCGCAGGGTGGCGGCCGGCGCCGACTCGACCTGACGCCGGCGCAGACGGTCGTGCTCGCCGCCGGCGGCTTCGGCAACGCGCAGATCCTCATGCTGCCGCGCGACGACGGCGCCATCGCGTCGGCAACGAGAGCGGCGTGGTCGGCCGCTACCTGATGGAGCATCCGCAGTTCGTCCTCGCCGGCGAGGTGGTGACGGACGCCGAGCTGCAGCGGCTGTGGCCGGCCGGGAAGACCGGCACCGGGATGCACGTCCTGGTCGCGGAGCCCGGGCTGGCCGTCGAACGCGGCCTGCTCGGCGCCGGCTTGCAGTGTTCGCGCAAGACGCCGGACCACGACGTGGCGCGCTTCCTCGGGGCGGCGCACCGGCCGGACCCATTTCCACTACGACATCACGGTCCGCGCCGAGATGCGGCCGGTCGAGCACAACCGCGTCGTGCCGACCGCCGAGCGCGATGCGTTCGGGCTGCCACGGCTGGCCGCCCGCTGCGTCCTCGACGGCGGCGACTACCGCAACGTCGAAGACACGCTGCGCGCGCTCGGCGAAACGCTGCTGCGGCTCGGCCGCGGCCGCGTCCGGGTCAACAACGATCGCATCTACCTGCAGGTGGACGGGCAGGGCCACACGCTCGGGACCACCCGGATGGGCGAGGACGTCGTCGACGTCGGTCGTCGACGGCGACTGCCGCGTCCACGGCTACGCCAACCTCTTCGTCGCCGGATCGTCGGTGTTCCCGAGCGGCGGCTACGCCAACCCGACGATCACGATCGTCGCCCTGGCGCTGCGGCTCGCCGATCGTCTGACGGGAAAGGCGTCGACATGACCACCGGCCCCGCTCCGTCACGCCTCTCGCGACGCGCCCTGTTCGGGCTCGGCGGATCGACGCTGCTGCTCGCGGGCGTCGCCGCCACCTGGCGTCTGCGGCCGATGCGCGCCGCGGCGGCGCGGCGCCCGGCCGACGCCGTCGATCCCCTATGTCGACCACGACGGCTGGATGGTGTCGCCGGCCGAGAAGCGCGCGCTGCAGGCTACAGCCGGCGCCCGGGCGGCGCGGGCTGATCGTCCGGCCGATGACGACCGAGCCGGCGCCCGCGGTCCACGGAAGGGCCCTCGACCGGCGGGACGTCGCCTCCGCCTGCGCCTGCGCCGCGGTGGCGCTGGTCGCCTACGTCCGCACGCTGGCCCCCGGGCTCACGGCGGACCTCGATTCGCCGCTGTTCCAGTTCATCGGCCGCGCCCTCGGCGTGGCGCACAATCCCGGCTATCCGCTCTACACGCTCCTGACCTGGCCGATCGCCCAGGTGCCGGTCGGCGAGCTGGCGTGGCGCATCAACCTCTTTTCGGCGGTGATGGGGGCGGCGGCCACCGGCCTCGTCTTCCTGGCCGCGCGCCGGCTCGGATCGCGGCCGGTGCTCAGCGCGGCGGCGGCGCTCGGCTTCGCCGCCGGCGCGCACGCTCTGGTCGCAGGCGGTCATCGCCGAGGTCTACACGCTGCACGCGGTCCTGGTCGGCGGCCTGCTGCTGGCCGCCCTGGCCTGGAGCCGCTCGCGGCGTCCGGCGCATTTCTACGCCGCCGTCGGCTGCCTCGCCGCCGGTCTCGGCCACCACACGACGATCCTCGCCTTCGCGCCGGGGCTGCTGCTCCAGGGAGTGATCGTCGATCGGCGTTTCATCGTGCGCGCCCGCACCGTCGCCACGTCCGCGGCGATCCTGGCGCTCGGCCTGCTGCCGTACGCGCTGATCCTCGTCCGCTCGCGCGACCCGCAGGCCTACGTCGAGTCCCGCGCCACGACGCTCCGCGAGCTGGCGCGCGTCGTGGTCGGACGGCAGTTCCAGGATCGGCTCTTCGGCGATCACTGGCGCGCGCTGGCGTCCGCCGCAGGCGCCGCTGCTGTGGGATCGGGTGTTCGTCGGCGACCTGACGTGGGCCGGTCTCGCCTTCGCCGCGATCGGCGCCGGCTGGCTGCTGCGGCGCCGGCCCGGGGACGCGCTGCTGATGGCCAGCGGCGGTGCCATCGTGACCGGCTTCGCGATCGGCTACGCCGTTCCGGACGTGCCGGTGTTCGTGATCCCGGCGCTCCTGTGCCTGTGGCTCTTCGCCGCGGCGGGCGCCGAACAGGTCTGCCGCGCCGCCGCCCGCCGCCTGCCCGCGTCCGCCGCCAGCCTGGCGACAGGCGCCTTCGGCCTCGCCGCGCTGGCGCTGCCGCTCTGGCTCGCCTGGCAGCATGCCGCCCGGGTCGATCGCAGCGACGATTGGCGGGACGCGCTCCAGGTGAATCGCCTGTTCGAGGTGCTGCCGCCGGGCTCGGCGATCGTCTCCGGCGACTTCATCGCCGATCGCATGCTGCAGTACCAGCGGCGGGGCCGCGACCTGGATCGGGCGCGCGACATCCACATCGGGCCGCGCGATCCGGCCGGGCTGCGCGCGCTCCTCGCGGCGGAGGTGCCGGTCGTCGCCTTCGCGCCGGCCGTCGACCGGCTGCGCTTCGACGGCCTCGACTTCTCGGCGACGCCGGTGCTCCTGTCCGACGGCCCGTTCGCGGCCTTCGTCGCTCGTCTGCCTCGCGGCGCGGTGGTGGCGCTGGCGATTCCGGCGGAGCATGCGGCGCGCTTCGCGCCGATCGCCGCACCGGCGCGGCGCCGGACTGGGTGCCGGCGTGCCGGCCTCCGGCCGCTGTGTCACCCTCGTCGCCGTGCTCGGCGACGCGACGCCGGCCCGCATCGCCGATGGCGCCGACGAGGCCCGCCTGCTGCTGCCGGCCGGTGACGGCATCTGGGGCAACGGCCGCAGCACGCTGGAACTGGTGTCGGAACCGGGCACAGCGGCCATCCGGCTGGGCGGACGCGATCTGGTGCGCACGGCGGCCGGCATCGCGTTCGCGGCGTGGACGCCGGACGGCACGCTGCGGCGCGCCATCGTTCTGCAGGAGGCCGACGGCTATCTCCTCCCGGTGCCGGTCGGCCCGTTCTCGGCCTATCCGCTCCTCAGCAGCGCCGACGGCCAGGAACTCCCCGCCAACCAGTGGGTCGACGTCACGCCCTCGACGGCCAGCGGCAACGTGATCGTGCAGGTGCCGGTCGGCGGCCGGCTCGAGCTCTACGCCAGCGACGATGCCCGGCTCGCCCCGCGAGTGCTCGAACACGCGGGCCGGGGCCCGGTGACGATGACGGCGTTCGAGGCGCCGCCCGGCATCGAGCCGGATCCGGCCGGGCCGAGACGCCCGCCCGCCGCTGCCGTGGCGCTGTCCGACCACGTCAGCTACACGTCGCGCCTCGAGGCGAGCGCGTCCGAGGGCATGCCGGTCTCGGTGTTCCTGACGTTCGGCGGCATCCCACGGCGGGCCGCCGCGCGCATCGTCTCGCCGGGAACCGACGCCGGACGGCTGCGCAGCGTGGCCACCGCCGGGCTCCTGCGCGGGCCGGACCGGCGATCCGCCGTGCTGACCATGACGCGCGACGATCAGGCGCGGCTCGTCGGCGCCGGCTGGTCCGAGGTCGAGACCGACGACGCGGGCGCGTATCGCTGGACCACGGGGCCCGAGGCCCGGCTCGTCCTGCCGGCGTCGTCGCCGCTCTGGCGGACGCTGACCGTCGAGGCGTTCCGGCCGCCCGGCGACGGTGCGGCGACGCTCGGCCGTCCGCATCGACGGCGCCGATCTGCCGGCGCAGCCGGTCCACGTCGGCTGGCACAGCTATGCCTGGCGCCTGCCGGCCGCGCCGGCCGCGGCCCTGGGCCGGGCGTCGGCCGAGGTCGGCCTGATCGTCGACGGGCTGGCCGGCCCGCGCGGCGTCGCGGTCGCCCGCCTGCGGTTCGTCCGACGCCAACTGATGGTCGAGCCTGGAACAATGACCGAGTTGACGTAGCATGGGAAAAACGATGTCAGGTCCCGATCCCGCTCCGTTGCTGGCCGACGGAGACACGCTCGGTGTCGTCGGCATGGGCGTGATGGGGTGCACGATCCTGAAGGGGCTGCTCGCCGCCCGGGCGCTCGCCCCGGACCGCGTCTGGGGCACGTCGCGATCCGCGGACACGTGCCGCGAGGTCGCCGCCGATCTCGGCGTGCCGGTCGAGCCCGACGTGCAGCACCGCCTGCCGCAGGCCGGCGTCGTCGTCCTGTGCGTGAAGCCGGCGCAGGCGCCGGTGGCGCTCGCCGGCGCTGGCCGCCGCCGGACTCCGTCCGGACGCCCTGGTCGTGTCGATCGCCGCCGGCGTCGACTCGACGCCAGATCGCGACGATGCTCGGGACGGCGAACCCGATCGTCCGGGCGATGCCCAACACGCCGTGCGTCGTCGGCGAGGGCATGACCGCGATCTGCCGCGGGCCGCGCGCCACGCCGGCCCACCTCGCGCAGGCGCGCCGGATCTTCGAGTGCGTCGGCCGCGCCGTCGAGACCGAGGAGAAGCACTTCAACGCCATCACCGCGCTCTCCGGCAGCGGCCCGGCCTATCACTACCTGATCATGGAAGCGATGGCCGACGCCGGCGTCCGCGTCGGCCTGCCGCGCGATCTGGCGCTGACGCTGGTCGCGCAGACCACGCTCGGCGCGGCGCGGATGGTGCAGACGTCCGGGCGGCACCCGGCGGCGCTCCGCGACGACGTCACCACGCCGGCCGGCTGCACCATCGGCGGCCTGCTGATGCTCGAGGACGGCAAGATCCGATCGGTGCTCGCCCGCGCCATCGAAGAGGCGACGCGGATCGCCAGCAAGCTCGGTCCGGCCGACCCCGCCAAGCCGGCCGGGGATCCCCACTAAGGACAGACAGTCAGATGCGCCAACGCCCCTTGTTCACCGGTCTTCTGCGTCGCGGCCACGCTTGGCCTCCGGCGCCTTCCTGAGCGGCCAGGTCGCCCCGGCTCCGCCGCGCCAGGCGCTGGTCACGCTCGACAAGGCCGACGCCGCCAAGCTGGCCGCCGCCTCGCGCGCCGCCGTCCAGGTCGAGATGCCGGCCGGCGTCGAGCTGAAACTGTGGGCCCCCGACGGCCTGGTCGCCGACCCGGTGGCGCTCGAGGTCACGCCGGACGGCACCGTCTACGTCGCCGGCACGCAGCGCAACAACCTGCCGCTCGACATCCGCGGTCACCAGGACTGGATGACGACCGCGCACACGATGAAGACGGTCGCCGACCTGCGCCGCTTCTACGCCGACGTGATGTCGCCGGCCAACAGCGCCAAGAACGCCTGGATTCCCGACGCCAACGGCGACGGCAGCAAGGACATCCGCGACCTCGCCGAGTTCAAGGAGCGCATCTACCGCGTCCAGGACACCGACGGCGACGGCATCGCCGACACGTCGCAGATCGTCTACGAAGGCTTCAACGACGATCCGACCTGGGACACGATCGGCGGCGTCCTGGCCGACGGCAAGGATCTGGTCGTGGTGGTGCCGCCCGGCATCTACCGGCTGCGCGACGCCAAGGGCGACGGCCGCTTCAACCAGCGCAACACCATCGCCGAGGGCATGAACATCCACCCGGCCTTCGGCGGCCACGGCGTCTCCGGCGTGCTGATGGGGCCGGACGGGCGCCTCTACTGGGAGGTCGGCGACATCGGCCTCCACGTCACCGACCGCAACGGCAAGGTGTGGGGCTACCCGAACCAGGGCGCGGTGATGCGCTCCGATCCGGACGGCTCGAACTTCGAGGTGTTCGCCTCGGGTATCCGCAACCTGCAGGAGTTCGCCTTCGACGAGCGCGGCAACCTGATCAGCGTCGACAACGACGGCGACTACCCGAGCGAGCAGGAGCGCGTCGTCTACCTGCCGTGGGGATCGGAGACCGGCTGGCGATCGAACTGGCAGTACGGCAAGTACACCGACCCGAAGAACAACCGCTACAACGTGTGGATCGACGAGCAGGTGTTCAAGCCGCGCTTCGAGGGCCGCACGGCGCGCGTGCTGCCGCCGGTCGCCAACTGGCACGCCGGGCCGTCCGGGATGGCCTACAACCCGGGCACGGCGCTGTCCGAGGCCTGGAAGCACCACTTCTTCGTCACCAGCTTCGCCGGCTCGGCGTCGACGGCGCGCATCTACGCCTTCAAGATGGAGGAGAAGGGCGCCGGCTTCGAGATGGGGCCGGAGCAGACGCTGCTCAAGGGCATCCTCGCGGTCGGCCTGCGCGTCGGGCCCGACGGCGCGCTCTACGTCACCGACTGGATCAGCGGCTGGGACTCGAAGAACAAGGGCCGCGTCTGGAAGCTCGACACGCCGGAGACCGCCGACAGCGCGCTGCGCAAGGACGTGCGCACCCTGCTCGGCGACGACTTCGCCAAGGGCGCGACGCCGGAGATCGCCGCGCTCCTCGGCCACGCCGACATGCGCGTGCGCCAGAAGGCGCAGTTCGATCTGGTGCGTCGCGGCGAGAGTGCGGCGCTGCTCGCCGCCGCGCGCGACAAGAAGGGCGGCCTGGCCCGGCTGCACGGCCTGTGGGGCATGGCCCAGCTCGCCCGGAAGGACGCCGCCAAGTCCGGCGCCTTCGGCGAGTTCCTGACCGACCAGGACGGCGAGATCCGGGCCCAGGCGGCGCGGATGATCGGCGACGTCAAGGCGGCCGCGCTGGCGCCGAAGGTGCTGCCGCTGCTGATGGACACGTCGCTGCGGGCCCGCTACTTCGCCGCCGAGGCGATCGCCCGCACCGCCTACAAGCCGGGCGGGCCGGCCATCGTCGACATGCTGGCCGACAACGACGGCCACGACACCTACATCAATCACGTCGGCGCCATCGCGCTCGCCGCCATCGGCGACGCCAAGGCGGTGGAGGCGCTCGTCGACGCACGCCTCCAAGGCGGTGCGGTCGGCCGCGGTGGTGGCGCTGGGCCGGATGAAGCAGCGCCGGCGTGTCGCGCTTCCTCAAGGACGCCGATCCGGGCATCGCGACCGACGCGGCGCGGGCCATCAACGACGACGGATCGATCATCGCCGCGGTGCCGGCGCTGGCCGCGTCGCTGTCCGACACGACGCTGACCACCGAGCCCTACCTGCGCCGCGCCCTCAACGCCAACCTGCGCGTCGGCTCGCGCGACGCCGTCGATCGCGTCGCCGCGTTCGCCGCCGACGCCAAGCGGCCGGAGCCGCTGCGCGTCGAGGCGGTGGCGATCCTCGGGGTGTGGGCCGAGCCGTCGCCGCTCGATCGCGTCGACGGGATGTACCTGACGCCGTTCGCGGCGCAGCCGGCCGTCGACGACGGCCCGGGACGGCGCCGCGGCGCGCGCCGCCGTCGAGCGCCTGATCGCGGCCATGCCGGCCGACGCCGGCGCCAACCTGAAGATCGCGCTGGCCGAAGCCGCCGGCCGCAGCGGCGGCACCGCCGCCGCGCCGCAGCTGATGGCGCTGCTCAAGAGCGACTCGCTCGCAGCAGGTGCGGCTGGCCGCGCTCGAGGCGCTGCGCCTGACCAAGGGCGGCAGCCCCGACGAGCTGATGCAGATCGCCTTCGCCGACGCGTCGCCGGCGGTGCGCCGGGCGGCGATTGCCATCCTGCCGACGCTGCCGCTCTCGGCGGCGGCCAAGACGCAGCAGCTGGCGACGCTGTTCGGCAAGGGATCGACGGCGGAGAAGCAGGGCGTCATCGAGGTGCTCGGCGCGCTCAAGTCGCCCGAGTCGCGGCAGGCGCTGCAGGGCTACGTCGACCAGCTGAACGCCGGCACGCTGCCGGTCGAGCTCCAGGTCGACCTGCTCGACGCCGTGCAGACCGACGGCTCGGAGGCGCTGGCCAAGGGCGCTCGAGACCTACCGCACCTCGAAGAAAGCCGACACGCTGGTGCAGGCCTTCGCCGAGGCGCTCACCAAGGGCGGCGACTTCCGCGCCGGACAGCGCGTCGTCACCGACAACCCGGCGGCGGAGTGCACCCGCTGCCACACGATCCGCGGCCGCGGCAGCGACGTCGGGCCCGAGCTGACCCGCATCGGCTCGATCCTGACCCGGCCGCAGCTCGTCGAGTCGCTGCTGGCGCCGAACGCCCGCATCGCTCCCGGCTTCGGCGTCGTGTCGCTGACGCTGAAGAACGGCGACAAGATCGACGGCACGCTGCGCAGCGAGACCGACACCGAGGTCGTCATGCTCGTCGGCACGCCGCCGGTCGAGAGGAAGATCGCCAAGGCCGACATCGCCTCGCGCACCGATCCGGTGTCGGCGATGCCGCCGCTCGGCCTCGTCCTCAAGCCGCGCGAGGTCCGCGACCTGGTCGAGTTCCTGGCCGGCATGCGGTGAGCGGCTTCGCATACGCGGCTTCAAGAAAACCCAAGCAACCAAGTCAACCAAGTAACCAACGCAATCAGTCGTCAAGTGGCCGCGAAGTCAGTTCAACTCCCAAGGCCGTATGCGATACCTGACCTCACTCGCCGCCGCTGCCCTCGTCACGCTCGCCACCGCCACGCTGCCGCGCGCAGGACGCCGGGTGGGTGTCACTCTTCGACGGCAAGACGCTCGACGGCTGGAAGGTCGGCGAGAACGCCGCGTCCTTCTCGGTCGCCGACGGCGCCATCGTCGTCAACGGGCCGCGCGCCCATCTCTACTACGTCGGCCCGGTCGCCAATCACGAGTTCAAGAACTTCGAGTTCAAGGCCGACGTGATGACGACGCCGGGCTCGAACTCGGGGCTCTACTTCCACACCGCCTACCAGGAGGGCGGCTGGCCGTCGAAGGGCTACGAGGTGCAGGTCAACAACTCGCACACCGATCCCAAGCGGACCGCCGGCCTCTACAACGTCCAGGACAACATGACGCCCCCGGCCAAGGACGGCGAGTGGTTCACCATGCAGATCGTGGTGAAGGGCAAGCACGTCACGACGTCGGTGAACGGCAAGACGATCTCCGACTACACCGAGCCCGACGGCGTCGAACGGCCGGCGGACATGAAGGCGCGCGTCCTCTCGAGCGGGACGTTCGCCATCCAGGGCCACGACCCGAAGAGCAAGGTGCTGGTCAAGAACATCATGGTGAAGCCGCTGCCGTAGGCAGGCAGCGGCGGGGACGGCGGGAACGGGAACAGCGGGAACGGAACCGCGAGTATGCAGAGGCGCGGAGGACGCGGCGAACCGATACTCAACGAATCGCAACGCACGATTCGATCTCTCCGTTCCCCGCATCCTCCGTTCCCTAGAGCAACCGCACCAGCAGCAGCGACTGATCGTCCTGCTGCTGGCCGTGCGCGCGGACGGCGTCCAGGATGCGCCGTTCGAGGATGTCGAGCGGCCCGTCGCCGTGCGCGGCGACCAGCGCCTTCATCCGCTCCAGCCCGAACTCGCGCTCGCGGCGATCGAACACCTCGGTCAGCCCGTCGGTGAGGATCACGAACAGATCGCCGGGCGCCGCCTCGAGACGCGTCGACGTGTAGGCCGTGTCCGGGAACATCGCGACCGGGAGCTGGACCATCGACAGCTCCTCGACCGTGGCGGAGCCGCGGCGGCGCCGGAGCACCGGCACGTGCGCGGCGGTGGCGAACCGGAGCGTGTCGTCGCGCCACTGCAGGCCGGCGAAGGTCGCGTACATCGCCGGGCTCTTGAGGTCGTGGACCACCGCGTTCAGGAGCGTCAGCAGCTCGCCCAGGTCGGTACGGCCGCGCAGCGCGACCCGGGCCGCGCTCTTGACCATCCCCATCAGCAGGCCGGAGCCGACGCCGTGGCCGGAGACGTCGACGACGTAGGCCGTCCAGCCGGCCGCGTCCTCGACGACGTCGACCAGGTCGCCGCCGACCTCGCCGCTGGCCACCGACAGGCCGCGCACTTCGATCGACGCCGACCGCTGCGCCAGCGCCGGCACGAGCACGCCATGAATCTGCCGCGCGAGCTCGACCTCCGCCTGCAGCCGGCCGTGGCGTGAGCCTTCGCGCCGGATGAACGTCGACAGCAGGCTGAAGCCGGCGATCAGCGACAGCACCGTGAAGAGGACGTCGAGGCCGAGGCGAGCCCTCAGGGCGGCTTCGTCGGTCAACGGCGGACCGAGCGGTTCGACGACCCCGTTGAGCGCGGCCAGCCCGAAGACGTGGAATGGGCGCCAGCACGGCCATCCAGATGGCGCCGTAGCGGGCCACCACGGTGTAGGCGACGGCGGTGGCGCCGGCGATCACGCTGGCCAGCACGAGCCGTCCGGGAGGCGTGGCGCCGAGCTCGGACGACGTCGGTCAGGAGACCGGTCGGCATGAAGACGAAGAAGGTGCCGGCGAAGAACAGCAGCTGCAACCGGAGCGGCGTCGTCCGCAGGAAGCGGGAGGTGGTCGTCCACCGGGTCCAGGCCACGGCAGCTGGGAGTCTAGCAGCGCCGCCGGCGCGCCCGCATCCGGACCTGACGTCCCGCGATCGGACACCGACACGACGCGTGGCGGCTCTTCGGCCGCATTCTGGGCGAAAATCGGCGCCGGCGCTGGCCGTTTCCGGGATCCACTCTTGCACTGCCGTCGGCCGGGTCGGGTGAGTCGAAGGGAGGCTGTCGATGCCGTCAGGTTCGATCGGCTACGCGTGGCGAGGCACTGCGCCGCAGCCCCAGGGGTGCTCGTCCTCGCGTCCTGACGCTGGCGCTCGGCATCGGCGGCGCCACCGCGATGTTCGCGGTGGTCGACGCGGTGCTGCTGAACCCGCTGCCGTACCCCAACGGCGATCGGCTGCGCGAGCTGTTCATCGAATGCAGGCGCCGGCGAACTGCAACCGGTACCTGGATGGCGTGCCAGTCGACGGCGATCCGCGACCAGACCGCCGTCTTCGCGGCGGTCGAGCGCCTACGGGATGGGCGCCGAAACGCTGACCGACGGCGATCCTGACCAGGTCGCGACGCCGAGCCGTTTCGCCCGGCTTGTTCCACGTGCTCGGGGCGCGTCACCGATCATCGGACGGCTGTTCACCGACGGACGAGGCCGATCGCCGGGGCGCGGTCGTGCTGATCAGCGAGACGCCTGTGGCGGGCGCGCTTCGGCGGCGCGCCGACGTCGTCGGCCGGCGCATGGGCATCGAAGGCGTACCGCACGAGATCGATCGGCGTGCTGCCGGCGCGGTTCGCCTATCCCGGAGCGGACCGCCGCGCTCTGGCATCCGCTGCCGCCGTCGGCCACGACCGACGAGCGCGCAGACGCGGGCGGACGCGATCCGTGGCCGTGCTGCAGCCGGGCGTGACGACGGACGCCGCGGCGCGCGGCGCTGGACGCCGTCGTCGGCGGCGCTGCGCCGCGATGGCGCGCTCGCCGCGGACAGCCGCTGGTGACCGTCGAGCACGGTGCAGCGGCGCTTCGGCACGCGCAATCGGACCGAGCTGCTTCGGTGCTGCTCGGCGCCGTGCTGCTGGTGTTCACGATCGCCTGCGTCAACGTCGCGCACCTGCTCCTGGCTCGGGCGACCGTCTCGCGAAGGCGAGTTCGCGGTGATGAGCGCCCTCGGGGCGAGCCGGACGCGGGTGCTCGGCACGCTGCTCGCCGAGGGCGCCGCGCGTGGCGGTGGTCGGCGGCCTGGCCGGGGCGCCGTCGCGCGCGGCCTGCTGGCGACGATGCTGGCGTCGGCGCCGGGCCAACATGCAGATGCTGTCGGCGGCGTCGTCGGGCTCGACTGGCGCGCCTTCGGCTTCGCCGCCGGGCTGGCCGCGGCGACGTGCCTGGTCGTCAGCGCGCTGCCGGCGCTGCGCGTCGGGCGTCTCGACCTCGTCGACGCGCTCAAGGGCGGGGCGCGCAGCGTCGCTGGCGACGCGCGCGAGCGCTGGCATCGCTGCATGATGGTGACGCAGCTGGCGCTGGTGCTGGTGTTGCTGGTGACGTCGGGCCTGCTGCTCCGCAGCTTCACCCGGCTCGTCGCGGTGTCGCCCGGGTTCGAGGTCGGTGGTCTGGTCGTCGCGCAGATGCAGTTTCCGTCCGAGCGATATCGCACTCGGGATCGCCTGCAGCTGATGGCGGGAGCTCGACGGAGCGGCTGGATCGCGGCCCCCGGGATGCAGCGCCGTCACCATTCTCGGACGGCGCACCGCCGATGGCGGCGGCTCCCTGGCGATGGATGCGCGCCCGAAGCCGAGGGGCAGACGCCCCGCGACATCGCCGTCGCTCGAGCTGCCCGAGCTCGACCGTCGTCGCCGAGCTATTTCGCGACGCTCGGCGTTCCGATCGTCGCCGGACGGACCTTTCTACCGGCGGAGGGCGAGGCCGTCGTCGTCAACACGGTGGTGGCTCGCCGCTTCTGGGGCGGACGGTCACCGATCGGGCAGCGATTCCGGGTCGACGCCAGCTGGCGCTGGATGACCGTGGTCGGCGTCGCCGGAGACGTGAAGCAGATGGGCCCCGACGACCCGATGGGCGAGGGCATGGAGCTGTACCAGCTGCATCCGTCCCACTCGGGCCGGCATCCTCACGCTGACCGCTCGGGCGTCGGGCGACGACCGCCGCCGTGATCAGGCAGATCCGCAGCGAGCTGAAGACGCTCGATCCGCTCCTTGCCCGTCGTCGAGGCGTCGACGATGGAGCAACGGCTCGCCGACTCGATCGCGCGACCACGCTTCCTGCTGCGCCTGGCGTGGGTGTTCGCGATCGTGGCGACGCTGCTGGCGGCGGTCGGCGTCTACGGCACCACGACCTACTGGGTCCTGCAGCGACAGCGCGAGCTCGGCGTTCGCATGGCGCTCGGGTCGACGCCGGCCGCCTGGTGCGGCTCGTGCTCGGCCGCGGCCTGCGGCTCGCGGCGTGGGCCGTGCGCGATCGGCGTGGGCGGTTCGCTGCTGCTCGGCGGCGTCTTGAGTCGATGCTGTTCGAGACGGCGCCGCACGATCCGCTGGTGCTGGCCGCGACCGTCGGCACGCTGGCGCTGCTGGTGCTCGCGGCATGCGCGGCGCCCGCGATCCGCGCCAGCCGCGTCGATCCGGTGCGCGTGCTGCGCAGCGAGTGACGCTAGTCGAGCAGCGTGAACGAGTCCAGCACGCCGACCCGGTCGTGCCGGGACTGCGGCGCCTGTGGGCCGATGGCCTGGAGCAGCCACACCGCGTCGCCGTCGCGGAACAGGCGGACGACCATCTCGTACGGCTCGTCCGTGTGCGGCGTCCTCGCCAGCACCACGACCTCGCGCCCCCAGACCTTACGGCCGGCGGTCTGGAGTGGATACTCCGACATCCCCTGGCCATTCACGGCGACGATCGCCGTCTCGCGCAGCTTGTCGTAGAGCGCCTTCGGATCGGTGTCGGCGACGAACTCCGCCGGGCACGCCAGCTTGTTGACGGTGTAGGCGTAGTCCTCGGTGCGGAGCTGATAGGAGGTGCGCCCGTCGGCTTCCTCGCGCATCTCGGGCGTCTCGGGGAGCTGGATGATGAACTCGCCCGAGGGCGCCCGGTAGTTCGTTCCGTGCGGCCCCTCAGCGCCCTGGACGGGCACTTGGACCGCGGGCTTGGCCGCCTCGTGTGGGGCCGTCGCGCTCTTGCGGCACCCGGCCAGCGACACCGCTGCCACGATGATTCCCACGACTGCACCGCGCTTCATACTGCCTCCCGATGGCTTGCCACCGGTACATCGGCACACGCGGCCGTTTCGGAAGCCGAGTCAGGGCAGAGGGTCGGCGAGACGCGCGATGTCCGCCAGATCCTCCGGACGACCGACCGCGCGCTTGTTGGCGATGAGATCCTCGCGCGAGATGAAGGCGACCTCGACGCCGTCGAGCGCTCCGACCTCGCGACGAGCCCAGGCGTCATCGAGATCGACGCCCTTGATGAAGGTCATGATGTCGATCTGCGCCGGCGGGCGACCGAGAACGACGGTGGTCGGCTTCAGGAAGTCCGACACCTGCAGCGACACTGAGCCGAAGCCGAAATCGGCAAGGGCTGCCAGCAGAGCCTCTGCGTTGCCTGGCTCCGGAACAACGACCACGTCCACGTCATGCGTGAAGCGCGGGTAGCCATGGAAGCTGACCGCGTGCCCGCCGACAATCAGGAAGCGGACCTTACGCGCGGTCAAGCACCGTAAGAACTCGCTGAAGTCGTCCGTCAGGTTCACGGCGCTGATAATAGCGCCGCTGCAGCGCGACGGTCAGCGCGACGCGCTCGTTCGGCGTCATCTCGCGATACTGCCGCCGCGTCGCCGCCTCCGCCTCTTCCGGCGAGTCGAAGATCTCCAGCGTGCGCTCGATCTTGCCCGACGGGCTCATGCGAGCGCCAGGCGTAGCGACGGTCCGGCGAGGCTCCGGAGTCGCTACTTCGGCAGCCCTTTGACCACGCGCAGCGCGTTGTCGCGGTAGACCTTCTTCAGCACCGCGTCCGGCAGGCCGAGGCCGTACAGCTTCCAGAAGGCGTGGTAGTCGCGGTAGTAGTCGAAGTACTCGTCCTTGGTCTCGAACACGCGCCAGTAGTACGGATACTCGGCCGGCTGGAACGAGTCCTTGCCGAACAGGATGCGGTCCTGGTACTTGACGAAGAAGTCGTGCGCGGCGCGCGGCTGGCGGCCGATGTCGTAGAGGATCGCGCCGACTTCGGTGACCACGTTGGGGTAGGCGTCGAGCATGGCCGCGGCCTTCCTCAGGTCGTTGGCGTGCCAGCCGAAGTGGGCGGCGATGAAGCGCGTCTTCGGGTGGCGCTTGAACAGCGTGTTGCGCTCGGCGGCGAGCTGGTCGAAGGTCACGCCGCGGGTCTCGGTGGCGGCCCGGCCCGGGAACAGCGCCAGCTCCAGCCAGCGCTCGTTGTGGAAGTCGTGCGGCTGGAAGAACGCCGGCGGTTCGGCGGTGTGGATGAAGACCGGCATGTCCAGCCGCGCCGCCGCCTGCCAGATCGGATCGAGCTCGGGGTCGTCGACCTTCAGGCGCGAGCCGTCCGCCTTCTGGATGTTGAGGCCGAAGGCCTTGGAGATCTCGCCGATGCCGACCGCGCCGGCGGCGACGTCGGCCTCGAGCTGCTTCACGGCCCGCTCGGCCCAGCCCGGCCCGACCTGGTTGAGGTCGATGCCGCACAGCACGCGGAAGCGTTCCTTGTGCGGGCTGGCGGCGATGGCGTCGAGCGTCGCCTTGAGGCGCGCGCCGGTCTGGTTGTCGGCGCTGACCAGGATCTGGATGTTGAGCGCGTCCATGGCCGTCACGACGCGCGTGATCGCCTTCCGGCGACGCCAGGTTGCCCGGGTGCCCGTGGATGTCGATGACCGGGAACTTCGCCTTCGGCACCAGGTGCTGCTCGGTGACCAGCGTCGACGTCGGGCGATAGTCGAGGATGCTCGGCGGCGGCTGCGAGGGCGCCTGGCAGTTGCCGGGCCGGACCTCGGTCATGCCGGCCGGGCACTCGCCGTTGGCATCGACCGGCGAGCCGCCGCGGCCGCCCGGCCCCTGGCCGGCGAGCAGCGCTCCGCCGCCCGCCATCGTAAGGAACACCGTGACCACCAAAGGGACTCTCGACATCGTGCCTGCCATTATCTGCGGTTCCGCGCCGACCCCCGCCACCCGCCGCGCCGCCGGGCTCCCGGCCGGCGGATTCCTGGCCATCGGCCTCGGCCTGGCGCTGGCCGGATCGGCGCACGCGCAGCAGCCGGCGCCGGTCGATCTGGCGGCGCGCTTCGCGCAACGGGTCGAGGCCTACGAGGCCGTCGACAAGGCGACGCCGCCACCGACCGGGGCCATCCTGCTGGCCGGCGATTCGCAGTTCGACCGCTGGAAGACCTTCCAGGAGGATCTGGCCGGCTATACGGTGATCAACCGCGGCATCGACTCGTTCAAGACCGGTGACGTGATCCAATACGCGGACCGGCTGATCATCCGCCACAAGCCCCGGCTCGTCGTCCTGCACGTCGGCGGCAACGACATCAATCGCGGGCACACCCCGGAGCAGGTGCTCGCCGAGACGAAGATCCTCGTCGCGAAGATCCGGGCCGGGCTGCCCGGAGTGCCGATTGCCTGGTCGAGCATCACGCCCGGGCCGGGCCGCTGGGAGCAGCGCGAACCGCGCAAGGCCGCCAACGCCTTGGTAAAGGCCTGGATCGCGACGGAGAAGGGCCTGTCCTTCATCGATCTGTGGGACGCGATGCTCACCGCCGACGGCCAGCCGCGCGAGGATCTGTGGGTGGCGGACCGCGTCCACCCGAACCATGCCGGCTACCTGATTCGCGTCAGGCTGACGACGCCGGTGCTTGGCCCGCCGGATCGGAAGTGACGCTCGACTACTGGAAGCAGCCGCTGCGAGCGGTGCCGGACGAGGTCTGGGCCGCGCCGGGCGTCGAGGCGCTGATCCTGGCGGCGACCGGCCTGACCGCGGTGCCGGACGCGATCGGCTCGCTCGCGTCGCTGCGGATGCTCGACCTCGGGCACAACGCGATCGCCGCGCTGCCCGACGCGCTCGGCGACCTGACCGGCCTCGCCGGCTTCCTCTACGTCCACGACAACCGACTGACGCGCCTGCCGGACGCGATCACGCGACTCACGCGGCTGCCGTATCTGAACGCCGGCGACAACCAGCTCACCGATCTTCCGACGGACCTCGGCGCGATGGCCGGGCTCGTCGAGCTGCGCCTCGAGCGCAACGCGCTGGCGTCGCTGCCGCCCTCGATCGGCAGGCTCACGAACTTGCGCGAGTTCCACGCGACCAGCAACCACCTCGACGAGCTGCCTGACGCGTTCGGCGATCTCGCCAGCCTGCGGACGCTCGGCCTGCGCGGCAACCGGCTGCGGCGCCTGCCGGCGTCGATGGCGCGGCTGTCGCGCCTGCTGTCGCTCGACCTGCGCGGCAACCCGCTCGAGGCCTGGCCGGCGGAGATCGCGGATCTGCCGGTACTCGAGAAGCTCGATCTGCGCTGGGTCGCGCTGCCGCCGGCGCCGCCCTGGGTCGATGCGCTCCGGGCGCGCGGATGCGTGGTCTACGTGTGAGAATCGGTGGCCGGCAGACCGGCCTGAGGTAGCGCATGACGACAGCCACGACCTGGTCCGCGTTGGCGCTGCTGTGGGCGGCCCCGTTGTTCACCGCGCCCTCGGCGACCGCCCAGCTGATGTCCACCTGTGCCGCGGACTCACCCGAGCGGCGCGGTGAGCTCGGCTGCACCATCGTGGCGACGAAGCCGCTCCCCGACGGCCTCCGGGAACCGCTCGTCTGGCACCTCGATCGCTTCGAGTCGCTGGATCGGGCCCGGGCCGCCGCCGGTCCGGCCGGCATCGCGTTCGAGGCGGCCGGCAGATTCTGGCTGTCGACGATCGAGGCCGGGACCGCCGATCACCATGGCGGCATCCACGTGGCGCAGACCGGGCCGCTCACCCTGCCGCGGGCGGCGAAGTACGCGATGGTGATTCAGTCGGCGGTCTTCTCTCCGGGCATGTACTCGCTCGATCATCATCATTCCGGCGTCGAGGCGGTCTACGTCGTCAGCGGAGAGGCCTGCTATGCGACGCCGCATCGCGCCTTCACGCTGAAGGCCGGCGAGACCCTGGCCCTGATGGGCGGGACCACGATGCGGGCGGTGGTGACCGGATCGACGCCGCGCCACGTCCTGGCCGTGATCGTGCACGACGCGGCGCAGCCGGCCACGATGCGCATGCCGGAGGGCACCGGGCCGCCGCTGGCCGCGTGCAGGTAACGAGAAGCAACTGGAACGTCAGCATGGCTCGCATGCGGCGCACCCGATCGGATTCTGCAGCGGCACCTGCGGGATGAATGACGCGAAAGCCGCAGCCGCAATCTCGAGCGGCTCCGGCCTCGAGCGGCCGTCACGCCAGGATCCGGTATCCTCGTGTCGGTTCGTTACAGCGGATCTGCCGGAAAGAAGCCATCGTGAGAAGCATCACACTCGGAGCCATCGCCGTCCTGACCCTGGGGCCGATGGGGATCGTGGGCGGAGGCGCGCAGGGCGCGGGTGCTCCACAGAAGCCGGCTGCGCCTGCCGCGCGCGGCCAGTACCTGGTGACCATCGGCGGATGCAACGACTGTCACACGCCGTGGAAGCCGGGCCCGCAAGGGCCTGCACCGGATCTGGCGTTGGCGCTCTCGGGACATCCGGCGGCGATGAAGATGCCGGATCCGCCGAAGCCAGTCGGTCCGTGGCTGTGGTCCGGCGCCGCGACCAACACGGCGTTCGCCGGGCCGTGGGGTGTGAGTTACGGCGCCAACCTGACACCCGACCCGGCGACCGGCATCGGCACGTGGACGGAGCAGATGTTCGTGGGCGCCATGCGGACCGGCCGGCACGCCGGCGTGGGGCGTCCGATTCTGCCGCCGATGCCCTGGCCCTCGTACAAGCAGATGACCGACGACGACCTGCAGGCGATCTTCGCGTATCTGCAGTCGGTGAAGCCGATCAGCAATCGCGTGCCCGAGCCGGTGATCGCGCCGGCGCCTCGCTGACGCCGGTTCACGACAGCGGGCTGAACTCGCCGGTGGCGATGTCGAGGCCGAGGACGCGGCCTTCCTCGATGACGTAGTACCAGCCGTGCAGGCACAGGTCACCACGCTCGACGCGGTCGCGCACCATCGGGAACGTCAGCAGCCGCTCGACCTGCAGCGTGACCGAGCGCATCTCGGCCTGGCGCAGGGACTCGTCGGTCATCTCGGTCGAGGTCATCGCCGGGCGGGCCAGCTCCAGCCACTTCGACATGTGCGGGGCGTCGTCGCGCGGCGGGTTGAACAGGGCGCGGATGGCGCCGCAGTGGCTGTGGCCGCAGATCACGATGTCCTTGACCTCGAGCACACCGGTCGCGAACTCGATGCCGGCCGAGACGCCGTGGAAGCCGCCGCCGATCTCGAAGGGCGGTACCAGGTTGCCGACGTTGCGGACCACGAACAGGTCGCCCGGCAGCGTGCTGGTCAACAGGTCGGGGACCACCCGCGAGTCGGCACAGCCGATGAACAGTGTGTTGGGGCTCTGGCCTTCGTCGACCAGGCGCTGGTAGTGCTCGCGGTATTTCGGAAAGGATTCCCGACGGAATCGCTGGAGGCCTTCGACGAGCTGCTGCGACATGCTGACGCATGGTAGCGCAGCGACGCGGTTGGCCGGCCGGGCCGGCCTGTTCGCGGAAAATGTCGGCCTGGGCCCGGCCCGGCGCGGTAGCATCCCGCCCATGACTGCCACGCCCCGCTTCGCCCTCGCCAGCGCCCTCGTGGGGACGCTCGCGGCCGCCGGAATCGCCTCGATTGCCGCCCAGGCGCCGCCGCCGGCGGTCAAGGCCCGCGCCGCGCGCCCTGCCGTCGCCTTGCCGAAGATGGACGGCGCCAACCTCAAGGTGCACCCGATCGAAGTCACCTATCCGCCCGGCGCCACCTCGACCGCGCACCGGCATCCGTGTCCGGTCGTCGGCTACGTCATCAGCGGCACGATGCGGATGCAGGTGAGCGACGGCCCGGTGACGGACTACAAGCCCGGCGAGACCTTCGTCGAGATGCCGACCGACGTCCACCGCATGGCCACCAACCCGAGCACGGACACGCCGGCGGTGTTCCTCGTCACTTTCGTCTGCGACAAGGAGACGCCGCTGTCGGTGCCGGTCACCGCCCCTGCACCATAAGCCATCACGGCTGCCGCCGGACCACTTCGTAGTCTCCACGCCGTGCTCCTTCGCGGATGATCCAGCCCTCCGCGGCCTTGAACGTCCAGCCGTCTCCGGAGATCGTCGCGCCGTCGCCGCGCACCGGGGCCGGCAGACGCCGCAAGCGGCCGTCGGTGCCGACGAGCACGCCCTGGTCTGCCTCGAGCGTGCCGCAGGGTCCCGACATGCGGAAGGGATGGAAATAGACGGTTCCGGCACCTGGAATGACCATGGCGCCGCGAGAATCGGAGAGGCCGCTGCCTCCTCAGGGCATGACGAACACTGGTCCGTCGATGAATCGCCGGCGCAACTCGGCGATCCGTGCCTGCCGCTGCTGCTCGCGCTGATCTTCGGCGGCGCGGAGTTCGGCGCCGCCGTATCGCGCGGCGGCTGCCGCGGCGTCGGCGGCAGGTTCCACGCCGAGCGCACGCATCAACATCGCGGGCGGATCGTCGCTGCCGCGCACCTTTCGTGGCCAGCCTGGGGACGCGGCATCGAGCAGCAGGCCATACGCGGGACCGGACGTGTAGGTGAACGTGCGGACGAAGCTTTCCCCCTTCTCGGCGCCCGCCAGGAGCTCGAGGGCCCGCGCGATCGCGTCCGGCTCTGATGGCGCGGCCAGCACCGTCTGGGTGTAGGAGGGGAGGCCTTCAGTGATGTGGAGGCCGTGCTCGCTTTCGACGTTGTCAGGATAGCGCGTGTGACGAGCCTGACGGAAGGCCAGCGCATCGCGAACGGCCAGGGTGCGCGGCTCTCCTGATTCCCGCAGCGCCCGTGCGAGCGCGCGCCATTCGAGGCGCAGCCAATACCGTCCGTCGACGGAATCCAGATGTTCGTTCGCGACGGCACCGGGGGAATCCATCGGCAGGGTCAGTCCGAGCCGCGGCTGGACGATGTGGAACGATTCGTGGAGGAACGCCTCGCCGCGCGTGTGAGCAGGCCAGTTGGCGATCGTGTCCCAGGTGAGCGCCGCCCACATCGTGTCGCCCCACTGAATGGGCCCGTTCAGCAGACCGATGAGCTTTGGGCGAGGCGCATCCGGTGACGGCTGGCTGGTGGCGAACGTCTGTGTCCGTGCGTCGCCGATCACCATGGGCGCGCAGATCGACACCCCCCAGAGGCGCCCACCGTCGCGCTCGCAGAGCGCCTGGGCTTCCTTGAAGTATTCCTGGGCGCGTTGTTGATCGACCTGGGCCACCGCAGCCGGCGGCTGGCCTATGACCGCGTACGCCAAGACTGCCGTGCGAAATGCTGGTATGCGCATCGTTCACTCCCTGGCGGGCGTTGCGCGATTCGCTCGACGATCAACGACCGACACTGCAAGGGCGACGCATTGCCGCTGTGGCGGCCCTTCTCTAGCAGCCCGTGGTGAAAGTCCCGCTGCATTCGACGGGCGATGCATCCCGCCGCTCGGCGTTGCTCGTCGGTCGAATATCCCCGATATTCTCCCTCCTCGCGCCTGGATCGGCGGGCGCTTCGCCCGTCTCGGTGCAACGCGGCACTTCCACCACGGGCTCCTAGGGCAGTTCCTTGACCGCGATGGTCCGCCAGCGCCAGAAGCCGCCCGGCACCCAGCGCTTCGTGGTGTCGTTGCTGTAGTGCATCTGGATGGCGAGCATCCCCTCGGTGGCGCCGTCCTTGGCGTGGTTGGCGGTGTCGGTGAAGTCGGTCACCGGCTCGCCGTTGATCCACACCTGGATGCGCGGCACGTCGCCCTCGATGCGGGCCCGCACGGTGTTCCACTCCTCGCGCTTCCAGGCCTTCTGCCAGACCGCGTTGCGCGTGCGGAACTCCTCGGCGCGCGCGGCACGCTGCTCGGGCGTCATGTCGGGCGGGGGCGGCGGGCCGCCGACGCCGGTCAGGCGCTCGCCGTAGATGCCGCCCATGCCGCCGCCGGGCAGGTAGTCGAGCGTCACCTGGTAGGCCTCGCCGGCCTCCGACGAGCGCAGGAACAGCCCGCCGTCGCAGCCCCAGTCCGGCTTCACCTCGAGGAACACCTCGACGTTCTTGTACTTCTTGTCGGTCAGCAGGATGCCGCCCTTGCCGGGCGGATCCTGGGTGCCGACCAGGATGCCGTCGAGGACGCGGAACAACGGCATCGTGCCGTGATGGTTCGTCCGGCTGACGTGCCAGCCGGCCGTGTCCTTGCCGTTGAAGATCTCGGTGAAGCCCTCCGGGATCGGCGCCTTCGGCGCGTTCGGCTCCGGGCCCTGCGCCCACAAGACACCGCCGGCAGCCGTCAGCGCCAGCGCGCCGGCGAGAACGAGCAGCGAACCTCTGGCCATCGGAAGACTCCTGCAAGACGTCGGGCGGCCGTCGTCACGCCGGACCGGGCCACTATAATGCAGCCCATCGTGACGACCTCCGTACTGCCGCCGCTCGCCGTGGGCGCCTCCGTCCCCGTCGCGGCGCGCCTGCGCCTCGACGCCATCGACTTCGTCCGCGGCATCGTGATGATCCTGATGGTCCTGGATCACACGCGCGACTTCGCCCATCGCGGCGGCATCTTCAGCGACCCGCTCGACCCGGCGACGACCACGCCGATCCTCTACCTGACGCGGTGGATCACCCACCTGTGCGCGCCGACCTTCGTCCTGCTGGCCGGCCTCGGCGTCGGCCTGCGGCGCCTTCGCGGCGCCACGCCCGCCGACACCGCCTGGTTCCTGTTCACGCGCGGCCTCTGGCTCATCGTGCATGGAGCTGGTCGTGATGCGGGTGTTCATCTGGTGGAACGTCGAGGTGTGGTCGTTCGCCGCGTTCCTGCAGGTGATCTGGGCGATCGGGGTCAGCATGGTCTGCCTTCGGCCGTGGTCCGGCTCCCGCTCGCCGCCCTCGGCGTGCTCGGCGGCGCTGATCCTGCTCGGCCACAACCTGCTCGACGGCATCCGCGTGCCGTTCTGGTTTCCTGGCACGCCGGCGCCGCCGCCGACCCCTGGCGGCATTCTCTGGATGCTCGTGCACCAGGGCGGCTTCTATCCACTCGGCGGGCCTGACGGCCCGGTCGTCTTCGACCGCTATCCGGTACTGCCGTGGTTCGGCCTGCTGACCGCCGGCTACGTGCTGGCCGACGATCTACCGGTGGGAGTCGGCTCGCCGCGTCCGATTCCTGGCCACCAGCGCCGCCGTCATGCTGGTGGCGTTCGTCGTGCTGCGCTCCTTCAACATCTACGGCGATCCGCGCGACTGGGCGCCACAGCCGACCGCGATCCAGTCGGCGATGTCGTTCATGAGCGTCGAGAAGTATCCGCCGTCGCTGGCCTACGTCCTGGTCACGCTGCTGCCGGCACTGACGCTGCTCGCCGCACTCGACGGCCGGACCATCGCCGGCGGCCTGCGCGGCGCCGTCGTCACCTTCGGCCGGGTGCCGTTCTTCTTCTACGTCCTGCAGTGGATCACGTCGCACGTGTCCGGGATGGTCGTGACGGCGATCCAGGGGAGTTCGATCGCGCCGTTCTTCGACCATCTGCTGACGCTCGTCACGACCCAGCCGCAGCCGGACTTCGGCGGCCCGCTGTGGACCGTTTATCTGTGCTGGCTGCTGAGCCTGCTGGCGATGTACCCGTTGTGCCGATGGTTCGCGGCGTTGAAGGCGCGCCGCCGCGACTGGTGGCTGAGTTACCTCTGACGTGGGAGCGTCTCAGGTCGTCGCCGCCGCCTGTGTCGCCGCGCGCTCGACACGCAGCCGCTCGACGCCGTCGCGGACGATGGCGATCGCCTGATCGATCTCGGCGTCGGTGGTGAAGCGCGACAGGCCGAAGCGCAGCGTGCCGTGCGCACGGGCGGCCGGCACCCCGAGCGCGCGCAGCACGTAGGACGGCTCGATGCTGCCGCTGGCGCACGCCGATCCCGCCGACACCGCCAGCCCCTCCAGCCGCGACGCCAAGCGTCTCGTCGGTGCCGTCGATCGAGACGTTCAGGTTGTGCGCCAGCCGCTGTTCGAGCGACCCGTTGACGTGGACGCCGTCGATCGCGGCGCGCAGCCCGGCCAGCAGGCGATCGCGCAAACCGGCCAGGCGAACGCCTTCGACGGCCATCTCGGCGTGGGCGAGGGCGGCGGCGGCGCCGAGCCCGACGATGCCCGGTGCGTTCAGCGTCCCGGGCCGCACGCCGCGCTCGTGCCCGCCGCCGTCGAACAAGGGCTCGAGCCGCACCGTCGGCTGGCGCGTCCGCACGTAGAGCGCGCCGACGCCCTGCGGGCCGTGGATCTTGTGCGCCGAGATCGACAGCAGGTCGATGCTCATGGCGTTGACGTCGAGCGGGATGCGGCCGAAGGCCTGCGCGGCGTCGCTGTGTAACAGGATGCCGCGGGCGCGGGTGATGCGGCCGATGGCGACCAGCGGCTGCAGCACGCCGATCTCGTTGTTGGCGGCCATCACGCTGACCAGGATGGTCTTCGGCTCGATGGCCGCCTCGAGCGCCGCGAGATCGACCAGGCCATCGGCGCCGACCGGCAGCACCGTGACCCGGCAGCCGCGCGCCTCGAGGTGGCGGCACGTGTCGAGCACCGCCCGATGCTCGGTCGCCACGGTGACGACGTGGTCGCCGCGATCGCTGGCGCTGGCGGCCACGCCCTTGATGGCGAGGTTGTCGGCCTCGGTGGCGCCGCTGGTGAAGACGATGTCCTTGTGCGAGGCACCGATGACGGCGGCGACCTGGCGGCGCGCCGCCTCGACGGCGTCGCGGGTGCGGCGGCCGGCGGCGTGATCGAGGCTCGAGGCGTTGCCGACCTGATCGCGCAGCAGCGGCAGCATCGCGTCCAGCACGCGGGGATCGACCGCCGTGGTGGCGTGGGCATCCAGATAGATCATCGTGACGTCCCGCCGCGCCGCGGCCGAGGGCGCGCTCCGCCGCCTGGATCGCGGCCACCGTGAAGATCAGCGGATACAGCGCTTCGCTGTACCAGAGGCGGGCGAAGTAGAGGCCGATTGGCGCGGCGGGGAAGCGGCGGCCGTCGTCGGTGGCCGCGCGCAGCCAGGCCAGGCCGCGCCGGATCGGCACCCCGTCGGCCGTGCCGTCGGCGGCGGTGTGCGCGGCCAGCGCCGCGACCGCCTGGGCCGTCTCCTCGATCGACGCCGGCAGGTCGGCGTCGGTGCCGGACGCCGCACCCACGCAGCCGCTCCAGCCGCCATCCGGCCGCTGCGCGGCGGCGAGCCAGCGCGCCGCCCGCGTCGCCATGGCCGCCGCGCCGGGAATCCCGGCGGCGGCCAGGGCGTCGAGGCCCGGCAGCACCTTGGCGGTGCCGTAGGTCAGGTTCACCTCACCGGGCGCCGCTTCGTTGCCGAACCACAGCGGCTCGAAGGCGCCGTCGCCGTGCTGCACGCGCGACAGATACCGGCCCGCCGCGACCAGCGCGGCGTCGACGCGCGGCGCCACCGCTGGCGACAGCTGCGGACGCCAGGCGCACCACGCCCGCACCGCGTGCGCGGTCAGCTCCGGTCCGCTGCGGTCGAAGGGCAGGCCGGTCCAGCCGCGGCAGAAGGTCGGCATCCCGCCGTCGCGGTTCTGCAGGCCGAGCAGCCACGTCGCACCGGCTTCGGCGGCCTCGCGGACGCGCTCGTCGCCGGGCGCGCCCCCGTCCGGTCCACGCAAGTGCGCGAGCGCGAGCAGCGCACCGGCGGTGTCGTCGGCGTCCGGCACGCCGCCGGCCAGATCCGTCCACGCCCAGCCGCCTGGCGCCGCGTGCGTGTAGGGATGTTCGACCCGATATTGCTGACCGAGGAGCCACTCGAGCAACTGCGTCCGGGCGTCGTCGTCGAGCCACGTCGCCACCGGCCCGCCCGCCGCGAGGGCCTCGATCGACAGCGTCGTCGCCCACGTCGCCAGGTTGGTGTCGATCGGCCAGCTGCCATCTTCGCGCACGGACGCTTCGAGGAACGCCAGGCCGTGGCGCACCACCTCGTGCCCGCCCTGGCCGGCGGCGGCCAGGCTCATCACGACGAAGCTGGTGAGCGGCGTCGCTTCGAGGAAGCCGCCGGTCGTGGGCTGGATGGCGCCGCAGCTTGGCCAAGGTCGCCCGGCGCACCAGCGATCGCGCCAGACGCGTGATCGGGTTGCGCGTCGGCCGATTGACGTGCCGCGCCTGGCCGATGGCGATGAGCGCCGGCAGCGCGTAGCTGACCACCGGCAGGCGCAGCCACGCGAACGCCTGATGCGGCGCCGCCGCCAGCTCGAAGGGCAGCTGCGCGACGTGGCGCCAGCCGTCCGGGCCGAGACGCCGCGCGATCGTCAGCGCGGTCAGGATCGGGACCGAGAAGGTGCGGTCCTTGCCGTAGCGGGCATCGAGGGCCCGGCGCAGCGACGCCGGATCGGTGCCGCCGGCCTCACGCGTCAGCCATGTCGAGGCGGCGATCGCCGCCATCTCGGTGGCGGGCGTCGCCGGCGCCATGTTCAGCGCCGCCCACACCAGCGCGGTGGTCGAGACGTTCGATCGGCTCGCCGGCGTGTCGCCCCAGCCGCCGTCGCGGTTCGGATGCGCGGCCAGCCACTTCGCGCCGCGCTGGATGAGGCCGGCCACGACTGCGGAGTGCAAGGCGACGCCGGAGTCGGCGAGGAAACGACTCCGGAGTCGAACTCAACTCCGGAGTCGAACTCGACTCCGGAGTCGTTGTGTCCGAGCGCCGCGGTGGCCAGCGCGATCACGGCCGTCGCGGTGGACAGGGCGCTGGTCGAGAGCCGGCCTTCCCAGTGGCCGCCCGGCGTCCGCGCCCGCAGCAGGGCGGTGCGGGCGGCGTCCTGCCAGTCGGCCGCGACCGGGCCGGACCCGGTCCGCCTTGCCGGCGCGACGAGTCGAGATGTCGACGACGCGGGTCATAGCGACAGGTGTCCGAGCGCGAGCAGCCCATAGTACGTGTACTCGCAGTCGAGGATGTCGTCCTCCCAGTGGCCGTGGAAGCCGCCGCGGTTGGTCCACAGGGAATCGATGAAGTCGAGGCACGGCTCCTTGTGCGCCGAGATGTCGGCGTGCAGGCCGACCAGGGCGTGGATCGCCGTGGCCGTCGACAGGAGATCGGGGATCGGCGAGCCGGGCAGGGCGCGGAATCCGCCCTGCGGATGCGCCTGCGACAGCAGCCACGGCCCGAACGTCTCCGGCACCGCCTTGCCGAACTGGCGCAGCGCCGCCGCCCCGGCCGCGGTCGCCGTCGTCAGCCCCACCGGCGCGCCGGTGAAGTTGTTGAGCCCGCCGTCGGTCGGACACCAGCGTCAGGAGCTGCGCCATCAGCGCGTCGCTCTCGGGGATCGGCTCGCGCAGATCCTGGTAGGCGCCGAGCGCGACGAAGGCGCCGTAGGCGGATCCCTCGTCGCTGCCGGGATCGGTGGCGAAGCCGCCGTCGCGGGCGCGGAAGGTCGCGACGCGGGCCAGCATCCGCGCCCGCACGTCGGCCGGCGGCACGCCGTCCGGCAGGTTGGACCAGCAGCGGGCCAGGCAGCTCAGATGGACGAAGTCGAGCGTCGGCGCCGTCGCCGAAGCCGGTGAGATAGGCCCGGGTGCGCGCCGCGTCGATCGGCGCCTGCAGCGCCGCCATCCCCTCGAGGCCGAAGACGGTGTAGTAGAGGTCGGGGAGCCCGGCGCGGTTGACGAAGCCGCCGCCGGGGTCGTAGCGCTCGCGGAAGAAGCCGCCGACGAGATCAGTTGACGACTGCAGCAGCGTCGGCGCCAGGCGCGCGACCTGCAGCATTTCGAGCCTCAAACTCACTGCACCAGCCCTTCAGCTCGATGTCGTTGAAGATCTTGCCGACGATGCGGCGGAGCAGCCCCTTGAGCGTCGGTTCCTCGAGCACGGCCAGCGAGCGGATCGCTTCCTCCTTGTAGGACTCGAGCAGCCGGCGGCAGCGATCCTCGACGTTCAGCTCGATCAGCCGGGCGCGCAGCGCCTCGGGTGAGTCGGTGGTGTGGCGCGTCCAGGCCGCGAGGAGCGCCGCATGCGCCTCCTCGTGCTGGCCCTTGGCCCGCTCGACGCCGACCGCCAGCGGCAACGACGGCCGCAGCGCCGCGATGTCGTCGGGCGCGTCGGTGCCGGTGAGGTCGTCGATGTCGTCGCGGATCTGGTAGGCGATGCCGAGGGCCTCGCTGTACTGTGGCGAACACGTCGCGGACGTCCTCGGACGCGCCGGCCAGCGCGCCGCCGACGCGCAGCGCCACCTCGAACGCCGGCGCGGTCTTGCGGCGGAAGATGTCCAGCACCTGCAGCGAGGTGAGGGCCTTCGGCGCCCGCGCCCAGCAGCAGCTCCATGCCCTGGCCTTCGGTGAGGGTGCGGTGGCCGGCCGCGGCCGCGCGCAGCATCTCGACCTTCGCGTCCGCCGGCGCGTCGAGCTCGGCGAGCAGGCGATAGCCTTCGCCGAGCAGGTAGTCGCCGACGTTCAGCGCCACCGCCTCGCCGTAGGTCTCGTGCAGCGCCGCCTCGCCGTAGCGCATCTGATCGCCGTCTTCGATGTCGTCGTGGATCAGTGACGCCTTGTGGAAGCACTCGACCGCGACCGCAGCGCGGCGGACCGCGTCGTCCACCGGCGCGTCCGGATCATCACGCAGGGCGAGATACGCGCAGACGGTCAGGAACGGCCGCCAGCGCTTGCCGGCCTTGGCCAGCCATTCGCGGGCGATGCGGCCGGTCTCGTCCGCGGCCGGGCCCATCAGCCGATCGAGCGTCGCCGGCCTCGAACCAGCCCTGCACCTCGCGGCGGATGCCGTCGAGATCGAGCCGATAGGTCTTGTCGTCGCTGGTCAGGTGGATGACGTCCCACACCGCGTCGAGTGTCGACGTTGGTGTCGATGCAGTCGTCCTGCAGCAGCGGAATGGCGATGCCGGGGATCGCCGCGGCTTCCATGTAGCGGGAAGGCGCGCTCCAGCACCGACAGGCAGCTGACGCCGACGATCGCCTCGATCTTGCCGGTCTCGATGATCGACATCACGATCGCCGATCCTTCGGCGACCAGCACGGCGTAGCCGAGCCGCTCGGCCTCGGTCTGCAGGTCCTGGATCGAGCACAGGCCGCACTTCTTGCAGAGCAGGCCGAACTCGTCGAACGGGGCCGGGCAGCGCGCCTCGACGCGCAGGCACTTCGGCATCAGCAGCAGGCGGCGCTCGTAGGGGATGGTCGCCAGCGTGTCGCGCCACGCTTCGTTGCTGACGATGACGCCGATGTAGTCGCGGTACATCGGATCGAGGCCGGCGGCGGCGACGATCCGATCGGCGTGCTCGCGCAGCTCCGGGATCGGCATCGGCGGCACCGGCCGGTAGCGCTCGACGTAGCCGCGGACGATCGCGGTGATCTGGTCGCGCTCGGCCTTGGTCTGCGGGATGTTGGCCTGCGGCGGACGCGACGACTGCGTCGGCACGGCACGGGGCAGGCTGATGACGGGCAGGTGCATGCTCGGAATCGCTCCCAGGGTCGCGGCGAACGCCTAGCTGTAGGCGCCGAAGCCGAAGAACCAGTGCTTCTTGGCGAAGCGGTAGGCCCAGTGGTCCTCGGGGATCTCGTGGCCGGGGTTGTGCTGGCTGTGGCGGCGCGTCATCGCGTCCGAGCTCGGCCAGCCCGGCGCCGCCTCGCGGTGCGTCGTGTCGCGTCGCGCGCGTGCTTCTCGACCAGCTGCCTTCACGAGGTCGGGCCGCTCGAGCACGATGCAGCCGCGCGTCGTGCTGGCGGCCAGCTCGCGGAAGTCGCGGATGTAGGCCGAGTCGTTGAAGACGTCGAAGAGGTCGCGCTCGTCGTGGACGCTCTCCTTCGCGAACTGGATGATCGGGCAGGGCTCGATGTCGCCCCACGGGTTGATGTGGTGGCTGATGCCGGTGGCCATCGGGCACAGCGCCTGGCCCTGGTCGTCCCAGTAGGCGTCGATCAGGCCGATCGGCAGCTTGGTCCGCATCTCGACGACGAAGCCGCGGACGCGCAGCACCTGCTCCGGCGTCAGCGCGAGCTCCGGCCGACTGGTTGGCGCCGACCGGGCGATAGGTGTGGTACCAGGCGTAGTGTGACGCCGCGGTCGATCAGCGCTCGCAGCCACGATTCCTGCAGCAGGTCGTCGATGTTGGTCTGGCAGACGCTGGTGGCGACGCCGGTGATCAGCTTGTGGCGGATGCAGGCGTCGAGGCCGGCCAGCGTCCGGCGTCAGCACGCTTGGCCGGCCGCGGCGCTCGTCGCTGACGACCTCGGTGCCCTCGATGCTGACCAGCGGCGTGGCGTTGCCCAGCGCGGCGCAGCCTGGCCGCGATCTCGTCGGTGATCAGCTGGCCGTTGGTGAAGATCTGGAAGTAGCAGTCGGGTGCCGCTCGAGCACGGTCGAGCAGCTGCGGGTGCATGAACGGCTCGCCGCCGAGGATGCCGAAGAAGCTGTTGCCCTGCTTCTTGGCGTCGGTGATCAGGCGATCCAGCTTGTCGGCCGGCGATGTACTGCCGCGGCGCCGTCGACCTTCACCCAGCAGCCCTGGCAGCGCAGGTTGCAGCTGTTGATGATCGAGATGTAGAGGAACGGCGGGAAGTACTCGCCCTTGGCTTCAGCCGCTTCTTGAAGCGCTGCACCGAGCGCATGCCCTTGTAGCCGAAGTTCCAGGCGAACTTCCACAGCAGCCGCGGCGTCGGTGCTCGGTCACCATGCGGCGGCCGAGGCCGAGGAGCGCGGCCGTCTCCCTCACGCCTGGCCCCCCTGCCCGGGGCCGGACGGGGCCGGCGTCAGCGGTCCCGGCGTCGGCGCCTCGCGCCTGCGCGCGCGGCCCGCTCGGCCTTGTCGCGGATCGCGTCGGCGCCGGGCAGCGCGTTCATCACCTCCGGCCGGGATGTCGAGCGCCTGCTGCAGCTTGGCCAGGCAGCGCTTGCGCTCCTCGAGGGCCCGCTGGTCGTCGCGCTCGCGGGCGAAGCGGCTGCTGGCGTGCGGCGCTGCGCTGGCGCAGCGCCGCGTAGATGTCGCCGCCGAGCAGCGCCGAGATGTCGACCTTCATCTTCTCGCGCTCGAGGTCGTCGGCGTTGACCTCGTCGCCGTTGATCGGGCCGGCCTTGTACTTCGGGAAGAGGATCGCGACTTCCGGGCAGACGCGCGAGCAGGCGGGGCAGTCGGTCTTGCAGTTGGTCTGGCTTCTGGACCTCGATCTGCTTGTCCTTGGAGACGCCGTAGACGTCGAACAGGCAGAACGACAGGCACTGCATGCAGTTGGTGCAGCGGCTGTAGTCGATGACCGGGAACCACGGCTTCCAGCCGCCCGGCTTCTGCGTCTGCGCGTCGCCGCCGACGCCCTCGACCAGGGCGATGACGCCGGCCGGCTCGACGCCGTCGAGCGAGCGGAAGTGGACCGCCGCGCCGGTGCCGGCCACGGCCTCGTCCGGCGGCGCGCCGGTGAAGCGGCCGAGCACGAGCACCTGCCGATCGCCCGGCGTCGTGCCGCTGCGGCCGGCCCGCGTGGTGATGACGCGATAGCCCTTCTCGAGCAGCGTGCGGGTGATCTCGAACCGCGCGTCGGGCTCGAGCGGCATCGCGCCGGCGCCTTCGTAGAGGACGACCAGCAGCGGCGAGCGGGCGGTGATCGACGCGCTCATCGGATCGGCTCCGCGTCGGCCCGGGCCTCAGCCGCGGGCGTCGCGGCCGCCGGGTTAGCCGCGGATTCGCCGGCGGGCTCGGCGTCCGGCGTGGCCACGTCGGCGCCGTCCAGGCCGGCGACGATCTGCTCGGCCGTCGCCGCGCGCATGTTCAGCACGCGCACGCGCGACTCGTCGAGCGTCGCGCCGGCGGCGCTGAACATCCAGCGCAGCGCCCGCGGGTAGCACGCGACCAGCGTCAGGTGCTCGCAGGACGCGAACTCCTTCAGCGCCGGATCCTTCCGCGCCGACATCTCGCAGAGGTCGGCGACGGCGTCGAAGTCGTCGCCGCGATCGGTCAGCGCGCGCAGCACGTCCTGCTTGACGGGCCGTGGCACCGCCTGGGCGAACGCGCAATGGCAGTAGAGGACGCGCGACGACATCGGTCCGTCCTTCTAGACCGGGGTGAGCCGGTGGGTCGGGTTCGGCTGGCCCGGCCGGAAATGTTCGGCGTGGACCGGGCTGACGACGAGGCTCTGGGCGTCGGCGGCGTCGAGGGTCGCGGCCTCGAGCGACGCCGGCGAGGCGGGCCGGGTCGCCCTCGGCGCGCAGGTTGACGATCAGCTCGCCGCGCGACAGCTCGCCGTCGAGGGTGTGCGACAGCTCGGCGCGGTGCTCGTTGCGGACCTGGTTCAGCACGGCGAGGTCGCCGTCGCCGCCGGCCGGGGTCAGCGTCATCTTCAGGTGCGCGATCTCGATGCCGTCGGCATCGAGGGCGGTGGCGACGCGAGTGGCGAGGTCGCGGACGAAGGCGTTGCCGTCGAAGTCGGCGCCGGCCAGCGTGACCGTCGAATTGACCCAGCCGAGGAGCGCCTCGCCCTCGCCGTAGGTCGCGTAGTCGATGTCGAGGTCGGCGTCGGTGGCGCCTTCATCGCGGGTCAGGATGTCGAACCACTCGTCGAGGCCCTGTCCGGTGCGGGCCGACACCTCGAGGATCCGCGCGGCTCGGGAACTCCCGGGCCAGCACCTCGCGCAGGGCGGCGACACGGGCCGGCTCGATCGCGTCCACCTTGTTGATGAGGATGATGCCGGCTTCCTCGAGCTGCTTGCGGTAGACGTAGATGACCTTGGGCGTGAACGACCGGCCCGGCTCGACGCCGAGCGCCCGCAGCGCCCGCACCGGATCGACGACCACGCTCAGCGGCGCGACCGTGTAGGCGTCCCCATACATCCGGCGCAGCGGATAGCTCACCGAGGCGCGCAGGTCGGTGCAGCTGCCGACCGGCTCGGCGATGAAGATGTCCGGCCGGGCTCCGGCCGTCAGTCGATCCGCGGCGTCGACCAGCGAGTTGAAGCGGCAGCAGAAGCAGCCGCCGGTGATCTCCTCGACCGGAAAGCCGTGCGCGGCGAGCATGGTCGTATCGACGAGGCCGACGCTCTGGTCGTTCGTGATCAGGCCGACCCGGCGGCCGGCGCGGTCGAATGCCTCGGCCATTCGCAGGATGGCGGTCGTCTTGCCGGCGCCGAGAAAGCCGCCGACCATGATGTAGCGCGCTGGTGTCATGCGAAGGGAAACCCGGTTGGCATCATGACCCATGGCCCGGGACCCGCCAAGCCGTATTCCACGGCCCCGGGGCGGGTGCAATCCCAAGGATCAGAAGGACTACGCTGACGGTACGGCCGGTGATTACCGGACGGCCATCGTCGACGGTCCAACCGCCAACTTCCAACTCCCAGGAAGCCGCCGGGTCGTCGGTTGTGGAAGTTGGCAGTTGGCAGTGGGTCGTTGGAGCCGGGCTCGCGGCGCGTCCGCCGCTAGAGGTGGTCGCGCATCTTCTCGATGGTGGCGTCGAGGACCGCGGCGTAGCCGGCGGCGTCGAGCGCGCCCGGATCGGGGCGCCCTCGACGGCGTAGAGCCAGCCGGCGCCGTAGCGGTCCGTGTCGAGGACGTCAAGGGACACGGCCAAGGCCGGGTTGCCGCCGCGGAAGGTGCCCTGCAGGACCGAATAGAGCTCGGTGCGGGCCTTGAACCCCTCGAGCGAGCCGATGACCTCGCCGACGCCGACCGGTCCGCCGTCGGCGATCTCGAACTCCAGGTCGACGATGTCGCCCAGCATCCGGTGGGCGAACTTGGTCAGGCCGACCTGCCACAGGCCCGGCTCGGCTTGGCGGATCCAGAAATGCGACGCCGTGTACAGGCGATCCCACGGCAGGCGGGTCGAGAAGCGCGAGCGCTTGTAATGGATGTCCGGCTGGACGTCCGGCGGTCTGGTCACGGCTGCCCCGGCACCGGCATCTTCATGAGGAGCGACAGCACCGCGACCAGCCCGGCGAACTGGATGAGCGCGGTCCGGTCGCCCTCGACGTTCGGCGCCTGCCGGAACGCCTGGACGGCCGGCGAGGATGGCGATGAGCACCAGCAGCCCCTCGCCGGTCACGAGCAGCATGCCGCCGACGACGCCGGTGGCGATCCACCGCTCGGTGCGGTTCAGCGCCTTGAAGGCATGGTCGCCGTCGAGTTGCCAGATCGGCAGCAGGTTGAACAGGTTGATCATGGCGCCGGTGTGCGTCAGGGCGGCCCAGAACGGCTGCGCCGTCGCCAGGTAGATCAGGAAGCAGGCGGCGGCCGCGCCGAAGCCCCAGATCGGGCCGCCCAGGCCGATCCGCGCCTCTTCCTGCACCGTCGCCGGGTGCTGCTTCATGCGGATGAACGCGCCGAAGCCGGGGATGAACATCGGCGCCGTCGCGGCCAGGCCGAAGCGCCGCATCGCCGCCACGTGGCCCATCTCGTGGATGTAGATCGAGAGGACGAAGCCGAGCGCGAACTTCCAGCCCCAGATCGTCCAGTAGACGCCGAGCGCGGCGAGCATCGAGAAGAACGTGGTGCCCTTGCTGAGGCCGAACAGCAGCAGCTTGCCCTTGGTCAGCAGGAAGAGGCCGGCCGCCTTGAACTTCCAGATCAGCAGCGCCGCTCCGGCGATGGCGCCGCCGCTCCACATCGTCTTCGCGTCGCCGCGCGCCGGGGCGGTACCCGGCGTCGGGGGCGGCCGGCGCCGGCGACGGATCGCTCAGGCTGCGGCTCAGCGTCTGCACGCGCGCGCCGATGGTGCGGAACTGCGACGACTCCGGCGGCAGCCGTTCGAGGGCGCTGCGCCACGCTTCGAGCTCGCCCGACACGTCGCCGCGGGCGGCGGCGGCCCGCGCGGCGTCGGCGAGGGTCTTCAGGCGATCCGCGTGGACGAGCGCGTGGCAGGCATGGCAGGCCAGCGCCGTCGGCGGGATCGCCGTGCCGCACTGCGGACAGCGGGAGGCCAGCGCCTCGCCGGGGATCGGCGGCGGTGTCGTCGTCATCACGCGACGGGGGGCACCGGCGGGCGGCAGTGGTGGAAGCGGCGGAAGGCCGGCGGCGGGGCCGGCGGCGGAGGCGGCGCGGCCTGGAACGGTCCGGTGATCGCCAGCGGCACGGGCGCGGTGAACTTCCACGCTTCCCACAGGCCGATGCCGAAGATCACCAGCAGGAACGGCGAGCCGATGCCCATCTGGATCGGCAGGGCGAGCATGAACGGGATCAGCAGCGACGAGGTCGGGCACGACGGGCCGCAGCCTGTGACCCGGTCCATGCGCTCCAGCACGTAGGGCAGGAAGCTGAAGGCGATCGCGACGTAGGTGAGGGCGACCGCCAGCACCTGGTAGAGGACGCCGCCGCGGCCGCCGGTGCCCCAGCGCACGCCGCGCCCGACCAGGAAGCCGACGGCGATCGCGACCAGGCCGAGCTGATAGCCGGTCAGGCGGTCGACCAGGTAGTAGAGCGTCGAGCCGATCGCGCCGGCGACCAGGCCGACGGCCAGGGCGCGCACGAAGGCGGACGCCCCGGGCGGCGCCCCGTGCGCCTGCACGCAGCGACGTCCGGCACGCCGGGCAGAACGGCTGCCCGTTGACGTCGTAGTAGTCGCCGGCGATCGGCTGGTGACAGCCGGTGCAGGCCATGGCTGGCGCGGCGCCGAACTCCGCGCGCTCGAACTGCAGGTCGTCCATGCGCTCAGCCGCGTCCGCGCGGCGGTCCGCCGTCGATGATCACCCCAGGCACTGGAAGACGAGCCTATAGAACTCCGGGTGCGACTGCCAGGTCTGGCCGGTGACGATGCGGCCGTCGCGGACGGCCTGGTCGGCCGTGACGTAGTCGCCGCCGGCGGCCTCGATGTCCCAGCGACAGTGCTGGTAGGCGGTGACGCGCTTGCCCTTGATGAGGTCGGCCGCGGCCAGGATCTGGACGCCGTGGCAGATGGCGAAGACCCATTTCTGCGCCGCGTCGAAGCCGCGGACGATGTCGAGGACCCGCGGGTCGTGCCGCAGGTATTCGGGGGCCCGTCCACCGAGGACGAGCACCGCCTCGTACTCGTCGAGGTGCACGTCGTGGAAGGCCAGATCGGATTCGGCCCCGTAGCCGGGTTTCTCGATGTAGGTGTCCCAGCCCGGCTCGAAGTCGTGGATCACCAGGTTGAGGCGGCGCTTGCTCGGCGCCGCGATGCGGGGGGTGAAACCGGCCTCGGTGAGGCGTTGCCAGGCGTACAGGGTTTCGAAGCTCTCGCCGGCGTCGCCGGTGATGATGAGGATTGTTCGGGCCACGTGCGATTGTGGGATGGGCGTGGCTCGTCTGGCAAGCGGCCCGGTCCGGCGCCCGCGAAATCACGCCCGCCGTCGGATAGCATTACGGACGATGATCCACGTGGTCCGTTACGAGTCGCCGCAGGCCTGGGCCGAGCACGTCGCCGCGCGCTTCGCTTCCTTCCTCGCCGATGCGCCCGCGGCCCGGGTCGCCCTGCCGACCGGCGCCACCCCCGAGCCGGTCTACGCCGGCATCGTCGAGGCCGTCCGGGCCGGCATCGCGTCGTTCCGCCGGGCCCACGTCTTCCTGCTCGACGAGTTCGGCGGCGTGCCGCCGGACGCCAAGGGCCGCTGCGACGTCATGCTGCACCGCGCCCTGCTCGACCACGTCGACGTGCTGCCGGGGCACTACCATCCGCTCGATCCGGAAGCCGCCGACATCGAGGCGATGTGCGCCGCCTACGACGCCGCGCTGAAGCAGCCGCTCGACCTGGTGATGCTCGGCATCGGCCGCAACGGCCACGTCGGCATGAACGAGCCGGGCACGCCGCCGGACAGTGCGACCCGCCGCGTCGAGCTCGCGCCGAGCACGACGCAGGCCAGCGTCCGCTACTTCGGCGAGGGCGCGGCCCTGCCGACCTGGGGCATCACCCTGGGCCTGGCCCAGATCCTGGCGGCGCGCACGATCTGGATCCTCGCCACCGGCGAGGGCAAGGCCGACATCGTCCGCGACGTGCTGCTCGAACCGGTGTCGGCGAGCCGTCCCGCCTCGTTGCTGCGCGGCCATTCGGACTGCTGGTTCTTCCTCGACGCCGCGGCGGCGTCCAAGCTCCCGGTCGGCGTGCTGTCGCGCGGCTGACACCGGATCGCGATAGAACGGACCGATGCGTCTTGCGCCGCTCGCTGCCGCCGCCGCCACCGTCGCCGTCGCGTTCGGAGCCGTCGCCGCCGGCCGTGGATCGGCCGGCCCGCCCCAGGCCATGACTGCCACGGGCGCGCCGTTCCTCGTCGCCCACCGCGGCGCGTCGGCCTACGCGCCCGAACACACGCTCGAGGCCTACACCCTCGCCCTCGAGCAGGGCGCCGACTACGTCGAGCAGGACCTGACGCTGACCAAGGACGGCGTGCTCGTCTGCCTGCACGACGACACGCTCGAGCGGACGACCGACGTCGAAGCCCGTTTCCCGGATCGTGCCGTCGAGGAGAAGGACCGCGACGGGCGGCCGGTGCGGCGCTGGTATGCGAACGACTTCACCCTCGCCGAGGTGAAGAGTCTCGATGCGGGCTCGTGGTTCGACGCGCGGTTCGCCGGCGCGAGGATCCCGACCTTCGAGGACGCGATCGCCCTCGTCAAGGGCCGCGCCGGCATCTTCCCCGAGCTGAAGTCGCCGGCCCGTCTCAATGCCCGCGGCGTCGACGTCGAGCAGGCGGTCACCGACGTGCTGCGGAAGCACGGCCTGATCGACGCGCGGATCAAGGGCCGGCCGGCGGTCTATCTGCAGTCGTTCGAGGAGAAGAGCGTGCGGCGGCTCGCCGTGCTGTTGCCGACCGTGCCGCGGACGCTGCTGGTCGGCGCGGCGGACGCGCCGCGCTGGCTCACGGCGGCCGGCCTGCGCGAGGCGAAGACCTTCGCCACGGCGATCGGCCCGGCCCGCGGCCTGATCGACGCGCGGCCAGCCGTGGTCGCCGAGGCGCACGCCGCCGGCCTGGCCGTCGTGCCCTACACCTTCCGCGCCGTCCGCGGCGCCGCCGACCCCGCTCGCGACGCCGCTCGGGCCGACATGCGCCGGTTCCTGACCGCGCTCGGCGTCGACGGGCTGTTCACCGACAACCCGGATCTGTTCCCGCGCTGACCGCCGCCGCTCTCCTTGACAGCTCAGGAGAGGCCCGCGCGCCACACGTCGCGGTGCTGAGTCACCGCCTCTGGCAGTGCTCGCGGTGCTGCTCGCGTGCCTCGGCATCTACGGCACGCTGGCCTACGGCGTGGAGCGGCGCACGCCCGAAATCGGCGTGCGGATGGCGCTCGGCGCGACCCGCGGGCACGTGGTCGCGATGATCCTGCGCGAGTCGTTGGGGCCGGTTACGGTCGGCGCCGCGGCCGGAATCGCCGGCGCGCTGGCCACCACCCGCTTCCTCGAGAGCCTGCTCTTCGACGTTCAGCGCCGCGACGCCGGGACCATCGCCGCGATGACGCTCGCGCTCGTCACGGCGGCCCTGATCGCCGCCTGGGTGCCGTCACGCCGCACCTCCGGCGTCGATCCGGTCACCGCGCTGCGTCGCGACTGCGACGGCCGGCCGGGCGTCAGTGCCCGGCGACCATCCGCGAGAAGCCCGGAATGTAGGTTTCGACGTCGCGGCCGCGGAGCAGGTCGACCATCGGTCCGATCACCAGGCCGTGCAGCTCGACGAGCGTCCGCTTCGGCGTCACGCCCGGCGGCAGGTTGGGGTGCACGTGCGTGGCGAAGAACGCGGTCGCTTCGGCCTGCGATTCCCAGATCTCGAACGTCTTCCACCAGCCGCTGCCGATCGGGCCGGCGCCGTGCGCGATGAAGCCCGGTGCGTCCTGGAGGACCGGTTCGAGGACGGCGAGCATGCCGTCGTAGGCCTCGGCCGTCTGCCCACACACATCAGCGATCACGAGTACTGCCATCTGACTCTCTCCTCCTTCGTGGTGCGTCATCGCACCAGCAGACGCCCTTGCGCCTGCCACTTGCCGTCCGTGCCTCGCACGTCGAGCCACAGCGTCTTGCGCGTCGCCGGCGTCTCGACTTCGAAGTCGTAGGTCTCGCCGACGGCCAGCGTCACCCGCGCCGGGCCGGGCCCGCGCTCGCCGGCCGGCACCGGGGCGCCGTCCTTGGTCAGCGGCCGCCAGGTCACCGGTCCGTCGGCGCCGGTGAGCGAGACCGACCAGATGTCGTCCGGCGTGATGTTGATCAGGCGCAGCCGGTGCCGCGTCTTCGCCGCCCAGGTCCACTGCGGCTCGCGCTGGCCGTCGATGACCGCCGTGGCCGTGTCCTCGAGGATGGCCGAGGCCGGCGAGGCGTCGCGGCGGCCGAGCACGACGACGTGATCGGTGGCCGGGTCGTAGGTCTCGCCGGGTTCGACGACGATCAGCGGTCCGTAGAGGCCGGACGACAGCTGCCGGTAGTCGTGCAGGTGCGTGTGGTAGATGAACGTGCCGGTCCGCGGCGGCGTGATGTGGACGGTGAAGCGCTCGCCCGGGACGAGCATCGGCGCCACCTTCGGGCCGAGCCCGCTCCAGCCGTGGACGCCGTCGTAGTAGCTGTCCAGCTCGAGGCCGTGCCAGTGCATCGAGGTCGACTCGTCGAGCCGGTTGACCAGCGTGATCGCGACGGGCTCGCCGCGGCGCAGGACGACCGGCGGGCCCGGGGCCGCGCCGCGATCGGCCGGCGCGGCCGGCGCCCCGGCTTCGCTGACGTCGATGCGGGCCGCGCGTGGCGCCATCGGCGGTGCCGCCGTGGATCGTCATCGTGATGGCGCGCGGCGTCGCGGCGGGCGCCGGCGCCGGCGCCGGGGCGTCCTCGCGCTCGCGCACGGTGATGCCGAGCACCATGCCGGCCATGCCCAGTGACGGATCGTTCGGGTCGTGCACGGCGGGCGCGCCGTGTCGCCCGTGGCCGGCGTGGGCGGCGTGGGCCGCGGCACCGGCCTGATCCGCGTGACGGTCGTGCTCGCCGCCGGTGCCGGTCGCGCGTCTGGCCGCTGTCGCCGAGGTAACCGCGGGCCGGGCCGCCGGACGGCGACACCCCCAGGCGGCGTTCCGGCGCCACGTGGGCCATCACGTGGCAGTGGAACAGCCAGTTGCCGGCCCGCTCGGGCACCCAGGTCATCGTCAGCGTGCCGCCCCCCGGGACCATCTGCGTGACGACGCGGCGGCCCTCGACGCCGGCGATCGGCTCGTCGCGCAGGCCGTCACCGAGGCGCTGCACCGTGTAGTAGAACCCGTGCAGGTGCATCGGGTGGATCTGCGAGCGACAGGTTGATCACCCGCCACCGCACCGGATCGCCGCGCCGGTAGGACAGCCGCTCGGTCGACGGCCAGGACAGCCCGTTGATCACGAAGGTGACCTTCGGGTTGGCGGCCAGGAAGCGGGCGCTGGCGTCGTCGGCCGAGCATGACCTCGCGCAGCTGCGGCGCGTTCAGGTCGCTCCACTCGGTGATCACGAAGATGCGGTCCGGCTCGACCGCCACGCCGGCCGGGTCGACGACGAAGGCGCCGCCCAGCTCGCGGAACGGGACCGGCGCGCCCATCGCGGTGGCCCAGTAGTGATAGGTGCCTGCGCGCCCGCTCGCGAAGCGGACCTCGCGGTCCGCTCCCGGGGGCACGTCGAGAGGCGCGCAGGCGGCGCCGTCACGCGCGCACAGACCATGCACGCGCAGCGGCGATGTCAGCTCGTTGCGGACCGAGACGACGAGGGTGGTGCCCTCGACGACCCGCAGCAGCGGCGCCGGGACGGCCAGCGCCTGGCCCTCCTCACCGAACGCCTCGATGCGGAGGGACGGGCCAGCTTCGCCCTCGGGACGCCAGCTGCCGGTCGCGGCGCGCAGGCGGACCGTGACGACGTCGCCGTCGACCGTGCCGGCGGCGCGGGTGTTGTCGTTGACGCGAGACGCGCTCGATCGGTGGCGCGGTCAGGGCCGGGATGCTGCCGGAGGCGAACAGGGCGCTCGGCGGCGGTGAGATAGAGGATGTGGTGCAGGACAGTCACAGCCTGCTAACGCTACGCGTCGGCGGCTGGGCGATCCTGAGCGGGCGGTAAGGGTTCGGTAAGGATCTCGTGGAGAGCGGCGGCGAAGCCTAGGCGGCGGGCTGGCCGGACCGCGAAAACCTCGAAGCGGCCGGCGTCGGGGCCGAGCGGCTGCGGGCCGCGCGCGTCGAACTCGAGCCCCGATCCGGCGACCAGGTCGACGAGGGTCCGGCTGACCAGGATCTCGCCCCGCCGGCCGAGGGCGGCCAGCTCCGCCGACACGCCGACGGCGACGCCGCGCATCTCGCCGGCGACGTGCTCGCACTCGCCGGTGTGGAGCCCGGCGCCGACGCCGCGATCGGCGCGCCTGCCGGCCGCCACCAGCGCCGTGGCGCACCGGATCGCCCGCGCCGGGCCGTCGAAGGCGGCCTGGATCCGCGTCGAGGTCAGGTCGAGGAGCCGGCCGCGGTGGCGCTCGACTTCGGTCCTGGCCTGGATGTCGAACGGCGTCGGCGTCGAGACGCCTTCCGGCGCCGGGGCGATCGAGGCCGTCACGATGGTCGCCAGCACGCGGTCGGCGACGACGGCGTCGTGGCCGCGCGCGAGGAAGCCCTCGATGGCGTCGAGCATGCGTGTCCTGGTCGCCGACGAAGGGCAGGTGGTCCTCACCCGGCAGCTCGATCAGCGTCGCCCCCGGGATCCGCCCGGCGACGTAGCGGCCTTCGTCGATCGTCAGCAGCCGATCCTCGCTGCGGTGCAGGATCAGCGTCGGGACGCGGATCGCCGGCAGCACGTCGCGGACGTCGATGGCGGCGTTCATCCGGGTCAGGGCCAGCGCTGCGCCCGGGCTCGCCCCCATCCGCAGGTAGGTGCTCCACCAGTCGCGGAAGGCCGGGTCACCGGCGACGCTCGGCGCGCGCGCCTCGAGGCCGACCGGCCCGCCCCACGTGCGCTGGATCTCGGCGAGGAAGCGCTCGCCCTGCTCGTCGGTCGGCGCCCACGGGTAGTCGGGCGCCCAGCGGCGCTTGGCGTAGGTGCCGATCATCACCAGGGCGCGCGTCCGCTCCGGATAGGTGGTGGCGTAGAGCGCGCACAGCGGGCCGCCCTCCGAGACGCCGAGCAGCGCCGCCTGCCGCGAGCCCACGGCGTCGAGCACGGCGCGGACGTCGTCCATCCGCTGCTCGAGGGTCGGCAGCTCGCCGACGCGATCGGAGAGCCCGGTGCCGCGCTTGTCGAACAGGATCAGCCGCGAGAACGAGGCGAGCCGGCGCAGGAAGCGCGCGAACGACGGTTCGGCCCAGAAGTAGTCGAGGTGCGACACCCACCCCATCACGAACACGAGATCGATGGGGCCGTCGCCGACCACCTGGTAGGCGATGTTGACGTCGCCGCTCTGCGCGTAGCGGGTCTGTGGCGGCGTGAAGTCGGCAGGCTCGGTGGCTGGCCGGGCGGGTGCGGCGGCGCCGACCGCCGTCACCGGGGCGACGAACCGGTAGCCGCGCTTGTGCACCGTTTCGATGAAGGTCGGGTGCTTCTGGTCGTCACCCAGCGCGATGCCGGATCTCGCGGATGCAGACCTTCAGCACCGCGTCGCCGACGAAGACGCCGGGCCACAGCCGATCGAGGAACTCGTCCTTGGTGACCAGCTGGCCGGCGCGGGCGACCAGCAGCTCGAGGACGCCGAACGCCTTGGGCGTCAGCGGCACGGCGGTGGTGCCGCGCGTCAGGCTGGCGTTGGCCGGATCGAGGCGGAAGTCGCCGAAGGTGACCGGCGGCCGGGTGGTCTCGGAAGCGGCGTTTCGGGCGCGAACAGGGCCTGGCACGGCGTGGGGGTCCTGAGACATCGAAGAGGCGTCGTCATCCTAACGAGGAATCGCCTCCGCGGCGCACGTTTGAGCGGACGCGGCGATGTTGCCGAGGTGGTGGTGGCCGCTGGCGCACGATGGGACGGGTGCTCAGCCGGCGACGAGAGGATTGACCGTGTTCAGCGCCGGAAAGCGGCCGAAATCGCGGTCAGCCGTCCACAGCGTTCGGACGCCGTGGGTGGCGCACAAGGCGGCGATCCGTGCGTCATGCGCCGGCGGACCGCTGACTTTGCCGGCCAGGATCAATTCGCGCAACGCCCGCCAGTGGCTCTCCGCTTCGCCGATGACGACGAGGGTTGGCGATTCCAGCCAGGCGTCCACCTGGGCGACGGCCTGATCGACCGGTGTCGGCGGCGTGTAGATTCGGGGATGCGTGACGATCGCCAGGAATTCATGGAGGCATGGCCACGGGATGGCCCATGCCGCAGTCCCCTCGGCCAACCCGCGGATGCTCGCGGCCGCGGGAGCATGCCATGGCGAGTCGCCTCGGTGACCGTAGACCAGGATGTTGGTATCGACTGCGATCACGCCCCGTGGCCCTCGTAGGCCGCGTCCCGGAGCCGTTCCCACGTTGCGCCCTCGAATCCCGGTTGCAGGCCATCTCCCGTGAACGAGGCATCGCGGAGTCGGAAAGCCGGTCGCCGGCGCTCCGACTTGACGATGTGGCGGATCCCTTCCTCCACGATCGTGCGCAGCGTCACCCCACGTCGGGTGGCCAGCCTTTTGGCATCGTCGAGCAGGCTGTCGGCAATCTCGATGGTCGTCTTCATATGGCTACCCATATTCTGACAGGTGGGTAGCCGAACGCCAAGGTCCCATTCGGGACCGGGCTTAGCCTGTGCCGTCGGCGTCGGCCAGCAGGAGGCAGACGCCGCTGATGCCGAGGGCTTCGAAGACGCCCTGCCACTCGAGCGGCTCCGACCCGGAATATCAGCGGGACGTGAACGAGGAAGACCCACGAGAACACCATCCAGCCGGTGAGCGAGGCGGCCAGGCGCCGGACGGGCGGCGCCAGCAGGCCGACGCCCGCCGCGAGCAGGGCGCCGGCCGCGACGTAGGTCCAGAACCGCGCGAACGGGATGAACGGCGGCACCAGGGTCTCGACGAACTGGACGAACAGGATGTGCTGGATGCCGGCCAGCAGGAAGAACGGCGCGCAGGCGTGCGGCGCGACGGCGACGCAGCGCCGCGAGCAGCGCGTTGGGCGGCCCGGGCGCCCGGGCCGCGACCACCACCAGGCCCGCGGCCAGCACGACCGCCTTGAGCGCGTTGGTCCAGTCGCCGCCGAGCGGGGCCCCGGCCAGCGCCTTCGGCCAGTGCAGGCAGAGCGACCAGCCGAGGATGAGCACGGCCGCTTCGAGCGCCGCCTCGCGCGCCCAGCGGCCGGTCCGGCCTGAAAGGATCGTGCCGCCGCACGCCAGGAGGATGGCGCCGGTCACGTAGGCGACCAGGCGCTGAGCCATCGGATCGGCCGGCCATGGCGCGGCGCGCGCCACCACGTAGTGGCCGAAGGCGATGTTCTCCAGGCCGAAGCCGATGAGGGCCAGCGCGACGAACAGCCGGCCCAGCAGCCCGTGGTGAAACGCCCACGGCATTCGACGGGCCATCCATCCCGCCGCTCGCCGTTGCTTTACATATTCCCGATATTCGTCCTCCTCGCGCCTGGATCGGCGGGCGTCTCGCCCGTCTCGGTGCTTCGCGGGCGTTTCACCACTGGCTGCTTGATGCTGCACCGAGGGCATGGCGGCGCAGTGTATGAGCGCGCCGGGACCGGCACCGAGCCTTTTGACGAACCGTCCATCGGGGCGCGCTGGCCCGGTCGAGGCGGCGTGACCCCGGCCGTCGGTCCGGGCCGGGGAAGCGCCTCGCCTGCGATACGATGGCGCCGCATCCATGCTGCTGACGCCCGACGCGCTCAACGCCGCTCTCGACGCCCTCGCGCACGGGACCAGCGGCGATCCGTTCGCCATCCTCGGCCCGCACGTCGTCCACACGGGCGGCAGCAGCCGGGTCGTGATCCTGACCATCCAGCCGTCGGCGGCCCGCGTCGAAGTGGTCCGCCTGGGGCCGGGCGATCAGCGGACCCTGGTCGAGATGCGGCGGCTGCCGCAGGGCATCGTCTTCGCGGCGCAGTTCGTCGGCGAAGGGCAGATCTTCGACTACCGGCTGCGCGTCACCTCGACGGACGGTCAGACCGCCGATCTCGACGATCCCTACCGCTACGGGCAGGTGATGGGCGAGCTCGACCTGCACCTGCTCGGCGAGGGCCGGCACTACCGCGCCTTCGAGCGACTCGGCTCGCACGCCCTGAAGATCGGCTCGGCGACCGGGACGTTCTTCGCCGTCTGGGCGCCGAACGCCGAGCGCGTCAGCGTGGTCGGTGACTTCAACCAGTGGCACGGCCTGGCCCACCCGATGCGGCGGCTGGTGCCGAATGGCATCTGGGAGCTGTTCGTCCCCGGCCTCGGGGCCGGCGAACGCTACAAGTACGAGATCCGCGGCAAGCTCGATCGCACGCCGTTCCTCAAGGCGGATCCCTACGCGCGCGAGTTCGAGACGCCGCCGGCGACGGCCGCCCTGACCAGCGGCGTACCGCAGTACCGCTGGCGCGACGAGCGGCTGGGTGAAGGCCCGCGAGGCGTCGAACGGCAGCCTGTCCGGGCCGGTCTCGATCTACGAGGTGCATCTCGCGTCGTGGGCCCGTGTCGCCGAGGACGCCAACCGCTCGCTCAGCTATCGCGAGCTCGCCGAGCGCCTCGTCCCCTACGTCAAGGACATGGGGTTCACGCACATCGAGCTGATGCCGGTGCTGGAGCATCCGTTCGGCGGATCGTGGGGCTACCAGGTCACCGGCTTCTTCGCCCCGACCAGCCGCTTCGGCTCGCCGGACGACTTCCGCTGGTTCGTCGACGAGTGCCACCGCAACGGCATCGGCGTCATCCTCGACTGGGTGCCCGGCCACTTCCCGAAAGACGCGCACGGCCTGGCCCGCTTCGACGGCACCGCGCTCTACGAGCACGAAGACCCGCGGATGGGCGAGCACCAGGACTGGGGCACGCTGATCTTCAACTACGGCCGGCACGAGGTCGCCAACTTCCTGGTCGCCAGCGCGCTCTTCTGGATCGAGCAGTTCCATCTCGACGGCCTGCGCGTCGACGCCGTCGCCTCGATGCTCTATCTCGATTACTCGCGCCAGGCCGGGCAATGGGTGCCCAATCGCTTCGGCGGCCGCGAGAACATCGAAGCGGTCGCCTTCCTGCGCCACATGAACGAGATCGTCCACGCCGAGCACCCGGGCGTGATGATGATCGCCGAGGAGTCGACGGCGTGGCCGGCGGTGAGCCGCCCGGTGTACGCCGGCGGGCTCGGCTTCACCTACAAGTGGAACATGGGCTGGATGCACGACATCCTGGCCTACATGCAGAAGGATCCGGTGCACCGCCAGTGGGAGCACCACCACCTGACCTTCTCGATGCTCTACGCCTTCAACGAGAACTTCGTGCTGCCGTTCAGCCACGACGAGGTCGTGCACGGCAAGGGCTCGATGATCGGCAAGATGCCGGGCGACTCGTGGCAGCAGGCGGCCAACCTGCGCGCCCTCTACGGCTTCATGTTCGTGCACCCGGGCAAGAAGCTGCTGTTCATGGGCAGCGAGCTGGCGGCGTGGCGCGAGTGGGACGACGGCGACGGCCTGCCGTGGGCCTGGGCCGACGATCAGCCGCACGCCGGGGTGCGCGCGCTGGTGCGCGATCTCAACCGCGTGTATCGCGACCAGCCGGCGCTGCATCAGGTCGATTTCCAGCCGACCGGCTTCAGCTGGATCGACTGCGACGACGCGGCGCACAGCGTTCTCTCGCTGATCCGCCGCGCCGAACAGCCGAAGGACGAAGTCGTCGCCGTCTTCAACTTCACCCCGGTGGTGCGCGAGGGCTACCGCATGGGCGTGCCCGAGCCCGGCCGCTACCGCGAGCTGATCAACACCGACAGCGAGACCTACGGCGGCGGCAACGTCGGCAACGCCGGCAGCCTCGAGACCGAGCCCGTCGCCGCCCAGGGCCTGGCCCAGTCGATCGTCATCACGCTGCCGCCGCTGGCCGGGCTGATCCTGAAACGCGGCTGACCTCGACGACGATGTCGCGGCTCGCGGTGTCGGCTCGTCGTCGGGTTCGCCGCGCTCCTGGCGTGGGCGGTGGCGGCGGCTCCCGTCCCGGCCGATCCGCTTCCGGCGCAGGCGCCGCGCATCGCCGACTACGACATCGCGGTCCGGCTCGATCCGGACAGCAAACGTCTCGACGGCACGCTGCGCCTCACCTGGCGCAACCCGTCGGCTGACAGCGTCGCCGATCTCTGGTTCCATCTCTATCTGAACGCCTTCCGCGATCGCGACAGCACGTTCTGGCGGGAGTCACGCGGCGAGCTGCGCGGCGTGCCGATGCCGGACGACGGCTGGGGCCGCATCGACGTCACCGGGTTGCGCCTGGCCGGCGGCGCCGACCTGCTGCCGGCGATGACCTTCGAAGCGCCCGACGACGGCAACCGCCAGGACCGCACGGTGGCACGGGTGCGGCTGCCGCAGCCGATCGGGCCGGGCGGGAGCGTCGTCCTCGAGGTCGCGTTCCGCGCGGTCCTGCCCAGGGCCTACGCCCGGACCGGGCATGCCGGCGACTACTTCCTGGTCGCGCAGTGGTTCCCGAAGATCGCCGTCTACGAACCGGCCGGCGTCCGCGGCCGCGCCGCCGGTGGCTGGAACGCGCACCAGTTCCACGCCGACTCGGAGTTCTACGCCGACTTCGGCCACTACCGCGTGGCGATGACGCTGCCGCGGCGGTTCGTCGTCGGCGCCACCGGCACCCGCACCGCGAAGGTCGACCACGCCGACGGCACCACGACGCACACCTACGAGCAGGCCGACGTGCACGACTTCGCGTGGACGGCGTCACCGCGCTTCGTCGAGATCACGCGCCGGTTCGCCGCGGCGACGCAGGTGACTGCGGCGGAGTATCGCGAGGCCGCGGCGCGCCTGGGCCGCACCGTCGACGAGCTGCGCCTCGGCGACGTCGAGGTACGGCTGCTGATGCAGCCGGAGCACGTGCCGCAGGTGGAGCGCCACGTCCGGGTGGTGATGCACGCCATCGAACGGTTCGGCCTGGCCTACGGCCGGTATCCGTACCGGACGCTGACGATCGTCGACCCGCCGGAATCGGCCATCGGGACGGCGGGCATGGAGTACCCGACCTTCCTGACGGCCGGCACGCTCTCGCTCTTCAACGGCTGGCCCTTCGATCGCGTCTTCGAGCCGGAGATCGTCGTCGTCCACGAGTTCGCCCACCAGTACTTCCAGGGCATGCTCGCGTCGAACGAGTTCGAGGAAGCGTGGCTCGACGAGGGGATGACCGAGTGGTCGGTCGGCTGGCTGCTGGACGGGCTGCTCGGCCCGCGGCGATCCTTCCTCGAGCTGGCCGGACTCCGCGTCGGCGACCTCGACTACCAGCGCCTCGGTCACTCGCGCCGCCGCGGCACCGAGATGATCCGGCAGCCGTCGTGGACCTACGACCAGGGCTACGGCTTCAACAGCTATGCGCGGCCGGCGCTGATGCTGCGGACGCTGGCGCGGCGGCTGGGCGATCGCACCATGGCGCGCGTCATGCGGACCTACGCCGAGCGGTGGCGCTTCGGTCATCCCTCGAGCGACGACTTCTACCGCGTCGCCAGCGAGGTGGCCGGGCACGACCTGCTGCCGTTCTTCCGCCAGACCGTCGAGTCTCCGGCGGTGATCGACTATGCCGTCGGCGCCGTCACGCAGGCGCCGGGCCACACTGCGGTCACCGTGCGCCGCGAGGGCGAGCTGCAGATGCCGATCGTCGTCGCCTTCAAGTTCGCCGGGCGTCCGGTCGAGCACCGCACCTGGGACGGCGTCGCCCGCTGGACGCGGTTCACGTTCGCCTACCAGGAGCCGCTCGAATGGGTCGACGTCGATCCCGGGCGCGACGTCGCCCTCGACGTCTCGTGGCTGAACAACGGGCGTGTCGTGGCGCCGGATCGCCGGGCGCCGGCGGCGATGACGTCGCGGTGGCTGGCCACGGTGCAGCTGGTGCTGGCATGGCTCTCGTTCTAGCAGCCCCGGCCGACGGAGCCGCGCTGCGGCTCGCGCCGACGACCGTGCGTCGCGCGCTCGGCGAGGGCTGGGCCCGCCTGCGATCGCGGGCCGCGTTCGCGGTCGTCGCGATGTGGGCGATCGTGACGATCGTCGCGGTCGCCGTCGTGGTGCCGGCGTGGGCGTGGTGGAGCGGCGCCCTCGGTCACACCATCGACGGCGCCCAGCTGCTCGGATCGCCGAACGTGGCGACGCTGGCCGAGCTGTTCCGCGACTCGCCCTTCGGTCTTCGGTCCATCGTGCTGGCGGCGACCGCCGGCGCGGCGCTCGTGCTGCTCCTCAACCCGTGGCTGGCCGGCGGCCTGATCGGCGCGCTCGTCCGCGACCCCGCCGACCTGGCCGGTGCCTACGGCGGCCGCGCCGCGCACTTTGCCGCCGACGGCGTGCAGAGCTACGGGCCGCTGCTGCGCGTCGCGCTGATCGTCTGGCCGATCGCCGTCGTGGTGATCGGCGCCGGCGCCATCGTCGCCGTGCCGCTCTTCGCCGCGTCGAGGCCGGCGCTGTCGCTGGCCGCCAGCGGCGCCGTCGTCGCCGCCTTGGCGCTGGTCGCGACGATGCTGGTCGACCTGGCACGGGTCTGGGTCGTGCGTACCGGCACGCGGCGCGCCGGCGCCGCGGTGGCGGCGGCGCTCGGCATCGCCGTGCGGCAGCTGCCGCGACTGGCGCTGCTGGCGCTGGTCTTCGGCATCGCCTTCGCCGTCGCTGTCGCGATGCTGGTCGCGGTGCGCGGCTGGCTGTCCGGCGACACCTGGCCGTCGATCGGCATCGGGCTGGTGGTGCAGCAGGCCCATGCCTTCGCCCGCACCTGGCTGCGCGCGTCCATGGTGTCGAGCACGCTCGTGCTCGTGGAGGCCGACCTCGCCGCCCGCGCCTGGATCACGGCGGCTCCCGCAGCGGTGTCAGTCGCGCCCGGCGAGGAGCGGCCGGAGGTGCTCGTAGTCGTGCAGCGCGAAGCCGGCGAAGGCGGGCTCGACGGCGACGAGCGGCGCGGCGGCGGCGAGCTCCCGGCGGAGATCCCCGGGCGGCTGGCCGCCGAAGGTGATGGTCGGCGGCGTGATGCCGATCGCCGAGGAAGCCGGACCACCGCTGCCCGCCCTCGCCGGCGATCGGCGCCGCGACGAGCCCCCGCCAGTCGCCTGACTTGTCGAGCGTGCCGAGCGCGAGTGACAGCGCCGCCGCGGTCGGCCGCGCCGGCGGCTCGGTCTGCGGCGTGCCGTAGGCGGCAGCGAGCTCGCGCATCGCGGCGAGCAGCGCCGGCGCGTCGAGGTCGGTACCGGCCGGGATGCGCAGGCCGAGGTGCAGGCGCGTGCCGTCGTCGGCGAGGGATCGGCGGAAGCCCTCGATCGGGTCGAGCTCGTCGGGGTCCTCGCCGCGCGCCCGCATCCTGGCCAGCGTCCGTTCGCGCGTCTCGCCGGTGACGAACCACACGCGCTCGCTGTCCGCCGCGGTCTCGAGCCCGAGGTAGACACGTGCCTTGCCCGGCGCGGCGGCGTGCGCCAGCAGGTCCCGAGCGATGGCGACCACGCCGTTCGGGCCGGTCGTCCGGTCGCGGTAGCTCATGATCGCCACGTAGTCGAGGCGATCGATCAGGTGGTGGGCGGCCGACTGCCGCTGCTTCCCGACGGTGACGACACCGAGCGGCTCGCCGGTCTGTTCGTCCTCGACCTGCATCCAGAAGGGGAGGGCGACGCCGAAACGCAGGCCGGCGGCGCGCAGGCGCTTCGCCGACTCGAGCGAGACCTCGACCAGGCCGGCGGCCATCCGCTCGCGGGATTCGGGAAAGCGCCAGCGATACAAGCCGTGCGGCTCGATGTCGAAGTGCAGGCCGTCGAAGCCGTCGCGATCGGTGGCCGCCGCGCTGAACGCAATCACGGCGTCGACCACCGCGACGGCCTCGCCATGGTGCGCCTTCAGCGCGTAGATCGGCGCGCCTTCCAGCGCTTCGACGGTGAGGCCGGCGGCATGCGCTTCGCGTAGCAGGGTGCGCCAGGCCGCGGCGTGCTGCAGCACGGGCGTGCCGTCGGCGCCGCGCTCGCGCTCGAGCGCGACCTGCATCCACAGCCCGTCGATCCCCTGGCAGGCGCAGAAGGCCAGCAGCTCGCGGCGGGCGTCCGCATCGAGCAGCACCTTGGGCGAGTCCCACAGCCACATCGGGCGCGCCGGCAGCCGCTTCTCGCCGGCGGGCGCGCGTGTCGCCGCGGGCAGGCGTTCACCGCGGCACGGCTCGGCAGGTCCGACGACTCCGGAGTCGAGCGTCACCGCCGGAGCCATCGTCGGAGTCATGCTCGAATTCGACTCCGGAGTCGTCCGGTCACCGGCGAGCATCGCCGCAGCCAGGCCGAGGGCGGCGAGCCAGGGAACGTAGGGCATGGATCAATGACGGTGGCGATAGGGGCCCGGCCGCGTGGCGGCGAAGAGCTCCTGGACGCGATACGCCAGCTCGGCCCCGGTGAACGGCTTCGAGAGCAGCTGGCGGCCGGCGCGCAGCTGGCCGCGGCCGATGACATCGACGTCAGCGTACCCCGAGACGAACAGGATCGGCACCCCCGGCCGCAGCTGCTCGAGCCGGTCGGCGAGCTCGCCGCCCGACAGGCCCGGCATCACCACGTCGGTGACGACGACGTCGAACGTCTCGTCGCCCTCGGTGCACAGCGTCAGCGCCTCGACCGGTCCCGACGCCTCGAGCACCCGCCAGCCGCGGCTGCGCAGCACCTCGCGCGCGAACTCCCGCACCGCGTCGTCGTCCTCGATCAGCAGGACCGTGCCCGGCACCGCCATCCGCGCGTCGGCCAGCACCACGCGCTCGTCGAGCGGGAGCGGCGCCTCGGTGGCCGGCAGGTAGATCGTGAACGTCGTGCCGCGGCCCGGCGCCGTCCGCACCAGGATGTCGCCGCCGCTCTGCTTGATGATCCCGTGCACGGTGGCCAGGCCGAGCCCGGTGCCCTGGCCCATCGCCTTGGTCGTGTAGAACGGCTCGAAGATGTGGCCGAGCACGTCGTCGGCGATGCCTTCACCGGTGTCCGACACGGCCAGCGAGACGTAGGGACCGGCCGGCAGCGACACCGCCGGCTGCGGCGTCGCGCCGATCGCGACGTTGCCCGTCTCGATGCGCAGCTCGCCGCCGCGCGGCATGGCATCGCGGGCGTTGACGGCGAGGTTGACGATCACCTGCTGGATCTGCGCCAGGTCGACGCGGACGCGCCGCACGTCGTGCGCGAGCGCGTAGCAGACCGTGACGTCCTCGCCGAGCAGGCGCGACAGCATCGTGCCGAGATCGCTGATGGCGCCGTTCAGGTCGAGCACCACCGGCTGCAGGATCTGGCGCCGGGCGAAGGCCAGCAGCTGGCGCGTCAGCGCCGCGGCCTGCTGGCCCGATCGGCGGATCTGCGCCAGCGGCGGCCGCGACGGGCTCTCGGGCGGCAGCGGACGCTCGGCGATGTCGGCGAAGCCGAGGATCGCCGTGAGCAGGTTGTTGAAGTCGTGCGCGATGCCGGCGGCGAGCTTGCCGACGGCCTCCATCTTCTGCGACTGGCGGAGCTGATCCTCGTAGCGCTCGCGCGTGGTCTGGTCGCGGCCAATCGCCTGGATGGTCCGGGCGGGACCGTCGGTGCCTTGCAGCCAGCTCGCCACCTCCAGCGGGATGCGGCGGCCGTTCTTGGCGGTCAGGGCCATCTCGACGGGCGTCAGCGCGGCGCCGTCGCGGGCGGCCTGCAGGAGATCGAGCACGCGCGGGCGGGTCTCGGGTGTGACGAGGTCGGCAATCACCCGTCCGACGAGCTCCTCTCGCGTGTAGCCCGTCGCGGCCAGGCCGGCCCGGTTGATCGACCGCAGGTGGCCGCCCAGGTCGCAGGTGAAGATCAGGTCGTGCGCGTTCTCGACCAGCTGCCGGTAGCGCTGCTCGCTCTCGCGGATGGTGGCGGCGGCGATCCGCCGCTCGGTCACGTCGCGCAGCAGCACCATGTAGCCGGTCGGACGATTGGAGTCCCCGTGGATCGCGACCGCCTGCGTCTCGAAGGTGCGGGCGGCCCCGGTCGGCGTCGTCAGCGTCAGATCCTCCGTCCCGGTGGTCAGCCTCGCCAGCGTCCACCCGGGCAGCGCGTGGTCGAGCGGCGTGCCCGCCACCTCGCTGAGCCGCCGGCCGAGGATCGCCTGCGCGGCGCCGTTCAGATCCGCCAGCCGGCCCTGCGCATCGATCACCAGCACGCCGTCGCCGAGGTTCTCGACCCGGGCGTCGCTGAGCGCCGGGATCGGATCGAGCATGCGGTAGTGGAAGACGGCGATCACCGCGCCGACGCCGGTGCAGGCGAACAGGAACGGCGTCGGATCGATGTTGGCGACGGTGTCGGCCTCCATCAGGAAGGCCAGGTTGCCCAGCCAGGGCAGCAGCGTGGCGGCGATCAGGATGCTGCAGCGCTTCAGGTAGAGATACGGCGACTGGAAGGCGCGCGTCGCCAGCACGCCGATACCGGCCCACAGCGCGCCGTAGGTGAAGAAGATGTTGACGTAGAAGCCGGGGCCGCGGCCGATCAGCAGGTCGAAGGGGCCCGACGAGTCGACGCTGATCGGTCCCCAGAAGGCGTGGTGCCAGCCGTCGGTCCAGGCCAGGCCGAGCAGCAACGCCGAGCACGCGGCCACGACCCGCACCGTGCGGCGGATGCGCGCCGGCTCGGTGCCGACGAAGTCGAGCACGAACCCGATCCAGATCGCCGGGATGGCGCAGACGCCGAGGTACTTGATCTTGAGGACCAGGATCTTGAATTCGAGCTGGCCGGCGGTGAGCTCCCAGGCGTAGGTCATGCTCCAGTGCGCGATGGCGACGAGGAGCAGGGCGTACCAGCCGGCGGCGCGGACGCGGCGGTGCAGGACCGCGTAGGCGGCGATCGGCAGCAGGACGGCCGGGCCGACGAAGAGCGGGATCAGCGAGGTCAGCACGCGGCAGGGGGAGGCGAGGGAAGCCTACCCCGAACGCGCGGCGGCGCGGAAGCGGCGATCAGCGGGCCAGCGGCGAGTCGCCGAGCCGGGCCAGCAGATCCCAGGGCCCGTCGTAGATCGCTGAGGCGCCAGCCAGATCCGGGTCGGTCCAGCCGCCGCAGCGGAACGCGATCACCCGGACGCCGGCTCGGCTCGCCGCCTCGATGTCGTAGGGCGTGTCGCCGATCAGCAGCGCCTCGGCGGCCGCGGCGCCGGCCTTGTGCAAGGCCGCCTCGACGATGTCCGGATCGGGCTTGGACGCCTCGGCGTCGTCGCTCGACGTCGCCGCGTCCATCAAGCCATCGGCGCCGGCGATCGCCAGCAGCGGCGTCAGCTCGTCGGCCTTCGCCGAGCTGGCGGCGACGATGCGCAGGCCGCGGGCCTGCAATGCCGCGACGAGGCGGGCGGCGTCCCGGAACGGCTGCAGCAGCGGCAGGAAGTCGCGCTGGAACAGCTCGCCGCGCCGGGCCGCGATCGCCGTCCCCTGCCGCGAGTCCTCGCGGATGCCACTGACTTCGGGCATCAGCTTGTCGCCGCCCATGCCGATGCAGCGGCGCACGTGATCGCGATCGACCGTGACGTCGTGGTCGGCGAAGGCGCGGACCCAGGCATCCGCATGCGCGTCGTTGCTGTCCACCAGCGTGCCGTCCACGTCGAAGAGTACCGCCCTCACCATGCGCTCATGGTGCCACGCGGGGCGTATCTTCCTATCTCGACTACTGCAGGCCGCCCCGCACCGACGTGATGCGCTGCGTGTTGAAGCCGAGCCAGTGCATCCGCCCGACGTAGCGCGCGTGCTCGACCTTGAGGCAGCGATCCATGATCACCGGCACGCCGCCGGCCTCGGCGATGCGGGCGCCGTCCGCGTTGATCACGCCGAACTGGCACCACAGGCTGCCGGCCCCGATGCGCACGGCCTCCTCGGCGATGCCGGGCAGCGCGTCGGGCGCGCGGAAGACGTTGACGATGTCGACCGGCACCGGCACGTCGATCAGGCTGGCGAAGCTGCGCTCGCCGAGGATCTCGGTCTCGCGCGGGTTGACCGGGATCACGCGGTAGCCGTGCCGCTTCAGGTAGTAGCCGACGAAGAAGCTGGCCCGCAGCTCGTTGCGCGACAGGCCGACGATGGCGATCGTCCGCGCATGATGCAGCACGCGCTGGATGGCGATCGGATCCTGGTAGCGGGTGAGGTCGAAGGCCGGCGCATCGGCGGGCGGCGTCATCGCGTCACCGCCTCGCTGGCCGCCGCCGCGCGCACGCTGGCGAAGCCCTGTTCGAGATCCCAGATCAGGTCGTCGATCGACTCGGTGCCGACCGAGAGCCGGATGGTGCCGGGGCCGACGCCGGCCGCCCGCAGCTCGTCGTCGCTCAACTGCCGGTGCGTGGTGCTGGCCGGATGGATGATCAGGCTCTTCGAGTCGCCGACGTTGGCCAGGTGCGACCACAGCGTCAGGCCGCGGATGAAGTCCTGGCCGGCCTCGCGCCCGCCCTGGCATTCGAAGGTGAAGATGGCGCCGGCGCCGCGCGGCAGGTACTTGTCGACCAGCGCGCCGTAGCGGCTGGTCGGCGGGCCCGGGGTAGGTGACGTTGGAGGCCAGGTCGTGCGCGACGAGGTAGTCGGCGACGGCACGCGCGTTGTCGACGTGCCGGTCCATGCGCAGCGACAGCGTCTCGAGCCCCTGCAGGAAGAGGAAGGCGTTGAACGGGCTCATCGCCGCGCCGAGGTCGCGCAGCGTCTCGGCCCGCAGCTTCATCAGGTAGCCGTAGGTGCCGAACGTCTCGTGGAACTTCAGGCCGTGATAGGCCGGCGACGGCTCGGCGATGACCGGGTAGCGGCCGTTCGACCAGTCGAAGGTGCCGGCGTCGACGACCACGCCGCCGATGCTGGTGCCGTGGCCGCCGATGAACTTGGTCGCCGAGTGCAGCACGATGTCGGCGCCCCACTCGATCGGCCGGCACAGGTAGGGCGTCGCGAAGGTGTTGTCGACGAGCAGCGGCAGCCGGTGCTCGTGCGCGATCGCGGCGACGGCCTCGATGTCGAGCACGTTGCCGGCCGGGTTGCCGATCGTCTCGGCGTAGAACGACCTTGGTGTTCTCGCGGACCGCGGCGCGCCACGCGCCGGCATCGTCGGGATCGACCCAGGTCAGGCCGACGTTCATCTTGCGCAGCAGGTGCTTGAACTGGTTGACGCGTGCCGCCGTAGAGCGCCGACGACGAGACGACGTGGTCGCCCGGGCTGCAGCAGCGTGAACAGCGCCGCCGCCTGCGCCGCGATGCCGCTGGCGAAGGCGACGCCGCCGCAGCCGCCTTCGAGGCTGGCCATGCGCTCCTCGAACACCGCGATGGTCGGGTTCATGATGCGCGAGTAGGTGTTCCCGTACTCCTGCAGGTTGAAGTAGGCGGCGGCCGACTCCGGATCCTCGAACACGTAGCTCGTGGTCTGGAAGATCGGCACGGCGCGGGCGCCGGTGTTGGGGTCGGGCCGCTGCCCGGCGTGCACCTGGCGCGTCTCGAAGCCGAAGTCGCGCGGGGCTGTCTTCTGTGGCGCGTGCGCCGTCCGTGACTCGTGCTCCGGGCGGCATCGCTGCCGTGCCATCGCTGCCGATCGTCCGCGCCGACCGGCGTGACCGGCGCACTAGGGCCGAGGAAGGCCTGGATCATCGGCGTCTGGCGCGCCTCTTCGAGCAGGAAGCAGTCGTGGCCGTAGGGCGCGTCGATGACGTGCAGCGTCGACGTCCTTGCCGAGCGCGCGCAGCGCCTGCGGCCAGCCGCTCGGAGCACGACGGCGGATAGAGCCAGTCCGAGCTGAACGCGATGAGCAGCGTCCGCGCCGACACGCCGCGCACGGCGTCCGCCAGCGAGCCGTGACCGTACTGCGCGGGCCAGATCGAAGTAGGTCAGCGCCCGCGACGTGTAGAGATAGGTGTTGGCGTCGAAGCGCTTGACGAACGAGTCGGCCTGGTGCCGCAGGTAGCTCTCGATCTCGAACTCCGGCTCGCGCAGCGTGTAGCGGATGTCGTCGGCGAACTGCAGCCGCCGGCCGAACTTCTCGCCGCAGCGACGCGCCGACAGATAGGTGATGTGGCCGACCATGCGCGCCACGCCCATGCCGGCGTCGGGCTTGCGACCGGTGCCGTGGTAGTGGCCGTCCTGCCAGGCCGGGTCGGCCATGATGGCGCTGCGCGCGATGGCGTTCCAGGCGACGCCCTGCGGCTGCGAGCGCCGGCGTGCTGGCGATCACGACGATGGCGTCGACCTCGGTCCGGGTAGCGCACCGCCCACTCGAGCGCCTGCATCCCGCCGAGCGATCCGCCGGCCACGGCGGCGAGCCGCCGATGCCGAGCTCGTCGAGGAAGGCGCGCTCGGTCCGCACCATGTCGGCGACGGTGATGACCGGGAAGTCGGCCCCGTACGGCGCGGCCGGTCGCCGGGATCGATCGACGACGGCCCGGTCGTGCCGCGGCAGCCGCCGAGCAGGTTGGTCGAGACGACGAAGTAGCGGTCGGTGTCGAAGGCCTTGCCGGGGCCGATCATGCCGTCCCACCAGCCGAGCCCCTTGCCGGCTGCTGCCGTCGCGATCGTCGGCGCCGAAGCCGTCGCGGGTGCTCTCGGCCGGCGGGCGCCGGGCGAACGCCGGCGGCGTGCGCGTCGCCGCTCAGCGCGTGGCAGACCAGGATGACGTTGTCGCGCGCCGGCGCCAGCGTGCCGTAGGTCTCGTAGGCGACGCGGACGCCGGTGCAGCGCGCGTCCGCAGTCGAGCTGCAGCGGCTCGGGCAGGTCGAGGAACTGGGTCTCGACCGTGCCGACCGAGCCGGCGGCGGCCTTCGGCGATGTCGACGCCATGCGCCGCATGATACCGCCGCTGCCCGGTCATCCCGGCGGGATGACGCCGATGTTCGGTCGGCTGAAAGGCCTGTTATATGATGCGGGGCTTCCCCCGGGTCACCCGGGACACCGGACGCCCCAAGCAAACCGGACCGAAGGAGAGTAGAGATGGCGACGATGGCGGTCAACAACGGGGTCAACGTTCAGGCGCTGCTCGACGCGCGCGAAGCGTTGAAGGGCGCACCGGAGGCGGCGAAGTTCACCTGGCGGGCGTCCTGCAAGTGGCAGAACGGCACCCACAGCGAGAGCGAAGGTGCAGGGCTTCTTCGGCCTCGGCCAGGAGCAGACGCACAAGACCGAGACGTCGTTCTCCGCCGATCACCCGGAGATCTTCGCCTCCGAGGACAAGGGCATCACGCCGATCGAGTACCTGCTCGTCGGCCTGGCCCGCTGCCTGACGGCCGGCGTCGCCGCGGTCGCGCAGAATCGCGGCATCCAGCTGCGCTCGGTCGAGTCGAAGCGTCGAAGGCAAGATGGACATCCGCGGCATCCTCGGCATCGACAGCGACGTGCGCAACGGCTACGACGACATCAAGGTCACCTTCAAGATCGACGCCGACGCGTCGAAGAAGGAGATCGAGGCGATCGTCGCCCAGTCGCAGAAGCGCTCGGCGGTCTACGACGTCATCACCAACCCGGTGAACGTCACCGTCGAAGTGCTGTAGAGGCGGCGCGGTCGCTCCGGACCGCACGTCCACGCGGAGCTCTCATCGAGCGCGTCACCACGGTCGTCATCGGGGCCGGCCACGCCGGCCTCGCCGCGAGCCGCTTCCTCACCGACCGGTCGATCGACCACGTCGTGCTCGAGCGCGGCGAGGTGGCGAACTCCTGGCGTCGCGAGCGCTGGGACTCGCTGCGCCTGCTGACGCCCAACTGGCAGAGCCGCCTGCCGGGCCACGCCTACGACGGCCCCGATCCGGACGGCTACATGTCGATGGCCGAGGTGGTCGCCTTCATCGAAGGCTTCGCCGCGGCCGCCGCGCGCGCCGGTCCGCACCGGCACCGCGGTGACCTCGCTGGCGCCGCGCGACGGCGGCTATCGACGTCGCCACCAGCACCGGCGAGCTCGGATGCGCGCTGCGTGGTCATCGCGAGCGGCGCCTGCAACGTCGCCAGCGTGCCGGCCGTGTCGCGCCGCCGTGCCGGCCGTCGATCGCGCAGTTCACGCCGTTCGACTACCGCCGGCCCGATTCGCTGCCGGACGGCGGCGTGCTCGTCGTCGGCGGCATCGGCGACCGGCGTGCAGCTCGCCGCCGAGATCCAGCAGTCGGGCCGGCCGGTGACGCTGTCGGTCGGCGAGCACGTGCGCCTGCCGCGCACCTATCGCGGCCGCGACGTGCTGTGGTGGATGGACGCGTCCGGCCTGTGGAACCAGCGCTACGACGCAGATCGACGACCTGACGCGGGCGCGGCGGCTGCCGTCGCCGCAGCTGGTCGGCACCGCCGATCGGGCGACGCTCGATCTCAACGCGCTCGCGGCGATGGGCGTCGAGCTGGTCGGCCGCCTCGCCGCCATCCGCGACGGCCGCGCGCTCTTCTCGGGCGGCCTGCGCAACGTGTTCGCGCTCGCCGACCTGAAGATGGAGCGGCTGCTCGGCGACGTTCGACGAATGGGCGCGGCGCGACGGGCCGCGACGCCGACGTCGGCGAGGCCGAGCGCTTCGAGCCGACCCGCGTGCCCGGCGTCCTCGCGCGCTGCAGCTCGACCTCGCGCAGCGGCGAGATCCGCTCGATCGTGTGGGCGACCGGCTTCCGTCCGGACTACCGCTGGCTGCACGTGCCGGTGCTGGACGAGAAGGGCGCACCTGCGTCACGACGGCGGCGTCGTGGCGGACGTCGCCGGGCTGTACGCGCTCGGCCTGCCGGTGCTGCGCCGCCGCAAGTCGACCTTCATCCACGGCATCGAGGACGACGCGCGCGACGTCGTCGATCATCTGGCCGGCTACCTGGCCGGGGCGGCGCCGACTCACGCCGCGTCTCGCTGAGCGCGGCCGGCGCGTCAGCGTGGGCCGGGCGGCAGATGCGTCAGGAAGTAGCGCGCGATCAGCCGGTGCAGGTGCAGCGTGGTCCCCGCATCCTCGCTGATCGAATGGGTGCGATTGGGATAGATCATCAGGTCGAACGGCTTGCCGAGCTCGACCAGCCGATTGACCAGCCGCTCCGTGCCTTGGATGTGGACGTTGTCGTCGCCCGAGCCGTGGACCATCAGCAGCTTTGCCGTTCAAGCCGTTGGCGAACGACAGCGGTGAGCCGAGCTGGTAGCCGGCCCAGTTCGACGAGGGCAGGCCCATGTAGCGCTCCTGGTAGATGGTGTCGTACAGCAGTTGATCGGGAACCGGCGCCACCGACACGCCGACCCGATAGACGTCGGGGAACCGGAACATCGCATTGAGCGTGTTCGAGCCGCCGCCGCTCCAGCCCCAGATGCCGAGGCGCTCGCGATCGATGAACGGGTGCTTCGCCGCCAGCGCCAGCATCGCCGCGGCCTGATCCTTCGACGACAGGTCGCCGACCGCGCCGTAGACGATGTGCCGCCAGTCGCGGCCGCGCGGGGCCGGCGTCCCGCGGTTGTCGATGCTGACCAGAATGTAGCCGGCTTCAGCCAGGGCCCGGTGAAAGAGCATCCGGTTGCCACCCCAGCGATCGACGACCGTCTGCGACGACGGTTCGCCGTAGACATAGGCGATGACAGGGTATGTGCGGCTGGCGTTGAACTGCGACGGCTTCAGCATCCAGCCATCGAGCCGGACGCCGCCGGGGATCTCGATCTGGAAGAACTCGACCGGCGGGACCAGCACCGGCGCGAGAGCCGCGCGGAGCGCCGACGGGTCGGTCAGGGCCCGGACCGGCCGGTGGTCGGGCAGCTCGATCACGCTGATGACGGGCGGCTGATCGATCCGGGAGACGGTGTGGAAGGCGAAGCGACTGCCAGGCGCCAGCTGGTAGCCGTGCGTGCCGGGGCTGTCGGCCGGCGTCAGGCGCTCGGGCGTACGGATGCCATCCAAGCGGCTGCGATACAGGTAGCGCTGACCAGCGTTGGCGGGCGAGGCCAGAGAGTAGAGCCAGCCGGCCGCGACATCGGCGTCCAGCACGTCGGTGACGTCGGCCTCGAAGCGGTTCAACTGCTGGATGGCCAGCGTCCGTCCGTCCACCCAGTCGAGACGGGCCAGGTAGTGCTTGCGCGGGTCGCCCGGCGCGCGCATCCATCGCGTCTTGCCGCCGCGGGCGCCGACCACGCCGATGCGGACGGCGGAGTTCCTGGTGCCGACCTTGGGATAGGGGATGCGGGTGATGGTCGGATACAGCGATGCCGTGTTGTTGATCAGCGTGAAGCTTCCGATGCCGGTGGTGTCGAACTGCCAGTAGGCGAGTGCGGTGCCGTCCGGGCTCCAGCGGAAGCAGTCGCGCAGGAACAGCTCCTCCTCGTAGACCCAGTCCGAGGTGCCGTTAATCGTCGTCGTCGAGCCATCCTTGGTCAGCTGCGCGATCCGTCCGCCGTCCGCGTCCTCCGTGTAGAGGTTGTTCGCCCGCACGTAGGCGACGCGCGAGCCATCCGGCGAGAACGTGGCGAACATCAGCGTCGACGCGGGGGCCGCTCCTCCGAGCCGGCGCAGCGCGCCCGACGGGATGTCCAGCACCCAGTAGTCGCCGCGCGTGTTGTCGCGCCATACACGGGCGGTGTTGGTGAACACCAGCAGGCGCCGGCCGTCTGTGGACCAGATGTAGTCGTCGACGGCTAGGGCGTCTTGGCGCCAGGTGGCGTCAGCCGCGCGGCAGCGACGAGCACCGACCGCGCGCCCGTGCGGGCGTCGTAGCGGACGATGTCCGAGCCGCCGCTCGGTCCGGCTTCGAGAACCGTGTAGCCCGATCCGTCGGCCAGCCAGCGGGCCGGACCGAACCGCGGCGCGGCGAACGCCCCGGTATCGAAGATGCGCACCAGCTGCGCGTCCAGCGCGGCTACCGGATCGGCCGGCAGGGCGCCGACGCTCGCGACGAGCAGCAGGCTGGTGACGGCAGCGGCGAGGACGCGACGAAAGACCTTGGCGGCCATGGTCGCCACGAGCGTAGCCGGCTTCTCCTACTCGAGACGGAGCGCGTCGACGGGGTCGGCGTGGGCGGCGCGCCGGGCCGGGATCAGGCAGGCTGCCGCGGCGACGACCACGACGACGGCGAGGAGCGGAACCAGCGTGGCCGCGTCGGACATGGCGATCGGCGGCGGGTTCGCCGACCCGAGGAGTCGGTCGAACGCATGCACCAAGCCGATGCCGAGCAGCAGCCCGATGGTCAAGGGCCGCAGCGCCGGCCGAAGGACCAGCCACTGCAGCTGGCTCGGTCGCGCACCGAGGGCGGCGAGCACGCTGAGCTCCCGCCGCCGCTGCCGAACGGCGTGTCCGATGACCGCGTACAGCCCGACCAGCGACAGCACCGAGCCGATCAGCGCGATGCTTCTGAGCAGGACGTTGGACATCCGTCCGTTCCACCGCGCCTCGTGCATCGCCCGCTCGAGCGTCATCACGCGGTAGGCCGCGACCGTCGGATCGATCTCGCGCAGGGTGTCGCGGAGCGGCCCGCTCAGCGCGGCCGGATCGCCGTCGATCCGGGCGACGACGGCGGTTGTCGTCGGCGGCGCGCCGCGCAACGGCTGATAGACGACCGGGTCGGGCTCGAGCCCGCCGCGCTGGCGCACCGTCGGGACGACGCCCACGATCTGCAGCCAGCGCCCGTCCCCGGCCGCGCCGACGCGGATGCGCTCGCCGATGGGATTCCGGTCGGCCAGGTAGAGGCGCACGAACCGCTCGTTGACGATGGCGGTGTCGTGCCCGGGGTCGCCATCCACGGGGCCGAAACCGGTGCCGCGAATGGGAACACCCGTCACCGCGAAGTAGCGGGAATCGACGGCGATGGCGAGGGCGGTTGCAGGCGGTGCGCCAGCCGCCGCGGATTGGCCGCGCATCTCGACATCCTGAACGGCGCCCCCGCCGCCAGGGAGGGCGCTCGACAGCGCGGCGCGCACGCCACCCGGCAGGCCGGCCAACCGCTCGCTCAGCCGCGCGTAGAACGCCCGCCGCGCGTCGACCGACGCGTACGTCTGCTCCGGCAGCGTGACCCACATCGTCAGCAGGGGCCCGCCGTCGACGCGGAACTCGCCACGCGCCGCGAGATCCTGGCGTGCGTTCATCGCGACGGCGGCCAGCAGCACCAGCGTCAGCGCACATTCCGCGGCCAGGAAGCTCGCCATCCAGCGCCTGGTCGCGACGCCGCCGGTGTGACCGCGTCCGCTCTCGTGCAGCACGCGCGCCGGGTCCGTCCGGGACAGGTGCACGGCCGGGGCGAGCCCGAACACGAGCACGCTGCCGAGGGTCACGACCGAGAGCACGCCGACGACGCGATAGTCGATCGAGAAGGTCATCCAGTAGGGCAGGGCGTCCGCCGGCAACAGGGCCGACAACGCGCGGAGCCCGAGCTGCGACAGCGCCAGGCCCAGCGCCGCGGCGATCGCGGCCAGTACGGCGCCCTCGATCAGCAACTGACGGACGATGCGGGCGCGCGTCCCGCCGATGGAGGCACGCACGGCGATCTCCTTGGCGCGCGAGACGCCGCGCATCAGCAGCAGGTTGGCCACGTTGGCGCAGGCGATCAGCAGCACCAGCGCGCCGGCGGTGATGAACGCGAGCCACGTGGGATCGGTCGCGGACGGATTGAATTGCTCGTTGATCGGCCGGGTCGTCGTCTGGACGCGGCGGTCGGCTTCCGGGGCGTGGGCGGCCCAGGCGGCGCGGAGCGAGGTCAACTCGGCGTCGGCGCTGGTCGGCGTCGTCCCGTCCTTCAGCCGCCCGAACACCGACAGCTGTCGCGCCTCGCGGGGCAGCGCCGCCAGCCCCGGCATGCTCGAGAGCGGCAGCCACAGATCCACCGTGCCCGGGAATCGGAAGCCCTCGGGCATGACGCCGACGACGGTGACCGTCTGACCGTTCACGGTGACCGATCGGCCCAGGACGCCGGAGTCGCCGCCGTAGCGCGACTGCCACAGGCTGTTGCCGAGGATGGCCACGACGGCGGCGCCCGGATCGTCGTCGGCCGTCGTGAAGTCGCGGCCCGCGACGGGTGCAACACCCAGGAGCGCGAACGCCGTCGCCGACAGGTAGGCGCCCTGCACGCGGTCCGGCGCGAGCTCGGGATCGCCGATCGTCATCGACGTCACGGACATGGCCGCCAGGCGATCGAAGCTCGTCGACGCGTCGCGCAGGTCCGAGAACTCGGCGTGCGACAGGCCGCCGCCGCGACCGGCCCCGTCGCGCGAGCCGATGTAGAGCACGCGGGCCGGGTCGTCGATCGGCAGCCCGCGCAGGCAGATCGCGTTGACGAGGGCGAAAAAGGTGCTGTTGGTCGCGATGCCGAACGCCAGCGCGATCACCGCGACCAGGCTGAAGGCGCGATCGTTCGCCAGACGCCGGCCGGCGAAGCGCACGTCGGCCCACACGCTCTCGGGTGACGGGAAGGTCCACATGTCTCGCACCTCCTCACGCAGCCGCGCGACGTTGCCGAACTGGCGCAGCGCCGCCTGGCGCGGGTCGCTCGTACCCGGGCGCGCATACTCGGCTTCCTTCATCGCGAGATGGAAGGCCAGCTCGTCGTCGAGATCCCGTTCCAGTCGATCCCGCCGGAGCAGGGCGAGCAGGCGGCGTCGAAGCTCGGACAGGCGGCGCATGTCAGGCCAGCCGCATGATCCGCGTGACCGCGGCTGCTACCCGGCTCCATTCCGTCGCTTCGCGCTCGAGCTCGCGACGGCCGTCCGCGGTGAGCCGGTAGTACTTGGCCCGCCGGTTGTTCTCGGAGGTCCCCCATTCGGACTCCACGAAGCCGCGCAGCTCCAGGCGATGCAGGGCGGGGTAGAGCGCACCCTCCTCGACCCGCAGCACGTCGCGTGAGCCTTCGTGCACGAATTGGGCGATCGCGTAACCGTGCCGCGGCTCCTTGCTGAGGGCTTTGAGGATCAGCATGTCGAGCGTGCCCGGGAGGAAGACCGGATCGGGACGTCCCATAAATCGATTAGGGGAGTTATAGAAGTAGCGTGACGCTGCTGTCAAGGGGTGGCAGGCCGTGCCTCTTGCCGAACGCGGCGGTTGCACCCAAGCGTCCATGGGTGTATAGTTCATGTATGAATCGTTCCCCCGGGCCGACCTTCCAGCTCGCCACCCTGCTTCACGCCGCCTACGCGGCCGAGGCCGAGGTCGAGTCGAAGCTGGCCGGCATCGGGCTGTCGATGGCCAAGCTGCAGGCCCTCAAGGCGCTGACGGCGGCAGGGGAGTCGCTGCCGCTGAGCCAGCTGGCCGAGCGTCTCGCCTGCGTGAAGTCGAACATCACGCAGCTGGTCGATCGGCTCGAGGCCGACGGCTTCGTGGCGCGCCAGGCCGATCCGCACGATCGGCGGGCGCGGCTGGCGGTGCTGACGGCGCCCGGGCGTCGCGCCTGTCAGGAAGGCAGCAAGCTGCAGCAGGAGGCCGAAGGCCGGTTGCTCGGCGGCTTGAGCGACAGCGAATCGCAGCAGCTCGCGGCGCTGCTGGCGAAGGTCAAACCCTAGTCGAGCGGGCGGGTAGCACCGCCGGCTGAGCGCAACATCCGGCCGGCGTCGTCGACATCTGTAGTGCATGTATGAATCGTCTATTTATCAACTAGATGAGGTGAAGTGATGGAACTCGGAATCCTGCTTCTTCGGGTCACGGTCGGTCTGACGCTGGCGGCGCACGGCGCGCAGAAGCTGTTCGGGTGGTTCGGCGGCTACGGCCTGACGGGCACGGCCGGCTGGCTGGAATCGGTCGGCTTCCGGCCCGGGACGCGTCCACGCGCTGATGGCCGGCCTGGTCGAGGTCGGCGGCGGCCTGCTGCTGGCGCTCGGCGCGGCGACGCCGCTCGGGGCGGCGCTGGTCGTCGTCGGTGATGATCGTCGCGGCCGTCATCGCGCACGTGAAGAACGGCTTCTTCATCACCAGCGGCGGCTACGAATACAACCTGGTGCTCGGCGTCGCCGCGCTGGCCATCGCCTTCACCGGTCCTGGCGCGTGGTCGATCGACGCGCTGGCCGGCTTCGAGACCGGCGGCGGGGCGTGGGGCGTGGCGGCGCTGGCGATTGCGCTGGCCGGCTCGACCCTGCAGCTCGCCGGCGCGGCGCGTGCCCGCGACCGCCGCGGCGGCGACGACTGCCTGAACACGCCCGTGGAGGTGACAATGGCGCATGACCCTGCGCCGTCACCTCCACGAGCTGCTCAGCCACGAGCCGCGATCGGTGTCGTCGCTGGCGCGCGAGCTGGGCCTGCGGCGGCACGATGTCGAGGCGGATCTGCAGCACATGCTGCGGTCCGCGGCCGCCCGCGGTGACGCCATCGACGTGCTGCCGGCCCGCTGCAAGGCGTGCGGTTTCGAGTTCGGGGCCGACCGGCTGGCCAAGCCGGGCCGCTGTCCCTCGTGCAAGGCCAGCCGCATCCAGGAAGCGATGATCGCGATCCGGCCGTCCTGAGCCGACGTCCGAACTCCGCGGCTCCGACCTCGCGGCGCGGAACCTCCGGTCGCCGCCGGACGTCTCTCTCCTTGGCAATCTACAAGAGAGGCTCCGTGAGCGACCAGACCGACCTGATTCAAGGCACGCTCGATCTCCTGATCCTGCGCACGATCGCGCTCGAGCCGATGCACGGCTGGGCGATCGCGCAGCGGATCAACCAGGTCTCCGACGATCTGCTGCGGGTGCAGCAGGGATCGCTCTACCCGGCGCTGCACCGGCTCGAGCACCAGGGCTGGATCACCGCCGAATGGGGCACGTCCGAGGCCAATCGCCGGGCGCGGTTCTACTCGCTGACGCGGGCCGGCCGCAAGCAGGTGGAGACCGAGCTGTCCAAGTGGGAACGGCTCTCCGCCGGCGTCAACCTCGTCCTGGCGAGGACGTAGTCCGATGCGGCCTGGCACATCGCCGTCGAGCCGTCTCCGCTCGGTCTTTCGCCGCCACGGCCGTGAAGACGATCTGCACGAGGAGGTGCAGCTCCACCTCGAACGCGAAGCCGAACGCCTGCAGGCGGACGAAGGCCTGACCGCGGCCGACGCGCGCGTCGAGGCCCGACGACGCTTCGGCGGCGTCGAGTGGACCAAGGATGTGTGCCGCGACGCACGCGGGACCACGCGCGTGGAGATCGTCCTCCGCGACGTGCGCCACGCGGCCCGGCGACTGGCCCGCGACTGGCGCTTCACGGTCGCGGCCGTCCTGATTCTCGGCCTCGGCATCGGCGCCAACACCGCCATCTTCAGCGTCGATCGACGCGACGCTGTTTCGCCGCGCCGCGCTGGCCGATCCCGATCGGCTCGTCGACCTCTACCAGATCGGCTCGAACCCGTCCGGCGTCGACGGCAATTCGCTCGCCGCCTACGAGGACATGGCGGCCTCGACCGACGTCTTCGCGGACGACCGCCGCGGTCCTGGTGCCGATCCCCGTCGGCTACCTCGATCGCGGCGCCCTGCGATCCGCGCTGGTCGAGCACGTCACGCCGTCGTATCCGTCGGTGCTCGGCCTGCGGCCCTCGCTGGGCCGCTGGTTCGACGCCGCCGAGGATCGGCGCGGCGCGCCGGTGGTGGCGGTGCTCGGTCACGAGTCGTGGCGGCGGAAGTTCGACGCCGATCCGTCGATCGTCGGGCGGACGCTGCAGATGGACGGCGTGCCGGTGACGATCGTCGGCGTCGGGCCGAAGGGGCACCGCGCGACCATCGACATCGGGCTGGTCACCGACATGTGGATGCCGGTCTCGGCGCTGCTCGCGTTCGGCTTCCCGCCCGAGGAGCTGGGGCGCAAGCCGCGCGAAGCGGGGTTCTCGGTCAAGGCGCGGCTGCGCGACGGCGTGACCGTGGCGCAGGCGCAGGCGGCGATGGGCATCCTGGGCCGCCGGCTGGCGGCCGAGTATCCGACCGAGGATCCCGGCAAGGGCATCTCGGTCGTGGCGTCGCGCGACGTGCGCATCCATCCGCAGCTGGACGGCCTGCTCACCGCGGTGGCGACGGTGCTGCAGGCGATCGTCGGCCTGGTGCTGGCCATCGCCGGCAGCAACCTCGCCACGCTGCTGCTCGTCCGCGGCACGGCCCGCGCCAAGGAAGTCTCGCTGCGCCTGGCCCTCGGCGCCAGCCGCGGTCAGCTCGTCCGGCACCTGCTGACCGAGAGCCTGCTGCTGTCGCTCGCCGGCTGCGTGGCCGGCTGCCTGCTGGCGTGGTGGGCGGTCCGGGCGCTCGCCGCGGTCGACTTGCCGATCGTCGTCGACCTGAGCCTCGACTATCGCGTGCTCGGCTTCGCGGTCGCGATCTCGATCGTCACCGGCGTCGCCTTCGGCCTGGCGCCGGCGCTCAAGGCGACCCGCGTCGATCTCGTCTCCACGCTGCGCGGCGACGGCGAGGTGCGCTCGCCGGACGCGGCGTCGCTGGACGCTGAAGGACGCGCTCGTGCTGTTCCAGGTCGCGATCTCGGTGCTGCTGCTGGGCGGCACCAGCGTCTTCCTGCAGATGCTGCAGGCCTCGCGGGCGGCCCGCGTCGGCTTCGCCGTCGACGGGGTGGCGTTGCTCGAAACGGACGCGCGCTACACCACGTCCGATGCGGCACAGACGCGCGCGGCCTTCGAGGAGGTGCGTCGGCGGATCGCGGCCCGGCCGGGCGTCGAGGCCGTCGCGGTCACGCACGGCCTGCCGATGCAGAGCACGGGCCAGCCGGTGTTCCTCGGCGACGCCGTCACGCCCGGGACCGGCGTCCAGGGTGCGGCGGGCGTCGCCGGCGTCGTGTGGGCCGGGCCGGGCTATCTCGAGACGCTGCGCATCCCCGTGCTGTTCGGCCGCGCCCTCGACGAGCGCGACCGCGCCGGAGACCCCGGCCGTCGCCGTCGTCAGCGAAACGATGGCTCGCGACGTTCTTCCGCGTCGGCAACCCGGCCGAGGCCATCGGCCGGCGGTTCCGGCTGGAGCGGGACGCCGGCGCCGGCGCCCCGATCGAGATCGTCGGCATCGCCGCCGACACCGGCACCGCCGATCGCCAGGGCGATCTCATCGAACCGCGCCCGCAGATGGTCTATCGCTCCTACCTGCAGGCTGGCCTGCGCCCGACGGTCGTGATCGCGCGGACGACGCTCGACGCCGCGTCGCTGGCCGGCGAGATGCAGCGCGATCTGCGCGCCGTCGATCCGACGCTGCCGGTCGTGTCGGCGACGACGATGGCCCAGTACCTCGAGGGGTCGCTGGCCGCGCCCAAGGCGGTGGCGGCCTTCATCGGCGGCCTCGGCGCGCTCGGCCTCGTGCTGGCGGCGATCGGGCTCTACGCGGTCGTCTCGTTCGCCGTCTCGCGGCGGGCCCGCGAAATCGGCATCCGCATGGCCCTCGGTGCGCATCGCGGCCAGGCCGTGTGGACCGTCGCGCGCGGCGTCGCGATCCTGGTCGGCGTCGGCACTGCCGTCGGGCTCGTGCTGACGCTGCTGGCCATCATGGGGATGCGTGCCGCCGCCGCGCCGGCGCCGGGCATCACGCTCTACCGGCCCAGCGTCGATCCGCTCGGGCTGCTGATGGTCGCGCTCTTCGTCGGGCTGGTGGCGGCCATCGCAGCGGTCGGGCCCGCCCGTCGCGCCGCCACCGTGGATCCGCTGGTGGCGCTGCGCCGCGACTGACGCGGGCGGCGCATCGCCGCGACGTGGAGTCAAGGCCCGTCAGGGAATGACTGACGCATTCTGGCCGCCGCGGCATCCCGCCGGGCGGCGTTGCTCGTCACGCACATACTCCCGGTATGCTCGCTCCTCGCGCCTTGCCGGGCGGGCGCCGCGACGCCCAGAATGTCATCACCTATTCCCTGACGGACCATTACACTCCACGCCATGACCGTCTGGATTCGCCTCCGCGGACTCCTGCTCATCGGCGCGGCCGTCACCGGATCGGTGCTCGCGGCCGCCGCCCAGCCCACGCTCCCGGCCGCGGCTGCCCGCGGCCGATCCCGCGGCTAAGCCCGCGGCGACGCCCGCGGCCGCGGGGCCGACCGGCTTCACGACGTCGCCACGCCTGACCTTCCGGACGCAGGAGATCGCCGCCGGGTTCGGCGTCGGGTATGCCGTGGTGGCCGGCCGACGTGGACGGCGACAAGCGGATCGACATCCTGGCGATCAGCGGCACCGAGCTCGTCTGGTTCAAGGCGCCGACCTGGGAGACGCCAGACCATCCTCGCCGCCGGCGTCACGACCGCCGACAACGTCACCCTGGCGCCGCACGACATCGACGGCGACGGCCGGCTCGACATCGCGCTCGGCGCCGGCTGGACCGGGCCGAACACCGGGACGCTGCAATGGGTGCGGCAGAACGCGCCCGGCACGACGCCCGGCCTGGGACGTGTTCCCGATCGGCGCCGAGCCGACGCTGCACCGCATCCGCTGGGCCGACGTCGACGGCGATCGGAAGCTGGAGCTGATCGTCGCGCCGCTGCACGGCAAGGGCGCCAAGGGACCGGCCTGGGACGGCCCGAGCGCGCGGCTGCTCGTGTTCCGGCCGCCGGCGAAGCCGGCCACCGAGCCGTGGCCGATGGAAGTCGCCGGTGAAGCGAATCACATCCAGCACAACTTCCTGGTCACCAACGCCGACCGGGATCCGGCCGACGAGCTGATCACGGCCAGCAAGGAAGGCGTGCGGCTCTGGGATCGCGGCGCGGGCGGACAGTGGACGTCCACGCTGATCGGCGAAGGCGCGCCGGGCGAGGTGAAGCTCGGACGGGTCGGCGGTCGCCGCGTGCTGGCGACCGTCGAGCCGTGGCACGGCGCCGGCGTGGCGGTCTACGCCGAGCCGCCGGGCGCCGGCGCGTGGCGCAAGACCACGATCGAGACCGCGCTCACCGAGGGCCATGCCCTCGGCTGGGCCGACTTCGACGGCGACGGCAGCGACGAGCTCGCCGTCGGCTGGCGCCGCGGCAAGCCCGGCGTCGCCGTCTACACGGTCGACCGCGACGGCGCGCTGCAATCGAAGCAGCTGATCGACGACGGCGGCCTCGACTGCGAGGACCTGGTCGTCGGCGACTTCGACGGCGACGGCCGGCCCGACATCGCCGCCTCGGGACGGGCGACGCGCAACGTCCGCATCTACTGGAACCAGACCGCCACGCCGGGCCGCGCCCCCGGCCAGGAGCCGTGAGCATGGCCAGCGTCGTCGTCCTCGGAGCGCTCGATACCAAGGGCCGGGAGATCGCGTTCCTCGTCGAGCAGATTGCCGCCCGCGGCCACCGGACCATCACCGTCGATACGGGCGTCCTCGGCGAGCCGGCCGGCCGCGCCGACATCAGCCGGCACGACGTGGCCGAGGCCGGCGGCTACTCGCTCGACGCGCTGATTCAGGCCGCGGATCGCGGCGCCGCCATGGGAGCCGTCGGCCGCGGTGCCGTCGCGATCGTGCAGCGGCTCCATGCCGCCGGCCGCGTCGACGCGATCGTCGGGATGGGCGGTGGCGCCGGCACCTCCGTGAGCACCGCCGCGATGCGCGTGCTGCCGCTCGGCATCCCCAAGGTGATGGTGTCCACGCTGGCCGGCGGCGACGTGCGCAGCTTCGTCGGCGTCACCGACATCGTGATGATCCCGTCGATCGTCGACGTCGCCGGCCTGAACCGGATCAGCCGCGGCGTGTTCGCGCGGGCTGCCGGCGCCGTCTGCGGCATGCTCGACGCGGCGGTGGGCGCGACCGCCGCCCAGGACGCCCCGTTGATCGCCGCGACGATGTTCGGCAACACGACGGCCTGCGTCGACCGCGCCCGGGCCGCGATCGAGGCCAAGGGCTACGAGGTGCTGGTGTTCCACGCCACCGGCACCGGCGGGCGGACGATGGAGGCGCTGATCGAGACCGGCCAGATCACCGGCGTGCTCGACGCCACGACCACCGAGTGGGCCGACGAAGTCCTCGGCGGCGTCATGTCGGCCGGGGCCACCCGGCTCGAGGCCGCGGCGCGAACCGGCACGCCGGCCGTCGTCGCCCCCGGCTGCCTCGACATGGCGAACTTCTGGGAGCGCGCCTCGGTGCCGCCGCGCCTGCAGCAACACCGGCTCTACGAGCACAACGCCAACGTCACGCTCGTCCGGACGACGCCGGAGGAGAACGTCGAGATGGGCGGCCTGATCGCCGGCAAGCTCAATGCGTCGGTCGGACCGGTCGCGGTCTACCTGCCCCTGCGCGGGCTCTCGGTGATCTCGGCCGAGGGCCAGCCGTTCCACTGGCCGGAAGCCGACCGCGCGCTCTACGACACGCTGAAGGCACGCCTGCGCGCGGACATCCCCGTTCGCGAGATGGACTGCGCCATCAACGATCCGGCGTTCGCCGACGCCATGGCCGCCGAGCTGTTGGCGATGTGTGCCGCACGGACGCCGGCGACCCGATGATGCGGCGCCGTCACCGGCACGCGACGAGGACGGCGTAGGCGCCGTCCCGACCGCCCTGGCCGATGCGGTATCGTGCATCGGTGCAGAGTCCTTCGACGCTCCGGACCGCGGCCATCGCGGCTGCCGCCACCATCCTCCTCGGCACCCTCGTCGCCACCCAGCAGCCCCCGTCCGCGCCCGCGCCGGCCGCGCTGCGAAACCCCGTCGCGTCGACGCCCGCATCGATCGCGGCGGGGAAGAAGGCCTACGACGCCACCTGCGTCGGCTGTCACGGCAACCGGGCGCAGGGCGCCGAGAAGGCCGGCACGCCGATCTCGATCATCCAGGAGCAGGGCGGCAAGCAGCCGCCCGATCTGACCGACGCGGCGACGGACCACGGCGGCTCCGATGGCGAGATCTTCACGGTCATCAAGCGCGGCGTGCCGCCGACGATGATGGCCGGATGGGAGGGCGTGCTCTCGGACGCCGACATCTGGCACGTCGTCAACTACCTGCGCGCCCTGGCGGCGAACCCGAATCTCGAGGTGACGGCGGCCGCCGCGGAGGCCGCGCGTCGGCCGCGGCCCAGGCTGCAGCTCGCCGACTATCCTGGCGCTGCCGATCACCGGCGAACCCGGCGCCAAGGACACGCGCGGCCAGCTGGCGCGCGTCAACTTCATGCGCGACGAGCCGGGCGGGCGCCGCTTCTTCATCACCGATCTCAACGGCCCGCTCTACGTCCTCGACAAGCGGACGAAGCAGCTCACGACCTATCTCGATTTCAACGGCCTCGGCGAGCGGCCGGGCCTGTTCCGACGTCTGACGTTCGAGCGCAACTTCGCGACCGGCCTGATCGACGTCGTCTTCGATCCGGACTACCGCGCGCAACGGCGTCTTCTACACGATCCACATGGAGGATCCGACCGTCGAGGCGCCGGCCGAGCCGCGTGCCGGTCGGCCGGCCTCGACGCGTCGGGCTACACCGACGACGCCGGCGGTCGTGTCGCCGGTGCGAGCCGGGCGTCGCGCATCACCCGCGAAGGCGTGATCGTCGAGTGGACCGATCGCAACATCCGCAACACGACCTTCGAGGGCACGGCCCGCGAGCTGCTGCGGGTGCAGCTGCCGTCGCCGATCCATCCGGTCGGCGACCTGACCTTCGACCCGACGGCCCGGCCGCGGCGACCCCGACTGGCGCGTCATGTACATCGGGGCCGGCGACGCCGGCACCGGCGAGCAGAAGGACATCCGGCGGATGACGCCGCAGCGGCTCGACACGCTGAACGGCAAGATCCTGCGCATCGTACCCGACCTGCGCGCGCACACGCCGACGAGCACCGTCAGCGAGAACGGGCGCTACCGCATCCCGAACGACAACCCGTTCGTCGCCGTCGAGGGCGCCCGCAAGGAGATCTGGGCCGTCGGCCTGCGCAATCCCCACCGCCTGATCTGGGACGTCGATCCGGCCCGGCCGCGGTCGCCGCGCCTGATCGCGTTCAACATCGGTCTCACCGGCTGGGAGACGGTGGTGATCGTCGAGAAGGGCGCGCAACTACGGCTACTCGCTGCGCGAAGGCACGCAGGCGATGACCGCGCAGGGCATGACGCCGATCCCGGCCGACGACACCATCCCGATGCAGATCACCGACACGATCGCGCGCGGCACGACGACGCCGATCTATCCCGTCATCGCCTATCCGCACACCGCCAGCGGCGGCGACGCGATCGCCGGCGGCTTCGTCTATCGCGGCCGGCGCATCCCGGCGTTGAAGAGGCAGGCTGATCTTCGGGGACATCACCACCGGCCGCATCTGGTACGCGGAGATGGCCGACGTGCGCAAGGCCGCACGACGGCAACGCGGCGACGCGTGGCGCCGATGCACGAGCTCGACGCCGGGCTGCGGCCGATGGTCGAACGAGACGTTTCGCGACTCGCGGCGGCCACGCGACCGCGTCCATGCCCGGTGCGGCGGCGGTCGCCGGCACGCGGCCGCGTCGACGTCCGCTTCGCCGAGGACAGCGACGGCGAGCTCTACCTGCTGACCAAGACCGACGGCATGATCCGGCGGATCACCGGGCTGTCCGCGCCCTGATCGCGCGGACGACCCCGCCGAGGATGGCCAGCCCGGCGAGCGCCACGCCGGCGCGCAGCCACCACGTCTGCCACAGCGTCGGCTCGACGCGAATCGGCAGCTTCACCCCCAGCGGGCTCCAGACGCCATCGCTGTTGGCGGCGACGATCGTCAGCACGTAGTGGCCAGGCGGCAGATCGTGGTACTGCGCGAACCGCCGCGTGCCGGCGTCGATCCAGTCGTCGTCGAAGCCCTCGAGCCGATGCCGGAAGCGCACGCCTTCGGGCCGGACGAAGGTATTGGCGGTGAAGCGCACTTCGAGGCGGCGCTCGCCCGGCGTCAGCACGACCGGGTTGAGCGCGGTGATGGTGATGGTGCGGCGCTCGGTCGCCACCTCTTCGACGACGACCGGCGGCGCCAGCGAGTTCCGCGGTACCGACCCGGGGTGGAGCACGGCGATGCCCTTCTGCGTCGGGAACCACATCGCGCCGTCGGGCGCGCGGAAGGCGGACGGCTGCCGCCAGCCGTTGCACTCGGAGGAGGGCAGACCGTCGGTGCTGCGCCAGACCCGATGGCTGACGCGCCGCGCCGCGCCGGCCACGAAGGCCGCCAGCTCACGGGTCGCGACGGCGTGCACGCCTCGGTTGCTGGTCATGTAGTAGCGGCCGTCGCCGCCGTCGACGATGGCGAAGACGCCGTCGTCGTAGAGCCCGTCCCGGCGCCGGATCGACACGAACCGATCGCCGGCGAAGTGGTTCAGGCCGCCGTCGTAGGTGCCGATCCACAGGTGGCTGTTCTCGTCCTCGTGCAGGGCGCGGATGCGGTTGGTCGAGAGGCCGTCCGCCGTCGTCCAGACGCGAGTGGCGCGATCGGTGATCCGGGCCAGGCCGTTGTAGGTGCCGACCCACAGCGTGCCGTCGCGTCCCTCGAGGATCACCCGGGCGTCGGTGGGCACGTCCTCGACGCGCTGCCAGCCCTGGCCGACGAGGCGATACAAGCCGTCCGCGGCGGCGAGCCAGAGCGTGCCCCGTCGATCGCGGAGGAAGTCGTGCGGGATGCTCACCCGCGGCAGCGGCTCGTAGCCGCGGCCCGGCCGGACGCGGAAGAACCCCGACGGGCCGGCCGCGAGCACGGTCCCATCCACGTCGGGCTCGACGGTGGTCATCCATCCCGCCGGCCACCAGGGCTTGCTCGCCAGCGACGTGAGCGCGCCCTGCTCCCACAGGAGGGGATGGCTCTGCGTCGTGATCCACACGCGCCCCGCCGTGTCGCCCGCCACCGTGTAGACGTTCTGTTCGTCCGGTGGACCACGCGGCACGAGGGCCCGCACCGGCGTGAGGCTCGCCTGCACCAGGCCCTGCTCGCAGCCGATCCAGAGCGTGCCTTCGCGATCGACGAAGAGTGCGTTGGGGGCGGGCAGCGCCACCGGCGGCACCGGCGTCGGGAACGTCTGCCACACGCCGCGCTCGCGCTGGTGCAGGAACCCGCCGTCGAGCACCCAGAAGCGATCGCCCTGATCGGATATCCACCGCGGCGCGCGCTGCTCGAGCCGGCGTCCGGGCGGCACGGCCGGCACCGCGACGTCGGCCGGCAGCGGGCCGATCCCCGACAGCGAATCGGGCGCCGCCGGCACCCACCGCTCGCCGACCAGCATCACCCAGGTCGCCGCCGTCGACGCCCACAGGCGTCCCTCGCGGTCCGAGGCCAGGGCGAAGACCGGGCCGGGCGGCAGCCCGCTGGCCTGGCCGTAGGTGCGGAAACCCGCGGCGGTCCGCTTGACGATGCCGCCGTCCTCGGTGCCGATCCACAGCGCGTCCTGCCGGTCGACCTGCAAGGCGGTCAGACGATTGGACGGCAGCGCCACGTCGGCGCTGGTGAGCACGGTCATGCGGACGCCATCGAACCGCACGAGCCCATCGAGGGTCGCCAGCCAGAGGTAGCCGTCCGCCGTCTGGGCGATGGCCCGGACCGAGCCCTGCGGCAGCCCTTCCTCGGTGGTCCATATGCGGTAGTGCAGGTCGGCGCCGGCCGGCTGCGCGACAGCGACCCGCGCGAGCGACGGCAGGCCTATGACGACCAGCGCCGCCCATGCCGCGCCCCACGCGCGCCCGCGATGAGCGAGTGCCTCGAAGCGCGGTCCGGTCCGGCGCGAGCGCGTGGATGTATTGAGCACGACGACGGGAGGGGGAGCTTCATTCTAAACCCGCCCGAGCCCGGCCGTTTGATGAATCCCGCCCCGCAAGCCGAGCGAAGCGATGGCGTGGCGCTACTGATGGCCAAGGAGTGGCAGCAGAGCGGGATGCGCAGCCGACCGCTCGCGCACCTCACATGTGAGGTGCCGCTCTCGGTCGTCCGCAGCGCGACGGCTCCGGTCCGGCGGACCTCGCCGTTCGCGTCGGTCGACCTCGCCGAGCCCGGAGGGCGGAGGCGAGGCGACAGGAACGCCTGCTCGAGCCGCCATCCGACGCGCGCCAGCCGTGTGCGGAGGTCGCGAGCAGGCGGGAGCGGGAGTCGGTCGACCTCGCCGAGCCCGGAGGGCGGAGGCGAGGCGACAGGAACGCCCGCTCGAGCCGCCATCCGACGCGCGCCAGCCGTGTGCGGAGGTCGCGAGCAGGCGGGAGCGGGAGTCGGTCGACCTCGCCGAGCCCGGAGGGCGGAGGCGAGGCGACAGGAACGCCCGCTCGAGCCGCCATCCGACGCGCGCCAGCCGTGTGCGGAGGTCGCGAGCAGGCGGGAGCGGGAGTCGGTCGACCTCGCCGAGCCCGGAGGGCGGAGGCGAGGCGACAGGAACGCCCGCTCGAGCCGCCATCCGACGCGCGCCAGCCGTGTGCGGAGGTCGCGAGCAGGCGGGAGCGGGAGTCGGTCGACCTCGCCGAGCCCGGAGGGCGGAGGCGAGGCGACAGGAACGCCCGCTCGAGCCGCCATCCGACGCGCGCCAGCCGTGTGCGGAGGTCGCGAGCAGGCGGGAGCGGGAGTCGGTCGACCTCGCCGAGCCCGGAGGGCGGAGGCGAGGCGACAGGAACGCCCGCTCGAGCCGCCATCCGACGCGCGCCAGCCGTGTGCGGAGGTCGCGAGCAGGCGGGAGCGGGAGTCGGTCGACCTCGCCGAGCCCGGAGGGCGGAGGCGAGGCGACAGGAACGCCCGCTCGAGCCGCCATCCGACGCGCGCCGGAGGCGCGCGGAGGTTGGCGGAGAGAGCGGGATTCGAACCCGCGGTACGGTTTCCCGTACACACGCTTTCCAAGCGTGCGCCTTAAACCACTCGGCCATCTCTCCGCACAAGTGGAATCAGCAGTTTACCGGAGGCCGGCGACCGGTCCAACAGCAGACTGGGGTGACCGTGGCGATCCCGGTCCCGGACCTGGCCGCCAACCAGGCGGAAAATCAGGCGTCTGGCGCTACGGCCGCATGAAATGGCAGGTGTAGCCGCCCGGGTTCTTCCGCAGGTAGTCCTGGTGGTAGTCCTCGCCGCTGTACCACGTCGACGCCGGTTCGATGGTCGTGGTGATCGGCTTGCGCCAACGGCCCGAGGCTCCGACACGGGCGATGACGGCCTCCGCGGTGGCCTGCTGCTCCGGCGTCTGCGGAAAGATCGCGGAGCGGTACTGCGTGCCGACGTCGTTGCCCTGGCGATTGAGCGTCGTCGGGTCGTGCAGCTTGAAGAACCACTGCTCCAGCAGGTCTTCGTAGCTGAGCACGGACGGGTCGAACGTCACGCGGATCGCCTCGGCGTGGCCCGACTTGCTGTCGTGCGTGTCGTGGTAGGTCGGGTTCTCCAGCCAGCCGCCGGTGTAGCCCACGTCCGTGTCGACGACACCCGGCACGTCGCGGAGGATCTCCTCGACGCCCCAGAAGCAGCCACCGGCCAGCACGGCAATGTCGCGAGTACCTCATAGCCCTCATCTCATCATATGTCTGCGCCGCGCCAGCCGACACCATCGTCCAATGGATCTCCTTCGCAGGGTGCTGTGTGATCGGACACAGCGACGCGGTCTGGGATCTACGCGTCGGGAGGAGGGGACGTTGACGACCTTCATGCGTGCGAGCGGGCGAGTCGGACTCTGGCTGTGCGTCTTCGCACTGACGCTGGGCGCAGCCGACGCTCAGGCGCAGCGCGCGTCCCCGACCTGTCGACCGGCGGAGGTCATTCCGAGCACCGGCCCGGAGCCGCCAGCGAAGATGGTCATCGGAGCGCCCCTGCCCGGGCCGCTGGCGTCGCGCGGGGTCGTGGTGATCCCCTACTGTGCCGAGCACATGCGGCTCGAGCCGATCTTCGGGCCCGGCGCGCTGACCGTCTCGCCGCGCGTCGGTCACGTCCACGTCACCGTCGACGACGCCCCCTGGCACTGGGCCGACGCGAGCGGCACCCCGATCATCCTGCGGGGACTGCCGGCGGGGCACCACAAAGTGGTGATCGCGCTCGTCGACGCGAACCACGGGCCGGTGGATCAGGCGTCGATCGAATTCGACGTTCCGCCAATCGGCACGGCAGTGCCGCGATCCGCAGAGCGGCGCTGACGGCGTGCCCCTTCCGGCGGCGCCGGCGTTGGCCTGCCTGCGCAAACGCGATAGCGTTGCGGGATGACCAGTCCTTCTCGTACGCGCCGGCCCGTCGATCTGCAGGAGGCGGTCGCGATCCTGGAGCGGACGCCCGCGGCCCTGGACGCGATGCTGCGGGGCCTGCCCGAGGGATGGATCCAGGCGCACGAGGGCGGCGAGACGTGGAGCCCGTTCGACGTGATCGGACACCTGATTCACGGCGAGCAGACGGACTGGCTCGCCCGGGTGCGCATCATCCTGGAGCACGGCGAGGCCCGGCCCTTCGACAAATTCGACCGGCTCGCCCAATTCGCCGAATCGCCGGGACGGACCCTCGACGCCCTGCTCGACGAGTTCGCGTCGCTCCGGCGAGCCAACCTGCGTGACCTGGCGGCGCTGCAGCTCGGCCGGCCGACCTCGCGCGTACCGGCACGCACCCGGCGTTCGGCCGCGTCACGCTCGGCCAGCTGCTGGCGACGTGGGTGGCGCACGACCTGGATCACGTCGTCCAGATCTCGCGGGTCATCGCCCGGCAATACAGCGACGAGGTCGGCCCCTGGCGGGCCTACCTGCGCGTCATCAGCGGCCAGCAGGGCTGACCGCGGCCGCGGCCGCGCCGGTCGCGGCCGCCGCCCCTGACCGGCCGACGCTGTTTCAGGCGACGCGCGCGCTCTCGACCTTGCGGATGTCGTCGATGCCGTAGCGCAGCATGGCCAGGCGTTCGAGCCCGTAGCCGATGCCGATCGCGGTGTGCACCGCCGGGTCGCCCCCGAGCTGCCGGACGATCGCGTCGGTGAAGACGCCCCAGGCCATCACCTCCACGGCGCGGCCGTCGTCGTCGACCTCGAGCTCCCAGGCCCGGCTGCACATCGCGTAGCGCGTCGGCGTGATGCGGACGCTGCGGCCGGGCAGCACGGCCTCGATCGACTCGAGCACCTGGCCCGTCACGCGCCACGGATCGAGCGCCGCCCGCTCGTCCAGGCAGAGCACTTCGGCCTGGTGGAACGCCTCCAGGTGCGTCGCGTCGACGTGGCCGCGGCGGTAGGCCTTGCCGCTCGCGATCAGGCGCAGCGGTGTGCCGGCGTAGCGGACGTTGACGAGCAGCGGCAGCGTCAGGTCGTAGCGCAGGATGCGGTGGGCATCGAGCCGGTGCAGCTCGCTCGCCTCGACGTACATCGCGTCCGCGGCGACGCCGGGCTGCACCTGCGAGAGGTCGACGATCTCCGGCAGCTCGACGGCCGTGTGGCGGCCGAACACGCGGCGGATGGCCGCGAACACCTCGCCGACCGGATGCTCGGGCAGCTCGGTGAGCTGCGGGCGCGCCAGCAGCTCGACGATCGTCGCGGGCAGGTCGGCCGGGATGGCGTCGGGGGTCAGGGCACGCTGTTCGGACACGTCGATCTCCTTGCGCAGCTTGTCGCGGACGCGCTGCAGCCGCTTGCGCATCACGGGTTCGGGCACGCCGGCGTCCTGCGCCAGCCGGCTCACGCTCCAGCGGCCGTGGTAGCGCCGATCGCACAGCCGCCGCTCGACGGGCAGCAGCGTCAGCAGCGCCGCCGCCAGGCGATGCCGCTGGGCATCGGTCCAGCTCGTCTCGGCGTCGTCGAGCACCGGCACGTCGTCCACGTCGTCGAGGCGGAGCAGCGTCGTGCGCCGCCCGCGACGCATGTTCAGCGCGACGGTGATGACCACGCGGCGGAACCACGCCAGGAAGCCGGCCGCATCCTCCAGGTCGCCGAGGCGGCGGAAGGCGCGCAGGTAGGCGTCCTGGGCGGCGTCCTGGGCCAGGGCGGGGTCGCGGAGCACGCCCAGCGCCGTGGCGCAGGCCATCGACTGGGTCAGCGACGACGATCTCGCCGAACGCCGACAGGTCGCCCTGCGTCGCGCGTCGGACCAGTTCGTTGAGGCGTGCGTGGCTCGGAGTCATCGCGTCGTCGGTGGAGGGACACCGCGTCTCCCCGAGTGTGACATGGCGTTCCGGCGTGAGCTCGCCGCGCTCCATTTGACAGGCCAATGCACTAGATGCTATCCATTGGCATGGCCAATGGAGAAGGCGGCGACGGCGGCAGCAAGGCCGGCGTGCTGCAGGGCACCCTCGACCTGATGGTCCTGCAGACCCTCGACACGCTCGGTCCACAGCACGGCTACGCCATCGCCGCCCGTCTGGCCCAGGTCTCGAGCGGGGCGCTGCAGCTCAACATGGGCACGCTCTATCCGGGGCTGATGCGGCTCGAGCAGCGCGGCCTGGTCAAGGGCAGCTGGGGAACGACCGACGCCAACCGCAAGGCGCGCTTCTACGCCCTCACCGCCGCCGGCAAGAAGGCGTTGGCCAAGGAGCGCGACGCCTGGGATCGCATGGCCGGCATCATGGACGCGCTGCTCCGCGGCGGCGCCTGAACGCGAGGACAGGCCGATGCCCACGCTGCGCGAATGGCTCCAGCGCCTGCTCGGCACGCTGCGCCTGCGGCGCGCCGATGCCGATCTCGAGGACGAGCTCCGATCGCACGCCGAGATGGCCGGCGGCGGCTACGCCGGCCGGGTGGCGGTGACGCAGGCGATGGACGCCGTGCGCGATCGGCGCGGCCTGCCGTGGCTGCACGCGCTGTCTGCCGATGTGGTCTTCGGCTGGCGCCAGCTGGTGTCGCGGCCGGTCGTCAGCCTCGCCGCCATCCTGTCGCTCGGCCTGGCCATCGGCGCGACGAGCGCGGTGTTCCGGCTGGTCGACGCCGTGCTGCTGCGTCCGCCTGCCGGTTGCCGCACCGGAGCGCCTGGCGTTCGCCGTCACCTGGTACGTCGACGCTCAGCAGCGCCTCGACTTCTACGACAGCTGGGACTATCCGACCTACACGCGCTACGTCGCCATGGTCGGCGACCGGGCCGATCTCCTGCTCGTGGGGTCGAGCGGACCCACCGAGGTCGTGCCGCGCGGCGCGTCGCAACCGGAGCGCGTCAACAAGCAGTTCTACTCGGGCAACGTCTTCGGCGTGTTCGGCTTGCAGCCGGCGGCGGGTCGGCTGTTCGGTCCCGCGGACGATCGCACGCCGGGCGGCCACCCGGTCGCCGTGCTCGCGTTCGACTACTGGCAGCGTCGCTTCGGCGGGGATCCGCAGGTCGTCGGCAGTCCGCTGCGGCTCGGTGGGCACGTCCTCGAGGTGATTGGCGTCGCGCCCGAAGGCTTTACCGGGACCGAGCCGGGCCGCGCCGCCGACGTCTTCGTGCCGGCGCTGATGAACGTGGAGCCGCTCGACAAGCCAGGCTGGGGCTGGTTCCGGCTGTGGGTCCGGCCGCGCGACGGCGTGACGCTCGCCTCGATCGAGCAGCTCTTGCAGGCGGACCAGCTGCGCGAGCAGCGCGAGGCCCTGGCGCTGCTGCCGCCCGACGCGCCGCCGCAACGCATCGCCGCCATCAAGAGCCGCCGCGTCGAATTGCAGCCGGCCGGGTCGGGCGCCTCCGCGCCACAGAAGGACTTCCGCCGTCCGCTGTTGGTGCTGGCCTCGCTGGTCGGCGTGATGCTGCTTGATCGCCTGCGTCAACGTCGCCAACCTGCAGAACGCGCAGGCGCTGGCCCGGCGGCGCGAGATGGCGCTGCGGGCGTCGATTGGGGCCGGCCGGTGGCGCTTGGTGCGGCTGATGCTGATCGAGAGCGCGATCCTGGCCGCGTGTGCCGTCGGCGGTGGGCACCGCGTTCGCCTGGTGGGCCGCGCCGTTCGTCGTCTCGCAGCTCTCGAACGCCGACGATCCGATCCGGCTGGCCCTCGGCCTCGACTGGCGCAGCCTCGGCTTCGGCCTCGGTCTCATCGCGAGCGTGACGGCGCTGTTCGGGACCCTGCCGGCACTGCGCGCGTCGGCGGTCGCGCCGATCGATGCCTTGAAGAGCGGCGGCCGGGTGACCGGCCACCGCCGGCTGACCCATGGCTTGATCGGCGCCCAGACCGCCTTCTGCGTCTTCGTCGTGTTCATCGCCGTGCTGCTCGTGGCGACCTTCGCGCGGCTCGCCACCTATCCACTCGGCTTCCGACCCGAACGCGTGCTGGTCGTCGAGGCGGATGCCCCGCCGTCGCCGCAGGGCGCCGATCGATGGGCGGCAGTCGTCGACGCCGTCCGCGCGATGCCCGGTGTCGAATCGGTGGCGTTGGCTGGCTGGCCGCTGCTGAGAGGCAATCGGTGGCGTGCCGACGTTCGCGCCGAGGGCAAGCCGCCGCAGCCCGACCCGGCCTACTTGCTGCGCGTCTCACCGAGCTTCTTCGCGACGCTGCAGATGCCGCTGCTCGCGGGTCGCGATATTCGGACCGCGGAGACCGGCCCCGACGTCGACGCGCAGTCCCGCCCCCGGGCTGGCGTCGCCGTCGTCAACGAAGCGTTCGCCCGGGCCTACTTCGATGGCCGCTCCCCTGTCGGCGAACGGGTGAGTGTCGAGGTGCGGCCGCGGATCCGGGCGACGGTCGAGATCGTCGGCCTGGTCGGCGACGCTGTCTACGCCACGCTGCGCGATCCGATCCGTCCGACTCTCTACGTACCGGCCAGGCAGACCGGCACCGCGGCGCTGCTCGTTCGGACCGCCGGCGATCCCGAGTCCTTCGCGCCGACGCTGCGCCGCGCGCTCGGCCAGGCGCGGCCGGAGGCGCACATCCGGCTCATCGCGACGCAGACGGAGCTGATCCAGCGGCAGCTGCTGCGCGAACGGCTGTTGGCCAAGCTGTCGGGGTTCGTGGCCATCGTGGCCCTGCTGCTGTCCGCCATCGGTCTCTACGGCGTCCTGCATCACGCCGTGATCCTGCAGCAGCGGCCGATCGGCATCCGCATGGCGCTCGGCGCCGGCGCCGGACACGTCGTTCGCCAGGTCACCGGTTCGCTGCTGGCGGCCGTCGCCGTCGGATCCGGGATCGGCCTTGGTGCAGGCCTGTTGTTCGGGCGCATCCTGGACGGCTTGCTGTTTCGCGTGTCGACCACCGACGCCACCTCGCTCGGCGCTCCGCTGGTGGTGCTGGCCGTGACCGCCGTCGTGGCCGCTCTGCCGGCAGCCCTGCGCGCGGTACGCATCGACCCGGCCGTGACGCTGCGATCGGAGTAGCCTGTCGGGTGACCCCGGCGCCGACCCTCGTGTCGCTGAACATCGGCCGTGCCCGCGCCGGCGAAGGGCCGCGCGCCTGGCGGTCGGCCATCTGGAAGCAGCCGGTCCTGCTCCCGCTGGAGCTGCGCGCCGAGGGACTCACCGGGGATCAGCAGGCCAACCGGCGCGTCCATGGCGGGCCGGACAAGGCCGTCTGTGTCTACTCGCTCGATCACGCGGCGTGGTGGCGCGAGACCCTCGTCGCGCCCGAGTGGGGGGCCGGCGCCGTCGGTGAGAACTTCACGGTCACCGGCCAGACCGAGACGTCCGTCTGCCTGGGCGACGTCTACCAGGTCGGGACGGCGCTCGTCCAGATCTCGCAGCCGCGGTCGCCCTGCCGCACCCTGGCCCGGCGCTGGGGCCGGCCCGACCTGCCGAAGCGCGTGGTGCAGAGCGGCCGCAGCGGCTGGTACCTGCGCGTGTTGCGCGACGGCCAGGTCGAGGCGGGCGTCCCGCTGACGCTGGTGGAGCGACCGTTCCCCGCGTGGACGATCGCCCGCGTCAACGACGTCAGCTACGGCCTCGTTCCAGGGATCAGCGAGGCGGATCGGCGTGAACTGGCCTGCGTGCCGGTCCTGGCGACGGCGTGGCGCGACGGGATTGCGGGACGCTGAGGGGGCGATCCGGCCTCATGCCAGCGACTCGATCGAGACGACCGCGTTGTAGTCCGGCTCGAGCGATTCCGGATCGTGCGGCGCGCCGGCCAGCAGCACGTTGCCCTCGGGCCAGTGCACCTCGAGGTTGCCGTCGCGGATCGGCGCCGGCCGCAGCCGGCCCTCGAAGGCGCCCTGTCGCCGATCGCAGCCGGACGCGATCGCCGCCGGCGCGGCCGAGCCGCACCAGGTCGGCGTCGCTGATCAGGATGTCGTCGCGGTCGGCGCCGGTCAGCGGATCGATGTCGCGCTGCACCATCGAGTTGAACTGCTTGCCGCGCCGCGTCGAGACGAAGAAGCGATCGGCGGGCAGCGCGCGACTGCGCAGCGCAATCGGTGCGAAGTGTGCCCGGCCGTCGGCGGTGGCGAACCGGCCGTCGGCGTAGAGCCGGGGGCCGCCCCACTGCACCACATCGCCCTGGCGGGCGAGGCCGCCGATGCCGGCGTAGAGCGGCACGGCGCGATCGATCTCGCGGCGGATCGCCGCGGCGTCCTCGAGGCCCACCTGGTGCGCCCGCGCCGGGTGCGCTCGTCGCATCACCTCGCCGAACACCTACCACTCCGGCTTCGCCGATCCGATCCGGCGGCCGGGAATCTCCGGCGAGAAGATGATGCGCCGCTCCGTCGACGTCTCGGTGCCGCCGCCGGGCGATTCGTAGCGCGTCGTCGCCGGCAGGATCAGCACGTCGCCGTCGCCCTCGACCAGCATCGACGTCGACAGCACGATGTCCTGGTGAATGCGCAGGTGCGGCCGCTCCAGCGCGCGGCGCGCTTCCGCGGTGTCGGGCAGCGTCTCGAGCATGTTGCCGCCGACGAACCAGAAGGTGTCGACCTCGCCGGCGGCGCTCGCTGCGATCGCCTCGGTCGCAGTCCATCCCGCCTGGGCCGGCGGTTCGAAGCCCCACACGTCGGCCCACCGCGCCCGGGCGTCGGCCGGCACGCCGGGCACGCAGCCGACTTCGGCCCCGCCCTGCACGCCCGAGTGGCCGCGGATCGGCACCAGGCCACTGCCGGCACGGCCCGGCAGCCCGAGCGCGAGACCGAGGTTGACCAACGCCTTCACCGTGTCGACGCCGTGCGCATGCTGCGTCAGCCCCATCGACCAGACGAAGACCGCCTTGCGGCGCTCGATCAGCAGCCGCGCGAATGCTTCGACGCCGGCCCGCGGCACGCCGCCCTCGCGCTCGATCGCCTCCCACGTCGTGGCCGCGGCGTGAGCCAGGACGTCGGCGGCGCCGGTCGTGTACGCGTCGACGAACGCCGCGTCGACGCCGCCGGAGGTCTGCACCGCCTTCAGCACGCCGACCAGGAACGCCAGATCGCCCCCGGTGTGTACGTCGACCCAGTGGTCGGCGATCGTCGTGCCGGCGATGGCGCTCGAGGCGATCGACGGGATCCAGTAGCGGGCGAGTCCGGGCTCACGATACGGGTTGACGACCGCGACCTGGGCGCCGCGCGCTTTGGCGGCGTGCAGGTACTTGGTGGTGACCGGCTGATTGTTGGCGACGTTCGAGCCGAACAGCACGATCAGGTCGGCGTCGAGCCAGTCGGTGTAGCTGCACGTCGATGCGCCGTAGCCGAGCGTCGCCTTCATCGCGACCGTCGAAGCCGCGTGGCAGAGCCGCGCCGCGTTGTCGACGTGGTTGGTGCCGAAGAAGCGCGCCGCCTTCTGCGCCGCGTAGTAGACCTCGTTGGTGATGCCGCGCGAGGTCAGATAGAAGGCGAGCCGGCTCGGGTCGGTGGCGCGCAGCCCATCGGCGGCAACCGTCAGCGCCTCGTCCCAGGTCACGACGCGAAAGCCGCGCTCGCCGCGCCGCCGCAGCATCGGCTCGGGCAGACGGCCGAGGGCGCGCAGGTCGGCCGACGATCGGCCGGCCAGCGTCGACACGTCGGCGAGGCCATCCGGCTCGAGGGCCGGCGCCGTGTTGAGGCGCATCAGCTCGAGCCGCACCATGCACAGGTGCGTCCCGGGCAGCGTCCAGTCGCGCACGCCGGTGGTGCCGAGGGCGCAGCCGTCGCAGACGCCGCGGGTCAGGATGCGCCACGCGAACGGCAGCTGGTCGCGGTTCTCCCAGACGATCCGCACCATCTCGCGGTAGTGGTGCGGCTTCTGCTGACCTAGACCGAAGAGGTTCATCGAGTTGCCGATGTTATCCTGCCGCCGATGACCGGCCCCGAGCGGATGCAGCGGATTCCGATGGTGCGTGTCGGCGACGGCGCGACGATCGAGACGTCGACCGACGACGTCGCGGTCGAGGCGGCGCTCGAGATCCGGCTGAACGGCGCGCCGTTCTCGGTGACGATGCGGACGCCCGGCGCCGATCGCGAGCTGGCGGCCGGCTTCCTGTTCACCGAGGGGATCGTCTCGAGGTCCGCCGACATCGTCGCCGTCCACGTCGATCCGTCCGGCGACGTCGTCGACGTCGCGCTGACCGCGCCGCGGTCGGCGGCGGTCGCCGCCCAGCGCGATGCCCGACGGCAGGTGACGACGACCTCGGCGTGCGGCATGTGCGGTCGGCCCGATCTCGCGTCGACGCGCCTGACGGCGCCATCCGTCGCGCGCGCCCGCGCGGTGGACGCCGATGCCATCCGCGCGCTGCCGGGGCGCCTGGCGCCGCGGCAGGAGACCTTCGCCGCGACCGGCGGGCTGCACGCCGCCGCGCTCTGCACCCTCGACGGCGACATCGTCGATACGGCTGAAGACGTCGGCCGGCACAACGCCGTCGACAAGATCATCGGCCGGCAGCTCCTCGCCGGCGGGCTGCCGCTGCACGACTCGCTCCTCTTCGTCAGCGGCCGCACGTCGTTCGAGATCCTCCAGAAGGCCTGGCTGGCCGGCGTGCCGGTCGTGGCGGCGGTGTCGGCACCGTCGAGCTCGGCGATCGAGCTGGCGCTCGAAGCCGGCATCACGCTCATCGGCTTCGTCCGCAACGGCCGCTTCAACATCTACACGCACGCGGATCGGATCGTGCACGCGGCGGTGACCCATGGCTGACACCCGCTCGACACCCGCCGCGCCGCTGCTCGGACGCCGCGCCCTCGTCACCGGCGGCAGCCGCGGCATCGGCCGCGCCGCGGCCCTCGCCCTCGCCGAAGCCGGCGCCGACGTCGCCATCACGTTCCGCGAGCGCGAAGCCGACGCCGTCCTCACCTGCACCGACATCGCCGCGCACGGCCACCGCGCCGTCTCGATCCGCGCCGACGTGTCGCAGCGGTTCGAGGTCGCGGCGCTGCTGGCCAGCGTCCGGACCGAGCTGGGCGAGATCGACATCCTCGTCAACAACGCCGGCGTCGCCCACCCATCGCCGGTCGATCGGGTCGGCGAGGCGCAGTGGGACGAGGCCATCGGCACCAACCTGACCTCGGCCTTCCTGATCACGCAGGGGCTCGTCGCCGGGATGCGCGAGCGGCGGTGGGGCCGGCTGATCTTCCTGTCGTCGGTGGCGGCGCAGGTCGGCGGCGTGGTCGGGCCGCACTACGCGGCATCGAAGGCCGGGCTGCACGGGCTGATGCACTTCTACGCCAGCCACCTCGCCAAGGAAGGCATCACCGCCAACGTCATCGCGCCGGCGCTGATCGAGACGGAGATGGTCACGTCGAACCCGAACGCGAAGCCGGGCATGATCCCGGTCGGCCGCTTCGGCGACGTCGACGAGGTCGCGTCGGTGGTGCGGCTGCTGGCCGAGAACGGCTACATCACCGGGCAGACGATCAACGTCAACGGCGGCTGGTACCCGAGCTGATTCCCGGGGAGATCCCGATGACCGAGCTGCGTCATACCTGGCGGCAGTTGCTCCGCGCGCCGCGCATGTGGCGACGGTCGTGGTGTCGCTGGGGATCGGCATGGCGATCTGCGGGGCGATGTTCTCGGCGCTGAACGTGCTCATGTTCAGCGATGTGCCAGGCGTCGTCGACAGGAACGGCTTGGCGCGCATCCGGTGGGCCGGGCAGTCGGCATCGTTCACGGCGGCGGAGTTCGAGGCGCTCGCGACTGCGGCTGCCGGCGAAACCGACGGACTGGCGGCGCAGGGCGAGCGGATCGTGCCCGTCGTGGTCCGCGGCGAAGCCGCCAGCACCCGCGCCGCCTTCGTGTCGCCGATGCTGTTCGACACGCTGGGTACGCGACCAGTGCGCGGCCGCCTGTTGACGCGCGCGGACGCTCAGCCGGGAGCGGAGCCCGCCGCGGTGATCGCCGAGTCACTGTGGCGCCGTGTCTTCGACGGCGATCCCGGCGCGATTGGACGGTCGCTCACGATCCGCGGTCGGCCGGTGGTCGTCGTCGGCGTCGCGCCGCCGGGGTTCGGCGGATTGCGACTGGACATGGGCGATGGCCCGGAGAGCGCTCCCGGAGGTGTGGCTGCCGCTCGATGGTGATGCGCCGCACGCACCGTGGCTGTCCGTCGTCGCCCGCCTCAGGCCCGGTCGGGCGCCGCACGACCTGCAGGCCCTGCTGGCCGTCGTCGCCGATCGTCTGGATCGGGTTTCGCCGCCCGCGCAGCACCCAGCCCGCCTGCAGGTGTTCCGCGGCGGCCTCGACTGGCGCCGGTCGACATGGGACTCGCTGCTCACGACGGGGCTCTTTCTCATGGTCCCGCTCGCCGTACTCGGGATCGCCTGCGCCAACGTGGTGAACCTGCAGCTGGCGCGGGCCTCCGATCGGACGCGTGAGCTGAGCGTGCGACTGACGCTGGGGGCGTCACGGTGGCGCGTCATCCGGATGCTGGCGCTCGAAGTCGCCGTGCTCGGGACCGCGTGCCGCTGCGGTCGGCGGTCTCGGCGCGGTCGCTCCTGCTCTGGCAGGCGAGCCGGCTCGTCGGGATGGCGCTCTTCCTCGACACGTCGATCGTGACGTTCTTCGGGCTCCTGGTGGTGGCCGTCGTCGCCGCCGCCGGACTCGCACCTGGCTGGATGGCGTCCCGCGACCTCGTCGCCGCGGGTCTGCGTGTCTCGCCCGGCTCTCTCGTGCTGACCCGGCTGCGGTCGGCGCTCGTCGTGTTCCAGCTCGCGGTCAGCGTGGTGCTGGTGTTCGTCGCCACGCTCGCGCGTGAAGACGCTGCGCGCGGCCACGCCGACGCTACCGGCGGAGGCGGCGAACATCCTGGTGGCGGAGATCGACCTCTCCGAGGCGTCCGCAGGGGACCGATTCACCGCCAAGCCGTTCGTCGACGTCACGCTGGCGGCGCTGCGCGAGAGTGACGCGATTCGCGCCGCGGCGGCCGCCACGTTCCATCGATACGGCGCGCCGATGCGTTACTGGGCCGAGGGAGCGACCGCTGCAGATGCCCGGACGGCATCCGCCGGCCTGGTGACGGCGGGGTGGTTCGAGGCGACGGACGCACACATGCTCGTCGGTCGCGGCTTCGCCGACGACGAGCGGTCCGCCGTGGTGATCAGCGAGAGCCTCGCCACAGCGCTGGGGGACCGCGCATCGGCCATGGGGCGCCCCCTGCGGCTCTCGGTCGCGGGCGGCTCGCCGCGCTGGGTCGTCGTCACCGGCATCGTTGCCGACGCCATACCGGGTACCGCCAATGGCGTACCTCGCGATGGGGGCGGAGGTGCCGCGGTTCGTGGTGCTGACGGCCCGCGCCCGTGACGCCGTCTCCGGCCGGGCACGCGGTGCGCGCCGCCCTGCGAGCCGGGGATCCGGCGGTGCCGCGGGATCGCATCATGGCGCTCGACCGCAAGAGCCGCGACGATTCCCGCGCCGTCGAACGGCCCGTGGTCCTGCTGGCGGTGATCGCGATGCTCGCCGTGGTGCTCGCGGCCGCGGGGCTGTTCGCGCTGCTGTCGTTCACCGTGCGCCGGCGAACGCGCGAGATCGGCATTCGCGTGGCACTTGGCGCGTCGCGGGACGGCGTGGTCGTGATGGTGCTGCGTCAGGCGCTGTCGCTGGCCGTGATCGGCTGCGCCGCGGGCTTCTCGATCGCGCTGGGAGTCGGCTATGTGGCCCGCGCCAGCATGTTCGGGGTGTCGCCGCTGGCGCCGACGTCGGTGCTGCCGACGGTAGGCTTGCTCGTGTCGGTGTCGGTGCTGGCCAGTCTGCCGACGGCCTGGCGGGCACTGCGCGTCGAGCCTGCCATCACCTTGCGAGACGAGTGATCCTTCGTCGCACTCACTTCGGCGGCGCCGGCGGATCCTCGCGCGGCGCCGGCGCTGGCGCTCGCCTGATCCAGGCGCATCGGCGGAGCGACCGGCTTGTCGCCAGCCTCCGGATCGAAGACGCCGTCGAAGCTGCGCGACGACCACACTTCCGGGGCGGTCGCGGCTGCCGGATCGGCAGGATCAGCGTCGGCGGCGCCGCCGCGAGCGCGCGGACGCGCGGCTCGGCGATCGAGTGCGTCGGCCGGCCGTTCGTGAACGTCGGCTCCACCGTCGGCGCGCCGAACGACTTCGCGCGCAGGCGACCGGGCGCCGCAACCGGGCCGACGCCGTCGGCCGGATCGAACAGCGGGCGCGACGCCAGCATCGCGCGCGGCAGCGTGCGCAGCACGCGGCCGGCTTCGACGTTGGTCATCGGCATCGGCCGGCCGGGCCTCGTCCGACTCCGGAGTGCGCCGGACGCGACGACTCCGGAGTCGTGGCGGCGGAATCCGACGCCGGCGATGGCGTCCGCGTCTCGACTCCGGAGTCGTCGCGGTGGGGGACTCCGGAGTGGTCGGTGCGCATGCGGCGCGAGCGACCACGCCGCGGCCGCGAGCAGGCTGGCGGCGAGCGCCGTGCAGCCGGCGAACCACTGCCGGCGGCGCCGCTCGGCGTCGTCGCGCTGCTTCTGCGCCAGCGCCGCCCGCGCCGCGCGCATGACGCGCGCCTCGAGCGACGGCGGCGCGTCGGCCGCGGCGTCGTCGGCCACGAACGCGGCCCACGCCCGCGCGCTGTGCACGTCGTCCGGGCGCAGCGGCGTCATGCCGGGCATCGGACCTGCCTGAACTCGCCGGACAGCTGGTGCGCCTCGCGGACCCGCGCCAGCCGCAGCCGCAGCAGCTGCCGGCCTTTGTGCAGCCGCGATCGCACGGCCGGCACCGACGCCTTCGACGACGGCGGCGGCGTCCTCGTAGGAGAGGTCGTGCAGGTCGCAGAGCACGATCAGCTCCCGATAGCGTGACGGCAGCGACAGCAGGGCGCGGCGGACGGCGCCGGCCAGTTCGGCGCCCTCGACCAGCTTCGACGGATCCTCGTCGAGGTCGATGTCGCGGCCGTCGCGCATCACGTCCTCGACCGACGGACCGGTCCGCTCGCGGCGGACGCGGTGCCGGCTCATGTTCCGCACGATCCCGTAGACGTAGGTCGTGAACGCGGCGCGTGCCGGATCGAAGCGACCTGCGTCGGTGAGCAGGACCACGAATACCTCCTGCGTGATGTCCTCGGCCGCGTCGTTCGAGCCGGTCATGGCTCGGGCGAAGCGGTAGACCCGCTGCTGGTGGCGGCGGTACAGCGTCGCAAAGGCGTCGAGATCACCCCGCGTCGCGTCGCCCAGCAGGGCGACGTCACCGGGCTCGGCGCCGCGTGTCGCAAACAGCGTGCTCATGTGATTGACGTGAGACGGCAAAACGTTTCCGGCACCGTGCCCGGATCAGACGCCGCGGGCGCGGCGGCGGCCGGGAACAGGGACCGGCGACGGCGCCGGCAGCAGGCTTAACAAAAGTTCAGAGACGTTCATCGACCCTCGGTGAATCACCTGCACATGCGAGTCACGTGCCTGCTCGTCGCGGCAATGGTCATCGGGTCCGTTTCCGTGCCGTCGGCGGCGCAGGTGACCAGTCGCCGCGGACGCCCCGGCCCCGGCGGTGACGCCGCGCGAGGACCCGCCGGTGACGCCCAACGAGGACGTCGAGCCGCGCGTCATCGGCCGGCCGGGGACGACCGCGATCGGCCTCGGCGGCTACGCCGATCGGATCACCTCCGAGGACGACAACCTGCCGCTGCAACCTGACGCTGCAGGTCGACGTCAGCCACTTCCTGACGAAGCACATCGCGGTCCGGGCGGCGTGGTCGGGTCGGGCGCGCTCGGCGGCGATCCCGACGCCCTGCCGACCGGCGTCGGCGTGCCGTCGCTGCACGCCTTCGCCGCGGCGACCTGGTACTTCACGCCGCAGTCGATGGCCAGCTTCTACGCCGGGGCCGGCTACTGGGCCCAGATCACGGCCCGCGACGGCGCCGACAGCGGATTCGATCCTCGGCCTGGGCGGGATCGAGGCGGCGCTCTCGTCGCGCGCCAACGTGTTCGTCGAGGGCGGCTACGGCATTCGGCCTGACCAGGACCGACGACGGCGCGACGCGCCAGCGGTTCGTCGCGCGGCTCGGCGTGCGGGTGAAGCTGTGACGCGGGCGGCGCCTCGCGGCGCTGGCTGGGCTGCTGGCTGCCGCCCGCTGGCGCGCGCAGCGGCGGCCGCACCGCGCGCTGCCGGCGACGCCGCCGGCCGAGCCCGGCGCGGCCGACGTTGTGCGGCCAGCCGGTGCCGGCGCCGGCGCAGCTCCCGCCGGCCGGGTCCGGCCCGCTGGTCTACGCGCTCGGCCTGTGCTTCTCGACGCAGGGCAACCAGTCGGCCGTCGAGCCCGAGACGTATCTCTATTACCTGCGGCTGCGGCCGAGCCGTCCCTCGCAGCGCGAGTGGGTGCCGTTCGACGACGGCACGCGCGAGACGATCAAGGAGGACTTCCGGCGGCTGTGGGCGACCGGCTTCCTCGACGACCTGAAGGTCGAGGCGACCGACTACACGTTCGCCAACGGCGTCGTCGGCAAGATCGTCACCTACCACATCGAGGAGCGGGCCCGCGTCCGGCTCGTGAAGTACGAGGGCGCCGGCGATCTCGAGCAGACCAAGATCGACGAGCAGCTGCGCGAGCAGGGCGCCGAGATCAAGCTCGACGCGTTCCTCGATCAGGGCGTCATCCGCCGCGCCCGCACGGTGCTGCGCGACATGCTGGCGGAGAAGGGCTTCGCCGCCGCCGAGGTGTCGTCGGCCGTCGCCCCGATCGAAGGCGGCGGCAAGCTGGTGAGCCTCACCTTCAACGTCACGCGCGGACCGAAGCTGCGTGATCCGCGACGTCGCGTTCATCGGCAACCGCGCAGATCGCCGACGGCGACCTCGCCAAGGTGCTGAAGAACAACCGGCCGCAGGGCCTGCTGTCGCTGGTCACCAGCCGCGGCGCCTACAACCAGACGACGTTCGCCGACGACGCGCAGCGGGTCGAGGACTACTACCGCGACCAGGGCTACGTCGCGGTCCGCGTCGGCCAGCCCGAAGTGCGGACGCTCGACGATTCCGCCGACGGCAAGACGCGCTACGTGCAGCTGCGGATCCCGGTCTACGAAGGCCGCCGCTACCGGGTCGGGACGATCGCCTTCGACGGCCAGACGATCGTGCGCACCGAGGCGCTGCAGGCAGATCTTCAAGCTGAAGCCGGGCGCCTGGTATCGGCAGCAGCGCGTCCGCGACGGCCTCACCAAGGCGCGCGAGATCTACGGATCCGTCGGGCACATGGAGTTCACCGGCTATCCGGACCTGAAGCGGCGCGACGTGCCCGATCCGGACGCGGCCGGGACCACGCCGCCCCCGGCCGGCTGCCCGCCGCCGGCGGAGGTGAACGCCATCGGGCCGCGGCGGCGGGACCGGCGATCGTCGACGTGGTGATGCGGCTGTCGGAAGGCCCGCGCTACGTGATCAACCGGATCGCCTTCAAGGGCAACACGATCACCCGCGACGAGGTGATCCGGCGCGAGCTGAACCTCTACGAGGGCGGCGTCTTCAACACCGAGGCGCTGAAGCACAGCGTCCGCCGCCTCAATCAGCTCGGCTACTTCAAGGCGCTGGAAGGCTCCGACAAGGACCTCAAGGTCGACAAGGCGAACGGCGTCGCCGACGCCGTCGACCTGACCTTCACGCTCGAGGAGCAGAACCGCAACCGGTCCAGTTCGGCGGCGGCGTCTCGCAGTACGACGGCGCCTTCTTCAACCTCGCCTACACGACGACCAACCTGCTCGGCAAGCGGCGAGAGCCTGACGCTGACCGGGCAGCGTGGGACGCGCTCGTCGATCTATCAGGTGTCGTTCACCGAGCCGTACGCCTTCAACCGGCCGATCACCGCCGGCGTCGAGGTCTACTCGCGCAAGGTCGACCTGCATCACCGGCGCCAACACGATCGGCTACAGCGAAGTCCGCGCCGGCGGCAACCTCACGCTCGGTCGGCAGCTGTGCGCGCTACACGCGGGCCTTCGCCACCTACGGCTACGAGGTCGTCGACACGGCGGTCGAGCCAGGAGCTGCGCGACTCGCTCGGCGACGGCGCGACGTCGCGGCTCTCGGGCCTCTTCCTCGACAACGGCCGCTACATCGAGAGCCGCATCACGCCGGCCTTCGTCTACAACACCGTCGACAACCCGTACGCGCCGCGCAGCGGCCGCCGCCTGACGGTCAACATGCCGGTCGCCGGCGGCGTTCTCGGCGGCACCACCAGCTACATCCGGCCCGAAGCCGAAGCGATCCTCTATTTCCCGCACACGCGGCGGACCGCGCTCGGCGTGCGGCTGAACGCCGGCATGCTGCGGCCATACGGCGGCACGCGCGACCTGCCCTACTACCTGCGCTACGTGATGGGCGGCGAGTACCAGATCCGCGGCGTCGAGCTGCGCTCGGTCGGCCCGCTCGACGAGAACCAGCGCGTCATCGGCGGCGACAAGTTCGTGCTGTTCAACGCCGAGTACTACCTCGACGTGTTCGGGCCGGTGCGGGCGCTGCTGTTCCACGACGCCGGGCAGGCCTTCGCCGACACCGAGCGGATCGACCTGCGCCAGCTGCGGACGTCGACCGGCGTCGAGCTGCGCGTCATCGTGCCGATGCTGAACGTGCCGTTCCGGCTGATCTACGCCTGGAACATCTATCGCGACACGTTCCAGCCGGCGCGTGCGCTGAAGTTCGCCGTCGGCACGACGTTCTAGCGGCGCGAGCCGCGGACGCGCCGCGATCGACACGCACGCCCGCCGACCGGCACCGGGGGCGTGTGCGAGGGATGTGCCGTGTGGACTGTGAGGATCCGTGTGTTGACCCGTGTCATTTCCCGCGCCCGCTACGCGGTGCTGCTCGCCGCCGTCGCCGCCGTGGGCTGCCAGAGCCCGACCGACCCGACCGACCGTCTCACCTACGACGAGGCGATCGACATCACCTCGAACCCCGATCCGATCTCCGCCGACACACAGACCGGCGGGCGGACGTATCGCATCGTGCGCGGCAACAACCAGCCCGACGAGATCCTGCCCTACGACTGGCACTCGGTCTTCAACGCCGCGATCAACCTGAACGGCAACGCCAGCGACGACGATCTCGACATCGACTTCCCGGTCCGCGTCGTCGCGACCACGCTGACCATCAAGCAGGCGTCGGGCGGCATCATCACGCCGCCGAGCGGCAGCGAGACGGAGAAGTACGAGTTCGTCACGCTCAGTGCCACCGGCAACCAGTTGCCGAGCACGAACGCGCCGGTCACGCTCTCCTTCGAGGTCTGGTACGACCTGCCGAGCCTGCGCAAGGAGGCCGTCGTCCAGGTGGCCGCGTCGTTCGTCGACAACGACGGCACCACCTTCCAGAAGACCGTGGATCTGCGCGTGGCGCCGTGAGGTGCGGGCATGGGCGAGCCCGCCGCCGAGGTCGGCGCCGTGCTGCTGGTGTCGGACCGCGCCGATCTGCCGCTGCTGCTGCGCGGTCCGTGCGCGGCCGCGCGGCCTGCGGCTGGCGTGGGAGCCGGACGCCGAGCGCGGCCTCGGCCCGGCTGCCGATGCCTACCGGCTGGTGCTGCTCGACGCCGCCATCGCCGGCCTCGACGCGCCGGAGGCGGTCCGCGCCTTCCGTGGCCGCAGTTCGTTGCCGGTGGTGGTGATTTCGCTCCTGACGCGCGCCGCCGATCCCGGTGGCGACGCTCGAGAGCGGCGCCGACGACTACGTCGGCGGGCCGCTCGATCCCGAGGAAGTCGTGGCGCGGATGCGCGCCGTGCTGCGCCGCCAGCGCGTCGATCGCGACGGTCCGGCCGGCGATCGCCGAAGCCGGCGGCGTCCGGCTGGAGTGCGCCGCCCGCCGCGCCCGCGTCGAGGGCGCCAGCGTCGATCTCACCGCGGTCGAGTTCGACCTGCTCGAGTACCTGGTGCGCCACGCCGGCCGCAAGGTGCTGCGCGACGACCTGACCCGTGCCGCCTGGGGACGGCAGGCGTCGCCGCTCGACCGATCGCTCGACGTCCACATCAGCCGCCTGCGGCGGAAGCTCAAGCCGGGCGGCGCCCGCATCGTCACCGTCCGCGGCGTCGGCTACCTGCTCGCCGTCGCCCCACCCCGAGCCGCCGGCTACGCCATCCACGGGCGGCGTCGGCGCGTCCACGACTCCGGAGTGGTAGAAATCGACTCCGGAGTCGTCGTGCCAGGACTCCGGAGTCGTCTAGAACCGGACGTTGGCGACGCCCTTGAGCCGCGAGGCGCTCCCGCGCCTCGGCCGGCGTCGCGATGTCCAGCGACAGCTCGGCGAGGATGCGGCGGATCTTGGCGACCTGCTCGGCGTTGCTCGTCGCCAGCCGGCCCTTGCCGATGTAGACGCTGTCCTCGAGGCCGACCCGGACGTTGCCGCCCATCGTCGCGGCCATCGTCGCCATCGCCATCTGGTGCCGGCCGGCCGCCAGCACCGACCACTCGTAGTCGTCGCCGAACAGCTTGTCGGCGGTGCGCCGCATGTGCAGCAGGTTCTCGGCGTCGGCGCCGATGCCGCCGAGGATGCCGAAGATCGTCTGCACGAAGAACGGCGGCTCGACCAGCTTGCGATCGACATGTGGGCCAGCGTGTAGAGGTGGCCGACGTCGTAGCACTCGAACTCGAAGCGCGTGCCGCAGCCCTTGCCGACGTGCTCGAGGATGTACTCGATGTCCGCGAAGGTGTTCTTGAAGATGAAGTCGCGGCTGCCTTCGAGGTAGGCGCGGCTCCCACTCGTGCGTGAACGTCTTGTAGCGGTTCAGGGTGGGGTAGAGCCCGAAGTTCATCGACCCCATGTTGAGCGAGCACATCTCCGGCTGACAGGCGAGCGCGCACTCGAGCCGCTGCTGCACGGTCATGTTCTGGCCGCCGCCGGTGGTGATGTTGATCACCGCGTCGCAGCCGGCCTTGATCCGCGGCAGGAACGCCTTGAACAGGTCCGGCGACGGCGACGGCCGCCCGTCGATCGGGATCGCGCGCGTGCAGGTGGACGATCGCGGCGCCGGCCTCGGCCGCGCCGATCGCCTCCTGCGGCGATCTGCGCCGGCGTGATCGGCAGGTGCGCCGACATCGTCGGCGTGTGGATCGCGCCGGTGATGGCGCAGGTCACGATGACGGAACGGTTCGCGGAAGAGGTCACGGCCACGCGTCTCGGTCTCCTGTGTGCGCCGAGTCTGACATGCCGGCGCGTCCGCGCGCACCAGCCATCGACCATGGGCCGGCCGGCGACGTTGTTGCGTCAGGCGCAACGCGATCGGCCTGCTTGACGGCGGATGGGTGCTCCGCTAGGATTCCGCGCACCGTTCATTTCACTATACGCAACGTCTTGCGACTGGCTCCGCTTAGCGCGTGGCATGGGATCGGCGGACGTTGACCAGGGAGGTCGTCGTGCAGACGAGCCAACGAGTCCGCCTCGGGGTGTTGCTCTTCGCGCTCTTCGCCTGTGCCTCGCACGCTGCGGCGCAGATCCGTTCCGCCACCATCACCGGCACGGTCACCGACAGCACCGGGGCGGTGCTGCCCGGGGCGGCGGTGGTCGTGACCAACCAGGACACCAACGCCACCGCCGACACGATCACGACCGATGCCGGCGTGTTCACCTTGCCCTATCAGCAGGCCGGGACCTACACGGTCACGGTGTCGCTGGCCGGCTTCTCGCCGTTCAAGCAGACCGACATCCCGGTGCAGACGGCGCAGACGGTCCGCATCGCGGTGGAGCTGAAGATCAGCACCCTCGGTGAGACCGTCGAGGTGGGGGCCTCCACCGGTCTGATCCAGACCGACAGCTCATCCGTAGAAGGGGCGGTCTCCGCCAAGATGATCGCGGCGTTGCCGAACGTCACGCAGAACCCCCTGCACTACGCGATGCTGCAGGCGGGTGTCGTCGGCCGGCCCGCCTCGCAGAACACCAGCAACGAAAACTCGTTCGGTATCGGGGTCGGCGGCCGCCGGCAGTGGTCGGCCGTCGGCGTGAACGGCGGCCGCGCCTTCACCAACGACATCCAGCTCGACGGCTTGCCGGTGATGGGTGGCGGCTACAACGAGGCGTCGGTCGTCCCGAACACCGAAGGCCTGCAGGAAGTGCGGGTCATCTCGAACAACTTCACCGCCGAGTACGGCCGCGGCCAGGCCGTCATCGCGATGAGCACGAAGTCGGGCACGAACAAGTTCTCCGGCCAGGTCGGCTACCTGGGCCGCGACGAGCGGCTCGACGCCAACAGTTTCCCGAACAACGCCCAGCGGATCGCCAAGCGGCCGTTCCGCGTGCACGACGTCGGCGGCACGCTGGGTGGCCCCATCGTGCGCAACAAGGTGTTCTTCTTCACCAGCTACCACCAGCTGCGGCACAACAACACGCAAACGAACCTCATGACGGTGCCGACGGCCCTCGAGCGGGTGGGCGATTTCAGCCAGACGCTGATCCCGAACGAGAGCGGCCAGCCGATCCCGGCGCGCGTCTTCGACCCATTCGACGTCATCCAGCAGGGCCCGGATCTCTACCAGCGCCGCGAGTTCCCGAACGCGCGCATCCCGAACCCGGACCCGGCGGCGCTGTACATGTACAGCTTCTACCCGATGCCGAACCGCACCCCGGACGACGTCTACAACACCAACAACTACCAGGCGACGATCGAGCAGACGGTCCGGCGCTACAGCTCGAACAGCCGCGTCGACTTTCGCACCGGCCGGCATTCGATCTACGGCAGCGGCGGCATCTCCTACGCCGAGATCGTGACGCCGCGACCATTCGGTCAGTCGCCGTTCAACGGCGCCGCCGGCGTCAACGGCGACAAGAACCCCTTCGTGCAGATCGGCGACGCGGTCGTGCTTGGCCCGTCGCTGCTGCTCGACGTGCGCTACGGCGTCGCCCGCGTCAACACGAAGAACCTGGCCGGTGACAAGGAGGGCTTCTCCGAGTACGACCGCTTCGGCGTGCCGGCCAATCTGCAGGCGCTGATGCTCTTTCCGGGCGCCGCGCCGATCGTCAACCCCAACGGGTTCGGCGGCGGCGCCGGTGGCGGGGGTAACAACTGGACCGCGATCTCCGGGGGCACGTTCTCGACCAAGCGCGAGTACCAGACCAGCCACTCGGTCGCGGCGAGCGCCACCAAGACGCGCGGCGCCTGGATCCACAAGGCCGGCCTCGAGTACCGCAACCTGCTGTCGAACTACGCCGATCCCGAGCAGGCATCGGTGGTGCTGCCGTCGCCGTTCCACCACGTCGGCGGCAACTTCAACTTCGAGTACGTCACCGCCAACGGCGGCGTCGCCTCGCTGACGCGAACGAACGGGCAGCGCGGCATCAACGCCGCGGGACCGTTGGTCGGCGGTGGCCTGTATTGGATCCGCCCCGGCGCCAACGTGCTGCCGGCGTTCGCGCAGAAGTACTTCGCGGTCTACTCGCAGAACGACTGGCGCGCGACGCAGAAGCTGACGATCAACCTCGGCCTCCGCTACGAGATCCAGCCCGGGCCGACCGAGCGCTACAACCGGATGTCGGCGTGGGATCTCGAGGCGACGAGCGACTTCGGCACTCAGGGCGCCATCGCGTTCCCCGGTGTCGACGGCTACAGCCGCAACCTGTGGGATACCCAGTACAACAATTGGGGCCCGCGGGTCGGCGCCGCCTATCAACTGAACGACCGCATGGTGCTGCGCGGCGGCTACGGCGTCACTTACCTGCCCAGCAACACCGGCTACTTCTCGGGCCCGACCGACTACGGCTCCGCCAACTTCTCGGCCGGCGTGACCCAGATCCCCTACGGACTCAACCCGGCCGGCGTGCCCGTCGGGACCTTCTCCGCCCCGGTGCCGATTTCGCCCGCGATCGGCGGCGATCCGGCCAACGCCCGGCATCTACGGCATTGGCGAGGCGCGGTTCGATCGCCACTACGAGAACGGCCGCATGCAGCAGTGGAACGTGTTCCTCGAGCGGCGCCTGAGCGACACCTTCATGGTGTCGGTCGGCTACAGCGGCGCACGTGGCAACAACCTGCTCAACCGGTCGTTCCCGATTCAGTCGCTGCAGAACATCGACCAGGCGACGCTCGACGCCTGGCGGGCGACCGTACATCGCCTCCAACGGCACCCTGAACCCGGCGACGCAGCAGGTGCCCAACCCGTACCAGCCCAACACCGGCGCCGGCTGGCGTTCGCGGGCCCGCTCGCCGCCGCGACGATCGCGCGTCAGAACACGCTGTTCCCGTACCCGCTGCTGATCGGCTCGATCGCCGCGATCAACCGCTCCGACGCGGAGTCGCGACTACCACTCACTGACGGTGCGGGCCGGCGCGCCGCCTGTCGGCCGGCCTGACGTTCGACGCCGCGCTACACGTTCTCGCGCGAGCGCGACAACACCGACACGCGTCGAGGACAACCAGGGCTTCAACGCCGGCGGCAACGCCCGCGGTGGCTACGATCTGCTCGAACGGCGAGCGGAACATGCATCTCGGCTTCAGCGACGTGCCGCACCGCCTGGTCGGCACGTTCTTCTACGAGCTGCCGTTCGGGCCGGATCGCGCCGTTCAAGATCGGCAATGGTGTGCTGAGCGCGATCGCGCGCGACTGGCAGGTGAGCGGCAGCCTGCTGTGGCACGCGGGGTTCCCGGTTGCGGTCAACGGCGCGAGTACAGGCGCGATCGTCGGCACGGCCGGATCGCGTTCCGCGGCGTCGACTTCGAGCTGCCGGCCAACTTGCAGGGCTGGTACGACGGACGGACGACGATCACGCTGCCGAGCGGCCGGCGCGTCACGCCGCCGGCCAACAGCTATCTGCGCTACAACCCGGACGCATTCGGCGGCCGGGTCCTCACCGCGCCGAACGGCACGCATCATCGCGGACCAGTTCTGGTACGGGAACGCCGAACTGGCCTACGACGAGATCCGCACCGACCCGCGCTTCAATATCGACCTGAGCCTGCGCCGGACGTTCCGGCTCAGTCCGTCAAAGGCGATCGACGTCGGCCTCGATGCGATGAACGTGCTGAACCACACGCAGTTCAACGGGGCCTACGCCGGTGGGCTCGGCAACACGAACGTGACCAACAATCCGGCGCAACGGCCAGTTCCCGGGCACCGCCAGCGCCGGCCAACTTCGGCACCCGCGGACTGGCGCACCTACAACCCGCGCCAGATACAGTTCCGCGCCACCTTCCGGTTCTAGCGGCGGACACTGGCATATCGTGTGGGGACCGCGCCGATGAGGCGCGGTCGCCTGCAGCCCCTCGAGGCGTCTCGGCGGGCAGGAGATCAGCGATGAGCAGCATGCACGCATGGATCGCGGCCGGCGCCGGTCTCGTCCTGGCCGTCGGCCTCGGCGGGCGGCCGGCGGCCCAGGCGCCGGCGAAGCCGGCGGGCAAGAAGATCATCTTCCTGGCCGGGCCCAAGGATCACGGCGCCCCGGGCCGGCACGAGCACGAGAAGGATCTGCGGATGCTGGCGGCGGCGCTCGAGTCGTCGCCCAACCTGAAGGGCGCTCAAGACCGAGGTCTACGTCGGCAAGGCGCCGACCGACCTGGCGGTCTACGCCGACGCGGCGGCCATCGTCATCGAGAGCAGCTCGGATCGCGACGGGCGCGAGACGCATCCGCTGTTTCCGCCCGAGCCCGAGACGACGCGGCACACCTACGACGCCGGCGACGCTCGAGTTCCTCAAGGGGATCGACGCGCGCGCCAAGGCCGGCATGGGCGTGGTGGTGTTTCACTATGCGAACTGGGCCGAGCACTGGGTGGCCCGCCGCTACTACCTCGATTGGACCGGCGGCCTCTGGGTGCAGGGCGTCTCGCGCAACCCGGTCGACCAGTGGACGATGACGCCGAAGTCGCCGGACCACCCGATCCTGCGCGGCGTCAAGGAGTGGAACTACCGCGACGAGGTGTTCTGCCGCTTCCACCTGCCGGTCGACCTGAAGCGCGTCGACCTGATCCAGGCGACGCCGGCCAAGGCGCCGACCGGCGCCCAGATCGCGTCGTGGGCCTACGAGCGCGAGGGCGGCGGCCGCGGCTTCGTCTACGGCGGCGCCGACTTCCACGACAACATGAGCAGGGTCGAGGACTACCGGCGCTTCCTGCTGAACGGGATCGTCTGGGCGGCGGGCTGGAGGTGCCGGCCGGCGGGGTCCAGTCGACCGTGCCCCAGGACACGGCGCCGCCGACGCCGAGTACGTCCAGACCCTGAACAGAAGCGACGGCCTGCTATTCTGAGCCGCGAAATGGCCAAACGCGACGCCCTTGCGACTCCGTCGATCCAGAGCCTCGGCCGCGGCCTCTCGATTCTCGAGGCCGTGGCGGAATCGACGGAACCGGTCCCGCTCAAGCACCTGACCGACCTGCTGGGGATCGATCGCAGCAGCGTCTTCCGGCTGGCCAACACGCTGCGGCAGCGCCGCTTCCTCGCCAACCCGCAGGGCCGCAAGGACTACATCCTCGGCCCCTCGGCGTGGCGGCTGTCGCGCAAGTACGGACAGAGCACGTTCATCCCGCTCTGCCACGAGCACCTGCGCCAGCTCGGGCATCCGGACCGGGGAGACCGCGCACCTCGCGGTGCGTGAGGGCGGGCAGGCGCTGTTCATCGATCACCATGCGTCGCCCGATCAGGTCGTCGCGGTGTCGGGGCAGACCGGCGAGTTCGTGCCGCTCTACTGCACGGCGCACGGCAAGGCGCTGATCCTCGATTTCGAACGTCGCCGATCTGCGCGCCACCTTCGGCGGCGGCGCCGCTGCAGGCGTATTCGCGGCGGACCATCACGTCGCTCGACAAGCTGATCAAGTCGCTGGCGCTGTCGCGGGCCGACGGCTACACCGCCGACGACGGCGAGTATCTCGAAGAGATCCGCTGCGTCGCCGCGCCGATCCGCGATCAGGGCGGCACGGTGGTGGCGTCGATCGGTATCTCGGCGCCGTCGACGCGGTTCCCGAAGAGCCGCTGGCCGCTGGCCGCGCGTCAGGTGATGGACACGGCGCGCGCGATCAGCACGACGCTCGGCGGGTAGATCCGCCACGCGGGCGCCGCGTCTTCGACGCACTGGGTCCTGAAGCCGTCGCCGGCACGGCGTAGCTCCAATCGCGCTTGACTCGTTCGCGCGCCGAACATACGATCGGCGCGCACAACCCATTGCACGATACGCACACGCTCGGGCCGTGCGTCCGGACCGTCCGCCACGCGGGCGTCCGGCGGCGCCGGGCCGACGGGAAACGGCTGTCCATCATGTCGCCTGAGCTCGCTCCGCTCCGCTCTCTCGAAGGCCGCGCTGCGCCGCGCACCCGCGTCACGCCGCGATCGTGGCGTGCACCGGCATCGCCGTCGTCGGCACGCTGCTGGCGCAGGTGCCGGGTGGCGCGCAGGAGCGCCGCGCCACGCGTCCATCCGGCGCCGCCGCCAAGGCGTCGAGCCAGTGGGAGGACTACGGCGGCGGCCCCGACTCCTCGAAGTTCGTCGACCTCACCCAGATCACGCCGAAGAACGTCGCCGGCCTGCAGGTGGCGTGGACGTATCCGGTCGGCGACAACAACGTCTACCAGTTCAATCCCGATCGTCGTCGGCACCACGATGTACGTGCTGGCGAAGAACCAGTCGCTCGTCGCGCTCGACGCGACGACGGGCAAGGAGCTGTGGATTCACGCCGGGCTGCGCGGCATCGCCCGGCGCGGCATCAACTACTGGGAGAGCCCGGACGGCAAGGACCGCCGGCTGATCTTCCAGATCAACAACGACCTGCAGGCCATCGACGCCGCCACCGGCAAGTCGATCCTGACGTTCGGCAACGAACGGCGTCGTCGACCTGCGCGAGGGCATCGGCCGCGATCCGGCGCTCGTTCGGCCGCGTGCAGTCGGCCACGCCCGGCAAGATCTTCGAGAACCTGCTGCTGCTCGGCTCGGCGCCCGGCGAAGGCTATCTCTCGGCGCCGGGCACGCTGCGCGCCTACGACGTCGTCACCGGCAAGCTGGTGTGGGCCTTCCACACCGTGCCGCATCCGGGCGAGGAGGGCTACGAGACGTGGCCCAAGGACGCCTGGAAGTACGTCGGCGGCGCCAACACGTGGGGCGAGATCTCGGTCGACGCGCGGCGCGGCATCGCCTACTTCCCGACCGGCTCGCCGACCTACGACTACTACGGCGCCGATCGCATCGGCAGCAACCTCTACGCGAACTCGCCTGATCGCGCTCGACGCGCGCACCGGCAAGCGGCGTCTGGCACTTCCAGGTCGTGCACCACGATCTGTGGGACTACGACCTCACGGCGGCGCCGCAGCTGGTCACCGTCAAGCACGAGCGGCAAGACGATCGACGCCGTCGCCCTGGCCGCCAAGCACGGCTTCCTGTTCGTCTTCGATCGCGTCACCGGCAAGCCGGTGTGGCCGATCGAGGAGCGCCCGATCCAGAAGAGCGACGATGCCGGGCGAGCAGACCTGGCCGACGCAGCCGTTCCCGACCAGGCCGGCGCCGTTCGCGCGCCAGCAGATGACCGTCGACGATCTGACGCCGTTCTTCCTCACCGACGCCGAGCGGGCCTCGTGGATCGAGCGGCTGAAGAAGGCGCAGGAGCGGCCTGTTCGCGCCGCTCTCGACCGAGCACGAGACGATCGCCGTCCCCGGCGCCGTCGGCGGCGCCAACTGGGGCAACACCGCCGCGTACCCGGCCAAGGGGCTGGTCTACGTGATCAGCCAGGACTTCCCGTCGTTCTACAAGCTGTCGGAGACGCCGCCGAACCTCGACGCCGCCGGCGCGCCGCGCGCGACCGTCCGCCGGATCAGCGTGGCCGCAGTGCTCTACGCGCAGACCGTGCCAGGCCTGCCACGGCGCCGATCGCGCCGGCACGCCGACGGCGCCGACGCTGCTCGGCCTCGGCACGCGCGTGAAGCTTCGACGACTTCCGCCAGGTCGTGCTCGTCGGCCGCGGCCACATGCCGGCGTTCCCGTCGACCGACGACGAGGCGATGCGCGCGCTGTGGGGCTTCGTCACCGACGCGCAACGGCCGGCGCCGCGACGCCGCCGCGGCGCGCGGCCCGGCGCGCGGCCTCCGGGCGGCAGCCGGCCGCCGCACTGGCTCCGCGCCCCGACGCCCGACGGTCCCGTGGTTGCGAGCGGCGGCGCGCCGGGCGGCCTCGAGGTCCGGCCCGGCCCCGGCTTCCGCCCGGGCGGCGCGCCGTATCCCGAAGGCGTCGAGGCGCCCGAAGTCGCGCTACTACACCGGCTACGGCCTCGGCTTCCCCTACATCATGAAGCGGCCGCTGGTCGCAGATCACGGCCTACGACCTCAACACCGGCGCCATCAAGTGGCAGCGTCCGCTCGGCGTCGACAAGATGGCGGCCGAGGCCGGCGTCACCGACGTCGGCGTGCCGCGCGGCGGCCAGCGCATGGGTATGATCGTCACCTCGACCGGCCTGCTGTTCGCCACCGCCAAGGACGGGCACGATCCGCGCCTACGACGCCGAAACCGGCGACGTGCTGTGGACCGGCGATGCTGCCGCGCGGCTCGGAAGGCGCTGCCGGCGATGTACGAATCGAACGGCCGCCAGTACCTGGTCGTCGGCGCGACGACCGGCCTGACCTGGGGCAAGGCCTCGCGCGAGGGCGGCCCGTGGACGCAGGGCGATGGCGAGCCGAACGGCCCGAGCGCCTACGTCGCCTTCGCGCTCCCCGAGCGCCCGGCGGCCGGATCCGCGGCCGCGCAGTAGAGGACACCACGATGGCCATGCCCCCTGTTTCCCGCCGCACCTTCACCCGCACGCTGGCGCTCGGCGCCGCCGCCGCGGCCCTGCCCGGCGCCGCCATCGACGCGCTCGCTCAGGACAAGAAGCGCCTCAAGGTCGGCCACACCGGCATCACCTGGGGCTTCAAGCCGACCGACGCCGAGCAGGCCATCAAGGACGTCGGCAGCCTCGGCTACGCCGGCTTCGAATCGTTCGGCAACGTCCTCGAGTACTGGGACAAGCAGGGCGGCCTGAAGAAGCTGCTCGACGCGGCCGGCATGCCGCTGCAGTCGGCCTACTGCCCGGTGGACCTGATGGACACCGCCAAGCGGCCGGACGAGATCGCCAAGCTGGTGCGCTGGGGACAGCTGATCAAGGCGGCCGGCGGCTCGGTCGCGGTCATCGGGCCGAACAACGTCAAGCGCCCGGCGTTCCAGTTCGCCGAGCACAAGGCCAACATCGTCGCGTCGCTGAACGAGATGTGCAAGGCGCTCGCCGACATCGGCGTCGTCGGCGCGCTGCACCAGCACACCGGCACCTGCGTCGAGACCCGCGACGAGACCTACGCGACGATGGAAGCGGTCGACACCCGCTACGTCAAGTTCGGCCCCGACGTCGGCCAGCTGCAGAAGGGCGGCGTCGATCCGGTCAAGGTGGTGAAGGACTTCCTGCCCACCGTCCGTCACGTCCACATGAAGGATTTCGACGGCGGCCCGCACTACTTGGGGTACTGTCCCCTCGGCCAGGGCAAGGTGGACGTCGCCGGGCTCGCGTCGCTGCTCGAATCGTCGGGCAACGACCTGATGATCATGTGCGAGCTCGACCCGACGCCGAACCCGCCGCACACGCCGCTCGAAGCGGCGCGGATGAACAAGGCCGCGATGGCGGCCTTGGGCTACACGTTCCGGACGTAGGACGTGAACCGATGGCGGACGATCGAGGGAGGGCACTCTGAAGCTCACAGGTAAAGTCGCGTTCGTCACCGGCGCCGGCCGTGGCATCGGCCGAGGCATCGCGGAAGTGTTCGCCGAGGAAGGCGCCGACGTCGCGATCAACGATCTCGACGCCGCCGCCGCGGCCGCGGTCGTCGAGGTGATCGAGGCGAAGGGCCGCCGGGCCATCGCCGTTCCCGGCGACGTCGGCCGGCGCGATCAGATGGAGCAGGCGATCGCCACGGCCTGGGACACGCTCGGCCCGATCGACATCCTGGTCAACAACGCCGGCATCGAGACGATCGTCCCGTTCCTCGAGCTGACCGACGATCAGTGGACGCGGCTGGTCGACACCAACCTGCGCGGCGCCTGGTTGTGCTCGCAGATCGTCTGCACGCGCCTGGTCGCGGCGAAGCGTCCGGCCAGCATCGTCAACATCGGCTCGATCCAGGCGGCCAAGGTGCTGCCGGGCCGCACCCATTACGCGCCGACCAAGCTGGGCATGGAAGCGCTGACCCGCAACATGTCGGCGGAGATGACGCCGCTCGGCATCCGCGTCAACTGCATCCACCCCGGCCTGATCGAGACCGACATGACGTCCTGGGTCCTGAAGGACAAGGACATCCTGCCGCTGGTGCTCGGCCAGATCTCGATGGGGCGGCCGGGCCAGCCGCGCGAGATCGGCACCGTCGCCGCGTTCTTCGCCTCGGACGAGGCCCGCTACGTGACGGGGCAGTCGCTCTTCGTCGACGGCGGCTGGGAAGGGAAGTAGGGAGCGTGCGCTGCGAGCCGACTGGACTCCCGAGGCGGAAGCGCGCGTCCGCGAGACGTATCCGCGGATGGTCGACTGCCCGCCGCCGGCGGTGCACGCCACGGTCGAGATCCTCGGCCGCACCTGCACGGCGACGGATCTGACCAACGACATCAGCACCAACAACCCGACCTTCAAGGGGCACCAGCGCACGGTGATGTGGCAGCACCTGAGCCACGACGACGTGCAGAAGTTCGGCCTGACCAAGCCGCCCTACTCCTACGAGGTGGTGGCGTTCACGGTGTGCGGCCACACCTCGACGCACTGCGACTCGATCAGCCACATCGTGCCGGAGCACGGCGCCCGGCCGATCGACAAGACGCCGCTGGCCGTGGCACATGGCGCCGGGCGTGTGGGTCGACTTCGCCCACAAGGAACCGAACGGCTACATCGGCAAGGCGGAGATCGAGGCGCAGCTCGCCGAGCACGCGCTGACGATCAAGCCCGGCTCGGTGTTCCTCTACCACACCGGCTGGTATCGCAAGTTCGAGACGGCGCCGTTCGACTACATCCGCGACTACCCAGGCCTCGACGGCGAGGCGGCGCACTGGCTGGCCGATCAGGGTGTCATCTGCGTCGGCGCCGACGCGCCCAGCGTCGACTCGTTCAACGAAGTCGCGACGCGGATGATCCAGCCGGTCCACATGATGTGCCGCGAGCGCGGCGTGCTGAACATCGAGAGCCTGCGCAACATCGACCTCATCCCGAAGCGCGCCTTCACCTTCGTCGGCCTGCCGCTGAAAATCAAGAACGGCTGCGGATCGCCGATCCGCGCCGTCGCGCTCACCGAGGATTGATCGCGTCGCGTGATCGGATCCGATCGAGGAATGGGAGCCCGTGGCGCACATGGCGCGTCGCACCGAGACGGGCGAGGCGCCCGTCGATCGAGGCGAGAGGAGCGAGAATATGGGGAATATGCGAGCGACGAGCAACGATGAGCGGCGGGATGCATCGCCCGTCGAATGCAGCGGCATGTGCGCCGCGGGCTCCTAGTGTCCTTGCCTGCTTCGATGCGCGCGCTGGTGCTGCGCGCGCCGCGCCAGTTCGCCGTCGAGGACGTGCCGGTCCCGACCGCGCTCGAGCCCGACGACGTCCTGTGCCAGGTGCACACGACCTTCATCTGCGGCACCGATCCGCACATCATCAACGGCGACTACCCGGGCTTCTGGCCGCCGTCGTTCCCCTTCATCCCGGGACACGAGTGGTCGGCGGAAGTGGTCGACACCGGGACGCGCGCCAAGGCGCTCGGCTGGAAGGCCGGCGACCGCGTCTGCGCCATCTCGCACTGCGGCTGCGGCGTCTGCCGCAACTGCCTGCGCGGCCGCTACAACCTGTGCCTGAACTACGGCAAGGCCGAGACCGGGCATCGCCAGTACGGCCACATCACGCCGGGCGCCTACGCCGACTACGTCAAGGCGTCGGTCAAGAGCCTGGTGCGCGTGCCGGCCGGCTTCGACCTCGGAGCTGTCCGCGTGCGTCGATCCGCTGAGCATCGCGCTCTACACCGTCAAGCGCAGCCGGCTGCAGCCCGGCGACGACCTGCTGGTGATGGGCACCGGTCCACAGGGGTTGATGGCGATCCTGGTCGGCAAGGCGCTCGGCGCCGGCCGCATCCTCGCCGTCGGCTCGGGCGCGCGTCTCGCGCTCGCCGAGCAGCTCGGGGCCATGCCGATCGACTACAAGCAGGGACGCGTCGTCGAGCGGATCCGCGAGCTGACCAACGGCCTCGGCGTGCCGGCGGTGCTCGAGTGCGCCGGCACGGCCCAGTCGATCCGCGACTGCTGCCTGGCGGCGGCCAAGGGCGGCGTCGTCTCGGTGATCGGCATCCCGCAGGACGAGCCGCAGCTCCCGATGCGGCGGATCGTGCTCGACGAGATCGAGATCGTCGGCGATCGCGCCAACCCGAACACCGCCGAAGCGGCGCTGGACCTGCTGGTCAACGGCGCATCGACCTCACGCCGCTGCTGACGCACCGCTTCCCGCTCGCCGATTTCGCCACCGCGCTCGAAACGTTCGAGACGCGCCGGGACGGCGCGGTGAAAGTCGCGATCAAGCCTGGCGGTCCCGGCGCCTGAAGCGCAGCCGATCCGGACGGTCGCCGCTGTAGCGATTCGCGACATGCCGCGATGGCGGCGCTCTCGGTCACAATGATCGGCAGCGATGCGGATCTTCCACTGTGACCACTGCGACCATCTGGTCTTCTTCGAGAACCACAGCTGCGTCAGCTGTGGCCGCCAGCTGGCGTTCCTGCCGGACATCGCGGAAATCGGCTCGCTCGATCCCGGGACACCGGGCACGTGGGTGTCGCCGCTGGCCGGCGCCTCGCCGGCGGGCTATCGGCTCTGCGCCAACTACACCACGCACAACGTCTGCAACTGGGCGATTCCGGCCGACGATCCGCACACGCTGTGCTCGTCGTGCCGGCTGACCCGGGCCATTCCCGATCCGTCGCTGCAGTGGCAGCGCGAGGCCTGGTACAAGCTCGAGATGGCGAAGCGGCGCCTCGTCTACAGCCTGCTCCACCTGCGGCTGCCGGTCGCCAACCGCGCCGATGATCCGGTGCACGGGCTGGCCTTCGAGTTCCTGGCCGATCAGCCGCAGGCGCCCGGCCCGGTCCTCACCGGGCATCTCGGCGGCGTCATCACCGTCAGCCTGGCCGAGGCCGACGACGCCGAGCGCGAACGGCGCCGCCTGCAGCTGCACGAGCCGTATCGCACGCTGCTCGGCCACGTCCGCCACGAGATCGGGCACTACTACTGGGAGCGGCTGATCGCGTCGACCGATCGCCTCGAGCCGTTTCGCGCCCTCTTCGGCGACGAGCGGGCCGACTACGGGGCCGCGCTCCAGGCGCACTACCAGTCCGGCGCCCCGGGCGACTGGCAGACGCGGTTCGTCACGACCTACGCCGCGGCGCACCCCTGGGAGGACTGGGCCGAGACCTGGGCGCACTACCTCCACATGACCGATACGCTGGAAACGGCGGCCGCCTGTGGCGTGTCGATCCGGCCGCGTCGCCGCGACGAGCCGGCCCTGTCGCGCGTGCCGGCGGCGGCCGGCTCGCCCGACGCGGCCTTCGACCGCCTGATGGCCAGCTGGTTCCCGCTGACCTACGTGCTCAACAACCTCAATCGCGGCCTGGGGGTGGCGGACGCCTATCCGTTCGTGCTGTCGCAGCCGGCCATCGAGAAGCTGCGCTTCGTCCACGACGTCATCGTCGCGGCCGCCGCGGCGGCGCCGTCGGCCGGCGCACGGCGGCGTCCGTGCCGCTCCAGCCGTCGTCCTCGCCGGCGCCGTCGGATCGAGCCGCCGCAGCCGGCGCAGGCCCTCGGCCAACTCCGCCAGATCCATCGGCGCGCCGAACGTAAGCCGCACGACGTGGCCGGGCGCTTCCGCGGGGAAGCAGCCGTCGCCGCCCTATATGGTTCGCGGTCTATGATCGGGACGTCGTGATCGACTGGCTGCTCATCGTCCTGCCCGGGATCATCTGGGGTGCGTCGTTCCTCTTCATCGCCGAGGGCCTGACCGCCGTCGCGCCGGATGGCGTGACGTTCATCCGCATCCTCGTCGGCTTCCTGACGCTGAGCACGATGCCGGGCGCACGCAAGCCGCTCGCAGCCGGGCGACTGGCGCGGCGTGGCCGCCCTGGGGCTGCTCTGGTTCGCGTTCCCGATGAGCATGTTCCCGCACGCCGAGCAGTGGATCTCGTCGGCGCTCACGGGCATGCTGAACGGCACGGTGCCGCTCTTCGCGACGGCCGTCGCCGCCGTGCTGCACCGGCGCTGGCCGCCGACGATGGTCGTCGGCGGGATCGCCGCCGGGCTGCTCGGCGGCGCGCTGATGGCCTGGCCGGGCCTCGGCGCCGGCGGCAACAGCGCGCTCGGCATCGTCCTCGTCATCGCCGCGTGCGTCTCCTACGGGTTCGCGGTGAACATCGCCCGCCCGCTGCAGCAGCGCAACGGCGCGCTCCCGGTCGTCTGGCGCGCGCTCTTCGTCGCGCTGATCCTGACGGCGCCGCTCGGCCTGCCGCGGGCGCTGAACGGGCACTGGACGCCGCGCGCGGTGCTGTCGCTGCTGGCGCTCGGCGCGCTCGGCACCTGCGTGGCCAACGTGCTCACGACGATCGCCTCGGGTCGCCTGGGCGCGACCACCGCCTCGGTGTCGGCGTTCTTCATCCCGGTCGTGGCGCTGATCCTCGGCGTCGTCGTCCGCAACGAGCGCGTCGCCACGCTCGCCCTGGTCGGCAGCGCCATCAGCCTCGGCGCGGCCTGGGTCGTCCGCTGGGCGTCGATGCGCGCCGCGGCGGCCGCGGCCGCTGCCAGCGCCCCGCCACCGGCCGTCATGGCCCCGGCGAAGTAAGCGTCGCCGGATCTCATGACGCTTCGCGGGCTCGATCCCCTGCCGATCGACGCGCACGTCGACGCCGTCCTCGAGGCGGTGCGCCGCCACCGCGCCGCCGTCATCGTGGCCCCGCCAGGGGCGGGCAAGACGACCCGCCTGCCACCGGCGTTCGCCGCGGACGGACCGGTGCTGGTGCTGCAGCCGCGGCGGGTCGCGGCGCGGGCCATCGCGCGGCGCATCGCCGAGGAGCGCGGCTGGACGCTGGGCCAGGAGGTCGGCTGGCACGTGCGGTTCGAGCGGCGCTTCACGGCGTCGACGCGCGTCCTGCTGGCGACCGAAGGCATCCTGACGGCGCGGCTGGTCGACGATCCGCTGCTCTCCGGCGTCCGCACCATCGTCCTCGACGAGTTCCACGAGCGCTCGATTCACGCCGACCTGGGCCTGGCGCTGGCGCGCCAGGCGTGGGCGGCGCGCGACGACCTGCGGCTGGTCGTGATGTCGGCGACGCTGGCGGCGGGACCGGTGGCGCGCTTCCTCGACGGCTGTCCGATCGTCGAGGTGCCGGGGCGTCCGTATCCGCTCGACGTCGGCTACGCGCCGGGCGAGTCGGTCGCCGAGGCCGTCCGCGCGGTGTGGCCGGGCTCGCGCGGCAGCGTGCTCTGCTTCCTGCCCGGCGCGCCCGAGATCCGCCGCGCCCACGCCGAGGTCGCGCGCGTCGTGCCCGACGCCGAGGTGGTCGATCTGTTCGGCGGCCTGTCCGCCGACGAGCAGGACCGCGTCGTCCACGGCGGCGGGCGCCGGGTGATCCTGGCCACCAACATCGCCGAGACGTCGCTGACGGTGCCGGGCGTCGACACCGTCGTCGACACCGGGCTCCACAAGGTGGCCCGCTACGACGCGACGCGGGCCCTCGACACGCTGGAGATCGAGCGCATCTCGCAGGCCAGCGCGGATCAGCGGGCGGGGCGGGCCGCCCGGCTCGGTCCCGGCCGCGCCCGGCGCCTGTGGGACGCCCGCGATCGGCTGCGCCCGCACGGCGAGCCGGACATCGCGCGCATCGACCTGGCCGGGCCGCTCCTCGACCTGGCGGCCTGGGGCGCCGTTGCCGAGACGCTTCCCCTGGTTCGAGCCACCGCCCGACGACGCGGTCGCGGCAGCCCGCGCCCTGCTGCAGCGGCTCGGCGCGCTCGAGGGCGCGACGCTCACCCCGCTCGGCCGGCGCATCCAGGCGCTGCCGCTCGCGCCGCGGCTGGCGCGCATCCTGATCGAGGCCGGCGGCGCCCGCGACGCCGCCCGGGCCTGCGCGATGCTCTCCGAGCGATCGCTGGCGCCGACCCGCCGGGAGACGACGACCTGCGATCTGCTCGGCTCGCTCGACGCCTGGGCGTCGCTGCCGCCGCACGTGCACCAGGTCGCGCGCCAGATCGAGGACCTGGCCGCGTCGATCGCGCCGGCCCCTCGCCGCGGCTTCGCCGAGGCCGACCTGCGGCGCGCGCTGTTCGTCGGCTACGCCGATCGTCTGGCCCGGCGCCGCGAGCCGCAGGGCCTGACGCTGGCGCTGGCGACGGGCACCGGCGCCGTGCTGGGCCGCGAGAGCGGGGTGCGCGACGGCGAGTTCCTGGTCGCGCTCGACGTCCAGGCGCCGACGCGCGTCGGCGATCCGAACGCCCTGGTGCGGGTGGCGAGCCAGGTCGATCCCGAGTGGATCGTGCCGACGTCGATCGCCGTCGAGCACGCCTTCGATCCCCGGTCCGGCCGGGTCCGCGCCTGGCGCCGCGAGCGCTTCGATCGTCTCGTGCTCGCCGAGCACGCGCAGGCGCCGGAGCCGCTGGCCGCCGCCGAGGTCCTGGCCGACGCGTGGCTGGCGGGGGAGCCGGACGCCGCCAACGCCGGCTGGCTGCGCCGCGTCGGCTTCGCCGGGCTCGCCGTCGATCTGCCGGCGCTGGTCCGCGCCGCGGCGCCCGGCGCGGCGGCGCTGGCCGACCTCGATCTGGCCGCGCACGCGCCCTTCGCGCTGACCCGCGATCTCGAGCGGTTGGCACCGGCCTACCTCGACCTGCCGAGCGGCCGCCGGACGGCCCTGACCTACGAGGCCGACGGCACGGTGTCGGCGTCGGCCAAGCTGCAGGAGCTGTTCGGGCTGGCCGAGACGCCGCGCGTCGGCGCCGCCGGCGTGCCCGTCGTGCTGTCACTCCTGGCGCCGAACGGGCGTCCCGTGCAGACCACCCGCGATCTGCGCAGCTTCTGGGATCGCACCTATCCGGAGGTGCGCAAGGAGCTGCGCGGGCGGTATCCGCGGCACCCGTGGCCGGAGGATCCGTGGACGGCGACGCCGACGGCGCGCGCCAAGCCGCGACGGTGAGCGCGCTAGGCACGCAGGGCTGCCAGCGGTCGCGCTTTGCAAACGACGGCCGGTCCCATAGACTGAGGGTTCGCCCTGCTCGCGCTGCGCGTGCGAGGGCGTCGAGGGCGGCCGTACCGCGGCCCGGACCTTGTGCAATGACAGCCTCCGAACCGCGTCAGAACCGGAAGGTAGCAGCGCTAAGCAGTGTCTGTCATGTGCCGCAGGTCATCCGGGTCGCGGTAGGGCCGCTCTCGTCTCGCCCGACCCGTTCCGCATTGCCCGAACCCCTGACTGCCGCCTTATCCTTCCCGACTGATCCGAGCTGACGTGTCGTACCAGGTTCTCGCGCGCAAGTGGCGGCCGCAGCGCTTCGACGACGTGGTCGGGCAGAAGGGCGTCACGCAGACGCTCCGCAACGCCCTGACGACCGGCCGCCTGGCGCACGCCTTCGTGTTCGCCGGCGCCCGCGGCGTCGGCAAGACCACCACGGCCCGCATCCTGGCCCGGGCGCTCAACTGCGAGAAGGGGCCGACGCCGGAACCCTGCGGCGTGTGCGATCCCTGCGTCGAGATCGCCGAAGGCCGCGACCTCGACGTGCTCGAGATCGACGCGGCGACGCACACCGGCGTCGACAACATCCGCGAAGTGATCATCGACGGCCTGCAGGTGCGGCCGGCGCGCGATCGCTACAAGGTCTTCATCATCGACGAGGTACACCAGCTCTCGGCGTCGTCGTTCAACGCCCTCCTCAAGTCGATGGAGGAGCCGCCGCCGCACGTCGTCTTCATGATGGCGACGACCGAGCTGCACAAGATCCCCGAGACCATCCTGTCGCGGGCGCAGGTCTTCGAGCTGCGCACGATCGGCACCCGGGCGATCGTCGACCAGCTGCGCCGCATCGCCGACGCCGAGAAGGTGACCATCACCGACGAGGCGATCGCCCTGGTCGCCCGTGCCGCCGAGGGCAGCATGCGCGACGCGCAGAGCGCCCTCGACCAGGTGATGGCGTTCGGCGGGCGAGTCGATCGGCGCGACGACGGTGGCCGAGGTGCTCGGCCTGGTCGAGCGCGAGGTGCTCCTCGATCTGCTGCAGGTGGTCGCCGACGAGGACGCGCCGCGCGTGTTCGACATCGCCGGCCGGCTGGTCGAATCGGGCCACGACCTGCGCCACGTGTGCCGCGAGCTGGCGCGCCTGGTGCGCGACCTGATGGTGCTGCAGGTCGACCCGGATCGGACCTCGGATCCGGAGTTCGGCATCGAAGGCGACGGCGACCGGCTGCGGGCGATCGCCTCGCGCTTCTCGCGCGAAGATCTGCTGCGCGCCTTCGAGCTGGTCGCCAAGCTCGAACAGGACGTCAAGGTCGCCGCGCAGCCGCGGTTCCATCTCGAGATGGCGCTGCTGCGCTGGGTGCACCTGCGGAAGCTGGTGCCGCTCGCGGCGCTGCTCGACGGGTCGGGCGGTGGGGCGCCGGCACCGAGCCTGGCATCGCGATCGATGCCGGTGGCGGCGGCGCGTCCGACGCCCGCGCCGGCAGCGCCTCGTCCGACGGCGCCGGCCGGCGCACGTCCCGCGGTGGCACCGCCGTCCCGTTCGCCGGCTGCGCCCGCGACGGGACCGGGCGGATCGGGACCGGCGACGTCGGGATCGTCCGTGGCGGGGTCGCGTGCCTCGGCGTCACCGGTTGCCTCCGCGGCTCCGGCCGCGCCGGCATCGGCGGGTCCGTCGCAGCGCGACCTGCTGGTCGACGACGTGTCCGAGACCGCGCTGGTCCGGTTCCGTGACGCCTTCCTGGCCGAGGTGAAGCGCTCGCGCGGCCAGGCCGACTGGGGCATGATCTTCGGGCCGGCAAAGCGTGTCGACGTCGCCGTCGGATCGGTGGCGTTCGTCTACGAGACGCAGCCCAAGCTGATCGCGACGCGCTTCGAAGCGCTGCGACCCGAGCTGGCCGTGCTGGCGACCGCGCTGGCGGGGCGTCCGATGACGGTTGGCTGCAAGGTCGAGGCGGGGCCGGCGGTCGCGGCGCCGTCGGCACAGCAGGGTGAGAAGGATCGGCTCAAGGCCGCGGCGCTCGCCGAGCCCGCCGTACAGGCGCTGCTCGACGTGTATCCGGCCGACATCCGCGACGTCGAAGAGGTGAAGGAATGAACATCCAGCAGATGATGAAGCAGGCCGCCAAGATGCAGGAGCAGGTGCAGAAGCAGGCGGCCCAGACGCGCGCCGAAGGCACCGCCGGCGGCGGCGCGGTCACCATCGTCATCAACGGCCTGAAGCAGGTGCAGTCGCTGACGATCGACCCCGAGGTCGTCTCGAAGGACGACGTCGAGATCCTGCAGGACATGATCATCGCCGCCTTCGTCGACGCCCAGAAGAAGGTCGACGAGGACATGAAGAAGCAGATGGGCGGCATGCTCGGCGGCATGGGCCTGCCCGGCTTCTAGGCCCGCCACCGCAGCCGCCCCTCGATGGCCCTACCCGAATCGCTCCAGGCGCTCGTCGCCGAACTGCAGCGGCTGCCCGGCGTCGGCGCCAAGAGCGCGCAGCGCCTGGCCTTCCATCTCCTCAAGAGCCCGCGCGAGAACGTCGATCGCCTGACGCAGGCGATCGTGACGGTCAAGGATCGCGTCGCCCACTGCTCGGTGTGCCACAACATCACCGACAGCGATCCGTGCAGCTATTGCACCAGCGCCGATCGAGACCAGGGCCTGATCTGCGTCGTCGAGGATCCGCAGAACGTGTCCGCGGTCGAGAAGACGCATTTCAAGGGCACGTATCACGTGCTGATGGGCGTGCTCTCGCCGCTCCAGGGCATCGGGCCCGACGACCTGAAGATCCGCAGCCTGCTGCTGCGGGTGGGGCAGGGCCATGTCCAGGAGATCGTCCTGGCGACCAATCCCACCGTCGAAGGCGAAGCGACCGCCATCTACCTGGCCAAGCTGATCAAGCCCCTCGGCGTCCGCGTCACCCGCATCGCCATGGGCGTCCCCGTCGGCAGCGACCTCGAGTACGCCGACGAAGTGACCATGAGCAAGTCCATGGCCGGCCGCCGCGAGGTCTAGGTCGTCCGCGGACAGTGTGACGAAATTTTGACGGTCAGGACTCGGCGCCGCGCCAGCGGGCCAGGAAGAACACCCCGGCCGCCGTCCAGACGAGCATCCGGACCTTGCGGACCAGCGCGAGCGTGGCGCCGGTCGCGCTCGTGTAGCCGAGGACGGTCGTCAGCAGCGCCGACCCGGCTTCATCGACGCCCAGGCGCATCGGCACGAACTTGAACACCACGTTCGTCAGCCGGTTCGCCGTCTCCAGGATGAACGCGATCAGCAGCGTCGGCGGCGTCGCGATCCACGCCAGCGTGACGAACACCTCGGCGACGCCGGCGGCGTGGTAGAGGCCCTCGAGCGCCACCACGCTGACCAGGCGGGCCGGATCCTGACGATGGAAGCCGTAGACGGTGTCCTCGAGCGTCCGCAGCTTCTCGAGCCGGCCGGACAGGGCCCGCGGCGCCAGCGACCGCCGGTGCAGCCAGTCGAGGATGCCGGTCATCAGCTTGATCTGGCGCCCGACGATCCAGGCCGCCGCCACCAGCATCGACAGCATCACCCCGACCGACACCAGGAACACCACCTCGAGCCCGTGTGAGACGCGGAAGTTGTGCAGCAGCGCCAGCGTGCCGCTGACGATCACCACGGCGACCGTCATCGTGTAGATCAGGTTCTCGATGGTCAGCCCCGACACGGCCACGCCCAGCGGCACGCGATGGCGGACGTAGACCGCCTTGGTCGCCTCGCTGGCGAACAGGCCGAGGGGCGTCAGGTTGCCGAGGGCATCACCGGTCAGGAAGGCCGGAAAGGTGTCGCGGATCCGCAAACCGGCGGCGGGCGGGGTGCAGAGTGTCCAGGCCCAGGCGCGGACCAGCAGGCGCAGGCCCGACAGCAGGATGATGACCAGGAAGCCCCAGCCGACGCTCTGCATCCCGGCGACGACCTCGTCCAGCCGGGTCTGCCGGAGCGTGACGGCGAACAGCGCGGCGCCGAACACGGCCGCGGCGACGCTCCCGGGGGTGACCCGCCGGCGCTTACGCTCGCCAGGCAGGGGCCCGCCGCGGTCGTCCTCGCTCACGACCGCCATCGTGTGCTGCCCGGTTGCCCGCGTCAACTTGCGATTTATGACGCAACCCGGCGCCATGCCCGGTTGAGCGGCCCGTGGCATCCCCGCCAAGCCGGGCTTCCAAAACACCGTCGGCGTCTATAATCGGCCCGTGCTCCCCGCCGCCTACCAGCTCCCGGCCGCCGCGCTCCTGCTGGGCGGGGGCCTGCTGGCGTGCTTCGTCGGCCAACGACTGTTCCGGGTCGTGCTCGGCATCTACGGGTTCGTCACCGGCGCGTTGATCGCCGCGACGATCGTCGGTCCCTCGACCGACGGAACGCCGATCCTGGCCATGCTCGCCGGCGGCGCCGCCGGGGCGCTGGTGCTGATCCTGGCCTACTTCGTCGGGGTCGCCCTGGTCGGCGCGGCGCTCGGCGCCGTGCTCGTCCACGTGATCGCGGCCCAGCTCGCACGCGAGCCGCATCCGGTGGTCGTGATCCTCGGCACCGTCGTCGGCGCCATCGCCGCGATGGCGTTACAGCGCTATGTGATCATCGCGGCGACGGCCTTCGGCGGCGCCTGGACGGCCCTGGTCGGCGCGATCAGCATGATCGGCAACCGCGCCGCGCAGGTCACCGACGGCTGGGTGCTCTATCCGCTCCGCGTGCCCCAGGGGCACGAGTGGATGTGGGTCGGCTGGATCGTGCTCGGCGGCATCGGCGCCGCCGTCCAGCTCTCGAATCGCCCGCGCGCCGCCAAACGCTGACGGCCGGCGCGGCGGGTTCCTCTCGAACCAAACGCTTCAAGGAGATCTCGAATGTCTGTGTTTTCGCGCAAGGTGGACGTGTTGTGGAACGGCGGCATCATGGACGGCAAGGGCGAGGCGAAGGCCGGAACGGGGGCGTTCTCGCTGCCCGTGACGTTCCCGTCGCGCATCGGTGAGCCGGCCGGCAACACCAGCCCCGAGGAGCTGCTCGCCGCGTCGCACGCCGCGTGCTATGCGATGGCGTTCAACGCCACGCTCGGCCGCAACAACGCCAAGGCCGCGACCACGCACGTCACCGCGACGGTCAGCGCCGAGAAGACCGATGCCGGGATCAAGGTGGTGTCGTCGGCGCTCGAGGTGGTCGTGACCGGCCTCGAAGGCACGGACGCCGCCGGGCTCGCCGAGCTGGCCAAGAAGGCCGAAGGCGGCTGCCCGATCTCGAACGCCATCCGCGGCAACGTCGCCGTGACGGTCAAGACGAGCATCGCGCAGAACGCGTAAGAGGACTCACGCATCAGGTCCGCGCGGCACGGGCTCGACCGCATGGTCGTCCTGATCGTCGGCGCCAGCGGCTCGGCCGGCGGCGGTGCGCTCCAGGCGTGCCTGGAGTCGCCCGCCGACACCGAGGTCCGGGCCGTGGCGCGGCGGCGGCTCGACCCGCTGGCGGACGGCCAACGCCGAGGACACCGGGCTGGCGATTGCTGGCCGCGACCGCGGCTGGCACCCGCGGACGGATCCTCGAGAACGCCGAGATCAGGGATCTGGCCGATGCCGCGCGCAATGGATAAAGGGTTCGGCCCGCCGAGCCGATGATCTAGGTTGCGCGTCCGGGCCAGGCCCGGCTAAAATCAACGGTCTGCCGCACTTGCCGGTTCGGTAGATACGCACGGCCGCACGCTCGATGGCGGCCAGGCGTCCCACCATACGTTCCTCGGTAGCTCAACGGCAGAGCATCCGGCTGTTAACCGGAGGGTTGCTGGTTCGAATCCAGCCCGAGGAGCCAATCTCGCCTGCGGCGAGATTTTGCTCCCCGGCCTGTCTTCTCGGTCAATACGCCTCCGGTCAGCTGCGCTGCCCTCGGCGTTCAGACCCGAATCCAGCTGGGCGGAGCGCCGGTGTCGCCTGCGGCGAGATTTTGCTCCCCGGCCTGTCTTCTCGGTCAATACGCCTCCGGTCAGCTGCGCTGACCTCGGCGTTCAGACCCGAATCCAGCTGGCGGAGCGCCGGTCTCGCCTGCGGCGAGATTTGCTCCCCGGCCTGTCTTCTCGGTCAATACGCCTCCGGTCAGCTGCGCTGACCTCGGCGTTCAGACCCGAATCCAGCTGGGCGGAGCGCGGTGTCGCCTGCGGCGAGATTTTGCTCCCCGGCCTGTCTTCTCGGTCAATACGCCTCCGGTCAGCTGCGCTCGCCTCGCGTTCAGACCCGAATCGAGCTGGGCGGAGCGCCGGTGTCGCCTGCGGCGAGATTTTTGCGCCCCGGCCTGTCTCTCGGTCAATACGCCTCCGGTCAGCTGCGCTGCCCTCGGCGTTCAGACGCGAATCGAGACCGAGGAGCCAGGTCGCCTGCGGCGAGCCAATTCGGACACCAACCTGCTCGGTCACGTTGAAGGTCGACGCCAGGCCCAGCGGGGCGCTGCAGGGCGTTGTCCCCTAGCGCAGCCCCATACGAGGCCGATTCTCTATATGTGAGCAGCGAAGGCACGCAGTCAGCAGTCCTGGCGCGAGCCCTGCGACTCCGTCAGCGGGCGGCCCTCCTGAGTGGTCAATCGCTGGACGCGAGGGCCAGCAGTCGAGTCACAGCCGCGCAACTCGTCCTGCTCAACATCGAAACCTGGCTCCGCGCGACGCTCATCGCGAGCGATTCGCCCGTACTGCGCGCGGTAGAGGCGCGGATGGCGAGCGAAGCGCGCGTGCTCGACGCGATCCAACGCCTGACCGGGCTCGATGCCCGGGTGTGAAGGCTGGCGTCGCGGGATCAGCGGTCGCCTTCGTGGAGACCTCCCGGACGCTGACAGCCTGGCTATACGGCCGCCGCTCCGGTGGCTGCCGTCGTCCTGATGCTTCGTGCTGCGCTCTCGAGCGTCTTCCTCGCCGCCTGCGGGCTCAAGCTTCTTGACCCGATTGTGGTCCCGGGCTGACCGCTTTCGGCCTGAGCGAGCGCACCGCTCGCCTGACCGGGCGCGTGCTGCGCTGGGCCATGCTCCTGCCGCTCACGCTCGTCCACGCGGGCCGTCGAACGGGAGATTGACATGTGCGACGGCGCCCGGCTACGGATCGTGGCCGTCTACGACCGGGTCCCGATCGGCCGCCCGCCCGGGCCCGCACCGTCCTGGTGCTGACGCGTCGAAGGACGTGCTCGCCCGCCTGCGCCTGCCGTGGACGCCGGGGCGGTGCTCGTCCGGCGGCGGCACAGTCGGGCGCACCGTCGTGTCAGCCGGCCAACATCTGTATCTCATCGGCCGTCGCCGGGCGGGCCGGCTCCTAGTGTCCCGAATCAGAAGTTCGGTGCAAAGATTCCGGGCGCGGCGCCCGGATCGCAAGGCGCGAAGAGCGAGTTTATTGGGGATACGTGAGCGATGAGCAACGCCGCGAGGCGGGATGCCCCGCCCGGAAGTATGTCAGCGAACTCTGATTCGGGACACTAGCAGCCCGTGGCTAAAAGGGCTCCCGACACGCGGACGGACGGGAGTTCGACACGATGATGCGGCGCACGGCCTGACGGGCGATCGACGACGGGCGTGGTGCCAGCGACGCCCCCGACCCTGGACATGCGTCTGGAGTGCGACGATCAGCGTGATCAGCGCGCCCAGGCGGCCCTGGAGTCCGCGGCGTGCCGACGCCGAAGAGCGTGCGCATCAAAAGCCCGAGATTGAAGCCCCCGATGTGGACGAAGAGGCGTTCAAGATGTTCGCGTGGCCCCGCAGGTGCGTCCGCATCCCGCCGGTCTCATAGAGATGGGCGTTCGGCCGCTCCAGGCGTTCGCTGCGGCCTCGCTGCAGCCCACGGCCGCGGGCCCCGCGTATCCGCCGGCGGTTCGCATAGACCGCGTCGCGCGCCGCCGCCTTGCCGCGCCAGTCACGCGGCCCGCGATCCGGTTTCGCGATGACGTCCGCAGGTCGAGTGCCGCCAGATCCACCAGCACGTGATTGCTGTGGTAGCCCTTGTCGGCGACGACCTCGTCGATCACCGCGGTGTCGCCACCGGTGGCCACGGCGACGGCCTCGAGGTCCTCCGCGGCGGCGGTCACTGTCTCCGCGATCGTCGTGGTGTCGCCCTGGTCGGCCCCGTGCACCGTCACCCCGACGATCGCGCCCGTCTCCAGATCGACGGCGTGCTCGGCCTTGTGCGCGAGGTGCGTGCGGCCGTCTTTCATCTTCGTGATACGCGCGTCGGGGTCGAGCGGATGCCGCCACTCCGCGTTGCGGCCTTTCTTCGGCCGCTTGCGATCAAGCCGCGCCAAGTCGGCCCGGGTCGGTGCCTCGATGCCCGAGACCTGCGCCAGCCGGGTCAGAAAGGCCTGATGCGTCTCGCCTGAATCGCGCCGCACGATGCTGCGCAGCGCGGCGTTGGCTTCGAGCGTCGTCGCATCGATCCCGATCGTCTTGCCCTTGACGAGATCGGCGGTCGCCAGTACCTGCAGGATCCACGTGAAGACGGCGCGGTGGGTCTCGAGATCGATGAGGCGCCGCGTCCGCGAGATCGTCGAATGCTCCGGCGGCGTCTCCTCGAGGTCCAGGCCCAAGAAGCCGCGCAGCGCCAGCGAGTCGGCCGTCCGCCACGCGATCCCTCGCTCGGAATCGATCCCTTCGAAGTACCCGATTAACAGCAGCCGAAAATAGGTGCCCGGCGTCAGGCTCGGCCGACCCGCCTCGCCGCGTAGAACGGGGCGCACTGAGCCTCGACGAAGTCGTCGAACGCGCGGTCATCGAGGATGCGATTCAGCCGCTGGTAGAACGGATGCCCGCCGGTCGCCGACAAGTCACTCGTGGCAATCCACAACCCCGGCGTGCGCCCGCGGTCCTTGCGCCGACCCATGGCCATGCCGGAGTGTAGTACGGGCGATCGTCATGTCGATCCCCCTTTCAATCACGGCTGCTAGAATGACAGCCGTGCTTGGCGCGCGGTCGATCGGCGGCCGCGGACACACCCAGTCGCCGTTCTGGCAGATCGGACAGTCTCACCGATGGAGTTCGAGGACATCGTCACCGACCCGGCGCAGTTCCGCGCACTGATGGGGGAGCCGCCGCCACCATGCGTCGCAAAGACGATTGCCATCGCGGATCGGCACTGCCGGGCCTTCATCGCCCGATCGCCGTTTGTGCTGGTCGCGTCGGCAAACGCCCTGGGACAGATGGATATTTCCCCCAAAGGAGACGCTCCAGGCTTCGTCCGAGTGCTGGATGACAAGACCCTGGCAATTCCGGACCGGCCAGGGAATCGTCGGGCCGACACCTTCACGAACGTCCTGGAGAATCCCAGGATCGGCCTCATCTTCTTCGTGCCCGGAAAGAGCGAGACGCTACGTTTCAGCGGGAGCGCCAGGATCGTGCGCGATCTGGATCTGCGTGAGTCGATGGCGGCTCACGGCAAGACACCGGACTTCGTGCTGGCGGTCGCGATCGAAGAGGCGTTCTTTCACTGCTCGAAATGCATCGTCCGTTCGAGTCTCTGGACACCGGAGGCCTGGCCGCCGCTCGAGGGCCTTCCCAGCCTTGCTCAGACGATGGTGGATGCTGCCAAGCTTGCGATGCCCGTCGAAGCCTTGGACGAGATCATCAAGCAGGACGAATCGGAACGACTCTACTAGTGTCCCGAATCAGCGCCGGGATGCATCGCCCGTCGAATGCAGCGCCATTTC
>CAVRKP010000003.1:0-368967 GCA_963721565.1 Vicinamibacterales bacterium
AGCTGCTCGATCGCCTGAGCCAGGTCGAGGCCTTCGAGCAGTTCCTGCACCGCGCCTTCCCCGGCAAGACCCGCTTCTCGGTCGAAGGCCTGGATTTGCTGATCCCGATCCTCGACGTGATCCTCGACGGCGCCGCGGCCGCCGGCGGCTCGGACGTGCTCCTCGGCATGGCGCATCGCGGCCGCCTCAACGTGCTGGCCCACGTCCTGTCGAAGCCGGTACGTGCAGATCCTCGCCGAGTTCAAGGATCCCGTGCACGGCCGCACCGCCTACAAGATCGACCTGGGCTGGGCCGGCGACGTGAAATCACTCGGGCGCCGAGCGATCGCTCGAAGAGCCTCACCGTGTCGATGGCGCCGAACCCGAGCCATCTCGAGTTCGTCAACCCGGTCGTCGCCGGCATGGCGCGCGCCGCCGGGACCAAGGTCGAGGGCGCCGGGCAAGATCACCTTCGATCCGAAGCGCACGCTGCCGATCCTGATCCACGGCGACGCCGCGTTCCCGGGCCAGGGCATGGTCGCCGAGACGCTGAACCTTTCGCGGCTCGCGGCTATCGCACCGGCGGCACGATCCACGTCATCGCCAACAACCAGATCGGCTTCACCGCCAACTCGCGCGAGGCCTACGGCACGTCCTACGCCAGCGACCTGGCGCACGGCTTCAAGATCCCGATCATCCACGTCAACGCCGACGATCCCGATCGCCTGCATCGAAGCGGCCCGCGTCGCCTCGGCGTATCGCTCGACGTTCCAGAAGGACGTCATCATCGACCTGATCGGCTATCGCCGCTACGGCCACAACGAGGGCGACGAGCCGAGCTTCACGCAGCCGCTGCTGTACGCCAAGGTCGCCGAGCACCCGACCGTGCGCCGGCTGTGGGCCGATCAGCTGATCGCGCGCGGCAAGGTCACCGCCGACGCCGCCGAGGTGATGTGACCGCCGCCACTTCACCGATGCTCGAAGAGGCGCTCGCCTCGCTCAAGCCGGAGCGCGATTTCGTCGAGCCGATTCCCGAGCCGCTGCCGCCCGGCGCGGCCCGCCACGTCAAGACCGCCGTGCCGCTGGCCGCAGCTCGAGGCGCTGAACGCCTCGCTGCTGTCGCGGCCCGACGGCTTCCAGCAGCATCGCAAGCTCGATCGCGCCCGCGAGCGCCGCCAGGCGATGCTGGCCAACGCTCGACGAGCGGACGATCGACTGGGCGCCCGCCGAGGCGCTGGCGTTCGCCTCGATTCTCGCCGACGGCATCCCGATCCGCCTGACCGGCGAGGACGTCGAGCGCGGCACCTTCAGCCATCGCCACGCCGTCTTCCACGACGCGATCGACCGGCGAGCGCCACATCCCGCTGCAGGCGCTGCGAGCAGGCGCACGGCCGCCTTCGAGATCCGCAACAGCCCGCTCTCCGAAGAACGCCACCGTCGGCTTCGAGTATCGGCTACAACGTCCAGGCGCCGGAGCCGCCTGGTGGTCTGGGAAGCGCAGTACGGCGACTTCATCAACGGCGCGCAGGTGATCATCGACGAGTTCATCACCTCGGGCCGGGCCAAGTGGGGCATGACGCCGTCGCTGGTGCTGCTGCTGCCGCACGGCTACGAAGGCCAGGGGCCGGACCACTCGCGGCCCGCGCCCGAGCGGTTCCTCGAATCGCGCCGCCGACATCAACCTGCGCGCTCGCCAACTGCACCACGGCGGCCCAGTACTTCCACCTGCTGCGGCGGCAGGCGCTGCTGCTGCTCGACGATCCGCTGCCGCTCATCGTGCTGACGCCGAAGAGCCTGCTGCGCCACCCGCTGGTCGCGTCGTCGCCCGCGCGAACTGGCCGAGGGCCGCTGGCAGCCGGTCATCGACGACGCCGAGGCGCGCGCGCCGGGCCCGCGACGTCCGCCGGCTGGTGCTGTGCAGCGGCAAGGTCTACGTCGATCCTCGTGTCGAGCGAGGCGCGCGCGGCGACGCCGGCGGTCGCGATCTGCCGCGTCGAGCAGCTCTATCCCCTTCCCGCCGAGGACATCGCGCGCCGTCGTCGCCGGCTACCCGAACCTGCAGGAGATCGCTCTGGGCTGCAGGAGGAGCCGCAGAACATGGGCGCGTGGACGTTCGTCGCAGCCGAGCTCGAAGACGCTGGCCGGCGATCGTGCTGCCGCGTGCGCTACGTCGGGCCGCCCGCGCAGCGCCAGCCCGTCCGAAGGTCGCGGCGCGCTGCACGCAGATCCGATCAGGCGCGCATCATCGCCGACCAGGCCGTTCGCGCTGAACGTATCCCGTCGAGCGCGCGCTGACGGGCGCCGCGCGCCGATCCACGAATTGATCGTACGAGGATTCCGTGGCCATCAACATCGTCGTCCCCCAGCTCGGCGAATCGGTCGTCGAAGCGCGCGTCGGCGCGCTGGCTGAAGCACGAGGGCGATACCGTCGCGGCCGGCGAGCCGGTCGTCGAGCTCGAGACCGAGAAGATCGACCTCGAGGTCGGCGCCGAGCAGGCGCGGCGTGCTGACGTCGATCGAGCAGCCCGAGGGCGCCGACGTGAAGGTCGGCGACGTGCTGGCGGTGGTCGAGGCCGGGGCGGCGGCGACTGCCTCGCCGGCCGCGGCCGGCGCACCGCCCCAGCGCGCGCCCGCTCGCACAGGCGGCCCGGCGCGCCGACACGGACGGCACGGACGCCCAGAAGGCGACGCCGACGGCGCCGCAAGATGGCCGAGGCGCACGACGTCGCGCTCGCCGCCGTCGCCGGCAGCGGCGATGGCCGGACGGATCACCAAGCAAGGACGTCGCCGAGCCAGATCTGCGTCGCGCGGCGGCGCCACGCGCGCGTCCGGCCGCGCGGCCAGCGGCCCGGCAGCGGCGCCCGGCCGCCGGCGCCGACGCCGCTGCCGCGCGCCGAGGCGGCCGAAGCGCCGGCCGCGCCGGCTCTGCCGCCGGCCCGCCGCCCGCGTGCCCGCCGGTACGCGCGCCGAAGACGCGCGAGCGCATGTCGCAAGCGCCGGCTGACGATCGCGCGCAACCTCGTCGAGGCGCAGCACACCGCCGCCATGCTGACGACCTTCAACGAGGTCGACATGACCGCGCTGATGGCGCTGCGCGAGCGGCGCAAGGAGGCGTTCAAGGAGCGCCACGGCGTCGGCCTCGGCTTCACGTCGTTCTTCGTCAAGGCGTCGGTCGGCGCGCTGCAGGCGTTCCCCCGCGTCAACGCCGAGATCCAGGGCGAGGAGATGGTCCTCAAGCAGTACTACGACATCGGCATCGCCGTCGGCGCGCCGCAGGGGCTGGTCGTGCCGGTGCTGCGCGACGCCGACCGACCTGTCGTTCGCCGAGATCGAGCAGGCGATCGGCGAGTTCGCCGGCAAGGCGCAGAACGGCACGCTGACGCTCGACGATCTGCAGCGGCGGCACGTTCACGATCACCAACGGCGGCGTCTTCGGCTCGCTGCTGACCACGCCGATCCTGAATCCGCCGCAGGTCGGCATCCTCGGCATGCACAAGATCCAGGAGCGGCCGGTGGCGGTCAACGGCGAGGTCGTGATCCGGCCGATGATGTACGTCGCGCTCAGCTACGACCACCGCATCGTCGACGGGCGCGAGGCGGTGCAGTTCCTCGTGCGCGTCAAGGAGCTGATTGAGGATCCGGGCCAGATGCTGCTCGAGGGGTGATCTGGCGCACGCGCCACGGCCGGCGAGGCACGGCCGGCGCGCCGGTCGACGTCTCAACAGCGATGCGCCCGTGCGCCGCGCTCCTCGCCGTCGTGCTGGCCAGCCCGGCTCGCCGCGGCCCAGGGTGCCCGGCGGCTCCGCCGGCATTGCGCCGCCGCTGGCAGCCGACGAGCGCCGGCCGACCCCCACGGACGTGGCGCGCATCAAGCGCCGCCTCGAGACCGCCGACGCCGATCCTCGACGCGGCGCCTCGACCGCGCCGGCGCCGACGTTCCGCACCAGCGTCACCGAGCACATCGACATCTGGAAGTTCTGGGGCGAGCCCGACGAGGTCGCCGCCTACGTCCGGCCGAGCGGCGGCACCTGGCACCACGAGTTCCAGAACATGGTGACGCCGGACGAGTTCAAGGGCTACGGCGGCATCCTGGGCAACGGCGAGAAGCTGCAGCTGGCGGCGACCAGCCTGGCCTTCGCCGGCGCGCATGAAGCTGCTCGGGATCGGGCGTGCAGCAGGCCAAGGAGGCGGCTCGCACGATCGGACGCGCGCAAGGCCAAGGAAGAAGTGCAGCGCGAGCTCGAGGCCTTCTACGCGCTGCACCCCGAGGCCCGGCCGGCCGCCGCCGCGACGCCGCCGTAGCTGCGCTCGGCGGTCGGGAGCGCCGCGGCGATCGTCAGGCGTCCGGCGGAAACAGCGTCGCGCAGCACGTCACCGGCGCCCGCCGCGCCCAGTCCGCCTCCGAGTGCTGGCCGCCGGCGATCTCGCGATAGTGCAGGTCGCGCCCGAGGCGCCAGCCGCGCCGCAGCAGGATGTTCTTCAGCATCCGCGCGTGATGGACGACGCCCGGCCCTTCGTGGGTGCCCGGCGTCGAGCCAGATCGTGACGGCGAGGTGGCCCTCGAGCGCCCGCGCGCGATCGAGCATGCAGCCGACGATCCCACCACAGCGACGGCGACAGCGCGGCGAGCGCGTCCGAAGACGTCGGGCCGGGCCAGGCCGATGTCGAGCGCGGCGAGGCCGCCGAGCGACGACCCGCCGAGGCCGGTCGACGCGGCGTCGGGCCGCGTGCGATAGCGCGCGTCGATCCACGGCTTCAGCTCGTCGACGAGGAAGTGCGCGGTAGGCGTCGAGCCGACCGCCGACGCGCCGCGCGCGCGTCGCGGCGTCGGCGTGTACTCCTCGATGCGATCGACGCCGCCGTGGTCGATGCCGACGAGGATCAGCGGCGCGATGCGCGCCGTCGTGGATCAGCGCGCTCGGCGGTTTCGTCGAGGCCCCAGTCCTGGCCCGGCACGAAGGCGCGGCCCGGGATCGAAGAGGTTCTGGCCGTCCTGCAGGTAGAGCGACCGGGTAGCGCGCCGCGGACGCGTCGTAGCCGGGCGGCAGGTAGATCGACACGCGCCGCGCCGTCCCGAGCGCCGGCGAGCGGAAGTCGTGCAGCAGGTCGAAGCGGCCGGTCAGCTGCGCGCCCGGCTCCTCGTCGCCGCGCACGATCGACGCCGGCCCGACTCGTCGCTCGTCGTCATCGCCCACGTTCGACCACGGGCTCTATACTACCGGGCCATGCCCGTCATCGAACCCGGTCAGCCGGCCCCCGCCTTCTCGCTCCCCGATCAGCACGGCACGCGTCCACTCGCTCGCCGACTACGCCGGCCGGCCGGTGGTGCTCTACTTCTATCCGAAGGACGACACCTCGGGCTGCACCAAGGAAGCGTGCACGTTCCAGGCGGCGCTGCCGCGGTTCGACACCGCCAAGGCCGCCGTCTTCGGCGATCAGCGTCCTCGACAGCGCCAGCAAGGCGAAGTTCGCCAGGAAGTACGACCTGACGTTCCCGCTGCTCGCCGACGCCGATCACGCCGTCGCCGAGCGCTACGGCGCGTGGCAGCAGAAGAGCATGTACGGCCGCAAGTACATGGGCATCGCCCGCATCACCTACCTGATCGGACCGGACGGCACGCGTCGCGCAGGCGCTGGGACAGCGTCAAGCCGGCCGAGCACCCGGCCGAGGTGCTGGCCGCGGTCGCAGGCGCTCTGAACGCGTCGCCGTCAGGCCGCCACGCTCGGCCGCCCATCCGGCGCGCCGCCGTCGGCCGCCGCACCGGCGCCGACGATCCAATGACCAGAGCCAGCCGGGCGAAGGACAGGATCGTGGTGACCAGACCGGCAGCAGCCGGACCGCAGCAGGATTCCGGCATCGCGCCGCGCGGCGGCCGCAGCGTCTCGAGGAAGAAGACGTGGACTCAGGTAGACGGCGGGGCACGTACGGCGACGAAGCGGCCGATCCAGCGCGATCGCACCGGGTCGCGCCCGGCGACAGCGCCAGCATCGCCGACGCCCGTCGCGTAGATCACCGTCCCGACCAGCATCGCCGAGCCGGACCGGCGACGTGCCGTGCGTCCGGGTGATCCACAGGAACCTCGATGGCGTGGATCACGAGCCCCGCCGCGATCAGCGCCGATCGCCGGCGTGCGCGTGACCGCCGCTCGCGGCTCGAGGCCGAAGACGACGCCGATGGCGAAGAACAACGGCGCCTGCAGCAGCCAGCTCGTACACCAGATGTTGCCGGCGGCCCCTCGAGCCGCGCCGCGTAGGCGCCGAACGACAGCCCGATACCGTAGAGCGCGGCGCTGCCGAAGACGAAATGCACCGCCCGGATCCGCTTCAGGATCGGCGCGGCGATCGCCACCACCAGGATCAGGAACAGCAGGAACCAGAGGTGCGGACGCGGCCCGTGCAGCAGGAGTCTGGCAGCGGGTTGTCGCCCAGCCGGGCCAGGAACCCGGCGACCCCGGGCGACGCCGCGGCCGCGCACCAGCTTGGCGAAATCGATCGACCCAGTAGACCAGGCAGGCGACGCCGTAGAGGAGGGCGAGCCGGCGACGGACGTACGGGCCACGCCGCGCCCGGAGCCGTCCCGCCAGTCGCGGCCCCAGGTGCTCGCCGGCCAGAATCAGGAAGAGCGGTACCGCGGCCCGGCCGACGATGCTCAGCACCAGCTGCAGCGAGTGAATCGTGTCGACCGGGCTCTCCCCGAGGAGCAGCTCGCTGTGGCCGAGGATGACCACCAGCATGGCGTAGACGCGAAACGCATCCACGCGAGGGCTCCGCAGCCCGAGGGGACGGGCGATGCGCCCCGACGGCGGGCTGAGTGGGAGTGCGGCATGGGAAACAGCGGGTCGGGCGCGGACACCGTTTCGTTCCGCCGCCGGCCCTGCCCGGCGCGCCCCCAGGGGGTGGGGCGCGCCGGCGGGCTGTATCAGTAGCGGTAGTGGGCCGACTTGTACGGGCCCTTCGACGGCCACGCCGAGGTAGTCGGCCTGCTCCTTCGAGAGCGTCGTCAGCTTCACGCCGAGCTTGCCGAGGTGCAGCCGGGCCACGTCCTCGTCCAGCTTCTTCGGCAGGATGTAGACGCGGCGGGCGTCGTAGTTCGTGCCCGACAGCGTCGGCTGCCCCGTCGCGTTGAAGTGCAGGTCGAGCTGCGCCAGCACCTGGTTGGTGAACGACGACGACATCACGAACGACGGGTGACCGGTCGCGCACCCGAGGTTCAGAAGCCGGCCTTCGGCCAGGACGAGGATGCTGTGCTCCGGGCGGCCGCCCTCGGCCGCGAACACCCACTCGTCGTACTGCGGCTTCACCTGGTTCCGCGTCGCCCCCGACTTGGCCAGGCCGGCCATGTCGATCTCGTTGTCGAAGTGGCCGATGTTGCCGATGATGGCCTTGTCCTTCATCCGCCGCATGTGGTCGACGGTGAGGATGTTCTTGTTGCCCGTCGCCGTGACGAACACGTCCGCCGTCTCGATGACGTCGTCGAGCGTGGTGACCTGGTAGCCTTCCATCGCCGCCTGCAGCGCGCAGATCGGATCGATCTCGGTGACGATGACGCGGCAGCCCTGGCCCTTGAGCGCCTGGGCGCAGCCCTTGCCGACGTCGCCGTAGCCGAACACCACCGCGACCTTGGCCGACAGCATCACGTCCGAGGCGCGGTTGAGGCCGTCGATGAGCGAGTGGCGGCAGCCGTAGAGGTTGTCGAACTTGCTCTTGGTCGCCGAGTCGTTGACGTTGATGGCCGGGAACAGCAGCGTGTTGGCCGCGGTCATCTCGTAGAGACGGTGGACGCCGGTCGTCGTCTCTTCGCTGACGCCCTTGATGCCTTCGGCGATCTTCGTCCAGCGGCCCGGGTTGGCCTTCAGCTCGGCGCGCGCCGTGTCGAGGATGACGCCCCACTCTTCCGGATCGTTGGCCGCATCGAACGCCGGCACCTTGCCGGCCAGCTCGAACTCGCGCGCCTTGTGCACGAACAGCGTGGCGTCGCCGCCGTCATCGACGATCAGGTTCGGACCGGTGCCGTCCGGCCAGACCAGCGCTTCCTTCGTGCACCACCAGTATTCCTCGAGCGACTCGCCCTTCCACGCGAAGACCGGCGTGCCACGCGGGTTGGCGACGCGTGCCGCCCCACTCCGGCCGGCCGACGGCGACGGCGGCGGCGGCGCTGTCCTGCGTCGAGAAGATGTTGCACGACACCCAGCGCACGTCGGCGCCGAGGTCGACCAGCGTCTCGATGAGGACCGCGGTCTGCACCGTCATGTGCAGCGAGCCCATGATCTTGGCGCCGGCGAGCGGATTCTGCCCCTTGTAGCGCGCGCGCAGGGCCATCAGGCCCGGCATCTCGTGCTCGGCCAGGCGCAGCTCGTTGCGGCCGAACTCGGCCAGGCTCAGGTCCTTGACCTTGAAGGGTTCGCGGCCGGCCTTGCGGGCGGCGTCATAGGCGTGCAGGGTGTCGACGGCAACGGACATCAGCGGTCTCCTTGTAGTTCGTGAGTGAGCGATACGGGGTGGCGTGCGGACGCCAGGAACAGCGACGGCCCTTCGGCCGATGCTTCGGGGGCCAGCGACACGACGCGCGCCGCCTCGAAGCGCGCGCCCTGCAGCAGGCGGAGGATGTGCGGCTCGCCGAAGCCGAGCCAGACGTGGCCCATGCTCTGGCGATAGTCCTCGCGGTCGTGCGGCTGCATGTCGACGACGACGAGGCGGCCACCGGGCTTGAGGACGCGCTGGCGCTTCCGCCAGCGCCCGCGCCGGATCCGGGACATGGTGCAGCACGAGCACGAGCAGGACGAGATCGACCTCGGCGTCGTCGATCGGCAGCGCCTCGAGCGCGCCCTGCCGCAGCTCGACGTGCGGCGGCACCACGTCCTCGGCCGCGGCGAGCATCGCCGCCGAGGCGTCGACGCCGATGACGCGGCGGACGAACGGCGCCACCAGCGAGGCGACGTGACCGGCGCCGCAGCCGAGATCGGCGACGACCCAGTCGGGGTCGAGGAGGCCGAGCAGCGCCTTGGCCGGCGTCGCGGCGCCGAACAGCTCGTCGCGCAGGCGGCCCCACTCTCCCGCCGCGCCGGCGAAGAAGGCCTGCGACGTGGCGCGCCGGGCATCGAGCACGCGGGCCAGGCGCCGGCTGTCCGCGGCCGCCGCCGGGGCCGTCCCGACCTGACCGCGCACGACCTGCCAGAGCCCCTTGGCCGACTCCGGCAGCGAGGCGCGCGTCGACGGTGTAGAGGCGGCTCGTGGCCTCGCGCCGCGAGGTCACCCAGCCGCCGTCGGCCAGCGTCTTCAGGTGCCGGCTGACGGTCGACTGCGGCAGCCGCAGCACGTCGCACAGCTCGGACACCGTCAGCTCGTGCGTCTTCGAGCACGGCCAGGACGCGGACGCGGATGGCGTCCGAGAGCACGGCGAGCTGGTCGAGGATGGGGGCGGTCACGGCTGGATGGGCTCGGCCGGACGACGCATCCGTCAAGCCGGATGAAAGAATACACAGCGTTGCTGCGGCGGTCAAGCGCGAGATTGCACTCAGTGCACATTGCACATACTATGCGCCCTGTACACCGACATGCATCCCGACGACCAACTGCCGCCGTCTCGGCCCTGGTGTTCGACGTCCTGCTCGCGCTCGCCGACGGCGACCAGCACGGCTACCGCATCATGCGCGACGTGTCCGAGCGCTCCAGCGGCGCCGTGACCCTGCACGCCGGCACGCTCTACCGGACGCTGGCGCGCCTGCTCGAGGCCGGCTTCATCGAGGAGCTCGAGGAACGGCCCGCCACCGATCTCGACGATCAGCGGCGGCGCTACTACCGGCTGACGCCGTTCGGCCGCGACGTCGCGCGCGCCGAAGCCCGACGCCTTGCCGGACAGGTCGCATCGGCGCGGTGCCGCAAGCTGCTCGAAGGAGACCTGTGATGGCCGCTCGCCTGCTCGCTCGCCTGCCTCGCCTGGGTGCATCGCCGCGTCCTCGCGCTCTACCCCGCCCGGTTCCGCGCCCGCTTCGGCGCGCCGATGACGGCCGCGATGACCGACGCGCTGCAGGCGCGAGCCCGGCAGGCCGGCGCGGCGGCGGTGATCGTCGACGGCGCGCGCGCCAGTCGGCGATGCCGTGCGCGGCATTGCACCGGCGCGGGCGCACGTCGCCCGTGATCAGCTGTTGTGGCCGCGGCCTTCGCGCCAGACGGTGCGGCGGCGCGCGGCGCTGTTGTCGGACAGCGTCGTCGCCGACGGGCGGCTGGCGTTGCGCACGCTGCGGCGAAGCCCGCTCTTCGCCGCGGCGACGGTCGCCGCGCTGGGCCTCGGACTCGGCGCGACGACCGCGATCTACGCCGTGGTCCGCGGTGTCCTCTGAGCAGCCGCTGCCCTACCGCGAACCGGATCGTCTGGTCATGATCTGGAGCGACAACGCCCGCGAGCAGCGTCCACGAAACCCGATCTCGGCCGCCGACTACCGCGACCTCACCCACGACGCGCGCTCGCTGGCCGGCGCCGAGCCGTTCTTCTCGTTCCTGCTGCCCGTCCGGCTGTCGTCTCCGTCGGGCGTCGAGATCGTGCAGGCATCGGTCGTCACGCCTGGCGTCTTTCCTCCTCGGCCGGACGCCGCTCATCGGCCGCACGTTCGCGCCCGCCGAGACGCGCGGTGTCGCCATCCTCAGCCACGCCTACTGGCTCCGGCGCTACGGCGGCGATCCCGGGATCGTCGGCCGCCACCTCCCGCTGCTCGATCGGATCAACGCGCCGGACGACAAGGCGTTGCCCGAACCGGCGCGCGTGGTCGGCGTGATGGCGCCGGACTTCTCGTTTCCGTATCGCACCATGCTCGGGCCGACCGGGGTCACCCGCGCCGCGGAGGTCGACGTGTGGCTGCCGCTGGCGTTCGAAGGGCCGCGTCTCGCCGGTGCCAGCGGCTACGTCCGCCACATCCGCCTGCTCGGCGTCGTGGCGCGGCTGGCGCCCGGCGCGACCGTCGACGCGTCCGCGCCGAGCGGCCGCCAGGGCGATGACGTCGCTGAGCACGGCGGGCGCGCCAGAATCGTCGCGGCGGGACCGTGGTGCCGAGCTCGACGACCTCGGAGCTGTGCAGCCGAGGACGACGCCGATGATGTTCTTGGCGATGTCGTGGATGACGCGCTGAACGTCGCGAGCAGGTCCTGCCCGCCGACCGCGACACCGCCGCCGCCCGCTCGAGCGGCTGAGCGGCTCGAGGAAGGCCACGCCTGCTCATCGCGCGCGCGCCGCGCGCAGCTGCGGCAGGAAATCGCCGGCGCCGAGCAGGTCGCCGGCGTGCTGCATGCCGTCATCAGCGGCCCGTCGACGTTCACGGTCGGGCGCAGGCCGCATGGCGCGCCTCGTCGACGCGACCTCGATGAAGTCGGCGGCGCGCGGACCAGCGCGTGCGCAAGGCGCGCCGCGGCCGGCTGGTCGCGCAGGCGTAAAGAGAGGCGCTGGGTGCCGGCGCCCTTCGACCGCGGCGGCACGACGCACTGCCGCTCGGCAGCACGCGTCATCACCGAGCTCACCGCGAAGGGCGTGAAGATCCGAGCCAGCGCGGGCGAAGCCGCGATCCGGGAGCGCTGCACGACTCTTTCGTAGCGATGGACATAGCGTTCGAGGCGCCTCGTCAGCCGCGACGGTCGGGCCGACGACGCCGCGGCGGCAGTCGGGACCAGGCGCTCGCCGGCTGCTCTCGGCGAGACCGAAGGCGTCGGCACGGCGCGTGGAGGCGCACAGTCGCGGGGCGGCATGGCGCACAACGCGGCGTGTCGGCGACATCCGCAGTCGGGCTCGAGATCGGCCGGGACCGAGATCTACTCGCCGCACGGCAAGCGCCGCCGGTGTCGACGATCGTGCGCTCGCGCGACCGGCGACGAGGCGCGCTGCTCCGGCGTCGCGCAGCGGGCCGGCGTCGACGCGGAATCCGGCCGTCCCGGCCGGCTCAGCTCCGAAGGAGGATGGGCTGGCCCACCTCGATGCGGCCGGACGCGTCACGGTGCCGTAGATCCCGGCCCGATTCTGGTTGGCGCGCACCACCGCCTTCAGCACCTCGGGCGCCGGCGGCCCGCCGTCGGGATCGATGTTCACCATGCCGCAGCGCACGTCAGGCATCGTCACGGCGATGGCCGGGGCATCGAGCGGCATCGCCGAACGTGAGCACGCCGCCCACCCAGCCCTCCTCGTGGAAGGGCGCCGCACGCCGTGGCCCGCACGAGGATGTTCGGGCGGAACCGCCGCACGTCGGCCGGCGGGCCGCGAGAGGCGCCCGATCTCGTCGACGGTGTCGGCGGCGATCACCGAGATCGTCGCGTCGTCGAAGATGCCGTGCTTCAGGTGCATCATCTGCACCGGCCGCGCCGAAGCGGCGGGCGATCTCCGCGGCCAGCGCCTCGCCGAAGATCGGCAGGTCGTCGCCGTCGGGCGTCCGCACGTGCGTCGGCGGCCATCCTCGGCCGCGTCGACGAGTCGCCGCGGTGTGAACTGGATCAACTCGGGCAGCTTCCCTGCCGTCAGCCACGGAAACCCGCCGTGGTCCTCGAGGCGTCGCAGCGCGAGCCGGCGGTCGCCGTCGACACCGTGGAACCCGAGCGCAGCCGACTCCAGCCGCTCGCCACGCATCGACTTGACTGGATAACGGAAGATCGCCTCGATCCGGCCGATCGCCAGCGCCTCGCTGTTTCTGTGAGCGCGCATGCAGGCCGGACGCGCTACTTCTCGACCTCGATCACCGGCTCGATGGTGATCGGGAAGGTCACGGAGTTGGCGATGTAGCAGCGGGTGTGCGCCTGCTCGTGCAGGCGCTCGGCGACGGCGGCATCGCTGCCGGCGGCGATCGTCACCTTCGGCCGCAGCACGATGCCGGTGAACTTGCCCACCGTGGTCGCCTCGATCATCGTGCCCGTCGCGTCGTCCACGTAGGCGGTGACCACGACCTTGGCCTCGGCGCAGAAGTGGAGGTACCAGAGCTTGTGGCAGGCCGAGGCCGCGGCCACCAGCAGCTCCTCGGGGTTCCACCGATCCTTGTCGCCCTGGAACATCGGCACCGACGAGCCCGGGATGTCGGGCTTCCCGTCGCCGCTGATGGTGTGCTGGCGCCCGTAGGCGCGGTAGCTGCGGGTTCCGACCCCGCGGTTGCCGGTCCACTCGATCCGGACGTTGTAGGTGTGCTCGGTCATGAGGAGGGTCCAGGGCGGCTGGCAGCCGCTCGTCGCCTCAATGTTACCGCGACCCGGACCCGCCGGCGGCGAGCCGTCGGGAGGACTCCGGAGTCGAGCTGCCTCCGAAGTCCGGCCTTCCCGTCTCGACTCAGGCCCCGTCGAGGAGGGCCGTCAGGCGCTGGTAGCCGCTGCGGCTGACCGGCAGCCGCCGGCCGTCCTTGAGGATCACGACACGGCTGTCCCGCGTCAACGGCTCGACCCGGGCGATCCGCGTCAGGTTGACGATGAACGACCGGTGGATGCGGACGAAGGCGCGCGGATCGAGCTCGGCCTCGACCTCGGCGAGCGGCTGCTCCTTCAAGTATTCCTGGCCCGCCGAGTGGAAGCCCACGTAGTCGTCGCGGGCCTGGACGTAGTCGAGCGCGCCGACGTCGATGACGTGGACCCGGGTGCCGTCGCGCACCAGGATCCGCTCGGCCGGGCCGCGTTCGCTGGCCGGCGGCCGCAGCGCCGAGACCGGGGGCAGCGCCGGCTGCCCCGGCGTCCGCAGCCGGACGCGCGCGATCGCCTCGGCCAGCCGCTCGGCGCTGACCGGCTTGAGCAGGTAGTCCACGGCGTGCACCGCGAAGGCGCGTACCGCGAACTCGTCGTAGGCGGTGACGAAGATCACCGGCGTGGCCCGGCCGATCAGATCGACCACCTCGAAGCCATCGAGCTTCGGCATCTGGATGTCGAGGAGGACCAGATCGGGCGCCAGCTCGGCGACCGCCTTCACCGCTTCGAAGCCGTTGGCGCACTCCGCGACCACGTCCACGGCCGGCATGGCCGCCATGTACTCGCGCAGGACCTGCCGCGCCAGCGGCTCGTCATCGACGATGATCGTGCGCAGCGTGCTGCCGTCGGTCATGCGCCCTCCTTCACCCGAATCGCCGGCAACCGGATCTCGGCCCGGAACCGCTCGCTGTCGCCGCCGACGCGCAGCTGCGCGACGCGGCCGTAGCCGGCCTCGAGCCGGCGCCGGACGTTGTCGAGGCCGACCGAGGGCCGTCCGCTCCGCGGCTTCGGCGGGCCGTCGACGGGATTCTCGATCGCCACGACCAGCTCGTCACCGTCGATCCGCACCTCGATCGACACCGTCCCACCCTCCAGCCGCTGCGCGACGCCGTGCCGCAGCGCGTTCTCGGCCAGCGGCTGCACGATGAGCGGCGGGATCGCGATCGCCAGCGCCTCGGGCGCGATGGCGCGCTCGAGGGTCAGGCGTTCGCCGAAGCGGACCTGCTCGATGGCCAGGAACTGATCGACGAGCGCCAGTTCCTGCCCGAGCGGAATGCGCTCGAGCGACGAGAGATGCAGCGTGCCGCGCAGGAAGTCGCCGAGGAGCAGGCACATCCGCCGGGCCGCCGCCGGATCCGCCGACGTCAGCGCGCTGATCGAGTTCAGGCTGTTGAACAGGAAGTGCGGCGTGAGCTGGGCCCGCAGCGCCCGCAGCTCGGCCTGCGCCGCCAGCGACTGCGCCGTCGCCGCCCGCGTCTCGGCGACCCGCGACGCGTCGACGGCGATCGCCAGGTAGTGGAGCACCGACGACAGCAGGAACACCGGCACGGCCCGGCCGAACATCGCCGACTCCAGGCCGACGAAGCTGAATCCGGGCGGCGGGCTGGCGAGCGCCGCCAGCAGTCCGTGCGCCAGCAGCGCCCACAGGGACGCCGACATGAGGGCGACGAGCAGGTGCACGAGCGGCGGCCGCCAGAGCGGCCCGGCCCGCAGCGGGAAACGCTGGCAGAGGTACCACGGCGTCAGGCAGATGAAGCCGAAGACGAGGACCAGCGGGACGACGACGGCGGCAACCGGCGCCGACAGCCGCTCGAGGTAGACGAGGGCTCCGCCGAGGACCAGCCACAGGACGGCATAGGCCAGGGTCAGGTCGCGACGCGCGAGCAGCGGGTGCACGGTGGGAGGCGGTCAGTTCTTGACCTCGACCCCGCCCATGAAGGCGTTGCCGCGCAGGACGACGCGGTGGGTCGGCAGGGTCGGCGGCGTGGTGCTGTCGACGATCCCGCCGAGGATCGGCCACGCTTCATTCTGGATCAGCCAGCCGGGCGGGACGCGGAGGTCGATGCCGCCCCACATCGCGAACACCTGGATCACCAGCGGATCGGTCGTCGGCACGGCGTCGCGCAGGTCGATGTCGCAGCCGCCCATGACGGCGGACACTTCGACGTGCGCCACCGGGCCGCGATGCCGGCGATCGGTGCCCCAGAAGAACGAGAACGCCCGCAGCACGTGGGTCGAGGCGCCGCTCCACACCGTCCCCGTGCCGGTCCCGGCGCCGGCCGCCTCACCGGGCCGCGAGGCCTGTGGATCGAAGCGCGGCGGGAACGTGCGGTCGCCTGGCGGACCGAAAGCCGGCGGCACACCTGGAGGCGGCGGCGCGTGGAATCGGGCATCCCCGGCCAGCGCGGCGTCGCCCGGCGGCCGGCCCGTCGGCCGAACATGACGCGCAGGCCGAGCGCGACCAGGATCAGCGGCAGGAAATCCCAGATCTGGAAACGAAAGACGCCCAGGTTGCGCAGCAGGAAGGCGGTCGCCGACCGCCATCCAGCCGGCTCCGATCAACCAGTCGCGGGTCTCGCGGCCCTGGACGACGTAGACGGTGCCGACCAGGATCGGCACGACCGGCCAGAAGCGCAGGACGAAGCGCAGGACGTCCTGCGCCATCGACGAAGCCGAGGTTGTCGAGCGTCAGGACCACGCCCAGCAGCGCCAGCGACACGCCGATGAAGGTGTGCGGCGTGACCTCGACGGTACGGGGCGGCGTCATCGTCAACATCCTATCGTCCCGCTCAGAGCCAGGCCACCAGCGGCCGCGCCGCCTCGAAGACCACCGTCAGGACCACCTTGAAGATGGCCGTGAATCCGTCCGGCGCCGCGCTCGCCACCCGGTCGGGCGACGTGAGGAGCGTCCACATCGCGAGCGCGGCGAACAGGGTCGCGACACCAGCGACGAACCCGAACACGGTCAGCCCGGCGCTGAGCCGGCGGTCCACGTCGGGGATAGCCTCGATGGCTGGGTGCATCATGCCTCCGGCGCTCCAGCAGGTCGATCGGAGCGTCGAGAGTGAGCCTAAGAGGCTCTCCCGCAGCGCGGAACGCCATCCCGGCGAACGCCGCACCGCCCCCGGCGAACGGCGCGCGCCGGTGGCGGGCGGCCTGCGTTGGCGGCGGGGACGGCTCAGGAGCGCGCTGGTAGCGGTCGCGGATGGTCGGGATCAGGTATTCGGTGAACGCCCGCACGAAATCGAAGCCGGGCGCGAAGCCCCAGTCCGGCGCGCGCCGCCGTCGTCGACGTCGGCGGGCCAGCTATCGACGATGCCCTGTCGCTTCTCGTCGGCCTGGAACGTGATGTCGGCGCCGGGAAACGCTCGCGCGACGATGCGTCGCATCTCCTCGGCCGACGGGTTGAAAGCACCGACGTTGTACACCTTGCGCGTCAGCGCGCTCGCGCGGTGCCGCCTCCAGGCCCAGCAGCGCTGCGATGGCGTCCGGCATCGCCATGAACGGGATGCGCGTGTCCGGCCGGACGAAGCAGGCGTACGGCTCGCCCGCCGCCGCCGCGTGCAGCATCTCCGGGGCGAAGTCGCTGGTGCCGCCGGTCGGCACGGTGACGGCGGAGATCAGGCCGGGGAAACGCAGCGAGCGGAAGTCGAGCCGGCCGGCCGACACCTGCGCGTCGAGTTGGCGTAGTGTTGCTCGTAGTAGCGTCCGAGTCGCTCGCAATACAGCTTGTTGAATGCCGTACATCGTGCGCGGCTCGTACAGTCGTCCTCGGCGACCTTGCCGGCGCGGCGTTTCGTCTCGGCGTCCGGCAGACCGTAGACGGCGACGGAACTCGGGTAGACGAAGCGGACATCGGCCGGCCGTGCTGCCGGGCCTGCTGCTCCGCCATCTCCAGCAGGTGCAGTGTGCCATCGACGTTGACGCGATTGGCGAGCCGCGGCTGAGCTCGCACTTGGTCGAGAGCAGCGCGGCGAGGTGGTAAGACCACGTCGAAATCGTAGGTGGCCGACAGCGTGTCGAGCAAGGCGATGTCGCTGATGTCGCCGGCGACGGTGCGCTGGCAGCGGTCTTGCACGAACTTCGTCGAGGCGTGCAGATCCAGCGCGATGAGCCGGCGTCGACGATTCGGCGAGGCGGCCGACGAGGCCGTGGCCGATCTCGCCGTTGGCGCCGGTAATGAGGACGGCGGGCTTGCGGATCATGACCTGCGGCGTCAGCGCGTCAGCAGACCGAGCCGTCGAGCTCGGTCTCGAGCCGGCTGACCAGCCGTCGAGGTGGCTTGACGATGGCCGCGACCGTTTCCGGCTGCGGCAGATCGACACCGGCCGCCTGCAGCAGCGCCATCGGATGATCCTCGCTGCCGGCGCGCAGCAGATCGAGGAAGCGGCGGACCGCCGTCGGCGCGCTGCGCCCGGATCGGTGGCACGGACGTCCTGCAGCAGCCTGGGCGCTCGAGGCGAAGCAGGTCGCGTACTGGTAGACTGGTCCGGCGATCCGTAGAAGTGCGGGATGCGCGCCCAGGTGACCGGAGCAGCTCGTCGTCGGCCAGGGTGTCGCCGTAGAAGCGCGGTCAGCAGGCGCGATAGACGTGCTCAGGCCTGGGCGGTGATCGGCTCGCCGCGCTCGACCAGACGGTGAGCCTCGAGCTCGTAGTTCGCAAACAGCACCTGGCGGTAGAACGTTCTGATGATGCTCGTCGATGGCGTGCTGCAGCAGGACGGCGCGCTCGCGCGGATCGTGGCCGCGCGCCAGCATGAAGTCGAGCAGCAGGGCTTCGTTCAGCGTTCGACGGCACCTCGGCGACGAAGATGGTGTAGTTCGAGTACACGAACGGCTGCGTTCGTGCGTCAGCATCGTGTGCATGGAGTGGCCCATCTCGTGGGCCAGCGTGAACACGGCTGTCGAGCGTGTCGTTGCAGTTGAGCAGCATGTACGGATGGATACCGTAACGGACGCCGAGTAGCGCCCCTGTGCTTTCCCGGGTTCTCGTAGACATTGATCCACCCTCGCCGAACCCGCGCGGACGCGCGCCTGGTAGGCGGCTCCGAGCGCGGCCACCGACTCGACGATCCAGTCGGGGACGTCGTCGTACGGGTAGCGCCGGTCGAGTTCGACGAGCGGGATGGTCCCGTCGTAGAGGTGGTAGTGGTCGAGGCCGAGCCGCGCCGCAGCCGATCGTAGCGGCGCAACGGCTCGACACCGGCCCGCGCGGCCGCGATGAGGTTTCGACCACCGTCGTCGGGATCGCGTTGCCGTAGAGCGCGGCCTCCAGGTGGTGGCGTAGCCGCGCGCCTGGGTGTGGAACCAGTCGCGCTGCAGCACGCCGTTGTAGAGCGAGGCGTAGGTGTTCTGGTGGTCGGCGAACGGCTGGTGGTGGGCCGCGAACGCCATGGCGCGATCCGCCTGGACGCGGTTGGTGGCGAGGATCGCCCGGTATCGGGCGTAGGTGGCCTGGACCTCCTCGCCGGTCGAGAGCGTGATCGTCGGGAACTTGGCGTCGGCGGTGGCCAGCGCGTCGTAGCTGTCGTCGGCGGCGTTGCCGAACTGCGCCGACAGCGCCAGGAGCCGCTCCCCCGCCGCGTCGAGCACGTGCGCCTGCTGCCGGTAGAGGTCCTCGATGGCGAACCGATAGACGGCCAGCGGGTCCGACGCCGCATCCAGCCCTGCACGGTCGCGAGCGGGATCGCCAGCAGCTCCGGATTGAACCAGGCCGTCGACCTCGGTCCACTGCGCCAGGAGCGGTTGGACGTGCTGGCGCCGCGCGTTGGCGGCGTTGTCGCGCTTGTAGGTCCTCGTCTTGGTGAGGGCGGCGAAGTAGTAGACGCGATAGGCGAGCTGGCCGACCGCGTCGCGCTCTTGGAAGGCGGCGACCAGGGCCCCGCACCGGACCCCAGCGTGCCGCGCTGCCCCGCCAGGCGCTGGATGCCGGCGGCGAGGCCGGCGCAACCCGCCTCCCACTCCGCCGCCGTCGAGAAGATGTCGTCGAGGTTCCAGGTATCGGCGACGGCGAGCTCAGTTCGGTCCTTGGGCGAGCCCATGGTCGGCACGGCGGAAGCGGTCATCCCATCGTGATACATTGGCGCCCTTCGCGCGTCAAGGGCGCTCTACGACATAGGAGCCGCAGCACGTCCGGCATGGGCTCCGTCAGGAGGCGGCGTGGGTGATCGCGACGACTGCATCCTCTTCAGCGGCGGCGCGCCGGGCGCCGAGGCCGAGTTCGGCGCCTGCGCCGAGCGCCACGGCGTCGAAGAAGTGAACTTCACCTTCGAAGGACACAAGATCGTCCGTCACCGCGGCGTCGCGTGCTCAACCACGAAGAGCTGCAAGAACGGCGACGTCAGCCTCGAGTACGTGAGCCGGCTCATGCAGCGCCGCTACACCGACGCGCCGACGATCCGGCAAGGTGCTGCAGACGATCTGGTACCAGGTGAACAGCGGCCAGGAGATCTGGGTCATTGGCACGATCCTCGACGACAAGACCGTTCGCGGCGGCACCGGCTGGGGCGCCGAGTTCGCCAAGCTGTGTAACAAGACGCTCTTCGTGTTCGATCAGGAGCGCGACGGCTGGTTCTGGTGGACGGCGACGACTGGCGCTGCCGCCGACAGCAAGGACGGCCCCCTCATCATGCACCCCCACTTCACGGGCACAGGCACCCGTCAGCTCGCGGACAACGGCAAGGCGGCGATGGGCGCTCTTCGACCGCAGCTTGGGAACGTGATGGTGGCTGTCGAAACCGATGCGGCGGCCGGTTCCGCTCGCGTGCAGCGCCACGGTCGTGGCCGCGCTCTTCCTCGGCGCCGGCGTCAGCGGCCGAACGCTGAATCGCCATGAGGCGTTCGTGGCCGGCACCGCGTGGACCGGCGCGGTCATCTGGTGGCAGGTGGCCGTAGGCCTGGTGCTGGTGCTGCTGGCTGCGTGGCTGTGGCGCCGCGCGCTCCGGTCGCTGCACGCCTGACCGCGGTCGCTGCCCGAGCGCGGGGTGATGCCGCGGCGCGTCCCGCGTGAACCGCGACGTCAGTCCAGGTGCCCCTTCTCGCTGTCGCCCATCTCGACGCCGGACGGGAAGTTACCGGCGCCACCGGCGCGACACCGTGGCCGCGATCCCCGGATCGCACGTCAGTTCCTTCGGGTACCAGGCCTTCATCCGCGCGTCGATGACGATCGGCGGCGTGCGCGCGACGTGGTTGCGCACCACGCGCGTCGCGGCCGCATGGATGTCCGCCGCCGGCTCGAAGCGCGTGAAGGTGGTCCACAGGAAGTTCATCGCGCTGCGGGTGGCGCGCGCGGCGTCGTCGGTCAACACGACCAGCGGCCACGCCGCGAACGCCGGCGCGGTCGCCAGCCGGGCGGCCGCATCCGGTTCCTCGGCGTGGGGCGGCGCTTCGACGACCAGGCAGCCCGGACAGAACACGCGCACGTCGCGGACGCCCGGCGGTACCCGGCCGCCGAGAACGCTTCCGGCAAGGCGCGGACCGGATCGCCGAGCCCGAGCCACACGCCCTTCGAGCCTTCGTTGACCTGCGGGCCGGTGTAGTCCAACGTGTCCATCGACAGGTTGCCGAAGACGTAGAGGTCGCTCTCCGGCTGGGTCCGCGCCAGCACGTGCGTCAACGTCGCCTTGAAGTCGGACAGGTCGACGTCGCGATCCGTGACCAGCAGGAACTTGGTGAGCGACAGCTGCCCTTCGCCGAGGATGCGGAAAGCGCTGCCCATCGCCTGGCGCGATTGCGCTCGCGCACCACCGCCGCGGCCAGCGAGTGATAGCCCGTCTCCCCGTACGACCACAGCTGCTTCACCGCCGGCATCACCAGCGGGAACAGCGGCGACAACAGCGTCTGCAGCAGGTCGCCGATGAAGAAGTCCTCCTGCCGAGGCTTGCCGACGACCGTCGCCGGATAGATCGCGTCGCGCCGCCGCGCCAGCCGATCGATCTCGAACACCGGGTAGTCGTGCCGCAGCGAGTAGTAGCCGTAGTGATCACCGAACGGACCTTCCGGCCTGCGGACCCGCGGCCGCACGCGCCCCATCAGTGCGAACTCGGCGTTGGCCACCAGCGGATGCGGCCCGCGGCCGGCCACCAGCCGCAGGCGCTGCCCCGCGATCAGCGACGCCAGCATCAGCTCCGGGACGTTCTCCGGCAGCGGCGCGATCGCCGACAGGATCAGCGCCGGCGGGCCGCCGAGGAACACGGTGACCGGCAAGTCGACCCCGCGCGCCTCGGCGACCGCGTAGTGGAAGCCGCCGCCCTTGCCGATCTGCTTGTGCAGCCCGGTGCTGCGGCGATCGTGGACGTGCAGCCGGTACCATGCCGAGGTTGTGGCCCTGGCGATCGAGCGGCTCGGTATAGACCAGCGGCAGCGTGATGAACGGGCCGCCGTCCTCCGGCCAGCTCGTGATCACCGGCAGCTCGTCGAGGCGCACGTCGTCGGTGAGGACTTGGACCACCGGCCCGTCGCCCTTGCGCGACAGGCCGACGCGCGCCAGGTCGCCGAGCAGGCCGCGGGCGCGCCACAGCTTGGCCGGCGTCGGCGGCAGGATCGTCTCGGCGGTGTGGACCAGCTGCTCGATGAGCCGGTGCGGTCGCGTCCCGAAGGCCAGGCCGGCGCGACGCGGCGTCCCGAACAGGTTGGTGACCAGCGGAAAGCGCGCGCCACGGACATTGCTGAACAGGAGCGCCGCGCGCCCGTCGCGGATCACCCCGGCGGTGAATCTCCGCAGCTTCCTGATTGGCGTCGACGGGCGCGGTGATCTCGACCAGGTCGCCGTCACGGCGCAGGCGGTTGAGGAAGGAGCGGAGATCGGCGAACCCAGTCATCGTTCGGTGTGGTCCTGGCGCGGCTCGCGACCGGCGCCGAGTCCATCATGGATGGGGATGCCGCCGGGGCCCACGCCCGGAACGCGATCGAGGCGCCGCGGCAGGCGGCGCGTGTGCGGCCATGGAGCCCAGGTCGCCCCGGCCGGGCGGGGCGCGACACCGACCGCGTAGAGCGCCGCCTCGCGCAGACCGTCGACGCCGAGCAGGCGCTCGGTCGCGGTGTCGGCCAGCGCCATCGTGCAGAACGGCGCCAGCCCGCGCTGCGTCGCCAGCAGGCAGAACGTCTGGGCGTGGTGTCCGACTTCCGCCAGCACGGTGCGATAGGCCCGCGGCGTCTGGTAGCGCCATTGGGCGCGGGCAACACCGCGGTCATGAACACCATCGCCGGCGCCCCGGCCATCCACGTCTGGTGCGGCACGCAGGTCGCCAGGATGCGTGCCGCAGGCCGCGGCGCACCCGCACGAGCCGATGCGAGGCCGCCTCGTAGTGGTAGATGCCCGGCGACAGCCCTTCGACGCGCCGCACCGCCACGTAGGCCTCGACGGCGTGGCGGGCCCCGCCGGAGGGCGACGTCTTCAGCGGCATCCTCAGCGAAACCATCGACGTCGACCCACGCCTGGACGCCCCAGGTCAGGCCCAGCAGCGTCGCCAGCGCGTCGAGGGGCAGCGGCCCGCGGCCGAGGCGCCGCCAGGACCGCCGCGCCCGCACCGTCGTCGCCAGCTCGGAGTCGAGGGCCGGTGGCGGCAACGCGCAGACGTCGGCCGGAGCGGCGTCGGGCTGCGTCGTCACCGCCACGGGCGGTGGCGCCTCGCGCGCCCGTCGCCGCAGCGCGGCGTTGGCCAGTCGGCGGGGACTGAAACGGACGTCCGCGGGTGGCGTCGTGAAAGAAGCCGGCGGCGGGATTCCACGCGCCCCACGCGGCGGCAGCCGCGTCGCGGGAATCGGGGGCCGCCGTGGACGTCTCGAGGAGGCCGCGACGGAGGAGCGCCCGCAGCAGCGGCAGGGTTAGCAGCTGACGCTCCGGGCAGCGCCGCGGCGAGGTCGTCGACTGTCGCCACAGCGACGCGACGTCGAGGAGCGCCACGACCGCCGCGGTGGCCACCGTCCGCGTCCGCGCGCGAACTGGTGCAGCACCAGGCCGTCGGGCTGCCGATCGGCAACGACGGCCGCCGATCGGCGATAGCGCACCACGGCGCGCCCAGGCGGCGCTGCGGACGGGACCCTGCGGGGCACGCGTCGAACGGGCTAGAGGGGGATGTCGAACCCAGGCGCACGCAGGTGCCTTCGATGACGTCCCGCGCGCCGCGCAGCGACATGATGGCGCGGTCGAGCGCGTAGGACTGCGCGCCGCTGGGCGCCGCGGTCCGCTGGCCGTCGTCGCGGCCTTGGCCGGTTCGAGCTTGGCCAGCGTGCGGTTGATCTCGGCGACGATCTTCTTCACCGACACGGTCTTCTGGCGCTGCGCGGCGGACGTCTTCGGAGCGGGCTTCTTCTTGGCCATGCGTTGTCTTGGGAAAGTCCCGGTTCGAGTTGAGGCGCCGCCGGGTCAGCGCTTGAAGTCCATGTCGTCGAGGAGGCGGGTGAAGCGGCTGTCCGATTGCAGACCTTCGAAGCGGGCATCGTTGAGCAGGAAGAGCGTGCGAGCCGAGCGTTGCGCCACGGCCTGCTGGAGCAGCGTCAGCGCCTGCCCCGTCTCGCCGATCGCGACGAGGACCGACGCGGCGTCCACTTCGCCGTCGGCCGTGGGCTCGCCAGCAGGTCGTCGGCGATCTGACGGGCCTCACGCAGCTGTCCCGACCCGGCCAGCGCGATGCCCCGGGCGGCGGCGAAGAACCGATCCTGCGGGTCGGGTCGAACCCTGAGCCACCGTCGAGAAGACCGAGCACCTTCGCGTACTGCTTGCCGGCGAGGAGCGTGCGCACCAACCCTTTACGAGCCTGCGAGTAGCCGCCGTCGATGGCCAGCACTTCGAGGAACGTCCGCTCGGCCTGGCGCTGGTTGCCGGTGTAGCGCCACACCATCCCCAGCGCCGGCGCGGGCCGCCAGCGACGCCGGATTGCTGTGCACCGCCGACTGCACCTGCGACAGCGCCGCGTCCATGCGATCGCGGGCGACCAGGAACATCGCGTAGTGCTGATGCGCACGGCGTCGGAGTTCGGCGTCAGCTCGAGGGCGCGCTGGAAGGCGCGCTCGGCGCCGTCGCCGTCCCATTCGAGGTAGAACCGCAGCTGCGCGTCGGCGCTCACCGCCGCGGCGTGATCGCCGTCGAGGGCCAGGGCGCGGCCGATTGCCTCGCGCGCCAGCGTCGTCGCCTTGCCGCGCGGCAGGCTGCCGTAGGTGACGCCCTGCAGGACGTAGCACTCGGCCAGGCCGACGAGCGACGGCCCGTGGTTGCGGTTGACGGCGAGCGCCTGGCTGAAGTGCTCGATGGCCCGGGCGACGTTCGCCTCGGACAGGTGGCGCATCGCCGAACGGCCGCGCAGGTAGGCCTCGAACGCCGCCGGGGCGGCGGTCGTCGGCCCGCGACAGCCGCGATGACTCTTCGCTCGACGCGTTGACGCCCAGCCAGTCGACCATCCCGGCGGCGACGATCCGCGGCAGCTCCGCGGCGCGCTCGACCGGCTTCTCGAACGCCTCTTCGAACACCGGCGCGCCGCCGCCGGCCCGCAGCACGCGCACGCGCACCCGCGCCAGGCCGTCGTTCCAGGTCGCTGTGCCGCGGACGAGGCCGTCGACCTGGTGCCGCGCCAGCACGGCATCGGCCGACGGTGCGGCTGCGCGCCGTCGCGGCCGGATCGGCGCTGTAGGACACGACGCGGACGCCAGGCAGCAGCCGGACCCGCTCCATGACGACTTCGCCGATGCCTTCGGCGAGCGCGCGGTCGCCGACGAGACGACGTCGAACGGCTCGACGACGAGCGAGGCGAGGGGTCGGCGGTGACCGCGCGGCGGCGGCGCGCCGCAATCGCGCAGCCGCCAGACGGCGACGCCCCCGGCGAGGGCGATCGCGATCACGATCGGCAGCCAGACCTGCCAGCGTGACGTGCGCGGCGCCGGTCGGGCGCACGGCGCCGCTCGACGCCAGCGTGGTCGACCCGCGCAGGCCGCCGTCGCTCTCGGCGATGGCCGCCAGCGTCACCGGCGACATGAGCCCGCTCTCGAGGCCGAGCGCGTGCGTCAGGCCCGCGCTGCATGGCGCCGACGCTGGCGTAGCGCTGGGCCGGACCGGATCGAGGGCGCGCTTGATGACGTGGACGAACCCTTCCGAGAGATCCGGGCGCAGGTCGTGCAGGCGCTTGCGCTCGCCGCGCTCCTGCATCCGGCGCAGTTCGGTGAGCGAGCGCGCGACGTAGGGGTAGGAGCCGGTGACGAGATGGAACAGCAGGACGCCGAGGCTGTAGATGTCGCTCTGCGGCGACGCGTCGGCGCCGGCGATCACTTCCGGCGAGAGATAGAGCGGCGTCCGGCGACCGGCGACGCCTTCACCGCTTCGTCGTCCTCGAGCAGCAGGCCGGTGCCGAAGTCCATCAGCACCAGGCCGCCCTCTTGGCGGATGACGTTCTGCGCCTTGACGTCGCGATGGATGAGGCCGGCGGCGTGGACGGCCGAAGGGCCCGGCACAGATCCTGGCCGAGCAGCGACGCTTCGCGGCCGCCGAAGCGGCCTTGGCGCTCGAGCAGTTGTTCCAGCGTGTTGCCGCGGATGAACTCATCCACAGCCCGACGCGGCCGTCGTGGGTGTCGACGCCGTGCACGGTGACGACGTTGCGGTGGCGGACGCGCGCCAGCAGGCGGCCCTCGTTCAGCACCTCGGCGGCGAGCAGCTCGGCGGATCGGCCGCTCGGCCGCAGCAGCTTGACCGCGACGTCGCGGCGCAGCGACTCGTCGAAGGCGCGGAACACCTCGCCGTAGACGCCGGCGCCGACGCGTTCCTGCAGCGGAGCCGGCCCCAGCGGACGCCGCCGGGGGCGCCGGATCGCCAGGGTCGGCGGCGCAGCGTGTGCGGCCTGGTCGCGAGCCCATTCGCGGCCGGGCGGATGTGGCCGACGACGCGGCCGCGGACATCGAGCGTGGAGGCGCCGTCGGCGGCGCCGCCTCGACGTCGTCGGTGCTGCGATGGACGTCGCCGATCGAGGCGATGATCTTCAGGCGGCAGATCAGCGCGCGCTCGCGCTCGTCGGTGGCCAGGGCGGCGACCGCCGACCAGTCGACGGCTCTCCGTCGGCGACCGACGAGGCGATGTCCAGGAGCGCGGAATCAGCCCTCATGGCCCATTTCCTCGGCGAGCCGCACCAGCGCGCGCGACGGCCATGCGCGCGGCGTCCGGGCTGGGCTTTCGCATCTCTTCGGCGATTCGGCGTAGGGCAGCTGCAGTTCGACGCGCAGCACGATGGCCTGCCGCTCGTCCTCGCTCAGCTTGTCCATCGCCCGCTCGTAGCGCGCGACGGCCTGGCCGCCGATCGCCTCTTCGAGCGGCGACGCGGCGGCGTCGACGTGACCGTCCTCGTGCAGGCTCTGCGCCCCGGGTGGCGCGTCGCGCGGCGGACCTCGTCGCGGATGCGGTTGACCACCGCGGTCCGCAGGTAGCCCTGCAGGGCGCCTTCGTGGCGGACCTCGAACGACTGCAGCCGCTTCAGGGTCTGGAACACCGTGTCCTGGACCAGGTCATCGGTGTCGAGCATGTTGCGGGCGTAGCGCGGAGCCGGCCGCGGGCCCAGCGGGTGATCGGGGCAGGTAGCGCCCGAAGAGGACGTTGACCGCCTCGTCGCTCTGGTTCTCCTTGACGAGCGCCAGCAGCTCGATGGTCGACGCGGCGTCGATACCGTCGGCGGGAGGCTGCCGCGGGGCCCTGGAGCGGGCCGTGGGGAGTCCATAGGCAGGGCACGATCCGTGGAAGACACCACGGCGGGCCCATGATAGCGGGTCGACCGTCAAAGCTGAAGGGCTTTCGGGCCGTAGCCCGCGCCGTGCTCCCTGCTGATGTCACGCGGCCTCCTGTCCGTCCCATCTCCATCAACGACGGCGGAGGGCGGTCCGAACGGCGGGTGACCTTTCGTCGCGTGCGAGCGACCGTCAGGTCGCGGCGGCGAGGGCGGCGAGCGCAGGGCCGTCGAGCCGATAGACCGTCCACTCGTCGTTCGGCCTGGCGCCCAGGCTGTCGTAGAAACGGATGGCCGGTGCGTTCCAGTCGAGGACCGCCCACTCGACCCGGCCGCATCCGCGCTCGACCGCCAGCCGGGCCAGCTCAGCCAGCAGGGCCTTCCCCACTCCCAGGCCCCGCGCCTCCGGGACGACGAAGAGGTCTTCGAGGTAGATCCCCGGCCGGCCGACGAAGGTCGAGAACGTGTGGAAGAACAGCGCGAAGCCGACCGGCGCGCCGGCGTGCTCGGCCAGGACGACCTCGGCGTACGGACGCGGACCGAAGAGCGCCTGGCGGAGGCCGTCCTCGGTCGCCACCACTTCGTGCAGCAGCCGCTCGTAGTCGGCCAGGGCGCGGATGAACGCCAGAATCTGCGGGACGTCGGCGGCGGTCGCGGGGCGGAGCGTCATGCGAACCGCCATGCTATAACGGGATCCATGCCCCTGTCCGAGCCCACCGGGTCGCGGACCGGCACGTCCGAAGCCGTCACGCGCGGCATTCGCGTGTCGGTCGAAGCCGTCTACTCGCCGCCACACTCCCGCCCGTCGCAGCAGCAGTGGTTCTTCGTCTACACGATCCGCATCGCCAACGAGGGCGACGAGACCGTGCAGCTGGTGAGCCGGCACTGGGTCATCACCGACGCGGTCGGCTCGGTCGAGCACGTCCGCGGCCTGGGCGTGGTCGGCGAGCAGCCCGTCCTCGAGCCCGGCGAGATGTTCGAGTATTCGTCCGGATGCCCGCTGCCCACGCCGTCCGGCGACATGCACGGCACCTACCAGATGGTGACCGGCGAGGGCGACAAGTTCGACGTCGAGATCGCGCGCTTCACCCTGGAAGCGCCTTACACGATCCACTGATGACGACCGGTTCCAACTCCGAACCCGCGTCGCGTCGACGCCTCTGGGCGGGGCGTAGACGCCGCTGGAGGCGGTGCGGGTATTCCTTTCGCGCTCCAGGTCGCTGGCGCCGGCAAGCCGCGCTGCGGCTTCCGGAAGCGTCAGAGCAACGGCGCACCCCCGTGCGCCGTCGTACGGGCGAGCCTCCGCGCGTCTTGCGATACATCACCGAAGCGCGACTCGCTTCCGTCGGCTGGCTCCTGTCGCTGCAGGGACACCCGCCACGCTGACGCTAAAGGCGGACCGAGCACCGAGGCTTGCCGCATCGGAGAGCACAATCGGAGGAACGGCCGCAGCGCCCCCTGCACCTCCAGTGCTTGACCGAGTCCCTTGCTGACGTCGTGGCGACCGCGATCGCGGCATCGACCGCCGCAACGCTGCGAATGAACGTGCCGGACTAACTGCGGCCGGAGCGCGGCTTGCCGGCGCAGCGGCAACTGGAGCGCGGAAGGGACACCCGCGCCGCAGCCACCGGCGTCTCTGGACAACGCCTGTGGTTCATGGCCTCGCGACGCGAGGAGGCGAGCGAACTACAGCTCGGCCTGGAGGGCCTCGACGACGACGGCGATCTCCTGCTCGAGCAGCGGCAGCAGTTCCTTGGCCGGCCCGAGGTCGCCGCCGGCGGCCGCCTGCTCCATCTGTTCGCAGACGTGCTGCATGCCGGTGGCGCCGACGTTGGCCGAGCTGCCCTTCAGGCTGTGCGCCGCGCGCTTCACCGCGCCGGCATCGCCCTGCGCGATGCCCGTCACGGATCTGGGCGATCTTCGGTGGCGTGTGCTCCACGAAGAGCAGCACCAGTTCCGCGACCACGTTGGGCTGATCTTCGTCTTCCAGGAAGCGGAGCTGCTCAATCGCTTCTGGATCGACGGCGGGATTGCCGGGAATCACGCGCGACGGATAGGTCATGGCTGGCAACATCATAGACTGCCCCGGCCGGGCGCGATAGGCGCCGGGCCGGCGGCCCCTCAGTGTGAACGCGGTCCCTCGGCCTTCGCCGCGTGCGGCGGCGCCACGACAAGCGGCGCCACGACGGGCGGCGCCGGCGGCGCGCGCGTTGCCGGCGTCGTCGGCTTGGCGCCCGACGCCAGGTCCCGGACGCCGGCTGGCAGGCTGCTGGTGCGGTACAGGTGCTCGACGATGACCGAGACGCGCCGGTTGCGGGCGTCGAGCGGCTCGTCCGCGACCCGCAGCTGGCGATCGGCGTAGCCGCGGACGCCGCGGACCTGCCCGCCCTGCAGCCCGGAGCGCTCCATGACGCGGCGCGCGGCGTTGGCGCGATCCGCCGACAGCTCCCAGTTCGAATAGAGGTCCGTGACCGCGTAGGGCCGCGAGTCGGTGTGCCCCTCGATCACGATCGAGTTCTTCAGCGTGCCGAGCTCGCGCGCGATCAGCTCGAGGACCTTCTCGGTGCCGGCGGCCAGCGCGGCGCTGCCGCTGGCGAAGAACGTCTGGCGCTCGGCGTCGACCAGCTCGATGCGGAGCCCGTCGCGGGTGACCTGGATGTCGATCTGCTTGCCGAGGGACCGCAGGTCGGGCGACTCGGCGAGGCGCTGCTTGATGCGCTTGGCGGTGTCCTCGAGCGCGGCGCGCTCGCCTTCGGCGAGGCCGTTGCCGTTGACCTCGACCGGATCGCTCGGCGGGGCCGCGGCCGGATCCAGCTTCAGGTCGCCGCCGGCGATCGGACCGTCCGACTTGGCCTGGTCGAAGATGCCGGGATCGCGGAAGTAGCCGGCGACCGCGGTCTTGACCTGTTTGCTCTGGCCGACCAGCCACATCACCAGGAAGAACGCCATCATCGCGGTCACGAAGTCGGCGTAGGCGACCTTCCACGCACCGCCGTGATGGCCGCCGTGCCCGGCCTTCTTCCTCTTGACGATGATGGGCTGGGAGGCCGGAGCTCATGCGGCCTCGGCCTGTGCGTCGGCCTGCGGCGCGCGGCAATACTGCTTCGGTCTCGGAGAAGGTCGGCCGCAGCTCGGCGGGAATCGAGCGGCGCGCGAACTCGACCGCGATGGCCGGCGCCAGCCCCTTGCTGAGGGCGAGGACGCCGCACTTGATGGTGCGAGAGATACTGGCCCTCGAAGTCGACCTTGTGCTCGAGCGACGTCGCCATCGGGCCGACGAAGCCGTAGCACGCGAGGATGCCGAGGAAGGTGCCGACCAGCGCGGCGCCGACCTTGTGGCCGATCTCGCTCGGCGGCCCGTCGATCGCGCCCATCGTGATGACGACGCCGAGCACGGCGGCGACGATGCCCATGCCGGGCAGCGCGTCACCGACCTTGGCGAGCGCCTGCGCCGGCTTCAGGGCCTCGTGGTGGTGCACCTCGAGATCGACGTCCATCATCGCCTCGAGATCGAACGGGCTGACGCCGCCCATGATGATCACGCGCACCGAGTCGGTGAAGAAGTCGACGGCGTGGTGGTTGGCGAGGAACTTCGGGAAGCGCGAGAAGATCGCCGAGCCTTCGGATCGTCGCAGTGCGACTCGAGGGCCATCACGCCCGACTGCTGCGTCAGGCGGAACGTCTGGTACATCATCCCGAGCATCTCGAGGTATTCCTGCTTGCCCGGGCCGCTCTTGAAGAAGCTGCCGATGCTGCCGACGATGCGCTTCAGCGAGCGGCAGCGGCGTGCTGATGATGCAGCGAGCCGAGCGCCGCGCCGCCGATGATCGACGAGCTCGGACGGCTGGTTGAGCGCCAGCAGAGCGCCGCCGTGCATCAGATAGCCGCCGGCGACGGACGCGAGCACGACGAGGGCACCGACAATCAGCAGCATGCGACGGACAGGCTCCTCGGACCTCAGCGGGTCCGTCGACCTAGCAATCGACGGGCCGTTGCCGAACTTGAAGGATCGGGGCCGGCCGGAGGGTCGGAAATCCCGCCGCGGGCAGGAGATGCGGTCAGCGGACGGCGAGCGCGCTGGGCCGCCTGGCGGCCCCAGACCTGGACCAGGTCGGGATCGAGCGCCGTGCCGGCCAGCGCCGCGAGCGCGGCCTGCGCCGCCGGGCCGCCGACGCCCGGCCGGCCGGCTTCGCCGGTGGCGATGCGATCGACCGCGCAGGCCACGGCGACGAGGCGGGCGCCCATCGGGATCTCGAGACCGCCGAGGCCGCGCGGATGCCCCGATCCGTCGAAGCGCTCGTGCGAGGCGCGGACGAGCGTGGCGGCGTCGCGAAGCCCCGGCATCGCCGAGAGCAGCTCGAAGACCACGTCGGGATGGCGCAGCGCCAGCACGCGATCGAGGCCGGCCAGCGTCTCCGCCGGCTGGCGCAGCGACTGCGGGAGCAGGGCGAGGCCGAGCTCGTGCAGCGTCGCCGCCTGGGCGACGACGTGGCTGGCGTGCTCGTCCATGCCGATCGCCTGCGCGAGCTCGAGTGCGACGACGCGGGTCCGCGAGGCGTGGCCGGCGGCGCCGGGCAGCCGCCGATCGAGGAACGCCGTGAACGCCGACGTGAGGCCGGCTGCGGTGCAGGGCTCGCTCTGGCAGGCCTCGCGGACCAGCGCCGCCTGCGAGACGATGGCGCGCTCCAGCTCGCGATAGCGGGCGCGATCCTCGACCGAGGCGTCGCGCCATTCGAGGGCGCGGTGCACCGCCCGCATCACCGCGCCGCGCGTCAGCGGCGCCTCGATTTCCTCGACGGCGCCGCGGCGGCCGTGGAACCCGCGGGCGGTTTCGCCGCTGGGCCGCACGACGATCACCGGCAGGTCGGCGTCGCGCGACTGGAGCGCGTGCGCCAGGTGCGCCGGCGTCCAGGCGTCGATGTCGCCGGACACGATGGCGACGTCGGCTTCCTCTTCCTGCGCGAGGGCCAGCGCCTCGTCGGCGGCGCTGACGGGCAGGCACTCGAAGCCGGCGCCCTCGATCCAGCGCGCGACGGCGTGCTGGAGCCAGGGATCGGATTCGACGACGAGGACCTGATGGGAAGCGAAAGGACGCATGGAGCTCGATCAAACATCGGCGCGATGGCGTCCGGCTGCAACGCCATTCGTCGCTGCCCGGCCGGTCGGGCGGCGCGCGCCCTCAGACGCTGTCGACGACGAGCGCCGGATCGAGGGTGCCGGGAGTGACCGCGACGCCGGGCGTGGCGCCGGCCTGCACGGTGGCGATGCCGAGCGCGAGCGCCCCGATGGCGGCGTCCAGCGAGGACAGGTCGGCGGCGCCCTGGCGCACGGCGTCGGCCAGGACCGTCACCAGCGGCGCTCCACCGGGCCCCTCGAGGCGCCAGGCCGCCTCCGTCAGTTCGACGAACCCGCTGTAGCGCGGACTCGGCCCCGTGACGAAGACCTGGTTCGCATCATTGCCCAGAAGGACACGCCCTTTCGCGAAAATCAGGTCGAACTGGAAGATGAAATAGCTCTTCCGTCCGCCCGACACGAAGGCGTCGACCCCGTTGGCGAACCTGATGTGGACGCGACCGCCGATGTCCGACGCCGGTCCGGGCAGACGCCGGGCCGCCGTGCGGACGCGACCCCGACGCCTCCTGCGGACGCATCGCCGGGCATCGCGTCGGGCCAGGTACGGACCTCGGCCCATGGGCCGCACCAGCTCTCGAGGACCTCCCAGGCGTGCGTGCCCGTGTGGATCAGGTGCCCGCTGAAGACGCACGTGGATGCTTTCGAGCGGCCCGAGCGTGCCGTCGGCGATGAGGCGCCGGACCGCCCGGTACTGCGGATCCTGCGACCGCGGGTGGTTGACGACGACGCTGGCCCCGGCCGCCGCGGCGGCGGCGCGCAGCGCCCGGGCCGACGCGACCGACGTCGCCACGGCCTTCTCCAGCCACAGGCCGCGAGCGCCGGCGGCCAGCGCCGCCCGGGCCATCGCCACCCGGTCCGGAGCGTAGGCGCAGATCGAGACGAGGTCCGGGGCGACGACGCGCAGGAGCTCGGGATAGGCGGCGAACAGGCGGTCGGCCGGGATGTTCCAGTCGACCCCGAACGCCTGCAGTCGATCGGCGTTGGTGTCCGCCCCGCCCGACAGTAGAATGTGCGGATGAGACACATACCACCCGGCGTGTGTATGTGGTTTGGTCCGCAGCGGGTCGCGCTCGAGCGCCGACCCGATGCGGCCCGTGCCGATGATCGCGGCACGCAGCGGCGCGTCGGTCATGTGGTGGGTGCGGCCCATCCTGGCGGAGTGTAGCAGTGCCGTCCGCCATGTTCTTTTGTCGGGATCTCGTCCGGCACGGTCTGCGTCGTCTCGAGTAAACACACGCGGGACGCGCGTCCGGCCAGCCATCCCAACAGCACGGATCTTGCTACGGCCGACTCGGCTCTGATGCGCTGCCTCCATGTCATCGACACGCTGCGTCCGTCGCCGATCACGGCGGCGCTGGCGGCGTTGCTCGGGACGCGGCTGCGCGCCGACCGGCGATCACGACGTCCACGACGTGCTCGCGTTCAGCGGCGGCGAGGCCGACGAGGCGCTGCGCGGACGCGCCCGGCGTCTCTTCGTCGCCGGCGCCGGCCTGGACGTCGCGGCGATCGTCCATGCCCGCGCCTACGATGTCGTCCACGCCGTCGACGCCGCCTCGGCGCATCGCATCGCGCCGCTGATCCTCGGCTCGTCGACCACGCCGTTCGTCTACAGCGGCCGCGGCCTGCTGCAGCTGAGCGGACCGACCTTCGGGCGGGCCGCCGACGACAGCCTGGCCGCCGCGGCCGATCTCACCATCCTCGACGCGACGACCGACGCCGCGGAGGCGCGACCGGAGATCGGGAGTCGCCTGGTCCGGCTCGACATCGCGCGCTCGGGCCTCGTCCCGGCGGATGGCGGCGCGCCCGCGCTCGACGCGCTCCCGCCGCGGGCCGCGGCGGTGCTGCGCGAATGGCTGGCGTGCCTGGCTCGGGCGGCCGCCGCATGAACGCGCACGCCACGACCACCGGCTTCCCCTTCGATCTCTATCGCGCGATCGGCGACGACCGCTACGTGACGCCGGGCGAGCTGCCACCGGAGTCCGGCGACGCCGGCCGGGCGCTGTGGGAGGTCTACGATCGCCACTTCGGCCGCTTCACCGGCGCCGGCCTCGATCCGGCGTTCAGCCGCTTCGCTCGTGCCGACGTGCCCTTCGGCCAGCCCCGCTTTCCCGCCGGCACGCCGGTCGTCGTCGCCGGCGGCGGCCCCGGCCTCGACGCCGCCGCCGCGGATCTGCGCGTGGTGCGGCCGCGGGTGCTCGTCCTCTCGGACGCCGCCGGCGCCGCGGCGTTGCAGCGCCACGGCCTGACGCCGGATCTGGTGCTCGTCGAGCGCGAGCCGGGCGGCCGCGAGGACGCGCCCGCCGCCGACACGCTGATGCTCGGCGCCCGCGTGGCGCTGCTCATCGAACCGTCGGCTCCCATCGCGGCGTTCGAGCGCAGCGCCGGCCTCCGCCGCCTCGCCCGCGATCTGCCGTCCTGGGGCGTCTGGGCGGCGACCGCCGTCGCCGTCGCCCTGCGCGGCGGCGCCACCCGGCTGGTGACGGTCGGCCTCGACGGCACGACGGACGCGGACGAGCGGGCACGGACCGACGCGCTGCTGTCCGCCCTCGCGCTGCACGCGCCGGCCGACTGCCTCGAGGTCGGGCCGCAGTCCGGCCGCGCCGGCTGGTGGCCCGTGTCCTGGCCGAACGTCGTCCCGAGCGACGCGCCCGGCCAGCGCCACCCTCACGTGGCACGACGTGGGCGGCGCCGCGTTGCTGCGGACCGAGGCGGAACGCGACCTGCTCTTCCTCGCGCCGCTCCTGCCGCACGCGCGCGAAGCCCTGACCCTGGCGCGCCGGGCCCGCGCCGGCGAGACCGTCAGCAGCCGCGACCTGTGCCGCGCCATCGAGATGCTGCTCGTCTGGGGAGCGGACCCGAGCATTCGCTGGGCGTTGCAGCGCGCGCTCGGTCTCACCTTCCTGCCGCGGCTCTGGCGCACGGGCGTGTCGATGGCCGCGCCGCAGCGGCTGTGGCGGCCGCTGGTGCTCGCCCTGCACGAGCTGATCGAACAGGCCGATCGCTTCGAGTCGCGGCTCACCACCCTCGCGCACGGCGTGTCGCCGGCCGGCGCGGCGACGACCGCATCGGCACCAGCGAGCGGTTCGCTCGATCGCCGGCCGGGCCGGATCGAGACCGCGCGCGTCAGCGTGGTGATTCCCGTGCTCGGCGACCACCCGCATCTCGAGGACGCCGTCGCCAGCCTCGCCGGGCAGACCTACGGCGAGGTCGAGATCCTGATCGTGCACGACGCCGCCCGGGCCGGCCGGTGCGAGGCGCTGCGCCGCATGCCGATGTCCAACGTCCGCGTGCTGGCGCATGCGGGGCCGTACGTCGAGGCGCTGAACGCCGGACTCGATGCGGCCACCGGCGCCTTCGTCGTGATCCACGGCGCCGACGATCGCTCGCATCCGCAGCGGCTCGCCCGCCAGGTCGCCTACCTGCACGCGCATCCCGAGATCGGCGTGCTGGCCAGCGCCGTCGGCGACGTCGGCCCGGCGCCGCGCCACCGCACGCCACGACGGCCGCCGCCGACGACAGCACGTCGTGGACGCCGGACGCGATCGCGGTGCGGCTGCGCAGCGGACCGTGCTTCGAGCACGGGTCGGCGATCGCCCGCCGCGACGCCGTCCGCCAGGCCGGCGGCTATCAGCTCCGCGCCGGGTCGCCTCCCGATCACGATCTCTGGTTGCGGCTGGTCTCGCAGGTCGGCTTCGCCAAGCTGCCGACGCGCCTCTACCTGCGCCGCGTCGGCGCCTGAGCGCCGGCCTCGATCAGCGCTGCCAGTCGGCGCGTGCCACCGGCATGCGCCAGCCGGTGCCGAAGGCCCGCTCGGTGATGCGCAGGCCCGGCGCGGCCTGGCGCCGCTTGAACTCCGCCGTGCCGCACCAGGCGCAGCACCCGCGCCACCGTCGCCGCGTCGAAGCCGGCGGCGACGATCTCCGCCTGCGACTGATAGCGCTCGATGTGCCGCTCGAGGATCGCGTCGAGCACGTCGTAGGGCGGCAGCGAGTCCTGGTCGGTCTGGTTCGGGCGCAGCTCGGCGGACGGCGCCTTGGTGAGGGTCGACGCGCGGAATGATCTCGCGCTCGCGGTTGACCCACTCGGAGACGCGGTAGACGCGCGTCTTCGGCAGATCGGCGATCACCGCCAGCCCGCCCGACATGTCGCCGTAGAGCGTGCAGTAGCCGACCGCGAGCTCCGACTTGTTGCCGGTCGTCAGCAGCAGCGAGCCGAACTTGTTGGAGAGCGCCATCAGCAGGTTGCCGCGGGCGCGGGCCTGGATGTTCTCCTCGGTGACGTCCGGCGGCCGGCCGGCGAAGGCGCCGGCCAGCGTCGCCTCGAAGGCGCCCATCACGCCCGCGATCGGCAGCGTCAGGGTGCGGATGCCGAGGCGGTCGGCGAGCGCCAGCGCATCGTCGACGCTGCCCTGGCTCGAGAACGGCGACGGCATCAGCACGCCGAGGACGTGCTCGCGGCCCGACCGCTTCGGCCGCGACGACGGCCGTCAGCGCCGAGTCGATGCCGCCCGACAGGCCGAGGAGGACGTCGCGGAAGCCGCACTTGCGGGCGTAGTCGGCGGTGCCGAGGACGAGGGCGCGGAAGATCTCCTCGTCGCCGCTGACGTCCGCCGTCAGCGCGTCGGCCGCCGGCGCGTCGAGATCGACGACGACCACCGCCTCCGCGAACGCCGGGGCCCGCGCCACGACGCGGCCGTCCGGACCGAGCACGACGCTGCGTCCGTCGAAGATCAGGTCGTCGTTGCCGCCGACCTGGTTCACGTAGACGACGTGGACGCCGTGGCTCGCGGGCCAGGACGCCGAGCATCTCCTCGCGCACCGCCTGCTTGCCGGCCGAGAACGGCGAGGCCGAGAGGTTGAGCAGCACCGTCGCGCCCAGTCCCTTCACCGCGTCGATCGGATCCTCGAGATAGCGCGGGCGCTGCCAGAAGTCGCGATCGTTCCAGACGTCCTCGCAGACGCTGACGGCGGCGCGGCGGCCGGCGACATCGAGCGCCTCGAGCCCGGAGCCGGGCTCGAAGTAGCGATCCTCGTCGAAGACGTCGTAGGTCGGCAGCAGGCTCTTCAGGAAGACGCGCTCGACGACGCCGCCGCGCAGCAGGGCCGCGGCATTCGACAGCGGGCGGCCGGCGTGCGAGGGATTCTCGATCGGCAGGCCGATCAGGATGGGGGCGTGCGCGGCGAGATCGGCGGCCAGGGCGTCGGCGACCGTGCGCGTGCGGGCGATGAAGGCGGGCTCGAGGAGCAGGTCACGCGCCGGGTAGCCGGTCAGCGCCATCTCCGAGGTGACGAACAGGTCGGCCGGCGCGGCACCAGACACCGCCGCCCGAATCCGCGCGGCGTTGCCGCTCAGGTCCCCGACCGTCGGATTGATCTGCACCAGCCCGATGCGCATGCCGAGATGCTATCAGGCCGGCGGCACCGGCGCGCGTCAGCGCGGCACGGCGGCGCTGGCTCGGTTCTTCGGCGGTGCTGGTCGCGGCGTTGAGGATGACGAGGTCGACGCGGCGGTTCTCGCGACCGCGCCGCCGGCGAGGTGTTCGGCACGCGCGGATGGAATTCGCCGTAGCCGGCCGCCGACAGCCGCGACGCCGACAGGCCGAGATCGTTCTGCAGGTATTCGATCACCTGCGTCGCCCGGGCCGTCGACAGCTCCCAGTTCGACCGGAACCGCGGAATTGCGGATCGGGGTGTCGTCGGTGTGCCCTTCGATGCGCACCGGGTGCGGCAGCTCGCTGAGCGGCGCCGCCACCTGGGCGAGCAGCGCGCGGACGCCGTCCGAGAGCTCGGCGCTGCCGCTCGGGAAGCTGCCGGCCTCGCGGATGCTGACGACGAGGCCGCGCGCGTCGACGCCGATCTCGACGTTGCCCTGTTCGATCTGGCGCTGCAGCCGCGACGCCAGCTGCTGGCGCAGCACGACGAGGTTGTCGAGGCGCGGCACGATCGGCTGCGGCACGCCGTTCTGCGGCAAGGGCACCGGCACGGCCAGCAGCGGCTGCGGATCGCTCTTCAGCGCCACCTGCATCGACGCCACCATCTTGCTCATCTTCTGGGCGTCGACGGTCGAGATCGCGTACATCGTCGTGAAGAACGCGAAGAGCAGCGTGATGAAGTCGGCGTAGGACACGAGCCAGCGCTCGTGGTTCACGTGCGGCGCGGGTCGCTTGCGGCGGCGGGCCATCCCCACGGCCTCCTAGGCGGCCCGGCCGGTGACGCCGGCCCGCGGCGACGGCCCGTCGATGCCGAGCAGCCCGCGCAGCTTCAGGTCGATCAGCCGCGGGTTGAGGCCTTCCTGGATGGCCATCACGCCTTCGAGCACGGCCTCGCGCCGGCGCGCGTTGCGCTGCGCCCGGGCGCGGAAGCGGCTGCCGATGGGCAGGAAGATCAGGTTGGCCGACCCGACGCCGTAGACCGTCGCGACGAACGCCACCGCGATGCCCGGACCCGAGCTTGCTGGGATCGGCGAGGTTCTCCATGACGTGGATCAGGCCGAGCACGGCGCCGAGGATGCCGACCGTCGGCGCGTAGCCGCCGGCCGCTTCGAACACGCGCGCCGGCCCCTCCTCGAGCTCCTCGCGCGAGCTGATCTCGTCCTCGAGCATCGCCCGAGCGTCGTCGACGAGGTGCCGTCGATGGCCAGCGCCAGCGCCCGCTTCAGGAACGGATCGGACATCTTCTCGGCGTCGTCCTCGAGCGACAGGAGCCCGTCCTTGCGGGCCCGTACCGCGAAGCGGCCGATGAGCGCGACCATGCCGTCGGCCGGCGGCGCGTCGTCGATGAGCAGGTGGCGCAGGCTGGTGACCGCGTGCTTCAGGTCGCGCAGCGGAAAACTGAGCAGGACGGCGCCGAGCGTGCCGCCGAAGACGATGACGGCGGCGGCGCCCTGCAGCAGCGACTTGACGCTGCCGCCTTCGAGGCCATGGCCGCCGAGGACGAGCCCGATGCCGACGACCGCGCCGATGAGGATGGCGATGTCGACGCGACCGCGACGATCGGCGCCGCGACGATCGGCGCCGCTCATGCGCCCGCCTCCCGGCTGTTGGCGAGGCGGAGGAGGCCCTGCGTGGCGAGCGTGCGCCGGAACTGGCGGGCGCGCTCGACGAGCTCGTCGGGCGTTTCACGCACCAGCAGCTTCTCGCCGTTCATCATCGAGATCACGGTGTCGGGGTGGGTGTCGATCCAGGCGATCTGGTCGTCGTTGACGACCATGCTCGACCCGTCCAGGCGGGTCACGCGAATCATGCGACGCCGGCCCAGCCCGCGGAGCGATCGGCCAGCGCGATGACCTGCGCCAAGCGACAGCACGGACTCGTCGCCGGCCTGGTCGACCAGGCTGCGCACGAACTGGAGGTCGGCGCGGGTGTCGACCGTCAGGCGGAGCGACGGCCGCCGGACCTCGAACGGGGCGGGCGCGATGCACACCGCGAAGCGATCGACCGCCTGGCGGATGTACGGCGTCACGTGCTCGCGGTCGTACGGCGTCGACGGCGAGCTCGCCCGCCTCGCGCAGCACTTCGACGCGCATCGCCTCGACCGCGGCGCCGACCGGGAGCCCCTCTTCGACGGCGTAGTCGGCGCCGGCGTCGAGCAGGCGCAGGAGACGGGCCGGACCGTCGACGTCGACGAACGGGTTGTCGGCGGTGGCGCGAATCACGTAGGGGCCGGTCCAGCCGTCGAGGGCGCCGACGAAGCGGGCCAGCACGTCGTCGACCGGGCCGCGCACCACGTCGACACCGGCGGCCTGCGCTTCCGCGACCACCGCCTCGTCTTCCGGGCGGGTCGTCGTCGCGACCAGCACCTCGCCGACCCGGGCGGCCTGGAGGCGCTCGATGCAGTGGGCCAGGATCGACCGGTCGCCGAGCGGCGCCAGCACCTTGCCGGGCAGGCGGCTCGATCCCATGCGGGCCTGGAGGATGACCAGGGCGTCGTGACGGGCGACGGCGGACGGGCGGGCTGCTCTGGACGGGCTGATCATCGTGGCTTCCCCTTGCCCGCCTCGATCATGCACACAACGTTCCAGGGTCAGCTGGCTGGCTTCGAGGAACAGCGACGCCTCGAAACTCGACATCCAGAGGTCGCCCCGGAAGTCCGCCGATCGCCGGCGCCACCGGCCGTCCCAGGGCCAGATCCACGAGCTTTGCCGGGAAATCGGCGCCGGCGGCGATGGTCAGCGGGATCCCGCCGGAGAAGCGCGGGTTGATCTCGAAGACCTTGGGCGAACCGTCGACGATCCGACACTGGATGTTCACCGGACCGGCAAACCTGAACACTTCCGCGCATGCCAGCGCCAGCCCGATGAGCTGTGGATCCTGGACCGTCCGGCCGCGGTCGATGACCCCGGCGCGGATGACCACCCGCTCGCGCGGCACGACCGACAGCGGCCGTCCCTCGAAGTCGCAGAGCAGGTCGAGCGTGAACTCCGGACCGTCGAGATACTCCTGGACGACCGGCGCCGAGACGTAGCGCAGGAAGAACGCCAGCTCGACCGCATCGCGGGCGGCGAACGCCTGCACGCTGCCCCGCCCGGATCGCGGCTTCACGAACAGCGGGAAGGTCGGCGAGGCGGGCAGTTCGTGCGGCAGCCAGGTCGTCGCCGCCGCCACGCCGGCCGCGCGCCAGCCGCCGGCAGGTCTCCCACTTGTCGGTGCGTCGCGATGGCCGTGTCGAGCGGCGACGCGGCGACCTGCGCGCCGATCGCGTCGAAGCGATCGCGCGACCGCCGCAAAGCGCGGAATCTCGTCGTCGATGGTCGGCACGACCAGCCCGATCTGCTGGCGCAGGCAGATGGCGTGGACGGCGTCGAAGTAGCTCGGATCGTCCGAGTAGCGGGACCTCGAAGGCGCGGTCGGCGAGGTGCACCGCCGGCGAGGCCGGGTTGACGTCGCACACCACGACCTCGCCCGACACGCCCGGGCGGTGCAGCGCCTGCTGGAACCCGCGGACCAGGCCGACCCGGCGCGAGGCCGCGGTGATGAGGACGTTCAGTCGCATCAGGTGCGCGGCCCCACGCGGTCGGCGCCAGCCGCCGCGTCGAGATCCTCGGCGCGAAACGCGTCGAAGGCGGCGATGGCGCGGGTGGTGCGCGTGCCGAGCAGGTCGCGCCACCGGCTCGCCGGCAGGCCCTGTTCCGGCCGCAGTGCGATGACGTCGGCCTCGGCGATCGACGGTGCCGGCGGGCAGATCGCGGGTCGCGTACAGGGCGCGGCGGCTCCCCTGCCGGTTGGCCTGTTCGGCCGCCTGCGGCTCGCGCAGCCCCGACCCGAGTCGGGCCTGCGCCTCCCCGGCCAGGGCCACGAGCCGCGCCAGCGCCTCCGGCGACGACGACACCGCCGCGTCGATCACCGGATCGGTGTCCGACGCCTTGATGTGCCGTTCGTAGAGGCTGGCGCCCAGGGCGACGGCGGCGGCGACGCCGGCGGCCTCGGCCGTGTGATCGGACAGGCCGACCGGCACGCCGAAGACCGCGGCCAGCGTGCGGATGGCGGCGAGGTTCTGCTGATCGTCGGGCGTCGGATACGCCGACACGCAGTGCAGCAGCGCCAGGCTGTCGCGCCCCGCCTTCGCGGGCGCAGGCGACCGCGGCCGCGACTTCGTCGAGGGTCGAGAGGCCGGTCGAGATGACCAGCGGCTTGCCCGTGGCCGCCGCCCGCGCGATCAGCCGGTGATGGGTGATGTCGCCGCTGGCGATCTTCAGCGCGTCGCAGCCGAGGCGCACGAGCATGTCGACGGCCGCTTCGTCGAACGGGCTCGAGAGCCAGGCCAGGCCGTGCCGGCGCGCCCGCGCCGCCACGTCGCGGTGCGCGGCCTCGTCGAGCTCGTAGCGCGCGAAGACGTCGCGCAGCGACGGCGCCGTCGACGTGCGCCAGGGTCGCGCCGGCGCTGACGCGTTCGGGCGCGACGAGCGTCTCGGCGCGCAGCGACTGCAGCTTCACCGCCGAGGCGCCGGCCCGCGCCGCGGCGTCGACGAGCGCCAGCGCGCGCGCCGCATCGCCGTCGTGGTTGAGGCCGATCTCGGCGATCACGAACAGCGGCGCCCCGCCCCCGATGGAGCGCGCCCCGATCTGCATCGCCGTCGTCCTGCTCTCCGTCACTGCGTCGTCCTCGCCGTCCGCCGTCGTCCTCGCCGTCTCCGTGCAGGCCGTGCGCACGAGCCCGGCGATCGCCTGCGCCACCCGCTGCGCGCCACGCCCGTCGATCAGCCCGCGGCCCGCGGGCGCTCAGCGTGGCCCGGCGATCCGCATCCGCCAGCAGGTCGAGCGCCGCGGCCGCGATCGCCTGGCCCCAGCGGTCGGAGCCGACGGCGGCCCCGGGCCGTGGCCGGGCGGCGGCGGCCAGCCCGGCCCGCACGAAACGGCGGACGGTCGTCGCCTGCCCCGGCACCACCGGCACCGCGACCACCGGCGTCCCGAGCGCACACGCCTCGTAGAGCGTCGTCCCGCCGCCGACGACCGCGACGGTGGCCTGCTCCAGGGCGGCCCGAAACCGCGCGTGGCGCGCAGCAGGACGGTTCCGGCGGGCAGCGTCCGGCTGCCCACCTTTCGCCGGCGAATCCAGCCCCAGACTGAGCAAGACGCGTACCCGACCCAGCCCAGGATGCGCACGAAGCGCGCTCCGCGAGATGCCGGACGATGCTCACACCGGCCGCCGCCTGGCGTCCTCCGCCCAACCCGACGACCAGCGTAGCCTGTCGGCGCACCGCCGGCGCGCGGCTGGTGCGACGCGACGGCAGATCGGGCGAGAGCACGGCGTAGGCCGGTCCGAGGCGGCAGGCGCCGGCAGCGATGCCGAGCCCGCCGACACGGCGCGCCCCGAGGCTGCCGTCGACGGCCAGATCGGTGGCGAGCGGGGCCACTCCCACGTCGTGGATCGAGGCCACCGGGATGCCCGCGCGCCGCGCCGCGCGCAGCCACGGCAGCGCCGCCCGGCCCGATGGATCGTCGATCACCAGGAGACCGAGCCCGGCCTGGACCAGCGTCCGCGCCGAGCCCTCGAGGATCGTCGCACCGAGCCGCCGCGCCGGTCTCACGCGCAGCCGCCGGGCCTCGAATCGAGACGCGCGGCGGCACGCCGAGCGCCTGCGCGAGCCGGGTCGCGCGCACCAGATGACCAAAGCCGATCCGGGCACTGGCGGCGACGCGAAAGGCGACCTGGGTCGGAGGGTCGGCGTCCCGCGCCCGCTGGCGCGTCGACCCACCCCGAGGTCTCCCGCGCGCGGTCACCGGTCAGGCCACCAGTTCACGCAGGACGGTGATGACGCGGTCGACGTCGGCCTCGTCGGTGCCCGCCGAGAGCGGCAGCGACAGCGTACGGTCCGAGACGAACTCCGCGTTCGGGAACATGCCGCGGCGATAGCCGAAGCGCTCCGCGTAGTAGCGATGCAGATGAATGGCCCGGAAGTGGACGCTGGTCGCGATGCCGCGATCGCGCAGGGCCGTGGCGAGGTCGTCGCGCGTCCAGCCGCAGAGGCCGTGCTCGACCAGCACGGTGTAGAGGTGATGCGCGTGCGTCGGCTCGGGTTCGCCGACGTCGTGACGCGCGACCGGCGCCGGGCGCGTCAGCGGCAGATCGGCCAGGCCCTGGTCGTAGCGCTGCCACAGCGCGCGGCGATGCGCCTGCATGGCGTCGACCCGGGCGAGCTGCTGCAGGCCGATGGCCGCCTGCAGGTCCATCATGTTGTACTTGAAGCCCGCCTCGACGACCTCGTACTGCGCCGCGCCGCGGCCGGCGTAGCGCGCCCACGCGTCGCGGCTCATGCCGTGCAGCGCCAGGACCCGGATGCGTTCCGCCCAGTCGGCGCGATCGGTCGTGATCATGCCGCCCTCGCCCGTCGTGATGTTCTTCACGGCGTGGAAGCTGAAGGCGGTGAGATCGGTGGCGGCGCCGATGCGCCGCGGGCCGGCCGCCGCGCCGAACGCGTGCGCGGCGTCGTCGACGACGACCAGTCCGTGCCGGGCGGCGATGCCGCCGAGACGCGTCAGCGACGCCGGCCGGCCGGCGAAGTGCACCGGCAGCAGCGCCGCGGTCCGCGGCGTGACGACGGCCTCGACGGCGGCCGGATCGATGTTCAGGGTCGCGAGGTCGATGTCGGCCAGGACCGGCGTGCCGCCGGCGTGGATGATCGCGTTGACCGTCGCGCAGAAGGTGTAGGGGGTGGTGATGACCTCGCGGCCCGGTTCGACGCCGGCGGCGAGGAGCGAGAGGTGCAGGGCCGCGGTGCCGGAGTTGACGGCGACCGCGTGCTGGGCGCCGGTGTAGGCCGCCACGGCGGCCTCGAAGGCCTTGACCTGCGGGCCCGTCGTCAACCAGCCCGATTGCAGGACGTCGAGCACGGCTCGCATCTCGGCCTCGCCGATGTCCGGCGGCGCGAACGAGACGACGAGATCCGTGGCTGGTCTCAACACGCCTCCCCAAAAAGACGGCGCGGGACGGGACCTCCGCGATCGCCGTCCGCGAGCACCGGCAGCGCGAAGGCGCCGAGGCTCTGTCGGATGGCCGCACGCACGGCGCCCACCCGCGCAATCCCGCCGAGCCTGAACGCCGCCGCCATCGCCGCGCGATCGCGGACGCCGGCGTGCAGCTGCCGCGCGGTGCGGTCGAGCGCACCGGGCCAGCTCAGGCTCCACAGCCGCGCCGCCGCATCGGCGTCGCCGGCCTCGAGGCTGGCGGTTCCGAGCGCGGTCTCGATCGCGGCCAGCGGCGCCGCAAGCATATCGCTCCGGACCTTGTGACGGAAGTGATGATGCGCCGCCGCCAGCATCGGACGCGACGCCGTGGCCAGCCACGCATCGAACGACGGCAGGAGCGCCGCCGCGAGATCGATCGGCGTCCGGCTGCCGTCGGCGCCGACGACGACGAGCAGCGGGTCGGCCCATTCGAGGCGCACCGGCGCCTCGAGGCGCGGGTCGCCGCCGACCCGGAAGAACGGCCAGCCGCCGCGCGCGTCACGCCACTCGGTGGCCGCTTCGGTCGTGTCCGGCCGGCGCGCCGATGATGGCCACCAGCTGTCCCTCGGGCTCGAAGAGCTGTACGCGATTGTTGCCGCGGTCGGCGACCGCGACGAGCGCGATCCCTTCGACGTGGGCATCCTCGCCTTCGAAGCGGGGCGACACCACGATCACGTGCGACGGCTGGTCGAACTGTCCGGGACCGGCTCCCCGCCTCGCCGAACGCTTCGCAGACACGGCCGGCGGCGTCGATCACGGCGATCTGGTCGGTCTCGGGGCAGCACGTGAAGCTGCGCCCGCGCGGCGTCAGCGGCGCCAGCGGCGCCAGCGCGCGGCGCGCGCGCCGTCGTGGCGGGTGCCTCGGAGCCAGTCGTGACGAGAACCAGTGCCTGTGCCATTGCCTTCATCCCCAAGTTGTCCGTGCCGTCCGGCCGGTCGACAGCGTGGTCGTCGCGGCGTCCTCGCCTGGCGGTGTTTCGCGCGAAAGCGCGTCCAACCCGCCCCGAGCACGCCCGGCCGAGGATGTCTACAGCAAGACCGATGCCCGGACCGCAGGCTGGGTGTCGGGCCAACGAGTTACAGACAATGAGGTGCAACCGCGGTCAACGTCGGTCAGCGGCACCACACCAGCTGGCGTCGGCCATTCGACGGCACGTCGGGCGAGTGAACGCGAGCGCGGCCGTCCACGACCGGCACGGGAGTTCGACGCAGCGCCACTTGCGCCGGCGCCCTTCCCGCCGGGGCTCGTCGCCTCAGCGCAGGCTGTCGATGACCGCGTCGAAGCGCGGCATGAGCGGGGCGATGTCGTATTCGAGCACGTCGGCGACCGTGATCCAGTCGCCGGCCTGCTGCCCTTCGAGCAGCGGCGTCAGCTGGGCGTCGAGCGCGCGCAGGATCGGCATCGCCGGTCCGTCGCTGGTCTCGAGCGTGTCGAGCGCCAGGCCGCGGGCGTTGGCGGCAGCGACGACGAGCTGAACGAGGTTGCCGATGGTCTCGGCGAGCTGGCCGATGCCGCGCGCCGCGGACTCGACCTGCGGCGCCGCGCAGCACGCCGGCCAGCTCGCAGGCCGACGCGGCGATGGCCGGCAGCGAGCGGCTCGCTTCGTCGAGGACGTTGCCGAGCAGGTCGTTCGGCGGCAGCGTCTCGATCTCGACGATCACCTCGCTGCCGAGGATCAGGCCGAGGACCGCCGTCGTCGCGGAAGCCCGGTTCGTCGACGCCGTCGAACCGCACCGCCGCGACGATCTCGCCGGTCGGGGCGACGTGATGATCGACGGCGTCGAGGAGTGGGCCCCAGTTCGGGACGGGGGTCGCGGGGACGAAGGCGGTGCCATTCAGCAGGACGGTAGCCACGTTGGGATGCTCCAGTTGCTCACACCGGGCGGCGTCCCGCCCGATTCGACGGACATGGTGCGAAATCCCTGCCGGCCGGAGAACCCGCGGCGGATACCGCAACAAGGGCCGGAATCATTGGACGTCTCGCTGCCGCGGTCGCGCGCGAGGTGTCGTCGTGCCGACACGAGTGGCCGGTCCGACGCCGGAATTGCACCCCAGTGCCCAGCCTGTCCCGGTCCGAACGGTCGACTAAAGCTCGGGCCGCCTCCGTCGATTACCTCCCTCGACTGGGGTGTGCGGATAGCCGCCCCGCCAACAGACGAAAAGGCCACTGCGCAAGGATGCGCGGGGCGCCTGGCAAGGACGCCGGGCAATCACTTCACGGAGGATTACGACCATGGCTTCATTCTCAGTTATCACCAACCTCGCTTCGGTCAACGCGCAGTCGAACCTGTACTCGACCAACATCGGCCTGAACCAGGCGCTGACGCGCGTCTCGAGCGGCTTCCGCATCAACAAGTCGGGCGACGACGCGGCCGGTCTGGCCGTGGCCAACTCGTTCCGCTCGGAAGTGGCCGTCCTGAACCAGGGCGTCCGCAACGCCAACGACGGTCTGTCCAACCTGCAGATCAAGGACGGCGCGCTGGACAACATCTCGAAGCTGCTCGATCGTCTCTCGACGCTCGCCACGCAGGCGGCCTCGGGCCAGACGTCGACGGCCTCGCGCACCACGCTGAACGCCGAGTTCACGGACGTCATCTCGGAAATCACGCGTGAGGCGACGGTCGCCGGTCTGACGACCGCGGCGGGCTTCTCGGTGTTCGTCAGCAACAACGGCGCCAGCGGCGTCGTGGCCGGCAACGTCGGCGCGGCTGACGCGACGGCGCTCGCCATCAACGCCACCAACATCAGCAGCCAGGCACTGGCGGCGACGGCGGTGACGACGGTTTCGGCGGCCATCACCACGCTGGGCGCGGTGCAGGGTCAGGTCGGTCAGCTCGAGAACCGCCTGGCGTACGCCATCAACCTGGCGCAGTCGCAGATTGTCAACACGCGCGCTGCCGAGAGCCGCATCCGTGATGCGAACATCGCGGAAGAGTCGGCCAACCTGACCCGGTTCAACATCCTGAACCAGGCCGGCATCGCGGCCCTGTCGCAGGCCAACCAGTCGACGTCGGCGGTTCTGTCGCTCCTGCGGTAAATTCGGGTTCGACTCGCCGGGACGGCCGCCTCCTGAGGGCCGTCCCGGCACTTTCGTCCGTCCTCGCCTCGCTCGTCGTCAGGCTCGCCCGCCGGCTCGCCCGCCCCCGCTTTCCCCAGCGGGGCGACGCGTATTCAAGTCTCCCCTCCGGCGTCCGATTACTCGGGCGAGGGACCCAGGCCGACGTCTACCCGGCCGGTCGAAAAGGAGCCGCGTCATGAGCTCGCCAATCACGCTGAGTGGTTTCAACAACATCGATTTCAGCTCGGTCCTGAACGCCCTGATGGCGCAGGAGCGGATTCCGGTCACCCGGCTGGAGACGCAGCAGACCGCGCTCAACAACCAGAAGACGTTCTTCACGACCTTCGCCTCGAAGCTGGCCGGCCTCGAGAGCGCCGTCGCCTCGCTCAACGCGCCCAACGCCTTCGACGGCCGCAGCGCCACCGTCTCCGATCCGACCGCCGCCAAGGTGCAGGTCGGCGGCACCACGCCCCGCGGCAGCTACTCGATCGCCGTCTCCAGCCTGGCCAGAGCCCAGGTCACCGGCACGTCGAGCACGCATACCGACCGCGATGCGACCATCGTCGCCAGCGCCGGCACGCTGACCATCGGCGGCGTCGCCGTCACCTTGACGGGTGGCGTGACGCTCGACGGTCTCGCCGATGCCATCAACAGCACCCCGGACATCGGGGTGAGCGCGTCGGTGGTCCAGAACGGCAGCAGCTTCCAGCTGGCCCTGACCGGCCAGCAGACCGGCGCAGCCAATGGCTTCGCCATCACCAACGGCCTGTCCGGCGGCGCCGGCGTCGCGTTCGCCGCGACCAACGCCCAGGAGGCCTCCAACGCCGAAGGCACCGTCAACGGCATCGCCTTCTCCACCCCGACGCAACACCGTCGAGGGGGTCGTGCCGCAGAGCACCCTCGAGCTGGTCAAGACGGCGGAGCCGACCAACCCGATCGTCATCACCATCACCGGCGACCGCAACTCGGTCAAGGAGCTGATCAACAAGCTCGCCGGCGCCTACAACGACGTGGTCAAGTTCATCGACGACCAGCAGCTGGCGGCCAAGGAGAAGAACCCGGCCAGCATCGGGCGCGATCCGCTCGTCCGCGACCTGCGCTCGCAGCTGGCCCGCGTCCTGAACACCGAGCGCACCGTGCCCGGCGTCTTCACCGCGATCTCGCAGGTCGGCCTCGAGTTCACGCGGACCGGCCAGCTCCAGTTCAACGAGGCGGCGTTCGACTCGGCGCTCGATCGCGACACGGTCGGCGTGCAGAACCTCTTCCGCGGCGCAGGGGCTGTGACCGGCGCCTTCAGCGACCTGGCGAGCACGATTGCCAGCTACACCTCCGCCGGCGGGTTCCTGCCGACGGCGCAGACCCGCCTGAACGACCAGACGACGCGCATCAGCGCCCGCCTGGCCGACATGGAGCTGCGGCTGGCGGCCCGGCGCGAGGCATTGCAGCGCGAGTTCACTGCTGCCGATTTGGCCATCAAGCAGTTGAACAGCTCGATGGGCCAGCTCAGTTCCATGGCGGCGGCGTAACGAGCAGAGTCCGAGTTCGCGTTCGAGATTTCCATGATTCCGACGATGGCCCGCGGCGCCGAAGCCTACTACCAGACCCACGTGCAATCGCGCTCGCCGCTCGAGCTCGTGGTCATGCTCTACGACGGCGCGCTGCGCTTCTGCGACCAGGCCGCGACGGCGATGGACGCCGGCGACATGACGACCAAGGCGGTGGCGATGAGCCGCGCCTTCGCCATCCTCGCCGAACTGCAGAACACCCTGAACGTGAAGGACGGCGGCGACGTCGCCCGCCAGCTCGACGCGCTCTACGCGCACATGAACGACCGCCTGGTGGACGCCAACATCCAGCGGTCGAGCGGCCCGATCCGCGAGGTGATGCGCCTGCTGACGCCGCTCCGCGACGCGTGGTCGCAGGTCGCGACCGCGCCCGCGGCTTGATCCGCAGGAGCCCGATGACGTTCGACGAGGCCGTCCTCGCCTACACTGCCGGCCTCGACGCCGAGATCGGCCTCCTCCAGCAGCTCGAAGCGCTCGGCGCCGAACAGCGCGCCGTGTGGGCCCGCGACGAGCTGCTGCCGCTCGGCGCGCTGGCCACGCGGCGGGCGGCGCTGATGCACGAGCTCGCCGCCGTCGAAGCGCGCATCGCGCCCCTCCGCGACCGTCTCCAGACCGACCTCGAGCGCGCCCTGCGCACGCCGGGCTACCCCACCGCCGAGATCCGCCGCCAGGAGGCGCAGACGCTGATCTACCGGCTGCTGGCCGCCGATCGCAAGCTCCTGACCGATCTCGAGACGTCGCTCGAATCGCGCCGCCGCGAGTCGCACGACCTCGACACGGGCAACGCGACGCTCGCCGCCTATCGGCGCGTCGTCGAGCCGACCCTCGCCAGCGCCGGCCTCTTCGATCAGCGCGGCTAGCAGCGGCGACGGCGGCCCCGCACCAGGCGCGCCGCGCCGGCAAAACGGGGCACAATACGCCGCGTGAAGCGCTTCGGGTCGATCTCCCCCTTCGTCGAACAAGGATCCGCCGAGCGCCGCATCGGCCGCCTCGTCGCCAACCACGACTTCATCAAGGCGCTGGTCCGCTACGGCTCGTTCGACGAATACGTCCTCGCCAACCCGTCCATCGAGAACCAGCGCAGCTTCCTCGAGGTCGTCGACGGCTGGGGCCTCGACGCCGCGACCCGCGCCCGCGTGACGCCGATCCCGCTGGTCGATCTGCCGGCCCGGATCGCGACCGACGCGTTCCACGTCTTCCATGCCGGCGGCTGGGGCGCGTTCCTCCCGGGGCTGCACCGGCTGCGGGCGGCGCACGCGCCGCGGCCGTGGCCGATCACCGGCATGATCTTCTCGATCCACGGGCGCGAGATGCTCGACTACGCGGTGCGCCTCGCCCACGCCGGGCTGACGCCGGCTGACGCCATCGCCTGCCTGAGCCGCGACGGCCTGGACGCCTTCGGCCGGCTCCTCGACGCCGGTGCCGACATCGCCGGCCGCCGCTTCGCCGGGCGTCTCGTGCCGCTCGGCCTCGGCATCGACGACGACGTGCTCGACGCCGCCGGCGATCGCGAGGCCGGACGCCGCCGGCTGCAGATCCCGCCCGACGCGGTGGCTTTGCTCGTCCTGGGCCGCATCACGCCGGCGCAGAAGATGGACCTGGCGCCGCTCCTGAAGGTGTTCGCCCGGCGCGTCATCCCGGAAGCCGCACGGCCGGTGGTGCTCGTCATCGCCGGCGGCGCCTCCGACAGCGACGTGCGGCTGCTGCAGTCGCTCATCGACGCCTACGGCGTCCGCGCCCACACGCGCGTGCACGCCAACTTCCTGGCTCGCGTCAAGCCCGACCTCCTGGCGGCGGCCGACATCGTCGTCTCGATGGTCGACAACACCCAGGAGACGTTCGGCCTCAGCCTCCTCGAAGCGATGGGGCACGGCACGCCGGTGGTCGCATCGCGCTTCGACGGCTACAAGGATCTCGTCGACCACGGCGTCGACGGCCTGCTGGTCGACACCCTCTGGTGCGAGGCCGATCCGCTCGCCGGGCTGGGCGACGTGATGGATCCCAATGTCGCCCAGCTGATTCAGGCGCAGAGCGTGGCCATCGACACCGCGCAGCTCGCCGACCACCTGCGGGCGTTGATCGCCGACGAACCGCGACGCCTGGCGATGGGGGCGGCGGGCCGCGCCAAGGTGCGCGAGCGGTTCCGCGCCAGCGCCGTCGTCCGGCAGTACGAGGCGCTCTGGGACGAGCTCGCGGCGGCCGCGGCGACCCTCGACGACTGGCGCACGCCTGCGCCCGTCACGCCGATGGCCGCGCGCCCGGCGGCCGATCCGGCCGCACTCTCCCCCTCGTCGATGTTCCGTGCCTACCCCACCGGCTTCTTGTCGCCCGACGACTCCGTCGCCGCCGTGCCCGGCGTCGCGATCGATCCGCCCTACTCGGACGTCGCCGTGCTGCTGGATCGGGCCCTCCTCGAGGCGATCCGCGATCGCTGCGCCGCCCCGGCCCGCGTCCGCGACGTGGTCGGCCTCGCGCCGATCGAGGCGCGCGGCTGGTTCGCCGTGATGTGGCTGATGAAGTACGGCGTGCTGCGGCTGTCCAGCCACGGCGCGCCGGCGCCGCCGCACGCGGGCTGAGGGTATCCGCCCACGGCTGGCGGCCGGGCGGCGACGCCGCGCCGCGATATGCTGCACCACGATGACGACGGTTCGCTGGGGCATTGTCGGGTGCGGCGACGTGACGGAAGTGAAGAGCGGGCCGGCCTTCCAGAAGGCGCGCGGCTCGGCGCTGGTCGCGGTGATGCGGCGGGACGCGGCCAAGGCCGAAGACTACGCGCGGCGCCACGGCGTGCCCCGCTGGTACAGCGACGCCGAGGCGCTGGTGCGGGATCCGGAGGTCGACGCGGTCTACGTCGCGACGCCGCCGTCGACGCACTGCGAGTACGCCGTGCTCGCCGCCCGGGCCGGCAAGCCGGTCTACGTCGAGAAGCCGATGGCGCTCGACTACGGCGAGTGCCGCACCATGATCGACATCTGCGCCACGGCCGGCGTGCCGCTGTTCACCGCCTACTATCGCCGCGCCATGCCGCGCTTCGCCCGCATCAAGGCGCTGATCGACGCCGGCGCGATCGGCACCGTCCGCGTCGCCAACATCTCGGTGTATCGCAGCTTCGTGCCGCCGGCGGGCGCGCTGCCCTGGCGCATCGATCCGGCGATCTCGGGCGGTGGCCTGTTCGTCGACCTGGCCTCGCACCAGCTCGATCTGCTCGACTATTTCCTCGGGCCGATCGCCGACGTGTCGGGCACGGCGGCCAACCAGGCCGGCCTCTACCACGCCGAGGACCTCGTGGCGGCGCACCTTCGCCTGGGCGTCGGGCGTGCGCGGCACCGGGCTGTGGAGCTTCAGCGCGTCGGGTGACGTCGATCGGACCGAGCTGGTCGGGACGCGCGGCCGGATCCTCTACGCGACGTTCAGCGACGCGCCGGTGATCCTCGAGACGGACGCGGGCGTCGAGTCGATCGAGCTGCCCTTCCCCACCCACGTCCAGCAGCCGCTGATCCAGACGATCGTCGACGAATTGCTCAGCCGCACACAGTCGTGTCCGAGCACCGGAGAGAGCGCCGCGCGCACGACCCGCGTGATCGACTCCCTGCTGGCCGGCGTACTACGCCGCCGGCTAGGCCGCCGGGACTAGGGACCAAGGGACCAAGGACGCCAAGGGACCAAGGCACCAAGTGCCGAGCGGCTGCCGGATACGAGGTCCTTGCAGCGTTGGTTGCTTGGTGCCTTGGGCCTTGGTCCTTGGACTTCGCGCGCGGAGCGCGCGGCTAGCGCGTCTACGCGAGCGCCAACGCGCGCGTCCGTTGACCGCGCAGCCGGTTCGGCGCCTGTCGCGTGGCGTGGAGGAAATGCGCCACCGGCTCGAAGCCCAGCGACCGGTAGAGATCGCGGGCCGCGGTGTTGTCGTCGGCCACGAGCAGCGTGACGCGCCAGCAGCCGGCGGCGCCGGCGCGACGGCTGGCGTCCTCGACCAGGGCCCGCGCCAGGCCGCGGCGGCGGTAGGACGGGTCGACGGCGAGCTGCGCGATGTGCGCGGTGTCGCGCTGCAGCGTGGTCGTCAGGACCAGGCCGCGCAGGCGGTCGTCGGCCGGGTGCTGCACCGAGACGCTGGCCGCCGGCAGGAAGCGGCCGCAGCCGGGCGTCTTGATCACCTGGGCGACGTACTGGGCCCACTCTTCCAGCGTGCCGCGCGGCGCGAACGCCTTGGCGGCTTCCGAGCCGGCGTAGGAGCGCGCGAACAGGCGCACCGTGTCGACCGCGTCGTCTTCCGTCCACGGGCGCAGGTGCGAGGCGATCGCGGCCGGTGCGGTCGACGGCGCCGCCGCGGTGACCGGGGCCAGGGCGCGCTGCAGGTAGCTGTAGCGCCTGACGTCGAAGCGGCGGCGCGTCAGTGCGCCTTCCAGCGCCGTCGATGCCGGAAAGGCGAAGCACAGCACCTCACCGGCGAGATCGGCTTCCGGCGTCCGCAGGACGTCGTCCAGCAGCTGCCGCGTGACCTCGCCCGACTCGGCCACGAGGCCGCCGATCTGCAGCCGGCGGTTGTGCAGGAAGTAGTGCGTGAAGCCGGTCGGCCGGCCGTCCGCGTCGTAGGCCACCAGGCCCGCGGCCTGGCCTGCCTGCCGCGACCGTTCCAGCAGGTCGAAGGCCGGCTGGGCGTCCCAGTGCAGGGTGGAGATCCATCGCTGGCGCTCCGCTTCGAGCAGACCGCCGACGACCTCGGCCGAAGCCAGGCGCCAGTCTTCCGAGCCGCGTGCTGTCATTTCGTCGGTTCTGACTTCTTGCCGAGGCGGGCGGCGACGGCCGCCGGCAGATCGCGACGCGAGGCGGCGGCGCGATTCACCTCGACGATCTGCTCGTAGATCTCGAGCCGGTGCACCGGCACGCTCGGCGGCGCCTTGACGCCGAGGCGGATGCTGTCCCGGCCGATGCGGAGGACGCGGATCTCGATCCCGTCTCCGATGATGATCGCGTCGTTGCGCTTGCGCGTGAAGACCAGCACGGCGCCCCCTATTCCGCGAACAGGGGCTGCCGCAGCGGGTAGACGCTGTCGGAGGGCACCAGCTGGAAGCCGAGCATGCGTGCCGGGTTCACGACGACCGGGGCCCTGAGGTTGGCGAACAGGCCGTCGTCGCTCACCGTGACGATGGCCAGCCACACCAGCGTCGTCTCGTCGGTGGCGCCGAGGCGGGTGAGGTCGCTCTGATTGAGACGGGCGCGATAGTCCGGCAGCACGCGCCGCGGATCGACGACCAGGAACGACGGCGACGCCGCGTCGATCGACTGCAGGCACTGCACCGGCTCGTAGCTCGCCGCCGACAGCAGCACGAAGCGGCGGTCGGCCTCGAACCCGGGCAGCCCGCTCGGAAAGGCGATGACGTCCTCGGTCTTGAGATTGAAGGCGCCGAAATGCGTGAAGAGCCGCAGCACGTCCGGGGCTGCGCCTTCTCCCTGGGCAGCGGTCATTTGAGGTAGTCCATCAGCGACTGCCGGCCGAGCGTGGCCAGCGAGCCGAGCGCGGCGCGATGCGCGGCGTCGGCCTGGGTCGCGGCGGCGATCGATTCGGCCAGGTTGGCATCTTCGACCGAGGAGCGCCGCGCGTCGGCGGCCTGCTTCTGGGTCACCAGTCGGGCGCGATCCTCCGGCAGCCGCGCCATCTCGATGCCGATCTGGGTCTGCGCGTTGGTCACCCGATCGAAGGCCGCGCCGACGTCGGCGAGGCCCTGATCGATGCCGGCCATGTTGCCGGTCTGGACGGCGGTGGCCAGCGCCTCGAGCGTCTGGAACACGTCGGCCGGCGCCGCGCCCTGGAGGATGGCCTGGCCGTCGAAGGTCACCTGCACCGAGCGGTTGCGGGCGACGTCGACCGACTGCACGCTCGAGTCGCCCTGGTAGCCGGAGATCGGCGGACCGGGGGTGTACGGCGGGGTCAGCGACTGCCCGCCCGAGAACAGGTACATGCCGCGGTAGCTGGTGTTCACCGCGGTCAGGATGGCGCTCGCGGCGCCGCGAATCTCGCCGGCCAGCGCGTCGCGCTGCGTCTGCGTCAGGATCGTGCTGCGGCCGCCGGCGGCGCGCGTCTGGGCGTTGGTCAGGCGGTTGATGACGTCGGTGTAGACGCTGTCGGCGACGCTCAGCCGCGAGTCGACCGAGTCGGTCGTCTGCGTGAACTGGTCGATCACCGCCATCTCGGTGCGCTCGGCCATCGCCGTCGCCATCGCCGACGGGTTGTCGCTCGGGGCGTGGATCCGCCGCCCGGACGACATCTCGCGCTGCCGCTGCGCCACCTGCTCGGCGGTCCGGTTGATGTCGATCAGGCCGTTGCGAAAGATCGATCCGAAAGTGACGCGCATGAAGGCTCCGCCTAGCGTCCGAGGTTCAGCAGGATGTCCAACGTATCGTTGACCGTGCTGAAGAACCGCGCGTTGGCCTCGTAGGCCCGCTGGAAGCGCATCAGCGACGCCGCTTCCTCGTCGAGCGACACGCCCGAGACGCCGTCGCGCAGGTTTTCGATTTGGTTGACGACGTCGCCGCGAATCTGGCCCTCGGCCAACGCGACCGCGCGGTCCTCGCCGACGCCGTAGACGAGGTCGTTGTAGAAGCCGGTGAAGGTGGCGCTGCCGCCCGACAGCACGCGCGCGTCGCGCAGCGAGGCCAGGCTGCGCGCCGTGCCGTTGTCGCCCGGCGTGGCGGCGACGCTGCCGGCCGCGATCAGGGTCGTGTTGGCGGCGACGGTCGGGTCGACGGCGATCTGCGAGGCCGCGCCGGCGACGGCGGCGAGCGGCTGGAAGAACGGCGGCGCGTCGACGCCGTTGAGCGTGAAGCCGGCGTCGTGCAGCGTGTTGACCTGCTGCACCATCTCGTGGGCCAGGGCGTCGAGCGAGGCGCGATAGCCGGGAATGTTGACGTCGCGGGCCGCGATCAGGCCGGCGACCTTGCCGCCGCCGATGGCGGTCGTGACGTCGGTGACACCGCTGTAGAGCCGGGCGAAGCCGGTGGTCGGCTCGTTCTGCACCGTGACCGCGTAGGCCACGTCGCCGACGACCAGGGGCTTGCCGCGGCCGAACGAAATCTGGACGCTGCCGTTCGGCAGGTCGATGGTCTCGACGTCGACCAGGGTCGACAGCTCGCGGATCACTTCGTTCTGCTCGTCGCGCAGCGTCATCGTGCCGCTGGCGTCGGCGTTGGCGATCTGCTCGTTGAGCGAGGCCAGGCGATTGGCGAGCGAGTTGATCTCGCTGACCGTGCCGCGGATCCGCTGGTCGCTGTCGAGCTGCGCCTGCTGGAAGCGGCCGTCGGTGGCGCGGATCTCGCCGGCGAGCGCCTGACCGCGGGCCAGGACTTCGGCGCGCGCGGTGCTCGACGTCGGCGCCTGCGCCAGCGCGCCGAAGCTGTCGAAGAACTGGTTCATCCGCACGCTCAGCGTCGCGTTCGGCGCCCCGAGGGTGGATTCGACGACGCCGAGCGTCTCGGCCAGCGCGGTCTCGCGATGCTGGGCCGGGTTCTCCTGGAACAGCCGGCGATCGAGGAACCGGTCACGCAGCCGGCGGACGCCGAGCACCTCGACACCGTTGCCGGCGTTGAGCCGCTCGCTGGTCGGCGGCACCGCGCCGAGGTCGACGACCCGGCGGGCGTAGCCCGGCGTGTTGATGTTGGCGATGTTCTGGCCGGCGGCGTCGAGGCCGTAGCGCTGCGCCTCGAGCGAGCGCGCCGTGTTCGAGAGCATCCCGAAGAGGCCCGACATCAGACCCTCGCCTTCAGGACGCCGGCGGCGTCGCTGGTCGTGAAATGACCCGACGGGCCGTAGCCGTGCCGGGTCGCGTAAACGTCGTTGAGCGCGAAGACCGTGCTGCCGAGGCGTTCGCAGCGGCGGATGGCGGCCTTCGCCGCGACCAGCTCGGGGCGCAGGGCCTGGGCATCGACCGCGGGCAGCGTCGGCGAAGCGGGCGGCGATGTCGGCCAGCCGGGGCTCGGCGTCGAGGAGACGTTCGGGCAACCCCTCGACCAGGCCGAGGCTGATGGCCTCGAGCGTGGCGCGCAGTTCCTGTACGAGCTCGCCCAGACCAACGTTCGACGTCATCATGCCTCGCACGTGCGCCGACCGGCCCGGGGGGCCGTCGTCAGCGCAGGAGAGAATCGATCAGCTTGTCGGCCAGCCGCTCGGCATCCTTGCCGAGCTCGCCCGCGGCACGCTTCTGGCGCGCCCGCTCGATGGCGGCTTCCGACGTATCCGGCGCCTCGTGCGCCGCCTGGATGGCCGCGCTCAGCAGGCGGGCCTGGTCCGACACCTGGACGCGGTCCGCCGTCGCCGGCGCTCCCGCCTGGTCCGACCGTCCCGTGCGGCCGCGATCGGTCGCCTGGGTCGAGGTCGTCTGTCCGACGTTTTCGGGGCGTTCGCCGTGAATCCTCATGAAAGTCGCTCCAATGCCGGGTCAATCAACCCCGGTCGAGGGGTTAATCGACAGACCGGTCATCGGACTTTAATGGTCCTCTCCCGACGCGACCTGCCCACTTGGCTGGGTCGACTCGTTCGCCGTTGACCAGCACCTCGAAGTGCAAGTGCGGTGCCGCCGAACGGCCGGTCGAGCCGACGCGGCCGACCGGCGTGCCCGGGGCGACCTCGTCGCCCTCCTTGACCAGCAGCGCCGAGAGGTGCGCGTAGCGCGTCTCGACGCCCTGGTCGTCTCGCACCACCACGAGGTTGCCGTAAGTGCCACGTTCACCGGCAGATACGACGGTGCCGCCGCTCGCGGCCGGAACCTCGGTGCCGTAGCTGGCGCGGAGATCGACGCCGCGGTGGAAGCGCGCCTCCCCGGTGAACGGGTCGGAGCGCCAGCCGTAGGAAGACGTCACCGGGGTCGCGAGCGGCAGGTCCACCGACGCCGGAACGTCGAAGGTGTCGGCGGACCGACCGCCCCCCGGCACCGTCGCGCTCGCCGGCAGCGGCAGCGCCGGGGTGGCCGCGTGCAGGTCGAACGACACGGGCTGCGCCGTGATTGCCCGTCCCGGCACCGCCGCCGTCGGCGAGCCGGGCGTCGAGCGTCCGGGTCATGAAGTCGCCGAGGCCGACGCCGCCCGATCGCGCCATAAAGCCCGAGAATTCGCTGTCGAAGGTCTCCTGCATGGTGGCGCCGCCGAAGCCTTCGGTCTGCTCCGACTCGTCGAGCAGCGACTTCCGCATCTGCTGCACCATCTGCAGCATCAGCATCGCCTCGAACTGCTGCGACAGCTCCGCCACCTTGGCCCGCTCGGCCGCCGGTGTCGGCGCTTCGGACAGCGATCGCGCGGCATTCAGCGCGAACGCCTGCATGGCTGGCGTGTTGGTCGGGATGTTCGCCATCGACGAGCCTCAGATGATGACCAGCTCGGCCGTCAGCGCGCCGGCCGCCTTCATCGCCTGGAGGATGGCGATGACGTCGCGCGGCGTCGCGCCGAGCGCGTTCAGCGCCCGGACCACGGCGTCGAGCGTGGCGCCCTCTTCGAGGGTGATCAGCTTGGCTTCCGCCTCGGTGACGTCGACCTTCTCGTCCGGCACGACCACCGTCTCGCCCTGCGGCGAGAACGGGTTCGGCTGCGACACGTTGTATTTCGTGCTGATGCGCACCGACAGGTTGCCGTGCGCCACCGCCGCCCGGCCGAGGCGCACCTCGTTGCCGACGACCACGGTGCCGGTGCGCTCGTTGATGACGATGCGGGCCAGGCCGCCCATGGTGACCGGCAGCGGCTCGAGCCGCGCCATCAGGTTGGGGAGCGCACCGCGATAGTTGGCGGGCACCGTGACCTGGACGCTCGCGGCGTCGAGGGCCGGCGCCGCGCCCGGGCCCATTTCGGCGTTGACGGCGTCGGCGACGCGGGCCGCGTTGGTGAAGTCGGGCGTGCCGAGCGTCAGCAGGATCGACTCCCCTGCCGCCGGCACCGTGCTGGCGAGCTCGGCCTGGATGATGCCGCCGGCCGGCACGCGGCCGACGGTCAGGTGGTTCACCTGCACCGAGTTGCCGCCCTTGCCGCCGCCGAACCCGCCGAGCGACAGCGGTCCCTGCGCCAGCGCGTAGATGGTGCCGTCGGTGCCGCGCATCGGCGTCGGCAGGAGGGTGCCGCCCTGGAGGCTGCGGGCGTCGCCGATCGACGACGCGGTGATGTCGAGGCGGCTGCCCCGGCGCGAGAACGCCGGCAGTTCGGCGGTCACGAGCACCGCCGCCACGTTCTCGATCTTGATCTGCTCGCCCGGCACCAGCACGCCGAAGCGCTCGAGCATGTTGGCCAGCGTCTGCGCCGAGAACACCGTCTGGCGGCGGTCGCCGGTCTTGTTCAACCCGACGACGAGGCCGTAGCCGATGAGCGGCACGGGCGCGGTGCCCTGCAGCGACGCGACGTCGCGCAGGCGGACGGTGGTGTCGGCGGAGGCCGGGGCGGCGGCCAGGCCGAGGCCCAGCGCGGCGAGGGCGGCGAAACGGCAGCCGATGGTGAGGGTGCGCATGATCAGAAAACCTTGTTGAGCACGCGGATGAGCCAACCCGGCTTGAGGTTGTCCTTCATCAGCCCGCGGCCGAAGTAGCGGATGCGCAGCTGGCCGATCGACGGCGACAGCACCACGTTCTGGTCGCTGACGTCGCTCGGCCGGGCCACGCCGGTCAGCACCACCATCTGGCGGTCGCCGTTGATGTCGATCTCGCGGGCGCCCTCGAGCACGAGGTCGCCGTTCGGCAGCACTTCCAGCACGCGGGCCGTGATCGTCGCCGACAGCGCGCCGCTGCGCGACGTGGCGCCGCTGCCCTTGAACGTGCTGTCCGAGGACGTGCCGACCAGGTTGCCGGGATCGATCGCGCCCAGCTTCTTCGTCGCGCCGAACAGGCTGCCGACACCGGCGCTCGCGCTCGAGTTCTTGTCGAGCGCCGAGTCGGCCGACCCGACGCCCTCGATGTTCTCGACGACGCGGATGGTGACCAGGTCGTTGGTCGACCGGGCGCGGCGATCGAGGCCGAGGCCGGAGATCCAGTCGATCGACGGACCGGCCACCGGCGCCGGCGGGGTGCGCCGGGCCGACTCGAGGTAGCGCGCGTAGAGCACGTCGTAGACGTCGCTCGGCGCGGCCGCCGCCGCGGCCGCGGCGGCGGCCGCCTTCTTCTCCGACTTGTCGGCGGCGACGGCGGCCGGGCGCGACGGCCAGCACGCAGGCGACGGCGAGGGTGACGCGGACAGCGTTCTTCATGGGGTGATCTCGACTTCTCCGGCGCCGCGGACCCGGCCGCGCAGCTGCCGCTTCTCGATCTGGAGGCGGACGACCGCGCCCAGCGCGCCGTCCTCGAGGGCCGTGGCCCGGCCCTGCGCCAGTACCGGGCCGACGCGGACGGCGGTGGTCACGTCGTCGCCGCGGCGAACCAGCGGCGCGGCGGTCACCGCATCGCCGGCGACGGCGCCGCCCGCGGCGACGGTCCGCCGCAGCCGCGCGCCGATCAGCGCCTCGGCCTGCGGCAGCGGCTGGAGCGGCACGCGCCCGGGATCGCCGGTCGCGCTCGCCACGTCGCCCGGCGCCACGATGACGCCGGCACCGAGCGCGCGGGTCGCCCGCGCGAACCGCGCCTGCACGCGCACCACGGCGTCGGCCGATCCGGTGCGCGCCGCGCGCGGGCCGGCCGCCGCGGCGTGGAGGATGAACCGCATCGCCCCGCCGGCACGGCTGCCGGCATCGGGCGTCGCGCGGAGCCCGGCGCCGGCCGGCGTGCCGTGCACGCGCAGGTCCTCGACGGTCACGACGACCTCGGCCCACGGCGCCGCCATCCGGGCCTGCACCGCCTGCACGATGGCCGCGCGCACGTCCGCCTCGGCCACCGGCGCGGCGGCCGGCACGGCTGCCGCCCCGGGGGCGGTGGCGGCGACGGCGAGGACGAGGGCGGCGAGCATCACGATCACCGGGCCAGGTTGTTGACCTGTCCGAGCATCTCGTCGGCCGTCCGCACCACGCGCGAGTTCGCCTCGTAGGCGCGCTGCGCGAGGATCATGTTGATCATCTCCTCGACGATGCTGACGTTCGACTCCTCGAGGAAGCCCTGCTGGATGCGTGCCCAGGCCTTCGGTGCCCGGCGCGCCGGTCGTGGCCTCGCCCGAGGCGGTCGTCACCGCGAAGAAGTTGCCGCCCAGCGGCGTCAGCCCCGGCGGGTTCTGGAACGTGGCGAGCTCGATGGTGCCGAGCTGCTGCGCGGCGTTCTGCCCGGCGATGGTCACCGAGACGACGCCTTCCTTGGAGATGCTGACCGAGGTCGCGTCGGCCGGAATCGTGATGGCCGGCTCGAGCGGATAGCCCTCGGCGGTGACGATGCCGCCTTCGGCGTTGGTGTGGAAGGCGCCGGCGCGGGTGTAGGCGGTGCGGCCGTCCGGCAGCGTCACCTGGAAGAAGCCCGCGCCCTGCACCGCGACGTCGAGCGGACCGTTGGTGGTCTTCAGGTTGCCGGTGGCGAAGTCGCGGGCCGTGCCGACCGCGCGCGTGCCGAGCCCGATCTCCAGGCCGATCGGCGTTTCCGTCGAGGTCGAGTTCGGCGCTCCGGCGCCGCGGACCTGCTCGTAGACCAGGTCCTCGAACTCGACCCGCGCCTTCTTGAAGCCGGTCGTGTTGACGTTGGCCAGGTTGTGCGCCGTGTTGTCGATGTTGGTCTGCTGGGCGGTCATGCCGCTGGCAGCCGTGTAGAGCGCGCGAATCATGTCCGGACTCCTCTATCTGCGTCGTGCGGGGCTCGCCTAGCGGCGGCCCAGTTCCGTGATGGCGCGGCCGTCGACGTCGTTCATCAACGTGGTGATGCCGCGCTGCAGCGCCTCGAAGGCGCGCGACACTTCGGTGAGCTGCACCATCCGCTCGGGCAGCTGGACGTTCGACGCCTCGAGCGCGCCGCCGAGCACCCGCGACGCCGTGGGTGCCGCCGTCGGCGTCATGCCGGCCTCGGCCCGGAAGTGGTTGCCCTCGCGGCGCAGGCCGATGTAGTCGCCGAAGTCGACGACCTTGAGCTTCCCCGCCAGCACGCCGCCGGCCCGTACCGTGCCGTCCGGCTCGAAGGCGATGGCGCCCGGGCCCGACCACGATCGGATCGCCACCGTCACCCCGGACGACGTGGCCGTCGGAGGTCACCAGCGTCCCGTCCGACCTGGCGCGAGAACTGGCCGCTCCGCGTATAGCGCGTGCCCTGCGGCGTCTCGATCTCGAAGAAGCCACGACCGTCCAGCGCCACGTCGAGGTCGCGGTTGGTGGTCTGGACCTGGCCGTCGCGGAAGTCGATCAGGCCGGGGGCGGCGGCGACGTCGATCGCCGTCTGCAGCACCTGCCCGAAGTCGGGGCGGCGCGACTCGACGGTCGGCACGCGCTCGGTCTTGTAGCCGGCGGTGCCGGCGTTGGCGATGTCCGACGCGATGCGATCGAGCTGCGCGAGCCGGGTCTGGAGCCCGCTCAGTGCGCTGTAGGTGCCGCCGGCCATGATGCGCCCTCCTTGGTGATCGGGTGGCCGTGCGCGGCGCGTTCCGGGGCCCGGACCGCGCGCGACGGCAGGATGATTTCTTCCGGGCTCGAGCCGCCGTCGAGGCGGACCCAGACCCAGGGCTCGCAGCGGACCGGCTGCACGCGGCGGGCGCGGCCCGACGCAATCGCCAGCGCGATGAGCTCGGTGGCGTCGCCAATCGAGACGACGCGCGTGACGCGGGCGGCCTGCACCGGCGCCGTGCCGTAGGCGGCGAGCAGCGAGGCCGCGACGTCGTCGCTGACGAGCAGCGCCTCGACCGTCGACACGACCAGGGCCCGCAGCACGGCCAGCGCCGGGCGCGGCAGCGGCGCGGGACACGCCACCACCAGGCGGCCGCGCTCCTCGTCCGCTTCGATCGGCACCACGCCGAGCGCTTCGACGACGTCGCGCGAGAGGCCGCCGGGGGCGGTCCGCACGCGGGCCGGATCGACGGTCATCAGGTAGCCGGCACGCGCCTGCGTCGCCAGCGTGCGCAGCAGGTCGGCCGGCGTGACGGCGCCCATCGCGACCAGCTCGGCGCCGAGGCGGCGGCCGCTCTGGCGCTGCCGGGTCAGGGCGTCCTCGAGGGTCACCGTGGTGATCAGCTTGCGGTGGACGAGGAGAGCGCCGATGCGCGACACGTTCTGGCCGCGGCCCGTCGCCGGACCGGGCTCGGGCGCCCGTTCCAGCCGGACGCGGGTTTCGGCCTCGAGGCACGGCTGCGAGCAGTACCAGCCCTCGTCGAAGGCGTGCCCGTGGCCGGGGCGAAGGGCGAGGAAGTCCGGCACCCAGCGGGCGCAGGGCTCATGCGCGCAGCGCATCGGCCCGTCCTTCCGTCGCGGCCTTGGCCCGGCTCCGCGTGGTCGCCGGCGCGTGCTCGGCGAGGTGGAGGCGCAGCCGCACTTCGCCTTCCGACATGTGCTCGGCGGCGGCGATGTCGGCGATGCTCGTGCCGCGCCGGGCCGCCGCCCTGATGCGCGTGATCGGCGTCTTCGAGCGGACCGGCGCCGGACGCCGGGATGGTCTGCCGGGTCAGCTCCTCGGCGATCGCCTTGAAGCCGGCTTCGCTGGTCTCGGTGAGGATCGAGAGCGCGTCGCCGAGGTGGCCGACCTTCTCTTCGAGGCGGGCCGAGGCCGCGACCATCCGCGACAGGCGCCACAGGAGCCAGGCCTGGACGGCGGAGAGCAGGGTCAGCGCGGCGCCGACGACGATGACGAGGAGCGTGGAGTTCATGGACGTGAGTTCCCTGACCTGTATCCCGGCACTAACCGTTGAGGGTGCGCATGCGCTCGTCGGCGCTGACCACCTGGGTGACGCGGACGCCGTAGTTGCCGGCGACGACGACGACTTCGCCGCGCGCGACGAGGCGGCCGTTGATGAGGACGTCGACCGGATCGTCGGGCTGCCGCGACAGCTCGACGAGCGAGCCGGGGCCCAGCTTCGACAGCGCCTCGAGCGACACGATCGCCTCGCCGAAGCGGACGGTCAGCGGCATGTCGATGTCGAGGATCAGCTCGAGGTTGTCCGGCGCCTTCTCGGCCAGCGGGCGCGGCCTCGGGCGCACGGGCGGCCGGAGCCGCCACGGGCGCGGGCCGGCGCCGCCGATCCGGCGGCGAAGAAGCAGCCGAAGTGCAGCGTGTTGGCCTCGTCGAGGCGGCAGGCGAAGCTGCCGGTCGCCGTGCCCGGCGCGACCGGCGCGGTCACCGGCTGGCCGACGCTGGCCGTCAGGCCGGTGAACGGCGCCGCGAGGCCGATGCCGGACAGGGCCTGCGCCGTCAGTTCCTTGAGCGCCTCGGCGATCTCGTCCGCCGACGCGCTCTCCTTCATCAGCACCCGCGACGCCAGTTTCTCGGCGTCGGCGCTGCTGATGGCCAGGTACCACGTGCCGGACGCCGGGCCGGTCAGCTCGCACGGGACGAGCCAGCCGGGCGCCACCGGGCCATCGAACGGCACGGACTCGGCGTCCGGGGTGACGACCGACTGCATGACCCCGGCGAACCGGGTGGCGACGGTCTGGACGAGCTCGTTGACGAGTGGGGACATGGCTGACTCTCAGGCGGCGTGCGTGCGCGAGGCGCGGATCGGGCCGTCGATACGGATGTGCGAGCGGGTCGCCGAGACCACCGGCGCCGCGACGAACTTCGCCTTGCCGTTGACGCTGACCTCGATCGGCTCACCGGCGGGATGATCGAGGCCGACGATGTCGCCGACCTGCAGGCGGAGGAAGTCGCCGGCGCCGATCGCGGCGTGGATGCCGGCCGACAGCGTGACGTTGACGCGGCCGACGTTCTCGTCGAGGGCGGCCTGCTCGGTCACCGTCATCTCGCGGCGCGTCCGCTCCCACGAGCGGGTGAAGCTGCCGCTCACCGCCTCGATGCTGGTCGCCGGGAAGCAGACGTTGAGGACGCCGCGTGTGTCGCCGATCTTGATCTCGAAGCTCATGAGCAGCACCACTTCGTTCGGTGCCGCCACCTGCAGCATCTGCGGGCGCGTCTCACGGCCGGAGATGCGGAACTGCACGTCGACGATGCCGCGCCAGGCGTCGGTCAGGTTCTCCAGAATCAGCTTGACGACGCCGTCGGTGACGTTCTGCTCGATCTCGGTCAGGGCGCGGTTGACGATGACGCCGCGGCCCGAGCCGCCGAGCATGCGGTCGATCATCGTGAAGGCGACCGACGGGTTCAGCTCGAGCGCCGCCGTGCCTTCCAGCGGCCGCATCGAGATGGCGTAGAACGCCGTCGGATCCGACAGCGACATCAGGAACTCGGAGTAGGTGAACTGCTCCACCGACAGGATCGAGACGTCGGTGACCACGCGCATGTAGGCCGACATCGACGTCGAGACGTTGCGCGCGAAGCGATCGTGCAGGAAGTGCAGGGAGCGGATCTGGTCCTTGGTGACCCGGTCCGGCCGGCGGAAGTTGTAGCCGACGACCGAGGTCTTCTGATCGCCCTCGAAGGCCGGCTGGCGGGGACCGCCCTGGTCGGACGCCGCGGTGAGCAGCGCGTCGATTTCTTCCTGGGAGAGCACCGGGCTCATCGGCGCAGATCTCCGAGCGCCGCGCGCATGCTGGTGCGGAGGCGCGACAAGGCCAGCGAGCGGAGCTGCGAGACGCGCGACTCGCAGACGCCGATGACCTTGCCGATCTCGGCCATCGTCAGCTCTTCCTCGTAGTAGAGCGCCAGGATCTCGCGCTCGCGCTCGGGCAGCTCGCGGATGGCGCCGGCGAGCAGCGTGCGCAGCTCGGTGCGGTGCAGCTGCGCGTCGGGGCCCTCGTCCGGGTCCAGGCACAGCTCGAACAGCGGCGAGCCGTCCTCGCCGGTCGCGTCGAGCTGACGGATGGCGCCGAGATCGAGCGTGCGGATCTGGTCGAGCGACTTGTCGTACTCGGCCCGCGACATCGACAGCTCGGCGGCCACTTCGTCCTCGTTGGGCTCGCGCTTCAGCCCGTGCCGGAGCTTGGCGATCGCCTGGTCGAGGTCGCGGCGCATCCGGCGCAGCGAGCGCGGCGCCCAGTCGAGCTCGCGCAGCGCGTCGAGCATCGCGCCCTGGACGCGGCGGCGCGCGAACGCGTCGAAGGGCACGCCGAGCGCCGGCTTGTAGCGATCGGCCGCGTCGATCAGGCCGACCACGCCGACGCTGATCAGCTCGTTCATCTCGACCTGCGACGGCAGGCGCTGCGCCAGCCGGTGCGCCATCGCCTTGACCAGGCCGACGTGGTTGATGACGAGCTGATTGCGATCGGTTTCCAGCGTCGCCGCCGGGACCAGCGCGCTCGTGCTCGGGCGCGTGCTCACCACCGGACGACCCTGCCGATTCTTCTTGCTGACCGACGTCTGCTGTTCCGCGCTCATGCCGCGAGCCCCTCCGGGCCTTCCGGTCCGAGAATGTGTCCAGCCAGCACTGCGCCGCTGGCCCGTTCGAGATCGTCCGGGACGCGCTGTCCCGTCCCCAGGTACGACAACGTGAGATCGCGTTCGGCGATCAGTTTCAGGAGTGGCGCCACCGAGTCGCCTTCGTCGAGCCGCGTCAGCACGACGCGGCGGGCGCGGGCGCCGTAGGCGTCGAGGAGCCGCGCCGCCTGGCGCACCGACGACCCGGCCGGCAGCACGACGTGGGTGCGCACGCCCGGCAGCGACGAGAGGCGCTCGGCGACTTCGAGCGCCCGGGCATCGCCGATCGATCGGCCGGCCGTGTCGACGAGCACCGGGCTGGCGGTCGCGATCAGCGACCGTTCGATCTCCGCCGGCGTCCGCGCCACCGCGAACGGGCTGCCGATCAGGTCGGCGTAGAGCCGCAGCTGCTCGACCGCGCCGACGCGGAACCCGTCCGCCGCCAGCAGGCTGAGCTTGCGGCCGTTCTGGGCGCGCTCGCGCGCCGCGATCTTGGCGATGGTGGTCGTCTTGCCGGCGCCCGGGCGGGCCGACGAACAGCTCGACCGGCGCGAACGGCTCGTCGCCGGAGACCAGGCCGCCGAGCTCGGTGGCGAGGGCCGCTTCGATGGCCGCGGTCGTCGCCGTCCGCCGCGGACCGCGCGGAATGCCGCGGGCGACGCGGACGGCCAGGTCATGGTCGAGTCCGGTCGACAGCAGCTGGGCGACGAGCGGATCCGGGCGGTCGGCGGCGACGGCGCGCGTCCCGCGACGACCGGCCAAGCGCAGCCGTTCGAGGACGCCCGGAAGCGCCGCGCCCGCACCGATCGACGGCGCAGCGTCGGTCGCGACAGGGGCCGGTCGGCGGACCGACGCTCGGCGCATCGCCGCCACGCGTGACTTCGACCTCGCGCAGGCCCATCAGGCCGCGCAGACCGCGCGCCGCCACGAGCTGCGTGGCGACGATGTCGGCCTCGGGACCGTGGGCGGCGCAGGCGGCGGCCACAGCGTCTTCGACCGTCTGGGCGCGGAATCGGATGGTTTCCATAGTCAATCGAGCACCGCGACCGGGGCGATGCGAACGTGGTTCGGAACTTCGCCGTGCGAGAGAACGCCGATCTGCGGCAGCACCCGGGAGAACAGGCGCCACAGGTGCGGGCGAAGCGCCGGCGTGCATAGAAGCACAGGCTGTGCCACGGCCTGCTCGAGGGCGCGGGCGATCTTGGTGGCCATGTTCTGCGCTTCGAGCGGTTCCAGCGCGAGCACGGCGCCCTGGTCGGTGCGGACGATCGACTTCATCAGCCGCTCCTCCAGGCTGGGCGCCAGGCTGATGGTGACCAGTTCGTTGCGGTCTGACTGGTACTGCCGGCAGATGGCCCGTCCGAGCTGGCCGCGGACGGCTTCGGTCAGCTGGTCGGGGTCCTTGGTGACCACCGCCGCATCCGACAGCGCCTCGAGAATCGTGGTCAGGTCGCGGATCGGCACGCGCTCGCGGAGCAGCTGGCGCAGCACGCGCTGGACGTCGCCCGTCGACAGCACCTTGGGCACGAGATCCTCGACCAGTCGCGGCGACGTCTGCGCCACCTTGTCGAGCAGTTCCTTGGTCTGCTGCCGGCTCAGGAGCTCCGGCAGGAAGCTGCGCACCATCTCGGACAGGTGCGTCGACGAGCGCGGTCGTCGGGTCGACCACCGTGTAGCCGGCGGTCGAGGCGCGATCGCGCTGATCGGTCGGGATCCACCAGGCCGGCAGGCCGAACGCCGGCTCCTTCGTGGCGATGCCGTCGATCGTCGTCGAGGCGGTGCCGGGGTTGATGGCGAGCATGCGATCCGGCATCAGCTCGCCGCGCGCCACTTCGACGCCCTTGACGAGGATGGCGTAGGTGCGCGGCCCGAGCTGCAGGTTGTCGGCGACGTGGACCGGCGGCACGACGAGGCCGCTGTCGGTGGCGATCTGCTTGCGGATCGAGCGGATGCGCGAGAGCAGCGTGCCGCCCTGCTTCTCGTCGACGAGCGAGATCAGGGCGTAGCCGACCTCGACGCCGAGCGGATCGACCGCGCCGACGTCCGGCGCGTCGGTCGCCGGAGCCGTGGCCGGCGCCTCGTCGGCCGCCGGCGCCTGCACGCGCGTTGCGGTTCATCCAGGCGGCGAGCCCGAGCAGGCCGCCGACGGTGATGAACGCGAACTTCGGCAGGCCGGGAATCGCCGCCAGCAGGAACAACGCGCCGGCGGCCGACGGCCAGCGGCCGGGCGTTGGTCAGCAGCTGCGAGGCGACCTCTTCGCCGAGCGGCGATTCGGACGCGGCCCGCGTCGTGATCAGGCCGCCCGACATCGAGACGAGCAGGGCCGGAATGGCCGTGACCAGGCCCTCACCCACCGTCAGGATGGTGAACGTCTGGGCCGCTTCCGCCAGCGGCATGCCCCGCTGCAGCACGCCGATGATCAGGCCGGCGATGATGTTGACGGCGGTGATCAGGATCGCCGCCATCGCGTCGCGCTGGGTGAAGCGGATGGCGCCGTCCATGGCGCCGTAGAAGTCGGCTTCGCGGCGGATCTTCTCGCGCCGCTCGCGCGCCTGCTTCTCGTCGATCATGCCGGCGTTGAGGTCGGCGTCGATCGCCATCTGCTTGCCGGGCAGGGCGTCCAGGGTGAAGCGCGCGGTCACTTCCGAGATGCGGACCGCGCCGTGGTTGATGACCACGAACTGGATGGTGATGAGGACCAGGAAGACGACGATGCCGACGACGAAGTTGCCGCCGACGACGAACTGGCCGAAGGCCATGATCACGTGGCCGGCCGCGTCGACGCCGTCGGCGCCGTCGAGCAGGATGAGGCGCGTGCCGGCGACGTTCAGCGACAGGCGCAGCAGGGTGAGGACGAGGAGCAGCGACGGGAAGACGCTGAATTCGACCGGTTCCTTGACGTAGATCGCGGTCAGCAGCAGCACCACCGACAGGCCGATGTCGATCGACAGCAGCAGGTCGAGCAGCAGCGGCGGCATCGGCACGATCATCAGCGCGACGACCATGAGGATCGCGCCGGGGGCGATCCAGTGCATGGCGGGACGGGAGGTCGGCGTCATCGTCGGATTCTCAGATCGCCAGCTGCTTCAGCCGGACCAGGTAGGCCAGCACTTCGGCGACCGCTTCGAACAGGTCGGCCGGAATCACTTCGTCGATCTCGGCATGGGCATACAGGGCACGGGCCAGGGTCACGTTCTCGACCGTCGGGACGCCGTGCTCGCGGGCGACGTCCTTGATGCGCTGCGCGGTGTGGTCGGCGCCCTTGGCGACGACGCGCGGCGCCGCCATGGCGTCGCGCTTGTACTCGAGCGCGACGGCGAAGTGGGTCGGGTTGGTGATGACGACGGTGGCCTTGGGCACCGCGGCGAGCATGCGGCGGCGCGCCATCTCGCGCTGCAGGCGGCGGACGCGGCCCTTGATCTCGGGGTTGCCCTCGAGCATCTTGTGCTCTTCCTTGACCTCCTGCTTGGTCATCTTCAGCGTCTTGCGCATCTGGTAGCGCTTGATCAGGTAGTCCGCGGTGGCGATGGTCGCGAAGACGATCAGCGCGCGCTTGACCAGCGTCAGGACGGTCGTCCACGCCTCGCGCCGACGCGTCGACGATGCCGACGCGGCTCAGGAGCGGCGAGGACTCGACGAACGGCTGCACGACGCCGTAGGCGACCCAGGCCAGCGCGATGGCGACGAGCGCGACGCGGCCGAGGTCGATGCCGGCCCGGGTCGGCACCAGGCGCTTCAGCCCGTTGAGCGGGCTCAGCTTGGTGAGATCCGGCTGCAGCGGCTTCCACGACACGTTCCAGCCGCCCTGCGCCGACACCGCCGCGAGCCCCGCCACCACCGCCGTCGCCATCACCGGTCCGACGATCAGGGCCAGCGTCCACAGGTAGCCGCTGGCGATCGCGGTCAGCTCCGACGGCATCACCGTCCGGTGGGCGACGCCGTCGATCGTGCGAGAGGCCGGCGCCGACGCGGTCGGCGAGGCTGTGGACCATGTAGCTGCCGAGCCACGACAGCGTCATCAGCGACCGCCCCGAGCTGGACGACGTCCTGGACTTCCTTGCTGCGCGCGACCTGGCCGCGCTCCGCGGCGTCGGAGAGCCGCTTGCTGGTGGGTTGTTCGGTGCGCTCCTGGGACATCGTCGCCTCAGCGGAGCGCCGCCGCGAACCGCGCGGCCAGCTGGAAGACCGGCGCCATCGACGTGTGGATCACGTCGGGGACGACGGCCAGGGTGGCGCCGAGGACGGCGAGACCGGTGAAGAGCCGCAGCGGGCCGGCGTTCACCGAGACGTTCAGCTGCGGCGCGGCGCGCGAGAGCAGGCCGAGCGCCACTTCGACGACGAAGAGCACGAGCACGACCGGCGCGGCGATGCGGATGCCGATGACGAAGACGGTGCCGAGCGTCCGGGCCACCAGCGGCGCCAGCTCGCCCGTCGACGCCCAGCCGCCGGCGCCGATCGGGAGCGCGCTGTAGGAGGCCGCCAGCGCCTGCAGCAGCTGGTGGTGGCCGTCGACGATCAGGAAGATCATCACGACGAGGTTGGTGTAGAGCACGCTGAGGACGCCGTTGCGCACGCCGCTCTGCGGGTCGACCAGCGACGAGTAGGCGAAGCCGATCTGGAAGCCGGTCAGGTGACCGGCGAGCTCGGCACCGGCGACCAGCACCCGCACCGACAGCGAGAGCGCCAGGCCGATCAGCAGCTCGCGGCCGGCGATGAGCGTCGTCGACGCCTGGCCCATGTCGGCCGGCAGCGCGACCAGCGGGGCCAGCGCGAAGGTGATCAGCAGCAGGATGCCGACGCGGACCAGCGGCGGCGCGAAGGCCGCGCCGAACACCGGCGTCGCCATCAGGAGGGCGCCCGGGCGCACCACCAGGATGCCGATCCGCTCGAGCACCGCCAGATCCATCAGCGCACCATCTCCGGCAGGCGCATGACCAGCCGCTCGGCGAAGCCGGCCAGCAGGCGGAGCATCCAGGGGAACGTCAGCGCGAAGGTCGACGAAGATGGCCGCGGCGCGCGGGATGAAGGCGAGCACGTTGTCCTGGATCGACGTGACCGTCTGGAAGACGCTGACCAGGACGCCGGCGATGAGACCGGCGGCGAGCATCGGCAGGCTCACCAGGATGGCCAGCTCGATGGCCTGACGCACGAGACCGACGACGAGGGCTTCAGACATGGTGGGCTCCTAGACGACGAAGCTGCGCACGAGGGAGCCGACCAGCAGGTTCCACCCGTCGATCATCACGAAGAGCATGATCTTGAACGGCAGCGAGATCATCGCCGGCGGAAGCTGCAGCATGCCCATCGAGAGCAGCGTGGTCGAGACCACGAGGTCGATGAGCAGGAACGGAAGGAACAGGAAGAACCCCATCTGGAAGCCGGTCTTCAGCTCGGAGATGACGAAGGCCGGGACGACGACGCGCATCGGCAGTTCGTCGGGCGTCTTCGGGCGCGGCTGCTTGGCGAGCTCGACGAACAGCGCGAGGTCCTTCTCGCGCGTCTGCTTCAGCATGAAGGTGCGCACCGGCGGGGCGCCGCGCTCGAGGGCCTGCGCCCACCGTGATGCGGCCGGCCATCGCCGGCTGCAGCGCCAGGGTGTTCACCTGGTCGCCGACCGGCGCCATGACGAACACCGTGAGGAACAGCGCCAGGCCGAGCAGGATCTGGTTCGACGGCTGTTCCTGCGTGCCGAGGGCCTGCCTCAAGAAATGGAAGACGATGACGATTCGTGTGAAAGACGTCATCGTCATCAGGATCGCCGGGACGAATGACAGCAGCGTGAGCAGCAGGACGACCTGCAGCGGCGCGGACACGTTGCCGACGCCCTGGATGGACAGATCCACCTGCTGGGGCGCGGACGCGGCCTGCTGCGCCCAGACCGGCGTGGCGGCGAGCAGCAGCCCGACGGCGATGACGGCGATACGTCTGATCATGATGGCTGGGTCGATGCCGTCGAGGCGGACGCTTCGGCGCGCGCCAGCGCGGTGTCGAACGGCGCGGTCGTCAGCTCGGTGACGAGGCTGACCTGCATCGGCGTCAGGCCGAGCAGCAGGCGGCGGCCTTCGATCGTCACCACCATCAGCGAACGGCGCTCGCCGAGCGGCACCGTCGCCTCGACGCGGACGTGCGACGGCTGACGGGTGAAGAAGCCGAGGCGGCCGCGGCGCGCCGCCCAGGCCAGCCCGCCGAGCAGACCGAACACCACGACGATGGCCAGCAGGCTGCGCCACAGCTCGCCGTCGGAGAGGCCCGCGGCCTCGACCGCGAGCAGGGGGGCACGGCTCACGAAGCCACCTCGCCGGTGGGCGTCAGGACGTGGGTGACGCGCGCCGCCACCGAGTCCTCGATGATCACGACCTCGCCGAGCGCCATCGGCACGCCGGTGGCGCGCACGACGAGGTCGGCCCCGGCCGCCGAATCGAGCCGCAGCACGACGCCGGGCTCGAGCCGCACCAGCTGCCGCAGCGGCATGCCGCCCTTGCCGAGGAGCACCTCGACGACGATGGGGACGTCGCGGAAGGCCGCCCGCGCCGGCGAGCATCTCCACCGGCTTACTGGACGACGAATTCGGCGAGGAGGACATCGTTCACCTTGAAGCGGAACGCCTTCGAGGCGCGCTCCGCGATTTCCTTCTTGAGGGCGGTCTTGCCCTCGGCGCTCATCAGCTCCTCGGCCGTCTTGGTGGTGAGGAGCTCGAGGATGGCCGAGCGCGCCATGGCGATGCGGACCGGTTCGCCGGCCGCCTTGTGCCCGCCTTCGCCGGAGAGCGACGCGGCCTTCTCGGTGTCCTTGATGACGAGCGAGACGGTGGTGCGCAGGTAGCGCGTGGCGTCCTTGTCGGCCAGGTTCACGGTGAACGTCGGCAGGCCCACGACGGCGGGCTCGTGCGCCTCGCCCTCCTCGGCCTCGTCGGACTCCCCCGCCTCCTCGCCGTGCGCGGCGCCGTCGCCGTGGGCGTCGCCCTTCTTCTGCTTGGCGGACTTGCCCTTGGCCGCGTCGCCGCGTCCCATGAAGAAGTAGGCGGCGCCGCCGCCGCCGAGCGCGAGCACGAGCACCGCGATCATGATGATCAGCAGCTTCCCCTTGCCCTTCTTCTTGCCGGCGTCCGGTGCCGGTGCCGCGGCCTGACTCATGTCTGGGATCCTCCCCGCGTCAGCGGGATGTCGTCACGGCCTCACCAGGGTGCGCTCACGAGCGGCGCACACCTGGGGTCGCGACACCCAGCCATAGTGCAAGGGGGATACCGGACCCGCGGCATGCCGGCCCTTTCACGAATTCGTCAGTGTTTGCGCGGTTTCGTCGCGGGTGCGACCGATGCGCTGGCCCTGTCGGCCGGCCGGCCACGCGGCGCGAGTGACGGATGTCCGACACTTTTCCGGGCTCGTTTAAAGCCCGCCGCCGGGCGGCCGATTGCTTCCGGCCGCGCGTCAGCGCCGGGTGTCCGGCGCTGGCGCTAGGCCAGCACTTCGAAGCGGGGCGTCTCGCCGTTCTGGCTGCGACGCGGCTTCGGCCGCGACGGAGCCTCCTGCGCGCCGCTCACGCCGACCGTCGGGGTCGGTGGTCACGACGACTTCCTTGACCTCGAGCCCCTGCTCGCGGAGCCCCGAGCGGAGCTCCTGCTGGTGGGCTTCGATCCAGCGGTGCGCCGCCGGCGTCTCGGCCCGAAAGTGGGCGCTGACACTGCCCTGCTCGACCCGCACGGTGAGCGCGACCGGACCGAGGTGCTCCGGCTCGAGGGTCAGTCGCGCTTCGCTCGCGCCGGAGGCGGCCGTGAAGAGACGCACGGTCCGCACCATCGACTGCAGATTGCGGACATCCGGATCGAGCGACGCCAGCGTCTGCTCGAACCGCGCCGCCGCCGGCAGCTCGATGGCCCGCAGCGTCGTGTCCGGGCCCGAGCCGAGCCCGAGCACCGGGACCGCCGCCGCGGCGCCGGATGCCAGCGCCTGCGGCGACGTCGCCGCCGTGGCTGGTCTGGGCGGCCGCCAGAGCCGAGGCGTCCATCCGGGCCTCGAGGCCACGGACGAAAGCCGCGGCGGACCCGTCCGCCGACCCGTTCGACGACGAGTCGCCCGCCGAGCTGGCGTCCGACGCGGCGCCGAAGGACGCCGACGGCGCCAGGGTGGCTGCGTGGCCCGACGCCGCAGCCGCTGTCCGCGGCGCCTGGGGGCCGGTCGTGACGGCGGTGGCCTCGGCCGGCACAGCGGCAGCCGGAGCCGCGATCGGTGCCGTCGCCGCCGTGGTGGCCGTCGCCGACGCCGGTGCCGTGGACGGTGTCGCTGCCGGCTCGGCCGCCATCGCGGCCAGCGCCTGACGCAACGGATGATTCGATACGTGCGAGGTGGCGCGCGGCGCAGCGTCGCGACTGGCCGCCGGCGTCGCCGGTTCGGGAGCCACCGCCGCTGGCTGCGCCGGCGGGATCGTCGTCGCGGCGGTCGCGACGGCGGCGGCTTCCGGCGTCGCGGCAGCCGTGGGGTCGGCGCCGTCACGGGCGCGTCCGCCGCGGTCGCCGCTGGCGGCGCCGCCGGAGCCGCCGTGGCCGCCGGCGCTGCCGAGGCCGCCGGGGCCGCCGAGGCCGCCGGAGCTGTCGGGGCTTCCGGAGCCGCGACGGCCATGCGGTCAGTCGTCGTGCCCGCCGCGGCGAGCACGTCCTGGAAATCAGTCGGTGCGGCCGGCGCGGACGCCGGGCGGGCCGCGCCGGCCACGGTACGCTTCGACCGCCGGGAGCGACGTGCCGGCGACCGAGCCGTCGATCGCGACGGCATCGGCGCTGGCCTGCCCCGCCGCGACCGGCGGCGGGGCGATCTCAGGCTGTGCCACCGCGACCGGCGCCGGGGTCGCCAGGGCGAGCAGCACCGAGAGCGTGGCGGCGTCGACCGGCGCGTCGAGCGGCGCCCCCTCGGCGTCGTCCGCCTCGACCGCCGCGTCTTCGACGTCCGCCGATCCGTGGCTGCTCGCCGCCCCCGCGAGCCCGCTGCTCTCGGACGACGCGGCGGCATCCAGCTGGCCGAGGGCGAGCGCGACCAGCGAGGCGAAGCCGTCGCCGGCGGCGCCCGACGCCTCGGACGTCGGGGAGGCCCCGGCACCGGCCGCGTGGCCGATGCCGGGCCTGGAGGCCGGTGACGGGGACCCCGCCTGGGCGGAGCCGGTAACGAGCGTCGTGAAATCCACGGGGCGCGCCTCGGGTATCGACTAGGAACCGATGTCTATCGCTTCATGCCCAGCGTCTCGACGAGGATCTCGTCGGCGGTGGTGATGCTGCGCGAGTTGGCCTGGTAGCCGCGCTGCGCGAGGATCATCTGCGTGAACTCGGTGGCGATGTCGACGTTCGACGACTCGAGCGCGCTGCCGATGATGCTGCCGCGTCCGCCGGTGGCGGCCACGCCGACGTTGGCGATGCCCGACGACGCGCTTTCCGAGTAGCGGTTCGAGCCCATCTTGACCAGGCCCTTGCGGGTTGTTGAAGTTGGCCATCGCCAGCTGGCCGACGACGACGGTCTGGCCGGCGCCGAAGGTGGCGACGATCTCGCCCGAGCTGTTGATGATGACGTTGTCGACCTGACCGGCCGCCGAGCCGTTCTGGTTGATCGGACGAGGTCGCCGACGGCGAGGCGAAGCTGCTCAGGATCGGGCTGGCACCGGCGGCGGGGACGACGTCCCAGGTGATGGCGTTCGGCGTCGCGCCGTTGGCCCACGTGGCCGGACCGGGAATCGTGATGTCGGCGGCGGGCGCGGTCAGCACGCCGGCGCCGTTGAAGGTCAGGTTGCCCGTCGTCAGCGTGACCGGCGCGCCGGCGACACCGGTGACGTCGGCCTGCGGCACCGTGACGGTGTAGGTCCACGCGCCGGCGGCGGTGCGGTTGAAGTCGACCGTCAGCACGTGCGGGCTGCCGAGCGCGTCGTAGATCTGGATCGAGGTGGTGAACTCCGGGTTGGCGGCATCGATGCGCGACGTTCGGATCGAGGTTGACCTGGGCGCGGACGTTGGTCGTCGCGGTCGGCGCGCGCAGCACGCCGGGCGGAATCGTGATGTCGCCGGGCGCCACGGCGGTCAGGATGTTGCCGGTCGCCGGGTCGGTCTGCGTGTAGCCCTGGACGCGCCAGCCGTCCGGGCGAGATCAGCACGCCGTTGTCGTCGAAGCTGAAGTTGCCGGCGCGCGTGTAGCCGACCTGCGGCGCCGTTGCGGACCGCGAAGAAGCCGGCGCCCTGGATGGCGACGTTGGTGGCCTCACGCGAGTTCTCGATCGAGCCCTGGGCGAACACCGGCGAGATCGAGCCGGTGACGACGCCGAGGCCGACCTGCGCCGGGTTGACGCTGGTGCCGCCGACCGTCTGGCTGACCAGGTCGGCGAAGCTCACCGCGCTGGTCTTGTAGCCGACCGTGTTGATGTTCGCCAGGTTGTTGCCAATGACGCTCAGATACGTCGAGTTGGCACTGAGGCCGGACAAGCCGGACGAAAAGGATCCCACCGCCATGATGTCTGTCTCCTGAAGGGCGCCGCACGCGGCCGCCAAAGTTGCTGTTAGTTGCCGGTGCCGCTGCCGGTGCCGTCGGTGCTGTCGGCGGGGTCGTGGTCCGGGGCGCCCGCCAGCGTCTTGAACGCCGTCGCGCAGCTCCTTGATCGACGTCTCGATGGAGGTGAGCTTCTCGAGCGAGCTGAACTGCGCCAGCTGCGCGATGAACTCGCCGTTGTCCTGCGGCTTGAGCGGGTCCTGGTTGGCGAGCTGTGTCGTGAGCAGCTTCATGAACGCGTCCTGCCCCAGCTGGGTCTCGCGGCCCGCCGCGGGCGGTGGACGTGTTGGTCGACGCTGCGTTGGACGAAATGCCTGAAACACTCACGATGTCTCTCTCCTTTGGGCGATCGCGAAGCGCAGGGTGGCCAGTTCGTCCATGGCCTTCTGCTCCTCGCGCCGCTCACGTTCCTGGTGGGCCTCGATGGCCCGCTCCTTCAACCGCTCGAGAACCTTGACGCGTTCGCGCGCGGCGACGAGCGCCCGTTCGGCGGACTCGAGCTGCACGCGGCGATCCTCGGCGTTGGCCTCGGTGCGCACCAGCTCGCGACGTAGAGAACGAATCCAATTTCGATGCCAGATCACGTCGGTGATCGATCCACCGGCGGCGTCGAGGGCCGCGGCGCGGGCCGAACCCGCGTCGAACGCGGCCTGTGCGTCGGCGTGGGCCCGCGCGGCACGCTCGGAAATCACGCGCGCTTCCGACACGACGAGCTGCGCGGCGTCGGCTTCGCGGCGGCGCAGGTCGAGGGCGGGCTGCGGACGGAAGATGAAGGACGCCATGCCGGGTCTCGCTCAGCGCGCCTCGCGCGAAGTGTCACTGCACCGACTGCCGGCCGACCGACCCGGCGTCGGCCGCGATCGGCCCGCGCCGGCATCGCCGCGGCCGTCCGCGGGCCGTCGGACGGCCCGTTTTCGGCTGATTTTCCGGGGTTTGCGCCAAGTGCCGGAGAACCGACGCCGGCCGGCGCGAGGCCGCGATGACGAGGAGCGGCGGGACGGACACCGCGGGCTTCCTACAGCGCCTCGAGCGAGGCGCGCGACGTCGTCGAGGGACACGAGATCGTCGGCCGACTGCCGCAGGAAGCCGTCGATGGCGCCCCGCTTGGCCAGCGCTTCGTCGATGCGCGCATTGCTGCCGGCGACGTAGGCGCCGACGCTGACCAGATCCTCGCTGTCCCGCAGCGTCGCCATCCAGTCGCGCACCGTCCCGGCCTTGAGCCGGTGATCGACGGTGGTGACGTCGGGCATGGTCCGGCTGACGCTGTGCAGGACGTCGATGGCCGGGTAGTGATTGCGCGCGCCGAGATCGCGCGACAGCACGATGTGCCCGTCGAGGATGGCGCGGACGTTGTCGGCGACCGGCTCGTTGGTGTCGTCGCCCTCGACGAGGACGGTGTAGAACGCGGTGATACTGCCCTGCCCGCGCACGTTGCCGGCGCGCTCGAGCAGGCCGGGCAGCAGCGCGAACACCGACGGCGGGTAGCCCTTCGCGGTCGGCGGCTCGCCGGCCGCCAGGCCGACTTCGCGCTGCGCCATGGCGAAGCGCGTCACCGAATCCATCATCAGCAGCACGTTCTGGCCCTGGGCCCGGAAGTACTCGGCGACGGTGGTCGCGTGATAGGCGGCACGCAGGCGCACCAGCGGCGGGTTGTCGGACGTCGAGACGATGACCACCGAGCGCTTCAGGCCTTCCGGCGCCGAGATCGTGCTCGAGGAAGCTGCGGACTTCGCGGCCACGTTCGCCGACCAGCGCGATCACGGCGACGTCGGCCGACGTGCCCTTGGCCATCATGCCGAGCAGCGTGCTCTTGCCGACGCCGCTGCCGCCGAACAGGCCGACGCGCTGGCCGCGCCCGACCGTGAGCAGGCTGTCGATGGCGCGCACGCCGGTGCCCATCGGGGTGACGATGGGATCGCGCGCCAGCGGGTTCATGGGCGGCGGATAGAGCGGCGCGGTGTCCGATCCGCGGACCGGGCCCAGGCCGTCGAGCGGCTGGCCGAGGCCGTCCAGGACGCGGCCGAGCAGATCGGAGCCGACCGCGACACGCGCGCTGCCGCCGCGGGCGATCAGCGTGTCACCGGGCCGGATGCCGGCGGTCGTGCCGAGCGGCACGCTCTGCACGAAGCCGTCGCGGAAGCCGACCACTTCGAGCGCCAGGCGGCGGCCGTTCGACTGCTGCAGCTCGCACAGCTCCCCCACCTGGGCGCGCGGGCCGCGCGACTCGACCAGCAGGCCGACCGAGCGGACGACGTGCCCGATGAGCGGAATGGGATTGGCCGCTTCGGCGGCAGCGAGGTAGCTCGAGAGCGACACAGGACCTCCGCGGTCTCGGATGCACTAGCGATCGCCGCCGAACAGGGCCCGGCTCAGCTCGTCGAACTGCCGCTCGATGGTGGCGTCGACGCTGCCGAAGGCGGTCTCGACCAGGCAGCCGCCGCGCGAAATCGACGGGTCGGGCACGACGGTGACCGTCTGCCCGCCCCAGCGCGCGCTGTCCTGGGCGACGACGGTGTAGTCCTCGGGATTGCAGGCGGACCGTCGCCGGCGTGTTGGTGCCGAGACGCTCCAGCGCGACGTGCGCGAGCGCGGCGGCGAGCTCGGGATCGAGCGTCACTTCGCGGTGCACCACGCGCCGGGCCAGCGTCAGCGCCAGCTGCACCATCTCGCGCTCCGTCTCGTGGATCAGCGTCTGGCGGAGGCCGCTCAGCTCCTCGATGGTCTGGCCGATGCGGCGCAGCATCGCTTCGGCGCGCTTGCCGCCGGCTTCGAGGCCGGCCCGCTCGCCCTGGGCGTAGCCCTTGGTGAACGCCTCGCGCTCGAGCGCGGCCAGGCGCGCCTGGTGCTCGGCCAGCAGGCCCTCGTCGTTGATGATGTCGGTGGCGCTTCGGCCGGGCGTCGGCGGCGTCGGCGCGCCCGTCGGTCCGGCGACCGGCGCCGCGGCCGGCGTGGCGGCGGCCGCGACGGGCCGGGGGAACGCCGGAGCGACGGCGGCCGCGGCCGCCCGGGCCTCGGCCGTGCCGGCCCGCGCGTCCTGCGTCCAGTCGAAGGCCGCGACGTCGGCGGCGGCCGGGACGAGCAGGCGGGCTCTACGTGACATAGGCCTCCCCGGCGGCGGCGCCGGTCACGAGCAGGCCTTCTTCTTCCAGCTTGCGGGCGATGGCCACGATCTCCTGCTGGGCCCGTTCGACCTCGCGGAGGCGGACCGCGCCGAGCACGTCCATCTCCTCCTTGATCATCTGCGCCGCGCGCTTCGACATGTTGGCGACGAAGCGGGTGCGGATGTCCTCGGAGGCGCCCTTCAGCGCCAGCGTCAGGGTCTTCTTGTCGGCCCGCTGGATGATCTCGCGCACCGCGTTGTCGTCGACGTGGAGCAGGTCGTCGAAGACGAACATCAGGTTGCGGATCGACACGGCCAGATCCGGCGACTCGTTCTCGATCGTCGAGAGGACCGCGGTGCTGACGCCGCGATCGAGGCGGTTCAGCAGCTCGGCGACGACGCGGACGCCGCCCATCGACTCGCTGGCCTGGGTGCCGAGGGCCTTCAGCCGGGCCTCGATGACCGACGACACGCGCGTCATCACGTCCGGCGAGATCTCGTCCAGCGTCGCCATGCGCGTGATCACCTCGACGCGCAGTTCGTCCGGCAGCGAGTTGGCGAGCTGGGCCGCCTGCGCCGGCTTGAGGTGCGCGAGCAGCAGCGCGATCGTCTGCGGGTGCTCGCTGAGCACGAACTTGGAGAGCTGCTGCGGGTCGGCCCGCTCGAGGTTCGAGAAGGCCACCGTCGACTCGAACGACTTGACGACGCGGTCGAGGACGCGGCGGGCCATGTCGGGGCCGAGCGTCTTGATCAGCAGCTTCTGCGCGTATTCGACGCCGCCACGGGTGACGTACTCGGAGGCGCGCCACATGGTGTGGAACTCCTCCAGCGTCGCGGCGCTGGCCTCGGGCGCGATCTGGCCGACGATGGCCACTTCCCGCGCCACCGCCTCGATCTCGTCCTCGTTGAGATGCTGGAACATCGCCGCCGCGGTGGTCTCGCCGACCATCAGCGTGAGGATGGCGGCCTTGCGGACGCCGGTGAGGACGGTGACGGCCCCCTTGACGCTCATGCTTCCTCCTGCGCCAGCCAGGCGCGGAGCAGGCGGGCCGCGTTCTCCGGCTCGGTCTCGATGGCCTTGGAGACGCGACGCTGCAGGACCGGCGTCTTGCGATTGGACAGGTGATCGGCGACCTTGGCGTCGAGCTCGGCCTCGATCTCGAGCTCCACTTCCTCGATCGTCCTGGGCAGCTGCCGCGGCAGCTGCTGCGTCTCGGTCCGCGTCGAGGGCGGCGGCGGGGGCGGCGGCGGCGCGTAGGAGAAGACGCCCTTGACGATGGGCCGCAGCACGAACAGCAGCGCGACCAGGCCGACGACCAGCACGATCATCGGCCGGGCCCAGGTCTGGGCTCCGCCGCCGACGCGCTCGAACAGCGTGGGCACCGCGACCGGCTCGTCGACCGGCTCGTCGAAGGAGACGTTCTCGACGATCAGCTGATCGCCGCGGGTGTTGTCGAGGCCGACCGCCGCGGCGACGAGCTGCTGGATCTTCTGCATCTCGGCCTGCGGGCGCGGCGTCGAGGTCCGCGTCACCTTGCCCTCGGCGTCGGTCTTCGACTGGCGGTTGTTGTCCACCACCACCGCCACCGACAGCCGGGCGACGTCGCCGCGCGGCAGCAGGCTGTGCGTGGTCTTCTTGCCGACCTCGTAGTTCACGGTCTCGGCCTGGCGGCTGTTACCGCCGTTGGCGGTGAGCGACGCCGCCGGCGGCGGGGGTGGCGTCACCGGCGCACCGGCCGGGGTCGGCGCCGCCTGGCCGGGCAGGTTGCCGCGCGCGCCGGCGACCCCGCTGGCGGCGTTGGCCGCGCCGCCTTCGAGCGAGACCTGGCGGCTGCGGATGACGGTGTTCGGATCGTAGGACTCGAGCGTCTCTTCCTGCGTCTTGGTGTTGAGCCGCAGCGTGACGTTGGCGCGGACGCGCTCGGCGCCGACGATCGGCTCGATCATCCGCACGACCTCGCCGGCCAGCTCGCGCTCCATCTTCTCCTGGCGCTCCATCACCGCGGCGCTGAGCGGCTCGTCGCTGTCGCCGCTCGGACGCGCCAGCGGCCGGCCGGTGTTGTCGAGGAGGACGACCGACTCCGGCCGGAGCCCCTCGACCGACGACGCCACCAGATTGACGATGCCCGTGATGGTGGAGGGGGCGAGCGGTCGGCTGCGCTTGAGGGTGAGGATGACGGACGCCTTGGCCGGCTCCTCCTTCGATTCGAAGATCGACTTCTTGCCGACCGCGATGTGGACGCGCGCGCTCTTGACGTCGCCGATGGTGGCGATGGTGCGCGCGATCTCGCCTTCGAGGGCGCGGCGGAAATTCAGCTGCTCGATGAACTCGGTCTGGCCGAACGCCGTGCGATCGAAGATCTCGTAGCCGACCAGGCCCGAGGTCGGCATGCCGGTGCTCGAGAAGTGCAGGCGGAGGCGATCGACCTCTTCCTTCGGCACCTCGATGTCACGGCCGCCGTTGGCCAGCCGGTACTGGACCTTCTCGGACTTGAGGCCCGACTCGACCCGGGACGCTTCGTCCGGCTCCATGTCGGCGAAGAGGACGCGGTAGTCGGGCGCGTTCAGGTAATACGAGGCGCCGACGACCAGCACCACGGCCGCGACGAAGGCGAGGCCGAGCGTGGTCAGCTGCCGCGCGTTCAGGGCGGCAGTCAGTTTGCGGACGCGGAGGACGAGATCCTGCATGGGGAGACGGGAAGGGTGTCGCGGTCAGTGGGCCTGGGGAAACCGGAACGCTAGACCGGCATCCGCATGATTTCGTTGTACGCCTGCACCAGCTTGTTGCGGATCTGCACCGAGAACTGCAGCGTCAGATCGGCGCGCTGCAGCGCGATCATCGCGTCGTGCACGTCGGTGCCGCCGGACAGCATCCCGGAGACCGCGGTGTTGGCCTGGCTCTCGCTCGACTCGACGGCCTCGACGACCTTGCCGAGCGCGGCGGCGAAGCCGGACCCGCCAGCCGCGGCCGTCTCGGTGTCGCCGCCGCCGATCTTCGGCAGGCTGGTCGGAAGGCCCTTGAGTGTGTTGATGGTCATCTGCGTCAGCCTCGTCCGAGTTCGAGCGCCCGCTGCACGAGATCGCGAATCAAGCCGATCGCCGTGAGGTTCGCCTGGTAGGCGCGTGCCGCGCCGAGCATGTCGACCATCTCTTCCGCCGGGTCGACGTTGGGCAGCGTGACGTAGCCCTCCTTGTCGGCATCCGGGTGGGACGGCTCGTAGCGCCGCCGCGCCGGCCCCTGATCCTCGACGACCGCCGCGACCTCGACGCCCACCGCGCTGGCACGCCCGAGGGTGTTGTCGAAGTCCTGCACGCTCGCCGTCTGCAGCACGACGTCGCGCCGCTTGTAGGGCTGACCGTCGGGGCCGCGCGTCGACTCGGCGTTGGCCAGGTTCGACACCGCGACTTCGATGCGCATGCGCTCGGCCGAGAGGGCGCTGGCGCTGGCGCGGACCGCCGATCCAAGGGTGGACATGGCTAGCGGGCCTCGTTGATGGCGTAGCGCACGAGCCGGAACTTGGCCGCGAGCGCGGTCTGGGCGCGGGCGAACTCACCCGCCGCCTGGGTCATCGACAGCAGCTCGCGGTCGATCTGGACGTTGTTGCCGTCGGCGCGGCCCGCGAGCCCTTCGGCTTCGTGGCTGGCCGGGCCGGACGGCGCCGCGCCGGCCAGGTGGCGGGAGTCGGTGAGCCGCAGGTCGTCGCCACCGAGCTTGCCGTCGAGCGTCTGCTCGAAGTCGGCTTCGCGGGCGCGGTAGCCGGGCGTGTTGACGTTGGCCAGATTGCTCGCCGCCACCGCCTGCCGCGCCGCCGCCAGCGTCATCTGGTGCCGCAGTGCCGCCATGACCCCGCTGTCGCTCGTGATTTCGCTCATTCGGACCGGTCCTCTCAAGGTTCCCGGGCCGCCGCCGATTGCTCAAGGGTAGGCGGCCCGCCGACCCTCCGAGCAAGAGCGGTGCCGACTGCGATCCCCTGAGAAAAACCGACGATCTCTGCGTCCGGCGGGGGGTCTTTCGACCGGCCGTGACGCTTGACCGACACGTGAGCCGACTCGGCCGCTCACGGCTCGGCACACGGCCGCGCCCGCGGGCGCGACAAAGAAACCAACGGACCAAGGAACCGGTGGCTGTCTTGGTCCCGTGGTTCCTTGGCTTCTTGGTTTCGGTTACCTGAAGCGGTCGCGAGCGTCGCCGCTGTCGCGCAGCAGCGTCTCGATACGGCCGAGCCGACTCTCGATGGCCTCGAGCCGGGCGAGAATCGGCGTCCGCGCGTCGACGCCCTCCCGCTGGCTGACCTGCCGCGACAGGCGCCGGTTCTCGGCCTCGAGGGCCACCCGGTCGCGAATCCGCTGCAGCACGACGTCGATCTGGCCGAGCGAGAACGGCTTGGTCAGGTAGTCGTAGGCGCCCAGGCGGACGGCCTGGATGGCCGAGTCGAGCGAGGCGTAGCCGGTCACGATCACCACGTAGGCCGACGGGTTGGCCTGTTTCACCGTCCGCAGGACGCCCAGGCCGTCGACGCCGGGCAGCTGCAGGTCGGTGAGCACCAGGCCATAGCGGGCCGGCTCCTTGAGGAGCGCGGCCTGGGCCGCCCGCCCGTCCGCCGCCGACGAGACGTCGAACTGCTTGGTGCGGAAGTACTCGACCAGCAATTCGCGGACGTCGGCCTCGTCGTCGACCACCAGCACACCGAGTGACGCCAGGGCGTCAGCCTGCCCGCTCATGCGACCTCCATCGGTGTCGGAAAATCGGCTAATTTCTGAATCTTTGCGTAATTGCTTGACATTTTGCGATCGCGACGTCGATAGTAGTGGCCAACTTTTCGTCGCTCCCTTTGGCACTCGCGGACCGGAGCCCGGTTCATCATGTCAGGATCGCCCGCACATGGGCAGCCTGACCGTCACACGGCTCCGGGCTGAGGGTTGGTTACGTGCGCAGAGACAGGTCACCATCCCATGTCCAGCCCCACCCAGCCCACCGTCCTCGTCGTCGATGACGAAGCCGACCTGCGGCAGCTGATCGCCGAGTCGCTGAGCGCCGACGGTTTCGAGGTCGCCCAGTCGCCCGACGCCGCCGACGCCGTCGAGCGCCTCAAGACCTTCGCCTACGACGCCCTCGTCGTCGACCTCCGCCTGCCCGATGCCGACGGCATGGAGGTCCTCGACGCGGCGCTGGCCCGCTACCCCGACATCCTCGCCGTCATGGTCACCGGCTTCGGCGGCGTCACCGAGGCCGTCTCGGCGATGAAACGCGGCGCGGCCGATTTTCTCATCAAGCCGTTCCAGATCGCACAGCTCTCGCGCGTCCTCAAGACGGGCATGGAGCAGCGGCGCCTCCGCCAGGAGAACGCCGAGCTGCGCGCCCAGTTGCGGGACCGCTACCGCTTCGACTCGATCGTCGGCCAGAGCGGGACGATGCAGCAGATGTTCCAGACGCTGGAACTGGTCGCGCCGATGAACAGCACCGTGCTGATCCATGGCGAGACCGGCACCGGCAAGGAACTGATCGCCCGCACCATCCATCACAACAGCCCGCGGGCCGATCAGCGCTTCGTCGCCTTCAACTCGGCGGCGATCCCGGAGCCGCTGGCCGAGGCCGAGCTCTTCGGCCACGCCAAGGGCGCCTTCACCGGCGCCGTCGCCGCCCGCGTCGGCCGCTTCGAGCTGGCCCACCGCGGCACGCTCTTCATCGACGAAGTCGGCCTGATGTCGCTGGCGCTGCAGTCGAAGCTGCTGCGGGCGCTGCAGGAGCGTGAAATCGAGCGCGTCGGCGAATCGCGGCCGATCAAGTTCGACGCCCGCGTCGTCGCGGCGACCAACTCCGACCTGCGCAAGCTGGTGAAGGAGGGCACCTTCCGCGAGGACCTCTACTACCGGCTCAACGTGATCCCGATCACGCTGCCGCCGCTGCGCGACCGCCGCGAGGACATCCCGCTGCTGGCCCGCCACTTCGTCCAGAAGTCCTGCCGCAGCAACGCGCCTGCCGCAGAAGTCGCTGACCCAGGACGCCGTCCGCGTGCTGATGAACTACTCGTGGCCCGGCAACATCCGTCAGCTCGAGAACGCGGTCGAGCACTCGGTCGCGATGACCGGCCAGGAGAAGGAAATTCCGGCCCGCGCGCTGCCGGAGGACATCCTGCAGCCGGCCTCGTCGCTGCTGCTGCCGACGGTCGCCATCCCGGACGAAGGCATCAACTTCACCTCGGTGGTGTCGCAGCTCGAGCGCGAGCTGATCGTCCGCTGCCTCGAGAAGACGGGCGGCAACAAGCGGCAGGCGGCTCGCCTGCTCCAGCTCAGCCGCACGACGCTGATCGACAAGCTGCACCGCCTGAACCTCGGCGACGAGATTCCGCGGCCAGCTAGCCCTCGAGCCCGGGCGCGCCGACCAGGCGCGCCGACCTACACCGAGTCGGGCCAGGAGACCGTCACCACTGCCGGCGTCGCCGCCATGGTGAGCGTGCCGCCGTCGGCTTCGACGAGACGCTTGGCCACCGCCAGCCCGAGGCCGGCCGCGCCGTTGGTCTTGCTCGTCAGGAAGGCCTCGCCCATCCGCGACTCGAAGGCCGCGCCGAACCCCGGCCCGGAATCGACGAACTCCACGTGGGCGGCGCCGCCGTGCTTCCAGCAGCGGATGCGGATCGTGCGCACGTCCTGCGTGGCGACGCTCTCCTCGGCGTTGATGATGAGGTTCACCAGCACCTGCACCACGTACTGGCTGTCGGCGCGGACGACCAGCGATTCCTCGGCCGGGGCGTCGATGGTCACCACGACGCGGCCACGCGTCAGGTAATAGCGCCGCAGCGACACGGCTCGCTCGACCGCCGCCTTCAGCTCGACCTTGAGGCTGACGCCGTCGCGGCGCGCGAACGCGACGAGCTCGCGCAGGTGTCCTGCCGCCTTGGTCGCCTGGACGGCGATCTTCTGCACCTTGTCCGAGACCTCGGGGGGCAGCTGGCCGCGGAGGCCGAGGATCTCGACCATGCCGGCGATGACCTGCAGCGAGTTGTTGACCTCGTGCGCAACGGACGGCAGGACCATGCCGGTCGTGGTCATCCGGTTGATGTAGGCCAGGTCGGCGGTGGAAAACGCCCGGTCCGTCGTGACGGGCGCCGCCGTCTCGGTTGGGTCGGTCATGGCAGGTGGAATTGGTGGACTCAAGCCGATCGGGCGACCCGCCGATTACACAACCGGAGCATCGCGCGGCCCGGAACCGGCCGTAAACACTTGATTCTACACTTAGGACGGGACCGGAATGCGTTTCCTCATTGTCGATGATTCGTCCACGATGCGCCGCATCATCATCAACACCCTCACCAAGCTCGGCTACGAGTCGTTCCTCGAAGCCGGCAACGGACGGGAAGGCCTGGATCGGCTCGGCGCCGGCCAGGTGGACCTCGTGATCACGGACTGGAACATGCCGGAAATGAACGGCATCGACTTCGTCCGCAACCTGCGCTCGACGCCACAGGGCAAGACGGTTCCGGTCCTGATGGTGACGACCAACGCGGCCAACGCCGACGTCGCCGAAGCGCTCAAGGCCGGCGTCAACAACTACGTCGTGAAGCCGTTCACCGCGGACACGTTGAAGGAAAAGATCAACGCCGTCGCGTCGCACGCCTGAGCCGAGGGTTTCATGACCATCGCCACCGCCTCTCTCGTCGACGTGCTCGTCGGCGCCACCACGGACGTCTTCGAGACGATGATCTTCCGCGAGCTCAAGGCCCGCGACACCGTCTGGGGCCACGCCACGCAGGCCGAAGAGCCAGATCGTCGGCACGGTCGGCTTCGCCGGCTCCTCCACCGGCCTCGTCGCCTTCCACACCTCGATCGCCGCCGCCAAGGACATCACCGGCGCGATGCTCGGCATGGAGATGGACGAAGAAGGCCTGCCCGACGCCGTCGGCGAGGTGACCAACATGATCGCCGGCGCCTTCCGCACGCGCATGGCCGCGTTCCAGGACGCGTGGGCCATCTCGGTGCCGACGGTCACCATCGGATCCGATTTCTACATCAAGCCGATTTCCACCGGGGATCGTGTCATCGTGGCTTTCTCCATGGATGCGCACGAGATCTTCGTCGAACTGATCATCACCCCGAACGCCGACTCGACGGTCTAGGACGAGGGACCCATGCTGCCTGTGATTCATCCCCCGCCGACCGGGGTCAAGCCGTTCGACTGGCTCAAGACGGACGAGACCGCGGTCCCGATGCTGCCGGCGGTCGCCCTCAAGGTGATCGAGCTCGTCAGCGATCCCGACGTCACCGTGATGTCGCTGGCGCCCGTCGTCTCGAAGGATCAGGTGCTGGCGTCGCGCGTGCTCGGCCTGGGCAACTCCGCCGCCTACGCCGGCTACCAGCCGGCGACGACCCTGCTCGAAGCGATGGTGCGCCTCGGCACGGTGGCCGTCCGCAACGTCGTGGTGACGGTGTCGTTCGCATCGCGCATGCACGACCCGCGCATCTACGGCGAGCAGGGCCGCCACCTCGTCGACCACGCGATCGGCACGGCCTACGTCGCCCGGCTGCTGGCCGAGCGCACCCGGGTCGACCTCGAGGAAGCGTTCATGTGCGGGCTGATGCACGACATCGGCAAGCTCGTGATCCTCAAGCTGGCCTACGACCACGGCCGCAAGACGGGCAAGCCGGCGCCGCCGGAAGAAGTGCAGTCCGCGGTCGACGATCGCCACGCCGCGTTCGGCGGCCTGACGCTCAAGCGCTGGAAGCTGCCGGAGTCGCTGATCGAGCCGGTGACCTGCCATCACGACTTCACGATGGCCCACGCGCGCAAGAAGGAAGCCGCGGTCTGCTACGCGGCCAACCAGCTGGCGCACCGCTACGGCTTCGGCTGCGAGTCGGACGGCCGCAACCTGCTCGACGATCACGTGTCGACGTTCCTCGGCCTCGACGAAGCGTGGCTGGCCAACTGCGACGACCGCGCGCCGGGACTCTACGACGTCGCGCGCAAGGTTCTGTCCTAGAGACGTCCACCCTGTCGAGCTGACCATCGCGTGTGACGCCCTCCAGCTGGGCTCTCAGCGGCGTAGTCAGCCGGCGCGACGCCACTGACGCGGCGCGGGTGTTCCTTCGCGGCGCCGGCGGCCTTCGCGGTGCCGGCACGGCCTGGATCGTGGAAGGAATCACTCGACCCGCTTCAGCGGCGTCGCGCCCTGCCGCGATGCTGCTACAGCGATACGTCGCGTCCGCCCGGCCCGCGCGATCCGGTTCAGCCGACGGCAACGCGCGGGCGGTCCAGGGCGTCGCGGACCGTGTCGACCAGCGCGCTCAGCGCGAACGGCTTCTGCAGGAACAGCGTCGGCTCGTCGAGCACGTCGCGATCGCCGGGCGAGGCGTCCGCGTAGCCCGAGATGAACATCACCCGGAGGTCCGGGCCGCAGCGGCTTCAACCGGCGCGCCAGCGCCGGGCCGCCCATCGCCGGCATCACCATGTCGGCCACGACCAGGTCGATCGTCCCGTCGAACGCCTCGCAGGCTTCGAGCGCTTCGACGCCGTTGCCGGCCGTCAGCACGCGGTAGCCGTGCGATTCGAGCCACGCCTGCATCAGCTCGCGGACGCCCTCCTCGTCTTCGACGACGAGCAGCGTCTCGCTGCCGCGGCGGACCTCGCCGCGGGCCGCCGGGCGCGCCTCGAGCCGCACCGGCGCGCCCTTGTCGCGCGGCAGGTAGATGCGGATGCAGGTGCCCTGCCCCACTTCCGAGTCGACCCAGATGTAGCCGCCGGTCTGCTTGACGATGCCGTAGACGGTCGACAGGCCGAGCCCGGTGCCGCGGCTGAGCTCCTTGGTCGTGAAGAACGGCTCGAAGGCGCGGGCGCGGACGTCCGCCGGCATGCCGTGCCCGGTGTCGGTGACCGACAGGCGCACGTAGGGGCCGCGCGTCACGCTGAACGCCTCGGTGCCGGCCGACGGATCGAGCGAGGCGTTCTCCGTGTCGATGGTGATGGTGCCGCCGGACGGCATCGCGTCGCGGGCGTTGACCACCAGGTTCATCAGCACCTGTTCGAGCTGCATCGGGTCGGCCCGCACCGACCACAGCTCGGGTGACAGCCGGGCGACGAGCGTGACGTCCTCGCCGATCAGCCGCCGCAGCAGGCTCTCGACGGTCTGCACCACCTCGTTCATGTCGAGGACGCGCGGCTGCATCACCTGCTGGCGGCTGAAGGCGAGCAGCTGGCGCGTCAGCGCCGCCGCGCGATCGCCGGCGCGCAGGATCTCGTCGACGGTGGCGCGCCGCGGATCGTCGCCGGCCAGGCTCTCCTGCAGCAGCTCGGAGTAGCCGCCGATCGCCTGCACGATGTTGTTGAAGTCGTGCGCGATGCCGCCGGCGAGGCGGCCGACCGCCTCCATCTTCTGCATGCCCTGCAGGCGGATCTGGTCGCGGGCCCGGCGCGCCTGCTGTTCGTCGTCGTCCTCGCCCAGGCCGCGCCGGCGGCGGGCGTTGTCGAGGGCCCGCTCGACGGTGGCGGCGAAGCGGGTGACGTCCTCGGCGCCGAGATAGTCCCAGGCGCCGCCGCGCAGCGCCTGCAGGACTTCATCGGCGTTGGTGGGCGTGTCGCCCGGCACGACGACGATCAGCGGCGGCGCCGCGCCGTCGTGGCCGACGCGCTCGAGCAGCCGCTCGGCCAGGTGGTCCGGGTGCAGCGCGCCGACGACCAGCAGATCGCACGGGGCGATGCCGAGCAGCGCCATCGCGTCGGCGGCCGAGACCGCGTGGGCGATGATGGGTTCGAGATCGAAGCGGGTCAGGCCGGCCAGGAGGCGGCGACCGGACGACACCGGATCGTCGGCGAGCACGACGGAAAAGGCGCGAGGCATCGGGCGGCGCGCCGCCCGGAATCGTGCGGGGTCGCGCCCCCACGAAATCGGCACGAAGGCGGGGCCGCCCGAGCCCTGAACGGGCCCGGACGCCGCGGCGGGAACGATGCCGTGCGAGACCGCGCAGTCAGGCGCGGCGCGAGCGCGCGGGCTAGGCGCCGGCGGTGCGCGCCTTCAACCGGTCGGCTTCGGTCTTGGCGTCGCCAGCGTAGGGCGATTCGGGAAATTCTTCGCCGATCCGGGTAAAGGTGCGGAGCGCGTCGGCCGGCTTGCCGGCCTTGTCGTAGGCGCGCCCCAGCTGCATGAGCACGCCGTCGACCGGCATCTCGAGGTCGGTGCGCTGCGCCAGCGCGGTCAACGTCGCGATGGCCGGCTCGACCCGGCCGGCGTCGATCTGGATGGTCGCGATGCCCAGCTTGGCCATCCGGCCGTAGAGGCCGTCGGCGTCGAGCCGGACGATCTCGGCGAGCTGCTTCTCGGCGTCGGCGATGCGGCCGGCTTCGCCGAGGAGGCTGGCGGCGTGCAGCCGCGCCTCGAGCCCGGCCCCGGTCGACGGATACGCCGCGGCCGCGGCTTCGTACTTCTTCAGCGCGGCGTCGCGGCGGGCCGCCTCGTTCTCGAAGGCATCGGGCGACGGCGGCGGCACGACGGGCGCCGGCTGCCCGGGCACGGCCATCGGCGGCGGCGTCTTGAGCGGCGCCATCATGGTGCTGCGGGCGTCGGCGAGCAGCACGGACGCCTGCTCGAGGCGCCGGTTCTGCCACCACCAGTAGCCGACGGCGATCGCGGCGACGACCGCGACCACGCCGAGCACCTGCACGATCGTGCGGCTGTTGTGTTCCCACACGTCGCCGGCGCGGTGCAGGCCGGCGGCGACCTCGTTGTCCTTCAGGCGATGACGTTCGGCTGTGTTCATATGTCTGTGGGCGGCGGCTCCCCTCAGGAGCCACCGCGGCCGCCCTCCTGGCGTGCCGGCTGCTACTCGCGGCGCTCGGCGCGCCGCGGCGCCGGCCCGCGGGCGGTCTGTTGGCGGCGGTTTCCCTCAGAAACCGCCGCGGGGCCGCCTCTCAGCGGGCGGCTCCCGGAAAAATGGTGCGCGTGCCCGGACTCGAACCGGGGACCTACCGCTTAGGAGGCGATCGCTCTATCCACCTGAGCTACACGCGCTCAGCAGAACAGTATAGCGTCGGACCTCGTCCGACGACATGCCTCAGTACTGCAGGACGGCCGAGACGTTCTCGCCGGCGAGACGGGCGCGGCCGCCCAGGTCGACCAGCTCGATGAGGAACGACACGCCGACCACGTCGGCGCCGCAGCCCCTGCAGCAGCGAGACCGTCGCCTTGGCCGTGCCCCCGGTGGCCAGGAGATCGTCGATGACCAGCACGCGCGTCCCGGGACCGACGGCGTCGCAGTGCATCTCGAGCGAGTCCGAGCCGTACTCGAGGTCGTAGCTCGCCTTCACCGTCTTCGACGGCAGCTTGCCCGGCTTGCGCACCGGGATGAAGCCGACCCCCAGTCGGTCGGCGACCGGCGCGCCGAAGATGAACCCGCGGCTCTCCATGCCCGACGACGGCCTCGATCGACTGGCCCTTGAAGGGCGAGGCCAGCGCGTCGATGGCCTGGCGGAAGCCCTCGGCATCCCGGAGCAGCGTGGTGATGTCGTAGAACAGGATGCCCGGCTTCGGGAAGTCGGGGATGTTGCGGATCTTGGCTTTGAGCTGGTCCATGGGTGCGGCGACTCGGCGGATGACGGCGGAACGCGGATGAACGTCAGGTGGTGATGCGGAAGCCGCTGGCGCGGCCGGTGGGCGGGGCGGGCTCGACGGCGAGGTGATCGACGCGCGCGCCGGGCGGGCCCTGGGCCAGGGCGCGCTCGACCCGGGTCACGGCCTCGATGTCGCCTTCGACCAGGGCCTCGACCGTGCCGTCCGGGCGATTCCGGACGAAGCCGGACACGCCCTCGCGCACCGCCGCATCCTGGGCGAAATAGCGGAAGCCGACGCCCTGGACGCGGCCGCTGACGATGTAGTGACGGGCGATGATCATGCGAGCGGCGCGCCGATCCTGTGGGACCGGCACGCCGCACGAGGATGGTATGCGAAGGCAGTCGGGCCTCGCAACCGGACGGGCGGGGTGCGCGCCGACCGCGAAGGCCGGCGCGCGGACGATCACGCCGGCTGCTAGGCCGTCGGCCGCTCGAGCGGCACGTAGGCCGGCTCGCCGCGCCGATCGATCAGCAGCAGGGCCGGGCGGCCCGCCGGCGTGCGCTCGAGGGCAGCCTTGAGCGCATCGCCGTCCGCCACCGTGGCGCGGTTCACCGAGACGATGACGTCGCCCGCCTGGAGTCCGGCCTCGCCGGCCGGCCCGGACGGATCGACCGCGGCGATCACGACGCCTGCCCGAGCCTTCGTCCGAAGCTGACGCGCGACCTCCGGCGTCAGCGGCTCGACGTCGAGCCCATAGCGTCCGCTCGGCTTGGCGGCCTGGCGCGGCGCCGGCGCTTCGTCGTCATCCCGCTCGGCGTCGGCGCGACGCTCGTCGAGGGCGACGGACAGGGTCTTGCGGCTGCCGTCACGCAGGACCTCGAGCTTGACGTTGGTGCCGGGCTGCAGACGCGCCACCGCATTGCGCAGGCCGTTCGAGGAGTTGATCGGCTGGCCGTCGAGCGACAGCACGACGTCGCCCTGCTGGACGCCGGCCCGCTCGGCCGCACCCTCCTCTTCGACCCGCAGCACGATCGCGCCGCGCACCTCGGTGAGGGCCAGGCTCTTGGCGATCTCGGCCGAGACCGGCTGGACGTAGACGCCGAGAAGGCCGCGGCGGACGGTGCCGCGCTCGACGAGCTGCGTCATCACGTCGTGCGCCATCGTCGACGGGATCGCGAAGCCGATGCCGATGTTGCCGCCGGTCGGCGAGAGGATCTGCGAGTTGATGCCGACCAGCTCGCCGCGCAGGTTGACCAGCGCACCGCCCGAGTTGCCGCGGTTGATGGGCGCGTCGGTCTGGAGGAAGTCCTCGATGGCGCCGCGCGAGGCGCCGGTCGATCGGCCCTTGGCGCTGATGATGCCCATCGTCACCGTCTGGCCCAGCCCGAGCGGATGGCCGACGGCAAGGACGACGTCGCCGACGCGGGCCTGCGCCGAATCGGCCAGCGGCAGCAGTCTTGAAGCCCGAGCCGGCGACCTTCAGGACGGCGAGGTCGCTCGGCGGATCGGTGCCGACGACCTTGGCGTCGAGCGTGCGGCCGTCGACGAACTCGACCATCACCCGCTCGGCGCCGGCGACGACGTGGTTGTTGGTCAGGATGTAACCATCCTGGGTGACGACCACGCCGGAGCCGATCCCGGCTTCGCGGTGCGGCGCCTGCGGGCCGTCCTGACCGAAGAAGCGGCGGAGCGGGTTGTCGTCGTCGCGGAGCGAGGTCTGCTGGACCATGCGCGACGAGCGGACGGCCACGACGGCCGGCGAGATGGTCTGGACGAGGTCGGCGTAGGACGTGGCGACCGGACCGCTGGCGAGCAGGGCCGGGCTGGCCTGGATACTGGGAGCGACCTGGGCCACCGGCGCCGGCGTGGCGCCGAAGAAGGCCGGCCAGGCCGCGCCGCCAACGGTCATGGCGGTCGCGGCGACGGCCACGGCCACGCCCGTGCGGACGCGGCGGGCCGGGGCGGACGGCGGAACCTGGGGAGTGCGCGGATCGACCATGGGTGACTGTTCCTCTCCTTGCAAAAGTTCTGGGGCAGGCGACCCCTGTTGCTAGGACGTCGGATCGCGGCGGCTGGTCGGCGGCGGTCGTCGTATGATGCCCGCCATGCCTCAGCCTGTCGGCGCCCGGAGGCCGCTCCGATGAGCCGGCCTCCGTCCGAAGACGAGACCGTCCTGCCGCGGACGGTGCTGGACGACGCTGTCGGCGCGCCGACCCGGCTGGATGCGCCACCGGGCGCAGCCGCGCGCAGCGGGCCCGCGGCCGCCGTCGATCCCGAGGGCGCGACGGTGTTCGGCACGCTGCTGGTCCCGGCCGACGCGACCGTGTTCGTCGACGACCGCGTCGGCTCCTTCGAGACCGACGAGCGCGCGGCGACGGTGCTCGATTCCGCCGAGGCGGCGACGCTGCTCGACCCCAACGCGCCGGCCCGCCGCGCGCCGCGGCCGGTGCCCACCACCGGCGAGGCGACGGCCACGCCGGCCGGCGGCCCCTTCGCCAGTACGGACGTCAGCGCGCGTGGCCGGAGTTCCGCCGCCCAACGTCCGCTACGTGCTCGAGTCGATCGCCGGCAAGGGCGGCATGGGCACGGTGCACGTGGCCCGCGACGTCGAGCTGCTCCGCAAGGTCGCGCTGAAGGAGCTCTCGCACGAGGTCGCGCACGACCGCTCGGCCCGGTCGCGCTTCGTCCGCGAGGTCCAGGTCACCGCGCAGCTCGATCACCCGCACATCGTCCCCGTCTACAGCCTCGAGGTCGCGTCGGGCGGACGCCCGGCCTACGCGATGAAGCTGGTCGAGGGCCAGACGCTGGGCCAGCTGATCACCGACACGCGCGCCGCCTACGAGAAGAAGGAGCGCCCCGACGAGGACCATGCCCTGCCGGCGCGGCTCGAGCACTTCCTCAAGGTCTGCGACGCCATCGCTTACGCGCACGACCGCGGCGTCGTCCATCGCGATCTCAAGCCGGCCAACCTGATGATCGGCCGGCACAACGAGGTCTACGTGATGGACTGGGGCATCTGCCGGCTGATGACCCAGCCGGCCGAGCCCGCCCCGGCCCCGGCGCCGGCGGACGGCGCCACGGCGGCGACCGCCAACCCGGCCCGCACGGGATCGATCACGCGCGCCACCGCCAGCCTGGAAGCCAGCCACGGCGAGACCGCCTACGGCGCCATCGTCGGCACGCCGCTCTACATGTCGCCGGAGCAGGCGCAGGGCCGGCACGAAGTGCTCGACGCCAAGAGCGACCAGTGCGCGCTCGGACTCATCCTGTTCGAGCTGGTCGCGCTCAAGCGGCCGCTCGGCGGCAAGACGCTCGCCGAGGTGCTGACGCAGGCGAGCGCCGGGACGCGCGCACCGCTCGTCCACGCCTTCGGCGAGCCGATTCCCGGCGAGCTCGCCGCGATCGTGACCAAGGCCTCCGCCGCGGCGCCGGCGGACCGCTACGCGACGGTCGCCGCGTTCGCCGACGACCTGCGCCGCTTCCTGCGCGGGGACGCCGTGCTGGCCCGTCCCGACTCGGCGTGGCAGCGGGCGGTGCGCTCGGCTCGGCCGGCACCGCCAGGCCGCGGCGCTGACGCTGCTCGGCGCTGATCATCGCCAGCCTGGCCGGCGCGGCGGCGCTGCTCTGGCGCCAGGAGCGCGCGCTCGAGGCCCAGGCGCGGCGCGAGCATCAGATCGAGCGGCTGCTCGCCGACGTCGGCGAGCAGGGCGATCGCCTGCAGGTCAACCTGCTCGAGCTGCACGACGCGCTGGACATGGCCGTCTCCGCGATCGGCCACGCCTACGAATACGGCCAGCCGTCGCGAGGTCCGCTGCTCTGGGACGGCGCCTCGCGCGATACGACGATCGGCTTCGAAGCGGCGCCCGGCGTCCCCCGGGCCCAGGTCGAGGCGGAAGCGCGCCGGGTGGTCACGGTCGGCGCCGTCGGTGTCGCGCGTCATCGACACCGTCCGCGAGCACATGGGCCGCGGCAGCCGCCCGACACATGGCCAGCACGTCGACGCCGCCGACACCGGTCTGCACGAACTGCGGGCCGGCTTCGAGAGCGGGCCTCAAGTTCACCGTCCCCGCCATCGCGCTCGAGCGCACGCGTGCCCGACGTCCGGCAGGCGGCGTGGTACAAGGCCGCCGGCGATGGCCAGGATTACCACTGGGCGCTCGTCAACCACGACGGCGACGGCGATCAGGAGCTGGCGCTCAGTGCGCCGATCATCGGCGACAGCGGCCGGCGCCTGGGTGCGGCCGGCCTCGTCGTCGCCCTCGACCATGCGCTCGCCAACCTGGTCACGGTTCGTCCGGTGCCGAACGCGAAGCTGACGCTCCTGCTCGACTCCGAGCGGCAAGCTGCTGGCGTCGCAGTTCGCGGCGGGCGGCGTCGGCGGCGGCGGCGGGCTGTTGAAGCTGCTGCGGCCGGAGGACCTGGCCACGGTGCTCAAGAGCGACGTCGGCTTCATCGAGACCGATCGGCTCGGCGCGCCGCACATCCTCGCCTTCGACACGATCCATCCCCTCGAGTGGACGCTCGTGACCATCGCCGAAACGTCGGCGGTCGTCGGCCGCCCGTGATCGTGGCACGGATCGACCGACCGCGCTCGCCGGCGCGGCGCGCCTCAGCGCACGAACTCGAAGCTGACCGGCTTGCCGACCGCCACGCTCTGGCCGGTCGAGGTGAGCTTCCCGGACGTCGCGTCGATGCGGAACACCGTGATCGTGTCGCTGTTCTGGTTGCCGGCGACGAGGAACGCCCCGCTCGGATCGATGTTGAAGGCGCGCGGCGCCTTGCCGCCCGTCGGGATGTGCTGCACCAGCGTCAGCTTGCCGCTCGACCCGTCCACGGCGTAGACGACCAGGCTGTCGTGGCCACGGTTGGACCCGTAGAGGAACTTGCCCGACGGGTGCAGGATCACTTCGGCCGTGCTGAAGCCCTTCTCGACGGCCTGGCCCTGCCGGCAGCGTGCTGATCGTCTGGATGGGCGTCAGCGCGCCGGTGGACGCGTTCCGCGCGTAGCCGACGATGGTGCACAGCATCTCGGTGATGACGTAGGCGTGGCGGCCATTCCTGGCGATCGCGATGTGGCGCGGCCCGGCCCCGCCCGGCAGGACGCTGGCGAACGGCGGCGTCGCCGCGGCGATCGTGCCCGCCTTGGCGTCGATGCGGTAGATGAGCACCTGGTCGAGGCCGAGGTCCGGGCACGTAGAGGAAGCGGCCCGACGCATCGGGTGTCGCGGCGTGCGCGTGCGGCCCCTTCTGCCGGTCGGGATTCGTGCCCGACCCCTTGTGCTGGACGAAGGTCGACGCCGGCTTCAGCGAGCCGTCGTCCAGCGTCGGATAGGCGGCGATGCTGCCGCCACCGTAGTTGGCCGCGAACACCATCCGGCCGGCGACGCTGACGTGGGCCGGCCCGCCGCCGACCGTCGACTGCGAGTTCAGCGCCTTGAGCGTGCCGGCGGCCTTGTCCACCGCGTAGGCGGTCACGGCGCCGCCCGGCTTGCCGTCGACGGCGTCCACCTCGTTGACGGCGTAGAGGAACCGCCCGTCGGCGCTCGCCGCGAGGAAACTCGGATTGCGGGCCTCGGCGGCCAGCACCGGCGGCGACAGGGTCCCGGTCGACGGATCCAGCCGCGAGGCGTAGATGCCCTTGCTCGCCGGGCTCGTGTAGGTGCCGATGAACAGCAGCGTCCCGCTGGGGCTCGTCTGCGCGACGATCGGCACGGCGAGGGCGACGACGCTCAGCAGCGCGGCGAGGCCCAGGATCAGGGGTCGGCTTCGATGGGCACGGTGCATGGGTGTGGACTCCGCGAACGCGAAACGGTAGCACACGGCGCCGCCGTCATGACGTCCGTCTCCTTGGAATCACCTTGCACTGCCACCCCGACTGGGCCAATCATCCCCGCATTCATGTCCACGACGATCGGACGGACCGCGCCAGGCACGGACATCGCGCTGCTCTACACTGTCCGGCTGTTCCTGCTGCTGCTCGTGTGCAGCGACCTGGCCTACATGGCCCTCCACGCCGGACACCTGACGATGCCGTCGCTGGGCGCCGGCCACTTCTCGCTCGAGGCCGACCGCGGCGTGGCGGAGTTCCACCAGTACATGAAGCAGCTGTGGCTGGCCCTGTGCCTGGCCATCGCGTCCGTGCGGCGGCGCCATCTCGTGCTGCTGGTGTGGTCCGGCTTCTTCGCGTTCCTGATGCTGGATGACGCGATGAAGCTGCACGAGAACACCGGGCGCTGGCTGGGCCAGCACTTCGGCCTGCCGGCCGGCGGCGGACTCCGGCCGGACGACTTCGGCGAGATGCTCGTCGCCGCTGCCATCGGCGCCACGCTGCTGGTAGGGCTCGCCGTTGCCTGGTGGCGCGACCGCGACGCGACCTGGCGCCACTCGCGCGAGCTCCTCGTCCTCACCGCGGCACTCGCCTTCTGCGCGGTCGTCATCGACACCGCGCACACGATCGCGTACTTCCGGATGCCGGAGATCGCCGAAGCGCTGGGCTCCCTCGAGGACGGCGGCGAGCTGCTGGTCATCAGCGCGCTGACCGCCTACGGACTCGATCTCGCGATCCGCGGCACGCACGCACCGGTCGGCCTGCGCCGGCTGCTGCGCGGCGACCCAGCGCGGCCGCCGAGGCCGACGCCCGCGCCCGCCGCTGACGGGCTGCCTGGAGCCGCGATACGTCGACACGTCGACGACCGTGAGTTACTGTGGCCGTCGTGACATCCGACCTGCCGGACGACGATCTCTCGCGCTCGCTGACCGTCTCGAGCGCCGATGCGCCGGACGCGCGCTCAGTCGCCGTCGCCGGCGGCGCCTACACCGTCCTGCTGACCGGCGCGCAGACCGGCGGGCGCTACTCGCTGATCGACATGCTGGTGCCGCCCGGCGGCGGTCCGCCGCTGCACCGGCACGACTTCGAGGAGATGTTCGCCGTCCTCGACGGCGAGATCGAGCTGACGTTCCGCGGCGAGACGCAGCGTGCCGGCACGGGCTCGGTCGTCAACATCCCGGCCAACGCGCCGCACAAGTTCCGCAACACGTCGGATCGGCCGGCGCACCTGCTGTGCCTGTGCGCGCCGCCCGGCCAGGAGGCCTTCTTCCTGGCCGTCGGCGATCCGCTCGCGAGCCGGGACTCGCCGCCGCCGGCGCTCAGCGACGCCGAGAAGGCGGAGCGGCGCACCAAGGCACAAGCGCTCGCAGCGCAGTTCCGCACCGAGCTCCTGGGCCCGTAGAGCCGCGGTGCAGCGCGCCGACACGTTCGCGCGTCAGCGCCCGGGCCCACCGAGCACGAGCACCGCGACCGAGTGGCGCGGCAGGTCCAGCGTGAACGCCCGGCCCGCGAGCACCTGGGTGGTGCGGACGGCGACGGCGTCCGGGGTGGCGAAGCTGTTCGCGGTCTGCAGCGTCGGAGCGGTCAGCAGGTGCAGCGTGCCGCGCGCGGCCGGCTGCCCGCCCTCGAGGCTGACCCGCACGCGAACGCCGGCGTCCAGGCTCGTGTTGACCGCCTTCAGGATGTAGCGGCGCCCGTCAGCGGAGCGGCTCGCCGTGACGTCGACCAGAGGCACCGCCTGTCGGCCCGTCCGGCACGTCGACCGTCGGGCTCTCGACCGTGGCCTCGAGCCGCTCGGCGCCGAGGTGCGTGGCAAACAGCTGGATCGCGCGATACGTCGGCGTCACGTAGACGCCATGCCGGCCGGCCTGGATGACGCCGCCGGGCCAGCCGTTGACCAGGTCGGACACCGCGGACATCGTCACGACGTCGCCGCTGCGCTCGAACACGTTCAGCATCCGCGCCGCGTAGAGCGCGGCTTCCATCGAGTGCTGGCGCGGCAGCGGCAGCACCGAGTTCCATTCGTTGACGATCAGCTTGATGTCGTGCCCGGGCACCGTGGCGCGCATCAGGCCGCCCAGCTCGCGATAGTAGGCCTCCCAGTGTAGCGGCCGGGCCATCAGCCAGCGGGCGTCCTGCTGCTCCGTCGGACCGTCGTAGTGGTGGATCGACAGCAGCTCGATGTCGCGGCCGGCCAGCTTCAGCACCTGCCTCGTTCCAGTCGGTGCGATCGCGGCCGACCGCGACGAACCGGAGCGTGGGATCGACGGCACGCATCGCGTCGCGGTAGCGGACGTAGTTGCGGACGTAGGTCGCGGCGTCCGAGTGACCGCGCACCCAGTCGCCCCAGATCTCGTTGCCCAACTCCCAGGTCGTGACACCGAACGGCTCGCGGTGTCCGTTGGCCGCACGCATCGCGCCGTACTTCGAGGTCGACGGGCCGTTCATGTACTCGACCCAGGCCGCGGCTTCCTCCGGCGTCGCGCCGGCGCCGTCGATGTTGACCACGACGTGCGGCTCGGCCTTGACGTTGCGGCAGAAGGCGATGAACTCGTCGCTGCCGAAGTCGCCGGGCTCACGCTCGCTCCACCACGCCTTGTTGATCCAGAACGGCCGCCGATCGCGCGGCCCGATGCCCCACTGCCAGTGGTAGTCCTGCGCGACGTTGCCGCCCGGCCAGCGCACGAACGCCGGCTGCAGCGCCGTGATCCGCTCCAACACGTCGGCCCGGACCCCATCGACGGCGTCGCCCGGCATCAGTGACACCTGGTCCAGCCAGAGCCGGCCCTTGCCGTCGAACAGGATGGCCAGCTTGGCGAGGGGATCGGCTGCGGTCGGCTCCAGCGTGAACGTGTACCTGGTGCCAGGCGTCGTCGGTTGCGACCCGCGCGACGGCCGCGGAGGCATAGACGCGGCCGCCCTCGCGATCCTGGCCGATCGTCAGCGTCACGGCGCCGTCGTAGTCCGCCGTCTTCAGCCAGAGCGAGGCGTGATAGGCGACGCGCGCCCGCACCGGGATGCGCGACTGGCGCACGCCGCGCGGGCCGTCGTAGCGCGCCTTGATCGCCAGGCGCAGCGCGTGCGCCGAGGCGTCCGCCGGGAACGGCGTCGGCTGCGCGGAGTAGGCCACGTCCGCGTCGCGCGCGAACGCCGCCTCCCGATCGTCGTTGCGGTCGTTCGGCTCACGCTCCCAGTCGCGCGGCAGGCCGCTGGCATTCGCCGCCTCCTCGAAGCCGCGGTTCTTCAGCAGCTCGGCGTGCAGGCCGAACTTGATGCCCTCGAACATGTACTCGATGAAGTGCCCGTAGAGCTGTGGGCTGAGCCGGTTGGCGACCTTCGTGGCGTCGACGCGGACGGACGCCGTCAGCGTCGGCACCGCTGATGGCCGGGGCGGTTGCCGGGCCGTCGGATGGGCGACGAGCCCGAGGAGCAGGAGCGGCACGGCCAGCCGGACGGTACGCGTCATGGGCGAGACCTCCAACGCGCGGGCGGTGCCGCGCAGCGGCGCCAGTATCGCGCAACCTGGCCGGCGCGCTCTACTATCGGGAATGATCGCCCTGGTCGTTGTGCTGGTCGGCGCCGTGATCCTGGCGCATACCGCCCCGTTCCCCTTCCTGCTCGACGCGTTTCGCCCCAAGCAGTCGCTCTGGCGCATGCCGCAGACGGCAGGCGGGCCGCCCACGATCTACCTGACCTTCGACGACGGCCCCAACGCGACGTGGACGCCGCCGCTCCTCGACGCGCTCCGCGACAGCGACGTCCGCGCGACGTTCTTCCTGATCGACGAGCACATCACGGCCGAGACCGAGCCGATCGTGCGGCGCATGGCCGACGACGGCCACGCCATCGCCCTGCACAGCGGGACGCGGCGCCTCATGGTGATGTCGCCGGATGCCCTGGCCGCGCGCCTGACCGCGGCCGGCGACCGCATCGAAGGCATCACCGGCGCGGAGCCCTGCCGGTTCTTTCGGCCGCACGCCGGGTGGCGGAGCCTGACGATGTATGCCGGCGTCTCGCGAGCCGGATACCGGCTGGCCGGCTGGAGCTGGGGGATGTGGGACTGGGACTGGTGGCGCCGGCCGCGCGCCGACCGCGTCGCGCGCACGCTGGCGAAGAAGGCGACGGCCGGCGACATCGTCGTCATCCACGACGGCCACCATCGCGACCCCAACGCCGACCGCCGCCACGCCGCCGAAGCTGTCCGGCAGCTGGTGCCGATCCTGCGCGCGCGCGGCTTCGCGTTCGACGCGCTGTGCGGCAGTGGCGGCTGACGCCGCCGGCCAGACGCACCGCGGCTACGCCGTGCGCCGTGGCCGACGACGAGCCGCCCGGCGATGCGGCGGGCCAGGCTAGCGACGTCCGCGGTAGAAGATGCCGCCGCCGCCGAGGAGCAGGACCAGGACGATGATGATCAGGAGGGTGTTGGTGTCCATGTTCGTTCCACTTCAGGTCGCAAGTGGGTCAGCACCTGCGAACGGTGATGCGACACGTCCAACCAACTGCGCCATTTGGGCACAACGGCGAGTGCGCAACCCCGTCCCTTGCAGGAATCCTGCCGGCTCGGATCTCTACAATGGCCGACATGAAACCGATGCTTGCGCCGTTGTTCCTGGCGGCCACGGCGGTCCTGGCGGCAGGCTCGGTCCAACCGCAGCGTTTCGACGTCCTGATCCGCAACGCGCGCGTCATGGACGGCACCGGCAACCCGTGGACGCGCGCGGACGTCGGAATCAGCGGTGATCGCATCGCCGCCGTCGGCCGGCTGGACGCCGCGACGGCCACCCGCGTCATCGACGCGCGCGACCGCGTCCTGTCGCCCGGGTTCATCGACGTCCACTCGCATGCGCTCGACGGGCTTCTCCTGCCCGACCTGCACCAGGGACAGCCGCTCATCGCGCAAGGCGTGACCACCATCGTCGCCAATCCGGACGGCGGCGGCCCCGTCGATCTGGCCGCGCAGAGGGCCGCGATCGAAGCGGCGCGGCCCGGGCCAAATGTGGCGCTGCTGATCGGTCATGGCTCGATTCGCCGGGCCGTGCTGGCCGACGCGCGCCGCGAGCCAACCGTCGACGAAGTCGAGAGGATGAAGGCGCTCGTTCGACGCGCCATGAAGGAAGGCGCGTTCGGGCTCTCGTCCGGTCTGTTCTACGTGCCCGGCTCGTTCGCGAAGACCGAAGAGGTCATCGAGCTGGCGAAGGTCGCCGCCGAGTCCGGCGGGGTCTACAGCAGCCACGTCCGCGACGAAGGGAACTACGGCGCCGGCGTCCGCGCCTCGGTGCAGGAAGTCATTCGCATCGCTGAAGAGGCGAAGACCGCCGGCATCGTCAGCCACATGAAGGCGCTCGGCAAGGACAGCTGGGGCCTCGGCCCCACGCTGATCAAGGACATCGACGACGCCCGCGCCCGCGGCGTGCAGGTCTACGCCGACCAGTATCCGTACGAAGCCTCATCGACCAGCCTGCGCGCGGCGCTGGCGCCTGGCGGCGCGGAGCCGACCGAAGCGGTGGTGGCAGAGACCCTGCGACGCCGCAACGGTCCGGACGCCATCCTCATCGCGCACTACCCCGCCGACCCATCGCTGGCGGGCCAGACGCTCACCGCGATCGCCACACTCAAGGGCGTGACACCGGTTCGCGCGGCGATCGACCTGCTCACCGCGGGGAACGCGCAGATCGTCTCGTTCAACATGTCGGAGCCCGACATCGAGGCGATCATGAGGGCGCCGTTCACGATGGCCTCGAGCGACGGCGCCCTGCCCCGGCCGGGCGTCGGCCACCCGCATCCCCGCGACTACGGCGCGTTTGCGCGGCGGCTGGCCGTCTACGTCCGCGACCGCACGGTCGTGCCGCTGGAGTTCGCGATCCGTTCGATGACCAGTCTTCCCGCGAGCGTCTTCGGCCTGACCGACCGCGGCGTCATCCGACCAGGCGCGTTCGCCGACCTCGTCATCTTCGATCCGGCCGCCATTCGGGACGTGGCGACGTATGCGGAGCCGCAGCAGCTGGCAACCGGGGTGTCGTATGTATTCGTCAACGGAGTCGCCGTGTTGGATGACGGCACGTTCACCGACGGAGCCCCCGGCCGGGTTCTCAGAAAACAGTGACGGCACCCGTGGACAGCAGCGGCCGGCGCGGACGGATCCGACGATCACGCGGGCGGGATGTTGCGGTTCATGCGGAACAGGTTCAACGGATCGTAGGTCCGCTTGATGGCCAGGAGCCGCTCGAAGTTGGCGCCGTAGGCGGCGCGCACACGCACGGCGTCCTCGTCGCGACCCTGGAAGTTGATGTAGGTCGATCCCGTGGAGAACGGCCGCAGGCGCCGCCACGCGTCCCGGATCCAGGCCCGCAGCGCCTCCGCCCTCGGCTCGCTCGCGTCCCACATGCCCTTGACGCCGACCACGAAGCGCGCGTCACGGTTGCCGACCGCCCCGTCGTCGCCGTCGCGCTCGTTGAGGGCGCCCGCCAGATGCAGGACGCCGATCTCGATGCCCGGGCTCGGGCACTCGGCGTACAGCTCCCGGATCGTCGAGAGGCATGCCGGGCTCACGTCGGCGAGGTACTCGGTCTTCCAGTAGTAGTGCCAGCCCGCCGGTTCGGTGGCGTCGAGGTAGGACTGCACCTCGGTGTAGGGCTGCGCGTGCAGGAGGTCGACGACCGGATCGCCAATCGCGCGGATCGGCGCGAGCGCGTCGTCCGTGCGGGCGAGATCGCCGGTGTAGCAGACGCACATCGCGCAGAGCGGCCGGTCATGCCAGGCCGCGGGCACGAACGGGGCCGCCGGGCCGTGCAGCAGGGCCAGCCAGACGGTCAGTTCCGGGCCGGCCGCCGCGGTGAGCGTCCGGTAGGCGGCGAGGATGGCGTCGGCCCGCTCGAACGGCCAGGCGATCAGGCCGCCGTAGACCATCGGTCCGACCTCGTGCAGCCGGAAGGTGAAGCGGGTCACCACACCGAAGTTGCCGCCCCCGCCGCGCAGGGCCCAGAACAGATCGCTGTGCTCGCCGCGCTGGGCGAGCCGAATCACCCCGTCCGCGGTCACCACCTGCACTGACTCGAGGTTGTCGACCGTCCAGCCGAATCGCCGGGTCAGGTAGCCGAGGCCGCCGCCGAGCGTCAGGCCGGCGACGCCGACGTCCGAGACGAAGCCGAGCACGGTGGCCAGGCCGTGCTCCTGCGTGGCCCGATCGACGTCCCTGAGCCGGCAGCCCGGACCGACCACGGCCAGCCTGGCGCCGGGGTCCACCCGGACATCCCGCATGGCGGACATGTCCAGCATCAGCCCGCCTGCGGCGACCGCCGTACCGGCGATGTGGTGGCCGCCACCTTTGATGCTCACCAGCAGCCCGCGCTCGCCGGCGAATCGCACCGCGGCGGCGACGTCCTCCGGGGACGCCGGCTGGAACACCAGCCCCGGGGTCGCGGCCGTCATGCCGTTCCAGATGGACATCGCCTCCGTCCAGCCGCGATCGCCGGGGTGCAGCAGGGGCCCTGTCGTTCGTGCGCGAAAGTCGGCGACGTCGGCCGGGGTCAGGCGGGTCCATCCGCCATCGAGCGTCGCGACGTCGAGTGTCGACGTGATCATGCTGTCCTCCGTCGTCACTGTGCGACGGGCGGCACTGCAGGCGCTTCGGCGAAACCACCCAGGCGGCGCCCGCGACGGCATGGGTGATCTCCGCCACGCGTCGATGGGAGGCGTCGACGCCCGCCGCGGAGGATCAGAACAGCTTGTGCGCGTAGGCGTAGGCGGTGGCGGCGGCGCGCGACGGGACGTCGAGCTTGCCCAGGACATTGCTCACGTGCCTGTCGACGGTGCGCTCGCTGACCGAGAGCGATGCCGCGATCGCCTTGTTGGTCTGGCCGGCGGCGATCAGCCGCAACACGGCGAGCTCACGTGGCGTCAGCGGATGGCGACGCCCCGGGGCCAAAGCAGGATCAGGGCGATCGAGTCGGGCCAGCTCGGACACCGCGCCCAGCCGCTCGAACGCCGATCGCGCCGCGTCGCGCTCGAGTCCGGCCGCTTCGTCGTCGCCCAGGGCGCGGCACGCATCGGCGACGAGCGCCCGCACCCGCGCCGACTCGTAGCCGCACTCGAGCCGCTGCCACAGCGCGAACGCGCACCGCAGCGCCGGCAGGGCGGCGGCTGCGTTCCCGTCGGCCAGGGCGATGGCGCCCTGCGCCTGTGCGGCCGCGGCGCGTAGCGCATCCGCGCCCAACCTCTCGGCGATCACCTGCAGCTCGGCGCCGGCGCGGCGCGCCTCCTCGATGTCGCCGGCCGCCAGCATGATGTCCACATGGGCAGGCAGCAGCCCGGCCCGCCGCGGCAGATCGCCGGTGCTGCGCACGACGCGGCGAATCGCCGCGCCCGCCGCCTCGGTCTGGCCCTGGGCGAGGCGCAGCAGCGCCAGCCCGGGTTGCGGGTCGCGCCCCAGGCCGCTCGCCGCGCGATACCCGTCCTCGGCGTCCGCGAAGGCGCCGCGCAGGCGGTGGATCTCCGCGCGCTGATAGATCGCCTCGGCGGCCGGCGGCCGCTCGGCGCGCAGCGAGCGCTCACAGGCGCGGCACGCTTCCGCCTCGGCGTCGCTCCAGGCGCCACGAAAGACTAGGATCTCGGCGCGGTGCACCAGGCAGGCGCCGGTGAAGACCGTGTCCTCCTGGCACGCGCACCATCCGGACAGGGCCAAGGTCCACTCCCAGGCGCGGCCGAGCGCGTAGACCTCGCGGCAAGCCTCGATCACGCTGCAATACATGAGGCCGGTCATGATTGGCGACAGCTCGCCGGCGACCACCGCGAGCATCGTCTCGTCGAGCAGGCCGAGGCCCAGCCCGATCTCCGCTTGGAGGAGCAGCGCCCGGCCCTGCGCGTGCCGGGCCGCCGCGGTCAGGTCGGCCTCACCGAAGCGTTCGCCGATGGCCACGGCTTCGGCCGCGGTGGCATGCGCCGCCTCGGGTTGGCCGTTTTGCAACTGCTGCTCGGCGACCGGCACGAGCAGGTAGCCGCGCTCGACGCAGTCACGCCCGTCGACCAGCCGCTGGCCCCGTGCGACCCAGGCGTGCGACTGGCCGCCCTCGCCGCCGAGCAGGAGACTGAGGCCGAGCCAGAACGCGCACCGGGCGGCTTGCTGGCAGTCGTCCGCCTCGACATGGATCCGGTGCAGGCGCTCGATCAGGCGCTGAAACTCGCTGGTGCGGCCGGTCAGGTAGGCCGCGGTGGCAAGCCGCTCGAGATCATCGACGCCTAGGGGCGTCTCGTGATCGACGGCGAGGAGCGTCCGATAGGCGTCGCTCCACGCCCGCCGCCCGTGGCAGGCACGGCCGTGCTCGAGTGACTCGCTCATCCGTGCTTCAGGCCGTGGCTGTTCCAGGCCCGGCGTGCGAGAGCGCCAACGTAGGCGGGAAGCGTGGTCAGCAGGGCGAGTCCGGCCATCATGATGAATCCCACGGGCGCCAAAGGTCCGATTGGAGGTTCCGCCCGGGCCAGCATGACCACGAACTGGCAGCCATAGATTATCGACGGCCATCGCCAAGGGTGGCGGGGCGCCAGGAACCCGCACACGCCTGCGACGAGTGTCAACGCGGGAACGACGCGAGAGAAGTAGAACGGCCCATCCCAGGCCTCGAGCTTTCCTGACGCGGTGGCCGCCCACAGCCACAGTCCGCAGCCTGACGTTGCGGCGATCAGCGCGGCCAACATGGCGGCGCCCTCCGCCGAAGTTAGTGGCTGCCGGGCCGCGTCCGTGCTCATGTCAACAGGAACGCACCTCAGAGGTTGTCCGAACAACTGGACGGTAGCAGCCGGCCCCGCTCTTGGTGAACGCCATCTCCGACATTCTGGATCCGCCTCTCCGTCTGATTGGAGATATCACCACACTTAGGGGGCCATTTCACACGACAGAGATGCGTCGCGGGCAGTCGCGCACGCATCCCGCGGCATCGGGCTACCCGCCCGTCATGGCCCGCCTGCCGCTGGACACGCTCGCGTGACGGACCGGCCCGTCGGGATGATCAGCGCTGCGTGTATGGACCCGCGGTTGCTCCGCACTGCCGCATGTCTCACGCCACGGGCCACCTCATCCACCGCACGCGCCTCGCCGTGTGTGCCGCCCTGCTATCCGTCCTGTTGCCAGGCGCCGCTGGCGCGCAGGGCACACCCACAGGCACCATTTCCGGCCGCGTCTCCTCGAACGACGGGCTGTCGCTGCCGGGGGTGACCGTCGCCGCGACGTCCCCTGTCCTGCAGGGCGAGCGCAGCGCCGTCACCACCGAGAACGGCGACTACCTGCTGGCGTTCCTCCCCCCGGGCGAGTACGTGATCACCTTCGCCCTCGACGGCTTCAAGACGCAGCAGCACAAGGCGCCGGTCGCCGCGGCCGAAGTGGTGCGCATCGCGCCGACGCTGGACCCGGCCACCGTCAGTGAGACGGTGGAGGTCGTCGGGGCCCAGACGCAGGTCCTGAAGACGACGGCCACCGCGGCGACGACCATCTCGCAGGGCGTGGTGGACATGCTGCCGCTCAATCGCGGCATCGACGCCACCGTCGCGCTGACGCCCGGGACGGTGCGGTCCGGCCCCGCCAACGCCAGCGGCGTCCAGCAGATCTCGATCTCCGGCGCGAGCTCGTTCGAAAACCTGGTGCTGGTGAACGGCGTCGTCATCCAGGACAACCTCCGGCGCACCACCGACAGCACGCTGTTCATCGAGGACGCGATCCAGGAGACGACGATCTCGACCTCGTCGGTGTCGGCGGAGTTCGGGCGCTTCAACGGCGGCGTGGTCAACGCGATCACCAAGTCGGGCGGCAACCGCTTCGACGGCTCCTATCGCCTCGCGTTCGAGAACGACTCGTGGCGCGCCGTGACGCCGTTCAGCGGCGATGCCACCGTGTCGAAGGTGATTCCAATCCACGAATACACCATCGGCGGGCCGGTGCTGCGCGACAAGCTGTGGTTCTTCCACGCCGGCCGCACCACCGAGCGGGCCGAGGCGCGGGCGACGGCGGCACCGGCGCGCATCCCCTACGAGCGCATCCGCAACGAGAAGCGGTTCGAGGGCAAGCTCACCTACACACCGCTCACCGGACACACGATCAAGGGCGCCTACATGTGGTCGAAGATCTCGGCGCTGAACGAGAACTTCAGCGACGAGCTCGACCTCCAGAGCCTGACCAACCGCGTCGACCCGGGCGACCTGCGCTCGCTCAACTACACCGGTGTCTTCGGCGGGCGGCTGTTCGTCGACGCACAGTACTCGGCGCGCGCCACCGCCATCGAAGGGGCCGGCGCCAAGTCGCAGGACCTGATCGACGGGACGCTGCATCGTGGATCGGCGTCAGCAACGCGCGCTTCAATTCGGCGACGTTCTGCGGCGTGTGCCGGCCCGAGGAGCGCGACAACGAGAGCTTCATCGCCAAGGCGTCGTACTTCCTGTCGACGCCGTCGTTCGGCTCACACCAGATCGTCGGCGGCTACGACGGCTTCAACGACATTCGTGCCGCCGATTCCTACCAGTCGGGCAGCAGCTACCGCATCATCGCCACCTCGTCGATCTGGCGCGACGGGCAGGCCTATCCCCGTGTTCAACAATGTCGGCAGCAGCACGATCATCCGGTGGAACCCGATCCTCAACCCGACCCTCGGGACCGCGTTCAAGACGCACGCGTTCTTCCTCAACGACGTGTGGCAGTGGGACCGGGTCACGCTGAACCTCGGCCTGCGCTACGACTGGAACGACGGCGTCGACTCGTCGGGGTCGAAGGTGGTCGACGACTCGCGCTGGAGCCCGCGGCTGTCGGCCAGCTGGGATCCGACCGGCAGCGGCGCCTGGACGGTCAACGGCAGCTACGCGACCTACGTCGCCGGCATCTCCAACAGCATCGCCAACACCGGATCGAGCGCCGGCAGCAGCGCCCGCTTCGACTATCAGTACCTCGGTCCGGCGGTGAACACCGACGCGAACGCCTCGCTGCTGACGTCCCCGGACGCGCTGCGGGTGCTGTTCGACTGGTTCAACGCCAACGGCGGCACCACCCGTCCGTCGGTAGTGGCGGCCGTGCCCGGCGTGAACACGCGGATCGCCGCCGGCCTGCGGTCGCCGGCCGTCAACGAAGTCGCAGGCGGGGTCACGCGGCGGCTCGGCCAGCAGGGCGTGCTGCGCGTCGACGCCGTCTTCCGCGATTTCAGCGACTTCTACGCCACGCGCGCCGACACCACGACCGGCCAGGTCACCAACTCGCTCGGCCAGTCGTACGACGTGCGGCTCATCGAGAACACCAACCTGCAGGAACGGCGCTACGCCGGATTGAACCTCGCGGGGACGTGGCGGCTCGGCAGCAGCCTGTTCGTCGGCGGCGGCTACACACTGTCGCGCGCGTGGGGCAACGTCGACGGTGAGAACGTGGCGTCGGGCCCGGTCACGGTGGGCCCGCTCTTCTACCCCGAGTACATCGACCTGGCGTGGAACGATCCGGTCGGCGACCTGGCGACGGATCAGCGCCACAAGGCCCGCGTCTTCGCCACCTACACCAAGGCGTTCGCGCGCTTCGGCGAGGTCACGGTCGGCGCCATCCAGTCGGTGAACTCCGGCAGCCCCTACAGCGCCATCGGCCTGATCAATTCGGGGCGATACGTCACCAGCCCCGGCTACCAGCAGATTCCCCCGTCGGTGAACTACTACTTCAGCGAGCGCGACGGGTTCCGCACCGACGCGTGGTACTCGACCGATGTCTCGTCGACCTACGCCTACAAGTTGCCGACGGCCGGCGGCCGGCAGGCGTCCCTGTTCCTGAAGGCCGAGGTGCTCAACCTGTTCAACCAGGCCGGCCTGATCGTGCCCCGGTTCATCAACACGGGCGTGCTGACGAACCTCAATCGTCCGGCGGTCTACCAGCCGTTCAACCCGTTCACCGAGACGCCCGTGCAGGGCGTCCACTGGGACCTCGACCCGGCCTTCGGATCGGCGACGAGTCGCTTCGGCTACCAGCTGCCGCGGACGTTCCGGATGTCGTTCGGCGTGCGCTTCTAGTCCAGGGCCTGCCCGGGTCTCGTCTCCCTCGCGCGCGAGGGAGGCTCGTCCAGCCGACGGACGGGCCCGGCGAGCGGACGGGCGTGCCGGCCTGACGTCCTGAGCAGGGCCGTCAGGCTGTCCAGCCTGGCGGTCGTCTCGGGGAGGAAATGCCGGATGCCGGGCAAGGCGTCGACGTGGGCGACGCCGTCCAGCCGCGCGATCTCGGCCTCGAGCCGGCGGATGACCGCGGTGACCTGCGCGCGCGTCGCCGGCAGGGTGAACTGCTCGGCCAGCCACACGGCGCGTTGGCAGAGGGCCATCGCGCGAGCTCGAAGAACGCCGCGTTTCTCTTGCTGTGGCACCCGCTGAGCTAGGGTGCCACAGCGACAACCGAGGAGCCACGGGCCGGCCACGAAAGTGGGCGGCCGCGCGCAATCACGTGCGGTCTCTCCCTCGCTGCGCCTCTACTCCCCGCCCCGGAGCGCCCGCGTCGGATCGAGCTGCGACGCCCGGCGCGCCGGGAGGTAGGCCGCGATCAGCGCCATCGCTCCGAGGACCGCGATCATGCCGGCGAACGTGGTCGGATCCGCCGGCGTGACCCCGAACAGCAGGTCCTGCATCAGGCGCGACACCAGCCACGCTGCCGGCAGGCCGCAGGCCAGGCCGGCGAGGGCCAGGCGCATCGTGTCCGACAGGACGCGGCGCTGCACGTCGCCCGGCGACGCGCCAAGGGCCAGCCTGATCCCGAACTCCTGCCGCCGGCGGCTGACGCCGTAGGCCACCACCGCGTAGACGCCGAGCGACGCCAGGAGCAGCGCGAACAGCGCGAAGCCGGCCAGGACCAGCGTCATGAAACGGCGCGGCGAGACGGCGTTGTCGACCAGCGTCTCGAGGACGCGGAGCTGGCTGCCGCCCATGTCCGCCGCGAAGGGCGCGAGCGACGCGCGCAGCGCCGGCACCAGCGCGCTCGTCGGCTGTGACGAGCGCACCACCACGTAGAAGGCGTTGTAGCTGCCGTTCTGGCGGATCGGCAGATACATCTCGAGGCCGGCGGAGGACTCGAGGGCACGATGGCGGACATCCGCGACGACGCCGACGACGCGGCGGTCGAACTTGGCGCCGAGGCCATCGCTCTTCAGGTACTGACCGATTGGGTCCTGCCCGGGCCAGAGGGTGCGGGCCAGTGTCTCGTTGACCAGGACGACCGGCTCGCTCTCGGACCTGTCGTCGGGCGTCAGGTCCCGGCCCGCGACCAGGCGCAGACCGAGGGCTTCGCGATAGCCATCGCTGACGACGCGGACGAAGCCCTCGGGATACTGGCCGCGCTCGTAGACCTGGCCGCGGCCGTGGATCGCCCAGCTGCGGGTGCCCTCGAGCGGCAGGATGTCGGTCAGGCCGGCCGCGTCGACGCCTGGCGTGGCGCGCGCCAGCCGCAGCACCTCGTCGAGGTGGGCACCGCGGCTCTCACCGGTGGGATTCGGCCGCACGTCGAAACGCAGCGCCGCCGCGCGGGTCGGCTCGAACCCGAGGTCGACCTGCAGCGCCGACGCCAGGCTGCGCACCAGCAGCCCGGCCGCGACCAGCAGCACGCAGGCGAAGGCGATCTCGGCGACGACCAGCGTGGCGCGGGCCCAGCGGGCGCGCCGGCCCTCGCTGGCGCCGCGGGCGCCGTCGCGCAGCGGCTCCTGCGGCTTCGCCGTCGGCACCTGCAGCACCGGCGCGACGCCGATGGCCACGCCGGCGACGATCGCCATTGCCGCGAGGACACCGAGGGTCGCGAAGTCGACGCGGACCGTCGCCAGCAGCGGCAGGTTGAAGGCGTCGAGCTCCGTGAGGGCACGCGTCGCCACCAGCGCGATGCCCAGGCCGAGCAGCGCGCCGAGGCCGCACAGCAGCAGGCTCTCGGTGATCGCCTGCGCCAGCAACCGGCCGCGGCCGGCGCCGAGCGCCACGCGCACCGCCATCTCCTGCCGCCGGCTCGCCGCCCGCGCCAGCTGCAGGTTGGCGAGGTTGGCGCAGACGATCAGCATCACCACGCCGACCGCCGCGAGCAGCAGGATCATCGCCGGCCGCAGGTGGCCGGCGACGTGGACCGCCAGCGGACTTGACGAGCGGCCGCAGCGTGTTGCGCTCCGGGTGCGCGGCCATCAGCGCCTTGCCCAGCACGCTCAGCTCGGCCTGCGCCGCCTCGATGGTCGCGTCCGGCCGCAGGCGTCCGACCACGCCGAGCGAGTTGCCGATGCGGTTGGTGCCGTCGTTGAGCGGAAACAGGCCGAAGACGTCTACCCGGCGGCCCGGCGCGAACAGCGAGCCGAAGTCGAAGGAGGCCGGCAGCACGCCGACGATGGTGGACGGCAGCCCGTTGAGCGACGATCGAGCGGCCGACCACGGCCGCGGTCGAGGCCGTAGCGCTGCTGCCACAGGTGATGGCTGATCAGGACCACGCTCGGGCCGTTCGGCCCCGCCGCCTGCGCGTCCGCCGCGGTGAAGCCGCGTCCCAGGGTCGGCGCGACGCCCAGCACGCCGAAGAAGTTGTGCGTCACCGGCACGCTGCTGACCCGCTCGGTGCCGCTCGCGCTGGTGACGCGCAGGTCGTCCGGCTTGGTGTAGGCGTAGTAGCCGGCCAGGTCGGCGAAGGTGCGGCTCTGCGCCTGCAGGTCGCGGAGGTGGTGGGCCTGGATGTGCCAGACGCCGACGCCGTCGTCGGCGCCATTGCCGACCCAGGCCAGGCGGCCGGCATCGGCCAGCGGCAGGGGCCGCAGCAGCAGGGCGTTCACCAGGCTGTAGACCGTCGCCGTGCCGCCGAGGCCGAGGCCCATCACCAGCAGCGCGAAGGTCGTGAAGCCGGCATCGCGCCGCAGCGTGCGGACCGCCAGCCGCAGGTCGCGGACGATCACCTCGAGCCAGGGCACGCCGCGCTCCGACGCGGTGCGCTTCGCGCAGCTGGGTGACGCCGTTGAACTCCATGCGGGCCGTGCGGATCGCCGCCTCGCGCGACAGGCCGGCGCGCTCCAGCGCCTCGGCCCGAAGCTGGATGTGCAGCGCGACCTCGTCGTCCAGGTCGCGATCGAGCTGGCGTCCGGTGAACAGCGCGCGCGACGCGCGCCAGCAGACGATGCAGGGCCGCCGTCACGACTGCACCTTCTGGAGCTGCAGCATGCGGCTCATCACGCCCGACACCCGCTCCCAGTTTGCGGTCTCGGCCTGCAGGTGCCGCTTCCCCGCCGCCGTCAGCGTGTAGAACCGCGCCCGCCGGTTGTTCTCGGAGGTGCCCCAGGTGGCCGACAGCCACTTCCGCTGCAGGAGACGGACCAGGCAGATGTAGAGGGTGCCCTGGTTCACCTTCAGGGCGTCCTCGGCGACCTGCTCGATGCGCAGGGCGATGCCGTAGCCGTGCATCGGCCCCATGGCGTCGAGCGTCTTGAGGACCATGAGGTCCAGGGTGCCTTGCAGGATTTCGGATCGGTCGTCGCCCATCGGGACTCCTCTGTGGTGTCTAGAGGAGTCTCACAGCGTCCTCTGTGATGTCAAGAGGAGAGGGTCTGCGCGGCGCGGTCTGCACCACTGGCAGCGACTCCCGCCCGTGTCGTTCAGCGGTCACTCGTATTGACACGGAGCGCTATCTGTCAATACACTCGACTGGATGGCGAAGAGGACTGGCCGGAAGCGGACGGCGGGCCAGGAAGCGCGCGTGTCGCGGACCTACCGCCTGCCATTGTCGAAGCTGCGGGCGGCACAGCGTGCGCTTGGTGCGGCCACGGCGACCGAAGCTATCGAGCGTGCCCTCGATCTGGCGGTGTTCCAGCGGCAGCTCGTCGACGGCACGCGCGCGATGCTTGGCATCGACATCACGTCGCCCGACCTCGGGCAATGACTCGCGTCGCGCGCAAGTACGTCCTCGACACGCAGATCTTCATCAACGCCTTCCGCGATCCCGCCGCCAACGAGGCGCTGGCGCGCTTTCATCACTCGTACGCCCCGTTCGAGTATCTGAGCGTGGTGGTGGCCCAGGAACTGCGAGCCGGCGTCAGGCAAAGCGGCGATCGAAAGGCGCTCGAGCGGAATGTCCTGGCTGTCTTCGAGCGGGCCGGGCGCACGGTGGCCCCCTCGGCGACGGCGTGGCACCGGTCGGGCGACCTGCTGTCCGATATGGCCAGGCGCGAAGGACTGGAACTCGGCCGCATCTCGAAGTCCTTCGCGAACGACATCCTGCTGGCGCTGTCCTGCCGCGAAGCGGGTTGCATCCTCGTCACCGACAACGAACGGGACTTCCGCCGCATCCGCCAGTACGCAGAGTTCGACTTCATCAGGCCGTGGCCGGGAACACCCCTCGCGTGACCCTCTGCTAGGCTGCTCGCAATGGTCGTCCTCCGCTGCACGCGCGAGCTGCTGGCCCGGGTCACACGAGCGCCTGCCGAGCCTGTGCCCACATCGACGACGCGCCTCGGCGACTGGTACGTGGCGCTGGTGCGCGTCGGACCGCGGCAGTACCTGCTGGCCATCAGCGAGCGGACGCGCTTGCCGGTGGTCGTCCCCGCTCGAGACGCCCGAGGCATGGCCGACACGCTCGCCGGGGCCGCCGGCCGCGTGCTGCTCGGCATCGGCGTGCCGGAGGCCGAGGTCGAGGTCGAGAGCGCGGCCATGGCCGACGCCGTGTTCGCGCCGACGCGCAACCGCAGCGTGCTCGGCACCATCAACGAGTTCACGTTCGCGATCCAGCATCGGCTGCACGCCGAGCCGGACACGTCGCTCGACGAGCTGGCGATCTGGCTCGCGGACACGCCGATTCACACGCGGTTCCATGACGGCGCGCCTATCGATGTGACCCGCCAGGTGTTCGGCTTGCAGGCAGCGCCCCGCACGCGGCTGACGCTCGACCCTCTCGCGGCCCCCGAGCATCGCTGCGCCGGCCAGTCCGAAGCCGCGCCGACAGCCTGCTCCGAGGCGCGCCGATCCACTGCCGATGGACGTTCGCGCTCTACGCCGAGATGGCCTCGGTGCAGCGCTGCGAGTATCTCGACGGCGCGATGCACGTCTCGCCGTCCCCGAGCCCGGCCCACCAGCTCGCAGTGCTCCGCCTGGCGCGGGCGCTGGACGACTACTTCGCCGGAGCCGATCGGAACGCCGTGGTGCTCGCCGGGCCGGTCGCCGTGTTCCTGGACCGAGAGAGCGTGGCCCAGCCGGATGTGGTCGTCGCGAGCCGGACGCAGCTCTCCGCCCGCGGCGTCGAAGGACCACCGCAACTCGTCGTCGAAGTCGTGACGGCTGCGAGCGCCGAACGCGACCGCGACGTCAAGATGCGCAGCTACGCCGCGGCGCAGGTCGAGCGCTACTGGCTGGTCGATGTCGATCGGCGGACGGTAGAGTGCCTGGGACGCCGCCGCCCGCCCGGCGCGTCCACGGTGTCGCTCTCACGGGGCGTGCTCGCGCCCGCGGACCTGCCGGGGTTCGAGCTGCGGCTGGAGACGCTCTGGCTGTAACGCTCGCTGGCATGCCCTCGGGTAGACTGACCCTCACGCGTGGCCGACGCCTCCCCTGCCGTCGTCGTACTCGGCGGCCCGAACGGGGCCGGGAAGTCGACGGCCGCCCCGCGACTGCTCCGCGGATCGTTGAAAGTCGACGAGTTCGTGAACGCGGACACGCTCGCCCAGGGCTTGTCGGCTTTCCGGCCGCAGGACGTCGCGGTCGAAGCGGGACGGCTCACGCTCGCGCGGCTCGATGCGCTGGAGACTCAGGGCAGGAGCTTCGCCTTCGAATCGACCCTGGCGAGCCGCGGGCTTACCGAGCGGCTGACACGGCTGAAAGCAGCCGGGTATACGGTCCACGTGGTGTATCTATGGCTGCCGAGCGTGGAGCTCGCGCTGGCGAGGGTTGCCGAACGTGTACGGGTGGGTGGCCACGATGTGCCGGCCGACGCGGTAAGGCGACGATTCAGTCGCGGGCGCGAGAACTTCTTCGCACGGTATCGCCTCATCGCCGACAAGTGGTACATCTATGATGCCTCGCCCATCGAGGGGCCAATGCTCATCGCCGAAGGGCGGTACCGCGAGGCCGCCGTCGTTCACGATGAGCAGCAGTGGAAGGCCGCAGCGGCAGGGTACCTACATGAGTGAGCGTGAGCCAACGGTCGCGCAGCGTTTCGAGGACCGAGCCGCCATCGGCCACGCGCTGCGGGAAGCGGCGCGGGACGCGCGTCGCTTCCACAAGGCCATGGGGAACCCGATGGCGACACTGGTCGATGGGAAGGTGGTCTGGGTGCAGCCCGAAGACATACGGGTCGACGACGACGGGTCACCCGCGGCCGACGCCGCACCTGCCACATAAACGCCCAACGGCAATACCTCAGCCTGGATTTCGGTGCCGCGGTCGACACACTCTGGCTATAGGGGACGACTCGCTACAATTGGTGGAGATCGGTAGTCTCGCCGATCATGGGAAGGTCTCACATGTCCGATCCCCTGGCGTCGACCACCCTGAGCTACGCGGCGTACGCGGAGATCCCCGCCGACGGACAGCGCTGGGAGTTCCTCGACGGCGAGGTGTTCGTGACGCCCGCACCTTCTCCCCTGCACCAGTTTACAGTGCAGGAACTTTGGCGCTTCCTCGACGACAACCTGGCGGCGTTCGGCGCTGACGCGATCGCGTTCGTCTCGCCGATCGACGTGATCCTGAACGACGCCGAGATCGTGCAGCCGGACGTGGTGGTCGCGCGCCGGGCGCAGGTATCCGACAGGGGCATCGAAGGCGCGCCGCCGCTGCTGGTCGAGGCCCTTTCGCCGACGCGGCCCAGTCTCGATCGCGAGGTGAAGCGCCGCCGCTACGCTGCCAACGGCCTTGCGCGGTTCTGGCTCGTCGACCCGGCCGCCCGAACGGTGGAGTGTTTCGATCTGGTCGACGGAATCTACGTACCCGTGGCGACCGCCAGCGAGACCGAGACACTCGCCATTGCGCCAGGCCTGAACCTCGAGCTCGCCCGGCTCTGGATGCGTTGAGAGGTTACGTGACTGTGGGCTGACGCGCTGCGCCCCTCCTACGCCCCGCGCAGCTCGCGGGCCAGCCACGCCTTGGCCAGGCGCCAGTCCCGCATCACCGTCTGTGGCGAGACCTGCAGCACATCGGCCGTCTCCTCGACGCTCAGACCGCCGAAGAAGCGCAGCTCGATGACGTGGGCCCGTCGCGGATCGAGCCGGCTCAGGGCGTCGAGGGCATCGTTGAGCGCACAGAAGGCGGCCGCGCTCGAATCGGCGACCGCGAGCTCGTCGAGGTCGGGCGTCGATGTGCCGTGCATGCGAGCTTCGGGCCCGCCTCGCTTCTGCGCGTTCCGGGTGCGAGCGGCGTCTACGAGGATGCGGCGCATCAGCTGGGCCGAGAGGGCGAAGAAGTGCGCCCGATCGCGCCAATCGGTCACCTTGACGTCGATCAGGCGCAAGTACGTCTCGTGAACGAGCGCGGTGCTCTGCAGCGTCACCTCCGCCCGCTCCCCGCGCATGTGCCGCCGCGCCTGGGCACGCAGCTGCGCGTAGACGAGGGGCGTGAGCTGTTGCAGCGCAGACTCGTCGCCCGTGCTCCACGACTTCAGCAAGCCTGTGATGTCGGTGCGTTCGAGCCCGCTCACGCGGGAGGATTGTATGCGCTTGCCTCCCCGGCTGGATCCGGCTACGCTGCGGCGTTTTTCGCACGGCAGTGTTCGCCCTACCTCTGCCGTTTCGTCCTGCGTCGCGCGCAAGGAGCCCGAAGTGGCCCTGACCCCCGATCGGTGGCGGCAGGTCGCCCGGATCTACGAGCTGGCCCTCGAGCAGGACGCGACCGCGCGCCCCGCGGTCCTTGCCGAGGCCTGTGCCGGCGACGCGGCGCTGCTGCAGGAAGTCCAGTCGCTGCTGTCGCAGGACACGAGCGGGCTGATCGTCGAGCAGTCGGTGTGGGCCACCGCCGCACCATTTCTCGACCCGGGCGTCGATCTCGCCCCGGGAGCGACGCTCGGCGCCTATCGCATCGAGCAGCTCATTGGCGCTGGCGGCATGGGTGAGATCTACCGGGCCGTCGATACCCGCCTCAATCGGGTCGTCGCGATCAAGGTCCTGCCCTTCAGCCTGGCGCTCGATCGAGAGATGCGGGTGCGCTTTGCCCGCGAAGCGCAGGCCGTCGCCGCGCTGACACACCCCCACATCTGCACGGTCCATGACGTCGGGCGCCACGGCGACATCGAGTTCCTGGTCATGGAGCACCTGGAAGGCGAAACGCTGGCGGCCCGGCTGGCGCGAGGGGCCTGCCGATCGATGAGGCGCTGGCCTGTGCCATCGAAGTGGCCGGCGCCCTGGAGCACGCGCATCGACACGGCATCGTGCACTGCGACCTCAAGCCGGCCAACATCATGCTGACCAGTCGCGGGGCCAAACTGCTCGACTTCGGCGTCGCCAGGTTCCGCGATGCCGTGAACCCGGCGCCCGCGGACCTCGCCGGCGTGCTCGGCACGCCTGATTACATGGCGCCCGAACAGATCCTCGGCCGCGATGCCGACGCGCGGAGCGATCTGTTCTCGTTCGGCGCCGTGCTCTTCGAGATGCTGACCGCCCGCCGCGCCTGCGACGCCGACGGCGTGTCATCGCTTCCGCCGGGTACCCCCGCGGGCCTGGGCCGCCTCATTGCCCGCTGTCTGCTCAGGAATCCCGAGGAGCGCTGGCAGAGCGCCAGCGATGTCGTTCGCGAGTTGCAGGTCGTCTCCGAGGCCGTCGACGCAGGCCAGCACCGGGCGCCGGCCCGCCGGATCCCGCCTGCGCCAACGCCGTTGGCCGCTCGTCCTCGGCGCCGCCGCCGCGCTCGTGCTCGCCCTCGGCCTCTGGGGATGGCTGCGGCGGACACCGGCGCCGCCGGTCGAGCCACCGATCCACTCCATCGCGGTGCTGCCGTTGGAGCACCTGTCCGGATCGGCGGAGGAGGAATACCTCGCGGACGGCATGACCGAGCAGCTGATCGCCACGCTGGCCAGTGTCCGGCGGCTGCGGGTGATCTCGCGGACCTCGGTCATGCACTACAAGGCGAACCGCAAACCGGTCTCGGTCATCGCGCGGGAACTGCGCGTCGATGCGGTCATCGAGGGCACGGTCGCCCAGACGGGCGACGACGTCCGCATCTCGGCCAGGCTGGTGCGCGGCGCGACCGGGGACATCATGTGGGCGCAGAGCTTCGAGCGCCCCCGGCGTCACGTGCTCGCCTTGCAGAGTGCCGTGGCGCAAGCGGTCGCAAACACCGTGCACGTGGCGTCGACCGCACCGGAACAGGCGCGGCTCGCCCGTGCGCCCGCCGTCGACCCGGAGGTCCACCGCGCCGTGCTGTTGGGCCGCCATCACACCGACAAGGGGACGGAGGAGGGGTTTCGGCGCGCCGTGCAGCACTTCGAGACGGCCATCGCGCGCGAGCCCGACAACGCCATCGCGCACGCCGGCCTGGCGGAGGCCTATACCGAGCTGTCGGGTTTCTATGTGGACCCGCGCGAGGCCATGCCCAAGGCGAAACAGGCAGCCGAGCGAGCGCTGCGCGTCGACGAAGGGATTGCCGAGGCCCACGCGGCCCTGGGGTTCGTCCACCTGGTCTACGACTGGGACGGGCCGGCCGCCGAAAAGGCCCTGCTGCGCGCCCTCGATCTCAATCCGACGCTGGCCACCGCCCGCATGAACTATGCGGCCTACCTGACCACGCAGGCGCGCAACGACGAGGCGGTTCGGGAGATCCGCCGCGCCGTCGAGCACGATCCGCTGTCGGTGCGCACCCACACGCTCGGCACCAGCCTGCTGCTGTTCACGCGGCGCTACGACGACGCCATCGCGCTCGCGCGCAAGGGCCTGGAGATCGAACCCGACGCCGCGTTCGCGCTGGCGTTTCTCGGCATCGCCTACGCGGAGAAGGGCGACGTCGCCGCCGCGACGGCCACGCTGCAGCGAGCCGCACAGCTCGACGGCAGCCTCACCATCCTCGCCCTGCAGGCGCACGTGCTGGCCGTCGCCGGCCGTACGAAGGAGGCGCGCGCCGTCCTTCAGAGGATCGAGGAGGCGGCGCAGCGTCGCTACTTCTGCCCCTACGAGATCGCGAGTGTCTACGTGAGTCTCGGCGACAACGACACGGCCACGAGGCTGTTTCGCAAGGGGACCGACGAACGCGCGGACTGCATGGCGTGGCTCGGCGTCGAACCCTGGATCGAATCGTACCGGGCCGATCCCCGCTACCGGACACTGTTGCGCGACGTCGGCCTCGCGCCGAACGTGCAGTGACGCCAGCTGAACCATGCGACGGCGGTTGTAGCTGCGGGCGCCTTTTTCCGCTTACCGGGTCGAGACCGGTATCCCGGTCAGGAGGTGCTCGTGAAACGACTGCTCGCTCTCGTGCTCGCCCTCGGGGTGCCCTGCCTCAGCAGCGCCGGCCCTGTCACGAACGACCCGGTCACGAAGTGGAATGCCACCGCCTTGACGGCGGCGTTCGCCGCTGGCCTGGACAACGAGTTCGGCTGCGTCGATCCGCTGCACGAATCGCGCATGCTGGCCATGATGCACGTGGCCATCCATGATGCGGTGAACGCCATCGACCGCCGCTACGAGTCGTACGCCTACGACGGGGCCGCAGCGGACGGCGCATCACCGGACGCAGCCGTTGCCGCGGCGGCGCGCGACGTGCTGGTGGCGCTGTTCCCACAGCTGCCAACGGACATCGGCCCCACTCCCGACCCAGCCGTCGCCCTCGTCGAAGCCGCCTATGCGGAGGCGCTGGCGGCCATCCCGAATTCGCCCGCCAAAGAGCAGGGAATCCTCGTCGGGCAGGCCGCCGCCGCTGCCATTCTCGCCCTGCGGGTTGGCGACAAGTCGGACGCGCCGTTTCTCGATTTCAGCTACATCGGCGGATCGAAGCCAGGAGACTTCCAGCTCATTCCGACTCTCCCGTTCGCCGCGGCGCCCAAGTGGGGAGAGGTGACGCCATTCGTGCTCAGGTCCAGTAAGCAATTCAGGCCGAGGCCGCCGTACAACGTGCGCAGCCGGAAGTACGCGGTGGACTTCAATGAGGTGAAGAGCCTCGGCCGCATCGACAGCACGACCCGGACCGCCGATCAGACCGAGATTGCCCTGTTCTGGGTCGAGGGCTCGCCGCAGGGGTGGAACCGGATCGCCAGGAACCTCTCGGCCAAGGCGGGCCTGGATGTCTGGGAGACCGCTCGCCTGTTCGGCCTCATGAACCTCGCGTCCGCGGACGCCTACATCGCGGACTTCGAGAACAAGTACTTCTTCGAGTTCTGGCGCCCGATTTCGGCCATCCATGCGGCAGATGCCGACGGCAATCCGGCGACGGAGGCCGATCCCGCCTGGGAGTCGCTGGTGCTGACACCGCCAGCGCCCGACTACCCGTCGGGGCACAGCGGGCAGGGCGGCGCGTTCGCGGAAGTGCTGGCCCGGTTCTTCGGCGATCGCGTCAAGTTCAGCACGACGAGCACGACGCAGCCGGGCGTCACCCGTTCGTTCCGCAGCTTCTCGCAAGCGGCCAGGGAGAACGCCGACTCGCGCATCTATATCGGCTTCCACTTCCGCCACGCCACCAACGAGGGCCTCAAGCTTGGCAGCAGGATCGGGCGGTTGACCTTCGTCCACTTCCTGCGCCCGGTGCACTGACGACGCGGCGCCACAATCCGGGGCCGGCGCAGAACATCGCGCCGGTTCTGCTCGCTGGCGCGGCACCATCCAGCGCTCCTGGTCCCACCGAACCGGGCGACGCGAATGGAAGCGGGAGCTGCAGCCCGCGCCCAACCGCCCGAGCGGCCAAGCTGCCTTCGCCGCGATTCGAACACAGCGCCGGCACTACCAATGCACCGCATTCAGAGTGCGCAGTAGGAGCCGCCCCGCCTCCGCGTCGAACGTGTAGCTGGTGACCGCGCAATTCGGCACCGGCTCGGAGTCCCACCGCGACACGAACTCGTCGGGCGTCCAGCGCTCGAGCAGATGCCGGAAGACGCGCAGCGTGCCGCCGTGGCTGACGACGAGAATCCGCTTCTGCGGTCGGTCGCGGAACAGCATGCCGAGGAACAGATAGACGCGCTCGGCGACATCGGCGAAGCTCTCGCCGCCCGGCGGCCGGGCGAAGAAGCGGCCGAACGTGTCCCAGTAGCCTTGCAGCCACGGGAACGCCGCGGCGGCTTCGGCGGTGGTCATGTCGTACGTCCACCCGGCGTCGCGCTCGCGCAGGAAGAGGTGATGGCGGACACGCATCGCCTCGCGCTCCTCGGGCGCGTAGGCGGCGAGCAGGTGCTCGGCGGTCTCCTGCGTGCGGCGATAGCCGGAGTGGTAGACGTAGTCGAACGGACCGAACTCGGCGCGCAGCGCCTGGCCCGTGACCTCGGCCTGGCGCCGCCCTTCGTCGGTGATCGGGACGTGATGGTCGGCGATGCCCTGGACCGCCTTGCGCGACTCGTCGTCGAGGAAGAAGGCGTTGCCCTTCTTGGCGACGTTCCGGGCGGACTGGGCGTGGCGGACGAGGACAAGGCAGGCAGGGCGGTCGGCAGGGCATGCCCAAGGTTACAGAGGCAGCCGCGCACTGTGGGCGCGCGGCGGGCGGCCGTGCCCGTCATATCGAGGCAGAGGCAAAAGGAAGGACCAGTCGGTTGGCTCCGACCGATGAAGGCCTGTACGCACGAAAGCCCAGCGGTCAGGCTGGGCTTTCGGCGAATCTGAAGTGGTCGGGGCGAGAGGATTTGAACCTCCGACCCCTCGGTCCCGAACCGAGTGCTCTACCAGGCTGAGCCACGCCCCGACGCGAACGAGGTAGTCTACTCCAAGTCGCGCCACAGCCGCCACTCGACGCGCAACATTTTTGAGATCGCCCCCCGCCGGGTGTGCCTGCTCCGCACGCCGCAGCGGCCCGATCCCACCGATGTTCCCGACGGTTCATGTCGATGAGCCGCGGCGCCGATGTTCCGATTGCGATGGCGCCTGCAGACTGCGCCCCGGTGATGTCCGAGACCGATCACCCGCTCCCTGAGGGGCCCGATTCGTCGAACCTGCCGCCGGCTCCCGCCGGCGCGGCCGACTCTTCCGCCTCGCCGGACCGCGACCGCGAGCGTGTCGACGCGCGCGCCTACCTGCAGCACGCCCTGGCCGTCAGCGTGATCGGCGTCTGGCACGTGGACATCGCCACCGGCGCCCAGTGGTGGTCGGCCGAAACCTACCAGCTCTTCGGCGTGGATCCGGCGACGACGCCGCTGACGGTCGAGGCCTTCTACGAGCGGGTCCACCCCGAGGACCAGGAGCGGGTCCGCGCCGCCACCCGACGCGCCCTCGAGACGGGGTCCGTCTACGAGGTCGAGCATCGCATCGTCACCCCGCTCGGGCTCGAGAAGTGGGTGCACGAGCGCGCCTCTGTGGAGCGCCAGGCCGACGGCACGCCGCTGCGGCTCGTCGGCGTCGTCCGCGACATCACCGATACCCGCCTGGCCGAGGAAGCCCTGCGGGCCAGCCGCGGCCGGCTGCAGGCGATCGTCCAGCACATGCCGGTCCTGATGACCGCGCTCGACGACGACGGCCACTTCGTCTTCTGGAACCGCGAGTGCGAGCGCGTCACCGGCTTCGGCGCCGACGAGGTGCTGGCCGACGCCGGCTTCATCCATCGCTTCATCCCCGATCCGATGGAGCGGGCGCGGATGCGCCGCGACGTGCCGCTGCCCGGGGTCGAGTTCCGCGACTGGGAACAGACGATCACCTGCAAGGACGGCAGCAAGCGGACCATCGCGTGGTCGAACATCACCGGCGAGTGTCCCCTGCCGGAGTGGTCGACGTGGGCGATCGGCGTCGACGTCACCGAGCGCAAGCAGCTCGAAGAGCAGTTCCTGCAGTCGCAGAAGATGGAGGCGATCGGCCGCCTCGCCGGCGGCATCGCGCACGACTTCAACAACCTGCTGACCGTCGTGCAGGGCTACACCGACGTGATCCTCGGCGAGATCGCCGCGTCGCATCCGCATCGCCCCGCGCTCGAACAGGTCAAGCGCGCCGGCGAGCGGGCCGCGGCCCTGACCCGCCAGCTCCTGCTCTTCACGCGCCGCCAGGTCGTCGAGGCCCGCGTCGTCGATCTCAACGCCATCGTCCGCGAGATGGATCGGATGCTGCGGCGCCTGATCGGCGAGGACCTGGAGCTCGACATCCGCACCGTCGGCGAGTCGTGCCCGATCAAGACCGACCCCGGCCAGATCGAGCAGGTGATGATGAACCTGGCGGTCAACGCCCGCGACGCCATGCCGAACGGCGGCCGGCTGGTCCTCGAGACGGCGCTGCAGGTCGTGAGCCCGGCCCAGGCCGCGCGGCGCGCCAACATGCTCGCCGGATCGTGGGTGGTGCTGCGCGTGTCCGACAACGGCACGGGCATGGACCACGACACGCTCGCCCACATCTTCGAGCCGTTCTTCACCACCAAGGCGCCGGGCCAGGGCACCGGCCTGGGCCTGGCGACGGTGTTCGGCATCGTCCAGCAGAACGGCGGCCACATCGAGGTGTCGAGCACCAAGGGCGTCGGCTCGATCTTCACGATCTACCTGCCGCGGACGAACGAGCCGATGACGCCGAGCGGCGTCCACCGCATCGCGCGCCTGCCGGCCAAGGGCGACGAGACGATCCTGCTCGTCGAGGACGACGACGACGTGCGCGAGCTGGCGCGGGAAGGGCTGATGCTGCGCGGCTACAAGGTGCTCGACGTCCGCGACGGCAGCGAAGCCTTCCTGCTGTCGCAGGGCTACCAGGGCCCGATCCACATCATGGTCACCGACGTGATCATGCCGATCATGAACGGCCCGCAGGTGGCCGAGCTGATCGCCATCCACCGGCCGGCGACCAAGGTGCTCTTCATCTCCGGCTACACCGGCGACCTGCCGTTCACGCCGCAGCCGGGCGGCCAGCAGCCGGTGCTGCTCTACAAGCCGTTCACGATCGACGTGCTGGCGCGCAAGGTCCGCGACGTCCTCGACTCGTAGGAGCGCGTCGCGCTGACCGGGCTGGTCTCCGGTCACCCCGTCGGTGGTCGGCGCTCTAGACCAGCTTCTCGACGAGGCCCATCACGTCGTAGGCCGTGAGGTCGGGCTGCAGCGGCGTCACCGAGACGTAGCCTTCGCGGACCGCGACGTGATCGGCGCGGTCGCCGTCGGCGTAGATGTCCTCGCCTTCCTCGATCCAGTAGTACGGCCGCCCGCGCGGATCCATCGACGCCGCCACCTTGGTGACGTGGTTGCGCATGCCCTGGACGGTGACCTGGACACCCTTCAGCGTGCCGCGCGGCACGTTGATGTTGAGCAGCGTGCGCGCCGGCAGCCCCTGGCTGCAGCACCTGGGCGGCGATGCGCTCGGCGGCCGCGGCGGCCGGGCCGAAGTCGAACGGCTCGGCCGTCCGCTGCAGCGACACGGCGATCCCGGGCACGCCGAGGAGCGCGCCTTCGAGCGCGCCGCCCACCGTGCCCGAATACGTGACGTCGTCGCCGAGGTTGTAGCCCTTGTTGATGCCGGACACGACCAGGTCGGGCAGGCCCTGCAGGACGTGCACCACGCCGAGGTTGACGCAGTCGGCCGGGGTGCCGTCGACGGAGTAGACGCCGTCGCGCAGGCGCTCGAGCCGGAGCGGGCGGGCGATGGTCAGCGCGTGGCCGATGGCGCTGGCCTCGCCGAGCGGCGCCACCACCGTGACCTCGCCGATCGCGCGCAGCGCGTCGGCGAGCGCGTGCAGGCCTTCCGAGTAGACACCGTCGTCGTTGGTGACGAGAATCCTGGGCATATATGGGTCTCGGCGGCGGCGCGCGGGCCGCAGCGATCCGACGAGTATACTCGCGGCAGGAACCCTGCCTGTGGCCCACACCTCCCCCGCCCGCGCCGCCGCTGCCCCGTTCGACGCCGTCCTCTACGTCGGCTTCGGCGGGCCGGACGGGCTCGCCGACATCCGGCCTTTCCTGGCCAACGTCCTCCGCGGCCGGCGCATCCCGGCGGCCCGCATCGAGGATGTCGCGCAGCACTACGAGCTCTTCGGCGGCGTCTCGCCGATCACGGCGATCACCGATCGCCAGGCGCGCGCCCTCGAAGCGGCGCTGCGCGCCCGCGGGCTGGCGCTGCCGGTCCACGTCGGGGCGCGCAACTGGCGGCCGATGCTCGGCGACACCTGCCGGGCGCTGCACGCGGCCGGCGCGCGCCGGCTGCTGGTGCTGATCGCCGCCGCCCACCGCAGCTACTCGAGCTGCGAGCAGTACAAGCAGAACCTCTGGCAGGTGCAGGAAGAACTGGCGGCGGAGGGCATCGCGCCGTTCGACATCGCCTACGCGCCGGACTGGCACCTCGCGACCGGCGTGCTGCACGCGATCTCGGAACGCATCGACGCGGCGCGCGCGACCTTGCCGGAGGCGCTGCGCGCCGGCGCGCGGCTCGTCTTCACGGCGCACTCGATCCCGACCGGCATGTCGGCGGCGGATCGCTACGTGCTGCAGCTCACCGATTCGGCGACCGCCGTCGCGTCGCTGCAGCGCGCCCACGACTGGGCCCTGGTCTACCAGAGCCGCAGCGGCCGGCCCGAGGATCCGTGGCTCGAGCCCGACGTGAACGACTACCTGCGCGAGGCGCGCGCGAACGGCCTCGAGGCGGCGATCCTCGTGCCGATCGGCTTTCTCGCCGATCACGTCGAGGTGCTCTACGATCTGGATGTCGAAGCGCGGGCGACGGCCGACGAGGTCGGCCTCCCCCTGGCCCGCGCCGAGGCGGTCAACGACCATCCCCGGTTCATCGAGGCGTTGGCGGACGTCGTGATCGAGACGGTGGCGCGGTACGGGCGGGGCCGCCCGTTGTCGATCGTGCCGGCCGAGGCGCCGGCGAAGCGCGAGCTGCCGCCACCGGTCCGGCCGGCGGCGGCAACGTAGCGTCGAAGAGCTACCCGGCGACGGGCGTCGGGGCGCAGTGCTTGTCGAAGGCGGCGACGAGGTCGTTGGCGATGAGCTCCGCCGAGCGGCTCTCGATCTGGTGGCGCTCCATCAGATAGACGAGCTTGCCGCCCTTGAGGATGCCGACCGAGGGCGACGACGGCGGGTAGCCGGTGAAGTAGGAACGGGCGCGATCGGTGGCCGCCGTGTCGGCGCCGGCGAACACCGTCGCCGAGACGTCCGGGGTGACGCCGTGATTGAGCGCGAGGGCGATGCCGGGCCGGGCCTTGCCGGCGGCGCAACCGCACACCGAGTTCACGACGATCATGAGCGTTCCCTGGGTCGACTGAACGGCCTGATCGACCGCTTCGGCCGTCTCGCAGTTCCTTGATACCCAGGCTGGTCAGTTCCTCGCGCATGGGCGCCACGAGATATTCGGGGTAAGGCACGTGCTGTTCTCCTTGCCGCAACGCGGCGTTATCAGATCCCAGCCTACCATGACCCTTTCCACCATCCGGCTCGTCGTCTCGGCAGCCCTGGCTGTCGCCTTCGGGGACCAATCCACTGTGGGCCCAGGCCCCTGGATCGCCTGCGCCTGCCCGGCTGCCGACGACCCCCGGCGCCACCGGGACCGCCCTGCCCGGCGCGCCGCCCCGCGACACGTCTGCCCGGCGGGCCCCCGAACGGGGCACCGGCATCGTGCGCGGCCAGGTGGTGGCCCTCGACACGGGCCTGCCGCTGCGTCGCGCCCGCGTCATGCTGTTCGCGTCCGGCCAGCCGCGCGCGGCCACGACCGACGCCGATGGCGTCTTCTCGTTCGCCGATCTCCCGGCCGGGCGCTACAGCCTGAGCGGCGCGAAGGCTCGCTACGTCGACACGCCCTACGGCGCCCGCCGGCCCGGCGGGCCGGGAAAGTCGCTGGACCTGGCCGACGGCCAGACGGTCGAGGGCGTCGTCCTGGCGCTGCCGCCCGCCGGCGTCATCACCGGACGCGTGCTCGACGACGCCGGCGAGGTCGTCCCCGGTGCCGTCGTCATGCCGATGCGCTTCCGGACCATCAACGGCGAGCGCCAGCTCTCGCCGAGCGGGCAGATGCGGTCGTCGGATGACACCGGCACCTTCCGCCTCTATGGCCTGGCGCCCGGCAAGTACCTATCTCTCGGCCCGCGACGAAGAATCGCGGCGCTTTCGTGGCGAGGCCGTCGACCCCGACGCCACCGGCTTCGCGCCCACGTTCTTCCCCGGCACCGCGGTGGCGAGCGAGGCCCAGCCGATCGAGGTCGTCGCCGGCGCCGAGATCCTGGCCGACGTGCAGCTCGTCACCACCCGCCTCACGACCGTCACCGGTGTCGTGGTCGACCCGGCGGGCGCGCCGGCGACCGGCGGGCACCTGATGGTCGCGGGCAGCGCGGCCGGCGGCGGCCGCTTCATGTCCGGCGGCCTCGGCAGCTCCATCAAGCCGGATGGCACCTTCATCGTGTCGGGCCTCGCACCGGGCGAGTACACCATCGTGGCCCAGCCTTCATTTGGTGAGCGCTCGATGTTCGACCCCTTCGGCGGCGGCGACCGCCAACGGTCCGCCTCGGCACCAATCGTCGCCAACGGCGCGCCGATCAGCGGGCTGCGGCTGGTCGCCCACGACCCGATTCGCATCCCCGTGACGGTGACGTTCGACGACGGCGCCGCCGCCAAGCCTGACCACGTCATGGTGCACGCCAACACCGAGCGGGGCATGAACAGCAGCACGGCCATGGTCCGCGACGGCCGGCTCTCGCTCGAGGTCGTGCCGGGCACGTATCGCCTGTCGGCGATGACCATGTCGTCGCAGCCGTGGTTCGTGAAGCGGATCGACTACCGGGGGCAGGATGCCCAGGACGACGACGTGGAGCTGACCGCCGAGCCCGGCGGCCGCGTCGAGGTGGTGTTCACCACCCGCTCGGCCTCCGTCGCCGGTGCCGTCACCGACGACGCCGGCAAGGCGGTCGCCGACTACATGGTGATCATGATCCCCGCGGACAGCGAGTCGGCGCGCCGCGACCTGGCTCGCCGCATCCGGGTCGCCAGGCCGGACCCGCAGGGGCGCTTCCGCACCGAGCACATCCGGCCGGGCCGCTACCTGGCGGCGGCCATCGCGGATGCCCCGATCGAGGACATCCACGACGTCGACTTCATCGAGAGCATCAGGCGGGTCGGCAAGCCGTTCACGGTCAACGAGGCCGGATCGGCCACCGTGGCCCTGACGCTAGCGTCGGTCCCCTGACGGCCCCGCCTCGCCGTCGGTGCGGCCTGCGTCGCCGGCACCGGGCTCCGGTTCGTCCGCGAACAGCGCGCCGGCGGCATCGGGTGGCTCGTCGTCGGCCACTTCGACCGCCCCGACCCGCCGGGCGTAGGCGTACGAGGCCGTGAAGATCACCACGATCAGCCCCAGCGACAGCCACTTCGGGATCTCGAAGGCGATGTAGTGCATCTGGTGCAGGTACTCGATCAGCAGCTTGATGCCGACCCACGCGATGATGACGAAGGCGCCGTCGACGAGCGGCGGGTAGCGCTGCACGACCGACAGCAGCTGGCCGATCAGCATCCGCATCGCGACGATGCCGAGGAGGCCGCCGGTGATGATCACCCACAGCTTGTTCGACATCGCCACCGCGACCAGGATCGAGTCGATGGCGAAGACGATGTCGGTGAACTCGACCTTGACCACGGTCGCCCAGAAGGCCGACAGCCCGAGCCACGGACGGGCCGGCTTGAACGCCCGCTTCTCTCCTGCCTCGGGCCTCTCCGTGAAGTGGCTGTACGGCAGGTAGAGCAGGTAGGCCGCGCCGATCAGCTTCACCCACGCCACGTCGATGAGGTAGGCGGCCAGCGCCGTCGCCAGGGCGCGAAACGCGAAGGCGCCGAGGATGCCGTAGCGCAGCGCCTTGCGCTGCTCGCTCGCGCGGCAGACCCAGCACCAGGATGGCCAGGACCAGGGCGTTGTCGGCGCTCAGCAGGCCCTCGAGCAGGACCAGCAGGCCGATGGTGACGAAGTCGGTGAGTTGAACGTCCAGGGTCAAGCTCGCAAGTATCGCCCGAAAGGCCGGACGTCCGCCACGCCGCCGGCGCTCGGCCGCGGCCGGGCCGCGCCGACCGGCTCCGCATCGGCCAGGCTCAGTCATGCCGAGTGACTGCCTTGACACGATGCGTATCAAGCCGCATACTCGGATCGACGCAGCGTGAGGTGCGGGCATCCATGAACATCGGCGACGACCTGTTCTTCATCAGCATGGCGGCGGAGCTGCTCGGCATGCATCCGCAGACGCTGCGCAAGTACGAGCGGCTGGGCCTGATCCGGCCGACCCGGACGATCGGCAGCATGCGCGTCTACTCGCGCGACGAGCTCGAGCGGCTGCGGCTGATCAAGCACTTCGTCGACGAAGCGGGCGTCAACCTCGCCGGCGTCCAGCGGCTGCTGGCCATCGCCGACGTCGTCCGCGACATGCAGACGGTGACCGACGGCGTCCAGTCGCCGAGATCGCAGCTGCGCAAGCTGTCCGACGACCTGCGTCGGCTGACCACCCTTCTGGAGCTCTGAGTCGCATGGACTTCAAGGACTACTACGCGACGCTGGGGCTCACCAAGACGGCCACCGACAAGGAGATCAAGCAGGCCTTTCGCAAGCTGGCCCGCAAGTACCACCCGGACGTGAACCCGGGCGACAAGGCGGCGGAGACACGCTTCAAGGAGATCAACGAGGCGAACGAGGTGCTCGAGCGACGCCGACAAGCGCCGCAAGTACGACGAGCTCGGCGCCAACTGGCGCGCCTACGAGAACGTGCCGCCCGGCGGGCCAGGGCTTCCCCGGCGGCTTCGGCGGGTTCCGCGGCCCCGGCGCCGGCACCTACTCGACCGGCAGCGGCGGCCAGTACCGCACGGTGTCGCAGGAGGAAATGGAAGAGCTCCTCGGCGGCAGCGGCGGCGGCTTCTCCGACTTCTTCACGACGTTCTTCGGCGGCGCGGCCGCCGGCGGCGACGAGAAGCGCGGCCGCGGCCGCGCGCGCAGCCGCGTCGGCGCCGATCTCGAGCACCCGGTGCAGCTCTCGCTGGAAGAGGCGTATCACGGCGCGCTACGGCGCATCTCGTTCAAGCACGACGGCCACACGCGCGCCATCGACGTCCGCATCCCGGCGGGCGTGCGCGACAGCGCGCGGGTCCGCGTCTCGGGCGAGGGCGAGCCGGGCGCCAGCGGCGGACGCGCCGGCGATCTCTACCTGCGGGTGCAGGTCCTGCCGCACGGGCGCTTCGAGCGCCAGGGCGAGGACCTGACCACCCGCGTCGAGGTGCCGCTGACGACCGCGGTCCTCGGCGGCGAGGCCGCGGTCACGACGCTGGCCGGCAGCACGGTGCGGCTGAAGGTGCCGCCGACGACCCAGAACGGGCAGAAGTTCCGGGTCAAGGGTCAGGGCATGCCGGTGCCGGGCAAGCCCGACGAACGCGGGGATCTCTACGTCGTCGCCGACGTGCAGCTGCCCCGCTCGCTCACGCCGCAGGCGCGCGCCCACTACGAGGCGCTGGCGCAGCTGGCCGAACACGAATCGTCATCGAAGGTGTCCTGATGAACATCAACCGCTTCACCGAGAAGGCGCAGGAAGCGCTGGCCGGCGCCCAGGGCGCGGCCGAACAGGCCAAGCATCCGCAGATCGATCCCGAACATCTCCTGGCGGCGCTGATCGCGCAGCCGGGCGGCGTCGTGCCCGACGTCCTGCGCAAGCTCCAGGTCGACCCGGCCGCCGTCGGCAGCGACGTGCAGGAGCAGCTGGCCAAGCTGCCCAAGGCCTACGGCGCGACGCACGCCGGCTTTTCCTCGCGCCTGCGCGGCGTGCTGCAGAAGGCCGAGGGCGAGCTGGCCCGCTTCAAGGACGAGTTCGTCAGCACCGAGCACCTGCTGCTCGCGCTGGTCAGCGAGACCGGCCGCTCGCCCGGCGCCGAGGCGCTGACGCGCCACGGCATCACCTACGATCGCGTGCTCGAGTCGCTCGTCGCCGTCCGCGGCAGCCAGCGCGTGACCGACCAGAACCCCGAGGGCAAGTACCAGGCGCTCGAGCGCTACGGCCGCGACCTGACCGCGCTGGCCCGCCAGGACAAGCTCGATCCGGTGATCGGCCGCGACGAGGAGATCCGCCGCGTCATCCAGGTGCTCTCGCGCCGCACCAAGAACAACCCGGTGCTCATCGGCGAGCCCGGCGTCGGCAAGACCGCCGTCGTCGAGGGCCTGGCGCAGCGCATCATCCGCGGCGACGTGCCCGAAGGGCTCAAGGACAAGCGCATCATCGGGCTCGACATGGGCGCGCTCGTCGCCGGCGCCAAGTATCGCGGCGAGTTCGAGGATCGTCTGAAGGCCGTGCTGACGGAAGTCACCCAGTCGGACGGCGCGGTCGTGCTCTTCATCGACGAGCTGCACACCGTCGTCGGCGCCGGCGCCGCCGAAGGCTCGCTCGACGCCTCGAACATGCTCAAGCCGATGCTCGCCCGCGGCGAGCTGCACACGATCGGCGCGACCACGCTGAACGAATACCGCAAGTACATCGAGAAGGACGCGGCGCTGGAACGGCGTTTCCAGCCGGTGCAGGTCGACCAGCCCTCCGTCGAGGACTCGATCAGCATCCTGCGCGGGCTGCGTGAGCGTTACGAGATCCATCACGGCGTCCGGCTGAAGGACTCGGCGCTGGTCGCGGCGGCGGTCCTGTCGAACCGCTACATCCCGGATCGCTTCCTGCCCGACAAGGCCATCGACCTGGTCGACGAGGCGGCGTCCAAGCTGCGCATGGAGATCGACTCGATGCCGGCCGAGCTCGACGAAGTCGCCCGCCGCCTGATGCAGCTCGAGATCGAGCGCGAGGCGCTGCGCAAGGAGACCGACGCGGCGTCGCGCGAGCGGCTGACGCGGCTCGAGAAGGAGATCGCCGAGCTCAAGGAGCAGCAGACCGCGCTGACCGCGCGCTGGGAGTCGGAGAAGGCGCAGATCCAGTCCGACCGCACGGCCAAGGAAGAACTCGAGCGCCTGCAAGGCGGAGGTCGATCGGGCGCAGCGACAGGGCGACTACGCCCGCGCCTCGGAGCTCCAGTACGGGCGCATCCCCGAGCTCGAGAAGCGGATCGCCGCGCTCGAGGGCGGCGGGCCCGACACCGGTGCGCCGCGCCTCCTGAAGGAGGAAGTGGACGAGGAGGACATCGCCGAGATCGTCGCCAAGTGGACGCACATCCCCGTCAGCAAGCTGATGGAGGGCGAGGTCCAGAAGCTGCTGCAGATGGAGACGCGCCTGCACCAGCGCGTCATCGGCCAGGACGAAGCGGTGGTCGCGGTGGCCAACGCCATCCGCCGCGCCCGCGCCGGCCTGCAGGACGCCAACCGTCCGCTCGGCAGCTTCCTGTTCCTCGGCCCGACCGGCGTCGGCAAGACCGAGCTGGCGCGGTCGCTGGCCAACTTCCTGTTCGACGACGACCAGGCGATGATCCGCATCGACATGTCGGAGTACCAGGAGAAGCACAGCGTCGCGCGGATGATCGGCGCGCCGCCCGGCTACGTCGGCTACGAGGAGGCGGGCCAGCTCACCGAGGCGGTGCGGCGCCGACCCTACTCGGTGGTGCTGCTCGACGAAGTCGAGAAGGCGCATCCCGAGGTGCTGAACGTCCTGCTGCAGTTGCTCGACGACGGGCGGCTGACCGACGGCAAGGGCCGCACCATCGACTTCCGGCAGACGGTCGTCATCATGACGTCGAACGTCGGCAGCCACGTGCTGGCGGCGAACGCCGGCCGCGACGACGGCATCGACGAGGGCACGCGGCGGGAAGTCATGGACGCGGTGCGGGAACACTTCCGCCCGGAGTTCCTGAACCGCATCGACGAGACCATCCTGTTCCACTCGCTCGGCCGCAGCCACATGGGCGCCATCGTCGACATCCAGCTGCAGGGCCTGGTGAAGCGCCTCGCCGAGCGGAAGGTGGCGGTCCACCTGACCGACGAGGCCAAGGCCCGGCTGGTCGAGGAAGGCTACGACCCCGTCTACGGCGCGCGGCCGCTGAAGCGGACGATCCAGCGCCGGCTGCTGGATCCGCTGGCGCTGAAGGTGCTCGAAGGCGGCTTCCGCGAGGGCGACACGGTGGACGTCGGTGTCGCCGACGGCCAGCTGACTTTTGCCACCGCGCGGCCCGTGGGCGCTGGAACCGATTGACGACGTCTGTCCGTAAGAGGACAGACGTCACCGCCTCTGTTGAGGCACGATCAGACAGCCTGGCCCCGCGATCTTCATCGCGCAGCCGAGGTTGGTAAAGGACACATCCGTGACGAAGCCCGCCGCTCCCACTCGACCGCAGCCGAGCCTGCTGCCGTGGGGTCTGACCGCCTGCGTCGCCATCGCCGGCCCGTCACTCCTCGATACCGCGGCGCCTGCCCTGATGCTGGCGAGCGTCGCCATCGGTCTCACGGCGCTCGTGATCGGTTTCGCGCTGTGGCAGCGAACCCCGTCGATCCAGGTGCCCGTGCCGGCGCGCCGGTCGACGCACACACTCGGCTGGTCGCCGCCATGACCGCGGACGCGGTCGCGGCCGCCAGCGTCCCGGCGCCGGCCTCGGACAGATCCCGGCGCGCCTTCGCGGCGTTGCGTGCCCTGGCGCGGCGGGCGCTGCGTTTCCGGCTCCGCTGCCTGATCCTGGGCCACGACGATTCGTTCGCCCGTGAGCCGCGCCGGCTGATGCTGCGCTGCGAGGCATGCGGACGCGAGACGGCCGGCTGGGCCATCGGCGGCGGCGGCCCTGTCGTGACGGCGCCGCGGCGTGTGTCGCCCGGCCGCCGGGCGGCGCTCGACACGAACGTCCGCGTCGGGCCCTGGGCGCTGCGGCGGCGCGAAGGACGCGGTGAGGCGCGCGACCGGCAGCGGCGGCGTCTGGTCGCGGCAGCCTCCCGGCTGGGGGGCTAGGTCTCCCGGGGGCTTAGCCGCGGGCTTGGCCGCGGGCTGGGGTGGTAGGATTCTCAGCCGACCTCATCCCCCGGAGCTGCCCATGAACCCCACACGCCGCGACCTTCTGCGCTGGACCTCGCTCTCACTCGCCGCCGCCTGGCCTTCAGCGCGGCTCCTCGGGCAGGCGCCCGCTCCGCAACAGGCCCCCCCGCCGACCCCGCAGACGTCGTTCGCCGACGTGCGCGGCAACGTCGGGATCTTCAACGGCCAAGGCGGCACCATCGGCACCTACATCGGCAAGGGTGCCGTCGTCGTGGTCGACACGCAATTCCCGAACACCGCCCAGATCTGCGTCGACGGGCTGAAGCCGAAGGCCGGCGGCCGCGGCGTCGACCTGGTGATCGACACGCACTTCCACGGCGATCACACCGGCGGCAACGGCGTCTTCAAGGCGGCGGGCGCCAAGTCCATCGTCGCCCACGCCAAGGTTCCCGAGTTGATGAAGTCGCGGCCCAACCCGAACGGCCCGCCGCCGACACTACCCGACAAGACGTTTCCAGACACCTGGCGCCAGGACCTCGGCGACGAGGTGGTGTCGGCCAAGTTCTACGGCCCGGCGCACACCGGCGGCGACATCGTCGTCCTCTTCGAGAAGGCCAACGTCGCCCACATGGGCGACCTGGTGTTCAACCGGCGCCAGCCGTTCATCGACCGGCCGGGCGGCGCTTCGATCCAGGGCTGGATCACGCTGCTCGAGCAGGTGGCGAAGGCGCACGGCAACGACACCATCTTCGTCTTCGGCCACGCCGGCGAAGGGTTCAAGGTCACCGGCGGCAAGGCCGACCTGCAGAACTTCCGCGACTTCCTGACGGCGCTGCTGGACGTCACCCGCAAGGCGAAGGCCGGCGGTCAGGCCCGCGAGGCGTTCCTCAAGACGACGACACCGGTCCCCGGCTTCACCGATTTCGGCCCCCTCGTCGAGCGGGTGACCGGCGCCGCCTGGGACGAACTGCAGTAGAGATTCCGGAGCATCACATGCGATTCACGGTAGCGGCCGCGCTGACGGCCTCGATTGCCCTGGCTGGCGCCGTCGCGGCGCAGGCCCCGAATCACCTCTCGGCCGCCGACCAGAAGGCCGGCTGGACGCTGCTGTTCGACGGCACGAGCCTCGGCGGGTGGCGCGCCTACAAGCGTCCCGACGCCACCGGCACGCGCTGGGTCGTCAAGGACGGCCTGCTGTGCCTCGACCCTGGCGACAAGAGCGACACGCGGGGCGCCCGCGACATCGTCTTCACGCACGCCCTACTCGCAGTTCGAGCTCGCCTGGGACTGGCGCGTCTCGGAGGGCGGCAACAGCGGCCTGAAATACTTCGTGCTGGAGGATCGCGACGCCGCGATCGGCCACGAGTATCAGCTCATCGACGACGCGAAGCACCCCGACGCCAAGGTCGGCCCGCACCGCCAGACCGCCGCCCTCTACGACGTCTTCCCCGCCGCCAACCGCCCGTCGAAGCCGGCCGGCGAATGGAACACCAGCCGCGTCGTCGTCCGCGGCGCCGACGTCGAGCACTGGCTGAACGGCACCAAGGTGCTCGCCTACACGCTCGACAGCCCGGCGCTCAAAGAGGCCGTCGCCAAGAGCAAGTTCAAGGACGTCGAGCGCTTCGGCAAGCCGCAGAACGGCCTGATCCTGCTGCAGGACCACGGCGACGCGGTCTGCTACCGCAACGTCAAGGTGCGGGCACTGAACGGCAAGTCGTAGCCGGCAAGGATACGACTCCGGAGTCGCCCCTCACTCCGGAGTCGCCCGTCGCTCGGCGTCCGAGTTTCTGCCGATAGGCCGGTAGCGCCAGTCGGTTCAGGCATACCGCGGTGATTGAGGGCTAACATGCGCGCGGATGCCGTATGCACGGGTCGGCGCGCTGGACCTCTACTACGAGGATCATGGGACCGGGCCGTCAACACTGGTCATGGCGCACGGCGCTCTCGGCAGCGTCGCCTTTGCGGAGGCGTTCGGGCTGAACGCGTCGGCGCTCGCGCAGCGAGGTCTACGTGTGGTCGCCTACGACGCCCGTGGCCACGGGCGGTCCGGCTTTTCGACGGACGCGGGCGACTACGACAAGCACGCCCTCGCCCACGAGTTGGGGCTCCTGCTCGACGTGCTCGGCCTGGCTCGCGTCAGCCTCTGCGGCACGTCCATGGGGGCCACCTCCGCACTGCTCTTCGCACGGGCGCATCCCGAGCGCGTCGAACGGCTGGTCCTGCGGTCGCCGGCGCCGTTCGGCGTCGACATGATGCCTCCGCGTCGCATGCTCCACGGCCTGGCCCTGTCGTATCAGGTGCTCGGCACGTCCTTGACCGCGCGGCTCGCTTCGCTGCGGCCAGGCCCGGGTGGAGCCGTGCGCATGCGCGCGCTGTTGCAGGGACAACGCCGCGCGTCGATCGTTCCCGCGTTGCGGGGCTTCCTCGCCGCGCCACTGGATACCCGGGGTCTCGACACCATCGAGTCGCCTACGTTGATCCTGACGCAACGAGGGGACGCGCTGCATCCAGTCCGCTCGGGCGAGGTCCTCTACGACGTCCTGCCGAATGCCACGTTGTCCGTCGCGCCGACCGCGACGTTCTGGGATCGACATCTGGACGACACGGCGGATCTGATTGCCGCGTTCGTCGCCGGGCGCGGCGTCTCCCCTGGGCAGTTCGCCGCAGCCGGGGAATGCCCGGTGACGATCAGGAAGCGCGGAGATTGAAGGCCGGATCGCCTGACTCCGCCGGAACGAAGAAGTCAGTGGCTACAGCCGTTCCCGCCGGTCGGGGCGGGCATGCCGTGGGCGCGACGCGTTCGGAGTCGTCCGACGTCAGCGAAGATGGCCCGCGACACGCAGGCCACCTACGGGCGCCAGGGTGCGGGGCGACAGTGATTGCCCGTGGCGCTCTGGGTTGTGATGGTGCCCGGAGTGGAGCGGGCCCGGACGACGGAGCGCGACGCGCACGCGGCATGCCTGCTCCGACCGGCGCTACGGGCCAAGCTGTCCCTGCGGATACCTGACTGCCTCGAGCAGCCCGAGCCAACCGGCGGCCACCTACGAGCCGGGTGACTCCGGAGTCGTTGGGGCCGCTCTGATCGCCGACGAAGCCGCAGGTGCGGTGCGTGCCGTCGCACAAGCGGCTTCTTCGCCGACTGCCCGCACCGGCAGAGCGCGATCGGGCGCTTCTCGATCGTGTAGGCGCGGCCGTTCCAGTCGACGACCACGACGTCGTCGCCCTCGACGACGATCGGACCGTTCTCGCGCAGCCGGATCGTCGTGGCCACGCTCAGCCCTTGGTCATCGCGCCGAGGAACTCGGCGTTCGACTTCGTCTTGCCCATCTTGTCGAGCAGCAGCTCCATCGCCTCGGTCGGCGACAGCGGGTTGAGGATCTTCCGCAGCACCCAGACGCGGTTGAGATCGTCGCGCGAGAGGAGCAGCTCCTCCTTGCGGGTGCCGCTCTTCTGGATGTCGATGGCCGGAAACACGCGCTTGTCCACCAGCTTGCGATCGAGGTGGATCTCCATGTTGCCGGTGCCCTTGAACTCCTCGAAGATCACGTCGTCCATGCGCGAGCCGGTGTCGACCAGCGCCGTCGCCATGATCGTCAGCGAGCCGCCCTGCTCGATGTTGCGGGCGGCGCCGAAGAAGCGCTTCGGCTTCTGCAGCGCGTTCGAGTCGAGACCGCCGGTCAGCACCTTGCCCGACGTCGGGACGACGCTGTTGTAGGCGCGGGCCAGGCGGGTGATCGAGTCGAGCAGGATGACGACGTCCTTGCGGTGCTCGACCAGGCGCTTGGCCTTCTCGATCACCATCTCGGCGACCTGGACGTGGCGCTGCGCCGGCTCGTCGAAGGTGGACGACACGACCTCGCCCTGCACCGAGCGCTGCATGTCGGTCACTTCCTCGGGCCGCTCGTCGATGAGCAGCACGATGAGGTAGGCCTCGGGATGGTTCTTCGCGATCGACTGCGCCAGCGCCTGCAGCAGCATCGTCTTGCCGGTGCGCGGCGGCGCCACGATCAGGCCGCGCTGGCCCTTGCCGATCGGCGTCATCAGGTCCATGACCCGCGGCGACAGCTGGTCGCCGGTCGTCTCGAGCCGGAACGCCTCGTTCGGGTAGAGCGGCGTCAGGTTCTCGAAGAACAGCTTGTTGCGGGCCTGGTCGGGCGACTCGAAGTTGACCGCTTCGACCTTGATCAGGGCGAAGTAGCGCTCCCCTTCCTTGGGCGAGCGAATCTGTCCCGACACCGTGTCGCCGGTCTGCAGGTCGAACCGGCGGATCTGCGAGGGCGACACATAGACGTCGTCCGGGCCGGCCAGGTAGTTGTATTCGGGGGCGCGCAGGAAGCCATAGCCCTCCGGCAGCACCTCGAGCACGCCCTCCGAGAAGACGAAGCCGCTCTGCTCGGCCTGCGCCTTGAGGATCTGGAAGATCAGCTCCTGCTTGCGCAGCCCCGACGCGTTCGGCACGCCGAGGTCCTTGGCGACCTGCGTCAGGCTCTGGATGTCCATCGCCTTGAGGTCGTCGAGGCGAAGGGTCGGCACGGCCGACTTGTCGGGCAGGTCGATCTCGACCACCGTGTCCGGTGGTTCAAACGGCGGCGGCGGACGATCGGGGGCGCCGCGCCCCGGAAGGGCGTCTCGGATGTCGGGCCATAAGCGGTCTGCGGGTGACGCGCGCGCGTGATCACGGATGCGTGCCGGACGGCGTCTGCCAGGATCAGCTGGGGATGGAGAGAATCGAACGAGCGGTGCTGGTTGGGGGCGGCGTCGCGGCGATGGTCGGCCGGCGAGCGTCCGAGGGCCGAGTATAGGACCGGCCGGGAGAGGTGTCAAACGGGGCCGCTGACGCCGTCTGGCGGTGGGACCTAGCCCAGCGCGACGATCGAGCAGGCGTAGATCGGCGAGAGGCCGAGGGCGCGGGCGCGGGCCTCGAGCGCCGACGACTCCGCCCCGGGGTTGATCCAGACCTCGCCCGGCTGCTTGGCGGCAATCGCCTCGAGGAGCCCGATGCCGACCGCGGCCGGCACGTACATCGACACGATGTCGACCGGCCCCGGCACGTCGGCGATCGTCGGATACACCGTGAGGCCTTCGATCGTCTGCTCGGTCGGGTTGACCGGCTTGACGTCGTAGCCCTGGCGCAGGAACGCGCGCACGGCGCGATTGCCGAACTTGCGTCGATCGCTCGACGCGCCCACGACGGCGACGACCCGGCCAGTCATGACCCGTAGTGTACAATTCGCCAGCGTGTTCAGGCATGTACTCCTCGTGACGGCCCTCTGCCTGGTCACGTTCTTCGCAGGACTCGGACGCTCGGCGATCGGCGACGCCGACGAGGCCTTCTACGCGCAATCGGCGCGGGAAATGGTCGACTCCGGCGACTGGATCACCCCCCACTACAACTACGAACATCGCTTCCAGAAGCCGGTCTTCTTCTACTGGCTGGTGGCCGCCGGCTATGTGATCGCCGGCATCGGCGAGACCGCGGCCCGCTTCCCGTCGGCGCTGGCCGGCCTGGGCCTGGCCCTGATGACGTTCGCGGTGGGACGCCGCTGGGTGAATCCCGCCACCGGCGTCGTCGCCGGCGCCATCGTCGCGACCAGCTTCGGCTACTTCACGATGGCGCACGCTTCGCTGCCGGATTTGCCGCTGGCGGCGTTCATCACGCTGGCGGCCTGGGCGCTCTTCGAAGCCGGCGCGCCGGCCGCCGATCCGGCGGCGACCTTCGGCGGCACGGCGAATCCGGCGCCTGACGATCGACTCCGCCGGCGATGGATGCTCCTCGCCGGCCTGGCCATCGGTCTCGGCATCCTGACCAAGGGACCGGTCGCGCTGGTCCTGCCGGCGCTCGTCTACCTCGTCGCCCGCCTGGTGATGGCCGACGGCCTGCTCCCGTCGACGCGCGGCTGGTTCGGCCTGCGCTGGCTCGACGTGGCGCTCGCCACCATCGTGCTCCTGGCGGTGGCCGCGCCGTGGTTCGCGGCCATGGCCGACGTGCACGGCCTGGCCTACCTGCGGCGCTTCTTCGTCGGCGAGAACCTGGAGCGCTTCGCCACGGAACGCTACAACGGGCGCCGCCCGCTGTGGTTCTACGCGCCGATCATCATCGGCGGCCTGGCGCCGTGGTCCTCGCTGATGGCGCTCTGGGTGGCGCCGCTCGGGCGTGTCCTGCGGGGCGTCCGCCGCCTGAGCGAGCTCGAGTGGCGGCTGATCCTCTGGGCGGCGGTGCCGGTCGTGTTCTACACGTTGTCGGTGGGCCAGCAGCCGCGCTACATCCTGCCGGTGCTGCCGCCGCTCGCGGTGCTGGTGGCCCGCACGCTGGTGACGCGTCTCGAGGCGGCGGACGCAGCGGGCCGGCGCGATCGCGGCGTCGCCGTGGCCCTCACCGTCAGCGCCGTCGCGTTCCTGGCCCTCGCCTACCTGTTGTTCGGGGCCCGGCCGCTGTTGTTCGCGCTGTCGCCGCTCCAGGGCCAGATCGGCACCGCGATCATCGTCGTCGCCGCGGTCGGCCTGCTCCTGTCGACGTGGCTCGGCCGGCAGCGTCGGCTGCCGGCTGCGATGGCGGCCGCCGCGGCGGCCACGTTCGTCACGCTGCAGTTCACGTTCTATTCGGGCAGCGGCCTCGAGCCGGTCCAGCGGATGGCCCGCGAGATCCAGCAACTGCGGCGCGGCGAGCCGTCCGGGACCTACCGCGTCTTCGTCCGCAACCTGGTCTTCTACACCGGCGTGAAACAGACCGACCTGGTGGACGAGGCCGAGGCGCTGGAGTTCCTGCGCCAGCCGCAGCGTGTCTTCGTCGTGATGCCGCTCAAGGCGATGGAAGGCCTGCAGCGCGACCACGGCCTGCAGCTGCACCGGCTGCGCTCGATCGTCTACTTCAATCCGTCGGCGGTGCGCCTGCGCACGCTGCTCAAGCCACATCCCGAGCAGGCCCTCGACACCGTCGTCCTCGTCTCCAACCAGCCGTAGCAAGCCCGCGAGATTCGCGCCAGAACGGCGTCAGCGCGGCGACCTAGTGGCCTGTATCAGTCATTTCGAAGTGCCTCTCGAGCGGGGCATCCCGCCTGGCGGCGTTGCTCGTCGCTGACAAATCCCCGATTTGCGCGCTCCTCGCGCCTGGCCAGCCGGGCGCCGCGCCGAATCACTACCGGAATGACTGATACGGCCGCTAGTCGAGGAAGATCTTGCCGGGATTCAGCAGCCCCTTCGGATCGAAGGCCTGCTTGACGCGCTTCATCACGGCGATGGTCGCGGGCGGAATCTCGAGCGGCAGGTACTTCGCTTTCGAGAACCCGATGCCGTGCTCGCCGGTCACCGAGCCCTCGAGCGCGACCACGCCTTCGAACAGGGCCTGCTCCGCGGCCTTGACCCGCGCGTTCATCTCGGGGTCGTTGGCGTCGACCATGATGTTGACGTGGATGTTGCCGTCGCCGACGTGGCCGAACGCCGGGATCAGCAGGCCGGACTCGAGGCGCAGCCGCTCGACGAACGCGAACAGCTCCGGGACGCGGCCCTTCGGCACCACGATGTCGTGGTTGTACTTCCACGCCCCGACCGTGCGGAGCGCGTAGGACAGCTCGCGTCGAACGCGCCAGACCTCCTGCCGTTCGGCTTCGTCCGTGGCGCGGCGGATGTCGGTCGCCCGGGCGTCGCGACACGCCGCTTCGACCAGCGCGATCTCGTGCGCGACCGCCGCGTCGACGCCATCGACTTCGACGACGAGCAGCGCCTCGGTCCCCACCGGCGCCAGCGGCTCACCGCCCAGGTACTTGCGGAGCGCCTCCAGGCTCACGCGATCGACGAGCTCGAGGGCGGCCGGCACGACGCCGCGCTGCACCAGCAGATCGACCGTGTCGACGGCGTCGGCGATGGTCGCGAACGTCGCGCGCAGCGCCGCCCGCGCCGGCGGCAGCGGCACCAGCCGCAGCGTGATCTCGGTGACGATCGCCAGCGTGCCCTCGGAGCCGACGAGCAGCTGCGTCAGGTCGTAGCCGACGACGTTCTTGACCGTCTTGCCGCCGGTGCGGATCACCGTGCCGTCGGCCAGCACCGCCTCGAGACCGAGCACGTAGCGGCGGGTGTTGCCGTACTTGAAGGCGCGCGGCCCGCCGGCGCACTCGGCGATGTTGCCGCCGATGCTGCACTCGCGCAGGCTGGCCGGGTCGGGCGGATAGAAGAGGCCGACCGCTTCGACGGCGTCCTGCAGCGTGCCGGTGATCACGCCGGGCTGGACGATCACCAGCAGGTTGCGGCGATCGATGTCGACGATGCGGGTGAAGCGCTCGAGGGAGACGACGACGCCGCCGCGCACCGGGACGGCGCCGCCGGTGTAGCCGGTGCCGGCGCCGCGCGGGACCAGCGGCACGCCGGCCTGGTCGCAGAGCCGCGCGATGGCCGCGACCTCCGCGGTGGTGCCGGGGACGACGACGAGATCGGCCGGCTGGCCGCGCTTCAGCGCGTCGGTGCCGTAGCGGAGCCGCGCCGCCTGGTCCGCATGCACGAACCCGGCGCCGACGACGGCGGTGGCGGCGGCGACGAACGCCGCATCCACCCCGGCCGCCACGGCACCGGTTTCACTGCTCACGGGATCAGCGGCTGGCGGCGACCGCTTCGTACTTCTTGACGAAGGCCGACAGCCGATCGCACGCTTCCTTCAGCCGCTCGAGCGAGTTGGCGTAGGAGATGCGCAGGAAGCCCGGCGCGTCGAACGCCTCCCCCGCCGTCGTCACCACGTACGACTCCTCGATCAGCTTGTCGGCGAACTCCGCCGAGGTCTTGATGCCCGTCGCCGCCATCAGCTCGGTGATGTCGATGAACAGGTAGAACGCGCCGGCCGGCTTGACGCACTTGATGCGCGGATCGGCCGTCAGCCACGTCCACACCTGGTCGCGGCGGCTGCGGTATTCGTTCAGCATCGCCGTGACGCAGTCCTGCGGGCCGGTGATGGCCGCCACGACCGCCTTCTGGGTGATCGAGCAGACGTTCGAGGTCTGGTGGCTCTGCAGCGCGCCGCACGCCGCGATGACCTCTTTCGGCCCGACCGTCCAGCCGCAGCGCCAGCCGGTCATCGAGTAGCCCTTCGACGCCGAGCCGCAGACGATGGCCCGCTCGCGCATCTCGCGGAACAGGATGCCGGGGAGGTTGGCCGGGATCGGCTCGTAGATCAGCTGCTCGTAGCAGAGGTCGAGGACGATCCACAGGCCCTTGGCCTTCGCCGCCTGGGCCAGCTTGGTCAGCTCGCCTTCGGTGATCAGCGCGCCGGTCGGGTTGGCCGGCGAGTTGATGATGAAGCCCTTGGTCTTCGGCGTGATCGCGTCGATCAGCGGCTGGGCGTGCAGCGTGAAGCCGTCGCTGGCGCTGGTGCGGACGACCACCGGCGTGGCGTCGGCGAGCTTGATCTGCTCGACGATCGTCGGCCAGCCGGGGACGTGCGTGATCACTTCGTCGCCGGGCCCGAACACCGCCAGCGCGGCGTTGGCCAGGGCCTGCTTGCCGCCGGCGGTGACGATCACTTCGGCGGCGGTGAAGGTGATGCCGTAGTCCTTCGCGTATTTGGCCGCAATCGCCTCGCGCAGGTTCGTAATCCCCGAGTTCGCCGTGTACTTCGTGAAGTTGCCGTCGATCGCCGCGTGGGCGGCGGCCTTCACGTGGTCCGGCGTCGGGAAGTCGGGCTCACCGGCGCCGAGGTCGACGACGTCCATCCCCTGGCTGCGCAGCCGATCGGCGGCGAGCAGCCCCTTGAGGGTGGGCGACGAGGCAATACGGGACATACGCGATGCGAGCATGACTGGTCGTTCCTTCTGACTCCGAGTTGTGAGGGAGGATTAGCGAACGGCGCGAGGCCCTCCCCCGGTCGCCTCGCGCGTCTCCTGCAGCCGCCGATGGACGGCGGGGGGCACGAAGGCCGCCACGTCGCCGCCGAGCGAGAACACTTCCTTGACGAGCCGCGAGCTGAGAAAGCTGTTGGTCTCGTCGGGCATCAGGAACACCGTTTCCACCGTCGGCGACAGGTGGCGGTTCATGTGCGCCATCTGCATCTCGTACTCGAAGTCGGAGATCGCCCGCAGGCCGCGCACGATGGCCGTCGCCTGCTTGCGGCGGGCGTAGTCGACCAGCAGGCCGTCGAAGGTGTCGACCTCGACACCCGGCTCGCCGGCGAACACCTCGCCGATGATGGCCAGCCGCTCGTCGGGCGTGAAGTGCGGCTGCTTGGCGGCGTTGTTGAGGACGGCGACGACGATGCCGTCGAACAGGCGCAGGGCCCGGCGGATGATGTCCACGTGCCCGTTCGTGATCGGATCGAACGAGCCCGGGAAGATCGCCGTGCGGCGTGCGCGTTGGTCGGTCACCGTGGAGGTCATCACGTCATCGCCCGTAGAACGCCAGCGCGCTGTCGCCCGACACCAGGCGCCGCGTCGGCGCGCATCCCGGCCGCGTCCGGCGCCGCGCGCCGGGCGGCGTGCTCCAGCACGCACATCCCGCCCGCGGCGAGCAGACCGACTCCCAGCGTGACCGCCGCGGCGAGATCGGGCTCGTCGTAGGGCGGATCGAGGAAGACGACGTCGTAGACGGGCTCGAGCCGGCTCAGGACATCCTCCGCCGACCCGCGCTCGATAGTATAGCCGTCCCCCTGCCCCACTCCGCGCTGGCCCGGTCCGCGCATGCTTGTCATAAGGAGACCGCATCGAGCCAGGTTCTCGGCGATCAGCCCCCGCGCCCGCGCGTCCGCGTCGACGAACGTGACGTGCGCCGCGCCGCGGCTCAGCGCCTCGATGCCGACCGCCCCGGTGCCCGCGAACACATCGAGCACGCGTGCGTCCGGGAACCGGCCCTGCAGGACGTTGAACAGCGTCTCGCGCAGCTTGTCCGACGTCGGCCGGAGGCCCGGCCAGGTCGGGGCGTCCAGTCGGCGGCCCTTCAACGTGCCGGCAATGATGCGCATGGTCGCGGGCTCCTAGCCGACGTGGACCAGCCCGAAGCGATCGGCCCAGCCGTCGCGGATGCGGGCCAGCGCCGGGTCGTCCGGCGCGACCTCGTCGAGCCAGCGCGCCGCTTCGTCGCGGGCGCGGACCAGGATGGCGGCGTCGCGCACCAGATCGCCGATCCGCAGCGTCGGCATGCCCGCCTGGCGCGTGCCGAACACGTCGCCGGGCCCGCGCAGGATCAGGTCCTGCTCGGCCAGCGCGAAGCCGTCGCCGCTGTCCGCGATGGCCTTGAGCCGCGCCCGGGCTTCGTCGGTCAGCGGCGACTGATACAGCAGCACGCAGTGGCCCGGGTCGGTGCCGCGGCCGACGCGCCCGCGCAGCTGGTGCAGCTGCGACAGGCCGAAGCGCTCGGCGTGCTCGACGACGATCACGGTCGCGTTCGGCACGTCGACGCCGACTTCGACGACCGTCGTCGCCACCAGCAGTCGCAAGGCGCCCGCGGTGAAGGCGTCCATGACGCGCTGCTTGGCGTCCGGCGTCAGCCGGCCGTGCAGCAGCCCGACCGGCCATTCCGGGAACACCGTCTGCGACAGGTGATCGGCCATCGCGGTCGCGTCGCGGACGTCGATCTTCTCGCTCTCCTCGACCAGCGGATAGATCACGTAGCGCCTGCCGCCCGGCTGCCAGCTCGCCGCGCACGAACGTCCACACGTCGTCGCGGCGCGACTCGGGCCGCACCGTCGTGGCGATCGGCGCGCGCCCGGGCGGGCGATCGCGCATCACCGTGACGTCCAGCTCGCCGTAGGTGGTGAGCGCCAGCGTGCGCGGGATCGGCGTCGCGGTCATCACCAGCACGTCCGGCATCGCCCCCTTCTTGCGCAGATCGGCGCGCTGCACGACGCCGAAGCGATGCTGCTCGTCGACGATGACGAGCCCGAGCCGGGCGAACTGGACCGTCTCCTGGACGAGCGCGTGCGTGCCGACCACGAGCGGGATCGTGCCGTTGGCGATGTTGGCGAGACGCTCGCGCCGCTCGGCGCCGCCGGTGCGCCCGGTCAGCAGCGCGACGCCGTAGCGCGTCGTCGCGAAGAACCGCGACAGGGTCCGCAGCGTGCTGCTCGGCGAGGATCTCGGTCGGCGCCATGATCGCCACCTGCAGCCCGCTCTCGAGCGCCACCAGCGCGGCGAGCGTCGCCACCAGCGTCTTGCCCGAGCCGACGTCGCCCTGCAGCAGCCGGTTCATCGGCTCGGGCTTCTGCAGGTCGGCGACGATGTCGCGGACCGCGATCTTCTGGCCCGGCGTCAGCGCGAACGGCAGCAGCGCGCGCGTCTTCTCGCGCAGCGCGTCGTCGACGCGGTAGGCGTGCGGCTTGCGCTCGGCGAGACGGGCCCGCCGCCGCAGCAGCACGCCGGTCTGGAAGGCGAAGAACTCCTCGAAGATCAGCCGCATGTGGCCCGGACTGCGCGACGCGTTGAGCGCCTCGACGTCGGCGCCCGGCGGCCGGCTGGTGCACGGCGACCAGCGCCTCGCGGCGCGACGGCAGATCGCAGCCGCGCGCGGACGGCGTCGGGCAGCGTCGTCGGGCAGATCGGCCGGCAGCGTCGCCAGCGCCTGCGCGACGAGGCCGCGCTGCAGCTTCGGCGTCAGCGTGCCGATGCGCTCGTAGATCGGCACGATGCCGAGGTGCTCGTCGATCGCGGGCGCGCGCCTCGGCGGCGCGCGCCGCGCTCCGGATCGCCGTCCTCGCCGCCGGCGTCCGCGGCCCCGAGCCAGCCGCCCGCGAGCGGCTCGTCGGCGAGGATCTCGTACTGCGGGCTGGCGAACTGCAGGCCGCCGGCGCCCTGCTCCACCTTGCCGAACAGCGCCAGCGTCTGGCCGGCGTGCAGCACGTCCTTCAGGAACCGCTGGTTGAACCAGACCGCGCGCGCCGTGCCGGTGCGATCGCGCAGCGCCACTTCGAAGACGCTGAAGCCGGGCCGGCGCGTGCGCTTGACGGTGGCCGAGACGATGGTGCCGATCGCCGAGCAGACCCGGCCCGGCTGCAGCTCGGTCAGCGGCCGCGGATGCCCGCGATCCTCGTAGCGCAGGGGAAAGCGGACCAGCAGATCCTCGACGGTCTGCAGCCCGGCCGAGGCGAGATCGGCGGCTCGGCGATCGCCGACACCTTTGAGCGACGCGAGCGGTCGGGACAGGGCCGCGGCGCGGCTCATTGCACGACGACGGCGCGGCCCGGCTCGACGCGGATCTCGCGGATCGCCGCCGGCAGCGCGAACGGATCGTCGAGGCCGACGCCGTTCGGGTTGTCCTGCGCTCCGCGAGTAGTGGCTGACGAGCGACTGCAGCACCGACTTGGGCACCGGCACGCCGGCGACGCTCGCCTGCTCCAGCGTGAAGCGGCCGCTGCCGCGGCTGGTGACGAGCACGCCCTGCACCCGCACCGGCAGCCGTCCGGTCAGCAGGCGCATCGGATCGAAGAAGCCCTTGGGCGGATTGGCGCGGCTGACCGCGTCGAGATCGACCAGCGCTTCGCCCATCAGCCGGCCCTGGCCGACGATCGTGATCACCGGTTCGGCGATGCCGACCGGCACCTGCGAGGCGAGGTCGTAGCGCAGGTACGAATTGACCTCGCGCTGGGTCAGCTGCGTCGTCAGGCCGGACGGCGGGACGCGCCGGCGCGGCGCCCGCTCGACGTCGACGATCCGCTCGATCTTCAGCCGCATGCTCGTCGAGTCGGCGCGCGTGTAGACGTCCGCGGCGGCCGCCGTCGACACGGCGATCGCGGCGGCGACGACCGCGCCGGCAAGCCACGGTCGTGCCCCGCAGGAAGCTGATCACCACTCGCATCAGTGTGGGCCTTCCAGGCAGCGCTGGCAACCCTCCTCGCGAGTCTAGCAGACGCGGCGGTCAGCGACGGCCGGCGTCCGTCGCGGACGCGTGCTACGGACGAGGAGCGCGCAGCCGGGCGCGGGCGCGATTCGACGAGCTCGAGCTTGCGCAGCTCGAGCTGCTGTTCGAGGAGGCGGAAACGCGCCCGCTGCCGGACGTCGAGGATCTCGTCGACGGCGTCCCGCGCCTTCTGCTCGTCGGCCCGGGTCGTGGTGTCGAGCCGCGCCAGGGCGTCCAGCTTCTCTTTCACCTGGGGGTCGTTGCCAGGCGTCTGCAGCAGCCGGCGCATGTCGCGCATGACGACCGCGCGCTCCCGCTGGTGCCGGCGTCGCAGTTCCTGCAACGCCCGCAGACGCGTGACGAACGGCCCGAATCGCGCCTCGTCGAGACCGAGCACCTCCTGCGCCTGCATCACGGTATAGGCGTCGAACAGGCGGGCCAGTTCGGCCGGATCGGCGCCGGGATTCTCGCTCCGGGCCTGGGCAGCCGCCTGGGCGCGCACGCGCCGCGGTTGCGCGTCGGCGGCATCGACCATCGCCAGCAGCATCGCCAGGCCGGCGACGGGCAGCGCCATCCGGCGCAGCAGTGGCGTACGGAACATCGTCGGCGTCATCCTTCCCGGGTCCGGGCCGAATCCAGCTCGGCGGCGAGTTCGGCGGCGAGGGCGGTGCGCTCCTCGGCCGTGAGCGACGACAGCGACAGCTCCGCCTGCCCGGCCACCGGCGCGAACGTCTCGTCCGGTTCGGTGTCTTCGGCGACGGCCGTCAGCAGCGCCCAGCCGTCGTCGGACAGCGGCGACTCGATATCGGCGGCGATGTCAGGGCCGGCGGCGGCGCCGCGGCCGCCGCAGCCGGCCCGGTGCCGCCGACGGCCGGCCCGCCGTGCGCGACGACGGGCGCGGACGGTGCGCCCGACCGGGTCAGATAGCCGGCTCCCGCCGCGGACACGACGACGGCGAGCGCCGCCCACGCCAGGCGCGGCGACCACCAGCCGCGTGCCGCGGCCGGCACCGGCTCCCGCGCGATGGCATCGCCGACCCGCGCCGCGAGATGATCCCAGAACAGCGGCGACGGCTCCGGCATGTCCACGGCGCGGACGCGGGCGAGCACCCGACGCAGGCCTTCGACCTCGGTCGCCGCACGCCGGGCAGCCCGCCAGATGGGACTGGCGCGCCGCGTCGAGGGCCCCGTCCAGGGCCAGCAGCCGTTCGTCACGGGACAGGTGACTCATGACGGGCGCTCCTCGAGCAGGCGTCGCAGGTTCTGCAGGGCGTGGAAGAAGTTGGCCTTGACGGTGCCCACCGTGCTGCCGAGCGTGCGCGCGATCGCCTCGTGCGGCAGCTCATGGTAGATGCGAAGGATGACCGTCATCCGCTGCTTCTCGGGCAGCTTGGCGATGGCCGCCTTGACGCGCGCGGCGTCCTGCGCCCGGCGCAGCGGATCGTCCGGCCGATCGCCGCGCACGTCGGCCAGCTCGCAGCGGCTCGATCGGATCGAGCGGCGGCGTCTTCGCGGCGGCGCGGGTGAGGCAGACGTTGACGGCGATGCGATAGAGCCAGGTGCGAGAACGCCGCGTCGCCCTTGAAGCGAGCCAGGCCGCGATAGGCGCGGACGAAGGCGTCCTGGGCCAGGTCGCTGGCGTCGGCGTGATCACCGGCGAAGCGATAGCAGACGCCGTAGACGGTGCGTTGATGGCGGCGCACCAGGACGTCGAAGGCCGCGCGCTCGCCGGCGACGGCGGCGACGACCAGCGCCCGGTCGTCGAGCGCCGCGAGGTCGCCGCTCGCGGTCGCCAGCGGCACCGGCGCGCCCGCAGCTCGGCTCGGACGGCTCGCTACCGGCCATCGCCAGGGTCGCCGGCCACGCGATGCGAGTCTGCCATACGTCCACGTGATGCATCCTTCGCCGCGCCGCCAGGGTCCGTCCAGGCCGACCGTTCGGCGTTCTCTCGAGCCTTTGGACCGTCGCCCTGGCGCGAAGGTTGAGCGCTCAGTTGACTTTCGCCTTTTGTTTGGTAGACTCTTGCGCGTTCCGTTCGCTTTTCCCGTGCCGCCACGCACGAGTTGGATTCGAGCAAGGGGGCCCAGTGCAGCCGCTCACCAAACGCCAGCGAGAGATTCTCGACTACCTCAACGACTTCATCCTGCAGCACGGCTACGCGCCGAGCCTCGAGGAAATCGGCAAGCGCTTCAGCCTGTCGTCACTGGCCACGGTGCACAAGCACCTGACCAACCTGCAGCAGAAGGGCTTCATCAAGCGGGCGTGGAACCGCAGCCGATCCGTCGAGCTGCTGCCGACACGCACCAGCGCCCGCGCCATCGAGCTGCCGCTGCTCGGCGTCGTCGCCGCCGGCGCGCCGATCGAGGCGATCGTCGGCAACGAGACGATCGAAGTGCCCGAGTCGCTCGTCGGCAAGCGCGACACCTACGTCCTGCGCGTCCGCGGCGACTCGATGATCGACGAGCAGATCCGCGATGGCGATCTGGTGATCGTCGAGGACCGGCGGACGGCGGACAACGGCGAAACCGTCGTGGCGCTGCTGCAGGGCACCGAGGTCACGCTGAAGAAGCTGTATCGCGAGCACGGCCACGTGCGGCTGCAGCCCGCCAACCCGAGCATCAAGCCGATCATCGTCCCGCCCGAGCAGGTCCAGGTGCAGGGCGTCGTCATCGGTGTCATGCGGCGCTACTGACGGCTCGGGCGCAGCTGCGGGCGGATCGGGCAGACGTGACCGATCTGTCAGACGGCCTCGATCCGTCAGACGTATAGAGGAACGACGACTCATGAGCAACGAACGAAAGCACATCAACTTCACGATCGTGCCGGACGAAGCCGGGGCTCGTGAGCGCGTCTACACCAACTTCTGCGCCGTGTCGCATACGCCATTCGACTTCACGCTCACCTTCTGCGAAGTGCTGCCTCCGACCGAGCAGGACCTCCAGCAGGCCCAGGCCGACCAGGTGCTCCGGGCACCGGTCCGGGCGCGCGTGGCGATTCCGGTGCAGTTGATGCCCAACCTCATCGCCGCGCTGCAGGACCACATGCGGATCTATTCCGAGTCGTTCTCGCAGCAGGCGCCGACGTGGCCGCCCGACCCGACGAAACCGGTGCACTAGTGCCCGGACGCGCGAGTCGGTGACGCCAGGACACTGATATGTCGAACGAGATCATTCACGTCGACCTGGACGGGTTCTTCGTCGCTGTCGAACGGCAGCTCGATCCGCGGCTCGCCTCGCCGGCCCATCGTCATCGGCGGCCAGCCGTCGACGCACGGCGTGGTCGTCGCCGCCTGTGCCGAGGCGGTGCGCCGCGGCGTTCGTCCCGGGCCTGAGCCTGGCCGTCGCCGCGACGCGGTGCCCCGACGCGGCCTTCCTCGACGGCGCCGTCGAGCGCTATCTCGAGGCCTCGGCCGCGGTCGACGAGATTCTCCGCGACCCGCACGTGACGGGCGCCGGTGCGGCCGTCGAGTGGACGGCAATCGACTCGGTGTTCATCGAAGTGGGCAGCGCCACCGGTGGCGCGCCGGGCTCGTCGCCGGCGCGTCCCGTCCGCTCCGTCCGGGGATGGCCTGCGCGTCGCCGAACGCCTGCGCGAGCGGCTGCAGCGCGAGCTCGGCTTCGAGGTGTCCTGCGGCATCGCGCGCTCGCGGGCCGCCGCGCAGATCGCGTCTCGCATCTCGCGGCCACGCGGTGTCCTCTACGCGCTGCCGGGCTACGAGGCGCGTCTGCTCGCACCGCTCGACGTCGGCCTGCTGCCCGACCTGCCGGTCGGCGCGCGGCAGCGTCTGGTGATGGACAGCGTCATGACGCTCGGCGACCTCGCCGGCGTGTCGGATGAGCGCGCCAAGTCGCTGCTGGGCACACGCGGTCCGACGTTCGTCCGGTGGGCCCGCGGTGAAGACGACCGGCCGGTCGATCGCTCGCAGCCGCCACGCTCGATCGCGCGCGAAGTCACGCTCACCCATCCGAACGCGCCGGAAGCGGAGCTCGCCGACGTCGTCCGGCACCTCGCCGACGTGCTGGCGATGCGGCTGCGCACCATGGGATGGTTCGCCCGCACGGTGACGCTGCGGCTTCGCCCGGTTGCCGCGTCGGTGGACGCCGTGGCACAGCGGCACGGACACCGCCGCCGGCGCCGTCGCGGCCGCGCGCCCGCAGCCGCATCAGCTGGTGCGGAGCGTGACGCTGCGCGAAGCGACCGCCATCGACGAGGATCTGCGAGCCGCCGCCGCGTCGTTGCTCAAGGTGCTCTGGCGACGGCAGCCGGTCGGCGGTCTCGGCCTCGTGCTCTCGAACCTGCAGCCGACCGGGCCCGCAGATGCCGCTGTTCCCGCTCGCCCGTCCGGACGTGGCGAGCGCCACCGCCGACATGCTCCGGGTGCGCTCCGGCCTGCGCGTGCTCGTCGATCAGCGCTACGTCTCTGCCGGGCGGCGCTACGCCGGACGCCGGTCAGGCAGCGCGTCGGCGCGGCCGGCGCGGCACGGGCGATCGCTACGTCGAGCGGCCGCTGCCGCTGCGGCACCGGCGGACCGGGTAGCGGTTCGCGGTAAGCTGGCGGCATGCCCGGTTCGCCGAAGCGCGCACGCCCTGCTCCGAAGGGGCCGTCGTCTGGTTCGCAGGCGGCGTCTGGCCCGCTGAAGACACCGGGCGAGACGCGGGCGATCCTCGACCAGCCTCTACGGCCAGCATCCGAACGCGACCACCGAGCTCGACTTCACGACGCCGTTCGAGCTGCTCGTCGCGACGATCCTGTCGGCGCAGTCCTCGGACGTGCGGGTGAATCAGGTCACGCCGGCCTTCTTCAAGCGCTATCCGGATCCGCAGACGCCTCGTCGCGGCGACGACCGCCGAGCTCGAGCCGCAGATCGTCGCGACCGGCTTCTTCCGCCAGAAGTCCAAGATGCTGCTCGGCATGGCCGAGGCCCTGCTCGCCAAGCACGGCGGCCAGGTGCCGGCCGACATGGACGCGCTGACGGCGCTGCCCGGGGTCGGCCGCAAGACGGCGAACGTGGTGCTCGGCCACGCCCTCGGCGTGCCCGGGCATGCCCGTCGATCGGCACGTGCTGCGCGTCGCCAACCGCATCGGCATCGCCCAGGCCGCGACGCCCGAGGAGGTCGAGGCGCAGCTCTGCGCGGCGCTGCCTCGCGATCAATGGACGGTGGCGTCGTCGACGTTGATCCTGCACGGCCGCCGCATCTGCCGGCCGACGCAGCCGCTCTGTCCGACGTGCGCGGTCGTCGACGTCTGCGTGTTCGCCGCCGAGATGCGGACGGCGTCCGACGCCGGCCCATCGCCGGGCCGCAAGATGGGCGCGGCCTCGGGTGCCGCGGTCCGCGCCGGCGCTCGCGCCGGCGGTGCCAAGGCCGCCTCGGGCGCTCGGCCCGCCATCGGGGCTCGCCCACCGCGACCGCCCCACACGGAGCCGCCGCGCCGCACGTCCGCCACGTCGGTCGACAGGAAGCCGGCGCGCCGACGGTGACTGCGACCACCATCATGCCCCCAGTCTCGCGCCGCGCCTTCGAGCGCCTCGTCGAAGAAGCGCTCGCGACGATCCCGAAACGGTTTCGCGACGCCATCGCCAACGTCGCCGTCGTCGTCGAGGACGAGCCGACGCCCGACATCCTCGACGAGCTGGAGATCCCGGCCGGCGACACGCTCTACGGCCTCTACCAGGGCACACCGCTGACGGAACGCCAGTGGAGCCAGGAGCCGCGCGTCCCCGACAAGATCTCGATCTACCAGCGGCCGATCGAGGAGGACGCCGAGTCGGAGGACGACATCGTGTGGATGATCGGCGAGACGGTCATCCACGAGTTCGGCCACTACTTCGGCCTGAGCGAGGACGAGATCGAGTTGATCGAGGAACGGTACTGGCGCGGCGAAGAGGAGCCCGAAGCATGAGCCGCGGCGGCCCCCGGCCCGGTAGTGGTCCCGGACGCCCTCCGGGAGAAGGTCCGGACGTCCTCCCGGACGCTCTCCCGGACAAGGGCCCGGCACTACGGACGCGGTCCGGGACGCCGTCCGGGAGAACGTCCCGGACGCTCTCCCGGAGAGGTGCAGCCGGGCCGGAGCGGGACCCGCGGCGCGCGGCCCGCGAGGCCCGCGCGGCCCGGCACGCCATACCCGACGCGCCGCACGCCGAGGCGCCGGCGCGCCCCAAGCACCGGGCCCGCAAGCGCTTCGGCCAGCACTTCCTCGAGCCGGCCTGGGCCGACAAGCTGGTCGGCGTCGCTCGGCGTCGCCCCGGGCGACGTCTTCGTCGAGATCGGTCCCGGCCTGGGCGCGCTGACCCGGCCGCTGGCCGCCACCGGCGCGCGCGATCCACGCCATCGAGGTCGATCGCGACCTCGCGGCGGCGCTCGCCGAGTGGGCGCCGCCGACTCTCATGCTGGTCGAGGGTGACTTCCTCGCCCTCGACGACGCCGGGGTGCTGCCGCCCGGCGACGGCCCGGTCCGCGTCGTCGGCAACCTCCCCTACAACCTGTCGTCGCCGATCCTGTTCCGCATCCTCGCCCTGGCCCGCGCCACCGGCCGGGTCCGCGACGCCGTCGTGATGCTCCAGCGCGAGGTCGCCGACCGTGTCGTCGCCGGGCCGGGCAACGGCGACTACGGCCCGCTGGCGGTGATGCTCGGCCTGTTCGCCGACCGCACGCGGGTGCTGTCGCTGCCGCCCGGCGCCTTCCGGCCGCCGCCGAAGGTCCATTCGGCGGTCGTCCGGCTGGTCTTCCGCCCGCCGCCGGTGCCGGTGGCGCGGTACGAGGCGGTCGATCGCCTGGTGCGCACGGCCTTCCAGCAGCGCCGGAAGACCCTGACGAACGCGCTGCGGCCGCTGCGCATGACGGCGGCGATGGACCTGGCTCCGGTCCTCGCCGGCATCGGCATCGACCCGATGCGCCGGCCCGAGACGCTGACGCCGGCTGAGTTCGTCCATCTCGCCGACACCCTGATCCCGCTTTCCGTGCTATAGTTTGCGCGGTTTTCCATCCCTCCCTCGGACCGTCCCAGCGGCCCGATCGGATGCGACCCCGGCGCCCAGGCCGGCTGTCGCGTCCCCGCGAGCTCCGCCACGAGACCCTCGGAAGGGTCCCGCGTCGGTCCTCGTTCGTGTTCGTCGTCGCGCGCACTCGAGTGCGGGCGACGGGCTGATGCCCCGCTCGGGTCGAGAACCCGCCGGCGGCACCGTGCAGAGACAGATCGATGACGAGCGCCCCTACCGGGCACGGCGACGCGTTCGCCGGCGACGCGACTCTCGAAGTCGTCGCGCTGGGCGGCCTCCGCGAATTCGGCATGAACCTCATGGCGATTTCGTTCGGGGAGACGTGTATCGTCATCGACGCCGGGGTGTCGTTCCCCGACGTCGAGCTCCTCGGCATCGACCTCGTCATTCCCGACCTCACCTACCTGCAGCAGCGTCGCGTCTCCGCGCTCGTGCTCACGCACGGGCACGAGGACCACATCGGGGCCGTCCCCTACCTGCTGCCGTACGTCGATGGTCCGGTCTACGGCACGGCGCTGACGCTGGCGCTCGTCCGCCCCAAGCTCGACGAACACGATCTCTCCGACGACGCCCTCCGGACCGTCAGGCCGAAGGACGTCGTCGAGGTCGGCCCGTTCAAGATCGAGTTCCTGCGCGTCACGCACAGCATGCCGGACTGCGTCGGGCTGGCCATCCACACGCCGCTCGGCGTGCTGGTCCACACCGGCGACTTCAAGGTCGACCAGACGCCGATCGACGGGCAGCAGTTCGACTTCCACCGCTTCGCCGAACTGGGCGGCGCCGGCGTGCTGGCGCTGTTCGGCGACAGCACCAACATCGATCGCAAGGGCTTCTCCGGATCCGAGATCGAGGTCGTCGACGCCTTCGAGGAGATCTTCACCAGCACGCCCGGCATGATCCTCGTCGCGGCCTTCTCGTCGAGCATCTACCGGATGCAGGTCGTCGTCGACCTGGCGGCGCAGTTCGAGCGCAAGGTGGCGTTCGTCGGCCGCGGCATGATCGGCACCTCGACGATCGCCCAGGAACTCGGCTACCTCAAGATTCCGACCGGCCTGCAGATCCGCGACAGCGACGTGCGGAACCATCCGGCCGCCGAGGTCGTGTGCCTGACCACCGGGTCGCAGGGCGAGCCGATGGCGGCGCTGCCGCGCATCGCCATCGACGATCACCGGCACGTGAAGATCGGCGAGGACGACACCGTCGTCTTCTCGGCGCGGCCGATTCCCGGCAACGAACGGGCGATCGGCCGGGTGATGAACAACATCGCGCACCGCGGCGCCGAGCTGATCTACGAAGGGCATCAAGCACGTCCACGTCTCCGGGCACGGCAGCGAGGAAGAGCTGAAGCTGATGCTGTCGCTGGTGCGGCCGCGCTACTTCATCCCGGTGCACGGCGAGTATCGCCACCTGATGCGGCACGCGCGCGTCGCCGAGCGCGTGACCAACGGCAACACCGAGGTGATCGTGATCGAGAACGGCGATCGCCTGCTGTTCACGCCGGACCGGCGCCGAGCTGGGCGAACGCGTGCCCACCGGCCGCGTGTTCATCGACGGCACGCGCACCGGCGAGATCGGCGACGAGGTGCATCCGCGATCGCAAGCACCTGGCCGCCGACGGCCTGGTGGTGCCGGTCGTCGCCATCAACCGGACGACGGGCCGCATCGAGGGCCTGCCCGACGTGATCACCCGCGGCTTCGTCCGCGACGAGGCGCTGATGCGCGAGGCGCCGGATCACGTCGTCGAGATCATCGAGAGCGCCTCGGTCGAGGAACGTACCGACGTCGGGCTCATCCGCGAGAAGCTGCGCAACGACCTGCAGCGCGTCTTCCGCCGGCGGTCGGGGGCCAGGCCCCTCGATCGTGCCGGTCATCATGGAGATTTAGATCGTGGTGCGCACAGCCCTGTCGCGTCGCCTCTGCGAAGTGTTCGGCGTGGCGTTCTTCGGCCTCGCCCTGTTGTGGGTGATCAGCCTGGCCAGCTACTCGGCCAACGACCCGGTGCTGTTCTTCAGCACCGCGGCCGGGCGGCCGGGCAATTTCGGCGGGCGCGTCGGCGCGCTGCTCGCCGAGCTCGCCTTCCAGATCCTCGGCTACGCCGCCTACCTGCTGCCGGTGGCGCTGGTCGTCGTCGGCTGGCACTACTTCTGGGTGCGGGCGCTGACGCGCGCCGTGGACCAAGCTCGCCGGCGGCATCGTGCTGTTCGCGACGGCCGGCGCCGCGCTCGCCATCGCCTTCGACCGGCTCCCGATCGGCGGCAAGGCCTTCCCCGCCGGCGGCGCCCTCGGGGCCGGTGTGGCCGGGCTGCTCACCGAGCAGCTCAATCGCTCGGGCGCGCTGGTGCTCGTCCTGACCGCGCTCTTCCTCTCGCTGCTGATGGTCACCCAGCTGTCGTTCGGCGACGCTCGCCGCGATCGCCGGCACCTGGGCCCGTCGTGCCGCCACCGAACGCGATCGCCGCGGTCGGCGCCTGGCGCGAGGAGCGCCGGCGCGACAAGCAGCGGCAGGACGTGATCCGCAAGCACCTCGAGAAGGGCACGTCGCCCGAAGCGGTCGAGAAGGCCGTCACCAAGGCGGACGCGGCGCGGGCCGCCGACAGCAAGCGGCCGTCGCTGGCGGTCGCGCCGGCCACCGGCAAGACCGCGGCATCGGCGAAGCCTGCCGCGAACGCGGTCGGCCTGGACGATGACGAGGACGACGATCTGGCGGTGCGCGGCCCCGCCGCCGCCCGCGTCGAGGCCGCAGCCGCGGCGAAGTCCGGAATGAAGGCGGCGCCGCCGATGGCGCCGACGCTGACGCCGCAGCCGCCGCCGAAGCCGCGCGAGGCCGCCCGCATCTCCAATCCGGTGCTGCCGCTCTCCGACGCCGAGCCGATGAAGGCCCCGGCCGAGCGCCGCAAGGGCGACTACACGCTGCCGCCGCTGGCCCTGCTCGATGCGGCGCGCGCCGAACGCAAGGTCGACGAGCGGCTGCTGATGGACGCCGCCCGCCACCTCGAAGACAAGTGCCGCGAGTTCTCGGTCGAGGGCTCGGTCGACGCAGATCCACCCCGGCCCGGTCGTGACGACGTTCGAGCTGAAGCCGGATGCCGGCGTGAAGTACAGCAAGATCACCGGCCTCTCCGACGATCTGTCGCTGGCGATGAAGGCCGAGTCGGTGCTGATCGATCGCATCCCCGGCAAGTCCACCGTCGGCATCCAGATCCCGAACGTCGATCGCGAGCAGATCTCGCTGCGCGAGATGCTCGAATCGGAGGCCTACCAGAACGCCGGCTCGAAGCTGATGATGGCGCTCGGCAAGACGATCCACGGCGAGCCGTACTTCGCCGACCTGGCGACGATGCCGCACCTGCTCATCGCCGGATCGACCGGCACCGGCAAGTCGGTCGGCCTCAACTCGATGCTCACCAGCATCCTCTACCGCGCGACGCCCGAGGACGTGCGGCTGATCATGATCGACCCGAAGCGCCTCGAGCTCGGGATGTACGCCGACATTCCCGCACCTGCTGACGCCGGTCGTCGTCGATCCGAAGCTCGCCGCCAACGCGCTCAAGTGGGCGGTCGGCGAGATGGAGCATCGCTACAAGACGATGGCCTCCGAGCACGTCCGGAACATCGAGCAGTACAACCGCAACATGCGGATCAAGATCCAGGGCAACGAGATGCTCGACAACGGCGAGCCGCCGCGGACGCTTGCCGTTCATCATCGTCGTCATCGACGAGCTCGCCGACCTGATGATGGTGGCCGGGCACGAGGTCGAGGAATCGATCTGCCGGCTCGCGCAGATGGCCCGCGCCGTCGGCATCCACCTGATCCTGGCGACGCAGCGCCCGTCGGTCGACGTCATCACCGGCCTGATCAAGGCCAACCTGCCGGCCCGCATCTCGTTCCGCGTCTCGTCGAAGACCGACTCGCGCACCATCCTCGACGCCAACGGCGCCGACAAGCTGCTCGGCAAGGGCGACATGCTGTTCCTGCCGCCGTCGTCGCACCGGTTGCTGCGCCTGCACGGCGCCTACATCTCCGAGCAGGAGAGCGCGCGCCTGGCCAGCTTCCTGCGCAAGCAGGGCCGCCCGACCTACGACGTCTCGATCACCGACGACGAGAAGTCGGTGTCGTCGATCGAGTTCGATCGCGACGAGCTCTACGACGAGGCGTCGCGCATCGTCGTCACCAGCCGGCAGGCGTCGATCTCGTTCCTGCAGCGCCGGCTGCGGGTCGGGTTCAGCCGCGCCGCGCGGCTGGTCGACATGATGGAGGCGGACGGCCTGGTGACGAGCGGCGCCGGCGGCAAGGCCCGCGACGTGCTCGTCCCGGCCAACTATTTCGACGAGGTCGACAATCGCTATGGCAAGGACGACCCCGTAGCTACGCCCTGATCACGCGTACTTCCAGTGGACCGAGGCTGACATGGCCCGCCTGATTTTCTTCGCGCCCGCCTGCCGCGCCGTCTGCGCCGCCGCCGTCGCTCTCGCCGTGGCCGGCTCCGCCGACGTTGCCGGTGCGTCGGCCGAAGCGACTACGAGCGGCTCCTGGCCCGCGTCGAAGCGATGCGCCTCGACGGCCCGCGCCCGACGCCGCGTCCGCAGATGCAGCGCGTCGTGGCCGAGGCCGAGAAGATCGCCCGACGGCATGGCGGCAGTGGCTACGCCGACAACGCGCTGTGGCAGGCGGCGACGCGTCGCGCTCGCCTCCTACCGCGTCTACCGGCGACCCGCCGACCGCAGCGCAGGGCCTCGAGATTCTCGAGACGCTGGTCAAGCGTTACCCGTCCAGCTCGCTGGTGGCGGAGGCGCGCACCCTGCTGCGCAAGCACGCCTCGTCGGCGGCGCCGGCGAGGGGCCCCGGCACCGTCGCGGCCCGCGAGCGGCCCACTCCCCCACCGGCCGCGTCCGCGGTCGAGGCGCGCGTCGCCACGCCGGTGCCGACACCGGCGATCGCGGTGACGCCGCCCGCCGCGCCCGCCGACGACCCCGCCTCGCCGACGGTGCGATCGACCGCGGTCGACGGGCCGCCTCGCGACGCTGCGCGGCGTGCGCCGCACGCTGATCGGCGACACGGTCCGGCTGACGCTCGACTTCGACGGCGAGGTGGCCTTCGATCAGCAGCGGCTGCCCGGGCCCGACCGCGTCTTCTTCGACTTCGCGCGCACGGCGCCGATCGCCGCGCTCGCCGACACGGTGTTGCAGTACGAGGGCCCGGCCGTGCGGCGGGTGCGCCTGGGCCGGCCGCGTCCTGACGTCACGCGCCTGGCCATCGATCTCGACGGTGTCGCCACCTACAGCGTCTTCGCGCTGTACCACCCCTTCCGGCTGACCATCGACCTGCTGCCGGCGTCGCCGGGACGCCCGGCCACCACCCTGGCGTCGGCCTCGGCGACCGCGCCGTCGCCAGTCGCCGGGCCTGCTCCCGGACCGGCTCCCGGACGGTCTCCCGGACGGTCTCCCGGACGGCCTCCCGGACGGCTCCCGGACCGACTCCCGGACCGGCTCCGGTGCCACGCACCGGGCTGGTGCCGACGGCCGCCGCCATCGCGGCGCCGACCACCGTGCCGGCCCCCGCTCCCCCGCCGCCCGCGCTCTTGCGGGCGAACCGCATCGCGGCGCCGTCGGCGGTCCGGCCGATGCCATCGCCGACGCGGATCGTGGTGGTCGAGCCGCTTCTCGCCGTCGACGACACGCCGCTCTCACTTGGTCGCGTCCGCGGCTCGGTCGCGGCGGCCCCGGCGCTGGCCACGCGTACCGTCGCGCGCCCCCCTCGTTCCTGCGGACGCGCCGCACCCAGCCGCTGATGGTCCGCGCCGCGATTCGGCCACCGCGCGGCGTGACGCCCGGCCTCGATCTGGCGGCGTTCGTCCCGGCGGTCGTCCGCGTCCCGCGCGCCGAGCGCCGCACCGCCGCCGCGCCGGTGGCGCCGCTGCCGCTGATCCCGGGCGCCCCGGCCGAGAACGGCGCCGGCGGGTTCTCGATCGCGCGGCAGCTGGGTCTCGGCGTGTCGCGCATCGTCATCGACCCCGGCCACGGCGGCAAGGATCCGGGCGCGTCGGGCTCGAAGACCACTGAAGCCGAGGTCGTCCTCGACGTCGCCCTGCGCGTCGAAAGAGTCCTCGCCGCCGAGGCCGGCATCGAGGTCGTGCTGACGCGGCGCACCGACGTCTTCATCCCGCTCGAGGAACGCACGGCGATGGCCAACCGGCAGGGCGCCGACCTCTTCCTGTCGATTCACGCCAACTCCAGCCGCAACCGCAAGGCGGCTGGCGTCGAGACCTACGTCCTCAACTTCGCCAGCAACGCCGATGCCGCCTCGGTCGCGGCGCGCGAGAACGCGTCCGCCGCCGGCTCGATGCGCAACCTGCCCGACATGGTCCGCGCCATCACCCAGGGGAGCAAGCGCGACGAGTCGCGCGAACTGGCCGGCGCCGTCCAGGAATCGATGGTGACGCGGCTGCGCCCGCACAACCAGGGGCTGCGCGACCTCGGGGTCAAGCAGGCGCCGTTCGTGGTGCTGATCGGCGCCGGCATGCCGAGCGTGCTGGCCGAGATCGCCTTCATCAGCCACGACGGCGAAGGCGGGCTCCTCCGCACCGAGAAGTATCGCCAGCGCATCGCCGACGCCCTGGCCTCGGCGATCCTGCGCTACACGCGCACCCTCAAGCCCGTCGGCACCGTCGCCTCGCAGGACTGACGCCCCCGCCCGGTCGTGCTCGGAGCTCTCTCGGAGCTAGCTCCGAGGTTGCTCGGAGCTAGCTCCGAGCAACTTGCGGAAACTGCGTACAATGGACGGGTGTTCGGGCTGTTTCAGACGGTGACGCGGGTCGTGGAGCTGCCGGAGGCGACAGCGGCCAAGGAGGTCGGGCCGGCCGACGTCCTGATCGGATCGATCGGCCTCGTCGGCGTGCTCGCCGTGATGGCGCTGGCGGCCGGGCTGCTGGTCGGGACGCTCTTCATCCTCCGTCGCCGCGCCGAGAGCCAGCGCGACGGCGCCGAGGAACCCTCGGCGACGCGGCTCAGGCTGTCGGAGCCGCCCAGCGGGACGCCGTGAACGCCAGTTCCGCCAGCGTCCGCACCGCGACGCCGGTCGCCCCCTTCGGCGCATAGGGCTTCGGCTCGTCGACCCACGCCGTGCCGGCCACGTCGAGGTGCGCCCATGGCAGCCCGCCGGAGAATTCCTTCAGGAACAGCGCCGCGGTGATCGCGCCGGCCGGCCGACCGCCGATGTTGGCCAGGTCGGCGATCTCGCTCTTGAGCTGATCCATGTAGTCGTCGTAGAGGGGCAGCGGCCACAGCCGATCGCCGGCCCGCTCGCCCGTCTCGCGCACGATGTCGACCCACCACTGCGGCGTGCCGAAGATCGCGCTGGTGACGCGGCCGAGCGCCACGACGCAGGCGCCGGTCAGCGTCGCGACGTCGACGAGGTGCGTCGCGCCCATCTTCTCGCGCGCGTACCACAGCGCGTCGCCGAGGATCAGGCGGCCTTCGGCGTCGGTGTTGAGGACCTCGACGGTCTTGCCGCTGGCGCCGCGGATCACGTCGCCGGGCTTCAGCGCCTTGCCGCCGGGCATGTTCTCGACCGCCGGGACGACGCCGACGACGCGGATCGGCGCCTCCAGCAGGCTGAGGGCGCGCATCGCGGTGATCACCGCGGCGCCGCCGGCCATGTCGTCCTTCATGCGGTCCATCATCTCGGCCGGCTTGATCGAGATGCCGCCGGTGTCGAAGGTGACGCCCTTGCCGACCAGCCCCAGCACCGGCCCGGTGGTGACGCCGGGCGGCGTGTGGGACAGCGTCAGCAGGCGCGCCGGCTCGACGGAGCCGCGTGCCACCCCTTCGATGAGGCCCATGCCGAGGCCGGCGATCGCCTTCTCGTCGTGGATCTGGACGTCGAGCGACGTGCCGGCGGCCAGCGCCGCGCCGCGCTCGGCGAACACCCGCGGCGTCAGCACGTTGCCGGGCTCGTTGGCCATCAGCCGGGCGAAGTTGGTGGCCTCGCCGAGGATGCGGCCGCGCTCGACGGCGGCGACGAGATCCGGCGCCGGCGTCTCGACGCGGATGAGCGCCTCGCGCAGCGGCGTCGTATCGCGGTCACCGGTCTTGTAGGTGTCGAGGTCGAGCGCCGCGTAGACGACGCCTTCGACGAGGGCCTGCAGCACCTCGGGACGCGCCTGGGCGTCGGGGATCAGGCAGGCCATCCGACCGAACCGCCGCTGCCGCACGGCCAGGCCGGCGACCACGCCGAGCCGCCGCCAGCGTTCCGGCGTCAGGTCCTCGGCCCGGCCGCTGCCCACCATCAGGACCCGTGTCGCCTGCGCGCCGCGCCCTACGACCGGCAGCCAGGCGGTCTCGAAGGCCTTGCGCCGCAGTTCGGTTCCGCCGAGGAGCGAGGCCAGCGCACCGCCGGTCGCGGGATCGAGCCGGGCATCGGGCCCGGCCCCGTCGGCGACGAAGGTGACGAGCACGTCGGTGGCGAGGTCCGACGGCGGAGCGGCAATGACCGACAGGAGGACGGCGGAGGTCTGGGACACGCACGGATTATATGCAGACGGCGGCAGGACGAGGCTCAACCGCCGCCAACTCCGCCGCTCGGGTGCAGGCGGCGCCAAGGTAAGATGGGCGGGCCATCCTACGCCCAAGAACAGGATTGTCCATGTCGTCGTACCGGATGTCGGTCCCCGCGTTCGGCCTGGCGGCCGCGCTGGCCGTCGCCTCGTCGCCCGCGCTGGCCCAGACGCCGGCGCCGCCGGCCGCGAGCCGAGCAGCCGAAGAAGCTGTCGATCGACCTGCGGATCACGCCCGCGGTCAGCTTCGCGCCGTCGCGGGTCCGCGCCATCGCCGACCTCAAGCTGCCGGCGGATCGGACCGCGGAGTTCTACTGCGCGTCGGTCGAGTGGGACTGGGGCGACCTGACCGAGTCGGAAGAGTCGAACGAGTGCGAGCCGTACGAGGCCGGGGTCAGCGAGGTCCGGCGGATCTTCTCGGCCGAACACACGTTTCACTCCGGCGGCCGCTACCGGGTCCAGCTGCGCCTGAAGCGCAACCGCAAGGTGCTGGCCAGCGCCAGCACGACCGTCACCATCCGGCCGGGCGTGCGCGACGGCGCCTACGGCTCGCCGCAGCCGTGATGGGCCGCAGTCGATCGTCATCGCGGATGCCGAGGCTGGCGTTCGCGATGACTCCCCTGTGGATCCCCTCGCCCGAGCGGGCGGCGGCCACCCACCTCGCGTCCTTCCGCCGCGCCGCGTCCGCCGCCGCGGGCCGGCCGCTCGACGACTACTGGGCCCTGCACGCCTGGTCGATCGCCGAGCCCGACGCGTTCTGGCAGACGCTGCTCCGCACCAGCGGCGTGCCGCACGCCGGCCGCGCCGCCGCGGCGCACGACGGGGCGCCGATGCCGGCGACGCGCTGGTTCGACGGCGTCACGTTGAACTACGCCGACGCGCTGCTGGCCGGTCGCGGCGCCGCCGATGACGCGCCCGCCATCATCGCGACCACCGAGACCGCCGAGGACCGCGTCATCAGCCGCGGCGACCCTGCGCCGGTCGGTGGCGCGCGCGGCCGCGGCGCTCGCCCGGGACGGCATCGGCCGCGGCGACACGGTGGCGGCCTTCGTCGCCAACGTCCCCGAAGCCGTCATCCTGCATCTCGCCTGCGCCGCCCGCGGCGCGATCTTCTCGTCCTGCTCGCCCGATTTCGGCGCCGACGCCGCCTACGCCCGCTTCCACCAGATCGCGCCGACGCTGCTGCTGGCCTCGTCGTCGTATCCCTACAACGGCAAGCGCTTCGACACCGGCCCGGTGCTGGCGGATCTCATGGCGCGGCTGCCCGGCCCGCCACGCCTCGTCGTCCTCGGCGACGGCGTCGCCGGCCTCGAGGGCGTCGCCTGGGCCGACTGGCTGGCGCTCGGCAGAACCGCCGCTGACGCCGATCCCGCTGCCCTTCGATCACCCGCTGGCGGTGCTCTACTCGTCCGGCACGACCGGCCTGCCCAAGGCGCTCGTGCACCGGGCCGGCGGCGTCCTCCTGACGCACCACAAGGAACTGCGCCTGCACGGCGACGTCGGTCCCGGCGATCGGCTGCTCTACTTCACCACCTGCGGCTGGATGATGTGGAACTGGCTGGTCTCGGCGCTGGCCGAGGGCGCCACGATCGTGCTCTACGACGGATCGCCGTCGCACCCGACCCTCGACGTGCTGTGGCAGGCCGTGGAGCGCCTCGAGGTGACGCATTTCGGCACCAGCGCCCGCTTCATCCACGGCTGCCGCGCCGCCGGCCTCGCGCCCGGGCGCACGCAGCGCCTCGAGCGCCTGCGCACGGTGTTCTCCACCGGCTCGCCGCTGGCGCGGACCGGCTTCGAGTGGGTCTACCGCGACGTCAAGGCCGACGTCCACCTGGCCAGCATCTCCGGCGGCACCGACATCGTCGGCTGCTTCATGCTCGGCGTGCCGACCGAGCCGGTCTACGCCGGCGAGATCCAGGCGCCGGGTCTCGGCGTCGACCTGGCGGCGTTCGACGAGGACGGCCAGCCGGTCACCGGAAAGCCCGGCGAGCTGGTGTGCCGGCAGCCGCTGCCGTCGATGCCGCTGCGCTTCTGGGGCGACGCCGACGGCGCCCGCTACCACGCCGCCTACTTCGAGCGGTTCCCCGGCGTCTGGCGCCATGGCGATCTCGTCGAGATCACGCCGCAGCGCGGCATCGTCGTCTACGGCCGCAGCGACGCGACGCTCAACCCGGGCGGCGTCCGCATCGGCACCGCCGAGATCTACCGGCCCCTCGAAACCATGCCGGAGATCGTCGAAGGCCTCGCCGTCGGCAAGCGCGAGGACGACGACGAGGTGATCTGGCTGTTCGTCGTGCTGCGAGCCGGGCGTCGTGCTCGACGACGGCCTGGTCACGCGGATCCAGCGCACCATCCGCACCGAGGAGAGCCCGCGCCATGTGCCGAAGCGGATCCTCCAGGTGAGCGAGCTGCCGCGGACCCGCAGCGGCAAGTCGATGGAGATCGCGGTGACGCAGCTGGTCAACGGCCGGCCGGTGCCGAACCGGATGGTCGTGGCCAACCCGGGCGCGCTCGACGAGATCGACCGGGCGGTGAACCAGGGACGCGCGGCAGCCAGACCTTGGTCCCTTGGTTCCTGGTTTCTAGCCCCCTAGAACCTGTAGAGATAGGACGCCTTCAAGAAGAGGCCGCGGCGCGACTCGCGCAGCGGGCTGAGCTCGTCGGTCCGCCACTCGCCGTTGTCGAAGGCACGGCGCTCGCGCAGCGCGCCGTAGCCGGCGAACATGACCGTCCCCGGCCGCAGCTCGTAGGAACCGAGCGCGTCGAGCAGCAGCCGATGCGACGACGTGTCGTGCTGCGCGATGACGCGGGCGTAGAGCCGCCGCGAGAACTGGTAGGTCGTGCGCGAGTTCACGATCACCAGATCGTAGACGTCGGCGCGGGTATCGGCGCGGGCGAAGTCGATGCGCTGCCATTCGATCGATTGCGACAGGCGCGCATTCGGCTGCACCGTCGCGAACGCCGAGACGCTGTTCGAGCGGCCCTGGAACGGATCGACCTCGTCGTAGTAGGTCGCGTAGCCGGCGTTGACGTTGCCGCCGGCGCGCAGCCACCGGAAGATCTGGGCGTTGCCGAAGGCGCGGAACCGGCCGCGCTCGTAGCGGCGGTTCGCCCACGGCTCGTGTCCGCCGACGTAGTCGGCGCGGAAGAAGCCCTGCCGCGAGGTGTGGAAGCGGAGGCCCGACACGGCGAGCAGATCCGTCCCGTTCTGGACGCGATCCTGGCCGCCCTGGACGAACACGAACGGCACGATGCGGCGGATGAACTTGAAGCGGCTCGTCGCCGGCGGATAGAAGCTGACCGCGCCGAAGCCCCAGCCGCTGGTGAAGCCGGTCCGGTTGTAGAAGGCCGAGTCCATCTGGAAGTTGCGGTCGTAGTGCTCGACCTGGCCGAAGGCGTCGTAGCGCTTCGAGCTCATGCCGCCCGTCCACAACGTGGCCAGGCCCTGGGTGTGGCTGCCGTCGGCCGCCGTCGCCGACGAGTAGAGCGCCATGCCGGTCATCTGCAGCGACGAGCCCCGCTTGCGCAGGCTGACGTCGGCGCCGGCGACGACGTTCGAGGCCGGCCCTTGCGACGTGGTCGGACAGCAGCGCGCCGACGAAGCTGCCCGGCGACGGCAGCGTCATCTGGGCGCGGCCGACCGTGTAGACGCGGTCGCGGCCGTCGAGCGGATCGCCGGCCTCGAGATCGCGACCCGCCGCCTGATCGACGGCGGTCAGCACGCCGAACGTGGTGCGGCCGACCGAGCCGGTGACCTTGCCGCCGACGATCGGATCGATGATGCGGCGTGTGTGCACCGCCGACACCATGTTGCCGTCGCCGTCGCCGACGCCGGCGAGGTTGAAGAGTCCGGCGCCTTCCATGAAAAAGGGCCGCTTCTCCGAGAAGAAGATCGGAAAGCGCTGGTTGACCTCGACCTGGAAGGCGTCGCTCTCGACCTGGCTGAAGTCGGGGTTGACGGTCGCATCGACGGTGATGGTCGACGTCAGCCCGAACTTGCCGGACAGCCCGACCGCGGCCGTGCTGTCGAACGCCCCCCACGCCGAGGGCGTCGATCGCTCCTCGGCCCCCGCGTAGGTGACGCTGGGAATGGCTTCGCGCGTCGATCGCCCGCGCAGGCGATCGAAGACGAGCGGCGCGTGGTGCTGGAAGACCCACTCGTTCGGCTTGAGCTGCGGCCACGAGACCGAGACGCCGGTGCGGCTGACGCGCCGCCAGAACAGCACGCCCATCCGCGCCACGTCACCGCCCTTGAAGCGGATCGACTGCAGCGGCAGCCGGATCTCGACGGTGTAGCCGGTCGCGTCGACGCGGCCGGCGCTGTCCCAGACCCAGTCGGGGGACGGGTCCTCGCCGCCCGAGTTGGTCTGCAGCATGTCCATCTGCACGCCGCTCGGGTTGACCATCATGTGGTACGCGACCTGGCCGGTGCCGAGCGCGTCGAGGCTCAGACCGACCCAGTCGTCGCTCCACACGTTGTCGCGCCGCGAAATGCTGGTCTTGATCCGCCGCGGCTCCGGGTCCTCGCAGCGGAAGGCGACGTAGATGTAGCGATCGTCGTAGGCGATCCATACCCGCGTCTGCTGCGGGATGCCGTCGCCGTGCAGCGGGTTGTAGGAGCCCCACGCGCCCGTCGTCAGCTCCGGCCCCTGCCAGACGGCGTCGTCGAGCGTGCCGTCGACGACCGGCGCCGCGCTGGCACGGACCGGCGTGAGCGCCGGCAGCGCAGACTCCGCCGCCGCGAGGACGGCGGGAGCGGTGAGGAGGAGGGTGAGACACGCCGCGAGACGCGCGGCGACGGGACGGATCATGACGTGCGGGGTTAGACGACGCTGGAAGCCGTTCGGTTGACGCGCAGGGCCTCGCTCCCAGGCCATACGTTCAGGGACGCCCGGCCGGGGGCGTCACCGTGGCGCGAGGCGTCTCGAGGCGCGCGGTGTAGGCCTCGTCGCGCACCAGCCGAAAGCCGCCGGCCACGTAGGTGGCCAGCGCGCGCGGGTGATCGAGCGTGCAGGTGTGGAGCCAGACGCGGGTGGTGGCGCCGTCCCAGGCCCGGCCGAGGACGGCCCCCAGGAAGGCCTGTCCGACGCCGCGGCCGATGAACTCGGGCAGCAGGCCGAAGTAGACGATCTCGACGCTGCCGTCGGCGCTGCGTTCGAGCTCGGCGAAGCCGGCCGGCACGGTCTCGTGCGTGAGCAGCCAGATCTCGATCGCCGGGTCGGCGACGTGGGCGCGGATGCGCTCGTCGGGCCAGGGCAGACGGTCGATCCAGTGCCAGGGGCGTCCCACCTCACGGTAGAGAAATCGGTAGAACGCGGCCGGGCAGGAGCCGACGCGCTGCAGGCGCCAGCCGGCGTCCGGCCACTCCGCGGCGGCCGGCGGGCGCGCCGCCTGTTCCAGGTAGCTGCGCACGGCGGGCACCGTCCGCTCCGGCAGGTCCGTCGCGCGGCGCGCGAACGGACGCTCGGCCTCGCCGATGAGCTTGATGCCGCGCCGCCAGCGCGCCGCGTCGGCAAACGTCGCTTCGATGGCGGGCGCATCGCCGAGGCCGGCCTTCACGCCGGCCAGCGCCGCCTGGAACGCGCCGATCGCCTCGGCGACGTGGTCGCGTTGGCCCCCAGGATCCCGGCCCAGAGCGCCGCCCGGACTGGCCGCCAGCCGGGTGGTGTCGGCCAGCCCCGGGCCCGGACAGCGCCAGGCCCGGCTCGCCCACCGTCGCGCCGACCGTGTGGAGCAGCGTCGACGCGACCACCTGCGGCAGATGGCTGACGTAGGCCATCAGGCGATCGTGGCGCGGCGGCGTCGAGCACGGTGGGCGTCGCGCCGAGCGCCCGGGCGAACGCGCGCAGCCGCTCGACCGCCGCCGGCGCGCTCCGCGCCGACGGCGTCAGGATCCACGGGCGGCCGCGGAACAGCTGCTCGCGCGCCGACGCCGTGCCCGACGTCGCGGCGCCGGCCAGCGGGTGGCCGCCGACGAAGCTGGCCGAGCCCGAGGCGACTCGGCCGCGTCGACGATCGCCGCGCTTGGTGCTGCCGACGTCGGTGACGACCGCGCCCGGCGGCAGGCGCGGCGCCGACCGCCTCGAGCGCCGCGACGTTCGCCGCCACCGGCGCGCACAGGATCGACCAGATCCGCGGCCGCGGCCGCCGTCACGTCCTCCGCCGCCTCGCGTCACCGCGCCGAGCGCCAGCGCGCTCAGCACGACGTCGCGGGCATCGATGCCGATGACCCGCACGCCCGGCCACGCGGCGCGCGCGGCCAGGCCGACCGAGCCGCCGATCAGGCCGACGCCGACGATGGCGATGGTGCGAAACGGCGGCTCGGGCGCGGCGCCGGAGGGTACGGCTGACACCGCGTACCTACCAGCCGCCGGAGCGGACCGCGGGCTCGACGCAGATGCTGCGCCCGATGGCCGGGGCGATGATCCGCAGCTCGGCCATCAGCCGATCGAACTGGCCCGGGAACAGCGACTGCGCGCCGTCGCTCCACGCCTTGTCGGGATCGCAGTGCACCTCGATCAGCAGGCCGTCGGCGCCGGCGGCGATCGACGCCCGGGCCATCGCCGGCACCTGATCGCGCTTGCCGATGCCGTGACTCGGATCGGCGAACACCGGCAGGTGCGTCAGCTTCTTCAGCATCGGGATCGCCGAGATGTCCATGGTGTTGCGGGTGTAGGTCTCGAACGTCCGGATGCCCCGCTCGCAGAGGATCACCTGGGTGTTGCCGCCGGAGAGCAGGTACTCCGCCGACATCAGCCACTCCTCGAGCGTCGCCGAGATGCCGCGCTTGAGCAGCACCGGCTTGCGGACCTTGCCCATCTCCCGCAGCAGCGTGTAGTTCTGCATGTTGCGGGCGCCGAGCTGGTAGACGTCGACGTAGCGGTCGATCAGGCTGATCTGGCTCGCGTCCATCACCTCGGTGATCAGCTTGAGGCCGTGCTGATCGGCGCCGGCGCGGAGCATCCGCAGCCCTTCCTCGCCGTGTCCCTGGAAGCTGTACGGCGACGAGCGCGGCTTGAAGGCGCCGCCGCGCAGGAACTTGCCGCCGGCGCGCTTGACCGCCGCCGCCGTCGCGTTCACCTGCTCGTCGGTCTCGGCCGAGCACGGCCCGGCCATGACGATCACCTCGTCGCCGCCGATGCGCACGTCGCCGACGTCGAACACGGTGTTGTCGCGCTTGAAGGTGCGGCTGGCCAGCTTGTAGGGCTCGCTGATGCGCACCACTTCGTGGACGCCGTCGAGCACCTCGAGCAGCTTCGGATCGCGGTGGCGTCCCGAGCCGACCGCGCCGAGCACGGTGCGCGCGGCGCCCGTCGATCGGTGCACGTCGAAGCCTTGCTCGACCAGGTGCGCGACGACGTTCTGAATCTGCTCTTCGCTGGCGCCTTCGGCCATCACGACAACCATGGAACCTTCTCCTCTGTCATCCGCTCGGACCGCCGGTCCGGGCGTCTCACTGGTGACCGCGCTCGGCCATCGTCCGTTCGAGGCGGCGCGCCTCGTCGATGATGCGTTCGAAGAGCCGGGCGATCGCGTCGCCGTCGAGCGGCCCTGGGTTGACGCTGCGGACGTGGCGCAGCACCGCGCCTTCGCGGGCGGGCTGGTAGATCTCCATCTGCAGCAGCGACTTCAGCCGGCCGATCTCCAGCGCGCTGGCGGCGCGCCGGCTGAGGAGGACGACCAGCTGCTCGTCGATGGCGTCGATCGCGTCACGCAGCGCCGCGATCTCCGCCAGGACCTTCGTTCGTCCGCCGACGTCATCCATGCGCGACTCCTGCCGATGCGTCGCCCTTCAGCCAGCGCACGAAGCGCTCGACGTCGACGGCCACGTCCGGCGAATCGCCGGCCCGCGCGATCACGTCGACCAGCGCGCTGCCGACCACGGCGGCATCGGCCCACCGGCCGACGTCGCGGATGTGTTCCGGCCGCGACAGCCCGAAGCCGAGCGCGACGGGCAGGCGCGTCTCGCGGCGCATCCGCGCGCACAGCGCCCTCCGCGCTGTCGGCGACGGCGTCGCGCATGCCGGTGACACCGGTGCGTGACACCCCATAGAGGAACCCCGACCCGATCTCGCCGGCCCGCCGCAGCCGCTCGTCGGTCGTGGTCGGGCTGACCAGGAAGATCATGTCGAGGGCGGCGGCGGCGAGCCGCTCGTGCAGCGGGCCCGCCTCCTCGGCCGGCAGGTCCAGCGCCAGCACGCCGTCGACGCCGACCGCGGCGGCCCGCGCCACGAACGCGTCGAGGCCGAGGCGATAGATCGGGTTGGCGTAGGTGAAGAGCACGATCGGCGCGCGCACGTCAGCGCGCAGCTCCTCCACCAGATCGAGCGTCTTCGCCAGGGTCATGCCGCCGGCGAGCGCCCGCTCGGTCGCCCGCTGGATCACCGGGCCATCGGCGAGCGGCTCCGAGAACGGGACGCCGAGCTCGATGACGTCGGCGCCGGCGCGATCGAGCGCGAGCACGATCGCCTCGAGCGCGCGTAGCCGGGATCGCCCGCGGTGACGTAGGTCACCAGCCCTGGCCCGCCGCCGTTGCGGAGCCGCGCGAAGGTGTCGGTCAGCCGTTGGCTCACGCGCGCACCGCCGGTCCGGCTGCCGGAATCAGATCCTTCACGAGGTGGACATCCTTGTCGCCGCGTCCCGACAGGTTGACGACGAGGATCCCGTCGCGGCCCAGGTCGCGCGCGACGTCGCGCACGGCGGCGATGGCGTGCGCCGACTCGAGCGCCGGCAGCAGCCCCTCGCTGCGCGCCAGCCAGCCGAAGGCCTCCAGCGCCGCGGCGTCGGTCGCGTAGCGGTAGCTGACGCGGCCCTGATCGCGCAGCATCGCGTGCTCGGGGCCGATCGCGGCGTAGTCGAGCCCGGCCGACACGGAGTGCGTCAGCTCGATGTTGCCGGCCGCGTCCTGCAGGACGTAGGTCCAGGTCCCCTGCAGCACGCCGGGGCTGCCGCCCGAGAAGCGCGCCGCGTGGCGGCCCGGCGTGATGCCTTCGCCGCCGGCTTCGACGCCGATCAGCCGCACCGAGGCGTCGTCGATGAAGGCGTCGAAGAGGCCGATGGCGTTGCTGCCGCCGCCGATGCAGGCGAGCACGGCGTCCGGCAGGCGGCCGGCCTGGGCCAGGATCTGCTGCCGCGCCTCCTGCCCGATGATCGACTGGAACTCGCGCACCATCAGCGGATAGGGATGCGGCCCGAGCGCCGACCCGAGCAGGTAGACCGTGTCGTCCGGCCGCGCCACCCAGTCGCGCATCGCCTCGCTGATGGCGTCCTTCAGCGTCCTGCTGCCGGAATCGACGCCGACGACGGTGGCGCCCAGCAGCCGCATGCGGACGACGTTCAGCGCCTGCCGCGCCATGTCCTCGGTGCCCATGTAGACGACGCACTCGAGGCCGAGCAGCGCGCACGCCGTCGCCGACGCGACGCCGTGCTGGCCGGCGCCGGTCTCGGCGACGACGCGCGTCTTGCCCATCCGCTTGGCCAGCAGCGCCTGCCCGATCGCGTTGTTGATCTTGTGGGCGCCGGTGTGGGCCAGGTCCTCGCGCTTGAGGAAGACGCGGCAGCCGACGTCCTCCGACAGGCGCGCGGCCTCGTAGAGCGGCGTCGGGCGGCCGACGAACTGCCGCAGCACCTGCACGAACGCCTCGACGAAGGCCGCGTCGGTCGCGCGCCGCGAAGTAGGCGCGCTCGAGCGCCGCCACCGGCTCCACCAGCGTTTCCGGCACGAACCGTCCGCCGTAGGCGCCGAAGTAGCCGCGCGCGTCCGGATCGCGCCGACCGAACGCCGGCCGGGCGTCCACGGTGGCCCCCGTCTCTACCCTATCCACTGACATCGTCATCCCGCCTCCAGGCGTCGTCCACCGCACGCGCGAACGCCCGCATCCGCGCGACCGACTTCTCGCCCGGCCGCACTTCGATCCCCGACGATACGTCCACCGCGTAGGGACGGACGACCGCGATGGCCTCGCCGACGTTCTCCGCGGTGAGCCCTCCGGCCAGCACCAGGCGCCGCTGCCGGGCCAGCACGGCGGCCGCCGGCCAGTCGGCGAGCTGCCCGGTGCCGCCGGGTGCGTCGCCCGTGGCGGCGTCGACCAGCAGCGTCACCGCCTCCGGCCACGCCGCTGCCTCGGCGACCGGATCCCGATCGCGGGCCAGCGCCTTGATCACGCGCGGCCACGCGGCCGCGGCGTCCGCCGCCGTCTCGCGGCCGTGCAGCTGCACCGCGTCGAGGCCGACGTGCTCGGCGATCCGCCGGACCTCGGCCGCCGGCAGATCGACGAAGACGCCGACCCGCTGCAGGAACGGCGGCAGCGTCCGCGCGATCGCCTGCGCCGCGTCCGGGGTGATGGCGCGGGGGCTGGCCGGCGCGAAGACGAAACCGATCGCCGCCGCGCCCAGATCCGCCGCGGCCCAGGCATCCTCGGCGCGCGTGATGCCACAGAACTTCATCGCCGGCCGTCTCACGATGGCGCTCCCACGAGCTCGGCCAGCGCCGCGCCGGGATCGGGCTGGCTCATGAACCGCTCGCCGACGAGGAAGGCGTGGTAGCCGGCGGCGGTGAGCGCCTCGATGTCGGCGCGCGAGCGGATGCCGCTCTCGGCGACGCCGACGACACCGGGACCGAGGCGCGCGCCGAGCGCCAGGGCCGTGTCCAGCGAGACTGCCAGCGTCTTCAGGTTGCGGCTGTTCACGCCGATCAGGCGCGCGCCGACGCCTTGCGCCCGGCTCAGCTCCTCCGCGGTGTGCACTTCGACCAGCACCGCGAGCCCGCGCCCCTCGGCCGCGGCCAGCAGCCGGGCCAGCGTCGCGTCGTCGAGCGCCGCGACGATCAGCAGGATGGCGTCCGCCCCGGCGGCGTGCGCCTCGAGGATCTGGAAGTCGTCGACGACGAAGTCCTTGCGCAGGATCGGCGTCGGGACGGCGGCGCGGACGGCGCGCAGGTGATCGAGCGAGCCGTCGAAGAACGTCGGCTCGGTCAGCACCGAGATGGCCGCCGCCCCGGCCGCCGCGTAGCCCCGGGCGATCGCCGCCGGATCGTAGTCGGCCCGCAGGATCCCGCGCGACGGCGAGCGGCGCTTGCACTCGGCGATGACGCGCACGGCGCCCGGCGCCGCCAGCGTCGCGAGGAGCGCCGCGCCGCGCGGCTGCCACGCGGTCGCCGCCCGATCCAGCGACCGACGCGCCTCGGCGGAATCGCGCAGCTCGACGCCACGCGCCGTGGCCGCGACGATCGTCGCCAGGACGTCTCCGCCGGTCGCCGTGCTCATGGCCGTGCCGCTCCCGCCGCGGCGCCGTCCCGCGACGTCGCGACCAACGCGGCCAGCGTCGCCGTCGCGGCGCCGCGGTCGATCGACGCCGCGGCCGCGGCGATGCCCTCACCGAGGGACGCCGCCGCGCCCGCGACCAGCAGCGCCGCGCCGGCGTTGAGCAGCACGATGTCGCGCGCCGGCCCCTTCGCGCCGCCCAGCACCTGACGCGTGATCGTCGCGTTCTCGGCCGCGTCGCCGCCGGCGAGATCGGCGGGGCTGGCCTTCGGCAGGCCGGCATCGGCCGGATGCACGTAGAACGTGCGGACCGATCCGCCGCGCGCCTCGGACACCTTGGTGTAGCCGGTCGTCGAGATCTCGTCGAGGCCGTCGGCGCCGTGCACGACCCAGGCGCGCTCGGATCCAAGCATGCCGAGCGCCTTGGCCACGAGCTCGGTCAGCTCCGGCCGCGGCACGCCGACGACCTGGCGACGGGCGCCGGCCGGGTTGGTGAGCGGGCCGAGCAGGTTGAACGCGGTGCGCACGCCCAGCTCGCGGCGGATCGGGGCGACGTGCCGCATCGACGGGTGGTAGGTCGGCGCGAAGAAGAAGGCGAGGCCGGCCTGGGACAGGCACGCCTCCGCCGTCGCCGGGCCCGCCGTCACGTCGACGCCGAGCGCTTCGAAGACGTCGGCGCTGCCACAGCGGCTCGACGCCGAGCGGTTGCCGTGCTTGGCGACGGGGACGCCGCAGGAGGCGACGACGATGGCCGCCACCGTCGAGATGTTGAAGGTGCCGGCGCCGTCGCCGCCGGTGCCGCAGGTGTCGAGCGCGTCCGGCCGCGGCCGCGCCAGCGGCACGGCGCGGGCGCGCATCGTCCGGGCGAAGCCGACGATCTCGGCCGGCCGCTCGCCCTTCTGCCGCAGGGCGATCAGCAGTCCGGCGACCTGCGCCGCCGGCACGTCGCCGTCCATCATCCGGGCCATCGCCGCGGCGGCTTCGGCCTCGCTCAGGTCTTCCTGGCGTTGCAGCTTCTCGAGGAGCTCGGGAAAGGTCGCCATCACAGCTCCAGGAAGTTGCGCAGCAGGCGGCGGCCTTCCGACGTCAGGATCGACTCGGGGTGGAACTGCACCCCGTGCAGCGGCCACTCGCGGTGCCGCAGCGCCATCACCGTCCGATCGTCGTCCGCCGTCCGCGCGGCGATCTCGAGCACGGCCGGCCAGCCCTCCTCGGACACGACCAGCGAGTGATAGCGCGCGGCCGGGAACGGCGCGGTCAGCCCGGCGAAGACGCCCTTGCCGTCGTGCTCGACCGTCGAGCTCTTGCCGTGCATCAGCCGCGGCGCCCGGACGACGTTGCCGCCGAACGCGGCGCCCATCGCCTGGTGGCCGAGACACACGCCGAGGATCGGCACCGACGACCCGAAGCGCTGGATCACCGGGATCGAGACGCCGGCGTCTTCCGGACGGCCAGGGCCGGGCGAGATGACGATGCGCGACGGCGCCAGCGTCGCGATCTCGTCGAGCGTGATCTGGTCGTTGCGGCGGACCGACACCTCGGCGCCGAGCTCACCCAGATACTGGGCGAGGTTGAAGGTGAACGAATCGTAGTTGTCGATCAGGAGGACCATCACCGCAGCTCCCGCTGCGCGAGCTCGAGGGCGCGCAGGAGGGCCTGCGCCTTGTTCTTCGTCTCTTCGTATTCCGTCGCCGGATCCGAGTCGGCGACGATGCCGGCGCCGGCCTGGACCTGGGCCACGCCGTCGCGCAGCACCAGCGTCCGGATGGCGATGCAGCAATCGAGGTTGCCGGCGAAATCGATGTAGCCGACGGCGCCGGCGTAGACGCCGCGCCACGACGGCTCGAGCGCCGCGATGATCTCCATCGCCCGGATCTTCGGCGCGCCGGAGACGGTGCCGGCCGGGAAGCAGGCCACCAGCGCATCGAGGCGATCCTTGTCGGCCGCCAGCCGGCCCTCGACGCGCGACACGAGGTGCATGACGTGCGAGTAGCGGTCGATCGTCATGTACTGCGGCACGCGCACGGTGCCGTAGTCGCAGACGCGGCCGAGATCGTTGCGGCCGAGATCGACGAGCATGACGTGCTCGGCCCGCTCCTTCTCGTCGCGCTTCAGCTCCTCGCCGAGGCGCAGGTCCTCGTCGTGGGTCGCGCCGCGCGGCCGGGTGCCGGCGATCGGGTGCGTCTCGACGTGCCGCCCCTCGACCCGCACCAGCATCTCCGGCGACGAGCCGACGATCGACACCTCGCCGACGCGCAGGAAGTACATGTACGGCGACGGGTTGACGTGGCGCAGGGCGCGATACACCGTGAAGGGATCGGCGGTGACGCGGACGTCGTAGCGCTGCGACAGCACCACCTGGTAGATGTCGCCGGCGGCGATGTGCTCCTTGGCGGTGCGGACCGCCGCTTCGAACTCCTCGCGCGTCGTGCGCGCCTCGACGATCGGCGGCTCGCCGCCGCCGGTCGTGGCCCGCGACAGCCCGCCGGCCAGCTCCCGCTCGAGAAACCCGATGCGGGCGCAGGCGAACTGGTAGAGCGACTCGAGGCTCTCGCCCGGCGTCACCCGGGCGTTGGCGATCAGCAGGATGCGGTGCCGCACGTGGTCGAAGGCCAGCACCGTGTCGAACAGCATGAACGCCGCTTCGCCGGCCGGATCGCCGAGCCGGCCGCGCTCGCGCTCCCAGACCCCGTCGAGCGCCGGCTCGAACCACGGCGCGGCGTCGTAGCCGAAGAAGCCGACGGCGCCGCCGGTCAGGCGCGGCAGGTCGGGCACCACCGGCGCCCGGTACTCCGCCATCACCCGGCGGAGCGCGTCGACGAACGGCTCCTGCAGCACCTCGACCTCGCCGGCCCGCTCGATGACGGCCTGGCCGTTGCGCGCCCGCAGCACGAGGAAGGGATCCTTGCCGAGGAAGCTGTAGCGCGCGATGCGCTCGCCGCCCTCCACGCTCTCGAGCAGGAAGGCGTAGTCCGCGTGCTCGGCCACCTTGAGGAACGCCGCCGCCGGCGTCAGCAGGTCGGCGAGGATTTCCCGGTAGACCGGCACGAACGTGCCGCGCGTCGCCAGTTCGGCGAACTCTTCGAAGGTCGTTTGCTTCATACCGATGTCCCGGCTTCCATACGGACCGCCGCGGCCATCGCCGCCAGCCGTCGCTCCGCCGCCTCGCGGAGGACCCGCGCCTCCGGCGTCACGCCGGTCCACCAGACGAACTGCCGCACGGCCTGGGCGACGAGCATGTCGAGGCCGTCGAGGGTGCGGCACCCGGCCGCCGCGGCCTCGCGCAGCAGCCGCGTCGGCCGCGGGTTGTAGACGAGGTCGTAGACCAGCGCCCCGTCGAGCCCGCCGGGCAGATCCTCCGCCGCGACCGGCGATCGATCGACGTCGGGATAGGTGCCGACCGGCGTGGTGTTGACGAGGAGATCCCAGCTGCCGCGCGGCACCGGCCACGGCCCGGCCGTGACCTGGCCCGCCGCGGCCAGCGACTGCGCCGCCTCCGCGCGCCGGGCGTGCACCGAGACGCGCGCGCCGCGCGACGTCAGGCCCTGCACGACCGAGCGGGCCGATCCGCCGGCGCCGACGACCGCCGCCCGGCGTCCGTCCAGCACCTCGCCGCCGAGCGGGGCCAGGAAGCCCTCGACGTCGGTGTTCGTCCCGGCCCAGCCGCCGTCCTCGCGCCGCAACGTGTTCAGGGCACCGCCCTGCCCGGCCGTCCGCGCCGCGGCTTCCTTGTACGGCGCCGTGACGCTGGCGCCCTCGATGCCGAGGACCTCGGCGAGCGCCAGGAAGTCGTCGAAGTCGGCCGCCTCGCACGGGAGGTAGACGCCATCGATCCCGGTCGCGGCGAAGGCGGCGTTGTGCATCGCCGGCGAGACGGAATGGCCGATCGGCTTGCCGACGACCGCGTAGACCGGCGTCGCCGCGCCGATGCGCCCGACGCGGAACTCGTCGCGGAGCCGGTCGACGGAGACCTGGCCGGGGGCGACGCCGTCGCCGCCGTAGGTCCAGCACGAGCCGACGTGCTCGGGGAGCACGCGTGTCGCGACGCCGGGCATCCCCATGGCGATGACCACGGTCCGCTGGCCCGCCGCCCGGCCGGCCCGGCCGATGGCGATCACCGGCAGCGCATCGCGGAGCGTCCTGGCGGTGACGGCGACCTTGACGATCGCGGTGCCGTGGCGCCGCATGTCGCGGACGCGATCGGCGAGGTCGGCGGGGACGCCGTCGAAATCGTGGTGCGACAGGACGACGCGGGCGCGGACGTCGGCGGGCCACTGCGCCAGCGCGGCCGCGGCCTTCCACTCGAGATCGACGTAGTCGGCGCCCAGGTCGAGCGCCCGGGTGAGCATCGCCAGCCGATCGGCCTCGCTGCCCTGGAACCGGCCGCCCTCCCAGGCGGCGCGACAGGTGGCGATGACCGGGCGGGTGCGGCCGGCCAGGGCCGCGTCCGGGTCCGGCCGGTCCATGAGGTCCAGGCGCAGCTCGACCAGGTCGGCCCGTGAGGCGTCCCGTTGCTGCCGCATCGCGTCCGGCGACGCGGCGGCAATGGCTTCGACAATCGCCGCGCTCGGCATGTCCGTCACTGCGCCCATACGCAAAAAGCCCCTTCAACCGGTCAGGTTGAAGGGGCTCGAAACTCTTCGCTTCCGCGTCGTCCGCTGTCGCTAGACGGCCCCCTCGACCTGATGGACGTCATACCACCAGGGCCGGAAGCCGAACGACACGCCGCCATCCGCCACCGGGGCGGACGAAGTCGCGGCGAGGACGTGCAACCGATCCATGGCCGGTGACGATAACAGACAGAGCGGACCCGGTCAACGCGATTCGCGCGTGATTCCGGCCCGCGGCGCTATACTTCGAGTATCCCTTTGCACCTTTCCTCTCGCGTCCTCCCTCCACGACCGATGCGCTTCCTGACCGTTGCGTGCTTCGTCACGGCCCTGCTGTGCGCGCTCCCGGACGCCCGGCTCTACGGCGTCGAGGCGATGATGCCCGTCGAGGCGGTCAAGGCCGGCATGCGCGGGACCGGCGTCAGCGTCTTCGCCGGTGAGACCCGCTCCGAATTCCAGGTCGAGATCCTCGGCACGCTGCCCAACGCCGTCGGGCCACGGCGGCACCTGATCCTGGCGCGCCTGTCGGGCCAGCGCCTGGCCGACACCGGCGTCATGCAGGGGATGAGCGGCAGCCCGGTCTACATCGACGGGAAATTGATCGGCGCGGTCTCCTATTCCCTCGGGGCGTTCTCGAAGGAGCCGATCGCCGGCATCACCCCGATCGCCGACATGATCGACGCCACCAACCGCAGCACCGACACGCCGGCGCCGGTCCGGAGTGCGGCGGCCCAGCTGCCGTGGCCGGCCCCGCCGGCCCAGTTCGCGGCCGCGCTGCGCGACGCCTTCGCCCGGCTCACCGCCGGCAGCGCGCCGGTCGCCCTGGTCGGGGCCGATGCGCCTGTGCTGGCCGCGCTCCCGAGCCACGCCCAGCTCCGGCCGATCTCGGTCGCCTACACCATGGCCGGCTTCTCCGGCGACACCGCGGCGTCGTTCAGCCGCGCGCTCGGCGCTCCGATCGCGGCACCGGGGCAGGCGCCGCTGGCGGCCGGCGCCGCCGTGACGGCCGCGCTCGCGCCCGGCGACGCCGTCGGGGTCAGCCTGATCCGCGGCGACCTCACCTTCGGCGCCACCGGCACCGTCACCCACGTCGACGGCACGCGGGTCTACGCCTTCGGGCATCCGTTCTTCAACCTCGGCCCGACCGAGTTCCCGATGACGCGGGCCCGCGTCCAGACGCTGCTGCCGAGCCTGAACGTCTCGCAGAAGCTGGCCGCCATCGGCGACGTCGTCGGCACCGTCCGCCAGGATCGCTCGACGGCCATCGCCGGCACGCTCGGCGCGGGCCCGACGCTGGTGCCGGTGACGCTGACGCTGCAGTCCGACAAGGCCCCGGCCCGGACCTTCCGCTTCGAGATCGTCAAGGACCAGCTGTTCACGCCGCTCCTGACGTTCGCCTCGATCGCCAACACGCTGCAGGCCTACGAGCGCGAGTTCGGCGTCGCCACGTTCCTGGTGCGCGGCACCGCCCAGGTCCGCGGTCACGGCGCCGTCGCCATCGACGACGTGTTCGCCGGCGACTCGCCGGCCATCGGCGCCGCCGCGTCGGTGTCCGGGCCGCTCTCGCTGCTGCTGCGCAACGAGCGCCAGCCGGTGCAGATCGACGGCGTCGAGCTCGCCATCCAGTCGTTCGAGGAACCGCGCACCGCGAGCATCGAGCGCGTGTGGCTGGGCAAGCGCGAGCCCCGGGCCGGCGAGATGGTGCCGGTCCATGTCGTGACGCGCTCCTATCGCGGCGAGGAGCGCACGCACACCATCGACATCCGCATCCCGGCCGGATCGTCGGGTCCGCTGTCGCTGGTCGTCTCCGACGGCACCCGCCTCACCCTCAGCGAGCGCAGCGAGCAGCGGCCGCCGTCGACCAGCGACAGCGTCCCGCAACTGATCCGCGCCTTCAACGAAGCGCGGCGCAACAACCGCATCTACGTCAAGCTGACCCGCGCCACGTCCGGCGCCATCGTCGCCGGCGAGCGCGAGCCGGCGCTCCCGCCGTCGGTGCTCGCCGTGATCGAAGGCGCGCAGCCCGGCGTCGTCGTCCAGCCGCTCTCCGTCGGCGGTGGTCGGCGAATGGGACGTCGCGGCCGACGTCGCCATCACCGGCCAGCGGACGCTGCCCGTCATCGTCCGCCCCTTCTAGCGTCCTGACCGCGCGATTCGCCTCCATGTTCATCCCCGGACTTTCTCGACGGCCGCGGCTGCGGACCGTCTGCTGTGGCACTTGCCGCCGCTCGTCCTCGCCGGCGCCGGCGCGCTGCAGGCGGCGAGCACGGGCTTCTGGGTCGTCGCGACCCAGGCCGACTTCCTCAAGGGGGACACCGACGCGGTGTCGATCGACACGGACGGCCGGGTGAGCATCGCGCCGGCCCTGCAACTGGTCGGCGACGTCGGCACGCCGGCGGTGTGGCGGATCGCCACCAGCCGCGGCCAGATCTGGGCCGCGACCGGCCACGACGGCAAGCTGTGGAGCTTCCCGGCCCAAGGGACGCCGAAAGTGCTCTTCGACGCGCCGGAGCTCGACCTCCAGGCCATCGCGGCCGGGCCGCAGAGGCTCGGTGCTGGTGGGCTCGTCGCCCGACGGCAAGGTCTACCGCGTCAACGCCGACGGGACGTCGTCGACGTTCTTCGATCCCGACGACAAGTACATCTGGGCGATCGCCGTGGCACCGGACGGGACCACCTACGTCGCCACCGGCGGCAAGGGCAAGGTCTACAAGGTGCCGGCGGCGGGTGGCAGCGGCGCGCTGTTCTACGACGCCGGGACCGAGCACGTCAGCGCGCTGGCCTTCGATGCGTCGGGCACGCTGCTCGTCGGCACCTCGACGCCGGGCCGCGTCGTCCGGCTCGACGCGGCCGGCAAGCCGTTCGTGCTCCTCGAAACCGCCTACCAGGAAGTGCGCAGCCTCCGTGTCGCCGGGGCGGTGACCTACGCCACGGCGGTCGGAGCGTCGTCGGCGACGGGACACGACGCCGACGCCGGGCGCCACGCCCGACACCAGCGCCACCGTCACGATGTCCACCGAGGTGACCGTCACCGCCGTCGCCGACGGCCCCGTGGTGACGTCGGCCCCCAGCGTGAGCGGCGCCGAATCCCGCGCCAGCGGCCCGCAGAAGGGCGCCATCTACCGCATCGCGGCGGACGGCGACTGGACGACCGTGTGGGAGTCCGCCGACGACGTGCCCTACGACGTCCTGGCCGAGCCCGGCGGCAGCCTCCTCGTCGCGACCGGCGGCAAGGGCAAGCTCTATCGCCTCGCCGGCGATCCGGTCCTTGCCACGCTGGTGACGCGCGTCGACGCCCAGCAGATCACCGCCATCGCCGACGACGGCGCCGGCGGCATCCTGCTCGCCGCGTCGAATCCGGGGCGCCTGCTCCGGCTCTCGGCGAAGCCGGCGGCCACCGGCTCCTACATCTCGGATGTCCGCGACACGACCACGGTCGCCACCTGGGGCACGATCCGCTGGCAGGCGACGCTGCCGGCCGGGACGGCGATCGCGCTGCACACGCGCAGCGGCAACACCCGCACGCCGGACGCGACGTGGAGCCCGTGGTCGACGGCCGCTCGCGGCCGCGCCCGGGTCGCGCATCGAGAGCCCGAAGGCCCGGTATCTGCAGTGGAAGGCGGTGCTGACCGGCGCCAACGGCGCCAGTCCGGTGCTGACGTCGGTGTCGGCGGCCTACCTGCCGCGCAACACGCGGCCGATCGTCGACAGCGTCACCGTCCACCCGCCGGGCGTCGTGTTCCAGCGGCCCTTCCCCACCGGCGATCCGGAGCTGGCCGGCATCGACGCGGCGGTCGACGCCCGCGCCGCCACGCCGGGCACGCCGTCGATCGGGCAGACGCTCGGCCGCCGGACGTTCCAGAAGAGCCTGCAGACCTTCGTCTGGTCGGCCCGCGACACCGACGGCGATCGCCTGCAGTACGCGCTCGCCTACCGCCGCGAAGGCGATCGGACGTGGACGGTGCTCAAGGACGGTCTGGCCGACGACGTGTTCACCTGGGACACGACCACGGTGCCGGACGGCACCTACGTGATCAAGGTGGCCGCGTCGGATGCGACCGCCAACGCGCCGGCGCTGGCCCTGCAGGGCGAGCGCGAGAGCCAGAGCTTCGAGATCGACAACACGTCGCCGACCGTGACGGTGACGCCGGCGCCGGCGGCACGGGCGCCGCCGCGTCGATCGTCCGCTTCACGGTGCAGGACGGACACACGCCGATCCAGCGCGTCGAGTACGCGAGCGCCGGCGATCGCTGGCGGCAGGCCTATCCGGTCGACGGCCTGCTCGACTCGCGCGAGGAGCGCTTCGAGCTGACGCTCGAAGCGGGCGCGAAGTCACCCGTCGTGGTCCGCGCGACGGATGCGCTCGGCAACGTCGCGACGGCGATCCTGCGCTGAGGGCGCGCGAGCCGCCGGTACGATCTTGCCGGCGGCGACGCCGCGGACCGTGGTCTGCTCGAAGAGCCAGATCAGGTTGACGGCGACCGGCGAGCCGTGGCGCTGCGCCGGACGGAAGCGCGTCGCCGAGACGGCGCGCATCACCCGCCGCCGCTCGAGCTCGTCGTCTTCCTTGGCCGGCAGGAACGACGCCTGCGCGACCACGCCTTCCTGCGTCAGGACGCCGGCCACCGCCAGCGCCGTCGGATGCGGCGTCGCGCTCTCGGGCAGGCCCTCGAGCACGTCGACGTGATCGTCGTCGACGCGCGGCAGCTCCATCCGCTCGTCCAGGCTGAGCGGGTTGCGGTTCGAGCCGGGCGCGGCCATCGCCGCCAGCAGCCCCGACAGCGAGTCGTCGCGCTGCGTCGGCGCGAAGTAGAGCAGGCCGGCGATGGCCGCGACGCACGACAGCGTCGCGCTCATCGCGCCGAGGCCGGCGTAGACGAAGTGCAGATCCTCGAAGGCCCGCCCGAACTGGACCGGCCACGACGCCTCGCGCTCGCTCCGCACCCGGCTCACCACCGACTGCGACATCGTGTCGAGGTCGCGGGCCAGCTGGCGTCTCGTCGCCGGACGGGTGCGCCAGGCCGGCGCTCATCATCTCGCGCACCTCGCGCAGCTCGCGCGCGGTCGCGTGACAGGCGGCGCACAGCGCCAGGTGGTTCTCGACCTGCACCTGCTCGTCGATCGTCAGCTCGCCGTCGTGCAGCGGCTCGAGGAGGTCGACGACGTGCGTGCACATCATCGAGTGCCTCATGGCCGGCCTGCCTTCCAGGCGGGCGGCCAGCGCGGCATCGGCCGGCGACAGCGCCTGGCGCCGGCGTCTCGCGCAGCTCCGCGCGGAGCAGCTCGCGGGCGCGGGCCAGCCGGGACTTGACCGTCCCGACCGCCACCCCTTGCGAGAACGCGATTTCCTCGTAGCTCAATCCGTCCATCTCACGCAGGACCAGCGCCGAGCGCTGGTCGAAAGGCAGTGCCAGGAGCGCCGTCGTCAGGCGCGCCGCCAGTTCGCGGCGGCCGAGCACCCGATCCGGCTCGTTGGCGGTGCTGGTCGACGGCAGGTCGCCGTGCTGCTCGACGTGCTGATCGAGCGAGACCTGCGCCGAGCGGAAGCGCCGCCGCCACCAGCGCTGCCGGTTGCGCGCCTGGTTGACGACGATGCGATAGATCCAGGTCTTCAGCGTCGACTGGCCGCGGAATCGCGGCAGCATCCGGAAGACCTGCAGGAAGACGTCCTGCGACAGGTCGAGGGCGTCGTTGTGGTCGGCGAGCAGGTGGAACGCCAGCTGATAGACCATCCGCTGGTGCTCGGCGACGAGGCGCGACGCAGGCACTGTCGTCCCCGGCGATACACTGCGCCACCAGCACCGCTTCGCGGTCACCGGCGTCGGCCCACGTGATGGCACGCACAGGCTTCACTCCCTGCTCCCCCGGCTCCGGCACCGCCCCCTGCGTCGAAACGACGCGACGGTGCCTCGCTGGGATCGAGGATAACGCTGTGTCATTGGACCCCGCAAGGCCGGGAAAGTTCCCCCGGCGGCGACTGCCGGAGCCCGGCGGACGGCATGGCGGGCAGTCGCCTGGCGCACGCCGGCGGAGCGGCGGCGGCGCGGCGCGGCGAGCCGGCTGCGGGCGGCGGCTACTGCTTGCGGGCGACGAAATCGGAGATGCGCTGGATGGAATCCAGGTTCTCCGGCAGCATCTCGGCGTCCTCGACGGTGATCCCGAAGGTGCTCTCGACGAAGCCGATGACCTCGAGCACGCCGGTCGAGTCGATGATGCCCTGATCGAGGAGCGAGGCGTCGTCGGCGAGCGCCGCCGGATCGGCGACGTAGAAGTTGCCCGTCACGAAGCTCCGCACCTGACTCTTGATCTCGCCGATGTCCATGTCTCTCCGTCCTCACGTCCCCGGCCGCTAGGCGGCCGGGGCCTTCACTCGTCCGAACGCCACGCGCGGCGTCCCGGCCGCGTTCTGGGCCAGGCCGATCGCCTCGTAGGCGCGGGCGCGCTGGAACAGCAGCGCGATCTGTCGATCCTGCCCTTCGCCGATCTCGAACAGCAGCCAGCCGCCCGGCTTGAGCAGCGGCAGCGCCTCCTTCAGCACGCGCTGATGGATGCGTCAACCCGTAGGGCCCGCCGTCGAACGCTTCGCGCGGCTCGTGCTCGAGCAGCCCGGCGCGGTCGCCGGCCAGGCGGCCGGTCGAGATGTAGGGCGGGTTGCAGACGATGACGTCGATGCGTGCCTTCGAGGCTGTGCCGCCGGCCCGGCCGGCGAGGCTGGCGAACAGGTCGCCCTGACGGACCGTCGACGCGGTCGTCGAGCCCGAGGTGCTCGACGTTGCGCCGCGTCCAGCCGACGCAGCCGTCGGTCAGGTCGGTCGCCCAGACCTGCGCGCCGGGGACGTGCATGGCGATGGCGCAGGCCAGGTTGCCGGCGCCGCAGCAGACGTCGATGACGCGCGGCGCCGTCGCCGGCCTCGCGCACCTTGGCGATGGCGGTGCGGCCGAGCAGCTCGGTCTCCGGCCGCGGGCACCAGCGCGCCCGGCGCCGCACAGCAGCTCGACGCCGAGAAACGTCTGGCGTCCGGCCTCGAGGCTGTCGCGTGACGTCGAGTCGTCGCGTCTGGCTCGTCGGCGGACGTGCGACTCGCTCACTTCAGGTCGGTCTTCTTGATCTTGCCGGTCGTCGTCTTCGGCAGGTCGGCGACGATCTCGACGTACTTCGGCACCATGAAGTTCTCGAGCTTGGCCTGGCACTCGCGCTGGATGTCCTTCTCGGTGAGAGTAACGCCGGACTCGAGCACGACGAACGCCTTCACCGCCTGGCCGAGGATGTCGTCGGGCACGCCGATGACCGCCGCGTCGTGGACGCCCGTGATGTTGTAGAGGACGTGCTCGACTTCCTTGGGCGCGACCTTCTCGCCGCGCGACTTGATGATGTCGTCCATGCGGCCGACGAAGTAGAGGTAGCCCTCGTCGTCGAGGCGGCAGAAGTCGCCGGTGTAGAGCACCAGTCTCGCCCGGCAGCGGCCCGGGCTTCAGCTTCTTGGCGGTCGCCTCCGGCTTCTCCCAGTAGCCGCGCATGACCGTGGCGCCGCGGATCACGAGCTGCCCGACCGTGTTCGGGCCGACCTTGTTGCCGTCCTCGTCGACGAGCCACAGCTCGGTGTTCGGGAATGGCGATGCCGACGCTGGTCGGCTTGCGATCGATGTCCTCGGGCGGCAGGTAGGTGCAGCGCTTGCACTCGGTCAGGCCGTACATCGAGTAGATGCGCGCCGTCGGGAACAGGTCGCGCAGCACCAGGATGTGCTTGACCGGCAGCGCCGCCGCCGTGTTGGTCACGTAGCGGATCTTCGAGAAGTCGTAGTCGCTTGAGGTTCTTCAGCTCGGCCAGGACCGCGAAGATGGTCGGCACGCCGGGGAAGCCGGTGACGCCTTCGTCGACCATCACCTTCAGCACCTGCGCCGGGAAGGTGAACGAGCGCTCGAGCACCAGCCGCGCGCCGACCCGCGATCGACATGATCAGCTGATAGAGGCCGTAGTCGAAGGCCAGCGGCAGGACGCCGAGGATGACGTCGTCCTCCTGCATTCGCAGGTAGGTGCTGATCGACGTCGCCGCCGTCAGCATGTTGCGGTGCGTCAGCATCACGCCCTTCGGATCGCCGGTCGATCCCGAGGTGTAGATGATCGCGGCGAGGTCGATGTCGATGCCGGCGCGCGGCGGCGGCGCGTCGCGCTCGGTCGACAGATCCGGATCCTTCGGCGCCGACGATGGTCGCCCTTCAGGTGGGCGAGCTGGCGGCCGGCTCCTGCCACACGCTTGCGCAGGTGCTCGTCGGTGATCAGGAACGACGCCCGGCAGTCCTTCAGGTAGTACTCGAGCTTGTCGGCCTTGGTCAGCGGGTTGACGATCGAGACCACCGCGTTGGCCTTGAGCACGGCCCAGAACGCCACCACGGTGTCGACCGTGTTGTCGCCGAAGACGATGACGCGGTCGCCGCGCTCGACGCCCGCGCGCCAGCAGGACGTGGGCCAGGTGGTTGGCCCGCCGGTCGATCTGCGCGGAAGGTCAGGCGATTCTGCGCCGCGGACGAGCGCGACCTTGTCGCCGAGCACGCGCGCGGCGTGCTCGACGTAGTCGTGCAGTTGCGGAACGGCTCCGTGGATGTCGGCCATGACCGGATCGCAGGGGCGCCGAGCGCCTCAGATCTCGACGACCTTTTCGATCAGCACCGGCGGCTGGTGCAGGTAGCGGGTGGCGCGGCGCTTCGATTCGATGTCCTTGAAGACGCGCTCGACCTGGGCCGGCTGCAGGCCGACGGCGGGCGCGACGTCGGCCGCCGCGACGCCGTGGTTGTAGGCGTACAGGCACAGGTCCATCCGGTCGTAGGGCAGGGCGAAGTAGAACTCCTCCTGCGTCTGCGCCATCGAGTAGGTGTCGGTCGTCGGCGGCCGGCGGCGAATCTCCTCGGGCAGGTCGAGCGCGTGCGCGAGCGCATAGACCTGCGTCTTGTAGAGATGCGCGATCGGCTTGAAGTCGGCGGCGCCGTCGCCCTGCTTCACGAAGAAGCCCTGGTCGTATTCCAGCCGGTTCGGCGTGCCGGCGACCGCGTAGTTCAGGCGATCGGCGTGGTAGTACTCCGTCATCTTGCGGACGCGCTGCTTGTAGTTGGTCGCGGCGACCAGCTGCAGGTAGGCGGCCAGCGGCATCCGCGACGTCTCGGTCTCGCCGTCGGGCGCTGGACGGTGAGCTGGAACACGTTGAGGCGATCGCTCTCGAGGATCGACGGCAGCGTGATCTTGCACTTCCAGTCCTCGCCGTAGTCCGGGAAGACCTGGCGGATGGCCTCGTTCTGCCGCTCGTAGCAGCCGAGGCCGCGCAGCGCCGGCGCGATGTCCTCGACGACCGCCTCGATGCCGAGGTGCGACGGCCAGCATCCGGCCGAGCCGCAGCGCGTCGTCGGACGAGTCGCGCTCGGGCATGAAGATGCCGAGCACCCGCTCCTTGCCGAGCGCCTTGACGCAGAGCGCCGCGACGACCGAGCTGTCGATGCCGCCCGAGAGCCCGACGACCGCGCCGCGGCGGCGCAGCGTGCCCATGACCTGCTGCCGGAGGGATTCGGCGACGGACGCCGCCACCGGCAGGCGCGTCGATGGCGAGGATTTCCTTCGTGAACATCGCTGCGGGATGCTAACACGGTGCCGCCCGCGCTCTCACCCGCGGCCACCGCGGCAAGAACCGGTCCCTGAGGCCGTCGCCGAGCAGGTTCGAGCCGACCGCCACGAGGCGATGGAGGCGCCGGGAATAGTGACGAGCTGCGGTGCCGGAGGGTGTAGCTCAGCATCCGCGGGTCGCCCTCGCGAGCGGCGCGGGGGCCGCGTGCGCGGCGGGCCCGTCGCGACCGTCGATGCCGAGCCGCACCAGCAGCTTGCGCAGTCCCTGCCGCGACACGCCGAGCTCGCGCGCGGCGAGCGTCGAGCGGTGCCCGGCGCGGGCCAGGGCGGCGCGGACGAACTGCTCCTCGAAGCCGCGCCGGGCGAGGCTCAGCGTCTGCCCGGCCGGCGCCGGCGCGACCAGCGACGCCGGCAGCGCCGCCGGCGTGACCAGGCCGCGCGACGGGGCGTTCACCGCCAGCGCGCGCATGACGTTCTGCAGCTCGCGCACGTTGCCGGGCCAGTGATAGCGCGCGAGCGCGGCCAGCGTGGCCGGATGCAGCGCGGCGCGGCGTGCCGGTCCGCGCCGCCGCGTCGGCCCAGAAGCGCGCGGGCCAGGCACGGCGATGTCGTCGGGCCGTTCGCGCAGCGGCAGCGACGGCGATGCGGACGACCTCGAGCCGGTAGCGCAGATCGGCGCGGAAGCGCCCGGCCTCGACCTCGTCGGCGAGCACGCGATTGGTGGCGGCGACGAGCCGCACGTCGACGCGGCGCGCCTGGGTCTCGCCGACGCGGCGCACCTCGCCGTCCTGGAGCACGCGCAGCAGCTTGGCCTGCGCGCGCAGCGACAGCTCCCCGACTTCGTCGAGGAACAGCGGTGCCGCCGTCGGCGTCCTCGAACAGGCCGGCGCGATCGCGGACGGCGCCGGTGAAGGCGCCGCGGGTGTGGCCGAACAGCTCGGCTTCGAGCAGGTCGTCGGTCAGCGCCGCGCAGTTGACGGTGCACAGACGCCGCTGGCGCCGCGGCCCGGCCGCGTGCAGGGCCCGCGCGACCAGCTCCTTGCCCGATCCCGCTCTCGCCGTCGACGAGCACGTGGAACGGCGCCGCCGCGACGCGCAGCACCCGCGCCCGCAGGGCCAGCATCGCCGCGCTCACGCCGAGCAGGCCGAGCGCGTCGGCGTCGGCGCGGCCGGCGTCCGCGCCGCGCGCGTCGGCGAGCCGGATCGCGTGCGGCGCCACCGCGGTCGGCGGCCGCCACCAGCAGGATCTCGGCGTGACGGCGATCGACCGCGGGTTCGCCGTCCCACGCGCAGCTCAACGTCGCCCACCGTCTCGCCGCCGCACCGCAGCGGCACCGCCACGGCGGCGCCGGGCTCGACCGGCGTGTCGAGCGCGTCGTGCACTTCGATGCCCTCGAGCGGCGTGCGGACGCTCCGGCCCGTCGCCAGCGCGCGGGCGACCACCACGTCGACGCGACGCGCCGACGCCGTCCCGATCGCGACAGCACGTGCGCCGACGCGGCGTGCACCCACGGCCCCGGTCGCCTGCAGCCGATCGCGCACGATGCCGCAGGCGCGCCTCGAGCGCCTGCATCGCATCCTCGCGCGTCGACGACGCGCTCCAGCAGCCCCTGCAGGTCCGACGACATGACGCCGAACCGTGCAAGAAGCCGGCCGCGCCGCGCCGCGGCCGCGCGATAGGGCCCTGCAGCCGCCGACGCGACGCGCCGCCGCGGAAACAAAGGGAGAAACTGCATCATGTACAATTGCCGGCGATGCTGCGATTTCTCACGGCCGGCGAGTCGCACGGTCAAGCGCTCGTCGTCATCGTCGAGGGGTTGCCGTCGGGGCTGGTGATCGATCCGGCGGTCACCGCCGCCGACCTCAAGCGCCGCCAGGGCGGCTACGGCCGCGGCCGCCGCATGGCCATCGAGTCCGACACGGCCGAGGTGCTGTCGGGCATCCGCAAGGGCGAGACGCTCGGCGGCCCGGTGGCGCTGGTCGTGCGCAACCGCGACTGGACCAACTGGCAGAACACGATGCACGTCGGCCCCGAGCCGCCGCCCGACGCCACCGGCGCGCGCAAGGCGCCGGTGACGCGGCCGCGGCCCGGCCACGCCGATCTCGCCGGCGCGCTGAAGTACGAGCGCGACGACATGCGCGACATCCTCGAGCGCGCCAGCGCCCGCGAGACGACGATGCGCGTCGCCGCCGGCGCGCTCGCCCGCCAGCTGCTCGCCCGCTTCGGCGTCGAGGTCGTCAGCCACGTCTTCCGCATCGGGCCGGTCGGCACCTCCGATCCGGCCGGCGTCACCTTCGACGACGCGAAGCAGATTCCCGCCGACTGCGCCGATCCACTGCGCCGACCGCGAGGCCGAGGCGCGGATGATCGCCGAGATCGACGCGGCCAAGGCGGCCGGCAACACGCTCGGCGGCGCCTTCGAGGTGATCGCGCACGGCGTGCCGGTCGGGCTCGGCAGCCACGTCCACTGGGATCGCAAGCTCGATGGCCGCCTGGCGCAGGCGCTCATGTCGATCCACGCCATCAAGGCGGTCGGCATCGGCATCGGCCCGCTGGTCGCCGAGCGGCCCGGCTCCGAGGTGCACGACGAGATCGTGCTGCCGCCGGCCGGCACGCCCGACCGCGACGTCGCCGTGCACCGGCCGACCAACCGCGCCGGCGGCCTCGAGGGCGGCATCACCAACGGCGAGGACGTCCGCGTCACCGGCTACATGAAGCCGATCGCCACGCTGATGCAGCCGCTGCGATCCGTCGACCTCGCCACCGGCGTCGAGTCGCCGGCGGCGATCGAGCGCAGCGACGTCTGCGCGGTGCCGGCGGCGGCCGTCGTCGCCGAGGCGATGGTCTGCCTGGTGCTCGCCGACGCCTTCCTCGAGAAGTTCGGCGGCGACTCGATCGCCGAGATCGCGGCCAACCTCGACGAGCGCGCGGGCCCGCGTCCGCGCCCACTTCCCGCCGCCGAGCGTGCACGGCCTGAGGCCGAGGTCTGAGATGGTGCGGCCGATCCTTCGCTACGGCGAGCCGCTCCTGCACGACGTGGCCGCCCCGGTCGCGCCGGACGCCGTGACCACGCCGGCGACCCGCGCCCTGATCGACGATCTGCTCGACACGCTGCGCGACGCGCACGGCGTCGGCCTCGCCGCGCCGCAGGTCGGCGTGCGGCAGCGCATCTGCGTCGTCGACGTCTCGGGCGGGCAGCCGGCCCGAGGATCTGCTGGTGCTGGTCAACCCGGCGTTCGAAGCCCGCGACGGCCTGCAGCTCGAGCTGGAGGGCTGCCTCAGCCTGCCCGGCATCGAGGCGACGGTGGCCCGTCCGGCGCGGGTGCGGGTGCGGCACCTCGATCGCGACGGGCGCGAGCGGACGGTGGTCGGCGACGGCCTGCTGGCGCGCGCCCTCCAGCACGAGATCGATCACCTCGACGGCGTGCTCTTCGTCGATCGCCTGCCGGTGATCGCGCGCCGGCTGCTGCTGCGCCGGCTGCGCCAGCGCCGCCGCACGGAGGGCTGGTGATGCCGTTGCGCGTGCTGTTCTTCGGCACCCCGGCGTTCGCCGTGCCGACGCTCGAGGCGCTGCTCGCGTCGCCGGATGCGACCGTCGTCGGCGTCGTGACGCAGCCCGACAAGCCGCGCGGACGCGGCCAGCAGGTCTCCGCGTCGCCGGTCAAGGCGCGCGCCGAGTCGGCCGGCCTGCCCGTGCTGCAGCCGACCAGGCTCGGGAGCGGCGACTTCCTCGACGCGGTCCGCGCCTTCGAGCCCGATCTCGGCGTCGTCGCGGCCTACGGCCGGCTGCTGCCGGAGGCCGTGCTGGCGCTGCCCCGGCTCGGCCTGATCAACGTGCACGCCTCGCTGCTGCCGCGCTGGCGCGGCGCGTCGCCGATCGAGCGCGCGATCATGGAGGGCGACGCGCGAGACCGGCGTCACCATCATGCGCGTGGTCAAGGCGCTCGACGCCGGCGCGATGATCGCGGTGGCGCGCACGCCGATCGAGCCCGACGAGACCGGCGAGGCGCTCGAAGCGCGGCTCTCCGCGATCGGCGCGTCGCTGCTCGTGTCGACGCTGCCGGCGATCGCCGCCGGCACGGCGCGACGAGGCGCCGCAGGACGAGGCGCTGGTGACGCTGGCGCCGCGCATCGCCAAGACCGACGGCCTGATCGACTGGGACACGCCGGCGCGCGCCGTCCACGACACCGTGCGCGCGCTCGTGCCGTGGCCGCGGGCCTACACCTATCTCGAGGCCGTGCGCCTCGTCGTCCACGAGACGCGGCCGCACGCCTCGCTCGCCGCCGCCTGGGCCGCGGCCGGCGCCATCGGTCGCGAACCGGCCGGCGTGGTGCGCGCGGCCGGCGTCGTCGCGGCGTCGCCCAAAGGCACGCTGTTCGTCGGCGCCGGCGAAGGCTCGGTCATCGAGATGCGGCGCCTGCAGGAGGACGGCCGGCGCGTCCTCGACGCGCGCGCGTTCCTGGCCGGCCGCCCGCTGCCCGCCGGCACCGCGTTCACCACCCAGGCGTCGGCGTGAGCCGGCAGCCTCGCGCGCCGCGACCCGGCGCCACCGGCCGGCCCGCGGCTGGCCGAGCGCCGGCCGCGCGCCTGGTCCGATCTATACCGCGGCGCCGGCCCGGGTCGCCGCGTGGCGCACGCTGGCCCGAGTCCGGGCCGGCGCCACGCTGGCCGACGCCGTCGCCCGCGAGCGCGAGTCGCTGCGCGACGGCCGCGATCGCGCCCTCGCCCACGACCTCGCCACCGGCGTGCTGCGCTGGCGCTCGGCCCTCGACGCCGCGCTCGACGCCGCCAGCACGCGGCCGGTGGCGCGCATCGATCCCGACGTCCTCGACATCCTCCGTCTCGGCGTCTACCAGCTGCGCTACCGCGATCGCCTGCCGGCGCACGCGGTCGTGTCGGACGCGGTCGCGCTGACCCGGCTCGCCAGCCTGACGTCGGCGGCCGGCTTCGTCAACGCGGTGCTGCGCCGCATCGCCGCCGGCGACGGCGGCGCCGCCGCCCGACGACGCCGCGCTCGCCGGCGCCGGCGTCGAGGCGCTGGCCATCGCACCTCGCCCATCCGGCCTGGCTCGTCGCGCGATGGACGGCGCGACTCGGCATCGACACGGCCATCGCCTGGATGCGGTTCGACAACGAGCCGGCGCCGCTGACGTTGCGCGTGCTGCCCGCGGCCGGCTCGCGCCGACGCGGTCGCCGCCCGACTCGCGGCGGCTGGCGTCTTGGTCAGCCGGTCGCGCTGGTCAGCGGCCGGCCTGGTGGTCACGGACGGCAATCCGCTCGACGGCGACACCGAGCGGCTTCATCGTCCAGGACGAAGCCTCGCAGATCGTCGGCGAGTTCGCCGCGGCCTGGCCGGCCCGCGCGTCGGCTCGACGTCTGCGCCGCCCCCGGCGGCAAGACGCTGGCGCTGTCGACGGCCGAGCCCGGCGCCCTGGTCGTGGCCGGCGATCGCCGACCGCGGCGGGTCCGCCTGCTGCGCGAGACGCTCGCCCGCGCCGGCGCGGGCCACGTGCCGATCGTGCAGCACGACGCGACCGGACCGCTGCCCTATCGCGACGTGTTCGATCTCGTGCTGGTGGATGCGCCCTGCTCGGGGCTGGGCACGCTGCGGCGCGAACCCGATCTCAAGTGGCGCCGCGCAGGAGGCCGACCTCGCGCCGATGGCGGCGCTGCAGGGACGCATGCTGGCCCACGCCGCGCGCGTCGTGGCGCCGGGCGGCGTGCTGGTCTACGCCACCTGCTCGAGCGAGCCGGACGAGAACGACGCCGTCGCCGACGCGTTCCTCGCCGCGCATCCGGCCTTCGCGCCGGCTGGCCGTCCGCCGTCCACGAGCGAGCCGGTCAGCCGCCTCGTCACGGACGACGGCCGCCTTCGCACGTCACCCGCCGCGCACGGCCTCGAAGCGTTCTTCGCGGCAGCGTTCCGCCGCGTCTGACCTCGCGCCCGCGGACGCGTCAGAGCCGCGAGGTCGAGCCCGAGCCCGTCGAGGCTCAGCCCGCCGAGCGAAGTCCTTGGTCTTGTCCTTGACCTTGTCGACCGGCGCGATCTCCTTGAAGATGGTGTTGGTCTGCGTTGAAGAGCGAGTCGCCCCACACGACGTGGTCGCCCCACACGACGTGGTTGCCGTTCGAGGATGCCGAGCAGCGAATCGCCCCAGACGACGTGGTTGACCCACACCGCGGTGTCGCCCCACACGACGTGGTTCGGGTCGATCGTCATGTTGCCGAGCCACGGCGCGGCGCTGTCGCCCCAGACGACGTGGTTGGCCCACAGCGCCTGGTTGAAGACCAGGCCATCGCCCCAGACGACGTGGTCGCCCCACACGACGTGGCTGGCCCACGTGATCGGCGTGCCTTCGATCGCCGTCGTGTTCTCGAGATACCCCGTCAGCCACATGCCGCCGACCGGCGTCCACGGGTTGGCGCGACGCGCCACGCGGAGCGAGCCGAGCAGGTTGATGCGGCCGGTGCCCTGCGACAGCCGGTCGACACTCGGCAGCGGCAGCGCCGTCGCCTGCAGCATCGCCTTGATGGCGTTCGGCGACACCTTCTTGCCGAACGTCGAGCTGCTGCACGTCGAGCATCGAGGCGATCGACACCCGAGACCACCGCGGTCGACATGCTGGTGCCGGAGAGGCGCAGGTGCGGCATCGATCCGTAGCCGGGCGCCGTCACCCGCGACGACGGCAGCTCCCGATAGAGCTTGGCACTCGACGGCACCGGGGCGACGAGCCGGTGGCCGGGCGCGAGGATGTCGGGCTTGGCGAACCCGTCGAACCAGGTCGGCCCACGCGAGCTGTACGGCGCCACGCTGTCGTCGTCGGCGCGGGCCGTGTTCTTGTGATCGACCGTGCCGACCGTGATGGCCGACGGCGCGTTGCCCGGCGACGAGATGCCGGCGTAGCCGACCTGCGCCGTTGGCGTCCTGGCCGTTGTTGCCGGCCGAGACGACGACCACGATGCCGGCCCGCACCGCCGATTCGACCGCCAGCACCAGCGGGTCGTTGGCCGCCGGCTCGTAGATCGGATGGCCGAGCGACAGGTTGATGATGTGGATGCCGAGGCTGTTGCGGTTGGCCACCGCGAACTCGACCGCCTTGATGACGTGGCTGGTGTAGCCGCCGCCGTTGCTGTCGAGGACGCGCAGCGAGATGATGCGCGCGCCGGGCGCGACGCCCTGGTAGTAGCCCTTCGAGTGCTTGCCCGACGAGGCGATCAGCCCGGCGATGTGCGTGCCGTGGCCGTAGCCGTCGGCCGGGTAGCGCCGGCAGGCGCGATGCCGGTGCGGAAGTCGTAGGACGCGGTGATGCCGGAGGTCGTCGCTCGGCGCCACGCCGGAGTCGATGACCGCGACGCCGACGTCCCAGGCGTCCCAGTTGGTGCTGCGGTAGCCCATCGCGCCGCGCATGATCGCAGTGCTGCGAGGCGCCGTCGCCGCAGGCGGTGCCGTAGCCGGTCGCCCACGGTCGAGCACGGGTCGGTCGCCGACTGGTGCGCCTGCACCGGCGCGTCGACGGAGATGCCGTCGACGTCCGGCATCGCGGCGAGCTGCTCGAGGTCCTTGTCCTTCACCTCGGCGAGCACGCCGCCGACCAGCGACAGCGCGAAGCCGCCGCCGTCCTTGGTCTTCTCGGCGAGCTTGTCGAAGGCCTCGCGGCCGCGCAGGTTGACGCCGGCGCGGGTGCGGATGATGACGCGACGCCGGCCGCTCCCCTTGTTCGAGCCGTCTTCGATGGCGCGCTGCAGGCCCCGATCGAGCTTGTGAAGACAGGGGCTGCGCACCGACGCGGCGCCCATCGCCGCGTCCCGGTTCCGCCGCCGCGACGTTCGCGGTGACGACACCGGCGAGCAACCACACCATGACGACTGAGCGCAGGGGAGACCTCATGCCCCTCCCCTAGAGCACGGCACGTGCCACCCCGGCCGTTGCCGTCGACGGCGCTCAACTCGTTGCTGCGCTAGCGGGTTGGCGCCTCGCGATCGAGGCTGCACGAGGCTGCCCATGATCCAGGAACGAACAGCATCTGCGTCTCACGTCAGCGCGGCCGGCGACAAACGGCGGTGTTTGCTCGCGATCCTCGCCATCCTCCCGAATTGAAACGCATGTCCCGGAGTGAGACGCGAGCTTACGAGGTTGAAAGCGGGAGGACTAAGGGTACCAAGGACCAATGCCAAGGGACCAAGGACCAAGGGACCATGGCCTGTCGCCCTTCGGCATTGGGCGTTGGCGATTCCTTGGTTCCTTGGTTGCTTGGTTCCTTGGTTGCTTGAAACGCTGGAGGCGGGAGACCGCGCGCCCTTACGCGACGTCGCGGCCCGGGACGGACGCCGGGACGGCCGCGGGCGCGGCCGACGAGGCGGGCAGCGGCGAGCGGCCGATCGATCGTGACGAGGACAGCTCGCTGCGCGGCCGGCGATCGCGGCGGCCGGCCTTGTCCTGGTACATGCGGTGGTCGGCGCGGGCGAGCAGGCTCTGGTAGTCCTCGCCGTCGGTCGGGAACGTCGCGACGCCGGCGCTCAGGCGCAACGGCACGCGGGCCACGCCGAGATCGACCGGCCCGCGATCGGCGGCCAGCTGCAGCTCACGGCGCTTGGCCTCGGCCTCGGCCATGTCGCAGTCGGCGAGCACGATGACGAACTCGTCGCCGGCGTAGCGGGCGCAGACGTCGTAGGGCCGCAGCGCGCCGGCGAGGAGCTGGGCGACGCTCTTCAGGGCGGCGTCGCCGGTCGGGTGGCCGTACTGGTCGTTGATGCCCTTGAACTCGTCGAGGTCGAACACGATCAGCGACAGCGACGCGTTGCCGCGGCGGGCCCGGGCGATCTCCGTCGTCGCGTGCATCTTGAGGAAGCGCGCGTTGGGCAGGCCGGTGACGACGTCCGACAGCGAATCTTCCCGCGTGCGCTCGAACAGCATCGAGTGGTAGATGACCGCCGCCGCCTGCTCGCCGACGCGCTCGAGGAAGCGCTGGTGCTCGGGTTTGAAGGCGTCCATCTCGACGTGGTAGACGGCCAGCGCGCCGATGCACTCGTCGTTGAACACCAGCGGCGTCACCAGCGCGGCGCGCAGGCGCGTCTCGCCGGCGATCTCCGCGATGACGAAATCGAGCCCGGCTTCGCCGTTGAGCAGCGCCTGGCGCTCGCGGACGGCCCAGCCGACGTTGCCGGCGCCGAGCGGCAGCATCAGCTCGCGCAGCATCCCGGCATCGACGCCGCTCGCCTCGGCGCAGCGGACCGAGCCCGGCGCCCTCGACCTTGAGGAACAGCGCGCAGGCCGAGTACGGCACCAGGGCGCCGAGGCGTGAGGCGACCAGGGTGAAGGTGTCGGCGACGCCGAGGCTGCGGCCCATCGACTGCGCGATCTCGTAGAGCACGTAGAGCTCGCGGTGCGCGCGGGCGATGTCGTCGAAGACGTGGCGCGGCTCACCGGCCCGCGGCGGCGGCAGCGAGCGGTTGGCCGAGCCCATCGCCGTCGCGCCGGTGCCGGGCCCGACGGCGCGCGGCGTCGCCTCCGGCACGCCCTCGGCGATCAGCGTCGGCATCATCGCCACGAAGGCCCCGACGACGCGCGGATCGAGGGCCCGGCCGGCCTCGTCCTGCAGCGTCGCCATCGCCACGGCCTCGGGCACGGCGCGGCGGTACGGTCGATCGCAGGTCAGCGCGTCGTAGTAGTCGACGACGCTGATGATGCGCGCGCCGAGCGGGATGTCTTCGCCGGACAGTCCGTCCGGATAGCCCGAGCCGTCCCAGCGCTCGTGGTGCGAGCGGACCAGCGGCACGACCGGATACGGGAACGGCACGTTCGAGATGATTTCGGCGCCGACGCGCGGGTGCGCCTGGACGCGGGCGAACTCCTCGGCGGTGAGCGGTCCCGGCTTCGAGAGGATGTACTCCGGCACGGCCAGCTTGCCGATGTCGTGCAGCAGCGCCGCCGTCTTGACGCCGCGGATGTCGCTCTCGCTCATGCCCGAGCGCCTGGGCGAGCCGGCCGGCCAGCCGCTCGACGCGGCGCACGTGCTGGGTGAAGGCGTTGTCCTTGGCGTCGATGGCGGCGGCCAGCGCCTCGACGGTCGCCAGGTGCAGGTCGGACACCTCGCGCACCTGCCGCTGCTCGTCGGCCAGCCGCTCGAAGTAGACGTGGTAGCTGCGATAGGTCAGCAGCGCCGGCACCGCCACCGCCATCAGCAGCACGATCGCGCTGACGTGGCCGAGGGCCGACACGAAGGCGGCCGCGGCCGCGGCGCCGACGACGTAGCCGGGCGCGGTCCACAGGAAGTCCGCGTGCCACACCGAGAGCGGCGAGGCGCCGCGCGACCAGGCCACGGCGAACGCCACGAGCGACGTCGTGACCACGAAGTAGGACGCCCGCCGCGCCGGCGACGGCGAGGGCGTAGGTCAGCGGCGGCGCGTCGAGGGCGCCGCCGAGGCCGACGTAGGCCTGGCCGGCGGCGGCGGTCGCGAGCACCACGGCGGCCATGCTGAACAGCACCTGGTGCGGCGCGTTGCGGCGCCGCACCCGGAACGTCGTCTGGCTCCACGTGCTGAGGGCCGCGGCCACGCAGGCGAGATCGGGGCCGACCAGCAGCAGCGCCGCGAAGTCGACCGCGTAGGACAGGCTCATCGTCGAGCCGCCGCCGCTCAGCGGCAGCCGGACCTTGAACGTGGCGCTGATCGACGAGACCAGCAGCAGGCCGAAGAACCACGCCATCGTCGGGATCGACGCCGCCGGCGTGGTGCCGAACGCCAGGCGCACCGCCGCCGCCACGACGGCCGCGCCGGTCAGCCATCGCAGTCGCGTCGGCAGCGCCGCCCAGGCGGCGCCGTCGTTACCCATCGCGGCGCTCGGGGCGGCTTCGTTCGAGACCGTACTCGGCGATCTTGCGGTAGAGCGTGGCGCGGCCGATCTCGAGGACCGTGGCCGCCGCCTTCTTGTTCCAGCCGGTGCCCTCGAGGACGCGCGCGATGTGCGCCTTCTCGGCGGACGCCAGGCTCACGAGCGGCGACGGCTCGCCGCTGGCATCCGCCAGGCGGCCGACGGCGGAGAACTGGACGTCGACGGCGTTGACCTGCCGGCCCGGGGCCGACAGCGCGGCACGCGCGATCGTGTTCTCGAGCTCGCGGATGTTGCCCGGCCAGTCGTGGCGCACCAGGCGATCGACGGCGTCCGCGGACAGCGTCTTGTCGTCCGGCGCCAGGCTGTGCGACGTGCAGTAGTGCCGCAGGAACCGCTCGGCGAGGAGCGGGATGTCGCTGGCCCGCTCGCGCAGCGACGGCAGGCGGATCAGGAAGGCGTTGACGCGGTAGTAGAGATCTTCGCGGAACCGGTTCTCCCGCACGAGATGTTCGAGCGGTCGATTGGTCGCGCAGATCAGCCGGAAATCGGCCTCGATCGATTTCGAGCCGCCGAGGCGCTCGTAGCGCCGCTCCTGCAGCACGCGCAGCAGCTTGGCCTGCCCCATCGCCGACATGTCGGCGATCTCGTCGAGGAACAGCGTGCCGCGGTTGCGCCAGCTCGACGCGCCCCGGCTTGGTGCCGACCGCGCCGGTGAAGGCGCCCTTCTCGTAGCCGAACATCTCCGACTCGAACAGCGTGTCCGGCAGCGCGGCGCAGTTGAGCGCCTGCATGTCGCGCCCGCGCCGTGGCCCGAGCTCGTGGATCATGCGCGCCGCGACTTCCTTGCCCGACCCGGTCGGCCCGAGGATCAGCACGGCGATCTCGGACTTGGCGGCGGCCCGGATCGATTCGAAGACGACCAGCATCTTCTCGTCGCGCCCCATCAGGTCGCGGAAGTGCTGCGCCGCCGGCGAGGTCTCTTCGACGCTGGTGCGCACCGGCCGCTTCAGCAGGGCGTCGATGAGCGGTCCCCAGCCGCCGCCGCCCTCGGCCTCGAACCAGCCGTCGGCGGCGCGGACGAGGCCGGCTTCGACGAGGTCGTCCAGGCAGTTCTGGACGTCCTGCGGCAGCCGCGCGAAGTGCTGCGCCAGCGAGTCCAGCGAGTAGCGCGCGTCGGGCCGCTGGTGCAGATGGCGCAGCAGCGAGGCCCGGAGCGGCGACTGGATGAGCGCCTGGAAGCGATCGGACCGATCGACGACGAGGCCTGGATCGTCGGAGCCGCGTTCGCCGAACCCGGAGGGTTTCAGGACATGCATGGACGCGGCGCGGGTGTCCGTCTCGACGGAGTTCGGCCGTCGGGGGATGGACGAGTCGGACCGTGCTACCTAAATCGGGTCTGCTGTCTCAGAACTTGAGCTGCCCGCCAGAGCGTGATCCAGAGTGCAACATGAGACGTGCGCGCTTCGTGTGCGGCGGCTAACGTGTAATAGAATCTGCAGTTAAGGATGGCGCTGGGAACTCGCGTGTGGGGCGTCGGGCGGATGCTGGTACTCGCCGGCGCGCTCGTCGTGACCTTTTTCGTGTTCTTCGCGGCAGCGGCGCGCATCGCCATCCGCGCGCGCGACGTCGTCGTTCCGGACCTCGGTGGCAACGCCGTCAACGGCGCCTCGCAGGCGCTGGTGCCGCTCGGCCTGACGCTGCGCGTCGCCGAGGATCGCCGGCCCGACCCGAAGGTGGCGGAAGGGCGCATCGTGGCGCAGGAGCCGCGCGCGCGGCAGCGTCACCCGCCGGCCGCGGGCCATCCGGGTGTGGCTGAGCGCGGGCTCGCGCGCCCCGGCCGTCCCCGATCTGATCGGCTCGTCCGAGCGCGTCGCGGTGATGCGGCTGCAGAGCGACGGCCTGAACCTCACCCGGACCGTCGAGATGCGATCGACCGACTACCCCGCCGACACCGTCGTCGGGCAATGGCCGCCGGCGAAGGTGAAGGCCGCCGACGTGGTGCTGCTGGTCAACCGCAGCGAGCGAGGGGCGACCTACGTGATGCCGGACGTCATCGGCCTGGACGGCTCGCGCGCCGCCGACGTCCTGCGCGGCTGGGGCTTCCGCGCCAGTGTGGTCGGCACCTACCCGTATCCCGGCATCGCCCCGAACATCGTGCTGCGTCAGAGTCCGCGCGCCGGCTTCCAGGTCGCCCCCGGCGACGCCATCTCGCTCGAGGTCAGCCGATGAACCCGGTCCACATCGCCCCGTCGATCATCGCCGCCGACGCGCTGGCGATCGGGGCGGCCGCCACGCTCGTCCAGGGCGCCGGCGCCGACGCGCTGCACCTGGACGTGATGGACGGCCAGTTCGTACCCAACATCACCCTGGGCCCCTGGATCGTGCAGGCGCTCGGCCGGGCGACGACGCTGCCGTTGGACGTCCACCTGATGGTGGACGCGCCGGAACGCTACCTCGAGACGTTCGCCAAGGCCGGCGCCTCCGGCCTGACGGTCCATGTCGAAGCGACCCGCCACCTGCACCGCACGCTGCAGGCGATCCGCGCCCTCGGCAAGACCGTCGGCGTGGCGCTGAACCCGGCGACCCCGGTTTCGGCGATCGAGGAGATCGTCGGCGATGTCGACCTGGTGCTGGTGATGTCGGTCAACCCGGGCTTCAGCTGGCAGTCGTTCATCCCGCGAAGCGAGGCGAAGATCGCCGCCGTGCGCGCCCTGCTCACCCGGACCGGCAGTCCCGCCCGCCTGCAGGTGGACGGCGGCGTCGACGCCGGCAACATCGCCCGCCTGGTGGCCGCCGGGGCGGACACGTTCGTCTCGGGGGCGTCGATTTTCGGCACCCCCGATCCGGCGGCCGCCCTCCGCGGCCTACGCGCCGCGGCAGGGTCCCGCCCATGAGCGCCGGCGCCGAGGCGGCCGAGCCGCTGTCCCGCTCGCCGGTCCGCGTCCGCTACGCCGAGACGGATCAGATGGGCGTCGTCTATTACGCCAACTACTTCGTGTGGTTCGAAATCGGGCGCACCGACCTGCTGCGGACGCTGGGCAGCACCTATCGGCAGCTCGAGGCCGAGGGGCTGACCCTGCCGGTGATCGAGGCCTCCTGTCGCTACGCGGCCCCCTGCTTGTATGATGACGAGCTGGTCGTCGTCACGCGGGGGCGCCTGCTGTCGCCCATCCGCGTGGCGTTCAGCTACGCCGTCGAACGGCCCGACGGCACCGTAGCGGCGCGCGGACGCACGGAACACGCGGCCATCGGTCGGGACGGTCGACCGCGCCGGCTGCCGGCGTTCCTCCGCGACGTCCTGACGGTCGATCGCCCCAGTCCCGCCGCGCGCGGGTGACATCATCCAATCGTGAGAGCCATGCACGCACTCGTCACCGGCGCCGCCGGGTTCATCGCCTCCCACGTCTCGAACCTCCTGCTCGATCGCGGCGCCACCGTCCACGGCGTCGACGCCTTCACCGACTACTATCCGCGGCCGCTGAAGGAAGCGAACCTGGCGACGCTGACGGGCCGGCCGGGCTTCACCTTCACCGAGGCGCCGCTCGAGACGGTCGATCTCGACACGCTCCTGCACGGCGTGACGCACATCTTCCACTTCGCCGCCCAGGCCGGCGTCCGCCGCAGCTGGGGCAGCGACTTCCGTCACTACACGCTGAACAACATCGAGGTCACCCAGCGGCTGCTGGAAGCGGTGGCGCACCGGAAGATCGAGCGCTTCCTCTACGCGTCGACCTCGTCGGTCTACGGTGACCTGGCGCCGATTCCGATGCGGGAGGACACCCGGCTGCAGCCGCTGTCGCCCTACGGCGTGACCAAGCTGGCCGGCGAGCAGCTCGGCCTGCTCTACCACGCCAACCACGGCGTTCCGGTCGTCGCCCTGCGCCTGTTCACGGTCTACGGCCCCCGGCAGCGGCCCGACATGGGCTTCCACCGCTTCCTGACCGCCGCCCACCACGGCGATCCGATCCCCGTCTACGGCGACGGCGAGCAGACCCGCGACTTCACCTTCGTGAGCGACGTCGCCGAGGCGGCCCTGAAGGGGGCAGTCCAGGGCGTCCCCGGGCGCGTCTATAACATCGGCGGCGGGTCCAGGGTCTCGGTCAACGAGGTTCTGCGGCTGGTCGAGCAGGTGGTCGGACGGCCGCTGACGCTCGATCGCCAGGGTCCGCAGCCCGGAGACATGCGCGACACCTTCGCCGACACGTCCATGGCCCGCGCCGACCTGGGTTTCGAGCCGCAGACCCCGCTCGCCGAAGGCCTCGCTGCCGAATACACCTGGCTGAAGCCGTCGCTCGGCCCCCCCCGCCGTCCCCACACTGCCCGATGATGCTCGTGCTCCTGTCCGTCGTCCGCGCCGTCACCCGGCCCCGGTTCCTGGCCGTCCCGGCGTTCGCCGTCCTGCTCGCCGCCGCCGGCTGCGCCGAACGCGGCACCAAGATCCCGCCGGGGACCAGCCAGCCCGACCAGTTCCTGTTCGAGCGGGGCAACGTCGCCTTGAAGGAGGGGCGCTGGTTCACCGCTCGCGAGTTCTTCCAGACGCTGATCGACACCTACCCGCAGAGCCAGCATCGCGCCGACGCCAAGCTCGGGCTCGCCGACGCCTACCTGGGCGACGGTTCACCGGCGTCGCAGGTGCTCGCGATCAACGAATACCGGGAGTTTCTTTCGTTCTTTCCGACCAGCCCGCGAGCCGACTACGCCCAATACAAGCTGGCGATGAGCCACTTCTCGCAGATGCCCAAGGCCGGGCGGGACCAGACCGAGACGAACGAGGCGTTGAAGGAATTCGACATCCTGTTCGAGAAGTATCCGAACAGCAGCCTGCTGACCGAAGCCCGGGCCAGGCAGCGCGAAGCCCGGGACCGCCTCGGACGCACCGAATACCTGGTCGGGCTCACCTACTACCGCCTGAAGTGGTATCCGGGCGCGGTCGCGCGGCTTCAGGCCCTGCTCAAGTCCGACCCGCAGTTCACCGACCGCGATGCGGCCTACTACTACCTGGCCGAAGCGCTGTCGCAGTTGAACCGGGCCGCCGAGGCCGTCCCGCTGCTCGAGAAGATCCCGCAGGAGTTCGAGAAGAGCGAGTTCATCGAGAAGGCGAAGAAGCGGCTCGACGAGCTCAAGACCGCGGCGGCGACGGCACCCCCGACGCCACCCCCGGCACCGCTGCCGACACCGCCGTCGACACCGCTCCCGACACCGACTTCGACACCGCCAGCGCCGCCGAAGTCGTAGCCGGCCGGCCGAGCGGCCCGACACCGGGGTCCGCATCGGCAGGCGCCTCGCTGGGCGGGACGGTGCGCCCGGAGACCACCGCCGCGAAGGTCTGGTAGTACTCGACCGCCGACCACAGCGCCAGGCCGACCACCACCCAGACCGCCGCCTGGCCGAGCAGGCGCAGCCACCGGCCGGGCTCTCCGGTCAGGTCCGAGGCCAGCATCAGGGCCAGGATGGCGACCACCTGGGCCACCATCTTCAGCTTGCCCAGGCCCGACGCCGGCATGACCAGGCCGCGCGTGTGGGCAACCCCGCGCAGGCCGGTCACCGCCAGCTCCCGCCCGATGATGACCGCGACGATCCACGCCGGGACCATGTCGAGCTGGACCAGCGAGACGAAGGCCGCGGTCGTCAGCAGCTTGTCGGCGATCGGATCGAGCAGCTGGCCGAGCACCGTGATCTGCTTGCGGCGCCGGGCCAGATAGCCGTCGAAGAAGTCGGTCAGCGAGGCCACGCCGAAGATCAGGGCCGCGGCCATGCCCTTGGGCAGACCGAGGACCAGATGTCCCTGGAACGAGGTGAGCAGCACCACGACGAGCAGTGGGACAAGGACGATGCGCGCCAGGGTGAGGGAGTTCGGCAGGTTCATGGCCGAGCATGACCGCCCGGGCGACCGACGCCAGGGACGAGGGGATTGTAGCCGATCGGGTATGATCCCGGGTTGCCATGAAGGCCATCCTCCTCGCCGGCGGCAAAGGCACACGGCTCAGGCCGCTGACCCTGCACACGCCGAAGCCCATCGTCCCGATCTTCAACCGCCCGTTTCTGCACTACCAGATCGACCTGCTCAAGCAGGTCCCCGGGCTGAACGAGGTCATCCTCAGCCTCAACTACCAGCCGCGCCGCATCGAGGACGTCTTCGGCGACGGCCGCAGCGTCGGCCTGCCGATCCGCTACCTGGTCGAGCCGCAGCCGCTCGGCACCGGCGGCGCGATCAAGTTCGCCGAGCCGCACCTGGACGGACCGGTCATCGTCTTCAACGGCGACGTGCTGACGCAGATCGACCTCAACGCCGTCCTGGCGCTCCATCGTTCGCGCCAGGCCAAGGCGACCATCGTCCTCACGCCGGTCGAGAACCCGACCGCCTACGGCCTGGTCGAGACCGCGCCGGACGGCGCCGTCCAGCGCTTCCTCGAGAAGCCGAAGCCGGACGAAATCACCACCCACAACATCAACGCCGGCATCTACATCCTCGAGCCGGAGACCTTCGATCGCATCCCCAAGGACACGCCCTACTCGATCGAGCGCAGCTACTTCCCGTCGCTGGTCGAGCGCGGCGAGACGTTCGTCGCCTACGTCTACGACGGCTACTGGATCGACATCGGTACGCCGGAGAAGTACACCCAGGTCCACCACGACATCATGAGCGGCGCGTTCTCGGCGGCGCCGTTCAGCGGCGCCAAGGACGCGGTCATCGCCGAAGGCGCCAAGATCGAGGATGGCGCCGTCGTCCAGGGCCCGTGCTTCATCGACGAGGGCACCGTCGTGCGCGCCGGCGCGCGCGTCGAGCCCTACTCGGTCATCGGCAAGGAATGCCACATCGAGGAGGCGGCCGTCGTCCGCAGCTCGATCGTCTGGAGCGGATCGTGGATCGGCCGTGAGGCGCTGGTCGATCGCGCGATCGTCGGCCGCAACGTCCACGTCGGCCGCAACGCCCGGGTCGCGCCCGGCACCATCCTCGGCGACAAGTCCGTCCTCACCGACTTCACCATGGCGTGAGTCGCGCCGCGACCGCCCTTTCCCCAACAGACATGTCTGAAATCATTCCCAGCATCTTCAAGGCCTACGACATCCGCGGTCTCTACCCCGGCGAGATCCACGAGATGGTCGCGCACGAGATCGGCGGCGCCTACGTCACCTACCTGAAGGCGAAGCGCATCGGCGTCTCGCGCGACATGCGGGTGTCGTCGCCGGCGATCATGGACGCCTTCGTCGCCGGCGCGCGCGGCCAGGGCTGCGACGTCGTCGACTACGGCATGCAGGCGACCGACATGATCTACTTCGCCGTCGTCCGCGACGGCCTCGACGGCGGCGTGCAGATCACCGCCTCGCACAATCCCAAGCAGTACAACGGCATCAAGATGGTGCGGAAGGGCGCCGCGCCGCTCTCCGGCGACGAGGGCATCGGCGAGATCCGCGACATGGTCGTGGCCAAGACGACGCCGCCGGCGGCGCCGCGCCAGGGATCGCTGACCCAGGCCACCGTCCTCGACGACTACGTCGACCAAGGTGATGAGCTTCATCGATCCCTCGCTCATCAAGCCGTTCAACGTCGTCCTCGATGCCGCCAGCGGCATGGGCGGCCTGGTCGCGCCGCGGCTGTTCGACAAGCTGCCGTGCAAGACCACGCGGCTCGCCTTCCAGCCGGACGGCACCTTCCCGTTCTACGAAGCCAACCCGCTGATCGAGGAGAACCGCAAGGCGATCACCGAGCGGGTGCTGGCCGAGAAGGCGGACATCGGCATCGCCTGGGACGGCGACGCCGACCGCGTCTTCTTCATCGACGGCAACGGCGAGTTCATCGCCGGCGACTTCATCACCGCGCTGCTGGCCGAGGCCTTCCTCATTCGCGAGGCCGGCCAGGCGATCGTCTACGACGTCCGCGCCAGCTACGCGGTCAAGGACACCGTCGCCCGCTACAACGGCTCGGCCCACATGAACCGCGTCGGCCACGCGTTCTTCAAGGGCCGCATGCGCGAGACCAACTCGGTCTTCGGCGGCGAGGTCACCGGGCACTACTACTTCCGCGACTACTTCTACTGCGACAACGGCTTCATCCCGGCGCTGCTGATCCTCGAGCTGATGTCGCGCAAGAACCAGACGCTGGCCCAGCTCCTCGAACCGCTCCGCCAGAAGTACTTCATCTCCGGCGAGATCAACACGCGCGTGGCCGACATGTCGCTGTGCAAGGCCAAGATCGACGGCCTGGCGGCGAAGTACGCCGACGGCCACGTCTACATGATGGACGGCGTGTCGGTCGAGTACCCGACCTGGCACTTCAACGTCCGCGCCTCGAACACCGAGCCGCTGATCCGCCTGAATCTCGAGGCGACGACCGAGGCGGAGATGCAGGTCAAGCGCGACGAGGTGATCGGCTACATCCGCAGCTGACGGCCGCTGGCCCGGGCGCCGGGCACCGACCGATTCGTCCCGCGGCGCCCGCGGCGGCGTCGCGATTGCCGCAGCGGCCGACGTATGCATAATGACGCAGATGGGTTTCGCGCCCGGGAGGATGCATGGCGACCGCGATTGACGCCGCACTGGTGAAGTTCCACGCCTCGCTGAACGTCTCCGACATCGCCGCGTCGGTGGCCTTCTACCGGGTGCTGCTCGGCGTCGAGCCGGCCAAGGTCAAGGACAACTACGCCAAGTTCGACCTGGCCGAGCCGCCGCTCGTGCTCTCGTTGATTCCGGGACGCCCGGCCGCCAACGGGCACCTGAACCACGCCGGCCTGCGCGTCCGCAACGCCGAGGAACTGGTCGCCATCCAGCGCCGCCTCGAGCTGGCCGGTCTCCGCACCGAGCGCGAGGACGGCGTGGAGTGCTGCTACGCCAAGCAGACCAAGTTCTGGGTCACGGATCCGGACAAGGCGCTGTGGGAGGTCTATGTCTTCCACGAGGACGTCGCGGGCCCCGGCGACACGATGCGGACCGCGGCCACGCTGCGCACCCTGCGCGAGCAGGGGTCGGCGCCGGCCGGCGTGACGGCAGCGACCCCGCCGCCGGCCGACGACGGTCCCGGCCCAGGCCCCGGTTCCAGCCGCGTGGACGCACCGGCTCACGGACGATCTGCCGTCGCGGCTCCCCGCCGACGATGCCAGCCTCGACGAGGTGCATCTCCAGGGATCGATCAACGCGGCGCCGGATCGCCCGCACCGGGAGACGCTCTTCGCCGAGGTCCGCCGCGCGCTGCGACCGGGAGCCTCGCTCCACATCCACGGTCTCGCCGGCGATCGCGCGATGACGCCGTCGCCGCGGCTCCCGGGCCCCGCCGCCGGCGTGGCGTTCGTCCCGGCCGCCGCCGACGTCGTCGCCGAGTTGGCCGGTGCCGGCTTCGTGGACGTCCGGATCACGACACTCTCGACCAAGGCGCCGTTCACCCAGGCCGGCGTGCCGCTGCGCGAGATCCGCCTCGAGGCGCACGCGCCGGCGGCCGCGTCGATGGGCGCGCCCCATCGGGCCCTCTACAAAGGGCCGATGGCGGAGGTGACGGATGACTTCGGCAATGTCTACCGGCGCGGCGCCATGACGGTGATCCCGGCGCGCGACTGGGAGACGCTGTCGACCGGGCCGCTCCGCGAGGCCTTCCTGTTCCTGGGGCCGGACCCGATCGCGGTCACCATTCCGGTCACGGCGAGCTGCTGCAGCGCGTAACCCGGCGCCTTCGCGTCGGGCGCCGACGGATCGCTGCCGCGGTCGATCACGGTCGGCGCGGCGATAACCTCGAACCGGCTGCCGCGTAATACGCTGGCATGCCCGTCTCCGCCCGCACCGCCGTCCGGCCCGCCGCCTGGAAGACCATGGCCTGGCTCGTCGTCGTCGGACTCGGGCTCGGCCTGGCGGGCGTCGGGCTGGTCGTCGCGACCGGAGCCGGCTACGTGCGCCCCGCGGTGGACCTGGCCCTCGTCGATGCCGAAGCCGCATACGGCGCCTGTCAGGGCTTCGTCCGCGCCCAGCTCAAGGCCTCGAGCCCGGTGACCTTCGCGCCGATCCGGAGGCGGACGGTCCGCCGCTACGCCGACGGCCGTGTCTACGTCCGATCGCACGCGGATACGGCCAACACCGCCGGACGCCTCGTCGAAATCCGCATCGCCTGCACGCTCCGCCCGCTCGGCGGCGATCGATGGGACCTCGAAGGCCTCAGGGTGTCGACGGACTGAGGCGCACGGCGCTCGGGCAGGATTGTTGCAATCCCGCGCTGGAATGATCCCCAAGCAGAGCCCAGCCGTCGATCCTCTGACGCCGGATGCACCCAGCGTGACCGATACGATGCCGACTCCAGCAGGACCGGGCACCACCACGCCGCCATTGCGGACGCATCCAGCGTCCCACCGGCGAATGGTTCACCTTCGCGGCCGGCAATGCGCCCGGCAAGGACACCCCCGACGCGACCGACCTCTTCACCGAGGCCGAAGCGCGGGAGCGGCTCGAGGCCGCCGGCCTGAGCCCCTCGCAGATCGATGCCCGGCTGACCGCGGCGCGCGCCAACCCCGAGGTCAGCGGCGACGAGCTGCCCCTGCCCGACCCTGTCGTCGGCTCGTCGACCGCCGGCACCGAGTGAACCGGGCCGCTGAGTCGCCGCTAGTCGGTCGGCTCCGGCGGTCGCCGTCGCCACCGTCCGGCTCGGGCGAACGGCGCTGGCCGACGGCAAGGACGCGGCTCTCGCGGAACGGGTCGACTTCGCCGTCGGAGGGACGCATCAGCTGGTGGTCCCAGCGGAGATACATCGCCCCGTCGCCGCCGGCAATCAGGTATTCGTAGGCGAGCCGGCCATCGTCCATCTTCGACAGGGCGACCGCGGCGACGGTGCCCCATCGCCAGCGGAGCGCGCCCTTGGCGGTATGCGGGTCGCGCCAGGCGACGCGCTGCGTGATCATGAAACGGGCCGGCGGGCTGGCCATCGTCGGTCCTCTCGGCGCACCTCGGTTCTCGCGGACGCGGACGACGCGGGGGCTCATCGTCGAAGGGATGATACGCGCGCCATCGGGGCCGACCCGGCAGTCGTGGGACCACGATGGGACGAGGCGGCCATGGCCGCGCTGCGTGACCGCTGGCGAGGACAACGGCCCGTCCGGACGAGGCGTTTGGGCCTCGGCGCGTGGCCGCACTATGATCGGACGTGGCCGATGTCACCGATGCCCTGCTGAACGCGGTGTCCGACCTGTCGTTCGCGCGCGAACTGCCGCGGGTCACCGAGATCGTCCGGCAGGTGGCGCGCCGGCTGACCGGCGCGGACGGGGTCACCTTCGTCCTGAAGGACGGCGCGGACTGCTACTACGCCGACGAGGATGCGATCGCGCCGCTCTGGAAGGGCCGCCGCTTCCCGATGTCGGCCTGCATCTCCGGCTGGGTGATGACGCACGGGGCAGCGGTCGCGATCACCGACATCTACCAGGATCCGCGCATCCCGCACGACGCCTACCGGCCGACGTTCGTGCAGAGCCTGCTGATGGTGCCGGTCCGAGTCGAAGACCCGGTCGCCGCCATCGGCGCCTACTGGGCCGACCAGCACGCTGCGAACGACGTCGAGCGGCAGGTTCTCGAGACGCTGGCCCGGGCCGCCTCGCTCGCCCTCACCAACGTCCAGCTGTGGACCGAACTGCAGCGCCACCTCGGCAGCGAGCAGCAGGCTCGCCGCGACGCCGAAGCCGCATCGCGGCGGCGACTACGGCCGACCTGGTCAAGGATCAGTTTCTGGCGACGGTCTCGCACGAGCTGCGCACTCCGCTCAACGTGATGCAGGGCTGGTTGTGGCAGCTGCGCCAGCCGGACGTGCCGGCCGAGCGGCAGCGCCAGGGCTTCGACACGCTCGAGCGCAACATCGCCCTGCAGTGCCGGCTGGTCGAGGATCTGCTCGACGCGTCCGGCGCCGTTGCCGGCCGGCTCACGCTGGAGTCGCGCTGGTCGACCTGCCGAGCGTCATCCGCATCGTCGCCGACCTGTCACAGACGGAAGCCCTCGAGCGCGGCGTGACGCTGAGCTTCCGGACCGAGGACTCGGCGGCGCTCCTGGTCTGGGGCGACGGCGATCGGCTGCAGCAGATCGCGTGGAACCTGATCGCCAACGCGCTCGAAGTTCACGCCCGGGACGGCCGGATCGAAGTCGCGGTCGGCCGCAGCGGCAACAAGGCGACGATCACCGTCCGCGACAGCGGCGTCGGCATCGCACCCGAGTTCCTGCCGCACGTCTTCGACCAGTTCCGCCAGGAGGACGCGGACGTCGGTCCGGGCCTACGGCGGGCTCGGCATCGGCCTCGACCATCGTCGCCAACCGTGCAGCTCGTCCGGCTGCACGGCGGCACGGTCAGTGCCGAGAGCGCCGGGAAGGACCGCGGAACGATCGTCCGCGTCGAGCTGCCGATCCCGGCCGTGCTGACCGAGCCGGGCAGCTGGCTGCGCCGGCGCGTCGGGCGGAGCGAGGCGTCGACCGTCGACCTGCACGGCCTGAGCGTGCTGGTGATCGACGACGAGATCGACGCGGCGATCGCCGTCCGCGCCATCCTCGAACAGCGCGGCGCCGACCGTCCACGTCGCGGCGTCCGCCGACGAAGCCATGGCCATGGCGGCGAGCCTGACGCCGGACCTCGTGCTCGCCGACCTCGCCATGCCGGGCACCGACGGCTTCGGCTTCCTCAAGCGATTCCGGGAGCGGCCGGGCGCCACGACGGACATCCCGGTCGCCGCGCTGAGCGCGCTGTCGGCGGCAGACTACGCGCCGGCGACGAGCGCGGCCGGGTTCGAGACGTTCCTGCAAAAGCCGGTCAGCCCCGACGAGCTCGCCGCGACCGTCGCGCGCCCTCGGCGGCGCCGCCGCCGGCGGAAACGATCCACTGATGGCCGACGCGCATACTGGTCGTGGACGACTACGACGACGCGCGCGAGCTGCTCGGGATCATCCTGCAGCACGTCGGGTTTCGAGGTGCTGCTGGCGGCCAACGGCATCGACGCCATCGAGACGGCCCGCCGCGAACCATCCGACGTCGTGGTGATGGACCTGTTCATGCCGGGCATGGACGGCATCGAAGCGACCCGGCGCCTTCGCGAGGATCCGGCGCTGCGCGACGTGCCGGTGATCGCCTACACCGCGCGGACGGCGCCGCTCGCCGAGGACGAGCAGCTCTTCGCCGGCGTCTGCATCAAGCCGATGCTCGCCGGACCGGCTGATCGGCATGGTGCGCGGCGCCCTGAAGTCGGCCTGATCGGCGCTGGCAGAGCTCCTCGCGCAGTCGCCTCCCGCGCGAGACGTCGGTGCACGAGTCCCGCCGGACCGGCCGTCTGTCGGGAACTGACAGACGCCGGCACCGCCGCGCGCTAGTCTTTTCACGCGTGGCCGACGCGCCTGTCCTCCGCTCCGACGTCGATGGGATCGAGCCCGCGGATGGCGATGTCGTCGTCGTCCGGGCGGCGGCGCCCGACGGCCGTCACGTGCCGACGCCGGCGCTCTGGGCGGTGATCGAGTGGGGCACGTTCCGTCTGCTCGGCGCCGAGTATGTCGATCTCCCGATCGAGCTGGCCCGCGCCGAGGCGAGGCTCCTGGCCGCGCACCGGCGGCGCATCGCCTGGGACGGCAGCGGATCGCGCCTGCTCCGGCTGCGGCGCCTCCCCTTGATCTCGTCGAGTCCGGGCGCCACGTATTGGCTGACGACCGACATCACCGATGGCGCCGACGCCGGCGCGGTCACGCGCTGGCAGAGCCATTGCCATCTCACCGAGACGCAGGCCCTGACGCTGCTGGCCGAGCACGGCTTTCCGGGCGCACTCGGCGCCCGCCTCCTCGCGTCGGCCGCCGCGGCGACGCCGCCAGGGCGCTGACCGGATGCCCGGCCGCTTCCCGTCCCGGCTCGTCGAGGATCTCTGGCGCCTCCGCTGCAGTACGGGCTGGGCCCACGGCTCGATTTGGACGCACGCACGCGGCTACGAGGTGCGCATCCTGCGCGATGGCCGGCCCGTCTGGGCTGCCGTACGCCCAGACATGACCCAGGCGCAGCAGGAGGCGAGGGCGGTGAAGCGACGGATCGAGCGCGACGGCTTCGACGGCCTCGTCACCCTGGAGGCGACTCCTGACCCGCCGCCGGAGGCGTGATCCGATGGTCGCCATGTGCCTCCATCGGAATCGTGATCGGGCCGCCCGCCAACGCCGGGCGCAGAGCTTGCACTGCAAGGGCTGGAGTCTCACATGTCGAAAGCGCCTAGTGAAGCCGATGCCGTCCTGCTCCGAATCCGCACCATGAAGTGGCAGGCCGTCACCGTTCTGTCGTCGTCGCCGCTCGGCTTGGCCCGCGAGGACGCGGCGGCGCTCGTCGCGACGCTGGACGGCATCGCGTCCGCGCTGCGCGACGACCCTGCGCCCGAGACCATCAAGGCGGCCAGGCAGCGCATCGAGAGCCTGGCGAGAACCCGGGACCACGCGCCCTTGCACCGGACCGCGGGCCGGTCGTAGTCGCGTGCCACGGAACGGGCAGCGGATCACCGCATGGGCGTCGTCAGCGTCTCGACCGCGGCCAGGAGCGCGTGCATCGTCACCGGCTTCTGGAGCACCGCCTCTGCCCCGAGCCGCGTGGCCATCGGCAGGCAGGTGGCGAGGTTGGGCGCGGCACCGGAAATCATGACGACCGGCATGCCCGGATACGCCGCGCGAAGCTGCGCCAGCACCTGGAACCCGTCGACATCGGGCATGTAGACGTCCACGAAGGCGATGTCCGGGCGCGCCTGCAGCGTGGAGCGCAGTTGGCGGGCCTCGCCGAGGGCCTGCACTTCGTGGCCCGCGCGCTGGAGGAACGCTGCCAGCGTGTCACGCACCTGCTGGTCGTCGTCGATGAGAAGAATGCGCACGGATGCTGCCCCCGTTCTGAGCAATCGGCAGGTGCGCGATTCGGTTTAGCCGGCTGCTCCCGGTCGTCAGCGCCGGCACACCGACGGTCCGGTCAAACGGTGCGCGCCGCGCCCAGCCGCGCGTATGCTTGGGCACATGGACCAGCTCCCTGTCGTCTGCACGTTGACGCCGGCGGAACGCCGGGCGCAGTGGGATACCGGGTTGCCAGGCTTGGTGATCCGCGCGGCCGAATGCGTCGAGTTGTCCACCGGGTACCGATTCCGGTTCGACCACCGCCCGGCATCCTGGCGCGAATCGCCGAGGCTGTTGAACGCGAGCGGCACTGCTGCCGGTTCTTGCGGTTCCAGATGTCGCTCGAGCCGGATCTGGGCCAGATCACCCTCGACGTCAGTGGGCACGCCGGCACCAAGGCATTCCTGGCCGACCTGATCGCCCGGGCCGTTGCCTCTCGCGGGTGAGGGCGGGGCCCCTTTCAGAGGCCCAGCGGACGGGGCAGCGGCTTGTCCGATACCGCTTTCCTGCGGGCCAGCGCCGGGTCCGGGACGGCGGCGAAGACCAGACTGAATGCCGTGCCGAGGGACACGCCCAGGGCGATCCCGGCGCCGACGTTGTGCATGGCTCTCCCCAGCGCGGCGCCGAAGCAGAGACCCAAACCCATGCCGATGCCCATGCTCGAGCCTGCGTGTGTGCCGTTCATGAATGCCCTCGACGCCAGAGTGCCACGAATTCCTCCGTGGCTACAACGGTCATCCGTTGTCGCAGGCGGTCGTCGGCTCCCGCCCCTCGTCTACGCGACCTACGCGGGAAATCGTTCGCGTGTGTGCGCACGGAAGTTGCACGCGCGAAGCGGCAATGTGCGCATCGCCCCCTCAGCAGCCCGTTTGGCGCGCTTCGCTCCACGATCGGTCCGCGCACGTCGAACGGTGGGAACACGCCGACGGTTGGGAGTGTCGCGTTTTCAGTCAAGGCCGTCTGTGCCGGCGCGCCCTCTTTGCCGACGTGCGGATTGCCCATCTCGATGCAACGAGCTGGCTCAGCCTGCTCGGCACCGATGCCCTCGACGAACACACCGGTGGGGCGAGGTGACGGACCGAGACGATCCCGGCGCAGCGGCAGCCCTGGTCCGGTCGAGCCGCCCGAGTCGGTATAGTGCTCAGGTATGCCTGTCGCACTGACGATCCTCGTCGTCGACGACTACCCGGACGCCCGTCTCCTGCTGTCCTACGTCCTGGAGGACGCCGGCTTTCACGTGATCTACGCCGAGAACGGACCTGACGGCATTGCGATGGCGCGTCAGCATCGCCCGGCCGCGATCGTGATGGACCTCCATCTACCGGGGATGACCGGCGTCGAAGCCGCCCGCGCGATCAAGGCTGATGCCGAGTTGGCCCACATCCCGATCGTGGCCCACACGCTCTCGTCGGCGCCGTTGACGGCGGAGGAGCGCACCATCTTCGACGCGGTCTGCCGGAAGCCCAGCTCCCCGGCTGCCGTCGTCGAGACCCTCCAGCGCGCACTCCGCGACAGGGCGAGCAAACCCGGGTGATCCACGAGGCGACTTCCGCCAACAGGATCGATGGAGCGGGCTACGGGAATCGAACCCGTCTGACTGGCTTGGGAAGCCAGGACATTACCACTATGCTAAGCCCGCCCGCGGGTGCTCGACGCCGCGCCGATGGCCGCACGAGCGGCCACGGACGCGAAGCCCGATTCTAGCAGAGATGCCGTCCGCGTTGGCCGGCGCCCGCCGCTCACGGCACGATGCGGAGCGGCACGAGCAGCCGGCGCGCGCCACCGCCGCCGCCCAGGGCGAGCACGTAGTCGCCGACGGCGAGCGGCGCCAGCGCCAGCTCCGCGACCAGCGCCGCCGGCTCCGCCTGCTCGATCTTCACCGGCACGTTCATCGGCTTGCCCTGGCGATCGAGGAGCGTGCCGGTCACCGCGCCGGCTCGACGCGCCGACGCCGACGCTGACGCGCAGGCGCTCCTGCCGCCGGAACCGCGGATCCGCCGTCGGCACCCAGGCGATGCCGGTGGACGGCCCGCGCCGGCTCAGACGCGGCGCGCCCCAGCCGGCCGGCATCGCGTCCAGCGCGACGTTGGTCGTGTCGGTGTAGCGCGCCAGCGGCCCCGGTGCCGGACAGCCGGACCTGCACCTTGACGTCGCCGGTCATGCCCTCGACGACGGGCAGCTCGATCTCGACGGTGCGCGCGCCCTTCGGCCAGGGTCGCCTTGGCGGTCGTGACCGTGTCGCCCTTGAGCGTTGCGGACGAAGGCCTGCGCTTCCCCGCCCTCGGCCCATTCCGGCGTCGCCGCGATCGCCGGATCGAGCTCCGCGGTCGACGCGGATCGCGCGCGTCGGTGCCGCCGGGCACGGCGCCGGCCGCGGCGGAGACGACCAGCGGCACGCCAGGACGCGCCGGTGTCAGCCGGCCCAGCGCGGCGGCGAGGAGCGCCTCCTCCGGGTTCGGCGTGCTGGCGCCGCCGGCGTCGCCGCCGTGCTCGACGCCGGCGCGCTCGGCCGACGCCGCGGGCCAGGTAGCCCTCGCGCGCGCGCACCCGGACGCCCGGCCGCTTCACGGTCACCTTGATCTTGCGGTACTTGCCGTCCGCCTTGCCGTTGGTCGACGTGTAGCCGAGCAGGTAGTAGGAGTTGAAGTCGGCGGCGGCCCGCCGCAGGCCGCCGCGAAGTCGTTGCTGTCGACGAGCGCCATGCCGTTGGTCGCTTCGCCGAGGGTGCGGATCGAGTCGAGCGGCGTCGAGTAGGGCATGCGCTCGCGGTTGCGCATCTCGGCGACGCGCCTGGAGCGGCGTCGCCGTGATGCGGCCGCCCCTCGGTGCGCAGCCCCATCGCATCCAGCGTGTAGAAGCTGGTGCTGGCCCGGTTCGCTTCGCCGATCAGGTCCTGGAACAGCCGCTGGCTGTCGGCATAGCTGGCCTGCAGGCGCGCGTTGTCGCAGGCCTGGCTCGACGCCGCCGACCGCGAGCGATCTCGGCGTGCCCAGCCGCCCGTCGGGGCCGACCCCGACCGGCTGCGACGCCGACGATGCGGCCGTCCGTCGCCCTTGTCGGTCATCCGCGTCTCGTTCTCGCGGAACAGGCGCCAGCCCATGGTCACGGCGATCACCGCCTTGCGCGACTCGCGCAGCCCGTCGAGGTTGGCGACCAGGCCGCGCAGCGACTCGATCGACTTCTGCTCGCGCAGCCTCGAGCGGAGCGGAACCCAGGCGGCGTCGTTGCCGACGAAGCAGCTCTGGAGATCGCGTCTCGATCACGTCGGATTCGGCGCCGGGCATTTCGTCGGCGACGCCCCACACCGGGTTGGCGTCGAGGTAGGCGCAGCAGCGGATCGGTCGAGCTCGAGAAGCTGATGTCGCCGCCCGACATGTGCGGCGTCATGTAGGCGACGAGATCGTCCGGGCCGAGCGCCGTCTTGAGGAAGGTCTGCAGCGCCTTGCGGACGACCATCGAGCCGGCCCGATCGACGTGGTAGGTGTCGAGGAACACGACGAACACGCGGCGGCGCGGATCGCGCGGCCATCGCGTTGCTCTCGGCGACCGACGACGGATTGCGGCGCGGCAGCCGGCCGGACTGCGCCGTCGTGGCGGACCGCCTCGAAGGAGCGGATGGTCTGGACGACACCGTCCTCGCGGACCTCGAAGTCGGCCTGGGTCAGGTCGGTCACCGGCTTGCCGTCGGCGGTCACGAAGACGTCGGTCAGGACGAAGCTGGCGTCGGTCGCGGAACGTCGCCTCGGGTGCGGCTCGGGCTGCTGCCCGCGCACCAGCCCGCCCGGGCCGGCGCCCACCAGGACGCAGATTCCTGCGGCAACGACCAGCGAACGGATCAGACGCGACGTGGACATGGACGGGCTCTCCTGACAGGCGGCTCCCCAACTATACGCCGGGTGGCTCGGACTGCGGCCGGCCGCGCGGCGACTCGGCGGCCGGAGCCGGGCGGGCCTGCTAGAGCCAGCCGGATCGCTTGAAGCCGATGTAGAGGCCGGAGGAGGCGGCGACCATCAGGCAGAGCACGGCCGGGTAGCCGTAGCGCCAGCTCAGCTCCGGCATGTGGTCGAAGTTCATGCCGTAGATGGGGCGATCAGGGTCGGCGTGGTGATGATGGCGGCCCAGCCGGCGAGGCGCTTGGTGTCCTCGTTCTGCGAGATGGTGATCAGCGACAGGTTGGCCTCGAGCGCGGTGGTCAGCAGCTCGCGCGTGTTGTCGATCATGTCGTTGATGCGGATGACGTGATCGTAGACGTCGCGGAAGTAGGGCCGGGTGTCCTCGGGGATCATGTCGACGTCGAACCGGGTCAGGCGGTTGCAGACCTCGACGAGCGGCGAGACGGCGCGCTTGACGGCGAGCAGCTCGCGCTTGAGCTGATAGATGCGGGTGGTGGTGTCGCGGCTGACGTTGTCGCGGAAGATCTCGTCCTCGAGGCCTTCGAGCTCGTCCTCGAGCGCTTCGACGATCGGGAAGTACTGATCGACGATGAAGTCCATCAGCGCGTAGAGGACGAAGCCGGGCCCTGCGTCAGCAGGCCGGGCGTCGCCTCGCAGCGGGTGCGCAGGCCGACGTGCGAGAGCAGCGAGCCGTGCCGCACCGACACGACGTAGTTCTTGCCGACGAAGACGTGCGTCTCGCCGAACTGGATGTGCGGCGGCGCGCCGCTCATCTGGGCGGTGCGCAGCACGACGAACAGCGAGTCGTCGTAGACCTCGAACTTCGGCCGCTGGTGGGCGTTGTGGGCGTCCTCGACGGCGAGATCGTGCAGGTCGAACTCGCGCTGGACCTCGCGCAGGAGCTCCTCGCCCGGCTCGTACATGCCGATCCAGACGAAGCGGCCCGGGCGTCGTCAGGACCTGGCGGACGTCGGCCACCTCGACGTCGGCGACGCGGACACCGTTCTCGTAGGCGGCGCAGTTGACGACGCCGCTGCGCAGACCCGGGCCGGCCGACGCGATGCGCGGCGGCAGCGTGATGCGGGCCCGGGGCGACGTCGCCTGATCCATGGTGGTCGGCACGATCGAGACCATATTACGCTCGTAAGGCGATGAGTTTGCGGGAATTGCAGCCGCGGCCCGGGCCGATCACCGGACGGCTGGCGCCGACGCCGTCGGGTCGGCTGCACCTCGGCAACGTCTGCGCGTCGGGCGCGGCGTGGCTCTCCGTGCGCCAGCGCGGCGGACGCCTGCTCCTGCGGATCGAGGACGTCGACGCCGGACGCGCGCGGCGCGACATCGCGGACGCCATTCGCGCCGACCTCGCCTGGCTCGGCCTGACCTGCGACGCGGAGACGCCACCGCAGTCGGCGCGCGACTACGCCCCGACGCTGGCGCGGCTCGCGCCGCACACCTATCGCTGCGGCTGCACGCGCGCCAGCCGGGCGGGCAGCCTGCCCCGCCGGCGCGGACGCGCGAAGGCCGGCTGCGTCGCCGGCTGCCGGACGCGCGGCCTGGCCACGGCGCGATCCGCTTCGCCCTGCCGACCGGCGTCGAGACGATCGTCGATCGGGCCCGCGGCGCCACGCGACGTCGACCTCGCGACGCTCGCCGATCCCGTGCTGCAGCGCCGCGACGGGTGCTGGACCTACACCCTCGCCGTGGTCGCCGACGACATCGCCGACGGCGTGACCGAGGTGGCACGCGGTGCCGACCTCGCCGACCAGAGCGCCGTCCAGGCGGTGCTGTGGCGCGCCCTCGGCGCCGAACCGCCGGCCTGGCTGCATGCGCCCTTGATCTTGGGTGCCGATGGAAAGAAGCTATCGAAGTCGCATCACGCCGCGGCGGTCGGCGATCTGCGGGAGCTCGGCTGGTCCGCCGGTGACGTCTGGCGGACGGTGCTCCCGTGGCTCGGCCTGACCCCGCACGCGACCGCCACCGACGGGCCGGCGATGCTGCACCACGCGCTCGCCGCGTTCGACGCCACGCGGATCCCCCGCGGGCCGTTCACCTGGATGCTCTGAACCCATACGACCATGCACACGCGTCATCTCGGCCCACTCACCGTGTCCGCCCTCGGCCTCGGCTGCATGGGCATGTCCGAGTTCTACGGCCCGACCGACGAAGCCGAGGGCATCGCCACCATCCACCGCGCCCTCGATCTGGGCGTGACGCTGCTCGACACCGCCGACGTCTACGGGCCGTTCACCAACGAGATCCTGGTCGGCAAGGCGGTGAAGGGCCGCCGCGACGGCGTCGTCGTCGCCACCAAGTTCGGCATCGTCCGCGATCCCAACGACCCGCTGCGCCGCGGCATCAGCGGCAAGCCCGACTACGTCCGGGCCAGTTGCGAAGCGAGCCTGAAGCGGCTGGGGGTCGAGACGATCGACCTCTACTACCAGCATCGCATCGATCGCTCGACGCCGATCGAAGAGACCGTCGGCGAGATGTCGAAGCTGGTGCAGGAGGGCAAGGTCCGGTTCCTCGGCTTGTCGGAGGCGTCGCCGGCGACGCTCGAACGGGCCTGCGCGGTCCACCCGATCGCCGCGCTGCAGACCGAGTTCTCGCTCTTCTACCGCGAGCCCGAGCGCGAGATCCTGCCGGCCTGTCGCCGGCTCGGCGTCGGCTTCGTCGGCTACAGCCCGCTCGGCCGCGGCCTGCTCGGCGGCGCCATTCGCAAGGCCGGCGACATGACGCCGGACGACTGGCGCCTGCAGTCGCCGCGCTATCAGGGCGAGAACCTGTCGCACAACGTCGCGCTCGTCGAACGCGTCGAGGCGATCGCCGCAGGCCAAGGGGTGCACCTCGGCCCAGCTCGCCCTCGCCTGGGCGCTGGCCCAGGGCACGGACATCGTCCCCATCCCCGGCACCAAGCGCATCACCTATCTCGAGCAGAATCTGGCCGCGCTCGACGTCGCCGCTGACGACCGACGACCTCGCCGCGCTGGACGCCGTGACCCCGGCCGGCACCGCCGCCGCCGGCGACCGCTATCAGGCGGCGATGATGGGCTACCTCAACGGGTAGAGGGGGCAAGGGACCAAGAACCAAGGGACCAAGAAACCAACGCTGCGGATTGGCGTGGTCCCCCCGCTGACTTGCCTCCCTACCCAGGACCACGTATACTCCTGATCAGGAGATCTGCCGATGGTCCGCCGCACCCTCGTCGCCCACCGGGGCCTCGCCTACCCGGCCTCGCCGGTCGCCCCGGCCCCGCCCGTCGATCTCAGCGATCGCGCCACCCGCGAGCGGCTGAGCGGGCCTGGCCTGCGCGCGTTCTTCAACGTCATGACCCGCTGGCAGGTCCGCGATGACGACGCCCGGCTCCTGCTGGGCGGCGTCACCAACGGCCCCTACTACGAGATGAAGCGCCAGCCCGATCGCCTGCTCGACGTCGATCGGCTGACGCGCGTCTCGCTCGTCATCGGCATCTTCAAGGCGCTCGGCCTGCTCCATTCGGATGCCCTCGCCGATCGCTGGGTTCACCTGCCGAACAGCAATCGGCTGTTCGGCGGCTCGACGCCCGCTCGCCTACATGATCCGCGGCGGCGTGCCGGCGCTGCAGACCGTCCGCCGCCTGCTCGACGCACGCCGGGCCGGGTGATGCGTCTGCCGCCGGTCACGGCGATCGATCAGCGTGACACGCACCGCCTGGTCCCGTCGCGCTACTCGCCGCAGCGGCGACAGCGTGCTCACCCGCATCGCCGATCCCGGCGACGACGCCCATCTCGCCGCCATCTTCGAGCTGGACAGCGCGACCAACGATCGCCTGCTCGCCGAGCGCAGTCTGCTGCCGGGCATCGGCCCCGACGAGCTGGTCTTCGCCGTGCCGCTGGCCTCGGTCGATCAACGCCGCCTTCTGCCACGCGCATCCGCTCGGCTCGCGCTTCGCCGGCGCGGATCGCGGCGCCTGGTACGCCGGCGTCGAGATCGAGACCTCGCACGCCGAGGTGGCGTTCCACAAGTCGGTCGAGCTCGCCGAGATCGGCAACCCCGACGAATCGGTGACCTACGACGACTACCAGGCCGACTTCGCCGGCGCGTTCCACGACCTGCGCGAGGGCAGCGGCTTCGCGTCGTGCCTCTCGCCCACCAGCTACGTCGTGTCGCAGTCGCTGGCGTCGCGGCTGCTCGAGGCCGGGTCGCTCGGCGTCATCTACCCCAGCGTGCGGCGCGAGGGCGGCACCTGCCTCGCCTGCTTCAGGCCGGCGCTGGTCGGCCGCGTGCGCCGGGCCGGCACCTGGCGCTTCACCTGGGAGGGCGGCCAGGGGCCGCGCATCGAGGCGGAAGCGACGGCGGCGCGCACACGCGCGGCGGCCGCCGGACGCTCACGGCGCCGGCGCGAGCCCGACGGGCGACGCGATTGAGGGCATCCGCAGCGGCCGGCGCTGCCGGCCGTCGGCGTCGAAGTTCGCTGGATCGAGCCACGCCTCGTAGGCGGCGCGGATCGCCGGCCAGTCGCGATCGATCATCGCGAACCAGGCCGTGTCGCGCGAGCGGCCCTTGACGATCATGTGCTGGCGGAACAGGCCCTCGAACTGGAAGCCGAGACGAACGGCGGCCCGGCGCGACGGCTCGTTGAGCGCGTTGCACTTCCACTCGTAGCGGCGGTAGCCGAGCGCCTCGAAGGCGTGCCGCGCCATCAGGAACATCGCCTCGGTGGCGCCGCGCGTCCGCTGCAGCGCCGGCGTGAACAGGATGCTGCCCACCTCGATCACCCGATCCTTCGGCGTGATGCGCAGGTAGGACGCCACGCCCACGGCCCGGCCCGAGTCGCGCTCGACGATGCTGAAGAAGAACGGATCCTCGCTGACCGCCTTCTGCGCCAGGTTCTCGAGGAAGGCCGCCTCGGAGGGGTACGGCCCATCCCAGAGATACAGCCACTGCGCCTCGCGCTCCGGGCCGTGCGACAGCGCGTAGAGCGTCGGGCCGTGCGCGGCGACGTCGATCGGCACCAGCACCACGTCGCGCCCCTCGATGCGGGTGCGCTCGGGGCGCCGCGCCGCGTGCGACGCCACCTCCGGGCCGATCGGCAAGTCCGCTCGCCGAATCGCTCACCGCGTGCTCTCCTGCGTCGCCGGCGACGAGGCCGGCCATCCGCCACGTCGGCCGCAGATGGACCGGCGTCGACTCGGGGATCGCGGTGGTGACGCCGGTCTCGATCCACACCGCGTCGAGGCCGGCCGCGCGGGCGCCCTTGATGTCGGTCTCGCACTGATCGCCGATCATGACGATGCGCGACGTGCCGGCGCGGCGCACCGCGTCCTCGAAGATCGGCGTGTTCGGCTTGCCGAGCCGCACGAAGCGCAGGTCGGGCCGCTCCGGATAGCGCAGCGCCAGCGCGCCCTCGAACATGTTGGCGATGGTGCCGGCGGCGAAGCCGAAGCCGCCGCCGCCCGGGTAGATCAGATCGGGGTTGGGCACGACCAGATGCACCGGCCGCCCGGCGTCGATCGCGCGCGATCAGCGACGACAGCGCCGCATCCGCCCACTCGAAGAACGGGAAGCCCGATTCGTCGCCGATCGACGAGCACGTCGAAGGCCTCGTCCGGCGGCACCACCTCGCCGCCGGCGTCGCGCACGTAGCGCAGGCTGTCCGGCGGGCCGAGGACGGCACAGCGCCGGCCGACGAGATCGGCGTCCGCGAAGTGCCCGGCCAGCAGCATGCCGGACGTGAGGATCCGGGCGGCGTCAATCGGCAGCCCGAAGCCCTGGAAGCGGCTGGCCGCGGTCGCCGGCAGCTTCGAGGCGTCGTTGGTGACGATGAAATAGGACCGGCCCTCGCGATTCAGCCGGTGCAAGACCTCGGCGGCACCGGGCATCGGCCCGCTGCCGTGCACCAGCACGCCGTAGGCGTCGAAGAGGATGGTGTCGTAGCGGTCGAGCAGCGCGTCGATGGTGATGGCTGGGAGTGCGTCGGTCACAGGCCTCGATAGTGTATCCTCCGCCCCGGCCGTCCCCCTCCGGCCGGGCGTTCCTTCACGACTGTGCGCTGGCACTCCCAGGCAATCGGCGCGCCGACACTGTGCGGCCCGCGGCCACGCGGCGTTAGACAGACGATGATGGCCACGCGTCCCTCCGGCTCGGGCCCGTTCGCGCTGGCCGTCCACCTCGCCGTCGGCCTGCTCGCCGGCGTGATCGCCTTCACCGCGGCCGCCGCGTTCACGGCCGGCTGGTTCATACCAGCCGTCGTGACGGCGCTCGTGGCCCCGGCGGTCGCCGTATTGGCGTTGCGTGGGCGACAGCGACTGCTCGCCTCCGCACCACGGACGTTCCAGGCATTCTTCGTGCTGGGCGCACTCGCGGCCGGCGCCGTGCTGCTGCGCGTCACCGTCTTCATCGTGGTGCCGGCGGCCGCCGGACTGGTCGGTGAGGCCGGACAACCGGTTCATGGTCCAGCATTCCTGCGTGTCGGCCTACTACGTCGCGGCCCGCGCGGTCGTGCAGTCGCCGGACGTCTACGACAACGCGCTGTACTCGTTCCCACAGACCGACACCACGGGACCGCGACGGGCCCGGATGCTCGGCCCCTTCCGGGTCGATCCGTACGAGTATCCACCGACGTTCCTGCCGCTCCCCCGACTGCTGCATCGACTGGCGCCGGACTTCTTCGACTTCCGTCGCCTCTGGTTCTCCCTGAACCTGCTGGTGGTTGTCGTGGGCCTGATCGCGGTGGCCCGCCGCGTCGACACCGCGCTCGGCACTCACACCCTCTGGCTGACGCCGCTGGCGATCGCGCCGCTCGTCGTCGCCGGGACGTTCCAGATGGGCAACGTCCAGCTCGCCTTCATCGCGCTGCCGCTGCTCGGCATGCTCGCACTCGAGCGCGGCCACCGGGCGACCGGCGGCCTGCTCCTGGGCTTCGCCACGGTGAGCAAGCTGTTTCCGGGGCTGCTGATCGTCTACCTGCTGCTCCGCCGGGACTGGCGCGGCGCGGCGTGGACTGTCGGCGCCTGTGCGGCGCTCGCCGCGGTGGCGCTGATCGACGTCGGCTGGGCTCCCTTCGCCGCGTTCCTCGATCACCTGCCGAAGCTGCTGAGCGGCGAGGCCTTCCCGGCGTTGACGCGCAACCAGGACGCGATCGCCATCAACCAGTCGGTGCCGGGGATCGTCTTCAAGCTGCGGTTCCTCGGCGGCCCGTTCTGGAGCTTCGGCGCCGCCAAGGTGGTCGGCTGGGCCTACACGATCGTCGTGCTGTGGGCGATCTGGCGGCTGGCGGCCACGCCGGACGACAAGGGCCGTGCGCCGCTGGTCTGGCTGTCGATCCTGATTCTCGCGTCGATGCGCAGCCCCTTCCTCCCCGGCTACGGCGTCTTTCCATCGATCTGGCTGGCGACGCTGGCGATCGGGACGTGGTGGGCCGCGCCCGCGACGTCGCCTGCTCTTCCTGGCGCTGTGGGCCGGGCTGGCCGTGCAGGTCGAACAGGGCGGCGCCTCGCCGGCGGTGAACTCGCTCCTGACATTCGGCCAGACGCTGATCGCGTTCGCGCTGGTCGCCCTCACCGCGCAGCCGGTGGTGCCCGATGCGCTTCCAGCACCCACGCCTCCCGTTGCCGACTCCCTGCCGGCGTGAAGGGTTCGATGGACACTCCGTCAGTTCCCGTCGCCCCGTCCCGCGCCTGGCCGGGATTCGGGTGCCTGACGATCGCGCTCCTGGCCGGCCTCGTCGCGCTCACCGCGTCGGCCGGCAGCGCGCCGCCGACGGCGTGCCGGCCGCGCTCGAAGGCCAGCATGCCGAGCATCGCCAGCGCCACGAAGAAGAGCTGCGCGTTGCCTCGCCTACGCGATCGTCGGCAAGCTCTTCCCGGGCTGCTGATCATCTATCTCGCGGTGCGCCGCGACTGGCGGGCCCTCGCCTGGACGACGGCGTGGGCGCTCGGCTTGACCCTCGTGACGATCGCCGACATCGGCTGGGCGCCGTTCGCCGCCTTCCTCGACCACATGCCGAAGCTGCTGAGCGGCGAAGCCTTCCCCATGCTGCGCATGCAGGGACCGCCCGACGCGAGCCAGTCGGTGCCTGGCCTCGTGCTCACGCTGCCGCGCTTCGGCGGCCCGGTCCTGCCGTTCGCGGCGATCCTGACGCTGTTCGCGCTGGCCATCCGGATCGGCCGCGCCGCCGCCGCGGTCAGCGCGCCGGCCGCCGCATCAGCAGCAGGTAGATGACGCCGCTGAGCGTGAAGGTCACGAACCAGGCGTAGGTGTAGAGCGCGTCGAAGAACGTCGGATCCGGCACCGCGCCGCCGGGCGTGATCGCCGCCCGCACGAAGCCGGGCAGCACCGGCAGGATCGAGACGACCAGCGCGACGATCGCCGCGCGGTTGACGCCGTTGGTATAGGCGTAGCGGCCGTTCGGGTCGAACAGGTCGCGCAGCGACAGCTCGCGGCCGCGGAGCACCCAGTAGTCGGCGATGAGGATGCCGCCGATGGCGCCCATCAGGCTCGAGTAGCCGATCAGCCAGGTGAAGATGTAGGCGCCGGCGTCGGCGTAGAGCTTCCACGGCATCATCGCCAGCCCGATGACCGCGGTGATCAGGCCGCCCGTCACGTAGCTGATCCGGCGCGGCGCCAGGCTCGAGAAGTCGTTGGCCGGCGACACGACGTTGGCGGCCATGTTGGTGGTGAGCTGCGCCGCCAGCACGACCAGCGCGCCGATGATGATCACGATCGGGCTGCCGATACGCGCGATCAGCGCCACCGGATCCCAGATCGCCTCGCCGAACACGACGATCGTGGCGCTCGTCACCGCCACGCCGATGAACGCGAACATCGTCATCGTCGTCGGCAGCCCCAGCGCCTGCCCGAGCACCTGCGATCGCTGGCTGCGGGCGTAGCGGGTGAAGTCCGGGATGTTGAGGCTCAGCGTCGCCCAGTAGCCGACATTGGCGGTGAGCGCCGCCGGAAACAGCTGCCAGAACGGCGTGCTGCCCGGACTGCAGCCGGCTCGACTCCGACAGGATGTGCGCCAGGCCGCCGCCGCGCCGGATCGCCCAGACGAGCAGCGCCACGCCGGCCAACAGGAGCAGCGGCGCCGCCCACGCTTCGAGGATCTTGATGCCTTCGAGGCCGCGCAGGATCAGCACGACCTGGATCGCCCAGAAGATCGCGAAGGCGATCCACACCCCGCCCGGGACACCCGCCCAGCCGCTCCACGCCGCCGTCAGCAGCGTGTGCAGCGCCAGCCCGCCGATCCACGTCTGGATGCCGAACCAGCCGCAGGCGACGATCGCGCGCAGCACGGCCGGCACGTTGGCGCCGCGGACGCCGAAGCTGGCCCGGCACAGCACCGGAAACGACACGCCGTACTTCGTCCCGGCGTGCGCGTTCAGCACCATCGGCACCAGCACGACGACGTTGCCGAGCAGGATGACGCCCAGCGCCTGCCACCACGCCATCCCCTGCGCCATCAGGCCGGAGGCCAGGGTGTAGGTCGTGATGACCACCGCCATGCCGATCCACAGCGCGGCGATGTGGTAGGTCGACCAGGTCCGCTGTTCGAGGCGCGTCGGGGCCAGGTCGGCGTTCCAGAGCGGGCTGGCCGACACGTCCTCGGCGAGCTCGACGAAGTCGTGCCGCGGCGCGCTCATCCGCCGGACGCCATCGGCTGCGCGTAGCCCTCCGGCGCGTCGTCACGACCGGGCGCGTCGCGCCCGCCGAAGTACTCCTTGGTGTCCGGCCGCTTGATCTGCGAGTGGGTCACGACCCGATCGCGGCGGATGCCGCGGATGTCCTCGAGCGAGTGCCAGCCCCTGTCGGCGTGCCGCTCGAGGAACTCGGCCATCCCGTCGTTCAAGCGCCTTGATGACGTTGGGCCCGATGGCGTGGTCGAGCATCGCCGCCGTGCACACCTGCACCGTGCCGCAGCCGAGCAGGAAGTAGTTGAGGGCCTGCTCGAAGGTCGAGATGCCGCCGATGCCCGAGAACGCCTTGTCCGGAAACGCCTGGGTCAGCTGCGCCATCTTGGCGATCGACTGCGGCAGGATGGCCGGCCCGCCGAGGCCGCCGCTCGACACGAAGCCGTCGACGTTCATCTCGAACTCCAGCGTCGCCGGATCGATGAGCGGCAGCGACGGGAAGGTGTTCGACGACACGATCGCGTCGGCGCCGCCGAGGAAGGCGCCGCGCGCTTCGACGACGATGTCGGTGGTCGACGGGGTCAGCTTGGCCCAGACCGGCACCGTGGCGACTTCCTTGACCACCTGCGTGACGATCGAGACCTGCTCGGTGTCCTTGCCGATGTTCGAGCCCATGTCCTTGCGGTCCATGTGCGGGCACGACAGGTTCAGCTCGAAGGCGTCGGCGCCGGCCTCCTGACACCCCTTGGCCAGCGTCTGCCAGTGGGCCAGCTCGCGATCGCTGCCCGAGCCGGCCATGATCGACGCGACCAGGATCCGGTCGGGGTGCGCCTGCTTGATCCGGGCGATCCGCGGCAGCCACCAGTCGATCGACTTGTCGGAGATCAGCTCCCAGTTCCAGGAGGAGTGGAGGGCCGTGCCCGGCCGCTTCTGCATCGACAGGTGCGGGCCGTCGGCCGCGGCGCGCAGGAACTTGGTCTTCGGCCCGCGCACGTTGACGACCGGATGGAGGCCGATGGTCTTGGTGACCACCCCGCCCCAGCCGGCGTCGAAGGCCCGCATGATGTTGCTGTCCGACTCGGTCGGCGGCGCCGAGGACAGCAGGAACGGGTTCGCGAACCGCAGCCCCGTGAAGGTGACAGCGAGCGGATTCCCCATGACCTACTATAATCCCGCCTTCGGCGTCACCCCGATCCCAACGGCAAGGAAACGCCCCATGCCCGATCCGACGCTCGCCGCCAAGACCACCGCCAAGGGCCCGCTCCGCGTCGAAGCGGGCGCCGACGTCCCGCGGCTCCAGAACTTCATCGGCGGCCGGTGGGTCGAGTCCACCGCGACCGAGTGGCTCGACGTGACCAACCCGGCCCAGGGCCGCGTCATCGCCAAGGTGCCGCTCTCGACCGGCGCGCGACCTCGACGCCGCGGTCACCGCCGCGCGCGCAGGCGTTCCCGGCCTGGAGCGAGACGCCGCCGGTCGTCCGGGCGCGGACGATGTTCCGCTTCAAGGCGCTGCTCGAAGCAGCACTTCGAGGAACTCGCCCGCATCGTCACCACCGAGCACGGCAAGACGCTCGACGAGTCGCGCGGCAGCGTCCGGCGCGGCATCGAGTGCGTCGAGGTCGCCTGCGGCGGCGCCGTCGATGCTCATGGGCTACGGCCTCGAGAACATCGCCACCAGCATCGACTGCACGGTGATGCGGCAGCCGATCGGCGTCATCGCCGCCATCGCGCCGTTCAACTTCCCGGCCATGGTGCCGCTCTGGTTCCTGCCCTTCGCCGTCGTCTGCGGCAACACCTTCATCGTCAAGCCGTCGGAGCAGGTGCCGCTGTCGCAGCAGCGGATGTTCGAGCTGCTCGAGCAGTGCGACCTGCCGCCCGGCGTCGTCAACCTGGTGAACGGCGGCCGCGAGGTCGTCGAGGCGATCTGCGACCATCCCGGCATCAAGGCGTGTCGTTCGTCGGCTCGACGCCGGTGGCGCGGCTCGTCTACCAGCGCGGCGACGCACGCCGGCAAGCGCGTGCAGGCGCTCGGCGGCGCCAAGAACTTCGTCATCGTGATGCCGGACGCCGACCTCGATCGAAGCATCCCGATCATCACCGAGTCGTTCTACGGCTGCGCCGGCGAGCGCTGCCTGGCCGGCAGCGTGCTGCTGCCGGTGGGCGACGCGCACAAGCCGGCCCGCGACAGCTGATCGACGGCCGCGGCGGCGCTGAAGGTCGGCGACGGCCTCGAGCCCGGCGTGACGATGGGCCCGGTGATCAGCGCGCCGCACCGCGACAGGTCGCGGAGCTACGTCGACACGCGGCGTGTCGGAAGGCGCCAGGCTGGCCCTCGACGGCCGCGACACCACGGTCGCGGATCGGCCGGACGGCTACTTCGTCGGGCCGAGCGTCTTCGACGGCGTGTCGCCGGAGATGGTCATCGGCCGCGAGGAGATCTTCGGGCCGGTCGCCTCGGTGTGCCCCGTCGCCAAGCCTCGACGAGGCGATCCGCGTGATGGAGCGGCACCCCAACGCCAACGCCACGTCGATCTTCACGTCGAGCGGCAAGGCGGCGCGCGAGTTCAGCCACCGGGCCACGGCGTCGATGGTCGGCGTCAACATCGGCGTCGCCGCGCCGATGGCCTACTTCCCGTTCGGCGGCTCGCGCGACAGCTTCTTCGGCGACCTCAAGGTGCACGGCCGCGACGCCTTCGAGTTCTACACGGACAAGAAGGTCACGATCACCCGCTGGTTTTGAGTCACGGGCGCGCGGCGAGAGCCGGATCTGACATGAGCGTGCTCATCAAGGGCGGCACAATCGTCACCGCGACCGATCTCTAACGCGGAGACGTCTTCGTCGAGGGCGAGCGCATCACCACGATCGGCACGGCGCTCGACCTGCCGGCCGATCGCGTCATCGACGCCACCGGCAAGCTGGTCCTGCCCGGCGGCATCGACGTCCACACCCACCTCGACATGCCGTTCGGCGGCACGACGTCGGCCGACGACTTCGAGTCGGGCACGATCGCCGCGGCGTTCGGCGGCACCACCTCGATCGTCGACTTCGCCATCCAGTATCGCGGCCAGACGCTGCACCACGCGCTGGAGACGTGGGCACGAGAAGGCCGAGGGCAAGGCGGCCATCGACTACGGCTTCCACATGATCATCACCGAGCTGACCGACCAGGTCGAGCTCGAGATGGACGCCCTGGTCGGCCAGGGCCTCACCTCGTTCAAGCTGTTCATGGCCTACCCGGGCGTGTTCATGCTGGACGACGCCAGCATCTTCAAGGCGATGCTGCGGACCGGCCAGAACGGCGGCACCATCTGCATGCACGCCGAGAACGGCGGCGTCATCGACGTGCTGGTCAAGAAGGCGCTCGCCGAAGGCAAGACGGCGCCGAAGTACCACGCGCTGACGCGGCCGGCGCGAGCCGAGGGCGAGGCGACGCACCGCGCCATCGCGCTCGCCGAGATGGCCGACGTGCCGGTCTACATCGTCCACCTCTCGGCCGCCGAAGCGCTCGAGATGGTGACCGAGGCGCGCGATCGCGGCCTGCCGGCCTACGCCGAGACCTGCCCGCAGTACCTGTTCCTGTCCTACGACAACTACGAGGAGCCGGGCTTCGACGGCGCCAAGTACGTCATGAGCCCGCCGCTGCGCAGCAAGGAGACGCAGGACCGCCTGTGGCGCGGCCTGGCCTTCAACGACCTGCAGGCGATCTCCACCGACCACTGCCCGTTCTGCATGAAGGAACAGAAGACGCTCGGCCACGGCGACTTCTCGAAGATCCCGAACGGCGCGCCGGGCATCGAGACGCGCATGAGCCTGGTCTACGACGGCGGCGTGCGGACCGGCAAGATCTCGCTCAACCGCTTCGTCGAGCTGACCTCGACGTCGCCGGCGAAGATCTTCGGCCTGTTCCCGCGCAAGGGCACCATCGCGCCCGGCTCCGACGCCGACATCGTCATCTTCGATCCGAACCGCACCACGACGCTCGGCGTGAAGACGCTGCACATGAAGGTCGACTACAACCCGTACGAGGGACGCCAGGTCACCGGCGTCACCGAGACGGTGCTCTCGCGCGGCAAGGTCGATCATCGACCAGGGCCGCTTCGTCGGCCGCGCCGGCGCCGGATCGTTCATCAAGCGCGCGCCGCGCTGACGGCTTCGGCCCGCGACGATCCGCTCGCCAATCCAGCCGGGACCCGAGGGATTGACGCACGCGGCGATTTCTACTACAACTGATACTGAAATGGGCGACCGCGATCTCGGCCGATTCGATCACCTCCTGCTCCTCGCCGTCATGCGCCTCGGCGACGAGGCCTACGGCATGACCATCCGCCGCGAGCTGGCCGACCATACCGGCCGCGAGGTCGCGGCCGGGGCCATCTACACGGCGCTGGCCCGACTCGAGACGCGCGGCTACGTGCGCTCCCGTCTCGGCGACCCGACGCCCGAGCGCGGCGGACGGGCCAAGCGCTTCTATCGCGTGCTGGCAGCGGGCGCCAAGGCCGTCGATCGCGCCGAAGCCGCCTTCGTCGGGCTCGGCCGCGTGCTCGGCCGCGATTCGGGCCGGTCGTGATGCCAGCCGCTCCGTCCGCCGCCCCGCCTCGCCCGCTGGCTGCTGCAGTGGGCCCTGACCGGGCCGACGCGGTCGGCCATCGTCGGCGACATCGAGGAAGAGTTCGCCGTCCTACGTCGCGCCGCGGCTCGGCGCCGCGCGCGGCGCGGCGCTGGTACTGGCGCCAGACCATCCTGTCGATCGCCGCCTGCCTCCGGGGACCGGATGCCCCGCAGCCGGCGCGCCTGCCGGAGCCTCGCATGTCCCTGATTCGACGGTTCGACGAGCTCCGCGACGACATCGTCGGCGCGCTGCGCCAGATGCGGCGGGCGCCGGCGTTCACGGCGCTGGCGGTCGACGACGCTGGCCCTCGGCATCGGCGCCAACAGCGCCATCTTCGCGCTGGTCGACGCCACGCTGCTGCGGCCGCTGCCGGTGCCGCGAGCCCCGATCGCCTCGTGATCGCTGTCGGAGCGCACCGCCGCCGGCGCATCGCGCAGCCGCGTCTCGCCGCCCAACATGATCGACTGGCGCGACCGCACGCGCAGCTTCGAGGGCATCGCCGGCTTCGCGCCGCGCGTCGGCGCGATGGTGATGCCGGCGACCGACGGCGTCGCGAGAGACGGTGTCGCGCCAGTGGGTCACCGCCGGGTTCTTCGACGTCTTCGGCGTGCGCCCGCTCGTCGGCCGCACGTTCACCGCCGGCCGACAACGTCGAGGGTGCGCCCGATCCGCGGTCGTCTAGGCGAAACGTTCTGGCGCACGCGCTTCGGCGGCGATCCCAGCGTCGTCGGCCGCGATCGTCCGCCTCGACGGCGAGCCCTACACCGTCGTCGGCGTCGTGCCGCGCGACGTCCAGCTCACCGGGCGGACCAGCCTCTGGGCGATCCTGAAGATCGCCCGCGCGCCGGACGCGCGGGGCGAGCACTTACCTGCAGGTCGTCGGCCGGCTGCGCGATGGCGTGTCGATCGACGCCGCACGCGCCGACCTCGAGGGTGCTGCCGCCGGCCTGGCGCGCGAGTTCCCGGCCACCAACGCCGGCCGCCGGCCGACGTCCTCGAGCCGCTGCACGACGCGCTGATCGGCAGCGAGCTGCGGCTGACGTCGCTGCTGTTCCTCGGCGTCGTCGGCTTCGTGCTGCTGATCTGCTGCGCCAACGTGGCGCACCTGCTGCTGGCCCGCGCCGCGGTGCCGGACGCCGCGAGCTGGCCATCCGTGCGGCGCTCGGCGCCGGGCGGGCCCGCGTCGTCCGGCAGCTGGTCACCGAGAGCCTGGTCCTCGCGGCGATCGGCGGCGCCTTCGGCCTGGCGATCGGGCGCGGCGATCACCAGTGCCGCGCCCACGCTCTTGCCGGCCGGTCTGCTGCCGCCGGCCGTGACGGTCGCCTTCGATCTCCGGGTGGCGGCGTTCTGCGTGGCGGCCACGCTCGCCGTCGGCCTGCGTCTTCGGCGTAGCGCCGGCGTGGCAGGGCACCGATCGTCGATCCCGACCACGGCGCTCGCCGCCGACAGCCGGTCCGTGGCCGGCGGCGGCGGACGGCTGCGCGGCCTGCTCGTCGCCGCGGAAGTGGCGACCGCCGTGGTGCTGCTGCGCCGGCGCCGGTCTGCTGCTCCGGACGCTGGTCGCGGTCGAGACCTTCGATCGCGGCTATCGCGCTCCGCAGACGCAGGTCCTGACGCTCTACGTGGATCCGATCGGCGTCGCGCTATCCGACCCGCGAGGCGCTGCTCCAGTTCTACGACGGGCGTGCGGCGCGAGGTCGGCGGCGGTGCCCGGCGTGGCCAACGTCGCCTGGACCAGCCAGCTGCCGCTGACCGCGGCGGATGCCCGCGACGTGTCGTTCGAGGTCGTCGGCGCCCCGGCCGTGGACGAGCGCCAGCGCCCGGCCGCCGACAACCACATCGTGAGCCCGGACTACTTCGAGGCGCTCGACCTGCCCATCGTCGCCGGCCGCGGCTTCACCGATCGCGACACCGCCGACAGCCCGCCGGTCTGCCTCGTCAACGAGGCGCTCGTCCGCGGCCACCTGCCGGGGCGAATCGCCGCTCGGCCTGCGCGTCGGCGCTGCGGCCGACCGTCGCGACCGCGCGCCGAGCCGACCGTGTGCGAGATCGTCGGCGTCGTGCGCCAGGTGCGCGGCCGGCCCGACGAGCGGGAGGCCTTCGTCCAGATCTACCGGCCGCTCGCGCAGCGCGCCGGACGACGACATCTATCTGGTCGTGCGCGCCGCGACCGCGCGATGCGGCGCCGCTCACCGCCGCGATCCGCGCCGCCGATCGGCCGCGTCGATCGCGAGCAGCTCGTCGACGTGCGCGACATCCAGACGCTCGACGACGTCGCCTCGACGGCGACCGAGCGCCACCGGTTCCGCGCCGTGCTGGTCGTGACCTTCGCCGGCCTGGCGCTCACGCTGGCGATGGTCGGCGTCTTCGGCGTCGTCGGCTTCACCGTGCAGCAGCGCGTGCGGGACTTCGCCGTGCGGCGCGCGCTCGGCGCCACGGCCGGCGACGTGGTCGCGGCTCGTCGTCCGCCGGCAGTGGCGCCGGTGCTGGCCGGCGGCCTCGCCGCCGGCCTGGTGGCTCGCGGCGGCACTCGGCCGGATGTTCAGACGCGTGCTGGTGGACGTCGATCCGCTCGATCCGCTGACGTTCGCGGCGACCAGCGGCGTCCTCGCTCGTGGTCGGCCATGCTGGCCATCGCCAGTCCCGCTCCGCCGCGCCCTCCGCATCGATCCGGCACGGCTGCTGCGCGGCGCGTGATCCGCGGTTGGCCGGCGCCGGTGGCTGGTGTACAACTGCGGAGCCATGACGGCCTCCACCAACGTCCCGACGACGATGACCGGCTGACGAGATGGTGGCGCTGTCGAAGCGCCACACGATCTACGAGTGGTCGGCCCAGGGCGCCGTCGATCCGATTCCCGTGGCCCGCGCCAAGGGCGTCTACTTCTGGACGCCGGACGGCAAGCGCTATCCTCGACTTCAACAGTCAGCTGATGTGCGTGAACATCGGCCACGGCGACGAGCGCGTCATCCGCGCCATCCAGGACCAGGCGGCGACGCTCGCCTACGCCAACCCGTTCATGGCGACCGAGGCCCGGGCGCGCCTCGGCGCCAAGCTGGCGACGATCACGCCGGGCGACATCGACATGCTTCTTCTTCACCAACGGCGGCGCCGAAGCCAACGAGAACGCCATCAAGGTGGCCCGCTGGGTCACCGGCCGCCACGAAGATCCTCGCCCGCTATCGCTCGTACCACGGCGGCACCGGCGGCGCGATCACGCTCACCGGCGATCCGCGGCGCTGGGCCGCCGAGCCCGGCATCCCCGGCGTCGTCCACGTGCCGGACTTCTACCACGGCGTCAATCGCGCCGCCGGACACCGCCGCGGAAGCGCTGGCGCGGCTCGAGGAAGTGATCGAGTGGGAAGGCGCGAAGACCATCGCCGCCTTCATCATCGAGCCGGTCACCGGCACCAACGGCATCCTGGTGCCGCCGGACGGCTATCTCGAGGGCATCCGCGCGCTGTGCGACAAGCACGGCATCCTGCTCGATCGCCGACGAGGTGATGTCCGGCTTCGGCCGCACCGGCGCGTGGTTCGCCATCGATCACTGGAAGGTCGTGCCCGACATCCTGACGATGGCCAAGGGCCTGACCAGCGCCTACGTGCCGCTCGGCGCCGTCGGCCTGCGCCGGCCGATCGCCGACGTCTTCACCGATCGCGTCTTCGCCGGCGGCCTGACCTACAACAGCCATCCGCTGGCCTGCGCCGCGGCGCTGGCGACCATCGGGGTCTACGAGGACGATCGGCCTGATCGACGCGGGCCGGACGGATGGGCGTGCTGATGGCGGAGCTGCTCGCCGAGCTCGCGGCGCGCCATCCGTCGGTCGGCGCCGTGCGATCGATCGGCCTGTTCGGGATCGTCGAGCTGATCCGCAACCGCGCCACGCGCGAGCCGATGGCGCCGTTCAACGGCAGCGCGCCCGAGATGGTGGCGCTCGGCAAGTTCTTCCGCCAGGAAGGGCTCTACACCTTCGTGCGCTGGAACACCTTCTTCACCAACCCGCCGCTGACGATCACCGAGGCGGAGCTGCGCGACGGCTTCGCGATCATCGATCGCGGGCTGGCGGCCTGCGACGACGCCGTCGCAGGGCTGAGGCCGATCGCCGCGGTCTACGGCGCGACGCCGGGCGACGCGGCGTCGCCTTGCGCCTGCAGCACGATGCGCGCCGGCATCGCGGCGCGATCGCCGGCCGGCCGTACCAGCCACAGCATCGCCGTCGGCGACGCGAACAGCACGTCGATCTCGCGCGGCGTCGTCGGGCGTCGGCGCCGCGCAGCGTCAGGCGGGACGCGCCGTTCGGCTGGAGGCGAGGCGTCGCACGTCGGCCGGTGGCGCGCACGACAACGTGCCGCGCTGCACGTCGAGCGCGTGTGCCGGCCGGGAGCCAGGTGTCGCGATCGTGCTCGGCGACCACCCACGTGCCGCGGACGCGCGACACCAGCGTCGCCTCGCCGGTCTCCGATTCCGGCAGCGCGCGTGTAGGTGATCGCTTCCGCCGTCCCCGGGCGCGCGTCGCGCGGCACGCCTCGGCCACGGCCCCAGCGCAAAGAAGCCGTCCGGCGCGGTGACGACGAAGAGAACGACGCCGCAGACGCCGGCCCAGAAGAGCGCGCGCCACAGCGTGTCGAACGGCAGGAACGGGCTGGACTCCAGGTGGTCGGCGCGGCGCTGCCCGCCGCGGCGTCGGCGAGGGCCGGTCGCGCTGGTGCCGGCGCCGGCACGCGGTGTCGCCGCGCCCATCGCGGCGCTGGCCGACGCGTTCGACTCGCGCGCCGTCGGACGCCTTCGCCTGACGGCGCGAGCACCGCTGCGGCACAGTAGAATTCCCCGACGGCATGGACCAGTACCGCATCCCGAGCCTCGCCCGCGCCTGCGAGATGCTCGAGCTGTTCGTCGAGGCGGACGCGCCGCTGTCGTCGTCCGAGGTGGCGCCGCGCGTCTCGGCGTGCCGCGGACGACCGCCCTGCGCATCCTGATGACGCTGTGCGAGCAGGGCCTGCTGTCGCGGTCGGGCAACGACTTCGAGCCGGGCGGCGCCCTGTTCCGGCTCGGCATCCGGGCGCTGAGCTCGCAGCGGCTGCGGCGCTTCGCCGTGCCCGTCATGCAGCGCCTCGCCGCCGACCTCCAGGAGACGACGCAGCTGGTGACGCTGTCGGGCAGCGATGCGCTCGTGCTCGAGGTCGTGCGAAGGGCCGCGCCTCGTGCGAATCGCGCAGGTGGCGCGGGCCCGACCTCGATCTGCACTGCAACGCCGCCGGCAAGGTGCTGCTCACCTTCGCGCTGCGGGCGCAGCCTGCCGGCGCTCGTCGCGCAGGGCCTCGCCGTGCGCACGCCGAACACGCTGACGACGCTGCCCGATCTCGACGCCGAGGTCAGCCGCATCCTCGGCCTGGGCTACGCCGTCGACGACGAGGAGTGCTACGAGGGCGTCCGCTGCCTGGCGGCGCCGGTCTGGGACGCCACCGGCGGCACCCGGGCCGCGCTCGGCGTGATCGCCTCGGCCTCGACCTTCAGCCGGCGTCAGAACCAGGAGTTCGCGCAGCGCGTCCTGGCGGCGGCACGCGAGCTGTCGACGGCGATGGGCTACGACGAGCGCCCGCCGCACGACTGACCCGGCGGCCCTCGCCGCGCCATCGGCCATCGCACGCAGCGCTTCGAGATTCGCATGCTGATCGATATTTGACTGCGCGCCGGCGCGAGCGTATACGTTTACGGCATTGTCACCATTTGGATAGCTCTATCCGAATACGGACAGTTCACTGACCGGAGGAACGGATGTCGACCGCTGCCCAATCAGTCGCCCCATGGTGCCTGCGTGCGCTGTTCGCCCTGGTGGCGGCGCTCGCCTCGGCCACTCCGGCCCTGGCCCAGCTGAGCGCCGGCCGCATCGTCGGCACCGTCACCGATCCGTCGAAGGCCGCCATCCCCCAGGCCACCGTCGTCGCCACCGACGCCGCGACCAGCGTCGCCGTCACCGTCTTCACCAGCGACCACGGCGACTACGTCGTCACCCCGCTCAATCCCGGCGTCTACCGCCTCACGGTCACCCTGGATGGCTTCCAGACGGCGGTCGTCGAGGCGGTCGCGGTCCAGGTCGGCCAGTCGACGCGGGCCGACGTCCAGCTGACCATCGGCTCCCTCACCGAAACCACCATCGTCCGCACCGCCACGCCGCTGCTCGACAGCGAATCGGGCACGCTCGGGCACGTCGTCACCAACACCCAGATCGTCAACCTGCCGCTGAACGGCCGCAGCTTCTACGAGCTGGCCCGCCTGACGCCCGGCGCCGTGCTGCTGCCCGGCGGCGGCAACCTGCTCCGCATCCGCGCCAACTACATCTCGGGCACCGCGGTCAGCGGCGTCCGCGGCAGCCAGACCACCTTCATGCTCGACGGCGCCGACGTCACCGACCACCACCAGGGCGGCTCGCTGATCCAGACCTCGGTCGACGCGCTGCAGGAATTCAAGGTGCAGCAGAGCGCCTACACCGCCGAGTTCTCGCAGGCCGGCGGCGCCCTCAACGCCACCACCAAGTCCGGCGCCGACCAGTTCCACGGCACGGTGTTCGACTTCGTCCGCGACGACGCCTTCGACGCGCGCAACTTCTTCGCCCGCGAGACCGAGAAGCTGAAGCGGCAACAGTTCGGCGCCACGCTCGGCGGACCGATCATGCGCAAGCGGACCTTCTTCTTCGCCAGCTACGAAGGCATGCGCGAGCAGCAGGGCCTGGTCTTCAACAACACCGTGCCGACCGCGGCGCATGCGCGCCGGCGACTACAGCGCGTCGACGCGCATCATCCACGACCCGATCACGCGCCAGCCGTTCCCCGGCAACGTGATTCCGGCCAACCGCCTGTCGGCGCAGGCCCTCGCCTTCGCCAAGCTGGTGCCCGATCCGAACACGGCGGCCGGCACGTTCTCGTGGGCGCCGGTGCGTGAGCTGGACAGCGACCAGGTCACCGTCCGCATCGACCAGACGATCGAGCAACAGCACGCGCATCTTCGGCCGCTACAGCTTCCACGACCAGCGCCAGACCGATCCCAACGCCTATCCCGGGCTCGGCAACGCCGCCCTCAGCACGCGCGGTCAGAACGTCGTCTCAGCATGAACAACACGCTGACGTCCGTCGCTGCTGCACGACGTCCGCTTCAGCTACGTGCCGTCGATCGTCGACCTCGAGGCGTTCCTGCAGGGCCAGAACCCGTACCACGGCGATCGGCGTCCGCGGCTTCGAGGAGACCGAGCGGCCCGGCGTCGGCGGCTCGTTCCCCGACTTCGCCTGGAGCGGGTACACCGCGATGAACGGCTCGGCCTTCGACCAGCGGCCGAAGACGCAGAACCTCAAGGTGTTCGAGATCGGCGACAACCTGACGTGGGTCAAGGGCCGCCACATCGTCAAGTTCGGCGGCAAGTTCCGCCGCTGGGAGCCGCTCTTCACCGACAGCAAGACCTACGCCGGCCAGTGGAGCTTCGACGGCTCGCTGACCCAGAACGCGGCCCGGACCGCCGGCACCGGCGACGCCTTCGCCGACTTCCTGCTCGGCTATCCGCGCCAGGTGACGCGCGGCTTCCCCGCCGACTGGTTCGGCGGCCAGGCCAACTACTGGCACGGCTACGTCCAGGACGACTTCAAGGTGTCGAACACGCTGACGGTCAACGCCGGGCTGCGCTACGAGTACTCGCCGTGGCTGTCCGGCTATCGCGGCCAGGTCGGCACCTTCATCCCTGGCGCGGCGCAGCCGATCGTGGTCGGCGGTGAGGGCAACACGCCCGACCTCGACGCCCAGTTCGCCGGCGACGCCGCCTACGCCCTGTTCGCCAGCCAGATCCAGACCGCGAGCCAGGCCGGCCTGCCGCAGTCGATCACCGCACCGACGCGGCGCAGTTCGGGCCGCGCTTCGGCTTCGCCTGGCAGCCGTTCGGCGAGAAGACGGTCATCCGCGGCGGCTACGGGCTCGTTCTACGAGCAGGAGAGCTCGGCCGATCGCGTCAACAACAACATGGTGCCGTTCCGGCTCGATCAGACGGCGTTCAACGACCAGGCGATTCCGGTCCGGACGATGGCCGACTTCTTCCTCGGCACGTAGCTGGTCAACTCGCGCCGCGCCGACCATCGGCGCCGCCGCGCTCGAACAGAAGATGGGCCGCGACCACCACTTCAGCATCGGCGTGCAGCAGCAGATGCGCGCCGTTCACCGTCGCCGAGCGTGAACTACGTCGGCAACATCGGCCGCTTCCTGAACGGCACCCGCAACATCAACATTCCGGAACCGGCCGCCGGCGGCATCCAGGCGCGGCGGCCGTTCCCGACCTACGGCAACATCAACTACTTCGACGACTCGCTGGAGACGACCTACCACTCGCTGCAGGCCTCGATCGAGCAGCGGACGCACAACGGCCTCTTCTACCTGGCGTCCTACACCTGGTCGAAGAGCTTGCAGCACGCAGAACGTCACGGCCGTCGGCGGCAACAGCGGCCGCGAGAAGGCGCTGTCCGGCTTCGACGTGCCGCACAACGTCGCCATCAGCGCCGGCTACGAGCTGCCGGTCGGCCGCGAGCGGCGCTTCCTGGCCAACGCGCCGGCGATCGTCGACGGCATCCTCGGCGGCTGGCAGATCCAGGGCATCTACATCTGGCGCAGCGGGCGACCCTTCACGCCCGACGATCGGCGTCGACCGCGCCAACACCGGCGTCGGCGCGGCAGCGGCCGAACCGGCTCGGCTCGGGCTCCTCGACGACCCGACCATCGACGCGTGGTTCGACAAGACGGCCTTCGCCATCCCGGCCCAGTTCACCTACGGCGACTCGGGCGGCAGCATCCTGCGCGAGGACAGCTACAAGACGCTCGACTTCTCGCTGTTCAAGCAGTTCCGCATCGGCACCGCACCGGCTCGTCTTCCGCGCCCGAGGCCTTCAACCTGACCAACACGCCCAGCTTCAACGCGCCCAACACCGCGATCGACACGGCCGCCGGCGGCCGCGTCACCAGCACGGCGAGCGCGCCGCGTCAGATGCAGTTCGCCTTGAAATACGATTTCTGACCATGGACCGACCGACAGAGAGGGTTTTTCCACGGCGACGGATCGGACAGCGTCGTCCTGCTCGAGGGCGAGACCACCAACACCAGCGTCTGGCTGGTGCAAGGCGAGCAGGTCGTCGCGGAAGCGCAAACCGGCGGTCGGCGCCCGCGACACCGCCCGCGACGGCTCGCCGCAGCGCCTCGAGACGGCGCTGCGCGGCCTGGTCACCGGCGTCCTCGCCGAAGGCGAGGCGCTGCCGGTGCCGTGCCGACCAACAGGTCGTGGTGCGCAGCCGGCATGCTCACGTCGTCGCCTCGGCCTCGCGCGGCGTGCAGCACGTGCCGGCCGGCTGGGGCGAGCGAGCTCGCGCGCTCGAGCGGCACACGTTCCCTCGGTGACCGATCTTGCCCGTGGCCTGATCCTGGCGTCGCTCGGCCGCTCCAGGCCGGCGCGCGAGACGGTCGGCTGGACCGACGTCATCCGCGGCGAGGAGACGGCCGCGATGGGCTCCACCTCCTGGTGGCCCCGGTCGGCGGCATCGTTCCTGAGCCTCGGCTCGCACTGGAAGCGATCCACGTCGACCGCGACGGGCGCATCGTCTCGAAGCGTCTACCAGCCTCGGCGGCCAGCTGCTGGACGTGGTCACGTCGCAGACCGTCCTCGCCGCTCGCTGCCGCGCCAGTGGCCGGCGGACCTTCGACGACGCCTGGGTGGACGACGGCGTGCTCCACGAAGCACAGCGATCGGGATTCGCCCGCGCGCTTTCGTCCGGCTGCTCGAGCAGCGGTTCCGTCGACGCCGGACCAGCGGCTCGCCGCTCGATCGGCGTCGCCATCGGATCGGTGATGGACACGCTGCTGGCCGTGCTCTTCCGCGCCCGGACGCGGTGCTCGTCGACCGGACGCCGACGCTCGGCGCATGCCTTCGCCGCGCAGCTGGCAGGGACGTTGGGTCGACGCCGTGCCGGTCAGCGCGACCGCAGGTCGGCCGCACGCCGTGTCGCACCGGCATGCGCGACATCCTGGCCCGCAGCGCCTTCGGCGCCCTCGCGTCGCTTCCCCTCGTTCCGTCCACCTGCGTGCCGCCGCCCGCAGCGCAGCCGTGCCGCGTCGCCGCGCCCGCAAGCGGCGCTCCAGTCCATCATCGAACGCACGCGCGTCCGACTCGCACTTCCTGCTGGCCGCCGCCGCGCTGGCGATCGCCGGTCACTGGCCGACCCACGCGCAAGCGCCGACCCGCGGCGGCCGGTGCCGCGCGGTGCGCCGTTCGCCGTGGCGATCCACGTCGACGCGTCGAAGTCCCGCCGCTCGCTCAAGCCGATCGGCGCTTCTTCGGCGCCGACGAGCGGACTACGCCTACATGAAGGACGCCGAGAAGCTGATCGCGGGATCGGAGGCTGGGCCCCGAGGCAGACTTCCGCGCCCACAGCCTGCTGTCGACCGGCGACGGCACGCCGCGCTGAAGTGGGGTTCTACCAACGCGTATACCGAGACTCCTCGGCAAGCCGCGTCTACAACTGGACCATCGTCGCCGCATCTTCGACACCTATCTGGAGCGCGGCATGAAGCCGCTGGTCGAAATCGGCTTCATGCCCGAAGCTCTGTCCTTTCGAAGCCCGAGCCTTATCGTCACCATTGGGGATCCTTTTTCGCAGCCCTACAAGTCCATCTACACCGGATGGGCGCCAGCCGCCGAAGGACTACGCCTAAATGGGGCGAACTCGTCTACCAGATCGGTCCGAGCCATTCCATCGAGCGCTATGGGCGCAACGGAAGTCGGCCTCCTGGTATTGGGAGGTTTGGAACGAACCCAACATCGCCTACTGGCTGGGCGCGGGACGCCGGAGGAGTATCCACAAGCTCCTACGATTACTCGGTCGACGCGGTCCAAGCGAGCCCTTCCTGAAATCGCGCGTTGGCGGACCCACCAGCACCGGACCGGGCTCCCCCCAGGCTGCAAAGTTCCTCCCGCGACTTTCTGGAGCACGTGGTTTCCGCGGAAAGAATTACGCTACTGGCAAGACCGGCTCACCCCATCGACTTACATCACCTTTCCACGCCAAGGGGGTTGAGGCCAGAAAGTTGGTAGACGGCCACGTCCAGCATGGGCAGCGAATTCCAGTTGCGCGACCATCGACAAGGGCTTCGAGATCGTCGCTTCGTTCCCCGAACTGAAGTGCAAACTCCCCATCATCATCGGCGAATCCGACCCCGAAGGCTGCGCCGCCTGCTCGGTCCGCTACAATCCGCAGAACGCCTACCGCAACGGCACGATGTATTCCAGTTACACCGCTGCCACCTTCGCGCGCAAGCACGACCTGGCCGCGCGTCACGGTGTCAACTTCGAAGGCGCCGTCACCTGGGCGTTCGAATTCGAAGATCAGCGGGTACTTCGACGGATTCCGCGACCTGGCCACCAACGGAATCGACAAACCCGTGCTTTGAACGTCTTCCGCATGTTCGGACTTCATGGGCGGACAGCGCCTGGAGGTGGACAGCAGTGGAGGGGCGAAGCTCGATGAAATGCTGGGAAGGGTCCGGGGTGAAGCAGTCGCCTGACATCTCGGCGCTCGCCAGCCGCGAAGGCAACCGCATTTTTTAACGTGCTCGTCTGGTACTACCACGACGACGATGTGCCCGCGCCCGAAGCGCAGATCGATCTCCACCTTCTCGGGGCGTACCTGCCAACGTCTCCCGCGTTCTCACGCGGTCACTATGGGTGGACCGCGACTTCACGGCAACTCCTACACCGTCTGGCAGAGCATGAACTCGCCGCAGAAGCCAGAGCCGCAGCAATATAAAGAGCTTGAGCAGGCGGGACAACTCGGACCCTTGCTCTACTAGTCCCCCGCGTATGTCGCGGCAAAGCAGGGCAAGCTGCAGTTGCCCTTTAGCCTTCCGCGCCAGGGCGTTTCGCTGATTCAGATCGAGTGGGTTAAGTGTTTTGGCCGCCACTTTTACCGACAATTCATGCTCGCTGGCACATCGCCATTCTTGTCAGCGCCGCTATCACGATCAGCTTCTCGACCGGCAGACGTTACCGTCGCCATCGGCGAAATCCAGCGCGACATTCCGATCACCAATTCGGTGAAGGCGTTCTCTCGATTCGGCGCTTCCTGCTCGCCTACGGGCTGATGTACGCGGCGGCGGCGGTCGCTGATCGATGCTCTGGGACACGCGCACGGATTCGTGGTGATCATGATTTTCTGGTCGCTGGCCTGCGCCAGCCACGGCATCGCCGCAGCTGTGATCATGCTCGCGGCCAGCCGGCTGCTCCTCGGCATGGGAGAGGGGGCGGTTTCCCGCGGCGACGCGTGCGGTGGCCGAATGGTTTCCCGTCAACGAACGCGCGACGGCCATGGGCATCATCAACGCCGGCACCGGGCTCGGCGGGGTGGTCGCGCCGCCGCTCATCGCCGCGGTCATTGTGAACGTGGCATGGTTCGGCATCGCACCCTGGCGGTGGGTCTTTTCATCACCGGCGCCTTCGGTCTGCTGTGGACCGTCTGGTGGTGGCGAGGATTACGTCCGCCCGGCACGCATCCGCGTCTGAGTCGGCCGAGCAGGCACGCAGCTGCGCGGTCCGACGGACATCACGCGCGTCCGGCGATGAGGCCTGTTCCTTGCAGACACGCTGGGGCCTCGTCGGCGGCAAAGTTCCTCACCGACGCGGCGTGGTATTTCTACATGTTCTGGCTGCCGAAGTACCTGCTCGACGCGCGCGGCTTCGACATCAAAGGCGGTCGGCGCCGTGGCGTGGATCCCCTTCGCCGCCGCCGGCGGTCGGGTGTCTCGTGCGGAGGCGGACTTCTCGAGCTGGCTGCTCCACCGCGGGCCACTCGGTGAACGCGCGCGCAAGATCGCCCTCGGGCTCAGCGCCGTGACTCATGCCCTGGGTGATGCTCGTCCCGTATCATCGGTGCCGTGGGTGATCTTTCCTCTTCAGCGTCGCGTTCTTCGGCCAGCAATCCTGGTCCACTTGGTGATGATCCTGCCACCGATCTCTTCCCGCGCACGTGCCGTGGGCACCGTCGCGGGCTTCGTCGGATTCGGCGGTGCGCTCGGGGGCGTCGTCCTCGGGCAGCTGGCGGGCTATCTGCTCTTCTGCACCAACCCGATGGACGCCGTGTCGCCGATGCTGTCCCGGGCGACGATGGGTTCGTTCACGTTCCACGGCTGGCTGATCTGTGAGGTGTTCACCGACGCGGGCCTCGTCGGGATCGGCAACGCAGCCCTCGCCCCGCCGGTCACCAAACATGTCATCGACCAGTACCTGAAACCGTTGCTCCTCGAAGGGGCGGACCCGTGGGACACCGAGTTCCTCTGGCAGCATATGTACCGAGCGACGATGGCGTTCGGCCGCAAGGGCGTCGCCATCGTCGCCATCGCTCGCGGTGGACATCGCCCTCTGGGATCTGCTTGGGAAGTCGGCGAAGCAACCGGTCTACCGCCTGCTCGGCGGCCGGACCAAGCCGCGGATTCCGGTGTACGCGAGCCGGCTCTACAGCACCCCGCTCGACGACCTCGCCGCCGAGGCGCGGAAGTACAAGGGCGAGGGGTACAAGGCGATGAAGCTGCGGTTCGGCTGGGGGCCGGCGGACGGGGCGGCCGGATGCAGAAGAACGTCGCCCTGGTGAGGACGGTCCGGGAGGCCGTAGGGGACGACGTGGACGTGATGGCCGACGCCTACATGGGCTGGACCCTGGACTACGCGAAGCGGATGTTGCCGCACCTGGCCCCATTCCACCTGCGGTGGCTCGAAGAAGCCGTTTTACCCGACGACATCCACGGATATGCCGAGTTGAAGGCCCGCGGCGTGGTGCCGATCGCCGGCGGCGAGCACGAGTACACGAACTACGGGTTCCGCGAGTTGATCGAGGCGAAGGCGGTGGACTACATCCACGGAGATGAGCGACGGTCGCTCCAACCGAGCGAGCGCAGCGATGGTCGGGACGCTGGGGATTCGAGCCTGCTGGCTCGAGGCCTCCGGCCCTGAGCGGCATGGCTGAATCAGTCGTGCCGACCGAGCGAATCGAGATGAGCGACGGTCGCCGACCGAGCGAGCGCAGCGACGGTCGGGGACGCTGGGGATTCGACCCTGCTGGCTCGAGGCCTTCGGCCTCGAGCGGCATGGCTGAATCAGTCGTGCCGACCGAGCGAATCGGAGATGAGCGACGGTCGCTCCGACCGAGCGAGCGCAGCGACGGTCGGGGACGCTAGGGATTCGACCCTGCTAGCTCGAGGCCTTCGGCCTCGAGCGGCATGGCTGAATCAGTCGTGCCGACCGAGCGAATCGGAGATGAGCGACGGTCGCTCCGACCGACCGAGCGCAGCGATGGTCGGGACGCTAGGGATTCGACCCTGCTAGCTCGAGGCCTTCGGCCTCGAGCGGCATGGCTGAATCGGTCGCTCCGACCGAGCGAGCGCAGCGATGGTCGGGACCTACCGGGATTCGACCCTGCTAGCTCGAGGCCAGCGGCCTCGAGCGGCATGGCTGAATCAGTCGTGCCGACTGAGCGAATCGAAGATGAGCGATGGTCGGGACGACTGGATTCGAACCAGCGACCCCCTGACCCCCAGTCAGGTGCGCTACCAGGCTGCGCCACGTCCCGACGCTTGTCTGAACCCTGCCCTGGCGGACAGAAAGGCGATTCTACTACGTCCCCGCGACGCCGGCTCAGGCTTTCGCGCGGCGGGTCACCCGGCGCGGGGCCTCGGCCATCGGCGCGGCGGCTGCGGCCAGCGCTTCGAGGTGAAAATCGCCCGCCGGCAACGGCGCGGGGTCGCGCGACAGGAGCTCGATCAGCGACGCGGAGCCCGTCGCGGACGCGGCCCAGCCGCACCTTGATCTCGGGCGTCATCACCTCGCGCAGCAGCGCCCGGTCCTCGTCGCTCGGCGGCGGCACCGACGGGGCCGGCGTGACCCCGGCGCCCTCGAGCTTGCGGCGGACGCCGGCGAGGGTCAGCCCTTCGGCCAGGACGAGGTGGCGGATCTGCAGCACCCGCTCGACGTCAGCCTTGCGATAGACCCGCGGACCGCCCGGTGTCCGCGACACGCCGAGCTCGGGGAACTCGTTTTCCCAGGACCGCAGGACGTAGGGCTGGACCTTGGCGATCTCGCAGACTTCGGACGCCTTGAAGGCCGCCTTGTCCGGGATGACGACGTCCTGGGCGCTCATGGAAATCGGGGAGCCCATCATGGAGATCGGGCGGGAGTATAACACGCGGAAACGTGCAGCCCGGCGCAGCGGCGGTGTTCGGTCGGCGGCCCGGTCTCGTTGCTTTGACAGGGTGAAGGTGTACAACTACGATGCCATCCGGAAGGCCTTCCCCGGCACCGCTCCAGAATGATCGGCTCCGTTGTCTCGCACTACCGCGTCGTCGATAGGCTGGGTGCCGGTGGCATGGGCGTGGTTTACCGCGCCGAGGACATGCGCCTCGGCCGGCACGTCGCCCTGAAGTTCCTGCCGGAGACGATGACCTCCGATCCGCTCGCCACCGAGCGGTTCGAGCGCGAAGCGCGCACCACCTCGGCGCTCAATCACCCGAACATCTGCACGCTGCACGACGTCGGCGAGTACCAGGGCCGCCGCTACATCGTCATCGAGCTGATCGACGGGGCGACGCTGGACAAGGTCCTGGGCTCCGGGGCGCTGCCCGTCGACCGCGTCATCGACATCGCCATCAACGTCGCCGACGCCCTCGACGCGGCCCACACCGAGGGCATCCTCCACCGCGACATCAAGCCCGGCAACATCTTCATCACCAAGCGCGGACAGGTGAAGGTGGTGGACTTCGGCCTGGCCAAGATGATGGCGCACCGGAGCGGTCTGACGCCGGTGGACATGACGCTGGCCGAGCAGCACCAGCTGACGTCGGCGGGCATGGCCGTCGGGACGGTGGCCTACATGTCGCCCGAGCACGCCCGCGGCGAAGTCGTCGATCAGCGCAGCGATCTCTTCTCGCTCGGCGTCGTGGTCTACGAGATGGCGACCGGCGTCCAGACCTTCAAGGGCCAGACGACGGCGGTCATCTTCGACCAGATCCTGAACCGCGTCCCGGTGCCGCCCAGCACCATCAACCCGGACGTGATCCCGTCGCTCGAGCACATCATCGGCCGCCTGCTCGAGAAGGATCGCGAGCGGCGCTACCAGTCGGCTCGCGACGTCCAGGCGGATCTGCAGCGGCTGCGTCGCGATCTCGACGCCCGGCGCGTCGTCACCACGGACGCGGCCCAGACGTCGCCCCCGGCGACGTGGGCGCCCTTCGAGAACGCCCGCAGCGCCTCGACCGTGGCCGTCAACGTGCCGACCTTCGGCGTCGAGGCCGAGCCGGCCCCCGTGCCGGCGGCGTGGGCCACCGACTGGGCCCATCCGAAGCCGTCGAGCAAGCCGTCGCGTCGACCGATCGTCCGGCGACCGGTCCGCCGCCGGCCGCCCCGGCGGGGGCGGTCCGTCCGTCGCCGCGAGCGCCGCGCTCCCGCACCGCGCCGGGTCGGCCACGGCCACGATGTCGGGCGAAATATCGACCTCCGCGCCGACGGTGATGGTGCCGGCCTCCGGCGCGTCGCATGCGGTCGTGCCGCCGCACGCCGGCGCGCCCGACGACGTCCCGCCGCTGCCCGACTTCGACGCGGTGCTCGCCTACGTCCCCAACGCCTCCGACGCCGACACGGCGCTGGCGAGCGAGCGTCGGGAGGCGGCGGAGCGCGTCAGCGGCCAGGCCGCGGCCGACGAAGCGCCCTCGGTGCCGGCGTCCTGGACGACCACCCCGGCCCGTGCGGCACGTCCCGGCCTCGGCGCCCGCGGCGTCATGATCGGCGGAGCGCTCGCCGCCATGCTCGCGCTGATCGGCAGCGGGTTCTGGTGGGCGCTGCAGGGCCCCGACGTCCCCGTCAGCGGCGGCTCCGACCAGCCGACGGCGACAGTCGCCCCGGCTCCGACGCCAGCGACCACGGAGGCCCCGCCGCCCGCGACGGCAACCGCCGCCCCGCCGACGGCCGCCCCGGGGACGCCACCGCCAACGCCGCGGCCCGACACGCCCGGACCGTCGACCCCGCGCCTCGCCACCGCACCGGCAACCGTGGGTCGCGACGCCGCCGGCCGGCGCCGCAGTCGCACCGCACCCGACCGGTGCGGCGCATCCGACGTCACCGGCCCTGCTCGCCCAGGCCGCCACGATGCTCTCGGAAGCGCAGGGCCTGCTGCAGACCGGCGCCGAAGCGGACGGGCTGGCCAAGATCGCCGCGCTGCGCGCCTCCTTCGGGGGCACGCCCGCGGCGCGCGAGGGTGCCGTGCTGGCCGCCCGCACGCATCAGCAGGCGAAGCGGTACGACGAAGCCACGACGGCGTGGATCGACGCCACGCGCGAGGGCGTCGGGCCCGAGGCCGTCAGCGAAGGCCTGATTCAGGCGGCCGACGGCGCTGCGCGGCAGCGGTCGACCGAAAGCGACGGCGTCGCCCGCCGCACGCTCGGCGAGATCCTCGACCGCTACCCGGGCAGCGTCCGTGCGCTGCGGGCGCTGCAGATGAAGATGTCGATCGAGGACCGCATGAAGCTCAAGGAGCCGGATGGCGAATTGAACGGCATCGCGCCCACCTCGCTCCTCACGCTGCGCAAGACGGCGCGCGGCGCCGGCACGGCGCCGGTCGCCGAGTTCGCGCTCTGGCGTCTCGGCCAGGAATATCGCGACCGCCGCCTCTACGACCTCGCGGCCTCGACCTTCGCCGATCTCGGCGCGCGCTTCCCCGAGACGCGCTACGAAGCGTGGTTCGCCGCCGCCGAGCTGTTCGAGAAGCAGCTCAAGGATCCGGCCCGCGCCCGCGAGGCCTACGGCAAGGTCCCCGCCGCCTCGCCCCGCTACGAAGCGGCGCAGAAGAAGCTGGCCGGCGGACGTCGCGCGGTCAGCGTCTCGTCCGGGTCAGCTCTTCTTCTCTTCGCGCCGCCGGGCTCGCACTTCCAGCCGGATCGGCGACCCCTCGAACCCGAACGACTCGCGCAGGCGGTTGGCCAGGAAACGCTCGTAGGAGAAGTGGAAGGTCGTGGCGACGTTGGTGAAGAACACGAACGTCGGCGGCGCCACGCCGGTCTGGGCGACGTAGAGCACGCGGACGTTCTTCTTGCCCGGGCTCACCGGCGCGTGCGCCTGGGTGACCGTTTCGACGAAGCGGTTGAGCTCGCCCGTCGGCACGCGGCGCAGCCGGCCACGGGCGACGCGATCGATCGTCTCGAGCAGCTTCGGCGTGCGATCGCCCGTTCGCGCCGAGATGTGCAGCACCGGCGCGTAGTCGAGGAACTTCAGCGTCTGCTTGATGACGTCGTCGAAGTGCCGCGTCGCCTCGTTCGATCGATCCGTGATCAGGTCCCACTTGTTGACCGCGATGATCACGCCGCAGCCCGTGCGCAGGGCTTCTCCGGCGACGGTCGCGTCCTGATCGGTCGGCCCTTCGACGGCGTCGATCAGCAGCACGGCGACGTCGGCCCGGGCGATGGCGCGGCGGGCCAGCATGACGCTGACCGCTTCGATCTCGCCGGATCGTGCCACCTTGCCGGCACGGCGGATGCCGGCCGTGTCGACGATGCGGAACTGCTGCTTGTGCCACTTCAGGATCGAGTCGACCGGGTCGCGGGTGGTGCCGGCCATCTCGCTCACCACCATCCGCTCTTCCTTGAGCAGGCGATTGACCAGCGACGACTTGCCGACGTTGGGCCGGCCGATGATCGCCACCTTCGTCTCGACCGGCTCGTCGGGGGCGATCGACTTGGCGATCGACAGCCGGCTCGTCACCGCGTCGAGCAGATCGCCGACGCCGGTTCCGTGCTCGGAGGCGATCGGGATCACCGGATCGAAGCCCAGCGCGTAGAACTCGACGACGCGTGCCTGCGCCTTGCGGTCGTCGGTCTTGTTGACGGCGACGATCACCGGCCGGCCGCTCTGCCGTACGGTCGCCGCGATTTCCTCGTCGCCCGAGACGAGCCCGTCCTTGCCGTCGGTGACGAAGACGATCAGGTCGGCCGTCGCGATGGCGCGGTGGCCCTGCTGCAGGACGAGCTCGTGCAGCGGGTCCTTGCTGGCGCCGAACATGCCGCCGGTATCGACGACGGTGACGTGCGCGCCCTGCCATTCGGCGTCGGCGGCGATGATGTCGCGGGTGGTCCCGGCGATCGGCGCCACGATGGCACGGCGCGTCCCGGTGACGCGATTGAAGAGCGTCGACTTGCCGACATTCGGCCGGCCGACGAAGACGATGGTTCGATTTCCGGAGGATTTCTGGCTGGCCATGACCGTGAAGGAAGGCGGGTGTGCGGCGACTTACGCCGAGTGTTGACAGCGTAAGTTCATCATTTTATGATAGTTATCAGTGCCCCGGAGCGCCTAAGCATGATCAAGGTGGACATCGTCAACGAGGTGTCCCGAGCCGCGCAGGTTACCAAGGTGAAGGCCGAGCTGGCCGTCGACGCCGTGTTCGACGCCATGCGGCTGTCCATGCAGCGCGGTGAACGGATCGAGCTTCGGGGTTTCGGCGTCTTCCAGGTCAAGCCGCGCAAGCGCGGCATCGGCCGGAACCCGCGCACCGGGAAGGAAGTCCGCATCCCGCCCGGCCGGACGATCCGCTTCAAGCCCGGCAAAGAACTCCAGAATATCGGAGGATGAACCGGCACCTCGTCCTGTTCCTCCTGACCGCGCTCACCACCACCGCGGCCGGCGCCCTGCAGTACGCCGGGTTCCAGAGCGAGTTCGGCGATAGCCGCCTGCCCCTGACCTTCTGGCAGCAGGCCGCCGGTGGACTCTACTTCAGCGTCCCGTTCCTCGGCTTCCTCACCGCCCACGAGTTCGGCCACTACGGCATGGCTCGCTGGCACGGCCTGCGGCCATCCCTGCCCTACTATCTGCCGGCGCCCCTGCCGATCACCGGCTCGCTGGGCGCGGTGATCGTCTTCCGCGGTCGTTTTCCCAACCGCCGCGTCCTCTTCGATTTCGCCGCCGGCGGCCCGATCGCCGGCTTCGTCGTCGCGGTCATCGCCTCGGCGGTCGGCCTGGCCTGGTCGCCCGTCGTCGCCACCAAGAGCGTCGAGGGATTGATCCCGCTCGGTGACCCCCTTGCCTTCCACTGGCTCGGCACCCTCGTCGTCGGCCCGCTGCAGCCGGGCTACGACGTCAGCCTGCACCCGACGGCATTCGCCGGCTGGCTCGGCCTGCTGTTCACGCTGATGAACCTGGTGCCGATCAGCCAGCTCGACGGTGGTCACATCTCGTATGCGCTCTTCCGCCGGCACAGCCGCTGGGTGACGGTCGCCGGCTTCGTCGCGGTCACCTGGGCGGTGGTCGGCCTCGGCGCCTACACCTGGACGCTCTGGCTGGTGGTGCTCCTGGTGATGATGCGGCTGGTCGGCTGGGAGCACCCGCCAGTCGCTCGACGACGAACTGCCGCTCGATCCCGTTCGACTCCTCGTCGCGGCGCTGGTGATCGGCATCATGATCGTCTGCTTCATGCCGGTCCCGTTTCCGCAACCGTTCTAGCCTGGGCGCGGCCGCGGCCCGCGGCGCCGATCGGCGCCCTTCACAGCATCGTCAGCGGATCGATGTCGACCATCGTGCGCCGCGCCAGCGTCGGATGCTGCGCCAGCGCCCGCTGCACCGCCTGACGCATCGCCGCCCGCTTGGTGCCCTTGAGGATCACCTGGACGCGGAACTCGCCGCGCAGCCGCGGCAGCGGCGCCGCGGCCGGACCGAGGACCTCGTACGGCGGCCGGCCGGCCCGCAGCGCCCGGGCCAGCGCCGCGGCATCGCGCATCGCGCCGTCCGCGGACGCGGACCGCACCACCAGGTTCACCAGCGACAGCGTCGGCGGATAGTGCATCGCCCGCCGGTAGGTCAGCTCGGCCTCGAAGAACGACGCGTAGTCCTGCCGCGCGGCCAGCGCCACGCCGTAGTGCTTCGGATAGAGCGTCTGGATGACCGCCTCGCCCGGCCGCGTGCCGCGCCCCGCCCGGCCCACGACCTGCGTCAGGAGCTGGAACGTGCGCTCCGCCGCGCGGAAATCGGCGACGCCGAGCCCGATGTCGGCCGAGATGACGCCGACCAGCGTCACCTCCGGGAAATCGTGCCCCTTGGCGATCATCTGCGTGCCGACGAGGACGTCGAGCTCGCGCGCCGCGAACCGGCGCAGCACCGCGTCGATGGCGCCGCGCCGCCGCGTCGTGTCGCGATCGACGCGGGCGATGCGCGCCGTGGGCAGCGCCGCCTGCACTTCCGCCTCGATCCGCTCGGTCCCGACGCCGCGGTAGTCGAGGAACTCGCCGCCGCAGGCCGGACACGCCGGCGGCAGCGGACGCCCGTAGTCGCAGTAGTGGCAGACGGCGCGACGCGCGGCGCGATGGACGGTGAGCGTGATGCTGCAGTGCGGGCACTCCAGCGACGCGGCGCAGGCGCGGCAGAAGTACGCCGCCGCGTAGCCGCGCCGGTTGAGCAGCACGACGCTCTGCTCGCCGTCCGCCAGCCGCGCGACGAGGCCGGCGCGCAGCACCGGGCTGAGGACGGTGTCCGGTCCTTCGCTCGGCGAACACCTCGCGCATGTCGACGACGCGGACCGACGCCAGCGGCCGATCGAGGATGCGGCGCGCCAGCGTCACCAGCGTGTAGTGCCCCGTCGACGCGTGCTGGAACGTCTCGAGCGACGGCGTGGCCGAGCCGAGCACGGCCAGCGCGCCCGCCTGCTGAGCCCGGACGATGGCGACGTCGCGGCCGTGGTAGCGCGGACTCTCGTCCTGCTTGTAGGACGTGTCGTGCTCCTCGTCGACGACGACGAGGCCGAGATCCTCGATGGGCGCGAAGACGGCGGACCGCGTCCCGACCACCACCGACACGTCGCCGCGGCGGATGCGGTGCCACTGATCGTGGCGCTCTCCCGCCGACAGCGCGCTGTGCTGGATCGCGACCTGGTCGCCGAAGGCCGCGCGCAGCAGCGCCGCCATCGCCGGCGTGAGCGCGATCTCGGGCACCAGGATCAGCACGCGCCGACCGCTCCGGCGGACGGCGTCGGCCAGCCGCAGGTAGACCTGCGTCTTGCCGCTGCCGGTGACGCCGTGCAGGACGGCGACGGCGAATCGCCGCTCCCCCGCCAGCGCGTCGAGCCGCGTCAGCGCCGCCTGCTGCTCGTCGGTCAGCGTGACCGCGAGCGGCTGCGCACCGGCCGGCGCCGCGAGCGCGCGCGGGCTCGCCAGCGGATCGCGATCGACGGTGGCGGCAGCGATCGCCACGAGGCCCTTGCTCGCGAGCGTCGCCACCAGCGCCGCCGAGACGCCGTCGGCGACGAGAACGGGCACCGGGGCGCGCCCGCCTCGGACGTCGAGCGCGGCGAGCGCGGCGCGCTGACGCGGTGTCAGGCGCGGCGTTCCGGCGTCGCCGCACGACGGAGCGGGACGAGCGACGGCGCGGCGGCGGCGCGACCTTCCGGCGTCAGCTCGGCGATCCGCACCGTCTTGAAGGCGTGGTCGCGGCCGCGGGCGACCGGCGGCAGGGTCAGCGCCAGCGTCTCGCCCGGGCCGGCCGCGTAGTACTCGGCCACCCACCGCGCCAGCGCGATCGAGGGCGGCGGCACCAGCGGCGTGTCGTCGATGACGCGCAGGATCGGCTTCAGCGCCGCGGCGTCGATGCCGGCGTCGAGCGGCGGATCGAGCCCGACGACGAAGCCGGTCGCGGTCCGCGTGCCGAGCGGCACGCTGACCCGGACGCCGGGCACGAGCGTGATGCCGTCGGGCACGGCATACGTCAGCAGGCCCAGGCGCGGGACCGGGAGCGCCACCGCGACGGTGCGGCTCATGGGCAGTCCGTTGGAACCGTGATGGCTGGCACGAGTCCCGGAGCGCGGCGCGTCGATGGCAAGGCGCGACGAGGGAGAATATTGGACATATGTAAAGCCGCGTTGCCACGCGGCTTTCGCTCGACGGCTCCGGACTTCGTCCTCGCCGTTCGAGTCGACCGAGGAGCAACGCCGCCAGCGCCGGGGCCCCCGGCGCGCTCGCTTGCGCGCTGGGGTGTAGCGGGGATGCCCCGCCCGGGACTCGTGTGAGCCATCACGGTGTCAGGGGACGAGCAGGACCTTGAGCGCGCCCGGCGACGCGGCCCGGGCGAGCGCGTCCACGCCGTCGGCCAGCGGCCGGCGATCCTCGATCAGCGACGTCACCGTCACCGCACCGGAGGCCAGCGCGGCGAGCGCCGGCGCGAACGGGCCGCAGCGCGATCCGACGATCGTGATCTCGTCGACGACGATCGCCGACAGGTTCGATCGCGCTGTCGCCGGCGAACGTGCTCTTGAGGACGAGCGTGCCGCGCGGGCGCAGCGCCGCGAGCGCAGCCGGCAGGCCCTCGCGGCGGCCGGTGCAGTCGACCACCACGTCGGCGGCGCGCGGAGGCGGCGGATCCAGGCGCGTCGCGATGCCGCGCGCCGCGAGGTGCGCCAGCTTGCGCGGGTGGCGGCCGACCACGGTGAGCGCGCAGCCGGTGGTGGCGAGCGCCTGCGCGATCACCTGCCCGAGCTTGCCGTCGCCGAACACGACGACGCGGTCGCGGGGATCGATCGCCACCTGCGCGAGGATCTGGAACGCGGCCGCGACCGGTTCGGCGAACACCGCGACCTCGTCCGGGACGGTGTCCGGGACGGCGTGCAGGTTGGCGATCGGGAGCGTCAGGAAATCGGCGAACGCGCCGTCGCGGTGGACGATCCCGAGCACCGTGCGTCGCTCGCAGTGGCTGGCGCGGCCGGCCAGGCAGGTCGGGCAGGCGCCGCACGTCGCGTTGATCTCGCCGACCACGCGGCGGCCCGTCCCAGGCCGGCGCCGAGGGCGCGGCGTCGACCACGCCGACGAACTCGTGGCCGAGGACGCCGGTGTACGGGTAGTAGCCGCGCACCAGCTCCAGGTCGGTGTGACACAGCCCGGCCAGCGTCACGCGGATGCGCGCTTCGCCGGCCGGCGGTTCGGGGACGGGCAGGTCGTCGCGCACCCGCAGGCGGCGATCCTCGAGCCAGAGGCCGCGCATCGGCATCAGCTCTCCTGCTCGCCGCGCAGGATCTTCAGGACCAGCTTCATGTCCTCCCACGTGTCGCGCTTCCGGTCCGGGCTGCGCAGCAGGAACGCCGGGTGGAACGTCGGCACGAGCAGGCGGTCGCGGCACGGCCACGATCGGCCGCGCAGCCGCGAGATCGGATCCTTGGTGTTCAGCAGCGCCTGCGCCGCGAAGGTGCCGAGCGCGACCATCACCTTCGGCTGCACCACGTCGATCTGGCGGAACAGGAACGGCTGGCAGCTCGCCACTTCGTCCGGCTCGGGATTGCGGTTGCCGGGCGGACGGCACTTGAGGACGTTGGCGATGTAGATGTCCTTCCGCGTGAAGCCCATCGCCTCGATGATCTTGGTCAGCAGCTGGCCGGCCCGGCCGACGAACGGCTCGCCCTGGATGTCTTCGTCGGCGCCCGGCGCCTCGCCGACGAACATCAGGTCGGCGCGACGGGTTGCCGACGCCGTAGACGATCTGCGTCCGCCCGAGCCCGGCCAGCTTGCAGCGGACGCATTCGCCGAGATCCGCCCGGATGGCAGCCAGCGCATCAGCCGGTGGCAATTCCTGCGCCGTTTCGCCTGTTGTCCGCGGACGGCGTCCGGGACGGCGTCCGGGACGGCGTCCGGGACCGCCATCCGGACGGCCTCCGGGACGGGCTTCGGGCGCTCGCCGGGGCGGGCGGTCCAGGCGGGATCGCGGCTGATGCCGTCGACGCCGAGCTCGCGGTAGAAATCGAGGTGCGCCCGGAGGGCGTCGCGCACGTCGCTCACGCCCGCGCTCCGAGCAGCGGCACGACCTGATCGAGGATCCGGTCGGCGACGACGGCCTTGGCCTGCAGCGGCACGGCGATGTCGCGCGTCGCGCGTGATGATCGTGACGGCGTTGGTGTCGTGCTCGAAGCCGGCGCCGGCCTGGGTGACGTCGTTGGCCACGACCAGGTCGACGCGCTTGGCGTCGAGCTTGCGCCGGCCGCGCGCGACCGCGTCGGCGGTCTCGGCGGCAAAGCCCACCAGCACCGGACGCGCGGCGCCGTCGCGCGCGGCGCCGAGGTCGGCCAGGATGTCGCGCGTCCGGGTCAGCGTCAGCGTCAGCGGCCCGTCCGACTTGGTGATCTTCTGCGCCGCCGGCCGCTCGCGGCGTGTAGTCGGCGACCGCCGCGGCCATCACCACGACGTCCTGCCCCGGCAGCGCCTGCATCACCGCCGCGTGCATGTCGGCGGCGCTGCGCACGCGCACCACGTCGAGGCCGGCCGGCACCGCGACGGCGCTCGGCCCGAGCACCAGCGTCACCGCCGCGCCGCGCCGGCGCGCCGCCTCGGCCACCGCGACGCCCATCCGTCCGCTCGATCGGTTGCCGACGTAGCGGACCGGATCGATGTCCTCGTAGGTCGGCCCGGCGGTGATCGAGCACGCGGCGCCCGGCCAGGTCCGCCGCCGGCGCCGGGGCGGGCCCCAGCGCGTCGCACGTGGCGGTGACGATGTCCTCGGGCTCGGCCAGCCGGCCCGGCCCGACCCAGCCGCAGGCGAGGTAGCCGCTGCCGGGCTCGATCAGCGCGGACGCCGCGCGCCGCGCAGCGTCGCCAGGTTCGCCTCGACCGCCGGGTGCGTCAGCATCTGCGTGTTCATCGCCGGCGCCAGCAGGATCGGGCAGCGCGTCGCCAGCGCGAAGGTGGTCAGGAAGTCGTCGGCGAGCCCGTGCGCGAGCTTGGCGATCACGTTGGCGGTCGCCGGCGCCACGACCAGCGCCGCGACCTCGGTCGTCAGCGAGATGTGCGCCGACGTCGGTGTTGATGCCCGGCGCCCACTGATCGGTGATCACGGCGCGCCGCGTCAGCGCCTCGAAGGTCAGCGGCGTGACGAACTGCTGCGCGCCGCGCGTCAGGATCGCGACCACGTCGTGGCCGCGCTTCTGCAGCCCGCGCACGACCTCGGCCGCCTTGTAGGCGCCGATGCCCCCGCTCACGCCGACCGCGATCAGTGCCATCGCTGCTGCTCCACTTCGCTGCTGCGCCCCGCGCCGGTCAGTCCTGCTCCCGCTTGGGGAACGTGTTGAGGATGCCGTCGGCAATCGGCCGCATGCGGTTCACCCGCGCCCGCTCGGCGAGGACGATGGCCCGCAGCGCGTCGACGGCGACGTCGAGCTCGTCGTTGACGATCACGTAGTCGTAGTCGTGATAGCTCGACACCTCCGACGCCGCCACGTCGAGGCGCCGGCGGATCGCCGCGTCGCTGTCCTTGCTGCGGCCGCGCAGCCGCTGCTCGAGGATCGGGTACGACGGCGGCAGCACGAAGATCGAGACGTAGGCCAGGCCGCACTCGCGGACCTGCTGCGCGCCCTGCACGTCGATCACCAGCACCACGTCGCTGGCCCGACGCCAGCAGCCGCTCGGTCTCCGGGCCGCACGTGCCGTAGAGGTTGCCGAAGACGTCGGCCCACTCCAGGAACTCGCCGGCCGCGATCATCGCCTCGAAGCGGTCGCGCGACACGAAATGGTAGTCGACGCCGTCCTGCTCGCCGACGCGGGCCACCCGCGACGTGTACGACCGCGACAGCACGATGTCGGGCAGCCGTCCGACGAGCCGCTCGGCGACCGTCGTCTTGCCGGTGCCCGACGGCGCCGACACGACGAACAGCCGGCCGCGATGATGGCCGAGGGGATGTCCGCTACTCAACGTTCTGTACCTGCTCGCGCATCCGCTCCAGCTCCGCCTTCATGTCCACGATGATCGGCGAGACCTGCAGCCCCTCCGACTTCGACCCGATGGTGTTCACCTCGCGGTTCATCTCCTGCAGCAGGAAGTCGAGCTTCCGGCCGCACGGCTCGGGTCCGCCGACGAGGTCGCTCCAGTGTACGAGGTGGGCGCGGAATCGGACGAGCTCCTCGCTGATGTCCGAGCGGGCGACGAAGCGCACCACTTCCTGGGCGACGGCGGCCGGGTCGAGCGTCAGGCCGCTGCCGAGATCGCCGATCCGCTCGTGCAGCCGCGCCCGCAGCACCTCCTGGCCCTGCGCCGCCGCCGTCGGCGACGCGCTCGATGGCGGCGGCCAGCGTGGCGCGCCGCGCGTCGAGGTCGGCGCGCAGCAGCTCGCCTTCCCGCCGGCGCATCGCGTCCAGCGCCTCGAGGGCCGCGGCCAGCGCCGTCTCGGCGCCGCGCCGGAGCTGCGCCGCTTCGTCCTCGGGCGACGCGACCGGCGCCTCGCGCACGGCCAGCGCCTGCGGAAAGCGCAGCAGGTCGCCCGGCGTGCAGCGTGCCGTTCACCACGCCCAGCTCGCGGGCCCGCTCGATGGCCGGCGCCGAGCGCGCGCGGCGAACGCCTCGTCGAGCTCGACGATCGGCGTGGTCGCCCGGCGCGACTGCACCGCGACCGTCACCTCGACGCGGCCGCGCGCCAGGCGCTGCTGGATCTGGCGTGCGCAGCGCGTTCTCGGCGGCGGCGAGCGTCGACGGCACGCGCAGCTGCACGTCGAGGAAGCGGTGGTTGACGGTCTTGACCGTGACGCTGGTCGTCGCGCTCTCCGCTTCGTGCGTGGCGCTGGCAAACCCGGTCATCGACGTGATCATGGATGGCTCGTGGACGCGTGTGGCGTGGGATCGGCCGGCACGGCTCGACGTGCGGCCGGCGATGCACCGGCGTGCGGCCGTCGGCGCGGCCGCGGCCGCGGTGGCGCCGCGTTCCGGTGTCGAACATCTGCAGCGAGTAGAGGCGGGCGTAGACGCCGTTCGGCCGGGCCAGCAGCTCGTCGTGCCGGCCGACCTCGCGCACCGCGCCGCGCTCGAGCACGATGATCGCATCGGCGCGCCGCACCGTCGAGAGGCGGTGCGCGATGACGAACGAGGTGCGGTTCTCCATCAGGCGCAGCAGCGCGTCCTGGACGAGGTGCTCGGACTCGGCGTCGAGCGACGAGGTCGCCTCGTCGAGCACCAGGATCGGCGGATCCTTGAGCAGCGCGCGGGCGATCGCCAGGCGCTGCCGCTGGCCGCCCGACAGGCGCTGGCCGCGCTCGCCGATCCGCGTCTGGTAGCCCTCCGGCAGCGTCGAGACGAACTCGTGCGCGTGCGCGGCCCGGGCCGCCGCCTCGATCCGCTCCGTCGAGGCGCCGCGGCGACCCGTAGGCGATGTTGCTGGCGACGGTGTCGTCGAACAGCACCGTGTCCTGCGTCACCATGCCGATCTGGGCGCGCAGCGAGGCGATCGTGACGTCGCGGATGTCGACGCCGTCGACCAGGATGGCGCCGCCGGTGACGTCGTAGAAGCGCGGGATCAGGTTGACCAGCGTGGTCTTGCCGGCGCCGCTCAGGCCGACGATCGCCACCATCTGCCCGACCGGCACGTCGAAGCTGACGTCGCGCAGGATGTGGCGGTGGTCGCGATCCTCGTACTGGAAGGTGACGTTGCGGAACGACGACGCCGCTGGCGAGCGGCGCCATCGGCACGCGCGCCGGGCCGCTCGAGCACCTCGGAGTGGGTGTCGAGCATCTCGAAGATGCGGCCGGCGGCGGCGATCGCCTGCTGCAGGTTGGCGTTGACGCGGCTCAGCTTCTTGGCCGGCCCGTAGCACAGGAACAGCGCCGCGATGAACGAGGTGAACTCGCCGGTCGTCAGCCGGCCGCTGGGCGATCTCGTTGCTGCCGTACCAGAGCGCGCCGGCCATCGCCAGGCCGCCGAGGAACTCCATCACCGGCGGCAGCGACGACAGCGCGCTCGTCACCTTCATGTTGGTGCGGTAGAGCGCGTCCGAGGCCCGCGCGAAGCGCGACGCCTCCTGCCCTTCGGTCCCGAACGCCTTGACGATGCGGTGGCCGGAGAACGCTTCGGTGGCGACGTGCGACAGCGTCTCGAGGTGCTCCTGGCTGCGCTTGGTGCGTGCGTCGCACCTTCTGTCCGAGCCGCACCAGCGGATAGACGATGACCGGCGCGCTGGTGAGACACACCAGCGCCAGCCGCGGCGTCGTAGTAGAACAGCAGGCACAGGTAGCCGACGAGCGCCAGGCCTTCGCGCAGCAGGTCGCCGATCGTCTCGGAGACGGCCTGCTGGATCTGGGTGACGTCGCTCGTGACGCGCGACAGCAGCTGGCCGCTGGTCCGCCGCGCGAAGAACGCCGCCGACTGGCCGAGGATGTGGCGCGAAGAGCCGCGTTGCGGACGTCGCGGACGACGAGCTGGCCGACGTCGGTCATCCAGTAGGCCGACAGATAGGCGCCGACGCCCTTGACCAGGTAGACGATGACGAGGACCGTCATCACCTCGTAGACGCGATCCTGGCGGACCAGGACGTCGTCGACGATGTCCTTGATCAGCTTGGCGAGGAAGACGGTGGCCGCGCCGTAGACGACCATCGCGGCGAGGGCCGCCGCGAGCCGGCCCCGGTAGGGCCGCGTGTACCCAGGAGCCGCCGGAACTCGTTCACGCCCCCGGCCTGCCGGTCGCGCCACCGGCGTAGCCGCCGGGGTGGCGGCGCCGCCACTGCCAGGCGGTGTCGACGATGGTCCGCAGATCGAGATACGCCGGCGCCCAGCCGAGGTCGCGCCGGATGCGCGTCGGCCGACGCGTAGAGCACGGCCGGATCACCCGGCCGCCGCGGCCCCATGGTGTGCGGCACCGGCTGCGCCGGCGACTGCCGCGACGGCGCTCGAGCACTTCGCGCACCGAGAAGGGCCGGCCGATGCCGAGGTTGTAGGCGCGCGACGCGCCGCCCGCCTGCAGGTGGCCGAGCGCCAGCAGGTGCGCGTCGGCGAGATCGACGACGTGGACGTAGTCGCGCAGGCACGTGCCGTCCGGCGTCGGGTAGTCGTCGCCGAAGATCGACAGCGGCTCGGCGCCGAGGATGGCGTCGATGGCGCGCGGGATCAGGTGCACTTCGGGCTGGTGATCCTCGCCGAGGATCCCGTCCGGGTCGGCGCCGGCGGCGTTGAAGTAGCGCAGCACCACCGAGCGGATGCCGTAGGCGCGCTCGAAGTGCGGCAGCGCCCGCTCGATCGCCAGCTTGGTCTCGCCGTAGGTGTTGATCGGCCGCTGCGGGTGCGTCCTCGTCGATCGGCGCCCGTCTCGGGCTCGCCGAAGGTCGCCGCCGTCGACGAGAAGATGAACGCCGGCACCTTGGCCTCGGCCATCGCCCCGAGCACCGACAGGGCGCCGCCGACGTTGTTGTCGTAGTACTCGACGGGCCGGCTCACCGACTCGCCGACGAGCAGCCAGGCGGCGAAGTGCATGACCGCCTCGATCCGGTGCGTCGACGAGCGCGTCGCGGACGGCGGCGCCGTCGCGGATGTCGCCCTCGATCAGGCGGATCGGCGTCGCGGCCCGGCGCGGCCGCGTTCAGCCGATCGACGGCTTCGGCGTGGCCCTGCGCAGGTTGTCGTAGACGACGACCTCGTGACCGGCCTTGACGCAGCGCCCGGACGGCGAAGCTGCCGATGAAGCCGGCTCCGCCGGCGACCAGGATGCGACTCACGCTAACGTCCGATCGAGAAGTAGGTGAAGCCGTGCGTCTTCATCTGCTGGGGATTGTAGATGTTGCGGCCGTCGAACACGACCGGCGCCTTCATCAGCTTCCTCATGCGGGCGAAGTCCGGCTCGCGGAACTCGTTCCACTCGGTGACGAGGGCCAGCGCGTCGGCGCCGACCAGCGCCTCGTAGCTCTTCCGCGCGTAGGTGATCCGCGCCCCGAAGTGCTTCTTGGCGACGTCCATCGCCTCGGGATCGTAGGCCTGCGACCTTGGCGCCCTGCTCGAGCAGCGAGGTGATGATGGTGATCGCCGGCGCCTCGCGCATGTCGTCGGTGCGCGGCTTGAACGCCAGGCCCCACAGCGCGATCGTCTTGCCCTTCAGCGAGCCGAAGTGGCGCTGCATCTTGCTCGACCAGCAGCTGCTTCTGCGCGGCGTTGACCTGCTCGACGGCTTCCAGGATCTTGAAGGTGTAGCCCTTGTCCTTCGAGAACTTGAGGATCGCCTTGACGTCCTTCGGGAAGCAGCTGCCGCCGTAGCCGCAGCCCGGGAACAGGAAGGCGGCGCCGATGCGCTTGTCCGAGGCGACGGCGCGGCGGACCTCGTCGACGTTGGCGCCGTACTGCTCGCAGACGTGCGCCACCTCGTTCATGAACGAGATGCGCGTCGCCAGCATGGCGTTCGCCGCGTACTTGCACAGCTCGGCGCTCGAGCAGTCCATCACCATGATCGGCGCGCCGGTGCGGGTGAACGGCGCGTAGAGCTCGCGCATCACCTCGGCGCCGCGCGGATCGTCGGCGCCGATGACGACGCGATCGGGCCGCAGGAAGTCGTCGACGGCGGCGCCCTGCTTGAGGAACTCGGGGTTGCTGACGACGCTGAACGGGATGCGTGGTCTCGCGGCGGATCGCCTCGCGGACCTTCTCGGCGGTGCCGACCGGCACGGTGCTCTTGTCGACGATGACCTTGTAGCCGTTCATCGCCCGGGCGACGTCGCGGGCCACGCCGAGCACGTGCTGCAGATCGGCCGAGCCGTCCTCGGCTTCCGGCGTGCCGACGGCGATGAAGATCACCTGCGACGCGCGGACGGCGCGCGGCAGCGTCGTCGTGAAGGTCAGGCGGCCTTCCTGCGCGGTTGCGCTTGACCAGCTCCTCGAGGCCCGGCTCGTAGATCGGGATCTTCCCCTTCTGCAGGGCCCGGACCTTGGCCGCGTCCTTGTCGACGCAGACGACCGTGTTGCCGTTCTCCGCGAAGCAGGCCCCGACGACGAGGCCGACGTAGCCCGTTCCCACCACTGCGATGTTCATGATCTCGGCGCGTGCTCCTGCCGGGGCCCACCGACGCCCCGCTCCAAACGGTTCACGGTACCATCGCCGAGCGGATGAGGTCAATCCACTGACTGGCAAGGGTTTGCACACGCTGGGACGGGTCCGGCGCGGCCTCGGGCCGGGCCTCGGCGGCCGTGCTAACCTCGCGCCGATCGTGCGCATCCTGCTCGACTACCGCCCGGCCCTGGTGACCCGGACAGGCGTCGGGCGAGTACATCCACCGGCTGGCCGAGGCGCTCGTCCGGGTATCGGCCGGCCGCGACGCGATCACCCTGTTCGCCAGCTCGTGGAAGGACCGGCTCCGGGCCGGACACGATCCCCGGGCACCGGCGTCGCCGACTCCCGGCTGCCGGCCCGGCTGTTGACGGCGCTCTGGCACCGCGGCGACCTGGCCGCCGGTCGAGCGCCTGGCGGGCGGGCCGTGGGACATCGTCCAGTCGTCCCAGCCGACCCTGGTGCCGTCCCGCGCGCGGCATCCGGCTGACGACGGTCTACGACCTCGACTTCCTCAATCATCCGGAGCGGACGCAGGCCGAGTTCACCGGCCGCTACGCCGCCCAGGCCCGCCGCGACGCGGACGCGGCCGATCACGTCATCGCCATCTCCGCCTACACGGCCGGCGAGGTCGAAGCGCGGCTCGGCGTCCCCCGCCGCGCGGATCACCGTCTGCCGGCCGGGTCGCCCGGCCTGGCCGGTGCGGATGGCGCGCGCCGTCGGCGTCGCTCGGCTACCTGCTGTTCGTCGGGCACGCTCGAGCCGCGCAAGAACGTCGGCGGCCTGCTCGAGGCCTACGGCCGGCTGGTGTCGCGGAATCCGCAGGCGCCGCCGCTCGTGCTGGTCGGGCGGACCGTCGCCGAGTCGGCGCCGGTCGCTCGACCCAGCTCGACCAGCTACCCGTTCGTCGGCCGCGTCCAGCACCGCGGCTACATCCCCGACGAGGAGCGCGCGGCGCTCTACGCCGGCGCCACCGCGCTCATCCTGCCGTCCTTCTTCGAGGGCTTCGGCCTGCCGGTGCTCGAAGCCATGACCGTCGGCGTGCCGGTCATCGCCTCCGATCGCGGGCGCGCTGCCCGAGGTCCTGGGCGATGCCGGGCTGCTGGTCTCGCCGGACGATCCGGAAGAGCTCGCGGCGGCGATGCACCGCGTCTCGACCGACCAGCGCCTGGCGACGACGCTCGGGGCCCGCGGCGCGCGCCGATCGCTGATGTTCGACTGGATGGCCTCGGCGACGACGCTGCGCGAGATCTACGAGGCGCTCACCGCCGCCGGGCCGGCCCGCGACACGACTCCGGAGTCGTCGACACCCGCCGCGGCGGCCGGGCAACGGTATGAGGATCGCCGTCGACGGCGCGCGAGCTGGCCCCGCACCCGACCGGGGTCGGCCGCTATCTGCTCGAGATCCTGCAGGCATGGGCCCAGGATCCGGCGGCTGCCGACTGCGACGTCACGGTCTACGCCCCCGTCGAGCTCGACTGGTCGTCGCCTCGCTTCCACGGTCCGGGCGCGCGCCTGCGGACCCGGGTCCTGCCCGGCGGCGGCGGCACCGCCTGGGAGCAATGGCGCCTCCCCCTCGCGCTCGGTCGCGACGCCGACGTCCTCTACGCGCCCGCCTATTCGGCGCCGCTCCTCGCCCAGGTGCCGACCGTCGTGACCGTGCACGACGTCTCGTTCTTCGCCCACCCGGAATGGTTCCGGCCGCGCGAAGGCCTGCGGCGGCGCTGGACGTGCCGCGCCGCGGCGGCCAACGCCGCCACGGTGCTCACGGTGTCGGCGTTCTCGAAGCGCGAGATCGTGCGCTGGCTCGGCGTGCCGGATCGCCGCGTCGTCGTCACGCCGCTCGGCGTCAGCGCGCGGGTCCGGCCGACCGCCCCGTCGACGGCACTGGCCGACGGCGACGGCGCCGCGCCCGTCGTGCTCTTCGTCGGGTCACAGCTGAACCGCCGGCACGTGCCCGACCTCGTCCGCGCCTTCGCGCCGCTGCTCGCGCGCGACGCGCGGGCCCGGCTCGTGCATCGTCGGCGAGAACCGCAGCTTCCCGCGCCCAGGACGCCGGCGTCGTCGCCCGCGATCTCGGCATCGCCGCGGCCGTCGATCTGCGGCCGTGGATTCGCGACGACGAGCTGGCGGCGCTCTACGGGCAGGCCACGGCGTTCGCCTGGCTCTCGACCTACGAGGGCTTCGGGCTGCCGCCGCTCGAGGCGATGGCCGCCGGCGTCCCCGTCGTCGCCTACGACACGCCGGTGGCGCGCGAGGTCTACGACACGGCGGCGACGCTCGTCCCGGTCGGCGACGTCGCCGCGGTCTCCGCGGCGCTGCTCGCGCTCGCCACCGACGCGCCGGGCCGCGCCGCGAGGCGGCAGGCCGGCCTGGCCCACGTCGCCCGCTTCGACTGGACGCGGACGGCGACGGGCGACGCTCGCCGCGCTGCGCGAGGCGGCGGTGTGAGCGCGCTGACGATCGTCATCGTCAGCTTCAACGCCCGCGACGATCTGGCGCGGTGCCTCGAGAGCCTGCGCGCGGCGCCGCCGGCGCTCGCCGCACGAGATCGTGGTGGTCGACAACGCCTCGACCGACGGCAGCGCCGAGGCGGCGTCGGCCGTGCCCGGCGTCCGGCTGATCGCGCTGCCGGCCAACGTCGGCTTCGCCGCCGCCAACAACGCCGGCATCCGCGCCACGGCCGGCGATCTGATCCTGCTCCTGAACAGCGACACCGTCGTGCCGCCGGGTGCCATCGACGGGCTCGTCGCCGCCCTCGTCGCCGCCCCCGACGCCGCCGCCGCCGGGCCGCGCTTGGTGGACGGCGCCGGCCAGCCCGAGCTGTCGTTCGGGGCCATGGTGTCGCCGTTGGCCGAATGGCGGCAGAAGCGGATCCAGGCGGCGGCAGCGCGCGGCGATCGATCCGCGCTCGCGGCGATCGACGTGCGGACGCGGACGCCGGGCCGGCCGGACTGGGTCAGCGGCGCGTGCCTGCTGGTCCGCCGCGCCGACGCCGAGGCGGTCGGGCTGATCGACGAGCGCTACTTCATGTACCTGGAGGACGTCGACTTCTGCGCCGCCCTGCGCGCGCGCGGGCGGCAGGTCCTGTTCGTGCCCGACGTGACGATCACCCACCTCCGCGGCCGCTCGCGCCAGGCGCGCCCCGACGGCGACGGCCGGGCACTACCGCGACAGCCACCGCGCCTTCTACGCCAAGCACCACCCCTTCTGGGCGCCGCTGCTCGAGCTGTACCTGCGCCGCAAGGGCGCCTGATACCATGCCGGGGCAACGCATGCGGATCGGCATCGATGCGCGCAAACTGCACGACTTCGGCATCGGGACCTACGTCCAGAACCTGTTGAAGGAACTGGTCCGGCTCGAGGACGACGCCGAGTACGTCGTGCTCTGTCACGACCGCGACGTCGGGTGGCTCGCCGCGCTCGGCCCGCGGATCCATCCCGTCGTCACCGGCGCCGGCAACTACTCGCTGCGGGAGCAGATCGAGGTGCCGTGGCGGCTCTGGCGCGCCGGCGTCGATCTCTTCCACAGCCCGCACTACGTGCTGCCGATCCTGGTGCCGTGCCCGGCGGTCGTGACCATCCACGACTGCATCCACCTGATGTTCCCGCAATACCTGCCCAACCGCCTGGCGATCTTCTACGCCCGGTTCTTCATGTGGTGGGCGACGCGGCGGGCGCGACGGGTGCTGACGGTCTCGGAGGCGTCGAAGCGCGACATCCTGCGCTTCTGCCGCATCCCCGCCGACAAGGTCACGGTCATCTACAACGCCATCGACGATCGCTTTCGCGAGCCGCCGCCGGCCGACGAGAGTCGAGCGCATCCGCGAGCGCTTCCAGCTGCACGAGGCGTTCGTGCTCTACGTCGGCAACGTCAAGCCGCACAAGAACCTGGAACGGCTGATCGAGGCCATCCACCACCTGCACGAGAACGGCTACGACGCGCTCAAGCTGCTCGTCATCGGCAGCGACATCTCGAAGTACGCCGAGCTGCGCCGCGCCATCCACACCCACAACCTGCACCGCTACGTCCGCTTCCTCGGCTACGTGCCCGACCAGACGCTGCACGCGCTCTACCGCCTGGCCTCGGTGTTCGCCTTCCCGTCGCTCTACGAGGGCTTCGGCCTGCCGCCGCTCGAAGCGATGGCCTGCGGCGCGCCGGTCGTCACCTCGAACACCTCGTCGCTGCCCGAGGTCGTCGGCGAAGCCGCGATCCTGGTCGATCCGACGGACTCGCGGGCGATCGCCGAGGGGCTGGCGCACGTCCTCGCCGATCCGCTGCTTCGCGAAGGAACTGCAGCGGCTCGGCATCGCCCACGCCCGGACGTTCTCGTGGGTCGAAGCGGCGCGGGCCGTGCGCGGCATCTACGACCGCGTGCTCGAGGGCAGCCGATGAACGGGGCGCCGGCGCCGGACGCCCCGGCCCCGCGGCTCGCCGCGGCCGGCTGGCGCGTCGCGCTGGTCCACGACTGGCTGACCGGCATGCGCGGGGGCGAGAAGGTCCTCGACGCCCTGTGCGCGCTCTGCCCGGATGCGCAGATCTACACGCTGCTGCACGTGCCCGGCTCGATCTCCGGCCGCATCGCCGCGCGGCCGCTGCATGCGTCCTTCGTGCAGCACCTGCCGCGGGCGCCGCGCTGGTACCGACACTACCTGCCGCTGTTCCCCGCCGCGGTCGAGTCCTTCGACCTGGACGCCTTCGATCTGGTGATTTCCAGCAGCCACTGCGCGGTGAAATCGGCGGTGGTGCCGGGCCGGGCCCGCCACCTCTGCTATTGCCACTCGCCGATGCGCTACGCCTGGGACCAGTTCGACGCCTATTTCGGCCCGGCCCGGCTCGGCCGGGCCAGCCGGCTGGCCCGGGCCGCGCTCCGTCCGCTGGCCCGCTGGGACGCCGCCACCAGCGGCCGACCGGACCGCTATGTGGCGAATTCTCAGTATGTTGCGCGCAGAATCCGGCGCTACTATAATCGGTCGGCTGCCGTGGTCGCGCCGCCCGTCGATACGGTGTTCTACACACCGGCGGCCGGCGGACCCGAGCCCTACCTACTCGTGGTCTCAGCCCTCGTTCCCTACAAGCGCCTCGACATCGCCATCCACGCGGCTCACGCCGCCGGGATGCCGCTGAAGATCGCCGGCGAAGGCGGGGACCGGGCCCGGCTCGAGGCTCTCGCCGGTCCGGATGTGGAGTTCGTGGGCCGAGCGACCGATGAAACCGTCCGTGAGCTCTATCGCGGCGCGACCGCCGTGCTCCTGCCCGGCGAGGAAGACTTCGGCATCGTCCCGGTCGAGGCGCAGGCCTGCGGCCGGCCGGTCATCGCCCTGGCCCGCGGCGGCGCGCTCGAGACGGTCGTCGACGGCGAGACAGGGCTCCTGGTCGACAGCACCGAGCCCGGCGCCTGGGCCGCAGCGATGCGCCGCGTCCGCGACGGCGTCGTTGCCGGCACCGCCTTCTTCCCCGATCGGATCCGCGCCCACGCCGAGGGGTTCTCGCGCCAGCGCTTCCTGTCCGCCATGACCGCCGAAATCGACGCGCTCGTGGACGCCCCCGTCGCCGAGGCCGCGCGATGGTGAAGCGCTGGAACCGGCTGCTCGTCGCGTTCTTCGTCCTGACCGACTCGCTGTTCGGGATGATCGCGTTCGTCCTGGCCTACGTCGTGCGCTTCGACACCGGCCTGATCGAAGCGCCGAAGGGCCATCCGCCGTTCGCGCAGTACTTCGCGGTGCTGCCGCTCATCGGCGTGCTCGTGCCGCTCGCCTTCCAGGTCCAGGGGATCTACCGGCTGCGCCGCGGCCGGACCCGGGTCGACGACTTCTTCGCCGTCTTCGTCGGCAGCATCCTGACCGTCGTCCTCGGCATCGTCACCACCCTCTACGTCCAGGCCTACTACCTGCCCGACGACGCCAAGGAACGCGGCGCGTTCGAGGTGTCGCAGCTGGTCTGGGGCCTGTTCCTGGTCCTGAACGTCTCGCTGGCCTACGCGACCCGCGAGCTGGTCCGCGAGGCGCTCGGAGCGGCGCTGGCGCCAGGGCATCGGCCTCAAGCGGGTGCTGGTGGCCGGCGCCGGCGAACTGGGCCGCGTCGTCGTCGACAAGCTGCTCGAGCACCACGAGCTCGGCTACAAGGTGATCGGCTTCGTCGACGACAAGGCCGGCGGCGATCACATCGGCTACCGCGGGCTGCCGCTGCTCGGCACGCTGGACGAGACCGGCGACATCCTGCAGCGGGATCGCATCGACCAGCTCTACGTCGCGCTGCCGCTCGACGAGCACATGAAGATGGTGGCGCTCGTCGAGAGCGCCAACCGCGAGATCGTCGAGGTCAAGGTGGTCCCCGACCTCGTCCAGGTGATCGCCCTGCGGGCGCGCCTCGAAGAGCTCGACGGCATCCCGATCATCAACATCAACGACGTCCCGCTGCGCGGCTTCAACAGCGTGCTGAAGCGCGCGATCGACGTCGGGCTGTCCGCCGCGGGCCTGCTGGCGCTGTCGCCGGTCCTCGGCGTGCTGGCGCTGCTGGTGCGGGCCAGCTCGCCCGGCCCGGCCTTCTTCCGCCAGGAGCGCATGGGCCTCGACGGCCGCTCCTTCTGGGTGTGGAAGTTCCGGTCGATGTACGACGAGGCCGAGCGCGACACCGGCCCGATCTGGGCCCGCGAAGACGATCCGCGCTGCACGCCGGTCGGCCAGTTCCTGCGCCGCTCCAACCTGGACGAGATTCCGCAGCTGTGGAACGTCTTCCGCGGCGACATGTCGCTGGTCGGGCCGCGGCCCGAGCGGCCGTTCTTCGTCGAGCAGTTCAAGCAGCGCATGCCGCAATACATGCTGCGCCACAAGGTCAAGGCCGGACTCACCGGCTGGGCCCAGGTCAACGGCTGGCGCGGCAACACGTCGATCGAGAAGCGGATCGAGTACGACCTCTACTACATCGAGAACTGGTCGGTCATGCTCGACCTCAAGATCATGTGGCTGACGCTCGTCAAGGGCTTCTTCCACAAGCACGCCTACTAGGTCAGCGACTGACCCACATGGCTCGTGTCGTCATCACCGGCGCCGCCGGATTCATCGGCTCGCATCTCGCGGAAGCCCTCCTCGATCGCGGCGACAGCGTCGTCGGCATCGACAACCTGCTGACCGGCGATACCGCCAACATCGCCCACCTCGCCGGGCGCGACTTCCAGTTCATCAAGCACGACGTCACCAACTACATCTACGTCGACGGACCGGTCGACTGCGGTGCTGCACTGGGCCAGCCCGGCCAGCCCGATCGACTACCTCGAGCTGCCGATCCAGACGCTCAAGGTCGGCGCGCTCGGCACGCACAAGGCGCTGGGCCTGGCCAAGGCCAAGGGCGCGCGCTTCGTCATCGCCTCGACGTCCGAGGTCTACGGCGATCCGCTCGAGCACCCGCAGAAGGAAACGTACTGGGGCAACGTCAACCCGATCGGCCCGCGCGGCGTCTACGACGAAGCCAAGCGCTTCGCCGAGGCCATGACGATGGCCTACCACCGGTTCCACAAGGTCGACACCAAGATCGTCCGCATCTTCAACACCTACGGGCCGCGCATGCGCGTCAACGACGGCCGCTCGGTGCCGGCCTTCATGAGCCAGGCGCTGCGCAACGAGGACGTCACCATCTTCGGCGACGGCAGCCAGACGCGCAGCTTCTGCTACGTCACCGACCTGGTGCGCGGGCATCATCAAGCTGATGGAGTCGGGCGAGAACGACCCGGTCAACATCGGCAACCCGCACGAGATGACGATCAAGGAGATCGCCGAGACGATCATCCGCATGACCGGCTCGACGAGCCGCATCGTCTACCGGCCGCTGCCGACCGACGATCCGAAGGTGCGCAAGCCGGACATCACCCGCGCCCGCACGCTGCTCGGCTGGGAGCCGGAAGTGTCGCTCGATCAGGGCCTGACGTCGACGATCGCCTACTTCCGCCAGAAGCTCGGGATGACGCCGGCCTGAGGCCGACGCCGAGGCGGCGCGGCCGGAGCCGGCGGACGGCTGGCTAGTTGGTGCTGGCGCTGCGCGAACCGGCGAAGCCGGTGATGTAGGCGGCGTAGTGCAGCGCGGAGACCACCGTCAGCGCCAGCGACGCCCAGGCGAACAGGTCGACCAGCAGCAGCGGCTGGTTGATGTAGTTCGCCCACAGCGCCACCACCGCGGTCAGCATGAAGGTCGCGGTGGCGGCCTTGCCGAAGATCGACGGCGGGAACGTGCGCCGGCCGACCGCCAGGTTGACGATCGCGACGGTCACGACGATGCCGATGTCGCGGCTCATCACCAGCACCGTGAGCCACAGCGGGACGCGCTGCACCAGGTGCGGCAGCGGCAGCGTCAGCAGCACGAACATCGTGGCGATGAGCAGCTTGTCGGCCACCGGATCGAGCCACGCGCCGAGCGTCGTGTGCTGCCCCGCCCGGCGCGCCAGCAGGCCGTCGAACGCGTCGGTCAGGGCGGCCAGGACGAGCACGATCAGCGCCCATCCCATCCTGTCGTAGAGCACCAGCAGCGCCAGCACCGGGATCAGCAGCATCCGCAGCAGCGTCAGCTGGTTGGCGGCGGTGAGGGCGGTCATGGCGGCGTCGGCGTGGAGCGGCGGGCGACGCCGCTGAGCGCGGCCAGGCGTTCGACGGCAGCGATGGCTTCCGGCCCGGACACCGCGCGCGTGGCCGAGAACGCGCCGCCGGGATCGAGGTTCAGGATGCCGGCCTCGACGGTCAGCTCGGCCGCCTCGCGCCCGACGTTGCCGGCCGCGACGTCGGTGATGTCGACGCTGCGGCCGCGCCAGCGGGCCGCGGCGGCCGGATCGGCGGCCTGGACCTGGGCGAACAGCAGCGCGACGACCCGCGCCAGGTCGGAGCGCCGGACCGTCGTTCCCGGCTGGAACGTGTGGTTCGGGAAGACCTCCATCAGGCCGGCCCGCGACACGTCGAGGATCCAGCGCTGCGCCCAGTGGCCGCGCACGTCGGTCATCAGCGGGATCGGCTGCCCGCGGGAACCGGCCACCAGCGGCTCCAGCCGGACGCCGAGCAGCGCCGCGAGGTCACCGCGCGACACCGCGCCGCGCGAGCCGATGGCGCGGAACGCCTCGGGCAGGCCGGCCAGGTCGATGCGACGCTCCAGCTCCTCGATCCGGGTCCGGAACTCCGGGCGCGGCTCGCGCGCCACCGCCTTCTGGAACGCCTCGAGGGCCGGCCGCAGGTTGCCGCGGGCGCTCTCCAGCTCCCCCACCAGCGCGTGCGTCGCCGCGTCGCCGTCGTCGAGCAGCAGCGCCGCCCGCGCCCGGGTCAGGGCCGCGTCGAGCTGCCCCGCCTGGCGTTCGACCTGGGCCAGCTCGCGCAGGAAGTCGGCGCTGTCGGGCGACGCTTCGACGGCCCGGGTCCAGGCCTGGCGCGAGGCATCGAGGTCGCCGCGCTGCCGCGCCCCGCGCGCCTCCGCGATCAGCCCCTCGATCACCTGCAGGCGGAGCGTCTCGAGGCGCGTCTGCGCCGAGACGCGCTGCGGATCGGCGGCGATCAGCGCCTGCAGCGCAGCGATCGCCTCGACGCCGCGACCGGCCGCGATCAACGCCTCGGCCCGACCCGCCAGGGCCGGGATGTAGCCCGGACGCGCCGCCAGCGCGGCGTCGAAGCCGGCGACGGCGCCGGCGGTGTCGCGCGCCGCCAGACGGGCGTAGCCGTGCGCGGCCCGGGCCGGATAGAAGGCCGGCGTGCTGTGCGAGACCTCAGCGAAGATCGCCGAGGCTTCGTCGGGACGCCCGGCCTGCAGCCGCGTCCAGCCCTCGTCGTAGCGCAGGCGGACCGCCGACGGCAGCGGCGTCGGCAGCGGCTCGATCAGCTCCGGCCGCTCGAAGGCGGGGAACGCCGGCGCGGCGGCCGCGGCCGGCGGCGGCAGCCTCTTCGGGCCGCACGCCGACGCGCCCAGCGCCAGCGCCAGCAGCAGGAGCCCGAGCCGCGCCCGCATCCGTGGCATCATCGCGCCGCGTCGTCGCCCGTCAGCCGCGACAGCAAGCGGCGCGGCACGTCCGCCTCGATGGCGATCCGGCCGGCCTCGGCCTGATGGCTGAGGACTCGGCCATGCCGGTAGAGCCGCGCGATCCGGGCCTGGTGGCCTTCGTCCTCGGCGTCGAACTCGAGCCGGATGCGCTCGGTGTCGAGAGCGAGCCGGCGGCTCACCTCGCGTTCGAGCACCTCGACGCCGGTGCCGGCCGCGGCGGACACGGTCACGGCGCCGTCGGGCCCCGCGTCGAGCCGGGCGCGCTCGTCGTCGGACAGCCGATCGACCTTGTTGTAGACGCGCAGGCGCGGCACCTCGTGCGCCTCGATCTCGGTGAGCACGCGCTCGACGGCCTCGATGTGCCGCTCCCGATCCGGGTCGGCGGCGTCGACGACGTGCAGCAGCAGATCGGCCTGCACCACTTCTTCGAGCGTGGCGCGGAAGGCCGCCACCAGGCTGTGCGGCAGGCGATCGATGAAGCCGACGGTGTCCGACAGGAGGATCTGCGGCCCCCCGGCCAGGCGCACCTGCCGCAGCAGCGGATCGAGCGTGACGAACAGCGCGTCCGAGACCAGCGCCTCCTGACGGGCGAGCCGGTTGAACAGCGTCGTCTTGCCGGCGTTGGTGTAGCCGACGAGGGCGACCGTCGGCAGCAGGCCCTCGCGCCGGCGGTCGCGCAGCTGGGCGCGGCGCGCCTTCACGTCGGTGATCTGCTTGCCGATGACACTCAGCCGGTGGCGGATGTGGCGGCGGTCGGTTTCGAGCTTCGTTTCACCGGGACCGCGCGTGCCGATGCCGCCGCCGAGGCGCGACAGCCAGTCGCCGGAGCCGACCAGGCGCGGCATCAGGTACTTCAGCTGGGCGAGCTCGACCTGCAGCTGGCCTTCGCGGGTCCGGGCGCGCCGGGCGAAGATGTCGAGGATCAGCTGGGTGCGGTCGAGGACGGCGACGCCCGTTTCCTTCTCGAGGTTGCGCAGCTGCGCCGGGCTGAGCTCGTTGTCGACGAAGACCAGGTCGACGTCGAGCTCGGCGCAGGCCTGCTTGAGCATGCCGACCTTGCCCCGGCCGAGGTACAGCGCGGGATCGGGAGCCGGTCGCTCCTGGACGAGGCGCAGCACGACCTCAGCGCCGGCGGCCCTGGCCAGGCCGTCCAGCTCTTCGAGGCTGTGCTCTGCGGCCGCCTTGGAGACGACACCGGTGGCCAGCCCGACGAGGGCGGCCCGCTGCCGTCCGCGGTTTCCCTGGCGGCCGGCCGTCGCGTGAGTCATGAGGAAGTGGGCGCGGTCGAGGACCGCTCGGAGGCCATTTTATCGCAGGAATTCTAACACGCGGGCGAACGGCACCGGGCCCTCGCGGATGAGCCGTGGCTCCTCGCCGGCGACGTCGACGATGGTGGACGCCAGGCCCCCGGGCGACGGCCCGCCGTCGATGATCAGCGCGACGCCCGGCCCGAGCGCCTGCGCCACGGCCTGCGCCGTCGCCAGCGCCGCCGATCCCGGACCGATTGGCGCTGGTGGCGGTCAGCACGCGGTTCGGCGCGGCGCCCGCCAGCGCCCGCGCCAGCGGATGTCCCGGGACGCGCACCGCGACGGTGTCGCGCCCCGCGGTGACGCCGCCGACCACGGCGCCGGCGCGGACCGGCACGACCAGCGTCAGCGGCCCCGGCCAGAAGGCGTCGGCGAGGCGCTGGGCCGTGTGGGTCCACCGGCCGGCGAGCGCTCGCGCGGCCGCCACGTCGGCGGCAATCAACGGCAGTGCCTCAGCGACCGCGCGCCCCTTGGCCGAGAAAATCGCCGCGACCGCGTCCTCGCGGGCCGGATCGGCGCCCAGGCCGTAGAACGTCTCGGTGGGAAACGCGACGATCTCGCCGGCGGCGATCGCGGCACGCGCCTCCCCCACCGCGAAGGCCTCTTCGGCCCCGGGAGCAGCACCGATCGTCCGGGGACGCGGCGAGGTCACGCGTGCGGTCGATAGGGCGGCAGCTCGCAGCGGGTCGGGCGGTCGCTGCGGTAGCCGAGCAGGTAGTCGGCCTGCATGATCGTGTGGATCTCGCGCGTGCCCTCGTAGATCACCGCACCCTTGCAGTTGCGATAGAAGCGGCCGACGGGATACTCGTCGGAGTAGCCGTTGGCGCCGTGGATCTGCACGGCGTCGCCGGCGGCCCGCTCCGACGCGATCGTCGCCATCCACTTGGCCAGGCCGGTCTCGCGCGTGTTGCGCCGCCCTTCGTTCTTCAGCCAGCCGGATCGCAGCCACAGCAGCCGCGTCGACTGGTAGTCGGCCTCCATGCGCGCGATCATCTCCTTCACCAGCTGGTGCTGGCCGATCTCGACACCGAACGTCTCGCGCTGCAGCGCGTACTTCACGGAGGCGTCGCGGCAGGCGCGGATCAGCCCGGTCGCCCCGGCCGCGACCGTGTAGCGGCCCTGGTCGAGGGCGAACATCGCGATCTTGAAGCCCTCGCCTTCGCGGCCGACCAGGTTCGCCGCCGGCACCTCGACGTTGTCGAACTTCAGGTAGCCGGTATTGCCGGCGAGAATGCCCCACTTCTCGGTCAACGTCCCGCTCGAGAACCCCTTGAACGCACGCTCGACGAAGAAGGCGCTCAGGCCCGAGGTGTCGCGCTGGCGCATCTTCTCCAGATCGCTCCAGGCGATGACGAGCACGTGGTCGCAGACGTCGGCGAGCGAGATCCACATCTTCTCGCCGTTGAGGAGGTAGCGATCGCCCTGCTTGACGGCCGTCGCCTTGATGCCGCGCGCGTCGCTGCCGGCCGAGGGCTCGGTGAGGGCGAAGGTCGCGATCTTCTCGCCCTTGGCCTGCGGCACCAGGTACTGCTGCTTCTGCGCCTCGGTGCCCCACGTCAGCAGCGACAGGCAGTTCAGGCCGACGTGGACCGACAGGATCACGCGCAGCGACGTGTCGACGTACTCGAGCTCCTCGCTCGCGATGCCGAGACTCAGGTAGTCCATCGCGGCGCCGCCGTACTCCGCCGGCACGCAGATGCCGAGCAGGCCGAGATCGGCCATCTGCGGCAGGATGCCCGTGTCGAAGCGGTGCTCGCGATCGAGCGCCTTGATCTTCGGCCCGACCTCGCGGCCGGCCCACTCCTTCACCGTCTGCTCCAGCAGCCGGTGCTCGTCGGTCAGGTCGAAGTCGATCATGTGGAGCCTGTGGTGAAAATGGCGCGTCGCCCAGAGACGGCCGGCGAAGGCAGCGGCATTTTCACCGCAGGATCCAAGGTTATCAGGTTGTCCGCGCGACTTCGATGGCCGCGCCGGGCCGAACGCCGGGCCGGCCGAGGGCCGGCGTCGACCGCGCCGCAACCTCGAGCAGGCCGGCGCTGCCGAAGAGCGCCGCCACCTCCCCGTCGGCAATCTCGGCGTAGGTCGCCACCAGGCGCAGCGGCCGCCCGCCGAGTGTCAGCCGCACGGCGCCGCCGCCGGCAAAGGCCTCGAACGTGCCGCGATCGATCGACGTCGCGACGTTGCCGAAGCGATCCGCCGCGACCAGCACCCCGCGGAGCGCGTCCCCGCCGATGGCCGCCCGCGGCGGCGCGAGCCTGACCGGATCGGACACGCGCGGACCGAGGGCCTCGAGCGGCACGCCGCGCAGCAGCCAGGCGGCTGCCGGCGCGAAGCGGTCCCGCCCCTCGAAGGTCCGGCTGACGACGTCGCGCATGTAGCGCGGCTCGGTGATCTCGACGACGACCGCGTCGTCGGTGAGGACCGGCGTCAACACGCCGTTGTCGGGACCGGTGAACCAACAGCCGCCGGCCCGGGCGGCCAGCGCCCGCCGGGCGCTGCCGACGCCGGGGTCGACGACCACGACGAACGCGGTCCCGGGCGGGAAGTACGGCGCGGCCGCGGCCAGGTGCCGGGCCGCCTCGGCGACGTCGTGCGGGGCGATCTCGTGCGTCAGGTCGACGAGCGCCGCCTCGGCGCACACCGACAGCGCCGCCCCCTTCATCGCGCCGACGTAGGGATCGCGGGTGCCGAAATCAGTGAGGAGCGCCAGCACGGGGCGCGCCGCCGCCTGCCGCATGGCGACGCGCTAGTCCCCTGGAACCGTGATTTCCAGAATACGTCCCGGGCGAAGCATCCCCGGGGGCGTCGTTGCTCGTCGGTCGGATAGGCCCACTATGCTCCCTCCTCGCGCCTTGCCCGCGGGGCGCCGCGCTCCGGGACGTATCCCAGCTGTCACGGTTCCAGGGGACTAGGCGCCCGGCGTGTCGCCGGCCTTGGCGCCGGGCTTGGCAGTGGCTTTGGCGTCGGGCTTGCCGTCGGCGTTGGCCTCGGCGGTCTGCGCGGCGGCCTCCGCCTTCTGCTCCGGTTTGCGGAAGACCATCTCGCGCGTCTTCGTCAGCAGCAGGAACGAGTCGGATACCGTCAGCCCTTCGAAGAGGCGGCTGATGTCGCGGTTGGCGTAGACCTGCTGCCGCGCCCGCGAGCCCGGCGCGGTCCGATACTTGAGCGTCTTGTCGTCGACGATCAGGTAGCGCGTGTATTCCTTCTCGGTCGAGGGCGCGTTGGCGAAGAAGCCGAACACGGCGCCGCCCGGCTTGAGGATGCGCATCATCTGTCGCGCCACGACCTGCGCCGACGCCTTGTCGAGATAGTCGAGCACGTCCCAGCACAACACGCCGTCGACGCTGGCGTCGGCCTGCGGGAACCGCTTCGCGAAGAACGCCGCCAGGTCGGGCGGGTTCTTCGCCGTCACGTGCCCTTCGATGTTCTGGTACAGGTCCTCGACCAGGTACTTGCAGCCGAGGCGCTCGCCCAGGAAATTGACGTTGCCGCCGACGATCGGGCCCAGGTCGAGCACGATCGGCGACTCGCGCAAGGCGAGCGCGTGCAGGAAGCGGCTGAACGCCTTGGTCGGCACCGTCCGCTCGGTCGACGGAGCGGACTCCGTCGCCGGCGTGGCGTCCTTCTCGGCGCCTCTCGCCCAGCCGAAGAGACGATCGGTCAACGGGCGTCCGGAACCCTGTGCAGGCACGTGGAACCTCTCTCGTGTCGCACCCGGCGGCGGCGAACGGGGCCCAGGCGCACCGTGAGGAGCGCCCGGGCATACCGGCCACGCAGGCCGGATCCGCCGTGGTGAAGCTTAGGACCCTAGACTTTCGCGGGCTGTGCGGCGGGCGCCGCGCTCACGCTCTTCACGTCGGTCGGCTTGACGTCGCCCTTGACGTCGCCCTTTATGTCGCCCTTCATGTCGCCCTTCGCGGCGCCACCCTGGCGCTGCATGTCGATGCTGCCGCGGAAGTGGGCGCCTTCGGCAATGGCCACCCGCGGCGAGATCAGGTCGCCGTCGACCGAGCCGTTGTCCCGGATGTCGACCTTTTCCGACGCGGTGACGTTGCCGACGACCTCGCCGAGCACTATCACGGCCTTGGCGAACACCGCCGCCTTGATCTTGCCGTTCGGACCGATGGTGAGGACGTTCTGGCGAAGCTCGATCTTGCCTTCGACCTGGCCTTCGATGGTCAGGTCCTCACTGCCGTTGAGCTCGCCCTTGATGACAACAGATTTACCGATGTTCACGACGTCCCTCATTGGCTGGGCCAGCGACCGCGACGGGCTGGCAGGCGCATCGACGACGGGCGCCTGCGCGGCGGGCACCCCTGCAGTGGGAGGCGTCGCCGGGGTTGTTGGCCCCTGCGGTGCGCGTACTCCCTCATCCCGTTTCCACATACGAGTCTCCAGTAGAAGGCCGCCAGCGACCGGCGCGTGGCGCGCCGAACCTCCCGCAGCGTCGTCCCCTGTATCGGCTGCAGCCGACGTAGCAGTAACCCCGGGAGTATACGCAGCGTTGCCAAAGTGTGTCTACCCGTTTTACTGCTGAGACTTAGGGGCGGTGCTATGATCGAAACCGGTGGCCCTCTACCTCGACCACAACGCCACGACGCCGATCGATCCGGCGGTCGCGGACGCCATGGACGGTGCCCTCCGCGACGACTTCGGCAACGCCTCCAGCGTCCACGCGTGGGGGCAGCGCGCCAAGGGCAGGCTCGACACGGCCCGCGCCGCCGTCGCCGCCCTCGTCGGCGGGGATCCGACCGAGGTCGTCTTCACCGGCAGCGGCACCGAAGCGGACGTCCTCGCCCTGCGCGGCGCCGCCGAAGCCCTGGAGCCCGCCGGCCGGCGTCACCTGGTCGTCAGCACCATCGAGCACGAAGCGGTCATCCAGACGGCCCGGGCCCTGGCCCGCCGCGGCTGGGAGGTCAGCTGGCTGCCGGTCGACCGGTCCGGCGTCGTCGATCCGGCCGCCCTCGCCGCCGCGGTGACCGACCGCACCGCGGTGGTGTCGGTGATGCACGCCAACAACGAGATCGGGACCATCCAGCCGATCGCCGAGCTGTCGGCCATCGCCCATGCCCGCGGCGCGCTGTTCCACACGGACGCCGTGCAGTCGGCCGGCAAGCTGCCGCTCGACGTCTCGACACTCGGCGTCGACCTCCTCGCGATCTCCGGGCACAAGTTCTCCGGCCCCAAGGGCACGGGCGCGCTCTGGATCCGGCGCGGCACCCGGCTGATCGCGCAGATGACCGGCGGCCGTCAGGAGCGCAGCCGCCGCGCCGGCACCGAGAACGTCCCGGCGCTGGTCGGCCTGGGGGTCGCGGCGACGCGGGCCCGGGGCCGCCTCGCCGAGATCGGCCGCGTCGCCGCGGTGCGCGATGCGCTCGAAGCGCGAGCTGCTCGCCGCCGTCCCCGGCACGCATGTCAACGGCCGGCGCGAGGCCCGCGTCGCCAACACCAGCAACATCGGCTTCGAAGGCATCGAGGCGGAGTCGCTGGTCATCGCCTTCGATCTGGAAGGCATCGCCGTCTCCACCGGATCGGCCTGTTCGTCGGGCACCCTCGAGCCGTCGCACGTGCTCAAGGCGATGGGCCTCGATCCGCACGACACGCAGAACGCGATCCGCTTCAGCCTGGGGTTCGCGACGACCGCCGACGACGTCGCGCGCGTGGTCGCGGTCGCGCCCGGCCTGGTCGAGCGGCTGCGCGCGGTCACCGCCGGGGCGGCCAGCCGCGGCCGCGACACGCGTCGTCGGCCGGGACGCCTGATCATGCGTGTCGTCGTCGCGATGTCGGGAGGCGTGGATTCAGCGGTCGCCGCCGCGCTGATGGCCGATCAGGGGCACGACGTCATCGGCGTGTCGATGCAGCTCTACGACCAGCGGCCGCGCGAAGATGGCTCGCCGGCGTTCGGCTCGTGCTGCTCGCTCGACGACCTGCACGACGCCCGGCGCGCCGCCGCCGCCCTCGGCGTGCCGCACTACGTGATGAACTTCGAGCGGCAGTTCGACGCGATGGTCGTCGACCGCTTCGTCGCCGACTACACGCAGGGCCGCACGCCGATTCCCTGCACGCGCTGCAACAGCGATCTCGAAGTTCTCGACGCTCCTCGAGCGGGCCGGCGCGCTCGATGCCGACGCCCTGGCGACCGGGCACTACGCGCGGGTCGGCTACGACGACGATCGTCGGCAGTTCGTGCTGCGGCGCGGCGTCGACCGGCGCCGCGATCAGTCCTACTTCCTCTTCGCGCTGACCCAGGCGCAGCTGGCGCGGGCCCGCTTCCCCGTTGGCGACCTCGAGAAGGCCGAGGTCCGCGACTACGCGCGCAGCCGCAACCTGCCCGTCGCCGAGAAGCCGGAGAGCCGCGACATCTGTTTCGTCCCGGATGGCGACTACGCCGGGTTCATCGAGCGGCGCGATGCCGGAGCGCGCGACGCGGCCGGTGTCTTCGTCGACGCCGGCGGACGCGAACTCGGGCAGCACGGTGGCGTCCATCGCTTCACCGTCGGCCAGCGCAAGGGACTCGGCCTGTCGGCGCCGGCGCCGCTCTACGTGCTGTCGCTCGACGCCGCCGGCCAGCGGGTGATGGTCGGCCCGCGGTCGGCGCTCGAGCGGTCGTCGCTCGAGGCGAGCGGGGTGTCGTGGATTGCCGGAGCGCCGCCGCCGGGACCGCGGCGGGCGCTGACGCAGATCCGCTATCAGCATGCCGCGGCGCCCGGGATCGTGACGCCGCTGGCCGACGGCGGCGCCCGCGTCGAGTTCGACACGCCGCAGCCGGCCGTGGCACCGGGCCAGGCCGCCGTCTTCTACGACGGCGACGAGGTCATCGGCGGCGGATGGATCGCCTGAGCCGCACCATCGGGCTGGTGCGTCGCCGGGTAGTGATGTTCGAGGTAGTGCTGCGCGTCGATCGCCGCCATGCAGCCTGAGCCGGCCGCGGTGATCGCCTGCCGATAGACGTGGTCCTGCACGTCGCCGCAGGCGAAGACGCCCGGGATCGACGTCTTCGGGCCGTCGTGCGTGACCAGGTAGCCGTTCACGTCGGTCTCCAGCTGCCCGGCGACGAGCGCGGTGTTCGGCGTGTGACCGATGGCGACGAAGACGCCGTCGACGGCCAGCTCGGATGTCTCGCCGGTGACCAGGTCGCGGAGCACGACGCCGGTGACCTCGCCCTTGCCTTCGTCGACGACGCGCTCGACGCCGGTGTTCCAGCGCCACTGGATCTTCGGGTGCGCCAGCGCGCGATCGGCCATCGCCTTGGAGGCCCGCAGCGAATCGCGGCGGTGCACGACGGTGACCATCGAGGCGAAGCGCGTCAGGTAGAGCGCTTCCTCCATGGCGGTGTCACCGCCGCCGACGACGGCGATCGGCTTGCCGCGGAAGAAGAAGCCGTCGCAGGTGGCGCAGGTCGACACGCCGTGGCCCATCAGGGCCCGCTCGGACGGCAGCCCGAGGAGACGCGCCGAGGCCCCGGTCGCGAGGATCAGCGTCCGCGTCCGGATCTCCGTCTCGTCGAGCCGGACGACGAACGGGGCGGCACCGAGCTCCACCGCCGTCACGTGCCCGGCGATGACCTCGGCGCCGAACTTCTCGGCCTGCGCCCGCATCTCGGTCATGAGCTCCGGGCCCATGACTCCGTCGCGACGCCCGGGCCAGTTCTCGACCAGCGTCGTCAGCGTCAGCTGGCCGCCGGCCTCGAGCCCCTCGATGACGAGCGGCCGGAGGCTGGCGCGCGCCGCGTAGAGCGCCGCCGTCAGCCCGGCCGGCCCGGATCCGATGATGACGACGTCGCGGACGTCGGTGCTCATCGCCGTGGTGCTCATCAGAGATGCTTCTCGATGGTCGCCTTGATGTGCTGCTTCGAGTGGCCGGCGCCGGCGAGGCTGTCGACCAGCTGGCCGCCCTTGAACACGAGCAGCGCCGGAATGCCGCGGATGCTGTAGCGGCCGGTGACCGCCGGGTTCTCGTCGACGTTCAGCTTGCCGATGACGGCCTTGCCCGCCAGCTCCGTCGCCACCTGATCGATCGTCGGCCCGATCATGCGGCACGGACCGCACCATTCGGCCCAGAAGTCGACCAGGACGGGCTCTGACGCCTTGAGCACGACTTGCTCGAAGTTGCCGTCGGTGAGGGTCTGCACGTGTTCGGATGCCATGAGATTCTGCTCCCTGTCTCAGCGGCCGCGGTCCTGGAACGGCCCAGGCGGTCGTCGATACTTAGATAGTTTACTAAATATCTTTCAGTCGTCAAGTGGGCCGGGGTCGCGGCCGGCCGGGCTTAGCGCGCGGCCGCGCGCTTGCGGCCGGTCCGGGCCATCGCCGCCTGGTAGATGTCGACGTAGGCGGCAGCCGATCGCGTCCACGAGAAGTCACCGGCCATCGCCGAACGCTGCAGCCGCTGCCACACCTCGGGATGATCGTAGACGCGCAGGGCCCACCGCAACGTCTCCAGCATGGACGGCCCGGAGGCTTCCCAGAACTTGAAGCCGGTGCCGCGTCCGGTGTACGGGTCGTAGTTCTCGACCGTGTCGTCGAGCCCGCCCGTCGCCCGGACCAGCGGGAGTGTCCCGTAGCGCAAGCTGTACATCTGGTTCAGCCCGCACGGCTCGAACCGCGACGGCATCAGGAAGATGTCACTGCCGGCCTCGATGAGGTGCGACAGCCCTTCGTCGAAGCCGACCCGGACGCCGATGCGATCCGGGAACTGCGCCGCCAGCCGCCGCCACATCGCCTCGAAGGCCGGCTCCCCCGTCCCCAGCACGACGATGCGCGCACCGAGGTGCGGCAGTTCGGTGGCCACGCTGCTGATGAGGTCGTGCCCTTTCTGCGCCACCATGCGCGACACCATGCCGACCACCGGCCGGGCCAGTGCCGCGTCGTCCGACGGCAGCCCATAGGCCTGGAGCAACGCCCGCTTGGATGCCCGCTTCGCCTCGAGCGTGTCGACGGTGTACGGAGCCGGCAGGAAGGGGTCGGTCGCCGGGTTCCAGGTGTCGGCGTCGATGCCGTTCAGGATGCCGACGAGATCGGCGCGGCGCGAGGCCAGCACGCCCTCGAGCCCGTAGGCGAACTCCGGCGTCAGGATTTCCTCGGCGTACCTGCGGCTGACCGTCGTCACCTTCTCGCTGAAGTTGATGCCCGCCTTCAGCAGGCTGACCTGTCCCCAGTACTCCAGCGCCTGCGGCGTGAAGAGATCCCAGTCCAGATCGAGGGACGGCATCCAGCCGGCGTCGCACATCCCCGTGTAGGCGATGTTGTGGATGGTGAACACGGAGGGCACGCCGCCCAGGATCGGGTGCGTGGCGTAGCGCGTCCGCAGGTAGACCGGCGCCAGGCCGCCCTGCCAGTCGTGCGCGTGCACCACGTCGGGCGAGAAGCCGGTCAGGATCGCCGCTTCGAACGCGGCCCGGGCGAGTGCCGCGAACCGCCGCGGGTTGTCGGGGTGGTCGTGGCTGCCGACGCCGTAGAAGCCCTCGCGGTCGTAGAGCGCCGGAATGTCGACGAGCCACAGCTCGGCACCGCGGGCCATCCGCTCGCGGAACACCTGCACGTGGAGGTGCTCGGCGCCGATGTCGAGCACGAACGTGGTCAGGACCTCGCCCGTCACCTCGACGCCGCGATAGCGCGGCATCACCACGACCACCTGGTGGCCGAGACCGGCAAGCGCGGACGGCAGCGCCGCCGCGACGTCGGCGAGCCCGCCGGTCTTGGCGTACGGCAGGACCTCCGACGCGACCATCAGGATCGACAGCCGATCCGGCGGTTCGTCCGACACGAGCGCCGGCGCGGCCGCAGCCGGCGGGAGCGACGTCGCGGGCGCGACGGCCGCTGGAGCCGTCGATGCCGGTGCGGGCATCAGGTCGGCAGGCACCGCGGCCGACGCCGGCCAGATCGAGCGGCGCGCGTGCCGACCGGGCTGCCGGCACGCCGGGCGCGTCGGCGGGCCGCGGCGGCTGCGAGGCCGCCGGACGCCGCGGGATAGGACGCGGTGGCCTGGCGGCGCGGGCCACGAAGCCGCGAAGCCGTCGCCTTCGGCGGCGTGACGTCGACTTCGCGGCCTTCGTCGTCGCCTTCGGACTCGTCACGGCCTTCGGGCTCGTGACGTCCGTTCGCAGGCTTCGCCAGCCTTCGGGGCCGGCCTTCGGGGCCGGCCTTCGGGGCCACCTTCGGGACCGTGCGCGGCCTTCGGGAGCGTCACGGCCTTCGGCGCCGGCGCGGGCGGTCGGCGCAACGGGCTTCGCGCTCACGGCTGGCGTTTGCGCGGCTGCATCGGCGGCAGTCGCCTTGCGTCGCAAGCGCGGCGCGAGCGACGGCGTCGCGGCGGCATCGGGAACGGAGGTGGACGCGACCGGTCCGCTGGTGGGCGGCGTCACGTCGGTGGGCGGTGTGGGGGGCTTGCGTCGGGCCATGATTACTGCGGACTCACTCGGTCCAACGCCCGTTAGTGTAGCAGTCGGGACGTGACAATCCGCGCCGTTTGCGGCCAGAATCGCGCCCATGCTGCGTGTATCCCTGCTCATGGCGGTCATGCTCCACGCGCCGGTTGCCGCCGCGCAGAGCGTCGACGCGACCGTCGCCGGACGCGTCTCCGCCGAGTCGGGGATGGCGCTGCCAGGAGCCACGATCGCGCTCGTCGGTGAGACCGCGACGGTCGAGGTCCTGACGGACTCGACCGGACGCTTCGCCGTCGCCGCTGCCGCCGGGACCTATGCGATGCGCGTCGCCATCAGCGGCTACTGCGAGGCCCGTCGCGAGGGCCTCACGCTGCTGCCGGGTGGGCGCGTGCGCGTCGAGATCGTGCTCGTCGTGTCCTGCGGTGGACGCGGCGACCCCGGCCCGGGCATCGTCGCCCGCGCCATCGACGCCGGCGTGACGTTCCATCTCGGCGACACCGCGCTGCGCGATCTGCCCATCGATCGCAGCGATCCCTCGGCGGCGCTGCTGGCCCTCGCTCCCGGCGTCGCGCGCGGCAGCGCCTTCGGCACCGCGGTCGACATCGGCACGCCGCGGCGCCTCGACGGCCTCGATCTCACCGATCCGCTCGACGGCCGCGCCTGTGACGTCGATCATCCTCCCGGCCGCGACTGGCGCCACCGTCCGCGCCGGCATCGGCGCGGACGAGCGCGATGGCTCGGGCGCCGTGCTGGACATCGTCACCCGCGCCGGCGGCCGTTCGTTGCGCGGCCTCGTCGACGTCGCCGGCGGCGGCCGCGCCTGGAGCCGCGACACGCTGCCCGAGGCGACGCTGGCCGCCAATCCGCGGCTGGCCGATCGCGATCGCATCGGACGCAGCCTGCGCGTGGCGACGGTGGTCAGCGGTCCGCTGACACCGCATGTCGGCTTCGGACTGGCGGCGGAGCTCGCCGACGAGACGCGCGCCGACGCCCTGGCCGCGGTCACGCGCACGCCTCGCGTCCATGGACGCCTTGGCTGGGCGTCGGGCCCGCGCGCCGCCAACGTCGTCGGCTTCGTCGATCGGCGCGCGACGACCGGCGACGTCCCGTATGCGATGCGCCCGTTCGCCGCGCCCGGCGTCGACAACGAACGCACGTCGCACACGATCGCGACTCGCACGACCTGGCAGGGTCCGCTGCGTGGCGCGATGAACGTCTCGGCGTCCGTCGACCTCCTGCGTGGATCGCGCACCACACGGCCGGCGAGCGACGCCGCGGCCCGACAGGACGACGTCACCGGAGCGGTGACGGGCTCGCTCGGACTCGTCCAGCAGGACCGCCGCACCCGCACCATCGTCGGCGGCGCCGTCGACTGGCGGACGCCGGCCATGGGCGGGCACGACCTGCGTATCGGCATCGATCTCGAACGCACGCAGGTGACCGAGCGCGCCTCGTTCACCGGCGGCGAGTTCTTCCACGATCTGGCCGGACGCCCCGACACGGTCGACGTCTGGGACGGCGACGATCGCCAGACGCACCTCGGCCGCGAGGCGCTGTTCATCACCGATACGTGGACGCCGGGCCGCCGGGTGGCGATCGTGGCCGGCCTGCGTGCCGCGCGCCTGCACGGCGGCGCCTACGCCGCGACGTCGGTGCAGCCGCGCGTCGGCGCCACGGTCGCCGTCGATCGGGGCGCCCGCCTCGTGGCCCGGGCCTCGGCCGGCATCGTCGCCGATCCGCTGCTGGCGACGCACGTCGATCGGACGGTCGGCGGACAGACGCCGGTGGTCACGTTCCAGATCCTCCGCGACGGGCGACGCGTCGAGATCGGGCGCACGACGCCGACGATCGCCGGCGTCAGCGGCGGCATCCGCCACCCGCAGGTGCGCGAAGTGACGGGCGGCGCGGACGCCCGGCTGACCGGCGCCGTGCAGGTCGGCGGCACCGTGTTCGTCCGCCGCTTCCTGGACGCCATCGACACGCAGTATCCGGAGGCGCGATGGCTGGCGTTGCCGCGGCCAGGCCTCGACGGCCGCGCCCTGTCGATCTATCGCTGGCTGAATCGGCGTGCCGACGACGCGCCGACGATCGGCAACGTCGACGGCGTCGCCTACCGCGGCGCCGACAACCAGCCGATCGGCATCGCCAGCGCCGGCCGTGACTACGCCGGCGTCGTGGCGCACGCGGCGGTCACGCTGCCGCGCGATCGCGGATCGGTCGTCGTGGCCATCACGACGGCGCGCAGCCGCGGCAGCCTCGACGACACGCACGCCGCCGGCATCGGCCGCAGCGATCGCTTCGCCTCGCCGACGGCCGCGCTCAACGAGGTCGACGGCACCTCGACCTCGACGCCCGATCTCGCGATCACGATCTTCGGCACCACGCGCCTGCCGGTGCTCCCGATCCGCGTCAGCGCGATCTATCAGCGGCTGTCGGGACTCCACTACGCGGCGCAGCGGACGTTCACCGCCGCCACGCTCGACGTCCCGTTCGGCGTCGATGGACGGACCGCGCTCCTCGAGCCGCGGGGCACCCGTTCGCTCGAGCCGGTGGACGAGCTCAGCGTTGCGCCTGGCGTCCCGGCTGCCGTTCGGCCAACGCCGACCGTTCGAGGTCTACGCCGACATCTACAACGTCCTCCGGCGCCACACCGTGACGGCGGTCGAAGTGCACGCCCCGATCGGCGTCTCGAGCGGCCTGCCGCTCCTCTTCGAGACGCCGACCGACGTCCAGCGTCCGCTGCGCGTCGTCGCCGGCGGCAGGCTGACGTTCTGAAGGGAGTCGCTGCGCCGCCGGGGCTATTCGAACCCGAGTTGAGCCGCGGCCGCGTCGAGCGGAATCGTGGCGATCGGGTCGTAGGCGATGAGGACGCCACGGCCGGCGCGTTCTTCGTCGAGTCCCTTGACGTAGCGCCGGCAGCCCGTGCAGGCCTCGACGCGATAGATGCGGCTGGGGTCCGAGAAGCTCTGCCGTGTGCTGTCGTGCGCGTCGAGACAGCTGGGACACCGCGCCGGATCGAACGGCCATTGGGCGGCACAGCGCGCGCAGACGAGGCGGCGTTCGTCGCCGCTCCAGGCGGCGAACTCCGGGTCTCCGCCACAGACGAGGCAGGTGGCCCGCTGCCAGTCGGCGGCGGCCAGACGCGGCAGCAGCGCCGCGGCTGCCCGGGTGAGGTACGGCCGCAGACCGAACGTCCAGACCTGCGCCGCACCGGCATCGGCCGTCGCGTCGCGGTCGAACCACTGCCGCAGGGCGATGGGCAGCGCCCGGGCGTCCCGCAGACAGGCAAGGGCCAGCTCCTCGACCTCGGGCTCGAGGAAATCCGCCCGGCGCAGGCAGTCCGCCGCCTGTCCACACAGGCGGCGCACGTCGCTCCAGTCGAGGACCATATCGTCGAACTCGAGGACGGGCTGGCCGGCGGCCAGGCGCGCCGCGCACAGGGCGTCGGCGCCGACCGTTCGCGGCAACGGCACGCGGGTGTCGACGCGGCGTTCGATCTGGAGCCAGGCGAGCTGGAAATCGATGGCGGGAGCGAGATCCGGCGCCGACGTCCGCAGGCGGCGCAGGGCGGCGACGTCACGCGGCTCGGCGGGTGCCGAGCCTGCCGGAGGCGACGGGAGGTTCACGCGGTGGAGCGGCTTCCTCGCGCGCCGATGGTCCGTCGCGACCGGCGGTCGGTCACTCGGGCTGGGGCTGCGGCCCCGCCTGGGCCGCGGCCGCGCCGTCGGCCGACAGCAGCGTGCGCGTCCGCTCGCTCATCCAGTTGAAGAGGTGCTTGGCCTCGAGGAAGCGGCCGGCGCTGGAGCGCGCGCCGAGGACGACGACGGCGACCGGGTCGCCGTTCGGCACCTGCAGCAGCGTCGCCAGGCAGTAGCCGGACTTGCTGATGAAGCCGGTCTTGCCGCCGCGGACGTCGATGTCGCCGCCGAGCAGGAGCTTGTTGGTGCTGTGGACGTTGACCGTGCGCGTGCTGGTGACGATCTGCTCGCTGCTCTTGCGCATGATGCTGGCGATGCGCTCGTCACCCGCCGCGAACGAGATCAGCCGCGCCATGTCGTAGGCCGACGAGACGTTCAGCGCGATCAGGCCGGACGGATCGACGTAGTGCGTGTGCTCCAGACCGAGCTCCTGCGCCTTCGCGTTCATCTTCTCGATGAAGCCGATGGCGCCGAACGGCGAGACGCGGGCCAGCGCGCGGGCCGCGGCGTTGTCGGAGCCGATGAGCAGCAGATTGAGCAGGTCGTTCGGGGTGAGGACGTCGTTGGCGCGCAGATACGTCGTCGAGGCGGCGCGCACGTCGCTCCGCTCGATCTTGACGGGCGTCGTGAGGTCGAGCGCGTGCTCGAGGAACACGACGGCGGTCATCACCTTGGTGATGCTGGCGATGGAACGCGAGTTCTGCGCGTTCTCTTCCCACAGCACCTGCTGGGTGACCGGGTTGTAGATGATGGCGGCCTCGGCGCGGATGGCCGGAACCGTCGAGCCATCGGGTGTCGTGCGGAACAGCGGCGTCACCGCCTCGCGATACTCGCGCGCCTTCTGCGCCACGCGGGCTCGCGCCAGACGGGCACGGCGGGCCCGCGAGGACGACACGCGCGGCGTCGTGCTCGACGCGGCGGCGGACGCGCGGGGTACGGCGCGTACCGATCGTCGTCTGGCGGGCGGCGGCTACGGTCTGGCGGGTGGCCGAGACCGCACGGCCGCTCTTCGAGGCACGGGCGCCAGCGGCAGCCTCAACCTCGGCAATGAGCATGGCCGAGGAAATCAGTGCCAGCAACGCAGCCAGCCCGAACCGGCGAGAGGATCGGAAGATCGGCACAGCGAATACCCCGTTCAGTGAGACAATTATCGGCATTCTAGCAGAGAAACCTTAACGCGCAAGCACTTAGACGTTCGCTCGAACCCGCTCGGGTGGTCGCCGGTCCGCCTCGGGGCACCTGACGGCGAACCGACACCGCGCGCCAGAGACCCGATCCCACCGGCAGTTCCGTTCGCCAGCCGTGGACGATTTCCCGAAGGATTTCGGCCAGCAGCCGCTGGTCCCGCCGCGCAGCCCGTCGGAACAGCCGGGTATTGTGCATAGACCGTTCCACTTTTCTGCGAGTGACGTGTACCGAGGCACACGACCGGGTAGCGAACGCCTGGCTCCTGGCGAGACGGCGAGGCGGTGATTGTCGCCTTGAGATGACACCGGCTGTCGAACAACCGACCCCTCCCGAGCCCATTCCGATTCATCTTCATGGTCTCGAAATCCATGTTTCAGGATCGACGAATGTGACGTTTCTTGGCACGTCCCACACTTTCTGACAAAAAACTCGTGTAACTACTTGCGCGATAGCGCGGCGACGTTCGCATGAACGCGACGACTGGCGTCCATTCAAACAGGCGTCGTACTGGCTCGCAAATTGCAAACGCCAGGCGCATCGGTTGAGCGACAGGACGCGACGCAGTGATCCGCTGGACGATCGCGACGCCTGTCGGGGAACCGACTGCGAGGTAGTGGTATGAGCGTCGTCCGTCTTCTGGGATTCGCCACTCTCGACTGCGGCTGCGTCGTCGGCCGCTATCAGGACGTCCACGCCAACCGTGAAGTCGCCTACGTGGAGGAGAAAGGGCCCGTCTGCGCGGCCCACCTCCATCGCCGCAATCACACGCTGGCGATCGCCCCGGCCCCGCGCCGGTTCCCGTCGAACCTCGAAGCGCGAGCGTCGTAGCGGCGCGGCGACCCGCCGCCGGGCAGCGGCGCGCTATCCTTGCGCGCATGCGGTGCCTCGCGTCGTTGCCTGCCCCATTGGGCGCCGTCCCTGGCGGCGCCAGCACGCGGGCGTTCTTCCACGGCGACTGCCTCGACCTGCTGGCACGGCTCGAGCCGGATTCCGTCGACGTCGTCGTCACCTCGCCTCCCTACAACCTCGGCATTCGTTACCGCTCGTACGACGACACGCTGCCCCGTCGGGCCTACCTGCGATGGTCGCGGCAGTGGCTGACCGCCGTCGCCCGCGTCCTGGCCCCGGACGGCTCTCTCTTCCTTAACGTCGGCGCGAAGCCAACCGATCCCTGGGCCGGGCTCGACGTCGCCCGGGTGGCGCGCCGGGTGTTCACGCTGCAGAACACCATCCACTGGATCAAGTCGATCGCCATCGATCGCGACGCCGCCGGCGGCTCCGCGCTCGACCGCGATCTGGCGGTGGGCCATTACAAGCCCATCAACAGCCCGCGCTTCGTCAACGACTGTCACGAGTACGTCTTCCACTTCACCCGGCACGGCGAGACGGCGCATCGACCGCACGGCGATCGGGGTGCCCTACCAGGACAAGTCGAACGTGACGCGCTGGGCCGGGGCCGGCAACGACCTGCGGTGCCGCGGCAACACCTGGTTCCTGCCCTACGACACGATCAAGAGCCGCGACAAGGACCGCCCGCATCCGGCGACGTTCCCGCCGCGGCTGCCCGAGCAGTGCATCCGCCTGCACGGCCGCGACCGGGTGCGCCTGGTCGTCGATCCGTTCGCCGGCCTCGGCAGCACCGCGGTCGCGTGCGCCCGCCTGGACGTCGACTTCGCCGGCTTCGACGTCGACGAGGTCTACCTCGCCGACGCCATCCGCCGCACGGCGGCCGTCGTCGTCCCCGCGCCCGCCGGCGCCTGAACCGTCCGGCCCGCCGGCCGGCCTCCCGCGGGCGCGGACTGATACACTCCTGCCGGAGGTGAGACCACTTATGCGCGTTTCGATTGCCCACGCCGTGGGAACGGCCGTCCTCGTCGCCCTGCCCGCGTTCGTGTCGGCCCAAGCCGCGGCCCCGCAGGCTCCGGCCACCGCCCCTGCCCCACCGCCGCCGTCCGTCAAGGTCGGCGATCCGGCGCCCGATTTCGACCTGGCCTGGTTCGCCCCCGTCGGCGACGGCAAGGAGACCCCGCCCAAGTACGAGCAGAAGCGCATCAAGCTGTCGGACTTCAAGGGCAAGCAGAACGTCGTCGTCGCGTTCTTCCCGGCCGCCTTCTCGCCCGGCTGCACCAACGAGATGAAGCAGTACCAGACGCAGCACGGGACGTTCACGGCGGCCAACACCAGGGTGCTCGGCGTCAGCGTCGACAGCACCTGGTCGAACCGCGCGTTCCGCGAGCAGCTCGGCGTCGAGTTCCCGATCCTGAGCGACTGGAAGCGCGACGCCGCGCGCCAGTACGGGCTGCTCGACGAGAACTCCGGCGTGGCCCGCCGCGCGACGTTCGTCGTCGACAAGGCCGGCGTGGTCCGCAAGGTGGACGTCGGTCGCGAAGCGCTCGATCCGTCCGGCGTCGTCGGCATGTGCAAGACGCTCGAAACGCAGTAGTAGTGGATCTCCGCCAGCTCGAGATCATCCGGGCCATCGCCGAGGCCGGCTCCTTCACCGGAGCCGGCGAACGGCTGCACGTGTCGCAATCGGCGATCAGCCGGCAGATCCTCCTGCTCGAAGAAGAACTGAACGAGGCCGTCTTCCTGCGCGTCGGCCGGCGCATCCGGATCACGCCGGCCGGCGAAGCGCTCCTCCAGCTCAGTCACCGCGTCTTCCAGGATCTCAAGGACACGGTCGTCGCTGATCAGCGATTCGCGCCAGGCGCTGCGCGGGCCGGTGCGGCTGGTCGGCGGGATGACGGTCAGCCTCTACGTCTTCCCCACCCTGCTGCGCGAGTTCCAACGGACGCACCCGCAATCGGAGATCAAGATCTGGGCGGGCGCGACCGATCGCTGCCTGGCCGCCATCCGCGCCGGCACCGCCGACTGCGGCCTGCTGACGCTGCCGATCGAATCGCCGGACCTCGTGACCGTGCCGGCGATGGAGGAAGAGCTCCTGCTCGTCACCTCGCCGACGCATCCGCTGGCGCGCAAGCGCCGCGTCGTGCCCGACGACCTGCGCGGGCAGCACTTCGTCCTGTTCGAGAGCGGCTCGAACACGCGCCGGTCCCTCGACGAGTTCTTCGTCCGCGAGAAGATCGATCCGAAGATCGTCATGGAGACGGAGAACGTCGAGATCATCAAGGCGCTGGTGCGAACCAACGTCGGCATCACGATCATCTCGTTCCAGTCGGTCGCCCGGGAGTTCGCCAGCCATCAGCTGTTCTGCACCCGGATCACCGGCGCCAGCCTGATGCGGCGCACCGGGTGGGTCTACGCCAAGGCGAACCGGGTGCCGCGGGCGGTCCAGGAAGTGCTCGCCTGCTTCGAACGGATCCGGCCGCGGCTGAAGCTGACGCCGTCGGGCGGCCGGCCCGCGCAAGGCCGGCGCGGTGCCGGCCATCGGGCCGCCGGGCGCCGACGAGTAGCGGCCGCCGGCGACCGTCCGCATCCGCCGGACGCATCCTTCGGATGTCCCCTTTCTATGAGCGTCCGGCCGCGCGGCCAGCGGCTAGAATGCCGCATGCCCGAACGCGTCATCACGCTTGCCATCAGCGACGCGGACTGGAAGGCCCTCCGGGCCGTCCAGCCGAACCAGTGGACTGGCTGAAGCAGACGATCCGCGACGCATCGCCAGCGCCGCCGCCGCGCCCGAACGCCCGGCCGTCAAGGCCGCCGGCGGCCGCGCGCGCGCCTGCGCCCGACCACCGCGGCTGAGAGCGGCCGTCCGCGAAGCGCACGGCGCGCGCCGCGCCGAAGCGGCTGGCCGTCGAGCGCGCCCAGCGCCGCGGTAGCAGCCGCACGCCCAAAGCGCAGCCCGGCGGGCGCGCGTGAGAGCGCGCCCGCAAGACCAAGCAATGTGTCATAAGCGCCGACTCGCGCCGAAACGGCCTCGTATAATGGCCGCGTGAACGTCGCGCTCCTCGGTTTCGGCACGGTCGGTCAGGCCGTCGCCCGTCTCATCCTCGCCTCGTCGGCCCCGCTCACGCTGACGCACATCTGCAATCGTCAGATCGCGCGCAAGCGCGTCGACTGGGTGCCGGCATCGGTGAAGTGGACGGAGACGTTCGACGACCTGCTGGGCCCGGAGGTCGACCTGATCGTCGAGGTCATCGGCGGCCTCGATCCGGCCAGCCGCTACCATCGCGCCGCCATCGCCGCGAAGAAGTCGGTCGTCACGGCCAACAAGCAGCTGATCGCCCACGAGGGCGGCGAGCTGCTCCGGCTGGCCAGCCAGCAGGGCGTGCATTTCGGCTTCGAAGCCGCCGTCGCCGGCGGCATCCCCGTGATCCGGGCGATCCGCGAGGGCCTCGCCGGCGATTCGCTGAAGCGCATCTCCGGCATCCTGAACGGCACCTGCAACTACATGCTCACGCGCATGGAGGTCGAGCGCATCTCCGTTCGATGCGGTGCTCGCCGACGCGCAGGCCAAGGGCTTCGCCGAGGCCGACCCGACCGACGACCTCGACGGCTACGACGCGCGCGCCAAGCTGTGCGTGCTGGCGCGCATCGGCCTGCACGTGGCGCTCCGCCCGGACGACGTGCCGTGCCGATCGATCCGGCCGATCAAGGACGTCGACTTCCTCTACGCCAAGCGTCTCGGCTACACGATCCGCCAGGTCTCGCGCGTCGAGCACAACGACGGCGCCAACGGCACGCGTTCGGTCGACGCCGCCGTCGAACCGGCGCTCGTCAAGAACGGCTCGGTGCTCTCGCGCGTCCGCGGATCGGAGAACCTGGTGCTGACGCTCGGCGAGCTCGGTTCGGAAACCGGGTTCTTCGGCCGCGGCGCCGGCGGCGATCCGACCGCGGTCGCCGTCCTCTCGGACGTCCTCTCGATCGCGCGCCACGCGTCGCCGCCCGGCTGGTTCGGCGAGGTGGCCGACGATCGTCCAGCGACCGTCGAATCGCATCGCGCCTCGCCGCACTACCTGCGCCTCGTCGTGCGCGACAAGCCGGGCATCATCGCCGCGCTCGCCAACGCCCTGGCGCGGCACGGCCTGAACATCGACGCCGTGCTGCAGGAAGGCGGCTGGGCGAAGGACGCGTTGCCGTTCGTGGTCACCCTCGAGCCGGCGCTCCGCGAAGTCGTCGATCGCGCCATCGACGAGATCGCGCCGCTCGACTTCCACGTCGAGCGCCCGGTGTGCCTGCCGATCGTGGACTGATGGCGGTGGCCAGCCTGTCCATCGACCGCGCGCGCGGGCTGCGAATCCGGGTCCCCGGCTCGACCTCGAATCTCGGCCCGGGCTTCGACGCGCTCGGCCTCGCCCTGCAGGTCTACCTCGAGTTCGACGTCGTCGACGTGACGGACGATGGCGCCGGCCGCCTCGACTTCACCTTCGAGGGCGGCGCGCCGGCCGGCGAGAACGCCATCGCCATGGCCATCGCCGACGAAGCCGGGCGGCGCGGGATCAGCCTGCCGTCGCTCGCCCTCGCCGTCCGCTGCAGCATCCCGATCCAGGCCGGCCTCGGCAGCAGCGCCGCAGCCATCGTCGCCGGCCTGCGCCTGGTGCACGCGCTCTGTTCCGACGATGCGCTCGGCGACGACGGCCACGTCGGCCGCCTGCTCGACGCCGCGACCGCCCTCGAAGGACACCCCGACAACGTCAGCGCCTCGATCCTCGGCGGGCTCACCGCGAGCAGCCAGGGGCCCGGCGGCGTCACCAGCGTGGCCAGTCCGTGGCCGGCGCGGGTGCGCGTCGTGATCGCCACGCCGCGCGTCGGCCTGGCGACGTCGAAGGCCCGCGGCGTGCTCCCGTCGACGCTGTCGCGCGCCGACGCGGTGTTCAACGTGCAACGGACGGCGCTGCTGCTGCAGGCCGTTCACACCGGCCAGCTCGACGCGATCGCCGCCGCCCTCGACGATCGCCTGCACCAGCCGTATCGCGCGCCGCTGGTGCCGGGCCTCGCCGAGGCCCTCGCCTTCCGCCATCCCACCGTGCTCGGCGCCTTCCTGAGCGGCGCCGGCCCGTCGATCGGCGCCTTCGTCCTCGACGACGCGGGCGCGGCGGAACGCTTCTTCACCGATCTTTATGCCCGTCAGGGCCTGGCGTGCGCCGTGCGCACGCTGGATGTGCATCAGCCAGACGCCGTGCGCGCACGCGTCGCCCCGTCCGCTCCGTCGGCCGGGGCCGTGCTTCCGTCAGGAGTTTCCGCATGACCGCCTTGACCGGCCTGCAGTGCCACGTGTGCCGCGCGCCGTTCCCAGCCGAAGCGCTCTTCGTCTGCGACAAGTGCTTCGGCCCGCTCGAAGCCGTCTACGACTACGACGTCGCCAAGCGCACGATGACCCGCGCGGCGATCGAGGCGCGGCCGCGCAACCTGTGGCGCTACCGCGAGCTGCTGCCGATCACCGGCGAGCCGCGCACCGGCTTCACCTCCGGCTTCACGCCGCTGGTCAAGGCCGACCGGCTGGCGGAGCGGCTCGGCGTCAAGGAGCTCTACGTCAAGGACGACGGCGTCAACCACCCGACCCTCTCCTACAAGGATCGCGTCGTGTCGGTCGCCGCGACCCGCGCCGTCGAGCTCGGCTTCACGGTGTTCGGCTGCGCCTCGACCGGCAACCTGGGCAACAGCGTGGCCGCGCACGCGGCCCGTCTCGGGCTCACCTGCTACGTCTTCATCCCCGACAATCTCGAGCCCGGCAAGGTCGTCGGCTCCGGCATCTACCAGCCGAAGCTGATGGCGATCCACGGCAACTACGACGACGTCAACCGGCTGTGCACGCAGATCGCCGACAAGTATCACTGGGGCTTCGCCAACATCAACCTGCGCACCTACTACGCCGAGGGCGCCAAGACGTTCGGCTTCGAGATCGTCGAGCAGCTCGGCTGGCGGCTGCCGCAGCACGTCGTCTCGCCGGTGGCCGGCGGCACGCTGCTGCCCCGCATCGCCCGCGCCTTCCGTGAGGCCCGCACGGTCGGCCTCGTCGACGGCCCGATGCCGAAGATCTACGCCGCCCAGGCGGCCGGCTGCGCGCCGGTGGTCAAGGCCCTGCACGCCGGCATCGATCATCCGGATCCGGTGCGGCCCGACACCATCGCCAAGTCGATCGCCATCGGCAACCCGGCCGACGGGTTCCAGGTGATCGAAGTGCTGAAGGAAACGGGCGGCTGGGCCGAGATGGTCACCGACGACGAGATTCGCGCCGGCATCCACCTGCTGGCCGAAACCGAGGGCATCTTCACCGAGCCGGCCGGCGGCACGACGCATGGCCGTGACGAAGAAGCTGATCGAGCAGGGCCGGATCCCGCGCGACGAGTCGATCGTCGTCTGCATCACCGGCAACGGCTACAAGACGTCGGAGGTGGTCGCGGACGGCGTCGCCCGGCCGGTCGCGCTGGGCCGCGGCCTGAAGGAATTCGAGGCGTGGTACGCCGGCGCCTCGACCGAGGTCACGGCATGAAGCCGCCGGAGGCGCTGTTCGACGACGTCCTCGTCCAGAAGTACGGCGGCAGCTCGGTCGCGACGCCCGAGAAGGTGGTCGCGGTGGCCGGCCGCATCGGCGACGCCCTGAAGCGGTCGGCGCACGTCGTCGTCGCCGTGTCCGCGATGGGCAAGACGACCGATCAGCTGATCGCCATGGCCCGCGAGGTCTCGTCGTCGGCGCGCGGCCGCGAGATGGACCTGCTGCTCGCCTCGGGCGAGCAGATCGCGGTGTCGATGGTCGGCCTGGCGCTGCAGGCGCGCGGCATCGCCGCCGTGTCGCTGACCGCCAACCAGTGCGGCATCCACACCGACGGGTCGTTCAACAAGGCGCGCGTCCGCAGCGTCGAGACGGCGCGCCTGGTGCAGGAGCTGGGCGCCGGCCGCGTCGTCATCGTCGCCGGCTTCCAGGGCGTCACGGTCAACGACGACATCACCACCCTCGGCCGCGGCGGCGGCGACATCACCGGCGCCGTCCTGGCCGCGGCGCTGAACGCCTCGTCCTACGAGAACTGCACCGACGTCGACGGCGTCTACACCGCCGATCCGCGGGTCGTCACCGACGCCCGCCGCATCCCGCACCTGTCCTACGAGGAGTGCATCGAGCTGGCCGCCGCCGGGGCCAAGGTCCTCCACCCGCGAGCCGCTGAAATCTGCATGCAATACAAAGTTCCCATCCACGTCCGCCACAGCTTCTCCGGAAAGCCGGGCACGTGGGTGCGCGAAGGAGCCACGATGATGGAACGCCCATCGGTCGTCGGAGTGACGACCGACCGCAAGGTCGCCAAGGTCACGCTGCTCGACGTGAAGGATCAGCCCGGCATCGCGGCGCACGTCTTCCGCGACCTGGCCGACGCCGAGATCAACGTCCGCCTGATCATCCAGGCCTCGCCGTCGCACGAGCGCAACCGCCTCACCTTCATCATCGAGAGCGAGGACATCGACGCCCTGAAGGCGCTGATCCCGGGCTGGAAGAAGGCGAAGACGGCCGGCCGGGTCGAGATCGACGACGAGGTCGCCAAGATCGCGATCGTCGGCTCGCGCATCGCCTCCACGCCCGGCCTCGCCGCGCGGATGTTCACGGCGCTCGCCGACCGCGCCATCAACATCGATTGCATCAGCACCTCCGAGATGAAGGTGTCGTGCATCATCGCCGAGAAGGTGCTCGACGACGCCGCGCGGGCCATCCACGCCGAGTTCTTCGGGCAGGCGGTGACGTCGGAGAGCGACGAGCGCGGCGCGCGCCGCCGGCCGGCCAAGAAGCCCGCGGCCAAGGCCGCGAAGCGGCGCGCCCGCGCCTAGCCTTCGGCGAGCCGGGGGCCGGGACGGATGTGCACACGCAGGCACGGGTGACGTTCCGGCCGGGACCAGGGATATATTGGTCGCGGCCGGCAGCGTCCTGATCCGAACCGGGTATGAGCGAACAGTCTCCCGAAACCAGCGTCGTCATCCGCGCGTTGAACGAAGAGCGCTGGCTGCCCGACGTGCTGCGCATGCTCGAGCGGCAGCGCTACCGGGATTTCGAGATCATCCTCGTCGATTCGGGCTCGGTCGATCGGACCCGCGACATCGCCGCGGCCGCCGGGGCCCGGCTCGTCCGGCTGCGCTCGGAGGATTTCACCTTCGGGCATTCGCTGAACGTCGGCATCCGCGAGGCCCGCGGCACCTACATCGCCATCGTCTCGGCGCACGCCATCCCGGTCGACGAAGACTGGCTGGAGCGGCTGGTGGCGCCGCTGCGTCAGGACGGGCGGGCGATGGTCTACGGCGGCCAGGTCGGCCACGCGGTGTCCAAGTTCTCCGAGGCCCGCGATTTCGAGCGGCAGTTCCCGCCCCAGCCTCATCCGGTTGGGCTGTCGGCGCCCTTCGCCAACAATGCCAACTCCGCCGTCCGCCGTTCGGACTGGGAGGAGCATCCCGTTCAACGAGGGCTTGCCCGGTCTCGAGGACATCGAGTGGGCGAAGTTCTGGATGAAGAAGGGCCGCGAGGTCGTCTACGAACCGAAGGCCGCCATCGTCCACGTCCACACCGAGACGTGGCCGCAGGTCCGGCGTCGCTTCTACCGCGAGGCGATGGCCGCCCGCTGGATCAACCTGAAGATCCTGCGGCACATCCCGCGCGAGGTCTGGCGCGAGGTCCGCTGGCTGATCGACGACGTCAGGCTGGCGGCGGCCCGTGGCGTGCTGCGGACCTCGGGCCGCGAGATCCTCCGCTTCCGCTACGAGAAGACGGTGGGAACGGTCGGAGGCATCGTCGACAGCCGCGGCCTGGACAACCCGGCCCGGCGCTCGGAGATCTTCTTCCAGCGCGGCTTTCCGGCCGTCGTCGTCCGCGGCCCGAACAACGCCCGCATCGAGGAGCGCGGCGTCCGCAGCCTCAAGCCCGGTGAAGTGCTGCTGCGGGTGTCGTACGTCGGTATCTGCGCCACCGACCTCGAGGTGCTGGAAGGCACCCTGGGCTACTACCGGTCGGGGATGGCGCACTACCCCATCGTGCCCGGCCACGAATCATCGGGCACCGTCGTGTCCGTCGGTCCGCGCGTGACCAGCTTCAGCGAGGGCGACCGCGTCGTCGTCGAGTGCATCCAGGGGTGCGGCGAGTGCGCCGCGTGTGGACGCGACGACGCCATCCAGTGCCGCGAGCGGCGTGAAGTCGGGGTGATGGGGCACGACGGCGCCTACGCGACGTATCTGGTCACCCGGGCCCGCTACGTGCACAAGGTCCCCGATCCGGTCACGCTCGCCCAGGCCGCGCTGACCGAGCCGCTGGCCGTCGTGCACAAGGCCCTCCGCCGGCTCGGATCGCGGCCGCAGGGCGACACCCCGCGCCGCTGCGCCATCGTCGGGGCCGGGACCATCGGGCAGCTGACGGCGCGCGTCCTGGCGCTGCGGGGCCATGCCGTCACCGTGTTCGATCGCCAGCAGGAGCGGCTGGCGCTGCTGAACGGCATCGGTGCGACGTCGACCACGATGGACGATCTCAGCCAGTTCGAGTGGCTGATCGAAGCCACCGGTCAGCAGAACGCCCTGTCCGCGCTGCTCGAACGCGCGCCGACCGGCGCGACGCTCCTGCTGCTCGGCCTGCCCTACGCGACGCAGTCGTTCAGCTTCGAGTCGCTGGTGGCCTACGACCGCACCATCCTGGGATCGGTGGGCAGCACCGGCGCCGACTTCGACGAGGCGCTGCAGACGCTCGCCCACATCGACACGACGCCCTTCCTCGGCACCTCCTACGCCCTCGAGGAGTACGAGAAGGCCTGGAGCGTCGTCCGGGCGCGGACCGTGCTCAAGGTCATGCTCAAGGCCGACGCCAGCGTCGCCTGAGCCCAGCGCGGTGTCCCGTCCCGCCCTGGTCTAGTCGTCCCGCAGGCCAGGCAGCCCGCGGACGGCTCGCCAGGCGCCCCTGAACACCAGGCGCGCCGCGACGAAGAGGGTTTCCGCCGAATAGCGCCAGTCGCGGGCATCGAGGTCGTAGAAACCCAGCGGCGGACGGTACGACCGGAACAACCCTCGCCACGTCAGCAGGCCGGCTCGCATGTAGTTGATCGCCGCGATGGCGTCCGACCGGAGGACGATGTGCCGGAAGTCGCGGCCGTGTGGCACGACCAGCGAGACGGGCTGCCCGATGAGATCGAGGTAGTGCAGCCAGCAGAGATCGACGCCGGCATACGGGGCGGCATCGCCGCTGCCGGTGAGGCGCGCGTTGGCCTCGATCAGCTTGAACTGGCCGTCGCGGGTGTCCTGCTTGATCTCGATCTCGCACAAGCCGACGTAGCCGATATTGCGCAGCCACTGATCGCAGACCGCGTCGACGCCCGGATCGTCGATCGGCTCGGTGACCGAGGCCGGACCGAAGCCGACGGGAGTGCAGCGCAGCTCGCGCGTCATGGCCCTGGCGATGCGTCGGCCGGACGCGTCGTAGCAGGACAGGTAGACGCGCTTGCCCGAATCGGGCCCTTCGATGATCTCCTGCAGGATGACATCGGGGTCGATGGTCCTGGCCTGCTCGTAGATCGCCGCCAGGTCCTGCGGCGACTTGGCGATGGCGATCTTCCGGCTGTAGAGCGGATGGTCCTTCGCACATCGCTGCCACTCGCGGAAGTGCTTCGGCTTCAGCAGGCACGGGAACATCGCCTCGCGCGCGAACCGGGCGACGTCGTCGGCGTTGTGCGCGTACGCCGTCCGCGGCATCGGCATGCCGTGACGGGCGGCGAGGTCGTACTGGGTGTGCTTGTCGGCGAGCAGTCCCTGCACCGCGAGGCCCGGTGACAGGGTGTAGTGCCCGGCCAGGGCGGCGGCGTGCGTGGCAATGGCGGTGAGGTAGCGATCGGAGCTCGGGATCAGCACCGGCCGCCCGCCCAGCGTGGCGGCGAACTCGACCATGAACCGGGCCCAGCCCGGGCCATCCGTGTCCGGGTCGGGACACAGCACGGCCGGTCCGTAGACCGACTGGAAGCCCTGGTTCTGCCGCGTCGAGTCGATGCAGAAGGCGCGCACGCCGCGCCGCTTCAGGCTGCGCACGCCCAGCACGCCGGTTTGATACGCGCCGGCCACGACGGCCGGTGGCCAGTCCGGCCCCGCTCGTTCTGGATTCGGCAGGTCCGTCGCCGGAGCGTCAGCCGCGGCGGTCGGACGATGATCGTGGCTGCGCGGCGTCTCCGTCACGAGCGCGCTCCGCCAGCGACATCCAGATACATCCGCTCGTAGGCGCGAGACATATGGGCCACGGTGAAGTGGTTCGCGACCTTCTCGACGCCCGCGCTGCCCAGGCGGTGACGCAGGTCGGGACTGTCCATCACTCGCTCGAGCGCGCTGGCCATGCCCTCGATGTCGCCCACGTTGACCAGCATGCCATCCACCCCGTCCTCGATGACGTGAGGGTTCTCGCCGACGCGCGTCGCCACCACGGGCTTGCCAGCCGCCATCGCCTCGAGGACCGCGACCGACATCGCCTCCCACAGCGATGGCTGAAAGAACACGTCGAAGGCCGGCACCGCCACCGCCGCCGCCTCCGGCACCCAGCCGGCGAGGACGACCATGTCCTCGACCCCGAGCTCGCGGCGCAGCGCCTCGAGCTCGGCGCGCAAGCGGCCTTCACCGACGACGACGAAGCGGATCCGGTCTCGGTGCTGGCGCAGACGTGCCGCGACGGCGATGAGATCGCGCAGGCCCTTCTGCTGGCTCAGCGTCGCGACCGTGCCGATGAGCAGCCGACCGACGGCGTCGACGCGCGCCCGGAACGACTCGTCGTGCTTCGGCGACGCCGGGGTGACGCCGTTCCAGACCATGTCGATCCGATCGTCGCGAAACCCGTACATCGCCTGGAGCTGCGCCCGTTGGACCTTGCCGACCGCGACCAGGCGGGTCGCCACCTTGGAGAAGGTCCGCTCCATCCACTTGTGGGTGCTCTTGATGTGCGGATAGTTGCCGAAGTGGAACGTATGGATCACCCGCAGCCGAGGCATCGTCAGCTTGCACGTCCCGGCGTCCACCAGCGCGTCGGTGGAATGGGTGTGCACGATCTGGATGCCCCGCTCGCGGACGATCTCGCGCAGTTTCAGGAATCGCAGGTAGTCGGTCCCCTGCTTGTCGGGATTGGCCAGGCAGACGATGTCCGCGCCGGCGGCGACGAGCTCCTCGCCGACGCTGCCGAAGCCCTTGACGCAGCCGAGGATGATGTTGAAGCGATCCTTGTCGATGGCGGCGGCGAGGTGTCGAACGACCGTCTCGGCGCCGCCGAGGCCCAGCCCGGTGATGAGCATGAGCACGTCGACACGCGCCGGCGTGCGTGCCGGTGCGGCACTCCCCTGCTTGGACATGTCGATGACAGGAATCCCCTTCGGCCCGGCCGAGAGCATGCCACGGAACAGCCAGACCGGCAACCGCGCGAGGCTGCTCGGGCGGGCCGCCGGCGCGCCCGGGTCCCGGACGCGCACCCCGCCGCCGGGCGGCGGCGAAGGGCGGCGGCTAGCGCTTCTTGACCCGCGGCGGCGGCTTCAGCGAGTAGGAGTTGCGCGCCCAGACGTTGATGTTGGCGCGCTTCGACTTCACCTCGACGCGGCGGTTCTTCTTGGTCGGGTCGGGGTTGGTCGAGTAGTAGCCGATCACGTAGTAGTCGCTGGTCTCGGCGTCGATCCGCTTCAGCGCCTTGTCGAAGTCGTTCTGGTTGACGACGGCGTAGCCGCCGGTCTCGTCGGCGATGACGCGCAGGCTGTCCTGGCTCTTGCGGACGTAGTTGCCCCACTCCACCGGATCGACCTTCTCGTCGAGATCCGGCCCGCCGATCAGGCCGCGCGGGTCGATGGTGTAGAAGCTGGTGTTGGCGCGGTTGGCGGCCCGGGTCAGGTCGGACAGCTCGCGCGCCAGGTCGGCGTCGGCGAACTGCTGGCTCGAGCGATCCATGTTGAACATGTCGCCCTCCTGGTAGCCCGAGTTGTTGAACTGGTTGCTGCCCATGATGCCGCCGCCGGCCCGCGCGTCGGGGAACGGGTTGAAGTCGTAGCCGTTCGACACGTAGATCACCGCCTTGCGGCGGTTGTTGATCTTCTCCATCTTCGAGACGAGGTCGTAGGCGGTCGAGAACGCGACGTGGGCCCGGTAGCGGACTTCGCTGGGGCCCTGCGACGACTGCGGCGCCTCGATGATCTCGTTCGGCTTGAGGGCGCTGCCGGTGATCTTCTTCATCGCCTCGTCGAAGCGCTTCATGTCGTAGTTGACGTCGATGGCGATCGACGACGGGCCGGTCGAGACCATGCCCCACATGTCGCCGTCGTGCAGCAGCGTCGTGCGGATCTTCTTGAACAGCTCGCGCAGGCGCCCGGTGTTGCGGAAGTCGAGGTGCAGGTCGTCGACGACGAACAGCAGGATGCGCCCGGCGGCGTCGGCGGACGGCCGCGACGGCGGCAGGATGATGCCTTCCTGCGGCGTCGGCGGGGGCGGCGAGGCGACGTTGAACACCCGCCCGCCATGCACCAGCGTGAACGACACCAGCGACTGCGCCACGCCGTCCTCGAGGACCTCGAACTCGTCCTTCTTCAGGTCGGCGACGAACAGGCCGGCGTTGTCGCGGGCGATGACGTCGGTCGTCACCAGATCGACGCGGGTGGTGAAGTCGGCAGGACGCTCCTGCTCCGCCGGCAGGCGCGCCGGCGGGGGCTGCCGGCGGCGTCGCCGGCGGAGTCTGGGCCGCGAGGCCGACGACGGCCAGCGCGAGCGTGAAGAGAACGAGCGCCGGGCGGACGTCGAGACGCCGCGCGGACGTACGGACACTAGCCATGGGTGGATTATAGGACGCTGGCGCGGCGTCGCCGGCCGGAGCTCGCCGCGACTACTCGTCCGACGGCTCGCGGCCGCGGGCGCCCTCGCCTCCGCGTCCGCGATCGCGGCCCCCGGGCGAGCCGGGGCGGCCGCCGCGGTTGTCGCGGCCGTCGCCGGGCCGGCTGTCACGGCCCTGGCCCTGGCCTGGGCCGCGGCGCGGCCCCTTGGCGGGCGGGGCGCCGCCGCCCGGACGTTCCTGGCGGGCCGCCCACCGGGCCGCCGCGAGCGACTGGCCCAGCGTCTTGGTCAGCGCCGGCCAGTCGAACATCAAATCGGGGTTGCCGCGCTCGAGCACCTCGCGCGTGTCGGCGTCGAACGGTTCGCGGCCGACCCGCAGGCCGCCCGGCATCCGGCACCAGTAGACGAGCCGGCTGTCGGCCCGCCCGCGCCGCCGCGAGTCGGCAATCAGGTAGATGTGCTCGTAGCCGCGCTTGTCGCGGGTGACGCGCAGCGAGAGCACGGCCTACTTCCGCTTCGACGGACGCGCCTTGGCCGCCGGCGCCGCCTTCTTGGCGGCAGCGACCCGAGGCGCAGGACGAACCGGCGCGGCCTTGCGCGCGGCGGGGCGCGGTGCCGGCTTGGCAGCGACCGCCTTCTTGACGGCGACGGCCGGCTTCGCCACCGCCTTCACGGGCGCTGCCTTGACGGGCACCGCTTTGGCCGGGACGACCTTCTTCACCTCGGGCTTGGCGATCGCCTTCTTGGCGACGGCCTTCTCGGCCGGCTTGGCCACGGCGACCTTGACCGGGGCCACGGCGGGCTTCGCCGGGACGGGCGCCTTCACGGGAGCCGCGGCCTTCACGGGAGCCGCGGCCTTCACGGGAGCGACGGCCTTGACGGGAGCGACAGCCTTGACCGGCGCCACGGTCTTGACGGGCGCTGCGGCCTTCACCGGCGCGGCCGGCTTGACCGGCGCCGCTGGCTGCGGCCGCTGGCTGCGGTGCCGCTGGCTTGACTGGCGCGGCCGGCTTGGCGGCCGCGGCCTTCGCCGGGACCGGCTCCGGCTTGGCGGCAACGCCTTTGGCCGGAGGTGCTGGCTTTGCCGCTGGCGCCGGCGGAGCCGCCGCGGGCGGCTTGGCGCCCGCCTTGACCGCGACTTTCGGGGCGATTCTGCTGGCCGCTCCATCCGTCGCCGGTCGCGACCCGGCCTTGATGGCGAGCTTGCGCGGTCGCTCGGCTTCGACCGGTGCCGGCGGCACGACGACTTCGGCCGGCTCGACGACCACGGGCCGTGGGGCCGGCGCCGACCGCTCGGTCGTGAACATCTCGACCTTCTCGATCAGGTCGGCGGGTTCGGCGCCGGGCTCGCGGTAGACCGACGTGAAGCGCACCTGATCGCCAAGGACGAGGTAGGTCCACACCTCCGCCAGCTTGATGGCACTCTCGTTCGCCAGCCGGCGCGCCGCTTCGACCGCCCCGACGGGGACGAACAAGAGCAACGACGTCTTGGACTTGGCCAGATTGGCCCATTGGGCCATGGCTTCGAGGTGGTTGACCGACTCGGCGGTCTCGACCTCGACGAGGGCTTTCGGCTTGCGACCGCCCTCCTCCGTCAGAATCAAATCGGGAAAGAGGGTCCCTGCCGGCACTTTCACCCCGACGTTACGTTCGTCACCGGGGTTCGCGTCGACCTTGAACTTTCGCCGCCACTTCGCCTCGAGCAACCGAATGATGCGGTCGTGCTCGAGCTGCTCCCGGACCGGCCGGACAAGAATGGGCACCAAGGCCTCCAAAGGTCCGATTGCGGGGAGCGGACCAAGGTCTGGCGGATCCCCTGCAAAAAGAACGCGAAATGCTAGCATGGACCGCTTGCCCGGTGCCACTGCGGGCCACCCTGCTTCCTTTCTGTGCCCATGAACGATCGCTTTCTTCTCGCCTGCCGGCGCCAGCCGGTCGACCGTACCCCCGTCTGGTTCATGCGTCAGGCCGGCCGTTACATGGCCGACTACCGGGCGCTCCGGGAGCGCTATTCCCTGCTCGAGCTTTGTCGCACGCCCGAGCTGGCCACGCGCATCACCCTGCAGCCGGTCGACGCCATCGACGTCGACGCGGCCATCATCTTCTCGGACCTGCTCCTGCCCTTCGCGCCGATGGGCCTCGCGTTCGACTTCGTCAAGGGCGAAGGCCCGAAGGTCGAGCAGCCGCTCAGGACGGAAGCCGACATCGAACGGCTCAAACTGTTCGAGCCGCGCGAAGGACTGGGCTACGTCCTCGAGGCCATCGCCATGACGCGCCAGGCCCTCGATGGCCGGGTGCCCGCTGATCGGTTTCGCCGGCGCACCGTTCACGCTGGCGTCGTACGCCATCGAGGGCGGACCGTCGCGCGACTTCGCCCGCACCAAGGCGCTGATGTACGGCCACCCCGAGGCCTGGCACCGGCTCTGCGACCGGCTGGCGCAGGTCGTCAGCGGCTTCGTCGTCGCCCAGGTCGAGGCCGGGGCACAGGCCATCCAGATCTTCGACTCGTGGGTCGGCGCGCTGTCGGCCGAGGACTACAACGAGTTCGCCCGGCCGCACACGGCCGCGGTCTTCGACGCCCTGAAGCCCACCGGCGTGCCGACGATCCATTTCGGCACCGGCACGTCGACGATCCTGCCCGACCTCGCCGCCGCGGGCGGTGACGTCATCGGCGTCGACTGGCGAATCCCGCTCGACGTCGCCTGGGATCGTCTCGGCCCGGAGCACGCCGTCCAGGGCAACCTCGATCCGACGCTGCTGCTCGGGCCGCGGCATCGCCTGCTGCGGGCGGCGGAGGACGTGCTGCAACGCGTCGCCGGGCGGCCCGGCCATATCTTCAACCTCGGTCACGGCATCCTGCCGGCCACGCCGCTCGAGAACGTCCAGGTGCTCGCCCGGTTCGTGCACGGCCACAGCGCCGCCTGACGGATCCGCTCGTGGCCGCCGCCGCCGCGTCGATCGCCGTCGATGTCGCCGTGGTCGGCGGCGGGCTGGCTGGCCTGACGCTGGCCCGCGACGTCCATCGCCGGGCCGCACGCCGCTGGTGCTCGAAGCCAGCGCCCGCCTGGGCGGCGTCGTCCGCTCGGAGCACGTCGACGGCGTGCTGGTCGAAGGTGGACCGGACGCCATGCTGGCGCAGAAGCCGGCGGCGCTGGCCCTGTGCCGCGAGCTCGGCCTGGCCGACGAGATCGTCGCCACCGAGTCGCCGCGCACCGCGTTCGTCCTCGCCGGCGGCCGCCTGCACGCCTTCCCGCCCGACACGCGGCTCGGCCTGCCGCTGACCCGCGCCGCCGCCGACGGCCTGACGATGCTCTCGCCCGACGAGCGCGCCCGGGTCGTGCGCGACTTCGACGACCCGGCGCCGCCCGCCGCCACCGACGACGAGTCGATCGGCGCCTTCACAACCCGGCGCTTCGGCGAGGCGTTCACGCGCCTCGTCGCGCAGCCGTTGCTCGGCGGCATCCACGCCGGCGACGTCGATCGCCTGTCGCTGCGGGCGCTGTTCCCGCCGCTCGCCGACGCCGACGCCGCCGGCGGCAGCGTGCTCGCCACGCTGGCGGCGCGGGCCGGCGCGCCGGACGGCGACGGCGCGTTCCGCGGCCTGCGCGGCGGCATGGGCCAGCTGCCCGCGGCGCTGGCGCGCGCCCTGCCCGGCGCGGCGATCCGCACCCGCGAGCCGGTCGCCTGGATTACGCCCGGCGATCCCCATCGGGTGGTGACCGCCGGCGGACTCGAGGTCGCGGCACGCGCCGTCGTGCTGGCCGTGCCGGCCGCGATCGCCGCCCGCCTCGTCGAGCCGTTCGACGCCGCGCTCGCCGCGACGTGCGACGAGCTGCGGGCGGTGTCGAGCGCGACGATCACGCTGGGCTACCGGCGCGATCGCGTCGCGCATCCCTGCCAGGGCCTGGGCTTCATCGTGCCGCGCGGCGAGGCCACGCGGCTGCTCGCGGTGTCGTGGGTCTCCTCGAAGTGGGCCGGCCGCGCCCCACGGGACTGGCTGGTGCTGCGCGCCTTCGCCGGCGGCGCCTTCGACGCCGACGTCCTCGACGCGACCGACGATCAGCTGGTCGCGCGGACGCACGCCGACCTGGCGCCGGTGCTCGGCATCGACGGCGGGCCCGCCTTCGCCCGCCTGCACCGCTGGACCGACGCCAGCCCGCAGTACGACGTCGGCCACCTGGCGCGGGTCGGACGGATCGCGCGAGCAGCAGGCGCGGACACCCGGGCTGTTCCTGACCGGGAGCGCCTATCGTGGCGTCGGGATGCCCGACGTCATCGCCGACGCGCGCGCCACGGCGGATCGCGTCTGCCGCTGGCTCGAGGAGGCCGGGCGCACCTGAGGGCGGGGCAAACGGCACGACGACAAGGTAAGATGCGCGATCGTCTATGCCGATTCGTGCCTCACGGACCGTTCTCACACCGGCTCAGCTGATCGCTGCAGCCATCGCGGTGGCCTGCGCTCAGCGCCGCCTGCCGTCAACCCGAAGCCGCCACGTCCGCGCCGCCGGCGACCGCCGCCGCGCCTGCCGCGGCGGCCGCGTCGCCCGGCAGCTCGACCGCCGTGCCGGCCACTCCGGTCGCCGGCCGGACAGGTGCCGGCGCCGATCGCCACGATCCTCGACGAGATCAAGCGGGGTGACACCGCCCAGCTCGCCATCTCGCCGGAGGACGGGCAGTTCCTCCGCATGCTCGTCGCCTCGACCGGGCGCAAGCGCGCGCTCGAGATCGGCGCCGCGCAAGGCTACAGCGCGATCTGGATCGGCCTGGCGATGCGCGATACCGGCGGCCATCTCACCACCATCGAGTACGACCCGCAGCGGGCCAAGGAAGCGGCCGCCAACGTCAAGCGCGCCGGCCTCGACGACGTCGTCACGGTCATCGGCGGCGACGCCTTCGCCGAGATCCCGAAGCTCACCGGGACGTTCGACTGCGTCTTCGTCGACGCCTGGAAGCGCGACTACATCAAGTTCTTCGACCTCACCTATCCGCGGCTCGACGCCGGCGGACTCTTCCTCGGTCACAACGTGATCAACAAGAAGAGCGAGATGAGCGACTTCCTCGATCGCATCGCCACGCACCCGGATCTGTTCACCTCGATCGTCGCGCCCGGTGGCGAAGGCGTGTCGATCTCCTACAAGCGGCGCCCGCGTTCGTGAGATGAGCGCATGAGCCGTCTCGGCATCGTCGGCGTTCCGCTCGACCTCGGCGGCGGCCGCCGCGGCGTCGACATGGGACCGTCCGCGGTGCGCATCGCCGGCATCAGCGAGCGCCTGGCGGCCCTCGGCCACGAGGTGCACGACTACGGCGATCTCGACACGCCGCTGCAGGAGACGACGCCGCCCGGCGATCCGCGCCAGCGCTACCTCGCCGAGATCACGCGCGTGTGCCAGGCGCTCCACGATCGCTCGCACGAGGTGCTGCTCGAAGGCGGCATCCCGATCGTGCTCGGCGGCGATCACAGCCTCGGCGCCGGATCGGTGGCCGCCTCGGCCAGCTTCGCCCGCCGCGACGGGCGGCCGCTCGGCCTGATCTGGGTCGATGCCCACGGCGACATGAACACGCCGGAGACCACGCTCTCCGGCAACGTCCACGGCATGCCGCTGGCGGCGCTCCTCGGCTCGGCGCCGGCGGCGCTGGCCGACGTCGGCGGGTTCGCGCCGAAGGTGCTGCCCGCGCACACCGCCCTCATCGGCATCCGCAACCTCGACGAGCGGGAAAAGGCCGCGGTGCGCGCCTCGGGCGCCCTGGTCTTCACCATCAAGGACATCGATCGACTCGGCATCGCCGTGGTGACGGAACGGGCGCTGGCGCACGCGACCCGCGGCACCGTCGGTGTACACGTCTCGTTCGATCTGGACGTATGCGATCCGGGGATCGCGCCGGGCGTCGGCACGCCGGTCAAGGGCGGGCTCGACTACCGCGAAGCCCACATGCTGATGGAAATGGTCGCCGATTCGGGCCGCCTCGTCGCCCTCGATCTGGTCGAGGTCAACCCGGTCCTCGACGTCCAGAACGCCACCGCCGTCCTCGCCGCCGAGCTCGCCGCCTCGGCGTTCGGGATGGGGATTCTCTAGCCGACTTTCGTCACCACACGGGAGGACACCACACATGTTCGTTCGATCGCTGAAGATCGCCGGCGCCATCGCTCGCGCTGGCCGCCACCACCGCCGCCGCGCAAAAGGTCGTCTCGAGCAAGGTCGGCGGCGGCGGCAGCCCGCACGACACCGTCGAGTGGACGGTGGGGGGCGCCAAGATCACGATCACCTACGGCCGGCCGTTCCTCAAGGCGCGGACGGTCGACTCGCTGGCACCCGCCGGCAAGATCTGGCGCACGGGCGCCGACGCGGCGACCACGCTGACGACCGACAAGGGCCTGATGTTCGGCAGCCTGATGGTGCCGGCCGGCACCTACACGCTCTACACGGTCCCGGGGCCCGACCAGCTGGAAGCTCGTGGTCAGCAAGCAGACCGGCCAGTGGGGCACCGAGTACCACGAGGATCGCGATCTCGGCCGCGCCGACCTGAAGGTCGAGCAGCTGCCGAAGCCGGCCGAACAGTTCACGATCAGCATCGTCGAGGCCGCCGGCAGCCCCACGCTCAATCTCGATTGGGGCACCACGCGCGCCAGCACGACCTTCATGGTCCACTGATCGTCTGTGGACGGCGCGGGCGGTTCTCCACGGACCGCCCGCGATCGCGCCTCTCAGGAACGGCCGCGGGCGCGGAGCGACCTACCGGCCGTCGCGGACGGACCAGGTCGGGCTGTGGCGTTCCGGCACGTCCAGCGCGTCGAAGATGCCGAGGGGCACGGTCTCGCGGACCATCGCCGCGCGCTGCGACTTCAGCTCCTCGACGTGGTCGGAGAAGTCGGCGAGATGCTTCTCGTAGACCATCATCTCGCTCCAGTACTCGAGCAGCAGGTAGCGGCCCGGGGTCGCCAGGTCCTGCAGGAACGAGCTGCCGAGGAACGAACGGCTGCGCCGCGAGAGCGCCGTCCAGGCGCCGTCGGCGCCGTGCAGCTTCTCGAACGCGTCCTCGGATCCGTCCTGCACGTCGAACTGCCAGACGACTGCCAGCACACACCCTCCCTGGGCATCCCGCGGGGAACGCGCGGATTATAGCGCGCGAGACGCTGCCGCCGGCCGGAGCCGCTACGGTCGGGCGATGAGGTGGGCCCGGTAGAGAAAGGCGAGGATCTCCGACGACCACCTGGTAGACCTCGACCGGGATGTCCTCCTCGAGGTCGAGCCGCGCCAGCACGTCCACCAGCTCGCGATCCTCGTGCACCGGGATGCCGTGCTCGCGCGCCAGCGCCAGGATGCGTTCGGCGACGTGGCCGTCGCCACGCGCGACCAGCTTCGGCGACCGGTCCTTCGGGTGGTCGTAGCGGAGCGCGGCGACACGCAGGCGCGGCAGGTTCGCCATGGACTAGGCCAGCGCGGACACGATCGAGCCGCCCGGTGGCGGCTCCTCCGGCCCGTCGATGCGATCGGTCCGTGGCCGCGTCGGGATCGACGACGACGGTGATGCCGATGTGACGGAACCCGGCGGCGCGCAGCCGGGCCGACAGGTCGGCGGTCTGCGGCGTCAGCGCCTCCGCCGCCGCCGTCGTCGCGCACCGCGAACCGGATCTGCAGATCGCCCGGCGAGCCACCCGGCTGCCACTGTGCCGCGGCGTCGATCGGCCCCAGCTCGGGGTGGGCGACGGTGAGCGAGATGGCGCGCCCGCGCGGGCGTTCGCCCGGACCCGGCGGCGGCCCGTCGTCCTTCACGGCGAGACGCGCCGTCGTGTCGAGGTGGCCGAACGCCACCGGGACGTCGATGCGCGTCTCGCCGTCCTTGACGCTGGCGAGGGCGACATCGAGCTGGCGCGTGGCGATCTCGTGGAGCAGCCGCTGCCGCAGCGGCTCGATCTCGGGCTGCACCTGCGCCTCGCGGGCGAGCGCGGCCAGCAGCCAGCGCAGGTCGCCCTGCAGTTCCGCCGGCACCGCCGGCCGCGCGCCGCCGGCGAGCGTCCGCGCGGCGTGCGCCTCGAAGAACAGGCCGCCCGCGCCCAGGCGCTCGCGCAGGGCCTCGACCAGCGGCTCGGCATCACGCGACAGCGGCACGCGGACGCAGCAGGGCCAGCAGGCGGTCGCGCGGCGAGAGCCCGGCGGCGCCGCCGCCCCAGTTGGCGCGCTCGAGGGCATGGGCCAGGATGTCCAGCTCGGCCGACCGACAGCGGCGCGGCCGGTGTCGACTGGGCCTGCGCCTGGCGGACCGCCGCGAGCGCGTAGGCGCGCTCGGAGAACGCCACGGGCGGCGCCTCGATATCCAGCTCGACCACGGCGCCGACGCTGCGGACGACCACGGCCAGCACCTCGCCGGCCCGTACGGGCAGGGGTGTGGACGCGTTCAGCCGCTCGCCGCCCACGTCCAGGATGGCCCGCCCGTCGCCGAGGAGCTGAACGACCTGGGCGTACAGCTTCTGCCCCGGCCCGAAGGGCAGGTCGCCGCCGCCAGCGGGCCGATCGCCGGTGACCGGCGGCGCGGGCTCCACCGGACCGACCGGCGGCACACGGGGCACTTCCATGACGCGATCTTATCTACAATGCGAGACATGCGCGTCACTGCCGCCCTGCTGCTCCCTGCCTCGCCACCGCCACTGCGACGCTCGCGGCCGCCGACACGACATTCGGCACCGGGGTGACGCTCGAGACCGCCACCCCGATCGCCGACGTGATCGCCAAGCCGGCCGGCTTCGCCGGGCAGACGATCCGCGTCGAAGGCGTCGTCACCGCCGTGTGCGCGCACATGGGCTGCTGGATGACGCTGGCCCCCTCGGACGCCACCGGCGAGAAGCCGGCGACGCTGCGCCTCAAGGTCGACGACGGGGTCATCGTCTTCCCCGTGTCGATGCGCGGCAAGAGCGCCGTGGCGCAGGGCGTGGTCGAGCGCGTCGGTGCCGACCACGACGCGGCCGAGGTCGCGGCCGCGGCCGGCACGGCCAACTACCAGCTCAAGGTGACCGGCGCGATCGTCCGGTAGGAAACCGATCCGTCATACGGATCGGCTACGGTACGGACCCCGTGCACGACAGAGACCCCCACGCCCCTCCAGCCGACGATCCGCGCGTCGCCGACGTCGGTCTGCCCGATGCCATCACCGGCAAGGGCCGGCCGCGCCGCCGCCGGAAGAAGGTGGCGCCGGTCGTCCAGCCCGCCGACTGGCGCGGCGTCGATCCGGCCGACCTCGTCGAATCCCGCGCTCTACCTGAACCGCGAGCTGTCCTGGCTCGAGTTCAACCAGCGCGTGCTGGCCCAGGCCTGGGACACCGCCCACCCGCTGCTGGAGCGGGTCAAGTTCCTCGGCATCTCGGCGACCAACCTGGACGAGTTCTTCATGGTGCGGCTGGCGACGCTGCTCAAGAAGTACCGCGCCGGCATCGAGGACCTCTCGCCCGGACGGGCTGAACACCGAGCAGCAGCTGATGGCCATCCGCGGCCGGGCGCTGACGATGATGGGCAGCCTGACGCGCTGCTGGAACGACGCGCTGCGGCCGCTGCTCGCCGCCGAGGGCGTGCACTTCCTCGACGTCGCCGACTTCACGCCGGCGATCAACGAGTACCTCGCCAGCTTCTTCCGCACCGACATCTTCCCGGTGCTGACGCCGCTCGCCTTCGATCCGGGCCACCCGTTCCCCTACATCTCGAACCTGAGCAAGAACCTCGCGGTCGTCGTGAAGCACGGCGGCCGCACCAAGTTCGCGCGCGTCAAGGTGCCGGACATGCTGCCGCGGTTCGTGCCGGTGCCGGAGAACATCGCCCCGAAGGGCGGGCTGACCTTCGCCTTTCTCGAAGACGTCATCGAGCACAACATCCACGAGCTGTTCCCGGGCACGGAGGTGCGCGGCGCGCATCTCTTCCGCATCATCCGCGACACCGACATGGTGATCCAGGAGGACGAAGCCGACGACCTGCTCGAGACCGTCGACAAGGGCCTGAAGCAGCTGCGCTACGGCGCGCTGTCGCTGCTCGAGGTCGACGCGACCATGCCGCGACGCGTGCTCAACATCCTGGTCGAGAACTTCGCCGTCGAGGAGGACGTCGTCGTCCGCACCGCCGATCGGATGGGCATGGGCGACTGGCGCGCGATCCAGAAGCTGCACCGGCCGCAGCTGAAGGATGCGCCGTTCTCACCGCGCCAGCTGTGGGACGCCAACGACATCGAGACGATCTTCGACCAGATCCGCTACCAGGATCACCTGGTGCACCATCCGTTCGACTCGTTCGTCGCCGTCGAGTCGTTCCTGCGCGCCGCCATCGCCGATCCGCTCGTCGTCGCCATCAAGATGACGCTCTACCGGATCGGCCAGAACTCGCCGCTGGTCGATCTCCTGATCGACGCCGCCGAGCAGGGCAAGCAGGTCGCCGTGCTGGTCGAGCTGAAGGCGCGCTTCGACGAGCGCAACAACATCGCCTGGGCCAACCGGCTGGAATCGGCCGGCATCCACGTCGTCTACGGCGTTGATGAACCTGAAGACGCACTGCAAGCTGTGCCTGGTCGTGCGCAAGGAGCACGACGGCATCCATCGCTACGCGCACGTCGGCACCGGCAACTACAACCCGGTGACGTCGCAGATCTACACCGACCTCGGCGCTGTTCACCGCCGATCAGCACATCGTCGACGACGTGTCGCAGGTCTTCAACTACCTGACCGGCTATTCGCACAAGCGGACCTACCGCGAGCTGCTGGTGGCGCCGATCGGGCTGCGCGGCGGCGATGCGGGCGCTGATCGAGCGCGAAGCCGAGCACGCGCGGGCCGGGCGGCCGGCGCACATCATCATCAAGAACAACGCCGTCGCCGACCCGGCGATGATCAAGGCGCTCTACCGCGCCTCGCAGGCCGGCCTGCCGATCGACCTGATCGTCCGCGGCGTCTGCTGCCTGCGGCCCGGCGTCCCCGGCATCAGCGACCACATCCGCGTCCGCTCGGTCGTCGGCCGCTTCCTCGAGCACTCGCGCATCTACTACTTCGAGAACGGCGGCGAGCCCGAGGTCTTCATCGGCAGCGCCGACCTGATGGAGCGCAACCTCGATCGCCGGGTCGAGGTGCTGTGCCCGGTCCGGGATCCGGAGCTGCGCCAGCACCTGCGCAGCGTGGTCCTCGACTCGTTGCTGCGCGACACCGAGCGCGCGCTACCTGCTGCAGAGCGATGGGACCTACGTCGCCGCGGCAGCCGCCGCGGCACCGGGGTCGGTCGGCGTCAACAGCCAGCACCTGCTGCTCGAGTCCTACACCAAGCCGCCGGCCCTCGTGGAATAGGAAAGCAAGGGACCAAGCTTGAGCGCCGAAGGCGCTCAGTGGACGGTCGCGGTCTCGACTTCGCAGAACCCCATCAGCTCGAAGCGGACGCGCGTGTCGGTCGCATCGGCGAGCACGCCGGACAGCGACTCGTGCACCCGCGACCGCAGGAACTGCTGGTTCAGCACCAGGCGCAGCTCGTAGCCGTGCGGGATGCGCTCCGACGTTGACCGACACCGCACCCTCGGTCTCGTGGATCAGCGTCCAGAGCGTGCCGGGCCGCGGTGCGAGGTGGAGCGGAACGGGCTCGAAGTCGTGGTTGGCGAAGAACATCGCGACGGTTGGCCGACACCATAGCGAAGCGTGTGCCAGCTCGACGCGCGTGACCGCGGCCGTGCCGGTTTCCGGCCAAATCCGCGGATCGGCCGCCGCACCGACCGGATTACTCTTCCTGGCAGGCGACCTTTCGTCAGCCGCGTACGGCCCTGCACTGGCCGTTCGATAGCGAGTGCGCGTGTGCGGACCGGCGCACGCGTGTGCGCTATCGGCTATGGGCGTTCTGGACTGGGGGATGGGCTGGACGTCGATGGGCAGTCGGCGCGGCGACGGCGACACGACGCGGACCATCAACTCGGGGGCGCCGGCCATGCAGTCCGCCGTTGCCACACGCCTGCAGGACGACGCGGTGCTCCCCCCGCGGCAGCACGGGCAGCGGCGCCCGCCAACGCGTGCCCTCACCGCGGACCGCGTCGAGAATCGCGCACTGGCCGCTGACGCACACCTGGTAGTAGTCCACGCGCGTCGCCGTCGTGGTCCCACTGGAGCTGGAACAGCCAACTGCCCTGCGCGTCGACCGGGGCCATCGCCGCGGGCGCGGCGAAGAGCAGCCCGAGCGCCGTCGCCGCTACGGCCGCCTGTCTGGCCAGCCTTTGCCGGTTCATTGGTTACACCACTCCATCGCGTCCTGACTCCCACTATAGCAACGCCACACGGCAATGGTGCGAACAACCGGGCGCTGCCGCGTAGCCGCGCGACGTTCCGTACCTTCTCCTGCCGGCCCGCGGTGCCGATTCCCTGAACCAGGGTCTTCGCGCCGCGGATGGCGGCCGACCCGTGCCTGATGCAGTCGCTCCCCCTCGTCGCCCGGGTTTACATCCTCGCCATCGTGGCCGCCGGTACCTGGCTGGCCGCGGCTGCGCTGGCCAACCTGCACCTCGCACGTCCGACGACGTTCGTGGCGATGGTGGCGCTCGCCGTCCTGACGTCCATCTTCAAGGTGTCGGTGCCGATGCCGGCGCCGCTGAACGCCCAGCCGCTGACGATGTCGCTCGCCTTCGCGGCGAACTTCGCCTCGCTGGTCATCCTCGACGGCTCCAGCGCCACGCTCATCGCCATCGTCGCCGCCTGGAGCCAGACGACCTTCAACACGTTCCGGGCGCGCAACCCGTGGCACCGCACGGTGTTCAACATGGCGGCGCTCGGCGTCACCATGGCGGCGACCGATCTGACCCTGCGCCTGGTGGCCGGCCATCGCGGCCCGTGGAACCTGCGCACCGACGCCCTCGCCCTCGGCGCCGCCGCCGTCACCTACTACGTCATCAACTCCGGCGTCGTCGCCGGCGCCATCGCCGCCGCCGGCACGCAGCCGTTCCTGCGGCTGTGGATGCGCCACGTGCTGAGCGGCTGGATCGCCCACGTCTTCGGCGCCGCCGCCGCCGCGCTGGCGGTCGCCACGGTCGACCGGTCGGGCTACTGGCTCGTCCCGCTCGGCGCGCTCTCGCTGGGCCTCGGCTATCGCGCCTACCGCACCTACATCGAGCGGATGGATCAGCAGCAGCGCGCCGTGCAGCGGCTGTCGGACCTGCACCTCGCCACGGTGGAAGCCCTGGCCCTGGCCATCGACGCCGCCGACCAGGGGTCGCGCCTGCACCTGCGCCGCCTGCAGCGCCACGCGTCGCTGCTCGCCCGCGCCTGCGGCCTCTCCGACGACGAGGTCCAGGCGGTCGCCACCGCGGCGATGCTGCACGACATCGGCATGCTGGCGGTGCCGCAGCACATCCTCGCCAAGCGCGAGGGCCTGACCGACGACGAGCGCCGCAAGCTGTGGCTGCATCCGCAGGTGGGCGCCGACATCATTCACGCCGTGCCGTTCCCGTCGCCGGTGGCGCCGCTGATCCTCGGCCACCACGAACGCTGGGACGGCGGCGGCTACCCGGCCGGCCTGGTCGGCGAGGCCATTCCGCTCGGCTCGCGGATCGTCGCGCTCGTCGATCACTTCGACGGGCTGCTCCGCCAGCCGGCGGCCACGCCGACCTCGGCGCTGGAGCGCCTCAGCGAGGATGCCGGACGCACGCTCGATCCCGACCTCGTCGCGCGCTTCCAGGGTCTGGCGTCGTCGGTCCTGGCGATCGAGGTCGAGCTCCTGCCGCCGACCCTCGCCGAGCTCGACCTGCGCGGCGGCGCGCCGTCGCCGAACCCCGTCGCCCACATCGCGCACGCGCAGCGCGAGGTCTACGGCCTCTACGACCTGTCGCAGGCGCTCGGCGCGACGCTGACGGTCACCGACGCGATGCAGCAGCTGCGCGAGCGGCTCGGCGGCCTGGTGCCGTTCTCGACCTGTGCCCTCTTCCTGCACGACATCGAGGCGGCCCGGACGACCTGCCGCTGGATGGGCGGCCGCGACGCCGCCGACCCCGCCACGACGATCGCCAGCGAGTTCGTGCAGGGGCCGGTGGCGTGGGTCCTCGAGCACGGCCGCTCGCTGGTCACGGCGCTGCCGGCCGGCGTGCCGGCGCGGCGTGGCGACGGCCTGCCGCCGCGGACCTCCGCGGTGGTCGAAGTGCTCATCTGCCCGCTGCGCGTCGACGACATGACCTACGGCGCGCTCGCCGCCTACCACGACCGGCGCGGCACCTACGCCGAGGATCAGCGGCGCATTTTCGAGCGCGTCGCCGAGATCGTCTCGTCCGCCATCCAGAACGCGCTGCGCTACGAGCGGACGCACGAGGCCGCCCTCACCGATCGCCTGACGTCGCTGGCCAATTCGTGGGGCCTGGTCGCCGGCGCCGATCACGCGCTGGCGCGCGCCGCGCACGAGCAGGAGCCGCTCGCCGTGCTGATGCTGGACGTCGACAAGTTCAAGGACGTCAACGACACCTACGGCCACGAGGCGGGCGACCGCGCGCTCAAGGTGGTGGCGCGGGTCCTCTCGCAGGCCGTCCGCCCCAACGACGTCTGCGCCCGCTACGGCGGCGACGAGTTCGTCGTGATGCTCGCCAACTGCGACGTGCACCAGGCGGATCGACGCGCCGCCGAGCTGAAGCGGCAGGTGGCGGCGCTGCGCTTCGAGGCGGCGCCGGGCGCAGTTCATGCCGCTGCGGATCAGCGTCGGCGCCTCGGTGTTCCCGGCCGACGGCCGGGCCTTCGACGCCCTGCTCGCCGTCGCCGACCGCCGGATGTACCACGACAAGACCATGACCCGGCGCGGCGCCGCCCGCTGGACCGAGCTGGCCGAAACGTCCTCGCGGGAGACCGCGAAAGCCATCCTGCGCGACTGATCGCGCGCCATCCTGTGAACGGAGCCCCGCATGAACGTGTCCGACATCACCGCCTCGAGTGCCGCCGCGCAGGCCGTCGCAGCGGACCACCCTGGTCATGGCCAAGACGCTCCGCATCCAGCGGGAGCAGGCCGACGCGACGGTCGCCCTCATCGAGCAGGCCGCGCCCGCGACCGGTCGGATCATCGACGTCCGGGCGTAGCCCGTCCGGCACGGACTCCAGCCCCTCGACACGCCGGGGTCGGACGCGGCATCGTAGGACCTTCGCCGGGCGCCCCTGCGCCCGTGAAGGAGATCCGATGCTACGCACGTTCCTGTTCGCCGCGGCCGCCTGTTCGATCGGAGCGCCGGCCGGTGCGCAGTCCCCCGACAAGGGCCCGGTCACGACCGCGCCCACCCACAAGCACTACGAAGCCTCCGCGCAGGCCGCGCAGCCCGGCCCCAACGGCGAGCTGGCGCCGCGCCTGCAGGCGCTCGGCGCGCACACCTTCCCGGTGTCGACGCGCAACGCCGACGCGCAGGCGTTCATGAACCAGGGATTGAACCTGGCCTATGCCTTCAACCACGGCGAGGCGCGGCGCGCCTTCCGCGAGGCGGCCCGCCTCGATCCCTCGCTGGCCATGGCCTACTGGGGCCAGGCGCTGGTGCTCGGTCCCAACATCAACGCGATGATGGAGCCGAACGACGAGCCGCACGCCGACGAGCTCGTCAAGAAGGCGCTGTCGCTGCGCGCCGGCGCGACGCCCCGCGAGCGCGCCCTCATCGAGGCCCTCGACCATCGCTACTCGGGCAAGGCCGACCGCCGCGACGCCGACAACCAGGCGTATGCCGACGCCATGAAGGCGGTGCACGCGCAGTTCCCCGACGACCTCGACATCGCGACGCTCTACGTCGAGTCGATGATGGACCTGCGCCCGTGGGGCTACTGGATGCGCGACGGCCAGCCGCACGCCGGCACGGCCACGATCGTCGCCCTCACCGAGGACGTCATGCGCCGCAACCCGAAGCATCCGGGCGCGCTGCACATGTACATCCACCTGATGGAATCGGTCGCCCCGGAGAAGGCCGAACCGGCGGCGGACGCGCTGCTGCCGCTGCTGCCCGACGCCGGGCACATGGTCCACATGCCGTCGCACATCTATCAGCGGGTCGGGCGCTATGCCGACGCGATGAAGAGCAACGAGCTGGCGGTGAAGGCCGACGAGAGCTACATCACGCAGTGCCGGGCCCAGGGCATGTATCCCATGGCCTACTACCCGCACAACATCCACTTCCTCTGGTTCGCGGCCAGCGCGGATGGCCAGAGTGCGGCCGCGCTCGACGCGGCGCGCAAGGTGGCCGCCAAGATCGACGACAAGGCGCTCGCCGAGATGCCGATCACGGCCGGCTTCCGCGTCGTCCCCTACTGGGCGATGGCCCGCTTCGGCAAGTGGGACGCGATCCTGAAGGAGCGCAAGCCGCCGGCGGCGAGCGCGTTCCTGGTCGGCGCGTGGCATTACGTCCGCGGCCTGGCGTTCGTGGCCAAAGGCCAGCTCGCCGCCGCCGACAAGGAGCTGCTGGCGCTGCGCGGCCAGGCGAAGCACCCGTCGCTCGACGGGCCGATGTTCTCGCCCAATGCCGGCCGCGCCATCCTCGGCATCGCGCCGCATGTCCTGGCCGGCGAGATCGCCGCCGCCCGCGGCGCCTACGGCACGGCGATCTCGTCCCTCGAGCGCGCCGTCCGCCTCGACGACGCCCTGGTCTACACCGAGCCGACCGAGTTCATGTTCCCGCCGCGGCTCGCGCTCGGCGCGATCCTGCTGCAGGCCGGTCGTCCCGACGAAGCGGAGACGGTCTACTGGGAGGACCTGAAGCGCAATCGCGAATCGGGCTGGTCGCTGTTCGGCCTGCACCAGGCGCTGGTGGCGCAGAAGAAGACCGCGGAAGCCGCGATCGTCAAGGCGCGCCTCGACAAGGCGTGGGCGCGCGCCGACGTGAAGCTGACGGCGTCGCGGTTCGGCCGCACGCCGGCCGCGACGAAGCCGGCCGCCAAGGTCGGCGCCGCGCCCGCGAACTGACCGAGACCGACGACCGGACTCGGCCCGCAGGCAACGACTCCGGCGTCTTCGACTGCCCGATGCAGCACCTGAAGCTCGTCGCCGGCCTCGCAATTGCGACCGCGACGGCCTGGCTCGTCATCCACCGCCTCGCCACGGCGGTCGGCCCTGGCGTCGCACTCGTCGTCGGCGCGGTCGTCGTGACAGGCTTCAGCGCCGTCTTCCACCGGACGCGTTCGTCGAGCTCGTCCTCGCGGCTGCTGTGGTCGGCTTCCTGGCACTGGTCTACGGGGCGTTCGGACGTGGCCGGCCCTCGGGCGACTAAACCTGAGCGTCTTCTACAGCCTCGGCTAACGCATCCTGGCCCGGGAAGCCTGGCTGGAGGGCGAGCTGGACGGGCCACGAGTTCCGGCCGGCGGCCGGCTCTCACGCCCCGGCCCCATCCTGCGGTAAAATGCCCTGCTCGCCTTCGACGTCCCTATCGTCTAGAGGCCTAGGACACCGCCCTTTCACGGCGGCGACGCGGGTTCGAATCCCGCTGGGGACGCCCCACCTTCAAGGCACACGTCTACCTACTTGTAGGAACGCGTTCTCAGGACAGAACCTTACAGCCCGCTCTGAGCTGTGAGCATTGAAGAATGCCCTGGCTGTTCGGGCCCAAACGGTCTTCATCAGGGCGCCGGTCGGAAAGGGATTCAGTCGCCCATCCCAAGGTGATCCATCTGGGTGATCAGGTCCATGAACAGGCACCTGCGGCAGGCGGGGCCGGGGCGCGGCGAGACGCAGCCGCGGGCCCGGCCGGTCGAGGACGCCGTGCAGGGGCGCCTGGAGATGCGGCTGGAGTCGCCCCGGCTCACACCACACGCCGCGGCTGCTCGCGTGCCATGGTCGGGTCGCCCTGTCCGGCGTGGCTGCAACAGGTACCACGAGCGACGCCGCGGCTGCCTTGGCGATGGCCGGGACTGCGCTCCTCGCCAGCTAGTCGCCGGGTCGGCGCCTTGCGAGTGCGATCCGGCGCCAGTCCTCCAGGAGTAGACTGGACAGAGGGCCACAACATGGAGATTGCGATTCCGAAGAGCCTCGAAGCTCTCGTTCGCCGCAAGGTCGAGGAAGGCCATTACACCACGGAGGAGGAGGTCGTCGCCGACGCCCTTCGCCTGATGCAGGTCCGCGATGAAGTCGTCGCGGTGAAGCGCGATCGACTCAGGGACGCTCTCGATCGTGGCTACGAGGACGTCGCGGCCGGTCGGGTGCTTCAGTTCGAGACCGAAGACGAGATCGACGCCCTGTTCGCGAGCCTGTGAAGCGCCTCGTTCTCACTGAAGTCGCGCACGCGGATCTCGCCTCGATTCGTCGCTACTCCATGCGGACCTGGGGGCAAGACCAGACCAGCACGTACATGGAGGCCCTTCGCGAAACGATGAAGGGCTTGCTGCGAGGTACGGTGGTCATGCGTGCGCGCGACGACCTCCGGGTCGGCATCCAGATGGCCACCAGTGGCCGGCACTGCATCTTCTTCGAGGCCGACGACTCCCGCATCCTGGTTGTTCGCGTTCTCCACGACAGGATGGACTACCGTCGCCACCTGGACACCTCTCACCCTGACGCCGCCGACGAGAGTGCCTGACTGCGGGCGGTCAGGCGGTCTTGTGCGGACCGCTCAGCCGCCGCAGCATTTCTTGTGCTTCTTGCCGCTGCCGCACGGGCACGGATCGTTGCGCCCGACCTTCGGCGGCGCTCGGTAGGGCTCTGGCGGGCCGCCAAGAGCGGTCGGTCACCATTCGCCACCCTGCTCGTCGGTCGCGTGAATCACGGCAGGCCAGTGCTGGAGGTCGCTCGAAAGCTCGACCTGTGTGCTCATCCTGTTTTTCACCAAACGCCGGTCGGCGCGTCGTCAGCCCTTGGGGACGGTCTGGGACGGCCCGTTGACGGATACACACGATTCCTGGACAATTACACATTGAGGTCCAGATGCGCACGAACATCGACATCGACGATCGCCTCATGCGGCAGGCGCTGCGTGCGAGCGGACGCACGACCAAGCGAGCGGTCGTTGACGAAGCTCTGAAGCTGCTCGTACAGACGCGGTCGCAGGCGGGGATCCGCAAGCTGCGTGGCCGCATTCGGTGGGAAGGCGACCTCGAGGCTAGCCGGGCGACGCGGTCGGTGGTGCGTGAATAGGTCGTGGTGATCGTCGACACGACCGTCTGGATCGATTTCCTGGGCGGGCACTCCACAGCCGAGGCAGCTGGCTCGATCGCGAACTGACGCGGCAGCGCCTGGGGCTCACCGACCTGATCCTCTGCGAGATCTTGCAGGGCATCCCAACCGAGGGCGAGGCTGCCCGCACCCTCAAGGAACTACAGCGGTTCGAGGTGTTCGGCACTGGGGGCGTCGAGCTGGCTACGGCCGCGGCGCGCAACTACCGCGCACTTCGCACGCGCGGGAAGACGGTGCGGAAGACCATCGACTGCCTCATCGCCACGTTCTGCCTCGTCCACCAGCATTCCCTGCTGCACCGCGATCGTGACTTCGATCCGTTCGAGGACGTCCTCGGCCTGCAGGTCGTTCATCCATGACGTCACGCGGCGAACCAGACGACCGCCGGGACCTCGTACACACCGTCGCGTCCCCCTGGGGACGCCAGATTTCACGCAACAGTTCCACTATAACGACTTAGCGACGCGTGTTCGAATCCCGTGAGTCTTCCTTCCATCACGGCGGGGCGCTCTGCATTCCGGACCAACGTCAAGCGTCGATCGCTCTTCTTGGGACTGGGATCGCACGCTGGCCGGCGGCGAATGTCTTCTCGCGCCTTGCCAGTAGCGCACATCATCGATCTGCGGCACTACCTTGATGACGAGACCCGTCTGAGAGCGAAGCGACGATGACGGCGCGGCGGATCGCTCTCACACCATCGCCATGTTGAGGGCCGGCCGCGGCATGTCGGCCAAGTCGCCGGCTCTTCGCGTCGATTGCGGTATGAGCGACGATCAATGCGTCGCAGGGATGCCCCTCCACAAACGGGCGGTGTTGGCGCCGTCCTGGCCGGACACACGGTGCCGCGGCGGGATCCTCGCCGAACGCCAACGCGGTTGCCCGGGATCCGGTGGCGCTCTCCGCTGGGCGGCATGAACGATTCCGATCGAAGGGTCGCCGCTTGGCTCTCTCGCCGCATCAGATAGGCATCGGCACCCGCTCGACGGCGTTCCTGTGGCATCTTCCGCCGATTGGGCGGCCCCTTCGCGCGTCACGCACTCAATGCGCGGTATAGCCAGGCCCGGGCGAACGTCCAGTGACGCTTGACGGTTGCTGGAGAGATGTCCATGACGTCGGCGGTGTCCTGAATCGAGAGGCCGCCGAAATAGCGCAGCTCGACGACGCGGGCTTTGTCCGGGGCGACCAGCGCCAGCGCCCTGATCGCCTCATCGAGGCGAACAAAATCGACGCGGAGATCGATCGGCTGGTTGAGCGCGGCCTCGAGGCGGCCGCCGACGTGTTGCGGCGCGCCGAGCGAATCAGCGCGACCGGCATCGGCGCCCAATCGCCACACCTCGCCGAAGTGCTGGTCGAACTGTCACACGTCGAGATCGCCAGGGGCCGGGCACCCATTGCGCAGGCGCATCTGGAGCGCGCCCTGGCGATCCAGCGAACCACCCTGGTCGCGCCATCGGCGGCTCGTGCCGACGCTCACCGGACTAGCAGGCTGATGAAAAAGTGACTCGCGAGGGATCGACAGCATGATCGCCGCGTACTACCATGCTCCCACCGTTCTTGAAGGGAGCGACCGCATGCGCGGACCTGACGAGCAGACCAGCCACATGTTCAGTTACCTCGTCGCCCGAGCAGCGCGTGCGCCCGGACCATCCGCTGCGGGCGATCCGGCGGATGACGGACGAGGTGCTGGCGGCGCTGTCGCCGCGCTTCGACCGGATGTACTCGGACATCGGCCGGCCGTCGATTCCGCCCGAGCAGCTGCTGCGGGCGCTGCTGCTGCAGTCGCTCTACACGATGCGCAGCGAGCGGCTGCTGATGGAGGAGATCGACTACAGCATCCTGTTTCGCTGGTTCGTCGGGCTGGGCATGGACGAGGCGATCTGGTCGCCGACGACCTTCAGCAAGAACCGCGACCGCCTGCTTGCAGGGCGACATCGCCGCGGCGTTCTTCGACGCGGTGGTCGCGCAGGCGCGGCAGGCCGGCCTGCTGTCGGACGAGCATTTCACGGTCGACGGCACGCTGCTGGAGGCGTGGGCGAGCCTCAAGAGCTTCCGGACGCAAGGCGAGACGCCCGACCGAGCCGCCCGACGATCCCGGCAATCCGACGGTCAATTTCCACGGCGAATCGCGGCGCAACGACACGCATCAGTCGACGACCGATCCCGACGCGCGGCTGGCCCGCAAAGGCGCCGGGGAAGGAAGCCAAGCTGTCGTACGCGGGACACGTGCTGCTCGACAATCGCCACGGCCTGGTCGCGAACGTCTGCGTGACGGCCGCCACGGGGACGGCCGAACGCGACGCCGCCCTGCTGTTGCTGGCCACGCGCCCCGCGCCGCGACGGTCGGCGGCGACAAGGGCTTCGACGTCGCCAGCTTCGTCGCCGGCGTCCGCGCGCTGGGCGTCACGCCGCACGTCGCGCAGAAGGTGAAGGGCAGCGCGATCGACGCGCGGACCACGCGGCATGCGGGCTACGCGATCAGTCAACGGAAACGGAAACTGATCGAGCAGGTCTTCGGCTGGATGAAGACCGTCGGCGGGCTGCGCAAGCTGCGCCACCGCGGCGGCGAGCGTGGTCGATTGGATCGTGACCTTCACCGCCGCGGCCTACAACCTGATCCGCCTGCGCACGCTCATGGCAGGGGCGTAGTGTGTCGATCCACGCTCGCTGGCCGCTGCGGTCGCCCGCGCACGATCCCGACCACGCGCGCCCGCGCGGCAAGAACGCACGCGTGACCATACTCGGGGGGTTCAGGATGGGCTCGCGAGTCACTTTTTCATCAGCCTGCTAGGCGAGGCGTTGATGGCGCAGGGTCGCACGGCCGACGCCCGTGTCTACTGCGCGGAAGCGGCCGAGATTTCGCGCGCCAAGCTGCCTCCGCAGCACTCCCAGCGCTTGCGGGCCGAGGCCGCGCTGGCCAGGAGCGGTTCGCCGCTGGCCGCAATCGCTCAGAAGTGAGCCGAGGCGGACGCTTGGCGCAGCTCGCAGACGAGCCTGTCCGTCGCCCTTGTGCCGGTGTCTGGTGCTGGCGCGGCGCTCGACGTCACGGCTGGTTGCCGGAGACGGTCACCGTTCCCGCCGCTCTGCCGTTGGCCCAGGCCTGGGCCTCGGCGTCGGTGAAACCGCGATTCGAGGTGATCGTGAGGTTCCCGCCGATGCTGCTGATGCCAACCTGACTGAATTCCAGCGGCAGCGTGTTCCGATCGATCGTGACGTCGCCCAAGACGGATCCGACCTGCAGGTCGGTGTTGTTGTTCTGGTGGAAGAACAGTCGTCGCGGAGCGGCGCCGAGCAAGCGGATGACGCCCAGGCCGTTCCCCGACAGACTGACCGACCCGTTGGACCATGCCGTCGTGTACTGCCCGACGGTGAGGTCGACGTTGAGGCTCTCGGTGGCGCTGAAGATGCTGCCGACGCCGATGCCGCTGGCGCTGCTGACGTTGGCGGTGACGGTGCTTCGGCTGCCCGCATGAAGATCTCGTCGATGTCTCCGGCCCGCGCGCGAACGGCCGCGTCGCGCCCGCCCAATTGGCCGTGCGCCGCCGCAAGCACGATTTGCATCCAGAACAGGTACGGGGCATTGGTCCTGAGCAGAGCCGATACCTGTCTTTATAGCTGACTACCTCGCCTACGAGCTGCGCTCCGCGCTTTCGAAGCCTCTCGCGCATCTCGTCGATGTCGTCCGCGGCGAACATGACCCGTAGGTAGCCTACCCGTGTTCGGTCAAATGACTCACCGCGGAAGCGGCGCACAATTGCGGCCCAGCTCGAAGCCTTGTGTCGCGCCTGTCGGCGTGGTAACGGTTCCCTGCATTGCATTCGAGCTGAGCGTCACCGTGACAGAATTCCCGTTCGTCGCCGTTCCTGTCTTGGCGCTGCCCGATCCGGAGATGGTGAAGATTCCGCTCGTGCTCTGACTCAAGTTCAACGCGAGGCGATACGCATCGTCTGGCAGACCCGCATCGACGCCTCGCACGAGGAATGCCGACCCTCCAGAGCCACCACCGTATGCCGCCACGAACGGATCGATGAGGAAGCTCGCGGTCGCCCTCACACTCGGGCTCTCAACGCTCGTCGCCGTCACGACGATCTCACCGGCCGAGTTGTTGTTCGCACGCACGGTCATGAACGTCGTCGTCGAGATCAGGGTCTGATTGAGGAGGGCGCCTGGCCCCTGTATCGAGATCGTCATCGCCGGGTTGGCAAATCCCGCGGTCAAGACCTGCGCATCGGCCGACGCGCAGGTGCCGATCCACGTGACGTGGTTGAACGCGGTGATCCGGCCGGTCGGCACGATCACCGTGACGACGGCTTCACCGAACGCGGGCGTCACGACGCTGGTGGCGCGGACCCTGACGGTGCCCGCGGTCATCGGCGCTGTGAAGAGGCCCGTCGCGGAGATCGTCCCGCCGGTGGCCGACCAGGTCACCGCCTGATCCGCCACGCCGGTCACAACGGCGGAGAACTGCTGCGTGCCGCCCGGCACGAGCGTCACGGTGGAAGGCGTCACGGTGACGGTCGCCGGGATGCAGCGCCCATCCAGGACGGCGTCGCGGACGACCTGGTCGCCGACATAGAGCGCCGAGAACGCGTAGAAGCAGAGGATGCGGATGTCGCTGAGGCGCGTTTCGTCGTAGGTGACGGACGCGCCCTCGATCGGAAACGTCACGCTCGTCCACGCCGGCAGCACGTTGGCGTCGAGATCGAACCGCGACAGCGTGGCGCCGCCGGTGCGGCCGTCGCCGTTCAGGTCGAAGCGGGAGTAGTCGAAGTTCGTGCCCGCGCGCGTGTCGATCTCGTCGAGGAATCGCTGGACATCGTGCTCGTCGAACCGGCCGTCGGGCGTCTGCGCGCCCGACGGCGTCGACGACGTCGAGCAGCGTCCGCCGCACCAGCGGTGCGCGCCAGCCCCTGTCGGCCGAGAGCACGGCGGCGTAGGCGTCGATGGCCGGCGCCGTGGCCGAGGCGATCGTGCTGCACAGCGGATCGGTCTGCGCGACGCCGGGACGCGCGGTGGCGCGGAGGCGGGCCATGCACCTCCTGCGGCGTGAGCGACGGCGCGAGCGTCCAGAGGTAGATCGCCAACGCCGCCACCTGCGGCGTGGCCATCGACGTGCCGTTCTTGTTGCCGGCGGTCGTCGCCCGCGTCGGTCAGCGAGAACACGTCGGCGCCGACCGCGGCGATGTGTGCCGCCGACGTTCGAGGTCGGCGCAGCGGCAGCCCGGCTCGAACGGCTCGCGCGGCGGTGTTGAGGACGTTCTCGACGACGCAGCGTGTTGGTGAGGTTCGGGAGCCGGCGCGCCGGTGGCGTCGACGAGGTTGGCGAGCAGCGTCGCAGCGGCCAGACTCGCTCGCGAGCGCCGCCAGCACCGCGCTGTCGTTGCCGGCCGCCTTGCACGTGCAGGAACTTGCCCTCGAGGCTGGTGCCGTCCGGGCCCGCGGTGCGCACTTTGGTGATCCAGCTGGCCCGAGGTGGTGGCGATCGCGCACGGCGACCGGCACCTCCAGGCCCGTGGAGCTGTTGAGGACCACGCGCCGGGGCAGGTCCGCGGACCAGGCGCAGCATGGCGTTCTCGGCGGCGTCCCGATCGGCCAGGCTCGCGGTCGCCGACTGGTAGTCGAGGACGCGCGCGTCGGCCCGCCGCGGGAAGAGCCCGACCACCTCGTTCGGCCCCGACGTTCAGCGCCGGCCACGCTGGCGAACGTGCCGAGGATGGTGGCGAGGACGTGATAGCCGTGGAAGTCGAGGTTGCCGGTGCGCGAAGTCGGCCGCGCACCATGGCGGCGTCGACGGCCGCGTTCGGCGCGCCGGCGCCGAAGAAGTCTTCGACCAGCAGGATCGGCTGGTTGGCCGGAATGGCGCCCGCGCGACGTTCCACGCCGCCGGCACGCGCGCCGCGATCAGGTGATCGATGAGGTCGAGGCCGAGGTCCGAGGCGACGTGCGTGTTCGGGCAGCGCCTCGGCGGCGTCGACACCGACCAGCGTGACGCTGGACACCGCTGGCAGCGCCCGGGCCTGCGCCGCCACGCACGTCGAGGCCGGCGAGCGTGCCCGGATCCGGAATGCGCACGACGACGATGGGCACGCCCGCGATCGCGTTGACGATGCGGCCGCCGATGGCGTCGAGCACGCTGTTCACCTGAGCCACGGTCGCGGTCCGGCGCGAAGCCGATCTGCAGCTTGGTCGCGCACCCACCGGTTGCCGTCGGCATCCGTGCTCAGCTCCGCGAGCGGCGTGCTGTCCTCGGCGACCACGTCGGGAATCGCCAGACGCGCCGGCGATTCCGGATCGCCGCCGAGAATACCGGCGACGGTGACCGGAGGCACGGCCGCACCCGCCTGCTGCGGCGGCGCGACGATCACCGGGACCGCGGCCCGGGCCATGAGCGGCGTCGCCACCAGGTTCGAGCCCGCGGCCCACACGACGCCGCCGGCGTTCGAATACATCGCGCGCTCCACGACGATCGGCGCTGGCAATGAGCCGAGCGATTCGACGATCGCACCGAACCGGCGACCGGCGCTTCGGGGAACTCGGCACCGACGGCGACGTTGCGACGGCTGGACGGCAACAGCGGCGACCGTGCGGTTCGCCGATCCGCCGTCCTCGAACACGAGCGTGACACGGGCCGATCCCGCGTAGCTGGCCGTGTTGGCGATCAGGAGAAACGTCTCCGCGCCAGCCGGGCCGCCGGCCTCGCCGTCCGCGGTGGCCCAGGTGATGCCGGTGGCCGTCGCGCCCGCGCTCGCATGCGCCTCGTACCAGGCCGGCGCGTTGGCCGGCCACCACATCGCCCGCTCGACGAGCACGGGTACGCCGTTCGTCGACGTGACGATCGCCGACATCGCCGCGTTGGCGAGGTCGGGGTGCTCAACGTGCACGCCGATGGTCAGCCGGCTCTCGGCGCGCGACGGTATGCGGGCGCGTGATCACGCGACCGTCGGTGAGCAGATAACGCACCTCGAGTGGCGCCGGCGTGGCCGTGGGGTTGGCGACCAGGATGAACAGGTTGAAGAACGGCCCGGTCGCGCCTTCGGCCAGGAACCACTGCGCCGACGGAGCTGGCAGGCCGGCGCTCTCGTGGCCGGCGCCGAAGACCTGGCCGGCGACGTTCGCGTACATCGCCCGCTCGGCGATGATCGGCACGCCGTTCTGCGAGGTGATCACCGCCGAGATCTCGCGCCTCGTCGAGCGCCGGATCCTCCTGGTTCACGTAGATCGTGCGCCGGCTCGCCGGCGCCACCGAATAGGTCTTGACGATTGGCGCGAGCGGGGTCGGGCGCAGGTAGCGGATCTGGACGGTCGCCGGCTGCGTGCCGGGGTTCTGCAGCAGGTAGAACAGGTTGAAGCTGCCCGTGGTGGCGCCTTCGGCGAAGTACCACGTCGTCTGCGGGCCGGCGACGCTCGACTCGGCATGGCTGCCGTACCCGCTCGGATCCCAGCGGACGGTCCGGTCGACGACCAGCGGCTGGGTGGACTCGATGACCGTCGAGAAGTCGGCTTCGCCGACGCCGGCCGTGCGTGGATCGATCGTCACCCGCGACAGCGCGGCCATCGCGACATCGTGGGCGACCACGTGGCCAGCCGACGTCTGGAACGTCAGGCGCGCGACCGTCGGCAGAGTCGTCGGATTGAGCAGGGCGATGCGCGTGTCGAAGAACGCGTTGGTGACGCCCTCGGCCAAGAAGCGCTGGAAGCGGCCGCTCGCCGCGGTGAAGAGCGGGACCTCGAGGTCGCCGGCGAGGGTCTGGGTCTGGTGCGATGTGGGCGCGAAGGTGAAGCCGGCCAGCGACGGCGTCACTGTCATAGGCCCGCCAGGCGGCACGTTGAAGAACGCGAAATGTCCGGACGCGTCGGTGGTGGTCGTCGCCGCCGCGGGGCCGCCGAGCTCGACGGTGACGCCGCCGAGCGGCGTGCCGTTGGCATCGACGACCTGCCCCGCCATCGTGTGGGACACGACCGCCTCGGTGAAGTCGACCACCGCGTCGCCGTCGAGGAGCGTGACGGTGCGGCTCGCCGGGGCGTGGACGAAGCCGGCCCGCGACGGCGTCACGGTGTAGAGGCCTGGCGCCAGGCCGGAGACCGTGAACCCACCGGTCGCGTCGGTCGTCAACGGAGGGATTGATGACGACTCGCCCGTCAGTGTGATCGTCACGCCTGCCGCCGGCCCGCCGGCACTCCCGGTAACGTGCCCAGACAACGTCACCGTGCCGGGCTGCGCCGCCGCCGGCCGATGCGCAAGGAGAACGAGGACGAGGCCGGCGAGCAGCCGAACCAGGTACGTGAACGGCGAAACGTAGGCGCATGGGGCTCCCGGGGCGGATGCCGCCCGCTTCTGAACGGCGGTGATGATCCGCGCCTGTTCAACGTGGCGGGAGCCGGCGCCCGTTCGGCTCACGGGCCCTGTGAAGCTGGCGCCGGGAGTCACGCGGCGAACCAGACGATCGCCGGCACCTCGTACCAACCGTCGCGTTCGCCTGTGGACGCTAGCTTCCTCCTAAACTGTTCTCACGCAAACACTTAACGGTGCGGGTTCAAATCCCGTGCGCGTCTCATCACGGCTGCCGCAGCGCCCGCGCATCGATACTCACAGTCGATCATTCCCACAGATGGGTTCGGTCCAACAGGCAAGGCGCATGGTGGAGCCTGCCAGTCGTCGATTCCATGACGTCACGCGGCGAACCAGGCGACCGCTGGCACGTCGTACACACCGTCGCGTCCCCTTGGGGACGCCCGTTTTTCCGCAACTATTTCTACCCTGAAGACTCAGCGACGCGTGTTCGAATCCCGTGGTCGTTCGTCCGATCACGGTGGCGCGTCCCGCCTTCCGGACCCTCGTCAAGCCGTCGGTCAGTTTCCTTTGGGAACTGTCCGCTGCACGGGGAAGCTTACGCAGCCTGCATCACTGGCGGGCCGAACTGGTCGGCGCCGCGGAGGACCTCGAAGCCGTCGCCGTGGCCACCGGTGGCGACACCGCGGTGATCGACGAGGTCGTCGCCGACAAGGGCTACCACAGCAATCAGGTGCTGGTGGATCTGGCGGCGCTCGACCTGCGGACGTACATCGCGGAACCGATCGCGGGCCGCGTGACTGGCGCGGCAGGGCGGCCGCGCGCGACGCGGTCCATGCGAACCGCCGGCGGATTCGCGGGACCCGCGGCCGTGGGCTGCAGCGATGCCGGAGCGAACGCCTAGGCTAGGGCAGCCGGATGTCTCCGTGGAAGAGCATCAGCACGAGAACGATGTCGAGTAGCGCAAGAATCGAGGTGAACAGCGGCGGGTAGCCGAGGAACGCCACGGCACAAAGGCCCGCTACCCACAGCGCCAGAAAGATCGCGATGCTTCGGTCACTGAGCTCGCGGGAGAACCAGCCGTAGGCGAGCAGCACCCAGAACGTCACGTGAGCGAAGAGCGACGACGTGCCTAGTAATCCCCGCACTGGTTCACTCGATGACAGGCCAGGACGGACCCGAGCCAGCGATCTCCACGCAATCCCTCGTCACGGGCGGTATCGGGGCCGGATTCGTAGGTGCGCGCGCATCCATGGTTACGGCGCCCGCAGTCCTCGAACGACGCGCCGTCGGGCTGGAATCCGCACACACGATCCGCCATCCTTGCTTCGAATGCAAACTGTTGTGGATGCACGTTTTTACATGCGCGATCTAGCAGCCCGACGACTTCCTCGACGCTCCACACGTGATTTGCCACGCCAGCTTCCATCGCAGGGTCACGCGCAGCGTCTGATGCACGCGCCCGAAACTGTAGTACATGAAGTATAGGGCGACAGCCGCCGCGTGGTTCTCGACCTTCTTTGAGAACGCGTTCGTCAGGCGCGTGAACCGGCGCATGGGCATCCGCATCGTCAGGTTCTGGCGCTCCACGAAGGACGTTGATGAGAACCGCAGCGCAGTCGGTGACCCGCCCTCTCGGCCGCTGAGACCAGCACCCGACCACCGTCGCGGGTCGGTCGACCAGCGCGAGACTCTTGCATCCAGTGCACGGCGCTGCGGAGAAACGGCCGAGAGTGCCGTCTCTCCGACGACCACATCGACGCCGATCGACTATTGGAGGCGCGTCGCTGCTCGCGTCGCGCAGACGCGGGCGAGCACATTGCCCGCGGCGTCGACCACGACTGAAGTCTCGGAGCTGGCGAATGCATTGCCGGCGGCATTTAGCCGGATCGTCGTCGACACCCTGAGCAACGTCCCGTCTGGCGTGCCGTCCGGGGCGCCGAATGGCGTGTAGTTGAAAAACTGGTACTGGGCCGTGTAGTTCCGGCCGCCGGCATGCCGCCAGGCACCCATGCCGATCTGGTCCGCCTGCATGACGGCACCAAAGCCAAGAAAGCCGCCCCCGCGAACGTAGATGTCCATCGAGGGGAACGTGGTGATCACGGCTTGCGTCTGACAGTCTTTGATGGTCACGATGGGTAGCCAGACGCCTTCGATTGCGCGGACCTGCGCTTTGGATCCAGGATCTCCCGAGTGTTCATTCGCCTCGGCGATGTGGCCCGCTACGAGCAGGCAGGCGACCGCTGCGATAATCCGTGCCCCACGTACCACGACCAGTCTTGTCTCCATGTCGTCCTCCAGGAATTGTGGCGGGTGGTTCGCCCCGCATGACCGGAGGATCGTCCAGTGGCGGCCGAGGGGTCTTTAGAGCCCTTTTAGATTCGCCTTTGGTCCACATTTGCGCCCGATTTGCCAGGGATTGGGCCTGCCCGACCGGAAACATCGGTAACGGATCAGACCGGATACATGGGTGACACTCCTCATCCGGTCGTCGTCAAGAATACTCGGCTGTGGGAATGTGGGAATCTCGCGGTCTGGGCGAGATTTCCAAGCTCCGGTGGGCATCGCTCTGTGATGTCCACGGGAGCGGCATTTCCATAGCCGCGGCACCGCAGGCCGTCCTCATCCGAGCACGCGGCCGTGCCAGGCGGGCGTGAATCGGCGCGTCGTACGATCGATCCGCCCCAGTTCTACGTGCATGAAGCGGACGGTCCAATCCCCGCGCTCGGTTTCGGCAAGGCCGACGAGTTCGCCCCGCACGGCTTCGCTGACAAACACGGCATCGCCGCCCCATTTGATTTGCCCCATGCGCTTCACGCGGCGCACCTGGTGCGTGGCGTCGTACCAGGGGTCCTCGAGCCGGGCGGGGTAGGGCCGGGGCGACGGCACATAGAGGCGCGCCGGCGGGCGTTGGCCCAGCGCTTCATGCGGACGCTCCGCGTTGAATTCCCGCCGCATCCGATCGAACCGTCGCTGTTGCTGCGTCGCGGTCGCCGCCGGTGGGCTCGTCGTCTCCTCTTGCAGCGTCAAATGAAACCGCTCATGGCGCCCGTTCTGCTCGGGATGCCCAGGATCGATCCGATCGAGCTGAATGCCGAGCTTGAGCCACCACACCGCCAAGTGCGACAGCTGCGCGGCCCCGATGGTGGCGAACGGCGGCCCATTGTCCGTCCGCAGCGCGCGGGGCAGCCCGTATTCCCGAAAGGTCCGCTCGAACCAGGGCCGCACGCCTACCTCGCTCGGCCGTGTGATGCGACAACACAGGACGAAGCGGCTGCACGCATCGGCCACCGTCAGCGGGTCACAGCGCGTCCCGTCGCCGGTGCGAAACCACCCCTTGAAATCGGCCGTCCACACGTCATTCGGGGCCGCCGCGGCCGCCAAGGGCTGCGTCAACGGCACGGGATAGCGCCGGCGTCCGCGCGGCGTGCTCAGCCCCTCGCGCCGCAACAGATCGCCCATCGTGCTCACCGCCGGCCACGCGGTCCGCGGCTCGCGGTCCTGCAGGATCGCCCGCAGCTTCTTCGGCCCCCACCGCGGATGGGCGCGCCGCAGCGCCAGCACCGCCTGCCGGACCTCGGCGGGCATCGCCCGGCCATGCGCGTGCGGCGCCCGCGAGCGCTCCGCCAGCCCGTGCTCAGGGTCGGCCGTGTACCGATCGGCCCACTTATACGCCGTCTTGCGGCTTATCCCGTATCGCGCCGCGAGCTCCGTCATCGTCCATTCATCGCGCAGCAGGTCGGCGATGAACGCCACACGCTGATCCATGGGGCAGGTCTCCGTCCAAGGCATCCGGCAGATCGTGCCCTGTGGATGCCCTTCTCACCTGTTACCCATGTATCCGGTCTACTCTGTTACCCATCTATCCGGTTCGGGCCCTGACCCCAGGTCTACCCCCACGTGCTACCCTTCGGCGCGACGCTTGGATTGACCTGGAGCGCACCCGGTGGGCAGCACGCAGTTCGGACCTTTTCGGATCGATGTCGAAGATCGAATGTTGCGGCGTGACGGCGAACCCGTGCCGCTCACACCCAAGGCGTTCGATGTGCTCGTGGTTTTGCTGCGAGCAGACCTGGACAGCTGATCACGAAGGAGGAGCTGCTTCAGAAGGTCTGGCCGGATACGTTCGTCGAGGAATCGAACCTGGCCTACAACATCTTTGCGCTTCGGAAGGCGCTTGGAGATACGGCCGACAACAGCCGCTACATCGAAACCGTTCCGAAGAAGGGTTATCGGTTCAGGGCAAGCGCCACCCCGGTGACCCCGCCCCGCCACGCGCAGCCGGCATCAGAGTTCGCCGCAGAACCCGCGCGATACGCCGTTCGACCGGCGACACGCGCGATGGCGAGGTCACGATCCTGTCATTCCGCAAGGGACTGGCCCGATCTCAGGGGGCGTTGGAGCCGGAGGCCGATCCTTATGATCCTGTTGCCGAACCGACGTGCGGTGCCCAACTCCGATGCACCCGGGCGGTTCGCGTTCCGCCCGGCCTTGGCTGTGGTTCGCTGCCGCGGCGGTTCTGGTCGCAGCAGGGGTCTACGTCGTCCAGTCGCGGTGGGCTTCGCCGGATGCCACGCCGCCACGTGCGGTTCCTCTGACGTCGCTGCCGGGAGTCGTTCGGTCCCCCTCGTTATCCCCGGATGGCACCTACGTCGTGTTCAGCTGGAATGGCCCCAAGAGGGACAACCCGGATCTGTACGTCCAGCAGATCGGCGTCACCGGCTGCTCCCTCCCGGCTGACCAGTGACCCAGCCAACGACTACAGCCCGAGTTGGTCGCCCGACGGACGCACGATTGCATTTCTTCGTCGCGGGCCTGCCGGAGGCAAGAGCGAGGTGTGGCGGGTCGCGCCGCTGGGAGGGCCCGAACGCAAAGTGGGCAGAGATCCAGCCCCGCCTGGCCTCGTTTCGGCCGGCCTCGCTCGCGTGGTGTCCGGATTCCACGTGCCTGCTCGTCACGGATACGCTTGGCGCCGACAAACCAGACGCACTGTTTCGGATTGCTCTGGAAACGGGTGAGAAGCGACAGCTCACCCATCCGCAGAGAGTCGGCAGAGATGCCGATCCCGCCATCTCACCTGACGGGGGCGTGCTGGTCTTTCGCAGGGACGCCACGCCTGGCAGCGGTGAGTTCTACCGGCTCTCGTTGAAGGACACGAATGCCGCCGCAGGCGATCCGGTGCGCCTGACGTCGACCCTCTACGCAGGCAAGCCACGTCTGGATACCCGACAGCCGCGAAATTCTGTTCTCGGCTCGAGGCGGGCTTTGGAGACTCGACACCTCGACGGGCGGCATGCCAAGCCGGCTGCCATTCGTCGGTCAGGACGGTACCACGCCCGTCGTGTCGCGAGTGCCGGGAGGCGGTCGGCGGCTCGTGTACGTGCGGAGCTTCGCCGACTCGAACGTGTGGCGCGTCGACACGACGCGGCCAGGGGCTCCAGCCGCCTCGCCGCCGACCGTCGCGATCGCGTCGACGCGAGGTGATCTGACGCCCAACCTGACACCCGACGGCCGCCGAGTGGTGTTCCTGTCGGACCGTTCTGGCGAATCCGAATTCTGGGTTGCCGATCCGGACGGGTCGAACGCGTTCCAGCTGACTTCGATGGCGATCCTTCCCGGATACCCCAGGTGGTCGCCCGACCACACGATGATTGCGTTCCACGGCGATCCGGACGGGCGGCCCGACGTGCTGGTCGTGCCGGCCCGTGGTGGCCAGCCGCGAAACATCACCAAAGGCACGGCTGGCGGCGCCTATCCAAGCTTCTCTCGCGACGGCCGATGGATCTACTTTGCCGCAGGTCTCGAACGTGGAGAGTCGCGCATCTGGAAGATGCCGGCAAGCGGCGGCGCACCAGTTCAGGTGACAGACAACGCCGGTGCCATCGCCATCGAATCGTACGGCGGTGATCTCTTCTACGTCGACAACGCGAACGGGCCAGGTTCGGTGTGGCGCCTGCCGCAGGGCGGTGTACCAGCCGTCAAGGTGGTCGAAGGCGTGGTGCTCGGCAATTTCGACGTCGTTGAAGAGGGCCTCTACTATATCGATCGCGTGTCGGGTGAAGCGGGGTCCTTCACCGACAGGCCCGATGGCGAGACCCGGCTCCGATACTTCGATTTCGCCACGTCGCGATCGACGACGGTGGCCACAAATTTGGGCGCGATAGGCCTCGGCCTGAGCGCGACCCGCGACGGCCGGACGGTATTTTTCGCGCGTGTCGACTCGTCGACCGACGAGTTGATCCTCGTAGATGACTTTCGGTAGGAGCTCTTGATTCTCGGCCGTTGGAATCGATGGCTTGGAGATGGTGGACAAGCATCGGCAGAATCACCTAGTGGCGTGTAACCACTGAATCGGTAGTGGTACCATGCGCCGCCATATGGCGCTGACGGTGACGAGCGACGAACGAGCCGAGTTGGCGCGGCGCACGCGGAGCCGCAAGAGCCGAGCGGAAGACGTGCGACGGGCCCACGTAATCCTGATGCTGGCCAACGGCGAGTCGTTTGCCACCATCGCGACGGCGGTCGGCTGCTATCCGGCGTACATCGTGCGCTGGAAGCGCCGCTTTGAGGCCGAGCGGGTGGCGGGCCTGCGAGCCAGGTACCGGGGCCAGCCGCCCACGGTGCGCACGCCCGCCCTGGAAGCGCGTGTGCTGGCCAAGACCCGGCAGAAGCCGCCCGACGGGAGCACGCATTGGACGACCCGGAAGCTGGCGCACGTGCTCGGCATCAGTCACATGCTGGTGGCGCGGGTCTGGCGCCGCGCCGGCTATCAGCCGCATCGGTTCGAGCGCTACATGCTCTCCGACGATCCCCAGTTCGAAGCGAAAGCGGCGGACGTGATTGGGCTGTACCTGAATCCGCCGCAGCACGCCGTGGTCGTCGCGGTGGACGAGAAGACGGCGATTCAGGCCCTCGATCGCCTGGATCCCGTGTTGCCGCTGTCGCCGGGCCGCGCCGAGCGCCACGGGTTCGAGTACTACCGCCACGGCACCCTCTCGCTCTACGCGGCGCTCAACACGAAGACGGGCGAAGTGATCGGCCAGACCGTGCCGCGCCACACCAGCGCGGCGTTCGTCGACTTTCTCGGCGAACTCGTGGCCGCGCATCCACGCCGCGATCTGCATGTGATCGTCGACAATCTGTCGGCGCACAAGACGAAAGTCGTCGACGCGTTCTTGGCGGAGCATCCCCGGGTGCACCTGCATTTCACACCGACCTACGCGTCCTGGCTCAACCAGGTCGAACTGTGGTTCAACCGAGATCGAACGGGACCTGCTGGCTCGAGGCATCTTCACGTCGCTCCCCGATCTCGCGCGCAAGATTCGTCGCTACATCACGCGGTACAACGAGAACCCGAAGCCGATTCGCTGGACCTACAGCAACCCCGCGCATCGAATTACTACCGATTCAGCTGGTACATTCCACTAGTAGTTGTGCGTCCCCGAATCTGATGTCTTCCTCGCACGCGTTGTGACGCAGTCCGACGGTGGCACCGCACGAGCAGGGCGTCGTCCGAACGGCCGCGCAGACGAGCAAGGCGCGCCGTCGCCTGCGCGTGCCCTCACGATTTGCCGCGGCGCGGGCCTTCAGGACACTCGTGGAGCCCGTCGGTTGTGGACCGCCGCGGTGCTGCTCGATACGAATACCGCTGCCCAGAGGACTCCCTCCGCATAGTGACCCTCTCTAAACGCGAGGGGCGCCCCGACCAACCCGATGAGCGCCGCGAAGACGTGGAGGACGAACGCCCAGAATGGCCGTTGAGTCGTGAGCGTCATAGGTGAGAGCTTAGCCGGTGTGCCTGTGTCGTCAAGCCCCCGGAGACGCCGTAGGGGGGCAACCTGGCGAGAGATTCGGCGGCAGGCGCCACAGGAGAGCGCCGTTCGGAGCTACCCGTAGCCGCGGACGGCGGATGCTATCGGTCAGGGAAGAGGCTCGATGACGATGTTCCGCTCGAGCGAGCGGACCGCGTTGAACAACTCCAACACGGCCCGGGTCTTGTCGAGGATGAGATGGACCACGTGCATGCGAGTCATTTCGAGCGGGAATATCTCGTCGTCGTGCAGTGCTTCGAATCTCTTGAGCCTTTTTCCGATCGCGGTGGTATTCGTAGGCGTTCAGCCACTTTTGGACGATCTCATCTGAATTCAGCAGGACGCCATCGGCGACGAACTGGATCTTGCCCGGCATCGTCCCGTTGAACCGCGCCTTTTCGCGCTCCAGATACCTCTGGAAATCAGGGTCGTCAAGTCGCCTCGCGAGGAGGTTGCGGATCTTGCCAAAGCTCGTCTCCTCGTCGACCAAGATGAACGGCCTGACGGCATGGAGGAGAGCTCGAAAGCTGTCTCGCGCGGGCTCCTCCACGATCTCGAACCGAGCCCCTCGTTGTCGAACCGCTGGGACCATCGCAGTCCGCCTGGAGAGGAGACGAGGTCAGTCGACCGAAGTTCGTCAGCAAACCGGCCGAAACGCTGAAGCAGCGCCCATTCCGCGGCCTCGAAGGCGCAGGCGTGCTGTACGAACCGACCGTCGTTCGTCTGGAGCTTGGCGATCACGTGCACAACGCCCGGGCCGGCGGGTGGAACGACGGCGGTCATCACGCGCTCCGCTTCATCGCCCGCTGCGCGTGCCACAGGTCCCAGGCGTTCTGGAGGTTCATCCAGGAGAGCGCGTCGGTCTTCAGCAGCTTCGCCAAGCGCAGGGCCGTGTCCGCGGTGATCGCGCGCTTCCCGCGAATCACCTCGTTCAACCGATTCAGGGGAACCCCCATCCGCTCGGCTGCCTCGGTCTGCGTGAGGCCGCGCGGCTTCAGATACTCCTCGAGGAGCAGGTGGCCTGGTTCCGTCGGCCTGCGGAGTGGCGATGCCATGGTGTATTCTACACGTCCCGCATGTAGCCCCCCTGCCGGCGGATACGAGGGTCATGATGCCCACGCTTCGGGAGACGGGCGCGCCGGTGAAAGTCGAGCGCGCGGCAGCGGCGTTCCGCTCTGGTATTCAGGAAGCCGCCCAATTCGGACCACGGAGCGCGGTCGGGCCGCACGTTCAGCTGTGCGAGGAGAAGCCATGAACCGTCTGTTGCTAGCGGCCTGCTGCCTGCTGGTCGCTGTTCCCGCCACCGCGCAGGTCGTCCGTGTCAGTGTCTCGACCGCGGGCGTCCAGGGCGACGGGCCGAGCACTCAGCCGTCCATCAGTGACAACGGCCGCTATGTCGCATTCGCTTCGCGTGCCACCACGCTCGTGACGGGCGATACCAACAACACGTTCGACGTCTTCCTCCGCGACCGCGATATCGAGGCGGACGGCGTGCTCGACGAGGCCGGTGCCGTCGCGACCACGCGCTTGAGCGTCGGCGACACCGGCGTGCAATCCAACGGGTGGAGTGACCAGCCAAAGATTACGCCAGACGGCCGTTACGTCGTCTTCGCGTCGACTGCGACAAACCTGCTGCCCGGCACCAGCGGCGCCGCGCCGCCCGCGACCGACGCCGGGCCGCAGATTACCGGCTCGACCGCACCAACGGCGCGCTGGTACGAGTCAGTGAGACGGCGGACGGCGTCGCCGCCAACGGTTCCTCTTGGGGGGCGGCGGTGAGCGCCGACGGTGATGTCATCGTCTTCGTCTCGATCGCCACCAACCTCGCTGGCGCCAACCCGACCAACGCGGCCCTGTTCGTTCGCGAGGTTGCCGCGGACCGCACTACACGTCTTCCGGTGCCCGACGTGCCGCTCGGGAACTACTCGTCCTCGCGCTTCGTACAGCCGACGATCTCCGCCGACGGAAGCAAGGTCGGGTACCGGGCGATCCGCATCGCCGATCCGATCGACCCGGCCTACCACTTCGGCGCCTTCGTGACCGACCGAGCGACCGGCACCGTCACGGCGGTCGTCACCGATTCACTGCCTGGCAGCGAGTCCGACTCGAGGAGCCCGGTGTCGCTCCAGCTCACCGCGTCCGGGACGTCGGTCATGATCTCGGCTAGCTACACGACGCTTCGGCGCGTCGTGTCTTCCGGGGCCGAGACTCTGGCCCAGACTGCCACCGCCGTGCAGGGTGGCATGCTACCGGAGGGCTCGCCAAGCGGCCGTTACGCGCTGGCGGGCAGCGGCACGCTGCTGGACTTCGACCTTGGGACCGCGACCTCGCTCGGGCTGCACCCTTTCGACAGCGCGTTTTCGCGGGACGATCGCTGGCTGGTCGCGTCGTCGGCTACCGCGACGCTTACGGGCGGTGACACCAACGACACGCACGACGTCTTCGTGTTCGACCTGCCCGATCTGCTCGACGCCGACAACGACACGATGGACGACCGATGGGAGACGCTGTTCAGCGTCAGCGATCCGAACGCCGATCCGGACGCCGATGGCCAGACGAATGCTCAGGAAGAGAACGCCGGCACACACCCGAACGGGCTGGTGCGGCGCTTCCTCGCAGAAGGAGCGACCGGATCGTTCTTCCGGACCCGTATCGCCCTGGCCAACCCCAGCGGGCTGGCCGCGGCGGCCATGCTGACGTTCGATCGCGGCGACGGGACGCGTGTCCGTCGCTCGTTGGCAATCCCTGCCGGTCGATCGGCCGTGGTGGACGTCGGCGCGATCACCGGACTTGAAGGCGCCGACGCGTCCACCACCGTCGAGAGCGACCGCCTGCTTGGCGTCCAGCGCTCGATGACATGGGGCGCTTTCGCAACCGCGCCGTACGGCTCGCATGCGGAAACGGCGGCGATCGCGCCCGCGACGGCTTGGTACCTAGCGGAAGGGTCCACGGTACTCGGGTTCGACCTCTTCTACCTGCTTCAGAACCCGCAGACCACCGTGACTCACGCCACGGTTCGCTTCCTCCTGCCCTCGGGGACGTACGTGACGCGCGCCTACGACCTCGCGCCAGGCAGCCGGACCACCATTGCCGTGAACCAGGTCACCGGGCTCGACGAGACCGACGTCGCGGGTGACATCAGCGCGGACGCACCGATCGTCGTCGAGCGGGCGATGTACCGGAGCGCACCCGGCGAGCCGTTCGCCATGGGCACCGCCTCGATGGGCGTGACCGCACCGGCGACGTCGTGGTTCCTAGCTGAGGGCGCCACGGGTAGCTTTTTCGACCTATTCATCCTGATCGCCAACCCCGGCGGCTCGGACGCGACGGTGCAGGCCCAGTACGCCAAGCCTGATGGCTCTATCGTGACGCAGACCTATACCGTCCGCGCGCACAGCCGGTTCAGCGTCTACGTCGATGCGATCCCGGGGCTCGAGGCCACGTCCGTGGCCACGACGCTGACATCGACCAACGCGGTGCCGGTTGTTGCCGAGCGGGCAATGTACTGGCCGGGCGGGTTCTTCGACTACTACGAGGGCCACACGTCGGCCGGCAGCACGACGACCGCGCAGCAGTGGGTGGTCGCTGGGGCCGAGCACGGCGGCCCGCTCTCCGCGCAGACGTTCGTGCTCATCGCCAACACCGAGAACCGGGCGGGCGTGGCGACCGTCCTTCTGTTGCAGGACGTGACCTCGACCGCGCCGCCCCCGCCGCCGGCGGCGCTCAACCTGAACCTGCCGCCAAACAGTCGCACCACCGTCCCCGTGGCGAGCGCCGGCGCATACGGCGTGCTGGTCACGAGCACCGGGGCCTCGCCGGTGCAACTCGTCGTCGAGAGCTCGGTCTATCGCAGCGCGGACGGCGTCCAATGGTCATCGGGGTCGAACGCACTAGCGACGCCGATCCCGTAACATCTAGGTATCACGCTCGGGACTGGGCCCGAGCGTGATTTCCTGTACTGGGTCGGTTCGCTGCTACGCGGCATCGAGCCATCCCTCAAGGTCGACCGCGCCAACGTCCAACATCGCGTCGGGTCCCGCTGGGGACGCCAGATCCTCTTGCTCAGCAAGGCCACCCTCGCCGCGTCGTCAGCCCTGTGGATGGCTCGTTGACGGATACACACGATTCCTGGACGATTGCAGTTTGAGGTCCCGATGCGTACCAACATCGATATCGACGATCGCCTGATGCGGCAACCGCTGCGCGCGAGCGGACGCACGACCAAGCGAGGGGTCGTCGACGAAGCGTTGAAGCTGCTCGTGCAGACGCGGTCGCAAGCGGGGATCCGCAAGCTGCGTGGCCGCATTCGTTGGGAAGGCGACCTCGAGGCCAGCCGGGCGCCCCAGTCGGTGGAGCGTGAATAGGTCGTGGTGATTGTCGACACGACCGTCTGGATCGACTTCCTGAGCGGGCGCACGTTCTGCCTCGTCCACCAGCATTCACTGCTGCACCGCGATCGTGACTTCGATCCGTTCGAGGACGTCCTCGGCCTGCAAGTCGTCCATCCCTGACGTCACGCGGCGAACCAGACGATCGCCGGCACCTGGTACACACCGTCGCGTCCCCACCGGTCTTCCCGCTTGCGGCACCGAATCCACGGTGAGTGACGCCCGTGCGTCTGTTCGCCCGCGCCGCGGCTTCGCGATTCCTGACTCCGCGTCGCCAGGGCTTCGCCCCGATCTAGAATGTCAGCCGTGCTTGGCCCGCCGTAGATCGGCGGCCGCCGCCACACACCCCCCAATTGCCGTTCCGGCAGATCGGACAGTCGCACCGATGGAGTTCAACGACATCGTCACCGACCCGGCGCAGTTCCGAGAACTGATGGGGGAACCGCCACCACCATGTGTCGCCAAGACGATGGCCAGCGCGGATCGGCACTGCCGGGCCTTCATTGCCAGGTCGCCCTTTGTGCTGATCGCGTCGGCAAACGCGCTGGGACAGATGGATATTTCCCCAAAGGGAGACGCGCCAGGCTTCGTGCGAGTGCTGGATGACAAGACCCTGGCGATCCCGGACCGGCCAGGGAATCGTCGGGCCGACACCTTCACGAACGTCCTGGAGAACCCAAGGATCGGCCTCATCTTCTTCGTGCCCGGAAAGAGCGAGACGCTGCGGTTCAGCGGACGCGCCAGGATCGTGCGCGATGCGGATCTGCGGGAGTCGATGTCGGCTCACGGCAAGATGCCCGAATTCGTGCTCGCGGTCGAGATCGAAGAGGCGTTCTTTCACTGCTCGAAATGCATCGTCCGGTCGAGTCTGTGGAAACCAGCGGCGTGGCCACCGCTCGATGGTCTGCCCAGCCTTGCTCAGACCATGGTGGATGCTGCCAAGCTTGCGATGCCGGTCGAAGCCTTGGAAGAGATCATCAAGCAGGACGAATCGGAACGACTCTACTAGCCTTCTACACGCGCGCACCGGCGCAGACACACGGTCCGGGCTGCGAGAATGGCATCGCGCCAGAGGCGACACCGGGCGCTGGCCTGCCCCAGCCTCGCCGCTGGCTCGATGTTGCCGCGCCCGTGGGAATCGCCTACGATCGCGCCGGTGGCCGTTCGGACATCCTCGGATCGCCCGGCGCCGTCGACGCGGCGGACTGCGGGGGTCTATCTGCGGGGCGTCGAAGCGGCCGCGTATCTCACTGCCGCCAGCCTGGCGATCCGGTTCCTGCCGTTCCGGCGCTTGACCCCGATCCTGACGCGGGCGCTGCCACGCCCGGAGCTGCCCGGGCCGGCCCGGGGTGCCGCCATCGCCGACATCCGTCGCGCCGTGCGCGCGCCGCTGCGCGCCTGCCGAACCGGCCCCTCTGCTTCCCGCAGGCTGTCGCTGCCCAGGCGATGCTGAGACGCCGCGGCGTGCCTTCGACCGTCTGCTACGGCGTCAACACCGGGGCCGGCCAGGGGCTGAGCGCGCACGTGTGGCTGGTCGCAGGCGCCGACGGCGTTGTCGGCCAGAGCCTCGCAGCGCAGTTCCCGCTGCTCGCGACGTATTCGAACGCGAGCGCGCGTGGCGCGGCCGGTCTGGTCGCCGAACGGTGACTCCGACAGGCGGGCGGGCCATGCATCCCCTCGACGCGCTGCTGCTCGACTGTCTCCACAGGGATTCGGGCCGACTGGACCGGGCGGCACTGGCCCGACTGAGCGAGGCGGAGTGGGAAGGCCTGGCGTTGCGGGCCCGTCGCCAGCGCGTCCGCCCGATGTTTCACCAGCGCCTGCTGGCGTTGGGGGGGCCGGCGCTCGTTCCGGCGGCGACGTGGGCCGACCTGGTCGGCGCCTGCACCGCCATCACGCTGTTCAACATGTCGCTGCACGCCGAGCTGGCGCTCCTGGTCCGCGCGTTCGACGCGGAGGGCATTCCGGTCGTCGCGCTCAAGGGCATGCACGTGGCGACGGCCGTCTACGGCGGCATCGGGAAACGGGAGATGCGCGACATCGATCTGCTGGTACCGCGCGCTTCGCTGGAACGCGCCGGCGCAGTGGCGGTGGCGCACGGCTACGGTCCGGCGCGGCCCCTCTCCATCGCCACCGACGTCGCCGAGTCCCACCACCTGGCGTCGATGAGCAAGGGCCCCGCCCAGCTCGAGATCCACTGGAACATCGTCGAACCGCGGCATCCCTATTCGATCGACCCGGCGCCGCTCGTCGAGCGATCCGTTTCCTTGACGGTCCCCGGCGCGCGTCTGCGCGCGCTCGCGATCGAGGATCTCGTCCTGCACCTCTGTGCCCATACCGCCTATTCGCACCGCTTCGAATTCGGCCTGCGCTCGTCGTGCGACGTGGCGCTGCTGGTCGAGCGGCACGGGGACGCCATCGATTGGGCCACGATCGTTCGCCGGGCCGAGGCCTGGGGGTGGTCGCGGGCGGTGCACCTGTCGCTGGTTCTGGCCGTCGACCTGCTGGGCGCGCGCGTCCCGGCGGAGGTGCTGCAGTCGTTCGGGGTCGACCTCGACGATGGAGTCGGCGCGGCGGCGCAAACGGCGGTGCTCATCGGCTACGAAGGCCGCCGCCAGGTGCTGCCGCTGGGCGTGTCGGCGCTGGCGAAGACCCGCGGCGCACGCGGCGCCTGGCGTCACCTCCAGGCCGTGCTGTTCCCGCAGCCCGAGAGGCTGGCCCGAATCCTGGGCGTGTCGACGAGGTCCAGGAGTGGGAGCGTCCTGCTCTACGTGCAGCGCGCAATCCGTCTCGTCGGGCGTGACGGGTGGCTGCTCCTTCGGCTGCTGTTTCGGCGGGATCGCCACCTGGCCGAGAAGGTCGATCGCCGCGATCGCCTGATGGCGTGGATCGGCATGAGCGCCCACGGACGCCCCACCGGGCCCTGAGCGCTTTGGCGGTTGCCGTGCTCGCCGTTGCTCGGCAGGGCGAACTGCGGTAAGGTTCAGCTCTGTTACCGTAGAGTCAGGGAGCGCCATGGATACGCCGCAACATCAGGATGCCGTCTCGGAACCGATCGAACGCGTCACCGAGAACGCCGTCGAGAACGCCAAGGCTCCGTGGGTAAAGCCTGAAATTGTCGATTTCAAGCCGGTGACCGTGGCGCGCGGCATGGCCTTTCGCATAAGCGACGGGCTCAGCAACGCATCCGGCTGATTCCTCGATCCGTGGACGCCGGAGTCCTGCACGACTACGGAGGTCTACCGATCTGCTCGGCGTTCGATCTCCCGGGGCTGTCCACCGTCCGACCGGATGCGCGGCCCACACGCCCCGCGGAGATGCGCATCTCCCTCAGTCGCACGCCGCCGCCACAGGGCCGGCAGATTCACCAGTGGCGCGGCCGCTACGGGCTCGCGCTCGACGCCTGCGGCGACGACTGGCTGGTCCGGAACGGCGACGGTATCGGCGTGACGATTGCCGATTCGGCCCGGGCGCTGCGCTGCTACTGCCCCGACGCCGCGCGCCTGCCGTTGCTCGCGGAGATCCTCGTTCGCCGGGTCCTGCCCCGCGTCAGCGTCCTGCACGGACGGCTGCCGATTCACGCCGCCACCGTGGGCGATGGCGACGGCGCGGTCATGCTGCTCGGCACGTCCGGCGCTGGCAAGTCCACCATGACCGCCGCGCTGGCACGCCATCTGGGTTGGCGGATCTTCAGCGACGACATGTCCGTCCTCTGCGACAGGCAGCGGCCGATCGTCTTCCCGGCCGTGGCTGGCGTGTCGGTCTGGCCGGCCACGCAGCGCGCGCTCACGCTTCCGCCAGAAGAATGCCATCCGCTGCAGGCACCCGGAGGCAAGGTCTGGTACGCGCCCGCATCGACGTCCCGGTCGCTCGACCCGCAGCCGCTCGAGGCCGTGATCCTGCTGTGCGACGCCGCCGGCCCGGACATCGCAGTACAAGCGCCTCACCGGGCCGAGCGTCGCCGTGATGGTGCTGTCCCAACTCGTCGCGTTCAACCCGACGGACGTCGGCGAGATGGGCGGGCTGGCGGCGCGCTACATCCAGATGATTGCCAGGGTCCCGGTCTACGGCCTGGCGTATCCGCGCGACTATGGGGCGCTGCCGGCGGTCGTCGACACCATCGAGCGGCTCCGCGCCGACGTGCGCCACGAACGGTAGGCGGCGCCGTCCAGTTGACGCTGGTGCCACGGACGCGTGTGGTACGCTGCCGGGCCTCGTGCCGACGTCCTCAGTCAGCCCGTACGACCTCGCGCTCGCCAGCGAGCGACTTCGCGCCCTGGGACGGCCCGCCGCACCGCAGCCTGGCGATCTGCAGCCACCCTCGTTCAGGCAGCACGCTGCTGGGCGAGGCGATCCACTTCGCCGGCGGGCTCGGCTGTCCGCTCGAATACCTCCATCGCGGATTCCGCCCGACCATCTCGACGCGCTGGCGCACACCCGATCTCGAGTCCTACGTGGCGGCCCTGCACCGCTACCGGACCGGGCCGAACGGCGTGCTCTCGATCAAGCTGTTCTGGCAGGATGTCGAGGCGGTGGCGCACGAGCGCGCGCCGGAGCGGTTCCCCGCCCCTGTGACGAGGCCTTTGGGGGAGACGAGCGCCCAGGACTATCGCGACCTGCGGGCGGTGCTCGATGACATCCTGCCGAACGCGACCTTCGTGCACCTCGAGCGGCAGGACCGCGTGCGCCAGGCCGTCTCCGCCATCGTGGCGACCCAGACCGGGCAGTGGCGCTCAGTCCCTGGGATGGGCCGCCAGACGCCGGTCGGCCAAGCCGAGTACGACTACGACCGCATCCTCGGCATGATTGGCTTCGCCGACGAGAGCCACGCCCATTGGCGCGGCTTCTTCGCCGCCAACGGCGTCGAGCCCTGGCGCCTGACCTACGAGGAACTGGCCGGCCACTTCGATCGGACCGTGAGCCGGCTGTTCGCCGCGCTCGGCAGCACCTCGGCGCCGCCGCCGCGCCGGATGCGGCGGCAGTCCAATGACACGACCGAGGCGATGGTGCGGCGCTTTCTCCGCGACCATGCCGCCCGGACGGCCTGACGTCAGGCGCTCCGAAGCAGACCCTTCGCGCGCATCCCCTGCACGAACTCGGCGATGTCGCGTCGGCAGGCCTCCGGGTCGACCGCGAACCCTTCCGAGGCTTTCTCGCAGATCTCGGCCATCGTCATCGGCACGCCCAGCAGCTCCCAGATGCGCGAGCCGGTCGCGTTCAGGTGGAAGAAGTGGCCGCTGTCGATACTGAGGATCACCATCTCGCCCTCGACTTCGGACGCGACCAGCCCCTCGGCGCGGGCCAGTCGGGCATCGTCGTCCGTGGTGTCGGGGCGGGCGGTCATCGGCGGTTCCTCAGGGTCACGGTGCGGACACGCTCACGGCAGTTCGGCGATCAGGCCGGCGGCGAGCGCCGTCGCGAGAAAGTCCGCGACATCGACGGAGACATCTGCCCCGAACCGGTCGTTGAGCAGGGCGACGACGTCACCCGCCGACCGACCCTCGCCCAGTGCCCGCCAGATGGCCGATGCCGACGCATTCAGCGCATGGTAGGTGCCGCGCCCGCGATCGAAGATCACGAGTTCGTCGCCGGCATCGGTCCAGCTCACGTCCGCCGCCGGAGCGAAGCGCTGGTCATCGGACAGCTCGGCCATCGATCTCGTGCCGGAAAATATCATGGGCGAGGGCGACGCGCACGCCGACGTCCATCGCGAACGGGCCGCCCTCGGCATCAGTCCGCTCGTGAGGTCAGCCCACGACCGGTTGTGGACCCGCTGAGCTTGAACCTGTCGGAGGATCGTGGAACTGGAACCATACGATCACGCGGCGGACGCGGTGCCGCGCGGCTGGCGCTGGCGGCATCGATCGACCCCGGCCGTTGATCCGCGAACCGCAGCGGCATTCACGTCGGCCCGCGAGGGCCACGCATCGCGGGTAGAGATCGTGTCCCCGGATCGACGGTCCGCCAGATCCGCCCAGGCTCCATCGTCCGGGTTGAGGACGATGCTGCAATCACCCGCGGCGACCACCGCGGCGACGGCCTTGCCTTCGTTCGCGAACGTCTGAGTCACCACAAAGCCGATGGCATCGCGGTAGAAGCGAATCGACGCCTCCAAGTCCTTGCACGTGATCGAGCAGCCCAGATTGGTCGCGTTGATTGCGGCCGTCGTATCGGTCATCGTTCCCTCCGGTGGTCGTCGGCTGGATGTCGAGCATGGTGCGTTCAACCGAGGAACGGCGAGTGTACGGCGAGACTCGGTCGGGCGCAATCCATGGGTTGGCGCCGAGGCGATTTTTCTAGCCGATGAGGTTTGGTGTGACGTGCGCCAGCGTTACCTCATACGGGTACTGGCAGCGATCCCCGGGGCGTGACGCACATCCCTCGAGGCTTGATGCTATGACCACACCATTACTGTGGGCCGCCGTCGCGGCCGTCGCCGTCCTCGCCATGTGGCTGACCAACGGGGTGATCTTCCCCTCCTCAGTGGTGCCTGCACGGCAGGTGGCCTGGACGGTCATCGTTGTCGCTGTGGTCGCGTTCGCTGTCGGATGGAGTCAGAGGAAGCGCTCTTGAGGCACGGGATGGGACGCGACGTGCCACCGTGATCGAGGCCGCCAGCGACTCGCGCTGCGCGCGTTAGAATCGAGGAATGAGGCGACTCGGAGCGGCGCTCGGTCTGTTGGTGCTCATCGTTCTTGGACACACGATGGCTTCGGCTGCGCGGCCTGAGCCGCTTCCCTTCCGGTCCACCCCCTGGCTCGTCGCGCATCGCGGCGCCTCCGCCTACGCGCCGGAGAACACGGTGCCGGCCTTTCGTCTGGCGGCGGACCAGGGCGCCACCTTCGTCGAGTTCGATCTGAGGTTGACCAAGGATCGACAGATCATCTGTCTCCACGACGAATCGCTGGAACGTACAACCGACGTCGAGGAGATCTTTCCGGATCGGTTCCGCACGAGTCCGGGAGCGGGGGGAGCACCTGTCCGGCGATGGATGCTGGCCGATTTCACGCTCGCGGAGATCAGGACGCTCGATGCCGGATCGTGGTTTTCACCCGAGTTCCGCGGAACCCGGCTGCCGACGTTCGCAGAGACCATCGATTCGCTGCGCGGCCGGTCGGGCCTGTTCATCGAGCTCAAGTCCCCGGAGACGTACGAGGGCATCGAGCGCATGGTCCTGGCGGAACTTGCGGCCAAGGGACTCGATCGACCTGGCGCCGATCCGAAGACGCCTGTCCTGCTGCAGACGTTCACGGCGTCGAGCCTGCAGATCCTCGCCGGCACGGGCACGAAGTTGCCGCTGCACTTCCTCGTGAGCGCACGCGACGCGGGGCCCTGGCTGACGGACGACGGCCTGACCAGGTTGAAGGCATTCGCCACCGGCCTGAGTCCGGAAAAGACGATTGTCAAGAATCATGCGGACCGGATCGCCCGCGCGAGGCAGTTGGGCCTGCTCGTTACTCCGTACACGTTCCGGGCGAGCGCGGTCACCGGCTTTCCGGACGTCCGAGCGGAAATGGCGCACTACCTCGACACGCTGGCGGTGGACGGTGTCATCACCGACAATCCGGACCAGATGCCGTCCCGCGCCCCGGCGAGCCGTTAGATGCCGATGACCGACGAGGGTCAGCGACGCAGGGCCGCGACCGGATCGAGCCGTGCCGCTCGCCTCGCCGGCAGGTAGCTCGCGACCAGCGACACGACGACGAGCGCCGCCCCCGCGGCGACCAGCGTCCGGGGGTCGTCGCCCCCTACGCCGTACAGCAGGCTGCGAACGAGGCGCGTAGCGGCCATCGCTCCGACCCCGCCGAGGGCCACGCCGGCGCCGGCGAGCAGGAGGCCGCGGCCGGCGACGAGCCGGACGATGTCGCGCGCCTCGGCGCCGAGCGCGACGCGGACGCCGATCTCGGGCGTGTGCTGCACCACGTAGTACGAGACGACGCCGTAGATGCCGACCACGACGAGGAGTGCCGCGAACAGGGCGAAGCTCGCGAGCACGGCGGTGCCGAGCCGGCGAGCGGCGACTTCCTCGTCGAGGAGGTCGTCCAGCAGGCGGACGTCGGAGACGGCGAGCGACGCGTCGACGGCGTGAATCTCGCGCGTCATCGCGGCGACCAGCGCCATGGGGTCTGGGGCGCGGACGACGAGATCGCGCGGCGAGAACCACGGCTGCCCGGAATACTGGCGATAGGGCACGTACAGCTCCGACGCCACCGGCAGATCCAGTCCCATCTGGCGCACGTCGCCGACGATGCCGACGACGGTCAGCCACGGCGAATAGCCGTTGTCGCTGATCCGCAGGCGCCGGCCGACCGGGTCCAGGCCGGGCCAGAACTGGCGCGCCATGGTCTCGTTGACGACGACCACCGGCGGCGTGTCCACCCGATCGTTCGCCGCCAGGTGCCGCCCACTCCGGATCGGCGTGCCGATCGCCTGATGGTAGCCGCCGCTGACCAGGCGGAAGTTCGCCTCCCATTCGACCCCGGGCTCCGGCGCGCGCCCTTCGATCTCCAGACCGGTCGTCGCGCCCTTCCACGCCAGCGGGACGCCCGTCGTGTAGGCCGCCGCGGTGACGCCGGGCAGCCGCCCCACCCGGTCGAGGACGGCGTCGTAGAAGGCCGAGCGCTGCGCGTGCGTCGGATAGTGTTCCGCCGGCAGGACGGTGCGCAGGCTGACGACGCGGGCCGGCTCGTAGCCGACGTTGGCGTAGCGCAGGTGGTACACCGTCTGCACGAGGAGCCCGGCCACGACGAGCAGCACCAGCGTCAGCGCGACTTCGGCGATCACCAGCACGCCACGGCGCGGGCCGGCGCCCGCCACCACTCGCGCGCCGCCGGCCAGACCGCGGCCGAGCCCGCGGGCGGCCAGGTGGAGCGCCGGCGCGACGCCGAACAGCAGGCCGCAGCCGAGCGCCACCGCGGCGGCCACCGCGAAGGCGCGCCCATCGAGCGCCGGCGCGGCGAAGCGCACCATCGTCGGGGGCACGAGTTGGGCGAGGACGATCAGAGTCAGGCGGGCGATCGCCAGACCCGCCGCCAGCCCGAGGCCACACAGCACGAGGCTCTCGGTCACGAGCTGGCGCACGAGCCGCCCGTGCGTCGCGCCGAGCGACCCGCGTAGCGCCATCTCGGGCTGGCGCACGCCCGCGCGCGCCAGGAGCAGCCCGGCTACGTTCGCGCAGCCGATCAGCAGGACGGCGGCGATGCCCGCGAGCATCAGCATCAGCGGCCGGCGCGCATCCCGGGCGACGTCGTCGTGCAGCGCCACGGGCGTCAGTCGGAATCCGTCGGAGGTCTCGGGGAGCGTCGCGCCGAGGCGACGCCGCAGGTCGTCGATCTTCGCCCGCGCCAGGTCTACGCTCACGTCCGGCTTCAGGCGGCCGACGATGGTGAGGTAGTTGGCGCCCCTCGACGCTTGAAGCGGTGTCAGCCGCATCGGCAGCCACAGCTCCACTTTCGGCCCCAGGAACTGGAACCCCGGCGGCATGACGCCCACCACCTCCACGCGCTCGCCGTCCAAGCGCAGACCGCGGCCGACGATGGCCGGATCGCCGCCGAAGCGGGCCCGCCACAGCTCATGGCTGATGATCACGACGGGCGGTGCGGTCGCCACGTCGTCCTGGGCCGTGAACCCGCGACCCGCGGCCGGCGCCACGCCGAGCACGTCGAAGAACCCCGCGGTGACGCGCCGCCCGACGATCTTCTCCGGGCTCGTGCCGTCGTCCAGCGTGGTGCCCAGCTCGGCGACGGCCGCGAGCGACGCGAACGCCTCGTTGTGCTCGGCGAGCAGGCTGTAGTTGATCGGTGCGGCTTGCGGCCTCCGCGCCGGATCGTCCCCCTCCCAGACGACGACCAGCCGGTCCGGATCGCGATACGGCAGCGGGCGCAGCAGCACGGCATCGACGACGCTGAAGACCGCCGTCGCTGCGCCGATGGCGATGCCGATGGTGAGGACGACGGTGACGGCGAGGCCACGATCGACAGCGAGCCGGCGGACCGCGTGCTGGACGTCGCGGTGCACATCGTCGAGCCACCGGATCGAGCGCGCCTCCCGGTGCAGCTCCTTGGTGCGCTCGACGCCGCCGAGGGCGAGCCGGGCGGCGCGCCGCGCGGCCTCCGGCGCCATGCCCTGGCGCTGGTAGTCGTCCTCGAGCAGGGCGAGGTGCGACGCGATCTCTCGAGCCATCGCCTGCTCGCCGCGCGACGGGCGGGCGAAGGCGATCAGGCGGCTGGCGGCACGCCGGAGTCCGCCGATCATTCGGTGCCGTCCGTCAGCAGCCGGTTGACGAGGCTCGCCGAGCGCAGCCACCAGGCCGCCTCATCGGCGAGCGCCCGCGTTCCGGCGCGCGTGACCGCGTAATACTTCGCCTCGCGGTTGTTCTCGGTCGTCTTCCAGGCCCCCTTGATCCAGCCCTTCTGCTCGAGACGGACGAGGGCCGGATAGAGCGTGCCCTGATTCAACCGGATCGCCTGCTCCGCCACCTGCTCGATGCGCGCCGCGATGCCGTAGGCGTGTTGTGGCCCGAGCACGGTCAGCGTGCGCAGGACGATCAGATCGAGCGTCCCGGGCAGCAGTTCCGGGCTGGGCGGCTCTCCACTTGGCGGCATGGTGGACAGGCTGCCACATCTTCACTTGCTGGTCAAGTGGAGACGGGCGTTCATCGACACGCGATTGGCCCCGACCTCGATATGATGTCCGCGCCGCGCCGACGGATGGCGCGGTTGAGGAACGCCATGCCCCCGATCGACAGACGCACGTTCCTCGCTACGGCCGGCGCCGTGCCCCTGGCGGCTCCGGCGGTCCGCGTCCTCGCTGCCGATCCTCCGCTCGAGATCTCGACCAACACCTACCCGTGGGGCACGTTCGCCGCGCGTGACGGCCGCAGCCTTCCAGCCGCGCTCCGACGAGACGCTGGACGCCATCGCCGCGGCCGGGCTGACCGGCTACGAGCCGGCGCTCACCGACGTCGCCGAGCTCGACGGCCTCGGTCCGAGGTTGCAGGCACGGGGCCTGCGGATGCCGTCGCTCTACGCGAGCAGCACGCTGCACGACGAGGCGCTGGCGCCGGCCAGTGTCGAGAACGTCCTGCGCATCGCGCGCCGCGCGGCGACGATGGGCACCCGGATCATCATCACCAACCCGACGCCGATCCGCTGGGGCGGACCGGAGAACAAGACCGACGCCCAGATTCGCTCGCAGGCGGTAGCCCTGGATCGGCTTGGCCGCGAGGTGCGCGCCCTCGGCCTGACGCTCGCCTACCACAATCACGACAGCGAACTGCGGCTCGGTGGCCGTGAGTTCCATCACATGCTGACGGCCACCGATCCGGCCCACGTCACATTCTGCCTCGACGTGCACTGGGTCTTCCGCGGGTGCGGGGACTCCCAGGTCGCGCTCTTCGACGTGCTCGAGCACTACGGCAGCGCGCATCGTCGAGCTGCACTTGCGCCAGTCGAAGGGCGGCCCGTGGACCGAGACCTTCACTGCGGCCGGCGACATCGACTACGACGCCTGGCCGACTGGCTGCGTCGGCACGGCATTCGCCCCCTGCTCACGCTCGAGCAGGCCGTCGAGGAGAAGTCGCCGAAGACGACGGACGCGGTCACGGCGCATCGCGAAGGCCTGCGCACCGTCCGCGCGTTGTTCGCTCCCGGCGCGTGATGCGCTTCCACGTCGGCGCGTCATCCGACCGAGGCCCCGAGCCGGCGGAACCGTCGCCGCTCCGGATCCACGACTCGTTGAAGTGCGCGTGCTTGATCGCCTTGCGCACCAGGCGGTTCTCGCTGTCCCGCGTCGCGGCTGCCGGCGCGGCGAAGAAGCTGTAGGTCGCGTGCAGCGTGCCGTCGGCGGCCTGGATGATTGACGGGTAGTGATACTGCCCCAGTCGCTGCTCGTCGGAGGACGCCGGGTCCCGTTCGAGGTGGCGCGTCCACGGCCACGTACGCCCCTCGTCCTCCGACAGCGAGACCGCCAGGCTGTACCGGCCGCGTTCGAGATCGTTGTAGATGAGGACCCAGTTGCCGTTCGCGAGCACCATCACTTCGGCGCCCGTCCCGGGATTGGGCACGTCGGAGTCCTCGACCGTGCTCCACGTCTCGCCCCGATCCGTCGAGCGGCTGACCATCAGCCGCTTCGGCGGCGGGCCGTTGTCGCGCATGTAGGCGACCAGCGTGCCGTCCTTCTTCCGGGCGAGCGACGGCTGGATGTTGCCGAAGCCGACCAGCGGCGTGCTCGTCTTCCAGGTAGCGCCCCAGTCGTCGCTGATCGCCATCAGCGAGAAGCTGAAGCCGTCCGAGTAGAGCGGCACGATCAGCCGGGTGCCCTCGAGCACGTAGGGATGCGCCCGCGTCATCCATCCGAGCCGCCGCGACAGCTTGTCGGCGGCCTGGCGCGTGAGTGTCCGCGACGTGCGCCTTGACTCGATCGTCGGCGGGCTGGCCGGCGAGCAGCCGATCCGTCTCGCGCTTGACCGTCGCCGCGAACTCGTCGCCGGGCGTCACGTGCAGGACCTCGCTCGTCTCCCAGCGCGGCACGCCGTCGCCTCCGTAGTCGGACGCGATCTTGTACTTCATCAGCGCGGTGTGCCACTCGTTGGCGAGGATCGTCGGCCAGAGCAGCCACAGACGCTTCTTCGGGTCGAGGAAGAGCGTCGTGTTCGTATCCGGATAGCCCGGCGTGTCCGCCAGCAGGAACGGGGCGCTCCACGTGCGGCTGCCCTTGCGGAGCCGCGCGCCCATGACCACGACGTCGTCCGCCGTGCGCTCGCCCGACCCGTGGAACCAGCACACGAAGAGTTCCCCGCTCGGCAGTTCGACCACGGTCGACGCGTGGTTGTGCCAGTGTTCGAGCGGAAAGATGAACTCCGCAGTATGAAACGGACGGTCGGAGGCCTGGCCCGACACGACCGCAACGCTGCAGACCGCAAGCGCGAGAATCTTCCAGAGGCGTGGCATCCGCGCATTCTACCGGCGGAGCCGGCCGCGCGGCCGGTCACTGCCCTGCCTGTCACACGGGTCGCGCTTCGACGATGCCGAATGCGCTGGACGTGGACACCACGCGGGAGTGCTCGAGGCCCGCCGCGCGAAACAGGTCGCCGTACTCGGCCACGGTGCGCTGGCGCGCCTCACCGAAGTACAGCAACATCATCATGTCCAGCACGGCGATGCCGGGATTCGGTTCGCCGGGCACGGTGAGCATCTCGATGACGAGCAGTCGATCGGTCGGGCGCATCGCCTCGCGGCAGCGCGACAGGATGGCCCGACACTCCGCGTCCGGCCAGTCGTGCAGGACCTGGCACATCGCCCACACGTCGCCAGTGGTCGCCATGGGCTCGAAGAAGCTGCCGCCAACGAGGTCGCATCGTCCCCGCACGCCGCGCGCCGACAGCAACCGCTCGGCATCGGGAAGCACTTGCGGCTGGTCGATCAGCACGCCGCGCGTCGTCGGCTGCGTCTCCAGGATGGCCGCCAGCAAGGACCCGGCACCTCCACCAACGTCGACGACCGTGTTCACCCCGGACCAGTCGTAGGCCGTGGCGATCCGCCGGTGTTCGTCGCTGCGCATGTCTGACAGCGCGCGATTGAACATCTCATACTCGTCCGGGAGCCGGCGCATGCGATCCCAGAAGGACTCGCTGTAGACGTGCTCGAAGCTCGACTTGCCCGTCTTCACGCTGTAGCCGAGTTCGGCGGCGGACTTGAGGACGTGCTCACCGCCCCAGAAGAGCGCAGCGTTTCGAAGCCCGCCCGGCCGGTCGCGGAAGAACTCGGACACGGGGGTGTTGGCGAACACGCCGGGGGACACTTCCCGGAAGGCACCGAAGGCCGCCAGCGCGCGCAGGGACCGGGTCACGGTCAGTTCGTGCAGGCCGGCCTTCTGGGCCAGTTCCGACCCCGACAGCGGACCGGCATCGAGGACATCGGGAACGCGTCCCTCGATGAGTGCTGCGAGCACCGGCGTGAGGTAGAGGTGCGACAGCAGGCCAAAGGCCTTGAAGAATGTCTCGGGCGACGGCGCATCGTCAGGCATGTCGGCCTACCGTAGCACGGCTGAGTTGGACGTGCAGTGTGGTCTGAGATCGGTAGAATTCGGACACATCAGAGCGGTCTGCCCAAGGAGGTGCTGTCGATGATGCTGATGGCGTTGCTGTTCGTGCTTCTGCCGCCATCCCAGGCCGAAGCCGGGACGGCCGCACGCCGGATCACTGCGGACGTAGGCCAGCTCGTACGCACTGCCGCGAAGCTGCCTGGGACGTGGCCCTCGCAGCCGCCGCCGCCCATTCCTGAAGTGGCACTCGTCGCGCGCCACGGTGTGGCCGCCGTGCCGCTGCTGATGGATCGGCTGTCCGACGATCCGCGGGTCGAGCGCGACATCGTGCGCTGGAAGATTCAGCAGCAGGTGTCGTTGACACTGTCCCTCATCTACTCGGAGTCACCCCATTGCGGCAGGATCTACTGCGATGGTGACCCACACCGAGCGAATCGCTCGGGTCAAGAAGGGCTGGCTGCAGGTCGCTGCGTGGCAGGCCGACATCCAGGGCGCTCTCGGCCGGCGAGCTGCTCGAACGTTTCACGAAGGAGCAGGTGTTCTGGCGACAGCTGGAGATCGGCCGGGCACTGGCGTGGCCGGCGCTCGCCCTGGCGCCGCGGCACTCGAGGCGTGGCTCGTCCATGAGGACAGGCACCTGCGCGGCAACGCCGCTTTGCGTGCGTCGGCCGGCTCGGTGATCGACGTGCGCTTCGACACGATCGCCGCCATCCTCGTCGATCGGCGCCCCGGGAGACGACGGCCGGCACGGACCCGCCGGAGCTGGAGTCTGCAGAAGCAGATTCGCGCCGACCGCTACTATGCGGCACGCCTGCTCGGAGACCTGAAGGATCCCCGCGGTGCGTCGAGTTGCTCATCCCCCTGATGAACGACTCGGACGCGAGCGCGATCGTCCCCTGGGCGCTTGCCGACATCGGTGACGGCCGCGCCGTCGGGCCGTTGCTGGCGCAAGCTGCGGCGCGATGATCCATCACTGCGCGGTGCTGGCGATACGCGCCCTCGAAACGCTGAAGGCTCGCCGGGCCTTGCCACGGCTGCGAGAGCTGCTTCACGACGCGAGGCCATCCAGTTTCGACAACCGCACATCGGTCGCGGAAGCCGCCAGACGGCGAGTCGTCGTCATTTCGGCCGCCCTGAGCCCACCTGGACGCCGGAACCGTGGTGCCGTGCCACGCTCACCCATTCGATTGGTCTGCGTCGAGAGGTCCATGGGTATGCGGTCAAAAAGCTCCTGCTCTGGTTCGTGTTCGTCGTCGTCATCGTGGTCGTCTGGAACTTCGTAATGACCTTCCAGGCCCGTCACTAGAGGAAGTCGGCCGCCTCTGCGAGTGTGGCGTCGAAGGCCACGTCGGTATTGATGGCGCGGAAGCCGTACGCGGACGCGTCGCGCGCCGTGACGGCACCGAAGCTGCCGATCATGCTGGCAATCGCCCCGAACGTTCCTTCGGCCCTGGTGTTCTTGATCACCCAGTCATTCTTCCCACGGTGCGATTTGAGGCCGGACACGATCGCGCGCTCGTCTGTCTTGACCAGGAAGACGACCTTGACGTCCGCACACGAGTCGATCGCCGCTCGCAGCTTGCTCGGAAGGATCTGCCAGCCCTCGATGATGAGGTCGTGGTCGGCGTCGAGCGCGTGCCCGATGAAGTTCTCGAGGCGCCGGCCACGTGACGTCGTGTCGGCGCCTGAGCCGGTGATAGAGCGCCACGATCGCTCGGGCGAGTACCTCCGGCGTAGAGGACGTCGTTGTCGTAGCCCGCTTCCTGAAGTAGCGAAGCGGAGCGGCAGTCGCTCGGCCTGCTCCGTGCTGGGAATGTAGGGCGTGATCACCTGCGCGAGATGGTCGATCGCCGAGAAATACGGCAGGGCCTTTCTTCTGAGCGAGCATCGCGGCCAATGTCGTCTTGCCCGTTCGCGGCGGCCCGCCGATGAGGTAAAGCATGCCGGTCAATTGACGATGCGAATCGCCGTCGCGGTCGTGACCGCGTCGGCGCCCTGCCCGACGACCACGCGGAGCACGTAGTCGCCCGGGCTGAGCGGTGCCAGCGAGACGTCGCCGACGGCGCAGGTCAGGCCGTCGATCGGCTCGACGCGGGACGCCACCGGAACGCGCAGCAGCGCGCCGGTGCGGTCGACCAGTGACGCCTCGATCGGCGCAGACGCGGCGTCGATCGGAACGGCCACGCGCGCGTACTCGTTGCGCCGGAACCGCTGGTGCCCGGCCGCGACGAACTGGCGGCCGGTCGTAGGCCCGCGCCGGAACAGGCGGGCGCCGGTGCCCGACGGCGTGACGCGCAGCGTGTCGCTCAGCGGCAGGCCGCCGCCTGTGGGGTTCAGCCGCAGGCGGACCATGACCTCGGTCGACGCCGGCACGTCGGCCTCCAGGCTCGCCTCGAAGGCGCGCGCGCCTGCGGCCAGCGTCAGCGGGACTTCGCCGAGGCGCCGACCATCCGCCAGTGTCAGCGTCGCGGTCCCGGTGCCGCCACCCGCCCACTCGGGCTGTCGCAGCGTCGCGTCGTCGACCTCCGACGCAATCCAGAACCGCGTGCGCGCCGGCGAGGCCGCGCTCTTCCAGGCCGCCCGCGACCGCCACGGCAGCGGCCGGTCGAGGCTGGCGAGCGGTTCGATGAGCCGAGCCACCGCGGCCGCGCCCGTGACGGCAATCGACCCGGCCCCGGCCGGCGTGCCGGGTGCCGCAGCGGCGACCTCTCCGTTGCGCTGCAGCGCCGCCTCGGCTTCGGTGAGCGCGCGATAGCCCTTGCGGGCGCGCACCTGGATCCCCGGCGTCTTGACGCGGACGGTGATGGCGCGCCAGCGGCCATCGAGCTTGGTGTTGGTGGACTGATAGCCCACCAGGTAATAGGTCGAGAGATCGTTGACGATCCGTCGGGCGCCGCCGACGAGGTCGTTGGTGTTGACGACGGCCAGGCCGTCGGTCATCTCGGCCAGCGTCCGCAGCGAATTCACCCGGTTGGCCAGGCGGTCGCTGTCCCGGCCGAGGGGGCCCCGATCGCCGCGTCCGATCTCCGACCGCTCGCCCGGATCGTTGCGGATGCGATCGTCCCGGGCGCCGATGGACCGGTCGAACACCGCCAGTCCGCGGGTGTCGATCGGGTAGAACGACACGTTGAAGCGATTGGCGCGCTCGCCGAGCTGGCGAAAGAGCGACGCGTTGTCGGCCATCGCGTACTGGGTGGCCTGCGCGTAGCAGGTCGAGGGGGTGGTGCTCCCCCGGCCCGACCGGGCGGTCGTGGCATCGGTCACGATGCGGCCGGTGGGAGCCACGCCGGGCATGCCGGGCAGCGGGGCTTGATCGCATTCCTGCAGCTTGACCAACGCCGGCTTGGGCTCGAGCAGCCGCCAGCCTTGCGAGACGACGATCACGGCCTTGCGCTCCTCGCGCAGGGCGCCCAGTGTCGCCGCGAGATCGTCGAGCGCCTCGAGCGCACGCTGCTCGGCGCGCCGCTCGATCAGCTGCGCCGCGATACCGCGGTAGGCGTCGGCCGGCTGCGACGACCCGCTCGCCTCTGGGGCCGGAGCAGGTCTTCTCCGGCGCCGGGTCCGGGAAGCAGATCTCGAGCGCGACCTCTTCCGGATCGCGGCGGTTGATGGTGTCGCGCTGGCCCCAGGTCCAGTACTTGGCCAGCTCGGTGTCGAGGCTCTCGGTCCGGCGCGCGAAGGTGATCCCGCTGGCGCCCATGTCGGGCGTCATCACCGCGAACAGATCGTCCTGACCGATCAGGCGATCGAGCATCTCCACGATCGGCTTTCGCGCGGCGTGGGAACCCTCGACGGTCGTCATCCCGGTGTCGAGGAAGATCACGAACACGCGCCGGCGCGGATCCGCCGCCTGCTCGCGCGACTCGGCCACCGTGTTCGGATCGCGACGCGAGGTGGTGTCGGTGATGGTCTGCAGCGAGATCCGCTCGAACTGCGTGATCGCCTGAGGCACGCCGTCCTCGAGCAGCTCGAAGTCGGTGCGCTCGAGGTCGGGCGCCGGTTCGCCGTTGCGCGTGGGATAGACGTCCACCCGGACGTAGTTCGCACCGAGGCGGAAGGTCGGCTGGTTGGCCTCCGGCGCCGGCTGGGCGGCGGGGGCTGGCCGCTGGCGCCTGCCCGGTCGCTCGCGCACCGGCCGCCAGCAGCAGGCAGGCGAGCCCGAGCACACCCACGCGGCCCGGCCCGGCAAGGGCCCTCCTGCGAATGGCTGACCGAAACATGGCGTCTCCTCGACAGTTGGCTGGCGCCGACCAGTCTAGTTCAGACCCCTGGCTGGCGGCGAGACGCCTTCACGATCGTGATCGGCGGCGCGAGCGATTCGGTTCCGTAGGCCCCGGCCTGACCGGTCGGCGACGCATGAATCGCCCTGACCACATCCATGCCGCGGACGACGCGACCGAACGCGGCGAACCCCTGGCCATCCGGATTCCGACGGCCACCGAAGTCCATCGAGGGCTGGTCGCCGATGACGATGGAGAACGATCCGGTCGCGGTGTCGGGTCCGTTGCGCGCCATCGACAGCGTGCCGTCGGCGTGCTTCAGGCCGGTGACACTCGTGCGCTCCAGTGGAATCGGCGGAAACGCCTCACGCTCCCGCGCCGCGTCGATCTGGAACTGGATGACCTGAATCTCGACGTCGTGCCGCACGGTGTTGTCCCGCCGGACCGCGCGATTCACCGTGCCGCCATCGTAGAAGCCAGCGTCGACGTATTTGAGGAAGTTGGCAGCGGTGGTCGGCGCGCGGCCGCCGTCGACCTCCACGTCGATCGTCCCCTTCCCGGTTTCGAAGACGACGAGGGTGGTCTGCGGGCGGCCAGGGGCCTGCGACACGGCTCCGGCCGCGAAGACGGCGGCGACGGCAAAGGTGCGAATCATGGACGGCCCGGGATTATACGTGGACTGTCGCCGAGCGTCCGGCCGGTCGGCGGCAGCCGGCCGCGCTACTTCTGCTACCCTGCCTCGCCATGTCGGACCACTCCACCCGCACCGTTCTGGCCGTGTGGTGGGTGACCTGCCTGCTGTGGAGCAGCGTGTGGCTCTGCATCAAGATCGGCGTCAGCGACGTGCCGCCGGCGACCTTCGCCAGCGCGCGGCTGATCATCGCCCTGCTCGTGCTGCTGCCCGTGATGGCCGTGCAGGGGCGGCCGCTGCCGCGGGCGCGCCGCGACTGGCTGCTGGTCGGGGTCACCGGCTTCCTGCTGCTCGGCATGAACTACGCGTTCCTCTATTGGGGCGCCCAGTACGTCACGTCCGGCTTGAGCGCGGTCCTGCAAGGGGCCACCCCGGTGTTCGGCCTGCTGTTCGCGAGCGCGCTGCTGACCGGGGAGCGCGCCAGCGTCCGGCAGGTCTCGGGGCTGCTGCTGGGGATGACGGGCGTCGCCGTGATCTTCGCCGATCAGCTGCACCTCTCGGGGCCCGCCGCCTTCTGGGGCTGCCTGGCGGTGGCCGCGTCGGCGATCTGCGTGGCCCTCGGCTACGTCATCGTCAAGAAGTTCGGCGCGCGTCTGCGTCCGATCGAGCTGACGACCGGTCAGATGCTGGTCGGGCTCGTGCCGCTGCTCCTGCTCGCCGTGGTCCGCGAAGGCAACCCGCTGGACGGTCCGCTGGACCGGCGCCGCCGTCGCGTCGCTGCTCTACCTGGCACTCGCGGGATCGGTGGCGGCGTTCTGGTTGAACTACTGGCTGCTGCAGCGGATTGGCGCCACCCAACTGCTGGTCATGTCCCTGGTCGAGCCGCTCATCGCCGTCGTCCTCGGCGCGATCGTGCTGCACGAAGCGCTGCCCGCCGGGACACTCCTGGGCGGCGCGTGCATCCTGGCCAGCACCTGGCTGGTGCTGGCGCCGCGGTCCGCCGCCGTGGCCTGAACCGCTACTGGTTGGCCGTCTTGGCGCCTGCCGACGGTACCGTCTTCAGATAGGCGTGGATGCTGGCCCAGATCCCGGTCCGACATGTCACCGTAGGCGCGCGGCATCGCGTCGTTGATCGTCGTCCCGTTCGGCCGGCGATGGGTGCGGATCGCCGCGATGAAGTCGCGCTCGCTCCAGGCGCCGATGCCGACCGGCGTGATGTTGGCGCCACCGGGCGGCGGCCCCATCCCGCCGGTGAGCTGCGGGCCGTGACAGCCGTAGCAGCCGCCGCTCGACACCAGGTACTTGCCGCTCGCCACCGCGTCGGCGGGGTTCGGCGGTGTCGCGAGCCGCGGCTGCCCGTGGTCGATCATCGACGCCGACGCGAGGGGAAAGCCGGCGAACAAGCCGAGCGCGCGCGCCAGCGGACCCGGCGACATCGTCGGCACCGTCCGATCGACCGGCGGCATCGACTTGACGTAGGCGACGATGGCCCCGAGATCCTCCGCGGTGAAGGTGTAGTCCACCACCGGCATGAAGATCACCGACCGGCCGTCGCGCTTGACGCCGTGCGTCAGCACCCGCACGAAGTCCTGATCCGCGTAGTCGGCCGGCAGGCCGCCCCGGCCGCGCGTCAGGTTCGACGCCACCAGCAGGCCTAGGGTGGCGTTGTCATCGACGACCTTCCCGCCCAGGTCGGGTCCATGGCAGTCGGTGCAGACGGCCACCTTCTCGGCCAGGTACTTGCCCCGCGCCAGGGACGCGGGATCGGTCGGAATCGACACCGGCGGCACCGGCACGCTGTAGGTCCTCGCCATGAGGCTGTTGCTCGCCACGTAGACGTACCCGACCAGCCCGATGACCGCGACGACGATCGCCCCGACCAGAATGCCGACCCACTTGAGTAGCCGTCTCATGCGCGAGCATCGTAGAGGCGTGGGCTGCACCGGCGCAAGCCCGCGCCCGCCCCGGTGCTAGACTCTGCGCCATGCCGACACGGCGCACGTTCCTGCAACAGGCGGCGGCAATCGCGTCCAGTTCGACCCTTGCCCGTATGAGCCACGCCGCCACGCCTCCCTACAAGATGGGCCTGCAGCTGTACACCATCCGCGATGCGATGGCGCGCGACGTCGACGGCACGCTGAAGCAGATCGCGGCGCTGGGCTACCGCGAGGTCGAGACCTACGGGTTCGCACCCGAGGGACCTGGCTACTACCGGATGCCGGCGCGGGACTTCGCGCAACGGCTGCGCGATCACGGGCTGACCAGCCCCAGCGGGCACTACGACCTGAACCGGTTCGCGACGGCGAGCGACGACGACCTGTATCGCTACGTCGACAGCTGCATCGAGGGCGCGACGCTGCTCGGCCAGCGCTACATCACCTGGCCGTTCCTCGACGAGCCCCTCCGCGCCATGGAGCCGTTCTCGCGCATCGTCGCCCGGTTCA
>CAVRKP010000004.1:0-1566768 GCA_963721565.1 Vicinamibacterales bacterium
CACGATCCGGTCATCAGCGAGGAGGGACGCCGGTTTCTGGCGCATCTTCTCAGCCGGCTGTCCGACCGTCAACTTCGCGACCTCTTCGAGGCCGGCCGGGTGCATCTCCGCTTTCGCTCGCCCGATGATGCGTCGTCAGGATTGGCGACCGTTGACGAGTGGGTCGCGGCGTTCAAGGCGAAGCGCGCGCAAATCGTCGAGCGTCGGTGCGCCTGAGCGAACTCGTGTCTCGTCGAGAGCGATGTCCGCGACGACCGGGAGGTGGTCGGACGCACGACGCGCCAAGGCGCTCCGGTGCACGAACATCTCGTGCAGTGCTCCGGCCGGATGAATCCAGATCCGGTCCAGCGACAACATGGGGCGCGACGAGGGGAACGAGCGCAGCCTGGGCGCGGCCCCCAGCCGGCGATCGAGGACGTGAGCCACGGACCGCAGCGGCACCCAATCGTTGATGTCGCCGAGGACGACGACGAGCGAATGCCGGACCGAGTCGAGGTACGCCAGCAGCTGCTGCACCTGGAACCGGCGCTCGCGCACGCGCAGTCCGAGATGGGTGGCGAGCACGTGCACTGGCGTCCCGCCGACGTCGACGGTCGCGGCGAGGGCCCCCCGTGGCTCGCGGCCGTCCAGTGACAAATCGAGGCGGTGGACCTCGACGATCGGATGACGCGTCAGCAGGGCATTGCCGAAGCACCGTGCCGCGATCTGGCGCGTCGGCCCGAGGGCACACTCGTAGCCGTCCAGCGCGACGAGCTCGACGGGCTCCCGCGTCTCGATGGCGACGCTGGCAGCGTAGGTGAACTCCTGCAGCGCCACGATGTCCGCGTCCAGCTCGCCGACGACGGTGGCGATGCGATCCGGATCGTGACGGCGGTCGGTGCCGACACAGGCGTGGACGTTGTAGGTGGCGACTCGCAGGCGCGCTCCGGGCGGCGGCATCAGCCGAACTCCGCCTGGGCGCGGTGGCGTCGGAGCGTTGGCGAGAACTGTCGAGCGACGAGCAGTGCGCGCACCACGAATGCCAGCGCGCATGCGCCGAGCACCCCGGCTGCGGCGGTGAGCCCGTGGAACCAACTCGGCTCGCGGAAGGCGGTGCCGAGCAGGCCGCCGACTCCCGCGAGGGCGAACATGGGCGGCGCGAGCCCGGCCGCCGAGCCCAGCAGGTAGGCCACGACCGGCACACGCGTCGCTCCGCACACGAGATGGACGGAGAGCGCGCTGGCGATCGACATCAGGCGCAGCACGGCGACGCCGACGGCGCCGTGTGCGCCGAGCTGACGCGCCGAGCGGTAGGCTCGACGGCTCATCCAGGGTCTGAGCCTGCCCGGACCCAGTAGACGCCCGCCGACGTAGCCAATCACGGCGCCCAGCCACCCACCGGCGAGGGCGATCCCGCCGCCGACGTCCCAGCCGAGCGCCACGCCGGCGAGAATGGCGAGCAATTCCAGCGGGACGAGCGCGAGGTGCGCCACGACCACGACGGCAAGGGCGATCCAGATCACCGACGGCGACAGCGACATGTCGAACGCCCGTGCGATGTCCGCGCCTCCAGCCGACAGCAGACGCGCGGTGATCAGCAGCGTCACGGTGACGGCGAAGGCGGCCAGACGCAGACGGAAGGCGCTGCGATCCGCGCGGGCGTCCAGCGGCGGCAGCACCTCGGTTGCCCCGCCGAGGTCGAGCGGTTCGTCGGGATCTGCGGCGGCCTTCACGGCCTTCCGCCGGTGTCTCCTCCGGCGGGGTCATGTCGACGGGGAGCAACGTGCGATCGGCATCCGCCCGCGCGTCGATGAGTGCGCCCATCGACCCGAGCCGCGCGATCTCGGCGGTCACCACATCGGGCGGCAGGCCGAGCTGCTCGCCCAGCAACCGATTGCGGACGTGCTGCACTCCGGCGCGGCACCCCGGGTCGGCGCCAGCGTCGGCGATGAGATCGCACTCCGAATCCACGCCCATCGACCGGTGTGACATGTTGGCGGAGCCGACGCGCAGCAGGCGGTCGTCGACGATCATCACCTTGGAATGCACGAAGGTGACGACATCGCGGGCCCGGGACGCCACTGGATGGACGAGGCGCAGCCGGCGATGCCGGTCGGCGTCGACCAGCATCGCGAGCGCCTCGTGCCGCAGCACGCCCATCGTCTGCTTCTCGATCCAGCCTTCGCATTCCTTCGGCATGACCACGATCACTTCGGGGCCGTCCGGCTCCGCCAGCCGCCGTGCGAGGGCGCGTGCCGAGCGCATCGTTCGTGAAATATTGGTTCTCGATGTAGATGGAGTGCATCGCCGCGGCGATTGAGTCGAGGTACGAGCGCTCGCACTCGCGAATCGCCCCGTTCCGTTCCGAGGGCGGCATCGTCCGGGCGATGGCCACGTCGACGTTCGTCAGATCGGGCGGACGTCGTCGGGCCACAGGTCATACACCGCGCGCACAGCCAGCGGTGAGGTGCGCTTGCCCAACGCGTCCCAGCGATCGCGGACGAAGGCTCCCAGCGCCGCGGCGACCGGCCCATCGGCCATCGCTTGGATCTCGTGATACGGCCCGTACGGCGTGCCGTCGGCGTTCAGTCGATGCGGCTCGTCCACACGATGCGCGGCGGTGTCCCACCGATGTCCCGTCAGGTCGACGCCGCCCGAGAAGGCGAGCGCGTCGTCGACGACGATGATCTTCTGGTGGTGCGAGGCGCCGAACGGATGGTGATCGTCGAACCCGAAGTGCACGCGCGAGGGCATCCGCCAGCCGAGGCGCCATCGGGTCGACGGATCCCGCTCGAGCGTGTAGAGGGCCGCGTAGTCCCAGGTGAGGACGTAGCAGCGCAGCGTGGGTCGGCGACGCACCAGCCAACGCAGCAGCTCGTCGAGGCGGGTCGGCGCGCCGTCGGAGGCGCCGCCGGGCACGAGATCGAGCGTCGCCGAGATGTCCCAGCCGACGCTGAAGATCGTGTCGCGCGCCTGCAGCATGGCCTCCCTGGCGCAAGCGGAAATAGTCCGCGGCGTCCTGGATGCAGGCGAATCGCGGCGCGCGTTCGACGCGCCAGCAGTTGTGTCCTGGGCGCAGGATCGCGTCGTCGTCGGGCGCGTGCTCGGGAGTTGGCAGATGCGCTCCAAGGTCAACCATGGCAGTCGAGGGATGCAAGGCTCACACCAGAGCTGCTTCCCGGGCGAACCGCCCTAAGTCGCACCCGAGCTCGCCAGGCAGTCCCGTGACGGCTGCTAGGCGTCCGTCGGCGAGGGGATCTCGTTGCCCATGCTGGCCGAAAGGGGATAAGCCGATATCCGTTCGAGTCATGCGGCGATTCTGGGGTGCGCTGACATGCTGCAGCCACCGGAGCCATAGTTCCAAACCTTGAACGCAGGCATCCTGCCTCATTGGACGCGAGGACTCCATCGATCGCCCGGACCGTAGTCGAACGCGAGGGACGTCGAGAGTTCCGGTTGGACTCGATCTGAGCCTTCAGATCGACGAGCTTCTGTTCCGCGCCAGCGATGGCGTCTGCGCCGGCGATGAAACGTCGTGGCGGCGGTTCCTGGCTCGCGATCGTCACGAGCGCCCGCGCGAGTTTCGTCGGGCGTCGCTCGTCGACTGGTCGGTCAGGAGCTCCGTTCGGAAGAAGCCGGGATTGACGACCGTCGTGCGGATGCCGAACGGTGCGATCTCGGCCTGCAGCGACTCCATCCATCCCTCGAGACCGACGTCGAGGCTGCATACGCCGACACGAAGTCGAAACCGGCCGAGATGCCGGCCGCGACGAGATCGCGATGATGTGGCCGGAGCCCTGCTGGCGCATCACCGGTAGAACGGCTCGAGTTACGTTCATCGGTCCGATGAGACTGATCGCAAGCTGCTGATCGATCTGCTCCTCCGACAGCTCCTCAGGTACCCGGCGAAGAAGCGCGCTGCGTCATTCACCAGAACGTCGATCCGGCCGAAGCGCTCAACGGCCGCTCGCACGGCTGCCTCGATCTCGGCTCGGCGGGTGACGTCCATCGTCACCGTCAGGAAGTGTGGCGAGGTGCCCAGCGCCTTCCCGACGCGCTCCCGGTCCGGCCGGCTGCGACGACCGCATGGCCAGCCGCGAGTGCGGCCCTGGCGAAATCGGCACCCATTCCGCGCCCGGCGCCCGTGAGGCTGCCTGTCGAGGGCTGCACGGCGCACTGGGCTGCAGGTCAGCGATTGTGCGGAACCGTGACGACGCGGGTCGCGGTGGCCATTCCGCCGTTGCTGTTCGTCGGCGGTCACCCTGATCGTGTACTGGCGTCCGTCTCTGTCCTGCCCTCGCCGTGATGCCTGCAGCGGGACGCTCACCGAAAAGGCGCCGACGGCGTCCGGCACAATCGGTCCCGCTGGCTGCACCAACCGTACTCATCGACCACGGTGTAGCTCAGGGTCGTAACTGTCGCTGCACACGGGGCGACGGTGAGCGTCCCCGCCAACGTCACGGGGATCGTTCTTCCGTTTGGCGGCCACAAGACGGCGGGTGCCGCCGAAAGCGTGACGACGGAGGCGACATCTGCGCACGTGTCGTTCAGCAGGACCGCAACGGTCTGCGTCGTGACGGCGACGGCGAGATCTGGCCGTGCGTCATGGTTCAGATCCGCCGCCACCACGGAAGCGGCCGCGACGACGGGAAAGGCCTGCGGCGTCGCGAACGTGCCGTCGCCGTTGCCCACCAGCACGCTCACCGAGTCGCGGAGGTTGCCCACGACCAGGTCGACCGTGGAGTCGCCGTTGACGTCCGCGATGGCAACCGCGTAGGCAAACGGCCCGCCAGAATCGTACAAAGCAACGGGCTCGAGACGACCATCTCCCGTGCCGAGCAACACGCCGGCCCTTCTGTCCGGGTAATTCGCGACCGCGACATCGAGGGCGCCATCTCCGTTGAGATCGGCAACGGCCACCGCATTCGCCCAGCCGCCCGCCGTCACACCGGAATCGTGCGTCGCCAACAGCGGCTGGAACGTGCCGCTGCCATTGCCCAGCAGGATCGCCACGGCTCCTCCGTGTCGGGCTCACACTGCTGTCCGATCCGGTCGCGACGACGTCGAGCCGACCATCATGGTTCATGTCGGCCACCGCGACCGAACGGACCTCGATCGCACCGACGCCGCCGATGATCCGCCCTTGGAAGGTGCCGTCGCCGTTTCCCACGAGAACCGAGACGCCGCCGAGACCGCCCGCGGCGACCAGGTCGGGCTTGCCGTCTCCGTTGACGTCTCCGATCGCCACCGACTGTGAAGTTGCGCCGAGGTCCCAAGGGATGGCGTCGGCGAAGGTCCCATCGCCGTGGTTCAGCAGGACGCCGGCCGTCCCAGGACCGCACGCGGGACCCGCCAGGCCGCAGGCGTTGTCGATGACGATGTCCGGGGCGGCATCGCCGTTCAGGTCCGCGACGGCCAACGCGAACGGGCCGCCGCCAGCCGAATCGTAGGCGACCGCGTCCCGGAAGGTGCCATCGCCGTTACCGAGCAGAACGGCAGCCAGGCCGTGTCTGTCCGTCCCAATCGAGTGATTGTGGATGGCCACGATCAGGTCGGGATTGCCGTCCCGGTCCACGTCCGCCACGACCGCCGATTGAGTGGTAGCGACGCCGGTGTCGACATACGCCGCCGGGAGGAATGCCGCTGGCGTCGCAGCAAGGCTGCCGCCGGGGCTGAGTATCAGAGCGCTCACCGCGACGACGACACGCCAGCAAGCGACGGCTTCACCAAGAGTGCGGCGCTTCATGACGTCCTCCGTACGATCCGGCGCGTCCGCAGCTGACAGTCCGTGGGCGGATCAGCGAAGACTCATTAAACACCCTGTGTGCGAATGACGCTCGCAAAGCAAGAGGATGAGTTGGCGCAGCACTGACCACCATCGAGTCGCTGACGACGCAGCGGGAGCCGTTCGCCAGCCTGGCAACCGCACCTTCGAGCCAGCCTGAGCCGCAGGCCGGTGGCTTTGCGCCATGTATGGACAGCGCGGCACTTCGCGCCTACGAAGGAGAATTCAATGCCGACGTTCGATCGTCCGATCCTCCGTCACGTTCCGCTGCGTGCTTGCTGCCGCCGCTCTGGTGGGGCCGCGGCGTTCGCGCCGGCCTACGCCCAGCCGGCGGCCATCGACCCGGTGGTGAAGGCGCCGCCGCAGCTGACAAGTCTGGTCGACAGCCTGGTCACCGTCACCGTCGGCCGCCTCGATCCGGGCCAGACGGTGACGCAGAGCTTCACGCCGAATCCGGTGCCCGCGCGCGGGCGTGATGTCGTGAACGGTGAGTGGCCGGTCGCGGTCGTCGGCGGCGGCGAAGGCCAGGTCAATCGGAAGATCCGGGCCGTGCTGCGATCGCCCGGCGGCCAGATCGTCGCCGATGGCTGCGGCTATGCGCGCGACGCCAAGCCGACGACCGCCGGATCGACGACCAGAGCCGGCGCTGTCGGCAGTCGGGCCAGTTCCAGGGCAGCAGCCAGGACGCGACGAGCGCCTGGAACGTCGCCGTCAGCTACTGCGATGGTGCGGGCGCCGCCGCCGTCGGGGCCGTCCCGCGTGCTCGGCGACATCAAGATCCACGTCAGCTACCGGGCAGCCCGCTGAGCGCGTGCGCAGCGTGCATCGGGAGCCCTCGCGATGGCCCGCTGGCGGCGAGTCCTGTTCGGCGTGCTCGGCGCAGTCTGTCTCGCCGATCCGGCCCGTGGCGAACCGGCGCCGTTGACGGTGTCGGCGAACCTGGCCGACGGGCGTTGGCTGACGCCGGACGACCCGCTCGAGCTGACGCTGAGCCGTCCGCTCGACGGGCGTCGAGCGCCTCGTGGTCACCATCGGACGGACGGACTGGACCGCACTCTTCGTGGCGAACGGCCCGATCCTTCGCTATCAGCCCGGTCCGGTCGCGCTGCCGCAGGGCCAGTCGCCGGTCGCGGTCTTCCGCGTGACCGCGTCGGAGGGATGGCAGCCGATCGGGCAGTTCTCGCTGCGCGTGCTGACGCCGCGCGGCTTCGAGCGGTCGGAGACGCGCGCCGACGGTCGGCTTCGAGAGCAAGGGGCAGGTAGCGGAGGCGCATGCCGGCGCCGCCCCGGCGCCGCCCCGCGAGACGTTCCAGGACGGCGACCGTCACCCTCGGCATGCGCACGGCGCACGTCAAGAACGGGATCACGGCGACGTCGCAGGTCAACCTCCTCGGCGTCTCGCACGTGCCCGAGGCGCTGCGCTTCCAGGCCGAAGGGCAGGAAGCCCCGCGCCTCGATCTCGCCGACTATCTCGTCGACGTGGAGTCGCGTCGAGCGAAGGTCTCGCTCGGCCATCTGCTGTTCACGTCGCATCGCCACCTGATGCCGCGGTTCGCCAGCCGCGGCGTGTCGGCCACGGCTGCGGGCCGGCCGCGCCGATCTGACCGTTGCCGCGCTGAACGGCAACAGCATCGTCGGCTTCGACAACCTGCTCGGCGTCGGGACGAGCAACAATCGACTGCGGGTCGCCACCGTCGGCGCCGAGCTCGCGCGGCAGGCCGGCGCGGCACGTGTCGAGGCGCTGGTCGTGAGCGGGACGCGACAGGCCCGCGGCGGCTTCACGCAAGGGCAGATCAACGACGTCGAGCGCGGGCACGGCGCCTCGCTGCGATTCGCGAGCGCGATGCCGGGTAGCCGCTTCCGGTTCGACGCCGGCGTCGCCAGGAACCGGTTCGAGGCGCCGGGCGATCCCCAGCTCGCCCAGGGCGCCGCGCTGGTTCCCCTCCGGGCGCGCTCGAGCGACGCGGCCTACGTCGATGCCGGCTACGAGCTGCTGCGGCCGGGGGGCGGCCCGGCCAGAGGCCGGGCCGGCTCGTCGCCGCCTACCGGTTCGAGCGGGTGGAGCCGCTGTTCCGCCCCGTGGGCGCCTCGGACGCGGTGCGCGCCGACGTGCTGCTGCACACGGCGGAAGTCTCGGGCGGGTGGGGCGCGGTGCTCGGACAGGCCGCCCACACCTGGGCGCACGACAACCTCGGTCGCGTCGCGTCGCTCCTCACGACCGACACCGCGACGACGACCGGGAACGTCGCGCTGCCACTGGGCGCCGCTGCGCGCCCGCTCGACGCCGGCGAGCGCCTGGTGGCCGGTCGTCGCCTACACCGTGAACCGGACGTCACAGGTCGGCGGCCCGCTGCCCGGCCAATGGCGGGTTCGCGTCCGACGCGCAGGTGCCGGACCAGGCCAGCACGCTGCAGACGCTGCGCTCGGACTGGACGTTCGCGCGCGTCCGCTTCGGCTATGCGGCCGCGCGCACCGCTGGTCGACAACCGCCAGCCGGATCGCGAGCGCGCCGACTTCGACACCCTGGCGCACGTCGGATCGGTCGGGCTCACCGCGGGCACCGCCTTCGATCTCGCGCTCGAGGTCGGGCACGAGCGCGTGCGGAGCATCGAGGCCGGCTCTCGCGCGCTCACGCGGCGGGTCGCGCTGAACGGCTCGTGGCGTCCGACGCGCGCGGGCGACGCTCGCCGCTCGCCGCGACCCGCACGTGGCTCCGCGACCCCGTCGCCAGCCACAGCGACATCGACGACGTGATGCTCGAGGGGTCGCACCTCATCGCGATGCCGCGCCTCGGCGGCGGCCGTCCCCGGGCGCGGGTCTTCGTGCGGTGGACCTGGCAGTCGGCCGACATCGTCCAGATCCTGTTCGGTACCACGCCAGGACCGGCCGGAACTGGACGCTCGCCACCGGGCTGTCGCTGAGGGTGTTCTGACATGCGCGCTTCGCTCGCCATCGTGCTGTTCAGCGTGGCCATCGCGGTGCCGCGCCGGCGCTGGCGCAGATCCGCGTCGACCCGCAGGGGGTCAACGTGAACGGGCACGGGCGCCACCACCGTGCTCCTGACGTTCGGCGGTCTGGACGGCTACAGCGCCGCCGAGGCGCAGTGGTGCGGCAACACCATCCCCGCCGACGCCCGACCTGGGCCTGCGCTGCGACCCGGCCTCGCTCTATGGCTTCCTGCCGCGGCGCTTCCAGTGGGCGCAGACGAGCGGCGTCGGCGCGCTTCACCGACATCATGTCGGTGCCGGCGTCGGTGGCCCGCCGCGCCTACGAGGCCGCGGAAGCGGGCGACGTGGCGTCGTTCTTCTACGTGCGCCGGTTCGTCGCCGCCGACGGCCGGCCCGACCAGTACGTGCGCGTCACCTGCCGGCTGACGGCCGGCGGCGCCGGCGTGCCGCTGTCGCTCGTCGACGTGCGGCTGGCGTTCGAGGTCGAGGTGCCGGTGCTGCAGGCACGGTCCGGCGAGCCGCTGCCGCCGACTGTCGGCGACGATCACCTACACCGGCACGGGCCGCCTGACCGGCCGGTGGGAAGTGGTGATGCCGGGGCAGGAACTGCCAGCGCCGGAGGATCTGCTCACCGAGGCGACGCTGCCGATCGAGCTGCGCGGCACGCAGCGGCGCTACACCGAGCTCGAGCGGTTCAGCGTGTTCCTGCCGCCGGTGGGACGCGCGACGCTGCCAGGCCCGCCCCCGTCGCGGCTGCCGACGGGTGTCGAGGGGCAGTACCTCGTGCTGCTGCGGGTCGAGGCGTCCAACGACAAGTTCGGCGATTCGAATCTGGCCGGCGCCGGCGCCGGCTCCGGCATCGCGCACGGCGGCGCAGTGGCGGGTTTCCCCATGCCGGTCCTGCGCTACGTGATCGGGGCCGGGAGCACGGCGCTTTCGGCAAGAGCCCCGGCGCTCGACGAGGACGGCATGTCACCGGTGGACGGCGCTGTCGTCTCGAGTTCGGCGCCGCCGACGCTGCGGTGGCGGTCGATCGCCCAGGCGGCGGTCACCCGCATCGAGGTCGAGGCCGGCGACGACCTCGTGTTCGACGCGCTGCTGCAGCCAGCCGCCGCCGAGTACGCGCTGCCGCCGTTCGTGCTGCAGAAGGCCATCAAGGGCGAGCTGCGCTGGCGCGTCGTCGCCGTGGACGTGGCCGGGCGCGGAACGACGCGAACGTCGTGGCGCCGGCTGGTCGTGCGGTGACCTCCGCTCCCTCACGTCGTCCTGAGCCAGTAGGTGCTCCGACCACGCCATGTAGGTCAGGGAGGCCCGGCGCCACCCGGAGGAGGATGATCGAGTGAGAAGAATCAGCGGGCCGAAAGGCTGGTTGGCGAGGTTCGCCACCATCGTCGCCATGTACTGCGCGACGACGGTGGCGGCCGTCGTCCTGGCCGCCGAATGCAAGGTGTTCACCCTCGAGGTGCCGGACACCGAGACGATGAAACTCGAGGACGGCGAGCACGTCGTCGCGTCGGCACGAACCGACAAGGGGCTGCTCGAAGCGAAGGTCCTCGTCCGGGCCCAGAAGGCCGCCGCCGCGGAGTACTACATCGGCGGCAGGCAGATGCGTCCGACCCCCGACGAACGCGTGCCCGGAGAAATCCAGGAGTGCCTCGGGCTCAAGAAGAGGTCCACGGTCGCGTCCCCGATCGAATGGCTCAGTGCCGCGGGCCGGACGGTGCACGACTTCCTGGAGCCGCCGCTGCTGGCAGCGAGATGCAACGTGTCCTGTGCGTGCAGTCAGACGACATGCTGCTGCCTGGCCAAATGCGGCCGCGGACGGGGCGTCGGCTGCGCATCGATCTGAGCGGCTGCGACCGAGACCGACCGCCGCGTGCCGCGGGCTGCCGGTGGGAGGACGACGTGAGGAGAGTGCCATGAGAGAACAGTCGATGCGGATGATCGCCGGGTCGGCCCTGGCGCTGCTGGTGGTCGGCGGTGGTGACGTGCTGGCGGACGATGCCAAGAAGCGGGAGCTGAAGCTCGCCAAGTGCGCGGCCACCTACAAGGTCGATCTGACGGCGTGCGAGAGCCAGGCGCAGGCCGAGGCGTGCTACCAGCGGGCCGACGCCACCAATCTCGCGTGCCGCCGGGCCGAGGGGGCGGCCGGGAACTCGGATGTGGAGACGAGCTTCATCGAGAAGCGGCGGGCCGTCCTCCTGAAATTGAACGCCGCGAAGCTGCCGCTGAACTGCGGCACCGGTCTCAACGCGACCTGCGCCGACGGCCATGCCCGCTTCCCCATCTGCGAGCGGTCGGGAGAGCAGGCCATCAACGCGGGCCAGGGGCGCGCCGGCCAGGACGCGGGGATCTCCCAGGACTCACAGGGCACCAAAGACACGTGCTCGGGACAGACGCTCAAGTGTCCGGCCGGCTTCACCCTGTCGTCACGGACCGGCCAGGACCTGTGCTGGGACAGCGTGGCGAATCGCGACAAATACGCCTACTGAGGGGCGCCGCCGCCTCGGGGGATCGGTCAGGGCGGCTTCTCCCGCGCCGCCTTGCCGATCATCTCTTCGGTGGGCCGGTCGGGCCGGCGCCGCTGACCGAGCCCGCCGCCGCTCGCCCGGGCGCCGGCACGCAGGACCGCAGGCGGTCGATCGTGTCGGCGCGGCTCGCCATCTCTTTCGAGGACAGCGGGCCCTGGCGCGCCGCGTCGTCCCATGCCGCGTTGGCCTGTCCGAGCAGCAGGCAGATTCGAGCGCGCGGCGCCCGGCGGGCCGCCGCGAGATGGGCGCGGCTGGCGAGCAGGCCCGCCTGTTCCCTGGCCACCCAGGGCTCCTTGCGGACGCGGCCGACCGCGGCGAGGCCGATCTCGGCAGCGGCGAGCAGCCGCTCCGCCGACTCCCATTCGCCGAGGGCGATACGCGCGCGGGCGAGCCAGCGCTGCGCCACGGCCAGTCGACCGCGCGCCAGTACGTCGTTCGGGTCGCTGACCGAGAGCGCCGCCCGCAGCTCGATGCTGCGTTCGATCAGCGGAATGGCGCCCTGATGATCGCCCCGCTCGTCCAGCGTACTGGCGACGCCGAGCAGATCCATGGCGACGTCGAACTGGGCCTGGCGACTGTCGGGCTCGAGGGCGAGGCGTCGCTCGTCGAGAACCAGCGCGCGGCGATTGAGGGCTGCCGCCCGATCCATGTCGTCTTCCGCGTCGTGCGCCGTGGCGAGATACTTGAGCGCCAACGCCACGTTGCGCATGCTGTTGCCGTCGTTGGGCCGCTCGGCGAGCAGCGCCTCGTAGCTGGCGAGGGTCTTCTGCCACGCTGGCATCGACTCGCGGCCGCGCTGCTGCACCGCCACGGCGAACTGCGCGGCCGCGAGGGTCTCGCGCCGCTTGCGGTCGTCCGGCTGCTGGCCGACCAGGCGCTCCGCGGCGTCGAGGGCCTGCGCCGCTGCCTCCATCGATTCGCGCTGCCGGCCGAGAATGCCGAGGGTCATGCTGGACACGCGGTTGACCAGGATCAGCTCGTGCAGGACGTCGGGATGCACCGGCGGCGACGCCGCCAGCCGCTCGAGCATGCCGCGGGCGATGGAGAGGTGGCGCAGCGCGCCCTCACGATCGCCCAGGTTCGGCGACGACACGTCGCCCAGTACCTGCCCGATCCGCCGATGCCCCGTTGCCAACTCGAGCGCGAGCGTGGGATCGTCCGAGGCTTCGGGCCGCAGGCCCTCGAGGTACTTCACCGCTTCGGCGACGATATCCCGGCGCACCGGGGTCGATCCGGCGAGCGGGGCGACGCCGTCGTGGATCTTGAAGATGAGCGCCTTGGCGAGCTGCCGCACTTCGCTGAACCGTCGCTCTGCCCGCGAGCGCTGCTCGTCGGCCCGGCGCCACTGCACGAGCGCTGCCGCGAGCGCCACGAGGATCGCCGCCATCGCCACCGCGGCGACGCCCACGGCGATGCGGTTGCGGCCGGTCACACGGCGCAGGAGGTAGAGCAGCGACGGCTCGCGCGCGACGACCGGCCGGCCGCTGAGAAACCGGCGCAGGTCCTCGGACAACTCGTCGGCCGACGCATACCGACGCTCGACGTCCTTAGCCAGCGCATGCAGCACGATCGCGTCGAGGTCGCCTCTCAGCTGGCGGAGGCGATAGGGCAGCGCCACGCCGCGGCCGGCCATCGCGCTGGGGCGCGTCGGGTCCTGGCGGACGACGACGTCGAGCATGCGGTCGAGCGACTGTCCTTCCGTGTCGTACGGGCGGACGCCGGCGACGATCTCGTAGAGCATGACGCCGAGCGAATACACGTCGGACGCCGTCGTCACCGGCAGCCGCCGGAGCTGCTCCGGGCTGGCGTAGTTGGGGGTGAGCGGCACCGGCTGCAGGTCGCTGGTGTGCCACGACAGATCGTCGGGCGGTGACAGGAGCTTGGCGATGCCGAAGTCCAGCACCTTGGCGACGCCGTCGTCGGTGACGAGGACGTTCGCCGGCTTGAGATCTCGATGCACGACGCCATGCCGGTGCGCGTAGTGCACCGCCGAACAGACCTGCCGGAACAGGTCGATCCGTGCCTCGAGATCGAGCCGGCGATGGGCGCAGTAGGCCGCGATCGGAGTCCCGTCGACGAGCTCCATCACGAGGTAGGCGTGGCCGCTCTCGGCGATGCCTCCGTCCAGGAGCGAGACAATGTGCGCGTGGTGCAGGGACGCGAGAATCTGCCGCTCGGCCCGGAAGCGCCGCACCGACTCGCCGCTGCTCACGACCCCGCGCGTCACCTTCACCGCGACCTGCTGGTCGAAGCTGCCGTCGGCGCGGGCGGCCCGGAACACCTGCCCCATGCCCCCCTCGCCGATCCGCTCGGCGAGGAGATAGCCGCCGAGCACGGTGCCGGGCTCGGGAGCGGGCACGTCCCATGGCGCCGGCGCCTGGGGCCCGCCGATCAGGAAGTGTGCGGCCCGATCGTGCGCGTCGAGCAGCGACGCCACTTCGGCGCGCATGTCGGGCGCGTCCGGGAACCGGAGGCCGAGGAGGTGGGCGCGGCCGGCCGCGTCGAGGTCCGACGCCTCGGCGAAGGCCGCGTCGATGTCCTTCCAGTAGGCTGCCCCTCGATCGTCCATGGTGAGTGGGTCACCCGCCCGCCCGTCGGCCGGAGTGATCGCCCTTCATGGCGTCGTCCGGCCACTGTTCGGCTCAGGCGGCACCGGGGACGGCAGCCCGTCCTCCGCCGAGAGCGCCCGGAACAGCCAGGCCCGCGCGAACGCCCATTGCCGCTTGACCGTGGCCGGCGAGCTGGCCATGATCGCCGCCGTTTCCTCGATCGACAGGCCGGCGAAATAGCGGAGCTCGACCACCCGCGCCTTGTCGGGCGCGACGTCGGCCAGGCGATCGAGCGCCTCGTCGAGGCGCTCGAAATCGAGCCGATCGTCCATCGGGGCATCGAGTGCCGCCGTGAGGTCGACCTTCTTGAGATCCGGTCCGCCCCGTTTGGCCGCCTTCTTCTGGCGCGCGTAGTCGACCAGCACCCGGCGCATGGCTTTGGCCGCCGCGCCGAAGAAATGGCCGCGGTTCTCCAGGCGCAGCTCGCGCACGCCCTGGAGTCGCAGATAGGCCTCGTTCACCAAGGCCGTCGGCTGCAGCGTGTGGTCGGCGCGCTCGTCGCGCAGCAGCCGGTGGGCGATCGTGCGCAGCTCGCCGTAGACCAGTTCGATCAACGCCTCGAGCCCTCCGCGATCGCCGTCGTGCCAGCGATCGAGAAGCGCAGTGATGTCAGCCATGGCTCGTGTGCCGTCGATTCTAGCTCAGCTTCGAGGCGCATCGGGCAGCCCTCCTCGTGGTTCGGGCCGCGTCGTGAGACGCCTTTCCGCCAGGTCGCCGTCATCTCGCTTCCGCGCGCAAACCGGGCTCCGGCGCAGGGCGGCTCCTCTAGGGGCATTTCCGTAGGCCTCGACAACCGCGGCCGACTAGGATCGTCGTATGACAGCCCCCTCGGAGAAGGCGCCTCCGTCGGCTGAGGCACTCAAGTCGCAGCACGGGGACATGAGGCGCCGCGTCGACCGCTTGACCGCAGCGTTCGGCCCCGGCGTCCACAGGGTCCAGGCGGTGGCTCTCTCGAACCACCTCGCGGAAGCCTTCGCCTGGATCCAAGCGGTGGACCTCCTTCACGCGGAGAGAGTGCTCATGGACCTCGAGCCGAAACTCGCAGACCTGGAGGCCATGCGTGAGGCATCCCGGTCGGATGGAGCTGCTGAGTGACGTCCGTCCACGCCACCGCACCCTGGCAGCGCCTTTGCTCTTTACGTTGTGGGTGACCTGGGGATGTCGAACACGGGGCGGGTCGGGGAGTTGATCGACCGGATACGTGCCTTGGAACGCCAAGGCCATGCCCTCAAAGCGCCGTTCGGCGGCGGTCCCTCCCAACTGGCGGTCGACAACGCGCTGATGGCGCTGGCCCTGGTCGAAGCCGCCGTTCGTGAGGGTGCAGACGACGACGTGCTCACTGGACTGGAGGACACCGTCGAGCACATCGGCCATCGACTGGCGCATCTCGCGCGGTCGTCGGCCGATTCCTAGCGCCCGTGACGCGTCACCAACCGCCGCCTGTCGTTGTGCGCGGGCGTCGAGCGGGGCCACTCGTCGCCGGACGCGAATGCGGAGCCAGGCTGGCGAGCACGATGCCTCCGCCCAGCCAGGGGCCGGCACCGGCGCTGTCGCGCCGACTATCATGGGCGGGTGCATGTGGCCGGTCGCACCCAGACGTGGCACGTCGCCGGGGCGTTGGCCGCCGTCGCGGCGATCACGGTGGTGTTCGGGCGGTGGTTCGGTCCGAACGTGGCGACGGTCGCGACGCTCTACCTCATGGTCGTGCTCCTCGTCGCCGCGACGTCGAGCCTCGCAACCGCGGTCGCCACGTCCGTCGTCGCGGCATGCTGGGCCTCAACTTCTTCTTCCTGCCGCCGGTCGGCACGTTCGCGATTGCCGAGCCGCAGAACTGGGTAACGCTGTTCGCCTTCCTCACCGTCAGCCTCGTCGCCAGCCGTCTGTCAGCGCAGGCTCGGGCCAGGGCCGAGGAGGCCGTCGGCCGGCGCGACGAGCTGGCGCGGCTGTTCGACCTGAGCCGCGACGTCCTGCTGATCACCGACAGCCGCGATGCCTTGACGAGCCTGGCTCGCGCCATCGGCCGCCGCTTCGACCTGGAGTTCGTCGCGATCGCGTTGCCCCGCAACGCGGCGTGGGAGGTCTTCGAGGCCGGGTCCGTCCGTGACGTTGCCCCGCCGAGAACTCGACAATGCGTTCGCGTCGGCGCAGGCCTCGCTCGACTTCGACGCGAGGTCCCGGACCTATGCCGGCCACCGCGCCGTCGAGGTCGACGGCCGCAGCGTGCGGCTCGTCCCCCTGCGGGTCGGCACGAAGGCCGATCGGGCTGCTCGCCGCTGCCGGCCGCGCCGTCGAGCCCGGGACCCTCGACACGCTGGCCGGCCTGGCGGCGATCGCCATCGAGCGGGCGCAACTCCTCAGCGACCGCCAAGCGGGCGAGATGGCCCGGCAGAGCGACCAACTGAAGTCGGCGCTGCTCGCCTCGATCAGCCACGATCTGCGCACTCCGCTGACGGCGATCCGGGTCGCGGCGAGCAACGTCGATGCGCCGGAACTGGCACCAGCGGAGCGCGCGGAGCAGCGGGACGTGATCCTCGCTGAGGTCGAGCGACTCACCCGGCTGTTCGAGAACCTGCTCGAAATGGCGCGTATCGACGCCGGATCGCTCGAGCGTACGGCGCGCTGGACCCATCCGTCCGAGATCGTGTCCGCGGCACGGGCGCAGGTCGATCACGTCCTGGCCGGCCGCGACGTGGTCCTGCGCCTCGAGCCCGACGAGCCGGTCCGCCTCGACCCGCGCCTGACCGCTGCCGCCCTGGCCCACCTCCTCGAGAACGCCGCCCAGTACACCGCGCCCGGTTCGTCGATCGAGGTACACGCGCAGACTGGTCCGGACGGGTTCCGGCTCGCCGTCCGGGACCATGGAACAGGCATCGACATCGCCGATCTGCCGCACCTGTTCGACCGCTTCTATCGTGGCGCCAACGCCAAAGGGCGGGCATCGGGCACCGGCATGGGCCTGTGGCATCGTGCGCGGGCTGGTGGCCGCCGCCGGCGGCCGGGTCTGGGCCGAGAACGCGCCCGCGGGTGGCGCCATCTTCACCATCGTGATGCCCGCCGAGGTGCGCGCGGCGGCAGAGCAGCCCGGCCTCTGATGGTGGCGTCAGCCCGCATTCTGCTCGTCGACGACGAGGCGGCCATCCAGCGGGCGGTGGCGCCGTTGCTGCGGGCTCGAGGCTACGAGGTCGAAGTCGCGGGCACGGGCGCGCGAGGCGCTGCAGGCGGCGATTGACCGGCCGCCGGACCTCATCGTCCTCGATCTCGGCTTGCCGGACTTGGAAGGGACCGAGGTCTGCCGCCGGGTCCGCGCGACGTCGGCAGTGCCGATCCTCGTGCTCTCTGCGCGCGGCGGCGAGGCCGACAAGGTGCAGGCGCTCGACCTCGGCGCCGACGACTACGTGACGAAGCCGTTCGGGCCCGAGGAGTTGCTGGCGCGGATCCGCGCCGCGCTCCGCCGGCGTCGCGCGCCGACCGGCGACGACGCCGGTTCGTTCGTCGTGGGCGGAGATGGCCATCGACGAGGACCGGCGCCGCGTCCTCCGCTCCGGCGTCGAAGTGAAACTCACGCCGAAGGAGTTCGAACTGCTGCTCCTGCTCGCCCGCAACCACGATCGCGTGCTCACGCACAAGACCATCCTGAAGGCGATCTGGGGCCCGAACGCGGTCGAACAGCCCGAGCACCTCTGGACGCTGGTCGCCCAGCTCCGCCGCAAGATCGAGCCCGATCCCTCGGCCCCGAAGTTCCTGCTCAGCGAGCCCTGGGTCGGCTACCGGTTCGTCGCCGGCGCCTCCTGAGCGAGCTTTCTCAGGAACTTTTCAGGCGGCTCTCAGCCGCCTCTCAGGCGCGCCCTCCTACGCTGGTCTGGTGATCAGCACCGCTCGTGCCGGCGTGCGGCCTGACCGCCGCGGCAGCCGTCGCGTGGTGCCGATGGCTCGACGGGCACCCCGAGCTGACGTCCGAGGATCCTCATGACCGACGCTGTCTTCATCGCCGCCACGGTCGCGTTCTTCGCCGTCGCCGCCTCCTACGTCGCCGGCTGCCGGCGTCTCGGGTGACCTGTCCATGACTGTCGAATCGATCGCCGGCCTGGTGGTGTCCGTTCTCCTCCTGGCCTATCTCGTCTACGCGATGCTCCGTCCGGAGAAGTTCTGACCATGACTGCCAACGGGTGGCTCCAGATCGTCGTCCTGCTCGCCGCGGTCGCCGCGGTCACGGTCCCGCTCGGGGACGTTCATGGCCCGAGTGTTCGCCCGAGAACGCACCTGGCTCGATCCCGTGCTCCGGCCGATCGAGCGTGTCACTCTACCGGCTGACCGGCGTCGACGAGGCGCGCGAGATGCGTGGACCGAGTACGCCGTGGCGATGCTCGCGTTCAGCCTGGTCTCGATGCTGGTGCTCTACCTCCAGATGCGCGTGCAGGCGTGGTTGCCGCTCAACCCGCAGGGCGTGGCGAACGTGCCGGCCGACCTCGCCTTCAACACCGCGGCCTCGTTCACCACCAACACGAACTGGCAGGCCTACGCGGCGAGACGACGATGAGCTACTTCACCCAGATGGCCGGGTTGGCGTACCACAACTTCGTCTCCGCGGCGGTCGGCATCGCCGTGGCCATCGCCTTCATCCGCGGCGTCGCGCAGGCGACCGTCGCGGAACCCTCGGCAACTTCTGGGTCGACATGACGCGCGCGGTCCTGTGGGTGCTGCTGCCGTTCTGCGTCGTCGGCGCGCTGGTGCTCGTCTCGCAGGGCGTGGTGCAGAACCTCCGCCCGTACGACCGGGTGGCACTGGTCGACCCGCAGGGCGCGGTGACCCACCAGGTGATCGCCCAGGGGCCGGTCGCCTCGCAGGAAGTCATCAAGCAGTGCGGCACCAACGGCGGCGGCTTCTTCAACGCCAACAGCGCCCATCCGTTCGAGAACCCGACGCCGCTCACCAACTTCCTGCAGATGTTCGGCATCTTCGCGATCTCGGCCGGACTCACCTACACGCTCGGCCGGATGACCCGGTCGCCCCGGCACGGCTGGGCGGTCTGGGCGCGCGATGGCCTTCCTGTTCCTGGCCGGCGTGACCACCGCCTACTGGGCCGAAGCGCGCGGCAACCCGCTGCTGCGCCGGCACCGACCAGACGGCTGGCGCGATGTGTCCGGGCGGGAACATGGAAGGCAAGGAGGTCCGCTTCGGGATCGCCAACTCGGCGCTCTTCGCCACCGTGACGACCGACGCGAGCTGCGGCGCGGTCAACGCCATGCACGACTCGTTCACGCCGCTCGGCGGGCTGGTGCCGCTGGTCAACATCATGCTCGGCGAGGTGATCTTCGGCGGCGTCGGCGCCGGGCTCTACGGCATGCTGATCTTCGTCGTCCTGGCGGTCTTCATCGCCGGCCTGATGGTCGGCCGCACGCCGGAGTACCTCGGCAAGAAGATCGAGGCGTTCGACGTCCAGATGGCGATGCTGGCCGTGCTGGTCTTTCCGCTCACCATCCTCGTGCTCACCGGCATCTCAGCGGTCACGAGCACCGGGACGTCGGGCATCGCCAACCCCGGTCCGCACGGGCTCTCCGAGATGCTCTACGCCTTCACGTCCGGCACCGGCAACAACGGCTCGGCGTTCGCCGGCCTCACGGCCAACACGCCCTGGTACAACACGACGCTCGGCGTCGCCATGCTCGTCGGCCGCTTCCTGATGATCGTGCCGATGCTGGCGCTGGCCGGCAGCCTCGGCGCCAAGACGCGGGTCCCGCCGTCGCTCGGCACCTTTCCGGTGACGACGCCGCTGTTCACGACCCTGCTGGTCGGCGTCATCGTCATCGTCGGCGTGCTGACCTTCTTTCCCGTCCTCAGCCTCGGCCCGATCGTCGAGCACTTCCTGATGGACGCCGGCACCACGTTCTGACGTCTGGCCCCCATCATGACCGCGCAGCCCCGTAGTCTCTGGAATCCCGCTCTGCTCCGCACCGCCACCATCGACGCGTGCCGCAAGCTCGATCCGCGGCTGATGCTGAGGAATCCGGTGATGTTCGTCGTCGAGGTCGGCGCCGTGCTGACGACGGTCCTGCTGGTCCGGGACATCGCCGCGGGACGCGCCGGCATCGGCTTCGAGCTGCAGATCACCGTCTGGCTGTGGTTGACCGTGCTGTTCGCCAACTTCGCCGAGGCGATGGCCGAGGGGCGCGGCAAGGCGCAGGCCGACACGCTGCGCCGGACCCGGACCGAGACGGTCGCCAACCGGCGCGTCGACGGCCGCATCGAGACGGTGCCCGCGGCCTCGCTGCGCCGGGACGACATCGTCGTGGTCGCGGCGGGGGAGTTCATCCCGGCCGACGGCGAGATCATCGAGGGCGTCGCCTCGGTCGACGAGTCGGCGATCACCGGCGAATCGGCGCCGGTCATCCGCGAGTCGGGCGGCGATCGGTCGGCGGTGACCGGCGGCACGCGCGTGCTGTCCGACCGCATCGTGGTGCGGGTCACCGCCGATCCCGGCGAGACGTTCCTCGATCGCATGATCGCGCTGGTCGAAGGCGCCGAGCGGCAGAAGACGCCGAACGAGATCGCGCTGAACATCCTGCTGGCCGGCCTGACGATCGTCTTCCTGATGGCGGTCGTCACGCTGCAGCCGTTCGCGGTCTACTCCGGCGCGCCGCAGTCGGTGTTCGTGCTGGTCGCGCTGCTGGTCTGCCTGATTCCGACCACCATCGGCGGGCTGCTCTCGGCGATCGGCATCGCCGGCATGGACCGGCTGGTGCAGCACAACGTGCTGGCGATGTCGGGCCGCGCCGTCGAGGCGGCCGGCGACGTCCACACGCTGCTGCTCGACAAGACCGGCACGATCACGCTCGGCAATCGGCAGGCGGCGGCCTTCATCCCGGTGCCCGGCGTCGACGAGCGCGACGCTGGCCGACGCGGCGCAGCTCGCCTCGCTCGCCGACGAGACGCCGGAAGGGCGCTCGATCGTCGTGCTGGCCAAGGAGCAATACGGCATCCGCGGCCGCGACCTGGCGTCGCAGCCGCGACGTTCGTGCCGTTCACGGCCCAGACGCGCATGTCCGGCGTCGACCTGGACGGCCGCGAGATCCGCAAGGGCGCCGCCGACTCGGTCGATCGCCTACGTCGAAGGGCCACGGCGGGACGATACCGGCGTCGCTGACCGAGGCTGACGCAGCGCATCGCCCGCGCCGGCGGCACGCCGCTGGTCGTCGCCGACGGCGGCCGGGCCCTCGGCGTCATCCACCTCAAGGACATCGTCAAGGGCGGCATGCGCGAGCGCTTCGCGCACCTGCGGGCGATGGGCATCCGGACGGTGATGATCACCGGCGACAACCCGCTGACCGCGGCCGCGATCGCCGCCGAGGCCGGCGTCGACGACTTCCTGGCCGAGGCGACGCCCGAGGACAAGATGGCGCTGATCAAGCGGGAGCAGGCGGACGGCAAGCTGGTGGCGATGACCGGCGACGGCACCAACGACGCGCCGGCGCTGGCCCAGGCCGACGTCGGCGTGGCGATGAACACCGGCACGCAGGCGGCCAAGGAAGCCGGCAACATGGTCGACCTCGACTCCAACCCGACCAAGCTGATCGAGATCGTCGAGATCGGCAAGCAGCTGCTGATGACGCGCGGCGCGCTGACGACGTTCTCGATCGCCAACGACGTCGCCAAGTACTTCGCCATCATCCCGGCGATGTTCCTGGCGGCCTTCCCGCTGCTCGGCGCCGCTCAACGTCATGGGGCTGGCGACGCCGCAGTCGGCGATCCTGTCGGCGGTGATCTTCAACGCCCTGATCATCGTCGCGCTGGTGCCGCTGGCGCTGCGCGGCGTGCGCTATCGCCCCGATGGGCGCGGCCGCGCTGCTGCGGCGCAACCTGCTGATCTACGGCGTCGGCGGCGTCGTCGTGCCGTTCGTCGGCATCAAGGCGATCGACGTGCTGATCGTCGCGCTCGGCCTGGCCTAGGAGTCCGTCATGAACGTCCTGACCCACCTGAAGACCGCGGCCGCTGATGACGGTCGTCACCATCGCCCTGCTCGGCGTCGTCTATCCGCTGGCGATCACCGGCGTGGCGCAGGTGCTGTTCCCCGAGCAGGCCAACGGCCAGCTGCTCGAGCGGAACGGGCGGGTGGTCGGCTCGCGCCTCATCGGCCAGCCGTTCTCGTCGCCCGGCTACTTCCACTCCCGGCCGTCGGCGGCCGGCGCCGGCTACGACGCCGCGCGCGTCGTCGGGATCCAACCTCGGACCGACCAACAGGAAGCTGATCGACGCGTCGCCGCCGACGTGGCCCGGCTCCGCGCCGAGAACCCGACGTGCCGGTGCCGATCGATCTCGTGACCACGTCGGCCTCGGGACTCGACCCGCACATCAGTCCGGCGGCGGCCGCGTTCCAGGTGCCGCGGGTCGCGCGGGAGCGCGGGCTGCCTGAAGCGGCCGTTCGCGAGCTGGTGGCGGCGCACACCGAAGGCCGACAGCTCGGCTTCCTCGGCGAGCCGGTCGTCAACGTGCTGATGCTCAATCTGGCGCTGGACGAGCGCGCGCCGCCGCAAGTAGGCCGCCATGACGCCGACCCGCCCGTCGCCGGACGCGCTGCTCGCGCGGCTCACGGCCGCGGAGCGCGCCCGCCTGCGCATCTACATCGGCGCGGCTCCGGGCGTCGGCAAGACCTACGAGATGCTGCAGGAGGCGCACGCGCTGCGCGCGCACGGCCTCGACGTGGTCGTCGGCTACGTCGAGACCCACGGCCGCAGCGACACCGCAGGCGCAGCTGAAGGACCTCGAGGTCGTGCCGCGGCGCCGGGTCGACTATCGCGGCGTCGCGCTGGAGGAGATGGACGTCGACGCCATCCTTCGGCGCAAGCCCGAGGTGTGCGTCGTCGACGAGCTGGCGCACTCCAACGTCGCGGGCAGCCGGCACGCCGAAGCGCTACCAGGACGTGCTCGACATCCTCGACGCCGGCATCGACGTGCTGACCGCGGTCAACATCCAGCATCTCGAGACGCTGAACGACGCGGTGGCCAGGGCGACCGGCGTGCGCGTGCGCGAGACCGTGCCGGACACGTTCCTCGATCGCGCCGACGAGGTGATCAACGTCGACGTGACCGTCGAGGAGCTGCGCAAGCGGCTGCGCGAGGGCAAGATCTACCGGCCCGAGAAGGTCGAGCAGGCGCTCGCCAACTTCTTCCGCGTCGGCAACCTGTCGACCCTGCGCGAGCTGGCGCTGCGCGCCGTGGCCGACGAGGTCGGCGAGAAGGCCGCGAGCTATCGCGCGCGCGAGGGCCTGGAGCCGGCGCTGCATCCCGGAGCGCGTCATGGTCTGCATGAGCTCGAACGCGCTGGCGCCGCGGGTGATCCGGACCGGCGCGCGCATCGCCGGCCGGCTGGGCGCGCGCTGGTATGCGGTCTACGTCGAGACGCCGCGCGAAACGCCGGGCCGGATCCGCCACGGCGACGCCGACGCGCTGCAGGAGAACATCCGCCTGGCCGAGAGCCTGGGCGCCACGGTCGTGCGGGTCCGGGCCGAACGGCCGGCCGACGGCCTGATCGCCTTCGCGCAGCGGGAGGGCGTGACGCACGTCATCTTCGGCCAGACCGCGCGCTCGCGCCTCGAGATGCTCTGGCGGGGCTCGACGCTGGACCGGTTCCTGGGCGCGGTTCCCGACGCGGCGGTACAGGTCGTTCCCTTCGGCGAGTCGTGAGCACGGCGTGTGTGCGGAGTCCTGCCCACGAGCTGCCGGAATCGGCACGGGTGCCGCTGGCCTCGGCGGCGGGCGGTATTGCGGACCGGCCCAACGCCGCGCCTGTGCACCCAGCGTCGTGACACGATTCGGATACGCCTCGAGCTTCGTGGCGCGGCTCGCGCGTCCCAACCCGATCAGCCGATCGCGTCGTCGCCAGGCGGGTTCGACGCCTCCGGCACGGCGTCGTGGTCGTCCGGATTCGGGTTCGACGACGGCGGATCGCTAGCCGGGAACGAACTCTCGATCGTCTGATCGAGCGCCGCCTCGCGGATCGCCCGTTCCTCGTCCGGGGTGTGCTGGTGGTCCGGCGTACCGTTGCTGGTCATCGTGGCGCCTCGGGGAAGCTGCGTGCAAACTCCAGACTCGGGAAGTGTAGTAGCGTCACGATAACCGAGGTTCGACTGCGCCGACAGCCTCGGCCATGATGAGGGAGGCGGTCGCACATGATGCTCGACTGGGACGGTTATCGTCAGGAACTGCTGAAGCGAATCGGCGACCTGGGCCGGTCTACTCGGCTCGCGTGATGGATGCGCTCCTCCGCGCGCCCGTCGACAAGGCATAGCGATTCGACCATGGCTCCAGAGTGGACGCGAAAGGCCGAACCGGACCTGACGGTCGGAAACCTGCGGCGCCGCCGCCATTTCGGGGAGAAGCCACCGATGAAGCTGAGTGAATCCAGGTGGCGGCGGGTCTTGTCGCGGCGCTGCTTGCCCACGGTCGTGGCTGCCGCGCTGATTGTGCCGGCTGCCGCCGCCGCGCAGCCCACGCGGAAGCCGGCCGATCTGCCTGCCGCCCCGCGAGCCGAGGCGACCGCGGTGCTCGCGACCATCGTGCGCTTTTCGCCGCGTTCGAGGCCGGCGACGCCCCGGCGATGTTGCGGCACGTGTATCCCGATGGTCGCGTGACCGCGTCGGCCACGCGCGGGGACGGTGCGTCGACCCTTCGCCAGCAGCGATGGACGGAGTTCGCCGCTCGCATTCGACCCGATCGCGGCTTTCAGGAGAGCATGTCGGATCCCGTCATCGATATCGACGACGACATCGCGATGGTCTGGGCGCCCTTCGTCGTGCGTGTCGGCGGCAAGGTCAGCAACTGCGGAATCGATCACTTCGATCTCGTCCGAGAAAACGGCACGTGGAAGGTGATGAACCTGACCTTCTCGTCGCGCACCACCGGCTGCCCGGCCCAATAGTTCAGCCCGGCCACGATGACCATTGCAGCGTCCGATGTGGCGGAGGGCCAAAGCATGCGGACGGCGACACTTGTCCTGCTCGGCGTGGCAACGGTCGGCTGGGGCGTCGGCGCCCAGGACCGCCCCGACTTCTCGGGAAGGTGGACCGTCGTTCCCAGCCGTAGCATTCTCCGGTCGGACGCGGGCACGCCGGTGAACATCACGGTGTTTGGCGAGGCGTTCACCGCCGACCAGTCGCACGACACCCTCACGATCGCGATCGACAACGAGAAGGGCTTTACATGGGTCTACCGGCTCGATGGGCAGGTGGCACACAACGTGTTGCCGGGACCGGGTGGTCCTCAGCCGACGACATCCACGACCGCCTGGTCCGGATCGGCATTGGTGATCACCACCCGAGTCGTCGCAGAGAGCGAGAGCCAGCCGCCATCAGCGGAAACGACGCGTTCGCTCAGGCTCAACGAGGACGGGACGCTTCGTGTCGAGGCGCCATGGGGACGCCGCGGCGCGATGATCGGATCCGTCTACGCCAGAAGTCGTTGATCCCGATCGCTCGGCCGCGGCTCCTCACCGTGAAAGGGCGCGGCGGTGGCGCTCCAGTTCGTCGAGCGTGCGCGGCCAGTCCTTCTTCAGCAGCCGCGACAGGGCCCGGTCCGCCAGCAGGCGTCCATCTGTCTGGCAGGTGGCGCAGTAGTTGGCTTCGTTCGCCGCGTAGACGATCCGCTGCACCGGCGAGCCGCAGCGCGGGCACGGCTTCCCATAACGGCCGTGGACGGCCATGTCGTCGTGGAAGGCGGTGACCTTTCCCGGGAACGTCCCGCCGGCCTGTTCACGCAGCCTGTCGATCCACGTGCGAAGCGTCGCGCAGGTCGCCTCGTAGAGGCGGCGGCTCTCGTCGGCCGAGAGGCTCGGTGACATCCGGAACGGCGAGAGTTGCGCCGCGTGCAGGATCTCGTCGGAATAGGCGTTGCCGATGCCACTGAACAGGTGCGGGTCGGTGAGCGAGCGCTTGAGCGTGTGATTGGCCTGCTTCAGGGCCGCGTCGAATGCCGCGGCATCGCTGTCGAGCACCTCGAGCCCGCCCGGGTCGTGGGCGGCGAGCGCCTCGGCACCGTCGACGACGTAGAGCGACGCGCGGCGCACGCTTCCTGCCTCGGTGAGTGTGAGCGTGCCGTGCGCGAAATGGATCGTGAGCAGCGCCGAAGGCCGCGCGCTGCGCTTGCGACCGACTGCTGGCTGCTCCTCGCTCCACTTGAACCGGCCGGCAATCATCAGGTGGAAGACGAGAAAGAGACCGCCGTCCAGGGCGAACGCAATCCGCTTGCCCAGCCGGTGCAGCCCCTCGATCGTCCGGCCGATCGCGCAGTCCAGCCGCGGTTCCACCGAACGCAGCAGGAAAGGCGAACCCAGCTCGATGGCTTCGATGCGGCGCCCGACGACACGGGGCTCGAGCGCGTGCATGTAGAGCAGGATGTCGGGCAGCTCGGGCACGAACCGAGGATACCGCCGTCAGCCCACCTCGCGGATGCGCGCCTCGACGCGGTCGATGACGTCCTCGGGCGTCGAGGTCCCGGCGGTGAGCCCCACGACCGTCGCGGCCTCGAACCATTCGGGGCGGATGTCCGCGTCGGTCTCGACGTGGTGCACGCGGGCGCAGTAGCGCGCGCAGGTCTTCACCAGCTCGCGCGTGTTGTTGCTGGACCGGCCGCCGACCACGACGACGACGTCCGCCTGACGCGCCATCTCGACGGCCGAGGCCTGCCGGTCCTTGGTGGGCTTGCACACGGTGTCGACGAAGCGCACCTCCGATTGCGGGAAGCGCTGGCGGATCAGCGCGACCAGGTGCCGCACGCGCTCGACCGCCTGCGTCGTCTGAGCGGCCACGCCGAGCCGTGGATGCGCCTCGAGCGCGAGGACGTCGTCGTCGTGCAGCACGACGTCGAACCGGTCGAGGTCGCCGGTGAGGCCGCGCACCTCCACATGGTCGCGTTGCCCGACGATGACCACGTGGTAGCCGTCGCGGGCGAGGGCCGCGACGGCGCGGTGGGCCACGTGCACGAGCGGGCAGGTGGCTTCGACGACCGTCAGGCCCGAGCGCGCGGGTGCTGGCGAGGGTCCGCTCGGACGTGCCGTGGGCCGTCACCATCACGGTCGTCGTCCTGACGTCCGCGACATCCTGCGCGACCGCGATGCCCTTCCGTTCGAGGGTGCTCAGGACGGTCGGGTTGTGGACGAGGTCGCCGAGTATCGTGAGCGGCCCGGCGTCGGCGTGCTCGAGGGCGAGGGCGATGGCATCCCGGACGCCGAAGCACATGCCGAGGTGAGCCGCTCGGACGATGCGCAACGCGTGCGGTGCCAGTCCGCCGGCAGCCGTGGCTGGGTCGGCCTGCTGGTGCGAATGCCAGGGTGTCATCCGTGTCCTCCGTCGCGCGTGTGGCCGGCGATGGGCCGGATGCGCTGCCGAAGGATCGCCTTCGGGACCGCGGCGGCGTCTTCACGCCGCGATGAGCATTGCGTGAGATTCCGGTGAACCCGGCGACTTCGCACGCCAAACAGGGGACCGCGGGTAGAGTAGAGGGCCATGAACGCAACCGGGCGCGGCGGCGCCACTGGGCTGGCGCGGCCGGCTGCCCGAAGGCGTGCGGCCCTATGTCGAGGCGGCGCCACTGGCGGCGGCGTTTCTCGGCGTGTCCTCGGGGTTCGCGTTCGCGATGATCGCCGCGACGCTCACCACGCGGCTGGCCCAGTACGGGATCCGGAAGAGCGCGGTCACGGCGTTCGCCCTCACGTTCCTGGCCTACAACTTCAAGTGGCTGTGGGCGCCGCTGGTGGACACCGTGCGCCTGCCGGTCCTCGGCCGCTTCGGCCAGCGGCGCTCGTGGCTCTGGCTGGTCGGCGTGCTGGTGATGGCCGCCGTCGTCTTCCTGGGCAGCCTCGACCCCAGGACGGCCCTCCCGATGGTGGCTGCCGCCGCCATCCTCGTCGGCGTCCTCGGGGCGACCTTCGACATCGTGATCGACGCCTACCGCATCGAGCTGCTGGAGCCGCACCAGCTCGGCGTCGGATCCGGCATGTCGCAGTACGGCTGGCGCATCGGCAGCGTGACGGCCGGTGCCCTGGCCCTGGTGATCGCCGCCCGCTACGGGTGGGCCGCGGCCTATGCCGCCTGCGCGCTCTTTGCGCTGCCGGCGATGCTGGTCGGCGTGGTGATGGGCGAGCCGGCGCGCCGTCGGCCCGCGCCGCCGCCGACGGGCGTGGTCGCGGCGGTGATCGCGTACTTCAGCCCGCTCGTCGAGTTCGTGCAGCGTCGCGGCGCGCTGGTCGTGCTGGCCTTCGTGCTCATCCACAAGATCGGCGACACGCTGGCCAACCTGACGCTGCGGCTGCTGTTCGATCAGCTGGGCTTCAGCAACGACGAAATCGCGTTCTACGACGTCGGCATGGGGTTCGTCGCCTATCTGGTGGGCATCTTCGTCGGCGGCTGGATGTACGCGTCGATGGGGATGAAGCGATCGGTGCTCGTCAGCCTGATCCTGATGGCCGTCTCGAACCTCAGCTTCGCGGCGCTGGCGGCCTACGGCCACAGCAACATCGGGATGGCCGCGGCCATCGGCTTCGAGAACGTCGCCAGCGGCATCGGCGGCGTCGCCGTCGTCGCCTACATGTCCGCGCTCTGCAACCTGCGTTTCACCGCCACCCAGTACGCGCTGCTCTCCGCCCTGGCCAGCATCGCCGGCCGGTTCCTCACCGGAACCACGGCCGGCGGGCTCCTCGAGTCGATGGGCTACGTGAACTTCTACGTGCTGACGACGCTCATCGCGCTGCCTGGCGTGTTCCTCTACTGGTACATGGTGCGCTCGGGGCTCGCCGACGTCTCGATCGGAACGGCCGGCACGAAGGCGGAGTAACCGGCGACGACGCGGTCTGCGCTCGGCAGACTCGTGGGCCGGTGGTGCCGTGGGAGGCCGCAGGCCGTATTCGACGCGCGTGCGGCCGCGAACACTATACTCGCCGTGATGATCTCGACCGGGCGGGTCGTGCACGAGATGAATGGCGCGGGTACCGCGTGAGCGCACAACGTTGCGACGAGCTGCGGCTGACCGGTTCCGGCGGCGCGAACCGGGTCATGGAGGCGGAGCTCAAGCGCCTCGTGATGCGCTCGCCGTTCGACGTGCGCGTCGAGAAGCCGAAGCGGGAGGGGGAAGCGACGCTGCTCTATCCCTTCGACGCGCGCGTCGCCTGGGTCGCCGCGTGCTATCACCGCACGTCGTCGCGAATCTCCTGGGATCTGTGCTCGAGCACGGCGGTGCGCCTCGAGCCGCTCTTCGACGACCTCCTGCCCGCGCTCTCGTCGGACGACAGGCTCCCTGGCGGCCCATCCCTGCGCTTCTCGGTCGAGGTTGGGTCCCTCGGTCGACTTCGAGGCGTCGCCACTCCAGCTCCGCGGCGTCGTCAAGAACGCGATCGTCGAGGCCCTGGCGTCACGAGGCGTCGCGTCCGACGTCGACGCCGACTCGCCTGACGTCGTGTTCGTCGTGCGCCGCGCAGGAACGCCTGACGCGCGGCGGACCGTGGTCGGCATCGACATCGGCGGCGGGGCGCGGCATCGCCGCGGCGCGCGCGTGGCGGCCGGGCTGGCGCCCCTGCGCGAGACGATGGCGGCGCAGCTGATCATGTTGTCGCGCTGGGACGCGCGCACCGAGCCGCTCGTCGATCCGATGGCTGGCGGCGCCACGATTCCGATCGAGGCCGCCGGCCTCGCGACCGGCGCCGCCATTCGTCGCCCGTCGGATCTCCCGCTGCGCCATCTCGCCGCGTTCAAGGATCTGCCGCACGACGCGCCCGACCTGTTCCCTGGAACCGTGCCGCAGATCGTCGCGCTCGACGTCGACCCGGAGCTCATTCCCGCGATGGTGGGCAACCTTCGCGCCGCCGGGCTGACCGGTCCCGCCTACGACGACTCCATCGTCATCGCGCAGCAGGACGTTCGAGGGCTGACGCCGGACGACATCGAGCGCAGGCTGCCCGCCGTGCGCGACATGAAGCCGGGCGTCTTCTGCTTCAACCCGCCGTATGGCGTGCGCATCGGCGCGGAGCACGGCGAAGAGAAGCTGCTCGCGCTCTACGCCGACATGGGCCGCGCCCTGGCGCGCTTCAGCGGCTGGCGCGCGGCCTGTTTCGTCGCCAACCCGCACTTCGTGGACGGCCTTCGGCCACGAACCGACCATGACGAAGCCCGCGAGCAACGCCAACCTCCGCGGCGCGTTTCTGGTGTTCCAGCTGTGAGGAACAAGCCTTTCGCTTCACTGGACCGTCGAAGTCATGATTCGTCGATGGAGGGCGCATGCGGAATCGGGGCAGGTTCGCGGCGATGTTGCTGCTGACGGTCAGCGTCGGGCTCGCGGGCCAGGGCACGCCGGCCGCCTCCGGCTGGCGGGTGGAGCTGCGATCGAGCGGCGGAATCACCGGCCGTGGTGTCGGCGGCGTCGCCGTTCAGTCGGATGGCGCCGTTGCGATGATCCGTCAGACCACGACTCGCGATGGCCAGGGCTGGGAGCCGACCTGCACCGTGCGTGTGCCGGAGCGGATGACGCGGGTTGCCGCCGCGCTAGCCTCGACGCGGCCGGAAACGTGGCGCGAGCGTTACACCGCGCCTGGCAACCCAAGCGGTTGCTGCGATGGCTATCAATGGGACCTCGACGTGATCCGGACGACCGCCGGTGAGGCACCGGTCCGGCAGCGCACGTCGTGGACATCGGACGGGAATACCGGCGTGCCTGCCGATGTCGAGCAGCTTCGTGCCGCTGTCGTCGAGCTCTGGGACACCGTCAAGCCGTCCTGCGTCGACGGGGTCGTCGACCGCTGACGAGGAACGGGTGACCGGGGCTGGAGCGCCCCGGTCACCCGCGAATCGACGCGCTATCTCCCGCCGTCGTCGTTCGTGATCGTGCAGACGCCGTTGGCATCGCCGAGCACGCCGTTCTCCGGTCCGAAGAGCCTCAGCGAGAAGGTACTCGTTGGGCTCACGCAGCCGCTCGCCCACCACCCATACCGGAACCTCCTTGGACAGGGTCAGCGGCGGAATGGTGATCTCGTTCCACCAGCCGATCCAGGGGATGTAGTCGGCCAGCAGCCGCGCGGTGCCGTTCAGCGTCGCGAAGCGCACCTTGACCGGCTTGGCGTAGGCGTGCGACAGGCTCACCGTGAAGTTGGCTCGCGTGGGGTGGAAGAGATGGTTGCCCTCCACCACCGAGATGTCGTTCACGCTGATGGCCGGAGCGACGTTCGACGTGCAGGCGTAGAGCTGCACGTCGTCCACGTACCAGCCGAACAAGCCTCCGCATCCGTCCTGCCCGAAGTCGAAGCGGAGACGCACGGTGGCGCCGGGAAGGGTGTACGGCGCCAGATTGACGTGCGAGCGGCCCCACGACCCGTCGACCGCACCGCCATCGCTGCCGGTGAAGGCCGGCTGGCCCGCCAACGGATTGGTGTTGCCCTGCGCGGCGGTGAAGAGCGCGGCGTTGTAGCTGTTGTAGGTGATGTCCGCCGGTGCGATCAGCTGCCACGGACCGCCGTTCACGCTGATCTTCACGTTGCCACCGTCGTAGCCGGCTTCCGCTGCGACCCAGTGATCGAAGGTCAGGCGTGGGTTCGCCGCTCCCGCCGGCAAGGTGATGGCCGGGCTGTCCGCGTGCACGACGCCAGACTCGTCGCCGCCGGGCGCGCAGGTGCCGCCCGTGAAGTCTTCGGCGAAGAGCGCCGAGCCATCGCGCCGAGGCAGGTTGTTCGACCACACCCAGTCGCGCGCCGTGAAGTCGGCAGGCACCACGGCCTCGTGACTGACGCTCCACCGCCCGGCCGGGTTGATCTCGAAGGTGTCACGGAACACGTTGACCATCGTGGTGCCGGCTTCGCAGCGATCGGGCGGGGTCTTGGCCAGCAGCGGCGTGACCGCGCACTGCGTAGGCGGCAGCCGCATCTCGACGGCCAGCATCGCCTTGGCCACCTGGGTGCAGTCCGCCGCCGTGACGATCTGGCCGGAAGGCGCCCCGGTCGTCAGGTCGGCGAGGTTGGCACCGCTCGAGGCCAGATCGCTGCACGACTGCTCGATGGCGTCGGCGTGATCGGCGAAGTTGGACGCCGGCGTCTGGTAGAGCGTCTGGGCGCGGTAGTAGATGTGCGCGGCCTTGGTGAGGCCAATCGGCGCAATGTTCTGGCCGTTGTACAACCCACCGTCGGCGAGCAGCGCGTAGGCGTGATTGGGGACCCCCGAGTTGAAGTGCACGCCGCCGTTGTCGGCGGCGGAGCAGAAGTACTCGGTGTCGGACACCTTGCCGGGGTCGCCCAGACACGTGGGGCTGTACATGTCGCGCAGGGCGCCGACGAAGCCGACGGCGTTCACGTCTTCGCCGACGAGCCAGCGGTTCGTGTTGTCGGTCGAATCCGCCGCATTGGGCTGCAGCCTGGCGTTGACGGCCTCGCCGCCGCCGAGCGCGTTGCGCAGCAGGTCGCCGTTGGCAAAATTCATGCTGACGACGGGAATCGTGATGGGCTCGGCCGGTGACGCGCCGCCCATGTTGGCCGGGACGGCGGGGTTGCCACTGGTGGCGACGTTGGCAATGATGACTCCCGCGGCGCCGTTGCGCTGGGCGTTCAGCGCCTTGGCTGCAAAGCCGGCTGTGCAGACGCCGCCACGATCGATCAGGACGATCTTGCCCGCGACCTCCGCAGCGTTGGCCCAGCCATTCACCGCGCAGAGGCCGTCCGTGCCGCAGCACCCGTCGGTGAGCGAACCGCCCGTGGGGGCACTCCCGTCGTTGGGGCGTATGACGCTGGCGGTGACGGCGTTTGCCGGGGTGATGAGGGGGCTGAACGCGGAGCTGCCGGAGGCATAGTCGCCGGCGATGCTCGCTGGGGCGAGGACCCGGGTTTCCGGCGCAAAGACCTGGTAGGCGGAGCACGTCGCCCCGTTCGGGCTGCGGGGGCCGCCCGGATCGTTGGCGCCGCGGCCGTTGATCCGGTCGACGGTCTCACCCCAGATGTCGGAGTACGACTCGTTCAGCGCGCCTGGCTGCCATGCGTAGATGAGATTGTGGGTGTACTGCGTGTAAGCGTGGCCCCACTCGTGCGCGGTGACGTCATCGGTGGTGAAGCCGGCGCAGAACGAGATGAACAGGCCGTTCCACGAGGCGTTCGGGCACGAGTAGCCCCGGTTGAAGATCTGGTCCATCCGTGCGCCCAGGCCGTCGAAGGAGTCGCGGCCGAAGGCGGCCCGGAAGAAATCGTAGGTCTCCTTCGACGAGAGGAGCATGTTGTTGGCCTCGGTCGACATCGTCGGGAAGGCGTCGCCTTCCACCCAATAGGGGGACGCGGGGTAGGACGGCGGGATGCCCGGGAGAAACTGCCCATCGAACGCCCGGCGGCTCAGGTCCTCGTGGACGCCGGAGATCGTGTCGACGACCTTGCCGGTGACTGCGCTCACGTAGACGAACTCGCGCACGCTGCCGCCGTCGCCCACCTCCACCTCGTAAGCGAGGTGCGAGGGCCCGCTCACGCCCTTGGCCAGCCCTTCCCGATAGATCAGGAGGCGGTCGGCGCGGACCTCCAGGTTGGTGCGGGTGCGACCGGCGACGACGAAGGCGAGCGCGGCGCGCCTGGCCTCCTCGACGCTGCGCGCGGGCGCGGTCCCGATCGCGGCCGCGTCCGGCACCAGCGTGCCGTTCACCACCGACAGCTGGCCGTTGCGATCGAAGTGCGTGCGGACTTCTGCCCCGAAGACGGGCACGCCCTGATGCTGCTGTACGTAAGTGAGGTGGGTGCCGCCGTCGGTGTCCACCCGGGCGGCCGTGCGGGTCAATTCCGCATCCGGATTCGCCAGGCCGAACGCCTGGGCGTGCCGCCGCAGGAACGCCAGGGCGCGCCCGTGCTTCACCTCGACGTCGTCGGCGCTGCGGGCTCGGGCGGGCGCGCCGGGACCTGCGGGCGTGACCGCCGGTTCGGGTCTGACGCGGACGAAGCGAACCTTTCCGGTGGCCGGATTGATGGAGACGCCGGCGATGCCGGGCTCCGCCACGAGCGCCCGGATATCGGCATCGGTGTTGGGGAGCGGCGGGGCCTGCGCGGCCGCGGGCGAGGCGACGGTCAGCGCGAGCGCTGCCGAAAGGCAAAGCCGAACGAGAAGTGGCATCGGTATTCCTCGATTCGAGAGAGAAACGAGTCGTCAACCTGCAGCGTGGGGCCAACATGCTACAACGCAAAACGCCAGAAATGGGCGACGAAGTGGATGCCATCAGGGTTGAAACGGCCGACGTTTGCCGAGCCGCTGCCGGTATCGCCGTCACCCGGCCGGCTGACGCGATGCCAGGTTGGTGGTATAACGGCGGACGGTATGCGTCGTCTTTGGCTCGTCCTGCTCGTCGGCCTGCTGGGTGCGTAACCACCAGCGGTGTCTTCGAGCTGGTGGTTCCGGAGCAGTGCGTGTCGGACGACGCCTCGTCGCCGCTCGGAGACGGCAGTTGCCCGCCGACGTGCCTTCGCTGCCACTGCGCGCGCCCGTTCGACGTGGTGCAGTCGCTCGTGTTCGTCGCGCAGTGCCGCTCGAGCCTGTCGACTGGATTGAGCCCTCGAGCGCCCTCCCGTTGGCCGCCCCGGCCGACGTTCTACACGTCCCCCGACCTGCCGTCGCCTAGGTCCGTGCCGTAGGACCGCGTGCTCGCGGTCGCGTTTTCACCACCATTCGGGGGAAGTCATGCGTGTCGCATGTAGTGCGCTCGCGCTGGCGGGCGTTGTGTCGTTGTGCCCTGCCGTCGCTGCCGCCCAGACCGTTCTCACCCTCAGCGACGTCTTGACGAAGGCGCGCGAGCAGGCGCCTCAAATCGTCAGCGCCCGCTTGGCTTTGGCCGAGTCCCGCGGCCGTGTGACCGGGGCGTCCGTGAGGTCGTCGAACCCGGAAATCGAATTTGCAGCCGGCGATCGACGAAACGACTCCCGTTCGACGGACCTCGACGTGGGGCTGTCGCAACGCTTCGAGGCGACAGGGTCGCGGTCGGCACGGATCGCCGGCGCCAACGCACGACTGGCCGAAGCAACAGCCGGCGCTGACGAGACCACACGGGTCGTGCTCCGCGACGTCGCGCGGGCCTTCTACGAGGCGCTGTTCGCGGCCGAGCGGATACGGCTCTTCGCGACGCCGAGAAGCTGGCGCAAGCCGTATTCGATGCCGCAGATCGGCGGTACCGCGCCGGCGACATTCCGGTGCTCGACGTGAACCTCGCCCGTGCGTCTCTCGCGCGGGCTCGAGCCGAGCGGCAGGCTGGCGAGGCCCAGCAAGTGGCGGCGCTCGGCACGCTCAGGACGATGCTCCAGATTCCCGGCGCGATCGCCGTCGAGGGAATCTCGCGCTCAGTCAGCCACCGGATGCGACGTCGTTGAAGCGGTCAGCCGAGGAGCGGCCTGAGTTGCGGTCGCTCGACGCCGCCGTGCGCGACGCCGAGGCCGACGTGGCCATGGGCCGATCGTGGCCCGCCCCGAGTACGGGCTCGGGAGTGCGCTACCAGCGCGAAGAGGGCAGCCGGATCGTCCTGGGCGGCGTCACGGTGACGCTACCGGTGTTCTCGAGAGGGCAGGAGCTGCTCGCCGTCGGCTCGGCGCGCGCAAGTCGGCTGCGCACCGAACTCGAGGCCGCGCAGCTCCGCATCCGCATCGAGGTCGAGACGGCTCTCGCCGTCTACGAGATGCGAGTCGCCGCCGTACGCGTGCTCGAGGTCGACGCCCTCCCCAGTCTCGACGAGAACGACACCCTGACGGCGCGCAGCTTCGAGGTCGGCCAGATCGGCTTGCCGGATCTGCTCGTCATCCGGCGTGAGCTGCTCGAGACTCGCGCCCAATACCTGACCGCTCTCTTGGAGGCCGCTTGGGCGCGCATCGAGCATCGATGCGAGCGGCGGCGGTGCTGCGATGACTCGTGCTCTTCCGTTCGTTCTGGTGCTCTGTGTCGGTCTGGTGGGTTGCGGGCGTAGGGCCGAAGCCCCTCCGCCAAAGGCCGACGCCCACGAAGCGGAGCCAGAGCCGGCGAGGCCCACGGAAGCCCGACGGAACTGCGCATCGAGGAGGGCATGCTCCGGGACCTTCGGATTACGACCGCCAAGGTCGAGTCCAGACGCGGGGACGAGCAAGTCACGCTGCTTGGGGAGTTGGCCGTCGACGAGGGCGCGTACGCGGAGGTCGGCGTGCCCGTGGCTTCGCGAGTGACCCGGCTCCTCGCAGGGCTTGGCGATGCCGTTCGTCGAGACCAGGTGCTGCTGGAGCTGCAATCGACGGAGGTCGGCAGGGCGCGGGCCGAATATCTCACGGCACAAGGCGCGGCAGGCCCTCGCCGAGAGCGCATTGACCCGCAAACGGGGTCTTGCCGCCGAGCGCATTGCCCCGCAGCGGGAAGTGCAGGAAGCCGAGGCCGAAGCCGCGGGGGCGCTCGCTGCCATCCGTGCCGCCTCATCGTCGCTGCATGCGATGGGTGTCGGCCTGCCGGAGAATAGCTCCTCCGATACGGCTCGGGCGTCGTTCTACACCTTGCGGTCACCCGTCGGCGGCACCGTCATCGAGCGGAGCGCGGTGAACGGCCAGATGCTGGATCCCGGCACGCGGCGTTTCGGGTCGGCAACCTGTCGACGCTCTGGCTCACGGTTCATGCCTTCGAGCGCGACGCCGTGCGGATCCGGCCAGGGACGCCGGCGCGGTCAGCTTCTCGGCACTTCCTGGGCAGGACTTCACGGGCGCGGTCACGCTGGTCGGCCGCCAGGTGTCGAGCGCGAGTCTCGCACGATCGACGTTCGGATTGACGTGCGCAATCGCGATGACTCGCTGCGTCCCGGCATGTCGGCGACCGCACGCGTGCCGATTGGCAACAGCGACACCCCGATGCTCACCGTGCCTGTGTCCTCGGTTCAGAGGGTCGGCGAGCCTGGTGCGTCTTTCTCCCGAAGGGACGGGCGCCATTTCGAGATCCGGCGAATCGGACGCGGGCGCGACCTCGGAAGCGAAGTGGAAGTCCTTTCCGGCCTTCGCCCGGTGACACGATCGTCGTCGATGGCGCGTTTCTCCTGAAGGCGCAGGCGGAGAAGGGCGAGGGCGATCACGATGATCACTGAGGCGCCCATGATTAGCCGACTGATTCGCACCGCGTTTCGCGCGCCGCTGCTCACCTGCTGCTGGTCGCGGCCGGCACCACCATCGGCGCCGTCTGGCTGCAGGATCTTCGACGGGATGTGTTTCCCGACCTGTCCGCGCCCGTCTTCAACGTCATCACGCAGAACGCCGCGATGGGGGCGGAGGAACTCGAGACGGCCATCGCCATTCCGCTCGAGGTCGCGCTCGCGGGACTGCCCGACGTGCGGCGGGTGCGCTCGAACGTCGCAGCTCGGTGTCGCTCAGGTCACGATCGAGTTCGAGCCGAACGCCGACTACTACCGGTCGCGGCAGTTCGTCGCCGAGCGGGTCGCACAAGTTTCGGGGCAGCTTCCCGCCGGCACCGATCCTCCGCTGATTTCGAGCCTCACCGGGCGGCTCAACGAGATCTTCGAGTTCACGCTCGAAGCTGATCCGGGAGCGCCGATCTCATGACGCTGCGGGACCTGGCGGAGTTCGAGGTCAACAATCGCCTGCTCGCCGTTCCTGGTGTCGCCACCGTCGAACGCCTGGGCGGCTACCTCCGGCAGTTCCAGGTGCAGCTCGATCCGGAACGAATGTCGGCGCGACTGGTGAGCCTCGATGACGTGATGCACGCCGTCGATGAATCGAACGTCAACGCGTCGGGCGGCATTGTCACCCAGGGCTCCATCGAGTGGACGGTGCGCGCACTCGGTCGTGACGCGCACGTCGAGGACTTGCGACGCACGGTGGTCACGACGAGGGGGATGTGCCGTCCTGCTCGGCGACGTCGCCGACATTCGCGAGGCCGCGGCGGTGCGACGCGGCGTGGCGCACCGGCTCGAAGGGCGAGGTCGTCAGCGCGCGAATCGTCAAGCAGTTCGGCGCGGATACCGTGAGCCGTCGCGGCGGGCATCCGGCAGGCGGTCGACGATATCCGGCGCGACGCTGCCGAAAGGGGTCCAGCTGCGCATCGTCTACGACCAGTCGCAACTCGTCTCGTCGGCTCTCGGTGGCGTCGGCCGTGCGGTGCTGCTTGGCGGCGTGTTCGTCGTCCTCGTCATTCTGGCCTTGCTCGGCAACGTGCGCGCCGCCCTGGTCGTGACGCTGACCATTCCGCTATCGATTGCGCTTGCCGGCCTGCTGCTGCATTGGCTCGACGTCGGGCTGAACACGATGACCTGGGCGGACTGGCGATCGCCGTCGGACTGCTGGTCGATGCGGCCATCATCATGGTCGAGAACATCCTGCATCGACTGAGTGGTGCCTCGACGCGGCGCGAGCGTCAAGAGAGGGCGCTGCAGGCGGCGCACGAGGTCGCTCGCCCGATCGCGTTCGCCACGCTGATCGTGATCGTGGTGTTCCTGCCGCTCTTCGGCATGAGCGGCATCGAGGGCCGGATGTATCAGCCGCTGGCGGCCGCCGTCATCGCCGCCATGGTCGCCGCGCTCGTTCTGGCGCTCACACTCGTGCCAATTGCCGCAGCGCTGGTGCTCGCCCTCCCGAGCGGGGCGGACGAAGATGTCGCTTCTCCGGAAGGTCAAGGAATGGTATCGCACCGATGCTGGATCGTTCACTTCGCCACCCGCGCCTCGTGGCACTGGTCACCGTGCTGCTCGCCGTTCCAACGCTGGCTCTTGGGGATGCGATTGGCACCGATTTCATGCCCCAGCTCGACGAAGGGGCCTTTCTGCTGCAGACGGTGCTTCCGGCCGAAGCGTCGCTCGACGAAGTCGATCGTCTCAATCATCGGGTCGAGGACGTGCTGCGGCAGGTTCCGGAGGTCGATGACGTGGTGCGGCGAACGGGTCGCGCCGAACGGACCGAGGATCCGATGCCTCACACGGTCTCGGATGTCCTGGTCAGTCCTCAAGACGGACCGCTCGCGCGACCTCGAGACCATCGAAGCGGACATGCGGGAACGGCTGGAGGGGATGCCCGGCATCGCTGTGTTGTTCACGACACCACTGGGCATGCGGATCGACGAGGGCCTGGGTGGCACACCTGCGGACCTGTCGGTGCGCATTTTCGGTCCGGATCTCGAAGAGCTGTCGCGCCTCGCCGAGGAGGCGGAGCAACTCATTCGCGGTGTCGACGGTGTTGTGGATCTGCGCGCGAAGCAGCTCACCGGTCTGCCACAGTTGCAGATTGCCGTCGATCGCGACGCCACCGCGCGGGTCGGCCTGGCGCCGGGCGACGTGATTCGGGCGATCAGGATAGGTCTTGTCGGGGAGGAGGTGTCGCAGATGTGGCTGCGGACAGCGTCGGTTCGACCTCGTGGTCCGACTGCGGGACGATCGTCGGGATAACTTTGAAGCGATTCGGACGCTGCTGATCGACGGTCATGACGGCAGGAAGATTCCGCTCGGACAGCTCGCGGAGATTACGCAGACGTTCGGCCCGGCTGCCATTCGGCGCGAGGCCGGAACCCGCCGCATCGCGGTCGAGTCGTCGGTCAGCGGGCGCGATCTCGGAAGCACTGCGGCGGAGGTCCGCCGAGCTCTTGACGAGCCAGCTGACAGCTGCCCGACCGGCTACTTCTTCGACCTCGGCGGCAGGGTCGAGAGCCAGGCCCGAGCGTCACGCGCGCTCACGATGGCGATTGGCGTCGCCCTCTTTGGCGTGTTCGTGCTGCTACTCATCGCCCTCGGTTCGGCCGTCGAGGCGGCGATGATTCTCGCAACCGTTCCGATCGCGTTCGTCGGCGGCATCCTTGCGCTGCTGGTCGCTGGCGAGACGTGGAATGTGTCGTCACTGGTCGGCTTGATTGGATTGTTCGGCATCGCCGTCCAGAACAGCCTGGTGCTCGTGACGCAGACGCGCGGACTGGTGCCTGACGGCCGGGCGCTTCCTGGACGCCGTTCGTGAGGCGAGTATCGGCCGGGTTCGCCCGAAGCTGATGACCGCTGGGACGGCGACACTCGGCCTGCTTCCGTTGCTGGTGCTCCGGCTGCATGGAACAGAGATCGAGCGTCCACTGGCGATCGTCATGATCGGCGGCCTGCGACGTCGACGCTCTTCACCCTGCTCGTGCTTCCGACGTTCTACTTGCAGGTGCACGGCTGGCTTCGTGCGCGAGAGGCTCGCCGTCTGGCTGCGGAGAGCTTGGCCGAAGCGACGACATGAGCGGCCACAGCCATTCGCACGCGCACGGCGCCGATGCGAGCGACGCGCCACCCGGAGGAGCCTGCCATGCCTACCGACCGATCGATCACGTCTGGGATCGCCTTCGTCTACATCCTGCTGGCCAGCGTTCTGGGCCTGAGAATGTGAGATACGTGTTGGTGCATTCCCGCGCCATGGGGAGGGTGCCGTCCCCGAAGAGCTTCGCTCCCGGTTGGTGACGCTTCTGCGTCAGGCCAAGAGCCTGCACGGGGACCTTGCCGACCGGCGGGCTCGCGGCGAACTGCGCGGGATGGCCAAGGAGATCCAGATGACCGTCAACGCCTTGGATGAACACGTCGACGAGACGAATTGTCGCGTCGCGTTCGCCCATCTCGAGGCCCTGGCAGTGCGGATCGGCGAACTGGAGGGCCTTCGACGCCGCTGGGCCGGTCGTCGCTCAATCGCATCAATCCTGCCTGGTGAGAAGGGGAAGAGCCCTGGCCGCGTACGGCGGGGCTTCGTGAGTCGTGACGACACGCGCCCGCGTGCCGTCACGATCGAATCAGAGGCGCTTGAAGACGATGGTGACGACCGCGCCAGGGTTGGTCTGAATCCAGTTCATCTCGCGGAAGCCGTCGAGCACGACGAGGTTGAAGGCGCGGCCTCCCTGAAAGCTCGCCGAGCCGGTGCACAGGTCAGTCAGCGTGATCGTCCCGGGCAGGTCGGCTTCGGAGACGATCGTCCCGTTGAAGCTGCGCGTGCCGTCGAGGGTCGCGTGACCTTCGCCGTCGACGGCCAGCGTCCCGACGGTGGCGAAAGGACCTGCAGGCACGCCGCTACCGGGCGGAGGCGTAACGACGAAGCCGGTCGCCAACACGCTCCACAGGCCCCGCAGCCGCCGCACCGAGCAGCCACCGCGGCCGTCGTTCTGTCCGTCGTGCTCTTTCGCGAGTAGTGCTGCCTCGAACCCGCCCGGAACCGTCACGTTTCCGCCGCCGAGGGCCGTCAGGCCAAGACACGCCACCAGAGCACAGGCCATTCGTCGCATCATCGATCTCCTTTGTCCATGTCGAGCGTCGTTCCCGATGTGAGCGCTTGATCGCGTCGATGCTTCGGTCCCAGTCGTCGGCTGTCGCACCGTGTTCCAGCCGCCCACGCCGGCGACGAGCCGATTGGCTTGCGGCGTTCAGCTGGCAGGACGACTGGAGGTCGCTCCTCCCAGCGTCGTCGTCGTGCCGACGACCGATCTCCCCAGCGTGAGCGCGAGCAGGCCGGGTGCCCAGGCCGCAGCCCAGGCGGCGAACTGGACGACGTAGTTCTTGCCGGTCGCCGGCGGGCGTCCCCACAGCGTGTTCATGACCAGGTAGAACGCCACCCCGCTGAGGACGGCGGCCAGCAGTCCGCGCAGCGCGACCTCTCCCCATGGCCGCCGCCGAGGTGCCCGCAGCCAACGCCCGTCGAGCAGCGCGACCAGCAGCCACATCGCGACCCATGATGCGGGAATCGCCGTGCCATAGGTCCGCCGATCCACGAGCGCGACCAGCAGGTAGTAGATGAGGGCGCCGCCGACCCCGGCGAGCGTGCCGATTGGCAGACCCTTCGCCACTCTGCCGGCATCGAGCCCGAGCACGGCGCCGACCGCCGTCAGCAGAACCGCCCCATGGATGATGCCCGTCACGATGCTGTGGCGGACCTGCAGGGTGTACCAGGTGTAGTCGGCAAGCGTCGCGATGAGCGCGACACCAAGGATGCCCGCACCGATCTTGATCATCTCTGAGTCCTAAGGGCCGGTCGGCGCGGACTCACTCCGATGGCTTCAGCCAGCCGCCGACTCTGTGCGAGGAACACCGTCCGCTCGGAGCATTGCATGTGAACGTGAAGGTCGGCACGGCCTGCGCATTCGGTGAGACGCCGCGCTCGACCCACGACAGGCCACAGCCACGCACGCACCGAATGGTCGTCTCGCCGGCAGGCGCGTCGACGACGATCTCGAAGGTGGGCTGCGACGATTGCGCTCGTCCGGCTACCCAGCCGAGACAGAGGAATGCGGCAACCGCGGCGAGTCGAACGCTGGCGCGAATCATGTCCGTCCTCCATCCGTTCAGTTCTGGGACTACTTACCCCCCTCGGTAGGCTATACCAACGCGCCGCCCTCGATGCCCCATGCGAGGTGGTCCGGTCGCCGCGCTGTCGCGTCGACGATCCACTGCGACGGTGCGGTCAAGCCGCGTGTCGCGGGCCTTGTAGACGTCGCCCATCCCGCCGGCGCCGATGCGCGATATCAGCTCGTAGGGCCCCAGGCGTGTGCCTTCCAGATCTGGTCTGGTCAGGGACTCGACGATCGGCGCCGGCCCGTCGAGAAAGCTATTCGCCTGATCGTGTGCCGCGAGCAGGTCCTCGACACGACCAGCGAGGGCCCGGTCCGCGCCGCACGCCGCCATGACGTGTGCACGGCGTGCCTCGGCCGACAGCGGCAGCGCCGCCTCGAAGATCGCCCTGACCCGGGGCCAACCACCTGGCGTGGGCTCCATAATGCAGAGGCAGAAGTGTCATTGTAGGGGCAAGAGGTTCAACCCGGGTCGCTATACTGCTACTTCCACCCGTTGCGCGGAGCCGCCCATCACATGCGACGCCTGTTCCTCGCGCTTCTCCTCATCGCCGCAGCCGTGCTGCCGGCGGCCGCCCAGTCCACCGCCATCAACGGGGCGATTGAAGGCGTCATCACCGGCGACTCCGGTGTCGTGCTGCCCGGCGTCACCGTCACGACGACCAACCTCGACACCGGCGACACCCGCGTCGTCGTCAGCAACGACAACGGTCTCTATCGCGCGCCGCTGCTGCCGCTCGGCAGGTACAAGGTCGAGGCCGAGCTGGCGGGCTTCAAGAAGCTGGAGCAGACCGGCATCAACCTCTCGGCCGGCCAGACCGCCGTCCTCAACCTGACGCTCGGGGTCGGCGCCGTCAGCGAGACCATCTCGGTCACTGCCGACGCGCCGCTCGTCGACTTCGGCAAGATCGAGCAGGGCCGCACGCTGAGCGAGGCGGAGATCAAAACGCTGCCGCTCACCTCGCGGAACCCGTACAACTTCGCTCTGCTGCAGCCTGGCGTCGTCGGCTTCGAGAACCCGGAGTTCGGCGCGACGCGCCTCACCTCGAATGGGGCGCTGCTCCGCGTCAACTACCAGATCGACGGCAGCAACAATACGCAGAAGGACCGTGCCGGCCTGCGCCAGATGCCGATGTCGGAAGTGATGATCCGCGAGGTCAAAGTCGTGACGTCCGGCTACGCGCCCGAGTTCGGCCAGACGATGGGCCTCATCTACAACGCCATCACGCCGTCCGGCACGAACACCTACAAAGGCCAGGCCAGCTACCGGTTTCAGCGCCAGTCGATGGTTTCGTTCCCGTTCTTCTTCGTCGGCCCGCGCACCGATACCACCAAGCCGCCCACCAAAGTGAACGTCACGACCGCTGACATCGGCGGTCCGGTCGTGAAGGACCGGACCCACTTCTTCGCCGGCGTCGAGCGCACCGAGCGCGATCTGTCGGGCCAGAGCATCATCACCATTCCGTCAGCCACGGCGCAGGTGCTCGGAATCCCCGACGCGCGCTACATGGACCGGGTCGCCGACGCCAGGTTCGCGATCGGCAAGGTCGACCACCAGGTGAACGGCGCCAACCGCCTCTCGGTGCGCTACCTGTTCTTCGATCAGGGCATCACCAACAACGTCGCGGGCGGCATCACATCGGTCGAGCGCGGCACCGACTTCGCCGACCGGCAGCACTCGACGTCCGCGCAACTCGTCTCGACGATCCGGCCGACGCTGCTCAACGAACTGCGGGTGCAGGACGCGACCAGGGCCCAGGGCCGCACGGCCGGTGACCGCGCCGGCACCGGCCCGGCGGTGACGATCACCAACGTCGCCAACTTCGGCGGGGCCATCGGTGCGCTGACCGATGCCGGCTTCGCCTTCACGCAGGACGTCGGCCAGATCACCGACAGCGTGACGTGGCTGCGCGGCGCGCATGCGCTCAAGGCCGGGTTCGACGTTCAGCACGTGTCCGATACTCGCACCAGCACCCAGTTCCGGCTCTACACCTTCGCCAACACCGCCGCCTACCTGGCCGCCAGGAGCGGCGCCAATCCGTTCGGCTACAACACGTTCGCGCAGTACTTCGGCGAGCCGGACCTGGCCTTCTCGTCGAACCTCTACGGGCTCTTCGTGCAGGACGACTGGCGGCTGGGCGATTCGTTGAAGCTGCTCTACGGCCTGCGCTACGACCTCTATGACGTGCCGGCGCCGCTGGCCGACGCGCCCTTCGCGGCGTCGCGCGACTTCAGGGTCGACAGGAACAACGTCGCCCCGCGCCTCGGCCTGGTGTGGACAGCCGGCGTCGACCGCCGTACCGTCGTGCGCGTCAACACCGGCCTGATGTACGACCAGGCGATCCTGGCCAGCTACGAGCAGGCCCTCATCAACGACGGCACCAACACCCGGGCCGCGGCCAGCTTCCAGCCGACGTCGCCCGGCGCTCCCGCCTTCCCCAACGCGCTCTCGGCCGGTACCGGCGCCACACCCAACACGCTGACGACGGTCTCACCCGAGTTCTCGGTCGCCCGCAACTGGCAGAACAACCTGCAGGTCGAACGGCAGCTCGGCGATCGTTTCGCCGTTTCGCTCGGCGGCTCCTACGCCCGGGGCACCGGCCTGCCCGTGCTCAGCAACGTCAACGCCATCAACCCGACCGGCCGGCTGGCCGACGGGCGGCCGATCTACAGCACGGCGCAGAACGCCTCGACGCGGCTCGACCCCCGATACAACGTCATCAACATGTTTCAGTCGATCGGCGAGTCGACCTACAGGAACCTGACGGCGCAGGTCACCGGCCGCCGTCTGTGGGGCACCCAGTTCGACTTCGCCTACACGCTCGGCAAGAGTGAGGACAATGCCCCGATGCCCGGGGCGCTGTCGCTGCAGGGCGACGCCGGCCGCACCAACCCCGAGAGCCTCGACTACGACAGGGGCCCCAACGTGCTCGACCAGCGCCACACCTTCACCGGCAGCATCGTGGCGCAGCCGACGATCGCCGGCGGCAGCGCATTCGCGCGCGGGCTCGTCAACGGCACCATCGTGGGTCTGGCGATGCAGTTTGCCAGCGGCGTGCCGATCAACCTGCGCGCCAACCCCGGCGAGATCAACAACGACGGGGTCAACAGCGACCGCCCGGCCGGGATTCCGCGCAACTCGATCAACCTGCCGGCCCGCTACAACGTCGACCTCCGCCTGTCGCGTCAGGTCGGTCTCGGCGGCGGTCGCAAGGCCGAAGTGCTGGCCGAGGTCAGGAATCTCTTCAACACCGTCCAGTGGTCGGCGGTCTCGAATGCCTCGCTCGCCGTGACCGCGGCGACAGGCCTGCCCACCGGCACGGTGCCGACCAGCGGCAGTCAACTGCTGCCGTCGGCCGGCTACGAGCAGCGGCAGCTCCAGATTGGCGTCCGCTTCGTGTTCTAGCGCGAGGATCATCGCTGCGCCGCTTGTCGAGTCCTCCGCATCGGTCGCACCTTCTGCGTCGTGGATGCGCCCGAGGCTATCGCCGGTGGTGTCGCAGCCACTGCAGCGCCCGTTCGACCACGGTGTCGACACCGTGGGCGGCGTCCGCCGGCCGCAGCCAGACCGGCTCGTCGACGGGAAACTCGCGGTGGGTGAGATAGACACGGCGGGGGAACGTCATCCAGAAGGCGCTGAGGTCGCCGGCACTGAGCGCGCCAGGCCCCACCAGCACCGCCACGGGGCCATCGTAGGCGTCGGCAATGCGTTCACCCGTCACCGGGTCGATGTCGAGACGGTAGTCGCGTGGGCGCTCGAGCCGCTTCATGCTGAAGTGCCGGTCCGGATCGTCGCGCACGTCCGTGCCAACCGTCTGGGTGGACGTGACACCAGTGCACCGATGCCCTGCAGCGGTGCCTTGGCGAAGCCGCCCATGTTGAATCGGAGGTCCACTACCAGTCCATCGACACGCTCGACTTGTGTGAGCGCGCGCACCGCCTCGGCGAATTCCTGTCCGACGGTCGTGCTTCCGCCCGGCCGGCCCCAGCTCCACACGTGGATGTAGCCGATCCGCTTCCCCTCGACGATGCCATACGACACCGGCGCCGCGAAGGGGTCGGCCGGCTTGGGCACGCCGGCAACCGCCAGTTGCTCCGAACAGAAGTCGAACCATATCGGGCCGGGCATCAGGCTGGTCGGTGTGTGGACGACCTCGCCCGAGGGCTTCCTGATGTCCATCACGCTGAAGAGATGCCAGTTGGTCGCTGCCGTCATGTCGAAGGAATGCTGGAATGACGTGGGCGACGACCCCCACCAGAGTGGCCACAGCGCGATCTCTTCCTGGAGCAGCCGCCGCCACAGGCGCCGCCACGGCTGGCCGTCATATCCGATGACGACGTCGCCTGGGGCGAGGCCGAGCGGGTCGTCGGGAACCGCAGCGTAGATGAGCGCCGACCCGTCGGGCAGGGCGGTCGCGCACGTTCCCGAGGGATCGGCCCCCCAGGACCCGACGGCCAGCAGCGGTACACCGGGCACGGGGACGGTGTTCACATTCACCTGCACGTCGAGCGGTTGCGTATGGCTCTCACCGAGGGCCAGCGCCAGGTGATTCATGATGGCGGCCATGCGTCCGCGGCTCACGCCCGCTTCGATCTCAGGACGGTATTTCCGCCGCAGTGCCCGCCAGTTGACGTGGACGCCCTGAAAGGCCGCGAACTTGGCGTCGGTGTAGGCCCAGAACCGGTCGAAGATTTGACTGTGACAGGTCGCCGGGACCGAATCACCACCTGTTCAGGTGGGCATCTCGTGTCCGACCGATGTATGGTGCTCATCTCCGGTGGCGTGTCGGGCGACCAAACATCGCTTCGCGGTGGAGCCAAGGATGAACGCACCAGTGCGGTGGACATGCCTGCCGTTGCTGCTGCTCGCTGTCGCCACCGGGCGCGCGCAGCCGACAGCGACCCACGTGCTCGATCACGCCCGCCTGATCGACGGCACCGGCGCTCCGCCCCGCGACGACATGCGCATCGTCGTCCGCGGCGATCGCATCGTCTCCGTGCAGCGGAACGGCGACACCGGGCCGGCGATTCCGCCGGACGCGGAGCGGATCGACCTGGCCGGGCGTGTCGTCATGCCGGGCCTGATCGACTTGCACTTCCACGTCGAGCGCGATCCGAAGCTGGCCATCCGGCAGCTGGCCAACGGCGTCACGTCGTTCCGGGACCCCGGGCAATGGATCGATCAGTTCGACTCGCTGAAGGCGATGATGCGCACGGAGGGGCTCGCCGGCCCGCGCATGGCGCTCGCCGGCCCGCACATCGACGGTGAACGCCCGGCCTATCCGCTCGATGCCACGGTTGCGCGCGATCCCGAAGACGCGCGACGCGCCGCCGAACGGAACATCGCCGATGGCGCCACGGCGCTGAAGATCTACTTCCGCTTGCCTCTCGCGAGCGCGATGGCCGTGGTGCGTGTGTGCCGGGCGCACGATGTGCCGTGCACCGCGCATCTCGAGATCCTCGACGCCCGCGATCTGCTCCTCGCCGGCCTCGATGGACTCGAGCACATCACGTCGCTGGGCACCGGCGTCGTCCCGTTCCGGCGCGCCGAGCGATATCGACAGGCGGTGCTCGCCGACAACGACGCGCGGCGCGAGGGCCGCTACGCCCTGTTCGCCGACGCCGAGCTGGACGGCGCCGAGGCGGGACGGCTGTACCAGGTGCTCGAGCGCACGCGTCCGTTCGTCAATCCGACCCTGGCGGTGTTCGAGGTGCGGGCCGGCACCGCGCGCGAGGGACGCACGCAGGACGCGGCGATCGACCTGAAAGGTTTCTCGCAGATGAAGGCCCTCACGCTGGCGGCCTTCCGGCACGGGGCCCGCCTCACCCTCGGCGGGCACAGCACGGTGCCGTTCGCCGGACGCGGAGAAGCCCCCTGGCGCGAGATGGAGCTCCTGGTCGAGTCGGGGCTGACACCGCTGCAGGCGATCTCGGCGGCGACGCAGACCAGCGCCGCCTCCTTGCGCCGCCCGACCGATCTGGGCACGGTCGAGGTCGGCAAGCTGGCGGATCTCGATCGTCCTCGGCCAGGATCCGTCGCGCGACATCCACGCCATCCGCAGCGTGCAGCGCGTGATGAGCGGCGGCGCCTGGGTCGACGTCGCCCGTTACCGAACCTGGTGAGGCTTGGGCCTCATGCGTTCGGCTTCAACTACGCCTGTACGTGATGAACGTCCTGCGGGTTGCCGACCGACGGAGTGCGGACGTTCCACCCGGTGGTGGTCGCCAGCGGTACCGCGGCCTGCGGGTCGTGAATGCCAGCGGGCCGCCGTCGGACGATCAGGACGACGAAAGGACGCGGCCCAGACTTCCGCGATAGCCCGTCATCTCGAGATAGCCGCGTCCACGGACCGGCGCCCCCATCGCCTGACCGGTGACGTCGATCAGGCCCTCCCAGTAAGTGATGCCGGACGATTTGTCGGTGGACAGCTCCTGGTCCACGAGCGGGGTGGTCACCTCGAGCGTCAGCCGCTCGGACGGGATCGCGACGCGCCAGGCCACGGGATAGGTCGCGCCCGACCGGGCCGTGAAGGTCTGGCCGGCCGGCGTCAGGGAGAACTCCGCCGCGCTCAGGTGACGCGTCCGACCATCGCGACCGACCAGGGTCCCGCTCGAATGCGGATCACGGGAGCCGTCGGCGCGGCGCAGCTGGTACAGCATCAGCTCGCGGCCGTCGTCGAGCTGCATCGAGAGCCAGTCCCAGCCCCTGTTGGTCGGACTCGAGGAAGCTGGTGCCGAACTCGTGATCCATCCAGCTCGTCCCGGTGACCGGCACCGCCTGGCCGTCGATCGACAGCGTGCCGCGGGTCGGCATGCGCGTGAGCGAGTAATAGTGCGAGGCGTTGCCGGCCTTGGCGCCCTTCTGCGAGATGCCGCCGACGCCGTTGACGGCTGGCGGCTTGCCTTCCTCCAGCGTCAAGGTGAGGCCGACGCGGGCACCGGTCGCCGCGATCACGTGACGGCCGCGATCGTCGAGACCGGCCGTCCAATCGTCGTTCCACACGTGGTAGCGATCCGTCGTCGGCGCCGGCCAGGCCGGGGCCGCCGCGGCTCAGGCGTTCGTCGAAGAGATAGCGGCGCCCGCGGACGTCGCTCACGGCCAGGTGGGTCACGAACAGATCGCGGACCGCCCACTTCGAGGGATTCGTCGGCATCGGATCGACGCCGACCCTGAAGAAGGTGACCTGATACCCGAAGCGGCGCCCGTCGGCCGCGTCGAGGTTGCCGGTGTAGTACCACCACTCGATCTTGAAGTCAGGGTGGCTGGCATGGTCGCGCGGAAACGCGAAGGCGTATCCGGCCGCCGCTTGCCGCCACGACCCCGCCGCCGGCAGCGACACGACCACCGAGACCAGCAACGCCGCAACCACGGCACGGAGTGGCATGTGTCGCACCTGTCCTATTCCCCCTGCTCGACGACCAGTTCCGCCGCCCGGTGCGCCGGATAGATGCCGGCCAGCGCTGTCGCCGCCACCACCGCAACGGAGGCCTGCAGCAGGAAGGCGGTTGGCAGACGGAACTGAATCGTCCAGCCGAAGCTTTGCACGTTGATCACGTAGATCAGCACGAGCGACAGGGCCAGGCCGACGGCCAGGCCGATCGCCTGGCTGGCGGCGCCGATGATCGCCGCTTCGATCACCACCATCCGCCGGACCTGGCGGCGATCGGCGCCGACCAGCCGCAGCAGCGTGAGCTCGTGGCGGCGCTCGATCACCAGGGTCAGCAGCGTGCCGGCGACGCCCAGCATCGCCACGACGATGGCGATGACCTCGAGCGAGTAGGTGATGGCGAAGGTGCTGTCGAAGATGCGCAGCACTTCCTGGCGCAGCGCGCGGTTGGTGTAGATGAACGCCTGGTGCCCCTGGTCGAGCCCGTCGAGGATCTCCTGCCGGACGCGATCGGCATCGCTGCCGTCGCGCAGGAACGCGGCCATCCCGGTCGGCGGCAGGTCGCCCCAATAGCGCCGGAACGTGCCGCGATCCATGATGATCACGCCCCGATCGACGGAGTAGTCGTAGTAGACCGCCACGACATCGAAGGGACGGGCGCCGCGCGGGGTGTCGACCGTGATCCGGTCACCGTCGCGGACCCGGTGCTTGTTGGCGAACGCCTCCGAGACGATCACCGCGTCGCGGCCGATGGCGGCGCGGAGCCGCTGGCGTCCGTCAGCGGGGCTCTTGAACAGGAGCGAGCCGCGGGAGGCGACGACCTCGAACGTCGCCGCGCCGAGCACCACGAGGTGGCCGCGGTAGGTCAGGTCCAGGTTCCGGAAGGCCTCCACCGTCTCGACCCGTGGATGGGAGCTGACCGCGTCGATCACTGCCGGGGAGAGCGTCTGCTCCGAACCGACCGTCGGCTGGAAGCCCGGCCCGACGAACAGATCCGCCTGCAGTGTCTGGCCGACCCAGTAGGTGACGGTGTCGCGGAAGCTGCCGACCATGACCGCGATCGCCACCATCATCGACAGGCTCACGGAGAGCGCGGCGATGGAGATCGCCAGGCGGGGAATGGCCGACGCGAGGTTGGCGTGGGCGAGCAGGCCCTCCACGCCGAGCCAGCGGCGGAGTGGCGCGCGCGCCACGCGGGAGAGACCATAGATGATGGCCGGCACCAGCAGCGACGCGCCGACGATGATGGCGAACGACGACGCGTAGGCGAAAAGCGGCCGGCCGCCGACCGCGGGAAGCAGCGCCAGGAGGATCGCGGCGGCCAGCGTCAGCCCGGCCAGCACGAACACGGGCGCCGACAGGCGCACCCGCGACTCGATGACGTCGCTCCCGCGCATCGCCGCCGTGGGGGGCACCTGGCTGGCTTCGCGGGCCGGCAGCGCTGCCGCGAGGAGCGACAGCGGCAGGCCAATGGCGAAGGCCAGCATCACTTGCGCCGCCGTCATCGCGGGCGGCGCTGCCGCTGTCGCGATGTAGAGCGTGCTCACCGTCGTGCTGGTCAGGCCGACCGCGGCGTCGGCGACCAGCCGGCCCAGGCCCAGCCCCAGCACCGTGCCGGCCACCCCGAGCGCCGCGGCTTCGCCGAGGAAGAGCACCAGCACTTCCCGACGCGTGACGCCGACGGCACGCAGCAGGCCGATTTCGTCGCGTCGGGCGATCACCGAGATGGTGACGGTGTTGTAGACCAGGAACAGCCCGACGACCAGCGCCACCCACGACAAGCGCCGTCAGATTGAGGTGGAAGGCGGCGAGCATCTGCTCGACCTGCTGGCCGCGCCGAGCCGGGCGCTCGGCCCGCAGGCCCGGCGGCAGACGCCGCGACACCGCGGCGAGCGTGGCGTCGACGTCGGCGCCGTCCGGGATCAGCACATCGATGCGGTCGATGCGACCCAGCCGATCGAAGGCCAGCTGCGCCGCGGCGATGTCCATCAGCACGAAGCTGCCGTCCATGACGCGGGCCGGGCCCTCGTCCTCGAGCAGGCCGCGAATCACGAAGGGCTGCACGCGATCGCCGGTCAGCAGCCGGATCTCGCCGCCCAGTGACAAGCCTTTGCGGCGCGCCAGCTTCTCCGGGATGACGACCGCCCGTTCGTTGGTGAGGATGTCCAGGAACCGCTGCGTGCTGACCTCGGCTCCGGCGGCCGCACCACCCTCGACCCGCAGCAGTTGGTAGTCGCGAAAGGGCTGGTCGCGCAGGATGTCCACGCCGAGGACGCGGACGGCCTCGCTGCGGCTGCGACGAACCTCGGCGAGCGCGCCAATCGGGGCGCCGTCACTGGCGCCGGCGCGGCCGGTCGCCGGCGGACCGGAGACGATCGCCATGTCGCCCTGGATGACCGGACTGACCGTGCCGAACTGGCGCAGCCAACCGAGCGCCTGCAGCCGCGACTCGTCGATGCCGCCATTGCTCACGATCTCGATCGAGGTGCGGCCGGCGACGGTGTCGAGCGCCGTCTCGAAGCCGCGGATGGAGCTGGCGTTGGTGAGCTGAATCCCGATGACGACGGCGATGCCCAGCGCGATACCGACGACGGTCGTCGCGGTGCGCACGCGCTCGCCGAGCAGCCGCCTGATGATGAACTGATGGAAGAGACGCCAGCGCATCAGCGGCTACGACCAGGCATCATCGGTTCCGGAGCGGCGGTAGGGGCCGGGTGGGCGTCGGCGAGCCGGCCATCGCGCATCCGGATGACCCGACCGGAGGCAGCCGCCACTTCCGCCGCGTGTGTGGCGAGCAGGATGGTGATGCCGGTTTCCGCGTTGAGCTCGCGCAGGAGATCGAGCACGCGCAGGCCGTTGTCGGAATCGAGATTGCCGGTCGGCTCGTCGGCGACCAGCAGCGACGGCCGGTGCACGAGCGCCCGCGCGATGGCGGCCCGCTGGAGCTCGCCGCCCGAGACCTGCTGCGGATAGTGGGCGAGCCGGTGGGCGATGCCGACCCGCGCCGCCAGGGCGGCGGCACGGTGGCCGGCCTCCTTCGGCGGAAGCCCGGCGAGCAGACACGGGAGGGCGATGTTGTCGGCGAGGGTCAGTGTCGGCAGGAGGTTGAAGGCCTGGAACACGAACCCGACGCGTTCCCGCCGCACCCGCGTCAGCGCGTCATCGGCGAGGCCGGTCAGCGACCGGCCCTCGAAGCGCAGGTCGCCGGCCGACGGCACATCCATCGCGCCGCAGATGTGCAGCAGCGTCGACTTGCCGCAGCCCGACGGGCCCATCAGCGCGACGAAGTCGCCGCCCTCGAGCGACAGCGACACGCCCGCCAGGGCCACTACCGCAGAGTCGCCGCTGACGTATCGCTTCTGCAGGTCGCGCGCCTCGAGGATCGGCATCGCTGCCAGTATGCCAGTCAACCTGGAGTGGCGGGCTGGCGTACGGGCGCGACGCCCGGCGTGTCCATGATCTGTCCAGGCAGAGGCGCGTCTGCCTCTGCCCGCGCCCGCCGATATCATGGACTGGTGAACCCCTTCGCGTTCCTCGGTGTCGGCGTCCTTGCGGCCGCCCTCACGGCGGCACCCGCAGGGACGCAAGCCAGCCCGTCGGCTGCCCGCGCCGGGGCGAGCCAGCTTCCTCGACTGCATGGACTCGTCGCCAGCCACCGCGGCCGCATCGTGCTCGAGTACTACGCCAAGGGCCGGCACGCCGGCCGCGTGGCCAACGTCAAGTCCGTCTCCAAGAGCATCATCGCCGCGCTCGTGGGTATCGCCATCGAACGCAGGCAGCTGGCGGGCGTCCGCGACCCCGTCGCCCGGTGGTTTCCGGAGCTGCGAAAGGACGCCGATCCCCGGCGCTCTCAGATCACGATCGAGGATCTGCTGACCATGCGGTCGGGCCTGGAGTCGACGAGCGGGCCGAACTACGGCCCGTGGGTGACCAGCCGAAATTGGGTGCGCCACGTGCTCGCGCGGCCGATGGTCAGCACCCCCGGGACGTCGATGGAATACAGCACCGGTTCGTCGCACGTGCTGTCGGCCATCCTGACCAAGGCGACCGGCACGAGCACCCACCAGTTCGCCGTCGAGGCCCTGGCCGAGCCGCTGGGCATCAGGCTGGCTCCCTGGCCGCGCGATCCGCAGGGCATCTACTTCGGCGGCAACGACATGCTGATGTCGCCCCGCCAGATGCTGGCGGTCGGGGAGCTCTGGCTGAATGACGGTCGCGCGAAAGGCGTGCAGGTCGTCCCGGCGGCGTGGGTCGAGACATCGTGCCAGCCTCGCACCCGCTCGCGCTGGGATCCCGAGCGGGAGTATGGCTACGGCTGGTGGAGCCAGACGATCGGCGGCCACCGCGCCTGCTTCGCGTGGGGCTTCGGCGGGCAGTACATCCTCGTCTTCCGCGAACTGGGGCTGGTGATCGCGGTGACGTCGGCGACGGCCGTCAACGACGAGCGTCACGCCTACCGCCAGCAGCTGTTCGCGCTGCTCGAGGCCCACGTCCTCCCGCTGGCCGCCCGCTGACCGGCGGCTGTCGTCGGCTGGGCGCGAGGCCGCCGCCGTATCCTGTTTCCGCATGCCCACCGTCCTTGCGATCGCCGCTCACCCCGACGACATCGAGTTCATGATGGCGGGCACGCTGCTGCTCCTCGGGGCCGGTGGCTGGGAGCTCCACTACCTGAACCTGTCGACCGGGGACCTGGGCAGCACGACGATGACCCCGGCGAAGACGGCCCAGGTGCGGCGTCGCGAAGCGCGGGCCGCGGCGAACGAACTCGGGGCGATGTGGCATGCGCCGCTCTGCAACGACCTCGGCATCTTCTACGACGCCCGGACGCTGCGTCGCCTCGCCGCCGTGATCAGGGCCGTGGCGCCCGACGCGATCCTCACGCACTCGCCGCAGGACTACATGGAGGACCACATGAACACCTGCCGGCTCGCGGTCTCGGCGGCGTTCGTCCGGGCGATGCCGGGCTACCGGACCGTGCCGAGGAGGGGAGCGGTCGAGAAGCCGGTGACCATCTACCACGCGAACCCGCACGGCCTGCGCGACGGGCTGCGGCGCCGTGTGCATCCCGGCGCCTTCGTCGATACGACCACCGTCCACGAGCGAAAGACGTCGGCGCTTCGCTGTCACCGCAGTCAGGACGAGTTCCTGGATGCCACGCAGGGCATGAGCAGTCTGGTGCGGACGATGGACGATGTGAGCCGCGAGGTCGGAGCGCTCTCGGGCCGGTTCGTCCACGCCGAAGGGTGGCGCCGGCACCTGCACTGGGGATTCTGCCGACAGGACGACGATCCGCTGCGCGCCGCGCTCGGCGAGCGTTACCTGATCAATCAGCGCTACGAGGCGTCGCTCGACGATGCCCCTTGAGCAGCAGCTGGGACGCGGCGTGCGTGGGCAGTGATGCCGGGCCGGGCCGATCAGGTCGCGTGCAGCACGATGACGGTATGGTCGTCGGCTGGCGCGGCATGGCCCCGGAACTGCGCCAGCGAGGCAATCAGCTGCGCCCCGAATGACGCGGCCGACGACGCGTCGAGCTCCATCGCGATCGACCGCAGGCCGTCGCGGCCGAGCTCTTCGCCGGCAAGGTGGTCGCTTCGGAGACGCCGTCGGAGTAGAGCACGACGATGTCGCCCGGGTGCGGCCTGACTACGCGACGGTCGTAGTCGATCGCCTCGAGCAGTCCGAGAGGGACGCCGGCCGCCCGATCGCGCCTGCCGCGCACCGCCGTCTCGAGCCAGGTCCATTCCCGGCGCGTGGCGCGATACCACAGCGGCGGCGGATGCCCGGCGTTGGTCACCACGAGCAATCGCCGGCGGCCGTGCCAGCCGACCGCAACCATCGTCGCGTAGTGGACCTGGTCCAGGCCCTGGCGAACGGCGTCGTTCAGATCGCGCATCAGCCCGACCTGCGCCAGCGCCGTCAGGTGCCGTTCCATCAGGTCGCGCAGCGTCGCGCCCAGCGCCGCGACGGCCTGGCCGTGGCCGCTGACGTCGGCCAGCGCGATCCGGCAGACCAGGCAGCGGTCGCAGACCGACACGTAGTGCACGTCGCCGCCCTCGTCGCCCGAGCCGGCCGGGATGGCATGCACCCAGGCGGTCAGGCCCGGCAGCTCGAACAGGGTCACCGCCCGATGATGGCTGGCGGCCACTTCCCCGCACGTCAGCCGCCTCGTGGACATCGTCGGCGGATCGGCGTCGGTTGGCACTGTCGGCTCCGTCGTCGTCAGCGGCTGGCGTTCCGCCGCGGTTCGCGTCCCGGCGTGACCCCTGCCGGCGGGTTGCCGCCGGGCAGGCGCTCGAAGCCTACCATCCTCCAGGCGGCCGACTCGCGGCGGAAGAACGCCCGCGCCGGCGTCGTCCACGCGTCCGGGCCGCCCGTCGCGGAGATCTCGAGCCGGACGTGGGTCCGTCGGTGGCGGGGAGATCGCGCGTGCACAGGTGAAGACCGCCTGGCGTCACGCAATGTGACAGGCTGTCACGAGGGCCGGCCGGCACCGGTCCTCACCCTACGTGGCTACATTCGGTCGCGACATGGCGGAGACCACGGCAACCCACCGGCTGCACGCGAGCGAGCTGGTCGTCACGCTTCGCACCGATGAGCGGCGCGGGCTGGCCGACGAGGACGCGCGCGGCCGCCTCACCCAGCACGGCCCGAACGAGCTGCCGGCCGAGGAGCCCGTTCCCGCCTGGCGACGGTTCCTCGCCCAGTTCCAGGACGTGCTGGTCGTCCTGCTGCTGGTCGCGACCGGCCTGTCCGCGGTGCTGTGGAGCATCGAGCGCGACAGCGCCGTCCCCTACGAAGCGATTGCGATCCTGGTCGTCGTGTTGCTGAATGCGTCGATGGGTTACTGGCAGGGGGCACGCGCGGAGGCCGCCGTCACTGCCCTCCGGGCGATGTCCGCGCCGGTGGCCGCCGTCGTCAGAGACGGAGAACGACGCAGCATCCCGGCATCGCAACTGGTTCCCGGCGACATCATCCTGGTCGAGGAAGGCCACACCATTCCGGCCGACGGGCGGGTGCTCGAATCGGCGGCGCTCCAGACGGCGGAGGCCGCGCTGACCGGCGAGAGCCTTCCCGTCGCCAAGCAGGCGGCCGCGCTGGCCGAGGACGTGCCCCTCGGCGAGCGGAGCAACATGGTGTTCAGCGGCACCACCGTGACAGCCGGGCACGGCAAGGCCGTCGTCACCGCCACGGGCCTGCGGACCGAGGTCGGGCACATCGCACGCCTCCTGGAGGCGACGCCGGACGCGGCGACCCCGCTGCAGCGCGAGCTGGATCGCACCGGTCGCGTGCTCGGTCTCATCGTCGTGGCCATCGCCGTGGTCATGATCGCGACCATCGTCCTCGTCGAGGACGTGCGTGGCGCCGGCCCGCTGTTCGACACGCTGATCCTGGGCGTGGCGCTGGCCGTGGCCGCGGTCCCCGAGGGGCTGCCGGCGGTGGTGACGGCCGTCCTCGCCATCGGCGTCCAGCGCATGGCCACGCGCCACGCGATCGTCAGGCGCCTGGCGGCGGTCGAAACGCTCGGCTCGGCCACCGTCATCGCGTCGGACAAGACCGGCACGCTGACGAAGAACGAGATGACGGTGCGGACGATCGTCACCGCGAGCGGGCGGGCGGGGTTCGAGGGCATCGGCTACACGCTCCACGGCATGGTGCCGGACGAGCGCGGACGACCGCTCGACGGAGCGCCGTGGATCGAGCTGGAGCAGGCGCTCGTGGCTGCCGACCGTGCCAACAATGCCGCGGTGCTCGAGGCGGACGGCCGCCGGATCGTGCACGGCGACCCGACGGAAGTCGCGCTGATCGTGGCGGCGCGCACATGCGGGCTGCAGGCCGACGCGCTCGACGAGCGCTACTACCGCGTCGGCGAGATCCCGTTCTCCTCGGAGCGCAAGTTGATGAGCACGCTGCATCGCGATGCGCGCGAGCCGGACCGGCCCGTGCTGTTCGTCAAGGGGGCTCCCGACATCCTGCTGTCGCGGTGCGCCCATGAAGTCGTGGGCGAGGGGCAGCGTGCGCTGACGCCGGAACGCCGCGCCGCCCTGCTCCAGGCGAACGAGGCGCTGGCGGAGGAGGCGCTGCGCACGTTGGGCGTCGCCACGCGACGGCTGGCGGCCGGGGCCGTGACCGGACAGCTGGCGCACACGGACGGACGGCTCGAGGAGGAGCTGGTTTTCGTCGGCCTGATCGGCCTCATCGATCCGCCCCGCGCTGAGGCCAGGGATGCGGTCGCATTGGCGAGGCGGGCCGGCATCCGTCCGGTCATGATCACCGGCGATCATCCCCGCACCGCCGCCGTCATTGCCCGTGAGCTGGGGATCAGCACCGACGGGAACGTCATCACCGGCACCGAACTGGACGCTGTCGCGCCGGACGCGCTGGCGGCGACGGTGGCCCGGGTGTCGGTCTTCGCCAGGGTGAACCCCGAGCACAAGCTGCGCATCGTCGAGGCCCTGCAGAAGGCCGGGGCGGTGGTGGCGATGACGGGCGATGGCGTGAACGACGCGCCGGCCTTGAAGAAGGCGGACATCGGCGTGGCCATGGGCATCGCCGGCACCGATGTCGCGAAGGAGGCCGCCGACATGGTGCTGGCCGACGACAACTTCGCCACCATCGTCGCCGCCGTCGAGGAGGGGCGCGCCGTCTTCGACAGCATCCGCAAGTTCCTGCGCTACCTCCTGTCGTCGAACGTCGGGGAGGTGCTGACGATGTTCGTCGGTGTGCTGCTCGCCGGGCCGATGGGCCTGGAGGCCGGCGGCGGAGCGGTCGTGCTGCCGCTGCTGGCCACGCAGATCCTGTGGATCAACCTGGTGACCGATGGTCCGCCGGCGCTTGCGCTCGGCGTCGATCGCGCCGAAGAGGCCCTGATGATGCGGCCGCCGCGACCCGTCGGGGAACGCGTGATCACTCCGGCGATGTGGCGCGGCATCGCCTTCGTCGCCGTCATCATGGCGGCCGGCACGCTTTTCGTGCTCGACGCCTCGATGCCGGGCGGCTTCGTCCAGGGACACGGCGACCTGCGCTACGCCCAGACGCGGGCGTTCACGACGCTGATGCTGTTCCAGATCTTCAACGTCTTCAACGCGCGGTCGGACACGCGGAGCGCCTTCCCGCGTCTGTTCACCAACCGGTGGCTGTGGACCGCCGTGGCCGGCTCGCTCGTCCTGCAGGTGGCCGTGGTCCACCTCCCGTGGCTGCAGCAGGCCTTCGGCACGATGGCCTTGAGCGCCTGGGACTGGGCGATCTGCGCGGCCGTCGCGAGCTCGGTGCTGTGGCTGCGCGAGCTGGGCAAGGCGCTGGGGCGCGCGCGCGCGACGGACGTCAGCGCCCGCGTCCAACCTCGATCCTGAATGCGCGGAGGCGCGAGCCAGGGTGGCGGGGTTGATGCCCAGCAGGGTCGCCGCGCCGCCCGTAGGTGCGGCCGCCGAAGCGATCGAGCACCTCATAGGCACCATCGACGGCGACACAGGGACGATCGAATTCGTTCGCAGGCCGCGCCGCGAATAGCGGCACAGATCTCAGGCCGTGGCCGTCATCGCGACGGCGCTCCGGTGTCGAGGCGAACGGTGAACCGCTTCACCGGCTGCCCGGCCTCGTCGATGATCCGGGCGCAGAAGTCGGTCGCGCCGCCGGCGTTGACGATGGCCGCGCGGATGACGTTGATGCCTGGGCGAAGCGTGACGCGCTTCGAGATGCCGTCATCGATCACGGTCTGGCGATCGTTGAACAGAGAGATGACCTCCTCGCCGTTCAGCCACCAGATGGACGCGGCATTCGAGCCGATCGCCAGGCGCAGTCCCGCGGCCTCGGCCGGGACGTCGATCGCCGTCGCCACCTGGAACAGCACGTTCGACGTCGGCTTGTTCAGCGCGTAGGCGAAGTGGAACAGGTTGACGTTGTAGCCGCGGGTATCGACGGCGTGCCATGCCAAGGGTCCGCCGTCGGCGGCCACCGTGTCGTCGGCGCGGGGCAGCGCGGCGAGCCCGTCGGCGACGGCGACCTTGGCCACCGCCGCCCGAACCGCGCTCTCGGTCAGCTGGGGAGGTACGCGCATCGGCTCGAGCAGCAGCCAGCGCTGGATGAACCCGGCCCCGTCGGGCGCCTTCGGCGCGGACGTCGGACGTGCGAGCGTCGGCGCCGGTGGCCGCGGGCCGTCCGCGGACTGGCCCGCGAGGGGAGGACGAGCGCAGACCAGCAGCGCGCCGAGCGCTGCCGCGGAGGCAAGAAGAGTAGAGGTCATCGGCTGGGATCCGGCGTCTGCGGGTTCACGGTGGCGTGAGCAGCCAGCGCTGCCGATCGCTGCTGCCACTGAAGGTGGCCAGCGTCGCCGTGCTGCTGCCGATGGCCGACAGCGCGCGCGGCGCCGAGCTGCCGGGCACGGCTTTCGGCATCAGCCGGTAGGTGCCGTCGGTGAGCTGATCGATCCGCCAGAGCTGTTCCGGCGCGTCGGTGAACGCGGGCACGACCGTCAGCTCGGCATCCGCCGTGGCCGCCAGCGCCCGCTCGGTTCCGGCAATGGTGATCTTGAAGTACGGCGAACCGGGATAGCCGCCATGACCGGTGACCGCCGTGACCGCCCACTTCTGCTGCGCCTGCACCATGTAGGGAGCCATCCGAACCGACAGTGGCCCGGCCGGCCACGCTTGGCTCACCTGCGCCGGATCCTGCGTCGGGATGGGCGGCGGCGGTGGGCCGTTGCCACGGCCTGGGCCGCCGGGGCCGCGCGGCCGTGGGCCGCCCACCGGGACGCCCTGCACCGCCATCTCCAGGGCCGTGCCCGTCCGTGCCGACTCGATCTGGTAGGTCCCGCTGACGACATTGCTGCCGGCGACCGGCCAGCCGTCGCGCCAGAGCAGCGGGCGGATGTCCAGCACGCTGATCCCGCCCCGATCCAGATCGGCTTCGTAGTGGAGGGAGACCTTTTCGACGCCGTCGCCGAGGTCGAGCCGGCCGAAGTGCCCAGGGCCGATATGGCGTCCGCTGGACCCCGCGAACAGCTTGCCGCCGCCCTGGAGCATGTCGATGCCCATGTTGTCGAGGAACGGGCCGGTCACCTTGCGCGACCGGCCCATGCGGATGTTGTAGCTGGAGTTGGCACCGGCGCAGCAGGACCCGTGCGTGACCAGCAGGTAGTACCAGCCGTCATGGGACGTCATGATCGACGCTTCGGAATTGATGGCGACGTCCATCGGCTTCTTGCCGGGATGCAGCCGCAGTCCGGTCCTGGGGTCGAGCTGCACGAGGCGGATGTAGCCGAAGTACGATCCGTAGGTGAGCCACAGCGACCCGTCGGCGGGATCCCGGAACACCCCGGGGTCGATGGCGTTGCTGTCTTCGACACCGTCCGACCACACGACCGGTCCGGCGTCCTGCCAGGCGTAGTCCGGCGAGGCGGGATCCAGGGTCTTGCCGACCAGCAGGCCGATCGCGGCCTTGGGTTGCGTTCCAGGCGCCGAGTAGTAGAGGAAGTAGCGGTCGCCGCTGCGGATGATGTCCGGCGCCCAGCTGTTGTTGCCGCCCTTGGCGATCACCGCCGGTCCGGGCTTGCCGCCGGGAACGGCCTGCATCACGGAGCCGGCCCGGCGCCAGGTCCAGCCGTCGTCCGACACGTAGGCCGGCAGGCCGTTGCCGGTCCCGTAGACGTAATACTTCTCCCCGCCCGGATGATGGTCGACGGATCGTGCAGGCCGGGTTCGCCGTCGAGCGCGAGCACCGGCGGCACGGCGAGCAGCATCGCGACGGCGGCGATCCAACGCGTCATCGCGCCTCCGGTGCGGCGGACCGCACCGCGATCACGGTCACCGACTTCGGCGCCAGCGTCAGCGTGATGCGGTTGCCGGTCAGCGTGACCGCGGCCGGCTTGGGCGTCACGGCGTTCGGCGCGTCGAAGGTGTTGACGCTGTCGATCGCCGGCGCCGTCAGCGTCTCGCCCGACGCGGACCGCGGCGTGACGCCCGACAGCGTGGCCGCGATGTCGGCCGGCCGGTTGGGATCGACGTTGGTGAACGACAGCCACACGGTGCCGGCCGCGTCCCTCGCCGCCAGGGCGTCCACGCGCGGCAGCGAGATGGCGCCGTGCGCGTAGCGGCCGGCGTCCATGGTCAGCGGCACGAACGTGGCGTCCTGGAACGGCACGTACATCTTGAAGACGTGATACGTCGGCGTCAGCACCATGCGCGGCCCGTCCGTCAGGATCATCGCCTGCAGCACATTGACCATCTGCGCGATGTTGGCCATCCGGACGCGGTCGGCGTGGCGCGCGAAGATGTTGATGTTGAGCGCGGCGATGATCGCGTCGCGCACGCTGTTCTGCTGTGTCAGGAAGCCCGGCGTCGTTCCCGGGAGCTGCGCGTACCAGGCGCCCCATTCATCGACGGCGAGCGCGACGCGTCTTGCCGGGGTCGTAGGTGTCCATGATGGCGGCGTGCTGCGTGATGAGGCCGCCCGTCTTCAGCGTGTCCTGCAGGATCTCCGCGTACTCCTGCTCGCCGAAGCCGACGGACGTGTAGGCCGCCGGAAAGCGCACCACCGTGTAGTTGTGCAGCGACAGGCCGTCCATGTGATCCCAGCTCCACTGGCGGCCCTTCCACGACTTCATGATCGTGTCGGTCCACAGCGCGAAGCGCGGCTCGCCACCGCCCGGCCCGACCGCGATCTTCCGCATCCGGTTGGCAGCGTTCTGCTGGGCGGGGTTGAAGTTGCGGACGAACCGACTGTAGATGCGGAGCTGACTGAGGTAGTAGTCCGGCGACATGTTGCCGCCGCAATCCCAGTTCTCGTTGCCGATGCCGAGGAACGCGATCCGGTACGGCGCCGGATGGCCATTGGCCGCGCGCTCCGTGCCGAGGGCGGTCGTCGTCGGCGCCGTCAGGTACTCGAGCCACTCGGCGGCCTCCTGCGGCGTGCCGGAGCCGAGGTTGATCGACAGGTAGGCCTCGGCGCCGACCTGATCGGCGAAGTCCAGGAACTCGTGCGTCCCGAACGTGTTCGGCTCGGTCACGCCACCCCAGTTCGGGTTGAGCGTCACCGGGCGTGAGCCGGCCGGTCCGATCCCCTTGCGCCAGTGATACTCGTCGGCGAAGCAGCCGCCCGGCCACCGGACGTTCGGCACCTTCAGGGCCTTGAGCGCCGCGACGACGTCGTTGCGGATGCCGCGGGTATTGGGGATGGGGGAGTCGCGGCCGACCCAGACGCCTTCGTAGATGCCCTTGCCGAGGTGCTCGGCGAACTGGCCGAAGAGGTGACGGTTGATCGTCGGCCCCTTCTGCGACGCGTCCACGGTCACGGCGATCGGCGACGAGGCGGCGTCCTGTCCGCTGGCCGTGCCGCCGACGAGCGACAGGCCGAGCAGGGCGACGACGATGCGAGTGGAACTCCACGGCATGGAGAGGTCTCCTGGGCGTTGGCGTCGCGCTCGAGTCAACGGGCGCACGTGTGGCTGGCGGGCACCGAGCCGGCTATCGAAGCGTGAGCACCACGACCGACCTGGCGGGCACCGTAATCGCGACAGCCTTTCCAGTCAACACGGCGCCGCGGAATACGGTCGGCCGGGGCCCGCGGAAGGCCTCGAAGCCCTCGCCCGCGTCCGTGGCCGGCACCGTCAGGACCGTGCCCGCCAGAGACGTCGGAGGGGGACCGGCCAGTTTGAGCGACAGCTTCACGGCCTGCGACGGGCTGGTATTGACGAACGACAAGTGGACGGCCGGTGTGTCGGGTGCCGCACTCCTCGAGGCGCTGACCAGCAGGACGTTCTCCCGGCCCTCGGGAGACTGCCCATCCCGGAAGGCGCACGCGCCTGCCTGCCGGGCGCTGAACATCTCGAAGGCCTCGCTCGCGGAGCCGCCGGCCGGCCAGCGAAGCACGGACACCGCGGCGGCGTCCGAATCGGGCGCGCGGCCGCCGCCGCGCGCGGCCCGTGGATCGAGGACACGGTTCATGACGCTCGCCGATCAGCGGAACAGCAGCGGGGCGAAGGCCTTGAAACAGCGCCGCCACGTCAGCCACTCGTGCGCCGTGCCGGGCGACTCGAAGAAGACGTTGTGAATGCCGGCCTGCGTGAGCTGATCGCTGAACGTCTTCGTGCCCGGCCCCTCCTCCGAGCCGATGCCCAGGAAGAGCACCTTGACCTTCTTGTTGAAGGCCGCGGCATCGGCGAAGACGGCGCCGTTCGACGTCTTCGGATCGAAGCCGCCACGGCCGCCGGTGCTGCCGCTGAAGCCACCGATGTAGGCGAATCGGTCCAGGTTGGCGAGGGTCGTCGTGAACGTCTGGAAGCCGCCCATCGAGAGCCCGGCCATGGCCCGGTTCTCCCGGCCCGGCGCCACCCGGAAGGTACGCTCGATCATCGGGATCAGGTCGTTCAGCATCAGGTCGCTGAAGACGGCGCTGCCCATCGGCCCGAGCGGGCGTCGTGGCGCCGGCGGGGCGCCCGCCGCCGGTGGCGGCTCCGGCACCGCCTGCGTGAGCACGCCGCGCGCGAAGTAGAGGGCGGCGCTCTCGCCCGGCTTCACCGCGTTGAGGTTCTCCATGACGATGATCGCCGGCCGCGCCTTCCCGGCGGCGATCAGGTTGTCCATGATCACGTCGACGTGCCCCTGGACGTGCCAGCCCTGCTCGTTCTCGCCCCACCCGTGCATCAGGTAGAGGACGGGATAGCGCGTCTTCGCGGCGGTGTCGTAGCCGGGTGGGGTGTAGACGTAGGCTCGGCGCCAGGTGCCGGTCACCGACGAGCGGTACCACCGCTGGCGCACGTCGCCGTGCGGCACGTCCTGCAGGGCGAAGTAGTCGCCATCCGGGTCGGCGACCTCGATGGCACTGTTCCACCAGCCACCGCCGAAGAACGTCCGCGTGGACGGGTCGGCGACGACCGCGCCGTCGATCTGGACGGTGTAGTAGTGGAAGCCGATCACCTGTGGCGTCGTCGTGGCGTACCACAGGCCGTCGGCCTCCTTCGTCATGTCGAACCCCTTGCCGACGCGGACGCGCACCGTCTGCGCGTCGGGCGCGGCGATGCGGAACATGACGCGGTTGTCGGGGAAGAGACACGGATACGGGGCGCCGGGGATGTTCAGCGCATTCGGCCGGCAGTCGGCGGGAGGCTGAGCCAAGGCCAGGCCGCTGAGGCCGATCCAGGCGCCCAGGGTCACGAGGCACAGTCGCGTCACGGATGCTCCTTGTCGGCCGCGCTCGTCGCTGTCGGCGGCCGCGGGGCCGCGGCTCGACGGCTCGCGCACGGCCGCGCCGGCGCGCCGGCCCGCGCACGGCCCGCGCACGGCGCGCATCTTACTATACGCACACAGCGACCGTGCACGTTCCCGATCGGGTGTTTTTCACCATTTCGCGGCGTCGCCGCGGCGGCTGTCGCGGTCCGCATGGCGTCGCACGCCACGACGCGCTGGCAAGCGGGCGACCATTTCGCTATGCTGCCGGCGAGCCCCGCTGGTCGTTCCTCCATGAACAGAAGATCGCGCGCCACTCCGACCGTGCAGAGTCTCGACCGGGGGCTGTCGATCCTCGAGGCCGTCGGTCAGTCGTCGCAGCCGGTGCCGCTGAAGGCCCTGACGGCGCTGCTCGGCATCGACCGCAGCAACGCGTTCCGGCTGGCGAACACGCTCCGCCAGCGGCGGTTCCTCGCCGACGCCGAACGCACCAACGCCTTCGTGCTCGGGCCATCGGCGTGGCGCCTGGCCAACCAGTGCGGCCGCAGCCGGCTGATTGCGGTGTGCCACGAGCACGTCCGCGGGCTCGCCGAGGCGGCCGGTGAGACGGCGCACCTGGCCGTCCGGGAAGGGAGCCAGGCGCTCCTCGTCGACAACGCCGTGGCGCAGGGGCGCGTGGTGATGGTCGCAGGGCTGGCCGGCGAGTACGTCGGCCTCTACAACACCGCCCACGGGAAGGCGCTCCTCGCCGACTCGGATCCGACGCAGATTCGAGCGATTCTCGCCGGCGTAGCCCTCCAGCCCACGGCCCGTCGAACGCTCGTCTCGCTGGATCGGATCGCGGCCGCCTGCGCGAAGGTGCGAGCCGAGGGCACGGCGATCGACGACCGGGAGTTCCTCGACGAGGTGCGCTGCGTCGCCGCCCCCATCCGCGACGCGGACGGACGAATCGTGGCCTCGGTCGGCATCTCCGCCCCGACGACGCGTTTTCCGCCGAAGCGCTTCGGGATCGGCAAAGCGCAGGTCGCCGCCGCCGCCCACGCCATCATGAAGGCGCTGGCGGGCTGACAGGCCCTAGCCGCCCGTCCTGGCGCTGGCCCCCGCCGACGGCGACAGCAGCCACCGCAGGCTGTTGCCGGTCATCGTCGGCAGCTGCGGCGTCGAGTAGATGCGGTCGCCGTGACCGTAGTTGACGTAGACCATCCGGTAGCGCGTGTGGATCCATGCGACGGGAATGTCGCCGCCGTTGAGGGTGTTCTTGACGCCGAGCGGAAAGTTCGACCCGTCCAGCGTCAGCAGGACCTTGACGTCCGGGTTGGCGCGCGGGCTCGGCGTCCACGCATACCATTCGTTGATCGGCGCGACGAACGTCGCCGGCACGTCCTTCAGGATCGGGTGCGTCGGGTCGTCGGCGTTCACCCGGGCCGGCAGGGCGGGCCAGTTGCTGGCGCTGAACCTGCCGCCGCCCATGAACGCGGTGAACCACGGCCAGGCATTGCTGCCGAACCCGGATACGTGGAAGCCGAGCCAGCCGCCTCCGCCCTCCATGTAGCGCTCGAACGCCAGCCGCTGCGCCGCCGTGCGTGGCATGTCGTTCAGCCAGATGACGACCCGCACGTCCCGCAGGTTCGCCTCGTTCAGCGCGTCCCAATCGCTGGTCGCGGCGAAGGCGTAGCCGTCCGCTTCGGCGGCCGCGAACGCACGCATCGCCTGCTGCGCGAACAGGACGTGGTCCAACTCGCCGCCGGGCGTGAAGAAGGCCAGCACCTTCGGACGTGCTGGTGCGGACGGCTGCGCGGTGAGGGAGGGCGGGCCGAGCAGCGTCGCCGCAATCCAGCCGAGAACCACTAAGATGCGTCGCATACCAGTGCCACATGCTACCGCGCGCCGCCCGGTCATTTCGCTCATCGCCCTCCTCGGCCTCGTGGTGTCGGTCGGTGCCGAGGTCGGCGTCACCGACGGCCCCAAAGGCGTGGTCGTCAACGCGCGCAACGGCAAGGCCTACGCGGCGTTCCCCGACCTGGGCGTGGTCAAGATCGTCAGCGGCGCCTCGGGGCCGGTCGTCACGCTGAAGACCGGCGCCAACGTCAAGGACCTCACCCTCGATCCGCGCAGCGGCCGGATTTACGCCATGAACCGCGGGCCGGGGACCATCTCGGTCATCGATCCGGACACCGACGCGGTCATCGACACCCTCACCGCCGAGCGGGGCAGCCTGACGGCGCTCAATCCCGTCACCAACACGCTCTACGTGTCGGCCAGCACCGGCACGGATCCCTTCGTGATCGATCTCGCGACGAAGGCCGCGACGACCATCCATGCCGGCACGGAAGGCCACGCCCTCTCGATCGACGTCACGGCGAACCGGATCTACTTCGTCGGCTACCAGGACACCTTCCTCACCGTCGTGGATGGCGCCACCCACGCGCGTTCCCGGATCGAGGTGCCGGGCGTGCATCAGTGGGAGTCGGCCCTCGACGAGAGGAACGCGCGCCTCTATCTACCGACGCCGAACGACGACGCGGTCACGGTCATCGACACCCGGACGAACGTCGTCTCGATGGTCGGAACCGGCAGCGTGCCCATCGCGGCTGCGGTCAACGCGGTCACCAACCGCATCTACGTCGTGAACTACGGCAGCAGCGACGTGACGGTCATCGACGGTGCGTCGCTGCGGGCGGTCGCCACGGTGAGCGTCGGCCTATGGCCGCAGCAGATCGCGATCAACACCAGGACGAACAGGGTGTACGTCGTCAACACGCACGCCAACAGCGTGTCCGTGATCGACGGCCGCACGAATACCGTCACTGCCACGGTGCCCACGGACAAAGGGCCCTGGGCCGTGGCCGTGAACCAGGCGACCAACGTGATTTACGTCGCCAACCGGCTCAGCGACAAGGTCACGGTGATCGACGGGCGGACGAACACGGCCGTGCTGCGGTGACGTGCCAGCAACGTGCCCCTCACCGCTCGCGAAGAGCCTCCATCGGCTCGACGCCGGCGGCGCGTCTGGCAGGTACATAGGTGGCGACACCGGTCACGAGGCACACGAGCAGCGCGACGCCCGCGATGGTGGCCGGGTCGTGACGGCTGACGCCGTACAGGATGGTCTCGAGCCAGCCGCTGAGGAGCGCGGCGATGGCCGTGCCGACAATCACGCCGACGAGAGTCATCATCGCGCCTTCGAGCAGGACGGCTCGCAGCACGACGCCGGCTGGACGCGCCGAGCGCCATCCGGATGCCGACGTCGCGGGTGCGCTCCACCACGTGGGACGTGACGACACCGTACAGTCCGATCGTCGACAGCAGCAGGCAGACGGCGGCAAACGCGACGAACAGCGCGGCGGTCACGCGTGAGCGCGCCAGCGGCTCCGCCGAGTAGCCGTCGAGCCGCCGCAGGGACGTGAACGTCGCGCCCGGCCAGATGGCCTCGCCGGCGCGGCGAATCGCGGGCGCGAGACCGACCGGATCGCCGGCCGTGCGGACGGCGAGGTACGGCGGTGCGGCCTCGAACTGATCGCGCGGCCGGTAGGCCGTTGGCCGAAGGACCGTCAGCTCGCGGTAGCGCGTATCGGCCGCCACACCGACCACGGTGGTCCAGGTTCCGGCGATCTTGATCCGCTCGCCGACCGCGTCCCTGTTGGGCCACGCGAGTCGTGCCGCGGATTCACTCAGGATCACGACCGGACGTCCCGTGGGCGCCGTCCTCGGTGGTGAACGCGCGGCCCCGGACGATCTCGATGCCGAGCGTCCGGAAGAAGGCGGGTGACGCGATCTCGAGATTGAGCAGCGGCTGGCGCGCCTCCTCCTCCGGCGCCTGTCCGTCGAACAGGTACCGCGTATCCCAGCCGGACATGCCGCCAAACGGCGGGCTGAGGAGCGGCGCCACGCCCTGCACGCCGGGGAGTGCCGCGACCGTCTCGATGATCCGGTCCACGCCGGCGTTGAAGACCTTCGGTGTGCCGTAGTCGTCCTGCTGCGGAGGCACGACCTCGATCATCAGGATGCGGTCGCCAGCGAGACCGAGATCCAACGTCTCGAGATTCAACTGGCTCCGTGCCACGAGCCCGGCGCCAAGGATCACGGTGACGGCCAGCGTGACCTGGGCCACCACCATGGCGCGCTGCGTGCGCCGCGCCGTCCGGGTGCCCGTGCCGCCGCGAGTCGCCGCCTGAAGCGCGCGCGACGGCTCGGCACGCTGCTGGCCGTACACGCAGGCGATGGCGAACGACGCGGTGGCGACGACGGCGAGCGCGACGGCGAAGGCCAGCGTGACGCCGTTCACCTCGATCGCGTCCGCACGCGGCAGTTGCGTGGACGCGAATGCCACCACCAGTCTCACCACGCCATAGGCGATGGCGACGCCAAGGAGCGCACCCGCGGTCGCGACGATCGACGCGTCGCTCAACGCCAGGAGCAGCAGGCGCCACGGCGTCGCTCCCAGCGATACCCGCACGGCCAGCTCCTGCCGTTTGGTGAGCCCCAGCGCGAGGAACAGGGCGCCGACGTTGACGATCGCGACGAGCATCACGAGCGCGCTCGCCACCAGCAGCAGGCGAATGACGGGACGCACCTCGCCGAGCAGGTCGTCGTCGAGGGCCTTGGCCGACGCGGTCATGCCGCTCAAGAAGTTGGGCAGCAGCGCGTCGTTGCTGCGGAGATAGTTCGTGAGCTCGGTCGCGGACTGTTCGACCGTGGCGCCAGGCGCGAGCCGTCCGACCAGGTACACGAAGAAGTCTGCCGGGCCGGTCTCCGCGACGGGGCGGAACGGACGCGCCGTCGCCCACACGTCCGTCTTGTCGGGAACGGCAAAGCCGCGCGGCATCACCGCGACGATCGTGCCGCGCTGCCCTCGAACCGTGAGCACGCGGCCCAGCACCGACGGATCCCTCCCATAGCGACGCTGCCAGAGCTCGTAGCTGATCGCGACCACCGGCGCCGCGGCGATGCTGTCGTCCTGCGCCTGGATGTTGCGGCCAAGCAGGGGCGTGACGCCGAGCACGCTGAACAGATTTCCCGTGACCAGCGCGACCTTCAGGTTGACGCCGTCCGCTCCGTCGCGCACGGGAATCGCGGCCGCGCCGTGATAGTCGACGGCGGCGACGGCGGACAGCGTCCGCGGCGAGCCGTCGGCGAATCCCTTGAACGCCGGGTACGGGACTGGCACCCGTGCCCGCGCCGGCGGCTCGATCGACGCCCCAGAGCACCGTCAGCGTCTGCTGCTCGCTGCACGGGCAGCGAGCGCATGAGCACGGCATCGGCGATGCTGAACGTCGCGGTGGAAGCGCCAATACCGATCCCGAGGGTCGCAATCGCGACGAGGCTGAACGTCGGCCGCTTCAGGGCCGTGCGGATCGCGCGCGTCAGCTCCCAGCCGAGCTCACGGATACGGTCGAGCAACGTCCGAGCGGGACTGTGCGGCACGGCCAACGTCTCCGATCGGGCAGCGTAAGGGAATGCGCGCGGAGCCGCAAGCACGCTGGACTTCTGGTAAAGAAGGGGTATGGCGGAACTGGCAGTCGGGATCGTGGACGTGTTCGCGGACGTGCCGCTGAGCGGCAACCCACTCGCGGTGGTCGAGGGCGGTGAGACGCTGGCGGACGCCGACCTGCGGCTCGTCGCCCGCGAGTTCAACCAGGCCGAGACCACCTTCATCCAGCCGGGCACGCGAGGCGATCGTCGGCTCCGTTCGTTCACCGCGGCCGGCTTCGAGGTCGTCGGAGCCGGCCACAACGCCCTTGGCGCCTGGTTGTGGCTCGCCCTGACGGGACAGCTCGGGTCGCTCGACCGGCCCACCACCTTCCGGCAGGAGATCGGTCCCGACGTCTTGCCGATCACGCTGGAGCGGATCGACGGGCGGGTCATCGGGCGGATGCGGCAGTCGCCCCTCCGCGTCTCGCCGCATGGCCCGGACGTGCCAGCCCTGGCGGACGCGCTGGGCCTCGACGTGTCGGAGGTGCTGACCAAGCCGCCGCCTCGCGTCGCCGACACGGGGGGCGCGCACCTGATGGTCCGCGTCGCCGGACGCGAGGTCGTCGACCGCGCCGAGGCGGCAGCGCCGACGCTGCTACGGGTGCTGTCCGGAGCCGGGGCGGAGGGCTGTTACGTCTACGCGCACGAGGCCGGCACGGCGGCCGCCTACGCCCGCTTCTTCAATCCGACCGTAGGCTTGTGGGAAGACGCCGCCACGGGAACGGCGGCCGGGCCGCTCGCCGGCTACCTCGCCGCCAGCGGCCTGCTGCCCGGCAATCGCCTCGTGGTCGAGCAGGGCGTGCGGATGGGCCGCCGCAGTCTGCTCACCGTGCAGCTGACGCCCGATCCGGAGCTCTCCGGCAGCGGCGTGATCGTCCTGCGCGGCACCATTCACGTCTGAATGCTGGAAGGTGTGATATAGAACGTCTATAAAGGACTCCTAGTCATGCCTGACCCGGTCGCGTCGCTCGTCAAGGGCACCCTCGATCTGCTGGTCCTCCGCACCCTCGAGCTGCAACCGCTGCACGGTGCCGCCATCGCCGAGCGCATCCTTCAGACGACGCGCGGGGCGTTCCAGATCAAGGCGGGATCGCTGTTTCCGGCTCTGCATCGGCTCGAGCGCGACGGCTGGATCGAGGGCGAGTGGGACAGCCTGCCGAACAGCCGCCGCATCAAGTCCTACCGGCTGACGCGCGCCGGTCGCAAGCATCTCTCGGCCCAGAAGGCTGCGTGGCAGAGGGTGGTGACGGCGATGGGCCTGGTGTTGGACCCGGCGTCGTAGCCATGTCACGCCTGCGCATCATGATGGCGAGGCTCCGGGCCCTGCGTCGGCGGCGCCCGCAGGCGGAGCACGATCTCGACGACGAGCTGCGCAGCTATCTGGAGGAACGGGCCGCGGCCCACGAGAGACGTGGCCTGGCCCCTGACGCCGCGGGGCGCGCAGCACGCCTCGAGATGGAAGGCGTCGAGCAGGTCAAGGAACGGGTGCGCGACGAGCGCGCCGGATCGGCGATCGAAGGCGTGCTGCGCGACGTCCGCTCGGGCGCGCGGGCGCTGTGGCGGTCGCCCGGCTACGCGGGTGTGGTGATCCTGACCCTGACGCTCGGCATCGGGTTGAACGCCGCGATCTTCAGCGTGGTGCACGCCGTACTCTGGCGAGCGCTTCCATACCCCGACGCCGATCGCCTGGTGGTCGTCGAGGCCGACACCGGGGCCCTGCCGAGCGCCTACTCGTCATCGGGCGCGGTCTTCGATGTGCAAGCGGAAAGCCGCTCGAGCATGAACCTCGCGCAGCTGCAAAGCCGCGACGCGAGCCTGGCGATCGACGAGACGATGGAGCACGTCGCCGGCGCACGGGTCACGGACAACCTGCTGCCGCTGTTGGGCGCCACGCCGATGGCGCTAGGGCGATCGCTCGACTCCACGGCAGGATGCGCGCAACTACGTCATCAAGGGGGTCGTGATCAGCCACGACCTGTGGCAGCGGCTGTTCGGCGGCGATCCCGGTGTGATCGGCCGGCGGCTGACCGTCAACAACTTCGACGCCCGCGTGGTCGGCGTCCTCCGCCAGGACTTCCGCGCCGTGCTGCCCGACGCCCTGCGCCTCGATGAGCGCGTCGACGTGTGGATGCCGCGGACCTACGAGCCGACGCTGCTCTACCGCGGGGTGCCGCTCGTCGGACGCCTTCCTCCGGGGACGACAGTCGCCGGCACACAGGCGGAGGTCGACGGGCTGGCCGCGCGGTTCGCGGCGCGCCATCCGTCAGCGTACCCGCACGGCCTGCGGGTCACGGTGCGGCCGCTGGCCGAGGCGGTGGCGCGCGACGTCAAGCCGGCGCTCCTGACGCTGGCGGCGGCGGTCGGGTTCGTGCTGCTCATCGCCTGCGTCAACGTCGCGAACCTGCTGCTGGCGCGGGCCAAGACCCGTGAGCACGAGCTCGCGGTGCGCCGGGCCCTCGGCGCGACGCGACGTCGTCTGATTCGACAGCTGCTGGCCGAGAACGGCGTGGCCGCGATCCTCGGTGGCGCCGGCGGCCTGCTGCTGGCACGTCTCGCCGTCGGGCTCGTGGGGTGGCTCCGGCCCGTGCACCTGCCGCGCCAGTCGGAGATCGTCGTCGACGGCATCGTGGTGCTGTGGACCGCTGGCCTCACGCTGATCGCCGGTCTGCTCTTCGGCCTGATCCCGGCAGTCGCCTTCACCCGTGGCACCGGCGACCAGCCGTTGCATTCGAGTCGCGCCGGAGCCCTCATGCTCCGCAGCCGTCGTCTGCATCGCGGCCTCGTGCTCGCCGAGGTCGCGCTGTCGATCGTCCCGCTGGTCGGCGCCGGTCTGATGCTGCGGACCTTCGTCAACCTGCTCGACGCGCCGATCGGTTTCCAGCCCGCCCACGTCGTGACGGCCAGGATCCCGCTCGACCTCAACACCTACGCCACGGTCGAGCGCCGGTCGGCGTTCTATCAGGACGCGGTCGCGCGCGTCCGCGAGCTGCCGGGCGTCGATGGTGCCGCCGTCGGCGGACCGCTGCCGCTGGCGCCGATCCAGGCTACGCAGCGAGTCTGGCGTAGCGACGATCGCCATCCCACGCCGTCGATCGGCATGCAGCAGAGCGTGATGCCCGGCTACTTCGGGGTGATGGGCATACCGCTGCGTGCCGGCCGAGACATCTCGGACGACGACATCCGTCACCGCCGCCGTGTCGCGGTCGTCGACGAGCGGCTGGCCGTGCGGCTGTGGCAGGGAGACGCCGTTGGCCGCAGCCTGTCGCTGGGCGAATCGAAGGCGCCGCTCGAGGTGGTTGGCGTGGCCGGGGCGATACGGGCGCGCACCATCCGCGATGCCGACACCCCGACGCTGTACGTGCCGTCGCACGTCTACGAGATCGAACAGACCCTCGTGGTCATGACGCGGGTGCCGGTGTCGGTTGTCGGGCCTGGCATCAAGCGAGCCGTCGAGACCCTCGGGCCGGGCCGGCCCGTGTTCCATGTCCGCTCGATGGACGACGTCGTCGAGGCGTCAATCGACGACTCACGATTTCTGATGCTGGTGCTGACCGGGTTCGCCGTGGCCTCGCTGGCGCTGGCCGGCATCGGTCTGAACGGTACGCTGGCCTACCTCACATCGCAGCGGACCCGCGAGTTCGGGGTCCGGCTGGCGCTGGGCGCGTCGCGCAGCGGCATCCTGGGGATGGTTGTCCGAGAGGGCGTCCTGCTCGCCGCCGTCGGGGCGGTGCTCGGATTGGCCGGCGCCGCCACGATGGCGCAGGCGCTCCGAGGCCTCCTCTACGGCGTCACGCCGCTCGACGGCGCGACCGTCGCGGGCGTCGCGGCCCTCGTCGGGGCGGTGGCGGTGGTCGCAGTGTGCGGGCCGGCCTGGCGCGCGGCCGGCGTCGACCCGACGATGGCGTTGCGAGCCGAATAGGCTGCTGATCGTCGCCTCATGGGTGCCCGCCGGTCTGAGTTCTGGACACCAGCCCGGTTTTCGACCAGCATGCCAACCAGATCGAGCCTCGCCTCCGGGGGCTGAGCCCACATGCAACGTACCATCTTCGATGTCGTGATCGTGGGGTCCGGCGCGGCCGGCGGCACGCTCGCCGCGCACCTGGCCACGCGCGGCGCGCGGGTCGCGATCGTGGAAGGCGGGCCCCGCGTCAACACGCGCACCGACTTCAACACCCACGCGATGCCGTTCGACTTCCCGAACCGGCACATCCCGACCATGCGGCCCGGCAAGCCTGGCTTCGATTCCGAGCGCACCCGCGGCGTGGGCGGCAAGACGATGCTCTGGAACGCCGTGGCGCTGCGGTTCAGCCAGCGCGATTTCAAGGGCCGGTCGGCCGACGGGGCCGGCGAGGACTGGCCCATCGACTACGCGGATCTCGCGCCCTACTACGACACCATCGAGCGCGAGGTCGGCGTCTGCGGGAATCTCGATCACCTCGAGGACCTGCCCGACGGCATCTTCCTGCCGCCGGTCCCGATGAAGTGCAGCGACCTGATCGTGCAGCGCGGGGCGCGCAAGCTGGGCGCCGATCGTCGATTCACGTGCGCAAGGCCACGCTGTCGCGGCCGACGCCGACCCGCCCTGCCTGCCACTTCTGCGGCAACTGCATGGCCGGCTGCGACGTGGTCGCGAAGTACAACTCTGCGGACGTGCACATCGCGCCGGCCGAGAAGACCGGCCGCGTCACGGTCTTCAGCGACTCGATCGTCCGCGAGGTGCTGGTCTCGAAGGACAACCGGGCGACCGGCGTCGGGTTCTTCAATCGCGTGCACAAGCGCGATGGCGAGGTGCAGCGGCCGATGCGTGGTCGTCGCCTGCGGCTGCGTGCAGAGCGTGGCGCTGCTGCTGATGTCGACGTCGAGCCGCTACCCGACCGGCCTGGCGAACTCGAGCGGCGCCCTCGGCCGGCACTTCATCCCGCACTTCACCGGCGGCATCGAGTGCTTCCTGAAGGAGCTCAGCCGGCACGCGGGCGATGAACGACGAGGGCTTCCTCGATCACGCCTATCTGCCCTCGTTCATGCACACAGCGGAAGCGCGACTACGCGCGCAGCTTCGGCGCGCAGTTCAACTACCAGAACCGCCGCGGCGTCGGCTGGGCCCGGTCGGTCGGCGGGTTCGGCGCGGCCTACAAGGCGTCGGTCAAGCGGTCGTATCCGGCCTTCCTGCAGTCTTCACGCCCTACGGCGAGATGCTGCCGAACGCGCAGTCGTTCGTCGATCTCGACTACGCGCAGCTCGACGCCTTCGGGCTGCCGCGGGCGCGCCGGCAGGTCCACTGGGCGGAGAACGAGCGCAAGCTGTTCGACGACATGGTGAACTGGAGCCTGGCGATGCTGGAGCAGGCCGGTGCGGAGATCCTGTCGGTTCCCGCCGAGCCGGCGACGAACCACGAACTGGGCGGCTGCCGGATGGGCAGCGATCCGCGAATCGGCGGTGGTGAACGCCGACTGCCGGACGCACGACGTGCCGAACCTCTACGTCGTCGACGGGAGCGTGTTCCCCTCGGCGTCGGAGAAGAATCCGACCCACACGATCATGGCGCTGGCGGCGCGGACCGCCGTGCACATCGCCGACCGACTGAAGAAGGGGGAACTGTGAGCGAGACCCGTCGGGAGACGCTGAAGATCCTCGGGGCGATCGGCGCCACGTGCGCCTTCCCGTTCTCGGCCGACGAGCTCTACGGCCAGCACGTGCACGTGAAGGACGCGCAGACCGGCGGCGCCGCGCGCGGCGGCCTACCAGCCGATCTTCTTCGGGGCGGTCGAATACGCGCTGATCTCGCGCGTGGCCGATCTCATCATCCCCGCGACGGACACGCCCGGGGCCATCGGCGCGGGTGTGCCGGAGTACGTCGATCGGGTCGTGTCGCTGAACCCGGAGCATCAGGGTCTGATGCGGGCCGGCGTGGAGTGGATCGATGGCCGGTCGCGCGAGCTGTTCGCCGCAGCGCTTTCTCGAGGTGCGCGAGGCGCAGCAGATCCAGATCCTGCAGCCGCTGAGCGATGAAGTGGACCGCCAGCAGCGGGCCGGGCTGACCGCCAGGTACCGGGTCGGCGGCGAGGCCGGCACTTACTACGTGCCCAGGACCGATGCGACGGAGACCGGGCAGCGTGCGGAGCCCGGTGCCGCGCCGGCCGTGGCGCCGCTGGCGCCGGCGGACGTGCCGGTGGGATTCTTCCGCCTGCTCAAGAACCTTACGGCGGACGGCTACTACACCTCTCGGATCGGTCTGCTCGACGAGCTCGGCTACAAGGGCAACACAGTGCTCGCCGCGTTCCCGTCGTGCGCCGTGCCGGAGCAGTGACGGCAGCGTCACCCGCCTCATGAAAAGAATTCTGATTGCGCTCGTCCTCCTGCCGGCGGCGTTGTCGGCGCAGAGCCGCGCCAGGAACGTCATCCTCTTTCTCGCCGATGCCGGCGGCACGTCGACGCTGGCCGCGGCGAGCCTGCATGGCCACGGGGCGCCACGGCAGCTGTTCGTGCAGAGCATGCCGCACATCGGACTGTCCGATACCAGCAGCGCGGCTCACATCGTCACCGACTCGGCCGCCGGTATGACCGCCATCGTCACCGGCCACAAGACCGTGAACGGCGTCGTCTCGCTGTCGGCATCGACCGTTCGCGGCAAGCAGGACGGCGGGCGGCTGAAGACGATTCTCGAGTACGCGGAAGAGCACGGTCTGTCGACCGGCGTCATCTCGAACGACTCGCTCACCGGCGCGACACCCGCAGCGACCTACGCGCACGTGAACGACCGCGGCCAGACGGCGGCCATCTTCACGCAGGTCTTCACGCCGCAGTTCGGCGACGGGGTGGACGTGTTGATCGGCGGCGGACGCCCCGCCATCATCAAGGCGCTGGCTGCCGAAGGGACCGATCTCGACGCCCTGTCGCACCGGTACGGCCGCCCGATCCTGTCGGCGTTGGCGGACGTGCCGGCGGATGCGTCGCGCGCGATGGTGCTGCTCGAGTCATCGGCCTTCGACCTCGAGACGGCCGTCCGGACCGCGCTGCGCATCCTTTCGAAGAACCGGAAGGGGTACTTCCTGATGGTCGAGGCCGATGTCCACACCCATCGCATGCGAGATGGCCTCGATCGCATGCTCGAAATGGACAAGGTCGTCGCCGCGACGGCCAGCATGGTGAAGCGGGACACCCTGCTCATCTTCACCGCCGACCACTCGTTCGACCTGCGGCTGCGCGGCGGCCGCCTCGGCGAGCCGATGCTGGATGGACTCGAGGCCGCCGAGGCGCAGGCGCAAGCCGAGAAGCGGCGTGACGTCCGCATCCCGACGCTGCGCATGGACAACGGCCACACCGGCGAAGAGGTGCTGGTGGCGGCGCAGGGCCCGGGGGCCGATCGCGTGCGCGGCTACATGGCGAACACCGACATCTTCCACGTGATGATGCGCGCCTTCGGCTGGAAGCCATAGCGCGTCGCAGGGCATCTGCCCGGCGATTCGCTGCCTCGTCCCGCCAGCACGGCGGCCGAACGGCCGCGACGGCTCCACGATCAGCCGGCCGACCGCTTCTTGGTCTCGTGTTCCTCGCGTTCCTCACGCAGCTGGCGCGCCAGATCGACGACCCGCTGGCGGTAGGCCGGGTCGATGTCCGGCATCGCCGTCACCACGGTGGCGACGTAGTCCGCCAGCAGCGCGCCCTGTTCCGAGCACAGCGACCCCTGGCGCTTGCTCGCGTCGACGAGCCCCAGCAGGTCGTTCGCCTCGAGAGCGGCGACCATCTGGCGGTGCGCCCCGGCGTGTTCTTCATGCAATGCGACGAGCTGCTCGAGCAATACCGCAGAGGTCATCCCGCGATCCCCTTTCACGCTTCTAGCGCCCGGTCGGCGGCTACGTCGGGGATGCTACCTCGTCCTCGGTGCCGAGTCTGTCAGTTCTCGACGGATGGGACCGGACCGACGCGCTAGCGCTTCTTGGCGACGCGCTTGCGCGAGCGGCCGCCCGCCGAGGCCTGGCGCGGCACCTTCGCGCCCTTCTCTCGCGCCTCGCTGAGGCCGATGGCGATGGCCTGCTTCCGGCTCTTCACCTTCCGGCCCGAGCCGCTCTTCAAGGTGCCTGTCTTTCGGCCGCGCATGGCCGACCTCACGCGGCTCGACGCCTTCTTTCCGTACTGGAGCGTGCTCGACAGCGTGCGGTCAGGGCTCGCCGCGTTCCCGGAATTGGCGAACGCCGTGGTCATCGTCGGGCAGTCGCCCACTAGTCGGCCCGTAGCACCGCCCACGGATCGATCCGCGTGGCCCGGCGCGCCGGCACCCACGCCGCCAGCAGTCCCACCGCCAACAGCACCAGCGTGACCGTCGCGAAGACGATCGGATCGGTCGGCGTCACGCCGAACAGGAACCGCTGCAGGACGCGAGTCACGGCGGCGGCGCCGCCGAGGCCGACGACGAGGCCGGCAACGACGACGCGCAGGGCGCGCGTGAGCACCAAGCCGAGCACGTCGCGACGCGAGGCGCCGAGCGCCATGCGCACGCCGATCTCGCGGCGGCGCTGCGTCACCGCGTAGGCCATCAATCCGTAGAGGCCGCAGCTGGCGATCAGCATCGCGGTCGTGGCGAACAGCGCCAGCAGCAGCGTCCGGAAGCGGGGCGCCGCCACCGACGCCGCCACCGCCTCGTCCATCGTCAGCGTGCCGGCGATCGGCAGGTCGGGCGCGGCGCGGCGAATCTCCGCGCGGATCCCTTCGACCACGCTGGCGGGTGTGCCCGTGCGGGCGACGAACGACACGAACCGCAGCAGGAAGGGCGCGGCGCGCTCCTGCTGAAACGGCGCGTAGATCATCGGCTTCACGTCCTGATCGAGGCCCCGCTGGCGGATGTCGGCGACGACGCCGACGACCGTCAGCCAGTCGCCGCGTTCGTCGACGCGGACGCGTCGGCCGAGCGCCTCGGCCGGACCACCGGGAAAGCATTCGCGCACGATGCGCTCGCTGACGATCGCCACCTTCGGCGCGTCCGCCGTGTCCCGGACGGTGAAGTCGCGGCCCGCCAGCAGCGGAATCCCCATCGTCGCGAAGTAGTCCGTCTCGATCTTCGGCGTGCCGGCGAAGAGCGTCGGCTTCGGCCTGGCCTTCGACGTCGAAATCGCTCTGGATGAACATCATCCCGAACGGTGCCGAGTTGATCACGCTCGCGGACGTCACGCCCGGCAGGTAGGTGACGCGGTCGAGCACGCCGCGCGCGAACGCCTGGCTGCGCTCCGGCTGGTCGTAGAGGCGTTCGGGCAGCGTCACCCGGACGGTCTGGACGACCCCGTCGCGGCCGCTCGACTCGAAACCGGGCGACACCGACGTCAGGCGCACGAAACTGTGAATCAGCAGGCCGGCGCCGATCAGGAGGACGAGCGTCATCGCGATCTGCGTGGCCACCAGCAGCGTCCGCAGTCGCTCGCCCTGGCGGTCGCTCGTCGCGCGCGTGCCGCCGGCGTGCAGCGCGCGACTCTCGCCGAAGGCGGCCCCGCTGACGCGCAGCGCCGGGACGAGGCCGGTGAGCAGCGTCGAGACGATCGACAAGCCGAGGCAGAACGCCAGGACCCGCGCGTCGATGCGCGATGCCGCCGAGGCGGGGCAGCACGGACGGCGGCACGAGCGGCAGCGTGACGCGGATCGCGAGGTGGGCGAGCATCACGCCGAGCGCGGCGCCCACGAGCGACAACACGACCGCCTCCGTCAGCAGCTGACGCACGATGCGCCGGCGTCCCGCGCCGAGCGCCATGCGGACGGACGAGCTCACCGCGGCGCGCGCTGAGCCGCGCCATCTGCAGGTTCGCGACGTTGACGCAGGCGATCAGGAGCACGAACGACACCGCCCCGAGGAGGACCAGCAGCAGCAGCCGCACCGGCTCCGTGCCGTACTCCTGCAGGCCGACCGTCCGCGCCAGCCGGCGGACGTTCGGCGCGAGCACGCCTTCCATCGCGAGTGCCCCGCCGGACACGATCGACGGGTCGTTGACCAGCGCCGTCAGTTCGTCTTCGGCGCGTTCCTGCGTCACGCCGGTCTTCATGCGGCCCAGCAGGGAGAGGAACGCGCTCGCGTCGGTGTCGCCGAGCCAGCGGTTGGACAGGAAGATGTCCGTGTCCGGCAGCGCGCCGATCCGGATGGCCGGCCGAAAGGTGAAGTCCGGCGGCAGCACGCCGACGATGGTGCGGGGGAGGCCGTCGACGGTGATGGTCTGTCCGATGACGGCCGGATCGGCCTTCAGCGACGTGCGCCACAGGCGATCGCTGACGATCGCGCTGCCATCGTCGTCCGCCGCGGCGCCGCCGGTGAGGAAGGCGCGACCACGGGCCGGACGGACGCCCAGCGTGGCGAAGAAGTTCGGACTCACGTCGAGCGCCGGCACCTGCAGCGGCTCCCCGCGTCCGGTGAGCTCGACGTCGTTCGAGGCGTAGGCGGCGAGATCGTCGAGCGCGGTGACCCGCGGGCGCAGCGCGTCGAACGACGTCGGCGACCAGGTCGCGAAGGTCTTGACGCCCGTCTCCGTCCGCTGCGCCGTCGAGATCATGATCAGCCGATCGGGAGCGGCATACGGCAGCGGCCGCCAGAGGACGCCATAGGCGACGGAGAAGATCGCGGTGTTGAGGCCGATGCCGAGCGCCAGCGTGGCGAGGGCCGTGACGGTGAACGCCGGCTCGCGGCGCATCAGGCGCAGCGAGAGCCGCGCGTCCTGCGCCGAACGTGTCGATGGTCACTGGTGCATCCTCGGATCGTGCCTGGGATCGGCGTACATGGGCGGGCACCCGCGTCGCGGCGTCGGGGCGAAGCTCGTAGTGCCAGGGTTCGTTCCGATAGACCTGGCAGAGCCGGTATCTGGCGCCGTGTCTGGACAGCCACGCCGCGGCCCGGGCCGGGCCGACGTCGACCGCATCTCCCGATACGTGGGCGGACGTGTCCGGCGGTGGCCACCCACCGCGACGCCGCGCGGGTCGAGCCGTACTTCGACACCGCCTGCCGGCGCAGCCGCTCCTGGGACGCTGCCGAGCGCCAGCCGCTGTTGACCACGATCTCGACGCCGTCCCGGGCGGCATCCGTTCGCGGCGCGAAGCAGCGCCCGGCGCAGGTCCGGGATCGAGCCTGGCCACGGCGGGACTGCTCGCGTCGGAGCATCGTCACGCCGCGTCCCAGGGAGGACGACGCCAGCGGCGAGCCAGCGACGGTGGCTGGCGAGGACGCCGGTGAGCATCGCGCGCGGCGAACGCGCACGGCCGCAAGGACGGATCGGCCGGACGCGGCGGGCGGCGTGTCGTGCTGGCGCGTTGGAGGCCATGCCACCATTCAACACGGCGTGGCGTTGCCGGCGCGTATGCGCTTTTCGATATGCTGACGATATGTCGTGCCTCGTAGCATCGAGGGTGCATGCGTGTCTTGATCGTCGAGGATGAGCCCTATCTGGCGGAAGGCATCCGTGACGGTCTGCGCCTGGCCGCCATCGCCGCCGACATTGCCGGGGATGGCCACGCCGCCCTGGAGCTCCTGAGCCTCAACGTCTACGACATCGCCGTCCTCGACCGGGACGTGCCCGGCCCGTCAGGCGACGAGATCGCCAGACGCATCGTCGCCTCCGGCAGCGGCATGCCGATCCTGATGCTCACGGCGGCCGATCGCCTCGACGACAAGGCCACGCGGGTTCGAGCTCGGCGCCGACGACTACCTCACCAAGCCGTTCGAGCTGCAGGAGCTCGTCCTCGAGGCTCAGGGCCCTCAACCGCCGGCGCGCCCACAGCAGGCCGCCGGTGCGCGAGATCGCCGGCCTGCGCCTCGATCCGTTCCGCCGGGAGGTCTATCGGGACGGCCGCTACGTCGCGCTCACCCGGAAGCAGTTCGCCGTGCTCGAGGTCCTCGTCGCGGCCGAAGGCGGGGTCGTCAGCGCCGAGGAGCTGCTGCAGCGCGCCTGGGACGAGAACGCCGACCCGTTCACCAACGCCGTGCGCATCACGGTCTCGGCCCTGCGCAAGCGGCTCGGCGAACCCTGGATCATCGCCACCGTGGCCGGCGTCGGCTATCGCATCGACGCGCTCCCCGGAGCTGAGCGTCAAGGCGTGACGCGTGGCTAGGGAGCCGGGGCTGAGCGTTCGCCTCAGGCTCACCTTGAGCTATGCCGGGTTCCTGATGCTGGCGGTGTTCCTGATGCTCGTGGCCGTCTGGGTCGCGGGCCCGCCCGGGCGGACCTACGGCTTCGTGCTGCGCCACGTGCCCGACGAGGTCATCAGCCTGCTCGGCGCCGTGGTGCCCGGGCGGCACGCGTTCCTGCTGCGCGCGGTCGCTCCGGGCGCGGCCATCGCCGTGGTGTTCCTGCTGGTGTTCGGTCTCGTGGGCGGCTGGATTCTCGCCGGTCGGATGCTCGCGCCGCTGATTCGCATCACCGAGGCGACCCGCGCCGCGACGAAGGGATCGCTCTCGCACCGCATCCGGCTGCCGGGTCGCCGCGACGAGTTCCGCGAACTGGCCGACGCCTTCGACGCCATGCTGGAACGGCTGGAAGCCCACGTCGGCGAGCAGCGGCGATTCGCCGCCAACGCCTCGCATGAACTGCGGACCCCGCTGGCGATCACGCAGACGCTGCTCGACGTGGCCCGCACCGATCCGGACCGCGATGCCGGCGAGCTGCTCGATCGCCTCCACTTCATCAACACCCGAGCGATCGCGCTCACCGAGGCATTGCTGCTGCTCAGCCGGGCCGACCAGCGCTCCTTCACCCGGGAGCGCGTCGATCTGTCCCTTCTCGCGGAAGAGGCTGCGGAGACGCTGCTCCCCCTGGCAGAAAAGCGCGGCCTCAGCATCGAGACCTCCGGCGATCCCGCGTCCGCCCTCGGGTCTCACGCGCTCCTGCTGCAGCTGACGACGAACCTCGTGCACAACGCGATCGTGCACAACCTGCCGCGAACACGGCACCGTGTGGGTCACGACCAGCAGGCGCCCTGAGGCGGCGCTGCTCACGGTCGAGAACACCGGAGAGACGCTCGCCCCGGACGTGATGTCCACGCTCGTCGAGCCGTTTCAGCGCGGCACCGAGCGCATACGCACGGATGACGCCGGCGTCGGCCTCGGCCTGGCCATCGTCCAGAGCATCGCCCGGGCCCACGACGGAACGCTCGAACTCGCCCCTCGCCCGGCTGGCGGGCTTCGCGTCACGGTGCAGCTACCCGCCGCGCCGCAGACGGACGGATGACGCCCGAGCGATCTACCGGCCCATGTGGATCTCGACGCCACCCAGGGCGCCGAAGTCGACGCGGATGCGGTCGCCCGGCGCGATCGGCGGCGGCACGAGGCACGTGCCGGTCGTGACGACCTCGCCGGCGCGCAGCGCCAGGCCGAGGCCGGAAAGCTCGTTCACCAGCCAGGCCAGGGCGATACGCGGATCGCCGAGCACGTGGCCGCCCTTGCCGATCTGCGGCTCGCGATCGGCGACGGTCGCGATCACCGGATGCTCGACCAGGTCCATCCGCCGCCAGTCCGCGGTCGTCGCCGGGCCGAGCACGAAATAGTGCGAACACGCGTTGTCGGCGATGAGCTGCGCGGCGCCCACCAGGGTGCAGTCGTCGTAGCGGGAGTCGGGAATCTCGATCGCCGGGTGCAACGTGTCCACCGCGCCGAGCACCTCGTCGACGCTGTAAGCCGTGCCGCGCGGCGGCAGGTCGACCGCCATCCGGAAGGCGAACTCCGCCTCGGCGACGCGCATGCCGTTGGCGCCGAACGGCACCTCGGCACCCGGCTCGAACACCCGCTCACGAAAGAGGCGCCCGGCCAGCGGACCATCGACGTTGATGTGCCGCTGTCCGGCCACGCTGGTCGCCGCGATCTTCCAGCCGAAGAGCGGGTGCGCGCTGCGCCCGGCCAAGGCCGCCTGCACGGCGTAGCCGTCGGCACGCGTGCGCGGCCGGACCGGTTCGGGCAGCGCCGGCATCCGCCGGCCGTCGCGCCAGTGCGCCCACACGATGTCTGCGGCGGCGCGATGCACCGGCGAAGCCCCTACAGCGACTTGCCCAGCATGACCGTCGGCTTGATGTCGGTGAACGTGGCGACATCGGCCCGGAGCTCGGCCATCGCCGGATTGGCGAGGGCCGCCTGGATGGCCTCGGCCGAGGCGAACTGGAAATGCGCAATCATCGCGTACGGCGCGGCGGTCGTCCCCATCGGCACACCCTCGATCAGGACGACGCTGGTGGCTTTCATGACCTTCATCACCAGGGGGATGTGGGTGGACCGATAGTAGTTCGCGTCGAACCGGGCACCGTCGTGCGTCGGGTAGATCACGTTGAAACTCATCGTCGGATCGGCGGCCGTCGCCGTCCCGGCGGACATGATCGTCATGGCGCCGACACTGGCCGCGCCCGACACGAACTCGCGTCTGTTGAGCATCGTCATCGTCTCCTGTCCCAACAGCTTAGCCGATTGCCGGCGGGTGGTCAGGCCGCGCCTTCGGTCACCTCGCCCAGCTCGCAATCGAGCAGGGCGTACAGGTCCGCGGAGCGAATCGGCTTGGAGAGATAGCCGTCCATGCCGGCGGCCAGGCAGCGCTCGCGGTCGCCGGCCATGCTGTGTGCCGTCATGGCGATGATGGTGAGGTGACGGCCGGTGCGCGTCTCGGACTCCCGAATGGCCGCCGTGGCGGCGAAGCCATCCATCTCGGGCATCTGGACGTCCATCAGCACGAGGTCGAACGGCTCGCGCCGGGCGAGATCGACGGCGTCACGGCCGGTCTCGGCCAGGCTCACGGCATAGCCGCGACGGCGGAGCATGTGCAAGGCCACCTTCTGGTTGACCGGATTGTCCTCGGCCAGCAGGATGCGCCGCGCGGTCGCGCTCCGAGCTCCGGCGGTGGAGCGCGTCTCGCTCGCCGGCGTGGCCCGAGGTGCGGCGACGTCGGCGGCACGGCTGTCGGCCGTGGTCAGTCGCACGGTGAAGGAGAAGACGCTGCCGGGGCCGCCTGCGTCACGCCCAGGGGTGTCGGCGGGCGCCGGGCTCTCGGCCCAGACGCGGCCCCCCATGAGCTCGACGAGGCGCGCCGAGATGGTCAGGCCGAGCCCCGTCCCGCCGAAGCGCCGCGTCATCGCGCCGTCGGCTTGCGTGAACGGCTCGAAGATGGCCTCGAGCCGGTCGGCGGGGATGCCGATGCCGGTGTCGCTGACGCTGATCCGCAGCACCACGGCGTCGCCGTCGAACGCCTGGACGCCGACGCGCACCGCCACCCCGCCGCGCTCGGTGAACTTGAGCGCGTTGCCGACGAGGTTGACCAGCACCTGCCGCAGGCGCCCGGGATCGCCGCCGGCCATCGCGGGGACGGGCTCGTCGACCTCGCACGTCAGCTGCAGCCCGCGCGGCCGCGCGCCGACGACGAACATCTTCATCGTCTGGGCGATCTCCTCGCGCACGTCGAAGGCCTGCGCCTGCAGCGAGAACTTGCCCGATTCGATCTTCGAGAAGTCGAGAATGTCGTTGATCACCGTCAGCAGCGACTCGGCCGAGGACCGGATCGTCGCGACGAAATCCTGCTGCTCCGGCTCGAGCCGTGTCGACAGCGTCAGCTCGCTCATGCCGATGATGCCGTTCAGCGGCGTGCGAATCTCGTGGCTGACGTTGGCGAGGAACTCGGATTTGAGGCGCGATGCCTCGAGCGCCGCTTCGCGTCCCCGCACCAGGTCGTCGATGATCTCGGTGACCAGCACGATGCCGCCGATCGATCCGTCGGCCGCGTGCCACGGGTGCACGGCCCAGCGCAGCCAGGTCACCGTTCCGTCGCCGCGCTCGAAGGTGTCCTCGGGACAGGCGATGATCTCGCCGGCGAGCGCGCGGGCGTGGGCGTCGCGGAACTTGTCCGGGATGTCCGGCACCACGTCGTAGTGCAGCCGTCCGAGCAGCGACACGCCGGGCCAGTCCATGTCGTCGACCCATTTGCGGCTGTGGGCCAGGTAGCGCAGGTCGCGATCGAACATGGCCATCGACACCGGGGCATCGGCGATGATGCTCAGGAGCTGCTGCCGCTCCCGATCGAGCGCGTCTTCGATCTGCTTGCGGATGCTGATGTCCTGCACGGTGACGCGCAGGCCGGTGATGGCGCCGCGATCGTCGCGCACCAGCCGCGAATCGACGAAGTACCGGGATCAGGGCCCCATCGTGGCGGCGCAGGGTCCGCTCGGTCGGCGCCGGCGGGACCGTCCCGTGCAGCATCTCGCCGATGGCACGCCGCGCCGCCTCCGGATCGGCGTCGAATTCCCAGCCGCCGCGGCCGATCATCGCGCCGGCGGCATGACCCAGCATGTGCAGTTCGGTCCCGTTCACCCGCACCGAGCCGACCCGCGGTGTCCAGCTCGTGGTAGCCGACGGGGGCGTCGTCGAACAGCTCGCGATAGCGAGATTCGCTGTCCCGCGCCGACGCCTCGGCCTGCAGCCGTTCGCCGATCTGGGCGCGGAGCTCGTGAGTGCGCTCGTCGACCAGTGCGGTGAGCGCCCGTTCGCGCGCCTGCACCAGGCGGCGCCGGCCGCGGATCCAGGTCGCGGCGCCCAGCCCGATGGTGGCGACCGTCGCCAGATGGAACCAGGTCGCCTGGTAGAAGTGCGGCCGCAGCACGATCGCCGCGGTCGCCGGCTGCGCGCTCCAGACGCCGTCGGCGTTGGCCGCCATGACGCGGAACGTGTACCTGCCCGGGCGGCAGGTTCGTGTAGTAGGCCGCGCGCCGATCGCCCGCGTCGCGCCAGTCGACGTCGAAGCCGTCGAGCCGGTACTTGAAGCGGATCCTGGCCGGCGTGGTGAACGACAGCGCCGCATAGCGCAGCTCGAGCTCGCCGGCGCCGGGCCCCGCCGCGAAGGTGGTGTCGCCGAGTACCACCTGGCGGTCGATGCGCACCTGCTCGAGCGCGACGGGCGGCGGCACCGGGTCCGGCCGGAGCGCCGACGGGTCGACGACGATGACGCCCTTGATCGACGCGAACCAGAGCCGGCCATCGCGCGCCGCCCAGCCGGCCGGCTGCGAGCTGCCGTTGAACTCCGAGGCTGGCAGCCCGTCCATCGCGGCGTAGACCTTGGTGTGGATGTCGGCCTGCCGGCCGGCGGCCACGAGAGTGAGCTCGCGCTTGTCGAGGCGCATCAGCCCCTTGTTGCACGACACCCAGAGCGAACCCTCGCGATCCTCCAGCACCTGGTAGGCGACGTCGTCGAAGAGGCCGTTCCTGGTGGTGTAGCGCGTGAACCGGCCGTGCTCGAAGCGGTTGAGCCCGCCGCCGTAGGTGCCAATCCACAGGACGCCATCGCCGTCCTCGTGCAGGGCGAAGACGACGTCGAGCGAGAGGCCGTCGCGGGTGGTGTAGGTGCGCGTTCCGCCGGCGTCGATGCGCGACAGCCCGGTATCGGTGCCGACCCAGATCGCGCCATCGCGCGTCTCGCGCAACGCCCGCACGATCGATCCGGCGACCTTGTGCGGCGTGAATCGCCCGTCGCGGAAGCTGGCCAGCCCGCCGCCGCGCGTCCCGATCCAGAGCGTGCCGTGCCGATCCTCGAGCAGCGCCCGCACGGCGTCGTGCGGCAGGCCGTCGCGCGTCGACCACGTGTCGAAGCGGCCGTGCCGCAAGCGCGACAGCCCGCGATTGGTCCCCATCCACATGCTGCCGTCGCGCGACTCGGCGATGGCGAACACCGTGTTCTCGGGCAGGCCGTCGCGGGTGGTGTAGGTCGTGAACACCCCGTCGCGCATCCGTGACAGGCCGGCGCGATAGGTGCCCATCCACATCGTGCCGTCTCTCGCCTCGAGCACCGTGCGGACGAAGTTGTCGGCGAGGCCGTCGGCCCGCGAGTAGCCGGTGAACGCGCTGTCGCGCAGCCGAGCCAGCCCGCCGCTGTAGGTGCCCAGCCAGATGCCGCCTTCGCGATCCTCGTGCAGGGCGATGACGACGGCGTCGGGCAGCCCGTCCGGCGCGGTGAGCGTCTCGAGGCGCCCCTGGTGCAGCCGCGACAGGCCGGCCTCGGTGCCGATCCACAGGCTGCCGTCCCGATCGCGCCACAGGCTGCGCACGGGATGCGCACCGAGGCCGGCGACGACGTCGATCCGCTCGCCGTCGACGCGCCACAATCCCTGGCGGCCGCCGGCCCAGACCACGCCGCCCGGACCGGCGACGATGGCGTTGACCGCGTCCGGTCGCATGCCGCGCGGTGTCATCGCCTCGAATCGGCCGCCCCGCAGACGGTGGAGCCCGGCATTGCTGCCGACCCAGACCGTGCCGTCGGCCGCCGCGAGCAGGGCCGAGACGAAGCCGTCCGGCAGGCCGTCGGCGGTGGAGATCAGCGAGAAGGCGTCGCCGTGGAACCGCACCAGCCCGCCGCCGGCCGCCCCGAGCCACAGCGTGCCGTCGGGGCCTTCGGCGATGGCCTGGATGCTCTCGTCCGGCAGGCCGTCGGCTTTGAGATAGCCGGTGAAGCGGCCGCCGGCGTAGCGCACGAGGCCGCGGCTCGTCGCGGCCCAGAGCGCACCATCGCGGGCCTGGTGCAGCGCGACGACGTTGTTGTGGGCGATGGCCGGCGTGTTCTGCCGATCGAAGACCGTGAACTGGTGGCCGTCGAAGCGGACGAGGCCTTCCTGGGTGCCGATCCAGACGTAGCCGTCGCGCGTCTGGAGGACCGTCTGGATCGTGTCCTGCGGCAGGCCCTGGACGGTCGACCAGCGCTCCTGCACCAGCTGCGGCAGCGAACGCGACGGGTCGAGGGCGGCGGCGGGCCGTACGGTGGCCGTCAGAACGATGGCGACGAGCAGTGCACGGGCGGCGAGGCGCACGCTCTCTTGGGCCATCGACCTGTCCAGCTACGTAATCGGCTGGGACGACCCGGGGGATGAATCACGGCGTCCACGCCAACAGCCAGACGGCCGTCCGGAGCCGGGCGACCGCCCGACCGTGCAGTTGGTCAAAGCGCCCAGCCTGTTCGTCAAAGGCCGCCGGCGCGACCAGCCCGGCGACCCTACGATCGCCGCGCCGCGCGCCTGTCTCCAAAGGAGCTCCATGACACAGACGATTCTGGTGGCGTTCAGCACCTGTGCGGTGCTGGCCCTGGCGGGCCCGGCCCGCGCCCAGGACCCGGCCCCGCCCAGCCGTTTCTTGCATCCGACAGAGGTCTCGCCCTATGTGACGTCAGGCGGCGATGCGACGGGCATCGGCGTGACCGTCCGCTGGCCGATGACGTCGCGGCTGTCCATCCAGGCGGAAGGGGAGTATCGCAACCGTCGGCGGAATCCCGTCCACGACCTGCCGACGACCAGCGGGGTCAACAGCAACGCCGTCCTGGTCGTCGACCTGCCGACTGGGTGGCGGGTCACCCCCTTCCTGGTCGCTGGCGGTGGGCTCGAGCGTCATGTCGACCTGGCCGATACCTCGGGCCCGGCCGCGCTGCAGTGGCGCACCGGTCACAGCTTCGTGGTCAATGCCGGCGGCGGCTTCCGGGTCGCGTTGTCCGACCGTGTCGGCGCCCGCCTCGAGGTGCGCTACGCCGACGGCTGGGCTCAGGGGGCGTGGGACAGCCTGCGCGTCATGTATGCGACCACCGTCGCCTTCGGCGAGCGCTGAGCGCCGGACCTGGGCGCCCGGGCAGGAGAGGGACGCCGGCTCCGACGTCCGGCGTCCCTCCAGGTTCGTCCTTGCGATGCGCCGCCGCGCTGGAGAAGATGCGGTGCACATGGCTACTCGATTCCCGGCGCAAGGGGTTCGCCTGACGCGGCGTCGGTTCCTGGCGGTGGCCGGTGTCGCCACCGGCGTGACGGGCGCGTCGGCCGCGGATGTCGCGGTCGCCGCGCAGACGGCCGACCTCGCCACCCGCTTCGAGGAAGCGAGCCGGGTGATCCGGGCGCAGACCGGCAGCGGCGACGTGGCCGCGGCGGTGCTGCATGTGCGCCAGGCGGACCAGGAGATGTCACGCGCCTTCGGCGCCGCGAAGGCCGATCTGCCGTTCCTGATCGCCTCGCTGGCCAAGCCGATGACCGCGTCGGCCGTCCTGTGGCTCCGCGATCGGCGCGAGCTGGCACTGACCGACGCGGTCGCGAAGTTCCTGCCGGACTTCCGCGGCGGTGAGCGCGGGGCCGTCACCATCCACCACCTGCTCACGCACACGTCGGGACTCCCCGACATGCTGCCGGAGAACACCGAGCTTCGCCGTCAGCACGCGCCCTTGTCCGAGTTCGTGGCTCGAACCTGCCGCACACCGTTGCTGTTCCGACCCGGCGCCCAGGTCAGGTACCAGAGCATGGGCATCCTGCTGGCGGCGGCGATCGCCGAGAAAGTCAGCGGCGAGCCGCTGCCGGTGTTCGCGAAGCGGACGCTGTTCGGTCCGATCGGTATGCGGCAGACGTCGTTCGGCCTGGACGGTCGCCGGATCGCCGAGACCGCGCAGTGTCAGGTGCCGGAGGCCGAACGCAGCGATTGGGACTGGAACAGCCCCTACTGGCGGAACCTCGCCTCACCGTGGGGCGGCGCCCACGCGACCGCGCGCGATCTCGCGACGTTCCTGGAGGCCTTCGTTTCCCCGGGCGGCGCCGCGCTGGCGGCGGGCACGGCGCGCGAGATGCGCGCGGTCCAGACCGGCACGCTGCGGCCCAGTTTTGGTCTGGGCTGGCAGCGCGAGCCGGGCGCCTTCGGCCAAACCTGCTCTGCGCAGACGTTTGGCCATTCCGGTTCCACCGGCACCGTGTGCTGGCACGATCCGGCCACGGCCACGACCTGCGTCATCCTCACGACCAGGCCGGCCGCGAGCTCCAGGGCCAGCCTGCTGCTCCCCGTGTCGGAGATCATCGGACGCACGAGCGGCTGACGCGGCGCGAAGGGCGCCATCGAGCCTACTCGCCCTGGCCGATCACGTAGAGCTCGTGGATCGCCCACGGCCGATCGCCGGCGTGCACCGGCTGCTCGAGACGCACGCTCGAGAGCGCCATCGGCGCCCAGCTGATGCGCACGCCGGGCTCGGCGGGTTCGAGAACGGCGGTCATGGCGGCGTCGTAGACGGCGGACTGGTCGTAGAGCACGTGGTCGGCGCCGCTGGCATCCGTGCCGACGACACGCAGGTGCTGCGGATAGTCGGCCATGCCAACGCGTGACATCGCCAGCTTCACGCCCTGCACGGTGCGAGGATGGGGCAGCTGCACATCGAGCCAGGTGCGGCCGTGCTGGGGCGCGATCCAGCGGGTGTCCAGGTTGCCGTCGCTCACTTGATGCACGACATCGCCATTGTGAGACGCGGCCACTTCGTAGCCAGCGCGGTCCAGTTGCGCCGGAGGCGTTGGCGCCGAAGCAGCTGCCGCGGGCCGCAGCACCAGCACCACGGTGCTCCCGAACTCCTGGACGGCCTCGACCTGGGCCTGGTCGGCGCGCAGGACGTGCTGCACCTTGTCGACGTGCTCGAGCACTTCCGGGCGGTACTCATGCCGATGCATCACGACGTAGCGGGCACCGACGGCCCGCACGATACGCAGCGCATCGTGCGCCGTCTCGGGCGCGCTGAAGGGTGAGGCTGGACTCTGCAGCAGCGTCATGAACGGTGTCATGAAGCCGGAGCTGCCGTTCAGGAGCCGGTGGCCGTGCCGCAGGGCCCCGAGCTGATAGCGCAGGGTCACGGAGGCACCGGCCAACGGCCGCTGGGCCTGGAAGTCGGTCACCACCGGCATTTCGAGCACCGCCGACTTCGGCTGGCTCGCGAGCCACGCGTAGGCCGCCGTGACCGATGGATCCTCGTCGGGCAGGTGGGCCAACCAGTCGTAGTCGCGATGGCCGTCCCACAGCGACAACGCCGTCATCGCCGACACGGCGACGAGGCGGACCGATTGGCTCCGTCCGGCGAGCAGGGCCGCGGCGCCGACGCCGGCGACGACGCCGAGCGCCAGCACGACGAAGACCCCGAAACGCCCCGGCGCCCGGATGCCGTCGAGCGCCGGCATGAGGTCCACCAGCAGGGCGTAGGGACTCGGCCCGCCGAACGGCGCATCTCCGATCGCCGGCTCGGGACCGAGCGTCAGGATGAACACCACCCCGGCGACGAGCAGGTAGACGGCCGGAGTGGCTGCGGCCTGGCTTCCACGCCCGGTCACGCGGCGCCGAATCGCCAGGCCTCCACCCACGAGCGCGCACACGGCGAGCGGCGCCCCCGGGAAGAGGGCCCGATTCGGAGACGTCGTCGGCCCAGAGCCACGAAGGTTCCCGCTCGTGCCATACGGTTGCATACGAGCGCACGCTCGCGCTGTACTGCAGGACCTCTTCCTTCGGGTGCGCCAGCCCCATGTCCTTCTGTGCCTCGGCGTACTGCAACAGGGCCGGTGCGGACACCGCGCCGAGGATCGCCGCCGCCGCGATGAGTCGGCCGGCACGCCGCAGCGTGCGCACGGCCGGGCGCCGCACAGCGTCGACCGCGAGGATCAAGGCGACGGGCACCGCCAGGAAGAGGCCAAGGTAGACGTTGGAGTGGATCTGCAGGGCCCAGCAGGCGACGAGTCCCGCCAGCGTCCGGCGGCGGTCGGTCTCGAGCCACCGGTGCAGGCAGAGGAGCGTGAGCAGGCTCCATCCCGCGCTGAGCATCTGCAGCCGCGCCACCTGACTGCTCACGAAGTACGGGCTGCACATCACGACGACGCCGGCGACGATCGCCGCATCCTCTCGCCCGGCCAGGGCCCGCACGAGCATGAACATCGCCGCGCCGAGGAACGCGAAGCCCAGCAGGAAGGTGATGTTGTAGAGGAGGATCGGGTCGCCGGTCAGCCAGTAGATCGGCGCCACGAACACGGCAATGCCGATCAGGTGTTCGGAGAACGCCAGGGCATTGGGATGCGGATGGAAGATGGGCGCGTTCCACAGCGCCGAGGGACTGGACACGGCGGTGTCGCTGACCCAGCCCAGAATCCAGGCGTTCAGCATGGGATCGCCGGCATTGCCGGGCAGCGCCTTCGTCAGATGCGGCAGCAACTCACGGTTGAGTACGAGGGCGACCACGACGAAGAAGAGCAGGGCTCCGGCCACAAACATCCGGCGCCGGGATTCAGAGCTGGGCACGCCGCGACGAGCAAGCAATTGTCTCGCCAGCGGCCGCGGATCCGTCTGAGCTGTCGCCTCGGGCCGTCCGGGACGCGCCGCGCCGGCGATCAGGCCGCGACGGTCGTGGCGAAGAGCCGCCGGAGGGCGCCGTCGATCGCCGACAGCGACACCGGCTTGGTGACGTAGTCGTCCATCCCGGCCTCCAGGCACCGCTCTCGATCGCCGGCCATCGCGTGGGCGGTCATGGCGACGACCGGCACGTGGACGTCGGTGCCGGCTTCCGCGGCGCGGATCGCCGCGGTGGCGTCCAGGCCGCTCATCGTCGGCATCTGGACGTCCATGAAGACGACGTCGAAGTGCTCGCGGGCAACGGCGGCCACGGCCTCGGCGCCATCGCCGGCGATCGTCGCCTCGTGCCCGAGGCGGGCGAGCATCGCCGTGGCGAGCCGCTGGTTCACCACGTTGTCTTCGGCCACGAGGACGCGCAGGCGGCGCAACGGCGCCGAGAGTGTGGCCGCGACGGGGGCCTGCGGTGCCGGCACGGCCGTGCCCTCGCGTTCGTCGAGGACCGCGTGCAGCGCGCGTCGCAGCTCGTCATGCTTCACCGGCTTGACCAGGTGCTGCGTCACACCGAGCGCGCGGCACCGCGCCGAATCGCCGGGGCGCCTATCGGACGTCAGCATCAGCACGGCGGCGCCGGCGATGCCGAATCGCGCGTGCAGCTCGCCCACCAGGGTGAAGCCATCCATGCCGGGCATGTGCACGTCGACCAGCAGGATGTCGAACCGCTGGCCCTGCTCGCGCGCGGACTGAACGGCGTGCAGGGCCGCCTCGCCATCCGCGGCCATCGTCACCTGGACGTTCCACCCCCGGAGCACCTCGGCCAGGATTCGCCGATTGGTGTCGTTGTCGTCCACGACGAGCGCACGGCTGCCGGCGACGAGATGGACAGCGGCGGCATCAGGCCTCCCCGCCGGCCGGGCGCCCGGATCGGCGACGGGCAATCGCAGCGCGAAGCTGAAGGTGCTGCCCAGCCCCGGCGAGCTCTCGACGCGGATCGCGCCGCCCATCAGCCCGACGATGCGGTTCGAGATGGCCAGCCCCAGCCCGGTGCCGCCGAAGCGCCGCGACGTGGTGCCGTCCTCCTGCGCGAAAGCCTCGAAGATGAGGGCCTGCTTGTCCGGGGCGATGCCGATCCCGGTGTCGCGGACGGCGAAGCGCAGGCTGCACCCGTCCCGGTCATCCTCGTCGCGCGTCACGTCGACGGTGACCTCGCCCGCCTCCGTGAACTTGATGGCGTTGCCGACCAGGTTGATGAGCACCTGGCGCAGCCGCTCGGCGTCACCGACGATGGCGTCGGGCACGTCGGGAGCCACTCGCCACGCCAGTTCGAGCGAGCGCTGATGGGCCCGCAGGGCGAGCAGCTCCAGCGTCTCGCCGAGCATGGTCCGCAGCGCGAAGGGCGTCGGGCTGAGATCGAGCTTGCCGGCCTCGATCTTCGAGAAGTCGAGGATGTCGTTCAGGATCCGCAGCAGGGCGTCGGCCGAGTTCTTCACCATGTCGAGGAACTGCCGCTGCTCGGGCTCGAGCGGCGTCGCCAGCACCAGCTCGGTCATGCCGATGATCCCGTTCATCGGAGTGCGGACCTCATGGCTCATGTTGGCCACGAACTCGCTCTTGGCGAGGCTGGCGGCCTCGGCGGCGTCTCTCGCCTTGGCCAGGTCGATGGTCTGGAGGCGGACGCGCCGGCGCAGCGTGACGAGCCAGACCATCCCGGCGAGGAGGACGGAGACCAGACTGCCGAGCACCCAGCTGGCCCGCTCGAGCGTGAGCCACCGCGCCGGGGTGACGACGGCGATGGACTGCGGCGAGGCGAGCAGCAGCCGGAACGCGCGGGGTGAGCTGGCGCCGGCGGCGCGCTCGAGAAGCAGCGACGAGACGCCGGTGACGTCGACGATGCTGCCGGCGCCCACGTCCAGCGACCGGCCATCGCTCCGGTGCTCGAGGTGGGCCGAGAACGCGGTGCTGCCGGCCTGCAGGAGCAGGACGTCCTCGCCGGCGGTCGAGAAGCGCTCGACGACGCGGCCGCGGACGCGCACCAGGCCGGCATCGTGGTGGCCCTGCAGCAGCTCGGACGGGGTCGCATCGACCGGGATCGGCCTGCCGCCATGGCCGGCGCGTCGCAGCACGGCGTCTTCCAGGACCGGGCTGAAATCGCCGGCGCGGGGGAACCCGACGGCATCCACGGCGTCCCCGGGCTGCAGCGCCGCGATGCCCTCGCCCCGCACTTCCAGGGCGCCGGTCGCGTCCCGGAGGTAGACCGCCGCCCGCGTCGAGAGCAGCACCACGCCGCGGACGTGCGCCCGGTGGCCGACGCGATCGCTCAGCGTGAACTGCAGCAGCGAGTCGACCATCGTGGCCGCGCCCGCGAAGGGGTCGGCCGGCGCGGGTCGCTCGACGGTGACCTCCTGCGGCGAGGGCACCAGCAGCTCCGCCCCGACGAGCTGTCGACGGGTGTTGAAGCGCGTGCCCGCCACTGCGGTCACGCGTACCTGGCTGTCGACGGCGAGCCCGGCCGGCATCGCGGACCCGGGCGGCACGGGCAGGACCACCGGGATCCGGGATTCGCCGACCGCCACGTCGAAGAAGACGTGTCCCTCCTGGTCGCGCGACGCCGTTCGGACGACGCCCGCGATCTCGACCAGCTGGCTGTCCAGGCTGCCGGACACGAGTTGCTCGAGGCGGGCCGGCGTGGCCGCCGGAAGCCGGCCCTGGCCGTGTCGCGTCAGGGTGGTGGCGACGATGACCGGCGCGAAGTCGCCCGGGCCGGTCCGACCGACGATCTCCACGTCGTCGCCAGGCTGGCACGCGGGCATCGGTCCCGTCAGCTGCGAGTAGTAGACGAAGATGCCGGCCGACGCGTCCTGGACGAACAGGACCGTCCAGGCCCGGTCGAGATAGGTGACGCGGCCGCGTACATGGACGGGGAGCCCTCGTGCGGCGTGGCCCGACGACAGCGCCCGGATCGCGGCCACCGACGTCAGCGGGCCGCGTGGACCTGGCGCGGACGGGCCCTGGTCGGCGCGGCGCACGATCTCGATGTCGCTGGCGGAGGCGGCGACGATCCGCCGCCCCGGCACCGCCTCGGCGCGCACCCTGGCCCGGCTCGGCGACACCACGGATGCGGATCTCGGCGCCGATCAGGTCGCGCGGCGGCCATGCCCCGGGCATCCCGAACGTAGGCGAGCAGCTCGTAGCCGCGGCTGGTCAGGGTCAGGGACAGGCCGGTGCCGAGGGGGGTGGCGGCCTGGACCCGGGCGGCGAGTTTGATGCGGGTGGCATTCAGGAACCCAGCGCTGAAGGCATCGGGATCCGCGAAGGCGGGATCGGGCAGCGACGACGGCCGAATACTCAGCGCGCGCGGCCGCGTCAGGCGGGCCTGTGCATGGAGGCCCTGGACGCGTCCGGCCAGAATCACGTGATCGCCCGGCTTGGCGCCGAGGCCCTCCGGTCCGAGCTCGATGGCGATCCCGTCCGTCGCATCCTGGATGAACGCCAGGCCCTGTTCCGGCGCCACGTAGGTGACGTGGCCCGCGACGACCACGTCCTTGCCGTCCAGGGCGTCCGTCCGCACCTCGGCCAGCGTCGCCGTCGGCGACATCGCGGCCGATCGGGGCCCGCACGCGGCGAGGGCGATCAGGAGAAATGCGAGGGCGACAGCCGCCGGAACGTGGCGCCCGTTGCGAAGCCTGCCGGCGGACGAGGCACGGGCATGGAACACGGCCATTTCTGCTGCTGCTGCTGCGCTCTCCCTGCCGGGAGAAGTCTCTTGACGGTAATCGGTCGCCAGCGCAGCGGCGTGAAATCGGCGCGGCTCAGTGGCCGGTCTCGACCCTGAAAGTAGGCAGCGGGCAGGGGTATCGCGCCCGGCTGGATCGGCCGAAACACTGTACGGACCCTTGACCATGGCTTTCCGGAGTCGTGTGACCACGATTCCGTTCACCCCGAAGAAACAGCCCGCATGCTTCTGATCCGACGCTCGAGCGCGCTCGTCGCGCTGGCGGCCGCGCTCCTCGCGTACCCGCTCGCTGCCGCTGCGCAAACCCCACAGACCCGGTGGTACCTGGCGGAAGGGTCCACTGGCCCCTTCTTCCAGGAGGACATCCTCATCGCCAACCCCGGCGCGCAGGCGGCCACCGTCCGCGTGCAGCTGTTCCGTGAGAGCGGCGGCACGCCCATCGAGACCACCTACACCGTGGCGGCGACCAGCCGCACCCGCCTCCGGGTGAACGACACCGTCGCCGAGGGACCGGTCGCGGCCATCGTCGAATCGACGAACAACGTGCCCATCGTCGTCGAGCGGACGATGTACTGGCAGTCGATGCAAGGCGGCCACAACGCCCTCGGCGTCGAGGCCCCGAGCACGACCTGGTACCTGGCCGAGGGCGCCGCCAACGGCTTCTTCGACACCTTCATCCTCGTCTCCAGCCCGCAGACGACGGCGACGACCGCCACCCTGACGCTCCAGCGGGAGGACGGCTTCACGCAGGCCATTCCGATCGCGCTCGGCCCGCTCGATCGCGAGACGGTCTACGTCAACACGGACCCGCGCACGACCGCGTTCGCCGGGTCCAGCTTCTCCGCGTCGGTGACGGCCACCCAGCCGATCTTCGTCGAGCGGGCGATGTACTTCCAGGGCTTCAAGGGTGGCCACGACGCGACCGCCGTCGCCGCCCCGGGCACGACCTGGCTCTTCGCCGAGGGCTTCACCGGCAGCGACTTCAACACGTTCTTCCTGATCAACAACACGGCCAACGCGACGGCCACCGTCACGCTGACCTACTTCCTCGACAACGGCACCACCGTCACGCGGAACCGGACCGTCGGCGCCCGGGCGCGCGAGACCGTCTACGCCAACGCCGACGCGGCGCTCCAGCACGCGGCCTTCGCCACCCGCATCACGAGCACGCAGCCGATCGTCGCCGAGCGCGCCATGTACTGGGGCGGCTTCGCCGAAGGCCACGCCACGGCCGGCGTGCAGCAGCTGGCCGGCACCTGGGGTTTCGCCGAGGGCCTGGCCGACACCAACTTCGGCGTCAACTTCGAGACCTTCTACCTGTTCCTCAACCCGTCGGCGCAGCCGATCGCCGTGCGCGGCTTCTTCTACCGCGAGGACGGCACGGGGTCGGTGCAGGACTTCACGATTGCCGCCAACTCCCGCTACACGCTCTACGGGGCCTCGGTGGCGGGAATGAGCAACCAGAAGTTCGCGGCGTTCTTCCGCAGCCTGACGGCCGGCGCGCAGTTCACCGTCGAGCGGGCGGTCTACTGGGGCCCGGGCCGTGGCGGCCACGTCAGCGTCGGCGTGCCGTTCAGCCGGCACGCTGGCCACGCCGCCGGCCGTGCCGGGGCCGACGACGGCCAGTCTCTCGCCGGCGGAAGGCCCGGCGACCGGCGGCACCGACGTCCTCATCCGCGGCACGAACTACGGCAAGGGGGCGCAGGTGCTCTTCGGCGGTGCGCCGGCGAGCAGTGTCATCGTCCTCGACAGCACGACGATCTTCGCCACGGCGCCGGCGCGGCCGGCGGGCGCCGTCGCGGTCGAGGTGATCAACCGCGGGGTCAGCGCGACGCTGCCGAATGCGTTCCGCTACAACCCGGTGGCGCCGCCGGGCGTTCCGATCGACCCGCCGATCGCGCAGTATCCCAATCCGACGTTCTTCCCGCAGAACCTGTTCGCCGTCGTCCAGCAGGTGGCGCTCGAGCGTGGCGGTGACCTGCGCAACTCCTGCCGCGAGTTCGGCGGCAACAACAACTTCATGTTCGAAGTGGTGCGGCGCCTCCGCCAGATCAGCCCGCGGTGGGGCCTCAACTGGAAGCGCGGCAACGTCGGCGACCTGTCGCAGGACATCGTCACCTACCACTACGGGGTCGGCGAGGCGAGCGAAGGCAGCACGCAGGTCTACATCATCGACATCGTCGGCGGCCACTGCGGCAACAGCCCGTATCCCAATTGGCAGGACCAGACGCAGGCGACGCGGAACGCCGGCACCATCGGCCGCTGGACGCTGCAGCCGCTGCCCTGAGGCCGTCGGACTCAGGGTTCACGGCTCATGGTTCGCGGAACCATGAGCCGTGGACACGACTCAGGCGAGCAGCGCTTCCCGGCAGTAGTTCAGGCACTTCTTGATCTCGGCCACGCGATCGGACCCCTCGGGCACCCGATACTCGAACTCGATGATCGGCCGGATGGTCCACTTGTTGTCGCGGATGGCCTGCAGGATCGGGCGAATCTGCGTGTCCCCCTGGCCGAACGGCGTGTTCTCGCCGCCGTTGGTCCCGAGCTTCCGGTCCTTCACGTGGATGTGGGGAATGCGATCGGCGTGCTTGGTGATGAAGGGCAGCGGCGAGGCGTTGTGCGTCGCCGTCCAATGCCCGATGTCGATGTTGGCGCCGTTGTAACGCGCCTCCTGGAACAGCGCCTCGTAGGTCGCCGCGCCGGCCTGGGCGTGGTGGTGATAGGCCATGAAGACCTTGTGCTTGTCGGCGAACGCGCCGATGCGCTTCGTGTCGCCGGGCGTCGTGGGCAGCTCGGACGACACCGCGCGCGCGCCGAGATCGCGCGCCATCTGGAAGAAGTAGTCCAGCTCCTCGTTCGAGACCGTGTAGATGTCGTCGACCTTCAGGATGTCGATGGCCACGCCCGACTTCTCGTACATCTGGCGGAGCTCTTTCAACTTGCCGGTCGGCGCCGCCAGGCGCCACGTCCGGACGTCGGCCGCCAGCTTGCGCGCAGCTTCGACCTGCTCGGGCGTCTGCGTCCGGCCAGCCTGGCCGCCACCGGCCATCTGCTGTGGCGTCGGCGCGGCCGTCCCCGCCGCGCGCGCCGCCTCGCGCGCCTTGGCCGCCTCGCCGGCGGCGCGGATCGTCGGCGATCCGAGGAAGTGCTCGACCGGCTGGGCCCGCAGCTCGAGGCCCCCGACGCCCACGTCGACGACGCGCTTCAGCAGATCCTCGGCGGCGATGTTGTTGCCGGTGCCGAGGCTGTAGGGCACGTTGAGCCCCACCTGCACGCCGGCCCAGCGTGACAGCGCCGGTTGCGCCTGCCCGGCCGCCGCGGCGACGTTGCCTCGCAGCAGCGCGCCGATGGCGGGGGCGCTGGCCAAGGCTGCTCGTCCGAATTCGCGTCTCGTGATTGACATGAACCTGTCGTCTCCTTCTGGCTTCAGGACGTTCCGAGCGCACGATACCAGCGATCCCGGCCCGACAGCTATCGCGACCAGCTCGATGGCGGATTCGCCGCCGACGGGCGCTAGACTGGCCGCATGGCCCGTCCCTCCCTGCTCGATCCCGCCCCTCCGCTGTCGACCGCGCGGACCGTGGCCCGGGTGGCGCTCGGCGCCATGCTGCTCTTCACCGGCATCAGCCACCTGACCTTTGCCCGGCGCGAGTTCATCGCCCAGGTGCCGCAATCGCTGCCGCTGTCGGACGATGCCGTCGTCCTGCTGTCCGGAGCCGCCGAGCTGCTCATCGGCGCCAGCCTGGTCGCCCTGCCGGCGCGTCGGGTGCCCGTCGGCCTGGGCACGGCGGCGTTCTTCGTCGCCATCTTTCCGGGCAACATCGCGCAGTACCTCAACGGGGTGTCGGCCTTCGGCCTCGACACCGACGGCAAGCGGCTGGCGCGACTCTTCTTCCAGCCGGCCCTGGTCGCCTGGGCCCTGCACAGCACCGGCGCGTGGGCCTGGCTGCGCAACGGCCCGCCCGGGGATTCGCCGCGCGACCCTGTCAGCGGCGACGGTATCCCGGACCGCGCAGCGCCCGGCCCGGACGTGCCGTCGTGATCGCACCGTCGGCGACCACGGCCGTGCCGTTCACGAAGACGTGGCGGACGCCGACCGAGTAGCGGTTCGGCTGCTCGAAGGTCGCCCGGTCGGCGACCGTGGCCGGGTCGAAGACGACCAGGTCGGCCATCATGCCCGGCCGCACCAGGCCCCGATCGGTGATGCCGACCCGAATGGCGGCCTGTGAGGTCATCTTGCGCACGGCCTCTTCCAGGGTGAGCACGCCTTCCTGCCGGACGTACTTGCCGAGGATGCGCGTGAAGGTGCCCCACGCTCGCGGATGCGACTTGGACACCGACAGCGGGCCGTCCTCGGCCCGCGCGCCGGAGTCGGTGTCGAACGACACCCATGGCGTGCGCATCGCCTCGACGACGTCGCTCTCGCGCATGATCGAGATGATGACCGACGACTCGGCCTTGTCGGCGATGACGAGGTCGATGGCGGCGTCGCGCGGATCCTTGCCCATCGCCGTGCCGATCGCGTCGAAGGACATGCCCTTCGTACTTGCGCAAGGCGGGATCGAGGACCGAGCTGAGCATGACGCCGGCCGGGCCGCCCGACCCGAACCACTGGTTCTCGTAGGCGGCGTTCGGGTCATCCATGTCCCGCTTGACCCGCGCGCGCGTCTCGGGATCCTGCAGGCGCGCCAGCATGGCGTCGGTGCCGCCCTCGCGCACCCAGACGGGCAGGCACGCATCGAGGCCGTTCGAGGCGCGGTCGTACGGATAGATGTTGGCCGACACCCGCAGGCCCCGGGCCCGCGCGGCCTCGATGCGGCGCAGGACCTCGGTCATCTTGCCCCAGTTGGCCTTGTAGGCCGTTTTCAGGTGCCAGATCTCGGTCGGGACGTCGGCCCGCTCGGCGATCGCCAGGACCTCGTCGACGGACTCGAAGACCTTGTTGCCCTCGGAGCGCTGGTGCGTGATGTAGATGCCGCCGTGCTCGGCCGCCACCTTCGCCAGCTCGACGAGCTCGTCGGTGGTCGAGTAGCGGTTGGGGATGTACTGCAGCGACGAGCTCAGCCCCAGCGCGCCGTCGGTCATCGCCTCGGCCACCAGCGTCTTCATCGCCGCGATTTCGGCGGCCGTGGCGGCGCGGTCCGCCTTGCCCACCACGTAGGCGCGGAGCCCGCCCGAGCCGACGAACGTGCCGATGTTGATCGCCGTCTTCGACGTCTCCAGCCGGGCGAAGTACTGGTCGAGCGTTCGCCAGTCCTGGGTGACGCCGAAGGCGTCGTAGCTGGCCTTGTTGTCGGCCGCCAGGGCGTCGTTCACCGGCCCGATCGAGACACCCTCGCCGGTGATCTCGGTGGTGATGCCCTGGGTGATCTTGCTGGCGGCGCGCGAGTCCACGAGGACGTTGAATTCGGACTGTCCGAGCAGGTCGATGAAGCCGGGCGCGACCACCTGTCCGGTGGCGTCGATGCGCGTGGTCGCCCGGGCGGCCGACAGGTTGCCGATGGCGGCGATGCGGTCGCCGGTGATGCCGACGTCGGCCCGGAACCACGGCGCGCCGGTGCCGTCCACCACGCGGCCGTTGGCGATCACCACGTCGAAGTCGCGCCCCTGAGCGGCAGGGGCGCCGGCCGACAGTGTGGGCGCCGGCTTCGGCCCGCCACAGCCGGTCGCCAGCAGCAACGCCGCGACCAACGGCGGGAACGGCCGACACATCGAGATGACCGGACGCACGTTCATGGCGCGTAGTCTACCCGCCGGCGCCGGTCCGCGCGCCGTTGACGACTACCGGGCCGGTGTCCTCGGCCAGTCGTTGGCGGCCACATCGGCGGCGCCGGAGACGTCGTCGAGGAGGCGGGCCAGGGCCGTCCGATCGAAGGCCCGGCCCCGCAGCACCACGCTATCGATCCGCCGCACGTTGCCGATCCCGGTCCGTGGGTCGGCGTCCAGCAGGACGAGGTCGGCCTGCCGGCCGGCGGCAATCGTCCCGAACTCGCCCTCGCGACGGAGAACGCGCGCGGCGTCCCGCGTCGCGGCGCGCAGGGCGTCGATCGGGGACAGGCCGGCGTCCCGCACCAGCAGCATCAGCTCCTCGTGCAGCGACTCACCGGGGACGACGTTCAGGACGCCGATGTCCGTGCCGGCGAGGATCGGCACGCCCGCCGTCCGCATCTCGCGCAGGTCCCGGCGAATACCCGCCTGCAGGCGCGCATACGCCGGCCGCCGGTCGGGGCCCTGTTCGGCGAGCTGCTCCCGCCACTCGGCGCGCAGGTAGGCCGACAGGAGTCGTCTGCCGCTCGCCGGATGCTCGGCGTCGGCGACACGTCCCTGCAGCGCCGCGTCGTCCGGCGTGCCCAGTCGCTCGAACACCACCAGCGTCGGCACGACGGCGACGCCGGCGGCCGCCAGGCGGCCGAAGAACGACGGGCGGTCGACGCCGGGTCGTTCGTCGAGCGGCGGATAGAAGCCGTGCTCGATCGACGCCTGACCCGACGTGAGGATGTCGTCGAGCGAATAGGGCTGGGTGTGTCCGGCGAGGGCCAGGCCGCGCCGCTTGGCCGCCGCGCCGATCGCCAGGTAGGTGTCGCGATCGCTCGTCGTGCGGATCTTCAGGTGATCGACGCCCCGTGCGGCGATCGCCGCGACGATGCGGTCGGCATCCGCGGGCGTCGCGACGGCGACCCGCGTGCGCCGGGCCGGCTCGACCATCTCGCTGGCGGGGGCGGCGTGCTGACGGGCGGCGTTGCTGGCCGACTCGAGATACGGCCCGGCAATCAGCAGCCGCGGGCCGGTGCGCCGGCCGGCCTCGATGTCGCGTCGCCAGGCCAGCAGCTCCTCGTGATCACCGCCGAGATCGCGGACGGTGGTCACGCCGGCGGCCACCAGCAAGGACAGCGACGATCCGCGCGTCTTCGACACGTGGGTGTGCATGTCGATCAAGCCGGGGATCAGGAAGCGTCCGCTGCCATCGATCACGCGCGCGTCCGGGGCCGGCGGAAGCGAGGCCGTCGGCCCGACGTAGGCGATGCGATCGCCGCGCACGAGCACCGAGCCACGACGCGGCAGCTCGTCGTCCATCGACAGGATGGTGGCATCGCGGATGACGAGCCCGGCCGGCACCGGTGCCGGCCGCGTCGCGCATCCGAGACAGGCGACGGCCAGGATGGCGAACGCGGCGAGAAGCAGGCGGCGGCCGCGCACGACGTGGCTATGCCGAGTAGTCGCTGGCCGATGCGACGAGCAGGACTTCGACGCCGTGCTCGGTCCAGATCTCGCCGTGATCGCTCTCGCCCTCGGCGTGATGGAAGTCGCCGGCGTGGAGGACCCGGCCTTCGACGACCACCGAGCCGCTGATCACGTAGCACTCCTCGGGCCCCGAGTGCCGATGGGCGGGGTAGCGGGCACCGGGGGCGGCCTTGAGCAGCATCGTGACCCGGTCCCGCGCCCGGTCGATGGCGAGCGTCTTCACCCGCACGCCGGGCACGCCGGTCTCGACCCATTCCCCGTCGGTGGCGGCGATCGTGTGGGTGGCGGGCGTGCCGATCGCCGCGAGCAGGGCGTCCCGAACGCGTGGGGACGGCTCCTCGCCCACGGCGCTCGCGGCGACGTCGACGCTCGCGTCGTAGAGGTGAGCCACCTCCGCTCGCACGCTCGGCGGCAGCGCGGCCAGACGGGTTTCCAGCTCGCGGCGCTCGTCCGGGTCGAGCGCGCCGATCGCGTCGGCCAGGGCCAGCGCCTGAATGACGAGCGGGATCATACGGCGTGCTCCAGCCCGACGCGCATGGCGCGCATGCCGGCGCGGATGCGTGTCTTCACGGTCCCCAGTGGCAGCCCGAAACGTTCCGCAATCTGGGTGTGAGTATAGCCCTCGAAAAAGGCCGCCTCGATCAGCCGACGCTGGGCCATCGGGAGGCCGGCCAAGGCGCCGGTCAGGTGCAGACGCCGCTCCGTCTCCAATACGGCGGCCTCCGGGCTCTGGATTCGGGGGTCTGGCGTCGGCTCGACGGTGGCCGCGTCGGCGGCCGGCGTGTCGACGGACGCGCGGACCCCGCGGGCGCGGACGCGGTCGATGGCGCGATTGCGCGCCACCCGCACGATCCAGGGCAGAGGGCCGCCCAGTCGCGCGTCGTAGATGTCGGCGCGGTTCCACACCCGGACGAAGGTCTCCTGCAGGATGTCCTCCGCCTCGCCGCGATCGCGGACGATGCGCAGGATCAGGCCGAAGACCAGCCGGCGGTGGCGATCGTAGAGGTCGGCCAGGGCGGCGGTGTCGCGAGCGCCGATGCGCTGCAGGAGGGTGTAGTCGGTGGGATCGCTGCCGTGCATCGTGCGACTGCCGCTCAGTCTTACCACATCTCCCAGAACGCAGCTCGGCCGTCGTCGTCGACGGCGACGCTCCGGCTACGCGGGTTCGAGCCTGTCGGCAGCGACGGGGATCTCGAATTCCATCTCGTGCGCGGATCCGTCAGCGGTGACGATCACCGACAGTTTCCACTCGATCGCACCAGCCCGCCCGCGCCGCGACCCCAAGCCGAATGGCGGCAGCGGCAGCGGCATCGACACGCCGCTCTGGGGATGAAGCGTCGATGCGGGGAACGTCCACGAGGTGTCGAAGAGCGTCCGGGTGTTCGACTGGGATGACTGATGGACGCCGCCACTCGTGCTCCTGGCGCCGGTGCGCGGCCGCGACCCGAGGCAGGTGAGCCGACACTCGAGGGGGCCCGTCGGCGTCATGACCCGCGGCGGCATCAGCTGCACACGGTGCGGGTGACCGAACGCCACTCCGCCATCGGGGCACTCCAGCTCCCACGGCCCGACGCGCCAGCGCGAGACGAGCCGCTTCGTGCTCAGCCAGGCGAAGAGCAGCCCGAGGCCGCCGAAGGGGACAGCCAGGACCCAGACGCCGGTCGGCACGGGCCCGTCCGCCGCGAAGGCGCGCAGCATGCCGGCCGGTATGCCGATCATGACGAGGCCCAGCAGGAGCATCATCGCGGCCACGAACGACGTCTGCGATCGGATCCGCATCGGCGGCCCTCCTGTGCTGCGCCAGGATACGCTGCGACGCCTCCCCCGGCGCCGGGCTTGACGGCCGGACGATGGACGGGCTACACCTCGTCGCCATGAGCCCCATCCGCATCGCCGCACTGGTCCTCGCCGCCACGCTGACCGCGTCCGCCCAGGAACCGAAGCTGCCCGGGGTCGGCGCCGCCATGCAGGAGATGGTGGCGAAGCAGGACGTGGCCGGCGCCGTCACCGTCGTGGTCGCGAAGGATCGCGTCCTGCACCTCGAAGCCACCGGGTCGGCCGACCTGGCGTCGAAGCGTCCGATGACGCCCGACACGCTGTTCTGGATCGCGTCGATGACCAAGCCGGTCACCGGGGTGGCCGTCCTGATGCTGCAGGACGAGGGCAAGCTGAAGGTGTCCGATGCCGTGGCGAAGTATCTGCCCGGCTTCGCCGATCTGAAGACGCCGTCCGGCAAGCCGGCGAACCTCACGATCACCCAGATCCTGACCCACACCTCCGGCCTCGGCGAGGCGTCCGGCCCGGCGGCGCAGGCGGCGAAGACGCTGGCGGACCTGGAGAAGCTGTGGCTCGCCACGCCGATGCAGTACGAGCCGGGCGAAAAGTGGAAGTACACCCAGAGCGGCATCAACGCCGCCTCGCGCATCGTCGAGGTGATCAGCGGCAAGACGTTCGACGTGTTCGTGCAGGAGCGGATCTTCGATCCGCTCGGCATGAAGGACACGACGTTCTATCTGACGGACGCGCAGCGCGCGCGGCTGGTCACGGCCTATGCGAAGAACGCGACCACCGGGGCGCTCGACGTGGTCCCGCCACGCCAGGACTTCGGCCCGCGCAACCGCCCGCCGCAGGGCAACGGCGGCCTCTACTCGACCGGGCCCGACTATGCGCGCTTCGCCCGCATGCTCCTGAACGGCGGCACGCTCGATGGCCACCGCTACCTGACGCCGGCGGCGATGCAGTACCTGATGACGCCGCAGACCGGCGACCTGCCGACCGGCTTCTTCCAGACCGACGCGGGGGGCAACCGCGGCGCCAACTACGGCTGGGGCATCGCCACCAGCATCCTCAAGACGCCGCACGACGGCGTGGCGTCGATGCTGTCGCCGGGCACCTACGGCCACGGCGGCGCCTGGGGCACCCAGGCCTGGATCGATCCGGTGAAGGGCGTCGCTTACATCCTCATGATCCAGCGCTCGGGCCTGCCGAACAGCGACGGCAGCGACGTCCGCCTCGCCTTCCAGAAGGCCGCCGCCGCCGCGCTCGCCGAAGTAGCGGCGGCGGGTGCCGATCAGCGCAGGTCGAACAGTCGCGCCTCTGGCGGGATGCTGGCGCCGAGCGGCACGTCCCGCGAGCGGCGGAGGTGCTCGACGACGTCGGGCCGCAGGCGCTCGAGCAGCAGGAAATTCGTCGTCGCGAAGTGCGTCGCGCCCTGCGTCTCGAGATAGTCGATCACGCCCGGCGTGATCGTCTTCATGTCGAAGCTCCAGCCGCGGTGCCGCATGAAGTAGAGCAGGACCGGGAGAGTTGGTGCCCTCGTCCAGTTCGACGACGACCACGCCGCCGCTGCGCGGCATGTGATTGGCCATGGCCAGCCCGGCGTCGATGGCCAGGTAGTCGGTCATCTCCGGCCGGAAGAAGTTGCGGATGACGCCGCTGAAATAGAAGCTGACGATCACCAGGGTGCCGACGATCAGCGGCCGGGCGACGACGTCCATCCAGTCCTGCCAGGTGCGGCGGACCTTCGCCGGACGCGCCGTCAGCGACCACGTCGCCGTCATCGCCGACCCGGCGCGCCGAAGAAGGGCGCGACGGCCACGCCGAACAGCAGCGCCGCCGGCGGCAGCACCGGTAACTGGTAGTACTCGTGCCAGAAGTTGCCGAAGCCGACGACGACGACGAAGGAGACGGCGGCGGCGAACCAGGTGAGCGCCACCAGTCCGCGGCGGAGGCGGATGGCGCGGAGCAGGCCGACGAGCACGCCGGCGATCCCGATCGGCGTGAGGTGGATGTACCAGGCGCGTTCGAGCAGACGCCACCAGAACGTCCCGTCCTGCAGCAGCGCCACCGAGCTCCACAGCGAGAACGCACCCGCGGCGCGGCTGTGAGCGGCGATCGTCGCTGGAAACTGGCCGAACGGCCGCCAGATCCCGACCGTCCACCCGGTGCGCGTGTAGAGCTGCCAGGCGTGGACGTACCACGCGGCGGTGACGAGCACCGCGACGGCGAGGCCGATGACGAAGGGGCGGTCACGCCAGAATCGCCAGCCGCGCGCCTGATAGGCGAGGATCGCGATGGGGGCGAGAATCAGGATCGACGGAATCTTCGACAGCCACGCGAGCGCGGCCGCTGCCGCGCCCACGGCGGCCCAGCGTGTCGAGCCGTGCGCGAAATACTTCGTGAAGCCGAGAATCGCCAGCGTCGAGCAGGCGATCATCGGTGTGTCGGTCATCGGCACGCGGCCGAAGAAGACGGCGGTGGGGGAGACGGCCAGCAGCAGCGCCGCGCCACGCGCGGCCGCGCGGCCGAACAGCTCGCGGCCGAGCTCGTAGATGGCGACGATCAGGACGAGTGAACTGACGATGCCGACCAGTCGGCCGAACCCGTCATGTTCACCGAAGAGACGCCATGCCAGGGCCAGCACGAACGGCACCAGCGGGAACTCCATCTCGACGTAGGCGTCGCGCAGTCCGCCCCAGATCGCCTGCGGATAGAACGGATTGAGCGAGTCGTTCGCGAAGATCCAGGCGATCGAGAGATTCTCGATCTGCCGCCAGCGGTGCGCGTCACCGAAGGGCGCGTCGAACCACAGGCATCGGAGTGCCAGGCCGCACGCGAGAAAGAGCCAGAGCCAGTAGTCGGAAAGAGGCTGAGCAGATCGCGTCATGCGACAGGGAAGGGTCATCGCGCATCCGGAGGGGGGCCGGGCGCGGCCAGTCTAGCAGACGCACGGCCGGGACGGCGCTCGCGCCGTGACGAGCGGCGGCAGCGGCGCGCCGTGTCGCGCCGCCACCGATCGCTGTCTAGGCGTTGCCGGACTGGGCGCCGCGTGCGATCTCCTGCGGCGTCGTGCGCCACTGCGCCATGACGTCCTTCGCCGCCGGTCGACCTGAATCTTGCCGTCGACCGCCCGCTTGGCCCAGCTGAGCGGAATATAGTGGTGATTGCCGGCGTCGTCGCGCTTCAGTTTGATGTCGTTGCCCTCCATGTGGTCGACCGTGGCGAATTGCGCGTTGGCGTCCGTCCCGCACACGACGGGCATCCCGGGTTGAATCTCTGCAGCAGTCATGTCTGTGCCTCCGGGACCCTGACCGTGCAAGGCGGACGCCAGGCGTTGCGGGGCAAGACGAGCAAGCCTGTTGGATACAGTGGGGACGTGAAGGCGGAACCTGACGCATCGACCTCCGTCGCTGACGAGGCGGGACGACTGCGGCACCAGGCTGGCCGCCCGGCAGTCCGTCGGCCGGCTCAGCCCCCGACTGACGCATTTCTCGAGGTCGATGGACGGAAGTGGCGACGCAGCGATCCGAGGATGCCCGCGACCATCCGACAGGAGCTCGTCAATGAGCTGATGTCCGCCCGGCGGGCTGTCGCTGCGGCCGCGGATACGCGCGAACGACGCGAGGCCCGCCAGCGCGTGCAGGATGCCAAGGTGGCCCTCGGCGAGCGCGGCCGGCCGTGGTGGCTCGATGCCACGGCGACCGATCTCGAGCCCCGCATCGACGCGGCCATTCGTGCCCTGCTCCGGAGCCGGCAGGCTGGCGCGACGATCTGTCCCAGCGAGCCCGCTCGTATCGTCGACGGTGAGTCCTGGCGGCGCCTGCTGGCGACCGTTCGTGAACGGGCCGTGGCGCTGGCTCGAGCGGGCCAGGTCGTGATCATGCGGAATCGCCAGCCGGCGTCCGGCGATCTCACGAAGGGGGTGCTCCGGTATCGGTTGACCGACGGATCGGCACGGGGAGGAGCCAGCTGATCGGCGGCGTTCGCGACTCCTCTCGCGATCGTTGTTTCCAAGTGGGAACGGATCGGAACGCACGTTCCGTCGGAGCGCTGCAGCACACATGACCCACACTCGGCCACCGGACTGGTGGCCTCGCATCGACGCCGCGTTCCAGGGAACCCTCGAGGCACCCACCGGCGAACGGGCGGCCTACCTCGATCGCGTGTGTGGCAGCGACGCCGAGCTGCGGGCCGAGGTCGAAGGCATGCTGGCCGCCGACGGACCGCACTGCGCGCTCGGCCTGGAATGGCTCGTGCGCGACGCGGACGCGAGCGTCGAGGCCGATCCTCTTGTCGGCGTCCGGCTGGGGCCGTGGCGTGTCGTCGACGTCCTCGGGCGCGGCGGCATGGGCACGGTCTACCTGGCCGAGCGCGACGACGGCCGATACGCGCAACGCGTCGCGCTGAAGCTCGTGCGGAGCGCGACGCACGCGCCGGCCGCGACCCGCTTCGCAGCCGAGGCCGCCATCCTCGCCCGCCTGTCGCATCCCAACATCGCGCGCGTGATCGACGCCGGGCGCACGCCGGAAGGCTCGCCCTATCTCGTCATGGAGTACGTCGACGGCACGCCGGTCACGACCCATGCCGACGCGCACCGGCTCACGGTCGACGAGCGCCTGCGGCTGTTCCGCGTCATCTGCGACGCCACCGAGCACGCGCACCGCGCGCTGGTCGTCCACCGCGACCTGAAGCCGGCGAACATCCTCGTCTCGAGCGCCGGCCAGGTGAAGCTGCTCGACTTCGGCATCGCCAAGCTGCTGGAGCCCGAGCCGCTGCCGGCCGATCGGACCGCCCCGGAGCTGCGGGTGTTGACGCCGGCCTACGCCGCTCCCGAGCAGCTGCGGGGCGAGCCGGTGACCACGGCGGCCGACGTCTACGTGCTCGGCGCGGTGCTCTACGAGCTGCTGACCGGCCAACGGGCCGCAGGCAAGGCGCCGGAGGCTGGCGGGTCGTTGGCGCGGCTCGCCGCTGCCTCCGGCTCCCAGCGTCACCGTCGGCCGCGTCCGGGCGCAGGCCGGGGCGGGCGCGGCGGCAGCGATGGCCGCGGCGCGCCGCACGTCGCCCGCGCGCCTGGCCCGCCGCCTGGCCGGCGACATCGATCGCGTCGTGCTCAAGGCCCTGCAACCCGAGCCCGATCGACGCTACACCTCGGCCGGACAGCTCGGCGACGACGTCCAGCGTCTCCTCGATGGCCGCCCCGTCGTGGCGCAGCCCGACACCCGCGCCTATCGGCTGCGGCGCTTCGTCGGGCGCCACCGGCTGGCGACGGCGATGACGGCGGCGCTGGGCGCGATGGTCGTGTCGTTCGCGGTGGTGGCGGGGCTGCAGGCACGGTCGATCGCGGCCGAGCGCGACCGCGCCCGCGTCGAGGCGCACCGTGCCGAGCGCGTGTCCGTCCTCGTCACCGATCTCTTCACGCTGGCCGACCCCGGCCCCGGGCGCGGCGATCGGATCGCCGCCCGCGAACTGCTCGAGCGCGGGTCGCACCGCATCGCGGTGGAGCTGCACGGCGATCCCGAGACGCAGGTCGCGCTGTTCAACGCCGTCGCCCGCGTCTACGGCAACCTCGGGTTGCACGACGCCGCCATCGCCGTCCTGGAGCGGGCGATCGCCCGCGCCGGCGTCGTCCCCGGCGACGGCACGCTGGCCGGCGCGGAGGCGCTCCACCTCCTCGCCGGACGCCACGCCGCGAAGACCGACCATGCCCGCGCCGAGGCGACGGTTCCGCGAGGCGCTGGCGCTGCGACGGCGGCTGCGGGCACCCGGCACCGACGTCGCCGCCACGCTCGAGGGCCTGGGGCGGGCCCTCAACGCGACGGGCCGCTACGCCGAGGCCCGCGCCAGGCTCGAGGAGGCCCTCGCGATCCGCCGCCGCGAGCCCGGGGCGCCGGACGCCGACCTGATGTCCGGCCTGCACGAGCTCGGCCTGCTCGTGCACTTCGCCGGCGATACCGTGCGGGCGGAGCAGCTGTTTCGAGAAGCGGTCACGGTGGGGGAGCGGATCGCCGGTCCCTCGACGGCGGCGATGCACCATCGCCTGCACAAGGCCGAGCTCGTCGCCGCGTTCGAGCGTGCGCCGGAGCGGGCGGAGCCGCTGCTGCGCGAGGCCCTGGGCATGGCGCGGACGATTCATGCGGGCGATCACGGCGACGTGGCCATCTGCCTCGCCGCGCTGGCGAGCAACCTGCTGCGGCTGCGCAAGCTGCCCGATGCCGAGGCCCTGGCGCGCGAGAGCGCGGCGATGGCGCAGCGGCTGCACGGCGATGGCCACGAGGACACGCTGTCGGCCCGGCTGGCGCTGGCGCGCATCCTGCGCGCGGGGCGGAAGCTGCCGGAGGCCGAGCGCATGCTGCGGGACTCCCTGCCGCAGGCGCGGGCGCAGCTTGGCGACGGGGATTCCACCACGATCGTGATTGCCCGAGGGCTCGCCACCGTGCTCGAGGAGCAGCGCCGCTTCCAGGACGCGCTCGCGGTGCGGCGGGAGGAACTGGCCCGGACCGCGCGGGTGCTGGGCGACCACGACGTGTTCGTCGCCACCGGCCTCGCCGAGCTCGGCGAGCACGGCCTCGCGCGCGGTCGGCTCGATCTCGCGCAGCAGTACTTCCTGCAGGCGCTCGCGGTCCGGCGTCGGCTGCACCCGCCGGGCCACTGGCGCATCGACGAGGCCCGCGGCCGGGTCGGCGGCGCCCGCCTGCAGGCCGGTCGGCTGGCCGATGCCGAAGCCGACCTCCTCGCCGCCTACGACGGCCTGCGCGTGCACCGCGGCGCCACGGCCAAGGAAACGCTCGCCGTTCGGACGCACCTCGCCGCGCTCTATGAGCAGCGGCGCCAGCCGGACCGCGCCCGCCTCTATCGCAACCCCGAGCCGTGAGCCTGCGTCCGCGCCGCGTCGTCGGGTTCGCTCGCCGGTCCGCGTTCGTTGACGTGAGAGACCCGAGCGCCCGCTCCAACAGGAAGACGATGCAGATCACGGCATGCCTGACAGATTCCCTCGACCCCAGCCTGGGCGCTGGCATCCCTCCAGCGGCAGGCGCCGTCGGCCACTGGCTGACGCAGTGGCGGGCCGGCGACCGATCGGCGCTCGAATCGCTGGTGCCGGTCGTCTATCACGAGCTGCGCGGCGTCGCCCGTCGCCAGCTCAGTCGTGAGACGCCCGATCACACCCTCTCGCCGACGGCGCTCGTGCACGAGGCGTATCTGCGCCTGCTGCAGCAGCACCAGATGCACGTCCTCGATCGGAACGGGCTGCTGGCCGTCGTCGGCTTGACGATGCGCCGCATCCTCGTCGATCACGCCCGCTCGCGGACACGGCAGAAGCGTGGCGGCGTGGCGCGTCCGGTGCGCCTGGAGGTCGACGACGACGTGGCGCTGCTCAGCGACCTCGAGGCCGATGAAGTGCTCGCCGTCGATGTCGCCCTCGAGCGGCTGGCCCGGCTCGACGATCGCGCCCGCCAGGTCGTCGAGTACCGCGTCTTCGCCGGCCTCACGCTGCAGGAGACCGCCGACGTGCTCGGCATCTCGTCCAAGTCGGTGCAGCGAACCTGGACGACGGCCCGGGCGTGGCTGCGCAAGGAACTGCGCTCCGGCGCCGCGTCCGCCGACGATCGCGTTCCATGAGGCGCGTGTCCACGTTCCGCGGTCCCTGTCGCGATCACTGACAGCGCCGCACGAACGATCTCGTGTCGGCCCATCAGGAGACCGACATGAGCACCTACCGCCGATCCCGCCTCGCCATCGCCGCCACCGCCACCGTCGTCCTCACCAGCCTCTCGCTGCCGGGGTCGCGCGCCCTGGCCGCCGGGCCCGCGCCCGCCGCCGTCCAGGCGTGCTGGGACTTCAGCACGCTCCAGCAGGTCGATCCCTATCGCCTCGGCGACACCTTCGTGGCGCCCAACGCCACGATCGAGATGAAGCACTACATGCTGAACGGGAACCTGAACAGCAACCCCGCCGGCCGCGGCCAGGCGCAGCCAGACGCAGATCGCCGCCGGCACGGCGCCGGAGTTCCGGCTCTATCTGATCAACGCCCACGTCGTGCCGAACACGCCGGTGAACAGCGTGACGTTCGACTTCGGCCACCAGCTGGGTCTCGGCGGCGGTCAGGCCAACATCGGGATCAACGGACACCTCGTCGAGGTGACGACCAGCCTCGCCGACTCTCGACGGCCTGATCATGGGCGACCCGGTCATCGGCATGGCGAAGATCACCGTGGCGCTCACCGGAGCCGTCGGCGCCAGCCCGGAGCAGGGCACGCTGACGCTGCAGGCGCTGAGCGGGCAGATCGAGAAGCTCTCGCTCGGCGGTATCCAGCTCTATCTCGACAACGTGTGCATGCAATAGCCCGGTCAGGTCCAGCGGACCCGACCCCCGGCGGGTCCGCGTCGGGCTACCATGCGGCGATGCGGCTGGGGGCCATCCTGTGCGTCATGCTGGCGATCGCCGTCCCGTCGCAGGCGCAGCATCCGACGGGCCAGGCCGACCTCGCCGTCACCCTGACCGAGGCCCGCGCGCTCGTCGACGGCGGCCGGCCGGCCGAGGCCATCGCCCGCCTGACCGCGCTGGACCAGGCCGATCCGCGCGTCCAGCTCCTCACCGGTGTGGCGCTGTATCACGCCGATCGCCGGCGCGAGGCGATCGCGCTGCTCGAGCGCGTGCGCGAGCGGCTGCCCGACGGATCGATGGAGCGGCGCGAGGCCGAGCAGGTGCTGGGGCTCTCGCTGTTCCTCGAGGACCGGTTCGCCGATGCGATTCCCTGGCTCGAGCGGACGCGCGCGGCGGTGCCCGACAATCTCGAACTGCACTTCACCCTCGGCCAGGCCTACATCCAGACCGGCGACGCGGCCGGCGCGCGCGCCGCGCTGGCCAAGGACGTTCGGCGTCGCCGCCGACTCCGCTGCGGCGCACGTCGTCACCGCGCAGCTGATGATTCGCCTGCAGATGGAAGCGCTCGCCGAGGCGGAGCTGGACGCTGGCGCTGAAGCGCGACCCCCGCACCCTGCGCGCCAACTTCCTGCTCGGGCAGATCGCGCTGTTCCGCGGCCAGCTCGAGCGCGCGGTGGAGCGATCGACGCGCGAGCTGGCGCTCAACCCGTCCGACGCCATGGCCGTCGTATCAGCTCGGCGACGCGCTGCTGCGCCAGAATCGCGGCGACGAGGCCATCGCCGCGCTGCAGCGGTCGCTGTGGCTCAACCCGTTCTACAGCGGCCCGTACATCCTGCTCGGTCGCGCCTACATGAAGAAGGGGCAGCCGGCCACCGCGGAGGGCATGCTCCGGCGCGCCATCGACTACGACCCCAACAACCGCGCCGCCCACTACCTGCTCGGGCAGCTCCTGCAGCAGCAGGGACGCGCCGAGGAGGCGAAGCAGGAATTCGCCATCGCGGAGAAGCTCGACACGCGAGGCGGGGAGTGACGGCGGGCGGCGCACTGCTCGCCGCCGTCGCGGCGGTCGCGCTCGTCGGTGCGTCGGCGCCGGCGCGGCCGGTCCGGTCAGCCGCAGACGTCGCCGCCAGCCGGCGCCCCGGCTTCTGCGGACCGGTGGCCCGTCCGCTTCGTGGACGTGGCCCGCGAGGCCGGCCTCACCCAGCCCATCACCTACGGCGACGTGTCGCGCAAGCGCTTCATCGTCGAGACCAACGGCTGCGGCGTGGCGATGATCGATCTCGACGACGACGGCTGGGTCGACCTCGTGACGCTGAACGGCACGCAGCTCGAGCCCGGCTCCAGGCGTGAGCGCGCCTGGCCGGCGGGGCAGGCGCCGCGGATCCGGCTGTATCGCAACGAGCGCGGACGGTTCGTCGACGCCACCGCGGCCTCGGGGCTCGACCGCATCGGCTGGGCGTCGAGCGTGTGCGCCGGTGACGCGGACGGCGATGGGCGGGTCGATCTGTTCATCACCTACTTCGGTCGCAACGTCCTGTATCGGAACCTCGGCGGCGGCCGCTTCGCGGACGTCACCAAGCAGGCCGGTCTCGAGGCCGGCCGCGATCGCTGGGGGTCCGGCTGCTCGCTGCTCGACATCGATCGCGACGGCGACCTCGATCTGTTCGTCGCCAACTACCTGTCGCTCGATCTGGCGACCGCGCCCGAGCCCGGGCAGGGCGCCAACTGCCGCTGGAAGGGGCTGCCGGTCAACTGCGGACCGAAGGGGCTGGCGACCGACACCAACCTCCTCTATCGCAACAACGGCGACGGCACCTTCAGCGACGTGTCGGCCGCGTCCGGTATCGCCCGCGTGACGGGACGCTACGCGATGACCGCCGCCGCTGCCGATCTCGACGGCGACGGCTGGATCGACATCTACGTCGCCACCGATTCGACCGCCGCCATCCTTTACCGGAACAACCGCGACGGCACCTTCACCGACGTGGCTCTGCCGAGTGGCGCGGCCTTCAACGAGATGGGATCGCCGCAGGCCGGAATGGGGGTGGCGCTCGGCGACATCGACGCCGACGGCGCCCTCGACATCCTCAAGACGCACTTCGCCGACGACATTCCCGCGCTCTATCGCAACCGGGGGCGCGGCCTGTTCGAGGACATCGCGACGCAGGCCGGCCTTGCCGTGCGAGAACCGCTTCGTGCAGTGGGGCGCCGGCCTGCCCGACCTCGACAACGACGGCTGGATGGACGTGTTCTACGTCACCGGCAACGTCTATCCCGAGATCGAGGCGACGCTGCCGCAGTATCCGCACCGCAGCCCGCGCATCGTCTTCCGCAACACCGGTGGCGGGCGGTTCGTCGACGTCAGCGCCTCCAGCGGCGCCCGGGGTGACGACGCCGCAGTCGAGTCGCGGGGCGGCCTTCGGCGACATCGATCACGACGGCGACGTCGATGCGCTGGTGATGAACATGAACGCGCCGCCCTCGCTGCTGCGCAACGACGTCGCGCAGCGGCCACCACTGGCTGGCGGTGCGCCTCGAAGGCAGGCAGTCGAACCGGCAGGGCATCGGCGCCACCGTCCTGGTGACGAGCGGCGGACGCACGCAGGCTCGCGCCGTGCTCAGCCAGGCCAGCTACTACTCGGTCGATGATCTGCGCCCGTCGTTCGGGCTGGGCGATGCCACGGCGGCCGATCGGATCGAAGTGCGCTGGCCGTCGGGTGCCGTCGACGTGATGAGCGGCGTCGCCGCCGATCGCGTCGTGACGATTCGCGAGCGCGACAGAACCGGTAGGTAGTCGGCTCCTGTGGCCAGCTCGACTTGAGCTGCCTGCTCAGTCGTCTCGCGATTAGCTCATCGATCAACTTCGACATTCACCGGTCGAATGGCGTCCAAGAAAACCTCACTTTGATCCAAGCGATCGAATGGCCCCAAGCTCGAGAAGAGAAAGATCGATCAGGATAGGGGAAAGACCGATTGACCATCACCGAAACGAGCCTTACCATCCCCGCGTTCGTGTGGTGCACATCCCACGCGCGGCGACGACGTGACGCCTGCTGCCGGTAGCCTTCGCAGCACCTCAGTCATCGCCCGCGCAGGGCGTCCGGAGGGAACACGTCATGACGGGTCAAGTAGCGCTCGCACGGCCATCGATGGTCCGTCGGGTCCGGCGAGTCCACCTGTTCACCACCCTGGCCATGGCCGCGCTCGCGATGCTGAGCGCGCCGGCCAGCGCCACCGCGCAGGCCGTCTACGGCAGCCTGAGCGGAACGGTCACCGACAGCAGCGGCGGCGCGCTGCCCGGGGCGACGGTCTCGATCCGCAGTCTCGAGCGCAACGTCGTCGATGCGGTGGTCGCCAACGAGTCGGGCAACTACGCCAAGGATCGGCTGCTGCCCGGCGCCTACGAGGTGAAGGCGGAGCTCACCGGCTTCAAGACCGCCGTCGTCGAGCGAGTCACGGTCAGCGTCGACACGCAGACGCCGGTCAACTTCAAGCTCGAAGTCGGGTCGATGACCGAGGCGGTGACGGTGAGCGGCGGCGCGCCGCTGCTCAAGACCGACCGCGCCGACGTGGCGACGCGCTTCGACGCCAAGGAGCTGACCGAGCTGCCGGTGCTCGATCGCAACTTCACCAAGTTCATCCTGCTGACGCCCGGCGCGCAGCAGATGGGATGGCAGCACGCCGCGTCGGAGAACCCGCAGGGCTCGACGCAGACACAGATCAACGGGCAGCACTTCAGCGGCACCGGGTATCAGCTGGACGGGACCGAGAACCGCGACCCGATCCTCGGCATCATCGTCGTCAACCCGAACCTCGAGTCGATCGGCGAAAGCAAGATCACCTCGCAGAACTACGACGCCGAGTTCGGCCAGGCGACGGCCGGTGTGGTCTCGGTGCAGACCAAGTCGGGGACCAACCAGATGCACGGCAGCGCCTTCGAGTTCTTCCAGAACGCGGCGCTGCAGGCGCGCAATCCGTTCCGCCAGGCGCGCGTCGATCCGCTCACCGGCAAGTTCATCCCGGACACCAAGAAGAACCAGTTCGGCGGATCGGCGGGCGGCCCGATCCTGCAGGACCGGTGGTTCTTCTTCGGCGACTACCAGGGCACGCGCCAGAATCAAGGCGGCTCGCGCCTGCTGTCGGTGCCGACGGCGCAGGCGCGCGCGGGCAACTTCAGCGAGTACGGTCAGGCCATCTACGACCCGGCCACCGGCGCCGCCTTCCCGAACGCCACCATCCCCGCCGCCCGGCAGTCGCCGCAGGCGCGCGCCCTGCTCGATCTCATTCCGCTGCCCAACGCGCCGGGCACCGAGAACGGCACCCGCGACAACTACACGGCGTCGGGCGTCGAGAGCTTCACGCAGAACTCGTTCAACACCCGTATCGACGGCCGGCTGTCCGACAAGATGAACACCTTCGGCCGCTATTCGCATCGGCAAGTTCAGCCGCGACGGGACGGGCGCGCTCGGTATCGCCGGCGGCCGGCGCTGGTGGGTATCGCCGGCGTCTCGGAGTCGCGCAATCAGAGCCTCGCCTACGGCATCGACGCCGCCGTGTCCTCGTCGCTGCTGGTCGACTTCCGCTTCGGCTGGTTCCAGTACAAGGTCGACGTGCTGCCGGCCGACTTCGGCACGACGCCGGCGGCCGACGCCGGCATCCCCAATCTGAACAACGACACGACCTTCACCAGCGGCCTGCCGTCGCTCTTCATGCGCGGCAACCAGGCCGACATGAACTGGGGCTACGGCCTCGGCGTCAACGGCTGCAACTGCCCGCTCGCGCAGAACGAGAAGCAGTGGCAGGTGGTCGGCAACGTCACCAAGATCTGGGGCAACCACACCAGCAAGGTCGGCATCGACGTCCGTCGCGCCTACAACCTGCGCGTGCCCTCCGATCAGCATCGCTCCGGCGAGCTGACCTTCAACGCGCTGCGCACGAGCAACGCCGGCGTCGGCGGCCTCGGCCTGGCCACGTTCCTGCTCGGCGACGTCTCGAACGGCACGGGCGTGGCGTTCGCCCGTTACGTCAGCACCAGCACCGAGGCGCGGGAGCGGCAGTGGCGGCACTTCTACTACGCGCAGGACACCTGGCGGGCCGACGCCGAAGCTGACGCTGAACTACGGCCTGCGCCTCGACGTCATCAACCCGCAGACGGTCAACGAGGCCGGCAACGGCACGTGGGTCGACCTGTCCACCGGGCTGGGGCTGGTCGGCGGGGTCGGTGGCGTCGATCTCGGCGGCAACGTCGAGAACCGCCTGAACTGGGCGCCGCGCCTCGGCGCCACGTATCAGCTGAACGACAAGACGGTGATCCGCGGCGGCTACGGGCGCAGCTACGACATCGGCGTCTTCGGCTCGCTGTTCGGCCACACCGTCACGCAGAACCTGCCGGTGCTGGCCGCGCAGAACATGACCGGCCCGAGCCAGTTCGGCGCGGTCTTCAACCTGGCGGACGGGCCGCCGGCGCCGTCCACGGTGCAACCCAACGCCGACGGCACCTTCGTGTGGCCGAACGGGATCAAGCCGCTGGTCGTGCCGCGCAAGCAGCGCCCGCCCGAGGTGGACGCCTGGAACGTCACCGTGCAGCGCCAGCTGAGCGACACGGTCTCGGTGGAAGTCGGCTACGTCGGCAACTACGGCCGCCACACGTTCGCCGGCGACAACCCGGACGAGAACCTGAACCAGGTGGCCCTCGAAGGCTTCCTGGAGGGCGTGGCGCCCAACCTGCGGCGGCCGTTCTTCGCCGGCGGCGTGACGCCGAACGTGCTCGGCGTGGGCGGCAGCTACGGCTGGACCCAGACGGTGCAGGGCTATCCCAACGAGGCGCACAACTGGTACAAGGCGATGCAGGCCAAGTTCACCCGGCGCTTCAGCCAGGGCTGGTCGGCGCAGCTGAACTACACGCTGCAGCGCGCCACCAATTACGACGACGAGTGGTGGATCTACGATCCGGACCTGAACAAGGGCCCGGCCGGGTTCGACCGCACGCACAACCTCACCGCGGCGGTGATCTTCGAGCTGCCGTTCGGCAAGGCCAAGCGCTTCGGCAACGACTGGAACGCCGCGACCGACGCCGTGCTGGGCGGCTGGCAGTTCAACACCAACGTGTTCGTCCTCAGCGGCACGCCGTTCAACGTGACCTATCGGGACGCCGGGCAGGATCGCGATACCGGTTCCGGGGACCTGGCCGGACGGCCGGACGTGATCGGCGACACGGACGGCCCGAGGACCCAGGACGAATGGTTCAACGCCGCGCCGATCGGCTCGCCCGGCAGCGCCTTCGGGCGTCCGGCGCGCGGCACCTTCGGCAACCTCGGTCGCAACCAGCTGCGCGGCCCCGGCTTCTGGCAGGCCGACGCCTCACTCTTCAAGAACTTCCCAATCGGCGCCGGCCGGCGCCTCGGAGATCCGCCTCGAAGCCGTCAACATCCTCAACCACGTCAACCTCGCCAATCCCGACGGCCAGATTGGCGTGCCCGGCAACGACAATCCGAACGCCGGGCGCATCACCGACACGGCCGGCAACTACAACCCGCGCAACTTCCAGTTCGGCTTCCGCTTCATCTTCTAGGCGACGTGTTCGTTGGCGGCCGCGCCCCCCAGGCGCGGCCGCGCGCCGCTCGTTGAGCACGCGTACGGGCGACCGCGAGCGTTGGCGCTCGTGCTGACGGTGCGAGCCGGGCGGCCGGCCGCTCGTCGGGCGCGCGCGCTGGCTAGTGTCCCGAGTCAGAGATTCGTTGACGAATAGTCCGAGCGCGGCGCACGGATCGCCAGGCGCGAAGAGCGAGCGTATCGGGCATACGCGAACGATGAGCAACGCCGTGAGGCGGGATGACCCGCCCGGAATATGTCGGCGAATCTCCGACTCAGGACAATAGACGCCGCTGATGCTGTGCGGGTCTTCCTCCGGCGCTCGCAGCGTCAGCGCGAACGCCGCCCGGTCGCCGACGTTCGCCCCCACGCCGAACGGCCCAACGAGCGCCGGAGAAAGACCCGCACCGCGTTCGCCTCGGCGTCTAGGACGCGAGGACAGAGCCCGAGACCCCGTTGCGTCAGCGCGGGCGCCGCGCCCGGCGAGGCGGTCGCCAGCGACTCGGAGTCACTACGGCCGCTCGCGGGCGGCACGCTGGTGCGCCGCAGCCGCCGCGATAGTTACCCACTGCAGTAGGAGCTGAGCCGCCGTGGTCAGGGACGCGGGGCGAGTGGCGGTGCGGGTGTTCCTGCTGCGCTCGTTGGGCCGTTCGGCGTGCTGGCGAACGCGCGATGCGCCGGCGTTCGTGCTGACGCTGCGAGCGCGGCGGGGACACCCGCACTGCCGCCATGCGTCCTCGCCAGCCGAGGCCTCAATCGTGACGTCGAGGCCTTTCGGGCCGCGGGGCCGCGCCAACGCTACTTGCGCTGGCCGCTGCCCTCGGTGAGCGTCGCGATGCGGTTCGACGCGATCCCGTCGAACCGCTCCTCGTTGCCGTTCGGCCATCGCACCTCGACACGCACCGCGCCGGCGTAGCGTGCCCAGGCCGACGTGCACCCGCAGATCGTTCTGCGAGAAGTAGCTGCCGCCGCCGCGGACCTCGTCGACGAGCGTGATCTCGCCGGCGATCACGCGGACCCGCGCGCCGATGGCGCTGCGGTTCGACGTCGTGCCCACCAGGCGCAGCGTGAGCCAGCGATGCGCGTTCCGGCTCTCGGTGCGGAACACGTCGGGCCGCGCGTGGACGTTGTTGACGACGATGTCGACATCGCCGTCGTCGTCGAGATCGCCGAAGGCGGCGCCGCGCCCGGCGGCCGGCGTGGAAGCCGGCGGGCCGAGCCGCTCGGTGACGTCGACGAACCGGCCGGTGCCGAGATTGCGGTAGACGACCTTGCGCTGCTGGTAGGCCGCTTCCGTCTTCAGCTGGCTGACCTCGGGATAGACGTGCCCGTTGGCGAGGAAGATGTCGAGCCAGCCGTCGTTGTCGAGGTCGACGAACCCGGCGCCCCAGCCGAGCCAGCGCGTGTTGACGCCGAGGCCGCTGGCGAAGGTCCGGTCCTCGCAGAAACCCTTGCCGAGGTTGGCGTACAGCGTCGTGGTGTCGCCGGCGAAGTTCGTCTTGACGATGTCGATGGTGCCGTTGCGATCGTAGTCGCCGAGGCCGACGCCCATGCCGGCCTGCGGCCGGCCGTCCTGGCTGTAGGCGCAGCCGGCGCGGACCCCGACGTCGGTGAACGTGCCGTCGTGGTTGTTGCGATAGAGCGCGCTCGGGTTCGAATCGTTGGCCACGTAGACGTCGGTCCAGCCGTCGTCGTCGAAGTCGAGCGTGCTCACGCCGAGACCGTAGGTGCCGGTGGCGGCGAGGATGCCCGCCCGCGCCGAGACGTCCTCGAAGGTGCCGTCGCCCTTGTTGCGGTAGAGCGCGTTGGCGCCGCCGGGCAGCCCGGGCGGGCCGCAGGCGACCGCGAGGCCCTTGTAGCGGCACAGGCCGGAATCGGGCGTCGGCGCCTTGTCGAGATCGAGGTCGATGTAGTTGGCGACGAAGAGATCGAGCCGGCCGTCGCGGTCGTAGTCGAGGAAGGCGGCCCCGGTGCCCCAGCGCGTGCGCGCCGAGGTGAGACCGGCCCGTCCGGTGACGTCGGTGAACGTCCCGTCGCCGCCGTTGCGGAACAGCCGATTCTGGCCGTAGAAGGTCACGAACAGGTCGCTGTCGCCGTCGTTGTCGTAGTCGGCGGCGGCGGCAGCCTGTCCCCAGCCGCTGACGCCGACGCCGGCCTTGGCGGTCACGTCCTCGAACGTGCCGTCGCCCTCGGTTGCGATAGAGATGGCTGATCGGCGCCTGGCCTTGCGGAAAGCCCTCCAGGGTGGTGCCGTTGACGACGAAGATGTCGAGGCGGCCGTCGTTGTCGTAGTCGAAGAGCGCGACGCCGCAGCCGGTGGTCTCGAGCAGGTAGCGGTTGTTCCGCTCGCCGCCGAAGACCGTGATCGCCGAGAGTCCGGCCTCGCGCGCCGATGTTGGTGAAGGCGAAGCCGAGCGGCGGGCCCGGCGCGGCGCTGCTCGCCGGCGTTGGCGCACCCTGGGAGGCGACGTCAGGACCCGCGGCGGCACCGGCCGCGAGCACGGCCATCGCCGCCAGCGCGCGCGCGATCCAGCGACGCGGTCGGCGGCTCATGGCGTCTCGATCCACGGGGCGAGCCGTCGCGCCTCGGCGAAGTGGGCCCGGGCGTCGGCCTGCGCCCCCTGGCGGCGGAGCGCGAGGGCCAGCTGGTGGTGGGCGCGGGCCAGATGCGGCGCCAGGCGCACGGCGTCCTTCAATTCGACGATGGCGGCGGCGACGGCGCCCTGACGCAGCTTGTCGGCGCCGCGGGTGAGGGCGAACGCGGCGGCCTGCTCGTCGGCCTTTGCCGCGTTCAGCCGCGCGCCTTCCGCCAGCGCCGCGCTCGCCGCGGCCGTGTCGCCGCCGCGTTCGAGCATCTGGCCGAGGCTCAGATGCGCCTCCGCGGTGCGCGGCGCCAGGGCAATCGTGCGGCGGAAGGCGGCGATGGCGTCCGCCGCCGCGCCCTGCTGCCGCAGGATCGTGCCGAGCATGTAGTGCGCCTCGGCGTAGTCCGCCTTCTGCGCGATGGCGGCGCGCAGGGCGGCGGCGGCCGGCTCGGCGCGCCCGGTCTGCCACAGGATGACGGCCAGCGTGAAGTGCGCCTCCGGCAGCGCCGGGTCGAGCTCGGTGGCGCGGCGGAGCGCGGCCTCCGCCGCGTCGAAGTCGTCCTGCTGCTTGAGCGCCGTGCCCAGGTTGTAGAACGCTTCGGCGTTGGCCGGATTGCGCTGCGTCACGTCGCGGAAGGTCTCGACGGCACGGGCCAGATCGCCGCGATGCAGGTAGGCGGTGCCGAGGTTGTGACGGGCGGCCTCGTAGTCGGGATGACGCGCCAGGATGCGCGTGAACGCCGCGACGGCCGCATCGCCCTGGCCCAGATGCATCTGCACCAGGCCGAGGCTGTTGGCGGCGTCGTCGGAGGCCGGGTCGAGGGCGCAGGCCTGGCGCAGGGCGGCCTCGGCGCCGTCGAGATCGCCGAGCGTCTGCAGGGCGATGCCGAGCTGCAGATGGGCGGCGGCGATCGCGGCGTTGCGGCGAATCGAGGCGCGCAGATGTTCGACCGCCTCGAGCGTGTCGCCGCGCTCGCGCAGCACGACGCCGAGGTAATACTGCGCTTCCGCATGCCGCGGATCGAGCGCCACGGCCCGGCGCAGGGCGGTCAGCGCGCCCTCGCGGTCGCGCGTCCACCAGAGGGTGGCGCCGAGATGGTAGTGCGCGTCGAACAGGTCGGGCGCCATGGCCGCCGCCTGGCGGAAGCGGGCGATGGCGTCGGCCGTCCGTCCGAGCTGGCCGAGCGCGAAGCCCAGCCGATCGCAGGCGCGGGCCATGTCCGGCGCCTGCTCGAGCGCCGCCTCGAAGGCGGCCGCGGCGCCCGGCCCAGTCACGGCGCTGCTCGAGCTCGACGCCGCGGGCGTAGTGCCGGGTGGCCTCGGCGGCGCTGGCCGCGCGGCGTCGACTGGCCCAGGCGACGGTCCGAACCGGCGACCGACGCCGGCGCAGGCCAGCGCCAGCATCGACGAGCGTCTTCAGTGTGCCGGCGGTGAGTCGAAGGCGAGCACCCATGGTCGACCGGAGCCGCCATGATCCCTTTTTCGCCGGTCGAATGTCACGACGACCAGTCGAGGTTGCGGGGCGCGACACCGCGACGACCGGCCCGTGTGAGCGAACCCCCACGAACGGCCGGCCAGGGTATCGTCAGACACGCTTCAACCTTTCGCCCACGCTTTCCGCTTCCTGGATAGGGGAGACCTTCGGTCGGCGCGTCGTCCCCCGGTTCGTTCACCGTTCAGGAAACGTAGCGAGGTCGCGACATGCACTTCGGGACACGGAGCCGGCCCCTCTCATCGCATCTGCCGCACACAGCCTGTCGCGGCGGCGATGGTCTTGCTCGCGCGCCTGGCGACCGCCCAGGGGCTGACCGGAACCCTCATCGGGACGGTCAAGGACGAACAGGGCGCCGCCATTGCGGGCGCCGCGGTCCGCATCAGCTCGCCGGCGCTGATGGGCGGACCGGGCGCGATGCGTCACGAATGACCACAGGCCGGTTGCGGTTCCTGGCTCTTCCTCCTGGTCGCTACACTCTGGAGATCGAGCTGCCGGGGTTCGCCACCGTCCACGAGACGGACATCCTGATCGCGGCCGGCGCGACGATCGAGAGAACGGCGATCCTGACGCTGGCCGGCGATGAAGGACTCGATCGTGGTCGAGGGCGCAGGGCTCGCGCATCGACGCCCGACACCCTGGGTTCGCGACGCGCTTCGGCGCCGAGGACCTCGACGCGATTCCGACGCGGCGGTCGAGCATGTTCGACTTCATCAGGGCCGCCCCCGGCATCTCGCCGACTTCGCCGTCCAGCGGCATCGCCGACGACGCATCTCCGCGTTCGGCTCGGGCACCAACGAGAACCAGTTCCTGATCGACGGCATGAACACCACCTGTCCGTGCAGCGGCGTCGCGCGAACCGAGCCGGGCGTCGATTTCATCCAGCGAAGTGCAGGTCCACGCCGTCGGCGCGTCGGCAGAGTTCGGCAACATGCAGGGCGCCGTGATCAACGTCGTCACGAAGCAAGGCGGCGAGCGGTTCTCGATACGACGCGTCGTACTACGGCCAGGCATCGGCCCTCACCAGCCAGCCGGTCACGCTTCCGGTACCTCGGCTCGGGCGACGCGGACGAGCGGCTACGAGCGCGCCACGTACGAGGACTTCACGACCAGCCTCGGCGGTCCGGCGATTCGCGATCGACTGTGGTTCTTCGCCGGATATCAGTGGCTGCGCGACTCACGACAGTCAGCCGGGCACCGATCCGGCGCTGCCGCGCACGCTACGAGATGCAGAAGGTCGTTCGGCGAAGCTCACCTGGCGGCTCAGCCCCGGGCTGGCAGCTGGTGCAGAGCGTCCATCAACGAGATCGGGATCGACCCCGAGCGACCGACCATCGTCACGCCGTTCGAAGCGACGGCGCGGCCGCACATCTCGGCGCCAACGATGAACTTCGGCGATCTCACGCACACGGTCTCGCCGAACACGGTGTGGGACGTTCGCGTCGGCCGGTTTGTCTCCGCACCGGAGCGGCGACCTGAACGCAGCCGAGTCCGACGACGCCGAGCCGGTTCGACCGTGTCACCGGCGTCACCACCGGCGCGCGGCAGAACGGCGCGGCGCGTCGACCTCGCTCCGGACGACAGCCAAGGCGACCCTCACGCACTACCGGCGCGCGCTGGGCGCCGAACACCAGTGGAAGATCGGCGGACAGTTCGAGCGCGGCGAGCACCAGGCGATCAACTTCATTCCGACCGGGGTCCGATACGAGGACAGGGCCGGGCAGCCGCTTCAATCCGTCTCGAGCCTGCCCGCCAACATCGGCGGCGTGCTCGCTGACGTCCTCGACCTTCGCGACCGACACGATGACGCTGCGCGACCGGGTGACGATCACCGCCGGCGTGCGGTTCGACCACAGCCGCGCGATCAGCCAGGACCTGCCGCGCGTCGATCGCGGACCGGCGCGAGACCGGCGCGGTCATCCACGGCCTCGGAACGATGTACACCTGGAACCTGTGGTCGCCGCGGCTGGGCGTCGACGACCAAGCTGAGCGCCGACGGTCGCACGATCCTGCGCGCGAGCTACGGGCGGTTCGTCCAGGGCGTGCTTCACCGGAGAGCTGGAACCGTTTCACCCCGGCGCGACGCCGGTGACGACGACCGGCTTCAATCGCCGTCACCGGCGACTACTCGGGCACCGCGTATCACGGTCGATCCCACGGTCAACCTGCGGTCGGATCCGCGGACGCGCGCGCCGCGGACCGACGAGTACTCCATCGGCGTCGATCGCGCCCTGGCGGCCGGTTGACGGTGTCGATCGTCCTACGTCCACAAGGACGGCAGCCATTTCATCAGCTGGACGGACGTCGCCGGCGAGTATGTCGAGGGAACCAGAGGCTGGCCGGATGGCCGCAGCGTGCACGGTGTTCCGGCTGAACACCGCCGTCACCCCGCCGGCCGCGCGGCGCTTCCTGTTGACGAATCCCGACGGGTATTCGCTGACCTACAACGGCCTCGTGATGGCGATGGAGAAGCGCCGGTCGAACGGCTGGCAGGCGTTCGGCTCGTACACCTGGTCGAAGGCATACTGGGCTGCTGCCCTCGAGCGGCACGTCGGCTGCGGGTATGCAGACCAGCACGGTCTCGCCGCCGCAGCCATCGACGTTCGGCCGCGATCCCAACGATCTCACCAACGCGCGCGGCCGGTTGCCGAACGATCGACCGCACATCGCTCCGGCTGATGGGCAGCGTGGACGTGCCGCGGACCGGGTTCGTGCTCGCGGCCAACCTGCAGCAGTTCAGCGGCAAGCCGTGGACGGCCGACGGCGCAGATCGCGCTGCCGCAGGGTGCCCAGCGCGTCCTGCTCGAGCCGCGCGGCTCGCGCCGGCTGTCGTCGCAGACCCTGCTCGATGTGCGGGTGTCGACGGCGATCACGTTGGGCAGGCTCGGGCGGATCGATCTGCTGCTGGACGTGCTCAACGTGCTCAACGACACGGCAGAGGAGAGCCTGGCGACCGAGACGCTGATGACGGAGACGGTGCTCAGTCCGACGTTCGGCCAGCCGGTCAGCTTCGTCGATCCGCGTCGCGCGATGCTCGGCGTCAGGCTGCACCTGGGCCGATAGCCCCTTCAGGTTCTCGCGGCCCTTTTCCGCTTCATCAGTAGGAGGAAGAGGCCATGAGCAAGAGCACCCGTTGGAACCTGTTGGCACTGGCGTTGGCAATCGGCGTGACCGCCTGCGACGGACGGTCCCCGCAGGTCGCGCTCGCGTCTTCAACGAATCCGGTTGCGACGGGGAGCAGTCAGCGGTGACGGTGCGATGAGGCACCGCGCGACGCCGGCTACTTCGGGAGCTGGATGAGGCGACATCGGAGTTCTGCCGCGAGCGGTCGAACACGAGGTATTTCCCGTCCGGCGTCACGTCGAAGTGGGTGAGGTAGCCGCGATCGCTGAGGTTCGTCATCCTGACGAGTCGTCCTGGTCACCAGATCCACCAGCCAGAAGTCCTTGGATTCGGGGCCCGGCAGGTAGACCAGGCCGGCCCCGCTGCGCAGGAAGCGGTGCGACCCTCCGCGGCGGACATGCACCTCCGGCATCGCGACGGGAGCACCGTCCGGTGTCACGGCACGAAGGATGTTCCGGCCGCCGGCGCCGCCGAACGGGACGGCGTAGACGATGGAGCCACCGCTCGGTGACCAGACGGGATTGACGGCGTCATCGGTGACGAGCCGCACGGGTGCGCCGCCGTCCACCGGGATCTTGAACAGGCCCGGCCCGTGCCCATCGTCGCCGCCCGTGACGATCCAGGCGCCGTCGGGCGACCAGTCGGCGGTGCCTTGCCCTTCCACGCCGCGAAGGTCGATGGACGCAGCCAGCGTTCGCGAGCCGGTGCCGTCCGCCGACATGATCGCGAGATGCCGGGTCCCGTGCTGTCTGACCACGACGGCCACGCGGCTCCCGTCCGGCGATGCCGTCGGCGGCTCCGTCAACACGCCGCCGGCGCCCTTCCGGACTTCGAACGCCTGGTCGTGGTCGGCGCGCCAGAGACCGTCACCGGTTCCATGGGACGAGAGGGACAGATAGAACAGGGAGCGCCCACCGAAGCGTGGTGCCAGGGCGCGCTCGCTGGGCATCGGGTAGGGCTGCGCGTCGCGATCCTCGACAAGCCGCTCGAGCAAGGGACGCGCCACAGGCTGGCGGAGGGGATCGGCCATCGTCGCGACGACTCGCCGGCCATCACGGCTCGCCGACACGAACGTATATTGCTCGAGCCCGGCCGTCGCGCGGCGGGTGGCCTTGCTCTCCACGTCGAGGGCCCACAGCCACGGTCCGGACCAATCCTCGGCGCGTGCCACATAGAGCACGGTGCGCGAATCGAATCGGCGCCAGAAAATTCACCGGCGCGTGCTGGTGGGTGAGACGCTCCAGCCGCTCGCCTGAGGGCTGCATCCGCCACACGTCCATCTCGCCGGCCGCTTCCCGCCCGTGCACGAAGTAGATCCATTCGCCGTCCGGCGACCACACCGGGTTGTGCGTGTGCACGCCTTTCGTGAAGAAGGGGTCGCGGCCCGGACTGCGGACCTCGATGGGACGGGCGTCGGCGCCGGTCCGATCGGCTATCGACAAGGGATCGCCCGCCGTCGAGGACGCGATGTAGGCCAGGCGGGCGTCGTCCGGAGACCAGGATGGCGCAGAGAAGCCAGGCCCCAGGAACGCCCGGCGCGTGCCCCCGGTCAGCGGCATGAGCACCTTCTCGAGCCCGGGATTGCCCTGCGTATTGAACCAGATGTCCGCGCCGTTGCCCGAGAACCCGAGGCTGCGCAGCAGGTTGCCAGGCGTCAGCAGCGGATCCAGATCGAGCGTGAGGTTGTCGAACTTTCCCGTGCCCACCTGGCTCACCCAGAGGTCCAGCTGTCCCGCCTTGTCGGCGAGGAAGGCGACCCACCGGCCATCCGGCGAGATTTCTGCGTGTTCCTCCGTGCCCTGCCAATTGGTGAGCCGCGAGAACGTGGCGCCGGCGAGCGGGTGGATCTCTGGCGTCGCCGGGCATCCGGCCGCCCACGTGCCGACGCCCAGCGCGAGCATCGCGGCGGCGACCGACGGCAGCCACGCCACGCGAGCCCTGGCCGGTGGCGCCCCTGTGGACACGCCCGGCAACGCGTCGTCGATCGAATCCAGCTCGAGGCGGACGTCGGCGAAGTCCTTCAGGCGCCGCTTCGGATCCTTCGACAGGCAGCGCAGCACGAGCCGTCGGACGGGGACGGGTGTCGACGCCGGGAGGGCCGACCAGTCCGGTTCGCGCTCGAGAATGCGAGCGATCGAATCGGAGACGGTGCCCCCGCCGAACGCGACCTGACCAGTCAGCATTTCGTAGAGGACGCACCCGAACGCCCAGATGTCGGTCCGTTGATCGACCGGCAGCCCCCGCGCCTGCTCGGGACTCATGTAGGCCGCCGTGCCGATGACCGCGCCGGCGAGCCGGTGGCCGGCCGTTCCCAGCGATGCGTTGGTCAATTCCGGAGTCGAGGCCTCGCCGCCGAACGGCTTGGCGAGGCCGAAATCGAGCACCTTGACGACACCGTCGGGTGTGATCGTGACGTTGGCGGGCTTGAGATCGCGATGCACTATCCGCTTCTCGTGCGCCGCCTCGAGTGCGTCCGCTACTTGCCGTCCGATGGACAGGACGTCCTCGAACGGCAGCCCCATCTCCGAGGGCCTCGACTCGACCGACCGGCGATGGTCGCGGCGAGTGTCTCGCCCTTGACCAGCTCGAGAATCAGGAACCGGATGCCGTCGGCGTCTTCGAGACCGTAGATCCCGCAAATGTTGCGATGATTCAGGGCGGCGAGCATGCGTGCCTCGCGCTCGAAACGCGCCAGCCAGGCCGGATTGCTCGTATAGGCGCGCGGCAGGATCTTGATGGCCACGTCGCGCTGCAGCGTCGCGTCGCGGGCACGGTAGACCTCTCCCATGCCGCCGGCGCCCAGCAGTTCCAGCAACGAGTAGCCGCCCAGGGATCGACCGACCATCAGGCTCGGGGCGTCAGAGACCGATCCGGGCTGCGCTGCGCTCGCGACGCCACCGGCGTCGAGAAATCCACCGTCGGAGGCCGAATCCTGCAGGAGCACGGCGATCTCGCGTTGCATCGCGGCGTCATCGGGACAGGTGTCGGCGAGAAACGTCGGCTGATCCTCCGGCGGCAGGGCCTGCGCCGCGTGAAAGAGCTCCTCGATCCGCTGCCAGCGTTCAGGCGTCATGAGGGTCGTCGCCTCGCATCTCGCCGCGCAGCCAGGCCTTCGCCAGCCGCCAATCGCGCATCACCGTGTCCGGCGACACGTTCAGGACACGTCTCCCCTACGCCCAGAGCCGGCGCGTGTTCGATGCGGCGGCCGAGCCGAAGCGATTCGTGACGATCGCCGGGATCACAACGATTCGACGCTGGCTGACGGGCCGGCGCTGATCGACGCGATCGATCGGTTCTTGAAAACGCTGCCGATGCCGTGAGCCGACCCGACGCCGGCAGCATGGCACTTCAGCGCCTGCTAGGGCACGGCCAGGGCGATCAGTTCGGCGGGCACGCCGCGGGCGCCGATGGCGACGACGATGTACTGGCGATCGTCGACCATGTAGGTCATCGGGATGCCCGTCGTGCTGGCCGGCAGCGCCATCTCGTGGACGATGGCGCCGGTCTTCTTGTCGATGGCGCGGAACATCTTGCCGCCGCCGCCCGGGCCGGCGCTGAAGAGGCCGGAGCCGTCGGCGCCGAAGAGCAGCGTCTTGGTCACCATCAGCGGCGAGCGTTCCGGCTTGCCGGCCTTCGACAGATCGAGGTTCAGGCCCTTCAGCGCCGGATGGTTCTTCACGACGTCCGGCGCGTCGCCGTTGGCGATCATCCAGACGTGGTCGCCGGTGTTGAGGTCGATCGCGGTGATGCGGCCCCAGGGCGGCCGGACCAGCGGCAGGCCCCGAGGACCGAAGCTGGGACGGCCGGAGGCCTCGCCGGCGGCGGGCGGCGCCGCCATCTGGACGCTCCCGGCCGGCGCGCCCGGATGCGCGCCGAGCACGGCCACGTAGGCCATGTCCGTGCGCTTCGGATCGCCCTTCTGCACGGCGACCGAGTCGGGGTTGGTGATCGACGACACGTACATGATCCCCGTCTCCGGATCGAACGCGCCGCCCGGCCAGTTGGCGCCGCCGATGTGATTGCGGCAGCCACAGCGACGCCAGCTTCCCGTCGGTGCCCGGCACGATCGGCGGCAGGAACGGGTTGGTCGACGTCTTGTACTGATTGAAGATCGCGACCGCCTCGGCCTTCAGCTCCGGCGTGAAGTCGATGAGGTCGTCGGTCGTGACGCCCTGGCGATCGAACGGCGCCGGCTTGGTGGGGAACGGCTGCGTCGGCGACGTCCGCTCGCCGGGCACGTCGGTCTGCGGCACCGGCCGCTCCTCGATCGGCCAGACCGGCTGCGCCGGTGACGCGATCGAAGACGAAGGTGAAGGCCTGCTTGGTGACCTGGGCGACGGCCTTGATCGGCTTGCCGCCGACGGTGATGTCGGCGAGGATCGGCGGCGACGACGGCTCCCAGTCCCAGATGTCGTGGTGGACCATCTGGAAGTGCCAGACGCGCTTGCCGGTCTTCGCGTCGAGGCAGACCAGGCTGTCGCGAGAACAGGTTGTCGCCGAGGCGATGGCCGCCGTAGAAGTCGCCGGTCGGCGCCTCGACCGGGAGGTAGACGTAGCCGAGTTCCTCGTCGCCGGCCAGCGGCGCCCAGGCGCCGGTGTTGCCGGTGTACTTCCAGGAATCGTTCTCCCACGTGTCGTGGCCGAACTCGCCGGGCTGCGGGATGGTCTTGAACGTCCAGATCCGCTTGCCGGTGCGGACGTCGAAGCCGCGGATGTAGCCGGGCACGTGCGCCTTCGACGGCGGCGCGGTGCCGGCGATCATCGCCGCGCCGACCACGACGACGTCGCGGACGACGATCGCCGGCGAGCTGGAGCCGATCTGGCCGGGCTTCACCACGTCGCGATCGAGGCCTTCGGTGAGCTCGACGATGCCGTTCGTGCCGAACGTCGGGATCGGGCGGCCGGTCTTGGCGTCGAGCGCGACGAGCTGATAGCCCGGCGAGATGAGGAGCAGCCGCGCGTCGGCCTTGCCGTCGGTCCAGTAGGCGAGTCCGCGATTCTGCCGTCGCGGGGCGCGATCGCCGCGCTCGCCTTCGTCGAGGCGATACATCCACAGCGTCTCGCCGGTGGCGGCGTCGACGGCGACGACGTCGCGCCGCGAGCCGGCGGTGAAGTACAGCACGCCGCCGATCATCAGCGGCGTCACTTCCCAGTTGTAGTCGGGCGTGGGGCCGAAGTTGTCGGCCTTCCAGCGCCAGACGATCTCGAGCTCCTTGACGTTCGTGGCGTTGATCTGGTCGAGCGGCGAGTACTTGGTGTTGCCGGCATCGCCGCCGTAGTAGCGCCATTCGCCCTTGGTGGCGCCCTGCTGGGCGTGGGCGGTGCCGGCGCCCGCGAGCAGCAGCGCCGACAGCGGCGACGAGGCGGGCGGGTCGGGATCTCATTTGGTTCGCGTGATCGTGATCTGGTTGAGCGCGTCCAGCTCGGTCGGGAACTCGCTGGTCGCCGGTCGGGAAGCCGTTGGCGCTGAGCACGTAGGCGGCGATGTCGATGCACCGCTTCCGGCTGATCTTGCCGGGACCGTCCGACGGCATCGTCGTGCGGGTGTACTCGACGAGATCGCCGACGCGTCTTGCCGGCCCAGATGGTGAAGAACACGTCGTCGACGAGGGCGGGCGAGGTCTCGCCGCCGCCGAGCGTCTCGCCGTGGCAGCGGGCGCACTGGGCGTTGTAGGCGGTCCGGCCGCGCTCGACCTGGTCCTTGTTGAAGACGCCGTCCCACGCCGATGGCGGCTGGTGGACCGACGGCGACGGCTCGGCCTCCGCGAGGATGGCGACGGGCAGCGCCACGGCGAGCAGCGCACACGCGAACGCGCGCAGGCCGCGATGTCCGTGAGCGCCGGCACGCCGCGGGCGGGGCGAGCTCATTTGGGTGGAGCCGGGGGCGCCTCGTAGCCGGTGGTGGCGGCGTCGCTGCGGCCCTGGAACAGCCGATAGCCGGGGCGGTTCTGCCAGCTCGACGGACCGGCGAGGATCACGCCGCGCTTGAGCACCGCCTCGCGGACCAGCTTCTCGCGCGCGTTGTAGCTGGCGTCGCCGTCGCGATCGCCGCCGTGCATGCCGAAGTCGTTGCTCGCCACCATGACGATGTCGATGCCCTCGCACCTCCTCGAGGATGTCGTCGATGATGCCGACGCCCTTCGGGTTCTCGATCAGGAGCATGACCAGGATGTTGTTGTTGGCGTTGACGGCGTAGCCGGGCCCCCACAGGCTGGGCGCCTGCATCTGCCCGGAGCTGCGATGGCCCCACGGCCTGGTGTTCGGGTTGTCGCGATGGCCGATCGGGAACTTCGAGAACAGCACGGCGTTGCGCGCCTCGTCGACCGAGTCGACCATCGGGATGATGATGCCCAGCGCGCCGGCGTCGGTCGCCTTCTGGATGTCGCCCTCGTTCGCCGTCGGCACGCGCACGAACGGGATGCTGCCGGCCTCGGCGACCACCTTGATGAGCTGCTGCGTCTCACGCCAGGTGAGCGTGCTGTGCTGCATCTCGATCCAGATGAAGTCGACGCCTTCGCAGGCCTTCTTGGCGGCGTCGAGGTCGGGCCCGATGATGGTGTTGCTGAAGATCTGCTTTCCCTCCTTCAGCTTGGTGATGACGGTGTTGAACGTCTGCGAGCCGGCCTTGACGGCGGTGCGCCCCGGCGCCGGCTGCGACGCGGCGGCGACCTGCGGCGCGGGCTTCGCCGCACCGGGCGGGACCGCGCCCAGCAGGGTCGCGGCGAGGACCAGTGCCGCCGCGGGCACGCGGTGCCGGGTGCGGAGCGTGAGCGCGTGGGCCAGTGTTGGCGTCATGAGGGTGTGCACCTCGAAGGATTGGGCGTGACCGGGCGCACTCTCTCACACGTCGTGGGCCTCCGTCACCACTGTGCTATGTTCACCGCTCGACCCGATGCCTGAACCGCACCGCGTGACCCGCCGCCAGGCGCTCACGTCTTTCGCCCTTGCCGCCGGCGGCGCCTCGGCGACGGCGACGGCGCGCGCGCAGTCGCCGTGGTACCGCCTCCGGCGGGCCGGAGCGCGGCCGCCGCGGCCGTTCCTACGGCGGTCCGCCGCCGATCTGTTCAGCGTCCCGCAATACGAAGAGCGCGCCAAGGGCCTGATGTCTCGGTGCCGGCCTGGGAATACTACGACCAGGGCTGCGCCGACGACCTCACCGTGCGCTGGAATCGCGAGGCGCTGCAACGGCTGCGTCTCGAGAGCCGGGTGATGGTCGACGTCGAGACGATCGACACCTCGATCACGCTGTTCGGCCGGTCGCTGCCGCATCCGATCCTGCTCGCGCCGGCCGCCGCGCACATGCTCGTCCACCCGGAGGGCGAAGTGGCCACCGCCCGCGGCGCCAGCGCGGCGTCGGCGATCATGGTGCTCAGCACCAACGCCAACTGCAGCGTCGAAGCGGTCGCCGCGGCGGCGACGCAGCCGCTCTGGTTTCAGCTCTACGTCAACCGCGACCGGGCCATCGCCCGGGACCTGATTCAGCGGGTGGAAGCGCGCCGGCTGCGCAGGCGCTGTGCGTCACGGTCGATCAGCCGGTGATCTACGCCCGCGATCGGGTGAGCCGCCTCGCCGACGCGCTGCGCACGCTGCCGTTGCCGAACATTCCGACCCCGCTCCCGGGCGGCGTCACGCAGACCAGCGCCAGTCGGAGCCGATCGCTCACCTGGAAGGACCTGGAGTGGTTCCGGTCGGTGACCACGCTGCCGATCGTCCTGAAGGGCGTCATGCATCCCGACGACGCCGAACAGGCCGTCCAGGCCGGCGCCGACGCCATCATCGTGTCCAATCACGGCGGACGGGCCCTCGACGGGGTCGCGGCGACGATCGACGCGCTGCCACGGGTGGCGGATCGGGTGGCCCGGCGGCTGCCCGTGCTGATGGACGGCGGCATCCGCCGCGGCGGCGATGTGCTCAAGGCGCTGGCCCGCGGCGCCAGCGCGGTCCTGGTCGGGCGGCCGTATCTCTACGGCCTGGCCGTGAACGGCAGCGACGGCGTGCAGCACATCGTGGAGATCCTGCGCCGCGAGCTCGAGACGGCGATGGCGCTCACCGGGCGCACCACGATCGCGCAGATCGATCGCACGGTGCTGTGGCCGGAATAGATGCAGGGCAACGGAACGTTCACAGGAGAATCCAGGTCCCTCGGTTCGACTCCGTTCCTCCGTTTCTCCGGTGAACGTGTCGGTCCTCCGTTGCCTCCGTCCCTTCTCCTGATTACACCACCTCAGTAGCCTCTGTTCCCCTCATGCCCTGGTCACAAATCTACGATCCTCTCGGCGGCATCGGTCTCTCGGCGCTGGTCGCCGCGCTCCCGGTCGTCGTGCTGATGGCGCTGCTCGCGTTCTGGCACGTCCGTGCCCACCTCGCCGCGGCCGTCGCGCTGCTGACGGCCGGCGTCATCGCCGTGGCCGTCTACGGCATGCCGGTCCAGCTCGCGGTGGCCGCGGCCGGCTACGGGGCGGCCTTCGGCCTGCTCCCGATCGGCTGGCTGGTGGTGAACGCGATCTTCATCTACCAGCTCTCGGTCGAGACCGGGCAGTTCGTCGTCCTGCAGCAGCAGATCGCCGGCATCTCGCGCGACCGCCGCATCCAGGCGCTGATGATCGCCTTCGCCTTCGGCGCCTTCATCGAGGGCGCGGCCGGCTTCGGCGCGCCGGTGGCGATCAGCGGCGGGCTGATGATCGGCCTCGGCTTCAAGCCGCTCGAAGCCGCCAAGCTGGCGCTGATCGGCAACACCGCGCCGGTCGCCTTCGGATCGCTCGGCATTCCGCTGGTGACGATGGCGCCGCTGACCGGGCTCGACCTGCACCAGCTGAGTGCGATGGTCGGCCGGCAGCTGCCGATCTTCTCGCTCATCGTCCCGTTCTGGCTGGTCGCCGCGCAGGTCGGCTGGCGGCGGATGCTCGAGGTCTGGCCGGCCTGCCTCACCGCCGGCGGCTCGTTCGCGATCATGCAGTTCGTGATGAGCAACTTCCACGGCCCGTGGCTGGTCGACATCGTCAGCGCCGCGGTGGCGATGTTCGCGCTCGTGCTGCTGATGCGGTTCTGGAAGCCCAGGGAGGAGATGATCGACGCGGCGCCCGACGCCGCCGCGGCCACCGCGACGCTCGCCGTGGCGCACCGGTCCGGCGTGGAAGGCGTGGCTGCCGTGGATCTTCCTCACCGGCTTCGTCTTCCTCTGGGGCATGAACCCCGTCAAGAATCAGCTCAACGCCTGGTTCGCGCCGCAGATTCCGGTGCCGGCGCTCCACCTCGCGGTGCAGAAGATGCCGCCGGTGGCGCCGGAGCCGACGCTCGAGAAAACGATCTTCAACCTGAACCTGCTCTCCGCCACCGGCACGCCGCTGCTGCTCGCCGGCATCGCCTCGGCGTTGTGCCTCGGCGTCGGCTTCCGCCGCGCCCTGAAGATTTACGGCGAGACCCTGCTGCGCGTCCGCGTCTCGCTGCTGACGATCTCGGCGATGATGGCGCTCGGCTTCATGACCCGCTACGGCGGCACCGACACGACGATGGGGCTGGCCATGGCCGGGACCGGGTCGCTGTTCCCGTTCTTCTCGCCGATCATCGGCTGGCTCGGCGTCGCCCTCACCGGCAGCGACACCGCGTCGAACGTGCTGTTCGGCAACCTGCAGAAGGTCTCCGCCGAGGCGCTGGGCTACTCGCCGCTGCTGATGTGCGCCGCCAACAGCTCGGGCGGCGTCATGGGCAAGATGATCGACGCGCAGAGCATCGTCGTCGCCGCGGTGGCGACCGGCGGGCGCGCCGACAGCCCCGATGCCGGCACCGTGCTGCGCGCCGTCTTCTGGCACAGCATCGCGCTCGCGGCGCTGGTCGGGCTCCTGGTCTACGCCCAGGCCAAGATCTATCCGTTCACGGAGATGGTCGTCCGGTGACTGTGATGGATGCGCGTCGACCATCGATCCTGATCCGGCTGCTCGGACCACTCGTCGCCGCTTTTCGGACGCCGCGCTGACCGCCGACAGCCGGCGCGTGTTCATCGCCAGCGCCGTCGAGTTCGTCCGTCGCCACGACCTCGACGGCTTCGACGTCGACTGGGAGTATCCGGGCCTGCGGGGCAACGGCAACGTCCATCGGCCCGAGGACCAGGCAAACGTCACGGCGCTGATGGCGGAGCTGCGCACCGCTCTCGACGGCGCGACGCGCAACCGGCGCCTGCTGCTGACGTTCGCCGCCGGCGCCTCGACGGCATTCCTCGAGCACACCGAAAATGGCCAAGGTCCAGGCGTCGGTGGACTAGCAGCCCGTGGTGAAAGTCCCGCTGCATTCGACGGGCGATGCATCCCGCCGCTCGGCGTTGCTCGTCGGTCGAATATCCCCGATGTTCTCACTCCTCGCGCCTGGATCGGCGGGCGCTTCGCCCGTCTCGGTGCGACGCGGCACTTCCACCACGGGCTCCTAGTGGCCTGATCAGTCATTGCGATCGTGCCTCTCGAGCGGGGCATCCCGCCTGACGACGTTGCTCGTCGCTGACAAATCCCCGATTTGCGCGCTCCTCGCGCCTGGCCAGCCGGGCGCCGCGCCCGAGATCCACTACCGGCATGACTGATACGGGCCACTAGGCCCTCTGCAACTGCGCGGCGATCGGCAGCTCGCGGATGCGCTGCCCGGTCGCCGCGAAGACGGCGTTGCAGATCGCAGGCGCGATGACGGGAACACCCGGTTCGCCGACCCCGGCCGGCGGCGCCGTGCTGGGAACGAGATGGACGTGCGTCTCCCGCGGCGCCTGGTTCATCCGGGCAATCTGGTAGCCGTTGAAGTTCGACTGCTGGATGCGGCCGCCCGTGGCGGTCATCTCTCCCATCAGCGCGAGGCTGGTCCCGAACACCGCGGCGCCTTCGAACTGCGCGATCACCCGATCGGGGTTGATGATCGTCCCGGCGTCGGCGACCAGATCGACGCGCGGGATGGTGACCTCGCCGCGGTCGTTGACTTCGACTTCGACGACGGCGGCGATGTAGGAGAGGAAGCTCCAGTGCGCGGCGAGCCCGAATCCGCGCCGGTTGCCGGACTTCCTGTTGGCCCAGTTCGACTTCTCGGCGACCAGCTCGATGACGCGGCGGAGACGGGCGGTGTCGAAGGCGTGCTTCGGCTCGCCGTTCTTCCACCCCGGCATGCCCTCGGCGCCGAAGTCGATGACCCGCGGCGCGCCGATCAGTTTCAGCAGATAGTCGACGCGATCGGCCTTGGCCAGCGCCGCCAGTTCGTCGGTGAAGCCCTGGACGGCGTAGGCATGGTGGATGCTGGCCACCGAGCGCAGCCAGCCGATGCGGGTGTGCGCCGGCGCCGGGCCGTTCTCGACGCGCAGGTTGGCCAGCGGATACGGGATCTCGGTCCAGCCCTGATTCGCCTGCCAGCCGCCGTATTCTTCCTCCGCCTTCCAGAGCGAGCCGATCGGCGGGAACGCGGTGCGCATCAGCATCGCCGTGGGCAGGCCGTCGGCGCCGATGGCGGCCTTCAGGTACTGCGCCGCCGGGGCGTGGAAGTAGTCGAACTGCAGATCGTCTTCGCGGCTCCAGACGATCTTGACCGGCTTGCCGACCTGCTTCGACAGCAGCGCCGCTTCGACGACGTAATCGGGCTTCGACTTGCGGCCGAAGCCGCCGCCGAGCAGCGTCACGTGGCAGGTGACGTCTTCTTTCTTGATGCCGAGGGCCTCGGCCACAGCTTCCTGGACGGCCTGCGGATTCTGCGTCGCCGCCCAGGTCACCACCTTGCCGTCGCGGAATTCGGCGACGGCCGCCGGCGGCTCCATCGGCGCGTGGGCGAGCATCGCGGTGTAGTAGGACGCGTCGTGCGTGCGCGCCCCGGACGCGAAGGCGGCGTCGACGTTGCCGATGGTCCGCAGCGCCTTGGCCGGCGCGTGCACGGTGTCGAGCAGCGAGCGGCGGAAGGCGACGGAGTCGAACGGGGCGTGCGGGCTGTCGCTCCAGTCCACCTTGAGGGCGCCGCGGCCCTTGAGCGCGGCGTAGGTGCTGTCGGCGATCACCGCCGGGCCGCCCAGCGCCTTGAAGGCATAGGGCGGCGTGGCCTCGGTGAGCCGAACGACCGTCTGGACGCCGGAGACCTTTTTCGCCGCCGCATCGTCGACGCTGACTGCCTTGCTTCCCAGCACCGGCGGCCGGGCGATCGCGGCGTAGACCATCCCCGGCATGCGTGCGTCGATGCCGAAGGTGCCCTTGCCGCGGACGAGATCGTCGAGGTCGGTGATGCCCACCGACTTCCCGACGATGCGGTAGTCGGCCGGTGCCTTGAAGCGCAGCGTCTTCGCGTCGGGGACCGGCAGCCTGGCCGCCGCCGTGACCAGCCGCCCGTACTCCAGCGTCCGCCCGCTCGGCGTGTGGACGACGACGTGCGTCTTCGCCGCCACCTCCGACACCGGCACCTTCCACTCGGCCGCCGCCGCCTGTTCCAGCATCGTTCGGGCGCTGGCGCCGGCGATGCGCATCGCGTCGTAGAAGTCCTTGATCGAGCAGGAGCCGTCGGTGTTCTGCGACCCGTACTTGGTGTCACCAAGGGCCTGGACGATGCGGACGCGCGACCAGTCGGCGTCGAGTTCCTCGGCGACGATCATCGGCAGGCTGGTGCGGATGCCGGTGCCCATCTCCGATCGATGGGCGAGGACGGTGACGCTGCCGTCGACGTCGATGCCGAGGTAGACACCGGCCTGCCACAGCGGGCCGCCGCCCGGCGCGACGGTCTGCGCCAGCAGCTCGCCGGGAACGAGGCGGCTGCCGATCAGGAACGCGCCGGTGCTGAACGAGTAGCCGAGGAAGGTCCGCCGCGAGAGCGTGGGGAAGGCGTTCATGCGTTCCTCCCGGCGGCGTCCTTGATGGCGGCGCGGATGCGCTGGTAGGTGCCGCACCGACAGAGATTGCCGGCCATGTGCGCGTCGATGTCGGCGTCGCTCGGCCGCTTGGTGGTCGCCAGCAGCGCCGCGGCCTGCATGATCTGGCCGCTCTGGCAGTAGCCGCACTGCGGCACGTTGTGCGCCTTCCACGCCGTCTGCAGCGGATGCTCGCGCCCGGCGGCGGCGAGGCCTTCGATGGTCGTGACCGTCTTGCCCTCGAGCACGCGCATCGGCGTCTGGCAGCTTCGCGTCGCTTCTCCGCCGACGTGGACCGTGCACGCCCCGCAGAGGCCCAGACCGCAGCCGTATTTGGTGCCGGTCAGTTCGAGCCGGTCACGCAGCACCCAGAGGAGCGGCGTGTCGGGATCGCCATCGAACGTTCGACGTTCGCCGTTGAGAGTCAGTGTGATCACGGCCATGGTCCTTTGCCCGCATGGGCGATAGACGGAGGGTAGCGACCAATCTAGCCCCAAACCCGTTCCGGATCGACTGTTTCGCGGTCCCGGGCCCGCCCAGGCCGGTGCCTTGTGCTATAACCGCGCCACGTCCGGTCGTCTGCCTAGGAGAGCCCCCCTTGCTCACCCGTCTGCGAAGCGCGTCGTTCCCGGCCCTCGCGGCCATCGCCATGCTGTGGGCCGCGTCGCTGGCGGCCCAGCCCGCCCAGCCCGCCCGGCCCTACACCATCCTGATCAAGGGTGGGCACGTCATCGACCCGAAGAACGGGCGTGACGGCGTCATGGACGTCGCCATCGCCGACGGCAAGATCGCCGAGGTCGCGGCCTCGATCGACGCCGCCCGGGCGAGCCGCATCGTCGATGCCGCCGGCCTCTACGTCGTGCCCGGGCTGATCGACCTGCACGCGCACGTCTTCCACGGCACCGAGCCCGACGCCTACCTGAGCAACGGGCTGTCGGCGGTGTCGCCGGACAGCCACTCGTTCCGCAGCGGCCAGACGACGCTGGTCGACGTCGGCGGCGCCGGCTGGCGCAACTTCAACCAGTTCAAGACCAACATCATCGACACGTCGAAGACGCGGGTCCTCTCCTTCATCAACATCGTCGGGTCGGGGATGAAGGGCGGGCCGGCCGAGCAGGACCTGACCGACATGGACGCGCGGCTGACGGCCATGCGCATCCTGCTGCACAAGGGCCTGATCGTCGGGATCAAGGTGGCGCACTACAACGGCGGCGACTGGAACCCGGTCGATCGCGCCGTCGAGGCCGGCACTGCAGCCGACGTGCCGGTGATGATCGACTTCGGCGGCCACTTCCCGCCACTGTCGCTCGACGACCTCCTCAACAAGCACCTCCGGCCGGGCGACATCCTGACGCACATGTACGGCCACGTGCGGGGGCGCTATCCGATCGTCAACGAGCAGGGCCAGGTCGAGCCCTACGTCATCGCCGCCCGCAAGCGCGGCGTGCTCTTCGACGTCGGCCACGGCGGCGGCAGCTTCCTGTGGCGGCAGGCCGTGCCGGCCACCAAGCAGGGCTTCTTCCCCGACGTCATCAGCACCGACCTGCACACCGGCAGCGAGAACGCCGGCATGAAGGACATCCTCAACGTGATGTCCAAGATCATGAACCTGGGCATGCCGCTCAAGGACGCCATCGCCGCCAACACGGTGAAGCCGGCGGCGATCATCAAGCGCGACGACCTCGGCCACCTCGGCGTCGGCACCGAGGCCGACGTGGCGGTGCTGGCGGTGCGCAAGGGCGACTTCGGGTTCATCGATTCGTCCGGCGGCCGCATGAAGGGCACGCAGAAGCTCGAATGCGAGGTCACCATCCGCGCCGGCCAGGTGGTCTGGGACCTGAACGGCCGCGCCGCGCCCGACTGGTCGACGATGCCGAAGACGCCGCAGGGCAGCAGCGCGCTGCCGCCGCGGCCGAACCAGCCGCAGAAGTGAGGCTCCGCATGATGAGCGTCCGATCCGCAGCGTGGACGACGGCGGCGATCGGCGCCCTGCTGGTGTGCACCGTGCCGGTCTCGGCCCAGCGTCGCGTGATTCGCCCCGAGGGGGCGCCCACCGATCGCCCCTATTCGCCCGGCGTCCAGGTCGGCCAGACGCTCTACATCTCCGGACAGCTCGGCCTGCCCGGGACGGGCGCCACGCCCGCGGCGATGGACGCCCAGGCGCGCCAGGCGATGGACGGCGTCGGCGCGGTGCTGAAGGCCGCCGGCCTCGGCTACCAGCACCTGGTGAAGTGCCACGTCTACCTGGCCAGCATGGACGACTACGCGGCCATGAACACGGCCTACGGCTCGTACTTCACCGATCGCGTCCCGGCGCGGACGACGGTGCAGGCCGCCGGCCTGCCGGCTGGCGCCGGCGTCCAGATCGCGTGCATCGCCTTCGCCGACGTGGCCAGGATCTCGGTGGTGCGTCCGCCGGCCGGGTCGCTGCCGGCGCCGCTCGGCCCGTATTCGCCGGCCGTCTGGGCCGGCGACACGCTCTACGTGTCCGGCATGGGCGGCCAGGATCCGGCGACGAAGACGGTGGGCGAGTCGGTCGAGGCGCAGACCACGCAGACGATCGCCAACATCACGACGACGCTGAAGGCCGCCGGCCTCGGGCTGTCCGGACGTCGCGTGGGCGCAGGGCTACGCCACGCGCCTCGCCGAGGCGCCGGCGCTCGAGGCGACCCTGGCCAAGGCCGTCACGTCGCCGCGCGGCATGCTCGTGCTGCCGCGCCTGCCCGGCCCGATCCGCGCCGAGCTGACGTTCATCGCCAGCAAGGGCAAGGCCTCGGCCGTCTACGTCGACGCGGTGACGGCCCCGGCACCGACGTCGAGACCCAGGCCAGGCAGGCGTTCGCGCGGCTCGGACAGGCGCTCACGCGGCGGCAGTCCACGCTGGGCGACGTCGCCGCTGGTGACGGTGTATCTCACCGACGTCGCCGATCTGCCGAAGGTGAACGCCATCTTCAAGGAAACGTTCCCGAAGGATCCGCCGGCCCGCGTCACCATCCAGGTGCAGCCGCAGGCCGCGGAGCGGATCCGCATCGGCCTGATTGCAGCGCGATAGGGCACGACCGCCGTGCGCGGGCGCCAACTGACGAGGAGACTGAGATGTTCACCCGACGCCGCTTCATCGAGTCGCTGTCCGCGCTGCCCGTCGTCGGCGGCTTCATCGCCGGCGCCGCGTCGTCCGCCGAGGCCGCCGCGCCTGCAGCCGCGGCCGCCGCCGCCGCGGCGTGACTACTTCAAGGAGCTCGGCGTCCGGCCTTTCATCAACGCCGCCGGCACCTTCACCGACATGACGGCGTCGCTGATGCCGCCCGAGGTGATGTCGGCGATCAACTACGCCTCGAAGCAGTTCGTGCCGCTGACCGAGCTGCACGATCGCATCGGCGAGCGGATCGCGACGCTGCTCAAGGCCGACGCCGCGATGGTGTCGTCCGGCGCCGCGTCGGCGATGACCCTCGGCACGGCCGGCGTCCTGACCGGCCTCGATCAGCAGAAGATCGTCGACCTGCCGAACCTCGCCAGCATGAAGAGCGAAGTCATCATGCAGAAGTCGCATCGCTTCGGCTACGACCACGCCGTCCGCAACTGCGGCGTCAAGATCGTCGAAGTCGAGACCGCCGCCCAGCTCGAGGCCGCCATCACGCCGCAGACGGCGATGATGCTGTTCTACAACAACAACAACTCGCTCGGGCAGATCCGCGACGAGGAGTTCGTCGCGTCTCGGCAAGAAGCACGGCGTCGTCACGATGAACGACTGCGCCGCCGACGTGCCGCCGGTCGAGAATCTCTGGAAGTACACGGCGATGGGCTTCGACATGGTCGTGTTCTCCGGCGGCAAGGGCATCCGCGGACCGCAGAGCGCCGGCCTGCTGCTCGGCCGCAAGGATCTGATCGCCGCCGCCCGCGCCAACGCCGCGCCGAACGGCAACGCCATCGGCCGCGGCCTGAAGGTGAACAAGGAAGAGATGGTCGGCATGCTGGCGGCCATCGAGCGCTTCCTGAAGCTCGATCACGTCGCCCTCGATCGCGAGTATCAGCGCCGCGCGGGGTGATCATGAAGAGCCTGGCCGGCATCCCGGGCGTCACCGCCAGCATCACCGTGCCCGAGGTGGCGAACCACGTCCCGCACGTCGCGATCAAGCTGGATACCGCCGTCACCGGCATCACCGGTCAGGAGATCTCGAAGCGGCTGCGCGAGGGCACGCCGTCGATCGGCGTCCGGCCCGGCGACGAGCTGCTGATCGGCGTGTGGATGATGCAGCCCGGCGACGACGTCGTCGTGGCGCGCCGGCTCAAGGACGTCTTCACGAAGAAGGCCTAGGGCCAGTCAGGGACCGGCGGGCGCGCCGCCGCCGGCGTCGGACGCGAACTGGACGTTCGACTGCGGCTTGTCGTTCACCAGCAGCTGGAAGACGTCGGGCCGCGCGTAGTGGCCATCGACGTCCAGGGTGAGATGGCCGCGCGTGATGCGTCCGAGGTCCAGATCGGCGTAGAGGGTGGTCGCCTCCGCCGGGGCCGGTCCGGCGAGGTAGGACGTGTCGGGCGCCACGATCGCGCTGTGTCCGCGCAGCAGCAGCGTGTCGTCGTCGCCGGGGATGGCCTCGAGCACGGTCCGGGCGGGATGCGGGCCCAGCCCCAGCGAATCGAAGCCGGCCAGCATCTCGCCGCGGGTCAACACGGCGCCGGCCACGGCGACGAAGCACTGGCCTTCGAAGGCGTAGTGCCGGCTGGCCAGCAGGTGCAGGTCCTTGACGCCCGGCCACTGCGCGACGTGGATCGTCTCCCGCCTGGCATGCATCGCGGCGCGGGCCAGCGGCATCCAGTGCTCCCAGCAGATCAGGCCGCCGACGCGCCCGAACGGCGTCTCCAGCACGTCGAGGGTCGAGCCGTCGCCCATGCCCCAGACCAGCCGCTCGGTGTAGGTCGGCATCAGCTTGCGATGCAGGCGGTAGCTGCCGTCGGGGGCGACGAGCAGCATGGTGTTGTAGAGCGTGCCGCCCACCTGCTCATGCGCGCCCATCACGATCGCCGCCCCGCCTTCGCGCGCGAGAGCCCGCAGGCCGTCGAGCTCGGGCCCCGGAACGCGGATCGCATTGTCGGCGAGGACCTGATACAGCGCCTGCGCCGGCGCGTAGTCCCACAGACCGGCGGTCGGGGCGTCGTCGAGCCAGACCGGATACCCGGGCAGCCACGTTTCGGGGAAGACGACGCACTGCGCGCCCTGCGCCATCGCGTCCCGGATGAGCGTGACGGCCCGCTCGAAGCTGCGCGCCAGATTGAGGAAGACCGGCGGATGCTGGACGATGGCGAGTCGACAGTGCCGTGGCTGCATCCCGCCATGGTACTCAGGACCGCGCGGCGGCGTGCGGCCCCTGCCGCCGGGCCGTCCGGCAGGTGTGACACTATGCGCCGGTGGCAGCGCGCGTCACCGTCATCATCGCCACCTACAACTGGAGCAGCGTCCTTCGCTACTCGGTCGGCAGCGTGCTCAACCAGACGTTCACCGACTTCGAGCTGCTCGTCGTCGGCGACGGCTGCACGGACGATTCCGCGGACGTCGTGGCGGACACGAACGACCCGCGCGTGCGCTGGATCAACCTGCCGGCCAACACCCGTCACCAGAGCGGCCCGAACAACGAGGGCCTGCGCCAGGCCCGCGGCGAGATCATCGCCTACCTCGGCCATGATGATCTCTGGCTGCCGCATCATCTCGAGTCGCTCGTGCGCGCGTTCGACCGCACGGGCTGCGACCTCGCCTACGCGCTCGCGATGAACGTCTCCGGCGATGGGACCGCGTGGCCGACCGTGCCGCGGCCCCTCGAGGGCCGCTTCTCGTCACCGCTGTCGATGGCGCATCGCAAGCGGGTGACCGACGAGATCGGCGGCTGGCGCCACTACCGGGAGTTGAGCAGCTCACCCGACGTCGAGCTCTGGCAGCGGGCGCAGGCCCGTGGCTACGCCTTCACCTTCGTCCCCCGGTTCACCGCGATCAAGTTTCCGGCGAGCTTGCGGCGCGGCGTGTATCTGACCCGCCCGGCCGATCAGCAGGCGGAATGGTTCGCGCGCATCGGACGCGAGCCCGATGTCGAAGTCGAGGCCCTGGTGAACGTGATCGTCAGCAGCGGCGGCGACTCGTGGAGCGGCCTGTCGTACCGCGAGATGGCCGGTAACATCGCCCGGCAGACGTGGCGCCGGCTCGGGTGGCGGCGCCGGCTGCCCGTGCTGGGGCTGGCGTCGCGTCGCGGCCACGTCATCGACGAGCTGCGGCGCTTCAAGGGATTGTAGGAGGGGAGCGATGCTGAAGGGCGCGCGCAAGGACTACGCAGCTCGTGACGAACGAGTGGCAGCGCATCGAGAGCGGAATCGACGGCGTCGTGGTGCGCGAGGTCCTGCACGTGCCGCGCGATCACGGCGTCATCACGGAAGTGTTCCGGCCGGAGTGGGATCCGACCGGCTTGCCGGTCGTGCATCTCTATCAGTCGCGGCTCTTCCCGGGCGCCATCGGCGCGTGGAGCTGCCACATGGAGAGCATCGATCGCCTCTTCGTCAATCAGGGGCATCTCAAGCTGGTGCTGTTCGACGGACGCGACGACAGCCGGACGCACGGACAGCTGATGGAGCTGCACGTCGGCGACGCACGCCCCGCCTTCCTGGTCATTCCGCCGGGGGTCTGGCACGGGCTGCAGAACCTCGGCTCGTCCGATGCCCTGATGCTGAACCTGCCGACCCACGCCTACGACTACGCCGACCCGGACCACTATCGGCTGGCGTGGGATTCCCCCGAGATTCCCTATGCCTGGGTGCCGCGGGGCGCGGCCGCGCCGAGGCGCGACCCGGCGCCACGCTGATCCCTCGCGACGGTGAGCCCGTTGTCGCGCGTCTCACCGCCGCCACTCGCGGAGAATGGCTCGATGTCCGATAGTCACGTCACCCCGGTCGTGCGTTCATTCATGGGCGTCATCGCCCCGGCCGCCGTGTCGGCCGTCGTCGTCGCGGCGGTCTCGAGCCTGCTGCTCGCCGCGCCACCCCCGCCGCGCGAGTGGCGCGACTACGCCGGCGGACCGGACAGCTCGCGGTTCGTCGCCGCCACCCAGATCACCAAGGGCAACGTCGGCCAGCTGCAGGTGGCCTGGACGTATCCCGACGGCGACACCGACTTCAACCCGCTCGTCGTCCGCGACGTGATCTACACGCGGGCCCGCGGCAACACGTTCGTCGCCCTCGACGCCGCGACCGGCGCGCAGCGCTGGGCGTCGCCGCCGATCGAGGCCTTCGTCGTCCGCGGCATGAACTACTGGGAGAGCGCCGACGGCACGGATCGCCGGCTGCTGCTCAGCCACGCTGAACCGGCTGCGGGCGTTCGACGCCAGCACCGGCCAGCCGATCGCGAGCTTCGGCAAGGGCGGCGTGGTCGATCTGCGCGAAGGCCTCGATCGCGATCCCGCGACCGTGCAGCAGCAGAGCCGACTGCCGGGCAAGATCTTCGAGCACCTGCTGATCCTCGGCTCGGCCACCAACGCCGAGTACGCCTCGGCCCCCGGCGACATCCGCGCCTTCGACGTCCGCACCGGCGCCCATGTCTGGTCGTTCCGGACCATCCCGCGCAAGGGCGAGTTCGGCGCCGACACCTGGCCGGACGACGCGCGCGCCCACGTCGGCGGCGCCAACGCCTGGGCCGAGATGTCGGTCGACGCCGGCCGCGGCATCGTCTACGTGCCGACCGGCAGCGGCAAGTTCAACTTCTTCGGCGGCTACCGCCGCGGCGACAACCTGTTCTCGGACAGCATCGTCGCCCTCGACGCGCGCACCGGCAAGCGGCTCTGGCACTTCCAGACCGTGCACCACGACATCTGGGACCTGGACAACAACTCGGCGCCGCAGCTGACGACCATCACGCCAGGGCGGCCGCACGGTCGACGTCGTCGCGGTGGCCAGCAAGACCGGCTATCTCTACGTGTTCGATCGCGTCACCGGCAAGCCGATCTGGCCGATCGAGGAACGTCCGGTGCCGCAGAGGACCACGGTGCCCGGCCAGTACCTGTCGCCGACGCAGCCGTTCCCGACCAGGCCGGAGCCGTTCTCGCGGCAGTCGTTCACCGTCGACGACCTGAACCCGCACATCCTCACCGACGAGCAGCGGGCGCAGTTCCGCGAGCGCATCGCGCAAGGCGCGCAACGACGGCCCGTTCACGCCGATCGGCTTCGACGAGGTCGTGCACATGCCCGGCAACCAGGGCGGCTCCAACTGGGGCAGCACCGCCGGCAACCCCGGCGACGGCCGCGTCTACGTGATCGGCTTCAACGTGCCGACGATCATCCGGCTGCTCAAGCCGGGCGAGACGCGGGCGGCGCGCGGCGCCATCCCGGAGGAGATCGTCAAGGACGGCTATCCGACGACCGACGGCTTCGGGCTCTACCCGACCATCGTCAAGCCGCCCTACACGACGCTCACCGCCTACGACCTGAACAAGGGCGCGATCGCCTGGCAGAAAGGGCTCGGCGACGACCTGCGCCTGCTGCCGCTCGGGATCACGGGGACGGGGTCGGCGATGACGGTCAAGGGCGGCCTCATCGTGACCGGCACCGGCCTGGTGTTCGCGACCGCCGCCGACCGCAAGGTGCACGTCTACGACACGGGCACCGGCGCCGAGCTGGCGACGCTGCCGCTCGGCGGACCGACCAGCGGCGGCCCGTCGATGTACGAGCACGGCGGCCGGCAGTTCCTGCTGGTCACGGCGTCCGCGGTGCAGCCGTCCGGCCCGGGCGCCGTGCCGACGCCGCACAAGGGACCGACCGGCCTGGTCGCCTACGCGCTGCCGCGGTGACGGGAGCCGCGCTGACCGGCGCGGATCGATCCGCGCAGCGCCGGCCCGCGGTCGCGACGGCCGATCAGCGCAGGAGCCGCATCGGCCACGCCGGGATCGCCGTCGTTCGGGGCCGGGCGGACCCCGAGGACGCGGGCCAGCACGTTGTAGACGTCGACGCTCTCGAAGGCCGGCACGACGGCACCACGGCGGAAGGCCGGGCCGCTGGCGACGAACAGGCCGTGCATCGCGCGGACCTGCGGGTCGTAGCCGTGGTTCCCGCGCGAGAACCAGGCCGTCGCGTTCAGACGCCGGCGGGCGATGCTCCACCCTTCGTCCGCGACGCCGACGATGGCCGGCACGCGAGGGTGGTCCCGGAACCGCCACTCGGGCGGCGTCTCCGCCTTCCGGTAGACGCGCAGATGGGGATGCGCGCCGGCCAGGCGCCGGTAGACGTCCTCGGCGCTCACCGTCTTCGGGACGATCGCCAGGTTCGGGTTCGCATCGACGACGTCGACGGTGGAGAGATCGAGATAGTCGCTCAGCACGATGACGCGGGCGGGGCTGATGGCGGCCATGCCGTGGTCCGAGACGAGCACCACGTTGACCTGCCCGCTCAGCCCGCGCGCGTCGAGGCCGGCGAGCAGGCGGCCGATGGCCCGATCGACGCGGATCAGCGCGGCGCGCAGTTGCCGGGAATCCGGCCCGAACCGATGGCCGGCGTCGTCGACGTCGCTGAAGTACGACAGCAGCAGGGCCGGCCGCTCCGCCGACCGGCCGATCGAGCCACTCCAGCAGCCGATCGACGCGCTTCCGGTTGGGCAGGCTTTCGTCGTAGACGGCCCATTCCGACGGGCGCACGCCGCCGATCGGCGCCTCCGAGCCGGGCCAGAACAGCGCCGCGGCGCGGCCGGCCCTGGCGGATCACGGTGTTCCACAGCGGCTCGCCGCCCCACCACGCGGCGTTGCCGACCTGCGTCACGGTTGGCGAGGCTGAACCGCCCGGCGATGACCGGATCCGCCATCGTGTTGCCGATGACGCCGTGGTGGCCCGGATACAGGCCGGTCACGAGCGTGTAGTGGTTCGGGAACGTCTTGCTCGGAAACGCCGGCACGAGCCCCTCGGCGCGGACGCCGCCGTCGATGAGCCGCCGCAGCGCGGGCAGCGGCGCTTTGGTGTGGTAGTCCCATCGCCAACCATCGAGCGACAGAAGAATCACCGTCGGCGCTGCCACCGCCGGCGTGGGCAGCATGCGCGTCGTGCTCCGGCACGCCGCCACGAGGCCGACGGCGATCAGCACCGCAATGGCTACACGGCGAGTCGGGCGAACGGTCGAGCGGGGGACGGGCATCGTCGCCACGGATGGTACCTCGCGAGCGAATAAACGACGAACCAGCGGTGTCGCAGCACGCGTGCTCGAAGAAATCTGTTCGCTTGCGGATGAGAGTTGGGATATAAGGGCCGACACTCCGGGACCCCAGGTCGAACCCAGGTCACGTTCCCTCGCCGTTCGCGCGCAGGTGGCGGGGAACAGGGATGTATCACCCGTTCAGCGACAGCCTAGCGCCGCGGCGCGAGTGCTGTTCAGGGGGACCATGGCTCGTCTCAACTGCGACCCATACGGGGCGTTCCATCTCTTCGCCCTCGTCAACCGGGTAACCGCTCTCGTCGACAACGACGAGGCCGTCACGGCGGCCGTCAAGGCCCTCGAGGCGGACGGTGTCCCGACCGGTGACATCGAGATCTTCACCGGCGAGCAGGGCGCGAAGTGCCTCGACCTGCCCGGGCGCGAGCACGGCCGCGCCGTCCACCTGCTGCGGGCGCTCGAGGCGTCGATGGGGGACGAGCGCGAGACCAACCATCGCATCGACGGAGCCCTGCGACAGGGCGCGGCGCTGGTCTGCGTCAAGATGCCCGCGACGCTGCCGGCGGTGATGCACGCGATCGCCCATCCGAGTTCGCTGGCGACGTTTCGCCAGAACAAGGGCGACGAAAAAGCTCGAGCGCTCCGCATCTTCAAGGCGCTCCATGCCCACGAGATCCACTACTGGGGCGCGTGGTCTTTCGAGGACGTACCCTCTTCCTGAGGGCGTGTGGCTGTCTCCGTCGAGTGACGACCTCGTCGGATGCCACAGCCGCGGACACCGGGCGTTCCAGAGCAACGGGCGGCGGGACCCAGCCGCGATGTGTGGGTGACATTTCGGCTGCTGGCCAGGGTGGTGACGAGCCATGGAGCATTTTCCCGGGGATTCGGGGCCGCCGCCCCGTCGTGGACCCTCCGTCGACCTCGACCCGCACGGGATCGTCACGGGCAAGAGCCCTGACCGGCAGCGCCGCCAGTTCCTGAACTATGCGTTCTACCGGCTCGACCCGGTGTTCCGGCGGCTCCCCGCCGGCGACCAGCGAGCGGCGGCGGCTGCGTTCATCGAGCTGGTGCAGCACTGGGCAGTCGTCGGACGATCTGATCCTCCGCACGTACTCGCTCGTCGGGCTGCGCGCCGACGTCGACTTCATGCTCTGGCGGATCGCGTTCGATCCGCTGTCCTTCCAGTCGATGGAAGCCGCGATCAGGCGATCGCGGCTGGGTGCCTATCTGTCGCCGGTCTACAGCTTCCTGTCGCTGCAGCGCCGATCGCCGTACGTCAACAAGACCAAGGACGGCGGCGAGAGCGTCGAGCTGCTGGCGGGCGAGGGGAAGTATCTGTTCGTCTACCCGTTCACGAAGACGCGGGCGTGGTACCGGCTGTCGCCGCACGCGCGGCAGGGCATGATGGACGAGCACATCGCCGCCTCCGCGCCGTTCAAGGGCGTCCACCTGAACACGAGCTACAGCTACGGCATCGACGACCAGGACTTCGTGGTGGCGTTCGACTCGGACTACCCGCAGGAGTTCGTCGATCTGGTGGGCCGGCTGCGCTACACGGAAGCCAGCCTCTACACGCAGCGTGACACGCCGATGTTCGCCTGCGCGCAGGCGCCCATCGACGCGATCCTCGCGCAGTTGACCGACATGGAGTAGCGGACCAACACGGCGGACGCGGGGCGTCCGATGAACCAAGGAGCCGAGCATGCGTGGAACAGCAAACAGGGTGCGGCTGGCGGCGGTGCTGGTCGCGGTGTCGGTCTGGCCGGGCGTCACCCTTGCCGCCGGACCGATTACCGGCACCGTCACCTTCAATGGGAAGCCTCCCACGCTCAGGCCGCTCGCGATGGACGCCGATCCCGCGTGCGCCAAGAAGCACACCGGGCCCGTTCCGAACGAGATGCTGGCCCTCGGGAGCGGCAACACCATGGGGAACGTGATGGTGTGGGTCTCGAAGGGGCTTCCCGCCGGCAAGACCTATCCTGTTCCCAGCGCACCGGTCGTCATGGATCAGAACGGCTGTCAGTACAAGCCGCACGTGATGGGGATCATGGTCGGTCAGGCCTACCGGATCCTGAACTCCGACGGCGTCCTCCACAACATCCACACGCTGCCGAAGGTCAACCCGGCCTTCAACAAGGGCGATGCCGGCGACGCTCAAGGAGACGACCACGAAGTTCGACAAGCCCGAGGCGGTCTTCCACGTGAAGTGCGACGTCCACCCGTGGATGAGCGCCTACGTCGCCGTCTTCACCCATCCGTTCTTCTCGGTGACGGGCACGGACGGGAAGTTCACGATCTCGGGGCTGGACCCGGGGACCTACGAAATCACCGCCTGGCACGAGCGGCTCGGGACGCAGACCGCGTCGGTGACGGTGGGCGCCACCCCGACGAAGCCCCAGAACTTCACGTTCGCCCTCCCCGCCAAGTAGCGTCCGGAGCATAGCCGCATGACTCAACCGGGCGCCGTCGCCGCACCCCACCCGCACGCTGCGCACGGCGCCCCGCACGAGGCGCTGGGCTTCTGGCGCGCGTACGTCTTCTCCGTCGACCACAAGGTCATCGGCATCCAGTACGCGATCACCGGCCTGCTGTTCCTGCTCTTCGGCTTCTCGCTGATGATGCTGATGCGCTGGCAGCTCGCCTACCCGGGCGCCGCGCTGCCGCTGATCGGCAGCCTGTTCGGCGAGGCGCGCATGCCGAACGGCACGATGCTGCCCGAGTTCTACAACGAGCTCGGGGCGATGCACGGCACCATCATGGTCTTCCTCGGGCGTGGTGCCGCTCGCCGTCGGCGGCTTCGGGAACTTCGTGCTGCCGCTGCAGATCGGCGCCCCGGACATGGCCTTCCCGCGGCTCAACATGGCGAGCTACTGGTTCTTCTTCCTCGGCGGCGTGACCATGCTCGCCAGCTTCTTCGTGCCCGGGGGAGCCGCGCAGTCCGGCTGGACCTCGTACGCGCCACTCTCCATCCTGGCGGGCACGGGCCAGACGATGTGGCTCTTCGGGATGGTCTTCCTGATCACCTCGTCGCTGCTCGGCGCGGTCAACTTCATCACCACCACGATCCAGCTCCGCGTCAAGGGGCTGACGTTCATGCGGTTCCCCTTCTTCGTGTGGGCGCAGTTCGTCACGGCCTTCCTGCTGCTCCTGGCCTTCCCGCCGCTCGAGGCGGCGGCGGTCCTGCAGCTGATGGATCGCCTGGCCGGCACGAGCTTCTTCCTGCCGAGCGGCCTCGTCGTCAGCGGCCAGGTCGCTCGAGATCGCCGGCGGCGGCAACCCGCTCCTCTGGCAGCACCTGTTCTGGTTCCTGGCGCACCCGGAGGTCTACGTCCTGATCCTGCCGGCGATGGGCATCGTCGCCGAGGTCATCGCCAACAACACGCGGAAGCCCCTGTGGGGCTACCGGTCGATGGTCTACTCGCTCGTGTTCCTCGGCTTCATGTCGTTCATCGTGTGGGCGCACCACATGTTCATGACCGGCATGGGGACGGCGATGGCGGCGTTCTTCCAGACCACGACGATGATCATCTCGATCCCGTCGGTCGTGATCCTCACGGCCCTGATCATCTCGCTGTGGGGCGGCTCGATCCGCTTCAACACGCCCATGCTCTTCGCGCTCGGCTTCCTCCCGATGTTCGGCATCGGCGGGCTGACGGGGCTTCCGCTCGGCCTTCAACATCGCGGACATCCCGCTGCACGACACCTACTACGTCATCGGCCACTTCCACTACGTCGTCGCGCCGGGAACGATCTTCGCGCTGTTCGCGGGGATCTATTACTGGTTTCCGAAGGCCACCGGGCGGAAGATGAACGAGACGCTCGGCAAGATCCATTTCGTCGGCACGCTCATCTGCATGAACGTCGTCTTCACGCCGATGTTCATCATGGGGATGGCCGGCGTCTCGCGGCGCCTGCTACGACGGCGGGGCGACCTACGACTTCGCGCAGCCGGTCCTGCACTGGAACGTCGTGTCGTCGTGGGGCGCGTGGGTCATGGGCGCTCTTCCAGATCCCCTTCATCTTCAACTTCTTCTGGAGCATCTGGAAGGGGGAGAAGACCGAGGAGAACCCGTGGCAGGCCACGACCCTCGAGTGGGCCGCGCCCTCGCCGCCCCCGCACGGCAATTTCCTCGAGGTGCCGCAGGCGTATCGCGGGCCCTACGAGTACAGCGTCCCGGCGCGGCCAAGGACTTCTCGCCGCAGTACGAGGCCTGATTCGCGATGGACATCCCCTACACCGTAGAGCTCCGCCGCGACACCGGTCTGACCAACGGCAAGATCGGCATCTGGCTCTTCCTGGCCTCGGAGGTGATGCTGTTCGGGGCCCTGTTCGCCAGCTACATCCTGATCCGGACCGGAGCGCCGAGCTGGCCGCGGGGCGACACGATCCTCAACGTCCCGCTCGCCACGTTCAACACCATCGTCCTGATCGGGTCGTCCGTCACGATGGTGATGGCCTGGGCGTCGCTGATGCGCGGCCGCTTCGGGACGTTCCGGCTCTACATGGGGGCGACGATCCTGCTCGGGTTCGTCTTCCTCGTGGTCAAGTACTTCGAGTACAGCCACAAGTTCCACGACGGGCTCTTTCCCAGCACCAACAACTTCCTCGCCATCTACTTCACGCTGACCGGCCTGCACATGCTCCACGTGGCCGGCGGGATGGCGGTGAACGCCTATTTCTGGGGTCCCGGCGCCAAGCTCTGGAAGACGAACCCGGTGTGGTTCACCAACCGGGTCGAGCACTCGGGCCTGTTCTGGCATTTCGTGGATCTGGTCTGGATCTTCCTGTTTCCCGACGCTGTACCTTCTGTAGGCGGGAGCCATGAGCGACCACGCAGCAGACGTCGATGCGACGAGCGACCACCACGCCGCCGACATCGACCGACACGTCAGGATCTACATCACCGTCTTCGTCGCGCTGATGGTCCTGACCATCGTGACGGTGGCGATCTCCCGCATCCACCTGCCGGTGCCGATGGCGGTGGCCGTGGCGCTTGTTCGTCGCGACCATCAAGGGATCGCTGGTGGCGTGCTACTTCATGCACCTGATCTCCGAGAAGAAGCTGATCATCGCGGTCCTCGTGTTGACCGTCGCCTTCTTCGTGCGCGCTGATGGCGCTGCCGGTGCTCACCCACGGCAACGGCTTCTGGATTCCCGAATGAACCTCAGGTGCGTTCCACGCGCTCCTGATCCTCCTCTCCGCGGCGCTCGCGGTGCTGTTCGGGATCTGGTGCCTCGAGCCAGGGCGGACCGGACGCCGGGGCCGCACGCCTGATCGCGGCCGTCGCGGCGTTCGCCGTGTCGGTCGGCCTGGTCGTCTACGACTCGTGGTTCCTGCGCAAGACGAGGACGCTGCGATGACCCGCTTCGCTACGCGGCGGCAGGCCCGATGGGCGACCGTGGCCGCGACGGCTGTGTTCGTGATGCTCGCCGGCGGCTCGCGCGTCCTCGCCTGCCCGGCGTGCTTCGGCGCCGAGGAGACGTCGATGATCGACGGGACGAGGCTCGGCGTCCTGGTGATGCTCGCCATCACTGCTGGCGGTGCAGGGCGGGTTCGTGGGCTTCTTCCTCTATCTCCGCAAGCGCGCGAAGCGCATCGCGGACATCGAGCTCGACACCGAATGGTCGGAGCTCCAGAAGACGCCGAGAACATCATGACTGACTGGCTCGGACTCCCGGCGCTCGCCTCGGCTCACGGCGGGCAGATCGACAGCCTGATCGGCTGGGTCCACGTGTTCATGCTCATCCTGTTCGTCGGGTGGGGCGGGTTCTTCACCTACTGCCTGATCCGTTTCCGGCGATCGCGGCAGCCGGTGGCGAACTACACGGGCGTCAAGTCGCACACGTCGACCTACCTCGAGGTCGGCGTGGCCGTGGTCGAAGCGGTGCTCCTGTTCGGATTCGCGATCCCGCTCTGGGCCGCGCGGGTCGACGACATGCCCCCGGCGAAGCGACGCGCTGCTGGTCCAGGTCACCGGCGAGCAGTTCGCCTGGAACATCCACTATGCCGGCCCGGACGGCGTCTTCGGCCGCACCGACATCGACGCTGCTCGATCTCCAGTCGAACCCGCTGGGACTCGATCGCGACCGATCCCGCCGCCAAGGACGACGTCACGACGCTCAATCAGCTCTATCTGCCGGTGAACAAGCCGATCATCGTCAGGCTCAGGAGCAAGGACGTCATCCACAGCTTCGGCGTGCCCGAGTTCCGCGTGAAGCAGGACGCCATCCCCGGCCTGACGATTCCGATCTGGTTCGTCCCCACCGTGACGACCGCGGAGATGCGGACCCGGACGGGGAAGCCCGAGTTCCAGTACGAGATCGCCTGCGCGCAGCTCTGCGGCCTGGGCCACTCCCGGATGCGCGGCTTCGTGACCGTCCAGACCGCCGAGGAGTTCCAGAAGTGGATGGAGGCCGAGCTCGCGGAGCAGAGCGCACCGGACCCGTTCGGCACGCTGACGACGCTACCCGACGAGCTTCAGGCCGCGGCAGGTGTCAGTGCCGCGCCCCCCGCGCCTCGTCTACCCCCGGTTTCGTGTAGGGCGTGCCGACATCGGGTCCGATGTCGCTGTGGCCGCGGGGCTTGAACCAGGTGAACCACGTGTGACCGTGCGCCTTGCCCTGGCGGATTTGAAGGACGAGGTACGGCACGAGGATGAAGAGCAACAGCCCGGCTACGATCCAAAGCCCGGTGGTGACTTCCATAGCGAGTCCTCCTCCGCGGGCCGAGGATGCAAACCGAGAGCCAAACAAGTCGCAGGGCGGCAGCGGAATTCCTGCGAGCATGCACGCGTTGGCCGCAGCGGTCGTGACGCGCGGGGTCGGCTGGACCCCATTCTCGTCCGAGCCCTAGCCGAAGATCTTCGGCGTCGGCATCCGCGCGCGGATCCGCTCGAGCTCTTCGACGGTCACGCGGTCGAGGCCGCTCTTGCGGCAGGACTCCTCGACGGCCCTGACGACCATCCCCCGGACGAACGCGGGGATCTTCTTCATGCGCGCGGCGGCCGCATCGTCCCACGCGATCGTCGTCGGCGACTCCGCGCCGTACTCGATCGCCGGTCTGCCGAGCGGCCCGGACCCGGCGCCGGGCCGCGCGACGCGCGAGCAGGGGAGACCCGGCGAACGTGCCGGGCGTGTGGGTGCAGAGCGGATCCTCGGCCATCAGATCGCCGGTCATCCCGTAGGCCCGGGCGCGGCAGCCGCCGCAGTGGCCGTTCATCTCGCACTCCCCGCATCGCCCGCCGAGCGAGGTGCGGCGGCGAATGTCGGTGAACAGCTCCGAGGAGGTCCAGAGGTCCGCGAGACTCGCGCTGCGAAGGCGTCCCGGCGAAGACCGGGAGGTAGGGGCACGGGGTGACATCCCCGTTCGGCCGGATCCCCATGTAGTGCGTGCCCGCCGGGCACCCGCCGGCCCCTCCGGAGTAGGTCCTGATCTGCGCCGCCGTCGCGCGTCGGCGTCGGGGCCGGGTGCCTGCCATCTCCAGGACGGTCTTGATGTAGTGCGGCGCGCACTTCGCGTTCACGAGCATCCGGCGGTCGTACTTGCGCTGGATCCGGTAGAGCGAGGCGAGCACCTCGTCGTACTGCGCCGGGGTGATGTCCGACACGAACTGCCCGCGCCCGGTCGGCACCAGGAAGTAGAGGTTCCAGACCTTGGCGGCGAGGCGGTCGTGCGCGAAGTCGGCGATCGCCTCGAGCTCGCCGAGATTGTGCGAGCCCGCGGTCGTCTGCACGATGAAGGGGAGCCCGGTCCGGTCGAGGATCTCCGCCCCCTCCACCGTGTTCCGCCAGGCGCCACGCACCTTCCTGAAGCGGTCGTGACGATCGGGATCGAGCGCATCGAGGGACAGCGACAGGCCGCGCGCTCCGGCCTCCGCCAGGCGCTGCGCCAGGTTCTCGGTGATGCGCACGCCGTTGGTGCCGACGACGACCCACAGCCCACGCTCCGCCGCGCGCCGGACGATCTCGAGGATGTCGCGCCGCAGGAGCGGCTCGCCGCCCGTCAGGATGGTCACGCACTCAGGCGCGAAGCGCGGCGATCTCGTCGATGACCCTGAAGCAGTCCTCGGTGCCGAGCTCGCTCCGATCGGCGAAGTTCTCCGTGCCGACCAGCGGCGCGCCGCCGGCGTCGAGATAGCAGTGCTCGCAGGCGAGGTTGCAGCGGTAGGTGAGGTTCCAGGAGACGACGTAGGGCCGGGCGAACAGCGTCGCGTCCTGAATCGGCATGGTCAGCTCGTTCGGGTGGGCGGGGACGAGGCCTCACATGCCGAAGAAGTCGCGGGCCGCGTCGAGGATCGTCTCGTCCACTTCGAGCGGCCCCCCGCTCCCGGGCGAATCTCTCGATGCCGGTCCGCGCCATGGGGCGGACGAACGCGGGAATGTTCGCGAGCCGCGCTTCGGCGGCGGACGTCCACCGCACGGGGACGGGCTCGGCGCCTCGTGTCGCTTCGGAGGCGCCCTCCTTGCCCGGCATCATCGCGGCGAACGGGCAACCGCTGCCGGACGTCGTGGCGCCGGTTCCCGCCGCGTCAGGCTCCGCGCCGGTCCGATCCGCACGCCGAGCGACTGGACGACCTGGGTCTCGTAGGGGTTGGTCAGCATCGCCATCTCGTAGCCGCACTCGGGACACGCGTAGACGACCGAGAGCGAGCCGCGCTCGGGCGGACCGACGGTCTGCAGCTTCATCGGGCTGTCGCAGGGGACGCAGAGGAATTTCATCGGGAAGGCTCCCGTCTGGCTGCAGCGTCGAGTCGGTTCGAGGCTGTCCAGAAGGTGCTGCGCCACCTGGTCCAGGGCCCGGCCAACGGGTGTGTCGGGCAGTTCCGCGAGAGGGATCCCGCGATCGCAGTGCCGTGCCAGCTCGGGATCGAAGGGGACGGTCCCGAGGCAGGGGATGTCCAGGGTCGCCCGCTCCAGTCGGACAGCGTCGGGCGAGCCGAAGAGCGGCTTGATGGCGTTGCAGTCGCGGCAGTAGTAGCCGCTCATGTTCTCGACGTAGCCGAGGAGGCGATTGGGTCCCTTCGACAGCGCGGCCACCGAGCGCGCGACCACGCCGCGCGCCACCTCGGAGGGAATCGTCACGAGCAGGAACGAGGTCCGCGGCCCGAGGAAATCGGCGTACTGGACGGTCCGCTCGGCTCCCGGCGGCAGATCGAACAGCAGCAGATCGAGCGCTCCCCACTCGAAGGACCCGAGGATCTCGCCGAGGAGCGCGAACTCCCTCGTGGCGCGCCAGGTATGCGATTCGCCGTGCGCCGCGCTCTCGAACTCGAGCGCCTCCGACTCCGGGATCAGCGAGCCCATCGAGAAGACCCCGATCCCGTTCGCTGGTCCGCGGCAGCGCGACCTTGTCGCGGCCGGGCACGAACAGCGCCCCCTGGACGCCCGCCATGCGCGCCTGTGAGGGGCCGTTGAAGTCTGCGTCCAGGATGGCGACCCGCAGCCCACGGGCGCGCAGGGCGCCCGCGAGGTGCAGCGTCAGCGTGCTCTTGCCGACGCCGCCCTTGCCGGAGCCCACCGCCACGAGATGACGCACGCCGGCGAGCCCGTCGGTGATGCGGGCGCGCTGCTCGGCGACCTGCTCGAGGACTCTGGAGCCTCCGTCGCCGACGATGTCGTGGTAGCTCTTCATGCTGTCGCAGCCTCGCCCCGGGTGGCCTGGGCCCCCCCGGCCCTCGCGGCGTAGAGAAGATGCCGGCTGGCGGGGCGGAACCCGAGCGTCTCGAGCAACCGCGTCGGGACCTCCGCCGGGTGGACCTTCGGGAACCTCAGGTTCAGCACACCCTGGGCCCGCAGCCGGGAGAAGAGCTGCTTCAGGCGGGCGCCACCGTCCTCGACGCACGAGCGGAGCGACACGATCTGCTCCGTCGTGCACGTGGAGGACGTAGGCCTCGATGCGCTCGTCGGAGGCGACGGCCAGCCCGGCGATATCGTCCTTTCTCGCCATGAGGGTCTCGACCGAGCGCTCCCAGCACGTCTCCGCATCGGTCTGGTCCAGGAGCCCGTTGGCGGCGAGATCGTCGACCGTGACGGGAATCACGAACCGGCCGGCTGGATCGCCGGACATCGCCCGCGACCTCGTCCGCGTCACGCGGGCACGACGTAGTCCGTCAAGACGCGCTTCCTGCACGTACCCGCTTGCGCTGAACAGCTCGCAGGCCGGGGCGAGCGTCTCGGGAACCTCGGCGACCATCCGCGGCGGGCCGAGAATCGAGAGCTTCGAGCCGAGCGAGGCCAGCAGGTGACGGCCATGACCGTGTCGCCGGTGATCGGGATGGACCGCGATCTCCTGGACGAGCGTGCCGGACGACCGCTTGGCGCCGATCAGGACGCCGACCGGCTCCGGGCCCGAGAACGCGACCATGCAGCTGCTGCACCAGACCTGCAGGTCGCGAATCGATCGCTTGAACGCCGCCGGCGTCATCGGCGGCTCCTCCGGGCAGGACGGAGCCCAGCAGCGATTCAGCGCGTCGACGAGCAACGCGATGTCGTCCGTGCGACAGAAGCGATACGCCGCCATCTGCGTTCCCCCAGGCGCCAGGCCGCGCCTCAGCGGGATCGCACCTCGTTGAGGTAGCCGCCACCGGCCGCGCCCGGGGCGTCCTCAGCGGGCCCGCCGGAGGCCGCCGCGGGCGGAGCGGCCGTTGCGGCGAGCGCCGTGCGCGCGCCGCGCCCGGGCCTGCGGCGCTCGCGCCCGGTCCGGAGTAGGTCGCCATCATCTCGGCCATCATCTTCTTGCCGAACTCGATGCCATCCTCGACGAGCGCCAGGTCGATGGCCGCCACGGCGCGCTCGCGCGCCAGCTCCTCGATCCGCTCCTGCGTCTTGTTCCGCATGAAGCCGGCCGGTACGCGGAAGACCCGCTGCACGGCGTCGCTCGTCCATTCGAAGGTCGAGATCAACGGGTTCTTCCGATCGTCGCGCGCGACGAGCCGGGCCTCGCTCGCGCGGCACTGGCGGCGAGCCCGCTGGCGGCGACGGTGCTGTCGGCTTGGTCCGCCGAGGCGCCTGCGGCGCGCAGGTGGCCGGCGGGGGCCGCGATCTCGAGCGGCGATCCCGTCTCCTCCTCGATGACCTGCCGGGCGAAGTCGAGCGTGATCGCGTCGAGCTTCATCATGCGCGCGCGCTTCTCGACCCGCGCCTTGACGCGGCGGCGCTGATAGGCGTTCTTCATGGTCCAGAGGCCCTTCCGGGCGTCCTCCGACCATCGCAGCTTGCGCCCGTCGTAGGTGGTCTCTTCCTGGAGACCGCCCTCCACCTCCGCGATCCGCTCGATCATCTCCTGGGAGATCACCTCGAAGTCCGTCGCGCCGCAGACGGTGCACTTCACGGCGCCGCTCTGCGTGGCCGCGACGCCGCAGGCCCGGCACATCGACACCGGGCCGGACTTCGCCCGCTCGAGCGCCACGGCCTCGGCCAGCGCCTTGGTGGCGGCCGACGCGCTCTTCGGCATGAACCGATCCATCGCTTCGTCGATCACGGCGTTGGTGATCACCGAATGCCCCTTCTCGAGCGCCAGGCGAAGGACGCCGGTGCGGGCGATCCCCTTGACCTGCTCGGGCACGTGCGTCATCCGCGCCTCGGCCTCGGGCGTCCAGCGGATGGTCTCCTCGGCGCGCACGTCGAGGCGCGGTACCTCGAGGCGCGTCGAGAGGAGGACGTCGCAGGGCACGGCGCGGAGAATGTTCTCCGCGTTGCTCCCCAGCGCCGTCTCGTCCTTCGGGCTGTGTACGCCGATTCGCCCCAGCACGACGAGCCAGGGGTTCGTCTTGCGCGCGTGATCGATGATCTTCTGGAAGGGCTTGCCGTCGAGCAGCGTCTTCTTGATGGCCATGCCGGCCTCGCTCGCCATCCGCTCGCCGACCTCGAGGTGCGACTGGTAGATCTGGGCGAGCCCGGTGTCGATGATCTCCTCGTGGAGCTGGTTCTGCTCCTCGAAGCGGAAGACCTTCGCCGCCTGCTCGGTGAGGACGTTGACGATGCCGTTGAAGACGGAGTAGTGCAGATAGGGGTCGTAGACGGCGATCGCTTCGACCTTCTTGCCGAAGGTGCGTGCCAGATCGATGGCGGTCATGAGCGCGCCGAACGACTGCGGGCTGCCGTCGACGCCGACCAGGATCGTGTCCCGCTCGGCTTCGCCCGGCTCCGGGACGTGCTTGACGACCCAGACGTCGCGGTCGGATTGACGGGCGACACGCTCGCAGACCGAGCCGATGACGCTGTCGCGAGCCCGCCCGATGCCCAGGGCGCCGATCACGACGAGGTCGTGCCGCGAGCCGGCGAGATCCTTGAGGATCTCGGCGTGATGCTTGCCGTCCATCATCCGCGGCTCGAACGCCAGGCCCGACTCTCCGCAGAGCCGCGACATGCCGTCGAGGTAGCTGTCGGAGATGAGCTTCAGGCCCATCGTGATGAGGCTGTCGTGGATCTTCCGCTGGCGCTCCAGTTCGACCTCGTCGATGTACTCCTCCGGCAGCGTGTACTCCATCTGGCGGAAGCGATAGTCGTGCAGCTTGGCGGCGTAGACGTGGCAGCCGACCAGCGTTCGCCGAGAACGCCTTGCCCAGCGCGACGGCGCAGGCGACGGCGCGGTTGGAGTGGTCTGAGTTGTCGACCGGAACGTAGATGCTCTTGTACATCGGATCCTCCCTGGCAGCTCACACGTTCGTGGCCGGCTGTTGTCCCTGCTGATCGCCGAGCTCTTCGCGCGCCCGCGCACCGCGGCGCCACCGCACCCAGCCGATGACGGCCAGCTCGATCCCGATCAGGGAGAGCGCCGTCGTGAGCATCGGCCCGGCGGGCGAGGGGACGTTCTCGGGCTCGAGGTAGATCGCCTTCCACAGCGTGAGGCCTCGCCGGTTGCCCCGCTCGCGCGAGAACCCGTCCCAGACCGAGAAGGCGATCGGCATGAAGGTTCCAGGGGTGAACGCCGCCCCGGACGCGGGGCGACGCGGTCGCTTGAAGATGACCGACCATTCGCCCTGGTCGTAGCTGGCGACCCCGGTGAGGCCCGCGGCATCGCCCGGCGCGATGCTCGCGCTGCCTTTGCCGGTGAACAGGATCGGCGCGGTGCGGGCCAGATCGAAGAACCAGAGGTCCACCGAAGTCTGGGCGTCGCCGAAGAGGAAGTACGGCTTGCGCGCTCCGGTCGGCAGCTCGGTGGGAATCTGGATGGCTACGGCGTCGGCGAACTCGGATGCCGGTGCGGCCGGCCCTGCCGCCTCGGCGAACGGATCCGGCGGTGCCGCCTGGGCTGCGGCCGGTGCGACTGCCGCGTCGCCGAACGGGTTCCCCCCGGTGGCGGCCGCCGCCGCCGGCGGCGACACCACCTCCTCCTCGGGGGGGACGGGCAGCGTCGGGTCGTTCTGGCCGGTCTTCTCCGCGGTTCTGTCGTGCCAGCGCACGAGCACGGCGATCGACTCGGCGTCGTAGATCGCCTGCACCGTCACCGACGTCGCCGGCGACGCGAACGAGCGTCCGGGCTCCATGATCTGGCCGATGATCGGCAGGCGGGCCGCCGGCGCGGCGGCGAAGCTCGCGGCTCCCTTCGTCAGGTCGATCGATCCCTGGACGGGCTTGGCGATCACCAGGTTCGCGTAGCCTGGCCCGTCGGTCCCCGACAGCGAGACGATGTAGTCGGTGATCGCCCATCGCTGCTCGGGCGTGAGGCCATCGACGAAGGCCGGCATCGGCGTCCCGTTGAACCCCGTGCTCATCGTCCGGAAGATGTCCTCGCGCGACGAGCCGCCGCGGAAGGTCCAGCTCTGGGCGAGATCCGCCGCGCGGATCGGCTGATCGAAGTCGTCCTTCAGCGTCGGCGCCGACGGGCCGTCTCCCCGGCCGAGCGTCCCGTGGCATCGGGCGCATCCGGTCTCGTCGTACAGCTTCTTCCCCTGCGCGACGGTCTCGGCCGTCATGCTCGGCGCGCTCGGGAACTCAACCGGCTGTGGGAATCTTCCCGCGGTCGGCGAAATCCGGGGAGAAGGTCTTGAGGTAGTGGGCCAGGTTCGTGACGTCCTGCGTCGGACAGATTGGGCCAGGCCGGCATCGAGGTGTAGGGCATGCCGCGGCGGATGATGTTGACGAGGTCCTCGTGCGTCGGCAGCGCCCCGTTCGGCGTCGTCCGCACCTTGAACTTGCCGGTCGTGAAGTTCCGCGGCCTGGGAAGAAGGTGCGGGGTGGCGTAGCCTTCGCCGTCACCCTTGCTCGCCGTGGCATTGCGCGCAGTTCCTGGCGTAGAGCTGCTTGCCGGCCGCCCGCTGGGCCTCGGTGCCGAGGTCGGGCTCCTGCGCCCGCAGCGATGCCACGGCTGCCCACGACAGGGCGACGACGACCGCCGCACCCACCTGCGACGTCAGGCGTGCGGTCACTGGTGCGCCTCCTCACGGGCCCGGGGCCGTTCGCCGGTGTGGTCGTACAGGAAGAGCACCACCTCCCACATCTCTTCCTCCTTCAGGATCTTCTCCCACGCCGGCATCGCGGTGTCCCAGGGGCCTCCTTCCTCCGGCAGCCCTGGACCTCCCTTGGCGATGCGCCAGAACAGAAACGTCTCGCGCAGGTTCGCGATCGTGTCGCCGTCCGCGAAGTTGGTCGGGATCGGATCCAGCGCGTGGACGAACATGCCGTTGCCGCCCAGATCGTCGCCGTGGCAGAAGACGCAGTTCCGGTAGTAGATCTGCCGCCCGTTCTCGACATGCTTGCGGAACTCGGCCGGGTTGGACCGTTCCAGCGGCCGGAACGGGTTGTCCTCGGCATCGATCAGGATCGCCTTGCCGTTGACCGTGATCTCGGTCGGCGGGGCCGGATGGATGGTGCGCGGGAAGAAGGGCGGCTGCAGCGGCACGCTCATCTGGACGTAGACGTTCGCGGCCGCCAGGGCCGGGATGGCCACCACCGTCAGGCCGAGGAGCGGTGTGAAGCGCTTCTCCGTCATGAACCGCACGAGCGGGCCGGCGATTTCCTCGCGGCGCTCCGGGCTCGAGGACACGTAGGCCAGGATCCCGATCGAGACGATGCCCATGTAGAGCGAGACGACGGACGACGGAATCGGCGTCGAGAATCCGAATCGCAGGAGGACGTAGATCCCCACCCACCAGGCGGCTGCCCACATCAGCAGGCTCGCCCGCCGGAACCGCAGGAGGGCGAAGACGACAACGATGGCAAGGACGACCAGGAGGTTCATGGTGCACCCGTCGGAGGAGGCGCAGGAGCCGGTGCCGCGCCCGGTGCGGCCGAGGCGCCCAGGTACTTGTGGGTGGTCTGGAGCGTGACCGTCGGCGTGCCACCCAGCGTCTGGAGGGCCGCGATCACGCAGAGGATCTCCTGATCGGTGAGGCCGAACGGCGGCTGGTTCATGGGCGGCATCGCCGGCGGGAATCCTTCGACGACGTAGGCCGTGGGCTCGTACATCGACTGGGCCAGGTACTCGACATCGCTCAGCCCCGGGACGCGGGTCTTGGCGCGGCCGGCGATGCCCGCGAGGTCCGGGAAGCGGAGCGCGCCGGTCTTGCCGACCGTGTGGCACGTCAGGCAGATGCCCTTGCCCTCCATGATCCCGCGCCCGATCTTGACCATGTCGGCGGTGGTCATGTCGCTGCGGATGGTGGTGTCTTCGGGAGGGAGCACTTCCTTTTGCGGCACCATCTGACCGACGTAGGTGTAGAACCCCGTCGTGGCGAGGACGAGCGCGCCGACCCGGACGATGTGCGGGACCGTCATGACGCCTCGGCTGGACCCGGTTCGGGCGCGAGCGGCTCGGGCTGCCGCGCGAAATCGGGCCGGTCATGCAGGCTCGTGATCCAGAACACGAAGCCGATCAGCAGGAAGAACAGGATCACCGTCACCGACACGACCTGCGTGGCGAAACCGAGCGTGGGCGTGAAGGCATCGGGCGAGCGGTCCCGGATGACGCCGTAGACATGCCAGTGCTGGCGGAGGCCGGAACGGACGTAGCCCATGAGCCCCATGAGCCACGTGAAGGTGACCGCGATGAAGATCAGCACGTACTGCGAGATCGCCGGGATCCGCCCCCAGCGCACCTCGCCGGTCTTGCGCGCGCCGCGGAAGAGAAAGAAGTCGATGGCGGTGATCGACGTCATCGCCAACAGGACCGACAGGACCTGCGGCACCGAGAGCCCGATCCGGACCGTCGCCTCGACGAAGTAGCCGTAGACGCCGAGGAAGATCACGAAGAACGCGACCCCGGCGAAGATGGCGAGCTGCACCATGTTCCCCGTCTTCGCCCACGCGACCGTGGCCATCTTCCCGGTCCGGCGGTAGAGCAGGAAGCTCATGAAGGTCGTGAGGATCAGGATGTTCACGGCGGTGTTCTTGGCGGACATCACCCCGAGGAAGCCCAGCACCGGGTGCGTCGACCCGCGCATCGCGCGGACCTCGGAGACGGTCGCGATGATCGATCGCGGCGTCGCCCAGACCACGAAGCACAGCACGATGACGATGAGCAGGTACTTGATGACCTTCTGGAACGGCTGCGCCCCTTCGACCCGGCCCATGCCGAGCCACAGGTAGTAGTTGGCGGCGAGGAACAGGTTGCCGATGAGCACCGCCTGAATGATGAACAGCCACGAGAAAGCGCCGCCCATCATCGTGAGCCCGAGCGTCTGCGAGTAGGCGTAGATCTCCTTGGCCAGCCAGTAGCCCGCGAAGGGGAGCGGCAGGAAGGCGCAGATGGCGACGAAGTTGCCGATGTAGCCCATCCAGTCGTAGTGCGCGCGCTCCTCGTCGGTCTTCGCCTGGAGGAACTTGAAGGCCGCGTAGGCGGCCGCAACCGATCCGCCGAAGGCGACGTTGGCGATGACGCGATGGACGTTGATCGGCATCCAGGTGAAGTTGTTGACGGCGTCCCAGACCGAGATCAGCGCGCCGTCCGGGGCGATGCCTTTCGGCGACATCATGAACGTCAGCCAGGCATTGGCGATGAACATGATCGCGGTGCCGACGACGTTGAGGCCGAGCCCCAGGCCGAGATGCACCAGCGGATGGAACTTCCCCCAGCCGTAGTAGTAGGTGTAGAGGAAGAAGGCCTCGGCGAAGAAGAGCGCGACGTAGGGCAGGAACGTCGGGGAGAACACGCTCATCATGTAGTTCGTGAACCTCGGATAGAGGATCACGAGCATGAACGTCAGCGCCGCGCCGAACGTCGCGGTGAGCGAGAACGACACCGAGAGCAGCTTGGTGAACTCGTGCGCGAGCCGGTCGTATCGCCGGTCCCCGGTCTGGTAGCCGATCGCCTCGACGATGAGCGCGAAGATGGGGATGGCGAGGACGAACGCGGCGAACAGCAGGTGCAGCTGCGCGACCATCCAGATGGCCACGCGGCTCCCGACCCTGGGAACGGCCCGGTACTGCGCCTCCTCGTAGGGCTTCGTGGCGGCCGGCGTCGCGGCGGCCGGCGCCGGCGACGCCTGTCCCTCGGTGCCCGGCGTCGCCGGGGTGGCCGCGGCCGGCGCCGTCGCAGGCTTCTGGGCCATGCGGCTCGCCAGCGACGAGGCCATCGCGACCGAGCCCGCGAACATCGCGAGTCCGGCGACAGGACCGATCAGGATGAGCAGCGTGCGTCTGGTCACAGCGGCTCCGTTCGGCTGAAGGCGCGCGGGCGCCGCCCTCGCGCCTGCGCGGCGTGCACGTGGGCTCGACATTTCCCCCGTCGGCGACGATCGCCCACCCGAGGACACGAGGAGTCAGCGATCGCGATCGCGGCAGAGGTCCCGTACCGTTGGTGATGACGGCGACATGCACCCGTCAGGGAGCTGTCGCATGCCCGTGGCCGGCCCGGCGAGCGTCAGGGCTCGGGGCGGCAGGGCATCACGACTCGCCGAGGTGGCGCGGGTGGCGGCGCGTGATGGCGGCCACGATCTGGACCGGCGAGGCCGACGAGCAAGCCTCCGGAACGACGGGCGCTGATGGCCCCGGCCGAGAGTCCACGATGGAACGATTGACCGCATCCGCGCGCCCCCCGATCCGCCCAAGGGAACGACCCAGACTCGACCCAGACCCTGTCTATTGAGGCCGCGATGTTATCCACGAATCCCGGACAGGGTCAAGCGCGGCGGCGGCGATGGCCCCCGGCACCCGGCGGTGCGCGATGATGGGGTTCGCCGTGGGCCGATCGTTCGCGGTCGCGGTGTCGATGCTGGGCGCCGCGGTGGCCTCCTGCCAGACGCCGGCCCAGACGCCGGCCCGGTCGCCGGCGCCGCAGGCGGAGCACCGCACATCGGACGAGGAGGCGCGGCGCGTGCGGATGGTCGGCGAGCAGTTGCGGGGCCGCGACATCACCAGCGCGCGCGTGCTGGCGGCGATGCGGACGGTGCCGCGGCATCGTTTCGTGCCGGAGCGGCTGCGGGATCGCGCCTACGACGACTCGCCCGTGCCGATCGGGCTGGGCCAGACGATCTCGCAGCCCTACATCGTGGCGTTCATGACCCAGGCGCTCGACCTGCAGCCGGGGGACCGGGTGCTGGAGATCGGCACCGGATCGGGCTACCAGGCGGCCGTGCTGGCGGAGCTCACGCGCGACGTCTACAGCATCGAGGTCGTGCCCGAGCTCGCGGAGCGGGCCCGGACGACGCTGGCGGAGCTCGGCTACGATCGCGTCCAGCTGCGGGTGGGCAACGGCTATCTCGGCTGGCCGGAGCACGCGCCGTTCGATCGCATCATCGTGACGGCGGCGCCGCCCGAGGTCCCACCGGCGCTGGTCGCGCAGCTGACCATCGGCGGGCTGATGGCGATCCCGGTCGGCGAAAGCGAACAGGAGCTGCGGATCCTGCGGCGGACGCCGAGCGGGCTGGAGACGCTGGTCACGCTGCCGGTGCGCTTCGTGCCGATGATCGGCCGGCCGGACTGACGGCGCGGCGCAGCGATCGCTCGCCCGACGCGTTCGACCCTATTGCTGCCGGAGGGCGTGCATGGGATCGACCCGCGAGGCGCGCCGCGCCGGCAGATAGCCGGCCACGGCCGCCACGGCGACGATGACGCCGACCGCCGAGGCGATGGTGAGCGGGTCACGGGGCGACAGGCCGAAGAGCACCGTCTCGACGAAGCGGCCGGCCCACAGGGCCGCCGCCACGCCCAGCACGGCGCCGATGGCCACCAGCCACATCGACTCGCGCAGCACCATGCCGACGACCGTGCGCCGCTGCGCGCCCAGCGCCATGCGCACGCCGATCTCGGTCGTGCGCCGTGAGACGTTGTAGCTCATGAGGCCGAAGAGGCCGATGCAGGCGAGGAGCAGCGCGAGCCCGCCGAAGGCCGTATAGGCCAGGGCGAAGAGCCGCTCCTGCTCGACGCGCTTGGCGATCTGGTCGGTCTGCGAGGTGAACTCCTTGATCGGCAGGGTCGGTGCGACGTCGAGCATCACGGCCCGCACCGCGGCCGTCAGCGCCAGCGGATCCCCGGCCGTCCGCAGCACCACGTGGCCGCGGCGCGACGTGCCCTGCCAGCTCGGACGGTACATCGTCGGCGGCCCCGGGTCGCGAAGGCTGGAGTACTTGGCGTCGCGGACGACGCCGACGATCTCGAGCTCGCCCGACTTTTCGAACGAGTTGCCGATCCGGCCGCCGACGGCGTCGCCGCCCGGAAACAGCCGGCGCGCCGCCGCTTCGTTGAGGACGACGACCTTCGGCGCCTTCAAGTCGTCCCGATCGGTGAAGCCGCGGCCGCGCTGCAGGGGGATGCCCATGGTCGCGAAGAACGTCGGCGACACCTCCATGAAGTACATGTTCGGCTCGGCCGCCGTCGCCGTCGTCTGGCCCTGCCTGAACATCGAGGTGGTGCTCGTGCTGCCCGACAGCAGCGCCGTCCGCGTCACCGCCGCCGATCGCACGCCGGGCACCGCGGCCAGCCGTTCGAGCACCTGGCGGAACAGCTGCGCGGCGCGCTCGCCGTCGTAGCGGTTGACGCCGGCGTCGACGTTGAACATCAGCAGGTTGGTCGAGTCGAAGCCGACGTCGACGCGCTTCAAGTTGGAGAGCGTGCGCAGGAACAGGCCGGCGCCGACGATCAGCACGAGCGACAGCGCGATCTGGACCACGACCAGCCCCTTGCCGAGGCGGCTGCGGGTCCCGACGACGCTGCGGCCGCCTTCCTTCATCGCCCCGGACAGATCGACCCGCGTCGCCCGCAGCGCCGGCACCAGGCCGAAGATCACGCCGGTCAGCATGCTGATGCCGGCGACGAAGCCGAAGACGCGCCAGTCGAGCGGCGCCTTGTCGCCGAAGGGGAGCAACGCCTTCGACCAGTACCCGACCACGACGCCGAGGGCGCCGCCCAGCCCCGCGAGGAGGAGGCTCTCGGTGAGGAGCTGTCGCACCAGCCGCCAGCGCGTGGCCCCCATCGACAGCCGGACCGCGATCTCGCGGGCGCGGCCGGTCGCCCGCGACAACAGCAGGTTGGCCACGTTGGCGCAGACGATGAGCAGGACGATGGCCACGACGACGGCGAGGAAGCCGGCCGATCGCTGGGCCTGCGGATCGAGGTCGTAGTAGCCGTGTCCCGCCGGATGCACCAGCAGCTCCGGCAGGGCGTCACCGCGCGGCTTGTTGATCGACAACGCCTTCTCGTCGGCGGTCAGCGACGCCTGGTAGTCGGCCATGCCGGCCTTGGCGGTGTGCTGGAAGACGGTCGCGAAGTTGGCGCGCACCTGCTCGACCGACGCCTCGGGTTTCAGGCGGCCGACGAGCTGCAGCCACCAGTGGGTCGGCTGCGTGAGGCGCGGCGCCGGCACCTTGCCCTCCGGGTTCGGCTGCGGCGGGTTGAACACGGCGTCGAACGCCACCGGCACGGTGACGTCGGGCCCCTCGGCGCCGAGGCGCTGGATGCCAGCGAACGCCGAAGGCGTCACGCCGACGATGGTGACCATCTGGCCGTTCACGGAGACGCGCGTCCGACCGCCGACGGCTGGCCGCCGAACCGCTTCTGCCAGTAGGCGTGGCTGATGACCGCGACCGGCGCCGCGCCGGGCCGGTCGTCGGTCTCGCCGAACACGCGGCCGATCGCGGCCGGCACGCCGACGACCGTGAAGAAGTTGCCCGAGGCCTGGTAGCTCGAGGCGAGCTGCGCCGTGCCGTCGACGATGACGTTGACGTCGCCCATCGGCGCGCCGCCGGCGAGGGCCGTCAGCGTCGTATTCGCGGCCCGGAGCTCCTCGAGGATCGCGAACGAGAACGTCGAGCGGACGTTCCGGGTCGGCGTCCCGCCCGAGTAGCCGTAGTCGCTCGAGCTCCGGACCATGTCGTTCTTCCCGGTCCAGTTGAAGCGGACGAGCCGCTCCGGCTCGCGCACGCCGAGCGTCTGCAGCAGCAGCCCGTTGACCGCGGTGAACAGCGCCGTGTTGGCGCCGATGCCGAGCGCGAGCGACAGGAGGACGACGAGCGTCCAGCTCTTGGTGGCGAGCAGGACGCGGACGGCGACGCGCAGGTCCCGGAGCAGGGTCGACATATGCGTCCTTCTGACGAGGCTGGCGGTCCGACGGTTTACCGCGGCGGAGCTGGCGGCGTCGATGCTGCCGGGGCCGCCGGCGCGGCCGGCGGCGGGGTGGCCGGCGTGCCCGTCGTACCGGCGGCGTCGGCGGCGTCCACGGGCCGCGGGCCCGGCGATCCGCGACCTCGGCGACGCTGACGCCCTGTTCGAGGTTGCCGAAGTTCTGGCGGATGTAGGTCAGGATCTGCGAGACCTGTTCGTCGTTCAGGAAGCCGTTGGCCGGCATCACGTCGTTGTAGCCCTTGCCGTCGACCTGAATCTCGCCGGAGAGCCCGAACAGGACGAGGGAGATCAGCCGCTGCTTGTTGCCCGGGGCCCAGCTGCGCGGACCGAGCGGCGGGAAACGCTGCCCATCGCCCATGCCGTTGCCCTGGTGGCAGGCGGCGCAGTAGGTCTGATAGAGCTTGCCGCCAGCGGCGTAGACCTCGCCGCCGAGCACGTCCTTCTTCTCGTCCGGCTGGCGGATGTGCATCTGCTGGCGCTTGCGCGCCGCCATCGCCGTCAGCTCGTTCTTGCCGAAGCCGTCCCGCTTGCCGCGGTAGGTGACCTTCCAGATCCGGCCCTTGACGCTGTCGCTGATGTAGACCGAGCCGTCCGGCCCCTCGGCGAGGCCCATCGGCCGACCGAGGGCGTCGCCGGTGTTCGGGATCGGGTCGATGCCGGCGATGCCGTCGGCGAACACCTCCCACTCGCCCGACGCCTTGCCGTCCTTCATCGGCACGAAGGCGACGATGTAGCCGCCCTGCGAGTAGGGCATGCGGATCGTCGAGCCATGGAAGGCGATGAAGGCGCCGTGGCGGTAGCGCTCGGGGAACTGCGTGCCCTGATAGAACAGCAGGTCGTTCGGGGCGAAATGGCCGGGGAAGCCGACGATCGGCGGCGTCAGCTTGGCGCCGTCGCCCTCCTTCTTGCCGTCGCCACCGTACTCCGGGTTGAGCAGCTTCTTCCCGAGCATCCAGTCGAAGTAGTAGTAGGGCCAGCCGCCGTCGAAGTCCTTGGTGACGCGGAAGAACTCCTCCGACGGCAGGATGGCGCTCTGCCAGCGCGAGAAGTACTGCGGCCACGAGCGATAGAGATCGTCGCGGCCGTGCTGCACGGCGTAGAGATCCTTCGTGGTCGGGTCCCACGTCATGGCGACCAGGCTGCGGATGCCGGTGGCGTAGCGCGTGCCGTCCTTCTCGGTCTGATTGAGCTTGTGGGCATCGAACTGCCAGACGCCGCTGTGCCATTCGAGCTGGCCGCAGGGCATCGCCCCGGGCGCGCCGGGCTGCCGGTTGCGATCCTGGCAGACGTCGCCGGGCGCCCCGAACGGGACGTAGAGGTGGCCCTTGTCGTCGAACGTGATCGGCTTGGCGATGTGCTCGTAGGAGCGCCCCGGCTGCCGGTAGCCGTGCTTCAGCACCAGTTCCACCGGCGCCGTCGGCACCAGCTGGCCGGGGGTCAGCTTCTGGCGGTAGACCTCGCCGGCGGTGGTGAAGTAGATGTGGCCCTCGTAGACCCGCATCGCCGTCCCGTAGTCGCCGACGTCGTCGTAGGCGCCGAAGTACTCGACCTCGTCGGCGCGTCCGTCGCCGCCGGTGTCTCGGAGGGCGACCACGCCCTTGAACCCAGCCGGCGGCTGGCCCTGGACCTGGCCGCGCAGCTTGACGTAGACGATGCCGTCGCCAGTCACCGCCAGGTGGCGGGCGCGGCCGACGCCGTCGTGGAAGACGGTGGACTCGAAGCCCCCGGGCAAGGCGAGCCGGGCATTGTCCGGCGGCGTCGACGCCAGCGCGGCCGGCGGCGTCGCGGCCTGCGGGCTTGCCTGGGCCGCGGACGGCGTGAGTCTGGGGCTGGGTCGTGGGCTGGGTGGCCGGCCGGCAGCTGGCAGCGAGGACGACGAGTGCAAGGGGGAACAGGCGTCGCATGTCGGGCTGACTTCTACCCGAACGCCGCCCGCCTGTCGAGGACCGGCTCGCCTGGACTCAAGTAGGAGATCGTCGCGGCGACGGTCGTCCGACCCAACGATTGCCTACGCTGCGATCATCCGGGTCACGCTGCCGATGCCCGCGCTGGAGAAGAAGGACTGGATCGACGCGTCTAGCTTCCGCGCAGCACGACGTTCGGGTCGAGGCGCGAGGCGCGCCACGCCGGCAGCCCGCAGGCCACCGCCGCGACGAGCGCCATCGTGGCCACGACGGCGGCCAGCGTCGCCGGATCCGTCGGCTCGACGCCGAAGAGCAGCGTCGCGAGGAGGCGGTTCAGGGCGAGCGCGGCGGCCAGTCCAGCGACCAGGCCGACCGACACGATCAGCAACCCCTGCTTCGTCACCAGGGCAACGATGCTGCTGCGCGAGGCACCGATGGCGACCCGGATGCCGATCTCGCGGCGCCGTTCCGCGACCATGAACGACAGGACGCCGTAGGTGCCGATGACGGCCAACAGCAAGGCCAGCCCGGCGAAGGCGCCCAGCAGCTGCGCCAGGAGCCGCGGCCGGCCGATCGACTCGTGGAAGACCGCGTCCATCTCGCGCAGCCCGACCATCGGGACCGACGGGTTGACGGCACGGACCGCCCGTTCCAGGCTCGGCGCCAGCGTCGCCGGCTGGAGGGTCGTCCGGAGGACGATGTGCATGGTCGGCGGAGCGGTGACGACCCAGGGCTCGCTGCCGTCGATCGGCGGCCCTGGCTGATCGACGAACAGGTAGACCTCGCCGCCGGCGTCCCGATCGACGCCCGCCTCCTTGACGTCCTTGGCCACCCCGATAACCGTGTGCCAGGGGTTGACGCTGGTGCCGCTCGACGCGCTCAGATTGGGGCGGAGACGCTGTCCGATCGGATCGCGTCCTTTCCACAGCCGGTTGGCCAGCGTCTCGTTGACGACGACGACCCGGCCTTCCGACGTCGTGTCGCTGGCCTCGAACCCGCGGCCGGCGACGATCGGGATGGCCATCGTCCTGAAGTAGTCCGACATCACGAACTGGTAGGACTCGACGCTCGCCCCGGGCGCGGTCGGCGCTGGCGTCGCTCTCGACGCCGGTGTTGAAGCGCTGCGCCGCCCGCTTGATCGGCAGGTCGGACATGGCCGTGGCAGCCTGCACGCCGGGCATCTGTCGCACGGAGGTGAGCAGGCGCTGCAGCGTGGGGCCGCGCTGGCCCCCCTCCGTGCCGCTCCGCGGCAGCGTCATCGAGAACGTGATCATCCGCGCCCGGTCGAAGCCGGCGTCGACGCGGGTCAGGTTGTGGACGGTGCGCACGAGCAGGCCGGCGCCGATGACCAGCATTACCGCGAGGGCCACCTCCGCGGTCACCAGCGCGCGCCGCACGCGATGGCGCCCGGCGGTTCCGCCGTCGCGCTCGCCACCCTTGAGCGCGTCCACCAGGTCGATGAAGCGGCTCTGGACGGCCGGCGCCAGGCCGAAGAGCACGCCGGTGGCGACCGACATCACCAGGGCGAACAGCAGCACCGGCAGGTCGATTGACAGCTCGCTCGTCCGCGGCAGGCTGGTCGGATAGGCGAGCACCAGTGCGCGCAGCCCGAGACGGGCCACCCACAGGCCGATGGCGCCGCCGACGACAGACAGCAGGACGCCCTCGATGACCGTCTGCTGGATCAGGCGGGCACGGCTGGCGCCGAGCGCGGCGCGCATGGCGAATTCGCGACGCCGCGACTCGGCACGCGCCAGCACGAGGCTGGCGAGGTTGGCGCAGGCGATCAACAGGACGAGCCCAGCGGCGGTCTGCAGCACGCCGATGACGCGACCGGCGTCGCCGAGCATCGCCGCCTGGAGGGGCTGCAGACGCAGCGCGTGATCCTGCGGACGCGTCGGCACCGCCGTCGGCACGTGTCCGGTCGCGCCGCCGACGCGTTCGCTCCAGTTGGCGAGGAAGGCGGCGAGCTCGGCTTCGGCCGCCTCCGGCGTCACGCCCGGCTTGAGCCGCCCGATCACCTGCAGGATGTGGTCCTCGCGCAGTCGCCGGAACACCGGATGGACGCCGATCGGCAGCCAGATCTCCGTCCGGTTGTCCATGACGTCGAAGCCGGGCGGCATGATGCCGATGATGTCGTGCGGCCGGCCGTCGACCGGCACCGTCCGGCCGACGACGGGCTGGCCGTCGAACGCCGACTGCCAGAGTTCGTGTGACAGGATCGCGACCGGTGGACCGCCGAGGCCAGGTCGCGACGCCATCGCGTCCGTCTCGTTCGGGGCGAAGATCCGCCCTTGGGCCGGCGGCACGCCGAGCGTGCCGAGCAGGTGATCGTCGACCAGCGCGGAGCGGGCGCGGACCGGGCGATCGCCGGCGGTGAGGTTGACCGCCCCGGCCCAGCCGCCGGAACCGCCGGCGGTCACGCCGTCGCCGATGGCGAAGGCGCCGAGCGTCGGCGAACGACTGGTTCATCGCGCGGAACTCGAGGTACTCGGGCGTCGACAGCCGTGAACCCCTGGAGCGGACCGATTGGGAACTGCGCCGTGAGGCGCATCAGCTGCTCCGGTGCCGGATAGCCGAGCGGCCGCAGGATGACGGCGTTCAGGATCGAGAAGATCGCGGTGTTGGCGCCGATCCCCAGCGCCAGCGTCAGCAGCGCCACGGCGGTGAACCCCGGACTGCGCCGGAGGGTGCGGAGGGCGTAGCGCACGTCCCGGCCGATCTCGTCGAGCCGGGCCCCGTGACGACCGGCGCGGACGCGTTCCTTGGCTTGCTCGACGCCGCCGAGCTGCAGGACCGCCGCATCGCCGTGCCTCGGCGGGCGTCGCTCCGTCGCGCCGGCGGTCCGCGGCGGCCATGTCGACGAAGGCCGCCAGTTCGTCGTGCGAGGTCGCGCTCGGCGCGCCTGCCGACCGAACAGGCCGCGGACGATCGGCGACGAGCCGATGGAGCCAGCGTCACGCGCCCTCCAGCACGCTGCGCGACGGCCAGCGACACGCGCGTCCAGCGCTCGCGGTGCTGGTCGAGCTGCCGCCGCCCGGCGGCGGTCAGCCGGTAGGTACTTGGCTCGCCGGTTGTTCTCGGTCGGCCGCCACTCGGCTTTCAGCCGGCCGTCCTGTTCGAGCCGGTAGAGCGACGGGAACAACGAGCCCGGGTTGACGCTGGAACTGGTCTCCGCTGAGCCCGGCGAGCCGTTGCGAGATGCCGTAGCCGTGCAGCGGATCGCGGACCAGGATCGTCAGGATCATCAGGTCGAGCGTGCCCTGCGGGATGTCCAGCTTGTCCACGCGCGCTCCTTTAGGAAATCGAGATGAGCGGCGAGCGTAGCACGACTCCTTTAGGCAGTCCAGATGACGACGCCAATGGACGGCGCGGCGCACACAGGCTCCGGTGGAAGAGGCGTTCACCCGTATTGCGGGTTCTCCCGCTGCCGTTCAGGTAAGCTGCGACCGCGCCGCCGCGGACCGCCGTCGATCCAGGGACGGCAGCTCACGGGCTGGCACTGGTGGGAGACGGTCGTGGCAAAGAGGGTCTACGCGCTGCTGGTCGGGATCAACGACTACGGACCGGACATCGAGTCGCTCGACGGCTGCCTCAACGACGTCGACTGCTGCACGACTACCTGCGCCGCCACGTCGATCCCGCGGCCCTCGCCGTCGAGATCCTGAAGAACGGCGACGCGACCCGCGCCAACGTCATCGGCCGCTTCCGTTCGCACCTCGGCCAGGCGCGGTCCGGCGACGTCGCGCTGTTCCAGTTCTGCGGCCACGGCGCCCGCTGGGCCTCGAGCGCCGCCTTCCGCGACGCCTTCCCCGACGGCCGCGACGAAGGGCTCGTCTGTTCCGACAGCCGCCGGCCCGGGCGGCTACGACCTGGCCGACAAGGAGCTCGCCGTCCTGATCGGCGAGGTGGCGGCGAACCGGGCGCAGACGGTGGTGCTGCTCGACTGCTGCCATTCGGGTTCGGCCACGCGCAGCGTCGACGGCGCCTCGCCGCTGAAGGCCGCGGCTGACGCACGAGGTCACGACCGAGCGGCCGCTCGAGACCTATCTGGACGGGCACTACGCCCGCTTGCGCGACGCCGGCGCCGCCGCTGTTCGTGCCGGCCGGCCGCCACATCCTGCTGGCCGCCTGCGAACGCGGACAGCTGGCGCAGGAGGCGCCAGGCCACGGCCTGTTCACCAGCACGCTGGTCGACGTGCTGGAGAAGTCCGGCGGCGGACCTCAGCTACGCCGACCTGTTCGTGCGCTGCCGCGCCGCCGTCCGCGCCCGCGCCTTCGATCAGGATCCGCAGTTCGAGGCCTACGACCGCTTCGACGCCGGCGCCGGCTTTCTCGGCCGGCCGATGACGCGGGCCGTCGCGCGGCCGCTATCTGACGTCTGTGCGACCAGGGCGTGTGGACCGTCGAGTGCGGCGCCATCAACGGCCTCCCGAACGCGCCGGGGATCGCCGTCACCCTGACGCTGCTATCCCGAGCACGATCCGACGACGCCGGCCGGCACCGCCCGCGCGGTCCAGGTCGGGCCGCGGCGGAGCGAGATCGAGCTCGATTTCGAGAGCGCCGAATCGGCGCGATACGTCGCCGAGGTGACCAGCCTGCCGGCGGCGCCGATGCCGGTGGCCTTCGCGGGCGACGACGCGACGCGGGCGGCCGTCGCAGGACGCGCTGGCGCCAGCGCGGCGTCCACGTCGAGCCTGGTCGGCGCCGGCGCGGGCGCGCCTACGCGCTCACGGCCGCCGACGGACGCCTGTCGCTGACGGCCGCCGGGCCGCGACCACGAGATCGGGTTCGCCGATCGTCGCCGGCGACACCGGCGCCGCGGCGGCGGCGGCGCTCGCGCCCGCCGTCAGGCAGGTGCTGCAGTGGCAGCGCGGCCTCGCTCTGCAGAACCATCGGACGGCGATGGACCGCTCGAAGGTCGACCTCGTCTACGTCGAGCGGCTCGCCGGCGGCGGCGAGCGCACGCACGACGGGCCGCGAACGCGAGCTGGTCGTATCGCCAAGGCGGGCGGCGAGTGGCGCCCGATCCAGGGCCGCCTGCGGCGTGCGCAACCGGACGCGATCAGCCGCTGTTCGTGGTGCTGGCCTACTTCTCGGAGACCTACGGCATCCTACATCCTGCCGCAACGACGGCGATCGCGCCGGCCGACAGCTGGCTGACGCGTCTGGGGCGACGGCCCGACGGACCACTTCTACCTGCTCGAGGACGGCGTCGACGCGTCGGACGAGCGCTTCAAGCTGATCGTCGCCACCGAAAAGATCGACGACTTCCTGCTGGCGCAGCCGGAGCTCACCCTCGGCGAGCGATATGGCGGGACCAGGACGCACCGACGCGATCGCAGCCGCCGCGCAGGTCGTCCTCACCAACGAATGGTTCACCAGGGACGTCCGCATCCGCGTGGTGCGGCAGGCGATCCCGCGCCATGACCGGACGCCGCCGCGGCCGCGCGACGACCGACCGGCGCTGCCCTTCGCGCGGCACCACGCCTTCATCGTCGGCATCGACGCCTACGAGAAGGTGTCGGTCGCTGAAGACCGCGGTCAACGACGCGCGCCGGCTGGCGCAGGTGCTGGCCGAGCAGCAGCACTTCGACGTGCACCCGCCGCTGCTCGAACGCCCGCGGCGACGCCCTGCGCACGCTGCTCGCGCGAGACGATGCCGCGGCTCGTCTCGGCCGACGATCGGGTGCTGTTCTACTTCGCCGGCCACGGCATCGCCGCCGACGGCGACGACGGACCGGCCGGCTACCTGGTGCCCGCCGACGCCGATCCGCTGGACGTGAAGACGCTGCTGCCGATGGCCGACGCTGCAGGACGCGCTGCAGGCGTTGCCGTGCCGGCACCTGCTGCTCGATCCTCGACTGCTGCTTCTCGGGCGCCTTCCAGTGGGCCAGCCGGTCGCGGGCCATCGGCTCGCTGATGCCGAAGCGCATCTACCAGGAGCGGTTCGATCGGTTCGTCCTCGATCCGGCGTGGCAGGTCATCACCTCGGCCGCCTACGACCAGAAGGCGATGGACGTGCTGCAGGGCCGCGCCGACCGGCGATCGCGGGCTCGCCGCGACCGCCGCCGGCGAGGCGCATTCGCCGTTCGCTCTGGCGTTGTTCGACGCGCTCGCCGGGCGACGCCGACTTCCGCACCGGCCGCGACGGCGACGGCGTGATCACCGCCACCGAGGTCTACGCCTACGTCCGCGATCGCGTCGAGCCGGAGACGCTCGAGGCCGGCCAGGGCAAACGCCAGACGCCGGGCTTCTTCCCGCTGCGCAAGCACGACAAGGGCGAGTTCATCTTCCTGCACCCGAACAATCGGCTGAACCTGCCGCCGCATGCCCGTGCGCAGTCCGTACAAGGGGCTGCAGTCGTTCGACGAGGCCGACCAGGCGCTGTTCTACGGTCGCGATCGCGCCATCCGCGAGCTGCAGGCGCGCTGCGAGGCGGTCCGTCTGCTGGTCGTCAGCGGCGCGTCGGGCACCGGCAAGTCGTCGGTGATCAAGGCCGGCCTGCTGCCGCTGCTGCGCGCCGCCGGCCACCGCATCCTGCCGGTGATGCGCCCGGGGCTGCACCCGCTGGCGGCGCTGGAGCAGGCGCTGGCCGACGTCGGCACGGCCGGCGGGCCGACGGCGGTGCTGCTGATCGACCAGTTCGAGGAGCTGATCACCCGCTGCCCCGACGAGCAGGAACGGCAGGCGTTCATGGCGCGCCTGCGCCAGGTGGTCGACGACGAGGCGCGCATCCACCGCGTCATCGTCACGGTGCGCTCGGACTTCGAGCCGCAGGTGAGCGGCGGCGATCTCAAGGCGGCCTGGAACGCCGGCCGCTGCACCGTGCCGCCCTTCAGCCTCGAGGAGCTGAAGGAGATCGTCCTGATGCCGACCATGCAGGACGTGCTGATCTTCGACCCGCCGGAGCTGGTCGACCAGATCGTCGGCGACGTGGTGCAGTCGCCCGGCGCGCTGCCGCTGCTGGCCTACGCCCTGAGCGAGCTGTACGAGGCCTATCGGACCAGCGGCCGCGAGGATCGGGCGCTGCGCCAGACCGACTACGAGCGCCTGGGCGGCGTGATGGGCGCGCTGCGCAGCAAGGCCGACGCGCTGTATCAGGCGCTGGAACCGGCGCAGCAGGCGACGATGCGCAAGATCATGCTGCGCATGGTCTCGGTCGAAGGCGACCTGGCCGGCCGGCGCGTGCCGATCGCCGACCTCGACTACTCGGCCGACGAGAACCCGCGGGTGGAGGCGGTGGTCGAGCGGCTGGTCGACGCCCGCCTGATCGTGAAGGCGCAGGACTACATCGAGCCGGCCCACGACGCGCTGGTCCGTGCCTGGAAGACCCTGCACGAGTGGATTCACGCGGCCGGCCGCGACGCGCTGATCCTCGGCCAGCGGATCGGCCCGGACGCCGACCAGTTCGCCCGGACCCGCGACGCGCGAGCTGCTGTGGAACAAGAACCCGAACCTCGCCGTCGCGGCGCGCGCCCTGAAGGATCCGGGGCATCGCGTTCAACGCCCGGGAAGCGGTGTTCGTCCGCCGGAGTGTCAGGCGCAATCGGCGCCGCAGGGTCGTGGCGTGGGGGATCGCCGCCGCCACGGTGGTCGCCCTGGCCCTGCTCTCGGTCTGGGCGCTGTTCGAGGCGGGGACGGCGGAGGAGGAGAAGGAGCGGGCGCTGCTCAGCCTGTTCGAGGGCCTGAGCCTGAACATGAACCAGGGCCAGCCGGGCAGCCTGTGCGTGCAGCCCTTCTGTCCCGGCGCGCCGATCGGGGATGGCGGACACGGTGGCGCTCGCTCGGACGGCTGCCGGATGCCATGGCCAGTGTCGGCGGGCCGCCGGCGTCACGCGTCTTCGCCGCCTCGCGCAAGTACGGGTGGGGCAGTGTCGTCGTCTACGCGCAGGACGCGCTGACGCTCGACGAAGAGGTCACCGAGGGCAGCGACAACCTGCTCTTCGCCCAGAACGCGCTGGCCTGGCTGACGCCGCTCGAGTCGCGGCCCGGCTGCGCCAAGCCGGTGACGATCCTGGCGTGGGAAGGCACCTTCGCCAAGGTCGAGCGCATGCGGCAGGTCCGCGCGTTCATCGAACGCCGCGGCTGGGTGCTGAAGAAGGCCGACCCCGACAACGCTCGAAGCGGACCTGACGTGCGCGGCGGTGCTGTGGTACCTGAGCGATTGGGCAACCGCCGCAGCACTTCGCCGAGTGGCATGTGCCGCTGATCGAAGAGTTCGTGGACGACGGCGGCGGGCTCCTGGTCGGAGGGCTGGGCTGGTCCTATGCGCAGCAGGGCGGCCCGGGCGGCACCGCGGCGACGACCCCCTACGCCGCCGATCTGCTCGGCCAGCCGTTCGGCTTCGCGTTCACCCGCGACGCCTTCGAGTCACCCGGCGATACGCCGATCACCTTGCAGTCCGGGCAGTGGCGAGCCGGGCACAGGAGACAGCCGCGATGGACGTTCGACCCGGCGCGACGAAAACCGTGGGCCGTGCTCGCCTATACCGTCGCCGACGACAAGGGCAGCGGCGACTCGCTCGATGCCGCGGCCAAGGAGGAGCTCCGCTCGCTCTGCAACGCCGCCGACTTCGGCCAGATGAGCATCGCCGCGCAGGTCGACTTCAAGCACACGCCGCGGGCGTGTTCCGCGGCGTGCTCACCGAGGCGCCGCCCAAGACACGGGGCTTCGAGGCGATTCCCGCCGACGCCCATCCGCTGTGGCGTGGCATCAAGGCCAGGCTCGATCGCTCGAAGCTGCGGGTCCTGAAGGACATCGCCGATCTGAACGCCTCGCGGGCCAACGTGCTGGCCAGCTTCCTGCGCTTCGGCCAGCGGGAATGCCCGGCCGATCGCTACGTGATCTTCTTCTACGGCCACGGCTACGGGCCGCTCGGGCTCTTCTTCGACGCCGAGTCGGATGACGCCGCCGCCACGAGCACGATGCCGCTGACGACGCTGTCGGACGTCGCTCGAAGCGGTCGGCGATCGGGCCGCCGTCATCGTGTTCCGGGCCTGCCTGGCCAACACCCTCGAAACCGCCTACCAGCTGCGGGATGCGGGCGAGTTCATGATCGCGTCGCAGTCGATCGTGCCGATTGCCGGCATCTGGCCCTGGGGATCGTTCCTCGCGTCGCTGCTGCCCGGCGCCGCATCGGGCGACGTGGCGCGCGCCATCGCCCAGCAGCTGGCGCTCTTCCTCGACACGCCGGCGAACCGGGATCCGTTCGCCGACGTCCCCTACTCCCTCGTCGATCTGGGGGCGGCGCGGGCCATCGCCGAACCGCTGACGGCGATCGTCCGGGCGCTCGAATCGGCGCGGGCCGACGCCGGCCCGCCGGGCCGCGTGCGCGGCCGCGCTCGAAGGGGCCCGGGTGGGCTTCCCGGACGACGTCGCCGCGCCCGGCGACCCGGCGCTCCTGGACGTGCCGACGATGTGCGAGAACCTGGGGCGGCTGGCGCGCGACCCGGTCGCGGCGCCGGCGCGGGCCCTCGGCGACGTCGTGGCACGCCGGCTGGTGACGTGGCACCACTCGCAGCAGGGCGCATCACCGCGGCATCGGCCTGTTCTACCAGCCGGCCACCGCGGCGCACGTCAGGCGATCACATCTGTACGAGGAAGGGACGGCCGAAGGGGATGCGAAGCACTATCGGCAGCTGGCCTTGAGCCAGGCGACGGGGTGGGACGGCCTCGCGCTCGACCCGCTCCGCTGAGAGAGGGACACGAGGCAGGCGCGGATGCTGCCCCGTGCGTCGAGACGCTAGCGCTTCTTCTTCGCCGGCGCCTTCTTCACAGCCGTCGTCTTCCCGACGGCCTTCGTCACGGCCGTCTTCTTGGCGACCGTCTTCTTCGCCGCAGACGTTCTGGCCGCCGTCTTCGTCGCCGCCTTCGGCGCGACAGCCTTCGCTGCTGCCGCCGTCGGTGCCGCCGCCTTGACCGCAGCCGTCTTCGCCGTGGTCGTCTTCGCCGCCGCCGTCGTCGCCGGCTTCGCGTACCTGCTTCGCGTGCCGGTCATTCCGCCTGGTTTCATCAAACGCTCCTTCGTGAGAGGGCAGTGTAACAGCTAGTGGCATGCGCTCCACTCACGACAAACAGCGTCGACGGCAGGCTCGTGTAGTAGTACGCGTACCACCGGCCGTCATCGATCCAGTCCGTCACGTAGAGCGCGGTGATCGACGACTCGCCCTCGGGTGCGAGCTGACGCACGACGGAGCGCGCGCCCGTCGCGAGCGCGACGCGCTCGACGGTGGCGGGCGCCTGGAAGCCTCGCTGCACGTAGATCGCCTGGCTGTCGCGGCTCCAGGCGATCTGGCGATCGCCGATCCGCAGTCCGTCGACCGGCCGGGACCGGCCGCCGTCCGTCGACGACAACTGGAACCCGCCATCGGGCATCGTCAGCAGCAGTGTCTTGCCGTCGGGGGCGAGGGTCGCCAGGATGCCTTCCGGCGTCATCGGCGCCGGCGTCGATCCCGTCCGGTCGACGCGCGTAGCAGCGGGCCGCGCGTCGCTGCCTCCGATCCGCAGACCAGCAGGCGGGTGCCGTCCGGGAACCACTCCGCCGAGATGAGGCTGGTGATCGGCGCGACACCGACCCGAACCGCGTCGCCGGGCCCGGTTGGGATAGAGCACGAGCTGCGCCGGCGGGCGATGATCGCCGCGGCCCATTTGTCGTCGGGCGACAGCTTCTGGCCGCAGCCCTTCGCCGAGGCGGATCGTCTGCGACGCGTCCGTCTTGCGCAGGACGACGCCGTAGTTGCGCCCGCCGCGTGGCCCGACGTCGACCATCAGCAGCCAGGCGCCGTCCGCGGAGAGCGCCCGCGCACCCGTCGATCCGATCCACGAGAGGTCGCGCTCGGTCTCCTGGCCGGGCACGCGGGCCCGCACGCCCAGCGACAGGTCTTCGCGAACCGCCAGCCAGCGCCCGTCGCGGCGCGACGTCGAAGACGATGAAGCGGGCCGGCACGCCGAAGACCGTCTGCGCCGGCGCCCCGCCCGTGGCCGCGGACCGCCATCGGCTGCAGCATCGCCGACGCCGAGGCGTTGCCGGAGAACACGACGGTCGCGCCATCGGGGGTCCACGCCAGGCCCTGCACGCTGAACAGCTCGTCGGTCAGCGTGGTGACCGTGCCGGCGCGGTCGACGACCTTGACCCAGCCGCGATCGTCGAAGCGCACCTGATGCTCGACGAACGCGACACGGGTGCCGTCGGGCGAGACGCGCGGATTGCTCACGTAGCCACCGGCCTCGTGCAGCGCCGTGCCGGCCGGGAATTCGAGCCGATCGCGCGCTGTTGCCGAGGTCGCGGACGATCGCCATGGCCGTGCCGTCCGGCGACCAGTCGGCCTCGCGCACGTCCTCGGCGACGGCGCGCGGCGAGCTGCCGATGGTCATCCGGGCCAGCGTGCCGGCGTAGAGGCGCTGATCGAGGATACCGCGGGGCGACGATGACGGCCAGTTCGCCGGTGCTGCGAGATCGAGAGCAGGTGGGCGTTCGACAGGCCGAGCGGCTGCGGGGCCTCGGCCGACGGGTCGACGACGAAGAGCGACGGCGACGATCCGCTCGGTGTCGCGCTGTAGACGATCGTCTTGCCGTCGGGCATGAACCGGGCGTTGGTGATCGGCAGGCGATCGAACGTGCGGGCCTCGAAGCTGACGACCCCGGGCGCGCGCCGGCACGGCCCGCCGCATCGCCAGCACGCCGATGGCGACGCCGACGGCGACGGCGACCGCGGCGCCGAGCGCCAGCGGCCACCAGCGCCGGGTCGCGGGCGCCGCAGCGATGGCCGTCGCTGCCGCGGAGGCCGAGGCCGGCCCGAGGCCGCGCCGCGACATCGCCTCCGAGCGCGAAGGCGATGTCGCTGGCCGACTGGAAGCGCTGCGCCGGGCTCTTCTCGAGACAGCGGTGGACGACCCGATCGAGCTGCGGCGGCACGGCGCCGATCGGCAGCGGCGGCGGATCGTCCTTGAGGATCGCGGTCATCCGCTCGACGGTGGAGTCGCCGCCGAAGGCCGGCTGGCCCGGCCAGCATCTCGTAGAAGACCGCGCCGAACGCGAAGATGTCGGCACGGTGGTCGGCGGGCTCGCCGCGCACCTGCTCCGGCGCCATGTAGCCGGCCGTGCCCAGCACATGCCCGGGGCCGGTCGGCGGCGTGGTCGCCAGCTGCGTGACGGTCGGCTGCGCGGTCGGGCGTCTCGATCAGCCTCGCCAGCCCGAAGTCGAGGATCTTGGCGCGGCCGTCGGCGGTCACGAAGATGTTGTCCGGCTTCAGGTCGCGGTGGACGATGCCCTTCGCGTGCGCCGCCGCCAGGCCCTGCGCGATCTGTCCGGCGAGGTCGGTCGCCCGACGCGGCGAGCAGGGCGCCCTGACGCAGCGCCGTCGCCAGCGTCTCGCCTTCGAGCAGCTCCAGCACGACGTAGGGGACGCCGTCGTCCACGCCGACGTCGAACACCGCCATCACGTTCGGGATGGTTGAGCGTCGCGGTGGCCCGCGCTTCCTGCTCGAAGCGCTGCAGCCGATCGGCGCTGCTCGGCGAACGCCGCCGGCAGCACCTTCACCGCGACGCTGCGCTGCAGGCGGGTGTCGTGGGCGAGGTAGACCTCGCCCATGCCACCCGCACCGAGGGGCTGACGGACTTCGTAGGGACCGAGCCGCCGGCCGGCCGGGAGAGTCAACGGGTCATTATAGCCAGCTCGTCCTGGGCTTTCCTCGGCCACGTCTCGAGGCCCAGGCGGCGCCGCGCGAGCACGACGCAGGCCAGCGTCTGCCCGGCGTTCGCCATCGCCATCACCGCAGCCAACCCGGTGATCCCCCACGTGGCCATGCCCGCGATCCCCAGGACGACCGCGATCGCGCCGACGGTCAGCGACACGCGCATGAACGCCTGCTGGTGGCCGAGCAGCATCAGCAGGTGGCCGCTCGATCCGCCGCACGCCTGCGATCACCTGGCCCAGTCCGAGGATGACGCCGATGGTGAGCGCGGGCGCGTACGACGCGTCCCAGATCGCGTGCCCGCCGACGAACCGCAGGCCCACCACGCCGAGCAGACCGAGGACGGCGGCGGCGCTGGCGGCCGTCGCCGTGATGGTGAGCAGGCGCTGGAGTCCCTGCCGCTGGCCCTCGGTCCAGAGCGACACGATGCGCGGCGTGAGGGTGACGTTGACGACGCCGAGCGGCAGCGCCAGCAGCGACGACAGGCGCAGGCCCAGGCCGTAGTGCGCGGCGTCGACCGCGCCGCCGACGACACCCGCGATGGCCTGGTCGGCCAGGGCGACGCCGACGGCGCCGAGATTGGTCAGCAGGATCGGCGAGGTGATGGCGAACAGGCCCGACAGGCCGGCGCGGGGATCGTCGCTCGTCGCGCGCAGATCGAGATGCCGGCCCGCCATCGCGAGCCCGAGCGCCGCGGCCACGGCCATGCCGGCCAGGCCGGCGGCGAGCAGCGACAGCGCGCCCGGCCGCGCGCCGAGCAGGAAGGCCGCCACCGCGACCGCGGCGACGGCGACGCCCTGGCGCGTTCGGCAGCACCGACGCCAGGGCGATGGCGCCGCGGGCGCGGTGCATTTCCGCGATGACGGCGCCGAGCGCGGCGAACGGCACCATGCCGATGACCACGGCCACCGTCGACCGGTCGAAGCCGAGCGACGCGGCGGACCGACGCCGGCCAGAGGACGGCGGCCAGCACGCCGGTGACGCAGACCGCCAGCGATGCCAGCAGGCAGAGGAGCAGGGCGGCGCGGCAGAGGGCGCCGGCGAGCGTCCCATCGCGCCGCGTCAGCGCCTCGCCGACCGCCGCCGGGACGATGTAGGTGAGGCCCGCTTGCGCCGCCACGGCGCCGATCCCGATCGCCACCTGCGCCAGGAAGAAGGTGCCGACCTCGGCCGCCGGCATCAGCCGCGGCAGCAGGAGCGCGAGCAGGGCACCGGTCGCCAGCTGCAGCAGCCGGCCGCCGAGCACGAGCGTGCCGGACCATGCCAGGCGCAGGCGCGACCGAGATCCGCCGCGGTCCGCGATCATCGTCGCCATCGCCCGGCCTGCGCGGCGATGGAGCGCCCGACGAAGCCGGCCGCCTTTCGCGTGCAGAGCGTCGCCGGCGAGGTGAGCCCGGCGCGAACGAAGCGCCGGATCGCCACCCCGCTCCGGCGCGACGTCCCGTGCATCACACCGGAGAGCAGCAGCGCGTTGGCGGTGGCGGCCCGCGCCCGCCGCCGGATGCGGTCGGGCAGATCCGGCCGCTGGAAATAGCGTGCGACGACCCGCAGCGGTTCGTCGGCGCGGGCGGCGGAGGCCGGGCGGTAGGTCGCCGCCTCCGCATGCACGCGGTAATCGGCGAGCACCTGCGGGACCCGCACGAACGGACCGAACAGGGCGAGGCGCAGGAAGAAGTCGAGATCGGGCACCTGCCGCAGCGTCGCGTCCCACGGTCCGGCGCGCTGGTAGGCGTCGCGGCGGAAGAGCGCGCCGGGGCCGGGCAGGCAGTGCAGATCGCGGACCAGCAGCGCCTCGTCGTAGTTCGGCGGCGTGACCGTCCCGATCGGCTGCGAGGCGGCATCGATGAGGCCGAAATCGGGGTAGGCGAGCACGGCGTCAGGGGCGTCGGCCAGCGCCCGCGCCATGGCGGCGAGGGCGCCAGGCCGCAGCCGATCGTCGGCGCTGAGATAGCCGAGGAGGTCGCCCGAGGCGCGGGCCCAGCCCGCGGTGAGGGCCGCGCTCTGTCCGGCGTTGGCCTGGCGCAGCACGGTGGCGCGAGCGGCGAAACGGCTGGCGACGGCGGCCGTGTCGTCGGTCGAGCCATCGTCGATGACGATGACGTCGAAGGCGGGGTAGTCCTGCGCCAGCACGCTCTCGATCGCCTCGGCGACGTAGGGCCCGGCGTTGAAGGCGGGGACGACCATCGATACCGACGGCAGGGCGGCTATGACGGCCTCCTGTTCGAGCCGTCCGGCAAGGCGGCGAGGCAGTCCCGGAACGCGGCGCTCACGGCCGGCCACGCGTAGCGATGGCTGATGTGATCGCGCAGCCGCCGGCCCTTGGCGGCGAGCGCGCTGCGATCGGCCAGCAGGCGATCGAGACCGTCGGTGAGGCCGGCGACGGTGGCCGGCACGACGGCGCCGCCGTCGACCGCCGCCACGTCGTCGAAGCCGCACTGGTCGGTCAGCAGCACCGGGACGCCGGCGGCGCCGGCTTCGAGGGCGACCAGCGACATGGCCTCGGCGCGCGAGGGGATGCAGGCCAGCAGCGCCCGATCGAAGAGCGCGGTCCGCGCCGGCTCGTCGACGTAGTGCGCCAGGACGACCCGGGCGCCGAGACCGAGCTCGGCGACGCGGGCGGCCAGCGACGTCTGCAGGCCGAAGTCGGGGCCGGCCATCACGAGGTCGATGTCCGGGTGACGGCCGGCGATCGCGGCGAACGCCTCGAGCAGCAGGTCGGGCCCCTTGATCGGGGCGAGTCGTCCGACGAAGGCCAGCGTGCGCCGCGCCTCGACCGACGGTCCCGGCGCGCGGTGCCGGAATGGACACCCCGTTCGGAATCACCACGACGGGCGGCGCCGACGTGGCGAAGTGCGCTTCGATCTGGCGGCGCTCGAGCGGCGTGATGGCGATGAGCGCCGCCGCGTGCCGGATCAGCCCGATGCCGAGAAGCCGGTGGAACACGCGGGCGATGGGGCGCGGCATGTCGAGGGCCGCGAACTCGCCGGCCGCGCGAGAGGACGTAGGGCCGGCCGAGGGACCGCGCCATCCACGCCGTCGCCACCGAGAGCAGATGCCAATAGCCGAGGATGTGGACCCGATCGGCTCGCCGGACGAGGCGATAGAGCGCCGGCGGATTGACGAAGGGCAGGTGGAAACGCACCCGCACGTAGCCGGTCACGTGAACCGGGATGCCCGCCGCGCGCAGCGCATCGGCGTAGCCGCCATCCTCCATGGTCGCCACTTCGCACGTCGTGCCGAGCGCGGTCAGATGCAGGGCGAGCTGGCGCGTCCGCTCCGCGGTCCCGCCGCCGCGCTGGGCGTGCAGCGAGATGGTGACGAGCAGCACCGTCACGTCAGGTGCCGCTCCCGGTGGCGGCGAGCCGCGCCGCGGCCAGGTCGTCGACGTAGGCGCGCAACCGGGCCGGGAAGTGCGCCGCGGCGGACGGCACCAGCGCGTCGAGCGAGGCCGGGGGCGAAGCGGCGCGAGGCGAGCGCCGGTGCGTGCCCGCGCCAGGCGAGGGCGGCGTGCAGCACGACGCGGGGCAGGATCGGCGTGCGCGAGACGTCGGGCCGCCGCAGCGCCGCAATCAGCAGATCCTGGGCGTAGGCGAAGTTGTTGTCCGGGGCGGCGTCGTCGGTGACGACGAGGCGGGGCGGCGCCTCGGCCGCGTCGACGAGCGCGTGCAGGGCCTGCGTGACGGTGTCGCGGCTCACCAGATGGAGGCGCCGCAGGCCATTGAGCGCGCGCCGCGCCGCCAGACGCCAGGCCGGAGCGACGGCCACCTCGTCGGCGATGGCGACGAGGTTCTGGCTGCCTGGGCCGAACATCGCGCCCAGCCGGGCCACCGTCGTCGCGACCGGCCGGCGCTGGGCCAGCACTTCGGCGTCCAGGTGCTCGCGGGCGTAGGGCGACGTCGGCTCCGGCGGCGTGTCCGCGTCGACGACCGGCGCCCGGCTGACGCCGTAGACGTCGATGCTGCTCACGTGCACGATGCGCCGCAGCGTGGTGCGATCGACGGCCTCCCCCAGGCGGGCGGCGGCCGTCAGCCGCCAGCCGTCGCCGGTCGGCCGCAGCAGGTCGATCAGCGCGGTCGCGCCGACGAGGGCGTGTCGCAGATCTCTCCACCGACGTCGGCGTCGATGCGACACGTCTCGACGTCGCCGCCGGCCAGCCAGTCCGGCCGCGAGCGGTGGAGCAGCACCCGCAGACGCGGCCGCTCGGCCAGCGGCCAGCCGTCGACCAGCGCGCGCCCGACGGAGCCCGTGCCGCCGAGGAGGACGACGCGACCGGAGTCCATGACTCGTCGGACGCCTCAGACGACGGTGTCGCCTTCGCGCACCGTCAGCTCGCGGAACAGGGCCGTCAGGCGCGTGCGTCATCGGCCCGACGCGGCCGTCGCCGATCGTGCGGCCGTCGATCGCCGTGACCGCGGCCAGCTCGCCCATCGTGCCGGTGCAGAAGGCCTCGTCGGCGCGGTAGGCCTCGGTCAGCGACAGGTCGGTCACCTGGTGCGGCGATGCCGTGCGCCGACGCACAGCTCGAGCACGGCGGCGCGGGTGATGCCCTCGGGGCAGGCGGCGGTCGTCGGCGTGCGCACGACACCGCGCTCGACGAAGAACAGGTGCGTGGCGTTGGTCTCGGCGATGAAGCCGCGCGTGTCGAGCATCAGGGCGTCGTCGGCCCCGGCGACGTTGGCCTCGATCTTGGCGAGGATCGACTGCAGCAGGTTGTTGTGGTGGATCTTCGGGTCGAGGCAGTCGGGCGGAAAGCGCCGGATGGCGGCGGTCTTCAGCGACAGGCCGGTGGTGCCGTAGACGGGCGGCTTGTGCTCGGCCAGCACGATCAGCGTCGGCCCGGACTGGTTGAGCCGCGGATCCATGCCGCTCGTGACCTTGACGCCGCGCGTCAGCGTCAGGCGGACGTGGACGCCGTCGGTCATGCCGTTGGCCTCGAGCGTCCGGCGGATCTCGCCGGTGATGGCGTCCGCCGACGGGATCTGACTGGAAGGCGAGGGCCAGGGCCGAGTGACGCAGCCGCTCGAGGTGCTCGCGGAGCCGGAAGATGCGGCCCTGGTAGAGGCGCAGCCCCTCCCAGACCGCGTCGCCGCCCTGCACGGCCGAGTCGAACGGGCTGATGCCCGCCTCGTTGCGGTGCACCAGCCGGCCGTTGATGTTGACGATCAGGTCGGCGTTCTTCGGATCGAACCGCTGCAGCATCGGGCGGTGTCTCTGGCTACGCCCGCAGCCGGTGCGCCGCCAGCTCCTCGTAGTAGGGCAGGCACTCGGCGAGGAGCGGCTCGAGCGCGGGTTCGACGCTGGCGCGGGCGCGGCGCGTACGGCTCGAAGCCGGTCGAGCGCTCGACCGCGTCGTACCAGTACTTCGCCCAGACGCCGTCCGTCGGACGACGCCCGGCCGGCCAGTGCAGCATGCACTCGTCGAAGTCGACGCCGGTCGACCGCGCAGAAGCGCAGCAGCACGCCGCGCGGATCCGGAGCACGTCCTCCGTGTCGAGCACCGGCGGCGTCACGCCGGTGCGCTCGCGGACCTCGCGGAAGATCTCGACCTGCTGCGGCAGCCCGGTGTCGCGCAGCACCGGCTGGCCCATCTTCGCGGCCAGGCTCGGCAGCATCTCGGCCGGGATGCCGGATCAGGAAGGCGTTGGTCAGCTGCGAACACCCAGTCGCCGCGCAGGTGCGGCAGCCAGTGGTGCGCCATGTGCTTCTGGTAGTAGATGCCGCGGCCCTCGGGGATCGGGCCGACGAGGCCGGTGACGACGCGCTGCCAGTCGCTGTCGTGATGCCGGATCACCTCGTCGACGCCCGGATGCGCGACCGGGACGTGGGTCAGGTAGTGGGCGTAGAGCGGCTCGTCGACGACCCAGGCGTCGGGGCGGTTCTCCCACGCGCGCATCAGCGCGGTGGAGATGTTGCGCGGCCCGGACCACATGGCGATGCGTGTCTCCAAGGTGCACCTCGATGACGCGACCGGCGGGTCGCGCGGCGCCATCCTACCGGATGCCGTGGCCCGCAGGGCGGTGTGCGCGCCGAGCGTGGCGAACAGCTCGGCGACCAGCGCCTCGACGTCGCTGCGGCCGTGGTCGTAGGCGACGTTGAAGGCGGTGTCCATCATCGCGCGGGCCACGAAGGCGAGCAGCACCGGCGTGTTGTCCGTCGCCACGTCGACACCGAGCCGGACGCCGAGCTGGACGGCGAGGCGTTCCTCCATCAGCGCGTGCCGCTCGAGCATCGCCCGGCGGAGGGTGCGGCTCTCGCGCAGGAGGCGGATGATGGTGTGCAGCCGATCGGTGCGCGCGATGCGGCTTTCGAGCACCGGGACGAGGGCGCGCTCGATGGCGAGCAGCGGCGGCTCGTCGAGCGGCCGCGCGGCCATGGCGGCCAGCATGGCCTCGGCCACTTCGTCGCTGGTCTCGACGAGCACGTCTTCCTTGGAGGCGTAGTAGCGGAAGAACGTGCGGCGCGACACCCCGGCGGCGGCCGCGATCTCGGCCACGGTCGTCGCCTCGTAGCCGCGTTCGCCGAACAGCTGCCAGGCGGCGTCGAACAGCGCCGCCCGCACCAGCTCCTGCTTCCGTTCCTGGAGGCTCAATTCGTTCGGTGCCACGCCCGGATTATGGCATGACCACCGAGGCTGGACACGCGGTGCTGAGAGCGGCACCGCGTGTCTGTAGGGCGCCGGTCCGTTCAGATGCGGCGGGTTCGACGTTCTACACAACGGCGCCCGACCCCCTTCGTGCGCGCGGGAGATGTCCATGCTCCAGTGTGCTGCCGGATCCGCCCGTCCCCGCCGCCTGCTGACGCGGGCCGGATGGGCCTGTCTCGCCCTGTTCGTGCTCCTGCCGTCCGGTGTCCGCGTGGCCGGACAGGCAGCGGCCTCGCCGCCGGCCGCCGATCCGCTCCTGCGCATCCTGGCGGATGAGCTGCGCCGGAACGTCGACGGCCTGAAGCGCGAGGCGACACCGCCGTACTTCGCCAGCTACACCGTCTACGACGTGCAGAGCGCCTACGTGCGCGCGTCCTTCGGGGCTCTCGTCGGCCGGAACCAGGGGCGCAGCCGCAGTGCGGTGGTCGACGTGCGCGTCGGCGACTACGACCTCGACAACACCCGCGAGATCCGCGGCGACATGATGGGCGGGTTCCGCGGCTTCAGCCGCACCGCCCTGCCGCTGCCCGGGCCGCAGGGCGAGCCGGCCGACGCGGTGCGGGCGGTGCTGTGGCGGGCCACCGATCGCAAGTTCAAGCAGGCCATCGAGCGCTTCACCAAGGTCAAGACCAACGTCGCGGCCAAGGTCCAGGACGGCGTCGCCATCGCCGATCTGTCGCGCGAGCCGCCGCAGACCCACGTCGAGCCGGCGCGGCCGGCGCCCGTCGACGTGTCGGCCTGGGAAGGGCGGCTGCGCCGCATCTCGGCGCCGTTCGGCGAGCAGCCGCTCGTTCTCACCTCGGACGCGGCGCTGACCATCGAGACCACGCGGCGCTACTTCGTCAGCACCGAGGGCTCGCAGGTCGCCACCAGCGACACCGTCGCGCGGCTGATGATCAGCGCCACGACCAAGGCCGACGACGGCATGGATCTGCCGCTCTACCGCTCCTACTTCGCCAAGTCGCCGGACGGCCTGCCCACCGAGGCGCAGCTCGTCGCCGACGCGCGCGAGATGGTCGGCCTGCTCCAGGCGCTGCGGACGGCGCCCGTCGTCGATCCCTACAGCGGCCCGGCGATCCTGTCCGGCCGCGCCGCCGGCGTGTTCTTCCACGAGATCTTCGGCCACCGCATCGAAGGCCACCGCACCAAGCAGGCCGACGACGCGCAGACCTTCGCCAAGCGCCTGAACCAGCCGGTGCTGCCGGCGTTCCTGAGCGTGGTGTTCGATCCGACGCTGCAGCGGGACGGCGACCACCGAGCTGGTCGGCCACTACGCCTTCGACGACGAAGGGCGTGAAGGCGCGGCGCGTGGTGGCGGTCGATCACGGCATCCTGAAGACGTTCCTCATGAGCCGATCGCCGGTCGCCGGCATCGTCCAGTCGAACGGCCACGGCCGCGCCATGCCCGGCCTGCCGCCGGTGTCGCGCCAGTCGAACCTGGTCGTCGACGCCAGCGAGACGGTGCCGTTCGACGACCTGGTGGCGCGGCTGAAGCGCGAGATCCGGCAGCAGGGCCGCCCGTTCGGCCTCTACTTCCAGAACATCGAAGGCGGCTTCACCTTCACCGGCCGCATGATCCCGAACGCCTTCAACGTGCTGCCGAACGTCGTCTACCGGATCTATCCCGACGATCGGCCGATGGAGCTGGTGCGCGGCGTCGACCTGATCGGCACGCCGCTCACGACCTTCGGCCGCATCCTCGCGGCCAGCCGCGAGCGCGAGACGTTCAACGGCATGTGCGGCGCCGAGAGCGGCATGGTGCCCGTGTCGGCGTCGTCGCCGGCGCTCCTCGTCGGCGAGGTCGAGGTGCAGAAGAAGCTCAAGTCGCAGGAAGGGCTGCCGGTGCTGCCGGCCCCGCCCGGCCGGGCCAAGACCGAGTGACCGGCGCGCTGCGCCCCAGGCTCCGACGAGGTCGATCATGACGCTCCTCCGTCCCGCTCCGCCCTTCGCGCCGCCGGCCTGGCCGGGGCGCTCGCCCTGTGCGCGCCGACGCACGCGCCGTCGCTCGCGGCCCAGGAGAGCCCGCTGCTGCCGGCGATGCGCGAGGAGCTCGCGCGGGCGATGACCGGCCTGCGCATCCCGGGCCAGCCGGCGCCGTACTACGTCGCCTACACGATCGAGGACGTCGCCGGCCGGCACGCCGCCGCCACGCTCGGCGCCATGCTCGGCGACGGCCGCCGGCGCAGCCGCACCGTGCGCGTCGACGTCCGCGTCGGCGACTACGCCCGCGACAGCTCCCGCTTCGTGAGCTTCGATCGCGATCCGGGCGTCTCGTGATGTACGGGATGGGCGTCGTCGACGCGCCGCTCGACGACGACGTCGCGGTCCTGCGCCGGCAGCTGTGGCTGGTCACCGACGCCGCCTACCGCCGGGCACTGAGCAGCTTCGCCAAGAAGCAGGCGGCGCAGCAGAACCAGGCGGCGCCGGATCCGATCCCCGACTGGTCGCAGGAGACGCCGCGCACGACCCGGCTGCACGGCGCTGCCGGCGGAGGTGGCGATCGAGCCGTGGCTCGAGCACGTGCGCACGCTGTCGAAGGCCCTCGCGTCCGCCCGAGCTGACCCGGTCCGAGGCGTCGATCACCGTCAGCCAGGGCACCCGCTACAGCGTCAACAGCGAAGGCTTCACGACGGTCGCCCCGATCCAGACCGCCGTGGTGCGGCTCTCGGCGGACACGCAGGCCGGCGACGGCATGCCGCTCCGTGACGTCGTGACGGTGCATGCCCGCACCGTCGCCGGCCTGCCCACGCCGACCCAGCTCGCCACGCAGGCCCGCGAGCTGACCGCCGGGCTGGTCGCGTTGAAGCAGGCGCCGGTGGGCGAGGCCTTCACCGGCCCGGTGCTGGTGGAAGACCAGGCCGCATCCGAGCTGCTCGCCCAGACGCTCGTGCCGCTGTTCCTGACGCTGCGCGGGCCGGAGATGGAGAACCCGCAGATGTTCGGCCCGATGGGCGCGGCGCCGCCGACACCGTTCCTGACCCGGGCCGGCAACCGTGTCCTGCCCGAGGCCTTCACCGCCTCGGACACCCCGTCGCTGACGCAATTCGACGGGCGGGAAGTTCCAGGCGCGTACGCCGTCGACGACGAAGGCATTCCGGCGCAGGACGTCACGCTGTGCGAGAAGGGGCTGCTCAAGACGCTGCTGACCAGCCGCACGCCGCAGAAGGGCTACCTGACCTCGAACGGCCACGGCCGCGGCGGCGTGGCGTCGGCCGGCGTCTTCCAGCTCCAGTCGTCGGCGGGCGTGCCGGCGGCCACGCTGCGGGAGAAGTACCTGGCCCGCCTCAAGGCGGACGGCCGCCCGTTCGGCTACATCGTGCGCGGCGTGGCGGCCGGCGGGCCGAACGCCGGCGGCGACCCGGACGACATGATGTCCGGCATGATGATGATGCGCGGTCCCGCCGGTCCCAGCGGCCCGGCGATCGTGCGCGCCTACAAGGTCACGCCGGACGGCGTGGAGACGCTGGTGCGCGGCCTGCAGTTCGACACCGTGCCGCACGCGGCGTTCCGTGACATCCTGGACGCGTCGACCGAGCGCCGGCTGCACAGCTACCGCGCGACGCTGCCGCAGCTCGATGCAGATGCTGGCGATGATGCAGGGCGCGCCGCAGGGCGACGTGGTCGTCTCGCTCATCGCGCCGAACCTGATCTTCGAGGAGCTCGAGATCGAGAAGCCGGATCGCCCGTTCCAGCGACCGCCCATCGTGCCCGCGCCGTTGCCGTAGCGGCGGCGCGCGGCACCGCTGCCGCCCAGCATGCCGCCGCGCCCGCCCCTGCCCGAAGCCATCGAGGCCCACCGCGATCATCACTGGCGCCGCGATCCGTCGCGCGCCGTCGGGTCGCCGCTCGCCGCCGAGCGGTTCGTCGACGACGCCGGCTTCGTCTCGTGCCTGACCGACGCGCGCCGCCCGGGGCCGTCACTCTACGTCGCCGTCTGCGGCCGCCGCGACGCGGTGATGCCGCGCAACGTGCAGAAGGATCCGGAGGCGTCGGAGACCTGGCTGCTGAAGGACGAGCTCGTGCGGCGCGGCAAGGTCTACTACGCGAAGCTGGCGCGCGGGAAGGCGATGTTCGTGGCGCCGGATCTCGTCCCGTGTTTCCACGCCGTCTGGGGCGTGCCCAAGGCCGAGGAAGCGCGGCGGCTGAGCGCGCCGGCCCGGCGCATCCTGCGGGTGCTGCGCGCCGAGTGGGAGATGGCGACCGCGGATCTGCGGAGCGATGCGAGGATCGCGGACCGCGTGACGTTCGGCCGGGCGATGGACGAGCTGCAGGCCGCGATGCTGGTGATTCCCAGCGAGGTCGCCTACGTCCCGAAGTTCACCTACATCTGGACCCTCGCGGTGTCGCGCTTCCCGGATGCGCTGCACCGGCGGCGCATGGCCCGCGCCGCCGCGGTGCGGGAGATCGCGCGCCGCTTCCTCACCGGGGCGGGGATGACCGTGCCGGGCGAGCTGGCCCGCGTCACCGGCATCGCGCGCCCGGAAGCCGGCCTCGGCAACCGGGCCCTGGTCGCCGACGGCCTCGCGACGATGCCGGCCCGCGGCGTCTACGTGCTGGCGCCGCCGTCGACGGCGACTAGTGCACCGACGTCGAGCCCGACGCACCGGGGTGTCCGGCCGAGGACCCGCTCGCTCCCTACGGCTGTGGCGTCGCGTACGCGCTGCGGTCCGGCGCACTTCCTTCGCCACCTGCCGACCCGCCTCCGTGGCGCGCCGCGTCTCGTAGGCGCCGCCGGCGAGCGGTCGTGCCGGAGCCGCGACGCGTCGAGTCGAGCGCCAGGTGGACGCCGTCGATGCGTTCGAGCACGTGCTCCAGCTCGTGCGCGATCACTTCGACGCTCTCGCGACCGGCGCGCACCCGCACGCGCGCCACCACCTGACCGCCGTCCAGCAGGCCGATACGCGATTCCGCGTTCCACACGTGTGCTCCGCCGCGGACGCGCCTTGCAGCAGCACCACGGCCCGCGCGCCGGCCAGCCGGCGGCATTGCTGGCGGAAGGTGACCGATCGCGATCCACAGCTCGTCGAGCAGCGGGCGAAAATGGGCGTGCGCCAGCAGGCGGCAGGGCATCGCGGACGGCACGCCGACCGCCGACCACGGCGCGCCGAGCCGCGTGAAGGAGCGGGTCGACCGCGCTCGGTGTAGCTCTGCACGAGCCGTCGGCCGACGATCGGCACCGGGTCGATGCTTTGCGCGACAGCCGTGGAGCCCGTGGTGGCAGAGAGCCAGCGGCGCAGAGCATCCACGCCGCTGCCGTCGATCGAGCCGACATGCGGACCTCGGACGCTCGCGGTGGGGCCGGGGGCGACGCCACCATCGTTGCGCGCGTCTACTCTGGTAACGCCAGCGGCAGTGCGCCCGTACGCGCGACTCGGCCGCCGACCGGCCGCGCGGATGCGCGGCCGCCGCCGTCGCGGTGGTACCATCCGGGCACTGTGGGGACCTCGATCGGATGCGATCGTCGGTCGCGGCCGCCGGCATCCTGGCGCTGGCGCTGGTCGTCGCGATGCCGGCGTGCAGTCGCGCCGCCATCCGGTCAGCGGCCGGGTGCTCGCGCCGACGATGGGCGTCGAAGGGCGCGGCGTGGCTCGATCGTCCGGAGCGCGAGCGCGAGGAAGCGCCGTCGAAGGCGATTGCCGCGCTGCGCCTGCCGAAGGGCGCGGTCGTCGCCGACATCGGCGCCGGATCCGGCTACTACACGGTGCTGCTGGCCAAGGCCGTCGGCGCCGACCGGCCGCGTCGTCGCCACCGACCTGCAGCCGGGCATGCTCGATCTCCTGCGCGCCCGCGTCGCCCGCGAGCGGCTCGGCAACGTCGAGCTCGTGCAGGGCCGCGCCGACGATCCGGTGCTGCCGGAGAAGACCTTCGACCTGCTGCTGATGGTCGACGTCTATCACGAGCTGGCGGCGCCGCAGGCGTTCGTGCGCAAGCTGAAGACGGCGCTCAAGCCGGGCGGGCGCCTGGTGCTGATCGAGTTCCGCCGCGAGGACCCGCGCGTGCCGATCCGCGAGGAGCACAAGATGAGCGTCAGCCAGGTCCGTGACGAGCTCGGCGCCGACGGCTTCGCGCATCGACGAGGTGATCGACGTGCTGCCCTGGCAGCACATCATCGTGCTGCGGCCGGCGGACGCGGCGGCGAAGCCATGACCGACCTCGTGTTCAAGCTGGTCGATCACGCCTCGTGGCAGGCCGCCGCCGCGGCTGGCGTGTTCGCCGGGTCGGCGGTCGATCGCGCGCGACGGCTTCATCCACTTCTCGACCGCCGCCCAGGTTCGCGAGACGGCCGCGCGACACTTCGCCGGCCAGGCCGATCTGCTGCTGGTCGCGGTGGACGCGGCGGCGCTCGGCGACGCGCTGCGCTGGGAGCCGTCGCGCGGCGGCGACCTGTTCCCGCACCTCTACGGTCCGTTGCCGCTGTCGGCCGTGCGCCGCGTGTCGCCGATCGGCCGCTCGACGACGCCGGCCGTCACCTGTTTCCCGGCCTCGACTGACCGACGCGGCTGCAGGCCCAGCGACGAGCTGAGCGCGTCGCCGACCATTCCGCGGCGATCGGCTCGAGCGTCATCGGCTCGTCGTGGTCGAGGAACGCGGCGCAGATGCGGTGGAACTCGGCCGCCGTGTCGCCCGCCGGATGTCGTGCAGGAACGGCGCCGGCACGCCTTCGCCGACGAAGTTGAGGAACTTCTTCATCCGGTCGCACTGCACCTGTCTCCGGCTTGTCGAAGGTCGCCTGCGACTGCCCACAGGGCGCGGATGTAGGTCCACACGTCGCGGCCGGTCGGCTGGGTGACGGCCTCGCCGCGCCGCGCCTGCCGGATCTGCTCGAACAGCCACGGATTGCGGATCGCGCCGCGCCCGATCATCAGGCCGCGGGCGCCGGTCCGCGCCAGCGAGCTCGAGCGCCTGCGCCGGCGAGTGCACGTCGCCGTTGGCGATCACCGGGCAGGGCATGCTCGCCGACGGCCTGCGCGGATCAGGTCGTAGTGCACCGGCGGGCGGTACATCTGCGCCACCGTGCGCGCGTGCACCGTCAGGGCGTCGAGTCGCGTGGCGGGCGAAGATCGGCAGCAGCGCCTCGAATTCCTCGATCGAGGCGAAGCCGACGCGGGTCTTGACGGTGAACGGGATCGAGACGGCGTCGCGCAGGGCGCCGAGGATCGCGTCGATGCGCGGCAGCTCGCGCAGCAGGCCGCCGCCGGCGCACTTGCGATAGACGATCGGCGCCGGGCAGCCCAGGTTCAGGTCGACGGCGGCGATCGGCAGCGTCTGCAGGAACCTGGCCGTGCGCACCAGCGCCGGCACGTCGTTGCCGATCATCTGCGCGACGACCGGCCGGCCGGTGGTGTTGTCGCGGATCGAGTCGACGATCCACTTCTCGGGCGTCGAGTCGGCGTGGACGCGGAAGTATTCCGTCCAGTAGACGTCGGCGCCGCCGTAGCGGTGGATCGAGCGTCCAGAACGCGCCGTCGGTGACGTCCTGCATCGGCGCCAGCGTCAGCAGCGGCGGACCGCCGGCCAGGAGGGCGCGGAATGCGTCGGGGGCGGCATCATCGAGAGGCCGCCGTGCGGTATCGTGGCCGCTGATCGGTGCCGGAGGCGTGGATCCCATGGCTGACATCGTCGCCGGCGACATGGTGCGGACGCCGCTGGGGCGGGGCGTGGTGCAGGAGGTCCGCCACCGCGGCCGCCACGGCGTCCGTCTCGTGGTCCTGATCGGCAGCCGGACGGTGGTGGTCGAGGCCGCCGACGCTACGCCCGGCGATCGGCCCGCGAAAGCGACGCGGCGACCGACGCCCGCCGGCCGGCCCGCGCCGCCGGATGACGACGGCGGCCGGCGCCGTGCCGCGGCCGACCTCGATCTGCACGGCCTGGTCGTCGCCGATGCGCTCGACCGCGTCGTGGCCGCGGTGGACGCCGCGATCCTCGCCGGCCACGCGCGGCTGCGCGTCATCCACGGACGCAGCGGCGGCCGCTTGCGTGGCGCGCTGCACCGCCAGCTTCGCGACGTGCCGTCGGTCCGCGCCTTCCGTCTCGAGCCCGGCAACGACGGCGTCACCATCGTCGAGCTGTGATCGCCAGCCGGCCTCGGCCACGCGCCGCCTCACACGCTCCCCGGATCGACGTTCCAGCCGCGCAGGATCGCGATCTCGTCGGCCGGGCTCATCGCCTTCTTGAAGCGCGCGCCGGAGCGTCCCTTGACGCGGCGCTCGCAGTCGGCCCACGTCGTGTGACGGATGGCCTGGCCGTCGACGACGCTCAGGTAGGAGTGCGGCCTTGGCCACCGCTCGACCCGCTGCCGCGTCTTGCGGGCCGGCACCGTGGTGTCGGACGGCAGGTCCAGGATCGCCACCTCGTAGGCGTGCAGCGGGCCGCTGTAGAGCGTCACCGGCCGGTGCTGCGCCAGGCCGTCGGCGATCGCGTCGACGCGCTCGTTGCCCGGCGTGCCGACGTGGCCGCGGACGTAGTGCCAGTCGATGCCGCCCTGGTGCCGCGGGCGTCGGTCAGCGCCGCCAGCTGCTCCCACAGGTCGCGGTTCAGCACCTCGGTGCCCGTCGCCGTCCGCCAGCCGCGCTTGCGCCAGCCCCAGATCCACTCGCGGATGCCCTGGATGACGTAGGTCGAGTCGGTGTAGACCGACGACCGGGCCGGCGAGGTCGCGCACCGCGCCGAGCCCGTTGATGGCGCCGGTCAGCTCCATCCGGTTGTTGGTCGTGTGCGCGGCGCGCCCGCCCAGCTCGGTCACCTCGCCGTCCGGCGTGACCACCACGACGCCCCAGCCGCCCGGGCCGGGATTGCCCTTCGCCGCGCCGTCGGTGAAGACGACGATCGGCCTGCTCGGCTCCTGCACTGCCCATCGTGCGCGATGCTACCAGCAGGCCGGCAGCGCGGCCAGCACCGCGGACGCGCCATCGCCCCCGATCGCCTGCGATATCATGCCGACCGCTCGTGCCGATGTCCCCCTCCGCTTCTGCAGTACGGCCTCGTCGGCCTCGCCGGCATGGCCGCCGGCATGGTCAACTCGATCGCGGGCGGCGGCACGCTGATCTCGTTCCCGGCGATGACGGCGATCGGCATGCCGGCCATCGCCGCCAACATCACCAACACCGTCGCGCTGTGGCCCGGCATGGTCGGCGGCATGGTGGCGCAGCGGCGCGACTTCGCCGGCCAGCGGCAGCGGCTGTGGCTCACCGTGCCGATCGGCGTCGTCGGCGGCATCGCCGGCGGCGTGCTGCTGCTCCGCACCGGCGAGCACACGTTCCGGACGCTGGTGCCGTACCTGATCCTGATGGCCGCGGCGCTGCTGGCGGCCCAGGATCGGCTGCGCGCCTGGCTGGTCGGCCACGCCGAGCACCACGACGCGGCCGGCGTCGGCGCTGCGGCTGGCTGCGCCGGTGGCCGGCGCCGCGGTCTACGGCGGCTACTTCGGCGCCGGGCTCGGCGTCATCCTGCTCGCGGTGCTCGGCCTGGTGCTCGACGACACGCTGACGCGCCTGAACGCGCTGAAGCAGGCGATCGCGCTCGCCGCCAACCTGGCGGCGGCGATCTTCTTCATCTCGTCGGGCGAGGTGGCGTGGCTGATCGCGCTGGTGATGGGCGCCGGCGCCATCGTCGGCGGCACCATCGGCGGCCGCTTCGCCGGCAGCGTCCGCCCGGCCACGCTGCGCGCCATCGTCGTCACGCTCGCCGTCGTCGTGGCGATCGTCTATTTCATCAAGGGCTGACCGCCGTTCATCGCCGGCCGCGCGTGAGCCAGAGCGTGCCGGCGAGCATCGCGATGGCCACGCCCATCCACAGGGTGGCCCACACCCAGGCCGGGAGCAGGAACAGCCGCGCCATCGTCACGGCGTCCGACGAGCCGTCGACCAGGTAGAGCACGCGGATGTCGTAGACCGCGTTCAGCGCCACCTGGATCGCGAGCAGGCCGACCAGGAACTGCGCCGTGCGGCCGATCCCGCGGCGGGCGAGGATCAGCAGGACGGCCGCCCAGGCCAGCACGACGCCGGCGCCGAACGGGTTGCGGATCCAGACGAGCAGCGTGAGGAGCATGAAGGCGCCGACGCCGCCGAGCAGCGCGTCGGCCCGTCGCGGCACGCGCGTGGCGGCGATCAGCAGGCAGCCGATCAGCGCCGCGCCGAGGTAGCCCGCCGAGGCCACGATGGCGCGCGGCGAGCCGGCTGTCCGGCACCAGGCTCGCGGTCACGCCGCTGCCATCCGGCCGGATCACGATCCAGGACACCTGCCCGCCGACCAGCACCGTCGCCAGCGCGTGGCCGCACTCGTGGACCCAGGTCGTGAACAGCCGGAACGGGTAGAGCGCGGTGTCGGCCCACGGCGTCAGGCTGACGGCCAGCGAGACACCGGCCGCCGCCCACAGCCACGTGGCGCTCGACTGGCGGGACGAGACGAGCGGCACGCCGCCACTCTACCCGAACCGTCGCGTGTCGCGAGTCGGCGGCCGCTCCGCGCGCCGTCGCGACCGGTGGACGAACCGGCATCCCGCTTGCTGTATTCTGTCGCCGTGAACGCGCCACGCGGTCAACAGCAACAAAACGGGCAATAACCGCCGGCCCCCGCCGGCGGCGATCCAGAAAAGTCCCATCGGGTAGTTCGGCGTTCCGGATCTCGGGCAGAACGACGCCGGGTCTTTCTCGCGGCGTGAGCCGTGCGGAGGCATTCCAGATGAGTCGACGTGTTTGCGGATGGTTGTGTGCGTGGCTGTTGATGCTCGGGACGGCCAGCGCCCAGCAGGGCACGTCCGAGGTGCGCGGGCGGGTGGTGGACGCGCAGGGGGCGGTGATGCCCGGCGTCACGGTGACCGTCCGCAACCAGGACACCGGGATGGTCCGCGAGACGCAGTCGGGCGATAGCGGGGCGTTCATCGCCACGTCGCTCGTGCCGGGCCGCTACGAGGTGTCGGCGGCCCTGCAGGGCTTCAAGACGTTCACCCGGCGCGACCTCCAGCTCGAGGTCGGCCGCACCGCCACCCTCGACGTGACGATGGAGGTCGGCGGCATGGAGGAGGTCCTGAACGTGACCGCCGAGACGCCGCTCGTCGACGTCACCTCGAAGGAGATCGGCGGCAACATCACCAGCGAGACGCTGGTCCAGCTGCCCAGCGTGAACGGCAACTTCATCGGCTTCATCGGCCTGCTGCCCGGCATCGTGCCGTCGATCGCCACCGAGTCGTTCGGCAGCGATTCCATCAGCGCCAACGGCCAGGATCCGCGCAACAACAACTACACCGTCGACGGCGGCAACAACAACGACGACGTCATCGGCCAGCGCGCCGGCATGCAGGCGCGGACGCCGATCGAGGCGGTCCAGGAGTTCCAGGTCCTGACCGGGCAGTACGACGCGGAGTACGGCCGGACCACCGGCGCGGTGATCAACGCGGTCATCAAGAGCGGCACCAACGCCATCCGCGGCAGCGCCTTCGGCTACTTCCAGGACAGCGGGCTGACGAGCAAGGACTTCCTGGCCAAGCAGCGCGACCTGGCCAAGGCCGACACCAGCTACCAGCGCTGGGGCGGCGTCATCGGCGGGCCGATCGTCAAGGACCGCATGCACTACTTCGCCAGCGTCGAGCGGTTCGCCATCGATCGCGCCAACACGATCGTCTTCCCGACCCGGCCCGACCTGAACGATCAGCAGACGACGCGCGATCGCGTCTGGAACACCATCGTGCGCGGCGATCACCAGGTCACGCCCAACCACACCTACAACGTCCGCTGGCTGCGCGAGCAGTCGCCGCAGCTGAACCAGATCGTGCCGACCGGCACCGATCTTCCCGACCGGCCGCGCCGCCCGCGAGGAGTCCGACGTCGACCAGTCGGTGGCGGTCAGCCTGAACTCGGTGCTGGCCAACACCAAGGTCAACACGCTCCGCGTCACCTGGACGCGGGAGAACGTCACCTTCGCCAACGCCTGCTACAACGGCAACGGTCGCGACCTCGGGCGCCTGCGAGCCGACGCTGGCCTACCAGAACTTCACCGACCAGCAGGACAACACCGGCCAGTTCCGCATCAACGACGGCATCAGCGTCGACGACACGCTGGCCTGGTTCCTGCCCGGCAAGCGCGGCGATCACGACATCAAGGTCGGCGTGCAGTACGTCTACTCGGGGGCGCAGAACGAGAACCAGGGCAACCTGAACGGCACCTTCGCGTTCGGCCAGAACGACCTGGACTTCGACCCGGCCAACCCGCGCACCTACCCCGATCGCTTCACGCGTCCGCGTCGGCGGGCCCAGCCAGTTCTTCCAGAAGGCCACCTACTTCGCCGCCTTCGCCCAGGACAAGTGGCGGCTGAGCCCGCGCCTGACGCTCAGCCTCGGCCTGCGCTACGACCTCGAGGTGCTGCCGCTCGCCGAGACCGACAACCCGCTCGTGGACGGCTATCCGGTCGACACGAACAACTTCCAGCCGCGGCTCGGCGCCACCTACGACCTCGGCGGCGGCAAGAGCGTCATCCGGGCCGGCTACGGCCGCTTCTTCGAGAAGACGCACTTCGAGCTGATCGGCGGCATCTACACCGGCACGCCGTTCACCAACTCGTTCGTCGTCAACTTCCCGACCTCGGCGCGCCGATCCCGGGCCGCGCGCCGGCCGGCTCCCGACCGATCCGTTCCTGGTCAACGGGCCGGTGATCAACCGGGCGCTGCTCGATCAGCAGTTCCCGCCGGGGCGCCTGCTGCGCAACACCGGGGCGAGCTGGGACAACGCCGATCGCGTCGTGCCCTACAGCGACGAGATCACGCTCGGCTACGAACGGCAGCTCGCCGCCGGCCTGGCGGTCAGCGCCGACTACGTGCGGGCGATGAGCCGCGACGTCCTGATGTCGGTCGACCTCAATCCCGGCCTGCGCGCCACGACCGCCGCCACGTCGCCGCTCGTCCGGCAGGGCAGCGCCACGCTGTCCCAGGCCTACGACGCGCTGCGCGTCACCTATCCGGGCTTCGCCAACTTCACGACCGGCGTGACGCAGCCGGTCAACGTCGGCGAGCTCGATTACGACGCGCTGCTCCTCGGCGTCAACAAGCGCTTCGGCCAGAACTACGAGGCGCGGGTGTCCTACACGCTGTCGAAGACGCGCGGCAACACCACCGGCAACGGCGTCGCCGCCAGCGGCTTCCAGGTGCTCGACGATCTGCACCTCGATCTGAACGAGGGCCCGTCGAATTTCGACCTGCGCCACAACTTCGTGGTCAGCGGCCGGGCCGTGATCCCGAAGACCGGCGGGCTGAACGTGAGCTGGGTGGCGCGGGCGCTGAGCGGCACGCCGTTCACCCTGATCAACAACACGCGTCGATCCCGATCGCAACGGCACCTTCGCCGAGCCGCTGCCGGCCGGCACCTACAGCGGCACCGGCGCGAACGCCTACACGGTCGAGAACGAGGCGCGGCGCAACGGCGCCTACGGCCCCGGCTTCGTCAACGTCGACGCGCGGATCAGCTACGCGGTGCGCCTGGGCGACGCGCGCCGGATCGAGATCGTCGGCGACATCTTCAACCTGACCAACCGCGACCAACTTCGCCAACCCGACCAACAACCAGGCGTCGGCGCAGTTCCTGCTGCTGACGGCCTACAGCACCAGCTACGCGCCGCGGAAGGTGCAGCTCGGCGCCCGCTTCGTGTTCTGGTTGACGACCGCTCCGGAGGCGAGGCCGCTCGGCGTCGCTCAGCGCGGTCGCCGGCGTGTAGCCCTTCCACACCCACTCGAGCGCCTGCGGCAGCGTCTGCTGCTTCACCGCGCGGTCGCAGTGGCCGGCGTTCGCGCGAAGACGAACTGGTAGTGTAGCCCTTGTCGGCCAGCACCTTCGCCATCGTTCTCGTTGGCCAGCACCCAGTCGTGCATGTCGTCGCGCATCGTTCGGGTTGAAGTTGTCGCGATCGCCGACCTGCATCCAGATGCGGAGCGGCTTCGTCGGGCTGTTCGGGATCAGCGTCTGGTGGAACTCCCACGCGCCGCCCGGCGTCTCGGGGTTCCACGGCCACTGCTGGTTCACGTACGTGCCCGAGTAGGTCAGCACGCGGTGGTAGAGGTCGGGGCGATACCACGCCATGATCAGCGCCGCCGAGCCGCCGGAGCTGCAGCCCATCGTCGCGCGGCCGTCGGGATCCTTCGTCAGCTTCACGTTGCACTGCTTCTCGACGAGCGGCAGCACTTCGGTCTCGACGAACTCGGCGTAGCGGCCGCGACATCGTGTCGTACTCGAGGCCGCGCTGGCTGCCCTGGGCGTCGCCGCTGCCGTTGCCGATCGAGATCGCGATCATCGCCGGCACGCGCTTCTGCGCGATCAGGTTGTCGAGCGCGGTGAACAGCAGCGGGTCGGGGCCGTCGGCGCCGACGATGAACGGCGCCATCGTGCCGGGCACGTACTGCTTCGGGACGTAGACGGCGACGCGGCGCGTGTACGGCGCCGGACCGCTCGTCGTGACGATCCAGCTTGGCCGGATTCGTCGGATCGAGCCGGCCCGAACGTGCCCGGCTCGCGGGCGATGCCCGGATAGATCTTGCTGTCGGTCGACTCCATCGTGAAGTTGTGGACGATGCCCTGCGGCACGCCGTCCTGCTCGGTCATCTCCGGCGCCGGCCGGGTGCGTCGGCCCGATGATGAAGTTGCCGTTCGCGTCGACCGGCGGCACGGCGCCGTCGGGCAGCTCTTGGCGCCGTGCGACGTAGCCGGGCGTGTGCGGATCGCGGGTCGGCGGGCCTTGACGGCGGCGCGGTGCCTGGCGCGGCGGCGCGGCGCGGGCCGCGGTCTGGGCGAGCGCCGGCAGCGGCGCGAGGCATCCGCAGCACACGGCGAGCAGGCAGGCTCGAGCGATGTTGGTCATGCCGACAAGATACGACGACGCGCCACCGCGCGGTGACGCGCGAGCGGCGCGGCGCCGGAATGGGGCAGACTAGCGCCATGGCGCAGCCCGCCCGGCGCAGCCCTTCAGGCACCGTCCATCGAGCTGGGAGACTTCCAGCTCTCCGTCCACCGCCGCCAGTTCCCGGACGCCCAGGATCGCTGGGACGGCAACTGGCTGTACGTGACCGCCCAATGCGCGCAGGCCGGCGCCATCGTCGCCGCCGGCGGACCGATCCTCGAAGCGGCCGACCTGCAGCGGTTCCGCGATCAGCTGGACGCGCTGCGCGCGACGCGGCCGGGGCGCCGCCGAGCTGCGCGGCGCCGAGCCGAACGTCGTGGTCACGGTCGACCGCCGATGACGGTCTCGGCCGAGCTGCGCGTCCGGGTCGAGCTGACGCCCGGACCCGCAGGTCCAGGGTCACTGGTTCGCCTACGCGCATCGATCCGAGTTACCTCCCGGCGGCGATCGAGCAGCTCGACGCCGTCCTGGCCGCTGTTCCCCGTGCGCGGGCAGCGGTCGGCGCCGCTCGATCTGGACGAGCCGCCCTGTTCGACGGCGCCGCTCGACCCGACATGCTGCCTGCCGGCCCTCTTCGAGTCCTGCGTCGATGCGCCCGGACGCGGCGCACGGCCTCGGCCCGCGGCGGCGCGGGCCGCGTCGAGCTGTGCGCCCGGCTCGACGTCGGCGGCACGACGCCGGCCCGCGCGCAGGCATCGAGCGCTGCGTCGCGACGACTCGCCATCCCGGTGTTCGTGATGATCCGGCCGCGCGGCGGCGGCTTCGTCTACGACGCCGGCGAGGTCGCGGCGATGGAGGCGGACATCCGCATGGCGATCGCGGCCGGTGCGCAGGGGCTCGTCTTCGGCGCGCTGCGCCCGGACGCGACGTCGACGCCGACGTGATGCGGCGCCTCATCGATCGCGGCGCGCCCGCTGCCGGTGACCTGCCACAAGGCGATCGACGCGTCGCGCGATCCGCTCGAGGCGCTCGACGCGCTGCTGGCGCTCGGCGTCGATCGCGTGCTGACGTCGGGCGGCGCCGACACCGCCGCCGCCGGGCGCGGCGACGATCGCGCGGATGGTCGCGCGGGCCGGCGATGCCCTGGTGGTCATGGCCGGCGGCGGCGTCCGCGCCGGCAACGTCGCGCGCGCTCGTCCAGCAGACCGGCGGTCCGCGAGGTGCACGCGCGGATCCTGCCGGTCGGCGCGGCCGGGGTCGACGATGCGGCGGCGGTGGCCGGCTGGGCGGGCGAGGTCAGCGCGGTCGTCGACGGCCTTCGGACAGGTTGAGCCCGAGCGGGGGCGTGCGTGCGTCGAGCGGCCGCCGACGGTGCCGTGCGATCAGCATCGCCGCCAGGATCAACCCACCTGTGAGCGCCGCCAGCATCGGCGCGCGCAGGAGGGGCAGCTCGGCGAGCATGCCGCCGATGATGACGGCGATCAACAGCCCGGCCCCGATGCCGCCCTGGATGGAAATCCGAGACATCTGGAATGGCGTTGCGTCGGCCATACCCCATTGTGCGCTCGATCGCGGCGGCGGGGTATGATCCCCGGCTACCGTGGCGGGTCAGGGGACAGAGGGATCGCGGGGCGGGTTTCGCGCCTTTTATCAGTGGCTTACGGGGTCCGCTCCGCTATCGGTGTCCTCGAGCGGGCCGAACGATCCGACCGGCGAGTTCGTGCCCGACGCGTCGGCGTCGGCAGGGCCCGTCCCGACCCGCATCGGCCACTACCTGATCGAGCGCAAGATCGGCGAAGGCGGGATGGGCGTCGTCTACGCCGCGCGCGACGAGCGGCTGGACCGCACGGTCGCGCTGAAGACGATGTCGGCGCCGGCCGCCGACGAGACGGCGCGCCAGCGCTTCTGGCGCGAGGCCCGCGCCGCGGCCAGCGTCAACCATCCGAACGTCTGCCAGATCTACGAGATCGGCGAGGACGCCGGCCGAGCTGTTCATCGCCATGGAGCTGCTCGAGGGCGAGCCGCTCGCCGACGCGCCTGCGAGCGCGGCGCCGCTGACGGCGGCCGAGGCCCTGCCGATCGGCCTCGGCATGCTCGCGGCGCTCGCCGCGCTGCACGCGCGCGGCATCGTCCACCGCGATCTCAAGCCGTCGAACGTGTTCCTGACCCCGCACGGCGTCAAGCTGCTCGACTTCGGCCTGGCCCGGCCGGAACTGGCCGGCGGCCGACGGCCTGGCCGCCGGCCTGACGCGGACCGGCGTCGTCATGGGCACGCCGCGCTACATGGCGCCGGAGCAGGTGGCCGGCGAGCCGGTCGACGCGCGCAGCGACCTGTTCGCCGCCGGCGCGATCCTGTTCGAGATGCTCGCCGGCCGCCCGGCGTTCGCCGGCACAGACGATCGTCGAGGTGCTGCACGCGACCCGCTACGAGCAGCCGCCGGCGCTGACCGGCTCGCCGGCGGTCGCCGCCGTCGACCGCGTGATCCGCCGGGCGCTGGCCAAGCGGCCGCCGATCGTCCGGCGTCGGCCGACGCGATGGCCGACGAGCTGCGGACGCATCCGCGGCATCGAGAGCGGATCGCACGCCGGCGCTGGCCCAGGCGCTGACCCGCCTCGTCGTGCTGCCGTTCCGGGTGCTGCGCCCGGACCCCGAGACCGACTTCCTGGCGTTCAGCCTGCCCGACGCGATCGCGACGTCGCTGTCCGGCATCAGCGTCGCTGATCGTGCGCTCGAGCGCGATCGCGGCGCGCTTCGCCGGCGACACGCCCGACCTCAAGGCGCTCGCCGCCGAAGCCGACGTCGACCGCGTGGTGATGGGCACGCTGCTGCGCTCCGGCGATCAGCTGCGGGCGACGGCGCAGCTCGTCGAGGCGCCCGGCGGCACGCTCCTCACCTCGCACACCGTCCAGTCGTCGCTCGGCGATCTGTTCGGGCTGCAGGACGACATCGCCCGGCGCGTCGTCGAGGCGCTGTCGCTGCCGCTCGGCCGGCGCGGCTCCGCCGTCGCCGGACGCGCCGCCCGACGCGCGCGCCTACGAGCTGTACCTGCGCGCCAACGAGCTGGCGCGCACCTACGACGGCCTGCTCGCGGCGCGCGATCTCTACCAGCAGTGCCTCGAGCTCGATCCGCGCTTCGCGCCGGCGTGGGCGCAGCTCGGCCGCTGCCATCGCGTCATCGGCAAGTACATCGATCCCGACCCGGACAGCGACGCCCGCGCCGAGGACGCCTTCCGCCGCGCGCTCGCGCTCAACCCGCGCCTGTCGCTGGCGCACAAGTTCTACGCCAACCTCGAGGCGGACATCGGCCAGGCGACCGGGCGCGCTGCGCCGCCTGCTCGGCGAGGCCACCCGGCACGGCAACGATCCCGAGCTGTTCGCCGGGCTGGTCCACGCCTGCCGCTACTGCGGCCTCTACGAGCAGTCGATCGCCGCGCACGCCGAGGCGCGCCGGCTCGATCCGAACGTGACCGACCAGCGTCGAGCAGACGCTGCTGATGACCGGCGACATCGACGCGCTGCTGGCGATGCAGGCGCCGACGCTGATCGCCGGCGCCGACGACGGCATCCGGGTGATCGCGCCTGGGCCTGGCCGGACGTCGCGACGAGGCCGCGTCCGCCTCGCCGCGATGCGTGAGTCGTCGCGCATCCCGCTGTTCGTCGGCTGGATGGACTACATCGCGGCGTGGCTCGACGGGAGCGCGCGCAACGTGACCGAGGAGATCGAGCGCGCCGGCCTCGGCATCCTCAAGATCCAGGACGATCCCGAGGCGATCTTCCAGGAGGGCTGGCTGTCTGCGACGTCGGCCAGCACGAGCGCGGGCTCGCCGATCTCGAGCGGGCGGTCGGCCAAGGGCTACTTCGTCGCGCCGACGCTGACGCGCTGGCCGCAGTTCGACGCGCTGCGCGGCGAGCCCCGCTTCCAGGCGCTGCTGGCGCCGGCGGAGGCGGGCCGGGCCCGCGCGCTGGCCGCGTTCCGCGAGGCCGGCGGCGAGCGCCTGCTCGGCGCCGCGCGCCGGCCGTGACGCGGCGATGAAGACGTTCGCTCGCGAGGCACTGTCGCGTCGAGATCGGCGAGCGGCTGCGCTCGGTGCGCCCCGACAGCGTCCGCCGCTGGGGGACGATGACGGCGCACCAGATGGTCTGCCATTGCGCCGACGCCTGCCGCATGGCGCTCGGCGAGGCGACGCCGCGCGACATCAGCACCGGCGCGACCCGCCACGTGATCAAGTGGATCGCGCTGTACGCGCCGATGCGGTGGCCGGCCGGCGTGCAGACGGTGGAGGAGTTCGACCAGCGGACCGCCGGCACGCGGCCGGACGGCGTTCGCGGCCGACGTCGCCGAGCTCGAGCGGCTGCTCGCACCGGATCCGGCCGCCGCGGCGGCGCCTGGCCGCCGCATCCGATCTTCGGTCCGATGTCGGAGGCGGCGTGGCTGCGCTGGGCCTACCTGCACATGGACCACCACCTCCGCCAGTTCGGCGCCTAGTCGAGCGAGACCGTACCGCGATGCACAAGATCATCGACCTGATTCCCGTTCTCGACGCCGCCGACGTGGCCCGCGTCCACGCCGACGTCCACGCCGCGCGCCCGCGCTGGACGCGCCGCGATCCGGTGCATCCGTTCTTCACCCTGGGCGCTGCCAGCTACCTCGACGCCCGCAAGGGCCAGTTCGCGCACTACCAGTCGCTGGCGCGGGCCGGCAACCCCGAGCTGGCCGCGACGTTCGGCTGGGTGCACGAGAAGCTGCGCCGTGCCGTCTCCGACGGTGGTCGGCTCCGAGGCGCGCTACGACGAGCGGCTCGCGCTGCCGGGCTTCCACGTCCACCTGCGCGATCCGGATCAGGTCATCCCGCCGGCCAGCATCCACTTCGACCTGCAGTTCGAGCTGATCGACTGGCAGCCAGATCGGCGTCGCCGACGGCCGCGAGCAGCTCTCGCTGACGCTGGCCATCGCGCTGCCGGCCGAAGGCGGCGGCCTGATGGTCTGGAACATCAACCGGATGGAGATCGAGGCGATGACGGACGAGGCGCGGCGCGCCCACATGTCTGCCAACCGCCACGCGACGCGCCATCCCTACACGCCCGGCCACCTCGCGGTTCATTCCGGTCACCAGCTCCACCAGATGGCGCCGGCGCACGATCCGCAGCCCACGCGACGAGCGCATCACCATGCAGGCGCACGCGCTGCCGGTCGACGGCCAGTGGGTCATCTACTGGTAGAGCGATGTTTCCCTCAGGCCGGTTCCGCCGTCGTCCGCCTCGACACACGTTTTCTCGTCGTCTCTCGCCGACGGCATGCGTCGTGCTCAGTGTGCTGCCGGGGCGCACATGCGAGCGGATGGCGTCGGCACGGCGGACGTGGAACGGCGGACTGACGGATGCACGAGGGACCGCTGGCGCGTGCATCGTCGTGGACGCTGTCTGAATCGGATGAGGCGCAGGTCGAGCGGACCCGCGCCCGTCCTGCGCTGGCTGCCGCGGCTGGGGCCAGACACGCTCGCCGTCTTCGACGCCTTTCTGCGTGCTCGGGCTGCTCGGGGTCTACCTCAAGCTGGCCCTGCTGGCGCCGCAGTGGGGCGCTGTCGCCCGCTTCCTCGGCAAGGAGCCGGGGCAACCGCTGGGCTGGCTCGACCGCCTCGGCTTCTTCGCCGACGACCTCGCCCTGAACCTGCTGATCGTCCCGCTCGTCGCGACCGCTGCTGATCGGCCTCGCCTGCGGCGACCTGGCGTGTCGCCGTCGCCTGCGCCAGCGTCGCCCTGCTCAGCCTGGCCTATTTCGTCGAGCTGCGGGCCAGCACGCGAGGTCGGGCAATACATCTCCGGCGAGATGCTGCGCGACTTCATCGGCTGGTCGGCGACGCACCCCTCCTCGGCGTCCGACTACCTGACGCCCGCGAGCGTCATCAAGCTGGCGGCGCTGCTCGCGGCGCTGGGCGGCCTGCTGCTGGCGGCGCGAGGCGCCCGTCGGTCGGCGGCCCGGCGCCGACGCCAAGCCCTGACCGCGCTGCTGGTCGCGCCGGCCGTGGTCGATCGTGGCCGGCGCCGTCGTCCTGACGCCCGATCGCCTACGCCGTCCGCCTGCCGCAGTCGCCGCTGAACACCAGCGCCGTGACGCGGGCAGCCGCGGCGCTGGCCACGCCCGAGCATCGCGCCGGCGGCGGATCGCCGTGGCTGAGCCTCGACGACGCCCTGGGCTCGCTGCGACGGCTGACGCACACGGCGCCGTTCGACCGATCGCACGCGGTGGGTCGGCAAGGAGGCCGGCTCCGATCTCGTCATCTTCATGATGGAGACCGGGCCGGCCCAGGCGTTCGAGCGGGTGCGGCCGGCCGCGGCCGGCGGCGATCGACCGCCTCCGTCCGCACGCCCTGGTCTCGCCGCGCCACTACACCGCGCATCCGTACAGCAGCGACGCGCTGTTCGCGGTCCTCTCGGGCACCTATCCGCACGGCCGGCGCGTGCTGCTGCAGGGGCTCGGCCACCGGGAGGTCAACGGGCTGTTCTCCGGGCTGCCGGCCGACGTCGGCCACCGCGGCGTCTACCTGCCGAGCCTCTATCAGATCGAGCTGGACGAGCAGATGTACGGCGACGTTCGGCGCCCGGACGCTCTACGTCGTCCGACCGCCACCCCGACGACCCGCTCCGCGCTCGCGCCGAGACGCGGGCGGACGCGTCTGCTGCGCGACCTCGGCGGCGACCGGCTGGAGGCGCCGGTCCGCGACCGGCTGCGACGCCTGCTGATCGACGACCTGCAGGCGCTCGAGCGCGTCAAGGCCGACATCGCCCGCGCGATCGCCGGCGGCGGCCGCTACGCCGTGATGTTCTTCCCGGAGATCGGCCACGGCCCGTGGCCCCGCCTGCGGCCGACGACCCCGACGTGCTGGCGCGCGGGCGCGCGCTGATGGATCTGCAGGACGCCTGGCTGGGGGAGCTGCTGGACGTGATCGCCGCCGGTCGCCGGCTCGATCGGACGGTGATCGCCGTGACCGCCGACCACGGGCTGCGGACCCGGGCCGAGTATCCGCCGCTGCGGGTCGGGTTCCTGAGCGACGTCATGTTCCGGGTGCCGCTGCTGATCTACGCGCCGCGGGCCGTGGCCGCACCGACCATGCTCGCGGCGCCCGACCTCCCACATCGACCTCGCCCCGACGCTCCTGGCGCTGCTCGGCGCGCCCGAGGCCGCCAGCCGGATGCACGGCGTCCCGGTCTGGCAGCGGACCCCGCAGGATCGCCTGTATCGTCCTCGCGTCGGCCTACGGCGGCGCCGACGGGTTCGTCGAGGACGGCCGCTTCTACATGCACCAGGCCCTGTCCGGCGCGGTCTACGCCAGCGACCGGTTCGCGTTCACCGACGCCGACCAGGTCCGGCCCGGCGATCCGCTCGAGCCGTTCGTCATCGAGGGGCTGGAGCAGGCGAGCCGCGGCCAGCACGCGCTGGCCACTCGCCTCCGGGCCCCGTAATCTCCGTGACACGGGTCCCGGGCGGCATTGGCCGCTGATCTTGCGCCGTGGGCAGGGTGTTGCGTGCCACAACCGTGGCACCCGGCTGCCCTGCTTGGGGTGGCCGCACCCACAGCCCGGGCTAGTCTCGATCGTTCGCACCCCGGCATTACATGTGCATTGGAGCCATGCACCCGACGTGACCGGAGATTGGGCAACGGCCCGACCGGGTTTTCCGGGTCGACGCCTCTCCATGACGTTCATGTCCGATACGCCCTCCGAGCCGACGATGAGCTGGATACCCGACCGTGCGAGTGAACAGCCAGGTGGCTTCACGATGCCCCTGATGGGTGAATTGGCCACGACGCCGCTGCGCGTGCTGGTGCTCGACGACGACGTCGACAGCAGCGCCTGGGTCGCGGTGCTCCTGACCAGCCGCGGCCACACCGTGCGGCAGGTGGCGACCGGGCGCCGCCTACCGCGAGGCTCTGGCCAGCTGGCCGGCCGACGTCGCGCTCCTGGACATGATCCTGCCGGACGCCGACGGGGTGGAGCTGCTCCACTACACGCGGAGCCACCACCCCGACGTCGAGGCCATCATGATCACCGGCCACGGCAGCGTCAGCACGGCGGTCCGGGCGATGGCCAGCGGGGCGTTCAGCTTCCTGGAGAAGCCGGTCGACGCCGGCCACCTGTCGGCGCTGCTCGACAAGGTGGGGGAGCGCGTCGCGCTGGTCCAGGAGAACCGCCGGCTGCAGGCGGCGCTCGAGGGGACGCCGACGTTCCCCAAGCTCGTCGCCCAGAGCGACGTGATGAAGCAGCTGTTCCGGCTGATGAGCGTGGTGGCGCCGACCGACGCCAACGTCCTCATCCACGGCGAGAACGGCACCGGCAAGGAGCTGATCGCCGAGGCCATCCACCAGAACAGCAAGCGGGCCGGCAAGCCGTTCATCCGCCTGAACTGCGCCGCCATTCCGGCCGAACTGCTCGAGAGCGAGCTCTTCGGCCACCGCAAGGGCTCGTTCACCGGCGCCATCGCCGACAAGGTCGGCCTGGTCGAGCTCGCCCACGGCGGCTCGCTCCTGCTCGACGAGATCGGCGAGATGTCGCCGGCGCTCCAGGCCAAGCTGCTGCGCGTGCTGCAGGAGCGCGAGTTCCGTCCCATCGGCGGCACCCGGGCCATCACGCCGGACTTCCGGCTGATGTGCGCCACCAACGTCGATCTCGACCAGGCGCTGTCGACCGGCACGCTGCGCCGCGACCTCTACTTCCGCATCAACACGATCACGCTGACCGTGCCGCCGCTGCGCGAGCGCCCCGACGACATTCCGCTCCTCGCCGAGCACTTCCGCGTGACGTGCGCCGACAAGCACGAGCGCGAGGTCCGGGCCTTCGAGCCGGAGGCGCGCCGCCTGCTGGTGCGCCACCCCTGGCCGGGCAACGTGCGCGAGCTGGAGCACGTCGTCGAGCGCGCCGTCATCGTCGGCGAAGGCGACCTGATCCGCGTCAACGACCTGCCCGAAGGCATCCGCAACGGATCGCCGACGCCGCACACCACGTTCAACATCCCGCCCGATCACACCCTGGCCGAGCTCGAACGGATGGCGATCGTGCAGACGCTGGAGCGGACGCGGTGGAACAAGCGCGCCGCGGCGCACTCGCTCGGGATGTATCGGCCGACGCTCTACAGCAAGCTGAAGAAATACAAGATCTACGAACCGCGTCCACGCGGCCCGCGCAAGGGCGATCCGCCGCTGTCGAACGGCGGCTGACGCCCGCCGGGCGCACGGCGAGCGGAGAGAGTCGGGACTGGGAGAAGAGGCGTGATGCACTCAGCGAACCATTCGATAGCGGTGTGTCACAGCCTGGCGCTGGCCATCAGCAGCACCCGGACCGTCGAAGAGATCTACCAGATCGCACTCGATGCGCTGACGCAGCGGCCTCGGCGTCTCGCGCGCGTCGATCCTGCTGTTCGACGCCGCCGGCGTCATGCGCTTCACCGCCTGGCGCGGCCTGTCCGACGCCTACCGGCAGGCGGTCGAGGGCCACACGCCGTGGACGCCCGACGCCGTCGATCCGCAGCCGATCGTCGTGCCCGACGTCACCGCGGACGCGTCGCTCGCGCCCTTCCGGTCGACCATCGAGGCCGAGCGCATCGCCGGGATGGCCTTCATCCCGCTCGTCAGCCTGGGCCGCGTCATCGGCAAGTTCATGGTCTACCTGGACGAGCCGCGGACGCTGACCGACGACGAGCTGCAGCTGGCCACGCGTGATCGCGGCGCACGTCGCCTTCGCCGTCGAGCGGACCCGCGCCGAAGTCCAGGCGCGCCGCAGCGAGACGCACCTCCGCTACCTGCTCGACGCCGCCGCGCTCGGCACGTGGGACTGGGACCTGACGCGGCAGACGGTGCACTGGTCGGAGAACATCGAGCGCCTGCACGGCGTGCCGCCGGGCACCTTCGACGCCACCTTCGCCAGCTACGAGCGGCACATCCATCCGGACGATCGCGCGCGGGTGATGGACTCGCTGCGCCGCGCCATCGCCGACGGGACGCCGCACGACGTCGAGTACCGCGTCGTCGCCCCGGACGGCAGCGAACGCTGGGTCGAGGGCAAGGGCCACGTCGAGCAGGAGGACGGCCGCGCCGTCCGCATGAGCGGCGTCTGTCTGATCGTCACCCCGCGCAAGGAGGCCGAGCACGCCCGCCTGGCCTCGGCCGAAGAGGCGAGCCGGCTGAAGGACGATTTCCTCGCGACGCTGTCGCACGAGCTGCGCACGCCGCTCAACGCCATCCTCGGCTGGGTGCAGATGCTGCTCGCCGGCACGCTGCCGGCCGACCGCGCCCGGCAGGCCATCGACATCATCGGCCGCAACGCCAAGGCGCAGGCGCAGCTGATCGAGGACATCCTCGACATCTCGCGCATCATCACCGGCAAGCTCGAGATCGAGCCGCAGATCGTGTCGGTGCCGCACCTGATGGACGGCGTCGTCGGCGCCGCGCTGGCGGCGGCCCGGGCCAAGCACATCACCATCAGCAAGCACGTGCCCGACGGGATGCCGCCGATCGACGGCGATCCGAAGCGGCTGCACCAGGTGCTCAGCAGCGTCGTCGCCAACGCCATCCAGTTCACGCCGGAGAAAGGCACGCGTCGACATCCGCGCCGTCACCAACGGCGACGCGATCGAGATCACGGTGCGCGATTCGGGCGCCGGCATCCCGGCCGAGTTCCTGCCGCACGTCTTCGATCGCTTCCGTCAGGCCGACAGCCGGGCGACGCGCCGGCACGGCGGCCTCGGGCTCGGCCTCGCCATCGCGCGGCACGTGCTCGAGCAGCACCGCGGCGAGATCCGCGCCGACAGCGACGGGCCGGGCCTGGGCACGACGATCACGATGCGCCTGCCGGCGCGGGCGATGCCGCAAGGCCAGCCGCTGATGCCCGTCGCGAGCACGCACAGCAGCCTGGCCTTGCGCCTGGACGGCGCCAAGGTGGTGGTCGTCGACGATCAGCGCGATTCGTGCGAGCTGCTGGCCGCGTTGTTCGAGCAGTGCGGCGCCCACGTCGTGCAGTGCGCCAACGCCCCGGCGGCGCTGTCGACGCTGCTGTCGTCGTCGGTGCAGCTGCTCGTCGCCGACATCGCCATGCCCGACGTCGACGGCTACGATCTGATCCGGCAGGTCCGCCAGATCGATGCGCGGCTGCCGGCGGTCGCGGTGACGGCGTACGCGTATCCGCAGGATCGCCTGAAGGCGCTCGCCGCCGGGTTCACCGCCTACTGCTCCAAGCCCATCGATGCGACGCACTTTCTGCGCATCGTCCGCAACGTGATGCTGTCGTCCGAGCTGTCGGCGCCGCCCCCGATCGAGCGCTCCGGCGCCGACGTGCGGCGGCAGCCGAACCGCGCGATCTAGCCGCTGCAGCCGGCAGCGCGTCGGCGCGTCCGGTCGCCGCGACGGGACGGCTCGCCGCCTCAGCTGCTGCCGCTCAGCTTCCGCGACGCGGCGCCGCGCACTCCAGCGCTTCCGTACCTCGCACCCCAGCTACCCAACCATCCACGGTCCAGCCCGCTTGAGGCTGGCACCGCACGTGCAATGACAGGACGCGGGCTCGTCGGACCTCCGGAGCACGCCAGCGAACGGCCGAGCCCGACGTTCGCTGCACGAGGGAATCATGGCTATCAATCGCGCCTCGCTGTCGGACTCGTATCATCCCGGCGCCCCCGTCCGGTTACTCGCGCGACGCCGCGGCCGGCACCGATGCGCCGCGCCGCCTGGCGATGGTGGTCGGCGGCCTCGTCGTCGCGCTGATCTCGCTCGCCATCGGATCGATCGCGCTGGTCCAGGTGTGGACGCAGCCGGCGGCCGCCGACGGCGCCGCGGTCGCCCCGACCCTCCAGTCGTGGGAGGCGCTGGCGATGATCATCGGCGGCGGCGTCGGCTTCGCCGCCGGAGCCGCCCTCATCGGCATCGGCATGGGCCGCTGGACGGCGCCGCGGCCGGCCGAGAGCGGGGCGGACTACACCGGCCCGGGCGACGTGCACGACATGCCCGACCCGCCGCGCGTCGTCTGAGCCGTCACAGCCGCTGGAGCCACTTCATGCCGCCAACCTCGATGGACACCACCAATGCCTGGCTCGCCGTGATGGCGATCGCCCTCGTCGTGCAGACGCTGCTGATGATCGGCATCGCGGCCGTCGGGTGGCGGGCCATCGGCCAGGCGGCCGAGGCGGTGAAGGCACTCGAGGCGCGCCACCTGACGCCACTCGAGCGCACGCGTCCACGCGGTCGCCGATGACGTCCAGGAAGTGATGACCCGGGTGCGCCGTGCCGATGACGCCGTCCGCGCCCAGTTCGATCGCTTCGACAGCGCCGCTCACCTGGCCGGGCACGCCATCTCGTCGAAGGTGTGGCCCGTCGTCGGCCTCTCGCGCGCGGTCGGCGCCGCGGTCAAGGCCTTCACGTCCCGTGGATCCACCCGACCGTCGTCCCACGACACCCCGCCCGTCGCGGGTGTCACCACTCGATAAGGAGCACAGACCATGCAGGACTTCGACACCCGTTACTCTCAGCCCGGCGGCGGTTTCGTCTCCGGCCTGCTCTTCGGCGCGGCCGTCGGCGCCGCGCTGGGCATCATCTTCGCGCCGCGCGCCGGCTCGGATACGCGCCAGAAGCTGGCCGAGTCGGGCCGCAACCTGCGCGAAGGCGCCATGAAGACCTACGAACAGGCCCGCGACGGCGCCAACACCGCCGCCACCAAGGCGCGCTCGGCCTACGACCGCGGCCGCGACGCCTTCGACCGGACCCGCCGGGACGTGCAGGACACCGCCAACGAGGCCGTCGACACGGCGTCCGACGTGCTGTCGAGCGGAACGTTCCCCCGGGTGTAGCCGGCGGCGCCGCGGGCGTCCGCCAGCGCTGATCCAGACGATGCCGTGGGCGCCACCAAGTGGGTGGCGCTCCGCCGGCCCCACGTGAACGCGCGGTGTCCTGCGACACCGCTTCGAGGAGAGACAAATGCTCGAAACGCTTGCCGTCATTCTCGTCCTGATGTGGCTGCTCGGTATGGTGACGTCGTACACCATGGCCGGTTTCATCCACCTGCTGTTGCTGCTCGCGCTCGTCGTCGTGGTCATCCGCCTGATCTCGGGCCGACGCGTGATTTCGTAGGGCGGGGTAGCGACGGCCTCCGGGCCGTCGCGTGTCCCGACATCAGCCTGCCCCATGCGCCGTCCTGGTCGCGGGAACCTGCTGCGGATCCCGCGTGCCCCACCTGTGGTGATGCCGCTGGCGGACTCGACCCCGCCGGTGGTAACGTTCCGCGTTTCCGTATGCAAGCCCCTCCGCCTATTGCGGACGAACCGGGGCGGCTCGCAGCGCTGCAGCGCTACAAGGTCCTGGAGACGCCGCCCGACGGGGTCCTGGACGATCTGACCAGGCTCGCGGGCTACGTGTGCCGTACGCCCATCGCCTTGCTGACGTTCGTCGACCGCGAGCGGGAATGGTTCACGTCGCGGGTCGGCCTGGCCATCGGCGAGACTGCCTCGCGAGCTGTGCGTTCTGCGCGCCACGCCCTCCAGTCAGCAGACCCGTTCGTCATCGAGGACGCCTCGCGCGACGAGCGCTTCGCGGATCATCCGCTCGTGCTCGGCGATCCCCACCTGCGCTTCTACGCCGGCGCGCCGCTGGTGACGTCTGACGGCTTCGCCATCGGCACGTTGGCGGTTGCCGACACGCAGCCGCGGCAGCTGGCGCCCGAGCAGCTGGACGCCCTGCGCATCCTCGGCAACCAGGCGATGGCGCAGCTCGACTTGCGCCGCCAGGCCCTCGAACTGGCGGAGAGCGAAGCGCGCGTCGATGCCGGCGACGGCCAGCCGTGAACGCGCCGAAGACGCGATGCGCGAGCAGGCGGTGCAGCTCGACGCCGCCCTCGAAGTCGCCGGCATGGACGTCTGGGTCACCAACCTCCGCAGCGGCGCGATCGCGCGCATCCGCCGTGGCGGACCGGTGAGCCGCCTGCCGGAGGCGGTGACGCCGGCGACGAGCGCGGCGTTCATGGCCGTGGTCCACGAGGACGATCGCGCCGAGCTGGCCCGCCAGATCGACCGCGCCACCCGCCACGGCGACTACGCCGCCGAGTTCCGCATCGTCCTGCCGGACGGCGACGTGCGCTGGGTCTCGTCACGCGGCCGCTGCTTCTTCGACCGGCACGGCGCCGCCTCGCACATGACCGGCGTCGACCTCGACATCACCGACCGCAAGCGCGACGAAGAGCGCATCCGTCACCTCAACCGCGTCTACGCGGTGCTGAGCGACATCAACCAGGCCATCGTCCGCGAGCCGGATCTGGATCGGCTGCTCGAGCAGGCCTGCCGCGTGGCCGTCGAGACGGGCGGCTGGCGGATGGCCTGGCTGGGTCTGCTCGATGGCGAGAGCGGTCGGCTCGTCCGGCGCGCCCAGGCGGGCGCCGACGAGGCCACCCAGCAGATCATCGATCGGCTGATCACCGCGACGCCGCCGGCCGGCTGTGCCTTCACGGCGCGGGCCCTCGCGTCCGGTCGGCCCGCCGTGTGCCAGGACATCGAGCACGACCCCGACGCTGCGTCGTGGCGGCACCGAGGCGCTCGAGCGCGGCTACCGGACGATGGCGTCGTTCGCGATCGTCGACGGCGGGCGCACCATCGGTGCCTTCAACATCTACGCCGAACGGCCCGGCGCCTTCGACTCCGAGGAGTGCCGCCTGCTCGACGAGCTGGCCGGCGACATCGGATTCGCCATCGGCATCCACCGGCGCGAGCAGCAGCGCCAGCACGCCGAGGCCGAGCGGCGCGCCGCCGAGGACCGCTTCCGCCAGCTCGCCGAAGCCATCCAGCAGGTGTTCTGGATGACCGACGCGCACGGCACGCTCCTCTACGTCAGCCCGGCCTTCGAGACGATCTTCGGCCGTTCGTGCGACAGCGTCGCGGCGTCGCCGAGTCTGTGGATGGACTCGGTGCATCCCGACGACCGCGAGCGCGTCGAGCAGGCGGCGTATGCGCGCCTGCGCCGCGGCGACTACGACGAGGTCTACCGCATCGTCCGGCCGGACGGCGCCGTCCGCTGGATTCGCGATCGGGCCTTCCACGTCTACGACGAGTCCGGCGAGGTGCATCGGATGGTCGGCACGGCCGCCGACGTCACCGAGCAGCGGCAGCTCGAGGAACAGCTGCAGCAGGCGCAGAAGATGGAGATCGTCGGCCGCCTCGCCGGCGGCGTCGCGCACGACTTCAACAACCTGTTGACGGTCATCAACGGCATGGCGGATCTGATGCTGGGCGAGCTGGCCGAGGACGATCCGACCCGTCGCGACCTGACCCAGATCCGGCAGGCCGGCGAACGTGCCGCGGCTCTCACCGGCCGGCTGCTGGCGGTGAGCCGGCGCCAAATCCTCAAGCCGGAAATCGTCGACCTCGGTGCCGTCGTCACCGGCCTCCGCGACATGCTGCAGCGCCTCGTCGGCGAGGAGGTCGACCTGGTGCTGGAGCTGGCGCCCGACCTGGTCAGCGTCAAGGCCGACCCCGGCCAGCTCGAACAGGTGGTGCTGAACCTGGTCGTCAACGCCCGCGACGCGATGCCCGACGGCGGCACGCTCACCATCGAGACGCGCACCGTCCACCTCGACGCCGTCTACGCCGCCGAGCATCCCGGCACGCGCCCGGGCCCGCACGCGATGCTCGCCGTGCGCGACACCGGCGTCGGGATGGACGAGTCGATCCGGCGGCGGATCTTCGAGCCGTTCTTCACCACCAAGGCACACGGGAAAGGCACCGGACTCGGCCTGTCGATGGTCTACGGCATCGTCAAGCAGAGCGGCGGCAGCATCTGGTTCCACAGCGAGCCGGGCCACGGCAGCCGCTTCACGATCTACCTGCCGCACGTCGGCGGCACCCCGACGGCCCGGCCCATCCCGCCCCCGGCCACCGCGGCGCGCGGCCACGAAACGGTGCTGGTGGTCGAGGACGAGCCGCCGCTGCGCGAGCTGGCGGCGCGCATCCTCGTCGCCGGCGGCTACACGGTGCTCCAGGCGGCGAACGGTCCCGAGGCGCTTGCGCTGGTCACCCGCCACGCCGACCCCGTCCATCTGGTGTTCACCGACGTCGTCATGCCCGGCATGAACGGCCGCGAACTGGCCGCACGTCTCTGCGCGCTGCGCCCGGGGTTGCGCGTGCTCTACACGTCGGGCTACACCGAGGACGCGATTCTCCGGCACGGCGTCCTCGACGACCCGCGCCGCTTCCTCAGCAAGCCGTACACGCCGGCGGTGCTCCGCCGCCGGATCCGCGAAGCGCTGGACGGATAGAGAAGGAACCAAAGGCCAAGAAACCAAGGGACCAAGAAACCAAGGGACCAAGACGTCACACTTGCCTGGGCGAGCCCAAGCGGCCCGCTTGGTTGCTTGGTTGCTTGGCTTGCTGGAAGTTCGAGGCGCGCGGTGTTCAACCGCGCCGAGCGATGTCGACCGCGACGCGCGTCCGCTGTTCGCCGCCGCCGTGGATGATGCCGCGGATCGGGCTGACGTCGGCGTAGTCGCGTCCCCACGCCAGGGTGACGTGCCGATCGACGGGGACGCGGTCGTTGGTCGGATCGGCGTCGATCCAGCCGGTGTCCGGCACGTAGAGCGCGATCCAGGCGTGCGACGCGTCGGCGCCGACGAGGCGGGGCTCGTCGGCCGGCGGCGACGTCTCGAGATAGCCGCTCACGTAGCGCGCCGGCAAGCCGAGCGATCGCAGGCAGGCGATCTGCAGGTGCGCGAAGTCCTGGCAGACGCCGTGACGCTGCCGGAACACGTCGGCGACCGGCGTGGCGACCGTCGTCGCCCCCGGGGCGAACTCCAGATCGCGGTGCAGGCGGTGGGTGAGATCGACCAGGCCGTCGACGATGGCCCGGCCGGCCGGGAACGACGCGGCCGCGTAGGCGGCGTAGGCGGCGCTGGCGGCGACCAACGGCGAATCGACGACGAAATCGAAGACGTCGATCGGCAAGGCATCGACGCCGTCGCGGACGGTCTCCCAGGCCGGCGAGCGGGCCGGCAGCGGCGGCGGCGGCGCGACCTCGACGGCCGCCCGGGAGGTCACCGAAAGGCGGCGATGCGGCCCCTCCATGGCGAAGAAGGCGACCGGGTTGCCGAAGATGTCGACGTGCTCGCGCCGCACCGCCGGGGCCGGCGCGATCCGCCACGCGTGATCGATGAGCCGCTGGCGCTCGGTGCGCCGCGGCATCAACCGGGCGAGGTGGTGCGACACCGAGACCTTCTCCTCGTAGTCGACCTCGGTGACGTGGGTGATGTCGTAGATCATCGCCACCGCCTAGTCCCCTGGAAACGTGATGGCTCCCACGATGGCCGGGCGGGGCATCCCCGCTGGCGGCGTTACTCGTCGGGCGAATATGCCCAATATTCTTCCTCCTCGCGCCTTGCCAGCGGGGCGCCGCGCTCCGGCCCTCGTGCAAGCCATCACGTCTCCAGGGAACTAGCTGACGCGCGAGACGGCGTGGCTGAAGTAGTAGTGCGACAACGTGTCGGACAGTTCGGAGAGGCCGCGCGCCGTGTCGGCGAGCAGGCGATCGAGGGCCGCCGGCCGCCCGGCGCCGCGTGCCGCGCAGAGCGCGGTGACGTCGGCGCCGCGGATCGCCGCCAGCAGTCGCGCCGCCACCGCCTGCTCCCGGGTCGCGGCCGGCGCCCGCGGGTCGCGCGGCAACCCGTCGACGTGCGCGGCGAGCGCCTGCAGCTGGAAGGCCAGCGAGCGCGGCACGCTGTCGTCGGCGATGAGCAGGTCGAGCACCGGCGCCAGGCTGGCCTGGGCGAAATAGCGGCGCCGATACGTCATGCTGCTGTCGCCGATCTCGAGCAGCGGCCACAACGCCGGGCTGTCGTCGGCGCCGGGCGGCAGCATCGCCCGCACCACCAGCGCCAGCGACGCGCCGCGCTCCAGCCGTCGCCCGGCGCTGAGGAAGCGCCAGCCGTGGCCGCGTGTCATGTTCTCCGCCTCGACGCCGCTGAACGCCGCCAGCGTCAGCACGATGCGGTTCAGCAGCACCAGCGCGTCGCCGGCGCGGTCGCACGCCACGTCGCCGCGCAGGTCCTGGTGCAGCTGGTTGAGGATGCGCCAGGCGTCGCCGGACAGGCGATCGCGGAGCAGCCAGGCGACGTGACGCAGTTGGCCGAGCGTCTGGCGCAGGCCGGGCTGCCGGTGCTCGTCGAGCATCGCCGTCAGCATCTGCGCCTCGAGCTCGGCGATCGACCCGCTCGCCGGCGCATCGGGCGGCACCATCTTCAACGCCGCCATGGCCCGCACCATCGAGGCCAGCTCCGGCGCGTCGTCGACGCTGACGGCCTCGACCAGCCGCGACGTCGCGGCTCGGAAGACGCGCACCAGGTTCTCGCAGCGCTCGGCGTAGCGCCCCAGCCAGAACAGGTTGTCGGCGACGCGGCTGGACAGATCTTTCGGCGCCCGATCGACCGCGACGGCGCTGCCGGCCGGCGCCAGCAAAGAGACCGGCGCGACCGGACCGTCCGACAGGATCCAGGTGTCCTTGCTGCCGCCGCCGCTCTGCGTCGAGACCACGCTGGACGCGGTGCCGCCGGCGACGCGGGTCAGCCCGCCCGGCATGACCGCCCAGCCGCCGTCGTCGTCGGCCACGGCCGCGGAGAAGGCGCGGACGACGATCGCCCGTGGCTCGAGCCCGCGCCCCGGCCCACACCGGCGCCGTCGACAGCGCCAGCGCCGACTGGCCGACGAACTCGCCGGGCCGCGCCCGGATTTCGGCGATCAGCGCCTCGCGCTCGCGCCGCGACAGGCGCGCGCCGAAGACCGGCTCGCGGTGGATGCGCGAGAACGCCGGCTTGACGACCATCTCGTCGAGACGGGCGATGACGTGATCGCGCTCGAGCGGCTGGCCGCACCACCAGGTCGGCACCGACGGCAGCAGCAGGTCCTCGCCGAGCAGCTGCCGGCACAGGCCGGGCAGGAACGGCAGCATCGCCGGCGTCTCGAGGACGCCGCTGCCGAGGGCGTTGGCGACGGCGACGCGCCCGGCGCGGACCGCCTGCACCAGGCCGGCGACGCCGAGCGAGGAATCGCCGCGCAGCTCCAGCGGATCGCAGAAGCCGTCGTCCATGCGGCGGAGCACGACGTCGACCGGCTGCAAGCCCGTCCAGCGTCTTCAGGTAGACGCCCTCGTCGCGGACGGTCAGGTCGCCGCCCTCGACCAGCGTGAAGCCGAGATAGCGGGCCAGGTAGGCGTGCTCGAAGTAGGTCTCGTTGAACGGGCCCGACGTCAGGAGGACGACCCGCGGCGCGTCGGTCGGCCGCGGCGCCAGCGCGTGGAGCATCTCGCGCAGGCCGCGGAAGAACGGCGCCAGGCGCTGCACCCGGCAGTCGCGGAACGGCTCGGGCAGGCTGCGCGAGAGCACGATCCGGTTCTCCAGGGCGTAGCCGGCGCCGGATGGCGCCTGGGTGCGATCGGCGAGCACCCACCACGCGCCATCGGGCGTGCGGGCCAGATCGGCGGCGTACAGGTGGAGGTGCCGGCCGCGCGCGACCGGCAGGCCGTGACAGGGGCGCAGGAAGCCGGGGTTGGCGTAGACGAGCGCCGGCGGCAGCAGGCCGCTCGCGGACCACGCGCTGGCCGTCCGTAGAGGTCGGCGAGGATCAGGTCGAGCAGCCGCGCCCGCTGCGCCAGGCCCGCCTCCAGCCGCGCCCACGCCGCCGGCGCGACGACGAGCGGCACCAGGTCGAGCTGCCAGGGCCGGTCCATGCCGCGCGGGTCGCCGTAGACGTTGTAGGTGACGTCGTGGTCGCGGATCGGTACGCCGCGCCGCTTCGAGCCGCGCCGACAGCTCGATCGGGCCGAGCGCGTCCAGCGCGCCGACCAGGCCGGCGCCGTGCGGGCGCACGACGCCGCGTGCCGACACCATCTCGTCGAAGGCGCGGCCGTCGGGCGCGTAGTCGGCGAAGCCGCTCCAGCGGGCGGTCGTCTCCGGCATCAGGACGGACGCTTGGTGCGGGGTCGCACGGCGCGCCGATGCGTCGCATTCAGGACCGGCGCAGGTCCAGCGTGAACGGACAGTCGGGATGCCGCGGCGCGGGCGTCGGCGTCATCGGCCCCGGCGTGTGGCCGATGGCGAGGAAGCGGGCCAGGCGCCGCCCCTCGGCCTCGTAGGCGTTGACCGGGCGCGTCTCGTAGCTGCGCCCGCCCGGATGCGCGACGTGGTACGTGCAGCCGCCGATCGATCGGCCCGTCCAGGTGTCGACGACGTCGAAGACGAGCGGCGCGTGCACGGGGATGGTCGGGTGCAGCGCGCTCGGCGGCTGCCAGGCGCGGTAGCGCACGCCGGCGACGTACTCGCCGACGGTGCCGGTCGGATGGAGCGGCACCGCGCGGCCGTTGCAGGCGACGACGTGGCGTCCGTCGACCAGGCCGCTGCACCTTGACCTGCAGCCGCTCGAGCGAGGAGTCGACGTAGCGCGCGGTGCCGCCGCGCGGTCGCCTCCTCGCCGAGCACGTGCCAGGGCTCGAGGGCGTGGCGCAGCTCGAGCGTCGACGCCGCGATAGGTGACCGCGCCGACGCGCGGGAAGCGGAACTCGAGGTGCGGCGCGAACCACGCCGGCGTCGAAGGCGATAGCCGGCCTCGTTCAGGTCGTCGATCACGTCGGCGAAGTCCTGCGCGACGAAGTGCGGCAGCATGAAGCGATCGTGCAGCTCGGTGCCCCAGCGGACCAGCGCGTGCGCGGTACGGCGCCGTCCCAGAAGCGCGCGACCAGCGCCGCGCAGCAGCAGCTGCTGCGCCAGGCTCATGCGCGCGTGCGGCGGCATCTCGAAGGCGCGCAGCTCGAGCAGGCCCAGCCGGCCGCGTGCCGCCGTCGGGCGAGTAGAGCTTGTCGATGCAGAACTCGGCCCGGTGCGTGTTGCCGGTGACGTCGACCAGCAGGTTGCGGAAGATGCGGTCGACCAGCCACGGCGGGCACTGGCCGCGCCGCGTCGCGGCGATCTGCTCGAAGCGCGATCTCGAGCTCGTAGACCGCGTCGTCGCGCGCCTCGTCGACGCGCGGGTGCCTGGCTGGTCGGGCCGATGAACAGGCCGGAGAACAGGTAGGACAGCGACGGGTGGTTGTGCCAGTAGCCGATCAGGCTGCGCAGCAGGTCCGGCCGGCGCAGGAGCGGGCTGTCGCGCGGGCGTCGCGCCGCCGAGGACGATGTGGTTGCCGCCGCCGGTGCCGGTGTGGCGGCCGTCGAGCATGAACTTCTCGGTGCCCAGGCGCGTCTGCGCGGGCTTCCTCGTAGAGCGTCGTCGGTGTGGTCGACGCAGCTCGGCCCAGCTGCGCGCCGGCTGGATGTTGACCTCGATCACGCCGGGATCGGGCGTGACCTTGATGTGCGCCAGCCGCGGATCGTGCGGCGGCGGGTAGCCCTCGAGGATGACCGGCAGGTGCAGCGCCGCCGCCGTCTCCTCGATCGCGGCGACGAGATCGAGGTAGTCCTCCGCCGTCTTCACCGGCGGCATGAAGACGTGCAGGCGGCCGTCGCGCGGCTCGACGCACAGCGCGGTGCGCACGACCCCGGTGGCCGATTCGCCGAGCTGCGGCACCACGTCGTGCTCGCCATCGTGCGGCTTCAGCGTCTGCGCGACGCCGGCGGCCGTCGGCGGGCGGCGCGCCGGGACGGCCGGTCGGCGCCGGCGCGGTCGCGCGATCGGCGGGCGGCGGCAGCGGCGGGCGGACCTCGAATCCATCCGGCCCGATCAGCGTCTCGCGCTCGCCCTCGGCGACCCACGGCAGGCTGTCGAGCGGCAGGCGGAAGCCCATCGGCGAGTCGCCCGGGAGCAGGAACAGGTGCTCGCGCGCGGAAGAACCACGGGCCGCTGCGCCAGCGCGGCGTCGGCCGTCGGATCGTCGCGCCGCGGCGCAGCGGCAGCGCGTAGCCGACCGACCGCGTCGAGGCCCCGCTCGAAGACCTGCGCCAGCCGCGCGCGCTCCTCGCGGGTCGTCCAGCTTGGCGTCGCAGCGGATCGACGTTGACCGGCAGCCGCCGCTCCTTCCACAGGTAGTACCAGACGTCCTCGTAGCCGGCCACGGCGCAGGCCGGGTCGACGCCGAGCCGCGCGGCCAGCGCCTCGACGAAGCGCTGCGCCGTCGTCGGCGTCGTGCCCGAGGTCGATCGCCTCGTCGGCGATCAGCGTGTCGTCGTGCCAGATCGGCTGCGCCGTCGTCGCGCCAGCAGCAGCCGAGCGCCCAGCGCGGCAGCGGCTCGCCGGGATACCACTTGCCCTGGCCGTAGTGGAGCAGCCCGCCCGGCGCGAAGCGGTCGCTGCAGCCGGCGCAGCAGCGTCGCCGGCCAGCAGGCGCTTGCGTCGGGCCGAGCGCCGCGGTGTTCCACTCCGTCGCCGTCCAGGTCGTCGATCGAGACGAAGGTCGGCTCGCCGCCCATGGTCAGGCGGACGTCGCCGCGCTGCAGCGCGGCGTCGACCTGCGTCGCCGAGCGCGATCGATCGCCGCCCACTGCGTCCTCGGTGTAGGGCTTGGTGACGCGCGGCGTCTCGAGGACCCGCGTCACCGCCATGTGATGCGCGAACTCGACCTCGGACTCGTCGACGGCGCCGCTGATCGGCGCGGCACTCTCCGGCTCCGGCGTGCAGGCCAGCGGGATGTGCCCCTCGCCGGCGAGCAGGCCGGAGGTCGGGTCGAGGCCGATCCAGCCGGCGCCGGGCAGGTAGACCTCGGCCCAGGCGTGCAGATCGGTGAAGTCGACGGCGGTGCCCGACGGGCCGTCGAGCGACTTCACGTCCGGCGCCGAGCTGGATCAGGTAGCCGGAGACGAAGCGGGCGGCGAAGCCGAGGTGCCGCAGCAGCTGCGACGAGCAGCCAGCCGGTGTCGCGGCAGGAGCCGCGTCCGCTTCTCGAGCGTCTCCTCGGGCGTCTGGACGCCCGGCTCCATGCGGATGATGTAGCCGATGTCGCCGGCGAGGCGCTGGTTGAGGCCGACCAGGAAGTCGAGCGTGCGCGTGGCGCGCCGTGGCACCGACGCGACGAGCGCCTGCAGTCGGGGGCCGGCCGGGTGCCGAGGCCATGAACGGCGCCAGGTCGCGCGCCAGCGCCGGGTCGTAGGCGAACGGGCCATGCTTCCGCTTCGGGCTCGAGGAAGAAGTCGAACGGGTTGATGACCGCGATCTCGGCGACGAGATCGACGATGACGTCGAGCTTCCGCGTCTGCTCGGGGAACACCGCGCGCGCCAGGTAGTTGCCGAACGGATCCTGCTGCCAGTTCAGGAAGTGACCGGCCGGTTCGATGCGCAGCGAGTAGCTGACGATCGTCGTGCGGCAATGCGGGGCCGGCCGCAGCCGGATGATCTGCGGCGACAGCGACACGGGCCGGTCGTAGCGGTAGCTGGTGCGGTGGGTCAGGGCGACGTGGATGGCCATGCGGCGCCGGGCGCGGGCCCGGTCTCTCCCGCCGGCATCATAGTGAGGAATGGGGCCTGCGGGCCCATCAACTTCAGCGCCTTCGACACGCTTGTCCGGGAATCGTCGAAAAAGCGACAGCCTTGTTCGTCTCGGCACCGGGCAGCCCAGGAAATCGGGCCATTCGCCGCCGACACGGCCGATCTCGAATCTTTCATGCCAGCTGCTAGACTGCCCGGTCGATGCCGCCACTGGTCCGGGTGCTCCTGCTGGCCCTCGCCGTCGTCGTGCCCGCCGGCGGCGCCCCGGGCGACATCGGGCTGGCCGTGGTGCGCGGCGATGCCCGCCTGCAGCCCCTGGCGACGTTCACCGCGGACGCCTGGGCGCCGCTCGCCGCCGCCGACGCCGCCGGCGGCTGGAGCCTCTGGCTGTTCGACGATCCGGTGGTCAAGACGTCGCCGTTCGCGGCGCGGTCGGCCCGCGCGGTGAGCGCCGCGGCGGGTGCGGCCGGCTCCTGCCTGCCGCTGTCGAACATCGAGGCCGGCAGTCCTTCCGCGTGGCAGGCGGCACGGCGGCGCCAGCCGTCGCCGGTCGGTCTCGCCCTGCGAGGCACCGACGTCCGCCCGGATCTGCCGGTCGCCGTCGCTGCCGACAGCGAGCTCGGCACGCAGATCACGGCGCGGGCCGGAGCGGCGTTTCCATCGCGCCGAGGACGAGACCTTGACGCTCGAAGCCGAGCAGCTCCCGGCCGGCTTCCCGCGCTTCGCGGTGCGCCGTGAGCGGCCGATCACCTGGACGCGGATCGCCCGGCAGGGCGTGGTGCAGGCGGCCGCGAAGACCTACTACCTCGAGGGCCGGAAGGACTACGAGGCCTTCCGCGGCCGCACCGACATCGGCCAGATCCGCACCACCGGCCACGTGTTCGTGCAGATGGACGGCGACCGCGTCACCATCGACGCCGAGGTCGACCTGAGCGACGTCGACGGCGTCCAGTCGCGGTTCCGGACGCCGCTCGCGGTCGTCGGGTTGAGGGGGCGGACCGTGTGGCTGTTCGCGGCTCGCGACCCCGACGGGGCGCACTTCGAGATCGTCGAGCTGACGCCGGGGACGAGCCGGCCCCGCTCGGTCTGGCAGGGGCCGGACGGCTGCGAACGAGGACAATAGATGACGCACGTGCAACGCATCCTGGCGGCGGTCGCCGCCTGCTCGACGATCTCCGCCGGCGCGTCCGCCCAGTCGCCGCCGCCACAACCGGCCGCTGCCGCCACCGCGCCGGCCTCGGCGCCGACGATCGAGCGACTCCGAGCGCTGGTGCCGCGGATCGAACAGAACCTGCGGGAGAACGTCGTCCCGTTCTGGTTCCCTCGCTGCGTCGACACCACCAACGGCGGCTACACCGTCCACTACGGCCCCAAGGGCGAGCCGCTCCCCGGCGGCGTGAAGATGATCGTCACCCAGAGCCGGCAGCTCTGGCTCGCGTCGGCGCTGCTCCGCAGCCGCTACGCGACGCCCGGCCTGCGAGGCGCCGCCGATCACGGCTTCCGCTTCCTGCGCGACGTCATGTGGGACAAGGCGCACGGCGGCTTCTACTGGCAGGTCGACGTCACCGGCAAGCAGGTGATGCGGCCGCAGAAGCACCTCTACGGCCAGGCCTTCGCCGTCTACGCGATCAGCGAGTACGCGATGGCCACCGGCGACAAGGAGGCGCTGGCGTTCGCGCTGCAGGCGTTCCGCCTGATCGACGCGAAGGCGCATGACGCCGTGCATGGCGGCTACCGCGAGTACTTCGCCGCCGATTGGAGCGCGCCTCCGGCGGGAGACACGTCGCCGCTCGGCGCCGCCGCCGGACGTCAAGCTGATGAACACGCACCTGCACCTGCTCGAGGCGTTCGCGACGCTGCTGCGCGCCAGCGCCGATCCGGTGGTCCGCGAACGCCTCATCGAGCTGGTCGGGATCGAGACGCACGCGGTGGTGCGCGTCGGCTGGACCGCGCACACCGACCGGCACCAGGCCGACTGGACCCCGATCCTCGATGCCGCCGCGGCGCGCGTCTCCTACGGCCACGACATCGAGAACATCTGGCTGGTGTCCGACGCGCTCGACGCGCTCAATCAGCCGGTCGCCCCCTACACGGATCTCTTCCGCCACGTCTTCGCCTACTCGCGCCAGCACGGCTGGGACGACGCCAAGGGCGGCTTCTACGACAGCGGGCCCAAGGGCCAGCCGGCCGACCGGCGGCAGAAGGTGTGGTGGGTGCAGTCGGAGGTGATCGTGGCGGCGCTCGAGATGTATCGCCAGACCAGGGATCCCGCCTACCTCGACATCTTCGAGAAGACCTGGCGCTTCATCGACACCGCGCAGACCGACTGGACCAGCGGCGAGTGGTTCGAGTCGATCGCCCCGGACGGCACGCCGAGCCGCGGCAACAAGGCCACGGCGTGGAAGGGCGGGTACCACAATGGCCGCGCGCTGCTGCAGGTGCTGGATCGCCTCGCGCGACTGCCGTGAGCGACGACTCCGGTCGTGCGGCTGACGTGAGCGACGACTCCGGAGTCGTGTCGGGGGCTCGTCACTGCGGGCGCGCGTGCGGCGCGCTCGCCGGCCATCAGTACTCGCGGAGCATCCGCTGGATGTCGCGCGGATCGGCGTGGCGAGCCAGCGCGAGCATCAGCACGATGCGCGCCTTGATCGGCGTGAGATCGTCGGCGGCGAGCGTGCCGGACACGGCCATCACCCGCCCGGGCTCGCCGCCGGCGACGACGCGGCCGGCGCCGGTCCGCGTCGCCGTGACGAGGACCACCCGCCGGCCGAGCGCGTAGCGCACGGCGTCGAGCTGCGTGCCGCTGGTGCCGCCGGCGGCGGTCGCCAGCACGATGCCGGTCGGCGCCGTTGTCGACCGCGGCGCGGATCAGGTCGCCCGGCGCGCCCTGATAGGTCAGCAGGACGTCGACGCGCGGCAGCTCGGTCACCGTCTGGAGGTCGAACTCGGACTGGGCACCGCCGCGCTTCTCGCCGCGGCGGGCGTAGGCGACGCGGTCGGCGTCGACGGCGCCGAGCGCGGCCGCCGCGCGACTGGAACGCGTCCAGGCGCTGCACGTCGGTCTTGGTGACGTCGCGGGCGCCGTGGATCTCCTCGTTCATCACCACCAGCGTGCCGCGTCCGCGCGACTCGACCGCGGCGGCGACGCGGACGGCCGCCACCAGGTTGGCAGCGCCGTCGAAGACCACGGCGTCGGGCGGCCGCATCGAGCCGACCACCACCACCGGCTTGTCGCTGCGCACCGTGAGGTGCAGGAAGTAGGCGAGCTCCTCGAGCGTATCGGTGCCGGACGTGACCACGATGCCGGCGCAGTCGGCGTCCTCGCCGAGGATGGCCGAGAGGCGCCGGGAGAGCTGCAGCCACTGGTCCAGCGTCAGCTGTCCGCTGGCGACGTTGGCGAAGGCCTCGACGTCGATCCGAGCGTGCCGCTCGAGCGACGGCGCCAGGCGGACGAGCTCGGCCGGGCTCAGCCGCGCGCCGGCCCGGTTGGCGATGGTGCCGCCGGTCGCGACCAGCCGGACGCGCGGCAGCGTCTGGGCGGCGACCGGGGCCGGGGCTGCGGTCAGAGCGAGCGCGCCCGCGAGTCCTGTAGAGAGGAGGAGAAACCTCCGACGCCCCGGGGCCGGGGTCATGGAACGGCGGCGCCGCTGGCAGGGCTGCCAGCCGGCTTCTCGGCCTGCCTGTGCGCCAGCGCCAGCCAGTCGGTCAGCCGTGTCACGGCCAGGTCGGCGGTGGTGGCGTAGAACGGCATGAGGGCGGTCGGCCCGCCGTGGGCGTTGAGCACGTGAGCCCGCCAGCGCTCGATGGTGACTTGGGTGACTTCGACACGATAGTCGCGTCCGTGGATGCGTTGGATCGAGCGTTGGGCGGTGGTTGTCAAGGAGGTGGAACCCCGGTGTTGGCGAAGCGGTATTCTAGCGATCGCACAGCGGCGATCAAGCGAACAAAGGATCGAAGTTCGTCCACAGCGGCGGAACCGGCCGATCGGTTGACGCTGGCGGCGATCTTTTCTTCGCATCCGCGACGTCTGCACAGGTGTTCCACCAGTTGTCCACACGTTTTCCACAATCGCGTTTCGCCGGCCTCGCCGGAGGCCTCGGCGCCGCCGTCGTGGCGGTGGCGATCACCGTGCCCGCCACGATCGCGGCGGCGTCGGACGGGCCCACGGTGGCTGCCGCGCCGCCGGCCACGTATCGCCTGTTCTTGCGCGACGGATCGTCGGTCGCGACGATCGGCGAGTTCGCCCGGACGGGCGATCGCGTCGTCGTCACGATCGGTTTGGGCGATCGCCTGACGATGACCACGGTGCCGGAGGCGCAGGTCGACTGGACGCGGACCGACCGCTATACCGAGGGCGGTGCGCGCCGCGCACTACGCCGCGACGCGCGGCGAGACGGACTTCGCGGCGATGAGCGCGGTGGTGGCCCGCACGTTGAGCGACGTGGCGATCACGCCCGGCCGGGCCGCGCAGCTGGCGCTCGCCGAGCGGGCCCGCCGGCAGCTCGCCGACTGGCCGCGCGACCACTACGGCTACCGCGCCGAGGAAGTGCGGCAGACGCTCACCCTGCTCGACGAGGTCATCGCCGGCCTGCGCGCCGCCGCCGGCCAGACGAACTTCGACGTCGCCTTCGTCGCCAACGTCCTGCCGCCGACGCCCGAGGTGCCGCTGCCGCCGCCGACGCTGCGGGACACGATCGAGCAGGCGCTGCGGCTGTCGCTGCTGGCCGCGCCCGGCGCCGAACGGACCCAGCTGGCGAGCGAGGCGCGGACCGCCCTGGCCGCGGCGCCGGCCGCACCCTGGGTCGCCGAGGTGCGCGCCCGGGTCGATCGCGTCATCGAGACGGAGGGCCGCATCGACGGACGGTACGCCGCGCTGTCGCAGTCGACGCAGCGCGCGCTCGACCGCCCCGGTGTCGGGCACGACATCGGCCGGCTGCTGCGCGTCCGCGCGCGCGTCGTCGACCGCGATGCTGCGCTGGGCCGGGCCCGGCCCGAGGCGATCCAGGGCTTGCTCGCGCTGGTCGACGCCCGGCTCGACGCCGCGCGGCGGCTGCAGCTCGCCCGCGATCAGTGGGCGAGCCGGGCGCCGGGCCTGCGCCGCTATCGTCGCGAGGTCGCGCCGTGGCTGGCGCTGTTCACCGAGCATCGCCGGACGCTCGAGGCCATCCGCACGCTGTCGGGGCCGCCCGTCGATCGGCTCACCGCCTTCAACCTGGCGCTGTCGCGCCTCGCCCCGCTGCTCAAGACCCTCGACGTCCCGGTCGAGGCGCGGGCGGCGCACGCCGCGATGATCGGGGCGATCGGGCTGGCCGAGACCGCCAGCCGCAGCCGCGCCCGGGCCATCGAGACGCAGAACCTCGCGGTGGCGTGGGAGGCGTCGGCCGCCGCGGCGGGGGCGATCCAGATGGCCGAGCGCGCCACCCGTGACGCCACCGCGCTGCTGCGGGCCCCCGGCCAGCCGTGAGCGGAGACGCGCCCGCGCCGGCGCCGATCACCCCGCGCCGCACCCGCCTGGTGCGCGTGCCCGATCTCGCGCGCCTGCAGCAGGCGATCGCGCTGACCGCGGTCGGCGCCTCGCCCTTCCAGGCGCGCCGCACCGCGGTGATCGTGCCGAGCACGGCCGCCGCCGACGTCCTGCGGCACACGCTCGAGGATCTGTGCCTCGTCGCGCGCTGGGTGCCGGGCGACGCCGACCGTGACGCGCTCGGCGCGCAAGACTGGCCGGTCCGCGCCGGCGAGCCGGCGCCGCTGGCGATCGCGCTGCCGCACATCGTGACGCGAGCCGGCCTCTACGGCCTTCTCGGCGACGGCCTCGGCGCGGTGCCGCGGATCGATCCCATCGCGCGCGAGGTGCTCGCCGGCGCGGTGTCGCGCGCGGTGGCCGCGGCCGGGCCGGCGCCACCGTTCGCGCTGCGGCCGGCGCTGGTCGCGGCGATGCTCGAGCTCTACGACGCGCTGCATCGCAACCGCCGCACCGTCGACGACTTCGAGCGCCTGGTCGGCACCGCGCTCGAGAGCGGGGCCTCCTTCGATCGCGGCGCCGCCCGCCTGCTCGAGGAGACGCGCTTTCTCGCCGCCGCCTTCCGCGCCTACGGCGTCGCGCTCGCCGCCGCCGGCCTGGTCGACGAGCATGGCGTGCGCGGCCGGCTCCTCGCGCTCGAGGCCGGATCGGCGCCGCTGGCCAGCGTCGTCGTCGCGGTGCCCGATCTCGCCGCCGCGCCGGACGGGCTGTGGCCGGCCGACTACGACCTGCTGACGCGCCTCGCCGGTCTCGAATCGCTGACCGTCGTCGCCACCGAAGCCATGCTCGGGACCGGCTACCTGACGCGGCTCCTCGACACGCTGCCCGACGTCGAGGTGGTGGCCTTCACCGGTCGAGGCGCCGCCGGCGCCGGTGCTGGCGACGGGCGGGCCCGGGCGCGAGGACGTCGTCCTCGTCAGCCGCGACCGCGAGGACGAAGTCGACGCGTTCGCCCGGCGCGTCCGCGCCGCGACGCCGCCGGGCCCGGCCGACGGCGCGATCGCGCTGGTGCACCAGCGTCCGCTGCCCTATCTCTACCTGGCGCGCCAGGTGCTCGGGGCGCACGACATCTCCTGGCAGGCCGTCGACGCGCTGCCGCTCGCCGCGGAACCGTGGGCGGCCGCGGTCGACGTCGTGCTGACCTTCGCGGCCTCCGACGTCTCGCGCGCCGCCGGCCTGGCGCTGCTCTCGACGCCGCTGCTGCGGTTCGACGCCGAGCGGTGACGGAGGCGGATGATGACGCCGACGCCGACAGGCGGCCGCTGACGCCGGACGCCGTCGCCGCCGCCGATCGCGAGCTGGCCGACGCGATGTTCGTCGGCGGGCGCGAGCGGCTGATCGATCTGGCGGCGCGCTGGCGCGACGAGATCGGGCGGGGACGCGCGCGCCCGCGCCGGCACCGGGCCCTGACCGCCGTCGCGGCCCTGCTGCGCGCCGCCGAGGCGCTGGCGCCGCTGGTCGAGGCGCGCCCGGCGTCGGCCCAGCTCGAAACCCTCGCCGCGGTGCTCGACGCCGCCGAGCGTCCGCCGATCGCGGGGCGGTCGCGCGAGCGCCACCTGCGCGCCCGCGGCGCCATCCGCGGCCTGCTGCAGCGGGCGCGCGAGGCCTACCTGCGCTTCGGCGATCCGTCGATGGCGATCGACGAGCTGGCGCCGCTGCTGCGCCGGCTGGTGGAGGCGCAGACGTTCAGCCCGCGCGTCGGGCCCGGCCTGGTCCACGTCGTCGACGCGGCGGCGGCGGCGTTCGGCCGGTTCGCCGACGTCACGCTGGCCGGGTTGATCGAAGGGGAGTGGCCGACCGCGTCGGGCCGCAACGTGTTCCTGCCCTCGAGCCTGCTCAAGGACCTCGGCTGGCCGAACGACGCCGATCGCCGCACCGCGGCGCGGGCGATGTTCGACGACCTGCTGCACCTGCCGCGACGCGGCCTCGCGCTCTCGTCGTTCACGCTCGAGGACGACGCGATCGTGCGCCCGTCCGCCTACCTCGAGGACCTCGAGACGCTGACGTTGACGACGGCGCCTGCGGTCGCCGTGACGACCGGGCCGTTCGCGCTCGCCGTCTCGCCGCTGCCGAGCGACACCGCGCCCCAGGCCGGTCCGCCGGCCCGGTGGCCGCTGGCGGCGGCGCCGGCCGGCCCGGCCGACGTCGGGCCGCGGCCGGCCATCGCCTACGCCGTGACCGCGCTCGACCGCTATCGCCAGTGCCCGTTCAAGTACTTCGCGCGCGACGTGCTGCGCCTCGAGGAGGAGGTCGCCGACGAGACGGGGCTGTCGGCGCGGGCCCGCGGCACGCTGGTGCACGCCGTCTTCCAGACGTTCTTCGACGCATGGGCGGCGGCCGGTCACGGCGCCATCGACGCCACGGCACTGCCGGCGGCGCGGACGCTGTTCGCCGCCGTCGTCGATCGCCTGCTGGACACCATTCCGCCGTCGGAGCGCGCCATCGAACGCGCGGTGCTCCTCGGATCGGCGGTCGCCGCCGGGCTGGGCGAGCGGGCGTTCCGCTTCGAGGCGGCGCGGGGGCAGCCGCTGGTGGCCCGCGAGCTGGAAGTGCAGCTCGACGGCGAGTACGTGCTGGGGCCCGAGGCGCCGGCCGATCCGGCTGCGCGGCACCGCCGATCGCATCGACCTGCTGGGCGACGGCACGCTGCGGCTGATCGACTACAAGACCGGCAAGGCGAGCAACGCCCGCGAGCTGCTGCAGGTGAAGATCTACGGCGCCCTGGCCGAGAGCCACCTGCGCGGCCATCTCGGACGCCTCTGGACCGTCGCCGACGCCGGCTACCTCGCCTTCGGCCGCGGCGACGATCTGTTCGCCGCGGTGGTCACGCCCGAGACGCGCACCGAGGTCCTGGCCCAGGCCGGAGCCGATGCGCTCGCGGTGGCCGACGCGGTCGAGCGCGGCGTCTTCCCGGTCGCCCCTGACGACCTCTTCACCTGCACCTTCTGCGGCTTCGCCGCGGTGTGCCGCAAGGACTACGTCGGTGACGAATAGACCGCAGCCCGGCCTCTTCGATTTCGACGACGAGCCGCCGCCGGCGCCGCCGGCGCCACCGCCGGTCCCAGCCGGCCCGTTCGCGGCCGACCAGGCCGCCCGCGTCTACGCCGTCGATCCGCGGCACAACGTGGTGCTCGAGGCGTCGGCGGGGACGGGCAAGACGACGGTGCTGGTCCAGCGCTACGTCAACCTGCTCTCGGTCGGCGTCGACCCGGCCAACATCCTGGCGATCACCTTCACGCGCAAGGCCGCGGCCGAGATGCGCGAGCGGATCATCGACAAACTGCGGCAGGCCGCCGCCGAGAGCGACGACGGCCGCACGCGCTGGCTGGCCCTGCGCGATCGCGTCGGCGACATCGCCATCAGCACCATCGACGCGTTCTGCTACGCGCTGCTGCGCGAGTTCCCGCTCGAGGCGGGCCTGGCGCCCGGCTTCACCGTCGCCGACGAGACCGAGTCGGCGCGGCTGGCCGAAGACGCCATCGATCGCGCCCTGGCCCGGTGCCGCGCCATCGCCAAGGCGGATCCGGCGATGGCGCTGGTGCTGACGCGGATCACGCCGCCGCGGTTGCGCGTCGCCCTCGCGCACCTGGTCGATCGGCGCCTGGTGGCGCGCTCGGGGCTGAACCGCTACATCGGCCGCGAACCCGCCGCCAACCTGGAGGCCCTGACGGCGCGCGCGCCATCGCGCGCTTCCAGCGGGCGCTGCAGGAGCTGCCGGGTGGCCTGCCGGCGTTCCTCGCCGAAGGCCCGGCCGGCCATCCGCGGTTCGCCCTGATCGCCGCCGACCTGCGCGAGATCGCGCGCGGCGAGGTCGACGGATCCGGCGACGCTGGCGGCGCTGGTCGAGACGCTGCAGTTCTACTTCCTGACGCAGACCAGGCCGTTCAAGCCGCGCCAGCGCATGCCGGGCGGCTACAAGAAGGAGCAGGCGGCGTCCGAGGCCGGCTTCAAGCGGCATCACGAGGCGCTCAAGGCGGCGGCGCCGGCGGTGCACGCCGCGCTGCAGGGCTGGGCCCGCGACCTCAACGTGCTGCTGGCGCGCGGCGTCGACCGGGTCTTCGCGGTGACGCGCGAGGAGCACCGCCGCACGCTGGCCGAGCACGACGTCGTCGACTTCCCCGAGCTGCTCGAGCGGGCCGTCGACCTGCTGCAGCAGATGGACGAGTTCTCGCAGAGCCGCTACCGCCTCGAGTCGCGCTATCACCACGTGCTGGTCGACGAGTTCCAGGACACGAGCCGGCTGCAGTGGCGGCTGGTCGACCTGCTGGTGCGCTCGTGGGGCGAGGGCTTCGGCCTGGTGCACGAGGCGCCGGTGCTGCCGACGCTCTTCATCGTCGGCGACCGGAAGCAGTCGATCTACCGCTTCCGCGACGCCGACGTGACGCTGCTCGACGAAGCGGCGTCGGCGATCCGCGGCCTGCGGCCGGACGGCGGCGGCCGGCGGGCGATCTCGCGCAGCTTCCGGGCCCGGCCGGCGCTGCTGGCGTTCGTCAACGACGTCTGCGCCGAGATCGCCGGCGCCGGCCCGGGGCGATCCGACGCGTTCCGCTACGGCGAATCCGATCACTTCCCGCTCGAGGCGGGGGCCGCGCCCGGCGGCGGCGACGAGCCGCCGCTCGGCCTGATCGTGGCCGAGGACAGCGACGCCACCGCGCAGGCCGTGGCCGGCGAGATCGCGCGGCTGCTGGCGGCCGGTACCGTCCGCGACCGCGGCACCGGCCTGCCGCGCCCGGCCGCGCCCGGCGACATCGCGATCCTGTTCCGGTCGCGCGACGCGCACCGCGAGTTCGAGCGGGCGCTCGAGGCGCGCGGCATCCCGGCCTACGTCTACAAGGGGCTCGGCTTCTTCGATGCCGACGAGATCAAGGATCTGGTCGCGCTGATCCGGTTCCTCGCCGCGCCGGCGTCGGATCTGCGCGCCGCGGCCTTCGCCCGCTCACGGCTGGTCGCGCTCTCGGATCACGCGCTCGCCCGGCTCGCGCCGTACGCTGGCGGCCGCCTTCACCGCGCCGGCGCGCACCCGAGGCCGTCGCCGCCATCGATCCGGCCGACGCCGCCCGGCTCACGCAGGCCCGCGCCTGGCTGGCCGACTGGCTGGCGCTCGTCGATCGCGTGCCGCCGGCCGACGTCCTCGATCACGCGCTGGCCGCGTCGGGCTACGGCGACGTCCTGGCCGGGCCGCGGCTCGAGCAGGCGCGGGAGAACGTCAAGAAGCTGCGCGGCCTGGCCCGGCGGGTCAGCAACCGCGGCTACGCGACGATGGCTCGCCTCGCCGATCACATCGATCGGCTGGCGACCGGCGACGAGGCCAACGCCGTGCGCGAGGCGGTGCACGCGGTCAACCTGATGACCGTGCACGCCTCGAAGGGACTCGAGTTCCCGATCGTGTTCGTCGTCAACATCGGCCGCGGCGTCAATCGGCGGCGCTCGCCGGTGCGCGTCCACCTGTCGGGTGACGACGACGAGGGCGGCTCGGCGTCGGTGTCGATCGAGAACTTCCTGTCGGAGCAGGACACGCTCGAGCCGGAGCTCGAGCGCGAGGAGACCAAGCGCCTGCTCTACGTCGCGCTGACGCGCGCCCGCGATCGGCTGTACCTGTCGGCCGCGGCCAAGGACGGCGCGGTGAAGATGGGCCCGCACAGCCTCGGGCAGTCGCTGCCGCCGTCCCTGCAGCAGCTGGTCGGCACCGTGCTGCCCGCCGCGGACGGCGACGCGCTCGCCTGGACCGGGCGGTCGGCACGTCACATGTCCTGCGCGTGGCGCGTCGGCCGCCACCGGAGACAGCGTCCTCGCCGGGCGCGGCGGTGTCGGCCGCGCTGGACGCCGACTCGGGCGCGACGCCGGCCACGCCCGACGGCGGACGCCCGACCCGTCCCGACCAGGCGACTCGAGCCGGCGGTGCCACGGGCGGCGGTCACCGCCTTGGGCGTGGACACCGGTCGCCGGGGCAGGTGACCGTGGCGGCGGGGGACGAGCGACGAGCCGGCCGGCGGGCGCCTGGTCGGGCGTCTCGTCCACCGGCTGCTGGCGCGCCTGCCGCCCGGCGCGGCCGCCGACGAGGCCGTCGCGCTGGCGACGGTCGACGCCCTGGTCACCGACGAGGAGCGGGCGCAGGTCCCGGAACTGGACGCGGCGATGGCGCGGGCTGTCGCCCTGCACCACCGGCTCGTGTCGCGCCAGGACGTCCGCGACCTGTTCACCGGCGGCACGGCCGCGTTCGAGGTGCCGGTGTCCCTCGCGCAGGACGGACAGGTGCTCCGCGGCACCATCGACTGCCTGATCCGGCGTCCGGACGGGGCGCTCGTCGTCGTCGAGGTCAAGACCGGCCCGCCCCGGCCGGAGCACGAACGGCAGCTCCAGGCCTACCTCGGCGCGATCCGGGCCCTCGGGCCGGCGATCCGTGCAACTGGATGCCTGATCCATCCGTAAGACCACGTAGTGGAGCGTGCGTTCACGCTTCGGCGGGCGTTGATCGTGGCAAGCCTCAACGTCCGGCCCCCTGTCGCCGATTAGGTAGGGGAGCCAGGACCGATGGGGTGGTCCTGGTGTCAAACCAGGCAGGGGACGGGAGCCAGCGGATCGGGTCTCGAGGAACAGCTGTTACGAGCCTGTGGAGACAGTTTTGCAGCGTTCCGAGAGCAAGGAGCCAAGGGTCATGATGCGAGCCACCACCAACACGACGCCGGCAAAGCGGTCGCGCCCCGCGACCTTCGAGTTCGAAGCACTCGAAGGCCTGCCGTGCGGGTGCGTCGCGGTGGCCTACCGCTCGCGCCTCTGGGACGTGACGCTGGTTTCGCTCGATGCCAAAGGGCCTCACTGCGTGTTCGCAGGGCACCGCGCCGGCCAGGTCATCCATTTCGGCGAGCCCGACGGCATGAACGACGAGGACGGCGACGAGTAGCCGCCGGCGCGTAGCCGCGAACGGGCGCTCACCCCTGCGCTTCGGCCAATTCTTCCGGATTGACGTCTTCGAAGTAGTCACACTCCGGACAGATCCATTCCCTGTACTCGCGCTTGACGATCTGCTGCGTGCCCGGGATCTTGTCCACGCGCTCGGCCAGGCGCATCCGCATCACTTCGCCGCACATCGGACATTCCTTGGTCATGATCGATCGGATCATCGGCTCGTCCGTGCCGACGCACCAGACGCCGGCGCCGCCCAGCGGCGCGCCTTGACAAGGTTCCTGGGCGCTCCCTATCGTTAGCAGTCCCAGACGCGGCTCATGCCCTCGTCCCCCTTGCCTCGCGTCGATCGTCTCGCGGCTCACCCGGCCGACCCGGGGCGCGCCTGTTTCGCCGACGAGGCCGGCATCGACTTTCCCGCCCTGGCCGTCGCCGTCGAGCGCATGCGCCACGCGTTCGTCGGCGCCGACGCCGGCCCGGCGCTCGAGATCCCGGTCGGGATCGGGCGTCGGAGCGCCCAGCGCGGCGGAGACGTCTCGGTCCACCTGCCGATCCGCCGGACGTGCGAGCGCTGTGGCGGTCGCGGTGAAGCCTGGGACGAGCCGTGCGCCCCGTGTGGCGGCGTCGGCCACACCGAAGAGACGCGAGACATCACCATCGCCCTGCCGCGCGGCGTCGGCGACGGCGATCGCCTGCTGGTCCGCCTCGGCGGCCGCCACGTGGTGCCGACCGCCGTCACCCTGCACGTCACGCTCACGTGACGAGCCACGCTCGTGATTGAACCGGGGCGCGCCTCCTGGCTCGCGTTCCTGTCCCTGGCGTCGGCCTGGGCCGCGGGCGTGGCCGGCGTCGCCATGCTGCCGCTGGCCGCGGCGGCGTTCGCGATCGGCGCCTCCTCGGGCGCCCCGGCGGCGTCGATGCTGGCCGGCTGGCTCGGGCTGATCATCGGCCTGGGCGCGCTCGGCTATGCGGCCGCGTCGGCCGCCGTCGCCCGCAGCCTGCAGCGCGGCGGGCGCTGGGCCCGCGGCGGGGCGCTCGGCCTGGCCTTCGCCAACCTGTTCGTGCCTCCGTTCGGTACGGCGCACGGCGTCTACGCGCTCTGGCTGCTGCTGGCGGCTCCCCGGCCCCACGACCCTGTCTCCGAGGTGATCCATGAGCACGACTGAACGGTCGAGCACCGGGCTCGACGCCAACATCGCCGCGGCGCTGAGCTACTTCTTCGGCCTGCTGAGCGGCGCCATCTTCTTCGCCATGGAGACCGAGAGCCGCTTCGTCAAGTTCCACGCCATGCAGTCGATGCTGGTGTCGGTGGCGGCCATCGTCATCTACATCACCTACACCATCGTGTTCATGGTGCTGTGGCGGCTGCCATTCGTGGGCCTGATCGCCGGCATCTTCGGCACGCTGGGCTGGGCCGTCCTCGCCCTCGGCTTCCTCGGCGTGTGGCTCTTCTGCATGGTCAAGGCGTTCCAGGGCGAGCGGTTCAAGCTGCCCTACATCGGCGAAGTCGCCGAGAAGCAGGTGTGGCCGTCCGAACGCGTGTGACGGCTCGGCCGCGGCCGGGGCGGGCGCTCGCCAAGCGCGTCCGCCACGGTACAATGCCCGGATGTTTTCCCGTTCGTCTCCGGTGACGGAGGCCGCCGTCCTCGACGCCTTGCGCGTCGTCAACGATCCCGATCTGCACAAGGACATCGTCAGCCTCGGCTTCGTGAAGCGCGTCGCGATCAACGGCGGCGCGGTGTCCGTGACCATCGAGCTGACCACGCCGGCCTGTCCGGTCAAGGATCAGCTGCGCGATCAGGCCGCCGCGGCGATCCGCGGCGTCGCCGGCGTCACCGGCGTCGAGGTCGAGATGACCGCCAGCGTGCGGTCGGCGGCCCTGCCCGACGGCGGGCGCGCGCCGATCCCGGGCGTCCGCAACATCATCGCCGTCGGCGCCGGCAAGGGCGGCGTCGGCAAGACCACCGTCGCGGTGAACCTGGCCATCGCGCTGGCCAGGCTCGGCAGCCGCGTCGGCATCATCGACGGCGACATCTACGGCCCGAACGTCCCGATCATGCTCGGCGTCCGAACGCAATTGATGCACGACGGCGAGAAGATCACGCCGGCCGAGAAGTACGGCATCTCGGCGGTGTCGATGGGCTTCCTGACCAACGACGACGCGCCGGTCATCTGGCGCGGCCCGATGCTGCACGGCGTCGTCAACCAGTTCTTCCGCGACGTGCGCTGGCCCGAGCTCGACTACCTGATCGTCGACATGCCGCCGGGCACCGGCGACGTGGCGCTGAGCCTGAGCCAGTCGGTCCCGGTCGCGGGCGCGGTGGTCGTCACCACGCCGCAGCGGGTGTCGCTGGCCGACACCCGGCGCGCCATCAAGATGTACGAGAAACTGAACGCGCCGGTGCTCGGCCTGATCGAGAACATGAGCCACTTCGTGTGCCCCGGCTGCGGCCGCGAAGCCGATCTGTTCGGGCGCGGCGGCGGCGAGGGGCTGGCCACCGAGCTCGGCGTGCCGTTCCTCGGCCGCGTGCCGCTCTACGAGCCGGTGCGCGTCGGGTGGCGACAACGGCGTGCCGATCGTCATCGGCGAGCCGGACTCGCGCGCCGGCGCTGGCGCTGGTCGCCGCCGCCGAACGCGTGGCGGCCCGCATCTCGATCGCCAGCTACGCGCGCACGATTCCGCTGACCCCGGTGCCGCTGATGGACATCGCTTACACCAAGACGACGCTCGCCAACGGTCTCGACGTCATCCTGCACGAAGATCACACCCTGCCGATCGTGGCGGTCAACGTGTGGTACCACGTCGGCTCGAAGGACGAGCGCCCCGGGCTGACCGGGTTCGCCCACCTGTTCGAGCACCTGATGTTCGAGGGCTCGGCCAACCACGATCACGGCTACTTCCCGCCGCTGCAGGATGCCGGCGCCGCGGTCAACGGCTCGACCAACGCCGATCGCACCAACTACTGGGAAGTGGTGCCGACCGGCGCCCTCGAGCTCGCGCTGTTCCTCGAGTCGGACCGCATGGGCTTCCTGCTGCCGGCGCTGACGGAGAAGAAGTTCACGACGCAGCGCGAGGTCGTGATCAACGAGCGCCGGCAGAACTACGAGAACCGGCCCTACGGGCTGGCCGGCATCGCCATGACGACGGCGCTCTACCCGTCCGACCATCCGTATCACTGGCCGACCATCGGCTACACGCCCGACCTGCGCCAGGCCACGCTCGACGACGTCCGCGACTTCTTCGCGCGGCACTACCACCCCGGCAACGCGTCGATCGCGCTGGCCGGCGACATCGATCCGGCGGCGGCGCTGGCGCTCGTCGAGCGCTACTTCGGCGACCTGCCGACCGGTCCTCCGGTGCCCCGCGTCAGCGTGCCGGCCGGCGGCCTGACCGGGCAGACGCGCATCCTGCTCGAGGACCGCGTCGACCGGCCGCGCCTCTACCTGGCGTGGCGGACCCCGGCGCTCTTCGAGGAGGGCGACGCCGCCCTCGACGTCGCCGCCGACGTCCTCGCCGGCGGCAAGACGTCGCGGCTCTATCGCACGCTCGTCCACGAGCGGCGGCTGGCGCTCGACGTGTCGGGCGGGCAGCAGTCGCGCGAGCTCGAGGGCTTCTTCCAGCTGGCGGCGACCGCCGCGCCGAGCCGGACGCTGGCCGAGATCGACGGCGTCATCGAGGCCGCCATCGGCGAGCTCGCCGCCCAGGGACCGACCGACGCCGAGCTCGAACGTGCGCTGGCGCAGGCCGAGGCCAATTTCGTCTACCGCCTGCAGACGGTCGGCGGCTTCAGCGGCAAGTCGGATCAGCTGAACGCCTACAACGTCTATCGCGGCAACCCCGGCTCGTTCGACGCCGACCTGGCGCGCTACACGCGGCTGACGGTCGCCGACGTGCGCGACGCGGCGCGCCGCCTCGCCGGCACGCCGCGGGTCGCCTTGTCGGTGGTGCCGAACGGCGCCGGCGATCAGGCGCTCGCCGGCTCGGTCACGGCGGTGGCGTCGTGAGCGCGCCGCGCCGCCTGCCGGCCGTCGGCGACTCGCGCGGCATCCACTTCCCGCCGATCGCCAAGCACACCCGCGCCGACGGATCGCGTGTCTGGACGGTCGAGCACCGCGGCCTGCCGGTGGTCTGCCTCAGCGTGCTCTATCCGATCGGCAGCGCCGGCGACCCGCTCGACCGGTTCGGCCTGACGTCGCTGACGGCGGATCTGCTCGACGAGGGCACCCAGTCGCTCGACGGCCTGGCGCTGCACGACGCCCTGGCCCGGCTCGGCTCGCACCTCGAAGGCGAAGTCGGGCCCGACGCCGCCGCCATCGGCCTGGTCACGCTCTCGCGCAACGGCGCCCGGGCGACGGCGCTGCTCGCCGACGTCGCCTGCCATCCGCGCTTCGATCCGGCCGACTTCGCGCGCGTGCGCGACAACCGCGTCAGCCGGCTCGTCCAGATGCGTGACGTGCCGGCGGCGGTGGCCGAGCGCGTCTTCAGCCAGCAGCTCTATGGCACCCACCCCTATGGGCACTCGCCGGTGGGCGTCGAGTCGTCGCTGCGCGTGACGACGCTCGACGACGTGCGGCGCTTCCACGACGACGTGCTGATGGCGACGACGCCGACGATCATGGCCGTCGGCGACGTCGTGCACGAGGACGTGGTCCGGTGGGTCGACGCGTCGTGGCCGCTGCGCACGCGGGCGCCGCGGCCGGCGCCGGTCGAGGCGCGCCGGGCCGCCCTGCCGCGCGGCCCGTCGCTGTCGCTGGTGCACCGGGCCGACGCGGCGCAGTCGGAGCTGCGCGTCGGGCGGGTCGGGGCGGCGCGATCGACGCCCGACTACGCGGCGCTGGCGGTGATGAACACCATCCTCGGCGGCACCTTCGTCAGCCGCATCAACTCCAAGCTGCGCGAGGAGAAGGGCTTCACCTACGGGGTCCGCTCGACGTTCGACTATCGCCGCGAGCCGGGGCCGTTCGCCGTGCTGACGAGCGTGCAGGCGTCGGCGACGACCGAGGCCATCGCCGACATCCTCACCGAGATCCGCGGCATCGGCGGCGACCGTCCCGCCACCGACGCCGAGATTGCGCGCGCGCAGGCGGCCTTGACCCGCAGCTACCCGCGGAGCTTCGAGACCGCCGAACAGGTGACCCGCGCCGTGGCCCAGATCGCCCTGCACGGTCTGCCCGACGACTACTTCGACGGGTTCGTGCGGGACGTCTCCGGGGTGACCGCCGACCAGGTGTCGGACGTCGCCCGCCGCTACGCCGCCCCGGACGATCTGCACGTGGTCGTGGTCGGGGATCGCGCCCACCTGCAGGCCGACGCGCTGGGTCTCGGGCCGGTCGTCGAGCGTTCGTTGTCAGACGAGTGAGCCCTCGAGCGTCGTCACGACGGGGCCGCCGGGAACGGGGTAAAATCCAGGCGACACGGGGAGCCGACCGAACCGTGCCGAACCTTCCCGGCGACTCGTGCGTCTGATTCTGGCGAGCTATCCGTGCGTCTCGCAAAACTCGGCCTCAGCGTGTTCGGCGTCTTCGGCGCCCTTGCGGCGACGCTTGCCGTCGCCACGATCTGGCTCCTCCTGACCGATCCCGTGACCGTCGCCGACGCCGTCCAGCGTCGCGACGTCTCGCCGATCGTCCGCGCGCTGGCCGGCGCGATCTACGACGCGATGAAGGGCCTCTTCAAGTACATCTAGGGTTGGCGGCCGGCCTCTCACGGCCGGCCGCGGGCCGCGCCTGGAGCGGGCCGCCTGCTAGTCGCGACGCTGGGCGCGTCGCGGCGTCGGCCCGCGCGCGGCGGTAGCCCAGTCGCGTCGTCGGCCGTCGCGGCGCAGGGTGAGGTGTGTGCGTCTTCACGACGCGCACGGCCGCGCGAGGTCGACCGCGAAGAGCACGCGCCGGCCGTCGTCCCCGATTCGGACCAGCGGCAGCTGCGTCTCGACCATCGTCCGCAGCGCCACGCCGACATCGCCCGGATAGAGCACGACGAAGCGCACGTTGGCGTCGCGGAGGCCGGCCATGACGGCGTCGCAACCGGGTGACGGCGGCACCGACGCCCCGGGCGCCGACGCGTGGAGCAGGGTGCGGTACGGCTCGCGCGTCTCGTACCAGGTCCACACGCGAGGCGACAGCCGGGCCAGGAATCCACCGATGAGCGCGCGTTGGTGGATCGTCTGCCCGTACAGGGCGTCGTGTTCCAGCCGGCCTTTCTCGCCGAACCCGTCGCGCACCCCGAACGGGATGGTCAGCACCGAGCCCTCCTGCGGGCGGCGGGCGATGTCGGCGTAGACGCCCGGCGGCCCCAGCGCGACCAAGGGCAGCGGGGCGGCCGCCGACTCGGCGATCGCCAGGGCGCCGAGCCCGGTCAGGCCCCACGCCGACAGCCGGGGCCAGCGCGCCGCCAGGGCCGCCGCGATCGCCACGACCACCGCCAGGTGCACCATGGCCATCGCCCGGCCGGGGATGCGGGCGTTGTTGAGCATCGGGACGACGTGGGCCAGGGCTTGGGGCAGGAGCAGGCCGACGTTGTGGCCGAGGACCGTGAGGTAGGGCCCGAGCGCCCAGATCCCGAAACACGCCGGCGACGATCGACCACCGGCGGACCTCGCCGACATGCCGGGCCCGCGTCAGCGCCAGCGCCAGCAGCAGCAGCGGCACGATGCCGATCCAGCCCGACGCCTCCATGACGTCGAGACCGGTGACCTGCGTAGGCGTGCCGGACGGTGGCTCCAGCCACACCGGAGAACGGCGGGCCGAGCAGCAGCGAGGCGAGGTCGATGCCGCGCGGACTGCTCTTGAGCGACGACGTCTGCGTGACGTAGTCGCCGAGGCTGTACAGCCGCCACGCGGCAATCAGCAGCGGCGAGACGAGCACGGTGAAGACAAGCCCGGCGAGGATCAGGGACGGTACCGCTGCCGTCGGCAGGCGCCGGCGCCAGCTCACGCTCGGCCACGGCCGCCAGCGAGCCAGCAGCCCGGCGATCGTCAAACCCCAGGCAGCGGTCAGCACGTTGGCGGCGCTCCTCACGCGTACCGTCGTGAAGCCGAGCGGCACCTCGAACGTCGGCGCCACCGCGATGGCCACGCCGATGGCGAACAGCAGCGCGCCGAGCGGCAACAGGACGCGACCAGCGAGGCCGGCCGACCGCGGACGCAGGTCGACGCGGATGGCCCACAGCTCCAGGCTGCCGTAGACGGCCACGAACAGGGCCAGGAACACGGTGTAGTAGTAGTCGGCGTACGGCACCAGCGCCGCCGCGGCGGCGAACGCGCAGGCCCGGCCGACAGTCGGCCGGTGCCACCAGGCGACGCAGGCGGCGCAGGCGAACACCAGGGGCCAGACCACGACCAGGTTGTAGTGGCCCATCAGCCGCGCCGCGATCGTCGGCGCGACGACGAACAGGGCGCCGGCCAGCACCGAGGCCGCGCGGGCGCGCGTGACCAGGTGGGCCAGCGAGCAGGCGGCCAGGCCGTTCAGCGCCAACGAGGCGAGCAGCACGAGGTTGTGGGCGCGCACCAGCGGCAGCGGGGCGAGCACCGTCGCGGCCAGGAAGGCGGACAGCGCGCTGTGCGTGTGGAGCGCCAGCGAGGCGCCGATGGGCGCCGCGATCAGCGGGTTCCAGAAGAACTCGTGGGAGGACGCCAGCGACACCCGCATCCACCACGCGTTCCACAGGAACGACGCGTTGTCACCCAGGCCCTGGCCCGGCAGGTGCGTGTCGAGGTGACGCACCAGCGGGTACGTGTGCAGGATCGCCAGCAGCGCGTAGCCGGCCAGGATGCCGGCCAGCACGCCGACCCGCGTCGCGACGGTTGGCATCGGCGTGATCTACGTCGTGTAGCCCTTGACCAGCGAGTCGTGCAGGAATTTCGTCAGCACGTAGCCGTCCACCCACTTGAACGGAGAGACGCCGGTGCTGTAGTGCCCGCACGGCAGCACGAACGCCTGGTGGGGCAGGCGCCGCGAGCCGAAGTCGGCGATCAGCTGCCGGGAGAGCCGGACCGGGAACGTGAGGTCGTAGCGGGCGTAGACGAGCAGCGTCCGCGTGTCGCGCATCCGCTCGAGATACGGCTGCGGGCTGATCGGCAGCCACATGCGGCGCAGCGCCTCGAGCTCGACCCGCCCCTCGAGCCCCTCGCGCACGTGCTCGGTCGAGAGCCCGTCCCAGACCACATCGGCGAAATACGGCGAGACGTGGTTGAGCGCGGCGGCGCGCACCAGCGGCTCGTGCGCGGCGGTCAGCATCGACAGGCACGAGCCCAGGCTGGTGCCGAGGATGCCGACGCGCTCGTAGCCCTGCGCCGCCATCCACATCACGGCGCGCCGCGCATCGAGCACGGCCTGCCGGCACACCGCCAGCGTGCGGCCGACGTTGGCGCTGACGATGTAGTCGGCCCGCGTCAGCTCCGGCGGCATGCGCACGTCGTGGTAGGGCAGGCTCAGGCGCAGCCCGCTCATGCCGAAGCGCGCCAGCAGCTGGGCCAGGCCGATGTGGCCGCCGGCGTCGGAGTTCCACTGCGGCAGCAGCACGACGCCCGCCTTCCGCGAGCGGTTCTCGGCGCGGAAGTAGCGCGCCTGCACCACGTTGTTCTCCGGGTGCGGCGTGGTGACGGCGCTCTCGAAGCGGAGCACGTTGGCGGCGTCGAGCTCGTAGGCCGGCGCCGGATCGACCGCGAAGAACGCCTCGGACCCGGCGGTGGCGCGCTCGCCGGCGGCGACCAGCGCGGCGGCGATGGCGTCATCGTCGAGCGCGTCAGCGCCGGCGTCGCCAGCGTCCAGCGGCGGCAGGCCGGCGCGCGGCAGCCAGTCGAGGCCCCAGTCGAAGGGACGCACGACCCGCACCGAGTTGGCGTGGATGCGGCGTTCCCAGGCGTGAAAGAAAGGACGGACCACCACCGTTTATGACGCCAGCGCGGCCTCGACGGCGAGGGCGATCTCGAGGAGGCGCTCGGTGTCGCTGGCGACCAGCTGCAGGCCGACCGGCAGGCTGCCGGGCGGCGTCGGCACGGGCAGCGTGATCGCCGGGTGGCGGGTGAGGTTGAACGGCTGGCACAGGCGCAGCAGCGCGTTGCGTGTCGACTCCTCGACGTCGCCGAAGCGGATCGTCGTCGTGCCGAAGAGCGGCGCGGTCACCGGCGAGGTCGGCAGCAGCAGCACGTCGGCGCGGCCGAGGGCCCGATCGACCGCCTGCCGCATGACGGCCTGCGCCTGCGTGGCGCGCGCGTAGTCCTCGGCGGCGACGTAGCGGCCGGCTTCGAGGCGGGCGCGGACCGCCGGCGTGTAGTCGGCCCCCTGCGTCTCGAGCGTCGCGGCGTGCAGCGCGGCGGCCTCGGCCAGGCACATCGGCAGGTAGGCGGCGGCAGCGTCGTCGAGGACGCCGAGCGGCGCGGCGGCGATCGCCAGGCCGCCGGCGCGCAGCCGATCCAGCGCCGCCTCGAACGGGCCCCGCACGTCCTCGGCGAGGCGCTCGACGAAGCCGGCGGTGACGAGACCGGCGCTGAGCGAGGCCAGGTCCGGCGTCAACGCGTCGTCGAGGGCCGGCCGGCCCGCCATCACCAGGTAGAGGAGGCGGGCATCGGCGACGCTGCGCGCGAGGGGCCCGACGTGATCGAGGCTGCGGCTGAGGGCGACGACGCCCTCGGTCGGCACGTCGCCGAAGCGCGGCTTCAGCCCGACCAGGCCGCACAGGGCGGCCGGGATCCGGACGGAGCAGCCGGTGTCGGTGCCGACGCTGGCGAAGCCGAGGCCGGTGGCGACCGCGGCGGCCGATCCGCCGCTCGAGCCGCCGGGCAGGCGCATCGGATCGAGCGGATGCCGCGGCGGGCCGTAGGCCGAGTCCTCGCTGGTCGGGCCGAGCGCGAACTCGTGCAGGTTCGTCTTGCCGACGATCACCGCGCCCGCCTCGCGCAGGCGCGCGACGACCGGCGCGTCGGCGCCGGCGACGTCGAACTGCCGCACCCGCGAGGCCGCGGTCGTCGGATAGCCGGCGACGTCGATCAGGTCCTTCACGCTGATCGGGATGCCGTGCAGCGGCCCCCGATCGACGCCGGTGCGGAGATCGGCGTCGGCCGCCGCGGCGTCGGCCCGGGCCAGATCGGTGGTGACGGTGATGAAGGCGTTCAGCCGCGGGTTCTCGCGGGCGATGCCGTCGAGCGCCTCCTCGACCAGCGCCGTCGCCGTCAGGTCGCCCGCTCGCAGCCGGGCCGCGGTCGTCGCGATGGTCGGCAGGGCCGCGGGCGGCACCCGGCGCGCGGCGCCCTCGGGTGGGGGAGGCACGAACGTCGCCGGGGCAATCGCCGCCCCGCCCAGGGCGATGCGGGCCGCCGCCTGCTCGGCCCACGGCGCCTGGCGGAGCCGCTCGCTCGACGCCCGCAGGGCCTCGAGCACGGGGACGATGTGGCCCAATCCGCGGCGTTCCGCGTCGGCGCGTGCAGTCTCGAACCAGTCCGGCAGCATACCCAGATGTCGATGTTAACCTAGGGCACCGCTGCGAGGCAGGACGCTCCGGTTTCCGTCATGGGCCGACTCACCAAGATCATCGCCACCATCGGTCCGGCCTGCAGCGCCGAGAGCGCCATCGACGCGCTCATCGCCGCCGGCACCGACGTCTTCCGCCTCAACTTCTCGCACGGGACGCACGAGGAGCATGGCGCGGTCATCACCCGGATCCGCAATGCCGCGGCCCGGGCCGGCCGTCACGTGGCGATCCTGCAGGATCTGTCGGGCCCGAAGATCCGCACCGGCACGCTGGTCGACGGCAAGCCGATCGACCTCGTGCCCGGCGAGACCCTCGAGATCGCGACCGGCGACTTCGTCGGAGGTCCGGGCCGCGTGTCGACGACGTTCGCCGGCCTGGCCAAGTCGGTCCGGCCCGGCGACAGGCTGCTGCTCGACGACGGCCGGATCGCGCTGCGCGTCGAGTCGTCGGACGGCACCACGGCGACGACCACCGTGGTCGCGGGCGGCCCGCTCGGCGAGAAGAAGGGGATCAACCTGCCCGGCGTCGAACTGCCGGCCTCGGCGCTGACGCCGAAGGACATCGCCGACCTGCGCTTCGGGCTCGCGCGCGGCGTCGACATCGTCGCGCTCAGCTTCGTGCAGACGGCCGAGGACGTGCGGATGGCGCGCGCGATCGTCGCCGAGTCGGGCGACGGGCGCACGCCGATCGTCGCCAAGATCGAGCGCCCGGCGGCGGTCGACAACATCGACGCCATCCTCGGCGCCGCCGATGCCGTGATGGTGGCGCGCGGCGACCTCGGGCTCGAGATGCCGTTCGAGCGCGTCCCGATGGTCCAGAAGGAGATCACGCGGCGGGCCCGCAAGCTCGGGCGGCCGGTGATCGTCGCCACCCAGGTCTTCGACTCGATGCGCACCGAGTTCCGGCCGACGCGGGCCGAGGTCAGCGACGCCGCCAACGCCGTCGACGACGCCGTCGACGCGATCATGATGAGCGGCGAGACCGCCATCGGCGTCGACCCGACGCGCACCGTGCAGACGCTCGATGCCGTGATCCGCGCCGCCGAGACGCTGACGCCGTCGCTCGAGATCGAGCCGGGGCTCGAGGTCACCGACGTGCCGCACAATCGCGCCCTGTGCCAGGCGGCGGTGACGCTGGCGTCGTGCGGCCACGCCGACGCGATCGTCGCGATCACCCGCGGCGGGAAGACGGCGCACATGCTCTCGGCCTTCCGGCCGGGCGTCCGGATCTTCGCGGTGACCCCCGATGCGGCGATCGCCCGCCGCTTCGCGCTCTCCCGTGGCGTGCTGCCCCTCGTCGCCGAGATCGACCCGACCGGCCTCGCCATCGAGCGCCAGCTGCTCGAGCGCAACCTGCTGCCGGCGGGCTCCGTCGTCGTGTTCGTGTCGGTGAACGCCGACCTGACGCGGGCCGACGCCAACTTCCTCCGCATCCGTCGCATCTGACGAAGTGGTGGCGCCCAGCCACCAACGCCACGGCCGAGCCGGTTCGTCACCGGAAGTGCGCGCTTCGACGCTCCGTCCCCAGCCGCCGGATCCATATCCATGGAGCCGAAGAGGGGCCTGGATCCATGTTTCCGGGATGGCGGTCCCTCCGGAGGGCATTCATGGCCCCTATGCGCCGCCAGTCTGCGTCATCCCGCGGCCACATCGGCCCACCTCCACGCAGTCCGTCCCCGTCTGACATCCGATTGGTCACATACCGCGCCGGACTGGTCGCGATCGCGCCCCTTCCGGCCTCCCGGTTGCTCTACACCGGTTGGTCACTGGTGCCTCAGCTCTGAGCACCAGTGCGAGTCGAGGGCGGTCGTTCGAGCCGCCACCGGTCCTCAACGGAGAGGGACATATGCAGAAAAGATTCGTGGCCTTCCTGATCGCCGTGCTCGTGGCGGCCGGGGCGGGATTGGCAACAGCGCAGGAACGGTTCGGTGGTCTCACCGGCATCGTCACTGACGCCAGCGGCGGCGTGCTCCCCGGAGCGACCGTCACCATCACCAGCAAGAACACCGGGGCGGCGCGCTCGACCGTCACCAGCGCGGACGGGCTCTACATGGTCCCGGACCTCGACCCGGGCCGCTACACGGTGATCGTCGAGCTCTCCGGCTTCGCCAAGCAGTCGATGGACGACGTGCAGGTGAGCCTGGGCCGGACGCTGAAGATCGACGCCCAGCTGAAGGTCGGCGACATGTCCGAGGTCGTGCAGGTGCAGGCCGAGGCGCGTCCCGCCATCGACCTCGCGCAGCACGCTGGTCTCGCACAACGTGACCGCCGAGGAGATCGACCGTCTGCCGAAGGGCCGCAGCTTCCAGTCGCTGGCCATGACGGCGCCGTCGGTCAACTCCGGTGAGATCGAAGGCGGCTTCCAGGTCAACGGCGCCAGCGGCGCCGAGAACGCGTTCACGGTCGACGGCGTCGTCACCAACAGCCTGATCAACGGCTCGTCGCGCCAGAACACGGTGTTCGAGTACCTGCAGGAAGTCCAGGTCAAGACGACCGGTATCGCGGCCGAGTACGGCGGCGCCCTGGGCGGCGTCATCAGCGCCGTCACCAAGTCGGGCGGCAACACGTTCCGCGGCGAAGGCCACTACCTGTACGAGGGCTCCAGCCTGAGCGCCGGCGCCGGTCAAGCGCCTCGTCCTCAACCCGTCGGACGACGTCAGCGTCACCTACGAGCAGGACAGCAAGGCGCCGGATCACCGCAACGAGATCGGCGGCTCGATGGGCGGCCCGATCGTCCGCGACAAGCTGTTCTTCTTCGGCTCGTTCTCGCCCCGCTTCATCAAGCGGACCAACGACTACCGCTTCAGCAACGGCACCGAGAGCGGCGAGATCGCCCGCAAGCAGCGCCTCACGCAGCTGTTCGGCAAGGTGACCTACAGCAGCTCGCGCATCACGGCGTCTGGCTCAGCGCTCTTCACGCCGACGTCGTCGGAAGGCACGATCCCGGCGTACAACGGCGCCGGCGAGAACATCCTCACCAGCTCGGCTGCGGCCAACGCGCCCAACGTGACGCGCGGCTTCGACCAGACGCAGACCAACACCAGCGGCAGCGTCGACATCGTGCTGTCGAGCTCGTCGTTCCTGTCGGCCCGCGGCGGCTTCTTCCACGACAACTACAACGACACGGGCATCCCGAACACGACGAACTACACCTACCAGACGTCGAGCGTCGGGCTGGCCGGGATCCCGGCCAACCTGCAGGGCCCGATCCAGTTCCTGAACACGCCGCGCGCGCTGATCGTCGAGAAGGACGCCACCGACCGGAAGTTCTTCAATCTCGACTACAACAACGCGTTCCATGCCGGCGGCTACCACACGCTGAAGGCCGGCTTCGGCTACCAGAACACGCGCAACAACGCGCAGCAGGCCTACCCGGGCGGCTACGTCGACATCTTCTGGAACCGCGACTTCGTCGCCCCGACCGGCGAGAACCAGGGCCGCGGCACCTACGGCTACTACGCGGTCAACAACCGCGGCGTGCAGGGTGAGGCGGGCGCGAACATCATGTCGCTCTACGTCCAGGACCAGTGGACGCTCGGCGATCGCCTGACGCTGAACGTCGGCCTGCGCGCCGAGGACGAAGTCGTGCCGTCGTTCCGTGACGGCATCGACGCGATGAGCTTCGGCTGGCAGGACAAGATCGCGCCCGCGTCTCGGCGCGGCCTACGACGTCCGCGGCGACGGCAAGTTCAAGATCTACGGCAGCTGGGGCCGCTACTACGACTGGACCAAGTACGAGCTGCCGCGCGGCTCCTACGGCGGCGACATCTGGCAGATCTTCTACCGGTCGCTCGATACGCTCGATCTCGGCAGCCTGAACCTGTCGAACATGCCGGGCCGTGACCTCTGGGTGGTGCCGGGCAGCTTCCGCGATCGCCGCGTGCCCAACTTCGACTCGACCGACCCGGACATCAAGCCGATGTTCCAGGACAGCACCAGCATCGGCACCGAGTACCAGCTCGGCTCCGAGATGGTCTTCGGCGCCCACTTCGTCCACAACGACCTCGGCCGGACGATCGAGGACATCGGCGCGCTGGACGCGTTCGGCAACGAGACCTACATCATCGGCAACCCCGGTGAAGGGCTCGGCGCGATCCAGTTCCCGTCGGGCGCCACGCCGCTGGGCCAGCCGGTGCCGAAGCCGAAGCGCCAGTACGACGCGCTCGAGTTCACGCTCAGCAAGCGCTTCTCGAACAACTACTTCTGGAGCGCCAGCTACGTGCTCAGCCGCCTCTACGGCAACTACGCGGGCATCGCGTCGAGCGACGAGATCAGCACGCCGACGACCGGCACCTCGTCGGCGCACGGCGCAGCAGCAGGCCGGCAGCATCTCGCGTCCGGGCGGCAACGCCAACCGGGCCTGGGACATCGACGAGATCTTCTGGGATTCGCGCGGCAACCTGGACGTCCTCGGCCGCCTGCCGACGGATCGGCCGCACGTCGTCAAGCTGTACGGCTCCTACCTGGCGCCGTTCGGCACGCAGTTCGGCGTCAACTTCTACGGCGGCAGCGGCACGCCGCTGACGACCTACGTCAACACGATCAACCAGACGCAGGCGTTCGTCAACGGCCGTGGCGACATGGGCCGCAGCGACGTGCTGACCCGCACCGACCTGCTCGTCTCGCACGAGCTGAAGGTCGGCAGCGGCAACAAGCGGCTGCGCCTGGAGCTGAACCTGCTGAACGCCTTCAACCAGAAGACGTCGCGGCACCAGTTCAACTTCCTGAACCGCGGCGCCGGCGCGCCGCGCGCGTCGGCGGCGATCAACCTCGGCAACGTCGACCTGCGCGACGGCTACGACTACAACGCGCTGATCAACGCGTCGTCGGAAGGCGCCGGCGCCTACGATCCGCGCTACGGGATGGACGACCTGTTCGAGCCCGGCACGCAGGGCTACGTCACGGTTCGCTTCATCTTCTGATGATGGCGGCGGTCCCCTCGGGACCGCCGCGGCAGCCCGCCGGCGGGCTGTGCGAGGTTCGGCATCGGACGCCTGCGGGCGTCCGGTGTTCTCCGGGCCGGGCGTCTGCGGGCGCCCGGCCCTTTTTGCGTACAGCGTGCCCTCGGGCGCCGGACCGGGGTAGACTTTCCGACGTCATGAATCCGAAGACGCCCGACGGCGTCCCCGAGAAGGAATGGGCCAAGGTCACCAAGCTGGCCCTGGCGGCGGCCGCGGCGAGCGGCAAGGCGGACGAGGCGGCGGCGGCCGACGTCACCGAGAAACTGCTGAAGCTGCTCGAGGGCCTCGAACAGAAATTCGGCCCGCTGCCCGGCATCCTCGCGGCCCGCGCCGATTTCCTCGACGACGCCGACGAGGCCGTGAAGCTGCTCGAGCGCGCCTACAAGATCGCCGGCCAGCGCGCCGACGTCGAGAGCCGCCTGACCATCGCCGATGCGCTCGCCGGCTGCCTACATCCGCGAGCTGGAAGACCCCAAGCTGGGCGCCCGCTGGCTGGCCGCCATGGCCGATGCCCTCAAGCAGGCCGGCGACGAGAACGACATCGAAAGCTACGAGGAGCTGAAGACCGATCTGGCGGCGCTGCAGCTCGGGCCGTCGCCGGGCGGCGAGTAGCCGGCTCTCGGCAAGGCGAGCGTGCGCCTACGCGCTTCGGCCGTCGAGCGGCTCAGTCGCAATCGACCGCGGCCTGGACCGCGATCGCGCAGCGCCGCGCTGCGCGAGCAATACTCGACGGCGGCCGTGCAAGCCGCGCGTCCGTCGCGGCGTGGCGGCGCAGGCAACGCGATCTGCGTCGAACGTCCAGGTCAGCGACCTGCATTCGCGTCGCCTGGCGGAAGTCACAACCGTAGCGGCGCCCGCGGCCTGTCCGCCATCGGCGATGCCCGGGCGCGACTCGTTCGCCGCTCCGTCACGGACGGATTCGAGCCGGCCGAAATAGAGGACGTAGCCGTCGGCGTCGCACGACCTCGAACCCGCGCAGGTTGTCGCTATTGTCGCCGAGCGGCGTCCGAAACGGCACGTCGCGGGCAGCGAACTCGACCGCGAGCCCATCCGGATCGGGCACGTGCAGGTAGGCGTCCCACGGCAGGACGCCCTGCTCGACGTCCTTCGTGCTGTTCGGGGCCGGCTCGACGCCGATCGCCTTGATCATGATCATCGCCGCGCCGCGCTGGACGATGCCGAAGAAGATGTCGTCGGGCTCGGGCCCCTGGAAGGTGATCTCGAAGCCGAGCCGATCGCGGTAGAAGGCCAGCGAGGCGGGAACGTCGCGGACGATGAAACACGGGGCGATGCCACGGATGTCTGCTCCAGCCATGTGCCCTTCACTCCCGATTCAGCGCGCGGGGGGGCGGCGGCCGAAGTAGTAGAGGCCGACGCCGCCGGCCATGACGGCGGCGGTCTGCCAGACCAGGTTGACCTCGTAGTTGAGCACGTTGGTCGTGCCCGCCGGCGGGACGAAGACCAGCACCATCGAGACCGCCGTCGCGGCGAGGCCGGCCCACGCGGCCAGGCGCAGCCCCCACGTCAGCTCGGGGCCTTTCAGCAGCCGCCAGAGGCCCCAGAACAGGAACAGGTAGGGGACGAAGTAGACGACGATCGTCAGGTTGACGAGGATGTCGTACGACTCCTGCACGGTCGTCGTGCCGCCGCCGATCGTCAGGAACAGGCTGGAGAGGAAGATCAGCGTCGCCACCACGCCCTGCGCGATCAGCGCGACGTGTGGCGTGCGGTAGCGCGCGGTGCAGCGCGCCGAGCGGCGGCCGGCCACTGGCCTTCGCGCGCCGCGGCGTAGGCGACCCGGGCGCTGCCGGCCATCCAGGAGGCGCAGCCGGCGATGGCCGACGCGGACAGCAGGAACGCGGTGAGCGGACCGACGGCGGGCAGGCCGATGCTCGTGGCCGCGCTGTCGACGGCGTCGGCGATGCCGCTGCGCTCGGCGAGCACGTCGGCCGGCACGATGATCAGCACCGCGGCGGTCCCGGCGATGTAGATCAGCGTCACGATCAGGCCGGAGATGGCGATCCCGCGCGGCAGCGTCCGCTCGGGATTGCGGATCTCCTGGCTGGCGAAGGCGCCGATCTCGAAGCCGGCAAAGGCGAAGCAGAACCCCGACCACAGGCTGACGGTGCCGAAGATGTCATCCCGCGGCACGAGCGTCGCTGGCGCGAACGACGTCTGCCGACCCGGTCGAGCCGGCCACGACCGCCGCGCCGACGATCAGCAGCGCCACCGGCACCCAGGTGCCGATGACGCCGACGTTCTGCAGCCAGCGGCCGGCCTCGAACCCCTGGATGCTGATGCCGACGGTGAACCACAGGAAGCCGAGGACGAAGATCGTCGAGAAGAGGCGGCTGTCGCCGAGCCCGGGCGAGAGGTCGCCGAACATCGCCGCGGCGTTGGCCGCCGCGAACAGCAGCAGCGACGGGAAGTAGAACAGGTTGTTGACCCACAGGCACCAGCCGCACAGCGCGCTGGCGAACGGGCCGAAGGCGCGGTGGACCCAGGCGTAGATGCCGCCCTGCTCGGGATACTTCTTCGCCAGGACCGACACGGCCAGCGCCAGCGGCACGAAGAACGCCAGCCACGCCAGCACCCACAGCAGGACCGACGGCGCGCCGGCGCGCGCGCCGCGGGAAATCCAGCGCAGGCCGGTGACGGCGACGACGGTGAAGAAGACGATGTCCCAGAGCCCGAGGACCCGCTTCAGTTCCGGCGGGGGCCGGTGTCCGGACTCGTCCCGGGCCTCGTCTCGGGGCTGGTCATCGGCTGGCCTGCTCGAGGTCGTCCTTGAGGGCGGCGAGCGAGCCCGTCCAGCCGGTGCCCATCAGCTCGTAGTAGCGCCGCCAGCGCGGCGTATCGTCGCCGCCGGTCTGCAGCACCCGCAGACGGGTGGTGGTCGAGCCGGCCTGACGGATGGCACTGACGTGCAACGCCATCGGTCCCACCGGCTCACCGGCCGGCGGCAGCCAGTGCACTTCCGCCACCAGGAACTCGCGGTCCGGCCGGTAATCGACGACCGTGCCGTGCAGCACGCCGCCGAGCGGGCCGAACACCTCGTCCACGAAGGGCGTCGGCGGCCATTCGATGGCGTAGACACCCAGGATGCGGGGCGTCGTCACCGACCGCTGGACGCGCCACCAGCGGCCCAGCGCGCCGGGATCGAAGAAGGCCCCGAGAATGGCGCCCGGATCGGCTGCGATTTCCAGCGTGTGATCGACCGAAGGCATGGGAGAGGCGCCGCGCCTTGACGATCGGGCGACGTGGTCCCTATACTACTGGCTCGACCGATGCTTCACGCACAGCGAATTCCCACGATCGGCACGCGAAAGTCGCTCAAGCGCATTACGAGCGCCCCGGCGGGCCTGTCTGTGTCCTGAACCATCCACGTCGCACGACACACACCACCCGCCGACCGGCCTCGCCGAGTCGGCTTTTTTTTTGCGCCCGAAGGGAAACCGGAAGCAGGCGCACCGACACGAGGCCAGCGGACGGGTCACAACCCGGAGACAGTTCGAGTCATGGCAGTGAGACGCGTTGGCATCATCGGTTGGCGGGGCATGGTCGGGTCGGTGCTGCTCGAGCGCATGCGCGCCGAGCACGACTTCGACCACGTCGAGCCGGTCTTCTTCTCGACCTCGCAGGTGGGCGCCCCCGGCCCTGACGTCGGCCACGGCACGCGCGCCGCTCGCCGACGCCAACGACGTCGACGGCCTTCGCCGGCCTCGACGCCGTCATCAGCTGCCAGGGCGGCGACTACACCAAGGCGATGCACCCGGCGCTGCGCGCGGCCGGCTTCACCGGCTACTGGATCGACGCGGCCTCGACGCTGCGCATGAAGGACGACGCGGTCATCGTCCTCGACCCGGTCAACCGCGCCGTGATCGACGCCGCCCTCGGCGCGCGGCGTCAAGGACTACATCGGCGGCAACTGCACCGTCAGCCTGATGCTGATGGCCACCGCCGGCCTGTTCGCGCAGGGCTGGGTCGAGTGGGTGAGCACGCGTGACCTACCAGGCCGCCTCCGGCGCCGGCGCCAAGCAGATGCGCGAGCTGGTCGCGCAGATGAAGGTGCTCGGCGAGGCGCGGCGCCGGCGAGCTCGACTCGGACAGCAAGATCCTCGCCCTCGATCGCCTGATCACCGCCGCGATGCGCAACGGCTTCCCGACCACGGCGCTCGGCGCGCCGCTCGCCGGCAGCCTGATCCCGTGGATCGACAGCGCCGATGGAGAACGGCGCAGACGCGCGAGGAGTGGAAGGGCTTCGCCGAGACCAACAAGATCCTCGGCACCACGGCGCCGATCCCGATCGACGGCGTCTGCGTGCGCGTCGGCGCGATGCGCTGCCACTCGCAGGCGCTGACCATCAAGCTGACCCAGGACGTGCCGCTCGACGAGATCGCGGACGTCATCGGCCGCGCCAACGAGTGGGTCCGCGTCGTCGCCGAACGACAAGGCGTCGACGCTGGCCGAGCTGTCGCCGGCCGCGGTGTCCGGCACGCTGCACCGTGCCCGATCGGGCGGCTGCGCAAGATGCAGCATCGGGCCCGACGTACCTCTCGGCCTTCACGGTCGGCGATCAGCTGCTGTGGGGCGCGGCCGAACCGCTGCGCCGCATGCTGCGCATCCTGGCGGAGTCGTAGGAGCCTCGTGATGGCCGACCGCTTCAACATCCTGCTCGTCGGCCACGGACGCCTCGGTCAGCTGATCGCGGCCGCCGCGCCGACCGGTCGGCGCCACCGTCGCCGGCACCATCGACGACACCAACACCGCCGATCTCGCCGACCGCGCCCGCTGGCGCGACGTCGACGTCGCCATCGACGTCAGCGCGCCGGAGGCCTTCGTCGCCAACCTGCCGGCGCTGTGCGCGCTCGGCTGCAGCCTGGTGGTCGGCACCACCGGCTGGCAGGCGCACGACGCCGAGGTGCGGCGGCCGCATCGCCGACGCCGGCATCGGCGCCGTCGTCACCGCCAACTTCTCGGTCGGCGCCACGCTGATGGACGCGCTCACCGAACGGGCGGCGAGGCTGTTCGGCGCCGCAGGAGCTCTACGGCGCGTTCGTCCACGAGACGCACCACGCGGCCAAGAAGGACGCGCCGTCGGGCACGGCGCTGCTGCTGAAGGGGGCGCTCGAGCGGGGCGGCTTCCCGCGGCCCGATCGACGTCGCCTCGACGCGGGTCGGCTTCGTGCCCGGCATCCACACGGTCGGCTTCGACGGGCCGGCCGAGACCATCACCCTGACTCACACCGTCCGCGATCGCGCCACCTTCGCGCACGGCGCCCTCGTCGCCGCGCGCTGGGTGCGCGGTCGCCGCGGGTGGTTTACGATGCGCGACGTGCTGGAGGTTTGAGCATGGCAACACGAACACCTTTCACGGGGTGCGGCACCGCGCTCGTCACCCCGTTCACGACCGACGGCGCCCTCGACGAGCCGGCGATTACGCGCCTCGCCCGGCGCCAGGTCGACGCGGGGATGCACTTCCTCGTGCCCTGCGGCACCACCGGCGAGAGTCCGACGCTGAACGCGACCGAGCGACGCCGCGTCGTCGAGCTGGTCGTCGAAGCCGCCGCCGGCCGCGTGCCGGTCATGGCCGGCGCCGGCGGCTACGACACCCGCGAGGTCATCCACGCCGTCGGCGAGATGGCCAAGGCCGGCGCCACCGGCATCCTCTCGGTCTCCCCCTACTACAACAAGCCCACCCAGGAAGGCCTCTACCAGCACTACAAGCGCCATCGCCGCGAGCACGTCGCTGCCGGTCATGGTCTACAACGTCGCCGGCCGCACCGGCTCGAACGTCGAGACCGCGACGCTGGTGCGACTGGCCGAGATCCCGAACATCATCGGCGTCAAGGAAGCCTCCGGCAACATCGCCCAGATCTGCGACGTGCGGCGGAACCTGCCGCCCGAGTTCCTGGTCGTGTCCGGCGACGACGCCATCACGCTGCCGGTCATGTCGGTCGGCGGCCAGGGCGTCATCTCGGTGGCCGGCAACGAGATTCCGGGCGAGATGGCCCGCATCGTCGAAGCCGTCGAGCGCAACGACTGGGCCGCGGCGCGGGCGCTGCATCACAAGTACCTGCCGCTGATGATGATCAACTTCGTCGAGTCGAACCCCATTCCGGTGAAGGCCGCGATGGCGAAGATGGGCCTGCTGGCGGAAGTGTTCCGGCTGCCGATGGTGTCGCCGTCCGAGGCGTCGCGCCGCCGCATCGACGCGCGTGCTCGCCGCCCTGGATCTCGTGCCCGCCGCCGCCGGAGCGAGGAGCCCGTGGTGAAAGTGCCGCGGCATTCGACGGGCGATGCATCCCGCCTGGCGGCGTTGCTCATCGCTCACTTATACCCAATAAGCTCGCTCTTCGCGCCTTGCCAGGCGGGCGCCTCGCCCGTCTCGGTGCTTCGCGCCACTTTCACCACGGACTCCTGGGCATGAGCCTGCGCGCGCGGATCGAGTCCCTGGTCGCCGAGACGGATCTGACGGCCCGCAAGGAGGAAGCGCGCGAGACGTTCGCCGACCTCCGCCGCGCGCTGTCGGACGGCACCGTCCGCGCCGCCGAGCCCGACCCGTCGACGCCGACCGGCTGGCGCGTCAACACCTGGGTCAAGCAGGGCATCCTGCTCGGGTTCCGCACCGGCGGCCTGGTCGATGCCTCGGCCGATCACGGCCGCTGGCCGTTCTTCGACAAGGACACGCTGCCGCTGCGCAAGTTCACCGTCGGCGACAACGTCCGCGTCGTGCCCGGCGGCTCGACGATCCGCGACGGCGCCTTCGTCGCCGCCGGCGTCATCTGCATGCCGCCGATGTACATCAACATCGGCGCCTACGTCGGCGAGGGCACGCTGGTCGACTCGCACGCGCTGGTCGGCTCGTGCGCGCAGATCGGCAAGCACGTCCACCTCAGCGCCGCGGCGCAGATCGGCGGCGTCATCGAGCCGGTCGGCGCGCTGCCGGTGGTCATCGAGGACGAGGTGCTGGTCGGCGGCAACACCGGCGTCTACGAGGGCGCCATCGTCAAGGCGCGGGCCGTGATCGCCGCCGGCACGGTGCTCACCGGATCGACGCCGATCTACGACCTGCCGAACGGCCGCATCATCAAGCCCGAGGCCGGGCAGCCGCTGATCGTGCCGGAAGGCGCGGTCGTGGTGCCGGGCGCCCGCGCCGTCACCGTCGGCGCCGGCAAGGACTGGGGGCTGTCGCTCGCCACGCCGGTGATCGTCAAGTACCGCGACGCCCGCACCGACACGCGGACGGAACTCGAGCAGTGGATCCGGTAGCGTCACCCCGCGTCGAGCGGCTGGGCCTGGTCGGCCTGACGCGGCGGCTGGTCGACATCGATTCGACCACCGGCCGGGAAGGCGAGTGCGGGCGCGTCCTCGCCGACTACCTGCGCGGGCGCGGCTTCACCGTCACCGAGCAGCCGGTCGACGCGACGCGCTTCAACGTCCTGGCCACGCTGGACGCGCCGTGCGTGACGCTGTCGACGCACTTCGACTGCGTGCCGCCGTTCTTCCCGAGCCGCCTCGACGGCACGCGGATCGTCGGCCGCGGCTCGTGCGACGCCAAGGGCATCCTCGCCGTCGCAGGTCGAGGCGGTCGAGCAGCTGCGCGCCGACGGCGTCCGCGACGTCGGCCTGCTGTTCGTGGTCGGCGAGGAGCGCGGCAGCGACGGGGCCCTCGTCGCCAACGAGCAGGCGCCGCCGACGGCGCGGTTCCTCGTCAACGGCGAGCCGACCGACAACCGGCTCGGGCTGGCGACCCGCGGCATCTACCGCGTGCGGCTGCACACGCAGGGCCGGGCCGCCCACTCGTCGTACCCCGAGCTGGGCGAGTCGGCGATCGAGAAGCTGCTCGACGTCCTGCTGCGACTGCGGACGATGCCCTGGCCGGACGACGCCGACATGGGCCGGACCCACTACAACATCGGCCTGATCGACGGCGGCGTCGCCCACAACGTCATTCCGCGCGCACGCCATGGCCGAAGTGCTGTTCCGGACCGTCGGCGAGACCGACGCGGTGCGGCGGATCCTGAAGGCGCTCGAGCCCGGCGTCACGATCGAAGAGGTGCTGGAGGGCGCGCCGGTGCGGATGCACACCGTGCCCGGCTTCGAGACGGCCGCCTTCCCCTACATGACCGACATCGCGCATGCTGCCGCGCTGGGGCAAGCCGTTGCTCTACGGTCCGGGCTCGATCCTCGTCGCCCACACCGACGACGAGGCGATCGAGATCGCCCACCTCGAACGCGCCGTCGCCGACTACGTGCGTGCTCGCCCGGCAGCTCCGCGCCTAGGCCTTCGGGCCGCCTTGCGGAACGTCTTGACGAAGTGGATGACCGTCCAGACGTCGTCCTTGGAGAAGCCCTCGGTCTTCACGCCCGGCATCTTGGGCGACTTCCGGCCGTTCCAGATCTTGTGGAACATCACGCCGTCCGGGTTGCGGGCGATGCGGGCCGGGTCGGTGAAGTCGTCCGGCATGGCATCCGGATCGGCGTCGGGGCCGTCACCCTTGCCGGACTTGCCGTGACACTTCTGGCAGCTGTCCTCGTAGAGCTTCTTGCCCTTGGCGAGCACCTCGGGCGACGCCGCGACGGGGTTGGCTTCCTGCGCCGCCCCCGGCGGGATCGTCCAGCCGCGGCGGCTGCCGCCCTCCCCACCGTCTTGTGCCGTCGCGATCGCGGCGACCAGCCCGAGCGCGAGTCCCGTGGATCCAACCAGGAATCGGTTCATCGGCCGATGATACATTCTTCCCGCCATGTCGGACCAGGAGCTGGCGTTTCTCGACGCCGCATTTCTCGAGAGCGACGAAGCCCGGCCGATCCGCATCATGGCCGAGTATCTCGAGCCGCTGCGCCGCTTCAAGGCGCAGAACATCCAGGACACCGTCGTCTTCTTCGGCTCGGCGCGGATCCGCAGCCGCGAGCGGGCCGATGACGCCCTGACCCGGCTGGAGCAGCAGCTCTTCAAGCGGAGCACCTCGCCGCGGCCGCGCCGCCGGCGCCGCCGCCGCGGCCCGCCCGACGCAGGCGCAGCGCCTGGCGCTGACCCGGGCCCGCCGCGCCGTGACGATGTCGCGCTACTACGAGGACGCGCGCAAGCTGGCGCACCTGCTGACCGAGTGGAGCCTGTCGCTCGGCTTCGAGCACCACCGCTTCGTCGTCTGCTCCGGCGGCGGGCCCGGCATCATGGAGGCCGCCAACCGCGGCGCCTTCGAGGCCGGCGGCAAGAGCATCGGCCTCAACATCAAGCTGCCGTTCGAGCAGGGGCTGAACGAGTACACGACCAAGGGCCTCGGCTTCCAGTTCCACTACTTCTTCATGCGGAAGCTGTGGTTCGCCTACCTGGCCAAGGCGCTGGTGGTGTTCCCGGGCGGCTTCGGGACCCTCGACGAGATGTACGAGATCCTCACGCTCGCCCAGACGCAGAAGCTGTCGAAGAAGCTGGCGGTCGTGCTCTACGGGCCGGACTACTGGAACGAGGTCATGGACATCGGGCCGATGGCCAAGTGGGGCATGATCTCGCCGGACGACCTGAGCTACCTGCAGCCGGCCAGCACGCCCGAGGAGGCCTTCGTGATCCTCCGCGACTACCTGGTCGCCAACCACCTGGTGCCGGCGACCACGCAGGAACAGAAGACGCCCGGGATCGCCAAGACGCAGTCGTAGAAGCGCCCGACGGGTCCCCCACCACCCGTGGAGGAGACGCCCTGAAGCGGGGCGGGCATTCCTTCTGCGCTCGCACATCAGCGCGAACGGTGGCTGGCGCCCCGCGTTCGCCCGCATGCGTTCCGCAGGCCGGCAAGCCGTGCTCCGGCCGCAGTCAGCGTCAAGGCGAGGTCGCGCCCCCGCGCGACCTCGTGTCTGACTGCCTCCGCACGTCTTGCGAGACGCGGCGTTGCCGCGCTGCGTCGGCCTGCTCCATACGAGCGCCGAAGGAACGCCCGCCCCGCGGTCTCTGCGGCGTCACGCGCAGTGAGGTCAGCGCCGATCGCAACGCGGCTTCCGGAAGCGGTCCCGCGGCCGCGTCAGCGACTCCTGGCTGCGCGCTCCACTAGGCACCATCACCGTCCTCGGCGCCTGCACGGAAGAGATGTTTGAAGAAGCGTTCGGGGGCATTGAGGAAGTCACGGGTGATGAGGAAGTGCTTCGTCTCGCGATAGTCGATCTCGCGGATGGCATCCCCGTCGAGGCTGAAGAGCACCGCGCCCGGGTAACTCAGGATGATCGGCGAGTGCGTCGCGATGAGGAACTGCGCGTGGCCGGGTGTCGCCAGGTCGTGGATGATCTTGAGGAACGAGAGTTGCCGCTGCGGCGACAGCGCGGCTTCTGGTTCATCCAGGATGTACAGCCCCTGTTCGAAGCGATTGGCGAACAGCGCGATGAACGACTCCCCGTGCGATTGGTTGTGCAGCGATTTCCCGCCGTAGGCGCGGAGGTCGGACACCTCATCGATGTAGGTGGCGAAGTTGTAGAAGCTCTCCGCGCGCATGAAGAACCCGTCCGTGACCTTCGGCAGCCACGACAGCCTGAGGGCCTGGGCCAGCGGGGAACGGTCGGCGAAGGCTTCGCGCGATGATGATCCCGGCTGCCGCCCTCGGGAGCGAACCCGCAGCACTCCGCGAGCGCCTCGAGCAGGGTGGACTTGCCGCTGCCGTTCTCCCCGACGAAGAAGGTGACCGTGCTGCGAAACGCCAGGTCGATGCCGTGAGAGAAGGCGCTGACGGTGAACGGATACTGGGTCGGATCGATCTTCTCGGGCACGCTCGTGATACGGCGGAGGAACGGTGCGCCCGCAGGCCGCACCGGCGCGGTTACTCTCCGCATTGCCGTCACCGTCCAACTATGCCACGACCTATCCCGGTGATGCCTGTCCGAGTTCGTAGCGAGGGCAGCCGGCTGGGCGTTGGGAGTGCCTTGGGAGTTCGTACTTGGAAACTTGGGAGTTGACGCAGGCCGTCAGTACAGCCGGTACTGCTCCCGCATCCGTTCGAACTCGGCGACGGCGGGCTTCCATCCCTCCGCCATCTTCCGCGGGTCGGTACCCTTCTCGATGTCCTCGCGATAGGTCGCGTTGCCGGCGAGGATGTCGATCGGCAGCAGCGTGTGCTCGTACTCGTACGGGGGCGGACGCCAGGCGAACTGCGCCGGATCCATCTGGCGCATCTCGTGCAATACGGCCGTCGAGGCCAGCACCGACTCGAAGGTGCGGCGGTCGGTGACATGGATCTGGACGCCGTGGCAGGGCGTCTTCGCATGCTTGTGAAACGTCGGCTCGAACGTGACCGGGCGGAAGACGACGCCGGGCAGCCGGTAGGCGTTGAGCTTTGCGGCGAGCGCCGTCGGCGTCGAGCCACGGCGCGCCGCACAGCTCGAACGGGCGCGTGGTGCCGCGGGCCTCGGACAGCATCGTGCCCTCGAACAGCACCTGGCCCGGATAGACGATGGCCGCGTCGAGCGTCGGCATGTTGGGCGAGGGCAGCACCCACGGCACGTCGGTGTCGTCCCAGTAGGCCTCGCGCGACCAGCCCTGCATCGGCTCCACGGTGAGGTCGGCGCCGAGGCCGAACGTCGTCGTTGAACAGGCGGGCCAGCTCGCCGATGGTCAGGCCGTGGCGCATCGGGATCGGATAGAGCCCGACGAACGACTCGAAGCCGCGCTCGAGCATCGGGCCTTCGACGGCGACGCCGCCGATCGGGTTGGGCCGATCGCAGACGATGACCGGGATGCCGGCCTTGGCTGCCCCCGTCAGGCAGTAGGCCATCGTATAGATGAAGGTGTAGATCCGCGTGCCGACGTCCTGCAGGTCGACGACGAGCACGTCGAGGCCGTCGAGCATCGCCAGCGTCGGCTCGCGCGTCTCGCTGTAGAGCGAGTAGACCTTGACGCGGTGCGCGGCAGCTCTCCGCGTGCGGCGTCTCGATCATGTTCTCCTGCAGGTCGGCGTTGAAGCCGTGCTGCGGGCCGAAGATGGCGCCGAGCGTCACGCCGTCGGCGGCGCGCCAGCCGATCGACCACATGGACGAACTGCTGATCGATCGACGCCGGGTTGGCGACGATGCCGACCCGCTTGCCGCGCAGGCGGCCTGATTCGAGCAGCCGGCTGGAGCCGAGCACGGTGGTGGCGAGTGTCGGTGGGGGAGGCATGAGCGTCAACCTATTCGGGAAGCGGCCGGCCCTTGGTCTCGATGACCCAGCGCAGGCCGATGAAGCCGAGGAAGCCGGCGAAGCCGACGTAGAAGAGCACCGACATCGCCGCTTCGAGCGCGTCGACGCCGCCGCGGCGCGCGATCTCGCCGACCATGAACGGCCCGATCGCGGCGGCCACCCGGCCGATGTTGTAGCAGAAGCCCGATCCGGTGCCGCGCAGGCGCGTCGGGAACAGCTCCGGCAGGTAGTAGGTGAAGCTGCCGAAGACGCCGAAGACGGTCAGCCCGATCGGGAAGTACATGATGATGCGCGTCTCCGGCGCCAGCGGCAGGCCGAAGGCCGCGATCATCGAGACGGCGCCGCCGACGAAGTAGATCGCGAACATCGGCCGGCGGCCCATGTACTTGGCCGCCGGCACCGTCAGCAGCGTGCCGATCAGGCCGCCGATGTTGAACCAGTTGGTGGCGTGCGCCTTCCAGCTCTCGACCAGCGCCAGCGTCGCCGAGCGGTCGAGGCCCTGGGCCGCGGCTTCGACGTTGGCGAGGCCGCTGGCGATGACCGGGATGAACGCGTTGCAGCTCCACCACAGCACGAGCGCGGTCAGCGCCGGTGATCGAGGCCGCTGATCGTGGACGGCCGGACGGCCGGCGGTGAACAGCTCGGCGACCCGCGGCGGCGTGCGGTCCTTGACCGACACCCAGCGCTCCGGCTCCTTGACGAAGTAGCGCACGACCAGCGCGACCGCGGCCGGGATCAGGCCGCTCAGGAAGACGTAGCGCCAGGACACTTCGGGCTGATCCGGGAACAGGCGCCCGGCGACGACGTAGTTGACCAGGGTCGCGAGGACCAGGCCGAACGGCGCCGACGTGTAGAGCAGCGCGCCGGCCTCGATGCGCCGCTTCTCGGGCACGACCTCGGCGACCATCGAGGCGCCGGCCGCCCACTCGCCGCCGATGCCGAGGCTGGCGACGAAGCGGAACGCGGCCAGCATCCAGATGTTCGGGGCGAACGCGCACAGCGCGGTGCCGACCGAGTAGATCACCATCGTGAGCAGCAGCGTGCGGGTCCGTCCGAGCCGATCGGCGACCTTGCCGAAGATGGTGCCGCCGATGGCCCAGCCGATCAGGAGGAGCGACGTGAGGACTCCGGTCCAGAAGAGCGTGGCGCTGCGTGCCTCGGGCGTGCCGATCGGCAGCCCGAGCAGCGTCGGCACGCAGTTGGGGGCGACGAAGTTGAACAGCAGCCCGTCGAAGACGTCGAAGCCCCAGCCGAGCCAGGCGGCGAAGACCACCGTCCATTGGTATCCGGTCAGGTCCCAGACCCGACGCCCGCCGCCTGCTTCTGACATGGCTGTGGATTCTACCCGCTCGCCGGGACGGACGGGGTGGCTGGTCGCCGCGCTCGCCCTCGTCCTCCCCTTCATCGGATCGAGCGCCCGGCGCCCAGGAGACCGATCTCGACGCCTTGATGGCGCGCGTCCTCGAGCGCCGCAACGAGACCTGGAAGGCCCTGCACGACTACGTCCTCGACGAGCGCGAGCGGTTCGGGCTGGCTGGTCCGTCCGACGTGCGGCTCTTCGGCTCCGACGCGCGAGTACACCTGGTACGTCCGCGACGGCATCCTGGTGCGCAGCCCGGTCAAGGTGAACGGCGTGTCCGTCTCCGAGGCGGATCGCCGCGAGTACGAAGCGAAGTGGCTGGCGGACGAGCAGGGACGGGCCGAGCGTCAGGCGAAGCGGGCCGAGGAGCGCCAGGCGGCCGCGCGGGACGACGGCGGGGCGATCGCGCCGCCGGCCGCCCCCAGCCGCCGGCGACGCGCCGGCCGACGTCGTGGCCAGGGGGCTCGAGCCGCGCTTCGTCTCGGAGGCCAACTTCCTGCGCTTCCGCTTCGAGCAGGGCCGCTACTTCCTGGTCGGCCGCGAGGTCCTCGACGGCCGGCCGGTGCTGAAGATCGAGTACTACCCGAAGAAGCTGTTCGTCGAGTCGGACGATCCGGGGCGGAAGCGCGCCGAAGCACGACCCGAAGAAGACGGATGCGGCCCGCGCCGCGGACCGGAAGCGCGAGCAGGAGATCGAGCGGCAGTTCAACAAGGTGTCGATGGTCACCTTGTGGGTCGATCCGGCCGAGTCGCAGATCGTCCGCTACGACTTCGAGAACCTCGGCCTCGACTTCTTTCCCGGCCAGTGGCTGGTGCGGGTCGGCGACACCACCGCATCCATGACCATGGGACGCTACTTCGACGGCGTCTGGCTGCCGAAGGCGATCGTGATGCGAGGGGACCTGCAGGTCGCCATCGGGTCGTTCGACATCGACTATCGCCGCGAGTTCCTCGAATACCGGAAGGCGGAAACGGCGGCGCGGATCCGTTACGGAGACGTCAAGTGATCGTGGACCTGCTGTTCGCGTTCGGCTGCGTGGGTGCGGTGGCCGGGCAGACGTTGGCTGCGGCCCCAGCGTCGGTGCCGGCGGCCGTGCCCGCGTCCGAGCGGCTGACCGAGGTCGTCGTGCACGGCAACCACACCACGCCGGACGCCGACGTGATCGCGCTCGCCGGGCTTACCATCGGGGCGCCGCTCGCGGCCGACACGATCGCCCTGGCCACGAGGCGGCTCGAGAAGGCCGACCGTTTCCAGGCCGTCGACATCCGCACGCGCTATCGGTCGATCGAGCGCGTCGACGAGGTGGTGCTGGTGATTCTCGTCGACGAGCGCCCGCATCCGATGGATCTGCCGACCCCGCCGGTCCTCAGGCCGTTTCGCAAGCTGCGGGATGGGCTGATGTTCCTGCCGCTGGTGTCGTTCGCCGACGGCTACGGCCTCAGCTACGGCGCGCAGTTCACCTTTGCCGATGTCCTGGGCAAGCGGAGCCGGATCGGTGTCCCGCTGACATGGGGCGCCGAGCGCCGGGCGGCGGTGGAGGTCGAGCGCAAGTTCGCGCGCGGGCCGGTGTCTCGCCTCGAGGGCGGGGCCGGGATCGTGCGGCGCGAGCACCCGTTCTTCGAGGTGCCCGATCGGCGCAGCGAGGTCTGGGCCCGGGCCGAGAAGGCGCTGCCGCTGGCGCTGCGCGTCGGCGGCGGCGTGCGTTGGAGCGACGTCGCCTTCGGTGGGGCGTCGACGCCGGCGCTCGAGACGGACGATCGCCTGACCGCGTCCGGGGTCGACCTGACGCTGGACACGCGCGTCGATCCGACCTTCCCGCGCAACGCCGTCTACGCGCGCGCCGCCTGGGAGCACCTCGACTTCGCGTCCGGCCCGGCGCGCCAGCGGACGACGCTGGACGGCCGCGGCTATCTCGGGCTGTTCGGATCGTCGGTGCTGGCCGTCCGCGCCATGCACGGCCGCGCCGACGGGCCGCTGCCGCCGTACGAGCAGTGGCTGCTCGGCGGGCCATCGTCGGTGCGCGGCTTCCGCACCGGATCGTTCGTCGGCGATCGCGTCGCCGCGGGATCGATCGAGCTGCGCCTGCCGTTCTCGTCGCCGCTGCGTGTCGGCAAGACCGGCGTCGCGCGTCTTCGTCGATCGCGGCGCCGTGTGGAACGATGGAGAGCGGTGGGCCGACGCCGACTGGAAGCAGGGCTACGGCGCCGGCGTCTTCGCGATCGCCACGGTGTTCCAGTTCCGGCTGGACGTGGCGCACGGCCAGGGCCGCGGCACGCGCGCCCACGTCTCAGCGGGACTGTCGTTCTGACGCGACGAACGTGATCCGGCGACGCGTCAGTCGCAGAAGGTCAGCCAGTTGTGCGTGTCGGGGGCGGTCCCGTACTGCACCGACGTGATCGCGTCGTAGAACCGCTTGGCGACCGGGCCGACTTCGCCGTTGTTGATCGTCAGGGTGCCGTTGGCGTGGCCCAGCTCGCCGACGCTGGAGACGACCGCGGCGGTGCCCGAGCCGAAGATCTCGCGCAGCGTCCCCTTGCGGTCGGCCTCGACGATCTCGTCGAACGCGATCGGGCGTTCGGTGATGTTCAGGCCCCACTCGCGGGCGAGCGTCAGCACGGTGGCGCGGGTGATGCCGGGGAGGATCGAGCCGGCCAGCGGCGGCGTCGCGATCTCGTCGCCGATCACGACGAACAGGTTCATCGTGCCGACTTCCTCCAGGTAGCGGCGCTCGATCGCGTCGAGCCACAGCACCTGCTCGTAGCCGCGGGCGCGCACGTCGTCGGCGGCCTTCATGCTGGCGACGTAGTTGGCGGCGGCCTTGGCCCAGCCGATGCCGCCCCGGACGGCGCGCACCGCCTCGGTCTCCACCCAGATCTTGACCGGTTTGAACCCGGACGCGTAGTAGGCGCCGACCGGTGACGTGATGACGTAGAGCAGATAGCGGGTGGCCGGCCGGACCCCGAGGAACGCGTCGGTGGCGATGAAGGTCGGGCGCAGGTAGAGCGCGGTGCCCGGCTGCGAGGGCACCCAGTCCTTGTCGGCGGCGACGAGCGCGACCATCGCCTCCTTGAGGGCGGCGACGTCGGGCACCGGCATCGACAGGCGCGGCGCGCCGCTGGCCAGGCGCTTCAGGTTGTCCTCGATGCGGAAGAGCGCGACGCGTCCACTGGCGTGCCGGAAGGCCTTCAGGCCCTCGAACATGGCCTGACCGTAGTGCAGGACCGACGCGGCGGGATCCAGCGACAGCGGACCGTAGGGGACGATCGTCGGTTCGGACCAGCCGTCAGGCCCGTATTCGACCAGCAGCATGTGGTCGGCGAAGTACTTGCCGAAGCCGAGCTGCGATTCGTCCGGACGCGGCCGGGGCGTGGTCGTGCGGGTGATCTCGATCGTCTTGAGCGCCATGGACAATTGTCCGGGTGGCCCGCACCGTTGTCAACGAAGCGCCGGGTTGTCGTAGTGCAATCCCTGCCACGTCGAAAGGCTTGGCTCAGAGCCGCGCTCAGAGCGTGGCTCAGAGCCGGAGGACGGCCGGGCCGGCGTGGGAGCGGAAGAAGGCCGCGCGGCTGGCGAGCATGGGGAATTCGGCTTCGTAGGCGGCGCGCCATGCGTGGCAGAAGCGGTCGGCTTCGCGTTCGTGGACGAGGGCCCAGACGCTGCCGCCGAAGCCGGCGCCGAAGGCCGACGCGCCGTCGGCGCCCAGTCGCCGGGCGAGCCGGGCGAGGGTCGTCGTCTCGGGGATCTGGTTGCCGAGCCATTGCTCGGCCAGGTGCTGCGACTCGTCGACCAGGCTCCCGAAGGTCGCGATGTCGCCGGACGCGAGCGCCCGCGTCGCCGCGGGCACCAGCCGGTGCGCTTCCGCGACGTATTGATCGAGCCGGTTGCGAAGCACCTCGGCCGGGATCGGACCGGCCGGCGCGTCGTCGATGAACCCGCGCAGCCGCGCCACCGTCTCGGGACCCTCGTCGAGCAGCGCGCCCAGCGTGACGGGGGTCTCGCCGGTGCGTGCTCGCCACAGCTCGAGCAGCACCTCGAGGGCTTCGACCGCCTGGTTGTAGCGTTCGCGGTGCTCGCCCGCCTTGGACGCCGTGATGCCGCTCGCACCGATGACGAAGACGCGGTCGCCGAGCGGGACCGACGCTTCGCGCTGCACCGGCCCGAAGCGATAGCCGACGACGTGGCCGGGAACGGCGCACAGGATGGCGGTGTGATCCTGGCTGCCGCCGTGCGTCCCGACGCCGCGATCGCCGGCGAGATCGCCGTAGGAGGCGCCGTTCTCGATGGCGCCGAGATAGGCGGCGAGCTCCTCGAGGCTGGCGATGCGGTCGTCCCAGCCGGGCCGCGCATCGAGGGCGTTGCGATCGGCCACGGCGAGGAAGACGGCGATGATGAACGCCGTGGAGCTGCTCATGCCGGAGGCGCGCGGCAGGTCGCTGGCGATGGCGATGTCGCAGCCCTGGAGGGGCGCCGGGAAGTTGCGGACGATGCGCCGCACGACGGTGGCGGGGTAGTTGTGCCAATGCGGGCACGGCGGCTGTTCGAGCGAGAGCTCGAAGCTGGCCTCGGCGTTGTGGACGACGTCGATGACGGTGACGACGGCATCCTCGCGCGGGGCCACCGACATCACGAAGCCGCGTTCGGCCGCGCACAGCAGGCCGCGGCCACCGGCGTAGTCGGTGTGCTTGCCGAGCACCTCGATGCGGCCCGGCACCCAGTAACGCCGCGGCGGACCGCTGATGCCGCGGGCGTCGAGCGTGGCGCGCGTCGCGGCGAGCAGCCGCGACTTGCGCTCCGCCTCCTCCGGGCTCAGGCCCGCCGCCGCCAGCTCGTCGCGCAGGTGTCTCATGGATCGACCGTGATGCCCGCCAGGGCCCGCTCGACTGCGGCGATGTCGGTGCGCCGCGACAGGTCGAGCACGCCGTCCTCCGCCACGACCACCTCGAAGCGGACCCCCTGGCCGAGGAGCGCGTTGACCGCGTCCACCAGCTCGAACTCGCCGCGGATCGATCGATCCACCCGGCGGCAGGCCGGCGTGGATCGCCGGCGGCATCCGCCAGCAGGTCATGCTGACGAGCGCCTCGCCGCCGAGCGCCGCCGCCTGCTCCGGCGTCGGCTTCTCGACGATGCGGGCCAGCCTGCCGTGCTCGACCACGCCGAGCGCGAAGGCGCGGATTCTATCGGGCGGGATGTGGCTGCGGGTCACCAGCGTCTCGGCCCGGTAGAGCGCGGTGGCGGCACCGGCGCGTCCATTCAGCGCCGCCAGGGTTCGCACAGCATAGTAGTTGTCGCCGTTGATGACGAGGAACGGGTCGTCGCCGGTCCACGCCTCGGCCGCGGCCACCGCGTCGGCCGTGCCGATCGGCTCGTCCTGGACGGCGAAGGCGAGCCGGATCCGGCGCGGCCGTCCGGCGCCTGCGTAGTGACGCGCCATCACCTCGTGATCGGGCGCGACCACCAGGCAGACGTCGGTGCAGCCGGCGTCAGCCAGCGCCGAGAGGATGTAGTCGAGGAACGGCCGGCTCACCGTGCCCGCGACCGATGCGCCGGCGGCGTCGCGCGTCACGCCGGCGATCGGCATCATCGCCTTGGCGCCGGTCGCCGCGGCGACGGCCTGCTCGGGCGCGAGGTCGCCATCGGTCGCCAGGCGCATTCGCGTGCCGAGCCCGCGCGCGAGGACGACCGCCCGTGTGCGGCTCACCGCGGCGGTGCTCCCGGAGCTGGCCCGGCCGGTGCGGGCGCGGCCTCGGTGGCCGGCCACAGGCGCCGCATCACCAGGGCCAGCGCCGATCCGGTGATGACGGCGGTGGCGGTCAGGCCGGCCGCCAGGCCCCATTGGCCGTACAGCGCCTGGCCGATGGCGAACAGCGACGACCAGACCATCGCGCAGCCGAGGGCCCAGCCGACCAGCGCGAGCGGCAGCGGATCGCCGACGGCGGCGTCGGCCTCCGGCCCGAGGGCACGGCGCACCGGCTCCCAGCCCGGGCCACCGGGCCGCACCTTCAGGTAGAAGGAGCGCAGCACGGCGGGGTCGGTCTGCGGCCCGAGATAGGCCGTGGCGACCCAGCACGCGGTCGTGGTGATCACGGTCACGACCAGCGCGCGATGCGACGTGAGCCCCATCCCCTGGCGGGCCAGGATCAGCAGCACGACCGAGACGGCGAGCGAGCTGACCATCGCGACCACTTCGCACCACGCGTTGACGCGCCACCAGAACCAGCGGGCGAGGTAGAGGAGGCCGGTGCCGGCCCCGACCTGCAGGATGATGTCGAAGGCGCTCTTGGCCGTGTCGAGCGCGTAGACCATCGCCGACGAGAGCACGAACAGCGCCACCGTCGCCATCCGTCCGGCCTGGACGTAGTGCGCGTCCGTCGCGGTCGGGTTCAGGAAGCGGCGATAGAGGTCGTGCACCAGGTACGACGCGCCCCAGTTCAAGTGGGTCAGGATCGTCGACGAGTTGGCCGCGACCAGCCCGCCGACCATCAGCCCGGCGAAGCCGACCGGCAGGAAGCGCAGCATGATCGGATAGGCGAGGTCGTGCCCGACGAGGCCCGGCGCCACGTGCGGCACGGCGCGGCCGAGGTCGGCGAGGGTCGGATAGACGATCAGCGAGGCGAGGCCGACGAGGATCCACGGCCACGGCCGCAGCACGTAGTGGGCGACGTTGAAGAACAGGACGGCGGCGAGCGCGTCCTTCTCGGTCTTCGAGGCGAGCATCCGCTGCGCCACGTAGCTGCCGCCGCCCGGTTCGGCGCCGGGATACCAGACCGCCCACCACTGCACGGCGATCGGCATGAGGAAGACGGCGACGGCGAGATCCCACTGGTTGCTGAAGTCGGGGATGACGCGGAGATAGTCGAGGCCGCCCGGGCCGCGCCGGGCCGACAGCTGCGTGATCAGCCCGTCCAGACCGCCGACGCCGGGCGCCTGCAGCGCGAAGTAGGCAGCGGCGATCACCGCCGTCATCTTCACGCCGAACTGGATCATGTCGATGACGAGCACGCCCCACAGCCCGGCGTAGGCGGCGAACACCACGTTGACGCCGCCGACGAACAGAAGGGTCTGCCAGCGCTCGAGGCCGAACAGCACCGCCGCGATCTTGCAGGCGGCGAGGTTCACCGTCGCCATGATGATGCAGTTGAAGACCAGGCCGAGATAGACGGCGCGGAAGCCGCGGACGACGCGCGCCGCCTGGCCCGAGTAGCGCATCTCGTAGAACTCGAGGTCGGTGAGGACCTCCGACCGCCGCCACAGCCGGGCGTAGAAGAACACCGTCGCCATGCCGGTGAGCACGAAGGCCCACCAGACCCAGTTACCGGCGACGCCGGAGGTGCGGACGATGTCGGTGACGAGGTTGGGCGTGTCGCTGCTGAAGGTGGTGGCGACCATCGACAGCCCGGCCAGCCACCAGGGCACGGCGCGGCCCGACGCGAAGAACTCGGTGGTGCTGCTGCTGCCGCGGCGGGCGACGTAGAGCGCGGGGATGAAGCACAACGCGACCGACGCGATGGCAATGAGCCAGTCGATCGCGGTCAGCCGCATGCCGGCGGATTGTATCCGCTTTGTGACGAAGGACCAGCGCGGGTGTGTCAGGGGACGGGCGCGCCGCCCGTCAGAGCATCGTTCGCGTCGCCCGTCCGGTCTGGAAACGACGGTCGCAGCGCGGGCATTGCCAGAGGTAATCGCCGGAGTCGAGCATGCCGAGGCTCTGGATGCTCTCGAAGCCGCAGCCGGGGCAGCAGGACAGCCCAGCGTCCTCCGGCCAGTCGGCCCGGCGGCGGCCGCCACGGTCGAAGCGGCGCCGGACGTCGCTGCTCTGCCGCTGGTCGGCGGCCTCGCCGGCCGTCGGCGGGAGCGGCGTGACGGTCGGCTCAGGAGCCGGAGTGGGTTCGACCTGGCCGACCCCCTCGGTCATGTGACCGAGAGGACCCCAGATCTCGTTCTGCGGGCGATTCATACATGTCCACAATCGGCGCATCGCGTCGGGGGGGCTTCTCCCGCTTGCACGGAATCTCGGCCGGCGGCGCTGGGAACCAGAGTCTCCCGACGCTCGTCTGAGCAGCCGACGCGGGTGGTGGACGCGTGCCCAAGGAGCATGGACATCAGTCGTCGAATGCATGCAAGTAAGTGCTTGCATCAGTCCGCGCTCCGGATCTAGGCTGCTTGCGGATGGACGCACGCGAACAGCTGTTGGAGGCCGCCCTCAAGGTCTTCGCCGAGCACGGCACGCGGGGCGCGACGACGCGCCGCATCGCCCACGCCGCCGGGGTCAACGAAGTGACGTTGTTCCGCCACTTCGGATCGAAAGAGGGGCTGCTGCGGGCGGCGCTGTCCACGGGGCCGCGGGCGTTGGCCTTCGTCGACACGCACCTGCCCGAGACGCCGGTCGACCCGGCCGCCGAGCTGACCGAGTTCTGCCAGCACCATCACCGGGCTCTCTTCGAGTCGCGCTCCATCATCCGCAAGTGCATGGGCGAGTTCGAGGAGCATCCGGAGACGACGCGGACGGCGTGCCAGCTGCCGGTGATGATCTCCGAGGCGCTGCGCGGCTATCTCGAACGGCTGCGCGACGGCCGGCCAGGCGCGCGGCGACTGGAACCCGCGGGCCGCCGCGGCGATGTTGATGGGTGTCCTGTTCAACGACGCCATGGGCCGCGACTGCATGCCGGAGCGCTTCCCGTACTCGGAGCGCGAGGGCATCGCGCACTACGTCGCGCTGTTCCTGCAGGCCATCGGGGCCCGCTCTCAGCCGGCCCGGCGCCCGGCCTCGCCGGCCGCGCCGGCCCGTCGCCCGGCGCGGCCGTCCCGCGCCAAGACCACAGCCTCCCGCCGCTGAGCGGAGGCGTTCGTTCGAGGAGTGTGCGCCCTGATGTCCCGTCTGTCGGTCCGTTTCGTCGCGACGTCGCTCGCTGCCGCGATCGCCGCGCCATCCGCCGGCGCCGCCCAGGCCGCGTCGTCGACTGCTGTGCCGCAAGGCGCCCCGTCGCCCCAGGCCGCCCCTTCCGGCGCGCGGGTGCTGACGCTGGACGATGCGCTGGCCCTCGCCGAGGCCCGCAATGAATCCGTGCTGATCGCCGAGGCCGGTGTCCGCCGCGCCCGCGGCGTCGAGGCGCAGGTCCACAGCCAGCGGCTGCCGCAGCTCACCGGCAACGCGTCCTACGACCGCACGCTGGCCTCCGAGTTCGACGGCATCTTCGACACCGACAGCCTGGGCGAGGGCGAAGAGAACGCCTTCGCCGACCTGCCCTTCGGACAGCCCAACGCCTACCGACTCGGCCTGTCCTTCTCACAGCTGATCTACGCCGGCGGCCGCGAGCGCGCGCTCGAGAAGCAAGCCCGCCTCGGCCGCGACGTCGCGACGTTGTCGGTGACCGCGGTCAAGGCGCAGCTCGCGCTCGACGTCGCGCAGGCCTTCTACGACGCCGCCCTTGCCGATCGGCTGGTCGGCATCGCCGACGACACGCTGGCCCAGGCCAGCCGTTCCTTCGAGCAGACCCGTGCCAAGCGCGAGGCGGGGCTGGTCTCGGAGTTCGAGCTGCTGCGGGCTCAGGTCGATCGCGACACGCTGCAGTCGCCGCGCGTCCGCGCCGGCAACACCCGCGACGTCGCCTACTTCCGCCTCAAGCAGCTGCTCGATCTGCCGCTCGCGACGCCGCTCCAACTCGCCGCGCAGCTCGACGATCCCCGGCTGGTGCCGGCCGCCCGCTTCGCCAGCCGGCTGGCGGAAGCCGAGGCCGCGACCCAGCCGCGACTCCGCCTTGCCGTCACGCAGGCCGATCTCGGCGTCCAGGTCAGCGAACAGGGCGTGGCCATCGCCGACGCGCAGCGGAAGCCGGCCGTCGCGCTGCAGTCGTCCGCCGGGATCGTGAACTATCCCGTCGGCGTTCCCGGGGGTCGACGACTGGCGCAAGAACTGGACGGTCAGCCTGGGCGTGCAGCTGCCGATCCTGACCGGCGGACGCATCAAGGCGGAGCAGAACATCGCCCGCGCCGATCGCGACAGCGCCCAGGCGCAGCTGCAGCTGACCAAGGAGCTGTCCGACCTCGACGACGCCAGCGCCCGCGCGTCCCTCGGCGCGGCACGGGCCGACTGGGAAGTGGCGGCCGGCACCATCCAGCAGGCGGCTCGTGCTTACGAAATCGCCGAGCTGCGCTTCCGGGAAGGCCTGTCGACGCAGCTCGAGCTGTCGGACGCGCGTCTGCTGCTGGCGCAGGCCCAGGTGAACCGGGCGCGCGCGGCGCGCGATCTGCAATTGACGCGGGTTCGTCTTGCTCTCCTGCCCGAGCTGCCGCTCGGGGCGGGTGCCGGGGCGGGCGCCGCCGCGGGCGGCGGGGCGGCCCAGGGAGTTGCCCAAGTACGGGCTCGAACGCAACGGCTTCGACCGGACCGGCGCAGGCGCCGGCTCCGGGAGCCACGGCGACGCCGGCCGCTACCGGCGCCCAGGGAGCGCGACAGTGACACGCACAGCTTCGTTCATCACCGGGTCGATCCTCGTCGGCAGCGCGCTGGCGCTGACCGCCTGCGGCGGCGACGCCGCCACCGCGGCGGCCGGCCCGAAGGCGCCGGTCGTCATCGAGATTGGCCGCGAGAACGTGGTCGAGGTGAAGTCGCAGCCGATCACCGTCGGTCCGCTCGTCTCCGGCGAGCTCAAGGCCGAGCGCGAGGCGACGGTCCGGGCCGAGATCGGCGGCGCCATCCTGCAGGTCTACCCGCGCGAAGGCGAGTCGATCGCTGCTGGCGCGCTGCTGGCGCGGATCGAAGGCCGGCCGGTGCACGACGCCTACGCCTCGGCGCAGTCGTCGCTGCGGTCGGTCGAGCAGAACGCCGAGTGGGCCCAGAAGGAAGCGGCGCGCATCGAGAGCCTGGTCAAGGGCGGGGCGCTGGCCGAGCGCGACGCCGAGGTCGCCCGCAACGCCGCGACCCAGGCCAAGGCGGCCGTCGACGATGCGCGCTCGCGTGTCGCCTCGGCGCGCAAGTCGCTCGACGACCTGATCGTCAAGGCGCCGATCGGCGGCATCGTGTCGAAGCGGCACGTCAACGCCGGCGACGTCGTCAGCCCGGGCGGTGAGCTCTACACGATCATCGATCCGTCGAGCATGCGCCTCGAGGCCTCGGTGCCGTCGGAGCAGATCGGCGCCATCCGGGTCGGCGGCGCGGTGGCGTTCCAGGTGCGCGGCTATCCGAACGAGCGCTTCGAGGGCCGCATCGAGCGGGTCAGCCCGAGCGCCGACACGGCGACGCGGCAGGTGCCGATCTTCGTGACCATCCCGAACAAGCAGCGCCGCCTGGTGGCGGGCCTGTTCGCCGAAGGCCGCATCGAGCAGGAATCGAAGACGGCGCTGGTCGTGCCGCAGACGGCGGTCAACGAGAACGGCGCCAAGCCCTGGGTGCTGAAGGTGCAGGACGGCAAGGCGCAGCGCGTCGAGGTCGCCATCGGCCTCCGCGACGAGCAGACCGAGCAGCTCGAGATCACGCCGCGGCGTCGTCGCCGGCGACCTGCTGCTGGTCGGCGCGGCGCAGGGCATGACGCCCGACACGCCGCTGCGGGTCAAGCCGCAGGCCGCGTCGTCGAACTGACCGGACGGGAGCCACCGGCATGTCCATCTCTGATTTCGCCATCAAACGGCCGATCGTGACCATCGTGATGATGGTCGCCATCTCGGTCTTCGGCATCTTCGCCCTGCTGCGCCTCAACACCGACGAGTTCCCCGAGGTGTCGCCGCCGATCGTCTCGGTGTCGATCCCCTATCCGGGCGCGTCGCCGGACACCGTCGAGCGCGAGGTCGTCGATCCGATCGAGGAGCAGATCGCCGCGATCAGCGGCGTCAAGCAGATCCAGTCGAACTCGCTCGACAGCTTCGGCGTCATCACCGTCGAGTTCTACTTCTCGAAGAACCTGCAGGAAGCGACCCAGGACATCCGCGACGGCATCTCGCAGATCCGCAACGATCTGCCGCAGGAGATGGAGGAGCCGATCCTGACCCGCTTCGATCCGAACGACTTCCCGATCGTCCAGCTGGCGCTGACCTCGCCGACGCTGACCGGGCCGGAGCTGACCCGCATCGTCGATCCCGGCGTCACCAACCAGCTGCGCGGCGTCAGCGGCGTCGCCGAGGTCCGCGTCGTCGGCGGCATCGAGCGCGAGCTGACCGTCGAGCTCGATCCGCAGGCGCTGCAGGCCACCGGCGTCGGCATCGGCGAGGTGGTCCAGGCGCTGCAGACGCAGAACCTGGCCGCGCCGGTCGGCCGCATCAACGAGGCGATCGACCGAGCGCACCATCCGGCTGCGCGGCCGTCTCGACAAACCGGCCGACTTCGGCCGGCTGGTCGTCGCCCAGCGCGGCGGACGGCTGATCCGCCTCGGCGACATCGCCGTCGCCAAGGACGCCGCCGAGGAGCCGCGCACGTCGGCGCAGTTCAACGGCCGCGACGCGGTCGGCGTCGACATCATCAAGGCCGACGGCGCCAGCACCACGGACGTCAGCGCCCGCATTCGCGAGAAGGTGGACGTCATCAAGGCAGTCGCTGCCGCCCGGCGTCGAGTTCGTGGTCGCCCGCGACACCGGGCCGCGCGTCACCAACTCGGTCGCCGACGTGCAGAACGCGCTCGTCGAAGGCGCCGCGCTCACCGTGCTCGTCGTCTTCGTGTTCCTCAACTCGTGGCGCTCGACGGTCATCACCGGCCTGGCGCTGCCGGTGTCGGTGCTGGCCTCGTTCGTCGCGGTCTGGGCCTTCGGCTTCACGCTGAACACGATGTCGCTGCTCGGCCTGTCGCTGGCCATCGGCATCCTGATCGACGACGCCATCGTCGTGCGCGAGAACATCGTCCGCCACGTCGAGAAGGGCAAGGACCACTTCACGGCCGCGCACGACGGCACCGCCGAGATCGCCCTGGCGGTCGCCGCGACGACCTTCTCGATCGTCGTCGTGTTCGTCCCGATCGCCTTCATGGGCGACCTCGCCGGCCAGTGGTTCAAGCCGTTCGCGCTGACCATCGCCTGCTCGGTGCTGGTGTCGCTGTTCGTGTCGTTCTCGCTCGACCCGATGCTGTCGGCCTACTGGCCCGACCCGGACATCGCCGATGGAGCAGCGCTCCTTCGTGTCGCGCGGCCTCGACACGTTCAACCGCTGGTTCGACCGCCAGACCGAGCGCTACAAGAGCGATCATCGGCTGGGCCCTCGACCACCGCTTCTCGATGGTGCTGCTGGCCGTCGCCTCGTTCGTCGGCGCGCTGGCGCTGCCGATGCTCGGCCTGGTCGGCGGCGGCTTCCTGCCGGATTCCGACGAAGCCGAGTTCCTGATCAACATCGAGACGCCGCCCGGCTCGAGCCTCGACTACACCAAGCTCAAGTCGGAGGAAGTGGCGCGGCCTCGCCCGCGACATGAGCGAGGTGCTCTACACCTACACGACCATCGGCGGCCGCACCGAGTCGGTCGACGAGGCCATCGTCTACGTCGCGGCTCAAGCCGAAGAGCCAGCGGCGAGCGGCAGCCGATCATCGAGGCCCACCTGCGCGCCCAGCTCGTTCGGCTCGGCGGCGTGACGGCCAGCATCGGCAGCGGCAACTTCGAGAACCAGAAGCAGATCCAGCTGCAGCTGCGCGGCCCGGAACTGGACGAGCTGAACCGGCTGGCGCAGCTGCTCAAGTCGGAAGTGCAGCAGGTGCCCGGCGCCGTCGACGTCGGCCTGTCGACGCGCGGCCAGAAGCCGGAGATCGACGTGGTCGCTCGACCGCGGCCTGGCCGGCAGCCTCGGCGTCAGCGTCGGCCAGATCGGCCAGACGCTGCGCGTCGCCTTCGCCGGCCTCGACTCGGGCGACTGGGTCGATCCGGCCGGCGAGACCCGCGACGTCTACGTGCGCCTGAAGCCCGAGTCGCGCGCCAGCGTCCGCGACCTCGCCGCGCTGCCGCTGTTCGTGCCCGGGCCGGAGGGGCGCGGCGTCGCGGTGCCGCTCGGCCAGGTCGCCAAGGTGTCCGACCGGCCTCGGGCCGGCGCGCATCGATCGCCTCGACCGGCAGCGCTTCATCGCCATCCAGGCCAACACCGAGGTGCGGTCGCTGAACGAGGTGCTGAGCGACATCCGGGCGCGCTTCGCCAGCAACGTCAAGCTGCCGGACGGCTACGTCATCACCACCGGCGGCGAAGGCAAGGACCAGGCCGAGATCTTCGGCCAGATCTTCTCGTCGCTCGGCCTGGCCGTGCTGCTGATGTACTTCGTGCTGGTGGTGCAGTTCGGCTCGTTCCTCGAGCCGTTCGCCATCATGCTGTCGCTGCCGCTGTCGCTGATCGGCGTCATGCTCGGCCTGCTGGTGATGGGCTCGACCATCAACATCATGAGCATGATCGGCGTGATCCTGCTGATGGGCATCGTCGCCAAGAACGCCATCCTGCTGGTCGACTTCGCCAAGTGGGCGGAGGAAGGCGGGCTGTCGCGGCGCGAGGCGATCATCGAGGCCGGCCGGACGCGCCTGCGGCCGATCCTGATGACGACGTTCGCGCTGATCGCCGGCATGATCCCGATCGCCATCGGCGCCGGCGAAGGCGCCGACTTCCGCGCCCCGCTCGGCCAGGCGGTCATCGGCGGCGTCATCACCTCGACGATCCTGACGCTGCTGGTGATCCCGACCTTCTACGAGATCCTGACCGAGTGGCGCGACTGGCTGACGGCGAAGCTGACCGGCAAGCCGGTGGCGCACGCACCACCACGACCGTCCGCGCGAGGCCCCGGCCGACGCGGCGCCGGCGACGCGCACGATCGAGGCCTGAGCGGCTTCCCGATCCGGCGGTTTCCCCCTTGGCCCGCCGGATCGTCTCCGTCACGCCTTGGGGCGCGACGCCGCAGAAGCGGGTCGGGTATTCCTTGCGCGCTCCACTCCGCAAGCCGGTAGATCGCGCTCCAGCTGAAGTCGGCCGCACCCGCACCGGCCGCGGCCGCTGCTGACGACGCCGGCCACAAAACGTCGCGCCTTCGCGCGACGGCCGTCGCCCGGCTTACGCGCGCTCTACGCTGACGCTGACGTCGGCTTGCTCCAAGTCGCGCTCCAGGAACACCCGACCCGCCCCCGCCGCCGGCGTCTTGAGCCGCCAGGCCACCGCAGATATGGCCCGCCGCAAGCCTGAGACCAGCCCCAGTCTTTGCCAAACGAGCGCAAGCCGACGCTGCGACGCTGACAGGCGTGCCCAATCCGTCGTGCGTGCCGACATCGTCCAGCCTTGCTCCGCTGACCGTGGTGACACTCCGTCGGACCGGCTGCTCAGGACGCCGACGGCGAGGCGGTGCGGGTGTTCCCTCGCGGGCCGTGAGGCTAGCCGGCCCGCCGAGTCGATGAGCACGCGATCCGCGCGACACGCCGAGCGACACGCGCGCGGAAGGCTCACAGACACGACGGCGCACGCAGGTGCGCCGTTGCTCGTCGGGCAATCAGCGGCCGGGAGCGCGCGTGACCGGCGCAGGCCGTCCCGGCACGCGAGGGAATACCCGCACCGCGTCAGCGGCGTCGCGCCGGCTGACGCGTCAAGTATCGATGTCAGACATAGCGGCGGCGTATGGGCTCGCACGACATCGGGCGGCTATACTTCAGGCATGACTTGCCCAGCCTGCGGCGGAGGCATGCGCGAGGCCACCTTCGACGGCCACCACGGCCGAGCGGTCGTGCTCGATCTCTGCGCCGGGTGCAACGGCATCTGGTTCGACGGGATGGAGAGCCACCAGCTCACGCCGGGCGCGACGCTCACGCTGTTCAAGCAGATGGGCGAGGCGGTGGCCGAGGCCAACCGGCCGCTGGGCGCGCGCAAGCAGTGTCCGCGCTGCCAGGCCATCCTGGTCGGTGAGGTCGACAAGCAGCGGACCACGACCTTCGAAGCCTTCCGCTGCCCGCAGGGCCACGGCCGCTACCTGACCTTCGGCGCCTTCCTGCGCGCCAAGAACTTCGTCCGCGATCTCACGCCGGCGGAGGTCACCGAGCTCCGCCGCCACGTCCAGAGCGTGAAGTGCACGGGCTGCGGCGCCGCCGTCGACGTGCGCACCACGTCGGCGTGCGCCTTCTGCCGGGCGCCGATCGCGATGCTCGATCCCGACCAGCTGCAGCGGACCATCGCCGAGCTCGAGGCGCGTGAGGCGAGGCGGCGGCGGGCCTTTCCCGACGACGCCGCGCCGGACACGGGCGGGCGACGAGACCCGGACGCCGGCGTCGATCCGATGCTGCCGCTGCGCCTGGCGCAGGAGCGCCTGCGCACCGAGCGCGTGTTCGCCGACCTGGAACAGCACAATCGGGCCGGCGGCGGACCCGCCTGGGACCTCGTCGAGGTCGGCCTGTCGTCCCTCGGATCCGTGTGAAGGTGCTTGCCTACCTCCCCTGATCGCGCGGGTGCGGCGCCGCTGCCGCCACTCGCCGTCCGCGGCCGATCGCTGGTCCGGCTCGACACCGGGGCCGCGATCCGCCTGCGCGGCGTCAACCGATCGGGGCTCGAATACGCCGATCCGGGGCCGGCCGGCACCGGTCCCCAGGCCTTCCTCGACAGCGTCGCCTTCGACGCGCCGGATCTGCAGCGCATCGCCGCCTGGGGCGCCAACATCGTCCGCATCCCCTTCACGCAGGACTTCGTCCTGCGCGGGCGCCAGCGCAGCGACGGGGGCGGACTACCTGGCCGCGCTCGACCAGGTCGTCGCCTGGGCCGAGGCCGGCGGGCTCTACACGCTGCTCGACCTGCAGTGGCTCGATGCCGACACGGCGCGTGGCATCGGCCAGGACGGGTCGATCAACCGCGTGCCGGCGTTGCCCGATGCCGAGCTCGATCGCCCTCTGGCGGCTGCTGGCCGACCGCTATCGCGATCGACCGTCGGTGCTGTTCGACCTGTTCAACGAGCCGCACACGCCGATGCAGACCGATGACGCGCCGCTGATCGGCGTCCGGCCGGACGGTGGGCTGTGGCCGCTGCCGGCCCGTGTCGTGGGGATGGACGAATGGCAGCCGTGGGCGCTGCGCCTGATCGACGAGATCCGCGCCGTGCATCCGCGCGCCGTGATCTTCGTCTCCGGCGTCCGCTGGGCCTACGACCTGCGCGGCTTCCCGCTGCGCCGGCGCTCCGGTCAGCCCGTCGACGGCCTCGTCTACAGCACGCACGTCTATCCCTGGACGACGACCGGGATGTGGCCGGGGCGCAGCTGGGAGCGGGAGTGGCACCGCGCCTTCGGTCACCTGGCGGCGACGCATCCGGTGTTCGCGGGGGAGTGGGGCGGCGACGCGCCGCAGGTCGACTGGGGCCGCCGGCTGCTGGCCTACCTCGAGGCGCACACCGTCGGCTGGACGGCGTGGAGCTGGTGCGATTGGCCGCCGCTGCTGGGCGACCACCGGGGCGGCGACTTCACGTGCACGCCGTTCGGCGACGTGGTGCGCGCCGGTCTCGGCCGATCAGCCGCCGAAGCCTGAGTTCCAGGCTTCGCGCGGCGGCGTCTCGGCGTCGACCTCTTCGCTGCCGTCCCCGAAGCCCAGCGCGCCGTGCGCCTTGCCCCACGACAGGCGCCGCGCACCGAGCGGCTGCGAGCCGACCCGCTGCATCATCCACAGCCCCGGCGTGGTGCCGAGGACCAGGGTGCCGACCGTGAGATAGAGCACGGCGACGACCGCGAGCACGATCCAGAACAGCGACAGGCCCCCGAACAGCCCGCTCGGCAGTGCCAGGGTGATCGGCGCCATCAGGTCGGTCGTGGCGGCGCCGAGCCGGGCCAGCGCCTCCTGCCAGCGGCTGACCTCGGGGGCCAGCGTCAGGCGCATCGGGGTGTCCGTGCGGCCGGCCGAGACCGCCTTGGCGGCGGCCCGGTCGAGCGGGCCCGCGGACGAGGAGCCGGTCCCCGGCTGATCGGGGTAGGCCCGCAGGAACAGGGCGACCACGTAATCCGGTTCGAGGCCGACCTGATTGGCGTAGCCGCGCACGAAAGCCCGACGGAAGATGCCAGCCGGCCAGCGCGAGACGTCGTTGCGCTCGAGCGCTTCCAGCAGCGTACGGGCGACCTTGGTCCGGGTCGCGATGGTCTCGAGGGTGACCCCGGCCCGCTCGCGTTCGCGACGGAGCCAGGCGCCAAGGTCGTCGATGAGGGGAAGATCCTCGGCCGAAAGACGATCAGTCATCGACACTCCTGCAGGGCGGTGACGCTGAGAGCGCAGGAAACGCTGGGAACACCGGCTACTGCGTGGAAGCGCCGCGTCGCGTGCAGCGCGCTGCAAGTATGGAGACGCAGCCCTGGGTATGCAAGGGCAAAACAAAGCTGATCCGAGTGCTTTTCGGTGTGCGAGCGTGTGCGGAAACGCTCGCCCGACTGGCGCCGCGACGTCGCACCATCCGCGGAATGGACCGCGCCGCGCGCGCCGCCGCTAGTCCTTCGTGTACTGCGCCAGCGTCGCTTCGAAGGCGGCGGGCAGCGTGAGGAGCAGATCCTCCCACGCGCTCGGCGTGATGCCGAGGCGGGCCAGCGACGGTTCATGCGCGACGACTTCCGCCGGCCCGCGCACGACGCCTTCGCCGATCCGCTTGGCCGCGACGTTGGCCAGGTAGACCACGTCGCAGAGCACGTCCTTGCCCTCGTCCGGCGTGTGGTGGAACGTCACGCCGTTCCTGAGGCGTTCGGGCAGTTTCCATTGCCCGGCGATCTGGCCGCCCAGTTCCGCGTGGTTCACGCCGAGCACGTCGGTCTCGGCCTGGAGGCTCGAGAGTCCGCCGAAGTCGCGGGCGTCGGCGAGCCAGCGCAGTTCATCGGGCGAGAGGAAGCGGGCCAGCACGATCTTGCCGATGTCGTGCAGCAGGGCGGCGGTGAAGCACTCGGGCGGGAGCAGCGTGCCGGCGCGGCGGGCAATCGGTTCGACGGCGAGGGCGCTGGCCACCGAGTGGCGCCACAACTGCCCGTCGGTCAGGCCGTATTCGGGGAGCGCGCGCTTCAGCTCCTTGCGCAGCCCCGACGCCGCCGCGAAGGCCAGCGCCGGGCCGATGCCGACGCGCATGATGGCGTCGCGAGCGGTGTTGACCGGCGCCAGGCCGGCCATGGCCGCGGAGTTGGCCAGCCGCAGCAGGCGGCCGGTGAGCGCGGCGTCGAATTCGACGAGGTGGGCCGCCTCGTTCAGCGACCAGTCGGGTCGCACGACGAGGGCCGCCAGCCGCGTCACCGTCGCGGGGAGCGGGTCCAGGCCCTGGGCGGCCTTCACGAGAGCAGCGGCGTCGATCATCTGGCAGGCGTCGGTCGCGGCGACGCACTCCTCTACCAAGACCATCGGCGGCAGGGCACCAGCGCTTCAATCCGACTGCCGCCCGCCGCCGCCCACGGCGCTAGAGCGCGTGGTCGATGGGGAAGGCGGCGCCGGACCAGGCGAGGCGGGCCGTCCACGGCTGCGGCGGCTGCGCCCAGAAGGGATCGTCCGGCGGCAGGCCGAGCGGCAGGAAGGCCGTCGCGCAGAGGTACAGGCTGCCGGTCGAGATGTAGCGCTCGCCCACGCCCGGCTGATGCCCGGCCAGGCCGATGCGCAGCCAGCCGGCGGCGTCGAAGGTGCCGGGGGCGTCCAGCGTCCGCACCAGGACCGCCGACAGCGCCGACCTCACCTGGGCCGGACTGACGCCGTCGGGCAGCGCGCGGCGCAGCGCCACCTGCGCCAGCAGCTGGAAGGCGCCGGCCCGATACGCGATCGAGCGGCCGATCGCCGGGAAGGTGCCGTCCGGGGCGATCAGGCGCTCCTGGATCGCGGCGTAGCGCCGGGCCCGGGCCAGCACCGGCGCCCGCATCGCCGCCCAGGCCGCCGGCTCGGCGCCCACGACGTCGAGCACGTCCAGCAGCATCGGCTGGATGACGTAGCTGTTGTAGTAGTCCCAATGGAAGTCGGGCCCGTCGCCGTAGTGGCCGTCGCCGACGTACCACTGCTCGTGCTGCCGCAGCGCGTAGTCGACGCGCATCCGATCCCAGCGGGCGCCCAGCCTGGCCAGGCCGGCTTCGACCATCGCCGAGAAGAGCAGCCAGTTGCTGAAGGCCGGCGTGATGCCGCGCGTCGACTCGAGGGCGGCGATCAGCCGGGCGCGGGTGGTGGCGTCGAGCCCGTCGCCGAGCGCCGCCGGCGCGCGGACGATGGCGTGCGCCAGGAACGCCGCATCGACGAGGGGCTGGCCGCCGATCGAGAAGTTGAGCGCGTCGGGCGACGCGGGGTCGACGGCCTGGGCGATGGCCTGGCGCGCGAGGTCGAGATGCCGGGCGCGCGCCCGGCTCTCGGCCGTGTCCGGACCCGGCTGGCTGCCGGCCAGCCACGGCGCCAGGCCGGCGAGGAGCCGGCCGAGGGCTTCGAGATGCGTGACCGGGGCCCGGTCGGCGCCGTCGGCCTGCTCGACCGGCATCGTGCGCTTGAGGGTGCCGGCGGCGAGGTGGGTGAGGACCGGTGTCGCGATGCGGGTCGCGTAGGCGACCCAGGCGGCTCGCTCGGCGATGCCGTCGCGCCCCAGCACGAGGGCCGCCGCGTCGGGCGGCGCGGCCGGCGTCCGGGCGGCGGGGCCGTTTCGGCCCCGCCTGTCCCGGCGAGCCTCGGCCTCACCGGTCGCCAACGCGAACGGCGCGGCCGCGAGGCCGGTGCCGACCGCGCGTTGCACGAAGGTCCGGCGTCGCATGGGCCGCCATTGTAGCGCCCGCTCCATGCGGCCGCCGACGGGACGTCGCACCGGCGCGCCGCTCGGGAATTGTGTCGCGGACCTGGCGACGTCGGTGCACTAGGATAGCGGCCATGCTGCTGCCGCTCCTCCTCGCGCTGACGGCGCTGGTCGCGCAGGCTGACCGCACCGCAGGCGCCGACTGCCGCCGCGCCCGTTCGGTCAGGGCGAATCGCGCGACGCCGGCCACCGATCGCAGATCCGCATCCGCGATCCGTTCGTGCTGCCGGATCCCGCCGCCAAGGTCTACTACATCTACGGCAGCACCAACCGCGGCCTGAGCCCGGGCGACGCGCGCAAGGAAGTCGTGGTCTACAAGACCCGCGACCTCGAGGACTGGGGCGAGCCGATCACGGCGTGGGCGGTGCCGCCGGGGCACTGGGGGCGCGAGACCGTGTGGGCGCCGGAGGTCCACCGCTACCAGGGCAAGTACTACCTGTTCGTCACGCTGACGTCGTCCGATCCGCTCCCGGCGCCGCCGGGGCGCCCGCCGAACTGGAAGCGGGGCACCGAGATCCTGGTCGCCGATCGGCCCGAGGGGCCGTTCACGCCGTTCGGGCACGGACCGCAGACGCCGCCCGACTGGATGGCGCTCGACGGCACGCTCTACGTCGAGGACGGCACGCCCTACATGGTGTTCTGCCACGAGTGGATTCAGATCACCGACGGCAGCATGGACATGGTGCCGGCTGACGCCCGACCTGTCGAAGGCCGTCGGCGCCGCCGACGACGATGTTCCACGCCACCGAGGCGCCGTGGACGCGCTGCCGCGGCGACCTCGGCGAGCTGTACCAAGGCAAGCGGTATCACGCCTCGATCACCGACGGGCCCTGGTTCCATCGCACCAGGACGGGCAAGCTGATCATGTTGTGGTCCAGTTATGGACCGGCGAAGTACGCGGTCGGCCAGGCCGAATCCACGAGCGGCAAGCTCGCGGGGCCGTGGGTCCAGGACGCGGAACCGCTGTGGAAGGACGACGGCGGACATCCGATGCTCTTCAGGACCTTCGAGGGACGCCTGGTCATGGCGATCCACCAGCCGAACCGGCGCATCGAGCGCGCCCGCTTCTTCGAGATGGACGACAGCGGCGATCGGCTCCGCATCGTCCGTGAGATCGGCGGAGCGCGATGAACCGGCCGCTCTGGGCGCTGGCCGCGATCGTCCTCGGCAGCGTCGCTGGCGCCGGCCGATCCGCATCCGCGCAGGCGACCGGCGGCGCCGGCCGCGCCCGCTGTCGCGGCGCGGCCCGACGCCGATCCGCGCATCCAGGCGCTGGTCGCCGCCGTGTCCGCCGAGCGCATGAAGGCGCTGGACACCACGCTGGTCGGCTTCGGGACGCGCAACACGCTGTCCGATGCGACGTCGACGACGCGCGGCATCGGCGCCGCGCGCCAGTGGATCTTCGACGAGCTGACGCGCTCGAGCGCCAGGCTCCAGGTGTCGTTCGACACCTACCAGATCGCGCCGCAGGGCCGCATCACGCGTCCGGTGGAGCTGCGCAACGTGATGGCGGTGCTGCCCGGCCGCACGCCGCGGCGGATCTACGTCAGCGGCCACTACGACTCGCTGAACCTCGGCACCGGCGGCCAGCTGGCCTCGGCGACGCGGGCGCCCCAGGCGGGTGCCGGCGGCGCCGGCGCCGGAGCTGGGGCCGCGGGCGGCGCGGCGGGGCAGGGGGCGCGCCGGCGGATCCGCAGCAGCGGCCGAACATCGACTACAACGTCGACGCGCCCGGTGCCAACGACGACGGCAGCGGCACGGTCCTCACCATGGAGCTGGCGCGGGTCTTCGCCGCGAGCGGCCTCGAGTTCGATGCCACGCTGGTGTTCATCTGCTGGGCGGGGGAGGAGCAGGGGCTGATCGGATCGGCGGCGCATGCGCAGCGGATCGCCGCCGAGAAGGTGCCGGTCGAGGCGATGATCTCGAACGACATCGTCGGCAACTCGCGCGGCGGCACCGGCATCGTCGACGCCGGCAGCGTCCGCGTCTACGCCGTCGGCCCCGAGGACTCGCCGGCGCGCGCGCTGGCCCGCTACATCGTCGCGGCCTCCGCCACCTACGTGCCGTCGCACCGCGTGCGGCCGATGGCCCGCGAGGATCGGTTCGGCCGCGGCAGCGACCAGGCGTCGTTCACGCAGCAGGGCTACCCGGCGGTGGTCTTCCGCGAAGCCAACGAGAACTTCGACCGGCAGCACTCGGCGCGCGACACCCTCGACGGCGTCGACTTCGCCTACCTGGCGCAGAACGCCCGGGTCAACGCCGCGGCGGTGGCCTCGCTGGCGCTCGCGCCTCCCGCACCGGCGATCACGACCGAGCGCGGCGCCGCGCGCATCGCCCGCGACCCCTCCGGCTACGACGCCGCGCTGCGCTGGGCGGCCTCGCCCGGCGCCGTCGGCTATCGCGTCTACTGGCGCGACACGTGGCGCCTCGACTGGCAGCACATCCGAACGGTCGGGAACGTGACCGAGGTGGTGCTGCCCGGTGTCTCGATCGACGACTGGGTGTTCGGCGTCGCGGCGATCGGCCCCGGCGGGCAGGAGAGCCTGATCAGCGCCTACGTGTCGCCGAACCGGCCGGGGCGCCCGATCGAGCTGGTCAAGTAGGGCGCCGGCGTGCTCGAATTCCTCATCGAGCTCGTCGTCGATCTCCTGTTCCAGGGGCTCGGCGAGTTCCTGGTTGAAGCCTTCGCTCGTCTGATCGGCGCGCCGTTCGGCCGGCGTGACCGCAGCCATCCGATCGCCGCTGCGCTGGCGCTGCTCCTCTTCGGCGTGGCGCTCGGCGGGATGTCGTATCTGGCGTGGCCCTATCGGATTGTCGGGTCGGGCTCGTACCCCGGCCTGAGCCTGCTGATCTCGCCGGTGATCAACGGGCTGGCCGCCGATGCCATCGGGACGTGGCGTGAGCGCCACGATCGACCACGCTCGTACCTGACCACGTTCTGGGGCGGGGCGTCCTTCGCCTTGGGCATGGCCGGGACGCGCTTCCTGCTCATGGGCGGCCGCTGACGCTGGCCGCCGCAGACAGGATGGCGCGCCGCGCGCAGTTGCGGGCAGGCGGCCGTGGCGGCCGGGCTGAAGATCGATGCGGCTTGCGCCGATTCTCCGGAATACACGGCAGAAAGGCACCGCATGGCTGTAGCGTTGACCTGGTGGGGCTGGTCCGGACTCCTGGCGTCCGTGGGCGTGATCCTGGCCCTCTGGGCGCGGCAGGCGTGGCGGGCCGCCGTCCGTGACGAGCTGCTCGCCTACCTGGCGCACGCCGCGCCGGAGATCGTCGTGACCGACGTCTTCGTCGGCGCGGTGATCTACCGCACGCGCGATGCCGACACATCCCGCCGGTTCCCGCTGCGCAAGTTCTATCAGCGCCTCGCCGCCCATCCCGGTGGCACGGCCGAGGGCGAAGCGGCGCGGCTCGAGGTCTTCGCCGGCGTCGCGCTCTCGATGCGGATGCTCGGCCATCGTGCGCCGGTGGCGGCCGCGGACGACCAGGGATTCCGCCGGGCCTCCTGAGCCGCTCGGGTCGCTGGGGTGAGGCGGCTGGCGCCGGTGGACGCCATCCGCGCCGAGTGAGGGGCTATTGGACGGGCGCCGGCAGCTCCGACGCGCCCATCAGCCAGGCGTCGACGCCGCGCGCCGTGCTGCGGCCGTCGGCGATGGCCCACACGATCAGCGACTGGCCGCGCTGCATGTCGCCGGTGACGAACACGCCGGGCACGCTGCTCATCCAGTTGGCGTCGCGGGCGACGGTGCCGCGCGGCGTCAGCGTCAGGCCGAGGTCGCCGACCAGGCCCTTGCCTTCGGCGCTGGTGAAGCCCATCGCCAGCAGGACCAGGTCGGCGTTCAGCTCGAACTCGGTGCCGGGCACGGGCTTGAACACCAGCCGGCCGTCTTCCTTGGCCGCCTGGACGCTCGAGCCCGCCAGCGCGCGGACGCGGCCCGTGTCGTCGCCGAGGAACTTCGACGTCGCCACCGAGTAGAGCCGCTCGCCGCCTTCTTCGTGCGCCGAGGAGACGCGGAAGATGTTCGGCCACTGCGGCCACGGGTTGTCGGCGGCGCGGATGGCCGGCGGCTTGGGCAGCAGCTCGAGCTGGTGCACCGACTTGGCGCCCTGGCGATGCGCCGTGCCCAGGCAGTCGGCGCCGGTGTCGCCGCCGCCGATGATCACGACGTGCTTGTCCTTCGCCGTGATGAACTGGCTCTCCTTGACGGCGTCGCCCTCGCAGCGCTTGTTCTGCAGCGGCAGGTAGTCCATCGCGAAGTGGATGCCGTCCAGCTCGCGGCCGGGGATGGGCAGGTCGCGGCCGACCGGCACGCCGCAGGCCAGCACCACGGCGTCGAACGAGGCCTTGAGCGCCGCCGCGTCGGGCGACACGCCGACGTCGCAGCCCGCCTTGAAGACGATCCCTTCGGCTTCCATCAGGCGGAGCCGGCGATCGAGGATCCCCTTCTCCATCTTGAACTCGGGGATGCCGTAGCGCAGCAGCCCGCCGATGCGATCGGCGCGCTCGAAGACGGTGACGGTGTGGCCGGCCTTGTTCAGCTGATCGGCGACGGCCAGGCCCGACGGGCCCGAGCCGACGACGGCGACCGTCTTGCCGGTGCGGGTCGCCGGCGGCGCCGCCTTGACCCAGCCTTCGTCCCAGGCCCGCTCGATGATCGCCCACTCGATCGACTTGATCGTCACCGGGTCGGCGTTGATGCCGAGCACGCACGCCCCCTCGCACGGCGCCGGACAGAGCCGGCCGGTGAACTCGGGGAAGTTGTTGGTGGCGAGCAGCCGCGTCAGCGCCGCCGGCCAGCGATCGCGGTAGACGAAGTCGTTCCAGTCCGGGATCAGGTTGCCGAGCGGGCAGCCCTGATGACAGAACGGGATGCCGCAGTCCATGCAGCGCGCGCCCTGATCGGCGAGCACCTGCGGCGAGTGCAGCTTGTAGACCTCGCGCCAGTCCTGCAGCCGCTCCGCGACCGGACGGGACGGTGCTTGGTCCGCTTGAGCTCGATGAACCCGGTCGGCTTGCCCCTCATCTACCTCGTCCTCTGTGCTCCCACGAGCTCGGCGAACCCGACGTCCCGTCCTTCGGCGCGCGCCACGGCCTCGGCCGCCAGCACCCGCTTGTAATCGCGCGGCATCACCTTCACGAACTGCTCGCGCGTGTGGCTCCAGTGCAGCAGCAGCTTCGCCGCGTGGTCGCTGCCGGTCGCCTGGATGTGGCGGGTGATGAGGAGGCGCAGCAGCTCCTCGTCCGAGTCCTCGATCGCTTCGAGATCGACCAGCCCGGTGTTGCAGCGGCTCTGGAAGCGGCGGTCGGTGTCGAGGACGTAGGCCACGCCGCCGCTCATGCCGGCGGCGAAGTTGCGGCCGGTGCGGCCGAGCACGACGACGCGGCCGCCGGTCATGTACTCGCAGCCGTGGTCGCCGACGCCTTCGACCACCGTGTGCACGCCGCTGTTGCGGACGGCGAAGCGCTCGCCGGCGATGCCGCGGAAGAAGGCCTCGCCGCTGGTCGCGCCGTAGAGCGCGACGTTGCCGATGAGGATGTTGTCCTCGGGCGCGAAGGTCGACGTCTTCGGCGGGAAGACGACGACGCGGCCGCCGGAGAGGCCCTTGCCGACGTAGTCGTTGGCGTCGCCTTCGAGCGTCAGCGTGATGCCCTTGGGCACGAACGCGGCGAAGCTCTGGCCGGCGTGGCCGCTGAAGTGGATGCGGATCGTGTCGTCGGGCAGGCCGGCCGCGCCCCAGCGCTTGGTGACCTCGTAGCCGAGCAGCGTGCCGACGGTGCGGTTGACGTTGCGGATCGGACATCTCGAACGCGACCGGCGCCCGCTGCTCGATGGCGGGCCGCGAGCGCGCGATCAGCTCGTTGTCGAGCGCCTTGTCGAGGCCATGATCCTGCGACGACACGCAGCGCAGCGGCGCCCCGGCCGGCAGCGTCGGCTGGAACAGGATCTGCGAGTAGTCGAGGCCCTGCGCCTTCCAGTGGGCGATCGCCGTGCTCACGTCGAGCCGTTCGGCGTGCCCGACCATCTCGTCGATGGTGCGGAAGCCGAGCTCCGCCATCAGCTCGCGCACTTCCTGCGGCGATGAAGCGGAAGAAGTTCTCGACGAACTCCGGCTTGCCCGTGAAGCGGGCGCGCAGCTCCGGATCCTGCGTGGCGATGCCGACCGGGCAGGTGTTGAGATGGCAGACGCGCATCATCACGCAGCCGGACGACGACCAGCGGCGCGGTGGCGAAGCCGAACTCCTCGGCGCCGAGCAGCGCCGCGATGACCACGTCGCGGCCGGTCTTCATCTGGCCGTCGACCTGGACGACGATGCGGCTGCGCAGGCCGTTCATCAGCAGCACCTGCTGCGTCTCGGCCAGGCCCAGCTCCCACGGCACGCCGCCGTGCTTGATGCTGGTGAGCGGCGAGGCGCCGGTGCCGCCGTCGTGGCCCGAGATGAGCACGACGTCCGCGTGCGCCTTGCAGACGCCGGCCGCGACCGTGCCGACGCCGACTTCGGCGACCAGCTTGACGTGGATCCGCGCTTCCGGGTTGGCGTTCTTCAGGTCGTGAATCAGCTGCGCGATGTCCTCGATCGAGTAGATGTCGTGGTGCGGCGGCGGCGAGATCAGCGTCACGCCGGGCGTCGAGAAGCGCACCTTGGCGATCCACGGGTAGACCTTGGGGCCGGGCAGCTGGCCGCCCTCGCCGGGCTTGGCGCCCTGCGCCATCTTGATCTGCAGATCGGTGGCGTTGACCAGGTATTCGCTGGTCACGCCGAAGCGGCCCGAGGCCACCTGCTTGATCGCGCTGCGCCGCCAGTCGCCGTTCTCGTCGCGGTTGTAGCGGTGGCTGTCCTCGCCGCCTTCGCCGCTGTTCGATCGCCCGCCGATCCGGTTCATGGCGATGGCCAGCGTCTCGTGCGCCTCCGAGCTGATCGAGCCGTACGACATCGCCCCGGTCGAGAAGCGCTTGACGATCGCCTCGACCGGCTCGACCTCGTCGATCGGGATCGGCCCCGACGCCGAGCGCCGCCTTGAAGGTCATCAGCCCGCGCAGCGTCGCCAGCTCGCGGCTCTGGTCGTCGACGGCCTTCGAGTATTCCTTGAAGACGCTGTACTGGCCGCTCCGCGTCGCGTGCTGGAGCTTGAAGACGGTCTGCGGGTTGAACAGGTGGTACTCGCCGTCGCGGCGCCACTGGTACTCGCCGCCGGTCTCGAGCGCGTCGACCTTGACCGGACGCGTCGGATAGGCGAGCTCGTGCCGGCGGCACACTTCCTCGGCGACCATGTCGATGCCGATGCCCTCGATGCGCGACGGCGTCCAGGTGAAGTAGCGGTCGACGAACGCCTTCTGCAGGCCGATGGCCTCGAAGATCTGCGCGCCGCAGTAGCTCTGGAGCGTCGAGATGCCCATCTTGGACATCACCTTGAGGATGCCCTTGTTGAGCGCCTTGACGTAGTTGCCGACCGCCTTCTTGTGGGTCAGGCCGGGCAGCATGCCCTGCCGGATCATGTCGTCGAAGGTCTCGAAGGCCAGGTACGGGTTGACGGCGCCGGCGCCGTAGCCGATGAGCAGCGCGCAGTGGTGGACTTCGCGCGCGTCGCCGGCCTCGACGAGCAGCGCGCACTTGGTCCGCGCGCCCTCGCGGACCAGGTGATGGTGGACGCCGGCCGTCGCCAGCAGGCTCGGGATGGCGGCGTGCGTCGCGTCCATGCCGCGGTCCGACAGGATGAGGATGTTGACGCCGTCCTTGATGGCGGCACTGGCCGCCGCGCACAGCTCGGCGATCGCCGCCTCGAGGCCGGGGCCGTCCTGGGCCGGATCGAACAGCATCGGCAGGGTGCGCGTCCGGAAGCCGGCGATGGCCGGCGCGGCCGGACACGGCGGCTGGATCGACGACGCGTTGTCGTCGCTGCCGACGCAGCGCAGCTTGGCCACTTCCTCGTTGCTGAGGACCGGGTACTTGACCTCGATCTGGCGGCACGACTCCGGCTTCGGATCGAGCAGGTTGCCTTCCGGGCCGATGGTCGAGCCCATCGACGTGATCAGCTCCTCGCGGATCGCGTCGAGCGGCGGGTTGGTCACCTGCGCGAAGAGCTGCTTGAAGTAGTCGAACAGCAGCTGCGGCTTGGCCGAGAGCACGGCGAGCGCCGTGTCGGTGCCCATCGAGCCGGTCGCTTCTTCGCCGTTCTGCGCCATCGGCGCCATGAGCAGGCGGAGGTCTTCCTCGGTGTAGCCGAAGGCGCGCTGGCGGCGCAGCACCGTCGTGTGATCGGGAAGTGGCAGGTGCGGCGCGTCCGGCAGGTCGCGGATGTCGAACAGGTGCTCGGACAGCCAGCGCTGGTACGGCTGCGCCGCCGCCAGGGCGCTCTTGATCTCCTGGTCGTCGACGATGCGGCCCTGCGAGGTGTCGACGAGGAACATCTTGCCCGGCTGCAGGCGCTCCTTGGCGCGGATCTTCTCGGCCGGGATGTCGAGCACGCCGACCTCGCTCGCCATGACGACGAGGTCGTCCTTGGTCACGTAGTAGCGCGACGGACGCAGGCCGTTGCGATCGAGCACCGCGCCGATCATCGTGCCGTCGGTGAAGGCCATCGCCGCCGGGCCGTCCCACGGCTCCATCAGCGACGAGTGGTACTCGTAGAAGGCGCGCCGCGCCGGATCCATCGATTCGTGGTTCTGCCACGGCTCGGGGATCATCATCAGCATGGCGTGCGGCAGCGACCGCCCGCTCATGATCAGGAACTCGAGGACGTTGTCGAACGTCGCCGTGTCGCTGCCGCCCTCGCGGATGACCGGCAGGAGCTGCTGCAGGTCGCCCTCGGCGAAGAGCGGCGTGGCGAGCAGGCCTTCGCGGGCGCGCATCCAGTTGATGTTGCCGCGCAGCGTGTTGATCTCGCCGTTGTGGGCGATGACGCGATACGGGTGCGCCAGCGGCCACGACGGGAAGGTGTTGGTGCTGAAGCGCTGGTGGACGAGCGCCAGCGCCGACTCCAGCTCGGCGTCGCGCAGGTCGACGAAGTACTCGGGCAGCTGCGCCGCCGTCAGCATGCCCTTCCAGACCATCGTCCGGGCCGACAGGCTGACGACGTAGAAGGTCTTCTTGTCGGCCAGATCCAGGGCGTCGATCTGGTGCTCGAGGCGCTTGCGGATCACGTAGAGCTTGCGCTCGAAGGCGAGCGGATCGGTGGCGGCGGCGGTGTCCTCGCCGATGCCGACGAAGATCTGCCTGATGGCCGGCTGGGCGCGGCGGGCCGAGTCGCCGAGGGTCGAGTCGTCGGTCGGCACGTCGCGCCAGCCGAGGACGACCTGGCCCTCGTCGGTGACCAGCGCCTCGAACCGCGCGATCAGGTCGGCGCGGACGCGCGGCGTCGTGCGGCAGGAACACGAGCCCGGTGCCGTAGCGGCCTTTCGCCGGCAGGGTGAAGCCGAGCGGACCGGTGACCCGGCGCAGGAACTTGTGCGGAACCTGCACCATGATGCCGGCGCCGTCGCCGGTGTTGGCTTCGCAGCCGCAGGCGCCGCGGTGTTCGAGGTTGTGCAGCAGCTCGAGGCCCTGCGCCACGATCGAGCGCGAGGCCTTGCCCTTCAGATGGACGACGAAGCCGACGCCGCAGGCGTCCTTCTCGTGCTGCGGGTCGTAGAGGCCCTGGGCCCCGGGCGCGACCGGCGTCGACGCGGCGGTGTCCGCGATCGACGGCTCGAGAAGGTGGCGCTGCCCGACGCGCGTGCCGGGCGCACGGTCCGTGGCGTGTTCGTCCATGTTGATACCCCGAAAGGAAATGCAGCGGCGAAGGACACGAGTCCCCCGTCGCGCGGCCTTCATTAGGCGTTGGAATGCCAAGTGAAGGGAAATAGAAACGTATCATTCTTTCCATGCCTGATTCGCATGGACGAGCCGTCCTCCCCTGATTCCGGACATGCATCGACGCCATGCGTCCTGGTGATGGACAGTGTGGCGACGACTCCGGAGCCGGGACGGCGACGACTCCGGAGTCGCAGTGCGCACGACTCCGAGTCCAGACGTGATGTCGCCCGCGCCCGAGCCGCGACCGTCACGGCTGGCACGAGGCTTGATAGGTGCCGTGCATGCCCAGTCGATACATCCCGATCCTGGGAGGCGTCGTCTATCACGTCACCAACCGCGCTCGCGACGGGCTGACACTCTTCGATTCGCCGCGTGCCTACGGCGCGTTCGTCGAGCTGATTGCGGAGACGCATCTCATCACGCCGATTCGAGTCCTGGCGCTGTGCGTGATGTCGAACCATTGGCATTTCGTGCTGTGGCCTGAGCACGTCGGTCAGGTCGAGGCCTTCGTCGGTCGCCTGTCGCTGACGCCACGCGAAACGACTGCATCGCTGGCGTGGCTCCACCGGTTCTGGTCCTGTATATCCGGGCCGATACCGCGCCTCGCCGGTCGAGTCAGACCGCAGCCTGTATCGTGTGATCCGCTACGTCGAACGCAATCCCTGCGCGGCGGGATTGACCACGACGCCGGCCGACTGGCGATGGTCGAGCGCGTCGCCGCACTGTCCGATCCGGCTGTCGTCGTGGCCGGTGCCGCGTCCGCGCGGACTGGAAGGACTTACGTCGGTCAGGCAATCGAGTCCGACGAACTGCAGCAGATCCGCGAGCGCCTCAAGGAGGAGCCGCTACGCCGGCGCTCGGCATCGGTTCGCCGATTCGACTGGTGAATCCGCACACTCAGCCGCCGACGGACGCGGCAGGTTTGTCAACCACTCCGGAGTCGTCGAGCGCCGGGACTCCGGAGTCGTCCCGGCGATGACTCCGGAGTCGTTCAGGCGGTCGGCTGGGGCGTCCGCTTCAGCAGGGCCTTGAGGTCGGGCGTGCCGCCGGCCAGCACGTCGCGGACGCCCTGCTCGAGGAGGCTCTCCACGGCCAGCAAGGCGTCGTACTCCTTGGGCGGCGTGGCTCCCGCCGACATCAGCTTGGCGCGGACGGCCGGCGCCTCGGATGCCGCGTCGACGTTCAGATAGGCCTGCATCACCGCGCCGAGGTCGCCGTCGCTGCCGCCGGCGAGGGCCCACAGCAGCCGGATGCCGGCCTTGTTGACCACGTAGTTCACCGCCCCGGTGGCGATGATCTCCCGGCGCAGCGGATGCCGGTCGATCTGGCCGTCGAACCGCTCGCGGATCAGCGCCGGGAAGTAGCTGACCAGGAAGTGGCGGTTGGCGGGATCGTCGGGCAGGCCGGTCTTCAGGACGCGCGCGTAGGCCCAGTTCTTCACGTGCCCCATCAGGACGCAGAGGAGCGGACGCGCCAGGCCGCGGCCGCGGGCCGGATGGCTCGTCAGCTCGTCGCGCGACGGCACGGCGTCGTCGTCCCGGTGGATCACGCCGGCGGCGGCCAGTTCCTGCACGAACGCCACGTAGCTGTCGTAGGCGGCGGCGCTGCGCAGGCCGTCGAGCGTCAGGGCCAGGGCCTGCTGCTGATTGTCGGCGAGCACCAGGTCCGACACGTCGTCGGTCATCGACCGCAGGACGTCGTTGCGCGCCGCCCGGCTCTCGAGCTGCCCGGCGCGGAGCAGCACGTCGAGCAGGATCTTGATGTTGACCTCGTGATCCGACATGTCGACGCCGCCGGAGTTGTCGATGGCGTCGGTGTTGATGTGGCCGCCCCTGGCCCAGAACTCCAGGCGCGCCGCCTGCGTCAGGCCCAGGTTGCCGCCCTCGCCGACCACCCGTGCCCGCACCGCCGTCGCGTCGACACGGACCCGGTCGTTGGTCCGGTCGCCGACGTCGACGTCTTCCTCGGTCGACGCCTTGACGTAGGTGCCGATGCCGCCGTTGTAGAGCAGGTCGACCTGGGCCGTCAGGATGGCCCGCACCACGTCCTCGCCGCTCGGCGCCGCGTCGTCGAGCCCGAGCAGCGTGCGCGCCTCCGGGCTGAGCGGCACTTCCTTGGCGGCGCGCTCGAAGACGCCGCCGCCCGCGCTGATCGTCGCCGGGTCGTAGTCCTTCCACGACGAGCGCGGCAGCGCGAACAGCCGCGACCGCTCGGCGAAGCTCTTCTCCGGATCGGGCGACGGATCGAGGAACAGGTGCTGGTGGTTGAAGGCCGCGACCAGCCGGATCGCCTTGCTGCGCAGCATGCCGTTGCCGAACACGTCACCGGCCATGTCGCCGATGCCGACGCAGGTGAACGGCTGCGTCTGCACGTCGACGCCGAGGTTGCGGAAGTGATGGCGGATGCACTCCCAGGCGCCGCGCGCGGTGATGCCCTCGCGCTTGTGGTCGTAGCCGTTGCTGCCGCCGGAGGCGAAGGCGTCGCCGAGCCAGAAGCCGTATTGCGCCGAGACCGAGTTGGCGGTGTCCGAGAGGTGCGCGGTGCCCTTGTCGGCGGCGACGACCAGGTAGGCGTCGTCGTCGTCGTGGCGAATCACGTCCGGCGGGTGCACGACCTCGCCGTGCACCAGGTTGTCGGTGACGTCGAGCAGGCCGGAGACGAACTCGCGGTAGCGTTCGATCAGGTAGGTGTCCAGCGCCGGCCGCGGCGGCAGCTGGCCCTTCAGCACGAAGCCGCCCTTCGACCCGACCGGGACGATGATGGCGTTCTTCAGCTGCTGCGTCTTCATCAGCCCGAGGATCTCGGTGCGGAAGTCGTCGTGGCGATCGCTCCAGCGCAGGCCGCCGCGGGCGACCATGCCGCCGCGCAGGTGGATGCCTTCGAGCTTGCGCGAGTGGACGTAGATCTCGAACAGCGGCCGCGGCGACGCCATGCCGTCGACCTTGGCGCAGGCCACCTTGATGGCCACCACCGGCCGCTCCGGCCGCTGGTAGGCGTTGGTGCGCAGCGCCGCCAGGACGAGGTTCTCGAGGCCGCGCAGGATCTCGTCGTCGAACAGGCTGGCGACGGCGTGCATCGCGGCGCGCAGGGCCTCGTCGGCCCGCTCGATGGCCGCCTTCGCGCTTGCCCTGGAAGGCGGGATCGAAGCGGGCGGCGAAGGCGCGATAGATGGCGGCGGCGGCGCCGCAGTTGCGGACCAGCACGCCGTTGACGGTCTCGGCGTTCAGGACCGGCCGGATCTGCAGCAGGTGATTGCGCAGCGTGCGCAGCACCTCGACCTCGCGCCAGTCGAGCCCCTCGTGCAGGATCAGGCCGTTCAGCGGATCGTCGGTGGCGCGGCCTTCCTGGAGCGCGCGCAGCGCCCCGCACAGGCGATCCTCGCCCTCGACCATGGCCGCGATGATCGTCGGCGAGGCGCCGATCTTCAGGCGCTCGAGGGCGATGGTGCGGCCATCGGGCAGCGTCAGCGGGATCGACAACTCTTCCTGCACCGGCAGCGCCAGGTGCTCGAGCGTGCGCAGCGTCGACGTCAGGCCCAGCGGGCGCGGCGAGTAGATCGTCAGCGTCGCCGAATCGGCGGAGTCGACGCGGACGTGCGTTTCGAGCTGGGCCTCGATGGTCTCGAGGCGCCGCAGATCCTCCGGCACGTCCTCGGCCCGCGTCGACTCGCGGTACATGCCGCTGCGTGACTCGCTGCGGATGTAGCGCGTGAAGAGACGCCGCCCCTCCGCCGGGCCGTAGGTCTGCTCGAGGGTGACGCCGACCCGATCCTCCCACGTCGAGATGACGCGTTCGACGATGGCGTGGACCTGCGGCACGTCGATCGGATGCTCGAGCGCCGCTCTGGTCGAAGTAGAAGACGAGCAGGGCGATCACGCCCATGTCGGCCCAGGTGTTGAACGCGATCGGGCCGAAGGCCTCGCCGAGCGCCGTCTTCAGGTTCTCCTCGACGCGGTGCGAGTAGCGCAGGTCCGAGAACGCCACCGACACCGTTTCGTAGCCCTGGCCGGTGCGGGTCGTCACCACGATCTCGGTGTCGCTCGACATGTAGACCATGCGATCGACCAGCGTCTTGAGCGAGGCGACGTCGGTGTAGAGCAGCTCGCGGCGCGGCACGTGGTTGAACAGCGCCCGCGTCTCGCGATAGGCGTGCGAGTTCTTCGACTCGCCGCACCGCTCGAGCAGCCAGGCCAGCTTCTCCCGCATCAGCGGCACGTCCTGCGGCTTGGCGGTGAGCGCGCCCTTGGCCAGCCGGCCGAGCAGCAGCGTGGCGGCCAGCAGGGTGCCCTCCGGGCTCCACTCGCGGATGACGACGTCGTCGATCGGCTCGAGGTGGTGGATGGCCTGGGCGTTGGGGCAGTAGTCGACGTCGATGACGCGCTCGTCCTTGGCGATCGGCCGCAGGTGCGTCCGTTGCACCTCCATCAGGCCCGGGAAGACGACCGGCAGCAGCGCCGGATCCTTGAACACGCCGAGCGCGGTGGTGGAGTCGGCGTGCGGCTGGCCGTCGGGGCCGAAGGTGTAACGCTCGACGCCCAGGATCACGTAGTTGTCGGCCATCAGCCAGTCGAGGAAGGCGCGCGCGGCGTCGGCGTCCTTCGAGCCGCCGCGGCGGTCGCGCAGGCGTGGCGCCAGTTCGGCGATCCCGCGGCGCATGGCGGGGAAGTCCTCGACTCCGAGGAAGACGGCCTTGAGCACCGAGAACACCTGGTGCTCGATGCGGCGCAGACGATCGCGGGCTTCGACCCGCTCGATGCGGAACTGGCAGTAGAGCTCGCGCGATCCGTCTTCGTGCGGGCCGCCGATCCAGACGACGCGCTCCCATTGCCGGCGCACGCTGAAGATCGGGTGGATCGACGAGAAGACGCGCAGGCCTTCCTTCTGGAAGTAGTTCTTCAGGCTCTCGAAGACGAACGGCGCGTCGGGCGAGTGGGTCTCGACGATCGTCACTTCGTGCGTCGATCCCTCGGCGCGGGCCTCGGCGTCGTCCGGGTTGCGGACGGTGACGTGCAGCCCCGGCAGGCCCTTGTACAACTGGACCGCGGGCGGCATCGTCCGGGCGGCGAAGCGGAAGATGCTGGCGAGCCGCGCCGAGATCGCCTCCGGCGTGAGCCGCAGGGCCAGGGCGTCCGGCATGTCGCCGTAGACCACGGGGGCGAGGGCGAGGATGAGGTCGCGATCGGCGTCGGGCGCGGTGCGGCCGACGTGATCGAGGATGCGGGCAAGCGTCGAGACCCGGCGTTGCGGGTCGGCGGTGATCATGGCCCCTCCGAAGCGCCAAACGCGCGGCGCGGTTGTCCACTGTATCCTGAACGCTCGGGGCCGGTCCGCGCCAATCGCGGCGTCATGGCTGGGCCTCGACCACACTGACATGCGGCGCGTGTTCGACGTCCATCGCGGCGATGCCCGGCTGCGGCTGGATCGCCTGCTCGTCTCGCGACTCCCGGAGACGGCCAGGCTGTCGCGGACACGCCTCGCCACGTGGATCCGGGACGGCCGGGTCGAGGTGGACGGCGTCCCCGCGACGCGGGCCTCGCAACGCCTCCGCCCGGGCCAGGCGATCGCGCTCGACGTGCCGGACGCGCCGCCCGGGTCGCACGTCGCCGAAGCGCGTCCGCTCGCGGTGCTCTACGAGGACGACGCACTGCTGGCCATCGACAAGCCGGCCGGGCTGGTCATGCACCCGACGCGCCGGCTATCCGTCGGGCACGCTGATGAACGCGCTGCTCGCGCACTTCGCGCCGGCAGGGGGCGGCGGTCGCGTGCACCTCGTCCATCGCCTCGACCGCGAGACGTCGGGGATCGTGCTGGTCGCCAAGTCGCCCGGCGGTCCACGCGACGCTGGCCCGCGCGATGGCGCGCCGCGCGGTCCACAAGGACTACCTCGCGGTCGTCTACGGCACGCCGCGCGCGCCGCGCGATCGCATCGACCTGCGGATCCGCCGCGATCCGGCCACGAAGCGCCTGACGACCAGCCGCCACGATGGCCTCCTGGCCTCCACCGAGATCGCAGTTCTTGCAAGTTGCTCGGAGCATGCTCCGAGCAAGCTCCGAGTAAGCTCCGAGCCATCTCTGAGCATGCTCCGAGCAAGCTCCGAGCACGAGACGCCGACGTTGTCGTTTCTGCGATGTCGGCTGATCACCGGGCGGCTGCATCAGATCCGCGTGCACCTGGCCGGGGTGGGGCTGCCGATCGTCGGCGATCCGATCTACGGCGAGCCGCGGTGGAAGGGGATCGCGGATCCCGGGCTGCGCGACGTGTGCGAGACGTTCGCGCGCCAGGCGCTGCACGCGTGGCGTCTCGCCTGCGCCCACCCGGTGACCGGCGCGCCGCTGGTGATCACCGCGCCGCTGCCGGCGGATCTGCAGGCGCTGGTCGGCGCTGCCGGCGTCGCGGATGAGATCGGCCGTCGCTGATTCTGCCTACGATCCCGGGTCGAGGCCGGCTCGGAGCCCGGCCTGATCCCGGGCGAGGTCGCTACGGCAGCGCGAACGCCACGTAGGCGTCGCCGGACTTGCCATTCCTGCCGCCGCCGGCGGCAATGACCACGTACTGTTTGCCGCCGACGGCGTAGACGGCGGGCGTGGCGTGGCCGCCGGCCGGCAGCGTCGCCTCCCACAGCGTCGCGCCGCTGGCCGCGTCGAAGGCCCGAATCTTCTCGTCCTTGGTCGCGCCGATGAAGACCACTCCGCCGGCGGTCACGGCCGGCCCGCCGTAGTTCTCGGTTCCGGTCGGCTTGATGCCACGAGCCGTCAGCTCCGGGAACTCGCCGAGGGGGACCCGCCACGCGATCGTGCCAGTGTTGAGATCGATGGCGTTGAGCGTGCCCCAGGGCGGCTTCACGGCCGGGTAGCCCTGCGGGTCGAGGAACCGGTTGTAGCCGGTGTGCGTGTAGACCACGTCCTCGGCCGGATCGTTCTGCGTCCGCACCGCCCGTCGTGTCTGCACGTCGCGGAACAGCCAGGCAATCAAGGCGTCGCGATCGGCCGCCGGGATGCCCTTGAACGACGGCATCTGGGCGCGGCCGTTCTCGATGATCGCGGCGACCGCCGATCGCGACAGGCGGCTCTCCACGCCGTCGAGGGAGGGCACCGTGCGCAGCGGATCGCCCTGCCGGTTCTCGCCGTGGCAGGTGCCGCAGAACGCCTGGTAGGTGCGGCGTCCGGGCGCCTCGCCGCCGGCCCCCGCCGCGCCCAGCTTCACCAGGCGCAGGATCCAGGGCATCTCGTTGGCGTTGACGTAGAACAGCCCCGACGTCTCGTCGTAGGCCGAGCCGCCCCACTCGGCGCCGCCGTCGAAGCCGGGGAAGATGATCGTCCCCTGCGTGCTCGGCGGAGCCCAGGTGCTGCCGCGCCTGGCCGCCAGCCAGCGCTCGCGGACGCTGGCCGTCGCCTCGGGCGACAGGTCGGTGATCTGATCGTCGGTGAACAGCTGCCGCGCGAAGGCGGGCGGTGCGGTCGGCACCGGCTGCGATGCCGCCGGCACCTCGCCCTCGACGTCGGACGGCGGCACCACCTGCTCCTCCATCGGGAACAGCGGCGCGCCGGTCTCACGGTGGAAGACGTAGACGTGGCCGGTCTTGGTCGCCTGCGCGACGGCCGGGATCGATCGGCCGCCGCGGCGCACGGTGACGAGCACGGGGGCTTGCGGCAGGTCGCGATCCCAGATGTCGTGGCGGACGAACTGGTAGTGCCAGACGTAGGCTCCGGTGTCGGCCTTCAGCACCAGCAGGCTGTTGGCGTAGAGGTTGTCGCCGTGGCGGTTGCCGCCCCAGAAGTCGAACGCCGCCGAGCCGGTCGGCAGGAACACCAGGCCGCGCGCGGCGTCGACCGTCACGCCGCTCCACGAGTTGGCGCCGCCGACGCGCGTCCAGGCATCGGCGGGCCACGTGTCATGGCCCCGTTCGCCGGGCTGCGGGATGGTGTGGAACGTCCAGGCGATGCGCCCGGTGCGCACGTCGTAGGCGCGGACGTAGCCGGGGGCCGACGGGCCGGGGCCTTCGCCGACGCGCGTGCCCTGGATCAGCAGGTCCTTGTAGATGGTGCCCGGCGTGTTGGCGACGACGTAGAGCGACGACGCCCGGTCGCCGAGCCCGGCGCGCAGGTCGACGCCGCCCTTGCTGCCGAAGCTCGCGATCGGTCGGCCCGTCGCAGCGTCGAGCGCGAAGAGCGTGAAGCCAGCGCCGACCAGGATGCGCGCGTCTCGACCATCGGTGTCCTCCCAGTAGACGACGCCGCGGTTGACGCCGAGGCCGCTGGCGTCGGCCCCCGCCGTGAACGGATCGAACACCCACTTCGGCTGCGCCGGTCGCGGCGTCGAGCGCGAACACCTTGAGCTGCGGCGAGGTGGCGTAGAGGACGCCGCGCACCACGATCGGGTTGCACTGGATTTGCGACCGCCCGGGCCGCGCGTCGCCGGTGTGGTAGGTCCAGGCGACCTGCAACGCGCCGACGTTGGCCGGTGTGATCTGGGCGAGCGACGACGATTGCGTGTGCGCGGCGTTGGCGCCGTGCGCGGCCCAGTCGCCGGGCGCCGACGCCGCGCTCGTTCGCCCGGGACCGAGGCCGGCGCCACCGTCGGACCCGGGGCCCGAGGCCGCCCCGGGGACGGGGCCCGGCAGCCACGAGACGAGCGCCGTGGTTCCGGCGACGAGCGTGACGAACCCCGCCACGAGCGCCCTCCGGCCGAGGCCGCCGCGGGCCGCCATTCCGTGCTGATTCATGGGCGGCTAGTCTATGCCAGCCGTCCCGCCGCGCAGGGCTGTGCGACACTTGAGATCGCATGTCCAGCCGCCTTCGCGCCCTCGCACCCGCCGCGCTCGCCGTGGCCTTGACGTCGAGCCTGGCCGTGTCGTCGACCGGCCCGGTGTCCGCCGCCCGCAAGGGCAATGCGGGACCTCGCGGCGCCGATCAGATCGATGTCGGGCGGCTGCGCGCGGACCTGACCTTCATCGCCTCGGACGAGCTCGAAGGACGGGATACGCCGTCGCGCGGTCTCGACATCGCGGCGCGCTACCTCGCCGCCCGGCTGCAGGCGCTCGGCCTCAAGCCGGCCGGCGACGACGGCGGCTATTTGCAGCGCTTCGGCACGACGCGGCGCACCGTCGATCCGGCCAAGGCGACGGTGACGCTGGGCGATCGCGCCTTCACCTACGGCGACGATTTCCTGGGCACGGCGCCGGGGACCGCCGACGGGCCGATGGTCTACGTCGGGCACGGCTACGTCGTGAAGAAGAAGGATGTCGATGCCTACACTGGTGTCGACGTGAAGGGCAGGATCGTCGTCGCGCACGCCGGCTACCCCGAGGGCGTCACGCGCGCCGACCTGCGCGGCGAGTCCGGCCCGGACACGTGGGAGAGCCCGTCGAGCTACGCCGCGCGGCACGGCGCGCTCGGCGTCGTGCTCGTGCCGGACTACGCGACGCTGGCTGGGTGGCGCACCAGCCGCGAGAGCAGCGCCACGGCGCGCGGCTCGCTGACGGTCGACGCGTTCCAGTCTGGCCGCCCGGCGCCGGTGCCGGTGATCACCGCGTCGATCCCGCTCGTCTCGGCGATGTTCAGCGGCGAGACGGTGAGCGCCAGCGATGTCGCCAAGTGGTCGCAGGATCACAAGGGCCACGCCGCGGTGGTGCTCGACGCGAAGAAGCGGCTGCGCCTCGACCTGGGCGCCCGCGTCGAGGCCGTGCAGACGCAGAACGTCGTGGCCGTCTACGAGGGCGGCGACCCGGTCCTCAAGCAGGAGTACATCGCGCTCGGCGCCCACTACGATCACATCGGCGTGTCGACGTCGGGGGCCGATCGCATCAACAACGGGGCCGACGACGACGGCTCGGGGACCGTGGCACTGCTGAACATGGCCGAGGCGCTGGTCCGCGGCAACGTGCGGACGCGCCGATCGTGGATCTTCGTGTGGCACGCCGGCGAGGAGAAGGGGTTGTGGGGCTCGCGCTTCTTCGTCGAGCACCCGGCCGTGCCGCTCGACAAGATCGTCGTGCAGCTCAACGTCGACATGATCGGGCGCAGCCGGAAGCCCGGCGATCCGGTCGGCACCAACAACGTGCTGACCGGGCCGAACGAGACCTACGTGATCGGCTCGAAGATGATGAGCAGCGCGCTGGGCGCGCTCAGCGAGCGGGTCAACAAGGACTACCTGGACCTGTCGTTCAACTACAAGTACGACGAGCCGTCCGATCCCAACCGCTTCTTCTTCCGCAGCGATCACTACAACTACGCCAAGAAGGGCATCCCGATCATCTTCTACTTCTCGGGGGTCCACTCCGACTACCACCGCGCGTCGGACGAGCTCGCCGCCATCGACTTCACCAAGCTCGAACGCGTGTCGCGGACGATCTACGCGACCGCCTACGCCCTGGCCGACCTGCCGGCGCGACCGGCGGTGGATCGCAAGCTGCCGGCCCAGCTCTCGACGGAAGAGTGAGGGTCGGCGCCGGCCGTTCAGCGCGTCGACGTCACCGGCTTGAACGCCTTGAGCCGGTCGACCGCCTCGTCGACGCTGTCGGTGATGCACAGCATGTCCCGGTAGGGCTCGCCGGCGGCGAGCTGCTGGAGCAGCGGGTAGACCGGCTTGGTGTGCTGCCAGTAGCGCGTCCCCAGGAAGATCATCGGGCTGGCGAAGCCGGTGGTCCGGTAGTGGTTCTGCGCGGCGTCCTGGAAGATCTCCTGGATCGTGCCGGCGCTGCCCGGCGCGAAGATCACGCCGTGTGTCGCGATCGTCAGCAGCCCGTCCTCGCGCTCGCTGTTGGCGAAGTACTTGGCGATGGCGGTGGGGAAGACGTTGGACGGCTCGTGGCCGTAGTGCCAGGTCGGGATGCCGATGCTGGGCGCCGGGCCGGCCGCCGTCGAAGCGGCGCCGCACCTCGAGCGCGGTATCGAGCCACGGCTCGATCGGCGTGTAGAGCGGCGCGTGCGAGAGGATCGCGATCGCGGTGTCGAGGTCCTCGTCGCGGCGCCCGGCGTGCCAGGCGCCGAGGTGGGCCGCTTCCATCGCCCCCGGGCCGCCGCCGGTCGTCAGCAGGATGCCGGCGCGCGCCAGCGCGCGCCCCAGCAACGGCCACGGCGCGGTACTCGTCGGCGTCGCGGGCCAGCCGGTGGCCGCCCATGATCGCCACCACGCGATGGCCGGCCAGCGCCTCCTCGAGCGCGTCCGACATGCCGTGGTCGTGCAGTCGACGGTAGAGCGACTCGAGGATGCTGGTCGGGTTGGCGCGGCCGGTGGCGCAGAAGTGCGCGTAGATGCGGGCGTCGCGGGTCGCGGCATAGCCGCCGGGTTGGCCGACGACGTAGCCGGCGTAGAGATCCTGCTCGACCGAGTAGAGGCTGCCGCGGAACGGATCGAAGGGAATGCCTTCCGGCCGCGGCACGACCAGCGCCTTGTCGGCCAGCGCGTGCGTGATCGCGGCCGGTTCGAGCAGGCAGCCGAGGAACGCCGATCCCGTCAGCCGGCCTGCGGTGAGCGCCGCGGTGTGCCGCCGCAGGTCCAGACCCTGGAAGACACAGGCCGTGAGCGGCCCACCGCCGCGGAGGTGGGCGTCCAGCTTGGCGACGGTCTCGAACTCGAGGGGCGGTTGGCCGAGGCTCATGGTCGCTGCTCGCTGGTGTCCGGCGCTAGCTCGGTTGGACGGTCACGGGCGCCCCGCCCGTGCGATAGGTGGCGCGGTAGCGGTCGGCGCGATAGGTGCCGAGCGTCCACTCCACCGGCGTTCCGTGCGTGCCGAACACCACGCGGCGGGCGACCAGCACGGGATCGGCGGCGGCGATGCGGAACAGCCGCGCCATCGTGCGCCCGGCGGCCCCGGCCTCGACCTCCTCCGCGTAGCCGCTGAGGGCGTGCCCGTGGTCTTCGACGAGGATGCGGTACAGAGAATCGGCCGTCAGGTTCCTGCGGAACAGCGTCGGGCAGATCGCGACGGGGACGACGGTCAGTTCGTGGCACATCGGGACGCCGTCGGCGAACCGGAGCCGCTCGATGAAGAAGACCGGATCGCCGTCGGCCAGGCCGAGCCGTCCGGCCAGCGCGGAATCGGCCGTGCCGCGGTCGAAGCGCAGCAGCCGCGACGACGGCGTGAGCCCGTGCTGGCGGGCCATCTCGGTGAAGCCGAGCGGGGCCGGCGCGCCGTGCAGGTCGAGCTTGCGGCGCGCCACGTAGACCCCGCGGCCGCGGACGACGTAGAGCAGGCCTTCCTGTCGTAGCACCAGGACCGCGTTGCGGGCGGTCATGCGGCTGACGCCGTGCCGTGTCGCCAGCTCGGTCTCGGACGGCGCCGCGGAGCCGGGCGCCAGCGCCAGCACGTCCTGCCGGAGGGCCTCGAGCACCCGCAGATACGGGGGCGACGGTCGTGATGGCTCGCGCCGACGTTGCATGCTGCGTGCTGGGCGAGGAGTATATGCGTTTGCGCGACTCGCTCGCGACTCGGGAGGGGTCATTCGTTCCATCACCGCCGCCGCCAACGTCACGACGATCGCCAGGGGATGCGTCGTCGCGCTTGATCGTGGTCGCTGCCGTCGTGCCGTCGTCAGCCCAGGTGCCGCCCCCCGCGACGATGCCGGGCGAACCGCTGCCGCTGCCCTCGGCGCCACCGCCCGCGCCACCGTCGGCACCAGCCCCCGGCCGGCCGCCCGCCCGCCGTCGCCGCCGCCGCCCCCTCGACCGTGGCTGGCCTCGATCGGCCTCGGCTTCGCGCTGACCTCCGGCAACGCCGACACGTCGACGCTGAACCTGTCGTTCGACGTGTCCAGCCGGCCGCAGACCGCGAACGTGTTCAAGGCCGACCTTCTCTATCTGCGCGGCGAGGAGAACGGCGAGCTGAGCCTCAACCGGCTGTCGACTGCGGGCCCGCGACGAATACACGCGGGCGGCCGGCCGCACCTACGTGTTCGGCCAGATCGAGGGCCTGCGCGACACCTTCAAGGACATCGAGTACCTGGTGGCCCCGTCGGTCGGCCTCGGTCACAAGGTCCGCGACACGCCGGCACTGCTGCTGTTCGTCGACGCCGGCCTCGGCCTGAAGGTCGAGAAGAACAGGGACCGCGCGGTGCGCGCGTCGGGCGCCGTCACGGCCAGCCAGCGGTTCACGCGCAAGCTGTCCGAGCACGCCTCGATCAGCCAGTCGCTGGCGGGGCTCTGGACCATCGATCGCCTGGACGACGCGCTCTACACGTTCAAGGCCGGCTTGACCGCCGACCTGACCCGCCGCAGCCAGATCAAGATGGAGGTCGTCGACCTGTACAAGACGCGACCGCCGGTGGTCACCGTCGAGAAGAATGACGTCTCGCTCGTCACCTCGCTGGTGTACAAGTTCTGAGCCGCTGGCCGCTCGGGCCCGACGGCCTTATCGCGCGCAGAGGAGGCCAGCGTGTTCAACGAATTCCGCGAGTTCGCCGTCAAGGGCAACGTCGTCGATCTCGCCGTCGGCGTGATCATCGGTGCCGCCTTCGGCGCCATCGTCAGCTCGCTGGTGGCCGACATCGTCATGCCGCCGCTGGGCCTGCTGCTGGGCGGCGTCGACTTCAAGGACTTCTTCGTGGTGCTCAAGGATCCCGAGTGCCGCGGCGCCGCCCTTCATGGGCCACTATCCGACCCTGGCTGCGGCCAAGGCCGCCGGTGCGGTCACGCTGAACTACGGTCTGTTCCTGAACGCGGTCCTCAACTTCCTCGTCGTCGCGTGGGCCATCTTCCTGCTCGTCCGCGCCATGAACCGGATGCGCCGACAGGAGGCCGTGGCGCCGACGGTGGTGCCGGTGCCGTCCGCCGAAGAAGCGCTGCTGGCCGAGATCCGCGACCTGCTGAAGGCCAGGGCCTGAAGCGACGGTCGAGCCAGAAGCGGTGGCGATGCGTAGCATCACAAATTCGTATGCATCATCACGCTTTCGCGTATTGACACGATGGACGCGCGGAGGGCATCGTTAGCACCCTGCGGTCCACGATGCTGCCCGAGTCCCCCTCTCGCCGCCGCTTCCTCGAATCCGCCGCGGCGATTCCCATCGCCGCCGGCGCGGTGGTGGCCGCCGCGGCGCAGGCTCCGCCAGCGCCGGCCGTCGCGGCCCAGCCGCCGACCGGCGTCGCCCTGACGGCCAAGCGCGCCGTGCTGATCTCGATGCTCCCGCCCGGTCCGGCCGCGGACCGGTTCGCCATCGCCAAGGCGGCAGGCTTCGAGGCGATCGAGATGCAGACGCTGACCGACGCCGCCGAAGTCGAGGCCGCGCGCGCCGCGTCTGCCTCGACCGGCGTCGCCATCCACTCGGTGATGAACGCCGAGCACTGGCGCTCGCCGCTCTCGAGCGCCGATCCCGCGGTGGTCGCCAAGAGCGTGGCCGGCATGGAGACCTCGCTGCGCAACGCCAAGGCGTGGGGCGCCGGCGTCGTGCTGCTCGTGCCCGCGGTCGTCGATCCGCAGACCTCGTACCAGGACGCCTGGACGCGCTCGCAGCGCGTCATCAAGGAGCGTCTGCTGCCGCTCGCCGCCGAGCTGAAGGTGGTCATCGCCGTCGAGGAAGTGTGGAACCGCTTCCTCCTCAGCCCGCTCGAGATGGCGCGGTACGTCGACGAGCTCGACTCGCCGTGGGCCAAGGCCTATTTCGACGTCGGCAACGTGGTGCTCTACGGATACCCGCAGGACTGGATCCGCACCCTGGGGCCTCGTATCGTCCGCGTGCACCTCAAGGACTTCTCGATGGATCGCGGCAAGGGCACCTTCGCCTGGAAGAACCTGGGCGAGGGCGACATCGACTGGCCCGCCGTACGCCAGGCCTTCGCCGACATCAGGTATGCCGGCTACATGACGACCGAGCTCGCGTCCGGCGACGCCGCCTACATCGCCGACGTGTCGGCCCGCGTCGCCCGCTGGCTCACGACCTCGCGACCCGTGTGATCCCTGGAGGAGGCCCCATGAATCCCACCCCGGCGCCGTCCCTTCGCAAGAAATACGCGGACCTGACCAAGATCGCCAACGACCTCGGCATCATCAACTTCGACATCGTCGAAACGGATGGGCGGCTGCAGCTCTCCGGGACCGCCAGTTACCAGCTGGCGAAGGACGAGCTGTGGAATGCCATCAAGCGTCACGGCGGGTGGGAGAACGACCTGGTCGCGGACATCAAGGTCGCCAACCACGATCTGCACGGCCAGTACACGGTCAAGGGCGGCGACTCGCTGTCCAAAATCGCCCGCTACATCTACGGCGACGCCAGCGCCTTCCAGAAGATCTTCGACGCCAATCGCGACATCCTGAAGACGCCCGACGTCATCCACCCGGGCCAGATCCTGAAGATCCCACGCGCCTAGCTGGCAGCGACGGCACTTCCTCGCAGGGCTCGGCTCCGGCCGGGCCCGTGTCACGTACGGCCGTATATATTCCTTGACAGGCATATACGCTGTGCGGCATATCTATGGCGTGGCCTCCGTGTTCGAGATCATCGCCGAGCCGAACCGCCGCGCCATTCTGGGCCTGCTGGTGGCGTCCGAACAGTCGGTCGGGGAGATCGAGCGTCAGCTCGGCATGCCGCAGCCGACCGTCTCGAAGCACCTGCGCGTGCTGCGCGACGCCGGGTTCGTGGAGGCCACCGTGGACGCCCAGCGCCGCCTCTATCGCCTGAATCCCGAGCCGCTCCAGGAGCTGGAGGCCTGGCTGGCTCCGTTCCGCCGCTTCTGGTCGGCGCGTGTCGACGCCCTCGAGCGCCACCTCGATCGCCAGGATCAGCCGAGGGCGTCGACGACGCAGCCGAGGCCATCAAAAACGAAGACGAAGACGATGACGACGACAAGGAGACGACGGTGACCGATCGTCGAGCACTACGCACCGGGGCCGGCCAGCGGGGCGCGGATCGAGAAGGACGGCGAACAGTGGACGCTGGTGCTGGTCAGGGACCTCCGCCATGCGCCGGACAAGGTCTGGCGGGCGCTCACCGACCCGGCGCAGTTGCGGGAGTGGGCGCCTTTCGACGCCGACGGGAGCCTGGCGACCGAAGGGGACACGGTGACGCTGACCACCGTCGGCTCGCCGACGCCGCACGTGACCGAGACGACGGTGACGCGCGCCGAGGCGCCCACGCTCCTGATCTACAGGTGGGGCGGCAACGACATGCGGTGGGAGCTCGAAGCCCGCGGCGGCGGCACGCGCCTGACGCTGTGGACGAACATCGATCGCGCGCTACATCGCGATGGGCGCCGCCGGTTGGCACGTGTGCTTCGACGTGCTGGATCACCTCCTCGGCGACGCGCCGCTCGGCCGCCTGGTCGGCCCGGCGGTGATGAAGTTCGACGGCTGGCAGCGGCTGCACGCGGAGTACGCCGCGCAGTTCGGTCTCCCGGTCCCGACCGGTCCGCCGAGCCAAGGAGCTGAGCATGCCCCGATCGAAAGGTCTCGTCGTCGGGTTCTGGATCGCCACCGTGCTGCTCTGTCTGCAGCTGGGGTTCACCGCCTACGCGCAGCTGACCCTGCCGCAGGTCGCCGAGGCGTTCACCCATCTCGGCTTTCCCGGCTATTTCCGGGTGGAGCTCGCGCTAGCCAAGCTCCTCGGCGTGGTCGTCCTGTTGGTGCCGGCGCCGGCGCGGCTGAAGGAGTGGGCCTACGCCGGCTTCGCCATCACCATCGTGTCGGCGCTCATCGCCCACTTCGCGGTCGGCGATGGTCCGGAAGCGTGGGTGTTCGCGGCCGGCACCGGCGTGCTCTGGGCCATCTCCTATGTCCTGTGGCGACGCCTGCCGGCGAGCGCGGCGATTGGCTGACGGTCACCCCCGCATCCTCGAGTCCTCATGACGAGAACGCACCATGAAAAAGTCTGACCCGAACGACAAGCGGCCGGCGGCGGAGATCATCTCGGAGCGCATCGCCGACCTCGGCGACTGGCGCGGCACGACGCTGGCGAGGATGCGCGCGTTGATCATGGACGCCGCGCCATCAGTAGTCGAGGAATGGAAGTGGGCCGTTCCCGTGTGGTCGCACGACGGCATCATCTGCACCGGTGAGTCGTACAAGAAGGCGATCAAGCTGACCTTCGCGAAGGGCGCGCTCCTGAAGGATCCGGCCCGTCTTTTCAACTCGAGCCTCGACGGCAACACGCGCCGCGCGATCGACATCCATGAAGGCGAGGACGTCGACGCGACCGCCTTCACGGCGCTGATTCGCCAGGCCATCGCGTTGAACCGCGCCGACAAGAAAGGATCCGCGACCCGCCCCAAGCCGTCGTCCGCCGCGAAGAAGACGAAGGCGCCGCCGCGTGTCAAGCATGCGTGACAACGCCGTGCTGCTTCTCGGCCTTCGAGCTCATCATCCTGACCATGGTCGCGGCGATCGGGCTCTTCCACTACTGGCGCGTCCTAGACGCGCGGGCGGGGCCGGCTCCGTCGGCGGCCCGGCGCGGCTGAGGCCCCGATCGGCGCGGATCGTTGCCGCCCGCCGCTACTTGTCCTGCAGGTAGCCGATGAACAGGATCACCACCAGCAGCGCGACGATCGTGAGCGCGATCTTCACCCAGCTGTACGGGTGCTTGCCGGCGATGCGACCGGTCTGGCCGTTGACCAGCACCTGGAAGGTGCGCGAGCCGTAGTTGTAGGCCACCAGCCACAGCGGCACCAGCACGTGCTTGAAGGTCTGGCCGCTGTAGTCGGCGTCGACCTGCAGGTTGCGATGCGTATCGCCGGGGACGGCGGCGGCGCACAGCCGGCGGATGATGTCGTCCATCTTGCTGCGCGCCGTCTGCGCCGCGGCGACGAGATCGATCTGGTACTGCTCGACGACCCAGCCCGAGACGTAGCCGGCGTCGTAGGGGACGAGCGACGCGGTGGCGAAGGGCTCGACCTTGAAGAGCAGATCCGACGGCACGCCCTGCGTCGCCGGCACCAGCTGGTCGTCGAAGACGTGATCGAGCGCGCCGGCGGCCGGTTCCCAGCGGACCTTGCGGACCTGCTGGCTCTTGTTGCCGCGCCGTTCGGTCACGTAGTAGTAGTGGCCGGCTTCCGCCGTCCAGCGCGCCGCGACCTTGGCGTCGAAGGTCCAGTAGGGAATGTAGAGCCCGTGCACCTTGTCGGTGAGCGCGGCGCTCCTGAGCCGGTTGGGCGCGAACCAGCGGCTGCCGTACCAGCGGCGCAGGTCTTCCCGCACCTGCGTTTCCGCGATGACGAAGGGCAGCACGCTCTCGGGCACGATCGGCGCCCGCACCGCGCTCTGCGGGATGATCTTGGCGGAGCCGCAGAACTCGCAGTTCTGCGCGACACGGCCGGGCGCGAACAGCGTGATCGCCTTGCAGCTCTGGCACTGCACCGCGACGCGATCCGACTCCCAGCCCTTCTTGGCGTCCGGCACGGCGCGCAGCGCCGCGACCAGGTCGTGTTCCTTGATGATGCTGCCGTCGGCGGCGAGCTCCACCGGCGACACCGCGCCGCAGTACGGGCAGACCAGGGCCTGCTTCGCGGCGTTCCAATTCGCCATCGCCCCGCAGGCGGGGCACGAGTGCTTGTCGAGGGCGGCGACCTCGGTCATCGGCGGAGGGGGTCGGGCGGGGAGCGGCGGGCTCCGCGCGGGAGCCCGCCTGTCGGCTACTGGGCGAGGAACGAATCGAGCGCGGCCTGGGTGATGCGGTAGGCGCTGCCGATCTTCTTGGCCTTGAGGTCGCCCGCTTCGATGCTCGACATGACGTCCGCCTCGGTCACGCCGAGCACCCGGGCGGCGTCGGCGGGCGTCAGGAGCAGGGCCGCGGCCGGCACCGGCGGTGGTGTCGCAGCCGCGGCGGGCGGGGCTGCGGCCGGCGCGCCCGCGCCAGGCAGGAAACCGCCCTGGTCCTTGATCATCTGCTGCGCGATGGCCATGCCGACGGCCAGCTCGGTTGCCGCGCCACCGGAGCTGCCGCCCTTGGCCATGCCTTCGGCCATCTGGAACTTCACGTAGTCGTTCAGGTTGCCGATCGCGCTCATGCTCGAGCGCTTGTCGATGGCCGCTTCGACCTCCGGCGGGACCGACGCGTTCTCGAGGATGAAGCTGCAGATCTCGCAGGCCGTACTTGCGCCTGGACGAGCGGGTTGATCAGCGGCAGCAGCGCGTCGCCGATCTCCTGGTAGCGGGTGGCCAGATCGAGCACCGGGATCTTCGACGTCGCCAGCGCGTCGCTGAAGACGCTGACCAGGCGCGAGCGCATCGTGTCGTTGAACTCGTCGAGGCGGAAGTTGTGGTCGGAGCCGGCCACTTCCTTGAGGAACAGCTTCGGGTCGACGATGCGGAAGTCGAAGGTGCCGAAGGCGCGGACGCGGACGATGCCGAAGTCGGCGTCGCGCATCATGATCGGGTTCGACGTGCCCCACTTGTTGCCGGTGAACAGCCGGCTGGTGACGTAGTAGACGTCGGCCTTGAACGGCGACTCGAAGGCGTACTTCCACGACTTCAGGTTGGTGAGGATCGGGATGTTGTCGGTCGTCAGCGTGTGCTTGCCGGGACCGAAGGTGTCGCCGAACTCGCCGGTGTAGACGAACTGGACGACCTGCGACTCGCGCACGATCAGCTGCGCGCCGTTCTTGATTTCCTTGTCGTCGTCCGGGAAGCGATACGACAGCGTGTCGCGCGAATCATCGGTCCACTCGATGATGTCGATGAACTGCCGCTTCAAAAAGTCCATCAGAGCCATGTCGTCTCTCTCCTCGATACCAGCCGACGCGCCGGAGTGCCGCCGCGCGAATGCAACCGCAGCATTCTAGTGTCCCGGGTCAGAGATTCGTTGACAAATATTCCGGGGTGCGGCGCCCGGATCGCCAGGCGCGAAGAGCGAGCGTATCGGGAATACGCGAGTGATGAGCAACGCCGCGAGGCGGGATGCCCCGCCCGGAATATGTCGGCGAATCTCTGACCCGGGACACTAGCCGTCACCCCGTCGTGATCGGAATACGTCAACGCTCCCGCAGGGTTCCGCGGCCGGCCAGGCGGCCGCTCGCCCACGCCCACGCGAAGTTGTGGCCGCCGATCGGGCCGAACACGTCGAGCAGCTCGCCGCACAGGAACAGGCCCGGCTGCCGGCGGCACTCCATCGTGCCCGGGTCGATCTCGTCCAGCGCCACGCCGCCGCCCGTCACTTCGGCCTTGCGGAAGCCCTCGTCACCGGTCCACGGCAGCGGATAGCGGCAGAGCCGCTCGACCAGCCGCAGGCGCTGCTCGCGCCGGAGCGTGGCGATCCGCTGATCGGCGTCGAGCCCGGCTTCGGCGGCGAGCTGCTGGGCCAGCCGCTCCGGCAGCGTCGTCCGGAGCCGCGAGACGACCAGGCCGTCGCCGCCCTGCAGCGTCGCGTGCCAGTCGGCGTCGCTCGCCGCGCTCCACTGCGCCAGGATCGGCTGCGGCCGGCCGGCGGCGGCGGCCCGCACCGCGTGGTGCGACACGTCGAGGACGGCGGGGCCGCTGTAGCCGCGGTGCGTGAACAGGAAGCCGCCCGAGGCGGACGCCTTGGTGCCGGCGACGCGCAGCGTCACCGGCAGCGACACGCCGGAGAGCGAGGCGTGGACGGCGGGTGCGGCGATCAGCGGCGTCAGCGCGGCATACGTCGGCTGGATGCGCAGCCCGAGCGCCCGCAGGAGCTCGATACCGGCGCCGTCGCTGCCGGTCTGCGGCACCGAGCAGCCGCCGGTGGCCATCACCACGGCGCCGGCGTGGAGCGTGTGGCCGCCGGCCAGCGACAGCGTCCAGCCGCCGCCGGGCGCCGGCGCCAGCCCGATCAGCCGGGCATCGATGCTGAACGTCACGCCGCGCCGGCGGGCGAGCGCCACCAGGCCGTCGCGGACGTCGCGGGCACGGTTCGAGGCCGGGAAGTACTTGCGCGACTCCGCCTCGAGCGCCAGCGGCACGCCGACCTCGTCCTCGAAGAAGCGGTGCTGCTCGGCCGAGCGGCCATGAGCGCAGCACGTGGCGGACGACGTGGGCCGGGCCCTCGCTGACGAAGCGGGCCGGCTCCAGCGCCTGCGGCAGCACGTTGCAGCGCCCGCCGCCGCTGATCAGGATCTTGCGGCCGCCGTCGCTGGTGGTTTCCAGCACGACCACTGGCACGCCGTGCCCGGCGGCGTGGACCGCCGCCGCCAGGCCGGCCGCGCCGGCCCCGACGATCACGATCGGTCGTGCTTCGTAACCTCCGGCCACGTCGCGCATCATAGTGGACATGATGCTGACCGACGCCGTGGCGATCATCACCGGGGGCAAGCGCATCGGCCGCGTGGTCGCGCGCGAGCTGGCGCTGCGCGGGGCCGATCTCGTGCTGTCCTACCGCGGCTCGAAGGCCGAGGCCGAGGCGACCGTCGCCGACGTCGAAGCGGCGGGGCGCCGCGCCACGATCGTCCAGGCCGACGTCGCCGAGCCGGCCGACTGCGCGGCCATCGTCGCCCACGCGGTCGCAGACCTTCGGCAAGGTCGACATCCTGATCAACATGGCGTCGATCTACCGCTCGAAGCCGCTCGAGGAGGTGACGCCGGACTACTGGGCCGCCGACCTCGACGTGAACCTGCGCTCGGCCTTCCTGTGCGCCCATGCCGCCATCCCGCACATGCGCCAGGCCGGCGGCGGCCGCATCGTCAACTTCGCCGACTGGCTGGCGCGCAGCGGCCGGCCGCACTACAAGGGCTTCACCTCCTACTACGTCGCCAAGGCCGGCGTCATCGCGCTGACCGAAGCGCTGGCGCTCGAGACCGCCAAGGACCACATCCTCGTCAACGCCATCGCACCCGGCCCGATCGTGCCGCCGCCCGACATGACCGAGGCCGAGATCGCCGAGGTGGCCAGCGCGACGCCGCTCGGCCGCTGGGGCGGCGAGGCCGAGATCGCCCGCGCCGTGCTCTTCCTGTGCGAGACCGAGTTCGTCACCGGCGAGACGATCCGCGTCGACGGCGGCCGGCACCTCGAATAGATCCCGAAGGAACGTGATCATGTCTGGACGCTTGAACGGCACCCGTGTGCTCGTCACCGGCAGCAGCAAGGGCATCGGCCGCGGCATCGCGCTGCGCCTGGCGCACGAGGGCGCCGACGTCGTCATCAACTACCACTCGGATCCGGGCGGCGCCGACGACGCCGTCGCCGAGATCCGCGCGATGGGGCGGACCTCGGTCGCGCTGAAGGGCAACGTCGGCAGCGTGTCCGACGTGCGCGACGCTGGTCGCCGAGAGCGCCCAGGCGCTCGGTGGGCTCGACGTGCTGGTGAACAACGCCGGCATCGAGCGGCACGCCCCGTTCTGGGACGTCACCGAAGCCGACTTCGACGCGGTGCTGAACGTGAACCTGAAGGGCGTCTTCTTCGCCGACGCAGGCGTTCGTCCAGCATTGCCGCGCCGCCGGTCAGCGCGGCAAGATCGTCAACATCAGCTCGGTGCACGAGGAGCTGGCGTTCCCCAATTTCGCCGCCTACTGTGCCGCCAAGGGCGGCCTGCGGATGCTGACGCGCACGCTGGCCGTGGAGCTCGGCCCGCTCGGCATCACCATCAACAACATCGCTCCGGGCGCCATCGAGACGCCGATCAACGCCAAGCTGCTGAACGATCCGGTGAAGCTGGCGTCGCTGAAGGGCCAGATTCCGCTCGGCAGGCTCGGCCAGCCGGATGACGTGTCCGGCCTGGCGGTGTTCCTCGCCTCCGCGGAGTCGGCCTACGTGACCGGCTCGACCTATCTCGTCGACGGCGGCCTGACGGTGTTCTATCAGGAACAGTGACGGCCGGCCCGACGCCGTCCGACCCGGGAGCTGGCCGTCAGGCCAGCGAGGCCCACCAGGCGCTCCAGCTCCCGTCGAAGTAGCGGTCGATCGCGGCCTGTGCCAGCACGACGTTCAGCGCCACCGCCAGCACCGGCAGCAGCCACGGCAGATAGCGCGACCGCTGCCGGATCAGGAGGATGGCGGTTGCGCCGAGCGGGAGGACGTATCGGCCCTGCAACACCAGGGACGCCTGGGTCACGTTGACGTATTCCCCGATCACGAGCCCGGCGCCGTACACCGCCGCCGTGGTCAGCAGGTAGCCGCGAAGCGCCCCGTCGGGCACCGGCCGGCGGATCGCCATCACGGCGAGGCCGGCGCAGCTCACAAGGAGCAGCCAGTACCACGCGGCCGGCGCGCCATATTCCGACCAGCCGAGCCAGCCCCAGTACCTCCGCCCACAGGGTGGGCGTCCGGTGCGCCAGCGTCCGCAGGTATTCACCGGCGGTCATGACGACCGGCGTGGTCGACGGGGACAGCCGCGGCGGCGACCACGCGTAGAACAGGATCGCGGCGGCGACGGAGACCCCGGTCAGCGCACGCAGGACGGCCCACCCGCTGGCGCGATCAGCGGGCCGCTGCCACATCCACCACAAGGCCCCGGCGGCGGCGGACGCGACCGCCAGGATGCCGCTCGGCTTGCTGGCGAGCGCCAGGGCGGCGCCAGTCAGGACCATGGCCTGGCTGCCGCCGGCGGCGAGCCGGCGCCAGGTGGCGAGGAACAGCAGCACCGTCGACGGGATCAGCAGGGCGTCGGGGTTGACGCTGCTGCTGATCGAGGCGACGGCCGGAGTCGCGACGAGGGCGATGAACGTCGGCAGGGCCCACGGCCGGAGCCCCGTCGTGCGGCGCAGCAGCGCGTACACCACCAGCCAGACGATGCCGGCGGCGACGACGGATGCGGTGCGGTAGGCCAGGACGCTGGCATAGGGAGACAGCTGCAGCGTGCGGGTGGCGAGCTCGCCGCCGGCGAAGACGGCCCAGTAATACAGGGGCGGGTAGGACGCGATTCCCGACGGGACGGCTTCCACTGCCGGGTAGGTGCCGGCCGGGGGCCAGGGCGTCTCGCGCAACGCGCGCACCTCCGCCCGGGACAGCCGCTCGCCCGGCTTGAAGATGATGGCGTGCAGGCGGTTCGGGGTCCACGTCAGCGGATTGCGGTGCGCCGCCGCCAGCGGCACCGCCCAGGCCCCGGCGACATAGGGCGCGCTCGGCACCGAGGTGGCGCGGGCGTGGTGCTGCGGTTCGTCCGGCGATTGGAATGGCGGCTTGAGCACGACCCAGGCCCCGTGCACCACCGCGAGGATGACCAGGGCCACGAGCAGTGACGCGTGGCCGCCCGCGGCCGATGGCGGTTCCGCCGGCAGGCTGCACCGTCTGGCGGCCGCGAACGGCCGCCAGCCAGACGAGCAGGACACCGGCCGAGGCGCCGACGAGGAGCGCCGTCAGCAGCCGGCCGGTGGCGAGCACGGGCGACAGCGCGGTGACCTGCAGCGTGGCCTGAGGCGCGGATGCACCGCCCGCGGGCTCGGCCCACAGCTGCAGACGGTAGGGCGCCGCCGCTTCCGCGCGCGCCACGATCGACGCCGTGCGTCCGGGCTCGACGATCACGCCGGGCTCGTCAGGACGCTCCGACACGCGCACGGCGCCGCCGCCGGGATCGCGGCTGATCCGCAGCTCGATGGCGAGAGGACGCCAGGCCGGCGCGGGGATGTCGACACGGGTCAGGCCTGCCACCGGGACCGGCGCGACCCGATCGGCGAGCGGCCGGCGTGGCGAGGGGGCCGCAGACGAACCCGTCCGTCTGCGTCCAGCACGTCTCGCGGACCACGTTGCCTGCGGCGAGCGCCGCGACCGCCATGGCCCCGATCAGGCGAATGTGGGCCGGGGCCATCGCGCCGGGACTATATCGTGTGGAGGGCCAGCCTGATCGCCCGCTCGACCGGCGCGTCGCCGTGTTCGAGATCGAGACCGTCCGCGTTCGCCGGCAGCAGCGGCGGTTGCGCCAGGAATCGTGGCCGCGAGCCGCGATGCGGCTGCGCGGCGTGCACCAGGAACGGGTGGCACAGGTAGACCGTGCCGGCGTCGCCGGTCGCCAGCACCTCGCGGCAGTGCGACGTCTCGGCGAACCCGTTGGCGGCGAGCTCGCGCAGCGACAGCCCGGCATCGCCGGCCGGCGCCAGGACGCGGGCGATGTCGTGATGCGAGCCGACGCGGATACGGGTCGGGGCGTCGTCGACGCCGACGTCGGAGAACAGGAAGAGCATCAGGAGCGCCCGACCGCGGGAGCGGATGTTGACGCGCCACTCGAGGAAGTCGGGATGGTCGTGGCCGAAGCTGGCGTCGACGTGCCAGCCGGCGTCGCCGGGATCGGCGGGCGACGGGAAGCGCACCGGGAAGGTACCCAGGCTGTCGCGCCGCAGCCAGCGGCCCGGCCCGACCAGGGCATCGAAGGCCGCGTGCAGGGCCGGCGTGTTGGCGGCCTCGACGAACGGTGGCTGGGCATACATGCCGAGCCGGATGACGGGGCGGGTCCACGTCGACGGCGCATCGGGATCGCAGCCGGTGTCGCGCCAGAGCATCGCGCGGGCGGCGTCGGCCGTCTGGCGCGAGAATGCGCCAGGCATTCGGACGAAGCCGTCCTCGACGAACCGCGTCACGTCCACGGTGTCAGCGTACTACCGTCCGCCGGCGCCGTCGCGAGCCCGGAGGATGGCGCTGACCAGGTCGTCCGGGACGTCGGCCGGCAGGTCGTCGGCCAGGGCCAGCCGGCCCGCCTTGATCGTCTCCGTGTAGTGCTGCAGGTAGTTGACGCAGTCGGGGCAGACGGCCATGTGCTCGTCGAAGCGCCGGCGCGTCTCGGTGGGCAGGTCCCCCTCGACGTAGTCGAGCAAGAAGTCGGCGAAATCCCGGCACGTCACTGTCCCTACCTCCTCTACCTGCCCTTAGGCGCGGGCGAGAATAGAGCAACCACCTCGGTCGCCCAAGGCGGCCCACTCATTCTCGTCCGAGCCCTTAGATGCCACGCCGGACTCCGGGTGTCGGCCGGCGCCGACGCCGTCAGATCCGCGTCCCGTCCTCTTCGGCGGCCCCGGCCATGATCGCCTCGCGACCCTCCGCGCCACCCCCGCTCTGCTGCAGCAGCTTGGCGACCAGGGCCGTCCAGCCGGTCTGGTGGCAGGCGCCGACGCCCCGCCCGTTGTCGCCGTGGAAGTACTCGTGGAAGGGGACGTAGTCGCGCCAGTGCGGATCCTGCTGGAAGCGCTCCACGTCGCCGAACACGGGGCGCCGCCCGGTCGTCGTCGCGGAGGAAGATGCGCGACAGGCGCCGCGACAGCTCGGCCGCGACCTCGGCCAGCGTCAGCATGTTGCCCGAGCCGGTCGGGCACTCGACGCGGAGGTCGTCGCCGAAGTAGTGGTGGAACTTCTGCAGCGACTCGACGAGCAGGTAGTTGACCGGGAACCAGATCGGCCCGCGCCAGTTGGAGTTGCCGCCGAACAGCCCGGTGCGTCGACTCGCCCGGCTCGTAGTCGACCCGGTGCTCGTGGCCGTCGACGCGGCAGCACGTAGGGCTGGTCCCGGTGGACGCGCGACAGCGCGCGGATGCCGTAGGGCGAGAGGAACTCGCTCTCGTCGAGCATGCGCGCCAGCACCCGCGTCAGCCGCTCCGCGTCACGACCGAGAGCAGGCGCCGCGCCGCCGCGGCCCGGCGTCTGCATGCAGGCGACGTTGTCGGTCAGATCGGGCCGGTTGCTCGACGAACCAGTCCAGGCGCCGCTTGAAGCCGGGCAGCCGCTCCAGCATCTCGGGCTCGAGCGTCTCGACCGCGAACAGCGGGATCAGGCCGACCATCGACCGGATCTTCAGCGGCATGCGCGCGTCCCGTCGGGCAGGTGCAGGATGTCGTAGAAGAAGCCGTCCTCGTCGTCCCAGAGATCGAGCTGCGTGTCCTTGCCCTGGTGGCCCATCGCGTGGCGCGATGTAGAGGAAGTGCTCCCAGAACTTGCTGGCCACGTCCTCGTAGGCCGGGTTCTCCCGCGCCAGCTCCATCGCGATCGCCAGCAGGTTCAGCGAGTACATCGCCATCCAGCTGGTGCCGTCGGACTGCTCGAGGTGGCCGCCGGTCGGCAGCGGCGCCGAGCGATCGAAGACGCCGATGTTGTCGAGGCCGAGGAAGCCGCCCTCGAAGACGTTGCTGCCCTCGGCGTCCTTGCGGTTGACCCACCAGGTGAAGTTGAGCAGCAGCTTGTGGAAGACGCGCTCGAGGAAGACGCGATCGCCGGCGCCGCGGCGCTTCTTCGTCGATCTTGTAGACGCGCCACGCCGCCCAGGCGTGCACCGGCGGGTTGACGTCGCCGAAGGCCCACTCGTAGGCCGGCAGCTGCCCGTTCGGGATGCATGTACCACTCGCGCAGCATCAGCACGAGCTGCTCCTTGGCGAAGTCGGAGTCGACGAGCGCGAGCGGGACGCAGTGGAACGCCAGGTCCCAGGCGGCGTACCACGGGATACTCCCACTTGTCCGGCATCGAGATGACGTCGGCGTTGTAGAGGTGCCGCCACTGGTGGTTGCGCCCGTGCCGGCGCTCCGGCGGCGGCGCCGGCTGCGCCGGATCGCCGTCGAGCCAGTCCTTCACGACGTAGTGGTAGAACTGCTTCGACCAGAGCAGGCCGGCGAGGCTCTGGCGCATGACCGCGCGGGCGTCGTCGTCGACAGCGTCGGCGGGATGACCGTGGCGTAGAACTCGTCGGCCTCGCGCTGGCGCGTCGCGAACGATCGCGTCGAAGTCGGCGAACGGCGACGCCGTCGCGAAGTCCTCGGGCCCGCGCGGCGAGAAGCGCAGGCGGACGGTGCGCGCTGCCGCCGGCGGGCATCGTCAGCGCGTAGTCGGCGGCCGCCTTCGTGCCGCTACGCGGCCGGGTTCACGGCGTCGGCGTCGCCGTGGACGACGGCCTCGTCGATGCCGTCCTTGGCGTAGGGCGGCCCGGCGACGCCGAACAGGCGCTCGCGTTGGTCTCGTTCTCGGTGAACAGCAGCGTCGGGATCGCCGTCGGCGTAGAGCCAGCGCCGGCCGTAGCGCCTGGTCTCGCGCCGCGATGGCGGCGCAGCCCTGCACGGCCGGCCGGGCCTGCGAGCCGTCCGCGCCGGCTGTCGTCGCCCCACGCCCAGGTGTTGCGGAACCAGATCGTCGGCAGCACGTGCGAGCGGCGCCGCCTCCGGTCCGCGGTTGGCGACGGTGATCCGCATCAGCAGGTCTTCCGCGTCGGCCTTGGCGTACTCGACGAACACGTCGAAGTAGCGGTCGCCGTCGAAGACGCCGGTGTCGATCAGCTCGTATTCGGGCTCGTCGCGGCCGCGCCGGCGGTTCTCGTCGACCAGCGCCGGCGTAGGGGAACGCCGCCTGCGGATACTTGTAGAGCATCCGCATGTAGGAGTGCGTCGGCGTCGAGTCGAGGTAGAAGTAGTACTCCTTGACGTCCTCGCCGTGGTTGCCCTCGTTGCCGGTCAGGCCGAACAGCCGCTCCTTGAGGATCGGGTCGCGGCCGTTCCACAGCGCCAGCGCGAGGCAGATCTCCTGATGCCGGTCGCAGATGCCGCCGAGGCCGTCCTCGTTCCAGCGATAGGCCCGCGACCGGGCGTGGTCGTGCGGCAGGTACTCCCAGGCGGTGCCGTCCGGGCTGTAGTCCTCGCGGACCGTGCCCCAGGCGCGCTCGCTGACGTAGGGCCCCCAGCGCTTCCAGTGCGTCGTGCGGGTCCGGGCGGCGTCGAGGCGGCGATGTTCGGCGGTCATGGTAGGCGTCGTCTAGGTTCGGACGGAGCGGCGGCCCTTGCGGCCGCCGCCGCGGTGCGGCGGTCATTTCGCCGTCACCTTGACGGTGTAGTAGAGGAAGGGACCCTGCACGTCCTTGAACCAGTGCGACACGCCATGCGGGATGACGATGATGTCGCCCTTGGCCAGCGTGCGGGACGTACCGCCGTCGAGACTGGGCGCGCGGATTTCGTCGGGCGCCGTGGTCTTCGGATCGACCGGCGTGCCACCGGTCACCAGCGTCGCCGTGCCTTCCAGGATGTAGAAGATGTCGGTGTCGCGGCCATGGACCTCGGCGCCGCCGGGGCCGTCGCGGCGGCTGGCGTGAATCTTGTACGCCTCGCCCTCGAAGAGCGGCGTGCCCTTGGCGAAGCCGGCGCGCGTGTCGGCGCCGGGGATCACCATGACGCCGTCGGATCCGGTGCGGCCCGGGCTGGAGACGGCTTGAGCCCGGGCCGACGCGGCGAGGCCCAGGCCGAGGACGAGCGCCGCCAGCGACGGCGCAATCAATCGGAAGGTGAGGTGTCGCATGGTGGAACCTTATCGCGTCGGGCCGGTGTCCGGCATACTCGGAACGCGGCCGGCATCGGAAGGCGGCAGGAGACGCGATGACCGCACCACGGGGAGACGATGATCGGGAATGGCTCGAGGCCGATGGCCTCGGCGGCTTTGCCTCGGGAACCGTCGGCGGCATCCGCACGCGGCGCTATCACGCGCTGCTGTTGACGGCGACGACACCGCCGACCGGGCGCGTCGTCCTGGTCAACGGCTTCGACGCGTGGCTCGAGACGCCGGCCGGTCGCGTCGCCCTGTCGTCGCAGCGCTACCTGCCCGACGTCGTCTACCCGGATGGGGCGTCGCGCCTCGTCGCCTTCGCCACCGAGCCGTGGCCGACGTGGGAGTTCGCGGCCGCGGACGGCACCCGCGTCCGCCAGGAGATCGTGGTGCCGCGCGGCGAATCGGGCGTGGTCGTGCGGTGGCGACTGCTCGAGTCGCCGCACGCCCGGGACACGATCCGGCTGGTCGTGCGGCCGCTGCTCTCGGGCCGCGACTACCACGCCACCCACCACGAGAATGGCGTGCTCCAGGGCGAGCCGCGGGTGGCTGGCACCCTGGTCAGCTGGCACCTCTACACCGACCTGCCCGTGATCTGTTCGCGCGCCAACGCCGTCTACGCGCACCGCCCGGATTGGTACCGGCAGTTCCTCTACACGGCGGAGCGCGACCGCGGCCTCGACGACCGCGAAGACCTCTGGTCGCCGGGCGAGCTCACCTTCACCGCTCGGCGGCGAGGACGCGGTGTGGCTGCTCGCGCCCTCGCGCGGCCGGGGCGATCGCCGCTGCCGACGCCGACGTCGTCGGCGGCGACCGCGGCCCGGCTCGAGGCCGAGCGCGTCCGGCGCGCCGCCTTCCCGTCGCCGCTGGCCCGGGCCGCCGACGCCTACCTCGTGGCTCGCGGCAGCGGTCGGACGATCGTCGCCGGCTATCCCTGGTTCACCGACTGGGGCCGTGACACGTTCATCGCCCTGCGCGGGCTGTGCCTGGCGACGGGGCGCGTCGACGTCGCCCGATCGATTCTCCTGGAGTGGTGCGGCGTGGTCTCGGAGGGCATGCTGCCGAACCGCTTTCCCGACAGTGGGAGCGAGCCCGAGTACAACGCCGTCGACGCCTCGCTGTGGTTCGTGGCCGGTGTCGGCGACCTGGTGGAGGCGGCCGACGCCGGCGCCGGCGCCCTCGACGCCGCCGATCGCGCCACGCTGCGCGCGGCCGTCACCGCCATCGTCGAGGGCCACCTCCGCGGCACGCGCTACGGCATCCGCGCCGATGCCGATGGGCTGCTGGCGTGCGGCGTGCCCGGCGTCCAGCTCACGTGGATGGACGCCAAGATCGGCGACTGGGTGGTGACGCCGCGGATCGGCAAGCCGGTCGAGGTGCAGGCGCTGTGGCTGCACGCGCTGGCGTGCGCGGCGCGGCTGGAGCGCGCGGCGGATCCGGCCAGCGCGTCGCGCCACGGCGTGGCTCGACCTGGCGGCGCGCGGACGAGCGCGCTTCGCCGAGGTCTTCTGGAACGAGCGACTCCGGCTGCCTCTACGACGTCGTCGACGTCGATCACGAGCCGGGACGGCGTGACGGATCGATCCGGCCGAACCAGATCCTCGCCCTCGGCGGCCTCGGCGAGCCGCTCGTCACCGGGGCGCGGGCGCGGTCGATCGTCGACGTCGTGGAGACGCGCCTGTGGACGCCGCTCGGGCTGCGCTCGCTGGCGCCGCGGCGAACCGGGCTACGCCGGGCACTACCAGGGGCCGCCGGCGGTGCGCGACGCGATCTATCACCAGGGCACGGTCTGGCCCTGGTTCGTCGGCGCCTTCGTCGACGCCTGGCTTCGCGTCCACGGCGGCGACGCCGACGCGGCGGCGACGGCGCGGACGCGGTTCCTGGCGCCGCTCCTCGCGCACCTCGAGGACGCCGGCCTCGGCCACGTCAGCGAGATCGCGGACGCCGACGCGGCCGTTCACGCCGCGCGGCTGCCCGTTCCAGGCGTGGTCGCTCGGCGAGCTGATCCGGGCCGAGCAGGCGGTCAACCGCGCTACACTCGCGCCCGCATGAGCGTGTTCGACGAGACCGCCGAGCCGAAGGGGCCGGGGATGAAGCTGCTGGTGCTGGCGGTGCTGCTGCTCGCCGCCGGCGCTGCCGTCTACTACCTGAGCGTCCGCGAGCCGGCTCCGGCGCCAGTGACGCCGTCGCCCGCGCCGGAGCGTCCCCGCCCGTCGGCCAGGCGCGAACCGGCGGCGCCGCGCGAGGCGCCCGCCGCCCGTCGAGCCCTCGGCGCCGCGCCGCGCGCCGGTCGAGCCTGCGCCCGCGGAACCGTCGCCGCCGGCGCGCACCGCCGGCGTGCTCCGCGTCCGCAGCGACGTGCCCGGCGCGTCGGTCTTCCTCGATCGCCGGTTCCTCGGCAACACGCCGCTCGACGTCGACGGGCTCGAGGCCGGCTCGCACCGCTTGAACGTCTCGGTGGACGGCTACGAGGGCCATGCCCAGGCCGTCGAGATCGGCGACACCCCGGCGGAGGTGACGATCCGCTTCAAGGACGTCGTCGTGAACGCGTCTCTGCCGGTCGTCCACAAGCATGGCGTCGGCTCGTGCAGCGGCCGGCTCGTCGCCGATGCGTCGGGCCTGCGCTACGAATCGAGCCACGCCAACGACGCCTTCTCGATGCCGCTGGCCGACCTCGACACGTTCGTGGTCGACTACCTGAAGAAGAACCTGCGGGTGAAGAAGCGCGGCGGGCGCACCTGGAACTTCGAGGATCCAAAGGGCCAGGCCGACCCGCTGTTCGTCTTCCACCGCGACGTCGAGAAGGCCCGGGCCCGGCTGGCGGCGAAATGACCGCCACCCGCCGAGACCGCGACGCGGTGCGGGGTCAGGTCCTCAGCGCACTTCGAAATCGACCCACTGGGACGCCCGGCGGTTCCGCCCTCCGCCCGACTGCGGCGCGACGCTGACCTGCAGCGTGTAGGTGCCGCGCGGCAGGCGGCGGCCGAGCGACAGGGTGCCGCCGACGGGGACCGAGCCCACCGGCTTGGCATCCTTCGCTGCCCCGGCGACGGGCGCCGCCGGCGTCGTGTAGAACGGCTTGCCGTCGCGCAGCAGCGTGGCGCTGGTCGAGAAGCCATCCGTGCGCTTGCCCCGGCCGTCGTAGATCTCGAAGGTGTAGGCGACTTCGCGATCCGGGCTTGAAGATCTTGATGGCCGGCTCGCCGAGGACGCCGTCGGCGATGACGTCGACCGGCGCGGCGTCGGTCGCGGCCTGGCCGTCTGCGGCCGCCGTCGCCGAGGCGACGTCCATCATCACGACGCCGGACAGCGCCACCTGGTTCTTGCCGACCTTCGGCACCTCGACGAACTGGGCGCTGGTGCCCAGCGCCTTCGATCGATCGTCCTGCAGGGCGGCGCGGATCTGATAACCGCCCGGCTCGCGGATGGCCAGCCGCGTGCTGTAGAGGAGCCCGCGCTGGCGGAGGCGCTGGTATGCCGCGTCGTCGAGCCGCAGCGGGACCTCGATGCGGGCATGCGCGACCGGTACGCCGTTGTCCCCGATCGCGAGCAGCAGCAGCGACATGTCGGCCTCGTGCCGGCCGTCGGCGCCGACGGCGAAGGTGAGGCCGGCCGGATCGATGAAGAAGAGGGCCCGGACGTACGAGCCGGCCTTCTTGTCGTGGGCGAAGAGCGTGGTCAGGCGGACGTCGATGGTGCCGTTGGCGAATGGCGACAGGGCGGCGGCCACCAGGGGATCGGGCGACGCGGCTTCGCGCGGGCGCTCTTTGTCGGCCGGCCCGAACAGCCCGCGGCGAGCCCGGACGGTCAACCCGGGCCGCGTGACGCGGATCCGGACGTCGTTGGGATCCCAGCGGTCGGTGGCCGAGATGCCGGTATCGAAGCCGAGCAGGTAGTAGCCGCGCGTGTCGTCGACGATGCGCGCCATGCCTTCGATGAGGCCGTTGGTGTTGATGACCGCGAAGCCGCCCGTCTGCTCCGCCAGATAGACGAGGGAGTCCTGCGAGGTCGATCAGGGCGCGCGTCCGCTCGTTGGCCTTGCCGCTGATCAACGCGCCGAGCTCAGGACCGGTCGGGGCGTTCTGCCCCGGCATCGGCGATCCGGTTGCTCTGCACGTCGTCTTCGGCCCGCAGGCCGGCCGTCGGCGAGGCCGCGGGGATCGACGGTGTAGACGACGACGCCGGCCCGGTTGGCGCGATCCATGACGCGGGTGAAGGCGGCCCAGCGGCGGCTCATCTTGGCGTCGCGGAGCTCGAGGTCGAAGCCCTCCGACACGAAGAGCACGCTCTTGCGGCCCGGCAGCGTTTCGATGCCGCGCAGCACGTACTCGAGCGCGCCGAGCGTCCCCGCGGTGGCCATCTCGGTGCGGAGCACCTCGGCATCCGGCCCGGCTTCCTTCACGATGTCGGTGCCAGAGGGCGGCGTGATCGGCCTCGAAGCTGCCGACGCCGACGCGGCTCTCGATCGACCAGCGGACGCGCGCGACGGCCGCGTGCAGCTGCCGGCGATCGGTGGTGAACTGCTGCAGCGTGCCGACGCCACCGGCGGTGCGGATGATGGCGACGAGATCGCCGGGCGCCACCTGCGTCTCGACGTAGCGGTTCAGCATCCGCCGCACGTCGGCCGTGCTCTCGAACGACATGCCGAGGTCGTCGACCACGATGGCGATGACGCGGCCGGTGCGCTCCGCCGAGGCGAGACCGTTGCCGCCGGCCAGTGGCCGCGGCGCGGGTGGCCGCACTGCTGCCGGACGATTCCGGCGACGGGGGCGCGGCGGCAAGCGCGATGGGCTGCGGCACGGGCCGGCCGTCCGGCCCGATGACCTGCACGTAGACGACCTGGCGCACCGTCTGCCGCTTGCCGCGCTCGACGATCTCGAAGTCGGCCGGGCGTCAGGTCGGTGACGTGCCGGCCCTTGTCGTCGACGACCACCGCGTCGATCGTCGCCAGGCGCGTGCCGACGCGAAACGTCGGGCCGTCATCGGGTGGGAGCTGCCGTTCCTGGCCCACGACCGGACCGTGCGCGCCGCCGATCGACCCCGCGATCGCCGCGGTGAGCAGGGCGCGGCGCAGTCCGGTCGCGACCGGTCCGGTGCGGGTAGTGGTTGGCACCTCGGGACACACCTTGGGGCTCGACCGACGCATCGGCGCGACTCCTTCCGCGACAGCTGGCGGCTGCAGCATACACGGGCAGGACCGCCTCCAAGGGGGTGAGGCCGCACCAGCATAGCCGGATTCTGACGGACAATAGCGCCGGCTGAATGATCTCCCCCGACCATCTCCCGGCGTTTCCCCGGCCCCTGGAATCCTGCCCGCCGGCGACCGCGTCGCTGCTCGACACCCTGGCGCGGGGGGCACCGGCCGCCTGGTGGGTGACGAGCCTGACGATCGGGCCGCTGCACGGCCCGAAGGCCGCCGTCGTCGAGGGAGCCGTCACCGTCGGCGGCCTCACCGTGATCGCCAACGCCCCCAACCCCGCCGGCCAGGCGCTGCTGGCGGCGGCGGCCTTCCGACTGCTATGAGAGGCGGGCTCGTCTCGATCGGGATCGCCAGCGTCGTCATCTCGATCGCGCTGCTCGTCCTCGTCTACAGCGGCGGCGCGGCCGGACCGCTGCCGGCCTGGGTCGGCTGGCTGCCGTTCGTCAACGCCTTCTTCAACAGCGTCAGCGCCGCCGCCATCGTGCTCGGCGTGCGCGCGATCCGCGGCGGGCGCCGCGACGTGCACCAGCGCTGGATGTGCACGGCGCTGGCGGCGTCCGGCGTGTTCCTGGTCTCCTACGTGATCTATCACGCGCTGCACGGCGACTCGCGCTTCCTCGGGCAGGGCGCGGTGCGGCCAATCTACTTCGCCATCCTCGTCTCGCACATCCTGCTGTCGGTGGTGGCGCTGCCGCTGGTGCTGTCGACGTTCTATCTCTCGCTCTCGGGCCGCTTCGCCGCCCATCGACGCCTGGCCCGCTGGACGTTCCCGATCTGGCTCTATGTGTCGATCACCGGCGTCGTCGTGTTCGCGCATGCTGCAGATCTTCGGGTCGGCCCGATCCGCCTGACGCCTCATTTGCTGTTCCGCCGGCGCACCCAGTAGACGATGAGGTGTGCCACACCGACGAGGGCGACCGGCACGCCGATGAGGGCGATCGACGGCGGCACCGCGTCGGGGATCCGCTGCACCTGCGGATGGCCCACGATCACGAACGCGGCGAACATGCCGCCGAGGCCGATGGCCAGAAAGATCAGCCCGGAGAGCAGCACGACGCTGTCGAGGCCGAAATCGAACCGCGACGGCGACTCGACCGGCCAGGGCGGCAGATCGGCGCCCTTCTCGAGCGCCGAGAGCCGCTCGCGGTGCACCATGCCGCGCTGCTGATGCCGCAGCCACTGCCGGAATCCGATGTACGCGAGGACCGAGGCGACGAAGAGCGGGAACCATAGATATTCCATGGACGTGTTGACCTCCGTGCTTGATACTCGGGGCATGCCGGCCAGGTTGCAGGCGAGCGCGCTCCCGTGGCTGCAACTTTTCCGGCCGCGCCGCGGGTATCACCGTTCGCGTGGCCGACGAGCCGACCCTTGACGTCGAGGTGTGCCGGCTGCTGGCGGCAGGGGAGCGCGACCGCGCCTTCGAGCGTCTGCTCGCCGCGTATCGAGGCCGGGTCTACCGGCTGGCCCTCGGCTTCGTGCGCACGCCGGCCGACGCCGAGGATCTGGCGCAGGAGGCGTTCGTGCGGCTGTGGCGGGCGCTGCCGCTCTACGACGGGCGGGCGTCGTTCTCGACCTGGCTCTATGTGATCGCGCGCAACGCCTGCCTGAGCGAACTGCGCCGGCGCGGTGCGCGGCCGACGACGGCGCTCGACGACGACGCCGTCGATCCCGCGGCGCCGGCCGGGGCGGCGTCGGCGATCGATCGACGGCTCGAGTGCGAGACGCTGGTCGAGCGGCTGGACGAGCCGCAGCGCCGGATCGTCCGCTTGTTCTACCTGGAAGATCGATCCTACGAGCAGGTGGCCGCGATGCTGGACATGCCGATCAACACCGTGCGCAGCCACCTGCACCGGGCCCGGAAGCGGCTCGCCGGCATGATGGCGCCGGCGGCGGAGGTGGTTCGATGATCGACTGCGATCGCGCCGGCTCGTTGATCGAGCGACGCCTCGACGGAGAGGCCTCGCCGCAGGACGACGTCGCGCTCGACGCGCACGTCGCCGGCTGCCCGTCGTGCGCCGCGCTGCTGCAGGCCGAGACGGCGCTCGACGCCGCGCTCGCCGCGCGCTTCGCCGGCGCGGCGCCGTCGGCCGCGTTGGCCGCCGCCGTGCGGACGCGGGTGGCGGCCGAAGCGCCGTCGACCACCGCGGCGTGGATTCCCGACGCGCTCAACGCCGCCGGCCTGGTGCTGTCGTTGCTGGTCGTGCTGCCGCTCGCCGGCTGGTGGGGCGGGGCGTGGGGCGCCGCGGTCACGCTCGCGGCGCTGGCGCTGGGCGGGTATCCGCTGCTGCTGGCCGACTGGGCCAGCGAGGCCGGGTCCGGCGCACCGGACCCGACGTCGTAGCGAGGCGCCCCGCGGGGCCGCGGGCGCACCCTGTCTCGCGCGAGCGATCAGGCGAGCTTGATCGGCTTGCCCGTGCGGCCCGACTCGTAGATCGCCTCGACGATCCGCATGTCCTTGAGGCCGTCCTCGCCCGGGCGTGAGCGGTTCCTTGTTGGTCTGGATGCACTCCGAGAAGTGGTCCATCTCCAGCTGGAAGTGGTCGCGCTGCGGCAGCGAGCGATCCTCGATGGTGCCGCCGCGGAAGACGCGCATCCGCAGGCCGGTGTAGGGCGTCGCCGGATCCAGCTCGAAGGCGCCGAGCTTCTTGTTGACCCGGTACTTGTTGAAGCTCGTGCCGTAGCTCGACACGCAGTTGGCGAGGATGCCGCTCGGGAAGCGGAGCTGGAAGGTGATGTTCTCTTCCACCTCGGCGAACCGGATGTCGCCCGGCGTCGACGAGATCTGCGCGTAGACCTCGGTCGGTTCTTCGCCGGTCAGGTAGCGCGTGGCGTTCAGCGCGTAGATGCCGATGTCCATCATCGAGCCGCCGCCGGCCATCGCCTTCTTCAGGCGCCACTGGCCCGGGTTGCCGATGTTGAAGCCCATCTCCGCCATGATGACGCGGGTCGGACCCATCCCCAGCGGCGGGGGCGTTCCTGGCGTCGGGGCAGGAGCGGGGCCCTCGCTGGAGTCCTGCGCCCACCGGATGGCGAGCTGGTTGTTCGGCTCGTAGCGGCAGCGGTAGGCCACCATCAGTTTCTTGTTGGCCGCCTTGGCCGCCGCGATCATCTTCTCGCAGTCGGCCGCGCTGTTGGCCATCGGCTTCTCGCACAGCACGTGCTTGCCGGCCTTGAGCGCCCGGATGGTGAACTCGGCGTGCATGCTGTTGGGCAGCACGATGTAGACCGCCTGGATGTCCGGGTTGTCGGCGATCCTGTCGAAGTTCTCGTAGTTGTAGATGTTCTTCGGATCGACGCCGTGGACCTGGGCGAAGCGGGCCGCCTTCTCGGGGCGGCCGCTGACGAAGGAGACGACCTTCGACTTCTGGCACTTCGGGAAGGCCGGCAGAATCTGGTTGGCGGTCAGGCCGCCGATGCCGACGAGCGCCCAGCCCACCTTCTGGCCGGGAACCTCGGGCAGCCGGATGTCGGGAACCTGGGCCGCGGCGGGGGCGACGGCGCCGAGGAGCGGCGCGGCCGCGATCGAGCCGCCAGCCGCTTGCAGGAACCGGCGCCGGGAATAGTTCGGGTCGTGGATATCAGCCATGTGCCAGATGCTACTCCGGACGACGGCTGACCGTTTCACCCGAATTCCGGGCCGGCGTTCGACTCCTCGATGATCAGCGGCACGGTCAGGATGTGCCCGACCTTGGCGGCGGTGTTGACCTTGATGCTGAACCCGGCGGCCTTGGCGTTCTCGCAGAAGGCGATGTCCTCGCCCTTCGAGGTCTTGGTCGTGAACGGGTGCTCCAGGGCGGCGATCACCGGCTTGCGGATCAGGACGAAGCCGAAGCCGACCGCGTCGACGTCGATGATCGCGTCCTTCGGGTAGGCCATCACCGCCGAGTGGTGGCCGTTCGGCATCCGCTGGTACATGCACGGCGCCGTCGGCGGCTGGCGCCGCTGGAAGTAGAGGCCGGACACGACGTCGCCCGGCGTGTTCCACACCGCCTCGAACGTCTGCGGCGTGAACGTCATGTCGTCGTCCAGGCAGAGCAGCGCCTCGGTCTGCCGCTTGCGCGCCTCGTCCCAGATCATGTTGCGGGCGATGTCGATGTACATCAGCCCGACGCGCATGTAGTCGATCTCGCCGGGCCCGAACTTGCGGGCCAGGTGCGTCATCAGCCGGACCATCGAGTCGAGGAACAGGCCGGGCGCGTTGTTGCCGTAGTTGGGGATGGCGATCAGCAGTTTGGAGGGCATGAGTCGGGGATCGTATCGTGGGTGTCCGGAGCGTCAACCATGTCCTTCACGGTCGTCATGGCGTTCGCCGCCGCCCTCGCGGAGCAGGCGGTGTCGAGGCGCACCACAGACAACGAACGCCGCGTCCTTGTGGAACGCTGGCGCGGTGCGATTGGTCGATTCGCGCTGCGCGCGACCGTGGTAGGCCCGCTGGCCACCGCGGGTTGCGGTGGCGACTCGCTCGGGAGCGATTGCCTGACCGAGGGCCTGGCTCGGATGGGGCGAGAGCGCGTGGCGTCGATCTCCGTCGTCTGCGAGCTGCCTGCCGAGCGTTGGATCGTCGCCTTCCCGCCGGATGTCGAGCCGCAAGACGTGCCGCAGCTGCCGGAGCAATACTGGCCGATGATCGCCGACTCGAAGGCGAAGGGCTACAGCTGGTGCGTGAGCACGGAGACGCCGCAGGCCAACCCGTCGTCCGCGGGCATGGGCTGTACCAGTTGCTCCTGGAGGTCAGCACGCCGACGGTCGTGCGCGGATGGCGATTCGTCGCTGATCTGCGGCTGCGGCCGGACGGCAAGGGCCTGCTCCGCGCCCTCACCGTCCCGGCCCGCTGAGCGCAGGCTCAGGCCGGCGCCCGGACTTACTCGATCCGGATCGTGCCCTGCAGGCTCACGTTCGACGGCTGATTGTGGTCGTGATACCCGCACGTCCGCGCGATGTTCAGCGACGTCGGTCTGCCGGCTCTGGCCGCTCGACACGAAGCCGACGTTCATGTCGGTGCAGCTCGTGTGCTGCGGATGCGGATCCGAGTTCATGTCGTGACCGACGCCGTCGCTGTTGACGAAGGTCACGCGGCGTGCCGCGCGCGACGACGAGGTCGCGCGGCGTGACGCCGGCGGAAGAGATGGTGATTGTCGCCGCAGCGCCGCCGGGCGGCGGGGCCGGGCTCGGAGCCGGCGCCGGCGACGGGGACGGCGCCGGCGATGGCGTCGGGGCGCCGGGGAATCGCCGCCGCCGCACGAGACGACGGCCAACGACGTGCTGATGGTCAGGGTGAGGGCGGCCAGGCTGGCAGCCCAGAGCGATCGCGGCATGAAGGACCTCCGAGGAGCGACAGTGGAATGAACCCACTCGCTGCCCCGGGGGAGGCTGCGGGCGATGTCGCGCGTCGGGGGCCGCGCCTGATCCAGTCTATAGCGGGTCAGGCCGGCTGGCGGCGCTCCGTCCAGCGCAAGTCCCGGCCCTTCCTACGGTTGCACCGATCGAGCATGACGCCCTCCGACGGTTGACACGCGGGTGTCACGGGTGGTGTACTTCATGTTTTGTTCGGGTCGTGGACCAGGGCTGACCGGACCCCCGTGCGGTCAGAAGAGGACGTTACGCATGCTGCCTGCTCAATGGGACACCTTCAAGCGCGCCGTGCGCCGCGAGAAGCTGGACGAGATCCCGATGGCGCTGATCGTCGACAGCCCGTGGATCCCGGGCTATCTCGGCATCAAGCACATGGACTACTACCTCGATCCCGAGGTGTGGTTCCAGGCCAACCTGAAGATCATCCAGGAGTATCCCGGACGTCATCTTCGTGCCCGGCTGGTGGATGGAATACGGCATGGCCGCCGAGCCGTCGATCCTGGGCGCCAAGATCAAGTTCTGGCAGGACAACACGCCGAGCGAGTACCACACGCTCTACCGGCTCGAGGACATCGACAACTTTCCCGAGTACGAAGTCGAGTGCGACGCCTTCGCGGCGATGACGCTGCACCGCATCCGGATGCACAAGCAGCGCATCCTCGACGCCGGCTACATCCTGCCGATGGTCACCGCGCGCGGGCCGCTGTGCACGGCCGGCTTCGTCCGCGGCACCACCCACTTCATGATCGACCTGGTCGAGGATCCGAAGGGCGCGCACCGCCTCATCGACCTCTGCACCCGGGTCATCATCGACTGGCTCAAGGCGCAGCACGCGGCGATGGGCGACACCGTCGAGGGCATCTTCATCCTCGACGACATCGTCGGCTTCATCAACGAGGAGCACTACAAGGAGTTCGCTCACCCCTACCTGAAGCGCATCTGCGACGCCTTCCCGCAGGACTGGGTGAAGCTCTATCACAACGACGCCGAAGTGGACGCCTGCCTGGACCACCTGCCCGACGCCGGCTTCAACTGCCTGAACTGGGGCAAGCAGAAGGACATCCGCGAGGTGAAGCGGCGCGTCGGCGATCGCATGGTGCTGATGGGCAACGTCAATCCGCTCGAGATCGCGGTGCGCGGCGACGAGGACGAGGTCAAGGAAGCGACGCTCGACGTGCTCGAAGGGCGCCGAGGGCGAGGGCATCATCCTCTCGGTCGGCGGCGGCACCAGCCCCGACATGCCGGGCCGCAACATCCGCGCCATGCTCGAGGCGCTGGCGGAGTTCAACGGCAAGCGGCAAGGGCGACACTGGCGGGCGGGCGATGATCGACTACGCCTTGATGAACCAGTGCCTCTACGAGGGCAAGGCGGCCGAGGTCGAGCAGATGACCAAGGACGCGCTCGCCGAAGGGCGGCGCGGTCCAGGAGATCCTGACCGACGGCCTGATCGCCGGGATGAGCGTCGTCGGCGAGGACTTCAAGCACAACGTGCTCTACGTGCCGGAAGTGCTGATTGCGGCCCGGGCGATGAAGGCCGGCATGAGCGTGCTCAAGCCGCTGCTCTCGGCCAAGGACAGCACGCACCGAGCGCGTCGGCACGCTGCTGATGGGCACGGTCCGCGGCGACCTGCACGACATCGGCAAGAACCTGGTCTGCATGATGGCCGAGGGCGCCGGCTTCGAGGTGCGTCGACATCGGCGTCGACCAGAGCGTCGAGAAGTTCATGGCCGCCGCCGACAAGTGCCAAGCCGACGATCATCGGCATGAGCGCGCTGCTGACCACCACGATGACCTACATGAAGCAGGTCATCGACGGCTTCGAGGCGGCCGGCCGCGGCCACATCAAGATGGCGGTCGGCGGCGCGCCGATCAGCCAGATGTTCGCCGACGAGATCGGCGCCGACGGCTACGGGCAGAACGCCTCGGCGGCGGTCGACCTGTTCCTGCGCCTGTCGCGCGAGGCCCGGCCGCCGAGGCGTCCGCCTGATGGCCACCTACAAGGTGCTCTTCTGGCAGGAAGTCCCGTCGCAGATCAAGGCCGAGGACGACGCCGACGACGTGACGCTGCAGATGCCCGACCGCTTCCAGGAGCGCATCGATCGCCTGGCCGCCGAGCGCGGCCTGGGTGGCGCGGACGACTACCTCGCGCAGTGGCATTGGAGCGACGACGAGGAGCGCGACGGCTCGGCCCAGGACGTGGCCGACGCCGTGCGCGCCGAGCTCGAGGCCAAGGCCGGCTTCTAGGTGTGTCACGCCAACAGACCGCGTCGACAGCGTGCCCGCCACCCTGACCCTGAACGGACAGACGACCGCGGCGGTGCCGGGGCTCACGCTCTTCGAGCACGCCGAGCGGCTCGGCGTCCGCGTGCCGACGTCGTGCAAGAAGCAGGGCAAGTGCAAGGAGTGCCTGGTCGAGGTGACCGAGGGCAGGCGCGTGCCTGTCGGCGCCGACGCCGCGAGGAGCAGCATCTGCGCGGCCATTTCCGCCTGTCGTGCCGCACGACGATCGCGCGATGACGGCCGACGTCCGCTGCCACACGATGCGGCGCGGCCAGACTGCGCGTCCTCACCGGCTGCGCCGAGCATGGCGGCGCGGCACGCCGGGCTGCGCGCTCGATCCGGCGGTGACGCGCGACGGCGATCGCATCCTCATCGACGGCGTGGAGGTGGCGCGCTCGACCGGGCCGATCCACGGCCTGGCGATGGACCTCGGCACGACCACCGTCGTCCTCCGCCTCTATCGATCTCGAGACCGGCGCGCTGGTCGCCGACACGTCGTTCGAGAACCCGCAGCGGTTCGGCGGATCCGACGTGATGGCGCGCATCCAGTACGACACCGAGCACGGCGGCTTCCTGCTGATGCGGACGCTGGCCGGCTACATCAGCCACGCGATCGAGGAGTTCCCGGTCGATCCGCAGACGATCTACGAGCTGATCGTCGTCGGCAACGCGACGATGCGCGACCTGTTCTTCCGGCAGAACGTGCACTCGATCGGCCAGAGCCCGTACCAGTCGATCACCGAGCTCGAGATGGCCGCGGGCAAGCGCGACACGACCAGCCTGGTCGCGACGCGGCCGGCGTCTGCTGCTGCCGATCCACCCGCAAGGCGCGCGTCTACGGCCTGCCGGTGATCAGCGGCCACGTCGGCGCCGACGCCGCGGCCTGCCTGCTCGCCGTCGACCTGGCCCACGACCGACGAGCTCACCGCGGTGATGGACATCGGCACCAACACCGAGCTGCTCCTCGGGCACCGCGGCCGGATCCTCGCCGCGTCGTGCCCGGCCGGACCGGCGTTCGAGGGCGGCGCGATCTCGTGCGGCATGCCGGCGCTCGACGGCGCCATCGCGACCGTCGAGGCGCGCGACGACGGCTCCTTCGCGCTCGGCGTCATCGGCGACGGCCCCGCCGGAGGGGCTGTGCGGGTCGGGGCTCGTCGATCCGTTGAGCGAGCTGCTGCGCACCGGCCGGATGAACGCGATGGGCCGCTTCGAGGACGGCGAGCGCGAAGATCGTCCTCGACGCCGGGCGACGGGCGTCGGCCTGCTCGAGAGCGACGTCAACGAGCTGGCCCAGGCCAAGGGCGCCAACGTCGCCGGGCTGCAGGTCGTCCTCGACACGTTCGGCGTCGACTTCGACGACATCGACGTCTTCTACCTCGCCGGCGGGTTCGGCCGGCACCTGCGCCTCGAGTCGGCGCAGCGCATCGGCCTGGTGCCGGCGATCGATCCGGACGAAGATCGTCCAGGTCGGCAACGCCGCGATCGAAGGCGCGACGCTCGCCCTGCTGTCGCGGACGAAGCGCGCCGAGCTCGAAGCGACCGTCCGCGCGTCGAGCACTGCCGGCTCGAAACGCACCCGGTTTCTTCGACTTCTTCGTCGACGGCTGCCAGTTCGCGCCGGTGATCGCAGTTCTGCAAGTTGCTCGGAGCATGCTCCGAGCAAGCTCCGAGCAAGCTCCGAGGACGCTCGAGTCGCGCGGAAGCGAGGCCACGATGATCGCCTGGCCGACGTGCGGCCGGCGGTGCAGGTCGACCCGCCGAATACGCGCGGCTGCTCGGCTACCCGCGCGGCACCGGCTCGACGGACGCGCTGCGCGAGCTGGCCGCCGAGGCGCGAGGCCTGGTACGCCGAGCACGGCCGGCCGTGGATCTTCGCCCGCGAGGCGTCGACGCTGGCCCTGGACGCCGACGGCGTGCGCATCGACGGCCGCCGCTTCGCCAGCACGCGCCTGCGCCAGTCGCTGGTCGACGCCGGCGCCGCACAGCGGCGTGCTGGTCGCGGTCGGCGCCGGCCCGGAGCTCGAGGCGGAAGCGCCGCGCCGCTGGCTGGACGAGAAGCCGGACGAGTACTTCTTCCTCGAGGTCTACGGCTCGGCGGTGGTCGAGCACCTGGTGACGCAGGCCGGCGCCCGGCTGTGCGGCTGGGCCGAAGCGCAGGGCCTGGCGGTGCTGCCGCACGACAGCCCGGGCTATCCCGACTGGGACATCGCCGAGCAGGCCGCGCTGCACGGCCTGCTGACGGCGTCGGAGACGCCGCTGCCGAGCGCGCTCGAGGTGCTCGAGTCGGGGGCGCTGCGGCCGAAGAAGTCGCTGATCGCGGTGTTCGGCCTGACCCGCCACGTCGATCGGCTGGTCCACCTCCGCGACCTGGTGCCGTGCGAGCGCTGCTCGTTCACGCCGTGTCAGTACCGCCGGGCGCCGTATCGGCGCGGCGCGCCGCGGTCGACGGCGCGGACGTTCGACGAGCCCGGCCGGGACGACGTCGCCGACGAGCCGCGTGCTGGATCGGGCGGCGGCCTACACGGTGAAGCGCAGGCGCTGCGCCGCTGGGCGGCCGAGCGCCTGACGCTGACGCCGCGCGCCCGACGGATCGACCGACGCGCTCTTCCGCTACGAGGGCACGACCTGCTCGAACATGGGCCACCCGCTGCGCTTCGACTACCTCGTCCGGCTCGGCCCGCGGCGCGACGGCTATCCGATTCGCGGGCAACGTTGCGTGCCGGCCGCCGACGACACCGGCCACACGAAGATGTGCCGCTACCAGGGGATCGGCGACACGCTCATCGACCTGATCGAGGCCGACGCCGCCGCTCGCCGGCCAGCCGCTGAGCGCGGTGATCGGCTGGACGCGGCGCGACGTCCGTCGCCGGCTGCTACTGCGACGACGCCAGCCGGGTCCACAAGTGGGGCCTCGTGCTCGAGACCATTCACTACGCGCTGGCGCCAGAGCCCAGCAGGAGACGACCGGAGCCGCATGACGACCCCGCTACTCGACATCATCAGGACGCGCCCGCTGCTCGGCGACGGCGCCATGGGCACGCAGCTCATGTTCGCCGGGCTCGAGCAGGGCAACTGCGGCGAGGCGTGGAACCTGACGCACCCCGACAAGGTGCTCGCGATCCAGCGCCGCTACGCCGAGGCCGGCTCCGACTGCATCATCACCAACACGTTCGGCGGCTCGCGCATCATGCTCAACCGCCACGGCCACGCCGACGACGTCGTCGCCGATCAACAAGGCCGCCGTCGACGATCGCCCGCGAGGCGTTCGGCAGACCGGGCCGACGACGGCTACGTGCTCGGCGACATCGGCCCGTTCGGCGGGCTGATGGAGCCGTACGGCGACTTCACCGAAGAGCAGGTGCGCGACGCGTTCAACGAGCAGGCCACGGCACTGGTCGACGCCGGCGCCGACGCGATCATCATCGAGACGCAGACCGTCGCTCGAAGAGCTGCGGCATCGCCATCGAGGCGGCCAAGGACGCCGGCGCGCCGTGCGTCATCGGCTCGATGGCCTACGACGTCACGCTCGACGGCTCGACGTTCCGCACGATGATGGGCGTCGATCCCGAGCGGGCCGCGGAGTTCATGGAGGAAAACGGCGCCGACATCGTCGCCCTCAACTGCGGCACCGGCATGGACATGCAGCGCGCCCGCGAGGCCGTCGGCCGCTACAACAGCGCCGTGACCGACCTGCCCGTCATGGCCCAGCCCAACGCCGGCCAGCCCAAGCTGATCGAACATGAAGGTCGTCTACGACGAGACGCCCGAGGAGATGGTCAAGGGCGTCGTGCCGCTGCTCGAGGCCGGCGCCAACATCGTCGGCGGCTGCTGCGGCAGCACGCCCGATCACATCCGCGCCTTCCGCACGCGCGGTCGACGCTACCTCCGCGAAGGCAACCGCACGGAGTCCATGAGCCTGAGCCGACCAAGACCATACACTGTGCGACGTGAACGCCGCCGCCCTCGACAAGCTGCCGGCCCAAGACCGAGCGACAAGTCCGGCATCGGCGTGCACTACGTCGACGCGTACATCAAGCCGATGAACGCGAAGCTCGCGGACGGCATCGCCGTGAAGTGCAAGCGGCGCGGCCTCAAGATCGTGCTGACCGTCGGCACGGGGAAGACGGCGAAGGGCTGCTGCGGCGGCTCGCGCACGGCCCGGATCCGGTCGTGATGCTCGATGCGGCGCTGCAGGAAGCCGCGGGGCACGCCGGCGTCGGGCTGGCGATCGCCGAGGGTCGGATCGATCTGACGATTCCCGACTAGCCGCGCCGGCACGACCGTGGCGCGCCGGCCGGACGCCGGCCGGCGCCACTGGCCTGCGGGCTGGTAGCCTACGGGGATGACGGACGACGCCACCCCAGGCGCGGCGGACCCCGTGGACATCGCCCGGCTCGTGCGTCTGCGGCCGATCGTGTCGCGCTGTTCGTCGACGGCGCCAACACCGACGGCGCGGCGCGGGCGGCCGGCTACTTCGTCGACTTCCGCAAGGCGCGCGAGTTCGTGGTCGGCCCGGCGACGTTCTACGCCGCGTTCTACTACGTCGCCGACCACACGGCGTCCGACCCGTTCCAGCAGCGCTTCTTCGACTTCCTGTCCCATGCCGGTTACATCGTGCGGCGCCGCACGGTGAAGGTGATGCACGACCAGGCGTCGGGCGAGCGCATCGTCAAGGGCAATCTCGACACCGAGATCGTGCTCGACATGCTGACCACGATCGACAACTGACGACGTCGCCTTCCTGTTCTCGGGGGACAGCGACTTCGAGCGGGCCGTCGAGCTGCTCCGGTCGCGCGGCAAGCGGGTGTTCGTGGTCTCGGCGCGCTCTCCGCTCAGCCGCGAACTGGCCTACGTGGCGGACAAGCCAATCCTGTACCTCGACGGACCTGCGGTCGGCGCTGGTACGCGCCCCGATCAGCGCGCCGGGCCGCCCTGACGACGCAAAACGGGAGAGCTCCCGCGGAGCCCTCCCGTGTGTCGTACCCGGCGATCCAGCCGGCGGCCGGCCGCGCCTCAGAACAGCAGCTTCAGGCCGATCTGCACCTGACGGCCGCCGGCGCGCCGCTGATCGTGCCGAAGGCGCGCCGAGTCGACCGCCGTGTTCGGCGCGTTGAACCGCGTCCGGTTCAGCACGTTGAACGCCTCGATGCGGATCTGCGCGTTCCACTTGCCGTCGTTGAAGCGGTTGTTCTTGAACAGCGAGAAGTCGACGTTCTTGATGCCGTCCGAGCGCAGCGTCGGCTGACGCGCGGCGTGTTGCCGAAGCGGAACGCCGGCGTCACGCTGAACTGCGTCGTGTCGAACCACTTCAGGATGGCGTCGCCGCGCGCCTGGCCGCTCAGGGTCGCGTCGGTGCCGGTCCAGGTCGGACGCTGCGTCGGGTTGAACAGGTTCACGTTGTTCGAGCCCTGCGAGATCAGATCAGCGGGTAGCCGCTCTGGAACGTCACGATGCCGTTGACCTGCCAGCCGCTGACGATCGCGCCGAGCGGGCCGCCGACGTTGCCGCCGAACCGCTGATCCTTGCCGAACGGCAGGTCGTAGACGAAGGCGCTGACGAAGCGGTACTTCACGTCGTTGCTCGACAGCGAGTAGTCGCCGGCGCGATCGTAGGCGTTCTGCTGCGTGCCGGCCTGGCCGAGGAAGCCGACCGTCGTCGACGCGTCGTCCTTCAGCTCGCCGCGCGTGTACGACGGCGAGCAGGCTGAGGCCGTTCGCGAAGCGCTTGTCGGCGCGCGGCGTCAAGCCGTGGTAGATCGACTTCGCGCCCGGCACGCGGAAGCGCCGAGACGCCGTCGTACTGCGGGATACGGCCGCAGCAGGCGGTTGCGCGAGACGGTCGCGAAGCGCAGCGGCGACGACGGGTTGGTGATGATCCCGAAGAACGGGTTCGGCACCTGATCCTGCAGCGCCGTGCCGAGGCTCAGGTACGACGGATCGACCTGCCCGAACGGCCAGCCCGCTCTCGCCGATCAGCAGGTCGGTGCCGCGGCTGCCGATGTAGGCCACTTCCGTGATGATGTTGCCCGGCAGCTCGCGCTGCACGTTGACGTTCCACTGCTGCATGTGCGGCACCTGGTTGGTCGTGAAGACGCCGCCGGTGCCGCCGCCGATGCCGAGCCCGAGGTTGGTCGAGGCGCCCAGCGCGTGCCCGGCGGCAGGTTGAAGCCGTCCGGGAACGGATTGTCGATCGTCCGCAGCGGCGTGCGGTTGCTGTCGAGGCTGACGATCATGTCGCTCTGGGTGTTGAAGCCGATCATGCCGGACGAACCCGAGTGGCCGGCCGCCTGCACGTGCGACGGCATGTAGAAGATGCCGTAGCCGCCGCGGATCACCGTCTTCTCGGCGAAGTTCCAGGCGAAGCCGATGCGCGGGCTGACGTTGTTGTAGTCGGTGGCGACCTGCCGCCGGTTCGTCGTCGTCGACGAAGACGCACCGCGCCCTTGAGCTGCGACGGATCGAAGTAGGGGTTGGCGGGCACGACGCCGGCGAGCGGCGAGGTCGCGTCGGTGTCGAAGTAGCGCGAGGCGGTTGAAGCGCTCGGTGCGCGGCACGTCGAACTCGTAGCGCAGGCCGAGGTTGATGGTGAAGTTGCGCGCGATCTTCCAGTCGTCCTGCAGGTAGCCGCCGAAGTACGGCTGGACGAGGCGGGGATCCGGGTTGTGGCTCAGGTTGACGCTGCTCGGGATGCCCAGCAGCATCGACGCCAGCGCCGCGCCCTGCGTGCCGCTCGTGACGTTCGGGTTGCGCTGCGTCCACTGCGCGTTGTTGAAGCGAACTGACCGGACGGGAAGAACAGCTGCGTGAAGTTGAGCAGGAACTTGCGGTAGTCGCTGCCCATCTTCAGCGTGTGCGCGCCCCACACCTTGGTGGCGTTGACGTTGAAGCTGTGCGTCGTCGGCGCAATCACCAGGTCGGTGAACGTGTTCTGGCCGAGCGACTGGAAGTTCTGCACGTTGACGCGCGGGAACTCGAACGCGTCGACGGTGTTGATCACGTTCGCCGGGAAGTTCAGCTGGTCAGGTCGAAGCCGGCCGAGAGCGGCAGGCGATCGACGCAGTAGCGGCGGTTCAGGCCGTAGCGGACGTTCAGCACCCAGGTCGGCCCGAGCGTGTAGTTGTGGTCGACCGACAGGCTGTGCGTCTTGGTGTAGGTCGGGCCGTCGCCGCCGGCCGACGACGCCGGGTTGTTGAAGCTGTTGAACGGCAGGTTGGCTCTCGTCCGAGAACGAGTAGCGGACGAAGGTGCGCCAGCGGTCGTTGAACGTGTGGTCGACGCGCGAGTCGATGCGGTTGCCCTGGTTCTCGCCGACGCCCGAGGCCGAGAAGTTGTTGGTCTGCGTGAACTGGTTGGTCGGCGTGGTGTTCGGCAGCGGCCAGTAGGCCGTCATCGCGCGCGCCATCGGGCTGATGCGGTTCTGCGGGATGACGTTGCCCGGGAACGGATCGCGGATGAACTGGCCCGGGATTGGCCGGGTCCGGCCGCGTCGTCGCCGGGTCGTAGATGGTGATCAGCTGGCCCGAGCCGTTGCGGAAGTTCGAGAAGTCGCCGGTGCGCCACTCGGGGAGCGGCACGGTGAACGTCTGGACGCTGGCGTTCTGCTCGCGCAGGCCTTCGTAGTTGACGAAGAAGAACGGTCTTGTCGCGGTTGATCGGGCCGCCGAGGTTGCCGCCGAACTGGTTGCGCTTGAAGGCGCCCTTCTTGCCGCCGGCGCGGTTGGTGAAGAAGTTGGTCGCGTCCATCTTGGCGTTGCGCGCGAACTCCCAGGCGGTGGCGCGGAGCGTGTTGCTGCCGCTCTTCGTGATCAGGTTGATGACGCCGCCGCCGAGGCGGCCGAACTCGGCGCTGACCGCGTTGGTCTGGACGCTGAACTCCTGCACGGCGTCGACCGACGGCGTGTAGTTCAGGTCGAGGATCGAGACGTTGTTCTCGGCGTTGACGTTCGAGACGCCGTCGATGGCGACTTCGCTGGTGGCGTTGCGGCCGCCGCTGATCGACGGCGACGAGCCGCCGTTGTTCGAGGTCGGCGTGACGCCGGGCGCCAGCGTCGCCAGCGCGAACGGGTTGCGGCCGTTCAGCGGCAGATCGACCATGCGCTTGTTCTCGATGGTCTGGCTCATCGTCGAGCTCGTGACCTCGACGGCGGCGGCCTGGCCGCTGACGGTGACGGTCTCGGCCGCGGCGCCGACCTCGAGCTTGATCTCGACGTCGCGGATGGCCTGGACGTCCAGCTTCACGTTGTCGATGGCGGCGGTCTTGAAGCCGTCGAGCGCGACGACGACCCGGTAGGTGCCGGGCTTCAGGTTCGGCAGCACCCAGCTGCCGCGCGCGTCGGACGTCAGGTTGCGCGTGTCGTTCGTGCTGACCTCGACGACCGAGATCGCGGCACCCGGCAGGACGCCGCCGGTGGAATCCTGGACGACGCCACGCAGGGTGCCGTTGAACTGTTGCGCCTGGGCCGGCGCGATCAGCGCGGCCAGCAGGATGGCGAGGCTGCTGCCGAGCAGCCTCAGGGCGGTGAACGTCTTGAACACAGTGCTCCTCCCACACCTCGGGCGATCGACACACACCACGCACAGGGCGCACGGCGGTGCACGGTCCGATCGCTGAAGGCGTCTTGTTGGGCTGAGACTAGATGAGGTATTACCAGTTGGTCAATAGTCTTTACGCATGGAACTCCGCGATGGCCCCTGCATGCCAGCAGGGTCGTGGGCCCTTCATCCATGAAATGGCAGCAATTGCTGGGCTTTATTCGCAGCATCCCGCAGTCGCGCAGCCCTGCCACCAAGGGCTTGGATTCTCTCCAAGGCATCGGATGTGGTACCGGAGCGACGCCATTCGCACTGGAGAGGCTTGTCCACAAGCCACCGTGTCGGTTTCTGCCTGATGAGCGGGTCGGGTCAGAAGTGCCGCACGAGACGGACGGAAACCGTGCGGGGCTGGACCAGCCGGGTGCCGACGAACACCGACTGGAAGTTGTAGAGCGCGGTGCGGTCGAACAGGTTGGTGACCTGGACCTGCGCCGCTCCAGGTCTTGCGGCCGCGGGCGTCGGCGAAGTCCAGCCCGGTCGCGGCGTCGACGATCGTCCGCGGCCGCACCCGCGGCGTGGACGCCGTCGAGGTCCACGTAGGGCAGCAGGTCGCGGTAGTCGGGATCGGCGGCGACCTCGACGGGATCGGACGGGTTCGAGACGAGCCCGCTGTCGTAGCGGACCGATCCGCTCATCCACAGCGGGCCGGCCGGGTCGAGCGTCAGCAGCCCGTGGATGCCGAGCCGCTGATCGTGGTCGATCGCGAACGGACCGGCGGACAGCAGATCGATCGCGTCCTGGCCGAGGAAGAGGCCGCCGGTGAACGGCGGCGTCGAGATGGCCCGCCCGGTCGTGGCGCTCAGCGAGCCGGAGAGGCCGTGCACCGGCAGCAGCGTGAGCCGCGCTTCGGCGCCGGTCACGTCGATCCGCTGCAAGGTGGTGGGGAAGATGATGCCGGTGTCGAAGAAGTTGTTGTTGTCCTGCTGATCGCGCGAGCATCTTCCGATAGACCGAGCCATCGACGGTGACGCGCCGCCCGGCGGCGAACTGCAGCGCCGACCTCGTAGACGTCCTGGCGCTCCGGCTGGATCGGACGGTAGCCGCCGCCGAGCGCGTCGCGCACGCTGGCCGGGGCCAGCCGGCTGGCCGCCTCGGAGTTCGACAGCAGCAGGTTCTCGTTCGGCGGCGTCTGGTAGTTGCGGTTGTAGGACGCCCGCAGCACCAGATCGCGCGCCCGGCACGCGTGTAGGCGACGCCGACCCGCGGCTGCACCTGCCGGCCGTCGACCAGGAAGCGGTATTCGTCGTAGCGGAGGCCGGCGTTGATGGACACGGCGCCGAGCGGCCAGCGTCGACTGGACGAACGCGCTCGTCTGGTGGCCCGTCTGCCGATCGTCGAACAGGAACGGCGTGCCGCCGCGCGTCAGGTCGTAGGGCAGCAGCGGTTCGTTGTAGCCCGTCGAGCCCGGCGCGTTGAACGAGGGCGACGTCAGCGCCATCGAGAAGCGCTCCTGGACCGGGAAGCGCTGCACGTCGGCGCCGGCGCGGAGGAGGTGCGCGCCGATGCTGCGGGCGTAGCGCACGTTGGCGGTGACGGTCGACAGCCGCCGGTCCTGCGCGGCCGTGACTGGCGTGTCGCCGGCGCTCGGCCGCAGCACCGCGGTGGTCGTGCGATAGCCGCCGGTGGCTTCGAGCGTGGACGCGGCGCCCAGCGTCCGCACGAGTGAGGCCCACGTCGAGACGTCGTTCAAGGCCTGGCGCTGATCCTGGCCGGCGGCTTGCTGCGAGCGGAGGTTGGCGAGCTCGAACCGCGAGCTGCCGCCCATCGCGTGCAGCGCGAAGCTGCGTCGCGATCGTCGAGCCGCACGTCGACGCGGGCGAACCCGCGGGTGGCGTGCCCCGCGTTGTGGAGGTTGTCGATCGTGACCTGGTCGAGAAAGCGGTCGGTGCGCAGCGAGGTGACCGATCCGAAGTAGCCGAGGCGTCCGCGCTCGCCGCCGACCTGCACCGAGCCCTGGCCGGTGCCGAAGCCGCCGCCGGCGATCGAAACCGCGCCGCTGAATGGCCGGCCGGTGCCCAGGCCGCTGCGGCTGTTGAGCACGGCCACGCCGGACACCTTGCTGCCGAACTCGGCGGGGATGTTGCCGATGACCAGCTCCGCCGTCTGCACGACGCGCGACGTCGAGCGCGTTGGCGAACGCGCCGGTGAGCTGGTCGCTGATCGGCAGCCCGTCGACGACGAACGTCATCTGGTTGTGGGCGCCGCGCGGGTGGATGGCGCCGTTGGCGTTCTGCGCGAAGCCGGGAAACGCGACCAGCACGGCTTCCAGGCCGCGGCTGGTGACCGCGACCGGCATCCGCTCGACGCGCGTGACGGCGATCGCGTGACGGGTACCGGCCGAGGCGCTGTCGATCACCGTGGCCTGCGGCACCACCTGGATCGCGTCGGTCAGCACGGCCACCCCGAGCTGGACGTCGATCTCGACGCGTGCGCTGGTCGTCGCCTGGACACGCCGCTGCACCGCCGTGAAGCCGGCGAGCGAGAACGTGAGGTCGTGGACGCCGACGGGCAGGTTGCCCATCTCGTAACGCCCGGTCCCATCGGTGACGGTGTCGCGCTCGAGTCCGCTCGAGGCCTGCCGCAGGGCAACCGTCACGCCTGGGACGGCGGCCTGCTGTTCGTCCCGGACCGTGCCGGCGATCGCCGTCGTCGACTGGGCCGCGACGGGAGCTCCGAGGAGCATGGAGACGCCCGCAGCCACGGCCATCTGGCTCAGCCAGAGGCGCCCTGCCGGATTCGAGTGTGGCAAATAAGTGTTTTGATAACTCAAAACCATGCTCTAGAAGACCATGAACATCCAGCCAGCCGTCAAGCGGGCATCGTCTAGGATCGGTCGATGTCTGCTGTTCCCAGGCTTGTTGGCGGCGCTGCTGCTGACGCAGACGCCGCCGACCCCGACTCCGCCGGGTCCGCCCGGCCCGCCTGCCGAACAGCCGGCAGAGGCGCCGGAGGTCAAGGAGGAGATCACGGTCAGCGCGACGCGCAGCCGATCGCCGGCTGCAGGACGAGCCGCTGCGCGTCGAGGTGATCGACCGCGAGGAGATCGAGGAGAAGGCGCTGATGACGCCCGGCTCGGTCGCCATGCTCCTCGGCGAGACGACCGGCCTGCGCGTCCAGACCATCGCGCCGTCGCTCGGCGCCGCCAACGTCCGCATCCAGGGCCTGCGCGGGCGCTACGCGCAGCTCCTCGCCGACGGCCTGCCGCTCTACGGCGCCGGCGGCGACTCGCTGAACCTGCTGCAGGTGCCGCCGCTCGATCTCGGCCAGGTCGAGGTGATCAAAGGCGCGGCGTCGGCGCTCTACGGGCCGGCGGCGCTCGGCGGCATCATCAACCTGGTCTCGCGCCAGCCGCGCGAGGCCGAGACGGAGGCGCTCCTCAACGTGACGTCGCAGCAGGGACTCGACGGCACCTTCTGGCTCGCCTCGGCCCCGACCGGCGGCCGGAGCTGGACGCTCCTCACCGGCTTCCACGGTCAACGCCGCCAGGATCTCGACGGCGACGGGTGGTCCGATCTGCCGTCGTTCGCTCGCGCCGTGGTCCGGCCCCGCGTCCGCCTCGAGACCGATCGCGGCGCCGCGCTGTTCGTCACCGGAGGGGCCATCGTCGAGCGACGTGAGGGCGGCACCGAACGGGGCGCCGTCGCGCCCGACGGCGCGCCCTTCGCGCAGAATCTGGACACGGTCCGGGCCGACGCCGGCGTCGTCGGCCGCTGGGTGTCCGGACCGCGGGTGTTCGCGGTGCGCGGGGCCTTTTCGCGCAACGGCCAGGAGCGCACCTTCGGCGACACCGTGGAGCGCGGCGCCCGCCACACCGCGTTTGGCGAGGGCACCCTGACGTTCGCCGCCGGCGCCCACACCGTGGTCGTCGGCGCGGCCCTGCAGCAGGATCGCTTCGCGTCGCGCGACGTGCCGCGCTTCGACTACACCTTCACCGTGCCGGCGGTCTTCGCGCAGGACCAGGTGGCGCTGGGCGCACATGCCGCGATGTCGGCCAGCGCGCGAATCGACGTCCACAGCGAGTACGGCACGCTGGTCAGCCCGCGCGTGTCGCTGCTGCTGACGCCGGCGCCGGCATGGACGGCGCGCGTCTCCGGTCGGCGGCGGCGCCTTCGCGCCGACCCCGTTCACCGAGGAGACCGACGACAGCGGCCTGCGCCGGCTGGCGCCGCTCACCGGCCTGAAGGCCGAGCGGGCCCGCACGGCGTCCGCCGACCTGACGTGGGCGCGCGGCCGGGTCGAAGTGTCCGCCACGCTGTTCGGATCGATCGTCGACGATGCCGTGCAGCTCGCCACGCTGGCGCAGCTCGCCATCGTCGGCGCGCCCGGCTATCCGGTCGGCCTGATCAACGCGCCCGATCCGGTGCACACCTACGGCACCGAGCTGCTGGTGCGCTATCGGCAGGGGCCGCTCGGCCTGATGGCCACGCACGCCTTCACCCGGGCCACGGAGCTCGATCTCGACACGGGGACGCGGCGCGAGGTGCCGCTGACCCCGCGGCACGCCGCCTCGTTCAACGCCGCCTGGGAGGCGGCCTGGGGCCGCGCCGGCGTCGAGGCGTACTACACGGGCCGACAGGCCCTCGATGACGATCCCTACCTCGAGCGGGGCCGCCGTTACCTGCTGTTCGGCGGTCTCGTGGAGCGCCGGATCGGGCGACTCCGGCTGTTCCTCAACGTCGAGAACCTCGCCGACGTCCGCCAGACCAAGGACGCGCCGCTGGTCCTGCCGCAGCGCCGGCCCGACGGCCGGTGGACGGTGGACGCGTGGGCGCCGCTCGACGGCCGCGTCTGGAACGGTGGCGTCCGCGTGTCGTTCTGATCGTTCGTGGGCCGGCCCGCAATGCTAGCCCCGCAGGACCTGCTGCACCTTCTGCGACGAAGGTCCGCGGCCCGAACGGTTTCTGCAGGAACGCCTCCTGTTCGTTGAGCAGTCCGAGGCGGAGGATGGCGTCGTCCGAATAGCCGGAGATGAACAGCACGCGCAGCGAGGGCCGATCCGATTCGATCTCGCGGGCGAAGTAGCGGACCGGACTGACCGGGCAGGACCGCGTCGGTGATCAGCAGGTCGAGCTGCGGCTCTTGCGTGCATGATGGCCAGCGCGTCCTTGGTGTCGGCGGCGTCGCGGACGCGGTGCCCGACCCGCTCGAGGCTCCGCACCAGCAGGCGGCGCAAGGCGCTGTCGTCCTCGATCACCAGGATCGACGCGCTGCCGACCGGCGTGGCCGGACGCGACGGCGCCGACGCCGTGTCCACCGGGCCGTCGTCGACGGCCGGCAGGAAGATGTTGAAGGTCGTGCCCTGGCCCGGCTCGCTCTCGACGTCGACGACGCCGCCGCTCTGCTTGACGATGCCGTAGACGGTGGCGAGGCCGAGCCCGGTGCCGCGGCCGGGCGGCCTTGGTCGTGAAGAACGGCTCGAAGATGCGGGCCTGCGTGTCGGCGTCCATGCCGATGCCGGTGTCGCGGACCGAGAAGCGGACGTAGGTGCCGGGCGCCGCCTGCGACCGATCCGGCGTGCCTTCTTCGATGGTGGCGTTGCGGGTCTCGATGGTCAGCGTGCCGCCCTCGGGCATCGCGTCGCGGGCGTTGACGGCCAGGTTCATCAGCACCTGTTCGAGCTGGCCGCGATCGGCCTTGACGTGCCAGAGATCGGGATCGGACTGGGCGCTCCACTGGATGTGCTCGCCGATGACGCGGCCGATCATGCGCTCGAAGTCGCGGACGACCTGGCCCAGGTCGAGGATCTTGAGATCCAGCATCTGCCGCCGGCTGAAGGCCAGCAGCTGGCGGCTCAGCGAGGCGCCGTGCTGGGCCGCCTTCTGGATGGCCTCGAGGTCGAGCCGCGTGTCGCTGCCTGGCGGCGCGTCGTCGATCAGGATTTCGGAGAAGCCGAGGATCGCGGTGAGGATGTTGTTGAAGTCGTGGGCGACGCCGCCGGCGAGCTGGCCGATGCTGTCCATCCGCTGCACCTGCTGCAGCGCCTGCTCCATCCGCCGCCGTTCCGTGACGTCGCGGCCGGTCAGCAGCACGCCGCCCGAGTCGGTCCGCCCGGCGAGGCTGGTGGCCCCGATTTCGAGCATCCGCCAGTCGCCGGTTCGCGGCCGCACCCGCAGTTGATGCGCCTGCATCGGCCCGCCGCCGCGCGGCGCGCCGCGCAGGAAGGCTTCCGTGGCGGCGGCATCGTCGGGGTGGATGACCTCGAGGCAGCGAACGGCCGATCAGCTCGCTCGGCTGGTAGTCGAGCAGGTGGCGGACCGAGGGGCTGACGTAGCGGACGACGAGCCGGTCGTCGACCACCATCACCACGTCCGAGATGTGCTCGAGGAGCAGCTGCGCGCGTTCTTCGCTCTGTCGCAGTGCCTCCTCGGCGCGCCGCCGCTGCCAGCGCTCGCCGGCCCGATCGATCGTCGTCAGCAGCTTCTCGGGCGGGACCGGCTTGACGAGGTAGTCGTAGGTCCGTTGCCGCAGCGCGTGCAGGGCGCTCTCGATGCTGGCGTTGCCGGTGAGGACGATCGTCTGGGTCAGCTGCGACAGCGCCGCGAGGCGATCGATGACCTCGACGCCGTCCATGTCCGGCAGCTTCAGGTCGACGAGCGCGACGGCCGGCAGTTCCTGCGCGACCAGGGCCAGCCCTTCGCGGGCGCTGTTGGCGGTGAGCGGGTGGTAGCCGCGCCGGTTCAGGATGTCGCGCAGCGTCCGCAGCAGGTTGCTGTCGTCCTCGATGACGAGGACCGAGAGCTCGCCGGGCGGCATTGATGTCGCTGCGCTAGCGAAGGGCATGGGATGGGCGGGCGGCGTGGACCGTGACCGTATCTATGACGATGCCACCTGCGTCGGATGACCCGGCGACACGGATGAGTTGACCCACGTACACATGAAGGATGTCGGCCCCGCTGCCCGTGCAGTGTGCCTCATCGAGGACGTGAGTCGCTACGATTTTCCGACAGCGAATGTTTGCGCGCAGCCGCACACTCTGGCGCTCACCGCCCCGGCAGGGCGAAGGCGTGCAGCGTCGTCCCGGGCTTCGACAAGGGCGTGTCGTGGCCACCGGCGACGATCGCCACCATCTCGCGCCCGTCCGGCAGCGTGTAGATCAGCGGCGTCGCGCGGGCGCTGGTCGGCAGCCGCGTCTTCCACAGCTCGCGACCGTCGGCGGTGGCGAACGCGCGCAGGTAGGGGTCGACGGTGGCGCCGATGAACAGCACGCCGCCCGCCGCGACCGCCGGCCCGCCAAGGCTCGGCGAGCCGGTCGGCGCCGGCACCGCCGCGCGACGTCAGGCCGACCAGCTCCCGCAGGTCGCCGAGGACGCTGCGCCACGCGATCTCGCCGGTGTCGACGCGGACCGCGACCAGCTCGCCCCACGGCGGCGACAGGCAGGGCCGGCCTTCGGCGCTGAGGAAGAACTCGCGCGACATCGCGTAGGGCGTGCCGTCCTGCTCGGTGACCTGCGCCCGCCCCGCGTCGCGCCGGGCCGCCGTGAAGGCGGCGCGCGGGATCAGCCTGACGATGGCGCCGAAGTGGTTGACCGGCGCGATCACCAGCCGGTTGGTCTCGTCCCACGCCATGCCGCCCCACTGCAGGCCGCCGATGTTGCCGGGCACCTGCAGGCTGCCGCCGAGGCTCGGCGGCGTGAAGACGCCGTCGTAGCGCAGCGTCTTCAGCCGCGCCAGGCAGCTCTCGCGCTCGGCCGGCGTCACGCCCCAGATGTCCGCTTCGGTGATCCGCTGCGGGACGAGGCTGGCCGGCTTCGACGGGAACGGCTGCGTCGCCGCGGTCCGCTCCTCCGGCACGTCGCTCGCCGGGACGCGGCGCTCCTCGATCGGGAAGTGCGGCGCGCCGGTGCATCCGATCGAACAGGAACAGGTGGCCGGTCTTCGAGCCGACCGCGACCGATGGCCCGCGCCGGCCGGGGAAGAGCAGCGGCGGCGAGGCCACGTCGTAGTCCCACACGTCGTGGTGGACGGTCTGGAACGACCACGCCACCTCGCCGGTCGCGGCCTTCAGCGGCGACGACGCTGTTGGCGTGGGCGTTGTCGCCGGGCCGGTTGCCGCCGAAGTAGTCGGGGCTGGCGCTGCCGACCGGCAGGTAGACGATCCCGCTGGCCTCGTCGACGGTCAGCCGCGACCAGGTGTTGGCGCCGCCGGCCGGCGAGTCGGCCGGCAGCGGATGGAACGTCCAGCGCAGCGCGCCGGTCTGCGCGTCGAAGCCGCGCACCTCGCCCGACGTCATGTCGAGGCGGCTGTTGTCGGCGATCGACGAGCCGACGATCACGACGTCGCGGGAGACGACCGGCGGCGACGTCAGCGTCCATTCGCCCTTCCACTTCGGCGGACGCCGCAAGCCCTTGATCGAGCCGGATCTGGCCGCGGACGCCGAAGCCATCGCACGGGAGGCCGTCGGCGCGCATCAGGCAGGCCAGCCGCGCGTCGGCGGTGCCGGCGTAGATGCGGTCGCCGGCCAGCACCACGCCGCGATTGGCGAAGTCGCCGTAGTTCAGGCTGCGATCGACGGCCAGGTCGACGCGCCACACCTCGGCGCCCGTCGCCGCGTCGAGGGCGACCACCAGGCCGCCCGGGGTCGACAGATACAGCCGGCCGTCGACGATAGACGGGTGTCGCTTCGAAGGCCGGCTGCGCGCCGCCACGGCGGAACCGGCTCGGTCGACTCGCGCGTGTCGTAGCTCCACGCCTGGACCAGGCCGCCGACGGTGTCCGGCGTGAGACGCGCCGGGCGTGGCTGCGCGCCGAGCGTCGTCGCCGCGAGCAGCAGGATGAGCAGGATTCGCATCGCAGCCTTGGACGGCGTGGCGACGCCGCAGGTTTCCCGTGTCGGGCCGTTTCGTGCGACGCGGATCGTTCACCACGGACGGCTAGGCACCGGCCGGCGGCCGCCGGCCAAAGGCACCGCGCCGGACCTTGGCCCGCACGCGATAGAGATCGCGGAGCATCTGGAACGAGTGCGGCAGCACGCGCACCTTCGATTCCTCGCCGTAGTGCCATTCGATCGGCACTTCGCGGAAGCGCCAGCCCTGGGCGCGGGCGCTGGCGAGCAGCTCGACGTCGAAGCCCAGCCCTCGATGCCGGTCGTCGGCAGCACCGCCTCGGCCGCGGCGGCGGTGAACATCTTGAAGCCGCACTGCGTGTCCTGGATGCCGGGCAGTACCATCGCCCGCACCAGGGTGTTGAAGACGCGGCCGAGGAGATGGCGATGGAGCGGCTCGCCGATCCGCACCGCGCCCGGCCCTTCGCGGCTGCCGATGGCGATGTCGCACTGCGACGGCAGCACGTCGAGGAAGCGCGTGATCTGGTCCGGCGGCATCGACAGGTCGGCGTCGCACAGGAAGCGGCGCGCAGCCGTGCGCGGCGAGCAGGCCGTCGCGCAGCGTCGCGCCCTTGCCGCGGTGCGGCAGGCGCAGGCCGCGGACGCGCGGCTCGCGGGCGGCGGTGGCCGCGACGATGGCGGCCGTGTCGTCGGCGGAGCCGTCGTCGGCGACGAGGATCTCCCACGCCAGCGGCAGCGCGCCGAGCGTCGCGATCAGGCGGTCGAGCGTCGGGCCGATCCGGCTGGCTTCGTTGTAGGCCGGGATGACGACGGAGAGATCGATCGGCGTCGCCGTCACGAGATGCCCCCGAACGGACCGCCGACCGGGCGCGCCCCGGCGCGGACGATATCGGCGGCGCAGGCGCCGAGCGGGCCGGGCAGGAGCACGACGATGTTGCGGTGGGCGCTGATCCCCGGCGGCATCGTCTTGCCCGCGCGCATCCGTTGCAGCGCCAGGTCGCTGTAGGCGCGGCCGGACAGGATCAGGATCTGCGGCCGCGCCGGGTCGTCGAGGGCGTGAGCGGGAAACGTCGGGTCGAGCGTCGTCGTCGCGGTCCAGGCGCCCATCGGCAGCGTATAGAAGGCGTAGATGTGCGGGACCGAGCCCTCGGCGACGGTATACGCACCGCCGACGACCCGGCCGGCCTCGACGAGCGGCCGGGCGCAGTCGCGCAGGGTGCGCATCGGATGCGCGGGGCGGGCGCCGGCGATCAGCGTTTCGCGCGCGGCGCCGATCGGCAGCAGGAGCAGCAACGCGACCGGCGCCCAGGTGAGCGCGACGCGCCAGGCTTGCGCCAGCGCGAGGGCGATGCCGGCGATCACCAGCGGTCGCAGGACCGACGAGTTGCGCACCACGAGGCCACCGATGGTGACCTTGGTGGTGCCGGCGACGAGCGCGATCGCGGCGACCACCAGCGCGAGCACGCCGATCGCCAGGCAGGCGCGACGGAAGCCGGGACCGGCCATGACAGGCCGGCAGGCCGTCCCAGCGTCGCGCCGAGAGGCGTGTCGCCAGCCGTTCGAGCGGGCTCCGGAACAGCGAGAGCGGCGCCGCCAGGGCGACGCCGCCGGCCAGCGCGATCGGCGGCAGGAACGGGTAGGTGTAGTGCAGCACCTTCGAGGTCAGGCCCGAGATCAGCGCCAGCGGCAGCACGCCCCACACCACGATCGTCCAGGCGAGACCGTCGCGGTCGCGGACGACCCGGAAGAGCAGGATCGCCGCGCCCGCGGCGACGAGCCACTGGCTGCGCGCGTCGGCCAGCATCCGGGCGATGCCGAGGTAGTAGTAGTCCCACGGCTTGAGGTGCGACGGATCGAGGGCGCCGGTGAAGCGGGCGAAGACGTGCTGCAGGAAGATCGTCTCGACCAGCTGGTGGCCGAACTGCAGGTACTCGTAGACGAACCACGGCGCCGAGACGGCCAACGCACAGCGCCGCGGTCCAGGCCCAGTCGGCCAGGGCGGCGCGGACGGGCTTGGGCAGGAGGCCCGGGCTGCGGCAGCGCCAGGCTGATGACCGCGACGAGCGGGAGGAACGCGGCGGCCGCGAACTTGGTGAGGAAGGCGAGCGTGAACCAGGCGCCGGTGATCAGCGCGTCATGCCGGGCGCCGGCGTGGCGCCAGCGCAGGAAGTGGTAGAGCCCGCCGGCATAGGCGGCCACGAGCGACGCCTCCATGTTGTTGCTGCGCAGGCCGTGCTGCAAGGTGAGATCCCGCAGCCCGAACAGGATCAGGCCCGAGGCGATCGCCGCGACCGGGCCGGCCAGGCGGTAGCCGAGAAGGGCGACGTAGCCGAAGGCGAGGGCCCCGAGCAGCGCGTCGACGGCCCGGAAGCCGAACGGCGTGCGAGGCAGCAGCCCGAGCCGGATCGGCACCCCGACCAGCCAGAACTTGAGCGGCGGCTTCTCCAGGAAGGCGAAGTCGTTCGGGAATCTCGCGCGCGGTCATCCAGTCGCCGGTGTCGATCATCCGCTCGACGGCGTAGGTGTAGATCGCCTCGTCGTTCTCGACGTCCCACGACCCGAGATGCCACGACAGGGCCAGGCCCGCGATCAGCGTGGCGACCACGAAGACCAGGACGCTCGCCCGCCCGGATCGAGGTGGCCGTAGAGGCGGCCGGGAGGCGGACACTACTTCCAGCCGGTGGGCTTCCGCGTGAAGCGCGCCGGGAGCGCCGGCTTGGCCGGCGGCGGCGGCGTGTCCTCGCCGGACGCCGCGGCGATTTCCCGCTCCAGGGCCTCCGCGTCGGGCAGCCCGACGAGCTGGTCGACGAAGACCAGCGAGTTCATCGACGGGATCTCGTAGCGCTTGTTGCAGGCCTTGCAGGTGACTTCGTCGTCGACGCGCAGGATGTAGTCGCGCAGCTTGGCGAACTTGGCCCGATCGACCTCGTCGGCGCCTTGCGGCGGCCGGTCCCGCCGGGTCCGGCGGACCCACTTGATGCTGTAGTCGCCGGTCCGCTTGCAGCGCGGGCACTGGTAGCTGCCGGTCCGCATCTCCGGCTTCTCGGTGAAGAACGCCCGCTCGTCCAAGGCCATGGCCGACATTTTGTCACCGATCCGGGCGTGGCGACTCCAATCAGGCAGGAGGAGACATTCCGTGACCCATACCGTGCTGATTCTGGCCGCCGCCCTGGCGGCTCCCGACCGCTTGCTGCCGCGCAGGCCGTGACCGACCCGCAGATCGCGTCCATCGTCGTGACCGCCAACCAGGTGGACATCGACGCCGGCAAGCTGGCGGCCGAGCGGGCGTCCAAGGCCGAGGTCAAGACGTTCGGCGACGCTGATGGTCACCGACCACACCGGCGTCAACAAGGCCGCCGTGGAGCTGGTGACGAAGCTCAAGGTGACGCCGCAGGACAACCCGACCAGCCAGAGCCTCAAGGCCGGCGGCGACAAGAACGTCGCCCACCTCAAGACGCTGACCGGCGCCGCCTTCGACAAGGCCTACGTCGCCCAGGAGGTGACGTACCACACCGCCGTCCTCGACGCCGTCGACAAGACGCTGATCCCGAACGCCGCGCAACGCCGAGCTGAAGGCGCTGCTGGTCAAGGTCCGGCCGGCCTTCGTCGCCCACCTCGAGCACGCGAAGACAGCTGCAGGCGTCGCTCGGCGGCGCCCACGAGTGACCGCCGGCTGGCGGCGGCGTGCCCTCGTCCCGCTGTGGGCGACGGCCGTCGCCGCCGCCGGTATCGCCGGCGTGACGGTGCTGCGCGGCCCGGGCGGCCAAACCGGCCACGCACACCGTCACCATCGACGCCACCCGCTACCAGCCGGCCCGGCTGTTCGTCGCATCCCGGCGACACGGTCGTGTGGGTGAACAAGGACGTCATCCCGCACACCGCCACGGCCAAGGGCGGCGTTCGACTCGAAGGTGCTGGCGGCCGGGGCGTCGTGGCGCCTGACCGTCAGGGAGAGCGGCGTCACCGCCTACGCCTGCCTGTTCCATCCGACGATGACGGGCACGTTGATCGTGGAGGCGCGCTAGCCGGCGCGGTGACCGCCCGACGAGGCCGTCACCGTCACGCTTGACAGCTGGCGCCGGCCATGGCGATCCTAGGCATAGGTAAACTATGCCTAGGATCGACGGATTGCCGCCCGGCACGCTGGTGCTGCTCATCTTGCGGGTGGTGGCGCGCCAGCCGCGCCACGGCTACGCCATCGCGCAGGCCATTGCGCAATTGTCGGAGGACGAGCTCAGCGTCGAGGAAGGCTCGCTCTATCCGGCGCTGCAGAAGCTGATCCTGAAGGGGTGGGTGAAGGCGAGCCCGACCGTCTCGGAAACCGGCCGCGCCGTCCGCGCCTACCGCATCACCGCCGCCGGCCGCCGCCAGCTCGAGGCCGAAGAGGCCAACTTCGATCGCGTGACGACGGCCATCCGCACGGTGATGGCGAAGGCATGAGGAGGGCGCGATGATGCTCGGCGAATGGGCGCGCCGGCTGTGGTATCTCCTGAACCGTCGACGGTTCGAGGCGGCGCTGCGCCTCGAGATGGACGCGCACCGCGACGCCCTGGCCGATCCGCGGCGCTTCGGCAACGTGCTGCGCCAGCGTGAAGCCGCAGCCGATGTCTGGGGCTGGCGCTGGCTCGACGACGCCGTCCACGACACGCGGTTCGCGTGGCGCGCCCTGCGGCGCGCGCCCGGCGTCACCGTGGTGATGGTGCTGACGCTGGCGCTGGCGACCGGCGCCACCACCGCGATCTTCGGCATCGTCAACGGCGTGGTGCTGCGGCCGCTGCCGTTCGCGGCGCCGGATCGCCTCGTCCAGATCTACGGTCGCAACTGGGGCGAGGACCGCGGCCGCGTCGATCCGATCGACGGGCCGGTGGCGCCGGCGCAACAGGAGGCCTATGCGCAGGCCCGGGCACTCGAGGGCGTCGCGGCCTACGACGTCCGCACGGTCCACGTCGCCGGCCGTGACGGCCTCGAGCGCGTCGCGGCCGTGGTCGTGGACGCCGGCCTCTTCACGCTGCTCGGCGTCGAGCCGCTCCTCGGCCGTGTCATCGCCGTCGGCGACGGCCCCGATGTCGCGGTGCTGAGTGAGGCGCTCTGGCGGCGGCGCTTCGCCGCCGAGCCGACCATCGTCGGCCGCGCCGTCACCATCGACGACCGGCCGCGCACGGTCATCGGCGTCATGCCGGATGCGTTTCAGTTTCCCTATCGCGCGGCCTCGAGCATGCGCACCGCGCTGCCCGAGTCGCGCACCGACGCCTGGCTGCCCATGGACCCGTTGCGCGGCGTCTCCGGCGGGGCGCTGCGGCGCGGCCGGAGCGCCGTCATCGCTCGCCTGCGGCCTGGCGTGGCCGCCGGCGTGGCGCAGGCGGAGCTGGCCCTCATCGCCGCCCGGCAGCAGGCGCAGCTCACCGACCCGAAGGCCCGGATCGGCGTCCGCCTGGCGCCCCTCGCCGATGTCGTCGTCGGCCCGATCCGGCGATCGTTGTGGATGCTCATGGCCGCGGTGACGCTCGTCCTCCTGGCCGCCTGCGCCAACGTCGCCAACCTCCTGCTCGCGCGCATGGCGGTGCGGACCCGCGAGGTCGTCACCCGCGCCGCTCTCGGCGCCGGGCGGCTGCGGCTCGTTCGGCAGTTCCTGGCCGAGAGCCTGCTCCTGGGACTCGCCGGCGGCGCGCTCGGTGTGCTCGTCGCCCGCTGGACCAGCGGGTTGCTGATGACGCTGGGCGCCGCCAGGATCCCGCGCGCCCACGAGATCTCGCTCGACTGGGGCGCGTTCCTGTTCCTGCTGGGCGTGTGCGTGTCGGCGGCGGTGCTCTTCGGCCTGGCGCCGGCGTGGGCCGCGGCCCGCGTCGACGTGCGCAGCGCGACCGGCGCTGCCGGCGGCCGGGCCACCATGAGCCGCGGCTACGCCCGCTTGCGCGATGGCCTCGTCGTCGCCGAAGTGGCCCTCGCGTTCCTGCTCGCCACCGGCGCGGCGCTGGTCATGCGGGAAGCGGCGCGGCTCGCCGCCACGCCGAGCGGGCTGCCGGACGCCGAGATCCTGACCCTGCACCTGACGCCGCGGACCAGCGGTCCCGAGTACGAGGCCATCGCGACGCGGGTGGCGGCGCTGCCGGGTGTCACCGGCGCGGCGATGATCCAGCTCGTGCCGCTGCAGCATTGGGGCTGGGAGGCCGACTTCTCGGTGCGCGGCCGTCCCTCGACCGAGCGTCAGGTCACCGACCTCCGCTACGTGACCGCCGGCTATTTCTCGGCGATGGGCATCCCGGTCCTGCGCGGGCGCGGCTTCCTGCCCACCGACGTCGACGGCGCGACGCCGGTCGTGATCGTCAACGACGCGCTGGCGCGCCGGTATTTTCCCGGCGAGGATCCCGTCGGCCGGCTCCTCGACCGCGGCCTGATCGTGGGCGTGGCCGCCGACGTCCGCCAGGTGTCGCTCGATCGCCCGGCCGTCCCCGAGCTGTACTACCCCGTGTCGCAGAACGTGGCCACGGCGAACGACGTGGGGATGTCGCTGCTCGTGCGCACGAGCACGGCCCCGGCCGCGATGACCGGGGCGGTTCGCGCCGCCGTCCGCGAGGTGAATCCCCGGCTGGCCATCTTCAACGCCCGGACGCTGGAGCAGATCCGCGCCGACTCGCTCTGGGAGCTGCATCTCTACCGTTGGCTGATCGGGCTCTTCGCGACGCTGACGCTGGTACTGGCGGCGATCGGGCTGTATGGCGTGATGGCGTATCACGCCACCTCGCGCCAGCAGGAGTTCGCGGTTCGTCTCGCGCTCGGGTCGGGGACCGGCCATGTGACGCGGATCGTCTTCGGGCGCGGTGGGCGGCTGGTGCTCCTCGGCCTGGCGGCGGGACTGGCCGCGACCGTGGCGGTGATGCCCGTCCTGCGCCAGGTGTCCGGCGCCCTGAGAGGCGATCCTGGGATCTATGCGCTGGTGGCGATCGCGCTGGTCGCCATCGCCGTGCTGTCCTGCGCCGTGCCCGCCTGGCGAGTCGCCGCGATCTCGCCGATGGACGCCCTGCGACGCGACTGATCCGCCATCCCATGAGGCGCTGGCCTGCTCCCTGGCCGGCCTTAACAAACGTTTAACACCCTGCAACGCCGCGTTTCGGGAAGAATCACCCTGTCCGCGGGATCATCCGCCGACCAACAACGGCCCCAGCCAGGGCTGGAGGATGACCATGAAATTCCGAATCGCTTCGCTGACCGCCGCGCTCGTGCTGGTCGGCACGCTGGCGGCGCAAGCCGCCGACATCTCCGGCAAGTGGACCGCACAGGTCCCGGGCCGCGACGGCCAGACCCGTGAAACCAGCTTCACCTTCAAGGTCGAAGGCGAGAAGCTGACCGGCACGACGACGGGCCGCAACGGCGATGTGGCGCTGACCGACGGCACCGTCAAGGGTGACGCCATCGCCTTCACCGTCGTGATGAACATGCAGGGCAACGAGGTGAAGATCCTCTACAAGGGGACCGTCACCGGCGAGGAAATCAAGTTCACGCGCCAGCGCGAGGGCGGCGACCAGCCGCCGGCCGAGTTCGTGGCCAAGAAGGCGACGAGCTAGTCCGCGTTCACACGACTCCGGAGTGGTCCTGACACGACTCCGGAGTCGTCTTCCTATCGCTCGATCTCGAGCACTTCGTACGCCGCCAGGCTCGGCAGCGTCACACGCGACCACCCACCCGACGCCGTCACCGCCAGATCGCGCCCCAGCGCGACGGCGCGCACCCGCTTCATTCCGCCCGGCAGCTCGATCCGGATATCGCGCATCGCGATCGGCGCGAAGTAGGCCGTGTCGTGATGCCCTGTCCCGTTGACCAGGTGTACCAGCGTGCGACCGCGCGCCGGCTGCGTCATCAGCGTCAGCTCCACCAGCGGATGCGCCGACGTGCGCAGCGGCCGCCCGTTCGGCAGCAGCTGGTCGATCACGTCGGTCAGCAGCGCCGCGTGGGCCGGCGAGCTGTGCCGGTAGTAGAGCGCGCCGATGTCCCACGGGATGTAGGCGGCGCGGCCGCGGCCGTGCGGCGCGACGACCAGGCCGGGCACCGTCGTCTCGGTCTTGTCGCTCCACACTTTCTCGGGCGGCCCGAACATCGCGGTCGGGATCAGCGTGAGCAGCGGCGCCTCCAGCGGCGCCAGCTCGACGTACTCGCCGTCGACGAACAGCAGATCCGTCGCGCTCAGGCTCGGCAGCCGCGTGCGATCATGGATCCGCCAGTAGCCTTGCGTCGTCGCCGTGCCGACCACCCGCCCGATCGGCAGCGCCGTCGGTGCCGAGGTGCCGGCGACCAGCACGCGCCCGCCGCCGCGGACATAGGCGTCCAGCGCCGCCGGCATCGCGCCCGGCACGATCACGAGGTCGAAGCGGGCCGGATCGGCCGTGACGCCGCGCACGTGGGTCGAGACCTCGAACGGGATGTGCTGCTCGGTGAGCACGCGGAAGACGCCGCGATAGGCCGTCGTCTCGCCGGTGGCCAGCAGCAGCACTCGCGCGGCGTTCTGCTGTCCGACGTAGAGATCCTCGTGAGCCCGGTGCCAGGCGAACACGGGCGTGGCCGCCGCGAGCGCCGTCCGATCGGCCTGCGCCATCGTCCCGACGACCGCCACGGACGGCGGCCCGCCGTGCGCCAGGTTCTGGTAGAGGCGCAGCTGCATCTCCGGTCCGGCGACATGGGCGTAGCGCCACGGGTAGTCGATGAAAGCCATCGACAGGTTGATGGCGATCTTGCCTGGCTCGGAGCCGAGGGCGCGGCGCACGTTGTCGCTGGCCGAGTAGGGCCAGAGGGGCAGCGGCCGGCCGACCGCGGTGTTCGACTCCGACATGATGCCGTCGGTGTGATCGGCGATGTAGGTGAGGAAGGCCGCCCGCGGTCGTGTGGCGTGGATCAGATCGGCGATCGTCGCGGCGACCTCGCGGGCGGAATCGGCCATGAAGGCGCGGTACTCGGCGTCGGCCTGCGCCGGCACCTCGCGGCCCGTGCGCGCGCGGAAGCGGACGCGGCAGGCGTCGCAGGTGCACGGCCCCATCGCCACGCCGCTGTAGTCGGCCGTCGGGTTACCGAACATGTTGAAGAACAGGCCGTCGACCTCGTAGCGCTGCAGCGCTTCGCTGAGAATCGTCAGCGCGTGCCGGCGGTAGTAGTCGCCGTTGATGCAGGTCGAGTAGAGCCCGTGGTAGATCGCCGGCTCACCGGTCGCGCGGCGGAAGAACCATTCCGGGTGGGCGTCGTAGACGGCCTTCTGCGTCTTGCTCAGATCGAAGCGGCCGATGACGCGAATCTTCCGCGCGTGCGCCTCGCGCAGCACGTCGCCGAACAGATCGCGCCCGGCCGGCAGGAACGCGCTCGGGTAGTGGAAGGGCGCGCGGGTCGGGTACTGCGCCACGATCCCGCCCATGTTGACCAGGAAGGTGTTGGCGCCGGTCTCGTGCACGGCGGCGACGAGCGCCGTCGGATCGACGACGGAGTCGCGTTCGGAGAGGTTGGTCTGGAGGAACCGGACAGGCTCGGTCCAGCCACCACTTCGCGGCCGGCGGCGTCGCTTGGGTCGCGACGATCGCCGGGAACGCGATCGTGGCGACGATCGCCAGTCGAGCGAGGCGTGAGCCCATGTCGGCAGACGATAGCCGATCAGCGGCGTGTGAGGCTGCGGGCCGCCATGCGGCTCGTGCTGCGCTCGTCAGGTGTCGGCGCGTTGTCCACGTCGGCGATTCGGCCCCCAGGTCGTCCGAAGACACCAGGACCGCCTCCGGGCCGACCAGAATGGCGTAGTGGATGCCTGCGGAGATGGACACCGCTCGGACGGGCCGGGTTCCCAGCCCGACCGAGCGATAGGGTTGGCGAATCAGGGCAGCTTGAGCACCTGACCCGGCTTGATCTTGTCCGGGTCGGTCAACTGGTCCTTGTTGGCCTCGAAGATCTTCATGTAGGCCCCGGCGCTGCCGAGGTGATCCTTGGCGATCTTGCTCAAGGTGTCGCCGGCCTGCACCGTGTAGGTCTTGCCGGCCTGCGGAGCCGCCGGCGCCGTGGCCGTCGCGGTCGCCGTGCCCGGCGTCGTGCCGGCCCCACCCGTCACCTTGATGTCCGCGACGATGTCGCGTTCCCAGGTCGGGATGGTCTTGATGGCGTTCCAGATGTCGTTCTTCTCGGCTTCGGTCGCGACCGAACCCTTGAAGTGCAGCTTGCCCTCGTGTTCCTCGGCGTTGCCTTGGAATTTGCCCTTCGCCGTCTGGATGGCGTAGGCGTAGGTATCTCTCAAGCCCATGTGTGACCTCCAATCAGTCGGTGTCCAGCCTATCGCTGATTCACGACATCGCAAGGACTAGTCTCTGATGAGGTGCAAGCGACTCAGCCGTCGACGCGCATGGCGACCATCGGGTCGACCCGGGCGGCGCGGCGGGCCGGCAGATAGCTGGCCGCCAGCGCCGTCAGGGTGAGAATGACCGGCACCGCGCCGAACGTCAGCGGATCGGTGGGCTCGACGCCGTAGAGCAGCGTCGCCAGTGCGCGCGCTGACAGCCACGCCCCGGCGAGGCCGAGCACAGCCCCGATGGCCAGCCGGCGCATCGCCTGCGACAGGATCAGGCGGAGCACCTCGCCGCGCTGCGCCCCCAGGGTGAGGCGCAGCCCGATCTCGCGCGTCCGCCGCGCCACCGCGTAGCTCATGACCCCGTAGATCCCGGCCGCCGACAGCAACAGCGCCAGCGCCGCGAACGAGCCGAGCAGCGCCGACTGGAAGCGCGGGCGCGCCAGCGCGCGGTCGACCGCGGCGGTCAGCGTCGTGGTCTCGGAGACCGACACGCCGGGATGGACCGACCAGATCGCCTGCCGCGCCGCGCCGGCGAGCGCGGCGGGATCGCCGGCCGTACGCAGCACTACGGTCAGGTAGGCGTTGTGGCCCTCGGCGCCGTCGAGATACGAGGCCGTCTGCAGGTAGGGCAGATAGATGCGTCGGATCGGCGCCGCCTTCCCAGGTGAACGACACCGCGTCGCGCACGACGCCGACGATCGTCAGCCACCGTGGATTGGCCGCGGTCGGGTCGTCGAGGGTGATGCGCTGGCCGAGGGCATCTCCGTCCGGGAAGTTGCGGCGGACCAGCGTCTCGCTGACGACCACCACCGCCGGCGACTGTTGCGTGTCGTCGGCCGCGACGTCGCGGCCGTGCACGATCGGCAGCCGCATCGTCGAGAAGTAGCCGGGCAGCACGACGCGATAGACGGCGCCCGGACGATCGTCGCCCGGCCGGCGGGAACGACTGGCGATGTCGAAGCCGCGCGTCCACACGTCGCCGACGAGCGGCGGATGGTTGACGCCGCTCGCCGCCTCGACGCCCGGCAGGCGGCGCAGCGCCTCGATCGCGGCCGGGAAGAAGAGGGCCCGTTGGCCCGGGCCGGCGGCCGAGGAGCCCTGCACTGACACGGACATCGAGAGCAGGCCGCGGGGCTCGAAGCCGGGATCGATGGCCGACGCCGCGGCGAGGCTGCGCAGCATCAGCCCGGCGCCGATCAGGAGAACCAGCGCGAGGGCCAGCTCCGAGACGACGAGGACGTCGCGCAGAAACGCTTCCCGCCGATGGCCGGCGACACCGCGCGCGGCCAGGCGGTCCCCGACCCGCGTCCGGGCCGCCTGCCACGCCGGCACCAGCCCGAAGACGACGCCGGTCAGGATCGTCAGGCCCAGCGTGAACGCGAGCGTCCAGCCTTCGATGGCCATGTCGGCGGCACGCGGCAGGTCCGGCGGCGCCGTCGCCGCGATGACGCGCACGCCGATGCCGGCGAGGGCCAGGCCGACCAGGCTGCTCAACCCGGCGAGCAGCAGGCTTTCGGTCAGCAGCTGCCGGACGATCTGGAAGCGCGTCGCCCCGAGCGCCAGGCGCACGGCGATCTCCGACTGCCGCGCCGCGGCCCGCGCCAGCAGCATGTGCGCCACGTTGGCGCAGGCGATCAGCAGGACGAAGCCGACGGCGACGAGCAGCACCGAGAGACCGAGCCGCGTGTGGCCGACCACCCGCTCCTTGAGCGGCACCACTTTCACGCGACGGTTCGTGCCGGGGAATGCCTGCTCCAGGCGCGCGGTCACCACGTCCACGTCGGCCTGTGCGGCGGCGGCGTCGACGCCCGGCTTGAGCCTGGCGAATATGCGGAGACTGTTGCCGCCGCGGCTGTCGCGGCGGGCGTCCAGCGGCAGCGGCGCCCACAGCTCCGATTCGGTGGTCCAGAACGGCGCGAAGACGAAGCGCGGCGGCATGACGCCGACGACGGTGTAGGTCTCGCCGTCGAGGCGCAGCGGACGTCCGACCACATCGCCGGCGCCGCCGAAACGCTGCTGCCACAGGCCGTGGCCGATCACGACCGTCCGCAGCTCCGCCGCCTCGGCGCCGCCGGTCGCCAGCAGGCGGCCTTTCACCGGAGCGACGCCCAGCATCCGGAGCGTCTCGGGTGTCAGGCGCAGGCCCTTGACGCGCTCGGCGCCGGTGGCGAGTCCGAGGTTGGGGGACCACATCTCGGCTGCGCCCATCGCCTCGAACGATCGGGTCTGGGCGCGCCAGTCGAGGAAGTTGGCCGGCGCGACGGGGAAGCGCCCGTCGTGCAGCACCACCACCAGGCGATCGGGATCCGCATAGCCGAGCGGCTGCAGGAGGATGGCCCGCACCGCGCCGAACATGGTGGTGTTGGCGCCGATGCTGAGGCCGAGGATCAGGACCGCGGCGGCGCAGAAACCCGGCGCGCGCCGCAGGCCGCGCAGGCCGAGCCGGAGGTCGCGCCACCACCCCTCGATCCAGCGGGCGCTGCGGCTGTCGCGGTGTGCCTCCTTGATCGGCTCGATCCCGCCGAAACGCTGGCGTGCCACGCGTCGCGCGTCGGCCGGCGACAGGCCGGCGGCGATCAAGTCGCGCTCGGCCAGCTCCAGGTGGGCGGCGATCTCGCCGTCGAGATCGGTGTCGAGCCGCTCGGATCGGCCGATCGCCAGCAGGCGCTGAACGGCGCGGCGGAGACTCATGGCTTGGCCTCGAGGAAGCGAGCCACCAGGGCGTTGGCGCGCTCCCAGTTGGCGACCGCGACGTCGAGCTGGGCGCGGCCGGTGTCGGTGAGGGCGTAGACCTTCACCTTGCGGTTGGTGTCGGACACGCCCCACTCCGTCCGAATCCAGCCCTGCTGCTCGAGGCGGATCAGGGCCGGGTAGACCGAGCCCTGGCTGAGCCGCAGCAGATCCTCGGACACCTGCTCGATCCGGCGCGCCAGGCTGTAGCCGTGCAGCGGGCCCATCGTGTCCAGGGTCTTCAGGATCAGGATGTCCAGGGTGCCGTAGGGGACCGTTTCCGCTTTTCGTGTCGACATGTCGTGTCTCGACAGGTTGCCACACGACACGTCCCCTGGCAATGGCAATTTCCGCAAGTTGCTCGGAGCATGCTCCGAGCAGACTCGGAGCAGGCTCCGCGCATGCTCGAGCACGGAGCAGAGGTCAGGCGCCGCGGGCGCGCAGCAGGTCGGCGATCTCGGGGCGGTTTCGCTCGATGGCCCAGGCCAGTGGGGTGACGTCGACCTCGTCGGGGTCGCCGCCGTAGGCCGCGGACGGGCGATCCCGGGCGCCTGGATCGCGGTCGAGGAGGGCGGCGACCCGGTCGCGTGCATCGCAGGTAATGAGATCGAACATGTCGACGTCGGCGGCAAGAATGCGATCGCGGGTCGCGGTGCGTCCTGCGAAATCGGCCCAGCCAAGCGGCGTTGCGTGGTATTTGCCGTCGCGGATGCGCGGGTTGGCGCCGAGCCGGAGCAGCGCGTCGGCGGCGCTGGTGTTGCCGTGCCACGCCGCGGCATGGAGCGCGGTGTAGCGGCGGATGCCATCGATCGCGGTCGCCTCGAGGTCGACGGCGTCGGGCGACGCGCCGAGACGCACCAGCGCCTCGATCACGGATCCCTCGGCGCGCTCGGCGGCCCGCACGATCAGCGCGCCCCAGCGGCCGCCCGGCGCCAGGCTGCCGGGCTCGGCCAGGGCGAGCCGCTCGATGTCGGCGGTCCGCCCGAGGGCGATCGCCGACGGCAGCTCGATCCGCGCGCCGTGCGCGATGAGCCGCTCCGCCATCGTCCGCCTCGCCGGCCAGCGCCGCCTGATCGAGCGGCGTCAGCCCGGCCTGATCGCGCGCGTCGGGATCGGCGCCGAGGTCGAGGAGCGCCCGCAGCGCCTCCGGCTGGCGCTTGACGACTGCCAGGTGCAGCGCGGTCCGGCGCCGGTTGGTGCGATCCATCACCCGCGTCAGCGAACCGGGATCCGCGGCGGCGGCCGCGCGGATCGCGTCGACGTCGCCGACGGCGACCGCCGAGAGGAGGTGGTGGCGCGCGCCGTGCGCGAGCAGGCAGGCGAGCACGTCGGGCCGCACGGTCACGTAGTCCCAGCACGTCGCCCAGCCGATCACCTCGAGCTCGTGTCCGTCGCCGGTGCCGATCGGATCGGCACCGTGCGCGAGGAGCAGCTCGATCACCGGCAGATCCTGGTTCTCGGCGGCGAAGTGCAGCGGGAAGGCGTCGTCGCCGTCGTCGCGGACGTTGGGATCGGCGCCGCGCTCCAGCAGCAGCCGGACGACGGGCTCGCGCGAGACGCCGAAGTGCAACGCCGTGCGCAGGCCAGTGTGGCCGGGGAGCGTGCCGCGGGCGCTGACGAGATCCGGATGCGACGTCGAGGAGCGCGGCGAGGCGCATCTCGTCGCCGGCCTCCGCGGCCGCGAGGATCGTCTGCAGCGGCGTCAGCGCGTCTTCCGGCGTCGGTGCGGCGGGCGCGCGGCGCGCGGCGGCCGGCGACGGCCACCTTGAGGTGCGCCCAGCTGGCGAAGCCGAACTCGCGTGCCAGCGCGTGCTGGACATGGCGCAGCCCGGCGTCGGCCGGCGCGGACGGATGCGCCCGCTGCAGTCGCGCCCGGGCGTCGGCGTCGCCGGCGCGTAGCGCCTTCAGCCACTGCCTGGCTTCGCGTTTGAGGTGATCGAGGGTGGTCGCGGACGTGAGCGCGCGGCTCATGGGAACCTTCCTTCCAGGAAGCCTGATGTCCGCTCGCGCCAGGCTGGAAGAAGGTGCGAGAGAGCGACGAACCGACGTGGGTGGGAATCCCTTGCCGCGGACAGGAGGCGCCCCACAGCGCGCTGCCGTCAGTGTCGGGCCAGGCCGCGGCCGGTGTCAACGCCAGCCTCGGGCGGCCCGCCATCCCCTCTGCTGGGGACTAGGCAGACGCCCCACCGCACGCATACGATGCCCTCCTCCTGCTCACCTTGACGCCCATCCATCGTGTTGCGGAGGAGAAGGGTGTCCGCGCGTCTGCGAGTGGCGGACCGCTGGAGGCGCCATGATTGGCAGAGCGAGTGGAGTGAGCCGAGCGAGCCGCAGGCGACGTGGATCGTGGTGGCTGGCGGCGCTGGCGCTGGTGGCCGCGCCGATGGTGTCCGCGCAGCGCACCGATCCGCTGGCCGCCGTGCGGACGGTGTGGACCCAGCCGTCGCCGGACGCGCGGCCGATGATGCGCTGGTGGTGGTTCGGCGCCGCCGTCACCCCGGAGGGCCTCGACCGGGAACTGCAGGCCATGCACGACGCCGGCCTCGGCGGGGTCGAGGTGCAGCCGGTCTATCCGCTGGTGCCCGACGATCGCGGGCGCGGCCTCGTCAACCATCCCTTTCTCTCGGCGCCCTTCCTCGACGCCGTGCGCCACAGCGCGGCGACCGCCAAGCGGCTCGGCCTGCGCTACGACATGACGCTCGGCAGCGGCTGGCCCTACGGCGGGCCGCACATTCCGATCGACCATGCCGCCGGCCGCCTGCGCTGGGACAAGGTGCCGGTCACGAGCCGTCGCGTCCCGCTGCCGCCGATGACGACCGGCGAGACGCCTGATCGCCGTGACGCTGCCGAACGGCGGCGCCGAGCTGACCGATCTCCGCGGCGACGTCGTGTGGCTGCCCGAGGGGCCGCTGCCGGCCGAGGTCTGGGTCTTCATCGCCGGCCGCACCGGCATGATGGTCAAGCGCGCCGCGGTCGGCGCCGAGGGCTACGTGCTCGATCACTACGATCGTGCCGGACTGCAGGCGCATCTCGACGCCGTCGGCGCGCCGCTCCTGGACGCGCTGCGCGACACGCCTCCAGCGACGATCTTCTGCGACAGCCTCGAGGTGTTCGGCTCGGACTGGACCCCCGACCTGCTCACCGAGTTCCGCCGCCGCCGCGGCTACGACCTGCGTCCGCATCTCGGCGCGATCGTGGCCGGTACCGACGCGCAGGCGATCGCCGTGCGCCAGGACTGGGGCCAGACCCTGGGCGAGCTGTACGAGGAGCGCTTCCTGGCGCCCCTGGCCGAGTGGACGCACGCGCGCGGCTCGAAGCTGCGCATCCAGGGCTACGGCATCCCGCCGGCCACGCTGTCGAGCAACCGGCTCGCCGATCTCACCGACGGCGAAGGCGCGCAGTGGAAGACGATCACGCCGGCCCGCTGGGCGTCGTCGGCCAACCATCTGTTCGGCCGCGCGGTCACCGCGTCCGAGACGTGGACGTGGCTGCATTCGCCGTCGTTCGCGGCGACGCCGCTCGATCTCAAGGCCGAAGCCGATCGCCACTTCCTGATGGGCGTGAATCAGTTGATCGGGCACGGCTGGCCGTCCACGCCGGCCGCCGCCAACACCGACAACGAGCGCTTCAACTTGGCGCTTCTATGCCGCCGGCGCCTTCAACGATCGCAATCCGTGGTGGATCGCGATGCCCGACGTGTCGCGCTACCTGACGCGGGTCAGCGCGCTGCTGCGCGAGGGACGCCCGGTGCACGACGTCGCGCTCTACCTGCCGACGAGCGACGCGCTCGGCGACATCACGCCGGGGACGGCGCACCTGCTCGAGCTGCTGCGCGAGCGGATCGGCCCGGTCGTGCCGGCCGCGATCCTCGACGCCGGCTACGGCTTCGACGTGATCGACGACGGCGCGCTCGCGGCGCCGGCCGCGATCGAGGGCGATGAACTGGTCGTCGGCGCGCAGCGCTTCCGCGTCATCGTGCTGCCGGCCGTGCGCACGATGCCGGCGGAGACGCTGTCGCGCCTGCGCGCGTTCGTCGGCGGCCGGCGGCCGCGATCATCGCCACCGATCGCCTGCCGGAGCGGACGCCGGGCCTGCGCGGCGAGCCGCTGCCCGCCGACCTGAAGGTGACCGCGACGCCGGCGGCGTCGCTCGGCGCCGCCCTGCGCGCCGCGCTGACGCCGGACATCCAGCTCGAGCCGGCATCATCCGACGTCGGCCAGCATCATCGACGCGTCGGCGACGCCGACGTCTACTTCCTGGCCAACACCGCCAACACGCCGAAGGCGGGGCAGCTGACCGTGCGCACGGTCGGGCGCGCCGAATGGTGGGATCCGCTGACGGGGGCGACCAGGCCGGCCGAGCCGCTGGCCGCCGGTCGCGACACGATGACCCTCGCGCTCGATCTCGACGCCTACGGTTCGACGGTGCTGGTCGTCGCCCGCGGCCCGGCGCCGCGCGTCACGCGATCGACGGCGACCCCGGCCGCGCGCCGGCCCGCGTCCGACGGTGCCAGGCCCGTGGACCGTCACCTTCGACGGATCCGCAGATCGCACCGCGGACACTCGCCGCGCCGGCGTCGTGGGACGCCGCCGACGAGACGCGGTTCTTCTCCGGCGTCGCCACCTATGAGGCGTCGTTCACGTTGCCACCGGTACGGCCCGGATCGACGGTGACGCTCGACTTCGGCCCCGGGAAGGCGCTCGAGCCGGCCGACAAGGGCCCCGGGATGCGGACCTGGCTCGAGGCGCCGATCCGCGATGCGGCGGTGATCACGGTCAACGGCCAGCGGGCCGGCTCGGTGTGGTGTCCGCCGTACCGCCTGGACATCAGCGTGTTCGTGCGCCCGGGGCCGAACACGCTGTCGATCCGCGTCGGCAACACCGCCTTGAACCACATGGCGGGGCGACCGCTGCCCGACTACCGCCTGCTGAACCTGCGCTACGGCGATCGCTTCCAGCCGCAGGGCATGGAGATGGTGACGCCGCTGCCGTCCGGCCTGCGTCGGCCCGGTGACGTATGTGATCACTCCGCCTCGATCACGCTGACCGGGACTGGCCGTCGGAATGATCCGGGTCAGGCGCAGGCCGGCCTTGGCCGAGCAGCGCGGCGTACTCCTCCGGCGTCCGTTCGCGCCCGCCCGGAACGGCCAGCATCACCAGGTCGAGCATCTTGGCGGGATGCGGAACGTTGGCCGGCGTCACCACCATCTCGACGAGCAGCACCTTGCCGCCGGGCGCCTTGGCCTTGCGGCAGTGCTCGAGGATCTGCACGCAGCGCGGCTCGTCCCAGTCGTGGATGATGTGCGACAGCAGATAGAGGTCGCCGCCGGCTGGCACGCCGTCGAAGAAGCTGCCGCCTTCGACGCGGGCGCGTCCGGCGAGTCCCTCGGCCTCGAAGCGGCGCTGCGCCTCGGCCACGACGTGCGGCATGTCGTAGGTGACGCCGCGCGCCGCCGGGTGCTGGCGCAGCACGTTGACGATCATGTTGCCCGACCCGCCGCCGACGTCGATCACCGTGCCCGCGAACGGGTAGGCGGCAGCGACCGCCGGCGGCTCGCCGCCGTGGATGCCGATCATCGCGTCGTTGAACAGCGCCGCCGCTTCCGGCTCGTGCGCCATCCAGTCGAAGATCTCTTCGCCCATGGCGGCCTGCCAGCCGGTGCCGCCGGTGCTCACCGAGGTGTCCAGGGCGCCGAAGCTGCGCCACATCCCGGCGCTGCCGAGCATGCGCACGGCGGCGCGGGTCCGCGTCGGGTGGTCGCTGCGCAGCGTCCGGCTCATCTCGGTGTGCGCGAACCGCCGGCCGTCCTGCTCCTCGAAGACCCCGACGCGTGGCCAGCAGGCGCAGGACGCGATACAGCGAATCGGCGTGGGTCCCGGTGACCGAGGCCAGTTCGTCCACCCCGCGCGGCTCGTTGTCCAGGTGATCGGCGATCCCGAATTCCGCCGCCGTCCACAAGGCCCGGGCCGCAACCATCGCGGCGGCAATCTCGAAGACGCGGACGTTGGCGGGCAGCGGTGGGGGCGCGGGCTGAGTCATGGCCGGCAGGATAGCAGAGCTGGCCGGCCGGCTCGATGCCGTCGATTTGGGACTACTCTTCACTCGGAGTTCTGACATGCGCATCCCACTTTTTCTGTCCATCACGGCCGCGGCCGCCCTCCTGTCCGGCCCGGCCGTCGGCCCAGCACCAGCACCCTGCCGGCGGTCACGAGCAGCTCGGCTCGGTCGACTTCGTCACCTCCTGCAGCGCCGCGGCCAAGCCGGACTTCAACCGGGCCGTCGCCCTGCTGCACTCCTTCGAGTTCGGCGACGCCATCAAGGGCTTCACCGCTGCGCTGGCCAAGGACCCGACCTGCGCGATGGCCGAATGGGGCATCGCGATGAGCCGCTGGGGCAACCCGTTCGGCGCGGGCCAGCGCGCCGCCAAGCCGCTCGAGGAGGGCGCCGCCGCGGTCGCGCGCGGCACGGCACTGGCGCCGAAGACACCGCGCGAGCAGGCCTACCTGGACGCGGTCGCGGCGCTGTTCGCCAACGCCGCGACGGTCGATCAGCGCACCCGGTTCGTCGCCTACCGCGACGCCATGGCCGCGCTCGCGGCCGCGCAGCCGGCCGATCCCGAAGCGCGGATCTTCTACGCCCTGTCGGTCGCCGGCTCGCACGTCCCGTCCGACAAGAGCTACGCCCAGCTGCTCAAGGCCGGCGCGATCCTCGAGGGCCTGATCGAGCAGTACCCGCAGCATCCCGGGCTGGCGCACTACATCATCCACAGCTACGACGTCCCGGCGCTGGCCGATCGCGGGCTCGCCGCCGCCCGCCGCTACGCCAAGATCGCGCCGTCGGCGCCGCACGCCCTCCACATGCCGTCGCACACGTTCACGCGGGTCGGCTCGTGGCAGGAATCGATCGACACCAACGTCGCGTCGGCGGATGCCGCGCGCAAGCTCGGCTCGATCGCCGAGGAGCTGCACGCGATGGACTACCAGGCCTACGCCGCCCTGCAGACCGGCCAGGACGCCGTCGCCAAGGCCCTGGTCGACGGCCTGCCGCCGATCAAGGCGCGCTTCGACCCGAACGCCGTCGGCGGTGCGGCGCCCGGGTCCGCCGGCGTCTACGCCCTGGCGGCGATTCCGGCCCGCTACGCCCTCGAGCGCGGCGACTGGAAGGCGGCCGCGGCGCTCGCGCCCGAGCCGAGCCCGTTCCTGTTTCCCGACGCGCAGACGTGGTTCGCCAAGGCGCTGGGCGCGGCGCGCGGCGGTGACGCGGCCGGGACCAAGGCGGCGATCGCCGAGATCACCCGGATCGGCGGCGCGTTGACGGCGAAGAAGGAGGTCTACTGGGCCGAGCAGGCCGAGATCCAGCGCCGCACGGCGACGGCCTGGCTGGCGCTCGTCGAGGGCCGGGCCGCCGAGGCCCTGACCGAGATGACGGCCGCGGCGGACGCCGAGGACAAGACCGAGAAGGCCGCGGTGACGCCCGGGCCGCTGGCGCCGGCCCGCGAGCTGCTCGGCGAGATGCTGTTGAAGATGGAGAAACCGGCCGACGCGCTGCAGGCGTTCGAGGCGACGCTGAAGAAGGAGCCGAACCGGTTCCGGGCGCTGTCCGGCGCGATCCGCGCGGCGACGCTCGCCGGCCAGAGCGATCGGGCCCGCGTGCACGCGCAGACCCTGCTGACGGTCTGCGCCAAGGCCGACGCGCCGGGGCGGCCCGAGCTGGCCGAGGCGAAGAAGCTGGTGACGCGCGCGGCGCGCTAGTCGAGCGGCCGCAGGTGAGAGCGCGGCGGCCGACCCAACTACGGCGCCGCCGGCGGCGTCCAGCCGACGCGGACGGTCAGGGCCGGCAGCTCGCGCGGGCCGGCCCCGACCAGCATCAGCAGCCGCTTGCCGTCCGGGTGGATGGCGTAGTTGAAGCGCAGGCCGATGCCGATGGGGCCGATGGCCGCCGACGTGAACAGCGCGCTCGGCGCGCCGAGCCCCGGCTGGCCGTCGGCGCCGCGCGTCGGCAGCGACAGGAGCCGCCGGTCGCCGGACAGGAAGTAGAGCCGATCGCCGGACGGGCTCCAGCGCGGGTCCGACTCGCCGAGCCCGGCCGACACCATGCGCGGGTCGGTGCCCGGCGCGTGCAGATCCTGGACGTAGACCGCCCATCGGCCGCTGCGGTTCGAGGTGTAGGCGAGCCAGCGCTGGTCGGGCGAGAACTGCGGCTCGATGTCGTCGTTGGGGTGGGCGACCAGGGCGCGCGCCACACCCGTCCGCGTGTCGAGCGTCCAGATGTTCCAGGCGCGGCCCATGCCGCGCTCGGTGAAGGCCAGCTGCACGCCGTCGCTCGACCAGCTGCAGGGATACTTGGTCGCCGCCGACCCGAAGAGCGCGCGCGGTTCGCCCGACGCCGCCCACTCGCGGGCGAAGAGGTCGCGGATGCCGCGTGGGTTCGACGAGAACGCGACCAGCGTGCCGTCCGGCGACCACACGGGGTCGGAGGCGCCGCCCGGCGCATCGGTCAGCCGGATCGGCGGGGCGTGCTCGCTCAGCAGCCAGATGTCGCGGCGACCGGTGGTCGCGTCGGTGCACTCGACGGCGACGCGATCGCCGGAGGGGGAGAACTCGGGATTACGGCAGAGCGGCGGCGCGTCGAGCGTGCCGAGCGGCCGCCCGCCGAGATCGAACCACGCCAGCTGGGTCTCCGCCTCGCGCAGCTTGCGGTAGACGATCACGCCGGCGTCGGACAGCGACACCGCCGGCGTCACCGCCTGGCCGTCGTTGCCGAGCACGCCGGCTTCGATCGGCGTGACCGGCCCGATCGGCCGCAGCGTGACAGGGTCGACGGCCTGCGCCGTCAGGGCGCCGTTGGCAATCCAGACCACCGACGACTGGCCCAGCACCGCGTTCGGGCCGAGGTCGAAGAGCCGCGTGCCGGTCGGCCGATCGAGGTGGGCGAGGTAGGTGCCGGCGGTGTCCTTGGCGCCGAACCCAATCCGGTAGGTGAACGCCCGCTGATCGGGGCGGAACATCGGGCCGATGACGACGGCGTCCGGTCCGATCTCGGAGGGGATCTTGAGAGATCGAGGCGAGCCGCCGTTCGCCGACACCGTCCACAGCGACGCGACCTGCGAGAAGACGATGACGTCGTCGCGGTTCCAGGCCCCGCCGCCGAACTGGCTGCTCGGGCAGATGTTGGTGACCGGGCCGCCTTCGATCGGACACCCGCTTGAGCAGACCGCTGGCGTGGAACCCGACGTGGCGGCTGTCGGCCGACCAGAAGGGCAGCGCCGCGCCCTCGGTGCCGACGATGGGATACAGGTGGCGCGAGCCCACCGCGCGCCGGTAGAGCAGCTGCGTGCCGTTGGCCCACGCCGAGAAGACCACGACGCGGCCGTCCGGCGACACGCGGGCGTCGTTCGACGTCGGGTCGAGGCGGAGCGGCTCCTGCACCACCATGTCGAACTCGATGGGCATCACCGCCGGCCCGGACGGCGCGCCGCCGAGCCCGCCGCGCCAGGCCAGGACGGCCGCGGCGAGCAGCAGGGCGAGCATCGCCGCACCGAGCCCGAGCGTCGCCAGCAGCGATCGCCGGTCGCCGCGGCCGGGCAGCGTCAGCCGCGACCGGGCCGCCGGGCCGGCGCCGAAGATCGCCCCGAGCGCGTGCTCCAGCTCGCCGACGGTGTGATAGCGGGCGTCGCGCGGCGCGGCGATGGCGCGCTCGACGACGCGCACCAGCGCTTCCGGCAGATCGGGTCGCGCGTCGAGCAGGCGGACGCGCTGATGCTGCCGATGCGCCGTTTCGAGATCGCCCAGCGTCTCGCCCTCGACCGGGTGCCGGCTGGTGAGCAGGAAGAACAGCAGCACACCGATCGAGTAGACGTCGCTGGCCGGCGTGGCGCGTTCCCCGGCCAGCAGCTCGGGCGCCAGGTAGAGCGGCGTGCCTTGCAGCGTCGGCGGGTGGGCGTCGTCGATGCTGTGCGCCCCGCTGAAGTCCATCAGCACGATGCGCCCGCCGACTTCGCGCATCACGTTGGCCGCCTTGACGTCGCGGTGGACCAGGCCATGCGCGTGCAGCGCCGACACGGCACGGCAGACGTCGATGCCGATGCCGGCCGCCTCGCGAGCGCTCATCGGGCCGCGGGCGGTGACGGCGTCGGCCAGCGTCTCGCCGTCGACCAGCTCCATCCACAGGCCGGACTGGCCCGCGTCGTGCTCGACGCCGTAGACGGTGACGACGTTGGGGTGACGCACCCGGGCCAGGGCGCGGGCCTCGCGCAGCGACGGGGCGGTCCCGTCGGCGAGCGGGTGCAGGAACTTGACCGCGACTTCGCGATCGAGCTGCGTGTCCCAGGCGCGGTGGACGTCGCCGGAGAAGCCCGAGGCGAGCGGCTCGAGGACCAGCAGCGTGCGCCACGCCCGGACCGCCGGCCACGCGCCCTCGCCCGACCCGGTCGGCCGGGACGCGCCCTCGCCGCCGCGGCCGCGCACGATCTGGCTCAGGCGGTGCAGCTCCTCGACGACCGGCGCCTCGTCATGCGACGCGCGGGCGCGCGCCGCCGGCCAGTCGACGGCCTCGCCGGCCGACACGGCGGCCGCCAGCGATACCAGCCAGGGTTCGTCCGCAGGCGCGTCAGTCACGCGGCATCAACCTAGGCGTAGTCGTCGACGGTCAGGTAGGAGGAGTACCTGCTGGAAGATCGTCATCAGCTCGGGCAGCGACTTGTCGCCGCCGAGGACCTCGCCGATGCGCCGATCCAGCGTGAGGGTGTCGCGGCCTTCGACGGCCAGCGCCTGCTCGATCTCCTTCTTCACCCACTGGCCGAGCGAGAACATCATGAAGTCCTGCTCGTAGCTCTGGGCCAGCTCCGGCAGCTGGATGCCGAAGGCGCGGGCGATGACGACGCGCAGGGCGCCGACGATCTCGGCCAGCGAGCGCATCACGAAGGCGTCGTGGTTGGCGTCGGCGAGCGAATAGACCGACGCGATGTCGCAGGCGCCGCCGTCGAGGCAGGAGTTGTTCGGATCGAAGATGGCGCCGAGGCGCCACGCCAGCGGCGTCGACGGCAGGAAGCCGAGCCAGAGCAGCCGCGCGGCGATCTGGATCCAGCCGGGGATCATCTTCTCCATGACGTTCTTGCGCGACGCCATGTCCGGCGAGCCCGGCCACATGTAGCGCGGCCGGCCGACCGCGGTGACGCGCACCGGCGGACCGGGGTAGTGGTAGACGAACATGCCGATGCCGCGCGACAGCGTCGGCTCGACGCGCTCGAGGGCCGGCGCCGACATGCGCCGCCGGAGCTGGGCCATCACCCGGTCGTGCGTCGCCTCGGGCAGGGCCAGCACCATCAGCGGCACGGGCAGGCGAATCAGCTCGCCGTAGTGGCGCAGGTGCGCCGCCTGCACGTCGAGGGCGAGCTCGGCTTCCTTGCGGGCCTCGTCGAGCGCCACCGTGCCGGGCGTCTTCCCCTCGAAGAGCGGGAAGTGCTCCATCATCGGCCGCGGCCAGGCGCCGAACGACTTGAACTGCATCCAGTCCAGATACCGCTCGAAGTCCGGCAGCAGCGGCTCGGATCCCTTGATGACGACGACGTCGGAGGTCGACTTGTCGCCGGAGAGCGCGATGCAGATCGAGCGGTTGTGGCCGCGGATGCGATAGAGGTCGCCCTGCTCACCGGGCGCGGCCGAGGCCATGAACGGGACGCCGTGCCGCAGGCCTTCCATCGCCGCGGGCACCGCCGGCGAGTCGTTGGCCACCGCCTCGAACACGTCCGGCGCCGCCTGGGAGACATCCCAGACCACGTCCAACTTGGCCGTCTTGATCCCCCCGCTCCACTGGTCACTCATGTGGCTGAACAATACCATCGGCGGTTACTTCGTCGAGTGGGTCGGGATATGCTCGGCCGGTTCCCAGGAGGATGGCGCATGGCGCAGAAACTGACCGCGGCAGATTTCGATCCGGAAGTGCTCATTCTGTTCGATGCCTACGTGCACGGCGCCCTCGACCGGCGGGGCTTCCTCGACAAGGCGAAGAAGTATGCCGTGGGCACCGTGACCGCGGCGATGCTGCTCGACGCCCTGAGCCCGAAGTTCGCCGAAGCCCAGCAGGTGAAGACCGACGACCCGCGGCTCGAGACGTCGTCCGTCGAGTTCCCGTCGCCGCAGGGCAGCGGCAAGGCGCGCGGCTACCTCGTCCGTCCGGCCAAGAGCGCCGGCAAGAAGCTGCCGGCGATCCTCGTCATCCACGAGAACCGCGGCCTCAACCCGCACATCGAGGACATCGCCCGCCGCGTCGGTCTCGACGGCTACATGGCCTTCGCGCCCGACGCGCTGTTCCCGGCCGGCGGCTACCCCGGTGACGAGGACAAGGCGCGGACGCTGTTCCAGACCCTCGACCAGCCGAAGACGCGCGAGGATTTCGTGGCCGCGGCGCACTGGCTGCGGGCGCGGGCGGACGCCACCGGCACGATCGGCGCGGTCGGCTTCTGCTACGGCGGGGCGATCGTCAACATGCTGGCGACGCGGGTGCCCGAACTGGCGGCCGGGGTGCCGTTCTACGGCGGCGCCGCGCCGCTCGCCGACGTGCCGAAGATCAAGGCGGCGCTGCTGCTGCAGTTCGCCGAGAACGACGAGCGCGTCAACGCCGCCTGGCCGCCCTACGAAGCGGCCCTCAAGGAACACAAGGTGCCCTACGAGGCGCACATCTATCCGGGGACGCAGCACGGGTTCAACAACGACACCACGCCGCGCTACGACGAGAAGAACGCCAAGCTGGCGTGGGATCGGACGATGGCCCACTTCGCCAAGCACGTGAAGGCGTAGGCGCCGCGGTGTCGCTGGCCGCGGTCGCCGCGGCCTCGGCCTCCTGCGTTCGCGGCCCCGGCGCCGCGGCCGGCACCTGGGCAGACCCGCGGCAAAACCCGCGGCAGCCCGCGGCAAGACCCGCGGCCGGCGGCGCGGGACGCCGGCGAGCCGCACGTCATCGCGGCGCGGCAGGCGACGCTGGAGCGGAACGCCGATCTGCGGGCGCTGATCGAGGCGGTGCATCGAGACGCCGACGCCATCGTGGTGCTGAGCGGCGACGCCTCGACGACGGCCGAGGCGATCGCAGCGCGAGCTGCTGGCGATGCTCGCGGCGCTCGGCACGCTGGCGACGGAGCGTCGGATCGCGGTCGGCGACGGCGGCACCAGGGCCGGCATCCTGGCCGCGGCCGGCCGGGCGCGCCTCGCCAGCGGCCGCGCCTTCCCGCTGATCGGCGTCGCGCCGGCGCGCGAGCTCGCGCCGGCCGGATCGACGCCGGTCGATCCGAACCACTCGCACGTGATCGCCGTCGACGACCCGGCGCTGCCGACAGGCGAGCCCGCCTGGGGATCCGAGACGGCGACGATGTACTGGCTGTTCAACCGGTTCGCCGAGGGGCGCAACTCGGTGGCGATCGTCGCCAACGGCGGCGGCATCACCTTGGACGAGATCGCCGCCAACGTCGAGTTCGGGCGACCGATGATCCTGATCGCGGGGAGCGGCGGCGCCGCCGACGCCCTGGTCGCGCTGGTCCGCGGCACGACCCCGGCCGACAGCGAGGTGCGCCGTCCTGCAGAACAAGGCGCGGACGGCCCGGCTGACGCGCCGTCCGGACCTGTTCACCATCGTGCCGATCGGCGCCGGGCGCGGCCGGTCTCCTCGAGGCGCTGCGCGCGGCGCTCGGTCCGGCGCTGCCGCGGACGCCGTAGCCGCCGTCGCTAGCGGTCGCGTCGGCGCGCCGGCCGGCCGAACATCACCACGACGATACCGTTGGCGTCGGCGACGCCGATCTCCGTGAAGTGCGGGTTGAGGATGTTGGCGCGGTGGCCCCGCGACTTCATCCACGCCTGCTGCAGCTCGGGCTCGTTGTCGTAGCCCTTGGCCAGGTTCTCGGCGGCCATCTGGAAGCGGTAGCCGGCCGCCTGCATGAAGGCCCAGGGCTGGCGCCCGTCGGGCGTGCGGTGCGCGAAGTAGTCCCCCTTCAGCATGTCGAACAGCTTGGCGCGGGCCGCGGCCACCAGCCGGTCGTCCATGGCCACGGGCGGGAGCCCCGCCCGCCGGCGCGATTCGTTGGTCAGCGACGAGGATCTGGCGCGCGTCGAGGGATGTCGTCGCGCGGCGTTCGGCGCGTAGCGGTGCGGCGAGTGCCATCACCGCCAGCACTAGCGCCACGATCCTCGCCGCAGTCCTGCTCATTGCCAACCCAAGCGCCTCGCGCATCTCCGGTGCCGTGCGTAGCGTCGCCGTCCACGACTCGCCGCGGCCGCTCTGTTCCAGCCAGTCGCGATCGACGGCGGCGCCGGCGGCGATCAGCTGCCGGACGACGTCGACGTAGCGGCCGGGCTCCCGCGCCGGGCCGCCGCTGCTCCACGCGTGCAGGGCCCAGCCGAGCGCCGTGCCGCCGAAGCGGTCGTCCCGTATATCGACCGACGCGCCGGCCGCCAACAGCGCGCCAACCGTGTCGACGTGTCCACCCCAGGCCGCCCAGTGGAGGCCGGTCTGGCCGTGATGCTTGGGCAGCTTCGCGTCGACGGCCTGTCCGTGCCGAAGCAGGAAGTCGACGACTCGCGTCCGGCCGTATTCGCAGGCCCAGGTGAAGCCGCGTCGCGGACCTGGTCGCGGGTCGCGCCAATCAGCGTGCCGTCCGGCGTGAAGCAGCGCTCGACCAGGTCGAGACGACCCACGCCGGCGGCCGCCTCGAGATCGAGGTCGCAGGCCGGCCGCGGCGGCCCGGGCCGCCAGGAACTCCGCCGCCGCCGGACGGCCGTTGGCGTGGCAGCCGTTGATCAGCGCCGACCAGGCGGCGCCGCCGCGCGCGTCGCCGACCGTCGCGCCGCGCGACAGCAGGAAGGCCAGCAGCGGCTCGAGGACGCCGGCCGTCACCGGATGGATGCTGGTCGCGGCCAGCCCGATGGTCGTGTCGTCGTCGCCGTACATCTGCGCCGTCGCGTCGACGTCGGCGCCGGCGTCGAGCAGCGCCGCGGCGATCGTCGACGAGGTTGGTCGGCGTCCGCTGGCGGAAGCCCTCGATGCCGTTCGAGCCGACGTAGTGGAGCAGCGTGGCGCGATGCCGCCGGGCGGAGCGGGCCCGGGCCAGGGCCGGATCCTCGCTCAGCAGGCGGACCAGCGTCGCGAGATTGCCGGCGACGATGGCGTCCGCCGCCGCTTCGAAGCGGGCGACGGGCGACCGCGGATCGCGGCGCGCCGTCGGCGAACGCCGCGAAGGCGTCCCAGTCCGGGAAGAAGTGCTCGCGGGCGATGATCGCCGGCGCGTCGCCCTCGGCGTAGCTCGGCGCCAGGCCGCCCCACCACGTCGATGGCACCGCGTGGCGCAGCGCGTCACCGTGTTCGCGGAGCAGCGCCGCCAGCGCCTCGGCGTCGCCGCGCACCACGGCGTCCTCGGCCAGCTTCCACGGCGGCGTCGGAGTGGGCGCGGCGCGGCGCGCGCGCGTCGATGCGCGCGACGAACGCCGTCCAGGTGTCGTCGCCGTGCTCCCGGGCGATCACCAGCTGCGCATCCGCGAGCTGGAACGCGGCGTCGGGCGTCGCGCTCCGGGCGCGCAGGCGCGGGTGGTGCGTCGTGACGCGCGCGATCGCCTCGGCATCGCCGCTGCGCCAGGCGCGCAGCAGATCCTTGGCCTGTTTCTTGTACTGGCTGAGATTCGGACGGTCGGGCAGCGCCTTCGGCGGCATACGAGTCTCCTTTCACGCGCCTGGCGTCCGCCCGGTCAGGCTGAAAGAAGAATCGTCGGCGGCGATCGACGGTGGGTGGGCACGGCCCTTTCCGCGGACGGGAGGCGCCCCGACGCGCCAGCCCGCAGTATACGCAGTTTCTGCCACTTGCTCGGAGCAAGCTCCGAGCAAGGCCCCTTGTACATGCCCTTCGCACGTGGCAGTTTCTGCACGTTGCTCGGAGCTTGCTCCGAGCAACGCGTCAGCCGAGCACGCTCAGCTGTCGCGCAGCACCAGCGCCGGATCGAGGCGGGCGGCGCGGCGGGCCGGGATCCAGGCGGCCAGCAGGCTCGCGGCTAGCAGCACACTGAGGGCGCCGACGAAGGTCGAGGCGTCCCGGGGCTCGAGCCTGAACAACAGCGGACCGACGAAGCGCGCGGCCCACAGGCTCAGCGCGAGGCCCGCGCCCAGACCAAGGGCCAGCATTACGGCGACCCGGCGGAAGACCAGCCAGAGGATGCCGAGCCGATCCGCACCCAGCGCCATCCGCACGCCGATCTCGGTGCGCCGCACGTTGACCGCGTGGGTGACGACGCCGTAGAGCCCGATCGCCGCCAGCAGGAGGGCCAGCCCGCCGAAGAACGTCGACAGCAGCGCCACCAGCCGCTCCTGCGTCAGCCCGCTGCGGAGATAGGCGTCGTAGTCGCGCAGGGTGAAGGTCAGCGCCGGGATCGACGCCGCGCAGCGCATCGGCGACGATGCGCCGCGCCGAGCCGCGCGCCGCCGTCGTGGTGGCGACCGTCAGCGTGATCGACCCGCCGAGCCGCTCCTGCTGCGTGAGCGGCAGGTACATCGTCGGCACCATCCCTTCGCGCAGGGAGCGGTAGACCGCATCACCGACGACGCCGACGACTTCATACTCCGATCGCTCGCGCGGTCCGCCGGCGATGACGCGCTGCCCGAGCGGCGGCCGGCCGCCCAGGAAGCGCCGGACGAACGACTCGTTGACGATGGCCACCTTCGGGCTGCCGACGCGATCGGTGGCCGCGAAGCCGCGGCCGCTGCGTCGGCGCGATGCCCATCGTGTCGAACCACGCCGGCGGTCACTGCGTTGATCCAGGTCATCGTCTCCGGCGGCGCCCGGCCGACGATCTCGCCGCCGCCGATGCGGTCGTTCCAGCCACCGCCGCTCATCGGCGTGATCACCGACAGGCCGGCGGCGCGGACGCCGGCAGCGGCCGCCACCGCGGCTTCGATGCGCGCGGCCAGGGCCGGACGGGCCGTGTCGTCGGCGGCGCTCGCGGTCAGGGTGACGCTGGCCACGGTCAGGCCGCCCGGGGCGAAGCCGAGCGGCAGCCGGCTGAGCGAGGTGAACGTGCGCAGGAAGAGGCCGGCGCCGATCACCAGCACGAGCGAGAGCGCGATCTGTGACACGACCAGCGCGCCGCGGATGCTCAGGCGCCGGTCGCCGGCGATGGTGCGGCCCGATTCCTTCATCGCGTCGCCCGGCGCCACGCCGGTGACCGCCAGGGCCGGCAGGATCCCGGCGATGATCGCCGTCAGGCAGGCCAGGGCTGTCGTGAACGCCAGCACGCGCCAGTCGAGCGACAGGTCCAGGGTGACGGTGCCGCGCCACGTGGCCAGCTGCCGCACCAGCAGGGCGCTGCTCCATATGCGCGAACAGCACGCCGATGCCCGCACCGGCGGCGACGATGGCGACGGTCTCGAACGCCAGGAGCCGGGCCACCCGCCAGCGCGACGCGCCGAGCGCCAGCCGGACGCTCAGCTCGCGCCGCCGCGCCAGCGCCCGCGCCAGCATCAGGTTGGCGAGGTTGGCGCAGGCGATCAGCAGCACCAGCGCGACCGTCACCAGCATCGCGCGCAGCGGCGTTTCGAAGCGGGTGCGCAGCGGCGACCGGCCCGTCGCCGCCGACACCAGCGTGAACGGCTCCTCGAGGAAGTCCCGCTCGGCCTCGGGCTTCGACGCCTCGCGGATCCCGGGCTGCACGGCGCGCAGCGCGGCATTGGCCTGCGTCAGCGTCGTCCCGGCGGGCAGCCGCGCCATGATGTCGAGCCACCAAGTCGTGCGCCGGGGCAGCGCGCTCTCGGCGCCGGACAGCACCGGCTCGGCGGCGAAGGGGATGACGACGTCGGACACCCGTCCGACGTCCGGTCCGTTGAAGGACGGCGGCATCACGCCGACGATGGTGAAGGGCTGGCGATCGAGCGTCAGCGTCGCGCCGAGGGCGCTGTCGGCGCCGCCGTAGCGCTGCTGCCAGAAGCGATGGCTGATGACCGCCACGCGTCGGCTCGCCGGCGCGGCGATCGTCCGACGGCGACAGCAGACGTCCGCGGACGGCGCGCACGCCGAGGACGTCGAAGGTGCGGCCGCTGGCGAACGCCCCGTCGATCGGGGCGCGCTGGCCGCCCGAGGCCAGGTCGAACTCACGGTTGGCGTAGGCGAAGATCGCCGTCGAACGCCGGGCGCCGCCTGGGCCTCCATCGCCGCGAAGATCGGGTACGTCCACGATCCCTTGTCGAGCAGGACCAGGGATGCCGGGTCACGCACCGGCAGCTGCCGGAGCAGCAGGCTGTTGAAGATCGAGAACAGCGCCGTGTTGGCGCCGATGCCGAGGGCCAGCGTGGTGACCGCCACCAGCGTGAACGTCGGGCTGTGCCGCAGTCCGCGGAGGGCGATGCGCAGGTCCTGCAGGGCGTGCTCGAACCACGCCCACGTCCACACCGCGTGCGCCTCCTCACGCGCCAGCGTGAGATTGCCGAGGGCGCGATGGCTTGCCTCCGCGGCGTCGGCGGGGGAGAGGCCCTCGCGCTCCAGGTGCGCCTGCCGGTGCTGGCGATGCGTCTCGATCTCCTCGGCGAGGTCGGCGTCGTGGCGCGCCTGCGTCGCGAGGTACCAGAGGCGGCGGAGCAGCGAAGTCATGGGCGCTCCTGGTCTCGGTGCTGCGTGTCGATCAGGCCGTGCCCAGCACGCCCTGGATGCCGCCGACCATCCGCTCGAACTCGGCTCCGCTCGGCGGCGAGCTGCCGCCGGCCGCCGGCGGTCAGCGTGTAGTAGCGGGCGCGGCGGTTGTTGTCGGACGTGCCCCACTCGGCGCTCGCCCACCGGTTCACCAGCAGCCGCTGCAAGCGCCGGATAGAGCGCGCTCTCGCCGACCTGCAGCACCTCGCCCGAGGCCAGGCGCAGGTGCTCGACGATGCCGTAGCCATGCTTCGGCCCGTGCGACAGCGCCTTCAGGATGAGCAGCTCGAGGGTGCCGGGCAGGAGGTCGGACGGCGTGTTGGTCAGTCCCATCAGCGGATGAGGGGACTTTACGCCCGCGCCGCCGGCGCTGTCAACTCCCATCAGCGATTGAGGGAGGCGCGCTGCGCCGACGCCTTGCGTCGCGCCTTCCCGGCGGACATAGTCTCCGTGATGATGAGACGGTGTAGCCTTGCCGCGGCACTCTGCGTGATGGCGTTCGGCGGTGCGATCGACGCGCGCGGCCAGCCAGCCGTCAGCCGGACGGCCGCGTCCCACGTGGACGCGCGTGCCCTGACGGCGACCATCGCCACGCGGCTCGCCGCGCACGGCGACGGCGTCTCGGCGAGCGTGTGGCTGGGCGGCGCCGACGGCGCCGCCTGGTTCGCGCAGGGCGCCGACGCGCCGCAACCGACCGCCAGCGCCATCAAGACGTTCTACCTGATCGAGCTGTTCGCCCGATTCGCCGGCGACCCTCGACGCAGCCGCTCCCGGGCGTCGCCGGCGTGCTCGCCGACGACGCGCATCCGGCCATCGCGCACTTCACGCCGGAACAGCGCGCCGAGATCCGCCGCGACCTGACCGGGGCGTCCGTCCGCCGGGTCGGCCTGGTGATGATGGGCACCGCGCCGGCGTCGAACATCGTCTACAACGCCGCGGCGAACCTGACGACGGCGGCGCTCGGCGGCCCGGAGGCGCTCACCGCCGCCATTCACGCGCGCGATCGGGCGTTCGCCGGCGTCGCTGCGCGCCGCTACATGCTGCGCGACCGCCGCGAGCGTGGCGACAACGAAGCGCCGGCGCTGGCGCTGGCCGCGGTCTACCAGCGCCTCGCGTCACGGCGCCTGGCCGGCATCGACGCGCCGACGCTGGACGCGATCCACGCGGCGCTGCGTCGCGCCGACGATCCGGCCCTCGGGCGTCACTTCGACAAGGGCGGCAGCCTGCCTTCGGACCCGATGTGCGAGGTCCGCGCCGGCTGGTACGACACGGCGCGCGGGCCGCTGGTCTACGTCGTCATGACGCGGCAGCCGATGCCCGGCGCCGACGGCCGCGAGGCCTCGGGCCGCCGGCTCGCCAGCACCGCCGACGATCTGGCGCAGGCGATCGTCCAGGCCGGCTGCGCGTCGCTGACGCCGCGTCCCGACGGGCGCTCGCCGATCGCGGCGCGGTGCCTACTTCTTCAGGACGCTGACGTAGAGGCCGTTCCACCAGCCGTCGGTCAGCTCGCGCTCGTAGAGCCGCTCCAGCCCCAGCTCGCCGATCGCCTCCTGTGTGCCGGCCTTGGCCGCGTCCCAGCTGTAGTCGTCGACGAGGAAGATGAAGACGTCGTCGAGCATGGCGTAGAAGTGGGTGAGCGCCTGGCGCTGCGCGTCGAAGCTGTGCTCGCCGTCGTAGAGGTAGAAGTTGATCGGCGCCGGACCTGATCGCGGGTCACGGTGAAGCAGTCCTGCTCGAGGAACCGGTACGACTCGGGCGCGAGCAGCGTCGAGCAGTTCGCAGGAACTCGTCCTTGACCGTGCCGCTCTCGGCGAACTCCGACCAGTTGTCGATCGCGGTGGCCGAGGCGAGCGCGTTCTTGTAGTTGGTGGCGACGAACGTCGCGCCGCGGTGGACGCCGACTTCGAGGTAGTCGAGGCCCTCGAGGCTGCCCAGGTTGTTCAGCAGGTGGCGGACCTTCGGGCTGGTGAAGCCGCGGGCGCGGAAGGCGGCGCGATCGAGCTTCGAGTTGCAGCTGCTCGCCCAGCGCGATGGACGCATCGACGTGCTGCTGCAGGAGGGCCGCGGACGGCCTGACGGCGGTGAGTGATGAAGACATGGCGGACGGCTCGGGCACAGGGGTTGGGCAGACCACGGGCTCGACGGCACACCTCCGGCCGCCGGCACCCTGGCTGCGTGTTGAATGCGATGCCCGGGGCGCGCTCACGCAGCCCGGACAATCGGATTAACAGGGGGACGTCGGAGCCCCGAACGGCCGGTAACCGCGGCGTGAGATCGGGCGGGATGCCGTCACGGTCCGCCGCGGCAGCGGGCGGGTCAGTCGTGTCGCAGGGTCGTGGCGGGATCGACCCGGAGGGCGCGGCGCATCGGCAGGATGGTGGCGATCCACGCGGTCAACGCGACGGCGACGACGACCGTCGCGTAGGCCAGCGGATCCGACGGGCTGAGGCCGTAGAGGAAGCTGCGCAAGGCCTGGCCGGCGACGACGGCCAGCAGCAGGCCGGCCGCGACGCCCGCGCCGATCGCGCCACCGACGCGGGTGAGGAGCAACGCCCGGATGCGCCCGCGGCTGGCGCCCAGGGCCAGGCGGATCCCGATCTCGCGCCGCCGCTCGGTGACCGCGAAGGAGAACACGCCGGCGATGCCGACCGCGACGATGGCGAGCGCCAGCAGCCCGACGCCGCCGGCGATCCGCGAGCCCAGCGCCGCCGAGGCGAGCGACGCGCCGACGTTGTCGCCGATCGCGCGGAGCGTCGTCGTGGCCGCCGGATCCGCCGCGGCGACGGCGGCGCGCAATGCGTCCGGCGTCGCCTCGCCCTTGTTGAACAACAGGTGCGTGGCGGACTCGGCCGGCTGGAACAGGATCGGCCCGATCTCGCCGAGGCTGCTGACGTGCGCGTCGGCGACGACGCCGACCACCTGCCGGCCCACCGTGCCATCGGGCCCGGCGATATGCGCGCCCACCGCGCCGCCGTCGGGCCACAGCATCCGCGCCAGTGTCTGGTTCAGCACGACCTCGTTCGGCGCGGCGTCGACGAAGGTACGTCCCGAGCGGATCGGGATGCCGAGCACGGCGAAGTAGTTGGCGCTCACCGGATGGAACCGGGCCTGGCGATCGGCGTCGTCGGCCTCGCCGGCGCGACGCACGCCGGTGTGCAACGAGTAGCCAGCGAGCGGGGGAATCGCCGCGACGGCCGCCGGCTTGCCCTGCAGCGCCGACTGGACGGCCTGCAGGAACGCGCGATCCGCCTCCGGCCGCCGTGCTGGCCGCTCGATGGCCAGCGCCATCAGTGTCCCGAGCCTGAACCCGGCGTCCTGCGAGGCCGCCTGGGCCAGCCCGCGACCGAGCAGGGCGGCCGCCACCAGCAGCGCGATGCTGATGGCCACCTGCATGGCGAGGAACGTCGCGCGGAGCCGGATCGTCGACCGATCGGACGCCTGGCCGGCGAGTGGATGGCGGGTGCCGCGCAGCGCTGGCGCCAGGCTGCTGATCACGCAGGTGACGACGGTCAGGCCGGCGGCGAAGAACAGGACGCGCCTGTCGATGGCAAAGTCGAGCGCTCGGGCCAGCGTCGCCTCGACCTGCGACGCCACGATACGGGCGATCGTCGACGACGCGGCGAGGCAGATCGCCGTCGCCATTGCGGACAGCACGAACCCCTCGGTCACCAGCTGCCGGATCACCCGGCGGCGTCCGGCGCCCAGCGCCAGGCGGATCGCGACTTCACGCCGCCGGGTGGCGGCGCGGGCGAGTTGCAGGTTGCCGACGTTGGCGCATGTCAGGAGCAGGACGAGCAGGACGGCGGCGAACAGCAGTGCGAAGACCGGTAGCGTCTTGGCCGCTTCGGGCGCGTAGGTCGTCTCGGTTCCGGCGACGCGCATCCCGAGCGCGTCGGTGGTGTCGGCCCGGAAGCGCCGATCGAGCGCCGACAGCTCCGCTTCGGCCCGGGCGCGGCTCACGCCGGGACGCAGCCGGCCGACGAGATCGACGCAGCACCGATCCGCCTGCGTCAGGAAGGCCTGGGCGAACGGCTCGGCGGGGAAGATCGATGGCATCACCGTGAGCGGCAGCCAGACCTCCGGCGCGCCCGCGAGTGCCGACTCCCGGATTCCAGCGGCGGCCACGCCGACGACGGTGACGGGCGCGCCGTGAAACGTGACGGTCCGACCGACGATGCGACGGTCCGCCGCGAGGAAGGCGCTCCACAGATCGTGGCCGAGCACGATGACCGGCGGCCGGCCGGGCTGGGCGTCCTCCGGTTGCAGGCCGCGGCCCACGACGATCGGCACGCGGAGCGCATCGAAGTAGTTGCCGCTGACCAGGCGACCGCTCACCGGGCGGGTCGCGGCGCCGGCGCCGAGCGGCCCGCCCACCGTGCGCGTGCCGGCCAGATCCACCGACGTCGCCTGCTGCTGCAGGAACGCCAGTTCCGGCGCCGAGATGCCGACGAGCCGCTCGGCGGTGCGGTGATGGGCGAGCACCAGCGTGTCCGGATCGGGCAGCCGCCACGGCTGGAGGAGCAGCGCGTTGACGAACGCGAAGAGCGTCGTGTTGACGCCGATGCCCAGCGTCAGCGTCGCCAGCGCGGTCAGGGTGAAGCCGGGGCTGCGGCGCAGGGATCGCAGGCCGTAACGTACGTCCTGCCAGACGCTCTCCAGCCACGGTGCGATCCACACCTCGCGCGCCGACTCGCGTGCCGCCAGGACGTTGCCCAGCTGCCGCGATGCGAGGTGGCGTGCCGCGCCGGCGTCGACGCCGTCGGCGCGGAGGTGCTCCTCCGTCATCGCCCGGTGGACCTCGATCTCGCGCCGCAGCTCGGCGTCGAAATCGCGGTAGCGGATGCGGGCCCGCAGGCGCCGGAGGAAGGTCCGCATCAGGCGGTCTCGAGCACGCGGTGGATGGCCGACACCAGCTCGTCGAACTCGGCGCGCTCGGCGGCGAGGTGCTTGCGGCCGGCCCGCGTCAGCGCGTAGAAGCGGGCGCGGCGGTTGTTCTCGGACGGCCCCCATTCGGCGTCGACGAAGCCGTTCAGGAGCAGCCGCTGCAAGGCCGGGTAGAGCGAGCTCTCGCCGACCTGCAGCACGTCCTGCGACAGCAGCTTCAGGCGCGCCGCGATGCCGTAGCCGTGCATCGGCTCGCGGGCGAGCAGGCGCAGGACGAGGAGATCGAGCGTGCCGGGCAGCAGGTCGGGCGGAACGGAACGGGCCATGGCGACTCCCATCGTCTATCGATGGAAGAGTGTGCACGCGGGACCGCCCCGGCGTCAACTCCCATCGTCTGCCGATGGAAGCGCGCGCGGAGGAGCGCCAGGCCGGCGCGCCGGCTACGCCGGCGTGATCTGGCGGTTGGCGCCCGCCAGCCACTCGGGCTTGATGCGGACACCCCAGCCCGGGCCCTGCGGCATCACCGCGCGGCCGTCCTTCATCTCGAGCATCGGATCGAACATCGCCCGGGCCTGCCGCGTGATCGCCGCGTCCTCCTCGATCGAGAACTCGACTTCGCCGGCCTTGGGCAGCGCCGCCAGCAGGTGCATCGTGAAGACGGTGACCAGCGAGACGTTGGCGGCGTGCGGCTTGGTGACGAGGCCGGCGGCCTCGGCCATCTTGGCGACGCGCCAGGCGCGCGTCAGGCCGCCGACGTAGCAGATGTCGGGCTGCACGATGTCCACGGCGCGCATCGCGATCATGCGGCGGAACTGCGCCAGGTCGTTGTCCTGCTCGCCGCCCTGGACGTCGATCTTCGTGAGCGCCTGCGTGACCTCGCGGGTCCACTCCAGCTCCCAGTACGGGCACGGCTCCTCGAACGCGGCGTAGCGCGCGTCCTCGAGGCGCCTGCCCATCGCGATGGCGACGTCTGGCGTGTAGCAGCTGTTGGCGTCGGCGTGCAGCTCGATGTCCGGCCCGACCGCCTGGCGCACGGCCGTGATGATCGCCTCGCTGCGGCCGGGCGCGGCGTCCTTGTTGCGGCCGCCGGGCGTGCCGAGGCGGATCTTGAAGGCCTTGCAGCCGAAGGTGTCGCGCAGCCTGGCCAGCCGCGTCGCCTCGTCGGCCGGGCTGATGTCGCGGCGCATGCTCGACCCGTAGGCGGGAAGCGGGCCCACCTTGCCGCCGAGCAGCACCGCCACCGGCTTCTCCGTGATCTGCCCGTAGAGATCCCACAGCGCCGTGTCGACGCCGGCCAGCGCCCGGCACAGGAACGACCAGGGGAACTTCAGCTGCGCGTCGATGATGTCGTCGTTGATGGCGTCGATGTCGGCGATGTCCTTGCCGACGACGCGCCGCGCGATCAGCCGATGCAGCACCATCGCCGAGATGTCGGCCTCGTAGGGCGCGATCTGGCCCCAGCCGACCCTGCCGTCGCTCGCCGTGATCCGGACGAGCGCCAGCGAGTCGCGCTGGAACGTCTCGACCGACTTCACCGTCAGGCCGCGCGGCACGATCGCCCAGTCCTTGTAGCCGGGCGACCGGCCCAGATGATCGTAGGGCCCGGCGCCGGGCTTCCGTCCCGAGCCTTGGGCGAGGGGCCCGGCGGACGCGAGGGCAGGCGCGGCTGCGGACAGCGCGGCGCCGGCGGCGACCTGTTCGAGGAAGCGGCGACGACGGGTGCGGGTCATGACATCGGGTCTCCGGGAGGGTCTCGTTGCATTACGCCTGACCGTCGGCCGGCGTTGAGGCGAAGACGAGCGGATAGATCGACAGGCAGAGCACGGCGAACGCGCGCGCCCGCGCGGCGGCCGCGTACATCTGCCATCCGAATCGAGCGGGCGGTGGCTGCTGGCCCGCAAGTACCTGGAGAACTGGCTCCTGTGGATCGACGTGGACGTGCTGGCCATCGGGGTCTACCAGGCGAAGGGGCTCCATGCCACCACTGCCCTCTTCGCGGTCTTCCTCGTGATGGCGACCAGCGGCTGGATCGCTTGGCGGCGCGCGTTCGACGACGAACGGAGGGCGGCGCGTGCCTCGGCCTGATCTGGGCGTGGTCGTCGGCAAGTTCTACCCGCCCCATCGAGGCCACCACGCCTTGATCGACGCGGCATCTCGCCAGGTCCAGCGGCTGTTCGTGATCGTGTGCGCCAAGCCGGAACAGACGATCCCCGGCGACCTGCGCGCGTCGTGGCTCGGCGAGATCCACCCGGCCGTCACCGTCATCAGGATCGACGACATCTACGATCCGGACGACTCGGCGGTGTGGGCCGCGAACACCGTTCGCTGGCTCGGTCGGGCTCCGGACGTCGCCTTCACGTCGGAAGACTACGGACCCCGGTGGGCGGAGCTGATGGGAGCCACGCACGTCATGGTCGATCGGGAACGTGCAATGGTACCGTTCAGAGCTTCCGAGATCCGGGCCCATCCTCTCGACTACCTCGACGCCGTCGAGCCCTCCGTGCGTGCCTTTCTGGTGCCGCGCTTCGTCGTGCTCGGGGCCGAGTCCTCGGGCACCACCACGCTGGCGCGAGCGCTCGCCAATCACTACGCGAGCCCCTGGGTTCCGGAGTATGGCCGGGAGTACAGCGAGGCGCTGCCCGATCTCTGCGCCCACCAGTGGCGGAGCGAGGAGTTCGTCGCCATCGCGCGGGAACAGAACCGCCGCGAAGACCTGGCGGCTCGGGCCGCCGGTCCCGTTCTAATTTGCGATACAGACGTATTGGCGACTGGAGTCTGGCACGAACGCTACGTCGGAACACGAGCACCCGAAGTGGAGGCGCACGCGCACGATCGTCGGCCAGCACATACGTTCGTCACCGACGTGGACATGCCGTTCGTGCAGGACGGGTGGCGCGACGGCGAATCGATTCGGGTCGCGATGCACGAACGCTTCCTCGATCGACTGCGCGAGGCGCGGCGAGACTTCACCGTTCTACGCGGCACCGTGGACGAGCGGCTGCGAGCCGCTGTTGCGATCGTGGACGGGCACCTCGCGACCCTGCGCTTCTGACGCCATCAGCCCTCACTGGCGAGGCCGCGCCAGGGCGGCGTCGAGCTCCTGCTCGGTGGGGAAGCGATCGAACGCCCGATCGATCGGCCTGCCGCGCTGGTGCTTGTCGAAGAAGTCGAGCATGGCCGTCCAATCGTCCGGCGTGAACGCGTGCCCGTGCCTGGCGAAGTTCACACCGAGGCGATCCGCCGCGCCGAGGAGGGCATAGGCGGGCCGGGCGCCGAGCATCGACTGCCGCACGGCCTCGGGCAGGGAAGTCCGGTCGGCGTCGCCTTCGAGGGCGATGAACGGCCGCGGCGCCGCGAGGGCCAGGAAGTCGGAAGACCTCGGCGCGATCCGTGGCGATCGACGCCGCGGTCGGGGGCACGGCCGCGCCGCGCGCGCTGCCGCCGCTGCCTGCGGTCGTCGCGGACGCCGAGGCGCCGGCCGCTGCGGCACGGGGCCGACGAGGAGGAGCACGTTCTCCCCGCGTCCCTGATTCGGGCCCTGTGGAAGGCGCGGCAGCACCGTTCCGCCGGGGGGTGTCCCGCCCTGGAGGATCACCGCCGGGAACGGACCTCCGGTCACGGGCGTGAACACGCCGACGTCCAGGCTGAGACGCGACCGGGGACCGAACGTCAGGCGCACCAGCCGATACCTGACGGTGCCATCGAGCACGAGCTCGGACTGGATTCGCGTCCCGTCACGTTCCCGGGCGGCGGCGGCATCTGCCCGACGGCGTAGTAGGAAAGGATGCGCCGCATCTCCTGGCGGCGCGCCGGCCACTGGCGCGCGGTCGTGACGCGCGTGCCGTCGTTCATCACCAGGACGTCGGGCATCGCCGGGCGCGGGGCAGCTCGTTCACGCCGGGGAGCGTGCCCAGCCGGGTTGCGATCCGCGGCACGGGAATCTCCCGTCCGGCGCCGCTCTGCGGCTCGACACGCTGCGTGTGGGCGAGATTCGGGCCGGCGGCCAGGCCGACCGACGTGAGTGCCGCGATGAGGACGGTTCGTGCGCGCATGGCTCGGTGTCTCCGGACGCCGTGGTAGGCTGGCTCAGGACCATGCCCGAGTTCGTCATCGAGCGCGAGATTCCCGGTGCCGGCCAGATGTCCGACGAGCAGGTTCGGGACGTCTCGATGCGTTCGCTCGAGATGCTGAAGGGCCTCGGCCATGAGATCCAGTGGATGCACAGCTACGTCACCGACGACCGGCTCTACTGCGTCTACCTGGCGCCTGACGAATCGGTGATTCGGGAGCACGCGCGCCAGCTCGGTGTGCCCGCCAACCGGATTTCCGCGGTGCGGCGACTGATCGATCCGGCACGATACGCCTGACACTACGGCTCCGCCTCGCCCTGCTCGGCGAGCAGACCGTCGAGCGTCGCGGTCAGCCCGTCCTTCCACGCGTGCGCGTAGACCTCCGGCGTGAGCCGCGTGCTCGCCTGGGTCAGCGTGCGCTCCACCATGTCCCGTTCGCGCTGCCTGGCCGGCGCGCCAATCCGGTGCCGGATTGCCGCCGCCGCTCCCGTCAGCCGGACCGCGGCCTCGTTCCTCGACTGGCAGCTGGCCGACCAGGCCAGCGACTCCAGCTGGCGGGCGACGCCGCGCTGGTGCCCGAGGGCGCGAAAGGCCTGCAGCGCCGCCGTGATCGATCGGTCGGCGTCGGCATGCTCGCCAGCCTGCGAGATCGACGCTGGCGAGGTCGGCCAGCACGCGGCCGATGCCCCAGCGATCGTCGATCTCGCGGAACCGGGCCAGGCTCTCATGGTGGTACTGCCGGGCCGAGTCGTACTGTCCCTGCGCCGCCGCCACGTCGCCGAGGAAGTTGAGCGCGGAGGCGACGCCGCGCTGATCGCCGCGCGCCTCGTGACGACGCGACGACCTCTTCGAGGAGGCGGCGGGCCACGTCGAAGTTCCCGCCCGCCTTGGCCGCATTGGCCATGTTGCTCGTCCCGAGGTCCACCGCCACGTGGTCGCCGAGCCGCGCCCACAGCGCCACCGTCTTGCCGAACGGCGCCGTCGCCTCCTCGTGGCGGCCCTGCCGCTGCGCCTGGTAGGCCATCGCCGTCATCGTCGCGGCGCGGCCTTCGATGTCGTCGAACTGCCGGTAGATCGCATACGCCGCGTGACTGAGGCGCTCGGCCTGCGCGGCCGACGCCCTGGATGTCGGTCAGCACGCTGGCGCAGTACAAGCGCGCGGGCGCGCAGGCGGGTCGGCGGCAGCGGCGTCGGGCATGGCCAGCACGCGGGCGAGCGTCTCGCGTCCCTCGCCGAGATGATCGCGCTGCTCCCAGAACCGGAAGAGGGCGACGCCGAGCCGCAGCGCCCATTCGGCATCGCCGGTGCCGATCAGGCACTGGATCGCGGCGCGGAAGTTGTCGTGCTCGACGTCGCAGGCGCGCAGCCACGCCTCGCGCTCCGGCGGGCTCATGTCGACGGTTTCCTCCTCGGCCAGGACGAGCATGTAGGCGGCGTGGGCGCGTCCGACCGCGGCCGCGTCGGCATGGTCGAGGAGCCGCTCGCGGCCGTACTCCCGGAAGGTCTCGAGCATGACGAAGCGGGGCTGATCGCCGTCGCGCTCCGCGCGGCACGAGCAGGCTGTTGTCGACGAGCGAGGCGACGCCGTCGAGCACGGCGACACCCAGATCCTCGCGGGTATCGCAGACGGCCTCGGCGGCCTCGAGCGTGAAGCCGCCGGCGAACACCGACAGGCGGCGAAACAGCTTCTGCTCCGGCGGGGCCAGCAGGTCGTAGCTCCACTTGATCGCCTGGCGCAGCGTCTGCTGCCGCTCCGGCCGATCGCGCGCGCCGCCGGTGAGCACCTCGAGCGGCCGTTCGATGCGCGCCAGCAGCTCGCGCGGGGGCAGGATCTTGACCCGCGCGGCGGCGAGCTCGATGGCCAGCGGCAGGCCGTCCAGCCGCCGGCAGATGGCGACCACGGCGTCGGCGTTGTTCGGCGTCAGCGCGAAGTCGGGCTGCCGCGGCCGCGGCCCGCTGGACGAACAGCGCCACCGATGCGCACTGCAGCAGCGTCGCCGGCGACGCAGGCGCGTCCGCGCCTGGCAGCGGCAGCGGCGGGACCGGAAACTCCTGCTCGCCGTAGATGTGGAGGCCCAGGCGACTGGTCACGAGCGCGGTCACGCGCCGGGCAGGCCTCCAGCAGCGCGTCGATCACGCCCGCGGCATCGGACACCTGCTCGAAATTGTCGATGAGCAGCAGCGTCGGGCCGAGACCGGCGAGGTGCTCGGCGATCGCGTCCTCGAGCGGCAGGTCGCCGCTCTCGCGGACCCCGAGCGATCGGGCGACGGCCGACGTCACGAGCCGCGGGTCGGCCAGCGGCGCGAGGTCGACGAAGGCCACGCCGCCATCGAAATGCGGCGCGAGATCTTCGGCGACCTGGATGGCCAGTCGCGTCTTGCCGGTGCCGCCCGGGCCGGTCAGGGTGAGCAGCCGGACGCCCGCCGAGCAGCAGATCCCTGACGCTGGCACGCTCGGCGTCGCGGCCGATCAGCGGCGTGCGCGGCGCCGGCAGGCCGCGGGCGCGACCCGCCGCCGTTCCGATCGCGAACGGGGCCGGCACGCCCATCGGCTCGGCCCCGGCCGGCCGCCAGTCGCCCGAGCGCGGCCTCGACGTCGGACGCGGTCGGCCGTCCCGCGGCCGACTTCTCGAGCATCGACAGGAGCAGCCGTTCGAGCGCGTCGGGCATCCCGGGCACGAGCGACCGGGGACTCGCCACCTCGGTCGCGACGATGGCGTGGAGCATCGCCGGCGTCGACGCGGCTTCGAACGGATGGCTGCCCGTCGCCAGCTCGTAGAGCATCACGCCGAGCGAGAAGACGTCGCTGGCGCCGGTCGACGGTCTCGCCGCGCGCCTGCTCGGGCGACATGTAGCGCGGCGTGCCGAGCACCAGGCGTGGATGCGGTGGGATTGGCGCCGGCCGGGCCGGTCCCGCGACGGCGGGCGCCGGCGCCAGCTGGGCGAGCCCGAAGTCGAGGACCTTCACGTAGCCGTCCTCGCGCACCATGACGTTCTCCGGCTTGATGTCGCGATGCACGATGCCGGCGGCGTGGGCCACCGACAGGGCGCGCGCCAGCTGGCGCTCCGAGCCGCGCCAGCGCGCCGGCGTCCACGGGCCGGCCGATCAGCGTGGCCAGCGATGCGTCCCTCCACGAACTCCATCGCGAGGAACCGGCGATCGCGCAGATCGCCGATGGCGTAGATCGTCACGATGTTGGGGTGATTGAGCGACGACGCGGCGCGGGCCTCGCGCTCGAAGCGCCGCACCGCGTCGGCGTTGCTGGTGAGGGCGGGCCGGAGCACCTTGACCGCGACCTTGCGGCCAAGCTCGGGGTCGTGCGCCAGGTAGACCTCGCCCATGCCGCCGCGGCCGACGAGCGACACCACGTCGTAGGCGCCGATGCGGCCGCTCAGCGCCGCGGCGTCTTCCTGTCGCGCCAGCCACTCGGCGGCGACGTGCATGGCCGGCGTGGCGACGAAGTCGCCCGCTGCATCGTGGGCGACGAGCAGCGATTCGACCTCCCGCCGGAGATCGTCGTCGGCGGCGCAGGCCCCGTCCAGGAACGCCGCGCGCCGCTCGGCCGGCAGCTCCAGGGCGGCGTGGAACAGCTGCCCGATCCGCTCGTACTCGCTCGGCGGTCATCGGCGTCCGCTCAGCTCGCGGAACAGCCAGGCCTGCGCCAGGCTCCAGTCCCGCCGGACGGTGCCGACCGACACCTCGAGCACGTGCGCCGTTTCGTCGAGGCTCAGGCCGCCGAAGAAGCGCAGCTCGATGACGCGGCACTGCCGCGCGTTCAGCGCCTCGAGGGTGTTCAGCGCGTCGTCGAGCGCGACCAGATCGACGCCCTGCGTCGCCGCGACGACGTCCGCGGCTTCCGACAGCGAGACGTGGACGATGGCCGCCGCCGCGCTTGGCGCGATCCCGCGTGCGGGCCACGTCGACGAGCACCCGGCGCATGATCTGCGCCGCCACCGCGAAGAAGTGGGCGCGGTTCTGCCAGCGGACGTCCTTCCAGTCGACCAGCCGCAGGTAGGCCTCGTTGACCAGCGCGGTCGGCTGCAGGATGTGTCCGGCGCGCTCGCCGGCCATGAAGCGCGTGGCCAGGCGGTGCAGCTCGTGGTGTACCAGCGGGGTCAGCGCCTCCAGCGCGGCCGGGTCGCCCTGGCCCCACGAGACGAGCAGCTGCGTGATGTTCGGCGGGGCACTCATGAGCGGGCTGCCGGCGGGCTTCAGCTTAGCAAACCGGGTCGACGCCATCCGGTTGGCACTTCGGCCAGGGAATGACGCCTTCCTGAGGTGAGGAGAACGTCATGCCCCGAACATCGTCGATCGCCGCCACCGCACTCATGCTGGCCCTGCTCGCGCCCACCGGACGCGAGCTGCGGGCCTCGGACTCGACCGCGAACATCGTGGTCGAGTGGAACCAGATCCTGCAGGACACCCTGCCGACCCCGCACAACGTCCTCACGCCCCGCTACTTCGCGCTGACGCACATCGCGATGTTCGACGCCATCAACGCCATCGAGCGCGAGTTCGAGCCGTATCACGTCCGGCTCCGATGGGGCGGCGGATCGCCCGAGGCGGCGGCGGCGCAGGCCGCCCACGACGTGCTCGTCGCCATCAACCCGGCCGCCGCGGCGACCTACGACGCGGCACTCGCGCGGCAGCTCGGCAAGCGCCCGTCGGGCCACGTCCGCCGCGGCGCCGAGCTCGGCGCCCGTGTCGCCGCGGAGATCCTGGCCTGGCGCCAGACGGACGGCTGGGTCGTCTCGCCGTTCCCGGCCTACTCGGAGCCGCCGCTGCCCGGTCGGTGGCAGCCGACGCCGCCGAACAATCCCACCGCGGCGTTCACACACCTGCAGTTCGCCAGGCCGCTGGCCCTGCTGACCGCCACGCAGTACCTGCCGCCGCCGCCACCCGCGCTGACGAGCGTGCGCTACGCCGACGACCTCAACGAGGTGAAGCTCATCGGCAAGTCTGACAGCGGCGCCCGCACCAGCGAGCAGACGGCGATCGCCCGGCTGTGGACCGGCATCGCCACGACCGGGCAGCGGCACGGCCACCAACTTCATGTCGATCTGGAACAACGTCGCCCGCGACGCCGCGCGGGAGCGGGGGCTGTCGCTGGTCGAAACCGCCCGCGTCTTCACGCTCGTCAACGTGTCGGTGCACGACGGCTTGCAGACCGCGCAGGCGAGCAAGTTCGTCTACGGGCTGTGGCGTCCGGTGACCGCGATCCGGCAGGCCGACACCGACCTCAATCCGGCGACCGATCCGGATCCGGGCTGGCTGCCGCTGCTCACCACCCCGCCCTATCCCTCCTATGGCGGCAACATCGCGTCCATCGGCGGGGCCGCCGCGCGCGCCCTCGAGCTCGCCTTCGGCACCAACGACATGGCCGTGACGGTGACCTGGAAGCAGTCGGGCGGGCTGCCGGACGTCTCGCATCGGTTCGACGGCTTCCGCCAGGCCGCCGAGGAGTCGTCGGAGAGCCGCATCTACGGCGGCATTCACTACCGGTTCGATCAGGTCGCCGGCCTGCAGATCGGCCACGCGCGTCGCCAGCTTCGTGTTCGCCAACGTCATGACGCCGCGCGGCCGGTGGGACTGACCGGGCACCGGCGATAGAATCGGCGCGTCCATCCATCGAGTCGAGGGAACGACACCATGACCGCTGCGCCAGTCCGTCGAGATCCACGAGGCCGTCGTCAACGAGCTCAAGGGGCGCCTCCGCGGCCCGCTGCTGCGGCCCGGACAGGCCGGGTTCGACGACGCCCGCTCGGTCTGGAATGCGATGATCGACCGGCGTCCGGCCTTGATCGTCCGGTGTCTCGGCGTCGACCGACGTCGTCGCCTGCGTCAACGCCGCGCGCACGCACGGCCTGCCGCTCTCGATCAAGGGCGGCGGCCACAACATCGCCGGCCTGGCCGTCTGCGACGGCGGCCTGATGCTCGACATGTCCCTCATGCGCGGCGTGTGGGTCGATCCGGCGGCGCGCCGGGCGCGCGCGCAGGCCGGGTGCCTGCTCGGCGACGTCGACGCCGAGGCCCAGCTGCACGGGCTCGCCCCGGTGCTGGGCTTCGTCGCCAACACGGGCTGCGCCGGCCTGACGCTCGGCGGCGGCTTCGGCTACCTCTCGCGCCGGTTCGGCTGGACCACCGACAACCTGGCCTCGGTCGACCTGGTGACCGCGGCCGGTCAGGTCGTCCGCGCGTCCGAGCGCGAGAACAGCGACCTGTTCTGGGCGCTGCGTGGCGGCGGCGGCAACTTCGGCGTGGTCACCAGCTTCGAGTACGTGCTCCATCCCGTCGGGCCCGAGGTGGTCGCCGGCGGCGATCGCCTGGCGGGCGGAAGAGGCCGCCGGGGTCCTCGAGATGTATCGCGCCCTCGCCGCGCAGGCACCGCGTGAGCTGACCTGCGTCGCCGCGCTGCGCATCGCGCCGCCGGCGCCGTGGCTGGCCAAGGAGGTCCACGGCAAGCCGATCGTCGCGCTCTTCGTGTGTTATTCCGGGCCGCTCGCCGACGCCGAGCGCGTGCTCGCGCCGATCAAGGCCTTCGGCACGCCGGTCGGCGACATCGTGCAGCGGCGATCCTACGTCTCGCAGCAGATGCTGCTCGATGCCACCCAGCCGAAGGGCCGACGCTACTACTGGAAGTCCGAGTACCTCCGCACGCTCGATCCGGCCCTGTTCACGCAGGCGATCGCGCACGCGTCGCGGATCGTCTCGCCGCACTCGGCCATCCTGATCTTTCCGCTCGATGGCGCGGTGAACGACCTGGCCGAGGACCACTCCGCCGTCGGCAACCGGGATGCGGCCGCCGTCCTCAACATCGCCGGCGCCTGGGAGCGTCCCGAGGACGACGCCGTCAACATCGAGTGGGCGCGCAGTGCGCACCGCGACTTGCGGCAGTTCTCGACCGGCGGCACCTACGTCAATTTCCTCACCGAGGAGGAAGGCGACGATCGCACCCGGGCGGCCTACCGCACGAACTACGCCCGCCTGGCCCAGGTCAAGGCCACCTGGGATCCCGCCAATCTGTTCCGCACCAACAAGAACATCGCCGCGCCGTCGTAATCCATCCTCGATCCACCGTCTTCCGGGTAGCATCTACTGGCTCGGCCGGCCGCAGGGACTGCCCGGTGCCCACGGAGGACTTTCGAATGAGCGACGACTCGACCCGCACCGTTTCCCGCCGGCAGTTCACGTCGACAGCCGCCCTGGCGGCGGTGTCGGCCGCCATCGTGCCCAGCCGCGTGCTGGGCGGTCAGGACGCGCCCAGCAACAAGCTGAATCTCGCGGCCATCGGCATCGGCGGCATGGGCGCCTCCAATCTCAAGGCCTGCGCCGGCGAGAACATCATCGCCCTCTGCGACGTGGACAAGGACTACGCCGCCAAGACCGTGGCGCTCTATCCGAACGCCAAGGTCTACCTCGATTACAAGGAGATGCTCGAGAAGGAGAAGAGCATCGACGGCGTGATCATCGCGACGCCGGATCACACGCACGCCGCCATCACGATGGCCGTGCTGCGGGCCGGCAAGCACGTCTACTGCCAGAAGCCGCTGACGCACACCGTGCACGAAGCGCGCACCATCACCGAGGCGGCCCGCCAATCCAAGGTCGTCACGCAGATGGGCAACCAGGGCCAGTCCTACCAGTCGATGCGGCTGCTGAAGGAATGGCTCGACGACGGGGCGATCGGCAACGTCACCGAAGTGCACGCGTGGACGGATCGGCCGGTCGGCGGCGATCCGTGGTCCGACTTCGAGGTGCGGTCGCGCCCGGCGGACGCACCGCCGGTGCCCAAGGGCCTCGATTGGGAACGGTGGCTCGGGCCGGTGGCGTTCCGGCCCTACCATCCGGCCTACGTCCCGTTGAAGTGGCGGGCGTGGCAGGACTTCGGCACCGGCGCCCTCGGCGACATGGGCTGCCACATCCTCGACCCCGCGTTCTGGGCGCTCGAGCTGGGACCGCCGTCGACGGTGGAAGCGACGTCGACGCACTTCGAGCCGGCGGTGGCCTCGGAAACGTATCCGCGGGCCTGCATCGTCCGCTACACGTTCCCGGCCCGCGGCAGCCGGCCGCCGGTCAAGCTGACCTGGACCGACGGTCGCCTGCTGCCGCCGCGTCCGCCCGAGATGGAAGCGGGCCGCAAGCTGCCGGGGAGCGGCGCCCTGCTGATCGGTGACAAGGGCACCATCCTGCACGGATCGCACGGCGCCGATGGCGTGCGCCTGCTGCCGGAGACGCGGATGCAGGCCTACAAGCGGCCGCCGCAGACGCTGCGCCGCGTGGTCGGCACGCACGAAGCCGACTGGATCCGCGCCATCAAGGAAGGGTCGAAGGGCGCCCCGCCCAGCTCGCCGTTCGAGTACGGCGGCGCGCTCACCGAGATGGTGCTGCTCGGCGTGCTGGCCATCCGCTTGAAGGACCAGCGGCTGGAGTGGGACAGCAAGAACCTGCGCTTCACCAACAACGAGGACGCCAACGCGCTCCTGAAGATTCAGTACCGCGAGGGGTGGACGCTGTAATTCTCACGAACGTCCGGGCCTGTGGCGCACCTCAGTGCGGCCACAGGTTCCGGACGAAGCGGCGCAACCCGCGCAGCGCCGCTCGCCCGAGCAGCCACACCGCCGACTCCGGCCACGAGCGCCGCCAGCAGCACATAGGTCGTCGTCACCGGCGGTCGAGCCCCTCACCCAGGACGTGGACGACCACGCGACGGCTGTGCGCGGCGGTGCGGTGCTCCCACACGTAGATCCCCTGCCAGGTGCCGAGGCACAGACGTCCCTCGGCGATAGGGATGCTGAGGTTCACGGTCGTCAGCGCCGTCCGGACATGCGCCGGCATGTCGTCGTCGCCTTCCATGGTGTGGACGAAGAGCGGGTCGCCGTCCGGCACCAGGCGGGCGAAGAAGCGCTCGAAGTCGCGCCGCACGTCCGGATCGGCGTTCTCCTGGATCAGGAGCGAGGCCGAGGTGTGCTGCAGGTGCAGCGTGCAGAGGCCGGTCTCGAGACCGGCCTCGCCGGACGCGCGACGCGACCTCGCGCGTGATCTCGTAGAAGCCACGGCCTCGGGTTCGAACGGTCAGCGTGTCGACGGCTTGACGCATCATGGTGGTGCGCCAGTATGACCGGCAACGCTCTCCGGCTCATGGCCGTCGCGCGCCAACGGCGGCGCAAGGGTCGGTATAGTGCGCCGCCAGCGCTTCGGTCAGGGTCCGTCCCACCGCCCAGACATCGGCGGGCGCGAACGTCCTGACGGCATGCAGCGTGAAGCCGGTGACGTTGGGCACCGCCGTCCACGTCTGGCCGTTCCAGTGGGCGGTGATCGGATTCAGGTCCGCGCCGGTGCCGACCGCCCACGCCTCACCGGTGCCGGCCGTGGTGGCGACATCTTCGAGGGTGATGGCGGCGAGCCCGTTCGCCACCGTGCTCCACGAAGTCCCGTCCCAGTGCAGCGTGAGCACGGTGTTCGGCGCCGCCGTCGCCGTGCCGACGGCCCACACATCCGACGGTCCGATGGCGGCGACGCCGTTCAGGATGCCGCCCTCGCTGCCGGAGGGCACGACGCTCCACTGGGTGCCATCCCAGTGCTCGACCAGCGTCGTCCAGCGCCCATCTTCGTGCACGCGACCAACGGCCCAGACATCGTCGGACGCGACGACCGTCACGGCATCGAGCGCGTGGTTCCACGTGACGATGCCGCTGGCGGACCTGGTCCAGGCGCTGCCATCCCAATGGAGGATGAGCGCCTCCATCGTGCCGGCGTCGGTCGAGTCGCTGCCGACGGCCCACACGTCGTCCGTCGCGGCCGCGGCCACGTCGGTGAGGATCGAATGCCCGCTCGCTTCCGGAGCGGGCACGACCGTCCACGCCAGTCCGTCCCAGTGCTCGGTGAGCGGCTGAATCGGGCCGCTGCCGTCGGCCGCGCGGTTGAACAGGCCGACCGCCCAGGCGTCATCGGCAGCGATCACCGACACACCGCGCAGGACGCTGACCGGCAGCGTCGTGCTGCCGGCGGGCACCGGCGTCCACCGCGCGCCGTCCCAGTGCTGTATCTGCGCGTGCCCGACGGGGCTGTAATACGCGCCCACCGCCCAGATGTCGTTCGACGCGGCACCGTCCACGCCCCAGAGGACGGGATCCAAGCCGGCGTGCTCCACGGGTGCGGCCTCCCACGCCGGGCAGGAAGGCTGGGCCTGGAGCGAGACGGCGGCGGCCGGCGAAGGCACGAACGCGAGGACGCCTGCGACGACGCTGCTGCGAAGCATGATGTTCACGTGCATGTTGGTAGAACCCCTGTGACTGGTTTATCGAGGATCGGCCGGCGCCGGGCTGAAGGGGCCGTCCTGTGCTCGGGTGACGTGCAGGATGAACGCGGCGGCCGCGTCGTTCTCGTCGGCGCCGGCGATCAGGATCGCGTCACCGGATGGACTGATGGCCGTGGGCACGATGCGGCGCCAGTTGGCGGCGTGGTCGATGCCGTGCGTCGCCATCAACTCCTGGATCGATACCAGCCCGGTCGCCGCGGTCCAGAGAAAGCCGCGATAGCTGAGCGCGCCATCCTCAGCCGCCACGTAGTAGGTGCCGACGATCGCGGAACCATCCGCCGTCACGCTGGTGGCGTACTGGACCGTGCCCGGCGCCGCGTCCGGATGAGTGCCGAGGTAGACCCCGCCGCCGTCCTCGGTCCAGTACCACGCCTGCCCAATGTTGGGATGTCCGGGATCGGGGTCGCCGCCCTGTCCACCACCGACGACAACTGAACCATCCCGACTGCACGCGTAGGCCTGGCCAAGCTGAGCGCCGGTCTCATCGGTCAGCACGCGAACCGTGCCCTCGACCCAACGCGTCGCGTAGTAGCGACGGTGCAGGTCCGGCAAGTTCGGGAAATCGAACTGATGGCCGACCACGACGCGGCCATCCTCGGACACCGCCCACGCTTCGCCGCCGTAGGTTGGCAGCGCGACCGGCAGCACCGTCTGCCCCTGTTCCATCGTCCATACCCAGGGCTGGGCGAGCAGATCGCCCAGGCGGTTCCAGCCGAGGCCCACGGCCCAGGCGCCGTTTCTGGACATGCCCACCAGGCGCGCCTCGTATTGCGTCAGCCGCGCGAGCGTGCTCCAGCCGGTCGCCTCCGTCCACGTCCCCGGCACACTTCGCAGCTTCCCTTCCGCGTTGGGCAGCAGGCGGTTGGTGGCGACGATCGCGCCGTTGCCCGAGATCAGCGGCGTCCGGTTGATCAGGGTGAACGCTGGTGCGCCGCCGAGGTTCTCCGGTGCGGTCGCGCCGGGTAGCCAGCGCAGCACGTATCCCGTCGGAGGAACCGCCCCGACAACGATGCCGTTGTCGGAGATGTTCGAGACCGCCATCGTCGGCTCGTGGCCGGGCGGAATGATCGTGATCGACAGATGGCTGCCGTCGAGCGACGCGCGCGGATCAGGCTGGGCCTGGCTGCGCTGCGCGTCCGCTGTCGATGACAGGCCGAGAACGAGGCACACCGCGAGTGCCGAGTGGGCAGTGCGCCGTACGCTGTGTTGCAACATGGTTGAGCCCTCCCAAAGTGAGAAGCCCGCTCGTTGTGCAAGAGCGATTCCCCGCCGAAGGCAGAGCTCGCGCCACCGTCCAGTTCGGCGCGGTATTCGTGAGGTGGGTATGAAGCGGACGTGCGCGATCAGACGAAGAGTCGGCCGCAGCGCGAGCACTGCTTCATGTCGCCCATGAGCGTCCACGCGCTGCTCCCGCAGCGGGTGCAGGTGACGGCGGGAAGCAGCCGGCGCAGCAGGCCCATGGCCGCGGCGGCGAGGGCCAGGAGCCGAAACGGAGACGTCACCTGCTCCAGCATGGCTGACGATCAGTGTGCGCGCGGCGCCTCCGAAACACCCTGAGGGACAACCAGTAGCGACTAAGAGGAACGCGCCGCCGGCCGACGCGCTGCTGCGCCCTCACGCCAGCGGACGCTTCCTGCTGGTGGGTTCCGGCTGGATGGTCTCGCCGCGCGCCAGCATCGCGACCAGCGTCGCGATCGCCCGCGCCCGGCCGGCCGGCGTCTTCATGTTGTTCGTACGGAAGGTGAGTGCGAACAGGTTCGCCCGTCCCAGCGTGAGGAAGGTCCGTCGCGCCCGCGGCTCGGCGTCGATCGCCGCCCGGAGATCCGCCGGGACCGTGGCGTGGGTCGCGGCCCGCATCGGCGCGTAGGCGGCGTCCCATCGCCCATCGGCCTTGGCAAGGTCGACCTGGCGCTGGCCGGGCGGCTGCATCCGCTTCGCCGCGGTGAGGCGCGCGACGTGCTCCTGGTTCACCTGACTCCACAGGCTCCTGGCACGTCGCGGCGTGTAGCGCTGCAGAAAGCACTCGTGATCGAGCCCCTTGCGGATGCCGTCGATCCAGCCCCAGCACAGCGCGACATCGAGCGCCTCGGTCGTGGTGACCGTCGGCGTGCCGGACCCCTTCTTGTAGACCCGCACCCAGATCTCGGTCTCCCGGTCGTGGTGCCTGGCCAGCCACGCCTCGAACGCCGCGCCGGTCGTGAAGGCCTTGATCTTCCTGGGGTCCGGAATCACCGCGGCCATGGACTACTTCGGCGTCAGCTTCAGCAGCTTGCCCTGCGCGCCGCGCGTGCCGTCCTCGAGCAGCCAGATGGCGCCGTCCGGGCCTTCCTCGGGCTCGCGGATGCGGGTGCCCATCGGCCACTGATCGCCCTTCGTGGCGTTGGTGCCGTCGACGTCGACGCGGACGAGCGCCATGCTCGACAGGCCGCCGATGAACAGGTCGCCCTTCCACTGCGGGAACAGCTTGCCGGAGTAGACCATCAGGCCAGCCGGCGAGATCACCGGGTTCCAGCTGACCTTGTGCTTCTCGAGATCCGTGCCGCGTGTCGTGATCCGGGATCGGCTTGTCGTCGTAGTGCTCGCCGTCCGAGACGACGGGATAGCCGTAGTTACGGCCGGGCAGGATCAGGTTGACCTCGTCGCCGCCCTTCGGCCCCATCTCCTGTTCCCACAGGTTGCCGCTCGCGTCGAAGGCGATGCCGAGCAGGTTGCGGTGGCCGTACGACCAGACGGCGGGATGGAAGCCCTTGGCCGGCCAGCGGATTGCCCTTGGCCGGCGTGCCGTCGTCGTTCAGGCGCAGCACCTTGCCGAGCGTCGCCTTCGGATCCTGCGCCGGGTCGAACTTCTGCCGCTCGCCGTTGGTGAAGAACAGGTGACCGTCCCGGGCGAAGGCGATGCGGCCGGAGAAGTGACCGTTGCCGTCGACGTACGGCGTGGACGCGGAACAGCGTCTCCACCTTCTGCAGCGACGGCGCGTCGCCGTCGGTGAGCGTGCCGCGCGCGAGGACCACGCCCTTGCCGCCCTCGCCGGTCTCCGAGTAGCTGAAGTAGACCCACTTGTTCTGCGCGAACTTGGGATGGAGCACGACGTCCATCAGCCCGCCCTGGCCCTCGGTCGCCACCGCCGGAATACCGGTCGACGGCCTTGCGCTGCTTGCCGTCGGCGGAGACGAGGAACATCGTGCCGGCCTCCTCGGTGATCAGCATCCGGCCGTCGGGCAGGAAGGTCATCGCCCACGGCGAGTCGAAGTCGGCGACCACCTCGACCTTGAACGGCGCGTCGGCCGGCGGCGACAGCGTCAGCGGGGCGCGGCGGGGAGGCGTCTGGGCGGCGGCGTGGCCGGGCACGGCGGACAGGAACGCCAGGGCAGCGAGAGCGGGGAAGCGGCGCGTGGTCATCGGCATAGAGTCTCCAGCTTGAGCAACGACGTGCGGGGCGACTTCCGTTTCGTCGTCGACGCTTCCACGCGCCATCTTGCACCGGGTCGTGCCTCGCGAGGCGTGATTCTTGCAGCCGACTGGCCGCTCGCGGCTCCCCGCCCCACGCCCCGCTGAATCGAGGAATCGACATGGACGTTCGCCGCTCGCGTCTGCTCACGTTCGTCCTGGGCGCTGCCGCCGCGCTCGGCCTCGCCGCGCGCACGCCGGCGGCGGCGGCGACGCTGCCGACAGGCTTCACGGAGACGCAGGTGGCCAGCGGCCTGGCCAGTCCGACCGCGATGGCGTTCGCGCCGGACGGGCGCCTGTTCGTGTGCGAGCAGGGCGGACGGCTGCGCGTGATCAAGAACGGCGCGCTGCTGCCGACGCCGTTCGTGACGCTGACCGTGAACGCCGTCGGGCGAGCGCGGCCTGCTCGGCGTCGCCTTCGATCCGGCCTTCCAGCGAACCAGTACGTCTACGTCTATTACACGGCCACGACCCCGACTGTTCACAACCGCATCAGCCGCTTCACCGCCAACGGCGACGTCGCCGCAGGCCGGCAGCGAGGTCGTGCTCCTCGATCTCGACAACCTGAGCGGGGCCACCAACCACAACGGCGGCGCGCTCGCCTTCGGCCCCGACGGCAAGCTGTACGTCGCGGTCGGCGAGAACGCCAACACCGCCAACGCGCAGGCGCTCGACCAACCTGCTCGGCAAGATGCTCCGCCTCAACGCCGACGGCACCATCCCGACCGACAACCCGTTCTTCGCCACGACGACCGGCCGCAACCGCGCCATCTGGGCGCTCGGCCTGCGCAACCCGTTCACGTTCGCGTTCAACCCGAACGGCGCCGGAGATGTTCATCAACGACGTCGGCCAGAACACCTGGGAGGAGATCAACGACGGCCTGCGCCGGCGCCAACTACGGCTGGCCGGCCACCGAGGGCCACGACCAGCGACCCGCGCTTCGTGACGCCGCGCTACGCGTATTCGCACGCCGGCGAGCAGTGACTGCGCCATCACCGGCGGCGCCTTCTACTCGCCGCTCAACGCGCGCTTCCCGGGCGACTACGCCGGCGACTACTTCTTCGCCGACTTCTGCGGCGGCTGGATCCGCCGGCTCGATCCCAACGCCGGCAACGCCGTCACCAACTTCGCCACCGGCATCGCCTCGCCGGTCGACCTGAAGGTCAGCGACGACGGCTGTCTCTACTACCTGGCGCGCGGATCCGGGTGCGAACACCGGCGTCGTGCTGCGCGTCGACTTCGGCGGCGGCGCCCCGACCATCGCGACGCAGCCGGCCAGCCGGACCGTCGCGGCCGGCGCCTCGGTCACCTTCAGCGTGACGCGCGTCCGGCACGGCACCGCTGAGCTATCAGTGGCAGCGCAACGGCGCCAACATCGCCGGCGCCACCGCCGCAGAGCTACACGATCGCGTCGGTCGCCCAGGCCGACAACGGCGCGCGGTTCCGCGTGGTCGTCACCAACGGCGCCGGCAGCGTGACCAGCGCCGAGGCGGTGCTGACCGTGAGCGGCGAACCAGGCGCCGACGGCGACCATCGTGCAGCCGGCCGCGGGGACGCTCTACGCCGGCGGCACGGTCATCACCTATTCCGGCACGGGCACCGATCCGGAGTCGGGCACGCTGCCGGCCAGCGCCTTCACGTGGCAGGTGGACTTCCACCACGACACGCACTCGCATCCGTTCATCGCCCCGACGTCGGGCGCGACCAGCGGCTCGTTCACCATCCCGACGACGGGCGAGACCGCCGCCAACGTCTGGTATCGCATCTACCTGACCGTGCGCGATGCGGCCGGCGCCACCCACACGACCCAGCGCGACGTCCTGCCGCGGACGGTGCAGGTCACGCTGGCGACGAATCCCGCGGCGCTGCCGCTCCGTCTCGACGGACAGCCGGTCAGCGACGCCGACGACGTTCACCGCCGTCGTCGGGATCGTCCGGACCATCGCCGCGCCGACGCCGCAGACCGTCGGGCGCGACCACCTACGAGTTCGTCTCGTGGTCGGACGGCGGCGCCGCGTCGCACAACGTGTCGACGCCGGCCGCGAACACCACCTACACGGCGACGTATCGCGTCGTGACCGGGCGGCACCGGCACCGGCCTCGCGGCGACGTACTACAACAACGCCGACTTCACCGGCACCACCCTGGTGCGGACCGATCCGACCGTGAACTTCGACTGGGCGTCGGGCTCGCCGGCCGCGTCGATTGCCGTCGACACGTTCAGCGCCCGCTGGACCGGCCAGGTGCAGCCGCAGTTCTCCGAGACCTACACGTTCTTCACGCAGAGCGACGACGGCGTCCGCCTGTGGGTGAACAACGTCCTCGTCGTGAACAACTGGACCGACCACGCGCCTGACCGAGAACAGCGGCACCATCGCGCTGACGGCCGGGCAGCGCTACGACATCCGGATGGAGTTCTACGAGAACGGCGGGTCGGCGGTCGCGCGGCTGCTGTGGAGCAGCCCGTCGACGCCGAAGGCGGTGGTGCCGGCGACGCGGCTCTATCCCTCGGCGACCCCGCCGGCGACGTCGATCCTGATCAACTTCCAGCCGGCGGCGTCGCCGGTGCCGGCCGGCTATCTGGCCGACGGCGGGCTCGTCTACGGCAACCGCGGCAACGGCCAGTCCTACGGCTGGACGCTCGACAACGCGGCCCAGGCGCGGGATCGCGACGCCGCGAACTCGCCGGATCAGCGCTACGACACGCTGACGCACCTGCAGAAGCCGGCCAACCCCGACGCGATCTGGGAGATCGCCCTGGTGAACGGCACCTACCGGGTCCGCATCGTCGCCGGCGACGCGACCAACTTCGACAGCGTGTTCCGGACCACCGCCGAAGGCGTGCTGACCGTGAACGGCACCCCGACGACGCTCGACGCGCTGGATCGAGGGCACGGCGACCGTGACGGTCACCGACGGGCGGCTGACGATCCGCAGCGGCGCCGGCGCCAGCAACAACAAGATCTGCTTCGTGGAGATCACGCCGCAGTGAGGGGACGACCGGCGGACTAGAATTCCGCCATGCCCGACATCGAACGGCGGACGTTCCTCGCCAGCCTGGCCGCGTCCGCCGTCGGGCCCGGCCTCGCCGCGCCGGCGGGGCCGATCCCGATCATCGATACGCACATCCACCTGTTCGATCCGCATCGCCCGCAGGGCGCGCCCTACACCGGGCCCAGGTCGCCGAATCCGCCGGTCGCGGCGCTGCCCGCGCGGTATCGCGCGCTCGCTGGGCCGCTCGGAGCCGTCGGCGCCGTGAAGGTCGAGGCCAGCCCCTGGATCGAGGACAACCTCTGGGTGCTCGAGGTCGCCGAACGTGACCCGATCATCGTCGGCGTCGTCGGCAACCTCGAACCGGAGAAGCCGGAGTTCCCCGAGTACCTGGATCGCTACCGGAAGAACCGGCTGTTCCGAGGCATCCGCTGCGGCAACCTGTGGGGCCGCGACATCACCGCGCAGGTGGAATCACCGGCCTTCATCGCCGGCCTGCGGCGTCTCGCCGACGCCGACCTGGTGATGGACACGGCCAACCCGCGTCTTTCCCTGCTGACGGCGATCGTCCGGGCGACGGACCGGGTGCCGACGCTGCGCGTGGTCCTCGATCATCTGCCGGCGCTGCCGATGCCGGACACGGCCGCCGATCGCGCCGCCCTCGACACCGCGTTGCGCGAGCTCGGCGCGCGCCCGCAGGTGTTCGTCAAGCTGTCGGCGATCATCCACGACGTCAAGGGACAGGTGTCCACCGACCTCGGCAGCTACAAGGCCTGGCTCGATCGGCTGATGGAGGTCTTCGGCGAGGACCGCGTGGTCTTCGGCAGCGACTGGCCGAACAGCGACGGCGTCGCCCCGATCGACCAGGTCTTCGCGATGGCGACCGCCTACTTCGCCGGCCGGAGCCGCGCCGCGGCCGAGAAGTACTTCTGGAAGAACTCCATCGCCGCCTACAAGTGGGTCCGCCGCGACCCGTCCCAGCCGGTCCTGTAACGGTTGGCAGGCAGGTCGAACCGACGCTAGCTGCGTGGTTCCTTGGGGGCCGGCAGCGTCATGAAGAACTTGTAGCTGCAGTCGCGGCACTCCTTGAGGCCGCCGCCCATCCGGCGCCAGGAGCCGCTCCCGCAGCTCGGGGCAGGTCACCTTCGGAAACGCGGCACGGAACGCCCATCCCGCGACGAAAGCCGCAGCACCGAGGACGACGCCGGCCCGAACCATCCTGGGCATGGTGAAGACCAGAGCATAGGCCGCCGCGCGGGCGCGCGTCAAAGCCGCGCCGGGTACGGGCGCCGGGTGAGCCCCTAGCAGCCCGTGGTGGAAGTGCCGCGTCGCACCGAGACGGGCGAGGCGCCCGCCGATCCAGGCGCGAGGACGGAGAATATCGGGAATATTCGACCGACGAGCAACGCCGAGCGGCGGGATGCATCGCCCGTCGAATGCAGCGGGACTTTCACCACGGGCTGCTAGTCCTTGGCCTCGGCCTTCCGCCTCTTGGCCCAGTACTTCTTCATGCGTTCGGCGACCTCGGCGCGCTGCTCGGCGGTGAACTTCCGGCGCGACTCTCTTGCTGCCCGTCTTGCCCGCCTTGGCGGCCTTCTCCGCCGGGCCTTCCTGCGGCGCACCGTACGGCACCCACCGGCCGAGCTGCTTCGTCACCCGCTTGGACACGGCCGCCACCTGCGAGTCGATGGACTGCACCTCCTTGAGGAGCGTGTCCCGTCGATTCAGCAGGTCGCCGAGCGACTTGCCGACGTATTCCGCGACCTGGTCCGCGAGGGTCGACTCGTTCTCGGCCTTCTTCTTCGCCATCATGCATCTCCTGTCCGTCGAAGACAGTCTATCGCCGCCCGTGCACTCCCGTCCTGCGGCGCCACTGGCCGAGGAAGCCGACCGTCCATCTGCGCACTCAGGTTATCGTCCGCGCCTATTACTTATATCTTCAACACATTGGTCCGCCATAGCGGTCGAGCGTCGACGCCGCCGCCATCTCCGACGAGTCGCGCGAGGTCGAGGATGTGTCACCGTCTGCATTCTCGGCGACGCGTCTCCTTCATCGGTGAGGCCATCTCCGTCAGGCTGTCGATTCGCAGTCCGGGCCAAACCTCGTGCTCGGCGAGTGGCGTGCGAGACGGCGCGGCAGGCTCGAACGGCAGCCGTCACACCAGTTCTACAGAAGGGCTTCGAGCTGCTGTTCTGATTGACGAACGAGGAACGATGTCCTCCGTGACCTCGAATCTCACGGCCTTCCATGAGCTGATCTGGGGCGGCTCCTGCCCACTGCGCCGGATGAGATTGGGCGAGCATCTGACCTCAGTGCCGCCGTCCCCGCGTCTAACGCGTGCGCGCAGAGTTACTTACCGGAACGTTGCGGCGGGAGACGAACCGGCTCGGCGGGCGGATCGGTTTGTGCTGAGCGGATCGGCGCGTCGCGGTCTGGCGCTGCACTGGAGAAGACGCCGTGCTGGACGGAGCGAAGGCGGAAGCCCCCCTGATCGTCGATCGCGTCGGTGATGTCGTGCTCCGCTCCCTCGCGACGGCTGGCGAGCTTGCCATCTTCGCCGGCCGCGCGGTGGTGGAGGCGTTCCGCCCACCGTATGACGCCGCCGAGGTGCTGCGCCACATCTACCAGTTCGGTCTTCGCTCCATGCCACTGATAGTGACCGCCGGTTTCGCCATTGGCGTGGTCCTCTCGATGCACACCCGCGCCTCGCTCGAGCGCTTTGGCGCCGAGGCCATGATTCCGGCCGGACTCGCCATCGCGCTGATTCGCGAGACCGGGCCGCTGACGGCCGGACTGCTCGTGGCCGGCCGCGTCGGGCCGGTATCGGCGCGGAGATCGGCGCCATGCGGGTGACCGAGCAGATCGACGCGCTCGAGGCCAGTGCGGTCGACGCGTTCAGTACCTGGTCGTGACGCGGGTCCTGGCCTGCATGGTGGCCATGCCAGTCCTCACCACCATGATGAACTTCTCCGGCGTGATCGGCGGCTACGTGTCGGAAACCGCCCTGTCGGGCATGCCCTGGCAGCTGTACTTCGAGCGCTCCTTCATGTACATCGGATTCTCCGATCTCATTCCCGCGACGTTGAAGACGATCGTCTTCGGCTTCGTGATTGCCATCGTGGGCAGCTACCTGGGATTCACGACGCGTGGGGGGACCGAGGGCGTCGGCAACGCCTCGACGCGCAGCGTCGTGATGGCGTCGATTCTCCTGATCCTGAGCAACGTCCTCCTCGTCAGGCTCATCTTCTTCTTCTATCCCCCGGCGCGCGGATGAGCGGCGCACCGACCACCATCGCCCGCGGCCATGAGCCTGACTCCGCTCCAGCAGCGGACGAGCGCCGGCGTCGATGCCGCGGTTCGCCTGGAACACGTCTCGAAGCGGTTCGGCGCCGCGCGGTGCTGGATGACGTGTCCTTCGCCGTGCCGAAGGCGCGCGCGTTCTGCATTCTGGGCCGCAGCGGAACGGGCAAGAGCGTCACGCTCCGACACATCATCGGGCTCGTGCAGCCGGATGCCGGCCGGGTGTTCGTCGAAGGGCAGGACATCACGGCTCTCGACGGTCGTGCGCTGGCCGATGTGCGGCGGCGAATGGGCTTCCTCTTCCAGGCGGGTGCGCTGTTCGATTCGTTGACTGTGGGCGACAACGTGGCGTTCCGCTGCGGCGGCACACGAAGCTGCCGGAGCCCGAGATTCGGGAGCGGGCCAAGCAGGGCTTGCTGCCGTAGGCCTGGAGCACGACGTTCGACAAGATGCCGGCCGACCTGTCCGGCGGGATGCGCAAGCGCGCCGGACTGGCCCGGGCGATGGTGCTCGACCCGGCGATCCTGCTCGTCGACGAGCCGAGCGCGGCCTCGATCCGATCACGACCCGGGAGATCGATCGAGTTGCTGATCGAGCGGAAGCGAAGCGGCACCACGCTCGTGGTCGTCACCCACAACATTCCGAGCGCGCGCGCTGCTCGGCGATGACTTCGCGTTGCTCCACGAAGGGCGGATCGTCGCGCGCGGGACGGCGCAGGACCTCGACGCCAGCGGCGATCCGCTCGTCCAGGCCTTCATGCGCTCGGAAGGAGGCGGCTGATGGCTACTCCAGCCCGGCTGGCAGGCGTCGGCGTCTTCGTGATCGTGGGGCTGGCCCTGTTCGCGATCGCCCTGTTCATGATTGGCGAACGGCAGCTCGCCTTCGCCCGGAAAGTCGTTCTCTATACGGAGTTCCGGACCATCACCGGCCTGCAGCCTGGCGCGATCGTGCGCGTCTCAGGCGCACCGGCCGGCTCGGTCACCGATATCGAGGTGCCCGCCGACCCAGCGGAAAGTTCCGCGCCCGCCTCGAGATCACGGAAGATCTGCATCAGCTCGTGCGCACGGATTCCGTCGCGGCGATCCAGACGGAAGGGCTCGTCGGCGGGTCGTTCCTGGCAGTCAGCATGGGAACGGCGGCCGCGCCCCGAGCGCCCGCCGGGTCGACCATCCCGAGCCGCGAGCCCTTCCTGCTGGCCGACATGTTCGAGCAGGTGAGTGGGACGATCGGCAAGGTCAACGCGACCATCGATACCCTCGGCGTGGGTATCGAGAAGACCTTGACCTCGGTCGACACGACAGTGGGGAGCGCCAATGCCCTGATCGTCGCCGTCAGCGACGACGTGAAGACATTGGCATCGGCGAGTGCGCGGATCCACGTCGGACGCCGCCACGATCGCCGAGGGGCTGCGCAAGGGCGAGGGAACCTTCGGCAAGCTCCTCAAGGACGACGAGCTGTATCGCCGGGCGACCACCATCGCGAAGACCGCCGAGACCATCGCCGCCGATGCGCAGAAGGCGGTGCAGCAGGCGAGGCAGGCGCTCGAAGGGCTGAATGCCGAGGGCGGGCAGGTCACTGGCGTGACGGCACGGCTCGGCGAAACCCTCGAGGAGGCTCGCACCGCGATGGCCGGCCTCTCCGAGAACATGGAGGCACTGAAGCGCGGCTTCTTCTTTCGAGGGTTCTTCAAGCGTCGCGGCTACTTCAGCCTCGATGACATCTCGCCGGAGGAGGACCCGAGCGGGCGAGCTGATGGGCGAGAACCGTCGTGCGTCGCATGTCTGGCTCCGCCACGACGCGCTGTTCGCAGCCACAGGGAAGGACGGCGCCGAGCAGTTGACCGACGGCGGGAAAACCCAGCTCGATGCGGCGCTGGCCCCCAGTCTGAGCCGGCTCGCGGACAGCGTGGTGATCGTCGAGGGCTACTCGGACGCCAGCTCACCGGCGGTCGGCTACATCCAGGCTCGGGCCCGCGCCGCCCTGGTTCGCGAGCATCTCGTCCAGCGGTTTCACCTCGATCCTGGCCTGGTCGGCGTGATGGCGCTCGGCGGGGAGGCCAGCGGCAGTCCACAAGGCGCGACGTGGAACGGCGTGGCCCTGGCCGTCTTTGTCGAGAAGTAGGGCGTGACCCAACACATCGCGGCCTGACACCGTCACCCTCGCGTCAGCGCCGGCCTTGGGCGGAGGTGCGGCAACGAGGCAGGCGGTGAGCCATCGCATGGCGGGGCGCCGGGCGCAGTCTATACCGCGCCATCGCGTCCGAGCGGCCTATCATGGTCCCCACCACGCCAGGCTTCCAGGTGCCCCGACCCATGACGCCACGCTTCTTCCTCGCCGTCTCGACGATCTGGCTCGCGCTCGCCGGCACGGCGCCGGCGCAGGCTCCACCGGATCGCGACGTCGGCCGGCCGTGTTCGTCGTCGAGCATCCCGACGCTGCTCAACCTCGGCTTCGAGTGGGCCATCGACGGCGACGCCAATCGCAACGCCACCGTCGACGTGTCGTTCCGCGCGGTCGGCGACCCCGCCTGGCGCCCCGCGCTGCCGCTGGTGCGGATCGGCGGCGAACACGTCTACCGGCGGCGCGAGCATCTCGACTACACCGTGCCGGACGGCTTCGCCGGCAGCATCCTCAGGCTCCAGCCCGGCACGGAGTACGAGTGCCGCTTCGTCCTGACCGATCCCGACGGCGTCGCCGGCGAGCGGACCGTGACCGTGCGCGCCCGGACGCGCGTCGAGCCGCAACCCTTCACGGGCGGCCGCACGCTCCACGTCTATCCGCCCGACCACCAGGGGCCGAAAGAGGAGCCCAGCTTCACCAGCCTGCTGCAGGCCTACTACGGCGCCGGGCTCGGCGACTGGAGCGTCGTGTGGGAGCGGCCGGCGCAGCCCGGCGACACCATCCTCGTGCACGCCGGACTCTACCGGCCCGAGCGGCTGAACTACGTCGATCCGCAGATGACGCCGTTCGACGGGACGTTCGGCCTGACGCTCAAGGGCACCGCCGAGAAGCCGATCACGATCAAGGCCGCCGGCGACGGCGAGGTGGTCTTCGACGGCGCCGGCAACCACGTGCTGTTCGACGTGATGGGCACGCGCCATCACATCTTCGACGGCCTGACCATCCGCAACACCGACGTCGGCATCTTCGCCGGCCAGAAGGAGGTGATCGGTGCCGTGGCGCTGACGGTCAAGAACTGCCGGTTCGAGAACGTCGGCTTCGGCGTCTGGACCGAGTACGCCGGCTCGAGCGACTTCTACATCGCCGACAACCTGTTCCTCGGCCGCGACGACCGCTTCCGCCTGGTCGGCTGGACCGGTCCGCTGTGGGCCAGCGCCGGGCCGTACGGCTCGCACCTGCTCACCAGCTACTACGCCATCAAGGTCTACGGGCCCGGCCACGTCATCGCCCACAACGCCATCGCCTACTTCCACGACGGCATCGGCATCTCGACCTACGGGACGCCGGAGCGCGACCCCGAGCGGCGCGCCTCGTCGATCGACATCTACGGCAACGACATCCACATGTTGAGCGACGACTTCGTCGAGACCGACGGCGGCGTGCACAACGTCCGCGTCTTCAACAACCGCGGCGTCAACGCCGCGCACGGCGGCTACAGCGCGCAGCCGGTGTTCGGCGGCCCGGTCTACTTCATCCGCAACATCGCTCTATCACGTGCCGAGCGGCGTCGCCTTCAAGTTCTCGGCCAAGCCGGCCGGGCTCTTCGTCTACCACAACACGCTCATCGGCGAGCAGATCGGCCCGCGATCCGTCGTCCAACGTGCACTTCCGCAACAACCTGTTCCTCGGCCGCGACACGCCCGACCGCGGCGATCATGGCCTGGGCCAACGCCACGCCGGCCTACAGCTCGGACTACAACGGCTACCGGCCGAACGCCGGCGTCGCCGCGCAGTACGCCTTCCTCGCGCCCGCCGCCGGCGCGACCGCCTACGAGCCGAAGGCGGAGCAGTGGCGCAGCTTCCGGACGCTCGCCGAGGTCCGCGCCGCGACCGGCACGAAGACGCACGGCATCGAAGTGGACTTCGACGTCTTCGAGCGGATGCGCCCGCCGGATCCGCGGCAGCGCCACGCCGTCTACCACGCCATGGACCTCAACTTCCGGCTGAAGCCGGCCGGCAGCGCCGTGGACGCCGGCGCCGTGATCCCGACCGTCAACGACGGCTTCGCCGGGCGCGCTCCCGACCTCGGCGCGCTCGAGGCGGGGCAGCCGGCGCCGCGCTACGGGCCGCGGTGGCTGGACTGGCAGCCGTTCTATCGCTGACGCGATGACGCCACTCCCGGGGTTCCGCCTTCCGACGACGCACCATCCCGCGCCCGAGGTCCGCGACCTGCCGCCGCCGCCCGACCGGACCTGGCGACTCATCGGTCCCGGTCTCGTCGCCTCCGGCGTCGGCCTCGCGTCGGGCGAGTTCGTGCTGTGGCCGTTCATCGCCTCGCAGGTCGGCCTGGTCTTCCTCTGGGGCATGGTGCTCGGTGTCGTCCTGCAGTGGTTCCTCAACCTGGAGATCGAGCGCTACACGCTCGCCACCGGCGAAACGGCGCTCACCGGGTTCAGCCGGCTCTGGCGGCCGTGGGGGCTGGTGTTCGTCGGGCTGGTCCTGTTCGCCAACGCCTGGCCCGGCTGGGCGACGTCGTCGGCGACGCTCCTGACCTACGTCACCGGCGGCGACGTGGCGACGATCACCGTGGTGATGCTGGCGGCGACAGGCGCCATCCTGACGCTCGCGCCGGTCGTCTACACGGCGCTCGAACGCCTCGTCATCGTCAAGCTGATCGTCATCGGCGGCTTCTTCCTGCTGGCGCTGCGCCTCGCGGTCGGGGCCGGGAGCTGGGCGGCGCTCGGCTCCGCCGTCACGCACGCCGGCCGCCTTCCCGATCTCGACGTCGCGCTCCTGCTCGGCGCCATCGCCTTCGCCGGCGCCGGCGGCGGCCAGAACCTGTGCCAGAGCAACTGGATTCGCGACAAGGGCTTCGGCATGGGCGCGCACCTGCCGCGCCTCGTCAGCCCGGTGACGGGCGAGCCCACCGCGACCGCGTCGGCGCGCGCCGTCGTGTTCCCGGTGACCGAGGCGAACCTGGCCCGCTGGCGGCGCTGGTGGCGCTTCGCCGGCCTCGAGCAGGCGCTGGCGTTCGCGCTGGTGACCGCGGTGACCATCGTGCTGACGTCGGTGCTCGCCCACGCGACGCTGTTCGGACGTCCCGGCCTGCCGAACGGCATCGACTTCCTGCGCCTCGAAGGCGAGGCGCTGGCGGGCGCCGCCGGTGGCTGGTTCGGGTCGCTGTTCTGGCTGATCGGCGCCTACTCGCTGTTCGCCGCGACGGTCGGCATCGTCGACTACTCGGCGCGGCTCGCCGCCGACGTCGTCAAGGGCACCTACCTGCGTGACCGCGCGCTCTCCGAGAGCGGCGTCTACAGCCTGGTCGTCTGGGCCCTCGTCGGGACCAGCGCCACGATCGTGTTCTTCGGGGTGCGCCAGCCGCTGGCGCTGCTGGTCATCTCCGCCTGCACCGGCGGCGTGATGATGTGCGTCTACGCCATCCTGCTGGCGGTGCTCAACACGACGACGCTGCCGGCGCCGATCGCGCCGACGCGCTGGCGGATCGCCGTCCTGGTCGGCGCCTCCGCCTTCTTCGGCTGGCTGTCCGTGCTCATGATCCGGCAGCAGCTCGGGACGTGATCCGGCTGACCGGCAGGTCGTCCTTCAGCCGGACGCCGAGGCCGGGCTCCCGCGACAGCCGCAGCCGGCCGTCGCTGATCACCGGCAGCCCGTCGACCAGGTCGGCGTACCACGTGCGCAGGAACGCGCGCACGGTTTCCTGGACGAGGCCGTTCGGCTGGCTCATGACCAGGTGGGCGCAGGCGGCGAAGGTCACCGGTCCGGTGCAGTCGTGCGGCGCTACTGGTACGCCGAACGCGTCGGCGAGGCTGGCGATCTTGCGTGCCTCGGTGAGACCGCCGGTCCACTGCACGTCGGCGGTGATCACGTCCACCGCCCGCTGCTGCAGCAGCGGCAGGAAGCCACGCCGTCCGACGACGGTCTCGCCCATGGCGAGCGGACACGACGTCTCCTGCTTGAGACGGGCGATGGCCTCGACGGCGTCGGGCCGGATCGGATCCTCGACCCAGAACGGTTCGAGCGGTTCGAGGGCCCGGCAGATCCTGACGGCGGTCTTGAGGTTCCAGAGCCCGTGCAGCTCGATCATCAGCTGCATCGACGGCACCGCCTCGCGGATCGCCCGGGCCACCGCGAGCCCGCGATCGAGGTCCTCCGCGCAGGATGTCGGTGCCGCCGGTCTTCTCGGCGCCGATGTCGAAGGGCCACACCTTCATGCCCGGGATCCCTTCGGCGTGGAGCGCCTTGGCGAGCTCGGCCGGGCGGTGCAGGAAGGCGTCGAGATCCTCGAAGGCCGTCGCCCGATCGAGGCCCCAGTTGCCGGACTCCTGCCGCGAGCTGCTGCCGACGTAGCCCGAGCCGGCGCAGGTGTTGTAGATCGGGATCGACTCGCGGACGGCGCCGCCCAGCAGATCGACGACGGGCAGGCCGGCGCGTCGTCCCAGCAGATCCCACAGCGCGAGATCGACGGCGCCGAGCGATCGCGTCTCGACGCCGCCACCCTGGAAGCCCACGTAGGGCGCGAGCCGCGCCGCCGCGGCTTCCGGCGTCGGATCGTCCCAGCCGAGGAGGACCGGCGCCACGTGATCGTGCAGGTAGGCCTCGACGGCGCCGGCGGCGAAGAACGCCTCGCCGATGCCGACCAGGCCGGTGTCGGTCCGCAGGCGCAGCAGGGTGACGTTGGGCTGAACCGCCGGGCGCAGCGTTTCGAGGGCGACGAGTCTCACGAGGTCACTTTCGTTCGGCCGGCGGATCCAGCAGCACCGGCGGATGGAAGACGGGCTGCGTGTCGCCCTGCTCACGCATCCACGCGTCGAGGTCGGCGCGCATCGCCGCGAGGCGCGATGCCTGGGTCGGATCGCCGGCCAGATTGCGCTGTTCGAAGGGGTCGCGCGCCAGATCGTAGAGCTCGTCGGCCGGGCGCTGGCGATAGCGTCGAAGGACCGCGGCCGCATGCGCGTCGCCGGCCGCCGCGGCCCGCTCCCATGATCGGAAGTAGCCGACCTCGTCCTCCTCCTTGGCGCGATCGATATGGGTGGTGTGCTGGAACTCGGGATGGAGGTTGCGGATGTACTTCCAGCCCGGCGTCCGCACCGCGCGGATCGGATAGACGTTCATCGCGCGGTCGCCGGTATGCGTGGCGAAAATGCGATCGCGATGGGCGGCGCGCTTCCCGCGGAGAACGTCCAGGAACGAGCGGCCGTCGATCCGGCCGGCGCCGGTCCCCGTCGGCGGCGGCGTGCCGCCGGCCGCCTCGACGAGGGTCGGCAGGAGATCGACCCAGCTCACCATCGCGTCCGTGCGCGTGCCCGGCTTCACCACCCCGGGCCAGGCGACGATCAGCGGCACACGGATGCCCGCGTCGTAGAGGTTCCACTTGCCGAGCGGCCACTGCGCGCCGTGATCGCTCGACATCAGGAAGAGCGTGCGCTCGCCGAGATGGGTGCGCGCGGCGTCGTAGATCGCACCCAGGTAGTCGTCGGCCTTGGTCACCGCGTGGTAGTAGCGGGCGCGGAAGGCCCGCGTGACCGGCGTGTCGACGAGGTGGGCGGGATGTCCACCCTCGCGGGATCGTGGGCGCCGGGTGTCTCCGGCCAGGGGCGGTGCGGCCACTGCGTGCCGACGAAGAGGAGCAGCGGCTTCGCTCCCTTCGCGTCGCGAGCGGCCAGGAAGGCTGTCGCCGCCTCCATCCCGCGGTGATCCATGAACGTGTCGAACTCGGCGTGCTGGAAGCCGTAGTCGCGCGCGTGCTTGTAGTGGGCGACCTTGCCGAAGGCCACGACCTCGTAGCCCAGCGCTTCGAAGTAGGTGGGCAGCTTCCGGACGGCGGCGCGGGCCAGGGCGTGGTTGTCCTCGGCGCCGTTGCGCGCCGGCATCAGCCCGGTCAGCAGCGCCGCGCGGCTCGGCGCACAGGTCGGCGAGGCGGCGAAGGCCTGGGTGAAGGTCATGCCGGCGCGCGCCAGCCGCTCCATGTGCGGCGTGCGGATCCGGCGATCGCCGTAGACGCTCGAGTCGAGCTGATCCTGATCGTCGGTCAGGAAGACGACGATGTTCGGCGGCGAGGCGGCGCCGGTGGGCCCGTCGGCGGCGAGGACGCCGGCCAGACAGACCGCGACGAGCAGGAAGGGGAGGCGCGTCATGGGGCTGCCGTGTAGGTCGCCCCGGCATCCGCCGGCATCGATCGATGCCAGGCGAGCAGGGCCTTGGTCAACGCTCGGACCCGCGCGGGGTGGCGCGCGGCGACGTCGGTGCCTTCGTCGGGATCGTCGCTCAGGTCGTAGAGCTGCGGCTCGGAGCCGTCGTACTCGCAGAGCAGCTTCCACCGCCCGTCGCGCACCGCCAGGTCGGGCAGATCGTCGTGCCCGTCGATGCGGTCGCGATCGGGCGGGCGGCGGAAGAAGATCGGCGTGGCCCGGCGCTCGCGCGCCTTGCCGAGCAGCACGTCCTGCATCGGCACGCCGTCCAGCCCGGCGCCCGGTCCCGGCGCGGCTCCGGCGAGCTGCAGCAGCGACGGCGCCAGATCCATCGCCGCGATGACCGACTGCCGATCCACCGAGCCGATCGCCGGCCGCCGCATCATGCCCGGTCCCCAGACGATCAGCGGCGATCGGATACCGCCCTCGTAGAGCATCCCCTTGGTTCCCCGGAAGGGTCCGGCCGTGCCCGCGCCCGGCTCCGGTCCGTTGTCGGACATCACGAGGATCAACGTGTTGTTCCGCAGCCGTTCGCTGGCACGCACGTGGTCGAAGAGCACGCCGAGCTGCTCGTCCATCGCCTCGAGCACGCCGAGATACAGCGCGCGCTTGCTGCCGTCGCCGCGGCGGTCGCGCGGCGGGAAGAAGGGCGAGTGCACGTCGTCCGGCCAGAGATTCAGGTAGAACGGCCGTCCGGCCGCCTCCGCGCGCGTGATGAACGCCATCGCGCCCGACGACGAAGCGGCTGGTGACCTGCGAGCGGTCGTGCCACGTGATGTCGCCGCCCAGCTTGTCGGAGCCCAGCGCGTAGCGTTGCGGCGCCGTGCCGTCGAAGGGATCGAGCAGCGGCAGCACGCGGGGGCCGAGCCCCTCGAAATTGGTCAGCGAGGCGTCGAACCCGTAGGCGGCGATCGACGGCGCGTCGCCGACGTCGCGCTGGCCGCCGAGGTGCCACTTGCCGAAGTGGCCGGTCGCGTAGCCGGCGCGCTGCAGCGCGCGCGGCAGCGTCGGCGCCGCGGGATCGAGCCACTGGGCGATCCCGCGCGCCTCGTTCAGCCTCCGGTTGCCCAGGTACGAGCCGATCCGCCAGCGCTGCGGATACTGACCGGTGAGGATCGCCGCCCGCGACGGCGAGCAGATCGGCGCGTTCACGTAGAACGATTCGAAGCGCCGGCCCTCCGCGGCCAGGCGATCGATGTGGGGCGTTCGAGCGTCCCGGTTGCCGAACACCGAGAAATCGCCCCAGCCCATGTCATCGATGAGCACGACGATGATGTTGGGCGGCGCGGTGCTGCGCGCCGCGGACCCCGTCGTGAGCAGCAGAAGCAGGGCGGCGAGCAGCAGGCGTGTCATGGAGGGCAGGGGCAGGAGACGGGCTATTCTCCCCCAAGCCGGCGCCATCGTCGACCTGCCGTGGCGACCGTCGCCGGCGAGCCCGCGGCGAACGTCGTCGCGACGGTCAGTCCTTGAGGTTCTCGCCCTTGGCCCACGTCGTCAGGAACTTGGCGACGTCCTCGCCGATGCTGCGTGAATCGCTCATCAGCTTGCCCAGCGAATCGCCGCCGCCCATGCCCATCGCGCCGATGCGCCGCTGCTCGAAGAGCGCGAGCGTCTTGCCCGAGGCGTCCTTGACAGTGCCGGTCGACCGCAACCGCCGACTTGCCGGCGCCGAATCCGGCGAAGTAGCGCTTGGCCCGCGAGCCGGGATCCATGGTGACGAACCGGCCCTCGACGACGATGGCGCCGTCCGGAACAGCTTCGTCGGCCTTCAACACCTGCGCGCCCTTGAAGGGGCCGCCCTGCAGCGTCGCCACGAAGCGCTCGCTCAGCACACGTGGTCCCTCGCTCTGCATCGTCTGCGCTTCCTGCTGCCGCGTCTCCTTGCCGTCCTTCCCGCCCGTGCCGAGGTCGGCGCCACTGGAGTCGAAGGGCTTGATCACCACGACGAGCTGGCCGGGCTTCTCGAGCGAGGCCACGTGCAGCTCGATCTTGTCGAGCACCCCATCCTTGATGGTCTGGACAGGCGCCTGGGCCGCCACGCCCATCAGCATGCTGAGAACGAGGGAGGTGGACAGGAACGCTCGCATCGAGACCTCCGGGTGTGAGGACGCGCGGGCAGCAGCGCCTCAACCAGCCTTAACGAACGCACCGGCGAATCCGCACTCGAGATGTCAGGGCGGTGAAGACCCTGTTTAGGCATAGGTAGGGGAACCGGAGGCGATCCCTCAGCGGGGAGTCGACCTCGACGGCGAGGTCCGGAGGACCGGAGCCCTGACGCTGACGGACCTCACGGCGCTACCAACTTGAGCGGAGCGAAAAGTTGGTGACCCTAACATTCGCGAGTTGGAACCAGTTGGTGAATGGCTCAGACGGCTTGAGGCGCTCCGACAGGTGGCCCGAGCGCACGAGCCCGCCCGTCGCGGACTCTCCAAACCCGCCGGACACGGACTATCCCGAAAAACCTCGAGGTCTCGTTCGAACGGCATCACACTGGTGCCGCCACAGAGCGCGCAACATTCAGGGCTCTCTGAAAGCAGCTATCGGATTGACCGATCGGATGACCACATCAAAACGGCTTGCGCGGTCCTTGAGTGCTGCTGTTTCCCCCATCTTGCTCCTGTGGGGCGCTCTCCAGGTGTGGAAGGACCCATCTCCACACGTCGTGCACTTTGTAGAAGTTGAGCCCGGCGTGAGAGTGGAGGTGCTCGATTGGGGTGGTTCGGGGGAAGCGGTACTCCTTCTCACTGGCCATGGTGATACGGCACATATCTTCGACAATTTTGCGCCTCACCTCACTGATGACTTTCACGTCTTCGCGCTCACCCGCCGCGGATTTGGCGCCTCTGCTCAGCCTGAGCAGGGCTACGATATCGCGACGTTGGTGAAAGACATCGCGCACGTGCTGGAAGCCCTCAACGTGAAGCGCGTTCACCTGGTCGGACATTCGATAGCTGGTGATGAGATGACGCGCTTTGCTCGAATGGATCCAGACAAACTGGGGAAGATGGCCTATCTCGAAGCTGCGTACGATCGGGTCGAGGCCCGGCAGCTTGAGGCGACATTTCCGCAGCTCCCCCCGCCCCCGGAACCAACGCCTTCGGAGCTAGCGTCACCGGCAGGAGTGCGCGCCTTTGTCGCTCGGACGGTGATTCTGATGCCTGAATCGGAGATTCGGGCAAGTAGAGTGTTTCGTCCTGACGGGCGACTTCTTCGAGCGGCCACTCCCGATCGAATACTCAGCGCCGTCGCCAACATGGTTGAGCATCCCAATTACGAGTCAATTCGAGCGCCCGCCCTCGCGATCTATGCTGTTCCGAGAACTCCGGTACAGCTGATTCCTCGTTACACAACTGGCTACGAAGCCGGGGATCGAGAGACGCGGCAGGTTCTCGACAAGATTTTCGAAATCTGGAATCCCGCGGCCAAGGCGCAACGGGATCGATTTCGGAAGGCCGTGGCTGACGCTCGCGTGGTTGAGCTCCATGAGGCCAGTCACTACCTGTTTATCTCTCACCAAGAAAGGGTTCTGCGAGAAGTGAGAGCCTTTCTCCGCACGCCTTGAATCCAGGATTGCAAGTTGAAGACGTCGGCATCAGAACCGAGGCGATCGCGAGCCGGGAGGGAGTCGAACCCTCAACCAACAGATTAAGAGACCGCGATCGTGGCGGATCAGACGGGGAAGGATCGTGATTCTTCGGCCTTATCTGCGATCCGTTCAGGCGCGTGGGGACGCCTCGTACGGAAGTATTCCCACATCGTTCACACACGGTACGTGTCGCGCCGCCGGTAAGGCAGTCCGGGTGAGTAAGACGTGCGCGCGACCCGGTTCCCCTGGAAAGGGACGATGCACCAGTCCGCCGTGTCCTGCGAGGTCGGGTAGAAGAGGAGCGTCGCCTCGCCTCGCGCGACGACGCCGGGGAACTTCCCCGCGCGAATCAGGTCGTCATTGATTGCGATCGAACCGTGGTCATCGGACGGCGACTACGAAAAGCCGGTGCGTCGCTCTGCTCGGAACAGGCATCACGTTGCCGTAGACAGACACAAGTGCACCGAAGTGGTCGCCAGCGGGCGCACTACGCATACAGGAGGCGCCGACCTTTGGGTTCGGGTACGTCGCGTTTCGACGCCTGCGCCGCCTCAATCCACAGATCAATCGCAGCCTGCGCGTTGGCGACGGCCTCGGCAGCGGTGGCGCCATGTGCCATGCATCCAGGCAACTCGGGCACATCGACCACGAACGCGTCGTCCTCGCGGCTCCAGAAGACGATCAGCTCGTACTTGTGGGACATGTCAGCTTCCTGCAACCAGATTGTACCTGACGATGACGGCTCGGACCTGGCGAACCTGATACGGCTTGGCATGGCTGCCATCGCGCTGCAGATTCAGCAGTTCCTCGACACCGGGACGCACGAATACGTGATGACTGCCGCGTGTCCGCTCGACGAAGCCGAGGCTCCCCAACAGCGCGCAGAGGTCGTCGAAGTCGATGTTGGCATCGGCGCCGCCGTGCAGAATGCGCTGCAGAACCTTGTCGTGCCGTGACATGGCGATCACAGGCTAGCACCGTTCAGCTCGACCGTGAGGAGGGGCGATGTTCGACCGCTACGATCCCCGATGGGTGGACGACACGCGCGGCCGCGACGCCGAACGGCCCGACCTGCGCCGCGGCAGCCGGGCCGGCGGCGACCCGCGTGAGCCGCGGCAGCGCATCGACCCGCGGGAGGTCTTCACCGAACAGCTCCGTCTGCCCCGCGGCGAGGCGCGGGAACGCGTCGACATGCCCGAGCGCAGCTATGACCTGCGCGGGTCGGAGAGCCGCAGCTGGCGACCGTGGGCGCCTTCCGCGTGGTGTCGGCGAGCGACCTGCGCGACCGCGCGGACCGGCCGGCCGATCCGCGCCGGCGCGACCTGCGACATCTCTCCGAAGCCGGCTTGGTGCGCACCGTCACCCTCGATGGCCGCCGCGAGCCCGTCGTCGTCCTCACGGACCAAGGGCGCCAGCTCCTGAATGCGCATCGTCGCGATGTTCCCCAGCCTGAGCGCCAGGCGTTCTACGCCGGGTTGCGCAAGCCGCGAGAGGTCGAGCACGACTCGCAGGTCTACCGCGCCTACCTCGAGGCCGCAGATCGCCTGGACGGTCGCGAGGCGCGCCTCACGCGCGTGGTGCTCGACTACGAACTGAAGCGCGAGTACCAGTCGTTCCTGCAGGAGCGTAATCGTGACCGGTCGGACAGCGACGGCCGGCCCGACCGCGATTCGGTCGAGATTGCCGCCTGGGCGCGCGAGCACGAGCTCCCGTACTTCGACGACCAGGTGCACTTTCCCGACGTCCGCATCGAGTACGAGGACGCCGATGGCCGGTGGCGCCACGAAGACGTCGAGGTCACGACGGTGCACTACCGCGGGGCGCACGCCGCCGCGGCTGCCCGGTCGGGGTTCTCGCAGTATCGGGGCGGGAGCGCGCGTGTCTTCGCTGGTTCGCGCGCCGGTGGCGGCAGACGGGGGCGAGCGACCGGCCGAGGCCTCGCCGAGGAGATGCTCCAATGACGCTGTCGGAGAAGGTCGCCGCGGTCGAGGCCCTGGGGTTCACGGAACGCCAGGCGCGGTTCCTGGTCCTCGTCATGCAGAGTGGCGGGGTCTGCGTGCCGCGTCAGTACGCGACGTTCGTGGGGACGGCCTACGGCCAGCGCGTGAACCGCTTCTTCAACCGTCTGGTGCGGCGGCGCTACGCAGTGCCGTGCGCCTGCGTCCACAACCGCGCGCACGTCTTCCACGTGCAGCACCGCGCGCTCTACGCCGCCATCGGCAATCCGCACAGCTGCTTCCGGCGTCCCGTGGCCGCCGCCCGCGTCATCGAGCGCCTGATGCGGCTCGACGCCGTCCTGTCGCTCGCCGGCGTCGACTGGCTCACCAGCGACGCGCAGAAGCACGCACACCTCTCCGCCCTGTGCTCCGGCGAACCAGGGTGCCGACTCCCGACGCCCTCAGATTCGGTGGCCCTGGGGACTCAATGGTGCTGGACGGACGCTGTTCGTCTTCCTCGTGCATCCGGAGGACGGCCGGGACGCCCTGCGCGGCTTCCTGCGGCGTCACCTCGAGCTCTGGCGCGCCATTCCGACCTGGACGCTGCGGCTCGTGTTCCCGCGTCGGCTCGCCGACGTGCGCGAGGAGTGCCAGGCGCTCGTCGAGGAGGAGCTCGAACGGCCGCTCGATCCCCCACACCGCGGAGACGCTGCGGACTTCGTTCGAACGGCTGAAGGTGCGGTGCAGCCGAATCCAATCCGTGGTGGAGATGGACCTCCACGTCGAGGGCGTGCTCCGTTTGCCGCGACTCGTCCGGCTCTATTCCCGCTGGCTCAGCGAGGGGGACGCCGCGTTGACCGACGCGACGTCACGTGTGTTAGCCGAGGCGCTGGCGGCGGGACGGGCACGCATCGAGAGCCTGGTCCTTAAGGAGTACCGTCATCTCTCTCCTCTGGTTGACGGTCGCTTGGTGCGCGCCGAGGGGGTTGAGGAGGGGGCTCACATAGGGGCCACCAGCCCTGGGCAGCCTCAACCCCCGTCGCCTATCGTGCGTACGGCCCCACGGCGGACACGGCCTGTGCGAGCGCTGCCTGGTGTGCGACGCCTGGAACCGCCGTTCGATGAGCGACTTGCTCGACGGCGCTCGATCGCCGAAGGGCGGCGCTCTGTGCCGCCCGGGGCGCCCGCCGGTGTCAGTGAAGGTGCAGGAGACGGGGCGTGAGCGACCCCCTCCTGGTGTTCCAGCATGCGTGCAAGCGTCCTCCCAAGGGGTCGCTCACGCCCCGGTGTTGTGCTCGACAAACGGCGGCGCTCGAAGTGAAGCGATGATCGTAGGCGCTCCGACCACGATGCGACAGGGAGCGATCGGACGAGTCGCTTTGGGCGTGGCGCGCTCGCTACGGGGCGGAATGCCGTGGAACCTCGAGCCTGACGATGGCGCGGTCCCGGTGGTGCAAGCGAAGCTGAAGGCCGTCGCGAATCGGGCCGCCCCACGCCGCGGTGTCGTTGAAAGCGGGACCGAGTGAGTACTCGGAGTAGCAGAACCGTTGGCTGTCGACCGAGAAGCACTCGATGGTGGAGCCTCGCATTGCACGACCCGGCTTGAACGAGTGCACCCGGCCTTCGACCACGAGGACTCGCCCGTTGTGAAGTGCGTCGATCAAGGCGGTTCGCTCGCGAAGGTACATCCACACCGCGAAGATCGAGATCCCGGTAAACCAGAGAGCAACGAGCAGGGTCATAATGGGGATCTTGCGCTTGGCACGGATCGCCCTTGCGAGGAGTACGACACCTATCAGGGAACCGCAGAATGGGATCGCCCATCCGGACCAAGGGAATCCCTTTGTCGCCACATCGAAGATAACGTGGTACTCCATGGCTACAGGTGGACGCGGCGTGTCATCGACGCCGCATTGACACGCCAGAACCAGAGGCGTAATCCGAGCATCTGCTTCTAGTTCGGCACTCGAGGGACTCCACTGTAGCGGTGGACGATCGCGAGGTGCTTGACTGGGAAGGGTTTGCGAGGCACCGCAGGTCACCGTAAACTGCGTGTGCGCTCCGAAGAAGTCGGCACCGCTCGGCGTACGGCGCGACACTCGCCCGCGACGACCGGCCGGTATCGCGCGCCGCCGGGGCGACACGGTTGCCGTTCGACCCCACCTGCAGCGTTCAGGGACCAGACGCACGCGGCCTGCGGTCCGTGCGCGACGGCCCTCGACGAGCCTGCCGCCCGTCGCGCTCGGCTTCGAGTCCTGCGCGTCCGGACCATCACCGCGGCCATTGTGCGGCTCGTCTCGCCCCGGTCAAGGCTCTCGCTTCGCTCGACCTCGCTTGCGCGAGGCTGCGGCCTTGACCGGGTCTTCGACGAACCGGGAATCCGCGGTTATGTGATGGTCCGGGAGGGTGGCGATGAATTCCTCGAGCATTTCCTCGGAGCGGTGGCTCACACGCCGTGAGGCAGCGAGCTACGCACAGGTATCCGAAGCCACGATCGGTCGCGAGGCGCGGCGCGGACGCCTGCGCTACGCCAAGGTCGGTGGGCGCCGGTCGTTGCGATTCCGGCGCGAGTGGATCGACGTGTGGCTGGCGGGCGAGGCGTACGCCACTGGAGGCGACGCGGGGCCACCGTGAGTCGCACACCGGCGAATAGTTGAGGCAGGCGACATGCGACGCACGAACGCCGGCCTGTCGAAACGCTGTGGCTGTCCGTCGCGCACCTGGGCGAAGTGCACGCATCCGTGGCACTTCGCCTTCTGTCACGGCAAAGACGCGGCCGGCAGGAAGACTCAGTACCGATTCGCGTTGAACAAGGCGGCGGGGAAGCCGGCCGACTACGTGATGTCGAAGACGGAAGCCGAGAGCTTCCGCGATCGGCTCCGCGACGACATCCGCGCCGCCAAGCTCAATCCGGATGGCTCGCTCCGTGAGCTCGAGCCGGCCATCATCGCTCCCACGCTGACCCTCGACATGGTGGCGGAGCGCTACCTCGATCAGTACGCGCGTGTTCCCACACGGCGACAGCACGCCTGCGACCAGTTCGAGATTCACCTCCGCATGCTGCGGTCGGCCGTCGTGCAGGGTTCCTCGCCGGTCGCGGGCCGGCTGGGGGACCGGCCGTTCGTGTCGCTCACGCGCGTCGACCTCGATGCGGTGTTCGCCGGCCGCACGGCCGCGATCGCGACATCGCGCGTCGCCGCTGACCGCCTGGGGCAACTCGAGGCGGAGAACGCGAATCGTTCGAAGGACGCGCAGTCCGAGATCCCGCGTGAGCTCCGGCGTGCCGCCGCACTGGCGAGCAAGAGCAGCAAGGGCGGCCAGGTCGCGCTCAACCGGTTCAAGGCGCGCGTCCGCCACTTCTTCAACTGGTCGATCGCGCAGGGCTACCGTGACGACACGCCGTTCAAGCGGCACGGCGTGAACGTGATTCGCCTGAACAGCCGCGTCGAGGTCGAGCGCACACGTCGACTGCCGCCGGAGGACGAGGCGCGGCTCCTGGCGCACGCCAGCCCGTATCTCCAGGCGCTCGTCGTTGCAGCCCTCTCGACGGGCTGTCGCCTCGGCGAACTGCTGTCGCTCCAGTGGAAGCAGATCCAGGTCGACGCGACAGGACAGCCGCGGACGCTGTTGCTGCCGGCGGCCAAGACCAAGACACACGAGGCGCGGCTGCTGCCGATCGGGACGCGCTTGCGCGCAATGCTCGAGATGCGCCGTACGGGGCCAGACGGTCGGCCGCACGGCCCGGAGGCTTACGTCTTCGGCAATGAGGTGGGGGAGCGCATCTCGTGGATCAGCTGGGCGTGGCGGGCGGCCTGCCGCAAGGCGGGACTCGCGGATCTACGCTTCCACGATCTGCGCCGCGAGTTCGCCTGCCGCTTGCTCGAATCACGCGCCGAGTTGCACGACGTCCGCGACTTCCTCGGCCACGCGAACATCACGACGACGTCGCGCTATCTCCGCTCGACGCCGCTCCGTCTCGCACGTGCGCTGAACCTGCTCGAGGCGGCCGAGTCGCACCCTTTTCCCACACGATTCCCACATCGGGCCCATCCGACACCCGAAGCCGGATCGGACGAATCCACGGAACCGCTTGATAGTGAAGAGGATGAAGTGGTGAGCCGGGAGGGAGTCGAACCCTCAACCAACAGATTAAGAGTCTGCTGCTCTGCCAATTGAGCTACCGGCCCACTCGGGGTGGGGACCCCAGGGCTTCGGGGTCCGCCGCGTTCGGGTCAGCGCTCTGCGAGGAGCACCGCTACGACGGCGACCCGGAAGGATACCACACCCGAGTCGCCGGCTGGCGCTCGTCGGACATTCGGGACAGCGCGGCCTCGCGGACGCGCTAGTTCTGCGGCGTGCCGCGGCGGAAGCCGGCGAGTTCGCGGCGGAGCGCGGACAGCAGCAGATCTTCGCGAGTCAGGGCGCCGATGGTGCGCCGTGCGGTCGCGGCCATGCCGGTTGAAGCCGCCGTGGCGGCAGAGCGAGCGGGGGCGGGGACGGTTCCGGCCTGGGGAGCGCCGAACGGAACGAAGACCATCGCGAGCGTGAAGTGCAGAACACCGAGTCGGGGGACCAAGTCTGAATACCTCTACTTATGCCTACGGCGCATTTTGCCCGGGAGTTCAGCAGATATTCCGGAATGGCATTCAGTCCAAGGGCCTGAGGCCGAAATCGATGCGCGCCGGTTATGGCGGCCAGTCGTGAACGTCGCTGGACGTCAAGCCCGGCCGGCGCGATAGTTGCGCCTTTCGCGCGCGGCCCGCGCGCAGTCTCCCGGGAGCGCCGATGTTCGCGCAGAGCCACGCCTACGAGCCCTTCATGGGTCGCTGGAGCCGCCGTCTCGCGCCGCTGTTCGTCGACTTCGCCGGCGTCCAGGACGGTGAGTCGGTGCTCGACGTCGGCTCGGGCACCGGCGCCCTCGCCGCAGCCATCCTGGAGGCCCGGCCCCAGGCGCACGTCACCGGTGTCGACCTGGCGCCCGACTACGTCGCGGCGGCGCGACAGCGGGGCCGGCGGGGGGCGCGCTTCGTCGTCGGCGACGCGCAGGCGCTCGACTTCGCCGACGGCACCTTCGACCGAGCGGTGTCGATGCTGGCGCTGAACTTCGTCCGCGATCCGGGCCGGGCGCTCGCCGAGCAGATCCGCGTGACGCGCCCGGGCGGCCTGATCGCGGCGGCGGTGTGGGACTACGGCGATGGCATGGAGATGCTGCGCGCGTTCTGGGACGCAGCGGTCGCCGTCGATCCCGCTGCCGACGCCCGCGACGAGCGGCACGCGCGGCTGTGCCGCCACGGGGAGCTGTCGGCGCTGTGGCTGTCGCAGGGGATGCTGGCGGTGGGGGAGCGGCCGCTGACGATCCAGCAGCCGTTCGCCTCGTTCGACGACTACTGGAGCCCGTTTCTCGGTGGACAGGGCCCGGCCGGTGCGTTCGTGGCCGGCCTTGCCGCGGAGACGCGGGACGCGCTGCGCGAGCGTCTCCGCCGCCTGCTGGTGGGCGGCGACGGCGCCGGCAACGGCGGCGGGCCGTTCACGCTGACGGCCCGGGCCTGGGCGGTGAAGGGCTACGCGCCGCCGCGCGGCTGACCACCGCCCGCCGCGCTCAGCCGGGGGCGGGGCCACGCCCAGCTGCCGCAGGTGGTGCAGCAGGTGCTCGACGTAGTCGAGCATGATGCCGTCGAGCGTGGCGGTGGCTTCCACCGGCGCCGCGAACCCGATCTCCTGGATGTTGTGCCTCGCGCGCGGCGAGAGCCGGCGATCGGCGGGCGCCTGTTCCATCACCCGCGCCAGGTGCAGGTTGTAGAGCCGCCACAGGGCGACGAGGTCGGCCCACGGCGCGTGCGCGTAATCCTGGACGCGGACCCAGTCGTCCTGGGCGTAGCCGAGGAACACGAGCTCGTCCTGCAGCTGGCCGCGGACGAAGCGCTGGTGGTTGTTCGCCGCCGAGTCGACCAGGTGTCCGATCACCTCGCGCGGCGACCACTTGCCGGCCTCGTGCGCGCAGGCTGGCGCTGTCCTCGGACATCGCCAGGAGGCGTGGCGCCGCGGCATCGACGGCCGCGCGCAGGCGTTGGGCATATTCCGGCACCGACATCTCGACCTCCGTTCGTCAGCGGGTGACGGCGTACTCGAGCAGCACGATGCCCGAGGCCTGGTAGACCCGGTGCGCGGTCAGCGCCAGCTTCGTCTGAGTGGCCGGCGTCGGCAGCAGCGGGATGCCGCCGCCCAGGAGGATCGGGCAGACCGCCGGCTCCACGGTGTCGACGACGCCGGCCGCGAGCAGCGAGTGGAAGAGCGCGCCGCCGCCGAACAGCCAGATGTCCTTGCCCGGCCTGGCCTTCAGCTCGCGGACGTGCGCGGCGGCGTCGGTCTTCACGACCGTCACCTGCTTGTGTTTCGCGGCATCGAGCGTCGTCGAGTAGACGACCACCTCGACGCCCTTCCTGCCGGTCGCCATCGCGCCGGAGGCTTCGAACGTCTTGCGGCCCATCACGACGGTGTCGTACTGGGCCCACAACGCCGCGAAGTCGATCTCGGGATCCATCGGGATCCAGTCGAACTCGCCGTTGGGACCGGCGATGTAGCCATCGAGACTGGCTGCGACCTGGTAGCGAAGACGACGCACGCGACCTCCTTCGATCGATCGACGACTCGTGCCGGCGGCTACAGCGCCTGAATCAGCGCGCCGGCCGCGGCCCGGAACGTCGGGGTGAACTCGTGACCGCCCTTGAACTCGATCGCCGCGGCCAGCGCGCCGCGTTCCTCGAGCGCCTCGCTGTCGGCGGTGAACTGCCTGGCACTGTAGATAGGCATCGGTGGTGCCGCGGCCGAGGATCGTCCGCGGCAGGCGCGCGCCCGACGGCCAGCACCTCGGGCGCGATGTCGCCACCGAGCATCACCAGGGCATGGCAGCGATCGCCGGCGTGCGCCGCCGCCCGCGAGGCCATCGACGCGCCCTGCGAGAAGCCCAGGAACACCAGCCGCTCGAACGGATGCGCGGCCGCGACCGCCTGGACGACCGCGTCCACGTAGGCGAGGTTGTCGGCGATCGCCAGCTCGCGATCCTCGCTCGTCATCCAGTGCGCCACGACCTCGCCGGTGGCGCGGATGTAGAAACGGTGCAGGCCCTGCACCGACACGAGCAGCCAGGCGTCCGCGCCGGGCAGCGCCTGCAGCTCGTCGAGCAGGTGCTGCGGCGCGCTGGCCGTAGCCATGGAAGCCGACCACCGCGACCCGCGCCGGCGCTCGGTCCGGCGGCCGAACGAGGTAGCGGCCGTGCGTCGTCGCGGCGATGGTCTGGAGCGTCGCGTCGGCCATGGATCGCCCAGCGTATACCAACGCCGCGCGAGCCGGCGCCCGGCGCGGACCGCGGCCGCACGGTACAATTCCGACTCGTGTTCTTCCCGCAACGCCGCCTGGCGGCCCGAGTCGCCGGTCTGGTGCTCGCCCTTCTCTGCCATCGTGCCTGCGTCTCTCGCACGCGCAGAGCGCCGGCACGTCGAGCGGCGGGTCATCGACGACGATCGGCGGCGTCATCGTCGGCGCAGCCGTCACGCTCACGGCAGCGAGGCGACACGGGGCGGTCAGCCGCGCAACGACGGACGCGCGAGGGCGCGCTATCGCGTTTCGCGCCGCGCCCGGGCCGCTACGACGGTGCGCGTCAGGCTCGACGGCTTCAAGCCGCTGATCGGGCCCGTGTCGACGTCCGCGCCGGGCGCTCGACACTCGACACGACGTCGCCTTGGTGGCTGTCGTCGATGATCGAGCGCCTCGTCATCCGGACGATTCCGAGCCACCGCTCGTTCAGACCTCGGATGCCTCGCTGGGCTTGCTCATTCCCAACCGCGACCTGATCGAGCTGCCGCTGAACGGCCGCAACTTCACCCAGCTCGGCACGCTGATGCCCGGCGTGATCGCGCCGCCCGCCGCGCTCGGCGGACAGGCCGGCGACGCCACGCCGGGCGGGTTCGGCAACGTCACCGGCGGCTTCACCGTCAACGGCATGCGCAACCAGTCGAACAACTTCCTGCTCGACGGCGCGCCGAACAACGACAGCTTCAACACCGGCTTCGTGCTGCGGCCGCCGCCCGACGCCATCGACGAGTTCCGCATCCTGACGCACGCCTTCGGCGCCGAGTACGGCCGCAACGCCGGCGCGGTGGTCTCCGTCGTGACGCGCGCCGGCACGCGCGAGTGGCGCACCTCGGGCTGGTGGTTCAATCGCGACGACGCGCTCGAGGCGCGCAACCGCTTCGCGGTGACCAAGCCGGCCCTCGAGCAGCACCAGTTCGGGGCCGCCGGTGGCGGTGCCGTCGGCGGAGACCACGCCTTCGTGTTCGGCTACTACGAAGGGTTCCGCAACCGGCGCGGCACCACCGACACGCGCGTCGTGCCGAGCGCGGCGCAGCGCGCCGGCGACTTCGCGGGCGGCCCGGCGATCCGCGATCCGCTCACCGGGCAGCCGTTTCCGGGGAACGTGATCCCGCCGCATCGCCTCGACGGCCTCGCCGCGCGCCTGCTCGACGACTACGTCCCGCTGCCGAACCAGCCGGGCAACCGCTACACGCAGTCGCCCGACGTCGTCGATCGCCGGCACCAGGGCGGCGGCCGCCTGGACGTGAACGCCGGCAGCTCGCACAAGCTGATGACGCGCGTGCACGCTGCCCGCACCGAGCAGCGCAACCCGCTCGGACCGGCCAACTTCTCGCCGGCCGGCAACGTCGCCACCGCGCGGCTGTTCGACGTCCTGGCGAGCGAGGGCTTCGTCGTCGGTCCCACGACGTTCAACGAAGTGCGGGTGTCCGTGAATCGCATCGACGCGCGGCCCAACGTCACCAGCGGCCTCGATCCGCGCGACGCCGGCTTCGCCATCACGCCGAGCAACACCGCCGCGCTCGGCCTGCCGAACATCGGCGTCAACGGCTTCTTCACCCTCGGCGACGCTCAGCAGCCGTTCGCGTCGCGCGTCAACGACGTGCTCACCATCGCCGACGATCTGACGAGGGTCGCGGGCCGCCACACGATCAAGGGCGGTCTCGAGCTCCGCCGCGATCGCATCGCGCTCGCCTTCATCAACCGGCCGAACGGCAACTTCACGTTCAACGGGCAGTACACCGGCAACGCCGCCGCCGACTTCCTGCTCGGCCTGCCGCAGCAGTATCGGCAGGCGTCCGGCGATCCGAAGATGGACGGCCACACCTGGACGACGAGCGTCTTCGTGCAGGACGACTGGCGGTCGACGCACGCGCCTCACCGTCAACGCCGGCGTGCGCTACGAGCGCGCGGCGCCGTTCGTCGAGCGCGGCGACAAGCTGAACGCGTTCCATCCCGGCGCGCAGTCGACGCGCTTCCCGGCGGCCCCGACCGGGCTGGTCTATCCGGGCGATCCCGGCGTGCCGCGCGGCACCTACCAGACCGACGGCAACAACGTCGCGCCCCGCCTCGGCGTGGTCTGGGACGTCACCGGCGCCGGGACGACCATCGTGCGCGGCGGCTGGGGCCTCTTCTACGACACGCCGGCGGGGCAGGGCGACTTCTTCCAGAACGGGACGCTGGCGCCGCCCTTCCAGCCGCTGACCGAGGTGAACTACTCGGCCGTCGTCGTCGACGCAGTTCCGCGATCCCCTCGGCGGCACGGCGGGCGGCGCGAGCGGCTTTCCGCCCGGGCTCATCTTCATCGGCTGGGGGCCGCGCTTCACGACGCCGCTGGCGCAGCATACGCACCTGTCGCTGCAGCGCAACGTGGCGAGCATCGTCGGTCTCGAGGTGGCCTACGTCGGGTCGCGGGCGCGCAGCCTGCCGATCTTCGTCGAGGTGAACCCGACGACGCCGCTGCCTGCCGCGACGCCGCGCCCGTCCCGGACCGCGCCTGCTGCCGGCTTTCGGTCTTCTGCGTCCGAGCCTGGCCGCGGCGCGGTCGTCGTACGACTCGCTCCAGGCCAGCGCGCGCGTTCGCCGCTGGCGCGATCTGACCGCGCTGCTGTCCTACACCTGGGGCCATGCCATCGACCACGTCTCGGGCATCAACATCGGCGGCGAGGCGCGGCCGATGCTGCCGGTGACGCTCGCCGACCTGGCGGCGGGCGAGGGGCCGTCGATCGACGCGATGCTGGCGCGCGAGAAGGGCGACGCGCTGTTCGACGCGCGGCACCGCATCGTGTTCAGCGCCAACTACGTGCTGCCGTCGTTCGCGGATCGGGCGCCGCTGCTCCGCCACGCGCTGGGCGGCTGGTCGATCAACGCGATCGTGCAGGCGCAGAGCGGTTTCGCGCTGACCGTGACCGAGCCGGTCGACGTCGCGCTGACGTCCCTGACGCAATCGGCCCGAACGTCACCTGCGATCCCAACGCCGGCGGCGCGCGCACGATCGACCAGTGGTTCGATACGGGCTGTTTCCGCCAGCTGACGCGAGCGGCCAACGCCGGCCAGATCGGCGACGCCGGTCGCGGCATCGTCCGCGGGCCCGGTTTCGCGCGCACCGACCTTTCGCTCGTGCGCGTCGTCCGCTTGCCGCGCCAGCAGCGGATCGAGCTGCGCGTCGAGGCCTTCAACCTGTTCGACCAGGATCGGCTCGGCAACCCGGGGCTCGGCATCGGCACGCCGACGTTCGGCCGGATCACCAGCGCCGACGACGGGCGGATCGTGCAGGTGGGCCTGAAGTGGGCGTGGCGATGATGAAGCAGGGACGTTGAGTCGAGCACCTGGCGCGGCGCCCGGTGATCACCCGCGGCTGGGACGGATGGTCCGGGACGTCGCGACGGCTGCGCACAGACTGGCGGCGATGCCCACCATGGCGGGTGTGACTTCGGAGGGGAGCTGCGCGCCGAACCCGAAGCGCGCCGCCGCGGCGACGAGGACGCCCACGACCATCGCGACCAGGGCCTGGCGGGCGCCGAGGCTGCGCCAGAACAGGCCGCCGACGATCGGCACGAACAGGCTGACGCTGAGCAGCGTGTAGAAGAACGCCGAGGGCGTCGGCGACCGACTTGGTCACCACGATGGCGATCGCGACGCCGGCGACGCCGGCGACGATCGAGGTGAGGCGCGCGATGCGCAGCACGTCGGCGTCGGTCGCCGCCGGGCGCAGGAAGCGCTTGTAGAGATCGCGCGACAGCGACGTCGCGAGCATGAACAGGATCGCGTCGGCGCTGCTGATCTCGGCGGCGACCAGCGCCGCCAGGCCGAGGCTGCCGACGACGACCGGGCAGATCGCGCACGAGCAGCGATCGGCAGCGCCAGCTCGCGATCCGGCAGTCCGGGATGGAGGGCGCGCGCGATCATGCCGAGCAGCACCGGCAGGAACGCGAAGGCGAAGAGCACCGCGGCATTGGCCAGCACGCCGATCCGCACGGCCCGATCGTCGCGGGCGCGCGTAGACCTTCTGCAGCAGGCCCGGCGACAGGAAGAACGACGGGCCGAGCATGGCCAGGAAGATCCAGCCGGATCCGCCGCCGCGCCACGGGCTCCAGTAGGAGCCGCCGCTGTCGGTGGCCGCGCGCAGCCCGTCCCAGCCGCCCACCGCACCGAAGGCGTAAGGGCATCGCCACGCCGAAGCCGACGAGCAGCACCACCAGCTGCACCAGGTTCACCCAGATCGTCGACAGCATGCCGCCGGAGGTGAAGTAGATCGTCATCACCGCGCCGCCGACGAGGCAGCCGATCCAGCGCGGCCAGCCGGCGACGGCCTCCAGCACGAACGCCAGCGCCAGGAGCTGGCCGGCCAGGATCGCGAGCGTGCCCAGCCACAGCAGCGAGGTGGTGGCGGCGCGGACGCGCCAGTCGTAGCGCCACTCGAGAAAGTCGCCGAGGGTCTGCAGGTCGTGCGCCGCGGCGAGCTGGCGGATGCGCGGGCCCGACCCACAGGCCGAGGACGATCGACCCCAGCGCCGCCGATCCCACCCACCACCAGGCCGCCAGGCCGTCGCGATAGCCGTAGCCGGCGGCGCCGACCGTCGACCCGGCGCCGATGTTGGCGGCGATCATCGTCGAGAACAGCATCGCCGGCCCGAGCCGGCGGCCGGCGACGAAGAAGTCGCTGGTGCTGCGCACGCGCCGGCCGATCGCCAGGCCGACGGCGATCTGGGCGAGGCAGAAGACCGTCAGCAGCACCAGATGGGTCATCGAGCGCCCATGCTAACGTCTGATCCATGTTTGGCAAACTCGCGTGGCCGGCCGTCGGTCGCGGCTGCGTCGGCGATGGCGCTGGCTGGCGTGCCGGGTGGCGGCCGGCCCGCAGCCCGCGACCGGCGGCACGGGCAAGGGGCTCACCGCCGTCGCCGGGCTCACCGTCGGCCATCACACCCTGACCGAGCGGCCGACCGGCTGCACCGTGATCCTGACCGGCGCGGACGGCATGGTCGCCGGCGTCGACGTCCGCGGTGGGGCGCCCGGCACGCGCGACATCGAGCTGCTCGATCCCTCGAACAGCGTCGAGCGGGTCCACGCGATCGTGCTGTCCGGCGGCAGCGCCTTCGGCCTGGACGCCGCCAGCGGCGTGATGCGCTTCCTCGACGAGCGCAAGATCGGCTTCAAGATCGCCGGCACGCAGGTGCCGATCGTGCCGTCGGCGATCCTCATGGACCTCGGCTTCGGCGGCAAGCCCGAGGTGCGGCCCGGCCCCGACTGCGGCTACCGCGCCGCCGGCGCCGCGACTGCGGACGCCGTGGCCGAGGGCAACGTCGGCGCCGGCGCCGGCGCCACGGTGGGGAAGCTGGGCGAGCCGCGGCGGCCGATGAAGGCCGGGATCGGATCGGCGTCGCTGGTGCTGCCCGACGGGCTCGTCATCTCGGCGCTGGTCGCGGTGAACGCGGTCGGCGACGTCATCGATCCGGCGACCAACAAGGTGATCGCCGGCGTCCGCACCGCCGACGGCAAGGGCCTCGCCGACGCGCGGCTGCTGCTGCGCTCGGGCGCCGACCTTCGACGCCCGCCCCGGCGAGAACACCACGCTCGGCGTCGTCGCCACCAACGCCACCCTGACCAAGGCGCAGGCCCGCAAGGTGGCGCAGATGGCGCACGACGGCTTCGCCCGGGCCATCTCGCCGATCCACACACCGGCCGACGGCGACACGATCTTCACCCTGGCCAGCGGCGCCCGGCCGGGCCCGCCGGACATCCTGCGGATCGGCGCCCTCGCCGCCGAGGTCATGAGCGAGGCGGTCGTCCGGGCCGCGCTCACCGCCAAGGCGTCCGGCGGACTGCCCGCCGCCCGCGACCTGGCGACCCGATCGACCGCTGAGCCCGGCCGCCGTTGACAGGTCATCGCGAGATGACCATAGTAGTCAGATGAAGCGCGCGGTCAGTGTCGTCGAGCTCAAGGCGAAGCTGAGCGAGCACCTGCGACAGGTCAAGTCGGGCCACGAATTGATCGTGACCGAGCGCGGCATCCCGGTCGCCCGGATGCTGCCTCTCGACGACGGAGAGCGCCGATCGACGCGTCGCGTGCGCCTGACGCGCAGCGGTGCCCTCAAGCCTGGGCGCGGCAAGATGCCCGCCGCTCTCAAGCGGCCGCCGCAGGGCGACGGCGACGGGACCGCCGTCGTCGATGCGCTGCTGGCCGAGCGTCGGGACGTCTCGGGCGATCGCTGATGTTCTGGGACAGCTCCGCGCTGGTGCCGATGCTCGTCTCCGAGTCGAGGTCGGAGGCGGTCACCTCGCTCCTCGCGGCCGACGACGAGCCCGTGATCTGGTGGGCCACGCCGCTCGAGTGCCAGTCGGCGCTCCGCCGCCGCCATCGAGAGGCGCCATGGCCGGCCGACCAGCTGTCGGCTGCGACCGAGCGGCTGCGCCTGCTCGTGCAGCATGCCGACACGGTCGCGCCGACCGACGACCTGCGGCGCCGGGCCGGCCGGTTGCTGGCGGTCCACCCGCTTCGCGCCGCCGATGCGCTTGCAATTGGCGGCGGCGCTGATCTGGTGTGAAGAGCAGCCGCACGGTGAAGGGTTCGTCACGCTCGACGCGCGGCTGGCGGAGGCCGCCGCGGCGGAGGGCTTCGTCGTCCATCCGGCTGCACCGTAGCCGCCGGCGTCGCTACGGCAGTCGGTACTTGATGACGCGCGGCGACGTGGGCGCTCAGCATCGGCATCGACGGTGACGTCGCCCGGCCGTCTGCGGCTGCCCCATCGCGTGGAGCTGCACTTCGCCGCCCGCGATCCAGCGTGAGCGCATGGTGCGGAGCAGATACTCGGCGCCGACGATGCCGTGGATGCCCCAGGCCCCGCCGCGCGGCTGCTCGGCGAACCGATAGAGATAGACGCCGGCGCCGCCGCCCGCGTAGCGCCGAGAGGCGTCGGCGCGGGCTGGGCGGATGGCGGCTGCGCAGGACGCTGGCGGTGAATCGATACCGGCGCATGCGACGTGCCGGCGATGTCGTCGTAGGGATCGTCGTCGAGATGCCAGGCCCCGACGGCGGCCTCCCCGCGCAGCCGGAACACGTCGCCGAGCGGCACCTCGATCAGCCCGCCGAGCTCGGGCCCGCCGGTGAGGCGCTCGCTCCCGGAGCCGGCGGACGCCAGCGTCCCGCCGACCGGCGATCGCATCGGTCAGGCGGTGATACTGCGCCGTGGCTTCCGACGGCGCCGCGAGGCGCCCGGCCAGGACGAGGAACACGGTGAAGACGAGCACGCGCATGCCGGACCTCCGCGGCCCGCCGGCGCCTGCGCGAGCAGGCCGGGCCACGGAGCAATGCGCGACTCGTCGTCCGATCGGCTCACCGTTCCGGGCGACCGGCAGAGCGGGTCAGCGACCGCGCAGGCGGTACTTCACCGTCGCGGCGATGTGCAGGACCTTGAGCAGATCGTCGTCGGCGGGACCTTCCGGCGAGCCGATGATCTGCAGCTGCGCCTCGCCGCCGACCAGCCAGCGGTTGCCGCCCTGGGGCAGCAGATACTCGACGCCGCCCAGCCCGTGCACCCCGAAGCCGCTGCTGTCCGATCGCTCGGCGAAGCGATAGAAGTAGAGGCCGGCGCCGCCGCCGGCGTAGTAGCCGAGGCGCCGCCGTGTCAGCGGCTCGCGCAGCGTCTTGATGATGCTGGCCGAGATGCGCGTCCGGCGCAGGTCGCCGTCCGAGATGCCGTCGAACGGCGGCAGGTCGTCGTCCCAGAAGCCGAAGCCGACCTCGCCGCGCAGCCGCAGGTCGTTGGCCATCGGCAGCTCGACGAGCCCGCCGATCTCGGGGCCGCCCGGATAGGCATCGGCGCTGGAGCCGTCGAACCCGAGCGTGCCGCCGACGAGGATCGGCGCGCTGCTGCGCTGGGCGACGGCCGGTGCGGCGACCAGGACGGTGGCGTAGAGAGCGAGCGCGAAGGGGAAGGCGAGCCGTCGTCGTGAAATGTGAACCCATGCGATCGATGGTAGTCCGCACTTCATGGCGGCGAAGCGCGACCGCAGCGACGGTCGAGTCGGTAGCCGACATCGGCCGGCGCGCGGCTCACTCGGTGAAGTACGACTCGGCGAAGCCGAACCGCTGCTGCAGCCGCACGCTGAGGAAGAACAGTGCCAGCCACACGCGCGTGGCAGAGGAGGCCGCCAGTAGCCGGCCAGCACCGTCACGACCGCCCGGAACATGTGCTTGGGCGGATCCGGGCTGAAGAACAGATCGCGGAAGGCCTGCGTGTAGAAGCCGGTCACGAAGCGGCGGAACGCGGCGTAGCGCTGCCGCTGGCGGCGGTCGAACCGGACGAAGGCGCGGGCCGTGACGCGCCCGCGGGCCAGGGCGCGATCGACGGCCGGCCGGCCCCCCGCCGATCACGACGACATCGCAGTCGAAATCCACAGGCGATGCTCTTTGAGAGGTGAGAGTGGGGAGTTGGGCGTTGGCAATGGCTAGAGCCGGCCGAGCGCGAGGCCGCCGTCGACGTGGATCACCGAACCGGTCGCGTAGGGCGCGTCGCCGCGCAGCAGCGCCGCGACGACCCGGCCGACATCGTCCGGCGTGCCCCAGCGGCCTTCCGGCACGAGGCCGTCGGCGATCCGCTGGTCGTAGACGTCCTTGACGCCGGCGGTCATGTCGGTGGCGATGACCCCGGGGCGCACTTCGAAGACCGGGATCGCCTGCGGCGGCGAGCCGCAGCGCGAACAGCCGCGCCGCCATCGCCAGGCCGGCCTTGCTGACGCAGTAGTCGCCGCGGTTGATCGAGGCCAGCTCGGCCGAGACCGAGGTGACGAAGACGATGCCGGCGCGGACGCGTCGGCCGCGCTGCGAGCATGTGCGCGCGCGACCGCCTGCGTCAGGAAGTACGGGCCCTGCAGGTTGGTGCGGATCAGCTCCTCGAAGCTCTCCTCGCCGGCGTCGAGGATGTCGGCCCGGACCGCGGCGCGCGGCCGGCGTTGTTGACCAGCGCGTCGATGCGGCCGAAGCGCTCGACGCTCTCGGCGACGAGCCGCGCGCGGTCGGCGGCGACGGCGATGTCCGACGCGCAGTAGTGCGCGGTGCCGCCGAGACCGGCGAGCTCGTCGAGCGACGCCGGCGACGTCCGCGGCCGGGCGCACGCCGCTGAGCGACCAGCTGCCAGCCCTCGCGCGGCCAGCGCCCGGGCGATGCCGAGGCCGATGCCGCGCGTGCCGCCGGTGACGAGCGCCGTGCGGCGGGCGTCAGCGGCGTGCGGCGCCGGTCATGCGCGTGCCGCTCCGGTCGGGCCGAAGAACGTCAGGTACGGCGCGCCGGTCGCCAGCCGCCGCACGTAGAGCGCGACTTCGCGCAGGTGGTAGTCGCCCCACTGGCTCGACTCGCCGCGCGGCATGCGTCGCGCCCGGCGGCACGTGGTCCCACCCGTTCGGCCAGTGATAGACCGAGTGCAGCAGCAGGCCTTGGTGCGCGGCGTCGGTGCTGAGATACGGGCCGGCCGGATCGAGTCAGCGTGGCGACGACGCGCAGGCCCGCCTGCGTGTAGCGACGCGCCGTCGCGTCGCGCGCAGCGATGACGTGGCCGAGCCGCAGCAGGCCCTGGGCGGCGATCGCCGCCGCCGAGCTGTCGACCGGTTCGTGGTCGTTGAACGGATCGGCCGGCCGCGTCGCGCCAGTCGCCGAGCGCGGCGAGCCCGGGCGCGCCGGTGTCCCAGTAGGGGACGCCGTCCGGCGGCGGCGCATCGTCGATGTAGAAGTCGCAGGTCGCCTGCGCGGCCTCGCGCATGAAGCCTTCGACCACCGCGCGTCCGCCGAGCGGCGTCGAGCTCGGCGTCCGGCACCGTCGCGATGAACTCGAGCTGCTCGGCGAAGCCGAGCATCGCCCAGGCGAGGCCGCGCGTCCACGTCGAGAACGGCGAGTAGCCCTGCTGGTGCTCGGGCCGCGATAGGTGCCGTTGGCGACGTTGAACAGGCTCTCGTGCGCGGTCCGGCCGCGCACGATCGTAGGTGTCGCGTCCGCGTGCCGTAGTAGACGCTGAAGTCGGCGGTCGCGCGGGCGTGCTGCACCAGCCGCTCGAGCAGGTTGACCTGCGCGTCCTGCTCCTCGACCAGCCGGTGGCCGAGCACGGTGCGCCGAGCGCCAGCGCGCGCAGCGAGCGCATCGTGTCGACGAACAGCGAGTGCGCGCCGTTGAACGAGTAGATGTAGCCGCCGGCCGGGATCCGCGTCCAGCGCCGCGCCTGCACCGCGCCGCTGACCTTCAGCGCCAGCGTCGTAGAAGCGCACGCTCCCACTCGGCGGCGTCGATAGCGGCCTTCGCGCGGCCAGCCGCCACAGCGTGCCGTAGGTGCTGACGTTGTTGAAGCCGTGATCGTGCACGCCGACGTGCGTCAGGTGCGGCGCCATGCGCTCGACGCGTGCGCGCGCGCCCGAGCTCGAGGAAGTCGCGTCTCGCCGGTGGCGTCGAACTGCAGCAGCGCCGAGCCGAACTGGAAGCCCTGCGTCCACTCGGTCCAGCCGCGGGCGCGCTAGCGGCCCTCGACGGTGAAGACGGGCGACGCCGTCTTCGGGGCGCCAGGCGGCCTCGGTGGCCTCGATCTTGGCCGCCGAGGCGCTGAACAGGGTGTCGAGGTTGCGGAGCAGGGCGGTGGGCGTGAGTGCAGCGACAGGCATAAGGGTGCGGATCCGGCGCGTGAGGCGCTCGTCCGGCCGACGATTTTATCCGCTCCTGATACAGTGCGGCTGCTCATGGGCCAACGGCTGCGTTTCTGGGTCATCGCCGATGACTTGACCGGCGCGCTCGATACCGCTGCGCCGTTCGCCGCGCACGGCTGGCGCACCTGTGTGGTCCCGTGGCCCGGCGCCACACCGCGGGCGATCGCGACCGCTCTCCGGCAGGCGGCCAAGGCGCACGACGCCGTCGTGATCGACACGGCATCGCGACACGTGGCGGCGCGCGAGGCGGCGCGTCGCGTGCGCACGGTGGTGGCCGCGGCCCGACGCGTCGACGCCAGGGCCGCGGCGCCGCGCGCGTTCTACAAGAAGATCGACTCGACGCTGCGCGGCAACGTGGCGGCGGAGCTGGCGGCGTTCCGCACCGCGACGGCGGTCGCCCGCCTGCCGCTGGCGCCGGCGTTCCCGGCGCAGGGCCGCACGACGCTCGAGGGGCGCGGTGTGGGTCGACGGTCGGCCGCTGTCGGAGTCGGCCGCCGCGCACGATGCGCTCGATCCGGCCGTCTCCGGCGATCTCGCCCGGCTCGGCCCGCCGGGCACGCTCGACGTGTTCGACGCGCGCACCGACGCCGACCTGCGGCGCGTCGCGACGCCGCTGGCCGGCGCCGCCCGCCTCGGCGCCGTCGCCGGCTCGGGCGGGCTCGCCGGCGCCATCGCCGCCCGCTTCGGCTCGCCGCGACGGGCGGCCTCGCCGCGCCTCGCCCCGGCCGCGCCCGGCATCCTCGTCGTGTCCGGCAGCGCGCATCCGACGGCGCACGCGCAGGCGCGGGATCTCGTCGCCGCCGGCGCGCTCGGCCTCATCGCGCCGATCGACCCGCATTCGACCAGCCGCGATCGTCGCGCCACCGAGGCGCTGGCCGTCGCCGCGCTCTGCGCGGGCCGGCCGGTGATCCTGGCGTGTCCCGCGCTGGCCCGGGTCGGCGTCACGGCGCGCCGCGCCGCGGCGGTCGCCCGTCGCCTCGCGACGCTGGCGAAGGCCATTGTCACGGCTGGGCCGGTCGGCGCCGTATTCACCGTGGGCGGCGACACCACCGCGGCGCTGGTCGCGGCGATGGGATGGGCACCGCTGGCGGTCGGCGGCGTGCTCGTGCCGGGTGTCGCGGTCGTCACGCTGAAGCCGAGCCGCTCGGGTCCGGCGTGGCTCATCACCAAGTCGGGCGCCTTCGGCGATCCGCAGACCCTTCGCCGCCTGGTGCGGCGGCTCAGCACACCCCCTCGTCCCAACAGGCCCGCACCCCTTCGATGACGACGCCACCACTCGCAATCACCATGGGAGACGCCAGCGGCGTCGGCCCGGAAATCCTGCTCCGGGCCTTTGCCTCGGGGGAGCTCGGGACGGACGTCGTCGCCGTCGGCGATCTCGCCGTGCTCGACCTCTGCAACCGGCGACTGCACTGCGACGTGACGCTCGAAGCCGGTGACGTCGCCGCGGCCGGCGACGCCGGGACGCCTCGGCGTGATCGACGAGGGCGCGCTGTCGGAAGCGACGCTGCGCATCGGCGAGATCGACCGCGCCTCCGGGCGCCGCCGCGCTGGCCTACGTCGCGCGGGCGACGAAGCTGGCCCTGGCCGGCGAGGCCGCCGCGGTCGTGACGCTGCCGATCAACAAGGCGGCGACGCGGCTCAGCGCGCCGACCTTCACCGGGCACACCGAGTACGTCGCCGAGCTGTGCGGCCGCACGTCGTCGACGCTGATGCTGGCCTCCGAGCGGGCCGTCGTCACGCACGTCTCGACGCACGTCTCGCTGCGCGAGGCCATCGACCTGGCGCAGCCGGCGCGGATCCTCGAGGTGATCGTCCAGACCGACGAGATCCTGCGGCGGCTGCGGCCGACGCGGCGCATCGCCGTCGCCGGCCTCAACCCGCACGCGGGCGAAGGCGGGGCCTTCGGCGACGAGGACACGGCGCGGATCCTGCCGGCGATCGCCAAGGCCCGCGATCAGGGCCTGGACGTGTCGGGGCCGCATCCGCCCGACACGGTGTTCCTCGACATGGTCCAGGGGCGCATCGACGCGGTCGTGTGCATGTACCACGACCAGGGCCACATCCCGATGAAGCTGCTCGACTTCCGCGGCGGCGTCAACGTCACGCTCGGCCTGCCGATCGTGCGGACCTCGGTCGACCACGGCACCGCCTTCGACATCGCGTGGAAGGGCGTCGCCTTCACCGACTCGCTCCGCGACGCCTGCGCCATGGCGCGCCGCCTGGCCCGCCGCCCCTAGCCGTTCGCAGCGGCTACGGCATCGCGGTCGCGGCGGGGGTGAGGGTGCCGCCCGTCACCAGCGCGCCGAGCACCTCGCGCCAGCGCCGCTCCCAGTCGCCCTGCTTCTCCGGGGTGCGGTTGTTGTGGTCCGACTCGATCATCGGGATCAGCTCCTTCGGTCCCGCGATCTGGTTGAAGGCGATCAGGATGCCGACCGGCGGCGTGATCGTGTCGATGAAGCCGACGGTGACGACGGCCGGTGCGGTGATGCGCGGCGCGAAGTTGACGACGTCGAAGTAGCGGGCGGTCTCCATGACGCGCGGCACCTCGGCGTCCCAGTTCGGGTAGCCGGCCTTGCGGCCGTGCCGATCGCCGTTGGCGTCGGCACCGGCCGGCTCGTTGACGAGCACCGCCGTCACCTTCGGGTGCAGGCCGGCGGTCACCAGGCTCTGCTGGCCGCCCATGCTCGTCCCCATCAGCGCCAGCGTCCGGCCGTCCCAGTCGGGACGGGAGGCGACGTAGTCGACGCCGCGCACGTCGCGCAGGTACATCTTCAGGAAATAGGACGTCTCGCGATCGAGGGCGCCGACGTCGCCGTAGCGGCGGGCCACCGACGGGATCGCTGTCCGCGTCGAGCGGCATGTCGTGCGCGCTGAGGTTCAGCGTCAGCCAGCCCTCGGCGGCGCGATCGACCGACGCCTTGGGCGTCAGCTTGTAGACGCCCGCCCACTGCAGGATGACGAGGCCCGGATAGGGGCCCGGGCGCTTCGGCTTGGCCAGATAGCCGCGCGCGTTCGAGCCGAGGCTGCGCAGCGTCACCGTGAACAGCTCGACGTCCGGGTTCGGGCTCTCGGTCGGGGTGAGCACCGGATCGATCGGGACCTCGGCGAGCGCCTTCAGCTTGCCGTTCCAGAACGCGTCGAAGTCGGCCGGCCGCGGCACCGACGGCGTCAGCTTCGACGGCGCCACGGCGGCGCCGAGCTTGGCGACCGAGCCGGCCTCGAAGCCCGGCACGGTGACTTCCACGTAGACCATCATCGGCTCGCGGACCACCACGTCGATGGTCGACGGGCCCTGTGAGAAGTCGAGCGTCCCCGTTTCGAGGACCTCCAGGTTGTTCTTCCGAATCTTGTAGACGTAGCCGCCGGGCTCGGGCGACTGTGCCGGCCGGCAGCGTCGCCGTCCAGGCGACCGTGTCGCCCACCGCGTACATGCCGGTGGGGTGTTTCGGGCTGAACACCGGCTTGACGGCCGGTGTCGGGGCGGGCGCGGGCTGGGCGGCGAGGGCGGCCGGCAGGCTCGCGGCCAGGATGACCGCCAGCAGCCCGGCGCGCCATGGATGACATGATCGCGTGGTCATAGTCGTAGACTGAAACAAATGTCGGCCGGCGGCACGGAGATCTCATCCTATGCGACTTCACATTCGTCTGGTCGCGCCTGCGGCGACCCTGTCGGCGGTCGCGCTCGCGGCCGTCACGCTTGCCGGACAACAACCCGCTCCGGCGACGCCGCCGGCGCGCCCGCCGCTGCCGCGCCCGCCGCGCCGGCCGGTCCACCACCGCTGACCCCGGAGCAGCAGGCGGCCCGGGCCAAGCTGCAGGAGGAGAGCCGCGCCGACCACGCCGACATGATGAAGCAGCTCGGGATCACCGACGCTGCGGCCCGGCCGCAACTCGCGGGCCGATCAGCCCAACGCCGCCAACTACGACGAGGCGCAGGCCAATCCGTATCCGAAGCTGCCCGAGCTGATGGTGCTGAAGAACGGCACCACGGTCACCACCAAGGCGCAGTGGGAGACGCGGCGCAAGGAGCTCGTCGAGGACTTCGAGCGCGAGGTCGTCGGCCGCGATCCCGAAGGACGTGCCGAAGGTCACGTGGACCGTCGAGGAGACGGTCGAACACGTCGGTCGGCGGCGTCCCCGTCGTCGGCCGGCGGGTGATCGGCCGGCCGGACAACAGCGGCGCGCCCGACATCAAGGTCGAGATGGCGCTGATCGTCGTCACGCCGGCCAAGGCCGACAAGCCGGTGCCGGTGATGATCATGTTCCGCGGCGGCCAGCTGCCCGGGCCGCCGGGGTCGCCGGCGCTCGACTTCTTCGGCCGGCCGGTGCCGCCGCCCGGGGCCGGGTGAAGATCCGCCCGGCGCCGAGCAGCTGATCAAGGCCGGCTGGGGCTACGCCTTCCTGAATCCCGTCGAGCATCCAGGCCGACAACGGCGCCGGCCTGACCAAGGGCATCATCGGCCTGGTCAACAAGGGCCAGCGGCGCAAGCCCGACGACTGGGGCTCGCTGCGCGCCTGGGGCTGGGGCGCGAGCCGCGCCCTCGACTATCTTCGAGACCGACAAGACGATCGACGCCAAGCGGGTCGGCATCGACGGCGTGTCGCGCTACGGCAAGGCGGCGCTGGTCACGATGGCGTTCGATCAGCGCTTCGCGGTCGTGCTCGTCGGCTCGTCCGGCGAGGGCGGCGCCAAGCTGCACCGCCGCAACTTCGGCGAGGCGGTCGAGAACCTCACCGGCCAGCGGGCGAGTACCACTGGATGGCCGGCAACTTCCTGAAGTACGGCGCCAGCGAGGCCGACGTTCGGCGGCCAAGACGGCGAGCGACATCCCGGTCGACGCGCACCAGCTGATCGCGCTCTGCGCGCCGCGGCCGACGTTCGTCAGCTACGGCGTGCCGGAGAAGGGCGACGCGCACTGGCTCGATCAGCAGGGCAGCTTCATGGCCGCGGTCGCCGCGCAGCCGGTCTTCCGCCTGCTCGGCGCCAAGGACCTCGGCCGCTCCGACGACTACACGAAGGAGAAGATGCCGGCGGTGAACGACGCATGATCGACGGCCAGCTGGCGTGGCGGCAGCACGACGGCGGCCACACCGATCAGCCGAACTGGAAGTACTTCATCCCGTGGGCCGACAAGCATGCTCGGTCGCACGCCGGCGCCGCCGCCGCGCCGTCGTCGCCGTAGCGCCGGAAGACGACTCCGGAGTCGAAGCTTCGACTCCGGAGTCGACCGCTCCGGGCTGCGAGGCGACTCCGGAGTCGGAGCTTGGACTCCGGAGTCTTCCTGCGCCTCACTCGTCCCGGAGCGCCCGCATCGGATCGATGCGGGCGGCGCGGCGGGCCGGAATGGCCGCGGCGATGAGCGCGATCAGCACCAGGCCGGCCGCCGCCGTGATCAGCGTCGGCGGATCGAGCGGCTGCACGTTGTAGAGCTCGGACCCGACGAACCGCTTCAGCCACCACGCCGCGGGCGCCGCCACCGCCAGGCCGATCACGACCAGCAGGCCGGCTTCCCGCACCACCTGCAGCGCGACGCGGCCGGCCCGGGCGCCCAGCGCCATGCGGATCCCGATCTCGCGCGACTGGCGCGTCACCGTGTAGCTCATCACCCCGTAGAGGCCGACGACGGCCAGCAGCGTCGCCAGCGTCGCGAACGCGCCCGACAGGCCGGCGACGAGCCGCTCGTTGCGGAGCGAGCGCGCGACGCGCTCCTCGAGCGTGGCGACGTTGAAGATCGGGAGGGCCGGATCGAGCTGGCCGATCGTCGACCGGACGCTGCCGAGGACGGCCGGCACCGGCAGCCGGCTGCGCACGTAGAAGGTCACGTTGTTGACGCCGCGGGCCTCGAAGGCCGGCACGAACACCTGCGGGCGCGGCTCCTCGCGGACCGACTGGTATTTCTCGACCGCGACGACGCCGACGATGCGGATGGGCGTCGCCGTGCCCGGATCGTCGCCGATGCCGACGTGGCGGCCGATCGGGTCGCGGCCGCCGAAGTAGCGCTTGACGAAGGTCTCGTTGACGAGGGCGGTGCGGTACGGCCAGCCGTCGTCGCCGTCGGGCGGCACGCGCGCGTCCTGCGGGCCGAAGGCGCGGCCTCGCGTGATGCGGACCTGCAGCGTCTCGACGTAGCCCGGGCTGATGGCGTTGACCATCGAGCCCGCCCGTTCGCCTGGCTTGGGCATGAAGCCTTCGATGGTGAAGGGCATGCCCCAGCCGCCGCCCTCGAGGATGCCGAAGGTCGCGAACCCGACCGCCTCGACGCCAGGGATGGCCGCGATCCGCTGCAGCGCCTCGCGCCCGAACAGCGCGCTGCGCGGCTCGGTGTAGCCGCTGCGTTCGAGGTCGACGCTGAACGACGTGACGCGCTCGGTGGCGTAGCCGGTCTGCACCTGCTGCAGGTTGTCGAGGCTGCGGACGAACAGCCCGGCCGCCGCGATCATCAGGAACGACAGCGCCACCTGCGCCACCACCAGCGACTTGCGCAGTCGCGGCTGCTCGCGGACGACGCCACCGCCGGCGGCTTTCAGGGTGGCCGCGACGGAGCCGCTAGCCGCACGCAGGGCCGGCGCCATCCCGGAGAGCAGCGTCGTGGCAATCGCGACCGCGGCGGTGAAGGCCAGCACGCGCAGGTCCGGGCTGGCCGCGACGGCGGCGGTGCTGTCGGACGTGGTGAACACGCCGACCAGCAGGCCGGCGCCCCAGGTCGCGATCGCCAGGCCGAGCGCACTGCCGACGGCGGCGAGCACCAGCGCCTCGGCGACCAGCAGCCAGGCCAGGCGGCCGCGCCCGGCACCGAGGGCCCGCCGCAGCGCCAGCTCGCGCTCGCGGGCGGCGCCGCGCGCGATCAGCAGGTTGGCGACGTTGGCACAGGCGATCAGGAGGACGCCGAGCGCGACGACCATCAGGATCCGGAGCGACGGCTCGAGCTCTCGGCGCAGATCCGACTGCCCATGCCGGGCGTCGGCCATCTGGAGGCGGGCGGCGAGGAACGTCTTGCGCGTCTCGGGCGAAGCGTTCTGGAAATCGGGCGCGTTCGCCTCGGCCTGGCGCAGCGCGCTGAAGAGGGGCTGGATGCCGGCCAGGGCGCGTTCGGCCGTCATGCCGGGCGCCAGGCGCCCGTAGACCTGCACCCAGTGGAAGCGCCGGTCGTTCATCTTCAGCCAGGCCGGCCCCAGCAGCGGCTGCATCGTCAGCGGCACGTAGACGTGGCTCGGGGCGCCGATCTCGAGGCCGTAGAACCCGCGCGCCGCCACGCCGACGACCGTCAACGGCTGGCCGTTGATCAGCAGCTTCTGGCCGAGGACGTCGGCGCGGCCGGCGAAGCGCCGCTGCCAGAAGTCGTAACCGAGCACGACCAGCGGGTGACCGCCGGGCGTCCGATCGTCGTCCGGGCCGAGGACCCGGCCGAGCGCGGCGGGCACCCCGAGCACGCTGAAGAAGGTGCCGGACACCAGCTCGCCGTCGACGCGTTCGCTGACCCCGTCGTGGCCGACATGCAGCTGCGTTGCGGCGCGGGCCAGGACGCCATCGAGGCCCGGCGCCTTGTCGCGCAGGTCGGTGAACATCGGCCACGACAGTTCGGAGCCGTTGCCCATCGTGCCGCCGTACTTCTCGATGTCGCGGGCGTGCAGCTGGATCAGCGCCTCGGGCCGGACGACCGGCAGCGGCCGCAGGGTGACCTGGTCCAGCAGCGTGAACACCGCGGTGTTGGCGCCGGTGCCGAGGGCGATCGAGATGATGGCGACGAAGGTGAAGAGGGGAGCGCGGGCGAGGCTGCGGGCGGCGAGGCGCAGGTCGGCCAGGAGGTGCGTCATGCCGGCCGAGCGGTGCGAGCGCCGTGCCAGTGGCGGCCAGCCGGCGGCCGCCGTAAACCGTTGACAGGAGAGGGCCGGGGCCGTCCCGTCGCGGCTCACGGTGTTCGCTGGCGAGGCGGCCTGTGCGGATCCGAACGGTGCCGCCAGCCCGTCGGCCAGCGACCGCGCATGCTAAGCTCCGGAACCCTATGCAGACTCTTCGCACCCTCGCCATCGTCATTGGTGTCGGCGTCGCCGCCTCCGGCGCCTACCTGACCGCCCAGCAGCCGCCGCCCGAGCGCGAGATCGGCAAGCTCTATGGCGAGCTGTGCGCCAGCTGCCACGGACCGAAGCTGGAAGGCGCCCAGTTCGGCAGCCTGATCGACGACACCTGGCAGTTCGGCGGCGCCGACGCCGACCTGGCGCGGATGATCCAGAAGGGGAATCCGGGCGGCATGCCGCCGTTCGAGGCGGTCCTGTCGCCGCAGGAAGTCCGGGCGATGGTGATCTACATCCGCGAAGTGGCGGCCCGCGCCAAGCGCGAGACGACGACCTTCAACAAGCCCACCGCCAACGTGGTGGTGAAGAGCGAGAAGGCGACCTTCCGCCTCGAGACCGTCGCCGAGGGCGTGACCGCGCCGTGGGGCCTCGACTTCCTGCCGGACGGCCGCATCCTGGTGACCGAGAAGAAGGGCCAGCTGCGAATCGTCGACAAGGGCCAGCTCGCCGCCGAGCCGGTCACCGGCATCCCCGCCGTGCTCGACAAGGGCCAGGGCGGCCTGCTCGACGTCGCCGTCCATCCCGACTACGCGAAGAACGGCTGGATCTACCTGGGCTTCAGCGATCCGGGCGCCGACGGCACGGCGATGACGAAGATCGTGCGCGGCAAGCTGAAGGGCAACGCCTTCGTCGAGATCCAGGACATCTTCAAGGCGCCGGCCGAGGTCTACACGACCGGACCGAACCACTTCGGCAACCGCATCGTGTTCGACCGCAAGGGCCACATCTACTTCAGCATCGGCGAGCGGGGCCAGGGGCCGCACGCGCAGGAGCTGCACCGGCCGAACGGCAAGGTCCACCGCATCAACGAGGACGGCACCATCCCGAAGGACAACCCGTTCGTCGGCAAGCCGCCGGCGATGCCGTCCATCTACACCTACGGCAACCGCAACCCGCAGGGGCTGACGATCAATCCGTCGACCGGCGTGGTCTGGGAAGTCGAGCACGGCCCGCGCGGCGGCGACGAGCTGAACATCATCCGCGCCGGCCGCAACTACGGCTGGCCGGTGATCACCTACGGCATGAACTACAACGGCACGCCGATGACGGACATCACCGCCAAGGAGGGGATGGAGCAGCCAGTGACCTACTGGACGCCGTCACTCGCGGTCTCGTCGGTGGCGTTCTACGCCGGCGACAAGTTCCCGCAGTGGAAGGGCCAGATCCTGCTGGCGTCGCTTGCTTTCCAGGAGCTGCGCCGGCTGGAGCTGACGGGTGAGAAGGTCACCCACCAGGAAGTGCTGTTCAAGGACGTCGGCCGCCTGCGCGACATGGTCGTCGGGCCGGACGGCTACGTCTACATCGCCTTCAACCAGCCCGATCGCATCGCCCGGCTGGTGCCGGCGCCGGCCGGCGGCTCCGCGAACTGAGCCAGACGACTCCGGAGTGACGATCGACTTCCGTGAGCAGGACGACTCCGGAGTGACGGTCGACTCCGGAGTCTGAAGACCGGCGCGCTACGTCGCGTCGAGGGCGGCAAGCTGGGCGTCCAGATGCGCGAGCGTCTCCTCGAGCATCGCCCGGTGCCGCGGATTGCACGCCGTCTGCAGCGTGGCGAGGGTGCGGGCGCGAGACAGGCGCAAGGTCTCGCGCTGCTGGGCACGGGCCTGCGCCTCGGGCGTCAGGGTCGGCGCCTGACGCAGTGAACGCTCGCGCTCGGCGGCGTCCTGCTGATCCTCGACCGACTTGCTCTCCCAGCCGCGGGCCATGCCGCCAGTCTACGCCGGGTGCGCGTCGCTGAAGAGATCCTCGTAGGCGAACGCCAGCGACGCGACACCGACCGGTACGGCGACGACCAGGCCGACGCAGAGCGCGAGGAAGCCGGCCACGCAGACAAGACCGCACAAGAGGAGCAGCCCGAGCAGCGGCAGGAATTGCTGGTGGGCCACCCGCCAGCTCAGCTTCATCGCCGGCCAGAACGGCAGCTGCTTGTCGATGATCAGCGGCAGCGCGAACATGAAGGCGAGGCTCAGGTAGATCATCGCGCCGATGGCGACCAGGCCCACTCCGCCCAAGCCGACCAGGACCAGCGGCGCCATCCGCTCGTCCGCGGCAGTCGCCGCGATGGAGCCGAAGATCACGAAGAAGAACGCGACGATCATCGGCAGCATCACGACCAGGTTGGCCACGAACGCGACGACGTACTGGAGCACGAGCTGCGCCAGCATCGGTGACGAGAAGCCGGCCCACGCGTCGCCCCATTCCGTCGGGAGGCCGCGCATCCGCTTGAGGAAGTAGAGATACCAGCCGCCGACGAGCGGGCCCGTGGCCACGATCTGCGCGATGCTGCCGACGCACGGGAGCAAGCCCGCGCCGATGATCGTGAGGATGACGAGCGCGCTGACGCCGATCGACTCGCCCGGCCCTGCGAAGACCAGATCCCAGCCGCGTCGTAGGCTGTCGAAGACGCTGACGCGCCGGCCCTCGGCGACGATTCGCGCGAAGGCCGCATCCGGATCGATCGTCGGCTGCGGTGCCGGCGTCGGCCCGGGCGCGGACTGCGCCTGCACGTGGGCTTCAGGCGGGACAGGGGCCTCAGCCGGGACGAGGGCGCCGCGCACGTCGCGCAGCGGCTGCCACCCCGCCATGCCGGCCCGCCAGACGAGCGTCTCGGGCGTGATCTCGCCGCTGGCGACGAGGCGCTCGAACTCGCCGTCGTCGATGGGGCCGCGCTGCGCGCCCCCGACGGCGTAGTGCCAGCTCATGCCCGGCCGAAGAGGTCGTCGTAGGCGATCGCCACCATGGCGAAGAAGATCGGCGCGGTCACGAAGATGCCGAGGCAGAGCGCGATGAGGCCGGCCAGCATGATCAGGCCGCCGAGGAAGAGCACGCCGAACACCGAGAAGAAGTGCTTGCCGGCCACCTTGCGGCTCAGTTCCATGGCCGGCCAGAAGTCGAGCCCCTTGTCGACGATCAGCAGGGGCGCGAAGAGCCACGAGACGGCCAGGTAGATCGCCGGCGGCAGGATCACCAGGAGCCCGAGCAGCGAGACGATGATCGTCAGGGCTTCGTTGCGTTCGGCGAAGAGGCTGCCCAGGAAGACCAGCGCGTAGCCCGGAATCAGGGCGACGAAGGTCAGGGCGATCTGGACCAGTCCGAACAGGAACAGCGGCAGGAACGATGTGGAAAACGTCGAGAAGGCGTCACCGAACTCGGCGGTCTCGTGCCGGTGCAGCTTCAGGAACAGCCGGTAGAGGCCGCCAATCAGCACCGGATTGACGACGAGGCCGATGAAGAAGCCGAGGCACGGGATGATGCCGGCGATGACGAGGCAGAGCATCACGACGACCGTGGCGCCCACCGCCAGACCGAGGTTGCTCGACACCAGCTGCCAGGCCCGGCCGACGAGCTCGCCGATGGCGAGCGTCCGGCCGCTGACGATCACGCGGGCATAGATCTGATCGGCCGTCTCGGGACCGGCGCCGCCGGACGGGTTCCAGCCGCCGTCGCCCTGGCCTCCCGGCGCGCCGTAGCCGCCGGCACCAGCGGAGGGCTCCGGTGTCGGCGCGGGCGCGATCGGCGCGCCGAAGCGGGGCTGCGTCGACGGGTCGGCCGGGGCCGGGGTAGGCGTCGGCGCGGGCGACGGCGTCAGGGCCGCGGGCGGTGGCGGCACGACGGGCGCGGGCGCCGGCGTGATCCGCGGGCGGGCCTGCGACAGCGGCTGCCAGTCGGTCATGCCGGCCTTCCAGACCAGCGTGTCCGGCGTCACCGTGCCGGTGGCGATCAGGCGATCGAGCGTCGCGTCGTCGACGGGGCCCTGACGTTCGTTGCCGACTGCGTAATACCAGGTCATGACGGATGCTCCGGGGATCTCTGTCGACGGGGGTCCTACCGCACGTCGCGCCACAGCCAGCGCAGGGTGTCGGGCAGGATCGCCCCCCCGTGCTTGTGCGTGTGCGCGCCGTCACCGAACTCGAACCGATAGTCGTAGCCCTTGAACTTCAGCGCCGCGGCCATCGACTGGTTGGCCAGCGGCCAGTTGCCGAACTGGTTGTCGAGATCGTTCGAGCCGTCCTGCAGGAAGACGCGCAGCGGCTTCTTGTCGCTGCGCCGCAGCAGGAACGGGTAGTGGTAGCCGCCGCGGATGTTGGTGAAGCTGCCGATGTGGCTGACCACCTTGCGGAAGTAATCGGGCCGTTCCCACGCCGCCGTGAAGGCGCAGATGCCGCCGGAGCTGGCGCCGACCAGCGCCCGCCGCTCCGGATCGGTCGTCAGCGTGTAACGCTTGGCCAGCTCGGGCAGCAGCTCGTCGATGAGCATCCGCGCGTAGTCGCCGTTCGGCGTGTCGTACTCGACGGCCCGGTTGCTGGCGCGGAACCGGTTCTCCGGCAGCGTCTCCCCGGTGTGTCCGGGGTTGACGAACAGGCCGATCGTGACCGGCATCTCCTTGCGATGGATCAGGTTGTCCATCACCACGGGAGCCCGGTACTCCTGCTCGGCGTGCACGTACTTGTGGCCGTCCTGGAAGACCATCACGGCCGCGGGCACCGACGCGTCGTACTGGGCCGGGACGTAGATCCAGTATTCGCGGGTCGTGTTCGGGAAGATGCGGCTCTTCCAGATCAGCGGCCCCTCGACCTTGCCGCGCGGCACGCCGGCCTGCGGCTGGGAGTCGGGCCCGAGCGTGTAGGCGTCGGTGCCCGGCGGCGGACCCGATGGCTGGGCTGCTGGCGCTGGCGCGGGCGGCGGGCGGGGCGGCGGCTGGCGGCGTCTGACCCGCCAGCGAGGCCCCGGCCAGCCCGACGAGCAGGGCGGTGGCCGCGCGCCACGTGCGAACGCGCCAGGCGGCGCGTCGACCTGTCTTCGGGTCGGGCATGGTGCGACGGTTAAACGGAACCCCGGAACCAGCAGTAATCCGCATCGGACGAGCGCGCGCATCATACCGCGCTCGGGCTTTCAGGTGGGGGCGCCCGGGTGGGCCGCATCCCGGAAGGAGCACGGATGCAGTTCAAGGGCGGGCGGAGCGTCGGAATCGTGACGCTGGGAGTGGCGCTGGCGGCGGGGATCCTGGCGGAGGGGATCGCGGTCGATGCGCAGGGGCGACCGGCGGCGACGCGGCCGGCCGCTCCGGCGGCGCGACAGGCGGCGGCGCCGCAGGCGTGGCCGGCGTGGCGGGGCCCGCTCGGCACCGGCGAGGCCCCGGCGGCCACGCCGCCACTCGAGTGGAGCGAGACGAAGAACGTCAAGTGGAAGGTGGCACTGCCGGGCCTCGGCAAGAGCAGCCCGATCGTCTGGCGCGACACGATCTACCTGACCAGCGCCGTCCCCGGTGACGCCGGCGCCCTCAAGTTCTCGCTGATCGCGCTCAACCGTGCCGACGGCAAGGAAAAGTGGACCCGCGTGCTGCGGCAGGAGAAGCCGCACGAAGGGCACCATCCGGAAGGGACCTTTGCCGGCGGCTCGGCGCTGACCGACGGCACCCGGCTCTACGCCTGGTTCGGCTCGCGCGGCCTCTACGCCGTCGACTTCACCGGCAAGGTGCTGTGGGAGAAGTCGTTCGGCCAGATGCAGACCCGCAACGGCTTCGGCGAGGGCAGCTCGGTGGCCGTCCACGACGGCACGGTCGTCGTGCCGTGGGATCACGAGGGCGCCGACTTCGTGATCGCCGTGGACGCCGCCACCGGGACGGAAAAGTGGCGCACCCCGCGCGATGAGCCGACGACGTGGACGACGCCGCTGGTGGTGTCGCAAGGGGTCAAGCCGCAGGTCGTGCTGTCGGGGACGAACAAGGTGGTGGCCTACGATCTGGCGTCCGGTGCGATGGTCTGGGAAGCCGGCGGCACGACGGTCAACGCCATCCCGTCCCCGGTGTTCGGCGACGGCCTGCTGATCGCGATGGGCGGCTTCCGCGGCAGCATGGCCCGGGCCATCCGCGTCGCCGACGCCAAGGGCAACGTCACCGGCACGCCCGCCGCGGTCTGGACCTACGAGAAGGACACGCCCTACGTGCCGTCGCCGCTGCTCTATCGCGGCTCGCTCTACTTCCTCAAGGTCAACACCGGCATCCTGACCAATCTGGACGCCAAGACCGGCGCCGTGCGCTTCACCGAGCGCCTGACCGAGACGCCCAACGTCTACGCGTCGCCCGTCGGCGCCGACGGCCGCGTCTACGTCGTCGGCCGGGAGGGCAAGACCAGCGTCCTCGACGCCGGTCCGACGCTGAAGGTGCTGGCCACCAACGTCCTCGACGACGCCACCGACACGTCGCCGGCGCTGGTCGACGGCGAGCTCTATCTGCGCGGCGCGAAGAGCCTGTACCGCATTTCTGCCAACTGATGTCGTTCGCCCAGTGACGTTGCTGCCACGTGCTCGGAGTCTGCTCGGAGCATGCTCCGAGCACGCTCCGAGCAACGTGCAGAACTTGCAATTCGCGTCGACGGCGCGCTAGTGTCGCGTCACCGGAACACCGAAAGGGAGCCATGCTTCGACGCGATTTCCTGACGACCACGGGCGCGGCGCTCGCGTTCTCCGCGATGCCCGCCTACGCGCAACAGTTCGCCGACATGAAGAAGCGGGTCGCGCTGATCGGCACCGGCTGGTACGGCAAGTCCGACCTGTTCCGGCTGATCCAGGTGGCGCCGGTCGAAGTCGTCTCGCTCTGCGACGTCGACTCGAACATGCTCGACCGAGTGCGCCGACATGGTGGCCGAGCGCCAGCTGTCGAAGAAGCGGCCGCGCACCTTCAGCGACTACCGCGAGCTGCTCGACGAGAAGGACGTCGACATCGTCCTGATCGCCACGCCGGATCACTGGCACGCGCTGCCGATGATCGCCGCGGTCAAGGCCGGCTGCGACATCTACGTCCAGAAGCCGATCAGCGTCGACGTCGCTCGAAGGCCAGGCGATGCTGGCGGCGGCGCGCAAGTACAAGCGCGTCGTCCAGGTCGGCACGCAGCGCCGCAGCACGCCGCACCTGATCGAGGCCCGCGACCGCATCATCCGCGAAGGCAAGCTCGGCACGATCGGCCTGGTCGAGATCTACTGCTACTACCACATGCGGGCGACGCAGAACCCGCCCGACGCGACGCCGCCCGCGAACCTCGACTACGAGATGTGGACCGGGCCGGCGCCGATGCGGCCGTACAACGCGCTGGTCCACCCGCGCCGCTGGCGCGCCTTCATGGAGTACGGCAACGGCATCGTCGGCGACATGTGCATCCACATGCTCGACATGGTCCGCTGGATGCTCGACCTCGGCTGGCCGACCCGGATCGCCTCCGTCGGGCGGCATCCTGGTCGAGAAGGAGAGCAAGGCCGAACATCACCGACACGCAGACGGCGACCTTCGACTTCGGCGACCTGCCGGTCGTCTGGACGCATCGCACGCTACGGGCCGTCGCCCGACCCGAAGTATCCGTGGGGCGCGACGATCTACGGCGACAAGGGCACGCTCAAGGCCAGCGTGATGAGCTACGACTTCACCCCGACCAAGGGCGAGCCGATCCACGAGGACGTGAAGTACGAGCTCGAGGAGTATCCCGACGACAAGACCGAGAAGGATCTCGAGAAGCACGTCGCCCCGGCCATCCGCGGCCACATGAAGGACCTGCTGACGCGCATCGCAGACGCGCGGCAAGCCGGTCGCCGACATCGAGCAGGGCTACATCTCGGCGACGTCGTGCATCCTGGCCAACATGTCGCAGAAGCTCGGCCGGTCGCTGACCTGGGATCACGCCAAGGGCGAGGTCGTCGGCGACGCCGAGGCGAACAAGGCGCTCGCCCGTCCGTATCGCGCGCCCTACAAGCACCCCGACGCGAAGACGGTCTAGGAGCCCGCGTCCTGACGCGGCCCGCGTCGCGCGTCAGCGCGCCGACGCGCCGCGATCCCGGATGCAGCCGCGCCTGGTCGCGGCGCATCGGGTAGCCTGTTCGGCATGTCCCGACGGTTCGCTGGCGTGGCGCTCGCCGCCACTCTCCTCGGCGCGGCACTGGCCGCGCCCCGACTCTTCGCGCAGGCCGCCCAGCCGCCGCGCGGCATCGTCACCACCTTCACCAACGTCTGCGCCAGCTGCCACGGCGCCAACGGCAGCGGCGGATCGGCCCCCAGCCTCCTCGACGACACGTGGGCGCACGGCGGCAGCGACGCCGAGATCGCCCACAGCATCAAGAACGGCTGGCCGGGCACGCCGATGCCGCCGTTCGGCGCGACGCTGAACGAGCAGGACATCCGCGCGATGGTCATCTACATCCGCGAGCTGCGCGATCGCGCCGCCAGCAATCCGCTGTCGCGGACCGGGCCGCCGCCCCTGCCGACCGGCACCGTGCAGTCCGAGAAGCAGGCCTTCCGCGTCGAGACCGTCATCGAGGGCCTCGAGAATCCGTGGGACGTCGAGATCCTGCCCGATGGCGCGCTGCTCGTGCCCGAGCGCTCGGGGCGTCTCCGCATCTTCCGCAACGGCGTCGCCGGGCCGCCGATCACCGGGCTGCCGCCGATCTGGGTCCGCCAGGACGGCGGCTTGATGGACATCGCGCTGCACCCCGACTACGCGCGCACCGGCTGGCTCTATCTCGCCTTCAGCGAGACCGGCGGGACCGCGCCGGGCGCGTCGACGACGCGGGTCATCCGCGGCCGGATCAAGGACGGCGCGCTCACCGAGCAGCAGACGCTGTTCCAGGCGCCGCAGGAACTCTACTGGCCCGACAACACCCACTTCGGGCTGCGCTTCTTCTTCGACAAGGACAAGCGGCTCTACTACGCGATCGGCGACCGCGGCCACCTCGATACGCCGCAGGACCTGAAGAGCCCCTACGGCAAGATCCACCGCGTCAACGACGACGGCTCGGCGCCGAAGGACAACCCGTTCGTCGGCACGCCCGGTGCGGTCACGACCATCTGGACCTACGGGCATCGCAACCCGCAGGGCATCGACGTCGATCCGGCGACCGGCACGCTGTGGGCGACCGAGCACGGGCCGCGCGGCGGCGACGAGCTGAACCTGGTCGAGAAGGGCAAGAACTACGGCTGGCCGATGGCCACGCACGGCATGAACTACGACGGCACGCCGATGACCCCGACGACGGTCACCGAGGTGCCGGGCATGGTCAACCCGGTCCTGCACTGGACGCCGTCGATCGCCGTCAGCGGCATCACCTTCTATCGCGGCGACAAGTTCCCGAAGTGGAAGGGGAACCTCTTCGCCGCCGGCCTCGCCGGCCAGCAGCTGGCGCGCCTCGAAATCACGGGCAGCAAGGTGACGCATCAGGAGACGCTGCTGCGCGGCTTCGGCCGCATCCGGCAGGTCGTCAACGCGCCGGACGGCACGCTCTACGTCGTGTTCGATACGCCCGGCCGCATCGTCAAGCTGGTCCCGGCGTCGTGAGCATGTGCGGGAAACGGAGCAGGACGCCGCCACGGCGGCGTCCTAGGCTCTCGCGACGCGTCCGTGGCCCTGCACTACGTCGAACGGCCCGCGCCGGCGGCGATCGCGCCAGCGATCGAGTGCGTGTGGAGCGTCAGCGATCGCGTGATCCGCGCCAGCCGTCCACCGGACCGCGTGCTACCGGACGGCTGCCCTGAGCTGATCGTCCACCTCGCCGATCGCTACGCGCGCGTCGTCGACGGCCGGCCCCGGCGCCAGCCGCCGGCGTTCCTGGCCGGCACGCTGTCGCGGCCGTGGATCATGCAGGCGCCGCCGCGCGTCGCGACGATCGGCGTCCGCTTCCGGCCGGGCGGCGTCACCGCGCTGTTCGGCGTCTCGATCGCCGGCACCGCGGATCGCGAGGTGCCGCTGGCCGAGCTGCCGGCGGCGATGGGCGCGCTCGCCGGCGCGATCCGCGGCGCGCGGGGCCCGGCATCCGCGCGGCGGGCCGCCGAAGCGTGGCTGCTCGCGCACGCCGCCGCTGACGGAGTGGCCGCCGCCGCCACTCTCGGGCGCCGCGCGGCCGGCGCCCGTTCGGCGCCTGCTGCCGGCACCACACTCGTGGCGGAGCCGGCGTGTGCGGTCGCCGTGCGGGCCATCCGGCGGCGGCGCGGCCGGATCGGCGTCGACGCGCTGGCGTCCGCTGTGGGACTGCCGCGGCGTCGCCTCGAGCGCCTGTTCCGGCGCGAGACGGCGCTCAGCCCCAAGCAGTTCATCCGGGTCGTGCGCCTCACCGCGCTCCTGGGCCGGCTGGAGGCGCCGGATCGCGAACGCCTCATCGACGTCGCCCTCGACGCCGGCTACTTCGATCAGGCGCACATGGCGCGCGACTTCAAGGCGCTGACGGCGCGCCACGCGTCGGCGGGACGCGCCGGCGACGGCGAGCTGGCGATCCACTTCACGCGCCCCGAGCGGCTGCTGCGCCTGCTCGCCGCGGAGTAGCCGGCCGGGCGCAGGCGGCGCTGTCGCATTTCTCCAAGACGCCCGGCGTCCGCTGCGCCAGACTCTGGCGCATGACCTCCTGCGTCCTCGCCGCCCTGATCGCAGTTCTCGCCACGCATCCCGGGTTCGAGCCGGGCTCGCAGCCCGGCCTGATCGAGCCGAGCCGGCCCCGAGCCCAGCTCCGAGCCCAGCTCAGAGCCAGCGTCCGCAGATCGCAGATCTTGCCTGGTTGGAGGGGCGCTGGGCGGGGACGGAGGGGTCGCTGCAGATGGAGGAAATCTGGACCTCGGCGGACGGGGGCGCCCTCGTCGGCCTGCACAAGGACGTCGCGACCCGCGGCGGCGCCGCCCGGATGGTGTCGTTCGAGTTCCTGCGGATCGAGGCCGACGCGGACGGCGTCGCCTACGTCGCGCAGCCGGGCGGCCGGCCGCCGACCCGCTTCACGCTCGTCGAGAGCGGGCCGCGGCGCGCCGTCTTCGCCAACCCGGCGCACGACTTCCCGCAGCGGATCCTCTACTGGCTCGACGACGCCGGCGCGCTCCACGCCCGCATCGAGGGCCCGAAGGGCGGCAAGACCGTCGGCCAGGAGTGGATCTGGACGAAACGGCGCGACGAAGTAGCCGCGGCGACGACTGACGCGCGTCGCGCGCGCCGCGCCAGCACGCGCGGCCGTCGCGGCGGCGCTACATCGTGTCGAGCGACGGGAAGCGGCCGCGGAAGACGAAGTCGCGGGCGACGCCCGGCTTGGCGTGACAGGCGGCGCAGGCCGAGGCGTCGATCGTCGGCTCGAAGGGACTGCCGTCCGGCTTGTACGACGCGAACTCCCACTCGCCGGCGCGCTTGGCGCCATAGGCCGCGCCGTAGCCCGCCTCGCGCCGCATCACGTCGAGCCGCACGACCTCGCCCTTCTGCCACAGCCCGTCGGCGCCGACGACCGGCGTGCCGTCGGCGGCTTTCACGGGCGTCGCCCACTCCATGACGATCACCGAGCCGTTCGGATACGGCAGCGTCGCGACGTCGTGCATCGACGCCGCCGGGACGTTGGCGTAGATCGTGCCCAGCCGTTGCTGCTGCGTGATGTTGGCGGCCCGCAGGACGGCGAAGCGGGCGTAGTCGGTGGGGAAGCCGACGCGATCGGCCGGATCGGCGGCCTGCAGCCGGCCGGCGATCGCCGCGAGGCCGGCCACGACGACGACGGGATGACGAGACGACGGGTCATCGACGGCTCCTTGTGTGCGCGTGCGTCAGAGGGCCAGCTGGCCGGTACCGTGGATTTCGCGGGTCTTGTCATCCTGCACGATGACGACCGCGCGCAGCCGGCCGGACGCCCAGGCGGCGTCGAGCGGCACCGTGATCGAGTCGAGGCGAAGCGGCGCGCCCTTGGCCAGCCGGCCGACCGTGGTGAGACTGCGGACGACGCCGGTGTGCTCGAGCCGCTTGCGCGCGTTCTCTCCGGCGGTGACCGCGGACGAGAGGCCGTCCTCGGCCACGGCGAGCAGCACGTCGCCGGCGATGGCGGCGCCAGCCGGCGGATCGATGACGAGGCGCAGCCTGCGCTGGCGGGGCGGTGCGTCATCGGCCGCGAGCGCCAGCGTCACCGTCGCGTGCGGTCGTGCCGCCGACGTCGCGAAGGCGTCGAGCGCGCGCGCGGCGTCGGTGCCGACGAACTCGACGCGGCCGTCGACGACCGCCTGGGGCGTATAGATGCGGTCGCTCTTCCAGGCGGTGGCGTAGCGGTTCTGCCGCTCGGTGAAGGCCGCGGACGAGAATCGATCCGTCCAGCCGAGGCGATTCCAGTAGTCGACGTGGAAGGCGAGGGTGACGACCTCGGCGTTGCCGATCGTCTTTTCGCCGGCGAGGCGCGTCAGCAGCGCGTCGGCGGGCGGACAGCTCGAGCAGCCTTCCGACGTGAACAGCTCGACGAGGACCGGCACCGGCGCGCCGGCCGGGCGCGGCGCGCCGCTCGAGCCGTCGGCGTGGTTCACGCGCGGCCCCCAGGCGGCCACGCCGATCGCCACTGCCAGGACACCGCACGCCATCGACGCATACGCCATGATCCGATCCCCCTATGGATCGTCTACGGAGACCGGGGCGCGTCGGTCACGATTTGACGAACCGCGTGGACGAGCGCGGCCAACGGGCCGGGGGGCCGGCGGACGGCGCCGCCATCGGCCGGGAGGCCGACGGCGACCCGTGGCGCGGGCCTATTTCGGCGCCACGCGCGGCGCGACCTTGACCGGGACCTTGCGGCTCATCTCGGTGCCGAGCGTCGTCACCGTGTACTTGGCGACCATGTTCGGCCGCTCCCAGGCCGGCAGCGTCGAGCGATCGCGCAGGTAGGTCAGGAAGCGCGCGGTCACCTGGGCGAAGTGCGCCTCGTGGCCGACGCGCAGCGCCTCGGGCATCGTGATCTTGATCTCGGCGCCCTTCATCTCGGCGCCGACGCCCGGCCATTCGGCGGCGGCGGCGGCCATCCGCGCCTTGGCCGCGGCGAGGATGGCCGGGGCGTCCGCGGCCCGGTTGGGGACGATGTAGACCTCGGGCTTGTAGGCGTCGGCCTTGGTCTGCCGCGCCTCGATGCGGGCCTTGCTGCCGCGATAGACGGCGAAGTGCGTGTCGCCGCTGCCGGCCGGCGCTTCCCAGTCCCAGATCACGTTGAGCGAGACGTGTGCACGCCGCGCAGCGTGTAGGTCACGAAGGTGTTGCAGAAGTACTCGAGCGCGCCGTCCTTGACGCTGCGGCTTGAGGCTGTCGGGGAAGCCGGCGGTGCCGGTGACGCGGCGGAAGTCGGCTTCCGGGATCATCGTCGGCCAGCGGTAGGCGTCGAGCACCTTCACGTCGGCCTTGGCGTCGACGGCGCGTTCCGGCGACAGCGTCCATTGCACCAGGTCGACGAGGTGGGTGCCGATGTCGTTGAAGCCTTCGCCCTGCTGCGAGACGTCGAAGAACCAGGTCGGGCGGATGTTGGGCGCGCCCGACACCACCTTCATCAGATGGTGCACGCTCTCGATGTAGACGCCGGGCTCGGCCGGCGTGCCGGGAACGATCTCGCCGAACACCGCCGCATCCATCACCAGCGCGCGCTGCAGCGCGTTCGAGGCTTCGAAGCGCTCGGTCATGATGTCGTAGGCGACGAGGCGCTTCTGCTCGGCGGCGTCGAGCGCGGTGGTCAGCTTCGGCAGGTCGGCCGAGTCGAGGATCCACGGCTTGTCGACCAGCACGTTCAGGCCGGCCTCGACCGAGGCGCCGACGCGCTCGATCTTGCCGGCGTTGCGACCCGACAGGACGACGACGTTGCCGGGCTTGTCGCGGAGCATCCGGGCGAGATAGTCCTCGCCGGTGTGGACGTCGAGCCGCCAGGACGTCGGCGACGCGGCGCGCAGGTTGTAGGCGCTGACGCGGTTCAGGTGGCCGATCAGATCCGGACCGAGCGGCGCGTAGACGTCGACCTGCGGCGAGACGCCCGGATACATTTCCTTCTGCACCAGGGCGGCGTGGAAGTGGCCGGGGTCGAGGGTCATGAAGCGCACGTCGTCTCGCCGCGGCGAGGGATTGGCCGATGCCGGAGTCTGTCCCACGCCGCGCATCTCCATCGCCACCACCGCCAGTCCGGCGCAGGCCGCGAACCCACCGGCCCGTGCCAGCCGCGCCAGCGTCCTCGTCTTGCCCTGTGCCATTGCTCGGTCTCCCTGTCCGCCGCCACTGACGGCCGAGGACCCCACATTGTGCCCCAGCCGGCCGCCGTCTGGAGCAGTGATGTCGCTGTTAGACTGGCCTCGTGCTGCCGTCGAGCCTCGACACGCCGTCGCTCGATCCTGCCGCGTGCCCGGCTGGCTGGGGCTCGACCACGTCGCCATCGCCGTGCGTGCCGGCGACCTCGACGCGCACGTGGCCACCTGGCGCAGCGTCGGCTTCGAGGAGATCCATCGCGAGGAGGTCGGCGGCACCGATCAGGTGCGCGAGGTGCTGCTCGCCGCCCGGCGGCCTCGACGGACTGGGCGCCGTGCAGCTGCTCGAGCCGCTGTCCGACGACTCGCCGGTGGCCCGCCAGATCGAGAAGGGCGGCGGGCGCGGCGGCCTCGTCCATGTGGCCTACCGCGTCCGCGACGTGCAGGCCGCCTTCGACGCGCTGCAGGCCCAGGGCCTGCGCGCGATCGACGCCGCGCCGCGTCCCGGCTCGCGCGGCAGCACCGTCTTCTTCGTCCATCCCAAGCCGGCCCGGGCGGCGGCCGGGCTCGGCTGCCTCGTCGAGATCGTGCAGGTGGCCCGCCATGGCTGACGCGCCGATCTTCGATCGCCTGCCGCTGCGGCTCGCCGAGATCTTCCCGGCCGTGCCGGCCGAGGCGTGGACAGCGGCGATCCGCCGCGATCTCGGCGATGCCGCGGCGGTCCGCCGGCCGGATCGCTGGCGTGGGACATCGGCGACGGGATCCGCGTGCCGCCCTACGCGCGGCGCGAGGACCTCGCGACGCCGCCGCCGGCGCCGCTCTCGCATCGCCGCTGCACCTGGCGTGCGCCCGGCGTCGTGACCGGGCTGACGATCGCGGTCGGGCCCGGCATCGACGGTCTGGCGGTGGCCGCAGGACAGGCGCTCGATCGCGCCGGCGAGCCGGTCACGCTGGTGGTCGAGCCGAGCCCGGTGCTGTTCCTGGAGATCGCCCGTCAGCGGGCGCTGCGCCGCGTCTGCGCGGAGGGCGGCCTGCAGCCGACGATCCACGCCGAGGTGCGCGGCGGCGTCGGCCGCCGATCCGGTCGCCATCGGGCACGCGCTGATCCGCGCCACGCTCGCCGCCGCCGCCGCGATCCTCGGCGGCGCCGACACCATCACCATCGCCGGGCACGGCCTCGATCCGGTGCTGGCCGAGCACGTCTTCCGCATCCTCGACGAAGAAGCGCACCTGACGGCGGTCATCGATCCGACCGCCGGCGCCTACGTCGTCGAGGCGATGACCGAGGCGCTCGCCGTCCGCCGTCCGCACCCGGATCGCAGATTCCTGCAATCGTCGCTCCGGGAGAGCGTCCGGGAGAGCGTCCGGGAGAGCTCCGGGAGGCCTTCGGAGACGTCTCGACTGCTGAAGGCATTGCCATCAGGACGGGCTATACGGCGGCGGATCTCGAGGGGCTCGAGCATCTCGACTACGCGGCCGGGCGTGGCGCCGTTCCTGCGCGGGCCGTACTCGACGATGTACCTCCGGCAGCCGTGGACCATCCGGCAGTACGCGGGGTTCTCGACGGCCGAGGAGTCGAACGCCTTCTACCGCCGCAACCTGGCGGCGGGGCAGACCGGCCTGTCGGTCGCCTTCGACCTGGCGACCCATCGCGGCTACGACTCGGATCATCCGCGCGTCGCCGGCGACGTCGGGATGGCCGGCGTCGCCATCGACTCGGTCGAGGACATGAAGCTGCTGTTCGACGGCATCCCGCTCGACCGGATGACCGTGTCGATGACCATGAACGGGGCGGTGCTCCCGGTGATGGCGTTCTACATCGTGGCCGCGGAGGAGCAGGGCGTCGCGCCCGCCGCCCTCGCCGGCACGATCCAGAACGACATCCTCAAGGAGTTCATGGTCCGCAACACCTACATCTATCCGCCGGCGCCGTCGATGCGGATCGTCGCCGACGTGATCGGGTATTGCGCCGCGGCGATGCCGCGCTTCAATCCGATCTCGGTCAGCGGGTACCACATGCAGGAGGCCGGCGCGCCGGCCGATCTCGAGCTGGCCTACACGCTCGCCGACGGCATCGAATACGTGCGGGCCGGGCTCGCCGCCGGCCTCGACGTGGACGCGTTCGCGCCGCGCCTCAGCTTCTTCTGGGGCGTCGGCATGTCGCACGCGATGGAGATCGCCAAGCTCCGCGCCGGCCGCGTGCTGTGGGCCCGCCTGATGCACGCCTTCGCGCCGAAGAGCCCGAAGTCGATGCTGCTGCGCGCGCACGCGCAGACGTCCGGCTGGAGCCTCACCGCGCAGGAGCCGTTCGACAACGTGGCCCGCACGACCGTCGAGGCGCTCGCCGCGGTGCTCGGCCACGTCCAGTCGCTGCACACCAACGCCCTCGACGAGGCGGTCGCGCTGCCGAGCGAGTCGGCCGCCCGCGTCGCCCGCGACACGCAGCGGTTCCTGCAGCAGGAGAGCGGCGTCACCCACCTGATCGATCCGTGGGGCGGCAGCTACTACCTGGAGCGGCTGACGCACGAGCTGATGACGAAGGCGTGGGCCCACATCCAGGAAGTCGAGGCGATGGGCGGCATGGTCCGGGCCATCGAGCAGGGCCTGCCGAAGCGCCGTATCGAGGATGCCGCGGCCCGGCGCCAGGCGCGCATCGACACCGGGCGCGAGACGGTGGTCGGCGTGAACAAGTACGCGCGCGAAGCCAGCCCGGCGATCGACGTGCGCCGCGTCGACGCCGGCGCGGTGCGCGACGCGCAGGTGGCGCGCCTGACGGCGCTGCGCGCGATCGCGCGACGCGGCCGCCGTGGATCGCGCGCTCGCCGCACTGACGAGCTGCGCCGCCACCGCCGCGCTCCGGACGGCGTCCGGGACGCGTCCGGGACGTCCGGGACGCCGGCAACGCTGTCTGGCGCTGGCCGTCGTCGCCGCGCGCGCCCGGGCGACGCTCGGCGAGATCTCCGCGGCGCTCGAAGTCGTGTTCGGCCGCTACCAGGCGTCGTCGCGATCGAGCGCCGGCGTCTACGCGTCCGAGCGAGGGGCCTCCGGGCGGGGCGAGCCCGATCGCAGCCGCGCCGGCGACGACGACTACACGCGGGCCCGGGCCCGCGCCGCCGCCTTCGTCGAGCACGACGGGCGGCGCCCGCGCATCCTGATCGCCAAGCTCGGACAGGACGGGCACGACCGCGGCGCCCGCGTCGTCGCCTCGGCCTTCGCCGACCTCGGCTTCGACGTCGACCTCGGCCCGCTCTTCCAGACGCCGCGCGAAGCCGCGCAGATGGCGGTGGAGAACGACGTCCACGTGGTCGGCGCCTCGAGCCTGGCCGGCGGCCACCGGCTCCTCGTCCCCGAGCTGCTCACGGCGCTGCGCGAGCTGGGGCGCCCGGACATCCTGGTCACCGTCGGCGGGGTCGTGCCGCCGGCCGACGTGCCGGCGCTCGAGGCGAGCGGCGTCGCCGCGGTCTTCGGACCGGGCAGCGCCGATCCCGGCCTGCGCGCTCGGCATCCTCGATCGGCTGGAAGGAGTGGCCCGTGCCGCCTGACGCCCGCCTGCCGCGCACGCGTCTGTCGGTGCCCGCCTACATCGACGGCGTGCGTCGCGGCGACCGCGCGACGCTGGCCCGCGCCATCACGCTCGTCGAGAGCGAGCGCGCCGAAGACGCCGGGCCGGCCGCCGATCTGCTGGACGCGATCCTGCCGCTTCACCGGCGCGGCGCGGCGCGTCGCGATCACCGGCGTGCCCGGCGCCGGCAAGAGCACGCTGATCGACGCGCTCGGGCTGCACGCTGGTGCGCGAGCACGGCGAGCGGGTCGCGGTGCTCAGCATCGATCCGTCGAGCCCGGTCTCCGGCGGCAGCCTGCTCGGCGACAAGACGCGCATGGCCCGTCTGGCCATCGAGGAGCGCGCCTTCGTGCGGCCGTCGCCGGCCCGCGGACACCTGGGCGGCGTCGCGCCGCGGACGCGCGAGGCGATCCTGCTGTGCGAGGCGGCCGGCTACGACACGGTGTTCGTCGAGACGGTCGGCGTCGGCCAGAGCGAGATCGCCGTCCGCGACATGACCGACTGCTTCGTGCTGCTGCTGCTCGCCGGGCGCCGGCGACGAGCTGCAGGGGCTCAAGCGCGGCATCGTCGAGATGGCCGACATCCTCGCCATCACCAAGGCCGACGGCGCCAACCGCGAGCCGGCGGCTCGCGCGCGCGCCGACCTACGCCGGGGCGATGCACCTGTTCCCGCCGACGCCGGACCACTGGGCGCCGCCGGTGCTCATGACATCGGCGGTCGAGGGAGAAGGGCTGGCCGAGCTGTGGGCCGCCGTCCGCGCTCACCAGGAGCACGCCGAGCGCGAGCGGTCACCGCTTGGCGCGCCGCCGCGAGCAGGCGGTCGCCTGGCTCCGCGAGCTGGTCACGCTCGGCCTCGGCCGGACGCTCGCTCGGGATCCAGAGGTGGCCGGCGTCGTGGCCGATTACGAAAACCGTGTCGGCGAATTCAAAATATCGGCGGTCTCAGCCGCGAATGAACTACTGCAACGTTTTCTTCGCAGGGGCTGACTTCTGGCACGCCTCGTGCCGCGAAAACAATCCAATTTTCCGAGCAAATATCGACTTTCTTGGATTGCACGAATCAGCAACAATCTGTTGACAGTTTTGGCCTGCCCCCGCTATAACAGCCGCAATCGTTAATTGACGCGATCTCTCGGTTCGGAAGAGTCGCGCCCGTGTGTCTGCCGCTGGGTCGGCACCGGGTGGACTCTACCCATCGAACGGATGGGCCGGAGCAGGGGGTCGGCGTTGGGGAGGACTGAACGTGTTGAATAACTTGAGCGGACGCTGGCGTGCCCTCGTGGCAGGCGCGGCTGTGATGCTCGCGATGGGGTCGGGGAACGCGGTGGCACAGTCCACGCGCGGTTCGCGTGGCCGGAACGGTGCGGGACGGCCAAGGCGCGGCCGTGCCCGGGGCGACGGTCGAACTGACCAGCCCGCGGCGCAACGACACGCAGGTGACGACGGCCAACGAGGCCGGCGACTTCGTGTTCCTGAACCTGCTGCCGGACACCTACAACCTCAAAGTCACGATGGACTCGTTCAAGACCGCTGAACAGTCCAACGTCGTGCTGAACGCGGCCGATCGTCTGTCGGTCGGCGTCATCACCCTCGAGCTCGGCGCCGTCTCCGAGACGGTCACGGTGAGCACCCGCGTCGTCGAAGTGCAGTCGCGCAGCGCCGACCGGAACTTCTCGGTCGATTCCGCCGCCATCGAGAACCTGGCCGTCAACGGCCGCGACCCGCTGGTCCTCGCCCGCCTCGCCCCCGGCATCGCCGACGCCGGCGCCGGCACGGGCATGAACGTCAACGGCGGCCGCGACAACACGGCCAACTACACCGTCGACGGTGTCAGCAACGTCGACACCGGCAACAACGGCGTCCTCGGTTCGATCAACCTGGACGCGGTCGAAGAGTTCAAGATCCTGACCAACGCCTACGCGGCCGAGTACGGCCGGTCGTCGGGCGCCCAGATCTCGCTCGTGACCAAGAGCGGCGGCCGCGACTACCGCGGCTCGGTCTACGGCTACCGCCGTCAGGAATCGTTCAACGCCAACACCTTCATCAACAACCGCGAGCGCGGCCGCGCCCTGCAGACGGACCCCAACTCGCGGGTCGGCCTGAAGGCCATCAACCGCCAGTCGGACTACGGCTTCACCGTCGGCGGCCCGGTGCCGCTCGGCGGCTACAACAAGGAACGCAACCGGCTGTTCTTCTTCTTCGCCTACGAGAACCAGCTGCGCAACACGCCGCCGGCCAACCCGAACCGGGTCAAGGTGCCGACCGCGCTCGAGCGCCAGGGTGACTTCTCGCAGTCGCGCGACAACAACAACAACCTCTACAACCTGATTCGCGACTACGACGACCGGTCTGCCCTGCACCGCGGCCAACACCAGCGGCTGCTTCCAGGACGGCGGCGTGCTCGGCCGCATCCCGGCCGAACCGGCTCTACGCGCCCGGCCTGGCCGTCCTGAACGCGTTCCCGCTGCCGAACGCCAGCGGCGCCGGCTACAACTACGAGTCGCAGGTCGCCGTCGAGATCGACCGCCGCGAAGAGATCTTCCGGGCCGACTGGCAGGCGTCGTCGGCCTGGCGCGTCTACGGTCGCTACTTCCACAACTCGAACAACGCCGGCGCCGGCGTCGGCCCGTACGGATCGTTCAACCTGACGGGCAACCTGCCCGGCATCGAGATCAGCGACATCCGCCCGGTCTACAACGTCTCGCTCAGCGCCACCGGCGTGCTCAGCCCGACGCTCTTCGCCGAGATGACGTTCGGCACCGGCCACAACTCGATCTACATCCACGACAGCGCCGGCACGTTCACGCGCACGGATCTCGGGCTGACCGGCCTGCCGTTGCTCTACCCGAATGCCGTCCAGGCCGACCTGCCGCCGCACCTCCAGCTCAGCGGCCGCTTCGGCAACCAGGCCAACTTCAACTCGAGCCAGTCGCCGTTCACCAACTTCAACACGACCTACGACTTCCTCGGCAACCTGACCAAGGTCTGGGGACGGCACACGTCGAAGGTCGGCGTCTACGCCCAGAAGAGCCTGAAGGACCAGACGTCGTTCACCAACCACAACGGCGTCATCAACTTCAACGAGAACACCCAGAACCCGTTCGACACCAGCTACGCGGCGGCGAACGCGGCCATCGGCGTCTACAACAACTACCAGCAGGCCAACGCCTACTCGAACGGCGAGTACCGCTACTGGAACGTCGAGTGGTACGCGCAGGACAACTGGAAGGTCAACGACCGCCTGACGCTCGACTACGGCCTGCGCTTCTACTGGGTGCAGCCGCAGCACGACGAGGCCGGCCTGACCTCGAACTTCTACCCCGACCAGTTCGATGCCGAGCCAGGCCGTCCGCCTGTATCGTCCGGCCGATCGTCGGCGGCACGCGCGTCGCCATCGATCCGGTCACCGGGCAGACGCTGCCGGCAGGTCAACATCGGCCGCATCGTCCCGAACAGCGGCAACCTGACCAACGGCATCGGCCAGGCCGGCGACCCGAACGTCCCGTCGCGCTTGATCAAGGACAACGGCATCCTGTTCGCGCCGCGCTTCGGCCTGACCTACGACATCACCGGCAACCAGTCGTTCATCTTCCGCGCCGGCGGCGGCGTGTTCTACGACCGCTACGAGGGCAACATCTCGTTCGCGCTGATCTCGAACCCGCCGACGACGTTCACGCCGCAGCTGAACTTCGGCCGTCTGCAGGAAATCGATCCGGCCAACGCGCTGCTCGCGCCGTCGGCCTGAACGCGCAGGCCGAGTCGGGCGAGGTGCCGACGACCTACAACTTCAACGCCGGCTTCCAGAAGAAGCTGCCCGGCGGCGTGATCTGGGACATCGCCTACGTCGGCTCGGTGGCCAACCACCTGCCGCGCCAGATCAACCTCAACGCGATCCCCTACGGCGCCACGCTTCCTGCCGCAGAACCAGGATCCGACGCGTGACACCCAGCGCGCTGCCTGGGCTCGATCGGCGTTCGACGCAGGACCTGCTGCGGCCCTACCAGGGCTACGGCAACATCAACCTGCGGCTCTACGACGCCAACTCGAACTACCACGGGCTGCAGACGCAGATCGATCGCCGCTTCTCGAACGGCCTCTTCCTGAACGCCAACTACACGTTCAGCAAGGCGCTCGACACGCAGGACGGCAACGGCGACTTCTCGCGCATCGACGGGCTCGACAAGCAGGCCAACTACGGGCCGGCCGGCTTCGACCGTCGCCACATCTTCAACTTCAACTGGGTCTACCAGCTGCCGAAGATGGAGAACGCGGGCGTCCTGCTCGGCGGGCTGGTCAACAACTGGCAGATCTCGGGCGGCTACCGCCTCGAGAGCGGCCTGCCGTACGGCCTGACCTGGAGCGTCAACGGCATCAGCACCAACACCAACATCGCCGGTTCGAACACCGAGAACGCCAACCGTCCGATCATCAGCGGTGACCCGGGCCAGGGCTACGACGTGAACGATCCCTACCAGCAGTTCGCGCTGGGGATCTACGCGCAGTCGCCGGTCGGCAGCCGCGGTCTGGAGTCGGGCCGCAACTACCTGAACCGCGCGCCGATCAACAACGTCGACCTGTCGATCGAGAAGGGCTTCGGCCTCGGCGGCCGTCGTCGCCTCGCCTTCCGCGTCGACGCTTTCAACGCCCTGAACCACACGCAGTTCGACGCCGTCGCCAACAACGTGCAGTTCCAGGCGCTCGGCAACAACACCGTGGTCAACCTGCCCTACGATGCGGCGGGCAACCTGGTGCGCACCAACGGCTTCGGTGCGGTGACGAGCGTCCGTGGCGCGCGCGCGCTGCAGCTCGTCGCCCGGTTCCAGTTCTAGGAACCGGGATCGAGACCAGCCGGACCTCGGGTCCGGCCCTGGGCAGGCGCTGACGGCGCTTGTCCAGACAGGTCTGGACAGCGCTTGTCCAGACGAGTTAAGGTCACTCGCGGGCCGGGGAGCCGATGCTCTCCGGCCCGTCGTGTCTCATGTCCATGCGCAAGATCGACCTGACGAGCTTCCAAGTCGCGACCAGCGAGACGGCGCGGCAGATCAACCGGCGCATCGCCCTCAGCCTGATCCGGCGGCACGAGCCTTTGTCGCGCGCCGATCTGGCGCGGCGATCGGGCCTGCAGCGCAGCACCGTCTCGGCGATCATCGACGAGCTGATCGTCGAGGGCTGGGTCAACGAAGGCGAGCTGGGGCTGCTGCCCAGGGGCCGCCGGCCGCGCTTCCTGCACGTCAACACCGAGCGCGTCGGCACCATCGGTGTCGAGCTGCGTCCCGACATCACCACCGTCGGCCTGGCCGGGCTCGATGCGCAGTTCAAGGGCCAGGAGCAATGGCACACGCCGGCGACACCCGAGGCGTTCGCGGCCCGGCTGGCCGAGACGGTCGTGTCGCTCCGCGACGCAGTTCCCGACCACCCGGGTCGAAGGCGTCGGCGTCAGCCTGCCTGGCCGCGTCGACTCGCAGGGGCGCCTGATGTTCGCGCCCAATCTCGGCTGGCCGGCGATGGACCTGCGGGCCATGCTCGAATCGGTGGTCGGCCTGCCCGTCTTCCTCGAGAACGCCGCCAACGCCTGCGCCCTCGCCGAGCTGTGGTTCGGCAAGCATCCCGAGCACGTCCGCAACCTCGTCGCGGTCACCGTGTCGGAGGGGATCGGCGTCGGCCTCCTGATCAACGGACAGCTGGTCCACGGGGCGAACGCGATGGCCGGCGAGCTCGGCCACGTGACGCTCGACGAGAAGGGCCCGCCCTGCAAATGCGGCAAGCGCGGCTGCTGGGAGCGCTACGCCTCGAACTCCGCCGCGGTGATGGACTACTCGCGCGGCACTGACGGCGAGCAGGCGATCGCGTCGCTCGCCGGCGTCGATCAGCTCGCCCGGTTCCGCTCGCTCGCCGAACTGGCCCGCAACGGCGATCCGCGCGCCCTGGCCGCGATCGACCGCATGGCGCACTTCCTCGGCTCCGGCCTGTCGTTCATCATCACGGCGCTGGCGCCGGAGGTGATCACGGTGGTCGGCGAGGTCACGGCGCTGTGGGATCGCGTCGGCCCCATCGTCAACGACGTGGTCGCCCGCCGCGCGCTGCCGCAGGCCGGCACCCGCATCGTCCCGACCGACCCGTCCGCCCGCCCGCGCCTGCGCGGCGCGGTGGCCCTGGTCGTCCAGCAGTACTTCGCCGCGCCCGACGTCGCCTGACGCCGGGCCCTCGCCGCGGGCCGCCTGCGTCACGACGACGTCGGCGCCGCCATCAGGCGACGCGACGACAGCACTAGGCCGATACCGCCGAGCACGGCCGCGCCGGAGACGATCAGCCGCAGGCTCAGGGGCTCGCCGAGCAGGGCGACGCCGCCGGCGGCGGCAAGGACCGGGACGCCGACCTGCGCCACCGCCGCCTGCGTCACCGACAGCCGCGGCAGCGCGCGATACCAGATCACGTAGCCCAGGCCCGAGGTCAGGCCGCCCGACACCAGCGCCAGGACGACGCCGCGGATGCTGACCGCCGTCGGTCCGGCCGCGCCCACGACCAGCAGCAGCGCCAGCGGACTGCTCCACAGGAAGTTGCGGGCGTTGGCGGCGACCGGCTCGCGGCTGGCGCGGCCGGCGATGCGTGTAGATCGCCCAGGCGACGCCGGCTCCGACCATCAGCGCCACGCCGATGGGATCCGGCCGGCTGGCCGCCGGTGCCGTGAGCAGGACCAGGCCCGACGGTGGCCAGGGCGAGCCCGGCCCAGGTGCGGGGCGAGGGGCGCTCGCCGTGGAACAGGCCGTAGCCGAGCATGGCGAGCTGGACGGCGCCGAAGAGCACCAGCGCGCCGACGGCGGCGCCGATGCGAACGTAGGCGAACGAGAAGGGCGCCGCGTAGGCGAACAGCGTGACCGGGCCGGCCGCGCCGCCGCCGCGCAGCCCGGCCCACGCAGCCGTCGCGGACTGCGGGCCAGGGCGACGAGCACGACCGCGCGCCGGCGACGACGCGGACGGCGGTGAACGTCGCCGCGTCGATCGCGCCCCCACCCAGCGCCAACCGGGTGAGGAGCGAGTTCGACGCGAAGGCGACGAGCGCGAGCAGCGTGAGGACGGCCGTGCCGAGCACGGGCCTGCTACTTGGGCGCGGCCGCGGTCTTCACGTAGCCGTCGAAGGCCTCGTAGCGATCGCGATGCGCTTCCGGCACGACGCGGATCTTCTCGCCGAGGAACATCACCGGCCCGCCCGGCTTGTCGAAGGCCGGCCAGGCCGGCTGACCGGTCGCGAGTCGGCGTGCCGGTCTTGGCGAAGCTGCTCCAGTACTCGACCATCGCGCTCGACAGCGCGCGATCCTCGGGCGCCCAGGTCACGCCAGCGATCGAGTCGAGCGCCCCGAACACGTATTCGATTTCGCCGGCGTGGCGGGCACCGATGTCCTTGGCGGTCACCGTGGCGCCGTTCTGCGTGCGGCCGGCCTCGATCGGGATGTCGCGGTCGAACAGGTAGCGGTAGACCTTCTGGCCGCTGGTGGCGCGATGCACTTCGAGCCACTTCCACGTGCCGTAGCTGATGAAGCTGTCGCTGGCCAGCGCCGCGGCGGCCTCGATCGCCTCGGCATCGGAGCTGGCGGGATAGGCCTTGAGGAAGGCGTCGGCGGACGCGCCGAAGCGCTTGGTGACGTCGGCCTTGTGAGCTCTCGGCGGTCGGCTTGCGACGGTCGCAGCGTCACGCTCGAGCGGACCTCGTCCTCGTTCCAGCCGGCGAGGAGCGGCACCTTGTGCTGCTGGCCCTTGGCGAAGATCTCGTTCACCGGCGCCGGCAACAGGTAGCCGTCGACGATCGGGCTGAAGCGGAATGGGGGCGTGCCGAGCAGTTCCTTCACCGTCTTGGCCCGCAGCGCCTCGATGCGTCGGCGCGTTCAGGCTGGCGCCGAACTTCTGGCCCTCGGCTTCGGCCGAGGCCAGCGCCGCGCCGCCGAGCGGCGGCTGCGGACCGGCCGGGAAGCCGGCCCCGCTCTCGCCGATGGCCTTGTGGAACAGGCCCTTCGACAACGGCGAGGCCATCAGCATGCTGACCGCGAACGAGCCGGCCGACTCGCCGAAGATCGTCACGTTGCCGGGATCGCCGCCGAACGCCGCGACGTTCTTCTGCACCCACTGCAGCGCGGCGATCTGATCGAGCATGCCGTAGTTGCCCGACGCCTTGTAGGCCGCTTCCTTGGCTGAGCTCGGGATGGGCGAGGAAGCCCATCAGGCCGAGCCGATAGTTGATGGTGACGACGACCACGCCCTTGCGCGGCGAGCCGGGAGCCGTCGTGGCGCGCCTCGGAGCCGGCGCCGGCGACGAAGCCGCCGCCGTGGATCCACACCATCACCGGCAGCTTGGCGGTGGCGCGACGTCGCGTTGGTGTAGACGTTGAGGAACAGGCAGTCCTCGCTGATGCGCTCGCCGAAATCGATGTCGCCGAACACCTTCGGCTGGACGCAGGGCAGGCCGAACGCGGTCGCGGCCTTGACGCCGTCCCACTTCGCGCGCCGGCTGCGGCGCCTTCCACCGGTTCGGGCCGACCGGCGGGGCCGCGTAGGGAATCCCCAGGTACTGCCGGACGCCGGCGACGCTCGGCGGGCGGCGCCGCTGACCAGACCGGCCTCGGTCTTGATCGGGGATTGGGCGGACGCCGCCGGGGGCATCGTCAACGCCGCGAGTGCGACTGCGGTCGCCAGGTGCGCGCGCGTGCACATCGGTCCAGGCCATGCAGAACTCCTCATCGGGAAACGGTGGAGCCCAAGTATGCCGCAATCGATGTCACCCGGTGTCGCGCGAGCGCGGAAATTGCCGCTTGCCATCCGTTCCGCGGCCGGTGCACACTCGAATCGCCCATTCGGAACGTGTGTCCCGCACCCCGGCGGAAGGGCCTGAGTCCAGCTCAGGCTGCAACCTTCCGCGCTTCTGCCTCCATTTGTCGTCGGTTCGTGTCAGCCGTGCACGCCATGTAGCGATGCCGAGCGCTGGTGTGCGCGAACGAAGGAGAAGAGGCCCATGGATACCCGTACTCTCGAATCACCGCTCGCGGCGGCGGCCGCCGCCGGCGAGCCGCTCGACACGCCCGGTCCCGGCCACGCTCGGCACGCGTCGCGACTTCTGCCTCGCGGCCTGTCAGGCGCTGTCGCTCGGCGCCATTGCCGCCACCCTCCAGGCGTGCGGCGGCGGAGACAACCCCAACGAGCCGTCCGGCAACTTCGGCAACGTCCCGCAGCTGCCGTCGATCTGGCGCGACCGTGACCAACGGCGCCGCGACGCTGACGGTCGACGGCACCGCGCTCTCGTCCGCCGGCGGCGCGGCGATCGTCACGAGCGGACTCGGCACGCTGCTGGTGGTCCGCACCGACGCCACCAGCGTGTCGGCCTACACCGCGACCTGCACGCACCAGCAGTGCACGATCAACGGCTTCACCGAGAGCGTGTTCCAGTGCCCGTGCCACGGCTCGCGCTTCAGCCCCGCCAACGGCAGCGTGCTGCGCGGCCCGGCCACGCAGCCGCTGCGCCGCTTCAACGCCTCGATCACCAACGGCGTGGTGTCGATCACGGCGTAGCACCGCGCGCCCGCAAGCCGACGCGAGCCGCCGGGACTGGAGTCGGCGTCGGTGATCGTCGCGCGCCGCGCGCGGTCCTACGCCGGCATCACGACGGTGTCGACGACGTGGATGACGCCGTTCGACTGGAACACGTTGGCCTGCGTCACGGTCGACCAGCCGCCCTTCTCGTCCTTCAGGACGACCTTGCCGTCCTTGACCGAGGCCCACAGCTTGCCGCCGGCGACGGTGGTCAGTTCCGCGGTGCCCTTGCCGTCCTTGATCTTCTTCATCAGGTCCTCGGCCGACCACTTGCCGGCGACGACGTGATACGTCAGCACCTTGGTCAGCGTCGGCTTCATGTCCGGCTTCAGCAGGCTGTCGACCGTGCCGGCCGGCAGCTTGGCGAACGCGGCGTTGGTCGGCGCGAACACGGTGAACGGGCCGGTGCCCGACAGCGTGTCGACCAGGCCGGCGGCCTTCACCGCGGCGACGAGCGTGGTGTGGTCGGCCGAGTTGACGGCGTTCTCGATGATGTTCTTGCTGGGGAACATCTCCTTGCCGCCGACCATCGGGTTCTTGCCCATCTGGGCGTAGCTGGTCGAGGCGGTGACGGCGATGGCGAGGGCAGCGGCGGTGAGGCGAAAGAGCTTCATGGCGGTCGGTATCCTTCGTGTGAGCTGCGGACCACCGTGGCCCGCGTCTGCAAGGCTCTACGGGGCCTCGACCGGGACGGATGGGTGAGCGTTCGGCGTGCAGTCGCCGGCAGCCCGGCCGATGACGCCGGCCGGCGGCGGGCCGATACTGGAAGGCATGCACCAGCGCTTCTTCGGGCGACTGGCCGCCATCGGCCTGGCGGTCGCGTGGCTGTGTACATCGGCGGCGTCGGTGGTGGCGCAGTCGTCGCAGGCGGAGGCGCCCGCCGCGCTGCAGGTGAAGCTGCCGGATCCAGCGGCGTCGGTCGGGTCGCGGATCGACGTGTGGTTCTCGGAGCCGATGGTGGCCGAGGCCGGCGGCGAGCCAGCCTCGCTCGACTTCCTGCGCCTGTCCCCCGACGTTCCGGTGCGCCTGCGGTGGGCGGCCTCCACGGTGCTGACGATCACCGCCGGCGCTGGCGGCTTCCCGGTCGGTCGAGGGACGACCGTCCGCATCGCCGCCGGCGTGCGCGCGCTGTCCGGCGCCGGCCTCACATCAGACGTCAGCGCGACGTTCACGGGGCGACCGCCGACCGCCGTGATGCAGGGCTATCGACGGCCCGTCGATGGTCGCGTCGTTCTGGTGGTCCGTCCGGATCGTGAGCTCAGCCCGGCGCAGATCGCGGCGTTCACCTCGGACATCCACTACCAGCCGTACCTCACATCCGACACCGGCCCGAGCGCCGAGACCCGCCGCGAGCTCTCGCGGCGCGACCCGACGGCGCTGGCCCGCGTCGACGCCGCGGCCCGCGCCGCGGTCGCGAGCGCGGCGTTGTCGCGTCGGGTCCGGGTCCGCGCGGTACCCGGCCACGTCGTCGAAGGCCTGGGGGTCGGCGCCAACGACATCGTCGTCGAGACGATCGAGGTGCCGCCGCCCGACGTGCGGCTGATCGTCGGCGCGCCCGCGGTGCCGACCGCGCTTCCGCCGGCGGTGATGTCATGGCAGACGCCGCCGGCGCCGACCCGCGTGGTCACCATCGTCGACACGCTTCGCCTGACGCCGACGCACTGTGGCACGAGCTGCACGGTGGACACCATCAGCTTCCAGGCCTCGCTGGCGGTCGATCCGCGCGTCCTGCAGCGCGCGCTGCGGGTCGTCGACGTGACCGAGCCGGCGGCGGAGCGCATCATGCCGGCCGGACCCATGCCTCCGGCGATGTATCCGATCACGTCGACGTCGCTCGCCAGGCTCGGTTACACCAGTCTGCGATCGGGCCGCCGCTACGTGCTGTCTGCGGATACCGGCCTCCGCGCGACGGGCGGCCAGAAGATGGCGGCGCCGTGGTTCGACGTCCTGACGACGTCGTTGCGCGAGCCGCTGGCCACGGTCGGCAACCGCCGCGACGCCGTCTGGGAAGCAGGACTCGGCCCGCGGCTGCCGGTGGTGACGCGCACCCTGAAGACCGTGCGGGCCGGGGCAGCACCGATTCCCGTGGACGCGTTGCCCGCCGCGCTGCACCAGATCGCCCGCTCGGGCGAATGGGCCGGGGCGCCGCAGCCGACGCTGTCGGCCATCCCGATTCCCGGCACCGACGACGCGGTGCGTACACCGCTGGTCGACGTGTCGGAGGCCGTCGGCGCGGACGGCTTCGGCTTCGTGTGGTTGGTGGCCGCGGCCGGCGAAGAGCTGCCCCGCCCCGACGAGGTCGTCACCGTCTACCCGGGCGGGACGCTGCCGTCCGGCGTGCTCGTCCAGGTCACCAATCTGGGCGTTACGGTGCGAACACTCGGCGACAGCGTTCTCGTCTTCGTCACCACCCTGGACACCGGCGCGGCGGTGGCCGGGGCCAGCGTGACCATCCTGAATGAGCGGGCGCAGCCGCTGTGGCGTGGATCCACGGACGCGCAGGGCGTCGCCAGGACCGACGTCGGCGGCGAGTCGCTCGATGCGGGCGCGCCGTCGCTGGTCCTGGTCGAGCGCGCCGGCGATCGCGCGTTCGGCGAGCCGGTTGCGGGCTGGGGCATCGATCCATGGCTCGGTCCGTCGCGGAACGAGGGACTCGAAGGCGTGGTCATCACCGATCGCGGCGTCTACCGTCCTGGTGACGCCGTGCGGGTGAAGGCGATCCTGCGGCGCCGGACGGCGGATCGGATCGAGCCTCTCCCCCCGGGACGCCCATCGCCCTGACGCTCGATCGCGACATCGATCGGCTGGCGACGATCGACGGTCGCGTCGGTGCCGGCGGCGGCGTCGAATGGACGGTGCCGATCGCGGCCGATGCCGAACTGGGCTCGCAGCTACTTCCTCACCGTCCATGCGGGGACGCCCGGGCCGCCGCCGTCGCCGTACGATCGGACACCGCGTCTGACCACGCGCGTTGCGGTCAAGGACGTACGGCCGCTGGAGTTCGAGGTCGACGGGGCTCTCACCCGCGGCCCGCACGGCGGTACGGCGAAGGGGCCGCGCGGATCGGTCGACGTGCGGATCGCCGCCCGCGACCTGACCGGCGTGCCGCTGCGCAGCGGCCGCGTCAGCTGGACGCTGCGCACCTTCACTGGCACGCCGTTCCAGGCGCCGGCGGACTACGAGGGCTTCGACGTCGACAACCAATGGGGTTCCGGCGACGACGATCCGGTTTCCGGCGAGGGGCGGCTCGATGGCGGCGTCTTCACCACGCGGATCGACGTGCCGGCTGGGATCGAGGGGCTCGGCTACTTCGAGCTCGAAGCGGAAGTGGTCGACGGCGACACCGCCCAGGCCGTCGCCACCACGGCCGACGCCATCTTCCACCCGGACGCCTATCTGGGACTTACGGCCGACGCGGGCACCGAGGCGTCGCCGCGGGCGTCGGCGCGTGTGGTGGCGCTCGGGCCGGACGGCCGGCCCGTCGCCGGCATTCCGATCGTGCTGACCGCTCGCTCGCAGTTGCCGGAAGGCCGTCCGCTTCCGCCCGTCCGCGTCGTCAGCGCCGCCGAACCGGTCGACGTCCGCCTGCCGGGCTCGAGGCGTCGACCAGGTGGTCCGTCGAGGCGAGCGGCGACACCTCGCAGCGGATCGTGAGCCCGGCCGAGGCGTTCGCGCAGCTCGGCACGCCCGGTCTGACCCCGTCGACGGACGCGACGAGCCTGTCCTTCGACAAGCCGCGGTATGCGATCGGCGACCGGGCGCGAGTCACCGTGCGCTCGCCGTGGAACACCGGCTCCGCGCTCGTCACCGTCGAGCGGCATCGCATCGTCTCGCACCACATGCGGCCGGTCGATGGCACCCCCATCGTCCTCGACGTGCCGATCGACGAGGAGGCCGCCGGCGGGTTGGCGATCAGCGCCATCTTCGTCAAGGGCCGCACCAGCCCGTGCTGCGGCGACGACGGGGCCGATCCGGGCGCGCCCGCGGTGGCGACGGCCGACGAGCGGATCGCCGTCGATCCGGCGTCGACGCGGCTGCGCGTGGCCATCGAGGCGATGACGGCGAAGCCGGGTCCCGGGGCGGCGACGCGCTGGCGCGTCGACGTCACCGACGCGGCGGGCCGACCGGCGCGAGCCGAGGTGACGCTCTGGGCCGTCGATGAGGGCTGGCTGCGCCTGACCGATTTCCAGCCGCCCGACGTGGCGGCGACGATCCTCGACCGTGAGCTGCCGGGCGTATTCGAGTGGGACTCGCGACGGGCGCTCCTACGCCGCACGATCCCCGAGGCCTGGGGGCAGACCATCAACACCGCTACGGCGAACCGCTCCTACGGCCAGGACGACGGCGCCGGCAACGGCCGAGTCCGCGCCGACAAGCGGGCGCTGGCGTTCTGGTTCGGCGATCTCCGAACCGACGAAAATGGCACGCGTCACGGTCGACCCGCCGCCACTGCCCGAGGCGCTGACGACGTATCGTGTCTTCGCCGTGGCGGCGACGGCGTCCCGGTTCGGCCAGGCGACGCAGCGGCTGGTCGTGACCAGCCCGGTGATGCTGCGCCCGTCGCTGCCGCGCTTCCTGACCCGCGGCGATCGCGCCGACCATCCCGATCGCCGTGACCAGCCTGCAGGACGCCGCGACGCGCGGGCGCCTGTCGATCGAGAGCCTGACGCCGGATCTGCTGGCCATCGACGGTGAGCCGCCGGCGGTCGCGCTGGCGCCCGGCGAGCGGCGCACGATCACCATCGGCGTGCGTGCCGTGGGCGCCGGGCAGGCGCGGATTCGCGTTCGCATCGTCACCGCGGATGCCACCGACGCCGTCGAGCACACGTTCCCGATCGTCGCGCCGATCGTCATGGAACGGACGGCGATCTCGGGCCGCATCGACAACACCGCCCGGGCGGTCGTCGACGTGCGCGCGCAGCGGCATCGATCTGGACGGCGGCGGCCTGTCGGTGTCGGTGTCGGCGAGTCTCCTGGCCGGTGTCGCCCTGGCCGGCCGCGATCTCGAAGGCTATGCCTATCTCTGTCTCGAGCAGCGGACGTCGCGGATGCTGGCCCTGGCCCTGGCCGCCAAGGAAGGCGGCCCGTTCGCGTTCGCGCCGGTGCGCGAGCCCGATCCGGTGAAGGCGCTGCAGCAGGCCCTGCGCGAGCTGCCGTCGTTCCGCTGCGCCGGGGCCGACGCCAAGGGCTACGGCTTGTGGGACGGCGCCTGCCGCGTGACGTCGCCGTACCTGTCCGCCTACCTGCTCTACGCGCTGCAGACGATCCGCGGCATGGAGATCCCCGGCGTCGAGGTCGACGCACGGGAGTCGAGCGGGCCGCCGACGCCGTCGCCGCGGCGCTGCAATCGGCGAGGTCGATGATCGGCGACGCCTATCTGTCCGAAGGCTGGGCGGCGCTCGGCCTCAAGGGGCTCGCCGACGAAGGCCGCTATCCTGGCTGCGGCAGGGGCGGCGGTGCTGGAGCGGCGCGATGCGCTGCCGCTCTGGGCGATCGCCCACCTCTACGACGCCGTGGCGCGCGCCGAGCCCGGCCGGCCCGAACGGAAAGCGCTCGAGGATCGCCTCCTCGCCGCGATCGCGCCGCACGGCGTGGCGGCTGCACCCGCCTCGCCAATGCGATCGTGCAGGACTGGACCTGGCCGTCGGACGCCCAAGACGACCGCGATCGTGCTCGACGTGCTGGCGCGGCACGGCAAGCTGTCGAAGGAGCAGGCGCGGGTGATGGCCACCGGCCTGATGCGCGCGCGCCGCGCCGACGGCGGGTGGGTCAGCACGCAGGAGAACGCCTGGGCGCTGGTGGCGCTGGCGACCTACCGGCACGAGATCGAGGGCGATGACACCGATGCGGTCGCGGTCACGGCGGACCTCGGCGGGGCGCGCCTGATCGAGGCCGAGCTCGGTGACGAGCACGATCCGGTGGCGCAGCACGTGTCGATGCGCGATCTGCAGCGACGGATCGGCGCCGACGGCAAGGCGTCGCTCGCCTTCACCGCGGCCGGCGGTCGACCGGCCTTCTTCACGGCTCGTCTCGAGGTGCAGCGGCCGGCCGCCGGCCAGCCGGCGGTGAGCCACGGCCTCACGGTCGACGCGGCGCTACGAGATGCGGCGCGGCGACACGTGGACGCCGGTGACCACGGTCACGGCCGGCGACGTGGTCCGCATCACGCTGACCATCAAGAGCGACGAGGCCCGATTCCTGGTCGCGCTCGAGCGATCCCGCTGCCGGCCGGATTCGAGGCGATCGATCTCGAGCTGCCGTCGACCGCGTCGGCCCTCCGCGCCGATGCGCCGACGCGGTGGGGCGTCTTCGACCACGTCCAGCGGCGCGACAGCCGGCTCGATGCCTTCGCGACGTTCCTGCCTGTCGGCCAAGACGACGTTCGAGTACGCCGCGCGTGCGACGACGGCGGGGACCTTCGTCGCGGCGCCGCCGCACGCCGAGGCGATGTACCAGCCGGACGTCTTCGGCCGCGGCACCGGCGACCACGATCGTCGTCAGGGCCTGAGCGGCGCGCGGTGATCGGGCCTACTTCACGGTCCATCAGGTAGATGCCGTAGCCGACGCCGGCGGCGTCCTTGCTGCGCGCCGACTGGAAGGCGATCGTCTTCCCGTCCGGGCTGACCACCGGGTTCGACGCCTTGTAGCCGTCGTACTCGCCCCAGTGCGTGAGCCGCACGTACTCGGTGGTGTTCGGCACCAGCGGCATCCGCCAGATGTCGATGTAGTTGGAGTTCTGCGCGCGTCTGATCCCGGCTCGACTCGACCAGCGTCGTGCGTGCCGTCCGGGAAGATGCCTTCGACCTCGTTGTACTCGTTGGCGATCTTGCGGAAGGTCGTGATCGCCTTGGTCTTGCAGGTTCAGGCCGAAGACGTCGGCGAAGGGCGTGCGGTAGCAGGTGTAGATCAGCTCGGTGTCGTCGAAGCGGAAGTCCTGCGCCTCGAGCGTGCACTCGGGCCGCTTGGCGCGGATCAGCTCGACCTTGTTGGCCAGCTTCGGCTGGCCGCCCTCCTCGACGATGTCGGCCATGTAGAGCACCGACTCGCCCTCGGCGAGCACGTCGGGATACTGGCCGTGCGTGTTCGACCAGGCGATCCTGTTGCTCTTGCGCGAAATGGCGACGCCTTCCGAGATCTTGTGGCCGAGGGCGATCGGCGGGCCGCCGGCGGCGCGCAGCAGCCACATCTCCTGGTCGCGATCGCGCGTCGTGCGGATGTCGGTGAAGGTGCGCGCGCCGATCAGGAAGTAGTCGCCGGTCGGCAGGAACTGCACGCGCAGGAAGCCGGTCGACGGCGCCGGCGTCAGCAGGCGGATCGTCTTCGTCGCGACGTCGACGACGAAGGCGTCGCCGAAGCTCTTGGCCATGAAGGCGATCCGCTTGCCGTCCGGCGACCACGAGGCCCGTTCCCCGAACCCCGTGAGCTGGCGGATGTGCCGCGGCAGGTGCTCCTCGGGGTTGCCGGTCTTCGTCCCTTGGGCGAGCGGCAGAGCCGTGGCGGCGGCGAGGAGCGCGACGGCCAGCAGGGCAGCGAGTCTCATGGGATCTCCTTAGGAACGACAGCGATTACGGGCGTGCTGCGAGCAGGCGGAAGACGGCCGCCTCGTCGCGACCCGTGCCGAAGACCTGCGGCGACGAAACCCCGGGCTGGCGAGCAGCGAGACCGTCAGGCGGGCGTAGGCCGCGTCGTCGAAATTGCTGCGGCGGACGATCACGTAGTCGACCGGGAGGCGCCGGAGACGGGCCACGGACGTCTCGTCCGGGAACGTCGCGAGGTCGACCAGCGTGTTGGCGTAGCCGAGTCGGGAGGAAGCCGCTGTAGCCGTTCACGAGCGAGCCGCCAGTGGTGGATCGAGCGCACCTGGTGGACCGTCTCGTAGTGCCACAGCCGCTCCAGGCGCGGCACCGGCAACTCCAGGATGACGCTGTCGGCCGGCAGCGTGGCCAGCCACCGATCGATGGGCATCGGCCGGAGCTGGCCGTCGCGGACGGGGATCCCGACCTGCCAGAACTCGACGAGGCAGACGGCCACGGCCGCCGCGGCGACGCCGGCCCGCACCCGCGGGCGGCGGACGCTGGCCACGCCGAGGGCGGCCAGCGCGGCCAGGGCGACGAGCCCCAGGCTGGCGAAGCGGGCCGGCGCGCGCAGGTTGCCGAGGGGCGGCGCCATCACCTGCAGCACGCGGTAGGTGATGCCGTGCACGCCCAGCGAGGCGTCGAACGCCACCAGCGTCAGCGCGCCATAGACCCATCGTGTCCGGCCCCTGGCCCGGCACAGGCCCACGATCGCCAGGCCGATCGCGGCGACACCCGGATAGAGCGTCCGCTCCTCGGGAGCTGGCCCGTGTCCACCGCCGCGGAGGGCGTTGAAGGGCGTCACGCGCAGGTAGTCGGCCGGCGTCGCGCTGTAGTCCGCGATCTCCGCGGTCGAGCGCGGACCGTGCGCCGATCGGCTGGCCGCATAGGGCAGCAGGTAGGGCCCGACGACCAGCGCGAGCGGCAGGACGACCGCCGCGGTCGCGGCCACCAGGCGCGGCCGTGGCGCCGTGCGTCAGCACGAGCGCGATCCAGGCGACGGCGACGAACACGGAGAGGAACACGCCGTAGTAGATGCTGCACAGGAACTGCGCCGCCAGGCACGCGCCCAGGGTCAGGCCGGCGGCCGGCCGCGGCCGCTCGACGAGGGCGTGCAGGGCCAGCAGGGCGAGCGGCATCCACACCAGCCACTGCAGCTCCATGTGGGCGATATGGGCGAAGCGGTACGGCGCGAAGCCCAGAATGAGCCCGGCCACGACCGCGGCGCCGCGGTCGCCGGTCAGCCGCCAGGCGAGCGCGGCCATCGCCCAGGCGGAGGTGGCGAGCCCGGCAATCAGCAGCCCGCTGTGGACCACCGCCGGCGGCACGCCGGCCCAGAGGAACGGCGCGGCGGCCAGCCCGACCAGCAGCATCGCATCCGAGTAGGCGAGCGTGTGCCTGGCAGGGTAGAAGATATTGGCGTCGAAGAGCGCCGTCGGCTGATGGACGAGCTGGTGCGCGACCCAGGACAGCCGCCAGATGTTGAAGAAGGCGTCGTCCGTGTCGGGCAGGACGCGGGCGGCCGGCGAGCCGAGCGGCCACGTCATGACGAGGGCCAGGGCGGTGAAGCCGAGGCCCAGGCCCAGGTGCCATCGCCAGGCGGCGACGGGCCGGGAACTGGGGTCGTTCGTCACGCGACCGGGATCTTAGTCGTATTCGCTGTTTGGAGGAGAGTGCATGCGTATCTCACGAGTGTGTCTGGGGTGGACCCTGGCGATGGCGATGCCGGCCCTGGCGGCGGCTCAGGCGACGGCCCCCAAGCCGTCCGAGGCCGAGGACAAGGACCGCGCGGTCGCCGGCGGCGGCATCACCGTGGCCGGCTGGACCGGGAAGGTCGACGCCAAGGGCGCGGCCGCAGGCCTGTCCACCAAGGATTCGAAGTTCGAGCAGAAGGGCGACGCGCTGCACCTGACGATCGGGCCGGCGACGACCTACTGGAACCCCGCCAACACGGCGAAGGGGGATTACACGGTCAAGGGCACGTTCACCGAGCCCAAGCAGGACTTCAGCCATCCGCACCCGATGGGCCTGTTCATCGGCGGCTCGAAGCTCGGCACGCCGGAACAGTCGCTGCTCTATTGCGTGGCCTACCGCAGCGGCACGTTCCTGATTCGCCGCTTCAACGGCGACACCGTGACGACCCTGATGCCGCGGACGCCGCACGAGGCGGTCAAGAAGGCCGCGACGGCCGACGAGAGCGTCACCCAGGAGATTGCGTGGGTGGTCAAGGGCGGCAAGGCCGACTGCGTCATCAACGGCACCAGCGTCGCCTCGCTGCGCGGTGGCCGACCTGGTCGGGCCCGGCAAGCTCGAGTCCACCGACGGCATCTGGGGGATCCGAGTCAGCCACAACATGGATCTGACCGTGTCCAAGCTGGCGGCGGCGAAGAACTGAGACAGAGGGGTCGACATTCGGACCGGAAATGCACGATCCTTTAGGGAGCCGGCCACGGACTCTGCCGTGGCCGGTATCCGGTTCTCGATCCCGATAGGTGGTGTTTCGATGGCGTTTCCGTCCAAGGGCGACCGTGTCGCCCATAGTCAGTATGGCCCCGGCACCATCACGGACATGGACGTGCATCACACCGTCATCGACTTCGATGGGGCCGGGACCAAGCGGTTCGTGACCAGCCGGGTCGTGCTCGACAAGACCACGGATCCGGGGCCGACGGCGGCCGAGCGCAAGGCTGTGGCGGCCGAGCGGACCAAGGCGGCCCGGGCGGCGAAGCGGGCGGCGGCCCCCCCCAAGGCGACCAAGAAGAAGGCGGCCGACGCATAACGCCCGATTCTGCGTTACCATGGTGATCGGAAGCACCGCCCCTCGTTTTCCTCGCCAGCCGGCCTCGAGTCCCTCGAATCCTCCTGCGTGTCGACAACTCGAGCACACCGCTCAGGCAGGTTTCCATCATGAGCGCCCCTGATCAGGGCGCGGTCGCGCCGCGTGCCACGGTGGCCGCGGACTTCATCGATCGGTCGTCGTAGTCGTCGTCGGGAGATACACACATGGCAAGCATGCAGGGCGTCATCAAGCGTCTGATCAGCGACAAGGGGTTCGGGTTCGTCCAGGCGTCGGACGGAAACGAGTATTTCTTCCATCAGTCCGCCGTCGTCGACGGGCGTTTCGACGAGCTCCGCGAGGGCCAGTCGCTGACGTTCGACACGGGCCAGGGGCCGAAGGGCCCGCGCGCCGAGAACGTTCGCCGCGCCTGACGCTACAAGGGCGGCCGCTCCATCCGGACCGGCCGCCCGAACATTTTCAATCGAGTGTGCGGCGACGTTCGCGCCGCCTCCGGCCCCAGCCGGTTCCCGTCAGCGCTTCAAGGCGCTGTGTCTAGCCGTCGTCCGACCGTGACGGGCTTTGACAGTTAGTAACCCGTCCCGGTGCCGCCTGGCGGCGCTGGGGTAAGTCGGTCGATCAGGAGAATCACAATGCCTTCCGTTCCAGGTGTCATCAAGCGTATCGTCAGCGACAAGGGCTTCGGCTTCGTTCAGGCTGCCGACAGCACCGAGTACTTCTTCCACCAGTCGGCGTGCCAGGACGCGCCGTTCGACTCGCTCCGCGAGGGGCAGTCGGTGACGTTCGACAAGGGGCAGGGCCCGAAGGGTCCGCGCGCCGAGAACATCCGACTGGCGTAAGACCGACCTGGCCGTGGCAGCGGGGACATCTCCCGCGTCCATGGCCGATCGTTCCGCTGAGCCGGGCGTCGTGGGCAACCACGGCGCCCGGCTTTTTCGTGTACGGCTCGACGCGGTCAGCGCCGGGCCGAGGCCGCCGTCGGCGTGCTGACGGGCTCGCCGGGCAGCGGGCCGAACATCGGCGGCGGGATCCGCCGCTTCGAGGCCGCCTGGTAGGCCGAGGCGGCCTTCAGCGTCAGGTGCTCCATGCCCGGCTCCGACCAGAAGTTGATCGAGAAGGGCAGTCCCGGCGCCGGGATCGCGGTCGGCGTGGTGCTGGTCTTGCCGCGATAGACCTTCTTGCCGTGCCGGTCCGTCGTCAGCTCGAACGTCGCATCGTAGGCGACGCGGACGTAGCCGGCCGGAATCAGCACCTCGGTGATGCCGGCGTTCGGCCCGAAGGCGTAGGACGGGCTGCGATCGTCGACCGACGGCTCCGGCGCCAGGCCGATCTTGCCGGGCGGCAGCGCCGAGTGGAGCTGGATCATCACGTCCAGCTTGTTCTCGGCCATCACCTTCTGGATGACGCGCCGCAGCAGCTCGCGCAGCTGCACCTGCTCGGCGATGCCCTGGGCCGACCCGACCGGGTTGCGCACGTCCTCGACGTCGCCCCAGTTGAGGAACGCCGCGCGCTGGTCGTCGCCCCAGAACTTCGAGCGCGCGTTCAAGGTCTGCCAGTCGGCGACGGTCTCGGTGAAGCCGCGCGCCTTCCAGTCGTCGGCCCGGCGCGTCAGGTACTGCGCGATGTGGAAGCGGAAGGTGCGCGACTGGGTCGCGCCGATCACGCTGCGGACGTTCAGGTTCGGCGGACCGGGCTCGGTGCCTTCGGCCCAGCGCATCATCCAGTCGACCGGCGCCATCGTGCCGCTGCCGAAGGTCTTGCCGGGCGCGAACGCGGTCGGCCGGATCTTGGCGGCAAAGGCCGGGAATCGCGGCTGGCCGTCCTCCAGCTTGTAGAGCAGCTCGGGGTAGATGACCGGCGTGATCTGGGCGATGGCGCGGTCGAAGTCGACCGTCATGTTCTCGACCTCGGGATCGTCGGCCCAGCCGGTCGGGACCGTCTCGACCAGCGTGGCGCCGAGGTGGCCGGCCAGCATCGCCTTCATCTCCTTCGCCGCGGCCGCGACGATGGCTTCGTCGGCCTTGGCGTGCGGCACCATGAACTCGCGGACGATGCCGATGCGCATCCCCTTCAGCGAGCCGGCACTGCCTGGCGCGACATGCTTGGCGTAGCCGTCGAGGATGCTCGAGCGCGGCACGGTGGTGAAGATGTCGCGCGGATCGTAGTAGCCGTTGACCGGGTCCTTCAGCGCGTCGAGCACCTTGGCCGAATCGGCGACGGTGCGGCAGACGATGCCGGTCCGATCCTGGTAGATGCTGGCGCCGATCGATCCGCCGTGGAACGAGATCATCGACTTGTGCGGCAGGATCAGCGCCGACGAGTTGTGGTTGGAGGGGCCGCGGCAGGACGCGCCGGTCTCCTCGCACAGGCTGCACATCACCAGGTTGGCGCCGACCGACACGCCCGAGCCCGAGCTCGATCCGATCGAGGCGGCGCGGGTCGTGTCGTAGACGTTGGACGGGTTGCCGGCCCAGGTGCTGCGCTGGTAGCCGAGCGTCGACGGCAGCACCTTGGTCGGGAAGTGTGTGCCGCCCGGGTTGCCGCCGCGGCCGTTGTACTCGGTGGTGTTGGCCTTGGCGTAGATGATGGCGCCCTTGTGCCGCAGCTGCGCCACCAGCGTCTGGTCGCGGGCCGGGAAGTCGATGTCGTAGCGGGTGTCGCCGCCGCCGGTCGAGCGCATGTCCTTGGTGTCGAACGGATCCTTGAACGAGAACGGGATGCAGTACATCGGCAGCGCCGCCAGGTCGGGGGCGCGGCCGTACTGCGCGTCGAGCTCGGCGGCCCGCTCGAGGGCGTCCGGCATCTTGCGCAGCTCCTCGCAGACAGCCGGCGAGCCGGCCGGCAGCGGCCCCTTCGACGGATGGCGATCGCGATCGCCCTTGCAGGTGACCGTGCGCTCGCCGCGCACGTTGAGCATGCCCATCGCGCGGAGCTGGCCGGCGTTGGGGATGCCGACGACCATGCCGTACTGCTGCTGCACGTCGGGATCGGAGGCGGTCGGCTCCATCCGGCCGAACTCGATCGGCGGCGTCTTCTTCGGATCGCCGTCCTTCAGCGACGCGGTCGCGGCGACGGCCGCCTTGTACTGGTCGTAGTCGGGCAGGTACTTCGGCGCCGTCGCCTCGGTGACGATCTCGCTGGCGACGCCGTTGTAGGCGCGGGCGCGATTCAGGTAGGCCTGGACCAGCCCCTGGCAGGTGATCTGGCCGTCCTTGATGGCGCGATGGACGTCGTCGATCGTCGCCTCCTCGAGCTGGAAGCGCCAGGTGGCGCCCTGCGCGCTGGTGAATTGTCGGTCCGGCGAGCACGGACAGCGCGGCGACGAGGCCGACACTGGCGCCGCTGACCACCATCTTCAACTTCGACATGGGATCTCCTTGCGCCGGCGGCCCGCGGGCCGCCAGCGCGATGGGCGGGTGAGCCTACGGTTCGTGGCTGACGCCGGCCGAGGGCGCCGGACGGGCCGCGTCGGTGCCGAGCGGACCGAACGCCGGCGGCGGCACGCGGCGCTTCGAGGCGGCCTGGTAGGCCGAGGCGACCTTGAGGATCAGGTCCTCCTTGCCCGGGTCGGCCCGGAACACCAGCGAGAACGGCAGGCCGGGCGCCGGCAGCGTCGTCGGCGTGTTGTTGTTCGTCGCGATGTAGCGCGTCTTGTCCGGACTGAGCACGAACACCGGGTCGTAGACCTCGCGGACGTAGCCGGCCGGAATCAGCACCTCGGTCAGCCCGGCGTTCGGGCCGTAGGCGCTCTCGCCGCGCGTGTCGCCCGCGGGCGCCGGCTGCGGCGCCAGGCCGATCAGGCCGGGCGGCAGCGACGTGTGCAGCCGCACGACCACGTCCAGCGTGTTCTCCTGCAGCACCTTCATCTCGACGCGGCGCAGCAGCTCGCGCAGCAGGAAGCGCTCGTGGATGCCCTGCCGCTCGTCGAGCGGATTGCGGATGTCCGCCGTCTCCTCCCAGTTCTTGAACGCCGCGCGCTGGTCGTCGCCCCAGAACTTCGAGCGGGCGTTGAGCGTCGGGAAGTCGACCAGCGTCTCCTCGTAGCCGAGCGCCTTCCAGTCGGCGGCGCGCCGCGTCGCGTACTGCGACGAAGTGGAAGCGGAACGCCTTCGATTCGGCCTGCGGCTGGATCGGTGCGGATGTTCAGGTTCGACGGCACCGGCACCTTGCCGTCGGCCAGCGCCACCATGTAGTCGGCCGGCGGCATCGTGCCCGAGCCGAAGGTCACGCCCGGCGCGAACGGCGTCGGCGTGATGGCGGCGGCGAAGTCCGGGAACACCGGCCTCGGCTCGCCGCCGGCCGGCGGCGCCGCGGCGCCCGCCCGCCGCCGGTCGGACGCGATAGAGGATGTCGGGGAAGAACACCGGGATCAGCTCGGCGACGCGCCTTGGTGTAGGAGGTGCGTCATGTTCTCGATCGCCGGGTCGTCGGCGAACTTCGGGTCGCTCGACTCGACCAGCGTCGCGCCGAGGTGGTCGCCGAGCCACTGCTTGATCTCGGCGTTGGCGGCCTGGACGATCGGCTCGTCCGCCTTGATGCCCGGGAACGTCAGCATCGACTCGCGGATGATGCCGATGCGCATGCCCTTCAGCGATCCCTTGCTGCCCGGCTGCGCCGCGGCGGCCGCGTAGGAGCCGTCCAGCACCGCCGACCGCGGGATGGTGGTGAACGACGTCGCGCGGGTCGTAGTAGCCCGGCGACCGGGTCCTTCAGCGCGTCGAGCACCTTGGCCGAGTCGGCGATCAGCTGGCAGTGGATGCCGGTGCGGTCGTTGTGGATGTCGGAGCCGATGGCGCCGCCGTGGAACGACATCAGCGCCTTCTGCGGCAGCAGCAGCGCCACCGAGTTGTGGTTGGCCGGGCCGCGGCACGACGCCCGCGTCTCCTCGCACAGGCTGCACGTGGCGAGGTTGGCGCCGACCGACACCCCGGAGCCCGAGCTCGAGCCGAGCGAGGCGGCGCGGGTCGTGTCGTAGGGGTTGCTCGGGTTGCCGGCCCAGGTGCTGCGCTGGTAGCCGAGCGTCGACGACGAGCACCTTGTCCGGCGTGTGCTTGCCGCCGGGATCGCCGGCGCGGCCGTTGTATTCGGTGGTGTTGGCCTTGGCGTAGATGATGGCGCCCTTGGCGCGGAGCTGCGCCACCAGGGTGTGGTCGCGGGCCGGGAAGTCGATGTCGTAGCGCGCGTCGCCGCCGCCGGTCGACCGCATGTCCTTGGTGTCGAACGGATCCTTGAACGAGAACGGCACGCAGTACATCGGCAGCGCGGCCAGATCGGGCGCCTTGCCGTACTTGGCGTCGAGCTCGGCGGCCCGCTCGAGCGCGTCGGGCATCTTGCGCAGCTCCTCGCACGCCTTCGGCGAGCCGGCCGGCAGCGGGCCCTTCGACGGATGCCGGTCGCGGTCGCCCTTGCAGGTGGTCGACCGCTCGCCGCGGATGTTGATCATCCCGAGCGCGTTCACCTGGCCGGCGTTGGGGATGCCGACGGTCATGCCGTACTGCTGCATCACCTCGGGATCGGACGCGGTCGGCTCCATCCGCCCGAACTCGATCGGCGGGCCCTGTGTACTCGCTGAAGTCCGGCAGCAGCGTGCCGATGGCGACGGTCTTGGTCGGGAACGCCAGCGGCGCGCCGGCGCGCACCTGTGCCGGGCGGCTTCGGGATGTCGGCGCCGTCCGCGGTGACGAGGTAGTTGCCGACGCCGTTGTAGGCCCTGGCGCGATCGAGATAGGCCTGCACGACGCCGACGCACGTGGTGCGGCCCTGCTGGATGGCCTCGTGGATGCCGGCGATCGAGATCTCCTCGACGCGGAAGGCCGGCTGCTGCGCCGTGCAGCCGGCTGCCGAGGGCGGTGAGGCCGAGGACGGCCGCGGCGAGCGCGGCCCGGGTCGTGGTCTGCATGGAAGTCCTCCTCGGTGGACGCTAGAAGCTGGCGCGGAAGCCGAGCTGCACCATCCGCGGCTGATAGGCCACGTTCAGGTTCGGATCGGGCTGGCCGAAGCGGCTGTTGCTCTCGTTCAGCACGAAGGTGCCGTAGTTGGCGTGGTTGAAGACGTTGAAGACCTCGACGATGCCTTCGAGCCTGGCCCGGCCGATGCCGAAGCGGCGCTGCACGCGGACGTCGGTGCGGTGGTAGTTGGGCAGGTCGAAGCTGTTGCGCGCGATGATCGTGCCGTTGGCGCGGACCCGCGCCGGCGCTGCCGCCGGTCTGCAGGGCATCGACACCGGAGGTCGGGCGTCGCCCAGCCCGCGTCGCCGTACAGGAACAGGCCGCTGACCTGGAAGCCCTTGCCGATGTCCCAGATGCCGTTGAACGGACACGCGATGGCGCTGGTCGCCGGTGAGGAACCACTCGTCGCGGATGGTCTCGTGCAGCGCGACCGGCACGTCGCAGACCGGCTGGCCGGCGGCGTTGAGCGTGATCACGTACTGGCAGCCGGCCGGCATCGGCTCGGTCTGCCGATCCCACTGGCCCGGAGAGGAGGTAGGTCGCCGACGCCTGCCAGCGGTCGCTCATGCGCTTGGTGAACGCCATCTGCAGGCCGTGGTAGTTCGATTCGCCGATCGACAGCGCGGCTCGAGACCGAGCCCCACTCCGGGTACGGGCGCAGGTCGATCCGCGTGAACGGGTAGTTGACGCCGGTGGCCGGGTTGTAGGCGATGTTCGAGTTGATGGTGACGTTCTGCGCCCGCAGGCCGGTGTAGACGTAGTCGGCCTCGACCGACATCGAGGATGCCGAACTGGCGCTGCACGCCGAACGACGCCTGGTTGCTGTAGGGAATCTCGTTGTAGTTGGAGGCGAAGGTGCCCAGGCTGCGGCGCAGGCAGCCCGGCACGTTGGCGACCGTGCACAGCGTGCTCTCGACCTGCTCGAAGGTCGGGATCGGGCCGTTGAACGGGTTGGCCGCGAAGTCGGCCCGGCCGTCGTTCAGGATCTGCGGGTGCAGGGCGTAGGCGCCGAGCTTGGTCCAGTAGGCGCTGTGCGAGCCGGGATCGGCGAAGAAGCGGCCGCCGCCGCCGCGGATCACCGTGCGGTCGTTGACCGAGAAGGCGGCGCCGAGCCGGGGCGCCCAGTTGTTGGTGTCGTTCGATCGCCCGCCCTTCAGGAAGGGCAGCAGCTCGACGTCCTCGGCGTAGACGCCGTCCATCGAGGTCGTAGCGGACGCCCGAGGTTGAGCGTCAGCTTCGAGGTGACCTGCCAGTCGTCCTGCAGCCAGCCCGAGACGGAGTGCAGCGGCGCGTACTGCTTCATCTGGCCGACGCCGAGGGTGTAGGAGCGGACGATCGGCGACAGCGCCGCCAGGTTCCACGTCGAGACGTCGTTCCACACCGGGAAGAGCGACTCGATGTTGGCCGGGACGGCGCCGCCCTGGGCGTCGTAGATGCCCATGCAGCGGTTGCACAGGAACACCGGGTTCTGCTGGTAGAAGTACTCGCCGCCGACCTTGACGTCGTGCCGGCCGGCCGTCGAGAACGTGAGCGTCAGGTTGTCGCGGACGCCGTAGGTGTCCTGCCGCTCGTCCTCGTGCGAGTTGGTGTGCGCCTGGCCGACGGTGTAGCCGCGCATCTGGATGATCGGCGTGCCGTGCGTCAGGCCTTCGTACGGGTGCTCCGGCCAGGGGACGATCGACTGCTGGATCCAGTAGTAGCCGGCATAGGCGCCGCGCACCTCGTTGACCGCGCGCGAGCCGAGGACCTGCGTCAGGGTGACGCCGAGGTCGCTGCTGTGGCGATTGGTCGTGATCGCCGACGACGGGTGGCGGGTCGCGCCGCCGGTGTAGCGCTGGTCGAACGGCATGTCGACGATCGACTTGTTGGCCGCGCGCCGACATCCGCGTCTTGGGCGAGAACTGGTAGTCGAGCCGGGCCAGGCCCTTGTCCTCGGTGCGCGTGCCCGAGTGATCGAAGTTGAAGCTGGGGTAGGCGCTGGTGTGGTTGAACGTCTGCGGCTCGCGCTCGCAGCTCGTAGTTGCCGAAGAAGTGCAGCCGGTCCTTCAGGATCGGCCCGCCCAGCGTCCAGCTGAACTGGCTGTCGGAGTAGGGCAGCACGCGCTTGGCGACGAAGTCCTCGGCGATCAGCGCGTCGTTGCGGAAGTAGCCGGAGAACGCGCCCGACAGCGCGTTGGTGCCGGACTTGGTGATGGCGTTGACCAGCGTGCCCGACGAGCCGCCCTGCGACGCGTCGAAGCGGTTGGCGACGAACTCGAACTCGGCGATGGCGTCGCGGCTGTACTTCGGCTGGCCGAAGCCGCCGGTCTGGTTCTGGGTGACGCGCAGGCCGTCGACGTTCAACTGGAAGGCGCCGATGCCGATGCCCGGTTCGTCGTTGACGACGGCGTTCGAGCGGGCGCCGGGGACGAGCAGCGTCAGGTCGACGAAGTTGCGGCCGTTGACCGGCAGGTCGGCCATCTGCCGCGGATCGACGTTGCTGGCGACGGTGCGAGCTGGTGCGCTCGAGCAGCGGCGCCGCTGGCGCTGACCGTGACGTTCTCCTGCAGCGACGCGGGCACCAGGCGCAGGTCGATGGTCGCCTGCTGGCCGACCAGCATCTCGATGCCGGTGCGGGTCAGCGTGGCGAAGCCCTCGAGGGTGGCGGTCACGCGGTAGGTGCCGACGCGGACCGGCAGGCGGAAGCCGCCGCCCGATTCGGTGATCGCCTCGAACCGGTTGCCGCTCGCCTCGTGGATCGCGGTGACGACGACGCCGGGCATGACCCCGCCGCTGTCGTCGGTGACGGTGCCGATGACCGTCGCTTCCTGGGCCTGGCTGACGCCCGGCACGACGACCAGGGCGGCGGCCGCGAGCCAGGTGATGAGACCGGGCTCGCGCCCCGCGGCGCGACCCCGTCGCGCTGTCGATCGTGCGGCCGGTGACGTGTGTGTGCATGGTCAAACTCCCTCCTGACGAAGCCTGGCGAGACGCTATCGCGCGGCTTCGCGGCGGGGGTGTCATCGTCTGCAACGAGTTGTCTCGCCTTGTCTCGTTCGTCGGGGATGACGGACGGTTGTGTCGGTCGTCGGTCGCAGAAGCCGACAATGGTGTCGATCCGCTGCAAACGGCCGCGCACGCATCGCGGCCATGCGCGGCGAGCCTGGCGACCGCCCGGTCAGAACGAGAGCGAGGTGGGTGTACTTCAGCGCCACCGAGCGGACGACGGGGGCGTCGTCGGGTCGCGTCTCGGTGTAGACGACGAAGACGTCGCTGAGCGGCCGGTGCATCAGGCTGAAGCGCACGTTGGTGAGCCAGGCGCGGCGGGCGCTGTTGTACTGCAGCAGGGCGTTGAGGGCGGCGCGGGTCGAGAACGACCAGTCGACGCGCACCTTGGCCAGCGTCGTGTCGAAGCGGCCTTCGGGCAGCACGGCGTGGTGGCGATCGAGCGTCCCGCTGATCGGCGCCCCGGGCCGACAGGCGGAGCGCGCGCGGCGATCGACGTGCCGGCCATCTCGCCCGACCAGAAGTCACCGGCCGTGATCGCCGAGCGTGCCGGAGAGCCGTCGGGTGCGGTCGGACCGATAGGAGGCGGTCATCCGATCGAAGCGGTAGCGGCCGGGCGGCAGCGTGACGCCGCGGGCGATCGTGAACGGCTCGACGAGGTGCTCGACGTTCCAGTCGAGATCGACGCCGGCGCGGCCGCCGTCGGCGAACTCGAGCGACGTGTCCTGCCGGGTCAGCCGGGAGATGGGCAGGCGGTGGCGGCTGTCGTCGACGTGCTCGCCCTCGCCGCCGACCGTGATGCCGCGCAGCCAGCGCTCCGGCGCGCGCGGGCGGAACACCCACTCGTGCTCCCAGGTCAGCGTGCCGGCGTTCTCGCGGGCGACGTAGCCGAGCTCGTTGCGGTAGCCGGCGCCGATGTTGGTGTAGGCGCCCGCGTCGTCTGCCGCCGCGTGTCGACCTGCACGCCGCCGCGCAGCGCCCACGGCCGGCCCGTCGACCGCGTCGAGGCGTCGCTGCGCAGCGCCACGGCGTCGACGAGGACGCTGCGGCCGAAGCCGACGTGCGCGTCGAGGCCGGCCGCCCGCGTCGTGCCCAGCGGCGACTCGCGGGCCAGGTAGACGGCACCGATGCGGTGCCGGCGGCCGAGGTCGCGCGTCGACCCGCGTGGCGATGAACTGCTGCTGGCCCGGCGCGCCGTCCGGCAGCGCCGGTGGTCACCACCAGCGCGCCGAGACCGACAGGGCCCTGCCGGCCGCTGACGCGCACCCCGGCGTGGACCGGCACCGGCGTGCCGTCGACGAGGCCGATGCGGCGGCTGAAGAACGGCAGCAGGTCGCGCGAGCCGCCGCTGCCGGTCTGGTCGCCGACGGTGAACGCGCCCTGGTTCTCGAGGAAGAACTCGCGCTTCTCCGGCAGCACCGGGCTGATCCGCGTCAGGTTGATCTGCTCCTCGTCGGCCTCGACCTGCGAGAAGTCGGCGCGCAGGGTGAGGTCCCAGGTCAGGTCGCGCCAGCCGTACTTCACGTCGAGGCCGGCGTCGCGATGCCCGCTGCCCGTCGCGGACGCCGCCGACGAGGGCCGGCTTGACGCGCAGGCTGCGTCCGGCGCGGACGCGGTCGATGCCCTCGAGCACGCCGGCGTAGGAGACCTTGCGCTCGGTGAACTGCCGCGGCACCGGTGACCACACCGCGACCTCGTTGCGGCGGGGCAGGACGCGGACGATGTTGAGGCCCCAGCGCTGGTGGTCGCGCAGCGGGAAGCGCAGCGTCCGGAAGGGAATCGCCATCTCCATCGTCCAGCCGCCGGTGACGCGCCCGGTCCGGACCGTCCAGACGCCGTTCCAGTCGGCGTTCTGCTGCCGGCCGTCGTCGTGCGACTGGCCGTCGCTCAGCGCCCCGCCGGGATTGGTCGCGAAGGTGAAGGCGTTGCGGCTGTCGAGGAAGGTGTCGAGGACGATGGCCACGACGTCGCCATCGCGGGTGGTGACGTCGCGCTTGAGGCTGTCGACGATCGGCCCGCCCGGTGCGTCGTCGAGGAAGACGCCGCCGACGTAGAGCGTGGCGTCGTCGTAGACGAAGCGGACCTCGCTCGGCTGCGAGCTGGGCTCGCCTTCGTGCGGCTGCTGCTGGACGAAGCCGGCGGCCGGCTCGGCCTCGTGCCACGGCGCTTCGTCGAGGTGACCGTCGACGACGATCGGCACGCTGATCCGCATCGCGGTGACGCGGCGGCGGCGCGCTGGTGTCGGGATCCGCCGCGGCCGCGGGGGCGGCGCCGGCGAGCATGCCGGCGACCACCAGCGCCGGCCACGTCCGGCGCCGTCGACGCGGGCGACGGCGGGAGCGATCGGTCGCGTCGAGGAACGGCACGGCAGGAACCGCCGCGCCGAAGGGCTCGTCCGAGCCGCTGGGCGTCGGCGGGCGTCAGGCTACCGTGCGGGGTCGGCTGCGACGCGTCACAACACGTCTCCGAAACGTCTCGAATTGTCTCGTGGCCGGTCGACCGCCGGCCTCTCGCCCCGGCGCTCAGGCCGGCAGGCCCTCGTCGACCGAGCGGACCAGGCGATAGCCGGAGCCGTGCACCGTCAGGATGTGGCGCGGATTGCGCGGGTCGCGCTCGACCTTCTTGCGCAGCTTGGCGACGAAGTTGTCGACGGTCCGCGTGAGCGGCGCCGCACTGTAGCCCCACACCGCGCGCAGCAGCTCCTCGCGGGTCACGACGCGATCGGCGTGATCGAGCAGGTACTCGAGCAGCTCGAACTCGCGCGACGACAGGTCGAGCGGGGTGTGGCCGCAGTGGGCGCGGCGCAGCCGCAGATCGAGCGTCACCTCGCCGACGCGGACCTCGTCGATGGGCCGCGCGGACGCGCGTGGCCGGCGCAGCTGGACGCGGACGCGGGCCAGCAGCTCCTTCACGCCGAAGGGCTTGCCGATGTAGTCGTCGGCGCCGAGCTCGAGCCCGGTGACGCGATCCATCTCGGTGTTGCGGGCCGTCAGCATGATGATCGGCATGGTGAACTGCTCGGCGCGCAGGCGCCGGCACACCTCGTAGCCGCTCATCCGCGGCAGCATCAGATCGAGCAGCACCAGGTCGGGCTGCTTGGCCATGGCCAGGTCGAGGCCCTCCTCGCCGGTCGACGCCGAGAGCACCTCGTAGCCCTCGAATTCCAGGTTGTCCTGCAGGATCAGGCGCAGGTCGGGCTCGTCTTCCACGGTCAGCACGCGGGGCACCATACTCGTCGCTCCTTGAAGGTCGGTCGGGTCGTCGTCATCGCGCCTCGCGGCGCCGTCGTCCTCCTCCTGCGCACGCGCCGTCATTGTTGGCGCGCCAGCGGCAGCGACACCGTGAACACGCTGCCGCGCCCACGCTCGCTCGAGACCGCGATCGAGCCGCCGTGCGCGTCGATGGCCGCGCGCACGATGGCCAGTCCCAGGCCGAAGCCGCGGCGGGTCGGGCCGTCGACGCGGCCGCGGTAGAACTTCTCGAAGATGTGCGGCAGGTCGGCGCGGGCGATGCCGGCGCCGCGATCCGAGACGATCAGCACGGCCCGCCGGCCGGCCGGCCGCACCTCCACCCGGACGGCGTTGCCCGCCTCCGGCCCGTATTTCACCGCGTTCTCGAGCAGGTTGAGGACGACGTGCTCGAGCGCCGCCGGATCGCCATCGACCAGCATGGCCTCGGCCGGCGAGTTCGACCGAGATGGCCACCTCGCGGCGATCGGCCAGCAGCTGCACGTCGGCCGCGGCGCGCGCGACCAGCGCGCCCAGGTCGAGGCGCTGCCAGGACACGGCGGCGGCGACGTGATCCGCGGTGTGCACCTGGAGGATCTGGTCGACCATGGCCGACAGCCGCCCGGTCTGCGCCTGGACGATGTCGGCGTAGTGCTTGATCTTCTCCGGCGAGCGCAGCCGCTCGAGGCCGAGCGTCTCGGCGGCGCCGGAGAGCATCGCCAGCGGCGTCCGCAGCTGGTGCGACACGTTGAGCACGAAGTCGGACTGCAGCTGCGACAGGCGGATCGCCTCGCGGTTGACGCCGACGGCGCACACGACCGCGATCAGCAGCAGCCCCACGACGGCGCCGAGGAGCCAGGTCCCGGACGGCGAGCCGTCGGGGAGCGGCGCTTCCGGCCGCACCACGAGCCGCCAGCTCGCCACGGCCGGCAGCGGCGCCAGGTAGTTGCTCAGCTCGCGCGCCGGGGAAGAACAGGAGGTCGAAGCGCTCGGACGCGGAGGGCAAGGTGCTGTCGACCCGCTCGGCACCGGTGATCCGGCGGCCGCCGGCGTCCTCGACCCGGAGCTGCAGGCGGGGCAGCTCGGCGCCGGGGTTGAGGAGCGGCTCGAGGCCGGCGGCCGCGATCTCCGCGAAGCGTCCGGCGCGCAGGCCGTCGAGATCGACGAGGTAGCCGATCACGCTGAAGGCGGCGGTCCGCTGCGGGTTGGCCCACATGAAATGGAAGACGGCCTGATAGGACACGCCGCCGAGGGTGACGTGCTCGACGGCGAAGCTCTGGGCCTGGGCGCCCAGGCGCTCGCCCACCTGGCGCAGCGCCGTGCCGCGGCCCGGCTCGGCGAAGAAGCCGCCGCGGCCGGGGCCGGTCGGGATGTCCTGCCGGCCGGTTTCGGCGGCCGGCCGGTAGAACAGCACCTGACGGTCGTAGCGGTCCGGCATGCGCTCGTGCCAGAAGAAGAAGCGATCGACGTAGCGGTGCTGCCGCACCCCGGCGGCCAGCACGTCGTCGACCCGGGTCAGGTGGTACTGCTCGATCTCGCGATGGCCGATCGCCTCGATGGTGCCGAGGACGCCGGCCCCGAACAGCTCGCGGGTGCGCGTCGCGAGGGCTGCCGCCGTCCGCTCGCAGACCTGGCGGACGACCATGTCGGTGCGGATCCGCTGCAGGGCGGCGGCCCGGCGTTCGAGGTAGACGACGAGCGTCGCCGCGGCCACGACCGCGACGAGGCAGGCGATCAGCAGGCGCTGCGGCGAGAGCCAGCGCCGCCGGCGCCGACACGCCGGCCGGCGCGAGCCGCGCCGGCGTCCGCCGGCGTGACGGTGTGGCGAGCGAGGCGGCGGTGCCCATGACGTCGGCGAGCAGGGAGCGGTGCATAGGAATGGGCGCCGAGCCCACGGACGTCGCGGACCAGGCGACGACCGAGGCTGCAATCCACGTTCCGTGCGCCGCAGCGGATCGACCAGCGGGTCGAAGATCGTTGCTGGCAACCGCGATCGCGCGATCGTGGCGTCGGCGCAGCGAGCCGCGCCCAGCCGTCAATCTTGTCGGCATGCCCTGCGACGAGGCGACAGGAACGTCCGAGCAGGCCATGACGCCGCTCGATGTCGCGCCGCAGCCGGGCCGCGACCGCGTCGACGTTCAGGCGCCGGTCGAGCGCCGTCGGGATAGGGCCTCAGGGCATAGGACGGTTCGACACCGGGGCGCGTCACTCGGCCCTCAAGGGCCGGCGAGCGGCCGCGGTAGTAGGATCCGACACTGTGGAGAGAGCCGACCGCATGCCGACGCACGCGCTCGCCCGATTCGTCTGCCTCATCGCCGCCCTCGCGCTGACTGCGGGCGCGGCCCAGGCCCAACCTCGCACGGTCATCGCCGTCGATCCGGCCGACAAGGCGGCCGCCTTCGGTGCCGAGGACCTGAGCGACGCCATTGCGCGCTGGCGTGTGCCGGTGACGGTCGTCGCACCGGCGCAACTCGCCCGCGACGTGGTGCCCAACGGTCGTCGTGGTGACGACGGTGGCGGCGCGGCTCCCGGGCCAGCCGGCCGTCAACGGCCTGAGCCCGCAGGGCTACGCGTTCCGCCGCATCGCCGCCGGCGGCACGACGCGCTGGTGGGCGATCGGGCAGGACTCGGCCGGCGCGATGTACGCGGCGCTGGAGCTGGCGGAAGCGGCCCGCATCGACGGCCATCTGGGCAACGTCGTGGAGCGCCAGGTCAACCCGTTCATCGCCAAGCGCGGCATCAAGTTCAACATTCCGCTCGACGCCCGCACCCCGAGCTACTCCGACGACTCGACGTCGGGCCAGGCCAACATCCCCGAGATGTGGGACATGGCGTTCTGGACGCGGTTCCTCGACGAGATGGCCCGGCACCGCTACAACGTGCTGTCGCTGTGGAGCCTGAGCCCGTTCCCGTCGCTGGTGAAGGTGCCCGAGTACCCGAAGGTGGCGCTGGCCGACGTCAAGCGCAAGACCGGCCCGATGTTCGACGCCACCAACCAGGGCCGCAACATGTACGACCCGTCGTGGCCGCTCGAGACGGTCAGGACGATGACCATCGACGAGAAGATCGCCTTCTGGCGCGGCGTCATGCAGTATGCGCAGGACCGCGGCATCGACGTCTCGGTCTTCACCTGGAACATCTTCGTCTACGGCACCGAGGGCAGCGGCTACGGCATCACCGTCGATCCGCGCAACCCGACGACGAAGGACTACGTCCGGCGCGCGACCACCGCGCTCTTCGACACCTATCCGCTGCTCACCGCGATCGGCATCACGTCGGGCGAGAACATGGGCAACCTCGACGACGCCGGCAAGGAACGGTGGATGTGGGAGACCTACGGGCTCGGCGTCAAGGACGCGATGGCGCACGCCGAGGACAGGACGAGCCCCTTCCACCGGCCGGGCCGCCGGATCACGCTGATCCATCGCGCCCACCAGGCCGATCTGAACGCCATCGTCGACACGTTCAAGGCGCTGCCGGGCAGCGACCGCGGCCTCGGCGAGTCGACGCTCGCCTTCAGCTTCAAGTACTCGCAGGCGCACATGCACAGCTCGACGGCGCCGAAGTTCATCTTCCAGAACGGCTGGTACGACTCGATGCCGGCCGGCAAGCAGACCTGGCTGACCGTCCGCAACGACGATCTCTACTACCTGCGCTGGGGCGACCCGGAGTTCGTGCGGCGCTACTGGCAGCAACTGCCGCAGGCCCGACCGGATCGCCGGCTTCATGCTCGGACCCGACGGCTACACGTGGGGGCGCGACTTCGTCAGCGCCGCGGGCGCGTCGCCGCGTCGGCTGGTGATCGAGAAGCAGTGGTACTGGTTCCTGCTGTGGGGCCGGCTCGCCTACGAGCCGACCATCCCGGGCGAGCGCTTCGCCGCGATCCTGGAGGCGCGTTTCCCGCAAGGCCGGCCGGCAGATCTTCGACGCGCTGTCGCTCGACGTCGAAGATCCTGCCGCTGGTCAACCGGTTCTACTGGGGCTACTTCGACTTCCAGTGGTACCCCGAGGGCTCCTGGAGTCAGGCCGGCTTCGTCGGCGTGCGCGACTTCATCACGCCGAAGTATCCACCGATGCGCGAGGACGAGGACGGCGAGACGCTGCGCATCATGTCGGTGAAGGACTTCGTCCAGCGTGGCTCGATTGCCGGGCACCTCACGCCACTCGAGGTCGCCAGCGAGATCGACACACTGGCCGAGAGCGGAGCCCGGCTGTCACCGCCGGAAGTCGCGGACGCCGAGCGGATCGCCGAGCTGCGGGAGACCGTCGGCGACATTCGCGCGATGGCCGCGCTCGGACGCTACTACGCGGCCAAGATCCGCGGCGCCGTCGAGCTCGCGCGCTACGAGAAGACGAAAGACGCGGCGGCGCACGCCCGGGCGCGGACCGCTCTTCAGGCCGCGGCGGACCACTGGCGGGAGTACGCCCGCCTGTGGAGCGCGCAGAACGTCGGCAACGTCTTCACGCGCCTCGGACCGACCGTGGTCGACATGACCGCGATCCAGGCCGCGGTGGACAAGGACGTGCCCGCGCCCCTGCCGTAGGCCGGGCCCGTAGGGAACGTGCCCGCGGCTTCGCCCAGCGCTCAGCCCGGGGCCGAACCCGCGGCTGAACCCGCGGCTGAACCCGCGGAAGGTTGCAGATTCCGCGTCGCCAGCACTTCGCGGGCGCGGGTGCGGTCGCCGGTGCACGAGATGCGGCGGGGCGCGTCCAGGTACTGCAGCGCGTAGCCGAGGCCGCCGTAGAGGTCGATCACCCGCGGCGTGGCCTGGTTGACGAGCACGACCGGACCGCGGTGCGCCGCCAGCCGGGTCGCCGCCCGCACCTGATCGTCCCACGAGAAGCCGCCGCGCGCGTAGTGCGTGAAGGGCACGTCGTAGGGCGGATCGGCGTAGACGAAGTCGCCGTCGTCGAACGGGATCGACTCGATGTCGCCGTGCGTGAAACTCCACGGCGCCAGCACCTCGCGATAGGCGGCGAAGTCGCGCGTATAGCGGATGCGCGCGTAGGATCCGAAGGGGACGTTGAAGCCGCCGCGGCGATTGAACCGGCACAGGCCGTTGTAGCCGGTCCGGTTCAGGAAGTAGAACAGGGCGGCGGCTTCGGCGCTGTCGCCGTCGCCCGCCTCGAGCAGCGCGTTGTAGCGGGCGCGGTGCGCGTAGTACAGCGCCTCGTCGTTCTCGAGCGGCAGGTCGATGCGCAGGCCGCGCTGCAGCCAGCGGTAGAAGGCGATCACGTGCGGGTTGACGTCGTTGAGGAGGGCGCGCCCGGGCCGCAGGCCGAGGGCGACGGCCAGCCCGCCGCAGAACGGCTCGACCAGCCGCCGGTGCGCGTGCGGCCGCCACAGCGGCTCGAGGATCGGCACCTGCCAGCGCTTGCCGCCGGCCCACTTCAACGGCGGCCCGATCGGCGCCGCCGTCGCGGCACCGCCGGAATCCGCCAAGGACACCGCAACTGGCATGTGCCCGAGATCATAGCGCGCCGCGATCCCACATGCCTGCTGCCTTGCGCGGCCGTCGGCCGGCGAGGCGCCGGCCAGGAACGCCGGCAATCCGGATCCGGCGATCGCGGCAATCCAACGGATCGGAGAAATGGCGACGCGGAATCCTGCGCGCGCCTGCATTTGCTGGCGATCCCGTCCCGCCGGCATCGGGCACGAGGCTTGCTAAATGGAGGCGGGCGGATCGCGCGATCCCCCGGCTCGCCTGGGGATGGCGGCCCTTCGTCACCATGGTGGGAGCGGCGTCCGCCGCTCCCGGCAACACTGTTCGATGTACGGCCTGCCGACGCGGCAGGCCGTTTCTGCAGCGGCTGGCCAGCCTTCCGCGACCCGCGCTTTGCAGCAGGGTCGGTGTGCAGGTGCTGCGCCACCCTCGATTCACCCAATCAGAGCCTCCGGGTGACGCGTAGCCACGCGCGCCGCCGCCGGCCGTGGCCGCGGATATCGCCCGCCAGCTCGCGCTGCCGGACATGGTCCTGATCACGACCGGCGCGTTGCGCGAGAACCTCGGGCTGGCGGTCCGGCCGGTAGGCGGCGATACCATCGGCACGTCCATGACATCGTCGAGCTGCTGTGCGCCGAGGGACTGCCGGCGACGCACGACGGGCCGCGCCGGCCGTGACGGTGCCCCGGCCGCCTGCGTGCTGCTCGTCGATCGCGCGATCGCCGGCTGCAGGCCTTCTTCATGGCCGGTCGCTACCCGACCGCGGACGACCTGGCGGCGCTGCTCGCCGTCCTGCCCGGTCCGGGCGACGCGCCGGCGACGCTCGCGTCGCTGCGCGAGTCGCTGCCCGGTGTCGCCGGGTCGAAGCTCCGCGTCCTGCTGGCGGCGCTGAAGGAACGGCAGATCGCGACCGAGCGGCGCGGCGCCGGCTTCCGCCGGCGCGTCGAGCTGACGCCCGAGCGCGCCGAGGGCCTCATCCGCGCCTACACCTCGCGCGCGGCGGCCGATTCGCGCCAAGCTGGACGCCATCGTCGTCTACGCCCAGACCGCGCTGTGCCGCTGGAAGCCGCTGCTGGAGTCGCTCGGCGAACAGGTCGAGTGGGCGCAGTGCGGCCACTGCGACAATTGCCTGGGCACGGCCGAGCGAGCGGTCGGGAAGGCCGGGTAGCCGCTCAGTGCGGTTCACGCCGGACGACGGGCGCGAGCGCGACGTGCAGCGCCGCGAGATCGGCCGGCTTGGTCAGGTGGGTGTCGAAGCCCGCCGCCATCGCCCGCGCCCGGTCGTGGGCCTGGCCGAATCCCGTCAGCGCCACCAGGTGGAGTCGCCGGTCGGGATCCGTGTCGCGGAGGCGCCGGCACACGCCATAGCCGTCCAGGCCGGGCATGCCGATGTCGAGCAGCACCGCGTCCGGGCGGAACGCCTGGACCAGTCGCAGGCCGCTCTCGCCGTCGTAGGCGGTGCGGACGTCGGCGCCACTGCCGCCGAGGACCAGCGCCAGCGCGTCGGCGGCGTCCTGGTTGTCGTCGATGACGACCAGGCGGCAGCCGGCGACGTCGAGTCCCGGTTCGGGGTCGCGGTCGCCGCGCGCCTCGCCGAGGTCGAGCGCCATGGCCGGCACGGTCAGCGTGAACGTCGCGCCGCGGCCGGCGCCGTCGCTGGCCGCCTCGAGGCGGCCGCCGTGCAGCTCGGTGAGACGGCGCGCCAGCGCCAGGCCGATGCCGAGCCCGACGCGCCCGGCGCCGCTCGTCTGGTGCCCTTGCGCGAACAGCTCGAAGATGTGCGGCAGCGCGTCGGCGGCGATGCCGGCGCCGGTGTCGGTCACCGAGAGGCGGAGGACGCGCGTCTGCCGATCGCGTCCGGCCATCGTCTCCCGCGACGGCGATGGTGCCGCCCGGGTCGGTGAACTTGATGGCGTTGTGCAGCAGGTTCGAGAGGATCTGCACGAAGCGCGCGTGATCGGCGTAGACGTAGACCGCGCTCGGGCGGCAGCGTCACGCTCGCGGTCAGCCGGCCGGCGTCGAGGGCGGCGCGATGCCCTTCCATCGCGTCGCGGACCAGCTGGGCGACCAGCGTCGGCTCCGGCTGCAGCTGGATCTTGCCGGAGGTGATGCGCGAGACGTCGAGCAGGTCGTCGATCAGGCGCACCATCTGCGTGACCTGGCGCTCCATCATCGGCCGCACCCGGGCGACCGCGCCGGCCGCGTCGTGCGACAGCCGCAGCACGTCGAGCCCGGTGCGCAGCGGCGCCAGCGGGTTGCGCAGCTCGTGGGCGAGGATGGCGATGAACTCGTCCTTGCGGCGATCGACGTCGCGGAGCTGTTCCTCCTGGACGCGCAGCCGCTCCTGCGTCTCGCGCAGCTCGTGGATGTCGGTCGCGGTGCCGATCCAGCGGACGCGATCGTCGCCGGGCGTCGAGCCGGACCGGCTCGGCGCGGCTCAGGTGCCAGCGGTAGCGGCCGTCGGCCATCTGCAGGCGATGCTCGAAGGCGTACGGGCGCCTGGTCGCGCAAGGCCTGCGCCCAGGCGACGACGGTCGGCTCGACGATCGTCGGGATGGACCGTCGGCTGCCACGTCGCCGACGACGATGCCCTGGTAGGCGCGCGATCGGGCGCTGTAGTAGTCGATGACGCCGTCCGGATCGGCCGTCCACACGAGCTGCGGCATCGCATCGGCGACGATGCGATAGCGCGCCTCGCTGGCGGCGACGACGCGGGCGGCGCGGGCCCGGGCCAGCGATTCCCAGCAGCGGTCGGTGGTGTCCTCGACGAGCTCGATCTCCTCGGCCCGCCACGGCCGCGGCGTGGCGCTGTGCACCGCCATCATCGCCACCAGGCGGCCCTCGCGCAGCGCCGGCGACGACGATGGTGGCGGCGATGCCGACGGCGCGTGAACGCGGTGCCGCGGGCCGACCTCGGCGGACACGTCGTGCGATGACCAGCGTCTGCCCGGCCAGCAGCTCGGTCTCGGCCCGCGGACCGAACGCCGACACCGTCCACGTCCCGACCAGCGAGACCGCCGGCACGCCGCGCGTGTGCTCGTGCGGGATGGTGAAGCGGCCGGAGTCGGCCTCGACGTCGGCGTAGGCGCAGCGGTCGGCGTCGAGCCTGCGTGCGCGAGGAGGCGTGACGCGGCGGCCATGATCGCGACCGGATCGTCCGAGCCGCGCAGCGCGTCGTCGAGGGCGACGAGGTAGGAATCGCGGATCTCGGCCCGCCGCCGATCGGTGATGTCGACGAAGGCGCCGACCGCGCCGCGCGGCACGCCGTGCTCGTCGAGCAGCGGCGCCGCGTACTCGCAGCATCCGGACGATGCTGCCGTCGTCGTGCACGATGTCGAGCTCGAGGTCGGAGACAGCGCCGGCCCTCGCGCGCCGCCATCTGCAGCGGCAGCTCGTGCCCGGCCAGCTCGCGGCCGTCCATGTCGAGGATGCGGAAGCTGGTCGGACGCTGGCCGTCGGGTGCGGTCATCGACGCGTTCTGGCCCGGCGCGAGGCGCAGCGTCGTGGCGAGGGCGGGGTTGACCTGGACGGTGCGGCACTCGCGATCGAGGGCGATGCCGATGCCGACCGGGATCAGCGACAGCAGCGTCTCGAGCTCGGCGACGCGATCGCGCAGATCGCGGTTGGCCTGGGCCAGCCGCTCCTCGCTGGTGCGGCGGACGCGGGCCAGCTCCAGCACGGCGCCGACGCGGGCGAGGAGCTCGCGCGCGCCGAACGGCTTCGGCAGGTAGTCGTCCGCGCCCGCCTCGAGGCCCTCGACGCGGGCCTCTTCACCGGCCCGGGCCGAGACGAAGATGACCGGGAGCCGGCGCAGCGCCGCGTCGGCGCGGATGGCGCGCAGCAGCGCCAGGCCGTCCAGCCGCGGCATCATCACGTCGGCGAGCAGCAGATCGGCCGGCTCGCGGCGAACCGCCTCGAGCGCCGCCAGGCCGTCGCTGACGGCCTCGACACGGTGGGTCGGCGCGAGCAGGCCGGCGACGTAGTCGCGCATGTCCGCGTTGTCGTCGGCCACCACGATCCGCGGTCCTGGCGCCGCCTGTCGCCTCGGCGCCCAACGCTGTGCTCGACGCCCGGCCCGGCGAGCCAGCGCGACGCTTCGCCCACCATCGCCGCGGCGGGCGAGGCCGGGGCGCCGTCGGTCCGCGGCGTGGCCGCATCGCGTGCCGTCTCCGCCGCCGCGCGCCCGGCCCCGGCGTCGGCGGGAATCGAGACGCGGAACGTCGAGCCGTGCCCCGGCTCGCTCACCACGTCGACGTCGCCGTCGTGCAGGCGGACCAGCTCGCGGACCAGCGCCAGGCCGATGCCGCTGCCTTCGACGCTGCGGCCGCCGGCGCCGCGGACGCGATGGAACCGCTCGAAGAGATGCGGGAGCTCGGCGGCCGCGATGCCCAGTGCCGGTGTCGCGCACCTCCAGGACCGCCGCGCCGCCCTCGCGGCGCAGGCGCACCTCGATGGTGCCGTCCAGGGTGAACTTGAAGGCGTTGGAGAGGAGGTTGAGGACGACCTTCTCCCACATCTCGCGGTCGACGGCGACCGGCTCGGCGAGCGGCGGACAGTCGACGACGAAGGTCAGGCCGGCGCTCTCGATCGTCGAGCGGAAGACGCTGGCGATGTCGGCGGTCAGCCGTGCCGAGCTCGACGGGCTCGTGATGCGCCTGCAGGCGGCCGGCCTCGATGCGCGAGAAGTCGAGCAGCGTGTTGACCAGCTTCAGCAGGCGCTGGCTGTTGCGGTGGGCGACCTCGAGCGGCTGGCGCGTGTCGGCCGGCAGCGTCGCGTCGAGCCAGGGCCTGCTCGAGCGGGCCCGAGCATCAGCGTCAGCGGCGTGCGGAACTCGTGGCTGACGTTGGAGAAGAACGTGGTCTTGGCCCGATCGAGCTCGGCCAGCGCCTCGGCCCGCTGGCGCTCGTCCTCGGCGGCGCGGGCGTTGGTGATCGCGCTGCCGATCTGTGCCGGCCAGCAGCTCGAACCAGCGCGGTACTCGGCGTCGAACGGCCGCCGGGCGCTGATGCCGAGCACGATCGCGCCGACGCTGCGGCCCAGGCCGCGGTCGATCAGCGGCAGCACCATCGCCGCCGGCGTCGGCTCGGGCCAGGGGCCGGCCGCGATCGGACCGATCGCGATCGACCAGGCCGGGCACCAGCTCGCCCGTGCCGGTGTCGGCGACGGCGGCGATCGGCCAGATCTTCGTCGATCGCCGATCCGTCGAGCGGCGCCGGCCGGCTGCCGGCGACGAGGCCGGTCGAGGCGACCAGGCGCGGGCTCCCATCCGGCTGGCGGAGGTAGACGAGGGCGAACGGGACGTCGGCGGCGCTCGCCGCCAGCACGTCGGTCGAGCGCAGGCAGACCGCGCCGACCGTGCGCGCCTCGGCGGTCGAGGCCGCGAGATCGCGCAGCGTGCGCAGACGCCGTTCGGCGATGACGCGGGCGGTCGTTTCGGTGCAGGCGCAGAACATGCCGCCGACGCCGCCGGATTCGTCCGGGATCGGGACTGTAGGAGAAGGTGAAGTAGACCTCTTCGCGGAACCCGCTCCGCTCCATGAAGAGCACGAGGTCGTCCGAGTAGGTCGGGTCGCCGGCCAGGGCCCGCGCCACCAGCGGCTCGATGTCGCCCCAAATCTCCGGCCACACCTCGCGGGCCGGCCGGCCCAGCGCCCACGGGTGCTTGCGCCCGGTGATCGGCCGGTAGCCGTCGTTGTAGATCTTGATGAGCTCCGGCCCCCAGAAGACGAACATGGGGTAGCGGGAGTTGAGCACGATCCCGAGCGAGGTCTTCAGGCTCTGCGGCCACGTCTCGGGCGGCCCGAGCGGCGTCTGCGCCCAGTCCTTGGCGCGGATGAGCGCGCCCAGCTCACCGCCACCTTGCAGGAACGCCGCCCCGGGGGTCGCGCTGCCCGACGGCGGGACCGACGCTGTTGCCGGTGCCGTCCCGTCCGGGCCAGGTAGATCTTCGGCCACGCTGTCCGCCTCACGGAGGCACCTCCGCCGGGGGGCGAAGGCGACCGCGAGGATTGTAGATCGGCCACCCCAGGCATGGCCGGTCGATTACGCGTTGCGCGCCGTCGCTCGCAGCGGCGAGCGGGCGCCGGCGTCGTCGATGCTCGACAGCGTGATCCGCGGGTCGTCCAGGAACCGCCGCCGGTCGTCGTCGGAGAACTCGACGGTGGCGTGCACCATGTCCCCGGTGGCGAAGCGGCGGTGCGGGCCGATGGCCACATCGTGCGGCGTGATGGCCCGCGGCAGCGACCTGAAGGTGAGGTTGGTGTCGATGGCGGCTCGATCGATCGGCAGCCCGTGCCGGAGCGCGTTGTCGAACATCCAGTTGAGGGTGATGCAGTTGAGCCCGCGGTTGCCGTTGCCGCCGCCGACGTCGGAGTGGACGCCGCGGAACCACACCTCGCGCAACTTGTCGAACACCAGGCCGGCCCTGGAGAGCCGCGTCAGCGGGAAGAACGCGCGGTTCTCGTCGATGGCCATCGCGTGGTAGGCGACGACGTCGGGGCAGTCGAGATCGAACCCGAGGTTGACGTGCTCACCCGGCAGCCCGAACTGGGCGACGATGTCCCAGACGCCGACGAACCGAACGTTCGCGGCCCTGACGTTCTTGCACACGTGGTTGGCGAAGTCGATGGCCAGGGCGGCGCCGCGGCTGAATCCCGACGATGTCGACCGTCGCGTCGCCGTCGGCCACGTTGCGCGCGAGCCGCTGCCGCGCCTCCCGCAGCCGCTGGTGCGCGGCCAGGCCGAACGCCCTGGCGAGGACGTCGCCGACGGGGGTGTGCGCCCGCACGCCGATGCCCTCGATGTAGAGGCTGCGGCGCGGCGCCGTGGCGTCGACCGCCGGGGCGGATCCTGATAGGCGTTGAAGAAGTGCAGGACGTTGCTGTCTCGCTCGGTGCCCGGGCGATCCTCGTTGCCGGTGCCGTCGAATGCGTACAGGGCCATGGTCGTCTGCCTCCATCCTTCATAACGTGAGGCCGGGTCGAGCCGCACGCGGCAGGCCATGTCGCGATGCGCGCCGAGTGGGGATAGACTCGGCCCATCGTCCCAAGGAGGCGTTCGCCATGGTGTCCGTCCTGTGTCTGCTGCTCGCTGCCACGTCCCTCGATCAAGCTCCGTCCGCCGCGCCGGCCAGCCCGGCCGCTGTGACCGCCGCTCCCGCGGCCGCCAGCCCCGGCGGCCGAACAGATTGCGGCCGCCGTGCTGGCCGCGCCCGCCGATCGGCGCGCCGGTGCCGGCGTCCTCGGCTACGACGAGAAGGGCGCGCTGGTCACCCTGCGTGAGTCGACCAACGACCAGATCTGCCTGGCCGACAACCCCAAGGAGACCGGGTTCAACGTGGCCTGTTATCACAAGGATCTCGAGCCGTTCATGACGCGCGGGCGCGCCCTGGCGACAGAGGGGGTGAAGCCGGCGGACCGCGAGGACGTCCGGGCCAAGGAGATCGCCGCCGGCACCCTGAAGATGTCGAAGGAGCCGCGCGCGCTGTGCGTGATCACGGGCACCGGGTTCGACGCGGCCACGGGCACGATCGCCGGGGCCTACACCCGCTGGGTGGTCTACACGCCATTCGCGACGCCCGAATCGACCGGCATCTCGCTGACGCCGGTGCCGGGCGGACCGTGGCTGATGTACCCCGGCAAGGGCACGGCGCACATCATGATCAACCCGGCGCGTCCGCCCAAGCCGTAGGGCCTCGACGAGGTCGCCGGGCCGAGCGCTATGGCTTCGCCGCCGGCGCGGCCGGAGCGGGCATGTCGCCGGCGAACGCCTTCCGGAGCAGGGCGATCGACTGCGGCGCCTGCCCCGGCACGTCCGGGCTGGACGCCTCGATGCTCATCCGTCCGCTGTAGCCGATCGCGCGCAATGTGGCGAAGAACGGCGCGTAGTCGAACTCCTCCCACGTCAGCGGGAACACCCGGCCCTGCGGATTCGCCATGTGAGTGTGGCGGATGTGGGCCTTGGCCGCGACCATGATCTTCGGGTCTTCCTTCTCGCTGGCGAGGTGGTAGAAGTCGACCAGCAGCTGGAAGTTCGGATGCGCGACGGCCTTCACCAAAGCGAAGCCGTCGGCCGTCGTGTTGATGATGTTGGTTTCCTGCTGGCGCAGCGGCTCGATCACGATGGTGATGCCGTGCTTGCGGGCCACCGGGGCGACGCGCTTGCCGAACGCCACCAGCTGCGCGAACGCCTGATCCTTCGCGAAGCCGTCCGGGACGCGGCGGGCGCCGCCGCTGCCGAAGCACAGCGTCTTCACGCCGAGCCGCTCGAGCCGGGCCAGCGCTTTCGTCACGTAGGCCATCTGCTCCTCGACCGGCGCCGCCGCCGGCCCGGTCAGCTTGAGGGAGGCCGGCAGGAACAGGTTGGCGTTGGGCGTGGGGATGCCGACGGCCGTGACACGGGCGACGGCGGCTTCGAAGTCGGCGTCGGAGAGCGCGGCGATCTCGGTGGTGCCGAGCTCGACGTAGTCGAACCCCGCCGACTTGGCGAGCTCGAGGCCCTTCAGGCCGACGCAGTAGCCGATGGGATTCCTGCCCGCCTGGCCCGACAGCGAGACGGTGGACAACGCGAGCAGGCCGCAGAGCGCCGCAATTCTGATGTGCACGGCAGAAGCCTGACGTCCGTGGGCCGCGGTGTCAACGTCGGACCGCGCTCGAAACCGATGATTACGTCTCCGGTCCGGGATCCTTCGACAGTTTGCGCTGCAGCGAGCGGCGGTGGATGCCGAGCAGGCGCGCCGCCTGCGACACGTTGCCGTCGCAGTCGGTGAGCACGCGCTGGATGTGTTCCCACTCGACCCGCGCCAGCGTCGGGACGACCGCCGGCACGGCGGCCGCGGCGGCGCCGGTTCCGTCGAAGGCGGCGACGATCTGATCGGCGTCGACCGGCTTGGTCAGGTAGTTGGTGGCGCCGAGGCGCAGGGCCTCGACGGCGGTGGCGATGCTGCCGTAGCCGGTGAGCACGACGACGCTGGTGGTGCCGTCGATGGCCTTGAGCGCGCGGACGACCTCGAGCCCGGTGCGGTCGGGCAGCCGGAGATCGACCACCGCCAGCTCCGGGCTGTCCGCGCGCGCCGCCGCGACCGCGTCTTCGTAGCCGGCCGCGCCGGCGGCATCGAATCCGCGATCCTGGAACGCCCGCACGAGCCGGGTCCGGAAGCGCTCGTCGTCGTCGACGACGAGCAGGGAGCGAGACTGCGGCGATGCGGAATCGGTGGTCATGTGATTACCGGCCGGCGGCCGGCAGCTCGATCGACGCGACGGTCCCGCCATCCGTGGCGATGGAGAGCGCGCCGCCATGGCGCTCGGCGAAGACCCGGGCGAGGAACAGCCCCAGGCCCATGCCCCGGCCGGCGTCCTTGGTCGTGTAGAACGGCTCGCCGGCGCGCGCCAGCACCTCCGGGGCCATGCCCTGGCCGCGGTCACGGACGGTGATGCGCACGCCCGGCGCGTCGTGCCGCGGGGCGGCCGCGACCTCGATCGCGTCCTCCGGCGCTGCTGGCGTCGAGGGCGTTCGTGACCAGCGACAGGATCGCCTGTCGCAGGCCGGCTCGCGACACCTCGATGGCCGGCACCGCGGCGGCCGCGTCGAAGCGCACGCGGGCGGCGGCGTCGGCCGGCAGCTCGGCGAGGGCGGCGGCGATCGCCGCGCCGACATCGAGCCGCTCCGGCACGTCCGCGCCGATGCCGCCGGCGCGGCCGCTCATCTGATCGAGGATGGCCCGGCAGCGATCGACCTCGGTGCGGATCAGCCGGGCGTCGTCGACGAGGCCGGCGCTCGGCACCCCGCGGGCGGTCGCCAGCTCCAGCTCGCGCGCCACGACCGCGATGGTGCCCAGCGGCGTCGACAGCTCGTGCGCCGCGCCGGCAGCCAGCGTCGTCAGCGACACGAGACGCTCCGAGCGCGCCGCGCGCTCGCGCATCGCGTCGACGGCGGCCGAGGCGCGGCCGACCACGTAGGCGGCGAGCTCGGCCAGCGACGTCAGGGCGAGCCACATCGCGTAGAGATGGGTGGGGAAGTCACTGAGGCGGTGGTGGCTGGCGAGGCCTGCCTGCGCGTGCCGGTAGGCGAGCGCGCCGTAGCCGATCGCCGCCGCGGCGCCCACCAGCAACGCCGGGGCCGAGCCGAGCGACACCGCCGCCAGCGCCACGTGCACGGCGTAGATCACCGCAAAGGGATTGAAGGGCCCGCCGGTCAGCTCCAGCACGCCGGTCAGCAGGACGACGTCCAGCAGGAGCAGGCCGATCAACGGCGTGGTCGCCACCGGCCGCTCCCGTGCCAGCGACACGGCGACCCCCGCGTTGCCGACGGCGGAGGCCGCGACGAACGGCGCGAGGTGGCCGAGCGGGAAGTCGGCATGCGAGAAGGCCGCCGTGGCGGCCAGCACCGCGGCATCGACGGCCACCGTCGCCCATCGTTGCCGGATCAGCCACGGGCGCGCCGCCAGCGGGGTCGCCCGCAGGTACCACGGTGGTGGCGCCGACCGTCCGGGGCCGTCCGTCGCCTGCCTGCTCGCTTCCTGCATCGTCTCGGATTGGGGCCGCAACCGGGTGCGGCAATTTGCCGCACATCCCGCTCGGAAGGCCCCACGTAGTGTTCGTCAGTCGCCATCGTCTCACGGAGCCCAGATGCCACGCCGCGTCAGTCCTGTCCTCGCCGTCCTCCTCGCCGTTCTGGGCCACGCCGGGCTGGCCGGGGCGCAGGCCGCCGAGGTCGCCGGCTCCGTTCGCGACCAGGTCGGCGCCGCGCTGCCCGGCGTGGTCGTCGAACTGACCTCGGGGACACCGCCGGCGCGGCGCGCGCAGACCGATGCCCGGGGCGCCTACGTGTTCGACGCCGTGCCCGCCGGTCCCGCGGCAGGTGTCGTTCGCGCTGATCAACTTCGGCGCGTCCGGCGGGACGTCGCGGTGCCCGGCGACCGGCACGCTGCGCGCCGACGCCGTCCTGTCACCTGTCGCTCAACGCCGACGTCACCGTGACCGGCAAGTCGACCTTCACCAATCTCGCCGATGTCGACGACCCGGCCGAGAACCTCGTCGGCGTCGCGCAGTCGGCCAGCCAGGGCGCGATCACCGCGCGACAGCTCGACGCGCGGCCGATCATGCGCACGGGCGAAGTGCTCGAGACCGTGCCCGGCGTGGTCATCAGTCAGCACAGCGGCGAGGGCAAGGCCAACCAGTACTACCTGCGCGGCTTCAACCTCGATCACGGCACCGACTTCGCGACGACCGTCGCCGGCATGCCGGTGAACATGCCGACGCACGGGCACGGCCACGGCTACTCGGACCTGAACTTCCTGATCCCCGAGCTGGTCAGCGGCGTGCAGTTCTCCAAGGGCCCGTACTTCGCCGACCAGGGCGACTTCGCCACCGCCGGCGCCGCCAACATCAACTACACCAACACGCCTGGCCCGGCCGATCGTGCGCGTCGGCGGCGGCGGCCAGGGATTCGGCCGGGCGCTGGTCGCGGCGTCGCCGACGGCTCGGCAGCGGCACGCTGCTCGGCGCCGCTCGACGTGCAGCACAACGACGGCCCGTGGATCGCAGCCGGACGACTACCGCAAGGTCAACGGCGTGGTGCGCTACAGCCAGCGGCGATGCGCTGAACGGCTTCGCGTCACCGGCATGGGCTATCGCGGCACGTGGGACTCGACCGACCAGGTGCCGGCGCGCGCCATCGCCGACGGCCGGATCGATCGCTTCGGCACGCTCGACACCAGCGACGGCGGCGACTCGTACCGCTACAGCGGCTCGGTCGAGTGGCAGCGGACGCAGCAACAACGCCAGCACGAAGGTCAGTGCCTTCGGCCTCGGCTACGACCTCAACCTGTTCTCGAACTTCACCTACTTCCTCGACGACCCGGACAACGGCGACCAGTTCCACCAGGCCGATCACCGCTTCGTCACCGGCGCGCAAGGTCAGCCATCGCCGGCTCGGGCAGTGGGGCGGGCCGTCCGATGCAGAACACCGTCGGCGTGCAGCTCCGCCACGACGACATCGGCAACGTCGGCCTGTATCACACCGAGCGCGCGCCAGCCGCTCGAGCACCGATCCGCCAGGACGCGCGTGCGGCAGACCAGCGTCGGCGGCTTCGCGCCAGAACGAGACGCAGTGGACGCCGTGGCTGCGGACGCTGGCCGGCCTGCGCGTCGACGGCTACCGCTTCGACGTCGACGCCGGCGAGCCGCTCAACTCCGGCACCGACGCACGCCGGCCTGGTCAGCCCGAAGGGCGGCGCGGTCTTCGGGCCGTGGCGCGGCACCGAGCTCTACGTCGAACGCCGGGCTCGGCTTCCACAGCAACGACGCGCGCGGCGCGACCATCACGATCGACCCGGCGACCGGCGAGCCGGCGCAGCGGGTGACGCCGCTGGCCCGCGCCACGCGGCGCCGAGGTCGGCGTCCGCACGCGTCGCGGATTCCGCACCTGCAGACGAGCGCTGACGCTGTGGACGCTGCAGCCTCGACTCGGAGCTGATCTTCGTCGGCGACGCCGGCACCACCGAAGCCGGGCGCCCGAGCCATCGCTACGGCGTCGAGATGGGCCAACTACTACTCGCCGCGGCCGTGGCTGACGTTCGACGTCGACCTGTCGCTGTCGCGCGCGCGCTTCACCGACGTCGATCCGGCCGGCGACGTCATCCCCGGGGCCGTCGCCGACCGTCGTCTCGGGCGGCGTCACGGTGGACAGCGTGCAGCAACGTGTTCGGCAGCGTGCGCTGGCGCTACTTCGGTCCGCGCGCGCTGATCGAGGACGACTCGGTCCGCTCCAAGGCCACCAGCCTGGTGAACCTCGAAGGCCGGCTACAGGTTCACCGCGCGCGCTGCGCCTGGCGCGTCGACGTCTTCAACCTGTTCGACGCGCGGGACAGCGACATCGACTACTTCTACGCCTCGCGCCTGCCCGGCGAGCCCGCCGACGGCATCGACGACGTCCACCTGCATCCGGCGCTGCCCCGCACGGCCCGCGTCAGCCTGATCGTCGGTTTCTGACCGCCCGGGCGCCAGCTCAGGCGTTGCGTCGCTGCGTGGGCGCTTTCGCCAGCCATCCCTCCCTCTGCAAGCCGGAATGCCAGGTTTTCGCCTCTCTGGTGAAGTTCTCCTGGCAGGTGTCGATTTTCTGATCGGCCATATGGAGAGGATGCTGCTCGTCTCGGGAACGCGTCCGGAAATCATCAAACTCGCGCCGGTCTATCACGCCCTGCGGGACGCCACGTGGACCGACGTCCAGTGGCTGCACACCGGCCAGCACGGCGACATGGCGCAGCAGATCCTGGCCTGTTTCGACATCGTGCCCGACATCACCCTGCAGCGCGAGGGCTCGTCGCTGTCGGACTTCAGCGTCGGCTGCCGTCGTCAGCTCGATCAGGTCATCACCCGTGAGCCGTGGTCGGCCGTCATCGTCCAGGGCGACATGGAGAGCGCGTTCCTCGGCGCGCTGTCGGCGTTCTACCACCGCGTCCCGGTCGCGCACGTCGAAGCCGGCCTGCGGACCTACAACCTGGATCGCCCGTTCCCGGAAGAAGGGCTGCGGCAGATGATCGGGCGCCTGACCCGGTTCCACTTCGCGCCGACGGCGCGCGCCGGCCGGTCGCGGTCACCTCCTGGCGACGGTCCACCGCCGCGAGAGCTGGGGCAACCAGGTCAAGCGGGGGGCTCAGGCGTGTCAGGGGATTCTCGTCCCCACGGCGTTGGTGCCGGCCGTCCAGAACACCCCATTGGCGTTCCAGTAGATCGACCGCTCGACGGTGATCGTCAGGCTGTTGGTCACGGCGATCGCGGCGCCGAAGGGGCCGCCCGCGAGCTCGGGCGCCGACGCGCCGACGTCGATCGTGTAGCGGGTGGTCGGCGGAACGATGTAGGTCCGGACGATCGGCGTCTGGCCTTCGCGGACGTAGGTCACGGTCACGTTGGCCGCGGCCGCCCACGGGTTGGCCAGGAGGATGAAGGTCTGGAACGCGTTCGGTCCACCGATGCGGCCGCCGGCGAGGCCCCAGCGTGGCGCGGCCTGATCGACGCCGAAGCTGTTGTGGCCCTCGCTCCACGCTGAGACGTCCGGCTTGCTGGCCCAGTACATCGAACGTTCGGTCACGATCGGCACGTCGGAGGTGATCCGCGTCGACACCGCCGCCGCGCGCAGCCGGACGTCGGCCTCCTGGTCGATGCTGACGGTGAGACGCCCCTGCGCCGGAATCTGCTTTGCGGCCGTGATCACCGTGCCGTTCGGCAGGAGGTAGTCCATCGTCACCTGGGCCGCGACCGTCTGCGGATTGCTCATCAGGATGAAGGTGTCGAAGAACGTGCCGGTGGCGCCTTCGGCGTAGAACCAGCGCCGTGACGGCGCGCTGACTCCGCCGGACGAATGCCCGCCGCTCCAGAGCCGCGTCGCCGTGCTGCCGAAGTACATCGACCGCTCGGCGACGATGGGCTGACTGGCGACGACGGTGATGCCGAAGGCGCGCCCGCTCAGTTCGGGGATGGCGCGGGCGTCGAGGGTGAGCCGGGCCCGTGCGCCCATGGACACCGTCCGGATTACCGGCGGCGCCCCTTCGAGCAGGAAGGTGACCGTGGCGGTGGTCGGCGTCGCCTGGGCGTTGCCGAGCAGCAGGAAGGTGTCGAAGTAGCCGAGTGCGCCCTCGGCGAAGTACCAGCTGGCGGACAACTCGGAGGCGGCCGTCTCCGTGTGCCCGCCATACATCGTCGCGTCCCAGGTCATGGTGCGCTCGACGGCGAGCGGGAGACCGCTCTCGGACGTGATGTCGGTGGACGTGCTGGTGCTGGCCAGGCCGGGGATGTCGTTGACCCGCACGGTGGCGTGGGAGTTGGCGGCGAGGGTCAGGGTGTGGGTGATGACGGCGCCGGATTCGGTGAAGAACGTCATCGTCACCGGAGCCGCGGCGGTGTTCGGGTTGGCGATCGAGATGTCCTCGCGCCAGAACGCGCCGGTCGCGCCCTCGGCCAGATAGTAGGTGCGCGGCTCGGACGGCGTCGTCGCCGAGGCGGTGTTGCTGCCTGGCGATCGGATCGGGCGTGGGCGAAGACACCGTCGCCGTGTTGGTGATGACCGACTGGGACCCCACGTTGTAGCGGGCCGAGATGGTCGCCGCCTGACCGGCCAGCAGCGTGCCGATGCTGCACGGGAACGCCGTGACGCACGCCCCGCTCGTGGCGACGAAGGTGAGTCCGGTGGGTGTCGGATCCTGGACGACGACGCCCGTGGCGGCGTCCGGTCCCTGGTTCGTCACCACCAGGGTGTAGGTGATCTCGCTGTTCGGCACCACCGGGCCGGTGGGCCCCGTCTTGGTGAGGGTCAGGTCGGCCGCGCCGAAGCCGAGCGGCGGCGGTGGGGCCGGGGCGGTGGTGTTGTTGCTGGTGTCGGGATCCGCGGTGGTCGCCGCGACAGTGGCGATGTTGGCGAGGTCGCTGCCGTTGCCGACGTAGGCCTGGCTCAGGCGCACCGTGATGTCGAAGTCGACGGTCGTGCCCGACGGCATCGTCGGCCGCTGACAGGTGACGACCTGGGCGACGGCGGTGCAGCCGGCCACTGAGGCGACGAACGCCAGCGGGGCGGGGAGCGCATCGCTCACGGTGATACCGGATGCCGCCGACGGCCCGGCGTTGGTGACGCTGACACGGTAGGTGAAGAGCCCGCCCGGCGACACCGAGGTGCCCAGCGCCACTTTCAGGACCGAGAGGTTGGCACTGCCGGCGCCGACGTTCGGCGTCACCGGCGCGCTGGTGTTGTTGCCCGGCACCGGATCCATCGTGAAGGCCGAGACGACGCCGCGGTTGGGCAGGTCGCTGCCGTCGCCGGTGTAACTCGGATCCAGTCGTACGACCAGTGCAAAGGTGCTGGAGGCGGCCGGGGCCATGGTGCCGAGCGTCGGGCACGTCACCTGCTGACCGACGGCGAGACAGCCATCCCCCGACGAGACGAAGGTGATGCCGGCCGGCAAGAGGTCGGTCGTCACCACGTCCGTGGCGACCGAGGGGCCCTGGTTCGAGACCAGCAGCGAGTAGGTGAAGGTGTTGCCCGCCGTCACCGGGGCGGCGCTGACGGTCTTGACCACCGTGACATCGGCGCCCGGAGGTCCGACGGCCGGCGGCGCTCCCGCCGGGTTGGTGTTGTTGGCGGGCACCGGATCGGTGGTCGCCGCGGTCACCGTGGCACTGTTGAGGACGTCCGTGCCATTGCCGGTATACGCGGGAGCGAGCCGGACCACGATGTCCACCGACAGCGTGGCGCCAACGGCGAGGGATGCGGCCGTCGGGCAGGTGACGTTCTGGCCGACCGCGGTGCACCCGGCGACAGACGACACGAAGGTGGTCTGCGCCGGAAGCGGGTCGGTGATCACCACGTTGGTCGCCAACGACGGACCGCCGTTGGTGACCTGCACCGTGTAGGTGAACGTCGATCCCGGCGTCACCGGCGACGCGCTGACGCTCTTGGTCAGCTGCAGATCGCTCTGCGGCGCGCCCACCGCCGGGGCTGGCGCGGGCACACTGCTGTTGTTGCCGGCGGCCGGGTCGCTGGTGCTGCTCGACACCGACGCGACGTTGAGGATGTCGGTCCCGTCGCCGGTGTAGGCGGGATCGAGCCTGACCACGAGGTCGTAGGTGACGATGCCGGCAGGCGCCAGCGCCGTCACGGTCGGGCAGACGACCACGCCCGTGGCAAGCGCACAGCCCTGCACCGAAGACACGAACGTCAGCTGCGCCGGCAGGGTGTCCGTGACGATGACGCCCACCGCCGTCGACGGCCCGCCGTTCGTCACCACCAGGTGATAGGTGAAGGTCTGGCCCGGCGAGACCGTGAGTTCGACAGCCGCTTTGGACAGCGACAGGTCCGCCGAGGCCGGGTTCACCGTCGGCGGCGGCGCCGGCGCGCTGGCGTTGTCCGCCGGCGTCGGTTCGTACGATGTGCTCGCTGCCGTCGCGACGTTGCCGATGTCGCTGCCATCGCCGGTATAGGCGGGATTCAGCCGCACCAGGACCTCGTCAATCACCGTCCCCCCGGGCAGGATGTCCTCGGGCGGTCCGCAGGTGACGACCTGCGCCACCGCGGTGCAGCCGGTCGTCGACGAGACGAAGGTCAGATTCGAGGGCAAGGGATCCGTGATCGTCACCCCCTCGGCTGTCGCGGTGCCTGCGTTGTCGACCGTGATCCGGTAGAGAAAGGCGTTGCCCGGCGTCACGGACGCCGTGCCGGTCGAGGCCTTGGTGGTGACGAGGTCCTGCATCGGCAGGGTGACGGTGCTCGAATCGAGGGTGATGGCGGCGTTCAGCGTGATCACCCGGCCCGTCCACGACGTGGCCGCACCCAGGCCGACGCTGGTGGCCGCGATGAGCGTCCCGTTGAAGACGGTGTTGGCGCCCACCGTCGCCGTCGACCCCACCCTCCAGAACACCTTGAGGGGGCTGGCGCCGTTGATCAGGGTCACCGCCGAGGCAGGGGCGGTCGTCAGCGTGGTGCCAATCTGGAGGATGAAAATGGCGTCGGGGTCTCCGCCGGCGTCCAGGGTGACCGTTCCCGTCAACTGGGCGGCGGCATCGAAACAGTGGATGCCGGGGATCAGCGTCAGTCCGCCGAGATCCTGCCCGGTGAGGTCCGCGTTACACAGCTGCAGGCCGAGGTCGATGAAGGCATCGATGGCAGTATCCCGCGCGGCCACCGTTGGCGGAGCGCTGTTGGCGTAGATCGTGCCATTCACCACCGGGGCCCCGGTGATGGCACCCAAGGCGCCGACGTTCCCCGTGAGGACTGTCGCCCCGCTGTTGTCGACGGTCGCCGAGCTGAGGACGGCGAACTGTGCCGCCGCGCCGAGATCCGGTGCGGTCTGGGCCGCTGCGCGACCGGCCAGGCTCAGCAGCGCCAGGATTCCCAGGGAAGCGATGGAAGCGGGTACTAGGCGCATGGCACACACCCTATCCGTGGCGTCGCGCCTGCGCTACCCCTTTTGCGACAGGTGCGTCGTTCAATGTTGCACATCGTAGACCTGCGCGTGCGGCGTCGCTCCGTGTGCGTCGTGTCAGCGTCTGATGAAGGCGAGGAGGTCCGCCATCGCCTCCGGCGAGATCTGCGTCGCCAGGTCGGCGGGCATCGTGCTCTGCGGCACGACGGCCATCGTCGTGATGTCGGCGCGCTGAATGGCCAGCTCGCGTGCGCCGGCTTGCCGCAGCGTGATCGTGGTGGCGGTCCGGGCCCCGAGAAGACCCGCGTCCGTCTCGCCGTTTCGACGCTCGACGAGGTAGGTCTCGTAGTGTTGCGCGATCGATCGGCTCGGCAGGAGGATGTCGGCCAGCAGGCTCGCCGGCGGACGATGCCGCACCGTCGCGAGGTCCGGGCCGAGATCGCCGCCGGGGATGTCGCCGCGCCGGTGACAGGCGGCGCACGTGCGGGTGAACACCTCCGCGCCCCGCGTGGGATCGCCGGCCAGGTCGAGGGCAGCCGCGTAGCGCCGCACCGTCTCGGCGCGCGTCCGCGGATCCTCCTCGAGCACCGCCCGCGCCAGGGCGCGGATCGACGGATCCTTGTGGAGCACGAGATCCTGCTTCTGCCAGAAGCCCAGGCTCCACGGTTGGACGGTCCCTGCGGACAGGGCTTCGACGAGCAGCCGCGCCCGCGCCGGGTCGTCGATGAGCACGTCGCCGGCACGGGACCGCACCTCGGGAGTGAAGCCGGCCCATCGCGACAGCAGGAAGCGACCGATGGCGTCGTTCGAGGTGGCCGCTGCGGCATCACCGGTCCGGCGTCCCGCCGCGACGAGCGTGGCGGGATCGAGGCGTCCGAGGGCCGTCACCGCGGCGAGCTGCACGACGTCGGGCTCGTGCGGTGACACGAAGCGCAGCAGCCACTCGACGCGGCGTTCGGGACGATCCATCGACACCAGCGCAACGGCGTCGGCGCGCCGCTGCGCCTCGGTGCCCTGCGCTGGCGGTCGTGGTCGCGCGCTGCACGGCCGGCCTGCCACGCCGCGTCGTCACCCGGACCGGCGAGCCGCAGCAGGGCGAGCGTGGCCGCGCGCACGTCGGCCGCGGCATCGTCGAGCAGCGCCAGCAGCGCGGGCCGCGTGCCCCGCATCGTTCCGCGCGCCGTGCGGCGCCCCTGCGCGCCCTGGGCCAGCCCCTCGAGCAGGGCCGCCCGCCACCACGACGCGTCGGTGTCGCGGGTCGCGGTCACGGCGCCCAGGATGCGGACCACGTCGGCGGGCCTCTGGCGGGCCCCGACGATCGACGCCAGCTGCCGGACGAACGCCGCCCGCGCCGTGGACGGCGTCGACAGGAGGCGCGAGCGGTCGCGCAGCAGCGCGTCGACGAGCGCCGGCGCCTCGGCCGACCCGGCGCTGAGGGCCGCCCGCTGCATCCACAGATCGTCGAGGTGCGCGAAGAGCAGCGTGCGACGGGCCGCGGCGGCCGTCCGGCGTCGCCAGCGACCCCAGCGCGCCGAGGACGACGAAGCGGACGCGCGCGTCCTGGTCGTCCACCATCGCCAGGAGCCGGCTGGCGAGCGCCGCCGACGAGCGGAGGCGCGGCTCGGCGAGGGCGACGGCGTTCTCGCGCACGCCGGGCGTGGCGTCCCGCATCGCCGCCTCGAGCGATCCGTCGTCGAGGCGCGCCGAGGCCGTCCAGCGTCCACAGCGCGTGGACCCGCGCCAGCGGCGATGGCGACTGGCTCGACCATCGTGCGCAGCGGCGCGATCGCCTGGCGCGGCTGACGGTCGACCAGCAGGCGCTGTGCCGTGCGTCGCCACCACAGGTTGGGGCTGTCGAGCGCGCGGATCAGGTCGGCATCGCTGGCCGCTCCCAGGCGCGGTGGCGCTGGCCGCGACGCGGCGGCGTCGGTGCGGACCACCCGGTAGATCCGCCCGCGGTCGCGCCCTTCGTACATCGGCGACGGATCCTTCTGCAGATCGCTCGACGTCCATTCCGGGTGCTCGATCCGCGGCCGGTAGTAGTCGACCACGTAGAGCGCGCCGTCAGGACCGACGGAGAGGAACGCCGGGCGGAACCAGGCGTCGCCCGCGGCCAGGAACTCGCGTCCGGCCTCGGCGCGCCGGGCCACGAAGGTGGCGCCGGCGGGTGTCAGCACGTCGCGGTGAACGAGGTTGTGGACCGGCTCGGCGACGAACAGCGACGTGCCCTCGGCGTCCGGGAAGGCGCCGCCGGTGTAGGGCGTGATCGCGCACGCCGAGGTGAACTCGCCGGCGCCCGTCAGCAGCTCGAAGGTCGGCCGCTTGGTGATCGGGAAGACCTGCGCCGTCGCGCCGTGGTCCGGGATGCGCGCCATCGCCGAGTCGAGCCGCAGGTCGGGGTTGCGCGCCAGCCAGGCGGCCGGCATGACCGCGTGCCGCGCATGATCGGCGTTCTCGGTGGTGAAGTAGCGGCCCCACGCATCGAAGCCGTGGCCGAACTGCGAGGTGCCGGACGTGGCCTCCAGGCGCCCGGCGTCCGGGCGCAGCCGCACGCCGTGGTGGTCGGCGGCCACGGCAGGGCGGGTCGGATGCCCAGGCCAGCGCAGCGGCGTCCCCCGATCCCCGAAGACGTCCTGGTAGATCACCGCCTGCGTCGGACCCTCGTGCGCCAGATGGATCCAGTTGTCGAGGCCGTAGACCGGCCCGTTCACCATGTGTTGCGGGTTGGTGCGCGCGAAGCCGGTGATGACGACGGTGCGGACGTCGGCGCGTCCGTCGCCGTTGGTGTCCTCGAGATACAGGAGATCGGGCGGCGCCGTGACCAGCACGCCCTTCTTCCAGCGCATCACCCCGGTCGGCAGCACCAGCCCGTCGGCGAAGATGCGGCTGGTCTCGAAGCGCCCGTCGCCGTCGGTGTCCTCGAGCAGCTTGACCCGGCCGGTGGGCGCGGTGTCGAGCGGATAGCCGGGCATCTCGACCACGAACAGGCGTCCCTGCTCGTCGAAGTCCATCGCCACGGGACTCTGGATGTCCGGCTCGGCGGCCACCAGCTCGATCCGGTAGCCCGCCTCGAGCTGCATCGTGGCCATCGAGTCGGCCGGCGAGTAGGGCGGACCGTCGGCGCGCCGGGCGAAGAGGCCCGTCCCGGCGAGCAGGAGGGCCGAGCAGCACAGGAGCACGCGGCGCAGGGGCATGAGGTCGGAGATGTCGTACCCTCGTGACGGGATGATCGCACACGTACCCGCCATCGCCAGGCCGCGAACGCACCTGACCGTCCTGCTCGATGCTGAGCCTGACGCACCTGCTCAACGACCTGATCCAGTCGCTGATCCCGGCGGTCTACCCGATCATCAAGGAGACCTACGGGCTCGACTTCGTGCAGATCGGCCTGATCACGCTGACGTTCCAGGTCGCCGGATCGCTGCTGCAGCCGGTCGTCGGCTGGCACACCGACACGCATCCGATGCCGTATTCGACGGTCGTCGGCATGACCTTCACGCTGGTCGGCCTGGTCGGGCTCGCCTTCGCGTCGCGCTACGGCGTTCATCCTGGCGGCCGTGGCGCAGCATCGGGATTGGATCGTCGATCTACCATCCCGAAGCGACGCGCATGGCGCGTCATGCCTCCGGCAGCAGGCAGGGCCTCGCGCAGGGGTTGTTCCAGGTGGGCGGCTACACCGGCGGCGCGCTGGCCCCGCTGCTGGCGGCGCTCATCATCGTGCCGCACGGCCAGCGGAGCCTGGCCTGGTTCTCCGTCGTGGCCCTGCTGGCGATGGCGCTCATGGCGTGGACGGCCGGCACCCACACCGCCATCCGCAACCACTTCACCGCCGCCCGGGCGTCACTCGCGGAGGCTGCCGGCGCGGCCCGGCCGCACTCGCAGGCGACCATCGCGATCGGCCTCACGGTGCTGACGCTGCTGATGTTCTCGAAGAACGCCTACGGCGAGAGCTTCCGGTCGTTCTACACCTTCTACCTGATCGACCGGTTCGGCGTGTCGATCCAGACGTCGCAGCTGATGCTGTTCATCTTCCTGATTGCCGCCGCCGCGGGCGCGCTGCTCGGCGGCATCGTCGGCGACCGCATCGGCCGCCAGCGCATCATCTGGATCTCGATTCTCGGCCCGCTGCCGTTCACGCTGCTCCTGCCGTATGCGAACTTCTTCTGGACCGGCGTGCTGACCGTCGTCATCAACCTGGTCATGGCCAGCGCCTTCGCTTCGATCCTGATCTACGCGATGGAGCTGATCCCGGATCGCATCGGCCTCATCGGCGGGTTGTTCTACGGCCTCAACTTCGGCCTCGGCGGCATCGCCGCGGCGCTCCTCGGCGGCATGGCCGACACCATCGGCATCGCGCGCGTCTACCAGGTCTGCTCGTTCCTGCCGCTCGCCGGGCTGCTGGCCTGGTTCCTGCCGCACATCGAGGAGCACCGCGACGCCCATCTTGAGCTGGCATCGCCGGAAGAGTAGTAGGGTGGGACCATGCTTCGAGATTCGCCTCTCTTCGCCTACTTCCCGGCCCGGGACCTCGACCGGGCCCGCCGCTTCTACGAGCAGACGCTGGGCTTCGTCCCCACCTCGGTGAACGAGGGCGGCGTGACCTACCAGTTCGGAGATGGCACGGCTGCCTTCCTGTATCTGACCGACAACGCCGGCACGTCCAAGGCGAGCCAGGCCTTCTGGTCGGTCGCGGACGTCGATCGCGAGATGGTCGAGCTGAAGAAGCGTGGTGTCGTCTTCGAGCGTTACGACGACCTGCCGGGGGAACGCAGCGCCGAGGGTGCTGTCAGCGCCGGCGGTGCCAAGGCCGCCTGGTTCAAGGACTCGGAAGGCAACATCCTCGCGATCATCCAGAGCCTCTGACGAGCGTGGCGGACGCGCGGAGTGGGAGGGTGTCCTTCCCGAGACAGGGGTAACACTTTATTCCGGAGACATGGGTGACACTTTGCCCCCTCAGAGGAGGGGGCATGCCTTGGAAGGAGTGTCACGTCATGGACGAGCGGCTCCGGTTTGTCGCCCGCCTGCTCGACGGCGAGAAGATGGCCGCGCTGTGCGCCGAGTTCGGGATCTCGCGCAAGACCGGCTACAAGATCTTCGACCGCTACAAGGACTGCGGCGTCGAGGCGTTGACCGACCGCAGCCGGCGGCCCTATCGCCACGCCAATCAGCTGCCGCCGGCGGTCGAAGCAGGCCATCGTGCGGCTGAAGCGGGAGTATCCGAGCTGGGGCGCGCCGAAGATTCGCGAGCGGCTGCGCGGCCAGTGTCCGGGCCTGCGCTGCCCGGCGATCAGCACCGTGCACGCGGTGCTCGACCGCCATGGCCTGGTGCAGCGCCGCGCCGGCGGCGGCGCATCGCGCCACGGGCACGCCGCTGTCGCAGCCGACGCAGCCCAACGCGCTGTGGTGCGCCGACTACAAAGGCGAGTTCATGCTCGGCGAATCGGCGGTACTGCTATCCGCTCACGATCACCGACTTCGCCAGCCGCTATCTGCTCGCCTGTGAGGCGCTCTCGACGACGCAGGAGGAGTTCGCCTTCACCGTCTTCGAGCGCGCCTTCAAGGAATTTGGCCTGCCCGCGCGCGATCCGCACCGACAACGGCGTGCCCTTCGCCGTCCGCCCACGCGCTCTACGGCCTCAGCAAGCTGGCGGTGTGGTGGCTGCGCCTCGGCATCGAGATCGAGCGCATCAAGCCCGGCCATCCCGAGCAGAACGGCCGCCACGAGCGGATGCATCTCACGCTGAAGAAGGAGGCGACCAAGCCGGCGGCCGGCCAACGTCCTGCAGCAGCAGGCGCGCTTCGACGCCTTCGTCGACCGCTTCAACCACGAGCGGCCGCACCAGGCGCTCGGCATGAAGGTGCCCGGCCGAGCGTCTACACGCCGTCACCGCGGCCCTATCGCGGCCTGGCGAGCTCGACTATCCGTTCCACGACTGGACCGCCACCGTCACCCACTGCGGCCGCATCTGCTTCAAGACGCCGCAAGGTCAATCTCAGCCAGGTCTTTGCCGGGCAGAAGGTCGGCGTGCACGCAGGTCGACGACCACATCTGGCTCGTCACCTTCATGCACTACGATTTGGGCTACTTCGACGACGAGACGTGCCGGCTCGAACCGATCGACAATCCGTTCGGGCCGAAAGTGTTACCCATGTCTCCGGAATGAACTGTCACCCATGTGTCCGGAATGGACCCAGATGAGATGGTGCGCCCGGCAGGATTCGAACCTGCGACCTTTGGCTTCGGAGGCCAACGCTCTAATCCAGCTGAGCTACGGGCGCGTGGAGGGGGTTGGGGCGTTGCGTCGAGGAGAGCTGGTGCGCCCGGAGGGGCTCGAACCCCCGACCCCCAGGTTCGAAGCCTGATGCTCTATCCAACTGAGCTACGGGCGCGCAACCCGCCAAGCTTAGCACGGGTGGGCTCGGCCGATGCGGCCCCGCCGGGGAGGCGAGGCCGCCGACGCCAGCGACGCTGCTACTGCGGTTCGACCTTCGAGACGCGGTTGCCGGTGCCGCCCGAGGTGACGACCGGGCGCCTTGTCGTTGACCAGGTCGCGGTACTTCACGACGTTGCGGTTGCCGGACGTGTCGATCCGCGTCGTCGAGCCGACGTCGAGGATGTTCTCGTTGCCGCCGACGGTGACCGGCCCGCACAGGCCCTTGCAGCGTGAGGCGGTTGCCGTTGCCCTGGACGGAGACGGCGCGGCCGTCGCACTCCATCGTCTTGACCTGCTGATTGGTCGGCACCAGGATCGGCAGCCCGCTGCCGGTCGCGGGCGCCGTCGCCGACGATCGCGCCGACGAGGACGCCGGCCGGCCGGGGCCGGATCGCCGCGCTTGGCGCTCATCGAGGCGCCGTCGCCGCTGGCGCCCATCGACACCTTGCGGTCGCCCGAGCCGACGGCCAGCGTCGGGTTGCCCGGCTTGGCGGTGGCCGTGGCCGACGACGTCGGCGTCGAGGCGGTCGCGCTGGCCGTGCCGCTGCCGCTCGACGGGCGCGGTGGTCTGCGGCTTGGCCGGCGCGGCGCGTCGCTGTCGGCCGGCGTCTTCTGCTCGACGGTGTTGCCCATGCCTTCCTTGGTGATCTTCGGCGTGGCGCCGTCGATGCCGGCGGTCCAGTAGACCTTGTTGTTCATGCCGGCCACGGTCAGGCGGCCGAGGCTGGCGATGTGGACGGTGTTGTTCGACGCCCTCGACCAGGACGGTCGAGCACGGGCCGGTGAGGGTGACGGTGTTGCCCGTGCCCTGGACCTTGGCGCCATCGCTGCCGCACGCGACCGTCAGCCGCTGCGACATGCCTTCGACGACGGGCCGCTGGCCGGACGCGACCACCGGCAGACACAGGGCGGCGGCCGCCGCCATCGTGCCAACTCGCAAATCAAGACGCATGTGCTGCTCCTTTCGCCCGATGCGGGCGATTCGCCCGGGGCTGCAAACGCTTCAGCATAAGGCCAAAACGCTGCCGACCGGACGCGACGAACAGACGACTCATCCATGTTGCCGCGCGGCCGCGCCATCTGACCCCGTCGTTCACAACCGGCCCGCAGGACGTTCTGTGAGACGAGGGGCCGATGCCACACACCAACCACGCTCGCGACCGCTTCCTGCTCCCGTTCGTCGCGCTGCTGCTCGTCGGCTCCGTGTCGTGGGCGGCCGACAGCCCGGTGACGCTGTCGGTGCGGCCGACCGTCGTCTTCGCCGGCCGGGACGTCCGCGCCACCGTGCGGACCCCGCGCGACACGCGCAACCGCGAGCTGCGCGTGGTGATCGAAGCCGCCGACTACTACGCCAGCTCGGACGTGCAGCTGGACGGGGCCGACGCGGCGGCGACGCACCAGTTCAATTGGAAGGAGCTGCCGGGCGGCGCCTATCGCGTCGAGGCCACCCTCACGCGCGAGGACGGCGGGCATCAGACGGCGACGCAGTGCTTCGCCGTGCTCGGACTCGACGACTCGGCGGACGCGCTCCAGGCCGCCGCCGCGGCGCTCGGCGCCGGCCGAGCCCGCCGCCATCCGCACCGGCTGCTGAGGCGATCGCGACCGTGCGCGCTCACCGGGCGGGATCACGCGCCATCCGCTCGAGGACGCCGTGCAGATCGACCGGTGGCCCGGCGAGCACCGGCCGCCACAGGTCGGGCAGGGCGGCGAAGCGGGCCTCCACCGTCTTGATGGTGAAGTCGCTCGGGCTGACGCCCTCGTCCACTTCGTCCCAGGTCAGCGGCGTCGAGACGCCGCCGAACTCGCTGGCCCGGGCCGAGTAGGCCGTCGCCAGCGTCTTGCCCAGGATGTTCTGCAGGTAGTCGACGTAGACGGTGCGCCCGCGCTTGCCGACGGTCCGCTCGACGGTCGCTTCCTTGCGATGCTTGTGCGCGACGATCGTCGCCAGGATCTCGCACAGCAGGCGGCCGGCCTCGTACGGGCGTGCCCGCGCGGCAGCGGGATGTAGACGTGCAGGCCGGACGAGCCCGACGTCTTCGGCACGCCGGGGATGCCGAGCCGCTCCAGCTCGTCGCGCACCCAGCGGGCGACGTCCAGCACCTGCGCGAACGGCACGCCGGGCATCGGATCGAGATCGAGCGCGACGTAGTCGGCGGCGTGCGCGGTGTCGTACTTCGAGAACCACGGATCCTGCGAGATGGTCCCGAGCTGCGCCATGTAGAGCAGCGTCTTGAGGTCGCCGCCGACGATCCGGCGCGTGTTGGTGTCGGCGCCCTCGTCGTCGATCGTGTCCTCGACGCGGACGCCGGGCGGCACGACGTCCGGCGCCTTCTGCTGGTAGAACGCCTTGCCGGTGACGCCGTTGGGGAAGCGCTTCATCACCAGCGGCCGCTCGGCGACGACCGGCAGCAGCCACGGCGAGACGCGCACGTAGAAGCGGAGCAGGTCGCCCTTGGTGAAGCCGTCGGCCGGCCAGAACACCTTGCGCAGGTTGGTGATCTCGAGCGTCTCGCCGCCGGGCAGCTGGATGACGCCGTCCTTCTTCGCGTCCTCCATCTCGTGCAGCTTGGCGATCAGCGCGTCGAGCTCCGGCGTCGTCGGGATGCCGACCGGACCGGCGGCCGCGCGCGTCGCCGCGGTCGCGGTGCGGGTGCCTCCGGCGCCGGCCTTGGCCGCCTTGCCGGCTTTGCCCTTCTGCATGCCGCGCCACATCTGGACGGCGCGCTTCGCGGCGGGCTCGTGTCGCTCGACTTCGAATCCGGCACGCGGGCCGAGGCCAGCGTGATCGAGCGCGCCTCGACGTCGTCGCGGGTGCCGAGATAGACGGCGTGGCGCAGGTGCGGCTCGTTGGTCCAGCCGGTGAAGGTGACCTCGGCGACCAGCGCCGGCTCGACCCAGTGGACGGCTTCGTTGGCCGGCACCGGACCGTCGAACGGCGTGCGATCGGTCGCGCACGGATCGCAGCAGCTTGGCGAGGCGCGTCAGCTCGCGGCCCGTGAAGCCGCTGCCGACGTGGCCGACGTAGCGGAGCGGCGCGTCGGGCGGCGTCGCTGGTGAAGGCGCCGAGCACCAGCGCGCCGAAGTGCTGCCGCGTCTCGCGCGGCGCCGTCCAGCCGCCGACGACCAGCGACTCGGTCTTCTTCAGCTTCAGCTTGATCCAGTTCGGGCTGCGGCGATCGCTCTCGTAGCGCGAATCGGCGCGCTTGGCGACGAGGCCTTCCCAGCCTTCCTGCTGCGCCCGCGCGTAGAGGCGCCGGCCATCGCCGGCGGCGTACTCGCCGTGCCGCACCTCGGACGATCCCGAGGCGCCGAAGATCCGCTCGAGGCGGGCGCGGCGGTGGGTCAGGATCAGCGGCCGCAGATCCTCGGAGCCGTCGCGCAGGATGTCGAAGGCGATGAACGCCGCCCGCTGCGCGGTGGCCTCGCGGGCGATGTCGCGCTCGCCCTTCAGGTGCATGCGGCCCTGCAGCTGCTGGAAGCCGCCCGGCTCGCCGCGGGCGTCCAGGGCGACGATCTCGCCGTCGAGGAGCACCGGCGCCTTGAGCCGCAGCGCGAACTCGCGCAGCGCCTTCACGACCTCCGGGAACTGGGCGGTCTTGTCGTTGCCGTTGCGCGACCACAGCCGGACCCGCGGCTGGCCGGTGGCCGGCTCGAGCGAGACGAGGGCGCGGATGCCGTCGAACTTCGGCTCGTAGACGAGCGCCGGGTTCTCCAGGTCCTTGTCGGGCGGGGCGTCGGTCGGGCTGGCCGCCATCGGCCGGACCAGGGCCGGGTCCTCGCGCCAGAGCGTCGCCACTTTCGCAGGGGGCACGGCGCCATTTATGTGCCGAGCCGGCGCCGATGCGCGGCGGCGGCCGTCACGACGCCGTACATCGGTCAGACGGGCTGGTTGGGCACGCACCCTGCATTACACTGCCGGCAGGCCGATACCGGCCGCGGCGGAGGGATACGAATGGCAGCGCGAGCGACGTGGAAGGGCTATCTGAAGGTCAGCCTCGTCAACATTCCGATCCGGGTCTTCCCGGCGACCGACTCCGCGGCGTCGGTGAGCTTCAACCAGCTCCACGGCGAGTGCCAGACCCGCATCCAGCAGAAGAAGTGGTGCCCGAAGTGCGAGCGCGAGGTGCCCAACTCCGAGCTGGTCAAGGGCTACGAGTTCGAGAAGGGCCGCTACGTCGTCATGTCCGAGGAGGACATCGAGAAGGTCCGCCCGGCGTCGACGCGCGTCATCGACCTGCAGCAGTTCGCGGAGCGCGAAGAGCTCGACCCGATCTACTTCGAGCGGCCCTACTACCTGGCGCCCGACACGCAGGTCGCGGCCGACGCCTTCGCGGTCATCCGTGAGGGCATGGCCGGCAAGGTCGGGATCGGCAAGGTCGCGCTCTACGGCCGCGAGTACCTGGTGGCGGTCGAGGCCAAGGAGAAGGGCCTCGTGATGTACACGCTGCGGCAGGCCGACGAAATCCGGGCGATGGACGAGGTCGCCGAGTACGACCTGCTGCCGGCCAAGCCGAAAGACGGCCGAGGTGAAGCTGGCCCGGCAGGTCATCTCGACGTTCGAGAAGCCGCTCGACATGAAGGCGTTCAAGGACGAATACCAGTCCGAGCTGCGCCGCATCATCGACGCCAAGGTCGCCGGCGAGGACGTCATCGCGACCGAAGAGGAGACGCCGTCGAAGGTCGTCGACCTCATGGAAGCGCTGCGCAAGAGCCTGGCGACGGTCAGCGAGAGCAAGAAGAAGCCGGCCAAGGCGGAGATCGCCGAGACCAAGGCGCCCGGCGAAGAAGGCGGCCCCGAAGCGCAAGGCCGGCTAGTGGCCCGCCAGCATTCCGGGAGGACGGGCCGGCGCCGGCTGGCAGCGCGAGGAGCGCGCAATCGGGGATTTGCAGCGACGAGCAACGCCGCCAGGCGGGATGCCCCGCTCGAGAGGCCATCGACATGACCGTCAGGCCACCGCCGCCCGCCGCCGAGGGTGTAGACGGACTCCACCCTAGGATGTAGACAGGCTCCACCCCACGGGTGTAGTGTGTCTACACCCATGGCGAAGCGTGTCCGCGATCCCCACCGGCTCGAGCTGCTGCAGGGCACGCTCGATCTCCTCGTCCTGCAGACCCTCCGCTGGGGCCCGCAGCACGGCTACGGCATCGCCGTGGCCATTCAGGCCGGGTCCGGCGACGTCCTGCGCGTCGACACCGGCTCGCTCTATCCGGCCCTGCACCGGCTCGAGAAGCAGAAGCTGATCGCGGCGACGTGGAAGGTGTCCGAGAACAACCAGCGGACCCGCGTCTACAAGCTGACGGCGGCCGGCCGCCGCCAGCTGGTCGCGGAACGATCGCGCTGGCAGATGCTCGTCGACGCGATGAGCGGCATCCTCGCCAAGACCGGGAGAGGAGGGCGCATGAAGGACCGCGACGCCGAGCTGCGCGAGGAGATCCAGGCGCACCTGAACATGGCCACCGCCGACCGCATCGCCCGCGGCGAGGCGCCCGAGACCGCGGCCGCCGCGGCCCGCCGCGAGTTCGGCAACGCCACGCAGATCCGCGAGGCCACGCGGGACGTGTGGCGCCGGCGCTGGCTCGACGAAGGCAGCGCAGGACGTGCGGTATGCGCTGCGCGGGTTTCGTCGATCGCCCGGCTTCGCGCTGGTCGCGATTCTGTCGCTGGCCCTCGGCATCGGCGCCAACACCGCGCTCTTCGAGGTCGTCAACGCGGTGCGCCTGCGGACCCTGCCGGTGGCCGATCCCGGCTCGACCTGGTCGAGGTCCGGATGGTGACGCGCGACGGGGCGCGCGGCAACTTCGAGACCCGGTTCTCGTCCGTGACGCAGCCGATCTGGCGCGAGGTCGAGCGCCTCCGCGAGCCGTTCACTGGACTGTTCGCCTACGGTCGAGACGAGTTCAGCCTGTCGACCGGCGGCGAAGCGCGGACGGCGCAGGGGCTGCTGGTCAGCGGCGAGTTCTTCGAGACGCTCGGCCTGGCGCCGGCCGTCGGGCGCCTGCTCTCGACCGGCGGACGACCATCCCGGCTGTGCGCCGCGCGCCGTCCTCGGCCACGGCATGTGGCAGCGGACCTACGGCGGCGATCCGTGCCGGCGGTCGGCCGGACGATGACGCTGAATGCGAGCAGGTCGGTGGAGATCGTCGGCGTCGCGCCGGCGGGCTTCCAGGGACTCGAGGTCGGCCGCGCCTTCGACGTGGTCGCTGCCGCTCTGCAGCGAGCCGGCGTTCAGCACCGACGGCAAGGGACGGGTGAACGCCGGGACGACGTGGTGGCTGAGCGTCTTCGGCCGCCTGAAGCCCGGCTGGACGGCCGACCGCGCCGCCGCGCAGCTCGCCGCCGCGTCTCGCCGGCGTCTTCCGCGCGTCGCTGCCGGCGGCCTACCCGGCGGCGAGCGTCGAAGACCTACCTGGCGCTTCACGCTGACGGCGCGTCCGGCGGGGGACGGCCTGTCGCGGCTGCGCGAAGCGTATGGATCGCCGCTGTGGCTCCTGCTGGCCATCGCCGGCGTCGTGCTCGTCGTCGCCTGCGCGAACCTGGCCAACCTGCTGCTGGCCCGCGCCAGCGCGCGCGAGCGCGAGATGGCGGTCCGCCTCGGGCTGGGGGCGTCACGCGGCCGGGTCGTGCGGCAGCTGCTGACCGAGAGCCTCGTGCTCGTCGCCATCGGCACCATCGCTGGCGCGTCCTGCTCGCCGGCAGCATGGCGCAGGCGCTGGTCGCGGCGCTCGAGACCGCCGACAGCCGGATCATGCTGCCGCTGGGCGTCGACTGGCGCGTGCTCGGCTTCGCCACCGGCCTGGCGGCCGCGACGTGCCTGCTCTTCGGGCTGGCGCCCGGCGCTGCGCGGGACACGCGATCGGCGCCGCGGACGGTGATGCAGCGGCCAGCGCGCGCGGGGCGAGCGCCAGCCGCGACTCGATCGCGCTGGCGGCGCGCCCTGGTGGTCGTGCAGGTCGCCTTGTCGGTCGCGCTGCTGTTCGGCTCGCTGCTGTTCGCGCGCACCCTGCGCAACGCGGCCGAGCGTCGATCCCGGCTTCGAGCCGGACGGACTGCTGACCGGCGAGGTCGACTTCCGGCCGGTCGGGAGTCGCCCGAGGCGGCGCGGGCTGCCTTCCGGCGACGAGATCGTCGACGCGATCCGCGCGGTGCCCGGCGTCCGGTCGGCCGCGCTCACGGCGATCGTCCCGCTCACCGGCGATTCGTCCGGCAACGACGTCTGGCCGGAAGGGCGACCGGAGCGGACCGTTCGGCATGCTCGAACAACACGCGTCGGGCCCGGCTACTTCGCGACGATGGCAGATTCGCGCCGCTGGCCGGCCGCGACTTCGACGCGCGCGACGTGCCCGGAGTCGCAGGCCGTGGCCGATCGTCGACGAACGCTTCGCGGCGACGTTCGGTGGCGTCCGAGGCGGCGCATCGGCCAGCGGTTCACCCGCGAGACGACGCCGAGCGGCCCGGAGAAGACGTTCGAGATCGTCGGCGTCGTCCGGCGCTCGACCTACGCGTCGCTGAAGGCCGACCCGCGGCCGGTGGTCTACTACGCCGACGACGCAGCAGGGCGGGCCTCGCAGCGCCCGCGGATCGTCGTGCCGACCGCGCCATGGCCGACGCGTCGGTGGCGCCGGCCATCACGGCGGCGCTGACCAGCGTCGATCGACGCATCGAGGTCAGCTACGCCGTGATGCCGACGATGATCCGCGACACGCTGGTGCAGGATCGGCTGCTGGCGTCGCTGTCGGGCGGGTTCGGCGTCGTGGCGGCGCTGCTGACGATGGTCGGGGCTCTACGGGCTGGTCGCCTATGCCGTCACGCGGCGCACGCGGCGAGATCGGCATCCGGATGGCGCTCGGCGCGACGCGCCGGCGACGTGGCCCGGCTGCTCGTCGGCGAGACCGGGCGTGCTGCTGGCGATCGGCGCGGTCTGCGGCGTCGCCCTCGCGGTCGCGGGCGGACGCTTCGCATCGGCGCTTGCTGTTCCGGGTCGCGCCGCACGACCCGGCCAGCCTCGCCGGCGGCGGTCGGGCTGTTGGCGATCATCGCCGCCGGCGCCACCTACCTGCCGGCGCGACGGGCGACGCGCATCGAGCCGGTCACGGCGTTGCGGGCGGACTGAGCGTGGAGCTCGGTCGACGGCCGGGCCGGCGTCCGCGCCCCTGTCTGCCGCTCGCGACGGTGGGGGCGCCGACGTTCGGCCACGCGCCGCTGAAGCGTGCGCGTGGATCTCGCGGGCCCGGGCCAGGGCGTCGTCGAAGGTCGGGCACAGGTGCTCGGCGCCGAGCCGGCGCTCGAAATGCGACCGGCGCATCAGCGCCAGCGGCTGCTCGCGCGCCCCCGACACCAGGAACACGCGGCTCGTCGAGCGCACCGCGTGCGCCAGATCCTCGATGGCGCGCAGGCCGGTCGCGTCGATGGCGGTCATGTAGCGCAGTCGCAGGATGACGATCGGCGGCAGGCCGTCCAGGCGGTCGCGCACGACGTCCAGCTTGTCGGTGCTGCCGAACAGCAGCGGCCCGGTGACGCGGAAGACGGCGACGAAGGGCGGGATGTCCTTGTCCTGCAGCATGTCGGGCCGCGTCCGGGCGACGAATTCGTCCGTCACCTGGGCGACGTCCGTCGTCGTCGCGACGCGGCGGATGAAGAGCAGCGCGGCCAGCGCCATGCCGACCTCGACCGCCTGCGTGACAGGTCGGCGAAGATCGTCAGCGCCAGCGTCACCGCCCACACGCTGGCGTCGGTCAGCCCGGTGCGGAAGATGTCCGGGATCTCGGCCCAGTCGCCCATGTTCCAGGCGACCATCACCAGGATCGCGGCCAGCACCGGCATCGGCACCAGCGCCGCGAGCGGCGCCGCCCACAGGACGATCGCCAGCAGCGTCAGCGCGTGGACGATGCCGGCCACCGGCGTCTTGCCGCCGGAGCGGACGTTGGTCGCGGTGCGCGCGATCGCGCCGGTCGCCGGCAGGCCGCCGAACAGCGGTGACGCGATGTTGGCGACGCCCTGCGCCACCAGTTCGACGTTCGGGTTGTGCCGATCGCCGGTGAGGCGGTCGGCGATGGTCGCCGACATCAGCGACTCGATGCCGCCGAGCATCGCGACGGTGAAGGCCGCCGGCAGCAGCCCGAGCAGCAGGTCGAGGCGGAACTCGGGGATGGCGAAGGCCGGCCAGCCGCTGGGGATGCCATGGAAGCGCGAGTCGATCGTCGCGACCGGCAGGCCGAGCAGCAGCACGGCGCCGGTGCCGGCGACGAGCGCGACGATGGCGCCGGGGATGCGCACCTTCAGCGTCTGGCAGAGGATCAGCACGAGCAGGGTGGCGACGCTCGAGGACGGCGGTCGCCGGATCGGTCGTCGGCAGGGCGCGGCCGATCTCGGCCATGCGGCCGACGAAGTCGTCGGGCATCCGCGACATCGTCAGGCCGAGGAACTCGCGCAGCTGCGTGGTCGCGATGATCACCGCGATGCCGTTGGTGAAACCGACGATCACCGGGCGCGGGATGAAGCGGATGGCGCCGCCCATGCCGCTGAGGCCCAGCAGCACGAGCATGACGCCGCCCATCATCGTGCAGAGGAAGAGGCCGGCGACGCCGTGGGTGGCGACGATGCCGGCGATGACGACGACGAACGCGCCGGTCGGGCCGCCGATCTGGACCATCGATCCGCCGCCGGCCGAGATGATGGTGCCGGTGACGATGGCGCAGTAGATGCCGGCCTCGGGCGGCAGCCCCGAGGCGATGGCGAAGGCCATCGCCAGCGGCAGCGCGACCAGGCCGACCGTGATCCCGGCGGTCAGGTCGGCGCCGAACGTCTGCCACGAGTAGCGGCGCAGCGCGATCAGGAGCTTGGGGACCGCGGGCCGCCGCACCGGTCCGTCGCCGGCCCGGGCTGGGGCCGGCTCGACCGGTGCCGCGATCGCCGCGGTCGGGACGCGCGTCATGGTGCGCCGACTATCGGCGGCGGGCCGGGTGGGCGTTAGGCTGGATGCGGGCCGGCGCGGCGGGGCACGGCGCCCGCTCTCTGATGGGCTGATATAACATGCGCCCTCGAGGTGCCCGCCCTGTGACGCGTTATCCCGCCGTGTTCCTGACGTTCGTGTTGATGCTGCTCGCGTCGCCGCTCCTGGCGGCCGCCGAGCCCGCCGCCGCCGCGGCCAGCGGCGACCTCTGGAGCGCCGCCGCGCCTGGTCTCGCTGCTGACGCTGATCGCGCTCGAGGTCGTGCTCGGCATCGACAACGTGATCTTCATCGCCATCCTGGCCGGCCGGCTGCCGGCCGAGCGAGCAGGACAAGGCCCGCAAGCTCGGCATCGCGATGGCCGTGGTCTCGCGCATCCTGCTGCTGCTCAGCATCTCGTGGGTGATGCGGCTGACCGAGCCGCTGTTCACCATCGGCTCGTGGGCGCTCTCCGGCAAGGCGCTGATCCTGCTCGGCGGCGGCCTGTTCCTGATCGCCAAGAGCACCTACGAGATCCACGACAAGCTGGAAGGGGCGGAGGAGTCGCACGGCAGCCTCGGGCGGCAAGGGCGCGCTCACCGCGGTGGTCCTGCAGATCATGGTGGTCGACATCGTCTTCTCGCTCGACTCGGTGATCACCGCGGTCGGCATGACGTCGCACATCCCGATCATGATCGTGGCCGTGCTCGTCGCGGCGGCGATGATGCTGGTGTTCTCGGGCCCGATCAGCGACTTCGTGCACCGGCACCCGACGATGAAGATGCTGGCGCTGTCGTTCCTGATCCTGATCGGCGTGATGCTGGTCGCCGAGGCCTTCGGCCAGCACGTCGACAAGGGCTACATCTACTTCGCGATGGCGTTCTCGCTCGGCGTCGAGTTCATCAACATGCGCCTGCGGGCGAAGGGCACGCCGGTCGACCTCCGCCACTCGGCGATGCCGGCAGAAAAGTAATCGTGCTCGGAGCGTGCTCGGAGCAGCTCCGAGCGATCCGAGCGACGTGCGATCTGCGATCGGGGTCAGAACAGCGTGACGGACGAGAGGGGCCACCAGCGGGCCTGGACGCGGCCGACGATGGCCTCGCGCGGCACCGGACCCCAGTGCCGGCTGTCCGAGCTGCGGTTGCGGTGGTCGCCCATCACCACGTAGAAGTCCGGCGGCACCGTGTACGGGCCCCAGTCCTCGTGGCTGCGGAAGTCCGCCGGCACGTAGCGGTCGTCCAACTGTCGGCCGTTGACGGTGACCCGGCCGTTGCGGATGAGCACGACGTCGCCCGCTTCCGCGATGATGCGCTTGACGAACAGGCGCTCCGGCGCGACCGGCACGTGGAACATGACGATGTCGCCAGGTGTCGGTTTTCCGATGCGGTAGGTCAGGCGATCGACGACCAGCCGATCCTGGTTGGCCAGGGTCGGCGCCATGCTGTGGCCCTCGACGCGGGCCAGCTGCACCGTGAATCCCATCACCAGGGCGAACCCGGCGGTGGTGGCAAATGCATATCGCGTCACGGTTTGCGCCAGCGCCGCGATCGACGCGGGGCGGGGGGCGGCGGCGAGCGAGGATGCAAAGCGCATGGGCGCGAGTGGGCGGATGCCCGGTCGCGCCGACATGGCGATCGACCGTTGCCCGTCAGCAGTGCAAAGTGACTGCCGGCCGACAGGCTGTCGCCAGGCGAGGCCACTGACAGGCGGACCATGAACGAACCGGAAGATCTCGAAGCGCTGCTCCGCGAGCTGCACGAGGACGCGCCGGCGCGCCCGGCGGCATCCGGGCGAGGGGCCGCCGCGCCCGGCGGGCGGCTCCTGGACGCGCCGGCACCGTCCGGCGGCGACCGCGCCCGGCTGGACGCCTGGCTGCGCGAGCTGGTCGTCGCGCCGCGCCAGCGATCTGCTGCTGGTGGCCGGCGCGCCTGCCGCCATCCGCGTCGATGGCCGCGTCGTGCCGCTCGGCGGCGCGCCGCTCGACGGCGGCGCGATCGAAGCGGCGGTGCTCGAGGCGCTGCCGCCGCACGCCGCCGCGCACTACCGCGACATCGGCATCGCCGATGCGTCCTACCGGCTCGTCAACGCCGGCCGCTTCCGCATCAACCTGCACCGCGAGCGCGGCCGGGCGGCGGCGGCGATCCGGGCCCTGCCGGCCGAGGTGCCGCGGCTGGCGTCGCTCCATCTGCCGCCCGGCGTCGAGGCGCTCTCGCAGCTCAATCGCGGCCTGGTGCTGATCGGCGGCCCGACCGGCTCCGGCAAGTCGACGACGCTGGCCGCGATCGTCGACGAGATCAACCGGCGCGACGAGCGGCACATCATCGTCATCGAGGATCCGACCGAGTACGAGCACGCGCACCGGCGCAGCCTCGATCGAGCACATCGAGATCGGCGTCGACGCCCCGGACTTCCCGACCGCGCTGCGGGCGGCGCTGCGGCAGGCGCCGGACGTGATCGTGGTCGGCGAGATGCGCGATCCCGGAGACGATGCGGATCGCGCTGGCGGCCGCCGAGACGGGGCACCTCGTGCTGTCGAGCGTGCACACGACCGACGTCGCCTCGAGCGTGTCGCGGATCGCCGACTCGTTCCCGCCCGAGCGGCAGAACACCATCCGCCAGGAGCTGTCGATGGCGTTGACGGCGCTGATGACGCAGACGCTGCTGCCGCGCATCGGCGGCGGCCGCGTGCCGGCGGCCGAGCTGCTGATGATCGGCTACGGCGCGCGACAGCACATCCGCAAGGACGCGCTGCAGCATCTCCACCAGGAGATCACCATCACGCGGCGCCAGGGATCGATCGCGCTCGAGGAGTCGCTGGCGAGGCTCGTTCGCGAGCAGCTCGTCGACCACAAGGACGCCCTGGCCCGCGCGGCGCACCCGGAGGAATTCGAGCGGGCCGTCCGCGGCGTCCGTAGCCGGTCGGCCGGCGGCCGCACCGTTCCGCGCGTCTCAATACGGGGCTTGCCAACGCTCAGGGCGCGGGTCCATGCTGTACGCCCGAAGCGCCCGCTCTGACCGCGGACGGCTTCGAAGGCCTGACGGTGCTCCCGCGCCCCCCAGCGGCCGGCCGCCAGGCTTCGCAGGCTGTGGTCGAGGCTCGACACGAGCCCGGCCCGGCGCATGCCCAGGGAGCGTGACCGATGGCGCGCGCGAAGGCCGGGCCCATCATGCCCGCCCGCGATGACGTCCGGGAGACGGTCGCGGTCGTCTCCGCGGAAGCCAGGGTTCGCGAGCTCGAGCTGCAGGTGCACCGATTGGCGCAAGCCAACCGGCAGCTCGCGGAGCGCGAAGCGAGCCTCCGGGCGATCTTCGACGCCGGCGCCCGACGCCGTCGCCCTGGTCGGCAGCGACGGCACCATCCTCGATCTCAACCCGGCCGGCCGTGCCCTGATCGAGCTCGACGCCAGCTCGCGCCTCTTCGGCGTGCGGCTCGACATGCTGGCCACCGATCCGCATCGCACCGCCTGCCGATCGCTCGCCACCCGCGTCTTCCGCGGCGAGTCGGCGACCGTCGATCTCGAGATCCAGGGGCTGCGCGGCCGCCGCTGCTGGATCGAGACGCACGCCACGCCGCTGCGCGGCTACGACGGCGCCGTCAGCGCGCTCGTCTGCACCTGCCGCGAGATCACGGCCCGCCGCGCCGCCGAGGCGGCCCTGCGCGACCGCGAGGCGCGCTGGCGCGGCGTCTTCGGCTCGCCGATGGTCGGCATCATGTTCTGGGATCGCAGCCGGCGCGATCACCGACGCCAACGACGCCTTCCTGCGAGCTGGTCGGCTACAGCCGCGAGGATCTCGAGGCCGGCCGCGTCTCGTGGATCGAGATGACGCCGCCCGAGGAGCGCCACCTCGACGCGCTGGCCCTGCGAGAGCGTGGCGGCGACCGGCGTCTGCGACTCCTTCGAGAAGCACTACATCCGCAAGGACGGCTCGCGCGTGCCGATCGTCGTCGGCGCGGCGCTGGTCGACGGCGCGCGCGATCACGGCGTCGCCTACGTGCAGGACATCACCGCCCGCCGCCACGCCGAGGCGCAGCTGCGCGAGAGCGAGGCCCGCTTCCGCAACATGGCGGAGCACGCGCCGCTGATCCTGTGGGTGGCCGACGCCGCAGGGCGAGTGCACCTACGTCAACCAGCACTGGTTCGAGTTCAGCGGCCAGACGCCCGAGCAGGCGCCTGGGCCACGGCTTCTTCACCGCGCTCCACCCCGACGACGCGGCCGCCGGCGAGCGGCTGTTCCGCGAGGCGACGGCGCAAGCAGCGCGCCCTGGCACCACGAGTGCCGCGTGCGGCGCCGCGACGGCGTCTACCGCTACATGATCGACACCGCGTCGCCGCGCTTCGGCCCGGGCGGCGAGTTCCTCGGCTACGTCGGCCTGCTGATCGACATCCAGGATCGCAAGGACGCCGAGGAGGCGCGGCAGCGGCTGGAAGCGCCGCTCCGGCAGGCGCAGAAGATGGAGGCGCTCGGCACCCTCGCCGGCGGCGTGGCGCACGACTTCAACAACATCCTGGGCACGATCATCGGCAACGTGGCACTGGCGCGGGAGGATCTCGTGGCGGACCATCCGGCACAAGCGAGCCTGGCGGAAGTGGAGAAGGCGAGCGCGCGGGCTCGCGACCTCGTCCAGCAGATCCTCACCTTCGGCCGCCGCCAGCCCGACGAGCGGCGCGTCATCGCGCTGCGCGAGGTGATCGAGGAATCGATGCGGCTGCTGCGCGCCACGCCTGCCGGCCGGCATCGAGCTGGTGACCGGGTTCGCCCGCGACGTCCCCAACGTCCTGGCCGATCGCACCCGCGTCCACCAGGTGGTGATGAACCTGTGCACCAACGCCTGGCAGGCGATCCCCGGCGGCGTCGGCCGCGTCACCGTCTCGCTGGCGACCGTGCGCGTCGCCGACGGCGCAGGGCCTGGCCGGCCTGCGACCGGGGCGCTACGCCTGCCTGACCGTCGCCGACAGCGGCTCCGGCATCGATCCGGCGATCGTCGACCGCATCTTCGATCCGTTCTTCACGACCAAGGCGCCGGGCGAGGGCACCGGGCTCGGACTCTCGGTCGTCGACGGGATCGTCAAGAGCCACGACGGCGCCATCGCCGTCGAGACCGCGCCCGGCCAGGGCGCGACGTTTCGCGCCTACTTCCCGGGCATCGATGCCGCGATCTCGCCGCGGCCCGTCGAGCCGACGGCGGCGGCCAAGGGCCGCGGCCAGCGCATCCTCTATCTGGACGACGAAGCCTCGCTCGTCAACCTGACGTCGCGGCTGCTCGGCCGCTCCGGCTACGAGGTCGAGGGCTTCACGCGGCCGGCCGAGGCGCTCGCCGCCTTCGCCGCCGATCCGCGCCGCTTCGACATGGTCGTCTCCGACATGAACATGCCGACCGCGACCGGGCTGTCGGTCGCGGCCGAGATCCTGCGGCTCCGCCCCGACGTGCCGGTGGCGCTCATCTCGGGCTTCGTGACCGACGACCTCGCCGCGCGCGCCGACGCCCTCGGCGTCCGCGCCGTGATCTACAAGCCGAACCTGACCCGCGACCTGGCGCCGCTGATCGGCCGGCTGCTGAGCGAGAACTGCGATCGACTCCAACGTCCAACGACCAACTGCCTTGGCATGACGAGGGGTTGGGAATGCCTTGGAGGTTGGCAGTTGGGCGTTGGAGGCTGCAGAGCTCGATCGTCTGACCGTCTTCGGCGACGTCGACGTCGAAGGCGCCGAGGTGCGCGAGCGCGGTCGCGCCGAGGTGCGTCAGCACGGTGCGCCGGGCCTTCAGCTCGGCCAGCTGCGGGCGCAGCTCGGCGTAGTGCAGGTGCGACGGGATCGGCGTGTCGTAGCCGGTGCACTCGCAGATGAAGAGGTCGGCGTCACGGGCGATCTCGGCGAGGGCCGGCGTCCACGCCGTGTCGCCGGAGTAGGCGACGACGCGGCCGCCGACGTTGAGCCGGAGGCCGTACGCCGCCGAGCCGCTCGGGTGGACCACCGGCACCGGCAGCACGCCGAGCGGACCGACCGCCAGCGACTCCCGATCCTTGAACTCGATGAAGCGGAGCAGCAGGTTCTCGACCTTGGCCGGCGCGCCGGGGTAGAGGCAGCCGAGGGTATCCATCACACGGAGCCGCGTCCCGGCCGGCCCGACGATGGTCAGCAGCTTGGTGCGCGGGACGTTGTAGCAGGCGTCCATCAGCAGGAACGGGATGCCGCCGAAGTGATCGCCGTGCAGGTGACTCACGACGATGGCGTCGATGGCGGCGACGTCCATCTGCAGGTGGCGCATCACCGCGATCGTCGTGGCGCCGCAGTCGACGAGGGCCTGGTAGCCGTCCGCGGCGACGTGGAAGGCGGTGTGCAGGCGCCCGCCATTGCAGAAGGCGTCACCCGTGCCGAGGAAGAGGACCGAGACGCCCGCCATGCAGCCTCCGGGTGTGCCTTACGACTTCTTGCCGGGAAACACCCGCGCGCCCTTGTAGTCGCCGAGGCCGCAGAAGCCGGCGGTCTTGAAGCCCTTGCTCTCGAGCAGCGCCAGGGCCCGCGAGGCGCGGCCGCCGCTGCGGCAGGCGGTGAGGATCACCTTGTCCTTGGGCAGCTCGCCGAGGCGGGCTTCGAGCTGACCGAGCGGGATGTGGATCGCGCCTTTGACGGTACCCGTCTCCTCGAGCTCGTTCGGCTCGCGGACGTCGAGGACGACGGTCTTGCCGTCGGCGATCAGGGCGTCGATGTCGGCCGGCTGCACGCGCTTCGATTCGTCGGGCGCCGGTCGCGCCGACGATGGGGGGCGCATGGCGGGCCGCCGCCGGGGCCTGGGCGCCGAGGGTGGCGGGCGCCGTCAAGGCGGCGGCGAACAGGAAGGCAGGCGTCAGGGTGCGTCGGGTCATGGGTTCAGGTCTCCAGTGCCGGCATTCTATCCGCAGCCGGTCATCGGCCGCCGAAGTGTCCACGGCCGGGCACTCCGGTCCCACAATCGCCCGGCTGCTCACGCCAGGCCGCGGTCGGGGTAGCCCCGGGCGCGGCGAATCCGTCCGGACGGTGTGAGCACGACTCTTGCCTCGGCCGTGGCCATGTCCGCGCACGCGATCCTCCTGGCTCTCCGCTCGCTTCGCGCCGCTCCGGTCTTCACCGCGACGGCGCTCGTCACGCTGGCGCTGGGGATCGGCGTGAACACGTCGATGTTCTCGATCCTGAACGCCACCCTGCTGCGGGCGCTGCCGTATCCGGACTCCGGACAGCTGGTGCGCGTCTATCGCACCACCGCGCGGTCCCAGACGCTGCCGCACTCGCCGGCCAACTTCCTCGACCATCAGGATCAGAACACGGTGTTCGCCGGCCTGGCCGCGGCATCGTGGACGATGTTCGCGCTGGCGGAGCCCGGCCACCCGGCCGAGCGCGTCGCCGGCATGAGCGTCAGCGGCGACTTCTTCACCGTGCTCGGCGTCCAGCCCGCGATCGGCCGGGCGCTCACGCGAGCCGACGACCAGCCAGGGCGTGACAACGTGGTCGTCCTGAGCGACACCTACTGGCGGCGACGCTTCTCGAGCGATCGCACGATCGTGGGCCGGGACGTGCGGCTCGACGGCCAGCGCGTCACCGTCGTCGGCGTCATGCCGGCCGGCTTCGACGACCGCCAGCTCTGGGGGACGATCGAGATGTGGCGGCCGATCGCGTTCGACGCCGAGACGCGGCAGATCCGCGGCGGCAACTTCCTCGCCATCGTCGGACGACTGAAGCCGGGCACGATGGTCGCCGCGGCGCAGGCGGGCATGGGCGGCGTCGCCGCTCGGCTCGCGCGCGACTTTCCCGGGCCGAACGCCGAAAGCGGCATCAGCGTCCTGCCGCTCGCCGCGACCGGGGCCGATCCGACGGTCCGCCTGCTGTCCTGGTTCACGATGGGGCTGGCGGCCTGCGTGCTGCTGATCGCGTGCGCCAACCTGGCCAACCTGCAGCTGGCGCGCAACGTCGGCCGGGCCCGCGACTTCGCGCTGCACGCCGCGCTCGGAGCGTCGCGGCTTCGCGTGATGCGCCAGTCGCTGGTCGAAAGCATGCTACTCGGGCTCGCCGGCGGTGGTCTCGGCCTGCTGGTGGCCGGCTGGACGACCGAGGCCCTCGGATCGCGCGTCGAGATTGCCGGCCAGATGGGCCTAGCGATGCCGCTCGATGGCACCGTGCTCGCCTTCACCGCGGCCGCCTCCGTGTTCACCGGGGTCCTGTTCGGCATCCTGCCGGCCTGGCTGGCGTCGCGCGGCGACGTCAACGACACACTCAAGCAGGGTGGCCGAGGCTCGACGTCACGGGCCCATCATCGGCTGCGGCACGGCCTCATCGTCGCCGAGGTGGCCGTCGCGCTCGTCCTGCTGTCGGCCGCGGGTTTCTTCATCCGCGGCATCGATCGCTTCGCCGTGCGCGACAACGGATGGCGCACGGACCAACTGCTGACCGGGTCGGTGACGCTGTCGGCGGCGTACGAGACGAACGACTCCCGGCGCGCCTTCCACGAGCGGCTGCAGACCCGCCTCGCCGCGCTGCCCGGCGTCGAGCGCGTGGCGCTGTCCGGCAACCTGCCCTTCAACGGCTTCGCCGCCGGCCAGCGGTTCATCATCGAGGGCCGGCCGGCGCCGCGCAGCGGCACCGAGCCGCCGCGCGACGTCAACTTCGTCAGCCCGGAGTATTTCGACACCCTCGGCATCGGCCTGGTCGAAGGCCGCGTCTTCGAGGCGGCGGATCTCACCCGCGAGCCGATCCCGACGATCATCAACGAGGCCATGGCCCGCCAGTTCTGGCCCGGCGAGAGCGCCGTCGGCAAGCGCATCGCCCACCCGCTGGTGATGGAGTGGCAGGAAATCGTCGGCGTCGTTCGTGACGTCAGCTTTGCCACCAACCTGAGCGAACCGAGCACGCGCTTCCAGGCCTACCGGCTCCTGGCCCGCGAGCCGAACCGCTCGTTCGCGATCACCATCCGGTCGGCGCTGCCGCCGGAGACGCTGACCGATGCCGTTCAGCGGGCGGTGGCGGCGATCGATCCCGATCAGCCGGTGCAGGCGATCCAGTCGGCGACCCACGTGATCAGCCGCGGCCTGGCCAACTTCGCGCTCGTCGGCCGGCTGCTCGCAGGCTTCGCCCTGCTGGGGCTGTTCCTCGCGGCGGTCGGGATCTACGGCGTCATCGCCGGGTTCGTCGGGCAGCGCACCAACGAGATCGGGATTCGGGTCGCGCTTGGCGCCCAGGCCCGGGACGTGCTGCGCCTCGTCCTCGGCCAGGGTCTGCGCCTGGCGCTCGCCGGGATCGCGATCGGCTTGTTCGGCACCTACGCCGTCGCCCGCGTCCTGGCGGCGATCGCCCCGTCGCTGCCGGCGCCGGAGGCGGCTACAGCCCTCGCGGTGACGGCCGTCCTCATCGGCTTCGCGCTGGCCGCCTGCTGGCTGCCGGCCCGCCAGGCGGTGCGTGTCGATCCGAACGTGGCGCTGCGCGCCGACTGACCGGCGCGTCGACCGGCCGGCGCGCCGACTGAACCTGGCTGCGCCCACAGGCTCGATGTGATCTACTAGCGTCACGTCCATGCGCACCCTTCGCTACGCCATCCGTCAGCTCACCGCCACGCCGGGCTTCACGGCCGTCGCCATCCTCATCGTCGCGATCGGGATCGGGGCCTCGACGGCGATGTTCAGCACCGTCCACGCGGTGGTGCTGCAGCCGCTGTCGCTGCCGGAGCCCGATCGCCTCGTCACCGTCTACGAGACGAACCTGGAGCGCAACGTTCCGTTCTTCTCGGTCTCGGTGCCCAACTACCTCGACTTCAAGGCCCGCGCCACCAGCTTCACCGCGATGGCCGCGGTCACGTGGCGGGCGATGAACCTGACCGGCCGCGGCGAGCCGCAGCTGATCCAGGTGCGGACCGTCACCGCCAATTTCCTCGGCACGCTCGGCGTCCGGCATGGCCCAGGGCCGCGACTTCACCGCCGACGAGGACCGCCCGAACGGGCCGAAGGTCGCGGTCCTGTCGGACGGCTTCTGGCGCCGGCACTTCGGCGGCCGCCCCGACGTCGTCGGCCAGACGCTCCAGCTCGATGGAGCCGCGTATCTGATCGTCGGGGTGACGGCGGCCGGACTGCCGCTGCCGGGCGACATCGAGATCGCGGTGCCCATGCAGGCCGACGTGGCCCAGGAGGATCGCCTCAACCATGAGCTCGACGTCTTCGCGCGCCTCGCGCCCGGTGTCTCGCTCGAGGCGGCGGATCGTGAGCTGCAGGCCATTGCCGCGCACATCGCGTCGTCGATGCCGGCCGGCGAGCGCGGCTGGCGGACGCGGCTCGTCCCGCTCGCCGACGACATCGTCGGTGAGTCGCTGCGCCGGACGCTGGTCGTGCTGCTCGGCGCCGTCGGCCTGCTCCTGCTCGTCGCCTGCGCCAACCTCTCGAACCTGCTGCTGGTGCGCGCCACCGCCCGCGGCTTCGATCTGGCCGTCCGCCGCGCCCTCGGCGAATCGCGTGGCCGCGCGATCGGGCAGCTGCTCGTCGAGAGCCTGGTGGTGACCGCGATCGGCGGCGCCTTCGGCATCCTGCTGGCGTCGTGGAGCGTCGACGCCCTGCGCACGCTGCCGATCCCGCGGATGGCGGAGATCGCCGTCGACCCGCGGGTCCTGGCCGTCGCCGTCGCCGCCACGCTGATGTGCGGCATCCTCGCTGGCGTCGGGCCGGCCATCCGCGCCAGCCAGGTGGCGCCGCAGGAGGCGCTGCAGTCGCAGGCCACGCGACTGGCGCCGCGCTCCCGCCTGCGCGACGGCATGATCGTGGCGCAGCTGGCCCTGTCGCTGACGCTCCTGGTCGGGGCGGCGCTGGTGGCGCGCAGCTTCTGGGGGCTGCTCAACGTCGATCCCGGCTTCTCGGTCGATCACGTCGTCACCATGGCGATGCGGCCGTCGATGGAGCCGCAGCCGTTCTACGAACAGGTCGGCGCGCGCATCCGGGCGCTGCCGGGCGTCGAGGACGCCGGCTTCATCTCGACCCTGCCGCTCGGGCCGGGCGGCAACACCAGCAACAACGTCTTCGCCGCCGGTCCGTCGCGGCTCGCCGCCGGCCAGTCGATCCAGGCGTCGTGGCGGCTGGTGGACGAAGGCTACTTCGCGACGATGCGGATCCCGCTCCGGCGCGGCCGCACCTTCGACGGGCTGACGCCCGACGAGGCGCGACGCAGCATCGTGCTGTCGGCGTCGCTGGCCACGGCGCTCTTCGGCACCGACGACCCCGTCGGCCGCCAGGTCGATCCCGGCGGGAACAACCGGCTGCTGCGCGTCATCGGCGTCGTCGGTGACGTGCGGAACCGCCGGCTGGGCGCCGACCCGCTGCCGGCGTTCTACTGGTCGTTCCATCGCTTCACCTACGGGCCGATGCGGCTGGTCGTGAAGAGCCAGCGGCCGACGGCGCAGATCGTCGCGGCGGTGCGCCGCGAGGTGCGGGCCGTCGATGCGGCCGCGCCGATCTTCCAGGTGTGGACGCTCGACGAGGTCCGGGCCGAGAGCCTGAGCGAGGAGCGCCTGCTGTTGGCCATGCTGTGGGCCTTCGCCGGCGTCGCGCTGTTGCTGGCCGGACTCGGCACCTACGGCGTCGTGGCTTTCGCCGTGCAGCAGCGCACGCGCGAGTTCGGCATCCGCCTGGCCATCGGCGCCGACGCCGGCCGCGTCCGCGCGCTGGTCCTGCGCCAGGCGCTGGTGCTGGTCGCTGCCGGTGCGGTCCTCGGCCTCGGCGGCGCGCTGCTCGCCGGCCGCGTCGTCGAGACGCTGCTGTTCGGGGTCACGCCGTTCGATCCGGTGAGCTACGGCGCGGCGACGGCGACGCTCGCCGCGGCCGTCCTGGCCGCGGCCTGGTGGCCGGCCCGACGCGCCTCCCGCGTCAGCCCGCTGATCGCGCTGGGCGGCCGAACGTAGCAGCCGGTCGCGGCCGGGACGTGCTAGAGTCGCCGGCCGTGGGAGAGACGTTCCGTGCCTTCGTCGCCCGCACCACCGACGCCGGGACCCGCGGCGGCGTGGAGGACCTGACCGCCGACGCCCTGCCGGCCGGCGAGGTCACCATCGCCGTCGAGTTCTCCTCGCTCAACTACAAGGACGCGCTGGCGGCGACCGGCCAGAACAAGGTCGCCGGCAGCTATCCGCACGTGCCGGGCATCGACGCGGCCGGCACCGTCGCGGAGTCGAGCGACCCGGGCTGGACGCCCGGCACGCGCGTGCTGGTCACCGGCTACGACTTCGGGGCGCTGCACTGGGGCGGCTGGGCCCGCTACGCCCGCGTGCCGGCGGCCTGGGTGGTGCGGATCCCGGACGCGCTGTCGACCTTCGACGCCATGGCGATCGGCACGGCCGGTTTCACGGCGGCGCTCGGCCTGCGAGGCGCTGGCCAGGAACGGCACCACGCCGGAGAGCGGGCCGGTCGTCGTCACCGGCGCGACCGGCGGCGTCGGCTGCCTGGCCGTCGACCTGTTCGCGAGCGCGGGCTATCGCGTCATCGCGGTGACGGGCAAGGCCGACCAGCACGCCTGGCTGACGAACCTGGGCGCGTCGCGAGATCCTGCCGCGCGAGGCCGTGTCCCTCGCCGGCGACGCCCGTCCCAGGCCGCTGCTGCCGGCGCGCTGGGCCGGCGCCCTCGACAACGTCGGCGGCGCGACGCTGGAAGCGCTGGTCCGCGGCACGCAGATCGGCGGCAACGTCGCGCTCTGCGGTCTCGTCGGCGGCGCCGACTACCGCGGCACCGTGCTGCCGTACATCCTGCGCGGCGTCGGCCTGCTCGGCATCACCTCGTCGAACACGCCGATGCCGGTGCGCCAGCGCCTCTGGCAGCGGCTCGCCACCGACCTGCGCCCGCGACACCTGGCCGATGTCGCGCGCACCGTGCCGCTCGCCGACCTGCCCGCCGAGATCGATCGCATGCTCGCCGGGCGCGCCTTCGGCCGCGTCGTCGTCCCGATCGCATGAGCGCCGCGCCATGACCGCCACCAGCCTGAACGTCGCGCACTTCCTCGATCGCAGCGCGAGGCTCACTCCCGATCGCGAGGCCATCGTCTGCGGGCCGACGCGCCTCACCTACAAGGCCCTCGCCAGCAAGGCCGGGATGGTGGCCGCCGGCCTGCGCGCCAAGGGCATCCAGCCCGGCGATCGCGTCGCCCTGTCGTGCCCGAACACGGCCGACTTCGCCAGCGTGTATTTCGGCATCCTCAAGGCCGGCGCCACGGTCGTGCCGCTGAACGTGCTGCTCAAGCCGGGCGAGATCGCCTTCCACCTGCGCGATGCCGAGCCCGCCGCCTACTTCTGCTTCGAGGGGACACCGGAGCTGCCGATGGCGGCGATGGGGAAGGCGGCCTTCGACGAGGTCGGCGCCTGCCCGCACTTCATCGTCATTCCGCGCGACCCGGCCCAGCCGCCGCGGATCGCCGGGGCCATCACGCTGTCGGCGTTGATGACCGCGACCGGCGGCCACGGCGGGACCGAGGCCACCCGCGCCGACGACACCGCCGTCATCCTCTACACCTCGGGCACCACGGGGCAGCCGAAGGGCGCCGAGCTGACCCATCTCAACGTCGTGCTCAACGCGATGACGTCGTCGGACATCCTCGTCGTGCCGTGCCGCACGGCGCTCGATCACCCCGTCGTGTCGCTGATCACCCTGCCGCTCTTCCACTCGTTCGGGCAGGTCTGCCAGCTCGTCTCCGGCGTCCACAGCGGCAACACGCTCGTGCTGCTGCCGCGCTTCGATCCGCAGGCGGTCGTCACGACGATGCTGGCCGAGCGCGTCAACCTGTGGTGCGGCGTGCCGACGATGTTCTGGGCGCTGATGGACCTGCTGCGCCAGGACGCCGGCGTCGACGTCTCGGCGCTGGCGGCGCACATGCGCCTGTGCGTGTCGGGCGGAGCGCCGCTGCCGGTCGGCCTGCTCGAGGAAGTCGGGACCCGCCTCGGCGTGCGGATCATCGAGGGCTACGGCCTGTCCGAAACCTCGCCGGTGGCGACCTTCAACCACACCGAGCGGCCGTCGAAGCCCGGCACGGTCGGCCAGCCGGTGCTCGGCGTCGAGGTGGCGTGCGTCTCGGACGACGGCGTTCCGGTGCCCGACGGCGCAGCCGGGCGAGGTCGTCATCCGCGGCCCGAACATCATGAAGGGCTACTACCGCCAGCCCGAGGCGACGGCCGAGGCGCTGCGCGGCGGCTGGTTCCACACCGGCGACATCGGCGTCATCGACGCCGACGGCTACCTGGCCATCGTCGATCGCAAGAAGGACATGATCCTGCGCGGCGGCTTCAACGTCTATCCGCGGGAAGTCGAGGAGCTGCTCCTGACGCATCCGGCGGTGGGGCAGTGCGCCGTCGTCGGCATCCCCGACGAGCGGCTGGGCGAGGACGTCAAGGCCTTCGTCGTCGTCACGGCCGGCCAGGCCGCGACCGAGGCGGAGATCGTCGCCTGGTGCCGCGAGCGGATGGCCGTCTACAAGGCGCCGAAGTGCGTCGAGTTCGCGACGGCGCTGCCGATGAGCGCGACCGGCAAGGTGCTGAAGCGCGTCCTGCGGGCGGCCTCGGCCGGCTGACTCAGCGCACGCCGCGTTCGACGCCGCGCGGCTTCGGCCGGCGAGGCTGCGCCGCCGCGCCCAGCGCGGCGATCGGTTCGTTGAGGAACTGGATCAGCGGCACCGCGGCGCTGAAGATCGCGAGCAGCGTCGGGTAGAAGGCGGCCTCCGTGACGAACCGTCCCAGGGAGCGAGCGCGACACCATCCAGTGCTTGTACTTCAGGAACGCCGCGGCGGGATGCGCCGGATCGAAGCCGCGCGGCACCCGCGCCAGCTGGTCGCCCTCGAGGCCGCCGAGGTGTCTCGTGAAGGCCGGGGCGCGCACGATGGCCGCCAGCCGGCGATGGTGCGTGGCGATGTGCTCACGCTCCGCGGTCCGCACCGCTGGCTCAGGGTGGTAGAGCCCGCCGCCGATCCACGTCTCGGTCACGTCGAACTGCGCGTAGAGGCCGGCGGCGTAGCCCTTGGGGAAGCCGCGCGGCCGCAGCGACCAGGCGATGTGCGTCTTCAGCGGTGTCTTGTCGTCGCTGAAGCGCGTATCGCGGTACATGCGGAACGTCGACTCACGGGCCGTGCACGCCAGCTCCGGCGCGACGTCGTGCAGGTCCTCGTTCAGCCGCTCCAGGAGCCGGTGCAGCGGCTCCTGGATGTGGGTGACGTAGTCGGCGCGGTGGGCGCGGAACCACTCGCCGTCGTTGTTCCGCTTCAAGGCGCGGAGGAACGTCAGCGCCTTGGCGGGGAAGACGATCGGGGCGCTCGCCGCGTTCGCGGCCGGTCGGCGGGCCATCGATCGCTGTGACCGTCGCTACGCCCGGATCCCGAAGCCGAGCGTGCTGCGGCAGTAGGCCACGCTGCGTTCGAAGGTGTCCTTCTGGCGCGCCGCTTCCGCGGCCGCCCGCTCCGGGCCCTGCGGCAGGGCCGGCAGCGCCTCGCGCGGCTTGCCGCGCTTGGCCATCGCCAGGAAGCGCGCCAGATCCTGTCCGCGCATCTTCGGCCACGGCTTGAAGAAGGCCGGATCGGACAGGTAGTTGAACGGACGGCGCAGGCCGGCGAACGTCTCGAGGAACACCGGCACGCCCTTGACCTTCTCGGCGAAGAGGTTGGCCCAGCGCGTGAAGTCGACGTTGCCGTCGCCCATCGCCACCCACTCGACGACGACGCCGTTCTCGGTCTCCCACACCGCCGAGTCGCGGATGCTCGTGCACGCCACGTACGGCGCCAGCGTCTCGAGGCTGGCGACCGGATCCTCGAGCGTCCACGTCGCGTTGCCCGGGTCGATGTTGACGCCGACGTAGTCGGGACCGGCCGCCTCGACGAGCCCGGCCAGCTCCCACGCCTGCATGTCGCCGGCGTGGTTCTCGAAGGCGATCTTGACGCCGGCGGCGACCGCGTCGGCGCGCACCGCCGTGCAGACGTCGACGGCGTTCTTGATGTGCGTGTCGATGCCGCCGTGCGTGCCCCGATCGGCCTGGTTGCCGAGGAAGCAGCGGATGACCGGCGAGCCCACCGTCTTCGCCATCCGGATGCCGTCCTTGAGCTGCTCGACGGCGGTCCCGGCCTTGGCGTCGAAGGTGCCCGAGGTCGGGCAGACGCTCGACATGCCGAGATACACCGTCAGCCCGCCCTTGTCGGCCTGGCTACGCAGCCCCTCGAGGTAGGCGTCGTCGCGCGACTCGAGGACGTTCAGCTCGGACAGGAAGATGGCGTCGAGCTTCTGCGAGGCGGCGTACTCGATCAGCTGCGGCGCCTTCCAGCCGAAACCGCGGATGGCGAAGTGGTCCAGCCCCAGCTTGATGCCGCGCTTGGCGGCGGCGCCGGTCGCGGACTGGGCGGTGGCGGCCGGGGTCACCGGGGCGGCTGCCGTCGGGATCTGGGCGCCCGCCGGGCGGGCCGCCATCGAGACCGCCGCCGCCGAGGCGAGGCCGCCGAGGAACGAACGTCGGGTGTGGGTCACAGCCGGGATCCTAGGAGGGGGGTCGAGCGAAATCAAGCCCGACAGCGACCCTGGCGAGATCCGAAGTAAACTCCCGGCCGCTATGCAGCTACTCGACTGGTTGGTGGTGCTCGGCTACTTCGGCGTGCTCTTCGGGCTGGCCTGGTGGGTCATCAAGAGCGGCAAGGACACGACCGACGACTACTTCCTGGCCGGCCGCAATCTGGGCTGGTTCGTCGTCGGCGCGTCGATCTTTGCCTCCAACATCGGCTCGGAGCACCTCGTCGGCCTGGCCGGCTCGGGCGCCACGAGCGGCGTGGCGCTGGCGCACTACGAGCTGCACGCCTGGTGTCTGCTGGTCCTCGGCTGGGTCCTCGTGCCGTTCTACATGCGGTCGATGGTCTACACGATGCCCGAGTTCCTCGAGCGCCGGTTCTCGCCGGCCTCGCGGTGGGTGCTGTCGCTCATCTCGCTGGTCGCCTACGTCATCACCAAGATCGCCGTCGGCATCTTCGCCGGCGGCATCGTCTTCGGGACGCTGCTGCCGGAGATGAGCCTGTCGCTGGGCAGCATGACGCTCAACAGCTTCTGGATCGGCTCGGTCCTGGTGGTCGTCCTGACCGGCCTCTACACCGTGGCCGGCGGGATGAAGGCGGTGGCCTACACCGAGGCGCTGCAGACGCATCGTCCTGGTCCTCGGCTCCCTCGTGCTGACGGTCTACGGCCTGAACGCGCTCGGCGGCTGGGGCCGGCTGCGCGAGGTGCTCGGCCCGGACATGTTCAATCTGTGGAAGCCGCTCGTCCCGGCCGGCATGGAAGGCACGTGGGCGCCGGTGAAGGAGACCGGGCGCATCGCCTATTACTTCAACAGCAACTACCCGTGGCTCGGCATGCTGTTCTGCGCGCCGATCATCGGCCTGTGGTACTGGTGCACCGACCAATACATCGTGCAGCGCACGCTCGGCGCCCCGAACCAGACCGAGGCGCGCCGCGGCACGATCTTCGCGGCCTTCCTCAAGCTGCTGCCGGTCTTCATCTTCATCATCCCCGGGCATGATCGCCCTGGCGCTGGCCAAGACCGGGCAGGGCGGCGCGGTGGCGTCGCTGGTCGACGCCAGCGGCAACGTCATCCCGGCCCAGGCCCAGGCGGCGTTCCCGCTGATGGTCCGCGACGTGCTGCCGGTCGGGCTCCGCGGCATCGTCGTCGCCGGTCTGCTGGCGGCGCTGATGAGTTCGCTGGCCGGCGTGTTCAACGCCTGCTCGACGCTGTTCACCATCGACTTCTATGCGAAGTTCCAGCCGAACGCGACGCAGGCGCAGCTGGTGTGGATCGGCCGCGTCGCCACCGCGGTCATGGTCCTCATCGGCCTGCTCTGGATCCCGGTGATCCAGGGCGCCAAGGGCCTCTACGATTATCTGCAGGGCGTGCAGGGCTACCTCGGGCCGCCGATCTTCACCGTCTTCTTCCTCGGCGTCTTCATGAAGCGCCTGAACGGCGCCGGCTCGCTGGCGGCGCTGCTCGTCGGCTTCGCGATGGGCATGTTCCGGCTGGCCGTCGACACGCCGGTCAGCCTGGGGTTGGCCGGCTACGAGGCGGGCTATCCCGAGGGCAGCTTCCTCTGGATCGTCAACAACATCTACTTCCAGTACTACAGCGTGCTGATCTTCTTCGTCTCGGCGGCGACGATGATCGGCGTCAGCTACGCGACGGCGGCGCCGTCCGATGCGCAGATCCAGGGGTTGACGTTCGCCACCGTCACCCCGGAGCAGAAAGCCGAGACGCGCCGCAGCTGGAACCAGTGGGACCTGATCAACACCGGCGTCGTGCTGGCGCTGATCCTCGCCGCGTACGTCTTCTTCAGCGGCTAGCCGCCTTCGCCGCGCTGCGGCTTCGGCGTGCCTCAGAGGCGCGGCGCCGGCGGCGTCACCGGCGCGAACCACGACGGCGCGCCGGTCGCCTTGATCTTCCGCATGTAGATCTTGCCGCCGCGCAGCACGGTCAGGTGGCTCGGGTCCGGGCCGCCGAAGGTGATGGCGGTGGCGCGGCCTTCGCCCGGCAGCGTCAGGATGCCGTGGCACTTGCCCAGCTGATCGAACACCTGGATGCCGAGCGTGGTCGCCATGTAGATGCGGCCCTCGGTGTCGACGGTCATGCCGGCGGCGCCGCTGTCGTGCGGTGCGCCCGGCTGATGGTGCACGTAGATGTAGGGCTGCTTGTCGACCGGCGTGCCGTCGGCCTGGATGCGGTAGGCGTAGGACAGCTGGCGGCCGGCGTCGGACACATAGAGCTGGCTCTGATCGGCCGAGAGCGCGACGCCGCCGGGGCTCGCCAGCGTGTCGTCGATCTGCTTGGCGGTGCCGCCCTTGGGCACGAAGAACAGCGTGTGGCTGATCTCGTCGACGGCGTAGACGTGACCGGCGTGCGAGACGGTCACGTCCGTCGCCGGCGTGCGCTCGGCGACCACGCGCATGCGGCCGTTCTCGTGCCGGGCCACGATCTGCTTGGTGGCCCGGTTCGGCTGGAAGCGCTCTTCGTCCGGGCCGCCGGGCACCCACCCGTCCACGACGTGCGCATGTTCGATCGGCTGCCACTCCTCGCCCGGGATGAGGAGCTGCGTCACGTCCTGCTTCGAGGCCTTGGCGGCGTTGGCGACGATCGGCGCCGGATAGCCCTTCCACAGCCACTCGACGACCTTGGGGAAGATTGCGGTGGCGTGCCGTGAGTTGTGCTCGCCGTCGCCCCACTCGTGCGCGACGTCGTAGCCGGCATAGGTGAGCGCCGACAGCATGTCCTGGTTGGCCATGAACCAGTCGCCGGTGTAGTTGTTCAGATCGTTCCTGCCGTCCTGCAGGAAGACGCGGATCGGCTTGGGCTCGGCCAGGCGCACGTGCAGCGCGACGTTGTTGCCGCCACGCAGGCCGACATAGGTGCCGATGGCGCTGAAGACGCGGCGGAAGGCGTCGGGCCGGGTCCACGCGGCGGCGAACGCGGCGATCGCGCCGCTGCTGTTGCCGGCGATGGCGCGCGCGTTCGGATCCTTCGTCAGCGCGATGCCGTGCGTCTTCTCGACGAAGGGCAGCATCTCCTCGAGCAGGAAGCGCGCGTAGGTGTCGTTGAAGCTGTCGTACTCGTAGCTGCGGTTCATCCGATCGCGGGCGCCCTCGCGACCGGCGCGCACGCGGCCGTGCATCACGAAGACGCCGACCATCGGCGGGATGGCCTTGCGGGCGATCAGGTTGTCGAAGACGACCGGCGCCTGGTACTGCAGGCCGTCCTGGAAGACCATCACCGGCGCCGGCCGGGTGCGATCGAGCCCCGCGGGGATGTAGACCCAGTACTCGCGCCACGTGCCGGGATAGATCGTGCTGGCGGCGAACTCGCCCTTGATCACCTCGCCCTTGGGCACGCCGGCCTGCGGCAGCGAGTCGGGCGCCGCACGGCGGCACCGCCTGGTTGCACGGGACCGGGGCGGGCGCCGCGGGTGCGGCGGCGGGCGGTGCGACCGGCGGCGGCGTCTGGGCGTCAACGGCGGTGGCGAGCGCGGTCAACAGCGCGAGGGCCGCGCCGGCGTGTCGAGTGATCACGGGGTGATCTCCTTGTCAGGTGTCTTGGACGACCGCGGGGGCCGGTGTGGCCGGCGCCGCCCGGCGTGGTCAGGCTGCGCCAGGTGGTGGCGGCGAGCACCAGCGCGCCGCCGAGCAGCGCCAGCGGGGTCGGCGTCTCGCCGTGCACCAGCCACACGAACGTCGGGTTGAGCAGCGGTTCGATGAGCAGCAGCAGCGCGGTGTCGAGCGCGGTGAGGGTGCGCATCGCCCGGGTCATCAGGTAGTAGGCGAGCCCGATCTGGAACACGCCCAGGTAGGCGATGACCGCCCAGTCGACCGGCCGCGAGGCCGACGACCGGCAGCGCCAGCGGCAGCGCCGCCGCGAAGGCCAGGACGTTGCCCCACAAGGTCGCGGCGGCGGCCGTGCCCTGCGGGGCCGTGGCGTCGGCGGCGAGCCAGCGCAGGCCGACCATCAGGAACGCGTAGAACACGCCGCTGACGATGGCGATGATGTTGCCGCGGGCGGGGTCGGGCGCGGTCGCCGAGGCGCCGCCCGAGCCGAAGAACAGCAGGCCGACGCCGACCGCGACCGCTGCGAGGATCGGCACGTCGCGGCGGGCCATCCGGGTGCCGAGCAGCCAGCGCTCGAGGAACACCACGTAGAGCGGCGCCGCGGCCTGCAGGAACACCGCCTGCGCGCCGGTGGTCAGCTTGTTGGCCAGGACGAACGAGACCAGCGTCCCGGCGTAGGCGACGGCGACCAGCAGGACCCGGCCGGAGACGCGGCGGGAGGCCGGGACCAGCAGGGCGAGGGCCAGCGCGGCGACGCCGGAGCGGAAGCTGGCGACCTGCCAGGCGGTCAGGCCGCAGGCCTTGATGGCGGCGCCGCCCGTGGAGAACAGGAGGGCCGTCGCCAGGATGGCCAGGTGCGCCCGTGTGAAGCCCGCCGACATTGCCGGGCATTCTATGCGACGGTGTGCGCGCCCGGCCGGGGATGTCGGTCCGGCGGCACGCGGCGTGCGGAACCGGCGCGCGTGTGCGACGTGGCGGCGGGGCTCCAGCCAAATGGAGCCCCAGCGCCAGAAAATCCCCGTGTTTCACCGCCGTCATCGACGATCGCGCGGATTTTGGCGGCGGTCCGTGTTCGGTCGCCGTGGCATCGTCGTTGCTCTCATTGCAGCGCTTTCGCGACGGGATTTGCGACAGCCCTGAACGACGTCACCGTGACGTCTTCACACGCACGACCCCTATACGCTCGGAGGATATGCACATGGCAGAGAAGATGACGCGCGGCCAGATCCAAGACCTCGTCGGCAAGTTCGCGCAGGAGAACCCGAAGTATCGCTCGGCGCTGCTCGCCAACCCGAAGGGGACCATCGAGAAGCAGCTGAACACGTCGCTCGGGACCGTCAGCGTGAAGGCCGTCGCGGACACCGCCGACACCGTCCACGTCGTGATCCCCTACGCGGCCAAGGAAGGCGAACTGTCGGACGCCGATCTGGAACGCGTCGCCGGCGGCAAGCAGGACATCACGGCGAACTGCCTCGTGCTCGGTGGCACGGCGGTCAGCAACACCGTCATGCAGCTGAATCTCTGATTCGGCCGCGACGGCGGCGCCGCCCGGCGCCGCCGTCACCCTCTCGCATGAGGCGTCCCTCACGCCCATCACTAATTCCCATCCGCCCGGTCTCCGCGCTCGACTGTCACCCAGCGAGTTGGCGGCGTCGACGCCCTGAGGCGTCACGGGCATTCCCTGCGCGCTCGGTTCCGCGAGCCGGCAGACGGCGCTCGAGCCGCAGTTGGCGGGCGACTACGCCCCGAGGCGGCACGGGCGAAGGGAATGCCCGCGCCGCCTCAGGGCGTCGACGTCCGCCCCACGTTCGGCGCTCCGAACGACCTCGGACAGGTCGCGTGGACCACTCCGGAGTCGTTGCAGCCTCGTCGCGCTACTGCGCCGTCCAGCCGCCGTCGACGTGCAGGATCGAGCCGGTCACGAACGACGAGGCGTTCGAGGCCAGGAAGACCACGGCGCCGGCGAGCTCGTGCAGCTCGCCCCAGCGGCCCATCGGGATCTTCTCGACGAAGGCCTTGTACTTGATCGGATCGTCGAGCAGCGAGCGGTTCATTTCGGTGGCGAACGGACCCGGAGCGATGGCGTTGACGGTGACGCCCGTCGTCGCGAACTCGAGGCCGAGGACGCGCGTCATGTTGGCGACCGCGGCCTTCGACGAGGCGTAGGGCACGCGCTGCGCCATGCCGACCGTGCCGAGGATCGAGGCGAGGTTGACGACGCGGCCCCAGCCGCGGGCCCGCATCTGCGGCATGAACGCCCGGCAGGCGAGGAACACGCCCTTGACGTTGGTGGCCATCACCGAGTCGAAGTCGTCCTCGGTGAGGTCCTCGATGGCGCCGCGGCGATTGATGCCGGCGTTGTTGATCAGGATGTCGACCGGCCCGAAGTCGCGCTCGACGTCGACCGCGAGCTGCGCGACGCTGGCGGCTGACGTCACGTCGACCTTGAACCCGGCGCAGCGGCGTCCGGTGTCCGCGGCCAGGGTCTCGGCTGCCGTGCGGCAGGCGTCGACGGTGCGGCTGGCCAGCGCGACGTCGGCGCCGGCGTCGGCCAGGGCGCGGGCCATGGTGACGCCGAGGCCCATGTGGCCACCGGTGATCAGGGCGCGCCGGCCCTTCAGCGAGAACAGGTCGAGAGCGGATGGCGGAGCGGACGGAGCGGTGTTGGCCATGTCGGCGCCATTGTAGGGCGCGGTGTTGCTTTCCAGCCAGCGTGACGTCGACCGACACCGCCACCACCACGCCGCGCGCGAGCCACTTCACCCGGGGGGCGAGACCGCCATCAGCACCAGCCGGTGCAGGAGCGTCGCCACGATCAGCGCGCCGAGCACCCGCATCCGCGCGGGTCAGCGCCGTCCGGTGAGGGCCGGGATGACGAAATTCTTGAGGATCTGCCAGACCTGCGGGCCCGGTGGGGCCGGGGTGATCTGCGGCGACGTAGAAGCTGACGTCGTCGTGGGTCATCGCGTCGGCGGCGGTGTGCGCGCGCAGGGCGTCGACCAGCGCGGTCGCGAGCCCCTCGCAGGCGTTGCCGGCGGTGAGGCACTGGTCCAGCACGCGCTCGACCCCGGCGTCGCCGAACTCGGTGCCGTCGGGCGCCGGCGCTTCGAGCACGCCGTCGGTGACGAGCAGCAGCCGGTCGCCGGGGATCGCCTGCACTGTGCGTGCGCGAGTAGGCCGGACCGAAGCCGGTGCCCAGCGGCAGATCGCACGGGCCCGCCGCCACCGGCTCGGTGATCGTCAGCCGCTCCCACCGCCGGCCCTTGCCGTCGCCGCCGGCGCGGAAGATCCAGCCGGGCGGATGGCCGGCGTAGCTGACGGTCAGCCGCCGCTTCCATGGCCGGTAGGACACGAGCGCCGCGGTGGTGATGGCCTTCAGGCCGCTCTGTTCCAGCCGGACGTCGAGCGCCTGCATCACCTCGCGCTCGTCCCAGGAATTGACGCTGGCGCGCAGCTCGGTGTGCATGACCCGGGCGACGTTGGCCACCCGCTCGCCGTGGCCGGCGACGTCGGCCAGGCACACGCGGGCGATGATGCCGGAGTTGCACATCGAGCAGTAGTGCACGTCACCGCCGCTCTCGCCGTGACAGGGATGCGAGTAGAGCACGCCGGCCAGGCCGGGCAAATCTACGACGGTCCAGACGGGTTCGTTGCCTCCTCGAACTTCACCGCAGATGAGCGCGATCGAGGGCTGGGGGTGTGGCATCCTCTCACCATGTTCGCATGCGAAACGATTCGCCGCGCGCCGGCCGTCGGGGCGCTGACCGTGGCTGCCGCCGTCCTGGCGGCGCACACCGCAGTCGCTCAGACGCCGCCCGCTCCATCCGCCGCGCAGCTGGCGACGCAGGAAGCGACGCAGGCCGACCACAAGCGCATGCTCGCGCTCCTCGGCATCTCCGAGATCCGCCGCGGCGTCGAAGGCCGCAACCAGCAGTCGCCGAACTTCGCCAACTACGACGAGTCGAAGGTGGCGCCGTACCCGCCGCTGCCCGAGCTCATGGTAACGAAGGCCGGGGCGCGCGTCACGACCGCCAAGCAGTGGTGGGACATCCGCCGGCCCGAGCTCGTCGAGTTGTTCGACCGCGAGGTCTACGGTCGGATGCCGAAGGTGACGCCCAAGGTGTCGTGGTCGGTCGCCAACACCACCGAGGAGACCGTCGGCGGCGTGACGATGGTCAAGAAGGAGCTGCTCGGGACAGTCGACAACAGCAGCCACCCGGCCATCGCGGTGGCCATCGAGGCCGCGGTGTGGACGCCGAAGGACGCCAAGGGGCCCGGTGCCCGTGGTGCTGGAATTCGGTTCCGGCGGGCGTCCGCAGCCGCCCCGTCCGACGCCGCCTCCGTCTGCCCCGGGCACGGCTGCCGCCGCGGCGCCGGCCCGCCCGGCCACGCCCGCCGGGCCGACGTGGCAGGAGCAGGTGGTCGCCAAGGGCTGGGGCTACGCCAGCATCCGCCCGGCCAGCATCCAGGCGGACAATGGCGCCGGGCTGACGCAGGGCATCATCGGCCTGGTCAACAAGGGCCAGCCGCGCAAGGCCGACGACTGGGGCGCCTTGAAGGCGTGGACGTGGGGCACCAGCCGCCTGCTCGACTATCTCGAGACCGACAAGGCGGTCGACGCCAGGCGCGTCGCGCTCGAGGGCCATTCGCGCTACGGCAAGGGCACCATCGTCGCGATGGCCTACGAGCCGCGGCTGGCGGTGGCGTTCATCAGCTCGTCCGGCGCCGGCGGCGCCAAGATCATGCGCCGCACCTACGGGGAGCTGCTCGAGAACGTCGCCGCGCCCAGCGAGTACCACTGGATGGCCGGCAACTTCCTCAAGTACGCCGGTCCGCTGACCGTCAACGATCTGCCGGTCGACGCGCACCAGCTCGTCGCGCTGTGCGCGCCGCGTCCGGTTTTCATCAGCAGCGGTGACACCCTCGGCGGCGTGCCGGCCGGCGACGGCTGGGTCGACGCCAAGGGGATGTTCCTCGCCGGCGTCCACGCCGGGCCGGCGTATCGCCTGCTCGGCAAGAAGGATCTGGGCGCCACCGAGTTCCCCACGATCGAGACGGCCATCATCGACGGCGAGATCGGTTTCCGCCAGCACACCGCCGGCCACACGCCGGGGCCGAACTGGCCGACGTTCCTGACCTTCGCCGAGCGGTACTTCGCGCCGAAGGCGAAGGCGCCCAAGCCGTCGAACTGACGGCCGGCAGGGACGCCGGCGGCGATACACTGCACGCCGATGTCGAAGCCGCGCTTCTTCGCCACCACGGCCGAACTGCGGGCCTGGTCGTCAGCGCCGTCAGGGCGGAGACGCAGGCAAAGCGGTCTGCAGCCGTTGATCGCGGTGTCGGCCGAGGGCCGGCGGATCATCGGCCCTGCCGGCAAGACGGACGGGAAGCCGACGCGATGACCGGCGACGACGGCTTCCCCGAGCTGCCCGGCCCGAACTGGCCGGCGATCGCCGGGCGCACCCTGCTCTGGCTGCTGCTCGCCTGGCTGACGCTCCGCTTCGCCACGCACAGCATCGTCTCGAACTACGCCGGCTCGTCGTTCCTGCACCTCGTCAACCTCGTGTTCCACGAGGCCGGGCATGTCCTGTTCGGGTTCTTCCCGCGCTTCCTGATGGTCCTCGGCGGCTCGGCGACGCAGGTGCTGGTGCCGATCGCCTGCCTGGTGGCCTTCTGGCGCCGCGGCGATCGCTTCGGCGCGGCGTTCGCGGTGTGGTGGGCGGGCCAGAACCTGGTCGACCTCGCGCCCGTACATCAACGACGCGCGAGACCTCCAGCTCGTGCTGCTCGGCGGCCGCACCGGCGCCGAGGTCGAGGGGCACGACTGGGAATACCTGCTGGGCGCCCTTCGGCTGCTGCCCTGGGATCACACGCTGGCCCGCCTCGCCCACCTGAGCGGCCTGCTGCTGATGGCCGGGGCGCTGATCTGGGCCGCGCTCGAGCTGAAGCGGCAATACCAGGACGCGAAGGGCGACGCGGCGGCGTAGACCATTCAGGTGGCGGGCGGGCCGGCGACGCATTTTCCGCCGCGATCTGGCAGTATGGGTTGGCAGTGTCGGAGCGGGGCGCGTTCGCCCCGCACGCTGAAACTGGAGGCACACGCAGATGGGTGTTCGTCGTTCGATGATGTCAGGATGTGCGGCGGTCGTGCTGTCGCTCGCCGCCGCGGCGGGTGCGCAAGCCCAGGCCCCGCGGGTGGTGGCGATGACCGGGACCGACGCGATGAAGTACAGCGTCACCGCGATCGAGGCCAAGCCGGGCGAGAAGATCACCGTCAAGCTCACCGGTCAGGGCGCGATCCCGAAGGTCGCGATGGCCCACAACTTCGTGCTGCTGGCGGCCAAGACCGACGCCGACTGCCTTCGCCACGGCGGGCGCGATGTCGCGTCCGACCGACTTCATCCCGCCGGCGATGAAGGACAAGGTGCTGGCGTCCACCAAGCTGGCCGGCAACGGCGAGACCGTCGAGGTCACCTTCGACGCGCCGAAGGCGCCGGGCGTCTACGACTTCATCTGCACCTTCCCGGGTCATTTCGCCGCCGGTATGAAGGGCACGCTCACCGTCAAGTAGCGTGCGCGTCGCGGTCTTCAGCGCGCGGCCCTACGACCGCGCGCACCTCGATCGCGCCGCCGCCCGGACCGGCCACGAGCTGGTCTACTTCGACGCCCACCTCGACGCCGCGACCAGCCAGCTGGCCCGCGGCTTCGAGGTCGTCTCGTCGTTCGTCAACGATCGCCTCGACGCCGCCGTCCTCGCCAGCCCTCGCCGCGGGCGGCACCCGCCTCGTCGCGCTTCGCTGCGCCGGCTTCAACCAGGTCGACCTGCCGGCGGCGGCCGCCGCCGGCATCCGCGTCGTCCGGGTGCCGGCGTATTCCCCGCACGCCGTCGCCGAGCACACCCTCGCCTTGATGCTCGCGCTCAACCGCCAGATTCCGCGCGCCGTCGCCCGCGTCCGCGACGGCAACTTCGCGCTCGACGGCCTGGTCGGCTTCGACCTGCACGGCAAGACCGTCGGCGTCGTCGGCACCGGCACGATCGGCGCCGTGGTGGTGCGGCTGCTGGCCGGCTTCGGCTGCCGCGTGCTGGCCCACGATCCGTTTCCGTCGCCGGCCGTGACGGCGCTCGGCGCGACCTACACGACGCATCGAGACGCTGCTCGCCGAGAGCCGCGTGGTGACGCTGCACTGTCCGCTGACGCCGGACACGCACCACCTGATGAACGCCGACGCGTTCCGCCTGCTGCGCAAGGGAGCGATGCTGATCAACACCAGCCGCGGCGGCCTGCTCGACACGCGCGCGGCCATCGCGGCGCTCAAGTCGGGCCACCTCGGCTCGCTCGGCATCGACGTCTACGAAGAGGAGGCCGATCTCTTCTTCGAGGATCTGTCGGGCACGGTGCTGCGCGACGACGTGTTCGCGCGGCTGCTGACGTTCCCCAACGTCATCGTCACCGCGCACCAGGCCTTCCTGACGACCGAAGCGCTCACCGGCATCGCCGAGACCACGCTCGCCAGCATCACGGCGTTCGCGGCGGGCGAGCCCCTGGTCAACGAAGTCCGAGCCTGAACCCGACTCCGGAGTGACGATCGACTCCGGAGTCGGTCTCGACACGACACGCACTCCGGAGTCGTCGCTCGACACGACTCCGGAGTCGTCGCACGCTACTGCGGGGCCTGGACCAGCCCCGAGCCGATGTCGTTCGGGTCGATGCCGGCCTTCAGCCCGTCGCGCGTGCCGGACGCGATGAGCCGCGCCATCCACTCGGTGGCGCGCAGCGGGCCCTGCGAGAGGATCTTCTGGGCCCACAGCACGGCGACGCCGGCGACGTGCGGCGTCGCCATGCTGGTGCCGCTCATCGACACCAGGCCGCCGCCCTTGCGGCGGAGGTGACGCCGACGCCGGGCGCGGCGACGATGGCGTTGGTGTTGGAGAAGCCCGCCACGTCCAGCGTGGCGCCGACCTGGCCGAGCGCCGCCACCGACACCAGGCCCTCCGACACCGCCGGCGGCGCGCAGGCGATCTCGAACGGCGGCGTCTGATCGCGGCCGCTCTCGTTGCCGGCGGCGGCCACGATCAGCGCCGGCTGGCCGAACGGGCCGATGGCCGTGACCAGCCCCGACAGCCGCTCGAACAGCGTGACGTTCTGGCGGTAGCCCTCGAGGGCCACCGTCGTGGCGACGTCCGGCCGGCACGCCCTGTTCCTCGATCAGGAACTTGACGAAGCCGGGGAAGTCCATCCCCAGCGACATCGAGATGACGTGGGCGCCCTGGTCGACGGCCCACTGGATGGCGTTGACGATCTCGTCGCTGGCGCCGCCGTTGCTGCCGAGCACCTTGCCGATGAAGGCCTTGGTGACGCCCGGCGCCACGCCGATGCGCGTGTTCTGGACGTCGCGGCCGAAGATCGTGCCGGCGCAGTGCGTGCCGTGACCGTGCTGGTCGCCGTTGCCGTCGCCGGTGAAGTCCGCTCGACGAGGGTGACGCCGGCGAAGGCGGCGTGGGCCGAGTCGATGCCGGTGTCGAGCACGGCCACCGCGATGCCGGCGCCGGTGAACGGCGAGGTGTCGGCCCGGACGGCCTTGATGCCCCAGGTGGCGGTGGCGGCGGACGGCGTCGCGGTGACGTCCTTGGGCTCGCCAATCGGGGCGATGAGCCGCATCGGCATCGCCGGCGCGATGGCGAGGACGCCGCTGCTGCGCTCGATGTCGCGCGCTTCGCGCGGGTCGAGCTCGTCGATCTGGTATTCGATGCGCGGCATCGGCGCCGCGGCGGCGCCGGCGGGACCGGCGGTGGGGCCGGCGGTGCCGCCGCTGCGCGGACGGGTAGCCCGGAGTCCCCGGAGGACCACGTATTTCTGTTTCATGTGTCCGCTCCTTACGGGTGGGCGGCCGCGATCGGGCGACCGTCAGGCGTTGCGCCGGGCAGGGGGGACGAGCGGCGCGGCCTCTTCAGATGAAACGTCGACGAGGGCGGGAACGCACGGCGCCGGGGGGCGCCGGGCAAGAGTGGGCGAGGCCGCGTGCGGCCCCGCCCGTCAGGGGATGGTCAGGCGACCGACGCCTGGAAGTCGTGGTGCACGACCGGATCGGACTTCCTGTCCGACGGCATCGGCATGAGGATCTGCGCGGTCAGCGACGCGCCTTCCTTGATCGCGAGGCGGGGCGTCTCGAGCGTGCCCTCGACCGTCGCGGCCTCTTGCACCTCGCAGCGTTCCCTGGCCACCGCGGATCCCATCAGCGACCCGGCGACGACGATCGCCTTCGCCTGGACGTTGGCGTGGACGCGTGCCGTGCGTCCGACGACGAGCGTGTGTTCCGGCACGCTGATCGTGCCCTCGATCTCGCCCTCGAAGCGCAGGTCTTCGTTGGCGGTGATCTCTCCCTTGATCCGCAGCGACTCTCCGGCCATGCTTGCCTCCATCCAGGTGCGCGCGCGTGTCGTCGTCGATGACGGGACGTGACGACCGCGGGCGTCGTGCGGCGCCTGCCAGTGCACGAGCCGCGCCGTCGCCGGTCCATACACTTCTCACGCCGAATCGAGCGGATCCGTGTCGGAAAGACGACTGCCCGATGACGATTCTGTGCGTGTGCGTGCACGGACGAGCCGGTGTCGTCGCTGGTGCGGCGGCACTTCGGTACGTTCATGCGGCCGATGGACGTGGCCGATGCTCTGGTGCCGTTCCTGTCCGCCGTCGCGGTGAGCGGCTGACGCGGGCGACGGCATCGCAGAGCACTGCGGCTGAGGCTACAATGACCCGCCGAAAAGTGGTTCGACCACTTGTGCGCGAATCGTCCGGCGGCGTCGTATCCGGAAAAGCGTGCGCGAGAGGATTCCTGGAGGCCGATTGACCATGAAGACTCGACTCGTCACGCCCGCTCAGACTCGATGGCTCGCCGTCACGCTGCTCCTCGCGGTCGCGGCGACGTCGCACCTCGTCGCCCAGGCCAACCGCCGTCCGGCCAAGCCTGCCGCGGCCGCCCCGGCGCCGCCGCCCGGGCCACCGCCGGAGATCAGCGTCGTCGGCGTCCGTATCGTCGGAGCCGGCCTCGGCAAGAACCGCGAGGAGATCCGCGCCTTCAACGAGCGTCCGGGCATCGCCGTGGCCCTCGCCATCAAGATGCCGGCGGGGCAGGGCATCGTCGAGCTGGACGAGGACAACTGCCTGCTGACGTCGGTCACCGACGACGCCGGCACCGACCTCGGCGAGCAGGCCGAGTACGGCTCGTTCCCCAAGACGAGCGAGGACGGCTCGGTCGGCATGATCGAGATCGAGTCGCGGCTGCGTCCCGCCGCCACGGCGACCGCGATCATGGCCGAAGGGACGCTGGTGTTCTCGGCGTCGCCCGGGTCGAAGCCGACCAAGATTCCCAACGTCAAGCTGGAGAAGGGCAAGACGTTCAAGCTCGGGACCACGACGGTCACCCTGGCCGAGGTCACGCCAGGCGAGGACACGGCAATCGAGCTGGCCCTGCCGCGCTCGGCGCTGAACGCCATCCGCGAGGTGCGGTTCCTCAAGGCCGACGGGACGGCGCTCGAGGCCGATCGCACCAGCCGCGGCTACATGAACGACGACGCGTCGATCGGCTATCGCATCAAGGGCGCCGGGCCGGCGGTGACCATCGAGGTCGACATGTGGCAGGGCCTGCGCGAGCAGAAGGTGCCCTTCAAGATCAAGACGGGCCTGGCCCTGAAGTAGCAGCGGGGCGGCGTCCGCGGAAGGCAGACGCATGAAACGACGGAAGTTCCTCTCGACCGTGGCGGTGGCGCCGGTGATCGCCGCCCCGACGCTGGCCCAGACGCCGGTGCCCCAGCCGCCGCCGCCGACGCCGGCGGCGCCGACCGCGCCCTCGGCACCGCCGCTCCAGCAGCAGCCGCCGGCGGCGGTGGACGTGGTCCGGCTCGAGCCGGTGCCGCACGACGTCGCCGGCGAACCCGTGACGCGCTTCTTCACGGCCGTGGAGCTGGCGACGCTGACGCGGTTGAGCGGCGTGATCCTGCCGGCCATGAACGGCCGGCCCGGCGCCATCGAGGCCGACGTGCCGGCGTTCCTCGACTTCCTGATCGGGCAGTCGCCGGCCGAGCGCCAGGCGATCTACCGCAAGGGGCTGGCCGGCCTGGAGCAGCAGGCGCAGTCGCAGTTCAAGCAGGCGTTTGCCGCGCTCGAGACGCCGCAGATCGAGACGCTGATGGCGCCGCTGCGTCAGCCCTGGACGTTCATCCCGCCCACCGAGGCCGTGCCGCGCTTCCTGCGCGAGGCCAAGGCGGACGTCCGCACCGCGACCCAGAACTCGCGCGAGTGGAACGCCGGCGGGACGGCGGGCGCCGGCCGACGCGCCGGCGGCATGGGCCAGTACGTCTACACCCTCGAGTAAGGCGGAAGCACGCACGATGGCCGAGCCACAGCAGTACGACGTCCTCATCATCGGGTCCGGCGCGTCCGGCGGCATGGCCGCCTATGTGCTCACGCAGAAGGGCGCCAACGTCCTGGTCCTCGAGGCCGGCATCGGCATGGAGCCGCGGCATCGCGGCCTCAAGCCGGTCCACGACCTGCCCTACCGCGGCTTCGGCAAGCCGGGCCGGCTGCCGCACGTCGTGCAGGCGAACGAGTTCAACGCCAACCAGTGGGTCGACGAGCAGCAGGTGCCGTACACCTACGCGCCGGACGCCCGCTACAACTGGGTGCGGGCCCGGCTGATCGGCGGCAAGTCGAACTTCTGGGCACGCATGTCGTACCGGTTGAGCGACTTCGAGTTCAAGGGCAAGGACCACGACGGCTTCGGCGACAACTGGCCGATCGCCTATGCCGACCTGGCGCCCTTCTACGATCGCGTCGAGCCGATCTTCCGCGTCTCCGGCCGCAAGGCCGGCGTCGCCTCGCTCCCTGACGGAGATTTCCTCGAGGACACCTCACCCGATCCCGGCGCCGCCGTGCGATTCGCCGCCGCCGGCAAGAAGCACGGGATGACGCTCACCAAGATCCGCCGCTCGCTCGGCGACGGCCAGCTGGCGAGCTCGGCCAACCTGCTGCTGCCGAAGGCGCAGGCCACCGGCAAGCTGACGCTCGTGACGAACGCCGTGGTCCGCGAGCTGACCGTCGACAAGGCGACCGGCAAGGTCACCGGCGCGCACTTCGTCGACAAGCGCTCGGGCCGCGAGCTGCACGCCAAGGCCAAGGCGGTCGTCCTCGGCGCCTCGTGCCTCGAGTCGACGCGCATCCTGCTCAACTCGAAGATCGCCAATGCCAGCGGCGTCCTCGGGCGCTACCTGCACGACCAGTTCTACATCGGCGACGCGGTCGTGGCCTCGGTGCCGGAGGCGCGTGGCGGCAATGCGCCGCGTGGCCTCGTCGGCGGCTCCGGCTACATCCCGCGGTTCCGCAACGTCGCGAAGACCGAGAAGCACACATTCCTGCGCGGCTATGCCTTCGACATCTACACCGGCGGCACGCCGGACGCGAAGTACATCCCGGCCTGGGGCGCCGAGCTGGACGAGAAGCTGAACGGCTACCGCGGCTCGGCGTTCTCGACCACGGTGATGGGCGAGGTGCTGCCGCGCCACGAGAATCACGTCACGCTCGACCCGAAGGTGGTCGACGCGTGGGGCATTCCGGTGCTGCGCTTCAACGCCAGGTACACCGACAACGAGAAGCTGATGGCGCAGGACGCCATCGACACCATCGTCGAGGCCTGCACCGAGGCTGGCTTCGAGGTGCTGCACAAGAACGCGGTCCCGCATCCGCCGGGCTACAGCATCCACGAGCTGGGCACGTGCCGGATGGGCGACGACCCGAAGACCAGCGTCCTCAACACGTGGAACCAGAGCCACGACGTGAAGAACCTGTTCGTGGTCGACGGGTCGAGCTTCGTCACCGGCGGCTCGCAGAACCCGACGATGACCATTCTGTCGCTCTCGATGCGCGCGACCGAGTACCTGGCGGAGCAGATGCGCTCCGGCGCGATCTGAGCGCGCGCGCATCCCGAACGTGTCAACGTCCAAGTTCCAACCTCCACCGCCAAGGCACTTCCAACTCCCAATCCCCGTGCTGCGACTGCAGACAGTCGACGCCGCGCGGACGCGTCATGCGTTGGGCGTTGGCGGTGGAGTGCTGGGAGTGGTCGTGGCGGTTGGGAGTGACGGCGCTGACCGCCGCCTGGTTGGCGGCGCTCTGCGTCGTCGGCGCGCGCGCAGGATCCCGTCGGCTCCGCCGAACGCGCCGCGGCCGCAGGCCAGCGAGGCCGAAGGACCGGCGCAGCCGATCCCGTACAGCCACAAGGTGCACGCCGGCGCGCTGCAGCTGCCGTGCACGCTCTGCCACGTCAACCCCGATCCGGGCGAGCTGATGACGCTGCCGGCGACGGCGACGTGCATGACCTGCCACACCGGCATCAAGACCGAGAGCCCGGCCATCCAGGCGCTCGCCGCGCACGCCAAGGCCGGTACCGCCGTCCCTTGGGTACGGGTCTACCAGATCGCCTCCTACGTGAACTTCAGCCACCGCGCCCACCTCGCCGCCGAGGCGACGTGCGCCGAGTGTCACGGCCAGGTGCAGACCCGCGATCGGCTGTTTCGCGAGGGCGACATCACGATGGGCGCGTGCATGAACTGCCACCGCGCCAAGTCGGCCAGCATCGACTGCAACTACTGCCACGCACCGCTGTGATCGCGGTTCGGCAGCGCCGTGGCTATGGCCGCGGGCCGCGAACGGCGGTGACGATCTCGCGGACGGCGCCGACGATGGCGTCCGGCGCTTCGACCGGCATGCCGTGCCCGCTCTCCGGAACGATCAGGTGACGTCCGCGACGCGAGCGCTCGGCAAATCGCCGCTGCAGCGCGATCCACCCCGGCAGGACACCCGGCGAGGCTGAACTGGCACCCGCGTGCTTGCCCTGGGTCAGCACGACGAGCGGCATGTCCTCGAGCCCGCCGGCGGCGCGCACGAGATCATCGGAGGCGGCGCCGGGGCCCACCTTGGCGTCGGCCAACAGCACGTTGCGCTGCCACCGCAAGCGAGCCAGGACATCCCACTCCCCGGCACTCCAGTGCCGTGGCGGCGGGCCGGGATCGGCGGCCATGGCGCGCATCAGGCCGAGCCGACCCAGGACGATCGACAGTCCACGAACGACCACGCGCGGCATCGGCGGCCGCTGCCGATGTGGCATGCCCCGGATGGTGCCGGCATCCTCGAGCGCCGCATCGGCGAACACCATGCCGGCGACCTCGCCCGGGTAGGCGTGGTGATACAGGCGGATGACGTGCCCGCCGAACGAGTGACCGACCAGCACGAAGGGCGGCGCGAGGCTCGGTGTTGCGCAGCAGCAGATGCAGGTCCCGCGCGGCGGTGTCGGCCCACGCCGGGTCGGGGCCGGCATCGCTCCAGCCGAGGTCGGCGCGGTCGTACCAGCAGGCACGGGTGAAGGCCGAGACGCCGCGCTGCGTCGGCGTCCAGACGTAGCCGGGCGCCGTGCGCGCGCTCGCGAACACGACTGTTGGCGTGCCCTGGCCGGTGCAGTAGATGTTCAGGGTGCGCCCGCCGACGTCGACCGAGCGTCCCACCTGCTGCAGCACGCGGCTGTCGCGCCACGCGCCGACGTGCTCGTAGAGGGCGGCGCCGAGCAGCACCACGACCGCCACCCGTACGAGCAGCCTGGCCGCCCGGCGGGCGATCGGTCGCGCGCGCGTCCAGATCGGCAGGATCACGGCTGCAGCTGCGCCAGCGCCTTCTCCGCGGCCTCGACCAGCGGTGCGGCGCTGAGCGGCGTTCCGACGGCCTGGCGCATCCACTCGTTCGGCGTCACCGCGCCGATCTGCGACACGCGCTCGAACTCCGTGCCGAAGCGGCTGCCGCCGGCCGCGGCGGCGGCAGTCGAGTCGCCCAGCTGGTCGAAGTGTCCGCCGATCTGGAAGGCGACCAGGTGCGCCAGCGCGTAGTCGGGCGTGTAGAGCTCGTAGCTGACCATGTGCGAGTAGATGGCCAGCAGCGTCGCGTCGCGGCGGCCGTGCAGCGCCGCGAAGTACTGGTTCCAGACCGCGCGGGCGATGCCGACCACGGCGTCGCGGAACTCGGCCGGCGTGGCGTCGGGGTGCGCGTAGAGCCAGCGCCAGGCCTGCAGGTCGACGAGCGAGACGCCGGCGATCTCGCGGGCGTTCCAGAACGCCTCGAGCACGGCCTCGGCCTGGTGACCGGCGCCGGTCGGCGGCATGCCGAGCAGCGCCATGTCCTGCTGCTGGAAGAGGAAGGCGAGCGCCTCGGTGAAGGCGTTGTTGGGGACGCCCTGCAGTTCCGTGTGATCGATCGTCGTGACCGAGAAGATCTGCTCGATGTTGTGCCCGAGCTCGTGGACGGCGATGTTGTAGCCCTTGTAGTCCATGCCGTCGGCGTTGACGCGGGTGCGCAGGTGGGCCTTGTCGTCGCGCATCCGGGCGCCGAGGGCATGCCCGGAGCCGCGCGCCGGTTCGACGGCGACGCGGTCGGCGAGGAAGCGGGCCCGGTCGGCGGTGAAGCCGAGCCCGGTCAGGATGCGCGGCAGATCCTTGGCGAACGCCTCGGCGCTGGGATAGCGCTCGCGCGTCTTCGCGTCGAGCGCCGACTTCGCTGATCCCGGCGCTCGGCTTGAAGCCGGCGTACCAGATGTCGTGCGGCTCGAGCGGCCGCTTCAGACGCGCGCCGATCAACGCCGCGACGCGGGCGCCGACCGGCGCCTCGAGCACGGCGCGCAGCAGCGCCTCGACCTCGGCGGCGGGAATCTCGCGCTCGAGCGTCGAACGTGCGATCGATGAAGGTGGGGTAGTCCGGCGTGGCGCGATCGACGACGCGCTCGGCGTCGAAGCAGCGCCTTCCAGCGCGCGTAGCGGACGTCGGCCTCGCGCTCGGTGCTGGCCGTGGTGGCGGCGCCGGCCGGCGCCGGATCGTCCGTGACCGGTGAGACGGCGACCGCGCCGGTCTCCGGCGTCCAGTCGAGCGCGGGGTTGTCGATCACCGCCGCGGGGATCGTCTGGCGGACGATGGCCTCCATCGCCGCGGTCAGGACGCGCTGCCGATCGAGGCCGTCGGCGTCGGCGTAGGCCGCCTTCAGCTCGTCGCGCAGGTTCCAGTGACTGAGCAGACGCAGCTTGGGCCGGAACAGGCGGCGTCCATCCGCGGTGAGCAGATGGTGGGCGCGCAGGTTGTAGCCGTTGACGTAGCCCTCGGCGGCGGCGCGGGCGTCGGCGAGCCGGGCCTGGGCGGCGGCCGGCACGCGCAGCGCGAAGCGTCCCGCCAGCCGCGTCTCGGCCCACTGGCGGCGAGTCCAGCGCTGGCCGTCGCGCAGGCGCTCGTCCAGCGTGCTGCGCGGGAAATTGAGCAGGACGACGAAGGCGATCCGTGTCGCGAACAGGTCGTCGGCCACGTGGCTCGCCGGATTCCAGGCGGCGAGGCGCCCGTCGATCGGCAGTTCCGGCCCGATCGACAGATCCTGGCCGCGCCGCAGGTCGCGGCCGAGGGCGTTGAAGTAGCCGTCGACCCGCTCGAGCACCGATTCGAGGCGGGCGAACGCGGCGTCGAGGGCGGGACCGGCGGGCAGGAACTCGGCCTCGAGGAAGGCGCGCAAGGCGGCCGCGTCGCCGTCGTCGGCGCGCCACGCGCGACGCACCTGGGCGATGCCGCGGGTGATCCGGGCGCGTTCCTCGTCGCCGTGCGCGGCGACCAGGGCGGCGGCGGCGCCACTCGCCGCCTCCGCATACGGATCGGCCTGCGCCGTCATGACCGGCGCCGACAGGACCAGCCCGGCCAGGCCGAGCGCTGCCACGATTCCGACGATGCTGCGATCCACGTCGCCTCCATTTCCGGCGCCAGGGTAGCAGGCCCGAGCCACTGTCCGGCTGGGTGGCAGGCGGCCCGTCTGGCGGGCGCCCGCGGCGTGGTGACGGGAGGACGTCACCCAGCGGCCCAACGCCGGCGACTTTTGTCGGCCGAGCGCACACCTGTTCGCCTCGGCCGTCCGGACAGTTCTATTGGCGGGAGGACGCATGGCACGACCCGTCGTGCACGACCCGGTGAGACACCGCCGCGCCTGTCGCCGCTCTACTGCCGCTACCACGGATTCCTGATCGGGCACGCCCTGGCGCTGGCGTTCCGCGACAGCCTGGACGCCCACGACGGCGGCGCGGACGACGCACGCGGCGCCGAACGGCACGCCGGCCTGCTGGCGTGCCTGCGCGAGCTCGACGATCGACGTCGCGATTCCGGCGTCGCCGGCCCAGCGCGGCGGCGTCACCCACGCCGCCCTGCTGACGGCGATCCTGCCGCGACTGGCGCAGCACGCGCGCGAGCTGGCCGAGTTCGCGATCCTCGGCGGCCTGCTGGTCCACTACGCGAGGGCCGCCCGCACGGGCGCCGCCGCCGCGCCGGCCCTGCGTCTCGAGATCGAGCGCCTGCGCGGCGTCTACGATCTGCCGCCCATCGATCCGCTGCGGCACGCCGCGTCGCCGGCCAGCGATCCGGACCGCGCGCTGGCGACGGGGTTGCCGTATCTCGAGGCGATCGTCGCGCGTCTCCCGATCGAAACCGACACGGCGCTGGTGCTCGTGCCGGTCGCGCCGGCGGGCGACGAGGACTACGCGGGCTTTCATCGACCGGCGCTCGAACAGTGCGGCTATCGGGCCCTGCGCGTCTGGGTCGGCACCGGCGGCGACGACGCGGCCGGCCTCACGCTGGCGCTCCTCGGCAAGGCCGGCCTGGTCTGGGCCGACGTCTCGGAGCTCGATCACGACGTCGCTGTCGCCATCGGCGCGGCGCAGGCGCTGGGCAAGCCGGTGGTGATCGTGGCGCGCGAGGATCGACGGCGCGCGGGTGCCGCCGCGGGTCGGGCGTGACGCGGTGATCCGCTACGACCCGCGGGCGGCCGACTGGCCCGAGGGGCCGGTCCTGCTGATGGCGGCGTGTCTGGCCGCGCATCACGCTGGCCGCCGAGCGTGGCGATCGGCTGCGGGTGACGCCCGGCCCGCTCGAGCTCGTCTTCGACGAGGTGAGCCAGGTGCTCGGCCGGATCCTGCTGCCGCCGGAAGCGCGCGCCGCGCAGCGCCGCGGCCGGCGGGCGATGGACGCCGGCGATCTGGCGCTGGCGGAGGCCAGCTTCGACGAGGCGTGCCGCCTCGGCCTGCACGACGACGAGACGCGCTTGTGGCGGGGCTGGGCCCGGCTCGGCCTCGGCCGGTTCGGCGAGGCCGCCGCCGATCTCGACGCCGTCGTCGGCGCCGATCCGCAGGCGCGGCCGGTCGGCGAGTGGCGGCCCATCGCCGCCTACCTGCGCGCCGTGCTGCGCGAGGCGCAGGGCGATCTGCCCGGCGCGCTGCACGACTTCGAGCTCGCGGTCGCCCTCGGCCTCACCGACGCCGACGTCCGCGACAGGCGCGACGAGCTCGCCGCGCGCGTCCCGTCGTAGGGGCGCCACCCCCTGCGATGGGTCAGCGCCCGGCGGCCTGCGTCAGCGTTACCGGCGTGGCGCCCGCGCCGCCCGGCCCGGCTGCCGCGCGCCGGCAGCGGGCCCATCTGCTTGGCCAGCTTGAACATCGCCCGGGCGACCGCGACGCGGGCGGCGTTCGGCGTCGGTTTGCCGAGGCGCGCCGCGATCAGGTCGTAGCCCTCGCCGCGCTCCAGGCGCAGGACGATCGCCAGCCGGTCGTCGGCGTTCAGCGTGAGCAGGGCCGCCCGGTAGACGCGCACCTTGTCGCGATCGATGGTGGCATCGAGCGGCGACTGCTGCCCGTCCGGCAGGTTCTCGTCGAGCGTGGCCGTCGGGCCCTGGCGCACCGCGCGCCGGTGCTCGTCGGCGACCCGGTTCGAGACGGATCGGCGCAGGTAGGCGAGCAGCGCGCCGGGGAAGCGCAGCTCGATCCGGTGCAGCCGGCGGAAGACGTTGATGGTGACGTCCTGCACGACGTCGTCGGTGTCGGCCAGTCGGGGCCGCTGCCGCGCCAGCCGGCTGCGGGCGAAGCGCTCCAGCGGCGCCGCGGTAGCGCCGCATCAGGACTTCCCACGCCGACTCGATCGCCGCCGCGGGCCCGCTCGACGAGGTCCACGGTGGCCATGGCATCGAACGACAGAGGCAATTCCATGACTGCTCGCTCCTTCTCCGGGGCGGCCGTGTTCCGGGGTCGCCCGCGCCGTCCGGCGACGAATGCGCTCGCCAGAACCGGCGACATCTGTAGAGAACGCCGTTGCTCCGAATCCGTTACCGCGCCGCCTGGCCGCGCCGCCGGCCCTCACCGGGCGCCGGCCCGCGTCCACGGGAGCGACCGGCCGGGCGCCCTGATCGATGAGACGGCCGCGCCTCCGGCGTTTTCGCCCGGTGGGCCGGTCTTTTTCAGCCGGAAGGGATCAGGGCGGGACGAATGCGACCGGGAGGACGGGCGAGTCGCCGCGGCGGGACGGGCGACTATCCGCGAGCCGGGCCGGCCGGCGCGCGGCGTCGCGGCCATGTGTTCGGCGAGGCGGTGGAGCGCCCGGCCGACCGTCACCCGGGCGGCGTTCGGCGTCGGGCAGCCGAGCGCGGCGGCGATCGTGTCGTAGCTGGCGCCGGCTTCCAGCCGCATCACCAGCGCCCGCCGGTCGCGCGGCGAGAGCGTGCTGAGACCGGCCCGGAAGCGGCGCCGGCGGTCGCGATCGATGGTGTGGTCGAGCGGGGAGGCCTGCGTCGCGGCGTGCTCGTCGAGCAGCTGCGTCGGGACGGCGCCGCGCGAGATGCGCCGGCGCTCGTCGACCAGGCGGTTCTGCACCGAGCGGCGGAGGTAGGCGAGGAGCGCGCCGGGGAAGCGGAGCTCGATGAGCGGGAGGCGCCGCAGGACGTTCAGCGTCGCCTCCTGCATCATGTCGTCGGTGTCGTTGAGCCCGCGCGCGGCGCGTGGCAGCCGGCCGCGGACGCTCCGCCGGAGCGGCCCTTCGTAGCGGGCCAGCAGCTCCCGCCAGGCGTTCTCGTCGCCGAGCCGGGCGCGGCCGAGGAGTTCGACCGTCGACGCGGCGGATCGCTCCGCACCGGGGGCAGGGGGCATGGGGGCTGTCGGCCGTCCGGCGCTGGCACGCCGACGGACAGCCGGCATTGTAGCCGCGTCCGGAGACTGGTCAAACCACGGCGCGATCCGGCCCGAAGACGGGCCGTCCGTACAGCGTTCGGAGTAGCATGGGCGTTACTTGAGCCGAGGACTCCAGATGCCGAACAAAATCATCCCGCCATCGGGTGACGCCACGCGTCCGTCCGCCGGTCGCGCCAGCCGCCGCCGCTTTCTCGCCACCGCCGGCTCCGGCCTGGCGGCCTCCGCCGTCGTCTCCGGCTTCCCGTCGATCGTGCCGTCGTCGGTGCTCGGCGCCGCGTCGCCCTCGAACCGGATCAACGTCGGCGCCATCGGCAACGGCCGCATCTCGCGCGGTCACGACCTGCCCGGCATCATGCGTCACGACCTGGCCCGCGTCGTGGCCGCCTGCGACCTCGACAAGAAGCGCGTCGACGACGCCAAGGTCCTGATCGAGAAGCACTACACGCGAGAAGGGCGGCCAGCCCTTCTCCGGCGTCAAGACCTACACCGACTACCGCGAGCTGCTCGCCAACCCGGACATCGACGCCGTCGTCATCAGCACGCCGGACCACCAGCATGCGCTCCTGGCCATCGACGCGGCGCGCGCCGGCAAGGACATCTACCTGCAGAAGCCGGCATCGCTGACGATCAGCGAAGGCCGCGCCGTCGCCGACGCCGTCCACCGCTCCGGCCGCATCTTCCAGATCGGCAGCCAGCAACGCTCGACGATCCAGTTCCGCGTCGCCGCCGAACTCGTGCGCAACGGCCGCATCGGCGAGCTGAAGACGGTGGAGGTCGGCCTGCCCGGCGACCCCGCCGGCGGCGATGCGACGCCGGCACCGGTGCCGGCCGGCTTCAACTACGACGCCTGGCTCGGCTCGACGCCGGTCGTCCCCTACGCCATCGACCGCGTCCACCCGCAGAGCGGCTACGGCCGTCCCGGCTGGCTGCGCTGCGAGCAGTTCGGCGCCGGGATGATCACCGGCTGGGGCGCGCACCACATCGACAGCGCGCACTGGGGCATGGACACCGAGTACACCGGGCCGGTCGAGATCTGGGGCACGGCGGAGTTCCCGACCGCGGGGTTGTGGAGCGTCCACGGCACGTTCCGCACCGAGGCGCTCTACGCCAACGGCGTGCACATGATCGTCAGCGGCGATTTCCCGAACGGCATCAAGTTCATCGGCACCAAGGGCTGGATTTTCGTGTCGCGCGGCAACGAGCAGGTGACGGCGAGCGATCCGGTCGCCAAGCTGAAGGACGCGACGGCGCTGGCGGCCAGCGATCCGGCGATCCTCACCTCGGTCATCGGACCCGACGAGATCCATCTCTACGAGAGCAGCAACCACCACCTGAACTGGCTCGAGTCGGTGAAGTCGCGCCGTCAGCCGATCACGCCGGTGGAAGTGGCGCACCGGGCCTGCTCGGCCTGCCTGCTCCATCACATCGCGATGCGCGCCAAGCGGCGGCTCTACTGGGATCCGGTGCGCGAGCGGTTCAAGAACGACGACGCCGCCAACGAGCTGCTGTCGCGTCCGCAGCGCCCGCCCTACGTCGTGACGTAGACCGCGCTCGGTCCCACGGCTCGCGCCTCGCCTGTGCGGAGGTCAGGTCGGACGTGCCGTTCGCGCGGGGGCGCGCTCGCCGTGCCGATGCGATGAGCGGCGCGGATCCGCGCCGGGATGGCCGATCAGGGCTTCGTGCTGGTCGCGGTGACCACGCGATACATCGCGTGGACGATCTGCCAGAGCGAGGCGAGCAGCCAGATCAGCACGACGATGCGCGCCTGCGCGTTGATGAAGCGCACGACGCGCCAGCATCTTGTCCGTCGGTTCGACGCCGGGCGCGAGCTGCACCACCGCATCGGCCTTCAGCAGGATCGCGGCGAGCACCAGCGACAGGCCGTCGCTGATGAAGCGGCCGATCGTCCGCACCCTCGACCAGTCCGGCCGGAGCAGCACCGCCCACAGCACGGCCAGGCTGAGCAGCCACATCACCGCGATCGGCGCATAGAGCTGCTGCCAGATCGGCGCCAGCGCCAGGAACGACGCGGCCGGGCCGAAGCACGAGAAACGGCGACTGTGGAATCGCCAGCCACCAGAACAGGAACACGGTGCCGCCGACGATCTCGGCGATCAGCGTCCAGCGCCGGCCCGTGCCTTCGGCCGGCGGCAGCACGAGGCCCTTCATGTCGGCCCAGGCGTGGTCCAGCAGCCGCGGCAGGTTGAGATCGAGCAGCGCGAAGACCAGCGTGACCCAGCCGAACACGATCACCGCCGGTGGTGAACGGAAACGAGCCGAGGTGGCCCAGGGCCCGGCCGATCGGCTGGCCGTTGACGAGGAACGCGATGGCCAGGGCGACGTTGACCGCGAGGGCACCGCCCAGCGCGATCTTGAGCGTCATCCAGTAGACCGGGAAGAGCGCCGGGCCGATGACGTGGCGCTGCGGGCCGTAGCGGGTCGCCAGCGCCAGCGGGTGACCGAACTTCTTCAGCAGTGCGTCCTGCTCGGCGTCGGTGAGGCTGCGGCCGAGCTCCTCTTCGCGGTCGGCGACCTGGCTCCGGATGTCCTCGGCCAGCTCGCGCACGATGTCGTCGCGGCGCGGCGACGACAGCGACAGGCGGACGTTGTGCAGGTAGCGATCGATCAGCGGAGTCATGGTCACTCGTCCTCGAGGATGCGGGCGATGGAGGCGTTCATCCCGCGCCATTCGGCGTCCAGCTGGCGGACGACGCGCTGGCCGGCGGGGGAGAGGCGGTAGAAGCGCTTCTCGCGCTTGTCCTCCTCGCGCCATTCGCTGGCGAGGAGGCCCTGCGATTCGAGCCGCCGCAGGAGCGGGTAGAGCGTGCCTTCGTCGACCGGCAGCCCGCGCTCGGCCAGCGCCTTGCGAAGCGTGTAGCCGTAGTGCTCGGTGCGGAGCTGGCCGAGCACGGCCAGGACGAGCCCGCCGCGCCGCAGCTCGAGGCGCAGGTTCTCGAACAGGGCCTGTTCGACGGGGTTGAGAGGATCAGCGGGTGGCGGCACGATGCGTCTCAGGTAGTGTGCGGAACACAGTGTGTGACACACACTGTGCAACACACAGTATATGGACGTCAAGACCTGGCAGAAAGTTCCGCCGTTCTCAGAGATCGCGGGTCATCTCGATCATGGTCCGCCGGAAGCCCAGCCGCTCGAAGAGCCGCTGCGCGCCGTCGTTGGGAGCCGCCGTCCACAGCATCACGCTCTGCACGCCCTGTTCGCGGACCCAGGCGATCGCGGCATCCATCAGGGCGCCGGCGACCCCGCTCCGCCGGTCGTCGGCATCGACCACGACGTCGTGCACGAAGCCGGCGGCGTCGCGAAGTTCTGTCCAGGAGAACGGTTCGATGCCGGCGTAGACATAGCCGACCACCGTGCCGTCGCGCTCGGCGACGAGCACCGTGGCGTCCGGGGCATCGATCTGCGTGCCGAGGAAGCGCCCGTAGCCGCCGGCAGGGTCACCGGCCGGCTCGATGAACCGGCGCCGGTCGAACTCGTAGTGGACCTGCATCAGGTGCGCGCCGAGCCGGCCGAGCACGGGAAGGTCGGCGCGCGTCGCGGGGCGGACGTGGACGTCGGCGTCGGGCATGGCGTTTACGATCGCACGAGCCGTGCGTCCAGGCGCCGACGGCGTCCGCGCTGCGCGCCGCTACAGTGCCGGATCCTTCTGGCGTGTCTTGACGATCCCGCCCATCAGCCCGAAGCCGATGATGACGAGCGCGCCGGCCATGATCCAGACCGAGGACACGCCCATCCGCGAGGCCGCGTAGGCGAGACCGGCGACGACGAGCAGCGTGCCGATGAGATAAACGATGAAGTTGGTCATGATGACAAGACTCTCCAGCCATTGGACAAGGCAAGAGTCGGGCCACGGCGTGCGTGTCCATCCGCACGAGTTTCGCTTCGAACGCCGAGCTGGCAGGGGAGCCGTCTACCCATCTTCGGCAGGCCGGCGGCTCAGTCAGTTGGGCGCGATCAGCAGCGGGCCTGCGACTGGCAGCGCGACATGATCGCCATGGCCAGCACTGCGTCGTAGGCCATCGTCGGCACGTCAGCGGCGCCGTTGGCGTCGATGTCCGTCGTGTGCACCACCACCATGTCTTCCGCCGGCAGCACCGTGACGTACTGGCCGCCCGCGCCCATCGCGGTGTAGGCGCCCTGCAGCGGCCCGATCGATGCGCCACCTGGGAACATCGGCTCTTCCCAGACCCACCACATCACGCCGTAGCCCCAGCGATCGGGCTGGCCGCCGACGCTCAGGCCGGTCGGATGCACGCGCGCGAACGGCGTGACGAGCGTGGTGCTGGCCCGCACCCACTGCTCGGGCACCACCTGCGTGTGCTGCCAGCGGCCGCGACGGAGCATGAGCAGTCCCAGACGCGCCAGGTCGCGCGTCGACAGGCGCATCACGTACTCGGGATGCACCGAGCCCGGGCTCGGCACCTTGCCTTGCTTGGCGGCGTCGAAGTCCTGCATGCCGATCGGACGGGCGAGATCCTGCTCGAGCGCCTGGTAGATCGTCTTGCCAGCGAGCTTCTCGAAGGCGGTGCCGGCGGCGTTGAAGTCCCAATTGTTATATTGCATCCGCGTGCCCGGATACTCCGAGCCGCGTTTGGGGGCGACCGCGTCGAGGTTGTCGTTGCCCGACTTCAGGTAGATGCCGGAGCGCGCCGTCAGCAGGTGCTCGAGTGTCGCGTGCTCCTCGATGGCCAGGAACGGCTCGGCTTCCTGCAGGCCCAGCTGCTTCACCGTCGTCCGCGGATCGATGCGGCCGGTCATGACGTAGGGCCCGTAGAGCATCGACAGCACGCTCTTGCGGACCGACGCGATCTTGCTGGCGTGGGCCAGGTCGCCGTATTCGAAGATCACCTGGCCGTGCACGGCGATGAGCATCGCCTTGGTGTCCAGCGTCTTCAACCAGGACCGCAGGCTCTCGAGCCGGGCGCTCGAGTAGCGGACAGCCTCGGGCTTCACCGTCGCCCAGGCGGCGCCCGGCACGCGCGTGTCGTCGGTCTCCGCGCTGGCCGGTGTCTGGGCTGACGGCCGGCCGATCGCGAGGCAAGCCACGGCGGCAAGCGCGACGGCCGTCGACGACGATCGCAGGTATCTGTTCATGGCGGTGATGCGGTCTGGTCAGGCGGCGCCCACCGGGTCGCGAAGATGCGGACCGCCCGCTCGGCTCGAGCGTCGCCCTCGGCGATGCGCGCGGCGTCGCCGTCGCGGAGACCGCGAAGCCGCAGCCGCCAGGCCTCGTCGTAGCGGGCGAGGAAGATCACCCACTCGTAGGCCTCGTGGTAGGCCCGCCCCGTGGGGTCGACCCGCCGGCCGTGTGGCCCGTCACGCCGGTCGCCAGGTGGCGTCGCCAGGTAGCGCGACTGGGCGCTGCGGAGCAGCACGTCGCTGCGCGCCTCCGCCGCGCGCAGATCAGGGAACAGGGCGGCCTCGATGGTGCGGGCGGCGTCCGCGGCGGTCCGTCGGCCGGCCCTGACGTCGGCGATGGCGGTGCGGAAGCTCGCCTCGGCGGCTCGGTTCCGTTCGGTGAAGTGCTCCCGCTCGACGGCGATGGCCTGCCCGGCGGCCCGAGTGACGACGAAGATCGAGGTCGCCGCCAGGATCGTGGTCAGGGCCAGCGGGATGAACGTGCGCCGCAGCGGCGGCGTCGTGGTGACGGCGTCGCGGCCGACCAGCCAGCCGAGGAGCAGGCCGGCGACGAGTCCGCCGACGTGCGCGCCGTTGTCGATCCCCGGGATGAGGAAGCCGGCGACGAGGTTGGCCAGCACCACGCCGATGAGGCGCTTCTGCAGATCGGCCATCAGCCGGCCGAGCCCGTGGATCCGCCGCGACGTCACCGCCACCGCGAGGAGGACGCCGACCAGCCCGAAGATGGCGCCCGAGGCGCCGACGCTGACGCCGTTGCCGGCCAGCGTCTGCAGGCTCACCGCCGTCGCGAGCACGCCGGCCAGCAGGTAGACGATCAGGAAGACGAGCGGGCCGAGCATGCGCTCGACGATCGAGCCCAGCTGCCACAGGAAGACGAGGTTCAGGACCAGGTGGAGCGGATGCGCGTGCAGCCACATCGACGTGAGCAGCCGCCACCACTGGCCGTCGACGACGGCGGCCGGGAAGAGGCCGCCCCATCGGACCAGCGTCGGCGACGAGAACATCGGACCGCCCGACTGCGCCACCATCGCCACGAACACCGCGACGTCGATGGCGATGATCGCCGGGGTGACGAGCAGGCGGGGCCGCCGCGCCAGCAGCAGGTCTCCCAGCGAGAACAGCCTGTCGGGTGGACGCGCGTCCTCGTCGGCGGGATCGGTGTCGGGAGCAGCAGGAGCCGCGGCCATGCGTCGGGAGTCTCCCGTCGCATGGTAGCGCGTCGGCCGAGCGGGGAACTACGCGACCTGCTGCGCGTCGCGGCGCGCCTGTCGGGCGTCGACGGCCAGATCCACGACGCCGTCGGTCGCCGCGGCGACGCAGTCTTCGTCGAAATGCGTGCCGGCGTGGGTCGTCAGCACGGCCTCGACGCCCTCGATCGGCATGGCGTCCTTCTGGTAGGGCCGATCGGCGGTGACCGCCTCGAGCACGTCGGCGACGGCGAGGATCCGCGTCGTCGTCGAGAGCGCCGCGCCGCTCAGACCCCGGCAGTAGCCCCGTCCGTCCACCCACTCGTGGTGGTTGGCGGCGTCGTCGGCGAACGCGCTGAACACCGGGACCCGCTGGAGGAGCGACAGCGTGTAGGCCGGGTGCTGCTCGACGACGGCGCGCTCGCTGGGGGCCAGGCGGGCCGGGCTGTCGAGAATCGTGTTCGGGACGGTGAGCTTGCCGATGTCGTGGAGGAGCGCGGCGCGACGGAGGCGGACGGGATCGACGGCGCCGGCCCCGAGGCGGTCGTTGATCGCCAGGGCGTACTCGGCGACCCGGGCCGAATGCGCGAAGGTGTAGGGCGACTTGCCGTCGATGATCAGGGCGAAGGCGTCGGCGATGCGATCGAGCAGCGCATCGTCGGTCGGAATCTCGAGGCTGGCCGGGACGAGCGACAGCAGGTCGCGATCGAGGCGGGCGTCGGACAGCCCGGTCCAGAAACCGAGGTCGCGGGCGGCGGCGACGAAGGCGTCGACCAGCTCGGGGTCGAACCAGCGGCCGCGGCGTTCCCGGGCCACGTCGATGGCCCGATCGGGGCCGCCTTCCGACCAGAAGATCTCGACGACCTGGGCCAGCCCGATGATCCGGGCCAGCAGCGGCGCCGCATCGCCGCGCAGCTTGTAGGGGTAGCCGCCGCCGTCCCAGTGCTCGTCCATCGCCCGAATCGCCTCGACGACGTTCTCGGACAGGCCGATCATGCGGGCGATCTTGGCGCCGCGCTCGCAGCGCACGGCGAAGATCTCGGTCCCGCTGCCCTGGGCGCCGCGAACGGCGAACTTGCCGAACTGCCGCATCCGCGCCACCAGCGAGCCGCCGCGGCCGATGTAGGTCATCGCGTGCGCGATCTGCTCGGGCACGCGGCGCCAGTCGCGCAGCCATACCGCCCGCTTCACCTCGTGGTCGCAGCCGCCGAAGAGGTCGCAGACCAGCGAGGCGTTGGCCGAACACCCGGCGTCCTTGAGCAGCAGTGCGTAGAGGAGCTCGGCCTGCAACCCGGGGGCTAGGTGCAGGGCGCGCCCGAGACGCAGGCCAATCAAGGCCGTCCGGGTGGCATGACCGCGGGGATGCCCCTCGGTCAGGTCCAATGCGTGCGACAGCCCCTCGAGCACGGTCGAGACCCGAAGGGCGGGGCGGGCTGAGTTCTTGACGGAAATCGTCGAAGCACGCATCGGACGTCCACACCACCAGCAAGGCGGGTGCCGCCTGCTGGGGTGTGACGCCGTGTGTCAGCGTGGGTCGGCCCGGTGACGCGAGGTGTCGGAAATCCGGAGCGTCTGTCGTACCGCCGGTCAGACGGGCGGCGGATTGCGCTCGGCGAAGCCGCGCTGGTGCCAGTAGGGATACGCCAGCGGCGTCACGCTGGCCGCATCGAGGCGGGCGACCTGGTCCGGCGTCAGGCTCCAGCCAATCGCGCCGAGGTTCTGCGTCAACTGGGCCTCGTTGCGCGCGCCGACGATGATCGTCGCCACGGTCGGCCGCTGCAGCAGCCAGTTCAGCGCGATCTGCGGCACCGTCTTGCCGGTCTCCTTGGCCACCTCGTCGATCGCATCGACCACCGTGAACAGGTACTCCTCCGACAGCGGCGGCGCGGCGTCGGCGTTGGTCTTGTCGCGCAGGCGCGAGACGTCCGGCGCCGGCGCGCCGCGCCGGATCTTGCCGGTGAGGCGGGCCCAGCCGAGCGGACTCCACACCACCGCGCCGACGCCCTGGTCGAGCCCGAGCGGCATCAGCTCCCACTCGTAGTCGCGACCGGCGAGCGAGTAGTAGGCCTGGTGCGCCACGTAGCGGGTCAGGCCGTAGCTGGTCGGCGTAGGCCAGCGACTTCATCAGGTGCCAGCCGGAGAAGTTCGAGGCGCCGATGTAGCGGATCTTGCCGGCGCGGACCAGATCGTCGAGGGCGCGCAGCGCCTCGCCGACCGGCGTCTGCGCGTCGAAGCCGTGCAGCTGGTAGAGGTCGATGTAGTCGGTGCCGAGCCGCTTCAGGCTGGCGTCGACGGCCTGCGGTGAGGTGGAAGCGCGACGAACCGACGTCGTTCGGCCCGTCACCGCTGCGGAAGGTGCCTTTGGTCGAGATCAGCACGCGATCGCGGCGGCCGGCGATCGCTCGCCCGAGAATCTCTTCCGATTGCCCCTGCGAGTAGATGTCGGCGCTGTCGAACATCGTCAGGCCGGCGTCCAGGCACACGTCGACGAGGCGCGTCGCTTCCGTGACGTCGCTGGCGCCCCACGGTTTGAAGAAGTCCGTCTGGCCGCCGAACGTGCCGGTGCCGAACGTCAGGACCGGGACGCGCAGTCCCGAGTTGCCGAGCTGTCGATACTCCATCCCGCCATTATCCCTGTTCGCGCGGCGCCGCAGACTCGGCCGAATCCCGGCTCAGGCGGGCTTCGCGCTCCGGACGTACTCGTCGACGTTCTTGGCCAGGACGTCGAGCGGGACGTTCCCGCCGAGCACCACCGTGTCGTTGAACGCCTTGCCGGCGAACGCCGGGCCGAGCGCCGTCTTCGCCGTGTCGCGCTGGCGGTTGATCTCGGTGTGGCCCGACCTTGTAGCCGCACGCCTGCCCGGGCCACGAGCAGTAGCGATCGACTTCGCTGGCCACTTCGAGCGGGTTCGATCCGTTCACGTCGACGAAGTACTGGACGGCCTGCGCGCGCGTCCAGCGCTTGGCGTGCAGGCCCGTGTCGACGACCAGACGGCAGGCGCGGAAGGCGAGCGACTGCAGATAGCCGAGGCGTCCGACCGGCTCGCGTGTCGAACGCGCCGAGCTCGTCGGCCAGCTGCTCGGCGTAGAGCGCCCATCCTTCCGAGTAGGCGTTGAAGGCCAGCATCTGCCGGATCAGCGGCATCTGGTGGGTGTATTCACCCTGCCAGATGTGGCCGGGGATCGCTTCGTGGAAGGTGAGGTCGGCCAGGCTGTACTTGCTGTGCAGGTCGGTCGTCCGCAGGTTGATCCAGAAGCGGCCGGGAATGGCGCCGTCGATGGAGCCGGCGCCCCCGTAGGCCCCGGGCGCGCCCGGCTCTTCCTCCGGCGGCAGGCGCTTCACTTCCATGTTGGGATTGACGACGGTGTTGAAGGCCTTCGGCATCTGCGCGCGGATCCACTGCAGGCGTTCCTCGATGAAGGCCATGATCTGCGCGCGGCCGGGATCACCCTCGGGGAACTGGTAGCGCTTGTCCTTGGCCAGAGCCTGCATGCGCGCGCCGACGGTGCCCGTGGCGTAGCCGACGGTCTTCAGGATCGTGTCCATCCGCGCGTGCAGATCCTCGAGCTCGCGCCGGCCCATCTCGTGGATCTCGTCCGGCGACATGGTGGTCGTCGTCGAGGCCTGCAGCGCCCAGCGGTAGTAGGCCTCGCCCTGCGGCCGGGCCCACATCCCGGGGTCGCCCGTCGCGATCGCGCGCTGCTCGCGCAGTTCCGCCAGCTGCCGCTCGAGCGCCGGCGCGATCTCCTTGGCCGCGATGGCGCGGGCCGGTCCACCCACGTGCCCGGGATGGACTTGGCCTTCGTCCGACGCTCGATGGACTCGACGAGCGCGCCGCCCTCGCGCGCCCCCGCGATCGAGAGCGTGAGCTGCGCCAGCGCCTTGTCGAGCAGGAACGCCGGCGGCACCAGGCCCTGGCCGCGCGCCGCCGTGATGCGGCCCAGCTCGCCGTCCGCCTGCCTGGCGAAGGACTGGAGCCGGGTCAGGTACGCTTCCGCGTCCGAGGCCGTTTCGATGCGGTGGTCGGCATCGAGGAACCGCGGCACGTCGAGGTAGGCGCCGACGTTCTGGATGACGACATACGGGGTGATGCGCCAGCCGCCGACGGGCACGTCGCCGTAGGGCATCGCGAAGCCCTCGAGCGCGGTGGCGTAGGCGCTGCGCACGACCTCGAGGCTGGTGCGGGTGGCGTGCGGCAGGCGCGCGGCGTCCACCGCGTTCGCCCGATCCAGATCGCGCCGCAGCAGGCTGGCGATCTGCTGCTGCCCCTCAGCCGACCGATCCGACGAGCTGGGCCCGGAGCCCCTGCCTGGCGTTGACGTCGAGCCCGAGCGACGTGGCCGTTTCCGGGGCCAGCCGGAGCAGGCCGTCCCCGATCTGATCCAGCAGCGCGCGGGCGGCGGCGTCCGGGCTGGCCGGCGCCGCCGGCGATGACGGCGACGACGCCGGCTCCCGGTTGCACGCCGTCATCAGGGGCAAGGTCGTGCTGCAGGCGAGGGCGGCGATGGCCTCGCGCCGAGTCAACAATGAGTCCGACACGGGTTTCTCCTACAGGATGATGGCCGGATTCGGGGCCTCGGTCCAGGCGTGGCTGTTAAGATGCCGCCGATGCACACGCACCGCTACGTCGAGCGGCTGGTCGACCTGCTCGATCCGTCGCTCAACCGGCTGCACGACATCGATCTGGACGAGGCGCGGCGGCGCGTGCTGTCGGGCGATCCGGCCGCGGTCCGGGCCATCGACGGCTCGTTCGCCATCGTCGCCAAGGACGGCATCACCATCCGGATGGCGCGCTCGCTCGACCGGCCGATGCGCTACTTCCTCGCCAAGCGCCAGGAAGGGCCGGCGCTGTTCGTCGCCGATCGCATCGACACGCTGCACCGCGCGCTCGACGCCGAGGGCCTGGCCGGGCAGTTCCATCCGAGCTACACGCGGATGGTGCCGGCGCACCACGTCGTCGAGATCCAGCTGGTCGGCTGCCCGGATCCCGACCCGATCTACACGCGCTTCTTCACGCCCGAGCGCGACGCGCTGCCCGCCGACCTCGACGAGATCGGGCGCCGCTACGTCGGCGCCGCGTCGCTCGAAGTCGCACAAGTGGCTGAAGCACGTCGAGCGCGAGACGCCGGGCGCGCCGATCGGCGTCTGCTTCTCCGGCGGCGTCGACAGCGGCTCGGTGTTCCTGCTCGTCTACCACGCGATGATCGGGCTGGGCCTGTCGCCGTCGCGGCTCAAGGCGTTCGTGCTCGACGCCGGCGGGCCCGATGTCGCGCAGGCGCGCGCGTTCCTGCAGGCCGTCGGCCTCGAGCTGTTCCTGGAGTCGATTCCCGGCGACGCCGGCCGGGCTCGACGCCGCGGAGACCGTGGCGGTGATCGAGGACTACAAGCCGCTCGACGTCGAGTGCGCCAGCGTCGGGCTGCAGCTGCTGCGCGGCATCCGCGCGCGCTATCCGGAGTGGCGGCACCTCGTCGACGGCGACGGCGGCGACGAGAACCTCAAGGACTACCCGATCGAGGAGAACCCCGAGCTCACGATCCGCAGCGTGGTCGACAACCTGATGCTGTACCAGGAGGGCTGGGGCGTCGGCCGCATCAAGCACTCGCTGACCTACAGCGGCGGCCTGTCGCGCAGCTACGTCCGCACCTACGCGCCGGCGCGGCGCTACGGCTTCGACGGCTTCAGCCCGCTGGCGCAGCCGGGCGTCCTCGAGGTGGCCGAGGGCATCCCGTTCGCAGCGCTGACCAGCTACGACGTGCCGACGCTGTATGCGCTGAAGGGCGAGATCGTCGGGCGCGGCGTGCGGGCGATCACCGGCTTCGCGATGCCGGCGTTCCCGAAGCGGCGCTTCCAGCACGGCGCCATCGACGCCGGGGCGCTGCGCGCGCAGCTCGGTCCGCGGGCAGGCGAGGCGGCCTACCGGCGCGGCTTCCTCGGCCTCTACGGTGTGTGACGCGGTGAGCGCGACCGCCGTCTACCCGGTCGGACGGGCGGCGCGCGATCGCTTCGTGCTGGCGCGGCGCGGCCCGCGTCGCGCCGTCGATCCGTGGGCGCCGCCCCGGGTCGTCGTCGATCCCGAGCCTGACGGCGACGGCGGCGTCATCGACGTCACCACGCTGTTCCTCACCGGCCGCGAGTGCCCGTGGCGCTGCGTGATGTGCGACCTGTGGCGCGACACGACTCGAGGCCGATACGCCGCCCGGCGCGATCCCCCACCAGATCCGTCTGGGCTGCGACGGGCTCTGAGCTCAGCTCTGAGCCCGGCTCGGAGCTGACGGGAAACGTACGCAGATCTCTCAAGCTGTACAACGCGGGCAGCTTCTTCGATCCCCGGGCGGTGCCGCCGGCCGACGATCCGGCGATCGCGCGCGCGGTCGCCGGACGCGGCGCGCGTCACGGTGGAATCGCATCCGCGGCTGATCGGCGACCGCACCTGGCGCTTCCGCGATCTGCTGGCATCGGCGCGCGGCGACGGCCGCGGCGACGGACCGGCGCTCGAGGTCGCGATGGGGCTCGAGACCGCGCACCCGGACGCGCTGGCGCGCCTGAACAAGGGCTGCACGGTCGACGATTTCGCGGCCGCGGCGGCCGCGCTCGCGCGCGCACGGCATCGGCCTGCGCGTGTTCCTGCTCGTGCACCCGCCGTTCGTCCCGCGCGACGAGCGGACCGCATGGCTCCTGCGATCGATCGACATCGCGATCGACGCCGGGGCGTCCGTGATCTCGCTGATCCCCACCCGCGGCGACAGCGGCGCGATGCCGGCGCTGGCGGCGCAGGGCGCGTTCGTCCCGCCGATCGTTGGCAGAACTTGAAACGGCCGCAGCCCTGGCTCTGAGCCGGGCTCGGAGCCGGGCTCAGAGCCGGGACCTTGCGGAGTGCAGAATCTGCCGCAGCGCGCGAGGCCGCGGCCCGGCTCGAATCTGGCCGATCTCTGGGACCTCGACGCGCTCGCGACGTGCGCCGCCTGCCTGGACCGCGCGGCGCGCCCGGCTGCTGCGCCAGAACCTCGAGCAGCGCATCGTCGGAGCCCGTCACCTGCGCCGCGTGTGGCGCCGCTGCCGCATGCCCCTGATCCCGCGGCACACCATCGACGCCGACGTCGCGATCGTCGGATCGGGATTCGCCGGCGCGCTGACCGCCCTGATCCTGCGCCGGCAGGGCCGGTCCGTCGCGCTGCTCGAACGCGGCCGGCATCCGCGCTTCGCCATCGGCGAGTCGACCACGCCGATCACCAACCTGGTGCTCGAGGAGCTCGCCGACCGCTGGGACCTGCCGCGCCTGCGGCCGTTCTCCAAGTGGGGGACCTGGCGCGCGACGTACCCCGACGTGACCTGCGGGCTCAAGCGCGGGTTCACCTTCTTCCGCCACGATCTCGATCGCCCCTTCGAGGACACGCCGGCGCACGCGCGTCAGCTGCTGGTCGCGGCCAGCCCGAACGACGCGATCTCCGACACGCACTGGTACCGCCCCGACTTCGATCACTGGCTGGTGCGGGAAGCCGAGCGTGAGGGCGCGCGCTACGTCGACGAGCTGGTGCTGTCGCAGGTGCGCTTCGAGGGCGCCGGCGTCGTGCTGGAAGGGGAGCGGCGCGACGAGGCCGTCGACGTGCGCGCCCGGTTTCTGATCGATGCCAGCGGGCCGCGTGGCTTTCTGGCCCACGCGCTCGGGCTCGCGCAACCGTCGACGCGGTGGCTGCCGGGGACGCAGGGGATCTACAGCCATTTCGCCGGCGTCCAGCGCTGGGACACCGCTGCATCCGCCGGACGCGACGCCGCCGTATCCGATCGACGACGCGGCCGTGCACCACGTCTTTCCCGGCGGCTGGATCTGGATCCTGCGCTTCGCCAACGGCCTCACCAGCGCGGGCGCCGCGGTCACCGATCGGCTCGCCGCCAACCTGCGGCTCTCCGAGGGCGGGCCGGCGTGGGCGCGGCTCCTCGAGCGGCTGCCCTCGGTCGCCGCGCAGTTCGCGACCGCGCAGCCGATCTTCCCGCTGATCCACGCGCCGCGGCTCGCGTCGCGCGTGACGCGGGTCGTCGGGCCGAACTGGGCGCTGCTGCCGTCTGCCGCCGGCGTGATCGATCCGCTGCTCTCGACCGGGTTCGCGCTGACGATGCTCGGCATCCAGCGCCTGACCGAGGCGCTGGCGCGCGCCTGGCCCGCGCCGGATCTGGCCGACTACGCCCACCACACGCAGGCCGAGCTCGACGCGACCGAGCAGCTCGTCGCCGCGCTCTATGCGTCGATGGCCGACTTCGAGGTGTTCAGGAAACTGACCTTGCTGTACTTCGCCGCCGCCAGCTACACGGAAGCGGTGCGCCGGCTCGGGCACCCGGAACGGGCGGCCGGCTTCCTGCTGCACGCCGATCGCCGCTTCGGGCCGGCGATGCAGCGCTGTGTCGACGCGGTGCTGACCATGCCCGACGCCTCCGGGGATCCGCGGGCCGCCCGCCGCCGGCTCTTCGCCGACATCGAGGAGGCCATCGAACCGTTCGACATCGCCGGGCTGCGCGACGCCGGGCGGCACGGCTGGTATCCGGCGCTGGCGGCGGACCTGATCGCCGGCGCGCCCAAGCTGGGCGCGACCCCGCGCGAGATCGGGGCGCTCCTGGCGCGCAGCGGCTTTCGGGAAGAGAGCCACGGCGGCGAGCTAGTGCAAATGTATTGGATGATGTAGGCCGATTCGAGTAGGCGGCTGGGCTGCGGGCGACCGCGCCGGACCGCAGATGTTGAGTACCCTTGGGATGTTCGTGCCGAAGCTCCGTCCCCTTGCCGTCGGCCTGGCGCTCGCGGCGTCCGTCGCCGTGTCGTCCTGTGCCTCGTGCCGTCAGCCGGCCGAGGTCCCGGAGGCCACGTATCGCGAGGCGGTGACGGCGTTCCACACCGCGCTGGCCGCGCTCGAAACCAGCCAGGAGCCGCTGGCCCGGCAGAAGCTCGATCGGGTGATCGCGCTGGTGCCGCAGGAGCCGGCCGGCTGGGCCAACCTGGGTCTGCTGCTGCTGCGGCAGCAGGAGAACGCGCCGGCCAAGGAGCGGCTGATCAAGGCCGCGGAGCTGGCGCCGCAGAGCGGTGCCATCGAGCGGCTGCTGGCGATCGCCGAGAGCCGCGCCGGCAACTCCGCGGAGTCGGTCCGGCACTGGCGCCGCGCCGTGGAGCTCGAGCCGGGCGACATCAAGGCGGCCTACGCGCTGGCGCAGGAAGTCGAGCGGCAGGGCACGCCCGAGAGCGACGCCGAGGCGCAGCGGATCCTCGAGACGCTGCTCGCGACCAGCGACAACCTGCCGGCGCGCCTCGATGCGCTGCGCCTCGCCGCCAAGCGCGGCGACGCCGCCGCGGTGACCAAGGGGCTCGACGGCACTCGCGCCGCTGGCGGCGTCGTGGCCGGCCGCGGCGCAGGCGCAGCTGGAGACGTTGCGCCAGGCCGCGGCCACCAGCCCGCGCGCGGCGGCGACGCGCGTCCTGTTCCTGAAGAACGTCCTGGTGCGCGAGCCGGAGTATCGACGGGCGCTGGCGCAGATCTCGACGCCGCTCGACGCGGTCGGCGAGCCGATCGAGCAGTTCCTGGTCCTGCCGAACCCGAAGCCGGGAGCCGCCGCGCCCGACACCGGGCTGACGTTCTCGAGCCCGCCGAAGGTCACGCCGGCGGCCGGACATGACCTGGGTCGGCGCGCTTCGTCGCCGGCCCGACGCGCGAACCGGTGCGTGATCGCCGGCGGCAAGGCCGGCCTCTACATCGATGGGCGCGCCGTCACCGCGCTCGGCCGATGGCGGTCGCGCCCGGCGGCGACGCGGTGCTCGCCGCCGACCTGAACTACGACTTCCGCACCGACCTGGTCGTGGCCTCGCCGACCGGCGTCGCGTTCCTGCGGCAGGGCGCGGACGGCAGCTTCACCAACGTGACGCGCGAGACGGGGCTGCCGGCGACGATCACCGGTGCGCCGGCCGTCGCCGTGTGGGCCGCCGACGCCGACACCGACGGCGATCTCGACGTCGTGCTCGCGCCGGTCGAGCGGCGCGCCGCTGGTGCTGCGCAACAACGGCGACGGGACCTTCGCCGCGCAGACGCCCTTCGCCGGGCGTGCTCGAGCGTGCGCGGCTTCGCCTGGGCCGACCTCGACGGCGAAGGCGTGCCCGATGCCGCGTTCCTCGACGAGCGCGGGGCGCGGTCCACGTCCACCTGAACCTGCGCGGCGGCGCGTTCCGGCGCGAGCCGCTGCCGGCGGCGCAGGCGATCGCGGCCATCGCCGCCGTCGAGGCTGAACGGGCGACACGACGTTCGATCTTGGCGACGCTCGACCATCGATGGCGCGATCGACGGTGGTCTCGCGACGCGCCGGGCACCTGGCGTCGCATCGACGCTGGCGCCGTCGATCACGCGCGACCGGCCGATCGCCGCTCGGCCGCATCGCGTCGCTCGTCGCCGGCGATCTCGACAACAACGGCGCGGTCGATCTGATCGCGCCGCCGGGCGATGGCGTCGACGGTGTTCCTCGGCAACGGCGCCGGAGCGGTTCGCAGCGGCTCGACGCGCCCGATCGGCGCCGACGTCCGCGCCGTCGCCGATCTCGACGGCGACGGCCGGCTCGAGCTGATCGCGCTCGCCGGCGGCCAGCCGGTCGTCCTGAACGGCAAGGGCACCCGCGACTACGGCTGGCAGATCGTGCGGCCGAAGGCGGCGACCGCGACCGGCGATCAGCGCATCAACTCGTTCGGCATCGGCGGATCGATCGAGGTGCGCACCGGCCTGCACCTGCAGCGCGTGCCGATCGACGCGCCGATCGTGCACGTCGGCCTGGGCACGGCGTCGGCCGCCGAGGTGATCCGCATCGAGTGGCCGAACGGCGTGCTGCAGTCCGAGTTCGATCGGCCGGCGAAGACGACCGTCGCGGCCAGCCAGCGGCTCAAGGGATCGTGCCCGTGGCTGTTCGCCTGGAACGGCCGCGAGATGGCGTTCGTGACCGACCTGATCTGGCGCTCGCCGCTCGGGCTGCGCATCAACGCCCAGGACACCGCCGACGTGCTGACCACCGAGGACTGGGTCAAGGTGCGCGGCGATCAGCTCGCGGCGCGCGACGGCGCCTACGATCTGCGGATCACCGCCGAGCTGTGGGAGACCCACTTCTTCGACCTCGTCTCGCTGATGGCCGTCGATCATCCGGCCGGCACCGAGGTGTGGGTCGACGAGCGCTTCGCCGTGCCGACGCCGACGCTGGTGCCGATCGTCACCGGGCCGGTGCAGCCGCTCGCCGCGGCGCGCGACGATCGCGGACAGGACGTCACGGCGCTGGTCGCGACGCAGGACGATCGCCACGCCGACTTCGCCGGCCGCGGCGCCTGGCAGGGTGTGACGCGCCCGCACGCGATCGAGCTGACGCTGCCGGAGACGGCGCCGCGGAGCGGTCCGCTGTGGCTGATCGCGCGCGGCTGGGTCCATCCGACCGACAGCTCGGTCAACGTCGCGATGGGGCAGGGCAAGCACGGCGCCGCCGCAGGGCCTCGCGCTCGAGGCCGCGGTCGGCGACGGGCCGTTCCGCCCGGTGCGCGCCGGCCTCGGCTTCCCGTCCGGCAAGGACAAGACGGTGCTGCTCGATCTCGCCGGCGCGTTCCCCGCGACCAGCACCGGGCCGCGCCGGCTGCGCCTCAGCACCAATCTCGAGATCTTCTGGGATCGGATCGGGTGGGCGGTCGGCCGTCCCGATGTCCGCGTCGAGCCGAAGGCGCTGCCGACGCTGTCGGCGGATCTGCGGTACCGCGGCTACAACGAGGTCAGCCAGACGGCGCCGGGCTCGCCGGAGCGTCCGCGCTACGCGATCGCCGGCACCGCGCCGCGCTGGCGCGATCTCGAGGGCTATCACACGCGCTTCGGCGACGTGCGCGAGCTGCTCGCCGGCGTCGACGATCGCTACGTGATCATGAACGCCGGCGACGAGATCGCCTTGCGCATCGGCGAGGCGCCGGCGCCGGCGGCCGGGATGGTGCGCGACTTCATCCTGGCCGGCGACGGATGGGTGAAGGACGGTGACTTCAACACCACGTTCTCGCGCACCGTGCTGCCGCTGCCGACGCACGCCAGCGGCCGCTACACGACGCCGCCGCGGACGCTGGAGGACGATCCCGTCTACCAGCAGCACCGTGCCGACTTCGAGACGTACCACACCCGCTACGTCGCGCCCGACCGCCTGGTGCGCGCGCTGCGGAGCGCCGGACACGTCGACACCCGATCGACCACCCCGAGATCGACTGGACGCATGAGATCGTATTCGCGACTGATGCTCGGCGTGCTGCTGCTGGCGCTGCTCGCCACGCCGCTCGTCATCCGCAACTACCGCCGCGCGATCGTGCACGCGCCGTCCGCGGCCGGGGCGGTCGCCGACGCGAAGGGGCGCTACGGCTTCGCCTTCACCGAGTCGGCGCAGGCGGCCGGCCTCGCCTTCACGCACGAAGGTCCGACCCTCGACCCGAAGCTCGCGCACATCATGCCGCAGGTGGCGTCGATGGGCGCCGGCCTGGCCATCGTCGACGTCGACGCCGACGGGCATGCCGATCTCTACGTCACCAACAGCAAGGAAGGGTCGAAGAACCGGCTGTTTCGCAACAAGGGCGACGGCACCTTCGAGGACATCGCCGAGCGCGTCGGCCTGGCCGCGTTGAACGAGCCCGGCACCGGCGTCTCGATGGGCAGCGTCTGGGGCGACTACGACAACGACGGCTTCGAGGACGTGATCGTCTACAAGTGGGGCCGGCCGGAGTTGTTCCACAACGACGCCGGCCAGGCGTTCACGGCGATCGGCGAGACGGCCGGCCTGCCGCGCGTGGGCCAACATCAACGCCGCGGTCTGGTTCGACTACGACCGCGACGGCCGGCTCGACCTCTTTCTCGGCGGCTACTTCTCCGAGCAGGTCAACCTCTGGAACCTGGCCTCGACGAAGATGATGCCGGAGAGCTTCGAGTACGCCAACAACGGCGGCCGCAAGTATCTCTACCGCAATCTCGGCGGCGGCCGGTTCGAGGAGGTCAGTGCCAAGGTCGGCCTGACGTCGAACCGCTGGGCGCTGGCCGCCGTCGCCGCCGACCTGCGCGGCACCGGCTACCCGGATTTGTTCATCGCCAACGACTACGGCGTCTCCGAGCTGTTCGTCAACGACAACGGCACCTTCCGCGAGGTCGGCAAGGAGAGCGGCGTCGGCTACGCGCCGAAGAGCGGCATGAACGCGTCGGTCGGCGACGTTCTCAACCAGGGCACGTTCGCCATCTACGTCAGTCGAACATCTCCGAGGAAGGCATCCTGATCCAGGGCAACAACCTGTGGGTGCCGTCCGAGGGCGGCGCGACGCCGAAGTACGAGAACCTGGCCCGCAGCATGGGCGTCGACCTCGGCGGCTGGAGCTTCGGCGCCCAGTTCGGCGACCTGAACAACGACGGCTTCCTCGATCTCTACCTGGTCAACGGCTACGTCTCGGCCTCGAAGACCGACAGCTACTGGTACGACTACTCGAAGATCGCCGGCGGCCACGAGATCGTCATCTCGGACGCCAAGAACTGGCCGCCGATGGGCGGCGCGCAGCCTGGCCGGCTACCAGGCCAAGAAGGTGTGGCTGAGCGACGGCGCCGGGCACTTCACGGACGTCGCGCCGATGGTCGGCGTCACCGATCGGCACGACGGCCGGTCGATCGCGCTCGGCGACTTCGGCAACCGCGGCGTGCTCGACGCGGTGGTCGCCAACCAGCGCGGCCCGCTGGTCTTCTACAAGAACGACGTCGCGCCCGGCCGCGACTGGATCGCCTTCGACCTGACCGGCCGCTGCGCCTCGGACAGCGAGCCGGCCCGGACCTGCTCGAACCGCAGCGCCATCGGCGCCCGGGCGACGCTGCACTTCAACGGCCAGCAGCAGGTGCAGGAGGTGTCGGGCGGGTCGGGCTTCTGCGCCCAGAACCAGCGGCGCCTGCACTTCGGCCTCGGCGCCACCCCGACGGTCGAGAAGGTCACCATCCGCTGGCCTTCCGGTAAAATCACCGAGATCGCGGCCCCGGCGACGGGCCGCGTGCACGCCATCAAGGAGCCGTGATGCCGGCGCTGCTACCGAAATCGTTCGACAAGCGCTATCTCGCCCCGATCCTGGTGACGATGGTCCTCATCGTCGGCCAGCTCTCGTTCGGCTTCCTCGAGAGCTGGGGCCGCACCTTCCTGGCCATCGCCACCTCGATCGCCGTCGAGATGCTGCTCGGCCGGATGATCGTCGGCAAGTGGCCGCACCTGGCCAGCGCCTACATCTCCGGCATCAGCATCGGCATGCTGCTGCGGTCGCCGGAGATCTGGCCCTACGCGCTGTGCGCGGCGATCTCCATCGTCTCCAAGTACGTGCTGCGGGTCGACGGCCGCCACATCTGGAACCCGTCGAACTTCGGCATCGTGGCGATGCTGGTGCTGGCGTCGGACACCGTGGCCAGCCTGAGCGTGCAGTGGGGCAACAACCTGCTGCCGATGGTGGTGGTCTGGGCCTTCGGCGCGATCATCATCCACTCGCTCGGCCGCTTCCACATCACGCTGACCTACGTCGCGTCGTTCCTGCTCTTCGCCGGCGTCCGGCACCTCGTCACCGGCCATCCGTTCCTGGCCGAGGCCGCGCCGCTGACCGGTCCGATGTATCAGCTGTTCATCTTCTTCATGATCACCGACCCGAAGACGACCGTGCACGGCACGCGCGCGCAGTGCCTGGTCGCCTTCTGCGTGGCGGCCATGGAGGCGGTGCTGCGCCTGATGCAGTTCGTGCACGCGCCGTACTACGCGCTCTTCATCGTCGGGCCGATCGCCAACCTGATCGAGATCGCCCTCACCCGCGCCGCGTCGCGCCAGGCCCTGCCGGCTGCCGCACCTGCGCCGTCGCACTGAACGCAGACACAAGGAGCCGTCCATGGCCGAAGCCGATGTCATCGCCAACCAGAAGCAGATCCTGAAGAACCAGCAGAAGCTGCTCGCCAACCAGGGCAAACTGGACAAGGTGCTGGCGAATCAGAAGAAGATCGAGAGCAACCAGAAGAGCATTCTGGCGAACCAGAAGAAGATCCTCGCCAAGTAGCGAGGATCGCGGTTCGCGACGTTCCCACTTCCCAACCTTTGGGCGTTAGAGGTGGGAAGTTGCGAGTTATCGGGGCGCGCGTGTGAGCGCGCGCCTACGCCGTAAAACCTTCACCCAGAAGAAGCCCAGCACCAGGAACGGCAGCAGGTAGACCACGAACAGCACCGGGGCCGGCCGCAGGTCGTAGGTCGCGTCGACGGCGCTGGTGACCTCGGCCGGGCCGAGCGGCCCGTCGATCGCCACCCGCACGGCGAACGGGCCTTCGTGATCCATGCGGACGGCGGCGAACTGGTTCGACAGCGCGCCGTTCGACCGGCGCGGCCGTGGCCGTCACCTCCGGCCCGGGGCGATCCGTGGCCCGGACGCTCACCCGCACGCGCGTTCCCGCCGGTACCGCGGTACCGTCACCACGCGCCTGCAGCATCACCCAGAACTGTCCGCCGGCCGTGGCGTCGTCGGTCGCGTCCGGGTCGGTCCAGATCGCGACCTCGTAGCCGCCGGCGACGTGGTTCTGGAGGATCGGGAAGGGCGGGCCGCTGTGCGCCCCGGCCGGTGCGGCGAGCAGGAGCAGCAGGCCCACCGACTCCGGAGTCAGGCGCCGCCGCAACGTCCAGAACGACTCCGGAAGTCGATCGTCGGCACTCCGGAGTCGTGCGACGCTTCACGACAGGAACCCCGTGCCGCGCATGTCCATCGGCTGCAGCAGGATCCACAGCGCCAGCGCGGTCAGGCCGACGGCGATCACGATCCACGGCGCGCCGGCCTCGGCCGCGTGCCCGCGGTAGTCGCGCTCCGAGATGCGCTGGATGAGCGACGTCGTGCCGATGCCGCCCAGGATCACCGCGCCGATCTGCAGCGGCGGCACCAGCCCCGGCCGCACGCCCAGCCAGGTCCAGGCCGGCTCGCCGAGGATCGCCCAGCCGGCGGCGTCGATCGCCGCGCTCTGCGCCACCGGGACGATCGTGCCGAGGCCGGTGAGGAAGTGGAAGCCGTAGTGGGCCAGCCAGACGCTGGCGCCGATCGGCACCAGCGCGTAGGCGTAGCTGGTGGCGATGGTCGTGAGCGGCGTGGCTGTCGCCCGCGCCCCGCCGACCAGGTGCGTGACGTAGCCCGCGGCCGCGCACAGCACGAGCGGCGCGATCACCAGGCCGGCGACGAACAGCGCCGCCAGCACCGGTCCCTCGGACGTGACGCCGAGGCCGCTCGCCAGCCAGCGCTCGACGGTGGCGATCGGCGCGGTCATCGCGAAGGCGTTGATCAGCCCGCCGAACGTGAAGAGCAGGGCCAGCGCGGCGACATCCGGGCGGCGCGAGAGGCGGCCGATCACCGACCGCCGCCGGTCGTCGGCCAGCTCGTCGCCGGGGACGCGGGTCGCCAGCGCCACGTTGTCGTGCGGACAGGCCTGGACGCAGTCCAGGCAGAAGGTGCATTCGAGGTTGCCGGTCTTGGTCGGCACGAACAGGTGCAGCTCGCACCCGCGCTGCAGGACGATCGCCGGGGCCTCGGGCGCCCGCCGGCCCTTGAGGCAGTCGACGGTCCGGCAGGCCGCGCAGACGCCGCCGTCACGGGCGCGGATCTCGAGCGGCGACAGCGTCGAGGCGACGAAGTTGAACTGCCCGACCGGGCAGACGTGCTTGCAGAAGGCCGCGCCGGTGAACAGCGTGTCGACGACGATGGCGCCGGCGAAGTAGCCGACGATCAGCCAGGCGGTCGCCGCCGGCAGCGCCCACAGGTCGAAGGCCTCGTAGGCGAAGAGCACCAGCGCGAAGAGCGGCAGGGCCAGCCACTTGCCATGGAGCCGGCCGGGCCAGCGCAGCCGCGGGGCATGGACGCGGCGCGTCAGATCGCGCGCCAGGATCATCGGGCAGGCGTGGCAGAAGGCGTTGCCGGCGACCAGCAGCACGCCGATCAGCAGCCCGCGGTAGTGGATCCAGGTGCCGACCGTGGCGAGGTTGGTCGGCGCGAACGGCGGGCCGAACAGGCCGTGCGCGACCAGCGCCGCGGCGACGATCAGCAGCACCGTGCGCGTCGCGGTCCGCAGGTGCCGCCACCGCAGCGCCGCGCCGACGACGGGCCAGGTCAGGAGGTCGGACATCGGACGGCGGCCCAGGCGTCAGGGCTGGCGCGGCTGCACGCGGACCTGGAGCTGCGACTCGATCCGCCGGCCGTCGGGGAACCGGACCGTGGTCACCAGCACCCAGTCGCCCGGCATGTCCAGGTCGAGCGCCGCTTCGAAGGTGTCGGGCCCGCGCCGCGTCACGGTGGCCACGACCGGCGTCATGCCGGGATGCGCCATGTGGCCGACGACCTGGACGGTCACCTGGCCGAGCGTCTCGACCGTGCCGCCGTTCAGCGTGACGGTGAGGACCGCCGGCCCCACCGTCGGCTGGATCGACTGCAGCCGGGCCGCGATCGTCACCGCGCCGGCCGTGTCCGAGGCCACCGGGGCGCGCCGGCAGGCGCCGGCCAGCGGCCCCGCCAGCAGCAGGGCGGCGCCGAGGGCGGCTAGACGGGAGAGACGACGCTGCGGCTGTGCCACGCGCACGAGCATTGCGGCCGCACTGTATCGGTTTCTGGCGGAAACAGGTGGTAGTACATGGCGACGACCATCGGGACGAAGACGATCGTGTTGTAGAACAGGTGCAGCTCGACGCGCGGCACCCACAGCTGCGCGATGCTGATCGGCACCGGCCGGCCGAAGAGGTTGGCGCCCACCAGCACCTGCGTCTGCAGGATGGCGTGCTCGATGTGGTGGATGAACTGGATGCCGAGCGCCAGCGTCCACCACCAGCGCTCCTGCTTGCCGGTGAAGCCCGGCCGCAGCGCCCACAGCGCCACCAGCATCACCAGGGCATAGCCGTAGTGCAGGATCTCGGAGCTGATCAGGGCCGGAAAGGCCAGGCCCATCAGGCCCCGTGCCTGCGGCACCGGCCAGCCGAGGACGTAGATCTGGAAGGTCTGGAGGAAGTGCTCCATCCAGTGGCCGAGCACGACCACCATGAAGGACCGCATGGCGACCTCGTGCCATTCGCCATTGAGCCGCTCCATGAACGACCCGGACGTGCCGACCGCTGCGTGCGCCATCAATCCCTCTCCGTCGCTGTCCGTCCGCCGTCCGGCTACTTCCGGCCGCCCCGCCAGATGACCACCAGCGCCACGATGGCGAAGGCCGACGAGATGGCGAGGACGCTGGCGCTGGCCACGGCCGAGGCCGGCGGCTGGTGCTGCGACGTCCAGCGGATCCCGATCGCCGACAACGCCAGGACGATGCCGGTGAAGGCCGTCATCGCGAGGCGGATGGCGTTCTGCGCGGTCATCGTAACGGTGCGTCGGGCGTCAGCTGTGGCGGCGATCGCGTCGCCGCGCGGAAGGCTCGACCGTCGATCGTCGCCAAAACGGAGAAGCCGGTCAATAACCGTTTCAGGCTAGCCCACCGGCCACGCCGGCGTTCGCGTCCCGCGCCGTGGCCGGGCGCGTCACAGGCCCTGGGCGGCCTGGATGGCGGCCCAGGCCGCCGGCTGCGCGGCCTGGACGCCGTCGAGCACCCGCGCCAGGTGGGTGCCGTAGTTCACGTAGGCCGTCGTCGCGCCCTGGAAGGTGACGTTCGCGACCGGCTGGTAGCCGCGGTGCAGGGCGACGACCGTCCAGTCGTCGGTCATGACCGGGGAACCCGACGAGCCCTCGTTGGTGTCGGTGAAGTAGCGAAGCAGGTCCGCCGTGGTGTCGTGGGCCAGGTTGTTGCGCACGGCGATCTGCTTCGGCCGTCCGTCGGGATGCTGGATGACGTTCAGCGCGATCGGCTTCTGCGGGTGGACGCCGAGCGGCTTCGCGAGCACCTTCAGGGCCTTGCGCTTCGGCGCGGCCGCCAGCTTCAGCAGGGCGAAATCGAGCCCGAGATCCGACACGTCGCACGACGCGACAGCGAACGTCTCGCCGACGGCGTCGGTGCGATCGAAGTCGAACTGCACCGTCGCGGCCAGCGCCTGCGCGTCGAAGTCGGGTCCGCTCGCCATCAGCCCGGGCGCGCGGTTGTTGATCACGTGGTGGTTGGTGAGGATGTACTGCTCGGCGATCAGCCAGGCGGTGCCGGTGCCGACGGCCGGGTTGCCGGCCAGCGTCATCTCGGCGGCGCCGCCGACGATCCGCGGCACCAGGATCTTGGCCACCGCCGACGCGGCCGCCGCGCCCGCGGCCAGGAACCCGATCGCCAGCAGGTCGCTGCGGCCGATCGTGATCTCCATGCCACCGACGTCGAACGGCTGCGCGGCGACGACGCGATGCGGCGAGGCGATCGAGGCGGCGAGGTGGGCGTGATGGGCCTGGAAGATCTTGGCTTGCGGCCGGCCGAAGGCGCTGTCCGCCGCGGCGTTCAACCATAGCAGGAGCGGCACCGAGCCGTCGGGCAGGCTCTCCACGTCGCTCAGGTAGCGCAGGTCGTTCATGACCTGGTCGCCGGGCGCGAGGGCGAAGGGAATCGTCGCCACGAACGCGGGATGCACGTTGGCGAAGAGGGCCTGCCGCGAAAAGGGGTTGGCCAGGTTGGCCTGGATGGCGGCGGCGTGGAGCTCAGCTCGCGCGGTTGTCGTCAGCAACGGCATCGTTGACCCCGAAGATCGGAAAGTCGAGGGACGCCAGCCGCTCCGGCGACGGCGGCTGATCGGGCAGGCGGCGCAGCCCCTCCACGAGCTCGGCGAGCCGGCGGTCTCGCTGGAGCTGCCAGCCGTCGAGTGTGCGGAACACCGTCTCGAGCGGTCGCCAGCGGTTCCGAGCCCGCCGCGGGCTGGCACAGCCACGCCAGCAGGCGCGGCCAGAGCTGCCGCCGATCCAGGACGGGCTCGCCGCTCGACCCCGGCCGCCGCTGGATGGTCGCGGCGATGACGGCGTCGGCGCGTTCGACGCTCCGCCGCGCGGTCTCGAGGTCGCCCAGCTTGATCGCGGCGACCGCGCCGACCAGCAGGGCGGTTTCCAGGCGCCGCGGATCGTTGGTCCGCATGGCGGCGCGCTGGGCGGCTTCGGCGTGCGTCGCGGCGGCAGGCCAGTCGAACCGGGCGGACGCGATCTGCGCCGCAGCCAGCCAGAGCGGCGAGTCGGCCGATCGTGACGGCCGCTCGGCGACGGCCGTCTCGGCCTCCTGGATCAGGCCGTAGCGGAGCAGGTCGGGGACCTTGGCCGCGCTCAAGCGCTCCCACTCGAGATCGCCGAGCGACGGCACGGCGACCCCCTCCAGATCCGACCGCACGCCCTGGTCGATGAGGTAGAGCTGCGATTGGACCGACAGCTCTCCGAGGGAATCGGCGACCAGCTCGCCGACCTCGGGCAGCCAACGCGGGTCGATGTCCTGACGCGGCTGGTTCAGACGCAGGCGATGGTAGATTTCCTCGGCCCGCGACAGCAGCGGGTTCTCGGCCTCGTGACGCGCGTGGAAGGCGACGGCGAGACGATCGATCTCCCGGACGAGCGCCGGCTTGTCGTGGTCGAGCGAGGCGAGCATGACGCGCCGCACGTCGGCGCGGTGGCGGAGGCCGACGCCGTCCGGCACCACCAGCGACGCATGGCGGCGCAGGGCCTCGAAGAGCCGCAGCACGGCGTCCCGCCGCGGCGCCGGTTCGGCCGGCAGGGCGAGCTGGCACGGCCCGGCGAGGACCTCGTCGATGATCGCCGGCGTGAGGTAGCGCAGCGCCAGCCCCGGGTGCGCCAGCGCCCTGACGGCGTCGTCCTCGATGTGGAAGAGGATGCGGTCGTAGAGCATGCCCTGCACCAGCGTCTCGCCCAGCAGCCGCTTGGCGCGGTACTTCAGCTGCGCCGTCACACCGCGATCGAGCGTGCCCTTCAGGGACAGCTCGGCGGCGAGGTGCAGCGACAACGGGTTGCCGCCGGTCAGGCTGAAGATGTAGGCGCGTTCGGCCTGCGACTCGATGCCCAGCTTCATCAGCACCGCGTGCGCGGCCGAGGGATCGAGATCGGTGAGCTCGAGCCCCTCGACCGGCTCGGACCCTCTCAACAGCTGACGGACGTCGTTGCGCCCCGAGACCACGACCCGCAACGAGGGTACGTGCTGGCGCAGCGACTCGATGTAGCCGCCGATCTTGCGGACCTGGGCCTCGCTGGCGTGGTGCACGCGCTCGAACGTGTCGAGGACGATGAGGAACGGCATGATCCGCCCGCGGAGCGACACGTCTCGCACCGCCTGCTCCGCCAGCCCGCCCAGGCGGCGCAGGCAGGCCTGCTCGAAACGCGCGACGCGACCGGGGCGATCGCGCCCGATGGCGATGGCGCCGCTGCCGCTGCCCGGCGCCGGCTGGGCGAGCAGGCGGCTGATCCGGCGGCGCAGCGCGGCGAGTCCGACCGCCTGCTTCGGCGCCTGGGTTTCCAGCTGGATACAGCACTGGATGAGGAGCGGCGCGGCGCTGGTCACGCTGAGCGAGCCGCTGTCGAAGTCGAGATAGACGAGCGGGAACGGCGTGACCGCGCGCTGCACGGTGTGGTCGGTGACGAACCGGGCGACGAAGGTGGACTTGCCGATGCCACCCGGCCCCCAGACGACCAGCGGTCCGCGGCGCGGGTTGCCGGTGATGGTGCTCGCCCACAGGTCGATCAGCTGCAGGCTCTGGCCGACCAACCCGCTGGCCTGCTGCACCCCGACATAGATACGCAGCGCGTCGAGCTCGCGCTCGCGCCCGGCGAAGCCCTTGGCCAGCAGGTGCGTGAACGGCGCCATGAAGCGGGCCCGTTCGAGCCGCCGCTCGAGGTCGGACCGTGACGGCAGGTCGGGCACGAGCCCGTCGAGCCATTCGACGACACGCAGCGTCTGGGCGAGCTGTTCGGCCGAGCGATCGCCGAGGGACGGATAGTCGGCGCCGACCAGGTAGTGCTCCAGGCAGCGCTGCAGATCGGATCGGGGTCGATCGGGGTTGGCGGCCAGCGCCGCGGCGAAGCCGATGCCGCGCGGCAGGGCCACGAGCGCCGCGCGCCGGATCGCCGGCTTCAGCGTCCAGCGGGCGACGCCGCCCTCCGCGGCCGCGGCGGAGACGTCGTCGACGAGGCAGCCGTAGGCGTCGGCCGCCGTCGCTGCCGCCCCGGCCGGGCGCAGCGTGGCCGGATCGAACGACACCAGCACCGCGGCCGCCGCCCGAAACGCCTCGCGTCGACTCGGCGCGGGATCCGCGGCCGTTGCCGCGGGTGTCGGCGGCGGCGGAGTCGCGGCCGGCGCCGCGGGCGCTCCGGCGAGCCGCCGCTCGAGGAACGCGGCCAGCGTCGGATTGCTCCAGGAGCGGGACTGGGCCGGCATCTGTCGGCCTCAGAGCGCCAGCAACTGGCGCAGCTCGCCGTTGAGGGCGTACAGGTACGTCGGCGCGTCCACCGCGATGTGCTTCTCCTCGACGCGTTCCCTCGCTGTCTCGAGGAGGAGGTCGACGTCCGTCTCGGTGAACGCCTGCTGGGCACGGGTCAGGCCGGCGCGGATGACCGCCTTGATGTGCGCGTGATCCAGCGGCAGGATCCGCTCCTCGCGCAGATACTGATCGACCTTCGCCGCGGCGAGGTCGTCGGTCGGGTAGTCGAGCAACACCAACCGGACCCGTTCGCGCAGCACGCCCGGTCGCGAGACCCGGCGCGCGAGGGCCGGCACCAGGGCGCGACAGGCCGGGCTGGTCTCCTTCCGTCCGTAGCCGTCGAGGATGATCCAGGTACTGCGACGCCGTCCCGTTGGCCGGCACGTGGCCGACGACCCATTCGCTCAGCAGGTTGGCGTACTGGTTGAGGCTCTTGCCGGCCATCGCCGGCAGTTGCGCGAGCCGCGGCTCGAGGTCGAGCCCCTTGACGATCTGCCGGGCCATCTCGCGCAGATCGGCCTCGATGGCGGCGTCGCCGGTGGCGTCGGTGGCGACGCCCGACGTGTCGTCCGACGCCACCGGCGTGCCGAGGACGAAGCCGGCGCGCCGGAACCGCGCGTGCTGCAGCCACTCGGCGGTGTACGACTTGCCGCTGCCGCTCTCGCCGTTGACGACGAGAATGGAACGGCCGTTGGCGGTCAGCATCGCCTTGCCGACGTCGCGCAGGTGCGAGCGGTTCCAGAACAGCAGCCCGCCGTTGAGGATGACGTCGTCGAGCGGATCGACGGCCGGATCGCCCGGTGCGGTGGCGGTGGCTGCCGCCAGCGTCGCCAGCCGATCACGCACCGCGGCCACCTTGGTGTCGAGCAGGGGATCGAGTCCGCTGAGGATGCCCTCGAGCGCGCCGGCGTAGCGGAAGGTCGAGGGCGCGGCCAGCTCCTGCGCCATCATGAGCGCTCGCTCGGCCATCTCCGTCGCGACCAGCACCTGCGGCACCGCGCCGAAGAACGCCGGCGTCGTCCAGGTCACGAACCACGCGCCCATGCCGCCGGTCACGAGCTTCTGGGTGAGCTTGTTGCGGATGTAGTCGAGCTCCGGCGGGTCGAGGAAGGGCATTCAGTGTCCCGTCCCAGTGGTTCGCGACATGATTCCCGGGCGGGGCATCCCGCCTCGCGGCGTTGCTCCTCGCTCAGATACTCCCGGTATCCTCACTCGTCGCGCCTTGCGATCCGGGCGCCGCGCCCGGGACTCATGCCACGATCCACTGGGACGGGACACTAGGCGAGCTCGCGGGCGCGGACGGCGGTGCCGTCGGGCGCGCAGATCACTTCGTGACAGCGGGGACCGTCGAGCTCCAGCGTGACATAGCCGTGCGGCGAATAGTCGGCGGCATGACCGTCGACGTAGGGGTTCTCGCCGTCGAGGACGATGCCGCCCGGGACGAGATTGCGTGGCGTCAGACGACGCCACCGCACGTCGCCGCCTTCCGCGGGATAGGCCATCACCTGATCGCGGAAGGCTGGGAAGCCCCCGTGACCGATACAGCGGCCGTGCAGCCCCCAGGCCGGGTGCGGGTCATAAAGCACGCAGCGGTGCTCGTGTCCCCAGTACCAGGCGAAGATCCGTCGGCTGGCCAACGCCCGGGCCAGCTTGGCCACCAGCTTGGGCCCCTGGCTGTCGAGCAGGGAATAGGGCTGGTGGTGGCTGAAGAGGATCACGCGGCGGTTGCCGGCGTCGGCCAGCAGGCCGTCCAGCCAGGCCGCCTGCTCGCCGTGCAGGTCGTGCTCGTCGTAGCCCGAGTCGAGGCCGACCAGGAGCCAGTCGTCGTTCTGCAGGGCGCAGGTCGTGCCGGCCTGGCCGAACGCCGGCAGCGTCTCGTTGAAGAGGCCGTCGCCGCCGCAGTACATCTCGTGGTTCGAGTTGAGGGCGCGGCTGATAGCGCCCGGCACGCTGGGCCACTTGGCGAGGAAGTTCTCCCGCACCTCCTTGCGTGTCCCGGAGTAGTAGACGTCGCCGAGATGCAGCAGCAGGTCGAATCCGCGTGGGTCGGCGGCGATGGCCGCCGCCGATCGGACGGCCCCGTAGAGCCCGGTGCCCCAGTCGGCGAGGAGGGCGATGCGGGCCGTCGTCCCGGTGCCCAGGGCTTCCGGCACCGGGTTCGGCGATCGCCACGGCTGCTTCCGGATCCGCCGCCACCACGAGAAGACGCTCTTCGACCAGCCGAGGAGGTCGCCGGAGTCGTACTTGACCTCGACGCCGCCGGCGGGCAGCGGCTGCTCGGACGTGCGCACGCCGGCCTCGGGGTTCTCGGCGAGGTAGCTCTGGAGCAGCGATGCCAGCTGATGGCCCGGCGCGACCATCACCCCGGGCAGCGTCTCGGCGTCCTCGATGGCGCGGAGCGCGTCGCTGAGGTGGGCGGTCATGAAGGCCTGGTCTTCGGCCTCGGGGCCGCTGGCTTCGAGACCGGCCTCGGGGCGCGGAAAGGCGCGTCCGCCGGGGTCGGCGAACGCGCCGGCGAAGCTTCGGTGCGACACGATCCTGGTCGGCATGAGGGATCCCGGCTGTAGACGGAAGACTCGCTTGGTTCATCAAACGCGGAGGGGTCCCAAAGTGAACAACGGTCAGACCTTCGCCGCGACTTCGTCCCTGGCGTAGAATGCCGGCGGTTCGTTCGCTCCCATGCCCGCCCGATGACGATCGCCGAAGCGCTGCGCTGCGTGGCCCCGCCCGCGGCCGCGGATACCGACGACGAGGCCCGCGTCCGCGAAGCCGCGCTGGAAATCGTCTATACCGAGCTGCACCGGCTGGCCCGGAGCCGGATCGGCGATCGCGCCGAAGCCGAGGACATCGCCTCGGGGCTGGCCTATCAGATCGCCGCGGCCGGGCCGCGCGACCCCGATCGATCGCCGCCGACCGACGGCCAGGCCCGTGCCTACCTCTGGACCGCCATCCGCAACCGGATGGTCGACCGGCATCGCGTCGCCCGGCGGGAGCAGGGCGATGAGGATCTGGATCGCTTCGAGGGCGCCGTGGATCTGACCGACGACGCCGAGGTCGAGCACCGCATGGCGCTGCTGACGCAGGCGCAGGCGCTGCTCTACGAGGAGGCCGTGCCGGCCATCGCCCGGGACACCGACGGCCGCTTCGACCGGGACGGGTTCCTGGTGGCCGTGCGGCAGATGCGCGCCCTGCACCAGCGATCGCTCACGCTGGATGCGCTGCTCGTCGAGACCGACGGGCAGGTGACATCGGCCGGGCGCAATCGCCTCTACAAGCAGCACGAGCGGGCGCGGACGCGGCTCCTCGGGGCGCTGCCGGCCTGGCTCGAGGCGCGCCGGCTGGACGAGCGGCTGGACCAGGTGCTGCGCCGCCTGGCCGCGACCGAGTTGGCGTCGCGCGTGACGCGAGGCGCCGGGCGCATGATGACGCGAGGAGCCGGGGCATGACCGACGGAGCAGTTCGAGGCGTTTCTCGCCCAGGCATTTCCGGCCGGGTCGTCTCCGGCGGGATCCGGGGTGGATGCCGGCGCCATCGGCGATGCCGAGCGGCTGCTGCTGCCGGAGCCGCAGGTCGACGACGCGCGGACCGCGCGGATCGGTGGCAGCGTGCTGCCCCCGTCGCTGCTGCGAGGTGCGCAGCGACGCGCTGGGCGCGGCCGGCATCGACGCCGGCTTCGACGAGGCCACGCGCGCGCTGGTGCTGACCGCGCCGGCAGGCCTGGCCTTCGGGCTGGCCGAGCCGGGACAGCGCGTGCACGTCCGGCGAGGCCGCCGGCACCCGCTTCCACGTGCCCACGGATCGGCCGTCCGCCTTCGGCCTGTGGAGCGCCGCGGGGCCGCTGGCGTTCGGCTCGGTCGGACGCCCGCGCCATCGAGCTGCGCGTCGTCCACGCCTGGCCGGCGCCGCCGCTGGACGACTCCGGCAGAACGACTCGGAGTCGTCAGTGCCACGTCCCGGAGCGCGCTGGCAGGCGACGCTGGCCGCCGGCCGCGTCGCCCGCGGCTTCGAGGCCGACGCGACGCGAGGCCGACGCGATCCCCGCCCGGCGCTGGCTCCGCGGCCGTCACCGCCGATCAGCGGGCGCTGATCGAGCGCTTCGCGATCGTCCGCGCCGGCGCGCGTCGAGGCGCAGCTCGCCCGCATCCAGGACGGCCTGGGCGTCGATCGGCAGCTCGATTTCGCCTGGCAGGGCCTCTGCTGGGATCGCGACGACCTCGAAGGCCTGCGCGTGCTGCTGCGCGAGGCCGGCGCCGGCCAGGCGCTGGTGGCGGCGCTGCGGGCGGTCGACGCGCATCGGCCGCGCGGTGCGTTTCAGCTGGCCGTCCGAGATCGACGTGCACGACGATCGCCTGCAGCGCGTGTCGGAAGCGGATCCGGGCGCGTGGTGGGGGAGCACGCGCCGCCAGGTGGTGTGGCTGTGACCCGCCTGCCGTTCGAGCGCCGCGAGACGAGGCGCGATCGCGCGGCGATGACCCTCGGCCCGTGGTGCTGGTCGGTGCACGCGACCGGCGCGCCCGAGATGGCGGTCGGCGTCGTGCCCGCCGTCACGCTGCGAGGGGGCACCGTCTCGCTGTGGGCCCTGCAGTCCGGCAAGGTGCCGCCGGGGCTCCACGTCGCCGCGCTCGGGGCCGAGGCCAGCGCCTCCTGGCAGGCCGCCGTGCTGGCGTTGCCGCGCTCGCTGCCCGGTCCTGTGGCGCGATCTCCGCGAGCTCGCCCAGCAGCCGCCGATCACCGGTGCACCTGTGCACGCATCTCGCCGAGCCCGGCATCGAGCGGCGCGATCGGGTCGTCGACGGCGGATCGTTCGGCCTCGCGTTCCTGTTGCAGCTCGCCTCGCGGGTGCTGTCGCTGCCGCTGCCGGCGGATCTGATCGCCTCGGTGGCGATCGACGAGCTGGGCCGCACCGCGCGCGTCGACGGCCTCTACGAGAAGCTCGATGGCATCGCCATGCTGGCGCCGCGCATCTCGCGCGTGCTCGTCGCCGCCAGCCAGCACGACGAAGTGCGCAGCTCGGGCGGACGCCTGCAGCTCGTGCCGGTGCGGACCGCCGCGCAGGCGCTCGAGGTGGTGTTCGGCGACGCGCTCGGCATCCGCCTCGCCGAGGCCGGCTCCGACGACGCGCGCCGCCGCGAGCTGGTCGACGCGTTCTTCCGGCTGGCGCTGGTCGGGCGTGGCGCCGCCGTCGACTGGTCCCCGGTCGAGCGCGGCGCGCGGATCGCGCTGCGCGACTGGCCGCCGGCCTTCGACGATCGCTACCGCCTGCAGTTCGCCGCCGGGGTCGCGGCGCGGCACGAGCGCAACGCCGGCGAGATCACCGTGCCCGGGCCGGCCTGGCTCGACTCGCAGCCGGCGCCGATCCGCGTCGGCGTGCTGACGCACCTCGTGCAGCAGTGCGCGGACACCGGGACGCCCGTCGCCCGATCAGATCGAGCCGTACGCCGTCACGCAGGTGCCGAAGGATCTGGGATCGGCGTTCGTCCCGCAGCTGCAGCTCGCCGGTGCGCTGGCTCGGCTCTGGGCGGTGACCGGCCGCCCCGCCGATGCCCTGGAGATGCAGCAGCGGGTCGCGCGGGCGTTCGTCGCCACGTTCGAGGACGCGCAGGTTTCGTTCCAGCTGTCCGAGTGGTTCCGGCTGTCGGGGGCGCTCGGCGATACCGACGCGTTCGCGCGGGCGGAGGCGTTCCTCGCCAAGCTCGATGCGACCGGCGGGCTCACTCCGTCCGGCGCGCCATACGTGCAGCTGGCGCGGGCGCGGGCCCGGGTCGAGCTGGAGCAGTCGGATGCGGCGACACGCGATCGCCTCGCCGCGCTGTCACGCGACCTGAGCGTGCCCGCGCACGTCCGCTGGTCGGCCTGCCGCTGGGCGGCGCGGGCGTGGCGCCAGGCCGGCGAGCGGGCGCTGGCCGAGGAGCGCCTCAGCGCCATGGAGCTGGAGCGGGCCAAGGCGCCGCACGCCGCGCGCTACCTGCTGCTGGCCGAGTTCGACGCCGCGCAGGACGCCGGCCGCACCGCCGAGGCGTTCATGGATCGGCTGGCGGCGCTCGATCCGGGGCCGCTGACGCACCTTCGCGCCGCCTATGAGTCGGACGCCGAGATCGTCCGCTTCTATCCGTACTAGTGTTTGTTGGTGGCCGCGCCCTCAGCGCGGCCACGGACCGCCCCTCGAGCGTGCCGGCTGCTATTCGCGGCGCTGGGCGCGCCGCGGCGCCGTCACGCGGGCGGCGATTGTCTGTATCAGGTAAGGTGTCTTCATGACCGCCGTCCTCACCCCGCAGGCGCAGCTCTTCGACCGCCTGATAGCCCAGGGCAGGGACGCCGAGTCGTGGTCGTACCTGGTGCTCTCGGCCTGCGAAGGCGAGCAGGGCCTGGCCCGTTACCTCGACGACGGTGTCGAGCCGGTCAAGCCGAAGAAGCCGGCCAAGGACGAAAGCCAAGGGCAAGGGCGCCAAGGACGCCGAGGACGCCGAGGTCCCCGAGTCGCCGCGGGCCTACCTCGACACGATCGGCGTGCGCGGCTTCCGCGGCATCGGGCCCGAGAGTGCCCTGAAGCTGCGCCCGGGGCCCGGGCTGACGCTGGTCATCGGCCGCAACGGCAGCGGCAAGTCGTCCTTCGCGGAAGCGCTCGAGGTGCTGCTCACCGGCACCAGCGTCCGCTGGTCCGACAAGGGCTCGCGGTTCTGGAAGGAGGGCTGGCGCAACCTGCACGACGGCGCGGAGCCGCAGATCCGGGTGCGGCTGGTTGCCGAGGGCATCGGGCAGGTCGAGCTGACTCGCTCGTGGATCGGCGACCAGGACGTCGACGACGGGACCACCGTCGCGTCCGGCGCCGGCAAGAAGCTCACCGATCTCGCCGGCCTCGGCTGGGAAGCGGCCGTGCAGGACTTCCGGCCGTTCATGTCGCACAGCGAGCTGGCCTCGCGGTTCGAGGACGGCCCGACCGTCCTCTATCGCGCGCTGCTCAAGGGACTCGGCCTCGAGGCCTTCGAGGGCATCCGCGAATGCCTGGCCAAGGCGCAGTCGGCGCGCCGGAAGCAGAAGAGCGAGGCCAAGGACACCGCCAAGCTGCTGGTCGAGGACGCGAAGCGCGTGCAGGCGGCGACGCCGGACGAGCGCATCGCCGAGACGATCGCGCTGCTCGGCGGCCAAGGAGTTCGATCTCGATCGGCTCGGCGCGCTCGCCACCGGCACCAACCCGGATCAGGCGTCGCTGCTGGCGCTGCTCGCGATGGTGGCGCGCGAGAAGGGGCCGGACGTCGCGACCGCGGCGCAGACGGCGGAGGGCCTGCGCTTCGCCGCCACGGCGATGCGCGAGCTGGCGGCGCAGGAAGCCGGGCGATCCGCCGAAGTGGCCGCGCTGCTGCAGGCGGCGCTCACGCTGACCGACAAGACCGGCGACGGCGCCTGTCCGGTCTGCGACACGCCGGACGTGATCGACGCCGACTGGCGCCAACGCACCGCCGCCGAGGTGACGCGGCTGCGCGAGTCGGCCAAGGCGCTGCAGGAGGCGCAGCGGCTGCAGCGCGAGCTGGAGCGCGGCGCCCAGTCGCAGTGCGCGGCGCCGCCGGTGTGGCTCGCCGATCCGCGGCTCGACGCCGACGTCGCCGGCCCGGCGGTCGAGGCGTGGAAGGCGTGGCGGGACGGCCAGAAGATCGAGGATGCCGACGCGCTGGCTGCGCATCTCGAGCAGCGCGCCGCCCCGCTCGTGTCGGCGCTGGCCGCGCTCGCCGCGTGGGCCGAGCGGGAGATCGCCGCCCGGCAGGATGTCTGGCAGCCGATCGCGCAGAAGCTCGGGCCGTGGGTCGAGGCGGCCCGGGCCTCGGCGCGCGGCCAGCAGCAGGTCGCCGATCTCAAGAAGGCCGAGGACTGGGTCAAGGACGCGATCGACGACCTGCGCACCGAGCGCTTCGAGCCGATCGCGGCCAGGGCCCGCGAGTACTGGGGCCTGATGCGGCTGCAGAGCAACGTCGACCTCACCGCCATCACGCTCGAAGGCACCGGCAAGGCGCAGGCGGTCGGCCTCCAGGTCACGGTCGACGGCAAGCCGGCCGGCGCGCTCGGCGTCATGTCGCAGGGCGAGCTGAACTCGCTGGCGCTCAGCCTGTTCCTGCCGCGCGCCTCGCTGCCGGTCAGCCCGTTCGGCTTCGTCATCGTCGACGACCCCGTCCAGGCCATGGATCCGGCGCGCGTCGAAGGTCTGGCGCGCGTGCTGCAGGAGACGGCCAAGCACCGTCAGGTCATCGTCTTCACGCACGACGATCGCCTGCCGGAAGCCGTCGGCCGCCTGCAGATCGAGGCCGAGATGGTCGAGGTGATGCGCCGCGGCAACTCGGTGGTCGAGGTCCGCACCAAGCGCGAGCCGGTCGACGCCTATCTGCAGGACGCCCGGGCGCTGATGTCGACCGCGCGCAAGGGCGGCGTGCCGGACGAGGTCGTGATTCGCGTCGTGCCCGGCTTCTGCCGCGCCGCCCTCGAAGCCTCGTGCATCGAAGTGATCCGCCGGCGCCGGCTGGCCAAGGGCGAGCGCCACGCCGACGTCGAGGCGCTGCTCGAGTCGTCGCGGACGCTGAACAAGCTGATGTCGCTGGTCCTGTTCGACGACGCCGAGCGGGCCGGCGAGAACATCACCACCATCCGCAACAAGTGGAAGGACGACGCCGCCGACGTCTTCAGGAGCTGCCAGTCCGGCGCGCACGGCGGCTTCGAGGGCGACCTCGACAAGCTCGTCTCGCGCACCGGGACGTTCACCGGCAACGTGCGGAAGATGAAGTGAGCGCGGCAACGATGACGCCCACCGAGCAACTCCAGTGGGCCCGCTACCTGCTCGATCACGGCGACGCCGCGACGGCCGGCGTCTGGCCGCGCGCCTCGGCGCTCCTGGCGCGTCACGCGCTCGAGCAGCTCCTCGAGGACTTCTGGTCGCCGATCGCGCCGTCGCTGGTCGCGACGCGAAACGTCCGCGCGCAGTTGATCGCGCTGCGCGGCTATCAGCCGGTGCGCGAGTCAGCGTCGCCGGTGAGCGCGGCCTACGCCGGCCTCTGCCGCGGATGCCATCACCATCCCTACGAGCTGCCGCCGACGCGGTCGGAGTTGGACTGGCTGCTGACGACGGTGGAGCAGTTCGCCATGACGGTCGAGCACGCGGCGCCCCAGTAGCGTCCCACGGCTTCGACATCCTGCCTGGGCGAGCGACGACGGCGTCGTCACAGCAGGCACGCCGCCGGCGAAGGCTCGCCACGACCGTGACATGTATAGTGCTGGCCTGTGACCGTGCCGCCCAGCCTGCCGTGCCGCCATGCGTGAGTCGCTCGAACAGCTCCTGATCGTGCTGGCGGTCGGCTCGGGCGTCGCGATCGTCGCGCGCCGGATCAGCATCCCCTACAACGTCGCGCTGGTCGTCGTCGGGCTGCTGCTCGTGCTGTTCACCGTCGTGCCCGAGACGCCGATGGATCCCGGCGTCGTGCTGATGGTGTTCCTGCCGATCCTGATCTTCCAGGGCGCGCTCTCGGCGGATGCCACCAGCCTGCGGCAGGCCTCGCGGCCGATCCTGGCGCTGGCCCTGCCCGGCGTCGCGGTGTCGCTGCTCGCCACGGCCGCGATCGCCGGCTGGGAGATCGGGCTGCCGTTCCCGGTGGCGCTGCTGCTCGGCGCGATGCTCGCCATCACCGACACCGTCAGCGTGCTGCTGGCCTTCCGCAGCGTCCGCGTACCGCATCGCCTCGCCGCGATCATGGAAGGCGAGAGCCTGTTCAACGACGGCACCGCGCTCGTGCTGGTCAGCGTGGCGGCGACCGTGGTGATGCGCGGCCAGGCCGACTACGCGGAAATCGGCCGGATGCTCTTCATCGCCCTGGTGCTGGGCAGCCTGCTCGGCGCGATGTTCGGGATGCTGGCCACGCTGGTCCTGCGCCGCGCGCCCGACGACCTGACCGCGGTCCTGGCCTCGCTGGTCGCTGTCTTCGCCACCTCGCTCGTCACCGAGCACTTCCACGGCTCGCCGGTGATCGCCGTGGTCGTCGCCGGCGTGCTCGTCGGTCAGGAGATGCGCCGGCACCTCGAGCCGTCGCGCGTGCTGGCGCTGGAGGGCTTCTGGGAGATCGCCGCCTTCATCACCAACGTCTGGCTGTTCCTGCTGGTCGGCATCCAGTTGAGCGCCGAGATGCTGTGGCGCGAAGCGTGGCCGATCTGCTCGCCGTGCTCGCGCTGCACGTCGGCCGCGCGGTCGCCGTCTACGGCACGCTCGGCGTGCTGCACATCGGCGGCGAGCGCGTGCCGTGGCGCTGGCAGCACGTGATGGTGTTCGGCAACATCAAGGGCGCGCTGTCGATGGCCGCCGTGCTGGCGCTGCCGGCCGGCATTCCGTATCGCGACCGCCTGGTCGCCATCGTGTTCGGCGTGACGCTGGTCACGCTGGTGACGCAGGCGCTGCCGTTCCGCGCACTTCCTGACCTGGCTCGGGGTCGCCGGCGGCGTCGAGGACGAAGTGGCCGACGAGTGCCGCGCCGTGCTGATCGGCGCCCGCCGCGCCCAGACCGAGCTCGACAGCCTGCTCTCGTCCGGCCTGCTGTCGCGCCACGACCACGCCGAGCGCTGGGCCGAGTTCCAGCGCGACATCATCGACGCCGAGCGGACAGCTGCGCCGGGCCGGGCAGGATTCCGCATGCCCACGTCGCGCATGCCGGCCGTGCTGGCGGCCCGCAAGTCGGCCATCCTGGACGCCGCGCGCCGCGGCCTGATCACCGATCGCACCGCGGCCCGTCACGTGGCCGTGCTCGACGAGCAGATCCTGCGGGCCTCCATGCCGCATGGTTCCGCGGAGTAAGGACGCGCGATGAAGATCGTCATCGTCGGCGCCGGCCGGGCCGGGCTCGAGGTCGCCACCCACCTGACCCGGCTCGGGCACGCCATCACCATCATCGACAGCGACGAGCTCGGTGACGCGCCGCGCCTCCGAGCAGCACGGCCTGGTCGCGCTGCAGGGCGACGCCACCATCGCCGCCGTGCTCGAGGAAGCCGACATCCGCCAGGCCGAGGTCGTCGTGGCCATGCTCCGCCGCGACGCCGACAACCTGGCCGTCGCGCTGCTGGCGCGGGCGGCCGGCGTCGCAGCGGGTCATGGTCCGCATGCGCGACAACGCCTACCGGCCGGTCTACGCCGCCGCCGGCATCGATCGCGTGCTGTCCGAAACCGACCTGATCACCGGCTCGGTCGCCACCGCGATCGAGCACGACGCGATCCGCCACGCCATGCTGCTCGGCAACGGCTCGGCGATCGCCTTCGAGCTGACGGTCCCGGACGGCAGCGCCGCCGCCGGGGCGGACCATCATGGAGCTGGCCGCGCTGCCCGGGTTCCCGTCCTCGTGCGTGTTCGCCGCGCTGTGGAAGGCGGACGGCAGCGTCGAGGCCCCCCGCGGCGCGACGGTCGTCGTCGTCGGAACCACGGTGCTCCTGGTGTCCAGGCGGGATGAAGTGGCCCGGGCGGTCGACGCCATGACAGGTCCGGGCTGAGTTCGTGACCCGACAGGACCGATACCGCGGCGCCCTCCTCGGGCTGGCAGCCGGCGACGCGCTGGGCACCACGCTGGAGTTCATGCGGCCCGGCACCTTCGAGCCCATCGGCGACATGGTCGGCGGCGGACCGTTCCGGCTGCGCCCGGGCCAGTGGACCGACGACACGTCGATGGCGCTCTGTCTGGCCGAGAGTCTGATCCAGTCGTTCGCCGACGGCCTGCTGCGCCGGAACGAGGCGCAGGCCAGGTCCGGACACGTCGTGTCCGCCGCGTGGGCGGCGTCAGCGCGCGCTGACCGTCTCCGCCTCTTCGAGCCGCGCAATGCGCAGCCGGGCCGTCCCCTGATTCTGCGCCGGAGCGGTATCGTAGAAGAACGTCGGCCACCCAGGCAGCACGGCGTCGTTGACGAAGACGAACAGCTCGCCGTCCTGCGTGGCTCGGAACTCGCCGGCGAAGACGCCCGGTGTCTGCTCGGCCAGCGCCAGCGGGAACATGTGCAGGCTGTCGATCCGCCACGCCTGCAACGGACGGCGGATCTCGACGACGGGCTGCAGGTAGTTCCCCTCGATCACCCGCCGGAACGGCGCGCCCACATAGCCGGCGGCGCCGAGTTCGGCCGCGCTCATGCCGAGCGGGCTGGTCGGGTAGCGGCCGTCGAACCACGGTTTCTGCACGTGCAGCTCGACGTGATAGCGGCGGCCCTTGGCGACGCTGACGCCGACAGGGTGGCAGGCCGCCTCGGCGGCGAAGGGACCCTGGTACTGCACGAGCTCCGGCAGCTCGCCGGTGCTGCCGACACAGAACGTCGACCCGCTCTCCATCCACGGCAGGTAGGCCTGGGTGACGACCGCGGCCGTGCTCCACGCGCCGACGAGCAGGATGACCAGCAGGATCACGTAGTCGGGCAGCACGTGCCACTTGATCGTCTGCGCCGCCTGCTGGTAGCCGGTCGAGTTGCGGAGGCGTCGGACGCGGGTGTCCGGCGCCGGGACGGGCAGCGGAGCGTCGACGGTCGTGACGGCGTGCCAGATGTGCCGCGCCTGGTCGCGGAGGCGCCGTTCGCAGGACGCGCCGTAGGCGAGACCGGCGTAGATGCAGGCGACGAGCACCATGAAGTAGAGGGGGTTCTCGGCGAAGGTGTCGATCCAGGCGCCGAGAAACGCCGGCAGCAGGGCGCCGGCGGCCCGGAGCGGCGCGTCGATCCAGGTGCGCCCGTCGGTCAGGAGGATCGCCTCCGGCGCACGTCCGATCCACGCCGGCATCGCGGCCAGCACCAGGGTGAACGTGACGGTGACGAAGTAGGCGACCCGACGGCGCCACACCAGATCCCACACGGCCTCGAAGGCGGCGCCGCGCGCCCGCTGCGCCTCCGGCGAGCTTCAGGCGGGCGCGGAGGGCGCGGGTGAGGAGTGACTGCCGTGGCTGCCCGGCGGGTGTCTGCGCGGGATCCGCTGGCCGAGGTGCGTCGCCGGCGCTTTCGTCGGCCTGCGGGACGTTCTCGCCTTCGACCTGCGGCGGCAGGATCTCGAACGCCTCGGGCAGCGTCAGCGGGGCGTAGCGGTCGGTCCCCGTGGCGATGCGCGCGATCACGCTCTCGTGCACCCGGACCGAGCGCAGCAGGCCTTGCTGTCCGGCCCTGGGCATTGGTGATCTCGGGATCGCGCAGGCTGTAGGTCCGCGCGTCGACCGGCTCCAGCCAGGCGTCGATCCGCCGCGGCTGAAAGCGGTAGTAGGCGGCCAGCCCCATGCGGCTGTCGTGAATCGGGCCGCCGCTGTTGGCCAGCGCGACGTAGCGGTCCTTGATGACGTGCAGCGTGCGCAGGCCGGCGTTCTTCGCTTCCTCCATCATCCACAGCAGCGACACGTAGCTCAGACTCTCGTCCGGATAGCCGCCGCCGACGTCCGAGTGCATGCCGGTGAACCAGAGCTGCTGGAGGCGATCCGCGCCGACCGCCGCCCTGCGCGACCAGCGACTCCTCGTGGATCTCGTCCCACAGCAGCGGCTGGAACGCGTCGCGCTCGTCGTCGAGCGCCAGCGCATGCCGCGCGCACTGCACCTTCGCGTGCAGCTTGTAGTCCGGCATGCTGAGCGGGAAGATCCAGTTGTCGATCGCCCGTGTCAGCTCGGAGAAAGGACCTCCGTAGGCGGACACGGTGTCCCAGACGCCCAGGAACCGGACCGGCGCCTCTTCGCGGTGCAGCGTCTCGTAGCGCGCGTGCCCGCGCCGGTCGTCCCACCAGCGGGTGACGGCGTCCCGGATCCGGCGGCAGGCCGTGGTCGGCCACGCCAGGCGTCGCGGCAGCCAGCGCTGGCGGTAGGCGCGATAGGCATCGCGGCTGCGCCGCTCGAGCTCGGCTTCGTCGTGCGACGGCACCAGTCCCTGCTTGAGGATCAGCGCCACCACGAGGCGGATGGTGAAGGCGCCGCGGCTGAAGCCGAAGGCGTAGATGTCGTCGCCCGGCTGGTAGTTGCGGCAGGCGAACCTGTAGATGTCGAGGACGTTGCGCTTGAGACCGTAGCCGAACACGCCGCCGAGCACCGCCAGCGGCTTGAACCCGGACGTGCCGACGCCGTCGTCGTAGTAGGCGATCTGCGGCCGCCGATCCGGCGGCGTCGGCCCGAGGTCGACCGCCTCGTACATCCGCCAGACGTTGGTCTTGAACAGCTTGGCGCTGCTGTTGCCGGTCCCGTCCGAGAACAGCACGATCGTCTTGGCAGCGCGTGCGGTCGGCGCGCTGGCCGGCGTCGGTGAGGGCGGGGGAGTGTCGGTCATGGAGTCGTCTTTCGGGGGCACGTCGCCGACCATCTACAGATCAGAGGAACGTCAGCCGTGCGGACACTGTACCGTTCGCCGGCCGCGCTGTGCGTTATCCGACAGCGCGCCGGGACACCGGGGTAGTCCAGGACTTCGGCGAGGAGCGCGTGTCCGGCATCGTCCGGCGTGGCGCCACACATGCAGATGTCGGGAAATGCCCACGGTCCACGATCTGTGGAAAGAAGGCCCCGGGAAGAGAAAGACGCCATGCGCGTCCGTCTTACCGTCCAAGGCCCGGTGACGACATTATTGCTGGGGTATCATTCGCCGTACTGAAAGACCGTGCCACACGACGACCACGCGAATGCTCCGGGCCGGCGCTCGCCCCCTCCGCCGTCTCCGGAGGAGACCGTCAGCCTGCTCCACCGCGTGCGGGCCGGCGACGAGGCCGCGCTCGAGGCACTCCTGGCGCGCCTGCTGCCGCGACTGCGCCGCTGGGCGCACGGCCGCCTGCCGCAGTCCGAGCGCGGGCTGCTCGAAACCGGCGACGTCGTGCAGATGGTGGCGGCGAAAGCCGTCCGCCGGTTCGCCGCCATCGAGATCGAGCACTCCGCGGCGCTGGGCTACTACCTGCGACAGGCGATCGCCAACCAGCTCGCGTCGATCCGCCGCCGCAAGCCGACGCCGTTCGAGACCTCGGTCGGTGAATCGCTGCCCGCAGACGCGACCTCGCCGCTCGACCGGCTGATCGGGGTCGAGCGCCTCGAGCGCTACGAAGCGGCGCTGCAGCGGCTGCCGCCGGCCGAGCGCGACACCATCATCGGCCGCTTCGAGCTGGCCTACGACTACGACGATCTGGCCCGCTACCTGGGCAAGCCGTCCGCCGGCGCCGCGCGCGTCGCCGTCCATCGCGCCGTGAAGCGGCTGACGGAGGAGGCGCGGCATGTCTGACGCCTTCCGCGTCGATCGCCTGCAGCAGGACATCGCCGATCGCCAGCCGGTCGATTGGGACGCGCTGCTCGCGGAACTGCAGGAGAGCCAGCCCGCGTCCGCCGACGACCTCCAGGAGATCTCGCTGCTTCGACTGCTGGACGAGATTGGCCATGCCCACTCGCAGTTTCAGACCGGCACGTTCGGGGACGAGGAGCCGACGACCGTCGTCGCCGACCATTCGCCCGACGCCACGCTGGAGGAATGGGGGCGCTATCGGCTCGAGCGCAAGGTCGGGCGCGGCGGCTTCGGCAGCGTGTATCGCGCCTGGGATCCGCACCTGCAGATGCCGGTCGCCATCAAGATTCTGCACCGGCGCTACAGCGACGAGCGGCTCACGGAGCGGTTGCTGCACGAGGGGCAGACGCTCGCCAAGGTGCGCCACCACAACGTCGTGCGCGTCCTCACCGTGGAGGAGAACGACGGGCGGCTGGGCCTGGTGATGGAGTTCCTGTCCGGCGAGACGATGGACGGTCTGGTCGAGGCGAAGGGGCCGATCTCCTACCAGGACGCCTCCGGCGTGGTCGAGGACGTCTGCCGGGCACTCATCGAGGTGCACGAACGCGGCTTCATCCATTGCGACGTCAAGGCGCGCAACATCATCCGCGAGCCGGACGGCCGCATCGTGCTGATGGACTTCGGCGCCGGTCTGTCGGCCACGGCCGATCAGACGGGCGCGGCCGTCGGCACGCCGCTCTATATGGCGCCGGAGACGTTGACCGGTGCGCCGGCGACGCCGGCCAGCGACGTCTATGGCGCCGGCGTGTTGCTGTTCTATCTCGTCACCGGCCGCTACCCCTATGAGGGGCAGGACATCGACGACATCCGCGCGGCGCACGCCAGCGGGCAGGCACAGCGGCTGTCGGTGTTGCGGCCCGATCTGCCAGCCCGGTTCGTGTCGGTCGTCGAGTGCGCCCTCGCGGTTCACGTCGAGGACCGCTACGCGACGCCGGCGGCGCTCCTCGACGGACTCGCCCGGGCGAGGAAGACGCTGAAGTGGACGGAGTGGCTGTACAGGACAGCGCTTCTCGTCGTTTCCATCGTGATGCTGATGCTCGGCGGCGGCATTCTCAGCTCGGCAGGCTTCAATCTGAGCTTTGGTCGCACCGAGTACGCCACCGAGTCGGTCCGGGACTGGTTCGTGCTGGGCCGACGCGCATTGGTGCTGCCCATGGTGCTGTGTCTGGTGGGCGTGCTCCTGGTCGGTCTGCTCCTCGCGGCGCGCAGCATCCTGCTGCCGATCTCGGCGGGTGTGCGGAGCCTGGATCGGAAGCTGCGACGGACCTGCGGCAGCGTGGCGAGGCGTCTGTCGCTGACCGACGAGTCCGTCTGTGGCTCCTGGCTCGTGCTGTGTTCGGCGCTCGGCGTCGCCGCGATTTGGATGTACTTCGCGCCGCTCCTCGACACGATGTCCAAGAACCTCAGCACCACGCGGGTCGAGGAGTTGTACTCTGTTGTCGGAGCCTTTCTCAAGCACCGAACCTCCTACCGCATCAGCCTGACTGTGCTGGCGGCAGCCAATGTCGTCAGCTGGTACGCGCTGCGACGGGCCATCCGTGGCCGGCGGATTGCCATGCCGACCTGGGTCGTGGGGATGGAACTTACCGTCCTGGTCCTTCTATTCGTATCGATGCAGCTGCCGTATCGCCTGTTGAACGACCACAACAAGTTTGCGATCACGACCTGGCAGAACCAGAAGTGCTTCGTCCTCGGTCAGCGGCCTCAGGATGCACTGTTGTTCTGCCCGGCGATGATGCCGCGCGTCCGCATCCGCCAGGCGAGCGAGGGGCCGCTCGTGGTGTCGCAAGCCGGCGAAAGCATGTTCGCGACGTTCGCGCGGCGAGGCCAGTAAGCTCCGCCTGCTACCCGGTCGCCCCCTTGGGAGACGTATCGATGCGCCGACTCTGTGCCACCTTCGCGTTCGCAGTGCTGAGCCTGTCCGTGTTCCCGGCACGCGCCGACGCCTACATCTGGGCCTGGCTCGACGATCTGAGCGGACCGCGTTTCGTGGGCGTCGTGGTCGAAACCCAGTTCGGCTGCACGTACGCCAAGGTCGCCAATGACTTGGACACGCTATGGGCCCTGGAGCGACAGATCCAGACCCTGAGACGGTTCTACGAAAGCCGACCTATCACCACCGAGCCCGGCAAGAAGTACTACGACCAGGCACTCATGTTCATCCGAGGTGCCGGTCCCTTGGTCACGAGCGCCAGGGAGGCGCTCGAAGAGAAGCCGAAGTTGGATGTGACACCCGAGGTGCGGGAGGGCGCTGCGGAAGTCGCCAGAAGGGCCGCCGAATACTTCCAGTGGGCTCAGCATCTGCAGGCGGGCGGGCGACGACGACCCGACCAAGCGGCCCAAAGCCAGACGACGAAGACAAGGTCTGGACGAAGAGCCGAGGGTTCGATCGGTGGGCCTTCGTTCCTGGATTCGGCCTGAACGTGTCCGTGTGCGGTTCGAACCCGCTTTCCGTGAGAAGCGCTTCTTCCGGGCCGACGTGGGCTACGGCTGGGACGTGAAGGCGGAGACGAAGGAACAGAAGAACCGGATGCTGTCAGTCGGTCTGTCCTACCACTGGGCACTCGCGCCGTACTTCACGTTCGGCACGGGGGCGGGCTGACGAGGTTCAGCACGCGCGTCGAGGGTGGCCGGCGCGACTTCAGCAAGTGGTACGTCCAGCCGACCATCATCGATTTTCGACCCGCGGCGCTGGTGAGGGATGCCAACCTCAAGAGTCCATGGCTGCATGTCTTCTTCATCCGACACAGCGTCATCGTCTTCCCTGGAGGCTTCGACGCAGGGCAGTTCGGCGGTACGTCCGCCGAGTATCCGACCGAGTTCGTCTCCTCGATCGGCGTGCATGCCGACCTGGCGCCGCTCATCCGCAAGTGGCGGAAGGCGTGGTAGCCGCTCTTCGGATGTAACAAAACGCGACCGTGGCGGTTCTCCTCCTTCAGGAGGCGCCGCCACATGTCCACCACCCCGCCCAGTCCCGCCGATTTCCAGCTGCTCTGCGACGTCATCGCGTCGGTCGCCCGCACCAGCGGGCTGCCGGCGCCGGACGCCGAGGACTTCGCCCAGCAGGTCCATCTCCACCTGATGGAGCGCCGCTACGCGGCCCTGACGGCCTTCGCCGGCCGGAGCTCGTTCCGCACCTACCTGATCGTCGTCGTCCGGCGGATCCTGCTGGACTGGCGCAACCATCGCTTCGGCAAGTGGCGCCCGTCCAGTCAGGCCAAGCGGCTCGGACCGGTGGCCATCGCGCTCGATCGGCTGATCTGCCGCGACGGCCATCGGAGCGAGGAGGCCGTGGCCATGCTCAAGGGCCGGCCGTCCTGCACCCATTCGGCGCCGCTCCGCGACTTGGCGGCCCGGCTCCCGCGCCGGCGCCGGGCCCAGGTCGTCGTGCCCGAGACGTTCGAAGGGCTGGCGGCGGCGGCGTTCGAGGATCCGGTGGAAGCGGAGCAGTCGTCCGACGCCCGGCGTCGCACGATGCGCCGGCTCCGCCACGCCTGCGGCCAGCTGTCCGACGAGGATCGCCGGCTGCTGGTGCTGCGGTTCCGGCACGGGATGTCGATCCGCGACATCGCGGCCAGCCTCGGCCAGCCGGACAAGCCGCTGTATCGCCGGATGGAGCGCATCGTGGCGTCGCTGCGGCGGGCGATGGCGTCGGCCGACGGGCAGACCGCAGAGGGAGCGCCGGCGGACGAACCGGCCAGCGCCTGGCTCACGCAGTGACGCATCCTGGCGCACGCACGGCGAACGGAGGGGCGCGGCCGGGGAGGCCGCGCCGTGTCAGAAGGTGTACTCCATGCCGAGGACGGTGGTCAGCCCCGGCTTCAGCCCGGCGTCGTTCAGCGACCCCAGCACGTCGAGCCGCACCAGTCCGCGCCCGAAGACGGCGGTCTTCGCCCCGACCGCCAGCAGCCAGCGATTCAGCGTATCGACCCGCGGGTTGAGCGAGTAGATGCTCGGGCGTCCGCAGCTGCGACAGTTGCGCCAGCGTCGCCCGCACGTCGGGCGTGCCCTGAGTGGCGCCGAGGCTGCGTTCGCCGTACTCGAAGCGGGCGGCGCGTCGCAGCGACCGTCCGAGGACGTCGACGGACAGGGTCAGGTTGGAGTGCGCGGCGATCTCGAGGCCCACGGTGTAGCCGATCTCGGTTCCGACCCGCGCCTCGACGAGTTCGTCGATGCCATCGGGAACGGACCGCACGACCGCGCCGTCCCCGCCGAACTGGTAGCTCAGGTTCACGTGCGGTGACACGATGCCGGCGGTGGTCGACCCGAGGAACAGCAGCTTCGACCGGACGCCGTCGAGGCCGATCAGCTGCTCCCGGCTGCCGGTGGGCAGCCGCGCCTCGTAGGCGGCGGCGATGGCGCCGCGCTCGGTCTGCCAGGGCGCCCACTTGGCCCGCACCATGATGTCGCCGATGCCGGCCGTCTCGGCCTCGCGGACAATCGTGCCCGCGCCGGGTGCCGATCCGAGCCCGCTGGTCCGCATCCCGGCGAGCGACAGGCGGACCCAGGGTACGCTGACCGAGACATCGAGATCCTTGGTCACGCCGGCGGTCGCGAGGAAGCTGGTGGTGGCCGTGCTGAAGTCGATCGAGGCCGTGAAGAGCTGTCCGACCGGCTGGCCGTCGAGGCGCACCTCGGCGGTCAGCCCGCCCCGCAGGTTGACGCCCTCGAAGGTGCGGAACGTCGTGCGCTGGAACGAGGTGCCGAAGGTGAAGGCCCCGGCCTTGCCGAGCGTGGTCGGCCGTTCGGCGAACGAAGGCCCGAAGCCGAAGGCCTTCAGCATCGACTCGCCCGTCTCCGTGTTCTGGACGTAGCTGAAGGCCCCGGACGACGATCCGATCGGCACGCTGGCGATCTGCAGGACGACCGAGGAGGCCACCGCGGAAATCTCGGTCGAGGTGCTGCCGGGGATCAGCTCGCGGATGACGTCGCGCGGGGACTGGGCGACGGCGCCCGTCGGCAGGGCGGCGAGCAGCAGGGTGAGGGCCGGTACCGGACCGGAAGGGACACGAAAAGTGGAGAGGCGGGACATGGGCGGCTCCGCGGGACCGGCGCCGCAGGCATTGCGGCGGGTTCTGCCGGATCGACGGACGAGAGCGCCGTATTCCGGGACCAATCGGTGTTCGAAACGCCCAGCTCGTGCGTTTTCTCAGAGGGACGCCCTGAAAACTGGCTATCGGTCCGTCTGTTTGCGTGTGAGGCTGCCCGCGTGCTGATGTCCCCTTTGCCCTCGTCTCCCCGCCTTTCAGGCAGGGGGCGTCGTGTCGGCGGCGGCATCGCGAAAGGCGGGCCTCATCCGGCTGAGCTGTTGACCGTGACACCGCCCCGCACAGGGCTCATGACCAACCCAGACATCGGCCGCGCGACGACGGGCGACCTGCCCAACAATCTGCCCGCGCTGCTGGCGGACGCCGAAACCAACGTCGTGGCGCGCGACCGCGTCATCACGCTCCTCTATCCCGAGCTGCGGCGGATCGCCGAGGCGCACATGCGCCGCGAGCGGCGCGATCACACGCTGCAGGCCACGGGCCTGGTGAGCGAGTTCTTCGTGCACGTGGCCCGCAGTGCCGCGTTCACCACCCGGACCAAGGCGCAGTTCCTGATGGTGGCGTCGGTCGCGATGCGGCGCCTGCTGGTCGACTACGCCCGGGCCCGCCGCACCGAGAAGCGCGGCGGCCGCCTGGTCCGCGTCGACCTCGACACCGCCGACCCGGCGTCGGACACGAACTACGAGGACCTGATCGCCATCGACGACCTGCTGGGCCAGCTGGCCCAGTCGGACGCCCGCATGGCGCAGATCGTCGAGTTGCGGTTCTTCGGTGGCCTGACCAACGGCGAGATCGCCGAGATCTTCGGCGTCACCGAACGGACCGTGAAACGGGACTGGCAGATGGCGCGTGCCTGGCTCTTCAGCCAGCTGCAACGGGACGGCCGACATGAACCCCGAGGACTGGAACGAGATTAAGCACGGTCTTTTCGGCGGCCCTCGCGCTCCCTCCGGCGGAGCGCGATGCCTACGTGCGCGCCACCGCGGCCGACCGGACGGCTCTCGGCGCCGCCGTCGACGAGCTGCTGCGCGCCCACTACGGCGCGTCGCAGTCGTTCCTCGAACCCGGCAGCGTCGTGCTGTCGGCGCCGTGGCTGTTCCGGGAGGGCGACCGGGTCGCGAACCGCTTCACCGTCGCCCGGCGCATCGCGCGCGGCGCCATGGGCGAGGTCTACCAGGTCTACGACGAGCGGCTGCGGCAGTCGGTGGCGCTCAAGGCCATCCGGCCGGAACTGATCGGCGACACCGACAGCGTCGAGCGGTTCCGGCGCGAGGTCCTCGTCACCCGAGGCATCGGGCATCCCGGCGTGTGCAAGGTGTTCGACCTCGTCGAGCACCCCATCGCCGGGCACCCCAGCGTGCCCGATGGCACCATCGTGCCGTGTCTCACCATGCAGCTGCTCGAGGGGGAGAGCCTCGAGGAATGGCTGGCTCGCCGGCGTCCGATCCGGCCGGCGGAGGCGCTGCCGCTGATCGCCCAGATCGGCGAGGCCCTGCAGGCGCTGCACGACGCCGGGGTGGTTCACCGCGATCTCAAGCCGTCGAACGTGATGATCATCGCCGCGCCCGACGGGCCGCGTGCCGTCCTCACCGACTTCGGCCTGGCCCGGCCGCTGAAGACCGATCTGTTCGAGACCCAGGTCCGCGTGCAGGGCGGTGCGCCGTTCTTCATGGCGCCCGAGCTGTTCGAGTCGGAGCGTCCGAGCCGCGCCTCCGACATGTACGCGTTCGGCCTGCTGATCGACGAGATGGTGACGGAACGCCGCGCCTTCGAGGCCGACTCCCTGCACGGGCTGATGCTGCAGAAGCTCGGCGAAGGCCCGGAGCGGCCGTCCCGCCGATCGACGGGCCTGCCCCGGGTGTGGGAGCAGGCCATCCTGCGCTGCCTGTCGCGCGATCCGCGCGATCGCCCGGCCAGCGCCAGGGGCGTCTGCGCCTCGCTGGACGACGATGCCACCGGGCGTCGGGGGCTGCTCGCGCCCTCGCTCGGCGCCCGCGCGTCGAAGCGCTTTCGCTACGCGACCGCGGTCGCGACCGTGCTGGTGGGCGGGGCCGTCCTGGTGCCGGTGCAGACCGGCACCGTCATCCTGATCCAGCCGTTCAGCAATCACACCGGCAATGCCGCCCTGACAGTACCTGGCCGACGGCACCGAGAGTGAACTGGGGCGTCGCCTGTCGCGCCTGTCGAACGTCCGCGTCCATCGTCCGCCCGAACCGATCCCACCCGACGCGGCGCTCGATGGCACCCTCTCGCTGAGCGGGCACGTCCAGGGCAGCGAGGCGGAGCTGCGCATCACCGTCGAATTGAAGGACGCGGCCACCAACATGGTGTTGTGGTCCTACAACGTCGACGGCCCGCAGGAGAAAGCGCTGCAGCTGGAGGAGCAACTCGGCGCGGCGGCGGTCGGTGCGCTGACCCGGCTGGACGCGGAGCGGCGTTCGCGGCCCGTCGCCTGGACGTCGTTTCTCTTCCGGCAAGTCATCGCCGGTCCGAAGCTGCCGGAACCGCCAACGCGCGACAACGAGGCCTACCGCGCCTATCTCCGGGCGCTGTCGCTCCACGAGGACCGCACCGGCGAGGCGGCGCTGGCGGCGATGAACCTGCTGCACCAGGCGGTGAGGGCGGATCCGAACTTCGCGCTGGCCTACGCCCTGATGGCCGACGTGCAGGGCACGCTGATGGACACGCGCAAGACGTCGCACGCGCGGTTCATCGACGAAGCGGATCGCTATGCCAGCCAGGCGGTGGCGCTGCAGCCCGATCTGGCCGAAGCGCAGCTCTCGCTCGCCGCGGTACGGCAGGCGCAGTGGCGCTGGACCGACGCCGAGGCGGCCTATCTGCGGTCGCTGGCCCTCTTCCGAGGATCGGCCGTCGCGCACCGGTGGTACGGCGGGCTGCTGCTGCAGTTCGGCCGCTTCGACGAGAGCCTCGATCTCTATCGACGCAGCCTCGAGATCGATCCGTACGACGTGCCGGGTAAATCCGCCTATGGCCACGCCCTGTTCCACGCCGGTCGGGCCCGGGAAGCCGCGGCCTGGCTCGAGGCGCTCGTCGCCCGGCAGGACCTGATGAACGCCCACGTCCTGCTCGGCCAGATCTACGCCTATCTGGGCTCGGTGGTGCCGACGCCGGCGGAGCGCGTGGCCTACCGGCAGAAGGCGCTCGGCGAGAGCGACATCGTCCGGCGCCACGAACTTCAGGGCGGCACGGCGGCGACGACACCGCGCGCCGACATGCTCGCCGCGCTCGCCTGGAGCTATCAGGGGGCGCTGACCCAGGCCGCGCCCTACGTCGACCGGCTGGAGCGCGGCCGGGCGATGGGCGACGTCACCGCGTCCACCCTGGCGCGGGTCTACGGCGCGCAGGGCGACGCCCCCCGGGCGGTGGCTGCGCTGCTCGAGGCCGAAGCCCAGCACGATCGGGATCTGCTCTACGTCAACGTCTCCCCGCACTACAGCACGATCCGCCAGGACGCCGGCTTCCGGGCCCTGGTCGGTCGGCTGCACCTCGCCGAGTAGCTCACGCACCTTCCTGGAGAGCCCATGGCCAAGAAAACGAGCAAGAAGAGCACGAAGAACGTCGCGAAGAAGAAGGCGTCTGCCGGATCCGGCAAGGCCTCGTCCGGCCCCATCGCCCCGACGTCCGCGGCCTACCCGAAGTACGTGGTCCAGTTCAGCGGCGGCAGCCTGAAGTCACCGGTCAAGGTGACCGGCCCGCACACGTTCTCGCTGCTGCAGCCGGGGAGCGGCACGCTCACCGTGTCGCTGAAGCGCAACCCCGCCAATCCCGGGCGGCCGAACCTGAGCATCAAGTTCACCTGAGACGGGGCGGTGATGCTGGCCGAGGTCTACGACGCCATCAACCGCGCCGAGTGGGACGCGGCGCGCGCGCGCTGTCGCGAGCTGCTCGCGTCCGACCCGCTGCTGGCCGACGCGCATCACGCGATCGGCCTGACCTATTGTGGCGAGGCCGACTTCAGCGCGGCGCTGCCGCACTTCGAGGCGGCCCGCCGCGTCGATACCGTGGCCGGGCGCTGGTCGCGCGACCTGGGCGTGATCCACGCCCAGGTCGGTGACTGGCCGGCGGCATTCTCGGCGCTGGCCGAGGTGGTCGACACGCTCGACGCCGAGGCCCTGCTCGTCTACCTGCGGGCGGCGAGCGAGATCTGTCGGCTCGAGCCGGCGCTGGCCGCACTCAATCGCCGGACTCGGCCCGACGACGCGGCATTCCTGGCGGCCTACGGCCAGGCCCTCGTCGACGTCGGCCGATATGACGACGCCGAGGTCGCGCTCCGGCGCTGTCTCGAGCTGGAGCCGTCATGCGTCGGCGCGCTCGACACGCTCGGTCGCGCCTACGAGCGGTTGAACCATGGCGACCGCGCCTTCGACTGCTGGGCCACCTATGCCAGTCGCGACGCGTCGTCCGCCTACGCCCAGCTCCGACTGGCGCTCGCGTCGTCCGATCGCGGCCGGTGCCGGGAAGGCCGGCAGCTGCGCGAGGCGGCCGAAGCGCTGGGCCTGACGCGCTCGGCCGAGCACGACGCGGCACTCTACATCCGGCTGTCCGATCCGGACGAGGATGCGGCGAGCATCGTGGCCGCCTCGCGGGCCGCGTTCGCGACAGCGACGGCCATCGCCTCGCCCGTCCGCCAGGCGCGGCGCCGTGATGGTCGCCTGCGCATCGGCTACGTCTCCGGCGAGTACCGCTCGACGCCGGCCTGGTACTTCTTCCATCCGTTCCTGCGGACGCACGACCGATCCGAGGTCGAGGTGTTCCTCTACAACACCAGCCCGATCGCGGATCGGTTCACGGCCCGCTACGAGGCGATCGGCGAGCACTGGCGGGAAGCCGGCGGATTGCACGACGAGGCCCTCGCCGAGCGCATGCGCGCCGACGGGCTCGACGTCATCGTCGACCTCTCCGGCCACTTTCCCTACAACCGGCTGCCGCTCCTCTGCGATCGCCTCGCCCCGGTGCAGATGACGTATCCGAACTATCCGGCAACCACCGGCTGTCCGGGGATGGACTGGCTGTTCACGGATCGCTGGACGAGCCCTCCCGGCACGGAAGGCGAGTACACCGAGCGGCTCTATCACCTCGAGCCGGGCTATCTCGTGTTCGAGCTGCCCGACGACTGCCCGCCGGTCGCCGCGCCGCCGGCGCTCGCCCATGGTCACCCGACGTTCGGCGTGTTCCAGCGCCTCGCCAAGTTCAACGATCGGGTGTGGGATGCGATCGCGGCGGTGCTGCACCGCGTGCCCGACGCCCGCCTGCTGCTGCAGAACGGCGAGGCGGAGCTCGATCGCGCCGACAGCCCGACGTCGCAGCGGCTGCGCGCCTGCCTGGATGCGCGCGGCGTCGACCCGGCGCGCCTCACCCTGCGCGGTCCGCTGTCGCGCGAGGAGCATCTCAGCCTGCTGCCGCACGTCGATGTGTCGCTCGACACCTTCCCCTACAGTGGCCAGACGACGACGTGCGAGTCGCTGGTGATGGGCGTTCCCGTCGTCACGATGCAGGGACGCACGCACGTCGGACGCGTGTCGGGGGCGCTCCTGGCCCGCTCCGGCCACGCCGACTGGATCGCGGACTCGACGGAGCGCTATGCCGAGATCGCCGCGTCGCTGGTCGGCGACCTCGACGCGCTCGCGCGCACGCGCGCCACCTTGCGCACCGACTTCGTGTCGGCCGGCCTGACCGATGGCCGTCGCCTTGCCGCGGAGCTCGAGACCGCCTATCGCGCCCTGCTGCACCGACGCGCCACCGCCGTGGGGGGACACGCGTGATCTCGCTGAACGCCGACCGCCCGTTCGACGCCGACGACCCCGCCCACGAGCCGTTCCTGCGCAATCTCCAGGGCAACATCCTGAAGGGCCACGGCCGCAACTACACGGCGAACATCTTCCTGCGCTTCCGCGTCCGGGGCGCGCCGCTCCGCCGGCTGCTGAAGGATCTGTCGGCGCAATACGTGACGAGCGCCTTCGATCAACTGCAGCAGAGCCGCGACTTCAAGGCGTTCGGCCTGCCGGGCCGGCTGTTCGGCAACCTGTTCCTCACCCGGGGCGCCTATCGCAAGCTGGGACTCGACGCGCCGGCGTTGTGGCGCGAGCCGCGCGTGGTGGACGTCGACGAGCCGCCGACGCGGTCCTTCCTCGACGGGATGCGCCGCGCCGCGGGGGAGCTGGGCGATCGGCTCGACGCCGATCCGCTCGAGGATCTCGATCCGCCGGCGCGGCGGGAGGCGATCCGGACGCTCGAGCCCCTCGAGCGCGCCTACGTCGCCGGGACGATCGACGCCTTGCTGCTGCTCGCGGACGACGCCGAGTCCTACGTGCTGCGCGAGGCACGCGCCGCCGTCGATTGGCTGGTCGCCAGTCGCGCGGCGACCGTCCTGGCCGTCGAACGCGGCCGGGCCCTCCGCAACGAGGACGAGGAAGGGATCGAGCACTTCGGCTACGTCGACGGCCGGAGTCAGCCGCTGTTCCTGCGCTCGGATTTCACCGGCCTGAACACGGACGGCAGCTTCCATCCCGAGCGGTCGCGGGAGAAGACCAACGACAAGCGCGTCCTCCGGGAGACCGGCCGCATCGACGTGTGGAATCCCTTCGCGCCGCTCGGCCTCGTCCTGGTGAAGGATCCCGGCACCACGGCCGCGGACGCGTTCGGCAGCTACTACGTCTTCCGGAAGCTGGAACAGGACGTCCTGCATTTCTGCATGGCCGAACAGGCCCTGGCCGACGCGCTCCGGCTGACCGGCAGTGACCGGCCACGCGCCGGCGCCATGGTCGTCGGCCGCTTCCGCGACGGGACGCCGCTGGCGCTGAACGAAACCGACGGGTTCGTGCCGGCCAAGGCCAACAACTTCCGCTACGACGGCCGCGACGCCGCGATGATCGAACGCCCTGCCGCGCCGACGGATCGGTTCGCGCTGAAGTGCCCGTTCCAGGCCCACATCCGCCGAGTCAACCCGCGGCAGGTCCTGGACGAGACCGTCGCGCCGGGGAAGACGATCGCCGACGCGGACGCCGTGCTGCGGGCGCGGCGCATCGCCCGCCGCGGCATCACCTACGGCGAACGGCGCCGCTCGCCGAACGACGCTCCCCGCCCTCGACGACCTGCCGACGGGCGGCGTCGGCCTGCTGTTCGCGTGCTTCCAGAGCAGCATCACCAACCAGTTCGCGTTCCTCCAGAAGCAGTGGGTGAACTCGATCCTGTTTCCGATGCCCGGCGGCTGGCCCGTTCCGGGTCAGGATCCGCTCCTGGGCCCGGCGCCGGACCCGGACTGGTGGCAGCGCTGGCGCAAGGAGTACGACGGCGCGCTCGATCCCGCCCCCGCCACCGTGACCGACCTGGACATGGAGCGGTCCCACCCGGCGTCGTTCGGGTTCGGCGGGTTCGTCAAGTTCCGGGGCGGGGAGTTCTTCTTCGCGCCGAGCCTGCCGGTTTCTGCGAAAGGGCGAGTGAAGCCGCCGCTCGCCCGTTGGCGACGCGCGGCGGGTCTAGCAGGCGGCGGCGACGCGCAGCGTGGCCAGCGCCCGATGGAACCGCCGATAGATCGCCTTGTCGTCGATCCGCCGGAGCCGGGCGATCTCCGACAGCCGGAGACCAGCCCCGAACCGCAGCCGGACGATCTCGCGGTCGTCGTCGGGCAATCCGGCGAGGGCCCGCGCGATCCGTGCCCGCGACGGCGCCAGGCACGCCTCGAACAGCGGTGCGTCCGGGCCCGGCGCGTCGGACGCCCGCGCCTCCAGCTCGCTGTCGCCGACCACCCGCCGGCCCTGGCGCGGCGGCAGCAGCATCAGCAGGAAGTGCAGTTCGTCGTCGGTGTCGTCGATCGCGAGGCGGCTGCGCAGCAGGCTGGCGGCTTCGGTCAGGGACAGGCCGTCCCGGTAGACGAGCAGTTCGAGCGCGATCGCCACCCGGCCCAGACGCCGGGCGCTCGCCGAGGGCCGGAACTTGCCATCGCGGGCGATGCGGGCGTCGAGCAGCACCCGCTGGATCACGACGATCAGGAACGTGTTCAGGCTGCTGTCGCCGCGATAGCTGCGCAGGACGGCTCCGTCGTGCTGGAGGAGCCGGAGGTAGACGTCCGACGCCAGGTCGTCGGCCAGGTCACGGCCTAGCCGCCGCTGACGGCAGACGAACCGGATGGCGCGATCGATGGCCGGCAGGTGGGCCGACACGAGGGCGGCGCCATCGAGCGAGACATCAGCGGTCGGAGAGAGGGTCGCCATGGGGTTCCATCCCGGACGCGGCCCGCGCGGACGGGCTTCGTCTCTAATGGCGGCAAATCGCGGCGGAAGGAGACAAAGTATTTTTCGGCCGGCCTGGAAGGGCGACGTGGTCGAGCGGGCGTTCCAGCTCGACATTGACAAGAGGGGCGGGCAGGGCTAGTGTCGCTTCGCGCGCAGTCCCCTCTTCTGGCCCTCCCAGCCCGCCCCGTGCCGGAGCGGCGGGACGGCCTCCTCTCCGGCGCGCAGAAACGACATCACGATGTTGAAGACGTCCGTGCTCGGCCTGACGGCCCTCGTCGCCGTCCTGGCCGCCGCACCCGCTGCCGCCCAGACTCCGCCGGCCCCCGCCGCCGAGCCCTACACGTTCGTCGCCGAGTGGCAGATCCCGCGCCCGCTGTGGGCCTCGTTCCCGACCGATTTCGACAAGAACACCCGGCCCATCCTCGAGAAGCTGTCGGCGGACGGCACGCTGACGGCGTGGGGCGTCTATGAGTCGATCGTCCACACCGCCGGACGGCTACAGCCACGGCGTCTGGTGGACCGGTTCGAGTTACGCCGCGTTGGAGAAGGCGCGGCGCCAGCTGCTCCCCGCGGCCGCGGCGTCGCAGTCGCTGATGGGCGCCACCGGGCACCGCGACTTCTTCCTCCGCTCGATCGTCTCCGGCGGCAAGTCGGCGTCGGGCGAGGGCTACCTGACCGTGTCCAGCTATCTGCTCAAGGCGGGCAAGGCGCGGGAGTGGAAGGAGCTGTGGGACAAGAACAGCAAGCCGGTGTTCGACGATCTCCTCGGCAAGGGCGTGCTGCTCGCCTACTCGGTCGACGTCGAGGACGTGCACACCGACAGCCCGATGTGGCGCATGGTGGTCACCATCTCACCGACCGCCGAGGCCGACGATCAGTACGTGGCCGCGTTCGACGCCGCCGCCGCCAAGCTGACGCCGCAGGAGCGGCAGACGCGCGGGCTGATGACGGAGGCGACGCTCGAACCGGGCGCCCACCGCGACATCTACGCGCGGGTGATCCGCCACTGGCACAAGTAGCCGGCGCGCGGCCGGCGTCCGGCCCGTCGCGTCAGGACTCGAGCCGGATGCGCAGGTAGCGTGCGTGGACGATCTGGTAGAAGCCGTAGGCGATGAAGCCGGCCGCCGCGAGGCCGAGCAGCCACCGGCCGAGCGTGCCGGGCTGGGCGCCGAGCGTCCGCAGCGAGGACGCGGTGGTGTTGACCTCGGAGACGTCGCGGAACCAGCCGGCGACCGCGGCGCCCCAGCCGAGCACGACGAAGACGACGGCGCGGGCGGCGAGACCGAAGCGGCTGACGTGGACGGCCCACGCGCCGGCGTCGCGCCGCAGCGCGGCGACGTCGAGGCCGGGTTCGAGCTGGCCCTTGAACCCGGCGTAGATCTGCTGGACGGCGAAGCCGATCAGGCCCAGGCCGGCCAGCACCAGCACCCAGTCGCCGAGCGGCCACGCGAGCAGCTCGCGGGCGACGGCGCGCTCGCCGCTCCCGCCCGACGGTGACAGCCCGCGATAGAGGCGCAGCGCCTGCCAGCCGAGTGCGGCGTGCATCAGGCCGCGGGCCACGAAGCCGACGCGCATCGCCGAGGCCCTTCCAGGTCCGGCCGCAGCGGTCGGGATCGAGCAGACCCTGCACCACGCGCCACGCCGCGTAGCCGAACAGGCCGATCGCGGCGACGAGCAACAGCATCCGCCCGAACGGCTGGCCGAGGACGGTGAGCAGCGCGCCGCGCGTGCCGGTCACGCGGCCGCCGGTCTCGGCGGCGACCTGGATGGCCAGCGTGCCGACCACCAGATAGAGGAGTCCCTTGACCAGGAAGCCGGCGCGGGCGAGCGGTGCGAGCGCGCTCGAGACCGATCATCGTCAGGCCGTGGCGAGCTGCCGCGTGGCAAACAGCTTGACCAGCGCCATGCCGGCGACGAACCCGCCGATGTGGGCCATGTAGGCGACGCCGCCACCCTCGCTGGTCTGGGCGATCGACCCGAGCTGGCTCACCAGCTGAATCACGATCCACAGGCCCAGCACGACGATGGCCGGCACCGACGCCACGCCGCCGCGGGTCAGCACCTTGACGCGGTTCTTCGGGAACAGCAGCAGATAGCCGCCGAGCACGCCGCTGATCGCGCCGGACGCGCCGACGGTCGGCACGCTGGACCCGGCCGCGAAGAGGATGTGGGCGAGGCCGGCGGCCAGGCCGCACACCAGGTAGAACACCGCGTATTTCGCCGCCCCCATCACCCGCTCGAGGTTGTCGCCGAAGATCCAGAGGTAGAGCATGTTGCCGCCCAGGTGCATCCAGCCCCCGTGCAGGAACATCGAGGTGACGAGCGTCGACCAGAAGGGGAGGGGAATGGTCGGCGGGAGGTCGTGGCCGACGCTGAACTCGCGCGGCACGACGCCCCACGCGGTGATGAACGACTGCAGCGCTCCTTCCGATCCCTGGCTCAGCTCCAGGAAGAACGCCAGCACGTTCAGGGCGATGAGCGTGATCGTGACGATCCGCGCGCCCTGCGCCTGTCCCTCGTCGTCGCCAATCGGCAGCATGCCTCCGGTCCTCCGCCGCTGGCTCTAGCAAGGACCCTGCCGGGTGTTCCGATGGCTCGCGACCGGGAAATGCGGGCGCGGCCCGGCCATGTGGGCCGGGCCGATGGCCAAGATGGGAAGGCCAGGACGAGCTAGGAGTACATCGGCCGGTTGGAGGAGAGCGCCGACCAGCCGCGCGCGACGCGATAGATGAACCAGACGGTCAGGATGCCGAGCGGGATCCAGACCACGACGAGGCCGATGCCGAGCGTGCCCACGACGAAGGCCAGGCACAGCGCGGCCCAGAGCAGGCCGAACCAGAAGGTCCGGATCTGCCAGCGGAAGTGGCTGTCGAGCCAGGTGCCGCGTGCGTCGCCGCGCTTGATGTAGTTCATGCACGACGGCGATCACCGAGGGCCAGCCGATGAGGAAGGCGCCGACGACGGTGGCGGCGCCGAGGATGCCGGTCACCAGGCTGACCGCGTGCAGCGCGTAGATGATCTGCGTCCAGCTCACCAGCGAGGCCGATGGACGGACGTCCACGACGGTCGGGTTCGAAGCGGCGTAGCTCATATCCCTATTACGGGACGGCGCCGTTCCTGTTCCGCATAGACTGGGCTCGCGCTCGATGCCGCGGGCGCCCGACCAGTCGCCGTGCCCGAGCTGCCCGAAGTCGAAACCGTCCGCCGTCTGCTGGCGCCTGTCCTGGTGGGGGAGCGCATCGTCGAGGTCGTGCTCCGCCGCGCCGACCTGCGCGGCCCGTTCCCGAACGACTTCGCCAAGCGGCTGACGGGACGCACCGTGCTCGAGCTCCACCGGCGCGCCAAGCACCTGCTCGCCGACCTGTCCTCGGGCGAGACCCTGCTGATGCATCTCGGGATGTCGGGCGACTTCCGCGTCGAGCAGGATGCCGCGGCGCAGCCGCTCGACAAGCACGACCACGTGATCCTGCGCCTGGCCTCCGGCGCCGTCGTCACCTTCAACGATCCGCGGCGCTTCGGCTCGATGGACCTGGTCCCGACCGACCAGCTCGCCGAGCACCCCGTCATCGGCGCGCTCGGGCCGGAGCCGCTGTCGGCGTCGTTCACGCCGGCGGTGCTCGCGCGCGCCTGTCGCGGCCGCAAGACGCCGATCAAGGTCGCGCTGCTCGATCAGCGCATCGTGGCCGGCCTCGGCAACATCTACGTCGTCGAGGCGCTGCACCGGGCCGGGCTGTCGCCGCTCCGCCGCGCCTCGATCCTCGCGACGAAAACGGGCGCGCCGCTCGACGCCGCGCTGCGCCTGGTGCCGCAGATCAAGAAGGTGCTGGCCGAGGCCATCGAGCGCGCCGGCAACGCCAGCTATCGCGGCGGCCGCTTCCGCGTCTACGACCGCGAAGGCCGGCCGTGCCTCCGGTCGCAGTGCGACGGCGTCGATCCGCCGCCGCACGCAGGCCGGGCGATCGACGTTCTACTGTCCTGTCTGCCAGCGCTGATGCTCGCCGGCGTCACCCGCCGGCGGGCACGACGTCGTACTCGACGAACAGGGTGCCGGTCTTCGGATAGACGCGCTGCGTGCGCAGGCGAAGCGCGAGCCGCGGCCCTGGCGCCGGCAGGAGCGGCAGGCCGCCGCCCAGCAGCGATCGGCAGGATCGCGACGTCGACGCCGTCGACGAGGCCGGCCTGCGCCAGCTCGCGAAACAGCGTGCCGCCGCCCCACAGCCACAGCGGCTTCGCCGTGCTGCGGCGGTCTTCAGCGCGCGCACATGGCGAGACCGCATCACGCACGAACGTGACGCCGTCCCGCACGCCGTCCGGCAGCGTCCGCGAGTAGACGTAGGTCGGCAGCGGCCGGACCGGGCGCCCCGCCGGTGGCCACGAACACGTCGTACGACACCCGGCCCATCACCAGGCCGCTGACACCGGCGTACATCGCCGCGAAGTCGATGTCGGGGTCGATCGGGATCCAGTCGAACTCGCCGTTCGGCCCGGCGATGTAGCCGTCCAGGCTGCAGGCGACGGAATAGCGGAGCTGCGGCACTACAATCCTCCGTGGCGATGTCCACCGGCACCGAACGGGACGCCCATCTGCAGGCCGAGATGGTCGCGTACCAGGCAGGCCGCGTCGAGGCGTTCGACGCACTCTACGCCGCCCTGGCGCCGGAGGTGCGGGCCTACTTCCTCGCGGCCTGCCGCGACGCGGCCCGCGCCGACGACCTGGTCCAGGACACGTTCCTGCGTCTGCATCGCGCCCGCGCCAGCTACCAGCCGGGCCTGCCCGTGCGCCCCTGGGTGCGCGGGATCGCCCGCCGCGTCTACCTGATGGATCGGCGATCGGCGGTCCGCCGCGGGCGGCGCGAGGACGCCGTGGCGGCGGAGGCGTGGTCGACGCCGACCGGTGACCTGCGCCACGACGGTGAGCGTGCCGGGCTCGAGCGCGCCCTCGCCGGGGTGCCGCCGGACGCGCGCCGGCCGTTCCTGCTGCATCACCTGTGGGGCTTCAGCTTCGCCGAGATCGCCGCCCGGCTCGGCATCGACGTCGGCGCGGCGAAGGTGCGATCGAGCCGGGCCCGGCTGCGGCTGCGCGCCCTCTTGAGTGGAGACGCCGATGGCCGCTAGCCGGCCGACACTGGTGCCGGATCGCCTGCGGGCGCAGGTGCTCGCGGACTGGGCGCCGGTCGCGCCGCTCCTGGCGCCGTGGCGGCGGGCGGCGTGGATCGCGCCGCTGGCCGCGCTGATGGCCGGCATCGCGGCCACCTACTGGGGGCCGCAACGCGATTGGGCCGCGCCCGGCTTCGCGCTGACGCTGACGCTCTCCGCGGTGCAATGGATCGCCGGCGTCGGGCTGCTCGCCCTCGCGCTGCGCGAGGCGGTGCCGGGCCGCGAGACCGGACGGACGGCCCACGTCGCCGTACTCGGCGCGGTGATCGGGCTGCTGGCCGTCAACCTCGCGGCCAAGGACGCCGTGGCCGCCGCCCTCGTTCCGTCCGGCCGCGAGTGGCCCTTCTGGGCGATCTGCCTGCGCGGCCCGCTGCTGCTGGCGGCTCCGGTGCTGGTCCTCGCCACGTTCCTCGCCGCGCGCGCCCTCCCGATGCGGCCGGCCTGGGCCGGCGCGCTCGCCGGGCTCGCCGCGGGCGTGCTCTCCGATTCGGGCTGGCGCCTCGGCTGCTTCGTCACCGAACCGTCCCACGTGATCGGCGCGCACTGGCTGGCGATAGGCGCGTCGAGCGCGCTCGGCGCCGCAGGGCTCTGGCTCGCCGACGTGAGCCGCTGGCGGCGCTGACCGCGCGCGACTCCGCGCGTTACCGTCCGCGGTCGACCGGCAAATAGGCTGTCGAGGATCCATGACTCGACTCCCATTCGTGTCCGTTGCCCTGCTGGCGATCGCGATCGGCGTCCCGCCGGCGCCGGCCGGCGCCTCGGTGGCCTGTGACGGTGCCCCACGCACCGACACACGCAGCCCCGCCGCGTGGCGTGAGCTGTTCGCCTACGACGCCGCCGCGCCGCTCGACGTCCAGGTCGCCAGCACGGTGCGGATGCCAGCGGCGGTCGTCCAGGACGTGACGTTCGTGCCGCGGCCCGATCGCCCCGCCGAGCGTCTGGCCGCCTATATCGTCGCCCCGGCCACGCCGGGCGCGTCGATGCCGGCAGTGGTGTGGGTGCACTGGCTGGGCGAGCCGGCGACGACCAACCGGACCGAGTTCCTCGCCGAAGCGACGGCGCTCGCCGCCCGCGGCGTGGTCTCGGTGCTGGTCGACGCGATGTGGTCGACGCCGCGCTGGTATCGCAACCGCGTGCTCGAGGAGGACTCCGCCACGTCGATCGGCCAGGTCGTGTCGCTGCGACGTTCGCTCGATCTGGTGCTGGCGCAGCCGGGCGTCGATCGCGGCCGCGTCGCGCTGGTCGGCCACGACTACGGCGCGATGTACGGCGCCATCGTCGCCGGCGTCGACGGCCGGGCGAAGACGCACGTCCTGATCGCCGCGACCGCGAGCTTGTTGGACTGGGCGTTCTTCTACGGCAAGAAGCCGGTGTCGATGGAGACGTACCGGCGCGAGCACGACGCGCTGTCGCTGTGCGATCACCTGGCGACGGCCGACAAGGTGTCGTTCTTCTTCCAGTTCGCCGAGAAGGACGAGTACGTCACGCTGGCCAAGGCGCAGGCGCTGTTCGACGCCGCCAACGGGCGTGAAGCAGATGTCGGTGTACGGCGGCGCCGGGCACGAGATGACCGCGCCGGCGGCCATCCGAGTCAGATCGCACCGCGTGGCTGGCTCGGGAATTGGGAATCGGGAGCGCGCAGCGCTAGCGGTGCGCTCAGTGCTGGGGACGCGGCCGCGCTCTCGCTCGGCGCGGCTGCGCGGCGCGCCGGCTCCATGCGTGCCAGATCGTTGTGCGGCTTGGCGGATCGCCGGCGCGGAATCAGGCGCTTCAGCTCCGGCGCGAATTCCTTGAACACGTTGGCGCCGGCCTGCCCGACGACGGCCATCGCGGCGAACCGCGCCGCGTCCGGCCCCGGTCCCTCGTCGCGCGGGTACCAGGCCCGCGCGATCATCGCGCCGCCGGCGGCGCCGGCCACGAGCGGCACGTTGGGCACGGCCCGGCCGCGTCGATCGCGGGTGTAGAGGGTGCGCGTCAGGGCGTGGGTGGCGCGCCGCAGCGGGTTCGTGCAGGCGCAGCGCGACTGATCGCCGCGCGGATCGAGGCCGAGCATCGCCGCGGTCCCGTGCTGGACGGCGGCCTGCGACAGCACGAGGCCGGCGCGCGCGGCCATCCGCCGGCCGTAGGCGTCGGCGCCGGTGCCCCAGGTGCGCTGGGCGCCGTCGCGGTGTTCGAGTGCGGCGCTGAAGCGCGAGGCGGGGCGCCAGCGTCGGCGAGAGCACGGTGTCGTCGAGGAAGAGGCGCAGACGTCCGCGGCTCTCGGTCATCTCCGGCCTCTCACGGTCGCGCTGTCTTCGGCCCGGAGCGGAGCGTCAGTCTCCTGGGCCGAGAGGGGCGTGGCGGTGAGAGCGGCGATGGCGACGAGGCCAGCGAGACGTCCGCGCATGCCGGCATCATGAGCAAGGCGCGTTCCGCATCGGCCGCGTCGCCTGGTCGGCAAGGGTTAACTCCTTCTGCACGCGTAAGATAGGTGCCGTTGGACAGGTCCAGTCCCACGGGACGGGCTGGGGACGACGGCCCCTGTCGAGCACCCGGGCCGGCCGAGAATGGTTCGCATGCTGCCACTCGTCAGTGTCCTGGTCCTCACTCTCGGCGCAGCCGGCCGGCAGGCGCCACCGGCCGTTCCCGCCCCTGCCGCCGCCTGTTCCGGCCACGGTGCCGGCCCCTGTCACGGCGCCCGTGCCCGGACCGAAGGCGGACGTCGCCTTCACGTTGCCGCAGATGACGGGCCTCGTCGAGGGCATCGCGTTCCGACCGAAGACCGGCGCCTACTACTTCGGCGACGTGCACCTGCGGTGCGTCTGGCTGCGCGCGCCCGACGGCACGGTGACGCGCTTCAGCGCGCCGGACGATCGCCTGCTCGGCATCTTTCGCGTCGCCGTCGACGAAGCGCGCGGCACGCTCTGGGCGTCGATGGGCGCGCTCGAGCAGATGCAGGGATTCACCGCAGCCCGGAAGGGGGCGGGCGGGCTGGCGGAACTGGACCTGGCGACCGGGCAGGTGCGCCGCGTCGTCGCCGCGCCGTCCGACGGCACGCCCCACCTGATCGGCGACTTCGTCCAGCTCGCGGACGGGACGATCTACGCGACCGACACGACGTCCCCGGTGATCTGGCGCCTGGCGCCGGGCGGATCGGCGCTCGAACCGCTGGTGCAGGGCGGCTTCAGGTCGCTGCAGGGCATCACGCTGTCCGCCGATGGCCGTGGGCTCTTCGTGACGGACTATCCGGTCGGCGTGGCTCCACGTCGACATCGCCACCAAGGCGGTCCGCCCCCTGACCGTGCCGGCCGGGGCCGATCTGCGCGGGCTCGACACGCTGCTGCGGACGCCAGGCGGCGCGCTGGTGGCGATCTTCAACGCCACGGCACGACAGCGGATCCTGCGCCTGACGCTCGACGCCGGCGCCACGGCCATCACGGCGGTGGACGTCGTCGCGGCCGATCCGGCGATGAAGGACGCGACGCTGGGCACGTTCGCCGGCGACGCGTTCGTCTTCATCGGCGACGGCGGCTGGGGCCGCTTCGAGCCGGGCAAGGTGGACGCCAGCGCGCGGCCGGTCCCGGTGCTGCGCGTCAGACCGTGAGCCGTCGTCCGCGCGCGGCGACGCGCCAGTGGCCGTCGGCGCGGCCGTCCCGGACGACGACGGCCTGGTCGTGCAGCGCGACCGTCGGGCAGACGTGCCACGGCACGCCGTAGAGCACCGAGCCGACGGGGAAGTCTCCGGCGCGGTCGGTCTCGAGGACCAGGTGCTCCTCGCTGTGGCCCACGGCCGTGGCGTCCTCGAGTCCGAACAGCACGACGCGCGGGTGCGGGTTCTCGGCCGCCACCGCCTTGTGGCCGAGGTCGAGGCACAGCCGGTTCGCGGCCGGCCGGCTGATCACCCGCGTGAGCAGGACGAGCGCCGATTCGAACGGCAGGTCCGGCAGCAGCGTCGCGTAGCTCGCATCCCAGAACGCCGTCGTGCCCGGGCTGCACTCGACGTCGGGGCGTTCGGCGTGGAAGGGGAACGACGGCGTCCCACCGGCCACGATCGCCGGCACGGCCAGTCCCGCCGCCACAATGGCGTCGCGCAGCGACGCCACGTGCGCGAATGCCGCGTCCGAGGCGCGCCGCCGCGTCTCCGGATCCGTCCCCCGCACATGCCCGTCGTACATGTGCAGGCCCGCCGCGGCCAGGCCGGGACTGTCCGACAGCTGCCGATAGAGCGCCAGGGCGCCGGAGCCCGGCGAGATCCCCGTGCGATGCATGCCGCCGTCGAGATCGAGGAACAGGTGCAGCGTCACGCCGGCGGCGACCGCGGCCGCCGACAGCGCATCGACGGTGGCGCCGTCGTCGACGACCGCGGCGAAGCGTGTCGCCGGGAAGGCCTGGCCCAGGCGAACGAAGCGCGCCACGTTCGGTCCGACTGGCTGGTAGGCGAGGAGCACGTCCGAGGCCCCCGCCTCCGCCGTCATCTCGGCTTCCGCGATGGTGGCGCACTTGAACCGCGAGATGCCCTGTTCGAGGTGCATCTGCACCACTTCCCGCATCTTGGTCGTCTTCACGTGCGGCCGCAGTCGGCGCACGTCGCCCACGATGTCGGCCAGGCGGCGAATGTTCCGCGCGACGCGATCCGGATACACGAGGATTGCCGGCGACGGCACCTCGGCTACGTTGTCGACGTTGTACCAGTTCATGGTTCCTGTCATCGGAGCGCCAGCGACGTCGTGAGGCCGTCCAGCAGCATCTGCACCGCCACCATGACGAGCAGCATGCCCATCAATCGCTCCATCGCGATCAGGCCGCGCTCGCCCAGCACGCGATAGAGCGAGGTGGACGACAGCAGGATGACCGCGCTGAAGCCCCACGCCAGTGTGACCGCAATCATCAGCGCGTCGATCGTCGCCGCCGGCGCGCTCTGCAGCAACAGCAGCGTCGCCAGCGCCGACGGGCCCGCAACGAGCGGAATCGCCAACGGTACGACGAACGGCTCCCCCTCGATCGGCTCGCCCGCCGGCGAGCCCTGCCCGGGGAAGATCATGCGCAGCGCGATCAGGAACAGCACGATTCCGCCGGCGATCGAGACCGCCTCCGGCTGCAGCCCGAGGAACCGGAGGAGCGACCGCCCGATCAGCAGGAACACGATCAGGACCGCGTAGGCGATCAGGATCTCCCGCACCAGGACGAGCCGCCGCCGCTGCGGCGGCACCGTCTTCAACACCGACAGGAACAGCGGCACGTTGCCGAGCGGATCCATCACCAGGAACAAGGTGACGACCGCTGAGAGGATGTCCATGAAGGCGATGACCGACCGAGCGAGCCGAGCGGTCCCCGTGGAGCCGGCGATGCCTACGACCGAGCGAAGCGATGGTCGCCCCCTCGACCGAGCGAAGCGATGGTCGCCCGACCCCGCCCGAGGCCGAAGCGACGGCCGCCTACCGACCGAGCGAAGCGATGGTCGCCCCCGAAGCGATGGTCGCTGTGGATTCGACCCTGCTAGCACCACGCGGGACGCGTGGTGCGGCATGGCTGAATCAGTCGCTCCGACCGAACGAGGCGAAGCCGAGTGATGGTCGGGGCGACTGGATTCGAACCAGCGACTTCTCGCTCCCAAAGCGAGCGCTCTGCCAGGCTGAGCTACGCCCCGACGGCAAGGCCACGATTATCCCTCAGGTAGGGCCGAGGCGTCGCGGACGAGGCGAAAAACGCCGAAATGTCGCCGGCAGCGAGCACGACCATGGCCAATCGGGCGCGCATGTTGCATCGCCGGGCGCCGGAGGATTGCAAGATGACCAGACTGGGAATGGCTCTGTCGGCCGCCCTGGTGGCGCTGGCCGGATTCAGCGCCGCGACGCCGGCCGCGGCTGACGACAAGGACATCGTGATCCGCGGCTGCGTGACCGACGCCGACTGCGCCGAGCGTGGTCGCGCCGTCTGCCTTCGTGTGGAGCCGGAGCGACATCATGCTGGCCGCGGCCGAAGCCCGCTCCACGGCGGTGCCGCTGCGCGATCGCGTCTTCTACTGGCTCGACGATGACGAAGGCGACGACCTGGCGAAGCATCGCGGGCAGCGCGTCGAGATTCGCGGCGAGCTGGAGGACTTCGAGAAGGGCAAGGTCGAGGTCGACCGCAAGGACGACTACACCAAGGTGAAGCTGCACCTCGATGGCAAGACCGAGGAAGCCAAGGTGCCGTCGTCGTGGCTGAACGAGTGGGCGAACGCGAAGGACCAGAAGTTCGACATCGTGGCGCGCCGCATCGACGTCAAGAAGATCAACGTCATCGGCAGCTGCGGATCGTAGCCATCGCCCGTCCGGCAGTGCGGCGTCACTGGCCGGCCAGGCGCTCGGCCACGATGGCAGCCTTCGTCGTGAGGTAGTTGCGCTCGGGGATGCTGGCGGTCTTGCCGGCCGCGGTCAGGTAGTGACCGCGAGCCGTCGCGAGGTCGCCGGCCATCTCGTACAGATGCCCGCGCACCGCGTCGAGCCGGTAGTGACCGCCGAGCCGCGCGTCCGTGTCGAGCGGATCGACCATCGCCAGGCCGGCCGCCGGCCCCTCGACCATCGCCGCGGCGATGGCCCGGTTGAGCGTGATCATCGGGTTCGGCGTCATCCGCTCGAGCAGCCCGTAGAGCGCCAGGATCTGTGGCCAGTCGGTGTCCGCGGCCCGCGCCGCCTCGTCGTGCAGGGCGGCGATCGCCGCCTGCAGCTGGTAGGGGCCGACGGCGCCGCGCGAGAGGGTCGCGCTGATCAAGGCGACGCCTTCCTCGATCGCCGCCCGATGCCAGCGCGTGCGGTCCTGCTCGGCGAGCGGGATCAGCTCGCCCTGGTCGCCGGTGCGGGCGTCGCGCCGCGCGTCGGTCAGGAGCATCAGCGCCAGCAGTCCGGCGACCTCGGGCTCGTGCGGCAGCAGCTGGTGGACCGCGCGCGTGAGGCGAATCGCTTCGCTGGCGAGGTCGGCGCGGGTCAGCAGCGCGCCGGCGCTGCTGACGTAGCCTTCACTGAAAATCAGGTAGAGCACGTGCAGGACCGCGGTGAGCCGCTCGGCACGCTCGGCCTCGCCGGGCAGCGAGAACGGCACCCCCGACTTGCGGATCGCCTGCTTGGCGCGGCTGATCCGCTGCGCCATCGTGCTCTCCGGCACCAGGAAGGCGCTGGCGATCTCCGCCGTCGTCAGGCCGCCGACCGCGCGCAGGGTGAGCGCGATGGTGGCGTGCTCGCTGAGCGCCGGGTGGGCGCACATGAACAGCAGGATCAGCGTGTCGTCGTGCGCCGTCGCCGCGTCGCGATCGGCCGCCGGCGCCAGATCGTGCTGGCGTTCCTCGAACACCACCGTCTCGCGCCGCCGCCGCGCGATCTCGCGGCGGACGTGATCGGTCATGCGCCGCGCCGCGACCTGGATCAGCCAGGCCTTGGGGTGCTCGGGGACGCCCTGATCCGGCCACTGCATCGCGGCCGCGAGCAGCGCCTCCTGCACGGCGTCCTCGGCGCTGGCGAAGTCGCCGAAGCGGCGGACCACCACGCCGAGCACCTGTGGCGCCAGCGTGCGCAGGAGCTGCTCGGCCTCGATGTCCTGGTCGTCGTGGGTCACAGGTCCTCGGGCGGCCGGCTCATCACCTGGCGGACCTCGATCGGCATGTTCATCGGTTCGCCACCCTTGCCCGGGGGCCGCGGAGATCCTGGCCGCGATGGCGTGGACGCGCTCGACGCGCTCGACGTCGACGATCCAGAAGCCGGCCAGGAACTCCTTCGCTTCGGCGAACGGGCCGTCGGTGACCACCGGCTCCCCAGACGTCGGGGCCGCCCGGACGACACGCGCCTCGGCCGGCAGGGCCAGGCCCTGTCCGTCGACCCATTCGCCGCTGGCGGTCAGCTCCTGGTTCAGGCGCATCATGAACGCGATATGGGCGCGGATGTCCGCCGGCGGCCAGGTGCCGATACCGGCCTCCTGCCAGCCGGCGCGGGGGGCGTGCATCATCAGCATGAATTTCACGTGATCGGTCTCCTTGTCCAGTCGCCACCGTCATGGGCTGGCGTGTCCCTGCAGCCCGGGGTGGAAGTCCCGCTGCATTCGACGGGCGATGCATCACGGCGCTCAGCGTTGCTCGTCGTTCGAATATCGCCCATACTCGCTTCTCGCTCCTCGCTCCCGCGCCTTGATCGCCGGGCGCCTCGCCCGTCTCGGTGCGACGCGGCACTCCCACCCCGGGCTGCTAGGGTAGTCGGAGCCGCCGGCGCGTTCTCGACAGGGGAGACGGTAGAATCGGCTGTCGTGACCGAGCCCACCCCGGTGCCACCCGCGCCCGCCGATGACGAGGAGCCCGTTCCGGAGCGCTACCGGTCCTTCACGCCCTCGGAGCCGGCGGAGATCCGGCGCAAGCTGCTGTTCGGCGTGGCCCTGGTCCTGTCGATGATCTCGGTCTACGCCGGCCTGTTCGAATGGGGCCGCGTGCTGCAGTTCGGCGTTCGCCGGCCTGGCCGTCGCGGCCGTGCTGATCGCGCTGATCTCGGGGGCGACGGGCCCGCCGCGGCCGAACGCATGACGGTGCCCGGCTCGACGGAGCGGCCCGTCCTGCTGCTCGCGACCACCAACCCGGGCAAGCTGCGCGAGATCCGCGCCCTGCTGCAGGGGGTGCCGTTCGAGGTCCGCTCCCTCGAGGGGATGGCCGACGTCGAGGCGCCCGAAGAGACCGGCACGACGTTCGAGGCGAACGCGTTGCTCAAGGCCCGCTACTACGCCGACGCGACCGGACTGCTCGCGGTCGCCGACGACTCGGGCCTCGAGATCGACGCGATGGATGGCCGCCCCGGCGTCCTCTCGGCGCGCTACCCGGGCGCGACCTACGAGGCACGCTTCGCCAACATCTGGCGCGAGATGGCGGACAGCGGCCGGCTCGATCGCGGCGCGCGCTTCGTCTGCGCCATCGCCCTGGCGACGCCCGACGCGGTGCTCTTCGCCACGCGCGGCACGGTCGAGGGCGAGATCCTGCCGGAGGCCCGCGGCGCCGAGGGCTTCGGCTACGACCCGATCTTCTACAGCCCCGAGCTCGGCAAGGCGCTCGGCGAGGCGTCGCTGGCCGAGAAGCAGACCGTGAGCCATCGCGGTCGCGCCTTCACCGCGCTGCGCGACTACCTGCTCGCCTCGGCCCATGCGGGCGCGTCCGACGGCTCGTGATACGCCGTTCGCTCGCCGAACCGCCGACGTTTCAGTGGAGCAGGACGCCCCGTTTTCGCGGTCACCGAGCCGACAGGCCGGGGGGCGTCCGATCCACCTGCCGGTGACGGCCGGCGGTCGCGTCAGGCCGTGAGCAGCGCGAACCCGCCGATCGGCGGGACCGGCAGGCCGGCCAGCACCTGCTGCACCCGGAACTGGTCGGTGGTGCGTCCGGTCAGGTGATTGACCAGGACTTCGCCGAACAGGTGCTTGAACGGATCCCGATAGAGGTCGATGTCGGCGTCCACGTTGATGCGCGTGCCCACCGCCTGCCGGGCGAAGCTGACCTGCAGGTTGCCCTCGCGGCCGTGCCGGCCCTTGAAGCTGCCGTCGCGGAACCGATGCAGGCCGGCCGGGGCCTTGGCGAACTGCGTCGTGTCGGCTTCGATGTCGGCGATCAGCGCCGCGTCGGCGTCGAGATAGATGCGATCGGTGAACACCCGGGTGATCCTGACGTCGTAGATCGGGTCGAGCAGCGTCCGTCCGTTGACGGTGATCGCCTGCAGCCGCGCCGCGATGTTGAGCAGCGCGAAGCGCTGGGCGCCGCCGAGCGCCCCGTAGGCCTTCTCCGAGATGCACGGCTGCAGCCGGGCCAGCGCCGCGTGCGCCGGGAACACCGGGATCCGCAGCTTGTCGAGCAGTTTGTCGACCTTGCGGGCGATCTTGCCGGCGCGCTCGACGAAGGGGGCGAAGTCGGCGTACGGCTTGGTGAGCTTCGCCGCCGCGCGGTCGACCGATCGCAGCAGCGCGGTTCGTGCCGCGGCGAGCGCCCGCGTGATCGAGGCCGAATCGGGGATGGCGTTCTCCGCCAGCGCGTTCAGCAGGGCATTGACGTCGTCGAACGCCTGGTGCACTTCGTTGGCGATGGCCTGGATGCGGGACTGCTGATCGAAGGTCAGGGTGCCCTCGCGGACGGCGGTCGCTGAACCTGGTCGTGTACTCGCGCCAGAGCACCCGGTCGAAGTCCCAGAGCGCGACGTTGACGTCGCCGAGGCCCTCGACCGCGCCGGGGAACAGCGCGGCGGCCACGCCCTGCGCGACCTCGTCCAGGGCGACGACCGCGTCCTCGAAGGCGTCGCGGATGGCGACCTGCTTCTCGAGGACACCGGCCAGGCCGCCCAGCGCCGAGGCCAGGGCGGCCGCCTCGCCCTGGAGGCGGACCTGGAAGTCGACGATGTCGACGGCCGTGTCGACGATGATGTTCGACGAGAAGCGCAGCTGCGACGCGGCGGCGCCGGCCCGATTGGCCCACTCCGTCAGCCGGTCGAGGTCCTTGCGCAGGACGGTCGCACTCGACGGGCGGGTGCGGACCATCGCCCCGAAGCCCGCCAGCACGGTGTCGAAGGCGGTGAGCGCGTCCAGGACCTGATCGGTGTACGACGACATCGCGTTCTCCTCACGCCGGCGGGTGGCCGACCCGGTCGGGGCCGGGCAGTGTCCCGCGCCCTGGGGTGCCGAGGTGCCCCACCGTGAAGAAACGCGGCGCCAGGCCCGAACGAACGGCCGGGTCAGTCCCCGGCCGGCGCGTCAGCGGCCGAGGATCGTGCCGACGTGCTCGCGCTGCAGGCCGACCAGCGCCGTGATGCCGGCGCCGGCGAGGTCCAGCAGGCTGTCCAGGGCATCGCGATCGAACGGCGCGCCTTCGGCGGTGCCCTGCACCTCGATGAAGCGGCCGTCGCCGGTCTTGATCACGTTCATGTCGACCTCGGCGCGCGAGTCCTCCTCGTAGGCGAGATCGAGCATCGGCACGCCACCGATGACGCCGACGCTGGTGGCGGCGACGTAGTCGAGGACCGGGACCTGGTTGATGCCGCCGGCCTGCCTTCAGCTTGCCCAGCGCCAGCACCATGGCGACGAAGCCGCCGGTGATCGACGCGGTGCGGGTGCCGCCGTCGGCCTGGATGACGTCGCAGTCGACCCAGACCGTCCGCTCGCCGAGCTTGTCCATCGCCACGACCGAGCGCAGCGAGCGCCCGATCAGCCGCTGGATCTCCTGCGTCCGGCCGCCGACCTTGCCGGCCGACGACTCGCGCTGCGTCCGCGTGGTGGTGGCGCGCGGCAGCATGCCGTACTCGGCCGTGACCCAGCCCTTGCCCTGCCCGCGCAGGAACGGCGGCACGCGGTCCTCGATCGAGGCGGCGCAGATGACGCGCGTGTTGCCGACCTCGATGAGGACGGATCCTTCGGGGTGCAGTTGGAAGTGCGGCGTGATGCGCGTGAGGCGCAGGTCGCCGGGCGATCGGTGATCGGCTCGAGCCATGGGGTGCAGCGATCCTCAGGGTCCTGACCGGACCCTATGAAGCGGGTGGACGGATGAGCGTGCGGTTGGCCGGCAGCGGCCGGCGCAGGTCGACGTGGCCGGCGAGGGTGTCGACCTCCTTGCCGTCGATCAGGATCTGGACGCCGGTGACCGACGGCAGGTTGACGGTGAGCGCGTCGACGATGGCGTAGACGGTGAGCAGTTCGTCGAGCGAGCCGCCCGGGTGGGTGCTGGCGACCTCGCCGGTCAGGTCGACGTAGGCGGTGCCGCCCGCGATGAGGAACACGGTGCGCACGCGCGTCGCCTCGGGTACGACCTGGAGCAGCGGCGCCGGCGCCGGCTCGAACTGGCGATCGAGGATGTTGCGGGCCTGTTCGGCCGTGTCGTCGGCCTGCGGCCACCTCGCGCTCGACGCCGACCAGGCCGTCGCCGGTCTCGTTGGCGTAGAACAGCGTCGCGCGGATCGTGCGGCCGGTGCCGGCCGGCGCGTCGGCGACCGCCGATCCGCCGCGGCTCGCCTGCTGCGGCGCGATGATGCCGGGCAGCCACCAGAAGATCGCCCAGCCGAGCGCGCCTGCGGCGACGATCACGCCGAGGGCGACGAGGGCGCGTCGCACGGTCAGGGTGTCCTCGGGACCGGCGGCGCGGCGGCCGGGGCCTGCGCCGAGCGCGGGAGCCGGGACGCCCGGGCGGCGCGACTCGAGCTGGGCGCGATAGCGGCCGACGGCGTCGACGAGCCCGTCGACCAGGCGCAGCTGGTAGGCGTGCGAGCCGAGCAGCTTCTCTTCCTCGGGATTCGAGACGAAGCCGAGCTCGACGAGGACGGCCGGCATGTTCGCGCCGACGAGCACGCGGAAGGGCGCCTGCTGGATGGCGCGCGGGCTCATCTTCACGCGCGTCCGCAGCGTCTGCTCGATCAGGCCGGCCACCGCCGCCGATTGTTCGAGGTGCTGCAGCTGGGCCATCTCCCAGAGGATCATCTCGATGGTGCGGTCGCCGCCGGTCGTCGTCGGCAGCACGGCGCCTTCGCGCTGCGCCACCCGTTGCGCTTCCGGGCTGTAGCCGTCGAGGCTGAGGAAGAAGACCTCGGCGCCCGACGGCTTGGGGCTGACCGAGGCGTTGAGGTGCAGGCTGATGAACAGGTCGGCCTTGTTGTTGTTGGCGAAGGCGGCGCGCTCGTCCAGGTAGACGGTGCGGTCGTCCTCGCGGGTGAGCAGCGCGCGCACGCCGAGCCGCGCCTCGAGCGCGCTCTTGAGCAGGCGCGCGATGGTCAGGGTGACGTGCTTCTCGAAGCTGCCGGCCGGGCCGCGCGCGCCGGGTCCGCGGACGCCCTCGACGTCGACGTCGCCGCCGTGCCCGGGATCGATGACCACGGTGTGGATGGACGGCGCTTCCGGACCCGGCGCCGGCGTCGGTCTCCGGGGCCGGCACGCCCGGCGTCGCCTGGCCGGGCGCCGGGCGTCGCCGGGCGCGGTCGGCCGGGCAGTCCGGGCGCCGGCGCGGCCGGCGTCTCCGCGGCGAGGAGCTCCACGGTGGTGCGGTGCGTCGACGGCGTCGGCGCCCTCGATGACGCGGAAGGTGCCGTAGCGAGGCCCTTGATCGATGGCGACGGCCGGGGCGTTGGGCAGGGCGCGCAGCGCCAGCACCAGGTCCGGCGCGCCGGCCGCGGCCAGCTCCAGGTCGAGCGCCGTCGCGTCGAAGCGCACGATCAGGCGGCCGGGCTCGGCCACCACCGTGTGCGGCGTCGCCGGGGTGACGTCGAAGTGGACGCGGGCGATGCGCGGCTGCGTCTCGAGCCGGACCTGGACGCGCGGCACGCGGACGTCGCCGACGACGATCAGGTGGGACACCGGGCGGACGTCGAGGCGCGGCTGGTAGACGAGCGCCAGCGCCCGATCGACGACGTCCATCGGCAGGCTCCAGCCGCGCTCGCCGCGGACCGGCGGCGTCGAGAGCGTCACGACGCGCCCGCCGATCGAGGCCAGGCCGGTGGTGGGGGAGACGACGATGGTCTTGCCCTGGACCGTCAGCGAGAGGCCGCGGGTCAGCGGATCCTCGCGCAGCTCGACGCCGAAGACGCGGCCCAGCTCCTCGGCGGTGACCATCTCGCGGCCGCCCGACGGCGGTGGTCGCCATCGGCCGCCGGCCGTCGGCGCCGATGATGGTCCAGAGCGTCTGTCCAGGGCCGGCCGCCGGCGCCTGGCCGCGACCGGTCACGACGGCAGCCGCCCCGAGCGCGGCAGCGAGCACGAGGGCGCTCAGGACCCGAAGAGGCACGCGCAATGGCACAGACGCCTATTCTACCGCGGCGTCAGGGGACGCCGCGGTGCGTCAACGCCGCAACGCCCAACGCCCAACTTCCAACGGAACTCCCAGTCTCCAACGCCCGATCGACCTGGGCTCGGCGCTGCGGGAACCTCAGGGGCTTGGTCGTTGGGAGTTGGAAGTGGCTTGGAGGTTGGATGTTGGGCGTTGCGAGTTGGCGTGCCGTAGCGAGCGCTGTCCAGTCGCTACGGCACGAACCGGTAGCCGACGCCCCGCGCGCTGAGGATGTGGCGCGGCTTGGCGGCGTCGGTTTCGAAGGCCCGGCGCAGCGAGACGATCACGTTGTCCACGACCCGGGTGTTGGGGTGGTTGGGCAGCTCCCAGACCTCGGCCAGCAGCTCGCGCCGGCTGACGACCTCGTGCGGCCGCTCGACCAGGAGCTTGAGCACGGCCAGCTCCTTGCGCGACAGCTCGACGACGCCCTGCCGCGTGCGCGCCTGCCAGGTGCGGAAGTCGACCCAGTAGGGGCCGAACTCGACGCGCCGGGCATCGCCGGCCGGCAGGCGCCGGCAGGGTCGCCGCGGCGTCCGGCTCGGCGACGCGCCGCGACGACCGGGTCGGCCGGAGGCGCCTCGGCTCGGCGCGTCGTTGTCCTCGCGCTCCTGCCGCCACCACTCGTGGCGGCGGAGCAGGCCTTCGATGCGCGCCAGCAGCTCGGCGAGATCGAAGGGCTTGGTGACGTAGTCGTCGGCGCCCAGCTTGAGGCCGTAGACCACGTCGTCCGGCTGGTTGCGCGCCGTCAGCATGAGGATCGGGCGTGAAGTTGCCGTCCTGGCGGAGCCGCTGGCAGACCTCGAACCCGTCGATCTCGGGCAGGCGGATGTCGAGCAGGATCAGGTCGTAGCGGCGCGCCTGCGCCGAGGCGAGGCCGGTCCGGCCGTCGTTGGCGACGTCGACGTCGTAGTGCTTGCGGTGCAGGTTGACGCGGAGGCCCTCGGCGAGCGCCTCTTCGTCCTCGACCAGCAGGATGCGGGCGACGGCTTCGCGCGTCACGAGCGCGGCTCCGGCAGGGGCAGGGTGACGACGAACCGGGTGCCGGGCTTGCCGTCGATGGTCATGGCTTTCACGTCGCCGTTCATCTCCTTGACGAGCGCGGCGACAATCGCCAGGCCCAGGCCGGTGCCGCCGCGCCGGCCGGAGATCTCGCGGCCGATCTGATAGAAGCGGTCGAACACCTTGGTCAGCTCGTGCCGCGGAATGCCCACGCCGTCGTCTTCGACCTCGATGCGGACGGTGGCGCCGATGTCGGCGACACGGCAGCGGATCTCGCCGCCCTTGTGCGAGAAGCGCACCGCGTTGTCGACCAGGTTGGTCATCACCCGCCGCAGGCCGTCGTCGTTGGCGAGCACGGTGGACGTCGGTGTCGACCTCGGCGGCGAAGGTCAGGCCGCGGCCCTCGATCGTCGGCCGCACCTCGGCGAAGTAGCTGGCGAAGAACGGGCGCAGGGGCGTCAGCGTCAGCGGCGTCCGGCGCTTGCGCGACACCAGCCGGCTGCTCTCGAGGACGTTGTCGACCAGCGTCTCCATCCGCGCCACCGACTGGAGGATGAAGTGGACCGACTGCTGCTCGTCGGCCGGGGCGATCTCCTCGAGCGTCTGCGCGTGCAGCTTGATGGCGGCCAGCGGCGACTTCATCTCGTGGGTGATGTTCGAGACGAACTCCTCCTGCCGGCGGGCGTAGTTGCGCTCACCGAGGGCGTGCGCCAGCTGGAAGGTCAGGCCGACGATCAGCAGGCCGAGCAGCACCGAGCCGCCGGTCAGGACCGCCCAGTGGTAGGGCAGGACCGCGATGATCCACCACACCAGCATCGCGACCGTGATCACGAGCGAGGCGACGTAGACGACGATGATGCGGGCGAAGCGGCGGGGGCGCTGCATGGGACCGGGCAAACCGCAAGGGTAATGCAAGCCCCGTCCCCGACGGTGGTCCTGACAGTTCCGTGACACTTCAGGGGGCAAGCGTGACAGCGCCGCCGGCCGGGGGTGCCGATAATCCTGGGTATGAGTCAGCGGGTTCCCGAACCGTCACGGCCGGTCACGAGCGACGACCTCCACGAGCAGCCCCTCCAGCGCGGGTTCCCCAAGTGGGACTGGCGCAGCCTGCCCTTCGTGCTGATGCACGTCGGTGCCGTGGTGTTGCCGTTCTTCACCACCTTCTCGTGGAACCTGGTCGCCCTGGCCATCGGCCTGTACCTGGTGCGGATGTTCGCCCTGACCGGGTTCTACCACCGCTACTTCTCGCACCGCAGCTTCAAGACCAGCCGCGCCTTCCAGTTCGTGATGGCCGTCTGGGGCCTGACCTGCGTCCAGAAGGGGCCGCTGTGGTGGGCGGCGAACCACCGCCACCATCACAAGCACAGCGACCAGCACGGCGACGTCCACTCGCCGGGCCTCCAGGGCTTCATCTGGGCGCACATGGGCTGGATCATGGGCGACGACTGGCACGAGACCAACCTCGAGGGCGTGCCGGATCTCGTGAAGTACCCCGAGCTGCGTCTGGCTGGACAAGCACCACCTGGTGCCCGGCGTCGCGATGGGCGTCCTCTGCTACCTGATCGGCGGCTGCCGGTCCTGGTCTGGGGCTTCATCGTCAGCACGGTGATCAACTGGCACGTCACCTTCATGATCAACAGCCTGACCCACATGTTCGGGCGGCGCCGCTACGCGACCAAGGACGACAGCCGCAACAGCTTCATCCTGGCCCTGCTCACGCTCGGCGAGGGCTGGCACAACAACCACCACTACTACCAGGCGTCGACCCGCCAGGGCTTCTTCTGGTGGGAGATCGACATCACCTACTACGGCCTGAAGGGCCTGTCCTCGCTCGGGCTGATTTGGGAGCTGCGCGAGCCGCCGCCGCACGTCGTCGAAGGCCGGCTGCGCCAGACGGCATAAACGGTTCCGCCACCCCACGGGTGGTGACCCGCGCCCCGACCAACGCCGCGCCGACGGATCCCGTCGCGCGGCGTTTTTCATTCGAGTGCTACATCCTGCGGGCTCACGGCCGATGACTCCACTTCACGTCCTGTTCCTGTGCACCGGCAACTCGGCCCGCTCGATCCTGGCCGAGGCGACGCTGAACCACCTCCCGGCGGGGCGCGGCCGGTTCCGCGCCTACAGCGCCGGGAGCCAGCCGAAGGGCGAGGTCCACCCGCTTGCGCTGGAGCTGCTGCGCAGCCAGCAGATTCCGACCGACGGCCTGCGCAGCAAGAGCTGGGACGAGTTCGCCGGCCCCGACGCGCCGGTGCTGGATTTCGTGTTCACGGTGTGCGACCACGCGGCGGCCGAGGCCTGCCCGATCTGGCCGGGGCGACCAGCGACCGCGCACTGGGGTGTCCCGGATCCGGCAGCGGCCGCAGGCACGCCCGAGCAGCGGCGCCAGGCGTTCCACGACGCTTACACGGCCCTGCGGCAGCGGATCGAGCTGTTCGCGTCGCTGCCGTTCGAGACGATCACGCGGGAAGCGCTCGAGGCCCGGGCCCGCGCGATCGGCCGCGACTAGCCCGTCGCGGCTGTCCGCCACTGTTTACACACTGTTTACCGTCGGGCGAAGCTCGGCCGCTTCCGCGAAACACGCCCGACACAGGGCCTCGATATCGTCCCTGTCGATGCGGACGATGCGGATCATCTGGGCGCTCGCCGCGGCCCTGCTCGCGATGCCGGTATCGGCAACGGGGCAGGCGGCCGCGGCGGTCCCCAAGACGCCCGACCCCGACGCGCCGAGCGTCCGCGTCGGCGGCACGCTCTTCCTCGACTACACGACCGTCCTCGATCCCAAGGCGACGGACGCGGACGGCAACCGCGTCAGCCAGTCGGCGTTCAACGTCGGCCGCGCCTACCTGAACGTCACCGGCCAGCTCAATCACGTCTTCGCCTTCCGGATCACGCCCGACATCGTGCGCGAGACCGGGCACCGGCAGCACGCTCGCCGGCAGCCTCGACGTGCGCCTCAAGTACGGCTACCTGCAGGCCAACCTGGACGACTGGCTGCCGCGCGGCACCTATGCCCGCGTCGGCATCATCCAGACGCCGTGGGTCGACTTCGAGGACGGCATCTACCGCTACCGGTTCCAGGGCACCACCTTCACCGATCGCGAGGGCTTCGAGCCCTCGGCCGACTTCGGCGCCTCGTTCCGCACGCCGTTGCCGAACGACTACGGTGAGGTGGTCGCCGGCATCTACAACGGCGAGGGCTTCACCCGGGCCGACCCGAACAATCAGAAGGCGCTGCGGATCCGCGGCACGGTCCGCCCGCTGCCGGCCTCGGCGACGCTGCGCGGCCTTCGCCTGAGCGCCTTCGTCGACCCGCGATCACTACCTGCAGGACGCGCCGCGGCACCGCTTCGTGGCCGCGGCGACCTACGAACACCCCTGGGCCAACGCGGCCATCGTGTATCTGACGGCGACCGACCGGACCAGCGTGCGCGCGGACGCGGTCGAGGCGGACGGGATCTCGCTGTGGGCGACCCCGAAACTGACGCACGGCTTCGAGGCGCTGCTCCGCTACGACCGGCTGACCACCCAGGCCAGCACGGACAGCCGCAAGACCCGCGTCATCACCGGCCTGGCGTGGTGGCCGACGATGCCGGCCAGCAGTGTCACGTCGGCGTTCATGCTCGACCTCGAGCAGGTCCGCTATACCGATTTCACGCCGGCGCGCCCGACCGAGAGGCGGATCGCGGTGCACATGCTGGTGAACTTCTAGTCGCGATGGTGTGGAGGAGGCTGTGATGAGGGTTTCGATGTTGGCTCGGCGCGGATGGGTGGCCATGCTGGCCGCGACCGCGGTCGCGGTCGTAGTCGGATGCGGTTCGCCGGCCCCGCCGGCGTCGGTCGCCGAGTCGGCGTCGCCGGGCCGGACCACGCAGATCAACGGCGCCGGCGCCACCTTCCCGGCGCCGATCTACTCGAGGTGGTTCGCCGACTACGGCAAGCGCAAGCCCGGCGTGCTGATCAACTACCAGCCGCAGGGGTCAGGCGCCGGGATCCGGCAGCTGTCGAACCAGACGGTGTTCTTCGGCGCGACCGACAGCCCGATGACACCCGAGCAGATGCAGGCGGCGCCGGGCAAGGTCCTGCACCTGCCGACGGTCCTCGGCGCGGTCGTCCCGATCTACGCGCTGCCTGGCGCCGCCGTCGATCTGAAGTTCACCGGCCCGCTGCTCGCCGACATCTTCATGGGCAAGGTGACCAAGTGGAACGCGCCGGCCATCGCGGCGGTGAACCCCGGCGTCACCCTGCCCAACCTCGAGATCACGGTCGTGCACCGCTCCGACGGTTCCGGCACGACGTTCATCTTCGCCGACTACCTGTCGAAGGTCTCGCCGGAGTGGAAGACGACGGTCGGCGCCAACACCTCGGTGAAGTGGCCGGTCGGCCTGGGCGGCAAAGGCAACGAAGGCGTGACGGGGCTGGTCAAGCAGACGCCCGGTGCGATCGGCTACGTCGAGCTCGTCTACGCGCTGCAGAACAAGGTCGCCTTCGGCGCGGTGCAGAACGCCGCCGGTGAGTCCGTCAAGGCCTCGATCCCGTCGGTCACGGCCGCGGCGGCCGCCGCCGTCGCGCAGATGCCGGCTGACTTCCGCGTCTCGATCACGAACGCCGCAGGCCCCGGCGCCTACCCGATCTCGTCCTTCACCTGGATGCTGCTCTACGAGGACGCGACCGACAAGGCGCAGAGCCGGATGATGGTCGAGTTCATGCGCTGGGCCCTGACCGACGGCCAGCAGTTGGCCAGCGCGCTGGGCTACGCGCCGCTCCCGCCAGCGGTCGTCACGCTGGAGCTGGCGGCGCTCGACACCGTCAAGGTGCAGTAGGACGAGGCATGCGCGTCTGGCTGAAGGGCGGAGACGTCGGGTTCAAGGCGGCGACGGGGTTCTTTGCCGCCGTCCTCCTGGTGATCGTCGCCGGCATCGGCGTCGAGCTCTGGCGGCAGTCGATGCTGTCGATCACGAAGTTCGGCTTCGGATTCTGGGTCGGGGACATCTGGGATCCGGTGTCCGGCGAGTTCGGGGCGAGGGCCTTCATCTGGGGCACGCTCTATTCGTCGGTGCTGGCCCTGCTGCTGGCCGCACCGATCTCGCTCGGCATCGCGATCTTCCTGTCCGAGCTGTGTCCGGCGCGCCTGCGGATGCCGCTGACCTTCCTGACCGAGCTCCTCGCGGCCATTCCGTCGATCGTCTACGGCCTGTGGGGCATCTTCGTGCTCGTTCCCGCCGTACGGACGTTCGAGCAGTCGCTGCCGGCCAGCCTGCGCGCGACGCCGCTCTTCAGCGGGCCGGCGGTCGGCGTGGGCATGCTGTCGGCGGTCCTGATCCTCGCGATCATGGTGATTCCGTTCGCCTCGTCGGTGGCCCGCGAGGTGCTCAAGGCCGTGCCCGGGTCGCAGCGCGAGGCCGCCTACGCGCTCGGCGCGACGCGGTGGGAAGCGATTCGGGCGGCGCTGTTCTACGCTCGCACCGGCATCATCGGCTCGCTGATCCTCGGCTTCGGGCGGGCCCTCGGCGAGACGATGGCGGTGACGATGGTGATCGGCAACAACCCCCAGATCAAGATGTCGCTGCTGGCGCCGGGCTACACGATGTCGGCAGTCCTGGCCAACGAGTTCGCCGAAGCCGCCGACAATCTCTACCTGAGCGCGCTCATCGAGATCGGCCTGGTGCTCTTCGTGATCACGCTGATGGTCAACATGGCCTCGCGCCTGCTGATCTGGCAGATGAACCGGCCGGCGCGCGCTCCGCGCGCGATGCGCGTGGCGGCGACCGCCGCCCCGGCGGGGGGCGCCGCATGAAGCGCGATGCGGTCCGCCGCTGGATCTCGACCGTCGTCGTGTGGCTCTGTGGCCTGTCCGTCGCTGGTGGCCCTCGTCCCGCTGGCCTTCATCCTGTTCTTCGTCGTGTCGCAGGGCGTCCAGGCCCTGAACTGGGAGTTCTTCACGGCGCTCCCGGCCCCGGTCGGCGAACCGGGGGGCGGTTTTGCCAACGCCATCGTCGGCACGTTGATGCTCGTCGGGCTCGGGGCGGTCTTCGCCGTCCCGATCGGCGTGATCAGCGGCGTCTACATCGCCGAGTTCCCGGCGACCAAGCTCGCCACACTGGCGCGCTTCGCGGCGGACACGCTGAATGGCGTGCCGTCGATTGTCGTCGGGGTCTTCGTCTACGGCATCGCGGTGATGCCGTTCCGACGCTTCAGCGCCCTCGCCGGCGGGCTGGCGCTCGGCGTGATGATGATCCCGATCGTCACCCGGACGACCGAGGAGCTGATCAAGCTGGTGCCGGCCGCCTTGCGGGAAGGCGCGCTCGCGCTCGGTGCGACCCGCGCCTGGGCGACGCTCACGGTCGTCCTGCCGGCCGCGGCGCCGGGCATCATCACCGGCGTCGTGCTGGCGCTCGCCCGCATCGCCGGCGAGACCGCGCCGCTGCTCTTCACGGCCTTCAACAACCGCTTCCTGTCCTTCTCGCCGACCCAGCCGATCTCGTCGCTGACGGTGCAGATTTACACCTACGCCATATCGCCCTACGAGGATTGGCACCGTCAGGCCTGGGCCGGCGCGCTCGTCCTGGTCGCGCATGGTCCTGTGCTGTTCACTCCTGGCCCGTGTCGCGACGCGGCGCCTCGAGCTGCTGCAGCGCGGACAGTAGTCGGCTGCGCCATCCGCCGACACCTCGCGAGCCGCCCATGACTACGACCGCTCCTGCTCCCGCTCCGCCCCGTCCGCTGACCATGGTCGTGCCGCCGTCGCGGCCGCAGGCGACCGAGACGCCGCAGACGGCCATCCACGTCGAGCGGCTGTCGTTCTTCTACGGCGCCAAGCAGGCGCTCTTCGACATTTCGGCGCAGATCCCGGCCAAGCAGGTGACGGCGTTCATCGGCCCCTCCGGCTGCGGCAAGAGTACCTTCCTGCGCACGCTGAACCGGATGAACGACGTCATCCCCGGCTCGCGCGTCGTCGGCAAGGCGATCGTCGATGGCCGCGACATCTACGGGCCGGGCGTCGATCCGGTGCTGCTGCGCCGCGAAGTCGGCATGGTGTTCCAGAAGTCGAACCCGTTCCCGAAGTCGATCTTCGAGAACATCGCCTACGGCGTCCGCCTGAACCGGCTCGCCGCCGATCGCTCGGCGCTCAACGACATCGTCGAGGAGAGCCTGCGCAGCGCGGCGCTGTGGGACGAGGTCAAGGATCGCCTGCACGACTCGGCGCTGGCGCTGTCCGGCGGCCAGCAGCAGCGCCTGTGCATCGCCCGGGCGCTGGCCATCAAGCCGAAGATCCTGCTGATGGACGAGCCCGCCTCGGCCCTCGACCCGATCGCCACGCAGCGCATCGAGGAGCTGATCTACGAGCTGCGCACCACCTACACGATCGTCATCGTGACCCACAACATGCAGCAGGCGGCGCGTGTCTCCGACATGACCGCGCTGTTCTGGCTGGGCAAGCTGGTGGAGTTCGACCGTACCGAGAAGATCTTCACCAACCCGACCGAGAAGCTCACCGAAGACTACGTCACCGGCCGCTTCGGCTAGAGGCATCGCATGAGCAACATGACTTCCACCGGACGCCACTTCCTGGCCGGCATCGACGAACTGAAGCGGGAGCTGGCGCTGCAGGGCACCACCGTGGCGGCCCGCCTGGCGCAGGCGATTCGCGGCTTTGCCGCCCGGGAGCTGCACGCCCTCGACGAAGTCGCCCTCGGCGATGGCGACATCAACGCCCGGCAGATGGCCATCGACGATCGCGCCTTCAAGCTGCTGGCGCTGCAGCAGCCGGTGGCCATCGATCTGCGCGTCATCGTCGCCGCGATCAAGGTCAACGCCGATCTCGAGCGGATCGGCGATCTGGCGGTCAACATCGCCGAGGCGTCGCGCCGCTATCTCGACTACGGCGCCATCACCGACGAAGAGGTCATCCCGCGGATGGCCGACGTCGCCCAGGCGATGCTGCAGTGGGCCATCGACGCGTTCGTCACCGGCAATGTCGGCCTGGCGCAGACCGTCCTCGAGCGCGACGACATCCTCGACACGCTGCGCGACCAGGCCTTCCGCAAGCTGGCCGACACGATGGCGCGAACGCCGTCGTGCATGGCGTCCACGCTCGAGCTGATGCTGCTGACCCGCCACCTGGAGCGGGTCGGCGACCACGCCACGAACATCGCCGAGGACGTCTTCTTCGTCGTCGCCGGCGAGGACGTGCGGCACCACGCGCACGGCCTCAGCTCGTCGGCCTGACGCGCGCGCCGGTCGTCGCCGCCGCCCCGTGCCGGGCCGACACCGTCGCGGACGTAGTCACACGGCTCCGCGCCCATAATGGCGCATGCCGTCTTCACGCTCCGCCCGCCTGCCGGCGCTCGCCGGCCTCGTCCTCCTCGCCATGGCGCCGCTCGTCGCGGGGCCGCAGGCAGGCGCGCCGGTCGCACCGCCGGCGGCGGCCAGCGGCCGCGCCTACCTGTTCACCTATTTCACCAAGAACGGCGAGGACGGTCTGCACCTCGCCGTGAGCACCGATGGTTACCGCTGGGAGAAGACGAACGGCGGCAAGAGCTACCTCACGCCGACGGTGGGGAAGTCGACGCTGATGCGCGACCCCTGCGTGGTGCGCGGCCCGGACGGCACCTACCACATGGTCTGGACCTCGGGCTGGAACGAGAACAACATCGGCTACGCCTCGACGCGCGACTTCGTCACCTGGTCGCCGCAGCGCGAGCTGCCGGTGATGGCGCACGAGCCGACGGTGCTCAACACCTGGGCGCCGGAGATCGTCTACGACGGCACCCGGCAGGAGTACGTGATCTTCTGGGCGTCGACCATTCCCGGCCGCTTCGCCCAGACCGCCGGATCGTCCGAGGAAAAGTACAACCATCGGATGTACGGCACGACCACCAAGGACTTCTCGACCTTCACCCCGACCGCGCTGTTCTACGACCCGGGCTTCAGCGTCATCGACGCCACCTTCCTCGACACCGCCGCCGGGCGGCGGCTCATCGTCAAGGACGAGACCCGCTATCCGCCGAAGAAGTATCTGCAGATGGCGGTCGCCGCCGGCGACACGCGCGGGCCGTTCCCGGCGCTGGCGCCGCCCTTCACGCCGGCGGGCGTCTGGGTCGAAGGGCCCACGGCGCTCAAGATCGGCGACGACTACGTCGTCTACTTCGACGCCTACATGACGAAACACTACGGCGCCCTGCGGTCCCGCGATCTGGTCACCTGGGAAGACGTCACCAGCAAGATGACGTTTCCCGACGAGGGAACCGACCTCCGGATGCGGCACGGGACGGTGATCGAGGTGCCGGCGGCGCTGGTCGCGGTGCTGCGGGGACAAACGCGGTAGACTCGGCCCGCCTGTTCGCACCCGCGTCGACTCGACGCCCTGGAGGACCGATGCCCACGCTCGTCACCCGCACGTGTTCCATGCTCGCCGCCGTCCTCGTCAGCGTGGCCGTCGCCGCGCCGGACTCTCGCGCAGGCCCGCCAGCCACACCGCAGGCGGCGCTCGACGCGCTCGAGGCGGCCAATGCCAAAGGCGACGCCCGCGCGATCATGGCCTTGATTACGCCGGAGGGGCAGAAGCGCCTGGCGGCCGAGACCGTCATGAACGGCCTGATGCTGCTGGTGTTCATGGACCCGGACGATCCCAACCCGATGGGGTCGAAGCCGACCGGCGCTGACCTGGCGAAAAAGCGCGAAGCCTTCAAGGCGGTCAAGACGACCATCACCGCGGCGCTGAAGCCGTCCGGCCTCGACGCGGCGATCGGCAAGCCGATGATGCCGGCCCAGGAGATGGTCAAGGCGAAGATCGGCGGCGTCGACGCGGCCGTCGTCGTGCCGGCGATCATGGACGCCGCGGTAAAGGCCGGGCCGGCGCTCGGCATGAAGGAGCCGCCGCGCACCATGAAGCTGCAGCCGTTCAGCAACCTCAAGGTCGACGGCGATCACGCCACCGTCAAGTCGGGGCCACGGACGGTCAAGATCGACAAGGTCGGCGGCAAATGGCTGATCGACCTGCCGCTTCCCGAACTGCAGGATCAACCGCAGTAACCGGGATCGACGAGCGGGTCCCGTCGACCGGGACCCGCCGTCACGCGCGCTACGCCGTGACTGGCGCGCCCTGCGCCGCCGCCAGCCGGCCCGGCGGTCACATAGTCGATCTTGCCCGTGCCCAGGATCGGCAGCGTGCCGACCTTGACGATCGACCGCGGCACGAACATCTCCGGCACGCCCGCGTCCCGCGCCGCCGCCAGCAGCGCGGCCCGCGCCGCTCCCGCGAAGTCGGTGACGAGCACCACCTGCTCGCCGCGCTTGTCGTCCGGGATGGCGACGACGGCGTGCGCCGACTCCGGCCACACCGTGTTGACGAACTCCTCGACCGCGCCGAGCGGCACCATCTCGCCCGCGACCTTGGCGAAGCGCTTGGCGCGCCCCTTGATGGTCACGAAGCCGTCGGCATCGATGGCGACGATGTCGCCGGTGTCGTACCAGCCGCCCTCGGGCGGCTGCAGCACGCCGGGCTTGTCCGCCTTCAGATAGCCGAGCATGACGTTCGGGCCGCGCACGACCAGCCGCGCCGCGTCGGTGATGCCGGGCACGGCGTCCAGCCGCGGCTCGATCCCGGGCAGCAGGCGCCCGACCGAGCCGGCGCGGAAGTGCATCGGCGTGTTGACCGCAATCGCCGGCGACGTCTCGGTCGCGCCGTAGCCTTCGAGGATGCGGATGCCGAACTTGTCGAACCAGGTCTTGCGGGTCTCCGCCTTGACGCGCTCGGCGCCGGCGAAGACGTAGCGGCAGGAATAGAAGTCGTAGTTGTCGGCGACGCGTGCGTAGCCGGCCAGGAAGGTGTCGGTGCCGAACAGGATCGTGGCGTTCAGGCCGTAGGCCAGCTCCGGGACGGTGCGGTAGTGGAGTGGCGACGGGTAGAGGAACGTGCGCACGCCGGCCAGCAGCGGCAGGAGCAGGCCGCCGGTCAGGCCGAAGCTGTGGAACACCGGCAGCGCGTTCAGCACCAGGTCGCGCGGCGTGATGTCCACCACCGAGGCGAGCTGGTGGCGGTTGGCGAGGAGGTTGCGATGGCTCAGGACCACGCCCTTCGGCGTCCCCTCCGAGCCCGATGTGAACAGCACCACGGCCGGCTCGTTGGCGCGGGCCGGATCGGGCCGCTGCGCCTTGAGGCGCCGGGCGCGGAGGAGCGCGCGGATCCGCGTCAGCGGACCGATTTCCTGCTTCACGTCCTCGAGATAGAGGATGGTCGCCTTGCTGGACAGGGCCGCGACGAGGGGCTCCAGCTTGGCCTTCTCGACGAAGCGCCGCGCCGTGACGATCAGCCGGATCTCGGCGGCGGCGCACGCCGCTTCCGCGGACGCCGGCCCGGTGGAGAAGTTCAGCATCGCCGGGACGCGGCCGTGGAAGAGCAGGCCGAAGAAGGTCACGACCGAGGCGCGGGACGTCGGCAGGAGCACGCCGACGCGCTCCTTCGGCTGGGTGCGCGCCGCCAGACGCCCGCCCAGCGCGACGCAGGCCGCGATCAGTCGGTCGTAGGAGAGCGGCGCGAACTCGAGGTCGTCGACGATCGGATGGCTGCCGCCATGGATCCGGCGCGCCTCGAGCAGGGCGTCCGGCAGCGTGCCGTCGATCGGCGCGGTGGCGAACAGCGACCGCACCATCGAGTCGGCGAGGGCGCGGCGCAGCGCCGCGCGCCGCTTGCGCCCGACCACGCCGTCCGGCGCCGCGAGCCGCTCGGCCGGCAGGATGCGGATCCGGATCTTCGGGAACCAGCGCCGGCGGACCTTGCCGCCGAGACGCGAGAACGGCGAGTACTCGGCGCCCTCGATCCGCACCGGCACCAGCTTGGCGCCGGTCCGCTCGGCGATGACCGCCGGGCCCTCGTAGACCTTCATCAACGCGCCGGTGGTCGTGATGCGGCCCTCGGGGAAGATGACGCAGGCCGAACCGGCTTCGACGGCGCGGATCATCGAGCGGATCGACAGCGGGTTGGTCGGGTCGACGGGCAGCGCGTTGACCAGCAGCGTCAGCGGCCGCACCCACCACTTCTTGGCGATCTGGGTGTCGATGGCGAAGATCGGATCGCCCGGCAGGAACGCGCCGAGCAGGATGCCGTCGAGGAACGACGTGTGGTTGGCGGCGATGACGGCGTGCGGCAGGGCGGCGTGCGCGTGCTCGAGGCCTTCCACTTCGACGCGGTAGAGCAGGCGGAGCGCGAGGCGGACCAGCCGCTGCAGCAGGGTGCGCCGCAGGATCCAGGTCGCGATCAGGCCCACCACCAGCGTCGCCAGGCCGCACAGAGCGAACACCTCGTGCACCGCCACGCCTCGGCCGATGAGCACGCCGACGATGCCGGTGCCGGCGACCATCGCGATGGCGTTGATGATGTTGTTGCCGGCGATCACCCGCGACCGGTGCGACGGCTCGCTGACGTGCTGCAGCACCGCGTAGAGCGGGACGGTGAAGAGGCCGCCGCCGGCGGCGATACCGACGAGGTCGGCCAGCAGCCGCCAGTTGCCAGGCACGGCGATGAACGCCCGCACGCCGGCCAGGCTCTCTGACGTGGGCCGGCCGCTGCTCGCGAAGTAGAGATCGATGGCCGCGACGCCCATGACGACGGCGGCGACGGGGACGTGGCGGCCGCTGACCTCGCCGTGCAGCAGGCGCTCGGCCAGGATCGAGCCGAGGCCGACGCCGAGGGCGAAGAGCGCCAGCATCAGCGTGACCACGTGCCCGTCGGCGGACAGGACGTTCTTGGCGAAGTCCGGCAGCAGCGCGATGATCGTGGCGCCGAAGGTCCAGAACCACGAGATGGCCAGGACCGGCAGCAGCAGATCGCGGCGGCGGACGATGTGCGTCACCACCGCGAACGAGTCGGCGAACAGCCGCAGCTTCGGACGATCGGCGCCGGCGGCAGGCGGCGCCGGCGGGATCAGGCGCGCCGCGACCGTGCCGATCAGCGCGCAGACGACACCGATGACGCCGACGATGGCCGGCCCGCCGGCCATCAGCACCACGCTGCCGCCGATGATCGTCCCGAGCAGGATCGAGAGAAAGGTGCCGGCCTCGATCAGGGCGTTGCCGGCGACCAGTTCGTCGTCGTGGAGATGCTGCGGCAGCAGCGCGTACTTGATCGGTCCGAAGACCGTCGAGTGGGTGCCCAGCGCGAAGACCGCCGCCAGCAGCAGCGGCACGCTCGCCAGCCACAGCCCGAGGCCGCCGAGGGCCATGATGCCGATCTCGACGACCTTGACCCAGCGGGCGATGGCCGCCTTGTCGACGCGGTCGGCCAGCGTGCCCGACACGCCCGAGAACAGGAAGAACGGGGCGATGAAGAGCGCTTGCGCCAGCAGCACCAGGGTGGCGGCGGCGAGCCGCGTCCCGGCGACGTCGACGCCCGACTGGGCGCCGGTCCCCGTGACGAGGACGAAGATGACGTAGATGCCGAGCGCGTTCTTCAGCAGGTTGTCGTTGAACGCTCCCAGGAACTGGGTGACGAACAGCGGCGCGAAGCGGCGCGAGGTGAGCAGCGAACCGATGGACGAGGACATGTCGGGTCTCCGTGCGTGACGAGGTCCGCTTACACCGTGGCGACGACGTTCCAGGCCGCCGCCACCAGCCGATCCGCGATCGGCACCAGCGTGGCCGGCAGCCGGCCGTAGGCCGAGAAGGTCACCGGCTGGAGCACGACGCCGAGGACCAGCGCGGTCGCGAGGTCGGCGTCCTGATCGGGCAGGTCGCCGGCGCGCATGCCGGCGACGATCACGTCGCGGACGGCATCGACCGGCGTCGGCGTGCCGGGGCCGAGCTTGGCCAGCTGGCCGTGCTGCGTGAAGAGCAGGAACCGGAACAGCGTCGGGTCGGCGTCGTGCGCCTTGCAGCAGCCGCGGATGATTGCGGCGATCTTGCCCTTGGTGGTCCTGGCCTCGCCGGCCAGGCGCCGGATGTCGTCGGCGAGGGCCACGTAGTGCTTCTCGAAGACCTGCCAGACCAGGTCGTCCTTGCTGGCGAAGTGACGGTAGAGCGCCCCCTCCGACAGGTCGACCCGCCCGGCGATGTCGCGCACGGTGGTCCCGTCGACGCTCTTCTCCACGAAGAGGTGGATCGCGGCGGATTCGATGCGGTCGCGGGTATCGACGAAGCGATGGCGCGGCATGGCTCCCTCTCTCAGTCGGCCCGACCCGGCCGTGCCCGCAGGCCGCCGTCGAGCCGGAACGTGGTCATTTGTGAGTGAACACTTGCTCACCAACAATGAACGCCGAGTATGGGGCCGGTACGCTGCCATGTCAAGACGGGCCGAGGTAGCATCCCCAGCAACCCGTGCAACCCAAGGAGCCTTCGTGAAGAGACGCGCGATCCTTCGCTCACTGCCTGCGGCCGTCGTGGTGCCGGCGCTGGCCTCCGTCGACCGGGCGTCGGCCGCCGGCGCCGCCCCCGTCGTGCCGGCGCCCAAGCCATTGAAGATGGTCCTCGGCTGTCAGCGCGGCCCGACGGACGACAAGATGCTGGGCTTCTTCAAGCGGCACGGCGTCGAGCACATCAGCGGGGCACCGGCCGGCGGCGAGGAGGCCGAAGGCCCGTGGCCGCCCGATGCGCTGCCGCGCCTCAAGGAGCGCTGCGAGAAGCAGGGCGTCGCGCTCGACATGATCCAGTTCCCGTTCATGTCGTCGTCGCACGTCGACCGCGCCAAGCGCCGCGCCATCATGCTCGGCCAGGAGCCGGAGCGTGAGAAGGAGCTCGAGGAGGCGGCGGCGATCATTCGCCAATGCGCGACGATCGGGATACCCGCCATCAAGTACAACCTGTCGGTGCTCGGCGTGCTGCGGACGCCGGCGACGAGCGGCCGCGGCGGCACCCGCCTGAGCACGTGGCGCCTGGCCGAGGTCGCCGATCCGAAGGCGCCGACGCGGGCCGGGCAGATGCCGGCCGACGTGGCCTGGGAGCGGATCACGCACTTCCTCACCCGCATCGTCCCGATCGCCACCGAGCACAAGATCCGCCTCGCCTGTCATCCGCACGATCCGGGCCTGCCGCCGGGCGGCCTCCACGGCGTCGATCGCGTGCTCGGCACGGTCGACGGCCTGAAGCGCTTCGTCCAGATCGCGCCGAGCCCCTATCACGGCCTGAACCTGTGCCTCGGCACGGTCGCCGAGATGCTGCAGGATCCGAAGCGCGAGATCCACGACGCCATCCGCTGGTTCGGCACGCGCGGCAAGATCTTCAACATCCACTTCCGCAACATCCGCGGCCGCCGCGACACGTTCCAGGAGACGTTCCCGGACGAGGGCGACATGGACATGCCCGCCGTCCTGCGCACGCTGCACGCGGTCGGCTACCAGTACATGGTGATGCCCGACCACATGCCGACGCACCCGGACGACCCGGGCGGCCACCAGGCGTTCGCCTACGGCTACGGTTACATCAAGGCGCTGATCCAGGCGGTCGGGACGGAGACCTAGGTCCCATCGCGTCGGCCGGCGGAACCCGCGCCGCCCCCGTCGCCTGCTCACCTTGACGGTCTAGGGGAACCGGGGCATGCTCTAGACCGTCTAGGGGAGCATGCGCATGCGCTGTCGTTCCGTGCTGGCGGGCACGCTGCTGTTCGCCACGACTACCACGGCAGCGGCCCAGATGCCGCCGCCGCGGGTCCACAACCGGACGCTGTCCACTGTCGCCGCCGCCGGCCGCCAGGTGTTCCGCCTCGATGGCCGGGACGGCGACGGGGTGGTGTGGTGGCCCGACGCCGCGTTCACCACCGGCGCGACGCGCTCCGGCAACGCGCTGACCTTCGGGGCGGACGCACCCGGCGAGACAAATCATCTGGCGTTCGAGGTCACGGTGACGGGGAACACCTTGACCGGTTCGCTCAGCCAGACGCGCGACGGCCGGACCCGCACGGGTCGCCTCGCCTTCACGAAGCAGTAGGGAGCGCGAACGATGGGCAAAGACAAGGCGGATCTCCTGCAGGGCACGCTCGACCTGCTGGTGCTCAAGGCGCTGCAGCTGGAGCCGCAGCACGGTTTCGGCATCGCCCAGCGCATCCAGCAGCTGTCGTCGGACGTGCTGCGCATCGAGCAGGGCTCGCTCTACCCGGCGCTGTACCGGCTGGAGGAGCGCGGCTGGATCCGCGCCGACTGGGGCACGTCGGACAACAACCGCAAGGCCAAGTTCTACGAGCTGACGCGGACCGGCCGGCGCCGGCTCGAGGCCGAGGAGGCCTCGTGGGCCCGGCTCTCCGGCGCGGTCAACCAGGTGATCCTGGCGGGAGGTCGGTCATGAGCGCCTGGCGCGGGCTGCTGACACGGCTGCGCCGCGGCGCGCGGCGCCGGGACTTCGACGCTGAGATGGCCGAGGAGATGCGCGCCCACCTCGAGCTCGAGGCCGAGGCCCGCCGGGCGCGCGGGGCCGGGCCGGACGAGGCGCGGCGGGAGGCGGCGCTGGCGTTCGGGCACGTCGAGTCGCTGAAGGAATCGGTCCGCGATCGACGCGCCGGCCAGTGGCTCGCCCAGGCGGGGCAGGACGTTCGCTACGCGCTCCGGCTGCTGGTCAAGTGGCCGACCTTCTCGGCGGTGGTCATCGGCACCATCGCCCTCGCCGTCGGCGGCACGGCGACGATCTTCAGCGCCTTCGACGCGGCGCTGCTGCGGCCGCTGCCGTATGCGGCACCCGATCGCCTCGTGGAGATCGTCGAGCTGCTCGACGACGGCTCGCGCAACTCGGTGTCGGCCGGCGCGTTCCTCGACTGGCGGGGGCATGCCACGCGCCTCGACAGCGCCGTGATCATGGGCGGCGTGACCGCCAACCTGCGTCGCGGCCGCGGCGCCGCCGATCGGATCGCCGGCGCCCGCGCGTCACACGAGCTGTTGCGCGTGTTCGGCCTGTCGCCGGTCCTCGGTCGCGGCTTCGGCCCGGACGACGACAAGGCCGGCGGGGCGAACGACGTGGTGCTGCTGACCGAATCGCTCTGGCGCACGCGGTTCGGCGCCGATGCGGCGGTCGTCGGCACGTCGATCACGCTCGACGAGCGGCCGCGCACCGTCATCGGCGTCGTGCCCGACGGCATCTACACCGAGCCCGGCGTCCAGTTCTTCGTGCCGGCGGTGCTCGACCCGGACGATCGCGGCCAGAAGGACGGCCATTGGGCGGTGGTGTTCGGGCGCATGACGACCGGACACGACGGTGGCCCAGCTCGACGCCGAGCTCAAGGCCGTCAAGCGCCGACTGAACCCGGCCTATCCCTCGTTCAAGCGCGACTGGGGCGTCCAGGCCATGAGCCTGCAGGCGCAGATGGCTCGCGAGGCGCGGCCGCTGCTGATCGCGCTGGGCGCGGCGGTGACACTGGTGCTGCTCATCGCCTGCGCGAACATCGCCAACCTGCTGCTGGCGCGCGCCTGGCTGCGCGAGCGCGAGGTGGCGCTGCGGGCGGCCCTCGGCGCCGGCAGCGCGCGCCTGGCCCGCCAGCTGCTGACGGAGAGCGCCGTGCTGGCCCTCATCGGCGGCGCCGCCGGCCTGGCACTGGCCGCGCTGGCCATCGGCGTGCTCGCCGCGCAGGCCGTCGACTTCCTGCCGGCGGCGATGCTGCCGGCGCTCGATCTCCGGGTCGCCGGGTTCGCGCTGCTCGTGTCGCTGCTGACGGGGCTCTCCTTCGGGGCCCTGCCCGCGTGGCGCGCCCGCCGGCCGAACCTGATCGACGCGATGCGCCGGGACGGACCGACGGCCACCGCCCGGCGTCCGGGCGGACAGGCGGCGCTGGTCGTCGGGCAGGTGGCCTTGACGGTGGTGCTGCTCGTCGCCGCGGGCCTGTTCGGTCGCAGCCTCGTGCGCGCCGTCACGGCCGATCCCGGCTTCACCCCGGAGCGGGTCCTGGCGTTCGATCTGTCGCTGCCGGATGCGACGTATCCGAACCCCGAGAGCCGGCTGGCCTTCTCCAAGGCCGTGCTCGAGCGGCTGCGCGCGCTGCCAGGCGTCCGGAGCGCCGGCACGGCGATGGGGATCCCCTTCGCCGGCGGCGGCTTCGGCGAGTTCCTGAGCGCGGTGCCGCAGCCGCAGCGCGGCGACCTGGTCCTCGGCCGCGTCGACTACGTGTCGGACGGGTTCTTCGAGGCGCTCGGCGCCCGGCTCCGCAGCGGCCGGTTCCTCGACCGCCGACGACAACCGCCGTGAGGCCCGCCGCGTGGCCGTGGTCAACCAGGCGGTGGTCCGGCAGTTCTTCCGCAACACCGATCCGGTCGGCCGGACCATCTACTTCAACGGTCCGTACGAGATCGTCGGCGTCATCGACGACGTCGTCGATCGCCGGCTGGACATGGCGCACGCGCCGCGGCTCTACATGCCGCAGGCCCGCAACCCGTTCACCTTCTCGATCGTGGTCGGCGCCGTCGGGCGACCCCGGCGCGCTCGCCCCCTCGGTGCGCGAGGCGCTTCGGACGGTCGATCCCGGCGTCGCGGGCGTCAACATCCGCACGCTGGAGCAGGCGAGCGCGCGGTCGATGACCGATCGGCGGCTCGCCGTGTGGGTCGTGCTCCTGTTCGCGGTGGCCGCGTTGACCCTCGCGTCGCTGGGTGTCTACGGCGTCATGGCCGATGCGGTGAGCGCGCGCCGGCGCGAGCTGTGCCTGCGGATGGCGCTCGGCGCCAGTCGCGGCCACGTGATTCGTGCGGTGGTGTCGGGCGGGCTCGGCCTGGCGGGCGCGGGCTTGCTGCTGGGCGGCCTCGGGGCGGTGGCCGCGAGCCGCTGGCTGCAGGACCTGCTGCTACGAAGTCCGGCCGTCGGATCCGCTGGTGTTCGCCGGCGCCATCGGCACCATCGCGCTGGTGGCCGTGGCCGCCAGCTGCGGACCGGCGATCCGCGCGACGCGCCTCGACGCCATCGCCACGCTGCGCGAATAGCGACCGCTTCAGCGGACGGTGAAGCGCTCGGCGTGCAGCAGCTGGCCGTCGCGCGACCGCAGCTCGACCCGCCACTCGCCCTCGCTCGGCGAGACCGTGGCGCGGCTGAACGTCCGGAAGCCCTGGCGCCTGGCCGGGACGTCGAGCCGCACGGCCTGCCGCAACTCGTTGCCGCGATACCAGCGGTGCACGACGCTGGTGTTCTGGAGCGGCGACCAGCCGCGTGTAGAAGGTCAGGCGACCGGCGCCGCACGGCCGTGCCGGCGGCCTGGCACTGATAGCCGGAGGACAGCGTCGTGCACAACTGCGCGTCACTGACGGTGAGGCCGTCCACGGCCGTGACGGCTGCGGAGGGCGCCGCCGTGGGCGGGCCGGCGGGTGCGGCGCGGTGACGGCGCGCCGGCTGCCGCGGCTGTCGCGCGGCGCGCGCTGCGCGGCGCGCGCTCGTCGTCGGCGCAGGCGCTGCGGGAGCGGCTGCCGTCGGTGACGCCTCGGGCGCCGCGGCTTCCGGTTGCGCAGGCGGCGCCGCGGGGCCCCGTCCGGCGAGCAGCCAGACGACCAGCGCGGCGACGGCGCCGAGGGCGACGAGCACCGGGATGGACAGGCGGGAGCGGGGACCGGCCGCTGTCGCCGTCGGCGATGCCGCCGGCGACGCCGCACGGCGGCGCCGGGGCCGGCGACGCGGGTCGCAGGTGCGTCGCAGGCGTCGGTGGCGGCGTCGTGCCGGACAGGCGACGGATTCGGCGACGGGGCGGTTCCCGACGCTGCGGTCGGAGCCGATCGCGGACACCGCGGCCGCTTCGGCGGCGAAGGTCATGGCGAGCGGCTCGATCGGGCCCGTCGGGATGTCGGCCTGCGGGGGCCGGGCGAGCACGACGGTGGTCGCCGCGCCGGCATCGTCGACCTCGGCCAGGCGCAACGCCGAGGCTTCGACCGGCCGGTCGTTGGCCTCGCAGAACTCGCGCAGGTTCTGGGCGCTGGTGGTGACGAGGGGATCGTCGGCCGGCAGCGTGCGCGCGGCGATGGCGTGCGCCCGGCGATACTCCCGCTCGGCGTCGTCCAGTTGCCCGCTGCGCTCGTGCGCGACCGCGAGATTGTTCAGGGTGTTGGCGAGATCGAGATGATCGGGACCCAGCGTGGCTTCCTGGGTCCGGGCGGCGTCGGCGAGCAAGCGGGCGGCAGCGGCGAAGTCGCCACCGATGGCCGCTTGCTCGGCGGCCTCGAAGAGCGAGGCCAGGCTGACCGGGTCGGACATGGTTCGGCCCTGCTCCAGGCGCTCGACGCGATCGCCGGCGCGCTACTACTCGGCTTTCTCGGCAGCCTTCTTGGCGGCCTTGCGTCGCCGGCCCTTGGCCGCGCCCGCGGGGCTGGCCTTCTCGGCGCGCCGGGCCGCCCAGTACTTCGTCATCCGTTCCGACACTTCCTTGCGCTGGGCGGAGTTCATCGACCGCCGCCGCCGGCTGGCCGCCGTCGTCGCCGGCGCCGCCGCGCGCCGCTTGCCTCCGCGGGCGAGCTCAGGGAACGTCGCCGTGAGCGCGGCCAGTTCCTTCTGAAGCTCCTGGTAACGCTGCACCGCGCCCTGGCGGGCCAACGCCTTCAGCTGCTCTCCACTCAGACTCACTCTCGCCTCCAACAGTAAGGTCGCCACCTCGCGGTGGCGCGGTCATCTTACCGTGCAACGCCAGAATGTCTGCAGAAAACCTGTTCGAAACTCATCGACGTGACGTTTATATCTAGTTGGCCTTCCGTATGGTGGTCAGACCTCGCCGCGGTCTTTCGCATTTTTTCACGACTGGCGCTGATAGATGCGGACGTAGTCGACGAGCATCCGGAACGGCAGCGACCCGTCGTCGACACCGTGCCGGCCACCCCACTGGCCGCCCACGGCGACGTTCAGCAGGAGATGTTGCGGCGCATCGAACGGCCACGCGGCGGCGCCTCCGGCCGGCTCGCGCGCTGAAGGTGAAATAGACGCGTCCATCGACCGACATGTCGATGCGATCGGCGGTCCATTCGGCGACGTAGACGTGGAAGCCGGTGGCGACGCCAGGCACGGCCGTGCGGCCGGTGCGCTGCGTGCCCTGGACATGGTTGTATCGCCGGGTGTGCACCGAGGCGTGCACCACGCCGGGCTCGAAGCCGACGTGCTCCATGATGTCGATCTCGCCGTCGTCGGGCCACTGGAACGGCGTCGACGACCCGAGCGTCCAGATCGCCGGCCATGATCCGCGTCCGGACGGGAGCTGGGCGCGGACCTCGATGCGGCCGTAGGTCCAGTCGCCCTTGCCCTTGGACAGCAGCCGGGCCGACGTGTAGGACCGGCCCTCCCACGCCTCGCGGCGCGCTTCGATGACGAGATGGCCGCCTTCGACCCGCGCGTTCTCGCGGCGGTCCGCGGTGTAGACCTGCAGCTCGTCGTTGCCCCAGCCGTGGCCGCCGACGTCGTAGCTCCAGCGCGTCGGGTCAGGGCGCCCCGTCGCGATCGAATTCGTCGGACCAGACCAGGCGATAGGGCGCGTCAGCCGGCACGCCGGCGCTGGCGCGGCCGGGAGCGGCTGGCGATGTCTCGCGCGGCCAGGCCAGCGCGGCGAGCGACAGGACGATGGCGGCGCGCAACAGCATCGAAGTCCGCGTGCACTCGCGACGGGCGTTGCGGCATGATACGCCACCATCCATGGTCACACGCGTCGCACCACCTGCCGCCGATCCCGCTGCCGACGTCGCCGCCGCGCTCGCCTGGCTGAAGAAGCGCGGGACCAAGGCCAACCGCGACGGCATGGCCCGCTACGCCATCGTCGCGCCGCAGGTCTTCGGCGTCTCCGTGGCCAGCATCCGACAGCTGGGCAAGACGATCGGCTGCCGCCACGATCTGGCCGAGCCGCTCTGGGCGAGCGGGTGGTACGAGGCGCGGATGCTGGTGCCCTTCATCGCCGACCCGGCCCGGGTGACGCCGGCCCAGATGGATCGCTGGACTGGCGAGTTCGACAACTGGGCGATCTGCGATGCGCTGACGTTTCACCTCTTCGACCGATCGCCGCACGCGTGGACGAAAGTGGATCGGTGGGCGGCCAAGGAGGCGGAGTTCGTCAAGCGGGCCTCGTTCGCGCTGCTGGCGGCGCTGGCGCTCCACGACAAGACGGCGGCGGACGCCGCGTTCCTCGATCGACTGCCGCTGATCGAGGCGGCGGCGCGCGATCCGCGCAACTTCGTCAAGAAGGGCGTCAGCTGGGCGCTGCGCAGCATCGGCAGCCGCAACGTCGTGCTGCACGCGGCCGCGATGGCGCTGGCGACGCGACTGGCGGCGTCGACCACAGCCCCGGTGCGCTGGGTGGGGAAGGATGCGTTGCGCGACCTGTCGCGTCCGCTGATCGCGGCCCGCGTCGCCAAGAAGTCCGCCGCGGCCGCGGCCGCGGCCAAGGCCGCCGCGACGCTCAGCGGCCGCCGGACACGTCGATGAACGAGCCGGTGGTGAAGCCGGCGTCGTCCGACAGCAGCCACAGCACCGCCCGCGCCACTTCCTCGGGCTCGCCGCCGCGGCGCGAGCGGCACGAAGGCCTTGACCCGATCGACGCGGTTCGGCTCGCCGCCGCTGGCGTGCATCTCGGTGTAGATGAAGCCGGCGCGCACCGCGTTGACGCGGATGCCTTCCTGGGCCACTTCCTGGGCCAGGCCGATCGTGAACGTGTCGATGGCGCCCTTCGACGCGGCGTAGTCCACGTACTCGCCCGGTGCGCCGAGCCTGGCGGCCGCCGACGAGAGGTTGACGATGGCGCCGCCGCGACCGCCGTGGCGCGTCGACATCCGGCGCACCGCCTCGCGGGCGCACAGGAACGACCCGACGACGTTGGTGGCGAGGATGCGCGTGATGCGCGCGGCGTCCATCGCCTCGACGCGCATCTGCGCTCTCGAGCATGCCGGCGTTGTTCACCAGCGCGGTCACCGGCCCCAGCTCGCGGTCACACGCGGCGAAGAGGTGCACGACGTCGGCTTCGACGGCGACGTCCGCCTGGAGCGCCACGGCGCGGCCGCCTGCGGCGGTGACGTCGGCGACGACGGCATCGGCGGCGTCGCGGCGGTTGCGGTAGTTGACGGCGACCGCGTAGCCGCCCGCCGCCGCCAGGCGGGCAATCGCGGCGCCGATGCCGCGACTGCCGCCGGTGACGAGGAGGATGCGATTGGCGTCGCCGGCGGACATCGCGGCAGCTTAGCGCATCGGCCGCGCCGTCGACGTCTCGCGCCTATTCGAGGCTGAAGTCGACGGACACGACCATGACCACCTCGACCGGCTTGCCGTTCAGCAGCGTCGGGTCGAACCGCCACTCCCGCACGGCGTCGACCGCCGCCTGCGCCAGCTCCGGGTGCGCCTGGACGGTCGTGGGGCGGGCTCGCACCACGCGGCCGTCCACACCGATGACCGCTTCGACCGACACCTGGCCCTCGAGCCCGGCCTCGACCATGCGCGGCGGGTAGACCGGGTTGACGTTGTGCGTCTTGCGCGGGGCGCGGATGTTGCCGCCGACGCGAACGCGCGTCGGGCCGGCGCCCGGATCGGTCAGCGGCGTGATCGTCGCCGGTCGGCGCTGGCGCACCGAGACGGTTTCCCGCAAGTCGCCGACCTGCAGCGTGACGGCGCGACTCCAGTCGGCGTCGTTCCGCAGCTGGATCGGCTGGCGCAGCGCGCGGAAGCCGGGCGAGCCGACCTGGAGCACGTGGGCACCGGGCTCGACGCCGTCGAAGCGGAACCGGCCGGCCGGGTCGGTCTTGACCTCGACCTTGGCGGCATCGGCATCGAGGATCACCGTCACGCCGGGCAGCACCGCGCCCGTCGTGTCGTAGACGACGCCTTCGAGTGGTTGCCGGGCCGCCTGCGCGGCGCGGAGCAGCGCCACCGGGAGCAGCAGCACCATGAGCGCGGCCGCGGCTCCGAGCAGAGCATGGCGCGTCGGGACACGACGATCGAGTCTGGGGTTCAGCATTGCAACAATCCTCCGTTCCAGCGTGGACGTTCGGGCCATGCCCATCACCATCGCCGCCGGGGCCGGGGCGGGCGCGACGAGGCGGGCGATCTGCAGCAGGTCATCGGCGTAGGCGGCCGGTCGGACGCCGGCGCGCAGCACGGCGTCGTCGCAGGCGAGCTCGCTGTCCTGGCGCAGGGCGCGACAGGCGAACCAGGCGAGCGGGTTCCACCACAGGATCGATCGCAGCGTCTCGGCGATCGACTGCACCAGCCAGTCGTGGCGCACGACGTGGGCGATCTCGTGGGCGAGCACCGTTCGGACACGAGCGTCGCTCCAGTCGAGCGCGCTGGCCGGGATCAGGATCTGCGTCCTCCACGACCCCCAGGTCGCGAGCAACCGGTCGTCCGCGACGGCGAGCAGGTGCACCGGGCGGGTCAGGCCGGCATCGCGCCTGGCCTGTTCGAGCGCGGTCGACCAGCGGCGGTCGGCCACGGCGACGCCGCGTGACGCGACACGCCGGACGCGGACACGCCGCCACCAGCAGCCAGCCGAGCGCGACCGCCGCACCGGCCGCCCATGCGGCGAGGACGATGACGCCGTCATCGAGACGCGCCTCGGAGGCCGACGAGAGCGGTGTCCCCTCGCCAGGGGGGGCGACGAGCGTCGCCACTGACGCCATGCCGGTGGCGGGCGCGTCGGGTCGGGCGGCCGGCAGCCACCGCGCCGGCACGGGCAGCCCCGGCAGCCAGGGCGCGACGAGCCCGACGATCGGTGCGGCGACGATGGCGGCGGCCAGCACGGCGTGCCGCAAGGCCGGGGAGCGGCGGCGCAGCGCGAGGCGGCAGACGAGGCCGGCCAGCAGGACGAGCGACGCACGCACGGTGGCGTCGGCGATCGGATTCATCGTTCCTCCTCTCGAGCGCGCCGGACCAGCGCCTCGATCCGCTCGCAGTTCCTCGGCCGTCGGACCGGCTGCCGTCGCCGCCGAGCAGCGCCGCGACCACTTGGGCGCTCGACCCGTCGAAGAAGGTGTCGACCAGGTGCTTCAGGGCCGAGCGACGGGCGGTGCGCCGGGCCAGCGTCGGCGTGTAGACGAAGCGGACGCCGTCGGTCTCGTGCCCGACGTGGCCCTTCTGTTCCAGCACGCGCAACTGGGTGCGGACGGTGGAGTAGCTCGGCGAGCCGGGCAGCGCCGCCATGATCTCGCTGGCGGTGGCGCGGCCGCGCCGGTAGAGCGCGTCCATGATCTGGCGCTCGCGTTTGCTGAGGGTGGTGTGGGGGTTCGTCGGTCATGTTATGTAAAATAACAGGTGCGACGAAAATAGCACCTGGCGGCGGCGTCGTCAACAGGAACTGCGCGGTCGCAGGACAGGGCGCCCGGTGGCGCCAGCTGGCGGCGTCAGGCGCCGCGCAGCTTGTCCAGCTCGCCCAGCAGCGCGCGCAGGGAGAACGGCTTCTGCAGCAGCGACGCGCCCGGCCGGCAGGGCGTTGCGCAGCATCAGATCGAGGTAGCCGGTGATGAACAGCACCCGGCACGCCGGCCAGCGGTCGCCGGATGTGGCGCGCGACGTCGAGGCCGCTCATGCCGGGCAGCATCATGTCGGTGACGAGGAAGTCGAACGGGCGCCGGCGCCGCGCGCGCGATCTCGACCGCCTGCTCGCCGTCGGCGGCCGCCACCACCTCGTAGCCGTTGGCGCCGAGCAGCTCGACGAGCGTCGTGCGCACCGCGTCGTTGTCCTCGACGACGAGGGCCGTCGTCCCCGTCACCGGCGCGGCGGCCAGGCCGTCGTCGACGGGCGGCACCGGATCCGACGGCCGCGTCGGCGCGCGGCAGGAAGACACGGAAGGTCGCGCCCTGGCCCTCGGCGCTCTCCGGGCGGATGAAGCCGCCGGCCGCCGTGACGATGGTCCACGACGTGGTCAGGCCGAGTCCGGTGCCCTGGCCTTCTTCCTTGGTGGTGAAGAACGGTTCGAACAGCCGCTCCTTCACCTGGGCGGACAGGCCGATGCCGTTGTCGGTGACGGCGAGCTCGACGTAGTCGCCCGGCGGCGTGTCGCCCGGCGCCAGCGTGTCGAGATAGCGCAGGACACGGTTGCCGACCCGCACCGACAGCCGGCCGCCGCGAGGCATCGCGTCGCGGCCGTTGATCGCCAGGTTGATCAGCACCTGCGTCAGCTGCACCGGATCGATCTCGATCGGCCACACCTCGCCGTCGAGGGCGGCATCGACCACGATCGTCTCGGGCATCAGGCGCGACAGCAGGGTGCGGATCTGCGGCAGCTCGACGCGGAGATCGACCACCCGCGGCTGCACGACCTGCTTGCGGGAGAACGTCAGGAGCTGGCGCGTGAGGTGCGCGGCATGGGCCGCGGCGGTCTCGATGTGATCGAGCGGGGCCGGGGCCACGGTCGGGTTCTGCCGCAGCACGGAGAGCGCGCCGAGGATGACCGTGAGCAGGTTGTTGAAGTCGTGCGCGACGCCGGCCGAGAGCGCGCCCAGCGACTCGAGTCGCTGCGCCTGCTGATCCTGCTGCTCGGCCAGTTTCTGCGCGGTGATGTCGCGGCTGACGCCGACGAGGCCGGCGATGCCGCTGCCGTCGCGCAGGCGGAGCGGGATCTTGGTCGTGTGGAACCAGCCGGAGCGACCGGTCACCGGATCGACGAAGGGCTCTTCGTGCTGGACCACGAGTCCGTCGTGCAGGACGCGCCGATCGTCCTCGGCGTAGGCGCCTGGCGATCTCCGGCGGGAAGAAGTCGAAGACGGTCTTGCCGCGGACCTCGGTTTCGGTGGCCACGCCGAGCAGCCGCAGGTTGCGTACGTTGTTCAGGACGTAGCGCCCCTGCAGGTCCTTCGTGTAGATCGAGATCGGGAGGTTGTCGATGACCGCCCGGAGGAGCTCGGGCAGCAGGTCCGACGCCGGATCGCGAGGCGGAGGCGGCGGCATGGGTCCATGGTATCCCTTCCAGCTCGACCGTGCGCGTGAGCGAGTGACGCGCCACGGCGGCTCCAGCGTCCACCACCTCCGTGCTGGTCGCGACCGCGCTGCTGGCGCTGGCCCTGGGGAGCCTCGGCGTCTACGCCGTGCCGTCGTTCCTGGTGTCGCGGCGGACGCAGGAGTTCGGCATCCGCGTCGCGCTCGGGGCGGTGCCGCGTGACGTGCGCTGGCTGGTGCTCCGCGAGGGGGCCGTGCTCGGCGCGGCCGGGCTCGCGGCCGGTGTCGCCGGCGCGCTGGTGCTGACGCGGTGGCTGGCCACCGAGCTCCACGGCGTCAGCCCGTTCGATCCGCTGACCTACCTGAGCGTGGCCGGGACGATCGGCCTGGTGACCATGTTGGCGTGCCTGGTGCCGGCGCGACGTGCGATGCGCGTGAACCCGCTCACCGTGCTGCGCGACGCCTGACGCCCGCGCCGGCCTCGGGCGCCCGCCGTCGCCGCCGCGGCGTACAATCCCCAGCCGTGGACACTGGCCTGAGGGGCGACGTGGTGGCGGTGCTGGGGGCGGCCGGAGGCATCGGCACGGCGATCGCGCACGCCTTCGCGGCGGAAGGCGCCGCGGTGGCGGTGATCGACCGCAACCCGGCGGTCATGGCGCTCGCCGCGTCGCTCCATCGAGACGCACGGCATCGGCGCTGTCGGCATGGTGGCCGACGCCGCCGACTACGCCGCGGTACAGGATGCCGCTCGCCTCGTCGTCGACGGAACTGGGCGCGTGCCACCACGTGGTCGTCTCGGTCGGCGTCGGCTCGGGCAAGCTCGGGATGCCGTTCTGGTCGATGGCGCCGTCGGACTGGGACCACGTGGTGCGCGCCAACCTGATGTCGTGCGTGCACGCCGCGCACGCGTTCGTGCCGGCCCTGCTGGCGCAGCGCCGCGGCTCCTTCTGCTTCCTGTCGTCGGTCGCCGGTCAGATCGGGTCGCCGACCGATCCGCCGTACAGCGCGGCCAAGGCCGCCGTCATCAACTTCGCCCAGTGCGCGGCCCGCGACCTCGCCGCCCACGGCATCCGCGCCAACGCGCTGTGCCCCGGCATGGTCGCCACCGAGCTGAATCGCGGCGTCTGGCAGGCGTCGCAGGATCGGCTGCCGGAGGCGTCGCGCGTCGACTACGAGACCTGGGCCGCCGAGAAGATGCGCCGCGTCACGCCGCTGGCGCGCTGGCAGACGCCGGCGGACGTGGCCGCCGCCGCCGTGTTCCTGGCCTCGCGCCTCGCGGCGAACGTGACCGGCCAGACCGTCAACGTCGACGGCGGTCAGGTGATGCATGCCTGACGTCCGGATCGGGGTCGACACCGGCGGCACGTTCACCGACCTGGTGCGCTTCGGCCCCGACGGCGTCACGGTCCACAAGGTGCGGTCGACGCCGGACGATCCGTCGCGCGCCATCGTCGCCGGCATCGCCGACGTCGCGCCGGTCGGGTCCGGGCTCGACGTCGTGCACGGATCGACCGTCGCCACCAACGCCGTGCTCGAGCGGCGCGGCGCCCGCGTCGCGCTGATCGCCACGGCCGGCTTCGAGGACGTCGTCCGCATCGGGCGCCAGACGCGGCGGGCGCTCTACGACCTGCTGGCAGGAGGATCGGCGTCCGCTGATCGAGGCCGGCCTGACCGTCGGCTGTCACGAGCGACTGGCCGCCGACGGCGCGGTGCTGATCCCGCTCGAGCCGGGCGAGATCGCGCGGGTCGTCGCCCGCGTGCGCGCCTCGGGCGCCGACGGCCGTGGCCGTCTGCCTGCTGCACGCCTACCGCGAACCCGGCGCACGAAGCGCAGCTCGCCGGCGCCCTCGCGTCGGACGGGCTCGCCGTGTCGACGTCGTCCGGCGTGCTGCGCGAGTATCGCGAGTACGAGCGCTGGAGCACGACCATCGTCGACGCCTACGTCACGCCGATCATGGCCGCCTACCTCGGCGCGCTGGAGGCCCGGCTCGCCGGCGATCGCCTCACCGTCATGCAGTCGAACGGCGGGACGATCTCGGCCGGCGCGGCCAAGGCGGCGGCCGTCCGCACCATCCTCTCCGGCCCGGCCGGCGGCGCGGTCGGCGCCCGCGCCGTCGCCGACGCGGCCGGCTACCCGCGCGTCATCGGCTTCGACATGGGCGGCACGTCCACCGACGTCTGCCTGATCGACGGCGCGATCCCGACGACGTCCGACACGATCGTCGGCGACTTTCCGGTGCGGCTGCCGGTCATCGACATCCACTCGGTCGGCGCCGGCGGCGGATCGATCGTCTACGTCGACAGCGGCGGCGCGCTGCGCGTCGGGCCGCGCAGCGCCGGCGCCGTGCCCGGCCCGGCCTGCTACGGCACCGGCACCGAGCTGACGGTCACCGACGCCAACCTGCTGCTCGGCCGCCTCGATCGCCGATCTGTTCCTCGGCGGCCGCATGACGCTCGACGTCGACCGCGCTCGCAGCGCCGCCCGCGACGCTGGCGGCGCCGCATCGGCCTCGACGAGGCGACGCTGGCCGAGGGCGTCGTGCGCATCGCCAACGCCAACATGGAGCGGGCGATCCGCGTGGTGTCGGTGCAGCGCGGCTTCGATCCGCGCGACTTCGCGCTGCTCGCCTTCGGCGGCGCCGGCGGCATGCACGCCTGCGCCATCGCCGAGACGCTCGACATCGGCACCGTGATCGTGCCGCGACACGCCGGCGTCCTGTCGGCGCTCGGCATGCTGCTCGCCGATGTCGTCAAGGACTACGCGCTGCACCATCCTGCGGCGCGCCGACGCGGTGGATGCCGGCGAGCTCGAGGCGCTGTTCGCGCCGATGGTGGCGCAGGCGGCGCGCGACCTGGCGGCGGAAGGGCTTCGCCGGCGAGCGGGCGCACGTCGAGCGCCGCCTGGACGTCCGCTACGCCGGCCAGTCCTACGAGCTGACGGTGCCGCTGTCGCCGGGCTTCCGCGACGCGTTCGATCGGCAGCACGCGCGGACCTACGGCTACGCCAACCCGCGCCGCGCCGTCGAAGTGGTCACCCTGCGTGTCGTCGCCGTCGGCCGGACCGCCAAGCCGGCGCTGCCGCGGGCGGAGACCGCACCGTCGACGGCTGCGCCCTATGCCGTGCGCGAGGCGCGCTTCGGCGGCGCGCCGGTGCCGACCGGCTTCTTCCGGTGGCGCGACCTGCCGCCTGGCGCCGGCGGCGAAGGGCCGGCCGTCGTCGCCGGCGGCGAGGCCACCGCCGTCGTCCCGCCCGGCTTCCGCTTCCAGCTCGATGCCTTCGCCAACCTGATCGCGACGCGGTCGGACGGCCGCTGACCGTGCGCATGCCGATCGATCCCATCGCCTTCGAGGTCTTCAAGAACCTGTTCGTCTCGGTGGCCGAGGAGATGGGCGTGACGCTGTGCCGCACCAGCTTCTCGCCGAACATCAAGGAGCGGCTCGACTACTCGTGCGCCATCTACGACGCCGCCGGCGAGACGATCGCGCAGGGCGATCACATGCCGGTGCACCTCGGCGCGATGCCGCTGTCGGTGCGCGCCGCGATCGACCAGGCGCCGATGGCGGCCGGCGACGTCGTCGTGCTCAACGATCCGTTCCGCGGCGGCACGCACCTGCCGGACATCACGATGGTCTCGCCGGTCTTCCTGCCGGCTCGGCGGGCCGGCGAGCGCGCCGGCCGGCGTTCTACGTCGCCAATCGCGCCCATCACTCGGACGTCGGCGGCATGTCGCCCGGGCTCGATGCCGCTGGCGCGCGAGATCTTCCAGGAAGGCCTGATCATCCCGCCGGTGACGCTGGTCCGGCGCGGCGTCGATCGTCGACGACGTGCTGCGCGCTGATCCTGGCCAACGTGCGGACGCCGGACGAGCGCGAGGGCGACCTCACGGCGCAGATCGCCGCCAATCGCGTCGCCGAACGCCGGCTGCGCGAGATCGTCGCGAAGTACGGCGCGCGCGCGCGTCGCCGCCTACGCCGCGGCGGTGCAGGATCACACCGAGCGCGTGCTGCGGGCGACGATCGCCGGCATCCCGGACGGCGACTACGCGCTTCGAGGATCGGCTCGACGACGACGGCTTCAGCCGCGCGCCGATCGCCATCCGCGTCCGCGTCCGGATCGCCGGCGACGGCGCCGATCGTCGACTTCACCGGCTCCGATCCGCAGACCACCGGCGGCGTCAACGCCAACTTCGCCATCACGCTGTCGGCGACGCTCTACGCCTTCCGCTGCCTGGTCCGCGAGGACGTGCTCTACAACGCCGGCATCGGCCGCGGCCGTGCGCGTCATCGCGCCGCCGGGCACGCATCGTCAACGCCGTGCGGCCGTCGGCGGTGGCCGGCGGCAACGTCGAGACGTCGCAGCGCATCACCGACGTCGTGCTTCGGCGCGCTCGTGCAGGCGCTGCCGGAGCAGCTGCCCGCCGCCAGCCAGGGCACGATGAACAACGTCACGCTCGGCGGCCGGCATCCGGCGCACCGGCCAGCCGTTCGCCTACTACGAGACGATCGGCGGCGGCATGGGCGGCGCGGCCCGGGCTCGACGGCATCAGCGGCGTGCACACGCACATGAGCAACACGCGCAACACGCCGATCGAGGCGATCGAGCACTACCTGCCGGTGCGGGTGCGGCAGTACGCGATCCGGCCGGGCAGCGGCGGCGCCGGGCGGTGGCGCGGCGGCGACGGCATCGTCCGCGAGTACGAGGCGCTGACCGAGACCGAGGTGACGGTGCTGTCGGATCGGCGCGTCGGCGCGCCGTACGGCGCCCAGGGCGGCGCGCCCGGCGCAGTCGGGCCGCAACACGCTGATCCGCGACGGCGTCGAGACGGTCGCTGCCGGCAAGGTGCGCCTGACGCTCGCGCCCGGCGATCGTCTGCGCATCGAGTCGCCGGGCGGCGGTGGCTACGGGAGCCCGACGTGAGCGACGGCCGACACCGCCGTGGGATCGCCGGGCCTGTTCGGCTGGTGGCGCGACGGGACGCCGGAGGGCCGGCGCGCGCTCGTCGCCGCCGGCCTCGGCTGGATGCTCGACGCGTTCGACGTGATGCTCTGGGCGCTGGTCCTGACCGACGTGATGGCGCACTTCCGGCTGTCGCCGCCGACCGCCGGCCTGCTCGGGTCGGTCGCGCTGCTCGCCTCGGCGGTCGGCGGCATCGCCTTCGGCGTCATCGCCGATCGCTTCGGCCGGACGCGCGGCGCTGATGGGCAGCATCCTCGTCTACTCGGTGTTCACGTTCCTCTGCGGCTCTGCGCAGTCCGTCTGGCAGCTCGCGCTGTGCCGCATCGGCCTCGGCCTCGGCATGGGCGGCGAGTGGGCGAGCGGCGCGGCGCTGGTCGCCGAGACCTGGAGCGCCCGCGATCGCGGCAAGGCGCTCGGCCTCATGCAGAGCGCCTGGGCGATCGGCTACGGCGCGGCGGCCGCGGTCACCGGCCTCGTGCTGCCGGCCTACGGCTGGCGGGCGGTGTTCTTCGTCGGCGTGCTGCCGGCGCTGCTGACGCTGTGGATCCGTCGCGGCGTCGAGGAACCGGCGCTGTGGCGGGCGCGGCGAGCGGCGCCGCGCCACGGGCGGGTCCGGGTCGCGGCCGCGCTCGCGCGCGGTCGTCGCCGATGGCCGGCTGCGGCTCACCGTCGATCGTCACGCTGATGAACGCCTGCACGCTGTTCGCCTGGTGGGGCTTCAACCTGTGGCTGCCCGGCTACCTCTCGCTGCCGGTCGCCAAGGGCGGCGTCGGGCTGAGCCCGGCGACGATGTCCGCGTTCGTCGTGGCGATGCAGGTCGGCATGTGGTTCGGCTACGTCACGTTCGGCTACGTCGGCGACGCGATCGGCCGCCGGCGCGCCTACGTGATCTACCTGATCGCGGCGGCGGCGCTGATGCTGGTCTACGTGTCGGTGCGGGCGCCGCTGCCGCTGCTGCTCCTGGGCCCGTTCGTCGCCTTCTTCGCCACCGGCTACTACTCGGGCTTCGGCGCCGTCACCGCGGAGATCTATCCGACGGCGGTCCGGGCCACGGCGCAGGGCCTGACCTACAACACCGGCCGGATCGCCAGCGCCGCGGCGCCGTTCGCCGTCGGCAGCGCTGGCCCAGACGCACGGCTTCGGGGCCGCGCTCGTCGATCTGCTCGGCGGCGTTCCTGCTGGCCGCGGTGTGCTGGTGGTGGATCCCGGAAACACGCGGCCGGGCCCTGGCGTGATAAACGTCTTCGTCCCGTCCGTCGTCATCGGAGGCAAGGAGCTCTCTTTCATGATCATGGTGAAACTCGTCCTTCGCGGCCTGATGGTGGCCGCGATGTCGCTCGTCAGCCTGAACGCATCGGCCCAGGCCGTGCGCCAGAGCGCGAGGCCCAGAAGCCGTTCGAGCCCGTCACCGGCCAGGCCGGCAAGGACGTCATCTGGGTGCCGACGCCCCAGGCCACCGTCGATGCCATGCTCGACCTGGCCAAGGTGACGCGCGAAGGACACCTGGTCGACCTGGGATCGGGCAACGGGATCACCGTGATCACCGCCGCCAAGCGCGGCGCCACGGCGCACGGCGTCGAGTTCAACGCCGACATGGTGGAGCTGTCGCGCCGCCTGGCGAAGGAAGCGGGCGTGTCGGCCAAGGCGACCTTCTCGCAGGGCGACCTGTTCGAGGCCGACCTGTCCAAGGCCACGGTGATCACGCTGTTCCTGCTGCCGGACATCAACCGCCGGCTGCGCCCGTCGCTGCTGGAGCTCACGCCCGGGACGCGGGTCGTCTCGAACACGTTCGACATGGGCGACTGGGAGGCGGACGAGAAAGTGACGGCCCAGTGCACCACGTCGTGGTGCAACGCGCTGCTGTGGGTGGTTCCGGCCAAGGCGGCCGGCACGTGGACGCTGGGGACCGAGACGCTGCTGCTGACCCAGAAGTATCAGATGGTCGAAGGCACCCTGGGCTCGGCGCCGATCTCGGCCGGCCGGCTGAACGGCGCCGGAGATCACCTTCACCGCCAACGGCCGCGTCTACAAGGGACGCGTGGCCGGCGCCGCGATGCAGGGTGAGGGCTGGACGGCGACGCGCAGCCAGTAGCGGCGAAGCCGACGGCGAGGGGCGCCTCGGCGGCGCCCCTAACCATCAGAACGAGCCGTAGGTGCCGGTGGCCGGCGGACGGCGAGTCGTCGTCCGTCTCGGTCCGTGCCTGGTCCGTTGCCGGCGTCTCGGCCGTCGCCCAGGTGCTGGCGCCGGACGCGACCGGACGCTCGGCCTTCGAGACGACGACGGCGCGCGCCTTCGCTGCGGAGCCCACGGTGGCCGCCGCCGTTCCGCCGTCGACCAGCCCGGCCAGCCGCGCGACCAGGGTCTTGGACGCGGCCGCCTGCTGCTTCAGCTCGTCGCTCGCCGAGGCGCTCTCCGCGGCGGTCGCCGCGGTGGTGTGCGTCACCCGCTCCATCTGCGCGATGGCCCGCGACACCTGGTCGATCCCCTGCGCCTGCTGCCGGCTGGCGTCGCTGACCTGATCGATCAGCGTCTTGACCTCGCCGGTGCTGGCGGTGATGGCCTGCATCGCCGCGGTGACCTGGGTCATCCGGGCCTGCGCCGTCGTTCGACCGCTGCATCGACGTCTTCGATCAGCTCGGCGGTATCGCGCGCCGCCTGCGCCGAGCGCTGCGCCAGCGCCCGCACTTCGTCGGCGACGACCGCGAAGCCCATCCCCGCCTCGCCGGCCCGCGCCGCTTCGACGGCGGCGTTGAGGGCCAGGATGTTGGTCTGGAAGGCGATCTCGTCGATCGTCTTGATGATCCGCGCGACCTTGTCGCTCGACTGCTTGATGGCGGTCATCGACGCCACCATGTCGCCGAGGGCGCCGTTGGCGTCAGTCGACGGACCGTCTCCGCCTCGCGCCATCCGGGTCGCGGCTCGCTCGCGTGTTGGCGGCGTTCTGGCGCGTCATCGACGCCATTTCCTCCATCGAGGCGGACGTCTCCTCGAGCGAGGCCGCCTGTTCGGTCGCGCCGTTCGAGAGCGACTGCGCCGAGCTCGGCCACCGAGGCGGCCGCGCTGGTGACCTCGGACGCCGAGCGTTCGAGCTGCGCCGCGACGCTGCGGATCGGCCGCACGACTGCGCCACGGATCGTCCGCGTGACGACGACCGAGGACACGAGGAGGGTGAGGGCGAAGACGCCGAGCGAGATGCGGCGCTGCTGAATCGACGTCGTCAGCATGCTGGCGATGTCGCCGCGCAGATCCGCGGCGAGCGTTTCCCGCGTCGTGGCGAGCTGCTTCTGCAGCCCCTCCATCCGCGGCGCCAGCGCCCGCGACGCCTCCATCACCTGCGGGGTGAGGTTGGCGCCGGCGGTGATCATCGCGCCGTAGGTGGTCTTGGCTTCGCCCGCGATGGTCCGCACCGATCCGGCCAGCGCCGTCAGCGCGGCGCCGCGATCCGTCGCCAGCCCCGGCAGCGTGGCCGCCGCCGCCAGCGCGTCGGCGGCATCGGCGCCGTCCTTGGCCGCCTGATCCAGCACCGAGGCGTCCTCCACGAGCACCGCGTCGTGGAAGCCCTTGCTCATGCGCTGGAAGGCCGCGTCGGCCTGCTGCCCGTATTGCGCCGCCGGGAACAGCGCCTCGCTGGCGCGGACCAGCCCGCGCTCGCCCATGGTCGCCTGCAGCTGGTTGGCCACGATGGCGATGAGCGCGCCGCCCGCGAAGACGGCGACGCTCGACCAGATCTTGCCCGTGATGCCCATGCGGCGCACGTATGCGCTCCCTACTTGACCGGAATCTTCTTGACGCCGGCGAGCTCGGCCCCGCCGCTCACGTAGCCGATCGCGCCCTTGGTGCTGGCGACGTACTTCAGCACTTCGGCGTCGGACGCGAACGACTTGGGCATCGAGCCCTTGCCGGTGAAGACCAGGCTCTTGAAGTGGTTGCGCAGCGCCTGGTCACTCTTGCCGACATAGGCCTTCAGGAAGGCGTCGTGCGTCGGCCCGCCGCTGGCGAGCACCGGCACGACGGCGGTTCCGGAGACGGAATCCTTGGCGCCGAGGAAGATCTCCTTCACGTCGGCCGCCGACAGATCGGCGGCGACGCTGTTGTTGGCGATCACCTGGACGTCCGCGGCGGCGACGGGCGCGGCAGCGACGGCCGCGCCCAGGAGCAGCAGAGCAATGATGCGTTTCATGATCCTTCTCTCGTGTCGTGCAGCCGTCAGAAGGTCACGCCGGTGCGGATGACCAGCATCCGCGTCTCGGACTCGAAACCGCCAGGGTTGCTGCGCAGGTAGAAGCCGCGGGCGTAAGAGATGTTGCCGTTGCCGTCGATGAAATGCCCCTCGACCTTGACGTGCCAGAAGCGGTTCAGGTCGACGCGGCCGGCGACGGCGGTGTCGCGGATGTGGTTGGTATCGTCGGACGACGACAGCGACGTGTCCGGGACGTGGCGCGAGTGATACGTGCCCAGCTCGAGGCGGTCGTTCAGGCGATAGCTGCCCGAGGCGAACCAGCCGCGCGAGGTCATCGTGGTGTCGGGCGCGATGGCCGGCGTGAGGCGGGTCTCCGTCGATTCCTGGCGCCATTCGGCGGCGACGCGGACGCGGTCGCGCTGCATCTCGCCGAAGACCGCCTGGACACGGGCCATCGGCACGTCGACGTGGAGCGGTATCGGGAGGGTGGGGATGGTGATGTCGAGGTCCTTCTTGGCCTGCAGCAGCGAGTAGCCGACGGTCAGCCCGTCGACCGGCGCCGACCAGCGGGTGTCGAAGCCCACGCCCTTGCTGGCGATGGCGCCCTGGAAGTGCATCCCCTGATCTTCGAGGCCGTAGCGGTAGCCGCCCTTGGTGTCGTCCTGGATGACGCCGCCGTAGACGGTGTAGTGCAGCGAGCCGGCGTGCTTCAGCGAGAACGTGCCGTAGGCGTCGGCGCCGACATGCGCGATCGTGACACTGCGCAGGTCGAGCGGATAGACGCCCTGCGGCAGGAGCGCCCACGTGTGCAGGAACTCCATGTCCTGCGTGTCGTTGTACAGGCCGAGCGCGGTCTTGACCTTGCCGGCGCGGACGCCGAACTGCTGGTTGACCTTGTAGTCGGCGAAGGCCCAGTCGATCTGGAGGGCGCCGTTGCCGAGGTCACCGATGTTGCGCGAGTAGACCTGGGCGCCGAGGCGCAGCTTCGAGGTCGCCTGCGTCGAGAGGTTGAACGCCCCGTCGGTCATCGCCCCGCTGCCGTCGCGGGTGTTCATCGTCAGGAAGTTGTTGCCGCTCGAGAAGACGAAACCCTGCTGAATCGAGCCGTGGGTCTGGACTTCCTTGTCGCCGATCTTGAACGACGACTGGGCGAACGCGGGCGTCGACGCGATCGCGAACGCGAAGGTGGCCATGGCCGCTCCGAGGACGGCCGTGCGTGCAGTGCTCATGATGTGTCTGGATGCTCCTCTGGCCGGCTCCAGGCGGAGCCGCCTTCAATCAAGAGATCCAATCGGCAGCGCCTGAGGCGCCTTGAGAACTGTGCGGGCGGAGCCGCCACGGGTGTCGGGGATTCGGCGCGCCATCGAGTATCGTCAATGAAATCGGCCCCGCCTCGCGCAGCGAGCCTGCGTCCAGCGCGCTCAGGGTGGCCGCGGCGCATGCCGCCGGCTCATGTCGGTCATGATGGTGGCGGCAGGGCAGCGGGTCAGGCGCGGCCTCGGCTGCGCGGAGCGACACATGGGTCAATGCAGCGTCATCGCGCTCGTCACCATCGCCGTCATCGGCGCGGGCGCGTCAACCGGGGCCGAGGACGCGCCGGTTCGGGTCGCCGGCGGGCTGGTCTCCGGGGCACCCGGCCGCGACCCCGCCATCCGGGTCTTCAAGGGCCTCCCGTTCGCCGCCCCGCCGGTCGGCGACCTGCGCTGGCGCGCGCCGCGGCCGGTGGTGACCTGGTCGGGCGTCCGGAAGGCCGACCAGGTCGGCGCCAACTGCCTGCAGACGATCGTCGAGGAGAAGAAGCCCTGGACGTACGAGTTCATGGCGCACGGGCCCGTGAGCGAGGACTGCCTCTTCCTGAACGTCTGGACCGGCGCCCGCTCGGCCGCGGAGAAGCGTCCCGTCTACGTCTACGTCCACGGCGGCGCCAACACCGAAGGTTCGGGTTCCGTGCCCGCCTACGACGGCGAAGGTCTGGCGCGGAGGGGTATCGTCGTCGTGACGGTGAACTACCGCCTCGGCGTGCTCGGCTTCTTCACGCACCCGGAGCTCGCCAGAGAATCGGAGACGCGCACCGCGGGCAACTACGCGCTGCTCGATCTCATCGCCTCGCTGCAGTGGGTGCGGGACCACATCGCGGCGTTCGGCGGTGACCCCGGCAACGTCACGCTCGGCGGGCAGTCGGCGGGCGCCGGCAACACCCACAATCTCGTCGCATCGCCGCTCGCGAAGGGCCTCTTCCACCGCGCCATCGCCGAGAGTGGCTCGAGCCTGAGCACCGGCGCGAACATGCGGACGCTGGCCGAGCAGGCGGCGCTCGGCGTCCGCTTCGCCGAAGCGAAGGGCGCTCGAGGGCTCGCCGACCTGCGCGCCAGGTCCTGGCAGGAGCTGACCGCACCCGTGCCGGCGCCGGCGGGATCCACCGCGCCGCCGCCTGCGTTCCGCTTCGGCGTCGTCATCGACGGCCACCTGCTGAAGGCATCGCCGAAGGACGTCTTCGCGCAGGGCACGCAGAACGACGTGCCCACGCTCACCGGATCGAACAAGCACGAGAACGGCGCCACGACGCATCCCGACATCACCGCGACGGCGTTCCAGGCGCAGGCCCGGCAGCGCTTCGGCGATCTGGCCGACGAGTTCCTTGCGCTCTATCCCGCCGCCACCGACGATCAGGCGCGCCTGTCGCAGAACGAGAGCGCCTGGGATCAGGCCCGCGTCTCGACGCGGTTGTGGGCCCTGCACCGTGCCGTGACCGCGCGCACCAAGGTGTTCACGTACTTCTGGGATCACCCCTTGCCGGGGCCGGACGTCGAGACCTACGGCGCCTTCCACACGTCGGAGGTGCCGTACTTCATGGATGCGCTCGCCATGTCGAAGCGGCCGTTCACCGACGCGGACCATCGCATCGCCGACCGGCTCGCGACCTACGTCGCCACCTTCATCAGGACCGGCGACCCGAACGGCCCCGGCGTGCCCGCCTGGCCGGCGGTGTCGAAAGAGCCGGCGCAGACGATGCAGGTGGGCGACACGTTCGCGCCGATCCCGGTCGCGAGCAGCGCGGCGCGGCAGGCGTTCTTCGAGAAGCACCTCGCCGGGCGGGGCACGGCGGTCCGTTAGCGATCCGGCCCTGGCGTGCGGTGCGCTAGCGAGCCATGTTGCGCCAGGACTCCAGGAACGCGTCCACGCTATTGTCGCTCGCCATCACCACATGGCCGTTCCCGAAGCGGAGCGGTTCACGCCGCACGTACATCCACGCGAGGTGAGTCCAGGCGGACCGATCACGTGAGCCCTTGCCGCGAGAGGGCTGTTTCGTTACCGCCAACCGTCGCGTGTTCCGTGACGGGACGCTGAGTGCCCTCGGCGTGACACCGTCCACGGACAGCGTCCTACGCGGTCGGGACGCCTAGCGCCAGCCGCCGAAGCGGGAGATCGTCGACGTTCGAGGCTGCACGCAGCGCCCGGCATTCCAGACCTCACCGCACTTCTTGCACCGCATGTAGGTGACTTCCGGCGCAGTGTTGGCGTTGAACACGGGATCGACGGCGCCGCAGGAAGGACACGCGGGCGAAGGCGGAGTGGTGGAGGAATGAATCAACAGGTTCCAATCGTGAAGGTGGTGTGACCGAGCCGAGCGGTGGCGAGCGAATCGCGCGAAGCGCCCGAGCGACCCAGCCGAGCGACGCGATGGCGGCAACGCGAAGCGCCCTGACCCAGCCGAGCGAAGCGATGGCGGTAAACGCGAAGCAGTGCGTCGAATGCCTGGGAGTTGACCCCAAGCGCGAGGTCCGAAGGACCGGAGCGCTGGGGCTGACTACGTCGGCGACACCACACGAACCGCCCAACGGGCGGTGAGAGTGGTGGAGGCGGCGGGAGTTGAACCCGCGTCCGAAAGTATTGCTCCGCAGACCTCTACGTGCGTGTCCCTTCTTGGCGATCTCGCTCGACGCGTTGGAGAAGGGCTGAGAACCCGCGTCGTGCCAGCGACGGATTGATTTCGGTTCCAGCTCCTCCGTCGCACAGGAGCCGGTCCCTATCCTGCTGATGACGCCAGACCCGGCTCCACAGGCGAGAACCGGAAGGCGCTCACGGTCTAAGCCGCGAGAGCGAGCTGCGAATCCGCAGTTAGGTTTTTTTCCACCGGATTTACGAGTCGGAGGCGCTCGGCACGCGTCCTGCGAACCCCTACCTCCGTCGAAGCCGGAACGCCCCCACGTGAGTCGGTCGCAACGCACCCATAGTTTACCACCCGTTGCCCCCGGTTGCAGCGCGCTGTTTCGTGCAGCGGCGGGCAGGCGGCGATTGACGCTTTTCGTCAGACGTTCCGATAGTTACTTAGCATGGCTCTTGATGACCAGGTCCGGAAGAACGCCGACGCTCTGGCAAAGGAGCTCGGTCTCGACATTCAACAGGCGTTCGGGCGCTTCCTGGACGACGTCCTCGTCCAAGTGACGCACCAGCAGGACGCCCTGCAAGCCCAGGCGGACCAGGCCGTTGCCGACGCCGAGGCGCGCGTCGAGGCGGCCCAGGCGGCGCTGGGCGAGGCCCGGGCCGAGGGCGAGTCCGAGAAGACACAGATGCTGGCGGCAGCCAAGGACGAGTCGGCCTCGGCCGTCCAGGCGGCCATCAGCCAGACCCGCGAGCACGTGGCCCGCGAGGCAGCCGGGCTGGTGGCGCGAGCGCGCGAGGAAGCGGCGCAAGCCAACGCGGCGCTCCACGCCGACCGCGAGGCGCGTCGCGCGGTCGACGAGGAAGCGGCGGCGCTGCGGGCGGCGGCGGAGCAGGGATCCCTGGCGGCGATGGAACGACTGCTCGAGGACTTCCGGAAGCTCGATCAAGCGACGACGCTGACCGCGCTCATCGATGCGCTGGCGGAAGCGGCCGCCGGCGAGACGACGCGTTCGGCGGTGTTCGTGGTCCGGGGCCGTGAGGTCCGCGGCTGGCGCTCGTCCGGCTTCAGCGAGGGCCCGGCCGACGTGCGGACGGTCAGTGTCTCGCTCGATGCCGCCGGCGCCATCGGCGTCTGCGTCCGCTCCAAGGCCCGGGTGGACATGTCGCCGTCGACGTTCGCCGATGGCGCGCTCGGCTTCATGACGGCCGCCGACGCGGCCTCGGGGCTGGCCATGCCGGTGACGCTCGGCGGCGAGACCGCGGCTGTCATCTACGGCGACGATGGCGGCGCCGGTGGTCCGGCCGGCTGGCGGGAGACGATCGAGATCCTGGCCCGGCACGCCTCGCGCTGCCTCGAAGCCCAGACGGCGATCCGCGCCGCCAAGCTCGCGCCCGGCTCGCAGAAGGAACCAGTCGGCGCCGAGCGCTGATCGCCTCGCGCCGAGCCCGCCGGCTGTTTCACCGTTCGCCCGCAACAGACCGACGCCTCCACCTTCGGTTCGGCGTCCGGTTCGGTTCTACGACTGGGGCGTTATAGTTAGTAAGAGAGCGATAGATGGTGAGACAGGCTCTTCGCGTCGGCATCGTCACGGTCGGTGTGGCGGCCGTCTGGCCGGCGGCGCTGGCGTGGGCGCCCACCGGCCCGGCGCCGGCGACCGTACTCGCCGACGCCGCGCGTGTCGAACCGACGCCGACCGCGCACCCGGCGGTCCCGCGCGATCTCGCCTCGCTCTGGCTCGTTCCGGACGCGCGTCCGGTGCCGCCCCTGCTCCTCAAGAATTTCACCCGCGGCATCGAGCTGGTCGAGGCCGAGTCGTTCGACGAGGCGCGGCCGCTGCTCGCGGCGCCGGCCTTGGCCAAGACGCCCGTCGCCGACTACGCCCGCTACTACACGGCGCTGATCGACCTGCGGCGCGGCGAGGCCGTACGGGCGCGTGATGCCTTCCACGCCATCGTCGCCACGCAGCCGGCCGGCGTACTCGGCGAATGGGCGCTGGTCGGCGAGGCGATGGCCGCCGAGCAGGCGGGCGACTTCCCGGCCGCGGCGGCGCTCTACGAGACGCTCTCGAAGAACAAGCCCGAGGAGCCCGACACGGTGCTGCTCGGCTACGCCCGCACCCTGGCGGCGAGCGGCAATCGCCAGCGCGCCCTGCAGGCCTATCGCGACCTCTACTACGGCTACCCGACCAGCGATGTCGCTGGCGACGCGCGGGCCCAGATGACCACTCTCGGCGCGGCTGCCGCCAAGGACGACGCCCGCGAGCTGGTGCGGGCGGAGGCGCTGTTCTCGGCCCGCCGCTACGCTGACGCTCAGGCCGCCTTCGAGGCCCTGCCGGCCCGCAGCGGCGACGAACGCGAGCTGGTGGCGCTGCGCATCGCCGAGTGCCACCACTACCTCGGTCGCCACCGGCAGGCGATCGCCGCGCTGCAGCCGTACCTGTCGGGCGCCAAACGCGAAGCCGAGGCCCGCTTCTTCCACCTGACGGCCACCCGCGCCCTCGGCGATCACGCCAGCTATGTCGCTGCGGCGAAGGCGCTGGCCAGCGAATTCAAGACCGGCGCGTGGACCGAGGAGACGCTCAACAACCTCGCCACCCACTACATCGTCACCGACGACGACGCGACGGCGGGGACGGTGTTCGCCGACTACCTGGAGCGGTTCCCGCAGGGCAAGTACGGCGCCCGCGCCGCCTGGCGGCTCGGCTGGTGGCGGTATCGCGCCGGCGACTTCGAGGGCAGCGCGACGATCTTCGATCAGGCGGCCGTCAACTTCCCGCGGTCGGACTATCGTCCGAGCTGGCTGTACTGGTCGGGGCGCGCCTACGCCAAGACCAAGCAGACGCCGCGCGCCAACGCCCGCTTCGAGCTGGTCCGCACCGACTATCTCCACTCCTACTACGGCCGCCTGTCCGGCGTGCACCTCGGCGCGGCGTCGACCTCGCGGTCGCCGGTCGGCGCCACCCCGGTCGCGACCGAGGCGCCGGCGCCGCCGGGCCTGCCGCCGAACGCCAACGCGATCCGTCAGTTGATCCTCTCCGGCGCGTTCCCACTGGCTGAGGCCGAAGTGCGCTATGCGCAGCGACGTTACGCGCCGATCCCCGCGCTCGAGGCGACTCGAGCCTGGCTGCTCCGCGCCCGCGGCGAGTACCGGCCCGCCATCAACGCGATGAAGCGCGCCTACCCGCAGTACATGACGCGGGACGGCGATCAGCTGCCGCTGGACGCCAAGCGCGTCATCTTCCCGCTGGACTACTGGCCGCTCATCGAGCGCCATGCCAGCGCCCGCAGCCTCGACCCGTACCTGATCGCCGCGCTGGTGGCGCAGGAGTCCAGCTTCGACCCCGACGTCCGGTCCGCCGCCAACGCCTACGGCCTGATGCAGATCGTGCCGGCGACCGGCCAGCGCCTGGCCCGCTCGCTCGGCATCCGCAAGTTCACGACCGGCCGGCTCACCGACCCGGAGACCAACGTCAAGCTCGGCACCTTCTACTTCAAGGGCCTGGTCAACCAGTTCGGCGGGGCGCACTTCGCGCTGGCCAGCTACAACGCCGGCGAGAACCGCGTCGAGCGCTGGATCGCCGAGCGCGGTCCGCTGCCGCAGGACGAGTTCATCGACGACATCCCGTTCCCCGAAACGCAGCTCTACGTGAAGAAGATCCTCGGCACAGCCGAGGACTACCGGCAGCTCTACGGCGATCGCCGCGCCAGCGCGAACTGAGCGTCGCGGCCGTCAGCGCGGCTGCAGCTTCGCCAGCCGGCGCTCGGCTTCGGCGAGGGTCTCGTCCTTCTTGCAAAAGCAGAAGCGCACCCGGCCGCGGCCGCCGGGAACGGCGTGCGTGCCGGGCGCGCGGTAGAAGCTCGAGCCGGGAACGGCGGCGACGCCGATGTCTTCGACCAGGTGGCGGACGAACGCGACGTCGTCGCTCCAGCCGAGCCCGGTGATGTCGGTCATCACATAGTAGGCGCCGCGCGGCACCGCGCAGCGCAGGCCGGCGCGCTCCAACATCGCCACCACCCGATCGCGCCGCGCCTGATAATGGGCGGCGAGCTCCGCGAAGTAGGCATCCGGCAAGTCGAGGGCGAAGGCCGCCGCCTGCTGCAGCGGCGCCGGCGCGCCGACGGTCAGGAAGTCGTGCACCTTGCGGATGCCGGCCGCCAGCGGGGCCGGGGCCACCGCCCAGCCGACGCGCCAGCCGGTCACGCTGAACGTCTTCGACATGCTGTTGATCGCGACGGTGCGGTCGGCCATCCCCTCGAGCGTCATCAGCGGCACGTGGCGGGCGCCGTCGTAGACGATGTGCTCGTAGATCTCGTCGGTGATGGCGATGACGTCCCACTTCCGGCACAGCGCCGCGATCGCCTCGAGCTCGTCGGTCGAGAAGACCTTGCCGGTGGGGTTGTTCGGCGTGTTGACGATGATCGCCCGGGTCTTGTCGGTGAAGGCGTCGGCGAGCTCGTCGGGATCGAAGGTCCAGTTTGGCGCCCGCAGGGTGACGTAGCGGGGCACGGCGCCGGACAGGATCGCGTCGGGGCCGTAGTTCTCGTAGAACGGCTCGAACACGATGACCTCGTCGCCCGGGTCGACCAGGCCGAGCAGCGTCGCGATCATCGTCTCCGTCGAGCCGCAGCAGACGGTCACCTGTGTCTGCGGGTCGATCGCCAACCCGTGCCGGCGCTGGTAGTCGCGCGCGATGGCGTCGCGCAGTTCGGGCGCGCCCCAGGTCACGGCGTATTGGTTGACGTCGGCGTCGATCGCCTGGTTGGCGGCGGCCTTGATCGCGGCAGGCGCCGGGAAGTCGGGAAACCCCTGCGACAGGTTCACGGCGCCGTGCCGGTGGGCGAGGCGGGTCATCTCGCGGATGACCGACTCGGTGAAGCACGCGGCCTTGCGCGACGGGCGAAGCTTGGTCATACCGATCCGTGGGCGGCGGCGTCGGCCGCGGTGACCGTGACCGTCATTGCGGCCACGACGTGATCTCGTAGAGGCGGACGGCGCCGTCGTCGTTCAGCAGCGCCAGGTAGGGAGCGAAGGCCGCGAGCCGTTCGAGCAGCCGGGCCCGGTCGCGGTGCGCGTAGAGGTCCAGGTGGATGACGACGTAGCGGGCGCGCCGCTGCCGCAGCTCGGCGAAGCTCTCGGCCGAGGGGAAGCCGTGCATCCGCGGCGCCAGCTCGCGGAACTCGGCCGGGATGTGGTCGCTGTAGCCGTTGATCAGCGGCTGCCAGTGCCAGCCCGACGCCGACATGTAGCGGGCGTGGCGCGGGAAGTCGGAACGCTGGTAGAAGAAGGGCAGCTCGAGGACCGCCCGCCGCGGCAGGGTGGCCAGCTGGCGGTAGGCGCTGAGCACCGGCGGCGCCTCGCGGACACCGATCGGGGCGGCGAACAACTCGGCACACAGCGCCAGCGACAACGCCGCCGCCGCCCACGCCCGCGTCCGGGGGGCCAGCCTGGCGAAGACCAACGCCAGGCCCGCCGCGAACAGCACCACCAGGGCGAGGACCACGACGATCCCGATGCGGCTCGGTGCCCGCAGCAGCGAGAACACGGGGATCACTGCGAACAGCAGGCGATAGAGCCCGGCGGCGGGGCCGAAGGAGATCCAGAAGGCGAGGGCGCCGGTGAGGGCGTAGAACGCCAGCACGTCGCGACGGACCGGCGTCGTCGAGGAGACGTCGGGCGCGGGCGGCGCGGTGGCCGGTGCCGCCGCACGCCACGTGTAGACCAGGCCCCACAGCCCGCCCAGCAGCGTCACCGCGCCGGGGAACAGCACTTCGTTCCAGTGGCCCAGCCACGGCAGGATCCAGCGGTGCGCCCAGGCGCTCGAGGCCAGCCAGGCCTGGATGTCCGCCGAGTAGTAGGCGGCTTCCTCGACCGAGCGCGTGAAGCCCAGCTCGCCCTGGACGCGGACGTAGGGCAGGAAGAACGGGATGACCAGCGCAATGGAGGTGACCGCGGCGACGGCCGCGGCCGTCCAGTAGCGGACCTCGCGCCAACGACCGCGAGTGAGGGCGAAGAAGGGCAGGCCGAGCGCGGCGAGCAGCCCGGCGAAGATGCCGTAGTAGCCGCAGGCCAGCGCCTGCACGGCGAGCGCCAGGCCGAGCACGACACCGCGTCCGGCTGACGGCGCGTCGATCAGCCGGTGCATCGCCAGCAGGGCGATGGGGAGGCCGAAGAAGAGCATCAACTGGATGTGCGCGGTGCGCGCGAACAGGAACGGACAGAACGCGAAGCCGATGGCCGCGACGACGGCCGCGCCGGTGTCGCGCGTCAGGTAGCGGACCAGCGCGTAGGCGCCCACCACCGCCAGGGCGATGCCGACGAGCATCGAAAAATTGTGGGTCGCGTATGGATTGCCGCTGGCGAGATAGGCCGGCAGCCCGAAGACGCCGGCCACGATGTTGTTCTCGGAGTAGGCCAGCGTGTCCCGGTGCGGGACGAAGATGTTGGCGTCGAAGAGATCGGCGGGGTCGGTCGCCAGCGCGTGCGACACCCAGGCCACGCACCAGATGCTCCAGTGGCCGTCGCCGGTGTCGAAGCGGCCGACGCTGCCCAGACGCGGCGCGATGGGGTAGGTGAAGGCGACGGTGAGCAGGATCGCGAGCGCCGCGATCGCGCCGCCACGGGCGAGCCGCGCTCGCGCGATCGTGGCCGCCTGGTCGCGCGAGAAGGCCATCGACTGGCGTATGGTAGCATGCGTTCCCGCCCGGAAAATGGCCCGCACATTGCCCCGATTGGGCCTGCTCGCTGCCCCGCTGACGGGCGTGGCCCTGGCCCTCACCCTGGGCACCCGCACCCTCCCCGCGTCGGACGGATCGTGGCTCGGCGTGTTGCCTGCGACGGCGCTGATCGTCGTGCTGGCAGCCGCGAGCCTCGCCGTCGTCGTGGCGTGGAACCGCGCCGCGCGGACGTGGCCGTGGGTGTCGGCGTGGCCGGTCGCCGCCTGGAGCGGCGTGCTGATCGCCGTCCTGCCGTGGCTGCCGCTGCCGCTCGGCACGGCGCGCTTCGCCTGGCTCGGGCCGCTGGCGTGGCTGCCGTGGGTGGGCGCGATCGCGACCGGCGTCGCCTGCCTCGTCGTGCGATCGGCCGCGACTGGCCGGCGGGCCTGACCGTCTGGCTGGCGGATCGGCGGCGCGGCGGCTGGCTGGCCGGCACGGCGGCGCTGGTCATCTTCGCCGCCGCCTACGCCTCGGTCCGCACGATCCTGCCCGGCGGCGACGAGCCGCACTATCTGGTGATCGCCGAGAGCCTGCGGCGTGACGGCGACCTGGCGATCGACGACAACCACGAACGCGGCGACTACGTCGGCTTCTTCCGCGGTGAGCTGACGCCGGACTATCTGCGGCGCGGCGTCGATCGCCGCATCTACTCGATTCATGCGCCGGGCCTGCCGGCGCTGCTGCTGCCGGCCTACGCCGCGTTCGGCTACGCCGGCGCCATCGCGGCGATCCTCGTCGTCTCGGCGTGGGGGACCGCGGTGCTCTGGCGGCTGGTCCACGACGTCACCGGCGATGCCGCGGCGGCGTGGTTCGCCTGGGCCTCGGCCACCCTCGCCTCGCCGATCCTGTTCCACGCGTTCACGGTGTTCCCCGACGGCGTCGCCGGGGTGGCCGCGCTCGTCGGGCTGCGCGGGCTGGTCCGCATCGCCGGTCGTCCGGGCCGGTCCGGACACCGCTGTCGGCGGCGACGTGGCGCACGTTTCTCGGGAGCGGCACGGCGCTGGCGATCCTGCCGTGGCTGCACACGCGCGCCGCCCTGATCGCCGCGACCATCGGCCTGGCGATCGTCGCGACTGCCTGGTGGCGGCGGACGCCGTGGCCGCGTATCGCGGCGTTCGCGCTCGTCCCGGCGCTGAGCGCGGCCGGGTGGTTCCTCTACTTCCTGCGCATCTACGGCACCCTCGACCCCGTCGGCGCCGTACGGCGGCTACACGCAGACCGCGTGGGCGCACGTGCCGGCCGGCGTCGCGGGACTGCTCCTCGACGCGCAGTTCGGCGTGCTCGGCGTCGCGCCGGTGTTCGCGATGGCGGCGATCGGCCTCGGCTGGATGCTGGCCGCGCCGGCGCCCGTGGACGCCGCGCCGGCCGGCATCGCGCGCCGGTCTGCGCATCGTCGGCGCTCACGATCGCGCTGGCCTTCGTCGGTTACCTCATCGCCTCGGCGTCGTACCGCATGTGGTGGGGCGGAGCCAGCGCGCCGGCCCGCTTCCTCGTGCCGATGCTGCTGCCGCTGGCGGTGCCGATCGGCGTGGCGTGGAGCCGGACGCGCGGGGTCGCCGGCCGGTCGCTCGCTCTCGCCGCGCTGCTCGTCACGGTCGCCGTGACGCTGGTCCTGGTCGGCGTCGACGAGGGGCGTCTCGCCTACGGCAGCCGCAGCGCGGTGGCGGCCTGGACGCGCTGGGCGAGCCCGGCGGTCGATCTCGCGCGCGCCCTGCCCGGGCGTCCATCGCAGCACGCCGGGCGCGGCGGCGACGCTGGCCCTGGTCTGGGCCGGCGCCGCCGCCCTGGCGTGGGTGCTGATCGCCGCCATCGCCCGGGGCGCGTCGGCGGCGCGGGCCCGGGCCTGCGCCGGGCTCATCCTCGGCTGGCGCGGCGACCGCGGCGATCGGCATCGCCTGGCGCGTCGACGGCGCTCGCCGATCCGCGGCTGCCGGGCGGAGCCGAGCAGGCGGCCCTCGCCGCCTGGCAGCGGCACCCGCGCGCGACGCTCGTGGAAGGTCGCGGCGTCGGCATCCATCGCACGGCGCCGGCCGATGCGCGGGCTCAACTGGTGCTGGAAGGGCGACCGGTCGGCGACGGCCGCCAGCTGCGTCTCGAACTGCCGTCGCTGGCGCCGGGCCGCTACCGCATCACGCACGTGGCGCCGCTGCCGTCGCCGCTCGCGCTCCGCGCCGGACGCGTCAGGCCTCGACTGGCGGCGGATCGATCCGGCGTCGGTGTCGGCGATGGACATCGACGTGCCGGTGACGGTCCCGGCCGCCGCGGCGTGGCCGCTCGACGCGTCGGCGGCGCTGACCGCGCGGACGCCGCGGACACTCACCGTCGAACCGTTGGGGGTGGCCGCGTCCGCGACCGGCGGCCGCGACGACGGCGCGGCAGGTCGTGCGCTACGGAGCGCACGACGTCTTCTTCCTGGACGACGAGAGCTACGCCGAACCGGCCGGCTTCTGGGTGCGACCCGGGCGGGCGCGGATCGTGGTGGGGGACACGGCCGGCGCGTTCGCGCTGTTCGTGCGCAACGCGCCGATCGCCAACCGCATCGAGCTCACCGCCGGGGCCTGGCGGCGGACGCTCGATCTGACGCCCGGTCAGGAACTGCGCGTCGAGGTGCCGCCGAGCGGCCGCGCCACGGCGATCGAGATTCGCGCCGCGCACGGCATCCGCCCGTTCGACGACAATCACCGCATCCGCGACTTCCGGCTGCTCGGCGCCTGGATCGCCGTCGTCGACTAGGCGCCGCTAAAAACGAACCGAACGCCGAGCCGGAGGCGTCGGTCTGTTGAGAGCGGTGGCGCGGGCCGGCTCCAGCCGGCCCGCAGATGCCGCTAGAAACCGCACGACGCCCAGGACGTAGAAGCCGCGCAGGTCGAGCGAGCCGAAGTCTTCCTCGACCGTGTAGTCGAGATCGAGCTTCCGCCACCCGCCGGTGACGCCGGCGTTGTTGTTGAAATTGATCGTCGCGTAGAAGTCGTAGTCGAAGTACGACCCGTCGTAGTCGCGATCCTCGCCACCGGGGATCTTGAAGAAGGTCATCTCGCCGCCGACGGCGACGTTGCGGGCGGCGTAGGCCCGACCGGCGAAGCCGAGCGTCGGGATCGGGGCGGTGGCTTCGGCGAACTCCTCGTTGATCGGGCTGGAGAAGTCGATCCGGGCCCGCGTCACCTTGGTGTCGAGGACGAAGCCGAAGTAGCCGCGATCCTTGTAGACGAAGTCGTACTCGTAGCCGATCTTCAGGGTCGTGAAATCGGCGTCGAGGTTGACCGGCAGCCCCACGTTGTAGGACTGGCCGTTGAACACGATGTTCCGCGACAGGATGTGGCCTTCGACCTTGTAGCTGATCGGCAGGTAGTCGAGCTTGAACTTGTGCTTGCGGCCCGGCCGGAGCACGAGCCGCAGCTCGCGGACGCGCTGCTTCGAGATGCCGAGGTCGGTCTCGAAGTCGATCAGCGTCGGCGGGATGCCGAGGCCCTCGCTGGCGACGCTGATGGTCGGCTCCGGCCGCCACCAGCCGTAGGCCGCCTCGATCTTGTAGACCTCGCCGGTGGCGGGATCGCGCCGGCTGAACTGGGCGTGGGCCGTGCTGGTCACCAGCAGGACGGCCAGGGTCGAGAGGAGTGTGAGTCGTCGGGTCATGGGTATCGCGCGGGGCTGGCTCTCGACCACGTATCGGCTGCCGGCGCGAGGCCGATAGATCCGCCGTCGCGGGACCGGCACATATACTGACGACGTGACCTGGACGGCGCTGCGGCGGCTGCTTCCCTACGTCCGCCGCTATCAGCGTGCCGTCGGGCTGGGGCTCCTGGCCGCGCTGGTCGCCACCGGCATCCAGCTGGTCGGCCCATGGGTGCTCCGGCTGGCCATCGACGACCTGGCCGACGGCGCCTCCCTGGCCAGGCTGAGCGGTTACGCCGCCTCGCTCCTCGCCATCGCCATCGTCGGCGGCTGGTTCCGCTTCCAGATGCGGCAGCGGTTCGTCATCGCCTCGCGCGACATCGAGTTCGACATCCGCAACGACTTCCTCCGCCATCTGCAGCGGCTGCCGCTGGCCTACTTCCAGGCCCGCCGCACCGGCGACCTGATGTCGCGCGCGACGAGCGACCTCTCGGCCGTGCGGATGATGGCCGGTCCGGCCGTGATGTACGCCGTCTCGACCGGCATCGTCTTCGTCGTGGCCATCCTGCTGTTGCTGTCGATCGACCCGTGGTTGACCGCGATGGCGCTGATTCCGCTGCCGTTGGTGTCGCTGGCGGTCTACGGCTTCGGCACCGCGATCCACCGGCGGTTCGAGCGGATCCAGGCCCAGCTCGCCGAGCTGTCGGCGGTGACGCAGGAGGCGCTGGCTGGCGTGCGGGTCGTGCGCGCCTATCGGCAGGAGGACGCCGAGCTGGCCCGGTTCCGCCAGGCCAACGAGGAGTTCCTGCGCCGTAACACGCGCCTGATCGGCCTGCAGGGCCTGTTCTATCCCAGCCTCACGTTCCTCCTCGGCGTCGGCGCCCTGGTGGTGCTGTGGCTGGGCGGGCGCGAGGTGATCGCCGGCCGGCTGACCATCGGTGAGTTCGTGGCGTTCAACGCCTACCTGGCCATGCTCGGCTGGCCGATGATCGCCTTCGGCTGGGTCGTCAACCTGCTGCAGCGCGGTTCGGCGTCGTGGGGCCGCATGCTCGAGGTCTTCGACGCGCCGCCGGCCATCGTCGACGGAACGCGCACGGACGTGCCGGCGCGCCTCAGCGGCGCGATCGAGTGGCGCAACCTCACGTTCGCCTACCCTGGCGCGCCGAAGCCTGTCGAGGCCAAGGCGGGCCTGGGTACCGCGACACCCGCGGCCGGCGGCGATCCCCCGGTCGTGCTGCACGACATCTCGCTCCGGGTGCCGGCCGGCACCACGCTGGCCATCGTCGGCCCGACCGGCAGCGGCAAGTCGACGCTGGTCAGCCTGCTGCCGCGGCTCTACGACCCGCCGCCGGGCACGGTGTTCATCGACGGCATCGACGTGCGGGACCTGCCGCTGTCGGTGCTGCGCGGCAGCATCGGCATGGTGCCGCAGGAGCCGTTCCTGTTCAGCGACACCATCGCCGGCAACGTGGCGTTCGGCACGCCGGAGCGCGACGAGCTCGAAGACCTGAAGCACGCGGTGGCGGTGGCCCGGCTCGACGTCGACGTCGAGACCTTCCCCAACCGCTGGACGACGACGGTGGGCGAACGCGGCCTGACGCTGTCCGGCGGGCAGAAGCAGCGCACGGCGATCGCCCGTGCCCTGATGATCGATCCGCCGATCCTGATCCTCGACGACGCGCTGTCGGCGGTCGACACCGACACCGAGGCGGCCATCCTGAGCGGCCTCGTCGGCGTGATGCGGGCGCGGACGGCCATCCTCATCTCGCACCGCGCGTCCACGATCCGCCACGCCGACCACATCGTCGTGCTCGACGGCGGGCGCATCGTCGAGCAGGGGACGCACGGCGACCTGCTGGAGGCCGGCGGCCCCTACGCCGAGATGTGCCGGCTGCAGCGGCTCGAAGAGGAGCTGGCGGCATCGTGAGCGAGCCCGCTCTCGCCCAGCCCGACGACGACGTCATCGGCAAGGCCTACGACGCCCGGCTGATGCGCCGGCTGCTCGGCTACCTGCGTCCGCACTGGCGGCCCGTGCTCGTCGGCCTGGTCGTCATCGTCCTGACGTCGCTGCTGCAGCTCGTCCAGCCGTGGCTCACCAAGGTGGCGATCGACGACTACATCGTCCGCGGCGACCTGCCCGGCGTCGGGCGGGTGGCGCTGCTGTTCCTCGCCGTCCTGGCCGGCGTCTTCGTCCTCGAGTTCGCGCAGACGTGGATCTCGCAGACGATCGGGCAGCGCATCATGTTCGAGATGCGGATGGCGATCTACGGCCACCTGCAGAAAGTCGACGTCGCCTTCTACGATCGCCACGCCGTGGGCCGCCTGATGACGCGCGTGACGAGCGACGTCGACGCCCTGAACGACCTGTTCTCGGCCGGCGTGGTCGCCGTGTTCGGCGACGTGTTCATGCTCGTCGGCATCTTCGGCGTCGTGCTGTGGATGGACTGGCGGCTGGCGCTGGTCACCTTCTCGGTCCTGCCGCTGATCGTGCTGGTGACGCAGTGGTTCCGCCGGCACGTCCGCGAGTCGTACCGCCGCGTCCGCGGCTGGGTGGCGCAGATCAACGCCTTCCTGCAGGAGAACCTGACCGGCATGGCGACGGTGCAGCTGTTCCGCCGCGAGACGCTGAACTTCGAGCGCTTCGAGGCGATCAACAAGGGCCACCGCGACGCCAACGTCGAGGCGATCTTCTACTACGCGGTGTTCTACCCGGCCATCGAAGGGGTCGCCGCGCTGGCCGCCGCGCTGATCATCGTCGCCGGCGGCCACTGGGTCGGCACCGGCACGCTGACGCTCGGCGCGCTCGTCGCCTTCCTGCAGTACGCGCAGCGCTTCTTCCGGCCGATCAGCGACATGTCGGAGAAGTTCAACCTGCTGCAGGCGGCCATGGCGTCCTCCGAGCGCATCTTCGCGCTGCTCGACACGCCGGTGACCATCGCCTCGCCGCCGGCGGCCAGGCCGCGGCCGGCCGGCTCGCGCGGGCACATCGTCTTCGAGCACGTCTGGTTCGCCTACGGCGTCGATGCCGCCACCGTCGCCACGACCGACGGGGCCGACGTCAACTGGGTGCTGAAGGACGTCTCGTTCGAGGTGCCGGCCGGGCAGCGGGTCGGCATCGTCGGCGCGACCGGCGCCGGCAAGACCACGATCATCAGCCTGCTGCTGCGGTTCTACGACGTTCAGCGCGGCCGCATCCTGGTCGACGGCATCGACATCCGCGAGATGGACCTCGCCGAGCTGCGCGGCATCTGCGGACTGGTGCTGCAGGACGTCTACCTGTTCTCCGGCAGCATCGCCGACAACGTCCGGCTCGGCCGGCCCGAGCTGTCACGGCCGCAGGTCGAAGGCGCGGTGGCCGCGGTGCACGCCGATCGCTTCGTGGCGGCCCTGCCGGACGGGCTCGAAACGAAGGTGGGGGAGCGCGGCGCCTCGCTCTCGGTCGGCCAGAAGCAGCTGCTCTCGTTCGCGCGGGCGCTGGCCGGCGATCCGGCGGTGCTCGTCCTCGACGAGGCGACCTCCAGCGTCGACACCGAGACCGAGCTGCTGATCCGGGACGCGCTGCACGTGCTGATGGCCGGCCGCACGACCATCGCCATCGCCCACCGGCTGTCGACGATCCAGGACGTCGATCGCATCCTGGTGTTCCACCGCGGCGAGCTGCGCGAGTCGGGCTCGCACCAGGAGCTGCTGGCGCAGCGCGGGCTCTACGAGCGGCTCTACCAGCTCCAGTACCGCGACCAGGGCGGGCGATCAGGCTGGCTTGCGGGCGAGCACGAGCAGCGAGCTGCCGATCGGCAGATCGGTGAGCCGCAGGGCGCGCGCCTCGAGTGACAGCACCGCGCTCAGCGCGGCGTTGACCGCCGGCGACGGCACCGAGATCTCCGACGTCAGCGTCTCGGGCCGGGCCGCGCCGCGAAACCGCTGCCACGTCCGCGTCGCCAGCATCAGCGGGAACAGGCTGAAGTTGGTGTAGGTGATCCGCATCGGCACCAGGCCGGCGCGCGACAGCGCCTGCCGCATCAGCGGCTTGGTGTAGCGCCGCACTTCCTCCGACAGCACCGCGTGGCTGCCGCTCAGGATGTCCAGCGCCGCGACGTTCAGGATCAGCGAGCCGCCCGGCTTCAGCACGCGGGCCATCGAGGCCATCGCCTGCGTCTCCATCGCCTCGGTGATGCACTGGAGCACGTCGAACGACGTGACGACGTCGAAGGTCGACGCCGCGAACGGCACGTGCGTGATGCTCGCCCGCGACACCCGGAGGCCGCCGTGCGTCCGCGCGAAGCGCAGCCCGCCGGGGGTCAGGTCGAAACCGACGGCGTTGCAGCGTGCCCGGAAGAGACTGAGGTTGGTGCCGGTGCCGCAGCCGCAGTCGAGCAGCCGGGCGTCAGGCCGGCCGGCCAGGGCCTGGTCGACGAGGGGGGCGATGAACTGGCGGAAACCCTTGAACCAGAAGTGATCGCGCTCGGCGCGGTAGGTCTCTTCGAGAAGCTGCTCCATCCGCGGAGCAGCTTACCGCACGGTCACTGGGGCGAGCCGTCGAGCGCGGCCGGGCTGACCACGACCGGACTGACCGGGGCGGGAGCCGGGCTCGGGACGGCCTGCGGCGTCGCCGTTGCCGCCGCGCTGGCCGCGCTCGCGGCCGGGCCGTAGCCGGGCGGGTAGCCAGGGGCGGCGGCGTCGGGCTTGGCGATGATGTTGGCGGCGATGGCCGCCGGCGCCGACGCCTTCGGGTTCCAGCCGAGGCGCAGCACGTTGATGGCAATCGATCGGCGCCCGAAGTCGAGCGCCTCGTTGCAGTTCCACATGTAGATGTCGATCTCGCGGCCCTGCACCGCCGGCCCGGTGTCCATCACCGTGTAGATGCCGTTGTAGCGGGGGCTGAGCGAGTCGACCTGGATGACCGACCCGACCGGCAGGAGCAGGGGGTCGGCGGCGGCGATGCCGGTGCGGACGGTGGTGCCGGACGCCGTGGTGGTGCCCTTGCAGTAGGCGGTGGCGTGGAAGCGCAGCCGGGCGCCCGGCCGGGGCCAGGCCGTTTCGCGCACTTCGACCTCGTGGGCCGCGGTGGCCTTCGAGTCCAGCGCCGTCACCTCGTAGAGGAGGACGAAGCCGAGCACCCCTCCGCACAAGGCGGCGAGCTTCCGCGTCAGCGAGCGTGACAGCACCATAAAAGTCGTGACCCTGGCTCCGGGCCGAACGAAGGAGCCTGCCGGTCTTTCCGCGCGCGCCCGGCCGATGGTCTGGCCTGGCGGGTCCGGTGGGGGGCCTGGGAGCTTGGGGCCGCCCCGGGGACCCGGCTAGCATACGACACCCGAGGCCGGATGGAACCCCGAAAAGCGGGCCCTGGGTGAAGGCCGGCGCAGCCGGCGGCAATCAGCGGCCGGGGGCGGCAACGGCGGGCTGCGGCCGCCCGAAAGTGCTCGAAACCCTCGGGAATCTGCCGATCTCCGGCCTCCGTGGCCAGGATCAGGCCGGCCGCCGGCCGGCGTCAGGGCGCCGATCGCGGGTGACCGGCAGGCGGGCCAGCCGCGCGGCCGCCGCGAACCGCCGGCCGGCCCGCCGCGGGACCGTCAGCAGCAGCTCGTAGTCCTCGCCGCCGGCGAGCGCCGCGGCCAGGACGGCCTCAGGGTCGCCGGCGACCGCCCCGACGCCGGGGTGGACGGGCAGCGCCGCGGCCTCGAGACGGGCGCCGGTGCCGCTCGCGTCGGCCAGCTGGCGGACCGCGTCGGCGAGGCCGTCGCTCAGGTCCATGGCCGCCGACGCCGCGCGCGTCCGCCCGACCAGGATGCCCAGGCGCAGCCGGGGCTCCGGCCGGAGGAAGCGGGCGACGGCGTCGGCCACGGCCGGATCCGCCGGGACGGCGGCTCCGCCCTGCCGCAGCCACGCCAGGCCGGCCGCGGCCCCGCCGACCGTGCCCGACACCCACAGCTCATCGCCGGGGCGTCCGCCGGCGCGGGTCAGCACCTTGCGCCGCTTGGCGGTCCCGGACACCGTCACGTCGAGGATGACCGGCCCCGGCGAGCGCGTGACGTTGCCGCCGACGAGGTGCGTGCCGGTCCGCGCCGCCAGGGCCAGGAAGCCGTCGAGCATCGCGTCGAGCTCGGCCACCGGCAGGCTCTCCGGCAGCATCAGCGACAGCAGCGCCGTGCGCGGCTCCGCTCCCATCGCCGCGAGATCGCTGAGGTTGGCCGCGAGCACCCGGTGCCCGATCGAGGTCGCGTCCATGAAGCGCGCGATCGAAATGCACGCCCTCGACGGCGGCGTCGGTCGTCACGATGTCGAGCCGGTTGCGCGGCGGCTCCAGCACCGCCGCGTCGTCGCCGATCCCGACGACGACGAAGGCCGGCGCCGCGGGAACCCGGGCGCGGACGCGCGCAATCACCTGCCGTTCGCCGATCTCACCAACCGTCATGCGTGCTCAGGATAGCGCGGACGCGCGGCGGTCGTCCAAGTCGCCTGCGCGTCGACGCCGTGGCGGCGGATCGGGCATCCTGATCGCTCCGCCGCGCCGTCGCCGCGCTCGGCTGGCACGGGCCTCGGCACCGCAGCCGACGCGCGACGCCGTGGATGCGGGGCGGGCATCCCCTGCGCGCTCCACTTCCGCAAGCCGGTAGACCGCGCTCCGGCCTGGCCGGCCAGCTGCGCCGCAGCGTCGCGCCAGACGATCGGCGTCCGCGCCGTGCGGCCAGCACAGCTGCCGTCGCCGGACCGCCAAAGCGGTCGCGCCTTCGCGCGACCTGCCGGCGTGGGCCTGCGCACGGTCTACGCTGACGCAGGCGTCGGCTTGCTCCAAGTCGCGCTCCGGGAACGCCCGCCCCGCTGACCTGCGGCGTCCTGAGCGCCAAGGACCTCGCTGTCCGAGAGCGGATGCACCTTGCGGCCTGCGCGCCGGCGAGCGAAGCCGTGCCGGTGTGCGCGGAGCGGGGCCGCCGGTGCCTGAGGCGAGCGAAGCGATGCCGATACGCGAAGCGAAGCCGCCGGCCCGAGGCGAGCGAGCGATGCCGGTGCGCGGAGCGGAGCCGCCGGTGGCCTGAGGCGAGCGAAGCGATGCCGGCGATGCGCGGAGCGGAGGCCGCCGGTGGCCTGAGGCGAGCGAAGCGATGCCGGCGTGCGCGGAGCGGAGCCGCCGGCGGCCTGAGGCGAGCGAAGCGATGCCGCGTGCGCGGAGCGGAGCCGCCGGTGGCCTGAGGCGAGCGAAGCGATGCCGCATGCGCGGAGCGGAGCCGCCGGCGGCCTGAGGCGAGCGAAGCGATGCCGGCGTGCGCGGAGCGGAGCCGCCGGTGGCCTGAGGCGAGCGAAGCGATGCCGGTATGCGCGAAGCGAGATCCCGCGAAGCGAGAGGCCGCCCGCGGGCGGCGCCGCCGCGCGGACGCGCGGCGAACCGCGCCGCACGCCGAAAGCGGCCCGCGGCCGGTTCTGAGGGAACCGGCCGCCACAAATGGAAAGGGGTCCGGTCGCGCAACAACGCGACCAGACCCCGAAGAAAGCGATGCCCCGGCCTATCGTGTGGGGAGGTCGGTTGAACCTGCAGTTTGCAGGTGGAACCGCGGTAAGCCGCCGAGCGTCAGGCTTCCTCGTCACAGAGGCATGCACACAGCGCAGCGTCGCGATCCGCTTAGGTGAAAAGTCGGCTCAGCCGAGCACTCACCCAATCACGGACAACCCAGGGCACCTAAGCATCGGATCTTAAGACCTCGGACGTGAATCGGCAAGGACGAACCCCGCGGGCGTTGCCCCCAGGCACGGCAGGCTCCGGCATGGTGCGAGGCGAGCGGCCCGCGACGAGCGCCGGTGCGTCTCAGGCGTGGAGGCGATCGATCGCCGCGGTGACGAGCCGCTCGAGGTCGTTGGTGCGGCGCATCAGCTCGGCGTGCTCGACCGAGCCGGCGCCACGGCAACGGAACAGCTCGTCGGCGATGTTGAGGGCCGCCAGCACGGCGATCTTCAACGACTCGCCGGTCGGCACTTCGTGTCCGGCCCGGGCCATCTTGCCGTCGACATAGCGGGCGAGCTCGACGACGTACTGCTCGTCGAGCTCGCTGCGGATCGGGTAGCGCAGCCCCTGGATCTCGATGGTGACGACGCGACTCGATTCACTCATGCCGGTTCTGGCTGACGCAGGGCAGGGCTCAGAGCTCCAGCGCTTCGATCTGCGCCAGCATGTCCTTGACGCGGGTGCGCACCTGATCGCGCTCCTCGCGCAGCGTCACGACTTCGGCCGCCGCACCTTCGCCGTCGACCATCTTCTTGCGCAGCGAGCCGACCTCGTCGCCGAGCGCCCGATTCTCCGCGGTGAGGCGGGCGCGTTCGCCGCGCATCTCCTCGACCATCGCGACGAGCTTGCGGACCTTGTCTTCGAGGCGTTCGATGGCGTCGAGTTCGACGCTCTGGGCGGTCTTGGCCATGGCGGGAGCTGACATAAGTATCTTCGGATTCTCTGGTGGATGAGTCGGTATCGCCGCGGTCTATTGTCGCAGGCGGGCGTCGTGATCGGCCTGAAGGGCGGCGACGATCGTGTCCATGGCGGCCTGCACCTCGGCGTCGGTCAGCGTGCGGTCCGGCGCGCGGAAGACGAGCCGCAGCGACAAGCTGCAGCGGCCGTCGGCGACGCCCTTCCCCTGGTAGCGATCGAATTCGTCGACGCTGACGAGCGTCGGCGGCGCCGCGCGTCGGATCGTGCCACGAACGGCGGTCGCCGGCAAGGTCGCGTCGACGACGATCGACACATCGCGCGAGCTCGACGGGAAGCGGGGCAGGGCGTGGGCCCGCACGTGGTCGTCGCGCGTCGTCCAGGCGAGCGCCAGATCGAGATCGAATTCGGCGACGAAGACGCGCTCGCGAGCCGGCAGGCCGTGCGCCTCGAGGACGGCCGGCGACACCTCGCCGAGCACGCCGATGACCGGCGCCTCGCTGTCGGCGGCGGCGTCGCGCGCTCGCACGGCGATGGTCGTCGCGGTCTCACGCGTCAGGAACGGCGCCTCGCCGGGCGCGAACACCGTGTCGAGGCCGAGCGCGCCGCACAGCGCGGCGACGGCCCCGGACGTGTCGTAGAGATCGGTCGCGCGGCCGGAGCCGCTCCAGTGCGTCCCCGACGCCTGGCCGAGCGACGCCAGCGCCAGGGCGCGATGCTCGCCGCGCGCGGTGCCGAAGATCGTCGCCAGCTCGAACAGGCGCACGTCCTTCTGCTCGCGGCGGCGGTTGTGGGCCACCGAGTCGAGCAGGCCGGCCAGCAGCGTCGGCCGCATCACGGCCATCGTCTCGGCGAGGGGGTTGGCGATGGCGACGATGTCGGCGTCCGCGGCGAAGCGGCGCGCCGCGTCGCGGGCGATGAACGAGAAGGTGACGCTCTCGGAGAAGCCGGCGGCGCGGGCCAGCGTGCGCAGCCGGGCGTCGCGGGCCAGCCGGGGCGCCGGCCGCGGCGGCGGCAGCTCCAGCGGCGGGAACGCTTCGGGGATCCGGTCGTAGCCGTCGACGCGGGCCAGCTCCTCGAGCAGGTCGGACTCTCCGGCGACGTCGATGCGCCAGCTCGGCACGGTGACGGCCCAGCCGTCGCCGTAGTGCGTCGCGGCGAGGCCGAAGCCGAGCGCGGTGAGGATGCGCTCGACCGTCGCGTCGTCGATCGTGTAGCCGAGGACGCGCGCGATGCGCGCCCGGCGCAGGGTCAGGGCCTCACGCGGGGCCGGCGGCTGCGGCTGCGCGTCGATCCAGCCGGGCCGGGCGGTGCCGGCGCCGATGCGCTCGACGAGCTCCAGGGCCCGGGCCAGGGACGTCGCGGCGGCCTGGTAGTCGGCGCCGCGCTCGAAGCGGTGCGACGCCTCGGTGGCCAGCCCGAGCCGGCGGGCGGTGCGCCGGACCTGCGCCGGCGCGAAGTGCGCACTCTCGACGGCGATGGTCGTCGTCGCCGTCGTGACCTCGGACTCGCCGCCGCCCATGATGCCGCCGAAGCCCTGCGTCCGCGCCGCGTCGGCGATGACCAGCATGTCCGCCGACGCCGTCCGGGTGACGCCGTCGAGCGTGGTGACCGGCTCGCTGGCCGCCGCCCGCCGCACGCGCAGCTCGTTCTGGGCGAGGCGCGCGATGTCGTAGGCGTGGATCGGGTGGCCGGTCTCGAGCAGGACGTAGTTGGTGATGTCGACGATGTTGTTGATGCTGCGGACGCCGCACGCCGTCAGGCGGCCGGCCAGCCAGTCCGGCGAGGGCCCGACCGTGACGTCGGCCAGGCCGGCGGTGAAGCGCGGGCACAGCGCCGGCTCCTGGATGGTGACGCTGAGCGGGCCCAGGCGCGACGGATGGGGCGTCTGGCGAAGCGCCGCCGGACGGTAGCGCAGCGGCACGTCGTAGAGGGCCGCGACCTCGCGGGCGAAGCCAGCCAGGCTGAGGGCGTCGGGCCGGTTCGCGGTGATCTCGAAATCGATGACCGCGTCGGGACCGGCGGTCGGTCCGTCCGGACCGGGCACGGGATCGACCGGCGTGATCGACGCCAGCTCGAAGCCGGCGAGGTGCAGGCGTTCGGCGAGCGCCTCGATGCCGACCGGGACCTCGACCAGCTCACGCAGCCAGGACACGAGCACTTTCACGGCGTCATTCTCTCGTAGGAAGCGGCACGGCGGCCGCTACTGGGGGAACTGCTCGAGGAACCGCACGTCGTTCTCGTAGAACTGACGGATGTCGTCGACGCCGAACAGCAGCATCGCCAGCCGCTCGATGCCCATGCCGAAGGCGAAGCCGGTGTAGCGCTCGGGGTCGTAGCCGACCGCCGCGAACACCGCCGGATTGACCATGCCGCAGCCGAGCACCTCCAGCCACTTCGGGCCGCGCGACGGGTCGCGGAGGAACACGTCCGCCGACGGCTCGGTGTAGGGGAAGAACGACGGCCGGAACGTGATCTCGATCCGCTCGCCGAACAGGTCGCGCAGGAACGGCACCAGCGTGCCCTTCAGCTGCGCCATCGTCACGCCTTCGCCGACCACCAGGCCTTCGACCTGCTGGAACATCGGCGTGTGCGTCTGATCGAGGTTGTCGCGGCGATAGACGCGGCCCGGGCAGATGATGCGCACGGGCGGGTCGTGCCGCTCCATGTAGCGGATCTGCATCGCCGAGGTGTGCGTCCGCAGCAGCGTCGCGGCCCGCTCGTCGCGCGGCGTCGGCGCAGGACGTCCGGCCGTCGCCGGCCGGCCGGGCCGGTCGGCGCCGACCGGGAACACCGTCCGCGTCCACGGCTTCTCGAGGTAGAGGGTGTCCTGCATGTCGCGCGCCGGATGGTCGGCGGGCAGGTTCAGCGCCTCGAAGTTGTGGTAATCGTCCTCGGCTTCCGGCCCGTCGAGGATCTCGTAGCCGGCGGCCGCGAAGTAGGCCTCGATCCGCGTCCGCAGATAGGTCAGCGGATGGATGTGGCCGATGACCGGGCGCCGCCCGGCCAGGGTGGGATCGAGCCGCGGCGGCGGGGGAGCCGCCGTCGCCAGCGTCCCGGCCCGGGCGTCGAGGGCGGCCTCGACCTTCGCCTTGAGCTGGTTCAGACTCGCCCCGAGCTCGCGCTTCTTCTCGGCGCTGACGGTCGCGAGCTCGGCGTAGAGGCCCGAGATGCGGCCGCCCTTGCGCCCCAGGTACCGATCGCGGAGCGATTGGAGATCCCGGGGCGTCGAGACCGAGCCCAGCTCGGTCTCGAACGCGACCCAGAGGTCGTCGCGGTTGCCGTCGTTCATCCGCGATGAACGCCTAGGCGACGGGGGCGGGACGCGGCGCCGGACGGGCCGCCTTCGCCTGCTCGGCGAGGACGGCGAACGCCTTCGGCTCGCGGGCGGCCAGGTCGGCCAGCATCTTGCGGTCGAGCGTCACGCCGGCGGCCTCGAGCCCCTTGATGAAGACGCTGTACGACAGGCCGTGCTCGCGCGCGGCGGCGTTGATGCGGACGATCCACAGACGGCGGAAGTCGCGCTTCTTGCGGCGGCGGCCGACGAACGCGTACTTGAGCGCCGTGTCGACCGCCTCCTTGGCCGCGCGATACAGCTTGCTCTTGGTCTGGAAGAAGCCTTTCGCCCGGGCAAGAAGCTTCTTGCGCTTGGCGCGGCGGACGGTTCCACGTTTGACTCTGGGCATGATTCTCTCGGGGCAGGGACGCGAGGCGTGCCCGCCGAAGTCGTGCGGTCCTTATTTGTAGGGCAGCATCCGGTCGAGCTTCATCTGATCCCCGTCGGAGACCAAGGCGGCCTTGCGCAGGCTGCGCTTCCGCTTGGTGCTCTTGCTGGTCAGGATGTGGCGCTTGAACGCCTTCGCCCGCAGGAATTTGCCCGACGCGGTGCGCTTGAAGCGCTTGGCCGCGCCACGATGGCTCTTCAGCTTCGGCATGTCCTCTTCCGTCCCCTCCGCCCCTGATTCGGGCCTGTGCGGCCCGATCCAGGGCCGTGCTCTTACTCGGTCGTCGTCGCCGGTGCGTCCGGTGTCGCCGGCGTCTCGTCGGGCGGCGCCTCGTCCGGCTCGGCCCGGTCGCTCGCCAGGTCGTTCACGTCGCGCATGTCGCTGCGGCTGGCGCTCGCCGCGGCCGCTGCCGGGCGCTCGCGCCGCTGCTGCGCCAGCTGCGGCTTCGGGCCGAGGATCACGTGCATCGTGTTCCCCTCGAGCCGCGGCGTGTTCTCGGCGTTGGCCAGCTCGATGATCTCCTGGATCAGCCGTTCCAGGATGCGCCGCCCGATCTCGGGATGCGCGATTTCCCGTCCGCGGAAGAAGACCGTCGCCTTGACCTTGTCGCCTTCGGTCAGGAAGCGCTCGATGTGCTTCTTCTTGAAGTCGTAGTCGTGCTCGTCGACCTTCGGCCGGAACTTGATCTCTTTGACCTCGATGGTCTTCTGGTGCTTCCGCGCCTGACGGGCCCGCTTCTGCTCCGTGTACTGGTAGCGGCCGTAGTCGGTGATGCGACACACAGGAGGCACGGCCGTCGCCGAGACCTCCACGAGATCCAGTCCCTTCGATTTCGCGATGCGGATGGCGTCCTGCGGCGCCATGATGCCCAGCTGGGCGCCGGTCTCGTCGATGACGCGCACTTCGCGAACGCGGATTCGGTCGTTGATCCGCACCCGATCGTCCCGGCGCGGCGGCCTGCCTCTGTCGAATGCGATAACTACCTCCCCTTCTGTTGCACTTCCCGCCGGGCGTCGTCGAGGAACTGCGTCGACGCTGCGCGCGCCGAGGTCCCCGCCGCGCCGGCTGCGGACGGACACCTGGCCCTCCGCGACTTCCCGATCGCCCATCACCAGCATGTACGGCACCTGCTGGAGCTGGGCTTCACGAATCTTGTACCCGATCTTCTCGACCCGCGCGTCGAGCGAGACCCGCAGGCCGCCCGCCTCGAGGCGTGGCGACGACGGCCGTGGCGGCGTCGAGGTGCCGGTCCGACAGCGGCAGCACCGTCGCCTGGACCGGCGCCAGCCACAGCGGGAACGCCCCGGCGTAGTGCTCGATCAGCAGGGCCATGAACCGCTCGAAGCTGCCGAAGATGGCGCGGTGGATGACCACCGGCCGGTGCTCGGCGTTGTCGGCGCCGGTGTACTTCAGGTCGAAGCGCTGCGGCAGCTGGTAGTCGAGCTGGATGGTGGCGCACTGCCACTTGCGGCCGATCGCGTCGGTGACCTCGATGTCGATCTTCGGACCGTAGAAGGCGCCGTCGCCCTCGTCGACGGTGTAGGCCTGACCGGCCGACTCCATCGCCCGCCGCAGCTCGGCTTCCGCGTGGTCCCAGGTCGCGATCTCGCCGAGGAACTCGGCCGGCCGGGTCGACAGCTTGACGCTGTACTCGAGGCCGAAGTCGCCGTAGACCCGCTGGACGAGGCGAAGCAGGCGCTCGACCTCTTCGCCGATCTGCGACTCCATGACGAAGCAGTGGGCGTCGTCCTGCGAGAACTGGCGCACGCGGGTCAGGCCGGACAGCACGCCCGAGGCCTCGTTGCGGTGCAGCGGCGTCTGCTCGTGGAAGCGCAGCGGCAGGTCGCGATAGCTCCGGGTCTCGCTGGCGAAGACGAGCATGTGGCCCGGGCAGTTCATCGCCTTCATGGCCATCTGTTCCTCGTCGTTGTCGATGAGGAACATGTTCTGGCGGTAGTGCTGCCAGTGGCCGGAGGTCTCCCACAGCGCCTTGTTGAAGATCAGCGGCGTCTTCAGCTCGACGTAGCCGTTCGGCAGCAGCACGTCGCGCATGTAGTTGGCGATCGTGTGGTAGACGGTCGTGCCCTTGGCCAGCCAGAAGGCCGCGCCCGGCGCCCACGGATGGAACTGGAAGAGGCCCAGTTCCTTGCCGAGGCGGCGGTGGTCGCGCTTCTTGGCTTCCTCGAGCCGGTGCAGGTACTCCTCGAGGTCCTTCTTCGAGAAGAAGGCCGTGCCGTAGACGCGCTGCATCGGCTGGTTCTTCGCGTCGCCCTTCCAGTAGGCGCTCGACGTCGAGGTCAGCTTGAAGTGTCCGAGCCGGCCGACCGACGGGACGTGCGGCCCGACGCAGAAGTCGAGGAAGACGCCCTTGATGTCGTAGCAGGAGGCGACCGGCCCGCTCTTCTCGTCGATGAGCTGGACCTTGAGCGGCTCACCGCGCGCCGCGAAGTAGGCCTTGGCCTCGTCCTTGGGCCGCAGCTCGCGCACGAACGGGCAGATCGCGGGCGGCGATCTCGCGCATCCGCTGCTCGATGGCGGCCAGATCCTCGGGCACGAACGGCCGCTGCACGACGAAGTCGTAGTAGAAGCCGTCGTCGAGGGCCGGGCCGATGCCGCACTGGGTGCCCGGGAACAGCTCGAGGACGGCCGCCGCCAGCAGGTGGGCCGTGCTGTGCCGATAGAGGCGCAGCGCTTCCGGATCCTTCTCGGTGACGATCCGCACCCGGGCGTCGGCCTCGAACGGCCGCGACAGGTCGATCAGCTGATCGTCGACGGTGACGGCCAGCGCCGCCTTGGCCAGGCGTGGCGAGATGGCCATGGCCAGATCGGCCCCGGTCGTGCCACGCGCCACCTTCCGGATCGAGCCATCCGGCAGGGTGAGCGAGATCTCCCCTGATTCGACCGCGGCGGTCATCGAGGGAGGGTCGGGACGGCGACATGCCGACCGGCAGAAAGGGCCTGGGAGCGCTGAAGGACGTGCACGGCGTGGTTGTTTCGTTCGGCTGCTGGGCGGCGGGGCTGACGGCCCCCCGCACTGTCGCAAGGCAGTGGGATGGTAGGCACGAGTGGAATCGAACCACCGACCTCCTGCGTGTCAAGCAGGCGCTCTAACCCCTGAGCTACGCGCCTATTACGCGCCCCTGACCCACTGCGCGAACGGCCAGTATACCAGCCCGACTTTTTATGAGTCAACGCGCACCGGTGACACGGTGCGCGTCCCGCGGCGCCGATGCCTGGCCCGGAGGGGGCGGCCGGCGGCGTTCGCGGGCGTGCAGCCGCGGGCAGGACCCGGGGGACGGGACCGGCGCGCGGATCATCGACCCCTAGTTCACGGTGTCCTTGAGGGCCTTGCCGGCCTTGAAGCGGACGACGCGGCGCTTCGGCACCTTGACGGAGGCGCCGGTCTGCGGATTACGTGCGAGGCGTGCCTTGCGGATCGATGTCTGGAACGTGCCGAAGCCGACGAAGGTCACGGCGTTGCCCTTCTTCAGCGACTTCTTGATGCCATCGAGCAGCGACTCGACGGCGCCCGTCGCGCTGACTTTCGTCAGGCCCGTGTCCTTGACGATCTTGGCGATGAGTTCCTGCTTGTTCACCGAACGCCTCCAATAGGTGCCGCCCGCACGTGGGCCGCGGGCGGTTATACGTGAGGGTTCAGTCGGAGTCAAGCAGGCGGCAGGTGATCGCGGCGCGATCGCGATGTCGATCGCGCCGCGCGATGCGATGCGCGCTACGCCGCTTTCTTCGTCCGCAGCTGCTCGAGCGCCTTCTCGAGGATCGGATCGTTCGTCGGCGCCGCGGCACCGAACTCGCGCTCCGGCTCCTCGACGTCGATCGTCGGGGTGAGGCCGGTGCCGTGGATGCTGGTGCCCGACGGCGCGAGATAGCGCGCGAACGTCATGTAGAGCGCGCTGCCGTCCGGCAGCTTCACCAGCTTCTGCACGCCGGCGCGACCGAGCGTGTGCTCGCCGACCAGCGTCGCCCGCTTGTTGTCGAGCAGCGCCGCGGCGAACAGCTCGGCGGCGCCCGACGTCCCGTTGGTCGTCAGGAGCACCAGCGGCGTGGTGACCTTGCCGTCGCTGGCGGTCGTGGTGACGACCGAGTCCTTGCCGGCCTTCGTCTCCCGCGTCGACAGCGTCTTGCCGACCGGCACGAAGGGCCGGGCCGCGGCGATGCCTTCCTCGAGACGGCCTTCCGCGGTGTCGCGCAGATCGACGATCACGTTGGATGCGCCGCCGCGGGTCAGCTGCGTCACCGCCTGCTCGAGCCGCCCGGCGGCGCCGGGCGCGAACGCCGCGACCCGCACGTAGCCGACGCCCGGGGTCTGCACCTTCGACGTCACGTCGGTCGCCGGCGCCGCCTCGCGGACCAGGGCGATGTCGCGCGGATCGGTGGCGCTGCCGCGCAGGATGGTGATGGTGACCGTCGAGCCGACCGGGCCGCGCAGCAGGCGCATGCCTTCGAGGGCCGACAGGTTGCGCGTCGGCGCGCCGTTGATGGCGCGGACGTAGTCGCCGGTGCTCAGGCCGGCGCGGGCGGCCGGCGATCCGTCGCGGGCCGAGACGACGCGCAGGTAGTAGCCACGGGTGAGATCGAGGCCGGTGTTGCCGGGAGCCGGCGCGCGCTCGGCCTCGAAGGTGCGGACCTGATCGGGGGTGAGGTAGGCGCTGTCGGCGTCGAGGCCGTCGGCCAGGCCGCGCATGGCGCCGCTCATCACCTTGTCCACGTTGACCGGCTCGACGTAGTTCTGCGTCACCAGCGACACGACGTCTTCGAAGACGCGGAGGTGCTCGTAGGCGCCCTGGCTGGCCAGCGTCCGGCCGAGGAGGCTGCCGATCACGACGAAGGCGACGACCGGGGTGGAGACGAGCAGGACGATCCAGCGGGTGCGTGTGGTCATGGTGACGTGATCCCTTGCGGCCGGGGCTTCTTCACGCGGGCGGTGTCGCCGATGCGGGCTTCAGCCATTGTACGGGATCGGCCGGCCGACCGTCGATCCGGACCTCGAAGTAGAGCGACGGCGTCGCCGGTCGGGGCCATCCCGACCGTGCCGATCTCGTCCCCGGCCTGTACCGCCGCCCCTTTGGAGACGTCGATGGACGCCAGATGGCCGTAGAGCGTGTAGAACCGGCCGCCGTGATCGACGATCACCACCCGCCCGAACCCGGCGAAGGCATCGGCGTAGGCCACCGTCCCGGCCTGCACGGCCGCGACCGGCGAGCCGGCGGCCGTCCCGATGTCGATGCCGTTGCGGGTGACCATCGTCCCGAAGCGGCTCGACGCCTGCCGGCCGAAGCGGGCGTCGATGCGGCCGGGGACCGGCCAGGCCATGGTCCCGGCCTTGAGCCGGCCGCCGCCCGGCAGGGCGACCGATGAGGCGCCACGACTCGCGGTCAGCTCGGCCATCGACTGCCTCGAGTCGGTCCCGCGCCGCCGCCAGTTCGCGCACGAGCTGGGCGTTGAGGTCGCGACGCTCGCGCACCTCGGCCAGCAGCCGCTGCTGACCGGCCGCGCTCTCGGCCAGCGCGGCTTCCTCGCCGGCGAGCCGCTGCGTCAGCAGGTCGAGGGTGTCGCGCTCGCGCTGGAGGCGGCCGACGTCGCCGGCCCGCGCCGCGCGCAACTGCCAGAAGCGCTCGAGGCGCTCGCGATCCCGACGCGCCAGCACGGCGACGACCCGGGCGGCGCGGTCGAACGTCCGCGCGTCGTCGAGCGAGAAGAGCAAGCGCTCGTAGCCGAGCGGCATGAGGCGGTAGAGCCGGGTGAGGCGCGTCCGGACCTCGGGCCTCAGCGCCGCCAGCTCGGCATCCGCGGCGGCGACCCGGGCGACGGCGGCCTCCACCGCAGTCGTCGACGCGAGGCGGGCTCGCGCCGTCTTCTCGCGTTCGAGCTCCCGCGTCTCGATCGCCAGCTCGATCTGGCGGAGGCGGGTGAGGAGGGTGCGCTGCTCGCCGGCCAGCCGGGACGCCTCCGCCCGGGCCTGGGCCAGCCGGGCATCCAGCACCTTCGGTGAGGCGCTGCTCGGCGCGCGCCCGCTCGGCGAACGGGCCGGCGGGGTGGCCGGCTGGGCGCCGGCCTGCGCCGCCGGCGAGCCGGGACTCATCGCCGCGATCGCGAAAACGACCGCGATCACCGCGCCGGACGTGGCATCTCTTCCCACGATCGTGTGCATTCTGGCAGACTCCAGACATGACGGGTGCCGTCCGGTCCGGTCGCGTGCTCGCTCTGGATATCGGCCGGAGGCGCACCGGACTTGCCGTCAGCGACCCCACCGGCACCTTGGCGACCCCGTACGCCGTGATTACCGCGCACCCGCCGCTCGCCGATGTGCTGCGAACGGCGGGCCACCTGGCCGCCGAGCCGGACGGGCTGTCGGCGATCGTCGTCGGGCGGCCGCTGCACCTCGACGGCCGCCCCAGTCCCGAGACCGCGCGACGTCGATGCCTTCGTGGCGCGCCTCCGCACCCGGACGACGCTGCCGGTGTTCGTCCAGGACGAGCGGCTGACCAGCGTCGAAGCCGACGAGCGGCTGCGCGTCAGCGAGCGCGACTGGCGCACGCGCAAGGCGCGTCTCGACGCCGCCGCCGCGGCGGTGATTCTCCAGGACTTCCTCGATCAGGCCCGGCCGGACCCCGTCGCGGCGCAGGAGCCGGCCCGCTGATGCGCGCGCTCGTCCGGCTGCTCGTCGTCGCGGTCGTGGCTGCCGCGGTGGGCGCCGTTCGCCCTCCGCAGCCTCGACCAGCCCTTCCAGGGCTACACCGAGCCGGAGATCTTCGTCGACATCCCGCCGGGGCTCGGCGTCTCGGCGATCGGGCACCGGCTGGTCGACGCGGGCGCCATCAAGAACGACTGGGCCTTCCGTCTCGCCGTGTGGCGCCGCGGCGCGGCCCGCACGCTGAAGGCCGGCGAGTACCGGTTCACGGGGTCGATGCGGGCCACCGACGTCGTCGATCGCCTGGTTGCCGGCAGCGTCGTGCTGCGGCCGATCACGTTCCGCGAAGGGCTGACCATCGCCGACATGGCGGCGATCTTCGAGACGGCGGGCCTGGGACCGAAGGCGATGTTCACCGCTGCGGCCCGTCGCGCGTCGCTGGTGCAGGGCATCGACCCGTCGGCGGACGATCTGGAAGGCTACCTGTTCCCGGAGACCTACAACCTGCCGCGCGACGCGAGCGCGGAGCTGCTGATCGAGCAGATGGCGAAGCGGTTCCTCGCCGTCTACGACAGCACGCTGCGCGACGCGGCCAAGGCGCGCGGCCTGACGACGCGGCAGGTGGTGACCATCGCCTCGCTGATCGAGAAGGAGACCAGCCGGCCCGAGGAGCGGCCGCTGGTGTCCGCGGTCTACCAGAACCGGATGCGGATCGGCATGGGCATGCAGTGCGACCCGACGGTCATCTACGCGCTGCAGCGGGCCGGCCGCTGGCACGGCAACCTGACCCGCGAGAACCTGCAGTTCGACTCGCCCTACAACACCTACCGCTACAGCGGCTTGCCGCCGGGCCCGATCGCCGCGCCGGGCCGGGCCTCACTCGCAGCCGCGGTCGCGCCGGCCGACGTCCCCTATCTCTATTTCGTCAGCCGCAACGACGGCTCGCACGTCTTCGCGTCGACGCTGGCCGAGCACAACCGCAACGTCCACCAGCACCAGGTCCAGTATTTCCGGGATCAGCGGCGCGCAGCTGGCAGAAACTGAACACGTGGACTCGCAGCTCGAGCCGGCTCGGAGCTGCGCTCAGAGCTAGCGCTCCGCCCATTTCAGTTTCTGCCGCAGGACGCCGAAGTAGGAGCGCTCGGTCGAGCGGACCAGCCGCAGGACGCGGTCGGCGCGCGTCACGGTCACCACGTCGGCCGCGGACAGCGGATAGCCCGTCTGGCCGTCGGCCGTGACGAAGATGTCCTCGCCGCCGGCGATGGTCGGCTGGATCATCAGCGCCGCCGTGGCCGGCAGCACCACCGGACGGTTGGTCAGCGTGTGCGGCGCGATCGGCGTCAGCACGATCGCGTCGACGTGCGGATGGACGATCGGTCCGCCGGCCGACAGGTTGTAGGCCGTCGATCCGGTCGCGGTGGCGACGATCAGGCCGTCGGCCTTGAAGCGGGCCACGAACAGGTCGTCGACATGGACCGAGAGATCGGTCATCCGCGACAGCGGGCCGCGATTGACGACGACGTCGTTCAGCACCGGCGTCTGGTGGCGCACGCGCGCCGTCGCGGATGACACGCATGTGCAGCATCATCCGCGTCTCGACGGCGGCGGTCCCGGCGACGACGCGCTCGAGCGCGGCGTAGAGCTCCGGCAGCGTCGTCTCGGTGAGGAAACCCAGGCTGCCGAAGTTGACGGCGAGCACCGCGACGTCGGCCCCGGCGAGGGCGATCCGCCGGGCGGTGGCGAGCAGCGTGCCGTCGCCGCCGAGGACGACGATGAGGTCGACCTCGGACGGGAGCGCGTCGGCGGCGACGACGCGATGCGCGCCGCTGCCGTCGACCGCCGCGCTGCCGTCGTCGAGCACCGGGACGATCCGGCGCGCGCTCAGCCAGGCGACCAGATCGCGCACCACGCGCGGACCGCCGTCGAGCCGCGGCTTGACGACGATCCCGACGCGACGGATGGGCGGCCAGTCCACGGCGTCAGCTTATCGCAGGCGCGGATCGCGGCGTGACGCGGCGGCGTCGGACTCGCCGGACGCGGCATGCGCGAACGACGCCAGGAACTCGCGGTTGCCTTCGGCGCCGGCGATCGGCGAGGGCGTCGTCGCGTGGTGCGACAGGCCCAGCCGGGCCGCCTCGGCGACGACCTCGGTGACGACGCGCTCGTGGACGGCCGGGATCGCGCACGATGCCGCCGGCGCCGACGTCCTCGCGGCCGGCCTCGAACTGCGGCTTGACGAGCGCGACGATGCGTCCGCCGGGCCGGAGCAGCGGCACGAGCGGCGGCAGCACGAGCCGCAGCGAGATGAACGACACGTCGATCGTGATCAGGTCGAAGACGTGCGGCGCGTCCGGACCGAGCTGATCGGCGGTCAGCGTCCGGGCGTTGACCTTCTCGAGGACGACGACGCGCGGATCGGTCCGCAGCGACCAGGCCAGCTGGTTGTGGCCGACGTCGAGCGCGACCACGCGGGTCGCGCCGCGCCGCAGCAGCACGTCGGTGAAGCCGCCGGTCGAGGCGCCGACGTCGAGCGCGACGCAGTCGCGCGGATCGATGGCGAAGACGTCGAGGGCGTGCGCCAGCTTGAGGCCGCCGCGGCCGACGTAGGGATGGTCCGGCGTCGCCAGCGCCACCTCGGCGTCGTCCGCCACCATCGTCCCGGCCTTGAGCGGCTCCCTTGGCCGCGCACCCGAACCTGGCCGGCCAGGATGAGCGCGCGCGCCCGCTCGCGCGTCGCGGCCAGGCCGCGCGCGACGAGCAGCGTGTCGAGCCGCGTCTTCACGCGCGTCTCTGGACGAAGAGATCGGCGAGGCGTCCGAGGTGGCCGCCGAGATGGGCGCCGTCGAGCGCCGCATGGGCGCGGCCGCGGGCGTCGGCGGCCAGCGCCTTCGATCGCTCCAGGCCGAACAGGGCCGGATAGGTGGGCTTGCCGGCGGCGGCGTCCTTGCCGGCGGTCTTGCCGAGGTCGGCGGACGTGCCCTCGACGTCCAGCACGTCGTCGACGATCTGGAAGGCGAGGCCGAGCTCGCGCCCGAAGACGGCGACCGCGTCGATGGTGTCGGAGTCGGCGCCGGCCATGGTGGCGCCGGCGACCGCCGCCGCCGCGATCAGGGCGCCGGTCTTGCGTGCGTGCATGTCGGCCAGCGTGGCGGCATCGAAGGTCGGGCGCGCGGCGCCGTCGTGCGGCCGCACGGCGTCGAGGTCGACGGCCTGGCCGCCGACCATGCCGGCGGCGCCGGCGGCGCTGGCGATGACGCCGATCGTCCGCAGCTTGCGCGCGACGATGGCCGGGTGCGCGTCGTCCGGCTCGCGCGCCAGCCAGGCAAAGGCCTCGGTGAGCAGGCCGTCGCCGATCAGGATCGCCTGGCCCTCGCCGAAGCGGACGTGCGTGGTCGGGCGGCCGCGGCGCAGGTCGTCGTCGTCCATCGCCGGCAGATCGTCGTGGACGAGGGAGTAGGTGTGGATCAGCTCGAGCGCGCAGGCGGCCGGCATGGCGAGGCGGCAGGTCTCGGCTTCCGAGCCGAGGATGGCGTCGGCGGTCGCCAGCGCCAGCAGCGGGCGGACGCGCTTGCCGCCGCCGAGGAGCGCGTAGCGCAGGCCGGCATCGAGCACGGGCGGCGTCGCCGGCGACGCCGGGATCGCCTGGGCGAGGGACGCGTCGACCGCCACCCGCATCCGCGTGATCCAGGCGGCGAAGGCGTCGGGGCGCGCGCCTTGGTCAGCGAGCGTCGGCATCCGTCGTGAGGGTCGCAGGGGCCGGCCGGACGTCGCCGCGTTCGGTCAGGACCTCGATGCGGCGCTCGGCGTCCTCGAGCCGGGCGTGGCAGGCCCGCGACAGCTCGACGCCGCGCTCGAAGAGGCCGAGCGATTCCTCGAGCGGCGAGGTCGCCGCGCTCCAGGCGCGTCACGATCGCTTCCAGCTCGGTCAGCGACGTCTCGAAATCGGGCAGCGGATCAGCCATGGCGGTCGGGGCGCGCCGGCGCGCGCCGGCGCATCCGCCTCGCGGCCGGTCACCGTGCAGGCGAGGCGGCCGTGCTCGAGGCGTACGTGAACGGTATCACCGTCGCGGGTCGCGGCGGCATCCCGCAGCACGGTCCGGCCGTCGGCGGCGAAGCACACCGCGTAGCCGCGGCCGAGGACGGCGAGCGGGCTCAGCGCGTCGAGGCGGCCGGCGAGGGAGCCGAAGGCGCAGCGCGGCGCGATGGTGCCGGGCCACGGTCGCCGGGGCCAGCCGCCCCTCGGCCTGGGCCAGCCGCGTCCGCAGGCGCGCCAGGCGCCGGCGCTGATCGACGGCGGCCAGGCGTTCGCCGAGCGCGGCGAGCTGCTGCCGCGCCGCCTGGTGCCGCCGGGTCAGGACGCCGCCGCAGCCGCGCCGACAGCTCGACCACGCCGGCGCTCGCGGTTGGCGACCCGCGTCTGCATCGTCACGCAGGCCGCGTCGCGTCGCCGAGGACGTGGACGGCGGCGCGGCCGGCCGCGACGCGCTGCCGCACCGCGGCGCGGGCGCGGTGATCGAGGTGCGCGATCCGGCGCGCCAGCTCGTCGCGGCGCGCGACCACGATCTCGGCGGCGTTCGACGGCGTCGCGGCGCGGACGTCGGCGACGAAGTCGGCGATCGTCGTGTCGATCTCGTGCCCGACGCCGGACACGACCGGCACCGGCGAGGCGGCGATGGCGCGGGCCACCGCTTCCTCGTTGAAGGCCCACAGGTCCTCGAGCGAGCCGCCGCCGCGGGCCGACGATCACGACGTCGACGCCGGGATGCCGCGACACGTCGCGGATGGCGCGGGCGACCTCGTGGCAGGCGCCGTCGCCCTGGACGCGGCACGGGCGGATCAGCAGCCGCAGGCCGGCGTGGCGGTTGGTGATGACGCGGACGATGTCGCGGACCGCGGCGCCCTCGAGCGAGGTGACGATGCCGATCGTGCGCGGCAGCAGCGGCAGCGGCCGCTTGCGCGCCGCGGCGAACAGGCCTTCGGCGTCGAGGCGCCGCTTCAGCTGCTCGAAGGCGAGCTGCAGCGCGCCGAGCCCGCGCGGCTCGAGGTGCTGACAGACGATCTGCATCTCGCCGCGGGCCTCGTAGACCTCGAGCTGGCCGCGCGCGACGACGTGCTGGCCGTCGGCCGGCTTGAAGCGGAGGAGCCGCAGGTTGCCGCGGAACATCACCGCCTTGATCTGGGCGGTGTCGTCCTTGAGCGTGAAATAGAGATGTCCGGACGACGCCGGCCGGGCGTTCGAGATCTCGCCTTCGACCCAGACCTGGAAGAACTGCTTCTCGAGCGATCGCGCCACGGCGGCGGTCAGGTCGCTGACGGTGTAGATCGTCCGCGCCGGCGGCTTGGCGGCGTCGGCGGCCGTCGCGGCGGTCCCGGCGCTCCGGCCTGGCCACGCCGCGCCTGCGTCGCCGGCGGCGCCGCCGGCTCGCGGCGGCTCGGCGACCGGCTCGGCCGGCCGATCGTCCTCGAAGGCGTCGTCGAACAGCGAAGGCATCGTCGGTTCCGACGAGTCTACATATGCTTCCAGCGCGGCGCGCGTCAGGCTCAGCCGTTCGATGGCCGTGGCCTCGCCGGTCGTCGTGTCGGCGGTGATGACGACGGCGTGCAGCTTCGGCATGCCCTTGCGCCGCTTCGAAGCGCGACGGCAGGCCGGTGAGGAAGCGGGTGATCACCGGCTCGCGTTCGACGCCGATGATGCCGTCGTGCGGGCCGGTCATGCCGACGTCGGTGATGTAGGCGGTGCCGCCGGGCAGGATCTGTTCGTCGGCGGTCTGCACGTGCGTGTGCGTGCCGACCACCGCGGTCACCTTGCCGGCGAGGTGCCAGCCCATCGCGATCTTCTCGGAGGTCGCCTCGGCGTGCATGTCGACCAGCACGATCGGCGTGCGCGCCCGCAGCCGGGCCGCCTCGCGCGTGCCGAGCGCGAAGGGATCGTCGAGGGCGTTCATGAAGACGCGGCCCATCAGGTTGAGGATCGGCCACTTCTTCGCCCTGCGACGTCCGCATGATGGCCGTGCCGTTGCCGGGCACGCCGGCGGGGAAGTTGGCCGGCCGCACCAGCCGCGGCTCGAGCGGCAGGTAGTCGAGCGCCTCCTTCTTGTCCCACACGTGGTTGCCGGACGTCATCAGGTCGACGCCGGACGCGAACAGCTCCTCGCCGGTCTCGCGGGTGATGCCGAAGCCGCCGGCGCTGTTCTCGCCGTTGGCGATGACCGCGGTGACGTCGTAGCGGTGCACCAGCTTGGGCACGCCGATCCGCACCAGATCGCGGCCAGGCTTGCCGAACACGTCGCCGATGAAGAGAAGGGTCAGCTGAGGCACGGGCGGCCGATCATCGCTTCGCCAGCAGGTCGAGGACCGCGGCGGTCATCGTGGTCACGCCGGTGGTGATCGACGGATCCGGCACGGGCGCATAGCCCGAATTGTGGTTCGACGGCACCGGCACGCCGGTCCGCGCGCTGTCGGCGAACTTCTCCGGCGCCGTCCCGCCGACGCGCCACAGCACGCTCGGAATGCGAGCGTCCGTCTGACCGTAGAGCGAGAAGTCCTCGCCGGCGTTGATCGGCTCGACCTGCGACACGCGGTCGGCGCCGAGCCAGGCGGTGAACACGCCGGCCAGTCGCGTCGTCAGCGGCCGGATCGTTGGCGGTGACGCCGATCGACTCGTCGGTCACGGTGACGATCGGCAGCCGGTCCTCCGCCACGCCGGCCGCCTGCGCCGTGCCGGCCGCGACGCGGCGGACGGCCGCGACGAGCTTGGCCATCACGGCCGGATCGAAAGCGCGCAGCGTCAGCTCCAGCTTCACGTCGTCGGGGATGATGTTGCGCTTCAGGCCGCCGTGGATCGTGCCGACGGTGACCACCGCGCGCGTGCCGGGCGCGACCTCCCGGCTGACGATCGCCTGCAAGCGCGACGACGATCTGCGAGGCGAGCAGCACCGGGTCCTTGGCGGTGTGCGGCGCCGAGCCGTGACCGCTCGACGCCGCGGACGACGATGTCCATCGACGACACGCCCGACATGAACGGCCCCTCGCGGTAGCCGACGTCGCCGGCCGGCATCAGCGCGTCGCCGTGGAAGGTGAGCGCGACGTCGGGCTTGGGAAAGCGTGTGTAGAGCCCGTCGTCGAGCATGGCCTTGGCGCCGGCCACGATCTCCTCGGCCGGCTGGGCGATGAAGACGACCGTCCCCGACCAGCGATCGCGCATCGCCGCCAGCGTCCGGGCCGCGCCGATGACGCTGGTCATGTGGACGTCGTGCCCACACGCGTGCATCGCCGGCTGGTCGCGGCCCTGGAGATCCTTGACGACGGCGGTGCTGGCGTAGGGCACGCCGGTCGTTTCCTTCAGCGGCAGGCCGTCCATGTCGGTGCGCAAGCAGCACCGTCGGGCCCGGACCGTTGCGGAGGACGCCGACGACGCCCATCCGGCCGACCTTCTCGGTGACGTCGATGCCGAGGGCGCGCAGCTCCTTCGCCATGAGGGCCGCGGTGTTCACCTCCATGAACGACAGCTCCGGGTGGGCGTGGAGGTGCTCGTAGAGCGCCCGAAGCGAGGGTAGCTCGGCCGCGACCTTGGCCTTCACCGCTGCCATCAGGGTCGGCTCGGCCGCGCGCGGGAGGCCAGCACCCGAGCACCAGGAGCATCGAAGCAAGGGCGAAGCGGGCGGCGCGTTGCGGCATCGAGCCGGAATCATAGTCCGAGCCCGGCGTCTCCGACCCGTCGTCATGATATGAGTGTTTAATACTCATATAACTTGCTTGACATGCGCGCGACAGCTTGTTATCTTCGGTCTCGTTCGCGTCGGGGATTGCAACCGACGACGCATCGCCAACGTTTCCGGGGCTCGCCGAGCCCCGCCCATCGAGGAGAGCAAGCACCATGAGAGTCGCCATCAACCGCTTCGAACCGTTTCGCGAGCTCGCCGCCGTCCAGGCCCGCCTCAACCGCATCTTCAACGAGCCCTACGAGCACGGCGACGACTCGCTGACCCGGGCGGACTGGGTGCCGGCGGTCGACGTCTTCGAGGGCGCGCAGCACGAGCTGGTGCTCAAGGCGGAACTGCCCGGCATCAAGCGCGAGGACATCGACCTGAAGGTCGAGAACAACGTCCTGACCATCCGCGGCGAGCGCAAGCGCGACGTCGAGGTGAAGCAGGAGGCGTATCAGCGCCTGGAGCGCACCTACGGCGCCTTCGCCCGCTCGTTCACGCTGCCGAGCACGGTCAGCGCCGACGGCATCAAGGCGGAGTTCAAGGACGGCGTGCTCACGGTGGTCCTCCCGGCCAAGGAGGAAGCGAAGCCGCGCCAGGTCCAGATCGCCATTCAGTAGGTCTGGGCAGGGGACCTCTCATCGAGGTCGGACGAGGCGCCGAGGTCGCGGATGCGATCCGGCGCCTCGTTTCGCGTACGGCGGACGCGCAGCGACTCCGGAGTGAGACGACTCCGGAGTGAAGAACGACTCCGGAGTCGTCCACTTCAGGGCTGGCAGCGCGGGCACCAGTAGGTGGGCCGGGCGCCGAGCCCCTGCTTGGCGAAGCTGATCGGCGTGCCGCAGCGCCGGCACGGCCGGCCGCCGCGGCCGTAGACCCACAACCCTTCGCTGACGGCCATCCGCCCGGTCGTCCGGCGGCCGAACGTCGGTGTGGCCTCGCCGACGTTGGCCGCGAGCTGGCGTCGGGCGATGTCGACGAGCGCGGCCAGTTGCGCGTCGGAGACGGCGTCCACCGGCGTCTGCGGATGCACGCCGCCCTCGAACAGCACTTCCGACTTGAAGACGTTGCCGATGCCGGCCAGGGCCCGCTGATCGAGGAGCGCCTCGGCGATCGGCGTCGCCGCGCGCTCGCGCAGGCGGCGGATCGCCTCCGCCGCGTCGAAGTCGGGGCGCAGCAGATCCGGGCCGAGCCGGGCGATCGCGTCGCGCGCGCCGACGTCCGCGGCCCGCTCGAACTCGGCGTCGGGCACGTTGAAGCCGACCGCGACGAAGTCGTCGGTGCCGACCAGCACGCGCATCTCGCGCGGCGGTCGCTGCCAGCGTTCGCCCGGCCGATAGATGTGCCAGCTCCCGTGCATCCGCATGTGCGTGCGCAGCGACCGAGGCTCGCCGGAGAAGCGGATCACCATGTGCTTGCCGTGCGCCTCGACGGCCTCGACGGTGCGGCCGGTGATCGGCGTGTCGTCGTGGACGCGGGCGAGCGGGGCGTAGGCGGTGTCGAAGCGGGTGACGACGTGTCCGGCCAGCGCGCGATGGAGCGTGCGCGCGGCGCGGAAGATCGTGTCGCCTTCAGGCATGGCGCGCCGCGGCGCGTTCGCCGGCGTCGCCGGCTGGCCGGCCGGCGGCTCCGGCCGGCGCTCGCGCCGCACCTGATAGCCGAGGCCCGATCGCACGAAGCCGGCCGCGACCAGGAACGGCGCCAGCGGATGCTCGTGCGCGGGGCCGGCGTCGATGTCGCTGACGAGCAGCCCGCCGTCACGGCCTTCACCGCTGCGGGCGACCGCGGCCAGCGTGGCGGCGAGCGCGCGGGCGGCGCGGGATCGCTCGGGCTCGGCGTCCGGCAGCCACGTCAGGATCTGGCGTCCGCCGCGCGAGACGTGCGCGACGCAGCCGCCATCGACCAGCACCACCCGCGCCCCGACGGTCCGTGTCGGGCCGCGCCGGCCCGTGGCCTGGCCGCCCGGGTTCTGGCCGCCCGGCGCCTGCGCGTCATCGTCGCGGCCGGCGGTCGCGGCGTCGCGCGACGGCCACTTGAGGAGCGTGCCGTACGGGTTGGCGGGATCCGAGGCGCCGAGGATCACGGCTTCGGGCTCCTCGGGCGGCTGACGCAGCGAGCGCAGCAGATCGAGCGCCGGCGGCAGCGCGAACTGCGTCGCGGCGACGCCGCCGACGAAGTAGCCGCGGCGGACGCGGCCGCTCTCGTCGAGCGCGCGCAGCACGTCGTAGACGGCGGAGAAGCCGCCCGGAATCGATTCCGCGGCGGCCACTTCGCGGGTGACGACGCCGTAGCGGGTGAGGAGCTGCTGCGCCAGCGCGGTGCTCCATTCGGTCGGCGAGACCGGCGTGACGCGGGCGCTGACCAGCGACCAGCGGCCTTCGGCGCTCGGCGGCACCTGCCGCCGCGACCGGAAGACGCGGCCGGTCGAGCGGACCCGCGGCGCGCGCTCCGCGGCAGCTTCGGCCCGGCCGGGCCGACGAACGCCCGCACCGCCTGCAGCGTGTCGTTGGTGAGGAGGCCGCTCCAGACCAGGTTCCACAGCGCGTCGACGGTGTCGCGCGGGAAGCCGCCGCCGACCGCTTCGTGGATCGCGCCGAAGAACGACGCGCCCTCGGCCTGCAGGTGGTCGGCGATCGCCTGTTCGCGCGGGCCAGGCGTCAAGCCGACGGGCGGCCGCCACAGCCGCGGCAGGGCATCGGTCAGATAGAGCGCGAGCCGCCCGTCCTTGTCGCCGAGCGGTTCGACGCCGGCCCAGACGACCTCGCCGGCGGCCAGCAGCGTGTCGAGATCGCCGGGCTCGTAGCCCTCGATGCGCGCCGGCAGGATCTCGCTCTCGAGCAGCGACGCGACCAGCGGCGCGCCCTGCAGCGTCTCGATGGTGTCGAGGATCGCGTCGAGCCCGCGGCGCTGCCGCGTCACGCCCTGCCAGGCGGTGATCAGGCGCCCGAGCGTCGCCGGTTCGACCGGCTCCACCTGGTGCCGCACCTTGGCGAGCGATCGCCGGCGGATCTGGCCGAGCACGCCCGGCTCGCACCACTCGCGGTGCGTCCCGCCCGGCCGGAAGTCGCCTTCGTGCAGCCGCCCGGCGCCGACCGCGCGTCGCAAGCGCCTGCTCGACCACGGCCTCGCTCAGGGCGAAGTGCCGCGCCACGTCGCCGGTGGTGAACGGGCCGTGCGTGCGCGCATAGCGCATCACCAGGTCGAGCAGCGGATCGCGGACCGGCTCGAGGAGCGACGCCGGCAGCCCGGGCGGCAGCGGCGTGCCGAGCGCGTCGCGGTAGCGGCTGGCGTCCTCGACGGCGACGAGCCGCGTCTCGCCGCCGATCGGCAGGCGCAGCACCCGGCGGGCGCGGATCAGCGTCTCGATCGCGTCGGCGGTGCCGCCGGGGATCGCGCCGCGCATCTCGACGCCGGCGGCGGTCAGGTCGCCGATGCGCAGCAGCAGATCGTGGACGCCGTCGACGGTGCGCACGTGCCGCTCGGCGGCGAGGTGCTGCAGCTCGTGCTCGACGCTCGTCGATGGCGTCGCGGTCGAGCACGTCGCGCAGCTCGGCGTCGCCGAGCAGCGCCTTGAGCTGCGCGTGATCGATCGAGAGCGCCTGGGCGCGGCGCTCGGCCAGCGGCGCGTCGCCGTCGTAGAGGTACTGCGCGACGTAGCCGAAGAGCAGCGAGGCCGCGAACGGCGACGGCGTCGTCGAGTCGACGGTGACGATCGCGCAGGCGGCGCTCGCGGATCGCCCGCAGCGTGTCGATCAGCGCCGGCACGTCGAAGAGGTCGCGCAGGCACTCGCGGTAGGCCTCGAGCAGCATCGGGAACGAGCCGAACTTCGAGGCCACGGCGAGCAGATCGGCGGCGCGCTTGCGCTGCTGCCAGAGCGGCGTGCGGCCGCCCATGCGCCGGCGGGGCAGGAGCAGGGCCCGCGCCGCGGCCTCGCGGAACTTGCCGGCGAAGAGCGACGTCGCGCCGAGCTGGCGCAGCACCAGGGCCTCGACGTCGTCCGGATCGGGCAGCAGCAGGCGCGGATCCGGCGGTTCGTCGGTGTCGGGGAAGCGCACCACGAGGCCGTCGTCGTTCCACATCGTCTCGGCGTCGATGCCGCCGTCCTCGCGCATGCCGGCGAGGATCGCCATCGACCACGGCGCCATCACCCGGCCGCCGAGCGGCGACAGCAGGCAGACGCGCCAGTCGCCCAGCTCGTCGCGGCAGCGCTCGATGACGATGGTCCGGTCGTCGGGGACGTGGCCGATCGCCGCTTTCTGATCGGCCAGGTACTGCAGCAGGTTCTCCGCCGCCTGCCGATCGAGGTCGTGCTCCTTCTCGAGGCGGGCCAGGGCGACGGCGGCCGGCTGCGCCTGCAGCGAGCGCACCAGCGCGCCGATGGCGCGGCCGAACTCGAGCGGCCGTCCGGCCTGCTCGCCCTTCCAGAACGGCATCTTGCCGGGCTCGCCCGGCGCCGGCGAGACGATCACCTTGTCGTGGGTGATGTCCTCGATGCGCCAGGTCGACGCGCCGAGCAGGAAGGTCTCGCCGACGCGTGCTCTCGAACACCATCTCCTCGTCGAGCTCGCCGACGCGGCCGGCGCCGGCCGCCGCGCCGGCCAGGAAGACGCCGTAGAGCCCGCGGTCGGGGATGGTGCCGCCGTTGGCGATGGCGACGCGCTTGGCGCCCTCGCGCGCGACCACCGTGTGGCGGACGCGGTCCCAGGTGATGCGCGGCCGCAGCTCGGCGAACTCGTCGGAGGGGTAGCGGCCGGCGAGCATGTCGAGCACGCCGTCGAAGACGCCGCGATCGAGGTCGGCGAACGGCGCGGCGCGGCGGACCATGGCGAACAGCTCGTCGACCGGCCAGCCGTCCATGGCGACGGTGGCGACGATCTGCTGCGCCAGCACGTCGAGCGGATTGCGCGGGTAGCGCGTCGCCTCGACCAGCCCCTCGTGCATGCTGCGCGCGGCCGCGGCGCAGGCGACGAGGTCGCCGCGGTACTTCGGGAAGATGATCCCTTCGCTGGTCGCGCCGACCTGGTGCCCGGCGCGGCCGATGCGCTGCAGGCCGCTGGCGACCGACGGCGGCGCCTCGATCTGGACGACGAGATCGATGGCGCCCATGTCGATGCCGAGCTCGAGCGATGACGTCGCCACCAGCCCGCGCAGGCGTCCTTCCTTGAGCGCGTCCTCGATCTCGACGCGCTGCGGGCGCGCCAGCGAGCCGTGGTGGGCGCGGACGAGCGGCTCGCCGGCCAGCTCGTTGAGCGCCGCCGCCAGCCGCTCGGCGACGCGCCGGCTGTTGACGAAGATCAGCGTCGAGGTGTGCGACAGCACGAGCGCCAGCAGGCGCGGGTGGATGGCCGTCCAGATCGAGGGCCGCGTCGGTCCCTGCGACGCCGGCCCGCTCGGGATCTCGACCGGCTCGGCGAGCCGGGCCATGTCCTCGACCGGCACCTCGATCGAGAGCTTCAGCGACTTGCGGCGTCCGGCGTCGACGATGGTGATGGCGCGCGCCGGCATCGTCGTCGCCTCGGCTCCGGCGAACTCGTGCGCGATTTCGCGGACCGACTCGCTGGCCGCGGACTCGCTCGCCGCGGCGACACGGGCGGGCTTCCTGGCGGCCGCCGCCTTGGCGGTGCGCGCGGCGCGGGTGCGGGCGGGCGCCGCCGGGGCCGGCGTCACGCCGTCCGGCTTGCCTTCGCGGCCGCCGAGGTAGAGGGCCACTTCCTCGAGCGGCCGCTGCGTCGCCGACAGCCCGATCCGCTGCAGCGGACCCTCGGCCAGGGCGTCGAGGCGCTCCATCGACAGGGCGAGGTGGGCGCCGCGCTTGGTCGGGACGAGGGCGTGGATCTCGTCGATGATCACGGTGTCGAGGCTGCGGAAGGCCTCGCGCGCGTTCGAGGTGAGGAGCAGGTAGAGCGATTCCGGCGTCGTGATGACGATGTCGGCCGGCTCGCGGAGGAAGCGGGCGCGCTCGCTGGCCGGCGTGTCGCCGGTGCGGACCATGATGCTGGGCACCCGCACGACGTCGCCCCGCCGCGCCGCGGCCTGGCTGATGCCGACGATCGGCGACCGCAGGTTGCGCTCGACGTCGACGGCGAGCGCCTTGAGCGGCGAGACGTAGACGACCCGGCAGCGCCGCTTCGGATCCGGCGCCGGCTCGAACATCAGCCGGTTCAGGCACCAGAGGAAGGCCGCCAGGGTCTTGCCGCTGCCGGTCGGCGCCAGGAGCAGCGTCGATTCCCCCCGCGCGATCGGCGCCCAGCCCTTGGTCTGGGCGGCCGTCGGGCCGCCGGCGAAGGCCCCGTCGAACCACTCCTGTACAGCTGGATGAAAAGGCGAAAGCCCCACCCTGGCATCCTACCGCGCATCCTGCCGAGAGGCTCCCGCCCCCGAGCTCGGGGGCGAGCCCGGCAGGCAGCCCGCGGGTTCCTGTTGTGTGTGAGGCGACGATCGACGACGATTAGGGGTTGCGCGTGGTCGATGAGCGGCCGCAGCGCGCGTCCGCTTCGGCGGCATTCCCCGAGAGGCTCCACATGAACGTTCGACCCCTCCGTGATCGCATCCTCGTCGAGCGCCTCGAAGAGACCGAGCAGCGCGTCGGCGGCATCATCATCCCCGACAGCGCCCGCGAGAAGCCGACAGCACGCCAAGGTCATCGCCGTCGGCCGCGGCCGCGTCAACGACGACGGCCAGGTGTTCGCACTCGACGTGAAGGTCGGCGACACCGTCCTGCTCGGCAAGTATTCCGGCAGCGACATCACGGTCGCCGGCACGGACTACGTCATCCTCCGCGAAGAGGAAGTCCTTGGCGTGGTCGAGGGCGTCGCCGAGATGGCGACCGCCTAGGCCGGTCTTTTCAGCAAGGATTCCGTACTCGACATGGCAGCCAAGCAGATCATCTTTCACGAGCAGGCGCGCGCGGCGCTCCTGCGCGGCGTCAACCAGCTCGCCGACGCGGTCAAGGTCACCCTCGGCCCGAAGGGCCGCAACGTCGTCATCGAACGCAAGTTCGGGTCGGCGACCATCACCAAGGACGGCGTCACCGTCGCCAAGGAAATCGACCTCAAGGACGCCGTCGAGAACCTCGGCGCGCGGCTCGTCCGCGAAGTCGCCAGCAAGACCTCGGACGTCGCCGGCGACGGCACCACCACGGCGACCGTCCTGGCCCAGGCCATCATGCGCGAGGGGGCCAAGAACGTGGCCGCCGGCGCCAACCCGATGGACCTCAAGCGCGGCATCGACCTCGCCGTCGAGACCGTGACGGCGGCGCTGAAGGCGATGGCCAAGCCGGTGACCGGCGACGAGATCGCCCAGGTCGGCATGATCTCGGCCAACAGCGACGAGACGATCGGCAAGATCATCGCCGACGCCATGGCCAAGGTCGGCAAGGACGGCGTCATCACCGTCGAGGAAGCCAAGACGCTCGAAACGAGCCTCGACGTGGTCGAGGGCATGCAGTTCGATCGCGGCTACCTGTCGCCCTACTTCGTGACCGATCAGGACCGCATGGAGGTCCTGCTCGAGGACGCCGCGATCCTGATCCACGAGAAGAAGATCTCCAGCCTCAAGGATCTGCTGCCGGTGCTGGAGCGCGTGGCCGAGAGCGGCTCGCCGCTGCTCATCATCGCCGAGGACGTCGACGGCGAGGCCCTGGCGACGCTGGTCGTCAACAAGCTGCGCGGCACGCTCAAGGTCGCGGCGGTCAAGGCGCCGGGCTTCGGCGATCGCCGCAAGGCGATGCTCGAAGACATCGCCATCCTGACCGGCGGCCGCGCCATCACCGAGGATCTCGGCATCAAGCTCGAGAACATCACGCGCCGAGGATCTGGGCAGCGCCAAGCGGCTCCACATCACCAAGGACAACACGACGATCATCGAGGGCGCCGGCGCCCGCCAGGCCATCGAGGGTCGCGTCAAGCAGATCCGGGCGCAGGTCGAGGACACGACGTCCGACTACGACCGCGAGAAGCTGCAGGAGCGCCTGGCGAAGCTGGTCGGCGGTGTCGCCGTCATCAAGGTCGGTGCCGCCACCGAGACCGAGATGAAGGAAAAGAAGGCGCGCGTCGAGGACGCGATGCACGCGACCAAGGCGGCGGTCGAGGAAGGCATCGTGCCCGGCGGCGGCGTCGCGCTGATCCGCGCCGTCGAAGGCGCTCGACGCGCTCGGCAAGAAGAAGGGCCTGCTCGACGACGAGCGGATCGGCATCGAGCTGATTCGCAGGCCATCGAGGAGCCGCTGCGCTGGATCGCCCACAACGCCGGGCCAGGAAGGCTCGATCGTCGTCGCGAAGGTGAAGGCGTCGACCGACGCCGTCGTTCGGGCTTCAACGCCTCGACCGAGGTCTACGAGAATCTGGTCAAGGCCGGCGTCATCGATCCGGTCAAGGTGGTGCGCAGCGCGCTGCAGAACGCCGCGTCGATCGCCTCGCTGCTGCTCACGACCGAAGCGCTCGTCGCGGATCTGCCGGAGAAGCCGGCGCCGGCCGCCGGCGGCGGTCACGATCACTCGCACGACGACTACTAGCTTTGTTGGCGGGCGGCCCCTCAGGGCCGCCGCGCGGGCCGTCCTCTGGGCGTGCCGGACGCTCGAAGGAGCGCTACCGCCATGATGGATCCGCATACCGACATTCCGCATGTCGAAGGCCAGCCCGAGCGCCAGCCGGTCGCGCCGATCGAGAGCCGCTTCATGTTCGTCGACGTCGCCGCGCTGCGCGCCAAGCAGCTCCGCCGCGGGGCGCTGATCCGCACCACGCCGAGCCACGACACGCCGCACAAGCTCGAGCGCATCGCGATGGATGAAGTGCGCAAGGGCCTGGTCGAGTACACGGCGCCCGAGCGGAAGGCCTACGAGGCCCCGACGCGTCTGACGCCGCGCGCTCGCGGCCGCCGCCCTGCGCGGCCGGGCAGCCACGGCAAGGAACCACGTCAGGGTGCGCCACGTCCGATTACCGCAGAGGTGATCGCAATGGACATGGTGCTCCTGGCGGGTCTCGTCGTCCTGGCCCTGATCGCGACCGGCGCGATCGTCGGCTCGCTCGTGAAAGCCGCCTTCTGGATCCTCTTCCTCCCCTTTCGCGTCGTCGGCTGGCTGCTCTTCCTTCCGCTCCTCCTCCTCAAGATCGTCGTCGGCCTCGTCGGCGCGGTGCTGACGCCGGTGGTGGCGGTCATCGCGGCGGTGCTGGCCGCCGTCGTCGCCGGGATGTTCGTCCCGCTGCTCCCCGTGCTGGTCATCGCCGCCTTCGTCTGGCTCGTGGTGAAGGTCGCGCGCCCGTCGCGCCCGGCGCAGCGATCGGTGCCGTCCTAGCGACGGCTGCTCGCGCGCCTGATCGCAGGCCGCCGGTTCGCCTTGTCCAAGCGCCGGGGTTCCGGCAGAATGAGCGCTCCGCTTTTTCTGCCTGGAGACCCTGCGATGACCTCAGTCCCTTCGCGTCGGACGTTCCTGCAATCGGCGGCGGCCGCCGCCGCCGGCGTCACCATCGTGCCCCGCCACGTGCTCGGCGGCACCGGCTTCCAGGCGCCGAGCGACACCTTCAACGTCGCCGGCGTCGGGTGTCGGCGGCATGGGCCGCAGCAACCTGACCGCGCTCGGCCGCAGAACATCGTCGCGCTCTGCGACGTCGACTCGAGCTACGTCGACCGGAAGTACGCCGAGCTGCCGACGCAGCTCGAGCAGGCGCGCAAGCAGGTGGCCGAGCTCAAGGCCAACCCGAACGCGCCCCCGCCGGCCCAGGGGCCGACGCGATCGCTGTCGCCGCAGCAGCGGCTGCGCAACGCCGAGCAGCGCATCACCAACCTCGAGGGGCTGATCGCCAAGGCCGGCAAGGCCAAGCGCTATCAGGACTACCGCCAGATGCTGGCGGAGCAGAAGGACATCGACGGCATCGTCGTGGCGACGCCGGACCACACCCACGCCGCCGTCGCCATGGCCGCCATGTCGCTCGGCAAGCACGTCTACGTGCAGAAGCCGCTCTGCTGGTCGGTGCACGAGGCGCGCGCCCTGGCCAAGAAGGCCGCCGAGACCAAGGTGGTCACGCAGATGGGCAACCAGGGGCACTCGCTCGACGACGCCCGCAAGGCCATCGAGTACGTGCAGGGCGGCTACATCGGCGACGTGAAGGAAGTCCACATCTGGACCAACCGGCCGCATTCCTACTGGCCGCAGGGCCTGCCGCGGCCGGCGGCGACGACGGTCGAGGACAAGTGGTCGACGCGCGACATCGCCAATCGCCTGGCCAACGCCATGGCGGGCAACCATGCCGTGCCGCCGGGGATGGCGTGGGATCTGTTCCTCGGCCCGGCGCCCGAGGTGCCGTATCACCCGGTCTACCATCCGGGTCAGTGGCGCGGCTGGGTCGACTGGGGCCAGGGCGCCCTCGGCGACATGGGCGCGCACCTGGTCGATCACCCGTTCTGGGCCTCGGAGCTCGGGATGCCGACGACCATCGAGACGGTGTCGACGCCGTTCAACGGCGTCGTGCTATCCGACCGCGACGATGACCCACTACGAGTTCGCCGCCCGCGGCAGCAAGCCGGCGGTGAAGCTGACGTGGTACGACGGTGGCTTCAAGCCGCCGCGTCCGGAGGAGCTCGGCGAGACGCAGCTCGACGAGGAAGGCGGCGTGCTCTACATCGGCAGCAAGGGCAAGCTGATGCACGACACCTACGGCGCCAACCCGCGGCTGCTGCCGCAGTCGCTGCACGAGAGCGTCGGCACGCCGAAGCAGACGCTGCCGCGCATCGCGACCAGCCACGAGATGAACTGGGTGGAGGCGGCCAAGGGCAAGACGCCAGGCGTCGAGCCCGTTCGAGTACGCCGCCCGGCTCACCGAGGTGATGCTCCTCGGCATCGTGTCGCTGCGCGCCGGGACGAAGATCCACTACGACGCCGCCAACATGCGGGTCACCAATTCGGCCAAGGCCAACGACTTCCTCCGTCGCGACTACCGGACGGGCTGGTCGCTCTCGGAGTAACGCGCGAGCTGCCAGGAGGGCGCGCCCGCGGCCGGCCGTGAGAGGCCGGCCGCCCGACATACAATGCCGACGGTGGACCCCGTCGATTTCACCCGGCTGGCCGAGGCCATCTCCGACGGTGACGCCGTCGACTGGGCCGCTGCCGGGTCGCAGGCGTCGCCCGCCGACCGGCGCGTCCTCGACGCCCTGAAGGTGGTCTCCGAGATCGCCGGGCTGCACCGCACGATGCCGCCGTCGGCGGGCGAGCGGCCGGCCGAGCTCTTCGCCGGCGACGTCTGGTCCCACCTCACCCTGCGCGAAGTGATCGGCCGCGGCGCCTACGGCGTCGTCTACCGGGCCTGGGATCCGCAGCTCGATCGCGAGGTGGCCCTCAAGCTGATCTCGGAATCGAGCCAGCGCGATCAGGCGATGATCGTGGTCGACGAAGGCCGCCTGCTGGCCAAGGTGCGGCATCGCGGCGTGGTCACCGTCTACGGCGCGGCCCGCGAGGCCGGCTTCGCCGGCCTGTGGATGGAGCTGATCCAGGGCGCGACCTTCGAGGAGATCATCCAGCAGCAGGGGCGGTTCAGCGCCCGGGAAGCGGCCCTCTTCGGCGCCGAGGTGTGCGAGGCGCTGGCCGCGGTGCACTCGGCCGGCCTGCTCCATCGCGACGTCAAGGCGCAGAACGTGATGCGCGATCGCAGCGGCCGCGTGGTGCTGATGGACTTCGGCACCGGCCGGCTGCGCGAGCTGCCCGACGAAGCGGCGGTCGCCGACCTGGCCGGCACGCCGCTCTACATGGCGCCCGGAGCTGTTCTCGGGCGGCGCGGCGGCGACGCAGACCGACGTCTACAGCGTCGGCGTGCTGCTGTTCCGCCTCGTGACCGGCGGCTTTCCGCTGCCGGCCCGGTCGCTGGCCGAAGTCCGGCTCGGCCACGAACAGAACCGGGCCCGCCGGCTGCGCGACGAGCGCTCCGACCTGCCCTCCGCCTTCGTCAGCATCGTCGAGCGGGCGCTGGCTCGCGATCCGGCCCGACGCTACGTGAGCGCCGGCGAGCTCGAGCTGGCGCTGACCGGCTTCCTGGCGACGTCGGTCGAGCTGTCCGCGGCGTCGGCCACCGGCTCGGGCAGCCACGCCGTGGCCGCCGCTGCGGCGCCGCGCGCCGCCGCCGACGTGGAGCGATCGTCTCCGCCGCGCCTGGCCGCTGGCGGCGATGCTGGCCGTCGGCCTCGCCGCCGGCGTCGCCGCGGCGCGTGCCTGGCTGCCGCCGCGCCTCGCCGGCGCCCCGGTCGTCCGCTTCATGATGACGCCGCCGGGCAACGAGGACTTTCTCAGCTTCTCGCTGGCGCCCGACGGGTCGCAGGTCGCCTTCGGCGCCGAAGGCAAGCTGTGGACGCGGCCACTCGGCAGCGTCGAGGCGCGCCAGTTCGCCGACTCGCAGGGCGCGCACGATCCGTTCTGGTCGCCGGACAGCCGCTCCGTCGCCTACTTCAAGCAGAACGCGCTCTGGGTCGCCGGCATCGGCGGCGGGGAGTCGCGCTACCTGTGCCCGGCCTGGAACGCGATGGGCGGCTCGTGGGGCGCCGACGGGACGATCCTCTTCGCCGCCGACTTCGGCCGCGCCATCTACCGCATCCCGGCCACCGGCGGCGAGCGCGTCGCCATCCGGCTGCAGGGCGAGCACGGCACCGACCTGCGCTGGCCGTCGTTCGTGCCCGGCACGTCGGCGTTCATCTACTCGTCGCGCCGGGCGCCGGAGCAGCCGCGGACGATCATGGCCGGGCGGCTCGACGCCAGCACCGCCGATCACGCGCTGCTCGAGAGCGACGCCAACGCCCAGGTCGCCGCCGATCGCCTGCTGTTCGTCCGCAACGGGCCGGTTGTTCGCGCAGCCGTTCGACAGCCGCGCGCTGCAGCTCACCGGCACGCCGAAGCCGGTCGCCGGCCGCATCGGATCGAATCTCTACAACCGCGAGGACTACGCCAACTTCTCGGCGGCCGGGCAGGGCGTCTCGCTGCTCGCCTACCTCGGCGCCCGCCAGGTCGATCGCCAGCTCGTGGTCGTCGATCGGCAGGGGAAGAGCACGCTCGCTCGTCGGGCCCGGCGAGTTCCGCGACATCGCGATGTCGCCGACGGGCGAGCTGCTCGCCTACGAACAGCTCGACGAGGTGGCCGGGACGCGCGACATCTGGACGATCGATCTCGCCCGTCGCCAGAAGACGCGCATCACCTCGGATCCGGACGACGATCTGGCGCCGGCGTGGTCGCCGGACGGCCGCTGGCTCTACTTCGCCTCGAACCGCGGCGGCCGGTCGGGGATGTATCGCCACGCCGCCGACGGCACCGGCGGCGACGAGATCGTGATGGCCGACTCGGCCCGCGCCGTCCCGTTCCACATCTCGCCGGCCAGCCTGCTCACCTTCACGCGATCGGATCAGCGCCGCGACAACGACATCTGGGTGGTGCCGATCGGGGCCGACGGCACGGCCGGCGAACAGCGGACCTTCCGCGCCTCGACGTGGCGCGAGAACGAGCCACGGTTCTCGCCGGACGGTCGCTGGATCGCCTACTCGACCACCGACACGGGCGATCGGCACGTCTACGTCGAGCGCGCTCGACGCGCCCGGTCCGCGCTTCCAGGTGTCGGTCCGCAACGGCCGCGAGCCGTTCTGGCGCGCCGACGGCAAGGAGCTGTACTACCACGGCCCGGATCGCTGGCTGATGGGCGTCAGCCTCGATCTGTCACGGCCGACGCCGGTCATCGGTCCGCCGCGTCAGGTGGTGCAGCTGCAGTTCCGCGGCTGGGACGTGCGCTACCACGTCGCGCCCCTGCCCGACGGCAGCGCCTTCGTGATGAACGTGCCGGTGGCGGGGTCGCCGCCGCCGCCGCTCAGTTTCGTCTTGAACTGGCTGCAGCCGTAGGGCGGCGCCAGCGGGACCGCGTCAAGGAACCAAGGGACCAAGGGACCAAGGACGCCAGGCCGAACTCACGCCGCGTTGGTCCTTGGCTTCTTGGTTTCTTGGTCCCTTGGTCCTTGGTCCTTGGCCCTTGAGCGCCCGCCTACGCGACGCGGCGACTGCGTATGCCAGTCGGTCGCGCTGCTCGTACGCGTGCGCGACGCGGAGCAATCCGGCGTCGTCGAACGGCCGGCCGGTCAGCTGCAGGCCGATCGGCAGCCGATCCGGCGAGAACCCGCACGGCACGCTGATCGCCGGCAGGCCGGTGAGGTTGGCGCTGACGGTGAAGACGTCGGCCAGGTACATCTGCAGCGGATCGTCGGCGCGCTCGCCGAGGCGGAAGGCCGGCGTCGGGCACGTCGGCATGGCGATGGCGTCGACGTCGGCGGCGAACGCGGCGTCGTAGTCGCGGCGGATCAGCGTCCGCACCTGCTGGGCCTTCAGGTAGTAGGCCTCGTAGTAGCCGGCGCTCAGGACGTAGGTGCCGAGCATGATGCGGCGCTTGACCTCGGCGCCGAAGTGCTCGCCGCGGGTGCGCTCGTAGAGCGTCGCCAGCGGGTCGCCGGGCGCCAGCTTCGCGCGCGTCGTGTAGCGCACGCCGTCGTAGCGGGCGAGGTTCGAGCTGGCCTCCGCCGTCGCCACCAGGTAGTAGACCGGGATCGCCGCCGCCGCGTGCGGCAGCGTGACGTCGACGAGCGCGGCGCCGAGCCGCTCGAACACCGTCAAGGCGGTGTCGATGGCGGCGCGCACGGCCGGATCGACACCGTCGCCGAGCAGCGCGCGCGGCACGCCGATGCGGCGTCCGGCGAGCGGCGGGCTCGGCGTCGCCGCCGTCGAGCGTCGACACGTCCGGCACCGGCGCGTGGGCCGTGGTGGCGTCGGCGTCGTCGTGCCCGGCCATCGCCGCGAAGAGGTCGGCGGCATCCTGCACCGTGCGCGCGAACGGCCCGATCTGGTCGAGCGACGACCCGAAGGCGAGCAGGCCGTAGCGCGAGACGCGGCCGTAGGTCGGCTTGAAGCCGACCACGCCGCACAGGGCGCCGGGCTGTCGAATCGAGCCGCCGGTGTCGGAGCCGAGGGACACGGGCGCCAGCCCGGCCGCCACCGCGACGGCCGACCCGCCGCTCGATCCGCCCGGGATGCGGTCGAGCGCCCACGGGTTGCGGGTCACGCCGAAGGCCGAGTTCTCGGTCGACGAGCCCATCGCGAACTCGTCGCAGTTGGTCTTGCCGAGGACGATCGCGCCGGCCGCCTCGAGCCGCTCGACGGCGGTGGCGGTGTAGGGCGGGACGAAGTGCTCGAGGATCCGCGAGGCGGCGGTGGTCGGCACGTCGCGGGTGCAGATGTTGTCCTTGACCGCGACGGGGACGCCGAAGAGCGGACGATCGGCCGCGGTCGCCGCCTCCGCGTCCAGCGTGGCCGCCCGCGCCAGGACCCGGGCCGGGTCGACGTGCAGGAACGCGTGCAGGCCGCCGCCCGCGCCCGAGGGCCCGTCGAGGCTGGCGATCCGCGCCAGCAGCGCCTCGGCCACTTCGGTCGCCGACGTCTCCTTGCTGCGTATCGCCTGGCGCGTCTGGCGCGCGGTCCATTGGTGGATCGCGCCGCTCACCCGATCACCTTCGGCACGCGGAAGAGGCCGGAGCCGCGGGTCGCGTCGGGCGCGTTGCGCAGGGCGTCGTCGCGGGACAGCGACGGCCGCGGCACATCGGCGCGCAGCGTCGGCCGATCGAGCTGGACGTGCGAGGTCGGCTCGATCCCCGACGTGTCGATGCCGCCGATCTGCTCGACGTAGGTGAGGATGGCCGTCAGCTCGCGGCCGAGGCGGGCGCGTTCTTCTGGGGGCACCGATAGGCGCGAGAGCTCGGCGATGCGCAGGACGTCACGGTCTGACAAGGCGGACACGGGCGCCAGTGTACGCCACTGGAACCGGGGGCGCGCCAGCCGGCTCGTCCGGCGAGCTCGACCATTGAGTGAAGGACGCGAAAGTGCCGATCCGTTGAGTGCCGGGAAGTCCCGTCGGGATCGGCTCGAACGGGGCGCGGCGATGGCGCAGTCGTGCGGCGACAACGGTCGTTCTGGTCGGCGGTGACCTGGGCGCGGCTCCTGGCGGGAGCCGCCGCGGCGGCCGGGGTCTGGATGGCGCTCGGCCCCCTGGTGCTGCCCGGCGCGCCCCGCCTGCCGCTGCCATCGGCCGGGCCGCTGGCGACCGGCGCGACCCTCGTGCTCTGCGCCGCCGGCGTGGCCAGCCTGTCGCGCGGCCGCGAGGCCGGGGCCCGCGTCGCCGGCCTGCTGGTGCTCCTCCTCACCATCGTCGGGTCGCTGGTCAGCGCGCCGGCGATCGTCGCCACCACGCCGGGGCTGCATGCTCTGGGACCTGGTGACGCGCCTCGGCTGGATCGACAACGCCTCCGCCCAGGTCCTGATGGTCTGCGGCATCGGCCTGTTCATCCCGCTCCGCAGCGGGTCGCCGCGGCTCCGTGACGCCTCGAGCGCGTTCGTCGCCGCGGTGCTGCTGGCCGGCGGGCTGGCGCGGCTGTCCGGGCTGATCGCCAACGGTCTGACCTGGGATCCGTTCGCCGGCATGCCGGGGCCGGTCGCGGTCGGCGCCATCGCCCTTGGCGGCGCCCTGCTGCTGGTCCGCCGCGGCGCCGCGCTCCTCGGCGCGCCGGTCGCCGGCTGGCGGCAGATTCCGCTCGCCGTGACCATCGCGCTGGCCGCGCTGTCCTGCGTCCTGTGGCGCTCGCTGGCGATGGAGCGGTCGCGGATCGCGCTGCCGCTGGAGCACCGCGACGTGGTGGCGATGACCGCCGACGTGCGGCGCGCCGTCGATCGCCACATCGAGGTCGTCAAGCGGCTGGCCTACCGGCCGGCGACCAACGCCACCGACTGGGCCCGCGCCGCCTACGGCCAGATCGCGCTGCAGCCGGCCCTCGACGCGGTGGCCTGGGTGAACGCCGGCCCTGGAGACGCGGATCGTGGCCGGCCTCGATCCGAGCCGGCGGCAGCCGATCGACCTGAAGGCGCTGCCGTCGGGCAAGGCGCTGGCGAAGGCGGCCCGCTCGACGAATACGGCCATCGTGTCGGCGCCGGTGGACGCCGACGTGCAGGGCGATGCCTTCCTGATCCTGATGCCGTCGCCGCCGGCGGCGGCGAGCGAGGGGCTGGCCGTCGGTCTGGTGCGCTATCACGACCTGTTCGCGTCGATCCCCTCGGTGCGGCGGGCCGGCGTCGAGATCGCCGACGGCGCGGTCGGGCTCTATCGGGCCGGGCCGAATCGACCGGCCGGCGATCGCGCCGGCGTGGACGCCGATCAACCTGCCCGGCGCGCCGGAGTGGCGGCTCCGGGCGTGGCGCGGCGGCAGCCGCCTGGTGCCGGCCGATTCGCCCCTGCCGGAGATCGTGCTCGGCCTCGGCCTGGTGCTTCGCCGTCTTCGCCGGCATCGGCGCGCACTTTCTCGACGAAGGCGGCCGCCGCACCAAGGCGGCCCGCCGCGTCAACAACGACCTGCGCAAGGAGATCGAGCGGCGCCGCCAGATGGAACGGCAGCTCGGCGCCGCCCGCGACGCGGCGCTCGACGCCGCCAAGGCGAAGAGCGCGTTCCTGGCGACGGTGAGCCACGAGATCCGCACGCCGATGAACGGCGTCATCGGCACGGTGAGCCTGCTGCTCGGGACGCCGCTGGCGTCGGAGCAGCAGGAATACGCGCGAGCAGATCCAGCGCTCGGCCGACAGCCTGGTGACGATCATCAACGACATCCTCGACTTCTCGAAGATCGAGGCCGGCAAGCTGACGCTCGAGGCGGTCGACTTCGATCCGCGCGAGGCGCTGCACGATGCCATCGACGTCGTCGCGCCGTCGGCCCAGGCCAAGGGGCTCGAGCTGGTCTGCGACGTCCCGGCCGACCTGCCGGCGCTGATCCGGCTCGATCCGTCGCGGTGGCGGCAGATGCTGCTCAACCTGCTCGGCAACGCCGTCAAGTTCACGGCCGCCGGCAGCGTGCGCGCCACGCGTCACCATCGAGCCGGTGCCGGACGGCGAGCCGCTGCTGCGGGTCACGGTGGCCGATACCGGGATCGGCATCAAGAAGGACGCGCTGGCGCGGCTGTTCGAGCCGTTCTCGCAGGCCGACGGATCGATGACGCGCCGCTACGGCGGCACCGGCCTCGGCCTGGCCATCACCCGGCAGCTCGCCGAGCTGATGGGCGGCAAGGTCGGCGTCGAGAGCGCCGAGGGGCGCGGCAGCGCCTTCTGGTTCACGACCGGCTTCGGCAGCGTGGCGGCGGCCGCCGTTCGTGGCCACGCCGCTCGAGGGGCTGCGCGTGATCGTGGCCGACGATCATCCCGTTCGCGCTGGCGGCCCTCGGCCGCGAGCTGACCGCGCTCGGCGCCATCGTCGAGACGACGGGCTCGGCCGACGAGCTGTTCAAGCGCGCCGCGCTGCCGCAGGGGCCGCACCTCCTGCTGATCGACGAGTCGCTGCCGCTGCGCGGCGGCTCGGTCGCCCTGAACGCCGAGCCGCCGTCTCGCCGGCCTGCCGACGCTGCCGGCCGTGCTGCTGACCGTCGCGCACCCGGGCCGAGGGGCTCGCCGACGCGGCGCGCCTCGGGTTCGCGACCTGCCTCGTCAAGCCGCAGCGGCGGCATCAGCTGGCGCAGGCGCTCATCACGACGATGCAGGCCCTGGCGGCCGGCCGGACCAGCCGCGCCGCCGTCGGCGCAGGCGGCGATGGCGCGGGCGGTACCGCCGGCGCCGGCGCCCGGCGCGAGCGCCGGCGCATCGCCCCGTCGGGCGGCCTGCGCGTCCTCGTCGCCGAGGACAACGAGGTCAACCAGAAGGTCGTGTCGCGGATGCTGGAGCGGCTGGGGCACCAGGCCGAGGTCGCGGTCAACGGCCGCGAGGCGTTCGAGCGCGCCAGGGCCGGGACCTACGACGTCATCCTGATGGATTGCCAGATGCCGGAGATGGACGGCTGGGAAGCGACCGCGCGCATTCGCGCCGCGATGGCCGGCCGTCGCCGCATCCCGATCCTGGCGCTGACCGCCAACGCCTCCGACGCCGACCGGCAGCGCTGCCTCGACGCGGGCATGGACGCGCACCTGTCCAAGCCGCTCAAGCTCGAGCGGCTCGCCGACGCCCTGGCGACGTGGGGACCGCGCGCCGGCGGAGAAGCGGCCGGCTTGAACTTCCAACGGCCAACTGTCCAACTGCCAAGGCACTCCCAACTTCCAACTCCCAATCGACTGGCCGGCCAGACCGGGCGTCGGGGTTGGGGGTTGGGAGTTGGGAGTGCCTTGGGGGTTGGTCCGTTGGTACGTTGGAGAGTTCGAAGGCCGCTACGGCCTGAGCGGCCAGGTCTTCAGCCGCGTCCGCGCGTCCGGGATGTCGATGCCGGAAATCCAGACCGGCTCGGCGCTCGGCAGCGATCACCTTGACGTCGTAGGTGCCGGCCGGCACGACCAGCAGCAGGTCGGGCCCGAGGGCGCGGGCCTTGGCGATTTCGGTCGCCGGGGACGCCCGGCGGCGTGGCGACCGCGGACCAGCCGACCGGGACCGGCGTGGTGCCTTCGGGACGAATCTGGAGCGCGCCGAAGCCCTCCCGGAGGTGGACCACCTGCAGGTGCCGTCCGTACTCGTCGGGATACTTCTGGACGAGCATGCGCTCGACCCAGCGCACCCCGGCGATCGATTCCGGGGCCGTGCGCGAGCGGATGGCCTGCACGTCGTAGAGGCCGACCGGCACGTCGGCTTCGTAGGCCCGATCGGCGCCGAGCGTCAGGCGGATGGGCGTGCTCCGCCGGCCGGCGGGGTAGAGGCGGACGCGCGTGTCGCGCGTCACGTCCGTCGACGCCGTCGAACACCCGCAGCTGCAGCCGGACGTTGGGACCGCCGGCCGGGACTGGACGGCGGGCGCCGCGGCCGCCGCCGGGGCCGCGGCGGGCGGCGGCGGCGACTGGGCCGCCGTCAGCCGGACCACGCAGAGCAAGGCCGCCGGCACGAGCAGGAAACCGCGTCTCAAGCTGAGGCATCGCACCATCGTGTGTTCGCTGTCGTAAGATCCCATCATGGACGTGTTTCTCGTGCCGCTCGGAACGGAGCGGCACGAATTGTACTGCGAGCCGTCGGACGACGACGAAGCAACCGCAGCGACCGACGCGCCGGCGCCCGGGTTCTTCGCACGGATGAGGCGCCGCTTCACCGAGATGCTGCACGCCGCCGAAGCGGCCCGCGCCCGTCGCGCCCGCGGCGAATACGATCCGATCGACACGTGGTGGGAGCGCACGCGGGCCCGCGTGCTGGCCAAGGTCGCCGACGCCGTGGCCGAGCAGCGGCTGCTCTGGCACCTCCGGCACCACACCAGCCGCCTGCCTCCATCACCCGACCGACATGACCGCCGGCGCGCGCCCTGGAGATCATGCGGGCCTCGATGGTCCGCGATCGCGACCGCCACTTGCGCTGGCTGGTCATCGATGCGCTGCTCATGCTCGTCCTCGGCGTGGGGCTGTTCTTCGTCCCTGGCCCGAACGTGATCGGGTATTACTTCGCGTTCCGCGTCGTCGGGCACTACCTGTCGCGGAAGGGCGCCACGCACGGGCTCGAGGCCGTGACCTGGACGACCGCGCCGTGCGATCCGCTGATCGAGCTGCGCGACGCGCTGACGCTGGCGCCGCAGCAGCGCGAGGCGCGCATCGACGCCATCGCGGAACGGCTGCGGCTGCCGCGGCTGTCGCTGTTCGTCAACCGCATCTGCTGGCCCGGAGCGGTCGCCGAGCCGCGGCCGGCGGCCAGCGCCTGACGGCTGACGTGACTGCCCAGCCGCCGCTGCGCGCGTGATATACACAGCTCCATGACACTCGCCGAGCTGGCCGACCATCTCGGATGCCGCCTGGACGGAGACGGACAGCGCGACGGCGCCGCGACCATCGTCGGCGTCGCCGATCTCGCCACCGCGCGGGCCGACGAGATCGCGCTGTTCGCGCATCCGCGTTACAAGGCCGACGCCGCGACGACGCAGGCCGGTGCGGTGATCGTCGCCGAGGACGCGCCGGCGCTGGGGCGGCCGCTGCTGCGAGCGAAGAGCCCGTTCCTCGCCTTCGCCAAGGCGCTCGCGCTGTTCCACGACGCCGCCGCGGCCGGCCCCCGGGATCAGCCCGCAGGCCGCCGTCGCCGCCGACGCCGTCGTCGATCCTGGCGCCACCATCGGGCCGTTCGTCGCCGATCGGCGCCGGGGCGCGGGTCGGCGCCGGCAGCGTCCTCGAGAGCCACGTCGCGATCGGGGCCGGCGCGGTCGTCGGCCGCGACTGCCACGTGCACGCCCACGTGTCGATCCGCGAGCGCGTCGTGCTCGGCGATCGCGTCGTGGTGCAGAACGGCGCCGTCATCGGCAGCGACGGCTTCGGCTTCACCCGCGACGCCGACGGCGGCCACGTCAAGGTGCCGCAGGTCGGCACCGTGGTGATCGAGGACGACGTCGAGATCGGCGCCAACACCACCATCGATCGCGCGACGGTCGGGGAGACGCGGATCGGCGCCGGCAGCAAGATCGACAACCTCGTGCAGGTCGGCCACAACGTCCGCCTCGGCCGCGACGTGCTGCTGGCGGCGCAGGTCGGCATCTCGGGCAGCGCGACGCTCGAGGATCGGGTGACCCTCGGCGGTCAGGTCGGCGTCCAGGGCCACATCGTGATCGGCCGCGGCGCCATCGCGGCGGGCCAGTCGGGCGTGACCAACTCGGTCGAGCCCGGCCGCTTCGTCACCGGCTACCCGGCCATCGACAACCGCGCCTGGCGCAAGGCGTCGGTGGTCTTCGCGCAGCTGCCCGCGCTGCGCGAGCGGTTGAAAGCGGTCGAGCGCCGTCTCGGCATCGCCGCCGGGCGCGCCGTCACGGCCGCGGAAGGCGGCGACGACGACGGTGGCGCTGGCGGTCCGGAGCGCCCGGCACGCCCGTGCCATAATCGATCGATGCCTGTCGCCTGAAGCGGATCCTGGCGGCCGGGCTGGCCGCGGCGGTGCTGGTGTCGCCGCCGGTCGCTGCCCGTCGCCACGGCGGAGCGCCCGACCGACGCTGGTCTACACGTCGACGAAGCTCGAGAACGGCCTGTGGGTGGTGCTCCACGAAGACCACTCGACGCCCATCGTCCACGTCAGCGTCACCTACCACGTCGGCTCGAAGAACGAGACGGCCGGGCCGGACCGGCTTCGCGCACCTGTTCGAGCACCTGATGTTCCAGGGCAGCAAGAACGTCGCCCAGGATCAGCACCAGTCGTTCATCGCCTCGATCGGCGGCGAGAGCAACGCGACGACCAACGAGGATTCGACCAAGTACTGGGAGACGGTCCCGTCGCACTACCTGCCGCTGGCGCTGTGGCTCGAGGCCGATCGGATGGCCTCGCTCAAGGTCGAGGAATCGGCCTTCACGCGCGAGCGCAGCGTGGTGAAGGAAGAGCGGCGGCAGCGGGTCGACAGCCCGCCCTACGGCCGCCTCGCCGAGATCGTCTACGACGCCACCTTCACCACGCATCCCTACAAGCACCAGGTGATCGGCAGCATGGCCGACCTCGAGGCGGCGCGCATCGAGGACGTCCGCGACTTCCACGAGACCTACTACGTGCCCGAGAACGCCGTGCTGGTGATCGCCGGCGACTTCGAGTCGACCGAGGCGATGGCGCTGGTGCAGCGCTACTTCGGCCGCGTGCCGAAGGCCCGCAAGGCGGTGCCGCGCGACATCCCGAAGGAGCCCGCCCAGACGGCCGAGCGGCGCGTCACCGTCTACGACGACGTGCCGTTGCCGGCCGTGGTCGTCGCGCACCCGATCACCTTCGACGGGCACCCGGACAGCTATCCGCTGCACATCGTCAACAAGGTGCTGTCGGACGGCAACAGCTCGCGCATCTACAAGTCCCTCGTCTACGAGAAGCGGCTGGCGCTGGCCGCCTTCGGCGGCGGCAACATCATCGAGCACCCGAACCTGTTCTTCGCGACCGCGGTGGTGCAGCCGGGGCAGTCGACGGACGCCACCATCAAGGCGCTGACCGCCGAGCTCGATCGCCTGCGCGAGGAGCCGATCAGCGATCGCGAGCTGGAGCGCACCAAGAACCAGTGGGCCCGCGACTATCTGCTGACCCGCCTGACGATCGCCGACAAGGCCGACATGCTGTCGCACGCCGCGGTCATCCACAACGACCTGAAGACCGCCGACGGCGAGTTCGACATCTTCCAGAAGACCACGGTGGCCGACGTCCAGCGCGTGGCGCGCACCTATTTCACGCCGCAGACGCGCACCATCATCACCATCCTGCCGCGCCCCGGCGCCCCGACCGCCGAGGCCAGCCGATGATCGCGGCGATGGGGCGACGCCTGCGCGAGCACGCCCTGCTCGTCGCGCTGGTGGCCGCGGCGCCGGCGGTGGTCTGCGCGCAGCAGGCCGGCTGGCCGTCGGAACGGCCGCCGTCGCGCGCTCGAGCCGCGTCCGGTCACGTTCCCGGCCTACGAGCTGCGGACACTGGCCAACGGCCTGCAGCTCGTCGTGGTGCGCCAGAGCGAGCAGCCGGTCGTCAGCGTGCGGATGCTGGTGCGGGCGGGCTCGGCGCAGGATCCGTCCGACAAGCCCGGAGTCGCCGAGATGGTGGCGACGCTCCTCGATCAGGGCACGACGACGCGCAGCGCGGTCGGAGATCGCCGACACCATCGATTTCATGGGCGGCGGGCTCGGCACCGGCGCCGGCACCGACCTGTCGTTCGCCAACACGATCCTGCTGCAGAGCAAGCTGGACGAAGGCCTGCAGCTGCTCGCCGACGTCATCCGCCGGCCGGCCTTCGCGGCCGAGGAGCTCGAGCGGCAGCGCGAGCAGCTGCTGTCGGCCTTGAAGGTCAGCTACCAGGATCCGGACTACGTGGCCGGCGCCGTCGTCGAGCGCCTGATCTTCGGCTTCCATCCCTACGGCAAGCCGGGCAACGGCACGCCCGCGTCGGTGGCCGCCCTCCGGCGCGATGACCTGGTCGCGTTCCACCAGCAGTGGTACCACCCCAACAACACGCTCATCGCCATCGTCGGCGACGTCGGCATCGACGCCGCCGCCGCGGCGGTGGAGAAGGCCTTCGGCGACTGGCCGCGCGGCACGGTGCCGGCCTCGACCGCGGCCGAACCGCCCGACGCGACACGCCGGATCGTCGTCGTCGATCGGCCGGGGGCGGTGCAGACCGAGATCCGCGTCGGCCAGATCGCGATCCGGCGCAACCACCCGGACTACCTCCCGCTCAACCTGGCGGTGAAGATCCTCGGTGGCGAGGGCGGCAACCGGCTGCAGGGCGTGCTGCGCTCGGATCGCGGCCTCACCTACGGCGCGTCAGCCGACATGGACGCCTTCCAGAAGTCCGGAGCCATCGTCGCCGACACGGACACGCGCACCGAGACCACCGTCGAGGCGCTGCGGCTGACGGTCGACGAGTTCATCCGCCTGCAGCAGGAAGCCGTGGCCGAGCGCGAGCTCGACTCGGCGCAGGCGTTCCTCGCCGGCAACTTCGCGCTGACCATCGAGACGCCCGACGCCATCGCCCTCAAGGTGCTGAACGCCACCTTCTACGGCCTCGAGCTGAAGGACCTGCCCGAATACCCCCGAGCAGGTCTACGGCGTCACCACCCAGGACATCCAGCGGGTGGCGCGCACGTACCTGCGGCCCGGGCCGGCTGGCCATCGTCCTGGTCGGCGACGCCGCGAAGTTCCTCCCCGAGCTGAAGAAGGCCGGCTTCGACAACTACGAGCTGGTCAAGCTGGACGAGCTCGATCTCGCCGCGGTGAACCTGAAGCGGGTGCGAGCGTCGCAGGCCGCGCCCGGGACGTCGCCGCCGGCGCGATGACGCGCGTCTTCATCTCCTGCGGCGAAGCCAGCGGCGACCTCTATGCGGCCGCGCTCGCCGAGGAACTGCGGCGCCGCGAGCCCGACGTCGAGATCGTCGGCTTCGGCGGGCCCCGCCTCGCGGCTGCGGGCGCGACGCTCTACGAGGACTATCGCCACTACAGCGTGACCGGGTTGGCCGAGGTGGTGAAACAGCTGCCGCGCACCTATCGGCTGTATCGCCGGCTGGTGGCCGAAGCACGCCGGAACCCGCCCGACGTCTTCGTGCCGATCGACTTTCCCGATTTCAACTTCCGGCTCGGGTCCTCGCTCAATGCCGCCGGCGTGCCGGTCGCGTATTACGTGGCGCCGCAGCTGTGGGCGTGGCGCGAGGGGCGGATGGCCACGATGCGCCGCTTCGTCTCCCTGGTGCTCCCCATCTTCCCGTTCGAGCCGGAGCTCTACGAGAAGGCCGGGGTGCCCGTCGCCTTCGTCGGCCACCCGCTCATCGATCTGATTCCGCCGCCGGCGGATCGCGTCGCGGTGCTGCGTGGCGCCGGGCTCGATCCCGACCTGCCGGTGCTTGCGGTGCTGCCGGGCAGCCGCCACAACGAAGTCCACAAGATCCTGCCGGACCTGGTCACGGCGCTGCCGCTTCTGGCCGAGCGCGTGCCCGGCATCCAGGCGCTGGTGGCGCGGGCCCCGAACCTGGACGACGCGCTGTTCGCGCCGCTCGCGGCGGCGCGGGCTGGCGGCCGCGTGCCGATTGCCGTGCTCGACGGTCGGGCCGACGACGTGCTCTCGGCCTCCGACGTCGTGCTGACGGCCTCCGGTACCGCGACGGTGCAGACGGCCCTGCACGAGAAGCCGATGGTCATCGTCTACCGCGTATCGGGCTGAGCTATGCGCTCGGCCGCCGCTTCGTGAAGGTCGATACCTTCGGCATGGCCAACCTGATTGCCGGCAAGAAGGTCGCGGCCGAGCTGATCCAGGACTTCTTCTCGCCGGCCCGCGTCGCCGACGAAGTGGCCCGGTTGTTCAACGACCCGGACGCGGCCGAGGCGATGAGCGCGGAATGGCGCGAGGTGAAGCGACGTCTGGGGGGCGGCGGGGCGAGCGGTCGCGCTGCCGAGGCCATCTTGCGGCTGGCGCACCAGCATCGGCGTCCGCCGGTGGCCTGACGCCGCCGATCTCCCGACGTCGGCACCGCGGCTGACGCCGTCGTGACGCCGTCCGTCCACCACATCTCGGCATCCGGCTGCACACGCCCCGGCGAGCGCGGGCCACGGTGACGCCGAGGGGCTGAGATTCGACGCCGAACCGCCCTCGGCCGATCGGGCAAGACTGTTGCACTGTGCCTCTGCCATGGCATGGGCACTCCCGCGCGACCTGCAGACCCGCATCGAGACCACCGATCCGACCGGCGTGCCGGCGAGCGCCGTCGTCGCCGCGTGCCTGGTGGTCCTGCTCCTCGTCGCGTTCTCGCTGGCGGTCCGGTGGAGCGTGACCGGCATCGGGCCGATGCAAGTGGCCACTGCCCAGGAGTGAGCCGACCCGTGCGGTGAGGGACGTCGCCGCGGCGTCGCGCGCGAGACGTGCCCGGCGCTGCTAGAGTGAGCCATGCTCGCTTCCTGGAGGCGCCGATCCTGCCGGCGCATGTGCGTCGCCGGCCTCGCGCTGGTTCTGGCCCTGCCGTCCACGCTGGCCGCATCCGTCGTCGTGCCCGCCACGCTCGACGAGCTGGCTGTCGAAGCCGAGCTCATCATCCACGCCCGCGTCGCCCGCGTCGACACGCGCCAGGCGTCCGGCACGCGCCGCGTCGAGCGCGTCGTCTCGCTGGACGTCCTCCGGCCCTTGAAGGGCAGCCCGGAGGGGACCGTGTTCGTCGTGCTGCCGGGCGGCACCTACGGTCGCTACCGGACAGTCGTCCCGGGTGTTCCCGACGTCGCCGAGGGCGAGGAAGTCGTGCTGTTCCTGCGGGCGTCGCCGACTGGCGTGCCGCAGCTGGTCGGGCTGTCGCAAGGCTTCCTGCGCGTCCGCGTCGACGCCGCGACGGGGCAGCGGGTGGTGGTGCGCGCCGGTCGTGGCCGGCACCGACGGCCCGATCGTCCGCGGCGCCACCGATCGCGGGCCGCAGCCGCTGGCGCGGATCGAGTCGCGCATCGCCCAGGTCGTCCTCGCCCAGGTGCGGGGCCGCCGGTGAAGCGGGCCCTGTTCGTCACCGCGGCGATCGTCGCCCTGGCCACGGCGCCGGGCGCCGCCTACATGCGCTTCGGGCTCTCGATCAACGGCGCCAACATGGTGCTGCGCTGGCCTGGGCCGATACCGTATCGCGTCAGCGACGCCGAGCTGGCCGACGGCATCAGCGCCGCCGCCTTCGATCAGGCGCTGCAGCGCGCCGCCCAGACGTGGGAGGCGGTGCCGTCCGCGACCGTCCAATTCACCCGGCAGGGCTTCACCTCGGGCCGGCCGAGCGACGACGACGCCAGCAACGTCATCGGCTTCGAGCGCCGCGGCGATCTCGAGCGCACCCTGGCGGTCACGACCTACACGATCGACATCGTCAGCGGCGCCATCGTCGAGGCCGACGTCCAGTTCAACGCCGCGCAGCCGTGGTCGGTGGCCGAGAACGGGTCGACGGCCGGCTTCGACCTCCAGGCCGTGGCGCTGCACGAGATCGGCCACGTGCTCGGGCTCGGCCACTCGGCGATCGGAGAAACCGAGGTGTCCGGCGCCGGCCGCCGGCTGATCGCCTCGGGCTCGGTGCTGTTCCCGATCGCGTTCCCGCGCGGGAGCGTCGAAGGCCGCACGCTGCGCAGCGACGACATCGCCGGCGTCAGCGATCTCTACCGGCCGACCACCGGCGGGGCGCGGCTCGGCGGGCTCTCCGGCCGGGTGCGGAAGGACGGTGGCGGCGTCTTCGGGGCGCACGTCGTCGCCTACGGCCTGCGCAGCGGCCAGATCGTCGGCGGCTACGCGACCACCGACGAGGGCGAGTACGTGATCAACGGGCTCGAGCCCGGCACCTACATCGTCCGCGTCGAGCCGCTCGACGACGGCGACGTCGAGGGGTTCTTCGAGGACACGCGCCGCGTCGACGCCGACTTCGGCGTCACCTACTATCCGAAAGTCGCGGTGGCGCCGCGCGGCGGCGTGGCCGTCGACGTCGACATCACGGTGCGGGCCCGATGAGCGCGGCCGCGCGTGTCGTGCTGCGCGCCATCGGAGCCGCGCTGACCGGTGCGGCCATCCTGGCGGCGCCGCGACCGGCGGCGGCGCAGCCGCGCCTCGAGATCACGGCGAGCGGCGCCTGGTGGCAGGGCTACGACCTCGGCCAGCGCCGCGCCTGCGCTCACCGGCCCGCAGGCGCCGACCGGCGCCGACGTCACCCTGTTCGACACCGACGTCGCGGTCCGCTCCGGCCCGGGCGCGGAGGTGCGTCTCGGCTGGCGCCTCTTTCGCGGCGTCTACGCGGAAGCGACAGGTGGCCTCGGCGTCAACACCGTCGAGGCGCGCATCAGCGGCGACATCGAACAGGCGCCGGCGATCACGGTGTCCTCGACGCTGCGGCAGATTGCGATCGAAGGCGGCGCGCTCGTCGAACTGCCGACCGTGCGCACACCGGCTGGGAACGTGGTTCCCTTCGTCGACGGCGGCGCCGGCTATCTGCGCCAGCTGCACGAGGACCGCGTCCTCATTGAAACCGGGCGGACGTTCTATGCGGGCGCCGGCGTCAAGTGGCGCTCGACCGCGGCGCGTCCGCGTGGGCTCCGGCAGCGGCTGGTCGTGCGGGCCGACGCCCGGCTCGTGTCGCGCACCGGCGGTGTCGACGTGGATGACGAGCGCCGCACTTACATTACCGTTAGCGGTGGTGTTGGCGTGCGGCTGTTCTAATTGCTTCCTGTCCGTTCTATTAGCACGAACAGATTGTCGCCCCAGCTCGGCTGCAAAATTTCTTTGTCCACGCTGTTCGAAATGACGGAGCCTGACGTTATCAGCAGGTAAGTCCGGGGGAATGCAACCAGGGGCCGCTGTTTACAAGGGGGCGGCGGTCCTTGGCATTGTCCCGGACGATTTTTTGTACGCGCCGCCGTGCTGGCGCCTCGCGCAGCACGATAGCCGATGCCGTGACACGCGGTGTCGACAGCGCCCGCGCCTTCGTCGCCGACACGCAGTGCCAATGACGATCGACGAGGCTCCGCGGCGCACGCAGGCCGAGGCGTGGGGATGCCAGGCCTCGGCCGATGGCGCGCGTAACACGCGTGTGGCGGCGACTCGGCCGACGCCCGGCGCGTCGCGACGCCGCACGCGGGCTGCCCGAGCGGCCTATCTGACGCCCAGGAGAATCTCCGTCGTCAGCTGATCGAGGCGCTCGTAGTCGAGGCCGCGGCCGGCGATCGCCTGGCGGTCGAACGACTCCGCGGCGAGTGACTGGGCCGCGCTCTTCGAATACCTTCCGGCGCCGGGCTTGTCGCTTCCGAGCTTGCCGAGGATGCCCTGGATGTCGGCGTCGGCGTTGAAGCGCGCCGCCTTCTCCTTGAGGATCAGGTAGGTGCGCATGCAGCCGATGGCGAACTGCTTCACACCGTCGTAGTCCTCGGTGCGATACGCGTGCGCGTCGAAGTGCTTCGGACCGTCGTAGCCGACGTCCTCGAGGAACTTGACGAGGAAGAACGCGTTGCGCGGGTTGGCGGCGCCGAAGCGGAAGTCCTGATCGTAGCGGCCGGGATTCTGGTCGTTCAGGTCGATGTGGAACAGCTTGCCGGCTTCGTGCGCCTGGGCGACGGCGTGGGTGAAGTTCAGGCCGGCCATCGTCTCGTGCGCGACCTCCGGGTTCACGCCGACCATCTCGGGATGCGCCAGCGTCGGGATCAGCCCGAGGTAGTTGCCGGTCGTCGCCATGTAGATGTCGCCGCGCGGCTCGTTCGGCTTGGCTTCCATGGCGAACTTGTAGCCGTAGCCCTTGTCGAGCGAGTACTCGCACAGCCAGTCGATGGCGTCGCGCAGGCGCTTGACGGCGTCGTCGGCGCGGCGGCAGGCGTCGGTCTCGGTGCCTTCGCGCCCGCCCCACAGCACGAAGATCTTGGCGCCGAGCTCGGCGCCGAGGTCCATCGCGCTCATCGTCTTCTGCACGGCGTAGCGGCGCACCTTCGGATCGTTGGCGGTGAAGGCGCCGTCCTTGAAGATCGGATCGGTGAACAGGCTGACCGTCGCCATCGGCACGACCACCTTGTGGTCGCCGAGCGCCTGCTTGAAGTCCTTGACGATCGCGTCGCGCTCGCTCGCCGTCGCGTCGATCGGCACGAGGTCGTTGTCGTGCAGGTTGACGCCCCAGGCGCCGATGCTGCCCAGCAGCTTCACCGCGTCGACGGGCGAGAGGACGTCGCGGACCGGCTCACCGAACGGATCGCGGCCGCGATTGGCGACGGTCCAGAGGCCGAAGGAGAACTTGTCTGCAGGAGTCGGTTGGTAGCTCATTGCTGCTCGTGAAGCGGCGCGGGGCGCCAAGCCTGTACGGTTGTGGTGAAGTTCGACGGTCGAACGAGACCCATCATCATTCCAGCAGCGCCCGTCCGCGTCAATCAGGCAGGGACCGGAGGAACGGAGGGAACGGAGGGAGGCGGAGGGAACGGAGAAGGGATCAACACAGAGGCGCGGAGGCGCACGGGAGCGACGGAGGAACGGAGTTGGGTGGTTCGGCGGCACGCGACCCGGTGGGCGAAGCCGTCTCCGTTCCTCTGTGATGATTATTGATTACTGCGTCCCCTTCGCCCCCGTTCCCTGTACACAGAAACGCGGACGCGGGGATGCCACGTCCGCGTCGGCGACGGGAGAGCCGAGGCGCCGGCGATGCGCTACTCGGCCAGCGCCTTGTCGATGGCCGCCTTCATCTCGGGGCTGTCCGGCGTCACCTTGCTGGGGAAGAACGCCACGACGTTGCCCTTCTTGTCGATGACGTACTTCGAGAAGTTCCAGCCCGGCAGGTTGCCCGTGGCGCCCAGGAACTGGTAGACCGGCGACTGCGTCGGCCCGGCCTTGGTCACGGCCTTCTCGAACAGCGGGAAGCTGACGTCGTATTTGGTCTTGCAGAAGGTGGCGATCTCCTCGGCGGTGCCGGGCTCCTGGCCGCCGAAGTCGTTGCTCGGGAAGCCGAGGACGACCACGCCCTTGGGCGTGCAGTTCGCGATAGAGCTTCTCGAGGCCGGCGTACTGCGGCGTGTAGCCGCACTTGCTGGCGACGTTGACCACGACCGCGACCTTGCCCTTGTACTGGGCGAGGTTGGCGGGCTTGCCGTCGAGGGCCTTGGTTTCGATGTCGTAGAAGGACGCCGGGGCGGCGGAATGTGCCATGACGGTCAGGCTGGAGGCGGCGACGGCAGTGACGGCCGCGGCGGCCAGAAACGAACGAACACGATTGGACATTGCGATGAACTCCTCGTCCCTTTCTACGTAGCGGCGGCGGGATCCGTTGCGCCGATGCCCTTCAAGGCGGGATAGATGCGCCGCCAGTCGGCGTAGACCGCGCGCAGCGCCGCCACCGCGTCGGGCCGCGGCGGGACCCGGTTGGCGACCGTGACGATCGCCTGGCAGGCGCCAGTCACCGAGGGCCACGCGCCGGCGCCGACGCCGGCGAGGATCGCCGCTCCGTAGGCGGCGCCCTCCTCGGCGGCCACGATCTCCGCGGTGTGGCCGTAGACGTCGGCCTGGATCTGTCGCCAGAGCGGCGACTTGGCGCCGCCGCCGCCGAGCCGGACGCCGGTCACCGGCACGCCCATCTCGGCGAAGATGGCGAACGAATCCTGCAGGCTGAAGGTCACGCCTTCGAGCACGGCGCGGACCAGGTGGCCACGCGTGTGGCTGGCCGTCAGGCCGGCCAGCGCGGCGCGGGCGTCCGGATCGAGGTGCGGGGTGCGTTCGCCCATGAGGTAAGGCGTCCAGCGCGCGCCGTCGCAACCCGGCGGGACACCCGCCGCGGCCTCGCACAGCTGATCGTAGGAGAGGCCGCCGCCGACCATGTCGCGCAGCCAGCGCAGGGAGAGCCCGGCTCCTTGCGTCACGCCCATGACGTGCCACATGCCCGGGACGGCGTGGCAGAAGGTGTGGACGCGGCCCTTCGGATCGCGGGCCGGCTTGCTGGTCGCGGCGAACACGACGCCCGACGTGCCGATCGTGGCGCTGACCAGCCCCGCCTCGACGATCCCTATGCCGACGGCGCCGGCGGCTTGATCGCCACCACCGGCGACGACCGGCGTTCCGGCGCGCAGGCCGGTCGCGGCGGCGCCGGCGGCGTTGACGGTCCCGGTGATCTCGGGTGATTCGAAGGCGCGCGGCAGCAGCGTCAGGTCGATGTCGAGCACGCCGGCGACTTCGGTCGACCAGCGCCGGTTGGCGACGTCGAAGAGCAGCGTGCCGGAGGCGTCGGCGACGTCGGTGGCGCGATCGCCGGTCAGCCGGAAGCGCACGTAGTCCTTGGGCAGCAGCACCGATCGGACCCGCGCCCACAGGTCCGGTTCGTGGCGCCGCACCCACAGGAGCTTGGGCAGCGTGAAGCCGGTCAGGGCCGGGTTGAGCGTCAGTTCGATCAGGCGGGCCGCGCCGACCGTCGACGTGATGACGTCGCACTCGGCGCCCGTGCGCTGGTCGCACCAGAGCAGGGCGGGGCGGACGACCCGATCGCTGCGCGTCCAGCAGTGTCGATCCATGCATCTGGCCGGAGAAACCGACGCGCGGCCACGCCGCTGCCATCGATGCCGGCGTCGGTCGAGGGCGCCGCGGACGGCTTCGCCCGTCGCGCGCCACCAGTCGTCGGGATCCTGCTCGGCCCAGCCCGGTCGCGGCGTCGCGAACGGCACGTGCTCCGCGGTCGCCGACCCGGCGATCCGGCCGGTTTCGTCGATGACCAGCGCTCGCGTGCCGCCCGTCCCGACGTCGATACCCACAAAGTTCATGGTCGCGATAATACTGTTTCCGGTACACTGCACCACACACCGCCCGATGGCCAAGCTGACGAAAGCAGTCGACCCTGGCGCGCCCGACGCCGGGGCACCCTCCGAGGATGTGGTCCGTCCGCCCGACCGCGTCACCACCGAGCACGTCGTCGCCCACGTGCGGGCGCTGATCGAGAAGGGGGAACTGCGTCCCGGCGACCGCCTGCCGCCCGAGCGCGAGCTGGCCGTGCAGATCGGCGTCAGCCGCCCGTCGGTGCGGGCCGGACTGCAGGCGCTGTCGGCGATGGGCGTCGTCCAGGCCCGCCATGGCGCCGGTACGTTCATCACGGACGGTCCGCCGACGCTCGCGACCGGGCCGCTCAGCTTCATGGCGGCGCTGCACGGCTTCACCAAGGAAGAGATGTTCGAGTCGCGTCGCGTGCTGGAGGTCGGCGCCGTGCGCCTGGCCGCCGAGCGCGCCACCGGGCAGGACCTCGCGGCCATCGCCGAGGAGATGGCCGGCATGTTCGCCTCGCTCGATCAGCCGCTGACCTTCCTCGTCCACGACATCACGTTCCACCGCGCCATCGCCCACGCCTCGCACAACCCGATCCTGGCGTCGCTGATCGAGATGGTCTCGGCGATGTTCTACGAACAGCGCAAGGCCAACGTCGGCGCCGTCCGCGACCTGCGCGAGGCCGCCGAGATGCACCGGGCGATCTACCAGGCCCTGCGCGACCACGACGGCGACGCGGCCCAGGCCGCGATGAGCGAGCACCTGCGGATCGCCGCGGCCTTCAAGGGCACGACGCAGGGCCCGATGACCCCGCAGCCGGGCCCGCCCGCCGAGCCCGTCCCGGCCGCCCCGGCGCCGGCCGGCCCCCGCCCGCCCCAGTGACGTGATCCGCCACGTCGGGATTCTGGGCGGAGGGAGCATCTCCGACACACATGCGCGCGCCGCCGCGGCGGTGCCGGACCTGCGCGTGGCCGCCGTCTGCGGGCGCGACGCGGCGCGCGTCTCGGCCCTCGCCGCCGCCCATGGCGCGGCGCCCTTCACCGACGTCCAGGCGTTCCTCCGGCACCGGCCGCTGGACATCGTCGCCATCGGCACGCCGTCCGGTGTCCACGCCGACGACATCGAAGCGGCGGCCGCGCACGGACTCCACGTCCTCTGCGAGAAGCCGCTCGACGTCACGACGGCGCGGATCGATCGGATGCTCGACGTCGTCCACCGCGCCGGCGTCACCCTGGGCGTGTTCTTCCAGGATCGATCGACGCCGGCACTGATGGACGTCAAGGACGCCCTCGTCGCCGGCCGCCTCGGCCGTCCGATTCTGGCTGACGCCCGAGTGAAGTGGTATCGTCCACCCGAGTACTACGCCCAATCGCTGTGGCGGGGCACCTGGGCGCTCGACGGCGGCGGCGCGCTGATGAACCAGGGCATCCACACCGTCGATCTCCTGCTGTGGCTGCTGGGCGACGTCCGGCGGGTCTACGCGCGGACGCTCGCTGCGCTGCACGCGATCGAGGTGGAGGACACGGCGGTCGCCGTGCTCGAGTTCGAGAGCGGGGCGGTCGCGACGCTCGAAGCGACGACCGCGGCGTGGCCCGGCTACGATCGGCAGGTGTCGATCACCGGCACGCTCGGCACGGTCGTGATCGAGCAGGCGCGCGTCGTGAAGTGGGATCTGCGCGAGCCGGCGCTCGAGGGCGCCGCCGGCGGCGCGGCGGCGGTCGAGCCGGCCGCACCCGGTCTCGCCGCCAGGACGCACGTCGTGGCCGACGCCAGCGCGCACCGGCGCGTGTTCGAGGATTTCGTCTCGGCGCTCGACGTCGGACGCCCGCCGCGGGTGGACGGCCGCGAGGGCCGGCGCAGCGTGGCGCTGATCGAGGCGATCTACGCGTCGTCGCGCAGCGGCCAGCCGGTGGACGTCACACCGCCGCGGTCCGGAGCGTAACGTAGGGGATGGCGATGGCGGAGAGCGAACACGGCGCGACCAGCCCGGTCGACAATCCCGGCCGCCGCCAGGCCCTGAAGTCGCTCGGCCTGGCCGCCGGCGCCCTGGCCGTGGCGCCGGTGCTGTCCGATGCCGGCACTACCGCCTTCCTCCAGACGGCCCGCACCGGCGCCGCGCCGCGCCTGAAAGTGCTCACGGCCGCCGAGTACGCCGTGGCGGACGCCCTGGCCGAGACGATCATTCCGGCCGATGCGCATTCGCCCGGCGCCCACGCGGCCCGCGTCGCCGACTACATCGATCTGCTCCTGAGCGAATCGTCGGCGGAGATCAAGGCCGTCTGGCGCGACGGGCTCGCCGCGGTCGGCGCCCTGGCGCAGGCCCGGTTCACGGCGCCGTTCGCACGCCTCACGCCGGTCCGGCGCATCGCGATCGTGACCGAGATGGCGAAGAACGAGGCGGCGCCGCAGACGCCGGTCGAGACGTTCTTCGTCGCCGCCAAGGACTGGACCATCCGCGGCTACTACACGTCGGAGATCGGCATCCACAAGGATCTCCGCTACCAGGGCAATCAATTCCTCGGCGAGTTCGTCGGCTGCACTGCGCCGCCGGTCAAGCGCTGACGCCGCGAGCCAGCCCGATGCAGCAATACGCAGATCCGGCGGTCGTCGACGCCGAGCAGGTGGCGGCATCGAGCCGGCAGGCCGCGGCGATCACGCCCGGTTCGCAAGCCTGGGACGTCATCGTCGTCGGCTCCGGCGCCGCCGGCGGCATGGCCGCCTTCCAGCTCGCCACGGCCGGGGTCAAGGTGCTGATGCTCGAGGCCGGGCGCATGCTCGACCCGAGCAAGGAATACCGGACGATGGAGTGGCCGTACCAAAGCGCGCGCCGCGGCCGTCTCCCGGTCGACGAGCACGCCCTCGACGCCGCCGAGTACAAGATGCTCGACCGGCCCTACGGCACGGTCCCACAACTGGCCGCGTTCAAGAAGGTGATGGCCTACTCGGGCAATCACTTCACCCGCAACTGGATCGCCGACGAGAAGCAGCACCCGGTGACCGGCACGCCCTACGCCTGGGTGCGGGCCCGCGTCCTCGGCGGCAAGACCAACCTGTGGGGCCGCGTCTCGCTGCGCTTTTCGGAGCAGGATCTCAAGGCCAAGTCGTTCGACGGCTTCGGCGAGGACTGGCCGTTCTCCTACGCCGACATCTCGCCGTACTACGACCGCGTCGATCGCCTGCTCGGCATGTCGGGCACGACCGAGAACCTGCCGCAGCTGCCGGACGGGATCTACCAGCGCGGCATCAAGCTGACGTGCGGCGAGCTGACGTTGAAGCACGCCATCGCCAAGATGGGGCGGCACCTGATCCCGGGCCGGGCCGGCGTCACCACCGACGGCGTCGCCAACAAGTACCGCGCCCGCTGCGCCGGCCGTGGCCGCTGCGGGCGGGGTTGCGATCTGCAGGCGCCGATGCATTCGCCGACGGCGCTGATCTTTCCGGCGCGGGACACCGGCAACCTGACGGTCCGCCCCAACTCGACCGTCGCCGAAGTGCTGGTCGACAGGAACAGCGGCAAGGCGTCCGGCGTGCGCGTCATCGACAGCGTGACGAAGGAGAGCCTGAACTTCACCGCCAAGGTCGTCATCCTGGCGGCCTCGACGCTGGAATCGACGCGGCTCCTGCTGCTGTCGAAATCGGAGCAGTACCCGAACGGCCTGGCCAACACGTCCGACGTCGTCGGCCGCTATTTCCATGAGCACATCATGGGCCCGCGCGCGACCGGCTACATGCCGGCGCAGAAGGGCACGACGCCGACCAACGACGACGGGCGGCCGGTCGGGGTCTACATCGCGCGCTTCCGCAACGTCGCCGAGCGCCACAAGGGCTTCCTGCGCGGCTACGGGTTCCAGGGGCGCGGCGGCAGCGCCGAGTATCCGGATCACGCGCACGCCACGCCGGGCTTCGGCGCCGGCTTCAAGAAGCAGGTGCGCGACCTGCACCCGACGCCGATCTCGATCTCGGCGTTCGGCGAGGTCCTGGCGCGGCGTGAGAACCGCGTCGAGCTCGACCCGACGGTCAAGGACGCCTGGGGCATCCCGGTGCTGCGCTTCGACTACAAATTCGGCGAGAACGAGCTGGCGATGGCCGCGGACATGGCGGAGACGGCGGAGGAGATGCTCCGCGCCGCCGGCGCCGAAGAGGTCAAGGTCACCAAGGACATCCTGACCGAGGGCTGGTCGATCCACGAGATGGGCACCGCCCGCATGGGGCACGATCCGAAAGCGTCGGTGACCAACAGCTTCGGCCAGGCGCACGATGTCAGGAACCTGTTCGTCGTCGACGGCAGCACGTTCGTGTCGGGGTCGTGCCAGAACCCGACCTGGATGATCCTGGCGCAGTGCTGGCGCGCGATGGACTACCTGAAGGACGAAATGCAGAAGGGCAACGTCTAGCCGTATCGGCAGGCGTCGGACCACGAACGACAGAGGAGAAGCGGGCGTGAAACGAATCGGCATGGGATTGGTCGGCGCGGGCTTCATCGGTCCGCATCACGTGGACGCGGTGCGGCGGCTCGGCTACGTCGACGTCGTGGCGGTGGCGGGCAGCAGCGACGCCTCGGCGAAGAAGAAGGCCGCGGAGATGCACATCCCGAAGGCCTACGGGAGCTTCGAGGCGCTGCTCGACGATCCGGCGGTCGAGGTCATCCACAACTGCACGCCGAACGCGCTGCACTATCCGGTCAACGCGGCGGCGATCGCCAAGGGCAAGCACGTCGTCTCGGACAAGCCGCTGGCGATGACGGCGGCCGAGGCCAAGTCGCTGCTCGACCTCGCCACCAAGGCCGGCATCGTCCATGCCGTCACCTTCAACTACCGCGGCAATCCGCTCGTGCAGCAGGCGCGGCACGCGATCGCGCGCGGCGACATCGGCACGCCGCACTTCGTGCACGGCCAGTACCTGCAGGACTGGCTGCTCAAGGACACCGACTACTCGTGGCGGCTCGAGCCGGAGAAGAGCGGCGCCTCGTCGGCGCTCGGCGACATCGGCTCGCACTGGTGCGACCTGGCCCAGCACGTCAGCGGCCTGCGCATCGTCGAGGTGCTGGCCGACATCACCACCGTCATCAAGACGCGCAAGAAGCCGATCGGCTCGCGCGAGGCGTTCGCCGCGGCCGGCGCCGACGACAAGGTCGAGCTCGTCGACATCAAGGTCGAGGATCTCGCCTCGGTGCTGATCCGCTTCGACAACGGCGCCAAGGGATCGTTCTCGGTCGGGCAGGTCTGCGCCGGTCACAAGAACGACCTGCGCCTCGAGATCTGCGGATCGAAAGCCGCCTACCTGTGGAAGCAGGAAGTGCAGAACGAGCTGTGGGTCGGCCACCGCGACAAGGCCAACGAGATCCTGCAGAAGGATCCGGGACTGATCGACGCCGAGGTCCGCGGCTACGCGCACCTGCCGGGCGGGCACCAGGAATCGTGGGCCGACGCCTTCAGCAACCTGATGCGCGACATCTACGGGTTCATCGCCGCCGGCAAGAAGCCGGGCGACGCGCACCCGCCGGCGTTCGCCACCTTCGAGGATGGCTACCGCGCCAATGTCGTGATCGAGGCCATGCTGGAGAGCGCGAAGAAGGGGTCCGTCTGGACCAAGGTGACCTACTGATGTCGACCAAGCCGTTCGAACCCAAGTTCATGAAGGTGGGCGTCCTGACGGCCGCCCTGCAGGAGCTGACCCCGCGCGACGTCCGCGACCCGGATCCGGACCAGGCCATCGAGGACTGGCTCCAGTTCGCCAAGGAGCTCGGCGCCAACTACATCCAGGTGTCGGCGGCGCTGCACCCCACCGAGACCGACATCCCGCCCGAGGCGATGCTGGACCCGGTCGCCAACACGCTCGATCTGCGGCAGGTCTTCTCGAAGGACGCGTGCCGCCCGCGTCCAGAAGGCGCTGTCGGCCACCGGCGTCGGCATCTCCGACCTCGGCTACTTCGACAACCTGCTGCACCACGATCCGGCGGTGCGGAAGAAGAAGATCGACTTCATGCTGCGCGTGTTCGACGCCGCGGCGCTGCTCGGCGTCAACGCCGTGTGCGGCTTCGTCGGCCGCAACCAGGAACGCAGCATGGACCAGAACCTCCAGGACTTCGAGGCGATCTTCGTCCCGCTCCTGAAGGAAGCCAAGGCGCGCGGCGCTGACCTATCGCGTCGAGCAGTGCCCGATGCCCGGCTGGACCACCGGCGACAACTGGCACAACAACATCGCCTACACGCCGGGCGCCTGGATCGCGCTGCACCGCATCGCCGAGAAGCACGGCGTCGGCGACCAGTTCCGCATCCACTACGATCCGTCGCACGCCATCCTGATGAACCAGGACACGCGCTCGGTGTTCCAGTACCTCAAGGACGAGGGCTACAACTTCCTGATCGGCGGCTTCCACGTGAAGGGCCAGGTCGCCGACGCCAAGGGCTGGGCGGCGTGGGGGAGCGGCGGCCAGACGATGGAGCGCGGCGACTGGGTCAACGGCCAGCCGTCGGCCAACGCCGCGGATCATCTCAACGCCTGGAAGAAGCAGGTCGTGCTCGCCGAGCACGAGCTGCCCGGGACGGCGCGGCACGATCCGCTGGCCTACCTGCAGAACCGCAGCGTCGACTGGCTGGATCACCAGCTGGCCGCCCGCGAGCTGCTGGCGCTCGACGTCGCCGAGACCCACCTCGTGGTCGAGCACGAGTACCCGAAGGCCCGCATCCAGGACAAGGCCACGCTGAAGCCGATCCTGGAGGGATCGATCGCCTTCGTCCGCCGCATCGACGAAGCGGCCGGCTGCATGTACGCGCTCGCACGAGGTGCTGACGGCGCAGGGCATTCCGGTCCAGGGCGTCGGCCGTCAGGCCTACCGCTCGTAGCGGATATCGGCCAGACTGCCGGCAGGCCATGTCACGCATCGCACTCGACGGCAAGACGGCCGTCGTCATCGGCGGCACCTCCGGCATCGGCCGGACGCTGGCGGTCGGCCTGGCCAGGGCCGGCGCCAGCGTCGTCGCCACGGGGCGCCGCGCCGAGCTGGTCGACGAGGTCAGCGCCGAGATCGAGGCGGTCGGCGTCCAGACCATCCGGCAGCCGGCCGACGTCGAGGACCGTGCCTCGCTCCAGGCCCTGCAGGACGCGGTCGCGGCGAAGCTGGCGCCGGTCGACATCCTGATCAACTGCGCCGGCCGCACCATCAAGTCGCCGACGATCGACGTCACCGAAGCGGACTGGCACGCCGTCCTCGAGACCAACCTGCACGGCACGCTGCGCGCCTGCCAGGTGTTCGGCCGGCCGATGATCGCGCGCCGCTACGGCCGCATCATCAACATTGCCTCGCTCTCGAGCTTCGTGGGGCTCTATCATGTGGCCGGCTATGCGGCCAGCAAGGCGGCCGTGGCGTCGCTGACCAAGTCGCTGGCCGTCGAGTGGGCGCAGCACGGCGTCACGGTCAACGCGATCGCGCCCGGGGTGTTCCGGACGGCGCTGAACGCGGCGCTGCTCGACGGCACCGAGCGCGGCAAGGAATTGCTGCTGCGGACGCCGATGCAGCGATACGGGAAGCTCGAGGAGCTGGTCGGCGCGGCCGTCTTCCTCGCCTCGGACTCGGCGAGCTTCGTCAACGGGGAGGTGCTCGTCGTCGACGGCGGCTTCCTGGCGAGCGGCGTGAACCAGTAGCGACAGTCGCGAGACCGTCGCCAGGATGCGAGTCCCCTGAAGGGGACTGGGGGGAAGCACGTGCTCCGTGGCCGCTACCGCTGGATGATCTGCGCGATGTTGTTCGTCGCGACGACGATCAACTACATCGATCGCCAGGTCATCGGGCTCCTCAAGCCGAGCCTGCAACACGAGTTCGCGTGGACGGAGCGCGACTACGCCGCGATCGTCTTCACCTTCCAGCTCGCCTATGCGATCGGCCTGCTGCTGGCCGGGCGGGTGATGGACAAGCTGGGGACGAAGCTGGGCTTCGCGCTGGCCATCGTCTTGTGGAGCGTGGCGGCGATCGCCCACGCCTTCGCCGACTGGATGCCGGGCCTGTGGTTCCCGACCCTGAACCTGGACGAAAAGACCGGCGTCACCTTCGTCACGCTGGGCGGCGCCGCCGCCGGCTTCGCCCTGGCGCGCTTCTTCCTGGGCCTCGGCGAGGCCGGTAATTTCCCGGCCTCCATCAAGACCGTCGCCGAATGGTTCCCGAGCAAGGAGCGGGCCTTCGCCACCGGCATCTTCAACTCCGGCACCAACATCGGCGCCCTGCTGACGCCGCTCGTCGTGCCACCCATGGTCGCGTTGTGGGGCTGGCAGGAAGCCTTCGTCGTCACCGGCGTGCTCGGCTTCTTCTGGCTGGCCTGGTGGTGGGTGAGCTATTCCACGCCCGACCGCCATCCGAGCGTCACGGCCGAGGAACTGGCGCTGATCCAGAGCGACCCGCCGGAGAAAGTCGACGCCGGTGGCGTGGCTCAAGCTGATGACCCATCGGCAGGCCTGGGCGTTCGCCCTCGGCAAGTTCCTGACCGATCCGGTGTGGTGGCTCTATCTGTTCTGGATCCCCGACTTCCTGAACCGCAACTACGGTCTCGACCTGAAGCAGTCGATGGCGCCGCTGGTCACGATCTACCTGATCTGCGACGTCGGCAGCATCGGCGGCGGCTGGTTGTCGTCGTCCTTCCTGAAGCGCGGCTGGACGGCGAACGCCGCGCGCAAGGTGACGATGCTGATCTGCGCGGTGGCGGTGACCCCGATCGTCTTCGCGTCACAGGTCACCAGCCTGTGGGCCGCCGTGCTGCTGGTCGTCGCTGGCCGCCGCGGCCCATCAGGGCTGGTCGGCCAACCTGTTCACGCTGGTCTCCGACATGTTCCCGCGCCGCGCGGTCGGATCGGTGGTCGGGTTCGGCGGCATGGCCGGCGCCATCGGCGGCATGTGCCTGACGCTGGTGGTCGGCGAGATCCTGCAGCGGACCGGCAGCTACGTCGGCGTGTTCATCATCGCGGGGTGCGCCTACCTGGTCGGCCTCGCCGTCATCCATCTGCTCGTGCCGCGCCTCGAGCCGGCCGTCATCGATTAGCCCGGAGCCAGCCGCCTCATGTCACGCCTGCAGGTCGTCCAGGACGTCATCGCCTCCGGCGTCGTCGCCGTCATCCGGATGAAGGATCCGAGCAAGCTGAAAGGCGTCGCCGACGCCCTGATCGCCGGCGGCGTCACCGCGATGGAGGTGACGATGACCGTGCCCGGCGCGGTCGGCCTCATCGAGCAGCTGGCCAAGCACCTGCCGCCCGGGTTGCGGCTCGGCGCCGGCACGGTGCTCGACGCCGAGACGGCGCGGCAGGTGATCCTCGCCGGCGCCACCTTCATCGTCGCGCCGACGCTCAACCTGGCCACCATCGAGATGTGCCATCGCTACGACGTCGCGGCGATGCCCGGCTGCTTCACGCCGACCGAGATCCTGACGGCGTGGCAGGCCGGCGCCGACGTGGTCAAGGTGTTCCCGGCGACCGCGCTCGGTCCGCAGTTCTTCAAGGACGTCCGGGCGCCGCTGCCGCAGATCAAGATGATGCCGACCGGCGGCGTCTCGCTGACCAACGCCGGCGAGTGGATCGCGGCCGGCGCGGTGGCCGTCGGCGTCGGCAGCGCGCTGCTCGATCCCAAGGCCATTGCCGAGAGCCGCTTCGAGGTCATCGCCGACAACGCGCGCACCGTCGTCACGGCGGTCGCCAAGGCCCGCGCCTAGTCCAGCGACCAGGGCCACATTCCGGTTCGAGAATCCGATCATGCCCACCGTCGTCACCTTCGGCGAAATCATGCTGCGCCTGAGCCCGCCCGGGTTCGAGCGCTTCCTCCAGACGCCGGCCTTCGTCGCCACCTTCGGCGGCGGTGAGGCCAACGTCGGGGTCTGCGTCGCGCAGTTCGGCCTCGAGAGCCGCTACGTGACGCGCCTGCCGGCGAACGCCATCGGCGACGCGGCGGTGCGAGTCGCTGCGCGCCGAGGGCGTCCGCACCGACTTCATCGTCCGCGGCGGCGACCGCATCGGCATCTACTACGCCGAGGCGGGCGCCAGCCAGCGCGCCTCGATGGTCATCTACGATCGGGCCCGCTCGTCGATCAGCGAGATGACGCCCGGCACCGTGGACTGGACGGCGGTGTTCGCCGGCGCCAGCTGGTTCCACACCACGGGCATCACGCCGGCGCTCGGCGCCAACGGCCTCGCCTGCACCCGGGAAGCGCTCGAGGCGGCGCGGAAGGCCGGCGTCCGGACCAGCGTCGATCTCAACTTCCGCAAGAAGCTCTGGAGCGAGACGCAGGCGCAGGCGGCGATGCGGCCGCTGATGTCGCTCGTCGACGTCGTCATCGCCAACGAGGAGGACATGCAGTCGGTGCTCGGCATCCACGTCGAGGGCACCGACGTGACGTCCGGCCAGTTGAACCTGGCGGCGTACGAAGCCGCGGCGCGGCAGATCAGCGAGGAGTTCGGCTGCTCGCAGATCGCCATCACCCTGCGCGAGAGCGTTTCGGCGTCGGACAACGGCTGGAGCGCGGTGCTGTTCGACAAGGCGACCGGCGCCTTCCACCGCAGCCAGCACTACGACGTCCGCCTCGTCGATCGCATCGGCGGCGGCGACAGCTTCGCCGGCGGCCTGATCTTCGGCCTGGTGAGCGGCCGCACGCCCGAGGCGTCGCTCCGCTTCGCGGTCGCGGCCAGCGCGCTGAAGCAGACGATCCCCGGCGACTTCAACCGCGTGTCGGTGGCCGAGGTCGATCGCCTGGCCGGCGGCGACGCCAGCGGCCGCGTCCAGCGCTGATCGCCGCACCGTTCGACGCCGCATGCGCATCACCGACGCCAAGGTCATCGTCACCTGTCCGGGGCGCAACTTCGTCACCCTGAAGCTGACGACCGAGGACGGCCTCAGCGGCCTCGGCGACGCCACCCTGAACGGCCGCGAGCTGTCGGTGGCCAGCTATCTCGCCGACCACCTGGTGCCGCTCCTCATCGGCCGCGACGCGCGCCGCATCGAGGACACCTGGCAATACCTCTACAAGGGCGCCTACTGGCGGCGCGGACCGGTGACGATGGCGGCCATCGCCGCCGTCGACACGGCGCTCTGGGACATCAAGGCCAAGGCCGCCGACATGCCGCTCTACGAGCTGCTCGGCGGCGCCTCGCGCGAAGCGGTGCTGGTCTACGCGCACGCCAACGGCAAGGACACCGAGGCCGCGCTCAAGGACGTCGCCGCCCACCTCGACCTCGGCTACAAGGCGATCCGCGTCCAGAGCGGCGTGCCCGGCCTGGCCTCCACCTATGGCGTGCCCAAGGGCGGCATGCCCTACGAGCCGGCCGAGAAAGGCCTGCCGTCCGAGCACGCCTGGAGCACCGAGGCCTACGTCGACTTCATCCCCACGCTGTTCGAGCGGGTCCGGGCCGAGTTCGGCCCCGAGCTGCACCTGCTGCACGACGTCCATCACCGGCTGACGCCGATCGAGGCGGCCCGGGTCGGCCGCAGCCTCGAGCCGTACCGCCTCTGGTGGATGGAAGATCCGGTGCCGGCGGAGCTGCAGGACGGCTTCCGCGTCATCCGGCAGCACACCACGACCCCGATCGCGGTCGGCGAGGTCTTCAACTCGATCTACGACTGCCAGCAGCTCATCACCGAACAGCTGATCGACTTCATCCGCATGACCGTGGTGCACGGCGGCGGCATCTCGCAGCTGCGGAAGGTCGCCGCCCTGGCCGAGCTGTATCACGTCCGCACCGGCTGTCACGGCGCCACCGATCTGAGCCCGGTGTGCATGGCGGCGGCGCTGCATTTCGGCTTGAGCGTGCACAACTTCGGCATCCAGGAACACATGCCGCACGGGGCCGAGGTGGACCGCGTGTTCCCGCACCAGTACACCTACCAGGACGGCTTCATGCACCCGGGCGAGGGCCCGGGCCTCGGCGTCGACATCGACGAGACGCTGGCCGCGCAGTATCCTTACGACCCGGCATATCTGCCCGTGAACCGCAAGTTGGACGGGACGTTGCACAGCTGGTAGCGCGTGCTGCCGGCGGCAAACCGCCCGCGACAGGAGCGAGAACGATGGAATTCACCAGACGCGACGCACTCACCGCCGTGGGGCTCACGGCCGTCACGGCCACGCTGATCGCCAGTCAGGCGGCCGCAGGCGAGGCGGCCGCGCAGCAGATGCCCGGCGCCACGCCGATCCGCAAGCCGACCAAGAAGCGCATCACCCAGTCGGTGTGCCAATGGTGCTACCGCGGCATGGCGCTGCCCGACTTCTTCAAGGGCGTCATCGATCGCGGCCTGACCGCTGTCGACCTGCTCAACGAGGAACAGTGGACGCAGGCCAAGGCCGCCGGCCTGCAGTGCTCGCTGGCCTACGTCGGCGCCGGCGGCATCAACGAGGGGCTCAACGACCCCAAGCACCACGAGCTGCTGATCACCGCCATGAAGACCGGCCTGCCGAAGCTGAAGGCGGCCGGCATCCCGAGCGCGATCTGCTTCTTCGGCAAGCGCAACGGCATGGCCGACGCCGAAGGCATCAAGAACTCGATTGCCTGCCTGCAGCAGATCAAGCCGATCGCCGAGGAGAACGGCGTCAACGTGATCGTCGAGCTGCTGAACAGCAAGGTCAATCACCCGGACTACATCGGCGACAAGACGCCCTACGGCGCCGAGATCATCCGCGCCGTCAACTCACCGAACATCAAGCTGCTCTACGACATCTACCACATGCAGATCATGGAGGGCGATGTCATCGCGACGATCAACAAGTACAAGGACGCGATCGGCCACTACCACACCGGCGGTGTGCCCGGCCGCAACGAGCTCGACGCGACGCAGGAGCTGAACTGGCCGGCGGTGACCGAGGCGATCATCGCCACCGGCTACAAGGGCTACTTCGCGCACGAGTTCATCCCCAAGCGCGATCCGATGACGTCGCTCGGCGAAGCCGTCACGCTGTGTGACGTCTAGATGCGCCGATGAGGGCCGTGCGATTCCCGATGCTGGCCCTCGTGGCCCTGCTCGCGGCCGCGGTCGGCGCCGCGGCCCAGACGGAGGCGCCGGCGTCGCCGCCGCTGCTGGAGACCACCTGGGTGGTCATCGAGCTGGGCGGCGTGCCGGTGCCGCTGACGCCCGCCGAGCGCCAGCCGTCGCTGCAGTTCGTCGCCGGCGGACACGTCAGCGGCAGCGACGGCTGCAACCGCATCCGCGCGCCCTACACGATGGCCGGCGCCACGATCACGTTCGACGAGCTGATCGCGACGCGGATGGCCTGCCCGGGAGCCGAGAGCCTGACGGCGAAGTTCGCCGCGGCGTTGAAGGGCGCCGTGCGGTGGCGGCTCGCCGGTCCGCGTCTGCAGCTGTACGGCGCGGACGACGTGCTGCTGGCCGCGTTCGAGGCCCGCTCGGGCGGCGCGACGGCGGGCGAGGAGCCGCCGCCCGCGCCGGCCGCTCCCGCGCCGAGGCCCACCGCGCCCGGATCGTCGGCGCCGCCCGCGCCGCCGCACCGCTCGCCTCCAAGGTCTTCGACTGGGCGTCGCTGAAGGCCGTGCCCATCCCGAACGGCGAGCGCCGCGCGGTGCTCGATGGACCGACCGAAACCGTCGACCTGCTCCACGTCCACGTCACCACCCTGGCGCCCGGAAAGGTCAGCGGCCCGCCGGTGCGGCACCTGCAGGAAGAGGTGTTGATCGTGAAGGAGGGCGAGGTCGAGGTGTCCCTCGACGGGACGACGCAGACGGCCGGGCCCGGCTCGATCCTCTTCTTCGCCGCCGGCGCGGTCACCGGCCTGCGCAACGTCAGCGCGACGCCGGCGACCTACTACGTCATCTACTACAAGACGCCGCGGACGCCGAAGGCGTGAGCCTTCGGAACTCCCAAGGACCAATTTCCAACAACCAAGGCATCCAACTTCCAACTCCCAAGGGCCGACAGCGTTCCGGCAGGGTTGGAAGTTGGGCATTAGGAGTGCCTTGGGAGTTGGGACTTGGTCGTTGGAAGTTCCGAGCCGAAGTCTCAGACAGGCTCGCCGCTACGCCGTCCGTGCGGCAAGAGCTGTTTCGGCAGCGGGCAGACCCGCCGGCAGCGGATGCACGTGCGGTGCGATCGCGTGCGCCAGGATCTCGAGGCTGTCGACCAGGCGGGGGCCGGGCCGGCTGAAGTAGGCGTTCCCGTCGGTGACGTAGACGCGGCCGGCGCGCACGGCGGTCAGCGCCGCGAAGCCGGGCTGCCGCGCCAGGATCGGCAGATCCCGGCGGGTGCGGGCGACGTCGAAGCCGCAGCACGCGATCAGCAGCACGTCCGGATCGGCGGCACGGACGTCGCCCCAGGCGAGCGTGCGCGAGCGCGTCCCGGCGGTGCCCAGGAGCGGCCGGCCGCCGGCGAGCGCAATCAGCTCGGGTGTCCAGTGCCCCGAGCTGAAGGGCGGATCGATCCACTCGAGCAGGCCGACGGAGGGGGAGGGCTGCACCTGCGCCGCCCGCTCGGCGACGGCGGCGACGCGGCCGCGCAGCGCGGCGACGACGTCGCGTCCGCGCGCCTCGACGCCGGCGGCTTCGGCCACCAGCCCGAGGCAGGCGAGGACGTCCTCGAGGCACGTCGGCTCGAGGTTCACGACGCGCGGCCGGCCGGGAAGCGTGCAGGCCGCCTCGCGGACCTCGGCGTCGGCGACGGCGCAGACGTCGCACAGGGCCTGCGTGACGAGCAGGTCCGGCGCCAGCGCCGCGAGCGTCGGCCGGTCGAGCGTGTAGAGCGCCTGCTGCGTCTTCAGCCGCTCGCGGACCAGCGCGTCGATGTCGGCGCTGTCGGCGTCGTGCGGGATCAGCGTCCGCGTGACCTTGGGCAGCGCCGCGACGGCCGGCGGGAAGTCGCACTCGTGGGTGACGCCGACGAGCGACGACTCGAGGCCGAGCGCGCACACGATCTCCGAGGCGCTGGGCAGCAGCGAGACGATTCGCATCCGCGGCGCTACTTCAGCTTCTTGTCGAACTTGCGGACGAACTTGGCCAGGGCGGCGATCTCCGCCGGCGTCAGCTGTTCCTTGAAGGCGACCATGGCGGTGCCGGGGACGCCGTTGGTGATGGTCGTCTGCACGGCCTTGAGCGTCGAGCCGTGCTTCCAGATGCCGTCGGCGAAGCTCATGTTCGGCATGATCTGGGAGTTGCCGTCGGCCATGTGGCAGACCTGGCACTTGGCTTCGTAGACGGCCTTGGCGTCGACGGCGGCCGGCGCGGTCTTGGCCGGCTTGGCCGGGACGTCGCCGGATTGCGCGGCCGGGCTGGCCGTCACCGCGATCGCCATCGCGAGCACGGCGCCGACGAGCAGGGCGCAGGCGCCGAACCGGCGCGTCGGGGTCGAGTCGTGGGTCGTCATGCGTCGCTCGTGCCTCGTCATCGGACGGAGTCGGTGATCCAGGCCTGGTACTGCGTTTCCATCTCCGCCGGCGTGATCGCCTTGTCGGCGATCAGAACGCGGTAGCGGAACAGCTGGTTCTGTCCGCGTTTCAGGAGGAAGCCCAGCTTTTCCTTGCCCTCGCTGAACACCGCCTGTCCGAGCGGGTTGGCGGCGAACAGGCCATAGCCGCGCGCGTGCCAGTAGGTCGGGTAGCCCGGGTTGCCCGGGTGGTCGAGGATGGCGATGGTCACCGGCCGGCCGTCGACCGTGCCGCCCAGCGTCGTCCACTTGCCGCGCGTCCCCCAGACCTTGCTCCCGGTCTTGCCCTCGCTGCTGGTATAGACGCCGGTGACGCCGGTCGGGTCGAGCGCGTCGGTCTTGGTGACCTTGCCGGCGGCGTCGACGAACTCGCCGCCCTTCTCGGTGGGATCCTCGAGGGCGCGGCGGACGCGCAGGCCGAGCATGCCTTCCTTGTTGTCGGTGAAGGCGACGTCCTGCCCGGCGGCGCGGAGGTAGGTGGCGCGGTCGATGATCCGGAGGCCGTCGGCGGTGGCGCGGAAGGTGAAGGTCGTGTCCTCGTCGACCAGCGGCGTGCCGTTGTTCGCGGTCACCCAGCGTGCCTGGACGCCGAGCCGGGCCTGGCCGCGGCCGTCGTCCATCTTGGTCACGTCGACGTGGACGATCCGGCCCATTTTCTCCAGCCGGGCCGGGTCGATGATGGCCGACGAGTGGTTCCAGAAGTCGTAGCCGTTGACGTCGCCGTAGTTGAACCACAGCCCGACGTGGTGCGGGTGGTCGGCCCGTTCGCCCGCGGCCGGCGGAAAGCCGCGCGTCACGACGACGCCGTTCCCGCTGACGATGGGGTAGAGCGTCGGCTTCTTCAGGGTGCCCGGCCAGATGTAGGCGGTGAAGGGCTTGCCGTCGACCTGGACCTCGACCCGGGCCTGGCCGGACGGGTGCGACAGCGTGACGCGCGGCGACTGGGCGCCGGGCGCCGGCCGCTTGTCGGCGGCCGCCTGGCCGGACAGGGACGCCATCGCGGCGGCGACCAGGAGGAGGGCGGCGGCGCAGCCGGCCCGGAACGGGAGGGAGGATTGGGCCATCTGGGACGGGACCTTCACGGGGTGCGCTCGAGGATCACCCATCCACGATAGCCCACGTCGGCGAGGAGGGTGAAGCCGCCAGACAGGTGGACGCGGCCCGGCACGAGGCCCCTGGCTGGCAGCGGACAGCGCCCAGGAGGTGCCGGCCGGTCCGTGGCGGTCCCGGCGCCGAGTGTCGCCAGAAAGTCACGGCGGGTGGGCATAATCATCCGGATTACGACCGCAGCGGTCCTCCGCTGTGTCATACCATTTGATTCGCGACAGCAAGTAAATCAAGCCGGGCTATGTTGTGGCACCGGTCCGGCTATCGAGCGCAGCATATCGCGTCAGCGGTGTGCCCGGCCGGCTTGCACTTCCTGACCCCTTGAAGGAGAGGCTCATGTCCCGTTCCCCCCGCCAACGCACCGCCTGGTGTCGCATCGCCCTCGCGGCGATGGCGCTCCTCGCGCTTGCGCCCCGACCATCCGCCGCGCAGTTCGAGCGCAGCGCCCTCTCGGGGACGGTCGTCGATCAGCAGGGTGGCGTCATTCCCGGCGTCACCGTCACCGCGACCAACCTGCAGAACAACCAGGCGCGCACGGCCGTCACCGACGCCTCCGGCTTCTACACGCTGGCGCAGCTGACGCCCGGCCGCTATGACGTCTCCGTCGAGCTCGACGGCTTCAAGAAGACGAACCGCACCGGCGTCCAGCTCGACGCCGCTGCCAGCGTCACCCTCGGCTTCACCCTCGAGCCTGGCGCCCTGACGGAAACGGTCACCGTGACGTCGGACGCGCCGCCGCTGCAGACCGACGTCACCGTCCGCAAGACGGTCGAAGCGAAGGACCTCGAGCAGCTGTCGTTCTCGGGCCGCAATCCGCTCGGCGTGCCGGCCCTCAAGGCCGGCGTCATCGGCGGCAACTTCAACAACCTGGGCTTCGCCGCCTTCAGCAACGGCGGCTTCAACATCAACGGCGGCCGCTCCGACGAGAACAACATCTCGGTCGACGGCGCCGTCGCCATCCGCACCCGCTCGGCCGGCACCATCATCGGCATCCAGAACGTCGACACGCTGCAGGAAGTGCAGGTGCTGACGGCCAACTACATGCCCGAATACGGGCGGGCCAGCGGCGGCCAGATCCGCTTCGTCACCAAGAGCGGCAGCAACCTCTACACGGGCAGCGCGTCGTTCTTCCTGCGCGACGAGTCGCTGCAGGCCAATTCCTGGACGCGCAACCGCAGCACCAACCCGGTCGAGAACTCGGGCCCGGCGCCGTTCGACTACAAGCAGTACGGCTACGCCTTCGGCGGTCCGATTCCGGGCAGCCGCTTCAAGGACAAGCTGTTCTTCTTCGGCGCGCAGGAATGGGTGAACTTCTTCCAGCTCGAGACGCGCGGCGTCACGGTGCCGACCGAGGCGATGCGGCACGGCGACTTCAGCGAGCTGCTGAATCCGGCCAACCAGTTCTACTCACGGACGGTCGTCATCAACGATCCGCAGACCGGCCAGCCGTTCCCCGGCAACGTCATCCCGGCCAACCGCCTGTCGCCGAACGGCGTGGCGATCATGAACCTGTATCCGCTGCCGACGCCCGGCTACCGGCAGGGCACGCAGAACCTGCTCCAGACCAGCGACAACACGCAGGATCAGCGCAAGGACAGCATCCGGCTCGACTACCGGCTGAACGCGTCCAACAATCTGGCCTACCGCTTCTCGCGATCGTCGTTCACCGGCCTGAACCCGTACGGCGGCGACTTCCCGCTGGCGCGCCAGATCATCGACCGGCCGAACTTCACGTCGTCGGCGACCTGGACCAGCACCATCAAGAGCAACCTGATCAACGAGCTCACCTACACGTTCTCGCGCGACGACGTCTTCATCGACGTCTACACCGAGACCGGGCCTCTATCAGCGCAGCCGGACCGGCATCAACTACCCCTACATCTTCCCGGGCAACAAGGAGATCGAGGACAAGATCCCGACGGTCACCGGCTTCGGGTCGTTCAACGGCCTCGACGGCGGCCCCTATCCGGCGTCGTCGGCCGGGCCGATCCACACGGTCAGCAACGTCTCCACGCTGGTCCGCGGCCGGCACACGTTCAAGGCCGGTGTGAGCGTCGAGTACTCGGGCGAGGACGACTTCGACCAGATCAACGTCAGCGCCATTCCGGGCAGCACCAACAACCAGAACGGCCGCTTCGAGTTCCTCGACGGCCGCGCCGGCGGCACCGGGCTCGCCATGTCCAACATGGCCCTGGGCCTGTTCAGCAACTACGCCGAGCTCGGCCAGCGCAACTTCACCGCGTGGCGCGCGCTCGCGACCGACCTGTTCATCCAGGATTCGTGGAAGCCGACCAGCCAGCTGACCGTCGAGGGCGGGTTCCGCTACGCCTACTGGCCGCCGTGGCAGTCGACCACCAACAACATCGCCAACTTCGATCCGCGCTTCTACGACGCGGCCAACGCGGCGGTCATCGACCCGAGCACCGGACGGCTCGTCAGCGGTCCGCGCTTCAACGGCATCGTCCTGCCGGGTGACGGGTTCGAGGGCGACGGCAACGACCTGGACATCGCTGCCGATCCGCGGGTGCAGGCGCTGTTCCGGGGCGAGCCGCGCGGCTTCTCGCAGACGCACGGCAACGTCTTCGAGCCGCGCCTCGGCCTCAGCTACTCGATGAACGAGCAGACCGTGTTCCGCGCCAGCGGCGGCATCTTCCACAACCGCGTCACGCTGAACGACTCGACCCTGCTCGGCGGCAACCCGCCGTTCCAGCCGCAGGTGACGGTGTCGAACGGCAGCGCGGACAACCCCGGGGGCGCGGGCGGCAACGCGTCGGCGACGCTGCCGTTCGGCATCAACGGGCAGGACACGGTGTTCAAGCACCCGACGTCGTACATGTGGTCGACCGGCGTGCAGCGCGAGCTGCCGTTCGGGTTCGTCGGCGACGTCACCTACGTCGGCCGCCGCGGCCTCTACCTGCAGCGGGAGCGCAACATCAACCAGCTGCTGCCCGGGACGATCCAGGCCAACCCGGGCGTCAACATCGCCGCGCTGCGCCCGTTCAAGGGCTACAACGTGATCCGGCTGTCGGAGAACGCCGGCCGCTCGACCTACCACAGCCTGCAGTTCAGCGCCGATCGGCGCTACAGCAACGGCCTGAAGGTCGGCGTCGCCTACACGCTCGGCGAGTCCACCGACAACGGCAGCAACAAGCGGGACGTGCTCTACAACACCTACGACGACACGATCTACGAGGGACACTCGCAGTTCGACCGCCGGCACACGATGGTCATCCACTACATCTACGACCTGCCGTTCTTCCGCGACCAGACGCAGGGCGCTGATGGCCAACCTGCTCGGCGGCTGGCAGATCTCCGGCTCGACGTTCCTGCGCACCGGCACGCCGTTCTCGGTCGTGCAGACCGGCCAGGACACCGCCGGCGTCGGTGATCAGGGCTTCGGTCAGCCGATGGACCTGGTCGGCGATCCGGGCGACATGAACTACCAGCTGTACAGCGGACCCGGGACGGAGGCGTTCAACACCGCCGCGTTCGCCCGGCCCGCCGCCGGCACCTTCGGCAACGCGCCGCGCAACGAGTGGTACAACCCCGGCGAGCAGCAGTGGGACCTGGCGGTCTTCAAGCACTTCAGCCTGGGCGGTATCCGGCGAATCCAGGTCCGGGCCGAGATGTTCAACTTCCTCAACCACCCGAACCTGGGCTCGATCCACACCAACAGCACGCAGGGGCAGAACTACGCTGACCCGGCCAACGGCAACTACGGGCGGATCACCAGCAAGTCCGGCCAGCGCGACATCCAGCTGAGCCTGCGCTTCCTGTTCTAGACCTCGATCGGCGACGAACGGCAGCCCGTGGAAGGAATCCTTCCACGGGCTTTTTCGCTCATATAAGCTAGAGATCCGAACTCTCGATGCGACAGTCCCCCCGGCTCTTCGCGACGACGGCGGCGTTCGGTGCGGCGGTGGTGCTCGCGGCGAGCACCGCGAGCCGCGCCGCCACCGATCTCCCCGTTGTGCCCGTAGCGATCGCCGGCAGCCAGGCCGCCGCGGCCGCCGTGGCGCCCTACACCGAGACCATCCCCGGCACCTCGGTCACCTTCGACATGGTCCCGGTGCCAGGCGGCACCTTCACGATGGGCAGCCCCGCGTCCGAGCCGCTGCGCGGCGACGACGAGGGACCGCAGGTGAAGGTGCAGGTCGCCCCGTTCTGGATGGGGAAGCTCGAGGTCACCTGGGCCGAGTACGACCTCTTCGCCTTCGCCAAGAAGGCGCCCGCGGCCGCCGGCGCGACGCCCGACCGGCGCCGACGCCGTGAGCAAGCCGACGCCGCCCTACGCCGACGAGTCGTGGGGCTTCGGCAAGGACAAGCAGCCGGCGCTCGGCATGACGTGGCACGCCGCGGCCGAGTACTGCCGCTGGCTGTCCGCCAAGACCGGCAAGATCTATCGCCTCGCCACCGAGGCCGAGTGGGAATACGCGGCGCGCGCCGGCACGGCCACGCCGTGGTCCTCGGGCGCCACCGCGGAGACGCTCGCCGACGTCGCCTGGTACGGCGCCAACAGCGGCGGCAAGCCGCATCTGGGCGGCCAGAAGAAAGCCAACGCCTTCGGCCTGTTCGATCTGCACGGCAACGTCGCCGAATGGGTGATCGATCAGCACGAGCCGAAGCGCTACGAGCGCCTGGCGGCGCTGCCGCAGCCGGCGGTGTCGCCGGTCGCGGTGCCCGGGCCGGCGCGCTACCCGCACGTCACGCGCGGCGGTGGCTTCGAGGACGAACCGGCGATGCTGCGCAGTGCCGCCCGGCGCGGCTCCGATCCCGAGTGGAGCCGACGCGATCCGCAGCTCCCGCAGAGCATCTGGTGGCACACGGACGCGATCTTCGTCGGCTTCCGCCTCGTGCGGGCCGTCGAGGAGACGCCGGCGCTCAAGGATTTCCAGTCGAAAATGACGCGGCAGAGCCCCGATTACGGGCAATAGCTACGGGCAATCGCCACGGGCACGAGCGTCACCCGCAGCACGGAGGCAGCAATGGCAAGCGACGACCACGGCACGACCCTCGACACCACGTCCGACGCGAACGCGGCGCGACCGTCACCCGACGCACCTTCATCAAGTCGACCTCGGTCGCGGCCGGCGCGCTCGCCGCCGCGCAGGCCAGCATCCCCGGCGCCTGGGCGGCGGGCAGCGACGAGATCCGCATCGGCCTGATCGGCGGCGGCGGCCGCGGCACCGGCGCGGTACAGGACGCCATCAAGTCGTCCAAGGGCGTGCGGCTGGTCGCCGTCGCCGAGCTGTTCCCGGATCGCCTCGCCGAGGCGCGGACGAACATGGCCAAGCTCGGCGCGAGCGCCGTCGTCCCGAACGATCGCGCCTTCGCCGGCCTCGACGGCTACAAGTCGGTGCTGCAGAGCGACGCCAACTACATCATCCTGGCGACGCCGCCCGGCTTCCGGCCCGAGCACCTCAAGGCCACCATCGAGGCCGGCAAGCACGTCTTCTGCGAGAAGCCGGTCGCCGTCGACGGCCCCGGCATCAAGACCTGCCTGTCGCTGGTCGACGTCGCGGCGCAGAAGAAGCTGCTGGTCGGCTGCGGCCTGCAGCGCCACCACCAGCAGGGCTATCTCGAGACGATGGCCCGCGTCCACGACGGCGCCATCGGCGACATCGTCGCGGCGCGCGCCTACTGGAACCAGGGCGCGCTGTGGAACCGCGGCCGCAAGCCGGAGTGGTCGGACACCGAGTGGCAGCTGCGCAACTGGTACTACTTCGCCTGGCTGTGCGGCGATCACATCGTCGAGCAGCACGTGCACAACATCGACGTGGTCAACTGGGCGATGAAGGCGCATCCGGTGCGCGCGGTCGGCACTGGCGGCCGCCAGGTGCGGACCGGGCCGGAGTGGGGCCACATCTACGACCACTTCGCCGTCGACTTCGAGTACGAGAACGGCGTCCACCTGTTCAGCATGTGCCGGCAGCAGCAGGGCACGGCGGGCAGCGTCTCGGAGGCGCTGGTCGGCAGCAAGGGCACCTGCCAGGTCAACGACTACAAGATCACCGGCGCCAGCGCCTTCGACCAGAGCGCGCTCAAGCGCAAGGAGATCAGCCCCTACGTGCAGGAGCACACCGACTTCATCGCCTCGATCCGCAAGGGCGAGCCGGTCAGCGAGCTGAAGTTCACCACCGAGTCGACGGCCAGCGCGATCATGGGCCGCGAGGCCGCCTACACCGGCAAGGTGGTCACCTTCGACGACATCGTCAACAGCACGACGGTGCTGGCGCCGCCGTCCCTCGATCTGAAAGCCGCGCTGTCGACGCCACCGGTGCCGATGCCCGGCGGGACCACGAACTGAGGCTGTCATGAGCACCAACGCACTGCACGGAGCCTTTGCCCAGGGCAGCGACGAGATCCGGGTCGGCCTGATCGGCTGCGGCGGACGCGGCACCGGCGCCGCCCGCAACGTCGTCGACGCGGCGCCCGGCGTCCGCATCGTGGCCATGGCCGATGCGTTCAAGGATCGTCTGGACGAGTCGCGGACGATGCTCGCCGGACGCCTCGGCGACAAGTTCGCCGTCACCGACGACACCTGCTTCGTCGGGCTCGATGCCTACCAGAAGCTGCTCGCGACCAACGTCAACTACGTGATCCTGGCGACGCCGCCGGCCTTCCGGCCGGGCCACATCAAGGCCGCGGTGGCCGCCGGCAAGCACATCTTCGCGGAGAAGCCGGTCGCGGTCGACGGGGCCGGCGTCCGCAGCTGTCTCGAGTCGTTCGAGGAGATGAAGAAGAAGGGGCTGGGGCTCGTCGCCGGCACCATCTATCGTCATCACACCGGCTATCTCGAATCGATCAAGCGCGTCCACGAGGGCCAGATCGGCGACATCGTCGGCCTGATGGGCTGGTACAACACCTCGATGTTGTGGAAGAAGGATCGCCAGCCGCAGGCGAGCGATCTCGAGAACCAGATGCGCAACTGGCTCTACTACACGTGGCTGTCCGGCGATCACATCGTCGAGCAGGCCGTGCACAACGTCGACGCGCTCAACTGGATCATGCGCGGCAACCCGGTCAAGGCCGTCGCCACCGGCGGCCGGCAGGTGCGGACCGGCCCGGAGTGGGGCCACATCTACGACCACTTCGCCATCGACTACGAGTATCCGAACGGCGTCCACGTCTCGATGTTCACGCGGCAGCAGGACAACACCGACAAGAAGGTGGCGAACGAGGTCGTCGGCACCAAGGGCCGCGCCTTCATCCTGCCGAAGTTCTACATCACCGGCGAGAAGCCGTGGACGCTCGAAGGCGAGATCAACGACGCCTACGTGACCGAGCACACGCACCTGATCGAGAGCCTGCGCGCCGGCACGCCGCTCAACGAGCTGAAGCAGATCGCCGACAGCTCGCTCGCCGGGATCCTCGGCCGCGAGGCCGCCTACCAGGGCGGCGCCGTGACCTGGGAGCAGGCGCTGGCGATGCCGAGCCTGCTGCCGAAGACGCTCGAGTGGGGACCGCTGGCGACGCCGCCGGTGCCGATGCCCGGCGTGACCGAGTGAGCCGTGGCTTGGGTGGCGGCGGCGCTCGCAGCGCCGCCGCACGCGCGCTGCCGGTGGCTGCGGCCGTTGCGGCAGTGACGCTCGGACCGGCCTTCGGGCCGGCGACCTTCGCAGCGGCGCCGGCGACGGCAGCGATCCGTGTCGAAGCGAGCGCGCCCCACATGGGCACGCTCGTCCGCATCGTCCTCTATGCGCGCACGCAGCGGGACGGTGACGCCGCCGCCGCCGCCGCCTTCGCCCGGATCGCGGCGCTCGACGCGCGTCTCAGCGACTATCGCGAGGACAGCGAACTGACCGCGCTCTCGCGCGCGGCCGTCGGCGTCCCCGTGCCGCTCAGCGACGATCTGTTCGCGATCCTCTCCGCCTCGGAGACGCTGGCCCGGCGCACCGATGGCGCCTTCGACATCACCGCCGGCCGACTCACGCATCTGTGGCGGAGCGCCCGTCGCCTGAACGCGTGGCCGGAGGCGGCGCGCGTCGCCGCGGCCCGCGCCGCCGGCGGCTTCGCCAACGTGCGGCTCGATCCGCGGCGCCGGACGGCGACGCTGGCCCAGGCCGGCATCGCGCTCGATCCCGGCGGCATCGCCAAGGGCTACGCCGTCGACGAGGCGCTGCGCGTGCTGCAGGCGCGGGGGATCGGCGCCGCGCTGGTCGGGCTCGGCGGCGACCTCGCCGCCGGCGACCCGCCGCCCGGCCGCACCGGCTGGACGGTCGCGATTCCGCGGCTCGCGGTGTCCGGCGCCACCGCCGAGCCGTTCTGGATCGAGCTGGCCCACGCCGCCGTCTCGACGTCTGGAGACGCCGAGCAGTGGATGACCGCCGACGGCGTCCGCCGCTCGCACGTCATCGACCTGCGCAGCGGCTGGCCGGTCACCGGCCGCACCGCCACGCAGCGTCGTGGCGCGCCACGGCATCGACGCCGACGCGCTGAGCACCGCGCTCGGCATCCTCGATCGCGAGGCGGGCGCCGCCCTCCTGCGCCATCACGCTCCCGCTGGTCCCGTCCAGGCGCTGTGGCAGCAGCTGCGCGCCGACGGCACCGCCGACGTCCATGTCACCGCGCAGTGGCCGGCCATCCCGGGCCCTGCCGCCATCACCGCCCGAGGGACTCCATGAGACACGCGTCGCCCCGTTCGCTCCATCGCTGGCTGCCCGCCGTCGCCCTGCTCGCCGCCGCGCTCGCCGCGCCGCAGCTGATCGATCGCGTGCAGGCTGCCGCCGACAACGTGCTCACCGCCGAGGAGACGGCCGCCGGCTGGCAGCTGCTCTTCGACGGCACGACCATCGACAAGTGGCGCGTCAACAACGGCACCGGCATGCCCGCCGACTGGTCGGTCGTCGACGGCGCGATCACGGCGGCGAAGGGCCCGGCAAGGGCGTCGACCTCGTCAGCGTCGACGAGTTCGGCGACTTCGAGCTCGCGACTCGACTTCAAGGTCGCCAAGAACGGCAACAGCGGCATCTTCTATCGCGGCGTCGAAGCGAAGAGCGCGCCGATCTACCACAGCGCGCCCGAGTACCAGGTGATCGACAACGACGGTCACCCGGACGCCAAGAACGGGCCCGACCGCTTCTGCGGCGCCAACTACGACGCTCGACCCGCCGCTCGCCCGCGTCGGCCTGCAACCCGGCCGGCGAGTGGAACAGCGCCCGCCTCGTCGTCAAGGGCGCCCACGTCGAGCACTGGCTGAACGGCAAGAAGGACGGTCGACTACGAGCTGTGGTCGCCGAGAAGTGGAAAGGCCAGGTCGCGGCCAGCAAGTTCAAGGCGTGGCCGGCCTACGGCATGGCCAAGAGCCGGCCGCCTCGGCCTGCAGCACGCATGGCGACGAGGTCGCCTTCAAGAACATCAAGGTCCGGGTCCTGAAGTAAGCTCGCCGAGCCAGCCGTCAGCCGTCGCCGCGTCGCGGCGGCGGCGCGCCACCCCCTGTTCCGGACCACGCCCATGTCGCCGACCGTCCGCGTCCAGCTCTCGCTCCTGATGTTCCTGCAGTACTTCGTCTGGGGATCGTGGTACGTCACGATGGGCCCCTACCTGACGAAGACGGCCGGCTTCTCCGATCCGCAGAACGGGCTGGCCTACGGGACGACGGCGCTGGCGGCGATCATCTCGCCGTTCTTCGTCGGCATGGTGGCCGACCGCTTCTTCCCGACCGAGCGGGTGCTGGCGGCGCTGCACCTGGCCGGCGCCGGCCTGCTCTGGTGGCTGTCGAGCCAGACGGAGTTCAGCTCGTTCTACACGATCCTGATCGCCTACACGCTGTGCTACATGCCGACGCTGGCGCTGGCCAACTCGCTCTCGTTCCATCACGTGAGCGATCCGGGCCGCGACTTCCCGGGCATCCGGGTGCTCGGCACGATCTCGTGGATCATCGCCGGCTTCACCATCACGGCCCTCGGGCTGGGGCAGAGCGCCGGCATGTTCAAGGTGGCGGCGACGGCCTCGGCCATGCTCGGCGTCTACAGCCTGACGCTGCCGCACACGCCGCCGACGCGGCGCGCCGGTGGGATCAAGGCCCGCGACGTCCTCGGCCTCGATGCCCTGGCGCTGATGAAGGACCGCACCTTCTTCGTCTTCGTGCTCGGCTCGTTCCTGGTCTCGATTCCGCTGCAGTTCTACTACGCGCTGACGGCGACGTTCCTGACCGAGGTGGGCATGACCAGCGTCGAGAGCAAGATGACCTTCGGGCAGATGTCGGAGATCGGCTTCCTGCTGGTCATGCCGTTCGTCTTCGCCCGCCTCGGCATCAAGAAGATGCTGCTGATCGGCATGCTGGCGTGGACGCTGCGCTACGTCCTGTTCGCCTACGGCAACACCGGGCCGCTGGTGTGGATGCTCTACGCCGGCATCATCCTGCACGGCATCTGCTACGACTTCTTCTTCGTCACCGGCCAGATCTACGTCGACAAGCGGGCGCCGGCGGCCATCCGCGGCGCCGCCCAGGGCTTCATCGCCTTCGTCACGCTCGGCGTCGGCATGTTCATCGGCTCGTACCTGTCGGGGCTGGTCGCCAACGCGTATCGCATCGAGGGCGCGATCCCGCACGACTGGACGAAGCTGTGGCTGGTGCCGGCGGCGATGGCCGGCGCCGTGCTGCTGCTGTTCGCGGCGGCGTTCAACGAACGCCAGGCGTCCGTCGCCGCGAAGTAGATTCCGTGGCGTCGTCCGCCCGCCGTCACGGCATGACGATGGCCGCGCGCGGCGGGTGGGCGTAGGCCTGCCACAGGCGCTCCAGCCAGGCGCGATCGGGGAAGCCGTCGAAGGTGACGACGCGGTAGCGCAGCGGCAGCTCCTGCAGCGCCGCCAGCGCGATCGGGCCGATCTGCATCGGCGCGTAGCTGACGAACGGCTGCCGCGGGTCGACGAACAGCGGCTGCGGATGCCGCAGGTTGTCCGGGTGATCGAGGATGGCCACGCCGGCGTTGGCGCCGTCGACCAGGCCGACCATCGCCACCCACCGGGCGCGCGAACGCGACGCGGTCCGCCGCGTCCGGCCGTCCGCGGTGAGGACCGCCATGCCGGTGCCGCCGCTCCAGCCGCGCGGGCCGCGCAGACCGAGGCCGCCGTAGGCCGCCGCCGCGACGACGATCGGCTGGGCGAGGACCACCTCGTGGCGGATCGTCAGGTCGACGACGCGATGGGGCGGTCCGCCCCGGCCCGGTGGTCCGTCACGTCCGGGGCGCGTTGCCTCGCGTCCGAGCGCCGGCACCGTGATCTGCCACGTCTCGGTCTCGGCGGTCAGCGGCGGCCGCACCGTGCGATCGACGGCGCGATGCCGGGCCCGGAAGCCGGCGACGACCGGCCCCGACCACACCTCCAGCACGCCTTCGAACTCCACGGCGCCAGTGCCGCGGCTGGTGTGCCAGAAGTCGGTGGTGCGTCCGGCCACGCGCGTCGCGCCCCACGCCGACCACAGCCCGCGCTGCTCCGGCTGCGCCGTCACGTCGTCGTCGGTGACGACGCGGCCGGCCGGCGTCCACAGCGGATGCAGGTAGCCGCCGCGGCCGGTGCCCGGCGGCGCGTCGCCGGCGGGCGACAGCGCCGGCTGGGTCCGGTAGGTCACGACCGGCCGGTCGTCGAGCGATACGTCGACCCCGTCGAAGCGCTCGCGCGCCGTCGCCGGGCCGGTGACGCGGCGATCGAGGGCCGGCTCGAGGCGCAGGCGGCGGACCTCGCGCGGCGCCAGGTCACGCACGGCGAAGACCAGCGTGCGATCGCGGAGGACCTGGGCGACGACGGCGTCGCCGTCGTCCTCGCCGCGCAGGACGAAGCTCTCGCCGACCAGGCCGGCCGGGAGCGCGACGGAGACCACGGCCTCGGCGATCGGCGCGTCGGCGTTGGTGATGACGACGAAGGGGCGGCCGCGGACGCCGGGCGGCTGCGGCGTCGCCGGGGCGGAGCCGCGCAGCACCACCAGCGCGAGGGCGAGCGTGGCGAGGACGAGACCGACCCGTCCGGGCAGGCGCACGGACGCTAGCTTATGCGGTCGCGGGCCGGCGCATCGGCAGGCCGGAGCGGGGCAGCGGCCGGCGACGGCGCGGGGGCACCGCGCGCGACGCGCCACGACGGCCAGCGCCGAGCAGCCCGAAGCCGGGGCCGTACGATCCGTAGTGATCGCGGAGTGCCGCGACGCCCATCGGCACGAGCGCCTCGGCGACGCCGTCCGCGGTGAGCACGACGCCCATCACGCGACCGAGGCGGGCCAGGCCGTAGAGCTCGGCGGCCATCAGCGGGATGATCATGTAGTCGCCGCCGAGGCCGACGCCGAAGGCGATCGCCGCCAGCTGCAGCGTGCCCAGCGACGGCGCCAGGTAGAGCAGCGGCACCGTCGCCGCCACCAGCGCGTAGATGCCGAGCATCACGAACTTCTTCGGGAACATGTCGGCGAGCACGCCCATCAGCAGGCGGCCACCGATGCTGCCGACCAGGACGAGCGACAGCACGCCGGCGACGTCGCCCTGCGCGATCTGCTTGTCGAGGCCGAGGAACAGCTTCAGGTTCTGCATCGTGCCGCCGACCGCGCCGATCGAGCACATGCTGCCGATGAGGAGCAGCGGGAACGTCCAGTCGGTCCAGATGCGCCCCCGCGTGCCGCCGGCGCTCAGCGTGGCCGCACCGGCCGGCGCGTGTCCGCCGCCGATCGCCGCCCGACCGGCCGGGGCCTCCGCGTCGACGGGCCGATCCTTGACCAGCAGGATCAGCGGCAGCGCCACCACGATCATCAGCCCGCCGAGCAGCTGCAGCGCGGTCTGCCAGCCGAAGCGCTGCGTCAACTGATGGGCGATGAGCGGCACCAGCGCGCCGCCGACGCCGATCCCGAGGTAGGCGAAGCCCATGGCCCGGCCGCGCCCGGCGTCGAACCACTTCGAGAGCAGCACCTGGTTGGGCAACGGCCCGCCGCAGACGTAGCCGAGCGCGTTGCACAGGTAGAACGTGTAGAACATCGCCAGCGACGTCGCCATCCCGAGCCCGATCGGCGCCAGGCCGGCGAGGAGGATGCCGACGATCATCAGCCGGCGCGAGCCGAAGCGATCGACGAACCAGCCGGCGAAGAAGCCGAACAGGGGACCGATGATCAGCTTCGAGTAGGCGTTGCCCGACGTCACCTGGGCCCGCGTCCAGCCGAAGTCCTTGACCATGAAGTCGTAGAAGAACGGCAGGCCGTAGAGGGCGAGGCCGACGATGGCGAACAGCGACACGAAGGCCGTCACCGCCGCCAGCGTCTGTCCGCGCGATCGTTCGCTGCTCATGCCGGGGCGCCTTCCTTGATGGACTTGAGCCGCGCGGCGTCGGGATGGGCCTTGTAGAAGGGATCGAGCGGGAAGCAGCCGGAGACGAGGCCGTTGCGCGGTCCGCTGGTGCAGTCGCTGAAGGTGCGGCAGATGGCGCCGCGCGGTCAGCGGCTTGCCGGCCAGGACGTCGGCCGGCAGGGCCGGATACGAGAGCACCATCCGGCCGAGGCCGACGAAGTCGGTGAGGCCCTGCCGGACCGCGGCCTGGCCGACGTGCGGCAGCCACTCCTGCAGGTAGGAATAGCTGGTGCCGACGAGGCGCAGGTTCGGGAAGTCGCGCTTGAGCGCGCCGACCGCGGCAATCTGGCGGGCGCAGCCGATCAGCGGATCCTCCGGCGGCAGGTAGCCGTCCGACGGAGGGAACAGCGCCGGCCGCTGGATGTGCGGGTTGTAGTAGGGGCTGCCGGCGCTCACCGACACCCAGCGGATGCCCAGGCTCTCGAGCTCGCGGAGGAAGGCGCGGGCCGGCTCGAGGTCCGGCTCGGCCGCCGGATCGGCGAGCAGGCCGAAGGCGTGCCGGTAGGACGCCATGTCCGCTTCCGGCGTCCCGACGCCGCGGGCGTCCTTGCGGAACGGCACCGCGTCGAAGGCCGAGAGCCGGACACCGATGGCGAGCCCGGGCGCGTCGCGGCGGATGCCGTCGACGATGCGGCGCAGGAACGTCGTCCGGCCGGCCGCGCCGCCGTACGGCCCGGGCCGTTCCCAGGCGCTCAGCAGCTCGTGTCCCAGATAGCCGTGGCAGTGCTTCACGTCGACGAAGTCGAAGCCGGCGGTCCGGGCCACGATCGCGGCGCGGACGAAGTCGCCAATCAGGGCGTCGAGCTCGGCGTCGGTGAAGGTGCGGACGGCGGTGCCGGCGGGGAAGCGGCCGTCGAGCACCGGGTGCGCGTAGGCCGTCATCGGTTCCCAGCGTCCGCCCGGGTTCGGCCGCGCGTAGCGGCCGGAGTGCGTGAGCTGCAGGCCGATGACCAGGCCGTCGGTCCGTCCCGTCGCGTTGCCGTGCTCCTCGACGAGGTGCGTGCGCAGCGACGACCAGATCGCCTTCGGCGTGCGGGCCGAGGGCGAGCTGGTTGGGGTTGGCGCGCCCGTCGTGCCGCACGGCGAACGCCTCACCGCCCCAGATCAGCGCGGCGCCGCTGCGGCCGAAGCTGCCCCAGCGCCGCCGCGTCAGCTCGGACGGCCGCCCGTCGGCGGTGCCGTCCCAGCCCTCCATCGGCAGGATGCAGAAGCGGTTGCGAGGCGCCAGGCCGCCGGCCTCGGTGGCCTGCGCCAGCGGCGCGCCGTCACCGGCGTCGAGCCGTTCGTCGAAGGGAAGCGTCACGCCCAGCGCGGCGAGGCGGGCGAGGAACTGCGGCGCCGTCTTGAGGGCGGCCACGCGCGGATAGGACACCGGTTGGGACATGCGGTCTCGTCGCGATCAAGAGGCGGAGGCCGCAGCCGCGCGGCCTACCAGGGCGGGGGCGTCGGTCGAGGCGAGCAGCGCATCGAGCCGGTCGGCGATCTCCCGGAAGAGCGCCAGATCGGTGTCGGGGCGCCGGTCGAGGCCGGGCACCGGGTGCGCGTCGGCGATGTCGCCGCGAACGTGCAGCCACTGCAGCGCCCCATGCCGTGCGCCGGAGAGCGGCGTGCGGTACAGCAGCGTGCCGAGGGCCTGGAGCACGTCGTTCAGCTCGAAGCCCAGCGCCTCGCCGGCTCGCCAGGCCCGGTCACGGGCGGCGAAGGCCTCGGGGGCGCAGCCGGCGGTGGCCAGGAGGTAGTCGCTGCCGTAGCTCACCATGTCGAGCGCCCGCTCGTGCCCGCTGTAGATCCGGAAGTCGGGCCGGGCGGCGTCGCGCGCCTCGACACGGGCCCACTCGGCGCCGCGGTCGAGCGACGCGTGGACCAGGCCGCCGAGGCTGGCCACGTCGAGGAGCCGGGTGATGACGCCGGGGGTGTGGAGCGGTGCGGGCGACCCGAAGGCGTCCGCCATCTCGATCACCAGGACGCCGCGGTGGCCGGCGGTCGCCTGTCGCCACAGGTGGGCGAGGGCGTCGCCGTCCAGCGCCGCCAATTCCCGGATCGGCAGCAGCAGCGGCGTGCCGCCTTGTCGGACCACGGCGTCGATGGCGCGACCATAGCGGATGGCCAGCGGCGCGGCGTCGGCGGTCGGGCGCGTGCCGGCGATGAAGCGCCGGCCGCGGGCGACACCGGCCGCCGTCGCCAGCACGTCGGTCCGCTGCTCGGGGCCCAGACACTCCACCGATCCGCCGAACAGGTTGACGGCGGGCGTCAGCCCGGCCGCGAACGTCGCCCGGAGGCGCGTGGCGAGCCCCGAGAGGTCTAACCGGCCGGACGACCCCAGCCAGACGGGCAGGGCCGCGCAGCCGTCGATGGTCCGACTCGGCGTGAGATGCCGGAGGGCGAGCGTCAGCGGATGGTGCAAGCGCATATCATATATCCGTTTACCGCGACCTGCGTCCCTGCATGGCGGCGATGCGCACGACACGTCGTGGTCGGACGACTCCAGCGCCGTGGCATCCGGTGCCCAGGGTTCAAGTCGGCCAGGGCGGACCCGATTGCGTCCCCAGTGCCGGCACCGCGTTGGCCGGCACGAAGGCGACGTCGTGCCCGTTACCCGCGATCGGGCCCACCCACGACGTGACGCACAACGCCTGCTCGACCTCGAAGGGCAACGAGTTCACCGCCAACGCGCAGACGCCCGGCAGCAGCGCCGACGTGGTGTTCAAGACCAAGGGCAGGGTCGCGGTGAAGTGCGCGTTCCATCCAGCCATGCGCTTCATCTCCTGGAACGACCGCAGCCTCCGCACCCGGCTGATGACCACCTTTACCGCGGTGGTGGTCCTCAGCTCGGTCGTCGGCGCTGATCGAGCAGAACCGGATCAACGCCGAAGCGGCCCAGGCGAGCAGCGACGCGATGCCCAGTCGGGGCGCGACACCGCCACGCTGATCGAGGAGTCGAGCGAGAGCGGCATGACCGGTGTCGCGCAGCGTCGAGGGCATGGCGCGGACCACCCAGGCCGCCGCCGAATCCGCCGCCGCCAGCGCCACGGCCGGCGACCGGCTGAGCACCCAGGCCGAAGCGGTCCGGACGCAGTCGCGGCAGCTCGACGCCCTGGTCCGCGGCCGCCGCGCCAGCCGCGCCGGCAAGGCGCCGGCCCGGCCGGCCCCGACCGCCACCCCGGACGCCCCGTCCCAGACGTCCGCCGCCGCCTGACCCCGCTCGTCCGTGCTCGGAGCTTCGTCGGAGCTTGCTCGGAGCTTGCTCCGAGCAACTTGCAGATTCTGCGATCTCGGCCTTGCGGCTCGGGCGTCCGCGGGATACCTTCTCGGACGTGCCCCCATCACGAACCGGACTCCTTTGGAGCCTCGCCCTTTCTGCGTCGATCGCCCTGACCGCCTGCGGCGGCTCCTCCAAACCCGGTGAGAACGGCGCCGGCGCGCCGCCCGCGACCGGCAAGCCCCGCTACCAGATCGCGGTGATCCCGAAGGGGACGACCCACTCGTTCTGGAGCACCATCCACGCCGGCGCGATCAAGGCGGAGCGCGAGCTGCAGGCGCAAGGCATCGATGTCAAGGTGATCTGGAAGGGCCCGCTGCGCGAGGACGACCGCGAGCAGCAGATCCAGGTGGTCGAGGGCTTCCAGAGCCAAGGCATCAGCGCCATCGTGCTCGCGCCGCTCGATGCCAAGGCGCTCGTGCGACCGGTCGAGGAAGCGTCCCGCGCCGGCATCCCGGTCGTGATCTTCGACTCGGCCCTCGATTCCAAGGCAGCCGTCAGTTTCGTGGCGACCGACAACGTGAAGGGCGGCCGCCTCGCCGGCGAGCACATGGGCAAGCTGCTCAAGGGCAAGGGCAAGGTCCTGATGCTGCGCTACCAGGAAGGCTCGGCCTCGACCGAGGCGCGCGAGGAGGGCTTCCTCGCCGCGCTCAAGGAGGGCTTCCCGGGTGTCACCGTCATCTCCTCCGACCAGCACGCCGGCCCGACCCGCGACACCGCCAAGCGCGTCGCCGAGAACCTCCTCAACCGCTACCCGCGATCTGCAGGGCGTCTACTGCGTCAACGAGTCGTCCGCGGCCGGCATGCTCCTGGCGCTGCAGGATCTCGGGCGCGCCGGCAAGGTGGCGTTCCTCGGCTTCGACGCCCATCCGGTCTTCGTCGAGGCGATGGCCAAGGGCGAGATGTCCGGCTTCATCCTGCAGGACCCGTTCGGCATGGGCTACCAGGCGGTCAAGACCGCCGTCCAGCATCTGCAGGGCACGAAAGTGCCGGCGATGATCGACACCGGCGTCCACGTCATCACGCCCGAGAACGTCAAGACGCCCGACGATGGCGGCGCTGCTCGATCCCCCCGTCGGCAAGTACCTGAACTAGCCGGACGTCCTGCCAGTGCTCGTCCTTTCGGGACTTCGCAAGCGCTTCGGCGCGACGGTGGCGCTCGACGGCGTCGACGTGGACCTGGCGCCGGGCGAGGTCCACGCGCTGATCGGTGAGAACGGCGCCGGCAAGAGCACGCTGCTCAACGTCATCGCCGGGGCGCTGGCGCCCGACGCCGGGACGATGCGCGTCAACGGCGCCGCCTACGCGCCGGCCTCGCCGCTCGCCGCGCGCCAGGCCGGCGTCGCGCTGATCCACCAGGAGCTGTCGCTCTGTCCGCACCTCACGGTCGCGGAGAACATCCTCATGGGCCTCGAGCCGGCGCACGGCGGCTGGCTGGATCGCGCCGCGATGCGGGCGCGAGGCGGCGCGACTGCTCAAGAGCTTCTCGCATCCGGACCTGGCCCCCGATCGGGTCGTCGGGACGCTGCCGATCGCCGCCCGCCAGGTCGTCGAGATCCTGCGGGCGATGGCGGCGCGGGCGTCCATCGTCCTGATGGACGAGCCGACCAGCAGCCTGCCGCGCGAGGACGTGACGCGGCTCTTCGCGCTCATCCGCCAGTTGAAGGCGAGCGGCGTGACCGTCGTCTACATCAGCCATTTCCTCGAGGAAGTGCGCGAGATCGCCGATCGGTTCACCGTGCTCCGCGACGGCCGCAGCGTGGCCACCGGCACCCTCGCCGAGGTGACCAACGAGACGCTGATCGCGCAGATGGTCGGCCGGCCGGTCGACGCGCTGTTCCCCGAGCGCGCCCCGGCGCCGCGCGAGGAGGTGCTCGTCGACGTCGTCGACGTCTCGGCGCCGCCGGCGGTCCGCCGGGTCGCATTCCGGCTGCGCCGCGGCGAGATCCTCGGCGTCGCCGGCCTGGTCGGCTCGGGCCGCACCGAGACGATCCGCGCGCTGATGGGGCTCGAGCCGGCCGAGGGCGGCGACGTGCGCGTGCACGGCCGGCGGCTGGCCCGCACCGCGTCCCCGGCCGACGCGGCTGACCGCGGGCATCGGCTACCTGAGCGAGGATCGCAAGGGCGAAGGCCTGGCCCTCGACATGTCGCTCGCCGACAACGTCACCTGCACGCGCTACCGGGCCTGCTCGACGCGCGGCTGGCTGCGCCGCGGCGCGCAGCGCGAGCAGACACGGCGCTGGCTCGACGAGCTCGCCGTCAAGGCGCGCAGTCCGTGGCAGGCGGCGCGGACGCTGTCCGGCGGCAACCAGCAGAAGGTCGCGCTGGCGCGGCTGCTGCACCAGGAGGCCGACGTGCTGTTGCTCGACGAACCGACCAAGGGCATCGACATCGGCAGCAAGGTCGAGATCTACCGCGCCATCGTCGCCTGTGCGTCGCGCGGCGCCGGGGTGGTGATGGTCAGCTCCTACCTGCCCGAACTCTTCGGCGTCTGTCATTCGCTGGCGGTGATGTGCCGCGGCCGCCTGACGCCGGTGCGTCCGATCCACGACTGGACGCCGGAATCGGTGATGGAGGCGGCGATTGGCGGGTGACACTCCGGGCGGCTCGCGCTATGGCCGACTGCTCATCACGCTGGCGCCGCTCATCGGCCTGGTCTTCGTCATCGGCGTCTTCGCGCTGATGAGCGATGCGCCGGACCAGTACCTCTCCGCCCGCAACCTCCGCATCGTCCTGGCCCAGACCGTCATCGTCGCCCTCGGGCGCGATCGGCATGACGATGATCATCGTCTCGGGCGGCATCGACCTGTCGGTCGGGTCGTCGATTGCGCTGACCAGTGTCGTGACCGCGGTGCTGCTGCGCGACGGCCACGGTCCCGTGGCGGCGGTCGCGGCCGGCGTCGCCATGGGCGGTTTCGTCGGCGTGCTGAACGGCCTCGCCATCACGACGCTCCGTGTGCTGCCGTTCATCGCCACGCTCGGCATGCTCGGGGTGGCGCGCGGCGCCGCCAAGTGGCTCGGCAATCAGCAGACCGTCAACGTGCCGGCGACCTGGGTCAACGAGCTGGCCGTCACCTTCCCGACGCCGGCCTGGCTGCTGGTGGCGCCCGGCGTCTGGCTGACGCTGGCGCTGGCCATCGTGATGACGGTGGTGCTGGTGCGCACGGTGTTCGGGCGGCGGGTCTTCGCCATCGGCTCGAACGAGGCGGCGGCGCGCGCCTGCGGCGTCGCCACCGATCGCCTCAAGATCGCCATCTACGGCCTGGCCGGACTGTTCTTCGGCCTGTCCGGCGTGATGCAGATGTCGCGCCTGCGGCAGGGCGACCCGACGGTCGCGATCGGCACCGAGCTGGACGTGATCGCCGCGGTGGTGATCGGCGGCGGCAGCCTGGCCGGCGGCCAGGGCACCATCGCCGGGGCGATGGTCGGCGCCTTGACCATGGCCTTCCTCCGCAACGGCACCCAGCAGATGGGATGGCCGAACTACATCCAGGAAATCATCATCGGCGTCATCATCGTCCTGGCCGTGGCCGCCGATCGGGTGCGGCGGGCTCGCGCCGGCGTGTGACGTCCGCGCATGAGCGCGCGGCCGCCGGCCAGGCAGGTGATGTCGATCGCTAGCCGACGCGGTCAGCGGAAGGGGAGGGCGTGGATGGCGCCTTTCCAGCCGCCGACGTAGTAGCGGTGCACGGTGACGTGCATCAGCACCAGGTTCAGCGCGAGCACGCCGCCGAGCAGCGCGAGCCGCGCGGCGCGCACCTCGTGCAGCAGCACCGCGCCCAGGCCGAGGGCGCCGGGCAACAGGTAACGGCCCTGGAACGTGTAGCCGGCCTGGCCCAGGTAGCGGATCTCGGCGACGATCGTCGACAGGACGAACAGCAGGCCGACCGCGCCGAGGTAGCCGGCCAGGCGCGCCGGGCGGCGCGGTCGCCAGGCCAGGCAGCCGAGGTTGAGGACGATGAGGCCCAGCACCAGCCAGTACCAGGCGTCCGGCGCGCCGTAGTCGAGCCATCCGAGCAGACCCCAGTAGCTGCTGCCACATGTAGCCGAGCGACGCCCAGCGCTTGGTGGCATAGACGGCCAGCGTGTCGTCCGTCGGTCCTCCGGCGAGGAAGCGGAGCGGCTGCCAGGCGTAGAACACGGCAACGGCCAGGCCCGTGACGCCGATGGCGATCGCCGCGACGCGGACGGCCCGGCGGCGATCGACGATGCCGATGAGACCGAGTCCGCCCGCCGCCAGCGTCAGCACCGCGGCCAGCTGCAGGCCCGACGGCTTGGTCAGCAGCGCCGCCAGCAGGGCCGCGCCGAAGCGCGCGCCGCCGCTGCCGATGCGTCAGGACCTCCCACGCCGCGACCACCGCGAGCGCGCACAGGGCGTCGTTCACGGCATCGGGGTTGGCCGCCGACGAGATGAACGCGAGCATCGGCGTCAGCAGCGTCAGGGCCACCAGCAGGCCGGCGACATCGGCGGGAATCGCCGCCCGGCGACAGGCGATCCAGACGAGCGCCCAGCCGAGCGCGACGAGCGCGCAGGTGACCAGCCGGTAGACGAAGGTGGCGTCCCACGGCGACAGGCCGGCGCCGCGGATGACCGGCTCGGCGAGGGCGTGGACGGCCCAGTAGTAGACCTGCGGATAGGTGGCCACGGCGCGCTGATAGGAGGGCAGCGTCGGCCCTTCGCGGGCCAGCCAGGGCGTGGTCCGCAGCACGTCCACTTCGCCCGCGGTCAGGGCGTTCAGCGGCTGGAAGAACAGCTTGTCCAGGGCGGGCGGCGTCTGCCAGGCGAGCGGATTGACGTAGCGCCGATCCGGCACGACGTAATCGGGCACGGCGTTCAGCCACGGCTGCAGCCACACCGAATTGGCCTTCAGCAGGTGTTGCGGCTCGTCCGGGCTCTGCAGCGGCGGACGGATCAGCGCCCAGCCGGCGAGGTAGACGAACACGGCGAGCCCCACCAGCCAGGCGGGCAGGGACGGGCGGGCCTCCAGCGTCGTCATCCGCCGTCACTATAATGGGCCTGCCCGGACGGGTGGGATCGGCGGCGGGCCGATCGTCTCGACAAGAAGGAGCGCGCGTTTGAAGCGGACGTGGTTGATCGTGGCGGTGCTGGCCATGGCCGGCGTCGCCGGCTATCTGTACCTGCAGTCGGGGGCCGACGACGGGACCATCGACCTGGTCGAGGCGTTCCGCGGCGCCGAGAAGCGGACGCCGATGAACCCGGCGGCGGCGTTCTCGATCGATCCGCAGACGATCAAGGGCGAGACCAAGCCCGTCGATTTACGCGCATCCGCCCAGCCGCGTCATCTTCCACGACATCAAGGTGCCCGCGCGCGCCCGCCTCGAACTGTTCCTGGCAATCAAGGAAGACGCCTGGTCGAAGGGCACCGACGGCGTCTACTTCCGGGTCGGGGTCTCGCAGGGCGACAACTACAAGGACCAGCTGCAACGCCACGTCGATCCCTACCGGGTCGAGGCCGACCGCGGCTGGATCCCGGTGTCGATCGACCTGCGCGAGTACGCCGGCCAGACCGTCAACGTCATCTTCAACACGCACGAGAGCGTGCCCGGGATCGCGCCGGACGGGCTCTTCGACTTCGCCGTCTTCGGCGCGCCGCGGATCGTGGTGGCGCCGCCGTCGTGACCGACGAAGACTTCGTCCGGTCGTGCTTCGAGCGCTTCCTGCGGCGGCCGGCCGAGCAGGAAGGGCTCGACTACTACCTGCAGCGGCTGGCCGAGGGCGCCGATCGCCTGGACATCGTCCAGGGCATCGTGGTCGGGGAGGAGTTCCTCGCGCTGCTGATGCGGCAGGCGTTCGGCACGCACGTGGGCAGCCCGGTGCTGGCCTTCGCCCCGCCCGGCCATTACTACTCGCCGATCCCCTCGACGGCCGACGTCGAGCGCTGGGCCGCGGCCAAGTGGACACAGCCGCCCGAGGCGCTGGTCGGTGTCGACCTGAACGTCGACGGCCAGCTGCGGATGCTGGCGGCGCTCGGCCCGCTGACCGAGGCGTTGACCTTCGCCGACGATGTCGGCGGCGGCACCCGCTACTGGTGGGACAACGACGGGTTCTCGCCCGGCGATGCGACCGTCCTCGCCGGCATGCTGATGCATTACCAGCCGACACGCGTGGTCGAAGTCGGCGCCGGCTATTCGACCGCGGTGATGCTGGACGTCTCGGAGCGGTACCTCGCCGAGCCGCCGGCCATCGTGTGCATGGATCCGGAGCCGGGCCGCCTGCGCTCGGTGCTGCGTGGCGACGAGGCCCGCCTGACCATCCACGAGACGATCGTCCAGGATCTGCCGCTCGAGCTGTTCACCACGCTCGAGGCCAACGACATCCTCTTCATCGACTCGTCGCACGTGCTGAAGCTGGGCAGTGACGTGTCGCTGCTGTTCCTCGAGGTGTTGCCGCGCCTGCGGCCCGGCGTCGTCGTGCACATCCACGACATCGCCACGTCGTTCGAGTACCCGCTGGAATGGTACGAGGAAGGGCGGGCGTGGAACGAGGCGCCGGCGCTGCGGGCGTTCCTCGCCTTCAACCAGGCCTACGAAATCATCTATTTCTGCGATTACATGAATCGCTACCAGACGGAGGCCGTGGCCCGGCAGATGCCGCTGGCGCTGCGGGCGCCGAAGGGCGCCCCGGCTGGGAACACGTCGGTGAGCTTCTGGATGCGGCGACGCTGACACCCCGCCAATCCGCGCGACGGCGGCCGCCGTAGGTGACTGACATGGCGATCATCACCTCGCGTGCGCGCGTCCTCCGCGGCCTTGCTGCCGCGGCCGTCTGCCTGGCCGTTCTCGGCGCCGCCCGGGAGGCGGCGGCGGCTCCAGCCTACGGCCTGACATCGGCCGGCCAGATCTTTCTCTTCGATACCGACGTCCCTGGCGCCGCCGCGACGGCCGTCACCATCACCGGCCTGCAGGCGGGAGAGACGGCACTCGGCATCGATCTGCGTCCGGCCACCGGCCAGCTCTTCCTGCTCGGCAGCACCAGCCGCGTCTACGTCGTCAACCCGGTGACGGGCGCGGCGACCGCCGTCGGCGGCCCGTTCACCCCGGCGCTGTCGGGCACGGTGTTCGGGTTCGATTTCAACCCCACGGTCGATCGCATCCGCGTCGTCAGCGACACCGGGCAGAACCTGCGGCTGAACCCCGACACCGGCGCGCGTGGCGACCGCAGACGGCGCCATCAATCCGGGGACGCCGCGGATCGTCGGCTCCGCCTACACGAACAACGTCGCCGGCGCGACGACGACGACGCTCTACGCCATCGACGCGACGACGGACACGCTGCTCATCCAGAATCCGCCCAACAACGGCACCCTGGTGCCGGTGGGCGCGCTCGGCGTCGACACGACCGACCTGGTCGGCTTCGACATCAGCGCCCACGACAACGTCGGCTACGCGTCGCTGACGTCGGGGGCCGGCGTCTCGAGCCTCTATCGCGTCAACCTGACGACCGGCGCCGCGACGCTCGTCGGCGCCATCGCCGGCGGGCCGCTGGTCGACCTGACCGTCGTCGCCCGCGGTGTGCCGATGGTCGCCCTGCGCGGCGGCGATCTGATCCGTTTCCACAGCGCGTCGCCGTCCACGATCCAGGGGACGGTCACCATCACCGGCCTGCAGGCGGCGGAAACGATCGTCGGCATCGACGTGCGGCCGGCCGACGGCCGGCTCTATGGCGTCGGCTCGTCCAGCCGCCTCTACCTGCTGGACCCCTTGACCGGTGTCGCCACCGCGGTCGGCCCGGTGTTCTCGACGCTGCTCGCCGGCACCCGCTTCGGCGTCGACTTCAACCCGACGGTCGATCGGCTGCGCGTCGTCAGCGACGCCGACCAGAACCTGCGCATCAATCCCGCGAACGGCGCCGTCCTCGTCGACGGGCCGCTCAACCCGGGCACGCCGACGATCGTCGGCGCCGCCTACCTGAACAACGTCGACGGCGCCGGCACCACGGTCCTCTACGACATCGATGCCGGCACCGACCTGCTGTCCGTCCAGACCCCGCCGAACAACGGCGTGCTGGTGCCGGTCGGGCCGCTTGGGGGTCGATATCTCGGGCGACGCCGGCTTCGACATCTCGCCGTTCGACAACGGCGCCTTCGCGGCGCTGCGGTCGGCGGCGTCTCCGCCCTCTACACCGTCAACCTGACGACCGGCGCGGCGACCTTCCTCGGCGCCATCGGCACCGGCGCCGACGTCATCGACGGCCTGGCGGCGATGCCGCTGACCTATCAGTTCGCGGAAGGGTCGACCGGCTCCTTCTTCGACACCGACATCCTGCTCGCCAACCCGACGGCGGCCGCGGTGACGGTCACGATCACCTATCTCACCGAGGCGGCGCGCGTCGTGACGCAGACGCTGCAGCTGGCGGCGGAGTCGCGCACCACGGTGTCCGCCGATGCCAACGGGCAGCTGGGTGCCACGGCATTCTCGACCAGCGTCGCCTCACACCTGGGCATCCCGATCGCCGTCGAGCGCACCATGCGATGGGATCCGACCGGCTACGGCATGCACACCGAGAAGGCGGCCTCGTCGCTGTCGCGGACGTGGTTCTTCGCCGAGGGCGCGCAGGGCTTCTACCAGACCTTCTTCCTGCTGACCAACCCGTCGCCGGCCGCCAACGCCGTGACGCTGCAGTTCCTGCTCGAGAACGGCACCACCGTGACGCGGAACTACGCGCTGCCGGCGCAGTCGCGCCTGACCGTCTACGCCGGCGAGATTCCGGAGCTGGTGAACCGCTCGTTCGGCGCCGTGGCGACCTTCACGTTCGCCGGCGCCGCCGAGCGCGCGATGTACTTCGGCACGCCCGACGTTCAACGGCGGGCACGAGTCGGCGGGCGCGACGCGCACCGCGACCGACTGGTTCCTCGCCGAGGGCGCGACGGGCAGCTTCTTCACCACGTTCGTCCTGGTGTCGAACCCCAACGCCACGCCGGCGCAACGTCACGCATGACCTACCTGCGCGAAGGCGGCGGCACCGTCACCCGGACGCGGACCGTGCCGGCGGCCAGCCGCCTGACCATCAACGTCGCCGACGAGGATCCGCTCGCTGGCGGCGACCAGCGTCGCCACGCGCGTGACGTCGGACGTGCGGGATCGTCGTCGAGCGGGCGATGTACTGCCCGTTCGCGCCCGCCACCTGGCAGGAGGCGCACAACGCCTTCGGCGTGACCGGCACGGCGCTGCGCTGGGGGCTGGCGGAAGGCCGGGTCGGCGGCCCGGCCAACTTCCAGACGTTCGTCCTGGTCGCCAACCCGGGCGGGACGGCCGCCAACGTGACGGCGACGGTTCCTGCGCACGACGGGGGCGCCGATCGTCAAGGCGTTCACGATCCCGGCCGGGGCCCGTCTCACGGTCACGACCGGCCCGGGCTCGATGGTGCCGGAGCTGGCCGACGAATCGTTCGGCGTGACGCTGGTCTCGGATCGGCAGGTCTTCGCCGAGCGCGCGCTCTATTCGAACGCCAACGACATCGTTCTTGGCGGCCGGCAGCGCCGCCACCGCGACCGTGCCTCCCTGAGTCGCCCGTACGCGGCCCGCGGCTCGCCGTCCGGGCGTGGGCGGTCCGCAAGAACGCAGACCTTCGAACCGTTCTCCTCTCAGCGGGCCTGTCCCGCTGAAGAGGAGAACCCATGCGGATCCCGATCCTGTGCGCGGCGGTGCTCGCCGCTGCGCACGCTGCCACGGCCGTCGCGCAACCAGCGCCCGCCCCGCTCGCCACCGGCGACGGCTGGGTGGCGCTGACCATCGCCGACTATCTGAAGCTGCGCGACCAGGCCAACCCGAAGCCGCCGCCGCCCCTGCCGCCGCCCGCGCGCGCGACGGTCTCCGAGATGGCCTACGAGCTGACGGCGGGCGATGGCCTGGCGACCGGGATCGCGGAACTCGTCATCGACGTCCTCGACGACGGGTGGATCGAGGTGCCGCTGCCGCCGTCGCTGTTCGTGCGGGCCGCGCGGCTCGGCGGACGGCCGCTGGCGATCGTCGACGGCCGCGGTGCGTCCGAGGGCCGCAATGCATCCGATGGCGCCGCGGCGGGCTCGCGACGCATCCTGCTCTCGCGCAAGGGGCGCTCGCTGGTCACGCTCGATGTGGCGGTGCCGATCGCCGAGACCGCCGGCACCGAGTCCATCCAGCTGCCGCCGGCCGCCGGCGGACTGCTGCGGGCGGTGCTGACGGTGCCGCGTGGCGACGTCGCGATCGTCGCCACCGGCGGGACGATCGTCCAGCGGGCGGGTGACGCGGCCGCGCATCGGGTCACCGCGCACGGCGCCTTCGGCCAGGGGCTCGGCCTGAGCTGGTCGCGCCAGCGGGACACCTCGGGCGCGTCGCTCCCGGCGCGCCTGCGTGGTCAACTGCAGCACGTCGTCGGCCTCGGCGAGGAGACCGCGCTCGTCACGGCCCGCGTCACCGTCGACGTGCTGCGCGGCGGCACGTCGGCCTTCACGCTGCGGCTGCCAGCGGGGCTCGTCGTCAACCAGGTGCAGGGGGCGCACGTCGCCGACTGGGACGTCCAGGGCGCAGGCGCTGACGATCACGCTGCTCGATCGCGTCGATCGCCAGACGGCCGTCGTCGTCAGCGGCGAGTTCCGGCCGCCGGCGTCGGGCCGCATCGAGGTGCCGCTGCTGCACCTCGCCGACGCCGAGCGCGAGACCGGCGCGGTCGCGGTCGAAGTGCTCGGCGCCGGCGAAGTCACGAAGCACGAGGCGCGCGGCCTCGATCCGACCGATCCGTCCGACCTCGGCGATCTGCTGACCGGCCGCCTGTCGCCGGCCATCGTCGCATTTCGCTACCGCGGCGATCGGCCGGACGCCGAGCGGACGCTGGCGCTGACGCTCACGCGCTACGCGCCGCAGGAGGTGCTGCTCGCGGCGGTCGACGAGGCGCGCTATCGGGCCCTCGTCAGCGAGGATGGCAAGGCCCTCGTCGAAGGCCGCCTCGCCGTCCGCAACAACCAGCGCAGCTTCCTCGCCCTCACCCTGCCGGGCGGCGCGACGCTGTGGAGCGTCGCCGTGGACGGCCGGCCGGTGCGACCCGGTACCGGGCCCGAAGGGCAGCGTGCTCGTGCCGCTGCCGAAGCGCCGCACCGGTGCGGAGTCGGCGCGGGTGATCGTCGGCCTCATGTACGCCGACACCGCGGCGGCGTGGGGATCCTCCGGAGACTGGCGGTTGACCCTGCCGGCGATCGATCTGCCGGTGCAGCAGATGGGGCTGACGGTGCAGCACTCGCCGCGCTATCGGCTGACGCCGATGCCGAGCGACTTCCACGTCCAGGCCGTCGAGCCGCCGCTGTCGGCGGTGCTCCAGCTCGAGGCCGAGCGGGATGCCACGTTCGCCGCTCGTGAGCTGAAGGACATCGATGCGGCGAGCGCGGACAGCGGGATCGCCGGCAATCGACCGGTGTCGCCGATGGCGCCACCGACGTCGACCGCTCCGGGCGAACAGCGGGCCGAGGCGGCCAGCCCCCGGCGTCGCGGTGGTCAGGACGAGGAAGGGCAGTCGCTCGGCGGACTGGTCGAGCGCTTCCAGCGCGAGGCGCGCGGCGTCCGGAGCGTGGGCACGCTCCCGGTGCTGGTCACGTTTCCCGAGTCCGGACCGGGCGTCTATCTGGCGGCGGCGCTGACGGCCGAAGGCGCGGCACCGACTGCGGCGTTCTCGTTCAAGCGGGCGGTGAAGTGATCATGCGCATCCATCTCTCGACCCCAGGGCTGGCGGCCGGCCTCGTCCTGACATCGATGGCGGCGCCAGCGGTCGGCCCAGCCGGCGCCGACGCCCAACACCGTCACGATCAGCCTGGCCGAGTACAACCGCCTGGTCGATCGGGCGGCCATGCCCGCCGTGCCGGTGCCGGCGCCGCCGGCGGGCGCCTTCGTGTCGCACGCGGATCTCGTGCTGCGCGCCGACGGCGACCTGCTGCGCGGCACCATCACGCTGCAGGGGGAGGTCCTGCGCGAGGGGCCGACGGCGGTTCCGCTCGTCTCCGGCGGGACCATCCTGCGGGCGCGCTTGCAGGATCTGCGTACCGCCCCGGGGCCAGAGCCCGCGGCTAAGCCCGCGGCTGAGCCCGGGGCTCGAGCCCAGGGCGGGAGCCGACCCCCGTGCCGATTCTGCCGCAGCAGGGTGTCTATGCCGCGGTCCTCCCGCCGGGGCCGTTCACGCTGCAGATCGAGTGGGCCGGCGTCATCGTCGCCGAGCCCGGCCGGGCGTCCGCGCAGCTGCCGCAGCTCGGCGCCGGCACCATCCGCGCGACCATCGATGCGCCGGGCGAGGGATCCGACCTGACGATCGATCGCGCGCTGGTGCTGCGGCGGGCACGAGCGCAGGGCCGACTGATCGTCGAGGCGACGCTGGCGTCGGGGGCCGGCTCGCGCGTCGCCTGGTCGTCGCGCGACGCCGGCACGGCATCGCCGGTGCGGGCGCTGCGGCTGCTCGACGACGTCAAGACGCTGGTCACCGTCGCCGAGAACGACCTGCGCCTGACGGCGATCTTCGACGTGTCGGTCGTGCAGGGCGCCACCGCGACGCTGGCGGTGCACCTGCCGGCCGGGTTCACGCTCAGCAGCTTCACCGGCGCGCCCAACGAAGGGGCCGACGTCGTCGACGGCCGGCTGGTGGTGAACGTGCCGGCGGGGCGGCCGCGGCACCAGTTCCTCGTCGCCCTCGAGCGGCCGATCGCCGAGAGCGGCAGCCGGCGTGTCCTCACGCTGCCGTGGCTCGAAGGCAGTCAACGCGAGACCGGCGACATCGCCATCGAGGGCGTCGGTGCGCTCGAGCTCGTGGTGGCCGAGCAGCGACCGCTGGCGCGGATCGACGTCGCCGAACTGTCGCCGGCGCTCGCCGCGCTGGCCAGGGAGCCGGTGCTGGCGGCGTATCGGTATCAGCGGCGCGGGGCCGAGGCCGTCTCGCTGGCCTTCGACGTGACGCGCTTCCCGGACGCCGCGGTGCTGGCGGCGGCGGCGGATCGTGCGACCGCGACGACGCTGGTGACGCCGGAAGGACGCTCGCTCACCGAGGTGTCGCTGACCGTGCGGAACCAGGCGCAGCCGTTCCTGCGGGTCGGGCTGCCGGCGGGCGCCACGCTGCTCTCGGCGGAGGTCGCCGGCGCCGCGGTCAAGCCGGCGCAGGGCGCCGACGGCCTGCGGATCCCGCTGCTGCGTCCCGGATTCCGCCCGCAGGGTCCCTACGCCGTCTCGTTCGTCTACCTGCATGCCGGCCCGGCGTTCGCCGCCAAGGGCGACGCCAGCCTGTCGCTGGCGCGCGTCGATCTGCCGGTCGCGTGGCTGGAGTGGGAAGTGCTGCTCCCGGATCGCATGGAGGCGTCGCGCTTCGACGGCACCGCGATCTCGCGCGCGCGCTTCCCGCTCGCGGCGTCGCCGATGGGCAGCGCCTACGGCGTCGCCGAGTCGGTGACGGTGACCAACGACAAGATGCGCGCCGACGTCCGCCAGAACGCCGGCGAACTGTCGCTCAATGTCCAGAGCCTGCAGAAGCGCGCCGCCGGCGTCCTCCCGGTCCGCCTCGACGTCCCCCGCGCCGGCCGGTCCCACACCTTCGTCCGTCCGCTGGTGATGGACGAGGAGACGCGGGTGTCCTTCCGCTACAAGTTGCAGAAATAGCCAGTTGCTCGGAGCGTGCTCGGAGCTTGCTCCGAGCAACTGGCAGAAACGGCGACCGGCCGAGCAGACTACACTGCACCACGTGCAGCGGATCCTTGCGGCAGGGCTGATCGTGGTGTTCGTCGGGCTGTCGGGGCTGCACGTCTTCTGGGCCGCCGGCGGACGCGCTGGCGGCGTGGCGGCGATCCCTCGTGGCGCCGGGCGCGCGCTGTTCCGGCCGTCGCCGCTGGGCACGCTGACCGTCGCGCTGGCGCTGGCGGCGGCCGCGGCCAGCGTGGCGGCCGCCGCGGGCTGGTTCGGCGCCGGTCGACCGTGGCGTGCCGGCCGGGTTTTCACCGGCGTGCTCGCGGTGCTCTTCCTGCTGCGGTCGGTCGGCGACTTCCGCTACGTCGGCTTCTTCAAGTCGATGGGTGACGAGCCGTTCCGGTCCTGGGATACCTGGCTGTTCTCGCCGCTGTGCCTGGCGATCGCACTCGCCGCGCTGGTCGTCGCCGCCAAGCGCCAGCCCTGACCGCCGGTCAGTCGAGTCGCGAGGCCGTGCGCCGCGCACGCGGTCAGCGGCCGGTGGCCGGCCGGTCGATGGCGATCAGGTGGCCACGCGTCCGAAAGAACAGCATGCCGTCCGAGATCGCCGGCGTGGCCATGGCCACTTCGCCGAGCGTGTTCTCGGCCAGCTGCTCGAAGACCGGACCGGCCTTGATGACGTAGACGCCGCCTTCTTCCGACGTGTAGTAGACCTTGCCGTCCGCGGCGACCGCCGACGCCGTGAAGCCGGTCTTGCCGTCGGCCAGGCGCTGCTGGTACTTCCGTTCGCCGGTCTTGGCGTCGTAGACGCTGAGCACGCCGTTGTCGCGGCAGACGTAGAGGTGTCCGCGGTAGAGCAGCGGCGTCTGCATGTAGGCGCCGTCGCGCGGCGTGGCTCCAGGCGACGTGGGCGTTGGACGTGGCACCTTCGGCGAGCGAGATGTCGCCCGTCGCCGTCGGCTTGATGGCGTAGATCGGCGCGCCCGGACCGTGCGCGTTGGTGACGAAGATCAGGCCGTCGCCGACGATCGGCGTCGGCACCGGGATGTCGCCCGTCGCCGTCAGCCGCCAGACTTCCTTGCCGGTGCGCGCGTCATAGCCGCCGGCATGCTTGAAGCCGTTCGCGATCAGCTGCGGCCCGGATGGCGTGTCGACGATCGCCGGCGTGCTCCACGTCGGGACGTCGGCCCGCGGCGTCCGCCACTTCTCCTTGCCGGTCTTGACGTCGAACGCCGCCACGAACGAACCCTTCTGGACGTCCGCCTGCACGTAGACGATGCCGTCGCGGATGATCGGCGAGCTGGCGAACCCCCACTGCGCCGCGGGAACACGGAAGAAGCCCGAGTCGAGCACGCCGAACTGCTGCTTCCAGAGCGGCTTGCCCTTCATGTCGAGGGCGTGCAGGCCCTCCGAGCCGAGAAAGGCGACGATGTGCGTGCCGTCGGTGGCGAGCGTCGAGTTGGCGTGGGTGGCCTTGGTGTGGCGCTTGATCGCGGGCACGCCGCGATGCAGCTCGCGCTCCCAGCGCACCTTGCCCGAGGCCTTGTCGAGGCAGATCACCTTCCAGACACGGGCGGTGGTGTCTTCGACCGGCGTGATGTTGCCGTAGAGGCCGACCTTGAGGCTCTCGTCGCCGCCGTCGGTCGCCGCCGTCGCGACGCAGACCTGATCGCCCCAGACGATCGGACTGGAGTGTCCCAGGCCGGCGATCGGGGTCTTCCAGCGGACGCCCTGGTTCCCCGGGACGCTCCACGTCGTGGCGGTCGGCCGGCCATCGCCGACGCCGCTGGCGTCGGGGCCGCGGAAGGACGGCCAGTCGACGCCGGGTCTGGGTGCGGAGGCGGGCGCGCCGGCCAGTGGCATGGTGACCAGGGCCGCGAGCACGAGGCCGATGCTGGTTCGTGCGGACATGGCCAGCATTATCCTGCGCCGCGGCAGCGGCCGCCAGCGCCGTGAGATGGCCGCCCGGCGTCGGGGCCTACGTGTTCTTCGGGCTGACGATCAGCAGCGGGGTCTTCGAGCGGTGGCGGACGTAGTCGATCGTCGACCCGAAGAGGATGTCCCCGATCAGGCGATGCCCGTGCGTCGTCATCGCGATCAGGTCGCATTGCGACTCCTCGGACAGCCGCAGGATCTCGCGCGGCGGATCCCCGAGCGCCAGGACCGAGGACACCGTCAGCCCGTGGCGCTGCCGCATCTCGACGGCCGTGCGTTCGAGATAGGCGCGGTCCTCGCGCATCTCCTCCGACTCGACCAGCTTCAGCCGATCGTAGTTGCGCGCCGCCCAGCCGTCGGCGACGTGGACGAGCAGCAGTTCGGCGTTGGTCAGCGCCGCCAGCGTCGCGATGTGCGGCAGCAGCGACTCGTCGGCCTTGGTGTGATCGAGGGCGACCAGGATGCGTCGATACATGTCGCGACTCCAGCCGCTAGGCGCCGTAGATGGCGACGCGCCACGATTCGGGGATGAACGTGTCGAACAGCAGCTTCACGTTCAGGCCGATGATGATGACCGCGGTCGTGTAGCCCAGGGTCTTGATCCAGATGGGATTGGCGAAGCGGCCCATCTTGGCGCGGGAGCCGGTGAAGCGCAACAGCGGCCACACGGCGAACCCGAGCTGCATGCTCAGCACGACCTGGCTGGCGACCAGCAGATCGGTGGTCCGGTCCTCGCCGTAGATGCCGATGACGATGACCGCCGGGATGATGGCGATCAGGCGGGTGATCAGCCGCCGCACCCACGGCCGCATCCGGAAGTTGATGAAGCCCTCCATCACGATCTGCCCGGACAGCGTGCCGGTCAGGGTGGAGTTCTGCCCCGAGGCGAGCAGCGCGATGGCGAACAGCGTGCTGGCGACGCCGACCCCGAGCACCGGCGACAGCAGCCGGTAGGCGTCCTGGATCTCGGCGACGTCGCCCATGCCGCGCTCGTGGAACGTCGCCGCGGCGACGATCAGGATGGCGGCATTGACGAAGAGCGCGCACATCAGCGCGACGGTGGAGTCGATGGTCGCGTACTTGACCGCCTCGACGAGGGCCGGTTCGCTGCGTCCGTACTTCCGCGTCTGCACGATCGACGAGTGCAGGTAGAGATTGTGCGGCATGACCGTCGCGCCGATGATGCCGATGGCGACGTAGAGCTGCATCTGATCGCGGAAGACGCCGCTCGACGGGATGAAGCCGCCGAGCACGGCGCCCAGCTCCGGCTTCGAGAAGAGCAGCTCGGCGACGAAGCACAGGCCGACGGTCGACACCAGCGTGAACACCAGCGCCTCGATGTAGCGGAAGCCCCGGTTCTGCAGGTAGAGCACGACCAGCACGTCGATCGACGTGATGAGACAGCCCCAGATGAGCGGGATGCCGAAGAGCAGCTGCAGACCGATCGCCGATCCGACGACCTCGGCCAGATCGGTGGCGGCGATCGCCAGCTCGGCCAGCACCCACAGGAACCAGGCGACCGGCCGTGGGTAATGGTCGCGGCAGGCCTGGGCGAGATCGCGTCCCGTGACCACCCCCAGCTTGATGCAGAGGTGCTGCAGCAGGATGGCCATCAGGTTGGACATCATGATGACCCACAGCAGCGAGTAGCCGAACCGCGCCCCGCCGGCGAGGTCGGTGGCCCAGTTGCCGGGATCCATGTAGCCGACCGCGACGAGGAAGCCGGGACCGGCGAAGGCGAGGAACTTGCGCCACGGCTTGGCGTCCGGCGGGATGAGGATGCTGCCGTGGACTTCGGGGAGGCTGATGCCCGACTGCGAGCGCCACGCCGGTTTGGGAGGCGCGTCCTGGAGCTCGTCAGCCATTTCGCCTAGTGTGTCACAGGCATTTTGACTAGTCAAAATGCCTGGATTTCGGCCGGACGGCGCCTGGGTCAGCTCTCGGCGGAATCGTCGTGCGGCAGCGTGTCGACGAGCGTGAGGCAGTCCTGCGCCGCCTCTCCGATGGCGAGGTTGGTCTGGAGTACGGCCTTCACGTCGGCAAGCAGACGTCTGCGGACGAGGTTCCGGTGGCGAGCGGCGTCGCGGTGGTCCTCGGTCAGGCGATGGGCATCGGTCAAGGTACGCATCGTCTGCTCGCACTGCGCGCGCAGATCCCAGAGACACGCCGCGATTTCACCCAGGGTGCTGTCTGCCACGAAGGGTGCACGGTAGCGGCGTGAGCCAGTCGCAGTCAACGTCAGCTGCAGGCCGTCGACGCAGGTCGGCGGCAGCAGGCCGTGGCCCGGCTAGGCGGCGTCGGGTGCACGCAGACGGGTGATGCAGGCGTCGTAGACGAAGGCGCCGAGCAGCGCGCCGATCGGCGGGGCGACCAGAGGAACCCACCACCAGCCGTTGCCGGCGCGGAAGACCTCGCCGCCCCAGCCCGCGACGGCCGTGAACAGCCGCGGTCCGATGTCGCGGGCCGGATTGATCGCGTAGCCCGAGTTCATGCCGAACGTCGCGCCGATGGCGAGCACCAGCAGGCCGGCCGCCGCCGGGATCAGGTAGGGCGGGATCTTGGCGTTCTTCGCGTCGACCAGGGCGAAGAGGCCGATCAGCAGGAGTGCGGTGCCGACGACCTGATCGACGAAGCCGCCGGCGATCGACAGGTACGCTTGCGGGTAGGTCGCCCAGATGCCGGCGGTCGCCGTCTGCCCGGCGACCGTCCGCACGCCGCCGTCGAAGGCGTCGAGCGCTTCGCGGTAGGTCAGGTAGACGACCGCCGACGCCAGGAAGGCGCCGAGCGTCTGCGCGATCGCGTAGGGCACGACCTTGCGCAGCGGGAAGTCGCGAAAGACCGCGAACGCCAGCGACACCGCCGGATTGAGGTGCGCCCCCGACACGCCGGCCGACGCGTAGGCGCCCAGCATCACGCCCAACCCCCAACTGATGTTGACCGAGAGGGTGGTGCCGAGGGTGTGATGGCTGAGCACCATCTGCGCCACCGAGGCGGCGCCGAACGCAATCAGGATGAACGTGCCGAGACATTCCGCGGCGAGCTCGCGGACGAGAGATCGGTCCATGGGGTGTTGGCCTCCGCGGAGCATCCTATACGCCACGACGCGTTGGCGCGTAACAACCTCCCACCGGGCAGAGGGCACGGACGCAACGGTGAAGGGGGCGCGTCGTCGATGCGTCCGGCTCTCGCTGACCCTACCATCGGCCGCGGCGGCCCGCGCCAGGCGCCGTTGCGCCTGGACGTCTACAATGCGCTGAGTTCCTGCCGAACGCCGACCTGTCGGTGTCGAACCCGGCACGCCGCGCAGGCGTCCGACGCCCGCGTCCTGCAAGTCGGTGCCAAGGTGCAGTTCCAGGGAGTGCTTGTGATCCACGTGCCGACCCGTCGCCACCGCCCGCGTCGTCCTCGCGGGCTCGCCGTCCGCTGATCGCCACCGCGCCAGCCGGCCTCGTCGCCCGGACCGTCCGGAACGCGGGCCCGGCGCACCCGAGCACGTTGGCGTCCGCCGCAGGCGCGGCCGGTGACCAAGGGCCTGGCGATCGGCGAGCCGACGGCCGGCTCCTTCACGTTCACGACGCTGGCCAGCTTCGTCGCCGATCGGCCGTTCCGGCAGCAGCTGACGGTCGATCCGGTGACCGCTACTGCACGCTCCACCAGGTGCAGGGGCTGCGCGGCATCGGCGTCGACCCGGTCAAGCTGCAGGCGATGCGGAAGGACGATTCGGCACTGACGCCGCGCGAGCTGGCCGCGGTGAAGTTCGCCCGCAAGCTCACCGATCGGCCGTCGGGCGTCAACGACGACGACCTCGCGACGCTGAAGAAGGAGTTCGGCGAGGCCGGTGCGCTGGAAGTCGTGATCCAGACATGCACCTTCGCCTTCATGAACCGCTTCACCGACGGCCTGCAGCTGCCGTCCGAGGACGAGGCGATCAAGACCTACCAGGAGACCTACGGCGCCGGCTGGACACCGTCGACCAGCCCGCAGTAGCCGACCGGCGCCCGCTGTCAGCGCAGCAGCGAGCCGACGTAGTAGATCGCCGCTGCCGCCATCACGATGGCGGACAGCCACAACACGGCGGTCGTGAGCGGCGCCGGCTGCAGGTCCTTCGGCACCCGCGTGTGCCGCAGGTAGACGGCCGCCAGGCCGATCAGCGGCAGCATCAGCGCCTGGGCGAGCCCGCCCGCGACGACCATCCGCACCGGCGAGCCGATCGTCCAGAAGAACACGGCGGGCAACGTCGCCAGGATCACCGTGTTGATGTCGCGCCAGCGGCCGCGCGCGGCGCCATCGGCCCGATCGAAGCCGCCGCCCATGCGCACCAGATCCGCGGTCACGCGGGCGTGGGCCGCGGTCGACGCGAAGATCGTCCCGTAGAGCGTGATCACCGCGCCGGCGAAGAAGAACCAGAGCGCCCAGCCGCCCAGCGTGTCGGTGTAGAGGCGTGACAGGGTGATGATCATGTCGGTGCCCTTGGGCACCAGGCCGGCCTTGTGCAGCACGCCGGCGCCGAGCAGGTAGAACGCCAGCGTCGCCAGCGTGTAGATCACCATCGAGCAGGCGATGTCGAGGTGCATCACCCGGATCCAGCCGCGCGCCCGCGGCAGCCACGCGGCCGAGCCGTCGCGCGGGCCGGTGTAGCGCGCATAGCCCTTCTCGATGCACCAGTAGGGATACATCACCAGCTCGGTGGCGCCGACGCCGGTGATGCCGAACACGGCGATGGCCGTGGCCAGCCCGCCGGTCGGGAAGTGCAGCGCCATGCCTTCGGCGAGGTCGTGCGAGGACACCGCGCCCGGCGTCCACAGCAGCACGGCCGCGGCGCAGACGGTGAGGACGGTGAAGAAGCTGACCTTGATGACCGCCAGCTTCTCGATGCGGCCGTAGCCGCCGCCCAACAGCAGGGCGAGGGTCAGGACCAGGCAGATGCCGACCCACCAATTCACGGAGATGGCCGGGACGAGCAGGTTCAGGACCTGCGCCACGCCCCCGAACATCCCCCCGACTTGCAGGAGCGACAGCAGCACGGTCAGCACCCAGCAGGCGACCAGCCAGTTCACCCGGCCCGCCCGTGCCCGGCACGCGCGGGCCCGGCACGTGGGCGAAGGCCTCGAGCGCCGTCTCGCCGGTGGCGATCGTGTAGCGCCCCAGCTCGCCCTGCACGACCGGCTTGATGGCGCAGCTGACGACGATGATCCACAGAGCCAGATAGCCGACCTGGGCGCCGAGCGTCGTCGTCGCAATCAGCTCGCCGGAGCCGACGATCGACGCCGCCAGCACCATGCCCGGCCCGATCCGTTTGAGGGCGGCGCGGAGCGCGTGGGGCGGGGTCTCGACGCTATCCGAGGTGAGGGTGTAGAGATCCGGTTCGGCCATGCGGTGGCGGCAGCATATCCGTATGCCTGGTGGAAAGACCACTCGAGGTGGCAACGTCGCGCCCAATCGGAGAATAGTCCGGCCCGGCCGTGACATTCGTCCGGGCGACCGAGCACAAAAGGGGTGGCAAAAAGTGTCAATTCACCCTGCAAATACAAGGGAATACGCAAGAATGGGCTGGATTCCCGCGGCGTCGGATCGCCGGGTGCGGTGGCAGCGCGCTTGCTATTCGGACCGGCAGAATCCTATGCCCGTAGTGCCCTTCGACCCAGCCCGCGCTCGTCCTCGTGGCCAGGCCCGGCCGCCCAAGCTGCCGGCGCTGCCGACATCGGCCATGCCGCCACGGGCCGGGGCGCTGCCGTCCGGTTCGGCGCTACCGCCCGGGGCCGTCCGTCCGACCGTGCCCGTGGGCGCCCGATCGCTGCCGCCAGGGATGACGGCGGGCACCGCGATGGCCCCCTCGACGGCGACGGGCGCTCCGCCGCCGCGGTCGACCCCCCGCTGGTCATCCGAACCCGCCGGCGGCGTCATGATGCCGGCTCACGTGCCGCCGCCGACGCCGCGTCTGGCCATCAATCTGTCGCCGGCCGCCGCCACCCGCGCCCTCGCCGTCCTCGGGCTCGGTGTCGCCCTGTCCGCGACGGTCGCGACCACGGTCACGGTCATCGTCGCCGAGGCGCCGACCGGCCTCCCGAGCGAGACGCCGGCCGCCATCGCGCAGCTCACCAACTGGCTCGTGTCGGTTCCGTGGCTGTGCGTGGCGGTGGTGCTCGCCGCGTCCTCGCGCGTCGAGCGCGTCGTCCGGCCGGAGATCGGCCCGGCCTGGGCCACGCTGGCCTTCGCGGCCGCGCTCTGCGGCGCGATGCAGGTCGTCGGGCGCGACCTGGTGTCGACGTGGACGCTGGTGACCCGCGCCGGCCTGATCGTCGTCGCGACGGCGTCGCTGTCGCTGGCTCTTCCGGCAGTTCCTGGCCGGTCCCGCGCGCGCGGTGCGGGCCCGCATCGTCGCTGGCATGTTCGCCGGCCTGCTGGCCGGACTGGGGCCGTTCGCCTTGTTCGGGCGTCTCGCCGGCGTCGCCGGCGGTCAGCCCTTCGCGCCGGTGGACGCGCTGCTCACGGGCGCCGACGCGCTCCTCGGCCTGGTCCTCGCGACCGTGACCATCCGCGCCACCCTCGTCTACGTCCGCGACTTCCTGCCCGACTTCAACATCGCCCTCGAGACCGCTGCCGACACGCCCGAGCCCGAGATCTCCACCGCCGTCCGCTAGGTCGTGGCGGTACGACGGGTCGCTTTCGCGGTCTTTTGTGCCTCACTGTGGCGCCGTCTACGTCACCAGTTAGATCCGGACCGTCGATAAGGCCGAGATAGCCTGCCTTTCCCGTTGGCAGACAAATTGCTCCGGTACAGGGCAATGGCTCGTGCTGTGACGACCCAGGTCATCGCCGATCCTGCCGCCCTGGATTCGCTCGCACGCGAGTGGGATGCGTTGCTGGACGAGCGGACGACCGGCACTTACTTCCTGCGGCCTCACTGGAACCGCCTGTGGTGGAAACACTACGCGCCTCCCGCGAGCACCCTTCATCTCGTCACCTGCCGCACCGACGACGGTCGACTCGTCGGCCTGGGCCCCTTCTATGTGAAGCGCGCCCGCGTCGCCGGCGTTCTGGCTCGCGAACTGCGGATGCTGGGAACCGGCATCACACTCAAAAGCAGCGAGTCGCTCGACCTGGTGGCGAAGTCCGGTCTGGAGGCGGCCGTGGGGCAAGCCATTGCCGACTGCCTGCAGCAGGATACCGGCTGGGACAGGGCCTGGCTCTTTCAGGTCCCGGAGAGCGCGGAAACGATGCGGCACTTCGCCCGCGCGATGGGACCGCGGATGCGCACGCGCGAATGCGATCGAGCGCCTTTCATCGACACATCGGTCGACTGGGCCACGCTGAAGGCCGGTTATGGACGGTCGATGCGGCGGAACATGGAGTACTACGCGCGCCGTCTGTTCAAGACGTACCCGTGCGACTTTCGTCTCGTCGCCTCGCAGGACGAGATCGGCCCGGCCCTGGACGCGATGGTCAGCCTGCATCAGAACCGCTGGCGGCGCCAAGGCGAAGCCGGGGCGTTTGGCGACGGCACGTTCGCGACCCTCATTCGCGAAGCCGCGGAAGAGGCCTTTCCGTCGGGCCACCTCCGCCTGTGGGTCATCACGATCGAAGGGCGCATCGAGGGCGTGCTGCTGGGCTTTCTCGATCACGGCGTCCTCCACTATCTGCAGAAGGGCTTCAATTCGGCCTTCGCCAAGGACGATCTCGGGACGGTCCTCCTGGCGCTGTCGGTGAAGTCGTGCGTCGACGACCCGGCGATCAAGGCCTTCGACCTGATGGGTGGCGGCGCCGCCTACAAGGACATGTGGGCGCGATCGGCGACCGTCAACGTCGTGAACGAGATGACGCGGGCCAGCTGGCGCGGCCGGCTGCTCGCCAGCCGTGAGGGTTTCTCGAACGCTTCCCGGATGGCCTATCGGGCCTTGACCCCCGACTGGTTGCGGAGCCTCCGACGGGATCGGATTCGCAGCCGGCAGCGGGCCCGCGTACGGCCGGAGGCGGACTGAGACCAGGCTGGGCCCTTGTCCGGGCCCAGCTGCTCCTGGCCGCCGCGTCGCCGCCCCGGCGGTCGCCGCCGGACCGTCAGTACTTCATGTAGACGGTCTTGCTCTCGGTGAAGAACTGCGTGGCGGCGGGGCCCTGTTCGCGCCAGCCGCTGCTCGAGTCCTTCGTGCCGCCGAACGGAATGTGGTACTCGACGCCCGCCGACGGCAGGTTGACCATCACCATGCCGGCCTCGGCGCGCTCGACGTAGTCGAGGGCGCGGCTGATGTTGGTCGTGCAGATCGACGCCGACAGGCCGAAGCGCACGTCGTTGGCGAGGGCGACGGCGTCGTTGTAGTCCTTGGCCTCGATGATGCCGAGGAGCGGACCGAACACTTCGTCCTGACCCAGCTTCGACTGCGACGCTACGCCGGTCATGATCGCCGGACGGCTGAACCAGCCGTGCGCGTGCGGCGCCGTCCGACAGGCGCTCGCCGCCGTGCACCAGCGTGGCGCCTTCCTGCTTGCCGATGTCGAGATAGCGCAGCGTCGTCTTGAGCTGCTTCTCGTCGATCGCCGGCCCGAGCTCGGTCGACGGATCGCGCGGATCGCCGATCTTCAGCTTCTCGGCGCGGGCCACGAGCCGCTCGACGAACGGCTGCACGGCGCCCTTCTCGACGATGGCGCGGCTGGTCGCGGTGCAGCGCTGGCCGGTCGAGAAGAACGCGGCGTTCAGCACGCAGTCGACCGCCACGTCCATGTCGGCGTCGGCGAGCACGATGGTCGGGTTCTTGCCGCCCATCTCGAGCTGGACGCGCGCGAGGCGCTCGGCCCCGACCTTGGCGATGCCTTTGCCGACGCCGTCCGAGCCCGTGAACGAGATGGCCCGGACCAGCGGGTGCGCGACGAGCGGCGTGCCGACGTTCGAGCCCGAGCCGGTGACCAGGTTGAGCACGCCCTTCGGGATGCCGGCCTGCTCGAGGATCTTGACCAGTTCGAGTGACGTCAGCGGCGCCTGCGACGCCGGCTTGAACACCACGCTGTTGCCCGAGACCAGCGCCGGCGCCATCTTCCAGGTCGGGATGGCGATGGGGAAGTTCCACGGCGCGATCAGGGCCACGACGCCGAGCGGTTGCTTGATCGTGTACATGAACACGCGCGGCCGCTCCGACGGAATCGTCTGGCCGGACAGGCGCGCGCCTTCACCGCCGAAGTATTCGAGGATGCGCACCGCGCGCGTGACCTCGCCCTTGGCTTCGCCGATCGTCTTGCCTTCCTCGCGCGCCAGCAGGTCGCCCATCTCGGCGATCCGGCCCTCGAGAATCGCCGCCGCCTTGAGGAGGATCTTGCCGCGCGCCGGCGCCGGCATCGACGCCCAGGCGGGGAAGGCCTTCTGGCCGGCCTGGACCGCCGCGTCGACGTCGGCGGCGTCGGAATCCTGCAGCAGCCCGACGACGTCGCGGGTGTCGGCCGGGTTGATGTTCTCGAAGGTGCGGCCGCTGCGGGTCGCGCGCCATTCGCCGTCGATGAAGTTGAGGTACGTGGTCGGGGCCACGTGGCCGTGGACATCCGGTGATTCTATCCGACGCGCCGGCTTTCGTTCGCGACGCCGCTTTAGTCGGGTCGGCCGGCGCTTCAGTCGGTCGGGCTTGCGCCCGGAGCCTTGCCGACCAGGTAGATGTCCGGTCGCGACGATCTCCATGAAGGCGTTCGGCCCATTTCGGCACCGCGAAGCCAAATTTCTCGTAGAGTCCGTGCGCGTCGCGCGTCGTCAGGCAGATCCGCCGCAGGTCGGCGAAGCGCCGGGTCGGCCAGCGCGAACGCCGACCAGCCATTCGCCGAGCCCGCGGCCGCGATGCGCTTCGAGGACGTAGACGTCGCACAGGTAGGCGAACGTCGCCTGGTCGGTGACCACCCGCACGAAGCCGACCTGTGCGCCGTCGGGCGCGTAGAGGCCGAAGCCGAGCGAATGGGCGACGCGCGGGCGACAGTCTCGCGCGGGATGCCCGTCGACCAGTAGCAGGTGGTGAGGAAGGCGTGGATGGCGTCGACGTCGAGGCGGGCCCGATCGTTCGACGCGGTGTAGCCGTCGCGGTGCTCGCTGCGTGGCGGGACGGGCGCGATCATCCGCCGATCATCGCGCGCGACCGGGGCCGAGGTCCAGCCGGCGGCCGCGGTACACCGAGACCGGCGAGCCCATGGCCACGAACGCCGATTGCGGCGCTCCCGACAGGATCTGGGCGAAGTCGGGCCCGTAGAGGCGATCGGCGGCGCCTTCGAAGCGCGACGTGTCGGCCGTCCACACCGCCCAGCGCGGGTGCGCCACTTCGTACTCGAGCGTGCCGCCATCGCGCTGCCGCGTGTAACCCCAGTAGTGCTCGGTGATGAACTCGGCTTCGGAGCCCGGCACCAGGGCCTGCGCCGGCCCGGTGACGCTGGCCCCCAGCGCGAAGCGGCGGCCGCGATGCTGCCAGCGATACGCGGCCGCGCCGCCCGTCCGCGGATCCAGGTCGATGGTGCGGCTCATCGGCACGCGCAGATACGGCTCGTTGTACAGCCAGCGCGCCACGGCGGCGATGGCCCGGCGCGGCACCAGCTCGCGGATGAAGACGACGGCGCGGCGCAGGCTGCCATCGGCGGCGACACGGCGCACGTAGAAGCGCAGGTTGACCTCGTCGAAGCTGCGATGGCCGGGAATCGCCAGCCCGGCGAGCCGCGTGTCCTCGAACCGGAACCCCACGAGGCTGACCAGCGTCTGGCCGTGCCAGGGATCCAGCGTGGTGCCGGCGGGCACCAGCGGCGCGAGGAGCGCAGCGGGGCACGCGTAATTGAGGAGCACCAGGTGCTCCCACCGCGCGGTGAGGAACGGACGCCGGCCGGTTCCAGCCGGCACGGCTAGACGAAGGCGACCGGGTTGCTCAACGTCCCCAGCTGCGGCGAGCTGATCACCACGACGTCGCCCGGCTCCAGGCCCGACCCGAGCGGCTGGATGATGCCGGTGCCGGTCGACAGGATGGTGCCGGTCGGCACGTCGTTCGACTTGCGCAGCCACTCGACCAGGTCCGGCAGCTTGCGCTTCAACTGGCCGGTGCTGGCGCTGCCCGTGAACACCGTGGTGGCGCCGCGCGAGACCGTCATGGTGACGTCGATGCCGTACGGATCGGCGACATCGTCCGGCGTGACGATGGTTGGGCCGCAGGAGAAGCAGCCATCGTAGACCTTGGACTGCGGCAGGTAGAGCGGGTTGTCGCGCTCGATGTCCCACGCCGACACGTCGTTGGCCAGCGTGTAGCCGAGGATGGCGCCACCGCGCGACACGACGACGCAGACTTCGGGTTCGGCGGCGGTGAACGCGCTGTCCTTGCGGCGGCCGATCGCCGCGTGCGGGCCGACCGAGCGCGAGGCCGTGGCCTTGAAGAACAGCTCCGGCCGCGGCGCCTCGTAGATCTTGTCGTAGATGCCGAGGCCTTCCTCGCGGAAGTCGGCGCTGCGGCGGTAGGTGACGCCGGCGCCCCACACTTCGGGCGGCACGATCGGGATGGTCAGCGTGAACCCGCCGGCCGTGCCCGTCGACTCGAGCGCGGCCCAGTCGCTCGACACGACGGTGCCGTCGCGGCGCTGCGCCTCGAACCAGCCGGCCAGATCGAGGCCGTCGCGATCGACCGCGGTCAGCAGATCGAGCGTGGTGGCGAAGCCGGCCTGGCCGGCGGTGGCGATGTCGGCACGGCCGCCGACGAGAGTGCCGGGGCAGAGGCGGCCCTGCGCGTCGAGAACTTGGAACAGTCGCATGTCAGTCCGGAAGGAAGCGTGAAAAGGTCAATCGAGGCGGCGCGCAGGCTGGTTAGATCTGCGACGCCGCCGACGGCCGCAGGAGCCAGGTGGTGATGTTCGAGACGATGTCCGCGTCGCTGAAGCCCGGCGTCTGCGCTACCTTGCGCCACTCGGGATCGGTGACGAACGCCTGCCAGTTCTTGTCCCGCGCGGCGAGCGAGTCGTGCACCAGCAGGTAGGCGAGGCACGGGATTTTCGGCCCGGCGATCATGCGGCCGAAGAAGACGGGCACCAGGCCGGTGCGCTTGAAGATGGCGATCTCGCCCAGCTTCTCGAACATCTCGACCTTCTTGAGGTGGGCCTTCTCGCTGGCGCTCTCATAGAGGCGCAGCTCGAAGATCCGCGGCGCCTTGCTCGCGGTCTGCGGCGGCAGCTCGATCCCCGGGAAGGTCGGGAACGCCTGGAGCAGCCACGTCTCCTGGCGGACGTAGGCCGGGTCGGCGGCGGTCGCGTCGAGGTACGGCGCGGCGGCCGCCTGGTACTCGGTGTCCCTGGCCAGCGTGTCCTCGAGCGCCAGGAACGGCGCCGCCGTCGGGAACGGCGTCAGCGAGAAGACGCTCGGCTGCGGCGGGCCGGCGATGGGCTCGAAGACGCCGACCGGACCGGCGCCGGCCCGGGTCAGCGCCGGCACTCGGGCCTTGGCGAAGTACTCGCTCATGCGCCGCGGCTGGCCGGTCCGCAGCGTGTAATGCGTCCAGGCCAGCAGGCTCGGTGCGGCGGGCGCGGGCGTCGCCGATCCGCCGCCTTGCGGCGCATCGTGCGGGGAAGCGAAGGGTTGAGACAGGCTGGTCATGAGCGGCGCTGCAAGCGCGGTCGACAGGAAGTGACGACGGTCCACGGCGGGAAGCTTATCGCATCCGCCCCGGCGTTTGTTCGGGGGGCGAGCGGACCACTCCGCCGCCGCCCGTCGGATAGCATAGGGCCGTGCGAGTCCTTGCGCTGCTCGTCGCGCTGTTCACGTGGCTGCCTGCGGTGCACGTCTCGGCACAGGCGCCGCGGCGCGACCTCCAGGCCGACGAGCGCTGCGGCGGGCACACGGTGGCCCGGCACGTCGGCAAGACGAACGCGCAACTGGCCCAGCGGTTGCGGGAGCAGTCGGACATTTCCGCCGCGTCGACGTACATCGACCTGGCGACCGCCGAGACCGTCGTCGGCGCCGCCCTGGCCCAGGAGCGCGGCCGCGTCGCCGCCTGGACAGCGCGCCGCGGGCCGCGCCCCAACCTCGCCCTGCGCTATCGATCGCCCGCGTCGAAGGCCATCGGACGATCGTGGCAGCGCGGCAAGGTCGCGCCCGAAGGCTGCTATCACGCCGTCGTGGTGCTGCGCTGGGACGTCCAGCGCGGCACGTATTGTGTGCTGACGTCGTACCCCGAGGTCGGACGATGAGTGCTTCCAGGAAGACGGCCCGCGCGGCCGCCCGCTCGACGCGCGCCCGGGTCACCAGCCGATCGCGGGCGGCGGCGGCGCGGCAGCAGTTCCCGGCCATCGAGGCGTTCACCGACGCCTACCTGAACCAGGACGTCCACGACGTCTACGGCGGCCCGCTGCGGGCGGTCGCGGCGTTCCTCGCCGACGCCAGCCCGGACGACGTCCGCGCGCTGCGGGCGGAATGGGCGGCCTTCGCGGCCGCCCTGCCGCGCGGCGCGTCGGCGGATCGCCTGGCCCGCTTCCAACATGCCTTCGCGGCCGGCTGGACGCCTTCGCGCTTCAGCCAGGTGGCCGCGGTCTTCGCGCGCCTGAGCGCGCCTTCGTCCCGGGAGTGATGCGACGCATGCAGAACGTTGGCGTAATCGGACTCGGCCTGATGGGCAAGCCCATGGCCTCGAACCTCCGCAAGGCCGGCTTCCCGGTCACCGTCTACAACCGCAGCCGGCCGGCGATGGACGCCCTGGCGGCGGAAGGCGCGACGCTCGCCGCCTCGCCGGCGGAGGTCGGCCGGGCCAGCGACGTCGTGATCACGATGGTGCCCGACTCGCCGGACGTCGAGGCGGTGCTGCTGGGCCCGGACGGCGTCTGCAGCGCGGCCACGCCGGGCACGCTGCTGATCGACATGAGCACGATCGCCCCGGCCGCGGTGCGCGCGATCCACGAACGGGTGACGGCCAAGGGCTTTCGCATGCTCGACGCGCCGGTCAGCGGCGGCGACGTCGGCGCCAAGGCCGGGACGCTGTCGATCATGGTCGGCGGATCGGCCGAGGACTTCGAGGCGGCGCGCCCGGTGTTCGAGGCCATGGGCAAGACGCTCACGCTGTGCGGACCGGCCGGCGCCGGGCAGCTGGTCAAGGCCTGCAACCAGATCGTCGGCGCGCTGGTGCTGAACGCGATCTCCGAAGCGCTGATCTTCGGCCGCGCCGCCGGCGTCGATCCCGACATCATGATCCGCGTGCTGCAGGGCGGCGTCGCCGCGACGCGGGCGATGGACGTGCGCGGCGCCCGCATGGCCAAGGGCGACTTCGCGCCGGGCTTCAAGGCGGCGCACCACCTCAAGGATCTGCGCATCGTGATCGAGGAGGCCAAGGCCGTCGGCCTGACGCTGCCGACGACCGGGCGCGTCGCCGAGATGTTCGCCACGCTCGTCAGCGAAGGCCATGGCACGCTCGACAACTCCGCGATGCTCACGATCATCGAACGCACGGCGGCCGCGGCGCCCGCCGCACGGTCGTGACCCGGCCCGGCGCCCGGCCGCGTCACGCCGTCCCGGGGTGGTGCCGTTCGTTCCTGGCGCTGCTGCTTGCCGGTGCCCTGGGTGCGGCGGCTGGCTGCAACCGCTCCAACGACGACGGGGCGGCCGGTCGGATGCTGCCCGGCGGATCGGGAGGACCCGGCGCGGCGCCGGTCGCGCCGGTGCTGCCGGCGGGCGGCGACTTCACCCTGACCGGCCCGGGCGGCACGCCGTTCGCGCTGGCCGACGCCCGAGGCTCGGCGGTCGTCCTGTTCTTCGGCTACGCCTCGTGCCCCGACTTCTGTCCGCGGGCGATGGCGCTGGTGAAGGGCGCCGTCGCCAGGCTCGAGCCGGCGCAGGCGGCGCGCGTCCGCCCGATCTTCGTCAGCGTCGATCCGGAGCGCGACACGCCGGCCGCACTCGATCGCTACCTGAAGAACCTGGGCGCCCCGGCCGGCGGGCTCGCCCCCATCGGCGTCACCGGCACGCACCCGCAGCTGCATGAGGTGATCGCGCGTTATGGTGCCGACTACGAGCGGGATCCGGCGGCGCCCGGCGCGGCCTACACCGTGTCGCACCCGACGTCGCTGTTCATCGTCGACCCGTCGGGCCGGCTGCGGGCCATCGTCTCGACCGGCGACGGCGTCGAGCCGGTCGTCGCCGCCCTGCGGCAAGTGCTCTGACCATGGACGATCCTGCGTGTAGCCGCGCCGAAGCTGGTCGACGGCCAGCGAAGGCGCGCCGTGTCAGTCATCTTCGCCGGGGCCGGTCTGTCGACGACCGGCTACCTGATGTCGTACACGGTCAACGCCCTGATCGCCGAGGCACTGCACGTCGACGCGGCGCTCGTCGGGGTGCCGTCGGCGGTCACGGTGCTCGGCACGGCGATCGGCTCGTCGCTGCTGATGCGTGGCCGCGGCGCCGGCGCCAGCCGCCGGGCGATGCTCGGCGGCTACCTCCTGGCGACCGGCGCGGCGCTGGCGGCCGCCGCCGCCATCGGGGCGCACCAGTTCTGGCTCTTCGTCGCGACGGTGCTCGTCTTCGGCATCGGCTACGGCGCCAACCGCATCGCTCGCTACAGTGCCGCGGCGCTCTATCCCGCGGCGCAACGCGGTACGGTCATCGGCTGGGTCGTGTGGGCGGCGACGATCGGCGCCGTCGTCGGGCCGTCGCTGCTCGAACTGGCCAGCCGCGGTGCGACGCGAGCCGGTCTGGACGGGCTGATCGGCCCCTACCTCGCCGCCGCCGCGATGATGCTCTGCTCGGCAGCGGTGACGTGGGCGATGCCGGTCGTCGCCAACGACGCGCCACCGCCGCCGTCGGGCGCGGCGGTGTCCCCGGTCTCGGTGCGCGGCGATGCTCGCCAACGGCGACGTCTGGCTCGGGCTGACGGCGATGTTGTGCGGCCAGGTGGCGATGGTGCTGGTCATGACGATGACGCCGCTGCACATGCACCACCACGGCGCCACGCTGCCGGCCATCGGACTGGTCATCTCGGTCCACACCTTCGGCATGTACGCGGCGGCGCCGCTGACGGGCCGGCTGGCGGATCGGATCGGCCCGCGCACGGTCATCGCCATCGGCACGGCGCTGCTGACCGTCGCCTGCGTCATCGCCGCGACGATGCAGGCGCATCCCGCCGCGGTGCTGGTCGCGCTCGGCCTGCTCGGCCTGGGCTGGAACTTCGACTTCGTCGCCGGCAGCGCGGCGTTGACGCGCGGCGTCCACTCGGCGGCGCAGACGCGCCTCCAGGGCATCGCCGACGGGCTGGTGTGGACGACGAGCGCGATGGCCGGCCTGCTGGCCGGCGTGCTGCTCGATCGGGTGGGGTTCGTCGGGCTGTCCACCGCCGGCGCCATCATCGCGACGGCGCCGTGGTGGCTGCTCGATGCCGCGTCGCTGGCTAGGCGCGGACGCCGCTGTTCACCAGCCAGCCGCCATCGATGTAGATGGTCTGCCCGGTGATGTAGCTGCCCGCCGGTGAGGCGAGGAGCACCGCCGCGCCGGCGAGATCGGTCGAGAGGCCGGGCCGGGCGAGCGGGATGACGCTGACCGCGCTGTCGTAGAGCTCCGGCACCGAGAAGACGGCGTCCGTGAGCGAGGTCCAGAAGCGGCCCGGCGCGATCGCGTTGACGGTCACGCCGTCCGCGGCCCACTCGAGCGCCAGCTGCTTGGTGAGCTGCTTCATGCCGCCCTTGCTCATCGCGTAGAGCGTCACGTTCGGCACCGCGAACTCGAACGTCAGCGAGCCGATGTTGATGATGCGGCCGTGCTTCTGCGCGCGCATCACCCGGCCGGCTTCGACCGAGGTGAAGAACGCGCTCTTCAGGTTCACGTCCATCAGCTGGTGATAGTCGGCCTCGGTGAAGGTGTCGGCCGGGCGGCGGATGTTCATGCCGGCGCCGTTGACCAGGATGTCGAGGCGACCCAGGCCTTCCGTCGTCCTGGCCACCATGGCCTTGACCTGCTCGACGTTCGAGACGTCGGCTTCGATCGTGATGGCGCGGCGGCCGGCCCGGCGGACCAGTTCGGCGGCCTCTTCGAGGGTCGAGGCGGTCCGCGCGGCGAGCGCGATGTCGGCGCCGTGGTGGGCCAGGGCGAGGGCCACGCCGAGGCCGAGGCCGCGGCTGCCGCCGGTCACGAGCGCCACTTGACCATCCAGCCGGAAGCTGGGCATCTGGAATTGATCGTCGCGGGGACGCGTGCGGGTCGTCATGTCGACGCGATTGTAGCCTCAGAGCGCGCCGCGGGCGCGGCCCGGCGCACGGCTGCGGCACCGCCCGGTTGTAGAGTGGAGGGCGTGCGGCCCACGGCGCGGTTCACCAGCGGCGATCCCTCGCGTCCCACGTGGACGCCCGATGGCGGCTCGGTGGATCTCGACCGGCCACGCGCCGTCCACGTCGCGACCCGGCTGGAGGACGTCGTCGCCGTCGTCGCCGAAGCGGATCGCGCCGCCGCGCGACGGGCACTGGGCGGCCGTGCTCATTTCCTACGACGCGGCCGCCGCGTTCGAGCCGGCGATGGCGCGGGCGATCCGGGCCGACGCGTCGGACGCCGGCGTGCCGCTGGCCTGGGTCGCGGTCTTCGACGACGCCGCGGTGGTCCGCCGGCCGCATCCAGGGCTCGTGCACCACGGCACCCCACGCCGCCGCGCGCGTCCCCGGCGCCGCCGTCGCGCCGGCGCCGTGGCTGCCGTCGATGTCGCGGCAGGACTTCGCATCGGCCATCGCTCGCGTCGCCGCCTTCATCGCGGCCGGCGACACCTATCAGGTCAACTACACCTTCGCCCTCGAGCGCGAAGGCACCGGCCCCATCGAGGCCGGTGACCTCGATGCGTGGCTCGACGCCCTGTGCACGGCGCACGAAGCCGGCTACGGCGCCCGCCTCGACCTCGGCGACTTCGTCGTGCTGAGCGCCTCGCCCGAGCTGTTCGTCGAGCGCCGCGGCGACCGCCTCACGGCGCGGCCGATGAAGGGCACCAGCCCGCGCGGCCGCTGGCTCGAAGAAGATACGGCGCGCCGCGACGCCCTCGTGGCCAGCGAGAAGGCGCAGGCCGAGAACGTGATGATCGTCGACCTGCTGCGCAACGACCTCGGCCGGATCGCCGCGACCGGCTCGGTGCGGGTGCCGGCCCTCTTCACGCCGGAGCGCTACCCGACGGTGTGGCAGCTCACCTCGACGATCGAAGCCGTGCTGCCGCCGCCGACGCCGGAGCGGCCGGCCGTCGGCGTCGTCGACCTGATGCGGGCGCTCTTTCCGTGCGGCTCGGTCACCGGCGCGCCGAAGATCCGGACGATGGAGATCATCGCGGCGCTCGAGCCGGAGCCGCGCGGGGCCTACACCGGCGCCATCGGCCTGGTCCGCCCCGGCGGTGACGCCGTCTTCTCGGTGGCCATCCGCACCCTCGTCGTCGCCCGCGGGACCGGCGACGCCATGCTGGGCATCGGCGCCGGCATCGTCGCCGACTCGCAGGCCGACGACGAGTACGACGAATGCCTGCTGAAGGGCGCCTTCGTCGACGCCCAGCCGCTGGCGGGCGGGCCGGCGGTCGTCCGCGTACCTCCGGCCGCGCAGCGCGACTTCGAGCTGATCGAGACCGTGCGCGTCGACAGCGGCGCCTGGCAGCACCTGATCGATCATCTCGATCGGATGGGCGCGTCGGCGCGCTACTTCGGCGTGCCCTGGGATCGCGCCGCGGTCGAGCGCGCCGTGCGCGAGGAGCCGACGCCGTTCGGCACCAGCCGGGGCCGGATCCGGTTGCTGCCCGACGGCCGCGTCGCCGTCGAGGTGCTGCCGTTCGCGGCGTTCGGCTCGACCCGCCGCGTCGCGCTGGCGCGGACGCCGGTCGACCCGAGCGATCCGTTCCTGTGCCACAAGACCACGCGGCGCGACGTCTACACGCGGGCCCAGGCGACGCGGCCCGACGTCGACGACGTGATCCTGTGGAACACGCGCGGCGAGATCACCGAGGCGACCATCGCCAACGTCGTCGTCGAGATCGGCGGCGAGCGGTGGACTCCGCCGCGGACGTGCGGCCTGCTGCCGGGCATCGCCCGTGGCCGGCTGATTGACGACGGCAGCGTGCGCGAGCGGCCGATCGCCGTGGCGGAGCTGCAGACCGCAGCGCGGCTCTGGCTGGTCAGCGCCTTGCGCGGCGAGCTGCCCGCGACGCTGGTCGGCGAGCGGTAACCAAGGGTTACGGACGGGTTCGGCGGGTCAGCCGGTCGCGTTCTACGCGGCATGACGACTGTGCCCGGACCGCTGGCGCGGCTCCTCTCGTGTGTGTGTGGCCGCCCTCCTGTCTTTCCACGGCGCGCTGGCGCAATCGGTGCCGCAATGGCCTGGCTTCCGCGGGCCCAGTGGCACCGGCATCGCCGACGCGGATCGTCCGCCGGTCATCTTCGGGCCGGCCGAGAAGCTGCTGTGGAAGCGCGCGATGCCGTCGGGCCACTCCTCGCCGGTCGTCTGGGACGATCGCATCTTCCTGACGGCGGTGGACGGGCCGTCATTGACGGTGCTGGCGCACCGCCGCGGGGACGGCACCACCCTCTGGAGCCGGGCGATCACGGCGGACCGTGTCGAAGAGGTCCATTCCTCCGCCAGTCGCGCCGCGTCGACGCCGGTCACGGACGGCCGACGCGTCTACGCCTGCTTCCCGACCTACGGCGCGATCGCGTTCGACATGGACGGCCGTGCAGCCTGGCGGCGGCCGCTGCCGTTCATGCCGGCTATAGCTCGTTCTAGGCCACCGGCGTCCCGGGAAGCCCGCTGCAGATCCAGGCCTGGGGCGAGCTCGGCGAGCGGCACGACAGCAATCGCGATGGCAAGCTCACGCCGGACGAACTGCCGGCCGACGCCCGCTTCACGCTGCGCCCCGACGTGCCGGCGACCACCGAGGGCAGCTCGATGACCCTGCGGCGGCTCGTCGGTCTTCGCGTGGAAGGATCTGCGGGGCGTTCCCGAGATCGCGTCGCCGCTCTTCTACCGCAATCGGCTCTATCTGATCCGCGACGGCGGCATGGTGACCAGCTACACGCCGGACGGGACGGTGATCATCGACCGCCGACGGCTCGGCGTCCTCGGGCAGTACGCCGCCTCGCCCGTCGCCGCCGACGGCCGCATCTACGCCGCGAGCGCGTCGGGCACCATCATCGTCGTTCCGGGCCGGTGACACCCTCGAGGTGCTGGCTCGCAACGATCTCGGCGAGCCGCTCATGGCCACGCCGGCGATTGCCGGCGACACGGCTCTATGTCCGGTCGGCGCAGCATCTCTGGGCGTCCGGCGATCGTGGCAGCGTAGCGGCGACCGGTCGCTGATGACGCGGCGCGCCGCGCGACGCGCGGTGGGGCCGGGCGAGGCCCTCGTCAGGCAGGGGCGTTCGCGGGCGCGCCTCGGCGGCCGAAGGCGACGACCAGGATCGCCCCGGCGACGATCGCCGCGTCGGCGACGTTGAAGACGCCGGTGTGCACGGACCCGAGCTCGACGTAGAGGAAATCGACGACGCTGCCGGCGACGAGCCGGTCGGCGAGGTTGGACAGGCTGCCGCCGGCGATCAGCCCGAGCCCGATCAGGGCCGGCCGCGGCGTGCAGCCGGCGGGCGAGGCTGGCGATGAGCGACGAGGCCGACGACGGTGAACGTCGCGAAGACCGTCAGGCGGACGCTGGCCGGCCAGCCTGCGCCCAGGCCGAGGAACGCGCCGGGATTTCGGCGTATTCGAGCTGAACGGCGCCGCCGAGGAACGAGTGGCCCGGCGTGCCGGCGAGCGCTGCGGTCGCCAGGTGCTTGGTGAGGCGATCGCAGCCGATCGTGGCCGCCGTGGCGACGAGCAGGGCCGCGCGCAGGCTGATCGCGGCTCATGGCTGGCGGCCGGCCGCGACGTCAGTGCGCCGCGGCGGGCGCGCCCAGCGGATCCCCGGACGCCTCGAAGTTGCCGGCGCCGTCGAACGTGAGCGGCGTGGCGTCCGAGACGATGCGCAGGTCGCTGCGGCTGGCGATCTCGTCGCGATAGTTCTCCGACACGACGAAGCGATCGAGCGCCAGCGTGCTCTTGATGCGGACGATGCCGGCGGTGTCGGCGTCGCTGCCCGAGAAGCGGACCGCGGCCTTGAGACACTCGCGGTCGGTGCCGAAGTACATCGGCGTCTTGGCCGTGCCCGGCGTCATCGACGACAGCGCGTTGACGAAGATGCTGTCCGGATCGATCGAGTCGACCAGCGACTTCGAGGCGACGTCGGCCAGGCCGATGCCGATGGCGTTGCCGTGGCTGGCCGGCGTCAGGCTGCGCACCCAGATCGCGCCGACGTCGGAGCGGCGGGTGGCGAACGGGCCGGCCGTCGACGCCGCGGCCGATGATGTTGGTGTCCATGCCGGCGCCGGAGATGTCCTTGCCCATGGCGTCGATGACGAGCACGTCGATGCGCGGGAAGGGGAGCGCCGGCATGAGCGAGCGCGCTTCGGCGAGCAGCGCCGCTTCGCGCTCGGGAATCGCCGCCGGGCGCGATCGCCTCGACGCGGGCCAGCTGGTGCAGGCCGTCCTCGACGATGGCGACGGCCGCGACCATCGTCACGTGCTGGAAGATCACCTGCGCGACGGCGGGCAGCACCGCCTCGAAGCCGAGGCGGCCGGCGGCCCGATGACAGGCGGCGGCGCCTTCCGATCGACCGAGGCCGATCGCCGCCATCTTCAGGATGCCGCTGCCGAGCCGCGTGCTCTCGAAGTCGGTGTGCGGCTTGACGCGGTTGACGAGGATCACGCCGTCGGCGGCGAGCGCCTCTTCCGACACGTAGACCGGGGTGCCGGCGGGCGGTGTGCCCGACCAGGCGGGTGTCCATCCGCGGCCGGATGGGCGCGCCGACGGTCGCCTCGGTGATCCCCAGGCCTTCGAGGATGCCCTGCTGGCCCTCGGCGGTCGAGCCGCCGTGGTTGCCCATCACCGGCACGATGAACGGCTCGGCGCCCTTGGCCTTCAGCACCGCGACGACGGCGCGGACGATGTCGGGGATGTGGTCGATGCCGCGGCTGCCGGCGCCGATGGCGATGCGCTTGCCCTTGACCGCGTCGGCCTGGATCAGCGACGTCAGCTGGGCGGCGAGGTCGCCGGCCGGATCGGCCAGGCGCTTCGACTTCACGTCGGCCTCGACGAGGAGTTGACGGGGGAACGTGGCATCGGGGGCGAAGCGGACAGGCATCGAGCTGGTATCTCCTGAGATCATCGGGATTATACGCCGTGGTCATACCGCTGGCGGAGCGGGGGCGCGATGATAAAGTCTGGGGTTGCGATGACCAGGCTCAACTCGTTCGGTGCCCGCACCACGCTCCAGACTGCTGGCGGCGCGGTCGAATACGTCAGTCTGCCCGCCCTCGAACGGGCCGGATTCCCGCAGGTCGCCAAGCTGCCGTACTCGCTGCGCATCCTGCTGGAGAACCTGCTCCGCATGGAGGACGGCGCCTACGTCAAGAAGGAGGACATCGCCGCCCTGGCCAGCTGGAATCCCGCCAAGCACACCGAGCGCGAGATCGCCTTCTCGCCGGCCCGCGTGCTGCTGCAGGACTTCACCGGCGTCCCGGCGGTGGTCGACCTCGCGACGATGCGCGACGGCGTGGCCGCCCTCGGCGGCGACCCGAACCAGGTCAACCCGCTGCAGTCGGTCGAGCTCGTCATCGACCACTCGGTGCAGGTCGACTACTTCGGCCAGTCGAACGCCTTCGAGCTGAACAGCCAGCTCGAATACCAGCGCAACCGCGAGCGCTACATCTTCCTGCGCTGGGGCCAGGGCGCCTTCAGCAACTTCCGCGTCGTGCCGCCCGAGACCGGCATCGTCCACCAGGTCAACCTCGAGTACCTGGCCCGCGTCGTCTGCCGCGAGACCCGCGACGGCGTGCTGCAGGCGTTCCCCGACACGCTGGTCGGCACCGACTCGCACACGACGATGGTCAACGGCCTCGGCGTGGTCGGCTGGGGCGTCGGCGGCATCGAGGCCGAGGCGGCGATGCTCGGCCAGCCGGTCTCGATGCTGATCCCCGAGGTGCTCGGCGTCCGCCTCAAGGGCAAGCTGCCCGAGGGCGCGACCGCGACCGACCTCGTGCTGACCGTCACCGAGCGGCTGCGCAAGCAGGGCGTGGTCGGCAAGTTCGTCGAGTTCTTCGGCCCGGGCATGGCCTCGCTGACCGTCGCCGACCGCGCCACGCTCGGCAACATGGCGCCCGAGTACGGCGCGACCATCGCCATCTTCCCGATCGACGCGATGACGCTCGACTACCTGCGCCTCACCGGCCGCAGCAAGGACGACATCGCGCTGGTCGAGGACTACACCAAGGCGCAGGGGCTGTTCCGCACCGACCAGACGCCCGAGGCGACCTACGCCACGGTGATCGAGGTCGATCTCGGCGGCGATCGTGCCGTGCCTCGCCGGTCCGCGCCGGCCGCAGGATCGGGTGTCGCTGAAGGAGGCCAAGGCCAAGTTCGCGGTCGCCTCGACGGAGATGCAGGCCGCGCTGAAGAAGGGCGGCGGCCAAGCCGGCGCGGCCCGGCCGCGACCGCCGTGGCCACCGCGCTGCCGGAGTGGGCCGAGCAGGTCGATCACGGCGCCGTCGTCATCGCCGCCATCACCAGCTGCACCAACACCTCGAACCCGAGCGTGATGATCGGCGCCGGCCTGCTCGCCAAGAAGGCCGTCGAGCGCGGCCTGACCAGCAAGCCGTGGGTCAAGACGTCGCTCGCGCCCGGCTCGCAGGTGGTCACCGCCTACCTCGAGAAGGCCGGCCTGATGACGCCGCTCGAGGCGCTCGGCTTCAACCTCGTCGGCTATGGCTGCACCACCTGCATCGGCAACAGCGGCCCGCTGCCGGACGAGGTCTCGGCCATCATCGAGGAGAAGAACCTCGTCGTCGCCGTCGGTGCTGAGCGGCAACCGCAACTTCGAGGGCCGCATCCAGCCGCAGGTCCGCGCCAACTACCTGGCGTCGCCGCCGCTGGTCGTCGCCTACGCGCTGGCCGGCAAGATGACGGTCGACCTGACGACCGAGCCGCTCGGCACGGATCCGGACGGCAAGAAGGTCTTCCTCAAGGACATCTGGCCGAGCGAGGCCGAGATCCAGGCGTCGATGCTGGGCGGCGGTGGGCAGCGACCTGTTCACCGAGAAGTACGCCGACGTCTTCAAGGGCGACGAGCGCTGGCGCGCGCTGCCGACGCCGGAGGGCGAGCGCTTCGCCTGGACCGACGACTCGACCTACATCCGCAAGGCGCCGTTCTTCGACAACCTGACGGCGGAGCCGGCGCCGCTGACCGACATCATGGAGGCGCGCGTCCTGGCGGTGCTCGGCGACAGCGTCACCACCGATCACATCTCGCCGGCCGGCTCGATCAAGAAGGACAGCCCGGCCGGGCAGTACCTGATCGCGCACGGCGTCGCGCCGTCCGACTTCAACTCCTACGGCGCGCGCCGCGGCAACCACGAGGTGATGGTGCGCGGCACCTTCGCCAACATCCGCCTGAAGAACCAGCTGGTCGCCGGCGTCGAGGGCGGCGTCACGCTGCACCTGCCGGACGGCGCGCAGATGTCGATCTACGACGCCGCGATGCAGTACCAGCGCGAGGGCACGCCGCTCGTCATCCTCGCCGGCAAGGAATACGGCTCGGGCTCGTCGCGCGACTGGGCGGCCAAGGGCACCAAGCTGCTCGGCGTGCGCGCGGTCATCGCCGAGAGCTTCGAGCGCATCCACCGCAGCAACCTGGTGAACATGGGCGTGCTGCCGCTGCAGTTCAAGCCCGGCGAGAACGCCGCGTCGCTCGGCCTGACCGGCCGCGAGGAGATCACCATCATCGGCGTCAAGGGCGGCATCGTGCCGCGCGGCACGCTGGCGGTCACGGCGACGGCCGAGGACGGCACGGCGCGCGGCTTCACCACCGACGTGCGCATCGACACGCCGGAGGAATACACGGCGTTCAGCCACGGCGGCATCCTGCCCTACGTCGCCCGCCAGCTCGCCGGCAGGAAGTAGGCGAGGGCGGCGATGCCCGCGCTCACCGCGGAGACGGTCAAAGCCCAGGCGACGAGCCTGGGCTTCGATCTCTGCGGCATCTGCCGGCCCGAGGCCTACCCCGAGCTCGGCTTCCTCGACGAGTGGCTGAAGCGGGGCTACGCCGGCGACATGAGCTACCTCGGCCGGACGCGCCGCGTCCGCCGCGACGTGCGCCACATCCTGCCGTCGGCGCAGTCGGTCATCGTGCTCGCCACCAACTACAACACCGATCGGCCCTACTCGACGGCGATCGACGATCCCGGCGTGGCGCGCATCGCGCGCTACGCCTGGGGCGACGACTATCACGAGGTGATCCTGCGGCGCCTCAACGCGCTGTGGCTGTGGATGCGCAAGACGCATCCGGATCCGTTCGAGGCGATGGTCTACGTCGACACCGGGCCGATCCAGGAGCGCGTCTACGCGCAGCACGCCGGCATCGGCTGGATCGGCAAGCACACCTGCGTGATCAGCGCCAAGCGCGGCTCGTGGATCTTCCTGTCGACGATCCTGTGCAGCCTGCCGCTCGATCCCGATCCGCCGGCCACCGATCACTGCGGCACCTGCACCAAGTGCCTCGACGCCTGCCCGACCGGCGCCATCGTCGAGCCGTACGTGCTCGACGCGCGGCGCTGCCTGTCGTACCTGACGATCGAGCAGAAGAAGGCGATCCCCGACGCGCACGCCGACGCCGCCGGCGCCTACGTCTACGGCTGCGACATCTGCCAGGACGTGTGTCCGTGGAACCAGGCGCCGCTGGTGTCGAGCGAGCCGCAGTGGCTGCCGCGGCCGGCGCTCGACGCGCCGCGGCTGGTCGATCTGTGGCGGACATGCCGATGCCGCGCTGACGCGACGCGCTCGCCGGCAGCGCGATGACGCGCGCGCCGCTCGCCAGCCTGCGCCGCAACCTCGCCGTCGCGCTCGGCAACGCGACCGACGCCGAGACCCGCGCCGCGCTCGACGACGGACCGGACGCGGCGCGGCCCTCGCTGGCGGCGCCGGTCGTCGCGGCGCGATGGCGCGCGGCCGCCGCCGGCGGACGATGAGCGCCCGTGGTCCCGGCGCTGCGCGGCAATGCCGCCCACGTCGCGGCGCTGAGCTCCGACGGCACCCTGCGCGTGTGGGACTACCGCCCGACGGCGCCGGCCGGCGCGCCGATCGCCGTCTTCGAACGAATCGGCCGCGGCCTCGGCGCGACGGCGTGGAGCCCCGACGGCTCCCTGCTGGCCGCGGCGACGTGGACGGTCGAGGCCGGGCGCGGCGTCCAGGGCTGGGTGCACCTGTGGCGATTCGACGATCGACAGCTGCTGTGGAAGGTGCCGTACGGCGTCAAGCCGATCGCGGCGCTGGCCTTCAGTCCCGATGGGCGACGACTGGTCGCCGGCACCTGGGACGGCCGGCTCGCTGGTTCGCCGTGCCCGGCGACGGGACCGTCGCCCGCGACGTCGAGATCGCGGCGATCGACGGCGGCTACACCGCGGTGCAGGACGTGACCTTCGCGGCGGACGGCGCCGAGCTGATCGTCGGGAGCAAGGACGGCCTCGCCCGCGTGGCTGAGCATGGCGCGCGCAGCGTAGAATGGGGCATGGCCCACGCCGTGCGGCCCGGCATCGCGCCGGCGCTCCTCCTCTCGATGCCGCAGCTGGTCGATCCCAACTTCCACCGCACGGTCGTGCTGCTCTGCGAGCACAATGCCGACGGCGCGTTCGGGCTCGTGATCAATCGCCCCACCGACACGAGCGCGAGCCAGGCCGTGCGCCTGAGCCCGCCGCCGTCGCGCGACGGCGGACTCGCCCTGTGGGCCGGCGGGCCGGTCGAGCCGCAACGCGGCTGGATCCTGATGGGCAGCGAGCCGGCCGAGAGTGAAGCCGTGTCGGTGGCCGACGGCGTCTACCTGTCGACGTCCCCGTTGCTGCTGCGCCGGCTGATCGAGACGGCGCCGCCGCGCACCCGCGTCCTGACCGGCTATGCCGGCTGGGGCCCCGGCCAGCTCGACGCCGAGCTCGCCGCCTCGGCCTGGCTCATCTCCGACGTCGACGCCTCGATCGTGTTCGAGACGCCGGCACCCACGATGTGGGAGCAGGCGATCCGCCGGCTCGGCGCCGATCCCGGCAAGCTGCACTCGGGCCACGGCGTCCACTGAAGGGCCGCGCACGACTCCGGAGTCGTCCTGCCTCATCCCTCTCTCAGCACCCGCGCCGGATCGATGCGGGCCGCGCGTCGGGCGGGCAGCCAGCCGGCGAGCAGACCGACGGCGGCGAGGATGCCGGCCGCGATGCTCATCGTCGCCGGGTCGCGCGGCTCGAGCTCGAAGAGCAGCGCCCGCACCGTCGGCGCCGCGAGCAGGCTGACGCCGACGCCGAGGGTGACGCCGGTCGCGACGAGGCGCGCGACGCGCGCCAGGACGAGGCGCTCCGCGGCGCCGTGACTCGCGCCGAGGGTGAGCCGGATGCCGATCTCGCGGCGTCGCTCGGTGACGCCGTACGACGTCACGCCGTAGAGGCCGATGGCCGCCAGCATCAGCGCCAGACCGCCGAGCAGCGCCGACAGCCACGCAACCGTCCGGCTTTCGCCGAGGCGGTCGTGGAGGCGGGCTTCGACGCTGCGATAGGTCAGCGCGATCGTCGGATCGACCGCGGTGATGGCCCGGGTCACGGCCGGTTGCAGGCCGGCGCGCGCCGCCCGACGTTGGCGCAGGCGACGAGCAGGACCACGGCGACCATGCCCATCAGCACCAGCAGCGGCCGGCGGTACTGCGTCCGCAGCTCCGAGCGCCCGGTGGACGCCGGTTCGAGCACGAACGGCCCCTTCAGGTAACCCGCCTGGTCCTCGGCGCCCCGGTTCTGCGGGATGGTGGCGGCGCGCACCGGCGGCTGCACGCTGCGCAGCGCGGCCGTCGCCGCCTCGATCGTCTGGCCGTCCCGCAGCCGGAACATCACCTGCAGCCACCAGTGCGAGCGTCCATCGAGCAGGACGAACAGGCCATCGACGGCCATCGAAGAAGGTCGCCGCGTGGCTGCGGACCTGCGTCCAGATGGGGGTCGTCCAGCTGCGGTTGACCATCACCAGCGCTTCGGGGTCGCGCACCGGCAGCGCGCGCAGCAGCACCGCGTCGACCAGCGAGAAGATCGCCGTGTTGGCGCCGATGCCCAAGCCGAGCGACAACGTCGCCGCGACGACGAGGCCGGGGCGCTTCAGCAGGCTGCGCGCTGCCGTAGCGGACGTCCTGCGCCAGGTCGTGCGCCCACCGTGTGCCGCGCACGTCACGCACGGCCTCCTTGACCGGACTCGGCGCCGCCGCTCTCGATCGTGGCCTGTCGCGTGGCCTGCGCCCGCGTGAGCCCGGCCGCGATGAGCGACTGGGTGCGGCGCTCCAGATGATCCTGCAGCTCGCGCTCGAGATCGCGATCGAGCGCAGCGCGGCGCATGAATCGGCTCCACCAGCTCATGTCCAGCTCCCGTCACAAGGGACGACTCCGGAGGCGATTGCCGCTCCGGCGTCGATTGCCACGCCGGAGTCGTCGTGCACTTCGGAGTCTCGGCCAGCGTCAGCCTTCTCTGAGCACTTGCGCCGGATCGAGGCGCGCCGCCCGCCTCGCCGGCAACCAGCCGGCGAGCAGGCCGACGATCGTCAGCACCAGCGCGGCGAGGGCGATCGTTCGCCGGATCGCGCGGCTCGAGCTCGTAGAGCAGTCGTCCGCACGATCGGCGACAGCGCGACGCTGACGGCGAGGCCGAGCGCGACGCCGAGCGCCACCAGCCGGGCGACGCGGCCGAGGACGAAGCGCTCCGCGGCGGCGCGCCCGGCGCCGAGCGTCAGGCGGATCCCGATCTCGCGGCGGCGTTCGTTGACGCCGTACGACGTCACGCCGTAGAGCCCGATCGCCGCCAGCACCAGCGCCAGCGCGCCGAAGAACGCCGACAGCAGGGCGATGGTGCGGACCTCGGTGAGCTGATCGTGGACGCGATCGGCCAGCGCGCGGTAGGTCACGGCAGAGCCCGGGCTCGACGTCGCGGATGACGCGGGTCAGCGCCGGCTGCAGGCCCGGCGCGCCGCCTGCCGCCGTCCGCACCGTCAGGTTGAGGAAGGGCGGGCCTTCGGTGATCTGCGCCGCCGGGCGGTACATCGTCGGCGGAAACGCGTCCCGCAGGCCGCGGTAGGCGGCGTCGGCGACGACGCCGACGATCTCGACTTCGGTCTTCCCGTCCGGACCCGACTCGTAGCGGACCCGCTGCCCGACCGCCGGTCGCGTGCCGAAGAAGTGACGCACGAACGCCTGGTTGACGATGGCGACCGGCGGTCCGGCATCGTCGCGGCCCTCGAAGTCGCGCCCGCCGATCAGCCGGGTGCCGAACGTCGAGAACCAGCGCGGCGTGACCGCGTTGAGGTAGCTCATCGCGTCACGGCCCGGCTTGCGCGGCTCGCCCGCGACTTCCACGCCGGTGTTCCAGCCCATGCCGCTGAGCGGGCCAATCAGCGAGACGGCGGCCGCCTGCACGCCCGGGCACGCGTGCCGCGGCCTCCTGCAGCTCGCCGTAGAGCCGGGTGCGACGCTCCGGCGTCAGCCGGCGGGCTTCGACGAACGCGCCGTGCAGCCCCTCCGGCCGGAAGCCGATGTCGCGCGAGGCCAGCGTGGAGAACGTCCGGCCGAACAGGCCGGCCGCGACCACCAGCACCAGCGACAGCGCAATCTGGCCGACGACGAGCGGACCCGATACGGCGCCTCGACGCGTCGTGCGGCTGTGGCTGATGTGCGCCACCGCCTCCGCCGGCGTCGAGCCGCCGCGCCCGCAGGGCCGGCACGAGACCGAAGCCGACGGCGGTCAGCACCGACAGCGCGACCATGAACCCGAAGAGGCGCCAGTCGATCGGCAGCGCCAGCGTCACCGGCCCGTCGGACGTGCCGATCTGGGCGACGAGGAAGCGCGCGCCCCAGACGGCCAGCAGCAGGCCGGCGACGGCGCCCGGGCACGGCGAGCAGCAGGCTCTCGGTCAGGAGCTGCCGGACCAGCCGCCCGTGCGACGCGCCGAGGGCCAGCCGGGCCGCCAGCTCGTGGCGCCGCGCCGCGGCCCGCGCCAGCAGCAGGTTGGCGACGTTGGCGCAGGCCACCAGCAGCACGAGGGCGACGATCCCGACGAGGACGAGCAGCGGCTCGCGGTAGTGCCGGCGCAGCTCGGACAGGCCGCTCGACGCCGGCTCGAGCCGGAACGGGCTGGCGAGATAGCGCTGCTCGAGGACCGCGGCCGGCCAGTCGGGCAGCGTGGCCTCGCGGATCTGCGGCTGCACGCCGCGCAGCGCCGCCGTCAGGGCGTCGATCGACTGGTCCGGCTGTCGGCGGAACATGATGTTGAGCCACCACGTCGGCGCGGCCGTCGAGGGCGCTCTGCGGCCCGCCCGGCCGCACCAAATCGATGGTCGCGATGGGCGCCGCGAGGTCGAAGGTCTGGCCGACGGTCGGGCCGAGGAACCGCGCCGGCACGACGCCGACGATGGTGAAGGGCACGCCGCTGACCGCGAGCGATCGGCCGACGACGCCGGGATCGCGCTGGAAGCGGCGCTCCCAGAAGCGCTCGCTGATGACCAGCGTCGGGCCGTCCGGCCCGCCGCCGCGCCGATCGTCGTCCGCCGTCAGCAGCCGGCCGAGGGCCGGCCGGACGCCGAGCGTCTCGAAGAAGCGGCCGCTCACCATCAGCGTCTCGACCGGATCGGTCTCGCCGCCGTTCGACAGGTCGAGCCGTTCCTCGCCCCAGGCGAGCGCGCCGGCGACGCGGCCGGCCATCCGATCCCGCATCGCCTCCCAGATCGGGTTGGTCCAGCTGCCGCCGGCGACGACGACCAGCTCGCCGGGGCGCTCGACCGGCAGCGATCGGAGTAGCAGCGCGTCGACCAGCGAGAAGATCGCGGTGTTGGCGCCGATGCCGAGGCCCATCGAGAGCAGCGCCGCGACGACCAGCCCTGGGCTCTTGCGCAGCGAGCGGATGCCGTAGCGGGCATCCTGCACGAGGTCGTGCGCCCAGCGGGTGCCGCGCACGTCGCGGACGGCTTCCTTCACCTGTTCGGCGCCGCCGCTCTCGACGCGGGCCTGGCGGCGCGCCTGTGACGGGGTGAGGCCGGCGGCGACGAGCGCCTGCGTCCGGCGCTCGAGGTGATCCTGCAGCTCGCGATCGAGATCGCGATCGAGGGCGGCGCGGCGCCGGAGGCGTCCGAGCCAGGTCATGGCCGGCCTCCTTCCGGGCGCAGGATCAGGCCGACGGCGGCGGCGAGGCGGTCCCAGCTGGCGGTACCCGCTTCGAGCTGCGCCTGGCCCTGCTTCGTCAGCTTGTAGAACTTGGCGTCGCGCCCGGTGTCGGACGCCTTCCACGCGGCGCTGCAGGTAGCCGCGCTGTTCGAGGCGGTGCAGGGCCGGATAGAGCGTGCCCTGCTGCACCTGGACGACGTCGCGCGACACCTGCTGCAGCCGCTGGGCGATGGCGTAGCCGTGCAGCGGCTCCGGCGCCAGCACCTTGAGGATCAGGAGATCGAGCGTGCCCTGCGGCAGGTCGGATCGGACGTCATCGGCGTCGGCGCCCTTGGCGCGGGCGCGGCGGAGGATCGGCATCGGTCACACCTCGTGCTTCTACACATACGCGATCGATGTGTCGAAGTTCAAGGTATAACTCGGCGCTGTGACGAACAGGCCTCCCGTCGGTGTTGTGGCTTGCGCGATCCCGCGCAGCGGGATCGCGCAAGCCACGCGCGGCTTCACAGCCGGATCTTGACGACGTTGCGCATCGCCTTGTGGACGATTTTGTTCTTCTTCTTGTCCTGCAGCATGAGCAGCTCGTCCTGGCGGCGGGCCTGGACATCGAGCTCGCGCTGCAGCCGGCGGAAGGACTCGAGGCGCGAGGGATCGAGGCCGCCGTGCTCCGCGGCCGCGGCGACGGCGCAGCGCGGCTCGGTCTGATGCCGGCAGTTGCGGAAGTGGCAGCCGGCGGCGAGGGCGTGGATGTCGGCGAAGGCGTCCTCCAGACTGCCTTCCCACAACTGCACCTCGCGCATGCCCGGCGTGTCGATGAGGAGGCCGCCGCCCGGCGAGCTCGAGCAGCTCGCGATGGGTGGTGGTGTGGCGGCCGCGGGAATCGGAGACGCGGACCTCGGCGGTGCGTTGGCGTTCGTCGCCGCGCAGGCGGTTGATCAGCGTCGACTTGCCGACGCCCGACGAGCCGAGGAACGCGCCGGTCTCGCCTGGCCCGAGGTAGGCGAGCAGCTCGTCGACGCCGTCGCCCCGCTTCGAGCTCAACGCGTGGATCGGCGCACCCGAGGCGACGCCCTCGACCTCGCGCAGCACGGCGCCGATGTCGTCGACCAGATCGGCCTTGTTGAGGACGATGACCGGACGCGCCCCGCCGTTCCACGCCGTCGTCAGGTAGCGCTCGATGCGCCGCAGGTTGAAGTCGTGGTCCAGGCCGCTGACGAGGAAGACGGTGTCGATGTTGGCGGCGACGACCTGTTCCTCGGTCGTCCCGCCAGCGACCTTGCGGGAGAAGCGGCTGCGGCGGGGCAGTAGTGCCTCGATGGACCCTTCGTCGTCGGCCCCGGTCCCGACCGACACGGCGACCCAGTCGCCGACCGCCGGGAATGCGTCCCGCCGTTCGGCCTGATGGCGGAGCCGGCCCCGGATCCGGGCCAGGACATCGCCGTCGGCGGTGGTCACCCGGTAGATCTTCTGGTGCTCGAGGGTGACCCGGCCGGGGACGGACCGCTCCGCATGCGGCGCGAACGCCGCTGCGAACGTGTCGTTCCACCCCAGGGCCCGGAGGCGATCCTCGGTCACGCCCCAGTGTAGCCCGGTCGGCCGGACGCCAATCGGCGCTACTATGATGCCTGCCCCCATGGCCGCGATGCGCGTACTCCTCGCCGAGGACGACGAAACCAAGGCCGTCCAGACTCAGTCGATGCTCCGCGAGGCGGAGGATACCGAGGTGGTCGTCGACTGGGTGTCGTCGGCGGCCGAGGCGCTGCGCCACACCACGCGCGGCGGCTACGACGCCTACCTGGTCGACGTGACGCTCGGCGAGTCGAGCGGCCTCGACGTCCTGCGCCAGGCCATCGAGGGCGGCTGCCACGCGCCCATCGTGCTGCTCGCCGAATACGGCGAGGGCGCCCGCGACACCGAGGCGCTGCGCCTCGGCGCCGCCGATTTCCTGGTCAAGGGCGAGACCACCGCGCCGCAGCTGCGCCGGGCGGTGATGCACGCGATCGAGCGCGCCCGCGTGTCGCGTGCGCTGCGCGAGAGCGAGGCGCGGCTGCTGCAGGCGGAGCGCACCGAGAGCCTGGGCCGGCTCGCCGGCGGCATCGCCCACGACTTCAACAACCTGCTCACCGGCATCCTGGGCTGCACGGCCACGCTCGAGCAGCAGTTCGAGGCGGACCACCCGGCCCGTGAGCCGATCGACGCGGTGCGGCGCACGGCGGAACTGGCCGCCCGGCTGGCCCGCCAGCTGCTCGCCTACGGCGGGCGCCAGTCGATCGAGCCCTCCGAGATCGATCTGAACCGCGTCGTCGAGGGGCTGGCGGAAATGCTGCGCCGGCTGGTCGGCGACCACCTGACGTTCGACGTCGCGACGACGCGGCCGCTGCCGCTGGTCGTCGCCGATCGCTCGCAGATGGAGCAGGTGGTGATGAACCTGGTCCTCAACGCGCGCGACGCGACGCCGCCCGGCGGCCGCATCACGGTCCGCACCGGCACGCGCATGATCTCCGAGGCCGAAGTCGAGCGCGAGCGCCTCGATCACGGCGGCGAGTACGTCTGGATGTCGGTCGAGGACACGGGCTGCGGCATGTCGGGCGAGGTCATGACGCGGGCCTTCGAGCCGTTCTTCACCACCAAGCCGAAGGGCAGCGGCACCGGTCTCGGCCTGGCGACCGCCTACGGCAGCGTGGCGCAGAGCGGCGGCTTCATGCGGGCCCGCAGCGAGCTCGGGGTCGGCACGACGATGACGGCACTGCTGCCGCGCTCGGCGTCCGTGTCGCTCGGCCTGGCCGCGCCCGTCGATCAGATCCCGGGCGCCGCCGGCACCGAGCGCGTGCTGGTGGTCGAGGACGAACCGGCGGTGCGGCGCTACGTCAGCGACGCGTTGTCGCGCTTCGGCTACCAGACGACCGTGGCCGAGACGCCGAGCCAGGCGCTGGAGCTGGTCGCGAGCGCCACGCCGACCTTCAACCTGCTGCTGACCGACGTCGTCCTGCCGGAGATGAGCGGCATGCACCTGGCGCAGCGGGCCACCAAGATCCGGCCCGGTCTGCGGGTGGTGTTCATGTCGGGACACATCGATCCCCGCGCCGGGCACGCCGCGCTGCCGCCCGGGGCGGTCCTGCTGCGCAAGCCGTTCCCGCCCGACGAGCTGGCGCGCGTCGTGCGCCGGGGGCTCGACGCCGCGTGACCGAACCAATCGCCGATCCGGCCCGGGTGACGGCGCTGCTCGAGGGCGCGCGCGCGGGGAAGGCCGAGGCGCTCGACGCCCTGCTCCCGCTCGTCTATCAGGAGCTGCGGCGCGTCGCCGGCGCCTACGTGCGCCGCGAGCGGCCGGGCCAGACCCTGCAGGCGACCGGCCTCGTCCACGAGGCCTACCTGCGGCTGATGCGCGACCGCAACGTCCAGTGGCAGAACAAGGCGCACTTCTGCGCCATCGCCGCCAACGCCATGCGGCAGATCCTGGTGGAACGGGCGCGGGCCCGCGGCGCGGTCAAGCGCGGCGGCGCCTGGGCGCGGATGACGCTGAACGAAGGCACCGCGGCCGCGCCCGAGTCGGCGGTCGACGTCGAGGTGCTCGATCAGGCCCTGGCCCGGCTCAGCGAGCGCGACCCCGACCAGGCGCGGCTCGTCGAGCTGCGCTACTTCGGCGGCCTGACCATCGAGGAGACCGCCGACGTGCTCGGCGTCTCGCCGGCGACCGTCAAGCGGTCGTGGATGGTGGCGCGCGCCTGGCTGAAGAAGGAGCTGGGCGGGACGTGACCCGCGACCAGTGGGCGCGGGTCAACGCCCTGTTCCACGACGGCCTGGCCCGGCCGCCGGCCGAGCGCGTCGCGTGGCTGGCCGCGCGAGACCGCGGACGCCGACATCGCGCGCGAGGTGCTCGCGCTCATCGCCGCGCACGAGAGCGACGGCGAGTTCCTCGAATCGCCGGCCGTCGCCTTCGGCGAGACCACGGCGGCGCCGGCGTCGCTCTCCCTGGTCGGTCGCGTCATCGGGCCCTACCAGGTCGAGCGCGAAGTCGGCCGCGGCGGCATGGGCGTCGTCTACCTCGCCCGCGACACGCGGCTCGGCCGGGCCGTGGCCCTGAAGGCGGTGAGCCGCGGCGGCACCGATTCGGCGGGCCGCGCCCGGCTGCAGCGCGAGGCGCGGGCGGCGGCGTCGCTCGCGCACCCGGGCATCGCCACCGTCTACGCGCTCGAGGAGGACGGCGACGACTGCTACCTGATCACCGAGTACCTGCCGGGACGGACGCTGCGCGACGAGCTCGCCGACGGGCCGCTGCCGTACGGCCGCTGGCGGCTGGTGGCGATCGCCATCGCCGAGGCGGTCGGCGCCGCGCACGCGCAGGGGATCGTCCATCGCGATCTGAAGCCCGAGAACGTGATGCGCACCGAGGGCGGCGCCATCAAGGTGCTCGACTTCGGCCTGGCCCGCGAGACCACCGCGGCGGCGACCGGCATCACGCCGACCATCACCCAGGCCGGCGCCCTGATCGGGACGCCCGGCTACATGGCGCCCGAGCAGATCCGCGGCCAGGCGCTCGACGCGCGCACCGACGTCTTCGCCGTCGGCGTGCTGCTCTACGAGCTGGCGGCCGGCGTCCACCCGTTCGGCAGCGGCGAGAGCAGCGGCGGGGCGGACGCGGCGGGCATGGTGGCGGCCGGCGACGTGCTGGCGCGGATCGTCGCCGAGGATCCGCCGCCGCTCGAGACGCGATCGGTGCTGCCGCCGGCGGCGGTCGCCATCGTCGGCCGGGCGCTGGCCAAGAGCCCCGACCTCCGCTTCGCCGACGGACGTGAGCTGGCCGAGGCGCTGCGCGCGCTGCCGACGCCGGCGCTGACGCCGTTCCCGTCGGGCGCGCTGGCGAGCGGCGCCCGGGCGATCTCGGGGACGCACGACCAGGGCGTCCAGGAATGGTGGTGGATGGCGCACCAGATCGGCATGGCCGCCTTCTTCACGCTGGTGCTGGTGCCGGCCTGGATGCTGTGGCGTGACGTCGAGCCCAAGCCATTGCGCGTGGCGCTGCGGGTGATCCTGCTGTTCTCGGTCGCCGCCGGGGTCAGCGTCCGCCTGCACCTGTGGTTCGTCGCCCGCTATCGCGTGGGCGCGCTGGCCGGCGAGCGGCGGGTCGCCCGGCCGTGGCTGGTCGCGACCAACGTCGCCTTCATCGGCGCCCTGGCGGTCGCGGCGTTCGTGCTGCTCGACACGCACGCCGCGACGGCCTCGGTCTTCTTCGGCCTGGCGGTCGTGCACGCCGTGGTGGCGATCATGGTGGAGCCGGCCACCAACCGGGCCTTCACCGTCCCGGACGAGTAGGGCCGGCCAGCCGGGTCGCCGCGGCGTCGATAAGGGTATAGATTCGAGAAAGACCGCCATGCGCCTCGACGACGATCCCTCCGACGGTCCCGAACTGGTCATGCGCGACGCGCCGGCCGCGGCCGAGCCGCCGTCCCGCGCCAGTGGCGGCATGCTCGCCGGCGTGCTCATGCTCGCCGGCCTCGTGGCCGCGGTAGCGATGGGCTTCTACGGGCGCGACTGGTGGAACCGGCGCGCCGCCGACAGCCAGGCGCCGCAGGCGCGAGCGACCGCGGCCGGCGCCGCCGTACCGGAGGGCTTCGGTCCGGTGCCGCAGCTCGACGCCAGCGACGACTTCGTGCGCGCGCTGATCCGTCAGCTCTCGCAGAAGCCGGAGTGGGCGGCGTGGCTGGCGTCCGGCAACCTGGTGCGCTCGTTCGTGGTGTCGGTGGACAAGATCGCCGTCGGCGCGAGCCCGGCCAAGGATCTGAAGCCGGCGGCGCCGTCGAGCCGCTTCGCCACGCTCGGCAGCGGCCGCACCCTCCGCATCGATCCGGCCAGCTACGACCGCTACAACAGCCTGGCCAACGTCGTCGATGCCATCGATCCCGACGGCGCCGCCCGCGCCTACCGCCGGCTGCGTCCGCTGATGCAGCAGGCGTTCGAGGAGCTCGGCTACGTCAACCTGTCGTTCGACGATCGGCTGGCCCGCGCCCTGGGGCGGCTCGTCGACGTGCCGGTGCCGGAAGGCGACGTCATGCTGCGGGCGACCTCGGTGACGTTCCAGTACGCCGATCCGGAGCTCGAGGAGCTGTCGCCGGCGCAGAAGCACATGCTGCGCATGGGGCCGCACAACATGCGGCTGGTGCAGACCAAGCTGCGCGCCTTCGCGCGCGCCGCCGGACTCACCCAGGCCGGCTCGTAGCGGCGGCGCCGTTCCGCACGCGCGCCGCCGGCCCGTCAGTCTGCGGCGAGCGCGGTCAACGGATCGACCGTCGTCGCGCGGCGGGCGGGACGTACGCCGCCGCCAGCGCGACGAGCAGGAACAGCAGCACGACGCCGCCATACGTCGGCGCCGTCGACCGGTGTCACGCCGAAGAGCAGGCTGGTCGAGGGCGCGCGCGCCGGCCGCGGCCAACGCCGTTCCGAGCGCCAGACCGATCAGCCGTCAACACCAGTCCGCGGCGCGAGCACGAACGCTCAGCACCTGGCGCGCGCTGCGCGCCGAGCGCCATGCGCACGCCGATCTCGCGCGTCCGCTGCTCGACGGAGTAGGCCAGCACGCCGTACAGGCCCAAGCCGGCCAGCAGGGCGGCGACGCCGATGCGAACACGGCGAGCAGGACGGCCTGGAACCGCGGGACCGGCCACCGAGCTCGCGACGAGGCGATCGAGCGGCGCGATCGCGTCGATGCCGGCGCCCGGATCGGTCTCGCGCACGACGCGGGCGACGAGCGCAGTCGATCCGTCGCGGGTCGTGCGCGGGTGCGCACCGCGAACGACAGGAAGCCGAACGCCCGCTCGCGCTGCCAGAGCGGCGCCTCGCCGAGGCGCTCCTGCATGGCGCAGCATGACGCGGTAGTCGACGAACACCTCGGGCGTCGCCTCGCCGTGGGCGCCTTCGTTGCGGACGTCGTCGACGATCCCGACGATCCGCAGGCGCAGGCGCTCCCGCTGCCACTGCCAGTCGACGTACCGCCCGATCTGGCCGTCCGACCCGAGGATGCGGCTGGTGGCGCGCGCTGATCACGATGCCCGGGTCGGCGCCGGCGTCGCCGGAACCGAGATCGCGGCCCTGCCGGATGCGCGCTCCGACCGCGGTGAGATAGCCGCCGCTCGACCGGCCGGATCGCCGGCGCCGGCTGGCTCGCGACGTCGCTGGACGGCACCGCCTCGGCGACGAACCGGCCGAGCGTGATCCGCTCGCCGATCAGCACGCCGTGCCGGGCGAACCCGGCGGCGATGACCTCGGGCGCGCCCGCAGCCGCGTCAGCAATCGTCTCGATCGCGTCGCGCTGGCGGGCGACCGTGGGCGCGGGCGGGAACACGAGCTGGAAGACGAGCGCGTTCGCCGGCTGATAGCCGCGGTCGACGGCCGAGAGTGCGGGCGAAGCTGTGGATCAGCAGGCCGGCGGCGATCAGCAGCACCGTCGCGAGGGCCACCTGCGCGACGACCAGGACGCTGCGGAACCGCGACGCGCCGCGGCTGCCGGCGTCGCCGCGGCCGCCGAACGCCTGCATCGGCTGCGACGCGCGACGTGCGCAACGCCGGCGGCACGGCGACGAGCGAGCGCGGTCAGCGCCGCGACGCGCGAAGGCGATGCCGAACATCCGGGCGTCGACCGCGAGCTCCTGCGCGCGCGGCAGGATCGAATCGCCGAACATCAGGCTGAAGATGCCCGGCGCCTCGACCGTCGCCAGCTCGCGCACGAGCGCCGACGCCGAGCGCGCCGAGCGCCGCGCCGACCAGACCGCCGAGCGCGGCCAGCACCAGCCCTTCGGCGAGCCAGGCCGCGGACGATGCGGGCGCGGCTGGCGCCGAGCGCCGCGCGCACGGCGATCTCGCGGTGACGGCCGGCGCCGCGCGCCAGCAGCAGGTTGGCGACGTTGACGCACACGATGAGCAGCACGGCGGCGACGGCCGCGAAGAAGACGCGAAGCGCGGGGCGCAGCGCGCGCACGGTGTGGTCCTTGACGTTGCGGACCTCGAAGCGCGGCGCGTGCAGCGGCGGCGCGCCGGCGGGCAGCGGTCCGGCGATCGCCGCACCGACGATCGCCGCGTCCTGCTGCGCCGCCTCGACGGGCGACGTCGGGATGGAGGCGTCCGAGCAGCGAGAATCGCGGCCTGTCCGCGACGGGCGTCGCCGGCGTCGAGCGGCACGAAGAACGCCATGCGCTCGACGCGGGAAGACGAAATCAGCCGGCATCACGCCGACGACGGTCATGACGCGCGCGGGCGTGCCCTCGACGTCGAGGAACTCGGCCGGCTTGCCGACGATGTCGGGGTCGGACTGGAACAGCTGGCGCCAGGCGTCGTGCGACAGCACCACCACGTCGGGGCGCGCGTCGTCACCGTCGACGAGCGTGCGGCCGAGCAGCGCCGGCGTGCCGAGGAGCGGGAACGTGTTGCCCGACACCATGCCGCCCCACAGGCGCGCCGTGCCCTGGCTGGTGCGCACGTAGGCGATCGACGTCGTCGTCGCCGCCAGCGCCGACAAGGTGCGCGTGCGCGGCGCGCCACTGGTCGATCTCGCTGACGCGTGAAGCCGCGCGACCGCGGCTGGACCGCCGGGCCGCCTCGGGCGGCGTCGCGCTGGACGACGGACACGAGCCTGGTCGGCGTCGGCGGAACGGCAGCGGCCGCAGCAGGATCGTGTCGACGACGCTGAAGATCGCCGTGGCCGCGCCGATGCCGAGGCCGAGCGTGAGGATGGCGACCAGCGCGAAGCGCGGCGAGCGCCGCAGCGATCGCGCGGCGTCGCGGAGGTCCCGCAGCGCCTCGCCGATCCAGCCGTTGCCGGCACCGAATGCGTCGACGGCCATCCGGTGCCCGGAGTGCTAGGGTTGCGGTCGCGTCGGCGTCAGCGCCGACATCCCTTCCGGCGTGATCGCGACCGTCAAGGGCCAGCCACGAAGGCCGAGGGCGCCGCGATCGGCGCCGTTCAGCGTCGCCTGCACCGCGCCGGCATCACCAGCGCGCACGATCACGGTGCGGTCGCCTCCGAAGGACAGCGTCTCGCCGGCGGGCACCTCGCGCTCGATCGCTCGCGTCCCGTCGACCGTCACTCGCAGCCAGACCGGACGACTCGTCGCGAGGATGACCTGGATCGGCTTGGCCGGGCGCGGGGCGAGACGTCGCGGCCGTGGATGCGGTCCCCGGAGCAGGCGCCGTCGCGGCGACCGGTCCCGTGTCGGCGGGGGGCGCGGATCGCGGCGGCGCCGCCTCCGTCACGACTTCCGGCCGCTGCGAGAGCGTGAGCGCGGCCCAGGCGCCGGCCACGACCACGGCAGCGGCCATCGCCAGCCACCAGCCGCGCCGCGAGCGTGGCTCCGCCGACTGCGGGTCGTCGTCTGGCGTCGTCGCCTCGGTCTGCAGCCGGCGCGTCAGTTCCAGCGCGGCGATCGTCTCCGCGCTGGGCGCCGGGAAGACCTCGGGACCGACGCCTCGTCGCGCCCGCGACGCGAGGATCGCGGCGTGCAGCCGCTGGAGCTCGACGAGGGCGGTGTCGCGGGAGGCTCGACGGGTGAGGGCCACGACCCTACTTCACTCCCACCGTTCCATCCCGTCAAGCCCGGAGTTGCGGGTCGGGCCGTCCGCGCGACCAGGATGCGCGGCCGCGCTACCATGACGGGCATGCGTCTTCGTCCTCTCGTGTCCGTGCTCGCCCTGGCGCTCCCGGCAGCCTTGGCGGCGGCTGCACCGACCGCGGCGCAGGCTCGCCGCCCGGCGGCCGCCGCCGCGCCGCGAAGCTACACGGCGACGCTCCCGATCGAGCAGATGCGGAACAAGCAGGCGGTCGTCACGACCAGCCTCGGCGACCTCGTCATCGAGCTGCTGCCGGACGCCGCCCCCGATCACGTCGGCTACGTGCTGAAGCTGGCCGCGGAGAAGGCCTACGACGGCACGACGTTCCATCGTGCCATCCTGCGCGGGCTGATCCAGGGCGGCGACCCGCTCTCCAAGGACCCGGCGAAGAAGGCGCAGTACGGCACCGGCGGGCTCGGGGTCCTGAAGTTCCGCGCCAACGACCTGAAGCACGTCCGCGGCGCCGTGTCGGCCGTGCTGCGGCCCGGCCAGCCGGACAGCGCCGGGGCCCAGTTCTTCGTCTGCGTCTCGGACCAGCCGACGCTGGACGGCCAGTTCACGGTGTTCGGGCGTGTCGTCGAAGGGCTCGAGGTCGCGCAGCAGATCTCCGAGATGGCGGCGGACGCCAACGGCATGCTCACCGACCGCGTCGAGATCAGGACGGTGCGGATCCGCGACACGCCGCCGCCCGAGCCGACGCCGTTCGAGTCCGAGACGGCGGCGCAGCTGGCCGGCTATCGGGCCGTGCTCGAGACGACGATGGGCGAGGTGACGCTGGAGTTCTTTCCGGACCGCGCGCCCGGCCATGTCCGCAACTTCCTGCGGCTCGCCACGCTCGGCGTCTACGACGGCACGGCCTTCCACCGCGTCGTGCCGGGCTTCGTCGTGCAGACCGGCGCGCTGTCGCACCGCAAGACGCCGCTGACGCAGAAGCAGCGCCCCTTCGTCGTCAACCTGCCGCCGGAGTTCAACCCGACGCCGCACGAGGCCGGCATCCTGTCGATGGCCCGCGGCGAGGCCCCGGACAGCGCGCAGACGTCGTTCTTCGTCTGCCTCGGCAACGCGTCGTCGCTCGACAACAAGTACACGGTGTTCGGCCGCGTCGTGGCCGGCATGCCGCTCATCGAGGCGCTGGCCACCGTGCCGTTGAACGGCGAGGAGCCCGCGACGCGCGTGGAGATTGTCCGCGTGCGCATCGTGGCGCCGACGCCCGCGCCGTGAGCGCGCGACGCGCGCCGCCCTAGCGCGGCGCCGCGCTGCCGCCGCTGCGCGCCGCGATCCGCTCGAGCGCCTGGTTGGCCAGCGGGGCGACCTGGCCCCGCGTGTCACGCGTCAGGTCCTGCAGCACCGGACGGGCCCGGTCGTCGCCGATCAGGCCGAGGATCTCGGCGATCGATTCGCGCAGGCCGGCATCCTCGAGGCGGGCGAGGGCGCCCAGGTCGGCGACCTCGTCCTGGCGGAGCTCGAGCAGGTACTGCGCGGGCGCGGGCCGACGTGCGGCGTGAGCCGAGCGCCTTGACCAGTTCCTCGAGATACTCCTTGCGGCCGAAACGGTAGAGCGCGAAGGCCTGCGCCGTCTGCACCTCGACGTCTTTCTCGGACAGGCGATCCTGCGACACGGCGGTCGTCAGCGAGGCGTCGCCGACGCGGGCAAGGCCGGCGTAGGCCTGGACGCGGACGGCGGCGTCGTCGTGCGCCCGCTGCCGCGTGAACAGCTCCTTCGACGACGGATCGGCGATGAGCGCGATGGCTTCGAGCAGCGCCGCCCGGAACGGCCCGTCGGCCTGGCGCTTCTGCAGCGCCGCTTCCTTCATGAACAGGCGGGTCAGCTCCGGCAGCGCGGCGCGATCGTGCAGGCGGCCGAGCGTCAGCGCCGCTTCGGTCCGCAGCTTCGACTCGGTCGACAGCGTGAACGGCAGCACGTCCTTGGCCGCGGTGGTGTCGCCGATCTTGCCGATGGCGCGGATCGCCTCGAAGCGCACGGTCGGGTTGCGGTCCTCCTTCATCACCAGCACCAGCATCGGCACCGCCGTGCGGCCGCGCAGGATGCCGAGCGAGCGGGCGGCCTTGACGCGGATGCCGTCCTGCGGGTCCTGCAGGCGGGCCTGCAGCGCCGGCACGACGCGTCGGATCGACGGCGAGATCCGGCTCGATGACGACGTCGGCCCATTCGTCCGAGTTGGGGTTGAAGAAGTTGACGACCCGCGTCAGCGACGGGCCGACGCCGGTCTCGCGCGGCAGGTAGAGGCGGGTGACGCCGGTGACCGCCGACTCGCGGATGTCGCGCTCCGGGTCGCTGGTCAGCGCGACCAGGCCGGGCAGCGAGCGGATGTCGTCGAGCGTCTGCAGCGTCGCGACGACGGCGCGGCGGACCGACCGGATCGGGATCGCCGGCGATGGCCACCACGTCGGGCACGGCGCGCTGCACCTTGTTCTGGCCGATGAGGACGACGGCCTCGCGGCGCCGGACCGGGTCCGGGTTGCGCAGGTCGTAGATCAAGGCGTCGACCGGCACCTGTCGCGTCGGTTGCGCGACGGCCAGCGCGGGCGCGAGCAGGGTGACGGCGAGGATCGCAGGGAGAGCGATGCGCATGAATCGCAGCCTACCACGGCCGATCAGGCAGGAAAACAGTGCCATACTCGGATCGTGGCCAGGTACGATCTGAATAGGACGGCAATACCAGGGAAGCTGGCCGGCGAGCGATCGTCGCGCGACGCCCGAGCCGCCCCAGGACGGGACGGCGTCGAAGGACGGCAAGGACGCCAAGAAGAAGATCCGCTGGTCCGAGGCGTGGCAGGAGGCGAGCGTCCTCGTGTGGGCGCGCCGCGGCCGGCTGGCGCTCGGGCTGGGGCTGATGCTGGTCAACCGGTTGAGCGGGCTGGTGCTGCCGGCCTCGTCGAAGTACCTGATCGACGACGTCCTCACCAAGGGGCGCACCGAGCTGCTGATGCCGCATCGCGCTCGTCACCGGCGCGGCGACCTTCGTCCAGGCGGTCACGTCGTACGCGCTGTCGCAGGTCCTCGGCATCGCCGCGCAGGCGCGCGATCACCGAGATGCGGCGGGCCGTCCACGAGCACATCACGCGCCTGCCGGTGCGCTACTTCGACAAGACGCAGTCGGGCGTCCTGATCTCGCGCGTGATGAGCGACGCGGAAGGCATCCGCAACCTCGTCGGCACCGGCCTGGTGCAGCTGACCGGCAGCATCGTCACCGCGGTGCTGTCGCTGGGCGTTCTCTTCTACCTCAACTGGCACCTGACGCTGATCACGCTGATGATCCTCGCCGCCTTCGGCGGCGGTGATGGGCTTCGCCTTCAAGAAGCTGCGCCCGCTGTTCCGCGAGCGCGGCAAGATCAACGCCGAGGTCACCGGCCGGCTGACCCAGGCGCTCGGCGGCATCCGCGTCGTCAAGGCCTACACCGCCGAGAAGCGCGAGCAGATCGTGTTCGCGCAGGGCGCCCACAAGCTGCTGCGCAACGTCACCGCAGTCGATGACCGGCGTGTCGATGACGACGGCGCTGTCGACGGTCATCGTCGGCATCATCGGCGTCGTCATGATCCTCGATCGGCGGCAGCGCCATCCTCGGCGAGACGATGACCATCGGCGACTTCGTCATGTACCTGTTCTTCACCGGCATGATGGCCGCCCCGGTGGTGCAGATGGCGTCGATCGGCACGCAGATCACCGAGGCCTTCGCCGGCCTCGATCGCATCCGCGAGGTCAAGCAGACGCCGGCCGAGGACGCCGAGGACGCGTCGCAAGGCGTCGCTCGACACGCTGCGCGGCGAGGTGACGTTCGACCAGCGTGTGGTTCGAGTACAACCCGGGCGTGCCGGTGCTGAAGGGCATCACCTTCACGGCGCCGGCCGGATCGACGACGGCGCTGGTCGGCTCGAGCGGATCCGGCAAGAGCACGCTGGTCAGCCTGGTGATGGCCTTCAACCGGCCGGTCACGGGCGCGCATCCGCATCGACGGGCAGCGATCTCGACGACCTGAAGCTCACCAGCTACCGCTCGCACCTCGGCATCGTGCTGCAGGACAACTTCCTGTTCGACGGCACCGTCGCCGAGAACATCCGCTACGGCAAGCCGCACGCCTCGATGGACGAGGTCCGGGAAGCGGCGCGGATCGCCTACTGCGACGAGTTCGTCGAGGAGTTCGCCGACAAGTACGACACCATCGTCGGCGAGCGCGGCGTCCGGCTCTCGGGCGGCCAGCGGCAGCGCGTCGCCATCGCCCGCGCCATCCTCGCCGATCCGCGCATCCTGATCCTCGACGAAGCGACCTCGAGCCTCGACAGCGAGAGCGAGCACAAGATCCAGGACGCGCTGCGCGACGCTGCGCCGCGGCCGCACGACGTTCGTCATCGCCCATCGCCTGTCGACGATCCGCAGCGCCGACCAGATCCTGGTGCTCGAAGCCGGCGAGATCGTCGAGCGCGGCTCGCACGCAGAGCCTGGTCGCGCTCGGCGGCCGCTACAAGCAGCTCCACGATCGGCAGTACGCCTGGGAGCAGGATCGCTTCGTCAATCCGGGCGAGGACCTGGCCGACGCCGCCGGACCGAAGATGCCCGTGCCGGTCGGGCCCGCGGGATAGCTCCCGACTGCCAACGTCCACCTTCCAGAGGCCCGCGAACGTCGAGCGGAAGCGTCGCGCTCCTCACGCCATCGTCACGTCCTGTCGCGCCTCGTCCCAGCGCCAGTTCGGCGTTGACGGATCGATCCGCACGCCGCCGAGCCACCGGAGGGGAGGTTGCAGGGAGAGCCAGTCGGTCACGCCCTGGAGTACCTCACGGCCGGTCTGGGTAATGGCAAGGCGATCGCTGAACGGACGTTCCGGATCGAGCACCGACCGTTCGTAGACGGCCGGGTGGGCACGTCCCATCTGGTTGAGGATGTGCAGAAACATCGTGTCGCCGAGAAACGGCATCGGCTCCAGTTCACCCTGGGAGACTCGCCACAGGTCGCCAACGCTGGCGGGCTCCCTGGCCAGTATCTGCAAGAGCAAGGATTGCGTCAGGCTGAGGCCGTTCACCGACGACGGCAGCTCCTGCAGGTGGCGATGCAGGGCCGGTCCGAGATGCGGCAGCGCCGGCGTTCGCGTGCGAGCGATGGCCGCGAGCGCGCGCGGATCCGCCGATGTCAACGCCGCCCACGCGGCGGCGCCGACTGACAGCCGTTCAGCATCGATGACTTCGCGCCGATTCCAGAGCAGCCGCATCGCTTCGGGCGGGAGCTGGCCGAGTCCGATGAAACGCCGTGAGCCGGGAAAGTGGTTGACCGAGATCAGCTCGAGGACACGCGGCGGCCGCGTTCGCGCGTACTGTGCGAGGCAGCGGATGAGCGAGAGCTGGTCGTGGCTGTCATGCTCGGTCCAGATGACGACGCGCGCATGGCTCTTGGCGGATGCCGCGAGTCGGCGGTCTGCGTCCGTGAGCTCCGCGAGACAGTGCGTCGTAATCCACATCGCGGACGGTACCGGTATCGGCGTGAAAGCGTGCGCGCTGCGCAATCCAGTCTGGTGCGTCCGTCACGGGCCCGACGGGGAACGAGTCCCACACGGCGAGGAAGTCACCGCTGAATCTCGCCGCCTCGAGCTCTCCTTTGATGTCCGATCCGCAGCGAACGTGCAGCGTCGGCATGTCGGCGTCGACGGCGGGGCCAGGCTGCGCGATCGCCTCACGCGCAGCGGCCTGCGCCATCACATGGGTTCGGAGGTCACGCCACGTCCTGAACCCGAGCTCACGGGCGATCGCGAACTGTGCATCGGCGAGCTTGATCGTCGCGGCATCTGGCACCGGGAGAGCGACAGCGTCGGCGAGACGCCGGCGCGCCGCCGCATCGCCGGCGCGGACCGCGCGGAGCAGATCCTTCGCGCGCTTACGTTGCTGTTCGAGATTGAGCCGGAAGGCGGCGTACGGATCGGACGTGCCGGGCATGCGGATCCCCTTTCGCGTGCCTGCGTCCGCACCAGGCTGAAAGAGGACGATGGATCGCGCTGTGCGAATCGATCGTGGTCGTGGGCGCAGCCCTTTCCGCGGACGTGGATGCTCCGACCGAGCGCGTTCATTCTGCGCCGGGAGCGCGTCGCGGTCAATCGCCTGAGCAACGGCGCGGCGAATCCGCCCCGTGCTCGAGGCCGTGCCGGCTTTCACCACGGCCTTCTAAGCGTCGAACGGCAGCCGCGGCTCCCCGGGCGGCTCGGGCGGCGGCTCGTCGGCCGCGCCGAGGCCGCTGACGCTGACGCCGATCAGCCGGACCGGCGTCCGTCCAGCGTCGGTCTTGTCGACCAGCCGCACCGCGCGATCGATGAGCGAGGCGGCATCGCGCGTCGGCGCCTCCGAGTGGCTGCGGGTGATGGTGCGGAAGTCCTTGTAGCGCATCTTCAGCGTCACCGTCCGCGCGAACGTCTCGCGCTTCTCCAGCCAGCGCACCGCGAACTCGGCCATCTTCGCGACCTCGGACTGGATGGTGCCGAGGTCGGCGAGATCCTCGGTGTAGGTGCGCTCGGATCCGCTCGACTTGGTCTCCCGGTGCGGCTCGACGCGCCGCTCGTCGACGCCGTTGGCGAGCGCCCGCAGCCAGCCGGCCATGCTGCCGACGAGGGCGCCGAGCGCGGCCTCGTCCTGCGCCCGGACGTCCACCAGGCGCTCGATGCCGGCGGTGCGCAGCCGCGCCGCCGTCTTCGGCCCGACGCCCCAGAGCGCGTCGACCGGCAGCTTCTGCAGGAAGTCCTCCATCCGCTCCGGCGCGATCACGGTGAGGCCGTCGGGCTTCTTCCACCCCGAGGCGATCTTGGCCAGGAACTTGTTGGGCGCGACCCCGGCCGAGACGGTGAGCTGGGTCGCGTCGCGCACCTGCTGCTTGAGACGCCGCGCGACGGTGACGCCGAGGGGTTCCTGCCAGGCGTTCTCGGTGACGTCGAGATACGCTTCGTCCATCGACAGCGGCTCGACCAGCGGCGTCACCGCGCGGAACAGCTCGAAGACGGTTTTCGAGACGCGCTGATACTTCGACATGTCCGGCCGCACGACGACGAGCTGCGGACAGTTGCGCAGCGCCGCCGACATCGACATCGCCGACCGCACGCCGAAGGCGCGCGCCTCGTAGCTGGCGGCGGCGACGACGCCGCGCTCGCCGACGCGTCCGCCGACCGCCACCGGCTTGCCGCGCAGGCTCGGGTCGTCGCGCTGCTCGACCGACGCGTAGAATGCGTCCATGTCGAGATGCAGGATGCGCCGCAGGGCCATGAGTTCCCCAGCATTCTATCGCCATGATTCGCCGTTCGTTCGCCGCGGCCGGCGCCTTCGCACTCCTCGTCGGGAGAGCGGGATCGGCCGAAGCCCAGCTCGCCTGCGAGGCGATGACCGGCTTCACCGCGCCGGACGTGAAGATCACGGCGGCGGCGCGAGCGGCCACGCCCGTCCCGCTGTGCAAGGTCGACGGCGTCATCGGCCGGGAAATCCAGTTCTCGCTGTGGCTGCCCGAGACCTGGAACGGCAAGTTCGTCATGGGCGGCCAGGGCGGCTACGCCGGCCGGGTCGAAAGCCAGGCCCTGGGCATGGGCGCGCTCGAGAAGGGCTATGCCGTCGCCGGCACCGACACGGGCCACGTCGGCCCAGGCGGATCGACCGACGGGAGCTGGGCGCTCGGCAACCTCGAACGCGTCGTCAACTACGGCCACCTGGCGATCCACCGCGTCACCGCCACAGCCAAGGCGGCCGGTGCAGGCGCGCTACGGCCGCGCCGCGGAGAAGGCCTACTTCGCCGGCTGCTCGAACGGCGGCCGCCAGGCGCTGATGTCGGCGCAGCGCTACCCGGACGGACTTCGACGCGATCATCGCCGGCGCGCCGGCGCAGGACATCCGCGGCGTCATCGCCACCTTCCTGACGATCACGCGCGCGATGTATCCGGATCCGGCGCAGGTGAGCACGCCGACGCTGTCGATGGCCGACCAGCAGGCGCTGCAGAAGGCGGTCCTCGCGACGTGCGACGCCGCCGACGGGTTGACGGACGGCGTGCTGGCCGATCCGACGACCTGCACCGTCGATCTCGACGGCGCTCGCGTGCCCGGCGGGCAACGCGGACGGGTGCCTGTCGCGCGCCGAGATCGCGGCCGTCGAGGCGATCACGAAGGGACCGATGCTGGACGGCAGGCCCTATCACGTCGGCTTCCCGTACGGCGCCGAGGCCATCGCTCGTGGCGGCTGGGGCCCATGGCTCGTCGGCCTGAAGGACGTCGCCGGACCCGGTCGGCCGAGCCTGGCCTATGGCTTCGGCGTCGACTTCCTCCGCTACTTCGTCAAGCAGGATCCGGCGTGGTCCTACACGGCCTTCGATCTGTCGACCTTCACCGCCGAGACGAAGACGCTGCAGGCGACGCTCTCGCCGATGGATCCGGATCTGTCGCCGTTCCGCGGCCGCGGCGGCAAGCTCCTGATGTACCACGGCTGGTCGGACCCGGCGCTCTCGGCGCTGATGACGACACGCTACGTCGACGCGGTGATGGCGCGCGACGCGTCGGCGGCCGGTGACGTGCGGCTGTTCATGCTGCCCGGCGTGCTCCATTGCGGCGGCGGGCCCGGCCCCGATCGCGTCGACTTCCTCGACGCGCTCGATGCGTGGGCCCGCGGCGGGCCGGCCCCATCGGAGCTCACCGCCAGCTTCGCGACCGGCGGCGGCCGCAAGGTCTGCGCCTATCCGAAGAAGGCCGTCTTCACCGGCACGGGGGACGGCAAGACGCCAGACCAGTTCGAGTGCCGCTGAGCCGCTGCGGCGCCGTCAGCGGTGCCAGACGAACGTCGCCGCCACCCGCGGCACCAGCGGCAGCTCCGCGTCGAGCGTGAACAGCCCCTGTGCGTCGAAGCGGAAGTCGACGTGACGCCCCATCGGCCACTGCAGGCTGGCGCCGGCGTGCGGGAACACGACACGGATGTCGTCGCCCCAGAAGCCGCTGTCGTCGCGGTCCCGCTGCCGCGTCCCGATTCGTGTCACGCCGAGCAGCAGGCTGCGCCGTGAGCGCCGCTGCGGCGCCGAACGGCAGCCGGAATTGCGCCTGGGCCAGGACGTGCTCGACGTCGTAGATGATGCGCGGCATCACGCCGACCGCCACCTCGAAGGACATCTGGGGACCGATCGGCACCGACACCAGCGCGCTGATCTCCGGATACGCGACGGTCAGCCCGGCGCCGCCTCCGACTTCGAGCCGCGGTCCGATGCGGTCCGGGGCCTCGTCGCCGATCGTCTGCGCGGCGGCCGCTGGGACGGCGAGGAGGCTTCCCGCGACGAGGGCGACGGCCATCGCCGCGAGCCTCACGACCACCCCCGTCCGCGGTGCCAGATCGTGGAGACGCTGACCACCGGCGCGGCCACCGGTGCGACGTTCGCCGAGGAAGACCGCCAGCACATCGAGGCGCATGTCGACGTGGGACGATCGCTGCCACTGCCAGCTGACGCCGGCATGGGGCCGGATCCATGACTCGAGATCCCACTCCCGTCGTCGATCCGCGGTGGAGAAGCGATCGCCGACGGTGATGCCGGTGACGCCGAGGATCAGGCTGCGCCGCGCCCGCGGGCGTTCGCGGAACGGGAGCCGCACCTGGATCTGGGTCATGAGCCAGGTGTCGTCGCCGTCGTCGAGCCGCCACGGCGCCAGTTGGCCGACGACCTCGACGCTCGCCCGTCGGGCGACCGGTATCGAGACGGTGCCGCCGAACGTCGGGAAGATGGCGGCCAGGCCCATGGTGCCGCCGACCTCGAACGGGGGCGCGGCCTGGCGCGAGGCCACATCGACGACGGCCCCGTTGCCATCGGGGCTGATCTGGGCCGCGGCCGCCGCCGGCACGACAGCCGGCGCGACCAGGGTCAGGGCGAGCACGAGGCGGGCGAGCGGCATGAGTCGAGCCTCCGTTATGATGTTGGGTCCGCGAGGCGCGGACGGACGCCGGATCGTGCCAGCGCGTCGATCGCTCATGCGCGATCCGCGGACGGACAGGCTCACGGAGACACAGGGAGGAACGCGTGGCGGCAGGGCAGCAGTGGTTTCTGGTCCTGAACGGGCAGCAGGCGGGCCCGTTCGCGCAGGAGGACATCCTCGGCCGGCTTCGCGCCGGGCAGATCGACCGCGCGACGCTGGTCTTCACCGCCGGGATGAGCCAGTGGACGCCGCTCGGCCAGGTGCCGGAGCTGGCCGGCGCCGCCGCCAGCGGCTTCGCCACGCCGCCCCCGCCGCCGCTGAGCGGGCAGAAGGCGCACGAGATCGCCTACAAGGTCTACGGCGAGGACCTGCAGTTCGTCGAAGTCGAGCTCGACCCGCGCGAGAGCGTCGTGGCCGAGGCCGGCGGCATGATGTACATGACGCCCGGCATCGACATGGAGACGATCTTCGGCGACGGCAGCGCGACCCAGAAGCCGGGCTTCATGGGCGCGATCCTCGGCGCCGGCAAGCGCCTGCTCACCGGCGAGTCGCTGTTCATGACGGTGTTCACCAACACCGGCGGCACCATCGCCCACGTCGCCTTCGCCGCGCCCTATCCCGGGCCGCATCCTGGCGATGGATCTCAAGACCGCTCGGCGGCGAGCTGATCTGCCAGAAGGACTCGTTCCTGGCCGCCGCCAAGGGCATCTCGATCGGCATCGCCTTCCAGCGGAAGATCGGCGTCGGCCTGTTCGGCGGCGAAGGCTTCATCATGCAGCGCCTGCAGGGCGACGGCATCGCCTTCGTCCACGCCGGCGGCATGCTGCACGAGCTGCAGCTCAAGCCGGGCGAGACGCTGCGCGTCGACACCGGCTGCCTGGTCGCGATGCAGCCGTCGGTCAACTACGACATCCAGTTCGTCGGCAAGGTGAAGACGGCGATCTTCGGCGGGGAAGGTCTGTTCTTCGCGACGCTGACCGGCCCCGGCCACGTCTGGCTGCAGTCGCTGCCGTTCAGCCGCCTCGCCGATCGCATCGCCAAGGCGATCCCCGGCGTCACCGGCGCCGGCAGCAAGGGTGAGGGCTCCGTCCTCGGCGGCCTCGGCAACCTGCTCGACGGAGACTAATGCCTCAGTTCATCTATGTCATGAAGGGGCTGGGCAAGGTCCATCAGCCCGACCACGTCGTCCTGAAGGACATCTGGCTGTCGTTCCTGCCCGGCGCCAAGATCGGCGTCCTCGGCCTGAACGGCGCCGGCAAGAGCTCGCTGCTCAAGATCATGGCCGGCCAGGACACCGAGTTCCTCGGCGAGGCGTTCCTCGCCCAGGGCAGCACGGCCGGCTACCTGTCGCAGGAGCCGAAGCTCGACGAAGTCGAAGACCGTCCGCCAGATCGTCGACGAGGGCGTCGAGTCGACGCGCGCGCTGCTGACGCGCTTCGACGAGATCAACGCCAAGTTCGGCGAGGACCTGTCGCCGGCGGAGATGGACAAGGTCCTCGAGGAACAGGGCAAGGTCCAGGATCGGATCGACGCGCTGAACGCCTGGGATCTCGATTCGCAGCTCGAGTTCGCGATGGACGCGCTGCGCTGCCCGCCGCCCGACACGCCGGTGACGCAGCTCTCCGGCGGCGAGCGCCGGCGCGTCGCCCTCTGCCGGCTGCTGCTCAAGCAGCCGGACCTGCTGCTGCTCGACGAGCCGACCAACCATCTCGACGCCGAGTCGGTGGCGTGGCTCGAGAAGCACCTCAAGGACTACCCGGGCACCGTCGTCGCGGTCACCCACGATCGCTACTTCCTCGACAACGTGGCCGGCTGGATCCTCGAGCTCGATCGCGGCAGCGGCATCCCGTGGGAAGGCAACTACTCGTCGTGGCTCGAGCAGAAGCAGCAGCGGCTGGCGCTGGAGGAGAAGTCCGAGAGCCGGCGCCAGCGCACGCTGCAGCGCGAGCTGGACTGGATCCGGCTGTCGCCGCGAGCCCGCCAGGCCAAGGGCAAGGCCCGCCTCAACGCCTACGAGCAGCTGCTCAACGAGGACCAGCAGCAGAAGATCGACAAGGTCGAGATCTACATCGCGCCCGGGGCCGCGCCTCGGCGACATCGTGGTCGAGGCCAAGGACCTCCGCAAGGGGTTCGGCGACACGCTGCTCATCGACGGCCTGAACTTCCACCTGCCGCCCGGCGGCATCGTCGGCGTCATCGGCCCGAACGGCGCCGGCAAGAGCACGCTGTTCAAGATGATCGCCGGCCTCGAGCAGCCGGACAGCGGCTCGCTGCGCCTCGGCGAGACCGTGCAGCTCGGCTACGTCGATCAGGCCCGCGAGCTCGATGCCGAGCAAGACGGTGTTCGACGAGATCACCGGCGGCGGCGAAGAGATCGAGCTGGGCAAGAAGACGGTGTCGTCGCGCGCCTACGTCTCGTGGTTCAACTTCAAGGGCCGCGACCAGCAGAAGAAGACCGACAAGCTGTCGGGCGGCGAGCGCAACCGCGTCCACCTCGCCAAGCTGCTGCGCAAGGGCTCGAACCTGCTGCTGCTCGACGAGCCGACCAACGACCTCGACGTCGACACGCTGCGGGCGCTCGAAGAGGCGCTCCTCGAGTTCGCCGGCTGCGCCGTGGTCATCAGCCACGACCGCTGGTTCCTCGATCGCATCGCCACCCACATCCTGGCCTTCGAGGGCGACTCGGAAGTCGTGTGGTTCGAGGGCAACTACCAGGACTACGAGGCGGATCGGCGGCGCCGCCTCGGCGCGGCCGCCGACCAGCCGCATCGCATCAAGTACCGCAAGCTGACCCGGTGAGGACGATGAGCACACCCGAGATCGAACGGCGCCCGGCGGCGCTCTGGAAGGCGATGACGGACGGGCAGCGGCAGGCCGCGGCCACGGCGTTCTGGGACGACGACGAATCGGTCGCCGAGCAGACCGAAGTGATGCTGCTGCTGGCGAAGAAGCTGAACTTCCGCTACAAGTCGGTCGAGACGATGGCGCCCGATCGCAAGGCGGCGCACCTGCTCAAGCTGGCGCAGGTCTCGGAGGGCGTGGCGGCGCGCCTGCTCGTGACCTATCACCTCGCCACGCAGCGGAAGATGATGGGCGCGTTCCTCGACGGGCTCGGCATCACGCACGAGGACGGCCTCATCGCCGACGAAGAGGTGCCCAAGCCGGACGCGGCCACGCTCGAGGCGTCGGCGAAGGCCATCGTCGCCGGCCATCCGCCCGAGGACGTCCGCCTCTACTTCACGACGCTGCTGATGCAGGATCCGGAGACCTGGGCCGACCTCGAGTCGTTCGTGCCGGCATAGACGGGCGTCCGCGGTCGCGCGTGAGCGCGCGACCGCCAACCCGCTCAATCCTGGCGAAGCGCCGCCGACACGTCCCCCGCCCGGCGCGCCAGGCCGGCAACAGGCAGGCGAGCGCGGCGACGCCGGCAAAGGTGAGCGCCGCGCCGCCGAGCGAGGCGGGATCGTTCGCGGTCACGTCGAACAGCAGCGCCTCGAGCAGGCGCCCGACCAGCAGCGCGCCGCCGACGCCTCCCGCCACGCCGATGGCGACCAGCCGGGCGCCTTCGCCGAGCACCAGCGCGATGACCTGGTGCCGACGGGCCCCGATGGCCTGGCGCAGGGCCAGCTCCTTCGTCCGCGCTCCCACCGACAGCGACAGCACGCCGTAGAGACCCGACCGCGGCGAGCAGCGTGGCGACGATCGCGAAGCCGGCGAGCAGCCGCAGCGCGAACGTCGGCGCAGCCGTCGAGGCGCGGCGGATCTCCTCCATCGTCGTGACGTGCTCGACGGCCACGGTCGGCTGCAGCGCGCGCAGCGCCGAGCCGCACCTGCGGCGCCAGCTCCAGCGGATCGCCGGCCGCCCGCACCACCAGGTGCTTGGAGAACGCGCCGTTCTGGCGGAACGAGACGTAGAGCTCGGGCTCCGGCCGTTCCCGCAGCCGCTCGGTCCGCGTGTCGCCGATCACGCCGACGATGGTGAACGGCTTGTCGTCGCCCGGCGAGCGCAGCTGCCGGCCCAGGGCCACGCCGTCGCCGAGATGCTGGCGGACGAAGGCCTGGTTGACGATGACGACCCGCGGCGCGCCTTCGTTGTCGGTCGGCAGGAACAGCCGGCCGTCCAGCGAGGCGCATGCTCATCACCGCGAAGTAGTCCTCGGTCACCGCCCGCAGCGGCAGGCTGATGCGATCGACGATGGCCGACGGAGGCGGCGGCGCGGCCAGGCACTTCGATCTCGGCCGGCCAGCTGTTGCCGGTGAGCGGCACGCCCCACGCGAACGCGGCGTGGCGGACGCCCGGGATCGCGGCGACGCGTTCGAGCGCCTGGTCGTGGAAGGCGCGCGTCTGGTCGCGCGGCGCCGACGTGCGTGACCGTCGTCGCCAGGATGCGCTCGGTCTCGTAGCCCGGGTGGACGCCGATCGAGGTTGCGGGCGGTGCGCAGCAGCAGCGCGGCGCCGGCCAGCAGCGAGACGGTGAGCACGACCTGGACGGCGGCGACGCCGGCCAGCAGCCGCCGCTCGGCCCGGCCCGCCGTCGTCCGCGATCCCTTGAGCAGCCCGAACCGATCGCCCCACGAGGCGCGGATGGCGGGCAGCAGACCGGCGACGATGCCGGCCGTGAGCGCCGCCAGGCCCCCGAAGAGGAGCACCGGCCAGCCGACGGCGACGGCGTCCGCCCGCGGCACCGCGTGACCGCCGATGCTCTTGAGGACCGCGACGATGCCGTAGGCGACGCCGGCGCCGAGCACGGCGGCGGTCAGGGCGATGGCCACCGCTTCGATCAGCACCAGCCGGAAGAGCCGGGCGCGCCCGGCGCCGATGGCGGCGCGGGTGGCGTACTCCTGCTGGCGCTGCAGGCCGCGCGCCACCAGCAGGCCGCTGACGTTGGCGCAGGCGATGAGGAACAGCAGGCCGACGGCGCCGAACAGCGGGACGAGCAGCCGCTCGCCTTCGCGGTTGAGGACCGAGCGGACCGGGCTGGCGCTGGTGGTGAGGCCGGCGAGGCGTGCGTCGGCGGCGGCGATGGCGCCGGACATCGCCGCCAGCTCCACCTGCGCGTCGCCGGCGGTCGCGCCCGTGGCGAGGCGCGCGATGACGTTGCCGCCGCCGCGCTCGGGCTGCGACTCGTCCGGCGTCACGCCGAGGAAGAAGTCGACCTTGGCGTCGAGGTCGTAGTTCGGTTCGGCGGCGGCGCCGGGATCGGGCAGGAAGCGGAGGCCGGGCGGCATCACGCCGACGACCGGCAGCGGTGCCGGCATCCGGCTGAGCGTGACCGGCTTGCCGATGATCCGCGGGATCGCCGCCGAACTCGCGCTGCCACAGGTCGTAGCCGAGGATGATGGCGGTCGGGGCCACGCCTGGGCGGCCGGCTTCGTTGGCGGTGAAGGTGCGGCCGAGAAGCGGCTTCACGCCGACCACGTCGAACCAGTCGCGGGAGACGTTCATGCCGCCGAGCGACCGGCTGCCGTCGCCGCGGACGAGGAAGTTGAACGTCCAGCGGTACAGCGCCGTCCGCTCGAGCGAGCGCGCCCCGCGCCAGGCGATCGCCTGGCCGATCGTCGGCGCGCGATCGTAGGGTTGGCCGTCGATCCGGACCGGCGTCACCAGGACCAGCCGATCCGGCTGCGCGTACGGCGGCGGCGACAGGAGCACGCCCTGGATCAGGCCGAACATCGCGGCCGCCGCGCCGATCCCGACCGCCAGGGTCGCGACGGCGACGACGGCGAAGGCCGGGTGCGTCCGCAATTGCCGGAACGCGTAGCGCACGTCATCCATCATCGCCGCCGTCCTCCAGGGAAGGGTGTCCGCCTGAGTATGACGAGCGGGCCCCCCTCGAGGTTTACAAGCGCGACGAGAATAGGGTGGCGACCCCAGCCCACCCTGTCCGCGTCCGCGCTTACGGGGCGATGTTGTGGTTGGTGCGGAACACGTTGTCGGGGTCGAACCGCCGCTTCAGCGCCGACCAGCCGGGCGTAGTTCTCGCCGTAGGCGGCCGGGACGCGTGCCGCCTCGTCGCCGGTCATGAAGTTGACGTAGGCGCCGCCGGACGCGAACGGCGCCGAGGCCGCGGCATAGAACGCCCGCGCCCACGACGACGCAGCGCGTCGTCGGCGGATGCGTCCTGCCAGCGGGCGTGGACGTTCACCACCAGCTGGGCGTCGCGGCCGACGTAGGCGGTCGCCGAGGTCGGGACCCGGTTGGCGGCGCCCGACACCAGGGCCACGAAGATCTCGCTGTGGTCCGACGGCAGCCGCCCGGCATAGGCCGGCGAGCGTCTCGATCGCGCCGTCACTCAACGCGGTGAAGTTGTGCGACTTCCAGTAGTTGCGGGCCCCGGCCGCGAGCAGCGGGTCGAAGGCCTGCTGCCAGGCGCCGTACGGCACTGGGCCGACGTGTTCGCCGAGCGGCGGTCCGAAGGCGCGGAGCTGGTCGACGTGCGAGGCCCCGGCACGCGGCGATCGCCGGCGTCGCACAGCGCCGAGCATCGACCACGACGTCCTGCGCCATGCACCTCGACCGGCAGGAACGGCAGCGGCGGCGCCTTGCGCAGCACCACCCAGACGTTCAGAGACTCGGGCGCACGGGCGACGAAGGCGCGGTAGTGCCGCAGGATCTCGCGGCGTCCGCTCGATCGGGAACACGAGCAGGCCGGCGAGGATCTGCTTCGGGATCGGCGTGCAGCGCGAACGTCGAACTCGGTGACGACACCGAAGTTGCCGCCGCCGCCGCGGATCGCCCAGAACAGATCCGGGTTCTCCGTCGCTGCTGGCGCGACGCAGCACGCCGTCGGCGCCGACGACGCGCGCCGCGATCAGGTTGTCGATGGTCATGCCCGTGCTGCCGCGTCAGCCAGCCGAAGCCGCCGCCGAGCGGCGAGCCCGGCGACGCCGGTCGTCGAGTTGATGCCGAGCGGCGTCGCCAGGCCGTGCGCCAGCGTCGCGGCGGTCGACGTCGGCCAGCAGCGCGCCGGGCTGGACGAAGGCGCGGCGCGCCGCCGGATCGCACGCAGACCGCCGTCATCGTCGACAGGTCGATCATCACGCCGCCGTCGCAGACCGAGGTGCCGGCGATGTTGATGACCGCCGCCGCGGATCGAGATCGGCGAGGTCCCGCTGGCGCGCGCGAAGGCGGATACGCCGCGACCACGTCGGCGTCGTCGACGCAGCGCACGATCGACGGCCGGCCGGCGATCGATCATCGCGTTCCAGACGGCGCGCACGTCGTCGTAGGTGGGGTCGCCGGGAAGGACGATGGCGCCCTTCACGGCGAGCTGTCAGCGCTGTGCGTGTCGACCACGCGAGCGGGACAGCGTTCACTGGAGTGTCCTCGGAATGTGTGGACGGTGAGGCCGGGCCGGGCGCAACTAGGGCCGGCCGTGGATGGTGGGCGGCAGCGGTCGGCGTCTCCGTCGGCTCGAAGCCGGCGCACGACACCGCCGGGTTCCAGTCGACGAAGGTGCCCTTGACGTTCGGGCGGAAGGCCCAGACGTGCAGCTCGTAGAACGCCGGTCGAGGCCGTAGCGGTTCGGGCGCGCCGACGAGGTTGCGTCTGCTGGCCCATGATCGACCGGCGGCGCGGCCCCGTTGTTCGGGCGTGCCACTCCGACGGCGATGACGATGTACTCGACGCCGACGAGGCGGGCCCGGCCGCCGCTTGATCTCGTAGATCAGCGCCTCGGGCTCCTGCGGATTGATGGCGCCGTCGAACAGGATCGCGCCCTTGATGAAGTGCACGCCCATGGCGCCCTCTTCGGGACCGCTCACGCAGGCTGTTGGCCGACGTCCAGCCCTGCGCGTCCGCTTCGGCCGGGATCGCGGTAGCGCTCCGTCGCGCGCAGGACCATCGTCGACCAGGGTGTTGCCCTGGCTCGAGGCGCCCTGAGTGGCGACGCCGTCGGAGGCCGCGCAGCGCTGGCCGCTCCACAGGAGAGCGCCAGCGCGGCCAGCCCGCAGCCACATCGCACGTGTCGTCGTCATCGTCGTCATCGCGTCTCAACCTGTCTCGTCTCGCAGGAGGCGGGTGTTCAGGTGAGGTATTCTCGCGACCGGCCCGGCTCGGGCGGGAGAGAACGCGAGGTGACGTCACCGTGACCGCGCCGGACACGGCGTTCGGTCAGGCGGTGACGCGGCGTTCGGAGGAGAGTGACGGTGCGGTGCGGTGACGGTGCGGTGTGACAGGGCCTGAGGCACGGCAGCCGGCGGAGCCGGTGGAGGCCGAGCGGGCCCGGGCGCATGCGCGGCGGGTGCTCGATAGCGACGGCGTTCTCGAAGGCGCACAGCCTGCGGCGGCTGCTCGCCTACGTCGTCGACGAGACGCTGGCCGGCCGGGCCGAGGCGCTGAAGGAATACACGATCGGCGTCGAGGTGTTCGGCCGCGGCCAGGACTTCGACCCACGGGCCGACACGATCGTCCGCGTCCAGGCGCGGCGCCTCCGCGCCAAGCTGCAGCAGGACCACGCCGATCGAGGGCTACGCCGACGGCGTCGCCATCGACGTCCCGACCGGCAGCTACCTGCCGCGCTTCCGGGACGCCACCGGCGCGCCGCCGGCCGCCCCAGTCCCGGTGTGGACCTGGGCGCCGCCGAGCGACGCCCCGCCGTGTCGCGCCAGCGAGCGGCCCGGCCCGCGCCGCCGCCCTGCCGGTGCCGCGCACCGCGCTGATCGGCCGCGACGCCGACGTGGCCGCAATCCTCGGCGTGCTGCGCGGCGGCGGGTGCCGCGTCCTGACGCTGTCCGGCCCGGGCGGCAGCGGCAAGACCCGGCTGGCCCTGCAGGTCGCGGCGAGGCGGCGGCCGATTTCCCCGGCGGCGTTCGCTTCGTCGGCCTCGGCTCGCTGACCGACGCCGCCGACGTCGCGCCGACGCTCGCGCAGGCGCTCGGCCTGTCGCGCATCGAGCGCGGCTCGGTCGATGACGCGCTGCGCGCCCACGTCCGCGCCAGGCCGTGCGCGGCTCGCACGCTGCTGGTGCTCGACAACTTCGAGCAGCTCCTCGCGGCGGCGCCGCTGCTCGTCGCGCTGGTCGAGTCGACGCACGGCGCTGACGCTGCTCGTGACCAGCCGCGCCGTGCTGCGCGTGTCCGGCGAGCAGTGCATCCCGGTGCCGCCGCTGCCGCTGCCGGACATCGCCCGGCTGCCGCAGGCTCGACGACGCTGGCGCGCAACCCGGCCATCGCGCTGTTCGTGCGCCAGGCCGTCGCGCGGCAGCCGTCGTTCGCGCTGACGGCGGAGAACGCCGCGACGATCGCCGAGATCTGCGCCCGCCTCGACGGGCTGCCGCTGGCCATCGAGCTGGCGGCCGCGCGCGTCCGCATCCTCGCGCCGGCAGCAGATCCTGGCGCGGCTGGAGCGCCGCGCTCACGCTGCTGATCGGCGGCGGCCGCGACCTGCCGGTGCGGCAGCAGACGCTGCGCCACGCGATCGACTGGAGCCACGAGCTGCTGACCGCAGCCGAGAAGCGCCTGTTCCGGCGGCTCGCGGTGTTCGCCGGATCGTGGACGCTCGAGGGCGCCGAGGCCGTCTGCAATCCGCGCCAGGATGCCGACCTGTCGGTGCTCGACGGCCTGTCGTCGCTGGTCGACAAGAGCCTGATCCAGGAGGTCGACGCGGGCGATCGGCGAGCTGCGCTTCGCGATGCTCGAGACGGTGCGCGAGTACGCCCTCGAGCAGCTCGACGCGAGCGGCGAGCATCCGGTGACGCGGCGCGCGCATGCGGCCTACTGCATCGTGCTCGCCGAGGAGGGGCTCGGGCCGCTGAGCACCGGCGCAGCGCGAGGACGTGGCTGGCGCGCTGCCAGCGCGAGCACGACAATCATCGCGCCGCGCTCGATCATCTGATCGGCACGCACGACGCCGATTGGGCGCTGCGCCTGGCGCTCGCGCTCTCCGACTACTGGGATCGCCGCGACCACCGCCTCGAAGGCTTCGCGCGCTTCGAGGCGCTGCTGCGGCTGCCAGGCCTGGCCGCGACGGACGAAGGCGCGCGCGACGGCGATTGCCTTCGCCAGCATGCTGGCGCCGGTGCTCGAAGCGACCAGCGCCGGCCAGGACGCGCTGTCGATCTATCGCGAGCTCGGCGACTCTGCGCGGCGTCGTCGGGCAGTTGAACAACCTCGGCGTCAACCGCCGCTTCATCGGCGACTACGATGGCGCGCGCGCCTGGCTCGAGGAGAGCGTGCAGCACCTGCCGGCAGCTCGGCGATCGCGCCGCCATCGCCTCCGCGCTCAGCAACCTCGCCGACGTGCTGCGGCGGCAGGGACATTATCGCGGCGGCCCGTGCCGCGCTCCTCGAGGCGCACGACCTGTTCGGGCAGGCAGGTCACGCCGCTCGGCCAGGCGTGGTCGCTCAATCACCTCGGCGACGTCTCGCGCGCGGCCGGCGATCTCGCCGAGGCGCGCGACTGCACTATCAGCGCGGCGCCGATCTGTTGCGCGCCCTCGGCGACGCGCTGGGCGCTGGCCCGCTCGGCGATCGATCTCGGTCATCTCGCCTGCGAGGAAGGCGAGCGTCGCCGTCGGCATGCGACGCTGTTCGGCGAGCGCGCTCGATGCCTTCGTCGCCGGCGCGCCATCGCCTCGGCATCGCCATCGCGCTGGAAGCGTTCGCCTGCGCCGCGGTGGTCGGCGGCGATCTCGAGCGCGCGCTGACGCTTGGCCGGCGCCGCCGCCTCCGTGCGGCGGACCGTCGGCTCGGCCGCGCCGGTCCGCACGACCAGGGCACGCGGCTGGAGCGACGGCGTCGCCGATTTGTGGGCGCTCGACGGATCGCGGATGTCGAGGCGCTGCGGCGCAACGCCGGCGCGGCGCATGCCGCTGAGCGCGCGATCGTCTACGCCGCGCCGAGGCAGACCACCTGATCGCCGAGTACTGACGGTTCGCGCGGCTACATGAAAGTTGGCGGGGTCGAGCAGGCGCCGGACGGCGGCGACGCGATCGACCGGCAGGCCGGTGAGGCGCGCGTGCGCGACGATCAGGCTTTCGTCGGGCGCGTAGTAGATGCAGTACATCTTGTCGTCGGTGACGAAGCTGTGGATCCACTGGATTTCCGGCCCGAGGTCGGCCAGGGCCTCCAGCGACTTGAGCGATGCCTCGCGGATCTGCGCCTCCGACCAGTCGGCGATTCCCGGGATGACGCGCTCGATGACGAACTTCGGCATGACTCGTCTAGGATAGCGCCATCGCGACGTGTGAGAGGATCGGTTCGTTCCCGACATGATGCGCCTGTGCCGTCGACTGATCCTGGCCGCTGCCAGCCTCGTCGTCCTGCCCGCGATCGCCGTCGCGCAGGAGCCGCCAGGCTGGGCCTATCCGGTCAACCCGCCCGACTTCACCGGCCGCGTCGACGACGGCACGCCGCGCCGCGTTCCCGACAGCACCGCCGGCTACACGGTGACGCAGCTGCGCGACCTGTTCGCCGCGCCGGTGTGGCATCCGGAGGACCATCCGGCGCTGCCGCCGATCGTGGCGCAGGGCCGCAAGCCGGCCGTCTTCGCCTGCGGCGTCTGCCATCGCGCCGACGGGCCGGGCGGCCCGGAGAACGCCAACATCGCCGGCCTGCCGGCCGCCTACATCGTCCAGCAGATGGCCGACTACAAGAGCGGCGCGCGCACGACGGCGCTGCCCGATCGGGCGCCGCAGAAGAACATGATCGCGCTGTCGAAGGCGATCACCGACGACGAGGTGCAGGCGGCGGCGCAGGACTTCTCCGCGCTGACGCCGCGGCCCAACGTCCGCGTCGTCGAGTCGGTGGACGTGCCCAGGACGGTCGTCGGCGGCTGGTTCCTGGCCGACGCCAAGACCGGCGTCAGCGTGAGCCGATCGGGTCAGCGCATCATCGAGATGCCGGAGAACACCGAGCAGTTCGAGAATCGCGATCCGCGCGCGCGCTTCATCGCCTACGTGCCGGTCGGCAGCGTCGCCCGCGGCGCGGCGCTTGCGGCCGGTGTGCCCGGCAAGACCGACCGCTGCGCCATCTGCCACGGTCCCGACCTGAAGGGCCTCGCGGGCATCCCGCCGATCGTCGGTCGATCGCCGAGCTACGCGGTGCGCCAGCTCTACGAATTCAGACCGGCGCGCGCAATGGCGCTGCCGCCGCGCTGATGAAGCCGGTCGTCGCGCACCTGACGGCTCGCCGACATGGTCGACCTCGCGGCCTACCTGTCGTCGCAGGCGCCCTGAGCGCGCCTCAGTTCGACTGGAGGAAGCGCGCCAGTCGCCGATCCGCCTCGCGGGCGACGCCGGCATGGCCATCGGCGATGGTCTCGAAGGGCAGCTCCCGGAGCGCCGGGAGTGCGGCGAGGTTGCGGGCCGGGTCCTCCGAGAACAGCCAGCCGACGGTGGTCACGCCGTCGCCCTTGCGCATCAGCGAATCGCCGGTGAAGAGCATCGGCCCGTGCAGGTACATCATGCTGCCCGGCGAATGCCCCGGCGTCGCGATGGCGGTGAAGTGGATGCCGTCGAACGCCAGCGGCTCGCCGCCGCGCAGCTCGGTCATCGCCGGCGGCGCCGGCGGCAGCGGCAGCAGCGCGCCGACGATGCGGCCGAACGGCGCGTAATGGCTGCGGTCGCCGCGGATCATGGCCGCGTCGGCCGCCCCGACGAACACCGTCGCGGCCGGGAACAGGGTGGCGGCGGCGACGTGGTCCGGATGGCCGTGGGTGATCAGCACCGCCTTGACGTCGCCGGCCGAGAGGCCCTGCGCTTTCAGCTCGGCGAGGATGGCCGCGCCCGACGCGTCCATGCCCGCGTCGACGAGGACGGCGCCGTGCTGCGACCGCACGATCCAGGCGTAGGCGCCGCCCGTCTCGACGCCGACGATACCGTCGCCCGCGTCGACCCGCGCCCCGTCGGGCGGTTCACGCGTGGCGAACAGGAAGCCGAACAGCAGCAGGGGCAGCAGCAGGACGCAGCCGAGCCCGACGAGCCCGCGCTTCAGCATCTTTTTCACGGCACCTCGAGCGATAGTCGAAGCCGCGACGCCGTTCTCGACAGACCCGCGCCGCACCTCGCGAGACGACTCCGGAGTGGTGGCAGAAAGACGACTCCGGAGACGTCTTTCTGCGTACTAGGCCAGCGCGGCCTGATCGATGGCGCGGATCACCGCGTCGTAGTCGTTGGGCAGCTCGATCGGCCGGCGCGCGTGCGTCGACGCGACGCCGTCCAGCTCGCCGTCGTGGTAGCGCAGCTTGAAGTCGGTGAACTTCAGGCCGTTCGCCGTCGAGATCACGACCACCCGCTCGGACCGGCGGATCTCGCCGCGCGCCACCAGCTTGGTCAGCACGGCCAGCGCCACGCCGGTGTGCGGGCAGTTGAACATGCCGGTGAGGTCGGCGGCGGCCGACGCGTCGGCGAGCTCGGCTTCGGTCGCCTGCTCGACGATGCCGTCGTAGCGCTGCAGCGTGCGGATCGCCTTCTTGACCGAGACCGGGTTGCCGATCTGGATCGCCGACGCCAGCGTCGGCTGGGCCGCGACCGGCTCGAACGCCCAGCCGTTCTGGTACGCGAGGTACAGCGGGTTGGCGCGCGCCGCCTGGGCGACGACGATGCGCGGCGCCTTCGTGATGAGGCCGAGCTCGCGCATCATGTCGAAGCCGGCGCCGAGCGCGCTGACGTTGCCGAGGTTGCCGCCCGGGATCACGACCACGTCGGGCACCGTCCAGTCCCACTGCTGGACGATCTCGATGGCGACCGTCTTCTGGCCCTCGAGGCGCAGGCTGTTCATCGAGTTGGCGAGGTAGACCAGCCCGTCGTCGGCGAGCCGCTGGACGATGCGCATGCAGCCGTCGAAGTCGGTGTCGAGCGACAGCACGAGGGCGCCGTTGGCGAGCGGCTGCAGCAGCTGCGCCATCGAGACCTTGCCGCGCGGCAGGATGACGATCGCCGGGATGCCGGCGGCGGCGCAGTAGGCGGCGAGCGACGCCGAGGTGTCGCCGGTCGAGGCGCAGGCGACGGCGCGGATGCTGGTGCCCTCGGCGAGCATCTGCCGCACCACCGAGACCAGCACGGTCATGCCGAGATCCTTGAACGATCCGGTGTGCGAGTTGCCGCACTGCTTGATCCAGAGATCGTCGACGCCGATCGCGCGGCCGAAGCGCTCGGCCCAGAGCAGGTTGGTGCCGCCCTCGTCCATCGAGACGATGCACTGGTCCGGCAGGCTGGGCAGCACCCACTCCTTCTTGCCCCACACGCGCCGAGCCGTACGGCCACGTGCGTGCGCTTGTAGCGGTCGTCGAACAGGCGCATCCACGCCGCCGGCGACGCGATCCTTCAGCGCGCTCGACGTCGTGCGCGACCTCGAGCAGATCGCCGCAGGTCGGGCAGCGGTAGAGCGGCTTCGTCAGGGGGTATTCGCCGGAGCAACCGGCGATGCAGCGGAACCAGGCGCGGTAGGGCATGAGTCTTGGATCTCGGATCGGCGAACGACCAAGTTTACACGGTTCACGGGACTTCACCCGCCTGCGCCGGGAGGCCGGCAGGCCAGCGGATCCCGGCCCGGGGCGGGAAGTTTACGTTTTCGTGCGCACCTCCACACATCTCGTCCCGGCATCTGCGTACGACAAAATTTGGCCATGTGGCTGACGTGAACTGGTGTCGATTTCTGCTCCGAGTTCAGCCACATCCGGTGGTGGTTCGGGGCTTGCAGTAGCACTCCGCACCTGACACGCGTCGGCGGGCCCGAGAGGGGCGCGTCGGCGGACACCTAGAGACGGCCATGACCCGACTGCCTGCTTCGAGCGACCGCACCGCTGTCACTCCGCCCTTCAAGGACGGCCTGGGCACGCGTGTGCGCGTCACCGACGCCGGCGGGGACCCGGTCGAGCACCTCCAGCTGGTCGCCGAGCTCGCCGCGCAGGAATCGGCGATCCGCGACCGCGTCGGCCGCCTGATCAACTTCCGGCACGCCCGCTACGTCCGCCTGCGCGGTGTCGACCGCGCCAAGACCGGGACCAGGCCGCTGGTCATCGCCTACGACGCGCTCGACGGGCACCGGCTGTCCACCGTGCTCGAGTCGCTGTCCCGGATCTCGCTCAACCGTCGAGGTCGACGTCGCCCTGCAGATCATCCGCGACCTGCTGCCGGCCATCGGCATCCTGCACGACTCGCGCAAGGTGACGCACGGGGCGATCGCGCCCGAGCGCCTGGTCTACACCTCGCAGCAGCGGCTGGTGATCGTCGATCACGGCCTCGGCGCCGCCCTGCAGCGGATGAACCTCCCGCGCAAGAAGCTGTGGGAGCAGTTCCGGATCGCCTCGCCGGCCACCAACCGCGCCGTCTTCGACGAGAAGATGGACATCGTCCAGATCGGGCTGGTCGCGCTGGCGTTGACGCTCGGCCGCCCGCTCACCGACGAGGAATACCCGGCCCAGCTCAAGCGGGTGATCTTCAGCGTCAAGGAGACGTCGAAAAACGGGTCGCGCCCGATCGGTCCCGAACTGCGCCGCTGGCTCGAGCGCGCCACCGGCGTCGACGAGGCCCAGACGTTCGCCTCCATCAAGGAAGCCCAGGACGCCTTCGAGACCGTCGTCGCCGTCGATCGCTACGCCCCGACCGCGGCGGCCGTGAAGGGCTTCTTCCTCCGCTACGACGAGCTGATGGCCCGGGCGACCGCCGGCCGCCGACGAGGCCGGTCGGCGCGACGGCAGCGTCCTCGGTCGACCTCGACTCGGCGCTGTCGGCGATGCAGATGCAGGTGACGATCACGCCGCGGCGTCGCGCGGTGGCGGATCCGCCGCCGGCCGCGGCCGAGGCCGTGGAAATGAAGCCGCCGTCACGCGCCAAGGCGCGGACGGAGGCCAAGGCGGAGCCCGCGGTCACGGCGGACGCCAAGCCGGAGCCGGCCTCGAAGTCCGAGTCGGCGACGAAATCCGAGGCCGTCAAGTTCGGCCGCCGCAAGAGCGATCGCCTCGATGCCCTGCAGGCGCTGCAGGACGAGATGAGCGCGGCGGCGGGCGACATCTCGGTGCTCGACCAGACCGCCGACGCGGTCGACGCCGGCGCGGCCGCCCAGGTCGTGGCGGCCCGTGCGGACGACAGTGAACGCCTCGCTCGCGAGGCGGCGGAACGCGCACGGCAGGAAGCCGAGACGCGCGAACAGGCCGAGCGCGAAGGACGCGCGCTCGCGGAGCAGGTGGCGCGTGATGCCGCCGAACAGGTGGCGCGGGAGGCGGCCGAACGGGCCGCCGCCGAGCGCCAGGCGCGCGCCGCCTCCGAGCGCGAAGCCACCGAGCGGGGCGCGAGGCAGGAAGCCGAGCGGCAGGCGCACGAAGCGTCGCTGCGCGCCACGCGGGAAGCCGCCGAGCGGGAGGCCGCCGAGCGCGCCGCCCGCGACGCGTCGGCGCGCGAGGAAACCGAGCGCGAGGCGCGCAAGCGGCTCGAGCGCGAGTCGATCGAAGCGGCCGAGCGGCGGGCCCGCGAGCAGGTCGAGCGCGACGCGGCGGAGCGCGCCGCGCACGCCCGTCGCGAGGAAGAAGCCCGCGAGCGCGACGTGCGGGTCGCGGCCGACAAGCACGAAGCGGTCGAACGCGCGCGGCAGGAAGCCGCCGCCGAAGCGAGCGAGAAGGCGCGGCAGGAAGCCGCCGGCCGCGAGGCCGAGCGCCAGGCCCGCGAGCAGGCCGAGCAGGAAGCGCGCGTCAACGCCGAGCGCGCCCGGAAGGAAGCGGCCGAACGCGCCGCCGCGGAACGGGCGGCGCTGGAAGCGGCCGCCCGGGCCGAGAAGGAGGCCGCCGTCCGTGCCACGGCGGAGCGCGCGGCGAAGGACGCCGCGGAGCGCGCCGAGCGCGCCGAGAAGGAAGCCGCCGAGCGCGCCGAGCGCGCCGAACGGGACGCCGCCGAGCGCGCGGAGCGCGCCCTGCGGGAATCGGCCGCCCGCGAAGCCACCGAGCGCCAGGCGCGCGAGCTGGCCGAACGCGAGGCGCGCGCCGCCGAGCGCGCCCTGAAGGAGGCGGCCGAACGGGCCGCTGCCGAACAGGTCGCCCGTGAGGCCGCCGAACGCGCCGCGCGCGAGGTCGCCGAGCGAGCCGCGACGGAGCGGGCCGCGCTCGAAGCCGCCCAGCGTGCCGACCGCGAAGCCGCCGAGCGGAAGGCCGCCGAGCGCGCCGACCGCGAGGCCAAGGAACGGGCCGCTCGCGAGGCGACCGAGCGGGCGGCCACGGAGCGCGCCGCCCGGGAAGCGGCCGAGCGCGAAGCCGCGCACAAGGCCGCGCGCGAGCTCGCCGAGCAGGCCGTGCTGGAGGCCGCCGAGCGCGAAGCGACCCATCGCCTGGCGCTGCAGGCGGCCGAACTGGCCGTCCGCGAGGCGGCCGAACGCGCCGACGTCGAACGGGCGGCCCGTCAGGCGGCCGAGCAGGTCGCGCGGGAAGCCTCGCAGCGCGCCCTCGCCGATCTGGCGGCGCAGCACGCGGACGCGCGCGGCGACTACGAGACGGCCGGCCGCGTCGCGGCCGAGCGCGCGGCCCGCCACCACGAAAAAGCCGCCGAGCACGAACGGGTCGAACGCGAGAAGGCGCAGCGGGAAGCCCGCGAGGCCGGCGAACGGGCCCAGCGCGAGGCCGCCGAGCGCGCCGCCGCCGAACGGGCCGCGCGCGAGCACGCCGCCCGCGCCGAAGCCGAACGCGAAGCCCGCGCCGTCGCCGAGCGCGAGGCGCGGCAGGCGTCCGACCGCGCCGAGCGCCACGCCGCCGAACGCCACGCCGCCGAGCGCGCCGCGCGGGAAGCCGCGGCGCTGATGGAAACCGAGCGTCAGGCCCGCGCCGCCGCCGAACAGGCGGCCCGCGACGCCGCCGCACGCGAAATGGCGAGCCGCGAGGCCGCCGAGCGGGCCGCTCGCGAAGCCGCGGAACTGGCGGCCGAGAACGAGCCGCGTCGTCGTCGCCGCAAGAAGCGCCCGGCCGGCCGGACGGCCGACGAGGCGTACGCCGTCCAGCCCGTGCCGTCGGCCTCCGAGAGCCCCGCCCCGGCCCCGGCCACCTTCAGCGCCACGCCGGACGCCCCCGCGGCGCCGATGGTCCAGTGGCAGCCGGGCCAGCCGGTCGAGGCCATCCCGGCCTGGGCCCGCGGCGGCGCCGCCGACGCCACGCCGGCGTCGACGCCCGACGAGCCCGACGCGGTGAGCTACACGCCGCCGCCGAGCGGCCAGGTCCCCGACCCGTTTGCGCCGCCGGTTGCCGAGCCGTCTGTGTCCGCGTCGATCCTGGCGTTCAAGCCGCAGCCCGACACGTGGATGCACCGGGCGCCGCAGACCGCGGAGCAGCCCGAACCCGAATCGCGGGCCGTGACGCCCGGGCCGACGACGGCGCCGCGCCGCTCGTTCCGCATCAACTGGGCACGGACGCTGGCCGCGTCGCTGCTCGTCGCCCTCCTCGAGGGCGTGGCGTTCGCCACGGCCTGGTGGTACGTGACGCCGGAGCAGCAGGGCTGGCTCGTCGTCCACACCAAGCCGGCCGGCATCCAGATTTCCGTCGACGGCATGGTCCTCGGCAAGACGCCGTTCGCGCAGCCGCTGCCGCCGGGGCGGCACACCATCGAGCTGCGCTACGGCACCGGGACGCGCGTCGTGCCGGTCGAGATCTCGGCCGGCGTGCAGACCGAGCAGCGCCTCTCGTGGGGCAACGGCTTCACGCACCGGGCAGGCGTCGATCTCGTCCTCGACCGCCGGCGCGAAGGTGACGATCGACGGGCGGCTGATGGGCCAGACGCCGCTGACGGTGAGCGACCTGCTGCCGGGCAAGCACGAGGTGACCGTCGAAGGCGAGAAGGGGACCGTCAGCACGATGCTGATGGTCGAAGCCGGCCAGACGACCGAGCTGGACGTGCCCGTCTACGCCGGCTGGGCGTCGGTGCTGTCGCCGGTGCAGCTCGACATCCTGCTCGACGGGAAGCTGATCGGCTCGACCGAAATCGAGAAGCTGATGCTGCGCCCCGGCAAGCACACGCTCGAGCTCGTCAACGAGTCGCTGGGGTATCGCGGGTCGGTCGAGGTGCGGGTCCGGCCCGGGGTCGACGTCGTCGGTCTCGGTCGTGCCGAAGACGCCGGTGACGATCGACGCGCCGGAAGGCACCGAGCTCTCGATCAACGGCGAGAACATGGGCACGCTGCCCAACGCCGGCCTGCAGGTGCCGCTCGGGACGGCGGAGTTCGTGATGCGCTACAAGGACGAGGAACGCCGGCAGGTGGTGCCGGTGACGATGTCCGCGCCCGTCACGGTGAAGTTCGAGCTGGCGACGGTCGTCGATCGCTGAGCCGCCGCGGCGTCCGCCGGCGCGGCCTCGGACGAGGCTTCCGATGGTGCTCCCGACGGTCCGCCGGGAGCACCTCGAACACGACGCAGAATCTGCCGACTAGGCGCCGGCCTTCTTGGCGGCGCGCTTCTTCGGCGCGGCCGGCTTGGCGGCGCGCGCCTTGGGCGCGGCCTTCTTCGCCACCGGCTTCTTGGCGACGGCGCGGCGCTTGGACGCCGCCTTGGGCGCCCGCGCGGACGCGTCGGCGCCGGCCTCCGGCTCGCTGACCGCGACCGGTGCCGCCTCGACGACCTCGACCGGCTCGCTGGGCGCCGGGCACCGGCTCCACCGGCAGCTCGCGCTGCACGGGTGCGCCCTCGCCGCCGGTGATACCGGTGACGCCCTCGGCCCGCTGGAGCAGCTGGCCGGGGTAGACGCGCAGGACGCCCTGGCGATCCCGATCCAGCCGGAACAGGCCTTCCCGCTGGCCGAAGCGGAGCGCCTCGACCAGGCCGGCGAAGCCGTACTTCCGCTCGTCGAAGCTCTCGTCGCCGGCGCGCAGCACGGCCTTGGCCTGGCGCAGGTAGAGCGGCCAGCGGGTCACGGCGTTGGGCCGCAGGAACACGCGCTCCATGGCCTTGTAGCCTTCACCCTGCAGCGCCGGATCGGCCGGCGGCGCCGGCGGACCGGCCGGGCCGCGGCCGCCGCGGTCGCCACCACCGCGGTCGTGCTGCCGCGTCGCCGCCGCGATCCTGCCGCCGCCGCGGTCACCGCCGCCGCTGTTCCGGGTGTCGCGGTTCTCGCGACCGTCGCGTCCATCGCGTCCGTCCCGGCGCGGACGCCCAGGCGGCGGCATGCCGTGCGCGGCCGCGTAGGCCGCGGCGTCGAGGGCTTCCAGATCAGGCTCGCCCTGTTCCAGCATCGGGCGCGGCAGGACGGCGAGCTGACCGTCCGGTTCGACGTGCTCGTGGCGCGCCGGGCGGCGGCGGCGGCGTGGGCGCCGACACCGGCGCGGGCGGGACCTCCGCGGCCGTCTCGGTGACACGCTCCGGCATCGCTTCCGGCGCGGCGCTGCCAAGGCCGGCGGCCGGCTCGGGATCGCGCTGCGTCGGCACGCCCTCGGAGCCCTCGCGCAGCTCGACGTAGAGGTTGCGGTCGGTGCCCTTCAGCGTGACGTAGCCGGCGCGATCGAGCCGCTGGACGAGATCGCGGAACGTGCTGGCGCCGTACTCGCGTTCGGAGAAGGTCGGGTCGAGCTGCAGCAGCGTGCTCTTGAGGACGCCCAGCTGCGGCGACACCTCGCGATCGGTCAGCACCTTCAGGGCGCGGCGGACGAGGGTGACGGCGCCGGTCAGCGGCGTGTCCTGCTGCGGCCGGCCGCGCGGACCGGTGCGGCGGCCGACCAGGTTCTCGTAGGCGATGAACTCGTGGCAGTTCTTCTGGAGGATCTGGCTGGTGAAGGCCCGGCCGCCGACCACCAGCACCTTGCGGTCGTACTGCTTCAGCTTCTCGACCAGCGCCATGAAGTCGCTGTCGCCGCTGACGATGACGAAGGTGTTGATGTGGCTGTGCGTGAACGCCATCTCCAGGGCGTCGAGGGCGAGGTTGATGTCCGCGCCGTTCTTGTCGCCACCCGGGGTCAGGTTGCGCTGCACCATGTGGATGGCGTGCTGGGTCAGCGAGCGGCTGTAGTCGCCGGCGCGCGTCCAGTCGCCGTAGGCGATCTTGGTGACGACGTCGCCGCGCTCCTTGATGGCTTCGAGCACGGCTCCCGCATCGAAATGGGAGCCGAGGGTGGTCTTCACGCCGATTTCGATGTTGTCGAAATCGATGAAGACCGCAATCTTCAGTTTGGTATCGGCCAAGTAGGTCTCTCAAACGGGGCTCGTTGCCCCGGAAACGCGAACCCTGCGAGCAGCGCCGGCGGCGCGATCGCGCCCCCTGAACTGCAGCCGCCACTCGGAGGGCCGCCGCGGCTGTGCGTGAGGGGCACAGCCGCCAGTGAGCCTTGAGTGTAGTGGCGAACGGGCTGCGGGCACAAGCGCAGAGGCTGCAACTGCAAGGCCCGATTGTGCTTGCAGCCCGCGGCGGCAGCCCCCATAATCGTCGCGAGCTTCCGGCTGAGCCGTCTCCCGCGCCTGCATGGCCGACCGCACCACGTCCTCCGCCCGGCGGACTCCGCGAGCCCCGGCAGGTGAAGCTTCCCTCGCCGAGCACGACCGTCTCCGCCGCCTGATCGAGGATTACGAAAGGGAAACGGCCGGCCTGCGCGGCCAGCTGCGGGAGATCGTGCGCCAGAGCGACGAGCGCCTGGCGTTCTTCGGCCGCGCCACCCACGAAGCCGTCTGGGACTGGGATTTCACCACCGACACGGTGTGGTGGAACGACGGCCTGCGGACGCAGTTCGGCCACCCGATCAACGCCGATACGGCCCGGGTCGAGTGGTGGCGGCAGACCATCCACCCCGACGACCAGTCGCGGATCTGGCGGACGCTCGACGATCGGCTGCGGCAGGAGCTGTGGTCGGACGAATACCGCTTCCGCCGCGGCGACGGCACCTTCGCCCACGTCTACGCCCGCGGCTATGTCGTGCGCGGGCCCGAGGGACGGCCGCGCCGGATGATCGGCGCGATGCTCGACATCACCGCGCGCAAGGAGTCGGAACAGGCCCTGCGTGACAGTGAGGAGCGCCTCCGGATGGCGCTCGACGGCGGCCAGATCGGCACCTGGGACTGGGATCTGAGGAACGACGCCGTGCGCTGGGGCGGCCACGCCGCCCGCGTCTTCAACGTCGTGCCCGGCAGCGCGCCGCTGCGCTTCGAGGCGTTCCTCGAGATGGTCCATCCCGAGGATCGCTCGGGCCTCAACGACGCCATCCGGCACGCGATCGCCCAGGGGCTGCCGCTCGACATCGAGTTCCGCTCGTTGACCGAGGCCGGCCTCGTCAACCCGCACACCGCGCATCACGAGACGCGCTGGGTGGCGGCGCAGGGGCAGGCCTACACCGACGATCGCGGCGAGCCGGTCCGCATGCTCGGCGTGATGCAGGACATCACCGAGCGCAAGCGGCTCGAGTCGCAGTTCCTGCAGGCGCAGAAGATGGAAGGCATCGGCCGCCTCGCCGGCGGCGTCGCCCACGACTTCAACAACCTGCTGACGGCCGTGCTCGGCTACATCGAGATGGCCGGCACCAAGCTCGAACGCGACAACCCGGCGCACGAGTACTTCGGCAGCATCCGCCACGCCGCCGAGCGCGGCGCCTCGCTCACGCGCCAGCTCCTCGGCTTCGCCCGCCGGCAGATCACCGAGCCGCGCGTCGTCGACCTCGACGCCCTGGTCGTGCAGATGCAGGACCTGCTGCGCCGCGTCATCGGCGAGGACGTCGAGCTGCGCATCGTCACGGCGCGCGATCTCGGCAGCGTCCGCCTCGATCCGGCGCAGTTCGAGCAGGTGCTGATGAACCTGGTCATCAACGCCCGCGACGCCATGCCGAACGGCGGCACCCTGACCATCGAGTCGCGCAACGTCGACCTCGACGAGAGCTACGCGCGCCAGCACCAGGGCGTGCAGCCGGGCCACTACGTGATGCTGGCCGTCAGCGACACCGGCATGGGCATGACCGAGGACGTGTCGCGGCACCTCTTCGAGCCGTTCTTCACGACCAAGCCGCCCGGGCGCGGCACCGGCCTCGGCCTCGCCACCTGCTACGGCATCGTCAAGCAGAACGGCGGCCACATCTGGGTCTACAGCGAGTACGGCCGCGGGTCGACGTTCAAGATCTTCCTGCCGCGCACCGGCGAAGCGGCCACCAGCGAGACGCCGGCCGATCAGGCGTCCGGCAGCGTGGCCGGGCACGAGACGCTGCTGGTGGTCGAGGACGAGCCGATGGTCCGCGCCATCTCGGTCGAGTCGCTCGAGATGCTCGGCTACCGCGTGCTGCAGGCCTCACACGGCGAAGAGGCGCTGGAGGTCGCGCGCGCCCACGCCGGCGCGATCGACCTCGTCGTCAGCGACGTCGTGATGCCGATCATGGGCGGTCCGGCCCTGGTGCAGCGCCTGCGCATCGAGCGGCCGCACATCAAGGTGCTGTTCGTGTCGGGCTACACCGACGACGCGATCGTCCGGCAGGGCGTGCTCGAGCCGGGCGTCGAGTTCCTGCAGAAGCCGTTCGCGCTGGCCGCGCTGGCCCGCCGCATCCGCGAGATCCTCGGCGCGCGGTGACGGCCACAACCTCCTCCTGCCGTTCGACTCGCTAGCGTCTGGCCAGCGGGAGAGGTCGAGCGCTGACCGGGGCCTGTCGCCGGTCACCCCACCGGTGCTCGGCGCACAAACAGCGATACGGGTGAGCGCCTGCGCGCCGTCGGGGGCCCCACCGGCGACACCCGCTGACGAAGAGCCGCTCGACGCTGCGCCGTCAGCGTTCGCATCGAGCCGAAGGAACGGCACTCGTCGCACGGCAATCCGCTTCGCGCGCCAGATCGTCGTCGGGCTCCAGCTTCTGGGCGCTCGGGTCAGAGTACCGGCGGATTCCGAGTGCGGACACCCTACGCTCATCGGCAGTCCGACGGGAGCCATCGATGTTGCGAGACACGGCCTACGGCAAGTCGCGGGTCCGGCTGGTGCAGCTCACGCGCCGGACGGATCGGCACGAGCTGTGCGACCTGACGATCGCCATCCGGTTCCAGGGCGACTACGACGCGTCGTACGCGGACGGTGACAACAGCGCGGTGCTGCCGACCGACACCATGAAGAACACCGTCTACGCCCTGGCCGCGGCCGGGCGTATCCGCGACGCCGAGTCGTTCGGCGTGCGTCTCGCGCGGCATTTCCTCGATCGCAACCCGCGCCTCGAGCGCGTCCGGATCGACCTCACCGAACACGCCTGGGGTCGCCTCACCTGCGGCGGTCGCGAGCACGGCCATGCCTTCGTGCGTCAGGGGCCGGAGACGCGGACCGCGGCCATCGAGGCCGATCGCCAGGCGATCACGATCGACGCCGGCATCGCCGACCTGGTCATCCTGAAGTCGGCGCACTCGGCGTTCGCCGGCTTTCCGCGCGACGAGTACACGACGCTACCGGAGACCGAAGACCGACTCTTCGCGACCTCGTTGACGGCCACCTGGCGCTACGGCGACGCGACGGAGAGCTTCGACACCGCCTGGCACGCCGTCCGCCGGACACTGCTGGAGTCGTTCGCCGAGCATCGCAGCGCGTCGGTGCAGCACACGCTCCATGCGATGGGGCAGGCGGTGATCGAGCACGTCGCCGAGGTCGACGTCGATTCACCTGGTGATGCCCAACAAGCATCACCTGCCGATCGACCTCTCGCGCTTCGGGCTCGAGAACCGCAACGAGATCTTCGTGCCGACCGACGAGCCGCACGGCCTGATCGAAGGCACCGTCACCCGGTAGGACCCGCGGCGCCCTATGCGTCCCGCAGCACCACGAGCGGGTCGACCCGTACCGCCCGCAAGGCCGGCGACGCGCTGGCGGCGAGGGTCACGCCCATCACGAGCACGGCGGTCCCGGCCAGCGTCAGCGGATCGAGCGGTGACACGTCGGTGATGAAGCTGCGGAGCAGGTTGGCGCCCAGGACGCCGACGCCCACGCCAACCCCGAGCCCGACGACGGCCAGCGCCGCATTCTCGGACACGATGAGCCGCACCAGATCGATGGCCCGGGCGCCGACCACTTTGCGGACGCCGATCTCGGCCGTCCGTTGCGCCACGTTGAAGGCCACCAGCCCGTAGACGCCCAGGGCCGCCAGCAGCATCGCCAGGATCCCGAAGGCGCCCGTCACGACCGCGCCGACGCGGGCGGGAAACACCGCCACCGAGAGCACGTCGGTCATGGGCGACACGTCGACGAACACGTCCGGCGCGGCCTGCCGCACGTCGGCCGTGAGCAGGGCCGTGGCGGCAGTCCGATTCGACGTCCGCACGTGGAACGTCACGTAGCGGAAGTAGTGCTGCTGGAAGGGCAGGTAGATCGTCGGCTGGCTCGTCTCGCCGAGCGTCCAATACTTGCTGTCCCGTGCGACGCCGACGACCTGGACGTCGCGATCGAACACCCGCAGGCGCTGGCCGACCGCCGTGCCGGTGGGGAACCGCCTGGCGAACGTCTCGTTCAGGATGGCCACGTCCGGAGCACCAGGCCGATCCTCCCAGGTGAAGTCCCGTCCGGCGAGGAGCGGGATGCGAACCGTCTCGAACCAGCCGGGCGTCAGCCGATTGGCCATGACCCGCAGCCGCTGCGAGCCGGCGGCCGTGCCGTCCAGGCCGACGTCGAACTGCTCGTTCTCCAGTGAGAGCGGGACGACCGTCGAGAGGCCCACGGATGCCACGTACGGCGCCTGTTCGAGACGGCGCTGGATGTCGGCCAGGGCCCGTGCCGTCTGGGCGGGCTCGTGCGCCAGGTCGTCGAACACCATGCGGGCGAGCAGCACCCCGCGTGGATCGAAGCCCGGATCGACGTCGTTGATGCGGCCGAGACTCCGCGCGAACAGCCCGCTCCACACCAGGAGCGCGCTGCACGCCCCGATCTGGGCGATCACCAGGCCGCGGCGCAGGCGCTGCCGCGCCACCGAGCCGCCGACGCCATGCTTGAGAGACGAGACGACGTCCTGACGCGCCGCCCGTCGGGCCGGCGCCAGGCCGAAGACCAGCGCCGCCAGCGTGGACAGGCCCACGGCGTAGAGCAGCACCCGCCGATCGAGCTGCAGGTCGAACGCCATGGGCACGGGCAGGTGCGCCACCGCCGCATTCACGCCACCCAGCAGCCACAGGGCGAGGACGACGCCCAACCCGCAGCCCGCGAGCGCCAGGACGAGGCTCTCCGTCACGAGCTGGCGAACGAGGCGGCCGCGCCCCGCTCCGAGCGCGAGGCGTACGGCAATCTCACGCCGCCGTGCGGCCGCCCGGCCGATGAGGACACCGGCGATGTTGGCGCAGGCGATCAGGAGAACCACGCCGGCCATCGCCATCATCAGGCCCAGGAAGAACAGCAGCGGCAGGACGAGCTTGCCCATGCCGCGAAACGCGTCGATGCCGTCCACGCCGAACACCTGGACGTCGTCGAACGTATCCGACGAGTCCGGATGCGCGGCGCGGATCTGCCGGCCGGCGGTCTGCAGCGCGGCGGCGGCTTGCGCATGCGTGACCCCCGGCCGCAACCGGCCGAACACCTCGAATCGGCTGGCTCGCCAATCCTGCAGTAGCGCGTTGGCGGCGCCATCCTCCACGGGCAGCCACAGGTCGGTGAGAAAGCCGGCCGGTGCCACGCCGCGGAAGCCGGCCGGCATGACGCCGATGACCTCGAGCTGCGTGCCGTTCAGCGCCAGCAGTCGACCCGTGATGGACGGGTCGGCCCCGAAACGCGCTCGCCACGTGTGATCGGCCAGCACGACGACGTCGCGGCGAGCGTTCGCTCCCGCCATACGTGCGGCCGACGCGAGGCGGCACCCGGATGGTGTCGAAGTAGTTCGCCGAGGTCTGTTCACCCTCGAGCCGGATCGGCAAGCCGTCCGGCGAGCTCAGGCCGACCCGCAGCCGCCGATGGGCCACCAGGTCCGCGAAGACGTTGCTGCGTTCGCCAAGGTCCTGATACGCCGGCCACGACATGTGGCTCTGGCCGGCTCGCACGCGCGCCAGTTCCTCTGGCGCCGTCACCGGCATGGGCTTGAACAACAAGGCGTTGGCCACGCTGAACGTGGCGGTGTTTCCCGCAATCGCGACGGCGAGCGTCAGGATCGCCGCAGCCGACGGGCCGGGGCTCCTCACGAGGAGCCGGACGCCGAGGGTGATGTCCTGCCGGAGATCGCCCAGCAGGCGTGCAAGCAGCCGTCGTCGTTCGAGGCGCCGTTCATGGCGCTCGCCCCGCTCGACAGCTGGACCTCAGATCGCCGAACTCACGGACCGCTTGCGCGCGCGCGTCGTCCTCCGTCCAGCCGCGATGCCGGAGGTCGTCCGCGCGCATATCCACGTGGAACTGCACTTCCTCACGGGCATCGGCGGCGATCTCCTGCCGAGACCGTGTTGGAAACCGGAACAGCCGCTTCACGCTGGGACGCTTCATCATCGCACCTCAGGAGGGCTCGAGGACCTTGAAGACCGCGCTCGCGTAGCGCTTCCACACCGACGTCCCGCTGCGCAGCTGGCTGCGGCCGGCAGCGGTCAGCTCGTAGTACTTGGCGCGCCGATTGTTGTCGGACAGCCCCCATTCGGCCTCGATCCACTGCTTCGCTTCGAGGCGATGGAGCGCCTGGTAGAGCGCGGCGTCCTCCACGGTGAGGACGCCGTCGGTGCGCTCAAGCACGAACCGGGAAATCTCGTAGCCGTGCGACGGCCCCTGACGAAGCGCCTGGAGGATGAGGAGATCGACCGTTCCCTTGAGCAGGGGCGTGATGTGTGAGGGACTCATATCTCGTCTGGCGGATAGACGGTGACCCGGCCGGCGATGTTCCACTCATGATGTGAGTGGAGTGCGGTACGGATCCGATTCAAGGCAGGAGCGGACGTGGTTGCTGTGGGGAGAGGCCGAGCCTGACCGGCCAGGCCCCGAGCGCCGACTCGCTCAGGCGAGCCATCTACCCGCCGCCGGCTTCGTCACCGAGTTCCTCGAGCCACGCGACGGCGGGTTCTCGCGTCTCGAAGAGGCGGAAGTAGCCCTTGCGCGCTTCCTCGGCGACCATCTCGGGGAATCGCGAGCTGAACGCCACGGCGCCCGGCGGACAGAGGACGGCGACGCGGACGCGGTAGTTGCGCCACTTCTGCAGATACTCGCCGGCGACACCCGAGCTCAGGTCCCAGAACTCCGCCGGCAGGTTGGCGGGATGGAGCAGGGCATCCTGGCTGCGGGCCGAGGCGCAGGCCTCGACCAGCGTCTTCCAATCGGCGATCGAGGTGAGCCAGGGCTGATCGCGTGGTCCCTCGATCATCGGGTGCCTCCGGGCGCCGGCGCCGGGCCCGGGAACACGCCGAGGTCGGCGAGGATGGCGCGGGCCGTGGGGACGCGCTGCGCCATCAGCGGATCGTAGGCCTGTGTCGCCGAGCTCCAGCGCGAAGTACCAGACGCCGGCCGGCTTCTCGACGTAGCCGACGTACCAGAGCGTGACCTGCCCGTCGCCGGCCGGGTGGCAGGCGCCGGTCTTGGCACGCAGCGTGCCTTCGGGCCGCTGCTCCGCGAGCATGATGTCCTTGGTCAGTCTGGCGGTCCGCTCGGAGAGGCCGAGCCGGTTCTCGTGCAGCCGCTTCAGGAAGGCGACCTGCTCGTTGGCCGAGATCCGCAGCGTGCCGTCGATCCAGAACGGCCGCTCCCCGTCGACGCCGCCGCTGGTGTCGGCGTTGCCGTAGCCGAACTGCGTGACCAGTCGCGTCACCGCCGGCAGGCCGGCCTTCTTCGCCAGCGCGTGGTAGTACCAGAGCACCGATTCCTTGTAGGCCGACCGTAGCGTGTGGTTCTCCGACGCCAGGCCTCGCGAGACGCCTTCAGCGCCGGGTCGTACTTCACGACGAACTCGGGATCGGCTGCGGCTCCCGTCTCCAGCAGGATCGCCGTGTTCGGGATCTTGAAGGTGGAGCAGGGCGCGAAGCGCCGATCGGCGCGGGCCGCATTCCAGCGCGTGAAGGCACCGGTCTGGCCGTCGAGCAGCACGAAGGTGCCGTCGATGCCCTGGAAGTGCTTCGACAGATCCTGCCCGGCCGCGGGCATCGCCGCGAGCAGGCAGACCACAGCGAGGAACACGCGCGTCATCATCGCGCGCGATCGTAGCAGAGGGCGCTAGCGCGGCTCCACTCGCTGCACCTCGCTCACGTCTCGACTGAAATCGTAGAAGACGCGCAGTTGATTGCCGTCCGGATCGGCGACCCGGAACTCGCGCAGGCACGGCTTGTCCGCGACGGCCTCGACAATCGTCGCCCCGGCAGCGCCCCAGCGCTCGCGCTAGCGATGCGCCGGCACGTCGGCCGTCTGGTAGCGCGGCAGCACCAGCATGAGCGGGGCGACGACGACGATCGAACCGGCGATCCACAGCAGCAGCGTGGCGTAGGAGCCGCTGGCGTCGAACGCCTTGCCCATCAGGACTGGCCCGATGGCGCCGGCGACCGCGTAGAACGTCCAGGTGAGCGCGTAGAGCACCGAGAACGAGCGCAGCCCGAAGTAGCGGGCGACCAGGAACGGGATGACGTCGGCCTCGCCGCCCATGCTGAAGCCGACGAGGACGGCCGCCAGGACGCCGGCCCCCAGCGAGGACGCGCTGGACAGCAGGAAGATGCCGAGCGCGGCCATCACCAGCAGCGCGAACGAGACCCACGGCGCGAAGAACCGGTCGAGGAGCCAGCCGGTCGCGAGCCGGCCGAACAGCGCGGCGCCGCCCAGGGCCGAGACCGCGATCGCGGCGCGGTCGGGATGCAGGCCGCGATCCGTGAGCAGGGCCGACAGGTGCGTGATCGAGCCGTTCTGCGCGATCGAGATGCAGAACAGCACCACGACGATGATCCAGAAGCGGTAGTCGCGCAGGCCTTCGCCCACGGTGGCGCCGGCCACGGCGACCCGTCCGGCCGGCGTGCGCGTGCCCGGACGCTCCCGGATGAACGCCATCACGGTCGGCAGGCCGATGGCGAGGATGGCGATCCCGATCGTGACCGCCGCCCGTCGCCAGCCCAGGCCGTCGATGAGGCGCTGCGCGATCGGCGGCAGGATCATGGCGCCGAGGGCGCTGCCGCACATGCCGAAGGCGAGCGCGGTGCCCAGACGCGCCTGGAACCACGTCGAGATGGCCCGCGAGTAGGCGACCTGCGAGGTGGCCATGGCGACGAGGCCGAACACCACGAACAGCGCGTAGAGATGCCACAGGTGCGGCGTCAGCAGCGAGATCGAGGCGAAGGCGGCGCCGAAGATCACGATCGCCGGCAGGATGACGCGGCGTGGCCCGAACCGGTCGAGCAGCATGCCGGTCAAGGGCGCGCACACGGCCGCGGTCATGGCGGCGATGCCGAAGGCGCCCGAGACCGACTCGCGATTCCACGCGAAGGTCTCCGAGATCGGCTTCAGGAAGATCCCGAACGTGTAGACCAGGACCGACGCGAAGCTGACCAGCATCCCGAGCGCCGATGCGGCGGCGACGCGCCAGCCCTCGTAGCCGAGCGAGTGCTCGTCGAGCGCTGGGCGGGCCGCCATGCGGTGCCGCGCTCACTCGGCCGGCGACGCCGGGCCGGCGGCGGCATCTGGTAGCCCTGCGCCGCCATGACCGGCACCCGCTCGCGGAAATAGTCCAGCGATTCGGGCATCTCGGTCGCCAGGCCGTCGACGTAGCGGTTGCAGAGGCAGAAGAGCGCGGCGATCAGCACGGTGTCGTGGATCTCGAGGTCGGTGGCGCCCTCGGCCCGCGCCCGCGCGATGTCGTCGGCGGTCACGTCGCGGCCGCTGCGGGCGACCTTGCCGGCGATGTTCAGCAGCGCCTTCAGCTTCGGCGCGAGGTTCGCCGCCTCGGGATCGACCTTGGCCTGCAGGACGAGCGCCTCGTCGCCGAGAAAGTGCGCCGCGTAGGCGCCGTGGATCGTCTGGCAGAACTGGCACTCGTTGGCGCACGAGACGTGGGTGGCGATCAGCTCGCGCTCGCCGCGCGACAGGCTGTGCGGCTCGAAGAGCAGGATGTTCGCCAGCTCGTTGATCGGCTTGGCCGTCTCGGGCCGGAAGGCCATCGGTCCGCGGATCCCCGGCAGCCCGGAGGGGAGTGGAATGTGTGGCATGGCGGTCGCGGTCCGTCGTCGCGTCAGTCTTTGTCGCGGACGTAGCCGCGGGCGAGGTTCCGGCCCTGGTGCGCGGTGCGCCTCCGGCGACATCTCGGGCACGCCGGTGGCGGTGATCCAGCGGTTGTAGAAGTTGAACAGGGCGCAGACGCTGATGGCGAAGTAGATCGCCTCGTCGTCCCAGCCGTGCGCCTGCAGCGTCGCCACGTCGTCGCGCCACACGCCCGGCAGGTCGCGGGTCACCTTGCCGACGAAGCGGAAGAGCGCCTTGTGCTTGTCGTCGAGGGGCGAGCGCTCGAGGTCGCGCAGCGCGCGCCCAGACCAGCGATTCGCTGCCGAGCAGCTCGCTCGCCGTCGCGGCGTGCGCCATCGTGCAGAAGCGGCAGGCGTTCTGGTGCGAGGTGTAGGCGGCGATCAGCTCGCGCATCCCGTCGCTGATGCTGGCCGGCTGCCGCATGATCCCCTGCGTCAGGTGCGACAGGTGGTGCATCGTCTCCGGCGCGAAGGCGAACAGATCCCAGATCTTCGAGTATTCGCGCGCCGTCCCGCTTGGCGGCGTCGATCAGGTCGGCGTAGGTGCCGGGCTTGGCGCCGGCCTCGACGCCGGGCAGGTAGCTGCTCATTTGCGCACGTACCCTTCGTGGGCCATGCGCTGTCCCATCGGGTCGTAGGCGGCGTCGTCCATCGGGGTCAGCGTCGCCAGCCCGTCGACGTAGCGGTTGAACATCGAGAACGCCGCCGCGATCAGCACGGCGTCGTGGATCTCGGTGTCGGTCGCGCCTTCGGCGCGGGCCGCCGCGACGTCGGCGTCGGTCACGCGCCGGCCGCCGATCTGGACCTGGCCGGCGATGGTGAGCAGGGCCTTGAGCTTGGCGGAGATGGGCGCCGTCAGGTAGTCGGCCTTGACCGCGTCGACGACCGAGTAGTCACCGCCCTGGTGGTGCGCGGCGGCGGCCCGGTGGCTCGCCATGCAGAAGTGGCACTCGTTGCGGTGAGAGACGAAGGTCGCGATCGTCTCGCGCTCCGCGCTCGTGAGCGAGTTGGGGCCGCGGAGGAGGACCTCGGCGAGCTCGCGCATCGGCCGGCGGTCTCCGGCCGGTAGGCGAACGCACTGGTGATCCCCGGGAGGCCCTCGGGCAGGCTGATGTGTGGCACGGGAACGGACGAGTGTCGTCCCGCCCGTTCCGACCGTTCAATAGTGGAAACGCGTTAGGTCCGCGAAATTGATCGGGGTCCGGTAAACGCGGGCGAGGGAACGAAGGCCACGCCTCAGTGCGCCGGGTCGGCTCGCGGTCCGATCCTCCTGCGCGCGGCGTCAGCAGCGACACCACGACCAGCACGACGAAGCCGAGCGGGATCGTCACGATCGCCGGCTGGCTGAACGGGACCAGCGCGCTCGCCGCCGGCAGGCCGTAGACGTCGCGGAACGCCTGCGCGCTGAGCAGGATCCAGCCGAGCGACGACGACCATGCCGACGAGGATCGGCGGCGGTGATGCCCTGCTTGCGTCGTGCGCTTCCAGAAGAGCAGCATCACCAGCGCCGGCAGGTTGGCCGAGGCGGCGACGTTGAAGGCCCAGCCGACGAGGAAGCTGACGTTCATCCTCTCGAACAGGATGCCGAGCACCATCGCGATCGACGCCGACGACGACCGCCGACGATCTTGCCGGCGCGGACCTTGCTCGTGGTCGGTCAGCTCGCAGCCTGAAGACGTTGGTCAGCAGGTCGTGCGCGACCGCGCCGCTGGCGGCGATGATCAGGCCGCTGACCGTGCCGAGCACCGTGGTGAAGGCGATCGCCGAGATGATCGCGAACAGCAGCTCGCCGAAGCTCTTGGCCAGCAGCGGCGCGGCCATGTTGGTGTTGGTCGACGTCGAGGGCGCCGCTGGTCATCGCGCCCGAGGCCGAGGAAGAGCGTCAGGACGTAGAAGAAGCCGATGCCGGCGATGCCGACGACGGTGCTCTTGCGGGCGGCCGCTTCGTCCTTGACCGTGTAGTAGCGGATCAGGATGTGCGGCAGCGACGCCGTGCCGCAGAAGAGGGCGAGCATCAGCGAGAGGAAGTCGAGCTTGTCGAACAGCTTGGCGCTGCGGACGCCGGCGAACGTCGGGCTGGCTGCCGGCGACCGAGCAGGTCGTCGCCCGCGCGTCGGCTTCTGGGTAGTAGACGGTCGTCGTCGCGCCGTCGTCCTCGACGATCGCGCTCGGAGCCCCACAGCTGGATCGATCGCGCTTGCCGAGGGCGTCGCAGGAACCCGGCCGGGCCGAGCGGGCCGGTCTCCGGCGCCGGTCGTCCGGCCGAGTCGCGCGACGTGGCCGACCGGGCGCAGGTCGCGCTGGCCGTCGCCGCTTGCCGTGCGGCAGGCCGTCGACCAGCTTCGCGCCGTCCGGCGTCACGGTCACGCGTCTGCGTCTCGGTCAGCCAGGCGACCGCCGTCGCGCGTCTCCTCGCGCCAGACCTCGACGCGCCCGGACGCCGCGATCCTGCAGCCGCACGTAGGGCTTGCCGGCCCAGGCGCCGCTTCGGGCAGCGCCTCGACCGCCGGGCCGGCCAGGATCTCGGCGGCCGGCTTGCGCCGCGAACGGCGACTCGGCGGCGCCGCCGTCGACCGACAGGCCGCGGCGCAGGATCAGGACCGTCAGGACGACGCAGAACAGGACGAGCAGCGACCCCTTGATGAACTGCACCCAGGTCGTCGACACCATGCCGGCGGTGACGACGATGAGCGATGACGACGACGCCGACCATGCACCACGCCGGCCGACGTGCGGCAAGCCGAGCAGCGGCTTGACCAGCGCGCCGGCGCCGACCATCTGCGGGATCAGGTAGAAGAGGCTGACGACCAGCGTGCTGATGGCCGCGGCCAGCTTGATGCCGCGCGAGTTGAAGCGGCTGTCGAGCGCGTCGGCGAAGGTGAAACTTGCCCAGCCGCTTGAGCGGCTCGGCGATGACGAACAGCGCGACGATCCAGCCGGCGAGGTAGCCGATCGAGTAGAGGAAGCCGTCGTAGCCGTAGAAGGCGATCATCCCGCAGATGCCGAGGAACGACGCGGCCGAGAGGTAGTCGCCGGCGAAGGCGATGCCGTTGACGAACCAGTGAATCTCGCCGTGCGCGGCGAAGTAGCCGGCGGCCGACGTGGCGCGGCGTCCGAGCCAGGCCGACAGGCCGACGACGAGCAGGATGAAGCCGACGAAGACGCCGATGGCGACGGGGGACGCCTCGTAGATCATCGCTTCGCCCCCGGCGCGTCGACGTTGTCGCGGCACACCCACCAGTAGAGGAGGGCCAGGGCCAGCGCCGCGCCGATCAGGCCGAAGCCGGTGAGGACCGCGAGATTGGCGCCGCCGAACGGCGCCGACGCCATCAGCGGGCGATCGAAGGCGGTCAGGATGGTGAAGGCCAGGTAGCAGGCCAGATAGAGGCCGAACAGCCAGAAGCGCAGCGCGCCCCCGGCCCGGCGCGACGGATGCGCAGCAGGCATGGCGCCGTATCTTAACGCGCGGTCCGTCGCGCCGGGCCCGTGCCGCGCCGCGCCAGCCGCGGCAGACGGCTATACTTCCGCATGGCACGCCGACCCGCACCCACCGAGTACGCCCCCTGGTTCAATCGCTACATCCACCTCGTCGAGGACGTCGACGACCTCGGCGAGGCCATGGCGCGACAGCTCGACGAGACGCTGGCCTGGTATCGCGGCATGACCGAGGCCCAGGTCGAGTCGCGCTACGCGCCCGGCAAGTGGACGGTCAAGGAAGTGATTGGCCACATGGCCGACACCGAGCGCGTCATGCAGTACCGCGCCCTGGGCGTGGGCCGCGGCGACGCGACCTCGTTCCCGTCGTTCGAGCAGGACGACTACGCCAGGACGTCAGGCCACGGCGGGCGCGCCTGGAGCAGCCTGCTCGACGAGTTCAAGTGCGTGCGGCGGCTCGTCGGTCCACCTGTTCCGGCACTTCGACGAGGCGTCGCTCGACCGCGTCGGGACGGTCAATCAACACCCGACCACCGCCCGCGCCATCGGCTACGTGATCCTCGGCCACGAGCGGCACCACCTGGCGCTCTTCAAAGAGCGCTACCTGTGAGGGCGGCCGCCGCGCGGCCTGTCTAGGCGAAGTTCTGCCGCTCCGGGCGCCACGCCAGCCCGGTCGTCAGGATCTTCTGCAGCAGCGTCTCGTAGCTGACCCCGGCGTGGTGCGCCGACTCGGCGAAGTCCTCGCCGTAGGCGAGCTGCGGGTTGGGATTCGCTTCGAGCACGTAGACGCGGCCCTCGGCGTCCAGCCGCAGGTCGACGCGGGCATAGCCGCTCAGGTCCAGGGTCCGGTAGACGCGCCGGCAGATCTGGCCGACGCGGTGCGCGAGCTCCTCCGGCAGGTCACCGGCCGCCACCGTGGTGATGCCGTGCTTCTGCTGGTAGGCATCGTTCCATTTCACCCGCTCGGTGGCGATGCGGTAGCTGTGCTCCGGCATCTTGTCGAACTTCATCTCCCAGACGGGGAAGACCTGCAGCTTCAGGTTGCCGATGACGCCGACGTAGAGCTCGCGCCCGTCGACGTAGCGCTCGGCGATGGCATCGGTGCCGACCTTGCGGTGGATGAAGCGGACGCGCTCGAGGAGCTTCGCTTCGTCCTCGACCACCGACGCCTGCGAGATGCCGATCGACGATTCCTGCGTCAGCGACTTCACGATCAGCGGGAACTGCAGGCGCTTCGGCCGCTGCACGGCGCGGCCGACGCGGAAGACCGTGAACTCGGGCACCGGCAGCCGGTGGTAGGCGAGCAGCGTCTTCGACAGCGCCTTGTCGCGGGCCAGCATCAGCCCGCGCGGGTTGCAGCCGGTGTAGGGGACACGGAGCAGCTCGAGGTGGCTGACGACGTTCTGGTCGAACATCGCGATGCCCTCGAAGTTCTCCATCAGGTTGAAGACGATGTGCGGATCCCAGGTCTTGACGGCCTCGGTGATCACGCCGAGGTCGCCGCCGAGCCCGAGCGGCCGGACGTCGTGCCCCATCACCTCGAGGGTGTGGGTGACGTCGTACTCCATCTTCCATTTGGCGGCGCTCAGGTCGATGCCCGTCACGTCCTTCGGGGGGACGAGATAGTCGTGCATCAGCGCGAGGACGCGAAGCTTCCTCATAGCGCCACCCGGTGCCTGCCACTGTGCAGGTAATTCATGGTCTGGACGGTCAACAGAATGGTGAACTCGAGCGTGGCTTCTTCTTCCGGCTTGGTCAGCCGCAGGTTGAGCTCGCGGCAGCGGCGGATCATGTCCTCGAAGACACGGTCGATGGTGTACCGGTATTCGCCGGTCCAGCGCGAGACGCGCCGGCACACGTGCTTGCGGATCTTGCCGAGGAAACGGGTGGCCGGCGGGCTGCCCTTGGGCGCCGCCGCGGATTCGGCGAACAGCCGCCGGAGATCGCGATCGTAGAAGTTCGGATACTCGTAACCGTAGTGGGCGCGCTTGCGGTCGTAGTGCTGTCGCAGCGTCTTCTTGAGGCTGGGGAGCGGCGCCAGCTTGCGGCGCGACACCCGCCGCGGCGGGTGGCCGGCGAGCTCCTTCATGAGCTCGTCCATGTACTCGAGCTTCTTCAGCGCCGGCCAGTCGGCGTAGCGCTCCCGCCACTGCGCGTCCGGCTTCAGCCACACCGCGAAGGTCTCGGCGAAGTCCTCGTCGGGATGGCTCTGCGCGTACCAGGAGTCGAGATGCAGGACGAAGCTCTTGCTGTACGGCTTGGGCGTGTAGTACTCGGGGTATTCCGCCGTCGACGGCCCGAACAGCTTGAGGCGCTTCCGCCGCCGCTGCAGCGTGTAGGCGTTGTCGATGGCGTGGCCGTACTCGTGGCGGAGGATCTTCGACGCACCAGTCGTGCGTGCCGCCCTCGACCTCGAGCATCTGGCGCTCTTCGAGCTGCTCCAGGCGCGGATGGGCCAGGTAGAACGGGATGGCGATGCCGCCGACGCCGTCAGGCGTGAACCACTCGTCCGACAACCAGTAGTGGGGCTTGAACGCCAGGTTGCGCGCGTCGGCTTCGGCATGCAGCTCGGCGATGGCCGCCTCGAGCTTGCTGCCCTCGATGGTCACGTTCAGATCGCACATCCGCACGTCGAGCAGCTGCTCGTCGTTGAGCGTCACCCACCAGTCACGAGGACGATCTGGCGCGGGGCCGGCGTCTCGGCGGGCGGCGTGGCCGACGGGCTGTCCGGCGGGGTGGGCGCCGGCTTGCTGGCGGCAGAGCGCGACTCGTGGTCCATCTGGGTGTGTGCCCCGCGTCCGGACGCGCGGCGGGGTCGGCGATTTTTCTGCGGTAGTGTAACGGAACTGTGAGATCGGTCGCGGTCGTCTCGGCGTCGGCGCGGGTGCGGCTCGAGGCCGCCGCGACGTTCCTGGCCGCCTGGCCGGCGTCGACCGAGCTCCTGGTCGTCGGGGCCACCCGGGAGGCCGCCGACGATTTCTGCCGGCAGGTCGCCGTCACCCGGGGGGCCACCTTCGGCCTGCACCGCTTCACGCTCGGCCAGCTGGCGTCCCGGGTTGCCACCGCGGCACTGGCGGCTGACGGCATCACCCCGGCGACCGGGCTGGCCGCGGACGCCCTGGCGACCCGGGCGCTCTTCGAGCTGACGCAGGCCGGCCGCGCTCGACGCCCTCGCCCCGATTGCCGACAGCCCGGGCCTGCCGCGGGCCCTGGCCGAGACGCTCGGCGAGCTGCGCGAGGCGGGCGTCCGCCCGGCGCAGGTGGCCACGCTCGGGCCGACCGCAGCGGACCTGGCGCCGCTCGGCGAGCGCTACGCCGCGCTGCTCGAGGAGGGCGGCCTCGCCGATCGCGCGGCGCTGCTCCAGACGGCGACCGCACGGCTCGCCGCCGGCGACGCCGCCGGCCTGGCGGCGGGCCCGCTGCTGCTGCTCGACGTGCCGATCGCCAGCGCCGCCGAGCGCGACCTCGTGGCCGCCCTGGCGGCCCGGTCGCAGGCCGTGCTGGCGACCATCCCGGCCGGCGATCACCGCACCGTCGCGCTCCTGCCGCCGGGACTCGCCGATGCGATCGAGCGCCGCGACGACGGCGGCGACACCGCCCTGGCCCGCGTCCGCCGCCACCTGTTCGCCGAGGAGGCCCCGGCCGGCGAGCCGGACGACAGCGTCACGTTCTTCTCGGCGCCCGGCGAGGCGCGTGAGGCGACCGAGGTCGCCCGGCGGATCCTCGACGAGGCGGCGCGCGGCGTGCCCTTCGACCGGATGGCGATCGTCGTGCGGGCGCCGGAGAGCTACTGGGGGCCGCTCGAGCAGGCGCTGGAGCGGGCCAGGGTGCCGGCCTGGTTCTCGCGCGGCACGCGGCGGCCCGATCCGACCGGCCGCGCCTTCCTGGCGCTGCTCGCCTGCGCCGCCGACCACCTGTCGGCGCGCAGCTTCGCCGAATACCTGTCGCTCGGCCAGGTGCCGCGGCGCGATCCGGCGACCGGGCGGTCCGATCCGCCGCCGGCGCCCTTCGTCGCCTCGCGCGACGAGGCACTCCGGCCCGGCCAGCTCTCGCTGCTGGATCTGCTCGCCCGCGTCGAGGAGCCGGACGCGGCCGCGGCGGCGCCGGCGCCGCCGATCGAGCGCACCGACGTCCGCGCGCCGTGGCGCTGGGAGTCCCTGCTCGTCGATGCCGCCGTGGCGTCGGACGCCGGGCCAGGCGGCCGGGCCGCGCGCTGGCACCGACGCCTGGGCGGCCTGCACGCCGAGCTCGATCTGCGCCGGCGGGCGCTCGAATCGGAGGAGCCGGGAAGCGGCGCCGGCGAGGCCGTGCGGCGCGAGCTCGCCGCCCTGGACGACCTGCGGAGCTTCGCGCTCCCGCTCGTCGACGAGCTCGCCGCGCTGCCGTCGCAGGCGCCGTGGGGCGACTGGCTGGCACGGCTGACGGCGCTGGCGCCGCGCGCCCTCCGGCATCCGGTGCGCGTCCTCGAGCTGCTCGCCGATCTGCGGCCGATGGCGACCGTCGGACCGGTGACGCTGGCCGAGGTGCGCCGTGTCCTGTGGCCGCGGCTGTCGCAGCTCGATCGCGAGCCGCCGCGGCAGCGGTTCGGCCGCGTCTTCGTCGCCACGCCGGAGGGGCTGCGCGGCCGCGCCTTCGACGTCGTCTTCGTCGTCGGCCTCGCCGAGCGCGTCTTCCCGCAGCGCAGCCGCCAGGATCCGCTGCTGCTCGACGGCGCCCGCCGCGCCATCGGCGCCGGCCTGGCGACGGAGGAGGATCGCGTCGCCGCCGAACGCGTGCGTCTCCGCCTGGCCGTCGGCGCCGCCACCGAGCGCTGCTGGCTGTCCTATCCACGACTCGACGTCGGCCAGGCCCGCGCCCGCGTGCCGTCGTTCTACGCCCTCGACGTGCTGCGCGCCGTGTCCGGCTCGGTGCCGGATCACGTCCGCTTCGAGCGTGACACGGCTCTCGCCTCGGGATCGTGGCTGGTGTGGCCGGCCCCCGACGATCCGGCGTCGGCGATCGACGTGTGGGAGCACGACCTCGCCGTGCTGGGCGGCCTCCTGCGCCGGCCCGGCGCGGAACCGCCGCCGAAGGGCGCGGCGCACTATCTGCTCCAGTTGAACGACGCGCTGGCGCGATCGCTGCGGACGCGGTGGGGCCGCTGGAAGCGATCGTGGTCCGAGTGGGATGGCCTGATCGGCGGCAACGCTCGACGTCCAGGCCCGCCTGGCGACGCAGCGGCTGACGGCGCGGCCCTACTCGGTGTCCGCGCTGCAGCGCTTCTCGGCCTGTCCGTACCAGTTCCTGCTCGGGGCGATCTACCGCTTCCAGCCGCTCGAGCACCCGGAGGCGATCGTCCAGCTCGACCCGCTGACGCGCGGCGCCATCTTCCACGAGATCCAGCGCGACGTGCTGCGGGCGCTGCGGGCGCAGGCGCTGCTGCCGATCCCCCGCGACCGCCACGACGAGGCCCGCGCGATCCTGGCCGAGGTCGCGACCGGCGTCTTCGCGCGGCACCACGACGCGCTGGCCCCGGCCATCGAGCGCGTCTGGGACGACGAGACCACGCTGATGCACGGCGACCTGCGGCTCTGGCTCGACAACCTGGCGACGTCGAGCGCGGAGTGGGTGCCGCGCTACTTCGAGCTGAGCTTCGGCCTGCCGATCGACGACGCGCACGACGAGGCCAGCGTGCCCGCTCCCATCAGGATCGACGACCGGTTCGAGATCCGCGGCGCCATCGACCTGATCGAGGTGCACGGCACGCTGGGATCGCTGCGCGTCACCGATCACAAGACCGGCCGCAATCGGACGACGCGCGGGCTGGTCGTCGGCGGCGGCGCCACGCTGCAGCCGATCGTCTACACGCTGGTGGCGGAGCGGCTGCTGGGCACGCCGGTGTCCTACGCCCGCCTGTCCTTCACCACCACCGCGGGCGGCTTCACCGAGCATCCCGTCTCGGTGCGCGACGAGCATCGGCGGGCCGGCCTGGAAGTGCTCGAGATCATCGACCGCGCCGTCGAGACCGGCGCGCTGCCGCAGGCGCCGAAGCGGGGCGCGTGCCACTGGTGCGACTTCCGCGCCGTCTGCGGGCCGCTCGAGGAGAAGCGGGCGTCGCACAAGAACCGGAACCTCGGCGCGCTCGAAGATCTGGCGGCGCTGAGGGCGATGCCGTGAGCACGTCCCCGACATCGCCACCGGGACCGGCAGGCGCCGCTGGCCGATGCCGAGGCGCGCGCCCGGATCCGGCACGCGCTCGACGAGACGTTCGCCGTCGAGGCCGCCGCCGGCACCGGCAAGACGACGGTGCTGGTCGACCGCATCGTCAACGTCCTCGCCGCCGGGCGCACCACGGTCGATCGGCTCGTCGCCGTCACCTTCACCGAGAAGGCCGCCGGCGAGCTGAAGCTGCGCCTGCGGGCCGAGCTCGAAGCGCGGCGCCGCGAGTGCCTCGACGCGGGCCGGCCAGCGCCGGGCGCGGCGCTGGCCGCGGCTCTGGCCAACCTGGAACAGGCGCACGTCAGCACCATCCACACGTTCTGCGCCGACCTGCTGCGCGAGCGGCCGATCGAGGCGTGCGTCGATCCGCGCTTCACGATGCTGACCGAGCCGCAGGCGCAGGCCCTCTTCGGCGGCGTGTTCCGCGACTGGCTGCAGGCGCGGCTCGAGGCGCCGCCGCCCGGCGTCCGGCGGGCGCTGCGCCGCCGCAGCTACGACGACGACGGCCCGATCGGCCGCCTGCAGCGCGCCGCCTGGACGCTCGCCGAGTGGCGCGACTTCACCACGCCGTGGCGGCGCGGCACCTTCGACCAGGCGGCGCGCGTCGACGCGCTGCTCGGCGAGCGTGTCGGCGTTCGCGCGCGCTGACCGAGGCGCCGGCCGACAGCGACGACGGCCTCTACCGGGACACCGAGCCGGCGCGGCGCGTCGCCGGCGAGGTGCGCCTGTCCGAGCAGGTGCGGGCCGCGCGACTACGACGGGCTCGAGGCGCTGCTGGTCGCGCTCGACACCTACAAGTTCCGGAAGCCGCGCACCGGCCGGCGGACCGGCGGCGTTCGCCAAGGGCGTCCCGCGGCAGCAGGTGCTCGACCAGCACACGCGGCTGGTCGCCCAGCTCGACCGCGTTCAAGTGCGACGCCGACGCCGATCTCGCGGCGCGGCTGCGCGACGAGCTGGCGACGGCGATCGACGCCTACGACGCGGCCAAGGCGCGGGTCGGCGCGCTCGACTTCCTCGACCTGCTGGTGCGCGCCCGCGACCTGGTCCGCGACCGCGCCGACGTGCGCGCCGCGTTCCAGCAGCGCTTCACGCACCTGTTCGTCGACGAGTTCCAGGACACCGACCCGCTGCAGGCCGAGATCCTGCTGCTGCTCGCCGCCGACGATCCGGCGCAGACGCGACTGGCGGTCGGTGCGGCCGGCGCCCGGCAAGCTGTTCGTGGTCGGCGACCCGAAGCAGTCGATCTACCGCTTCCGCCGCGCCGACGTCGGCCTCTACGAGGCGGTGCGCGAGCAGCTGCGCCGCCACGGCGCGGCCTGCGTCGCGCTGCGCAGCAGCTTCCGCGCCGTGCCCGCCATCCAGCGCGCGGTGAACGCCGCGTTCGCGCCGCGGATGACCGGCGACGCGGTCGCGGTGCAGGCGCGCTACGTGCCGCTCGCGTCCGTGCGCCCGGCCCAGCCGGGCCAGCCGGCCGTCGTCGCGCTGCCGGTGCCGCGGCCGTCCTTCTGGAACGGCAAGCCGAGCAAGGCGTCGATCACCGAGGCGCAGCCCGACGCCGTGGCGGCCTTCGTCGACTGGCTGGTGCGGCGAGAGCGGCTGGACGGTGACCGATCGCGAGCGGCCGGACGCGCGCGCCGCGATCCAGGCCCGCGACGTCTGCCTGCTCTTCCGCCGCTTCGACACGCGATCGTTCGACGGGCCGACGTCGACGTCACGCGGCCCTACGTCGCAGGCGCTCGAGGCGCGCGGCCTCCCGCACGTGCTCGTCGGCGGCAAGAGCTTCCACGAGCGCGAGGAGGTCGAGACGCTGCGCACCGCGCTCGCCGCGATCGAGTGGCCCGACGACGAGCTGTCGGTCTTCGCCACGCTGCGCGGCCCGCTCTTCGCGTTCGGCGACGACGTCCTGCTCGCCTACCGGACGCGGGCCCGCCACTTCCATCCGTTCCGGCCGCTCGCGGACGCGCGGCGACGTGTCCGAGCCGCTGCGCGGCCGTCGAGCGCGGCGCTGACGCTGCTGCGCGACCTGCACCTGCGCCGCAACCAGCGGCCGGTCGCGGCGACGATCGCGGCGCTGCTCGACGCGTCGCGCGCGCACGCCGGCTTCGCGCTGCGGCCGTCCGGCGAGCAGGCGCTCGCCAACGTCCAGTACGTCGGCGAGCTGGCGCGCCAGTACGAGGCCGGCGGCGGGCTGTCGTTCCGCGGCTTCGTCGAGCGGCTGCGCGAGGAAGCCGAGGAGACGCGCGCCGCCGAGGCGCCGATCCTCGAGGAGGGCAGCGACGGCGTCCGCCTGATGACGGTGCACAAGGCCAAGGGCCTCGAGTTCCCGGTCGTCGATCCTCGTCGACATCGGGGCCGAGCTGTCTCGCGCGCACCGCGTCGCGCTGGGTCGACAGCGCCGGCGCGCGCTGCGCGGTCAGCCTGGCGGGCTGGCAGCCGGCCGAGCTGCCGCGAGCACGCGCCGGTCGAGGTCGCTGCGGGACGAGGCCGAGGGCGTCCGCGTCGCCTACGTCGCGGCGACGCGCGCCCGCGATCTGCTGGTCGTCTGCGCCGTCGGCGACGTGCCGCAGCGAGGGCTGGGTCGGGCCGCTCAACGCCGCGCTGTATCCGCCGACGGATCGGCGGCGCGATCCGGCGCCGCGAGCGGCTGGGCCGAGCGCTTCGGGCCCGACTCCATGGTCGATCGCGCCGACACCATCCCGTTCACCAGCGTGCGGCCGGGGATCCACGCCTTCGCCGGCGACGAGCCGTACGCCGTCACCTGGTGGGATCCTGGCGCGCTCGCAGCTCGATCGTGCAGCCGACCTTCGGCCTGCGCCGCGAGGAGCTGATCGCCAAGGACGCCGCGCCCGGCGTCGTCGATGCCGGGCTCGAGGCGTTCCACGCCTGGCGGGTGTCGCGCGAAGGCGCCGTCGAGCGGGGCAGTCGTCCCTCGCACCGCATCGTGACCGTCCGCGCCCGCGCCGCCCAGCTGGCAGAATCTGCCACGTTTTCGCAGGCCCCGGAAGATCCGGGAGGGCATCCGGGAGAGCGCATCCGGGAGCGAGCGTCCGGGAGAGCGCTCCGGGAGACGCCGTCCGGGTCGAGCGGATCCCGCGGCCGGACGGGATCGCGGAGACCGGGCCGCGGTTCGGGGCGCTGGTGCACGCGGTGCTGGCGCTGGTGCCGCTGGACGCCTCGCCGGCCACCGTGGACGCCGTGGCCGCCCAGCAGGCGCGCGTCCTCGCCGCGGACCCGGCGGAGACCGCGGCGGCGGCGCGCCTCGTCAGCGCCGCACTGGCCCATCCGGCCTTCGCGCCGCTGCGCGCGGCGGCGTCGGCTGGGCGCCTCCGCCGCGAGGTGCCGGTCGCGCTCGCCGAGCCGGGCGGGGCGATCGTCGAGGGCGTCGTCGACGCCGCGTTCGAGACCGAGGCGGGCTGGGTCGTCATCGATTTCAAGACCGACGCCGACCCCGCCGAGTCGCTGGACGCCTATCTGGGGCAGGTCCGCCTCTATGCCCGGGCGGTCGCCACCGCCACCGGCCGTCCCGCCTCCGCCATCCTTTTGCGGCTCTGACCCGTCGAACCCGGACAGGCGTCCCATCCCGGGCCGTCTTCCGGCGTCATGCACCCCTTCCCGGGGGGCTTTGCGTAATAGACAGGCAGATGGCGACCATGACCCTGGCCCAGACCCGGGGGGCAACCACCCCGGCGGCCGAGACGGCCACGTTCGACCGTCCCAGGCCCGACCCCGGCGCCGACGCCCGGGATCGCCGCCTGGCCCGCGCCCGGGCCGGCGACCTGGACGCCTTCGCCGATCTGGTGCGCCACCATCAGCGCCTGGTGTTCGGGATCGCCTGCCGCATGCTCGACGATCGCGCCGCGGCCGAGGACCTGGCCCAGGACGTCTTCGTGCAGCTGCACCGCCACCTGGCGACCATCGAGTCGGACGCGCACCTGGGAAGCTGGCTGCGCCGGGTGGTGACCCATCGCGCCATCGACGCCGTGCGCGAGCGCAAGCGCCGGCCGGTGACGCCGCTCGACGCCGTGGCCGAGCCGACGAACCCGCCGGCGGCCGATCGCGACCCGCTGCTGGCCTCGTCGCTGCGGGCGCAGGTCGCCGCCCTGCCCGCCGCCGCCCGCGCCGTCGTGGTGCTGCGGTATCAGCGCGAGCTCGGCCCGGTCGAGATCGCCGAGACGCTCGACATGCCGCTCAACACGGTGAAGAGCCACCTGAAACGATCGCTGTCCGTGCTGCGCATCCGCTGCGCCCGGCTGCGACTGGGATAGATCGTCATGGAACGACAGGCAGAAGACGTCACGGATATCGAACGCGCCCTCGCGCGCGCCCTGGACGCGGACGATCCGGGGCCGGCGTTCGCCGGCCGCGTCGTCGCCGCCATCAAGGGCGAGCAGCCGGCATCGCCTGGCCACCGGGCCGAGCCTCGTCTCGCATCGCGGGGGACGGTCCATGGTCTGGCGCGCGCTGCTGCCGCTCGCCGCCACCGTCGCGCTGATGGCCGGCGACCGTGCAGTGGCAGGCCGCTCGCGCCGAGGACGCCCGGGCCGAGACGGCGCGCGTCGAGGACGCCCAGGCGCGGGCCGCACACGCCCAGCTCGTGCAGGCGTTGCGGCTGACCGGCGAGACGTTGAACGTCGTGCACCGCGCCATCGAGCGGAGCCAGGAGTAGGAGTCATGAGAATCAAGGGGATGTGGACCGCTGCGCTCACCGTCTGGCTCGTGCCGGTCATGTCGGCCGTGCTGAGCGGCGGGCTGGCCGCGCAGACTCCCGGTCCGCGGATGCCGTTGGCCGGGCTCGAGAAGCTGGCGGCGGCCGCCTCGGACACCGTCGACGTGTCGCTCGACACCGGCCTGCTGGCGCTGGCGGCCAGATTCATCGGCGAGAAGGACGCGGAGGAGGCCAGCGTCAAGGCGATGCTGACCGGCCTCAAGGGCGTCTACGTGCGGAGCTACGAGTTCGGCGCCGATGGCGCCTTCGGCCCGGCCGACGTCGAGATGATTCGCCGGCAGCTGTCGGCGCCCGGCTGGTCGCGGATGGCCGGCGTCCGCAGCAAGCGGGACCGCGCCGACGTCGACGTCTACCTGTGGCTCGACGGCGACCGCATCGGCGGGCTCGGCATCCTCGCCACCGAACCGCGCCGCTTCACGGTGGTCAACATCGTCGGCAGCATCGATCTCGACCAGCTGCGCGGCCTGGAGGGCTTCGGCCTGCCCCGCCTCGATCTCGAACGCGGCAGCGACAAGGCGGCGAACGACAAACGGGCGAAGGACAAGCCGGCGAAGGACAAGCCCGTCAAGGACGATCAAGGACAACTGACGTCGCGCTGCCCGAGAGGCGGCCCGCGTCGCGCTACGCGCCCGCCCACTCCTTAAAGAGCCTGTCGAGACCCGCCTCCTGCGGGTCGCCCGCGAACAGCACGACTCGATGCCGGAGGCGCACCGCCTGCCCGGCGGCCAGCTGCCAGGGCTTCTCGATCCAGTTGAACGGCATCGGCGAGATGAAGCCGTAGTCCCGCGTGAACCACGGGCACGGCGCCCACGGCCCCTGCGGATGGTCCATCAGGGCGATGCCTTCCACCGGTTCGCCCCTGGCCTGCGTCCGCTTGCCGACGAACGCGCACCACCGGGCCGGCTTGCCGAACGTCTGCTGCTCGCCTTCCTGGCCTTCGCTCGACACCAGCCGGCCGCCGCCCCACGGCGTGATCTCGTGCGCCGCGCGCAGCGCGAACAGCGCATGGTTGTTCTTCTGGATGGTGACGTCGACGACGGCGCGCCACGTGATGTCCACGTCGAGGATGCGCAGGCGCGGCCCCGGGACCGATACCGTCAGGCGGCGCTCGTCGGTCATCTGGATCGGCTGGCCGGGCTGGCGCCAGTCGCAGGCATCGACGATGACGGCCGACGTCGTCGAGACTTCGGCGACGCGCGGCCCGCGCGAGACGATCTGGCCGCGTTCGAGCTCGTTCTGCCAGTAGTTGCCGCCGTTGACGAGGTCGCACCCGAAGAACAGCGAGCGATGGTGCGGCCAGGGCAGCGACGACTCCGACGTCAGGGACAGTCCCGACACCGGCCCGGCGGCGGGGAAGACGTAGGGATACTTCTGCGACGGGTGAGCGCGGTAGCCGAGGAGCGCTTCGTTGTGCCAGCGGAGCCAGATGTGCGGGCCGATCTGGTAGTGCGTCAGCTCCTCCGAGCCCGGCTCGATCCGACGGAGAGGGGGCGTGGCCTGGCCGGCGTCGGCGTGCCCGGCGGACAGTGCGCCCATGGCACCGCCGGCAAGGCTCAGGAAGCGTCGGCGATCGAGCGGGTCGGGCATGGGGCTCCTCGTCAAGAGTAGTCCGTCCGCCGGAGCGCGGGCTATCCGCGCCCGAGCGGGTTCTGCGTCAGCTTCCGGATCTGGGCATGATACGTCCGGCCCGTCGTCAGCTGGAGCCCCGACAGCAGGCGGATCTCGTACTCGCCGTGCCCGGACGGCTCGAGGTCCCGGATCATCCGCGTCGCCACCACGATGGAGCGGTGGACCCGGATGAACTGGTTGGGATCCAGCCAGCCGCACAGCGTGGTCAGCGGCACGTGGACCAGATGCGTGACGCGGCCGACGTGCAGCTCGACGTAGTTCTCGGCGGCCTTCATCCACTCGACGGTCTCGACGTCGATCAGCGTGGTGCGGCCCCCGTCCCGCGCGGCGAGGCGCGTCACGTATTGGTTCGGTGCGGCGACGGTGCGCAGCAGGCTGGACAGCTGCGCGCTCTGCGCCTCCTGCGCCTGCAGCCGCGCCTTGGCGCGGGCCATGGCTTCCGAGAAGCGCGACGCGGTGACCGGCTTCAGCAGGTAGTCGATCGCGTTGATCTCGAAGGCGCGGACGGCGTAGCGATCGTGCGCGGTGACGAAGACGACGCCGGGCATCGAGGCGGCGCCGACCGCGTCGACCACGTCGAAGCCGCTCATGCCGGGCATCTGCACGTCGAGCAGCACGAGGTCGGGCCGCCGGGCGGCCATGGCGTCGATGGCGTCCCGTCCGCTGGCGACTTCGCGGACGCTGGTGATGTCCTCGTCGTCCTCGAGCAGCAGGCGCAGGCCGGAGCGGGCGAGGGGCTCGTCGTCGACGACGAGCGCGTCGAGGATCGCGCGGCGGCTCACAGGGCGGCCGCCCTCTGCGCCACGGCCGCCGGTGACGCCGGAACGGCTCGGTCTTCCCACTCGCGGAAGGGCAGGGTCAGGGTCACGATCGCGCCGCCGTCGAGGGCGTTGGCCAGCGGTCAGCGCGGCGCGGTCGCCATAGAGCTCGGCCAGCCGCAGCCGCGTATTGGCCAGGCCGATGCCGACCGGCTGCGGCGCGACGGCTGCGGAAGCCGGGACCGTCGTCCTCGACGACCAGTTCGAGCATCGCGCCGACGCGACGCGCGGCGATCACCAGCGCGCCGGATGACGCGCTCGCCTCGATGCCGTGCCGGATCGCGTTCTCGACGATCGGCTGCAGGCACAGGTGCGGCACGGCGGCGTCGAGGGCGTCGGGCGCGATCCGCATGTCGACGCGCAGCCGATCGGCGAAGCGGACGCGCTCGACCGCGAGGTAGAGCCGCACGTATTCCAGCTCGCGCGCCAGCGCCACCTCCTGATGCTCGGAGTCGTCGAGCACCCAGCGCAGGAGGTCGCTCAGGTGGGCGAGCGTGTCCTCGGCCTCGCGGCCACGCCGCGCCCGCACCAGCGACACGACGGCATTCAGCGTGTTGAAGAGGAAGTGCGGCTGCAGCTGCATCTTCAAGGCGCCGAGGCGTGCCTGCACGACCTGCGTTTCGAGGGCCGAGGCACGCGCCATCAGCTCCAGCGCCTCGCGTTCGTGGCGCCGCGAGGACTCGTGGAACCGCCACAGCGCCTGCAGGCCGATGATCAGCCAGTAGCAGAGGACCCCGCCGTGGAACCCGAGCGCGAGCAGCACCGGGAAGTAGGTGCCGACCGACTGCGCCACCGGGAAGGACACGATGCCGGTCCAGGCGGTGACGACCGCTTCGAGCCAGAGCTGCGAGACCGCGAACACGGCGCTGCCGACCACGTGGATGGCGACCGGTGCGGCCCACCGCTCGCGGCCGACGGGGTAGCGGTCGCCGAGCCAGAGGATGGCCGGGGTCAGCGCGGCCGACGCGTACGATCCGATCAGCCACGCCACCAGGATGTCGACCCATGGCGACGTATCCTGGCGCATCGACCGCGCCGCGAGGTTCTTGGTGAAGAGGAAGAGCGCGACGAGCGTCCAGCCGCCGACGATGAGCGCGGCCTTCCGCCAGCGCTGGCGGGTCATGGATCCATCGTAGCCGAGGCGGCTGTGCAGTTCGTCAGCCGTGGGGAGCCGTTGGTCAAATCGCCGCCAGCGGCTCGCTCGAGCTGCGTAGGCTGAGGGCCCTCAGGGAATAGGTGATGACATGCCGCGGCGGCCAGCATGCGTCACTATCCCTGACGGGCCTACGCCCGCCGGTTCGACCGGAAGGAGCCGTCATGCCTGCCGCCGCTCAGCGCCCATTCCCCACCTCGCTCGCCGTCGCCGCCGGTGGCCTGGCGGCGGGCGTCATCGACATGGCCTTTGCCTGCACGTTCTGGTCATTGAAGGCCGGCGTCCATCCGACCCGCATCTTCCAGTCGGTGGCGGCCGGGCTCCTCGGCCGCCAGGCGGCGACCTCGGGTGGCGCGTCGACGGCGGCACTCGGCCTGGCCCTCCATTTCTTCATCGCCCTGACGGTGGCGGTCGTCTACTACACCGGCGCCCGCTACGCCGAGGCGCTGTGGCGCCGCCCGTGGACCTTCGGCTCGCTCTACGGCGTGGCGGTGTTCGGCGTGATGCACTACATCGTCGTGCCGCTGTCGGCGGCCGGCGGTGGCGGCATGCCGGCCTTCGACCTGCTGTGGGACGGCCTGTCGATCGTGGTGCATGCCTTCGGCGTGGGCGTCCCGGTCGCGCTGGCGGCCCGCGCCGCCCTGCGCGACGGTGCCGGCGGCCGCCTGCTGTCGGTCGCGCATCTGCGGCGCGAGCTGATCGCCGTGACAGGTGTCGTTCGACCGCAGCCGCCATCGGCCGGCGGTAGACTATCGCTGTGGACGCGACGAGCCAGGCGGCTGAGCGATTTCGCATCGCGCTCGATCTCTTCGAGACGGGCGTCGCGCTTCCGCCGTGAGGCGCTACGTCGGGCTCATCCGGGCGTCACACCGGGACGGCTCGAGGAGCTTGTCCGCGAGTGGCTTCGCGATCGACCCGGCGCCCGGGAGGGTGACGGTCCTCCCCGCTCGTCGTGACCCGCACGGAGTCGTCGCCGCTGCTGGAGGTGCTGCGTCGCGCGGCCCAGGACTTCGAGCTGCGCGGCGCTGCCGTGGGCTCTCGTGGGAGGGCTCGCCGTTTCCATCCGGGCGGAGCCGCGCTTCACGCGTGACGTGGATGTGGCGGTCGCGGTGGCCGACGACGTCGCGGCGGAGGCCCTGATCAGCGATCTACGGGCGCAGGGGTACGGCCTCGACGCGACACTCGAGCAGGTGGCGCTCGGACGTCTGGCGACCGTGCGGCTGACGCCGCCTGGTTCGCACGTGGCCGGCATCGTGCTCGACCTGCTCTTCGCGTCATCGGGAGTCGAGCAGGAGGTCTGCGAGGCCGCCGAGCGACTCGAGATCCTGCCGGGCGTGGTGGTGCCGGTCGCCCGGGCCGGGCATCTGGTGGCGATGAAGCTGCTGTCCCGGGCGGACCACCGACTGCAGGACGAGATCGATCTGCGCAGCCTCGCCGTGGTCCTCAGCGCCGCCGACATCGAGCTGGCCCGGCTGGCCGTTGCGCGAATCGAGGCCGTCGGAGCCAATCGGGGACGTGACCTGGTCGCCGATCTCGCGCCGCTATCTCGGCCACGATGGCCGGCCGGCCGCGCTGAACAGGCGTTCGCGCGGCCGTCCGTGGGCCTCAGCGCGGGCCGAGGCTGCGGACGTGCAGGAACACGCTGTCGTAGAGCGGCGCCTTGGCGCCGCTGACCGTCGCGATCACGGCGTGGCGCGACTGCTGCAGCGGCAGGCCGAGCGCGGTGGTGAAGCTCGCCCAGGGCCGGCCGCTGTTCGTTGTGCAGGAAGGCGCCGCCCGGCAGCAGCATCGCGGTGATGTTCGCCAGCGCGATCGCCAGCTGCGCGATCGTCGAAATACGGCAGGATGTTGGTCGCGATGACGAGGTCGAAGCGCTCGCCGGGCAGCCGCTCGGTGACGATGTCGAGCGGCACCGGCCTGCAGCGCCCGCGCGGCCGGCGCCGAGACCGACACCGTCTTGCCGCGGCCGCCATCCGCCAGGCGGCGCGCCGGTCCTGGCGGCAGCTCGGCCAGCGCCGCGCCGAAGCGATCGACGTAGTCGACGAAGTCGGGCGCCAGGGTCAGGCCCCGGCCTTCGCTGCAGGCTGCGTGGCCACCCGCAGCAGCGGCGGATGCTCGCGGGCCCGCCGCAGGTGGCCGACCACGCGCGGGTTGATGTCCGCCGCGACGACGTCGAGCTCGCCGCGGTCGGCCAGCCCCAGCGCCACGACGGCGTCGATCACGGCCCACGGCTGGTAGCTCTCGGGCGCGGCCCGCTCGTCCAGGGCGGTCCGCGGCGCCAGGTCGAGGCCGGGCCCGACGATCAGCACGCGCCGCAGCCGGCGAGTCGGCTCGAGCCCCTTCAGCACGCCGAGACCGAGGTGCACGACGTAGCCGGCTTCGACGGCGGTGTCGGTGCTGAGGCCGCGCCGGCGATAGAGGTCGGCGACCGCGGCGGCGGGGGAGGCGTCCTGCTGCGCGACGAACTCCTTCTGGTAGTCGAAGGCCATCACCCGCAGGTACTCGGCCGCGACGCCGGTGGCGCGGGCGCGGGGATCGGGAAAGGCGGCGTCGAGCAGCGCGCCGAAGTAGATCAGCCGCGCATCGGCGCGGGGGTCGGCGACGGCCCGCAGCAGCGCGTCGATGCGCGCGGCCACGTCCTTCGGGACGGGCGGGTCCGCCCGTTCGTCGCGTCGCAGGAAGGCGGCGCGCCGGAGCGGGGCGAGGCTCTCGACCAGCGTCCGCGCGCTCAGCGCCGGCTCGATCGCGCGGCGCCGCGGTGATCCGCGTCGACTGCAGCAGGTAGTGGACCAGGTGATCGAGATCGCCTTCGCGGACGCGCCGGGCGTTGTCGGCGCTGGTGCGCGCGACGTAGGCGTCGAAGGCCGCTTCGGAGATACCGCCGCGACTCGAGCGCGGCGCCGGACCGGCGCCACGTCGCGCCAGGCGACGCGGACGGCCGACGGTGCGGGCTGGGGTTGCGGTGCGGCGGAGACCGTCGCGCCGAGGAGTGCGGCGGCGACGAGAGCGGCGGGAAGGAAGGCGAGCGGTCGGGGCATCACGATGAGACCCCGACCGTATCAGAACTTGGACCGCGGCTGCCTCGCCCGGCAGCCGCGGCCCGGCGGACTAGAACACCAGGCGGAAGCCGAGCTGCAGGAACCGCTGGAAGTTGTTCTGGCCGGTCGAATTGCGATTGATGCGACCGAAGTCGGCCGAGCCGGTGTTCCGCTCGTACTGGCGCTCGTCGTACATCGGGCTGTTGAAGATGTTGAACGCCTCGACGCGAACCTGCAGGCGCACCCGGTTGGTGATGTGCGTGGTCTTGGCGAAGTTCAGGTCCACCTGCCACATGCCCGGGCGCCGGAACTCGTCGTAGCGCCGCTGCGCGGTGCGGCGCTGATACGGCTCGCGGATCAGGAAGAACGGCTCGGTGCAGCCGTAGGCCTGTCGAGAAGCGAGATCAGCGAGTAGGTGCCGTTCGCCTGCCGCTGCCCCACGCACGGCTGGACGCCGTAGATGAACTGGCCGTTCTTCTCGGGCGTCAGCGCCGATCCGCGACGGATCGACGGCGAGGTCGACGTTGTCCGGCATGTCCCAGGGCTGTCCGGACTGGTAGATGAACATCGGCGCAATCGACCAGCCGCCGGCGAGCCGGCCGAGCAGGTCGGTCCGGTTGCGCAGCCACGGCATCTCCCACACGCCCGAGGCGGTGATGCGGTGCTTGCGGTGCGAGTAGTAGGGACCGTCCACCGGGGTCATCGACACGGCGTCGATGAACGCCTGGCCGCCGTTGTCGGTGCCCGTCTCGTTCCACCGCGGGACGTAGGTGTAGGTCGCGTTGATCGTGACGCCCTTGGTGAAGCGCTTGTTGGCGACGAACTGCGCCGAGTCGTAGACCATGCGTGCCGTCGTTGCGCTCGGTCATGTTCATGCAGTTGCCCGACTGCAGCGACGGCCGATCCCGGCGCGCAGCCCGAGAACGCCGGGAACGGACGCGCCAGCTCGAACCGCGACAGCGTCGGGCTGGTGAATCGGTTCGTGCCCTCGAACCCGGCCACCCGGAAGAACGGGTTGGGCAGCAGCTGGTCGCAGAACGCGCGGCTGCCGCCGAGCGTCGGATCGCACTGACGCTGGAAGTCGGCCGACGGTTCGTTGAAGCCGTTCCACGCCGACTGCATCTCGTAGGTGCGGCTGCCGACGTAGCTCACCTCGAGGGCGACGCCCCACGGCAGTTCGCGCTGCACGCCAGCCGAGAACTGGTGCACGTTCGGCACGACGAAGTCCGGGTTCGAGAAGCCGGGGTTGCGTCCGAGGAACGTCCGCGGCCCGAGCGAGCTGCCCGGGGGCGTCTGGACCCCGTTCGGGAACGGGTTGCCGAGCGCGTAGGTCGGCGTGCGGTTGTCGTCGTTCGACGCGATCAGGGGCGTCGCCAGGCTGAACCCGTTGCTGAACGACTGGGCGGTCGGGTTGAGGTAGTACTTCCCGTAGCCGCCGCGCATCACCGTCTTCTCGTTGATCGAATAGGCGATGCCGGCGCGCAGCTGGAAGTTGTTCTTGTCGAACTTCCACGGCGCGTCCGGGCGCGCCGTCGACGCCGACGAAGCGGAGGCCGCCGACGCACCGGCATGGCCGACCCGCGCCGACACCGGGTTGACGATCGTCGGATCGAAGGCGTAGTTCAGCCGGTTGTCCTCTTCGCGGACGGAGCCGTTGCCATCCCAGCGGAAGCCGAGGTTGACGGTCAGCTTGTCGCTGACGCGCCAGTCGTCCTGGATCCACGGCGCGATGAAGAACCACTGGTAGTGGGTGAAGGCGTTGACCGGGACTTCGCCGTTCGCGGGCGCGCCGAGCAGGAACGACGCGAAGGAGTTGCCTTCGAGCACGTTGGTGCTGTTGAGGGTGCTGCGGGTGAACTGCTGGTTGAATTGAGGAAGCCGCCGGCGTTGCCGTAGTTGTCGTTGTAGACGTTGGTCCAGCGCATGTCGAGGCCGCTGCGGATGTTGTGCTTGCCGCGCGTCAGCGAGATGTTCGGCTGGAGCGACCAGTTCTTGTTGGTGTTCGGCCCGGTGCCGCGCGACAGCGCTGACGAAGTCGGACATCTCGATGCGCGGGAACATGCCGCCGAGCCCTGGCTCGGGAACTGCGAGACGAGGCTCTGCGGCCAGCCGAACTCGGTCGAATCGAAGCCGAAGCTCGAATCGGACTGGCTCCACTCGAGGAAGTAGGTGTAGCCGCCGCGGACGTTGAACACGGTGCCGCCGCCGAAGACGTGCACCCAGTCGCCGACGACGGCGCGGTTGGCGCGGATCAGCGGCAGCTGGCCGTCCTGGGCCGGGCCGGTGCGGATGGCGGTGCGTGTTGCGCACTTCGTTGCGCTCGTTCTCGGCCCAGCGGAAGTAGGTGCGGTCGTTCTGGCTGAAGTTGTGGTCGACCTTGCCGACCCAGTTCCAGAACAGGTCCTTGTTGATGTGCTCGGCGTAGTGCAGGTTCTGCTGCCACGGGGCGACGCCGGCGGTGACGCCGTTCGGCGACGGGTAGTACCTGCATGATCGCGCGGGCGGCGGGGTTGATGCGGTCGGCCGGGATGCGGTTGCCCGGGAACGGATCGCGCGTCCAGACGCCGTTGACGTCGCGGCCGGTGCGCGGGTCGTAGATGGTGATCTGGCGGCCCTGGGCGTCGACCAGGCCGCTGAAGTCGCCGAGCTTCATGGCATCGGTCGGCACCGTGCTGAACAGCGGCGCCGGCGTGCCCTCGCGGTACTTCTCGCCGGTGAACATGAAGAACGTCTTGTTCTTGATGATCGGACCGTCGAGGATGCCGCCGTACTGATCGAGGTAGTGGTCGGTCTTGGGGGCGTTGCGGGCGTTCAGCAGGAACGAGTTGGCGTCGAGGGCACTTGCGGCGCAGGAACTCATAGGCGACGCCGTGGAAGGTGTTGGTGCCCGACTTCAGCGACATGTTGACGACGCCGCCGGCGGTGCGGCCGTACTGCGCGTCGTAGGAGTTGGTCGCGACCTTGAACTCCTGCACCGCTTCGGCCGGCGGCACGTAGGCGATGTTGTTGCCGCCCTGGTTGGCGTTGTTGGGGACGCCGTCGAGCAGGAACTCGTTGTTGCGGTTCTGGCCGCCGTTCATCGACCAGTCGGCGAGCGCGCCGTTGTCGAACGGGCGCAGGTAGATCGCCTGGGCGTTGTAGTTGACGCCGGCGACGAGCACGGCGAGCGCCATCGGGCTGCGCGACTGCAGCGGCAGCTCGGCGATGCGCGCGCTGTCGATGACCGTGCCGCGATCCGCCCGGCTGGTCTCGAGCAGCGGCGCCTCGGAGGTGACGTTCACCGTCTCGGTGAGGGCACCGACCGGGAGCTCCATGTTGATCGTCGCGACCTGACCGACTTCGAGCCGCATGTTCGTGCGGCTGCCCTTCTGGAAGCCGGCGAGCTCGACGGTGAGGTTGTAGAGGCCCGGGCGCAGGAAGGGGATCGTGTAGGCGCCCTGGTCGTTGGTGGTCGCGGTGGCGACTTCGTTGGTGTCCTGGTTCTGCACCGTGACCGTGGCGCCTGGCAGCGCCGACTGGCTCGTGTCGGCGACTTGACCCTTGACCGTGGCGCGGAACTCTTGCGCGGATGCGGGGGCCGCGATGGCCAGCATCAGCGCACAGAGCGGCAGAAAACGAGAGCGTACGCTCAGCATCTATCCTCCCAGCGGCTTGCACCGACGGCGGGCGAAAGGCGACAGGGCGCCAGCCGTCGATAGACGAAAAAGCAATGAACGAGCGCGGTGGTTATACCTGCTTCGCACGACTGTGACAAGGCCAGATCCGAAACAGCGCGAAAGTCGCGATTTGTTGCGTGCGTGAACGTTTCCGGTCGGCGGGTGCGTTCGCGCGGTGCCGACACAGCGGATTCAGGGGTCAGCGGGCCGCCAGCGGGGACACGAGGCTGGGATTGAGCTGGTGCGCGCGATCGAAGGCCTGACGCGCGGCGTCGAGGCGACCCAGCCGCTGCAGGGCGCGGCCGAGGTGATAGTGCGCCGGCGCGTAGCTGTCGTCGGTCACGATCGCCGCCGCGAAGCGTTCCCGCGCCGCTTCGATGTGGTCGCCGTCGAAGCGGGCGACGCCGACCGCCGTCATGACGACGGCGGCCCGTTCCCGCTGCTCGCGGGTCCGCAGGCGCTCGCCGTCGTCGGATGCCCGGCGCGCGCCGGCGTCGTCGCCGGCGAGGCGGAGGACCGTGCGCCAGCGCCGCGTGCGGGCCCCACGCCCCGGGGCGCAGGGCGATGGCCCGGCGAAGCGCCTCGGCCGGCTCGCGGCAGGTCGCCGCGGGCCTTGCGCACCGACGCCAGCATCATCCAGGCGTCGAAGGCGCGGCGGTCCGCCGCCACCGCGGTCTCGAGATGGTCGACGGCCGCGGCGAAGTCGCCCTGCTGCTGGAAGAGGCTGGCCAGGGCCACGTGCGCCTCCGGCCGGCCGTCGAGCGCCGCGGCCCGCCGCGCCGCGGCAATGGCGTCGTCGATCCGATCGACCCGTTTCAGCAGCAGCCCGAGGTTGTAGTGGGCGAGGGCGTGGTCGGGGCGCTGCCCGACGACCCGTCGCAGGGTGACCAGGGCCGCGTCGACGTCCTGCTCCGACTGCGCCAGCCCCAGCGTGAACAGCCGGTCCGGATCCGACGGCCTGGCGGCAGCCCAGGCTTCGGCCCGGCTGACGGCCTCCGCGCCCCGGCCGGCCTGGGCCAGGGCGACGACGAGCTGATTCATGGCGCGGTCGAAGTCAGGACGGCTCGCCAGCGCCCGCTGATAGGCGTCCACCGCGGCATCCAAGGCCCCAATCCGCTCCAGCGCTTCGCCCAGGCGCTCCTGGATGTCCGCGTCGCCGGGCGCCGCACCGGCCGCCGACCAGAGCAGCGACAGCGCCGCGGCGTGGTTGCCCTCGGCCTCGAGGGCGACCGCCTGCTCGTAGGCCCGCGCGGGCGCTGCGGGTGTCCTGGCTGACCGCGCCGACCGGGCCCAGGGCCGCCGGCAGCGGCCAGCCGGCCACGATCGCGGAGGCGAGGCACGCCAGCAGGAAGGCCGACACGCCGGTATTCTGGCGTATTCCGGCCCTCCCGGGGCGCGATTCACGGTGCTGGCCGCGCCGCCGAATACTCTGCCAAGGCTCCTTCTGCCCGGCGAGCCGCCGAGTCGACCTGTGACACCTCCGGCCCGCTCGCGCATTCCCGCCTGGTGGCGGTCGGTCGCCGCTGGCGGGTTCGCCGCCGTCGTGGCCGGCGCGATCGCCTGGGTGTTCTGGGAACAGGACCTTCGCTACGCCCGTCCGACGCCGCGCACCCGCCGGCTGGCACCGGCCGGCCGTCGGCGCCGCCGTCCCGCTCCCGGCCGCGCTGGAACGCCTCCGCGCCGGGCGCCCCGGGCAGCCCGTCCTCCTGCACTTCTTCAATCCCTCGTGTCCGTGCTCGCGCTTCAACGTCGATCACGTCCGCGCGCTGACGTCGCGCTTCGGCGCCGAGGTGACGGTCGTCGCGGTGCTCGCCGAGGGGGAGCCGGCGGCGATGCAGGCGGCCTACCGCGCCCTCCAGCTCGACGTGCCGCACTACGTCGACGCGGACCGGCGGCTGGCGGAGGCGCTCGGCGTCTACGCGACGCCGCAGGCGGCGATCCTCGACGGCGCCGGCCGGGTCTACTTCGTCGGCAACTACAACCGGACCCGCTACTGCCGCGAGCCGGCGACCGAGTTCGCGCGGCTCGCGCTCGAGGCGGTCGTCGCCGGCGCCCGTCCGCCCGCGATCACGCCGGCGGCCGCCATCGCCTACGGCTGTCCGCTGCCGGCGCGCCGATCCGCCGCGGGAGCCGGTCTGTGACGGCGGCCCCCATCGCCGACGCGCCGGAGCCGACCGTCGCCGCCGATCTGGCGGACCGCGGTCCGTGGGCCGACGCGGTGATGGACCGCATCTACGCCAACGCCGATCGCTACGTCGGCTGGTTCCTGCTGTTGCACTTCCTCGTCGGCCTGGCCCTGGCGCCGTTCTACGACACGTGGGCCATGGCCATCGCCGTCGGGACGTTGACCCTGGCGATGTTCTTCGGCGCCGCCTGGCTGGCGCCGCGGACGCTGGTGACGCGGTGCGTCGCCGGCACCGCGCTGCAGGCGTTCGTCGCGCTGCACATCTACCAGCTGCACGGCCTGCCGGAGATGCACTTCTTCTTCTTCACCGGCACGACGATGCTGATCGCCTACCAGGACTGGCGCGCGCCCTGGCTCGGCACGTTCCTGATCATCGGCCAGCACATCGCCTTCGCGATCCTCGAGAACGCCGGCGTCGAGATGAACTTCTTCGAAGGGCCGGTCGGCTTCTGGAAGCTGTTCTTCCATTTCGGCATCGCGCTGCTCCAGGTGGCGGTGTGCAGCTTCTGGGCGTCGCAGCTGCGGCACGACACGCTGCGCGAGGCGTGGATCCAGCGGCAGCTGCAGGACGCCCGGCGCAAGGCGGAAGAGGCCACGGCGGCCAAGAGCGGCTTCCTGGCGACGATGAGCCACGAGATCCGCACGCCGATGAACGGCGTGATCGGGATGATGGCGCTGCTCGATCAGACCCGGCTCGAGGCGGGACAGCGCGAGTACCTCGACACCGCGCGCCGATCGGGTGAGGCGCTGCTCGCCATCATCGACGACATCCTCGATCTCTCCAAGCTCGAGGCCGGCCGGATGGGCGTCGACGCCATGCCCTTCGCGCCACGCCGGGCCATGGACGACGTGGCCGCGCTGCTGCGCCCGCTGGCGAGCGACAAGGGGCTCGAGCTGGTGGCCTGGGCCGACGCCGACGTACCGGAGACGCCTGCTCGGCGACGGCCGCCGCGTCCACCAGATCCTGCTGAACCTGGTCGGCAACGCGCTGAAGTTCACCGCCAGCGGTTTCGTCCGGATCGAGGCGACGATGCAGGCGGATGCCGCCGGACCACCGCGGCTGCGCCTCGCGGTGCGCGATTCCGGCATCGGCATCGACGCGGCCGGCATCGCCCGGCTGTTCACCGAGTTCAGCCAGGCGGACAGCTCGACGACGCGGCGTTTCGGCGGCACCGGGCTGGGCCTGGCCATCTCGCGCCGGCTGGCGACGCTCATGGGCGGCGACGTCGAGGTCGAGAGCGAGCCCGGCGTCGGTTCGACCTTCACGCTGACGCTCCCGGCCATCGTCGCCACCGCCGCCGACGCGTTGCCGCACGCCGGCTCCGGTGGCGACGTTCAGGAGAGTCGCCGGGCGCGGCGCCCGGTGGTGCTGCTGGTCGAGGACAACGCCGTCAACCAGCTCGTCGCCACGCGGATGCTGCAGCTGGAAGGCTGCGAGGTCGACCTGGCCGCCAACGGCGCCGAGGCCGTCGAGCGCGCCGGGCTGCGGACCTACGACCTGGTCCTGATGGACTGCCACATGCCGGTGATGGATGGCTTCGAGGCGACCCGGCAGCTGCGGGCGCGGCTCGGACGCCACCGCCCGCCTGCCGATTCTGGCGCTGACGGCCAGCATCCTCGACGAAGACCGGAAGCTGTGCCGTCAGGCCGGGATGGACGCGGCGCTCGCCAAGCCGCTCAAGCGGGCGGCCCTGGCCGCGGCGCTGGCCCAGTGGGTGCCCGGCCGGGCCGCCTAGCCCTCGCGTGCGGTCGCTCGCGGCGGGCCGCTACTTCCCGCGCAGCGACTGGACGCTGCCGTCGACGCCCTGCGGAATCTGCACGTCGGCGAGCTGGTCGTCGTCCTTCGCCTCCTCTTCAATCGCGCCAGTTCCGTCTTCAGGCGCGCCGTGAGCGACGGCCTGCGCCGGCTGCCCGTACAGGTTGTGCATCTCCTGCGGATCCTTGCCCAGGTCGTAGAGCTCCCACTGATCCTTCTTCCAGAAGTAGATCAGCTTGTGCGTCTTCGTCCGCACGCCGTAGTGGGCGCGGGTGTTGTGGTGCGCCGGGGTCGTGGTAGTAGCGGTAGTACATCGACGACCGCCAGTCGCGCGGCGTCCGCCCGCGCAGCACCGGCACGAGGCTGCGGCCCTGCATGTCCGGCGACGGCGGCAGGCCGGCCGCGTCGAGGAACGTCGGCGCGAAGTCGACGTTCAGCGCCCATGGCGTCGATGCGCGTACCCGGCCGTGATCGCCGCCGGCCAGCGGACGAGGAACGGCATGCGGATCGATTCCTCGTACATGAAGCGCTTGTCGAACAGGCCGTGATCGCCGAGGAAGAAGCCCTGGTCGCTGGTGTAGATGACGATGGTGTTGCGGCGCGAGGCCGGCCTTGTCGAGCGCGTCGAGCACACGGCCGACGTTGTCGTCGACCGACTGCACGGTGGCGAGGTAGTCCTGCATGTAGCGCTGGTACTTCCAGCGGGTCAGCGCGTCGCCGGTGAGGCCGGCCGGCGGGTCCTGCTTGAGGTCGGTCCTGGTCAGGTCGGCGAGGCGCTGCTGGTTCTCGCGGAGCGCGTCGGTGCGCGCCGGCGTAGTCGTCCCACATCGTCGCCGGCTCGGGAATGGTCTTCGCCGCGAACTCGGCGCCGTGCGCGGCGTTCGGCGTCCACGGCCGGTGCGGCGCCTTGTGGTGCAGCATCAGGAAGAACGGCTTGTCCGTCGGCCGCGTGGCGATGAAGTCGAGCGCGAGGTCGGTGATGACGTCGGTCGCGTACCGTCCGGTGTACTGCTTCTCGCCGGTCGCGGTGTAGAGCACCGGGATCGATGTAGGCGCCCTGGCCGGGGAAGATCTCCCAGCGATCGAAGCCGACCGGATCGCTGCCGAGGTGCCACTTGCCGACCATGCCGGTGTAGTAGCCGCCCTGCTGCAGCAGCCGCGCCACGGTCATCCGCGCGCTGTCGAAGCGGTTGAACATCGTGACGCCGTTCAGGTGCGAGTACTGGCCGGTGAGGATCGTGGCCCGGCTCGGCGTGCAGATCGAGTTGGTGGCGAAGCACGTTGGTGAAGAGCGCGCCCTCCTTGGCCAGCCGATCGAGGTGCGGCGTCTGGTTGACCTTCGATCCGTAGGCGCTGATCGCGTGCGCCGCGTGATCGTCGGTCATGATGAAGACGATGTTCGGCCGCGCGGCCGCGGCGCGTCGGCGCGGCCGGTGGCTGGGCGTGCGCTGCCGCGGCGCAGAGGACGGCGAGGCTGGCGACGAGCGTTCTCAGCGATCTCATGGTGGGGGAGTCCTGGCGGTGTCCGAGGGCTACGGCGTGACCGCCGGCGGCGCGCCGGCCTTGTCGGCGGCGGCCTGCGCGTCCAGCCACTCCTTGAGCGGCGCGAAGTAGTCGATCATCGCCGTCGCGTCCATCTTGCGCTCGCCGGTCAGGGCCTCGAGCGCCTCCGGCCACGGCCGGCTCTGGCCCATCTCGAGCATCTTCGCCAGCTTGGCCCCGACCTCCTTGTTGCCGTAGATCGAGCAGCGGTGCAGCGGGCCCGTGTAGCCGGCCTCGCGGCACAGCGCGCGGTGGAACTGGAACTGCAGGATGTGGGCGAGGAAGTAGCGCGTGTAGGGCGTGTTGGCCGGCACGTGGTACTTCGCGCCCGGGTCGAAGGCGTCGGCCGGCCGCGGCTCCGGCTCGCCGACGCCCTGGTACTTGCGCGCGCAGCTCCCACCAGGCCGCGTTGTACGTGTCCGGCGTGATCTCGCCCGAGAACACCTTCCAGCGCCACTGGTCGATCGACGATGCCGAACGGCAGGAAGGCGACCTTGTCGAGCGCCATCCGCATCAGGAACTCGAGGTCGCCCTCGGCGGCCGGGCACCTGGTCGAGGAGGCCGACCTTGACCAGGTAGTCGGGCGTGACCGACAGCGCGATGGCGTCGCCGATGGCCTCGTGGAAGCCGTCGTTGGCGCTGTTGCGGAAGAGGATCGGCAGCGTCGATAGGCGCGCTGGTAGAAGTTGTGCCCGAGCTCGTGGTGGATGGTGACGAAGTCCTCGCCGGTCGGCTCGATGCACATCTTGATGCGCAGGTCCTGGTCCTGGTCGACGTCCCAGGCGCTGGCGTGGCAGACCACGTCGCGGTCGCGCCGGCTTGGTGAAGAGCGAGCGCTCCCAGAAGGTCTGCGGCAGCGGCTCGAAGCCGAGCGAGGTGAAGAAGCCGATCGCCGAGCTTCACCATGCCCTTGGCGTCGGTCTTCTTCGCCGCGAGCAGCTTGGTCAGGTCGTAGCCGGCGCCGCGGCTCGGCACGCCCATCAGGTCGTAGACGTTGCCCCACTGCTGCGCCCACATGTTGCCGAGCAGGTGCGCCGGGATCGGGCCGTCGGCCGGCACGACCGCCTGGCCGTACTTCTTCCGGAGCGACCGCCGCGCGTAGCAGTGCAGGGCGTCGTAGAGCGGCTTCACCTGCGTCCACAGGCGCTCGACCTCGGCCGCGAACTCGTCGGGCGGCATGTCGTAGCCGGAGCGCCACAGCGCGCCGAGGTCCTTGAAGCCGAGCTCCTTCGCGCCCTCGTTGGCGAGCTCGACGAAGCGCTCGTAGCGCGGCTTCATCGGCGGGGCGATGGCGTGCCAGCCGCTCCAGGCCTCGAGCAGCTCGGCGGCGTTGCGGCTGCGTCGCCATCGTCTTGCTGAGCGCGTTGATGTCCTGGCAGGGCTTGCCGGCCGGGCAGTACTTGCCGCGGCCGTAGTCCGCCTCGAGGCCGGCGGCCAGCTTGGTCAGCTCGTCCTGCTTGGCCGGCTCGGAGGGCGCCGGCAGCGGGATGGTGGCGAGCTTGAACAGCTCGAGCCGCCGCTTGGTGTCGGCGTCGACCTGCACCGCGTCGAACCGGGCGGCGTCCTTGGCCATCCGCATCGTCGCGGCGATGAACGCCTGGTAGCTGTTGGCCGAGATCGCCTCGGTGTCGGCGGTGATGAAGTTCGACGACACCCACTGCGCCTGCGACAGCCGGCGGCTGAGGTCGAGGAGCTCGGCGTCGGCCTTCTCGACGAACGTCTTGGCGTCGGCGGCGGTGGCGCCTCCGGCCGGGGGCGGCGTCGGGCTGCTGCCGCCGCACGCGACGAGACCGAGGCCGGCGCCCAGGGTGGCAACGGCGGCGATGCGCAGGATGGACACGTATCTGACCATCCCCCGATTCTATGCTTGCCGCCGGCCACGCGCGAGCGCACGACCGCAACCGGGCAACGGTATACTCGGCCATGCCTCGGATCGCGGTGTTCTGCGGCTCCCGCGCCGGTGCGTCCCGGTCTATGCCGAGGCGGCGGCGGCGCTCGGCGGCGCGCTGGCGCGCCGCGGGTGCGAGCTGGTGTATGGCGGGGCCCACGTCGGGCTGATGGGCGTCGTGGCCGACGCCGTGCTCGCGCACGGCGGCCGCGTCACCGGCGTCATCCCGGCGTCGATGGTCGATCGCGAGCTGGCGCACCGGGGCCTCACCGATCTGCGCATCGTCGGCAGCATGCACGAGCGCAAGGCGCTGATGGCGTCGCTGGCCGACGCCTTCCTGGTCCTGCCCGGCGGCATGGGCACGCTCGACGAGGTGTGCGAGATCCTGACCTGGGCCCAGCTCGGCCTGCACGCCAAGCCCGTCGCGCTGCTCGAGGTGCGCGACTACTGGCGCGGCTTCCTCACCTTCCTCGACACCGCCGTGAGCGAAGGCTTCCTGCGCGCCGCGGATCGCGATCGGCTGCGTCTCCACGCCGATGTCGAGGCGCTGCTCGATGCGCTTGCTGGCGGCGGCGCTGGAGCCGGCGTGAAGGGCCTGCTGGCGCAGCTGCGGCTGATCTTCGATGCACCGCCTCCAGCGCCGCCGGCGCCGGAGCCGTTGCACGTGCGCTCGGCCGAGCCCCTGTCGGGCCTGGCCTCGGCGCGATGCCGCGTCGACGCCGGTGCCCGGGCGCGATGCCGCGTCGATCATCCCGGCGCCGCTCGCGCCGCGGCTGATCCGGCATCCGCGGGCGCGGCAGTACGTGTTGCGCGTCCTGCCGGACGGCACCCCGCGCGTCACCATCCCGCGCTGGGGCTCGAAGCGCGAGGCGCTGGCGTTCCTCGAGGCGCAGCGCGAGTGGGTGGCGCGGCAGCGGGCGAGGCAGGCGGAGAAGGGGCGCGTCGCGCCGCCGCGCGACTGGCGTGACGGCCACCAGCTGCTGCTCGGCGGACGGCCGGTCACGCTGCGGCGCGGATCCGCGCGCCGGGCCGGCGTCGTCGCGCGAGGACGACGCGCTCATCGTGACGCCGCGGACCCGCGACGCCGAGGACCTGCGGCCGGTCGCCGCGGCCTGGATGCTGGCCCGCGCCAAGCGGCTGCTGCCGCCGCGGTTGCTGGAGCTGGCGGCGCAGTTCGATCTCACCGTGACGCGCATCTCCGTCCGCAACCAGCGCGCGCGCTGGGGCTCGTGCGCGACCGGCGGGCGCATCTCGCTGAACTGGCGCTTGATCCAGACACCCGACGAGGTCCGCGACTACGTGCTGATCCACGAGCTGATGCACCTGCGCCAGCCGAACCACTCGGCGCGCTTCTGGGCCCTCGTCGCCCGAGCCTGCCCGGGCCACGAGGCGTCGCGACGATGGCTGCGCGCGCACGAAGCGGCGCTTCTCGACGTCCGCTGACCGCCGTCGGAAGGTGTTCGCCGAAGCCGCGCGGCGCGGCGTCCGCACGCCGCCCGCCGGGCACCGTGTCGCTGGAGCGGGCGCTCGAAGCTCGGGATGGCCTCGCGCAGCGAGGCGCGCGCGCTGATCGTCGACGGTCGCGTGACGGTCGATGGCCGGGCGGTCCGCGATCCGGCCCGAACCGTCGTGCCCGGTGGCCACTGGCGCCCGCTGACCTATGACGAACTCCGCACGTTGCGCGGCGAGGGGCGGATTCGCTAGACTGAAGGCCGTTAGACATCCGGAGCGACCCGCCAGAGAAAAGGCGCGGTCCGGCAACCTGGGCGGACATCCCAAGGTGCCATTCTCTCCGGGCGGTTCGCCGCCCCTAGGGAGATGTGGTTTCGCTGCGTTGGCGGAACAACCCAATGTCCACCGGAACGGCACCAGCCGTCCGCGTGATTCTGCCCCCGTGTATGCAGGGGTGGGAGCGAGCGGCGAGCGATCCGGCCTCCGGATGTCTTCTTCAACAGCGTGCGCGGCGCCCGATGGGCGAGGCGCACGGCAGAGGAGAAGACATCATGCCGACCACCCAACTCGCGCCCAGCCGGGCATCCGAAACCAACCCCAACCACCATCTGTGGCGGAACGGCCGCCTGTGGTGGCTGGCCGTGACGCTGCTCCACGACGGCTGGCGGCAGGAGCGCGTGCGTCAGTCGCTGGGCACCGCCGACCTGCTCGAGGCGCGCCGGCGGCGCGACCTGGTGCTGGCCCGTTTCGCCCGGCCGGCGGCGGCCGCCGGCCGCGGCCGGCGCGGTGACGACCGGGGCGCCGCTACTTGGTCGCGTAGACGCGCGACTGGCCGTCCTTGGTGAACGCCAGCACCTGGTAGGGAGTCTTGAAGCCGTCGGGTGATTCCATGCCCGGCGAGCCCGCGGGCATGCCCGGCACGGCGATGCCGACGACGCCCGCGGGACGCTCGGCCAGCAGCTTGGCCACGACGTCCGCCGGCACGTGGCCTTCGACGACGTAGCCCGACACCAGCGCCGTGTGGCACGAGCGCAGGTTGGACGGGATGCGGTGCTCGTCCTTGATCGCGTTCATGTCGGTGCGGTCGCTCGAGTTCACGGCGTAGCCGGCGGCGGTCATGTGCTCGTTCCACTTGGCGCAGCAGCCGCAGGTCGGGCTCTTGAAGACGGCCACGCTCGGCTTGCCGGCGGTGGCGGACTTGCCGCTCTGCGTGCTGACGACGGCGACGCCGACGCCGGCGATCAGGACGCACGGCGGAGACGACGGCGGCGGCAGCGGAGCGGATCATCATCATGGTTCCCCGATCTTACCTGCGGTCGCGGAAGAAGGCCACGATCCGCCGGGGGAACTCCGCGCGGAGCGGCCCGCCAGGCGGCCGTGTGCGTCGCGCCGGGGACCAGCCAGAGCGATCGGCCGCCGGCGCGGCCGCGCGCCAGCGCCAGCGCGTGATACGGCCGGCGTGTTGCGGTCGGCGTCGCCGTGGATCAGCAGCAGCGGCGCGTGGATCGCGGGCGATCGCCGCGACCGGTCGGCGTCGAGCAGGTTGACGCCGATAGCGGAGCCGGACGTAGCCCACGCCGGCGTAGGCGGCCGGGCCGGCCCACCCAGCGCCCGGCGTCGCCGAGGCCCAGCGGCCGTGACACGCGATCGAGGCCGGCGTCGAGGAACGTCGCGAAGGCCGAGTCGCTGACGATCGCGCAGAACGTCGGCGCGGCGGCCTCGGCCATCAGCACGTGCGCGCCGCCCATCGACGAGCCCATCGCGTAGACGCAGCGGCCGGGCGCGCGGCGGCGGATCCACGCCGCCCAGCGCCGCAGGTCGTCGGCCTCGCGGACGCCGTAGGTGCGCGAGCCCGCCGCTCTCGCCGTGGCCGCGCGCGTCCGGCGCGAGGACGTCATAGCCGGCGTCGAGCAGGAAGGCGGCGTAGGGCGTGGCGTGATCGCGCGAGCCGCCGGAGCCGTGCGTCACGACCACGGTGCCGCGCGCGCCGGGGCTCCGCGCGCGTGAACAGCCAGCCGGCGAGCAGCGATGCCGTCGGCGGCGTCGAGGCGCACCGGCTCGAGGCGGGCGCCGTGCGCGCGCGGCCACGGCGTCGGCCCGGCGTCGCGCGTCCGCACGCGCCGCCGGGCAGGTGGCCGCGCTGCAGCGCGAACTCGCCGAGCACGACGCCGGCGCCGACCGACGCCAGCAGATAGACGGAGCGACGAGCGCGGCACGCAGTCCAGCGACGCATGCTCCCGACCATATGTCCGGGAGTGACGGGCCGGCGGTACGGTCGCGTTCACTCGGCGCTCCGGTCCTGCGGACCTCGCGCTCGAGGTCGCACTATGCCGGCGTGCGCAGGATCGTGCCGAGGCCGGCGACGAGGCGGTCGATGCCCTCGGCCACGGTGTCGGGCGCCAGGGCGCCGTAGGAGATCCGCAGCGAGCAGCCGCTGGTGAGGCCGAAGGCCGGGCCCGGGATCGTCGCGACCTTGTGCTCGCGGATCAGGCGTTCGGCGAGGACGTAGGGATCGAGCGCCGTCTTCACCCGCAGCAGCACGTAGAACGCGCCGCGCGCGTCCGGCGCCTCGACCAGATCGCCGATCGTCGCCAGGCGCGCGTAGACCAGCGCGCGCACCTGCGCCAGCACCCGCAGGTAGCCGTCGCGTGTAGGGCCGGCCGACGTCCAGCGCCGCGAGCGCCGCGTGCTGCGACACGGCCGGCGGGCAGATCAGGTTGGTGTCCTGGATCTTGTTGACCGCGTCGAACAGCGCCGCCGGGAATCGTCATGTAGCCGATGCGCCAGCTGGCGAACCCGAACGCCTTCGACAGCGACCACATCGAGATCGTGTGCCCGGCCGCGTCGGCGAACGCGCCCGGCGAGACGTGCGGCTCGTCGTAGGTGAAGTACTCGTAGGCCTCGTCGTGGATGTGGAAGATCCCGTGCTCGCGGCACAGCGCGTTGACCGCGCGCAGGTCGGCCTCCGGATAGACGGCGCCGGACGGGTTGTTCGGCGAGACGGTGACGATGGCCCGCGTCCGCGGCGTGATGGCGCCGGCCAGCGCGTCGAGATCGAGCTGATAGTCGGGCCGCGTCGCGCACGGGCACCGTGCGGCAGCCGGCCAGCACGATCGCCATGTCGTGGTTGAAGTAGAACGGCACCGGCAGGATGATCTCGTCGCCCGGATCGGTGATCGCCAGCACGGCGTTGATGAACGCCATGTTGCCGCCGGCCGTCACCACGACGCGCGATCCGCGCGCCACGTCGATGCCGTTCTCCTCGCGCAGCTTGCGCTTCGAGGCGCGTCACCAGCCGCGGCAGGCCTTCGACCGGGCCGTAGCGATGGTCGGCCAGCTCGCCGCCGAAGGTCGCCAGCGAGGCGACCGCTTCGCGCGGCGGCCCGTAGGAGACGATGCCCTGGCCGAGCGAGATGGTGCCGGGCGTCTCGCGGATCCAGCCGGCGACGATCGGGATGACGGGGGCCTGGACGGCCTCGACGCGGGCCGAGGCCCCGGAGCGCGGGCGGGGGATCATCGCTGGGTGAGGAGCGCCATGAGCTCGTCGACGAAGGCCACCTGGGCCGGGTTCAGCTTCCGGCGCGCGTCGTCGGGGGTGAAGAAGGCGGCGTAGTCGATCTCGGGGAACTCGCGCTGGCGGCCGGAGCCGCGCGGCCACTCCATCGAGAACGTGTTCGGCTTGACCTTGAACGGATCGCAGTCGCCGCGGAAGGCCCAGGCCATCACGGTCTTGCCGCCGCGCTGCTGCACCGGCGTCAGCTCGACGTAGGGGCCGGCCGGCGTGAAGCCGGTCTCTTCGCGGAACTCGCGCTCGGCGGCGGCGAGCGGCGACTCGCCGGCTTCGATGCCGCCCTTCGGAATCGTCCAGGCGCCTTCGTCGCGATTGCGGAAGAACGGCCCGCCGGGGTGGACGAGGAACACCTCGATCGCGTCGGCAGGCGCGCCGCACTCGCGGTACATGAGGAGCCCCGCGCTGACCTTCCCCCGTCGTGCCCCGTCGGTCATTTCACGATCGTGTCGAGCGTGGCGACGGAGACCGCGTGATAGGTCGGCCGCGCCTGCTGGTAGATGCGGCGCGCCACGGCCGGGCCCCACGACGTCTTCATGAGGTCATCGTACAGCGGACGCAGGAACTTGCGGCGTCCCTGCGCCGGTCAGGAAGTGCTCGAGGGCCGGCATGGCCGGCTCGTAGCGGTGGCGGATGGCGATCCGCAGCCAGGCGAACAGGATCTCGCTGTTGCCCGACTTGCGAGAACCCGAACGCCCGATCGAGGTCGGCGATCTGGGCCGCCGTGACCCGTTCCGGCAGGCTGCCGAGGAAGCGCAGCCACTGCTGGGTGACCCAGTCCCTGGTGTCGAGCTGTGACGCCGGCGTGCCGGCGGCGAACCCCTTCACGGCGGCGTCCACCTTGTCGAAGGCGGTCGCCGTGGGCTGGGTCGCGTTGGGCGGGATGCCCGGCGCGTCCAGCCACGGCCGGCAGGTTGATCCGTTCCTCGAGCGCGGCGTCGTTGCCGAGCAGGTTGGCGCGGAGGTCGGCGACGAAGTCGTCGGTCGTCGCCGAGGTGAAGGCCCGGCGCCCGAACCAGGAGCGCAGCCAGGCGTCGAACCTGGCGCGCCCGACGACCGACTCGATCAGCCGCAGCAGCGCCGCGCCCTTGTCGTAGGCGACCGCGGTCATGCCGTCGTCGGGATTGCGGCCGGCGAGCGTCGAGCCGCAGGTGCGTGTCCTTCGAGCCGGCGCCGAGGCCGGCGATCTCGTCGATCAGCTCGCGGCGGCCGAGCACCTCGAGCATCGCCATGCGCTCGGGGCCGTAGAGCGCCTCCATGATCCGCAGCTCGAAGTAGACGGTGAAGCCTTCGTTCAGCCAGAAGTCGTTCCAGGTCGCGTTGGTGACCAGGTTGCCCGACCACGAGTGGGCCAGTTCGTGCGCGATCAGCGACGTCAGCGATCGATCGCCGGCGAGGATCGTCGGCGTCGCGAACGTCAGCATCGGGTTCTCCATGCCGCCGAACGGGAACGACGGCGGCATCACCAGCACGTCGTAGCGACCCCAGCGATAGGGACCGTAGAGCGCTTCCGCGGCCGCCACCATCTTCTCGAGATCGACGAACTCGGCGGCGGCGCGATCGACCACCGACGGCTCGGCGACGACCGCCGTCCGCGCGCTGATCGGCGCGAACCGCGAGGTCGCCGACGGCGAGCGCGATCAGGTAGGGCGGCATCGGCGTGCGTCAGGCGGAAGTCGAAGCGGCGCCGGCCGTCCGGCAGGCTGCACGCCGTCCGGGCGTGAGGCGCTCGGCGCTCATCACCGCCAGCAGCGGCGCCGGCACGGTGATGCGGGCCTCGTAGGTCTGGCGGATCGCCGGGCTGTCCTGCGTCGGCACCCACGAGCGGGTGAGGATCGCCTGGCCCTGCGAGAACAGGTAGGGCTGCTTCCTGCCGGCGGTCTGCGCCGGCGACAGCCACTGCAGCGCCGCCGCCTGCGGCGACGTCCGGTACTCGACGACGACCTTGGTGACGTCCGGGCGTCAGCGTGACGGTGAGCGGCTGGCCGAGGATGGCGTCCTTGGCGCCGAGCGCATGGCTCAGCGCGTGGCCGGCGGCGTCGGTGACCTTGACGATCGTCAGGTCGCGCGTGTCGAGGACGAGCGTCGGCGCCGAGCCGGTGCGCGTCAGCGTCGAGCGTGGCGGTGCCGGACAGCGTCTTGGCGGTGAAGTCGGCGCGTCAGGTCGAGCGCGACGTGCGTGACGCGCGCCTCCTCGGGCCGGGCCGCCGAGTGCGGATCGCGGACCGTGGCGGTCGACGGCGGCGGCGTGGTCGGCGGGGTCGCGGTCATCGGCGGAGGCGCGGTGTCACGGCAGGCCGCCGTGACGACGAGGCACGCACACAGCGAACAGGGGGCCGAAGCGCATCGTGAGCTCCAGGCGGACACGCGCGGTGTCCTACGTGAACGTCCAGGTGACCGGGGCGTGATCGCTGGTGCCGACCTCGCGCTCGACGATGCAGCTCGCCGTGCGCGCGTGCAGGGCCGACGAGGCCAGCACGTAGTCGATGCGCCAGCCGACGTTCTTCTTGCGCAGGTCGCGCCACGGCGGCCACCAGGTGAAGAGGTCGGCGGCGTCCGGATTCAGCGTGCGCTGCACGTCGATCAGGTCGTGCGACAGCACGCGCTCGAACAGCGCGCGTTCCTCGGGGCGCGCGCCGATCTGGTTCAGCTTGCGCTCCTTGGGATGGATGTCGGCGTCGGTCCGGGCCACGTTCAGGTCGCCGCAGATCACGAGCGGCCGGCCGTCGCGGGCATGGCTCGCCGCGAACGCCTCGAGGTCGCCGAGGAAGCGCGTCTTGGCCTCGAAGTCCTTGCCGCCGTTCGGGACGTAGACGGAGGCCACGGTCAGCTCCGGCAGGCGCGCCGTGACGATGCGCTGCTCGAAGTCGAACGGCGGCACCACGTAGGCGGGGCAGTCGGGCGCGACCCGCTCCGACACGAGGAGCGCGACGCCCGAGTAGCCCTTGTCGCCGTGCCAGTAGCAATGGTACCCCGCGATGTCGGCCAGCAGGCCGAGCTGCGCCTTCGACGCCTTGATCTCCTGCAGGCACAGCACGTCGGGCTGCGTCTCGGCCAGCCACGCCTCGAGCTGCGCCTGACGGGCCCGCAGCCCGTTGACGTTCCAGGTGGCAATCTTCAGAGCCCGCGCCTTTCGTCTTCGTCTTCACCCGGACGATGAACATGTCGGCGGTGATGTAGAGGTCGCTGCCGTCGCCGCCGAAGGCGCAGTTGGCGGTCGCCTGGCCGGTGTCGATGCGGCCGAGCAGCGTGCCGTCGGGCGCGTAGACGTGGACGCCGCCGGGGCCGGTCGCGAACAGGTTGCCCTTGGCGTCGACGCGGAGCCCGTCGGGCAGGCCGGGATGTTCCTTGCCGACCATGCTCGTCACGTCCTTGAACACCTTGCCGGCGCCGATCGTGCCGTCGTCCTGCACGGGATAGACCATCCAGATCGCCTTGGCCGGATCGGAGTTGGCCACGTAGAGCAGCTTCTCGTCGGGCGAGAAGGCGAGGCCGTTCGGCCGCGACAGCTCCTTGGTGAGGAGCGTGACCTCGCCGGTCTTCGCTGACCAGCGGTAGACGCCGCAGAAGTCGGTCTCGCGGCGTCTTGTCCTTCTCGCGCTCGGGCAGGCCGTAGATCGGATCGGTGAAGTAGATGTCGCCGTTCGACTTGACGATGACGTCGTTGGGGCTGTTGAAGCGCTTGCCCTGCCAGTTGTCGGCGATGGTGCGCTTGCCGCCCGTCCAGTCGAAGCGCGAGACGCGTCGGTCGCCGTGCTCGGCCGCGATCAGCCGGCCCTGCTTGTCGAGCGTCAGGCCGTTGCTGCCGGGCTCGCTGCTGTACTTGCCGACGCCGGTGAACCCGGACGGCTTCATGAACGGCGCCGCCGCCTGGCCCGGCGACCACTTGTGGATGACGTTGGCCGGCACGTCCGACCAGAGCAGGAAGCCGCCGTCGCGCGGCACCCAGACCGGGCCCTCGGACCAGTCATAGCCGCCGGCGAGGACGTCGAGCGTGGCGTCCGGCGCGATCAGCGTGTCGAAGCGCGGATCCGACGTGATGAGTGAACCGATCGTCTTGGGCGTGGTCATCGTTTGAGCCTCGAGGCCGGCGGTCGCCAGGCCGAGGCCGGCCGCCACCACCCACCCCCAGCGGACCCCCGCAGTCGCGTGTCGCATGTCACCTCCGTACGGTAAGCCGGCATTCTATATGGGGTACGGCCCGGCCCCTCAGGTGCGGTACCATCCGCGCGTGTTCGAGTCCGTCGTCCTCCCCGACGAGCCGCGCGCGCATGTTCCGACTGCTGCCCCCGCTGCGGCGCGGCGCTGGCGACACCGGGCGCGTGTCCGCTCGCGTGCGCGGCGTGCGGCTTCGCCTACTACTTCAACCCGGCCGTCTCGGCGGCCGCGATCCTGCTCCGCGGCGACGGGCAGGGGCTGTTCATCCGCCGCGGCCACGAGCCGGGCCTCGGCCGGCTCGCGTTCGTCGGCGGCTTCGTCGACGCGGGCGAGACGCCGGAGATCGCGCTGCGCCGCGAGGTCCGGGAGGAAATCGGCGTCGAGCTCGACGGCATCGGCTACCTCGGCTCGCAGCCGAACACCTATGCCTACCGCGGCGTCACCTACCACGTGGTCGACCTCGATCTTCGTCGCGACGCTCGCCGCCGGCGCCGCGCCGCGCCTGCTCGACGGCGTGGCCGCGATCGAGTGGCACGATCCGCTGGCGCTCGACCCGGGCCGCCTGGCCTTCGCCTCGATGACCTGGGCGCTCGCCACGTATCCAGCGGCAGCGCCGGTAGCGCCGTGGCTGCGTCATTCGATCGCGCGCTGCGGGCCGCCATCGACGAGGCGGTGACGGCGCCGTCCCCGGCGCGGAGCTGACGCGCGCCGTCGAGGCGTTGTCGCGCCGCTATCGCGAGAGCGACGTGGCGGGGCCGATCGGGCGGCTGACCGACGCCGAGCGCCTCGCCTACGCGGCCGTGCGGCTGCCGGCGACGGCGGCGGCGCTCGACGCGGTGTTCGACGCGGTCGCCCGGCACACCCGCGTCGAGCCGCGGACGATCACCGACCTCGGCGCCGGACCCGGCACGGTGCTGTGGCCGGCGCGTGGCGCGCTGGCCCGAGCGTCCGCCGGGTGACGCTCCTCGACCGCGATCCGGCGCTCCTGCAGCTGGGCGTGCGGCTCTGGGGCCACGCCGGGGCGGCTGCACGCTTCGGGGCCGGGTCCTCGCCGGCCGTCGAGCTGAGGCCCGGAGACCTGGCGCCTGGCGGATGCGCCGTCCGCGGACCTCGTGGTGCTGTCCTACGCCATCGGCGAGCTGGCCGAGGATCGGCTCGCGCGGGCGACGGAGCGCGCGCTGGCGCTCGCGTCGGGCGCGCTCGTCGTCGTCGAGCCGGGGACGCCGGCCGGCTTCGCGCGGGTCCGCGCCGTCCGCGATCGCCTGCGCGCCGCCGGCGCCACGATCGCCGCGCCGTGTCCGCACGACGGACGCCTGCCCGATGACCGGCGACGACTGGTGCCACTTCGCCGTCCGGCTCGAGCGCAGCCGCGCCCATCGGCAGTCGAAGCACGCGGCGCTGGGCTGGGAGGACGAGAAGTTCGCCTACGTCGTCGCGGTGCGGGACGCCGCGATGCTGCGCGCGCGAGCCGAGCGCGCGCGTCCTGCGTCGGCCACGCAAGGACACCGGCCACGTGCGGCTGACGCTGTGCGCACCGGGCGGCCTGGCCGAGGCCGTCGTCACCCGCCGCGACCCGCGCTACCGCGCCGCGCGCGACGCGGCCTGGGGCGATCCGTGGCCGCCCACGGACGAGGCGACGGTCGAGCTCGACGCATCGGACGCGTGACTCGCGGCCGTGGCCTCGTACAATGGCGCGTGCATGAGTGACCGATGCCCGCTGAGCCGGGTGGCGCGCGGGCTCGGAGTGCGCGATGGTCGTCGTCCTCGCCGCGGGAGTGCTGCTGGCGCGTCCGCAGGCGCAGGGACGCCCGCCGATCGCCATCGCCGGCGCGCGCATCATCGACGGGTCCGGCAACGAACCGTTCGTCGGCACCATCGTCTTCGCCGGCGGCCGCATCACCGCCGTCGGCCGGCAGGTCGCCGTGCCCGCCGACGCGCAGACGATCGACGGCACCGGCAAGACGGTGCTGCCCGGCATCATCGAGACCGAACTGCGGGCGTCCCTCGTCGACACCAGTGACGCGGGCCGGCGGCGCCTGGGTGTCGCCCTGGCCGGCGGGCGTGACGACGGCGCGCGGTGCCGCAGGGCGCGACGGTGCCGTCAGGATCGGCGACCGAGGGGGCAGCGCCGCGGCTCTTGTCGGCGGTCCCGCCGGAAGGGCCGGGACGCGCGGCGGCGCTGCCGCCGACCGTCCGCGAGCGCCGCCACGGCACGCTGGCGGTGTCGCTGGCCGGCGATCCGCGCGCCGACACGACCCACGCCCGCACGCTGAACGCCCGGCTGGCGCTGGCGTCGCTCGTCCGCGACGACGGCACCCTCGACGTCGGCCGCCGTCACGGCGACCGGGTTGACGCCGCTCGACGCCGTGACCGCGCTGACCGGCGGCGGCGCCTGGGCGCTCGGCCTGCAGTCGGATCGCGGCCTGCTCGCGCCCAGCATGCGCGCCGATCTCGTGCTGGTCAGCGGCGATCCGTCGGCGGCGCTCGACGCGCTCCAGGCGGTGGACAAGGTGTTCCTCGGTGGCGTCGAGGTCGATCGCGCGACGTTGCTCAGCGCCGGCGCCGCAGCCCGTCGCCGGCGGCGGCACCGAGCCCGCCGCCGACGTCGGCCGTTGCGCCGCCGCCGTCCGCCGCCGGCGAAGACGCCGCCCCCTCCGCGCACCCGCCGTGGCGCCCGGACCGCAAGGCCGCCGCCGGCGCCGACGGCGATCGACGGCCGCCCGGCACGCGGCCCGCCCGACTCGCCGACCACGGCGCCGACGCTGCGCCGCACACCGGCGTCGCCGGCACCGGCGTCGCCGACTCCGGCGTCGCCGGCTCCGGAGCCGGCGGTTGCTCCGCCGGCCGCGCCGCTGCATCGCCCGCGCCCGCGTCTCCGGCCACCGCGGCGGCGCCTGCCGCGGCGGCGTCCACCCGCCTGCGCGAGGCACTCCTCGACGATTTCGAGCGCGGCGACGACGGTGAGTGCCGTCGGGCCCGCCTGGGTCGGGTCAGGCAGCGGGGAAGGCGGCGCCGCCACGACGCTGGTCATGGGCCGTGTCGTGAAGGGCCTCCGCGATCACGCGCTGCTGCTGTCGGCGCGGATGGGGACCGGCCGCGAGCCGTTCGCCCGCGCCGCGCTCAAGCTGGATGCCGGCGATCGTCCGGTCGACGTGAGCCGCTTCCGCGGCCTGCGCTTCGACGCGCGGGGCGAGGGCCGCTACCGCGTCGTGTTCGTCACGAAGGGCGTCGCCGACGGCCGCTACCACGAGTCGTACTTCTCGGGTTCGCCGCTGTGGACGCCGGTCAACCTGCCGTTCGCGTCGGTCGGTCAGAACGGCGCCGGCGATCGCGTGCCCTGGACCGGGCGCGACGTCGTCGAAGTGCGCTTCGAGATGGTGCGCGACGCCGGCCGCCTCGGTTGGCTCGAGCTCGACAACGTCACGCTCTACTGATCGGTCGTCCGCACTCCCGCGCGCGGCCGCGGGCGGTGGTCACTGCAGGCCGAGCAGGCGGAGCAGCTGCAGCGCGTTGCCGCCGGTGGCGGGGCCCGGGCGGAGGCGGTAGTCGAACGTCATCGTGACGGCGTCGCCCGTCGCCGCGTCAGCGTCTCCTGCAGATGGACGCTGTCGGCGTGGGCGGCGAACGCCGGGTCCCGCGCCAGGTCGAGATCGTGCGTGGTGACCACGCCGATGGCCCACGACGCCAGCAGGTGATCGACGATCGTGCGGACGGCCACGCGACGCTCGGCGCTGTTGGTGCCCTGCAGCACTTCGTCGAGCAGGTAGCAGACGGGCCGCGACGGCGGCGCGTCGCGCGCGGCGCGGACGATCCGCTCGAGCCGCACCAGCGAGGCCATGAAGAGCGACAGGCCGCGCTCGAGCGAATCGGCGACACGCATGCTGGTGTGGAGCGCGAGGAGCGGCAGCCGCATCGTCTCCGCGCACACCGGCGCGCCCGCGTGCGCCAGCACCACGTTGACGCCGATGGCGCGCATCAGCGTGCTCTTGCCCGACATGTTCGAGCCGGTGACCAGCAGGAAGCGGCCCTTCGGTCCCAGCGCGACGTCGTTGGTGACGCGCGTCGTCCCGGGCAGGAGGGCGTGGCCGAGCGCGGTGGCGTCCAGGCGGAGGCCGTCGGCCGCCGGCGAGTCGACCAGGGTCGGAAAGGCCCACCGCGGATGATCGTGCGCGAGCGAGGCGAGCGCCGCCAGCGCCTCGATGCGTCCGATCGCCTCCAGCCAGCCGCGCACCTGCCGGCCGTGTCGCGCGCGCCAGCGCTCGAGCCCCCACCACACGTGCAGGTCCCACAGCGTCAGCGTCTGCACCGGCAGGTAGAGCCACGTGGACAACCGGAAGTCGGCCAGGGCGACGGCGGTCTCCAGCGTGCGCAACGCGCCGCGGACGTGGCCGCCGTCGAGCACCGACCGTTCGGCCTGGAGCGCCGCGCTCTGCCAGCGCTGGCCGCTGACGTGGCGCACCAGCGCCGACCAGCCGCGCAGGGCCCGCTCGCCGCCGGCGCCGGCGTTGGTGGCCTCGAGCGGCGTCTGCACCCACGCGCGCAGCGCCCAGCCCAGCGTGGCGGTGATGACGAACCAGGGCCCGCCGATCCACTCGCCGTAGTAGAGGAAGGCGCCGACCGTCGTCGCGCCGCCGAGCGCCACGGCCAGGGCGGGAATCCACGGCCGCGCCAGCAGCCAGCTGTCGCCCTCGGCCCAGGCGACGAAGGCGCCGAGCTCGTGCGCGCCGGCGTCGTGCGGCGTCGCCCGCGCCGCCAGCGTCAGGTCCTGGCGGAAATCGAGGGCCGGGGCCAGCTCGGCGACCGCGGCCTGACGGTCGCGGACGTCGGCCAGCGACGTCCGATCGATCGCGAGCAGCCAGGACGCCAGCGCCCGCCGGCCGGTCGGCGTGTGCACCGGCCCGGCCAGCTGGACGATCGAGGCGTGCCCGAAGACGTCCAGGTCGGCCGCGTAGGGGTGGTCGTCGGACGCGCCCGATGTCCACGGCGGCCGGCAGGGCGTCCCAGCGGCGCTCGAGGCGGGCGAGCGCCTCGCGATTGAGGACGGCGTAGCCGGCGGCGTGCTCGCGGCGGCGCTCGACGCTGGCGTGGCGGATGGCCAGCGCGATGAAGAGCCCGAGGCCGATCGCGGCGCAGCGGCGACGCCAGCTCGCCGCCGCGTCCGCTGGCGAACAGGATGACGCCGAGCGCCGTGAGTGCCGCCGCGCCCAGGCGGAGATACGAGATCTGCCGCGAGCGGCGGCCGAGTGCGGCGGCCTCGGCGTCGGCTCGGGTGGCGCGGCGCCCATACGTGGCGGCGATGTCGACGGCGGCGTCGGTCGCCGGACCGGCGGCGGCGCCGTTGGGGGCGCCGGCGGCGCGCTCGGCGGACGGGATGACCGGCTCCGGCATGACCGGCCATCGTACCATCCGCGGCCGCGAGGGCCGTGCTATGTATGGCGGATGTGCCGGAACATCAAGCTGCTGTTCAACTTCGATCCGCCGGCGACGGACGCCGAGGTGCGGGCCGCCGCGGTGCAGTTCGTCCGCAAGGTGAGCGGGTTCACCAAGCCGTCGCAGTCGAACCAGGCGGCCTTCGACCGCGCCGTCGACGAGGTCGCCCGCATCGGCCCGCCAGCTGGTCGACGCGCTGGTCACCAACGCGCCGAGCCGCAGCCGCGAAGAGGAGGCGCGCCGGGCCAAGGAGCGCGCGGCGAAGCGCTACGGCACGAGCGCGGCCTCGTGAGGCAGGCCGGGCCGACGCCCGGCCCGGGGCGGTGTTGGCGCGTGCGACGCTACGGCGTGAAGCGGACGACGACGCGCGCCTTGAAGCGCGCGTCCGAGCCGTGGCAGTGGTCGTGGACGCCGAAGGCGCCCGGCGTCACGAGGTTCTGTGTCTGCCGCGACTGGTTGAGCGTCAGGCGCCCGCTGCCGAACTCCGGGCTGTCGCCGTGCGTCGGGTGCGGATCGTCGGAGATGTCGTGGCCGCCGGGCGCGCAGTCGATGGTGTCGGCCTGATCGGGATCGCGGTTGACGATCGTCACGCGCGCGCCGTCGTCGACGACCAGGACCTTCGGGAACAACCCGTTCGGCGTCACCGTGAAGCGTGGCGGGCGGGAAGATCGGCGTGCCGAGGGCGTCGGTGCCGGCGGCCCAGATCGTGTTGCCCGAGTTCGAGTACATCGCGCGCTCGACGACCAGCTGCGGCTCCTGGCTCGGACGTCGGCCCGGTGCCTTCGACCAGGACCGAGAAGCGGCGGCCCTGCGCGATGGTGTTGCTGTAGTCGACGTTGAAGCGGCTGTTGGCCGGGATGGCGTAGGTGCGATCGAGCGGCTCGCCCTGATCCTCGAAGAACGCCCGCACCCGCGCCGTCGCGGCGAACGGCCGAGGTGTTGGCGATCAGCACGAACGTCTGGTTGGCCGTGGCGCCGCCCACTTCGGCTTCCGCCAGGGCCCACTTCGGTGACGTCACGATGGCGCCGGCGCTGTTGTGCGCTTCCGTCCAGTTGCCGTCCGGCCACCACATCGCGCGCTCGACGAGGATCGGCACGGCGGCGTTCAGCGAGCGCACGATCGCCGACGTCGCCACGTTGGCCAGGCCCGGCTGGCTGTCGACGTAGACGGTGCGACGGCTCTGCGCCGGCAGGCCGTACTGGCGGACGATCGTGGTGCCGCCCGAGAGCAGGTAGGTGATCTCGACCGTCGTCGCGGTCGCCGTCGGGTTGGCCAGCAGGATGAACAGGTCGAAGAAGCTGCCGGTCGACGCCTTCGGCGAGGAACCAGCTGGTCTGCGGCGCGGTGACGCCGGCGCTGTCGTGACCGGCGGCGAAGACGCGCCCGTTCACGGTCATGTACATCGCGCGCTCGACCAGGATCGGCACGCCGTTGGTCGAGACGATCGTCGCCGAGACGTCGGTGGCCTGCAGCGTGCGCTCGTTCGACCGGCCGGCCGACGTAGCCCGTCTGGGTGTCGACGCTGACGGTCAAGCGGCTCCGCGGGGCGACCGTGTAGGTCTTGGTCACCGGCGCCCCGGTCGGGCGCAGGTAGGTGATGGTCACGGCGGCGGCGCTGGCGTTCGGGTTCTGCAGCAGGTAGTAGAGATCGAAGGTGCCGGCGGTCGAGCCCTCGGCGAGGTACCACGTCGTCGACGGCTGCTCGATCGACGTCTCGGCGTGGCTGCCGAAGCCGGTGCCGTCCCAGGTCATCGTGCGATCGACGACCACCTGCTGGTTGCTCTCGATCACCGTCGAGAACGCCGCGTTCTCGAGCCCGACGATCGTCTCCGGGTTGACGGTGGCGCGGCTGCGCGCGGCGATCGGCAGCACCTGCTGGATCTCGGCGCCGGTCTGGCGCTGGAAGCGCAGGACGACGGTGGCGATGTCGTCGCCCGGATTGAAGAGGGCGATCCGATCGTCGAAGAAGGCGCCGGTCGAGCCTTCCGCCAGGTAGCGCGTGAAGTAGCCGGTCGGGTGCGTGTGGTTGGCGAATTCCTGCGCGTTGGTGAAGCCGTCGCCGTCGGGATCGGCGCCGGCGTCGTTGGTGCTGGGGTCGGTGCCGAAGTCCGTTTCCCAGTCGTCGGGCAGGCCGTCGCCGTCGGTGTCGCCGGCCGCGGCGCTCGAGATGCCGTAGACGAAGGCGTCCGACGCGCCGACGCGTGCCCGGCGATGGATACGAGGCCGTGCCGGCCGTGAAGACGCGCCCGAAGCGATCGAGCGGCGACGCCGCTGCCTTCGTCGTTGTTGCTGCCGCCCAGGTAGGTGGCGTAGGTGAACGCCGTGTAGGGCGCGTTCAATTCGACGACGAAGGTGTCGCGGTTGCCGCCGGTGCGCGCCTGCGCCGGGCGTGAGCAGCGGCATGTCGGACGAGAAGGTCTGACCGGCGAAGACCAGCGTGCCGGCGGCGTTCACCGCCAGCGCCCGGCCGCGTTCGCTGCGCGTGCCGCCGTAGAAGGTCGACCAGGCGACGCCGCCGGTCGGCGAGATCGCCAGCAGGAAGGCGTCCAGCTCGCCGCCGAAGGTCGGCTGCATGGCCGCGAGGACCGGGAAGTCGGGCGACGCCGTGCTGCCGCCGACGAACGCCCAGCCGGACGGCAGCACCGCGATGGCCCGGCCGGCGTCGTTGCGCGATCCGCCGTAGTAGGTGCAGAAGAGCAGCGTGCCGGTGGGACCGAAGCGCGACATGAAGGCGTCGATGCGGCCGGCCGAGGTCGGGCGCTGCGCGTTCATGACCGGCAGGTTGGTCGAACTGGTCGAGCCGACCGTGTTGATGTTGCCGGCGGCGTCGACGCCGATGCCTTCCAGCGTGTCGACGCCGTTGCCGCCGTGGAAGGTCGAGTAGGTCAGCGTCGCCGCTCGCCGCGAAGCGCGCCACGAACCCGTCCAGGCGGCCGCCGAAGGCCTGGATCTCGTTCAACTGCGGGAAGTTCGCCGAGCGCGTCGTGCCGGCGATGTACATGTTGCGGGCGGCGTCGACGGCGACCGCGTTCACCTCGTCGGCATCGTTGCCGCCCAGGTAGGTCGAGAAGCCGAGGCTGCCGTTCGTCGTCGAGACGCGGAGCAGGAAGCCGTCGGCGCCGCCGGCGAGGGCCGCCTGCCGCGGATTGACGGTCGGGAAGTTGGTCGAGCGTCGTCGACGCCGACGACGTAGACGTTGCCCAGCGTGTCGATGGTCATGCCGCGCGCTTCGTCGACGCCATTGCCGCCGATGAAGGTCGAGAACAGCACGGTCGAGCCGCGGGCGTCGAGCTTGGTCACGAAGAGGTCGATGCCGTTCGGCGATCCGGGCGCGCCCGGGAAGCCGGGCGAGGAGGTCGTGCCGGCGAGGTAGACGTTGCCCAGCGGCGTCGACCGCCACCGAGACGGCTTCGTCGAGGCCGGAGCCGCCCAGCAGCGTCGAGTAGCTCAGGATCGGGATCGATGACCAGCGCCTTGCGGCGGTCGAAGCGGCCGAGGGCGAAGCCGACGGTGCCGTCGGCGTGCAGCCGGTAGCGGCTGGCGACGGGACTGCGCGCCTGGCCTTCCAGCTGATAGGCGAATGGCGCGCGGACGCGGACGGGGGCGGCCGTCGTGCCGAGCTCGAGGTCGCCGTCGGCGTTGATGGCGACGCGCCCGGTGCCCGAGAGGCGCAGGCGGACCTGCTCGGGGTCGGCGCCGGCGTCGAGCAGGATGTCGTATTCGACCTCGCGGTCCGTGCCGTAGTAGGCGACGTCGATCCCGGGGTAGACGTCGCGGAAGCGGACGCGCGCGCGCGCCTCGAGGCCGACCTGCCAGCGATCGCGGTCGGCGCCGATCAGGTAGTGGACCGGTGTCGCCGCGCCCTCGAGGCTGACCTCGCGTGGACCGGCGACCGCGCCGTCGAACCGCATGGCGATCGGATCCGTCGGCGTGGCGCCCGGGGCGTCCGGTCGGTCGGTCGGCGTGGACCTCCGCCCCCGTCGGACCGACGTGGACGGCGTAGCCCGGCCGAGCGGGCGACGAACACGCGGGTGCCGTTCGCCGGACGGCGCCAGCGGCTCGAAACGCAGCGGCACGGACGGGCGGCTGATCGTGGACGGCGCGCGCGTCGGCTCCGACGGGCGTGACGGCGGTCGCGGCGACCGGCGGTCGCGGCGATTCCGGTGCAGCGGCCACGCGTCCGGTGGACAGCGCAGCCAGTGCGCCCAAGGCGATGAGCGAAGCGGTATATCGGGGCACGGTTCGCGGCTGTGCAGATATCGGACCAGCTCGACGGAACCATGATGAAAGCCGGCAAGTGCTCGCGTTTGCGCGAGTTGCGGTGCAGCGCCAGCGACGGAATTTCGATGCTCGACTTACAGTTTTCGTTCGGCGCCGGCCGCGACTGAGCCGTGTAAAAGCTGGACGGTAGCGGGCAAAAGTGCACGGCCCGACGCCGGCTCGAGCGGCGGCGGGATCGATGGAGGCCGTGGAGGGCTCAGCGGATGGTGATCCGCACGTGCAGCGACGTCGCGAGCGGGCGCAGATGGTCGTGCATGCCGCAGATCCGGGCCTCGACCAGGTTGCCGCTGGTCCGGTTCTGCCCGGGCGTCAGCATCCCGATCTGGTTGAGCTCGGGGCAGTCCTCGTGGCCGGGATGTGGATCCGAGCCCATGTCGTGCGACACCCCGTCGTTGTTGACGACGGTGAGGCGGCCGCCGACCGGAATCTCGATGGCAGCCGGCGTGACGCCGGCGCTGGTGATGGTGACCGTGGGGCCGGAAGGTGGCGGCGGGGTCTGCGGCGCGGTGGGGGAGCCGCCCCACGAGCCGCACGCCGTCAGCAGGAGGTAGAGGCCACAGCCGCCGATGAACGACCGCGCCGTGAGGCTCCGCATGTCAATCATAGGCGTGGGTTTCATTATAATCAGCTCGACATGACCGTTCCGCTCGCTTCCGGCCGCCAGTTCTCTCTCGACGAAGCCAGCCGGCTCCTGCCCTCCGTCAAGCTCGTGACCGCGGAGGCCGTCCGCGAGGCCGAGGAACTGTCGCGGGAACTGCGCCAGCACGGCGAGGCCCACCCCAAGCACGAAGTCCTGACCGAGCAGCTCGATTCCGTCGTCAGCCGCTGGGCGAGCCGCTTGAAGGAGCTGCAGGTCGAAGCCAAGGGCCTGTGGCTGGTCGACTTCGACAACGGCGACGGCTACTACTGCTGGCAGTACCCCGAGGAAGCCATCACGCACTACCACGCGTACGACGAAGGCTTCTCCGGCCGCATGAAGATCGTCTAGGCGGCCCGACCATGGTCTGCGACGGCGACCGGATGGCCGGGTCATATCCGACCCGATTGCATCCTTGTTCGACCGGGTAGGCGCGACTACAGTCGTCGGTGTGGAACTGGAACGGCGTTCCGAAGAATGGAACGAGGAGGCTCAGCCCAACGCTGGGTCGCCGGCGGCATCGACGTCGATCGACAAGGCGTTCGAGATCTGCGAGGCGTTGAGCCACGCGCCTCGTGGCCTGTCGATCAGCGAGTTGCGGCGCCAGCTCGGCCAGCCCGCGGCCACGGTCCATCGTCTGCTCGCCGTGCTCAAGCGTCGCGGCTACGTCCAGCAGGACGACGACACCAGCCGCTACCGCCTCTCGCTGAAGATGCTGGACCTGAGCGTCCGCCTGCTCGGCCGATCGGAGCTCCGACTGCACGCCTATCCGGCGATGCGCGAGGTGGTGCTGCGCACCGGCTGGCGCGCGTTCCTGGCGACGGCGGCCGACGGTGAAGTGACGTACGTGTGGAGCGCCGGTCCGGACGACGTCGCGATGCACACGACCTATGGGCGGGCGATGCCCGGCCATTGCGCCCTCTACTACAACGCCGAGTCGGCGCGTCGCCTCAGCTGCCTGCGGCTCGAAGCGCGCGGCGCCGTCGCGGTGGCGCCCGGCGAGCCTCGCCGGCTCGGGCCGCCGCGGGCGGCCGCCGGCGTGCCGGATCGCGCCGGCCAGCACCTGGCGTGCACCTGCGCGCCGGTCATCGACTACGCCGGGCGCGAGGTCGCCCGGGTCGGTCTGTTCGCGCACGACCTCGCCGACGACACGCTGACGCGCGGCTGCCGCGTCGAAGTCGGCGAGCTGGCGCGCCTCATCTCGCTGCGGCTCGGCGGCACCCTGGCGCCGCCCTCCGGCCGCGGCCCGCTTTCCCTCGTCGACCCGTCTTAAGGAGTATCGGAATGGCTTACGTGATCATCGAGAAGTGCATCGGCACCAAGGACAGCGCCTGCGTGGACGTCTGCCCGGTCGACTGCATCCACCCGCGGAAGGACGAGCCCGAGTTCGCCACCGTCGAACAGCTCTACATCCATCCCGACGAGTGCATCGATTGCGGCGCCTGCGTGCCGGCCTGCCCGGTCGAGGCGATCTTCGCGATGGACGAAGTGCCGGACGCGTCGAAGGACTACATCGACATCAACGCGAAGTACTACAACAAGTAGGGCGGCCTACCCCTCGGCCGCGAGCGCCTGCTTCGCGGCCAGCCGCGCCGCCCGACGCGCCCCCGCGTCGGCGGCGATGCGCCGTTCGTCCGGCGTCGCCAGCGAGAGCGGCGGCATCGCGAGCGGATGCCCGTCCGCATCGACGGCGACGAACGTCAGGTAGGCCCGCGACGTCCGCCGCCGCGTCCCCTGCAGCGTGCTCTCGCCGAAGACATCGACCTGGACTTCGAGCGATCGGGTGAAGGCGGACGTGGCCCGCGCCTCCAGGATGATGATGTCGCCGATCGGGATCGGATGCAGGAACTGCAGGCCGTCGACGGCCGCCGTCATCACGCGCGTCCGCGAATGACGGCTCGCGCACATCGCGCCGGCGATGTCGATCAGGTGCATGACCGTCCCGCCGAGGATGAACCCGAGCGGGTTGGCATCGTTGGGCAGGACGACCTGGGTGATGACGGAGAACGAATCGGCGGGGGTCTTCGGCGGAGCGGTCACGCCGGAGAGGGTATCAGGTCAACGGGACCAAGAAACCAAGGGACCAAGAAACCAAGGGACCGAAACCAGGCGACTCTCGATGGCGAGCCACCCCAGATTGGTGGCTTGGTCGCTTGGTCCCTTGGCCCTTCGTTCCTTGAGAGGATGCGCTCCTAGAAGTCGTAGCCAATCCAGAAGTGGAACTTGCCCTTGCGGAACTCTTCGCTGCCGCCGGTGTTCGCGAAGACCAGGTCTTCCCACTGCTTGTTGAACGTCGTGCGCCAGACGTAGTCGACGTGGAGCGGGAAGCCGAGCAGGAAGCTCTGGATGCCGACGCCGTAGGAGGCGCGGCCGTCCTGCAGGCGGAAGCCGGACACCGTCAGCGGATCGCCGTAGACGGGCACGATCGTCGTCGCCGTCGGGCCCGTACTCGAAGCCGGCGATCGGCCGCTCGGTGATGGTGCTCTTCGACGAGAACTTGTAGTTCTGCTGCGGGAAGCCGGCGCCGCCGATGTTGCCGAAGATGGTGCCGCGGATGCCGCCGAGCACGCCGACCGGCGTCAGCATCGCTTCGATCAGCGGGAAGCGGAGCTCGGCGTTGGCGAAGAACCCCTGCTGGCCGATGAACGACAGGTACTCGTAGCCGCGCATCTCCGAGTTGCCGCCGAAGTAGGTGAAGTCGGGGTTGGCGCCCCAGCTCTTGAAGCCCTTCACGCGCATCGCGAACAGACCGGACGTGCCGATGCGGAGGTACTTGCGGGCGTCGAGGTCGACGGTCTGGTAGGACAGCAGGTCGCCGCCCTTCGGCGACGCGTCGTAGGCGAGCCGCACGGTGCTGCCGGCGATCGGCCCGAACTCGCGGAACACCGTGTCCTCGTGCACGAAGCGCCACGCCGAGCGGCACCGAGGTGCCTTCGCGGAGCAGCGGCGCGCCGTAGTACTGCGTCTGGTAGTCGCGCGAGATCTGCTCGACGGTCGGATCGTCGAACTGCTCGTTGAAGCGGACGATGCCGCCGGACAGCTCGATGCGCGAGTAGCGGCTCAGCGGGTAGGGGGCGAACAGGGTGCCGCCGGTGATCGTGCGCGTGGCGATCGAGTCGTCGCGATCGAGGAACGGCGTCAGGCCCAGGCTGAGCGCGTAGTAGTCGGCGTTGCCGTAGAAGAACGTCGTCTGCTGGAAGCCCTGGACGGCGTACTGGAGGCGCCGTGACAGGTTCAGGTAGGAGCCGGCGATGGTGCGGAACTGCGACACCGACGCCACGTAGAAGTTGAACTGCTTGTCGCCGAGCACGTCCGCGAACGACACCTGCGTGCCGCCGAACAGGTCGCCGCCGCTGGTGACGCCGACGTTCAGCGGCGGCCGGCCGTCGAGGAACATCTTCTCGAAGGCGCCCTTGCGCTTCTGGTTGGCCTGCACCAGCGTGTGCGTCAGCGGCGCCTGGAAGTCGATGATCGGACCGGGCTCGCCGAAGTCGCGCGAGGCCACGGTCGCCTTCGCGTCCTTCGGGCACCAGCGTGTGGAGGCCGTACTCGCCCTTGAAGTAGGTGACGAAGGCGACCTTGTTGGTGTTGCCGTCCTTGGTCACGACGGTCGACAGGTTGCCGGTCAGCGTGTCGGTGTACTGCTTCAGCTCGCCGGTCTTCAGGCTCAGCGTCCACAGGTTGTAGATGTTGCCGTTGCGCGCTTCCTCCGGCGTCACCGGCCGGGCCGGATCGATCGCCGTCGACGAGAACACCAGCGTGTCGTTGTCGAGATACTGCGGCGTCGGCGTCGTCGTGCGTGCCGAACGTCAGCTGCGTCTTGGCGCGGGTCGCGAGGTCGAGCTGGAAGATCTTGTTGTTGCCGCTGACGCGGGCCAGGTAGACCACCGACTTGCCGTCCGGCGACGCGGTCGGCGAGTAGTCGGCGAAGTCGTCCTGGGTCAGGTTGGTCAGCTCCTTGGTCTCGGGATCGATCGACCAGATGTCGCCGATGCCGTTCTTCAGCGCCGAGAAGTAGATCGACTTGCCGTCCGGCGACCAGTCGGGCGACTCCGGCACGTCGACCGCCTTCAGCTCGACGCGCACCTCGGTCTTGTCGGTGACGACGTTCTGGACGATCAGCGAGCGCTGCTTCTCGGTGCGGGCGAAGTAGGCGAGGCGGTCGCCGACCGGCGACCAGCTCATCCACGGCACGGTGTTCCACCGCGCGCCGGGCACGGCGATGTACTCGAAGCCGCGGTCCTTGTCGAAGCCGGGCGTCAGGTTGCGGATGCACCTGGCCGTCCTTGGCGGAGATGAGGACGATGTCCATCTCCTGGTCCTTGCGGTTGCCGGAGACGCCGGCGAACAGGTCGCCGGACGGCGACGGCTCGATCGAGTAGCAGGCGCGGTGAACTTCGTCTTGCGGGCGTCCGGGGCCAGGTTGCGGCCGTAGTCGACCGGCCGCTCGCGGTCGCGGAACATCTTGAAGCGATCCTTCAGGTACTTCTCGAACTGCTGGTCGAACTCGTCGGCCTTGATGCGGAAGGCTTCCTCGAACGGCGTGGTGCCGCCGCCGATGACCGTCTTGCGCAGCGAGAAGATGTACTGCCGGACGCCTTCCTTGCCCCACTTCGACTCGATGAACTCGAAGCAGGCGTGCCCGAGGTTGTAGACGAGGCGGGGGCTGGCCGACGCCGCCGTAGCCCTCGAACTCGGTCATCTTCGGGACGATGTCGGCGACCGCGACGTCGCGCACCATCATCAGGTCGATCGGGTTCCACACGCCGGCCATGTAGTCGGCCAGGCCCTCGTCGACCCACAGCGGGATGCCGCGCTGCACCAGGCCGCGCGGGATGATGTCGAACTCGAAGATGTGGGTGAGCTCGTGGGTGATCAGCCGGTAGAGCTGATCGGGCGGCTCGTCGATCGGCAGCACCATCCGATCCCGGGTCGGCTCGGCGAAGGCGGCGACGCCCTCGGGGATCTCCGACGGGATGACGTTCTGCTGCTGGAACTCCGCCTGCGTCTTGAACAGCACCAGCGGCACCTTGGCGCCGAGGTCGTGCTTCAGCTCGGTGCTGACGTGCTGGTAGGCGCTCTCGGCGTAGCCGGCGACCCGCTCGAGGTGCTGCTCGAGCTCAGGGTAGTAGTAGATCTGGAAGTGATCCGTCGTGTAGATGTGCCACTGGAAGTTGTCGTAGCGGATGCGGTTCTTGCCGAAGTACGGCACGAACGCGGTCTGGGCCGCGAGTTCGGTGGCGTACAGCACGGCGAACACCACGGCTGCGGCCGACAGCATGGGGCGGCGGCGCCGGAAGAGCTGAAACATAGACGGACACCTCTGCAGGATGCAGGTGAGATGACGCGACGGGCTAACGCGGAACGCTGGCCGGGTCAGTCCGTAGCTTACCGGGACACCGCCCAGCCCGCAATCGCACACACCTGGATGCGTCGACGGCCAGCGCAAGAGGCATGCCCGCTGCGCAGCACGGCATCGTCCAGGTTACGCCGGGCCGCGCCTCGCGGATGTCCTCCTGTGGACACGGCTGCCGACCGGCGAGCGACGCCGGCGGAGGACACCGGCCCGACGCGGGCGGGAAGCCGCCGGCTGCGGGCCGTTCGGGGGATAATCGTCCGGGCCGTCACCGGCGGCGCCCGCCGGGCGTAGTGTCTGGTGAGCGGCGTCCCGCCGCGTCCCGAGGAGTGTCATGAGCGATCGGCGGTGGATGGTGGCGGCAGCGGCTGCCGTGGGGCTGGGACTGGCGGCGATTCCCTTCATCGGCACCCGCGCCGAGGAGCCGGTCGGCGCCGGCCCCGCGGCACGGCGACCGCGACCGGCGCTCCGAGGTCTGCGACGCCAAGACCAAGAAGGCGCCCGACTTCGAGCTGGCGGACCACACCGGCAAGAAGGTCAAGCTGGCCGACTACAAGGGCAAGGTCATCTTCGTCAACTTCTGGGCCACCTGGTGCGGGCCCTGCAAGTACGAGATTCCCGTGTTCGTCGACCTCCAGCAGCGCTACGGCCCGCAGGGCCTGGCGTTCCTCGGCATCTCGGTCGACGACCCGGTCGAGGAACTGAAGCCGTTCGTCGACCAGTACAAGATGAACTACCCGGTCCTGGTCGGGCTGGGCCGCGAGGACGTCCAGGAAGCCTACGGGCCGATGGTCGGCATCCCGGTCACCGTCGTGATCGGCCGGGACGGCAACGTCTGCACCCGCTACTTCGGCCTTCGCTCCAAGGATCGCTTCGAAGCCGACATCAAGGCCCTGCTCTGACGTGCCGGCGGCCGTGACGATACTCGTACCCGGGCCTGACACGGCCCGCCCGCGGCGTTGGTGTATCATCGATCCACGATGTTGAAGGGCTTCACACATGCGCGGCTCGCCTGCGGCTGCCGCGTCGCCTTCCGCGAGGGCGTGGAGGGCAGTCCCGTCACGATCGTGGTCGATCAGAAGTCGGCGGGATGCCCCCTGACGCTCCACGTCCAGGACTTTCCGCTCTACGATTACCGCGAATCGATGCGGCCTTCGACGCGCCTCGGTCCTCCCGAGGAAGAAGAGTTCGAAGAAGAAGGATGAGCAGTATCGGTCAGGTCGCGGAACGATCCGCGGGATCGTGGGTGTCGGTGTCCGTCTTCTGGCTGGTCCAGATATCGGCTCTCCTGGTCTTCTTCGTCCCCTTCGGCTGGCACCTGGTCGGCCTGTGGGCGGTGATGCACTTCGTCCGGGCCATCGGCCTGACGCTGACCTTCCACCGCTACTTCGCCCATCGCGCCTTCAAGATGGGCCGCTTCACCCAGTTCGTCTGGGCGCTGATCGGCACGTCGGCGATGCAGAAGGGGCCGCTCTGGTGGGCCGGCCATCACGTCACCCACCACAAGTACGCCGACCGCGACGGCGATCCGCACAGCCCGCACACGAGCGGCCTCTACTACGCGCACATCGGCTGGTTCACCAGCGACGTCCGCTACAACAAGATCGAGCCGACCAACCCGGTCGTCCGTGACTTCGGCAAGTTCCCGGAGCTGCGGATCCTGAACGAGCACTACTGGGCGCCGCCGGCGGCGCTGGCGCTCGGCATGTATCTCGTACGGCGGCATGCAGTGGCTGGCGTGGGGCTTCCTGCTGCCGACGATGACGCTGGCGCACGCGACGTTCTGCATCAACACGGTCAATCACCTGATCGGCTCGCGCCGGTTCAAGACGATGGACCAGTCGCGCAACAACGTCGTCGACCGCGATCTTCGCGGTGGGCGAGGGCTGGCACAACAACCACCACCGCTACCAGCGCTCGGCGCGCAACGGCTTCTACTGGTGGGAGTTCGATCCGACCTACTACGTCATCGCGGTGATGGGCTGGCTCGGGCCTGGCCTGGGACATCCAGCCGGTGCCCGAGCGCATCTACCGCGAGGCCGAGGCGCAGATCGTCGCGCCGCCCGAGCCCGACATCGATCCATCGGCCGAACCGTCGCCGAAGCGCAGCGTAGGCCGACGCGACTGCCGCGCGGCCCGTCGGCTCCGTCGCCGCCCTGCGCGCGCGTTCCGGCGTCAGCCCTTCGCGCCGCGTCCTTGCCGGACTTGCCGGCGCCCAGCCGCCCTTCCTGCTTCAGCACCTTGCGCAGCACGAACTCGATCTGCGCGTTCAGCGAGCGCAGGTCGTCGTTCGCCCAGCGCTGGAGCGCGTCGAGCACCTCCGGATCGATGCGCAGCAGGAAGGCCTTGCGCTCGCTCATCGCGCCGCTACTGATAGATCGTGCCCGGTGTTGACGATCGGCTGCGCGCCGCGCTCGCCGCACAGCACGACCAGCAGGTTGCTGACCATCGCCGCCTTGCGCTCCTCGTCGAGCTCGACGACGCCCTTCTCGGAGAGCATCGCCAGCGCCATCTCCACCATGCCGACGGCGCCCTCGACGATCCGCTGACGGGCGGCGATGATCGCGCCGGCCTGCTGCCGCTGCAGCATCGCCGCGGCGATCTCCGGCGCGTAGGCGAGGTGGCTGATGCGCGCCTCGAGCACCTCGACGCCGGCCTTGGCCAGCCGATCCTGGATCTCGCGCTTGCAGGTGATCGGCGACCGCGGCCGTGTGGCCGCGCAGCGAGGTGTGCTGGTCGTCGTGCGCGTCGTAGGGATAGCTGGTGGCGAGGTTGCGCAGCGCCGACTCGCTCTGGACGTGCACGTAGTTGTTGTAGTCGTCGACCTCGAACAGCGCCTCGGCCGTGTCGACGACGCGCCACACCACGACCGACGCGATCTCGATCGGGTTGCCTTCGAGGTCGTTGACCTTGAGGCGCGAGCTCTCGAAGTTGCGGATGCGCAAGCGAGACGCGCTGCGTCGTCATCAGCGGCATCACCCAGCGCAGCCCGGGGTCCTTCATGGTGCCGCTGTAGCGGCCGAACAGCTGCAGCACGCGCGCTTCGTTCGGGTTGACGACCTTCAGCCCGGCGAGGATGACGAAGGACAGGACGACGCCGGCGATGGCGGCGAGGATGCCGGGCGCGAAGGGTGGCTTGACGCTGTTGACGAAGAGCCAGACCGATGCGCCGATTCCGGCGAGACCGACGAGCAGCATCAGCGCACCGTTCATGGCTGGCCGGACCTGTTCCCGAATCATGACGACGGGCCTCCTTGCCTCGGGCGGCCGGCTCAGTTGCCGGGCGGCGACGAGATGTCAAAGTGATATCACTGGATATCGTATTGTCCAGCTAATCCTGTCGCCGCTGGCGCTCCGCGTCGGCGGCAGGGGTAGGATGCGGCACATGGCTCGCCTGAAGTCGGAGATGACCGTCGAGTGCCCGTGCTGCAACGCGACGCTCGTCGTCGACACCAACTTGAAGCGCGTGGTGTCGCACGTCGAGCCGGAGCGCTCCGACAAGCGCGACCCTCGACGACGCGCAGGGCATCCTGCGGGCCGAGGCCGAGCGGCGCGAGGCGCTCTTCCAGGACTCGGTGCTGAACGAGCGCACGCGCGGAGACGCCCTGTCGCAGCGCTTCGAGGAAGCGCTCCGCCAGGCGCGCGAGGAACCCGTCACGCGCCCCAAGCGCGATTTCGACTGGGACTGAGCCGCCGGACTGCGGAAGCAGGGCGGCGGCAGCGTCGGCGCCGGTCCGTCAGGCGCGTGATTCGAACGCCGCGGGAATCGGCGTCCACCGGGCGCGGTCGTAGAAGATCGGCTTGCGGCCGCCGTGCGCGGCCAGGTAGGCGCGGTACTTGTCCCGCAGGCGCTCGATGCGGACGCGGTCGGTCCTGATCGCGCGATGCGGCAGCACGATCAACGCCTGTTCCACCGCCCACACGTTCTTCGGCGTCAGCCGCCAGTCGTAGCGTCCCATCAACGACCGCAGATCGGCGACGCCGTAGCCGCGGACCCCGCCGGTCAGGTCGACATAGGGATCGACATAGCTCAGCGCCAGGTCGCGAAGCCGGCGGAAGACCGGCTTGCGGCCGTGCAGGCCCGGGTCGCGCGAACGGGCGACCGAGCCCCAGCCGCGCCGGCCGCGGTAGACGAAGATCACGTGGTCGAGCTGATCGATCGACTCGAGGCTCATCACCAGCGGCGGGAAGCCGCGCTGCTCGAGGATGGTGGCCGCCGAGAGCGCGGCCTCCATGCAATGCGCCATGCCGTGGCGGATCACGCCGCGGAAGCTGCGCTGCGTGGGGCCGCCTTTTTCGGTGTTGTAGGGCAGGCGCATTGAGCCACGCCTGCACCGCCGACGGCGTGCGCAGGGTGTCGACGACGCGTCGCTCAGCCGGGGTGAACGGCAGATCCGGCGGCCGGACCGTGCCGTGCGGGCTCGCGTCGCCCGTCTGGTATACTCCCGCCGTTCATTGAGCAAGCTCCCCCTGCTTGACTGTTTGGAACTGGGCACGCCACCCGAGCGCGCGGGTGTGCGGCTCAAGTCTAGCTTCGCGCTGCCACGCCAGAACACTATCGGATTATGGGTCGCAGGCTCTATGTTGGGAATCTGCCGTACAGCACGACGGATCAGGATCTGACGACGCTCTTCTCGCAGGTGGGGACAGTCGAGAACGTGCGGGTCATGCGCGACATGGCAACGGGCCGGGCGCGCGGGTTCGGGTTCGTCGAGATGGCCAACGACGCCGAAGCTGAAAAGGCGATCGCGCAATTCCACGAGCACGAGATGCAGGGGCGTCCGCTCGTCGTCAACGAGGCCAAGCCGAAGCCGGAATTCGCGGCCGGCGCCGGTCGCGGCTTCGGACGCGGGCGGCGGTGGCTTTGGCGGCGGCGGGGGCGGCGACTACGGTGGCGGCGGCGGCGGCCGCGGCTCCCGCGAGCCTCGCTGGTAAGCCCGGCTAGGACTCCGCCGCGACGTCCCAGCTTCTGCTTGTGTCGCCGGCCGCCCTCAGCGGCCGGCGGGCAGCGCTGTGCTCGCGGCTGACGCCGCCGCTGGGCGCGCGGCGCCGCCGCCGCCGGGCTCGCGACGCTCGGCGCTACTCGTCGACGAGCCATCCGTCGCGCAGACGGATGATGCGGTCGCCGTAGGAGGCGTTCGCCTCGGAGTGCGTGACCTGGATGATCGTGGTGCCTTCGCCGTTCAGGCGCTTGAACAGCTCCATGATCTCGCGGCCCTGCTCGGAGTGCAGGTTGCCGGTCGGTTCGTCGGCGAGGATCACCTTCGGCCCGGCGACGACGGCGCGGGCCACCGCGACCAGCTGCTGCTGGCCACCCGACAGCTGGTTGGGGTAGAGGTCCTTCTTGCCGACGATGTGGAAGCGATCGAGGACGTCGCAGACGATGCTGTCGCGCTCCTGCTTGCGGATGTTGCGGTAGGAGAGCGGGACGTCGAGATTCTCGTAGACCGTCAGGTTGTCGAGCAGGTGGTAGCTCTGGAACACGAAGCCGATGTGCTTCTTGTTCACCTCGGCGCGCTCCTTCTTGGCCAGCGCGTGGATGGGCGCGCCGTTGAACCAGTACTCGCCGGTCCACGAGGTGTCGTGCATGCCGAGGATGTGCAGCAGCGACGACTTGCCGGCGCCGGACGGGCCCATGATCGAGACGAACTCGCCGGCCTTGATGTCGAGCGTGACGCGGCGCAGCACGAAGGTGGTGGTCGGGCCGTGCTGGTAGCCCTTCTCGATGTTGCGCAGCTGGATGAGCGGCCCGTCCATCATCTCGGTGGCGGCGGGCGGCGCGACGGGCTTGGACTTGCCGAACAGCATCGGTAGCTATCTCCCTGGAGGGCGGTCGATCGAGTCTACTCGGCCCGGGACGGGGCCGCCAGCCAGGAGAACACCAGCCGTCGTCCCGGCGACACCGGCACCGACTCGAACCAGGCGAGCTCGATGCTGAGGTGCATGACCTCCAGTTCGACGCCAATTCCCGTCCGACCGTTCGCGGCGGCCAGCCGGGCGTCGGCGATCGGCCGGCCGGCCGGCGATCGGCGCCTCGATGATCCGGGCCCGCCAGGCGAGCGCCGGAGCGACGGCGACAGCGGCCAGGATCAGCAGCGCGCCGATGCGTCGCGTCCAGATCATGGGCGAGTGCTACCCAAACGCCGTGCCACGGCGGCAGGGCCCGCCGGACGCAGCGAAAAGGGCGGGAAATAGCCGCGGGCCGGCGCCACCGCCGATTGTCCGCGCGCGCCCGGTGTTCGGTTCCGGTCAGTGCCGCGCCGCGCGTGGACAGCGGGACGCGCGGCAGGGCACACTGGCGCCCCATGGGCACCTGGATCGGGACGTCCGGCTACAACTACCCGGAGTGGAAGGGCCACTTCTACCCGGCCGACCTGCCGGCGTCGAAGATGCTGCCGTACTACGCCAGCCGGTTCCGGACGGTGGAGATCAACTACACGTTCTACCGGATGCCGACCGCCAAGGCGGTGGACGGCTGGCTGGCCGCGACGCCGGACACCTTCCGCTTCACGCTCAAGGCGCCGAAGCGGATCACCCACGACAAGCGCCTGAAGGACGTCGGCGATCTGGTGCGCGGCTTCTGCGACCTGGCCTCCGGCCTGGGCCCGCGCCTCGCCACGCTGCTGTTCCAGCTGCCGCCCAACCTGAAGTGCAATCTGGACGTGTTCGACGCGTTCCTGGACACGCTGCCGCCGAAGGTGCCGGCGGCCTTCGAGTTCCGCAACGCCTCGTGGCTCGACGACGCCGTCTACGAGCGCCTGAAGGCGCGCAACCTCGCGCTGTGCATCGCCGACACCGGCGACAAGACCACGCCGATCGTCGAGACCGCCGACTACGGCTACTTCCGCCTGCGCGACGAGGGCTACCAGCCGGCCGACATCGAGCGCTGGGCGGCGGAGATCCAGGCGCGCGCGGCACGCTGGCGCGAGGTCTTCGTCTATTTCAAGCACGAGGACGAGGGCAAGGGGCCCGAGTTCGGCCAGGCGCTCGATGCGTCTGCTCGGCCAGGCGCCGGCCGACGCGCCCGTCGACCCGCCGGGTGCATAGCGAGGCCGTCCTCCGCTTCTCTGTTGCTCCTGTGAGTTTTGACTTCTCGTTCCCTCCGGACCCTTCGTTATCTAGACGACGCCAGCCAGGAACTCGACCGCGGTGCGCTCGGCCCAGTAGCCGTCGAAGTCGGCGCCGGCCTCGCTGAAGAAGCCGCAGTGTCCGCCATCGCGCGGTGATCAGCACCTGGACGTGCGGGTTGCCCGCCACCTCCGGCGACGCGAACTGCTCGTGCGGCACGAACGGATCGTTGTCCGAGGCGACGATCAGCGCCGGCACGCGGATCCGATCGACGACGCGCAGCGCGCTGGCGCGATGGTAGTAGTCCGAGGCGCCGGCGAAGCCGTGGTGCGGCGCGGTGTAGGCGTCGTCGAAGCCGCGCACCGTCCGCAGCCCCTTCAGCGGCGCGGTGTCGTAGCGTCCCGGCCACGCCGCCGCCTTGCGGCGCATGCGGCTCTTCAGGTTGCGCATGAAGTTCCACTGATAGACGGCGTTGGCGCGGCGCTCGAGGGCGTCGACGCAGCGGGCCAGATCCATGGTCGGCGACACCGCGCACACACCGCGCAGCCACGGCGCGACCGCCGGATCGGCGCCGGCTTCGCCGGCGAGCTTGAGCGTCAGGTTGCCGCCGAGCGAATAGCCGACGATGCCGAAGCGGGTGAGACCGTCGGTCGCGGCCAGCTCGCGCATCACGGCCAGCGGATCGTGCGTCAGGCCGGAGTGGTAGAGGCCGGCGGACAGCGACTCGGTGCCGCCGCAGTTGCGCTGGTTGAGGCGCACGACGTTGAAGCCGCGGGCGAACGCCTTGTCGGCCAGGCCGACCATGTAGTGCGCCGAGCTCGAGCCCTCGAGGCCGTGCAGCGCGATCAGGGTCGGCGCCTCGCGTCGCGCCGGTTGCCAGTGGACGTGCGCCAGCACCCGCGCCTCGGCGGCGACGTCGAAGTAGCGGGCCTCGGGCTCGGGCAGCCGCGCGAAGCGGCGCCGCCGCGCCCAGGTGTAGATCGTCATCCAGTGCCCGCCGGTCCAGCGCGGATGCGGAACGTAGGCGGCGGGGGCGAAGGCTGGTGCCGGGCGTCGCGGGCGGGGGCGCGGTCGTCGTGGTCACGGCGTGAGGCGATAGACCCTGAACTGGGGATTGCGGTAGATCTCGGGCAGCGCCAGCTCGCGCTCCGAGACGACGACGTCGAGATCGAAGCGGCGGCCCAGCGCCAGCAGCTCCGGCGCGGTGCGCCGCTCGAAGTCGCCGAGGGCCAGGCGCCGCTCGGTGATCCGCTGCGCCATCCGCTGATCGTAGAGGCTCATCGCCTCGTCCTTGACGTTTTCCAGGAAGACGTCGCGCGCGGCCAGGACCCGCAGCGACGAGCCGAACCGCCAGGCGTGATCCGGATCGGCGAGGACGTGCGTGCCCGGCGGCGTCGCGCGGCGCAGGAAGCTCGAGACGTCGGTCCAGGCATCGGCCGGCGCCGACAACGCGAAGAGCGGACGCTCGGGATGCTCGACGAACAGCGCGTAGCCGCCGCGAGCGACGGCCAGCGCCGCGCAGCGTGGCGAACGCCAGCTGCGCCCGGCTGGGCGTCGACGCCGGGCCCGGGCCTCGCGCCGCCGTGGTGCCCGCCTCGGCCAACCACCACACCGCCCCGAGCACCGCGAGCAGGTCGGCCATCCAGAACACCCGCGACACCTGCAGCTGCACGGCGACCGCCATGTGGCTCGCGACCAGCGGCAGGGTCAGCAGGAAGGCCGCCACCAGCGCCAGGCAGCCTGCGACCAGGCCCGCTTCGCCCGGCCGGGTCAGGCCGCGGCGCCGCCGCACCAGGAAGGTGATCACGATGATGACGGGGTAGGCCGCGTTCAGCAGCCACGGGACGGCGCCCCAGTCGGTCGCGAACAGGTAGTCCTTGCCGGCGAGCGTCGCCAGCCACGCGTCGTCCATGCGCGACACCGGCAGGAAGCCGGCCGCGAGCAGGCCGACACCGGCGGCGGCGCCCAGGGCGCCGCCGATCGTCAGCGCCGGGCGCAGCCGCGGCTGTTCGACGAAGATGCGCCACGCCGATCCAGACGACGAACCAGAGGCCGGTCATCGGATGCACGGCCCCCGCCGCCGCGGCGGCGGCGAGCGCCGTCCAGGGCCGCGCCCGCATCATCTCGCCGAGTCCGAGCAGGCCGATCGCGAACGCCAGCTGGCGCGGATGGAAGTAGCCCTCGAGGGTGTTGGCGCTGGTCTTGGCGATGCGGTGGCGGACGGCGGACACGGCGACGAAGGCGGCGATCGCCCAGCGCGACACGAGCAGGCGGTCGCCCAGGCGAACGAGCCCGGCGTAGAGCAGGACCAGCGTCAGCAGGTAGAGCGCCAGGAACCACGCTTCCAGGCTGGCCGGCACCAGGGAGATGGCCCGCGCCAGCAGCTCGTCGAAGACGTAGAGCCGCGACTGCGCGTCGATGAGGGCACTGTCGCGGGGAAAGAGCCGACCGTCGAGCAGCCGGAGGATCGACGGAATGTGGCCCGCCTGATCGCCGACGCCGTAGCGGTAGCCGGCGGCGTTGAGGGTGGCGAGCAGCGTGAACGCGGCGGCGCCGAGGACATGCGCCGCGGCGGGCAGCCAGCCGGCGTGTCGATCGCGCGTCGCGGCGCGCAGCGGCGGGTTCACCGCAGCACCTCGACCCAGACGCCCAGGCGGCGGCGATCGCGCGCCGCCGGATCGCGCTCGGCGGGCACGAAGCTGCCGACGCTGCTGATCTCGATCGAGGCGACGGTGTGGCGCGAGCGCAGCGTGACGTCGCGCGTGTCCTCCGGCGCCAGCGTGAAGTGCTGGACGTCGCCGTCGACGATGGTCTCCACCGTCACCGGCACGGGCCCGGCGCGGAGCCGCAAGGCCGTGGGACGATCGGGCGCCAGCGCGATCGCCATCCGGTTCGAGCCGTCGCCGCGCGTCCAGAAACCGGCCGCTTCCGGCTCGATGCGCTCGTCGTAGAAGAAGACGGTGGTCTCGCCGTAGCGGCGGCTCTGCATCACCTCCGGATCGGTCCGGCGTGTCCGCAGATCCGGGACCATCTGCGGCACCAGCCGCAGCTGCGGGGCGGCGCGCGGCCAGTTCCGGCGACGCGCGGAACCCGACGAAGCGCGCGTTGGCGGGCAGGTCGAGGGTCGTCGTGAAGCGCGCCGCCGGGGCGATCGTCCAGGTGACGAGCGGCGGGCCGAATCGCCCGACCTGCAGGCCGATCTCACCCTGGATCGTCCGGCCGCGGCCGTCGACGTCGAGCTGGTAGCGGCCGGCGGGGAGGGACCAGCGGGCGTTGTAGAGGAGGTCGACGCCGGTGCGCTCGCCGCGGGCATCCGGAGCTGGCGACGAAGGCGAGCAGCGGCGGAATCGCGGCCGCCGGCACGCGGCGCAGCGGGTCGTAGACGACGCCGAGCGGCCGCCGTTGCGCGTCGAAGTTCGACAGCAGCGCGATCTGCGGTCGCAGGCCCGGGGCCGGGGCCGGCGGGCCGCCAGCGATCCAGCGTGGCGGGCACGAGAAGCGACACCACGATCAGCGCCACACCAGCGACGCCGCAGGCGGCGAGGCCGGCGGCGCCGGGCGGCAGCGGTCGACGCAGTCGGGCGACGGCGAACGCCGCGGCGGCCAGGACGAGCAGCCACACCGCGGTGAAGGCCCAGGCGATCGGCGGCGGCTGCATCAGGAACGACGGCGCCAGCGACCACAGGTGCCAGGACGGCGACCAGTACTCCAGCAGGCGCGAGACACCGTTGCGCTTGGCGACGAGCAGCAGGCCCTTCTGCGCGAACAGCAGGACCAGCATCTGCGCCAGGCTGGCCGCGACGAGGAGGACGAGTGTCGCCGTGGCGATGGCGCTCGAGGCGGCGCGGCGGGCCAGCCACGCGATCGGCAGGCCGAGCAGGAGCACCGCCGCAATCACCGGCCGACCGATCGCGCCCGAGCCGCCGGACCACAGGTGGAAGGCGCCGACCGGCACCAGCAGCGCCACGAACACGACCAGCGATTTCAGCCGCGACGCGGCGGCTGCGCGCGTCCGACCAGGCCATCGCCGCCAGGCCCACCAGGGACGCGCCGAAGATCGGCGCGATCGGCACGATGCCGTATTCCTGGTCGAACAGCAGACCGGGGCCGCCCTTGACGAAGTATTCCCACCGCACCGGCCGCTGGGCGCCGTAGACGACCGACGGCAGCGGGGATCCCCAGATCCAGTCGAAGAAGGCCAGCCACACCGCGACGCTGATCACCATCGGCAGGCCGAGCGCCAGCGACGTCCGGATGTGCCGGGCGAGCGGCAGCGGTCCGGCGGCGACGACCGGCGCCTCGGGTGCGTCTGCTGCAACGTGTCCGTCGAGTGCATCGGCAGACAGCGGGACCCACAGCCGGCCGAGCGCGAGCAGGCCGAGCGCCGTCATCATCAGCGTGTACTTGCTGCTCAGCCACGGCAGCAGCGCCAGGACGAGGCCACAGGCGAACGCGCGCCGCCGATCGCGGCCGATGCCGCCGCCGCCCGTCGCGATCACGTAGGCCGCCATCGCGCACGCGGCCGCCGGTATCTCCGGGTAGATGGTGATGCTGTTGAAGACGAACGGCGCGCTGCCGGCGGCGGCGAGCCAGGCGAACGTCGCCGCCCGCGACGAGCCCGTCAGCCGGCGAGCGGCGACCCAGAGGCCGGCCGCGGCGCCGGCGGCACAGCAGACCACGAAGGCGACGACGCCCCAGTAGCCGCCTGCCGCATAGATGGGCGCCGCCAGCAGCGCCAGGCCGACGGGATGGATGGAATAGATCTCGGCGGTCGATGCCGCGCACCAGGTAGTGCGGCTGCAGCGGCACCGGGTAGTACTCCATGGTGTCGCCGCGAGCGTGGTTGTTCTCGATCTTGAGGTCGTGATCGCGCCACAGGCTCTGCGCCAGGACGAGATAGTGCGGCTCGTCGCCGCCGGGGAACAGGCCGGCTCCGGCGAAGCGCCAGGCGACGCCGCCGTAGAGGAGAAGACCTGCGAGCGCGACCGTCGCGACGCCGAGACGGTCGGGCGCCTCGCTGCTCGCGCGCGCGCGCGGTCCGGATCCGCAGCCACGCCGCCCGCAGCGTCAGTGCCGCCGGCGACGAACCAGACGACGAGCGCGAAGCGTCCGGCCAGGATGGTCAGCACCGGCCACAGGTCGGCGAGCCAGGGCAGGAAGGGGAGCACCAGCACACCGGTGGCCATGAGCGGCCGGGTGACGTCGGCGTCGTCCTCGCCGATGGTCCGCCCGTGGCCGGTGCGCGCCCAGGCGACCAGGTGCGCCAGGCCGAGGGCGGCGCCGACCATGGCGCCAATCAGGGACAGCGCCTGCCAGCCGGACGGGAGCAGCGCCACGCGGAGCGGTCCGGCCGGGCCGGCGACCACCTCGAGTCCGCCGCGCGTGCACCAGAGGGCGACGCCAGCGACGAGTCCGGCCATGACGGCACGGGCTGGCGCCTTCGATCGGCGCGCGGTCATGCGGACGGCTGGCTCATCACGTCCACAGGATACCGTGAGCTCCGCCGGGTCGTCCGCGACGGACGCGCGCGGGGCGGCGCGGGCGTGTCCGCAGTCGGCAGGCCGAGTCCGGACGCCCGGTCGGCGTCGAGGCTTCCGCCGCGCGCCGCTTGCCGGCGCCAACGACCCGGAGCGCGGGACACCGCCCCGCATCAGCGGCGTCGCTCCTTCTGGCGTCACCTTCCGGCGTCGCCCCCGGCGGTGCCTGCCGGCGTCCTGCATGTCGGCGGCCCGTTGCCAAGGGCAGGCTAGAATGCCCGGCACATGCAGCTCCGCGAGCTCAACGTCGGCTGCTTCGGGGGCGGCACCGGGTTGCCGAGCCTGCTGGGCGGCCTGAAGCGCAACCCGTGGCTGCGGCTGCATGCCGTCGTCACCATGTTCGACAGTGGCGGCAGCAGCGGCGTCCTGCGCGACGAGCTGGGCGTCCTGCCGCCCGGCGACGTGCTCAAGTGCGCGCTGGCGCTGGCGCGCAACGAAGCCGAGGCCCGGCGCGTCCTGCTCTCGCGGCTGCCCACCCTCGAGCATGCGCGGCTGTCCGGGCACACCGGCGGCAACCTGCTGCTGTCGATGATGGAGCAGTACAGCGGCGACTTCCTCGCCGCCGTCGACGGCCTGCGCCGGCTGCTCGGCTGCAGCGGCCACGTCTGGCCGGTCAGCACCGAGCGGGCGACGCTGTGCGCCGCCTACCGGGACGGGACCTCGGCGCGCGGCGAGCCGGAGGTCGATGCCGGGCAGCGCGACGGCAAGGTCATCGAGCGCGTCTGGCTCGAGCCGAACGCGCCGATCCATCCGGCCGCGGCGGAAGCGATCTGCGGCCTCGACGCGATCATCATCGGGCCCGGCAGCTTCTACACCAGCCTGATGCCGACCTGCCTGGTGACCGGCGTGCGCGAGGCGGTCGCGCGCGTCCGCGGCCCGGTGATCTACATCGCCAACCTGCTCACCGAGGGCGGCGGCATGCGGACCTTCACCGCGGCGACCGGCGCCAAGCTGATCGCGCGGCAGATCGGGCGGCCGGTGGACGTGATCGTGGTCAACCAGGGCCTGCCGGACACCGAGGTCCTCGCGCGCTACGCCGCCGAGGACAAGCATCCGATGCCGATCGGCGAGGTCGTCGGCTGCAGCGACATCGTGACCGCGCCGCTGTGGACCGGCGTCTACGCCCGGCACCATCGGCGCCGGCTGGCCTACGCGCTCTGGGGCATCCTCGCCAAGCGCCTCCTCAACTGAAGCGGTGCGCCCATGAAGACGGTCCTCCTGATCGGCACGCTCGACACCAAGGGCCCGGAGATCGCCTACCTGCGGGATCGACTGCGGGCGCTCGGCGTCGGCGTCCTCGTCGTCGACTCGGGCGTGCTCGGGGCGCCGCTGGGCATCGTGCCCGACGTCACCAACGCCGAGGTCGCGCGCAAGGGCGGCACGAGCATCGAGGCCCTGCGCAACGCGGGCAGCCGCGGCAAGGCCGTGCACGGCATGCTGGCCGGACTGGCGCGCCTGTCCCTCGATCTCTACAAGGCCGGACAGCTCGATGGCGTGGCGACGATGGGCGGCGCCGAGGGCGCCGTGCTCGGCGCCAGCGCGATGACCTGCCTGCCGATCGGCGTGCCGAAGGTCATCGTCACGCCCATCGCCTCCGGGCGCCGGCGCTTCGGCCCGCTCGTCGGCACCAAGGACGTGATGGTGGTCCACTCGGTCGTGGACATCCTCGGCCTCAACCCGATCTCGATGTCGATCTTCGACAACGTGGCCGCCGCGCTCGCCGGCATGGTGCTCAATGGACACGGCATCCGGCTCACCGACGACCGGCCGCGCGTCGCGATCACGATGCTCGGCAACACCACGACCGCGGTGATGCGCATCCGGGACGTGCTGGCGACGCACGGCCTCGACAGCGTCATCTTCCATTCGAACGGCGTCGGCGGGCCGGCGATGGAGGAGCTCGCCGCCGAAGGGATCTTCAAGGGCGTCATCGACTTCACCACCGACGAGCTCGCCGACGAACTGGTCGGCGGCTTCCACGTCGGCGGCCCGGAGCGGCTGCGCCGCATCGGCCGGCTCGGGCTGCCGCAGGTCGTGGTCCCCGGCTGCATCGACTTCACCGTGCACGGCCGCCCCGAGGAAGTGCCGACGCGGCTGCACGGCCGGCCGGTCTACACCCACAATCCCGAGTTCACGCTGGTCCGCACCCTGCCCGACGAGATGATCGAGCTGGGACGGATCTTCGCGGCCCGCCTCGCCGAGGCCAGCGGCCCCGTCGAAGTGGTGGTGCCGACGCAGGGCCTGTCGATCCCGAACGTCCCGGGCGGCCCGTTCTGGGACGAAGCGGCCGACGCCGGTTTCCTGGCGACGCTGCGCACCGAGCTGCGGCCGGACATTCCCCTGCACACGTATCCGCTGCACATCAACACCGTCGAGTTCGCCGACGTCGTCGCCGGACACTTCGTCGAGATGCTGCGCCGGAGCGGCCGGCACCCCTGATCCGCGGTGCGGCGTGCGCTCAGGCGGGCCGGGCCGGCGGTGCTGCCGGCGCCGCACGGCCTGGCGCCGGCTCGAGCGTCAGGGGCAGTCGCAGGTCGACCTGCACGCCGCCGCCCACCGGGCCTTCGATGTGGAAGCTCTGGCCGTCGCCATAGAGACGGCGGAGCCGCTCCCGCGTATTCGACAGCCCGACGCCGGCGCACGCGCTCGAGGTCCCAGTCGGCCGCCAGTCCGGGGCCGTCGTCGCGGACCGACAGGTGCAGGCGCTCGCCCTCGCACCACGCCTGGATCTCGATCTGGCCCGGCGGCCGAGCGCGTGGCGATGCCGTGCCGGATCGCGTTCTCGAGCAGCGGCTGGAGGATGAAGGTCGGCACCAGCGCGTGCAGCGCCAGCGGATCCACGTCGAGGACGACGTCGAGCCGATCCTCGTAGCGGATCTTCTGCAGCTTCATGTAGCGATCGACGAAGGCCAGCTCCCGCTGCAGCGGAATCACCTGATCTTCCGCGTGGTCGAGCGCCAGCCGGAGCAGGTCGCCGAGCTGCTCGAGCATCCACCGCGCCGTGCGCGGCGCGCTCTCGACGTTGGCCGAGATCGCGTTGAGGGCGTTGAAGAGGAAGTGCGGATGCAGCTGCGTGCGCAGCATCTCGAGCCGCGACTGGGCGAGGAGCCGCTCGAGTTCGGCGGTGCGCACCTTGCGATCGCGGATCTGGTCCTGGTAGTCGGAGGCGACGTACCAGCCGATGATCGCCCAGTAGACCAGCCAGGTGAAGCGATGGAACGCCGACAGCGGATCGGCGGCCAGCGTCTCCGGTGCGATCGGCGCGTGCAGGAGCCGGCTGACGCCGTAGTAGACGTAGACGAACCCCCAGCTCACGGCCACGCTCAAGGGCACGTGCAGCAGGAGACGGGGCAGCAGGACGTCGCGGGCGATGGGCAGGCGCCGATCCGCGGCGATGACGAGCGGGACGATGACCAGCCAGGCCAGTCCGGCGGCGAGCGCGGCGCGGGCCGGCGCCGTCCAATCGGCCGTCTCGGTGCGCACCTCGGCGCCCGTCGCGTAGACGAGGATGATCAGGATGCCGAAGGCGAACGCCGCGAGGCGATGCTTCACATGTGTCTCGGACAGGAGTAGAAGTATCCTGCGCACAGGCGCCTAATCTATCCCGATGGAGCGTATTCGAGCCCTGATCGTCGACGACGAGAAGCCGGCGCGGCGCCGGCTGGCCGAGCTCCTGCGGCGGGAGCCGGACGTCGACGTCATCGGCGAGGCGCGCGACGGCCGCGAGGCGGTCGCCCTGGTCCAGGCGCAGTCGCCGGACCTGATGTTCCTCGACATCCAGATGCCGGATCTGGACGGGTTCGCGGTGCTGGCGGCCCTCGAGCCCGACCAGGCCCCGATCACGGTCTTCGTGACCGCCTACGACCGCTACGCCATCCAGGCGTTCGAGGCCCGCGCCCTCGACTACCTGCTGAAGCCGTTCAGCGATCAGCGCTTCGAGGCGGCGCTGCGCCGGGCCACGCAATTCGTGCGCTCGCGCGGCGCCAGCGACGCGCACCAGCCCCTCGGCGCGCTGCTCGACGACCGCGCCGCCGCCGATCCGGAGGCGCGCTATCTCGAGCGCCTCGTGCTGAAGAGCACCGGCCGCGTCACCTTCGTCGGCGTCGAGGACGTCGACTGGATCGAGGCCGCCGGCATGTACGTCACCCTGCACGCCGGGCCGCGGGCGCACCTGTATCGGTCGAGCCTGGCGCACCTGCTGCAGCGACTCGACCCGAAGCGGTTCGTCCGCGTCCACCGGTCGATCGCGGTGAACACCGAGCGGATCCGCGAGCTGCAGCCGCGCAGCCACGGCGACTACACCGTGGTGCTCAAGAGCGGGACCGAGCTGGTGATGAGCCGCGGCTTCCGTCCGCAGTTCGAGCACTGGCTCCGCCAGCCTCTCTGAAGCTGGACAGGGCAGCCAGCCCGGTAAAGCGGCTGGAACGCCCAACTTCCAACTGCCAATTCCAAGGCACTCCCAACTCCCAACGCCCAAGGCGCGTAGCCGCAGCGAACCGGCACGGTGGGACCTGGCGGTTGGGCGTGCCTTGGAAGTTGGTCCTTGGGCGTTGGAGTTCCTGCGTAGGCGGTGACGGCTCAGCTTGCGGCTCGAGCCGGTCGCGTCCCACTCAGCGCGTCCCCTGTCCCACTCGGAACAAAACAGTGTCGGCCGGCCACGGCGCGTTCTAGACTCCCGCCGCTGAGTTCATTCGGTGCCGCGTCTCGCGGTACCTGGACGTGTCCGCGCCGGGCTCCACCGGGAGGCCGTGTGCGCGGTGGCGGGGCTGTGCGTGCCGGCCCGTCCGCCGGATTCGTGTTGTCGCGCGCGAGTGGGGAGGGACGTATGCGTTCCTTGACGCGGCTGTCGATGGCTTGGGGCGGATTCGCCCGCGGACGCGCTGTCCTCGCCGTGCTGGCCCTCGTCATGGGCGGCTCGCCGGCGGCGGCGCAGGAGACCGGCGGCGGCATCGCCGGCACGATCGCCGACGCGCAGGGCGCGGCGCATGCCCGGCGTCACCGTGTCGCTGCGCAACGAGGGCACCAACGCGCAGCTGAACACCGTCACCAACACCGACGGCAACTACGTGCTTCCCGTTCGTGGCCATCGGCCGCTACACCTTGACGGCGACGCTGACCGGCTTCTCGACGACCCGACGCGAAGGCATCGAAGTCCGGGTCGGCGACCGCCTGCGCCTCGACCTGGCCCTGCAGCTCGGGTCGCTGACCGAGGAAGTGACGGTCCGCTCCGAAGCGCCGCTGCTCGACACCGACAGTGCCAACCGCGGGCAAGTCATCGACCGCGAGCAGGTGGCCGACCTGCCGCTGCTCGGCCGCAATCCGTTCTCGCTCGCGCAGCTCTCGCCCGGCGTGCAGTACACGCCCGCCCTCGCCAGCCGCTCCAACCGCCCGTTCGACAACGGCGGCATGGACAACTTCCAGATCAGCGGCAGCCGCGCCTACACCAACGAGTTCCTGCTCGACGGCGTGCCGAACACCGGCACCGAGACGACGCAGCCGAACAACCTGAGCTTCGTGCCGTCGCCCGACGCGACCGCCGAGTTCAAGGTGCAGACGAGCATCTACGACGCGCAGTACGGCCGCACCGGCGGCGGCGTCGTCAACGTCGTGCTGAAGAGCGGCACCAACCAGTTCCACGGCGCGCTCTACGAGTACTACCGCGACGAGAAGCTGAACGCGAACACCTTCGACGCCAACCGCGGCGGCGTCGAGAAGGCCGGCCTCTACTGGAACCAGCCGGGGCTCACCGTCGACGGACCGGTGAAGATCCCCGGGCTCTACGACGGCACCAACAAGACCTTCTTCATGTACAACTGGGAGCAGATCCGCAGCGAAGTGCCGTTCCCGCAGGTCTACACGGTGCCGAGCGCGCTCGAGCGCGCCGGCGACTTCTCGCAGACGCGGACGGCCGACGGCCGCCCCGTCACCGTCTACGATCCGCTGACGACGCGCCTCGAGAACGGCCAGTACGTCCGCGATCCGTTCCCGGGCAACGTCATCCCCGCCGGCCGGATCGATCCGGTGGCGCTGGCGCTGCTGCAGCGGGTGCCGCTCCCGAACGCGTCCGGCCAGACCAACAACCTGCTCGTGCCGGACAACGCGCGCGCCGACCGCTACGACCAGCACGTGTTCAAGGTCGACCAGGTGGTCAACGCCAACCACCGCTTCTTCGCGCGCTTCGCCCGCAACAAGCGCACCGAGGTCAACGACTACGCGGCGTTCCCGCCCGAGGCGTCGCCCTGGTACCAGCACGGCCGCATGAACGTCGGCTTCGCCGTCGAGGGCACGTCGGTGCTGAGCCCGTCGCTCGTGCTCAGCTCGCGCGCCGGCTTCATCCGGCACGACTTCTACATCCAACGCCACGGCGACGGCTTCGATCCCGACGCAGCTCGGCTTCCCGTCGAGCCTGGTGTCGCAGGCGGCGCGCCAGTCGTTCCCGCAGATCAACTACGACGGCTACACGACGTTCGGCAGCGGCGGTGGCGGCAGGGCGAGCCAGTTCACGGTGTCCGACACCTGGTCGTGGGCCGAGGTGCTGAGCAAGACCGCCGGCAAGCACTCGCTGAAGTTCGGCGGCGAACTGCGGGTGCTGATGAACGACCAGCAGAACCCGACGTCGTCGTTCGGCGTCTTCAACTTCACCCGCGGCTTCACCCAGCGCAACGCGCTCGCGGCCGATGCCGCCTCGGGGAACGCGGTCGCCTCGCTGCTGCTCGGCTATCCGACCGACACGAGCGCGATCTGCCGATCAATCCGCGGCTGAACTATCGCGGCAACTACGTCGGCCTGTTCTTCCAGGACGACTGGCGCGTCAACCAGCGGCTGACCGTCAACGCCGGCCTGCGCTGGGACTACGAGTCGCCGGTCGTCGAGGAGCTGAACCAGCAGAACATCGGCTTCGACACGACGACGACCAGCCCGTTCCAGGCGCCCGGCCTGTCGCTGCGCGGCGGGCTGCTCTTCGCGAGCGACGGCCAGCGCCAGCCGTTCAAGAAGGACCTGAACAACATCCAGCCGCGCATCGGCGCGACCGTTCCGCGTCGACGACAAGACGGTCCTGCGCGGCGGCTACGCGCTGGCCTACCTGCCGACCTTCGATCACGGCTACAACAACGGCTTCGGCGTCAGCAGCACGCTGGTGGCGTCGACCGACGGCAACATCACGCCGGTGGGCCGCTTGAGCAACCCGTTCCCGGCCGGTCTCGATCAGCCGGTCGGCAGCTCGCAGGGGCTCGCCACGCTGGTCGGCCGCGGCTTCACGTTCTCCGACCCCGAGCGGACGATTCCCTACGTGCACCAGTTCTCGGTCGGCGATGCAGCGCGAGCTGCCCGGCCGCCTGGCACTCGACGCGTCCTACGTCGGCAGCCGCACGCGCGGCCTGCCGGTGGCGAAGGGGATCAACGAGATCTCGGCCGCGCAGCTCGCCACGCGGCAACGCCATGCTGCGAGCCGGTCGCCAATCCGTTCCAGGGCCTGCTGCCGGGGACGCCCTTCAACGGCGCGACCGTGCCGCGCCAGCAGCTGGCGCGGCCGTTTCCGCAGTTCGCCGGCATCACCCAGGACCGCCGGCCGCTCGGCGTCAACGACTACGACTCGCTCCAGCTCAGCGTCAACAAGCGGCTGTCGCGCGGCCTGCAGTTCCTGGTCAGCTACACCTACTCGCGCACCGAGGAGGAGGTCGACCTATCTCAACGCGCAGGACGACTGGAGCCAGCTGGCGCGCGTCGTCACCGCCGCCGACGCGCCGCACCGCGCTGCTCATCAGCAGCACGCTGGAACCTGCCGTTCTTCAGCGGCCGCGGCGGCGTGCTCGAGGGCGCGCTCGGCGGCTGGCAGATGAACGGCATCGTCACGTTCCAGTCCGGCCTGCCGGTGGCGACGACCGCCGGCGCCTTCCTGGTCGGCGACCCGACCCTCGACAACCCGACGCTGGCGCGCTGGTTCAACACCTGCACCCAGGCGATCGACCGGCGCCCGCCAGAACTGCGCCTCGGCCGACGAGCCGATCGCCTGGCAGGTGCAGCCGCCGTTCACGCTGCGGACGCTGCCGACGCGCCTCGACGACGTGCGCACGAAGCGGCCGGCGCTGATCGACTTCTCGCTGTTCAAGACCTTCGAGCTGCCGTCGCGGATGCGGCTGCAGGTGCGGCTCGAATCGTTCAACCTGTTCAACACGCCGTGGTTCGGCGCGCCGAACACCAACGTCACCAACGCCGCCTTCGGGACGGTGACGCCGACCCAGGCCAACGATCCGCGCAACGTCCAGATCGGCGTCCGGTTCATGTTCTGAGGCGGGCGCCGGCTCGGGGCGTGCGCGAGGCCAGCGATTGTCGTAGGCTACGGGCTGCAGACACACCAGCACCGTAGCCGCGCCCCCACCGGGCGTTTCGAGGAGGAACATGCAGATTTCGATGCACAACTGGATGCGCGCCGAGCCGATCGAGGACACGATCGCCCGGCTCGCGCGCTGCGGCTACGACGCGATCGAGATCAGCGGCGAGCCGGAGCGCTACGACACCAAGCACGTGCGCAAGCTGCTGCAGGATCACAAGCTGACGTGCTGGGGGTCGGTGACCCTGATGCTCGCCGACCGCGACCTGCTGGCCAAGGACGAGGCGCAGCGGGCGGCGTCGGTGAAGTACGTCCGCGACTGCATCACGATGGTCAAGGAGCTCGGCGGCGTCGAGATCACGATCGTCCCGTCGACGGTCGGCAAGATCAAGCCGCAGGGCACGCCCGAGCGAGGAGTGGACGTGGGCGGTCGACAGCCTGAAGTCGTGCTACGAGCACGGGCAACGCGAGGGCGTCCGCCTCGCCATCGAGCCGCTCAACCGCTTCGAGACCTACTTCCTCAACCGCCACGACCAGGCGCTGGCGCTGGCCAAGGCGGTCGGCCCCGACTGCGGCGTCTGCATCGACGTGTTCCACATGAACATCGAAGAGCAGGACATGTATCAGGCGATCCGCAACTGCAAGGGACGCCTGGCCGACTTCCACGTCGCCGACAACAACCGCATGGCCTGCGGCATGGGCCACTGCGACTGGGGCAAGATCATCGGCACGCTGAAGGAAATCGGCTACGATGGCGCGCTCACCGTGGAGTTCGTCGCGCCGGTCGACCGCACGCCGGCCAATCCCTACCCGAACGCGATCGAGAAGGGGCCGGTGAGCCTGACCGCCGACGAGCTCAAGTTCATCGAGGATCACGGCAGCAGCACGCTCTCCGACGAGTTCTACACCTGGCTCGTGTCGCGAGACGAGCAAGACCCTGCGGAAGTACATGTGATGCGCCGGCGGTGATCGTCGGCACGGTTCCGACGTGCGCCGATCCCCGCCGCTCCTGCCTGCTTCCATGGCTACTGTCCTTCTCATCGGGACCCTCGACACCAAAGGCCCCGAGATCGCCTATGTGCGCGATCGCCTGCAGGCGCTCGGGCTGGCGACGATCGTCGCGGACTCCGGCATCCTCGCCGGGCCGCTCGACATCGTGCCGGACGTCTCGCGCGCCGAAGTGGCGCGGCTCGGCGGCACGCACCATCGAGGCCCTGCGCCAGGCCGGCAGCCGCGGCGAGGCGGTCCACGGCATGCTGCTCGGCCTGCAGCGGCTCGCGCTCAACCTCTTCAAGGAGGGCCGCCTCGACGGCGTGCTGTGCCTCGGCGGCGCCGAAGGCGCCGTGCTCGGGCGCGAGCGCGATGCTGTCGCTGCCGATCGGCGTCCCCAAGATCATCGTGACGCCGATCGCCTCGGGCCAGCGGCGCTTCGGGCCGCTCGTCGGCACCCGCGACGTCATGGTGGTGCACTCGGTGGTCGACATCCTCGGCCTCAACCCGATCAGCCGCACCATCTTCGACAACGTCGCGGCGTCGATGGCCGGCATGCTCGCAGCACGGGCATCGCCTGCATCGCCGACGACGACCGGCCGCGGGTCGCGATCACGATGCTCGGCAACACGACCACGCGCCGTGATGACCATCCGCGACGCGCTGGCCGCGGCAGGGCCTCGAGAGCGTCATCTTCCATTCGAACGGCGTCGGCGGGCCGGCGATGGAAGAACTGGCCATGGACGGCCACTTCGTCGGCGTCATCGACTTCACGACCGACGAACTCGCCGACGAACTGGTCGGCGGCTTCCACGTCGGCGGACCGGAGCGGCTGCGCCGCATCGGCCGGCTCGGCCTGCCGCAGGTCGTCGTCCCCGGCTGCATCGACTTCACCGTGCACGGCCGGCCGGAGGAAGTGCCGGCGCGGCTGGCCGGGCCGGCCCGTCTACACGCACAACCCGGAGTTCACGCTCGTCCGCACGCTGCCGGACGAGATGGTCCAGCTCGGGCGCGTGTTCGCCGAGCGCCTGAACGACGCGACCGGACCGCTCGAGATCATGGTGCCCACCGGCGGCCTGTCGATCCCCAACGTGCCTGGCGGCGCGTTCTGGAACCCGGAGGCCGACGCCGCGTTCCTCGCGTTCGCTGCGCCAGCACCTTCGCCCGGGGATCCCGGTGTCGACGCATCCCCAACACATCAATGCGACGGAATTCGCCCTGGCAGTGGCCGAGCGGTTCGTCGTGCTCCTCAAGTCGAAAGGAACCCCCGCATGACCGTCCCCGTGCCCGTCAAGCTGCCGTCGAACAACATGGCCGATCTGGCCTATCCGGACATCCAGGCCTACCTGAAGGTCTGCGACATGGTGCTCGTGCCGATGGCCAGCACCGAGCAGCACGGCCCGCACCTGCCGCTGTGCACCGACACGGTCACCGCGATCGAGGTCGCCTCGCGCGTCGCCAAGATCAACAACATGCTGCACACGCCGGCGCATCTGGACCGGCTACTCGCCGCAGCACATGGCCGGCCCCGGCGAAGGCCGCGGCACCATCACCATCCGCTCGTCGACGCTGCAGGCGCTGATGTACGACGTGGCGCGCAGCCTGATCCACCACGGCTTCAACAAGATCCTCTTCGTCAACGGCCACGGCTCGAACGTCAAGGTCGTCGACCCGGTGCTGCGCAAGATCCGCTACGACACCGGCGCCATGGTCGGCTTCTGCATCCCCTACATGGAGCGCTACACCGGCCTCCTCGAAGGGCTGATGGAGAACCCGAAGGACGAGACGCCCGGCTGGCACGCCAGCGAGCTCGAGACGTCGCAGATGCTGGCCCACAACCCGGACATCGTCCGGATGGACCGCGCGGTCAAGACGCTGACCAACATCCCGAAGTGGCTGCCGAAGACCTTCGGCAAGAAGGACGGCGCGCCCGGACATCCAGTTCGAGGGCTACTCCTACTTCCAGTTCCCGATGGATCACCACGAGTTCACCGACAGCGGCGTCATCGGCAATCCGGAGCGGGCGACCGCCGAGAAGGGCGAGGAGGCGTTCCGGCGCTACGCCGAGCACGTCGCCAAGGCGGTCGAGGCGCTGGCCGCCGTCGAGGTGACGATCAAGAACCGCGAGTTCATCGACCGGGTGTGACGTGGGAGCGGATCTGATCGCGCCGCTCGCCGGCATCGTCGGCGACGCGCACGTCTCGACGCGCGACGCCGACCGGCTGGTCTACTCGGTCGACGCCTCGTGGCTGCCGCAGATGACGCTCGATCGGGGCGTGGCGACGCCGCGCCCCGACGTCATCGTCTATCCGGGCACCGCCGAGGAGGTGGCCCGCATCCTGGCGGTGGCGCATCAGCTGCGCGTGCCGGTGCTGCCGTGGGGCGGCGGCTCGGGCACGCAGGGCGGCGCGCTGCCGATCCACAACGGCATCGTCGTCGACCTCAAGCGGCTCGATCGCATCGTCGAGATCGACGAGACGTCGCTGTCGGTCACGCGCGCAGGCCGGCATCAACGGCGCGGTCGCTCGAGTGGGCGCTGGTCGATCGCGGCCTGACGCTGCCGCACTACCCGGCGTCGGCGCAGTGCGCGACGCTCGGCGGCTATCTCGCGCCGCGCGGCTCGGGCACGATCAGCACCAAGTACGGCAAGGCCGAAGACCTGGTGATGAGCATGGAGGTCGCGCTGCCGGACGGCACGCTGATCCGGACGCCCGGCGTGCCGAACCACGCCTCGGGCCCCGACTTCATGCGGCTGTTCCTCGGCTCGGAAGGGACCTTCGGGATCATCACCGAGGCGACCATGCGGATCACCAAGCTGCCCGAGACGCGGCTGTTCCGCGCCCTGCTGTTCCCCGACGTCGCGGCCGGCCTGGAGTTCGGCCGGCGGCTGATGGTCGATCGCCTCGACCCGCTGGTCATCCGGATGTACGACCCGCACTCGACGGCGTCGCTCGTCAAGCGCGTGCTCGGCTACGAGCTCGAGGGCGCCTACATGATCATGGGCTTCGACGGCTGGACGGAGATCGCGACGGCGCAGGAAGCGCGCGCCATGCGGCTCGCCGGCGAGATGGGCGCCCGCGACCTCGGCCGCGAGCCCGGCGAGCGCTGGTGGAATCATCGCTACGACTTCTACTACCCGCCGCTCGGCTACCACCTGCCGCTGATGTACGGCACCGTCGAGACCGTCGCGCACGTTCGCCAACATCGAGCGCATCTACCACGCCAAGAAGGCGGCGATCACCGGCGCCTTCGCCCACGTCGGCGTCGACTACATCGGCCACTTCTCGCACTGGTTCCCGTGGGGCGCGAGCCTCTACGACCGCTTCGTCGTCAAGGACGTGCCGGCCGATCCCGAGGCGGCGCGCAAGCTGCACGACGACATCTGGGACGTGGCCGTCCACACCTCGCTGAAGCACGGCGGCATGATCAACGAACATCACGGCGTCGGCCTCAAGCTGCACCGCTTCATGCCGGCGCAGTACGGCGCGGCCTGGCCGCTGCTGCAAGTCGATCAAGCGGGCCATCGATCCGCACGGCATCATGAACCCGGCAAGGTCGGCTTCGAGCGGGAGAGTGCCTCGTGAGCGGCGGCGCCGTCTCGCACGGCCCCGACCACCGACAGCTGCCGCTACTGCTGGATGTGCCGGCACGTGTGCCCGACCGGCTTCGTCACCAAGCGCGAGACGCACACGCCGCACGGCTACGCGCTGCTCATCGCCAGCGCGACGCGCGGCGTCAGCCACGTGGAACGCCGACACCGTCGACGCCCTGTATCACTGCGCCGACTGCGGCTGCTGCGAGTCGCATTGCGCGACGCACCAGCCGCTGCCCGAGGCGATCGTCGGCGCCCGGGCCGGCCTGGCGGAAGCCGGGCTGGCGCCGGCGGCCGCGCTCGAGGTGAAGGCGCGGCTGGAACGGTGGGGCAGCGTGCACGGCGATCCGGGCACGCGTCCCGCGCCCGCCGTCGGCCCGGTCGGCCTGTTCGTCGGCGACCTGCCGGCCGGGGACGACCCGGACGGTCGACGCGGCGCTCCAGCTGCTGTCGCGCGCCGGCCTGCCGGCGGTGATGGTCGGCGCCGGCCGATCGACCGGCCTGGTCGCCAGCTCGCTCGGCTTCGTCGACACGGCCAAGACGCTGGCCCGCGCCGTGCTGGCCGACGTCGCGGCCTCGACCTGCACGCAGTTGCTCGTCCTCGGTCCCGGCGATCGGTTCGCGTTCGAGCGCGCCTACGCCGAGCCGGCTGGGTGTCACCTGGCCGGAGGGCGTCCGCGTCCGCGAGGTCACGGCCGCGCTGGCCGAAGCGCACGCCAGCGGCACGCTCCGCTTCCAGACCCCGGCCGACACCCAGCCGTGGGCCTATCAGGAGCCCGACCACGCCGTCCGCGTCGGCGAGCGGCCGTGGCCCCGGCAGCTGCTGGCCGCCGCGCTCGGCGACGCCTACGAGCGCCGGCCGCTGCGCCGGGACGAGCGGGCCCATCCGTGCGGCACGGCCGGCGGGCTCGACCTGACCCAGCCGGCGCTGGCCGCCGGCCTGGCCGAGGCCCGCATCGCGGATGCCCGCGCGGTCGGGGCAGCCCGGCTGGTCACCGAGGATCCGGCCTGCGTCCGGCACCTGCGGCCAGCACGCCGGCGGCCAGCTGGAAGTGGTCGACCTGTTCGAGCTGCTCGCCAGCCGGCTGTGAGCGGTCGCGCCAGACCGGGTCGCGCCGTAGTAGATCTTCTGTATGTTCTGCCTGACGTTCCCGTCCCAGCGGCCGCCGTCCGCACCCGGCTCGCGCCCCTGTTCCTCGGCCTCGCCGTGTGCCTCGGCCTGGCCGCGCCGCTCGCCGCCCAGACGCCGACCGCGACCCTCGCCATCGAGGTCCGCGACGCCAGCGACGCCCTGATGCCCGACGTCACGGTGATGCTGACCAGCCGCGACAGCGGCCTCGGCCGCCGCGGCACCACCAACGCGCAGGGCACCCTGGTGGTGTCGCTGCTGTCGCCCGGCACCTATCTGGTCGCCGCCTCGCGCGATCGGCTTCAAGACCGAGCTGATTCGCGACGTCCGCCTGCAGGCGTCGGTCAAGAGCACGCTCAGCATCGTGCTCGACGCCGGCACGGTCGACGAGCGCGTCGACGTGACCGCCGATCGGACGACGCTCGTCGCCGGCGACAGCGCGGTCGGCGAGGTGATCGATCGCGAGACGATCGCGTCGCTGCCGGTGCTCGAGCGCGACGCGCTCCAGTTCGCGCAGCAGGCGCCCGGCGTGGCGCCGCCGGCGCCCGGCTCGCGCCTGTCGACCCAGGGCAACGTCGGCCTGAACGTGTCCGGCGCCCGCGAGTCGTCCAACAACTTCCTGCTCGACGGCGTCGACAACAACGATCTCTTCCTCAACCGGCTCGTCGTCAACCCGAGCCTCGACGCCATCGAGGAGATCTCGCTCCTCCAGAACACCTACGACGCCGCCTACGGCCGCAGCGCCGGCGGCCAGGTCAACGTCGTCGTGCGAGTCGGGCACGAGCGACCTCAAGGGCTCGCGTCTACGAATACTTCCGCACCTCGAAGCTGGACGCGCGCAACAGCCTGCTGCCCGACGACAACCCCGAGCCGCGGCTGCGCAAGCACCAGTTCGGCGGCACCGTCGGCGGGCCGATCGGGCGCTGGCCGTCGTTCTTCTTCGCCAACGTCGAGGGCGATCGACGCCATCGAAGCCGACACGCGCCTGGCCCACGTCCCGACCAGCTGCCGAGCGCAGCGGCGACTTCAGCGCCTCGGGCGTGACGGTCGTCGACCCGTTCACGCAGCGGCCGTTCGCCGGCAACGTCATCCCGGCGTCGCGGATCAGCGCCGCCGGCGCCGCGCCTGGCCGGCCTCTATCCGGTGCCGAACCGCGACGACGACATCGCCAACCTCGTCTCGTCGCCGGAGGGCCGGCGCGACGCGATCCAGGCGACGATCAAGACCGATCACCACGGCTGGCACGATCGGCCGCTGCAGCTGCGCTACACGCTTCAGCCGCGAGGACCGCGAGCTGCCGTTCCCGACGCGGGCCCGCAACCTGCCCGGCTTCGGCGTCGGCGTCGTCGACAACGGCCACCAGCTGTCGGCGTCGATCTCGCGGACGTCGGGCCGCCTGTTCCACGAGACCCGGATCGGCTTCAACGCCCTCGACCGCGAGAACGCCGCCGCAGAGCGCCGGCGCCGACCGCTTCGCGGCGCTCGGCATCACGCCGCCGCCGCTCGAGGCCATCGACCAGGGCTACCTGACGGCGGTGGTGCCCGGCTTCGAGACGCTCGGCGACGACACCAACCTGCCGGTGCGGCGGCAGACGCGCACGCTGCACCTCTCCGAGACGGTCGGCATCGATCGCGGCCGGCATCACGCCAAGGTCGGCGGCGAGTTCCGCGCACTACCAGTCGGACGGCTACAACCACCTGTTCTCGCGCGGCCAGGCGGTGTTCACCGGCGCCTTCACCGGCCATCCGGTCGGCGACATGCTGCTCGGCTATCCGACGATCACGCTGCTCGGCCGCCAACGACAACCGGCAGGCGCTGCGCACGTGGTCGGCCAACGTCTACGCGCAGGACGACTGGCGCATCTCGTCGCGGGTGACGCTGAACGCCGGCGTCCGCTACGAGTACAACGCGCCGCCGGTCGACACCGACGATCGGATGGCGGTCTACGACGTGGCGACGCAGCAGCTGCTGGCGGTCGGCGTCGGCGGCGTGCCGCGCTCGGGCCTCGATCGCGACCTCAACAACGTCGCGCCGCGCGTCGGCGTGAGCTGGGACCTGAGCGGCCGCGGCACGCTGGTGCTGCGCGGCGGCTACGGCATCTTCTACGACAGCGGCACGCTGATCGAGAACTCGGCGCTCTACTTCAACCCGCCCTACTGGCAGCTGCAGCTGTTCTTCCCGAGCGAGACCGGGCCGATCGACATCGCCAACCCGTTCCCGACCGGCGCAGGGATTCCGACGGCGCCGACGATCAACACCATCGCCCGCGATTTCCGCACCGGCTACGCGCAGCAGGCGAGCCTCGGCCTCGAGCGCGCCTTCACCGACGCTGACGCTGACCGCCCGCTACGTCGGCGCCTTCGGCGACGGCTACGTGCGCAAGCGGAATCTGAATCAGCCCGAGCCCGGTCCCGGCGAGATCGTCGGATCGCCGGCCGATCGCCGGCTTCGGCGACATCCTGTTCCTCGAGTCGGAGGCGTCGTCGCGCTACCACGCGCGTGCAGCTGGCCGTCGATCGGCCGTTCGCGCGCGGCCTGGCCTTCAAGGCCGGCTACACGTGGTCGACGTCCGAGGACGACACCTCGGCGTTCCTCGCCACCGACGGCGACGACAACACGCCGCAGAACAGCCGCGACTTCGCCGCCGAATGGGGCCCGTCGGACTTCGACGTGCGGCATCGGCTGGTGGCCTCGGCGACGTGGGCCGTGCCGGCGCGCGACGACGCGGCGGCCTTCTTCCGCCACTGGCAGGTGAGCGGCGTCTTCACCGCGCAGTCGGGCCGTCCGTTCACGCCGCGCGTCAGCGTCGACAACAGCAACACCGGCAACACCGGCGGCGGCACCTTCGCCTACGACCGGCCCAACGTGGTGACCGGCCCAGCACGCCGGGCGCGCGCGTACTACGACGACCAGGGGTTCGTCGATGGCGCCGGAGTTCACCTTCGGCAACGCCGGCCGCAACAGCCTGACCGGGCCGGCCTACGCGTCGCTCGACGCTCTCGGTGTCGAAGCGGATGGCGCTCGGCCCGTCGCGGGCGCTCGAGCTGCGCCTCGAAGTCTTCAATGCGCTGTCACGGGCGAACCTGCTCCTGCCCGACAGCTTCGTCGATCGGCCGACGTTCGGCCAAAGCCTGTCGGCGCTGCCGGCGCGACAGGTGCAGCTCGCCGCGCGCCTGACGTTCTGATCGCGCCCGACGGGGCGCGCGGGCTCGCGGCGGTGGAGGTGCGAGTGAGACGCGTGTCCCGATCCTTTCTGGCGCTGACCACGCTGGCCGTGGTCGGCGCGTCCGCCCTGGCGTCCACCCAATCGCCGCCGGCCGCACCGGCCGCGGCGCGGCCGGCGGCCGCCGCGCGGCGCGCCGCAGACCCTCACCGCGCGCAGCGAGCCGGGCCGGTTCACGACCCTGCCGAACTTCGCCGTCGAGCGCGTCGTGCCGGCGGGGAAGACCGACTCCTACGTCACGATGACCTTCGACAGCCAGGGCCGCCTGGTGGTCTCGAAGGAGCAGGATCACCCGCGGCGGCTGGTCGACGCCGACGGCGACGGCATCTTCGAGGGCGAGGTCGTCGTCAGCACGCGGGTCAAGAACTGCCAGGGTCTCTGGTACGACGGGCCGACGCTGTACGGCTCGTGCAACCCCTTCGTGCCCGAGGGGCAGCCGGCACCGGCCGAGAAGTCCGGCCTCTACCGGATGGCGGACGCCGACGCCGACGGCGTCACCGACGGGGCGACGCTCATCGCGCCGTTCATCGACGCGGTGCAGGAGCACGGCGTCCACGCGCTGCGCCGCGGTCCCGACGGCGCGTTGACGATGATGATCGGCAACAACACGTTCTTCGTCGACGAGACGCAGATCGACCCGGCCTCGCCGTTCACGGGCGGCCGCGAGTCGCAGTTCCTGCCGGTCGTGCAGGACGGCCGCGGCTTCGGCCCGAGCGCCAAGATCGGCACGCACGGCACGCTGCTGCGGGTCGATCCCGAGGCGAAGCGGTTCACCATCGTCTCCGGCGCCTTCCGCAACGCCTACGACCACGCCTTCAACCTGGAGGGCGAGGCGTTCACGTTCGACAGCGACATGGAGTGGGACATCGGGATGCCGTGGTACCGCGACATCCGCACGGTCCACGCCGTGCCCGGCGGTGACTACGGCTACCGCAACGGCTCGGGCAAGCTGCCGGCCTGGGCGCTCGACAGCCTGCCGCCGCTGCGCGACGTCGGCCGCGGATCGCCGGTCGGCGTCGAGTTCTACCAGTCGCGCGCCTATCCGTCGTCGCTGCACGACGTGCTCCTCGAGGCCGACTGGTCGCGCGGCCGCCTGCTCTACACGCCGCTGATCCGCAAGGGCGCCAGCTACGTCGCCGGCGCCGACCGCACCGAGCTGGTGCACGGCGAGCCGCTCAACATCACCGACGTCGAGGTCGGTCCCGACGGCCTCGTCTACTTCACGACCGGCGGCCGCACCACCGAAGGCGGCGTCTTCAAGGTGACCTACAGCGGCCCGAAGCCGGCGGCCGCCACGCTGACGCCGGTCCTGGCCGCGGTGCGGCAGCCGCAGCCGCTCTCGAGCTGGGGCCACGCCGCGGTCGCCAAGGCCAAGGCCGATCTCGGCGACGGCTGGGCGAGCGGGCTCGAGACGCTGGCGCGCGATCGCAAGGCGCGCGGCGAGGATCGCGCCCAGGCCGTCTACGTGCTGCAGCGGCACGGGCCGGCGCCACCCGTGGCGCTGCTCACCGATCTGATGCGGCGAGGCGGACGCCGACGTCCGCGCCGCGGCGGTGTTCGCCGCCGGCGTCCAGGGATCGAAGGCCGCCGCCGGTCGCCGCCACCGGCCTGAAGGACATGAGCCCGCTGGTGCAGCGGCGCGCCGCCGAAGCGCTGGTGCGGATGGGGCAGTCGGCGGCGGGCGAGAGCCTCGCGCCGGTCGCCGACATCTACGCGCTGCTCGGCTCGCCCGATCGCTTCGTGCGCTTCGCCGGCCGGCTGGCGCTGCAGCGGACGGCGCGGAGCGCGTGGCGCGATCGCGTGCTGGCCGACACGCACACCGTCCGCGGCCTCGAGGCGATGGTCGCCTACACCTTCACCGCGCCCGATCGCGCCGATCTGCTGCCGCTCGTCGATCGGCAGATCGCCCTGATGGGCCGATCCGACCTGACGGTCGATCTGCAGCTGCGGCTGCTGCGGGCGTTCCAGCTGGCGGCGATCGAGGCCGCCCGGCTGACCCAGCCGGCGCCGCCGGCCAACGTCCGGCGCGACGGCCAGGCCGGCTTCCAGGCGCAGACGATCCCCGCCGGGGACATCGACGCCGGCGCGCCTGCAGCAGGTGCACCAGAAGCTGATCGGCCGCTTCCCGTCGACCGACGAGCGGCTCACCCGCGAGCTGGCCAGCGTCCTGGCGTTCTGCGGCCAGCCCGGCGCGTCGGCGAAGATCCTGACGGCGATGCCGAAGGGCGACACCAACCCGAAGCTGCAGATTCACCTGCTGCTCGCGCTGCGCAGCGGGACCACCGGCTGGACCGCCGCGCAGAAGGCGTCGTTGATGGACGTCTACACGCGGGCCGCGCAGTGGCGTGGCGGCGCCAGCTTCCCGGGCTTCATCAACCTGCTGTTCGAGGCGACCATCGCCGGCTTCTCGGCCGAGGAGAAGCAGATGGCCTACGGCAAGGTGCCGCAGTTCGCGCCGCTCACCGAGGCGGAGCTGGCCGCGGCGAGCGCCAACGCCGCGCGCGGCCCGCAGGCCGGCGGCAACCCGGCGCACCGCCCGCAGCCGCGGCATCCGTGCCATCAGCCGTGAGGAGACGTTCGACGAACAGATCTTCACCCCGCTGCGGGCGCCGGCCTCGCCGGTCCGCGGCAAGGCGCACTACGAGAAGGCCTGCGCGCAGTGCCACCGCTTCGGCGCTGTCGGCACCGACTTCGGTCCCGACCTGACCACGCTGGCCTCCCGCTTCAAGAAGCGCGACGTGGTCGAGGCGATTCTCTGGCCGTCGCGGGCGGTGTCCGATCAGTACCAGAGCGTCGAGATCGCCACGACCGACAAGCAGACGCTGTTCGGCCTGGTGGCGCGGGAAGACGCCGACAAGATCGCCATCCAGATGACGCCGGCGGAGCGGCCGATCGAGATCGCCAAGGCGAAGATCGCCGGTCGCAAGCCGTCGCTGGTGTCACTCATGCCGGAAGGGCTCGTCGACGACCTGAGCCAGACGCAACTCGCCGACCTGCTCGCGTTCCTGCTGGCGCCGCCACCGCAGTAGGCGTGTCCCGTTCGTGGAGGACTGATGATGCGATCCGCCGTCGTTCCCGTCTGAGCCCGTGGTGAAAGTCGCTGCATTCGACGGGCGAGGCATCCCGGCGCTCGGCGTTGCTCGTCGGGCGAATATTCCGAATTCGTCCTCCTCGCGCCTTGATCGCCGGGCGCCTCGCCCGTCGGTGCGACTCCACCACGGGCTCTGTCCTGGGCGCCTGTGCCCTGGCCAGCGGCGCCCTGCTGGCGCAAGGCCCCCGCAACATCCAGCCGCTGGCGCTGGAGGACCGGGCCGGCTTCGAGCCGATGTTCGATGGCGCCTCGCTCGCCGGCTGGGAAGGCGACAAGGCCTTCTGGCGGGTCGAGGGCGGCCTGCTGATCGGCGAGAGCACCGCCGACAAGCCGCTGCCCGCCAACACGTTCCTGATCTGGACCAAGGCGCAGCCGGCCGACTTCGAGCTGAAGCTCGATTTCAAGATCAGCGCCGGCAATACCGGCGTCCAGTACCGGAGCGAGCGCGCGCCGGACATCGGGCCGTTCGTGCTCAAGGGCTACCAGGCCGACATCGACTTCGCCAACCAGTGGACCGGTCAGCTCTACGAGGAGCGCGGCCGCGGCTTCCTGGCCCTGCCCGGGCAGGCGACGTCCAGCCGCGGCGACAAGCCGCAGATCTTCGGCAGCGCCGACGCCGGCCGACGCGCATCAAGGCGGCCGTCAACATCGCCGGCTGGAACACGATCCACATCATCGCGCGCGGCGATCTGGTGGTGCACGCGATCAACGGCAAGGTCAGCGCGGTGTTCCTCGACGGGGACAAGGCCAAGCGGCCCAGCAAGGGCTTCATCGGCCTGCAGCTGCACACCGGCCCGCCGATGAAGGCGGAGTTCCGCAACCTGTCGATCCGCACGCTCGACTGAACGACCCCCGCCGAATGCGGCACAAGCGACGACCACTCTGGAATCGCCCTTCGAGTGGCGTCGACGCCGTGATGCGGCGCGGCCATTCCCTCCGCGCTCCACTTCCGCAAGCCGGTAGAGCACGCTCCAGCTGCAGCCGGCCGCGCTCGCGACGCTGAAGCGCGACGTGACGCGCGGCCGCTCCTGGCGCCGCCGCTGAGATCAGGTCGCGCCGTCGATCGCCGTATCCGGATTGCCGACGCCTCCGAGGTTCTGCTCACGCATCTTCAACGCCAGCTCTTCGCCGAAGTCACGGATCCTGGAAACGGACATCCCGTCCCCGGGCATCCCAAAGCGAATGGTGAAGGCAGCGGTGGGCATCGGGTCACCAATACCACGGAAGAACCCGAGACGGGGCACACTACGCGACGTCCTCGCGGCCTCCCGGCGCCGCCCTCGGGAAGACCGTCACGCCTCGGTTCATCGAGCAGTGTAAGGAGCGCGGCGGGGTGACGTTAGCCGCGTCCGAGCCCGTGTTCCTGGGCTCGAGCGGCGGCTCGCAGGATTGAACATTCTCGCGCTGCGGCGCGATACCGCGCGAGGCAATCCTGCAGCGGAATCCGACTTCTATCGAGCAGCTCAGGACCCTGATGGACAGGACGCCGCGGTGAACGCGGGGCGGGCTTTCCCGGAGCGCGACTTGGAGCAAGCCGACGCCAGCGTAAGTGTAGAGCATGCACAGGCTGATCGCCGCGGGTCGCGCGACGGCGCGACCTGTTCTCAGCGGCGGTGCCAGGGGCGGCCGCGAAGCGGCCGGCTGCCGCCGGAGCGTGCTCTACCGGCTTGCGGAAGTGGAGCGCGGAGGGAATGCCCGCTCCGCATCAGGGCGTCTACGCGCAGGCACCGCTCATGGCTTCGTCTGCCAGTCACACGGCCAGGAGCGCGGCCGGCGCGCGGGTCTGAGGGGCCCGCGCGCTCACAAACAAAACTAAGGGCGACCCGGGGCCGCGGAGCGGTGGTCGGCCTTGTAGTGCTCGGCGAGGACGTCGCGGCCGAAGTCGCCGTCGTAGTCGCGCCACACGGCGTGGACGTGGTTGTTGTTGTTCTGCGTGTTGTCGTACTCGATGGCGAAACGGGGGCCCTGCACGCGGTAGTAGTGCGGGCCGCCCTTGTCGGCGACGCCCAGCCACGCGAACTTGATGGCGTTGACGCCGTCCTTCTTGATGGTCGCGATGCGCGCCTGGCCGAGCGTGGCGGTCTGGGCGAAGGCGTACTCCTCGATCAGCTTCCAGAGCGCCTGCTGCTGGCCCGGAGGTGAGGGCGCTGTAGGCGACGCCGACGTCGGGCAGCCGCTCGGCCTTCTTCTTGTTCATCGTGAAGATGTCGTTCGGCGCCTTCGGCATCGACCATCGCCGCCGTGCGCTGCGTCTCGTCGAGCGACTGGAGCAGCGTCCGGGCGAGGTCTTCCTCGGCGGCGAGGACGCGCAGGCCGGTCTTCGGTCCGGTGCGCACTTCGGCCGGGTTGCTGCCGAAGAACTGCGGGCTCGAGGCGATCGCGGTGCCGCTGACCACCGTCCAGTTCTGCGAGATGTGGTGACCCTCGAAGCGCCAGCCCCACGGCTCGGTCGCGGACGGCGTGCCGAAGATGGTGAACAGGTAGCGCTCCGGATAGCGGTGCGGGTGGCCGTCACCGCCGACGAACGGCTTCTTGCCGGCCTCGCCTTCGATGTCCCAGAGCACCGACTCCAGCGAGCGGATGCCTTCGACCTTGGCGTAGCCCTTGGCGCTGAGGCCGGTCTTGAGCAGCTTCACGGCGGCGGCGCGCTGCGCGTCGGTCATCGAGAAATAGGCCAGGCCCTTGCGCGGGACCGGCGTGAAGAACCAGGTGTCGCGCTCCTCGCTGGTGAACGGGAACGTCGCGGCGGTCTTCTGGCCGGCGTCGAGGCTGGCGAGGAACGCGGTGGCCGCGTCGCGCATGGCCTTGGACGTGGTGGTCTCGCGCGCGCCGGTCGGCGCGATGGCGAAGACGCAGGCGAGGGTGAGGGCGACGAGGACGGGGCGCCGGAAGATCCGGGACGCGCGTTGGCTGGTGGTCATGAGGGGCTCACGTTACTCCGAACGGTAGTGGACAGTCCACTTTACGGCCGGCGGCCGTCTGGCGTTTCGCACGGCTGAGTTTCCTGCCGGCGCACGGACCTGCAAACTCAGGGAGTTCGCTGACTTGAAGCCGTCATACGGCAGGCGTAGTCTGGACGTCCTATGGCGCGTCCAGCTCTCTCCACGATCGAGCCCCGGCCGACGCTTCCCCTTGGCGCGGCCCCCACGTTCACCACCCTGGTCGAGCGCATTCGAGCCGAGTACATCGAGCAGCCCGGCCTTCGTCTCACCGAAGCGCAGGCGTCGCGCCTGTGGCGCCTCGACGAGCCGACGACCCGGCACGCGCTCCATGCGCTCACCGGAGCCTCGTTCCTGCACTGTTCGGAAGACGGGCGCTACGCCCGGCCCAGTACGCGCTGACGGGCGCCTGCCCGTCGGTCGCCGCCGGCGGCGCGTCCCTCTCGCGCCGATCGTCCGCCGTCACGTCTGTGCGCTCACCCGCTGCGATCCTGGCGCCCGCGCCAGACGATCGCCGAACTGTACGAGCACGGCCGCGCCGATCATCAGCGCCATCGCGACGATGACGCGAACCGAGACCGGCTCGCTCAGCAGCAGGCGTCCCAGGATGATGGCGACCACCGGGTTGACGTAGGCGTAGGTGCCCATCGCCGTCGGCGACATGTAGTGCAGCGCGTAGGCGTAGGCGCCGAAGCCGGCCAGCGAGCCGAACAGGACCAGGTAGACGAAGGCGACGACCCCTTCCTGCGTCGGGGCGACGGACGTCGTCTCGCCCATCAGCAGCCCGGCGAACAGCAGCGCCGCGCCGCCGCCGATCATCTGCACGGTGGCGTTGGCGAACGGATTGGCCGGCGACGGCCGGCGCTTCATCAGCACCGTGCCCATCGCCCACGCCATGCTGGCGACGGTGAGCGCCACCGGGCCGCGCAGATCGGCGTGCAGGATCTGGGTGACGTTGGTGCCGACCAGCAGCACCGACCCGGCGAACGCCATCAGCAGCCCGACGCCGACCCGCGGCGTGATGCGGCCGGGGCCGCCGGGCATGACGGCGTCGAAGACCGCCGTCCAGATGCCGACCGCGACCACGAAGATGCTGGCGGTCCCCGAGGGCATGAACTGCAGGGCCCACACGACGAGGCCGTTGCCGAGCAGGAAGAAGAGCACGCCGCAGCCGGCGACGTAGGCGAGGCCGCGGACGCCGTCGGGCCACGGCAGGCGCTTCCACGAAGACCCAGGCGGCCAGCAGCGCCCCGGCGATGAGGAAGCGCGTGCCGGCCATCACGAAGGGCGGCAGCGACCGGACGGCCACCCGGATGGCGATGTAGGTCGATCCCCAGGCGATGCAGACGATCAGGTAGGCGAGCAGGGCGCGGCGGTTCACAGTGGACATGTGGGGCGTCGGGGCGCCGGCCGCGAAATGTGTCGCGGCCGACCGTCCCGGCCCACTAGTATCCGCCGAGATGCGCAGGGCATGGGGCTGGCTGGCCGCGGAAGCGGCGATCCTCGTCGCGGCGGCGACGGTGAAGGCGCTCGTCATCGCGCAGCTGGCCGATCATCCGCTGCTGCAGCCGACCGGGGGTCTCGACAGCGAGTGGTACGTGACGCTGGCGCGGCGCGTCGCGGCCGGTGACTGGTCGCTCGCCGACGCCTTCGCGGGTGGCGCCTTTCCGGTCTCGCCGCTCTACGTCTACGTGCTGGCCCTCGTCCTCGGTCTGTCGGGCGGCTCGCTGCTGGCGGCGCGGATCGTCCAGGCGGCGCTCGGCGTCGTCGCCGTGGCCTGCGCGATGCGCAGCGCGCGGGACTGGTTCGGCGACGCCGCCGGTCTCGTCGCCGGCGTGCTCGTGGCCGGCGCCGGCGTGATCACGTTCCACGAGATCGTGCTGCTGCAGTCGGCGCTCGACCCGGTGCTGATGGCGGCGCTGGGCCTCGTCTTCGGCCGCGCCATCCTGGGCGACCGCTGGCCGGCGTGGGCGGCGACCGGCGTGCTGGCCGCGCTCTTCGCCCTCAACCGGCCGAACGCGCTGATCCTGGCGGCCGGCATCGGTGGCGCGCTGCTGGTGCGTCTGCTCCGGGCGCGGCAGCGGTCGGCGGTGCTGGCCCTCGCGGCGTTCACCGGCGCGCTCGCCCTCGGCCTCGCCCCCGCGGCGCTGCGCAACCTGGCGGTCTCCGGCCGGTTCACCCTCGTGTCGTCGCACGGCGGCCTGAACTTCTACATCGGCAACCGGGCCGGGGCCGACGGCACCTACGAGGCGCCGCCGGGCATCACGCCCTCGATTGCCGGCCAGGCCCACGACGCGCGCGTCGTCGCCGAGGCCGCGCTCGGTCGGCCGCTGGCCGATCCCGATGTGTCGGCCTACTTCACCGGTCTCGGCCTGGCCTGGATCCGTCAGCATCCGGGCGCCGCGGCCGGCCTCTTCGCGCGCAAGCTGTGGCTGGTCGCGCATCGCGCCGAGCTGCCGCTGAACTACAGCTACGCCTACTACGAGCGCGACGAGCCGACCGCGCTGCGCTGGCTGCCGATCGGCGCCTGGTGTCTCGTGCCGCTCGGCCTGGCGGGGCTGGCGGCGCGTCCGCGGCCCGGCGTGGGGCGCGGCGCCTACCTGGCCTGGGCGGCGCTGATTCCGCTCTACGCGGTCAGCGTCGCCGTGTTCTTCGTCGCTGGGCGCTACCGGCTGCCGGTGCTCGTGCCGCTGGCGGTCACCAGCGCCGGCGCCATGACCGCGATCGTCGCCGCGGTGCGGGCGCGCCGCTGGATCGAGGCGGCGGCGCCGGTGGCGGCTGCCGCGGTGGCGGCCACGCTCGTGTTCTGGCCGCTCGCGCTCGATGACGGCCGGCTCGAGGAGCGCGTGGCGATGGCCAGCGCCCTCGCCGGGCTGGGGCGGGCCGACGAGGCCGTGGCCCGCGCGGCCATCGTGGCCCGCCAGCACCCGGAGCCGGGCACGGTGCACTACCGCGTCGCACTGGCGCTGCAGGCGCACGGCGACCTGGCGGCCGCCGAGGGCGAGGTACGCCGCGCGTTGCAGATCGATCCGGCGCAGCCGGAGGCACACGCGACGCTCGGGCAGATCCTGGCCCGGGCGGGCCGAACCGGCGAGGCCCGCCATCACATGCTGCGGGCGACGACCGGCGGGGCCAGCGCCGCCGGCGCCGCCCGCTGGATCCTCGACGACGCCATCGGCGGCCCGGAAACCTCCAGCGCCGTCTTCGCGGTCGCCGAGGTGGCGCGCACGGCGGCCGTCGATGCCACGACGCTGCGCGAGCTCGGGCAGCACCTGCTCGAAGCGCGGCGCGGCGACCTTGCCGAGCCGTTCTACCTGACCCTGGACGCCCGGTATCCGCGCCAGGCGGCGATCGTCGAGGCGTTGGGTGTGGCGCTGCTGGAGCGGGGCAGGGCGGCGCGCGCGGCGCGGACGCTGGAGCGTGCGGTCGGCCTCGACGGCGGACGCCCGAGCAGTCACCTGCACCTCGCGATTGCCTACGTCCAGATCGATCGCCCGGCCGACGCCCTCGTCGAGGCCCGCCGCGCCCTGGAACTGCGGCCCGACTACCCGCAGGCGCGCGGCGTGATCGACGCCCTCACGCGCGGCCGCCCCTGAGGCGCGCGCCGGGCGTCAGCAGCCGGCCTTCCACGACGCCTGTGTCGGCGAGGTGAGTCGTCCCGCCAAGGGATCGGGCGCGGCGCGCGGTGCGCGCAGCGTCGGCGGGCGGCCGACCGCGAAGGGCCGGCCGCCGGGACGTCAGAAGTCGAATCGCACCGTCGCCAGCAGCCGCCGCGGCTCGGCGTAGATCGTCGTCGATCGAACGCGGGTGGCTCGCCGAAGCGCGGGTTCGGCTGGGTCGTGCCGATCAGCATCGCGTCGGTGAAGCTGGCCAGGTCGCCCGGCACCTGCGTGCCGTCCAGCGTCCGGATGCGGCCGTCGAGGTACTGTCGGCTGTCGCGTTCGAGCGCCGTCTCCTGGTTGAACAGGTTGAGGACGCGACCCTCGAAGGTGAGGGTGTTCTTCGCCCCGAGCCGCAGCTTGTAGGCGGTCAGGACGTCGACGTTGGTCCAGGCGTCGTTGCGGTGCGTGCCGGCCGGCTCGAGGTAGCGGCGGTAGCCGTCGTACCAGTCGCGGCCGCGCGCCTCCCACGGCTGGCCGCTCTGCGCGCGCAGGTAGCCGCCGAAGGTGAGGCGCGGCGTCGGCACGTAGGACGCGAAGATCTTCAGGACGTGCGTCCGATCCTGGCTGAGCGGCCCTTCGCGGAAGCGATCCTCGACGAACACGCCGGGCCCGTCCTGCAGGATCGACGACGTGTTGAAGACCGCGGCGGCGGCGTAGTCGAGGTCGAAGTTGCCCCACAGGCGCGTCAGCGCGTAGCTGGCCGTCAGGCTCCACTTGTCGCGGAGCGGCCGCGACAGTTCGACGGTGAAGGCGCGGTACTTGCGGAACGCGTTCTCGAGGTTGTCGACGACGAACGTGCTCGCCGGCAGCACCGTCGGCTGATCCTCGATGAAGTCCTTCGAGCGTGCGGTAGAGGAAGAACGCGTCGACGCTCCAGCCCCGCGGCAGCGGCGTGGCGTAGCCGACGATGACTTCGTCGGTGTAGGTCGGATCGAGGTCGCGCAGCACCTTGCCGGTGGTGTTGGCGCCGATGGTGTCCGAGATCAACGCCCCGGTGACGGCGTCGAAGAGGGCGTCGTTGGTGAACAGCCGGTTGGGGGCGAGCGAGCGCGCGCTGCTCTTCTGGTCCGAGTTGTAGTAGCGCCCGTAGTTGCCGTAGATCTTGTCGCCGGCGCCCTTGCGCAGGTTGTAGTTGGCGCCGAGGCGCGGCTGGATCTGGCTGCCCATGCCGAAGGTCAGGAACGTGTTCGTCGACGCCAGCTCCTGCCGGAAGTCGTCCTGGTTCAACAGCACGCCCGCGTTGACCACCAGGCGCTGGCCCGAGGGTGATGTTGTCCTGGAAGAACAGGCTGTAGGTCCGCGACTTCGACAGCTGCGACGGCTGGCGCGGGTAGTAGCGGGCCTGGATCTGGCGCCCGGCCTGGACGATCGAGAGCGCGCCCCAGCCGTTCGAGATGCGCGTCAGGTCTTCCTTCGTGCCTTCGACGCCGAAGCCGGCCTTGATCTGATGGGACATGCCCTTCACGTCGAGGTACTGGCTGACGGTGGCCTTGATCTCGTCGCGGGCGTAGTTCTGGCGATTCAGGTTCAGGCTGGCGCCGCCGACGTTGACGCCGTTGGTCGTGAACAGCCCCATCCCCGGCAGGTTGTTGATGTTGAACGCCGGCTGGAACCCGAGGTCGGTGACGGCGACCGTCTCGTTCTCCTCGTCGAGCCGCAGGTACTTCACGTCGAGGTAGCCCGTCGACGAGAAGAACCAGCTGTAGGTCGCGGTGGCGACGCGATTGGTGCCTTCGGTGTTGGTCGCGACCGCGGCCGAGTCGTTGACGCCGACGCCGGCGAAGTCGTCGGTGTTCGGGCGCGACCGGTAGCTGGCGCTGAGGAAGTGGTTGTTGGCCGGCGCCGCCGTCACCTTGCCGAAGTAGTCGAAGGTACGCTGCTCGCGGTCGGGCACGGCGCCGAGGTTGTTCGACCGCTCGGTCGTGTCGATGCGGGTCGTCTGCGCCGACGCGTAGAAGAACACCTTGTCATGCCGGATCGGGCCGCCCAGGGCGATCGACGGCACCAGCCGGCTGGTGGTGCTGCGGATCCGCTTGTCGCTGTCCTGGATCCACGCGCTCGGAATCACTTCGAGGCGGGCGCCGCCGGACAGGGTGTTCGAGCCGCTGCGGGTGACGGCGTTGGTCACGAAGCCGGAGGCCCGGCCGAACTCCGCGGTGATGGCGCCGCGCTTGACCGAGAACTCCTGGATGTCGAACTCGTTGACTTCGGTCGAGAGGTAGCCGAAGCCCGGGTTGGTGATGTTGACCCCGTCGAGCAGGTAGGTGTTGTCCTGCCGGCTGCCGCCGCCGTTCGGGGCGAAGCTGTTGTTCTCGGCGACGCCCGGCACCAGCTGGAACAGGCCGGCATAGGTGCGCTGCAGCGGGAGCTGGTCGATCAGCGCCTTGGAGAAGTTGAAGTTGACCTCGGTCGATCGCAGGTCGACGCGCGGCGTCGCCGCGGTGACGGCGACCGATTCCTGCAGCGTCACACCGAGGGCCAGGTCGACCTGGGAGTCGCGCGCGACCTCGACGACCACGGTGCGCTGGCTGTCGCCGACGCCGGTCTTCGAGGCCTTCACCGTGTAGCTGCCGGGCAGCAGGATCGGGACCTGGAAGAAGCCGTTGTCGCTGGTCGTGACGGAGCGGGCGCCGGGGAGTTGGGCGCCGGTGACGGTGACGGTGACGCCGGCGACGGCCGTTCCCGCCGCGTCGAAGGTGTAGCCGGAGATCGAGCCGGTTTCCTGGGCCGTGGCGCGGCGACTGCCACGGCCAGGCAACACAGGGCCAGGACGAGCCATCGGAGGCGTGTCTGCATGGCGCATCCTACGACCGCCGATCCACCTTGGTCAAACCGTGCAGCCACTTCGTCCCAGGCGGGTGGCACTTGACGGCGCGCCGACCCGCGCTCGTGTCAAGTTCGTGGTATTCTGGCGCCCACCTGTCAGGCTTGCATCCATGTCGTCTCCCCGCCGTCTTGCTGCTGCCGCCGCGATGTTCATGCTGGCGATGTCCGTCTTCGCCGTTCCGGCGTGCGAGGTCGATTCGTCGACCGGCTCGCGCGGTGGCCGCGGGGACATGGTCCAGCGCGTGACGCCGTCGGAAACGCCGTCCCCGGCCGGCGCCGTGACGGTGGCCGGGGCGCGCCGACACGCACGTCGGCTAGCGGCCGCCCGGCCCGATTGCCTCGGCTGCGCCGGATCGGCGCCTGACGCGTGCCCGGAACATGTCCGAGACCATCTTCAGCAAGATTCTGCGTGGCGAGATTCCGTGCGCCCGCGTCTACGAAGACGCCGAGGTGCTCGCCTTCCTGGACATCTGCCCGCTGAGCCCCGGGCACACGCTGGTGATCCCCAAGGAGCCGGCGGCCACGCTCGACCAGCTCTCGGACGCCTCGGCCGCCGCCATCGGCCGGGTGCTGCCGCGCATCGCGCGCGCCGTGCTCGCGGCGACCGGGGCCACCGCCTACAACGTCCTGCAGAACAACGGCGCCGCCGCCCACCAGGCGGTCTTCCACGTCCACTTCCACATCATTCCGAAGAGTGACGGTGGGGGAGGCCTGGGGATTGGCTGGCCGGCCGGCACGCTGGACCCGGCCGCGGCGACCGCACTCGCGGCGAAGATCGCCGCAGCGCTGTAGCGCCGACGTGACGGCGCGGCCCGGCCGTCGCACAGCAGTCAGAGCGGCAGCGCTTCGTCGATGAGCATCACCGGGATGTCGTCGTCGACGACGTAGAGATACTTGGCGTCGGCCCGCACGAGGCCTTCCTTCACCTGCGTCGTCACGGCCTGGCCGCCACGGTTCTTCACCTGTCCCGCCGCAATCCGCGCGTTCAGCGCCGCGAGCTCGGCCGCGGTCGCCAGCCGGACCGGCGTCAGATCGTCGGGGCACACGAGGATGTCGAGCAGGTCTTTCTCCACCATGCCAAGAACGTATCACGGCTGATCGCCGGCCAGCCGGCGTCGCCTGCGGCCGCGCCTGACGGGGCCGTCGCCGCCAGCGGACGGATGGACGTATAGTCGGCGCGTGCGGCGACTGCGGGTGTGGGGACTGGGCGCGCTCGCCGTCGTGGCACTCGTCGCGCTGGCCGCACCACCTGGTCCACGGACGACACGGACCGCGACCATCGCCATCGCGGCGCCCGCGCTCGCCCGCGGCGTCGTCCATGTCCATTCGACGCGATCGGACGGCAGCGGCACCATCGACGAGATCGCGGCGGCCGCCTCGCAGGCGGGCCTGCAGTTCGTGCTCGTCACCGATCACGGCGACGGCACGCGGCCGCCGCTGGCGCCGGCCTACCGCTCCGGCGTGCTCGTCATCGACGGCCTCGAGATCAGCACGACGCACGGACACTACGTCGCCCTCGGGCTCGGCCAGGCGCCGTACCGCCTGGCCGGCGACGCGGCGGACGTCGTCGAGGACGTCCGACGGCTCGGCGGGTTCGGCCTGGTGGCCCATCCCGACTCACCGCGGGCGTCGCTGGCCTGGCGTGACTGGCAGGCGCCGGTCGACGGTCTCGAGTGGTTCAATCTCGACTCGGAGTGGCGCGACGACTCGGCCCTGCGGCTGGCGCGCGCGCTCGTCGCCTATCCCTTCCGGCCGGTGCCGTCGCTGGCGCTGCTGGCCGGCGAGGGCGGCGGCATGCTGCCGCGGTGGGCGTCGCTGGCGGCGCAGCGCCGGGTGATCGGCGTCGCCGCCGTCGATGCCCACGCGCGGCTCGGTCGCGAAGGCGGCTTCGATGGCGCCTGGATCAACCTGCGGGCGCCGGGCTACGCGGCGCTGTTCGCGACCGCGCAGGTCAGCGTGGAGCTCGCGGCCCCGCTCGACGGCGATGCCGCCCGCGATGCCGCGTCCGTCCTGGACGCCCTGCGCGGCGGCCGGACCTTCAGCACGATCGCGGCGCGGGCGGCGGCCGGGCGCGTGGCCATCGTCGCCGAGCGCGGCGGCGTCACGGCGAGAATGGGCCAGTTCCTGCGTGGCAGCCGGACCGGTCGTGGTCACCGTCGAGGCCGACGCGCCGGCCGACGCGGTCATCAGGATCGCGTGCGACGGCAAGACGATCACCCAGACGTTCGCGTCGTCGACCTTCAGCCGCGTGCTCGATCCCGAGGAGGCCGGCCACGCCTGCCAGGCCGTGGTGGGCTGGCCGTCCGGGCGATCGCTTCGTCACGTGGGCGGTGACCAACCCGATCTACTTCCGCGCGGCCGATCCGTTGCCCGCGGCCGCGGGCGCCGTCGGCCGCGGCGTCGCGATCGGAAGTCCTGGGCGCCGCGCCGGCGGCGTGGGGCGTCGAGCACGCCGCCAACGCCCAGGCGCGCGTCGAACCGGCCGGCGCCGCGCCGGCGTCCGCCGAGGCGTCGCCGATTCGCCTGGTCTATGCGCTCGCGCCCGGCGCGCGGGCCAGCCAGTACGCCGCGCTCGTCGCGTCCGACGTCGGGGTGCTCAGCTGGGCGAGGTGGCTGCGCCTGCGCCTGTCGGCGGATCGGCCGATGCGTGTGTCTCTCCAGTTGCGGGAGCCGACGGGCGGCAACACGGCCCGCCGCTGGCAACGGTCGCTGGTGGTCGGGCCGGAGCCGTCGACGCTCATCGTCCCGATGTCGGCGTTCCTGCCGCTCGAGGACGCGAGCGGGCCGGTGCCGGTCACGCGCGTCCGCTCGGTGCTGCTGGTGGTCGACACCACCAACACGCCGCCGGGGCAGGCGGGGCAGCGTGACGGTCCACGAGATTCGCGCGGAGCGATAGGAAGAACCAAGGACCAAGCAACCAAGCAACCAAGTTTGGTCCCTTGGTCCCTTGGTTCCTTGACGTCTACACCGTCACCGTCCGCTTCACCGAGAAGATGTTGTTCTCGGTCTCGGTGATGATCACTTCGATCGCGTAGGCCTTGTTCCGGCCGGGGAACTTGTGGCGGATGTGGGCCACGACCTCGTCGAAGGCGTGGATGGCGACGTTCTCGACGCTCGGTCCCTTGCCGGCGATGACCACCACCCCTTCCGGCTCGAAGATCGCCGGATCGGTGAAGGTGGTGTCCCCGGCGGTGACGATCATCTTGTGATCGAACTTGCGCAGGATGTTCTTGAGGTCGCCGAAGTCGAGCGACATGTCGATGTCGTCGCGCGGGAACTCCTCGGTCGAGACGACGATCGTGCCCTTCCAGGTGTGGCCGTGGACGAAGCGGCACTTGCCGGGATAGCCGATCTGGCGGTGCCCGGTGTGGAAGCGGGCGTGGACGGTGATCTGTTCCATGGTCGTGCCGCTGGCTCAGGCCAGGCTGCTGGCGTGGAGGCCGGCCGCGACGCGGGCGATGTCGGCCTCGCTGGTGAAGCGGCCCAGGCCGAAGCGCAGCGTGGTGCCGTCGCCGGTGTGCCCGAGGGCCTCGAGCACGTGCGACGGTCCGCTGGCGCCGCTGGTGCAGGCCGACCGGGTCGAGCACGCCACGTCCACGAGGGCCATCGAGACGCGGTCGGCCTCGGCGCCGTCGAGGGTGACGTGCAGGTTGTTGGGCAGGCGGTGGTCGGGATCGACGGCGGGGTCGACACCGGTGAGACGCACGCCGGGAGCGGCCTCGCGCAGCGCGCTCCACAGCCGGTCGCGCAGGGCCCGGGTGTGCGCGGCGTCCGTGGTCAACTCGGCGGCCGCGATCGCCAGCGCCTCGCCCAGGCCGACGATCCCCGGCACGTTGAGGGTGCCGCTGCGCAGGCCGCGCTTCGTGGCCGCCGCCCTCGAACAGCGGCAGCAGCGAGACCCCGCGGCGGACGTAGAGGCCGCCGGCGCCCTTCGGCCCGTACATCTTGTGGGCCGTGAACGACGCCAGGTCGACGCCGAGGGCGGCGACGTCGAACGGCAGCCGGCCGATCGTCTGCGTCGCGTCGGTGTGGAACAGGACGCCGCGGGCGCGGCACCGCGCCGCGATGGCGGCGATGTCGTGCACCGTGCCGATCTCGTTGTTGGCGTGCATCATCGACACCAGCAGCGTGTCGGGCTGGAAGGCGCGCTCCAGATCGTCGATGTCGAGGCGGCCCTCGCCGTCGACCGGCAGCACCGTGACGCGGTAGCCGTGCGCCGCCAGCATGCGGCACGGGATCCAGCACCGCCTTGTGCTCGGTGGCGGCGGTGATGAGGTGTCCGGCCGGGTGCTGGAAGGCGACGCCCTTGATGGCGAGGTTGTCCGACTCGGTCGCCCCCGACGTGAACACGATCTCGTCGGCGTCGGCGTGCAGCGCCGCGGCGATCTGTCGCCGCGCGTCCTGCACGGCATCCTGCGCCGCGTGCCCGAAGGCGTGGCCGGTGCTGGCGGCGTTGCCGAACACGTCGGTGAAGTAGGGCAGCATCGCGGCCAGCACGCGCGGATCGACCGGCGTGGTGGCGTGACAGTCCAGATAGATCGGCGCCGTGTCCCTCACGCCTTGCCTCGCTTGCCGGCGGCTTTCTTCGCCGTCGGCCTGGCCTTCGGCGCGGCAGACGCGCGCCGAGCGGCCGTCGCCTTCGGCCGTGCGTGCCGTTCGCGTCGAGGACGACTCCGGAGTGGACGTCGACTCCGCAGTCTTCTTCTCCGGCGCCGGAGTCGTGGCGGCCTCGGCCTCTTTCTCGTCGAGCGCGGCCACCTTCTCGGCGATCTTCCGCAGCTCGGCGTCGCTGCCGCTGCCGCGCGCCCTTGTGGCTCTGCCACACGTCGGGGGCTTCCTGCAGCAGGATGTCCCGGAACCGGCCGCCGCTCTTGACGCTGTTCGGCGCGAACGTGGTGATGTCGATCGGCCCCGCCCAGTCGTCCTTGTGCTTGATCAGCAGCCAGGACTTGCCGTCCTCGGCCGGCTTCTGGCCCGGGCGGCGCGCGCCCCAGCCCTTGGTGCGCACCAGCACCCACGAGCCCTTCAGCTTGAAGCCGTCGAGGGTCATCTTGAGGTCGCCCTTGGCCAGCGCCGCGTCGACGTCGTCGACCTCGGGCGTCCACGTGCCGCGGTCCCAGAGCATGACCACGCCGGCGCCGTAGCCCTCGGGGATGACGCCTTCGAACTCGCCGTACTCGATCGGGTGATCCTCGACGTGCATGGCGAGACGCTTGTCGGCGCTGTTGATCGACGGCCCCTTCGGCACCGCCCACGACAGCAGCACGCCGTCGTGCTCGATGCGGAAGTCGTAGTGGAGCGAGCTGGCCAGGTGCTTCTGGACGCAGAAGAAGCGGGCCTCGCGGCCCTTGCCCTGCCGGGCCCGGACGACGGCGTCGTCGCCCGACGGGCTCGGGCGAGCGGCTGAAGTTGCGCTTGTCGCGATAGGTCTTGAGCGCCATGGGTCCCGGGCCCATTGTACTGGCGCCCCCGGCCGTCGCGATATGCTGTCGCGTGTCATGACGGACACGGCGAACGGACGTGAACGGGCAGGCCTGGCGGGCCCCTTCGGCGCTGGCCGATCAGGTGGCCGCGGCGGCGCGACAGTGGGACGGCGACGGCGCGACGCGCCGGCTGTGGGACAAGGACGCGTCGCTCTGGACGGGCGCCGACGAGCACAAGTGGCTCGGCTGGCTGGACGCGATCGAGGCGGGCCGCCGCCTGCTGCCCGACCCTCACGGACATGGCCGCCGGCGTCCGGCGCGACGGCTTCACGCACGCGCTCCTGCTCGGCATGGGCGGCTCGAGCCTGTGCCCCGAGGTGCTGGCCCGCACGTTCGGCCGCCAGCCCGGTGCGCCGGAGCTGCACGTCCTCGACTCGACGGTGCCGTCGCAGGTCGCCGCGCTCGAGAGCCGCGTCGACCTCGACCGGACGCTGGTCATCGTCGCCAGCAAGTCGGGCAGCACGCTCGAGCCGAGCGCCTTCCAGCAGTACTTCTTCGCCCGCATCGCGGCGGTCCGCGGCCCGGCCGAGGCCGGCCCGGCGCTTCGTCGCGATCACCGATCCCGGCTCCAAGCTCGAAGGCCAGGCCAAGGCGGCGGGCTTCCGGCACATCGTCTCCGGGCGAGCCGACCATCGGCGGCCGCTACTCGGCGCTGTCGCCGTTCGGCCTGGTGCCGGCGGCGGTGATGGGCGTCGACGTCGCCGCGTTCCTCGACGAGACGGCGCGCATGGTCGACGCGATCCGGTCGGCGCCGGCCGCCGACGCAATCCCGGGCGTGGCGCTCGGCTTGCTGCTCGGCACCGCCGCGGTCGCCGGCCGCGACAAGCTCACGCTGGTCGCCTCGCCCGGCATCGAAGGCCTCGGCGCCTGGCTCGAGCAGCTGGTCGCCGAGTCGACCGGCAAGAACGGCCAGTCGATCGTGCCGGTCGATCTCGAGGCGCTCGCGCCGGCGGATCGCTACGGCGCCGATCGCGTCTTCGTCTACCTGCGCCTGACGACGGCGCCCGACGCGGCGCAGGATGCCGCCGTCGCCGCGCTCGAGAGCGCCGGCGCAGTGGTCGTGCGGATCGACGTCGCCCGGCCGCTGGCCATCGGCCAGGAGTTCTTCCGCTGGGAGATCGCCACCGCCGTCGCGTCGCACGTGATGCGCCTCAACCCGTTCGACCAGCCGGACGTCGAGGCGAGCAAGATCGAGACGAAGGCGCTGACCACCGCCTACGAGCGCGACGGCAGCCTGCCGGCGGAGGCGCCGGCCGTGAGTGGCGGCGGCCTCGCAGCTCTTCACCGACCCGAAGACGACGGAGCGCGCTGGCGGGCGGCGGCCGACAGCGGCACGCCCGAGGCGTGGCTGCGGGCGCACCTCGCCTCGATCCGCGCCGGCGACTACGTCGCGCTGCTCGCCTACGTCGAGATGAACGCGCGGCACGCCGGCGTGCTGCAGCGCATCCGCGCACAGCATCCGCGACCGGCGCCCACGTCGCCACCTGCGTCGGCTTCGGCCCGCGCTTCCTGCACTCGACGGGCCAGGCCTACAAGGGCGGCTCGGACAAGGGCGTCTTCCTGCAGATCACCGCCGACGACGCCGTCGATCTGGCGGTGCCGGGGCAGCAGCTACACCTTCGGCGTCATCAAGGCGGCGCAGGCGCGCGGCGACTTCGCCGTGCTCGCCGAGCGCGGCCGCCGCGCGCTCCGCGTCCACCTCGGCGCCGACGTCGCCGCCGGTCTCGAAACGCTCGCGCGCCTCGTCGACGAGGCGCCGCTCTCGCCGGCGTCGCTGAGCGCCGGCGCTCCTTCACACTACGTTCAGCGGGGACTACGCGATGCAGATAGGGATGGTCGGACTCGGTCGGATGGGCGCCAACATGGTGCGCCGCCTGATGCGCGGCGGGCACACTGCGGTCGTCTTCGATCCGGATCAAGCGGCGGTGCAGAAACTCGTGGCGGAAGGCGCGATCGGCGCGGCCTCGCTCGACGAGTTCGTCGCCAAGCTCGAGTCGCCGAAGACGGCGTGGTGCATGGTGCCGCACGGCGCCATCACCGAGCAGGCGATCCGCGACCTCGGCGAGCGCCTCGGCAAGGGCGACGCGATCATCGACGGCGGCAACACCTACTTCAAGGACGACGTCCGCCGCGCCAAGGAGCTGGCGGGGAAGGGCATCGCCTACCTCGACGTCGGCACCAGCGGCGGCGTGTGGGGGCTGGAGCGCGGCTACTGCCTGATGATCGGCGCGCCGGACGATCAGTTCGCGCGGCTCGAGCCGATCTTCAAGACGCTGGCGCCCGGCAAGGGCACCATCGACGTGACGCCCGGCATCGACAAGGCGCGCGCACGTGCCGGCCTCGGCCCAGGAAGGCTACCTGCACTGCGGACCGGCCGGCGCCGGGCACTTCGTCAAGATGGTGCACAACGGCATCGAGTACGGCCTGATGCAGGCCTTCGCGGAAGGCTTCGACCTGATGCGATCGGCCAACAAGGACGGCGTCCCGGAGGGGCAGCAGTACGACTTCAACGTCGCCGGCGTCGCCGAAGTGTGGCGGCGCGGCAGCGTCGTCGGCGTCGTGGCTGCTCGACCTGACGTCGGCGGCGCTGGCCGAGAGCCCGACGCTCGATCGCTTCACCGGCCACGTGTCCGACTCGGGCGAGGGCCGCTGGACGATCCAGACCGCCGTCGAGACCGCCGTGCCGGTGCCGGTCCTGGCCGAGGCGCTCTTCGCGCGCTTCCGGTCGCGGCAGGATCACACCTTCGGCGACAAGCTGCTCTCGGCGATGCGCGAGCAGTTCGGCGGGCACGTCGAGAGACCGAAGTAGCGGCCGCGGCGCGCGGCACGCGGCGGCGGGGACGTCACACGATGAAGAACGGGCACCCGGTCGAGGAGGCAGTCGGCGAGCGGCCGCCGGTGGTGGCGGCGCCGCCGTGCGTGATGGTGGTCTTCGGCGCCGGCGGCGACCTCACGCGCCGCAAGCTGATCCCGGCGCTGATCAACCTGCGCCGCGAGCGGCCTGCTGCCGGATCGCTTCGCGATCGTGGCGATGATCCGCGGCGACGTCGAGGAGATGGGCTTCCGCGCCAAGCTCCTCGACGACGTCAGCGGCTTCCTCGATCCGTCGCTGTCAGCCCGACGAGCGCGGCTGGTTCGACACCCACCTGTCGCTGGTGCGCGGCAATCTCGACGATCCCGGCGACCTACGCCCAGCTGCAAGGCCGAGCTCGATCGGATCGGGCTCGGCCACGCGCTGTTCTATCTCGCCGTGCCGCCGGCGCTGTTCGGGCCGATCGCCAAGGGGCTCGGCGGCGGCGGGCCTCAATCAGGGCACGGTCCCGGGCTCGAACGAGCCGGCGTGGCGGCGCATCGTCGTCGAGAAGCCGTTCGGCCGCGACCTCGCCAGCGGCGCGCGCGCTGAACCAGGAGCTGGCGTCGGCGTTCGGCGAGCCGCAGATCTATCGCATCGATCACTACCTGGGGAAGGAGACCGTCCAGAACCTGATGGTCTTCCGCTTCGCCAACGGCATCTTCGAGCCGGTCTGGAACCGCCGCTACATCGACCACGTGCAGATCACCGTGGCCGAGACGGTCGGCGTCGAAGGCCGCGGCGGCTACTACGAGACGGCCGGCGCGCTGCGCGACATGGTGCAGAACCATCTGTTCCAGCTGCTGGCGCTGACGGCGATGGAGCCGCCCAACTCGTTCGAGCCGGATCGCGTCCGCGACGAGCGGGTGAAGGTGCTGCGCGCCATCCGGCCGTTCACGCCGGAGCTGGTCGCGCAGGACGTCGTGCGCGGCCAGTACGTGGCCGGCGCCGTCGACGGCAAGCCGGTGCCCGGCTACCGCGAAGAGCCGACCGTCGCCCCGACGTCGACGACCGAGACCTACGTCGCGCTCAAGCTGCTCGATCGACAACTGGCGCTGGGCCGACGTGCCGTTCTACCTGCGCACCGGCAAGCGCCTGGCGCGCCGCGTGTCCGAGATCGCGATCCGCTTCAAGAGCCCGCCGCTGCTGCTGTTCCGCGACGCCGCCTGCGCCGAGCAGGTGGTGCCGAACACGCTGATCGTGCGCATCCAGCCGGACGAGGGCATCGCGCTGCGCTTCCAGGCCAAGGTGCCGGGGCCCGGACCTCAGCCTCGGCGTGGTCCGGATGGAGTTCAAGTACACGCGACTACTTCGGCGCCACGCCGTCGACCGGCTACGAGACGCTGCTCTACGACGTGATGACCGGCGACCCGTCGCTGTTCCACCGCGCCGACATGGTCGAGACCGGGTGGGAAGTCGTGGCGCCGATCCTCGACGCGTGGACGAAGACGCCGGACGGCGTCGAGTCCTATCCGGCGTCGTCGTGGGGACCGCCGTCGGCGCAGGCGCTGCTGGCCCGCGACGGCCGGGAGTGGCGGACGCCGTGATCGATGGCGCGGTGGACGGCTTCGAGCGCCGGGTCATCGTCGCGTCGGACACCGCCGCGCTCGCGGTCGCGGCGGCGGCCCAGCTGCGGCGCGGCCTCGCCGAGGCCATTGCCGCCCGGGGCGCCGCCTGGCTGGCGCTGGCCGGCGGCCGCACGCCGCGCGTCGTCTACGAGCACCTGGCCGCCGACGGGGCGCCGGCGATCGACTGGACGCGCGTCCACGTCGCCTTCGGCGACGAGCGCCTCGTCCCCCCCGATCACGCCGACAGCAACTACGCGATGGCGCGGGTGTCGCTCTTCGCGCGCGTGCCGATTCCGGCCGCGCAGGTGCACCGCATCGAAGGCGAGCGGCGGACGGCGGCCGATGCCGCCGAGGCCTACGGCGCCACGCTGACGCGGGCCTTCGCGCTGGCGCCGGGCGCCTGGCCGGTCTTCGATGTCGTGCTGCTCGGCGTCGGCGGTGACGGCCACACCGCGTCGCTCTTCCCGGGCACGGCGGCACTGGGCGTCACCGATCGGCTCGCGGCCGCCGCCGAGGCGCCGTCGGCCCCGACTGCCCGGGTCACGCTGACGTATCCCGTGCTGAACGCCGCCCGTGCCGTCGTCCTTCTCGTTGGCGGCGAGGACAAGGCCGAGGCGGTGGCGCGCGCGTTCGACGACGCGGTGCCGACGGCCGACTGCCCGGTGCGCGGCGTGCGGCCGCAGAACGGCAGCCTGACCTGGCACCTCGATGCGGCGGCGGCATCGAAGCTGTCGGGCGGCCTCGAAGACGTCACGCCGACGTGAAGCGCAGGCGATCCGCGGCAGCGTGCGCGGCCTGAAGACGGCGCGGCGCTGGGTCGAAGCCGGCGGCTGCCTGGCCGTCTTCCCGGCCGGCGAGGTGTCCCACCTGCAGCTCGAGACGGCGGCGATTGCCGATCCCGCCTGGAGTCCGAGCATCGCGCGCCTGGCGCGCCGCGCCGGGGCGGCGATCGCTGCCGGTCCATTTCGCCGGCGCCAACGGCGCGCTGTTCCAGCTCGCCGGCCTGGTGCACCCGCGCCTGCGGACGGCCCTCCTCCCGCGCGAGCTGCTGCGACGCCAGGCGACGTCGTTGGCGGTGCGGGTCGGCCGCCTGGTGAGGGGACCGGCCGCGCCGCGCGATGTGCGACGCCTTCGACGGCTACTACCGGCACCTGTTCGTGCTGGCACGCGCGGCGATCGCGCCGTGCGCCGGCGCCTATCGCCTGCGGCCTGACCGACGAGATCGTGGCCGAGCACGGCGAGACGGGCTGTACACGCAGACGCTGTTCCGCTACGACCGGCGGCTTCTCGATCGCCTCTCGCCGGCGATCGAACTGGGACGATCGTTCGTGCGGGCCGAGTACCAGCGCGACTACGCGCCGCTGCTGCTCCTGTGGAAGGGCATCGGCCGCTTCGTCGTCGCCAGTCCGCGCTACCGCCGCCTGTTCGGGCCGGTGACGATCAGCCACGACTACAGTTCGGTCTCGAAGCACCTGCTGATGGCGTTCCTCGAAGCGACCCGCCGTCGCCCCGGACCTGGCCCGCCTGGTGGTGCCGCGCTGCCCGCCGCCGCAGGCCCGCCGCCGGGACGAAGGCGTGGTCGCCGGCCGCACCGCGGCCGACCTCGATGAAGCCGACGCGCTGGTCGCCGACATCGAAGCCGACGGCCGTGGTCTGCCGGTGCTGTTGCGCCAGTACCTGAAGCTGAACGCGCGGATCCTCGGCTGGAACGTCGACCGCCGCTTCGGCCGCGCCCTCGACGGCCTCATGCTGGTCGATCTGGTCGACGTGCCGCGCCCGCTCCTGGGCCGGTATCTCGGCAAGGACGGCGCGGCCGGCTTCCTCGCGGCGCAGGAGATCGGGGAGCCGGAGACACGCGTCAGCCATGGCATTCACGTCGATCCCTTCCTGGATGGTCGCCGGGCAAGCGCCGGCTGGCGCCTCCTTGGGATGGGTGACGGCTGCTTGCGGCTTCCACCCGCGGTGCTTCCTTCCAGGCTCCGGGTGCCATAGAGTAGCCGCGTGGCGGCGCCCTTCCTGCAGACGGTCCGAACGGGCTTCACGCGCAGTTTCTGGGTCGCCAACACGCTCGAGCTGTTCGAGCGGTTCGCCTACTACGCCAGCAAGGCCGTCCTGGCGGTCTACCTCGCCGAGCACCTCGGCCTCGGGACCGACGACGGCGACGCTCTACGCCGGCAGCATCTTCAACACGCTGATCTACTTCCTGCCGGCGCTGGCCGGCACGGTCGTCGATCGCTACGGCTTCCGGCGCAGCCTGATGCTGTGTTTCAGCATCTTCTCGCTCGGCTACCTGATCGTCGGCCTGGCCGGGCTGCCGGTGGCCGCGGGGCTCGTGGCGGCGGTCGGCGTGAAGACCTGGACGCTGGTCGGACTGATCGTCGCTGCCGTCGGCGGGTCGCTGATCAAGCCGTCGATCGTCGGCACCTGCGCGCGAACCACCACCGAAGAGAGCCGTGCCCTCGGCTATTCGATCTACTACTCGATGGTGAACGTCGGCGGCATGCTCGGGCCGACGCTGGCGGTGCCGATCCGCGAGAACCTCGGCATCGCCTGGGTGCTGGTCGTCGCGTCGATCGTGTCGGCGGTCTTGTGCTTCGGCGACGTTCCTGTTCTTCACCGAGCCGCGCGCGCCCGGCCGATCTGCCGCCCGCCAAGTCGTTCGGCCAGGTCCTGGCCGGGATGTTCCAGGCGATGGCCGACGTCCGCTTCATGACCTTCCTGGTCATCTTCTCGGGCTTCTGGCTGATGTTCTGGCACATCTTCTACGCCCTGCCGTTCTACGTGAAGGACGTGCTGCACTACGACCGCTTCGAGCTGATCGAGTCGATCGGGCCGTGGACGATCGTGATCTGCACGGTCCCCACCGCGGCGCTGGCCCGCCGCATGAAGCCGATCGCGGCGATGACGCTGGGCTTCGCCATCGCGACCAGCGGCTGGTTCGTGATGGGCGCGAGCCCGACCCTTCTGGCCTGCATGCGTCGGCGTCGCGATCTTCGCGCTCGGCGAGGCCCTGCAGGCGCCGCGCTACTACGAGTACGTGGCCAATCTCGCCCCGCGCGACCAGGTCGGCACCTACATGGGCATCGCGTTCCTGCCCATCGCCCTCGGCACGTTCGGCACCGGCCTGCTCGCCGGCCGGCTGGTCGAGGCCTACAAGGACGCCGCCCAGCCGTCGCACATGTGGTACGTGCTCGGCGGCATCGGCGTCGTCACGACCATCCTGATGGTCGTCTACGATCGTTTCCTGGCGCCGCGCGATCGCGCCGGCGCGCCGGCGGCATAGCGCCCTCGGCACATGCGACAGAGGATTTCCAGCTCATGCCGACACTGACCGTTGAAGGCGCTGGCACGTTCGACGTGCCGGCCGGCAAGCGACTCGTGCTTGCCATCGAAGAGGCGGGGATCGACATCCTGCACGCCTGCGGGGGCAACGCCCGCTGCACCACCTGCCGCGTCGAGTTCGTCGACGGCGAACCGGAGTCGATGACCCAGGCCGAGAAGGAAAAGCTGGCGCAGAAGGGCCTGGTCGGCGTTCGCCTGAGCTGCCAGATCGCGTGCGACCACGACATGACGGTGCGGGCCACCAGCCGTCTGGCGGGCAGCGGCCGCGCCGATGCCGGCGGACCGCCGGCGGAGACGATCGAGCCGCCGCCGGTGTGGATGACGAAAATGTGATCGGGATAGGCGCGGCCGGCGGCATCCTGCCGGCCGCGACTCGTCGTGTGCCCAGGCGTCCGCAGGGCCGAAGGCCGGCTTACTTGGGCTGCGGCACGTAGCCGGGCGGGGGAGCCGCGGTGACTTCACCGAAGAAGAACTCTTCCATGTAGCGCGCCATCAGATCCTGCGCGTCCTTCTGCCACGGCATCAGGCGGTATTCGTTCAGGATCATCTTCATGCGCTCTTCCCACTGGGCCCAGGCGTCGGCCGAGACCTGCTGGTAGATCCGCTCGCCGAGGGGGCCCGGCCAGGGCCGCTCGTCCAGGGCGGGCAGCTCCTGCCCGAGCTTCACGCACTTCACCATCCGCTGACCGTCGCTCATTTCCAAACCTTACCACCCTTGACAGGGCTGCCCGGCGCCCGCCGCCGCACGGCCCGCCGGACGCCTCCAAGGCCGTTTCCGAGCGGTGTCCCGGACGGCGTCCCGGACGGTCTCCCGGACCGCCTCCCGGACGGTCTCCCGGACGCTCGTCCCGGACGGAGTGTGCGGCTACGACACACTGTCACTAAATGGTTTTAGCTATGGGGTTTGCAGGGCTTGGCCCAGGTACGCCCCTTCGCTGCCCATCGCGGCGAAGCCCTACATCTTCTGGGTGTTCGACGACGTACCTGAGGTGTAGCAAAACGCACCAGATGTGTCAGTTCGACAAGGCTTCAAGCTGATCCGTAGACGGCAGCTCGGCAGCAATTTGGTGCCCAGAAACATGACGTTTTCGCCAACGGAATCAGTCGATCTCTGGCGCAACGCGGAGAAGGGCGGGCGGATCGCGTCAGCGTGGCACGTTTGTTGAACAGCTAGGACGCCGTGGGCAGTCGCATGCTGCCGGCGGGCCCGGCCTCGGACAGGCGAGGCTACTGGGTTGCTAATAAACGGGGAGGTTCAAGTGAACGACGAGATCCGCACCACCAATCCCGCTGTTGCCGTCGAAGGTGAACAGCCCGTTCGTCGCAAAGAGCGCCGTGGCTTCGCGTCCATGTCGCCGGAGAAGCAGCGTGAGATCGCCAGCAAGGGCGGCCGCGCGGCGCACACCAAGGGCACGGCCCATGAGTGGACCTCGGAAGAGGCCCGGTCGGCCGGCCGCAAGGGCGGCATGATCAGCCGCGGCGGCCGCGGTCGCCTCGTCGGCGAGAACGACAGCGAGCCGAATCCTTCGGCCTCCTAGCGCGTCCGCGTCGACTACGCGACACGATTCGCTCGCAATCGCTATGATGGCCGGGCGGCGCATTCGCGACCGCCTGGTCCCCATGCCGCTTCCGCGCTTCGTTCGGGTCGCACTGGCAGGCGCGGCCATCTTCCTTTCAGTCACATCCGGCCGGGCCCAGGCGCCCGGGCCGGTCACCCCAACACCCGCCACGCCGTCCGGGGCGAGCGATTCGCCCGCCCCGGGCCGCGTCCGCGTGTCCCGCATCGACTTCACCGGCGTCAGCCCGACCATCCTGCCGGAGCTGCGCGCCGCCCTCTCGCTGCGGCCGTCCTCGCGCTGGCCCTGGGGCCGGAAGGTCTATTTCTCGCGGGCGCAGCTCGCCGACGATCTGCGCCGCATCGAGGCCTACTACAAGGAGCACGGGTTCGCCGACGCCCGCGTCGACACCTACGACGTCGAGATGCCGTCGCCGACCGCCACGGCGATCACCTACCACGTCGTCGAAGGGCTTCCCGTCCACATCGCCTCGGTCCAGACGTTCGGGCTCGACGTGCTGCCGGATGTCGTGCGGCAGCGGGTGATGTCACAGCTCGGGTCTGGCCGCCGGCGCCGTCCGGACGCGCGCCGCCGTCGACCGCGCCCGCGAACTGGCTCGCACCGCCCTGCAGGAAGAGGGCTACCCGTACGCGCGCGTCGCCATCCTCGAATCCCTGGCCGCCAACCGGCAGGATGTCGACCTGACGGTCGCGGCCGAGCCCGGGACCGACGGCCGTCTTCGGTCCCGTCACGATCACCGGCCAGCGCAGCGTCGAGGAGTGGGTCATCCGGCGGCAGCTGGCCTTCGGCCCCGGCGATCCGTTCAAGCTCAGTCGCGTCGTCGAGAGCCAGCGCCGCCTGTACGGTCTCGAGTTGTTCGACTTCGTCAACATCGACGTCCCCAGCCTGCGCGAGCAGCCCACCGAGGTGCCGATCCAGGTCAGTGTCGCCGAGGGCCGCCATCACCGCGTGCGCGTCGCCGTCGGCTACGGCACGGAGGAGAAGGCCCGCATCGCCGGGAGCCTGCGCAACGTCAACTTCCTGGGCGGCGGCAAGACCGGCTCGATCGAGGCGAAGTGGTCGTCGCTCGATCGCGGCGTCCGCGCCAACCTCGGCATCCCGTATTTCTTCTCCAACAGCTATCGCGCCGACGTCCAGATCCAGCAGTGGGATGCGAACGAGCCGGCCTATGAGCTGCGGACCCGCGGCGGCCGCGGCACGGTGACCCGCGAGCTGGTGCGCCACGATTCCTACGGCCGCCGCAAGTCGGCGACCCGCGCCGGGATCACCTTCGTCGACGAGTTCGAGCGCTTCTCGATCGTCCCGGAAGCGCTGGCCGATCCGGCCTTCCGCGACGACCTGATCGCCCTCGGCCTCGATCCCGAAACCGGGGCCGGCCAGGGCACGCTCGTCGCCTTCGCGCTGGACGTGACGCACGACACCGCCGGGAATCCGCTCGACGCGCGCCGCGGCTACCTCGTGACGCTGCACCTCGAGCAGGCGAGCCCGTTCGCGGGCGGCGACTGGGGCTACTTCGAAGCCACCGCGGATGCCCGCGCCTACCTGCCCGTCGGCCGATCGGTGCTGGCCTTCAAGGTGCGGGCCGGCGGCATCCATCCGGCCGCGCGCGGCGTGCCGTTCTTCAAGCGCTACTTCCTCGGCGGCTCGACGACGCTGCGCGGCTGGGGCCGCTACGAGGTCAGCCCGCTGCGCGAGGGTCAGGTCATCGGCGGTCTCGGCTTCTTCGAGTCGACCGCCGAGCTCCGCTTCCCGGTCAAAGGCGCCTTCTCGGGCGTGGTCTTCGGCGAAGGCGGCCAGGTCACCGAGCGCGCGTGGGACGACAACGTGCTGCATCTGCGCACCGACGTCGGGCTCGGGCTGCGCTATGCGACGCCCATCGGGCCGATCCGCGCCGACGTCGGCTACCAGCTCAACCCGATTCCCGGCCTGCTCATCGCTGGTGAAGAGCAAGCCCGCCGCTGGCGCATCCACGTGAGCGTCGGGCAGGCCTTTTAGGCGTGCACAGCGTCTTGGGCTGCAGGATGATCGAGCGGTGACGTTGCGCGACACGACCCTGGCGCCGTTCGATCCCGAGGCGCCGCGACCGCCGCGCCGGTGGCGGCGACGTCTGCGCAAGGCGCTGTTCCGCCTCGTGGTGGGCCTCGTGGCGATCGTGCTGGCGCTGCTCGGCGTGTCGCAGACCGGGTGGTTCCGCGACTGGCTCCGCCGCGACATCATCGTGCGTGCCGAGCGCCTGCTCGACGCCAAGGTCTCGATCGCCGGCGTCGGCGGCGACCTCCTGAGCGGCATCGTCCTCGACGGCGTGCGTCTCGAGCAGGGCGGCGTGCCGGTCATCAGCCATCGACCGCATCCGCGTCACCTACCGCGTGCTGACGCTGCGCAAGACGCGGATCACCCTCGACACGATCGACGTGCTGCGGCCGGTCGTCGTGGCCCGGCAGACGCCGGAGGGCTGGACGTTCGCGCGGCTGGTGAAGCCCCGGGTGAAGCCGACCGGCTCGCAGCCGATCGTCTTCGCCATCGACGCGCTGCGTCTCTACGACGGCCGCGTCCTGGTCCAGCCGGTGGCGCCCGGCCGGCCGACGCGGATCGAGGATCTCGACGCGCACCTGGCGATCTCGACCGGCCCCGGCGGCGCGCGGGTCGAGATGCGCGCCGTGTCGCTCGACCTGCCGGATCGCGCGCTGCGCATCGGGCGGCTCGTCGGCACCATCGAGAAGCACGACGACGTCGTGTCGACCACCAACATCGGGCTCGACCTGGCCCGCAGCCACCTGCGCGTGGACGGCAACGTCCGCGGCGATGTCCGCGGCGCCGGATCTGGAGTTCAAGGTCAGCTCCGGCGCGTTCGCCTTCGACGAGATGGCCCGCCTCATCCCCGGCGTCCCGTCGCGTCCGGTGCAGGCGTCCTTCAGCGCCACGGTGCGCGGGCCCGTGTCGAAGCTGGCGACGACGATCGCCTTCCGCTCGCCGGCGGGCGACGCCGTCGGCGACGTCGTGGTCGGCCGCGAAGGCGACGATCCGGCGCGTCCGCTCGAGTTCCGCGGCACGCTCGATCTCGCGCACATCGATCCCGGGGTCTGGTCGAACACGCCCGCGGTGGCCGGACGCGTCGACGGCCACGCCGTGTTCAGCTTCGCGCCGCCGGTCGCGAGTCGCGGCCTGCCGGCGCGCGGCACCTTCACGATGACGCGGACCGACGCCGCCGTGGCCGGCTACCAGGCCCGCTCCGCGGAAGCGATCGGCCGGTTCGACGGTCCCCGCGTCACCCTCCAGCGCGCCCGCGGCGTGGCCTACGGCGGCTCGTTCGACACGCGCGGCACCATCGGCCCACGTGACCCCGGCCAGAAGGGGGTGCGCTTCGACCTCACCGGCCGCGTCGACGACATCGACGTCCGGCGGCTGCCGCCGCCGGTGCCGCGGCTGCGCCTGGCGACCGACATCGCCGGCACCTTCCACGCCCGGCTCGACGGCCCGGCGTTCGACGCGACGATGACCTTCGACGCGTCGACCGTCGAGGGCGGCCGCCTCGGCGCCGGCTCGATCGGCACGTTCGCGCTGGCGCCCGGCGTGCTGCGCTACGGGGCCAAGGCGCGACTCGAGGGCCTCGATCTCGGGCGGCTCGGCGCGGCGCTCGACGTCCGCTGGCTGCAGGATCGGCGCGTCGCCGGGCCGATGACCGGCGACGTCGACGTCCAGGCGCAGGGCCGCACCCTGCGCGACCTCTCGCTCACCGCGCACGCCGAGCTCGATCGGACGACCGCCGCCGGTGGGATCGCGACGGCCACGACGCTGGACGCCCGCATCGCCGGACGCCGTCTCGACGTCGACATCGACGGCGACGTCGCGCACGTCGATCCGGCCGTGGCGACGACCTTCGCGGCGGCCGCCGGCGACGTGTCCGGCCACGTCAAGGGCCACGTGTCCATCGCCGACCTCGCCGCCGAGATGACGCCCGAGGCGTTCGGCTTCACCGGCGACGTGACGCTCGGCGCCGAGCCGCGTCGCCGGCTTCGACATCAGCGCGGCGTCGATGACCCTGGCGCTCGCCGACGGCGTGCTCGGCGTGCAGCGGCTCGAGGGCACGACACCGCTCGGCGCCGTCACGGCCTCGGGCCCGCTGGCGCTGAATGCCACGGCGCCGTCCGATCTCGCCTACACGATCCGCGGCATTCCGCTGGCGCAGTTCCGCGATCGGATCGGTGACGTCACCGGGACCGTCGACGTCGACGGGCGGCTGCAGGGCCCGCGCTCGACACTGCGCAGCGAGGGCACGGCGCGGTTCAGCGGCGTCGAGTCCGGCACGCTCGCGCAGGGCATCGCCGGGAGTACGCCGTTCACGGTCGCCCTGCCCGACTGGGATCTCAGCCAGGTGCGGCTCGACGTGCATCCGGTGCTCAGCGCCGGGACTGTCGCCGGCATGCCCCTCGACACCGCCGACGCGACGCTCGGCTACGCGGCGGATCGGGCGACGTTCGACGTCAACGCGTCGAGCGGCGATCGGCGGGTGCACGTCGCCGGGACCGCCGATCTGGCGACGCCGGTCGGCGCCGCGTCACGCTGACGGCGGCGGGGCTGTCGATCGGCGAGCAGACGTGGGTCCTCGATGCCGCGCGGCAGCCGGTGATCGAGGTGCAGCCGGACGCCGTGCGGGTCGAGCAGCTCCACTTCGACGACGGCACCGGGCAGATTGCCGAGGCCACCGGCACGCTGGCCCTGCGCGCGCCGGCCGCGTCGAACCTGCAGGTGTCGGTCCGCGGCCTCGATCTGCTGCCGATCGAGGAGCTGGCCGGGCAGGACGACCCCGAGTTCGCCGGATTGCTGAACGGCGTGGCCCGCATCACCGGGCCGGCCGGCCGCCCCGAGGTGCTCGGCTCGTTCGCCATCGCGAGCGGGCGCTTCCGCGAGCTGCAGTTCGCGCGCGTCGCCGGCGCCGTCCACTACGGCGAAGGACGCGTCGGCGTCGACGTGGTCGTCGAGCAGGCGCCCGGCGTCACGCTGGCCGTCAACGGCAGCGTGCCGCTGGCGCTCTTCACGAGCAGCGAGGCGACCGCCGCCGAGGCGGGTCTCGCCGGCGGCGGGGCGGCGCCCATCGATCTCAACATCGAGAGCTCGGCCATCGGGCTGCAGATCGTCACCGGCCTCACCAAAGGGGTCGAGCAGGTGACCGGGACGGCCACGGTCAAGCTCCACGTCACCGGCACCGCCGACAACCCGCTCTTCGACGGCGGCGTGGCGCTTGAACGGTGGCGGTTTCCTCGTGCCGGCCACCGGGCGCCGCTATCGCGACCTGACCACGCGCGTCACGTTCGAGCCGGGCCGCATGAAGGTCGACGGCCTGAAGATGCTGGACGAGGAAGGCGACACGCTCGAAGTGAGCGGCGTCCTCGGCTTGCGCCGGCTCGCCTTCGGCGACGTCCAGATGCATGCCCAGGCGCGGCGCTTCGGCTTCGTGCGCAACGATCTGGCCCGGCTCGAAGTCGACCTCGACCTCGACGTCACCGGACAGGTGACGCGGCCGACCATCGTCGGCAAGGCGGTGATCGAGCAGGGGCGGGTCGAGGTGGACCGCGTGCTCGCCTCGCTCGATCGCCGGGGCACGCGAATCGGGCCGGACGACGGCGTGCCGATCGTCGGCAAGGGCCAGAAGCCGGTCGCGCCGCCACCGGCCGCGGCGGCCGGCGCCGAGCCGCGGCCGCAGCCGTCGGCCGCCGAGCAGTCCGCCGCGTCAGGGCCGCGCCGCGGCCGCGCCGGTCCAACGCCGAGTCGACCCGGCCGCCGGCCACGCCGTGGAGCGCGACCGAGCTCGACATCCGCGTCCAGATTCCGGAGAACCTGCTGCTGCGCGGCCAGGACATCCGGCGCGACTCGGCGGCCGCGGGACTCGGTGACATCTCGCTGGTCGTCGGCGGCGACTTCCGGGTGCAGAAGGATCGGCGGCGGCCGACGACGCTCGTCGGCACCATCACCACGGCGCGCGGCAGCTACGAGTACTACGGCCGCCGGTTCGAGATCCTGCGCGACGGGCGCATCCAGTTCACGGGCGGCAGCGAGATCGACCCCGCGCTCGACGTCACCGCGCGCCGCGTCATCGAGCCGAGCGGCGTCGAGGCGCGGATCCGCGTGCAGGGGACGGCCAGAAATCCGACGCTGACGCTTCTCGAGCACGCCGCCCCTCGACGAATCGGACATCCTGGCGCTGATCATCTTCAACCGCGACCTCAACAGCCTGGGAGCCTCGGAGAAGGGCGCGGTCGCCAGCATGGCGGGCACGGCGGCCGCCGGCCTGGTGGTGTCGCCGCTCGCCGACACCATCGGCCGCAAGCTCGGGCTCGAGGAGATCGACGTCCAGACGACCAACGACGCGGGCACGCCGGGCGGCGTCGTCACCGTCGGCGACCGGGTGGGCGAGCGGCTCTTCGTCCGCCTGCGCCAGCAGTTCGGCGCGCAGGAGGTCAGCGAGCTGCTGCTCGAATACCGGATGTCCGAGCTGCTGCGCCTGCAGGGCGCGGTGGCCGAGGGCGACGGTGTCGGCCGCGCCAACCGATCGCTGACCCGCCGCGTCGAGCGCGCCGGCCTCGACGTCGTCTTCTACTACCGCTACTGATCCGCGGCGACCGGGCAGCGGTCGCTACTGGATCGGCGTCTTCTCCGGCACGAAGAGCGCCAGCGGCTTGCCTTCCCAGGACGCCGCCAGGATCTTGGCGACTTCGACGCGGGCGTCGTTGAAGCAGGCGCCGCCGCCGAGGTCGCTGAGGGTCGCCGGGGCGAGCGCCGTGGCGGTCGACTGGTTGAACGAGCTGCGCCGCCACAGGCCCTTGGCCAGGCTGACGGTGCCCTCGCGCACCGCCTCGCTGACCTCGACCAGGCAGTGCACCTCGCCGAGCGCGTTGAAGACGCGGACCGCGTCGCCGGACGCGACGCCGCGCGCCGCCGCGTCGTCGGGATGCATGTGCATCACCGCCGGGCGCGTCCGCAGCTCGCCGAGCGTCGAGCTGATGGTCTTCTCGCTGGCCGGCGAGATCAGCGCCAGCGGGTGCTCGTCGGTCGCCGGATCCGCCTGGTAGCTGTAGAGCCCGCCGGGCGCGATCGTCGGGACGTCGGCGGGGAAGAGGTGGACCTTGCCGTCGGCGGTCAGCGGATGCACGTCGACGAACTGGATCGGGCGGTCGCCGCCGGGCGGCACCGCGATCCCGTCGCCGAGGACGATGTCGCCGACGCCGTCCGGCAGCCGCCGCGCCACATGGACGAGGGCATCGGTCTCGTCCTCGGTCGGGCCGTCCGACAGCCCGAGCCGGACCTCCAGCTCGCTGAAGACGTCGGTGTTCGGCCGCGCCTCGCCGACGGGCTCGATCACCGGCTTGACGAGCAGCATGGCGTGGCCGCCGTAGCTGCGGTTGATGTCGTAGTGCTCGAGGAAGGTGGTCGCCGGCAGCACGACGTCGGCGTACGGCCACGGTGTCGGTGCGTACCTGTTCGAAGACCACCGTGAACAGATCCTCGCGCTCGAGGCCGCGCACCACGGCGTTCTGATCGGGAATGGTCGCGACCGGGTTGGCGTTGTAGACGAACAGCACCTCGATCGGCGGATCGCTGCAGCGTCGACAGCGCGTCGCCGAGCTGGTTCATGTTGACGAGGCGCGTCGCCGGCGCGTCGACGCCGATCCAGTCGCGGTTGTTCAGCCGCCAGGCGCCCGAGTTGCTCATCGAGTAGCCGCCGCCGCGGACGCCGAACTTGCCGGCGACGGCCGGCAGCCCGAGGACCGCCATCGCCGCATGACCGCCGTTGCGGTTGCGCTCGAGGCCCCAGCCGCAGCGGATCAGGGCCGGCGACATCGTCGCGTAGAGGCGCGCGAACTGCTCGAGCGTCGCGGGATCGAGACCGGCGACGGCGGCGGCGCGGGCGATGGTCCACGGCTCGGCCGCGGCGCGCAGTTCGGCGACGCCGGTCGCGTGGTCGCGCAGGAACGTCTCGTCGGCGAGCCCGTGCTCGAACAGGTAGCGGTGCAGCGCGAGCGCGACCGGCAGGTCGGTGCCCGGGCGCAGCGTCGATGTGCAGGTCGGCCTGCTTGGCGAGGGCCGTGCGCCGCGGATCGACGACGATGAGCGTGGCGCCCTTGCGCTGCGCCTCGCGGATGAACGGCACCAGATGAATGCCGGACGCCGACGGGTTCACGCCCCAGAGCACGATCAGGCGGGCGGCGGGGTAGTCCTGGTAGGCGACGCCCGACATCTTGCCGTAGAGCCCCAGGGCCGCGGCCCCGGTCGGCGCGGCGCACACGGTGCGGGCCAGGCGCGACGCCCCGAGCCGGCGGAAGAACCGCGCGTCGACGGCTTCCTGCGTCAGCAGGCCGTTCGAGCCGCCGTAGCAGAAGGGCAGGATCGCCTCGCCGCCGCTGCGCGTCCGGACCTCCTCGATGCGGCTGGCGATGACGCCGAGCGCTTCGTTCCACGAGGCGCGGCGGAACTGGCCCTTGCCCTTCGGGCCGGTCCGGATCTGCGGAAAGGCGAGCCGGTCGTCGCCGTAGACGCGGCCGGCGAAGCCGCGCACCTTGGCGCAGATGAAGCCGTTGGTGATGCTGTGCCGGCGGCTGCCGTCGATCTTGGTGACCTTGCCCTGCTCGACGGAGACGGCCAGGCTGCACGCGTCAGGGCAGTCCAGCGGACAGGACGTGTCGACGGTGCTGTGCCCCCAGTTGAGGTCCTCGCTCATCCGAGCAGTTTACTCTGCCAGGTGGAGGTGGAAAGGCCGGCCTCGGGCGCCGGAGCCGGGGCAGAGGCGGCTATGATCGGGATGGCCATGCCCGACCCGTCCGTGCCAGCACGGTTCCCGCCCACCCCCCACGTCGTCATTGTCGGCGGCGGCTTCGGTGGTCTCACCGCGGCCAAGGCCCTGCGCCGCAAGGCGGTCCGCGTCACCCTGGTCGACCGCCAGAACCACCACCTGTTCCAGATGCTGCTCTACCAGGTGGCGACGGCCGGACTGTCGCCGGGCGACATCGCCTCGCCGATTCGCTGGATCCTGCGCCGGCAGGCGAACGCCCGGGTGCTGATGGCCGACGCGCAGCGGGTCGACGTCGCCGGCAAGGCCCTGATCACCGACGTCGGTCCGATCGCGTTCGACTACCTGATCCTGGCGCCCGGCGTCACCCACTCCTATTTCGGGCACGAGGAGTGGCGTCCGCACGCGCCGGGTCTCAAGACACTGGACGACGCGCTGGGGATCCGCGCCCGGGTGCTGCTGGCCTTCGAGCGCGCCGAGCGGGCCACGACCGACGACGAACGGCGCCGCTCGCTCACCTTCATCATCGTCGGCGGCGGGCCGACCGGCGTCGAGCTCGCCGGCTCCATCGTCGAGATCGCCCGGCACGCGCTGCGCCACGAGTTCCGCGCCATCGACTCGCGCACGGCGACGGTGCTGCTGCTCGAGGGCGGGCCGGACGTGCTCGCCAGCCTTCCCGCAGGACCTGCGCGATCGCGCCCGGCGCGATCTGGAGCGCCTGGGCGTCACCGTCCGCACCGGCGCCAAGGTCGATCGGATCGAGCAGGGCGTCGTGCACATCGGCGACGAGCGCCTCGAAGCGGCCACCATCCTGTGGGCGGCCGGCGTGCAGGCCTCGCCGCTCGGCGCCACCCTCGGCGTGCCGCTCGACCGCGCCGGGCGCGTCAAGGTCGAACCGGATTTGTCGGTGCCCGGGGCGCCGTCGATCTTCGTCGTCGGCGATCTCGCGACGCTGGACGGGCCGGAGGGGCGGCCGGTGCCGGGCGTCGCCTCGGTGGCCATCCAGGAAGCGCACCACGCCGTCGCCGCGATCGAAGGCGATCGCGCCGGGCGTCCGCGGGCCGCCTTCCACTATCGCAATCCCGGCGATCTGGCGACGATCGGCCGGGCCGCCGCGGTCGCCGATCTCGGCTGGATCCGCTTCGCCGGCTGGCCGGCCTGGCTGTTCTGGCTCTTCGTCCACATCCTGAAGCTCACGGGCTTCCGGAACCGGCTCGTCGTCCTGGTCCAGTGGGCCTGGGCCTACCTCACGTTCCAGCGCAGCGTCCGCCTGATCACCGGACGGGCCGGCGGGCCGCCGCCACCGCCGGGGCCGGGATGAGCCGCGCTCGCACCGGGGGCATCGCCGTCATCGCCGCGGCGGCGATCGCGCTGGCGATGCCGTGGCCATCCGGCGCCGTCGAGGGAGCGTTCTCGGACGGCGTCTATCCCGGCTGGCAGCGAGCGGCCACGACGGCCACCAACGCGCTGCCGTTCGCGGCGTTCGACGTCGTGCTGGGCGGCGCCGTCCTCGCGCTGGTCGGGTTGACGATTCGCGCCTGGCGGCGTGGGCCGGGCGGATCGTGGCGCCGGGCCGGCGCGGCGCTCCTGATGGCCGTGGCTGTGACGGCCTCGACGTATCTCTGGTTCCTCCTGGCCTGGGGCCTCAATTACCAGCGCGTGCCGGTCGCCGTGCGCGTCGGCCTCGATCGCACCCGGGCCACGCCGGCGCGGCTCGCGGGCTTCGCCGATGCCACGGTCGACGAGTTGAACCGCCTGCATCCCATCGCGCACGCGCGACCGTGGCCGATGGGCGACGCGCTGGTGGACACCCTGCGCCCGGGCTTCCGCGCCGCGCTGCCTCGCGTCGGCCTGCGGGGCGAGATCGTGGCCGGCCGGCCGAAGTGGTCGGTGCTCCAGCCGTATTTCCGCTGGGCGGGCATCGACGGCGTCACCAACCCCTTCCTGCCGGAGATCGTCGTCAATCACGATCTGCTGCCGATGGAGTGGCCGTTCACCGTCGCGCACGAGTGGGGGCACCTCGCCGGCCTGGCACACGAGGCGGAGGCCAGCTACGCGGCTTGGCTCAGCTGTGAGTCGGCGACCGAGCAGACGCGCTACAGCGCGCGGTTGTGGGCCTTCGGTCACGTCTTCGCCGTCAGCTCGCGCGAGCGGCAGCTGGAGTTGTCGAGTCGCCTCGACGACGGACCTCGCAGCGACTTGCGTGCCATTGCGCGACGTACTGCGCAAAGCGTGCAGGTCGTGCGACAGGTGAGCTGGGCGACCTACGACCGCTACCTCAAATCCAACCGGGTGTCGGAAGGCCTGTCAAGCTACGACGCGGCCATCGTGCTCGTTCTTGCTGGATTGCCGGAATAGCGACACCTTGTCCGTTGACGAAAAGTGTCCATAGCTGAGTCTGGCTCCACACCGACTTTGCAATACGTCTGCCACTAAAACTGAAATCTACGCACCAGTCGTGTCATCGCTCAACTGAGCGGGTCGGACCGATAGCGCACACGCACACGCGGACCCCCGCGCAATCCTGGTGTGCGAGCGCGCACACGACATCAGGCACATCCGTTGCCCTTGCAGGGTGGCGTGATGATGCGCACGCTCCCTTTCCGCTCACTGTGGCTGGCCGCCCTGGCGACCCTGTTCGGCGTGCTCGCGTTCAGCAGCACAGCATCCGCACAGACCGCGACGCTGGCGTGGAACGCGAACACGGAAACGGATCTGGCGGGCTACCGCGTGCACTACGGGACGGTGTCCGGCAGTCCCACGACGACGGTCGACGTCGGCAACGTGACGCAGCGACAGTTCTCGGGGCTGCAGGCCGGTGTGACCTACTACTTCCGCGTCACCGCCTACAACGCGGCGAATGAAGAGAGCACGGCGTCCGCCGAGGTGTCGCACACCCCGCCCAGCCCGATCGTCCCCACGCTGGCGAGCGTCAGCCCGGCGTCCGGACCGGCGGGTGGCGGAACCGTCATCACCCTGACCGGGACCAACTTCGCCTCGGGCGCCACCGTCCGCGTCAACGGCGTGTCGGCCACCGCGGTCACGTTCCTCTCCGCCACGCAGGTGCGTGCGACCACCCCGGCCGGCGTCGCGGGCGCGCGGACGGTGCAGATCACGATGCCGAGCGGCCAGTCGGCCTCGCTCGACGAACGGCTTCACCTACGCGGCCGCGCCGACCGTCACCTCGCTCTCGCCGACGTCGGGCCCGACGACCGGGGGCACGACGATCACGATCACGGGCACCGCCTTCGTCTCCGGCGCGACGGTGCGCGTCAATGGCGTCGCGGCGACCGGCGTCACGTTCCTGTCGGCGACGCAGGTCCGCGCGGTGACGCCGGCCGGCACCGCCGGCGCGCAGAGCGTCCAGGTCACCAACCCCGATGGACAGGCCGCCAGCCTGGCCAGCGCCTTCACCTACACGGCGTCGACGCCCTCGCCGACCCTGACGGCGATCTCGCCGGCGTCGGGCCCGGTGGCCGGCGGCACGGCAGTGACCCTCACCGGCACCAACTTCGCCGCCGGCGCGACCGTGCACGATCGGCGGCGCGGCGGCCACCAGCGTCGTCGTCGCCAGCGCCACGTCGATCAGCGCGGTGACGCCGGCCGGCACCGCCGGCGCGCGCGATGTCCGCGTCACGCTCGCGGGCGGCCAGGCGGCGACGCTGACCGGCGCCTTCAGCTACGTCGCCCCGGTGACGCCGACGCTCACCAGCATCGCCCCCGCGTCCGGCCCGACGGCGGGCGGCACGGCCGTGACGCTGACCGGCACCAACTTCGCGTCCGGCGCGACGGTCACCATCGGCGGGGCGGCGGCGACCAGCGTCGTGGTGGCCAGCAGCACGCGCATCACGGCGGTCACGCCGGCCGGCGCCGCCGGCGCGCGCGACGTCCGCGTCACGCGCGTGGGCGGCCAGGCGGCCACGCTCACTGGCGCCTTCACTTATGTGGCGGCGGTGACCCCGACGCTCACCAGCCTCGCCCCGGTGTCCGGCCGGACGGCGGGTGGCACGGCGGTGACGCTGACCGGCTCCAACTTCGCCGCCGGCGCGACGGTGACCATCGGCGGCGCCGCGGCGACCAGCGTCGTGGTCGTCAGCAGCACGCGCATCACCGCGGTGACGCCGGCGGGCACCGCCGGGGCGCGCGACGTCCGCGTCGCGCTCGCGAGCGGCCAGTCGACGACCCTCGCCGGCGGCTTCACCTACACGTCGGGCACGTCGACCGACAGCGACGGCGACGGACTGACCAACGAGTGGGAGACGCTCTACGGCCTCGACCCGAACTCGGCGGCCGGCGTCAACGGCGCCGCCGGCGATCCCGACGCCGACTCGCTGACCAACATCGTCGAGCAGACGGCCGGGTCGCATCCGCGCGGCACGCTCAAGCGCTACCTCGCCGAGGGCGTCAGCAACGGCTTCTTCGCGACCCGCTTCGCCGTCGCCAACCCGCAGACCTCGACCGCCCGCGTGCTCCTGACGTTCGTCGACACGGCCGGTCGGACGACGCGCCACTACGTGTCGGTGCCGGCCCGGACCCGCGCCACCGTCGACACGTCGACGATCGCCTCGCTGAACGGCGCCTCGTTCGCGACGACGATGGAAGCCGACGCGGTCGTCGTGCTCGACCGCCTCATGACCTGGTCGGCCGCGAGCGGCTACGCCGCGCACATGGAGTCCGCGGTCGAACGGCCGGCGACGACCTGGTATCTGGCCGAGGGCGCGACGCACGGCAACTTCGACCTGTTCTACCTGATTCAGAACCCGAGCAGCACGGCCGCCGCCATCCGGGTCCGCTACCTGCTCCCGTCGGGCGCGCCGGTCGTCAAGACCTACAGCGTCCCCGCCGGTAGCCGCTTCACCATCTGGGTCGACCAGGAAGATCGGGCGCTCGCGGCCGCCGACGTCTCGGCCGAGATCACGTCGACCAACGCGGTGCCGATCATCGTCGAGCGCTCGATGTATCTGAACACGCCGGGCCGGGCCTTCAAGGGCGGCCACAACAGCGCCGGGGTGACCGCGCCGGCGCTCAACTGGTTCCTCGCCGAAGGGTCGACCGGCAACTTCTTCTCGATGTATGTGCTGCTGGCCAACCCGAACCCGACGCCGGCGACGCTGCGGGCGACCTACATCCGCGCCAGCGGCGCGCCGATCGAGCGGACCTACACCGTGGCCGCGAACAGCCGGCGCACGATCGCCGTCGCCAGCCAGGATCCCGGCCTCGCCGACACGCCGGTGTCGGTCAAGGTCGAGTCGACCAACAACGTCCCGGTGATCGTCGAGCGCTCGATGTGGTGGGTGGGGTCGAAGCGCACCTGGACCGAAGGCCACAACGCCTTCGGCACGACTCGCACCGCCCCGCGCTGGCTGATGGCGGAAGGCGAGACGGGCGGCCCGCGCGCCATCAACACCTTCGTGCTGGTCGCCAACACCTCGGCCGCGGATGCCAACGTCCGCGTGACGATGCTGCCGGAGTCGGGCGAGGAGGAATCGGTCACCTACGCCGTCGGGGCCAACCGCCGCTTCACCGTCCCGGTGGCGAGCGCGTTCCCGTCCTCGGACGGCAAGCGCTACTCGATTCTCGTCGAGAGCCTGAACCCGTCGACGGCCGGCGCCCTGGTGGTCGAGCGGGCGACCTACTGGAACACCGACGAGGACGTCTGGGGCGCGGGCGCCAACGCGGTCGGCGCGATCATCCCGTAAGCGGATCCTGCCGTCGGCGCACTCTGGCTGGCACGTCACGGCCGTCGCTGAGACCCAGCGGCGGCCGTTCTTCGTTCGCCGGCGCGGCGCGACGTCCTGGCTGACGCACGGCAGCGCCTGGGAGGCGCGGAGTCGGACGTCCGGCGCCGGCCTCTCGTCGTCGAGATGGCAGCGCCCACGCGCCGGCGTCAGTGGCGGCGGTAGTTGGTGTCGACGTAGGTGTCGACGAGCTGCTGGAAACCGGCGAAGAGCTCTTCGTAGGTGCCCTTGAGCGTCGTCGCGTGCACGCCGTCGATGAAGACGGGGCAGTTCGGCGACTCGCCGGTGCCGGGCAGCGAGATGCCGATGTTGGCGGCCTTCGACTCGCCTGGGCCGTTGACGACGCAGCCCATCACGGCGAGCGTCAGCGTCTCGACGCCGTCGTAGCGGGTCTTCCACGACGGCATCTGCTCGCGGATGTAGCCCTGCACCCGCTCGGCCAGCTCCTGGAAGGTCGCGCTGGTGGTGCGGCCGCAGCCCGGGCAGGCGGTGACGCTCGGCGCGAACGCGCGCAGGCCGAGCGCCTGCAGCAGCTCGCAGGAGGCGTAGACCTCCTCGCGGCGGTCGCCACCCGGCTTCGGGGTGAGCGACACGCGGATGGTGTCCCCGATGCCTTCGCTCAACAGCACGCCCATGGCCGACGCCGACCAGACCAGGCCCTTGATGCCCATCCCGGCCTCGGTGAGGCCGAGGTGCAGCGGCTGCCGCGTCTGGCGGGCCAGCTCGCGATAGACGCCGATCAGGTGCCGCGGCTTGGACAGCTTGCACGACAGGATGATCTGATCCGACCGGAGCCCGGCCTCCAGCGCCAGCTCGGTCGACTCGAGCGCCGAGCGCACCATGCACTCGTCGACGATGTCGTCCGACGTGAGGCCGAGGTTCTGGTCGGTGTTCTCCTGCATGCGGCGCATGACGAGCTCCTGGTTCAGGGAGCCGCCGTTGACGCCGATGCGGACCGGCTTGCCCTGGTCACGCGCGACCTGGCAGATGGTCGTGAACTGCTCGTCGCGCCGCTTGCCGGTGCCGACGTTGCCCGGGATTGATGCGGTACTTGTCCAGCGCGGCGGCGCAGGCCGGATCGCGCGTCAGCAGCAGGTGGCCGTTGTAGTGGAAGTCGCCGATGAGCGGCGCATGGACGCCGGCGTCGTGCATGCGCTGGCGGATCTCCGGGACGGCGGCCGCCGCCTCCGGGATGTTCACGGTGATGCGCACCATCTCGGAGCCGGCCTCGGCGAGGGCGATGCACTGCGCGGCCGTGCCGGCGGCGTCGGTGGTGTCGGTGCTCGTCATCGACTGGACGACGACCGGCGCGCCGCCGCCGACCTGGACGGCGCCAGGGCCGCTGCCGACGCGGACGCCGACGGTTCGATGGACGCGAATCACGGACATGGAAGCGCGAACTCCGGCGCCGGCCGCGGCCGGCGGTGATCAGCGGCCGTCGGCCCCGATTTACCTGCCGTCGGCAAAGACGTCGAGACCGATGAAGTGCTCGATCACGGCCAGCGTCTCGGCTGGCGGGTCGACGAAGGCCAGGCCCGACACGTAGGTGACGTCGTCGCTGTCGATCACGGCGCGGCTGTGCACGACGCGGGCGCGCAGCGAGATGACCTCGTCGTCGAGCGTGAGACGCAGGTCGTGGATCTCGGTGGGGGAGAGCGGCACGGCCGCGATCACGGTGAGGCCGCCGGGCCCGAGCTGCTGGACGGTGACGGCCTCGTCGAGCGCGAGCAGGCGTCCCTGGAATTCGCGAAGCAGGTCGACGCGCGGCGATTGCCGTCGATCCTCCTCGATGTGCGGTCGCTGTTCGCGCGGAGCGTCGGGACCGTCGGTGTTCCCGTGCTCGGGGTGAGACGCCACGGTGCACCTCCCGGAAGGAAGCTATCCGCGCACGACGGTGCGCACGCTGCGGTGCGAATCGAGCACCGCTGGTCCCAGCCGCTTGCTGAGATACACCTTCGACTCGCCGTTGTCGTCCGGGTGTCGTTCAAATTTGACCACTTCGAACCCCAGCGTGTCGAGCGTTCCCCGCATGTCGAAGAAGCGGTTCTTGGTCTTGACGACCACCTCGTCGAAACCGGCGCCGATCGCCCAGACTTCCTGCTGCTCGGTCAGGGCCCGGAAATGGCCCTGGCCGCGCCAGTCGCGGCGGGTCGCGCCGATCCAGCTGTACAGCACACGCCGGTCGACGAAGTCGATGGCGTCGCTGAGGCGCTCGACGAGGTCGTTGAGCTTCGGATCCGGCTCGCCGAGCCGGATCTCGTGGCCGACCTTGTAGGACACCGGGACGATCTGGCCGGGATCGTCCGCCAGCGGCGCCTCGGCCATGAGGATGATGTGGTCGCGCTCGCGCAGCCGCCGGATGATTTCGGCCGCGGTCTTCCGCCGCTGGAACTCCCCGAACCACTCCTCGATGTACTGGATCTCGAGCGCACCCTCGTCGAGGTCGTAATGGCGGATCAGGTATTCCACGGAGATGGCGTCAGGCGTCGTCGTCCGAGGTGTCGTCGACAGGCTTGGACGTTGCCGGATCGTCGTCCAGGAGCTCGTCGCCGGGCTTGCTGGTCGCCGGGTCGTCGAAGTCGATCTCGACTTCGGCGCCGCCCATGTCCTCGATGTCCATGACCCGTCCGCCCGACCGTTCCCGGATCGGACCGCGCGGACCTGGACGCTCGGGCTTGGCCTTGGCCTTGGCCGGGCGGCGATCCCGCATGCCGGGGCCACCGCCTACGCCGGCCGGCGGGCCGAACCCACCACCGCCGCCTCCGCCGGGAGGGCCGTCGAAGCCTCGGGGCGCCCGCGGCGGGCCGCCCATCGGCGGGCCCGAGAAGGGCGGCCGAGGTCCGCTCATCGGCGGACGATCTTCGCGGGCCCGCGCTTCGCTGATCGCGAGCGGCCGGCCCCGGAGGGGCTGGCCGTTGTATCGCCGAATGACTTCTTCGGCGACGGCGCGATCCGCGAATTCGACGAACGCGAAACCGCGGGGACGCCCGGTTTCGCGATCTACGGGCAACGCCACCTGGGCAGGGGCGCCGACTTCACCGAAGTGCTGTCGGAGCTCCGCCTCGTTGACGCTGTAATCCAGATTGCCGACGAACAACCGCACGCTCACGGAACGCGACGCCTCCAGGGAAAAGAGGACCCATTCTACACAGTTTGCTCTCGACCGGCGCTCCCATCGGCGAAGGGGGCTGGAACGGGGTGTCGCCGGCCGACCGCGCTATCATGCGCTCATGCCCCTCGTCTCCCTTGGATCCCTCCCCGACGACGCCCGGACGTGGGTGTTCGCCGCCGAGCGCGGGCTGACCCCGGCCGAGGCCGAGGCCGTGCTGGCGACGGTCGACGGCTTCCTCGGCGTCTGGGCCGCGCACGGCCGGCCCCTGCGCTCGGCCCGCGAGCTGCGCGAGTCGCGGTTCCTCATCATCGCCGTCGACGAGACGGCGGCCGGGGCGTCCGGCTGCTCCATCGACGCCCTCGTCCGGGAGATCCGCGCCCTCGAACAGCAGCTGGGCCTCTCGCTCGTCGATCACGGGCCGATCGTGTTCCGCGACGGCGGCGCCATCCGGCGCGTGCCGCGCGACGAGTTCGCCGACCTGGCGCGGGACGGCCGCGTCACGCCCGAGACCGTCGTCTTCGACAACACCATCTCGCGGCTCTCCGCCCTGCGGGGCGGCGGCTGGGAACTCCCGGCGTCGGCGTCCTGGCACGGCCGCGCCTTCTTCTGAACCGAAAGCCGAGGTCGCATATGAACGTGACGAGACGCGAGGTGCTGGGCGCGATGCCCGCGGCGATGGCCGGGGCCTGGGCGCTGGCCGGGCAAGGACTGGCGGCGCGCCAGAGCGGAGCCGGCCTCGTGCCGGCCAGGCTGGGCGTGCAGCTCTACACCGTGCGCGATCAGCTGAAGACGCTCGACGCGACGCTCGGCGCCGTCAAGGCGGCCGGGTTCGACGAGGTCGAGACGCTGCGGCCGATTCTGGCCGACCTGCCGCCGCTGCTGAAGAAGCACGGCCTGACCGCGCCGAGCGGCCACTTCGACGCCGCGCTCGTCCTCGACGTCGGCCCCATCTCGCAGAAGGGGCTGCCGGCCGGCTACACGTTCGAGACCGCGGTCGCCCAGGCGAAGGCGGTCGACATGAAGTTCTTCACCGTCGCGTATCTGATGGGGGAGGACCGCACGTCGCTCGACGACTACAAGCGGCACGCCGACAAGATGAACGAGGCGGGGCGCCGCTGCAAGGCCGCCGGCCTGCAGTTCGCCTATCACCACCACTCGTTCGAGTTCGTGAAGTACGGCGCCGAGACCGGCTGGGACGTGCTGATGGCGCGCCTCGACAAGGACCTGGTGGCGCTCGAAGTCGACGTGTTCTGGCTGGCCGCGGCCGGTCTCGATCCGGCGAAGACGATCACCGACCTCGGTTCGCGGGTGAAGCTGGTGCACCTCAAGGATCGCGCGGCCGGTCCGCCCGAGCTCGACGAGTCGAAGGTGGGCAAGGCCGCGTTCAAGGAAGTCGGGTCGGGGACGCTCGACTTCCCGGCGATCCTGCGCGCCTGCAAGACGGTCGGCGTGCAGCACTACTTCGTCGAGCAGGATCAGGTGCCCGCCGATCCGCTCGCCAGCCTCAAGCAGAGCGTGACGTACCTGCGCTCGCTGAAGGCGTAGGAACGCAGAACCTCCAACGTCCAACTCCCTACCTCCAATCTTGTTGCAAGGTTGGGCGTTGGGAATTGGCGGTTGGGACTTGTCATCGCGTTTCGATGACCAGCGCGACCCGCCGGTTGCGGGCGCGGCCGTCCGGGTTGTCGTCGCCGGCGGCGGTGCGGTTCGGCTCGAGCGGCCGGTCCTTGCCGTAGGCGCGGCTGTGCAGGCGATCGCGGTCGACCCCACCCGCTTCGAGCACGGCGATGACGGCGCGGGCCCGCGCTTCGCTCAGCGACTGGTTGTAGCGCCGTGAGCCGACGCCGTCGGCATGGCCCTCGACCGTCACCTTGCGGCCGGCCAGCATCGGCTCGGCGAGCAGCGTGGCGATCTCCTGCAGCCGCGCGTGCGCCGGCGCGTCCACCTCCGACTTGCCGAATGCGAAGAGATACACCGTCGGCAGGTAGAGGACGACGCCCGAGCCTTCCTCGCGCGCGTCGAGCCCGCGGCTCGCGAACACCTTGACGAGGTCGGGATTGGAGAGCGGCGCCGCGGGTTCCGGCGCGGAGACGGTGCGCATCGGCGGCGGCGGGACGTTGACCGGGGTCGGGACGGCCGGTGCGGTCGTCTTCGGCGCACACGCGGCAAGGGCCGCCGAGGCGAGCACGAGGAACACGCCGACTCTGATGGTGGACGACCGGCGCATGCCGCCGCCGATTATAGGCCGGCGGGGTTGACGGCGGCCCACGCGTCGAGCCCCCGCGCCAGGGCGTCCGGCGCCGCGAGGTGCACCACGAGGCGGTCCGTCTCGCCGATGGCCGCCCGGACCGCGGCGTCGTCCGATTCCGCCGCCGGCCGCCGGGCGAGCTCGACCGCGAGCACGCTGAGCAGGGCCGCCGCGTAGGCGATCGCGGTGGCGACGCCGGTGCCGTAGTGCAGCGGCCAGCAGGCAATCAGGCGCGCGGCGAGGTAGCGCCGGACCACCGCCGTCGAGGCCTGCCAGCGCGGCGGTGCGACGCGGTCGAGCGCCGGTGGCGGCGCCAGTCCGGCCGGCACCGACGCCCGCACGATCGCGTCGAGCGCAGGATCGGGCGTCCACGGCGGCGCGACGGGTGACGCCTCCGGCGTCCAGCTGGCGATCCAGTCGGCGAGCCGGCCCTGGGCGGAGGTCCAGCGCCGGGCGTGGGCGCGAAGCCGCAGGAGGTCGGGCAGCACACCCTCCGGGGCGGTGTTGCGCGCGCAGGCGTCGAGCGCCTGCGCTTCCCACGCGGACAGCGCATCCCAGTCGAGTAGTCGCCGCGTACTCAAGGCCGGCGGCAGCGCGCGCCGCACGTCGAGGCCGTCGAACGAGGCGGCGGCGCGCGGCAGCTCCGTGAGCACGAGCAGCGCCGGATCGTCGAGCAGGCCGGCGGCCGACGGGCAGACGTGCGAGAGCGAGACGAACGTGCCGCGCGGATCGTGCACGGCGATCCACGGGAACTGCCGGCACGCGACCGGCTTGGCCTCGGCGCCGCCCCACGCGTGCAGCCCGCAGGCGTACGGCCCTTCGCGGTGGAACACGCAGCGGCCGCGCAGGCGTCCCAGCACGGCGTGCGTGCCGGGCGGCAGGCCCGGCCGATCGACGAGGCCGACGCCGTCCCGCGGTCGCACCTCGCCGGCGGCGATGGCCCGCGTGAGGCGCCCGTGCAGGGCGTCCTCGACGGGAATCTCCCAGTCGCTGGAACAGCACACGCCGCTGTGCCGACAGGCGTAGGCGGCGTGCGCCATCAGGCCGCGGGCCGGCGCAGCGGTGTCCCGTCGATCAGAGATAGGCACGCATCGCGGCCTCGGCCGCGCCGAAGTAGGATCCGCGGAACAGGACGGTGTGGACCAGCAGCGGATACACCTGCCACAGCCGCGTCCGCTCCTGCCAGCCGGCGGCGAGCGGCGTGCGCGCCTCGTAGGCGGCGACGACGCGCGGCGAGAGGCCGCCGAAGAGCGCGAGCATGGCCAGGTCGACCTCGCGGTGTCCACCGTAGACGGCCGGATCGATGACCACCGGCTGGCCGCGTCCGTCGGTGATCACGTTGCCGCTCCACAGGTCGCCGTGTAGACGGGCCGGCGGCTCGGGCGGGCCAGCGACGCCGGGCAGGCGTGCGACGAGCCGATCGGCGATCGCGATCCACGACGACGGCGCATGCCCGCCGTCAATCGCCTGCCGCACCAGCGGCAGGACGCGCTGTTCGGCGTAGAACGCCGCCCAGGTGTCGTGGGCGCGATTGGCCTGCGGGAGCGAGCCGATCCAGTTGTCCTCGGCCAGGCCGAAGGAGGAGGCGCCCGCTGCGTGCAGCGCGGCGAGACCGTCGCCGAGGCGATCGTCGTGGTCCAGCGCCGGTGCCGTGCGCGGCATGTGCTCGAGAGCGAGGAATGCCACCGCGTCGTCGGGCGCCGACCGCGCCAGCACCTTCGGAACGCGCAGCGCCCGCGCCTCGGCCAGCCAGCGCAGCCCGTCGGCTTCGGTGCGGTAGGCGTCGCCGCTGAGGCCGCGCCGGGTCTTGACGAAGACGCGCTCGCCGCCCGGCCAGCGCGCCTCGTAGGCCTCGTTGATGTCGCCGCCGGCCACTCGCGTCAACGTCGGTTCGCTGCGGCCGAGCCGCGACGCGACCGCGGCGAGCAGCGCCGCATTCACGCCGGCGCTCCGAGGCGGGCCCGGACGTCGGCGAGCAGCCCGCGGCAGCCGGCCTCGCAGATGTCGAAGACCTGGTCGAAGCCGTCGGCGCCGCCGTAGTACGGATCGGGGACCGGGGCGTCGTCGGGCGAGTCCGGATCGAAGGCGCGGAAGTTGTGGACCCGCCCGCGCTCGTCGTCGGTCCGGGCCAGCCGGCGCAGCGTCTCGAGAACCCGGGTGTCCATCGACAGGATGTAGTCGAAGCGGGCGAAGTCGTCGCGGTCGAAGCGGCAGGCGACGCCGTCCAACGTCACGCCGCGCCGTTGCGCAGCGGCGCGGGCCCGGGCGTCGGCCGGTTCGCCGGTGTGCCAGTCGCCGGTGCCGCGGCTCTCGATCGCGATTCGGCGGTCGAGGCCGGCCTCCCGCACCAGCTTCCTGAAGATGCCCTCGGCGGTGGGCGAGCGGCAGATGTTGCCGAGGCAGACGAAGCAGACGGCGACGGAGGCGTCCGGAGACATCGCGGCGAGTATTCCAAACACGGCGTCTGCGCCGCAAGCGCGGATCAGCCGTCGCGGAGCACCCGCGCCGGATCGATGCGCGCGATCCGTCGCGCGGGAATCCAGGCGGCGAGCGCGCCCACGGCGGCCAGCAGCAGCGTGGCGAGGGCGATCGTCGCCTCCGTCGCGCGGCGACAGCCCGTAGAGCAGCGTGTCGACGACCGGCGCGATCCACGCGGTGAGGCCGACGCCCACGTCGCGCCGACGGCCACCCTGACGGCGACGCCGCCCAGCACGCGCGCGACGACGCGGCCCGCCGACGCGCCGAGCGCGAGCCGGACGGCGATCTCGGCGCGGCGTCGGTTCACGGCATACGCGGTGACGCCGTAGAGCCCGACGCCGGCCAGGACGACGGCCAGCACGCCGAAGCCGCCGGCGAGGATCGCCAGGATCCGTTCGCGCGCCAGGCGATCGTCGACGTGCTCGGAGAGCCGCCGGAAGGTGACGCTGGCGGCGGCATCCACGCTGGCGAGCGCCGCCGCCAGTGGCCGCGCGACCGCGCCTGGCGCCGTCCCGGCCACCCGGACGTTGAGGATGGTGTCCGCCGGAACCGACGCGACCTGCGCATAGGGCAGGTAGAGCGTCGGCGGCGCCGGCTCGCGCACCGACTCGTAGACGGCGTCCTTGACCCAGCCGACGACGCGGCGTACGACCGGCGCTTTGCCATCGCCCGGCTCGCGGATCTCGAGGCCGACCGGGCTGCGGCCGCCGGTGAAGGCGCGGGCGAACGCTTCGTTGACGATCGCGGCCGGGGCGGCGGTCGCGGTGTCAGCGGCGGTGAAGTCACGGCCATCGAGGAGCGGCGTGCCGTAGGTGGCGAACCAGCCGGGCGTGACGAGGTTGAACCAGGTGAGCGGCGCCTCAGGACGCGGTGGGCCCACGGCGAGGTCGACGCGGTTGTTCCAGTTGTTGCCGCTGAGCGGCACCATGTAGGACAGCGCGGCGCTGCGGACGCCCGGCACGCCCGTCGCCGCTGCAATCACCCGGCCCGACCACGCCTCGCGCCCGGCCGGCGTCAGCGTCGACCCCGGAACGATGCGGGCCGTCAGCACCGGCGCGGCGTCGAAGCCGAGGTCGCGCTGGGTGAGCGTCGTGAACGTGCGGACGAGCAGCCCGGCCGCGACGAGCAGCACCAGCGACAACGCCACTTGTGCGATCACCAGCGCCTGTCCGAGGCGGCCGTGGGCGGACACGCCACCGCCGCGCCCCTGCTGCTTGAGCGCGTCCGAGGGCTGCACTCGGGTGCCGCGCAGCGCCGGTGCGACGCCGAAGCACAGGGCGGTGAGCGTGCCGACGGCCGCGGTGAAGCCGAGGATGCGCCAGTCGAGCCCGACGCTGAGATGCACGGTGGTGTTGATGGTCGACAAGGCGCCGACGAGCACCTGACTCGCCACGCGGGCGACGACGAGACCGCCGAGCGCGCCGGCGCCCGCGACCAGCAGGCTCTCGAGGAGCAACTGCCGGGCGATCCGTGCGCGCGAGGCGCCGAGCGCCATGCGCAGGCTGATCTCGGGTTGTCGTGCGGCCGCCCGCGCCAGCAGCAGGTTGGCGAGGTTGGCGCACGCGATCAGAAGGACGACGAAGGCGACGCCCATGAGGATCGTCAGCGGCCGCTCGTAGACGCGGCGCAGCGCCGACGGACCGGTCGGTGCGGCGGCCACGGCGAGCCCCTCGCGCAGGTAGCGGTCGGGCGTCCATTCCTTGGGCTGCGTCGCCTGGCGGATGGCCGGGGCGAGCGCACCGAGTTGCGCGTTCGCCGCATCCAGCGTCTGGCCCGGGCTTCAGGCGGAACATCACGCGCAGCCACCAGGACGTGCGGTGATCGAGGGCATCGGCGCCGCGGATGAGCGTGGCCGCCGCGATCGGGATCGCCACGTCGAAGGTGCGTCCGACTTCGGCGCCGAAGAACGACGGCGGCGCGACGCCGACGATGGTGAACGGCACGCGTTCCACGGTGATGCGGCGGCCGAGCGCGGCCGTGCGAGCCACCGAAACGGCGCTGCCAGAAGTCGTAGCCGATGACGGCGACGGGGCCGTCCGGCCCCAGCGTGCGCCGATCGTCCGCGGCGGTGAGCGTGCGTCCGACCACGGCCTGGACCCCGAGGACCTCGAACATGCGGCCGCTCGCCCACAGGCCGGACACCTGATCGCTCTCGCCGGACGGAGCCAGGTTGAAGCGCTGCACGCCCCAGGCGAAGGCGCCCTCGAACATGTCGTGATCGCGCAACTGCTCCCAGATCGGGTTGGACCAGTGGCTGCGCGTGGCGACGCCGTCGGGCAGCGGCACCGAGAGGAGCACGAGGCGTTCCGGCGCGGCGACCGGCAGCGGCCGGAGCAGCAGTCCGCTGACGATCGAGAAGATGGCGGTGTTGGCGCCGATCGCGAGCGTCAGCGTGAGGATGGCGACGATCGAAACGATCGGTGCGGCGGTGAGCGCGCGCACGCCATACCGGATGTCCTGCCCCAGCCGCTCGATCGGCCCCCAGCCCCACGCCTCACGGGTCGCCTCACCGACCAGCGTGACATTGCCGAAGTCGCGCCGTGCCGCATCGACGGCCTCGCCCGGCCGCAGGCCCTCGGCGCGCCGCTCCGCCGCGTCCTCGGCGAGGTGAAAGGCGATCTCGGCCTCGAGCTCGGCCCGGCGATCGCGTCGCGACCACCAGGCGGACAGCGACGTCAGCAGGCGAGACGGCATCACGGCTCCTGTCCGGCGGTCAGGACCTTGCCGATGGCCTGCGCCAGCTGCTCCCATTTCGACTGGCCGGCGGTGAGCTGCTTCCGGCCGGCTCGGGTCAGCGTGTAGTAGCGGGCCCGCTTGCCCTTGTCCGACACGTCCCACTCGGCCGCGATCAGGCCCTGCGCCTCGAGCCGGTGCAGAGCCGGGTAGAGCGACCCGGTCTCCACGCGCAGGACGTCGTCCGACACGGCCCGGATGCGCTTGGCGATGGCGTGACCATGCGACGGGCCGAAAATCAGCGTGCGGAGGATGAGCAGGTCCAGCGTGCCCTGCAGCAGTTCGACGCGAGGCGACTTGAGCATGTTGTGTAGGGATTCTACGGCATGACTGTGTAGGGCGTCTACGGCAGGCGGCCGGCTATACTGCCGCCGTGGCCGACGCGCGCTTCCTCGATCTGCACGGCGAAGCGGACAAGCTGTACCAGGCGCCGCTGGCCGAGTTCACCGCGTCGCGCAACGCGCTCGCCGCGCGGATCAAGGCGGCGCACGGCGCCGACGCCGCCGCGCACGTCAAGGCGCTGGTCAAGCCGTCGATCGCCGCGTGGGTGCTGAACCAGCTCTATTGGCGCCACCAGGCGGAGTTCATGGCGCTGCTGATGGCCGGCGACGCGCTGCGGCTCGTCCAGCAGCAACGTCTCGGCGGCGCCGAGATCGACGTGGCGCCGGCGACGCGAGCCCGCCAGTCGGCCCTCGACACGCTGCTGGCGCTGGCGACCGACATCCTGAAGGACGGCGGACACGCGCCGTCGCCGGACATGCGGCAGCGCCTGCTCGGCTCGCTGGACGCGCTGGCCGCCTACGGCACCGGATCGCTGGCGCCGCGGGCCGGCCGGCTGACCGAGGACGTGCCGGCGCCGGGGTTCGCCGCCTTCGCCGGCCTGGCGATCCCGTCCGCGGCGGAGGCGGCAGCCGGCGAGCCCGCCGAGGCTGCGGCGCCGCGGCCCACGCTGGCGCCGGTGAAGCTGAGCGTCGTCGCACGGCGCTCGAAGGAGAAGGCGCTGGCGCTCGTCGCTCAGGCGGAGGCGGCGTTGGCCGAGGCGCGCGCCGAGGCCTCCCGGACCGGCGAGGCGCTCGCCAAGGCCGACCGCGACTGGCAGGCGGCCCGCGATCGGTTGCTCGAGGCGCAAAAGGCGGTGGGCGAGGCGACCACCGGCGAGCAGGCGACGCGGGCCGATCGCGAGGAGCGCCGCCGCGACAACACCCGGGCCGGGCTCGGCGTTCGCGACGCCGAGAAACGGCTCGACCAGGCGCGCCGCGGCGCCGAGCACGCCTGAGCGCCGCGTTCCGCCCGACAGCGGGCGACACTTTCGTCGGACACTGCTAGACTGAAGGGCCCGAAGCGAGGTCTGAAACCCCGCCATCGGTACAGGAGAGCTCTACCCAGGTGACCACGACCGGCGCGCCCGAATCCCTCGACTTCATCCGCACCATCGTCACTGAGGACGTCAGGACGTCGCGCCACGCGGGGCGTGTCGCGACGCGCTTTCCGCCGGAGCCGAACGGCTACCTCCACATCGGCCACGCCAAGTCGATCTGCCTGAACTTCGGGGTGGCCCGGGAGTTCGGCGGCAGCTGCAACCTGCGCTTCGACGACACCAATCCGGCCAAGGAAGACGTCGAGTACGTCGACTCGATCAAGGCCGACGTGCGCTGGCTCGGCTTCGACTGGACCGACCTGTTCTACGCCTCGGACTACTTCGAAGCGCTCTACGGCCACGCCCAGCACCTGATTCGCGCCGGGCTGGCCTACGTCGATGGCCTGACGCCGGACGAGATCCGCGAGTACCGTGGCACCCTCACCGAGCCGGGCCGGAACAGCCCGTATCGCGATCGCCCGCTCGCCGAGAATCTCGATCTGTTCGCCCGGATGCGGGCCGGCGAGTTCGAGGACGGCTCGCTGCGTGCTGCGCGCCAAGATCGACATGGCGGCGCCGAACATCAACATGCGCGACCCGGTGCTCTACCGGGTCCGGCGCATCCATCACCAGCGCACCGGCGACGCCTGGCCGATCTACCCGACCTACGACTACGCGCACCCGATCTCCGACGCGATCGAGCACATCACCCATTCGCTGTGCACGCTGGAGTTCGAGGATCACCGGCCGCTCTACGACTGGCTCCTGGCCAACCTGCCGGTGCCGTCCAAGCCGCAGCAGATCGAGTTCGCCCGGCTCAATCTCACCTACACGGTGATGAGCAAGCGGAAGCTGCTGCAGCTCGTCGTCGAGAAGCACGTCGACGGCTGGGACGATCCGCGGATGCCGACGATCGTCGGGCTGCGCCGCCGCGGCTTCACGCCGGAGGCGCTGCGCGATTTCTGCGAGCGCGTCGGCGTGGCCAAGAAGGAAAGCATCATCGACGTCGCCCTCCTCGAGCACTGCGTGCGCGAGGATCTGAACCGGCGCGCGCCGCGGGTGCTGGCGGTGCTGCGGCCGCTCAAGGTGATCATCGAGAACCTGCCCGAGGGCGAGGTCGAGCACCTCGAGGCGGTCAACAACCCCGAAGACCCGGCCGCGGGCACGCGCCCGATCCCGTTCACGCGCGAGATCTACATCGAGCAGGACGACTTCCGCGAGGATCCGCCCAAGAAGTACTTCCGCCTGAGCCCGGGCAAGGAAGTGCGGCTGCGCTACGGCTACTTCATCAAGTGCATCGGCGTCGACAAGGACGCCGACGGCACGATCACGGCCCTCCGCTGCACCTACGATCCCGACTCGAAGGGACCCGGCGCCGACACCAAGCGCGTGCAGGCGACCATCCACTGGGTGTCGGCCGCGCACGGCCGGAAGGCCGAGGTCCGCCTCTACGATCGGCTCTTCACGAGCGAGCGGCCCGGCGCCGGCGACAGCGACTTCCTGACCGAGATCAACCCGAACGCGCTCGAGGTGCTGCGCGACTGCGTCGTCGAGCCGAGCCTGGCCGGCGCCGCCCGAGACGCGCTTCCAGTTCGAGCGCCTGGGCTACTTCGTGGTCGACAAGGACTCGACGGCCGATCGCCTGGCCTTCAATCGCACGGTCACGCTGCGTGACCAGTGGGCGAAGATCAACAAGGGCCAGAAGTAGATCGGCGGCGGCGCCTCACGCGAGGCGGCTAGCTTCCGTCCCAGTAGAGCAGATCGGTGGCCGGCGGCCTTGATGCCCAGCTGCCGCAGCATGTTGGCGATCTGGCCGCGGTGATAGGTGCCGTGATTGACGATGTGGCGGAAGATCTGCCACCGCACCTTCGTGATCTCGACGCCGGCGAGGTTCCGATAGGTGAACGTCTCGGCCCGCGTCGCCTCCCAGTCCGGCGCCACGCGCTCGAACACCGCATAAGCCTCGCCGAGCCGGGCCAGCGCCGTCGTGACGTCCGGGATCTCGGCGACGGTCGCCAGGCCGGTGTTGGGCTCGCCCGCGATGCGCAGGCTCCACAGCTTGGCGGCGCCGGCCAGGTGGGCGATGGTCGCTTGCAGCGACGGGAAGCTGCCGCCCAGCTCCAGCGTGTACTGCGCCGGCGTCAGCTCGGCGCACGCCGCGAGCAGCGCGCGGTCGGCCCACCGGGTGTAGCCAACCAGCGAGGTATAGGAATCCGTTCACTTCGCGCCTCCGAGGTACGTGCCGAACCACTCCACGTAGCGCTGCAGCCGATCGCGGCGATAGCTGGGCACGGTCAGGCCGTGGTGCTGGCCGGGGTAGATCACCAGCCGCGTGGCGACGCCTTCGGTCTTGAGCGCCTGGTACATCTGCTCGGCACCGGCGCACGGCACGTTGAAGTCGGCCTCGGCGCACAGGAAGAGCGTCGGCGTCTTGATCCTGTCGGCCTTGAAGAACGGGTACGACACCTTCAGCCACGTGTCGGGGTTCTTCCACGGCGGTCCCATCTCGAGGTTGTACTGGAAGACGTACTGATCGGTGCCGTACATCGTGTGCTGCAGCGAGCTGCCGGCGCCGCTCACTGCCGCCTTGAAGCGCGGGTCGGTGGCGATCGTGTAGTTCGTGGAGATGCCGCCGTAGCTCCAGCCGCCGATGCCGAGGCGGGCCGGATCGGCGATGCCCTTGGCGATGGCGGCATCGACGCCAGCCAGCAGATCGACGACTTCGTAGTGGCCCCAGTCGGCGAAGATGGCGGTCTGGAACGTCGCGTCACGTCCGGCGCTGCCGCGATAGTTCACGTTCAGGACGGCGTAGCCGTGCGCAGCGAGCAGTTGGGTCTCGAGGTCGAGCTCGTGCTGGTCCTGCGCCCCCGGGCCGCCGTGGATGTAGAGGATCAGCGGGTATCGCCGGCTCGCCTCGTAGGCGGCCGGCTTGACGAGGATGGCGCCGACCTTGGTGCCGTCGGGTGAGGTGAAGTCGAAGTCCTCGACGGCGCCCAGCTGCAGCGTGGCCAGCCACGCGTCGTTCTGGTGCGAGACCGCGGACAGGGTCCAGGCGCCCTTCGCGCCGCCCGGCGCCGTGGCATGGACTTCGGGCGCGGTCGTGCCCGTCGCCGCAATCACGGCGATGCGTCCATTTCTGGCCACGACCGGGTCGCGGACGACCCGGCGGCCGGTGGTCAGACGCGTCAGCAGCCCGCCGGTGACAGGCACGCGGGCCAGCTCGCGGGCACGATCGTTCACGGTGATCAGGTAGAGCGCCTTGCCGTCGGGGGTCCACACCGGCGACTCGACGTCGATCGTGTTCGCGTCGGTCAGCAGCGTGGGCGTGCCGCCGCCGGCCGGCACGATCGCCAGCGTGTTGCGGCTGTAGGCGTAGAACTTCGGCTCACTGCCCTGGAGGTAGGCGATCCGCGTCCCGTCCGGGCTCCAGGCGGGTCGGGCCTCGCGATCCGGCCCGTTCCACGTCGTCAGCGCCCTGGGCTCGGCGCCGGCCTTGGCCTCGACGACGAAGACGTTGGTGTCGTTGGTGCGATCGGCGTCGCCGCCGCGTCCGCTGATGAACGCGATGCGGCTTCCGTCCGGGGACCACGCCGGCAGTTCGTCGTCCCAGTCGCCGGTCGTCAGCGTCTCGATCGTGCCGGTCGCGACGGTCAGGAGATAGAGGTGTGAGCGGCGATTCGTCCGGTAGCCGTCCCGATCGTGCTTGAACGCCAGGCGATCGATGACGATCGGCTTCTTCGGCGTCTTGTCGGCGTCGCCTTTGTCCGCTTCGGGATCGGGATCGTCCCCGACGAACACCAGCCGCGTCGAATCGGGTGACCAGTCGAAGTCGCCGGCGCCACCTTTCCGGTCGGTCAGTCGGCGGGCTTCGCCGCCCTGACGGCTGAGGAGCCAGATCTGCGTGCCCTTCGTCTTGTCGTCGTCACCGCGCGGCCGGCCGGACAGGAAGGCGATCCATCTGCCGTCCGGGCTGAAGCGCGGGGACGACTCGCGATCGGGACTGGTCGTCAGGCGGACGTGCTCGGTGCCCTCCCAGTTCGAGAGCCAGAGGTCGGCGTCGTCCTTGTCGCGGGCGACGTCGGCGGCGCCGACGGCGTAGGCGACCCAGGCGCCGTCGGGCGCGATGTCGAGATCGCGCACCTCGCGGAACCCGTCGATGTCGGCGATCTGCATCGGCCGTCGCGGAGCCTGCGCGGACACGGGCGCGGCGGCCAAGGCGAGCGCCGGCAGAACGGCGGCGATTGTGATGAGCAGCGGGCGGAATCGCATGCGGGGCACCCTCGAAGAGACCGCCGAATCATGCCACGGCTGCGCTTTCGGTTGACACGATGCCGGGCGACGGAAAGAATCCGGGCATCCATGAGCGCAGGCAAGAGGCTCGGCATTCTCGTCGGGGGTGGTCCAGCTCCCGGCATCAACACGGTGATTTCGGCGGCGGCCATCGAGGCCATCAACGAGGGGTTCGAGGTCGTCGGCATCCGTGACGGGTTCAAGAACCTGGTGCGCAAGGACCTGTCGAAGATCCGGCCGCTCGCCATCGACGACGTGTCCCGCGTCCATCTGACGGGTGGCTCGGTGCTCGGCACCTCGCGTGAGAACCCGACCAAGTCGGCGGAAGCGCTCCAGGCCGTCGTCGACACGCTGCAGCAGGCCGGCGTCACCCATCTGGTGACCATCGGCGGGGACGACACCGCGCTGTCGTCGCGGACGGTCGCCGAACGCTCGCAGGGCGCCATCCGGAGCGTCCACGTTCCGAAGACGATCGACAACGACCTGCCGCTGCCGCCGCACGTGCCGACCTTCGGGTTCCAGACCGCCCGCCACGTCGGCGCCGAGCTGGTGCGGAACCTGATGGAGGACGCGCGGTCGACCCGCCGCTGGTACGTCGTGGTGGCGATGGGCCGCAAGGCCGGCCACCTCGCCCTGGGCATCGGCAAGGCCGCAGGCGCGACGCTGACGGTGGTCGCCGAGGAGTTCCCCGACGCCACGCTGTCGTTCGCCCACGTCTGCGACATCGTCGAAGGCGCGATCGTCAAGCGGCGGGCCATGGGCCGCAACTTCGGCGTCGCCATCCTCGCCGAGGGCCTGATCGACAAGTTCGATCCGAACGAGCTGGCCGGCCTCTCGGACGTCGAGCGCGACGATCACGGCCACGTCCGTTTCGCCGAGGTGGACCTGGGGCGCAAGGTCAAGGCCGAGGTCGAGGGCCGGCTGACCGAGCGCGGCCTCAACGTGACCATCACCCACAAGAACGTCGGCTACGAGCTGCGCTGCGCCGATCCCATCCCGTTCGACGCGGAGTACTGCCGCGACCTGGGGCAGTGCGCGATCCGCTTCCTGGTCGGCGGCGGCAGCGGCGCGATGATCAGCGTCCAGGGCGGCCGGATGGTGCCGATCCCGTTCGACGACCTGCGCGAGCCGACGACCGGCAAGACCAAGGTGCGGCTGGTCGACACCACCAGCGAAGGCTTCCGCGTCGCGCGGGCCTACATGATCCGCCTCGACGCCGAGGACTTCGTCCACGCCGCCTGGGTCGATCGCCTGGCCGAAGCGGCCCATCTCTCGCCGGGCGCGTTCCGGCAACGGTTCGAGTACCTCGGCGCGGACGCCGCGGGTTCCACGGCGTCCTAGCCCGAGTCCGACTGCATGGCCATCAAGCGTATCGGCATCCTCGTCGGCGGCGGCCCCGCCCCCGGCACCAACGGCGTCATCAGCGCGGTCGCGATCGAGGCGATCCGCGTCGGCATGGTCCCCATCGGCTTCACCGACGGCTTCGACTGGCTGGCGCAGCGATACACCGACGAGCAGCATGAGCTGACCATCGACGAAGTCTCGCGCATCCACCTCGAGGGCGGCGTCCTGCTCGGGACGTCGCGGCGTGACATCACCGAGAGCCCGGAGAGCTTCGACAACACGGTCGCGGCCCTCGGCAAGCTGAAGATCGACGCGCTGGTGTGCATCGGCGGCGACGACATGGTCCGGAGCGCGGCGGCCATCGCCGCCCGCACCAGCCTCAAGGTCGTGCAGGTGCCGAAGAGCATCGACAACGACATCCGCATGCCGCTGCCGATGCCCACGCTCGGCTACGAGACGGCTCGTCACACCGGCGTCGGCATCATGAAGAGCCTGATGGAGGACGCCAAGACGACGGGCCGCTGGTATCTCGGCGTGACCATCGGGCGCCCGACGGGGCACCTCGCCCTCGGCATCGGCAAGGCGGCCAGCGCCACCTGCACCGTCATCCCGGAGGAGTTCCCCGGCGACGTCGTCACGCTCACCGACATCGCCGACGTCATCGAAGGCAGCATCGTCAAGCGGCGGGCCATGGGGAAGAGCCACGGCGTCGGGCTGCTCGCCGAAGGCCTGATCGATCGGTTCAGCCGGCGCGAGATCGCCGAGCTGCAGGACACCGACCGCGACGCGCACGGCAACGTCCGCGTCACCGAGATCGATCTCGGGCGGAAGGTGAAGAACGAGGTCCAGACGCGGCTCGAGGCGCGCGGCGTCAAGGTGACGATCGTCGACAAGCCGATTGGCTACGAGCTGCGCTGCGCGCCGCCCATCCCGATCGACGTCGAGCTGTCGCGCGACCTCGGCTACGCCGCGGTCATCCACCTGCAGTCAGGCCGGCCGAGCGCGCTGCTCACCATCCAGGGCGGCGAGTGCCGGCCGATCCCGTTCGCCGAGGTGCTCGATCAGGGCAGCGGCAAGGGCCTGCGCCGCGCCGTCGACACGTCCACCGAGAGCTACCAGGTCGCGCGAAAGTACATGGTCCGCCTCGGCCCTGGGGACTTCGTCGACGAGGCCTGGGTCGGCCAGCTGGCCGCCGCCGCCGGCCTCGACGCGGCGGGCTTCCGCTCGCACTTCGCGCGGCTGCGCGGCTGACGTCGTCGCTGCGGCGCCGAGCCAAGCGCATCGGGACACTGACGGACGCCTGATGGCGGCGAGCCACTCCTTTCGGGCTCCGGTTCCGCAGGCCGGCAAGCCGCGCTCCGGTTCCGGTCGGCCGCGTGTCAGCGCGGCCGCAGCCGACGACGCCGACCAAGCGGTCGTGCCTTCGCACGACCGGCCGTCGCTCGACCTGCGCGCGTCTTGCGTGACTGGCGCTGCGTCGGCCTGCTCCACAGTCGCCCTCCAGGAACGCCTCGCCGCCTGACTCTGCGCGTCCGCTGACCGCAGCCGCGACGGCGAGACTCCTCGTGCCGATGTCCAGGAGCGCCTCGACAGCGTCGCCCGACGGTCGTGCGTCATCCGCCGTGCGGGCAGCCGGCTCACGATCGCGTCAACTGCAGCACCGACGTCGCAGGCGGCGGTGTCCACCACGAGCCGGTCGCGATCCCAGGCGTGATAGTCGCGCTCGACGACGTCCTGCCACTTGGGCAGGAGTGTGGCCGCGATGTCCGGCTTGCGCGATTCGACCCGGCGCCTGTGTTCTTCGCAGTCGGAGCAGACAATCTCGACGTCGAGCGCGGCCACGCCGGCGCGTTCCGCCACGGAGCGCCACGCGTTCCGCGTGAGCGGCCAGGGATTGACGCAGTCCGCAATGACCGTTCGGCCGACGCGGAGGTTGTCGTCCGCCACGGCGTAGGCGATGTCGTATCCCTCGCCTTCGACGCGACAGCCCGCGTTGTGCAGTGCCTGTTCGATCGAGTCGATCCGCAGGTGCACCGCGCCAAGTGTTCGCGCGAGCTCGCGGGCGATCGCCGTCTTGCCGACGCGCCGGCAGCCGCTGAAGACGACGAGCATGCCCGAGGATGGTAGCCCGCGCGGGCCTTCGGAGTGGCGCCTGCGGGTCGATGCGTAGTGCGACAGCCATGACGGCGGACGCGGGCCGTTGGCGGCGAGGCGTTCCTGGAGGGCGACTGTGGAGCAGGCCGACGGAGCGAAGCCACGCAAGACGCGCGCAGGTCGGGCGCGGCCGGTCGTGCGAAGGCACGACCGCGGCCGGCGTCGTCAGCCGGCCGCACGGTCAGCGGCCGGCTGGAACCGGACGCGGTTGCCGGCCTGCGGACCGGAGCCCAGGATGCCTGCCGCCGTCGCGTCCGTCGCCAGCCGGCCGTGACCGCGGGACGTCAGACGGCTGCGTGACGCAAGAAGGGCCGGATGCCTCGCGGCACCCGGCCCTCTGTCGAAGCCCGAGTGGGGGAGCCTCGCGGCTCTCCCGGACCGCGTTCTAGAACTTGATCTTGAACGCGACCTGGATGTTGCGCTCCGTCGTGCCGCACAGCGCGCACGAGGGGTTGGCCAGCATCGCGGTGATCTGGCCGAAGGCCGCGTTGCCGAACGTGCCGTTCGGCTGGGCGAACTGCGCGTGGTTCAGGACGTTGAAGGCCTCGACGCGGAACTCGGTGTCGAGCGCGCCGATCTTCGTGCCCTTGATGACCGAGAAGTCGATGTTGAACTGCTCCGGTCCGCGCAGGATGTTGCGGCCCGAGTCGCCGTAGGTGCCGGTGATGTCGGTCGGCGACACGAAGTGCGCCGGGTCGAACCACTGCGCGATCGTCGGATCGTCGGCCAGGCCCTCGCCGATGCGGTTCGGCCGGTTGCCGGTGCCGGTCGACTGCACGCCCTGGGTCTGGGTGATCGTCAGCGGCAGGCCGCGTGCGGTAGTAGACGATGCCGTTGGTCTGCCAGCCGCCCCACCATGCGTCGCGGCCGACGGGCAGCTCGTAGATCACGGTCTGGCTGAGCGTGTGCTTGACGTCGTAGTCGGACGGGCCCGCGGTTGTACTGCGGATCGTAGACGTTGGTCAGCGTGACCCCGCCGTCGTTGTCCGAGTTGAGGTCGATCGACTTGCCGAGCGTGTACGACGTCAGGACCGAGAAGTTGTCGGCGAAGCGGCGCTGGAACTTGAGCAGCAAGGCGTGGTAGTCGAGCGTGCCCACGCTCTGCACCTGGCCGACGCTGCGCAGCGCCGGCGCCAGCGTGGCGTAGGGACGGTTGCGGTTCTGGTCGGTCACGCCGACGACCGGCGGCGCCTGGTTCGGGTCGCCCTTGAGCATCATCTGGCGGCCGCGCGAGCCGACGTAGGCGACCTCGAGGGCGTAGTTGGTCGCCGAGCGCCTGCTGGACGTTGACGTTCCAGTTCTGGGCGTAGGCGTCGCGGAAGTTGATGTCGAAGATCGACCGCGTCGTGCCGGCCGCCGGGCGGTTCGGGTCGACGCCCGGAGGCGGCGGCAGGCCGTCCTGAACCCGCAGGGTGGTCGCGCCGACGCGTCGTCGTCAGCGCCGTCGACTGCAGGAAGGGCGGGTTCTGCGCCTTCGACGACGAGGTGCCGCCGGGCGTGAAGTTCCAGTAGACGCCGAAGCCGCCGCGGACGATGGTGCGGCCGTCGCCGCGGACGTCGTAGGCCAAGCCGAGGCGCGGGGCGAGGTCGCGCTTCGAGTAGGTCTGCAGGTAGCGTCCGACCTCCACGCCGTCGATCACCGCGTCGTCCGACGCGACGACGAACCGGCCGGTCGATCTCGTCGAAGTTCGACTGGCGGTCGTCCATCTCGATCCACGGCACGTAGACGTCCCAGCGCAGGCCGAGGTTGATCGTCAGCTTGTTGGTGACGCGGAAGTCGTCCTGCAGGTAGAGCGAGTACTCCGGCCGCGTCTCGGTGTAGGTCTCGGCGTCGAACAGGTTGCGCGTCTTCGATGACGGCGAAGCCGAGCAGGAAGCTGGCTACGTCGAAGCCGGTCGCCGTGTTGATCGTGCAGCCGGCGGCCTGGCCGGCGCAGTTCGACGTCTGGTTGTTGTTGAACCCGAAGTTGCCGACGATGGTGTCGGCGTTCAGGATCTCGCGCGACCGCAGCGTCACGCTGCCGCCGGCCTTGAGCGTGTGCCGGCCCTTCAGCCAGGTGACGTTGTCGAAGAACTGGAAGTCGTTCTGGTTGGTGATGAGCGGCTGGTTGCTGTTGGCGCCCAGGTTCCGGATGTTCTGGAACGTCGAGCTGGCGTCATCGCCGACGTCACCTCGTTCAGGTTGATGCCGGGAATGCCGACCGCCGCCGCCGGGTTGGTGCCGTAGTCGATCGGCGTCATGAAGAACTTGATCGGATGACGCCGAACCGGAACTCGTTCAGCCAGCCGGAGCCGAACGTGTGGGTGTCGTTGAACGTCATGCTCTGCGCGTCGATGTTGCCGTTGCCGGCGCCGAAGGTGGCGCCCGCGTCGCCGTGCGGCAGCGTGGCCGGCAGCGTCCGCTGCGTCTTCTGGTTGCTGTAGCGGAAGAACATCCGGTTGCTGTTGGTCAGGACGTGATCGATCTTGATGTCGCCCTGGTTGTCCTGCGCGGTCAGCGTCGGGTTGATCAGGTAGTTGTTGATCGGCTGACCGTTGGCTGCCGATCGTGCCGGCGGTGTTCGGCTCGGGATAGAGCTGGGCGATGATGTTGGCCGAGGCCGGGTCGAAGCGGTCGCGCGGGATGATGTTGCCGGGGAACGGCTGGCTGCGTCAGCGGGTCGTAGATGACGCGGTTGATCTCCGAGAAGTCGCCGTTGCGCATGCGCAGCGACGGCACCGTCGACAGGTAGGTCTGGCCCGGCGTCTGATGCGCAGGCCCTGGTAGTCGCCGAAGAAGAACGTCTTGCCCTTGACGATCGGGCCGCCGAGGGTGCCGCCGAACTGGTTCTGCTTGAAGTCCGGCTTCGGCACGCCCGGCCCGGTTGTTGAAGAAGTTGTTGGCGTCGAAGGCGTCGTTGCGGTGGAACTCGAAGGCGCTGCCGTGGAAGTGCGTTCGAGCCCGACTTGATCTGGAGGTTGACCACGCCGCCGAGCGAGCGGCCGAACTCGGCCGAGTAGGTGCTGGTCTGGAGCTTGAACTCGTCGAGCGCGTCGACGCTCGGGAAGATCACCACCGTCTGGAGCCACGTCTCGTTGTTGTCGACGCCGTCGAGCATGTAGTTGTTGTCGCGCGGGCGCTGGCCGTTGGCCGAGAACGACGCCGAGGCACGCCACGCCAGGCTGCCGGCGCCGTCGATGTTCGCGCCGGGGATGCCGCGCAGGACGCCCGGGATGGTGCGGGTCAGGCTGACGAAGTTGCGGCCGTTGAGCGGCAGCTGCTTGATCTGCTCTTCGGTCGACCGTCGTCGACAGATCCGAGCTGGAGGTCTGCACGAGCGGCGTCGAGGCGACGATCTCGACCGACTCGGTCATCGCGCCGACTTCGAGCTTGATGTCGATGCGCACGCGCTGAGTCGACGCCGACCTGCACGTTCGACAGCGACACGGTCTTGAAGCCGCTGATCTCGCCGGTCACCGTGTAGGTGCCGGTCGGGATCGACGGCCGCGGTGAACTCACCGTTCGAGTCGGAGACCAGCGTGCGGGTGAAGCCGGTCTCCGTCTGCTTGACGGTGACCGAGACGCCGGGGAGGACGGCGCCGGTGGAGTCCGCCACGGTGCCGATGATGGTGCCGGTCACGGCCTGGGCCGATGCGTTCCCTGCCATCGCAAGGGGCGTCAGAACCAGGAGACAGGCGGCGAGGAATTGTCGAAGACGAACAGTCAACCGATCGGAAGCACCGATCATGCGTCCCCCTGAGCGACGTGGACAGCCCGGGCGGTGGCACCCACACGGCGACCTGCCGCGCGGATGGGACCGCCTTCACGGAGTACGGGAACCGTCTCACCTTTGTTGTAAGGAAAACGTATATCATATGCGAGAGCAATCCCGCAACGGTCCCGTCGGATGCCTGATAATCGGCCGGACGCCGCAGGTACATCACCCGTCCAGCCCGAGGTACGCATGACGTTTGGCACCCTGGCCGCCGCCCCGCACCGAACCAAGCAGGAGTTCGTCTACCGGACCCTCCGCGAAGCGATCCTCCGGTGCGAGCTGCAGCCGGGCGAGCGTCTGGTCATCGACGATCTCGCCCGCCGCCTGAACGTCTCGATCATTCCGGTGCGCGAGGCTCTGCAGCTGCTGCAGGCCGAGTCGCTCGTCCAGGTGATTCCCCACGTCGGCACCTCGGTGACGCCGGTGTCGCGCGATTCGATCACCGACGTGTTCGTCGTGCTCGAGGGCCTGGAGGTGTCGGCCTCGCGGCTCGTCGCGGAGCGCGGGCGCGCCGCCGACCTCGCCCTGCTCGGCAGCCAGGTCGACGCGATGGAGGCGGCGCTCGCCGCCGACGATCGCGAGGAGTGGGCGGCGCTGAACCGGCGTTTCCACCTCACGATCAGCGAGCTGCCCGGGCTCGATCTGGTGAAGGACCTGACCGCCAAGGTCCTCGATCGCTGGGACCGCTTGCGCCGCTACTACTTCAAGGGCGTCCTCGCCAATCGCGTCGAGCAGGCGCAGCAGGAGCATCACCAGATTCTCGCGGCGATGCGCAGCCGCGACCTGACGGCCCTGCAGACGCTCGTGCGGCAGCACAATCAGGGTGCGCTCCAGGCCTACCTGAGTTTCCTCGACGCATCCGAGCCGGTGCCGCTGGCCGAGCCGATCGTCGCGCAGGACGCGCTGCGGACGCCTGGCTCGATGATCTGATCCCGTTCGTCAGCCGGCCGGCCTCGTTCGTCAAAACGCCGCCCGCCGATGACGCCGACACGCTAGGGTCGGCGTGTCGCGGACACGACCGCAGCGAGCGGTCGCGCGTCCCGCGGGAGGCCAGTCGCATGCGCACCTACCGAATCGGGGGCCCGGCCCTCGTCCTGCTGATCGCCGGCGCGCTGGCCGGCTCGGCCCGCATCCAGGCCGACGGCGAGATCAAGCCCGTCAAGGGCATCCTGCCCTCGGGCCTGGGCGAGGCCATCGATCGGGACGTGGCGCGCGCCCGGGCGGCGACGGCGAAGTTCAGGAATCCCGACGCTGCGGTCGCCGCCGGCTATCCGGCCACGGCGCACTGCGTCGACAACCCGCCGACCGGCGGCATGGGCCTGCACTTCGGCAACCCGGCCCTGCACGACACGACGCTCGACGTCGAGAAGCCGGAGATCCTCGTCTACGAAAAGATGGGCGATGGATCGGTCCGCCTGAACGGCGTCGAATACGTCGTGCCCATCGCGCAGTGGACGTCCGATCAGGCGCCGACGCTGATGGGCCAGCCGTTCAAGCGCGCCAACGGCTTGGGCATCTGGTATCTGCACGCCTGGATCTGGAAGCCGAGCCCGTCCGGTCTGTTCGCCGACTGGAACCCCGACGTGAAGTGCCGCTGACGAGTCCGGCGTCGCCCGTCGCTCAGGCGCGGCGGGCCAGTCGGCCCAGCCAGAGGGTGAGCGGCCCGCTGTCGGTCGCGCGCGCGAGGACATCGAACCCGTGCGTGTCGAACGCCGCATCGAGCTCCGCGTCCGACCAGGTACTGGAAGAAGCGGGGCAGTCCGTAGCGCTCCGTTTCGGTCGCCGCGCCGCTGCCGGCCTTCACCGAGACGAACAGGACGCCGCCGGGCCGCAGGATCCGGCGGACATCGGCGAGGGCCCGCATCGCGTCGACCCGCGGCAGGTGGAGCAGCGAGGCGTTCGCCCAGATGCCGTCGACGCTGCCGGTCGCGATCGGGAGCCGCCGCGCATCGCCCTGTATGCCGAGCGCCCGGACACTCGCCAATCCCGGCGCGCAGCATCCCGAGCGAGAAATCGAGGCCGATGGGGCGGAGCCCGCGGACGCGGAGCAGTGCCGTGTCGAACCCCGGCCCGGCTCCCAGGTCGATCACGCGGGCCCCCGGCGTCAGCGCCCGGGCGAACGCGTCGAGATGCGGAACGAGCGCGGCCCGATCGCGCGCGTGCTCGCGATACCGAACCGCTACGGCGTCGTAGGTGTCCCGAGTGAGCCGCGAGGGATCGGCCATGAGGTGCGGCCGAGGGACTTGACCCCGAGCGCGAGGCCCGGAGGGCCGGAGCCCTGAGGCTGATGACTCCGCCCCACAAGTCGGCCCGATGGGGCCGACTTGGTGGCGGCGGAGGGAATCGAACCCACACGGGGGGTGACCCCCGGGAGATTTTGAGTCTCCTGCGTCTGCCAGTTTCGCCACGCCGCCAAGCGGGCCAGCGTCTATCCTAACGCCGATGACCCCGCCGGCGTCCCCCTCGCGCGGGCTTTCGCTTGACCCTGCTGGTGCTGCCGGGCGAGTTGGCGGTGGTCCGGCTCCCGCCGGACGCGCACGTGCCGACCTGGGCGTTCACCGCGGCGCCGGCCGCCCTGTGGTCGATGACCCGGACCGGCGAGGAGCTGTCGCTGGTTCGCGCCGCCGAGGCGGTGCCGAACGACGCCCGGGCCGAGCGCGGGTGGCGGGCGCTGCGGGTCGCCGGCACGATCGACTTCGGCCTGACCGGCGTCCTGGCCTCGGTGCTGTCACCGCTCGGCGAGGCCGCCATCAGCATCTTCGCGGTGTCGACCTTCGACACCGACTACGTCCTCGTCCGCGAGCACGCGCTCGACGCGGCCATCGAGGCGTTGCGTGCCGCCGGACACGAGGTACAGGTGTGACCGGTCACTTGCCCCTCTGGCGAATCCACGTCGATCTCCTGACGGCGCGGCTGCTGCTCGCCCTGGCGCCATCGGCGGCAGGCCGGCTCGGTGCCGAGGACCATCACTTCCTGGCCGTGCGGCACGCACAGCTCGCCACTCGCTGGCGGCACATCGGGTGGAACAGGCGCGCGTCGGCGCACGACGAACAGGCGGCACGGCACTGGCGCGCGGCCGATGCCGACGATCCGCCGCCGGCCATCGCTGTCGGTCTGCCGGTTCCGCGCCCGTACGTCCGTATCGACGCGCGCGGCCGCGTCCTCTCCGGCCGTTGGGGCGCCGGCGCTGCGGCCCGGCCCGATTCGCCACACCATTCACGATGACCAGACCGCATCCGCTCAGCGTCCGCGGCAAGATGCTCGCGTTCCAGTACGCGTGGCAGGGCATCTCCTACATGCTGCGCACGCAGCCCAACGCCTGGTTCCAGATCGGGATTTGGCTGGTCGTGACCGCGGTCGGGCTGGCGTTCAGACTGACGGCAGGGGAGTGGTGTGCCGCGGTGCTGGCGATGGCCCTGGTGTGGATCACGGAAGCGCTGAACACCGCCATCGAGGACGTCGTCGATCTCGCCTCGCCCGGGCAGCACCCACTCGCCGGCCGCGCCAAGGACGTCGCGGCGGGTGCGGTGGTCGTTGCGGTGGCCGCCTCCTTGATCGTCGGACTCGTCATTTTCGCGCCGCGGTTCTGGGCCTCTCGTCCCGTAGCCGCGCGCCGTCCCGCGCGCGGGAGTAGACTGGCGAGGCACGGCGGCCCCCTCCGCCGCGACAGGAGGCATGCGATGGGACCGAAGGACTCTCCGTTCGGCGGAGCACCCGGCGCGGCGCGGCAGCCGGCGCCCGAATCGACCACCGAGGGCAACGTCTTCGACATCCCCGGCCTCGCCGGCGGTGACCCGGCGCAGGCGGCCGGCGTGATGGGCACGATGATGGAGCTGCTGCAGCAGAAGGGCGGCCTCGGCGGCCTGCTCGACACCTTCCGCGCCAGCGGGCTGGGCGCGCAGGCCGATTCGTGGGCCAGCGCCGGGCCGAACCAGCCGGTGTCCGGCGATCAGGTCGAGCAGGCGCTCGGCAGCCCGATCGTCGACGTCATCGCGGAGAAGCTGGGGCTCTCGCCCGAACAGGCCAAGGCGACGCTCTCGCAGCTGGTGCCGGCCATCACCAGCCGGATGGCCGCCGAGGAGCGGCAGACGGGCGAACCGCAGGACGAGCTGTCCAAGGCGCTCGGGATGCTCAAGAACATCACGGGCTGATGCCCGTGCGGTGGAGCCGCTCAGGCCCCGCCGTCGAGGCGCGAGCGCAGCGACGCCAGCCGTCCGCTCGGCCTCGTCGGGCCGATACGGCGCCGGTGCCGTGCCCCACACCGGCCCCGGCCAGGCGTCGTCGCTCGCAAAGCGGGCGACGACGTGCAGGTGCAGCTGCGCCACGACGTTGCCGAGCGAGCCGACATTCAGCTTGGTGGGACGGAACAGGTCGCGCATCACCGAGGACACGAGCGCCACCTCCTCGATCAGCCGGGCCCGATCCGAGGCGTCCAGATCGATGATCTCGGAGACCGTCGGGCGGGCGGGGACGAGGATGACCCAGGGGAACCGGCGATCGTTCATCAGCCGGGCCAGGCACAGCGGGAGCGTCGTGATCGCGAGGGTGTCGGCCTCGAGCTTCGGATGGAGCGCGAACGAGGTCATCGCGGTCCGACGATCCAGAGGTAGAGCAGGCGTGACGTGCCGCGCTGGTCGGTGATGGTCTCGGTGCGCGTCGGCACCCAATCGCCCATCCCGAACTGGTGCGAGACGATGCGGGACCCCGGCTTGAGCTGCTTCTGCAGCGTCGGCCGGAGCTTCAGGTTGGCGCCGCTCAGCAGGTAGAGCGTGACCACGCTCGCCGGCGAAAGGTCGACCGTCAGCGCATCCTGCTGCCGGAACTCGACGAGCCCCTCGACGCCTTCCTTGCGGGCATTGGCCCGCGACTGGGTGATGAGGGCCGCGTCGATGTCGATGCCGACGCCGCGGGCGCCGTAGCGCTTGGCGGCGGTGATCACCAGCCGGCCGTCACCGGAGCCGAGGTCGTAGACCACGTCCTCCTTGCCGACCGCCGCCATCTGCAGCATGCGATCGACGACTTCCTGCGGCGTGGCCATGTACGGGGCCAGGTTGGGCGGCGCCTGGACGGCGGGCCCGGCGGCGAGCATCACCGACCCGGCCAGGGCAGCCAGGCACGCGGCGGCGAGGACGAGAGGCGATCGGGACATCTGGGCTCCGGTTCGTCGGTCGGGAGGCGTGGCCGAGTGACGCTGAGTGTAGGACGAGCGGCCAACATCTGTGGCTCTGCCGTTCGAGTAGTCGCCTTCCGCCTTGACAATGGCGGACCTTCATGTCTTTCGCGGCCACGGCGCCGACGACGGGTCCCGGCGCGCCCCACCTTACTCGTTGCAGGCCAGAGTGTTACGGGGAAGCGTGCAAATCGGCCCGATTTTTCGGCCCATTTTGCCCAATCCGGGCTATACTCGTGTGGTTGCACCACCCCGAAAAGGGCGTACCAGGCAACGCCCGTTTCACAATAGTCCACTAGAAACTGGGGGCCACGTGACATTCGAGATCGGCGACAAGGTCATCTACCCGAATCATGGGCTCGGCGTCGTTCAGAAGATCGAAAGCCGAACCATCATGGGTATGACCTGCGGGTTCTACCAGCTTCGCATGGTATCGAACGAGACGACGGTGCTCGTCCCGGTCGAGAACGCAGACAGTGTCGGCCTACGCAAGGCCGTCGGCAATTCGGAAGTCGATCGTCTTTACAGCCTCCTGGGAGACGGCAAGATCGACACCGGCCAGAACTGGAAAGGCCGGTTCAAGGACAACTCGGATCGGATGCGCACGGGCTCGTTGTTCGACGTGGTCGAGGTGCTCAAGAGCCTGAGCTACCTCAGCCGCTCCAAGAATCTCTCGTTCCGTGAGAAGCGCATGCTCGACCGCGCCAAGTTCCTGGTCACCTCCGAAATCGCGGAAGTGACGCGCGAGGAACTGCCGCAGGTCGAGGTCAAGGTCGAGGAAGCTCTCGAACGGTCGTCGTCGTCGAAGAATCGCACGATCGCTCGCCAGGCGGCCGCCAAGGCCGCCAAGGTGGTGGTCGCTCCGGTGCCGGTCGTCGCGGCCGTCGCCGCAGTCGGTGTCCGGCGCGCGGCGCGCGCGTCGTAACACGCTCCTGGTCCCATCCCTGGAGGCGGGAGGCCCGTTCGGAGTCATCTCCGGGCGGGCCTTTCGCGCATCATGACCGTCCTCGCCTCGGTGCGAACGGCCGCCGCGCTGGTCGTGGTGGCGCTGTCCACGCTGCTCCTCGGTCCGCCCACCATCCTCCTCGGCTGGCTGGTCAACTGGCCGAACCTGCCGTTCCAGGCCGGCATCCAGACCGTCCGCCTCGCCTTCGCCATCGTCGGCCTGCGCTACATCGTCGAGGGGAGCGAGCACATGCTCGACCGCCCGGCGATCTACTGCGCCAATCACAGCAGCAACGTCGAGCCGCCGCTGCTGTTCGCGGCGCTGCGCCGGCTGACGCCGCGCCTGCACATCCTCTACAAGGCGGAGCTGCGCAAGCTGCCGATCCTCAATCTCGGGTTCGACCTGGTCGGGTTCATCCCGATCGACCGCGGCAACCGCGAGCAGACGACGCGCGCGGTCGGCCAGGCGGTGGCCCGGCTGAACGGCGGCGGCTCGTTTTTCGTCTTTCCTGAAGGCACCCGGTCGCAAACGGGCGAGCTGCTGCCATTTCGCAAGGGCGCGTTCGTGATGGCGCTCCGGGCCGGCGTCCCCATCGTGCCGATCGCGATCTCCGGTGCCCGCGACGCGATGCGAAAGGGCAGCTCGATCATCCGCCCGACGACGGTGCGGCTGCGGATCGGGCCGCCGATCGAGACGCGGGGCTTGAGCGAGGATCGGCGCGACGAGCTGGTACACTCGGTTCGCGCGGAAGTGCAGCGGCTGCTGAACACGCCGGTGTCGTAGGCCGACCCGGTCGGGCAGCCATCAGAAAGGGCTGGCGCAGATGGAACTGCTGGTCACACTCGGACGCACCCTGGGCTTTTCCTTCGCGGCGGGCGTGAACCTCTACGCGACGATCGCGATTCTGGGTCTGGCCTCGCGCTTCGACTGGGTGGCGCTGCCGCCGCAGTTCGCCGTCTTCGACAGCAACTGGGTGATTGGCATCGCCATCGCCTGCTACGCGATCGAGTTCATCGCCGACAAGGTGCCGTGGGTCGACACGGCTTGGGACGCCATGCACACGGTGATCCGGCCGCTCGGGGGCGCCTTCATCGCGGTGACCACGCTCGGCGAGACGTCGCCGGCCGCACAGACGCTCGCGGCGCTCCTCGGCGGCGGCGTGGCGGCCGTCTCGCACGTCACCAAGGCCTCGACCCGGGTCGCCGCCAACACCTCCCCCGAGCCGTTCTCGAACTGGGCGCTCAGCCTGTTCGAAGATGTGTTCGTCGTCGGCCTGGGCACGCTGGCCCTGGCGTTCCCGCTCCTGGCCTTCGGTGTCGCCATCGGTCTGCTCGGGCTCATCGCCCTCTTCTCGATGGCGATCATCCGCGCTTTCCGGCGCCGCCGCGATCGGCGCGCGCCAGGCGCCGGCAGCGGCCGGGCTCAGCTGCCGACCGTGAACGCCAGCGTGTAGGGCCGCAGCGCCTGGCCGTCGGTGCCGACGATCGTCTCCTTGAGGACGACCTGGACGTTGGCGAACGGCGAGAGCGGTGCGGCGAAGACGATCTCCGCGACGCGCCGGCCGGCGTCGTAGCGGACGGTGAAGGCCGGCGGCGGCGCCGACACGCCGGCGTAGGTGACCGCGATGCCGCCCTTGAGCGACTCCTCGCGCAGGTCACGCGAGAACTGCACGCGGACCTTGGCTTCCGGTTCGACCTCGCTCTCGCCCTGGGTCGGTGCGCTGAAGACCACCTCGGGCGGCGGCAATGCCACCGGCACCTTCACCACGGCTTCGGGCGAGCTTTCCGCCGGTGGCCGGCCGACGCGGATGCTCGTCGCCTCGAGCACGGCCATGCCGCGCTCTTCCTTCACCACGCCCGCCACCTCGAGCCAGCGGCCGGTGTCGATCCGGTTGTCGACGTTCAGGTCGAAGCCCTCGCCCTTGGGGCGGCGCCCGGTGACCCAGATCGACGCATCGGCCGACTGCAGGACGAAGTCCCAGCGCCCCGGGCCGGCCGCCTCAGGCAGGTCGCCGTAGAGGTTCTTGCCGCGGAAGCGGCCGACGACCGTCACGTCGCTGTCGGCGTAACGCCCGGGATCGAGCGCGACGTGGCGGACCGACGGCGCGTTCATCGGCTCGGCGGTCTGCGCCGTGTCGACGATCACGACCAGCAGCTCGCCGGGCGCCGGCCAGTCGCGTTTCAGCACCCGCTGGCTCAGGGGGCCGAGCTCGGCCGAGACGCGGGCGTCCGAGCGATCGAGACGGCCGACGTCGAGGTAGACACCGGTGATCTCGGCTTCCTTGCCCGGGTCGGGCAGCTTGCCCGTCCCGCCGGGCAGGAGCCAGATGCGAGCCGCCTCGCGTTCCAGCTGGAACTGCCCGTCCCGCTCCGTGGCCAGGCCGCGGACGCGGATGGGCTGCGAGTGGAAGTAGAACGGGAAGCGGGCGAGCGCGGTGACGGTGGCGGCCTTGCGGGTGGTGCCCGGGCCGGCCCGCCCGATCTGGGCCGCCAGGGACGCCGGGGCCGCGGCATAGACGCCTGCCGCCACGGCCAGGGCAAGCGCCGCCGACGTCAGCAGGGAACGCGCGCGCATGAGGGCCGGCCGGTCATCGTCAGTCGCCTGTCACTAGGCGATCTTACGCCGGCCGACCCGCCAGAGCACGACACCCAGGAGGAGGAAGACGATGATGCCGGCGATCTGGCCGCTCGTCCCTTCGTGGAGGAACGGCGACAGGCCCAGGGATTCCTCGGCGTCGTGAATGAGGCCGCGGCCGTAGAGGATCGCGTAGAGGATGCCGGCCAGCGAGCCGCCGGCGATCAGGCCGGAGCTGAAGAGCGTGCCGGAGCTGATTTCCGATTCGGCGGCCTTGCCCGTCGAGCGCTCGACGAGGGCGCGGACGACGCCGCCGGCGAAGATCGGGGCGGTCGTCGAGATCGGGAGGTAGGACCCCACCGCGAACGAGAGGCTGTGGATGCCGCACAGCTCGAGGGTGACGGTGATGAACACGCCGGCGAGCACCAGGCCCCACGGCAGGTCCTGGGCCAGCAACCCCTTGATCAGCGTCGCCATCAGGGTCGCCTGCGGCGCCGGCAGCGCCTGCGAGCCGATCTGCATCGTCTGATGGAGGTAGAGGGTCGTCAGGCCGATGACCAGCGACGACGTCATCGCCCCGATCATCAGGCCGGTCTGCTGATGGCGCGGGGTGGCGCCGACGAGATAGCCGGTCTTCAGATCCTGCGACGTCGCGCCGGCGTTGGCGGCGGCGATGCAGACCATGGCGCCGACCGAGAGCGCAATCGGGGCGTAGACGTCGCCGGTCCAGCCGAGCGCCACGAAGATCGTGCAGGTCAGGATCAGCGTTGCGATCGTCATGCCCGAGATGGGGTTGGACGAGTTGCCGATCAGCCCGGTGATGCGCGACGAGACGGTGACGAAGAAGAAGCCGAAGACGATGATCAGGAGCGTCGCCAGGACGTTGCCGTAGGTCGGCAGCTGCGGCATGGCGAGCAGGAAGAGCGCCAGCGCCAGGGTGCCGCCGACGACGAACAGCATCGGGGTGTCCTGCTCGGTGCGGGCCTGGACGACCGCGGCGCCGCTGCCGGCGCGCAGGTCCTTCACGCTGTCGCGGAACGACGAGACGATGGTCGGCAGGGTCCGCGCCAGGGTGATGATGCCGGAGGCGAGCACCGCGCCGGCGCCGGTGTAGCGGATGTAGGCGCGCCAGATCTCGCCGGCGGTCATCGCGCTGAGCATCTTGCCGCTGGCCGGCACCGGCGGGAACGGCGCCGTCATGTACTCGCCCATCATCGTGAACAGCGGCAGCAGCACCAGCCACGACAGCACGCCGCCGGCGAACATCACCCCGGCGATGCGCGGGCCGATGACGTAGCCGACGCCCATGTATTCCGGCGAGATGTCGACGTTGAGCGTCGCGTTGGGGAAGAACGAGCCGCGCGCCATGGTGTAGCCGACGGCCGTGCGCGTCAGCTGGACGATCCAGGACAGGCCCTTCCACGCCGCCCCGACCCCCAGGCCCATGAACACGGCCTTGGCCATGTTCCCGCCCTGCTCGCCGGCGACCAGCACGTCGGCGCAGGCGGTGCCTTCCGGATAGGGCAGCGCGCCGTGCTCCTTGACGATCAGGGCCCGGCGCAACGGCACCATCATCAACACCCCGAGCACGCCGCCGGCGAACGCGCACAGAGTGATCTGCAGGTAGGCGAAGTAGCCGGGGCCGTAGGGGAGCAGGAAGAGGAGGGCGGGGAGGGTGAAGACGACGCCGGACGCGATCGACTCGCCGGCGGACCCGATGGTCTGGACGATGTTGTTCTCGAGGATCGTCGAGCCGCCCAGCCGCTTCAGGATGGAGATGGCCAGCACCGCGATGGGAATCGAGGCGCTGACCGTCAGCCCGGCCCGCAGGCCCAGGTAAACCGTCGAGGCCCCGAACAGCAGGCCGAAGAGCACGCCGATGACGACGGCCTTGACGGTGAACTCGGCCGGCGACTGGCTGGACGGCACGTAGGGCTGGAAGGCGGGCGCTGCCGGGGCTTCCGTCGAAGCCGGTGCCGAACCATGGTGGGCCATGCGCCCGATAGTAGAGAAACGGTGCGGAAAAGCAAAGCTACAATACGGCTGTGAAACGGTCGTCCCGCGAGCGTCCCGACGGCGAGTCGGTGTCCGAGCTCACGACCGCACGCCTGTCCGTCTACCTGCGCTCGCTCGAAGCGCTGGAGGCGTCCGGCGTCAACACCGTGTCGTCCCGCGGCCTGGCCGAGCAGTTCCGCCTGAACGCCGCCCAGATCCGCAAGGACCTGGCCCACTTCGGCGAATTCGGCGTGCGCGGCGTCGGCTACTACGTCAAGGATCTGCGGCGGCACCTGCGGGAAATCCTCGGCCTCGACCGGCAGCTCAAGGTGGTGATCCTCGGTGCCGGCAACCTCGGGCTGGCGCTGGCCGACTATCCCGGCTTCCGCCACGACGGCTTCGACGTCGTCGCCCTTCTCGACACGGCGCGTGACAAGGTAGGGCAGTATTCGCGCAGCGGTGTCCCCATCCGGCACGCGCGCGAGCTCGAACGGCTGGCCGAGCGCGAACGGCTGGACATCGCCGTCCTGGCCGTGCCGGCGGAATCGGCTCAGGAAGTCGTCGACGCGGTCGTCGGCGCCGGCGTGAAGGCGATCCTCAACTTCACGCCCGGGTCGCTTCGGGTACCGAAAGGCGTCAAGCTGAAGAACGTGGACCTGACGGTGTCGCTCGAAAGCCTGTCGTTCTTCCTGGCCCGAGGCGTGGATGTCCCGGACGTCCCCTGACCGCGCGCGAACGCCGGCGCGGCTGTCGCACGTCGGCCCGGACGGGCAGGCGCGGATGGTCGACGTCGGCGCCAAGCCGCTCACCGCCCGCGAGGCCGTGGCCCGCGGGCGCGTCCGCATGTCGGCCGCGGCCCGCCGGCTGGTGCGGGCCGGCGCGCTGAAGAAGGGCGATGCGATCCAGACCGCCCGGCTGGCCGGCATCATGGCCGCCAAGAGCACGGCGACGCTGATCCCGTTGTGTCATCCACTGCCGCTGTCAGGCATCGACGTGACGATCGCGCCGGTGCGCGACGGCTTCGCGATCGAAGCGCGGGTCCGCACCGTCGCCCAGACCGGCGTCGAGATGGAAGCGCTCACCGCGGTCAGCGTGGCCGCCCTCACCCTCTACGACATGGTCAAGGCGGTCGACAAGACGATGACGATCACCGACGTCGAGCTCGTGGCCAAGCGCGGCGGGCAATCGGGCGACTACCGGCGGGCCTCGACGCGAACGCGCCGCCCGCGTGCCAACGCGGCCGCCAACACGCCGCGAGGCCAGGACTGATGGCGACGCTGGCCGACCTGCCCGCCCGGGTCGCCGCGCGCGGCGCGCGCCCGGCGGTGGTCCGTCGCTGCGGCCCGGACGGCTTCCACGACTGGTCGACCGCGGAGGTCGTCGCCGCCGTCCGGCACGCCGCCGCCGGTCTGGTCTCGGCCGGGCTCGCCGCCGGTGACCGCCTCGCCATCCTCTCCGAGACCCGGCCCGAGTGGCTGTTCACCGACCTCGCGGCGCAGTCGATCGGCGTCGTGACGGTGCCGATCTACCCGACGCTGGCGCCCGACCAGGTGCGCTTCATCCTCGCCGACTGCGGCGCCCGGCTCGCCGTCGTGTCGGATCGGGTGCAGGCGGCCAAGGTGCAGGAGGTGCGGCACCTCCTGCCGGCACTGGAGCTGATCGTCATCATCGATCCGGGCCCGCCGCCGGCCGCGCCGGCTGGCGGACAGGGTGGCGACCTGGGGCTGGGCGTGTCGGTCATCGCCTACGCGTCCCTGCTGGCGCGCGGTCGCGATCGCCTGGCCACCGATGCCGCCGCCGCGCCGGCGATCGCCGCGCGCCTCGCCGCCGTCGCCGAGGAGGCGCTGGCGACGATCATCTACACCTCGGGCACGACGGGCGAGCCCAAGGGCGTGATGCTCACGCACCGCAACATCGTCTCGAACGTCGAAGCGGTGATCCCGATCTTCCGGCTCGGACCGGACGACACGGCGCTGACGTTCCTGCCGCTCAGCCACTCCTTCGAGCGCACCGTCGTCTACGCCTATCTGTGGTCCGGCGTGACCATCGTCTTCGCCGAGAACCTGGAGACGATCGCCCGTGATCTGCGGGCCACGGCCCCCACCATCATGACGGTGGTGCCGCGCGTCTGCGAGAAGCTGCAGGCGCGGGTCCTCGCCACCGTCGCCGAGGCCTCGCCGGCGCGGCGCTGGCTGTTCCATCGCGCCCTCGGGTGGGCCCGCGATCGCGTCCGCCGCACCGACGGCGGGCCGGACGCGCTGACGCCGGTCGGCTGGCGCGAAGCGCTCGGCGACCGCCTGGTCTTCGCCAAGGTGCGCGAGCGCCTCGGCGGCCGGCTGCGCCTGATCGTCACCGGCAGCGCCCCGCTGTCGCGTGAGACCGGCGAGTTCTTCCTCGCCGCCGGGCTGCCCATCTACGAAGGCTACGGCTTGACCGAGACCGCGCCGGCGCTGGCGGTCAACCATCCCGGTCGGTCGCGCCTGGGCACGGTGGGGCCAGCCGTTCCCGGCGTCGAGCTGCGCATCGCCGCCGACGGCGAGATCCTCGCCCGCGGCCCGAACGTGATGCGCGGCTACTGGAACCGTCCGGCGGACACCGAGGCGGTGATCCGCGACGGCTGGTTCCACACCGGCGACATCGGCGAGCTGACCGACGGCTTCCTGTGCATCACCGACCGCAAGAAGGACCTGCTCGTCACGTCCGGCGGCAAGAAGGTCGCGCCGCAGCCCATCGAGGCGCGGCTGAAACAGAACCCGCTCGTGGCCGAGGCCGTGGTCGTCGGCGATCGGCGGCGCTTCCCGGCGGCGCTGATCGTGCCGGCGTTCGACGTCCTCGGCGAGCGCCTGAAGACGCTCGGGCTACCGCCGGGGGATCGCGCGGCGCTGGTCGGCCGACCCGACGTGCTCGGGCTCTACCGGGAGATCGTCGACGCCCTCAACCGCGACCTGGCCCAGTTCGAGCAGATCAAGCAGCTCGCGCTCCTGCCGGCGGAGTTCACGATCGCCGGCGGCGAGTTGACGCCGACGCTGAAGGTACGACGGCGCGTCGTCGAGGCGCGCTGGCACGACACCATCGAGCGGCTCTACGCCTGAGCGCATTCCCAACGCCCAACTCCCAACGTCCAATCGTCCAACAGGCCTGCCGACGACGTATCCCACACGGTTGGGCGTTGGCAGTTGGAGATTGGAGTTGGTCTCTCCCCGGAGGATCTCATGGCAGACAAGAAGAGCAGCGGGTTCCTGATCCACACGATCGTCGTGGCCATCGCGGTGTGGGTGGCGACCCAGGTCGTCGACGGGGTGTCGGCCTCGGGGTTCGTCCCGCTGGCGATCATGGCCGTGGTGCTCGGCCTGGTGAACGCCATCGTCCGGCCGATCCTGCTGGTGCTCACGCTGCCCCTGACGGTGCTGACGCTGGGGCTGTTCTACTTCGTGATCAACGGCGTGGCCTTCGCCCTGGCCGCGGCGCTGGTGCCGGGGTTCTACGTGGCCGGTCTGTGGGCGGCGATTCTCGCCGGACTGGTGGTCACCCTGGTGTCGTGGGTGATCGGCTGGTTCACCGGCAGGTAGGGGACCGCGCCTCAGCGCGGCCGCCGGCCGGTCAGTTGAAGATGCGGGCGGTGGAGAGGGGCCACCAGCGGAGCTGGACCTTGCCGATGATGTACTTGCGGGGCACTTCGCCCCACTCGCGGCTGTCCGAGCTGTTGTTGCGGTGGTCGCCCATGACGAAGTAGTAGCCGGGCTTCACCGTCATCGAGCTGAAGTCCTCGTGGCTCCGATACGTCGGCGGCACGAAGATGTCGTCGCGCGGCTCGCCGTTGACGTAGACCTTGCCGTCGACGATGCGGATGGTGTCGCCTTCCTTGGCGATGACCCGCTTGACGAACGACTTGTCGGGGTTGACCGGGTAGTAGAGCATCACGATGTCGTCGGGCTTCGGCACGCTCAAGCGGTAAATCAGCTTGTTGACGATCAGGCGATCGTCGTTCTCGAGCGTGGGCGACATGCTGTGCCCTTCGACGCGGGCCACCTGGCAGATGAAGGTGACGATGAGCGTGGCGTAGACGGCGGCCGAGGCCAGCGTCTTGAACCACGTCAGCACCTCTTCGCCGAGGCGCTCCCAGGCGGACGGCCCGGCCGGTTCGGCCGGGCGCACCGGCACGGCCACCGCCCCGTCAGCGGTCAGGCCATCGGCGGGCGCCAGGACGAATGCGCCGCTCTCGACGGGGACGGGGTGGGCGAACACGCGCGGCGCGGCCTCGCCGAACGCCACCGGAGCCAGCTCGAGTGGAGCATCCTCCGGCTCGGCCGTGGCCGGGCCTCTCACAGCCGCAGGTATTCCCGAAGCCGCTTCGTCTGCGATCGGCTGACCGGGATCTCCGTCGACTTCGCGTCGCTCATCTTCAGGATGTAGTTCCGGCTGAACCAGGGGACGATCTCCTTGATCTTGCTGATGTTCACCAAGTATGCCCGATGCACCCGCCAGAAGGTGTCGGGATCGAGCTGCGCCTGGAGTTCATCGAGCGTCCGATAGTTGGACGTACCGGTGAAGGCCGTGGCCGCCACCGTCACCACTTCGTCGGCCAGCGTCGCGAAAATCACGTCGCCAGCGTCCACGAGGAAGAACCGTTCACCCACCTTGACCGCCAGCCGCTCGCGCCGGCTCGGCTGTCCCTGGGCAAGGCGTTTGACGAGCCGCTCGAGCTCGGCGTTCGCCAGCGGTCGCTCGCCGGCCTCGTCGACGGCCCGTGCCCCGACCCGTGCCCCGATCCGCCGCCTGGCCCGCTGCACCGCCTGATCGAGCCGCTCCGGGTCGACCGGCTTCAGCAGGTAGTCGACGGCGTCGACCTGGAACGCGTCGATCGCGTACTGGTCGAAGGCCGTCACGAACACGATTTCCGGGCCCCCCGGGCTGTCCTCGCGCTCGGCATCGTCGGCCTCGCCGCGATCCTGCCGTTCCAGCACCTGCCGGGCCACTTCGAACCCGTTCAGCCCCGGCATCTGGACATCCAGGAAGACGAGGTCCGGGCCGTGCTCGGCGATCAGCGCCAGCGCGTCCCGGCCGTTCGCCGCCTGGGCCACGACCGAGACCCCGCCCGCCTGCTCGAGCAGGTAGCAGAGCTCGTCGCGGGCCAGCTGTTCGTCGTCGACGACGAGGGCCTTGATGTCCATGTTACGCCGAGATCCGCTCCGGGGCGGCCGTGTCGGGCACCTCCAGGCGGACGGACGTGCCAACGCCCGCCACGCTGTGCAGGCGCAGCTGGCAGGAGGCTCCGTAGATCACCCGGAGGCGCTCGTTGACGTTGCGGAGGCCGATGCCGTGGTCCATCACCCCGCCCAGCCGGTCGGCGGCGATGCCGACCCCGTTGTCGATGACCTCGATGACGACGAGGCCGCCCTGCCGCGACGTCTTCAGGAGGATGCGTCCGGGATCGACCTTGTCGGCGAATCCGTGCTTGATCGAGTTCTCCACCAGCGGCTGGAGCAGCATGCTCGGCACGACCCGCTCGAGCGTCTCGGCGCCGATCTCCTTTTCCACCACCAGCTGCCGCCCGAACCGGACCTGCTCGATGTCGAGGTACTCGTCGACGGCCTCCAGTTCCTGGCGCAGCGTCACGAAGTGATCCTGGCTGCGCAGGAGCCGGCGCAGCAGCGCCGAGAGCTTGACGATCAGCATCCGCGCCGTTTCCGGCTTGGAGCGGATCAGCGAGGAGATCGACTGCAGCGTGTTGAACAGGAAGTGCGGGTTGATCTGGCTGGCCAGGGCCTCGATCCGCGCCGTCATCAGGAGCTTCTCCTGCTCCTGCAGCTTGTGCTCGATGCGGGCACTGTTCCAGATCTTGATGGGGATGGCGACGCACAGCGTGGTCTCGAGGACGGCCAGCGCCGTCATCAGCGGATCGTTGGCCAGGAACACGAAGATGCGGCCCGGCCAGCGGTGGCCGATCGCCTGGCGCAGCAGCTCCAGCAGGATCGGCGGGGTGATCAGGATCATCTGCCAGTCGATCTGGAACCGTCGCAGCAGCCGCCAGGCGTACTTGTGGAGGTCGGTGAAGACGAAGGGGGAGAAGTGCCAGATGGCGTCCTTCGGGCAGATCTCGCGCAGGCCGCCGCCGGCGAAGCCGCAGCCGACCGCGAACGGGACGGCGCCGTACTCCCCGGCGAGGGCGCCCGGCAGGCCGACGACGAGGCCGACCAGCGCCCCGGTGTAGGGCCCGGCCAGCAGGCCGGCCAGGAAGGGGCCGGCCAGGATCAGGTCGGCCGCGTTGTAGCCGAGGAGGATGCGGGAGACGGCGCCGCCGAACAGCGGGATGCCGAGCGCCCCGGCGAAGGCCATCCGTTCCCGCCACTCCCGCTTCTCGGTCAGCAGCAGCCGCCGGAAGCCCCGGAACCGCGCGAACATCGTGGCCAGGGCGGCCACGACGGCGAGCTGCGCCAGCATCGTGAAGATGAGGAACTGCTCGTTCGACAGGAACCGGATGTCCAGCGGGGCCATGGGGGCGATTCTGCTGGCACCGATGATAGACTGAGCCCCGTATGATCAAGCCGTTTCTCATCGGGTTCGCGACGACGCTCCGGCACATGTTCAAGAAGCCGGTCAGCGTCAATTACCCCGACCAGAAGGTGCCGATGTTCCCGAAATGGCGGGGCAAGCAGGTGCTGATGCGGGATGAGAACGGGCTCGAGAAATGCGTCGCCTGCGGTCTGTGCGCGGTGGCGTGTCCGGCCGACGCGATTTACCTCGAAGCCGCCGAGAACGACGGCAGCGTGGCCGCCGGGCCGCGCTACGCGAAGGTCTACCAGATCCACAAGACCCGCTGCATCTTCTGCGGCTACTGCGAAGAAGCGTGCCCGGTGTCGGCGATCTTCATGGGCAAGGACTACGAGCTCGCCGTCTACAGCAACAAGGACTTCATCTGGGACAAGCAGGACCTGCTCGTCCCGACGCCGGGCGGCGTCGTGGCGGCCGCGGGCCTGCCCGGGGCCGGTCTGCCGCCGGCGTCCGCGAACGCGTGACGGTCTCTGCGTGATTGGGTTCCTCGACGCGCTGGACGCGCGTGTCCTCATCTGCGATGGCGCGATGGGGACGATGCTCTACGGCAAGGGCGTCTTCATCAATCGCTCGTTCGACGAGCTGAACCTCACCCAGCCCGACCTGGTCGGGGAGATCCACCAGGCCTACGTGCGGGCCGGCGCGGACGTCCTCGAGACCAACACGTTCGGCGCCAGCCGCGTGAAGCTGGAGCCGTTCGGTCTGGGTGACAAGCTGGCCGAGATCAACGCCGCCGGCGTCCGCATCGCGCGGCAGGCGGCGCGCGGCCAGGCCTACGTCGCCGGCGCGATCGGTCCCCTCGGCGTCCGCGTCGAGCCGTGGGGCAAGACCGGCGTCGACGAAGCGGAGGCGGTGTTTCGCGAGCAGGCCGCGGCGCTGGCCGCGGCCGGCGTCGACCTGTTCATGCTGGAAACGTTCGGGGACGTCGCCGAGCTCGGCGCGGCGGTGCGCGGCGTGCGCGCCGTGTCGGACCGGCCGGTGGTCGCCCAGCTCACCACCGGCGACGACGGCGCCACCGCCGACGGCACGCCGCCGGAGCTGTTCACGGCGGAGCTCGCCGCGCTCGGCGCCGACGTGATCGGCCTGAACTGCAGCGTCGGCCCGGCGGCGATGCTCGAGACGATCGAGCGGATCGCCGAGCGGACGACGGCGCGACTCGCGGTGCAGCCGAACGCCGGCCGCCCGCGCGACGTCGAGGGCCGCAACATCTACCTGTCGTCGCCGGAGTACATGGCGTCGTACGCGCGGCGCTTCGTCGGCGCCGGCGTGCGCCTGGTCGGCGGCTGCTGCGGCACGACGCCGGAGCACACCCGCCAGATGCGCGTCGCGGCCACGGCGGCGGCTGCCGGACGTGGCGGGGCGGCGCGCGCCACCGTCTCCGCGGCCGCGCCGGCACCGGCCGTCGCGCCCGTGCCGCGGGCGGAGAAGTCGCGGCTGGCGAGCGCCCTGGCGCGCCGGCAGTTCGTGCTGGCCGTGGAGCTCGATCCGCCGCGCGGGCACACCACGCAGGAGTTCGTCGAGCTGGGCCGGCAGCTGCGGATCCGCGGCGTCGACGCGCTGCTCGTCACCGATCGTCCGGCGAGCCGGGCGCGGATGGTGCCGCTCGCCGCCGCGCTGCTCCTCGAACGCCAGGCGGGGATCGAAACGGTCCTGCAGTTCCGTTGCCGCGAGCGGCGGCTGGCGGCGATGCAGGCGGAGCTGCTCGGGGCGCACGCCCTCGGCCTGCGCAACATCCTCGTCGTCACCGGAGAGCCGGCGCGGCGGGCCGACTACACCGACGCGACGCTGCTGGTCGAGGCGGATTCGATCGGCGTCACCAACGCCGTCACCCGGCTCAATCGCGGCACGGATCTCGGTGGCCAGCCGATCGGCGAGCCGACGTCCTTCCACACCGGCGTCCGCGTCAGCCCGTCCTCGCTCGACCTCGACGAGGAAGTGCGCCGCTACACGCTACAAGGCCGACGCCGGCGCCGAGTTCGCCATGACCGAGGCGGTCTTCGACGTGGCCGACGTGACGCACTTCCGCAGCCGCGCCAAGGACGTCGACCTGCCGCTGCTGGTGACGATTCGGACGCTCGGCACCCTGCGGGAAGCCGAGCGGCTGGCCAACGAGGTGCCGGGCCAGCGGGTGCCGCAGCACCTGGTCGAGCGGATGCGGCAGGCGGCCGCGGCGGGGCCAGAGGCCGAGGCGGCCGAGGGCGTGGCCATCGCCCAGGAGCTGGTCGAGGCGGTGCGGCCCTTCGCCCAGGGCATCGTCGTGTCGGGGGCCCGGCCGGACCTCGTCTTCCCGGTGATCGGGCGTGCACTCAGCGCCGCGTAATTCCGCTAACCTCGAGTCGCCGCCCGCGGTCCAGGTGCGCACCCGCGTGCCGCCCGAAGACGGTGCTTGTGGCGCGAACCATGGCAAGATATAGTCGCCCCGCCATTTACGGTCACGTGGGCACAGTCCGAGAGGGAGAGTCACGATGGCGCTGTTCGACGATCGATCGACACGCGAGGCCGACGAGCTGAGCGGCTCGGACGTGGCCACGCGGGCGCTCTCGGTGGCCGTCGTCGAGAACGACTTCGTCGAAGCGGTCTACGCGAAGATCGCGGCCGTCTACGACTTCACCTTCGGCCCGACCCTCCATCCCGGCCGCCTCCAGGCGATTCAGCGGATGGCGATCAAGCCGGGCGACCGCGTCCTCGAAGTCGGCGTCGGGACCGGCATCAACCTGTCGCTCTACCCGAAGGAAGCGACCATCACCGGCATCGACTTCTCGGCCGAGATGCTCGAGAAGGCGCGCGAGCGGATGGCGCGGAAGGGCGTCCGCAACGCCCGCCTGCTCCAGATGGACGCGATGGACCTGAAGTTCGACGATGGCGCCTTCGACATCGTCTACGCGCCCTACGTGATCAGCGTCGTGCCCGATCCCGTCAAGGTCGCCCGCGAGATGTACCGCGTCTGCCGCCCCGGCGGCCGGATCATCTGCCTGAACCACTTCCTCAGCCCGAATCCGCTCCTGTCCCGCATCGAACGCTGGATGTCGCCCGCGACGATCCACATCGGCTTCAAGTCCGATCTGGATCTGCCGGCGTTCCTGGCCCAGGCCGAGCTCGATCCGGTCTCGATCGAGAAGGTCAACATCCCGCGGATCTGGTCCCTGATCACCTGCGTCAAGGACGTGACGCCGCCCGCCGCGGCGCTCAGCGCGACGCGTCGAGACGATCCGACAGCCAGCCGGCTGCCATGGCCGCGCCTCCGGCCGACGCCGCGGCCCGCCGCGGACGCCCCAGCAGCGCCGCCACCGGTTCCCGCCAGCGCCCGGCCAGCAGATCGTCCTGCTCGATGAAGGCCGTGTCGAGCAGCTCGCGGCATCTCCCGGACCAGCACGTCGTATTCACAGAACCGGCCGCGGTCGGTGTAGAGCAGCGCCGTGCCGTTGGCGGCGCACTCCGAGATGATGCCGTAGCCCGGCTTGCTGGCGACGACGTCGACCGCCCCCACCAGGTCCTCGTAGCGGATCCCCTGGCCGTACATCGCCGCCTCGTCGACCCGATGGACGCCGGCGCCCGGCGTGAACGCGTCGTAGGACGTGGCGACCACGTCGGCGACGCCGCGCAGCGAGGCGGCGGCCGCATGCAGGTCGATGCCGCGGGCGCCAAAGCCGCCGAGCGACATCAGCACCAGCGGCGTGTCGGGCGGCAGGCCGAGGGCGGCGCGCACCGCCGCCCGCGGCTGCCGGGCGACGCGGGCGACGAGCGGCAGATCGCGCAGCGTGCCGAAGCTGGCGAAGCCGCCGTGCATCGGCAGGCGCCATCCCTCGTCGGCGGCCGCGTAGTGCGCCTCGAGCGACTCGACGAGGCCGGGCGCCAGCCGCCGCGCCTCGTAGTCCTCGTAGATCCAGTCCCAGGTGAAGTTGGAAATCCCGATGGCCGGGACGCCGGCCCGGCGCGCCGCGGTGATGGGCAGCGGCGGGATGTCCGAGACGATCGAGGCGGGCGCCCTCCCGGGCCAGGAACGACGCCTCCTGCGCGATCCAGCGCGCTCGGCGTCGGCGTAGAACGCCTGCGCCGCGGCGAGCGTCGCCGGGATGTCGACGTCGAGGCTGCCGCGCTGGATGGCGCCGGTGTCGACCGCGCCGGGCTCGAGGCGGACGGCCCCGCTGCAGGCTGCGGGCGAACAGCCACGGCGCCACCGAGCTCCGCACGATCAGGGCGACGTCGGGCCGGCGCTCGGCGAAGCGCGTTGACGATGGCGGTCTGGCGGACGGCATGACCGAAGCCGTGACCGGTGATGTAGAAGACGACGGCCATCAATAGAGCCCGGGCACGATGCGCCAGCGGACCTGGCGGCGGTAGGCGTCGTAGGAGGGGCCGAAGCGCCGCCGCAGCGATCGCTCCTCGAACGGCACGGCGATGACGAGGTAGGTCGTGCTGATGACGGCGAAGACCAGCCGCCCCATCGTCATGTCCGAGCGCGGCCCAGACCAGCAGGACCCAGCCGAGGTAGATCGGGTGACGGACGACCCGGTAGGTGCCGCGAGCCACGAGGTCGCCGGCCTCGGGCCGGCTCGGGCCGCAGCCCGGCCAGGACCCGCACGTCGATGCGCCGCGCCGCGTCGAGCGTCAGCAGGCCGCCGGCGAGCTGCAGCCCGCCGATCAGCCAGGCCCAGGGCGGCGGAATCGCGGTAGAACACGCCGGCGATCGGCCGCCAGGCGAGGCAGGCGACGATGAAGAGCAGGCTCGCGATCCAGACGTAGGTCGTGCGCTCCAGGGTGGGGGAGACCAGCCGGGCCACCGCGGCCTTGACCGGCTCGCGCGCCAGCACGCTGTGGTGCAGGGCGAACAGCCCGAACAGGAGCGTGTTGGCGAGCAGGCCGGTCAGGAGCGGGCCGTCCGCCGGCGGCGTGCCGAGGGCGATGAAGCGCCACGTGCCGACGGCCAGCGCGATGACGAAGACGAGCGCACCGCCGCCGGTGAAGGCGCGCGCGAGAGGAGAGGCCGCGACGGCGGCGGGCGAAGCGGATACGGCTGGGGCCAACAGGCGAGTGTCTCCGACTGGCCGCGTATTATAGACACGCCATGATGGTCAGGACTGCGCCCGTGCGGCCACGCATCGCCATCACCGGCATCGGCGTGGTGTCGCCGTACGGCGTCGGCCGCGAGCGCTACTGGGATCACGTGACGCGCGGCGTCAGCGGCACGCGCGCCATCGACGAGTTCGACGCCTCCGCCTTCGGCTGCCAGGTCGCGGCCGCGCTGCCCGCCATCGCCATCGAGGACGCGCTGGCGGTCGACGGCGTCGACGTCGGCGACGGCATCGATCATTCCGACCCGCGGCGCTATTCGCGGGCCTCGCTGGCCGGGGTCATCGCCGCCCGCGAGGCGTGGGTCGACGCCGGGCTGCGGCTCGGCCAGCCGCGCGCCGGGCGTGATCGTCGGCAGCGGCGCCGGCGGCATCGAGGTGGGCGAGCGCCAGTACCGCGAGTTCTTCACCGATGGCCTGAAGAAGGTCACGCCGTACGCGATCCCGGTCTCGATCGTCGGCATGGTGTCGAGCGAGATTTCCATCGCGCTGCGGCTGCGCGGCATCAGCCACGTCCTCTCGACCGGCTGCACGAGCTCGACCGACGCGGTCGGCTACGCGCTGTCGCTGCTGCGCGACGGCGAGTACGACGCGCTCCTCTCCGGCGGCGTCGACGCCTGCGTGACGCCGGGGATGATCTACGGCTTCGCCCGGATGCGGGTGATGTCGACGCACTACAACGACGCCCCGGCGACGGCGTCGCGGCCGTTCGACCGCGGCCGCGACGGCTTCGTCCTCGGCGAAGGCGCGTGGATGCTCGTGCTCGAACGCGAGGAGACGGCCCGCGCCCGGGGCGCCACGGTGTATGCCTGGGTCGAGGGCTATGCCTCGACCTGCGACGCCTACCATCGCGTCCAGATGGATCCCGACGGCGGCGAGATCGTCCGGGCGATGCGCACCGCCATCGATCGCGCGGAGCGGCCGCCCGAGAGCATCGGCTACGTCAACTATCACGGCACGTCGACGCAGCTGAACGACGCCATCGAGGTCGCCTGCGTGAAGCGCGTCTTCGGCGCCCATGCCCAGCGCCTGCCCGGCTCGTCGACCAAGTCGATGATCGGGCACCCGCAGGGCGCGAGCGGGGCGAGCGGCCTCGCCACCGCCGCCCTGGCCCTGCATCGCGGCGTGCTGCCGCCGACCATCAACCAGCGCGACCCGGATCCGGCCTGCGATCTCGACTTCATCCCCAATGCCAGCCGGCCGGGCAAGGTCGAGGCGGCCCTCTGCAACTGCCTCGGCTTCGGATCGAAGAACAGCGCCATCGTCCTGGGCGCGGCTGATTCGGGGCACTGAGGCAGGCCGATGGTCGACGTGCTGATTGCCGGAGCCGGACCGGCCGGGTCGCTGGCCGCCATTCATCTGGCCCGGGCTGGCGCACGCGTGCTGATGGTCGATCGGGCGACGTTCCCGCGCGACAAGCTGTGTGGCGACACGCTCAACCCGGGCGCGATGCGCGTGCTCGAGCGCGTCGGCCTGCGGGCCGCGATCGAGGCGGTGTCGCAGCCGCTCGAGGGGATGCTGCTCACCGGCACCGGCGGCGTGCAGGTGCGCGGCACCTACGGTCGCGGCCTCTTGGCGCGGGCGCTGACGCGCCGCGTCCTCGACCAGCGGCTCGTCGAGGCCGCGGTGGCCGCCGGCGTCCAGTTCCAGGACGGCGTGCGGGTCGAGGCGCCGCTGGTCGACGAGCGCGGCGGGCGGCCGACGGTGCGCGGCGCGGTGCTGTGCCGCACGACCGGCGACACGACCCGCCTGCGCGTGCCGGCCCAGGTGACGATCGCCGCCGACGGCCGGCGATCGGCCCTGGCGTTCGCGCTCGGCCTGGCCAGCCACCCGCCGGCGCCGCGCCGCTGGGCGGTGGGCGCCTACTTCGAGGGCCTCGCCGGTCTCGACGTCGTCGGCGAGATGCACGTCCGCGGCCCGCACTACATCGGCGTCTCGCCGATCGGGGTCGACGGGCTGGCCAACGTCTGCCTCGTGACGCCCGGATCGCGACGGGTTCGCCGATCCGGCGCAGATTGCTCGAGCGGCACCTCGCGGCGGATCCGGTGCTCGGCCCGCGCGCCACCGCCGCCCGGCGGGTGACGGCGCCGGCCATCCTCGGCCCGCTGGCCGTCGATGTGCGCGCCGCCGGCGTGCCCGGCCTGCTGCTCGCCGGCGACGCCGCCGGCTTCGTCGATCCGATGACCGGCGACGGCCTCCGCTTCGCGCTGCGCGGCGCCGAGCTCGCCGCCGAGGTCGCCCTGGCGGCGCTCGAGGATCCGGCGCTCGACGCCGCCGCCCGGCTCGCCGAGGCGCGGACCGCGGCGTTCGGCACCAAGTACGGCGTCAACCGCCTGCTGCGCCGGCTGATCGGCACGCCGCGCCGGGTCAGCGTGATGGCGATCAGCGCGCGGATGGCGCCGGGGCTCCTGCGCCAGATGATCCGCTACGCCGGAGACGTCGCCGCGTGATCGTCGATCACGTCGCCGGATCGCCGTTCTCGCTGCAGGCCGTCGGCGCTGCTCGTCGTCATCGTGCTGCCGTGGCTGCTGCTCGAGACGTGGCGCTCGCGCCGGCACGAGCGGGCGCTGCGCGCCGCCGGCGCGATCGAGCCGGCCGACGACGTCTATGCCTGGATGCGCGTCGTGTATCCCGGGCATGTTCGTGGCGATGACCGTCGAAGGCGTACTGGGCCCGGCCGCGCGTGCTCCACGCTGGTGAGCGTCGGCATCGGCGTGTTCCTCGCCGCCAAGCTGCTCAAGTGGTGGGCGATCCTCTCGCTGGGCCGCTTGTGGAGCTTCCACGTGCTGGTGCTGCCCGGCGCGCCGCTGGTGACGGGCGGCCCCTACCGGTTCCTGCGGCACCCCAACTACCTCGGCCTGATCGGCGAGATCGCCGGCGTCGCGCTGATGATGCGCGCGCCGTTCACCGGCGCCGGCGCGGCGATCGCGTTCGGCGCCCTGCTCCTGGCGCGCATCCGCGTCGAGGAACGCCTGCTGAGGGAGACGCGGTGACCGACACCGGAGCCGAGCCACCGGCCGCGGCGGAGCCCGGGCCCGGCCCGGCGGGCGCGCCGCGCCTGCCGTGGTGGGCGCGGGCGCTCGACGTCCTGACCACGCATCGACGTCCTGCTGCTGATCTCGATCGTGGTCTTCGGCGGCTTCCGCCTGCGCTACGGCGACGTGCGCATCACCGCGCAGGACGTCTGGCGTCCGCTGCTGGCACTGGTCGCGATCGCCGGCGTGCGTCACTGGCTGCGGCCGCGCCCGTCCTGGCCGGCGCTGGTCCAGGCGACGCTGCGCGCGGCCTGGGCGGCTCCGGCGACGCGGGTCGTGCTGCCGGCCCTGCTGGCGTCGCGCCTGATGGTGCTGGCGGTCGGCTACCTCGGCGTCGCGATCATCGGCTATCCCGACAAGCTCGATCCGCCCAACCGCGTCTCGTCTTACGAGTGGGTGAACCTGCCGGTCCGCTGGGATGCCGGCTGGTATCTCGGGATCGCCTTGAACGGCTACGACTACGATCCCCAGGCCCGCCCGACGACGCAGCAGAACGTGGCGTTCTTCCCGGCCTACCCGATGGCGATGCGGGCGGTGACGGCGTGGCTCGGCGGCCGCATCTACCGGCCCGACGAGCCGGTGCCCGGCAACCGCATCGAATGGCAGTACGCGATGCATCGCCGGGCGCTGGCCGCCGGGCTGCTGCTCAGCGTGGCGGCGTTCGGCTGGGGACTCGTCTATCTGTTCCGCCTGGTGCGGGCGCTCGGCGGCGACGAGAGCGCGGCGGCGGCCGCGGTGGTGCTGGCGTGCGCGTGGCCGTGCGCGCTCTTCTACAGCGCGGTCTACTCCGAAGGCCTGTTCTTCCTGAGCCTGGTCGGCGCCTGGTACCACCTGCGCGAGCGGCAGTGGGTGGCCGCCTTCGCCTGGGGGCTCGTCTGCGGGCTGGCGAGGCCGAATGGCTTTCTGTTGAGCGTACCGCTGGGCCTGCTGGCGATCGCGGACTGGCGGGGACTGTGGCGCGCACGCGCCTGGGGCGCGGCGCCTGGCTGGGTTCGGGGTCGGCGGCGGCCACCGGTCCGGTGCTCGGCGTGCTCATCTACACGGCCTATCTCGACAGCCTGACCGGGCATCCGCTGGCGTGGATGGAAGCGCATCAGGCCTGGGGCCGCGTCTCGACCGACGTGGCCGGGCTCTTCAGCCAGCGGGCCGACATCATCGCCAACCAGGGGATCTACACCTACTCGATCAGCCAGCCCATCGAGATGCTGAACGCGATCTTCGTGATCGCCTCGCTCCTGCTCGCCGTGCCGATCGCGCGACAGTTCGGCGTCGCCTATGCCGCCTTCATCGTCGTGATGATCGCGCCGCCGCTCTTCCGCGGCGGCTTCCTGTCGCTGGGCCGGCTCACGTCGACCCTGTTTCCGCTCTTCCTCTACCTCGGCTGGCAGCTCCGCGGCACACCGCTCGCGGCGGCCGTCCTGGCCTTTGCCGGGTTGCAGGCCCTCCTCGCCATCGTCTTCTTCACCTGGCGCCCCTTCTTCTAGACCACGCACGTCGGACGGGCGTTGGAAGTCGCGAGTCGCGCCCGGTGCGTCACAGCCAGCGGGCGCAGACCGTATCTGCTGGCAGAGCGTCGAACAAAGCACCCCGTGTCGTGTCGCGGGGGCTATACTTTTCGGGAGCCGTTCCCTCGCGGACAGGACAAGGAAGTCGCCGATGACTGGCGTGGATCGACCGACGCGCGCGCGTCCGGACGGGCCGTGGTTTACCCGGCCCGTCGGGTGGCTCCTTGCGGTCGGCCTGGCCCTCGTCTCCGGCGCCTCGACCACCGCCCAGCAGCCGGCCGCGCCCGGCCCGCAGGTCCCGCCGCCAGCCGGCCGCGACGACCATCGACGCCGGCGCCGCCGCCACCTGCCGCCGCGGAGCCCGCGCCGGCCGCCCGAATCACCCATCGACGCCGCCGAGCGGGCCCTGATCGAAGGGCGCTTCGCGGATGTCGAGGCCCTCGCGGCCGAGCCCGGCGCGCCCGAGTCGCGACGGATCGTCCTGGCGCGCGCCGACGCGGCGCGCGGCCGGCTGCAGGCGGCCCGTGAGCGGCTCGAGGCCGAGGCGGCCAAGGCGCCGACCGGCGACGCGGCGCTCGAGCTCGGCTTCGTGCTCCGCGACATGGGGCGCCGCGACGACGCGACCACGCTGTGGCAGGCCATCGTCGCCGACCGCGCCGACGAGCGGACGCCCTGGTCGATCTTCCGGGAGGGCCGGGCGCTCTCCGCCCTCGATCAGCCGCGCCGGGCGAGCGCCGCCTTCCAGGAGGCGGCGGCGGAGTCACCGGGCGATCCGCGGATCCCGACGGCGTGGGCCGAGCTGTTCCTCGACAAGCACAACGCCAAGGAAGCGGCCGAGACGTTCGAGACGGCGCTGCAGGCGGATCCGCGCTGGGTGCCGGCGCTCGTCGGCTACGCCGCGGCGATGGCCGACGACGATCCGGCGGCGGCGCGCGCCAGCCTCGACAAGGCGCTGGCCATCGACGCGAACGGCATCGCGGCGCATCTGTGGCTGGCCGAGCAGGCGCTCGACGGCCGGCGGCTGACCGATGCGACGGCGGAGATCGCCAAGGTGCTCGCCGTCAATCCCGATCAGGTCGAGGCGCTCTCGTTGCAGGCGGCCATCGCCGCGATCGAGGACCGCACCGCCGATGCCGACGCGCTGGCGCAGCGCGTGCTCACGCTGCGGCCCGGCTCGGGCGCGATCTACCGCATCATCGGCGCGCAGCTCGCCGGCCACTACCGGTTCGAAGAAGCGGTCGCGCAGGGCCGCAAGGCGCTGGCCGTCGATCCCGCCGATCCGCGCACGCAGGCCGCCCTGGGCATGCACCTGCTGCGGACCGGCGACGAGACCGCGGCCCGCGCCGCGCTCGACACGGCGTTCCGCCGCGATCCGTTCGACGTCGTCACCTACAACTCGCTGTCGATGCTCGACACGCTCGACCGCTTCCAGACGATCACGACCGACGACGGGCTCGTCCTCAAGTTCCATCCCGAGGAAGTCGCGCTGATGCGGGAGCCGGTCGAGCAGCTCGCGCGCAAGGCGCTGGCCGATCTCGGCAAGCGCTACAACGTCACGCCGCGCGGGCCGGTGCTGATCGAGATGTTCCCGCGGCACGACGACTTCGCCGTGCGCACGCTCGGCCTGCCGGGCATGGTCGGTGCCCTCGGCGCCTGTTTCGGCCGCGTCGTCACCCTGGACTCGCCGCGGGCCCGCCCGCCCGGATCCTTCAACTGGGCGGCGACGCTCTGGCACGAGCTGGCCCACGTCGTGACGCTGCAGCTCTCCAACCAGCGCGTGCCGCGCTGGCTGACCGAGGGCGCCTCGGTGTTCGAGGAGCGCCGCGCCGACGCCAGCTGGGGCCGCGAAGGCGAGATCGACTTCCTGCGCGCCTACGCCGCCGGCAAGGCGATCCCGCTCACCGGACTGAACGCCGCCTTCACCGATGGCCGCACGATCGGCCTGGCGTATCACCAGTCGTCGCTGCTCGTGGAGCACCTCGTCGAGCGGTTCGGCGACGCCGGGCTGCAGAAGCTGCTCGCCGGCTACGGCCGCGGCGAGGCGCAGGACGCCGCCATCCAGGGCGCGCTGGGCGTCGACGTGGCCAGCCTGCAGACGTCGTTCGACGCGTTCCTCGAGGGGCGCTTCAAGGGCCCGAAGACGGCGCTGGCGCCGATCGAGGCCGAACTGCCCGAGGTCGGCGGCAACGATCCGAAGGCGGTGGCGACGCTGGTCGGCGTCGCCGACGCGCACCCGGGCCAGTACGACATCCAGCTCGCCGTCGGCCGCGCCCTGATCGTCCGCGGCGCCAAGGATCAGGCGCGCACGGTGCTCGAGCGGGCGGTGCCGCTGGTGCCGCAGACGATGGGCGACGAGAGCGCGCTGGCGCTGCTCGCCGGACTGTCGCAGGATCGGGGCGACGTCGATGCCGCGCTCGAGCAGCTCGAGGCCGCGGTCAAGACCTCGCACACGGCGATCGAATCGGCGCGCAAGCTGATGACGCTGGGCCGGCAGGCCAATCAGCTGGCGCGGGCGCGCATCGGCGCCGAGCGGGTGCTGACGCTCGATCCGTTCGACGGCGGCGCGCACGCCGAGGTCGGTCGCGCCGCCCTGGCGGCGGGGGACATCCCGGCGGCCATCACCGCCCTCGAGCGCGGGCTGACGCTGCGGCCGGCCGACATCGTGACGCAACATACCGACCTGGCCGAGGCGTATCTTCGGGCAGGGAGGGCCGACGACGCGCGCAAGCACGCCATCCTGGCCCTCGAACAGGCGCCCCGCTTCGAGCGGGCGCAGGAGCTGCTCCTCCAGATCGTGGACGGACGATGACGCGAATGCGGACGACATGGATGGCCCTCGCGGCGGCGGTGCTGGGCGCCGTGACGCTCGTGGTGCGGCCGGTGCGCGTCGTCCCGACCGTCGAGGCGCAGACCCCCGGCTTCCCGTCGAGCAGCGGGACGATCGATCGGGGATCGGAGCCCGGCGCCGAGCGCGACGATGGGGCTGCGCTGGCGCTTCGCGCGCATCCAGTACAGCTCGCACAACACCGACAGCTTCCGGGCCCGCTACTGGAGCGACCCGTGGGCCATCGACGGCCCGGCCGCCGAGGAGAACCTGTCGCGGCGCGTCCGCACCGTGACCGCCATCGACGTCGAGGATCCGGTCCACCTGCCCATCGAGAGCCCGCAGCTCTGGGACAACCCGTGGATCTACTTCGTCGAGCCGGGCACGCTGCGCTTCACCGAGAAGGAAGTGCCGATCCTCCGTGAGTTCCTGCTGCGCGGCGGCACCGCGGTGCTCGACGACTTCCACGGGCCCGTCGAGTGGGACAACGTCGTGCGCGAGTTCGGCCGCGTGTTCCCGGAGCGCCCGATCATCGACCTGCCGCCCGATCACCCGGTGTTCCACTGCTTCTACGACCTGGACGGCTACCCGCAGGTGCCGGGGCTCGGCTCGTTCTTCCAGGGGCGCACCTGGGAGAAGGGCGGCTTCACCGCCCACCTGCGCGGGATCGAGGACGATCGCGGCCGCGCGATGGTCCTCATCAACTGGAACACCGACATGGGCGACGGCATGGAATGGTCGAACGCCGTGGAGTATCCCGGCTACGCCCAGCACACCGCCGACGCCTACCGGATGATGATCAACGAGATCGTCTATTCCCTCACTCATTGAGGCCGCGCCCCCGCGCGCGCCTGGAGCGCCGTTCATCCCATGACCGTGTCCGCGCCCACCGAGGAAGTCGTCGCCCGTGTCGTCGAAGGCCGCCGCCGCATCGGCGACGAGCTGCGCAAGGTCATCATCGGGCAGGAGGAAGCCGTCGACGAGCTGCTGATCGCGCTCTTCACCGGCGGCCACTGCCTGCTGACGGGCGTGCCCGGCCTGGCCAAGACGCTGCTCGTGCGCACCGTGGCCGATATCCTGGACCTCAGCTTCAAGCGGATCCAGTTCACGCCGGACCTGATGCCGGCCGACATCACCGGCACCGAGGTGCTCGACGACACCGGCGGCACCCGCTCGTTGCGGTTCGTGCGCGGTCCGGTCTTCGCGCACGTGCTGCTCGCCGACGAGATCAACCGCACGCCGCCCAAGACGCAGGCGGCCCTGCTCGAGGCGATGCAGGAGTACCACGTCACCGCCGGCGGCCGCGAGTACCCGCTCGAGCGGCCGTTCCTGGTGCTGGCGACGCAGAACCCGATCGAGCTGGAAGGGACCTATCCGCTGCCCGAGGCGCAGCTCGATCGGTTCATGTTCAACATCGTGATGGACTACCTCTCGGAGGACGACGAGGTGAAGGTCGTCACCGGGACGACCGGCGCCACCGGCGTCAAGCCGTCGCGGGTGTTCACCGGCGCGGACATCCAGGCGTTCCAGCAGGTCGTGCGTCACGTCGCCGTCTCGGACGAGGTCGCGCGCTACACCGTGCGCCTCGTCGACGCCTCGCGGCCGACGCGTCCCTACGCCAAGGACTTCGTCCGCAAGTGGGTGAAGTGGGGCGCCGGGTTGCGCGCCTCGCAGGCGCTCATCCTGGCCGGCAAGGCGCGGGCCCTCCTCGGCGGCCGCTTCCATGTCTCCGTCGCCGACGTGAAGGCGCTGGCCCCGTCGGTGCTGCGCCACCGCATCACGACGTCCTTCTATGCCGATGCCGAGCAGATCACGCCGGACGGCGTCATCGCCCGGTTGATCGAAACGGTCCCGTCCCCCAAGAGCGGACTGGCGTAGATGGCGGATACGGCGCTGGCCCGCTCGGCGCACCTGCTCGACCCGGCGGTCGTCGCACGGCTCGGGACGATGGAGCTGAAGGCGAAGACCATCGTCGAGGGGCTGACGGTCGGCCTGCATCGGAGCCCGTATCGCGGCTTCAGCACCGAGTTCGCCGAGTACCGGCCCTACGTCGTCGGCGACGACACCTCGTGGATCGACTGGAAGGTCTACGCCCGCAGCGACCGCTACTACGTCAAGAAATGGGACGCCGACACCAACCTGGCGTGCCACGTGCTGCTCGACACCAGCGCGTCGATGGGCTACGGCAGCGGCGCGATGACCAAGCTCGCCTACGGAGCCACGCTGGCGGCCGCGATCGCCTGGCTGGTGTCTGGGCAGCGTGACGCCGTCGGCCTGACCACCTTCGACGAGCACGTCGGCCTGCGGCTGCCGCCGCGCGTGCGCGCCGGCCACCTGCATCAGATCCTGCTCGCGCTCGAGCGGGTCAAGCCGAGCGCCGGCAGCGACGTCGCCAAGCCGCTGCGCGAGCTGGCCGAAGGCCTGGAGCGCCGCGGCCTGATCGTGTTGATCTCGGATCTGCTGGACGATCCGGCCGACGTCGTGAACGGCCTGATGCTGCTGGGCGCGCGCGGCATGGAGGTCGTGGTCTTTCACGTGCTCGACGAGCACGAGCTGACGTTTCCCTTCGACGGTCCGCTGATGTTCAAGGACATGGAGTCGCGGGACGAAGTGCTGGCGGTGCCGTCGGCGGTGCGCGATCACTACCTCGCCGAGCTCGGCAAGCACACCGACGCCTACGCCAAGGCGCTGAACGGCGCCGGCATGGATTACCAGGTGGTGTCGACGGCGACGCCGCTCGATGCCTCGCTCCTCGGGTATCTGCGGGCCCGGGCCCGACGGTAGGCCGACACGATCATGGGGCTGTCCTTTCTGTCGCCGTGGTTCCTGCTCGGAGCGCTCGCCGTGGCGCTGCCGGTGGTGCTGCACCTGCGCAAGCAGGACACCGCGCCGGCGCACGCCTTCGCCGCCATCCGCTTCCTGCGCCGGGCGCCGGTCGAGGCGCGGCGGCCGCGCCAGCTGCGTGACCTGCTGCTGCTGGCGCTGCGCGTCCTGGCCCTCGCGCTGCTGGCGGCCGCCTTCGCCCGTCCCTACGTCCGCGGCGAGGACGCCGTCGGCGGGGTGACGATCGTCGCCGTCGACGCCTCGTTCAGCATGGGCGCGCCCGGCCGGATGCAGAAGGCCAAGGACGCCGCGCTGCGCGCCATCGGCGCCGCCCCGGGCGGCGATCGCCTGGCGCTGATCCGGGTCGACGATCGCGCGACGGTGCTCGCCGAGCCCAGCCTCGATCGCGGCGCGGCGCGGGCCGCGGTCGCGAGCCTCGCCGCCGGCAGCGGCGGCACCACGCTCGCGCCGCTGTGGAATGCCGCGACGCGGCTCGCCGGCGCGGCGACGGGACGCCTGATCCTGATCAGCGACCTCGAGATCGAGCACCCGGCCGGCGCCATCGCCGAGGGGCTGACGCTGGAGGTCGTCGACGTCGGCGGCCCGGTCGAGAACCTGGCGGTCGGACCGGCCCGCCGCGATGCCGACGCGCTCGTGGCGGAGATCACCAACTACGGCATCCGGGCGCGCCGTGCCCAGGTCGTGCTCGCGGTCAACGATCGCTCGGTGGCCGACGCCGCGGTCGCCATCGAGCCGGGCCGCACCGCATCGGTCCGCCTGCCGGCGCGGCTGCCGACGAGCGGTGTCGCGCGGATCGCCGTCACCGACACCGAGGGCATTCCGGCCGACGACACGCGCTATCTGGTGCTCGACGCGCCGCCGCTCGCCGACGGTCGCGCTCCTCGGCGAGCAGGCCTCGGGCGACGACCTCTTCCTGCTGCGTTCGGCCATCGAGTCGGGCGGACCGGGCCGCGGCTTCGCGGTCGAGATGCTCGGCGGCGACGCGCGCCGCGCCCTGGGCGCCGAGACCGCGCGGGCCCGCCAGGTGATCATCGTCAGCGGCACGCGCGGCCTCACCCGCGAGACGCGACGGGTGCTGCACGACTACGCCCGCGGCGGCGGCGCGCTGTGGCTGCTGGCGAGCGAAACGCTCGACGCCGGGCACGCTGGGCGAGATCGTCGGCGACTCGGGGCTGCGCATCGAGGCGGCCGACTCCGGCGCCTTCCCGACCACGCTGTCGCCCGTGGACGCGCGCCACCCGATCTTCGCCGCCTTCGGCGACGCCGCCGGCGGCCTCGGCCGGGCCCGCTTCACGCGGGCGCTGCGGGTGGTGCCGGGGCCGGGCGGCCGCGTCGTGGCGCGATTCACCAATGGCCTGGCCGGCGCTGGTCGAGCAGCCGGTCGGCACCGGCCGCATCGCCGTGTTCGCGTCGGCGCTCGGCTCCGAGGACACGACGGCCTGGAACACGTTCGCCCGTCAGGCGACGTTCGTCCCCTTCGTGCTCGAGACGCTGCACTATCTCGCCGGACCGGCCGGCAGTGCCGGTCCGTCCGAGCTGGTCGTCGCCGATGCGCCCGAGGCGGCGCGCGGCCGGCCGGGCGTGGTGCGGGCCGGCAATCCGCCGCGGCCGCTGGCGGTCAACGTCGACCTGCGCGAGTCCGGCGCCCCGCGACGCGAGGCCGGCGGCGATCGTCGCCGCGGTGGGGAAGGTCGAACCGGAGCGACGCGGGCCGACCGCGGTCGCGCGTGAGCGCGAGGCCGGCCAGGGCCTGTGGTGGTTCGTCCTGGTCGGTGTCGCCGCGCTGCTGGTGTGGGAAGCGATCGCCGGCAGCCGGCGGCTGGTGTCGGGACCGCGTGAGGAGACCGTGGCATGAGCGCTGACCAGACGTTGCGAGGATGGCTCGACGGCCTGCGGCTGCGGTGGCGCGCGCTGACCCGGCTGCGCGTGTCGGCGCGGCAGGCCGCGGCCGTGGCGGTCATCGCCGGCGCCGCCTGGGCGATCGACGCCGCGACGTCGCCGACGGGCCTCGCCCTCGTCGGCCTGTTCGTCCTGGCCATCGTCGCCGCGGTGGCCGCCGTCATCGGCCTGCAGGCGCCGCTGCGCCGGCCGCCCAGCGATCGACAGCTGGCCCGCCTGGCCGAGGAGCAGAACGGCGCGCTCGACGACGTGGTGGTCACCGCGACCGAGCGCCTGTCGGCCGGGACGCCCGGGGCCGCTCGACGGCCTGCTGGTGCGGGCCGCCGAGGCGCGGCTACGCGAAGTCGAACCGGAGCGCGTCATCGCCCGCGACACGATGCGCCGGGCCCTGCGCTGGACCGCCGCGGCGGCGCGTGGTGCTGGCGATCGCCCTGGCCTACGCGTGGTCGCCGGCGCTGGCGCGCCGTGCAGACGGCCCGTCTCTACATCGCGCCGCCCAAGCTGGCCGTCGTCGTCACGCCCGGCCACGCCCGCATCGCGCGCGGCACGCCGCTGCGCATCACCGCCCGCCTCGACGGGCTGCCCGACGGCGCCACGCCGGACGTGCCGGCGCTGATCGTCGCGGCAGCGGGGGCGGTCCCGCAGCCGATGCGGCGCGACGGCAACGGCTACGTCGTCGACTGGCCGTCGGTCGACGCCGACTTCCGCTATCGCGTGGCGGCCGGCGCGCTGACGTCGCCCGAGTACCAGGTGTCGGCGATCGACGCGGCGCGCGTCACCCGCATCGATCTCGAGTACGCCTTCCCGGCCTTCACCAAGATGGCGCCGCGCAAGGAGGAGGACGGCGGCGACATCTTCGGGCCGGCCGGCACCACCGTCACGATCCGCGTGCACACCGACAAGCCGGTCCGCCGCGGGGCCATCGCGCTCGAGGGCGGCAGCTCGCTGCCGCTCAAGACGGACGGCCAGGAGGCGACGACGCTGGTCGCGGGCCTCACCATCGGCCAGGACGGCGCCTATCGCATCGGGCTCGAGGACATCGACGGCCTGCGCAGCCCCGAGGGCACGCAGTACTTCGTGCGCGTGCTCGACGATCGGCCGCCCGACGTCCGCATCATGCGCCCGGCCGGCGACCGCCAGGTGACCAAGCTGGAGGAGGTGGTCGTCGAGGCGCGCGCCGACGACGATCACGGCATCAGCAGCCTGGAGCTGGTCTACGCGGTCAAGGGGCGCGGCGAGAAGGTGGTGCCGTTCGGCCGCGGCGCCAAGCTGCCGTCGACCAGCGTCAACGGTCTGCACACGCTCTTCATCGAGGAGCTGGACGTCGAGCCGGGCGACTTCGTCACCTACTACGCGCGGGCCCGGGACGTCAGCCGCGGCAAGGTGTCGACCGAGGCGCGCAGCGACATCTTCTTCCTCGAGGTGCGGCCCTTCAGCGAGCAGTTCTTCGCCGCGCAGAGTCAGGCCGGCATGGGCGGCGGGGGCGGCGCGGCGGCGGATCTCCTCGAGTCGCAGAAGGAGATCATCGTCGCGACGTGGAAGCTGCAGCGCCGCGCCATCGCCGGGCAGTCGGCGACCGACGTCCGGGCCGTCGCCAAGGCGCAGGGCGAGCTGCGGGCGCGGGCCGAGGCGCTGGCCGCGCAGCAGGCGCGCCCGCCGGCCCGGTCGCGCCGTCGGTCCGCCGAGACCGAGCCGGGGCCGGCGCCGGCTCCGGCGGCGGCGTCGCCGCTGGGGCGCGCCGCCGGGTCGATGGCCAAGGCGGAAACGTCGCTGTCCGCCTTGAAGCCGAGCGATGCCGTGCCGCACGAGATGGCGGCCTACAACGAGCTGCTGAAGCTCGCCGCCGAGATCACGGAGCGGCAGGTGACGCGGCAGCGCGGCGGCGGTGGCGGCGGCGGTGGCCGCACCGGCAACCAGGATCTGTCGGCGCTCTTCGACGAGGAGCTGCTGCGGCAGCAGCAGACCAACTACGAGAATCGCAACGCCGCCGGCGGCGGCAACAGCCAGAACGCCGAGAAGAAGGACGACGCGCTCGAGCGCGTCAAGGCGCTGGCCCGGCGACAGGACGAGCTCGCCGAGAAGCAGCGCGAGCTGGCCCGCGCTCGCACCGCGATGCCGGCGGAGGAGCTGAAGCGACAGCTCGAGCGGCTGACCAAGGAACAGGAGCAGCTGCGGCGGGAAGCGGAGCAGCTCGCCCAGCAGATGCAGCGTGAGGGCCAGTCGTCGCAGCAGGCCCAGAACGGCCAGCAGCAGAGCGGCCAGCAGCAGGGCGGCCAGCAGGCCAGCGGGCAGCAGCAGGGCGGCCAGCAGGCCGGGCAGCAGGGCGGCCAGTCGGGCAGCCAGGGCCAGCAGGCCGGCGGCAGCCAGGGCGGCCAGCAGGCCTCCGCGGGCGACCGCCAGCAGCAGGAAGGCAGCCGGCGAGCTGCGCCAGGCCGCGGGCGAGATGGCCGACGCGGCCAAGGATCTGTCGCGACAGGATCTCGACGAAGCGCGGCGCCGTTCGGCGCGCACCCTCGATCGACTGCGCCAGCTCGAACGCCGTCTCGGCGGCGAGTCGGTGTCGGACGATCGCCGCAAGCAGTTCGGTGAGCTGGAGCTCGAGGCCCGTCTGCTGGCGGAGTCGCAGAAGCGGTTGGCCGACGCGGCCCGTCAGCAGGCGCAGGCCGGCGGCCGCGCCGGCGGGACGCCGTCGACGTCGACGGGACAGAGCGGCTCGCAGGGCCAGCGGGGCAGCGCGTCCGGGGGCGGTGCCGTCGGCGTCGTCCGAGGCGGACCGCCGGCTCGCGCAGGAGCAGGAATCGCTGGCGGCGCGGGCCGAGGCGCTCGAGAAGCAGTTGTCGCTCGTCAACCGCGCCGATGCCGGCGAGGCGGCGTCGACCGCCGCGGTCGGCGCCCGCGCCGAACTGGCTCGCGGCAAGCCGAGCGAGGACATGCGGAAGGCGGCCGAGGCGATGCGCCGCGGCGCCACCGGGACCGGCCGGCGCCGGCCGTGAAGCCGCCGACCGCGCCTCGCGGGCCGCGGAGACGCTGGCTCGCGCCGCGGATCGCATGGGCGGTGACGGGCGGCAGCCGCGAGTCGGCGCGCCTCAACGAACAGCTCGCCGGCCTCCGCCAGGCGCGGCAGCGCGCCGAAGCCGCGGAGGCAGCGCTGCGCGAGGCGGTCGATCGCGCGACGAAGGCCGCCGAGGCGCGGCGGAGCCGGCCCGATCCCGCGGCCGACGGCAAGGCGCGCGAAGAGGTCGCCCGTCTGCAGGGCGAGTTCGAGCGGGCGCTGAACGAGGCCCGGCGGCTGGCGCAGGGCGACGGCGCCGAGGGCGGCCGGCAGGCGGCCAACCAGCCGGGAGGGCGCAACGGCGCCCAGGCCGGAGCCCAGAATGGCGCCGAGCGCAGCGGCCAGAACGGCCAGGGCGGCGGACAGGACGCGGGGCAGGGCAGCCGTCAGGGCGGCAGCCAGAGCGGCAACGGCGGCCGCGGCGGCGACGGCTCGCGCGATGGCCGGCAGGATGGCGGCTACGGCAACTACGGCACGCCCGAAGGCCACGAGTTCAGCCGCTCGGCGCCCGGCACCGAGGCGTTCAAGCAGGACTACGCGCGCTGGGAATCGCTGTCGAAGAACGTGAAGGACGCGCTCGAGGATCTCGAGGCGTCGCTCGCCGATCGACTGTCCGACCAGCGCGCCCGCGATCGCGTCACCGCCGGTGAGGACGATCGCGCGCCCGCCGACTACGAAGCCGCCGTGTCGCGCTACTACCGATCGATCGCGCGGAGGTCGGCGCCCTGACATTCGCGACATCGCTTCCGTGGTGGCTGATCGCCGCCGGCCTCGCCGGCGTGACGCTGGCGCTCGTCGTCACCTGGCTCGGCACGGCCGGCCTGGCGACGGGCCGGCGCCTGCTCCTGACCGGACTGCGGGCCGCGGCGTGGGCGCTGCTCGTGTTCGCCCTGATGCGGCCGGTCGCGCTCGCGCCGCCGACGCACGCCAGCGACGCCGTCGTCGCGGTCGTCGTCGACGCCTCGCGCAGCATGCAGCTCACCGACGTGGACGGCGGGACGCCGTTTCGAGGCGGCCCGTCGCAGTGCCGCGGCGGTCGCCGGCGCCCTCGAGTCGACCTTCGCGGTCGAGACGCTGGCGCTCGGCGACACGCTGGCGCCGCTTGGCGAACGCTCCTCGCCGTCCGGCCGCCGCTCCGATCTCGGCGCGGCGATCGCGGCCGTCCGCGACCGCCACGCCGGCCGGCCGCTGGCCGCGGTGGTGCTCGTCTCGGACGGCGTCGACACGTCGCCCGGGCCGCTCTCGGGGGCGCGGCTGCCGCCCGTGTTCACGCTGGCGACGGGCGCGGCCGAGGCGCCGCCCGATCGCGAGGTGCTGGCGGTCGACGTCGGCGACGCGGTGCTGACCGACTCCGTCGTCGAGCTGTCGGCGACGCTCAGCGCCCGCGGCTTCCGCGGCGAGCCGGTCGAAGTGCGCGTGATCGAGAACGGACGTGCCGTGCACGTCCGGCGCGTCGGTCCGCCAGCCGATGGCAGCGCGCGTGACCGAACGCTTCCGCGTCTCGCCGAGCCTCGACGGCCCGAGCGTCTACGACGTCGAGATCGCCGCCGCGCCCGGCGAGCTGACCACCGCCAACAATCGGCAGTCGGTGCTGGTGCGGCCGCCGGGACGGGCCCGCCAGGTGCTGCTCGTCGAGGGCGCGCCGGGCTACGAGCACAGCTTCATCAAGCGCGCCTGGCAGCTCGATCGCGGGCTGGAGGTCGACGCGCTGGTCCGCAAGGGCCGCGACGACAAGGGCCGCGAGACCTACTACGTGCAGGCGCCGCGCGGCCGGGCCGGCCCGCTCATCAGCGGCTTCCCGTCGACGCGGGAGGCGCTGTTCCGCTACGACGCCATCGCCCTCGCCAACGTCGGCGCCGATCAGCTCGGACCGACCGAGCTGGAACTGGTGCGCGACTTCGTCGCCGAGCGCGGCGGCGGGCTGCTGATGCTCGGCTCGCGGACGCTGGCGCCGGCCGGTCTCTCGGCGACGCCGTTGGAAGAACTGATGCCGGTGGCGGCCACCGATCGGCTCGGCCGCTCGGCGCAGTCCGGGTCGTCGTCGCTCGCGGTCGGCGGCGTCGGCCTGACGCCGGACGGCCTGCACCATCCGGTGATGCAGCTCGGCACGACGCCGGCGGAGGCGCGCGATCAGTGGGCGGCGGTGCCGCCGCTGGCGTCGACGACGGCGCTCGGCTCGGGCCGCCCCGGCGCCAGCGTCCTCGCGGTGACGAGCGGCGCCGGCGGCGCGCCGCGGCCGCTGGTCGCCGTGCAGCGCTACGGCTACGGCCGCACCATGGTGTTCGCCGGCGAAGCGTCGTGGCGCTGGCGGATGCGCCTGCCGTCGACCGACCACACCTTCGAGACGTTCTGGCGGCAGGCCGGCCGCTGGCTGGTGGCGTCGGCGCCCGAACCGGTGGCGCTGGCGGTGCCGGCGGTGTCGCTCGGCGAGACCGCGACGCTCACCATCGACGTCCGCGACGCCAGCTTCCGTCCGCTGCCGGACGCGACCGTGCGCCTGCGCGTGACGCGCGGCGGCGCGACCCAGGAACTGCAGGCGACGCCGGACGCGACCCGCCCCGGCCGATTCACCGCGCCGGTGCCCGCCGATCAGCCCGGCCTGCTCCGCGTCGACGTCGAGGCCCGGCGCGACGGGGCGCCGGTCGGCGAGGCGCACGAGTGGACGCTCGTCGGCGGCGTCGATCGCGAGTGGGCCGATCCGCGCCGCAACGACGGCGTCCTCGATCGGCTGGCGCGCGGGACCGGCGGCCGCCTCGTCGCCGATCGCGAGATCGGCCAGCTGCCGAGCCTGGTGTCGGCGGCGCACGCCGCGGCGGCGGCCGCCGCGCCGCCCGAGGCGCGTGAGCTGTGGCACTCGCCGTGGCTGCTGCTGGGGCTGCTCGGTGCCCTCGGCGGCGAATGGATCCTGCGGCGCCGGTGGGGGCTACGATAGATCATGCGGTTCGCGGTCGCCCCAGCCATCGCGTTCGCCGTCCTCGCCGCCGCCGCGCCCGCCGCGCGCGGCGGAGCGCTACGCCATCATCATCACCGGCGCGGCCGGCAGCGCCGAGCACGCCACCCAGCACGGCACCTGGCGCGACGAGCCTGGCCACGGCGTTGCGCGGCTCGATGCGGATGCCGCCGGATCACATCCGCCTGCTCGGTGACGTCGTCGCCGAGCGCAAGGCGCAGCGGACGGTCGGCGACGACGTCGACATCTCGTCGCGCGACCAGGTCCGCGCCGCGTTCACGCGGCTGGCGCCGGTGCTCGAGAAGGACGACCTGCTGCTGGTCGTCCTCATCGGGCACGCGACGTTCGACGGCGTCGACGCCAAGTTCAACCTGGTCGGGCCCGACCTCGAGGCGGCCGACTGGAAGGCGCTGGTGTCGCCGATCCGCGGCAAGGTCGTCTTCGTCAACACGGCTGCCGCCAGCGCGCCGTTCCTGTCGCGCCTGGCCGGGGATCGGCGCATCGTCGTCACCGCCACCGACAGCGGCGTCCAGCGCTACGAGACGGTGTTCCCGCGCTTCTTCGTGCAGGCCTTCGGCGAGGCCGAGACCGACCTCGACAAGGATTCGCGCATCTCGGTGTGGGAGGCGTTCGCCCGCGCCAGCCTGGGCGTGCGTCAGCACTACCGGCAGCGCGGGCAGCTCACCGTCGAGAAGCCGGTGCTCGACGACAACGGTGACGGCGTCGGCAAGGACGCCGGGCGCCGCCGGTCCGGACGGGACGCTGGCCAGCCGCACGTTCTTCGACGACGACGACGATCCGTCCCGCGCCGGCGGTCCGGCGCTGTCCGAGCTGGTCGCGCGCCGCAACGCCCTCGAGTCGGAGCTCGACGAGCTGAAGAAGCGCAAGGACTTCATGCGCGTCGGCGACTACGACAAGCGGCGCGACGAGATCGTCATCGAGATCGCCCGCGTGTCGCGCAAGATCCGCACCGAGCAGGCGGGCCGCTCGTAGCGAGCTGGCGCCAGCAAGGGCTTCCGGACGCCTGAGGGGCGGAGGAATGCTGCCGCTCAGGCGTCCGGCATCTAGACTATCCGCCATGGCCTGGCCCGAATCCGCGAGCACGACGCCTCACTCGGCGAGCATCTCGACCATGCCATTCGGACCGGTAGCTACTGCGCGTATCTGTCGGATTCTCGAGTGCCTGTGGTGTGGAAGCTGTGACGTCCCCAGCGGATCGTCACTCCCCCGTGCACCGTCGGTCAGTCGAACCTCAGAGAGCCGATCGCGAGCGGTCGCTACTGACTACAGGCTCCGGACGGTTTCCAGTCAGAGGGTATGCCCCTCTCCTGAGCCGAATCATGGATGACCAGGGCGAACGCACGCCGGAGCGTCTTACCAGTGACGTGTCAGTTCCATTGGAATATTCGCCTCCACCGTCATGGTTCCTCCGGCTCCGAGCCCTGTTGGCGCCAGCCGGAGTCTCCAGACACTGCTCTCCCGCCAGCACGTACCAGCCTTCGGGGCCCGGGTGTGTATGCACCCGGGAATTGTCGCCGGGCCGCATGACAGCGTAAGAGAGAACCGCAGCGTAGCTCTTTGCTGCGGGAAGCTGCAGAGGTCCGACGACGGCGATAGATTCACCTCCCCGCGGGGCACTGTTTCGGGCCCCGAATTCCGAGAGCCACACTCGCCCGTCTTCCTCCACCACGATTCCGGTCGCACTCTTGGCCGCCTCCGCAGCCTTCCTGCTTGGAAACGCGCGCAAATGCCAGTAGACGGATGCTTGACTGAAATGAAGTCCGGTTACCGTGCCGACGTTGAAGCAGCCGAACTCCGGTCGCTTCTCGCCCGGCGGCACGTCCACGCAGGCCACTTCGGTCAAGTGATCGTGTCCGGCGGTGGCGGGCACCTGAGCCCGCAGGTGGCCGATTGGCGCGATGTGAAAGGCGACCAGGAACAGTACGAGGGCCCCGATGAATGGAGTGTGTGTCAAGCGTGATCCTCCGAGAAAGCTGCTCATTGTTGCCAGGTGGGTACGCACATTGGATCAGCGGGAGTCGGATCTGCGCCGAAGGCAGGGCCGCTGCCGCGAATCCTGTGAGCCGCACCATGTACGCGCCGGTCGCTCGCCAACGATGTCACCTCATGCGGCCTTGCGCGAGCGGGGTGCCTTCACCACGAGGCGCACGCTGCTCCCAAGCCTAGCAGCCCGCGGTGGAAGTCCCGCTGCATTCGACGGGCGATGCATCCCGTCTCGGTGCCCCACGGCCCTTCCACCACGGGCTGCTGACCAGCAGGTCCGCCCGATCAAGGAGGCGCTCGGCATGTCTGAACGGGTCGAGCCGGTCACGCATCAGCGCGTCTCATGCTGGGCCGCGTTCGACTGTCGGACGCTTGGCGGCCTGGCCAGGCGTTGAGCCGGCTGCGCAGCGAAATCGCCGATACGACCCTCGCCATCCGCATCCCTATCCCGATGGGACTGCCGCAGCGTGGATGGCTTCGCATTGCGCAACCTGGGAAGGCGGGGCCGGGGCTTCCTCGCGACGTCAGCATCGAAGCGTGGCGTCTAGCGATTCGGGAGCCGCGCTGGCGCAGACCTCGGCGAGCGAGGGATCGACGGCACTGTGACGATGGATCCACGGCCCCTCGCAGGTTGCGGACGCGCCGTCTGGGCGGCGAGGCGTTCCTGGAGGGCGACTGTGGAGCAGGCCGTCGCAGCGAAGCCACGCAAGACGCGCGCAGGTCGGGCGACGGCCGGTCGTGCGAAGGCACGACCGCTTGGACCGGCGTCGTCAGCGGCGGCCGCACGCCGACACGCGGCCGGCTGCAACCGGAGCGCGGCTTGCCGGCCTGCGGAACCGGAGCCCGGAAGGCATGCCTCGACGCCAGCCAGGCGTCCGACAGCGATCTGTAGTTGCGACCGTCAGTCAGCCAGCCTGAACGCGAGGATGTTCGGCCCGGACGCGACGGCGACGTATTGGCGGCCGTCGAAGGCGTAGGTCATCGGCGACGCCTTCCACTGCACGTTGGTCTGGAACTGCCAGAGCTCCTTGCCGGTCGCGTCGTCGACGGCCATCAGCGCGCCGCTGTCCTCGCCGAGGAAGACGAGGCCGCCGGCGGTGGCCAGTGTGCCGCCCCACGAGTTCGCCCGGCCGGTCTGCGGCAGCTCCCATCGGATGGCGCCGGTCTGCACGTCGATCGCGCGCAGCACCTTCTGGCCGGGCTCGCCGGTCGAGCGGGTCGATGCCGCCGTAGTAGGACTCGCCGGCCCGCCACGTCTCGGGCGCACGGGCGTAGACGGTGCACTTCTCGAGCGCCTGCACGTAGTAGAGACCGGTCGACGGGACTGAACGCCGTCGAGAACCAGTTGGTGGCGCCCTCGACGGCCGGGACACACGGTGCGGCCGTCGGCGGTCGGCGTCTGATCCGGGTTCAGCACCGGTCGTCCCGTCGGCGTCGATCTCGCGGGCCCAGGTCAGCTTCGTGACGAACGGCTTGGCCAGCAGGAGCGCGCCGCTGGTGCGATCGAGCACGTAGAAGAAGCCGTTGCGGTTGGCGTGCAGCAGCAGCTTGCGCGGGCTGCCGTCCCAGGTCGTGTCGACGAGGACCGGCGGCTGCTGCGCGTCCCAGTCCCACAGGTCGTGCGGCGTGTACTGGAAGTGCCACTTCAGCCGCCCGGTCGCCGGTTCGAGCGCGAGGATGGTGTTGGAATACAGGTTGTCGCCCTGGCGCTGGCTGCCGTCGTAGTCGGGGCAGGGGTTGCCGGTCGGCCAGTAGAGCGTCTGCAGATCGGGGTCGTAGGTGCCGGTGAGCCAGGTGGCGGCGCAGCCGCGCGCGAGATCGGCGGTGCCGCGCCACGTCTCGGCCAGCGGTTCGCCGCGGGCCGGGACGGTCCAGAAGCGCCACACCTCCTTGCCGGTGGCGCGGTCGTAGGCGGCGAGGAAGCCGCGGACGCCTTCGTCGCCGCCGGAGATCCCGGACACGACCAGGTTGCCGACGACGAGCGGCGCCGACGTCGCGCCGTAGTTCTGGCTTCCAGTCGGCCATCGGCGTCTCCCAGAGGAGATCGCCGGTGAAGCGATCCAGCGCGATCAGGTGGGCGTGGTCGGTGACCATGAACAGGCGGTCCCCGTCGCACCGCCACGCCGCGGTTGATGCCGGAGGCGGCGTCGCCGGCCAGTCCTTTGGTGCGCGGACGCTGATAGTGCCAGAGGCGGCGGCCGGAGCCGGCGTCGAGCGCGACGCACTCGTTGGCGTTGGTGACGTACATCACGCCGTCGACCACGACCGGCGTCACCTGCAGGCTGGACGCGCCGGGCAGCGGATACACCCAGGCCGGCGCCAGCCTGGCCGACGGTGCGGCGATCGATCTGGTCGAGCGGGCTGTAGCGGTTGCCGCCGAGGTCACCGTGGTAGGTCGGCCAGTCGGTCGACGACGTGACGCGTCGCCACGCGTCGCCGGCCCGGCGCAGCAGGTGCAGGCCGCCGCGATCGGCCAGCAGCTGCATGTCGAGGCCGGTGCGGTTGAGGACGGTGCCGGCCAGGGCGCCGCCGTCGGCCAGCGTCACATTGACGCGGACGGCTTCGCTGCGGCCCGGCCGGAGCGTCCGCACGAAGGCGACGAGTGATTGCAGGTCGGCGTCCGGCAGCGGATGCCCAGGCATGCCCCGCGTCGGCAGGCCATCGCGCACGACCGTGGCCAGCTCGGCGTCGGTCCGCAGCGCCAGCCTGGCCACGATGCCCGGGCCCATTTCGCCGCCGCGTCCGTCCGCGCCGTGACAGCGCGCGCAGAGCCGCTCGAACGGCGCCTTGCCGGGCGGCGGGGCAGGCGTCTGCGCGCGCATCGTCGCCGCCGTCGCCGCCGCCGCCGTCATTGCCGCGGCCACCGCCGCGATCCGCATGTGCACGCCTGGGCTCCGTCCTACCTGACGCCGTCCCACCACTCGACGGTCTGCCGCTCGGGCTGCTTGAAGACGTGGACGAGGCCGAGCCCGGCCACGAACCCGGCGACGTGCGCCCAGAACGCCACGCCGCCGACGTCGGCGGTCCGGGCGAGGCTGCCGACACCGGAGAAGAGCTGCATCACGAACCACAGCCCGAGCAGCACGATCGCCGGCACTTCGAGCAGCTGGATGAAGAACACGATCGGCACGATCGTCAGCACCCGGGAGTGGGGGAACAGGACGATGTAGGCGCCGAGCACGCCCGGAGATGGCGCCGCTGGCGCCGATCATCGGCACCGCGGAATCGGGGTTGACGTAGGTCTGGGCCAGGGCGGCGACGGCGCCGCAGAGGAGGTAGAACAGCAGGTAGCGGCCGTGGCCCATCCGATCCTCGACGTTGTCGCCGAAGATCCAGAGGTAGAGCATGTTCCCGCCGATGTGGGCCCAGCCGCCGTGCAGGAACATCGAGGTGACGACCCGATCCCAGGCGAAGTCGACGGGCACCAGGCCCCAGTGCCGGACGAACTGCTCCAGGGCGCGCTCGCCAAGGGTCTGCTCGTGCAGGAAGGCCAGCACGTTCAGGACGATCAGGCCGACCGTCACGACCGGCCACGTGCGGGTGGGAATGACGTCCCGCAGGGGAATCATCGCGCCGAGTATACTTGGCTGGCCGACGGACCCACGGCGGGGCCGCCGACGCCGACTCCCTGCATGGTCTGTCAGAACTGCGGTACCGAGATCGCCGACAAGGCGATTGTCTGCTTCCGCTGCGGTCAGGCGACCGTGGCTGCGGTGCGCAAGCCGGCACCGCGGCCGTCACGCCTCCGCGGCCTGTTTTCCCTGATTGCGCTCATCCTGCTCGTCCTGGCGGCGCTTTTCCTCGGCCAGGCCGGGACGATCGACGTCCCGCCCGCGGTCCGCTACAGCGTGATCGGCGTCGCCCTCGCGCTGCTGGCGTGGCGGATGATCGCCCGACGGCGGTGATGCCATGGCCGTGACTCCTCGCCTCGACGTGGTCGACGGCGCCGGCCGGCGTTCGGTCGACGTCTCGCCGATGCCGTTCGCCATCGGCCGCCGCGATACCAACCACCTCCAGCTCGGCGGCAGCGAGGTGTCGCGCGATCACGCCGAGATCGTGATGGAAGGCGCCCGCTACATGGTGCGCGACAAGCGGTCGCGCTTCGGCACGTTCGTCAACGGGGACGCCGTGACGACCGAGCGGCTGCTCAAGCCGGGCGACGTGATCCGGCTGGGGCGCACCGGCGGCGCCGAGCTGGTGTTCCAGACCGGCGGCGCCTATCCGGCCGGGCCGCCGTCGGTGCCGCTGGGGGTCTCGGTGGTCGGCGGCCCGGCGGCCGGCGCCATCGGCGACCTGCGGCACGTGGCGCGGCTCCTCGAGGGGCTGCGCGCGCTCGGCACCGGCCGGGTGCTCGACGACGTGCTGGCGCTGGTGCTCGATTCGGCCATCGACGTCAGCGGCGCCGAGCGCGGCTTCATCATGCTGGCCGGCGACGACGGCGCCCTCGAGTTCAAGATGGGCCGCGGCCGCGGCCAGCAGCAGCTCGAGGGCAGCACCTTCCAGACCAGCCGCAAGATTCCCGAGGAGGTGTTCGAGACGGGCAACGCCCGGCTGATCGCCGATCTCCTCGACGGCGAGCTGGCCAACGTCCACATGGGCACGGTCGCCCTCGGCATCCGCCACGTGCTGTGCGTGCCGCTGGACGTGGTGCGCTACGTCGACGACGCGACCGCCATCGGGCCGATCGCCTCGCGCCGCATCGGCGTGCTCTACCTCGACTCGCGCGAGCGCGGCGCCCTGCTCGCCGCCTCGACGCGCGGCGCCCTCGAGACGCTCGCCGCCGAGGCCTCGCTGGCCATCGAGAACGCCCGGCTCTACCGATCGGCGCTCGAGAAGGCCAAGCTCGAACAGGACATCCGCATCGCCGCCGAGATCCAGCAGGCGCTGCTGCCCAAGCCGCGGCACGGCGGCGCCTTCTTCGAGACGGCGGCGACGACCATCCCGTGCCGATCGATCGGCGGCGACTTCTACGACGTGATCGATCTGGCCGGCGACGTCCTCGGCTTCGCGCTCGGCGACGTGGCGGGGAAGGGGCCGCCGGCGGCGCTGCTCAGCGCGCTCCTCCAGGGCATCATCGCGGCGCAGACCACCTCGTCGGACGGGCCGTCGGCGACGCTGGCCCGCGTCAACAAGGCGATGATCCGCCGCGCCGTGGCGGCGCGCTACGCGACGATGTTCTACGCCGAGCTGCACGCCGACGGCCGCCTGGTCTACGGCAACGCCGGCCACAACCCGCCGATCGTGATCGGGCCGGGCGGGCTGCGGCGGCTCGAGGCCGGCGGGCCGCCGGTCGGCCTGTTCGACGGCATCGCCTACGACTCGGGCGAGGTGCAGCTGGTGGCGGGCGATCGCGTGATCGTCTTCAGCGACGGCGTCTCGGAGGCGCTGCAACATCTCCGAGGAGGAGTTCAGCGACGCGCGCATCATCGCCGTGGCGTCCGAGCTGGACGATCCGTCGCCCGAGGTCCTCGTCGAAGCGCTGATCGCCGAGGTGCGCTCGTTCACCGGCGCGGCGCCGCAGGGCGACGACATCACCGCGCTGGTCGTCGCCTACCATCCGCCGGCGAGCGCATGAGCGGCTGGCGGGCCGCCCGGGGCCCGGCTGTCGTCGCGGCAGTCGCCGCGGTCTTCGTCTGGAACCTGGTCTTCGACCTGTGGCTCGGCCAGGCGGAGCGCCAGTACCTGTGGAAGAAGGCCGCGCACGCGCTCGGCGAGGCGCGCGACGTCACCCTCGACGGCTCGATCGCGGTGGCGGTGCGGGAAGGCGCGTGGGTGGCGACGGCGTGGACCGCTCGTCGTCGGGCGATCGTGCTGGCCGCCTGGCTGGCTATCGGCCGGCCGCGCGAGCGCCGCGGCTGGCCGCGGCACCGCGCACGCCGCGAACCCACCGGCGGCGGCGGCTTCGCCGGCGACGCTGGACTTCGCTTGGCCGTCCACTTCGGTCTGCCTTCGGCGACGCTGCAGCTCGCCTGAGGCGCTGGCGGCTGGGCGTCGCGATCGCGCGGGAGCGTAGCTGTCGCGCGCGTCAGCCGCGATGCCACGGCGCGCTGGCCGACGTAGACCTGCCGCGGCCGCGCGATCTTCTGATCCTGGTCGCGCGCCATCTCGTCCCACTGGGCGACCCAGCCGGCGGCGCGCGGGATGGCGAAGAGCACCGTGAACATCTCCGGCGCGAAGCCCATCGCCTGGTAGATCAGGCCGGAGTAGAAGTCGACGTTCGGGTAGAGCTTGCGGGCGACGAAGTAGTCGTCCTCGAGGGCGATGCGCTCCAGCTCCAGCGCGATCTCGAGGAGCGGGTTGCGGCCCATCACCTCGAAGACCTCGTAGGCCGTCTTCTTGACGATGCGGGCGCGCGGGTCGTACGACTTGTAGACCCGGTGGCCGAAGCCCATCAGGCGCCCTTCGCCGTTCTTGACCTTCTTGATGAAGGCCGGGCACGTTGGCGACCGAGCCGATCTGCTCGAGCATCTTCACCACGGCTTCGTTGGCGCCGCCGTGCAGCGGCCCGTAGAGCGCCGCCGCGGCGCCGGCCATCGACGAGTACGGATCGGCCTGCGAGCTGCCGATGGCGCGCATCGCGTTGGTGCCGCAGTTCTGCTCGTGGTCGGCGTGCAGGATGAAGAGCACTTCGAGGGCCCGCTCGAGCACCGGGTTCACCCGGTACTTCGCCTCGGTCATCTTGAACAGCATGTTCAGGAAGTTGCCGGCGAAGGAGAGCTCGTTGTCGGGATAGACGTAGAAGCGGCCGGTCGAGTGGCGGTAGGCGTAGGCGGCGACGGTCGGCGTCTTGGCGATCAGGCGCTCGCACTGCAGCAGGCGCGCTCGGCGTCGCCGACCTTCTTGGCGTCCGGGTAGAACGTCGACAGCGCGCCGACCGTGGACAGGAACACGCCCATCGGATGCGCGTCGTAGCGGAAGCCGCGCATGAGGTGCTTGATGTTCTCGTGGAGCATCGTGTGGGTGGTGATGCTCTCGCCCCACGCGGTCAGCTGCGCGCTGGTCGGCAGCTCGCCGAAGAGCAGCAGGTAGGCGACCTCGAGGTAGGTGCTCTTCTCGGCCAGCTGCTCGATCGGGTAGCCGCGGTATTCGAGGATGCCCTGGTCGCCGTCGATGTAGGTGATCGCGCTCCGGCACGACGCGGTGTTGGTGAACGCCGGGTCGTACGTCATCAGACCGAAGTCGTCGTCGGTCGCCTTGATCTGCCGCAGGTCCATGGCCCGGATGGTGCCGTCCTTGATGGGCACTTCGTAGCGCTTGCCGGTGCGGTTGTCGATGATGGAAAGCGTATCGGCCATGGGGGATGACAGCGGCGGAAGACTAGCGGGTGCGCCCTTTCGACGAGCCCGATCGTTCGGGTGTACGAGGCGCTGGCTCGTCGCCGGGAGTGGCGTCCTCGATGGTGACCTCGTCAGTCATCGGTTCGCCGGCGACGCGATAGTCCCCGTCGACCCAGTGCGCGAGGTCCAGCAACTTGCAGCGCGGCTGCAGAATGGCCGATACGCCGCCTCGACTGGATGTCGACGACAGTATACACAGACTGGTGGCGGCGCCGTCTGATCGGGCACGACGAAAATGTTACCTCCAGTGCCGGCCTCAGACCGGCTGGGGCGGCGCCGGCGGGTGGTGGCGCACGTCGCGCGCCGACACCATGAAGATGACGTCCTCGGCGACGTTGGTCGCGTGGTCGCCGATCCGCTCGAGGTGTCGGGAGATCAGGATCAGGTCGAGGGCCGGCTCGATCTTGGTCTGGTCCTGCAGCATGTAGGTGAGCAGCTCGCGGAAGACCTGGGTCTTCAGCATGTCGAGCAGGTCGTCCTGGTTCAGCACGCCCTGGGCCAGCTCGACGTCGCGCCGGACGAAGGCGTCGAGCGATTCGCGCAGCATCTTCTGGGCGATCTCGGCCATCCGCGGGATGTCGATCAGCTTCTTGACCGGCGGGTGCTGGAGGTAGCGGCGGACCGCTTCCGCGATGTTCACGGCCAGGTCGCCGACCCGCTCCAGGTCGGTGTTGATCTTGACCGCCGAGACGATGGCCCGCAGGTCGGCCGCCATCGGCTGGTGCAGCGCCAGCAGCTTGAAGCAGCGGTCGTCGACCTCGATGTGGAGCTGGTTGAGCGGCTCGTCGCCCGACTGGACGCGCTCGACCAGCGACAGGTCGCGCTCGACGAGGGCCTCCATGATGGCGCGGACGCGCTCCTCGGCGAGGCCGCCCATGACGAGCAGGCGCTCCTTGAGGGTCGCCAGCTGCTCCTGGAAGTGCGGGACGACGCGGTCGGAATCTCGCATGGACATCTCGCTGCGTCGGCGGCGCGCTAGCCGAAGCGGCCGGTCACGTAGTCCTCCGTGAGCTTTTCGCCGGGGGCGGTGAAGATGCGCTCGGTCTTGTCGAACTCGACCAGCTTGCCGAGCCAGAAGAACGCCGTGTCGTCCGAGACCCGCGCCGCCTGCTGCATGTTGTGGGTCACGATGACGATCGTGTAGTCCCGCTTCAACTGGTAGATCAACTCCTCGATGCGCTGCGTCGCGATCGGATCGAGCGCCGAGGCGGGCTCGTCCATCAGCAGCACTTCCGGCTTGATGGCCAGCGCGCGGGCGATGCACAGCCGCTGCTGCTGGCCGCCCGACAAGGCGAGCGCCGATTCGTGCAGCCGATCCTTGACTTCTTCCCACAGCGCCGACTGGCGCAGGCTTTCCTCGACCCGCTCCTGCAGCCGCGCCTTGTTCGCGACCAGGCCGTTCAGGCGGACCCCGTAGGCGACGTTCTCGAAGATCGACTTGGGGAACGGGTTCGACTTCTGGAACACCATGCCGACCTTGCGCCGCAGGGCCACGACATCGGTGCCCGGGCCGTAGACGTCGTGGCCGTCGATCTTCACCGAGCCTTCGACGCGGGTCCCGATGATGATGTCGTTCATCCGGTTGAGCGTCCGCAGGAACGTGCTCTTGCCGCATCCCGACGGACCGATGAAGGCGGTCACGAGGTTGGCGCGCATGCCGATCGTGATGTCGGTCAGGGCCTGCTTGGCGCCGTAGTAGAAGTTGAGCCCGTCGACGTCGATCTTCAAGGGCGCGCTGCGCTCGTCTGGCGCGTCCCCCGGGCGCGCCAGCGCCGAGAGGGTAGGAAGGCGTGGCGCCGACGACATCGCTCGGAGTCTAGCGCGCCGGCGGGCTTTTGCGAAGCCGGCGTCCGGCGGCGGCCTGGACGTCGACGCGCACCGGGCAGTCGAGCTCGGCCTCGAGCGGCGGCAGGTAGCGCTGCGCCGCCCACTGTTCCAGCTCGGCGTCGCCGGTCACGTCGACCCGCAGCGCCAGGCCATCGCCGTCGCCGGTCACCTTGAGATCGGCGACGACCTGGGCGTGGCTGCGATCGAGGCCCTCCGCCACGCGGACGAAGGCCGACAGCAGGCGCACGATCCGTCGCTCCGGGGCCTTCAAGTCGGCGTAGCCGTCGTGCGACTTCTTCGGCGTCGCCTGCCGGTGGTAGCGGGCGATGAGCGCGATGATCTCGACCTCGGCCGGGTCGAACCCGCGCAGGTCGCCGTGGCGAATCAGGTAGTGCGAGTGCTTGTGATGGCTGCGATAGCTGATGTGGACGCCGACGTCGTGCAGCAGCGCGCCGAACTCGAGCCACTCGCGCTCGCGCGGGCCCAGGCCGTGCCGGCTGGCGGTCTGGTCGAACAGCTGGGTGGCCATCCGCGCCACCTGCCGGGCGTGCTCCGACCAGTAGTGGCAGCGCTCGCCGAGCTCTTCGACGCTGCGGCGGCGGATGTCGGGATAGCGCTCGACGGCGGCGATGTGCTTCTCGTTGCGCCGCACGTAGTCGAGGATCAGCCCTTCGCGCAGCGCCATCTCGCACAGCGAGATCTCGTCGGCGCCGAGACGCCGCACGATCGTGTCGAGCAGCACGGCGCCGGCGACGGCGAGATCGGCGCGCCGCGGATCGAGGCCCGGCATCTGCAGGCGGGTGACCTGGTCCGACGCGACCAGCGCCTTGCGGACCTTGTGCAGCGCCTTGGCCGGCACCCGCCGATGGTGCAGGTCCTCGACGACGTGGCCGTGCTCGGCGGCCAGCGTCACGGCGCCGAGGCTGAGGATGGTGCCCGACGTGCCGATGACGCGCTGGTAGCCGCGGCTGACGATCTGGTCGACGTGCGCCCCGATCGCCTCGTCGATGTGGGCGACCAGGCGGCGCTCGTCGCGGTGCGCCAGCGGATCGGCGCGGACGAAGCGCTCGGTCAGGCGGATGACGCCGATCTTGAAGCTCTTGGCCAGGGCCGGCTCGCGCGCCGCGCCCAGCGTGATCTCGACGCTGCCGCCGCCGATGTCGATGACGACGCCGTGGCGCTTGGCCAGGTCGACGCCGTAGGTGGCGGCGATGTGGATCAGCCGCGCTTCTTCCGCGCCCGAGATCACCCGGACGTCGATGCCGGTCCGCTCGCGGACGGCGGCGAGGAAGTCGCCGCCGTTCTCGGCCTCGCGGGTGGCGCTGGTCGCCGCCGCGATGATCTCGTCGACCTTGTGCGAGTCGGCGAGGCGCTTGAACTTCGAGAGCGCCTCGAGGCCGCCGGCCATCGCCGCCGGCGTCAGGGCGCGGCCGTCGAGACCGCCGGCGCCGAGCCGCACCATCTCCTTCTCGCGGTCGATGATCTCGAACGACAGGTCGGGGCGGACCTGCACCACGATCATGTGCACGGAGTTGGTGCCGATGTCGATCGCGGCGAGGCGCATGGGGGCCATAGTACGATGACCGCGCGTCGTCAGACATGGCCACCCCCTCGCCCGCGCGATCCCGCCGTCGTCCGTCCGCTCGTCGCCGCCGCCGTCGCCGCCGCTGCCGCGTCGACCGCACAGCCGAGCCGGTGGCGGCCATGACCCGTCCGCTGCTGGCCGAGGCGCTCGGCCGCCGCCTCGAGGCCCTGGCCGGGCACCTGCACGCCGCGCTCGAAGGCGACGGGCGGGGCATCCACCAGGCACGCGTCGCGACCCGCCGCCTGCGCGAGATCCTGCCGGTGGTCGTGGACGTGCGATCGGGGCGAGGGGCTCGGCTGCGCCGCCGGCTCAGGCGCCTGACGCGCGCCCTCGGACCGGTGCGCGAGCTCGACGTCGCCGGCGCGCTGCTGACCGACCGCGCGGCGGGCAAGGCGGCGCCCGGCGTGGTCGCGCTGCGAGCGCACCTCGCCGAGCGACGCCTGGCGGCCTTCGACGGCGTTGCAGGAGGCCAGCGATGCCCGACGGGCCACCCGCCTCATCGAGCGCCTCACCGATCTGGTGCGCGGCCTCGAACGGGCCGGGCGCCGTGGCCGGGGCGACCTGCCGGCGCGCGAACGCCGTCGTCTGGCCCGGCGGGTGATCGATCGGGCACGGGATCTCGGCGTCGCCGTCGCCGACTCCGGGGCCATCCTCATCGTCGATCGGGTGCACGCGGTCCGCATCGCCGCCAAGCGGCTGCGCTACGCGCTCGAGCTGACCGGCGAACTGCGCCTGGCTCGAACGGGGACGCTCGTCGCGAGCCTGAAGGCGATGCAGGACGTGCTCGGCGAGCTGCACGACCTGGATGTGCTGCGCGCCGAGGCGGTGCGCCTCGGCGCCTCGCTGCCGCCGGAATCGATCGTCGCCCGCGATCTCGACCGGATGTCGGCGGCCCTCGACCTGGACATCCGCCATCTGCACGCCCGCTACCTGCGCGGCTCGCGCGCGCTGGCGATACTCACCGACCGGGTGCGTGATCGGATTGCCCCATGCCTGGACCCTTCCATCTCTACCTAGTGCGTCACGCCGTCGCCGCGGACCGCGGCCCGGCGTGGCCCGACGACGCCCTGCGTCCGCTCACCGACGACGGCGCGAAGCGGTGGCGCCGGCAGGCCGCGGGACTGGCGGCCATCGACGCCCGCCCGGACCTGATCCTGACCAGCCCGTTCACGCGGGCCCGCCAGACCGCCGATCTGCTGGCGGCCGCGTTCGCGAAGAAGCCGAAGGTCATGGAATGGCCGGCATTGCAGCCCGGCGCCAAGCCGCGCGACGTGCTGCGCGCGCTCGAGGCCGACCCGCGGCGGGCCAGCGTGGCACTGGTCGGGCACGAGCCCGGCCTCGGCGAGCTGGCGGCGCTGCTGGTCGGGTTCAGGACGGCGCCGGAGTTCAAGAAGGGCGGTGTCGCCCGGATCGACGTGGCGATCCTGCCGCCGCCGGCCGGCTCCGGCGTGCTGCACTGGTGGCTGACGCCGAAGGTCCTGCGGGCGCTGGCGTAGCGGCGAGGCGCGCCGGACGCAGCCGGCCGGTCAGGCCGATCCGCCTTGGCGCCGCGGTCGCCGTGGCCTGCCCGACGCGCGTACCGGCCGGCACGACGCCACCCTTCGGCACCACGATGATGCCTTCGCGAATCACGTAGCCCGGGCCCTCGCCGTCGACGATGCCGGCGCTGTTGACCAGGACCGCGCCGTCGCCGATGCGCGCGTTCTTGTCGACGATGACGTTCTCGAGCACGCAGTCGTGACCGATCCCGAGCGGTGGCTGGCCGTCGTGCGACTGCCGATCGTCGTATTCGTCGGCGCCGAGCAGCACGCAACGCTTGACGTTGGCGCCGGACGACACCTGCATGCGCAGGCCGACGATCGAGTCGCACACCTCGGCGTGGCACACCGACGCGCCGTCGGCGACGACGGTGCGGGTCAGGGCGCCGCCGTCCACCCACGACGGCGGCAGGAAGCGTGGCCGCGAGAACACCGGCCGGGTCGGATGGTAGAAGCTGAACTCGGCGCCCGGCTGGGTCAGCGAGATGTTGGCGTCGAAGAAGGAGCGCAGCGTCCCGACGTCGGCCCAGTAGCCGTTGAAGGCGTAGGCGCGGACCTTCTTGCGGCCGAGCGCTTTCGGGATGATCTCGTGGCCGAAGTCGACGACGTTGGCTTCGGCGAGCGCCTCGATCAGCGCCTTGCGGGTGAACACGTAGATGCCCATCGAGGCCACGAACGGCTTGGCCGCGGGTGTCGTGAAGTCACCGGTCCCGCCGGCCGGCAGGCTGCCGCCCATCTCCTCGAGCCGGGCCGCCGACGGCTTTTCCTCGAACGCCTCGATCTGGCCCTTCCGATCGAAGCGGAAGATGCCCATGCCGCGGGCGTCGTCGGCGCTGGCCGGCTGCGCCGCGATGGTGATGTCCGCGCCCGACGAGACATGCGCCTGGACCATCTCGTCGAAGTCCATCCGGTAGAGATGGTCGCCGGCGAGGATCAGGTAGTGGTCGGCGTGCAGGCCGATGAAGTGCGGCATCGCGCGCCGCACGGCGTCGGCGGTGCCCTGGAACCAGTTGGTGTTCTCGGGCGTCTGCTCGGCCGCGATGATGTCGACGAACGACTGGGAGAAGTAATCGAGCCGGTAGGTCTGGCCGATGTGCCGGTTCAGCGACGCCGAGTTGAACTGCGTCAGCACGAAGATGCGGCGGATGCCGGCGTGCAGGCAGTTGCTGACCGGGATGTCGATGAGCCGGTACTTGCCGCCAATCGGCACGGCCGGCTTGGAGCGGCGGTAGGTGAGAGGGTAGAGCCGCTTGCCTTGCCCGCCGCCAAGGATGATCGCCAGCACGTCCGTCATACCTGCCTGCTTTCCGTAGCGCCGCCATCACCGCGCGGCCGATGTCCTACGGCGATTGTCCACATCCGCCCGATGCCGTCAACCTGCGCGACACGGAAAGTGCGTCCTCGACGCACGCGACGATCGCGTCGCGCGCGAACGGGAGCGGGCGGTCGCGCGTCGTGGCGATCGGCCGCGCGCGAGCGACCGCGGCAGGCTCGGCCGATCGACCTTAAAGCGTATGGACGCTGGCAGTTGCGGTGTTAACAGAGAGTTTACATTGGTCGCCGCGACGCTCTGCGATGATCGCCCCACTGGTCCGACGGACCGGCAGCAAGGGACGCATCATGTTCAATCATCGACTCGAGCACCACGGCCGGACGCGGGGATTCCTCATCGAGACGCGCGCCGGCTGGCGGCTGGGACGTGCTCGAGGAGCAGGATCGCCGCGTCGTGCGCGAGGTGCACTACGACGACTGGCATCGCGTCGAGCGGCAGCTGAACGTGTTCGCGCTGCGCGTCGAGATCCTGAAGAACGAAGGCTGGGTTCCGGTCGGCACCGAGTCGGCGGCGCCGCGGCGGCGCCGCGCGTCGCGGCACGCCGGCAGCGCGCGCTAGTGCCGCTCACTCCACGAAGCGATAGCCGAGACCGACGGCGGTCTCGATCTGCCGGCCGGCCGACCCCAGCTTGGCGCGCAGCCGTCCGACGTGGACGTCGACCGACCGCGTCTCGATCAGCCGGTCGTAGCCCCAGACCCGCTCGAGCAGCCGCTCGCGCGACAGCACGCGGTTGCGGTTCTCCACCAGGCACTTCAGCAGCTCGAACTCGCGCCGCGTCAGCCGGACGTTGACGCCGTCGACCGACGACCGACACGGCGTCGAAGTCGGCGACGATCTGCCGGCCGCGATACACGGCCTCGGCCTCGCCGATCGGTCCCTGGCTGCGGCGCAGCAGGGCGCGGACGCGCGCCGACAGCTCGCGCAGGCTGAACGGCTTGGTCACGTAGTCGTCGGCGCCCATGTCGAGACCGGCGATCCGATCGACTTCGTTGGTGCGGGCCGTGACCATGATGATCGGCAGGTGCCGCGTGGCCGGCCGGCCGCGCAGGATGCGGCAGACCTCGAAGCCGGACAGCACCGGCAGGTTCAGGTCGAGCACGACGACGTCGGGCGGACGCTCGGCGATCGAGGCGAGCGCCGCGTCGCCGGTGCCGACGAGCTCGACCGCCGTCTGGCCGTCGCGCTCGAGGGCGTGCGCGATCAGGCCGCCGATGTCCGGCTCGTCCTCGACGACGAGGATGCGCGTGGCGCGCGACAGCCCGGCGGCGGGCAGGGCGGGGGAGGGACGCGGAGCAGATCTCGCGGAAACCGGGTTCGGGCACACGGCCTGGCCTTCCTGCCGGGCGTCACGCGGCGAGGCGCGTGTCACCGGCACGACAGACGGTATCGGCCGGGCATTTCCCCGTGATGACGGAGGCGGTTACGTGTGGGTTAACGCCGTCACCCGATGCGCCGGCCGACGCCCGTCAGACGGTGCGGGTGAGGACCGTCGGCGACGGCGATCTGGCCGCGCACCGCGGCCAGCAGATCGGCGAGCTGATACGGCTTGGCCAGCCAGGCGTTGGCGCCGAGCTCGCCGGCGGCGTCGAACGCCTCGGGCGCGTCGAGGCCGGTGAAGAGGATGACCGGCAGCTCGCGGGCGTCGTGCGTGAGGCGGATCCGGCGCAGCGCTTCGAGGCCGTCGAGGCCGGGCATCACCACGTCGAGCAGCACCAGCGCGAACGCGGCGCTCGGCGATCGCCGCGAGGGCCAGCGTCGCCGTCGGCGACGGCGTGCACGTCGTAGCCCTGGCGGCGCAGGTAGTAGGTGAGGACCTCGCGATTGCTCGCGTCGTCGTCCGCGATCAGGATGGACGCCTTCGCCGTCTCGTCCGCGAGCTGGCCTCATGCGATCGGTCCTTCTCGACGTCGGGGCGGCCGGGTCGGCGCGCCGGCGGGTCTCGGCCGGCGGCACGTCCGGCCGGTGCGGCGGGCGTGGCCGGCGTCGGCCGACAGGTCGATCTTGCGCCAGGTGAGGCGCGGCGCGACCTGCTCGAAGAACACCTTCAGGATGTAGGGATCGAAGACCCGGCCGGAGTCGGCGTTCATCATCTGCGCGGCCGTCTCCGGCGGCAGGCCCTGGCGATAGGGGCGATCGCTGCGCAGCGCGTCGTAGACGTCGGCGACGTGCGTGATCTCGCTGGCGACGTGCGTCTTCCAGCCGGCCGGCACGGCGGGGTAGCCGCCGCCGTCGAACTGCAGGTGGTGCTCGAAGGCGACGACGGCCGCCAGGTCGGGCAGCCGGCCGGCGCCCATCAGCATGCGCGCGCCGTCCTCGGGATGGCGCTTCATCAGCACGATCTGCGACTTCGGTCAGCTTGGTCGGCGAGCTGAGCACGTCGGGCGGCACCTTCAGCTTGCCGACGTCGTGCAGCAGCGCCGCCGTGCCGGCGTCGTGGACGAAGGCGGCGCTGAAGCCGAGCGCCGACGACAGCGCCATCGACAGCACCGCGACGTTGGTGATGTGCGTGACCGTGTAGGCGTCGTGCGACTGCAGCGTCACCAGCGGAATCAGCGCCTCGCGGTTGTGCGAGCACGCGTGCGTGCTGAGGGCCAGCACGAGGCTCTCGAGCACTTCCAGCTCGATCGGGCCGGTCTCGATCGACAGCCAGACGCGCTCGAGCGGCGCGCCGCCGCCGCCGAGACGAAGCCGCCGCCCCAGGCGCCGATGCCGATGCCGGACCCGCTCTTGCGCACCAGGCGCGAGAAGACGACGTGCGGCGTCGGCATCAGCGCCGCCGGGCTGCCGCTCTCGAGCGCCGCGATCGTGTCGATGAACGCGGTCAGCTCCGGCCGGGTGACACCGCGCGACACCGTCAGCCGATCGAAGCCGCGCTGGTTGAGGGCGCGGAAGATGCCGCGCGCGACCGGCGCATGGCTCTCGACGAGCCCGTCGTCGGTGATCAGGCGATCGGCGTCGGAGAGCGCCGAGAACTCCGGCCGGCTGACGGTCAGGGCGGCGACGTGCCCCTCGAGCCGATCGACGATCTCGACGTTGCGCGGGTGGTCGGGCGCGTAGAGGCGCCGGCTCGAGACCGCGCCCTGGAGCTCGCGGAGGAACGTCTCGGCGCGTTGCGGCGAGCTCATGAGATCTCCCGGCGGCCACCGAGGACCGTGCTCCACAGCCCGGCGGCGGAGCGCTGCCAGGCGCGGGCGGCGACCTGGCCCTGCAGGTCCGGCTTGGCGGCGAGCGCCTGCACCATCACCTGCGAGACGCGGCGCGGGCCGCCGTTGAAGATGTGGCGGCGGGCGCGCAGCGCGGTGGCGATGACGTCGGAGGCGCCGCCCGACCACGTGTCGCAGCAGCAGGTCGACCGCGGCGATCTGCAGCGTTCGAGCTCGCGGTCGTCGACCCGCGACAGGTACTCGCGTCAGCGCCGACAGCCCGCTCGGCGTCTGGTTGGCGCACAGATCGCTGAGCGCGGTCAGCGCCACGTCGGCGTCGTGATCGCTCATCGCCTGGATCATCACGCGCTCGCGCTTGGCCGGCGAGAGCGGCGCTTCGCGCAGCATGTCGAGCGACGAGCCGGCGGATGCCGGCGTCGGGATCGCGGATGAACAGCCGGCACAGCTCCGGCGCCCGGATCGGATCGAGGACCCGCAGCACGTTCAGCACGATCATCACCGGATGGTCGTCCTTGCGCAGGCGGGTCAGCGCGCTGCGGACGATCTCGAGCTCCTGGCGCGCCACCAGCTCGCCGAGCCGGTCGCGGAAGGCGCCGTCCGGCAGGTCGGTCATGCGCGTCACGGCCAGCACGGTGCCGGAGAGGCCGGAGGCGAGGAACAGCGCCGTCAGCGTCTCGGAGGGCGCGCCGACGTGGTCGCCGACGGCGTTGATCAGCTGCTCGAGCGCCATCGGCTGGCGGCACAAGCGCCAGGCACTCCTGGACGAGGGACCGCGTCGGGCCGTCGGGGCTGGTCTCGCCGACGATGGTGGCGACCGCGGCGAGCTCGGCGAGCAGCGACACCTGGCCTTCGCCGGCGAGCGTGCGTGGTGGCCGCGTCGCGGGCGAACGTCAGGCAGCTGACCGTCGCGATGTCGCGCGGGTCGGAGCGCACCAGCGCCATGGCGATGCGGGCCGCGTGCTCGGTCGTCAGCCGGGCGTTCTCGCCCTGGGCGAGCAGCTTGCGCGACTTCCTCGTCGGGGCTCGGCTCGAACGTGATCGAGAACTCGTTGATGCTCGACTGGTACAGCTCGCCGACGTTGCTGTAGTGCTCGGCGGTCTGGCTGAAGGCCTGCTCGAGGACGGCGCGGACGTGGTCGCTGCCGGCGTGCACCAGATCGGTCGGCAGGCCGAAGCGGCCGAGCTGCGTCTCGACCGCCTCGCTGACCGACGCCTCGCGGGCGGCGACCGAGCAGAGCCGGACGAGGAACGTCAGGAACGGGCTGACGTGCGTGCCGCGCTTCATCTCGACGCGCGGGACGAGGTCGAGCAGGCGCTGCGTCGGCAGGTCGTCGAGGACCGCCGTCAGCAGGTCGCACTTGCGCGGGTCGTCGTTCGGGACGACGCGCAGCAGCTGGTGGCGCACTTCGTCGGGGAGGCGGTCGACGACGTCCGCGAGCCGCTGCTTGACGGCGATCGCGTTCGGCCGGCGATCAGGCGGCCGAGGCGCGTGCCGGCGACGAGCAGGCGCTCGGTCGCGGCGCTGACGCCGGTGCCCTCCGACAGAGCCAGCTCGTTCTGGATCGCGGCGGCGACGGCCTGCGGATCGAGCGACCGTCCGCGGCCGCCGGGCCCGGCGCCACCTGGGCCGGCTCCGCCGCTGCCGGGCCATGCCGCCGGGGCCGCCGCTGCCGCCAGGTTCCGACCCGTGCATGGCCGCGCCGAGGGCGCCGGTGGCGCCGAGAGCGTTGCCGAGTCCGGTCAGGGCGGCGAGTGCCCGCCATCGAGCCGCCGTCCGCGCCACCGTCGCCGCTCCCGTCGGCGCCGCCGACCAGCGTGGCGGCGATGCGGTGCCAGGCGCCGAGTCCGCCGTCGGCGGGGTCGATCAGCCCCGGCGCCTCGTCGAAGGCCGCGTCGGTGTAGTCGACGAAGCCGACCGACGAGGCCGCGCGGCGTGCTGGGCCGGTCGCCGGCCTGCGCCGGGCCGCTCAGCCAGCGGGCGAAGGCCAGCAGTTCTTCGGCGTCGACCTGGCCTTCGATGGCGATGGTGCTGACGCCGCGGCCGTGCAGCTGGCCGGCCAGCCACTTGCTCTCGTGTTCCTGCGGCGGCGTGGTGCCGGCGGCGGCGATCAGGCGCTCGCGTGCGGACGGCGAGCCGCAGCGGCATCGTGCCGTCGCGTGAACGGGAACGACGGCCTCGAGGAACGGCGCGAGCAGCAGCCGGACGGTGGGATGACCGGGCGGATAGATCGCGGCGCGCTGGACCAGCCGGGTCAGCCGGATGACGGCGTCGCGGACGAGCGCCGACGACGTCGACCGGCTGGGCCGGTTCGGCGTCCGTGAGCTCGGGCTGATCGTGAAGTCCGGACAGGTGGCGATCGCTCCTTCTGATCTACACATATCGGCGCAATCGCGCCTGAGGTGCAACGCCATCCACTTCGCTCACGACTTGGACTTGACGCCGGGCCGCCGGGCCGTGACAATGACAGGACAGACCACTACAAACTATTGAGCACACAGCGACACGCGCCATTCTCACCGTGGCGGGAGCGGTCTTCGTCGGCGGGTACGCGCGCGGCGGGATCGCGGCGTATCCATGGCGTGCCCGTGACTCGGTTCCTCGTGATCGCGGTCGGTCGTCGCGCTCGCAGGTGGTGTCGCCACCCGCGGACAAGCGCCAGCGCCCGCTTCTCCGGCTGCGGCGACGGCTCCGGCGCAAGGCAAGCGTCCCGCCGCCAAGCCTCGTGCCGCCACGCCTCCCGTCGCCAAGCCGCTCGGCCACGACGCCAAGGCCACGACGCCGCCCAGCGCCGTCGCGGCCACACGCCCGGCGCCGACGCCCGCCCACAGCTTCGACAGCGTCGTGAAGCCGTTCGTCGACGGAGCATTGCGCGTCGTGCCACGGCCCGCGGCGCCAGAAGGGCGGCCTGAATCTCGCCGCCTACGAATCGCTCGAGGCGCTGACCAACGACGCCGATCGGTGGGAGCTGGTCGTGCAGAAGCTGCGCGACGGCGACATGCCGCCGGAGGACGAAGAGCCGCGGCCCACGCCCAAGCAGGTCGCGGAGCTCACCGGCTTCGTCGAGCGTGAGATCGCCCGCGCCGATGCCGCGCGCCCGATCGACCCGGGCCGCGTCACCACCCGCCGCCTGAATCGCACCGAGTACAACAACACCGTCCGCGATCTGCTCGGCATCGATCTGCGGCCGGCCGACGATTTCCCGAACGACGACTCGGGCTACGGCTTCGACAACATCGGCGACGTCCTGTCGACCTCGCCGCTGCTGGTCGAGAAGCAGCTGGCCGCGGCCGAGCGCATCGCCCGCACGGCGATCTTCGGGACCGGCGCGCTCAAGCCGTCGGTGACCAAGCTGCCGATGCTCAACGGCCGGGTCGTCGAGAGCAAGGACGTCCCGGCCAGCTACGACGAGACGGGCTTGACGATGCCCAACGCCGCGCACGCGACCTACCGCGTGCCGGTCGACGCCGAATACGTGGTGCGGCTGGTGACCGGCGGCCGTCGGCCGCAGGGCTCGATGCCGATGACCTTCGCGCTGTGGGTCGACGGGACGCGGATCGCCGACGAAGTGCTCGACCCCAGCCTCGGCGCCGGCTTCGAGCCGGGCGAGCAGGAGCTGAGCGGCCGCCGCGTCGAGTTCCGCGTCAAGCTGACGGCGGGCGAGCACTGGATCGCCGGCTCGCCGCTGCGCCTGTTCGACGGCATGCCGGCCAAGTTCGGCGGGCCGGCGCCGTCGACGCTGCCGCCGCCGCCCATTCCGGAGTTCAAGCCGCGGCCGGGCATGACGCCCGAGCAGATCGAGTTCGCGAAGAAGCGTTTCGAGGCGCGGCTCACCGAGCGGATGGTGGTGAACACGCCGCGCGTCGGCGGCATCGAGATCATCGGGCCCTATGGCCACGAGGGCCGGCCGTCGGCGGAGAGCCGGGCCCGGATCTTCAGCTGCCAGCACGCCGGGCCGCACGTGGCGGCCTGCCGGCTGCCCGTCATCTCGAAGCTGGCTCGCCGCGCCTACCGCCGGCCGGTGAGCAAGGACGAAGTCGGCAAGCTCGTGGCGCTCGCCGAGCGCGTCGAGCGCGAGACCGGGCTCGTTCGACGAAGGGCTCACCTCCGCGCTGCAGGCGATCCTGGTCTCGCCGGACTTCCTCTTCCGCGTCGAGCGCGGTGAGCCGCGCCTGGTGACGTCGCGGCGGGGGACACCGCCCGGCGTCCGCCTGACCCAGCACGAACTGGCGACGCGGCTGTCCTATTTCCTGTGGGCCAGCATGCCGGACGCGGCGCTGAGCGCCGCCGCCGACCGCGGCACGCTGCGCAACCCGGCGGTGCTGACGGCGCAGGTCAAGCGGATGCTGGCGGATCCGCGCTCGGCGACCCTGGGCGAGCACTTCGCCGGACAGTGGTTGCAGATCCGCGCCCTCGAGTCGGCCGCGCCCGACCGCGAGAAGTTTCCTGATTTCGATCACTACCTGCGGACGTCGATGCGGCGCGAGACCGAGATGTTCGTCGCCGCCATCGTGCGGGAGGATCGCAGCATCCTCGAGTTCCTCGACGGCAAGTTCACCTTCCTGAACGAGCGGCTGGCCCGGCACTACGGCATCGCCTGGCGTCACCGGCAACGAGTTCCGTCGCGTCACCCTGCCGGTCGATGGCGTCCGTGGCGGCATCATCACCCAGGCGAGCGTGCTGACCGTCTCGTCCTACGCCACGCGCACCTCGCCGGTGCTGCGCGGCCGCTGGATCCTCGACAACATCCTGGCCGCGCCGCCGGCGGAGCCGCCGCCCGACATCCCGAACCTCGACGACACCAAGGTCGATGCCGGGGCCTCGGTCCGACAGCAGCTCGAGCAGCATCGCGCCGATCCGACCTGCGCCTCCTGCCACAAGCGGATGGATCCGCTCGGCTTCGGCCTGGAGAACTTCGACGCCGTCGGCGCCTGGCGGACGCTCGACGGCAAGACGCCGGTCGACGCCTCGGGCACGCTGCCGGACGGCCGCTCGTTCACCGGGCCGAAAGAGCTGCGGGCCATCCTGCGCACCGAGCGTGAGCCGTTCGCCCGAGCCATCACCGGCAAGCTGATGACGTACGCGCTCGGCCGAGGGCTCGAGCGCGCCGACCGTCGCGAGCTGAAGAAGATGGCGGCGGCCATCGCCGCCGACCGGTATCGGTTCTCGAGCGTGGTGCTGCAGATCGTCAACAGCCCCGCCTTCCAGTTGCGGCGCGCCGAGGCGAACCCGGCGCCCGCCCCGGCGACCAGCCCGAGTCCCGCCGATACGCGGACCGTCGAGCGTCACCCCGCGCCGCGGGATTCAGGATCGGGACGCGCCACAGCAGGGACCCCCACCCAGGAGCCAGCACGATGATCATCACCGGCAAGCACCTCTCCCGACGGACCATCCTGCGCGGCCTCGGCGCCGTGGTGGCGCTGCCCGCGCTCGACGCGATGACGCCGGCGCTGGCCGCCGCCGCCGCGAAGAAGGCGGCGTCGCCGCTCCGGCTCGCCTTCGCCTACGTGCCGAACGGCGTGACGATGGAGTCGTGGACGCCGACGGCCGAGGGCGCCAGCTTCGAGCTGTCGCGCATCCTCAAGCCGCTGGCGCCGGTCAGGGATCGGGTGCTGGTGCTGTCCGGCCTCGAGCACAACAACGGCAACGCGCTCGGCGACGGTCCCGGCGATCACGCGCGCGCCGGCGCGGTGTTCCTGACCGGCGTCCACTGCCGCAAGACGGCCGGCGCCGACATCAAGAACGGCATCTCCGTCGACCAGATCGCCGCCCGCCAGATCGGCTCGCAGACGCGCCTCGGCTCGATCGAGCTGGGCTGCGAGGACACCCGCATCGTCGGCAACTGCGATTCCGGCTACAGCTGCGCCTACACCAACAGCCTGTCGTGGCGCGGCGACACGACGCCGCAGCCGCCGGAGACCAACCCGCGCGCGGTGTTCGAGCGCCTGTTCGGCGCCGACGCCGGCCTCGACCCGGCGACCCGGGCCCAGCGCCTGCGGACGCGCCGCAGCATCCTCGACCTGGTCGGGGAGCGGAGCGCCGCGCTGCGCAACGACCTCGGCGCCAACGATCGCCGCAAGCTGGACGAGTACTTCACCGCCGTCCGTGAGATCGAGCAGCGCATCGCGCAGGCCGAGTCGCACAACACCGAGTGGATGCCGGAGATGGAGAAGCCGAGCGGCATCCCCGAGACGTTCGCCGAGCACGTCTCCCTGATGTTCGACCTGCAGGCGCTGGCCTTCCAGGCCGACATCACCCGCATCGCGACCACGATGATCGCGCGCGAAGGCAGCACCCGCACCTATCCGGAAATCGGCGTCGCCGATCCGCACCACCCGCTGACCCACCACCGCAACAACCCGGAGTGGATCGAGAAGGTGACGCAGATCAACGAGTTCCACATGGGGCTGTTCGCCAAGTTCATCCAGAAGCTCGCCAGCACGCCGGACGGCGACGGCACGCTGCTCGATCACTCGATGATCGTCTACGGCAGCGGCATCGCCGACGGCAACCGCCACACGCACCTCGATCTGCCGGTGCTGCTGGTCGGCAACGGCGGCGGCGCGCTCGCCCCGGGGCGGCACATCCGCTACGCCAAGGACACGCCGATGACCAACCTCTACATGACGCTGCTCGATCGCATGGGCGTGCGTCCGGAGTCGATCGGCGACAGCACCGGGCACGTGCAGCATCTGGCGAACGTGTAAGCAGCGGCCGGAACTCCGAACTCCCAAGGGACCAAGGGACCAAGGGACATCCAATCCCCAACGCCCAAGACGGTCTTGGCGGTTGGGACTTTGGAAGTGTCTTGGCCGTTGGTTCCTTGGTCCCTTGGCTTCTTGGTCCCCTGTCGTCAGACGGCGAGCACGCGCGCGTTCGTGAGGTACTCGTTCTCGAACGTCGTCTGCTCGCCTGCGCCCGAGCCCCGGCGCCAGCAGCAGGCGCGCCGACAGCGGCTTCTCGAGCCGCGTGGACAGCGCCGCCACGTCGAGCAGGAGCCGGGCGATGGCCGGCTCCGGCGTGTCGCCCGGGATCGGCACGACGTCGAGCCCGGTGCCGCACACCGCTCGAATAGAGCAGCAGTTCACGGACGCCGAAGCGACCCTCCGAGGCGCGGGCGGCCAGCACGTCGTCCTCGAGCACCGGCAGCATCAGCCCACAGTAGCCGCAGCGCGGACCGGCAGGCCTTGATGGCCGCGGTCAGCGTGGCGCACGCGTCGAGCGTGCCGGGGTCGCCGAACGCGCTTCCCGACAGGCGTCTCGATCGCCGCACCGATGCTGACCGGCGCCGAGCGGCGCCGGGGACGTGTCGATGCCGGCGTAGTGGACGCGCTCGTCGTGGGCGATGCCGTCGAGGACGCGCTCGACGCCCATCAGCGCCGGGCCGAGATGGGCGATGAGCCGCCGGCCGGCCTCGTCGGCGTGGCGCGCCTCGCGCACGGCGTCGTGGACCAGGTGCGCCGATTCGAGGCCGGCGGAGATGGCCGGCGCCCCGTGGTGCCACGCGACCGGGAAGAACGGCGTCAGCGCCGGCACCCGCGCCGCGGCGGCGAAGCGGAAGTTGCCGAGGCCGTTCGCCGACGCGCTGGCGATCGCTCGCATCGCGGCGGCGGCGACCGCGGCGTTGTGCCGGTGCACGCCGCCCTCCGGCGACGCGATGACCACGCTGGCGTGGGTGTGCGTCGTCGCCGCGTTGAGGTCGGCGATCCACGTGGCGAGCGCGGCGTCCGGCGACGTCGTCGACGGCGACCGGGCCGACGCTGAGGACGACGCCGGCCGTCGGCGGCCAGCGCGTCGAGGTGCCGGACGTGCCCCAGGCTGGTCCAGCGCTGCGCCGAATCGAGGCGCGCGAGGAGCGGCGGCAGCGACAGCCGCGCCAGCTGCACGTCGAAGCCCTCGCGGGCCAGGCGCGCGCGGGCCCGCGCCAGCAGGCCGAGGGCGGTCTCGACGGGACCGCGGATCGGTCAGCGACTCGAGATCGACGCCCGGCGGTGAGGGCCCGGATCTTGGGGAGGGACGCGGTCGACATCAGGCGATCGACACCCCGAACAGCCAGCCGACGGCGGCGGTGAACGCCATCGCCAGGGCGCCCCAGAACGTGACCCGCAGCGGCGCCGCGCAGGCGGCGGCGCGCCGCCGGCGCGGGCCGCGACGGCGCCGAGGCCGGCGAGGAAGACGCAGCGACGCGACGGCGATGACCGCGATGAGCCCGCGGTCCGGCGCGAGCGGCCATCGCCGCCAGCGGCATCGCGGCGCCGACCGCGAACGACGCCGCCGACGCCAGCGCCGCCTGCACCGGCCGCGCCACCATGCACGTGCGAGAAGCCGAGCTCGTCGCGGGCGTGGGCGCCGAGGGCGTCGTGCGCCATCAGCTGGTCGGCCACCTCCCGCGCCAGCGTCGGCATCGAGGCCGCGGGCGACGTAGATCGCCGGCCAGCTCGTCGCGCTCGTAGTCGGGATCGGCGGCCAGGTGCTCGCGCTCGATGTCGAGGTCGGCGAGCTCGACGTCGACCTGCGAGCTGACCGAGACGTACTCGCCGGCGGCCATCGACATCGCGCCGGCCACCAGCCCGGCGACGCCCGGCCACCAGGATCTGCGGGCGGTCGGCCTGGGCCGCGGCGATGCCGATGACCAGGCTCGCCGTCGACACGATGCCGTCGTTGGCGCCGAGCACCGCGGCGCGCAGCCAGCCGATCCGCTCGCCACGATGGCGCTCGCGCGCGGGCGGCGCGGCGCCGGCCGGCGCGCTCAGCGGAGCCCGTCCGTGATGTGCGGGACCACCTTGCCCATGCGGAGATGTTACCGCCAGGGTGTGCGCCCGCGCGCCGACCCGCGCCAGGTCGGGTGGCGAAGCACAAGATGTAGTTGACCGCCTGCGCCTGCGAGCCCATATGTTGGGAGATCCAGGTTCTGTCTGGGAGATCGCTGGTGGCCATTCTGCGCATCGTCAAACGCACCGGGGAGACCGCTCCCTTCGATCGCGGCCGCATCCACGCGGCCGTCACCAAGGCGATCCGCGCCGTCGGCGCGCCGGTCGACGCGGGGCGGATCCACGCCATCGTCGACGGCGTCGTCGCCGATGCCGAGGCGCGCTTCGGCGATGCGCCGCCGACCGTCGAGCACGTCCAGGACCTGGTCGAGAAGGCGCTGGTCCGGGAGGGCCTCTACGAGGTCGCCAAGGCCTACATCCTGTATCGCGCCGACCGGCAGCGGGAGCGCGACGCGCTGCGCGCCGCGGCGGTCGAGCGGGCGCGGCTCGGCCGGCTGACCGTGCGCACGCGCGACGGGCGCCACCGTCCCGTTCGACACGACGCGGCTGCGCGCCGCGGTCACGGCGCGCGTCGGCGACCTGGCCCCGGACGTGTCGGTCGACGCGCTGGTCGGCGAAGCGCTGCGGACGATCTTCGACGGCATCGCGACGACCCAGATCGAGCGGGCGCTGGTGCTGGCCGCGGCGGCGTTCATCGAGCGCGACCCGGCCTACAGCGTGGCCGCCGCCCGCCTGCAGCTCGACGCGCTGTTCCGCGAGGTGACGCGGACGCTCGCCGGGCGACGGCGACCGCGACGCGCGTCTACCGCGAGGCCTTCGCCGCCGGCGTGCGCCGTGGCGTCGGCAGCGGCCTCTACGACGCCCGCCTGACCGCCTTCGATCACGCGGCGCTGGCGGCGGCGCTGCGGCCCGAGCGCGACGGGCTGTTCCAGTACCTCGGCATCCAGACGCTGGCCGATCGCTATCTGGCCCGCGACGACGGCCGCACCGTGGAGCTGCCGCAGGCGTTCTGGATGCGCGTGGCGATGGGGCTGGCCGTCGACGAGGCCGAGCCGACGGCGCAGGCGATCGCGTTCTACGACCTGATGTCGACGCTGCGCTACGTGCCGTCGACGCCGACGCTGTTCCACGCCGGCACGCCGCGGCCGCAGCTGTCGTCGTGCTACCTGACCACCGTGCAGGACGACCTCGGCCACATCTTCAAGGCGCTCGGCGACAACGCCCAGCTGTCGAAGTGGTCGGGCGGCCTCGGCAACGACTGGACGAGCATCCGCGGCACCGGCGCGCGCATCGCCAGCACGCGCGTCGAGAGCCAGGGCGTCGTGCCGTTCCTCAAGGTCGCCAACGACGTGACGATGGCGATCAACCGGAGCGGCAAGCGCCGCGGCGCGACCTGCGCCTACCTCGAGGCCTGGCACTACGACATCGAGGACTTCCTCGAGCTGCGCCGCAACACCGGCGACGAGCGCCGCCGCACCCACGACATGAACACGGCGGTGTGGATCCCCGACCTGTTCATGGAGCGGGTCGAGGCGGACGGCCCGTGGACGCTGTTCTCGCCCGACGAAGTGCCCGACCTGCACGAGATCTACGGGCGGGCGTTCGCGGCGCGCTACCGCGAGGCCGAGGCCCGCGCCGCCCGCGGCGAGCTGCACCTGCACCGCACCGTGCCGGCCTCGGCGCTGTGGCGCAAGATGCTGACGATGCTCTTCGAGACCGGGCATCCGTGGATCACCTTCAAGGATCCCTGCAACGTCCGCTCGCCGCAGGATCACGTCGGCGTCGTCCACAGCTCGAACCTGTGCACCGAGATCACGCTCAACACCAGCGCCGACGAGACGGCGGTCTGCAATCTCGGCTCGGTCAACCTGGCGCGTCACGTCGTCGGCGGACGCCTCGACGACGCGGCGCTGGGCGAGACGGTGACGCTGGCGATGCGGATGCTCGACAACGTCGTCGACATCAACTTCTACCCGACGCCGGAGGCGCGCACCTCGAACCTCCGGCACCGCCCGGTCGGCCTCGGCCTGATGGGCTGGCAGGACGCGCTGTTCGATCTCGATCTGCCGTTCGACGCGCCGGACGCGGTCGCCCTCGCCGATCGGACGATGGAGGTCGTGTCGTATCACGCCATCCTCGCGTCGTCGCGGCTGGCGGCCGAGCGCGGCCCCTACGCCGTCCTTCGCCGGCTCGAAGTGGGACCGCGGGCTGTTTCCCTACGACACGCTGGCCCTGCTCGACGCCGAGCGCGGCACGCCGGTCGACGTCAACCGGACGCGGCGGCTGGACTGGGCGCCGGTCTACGCCAGCGTCGCCGCGCACGGGATGCGCAACTCGAACACGATGGCGATCGCGCCGACGGCGACCATCGCCAACATCGCCGGCTGCTATCCCTGCATCGAGCCGATCTACCGCAACATCTACGTCAAGGCCAACATCAGCGGCGAGTTCACGGTCGTCAACGCGCACCTGGTGCGCGATCTGAAGGCGCTCGGCCTGTGGAGCGCCGACATGCTCGACCACCTGAAGTACTTCGACGGCAACCTGCGGATGATCGCCGGCGTGCCGGATCGGCTGAAGGAGAAGTACCGCGAGACGTTCGAGATCGATCCGATCGCGGCGCTGCAGCCGACCGCGGTCCGCGCCAAGTGGATCGATCAGAGCCAGTCGCACACCGTGTTCATGAAGGGCGCCTCGGGGCGCCAGCTGAGCGAGGTCTACCTGGCGGCGTGGCGCCAGGGGCTCAAGACCACCTACTACCTGCGGACGCTGGCCGCCTCGCAGGTGGAGAAGTCGACGCTCGACGCCGCGCGATTCGGCTTCACCCAGACGCGGGAGTACGAGGCGCCGGCGCCCATCGGGGCCACGGCGCCGGCGGGCCCGCTCGCGCCCGTCGCCGTCGTCGATCCGGCCTTGTGCCGCATCGACGATCCCGACTGCGAGTCCTGCCAGTGAGGGCCCGGTCCGTGCCCCGATCATGATCATCAACAGCGCCAAGACCGATCCGAACAAGATCCTGCCGATCCGCTACCCGTGGGCGCGGCAGTACTACAAGGCGGCGATCGCCAACAACTGGACGCCGGAAGAAGTGTCGATGCAGAAGGACGTCGAGCAGTGGAAGTCGACGCGCGTCCTGAGCGACGCCGAGCGGCGCCTCGTGCTCTACAACCTGGGCTTCTTCTCGACGGCGGAGTCGCTGACGGCCAACAACATCGTGCTCGCCGTCTACCAGCACGTGACCAGCCCCGAGGCGCGCCAGTACCTGCTGCGCCAGGCGTTCGAAGAAGCCATCCACACCGACACGTTCATCTACGGCTGCGACTCGCTGAGCCTCGATCCGGACGAGGTGTACAACATGTACATCCGCATCCCGTCGATCGCCGCCAAGGATGCCTTCGTCGTCGAGCTGACGCAGACGGTCTTCGAGCCGGGCTTCGTCACCACCGGCATCGCCAACATCCAGCGCTTCCTTCGCGATCTCGTCGGCTTCTACGTGATCATGGAAGGCATCTTCTTCTACGCCGGGTTCGCCATGATGCTGGCGCTGCGCCGCCAGAACAAGATGGTCGGCCTCGGCGAGCAGTTCGAGTACATCATGCGCGACGAGAGCCTGCACCTGGCCTTCGGCTGCGACCTGATCGCCACCATCGGCCAGGAGAACCCGGGCGTGTGGACGGCGGCGTTCAAGGCCGAGATCCAGAGCCTGGTCGAGCGCGCGGTGGTCCTCGAACAGGCCTATGCCCAGGAGGCCTGCCCGGACGGCGTGCTCGGCCTGAACGCGGCGCAGTTCGCCGAGTACGTCGAGTACGTCGCCGATCGCCGGCTCGAGCGGCTCGGGCTGCCGAAGCGCTACCTGCGCGACAACCCGTTCCCGTGGATGTCGCAGGCGACCGACCTGTCGAAGGAGAAGAACTTCTTCGAGACGCGGGTCACCGAGTATCAGACCGGCGCGACGCTGGCCTGGGACTGAGCGGCCGCATCGGCCGACGGAGCGCCGTCGGACGCGTGGCGGCCAGGTGGCGTCGATCAGCGCACGTAGCGCTGCCAGCATCGACTCGAGCCCTTGACGGTCACGGCTTGCTCAGACAGCCGACCAGCCTGGCGGCGCGCGCAGCGTCTCGCGGTCGGACGGCGTCATGGCATCTGGCGGTGACTCGGGAGCAGATCGGCGTGCGGGCGATCGGGGCCTGCAGCGCCGCGGACCGCTGCCGACCTCGTCGTCGTAGCCGTCCGGATCTCCGGCATCGGCAATCCGGATCAGGACGACGTCGGAGCGCGTCCGCGCGATCCGCTCGGTCGCTTCGTCAGCCGCCGGTTCGGCGCCGTGTCGACCCGGAAGCCCAGGCGGGACCAGCATCGTCGGTCGGCGACGCGCTGGTTGACCGGCGTCCGGCGACGCAGGACGGACGGTGCGCGCTGTCGCCATCGAGGCCGGACGCGACGCCGCGCACGACCGTCGCCGTGGCTGAGCGGCGCTGCCGGCCCGCTCGGCGGAGCGACGCGTGTTCGGGGCTCGTAGAGGCGCAGGAGCGCCTTCCGGCTCATCGCCTGCATTCCCAGGCCCCGCCGCACCCAGGAGTGGCCGCCGCTGCTGGGAACAGGTGCGAACCGCCGGGAAGCAGCGTTCGGCCGCGGCGCTGCACCGCATCGCGCTGTCCGGATCGCCGGTGAGCCCGCACGGCGGTGCTGCTCGCGCTGACGTGCCAAGGGCCCGGCCTCGGCGCCACGGACGGCGGTCCGACGCCGGCTGGCGGAGAAGATTACCGGCCGCAGAAGCCGCGCAGGCAGTCGACTCAGGGCAGCCGGTAGGTCGACTTGGCCAGGCCGTAGCTGAGATCGACGATCAGCTCCTGCGCCTCCTCGAGCTCGAGGACGTGCCGGGCGACGAGGCCGGCGAGGAAGTTGGCGTCGACGCGCCGGCACAGGTCGTGGCGGGCCGGGATCGACGGGAAGGCGCGCGTGTCGTCGTTGAAGCCGGCGGTGTTGTAGAAGCCGGCCGTCTCGGTGACGGCGTGCCGGAACCGCTCCATGCCTTCGATGCTGTCGTGGAACCACCACGGCGGCCCGAGGCGCAGGGCCGGGTAGTGGCCGGCGAGCGGCGCCAGCTCGCGCGAGTAGCTCGATTCGTCGAGCGTGAACAGCACCAGCCGGAACCGCGGGTCGTTGCCGTAGGCGTTGAGCAGCGGCTGCAGGTTCTTCGTGTACTCGGTCGCGAGCGGGATGTCGCAGCCGCGATCGGGACCGAAGCGCGAGAACACGGCCGCGTTGTGGTTGCGCAGCGAGCCCGGATGGAGCTGCATCACCAGGCCGTCCTCGACGCTCATCCGCGCCATCTCCATCAGCATGTGGCCGGTGAAGGCGGCGAGGTCGGCGGGCGTCGCCTCACCGCCGCGGGCGCGGGCGAAGATCGCCGCGGCGTCGTGGTCGGACAGGCGTGTCGTGTACGGCGTCAGGGCCGCGTGGTCGGTGGCGGTGGCGCCCATGCCGCGGAAGAAGGCGCGGCGTGATTCGAGCGCGGCGATGTAGGTGCGGTAGTCGCCGATGGCGCGGCCGGTCAGCGTGGCCGAGCCGATCCATCTCGGCCGGCCAGTCGGGATGCAGGATGTTGATGGCGAGGTCGGGCCGGAACGTCGGCCGCACGACGCCGGGCCAGCCCGACTCGCGGATCTGCTGGTGCCAGGCCAGGGTGTCGGTCGCGGAGTCGGTCGTGCAGAGCACCTCGATCCGGAACCGCTCGAAGAGCGCCCGCGGCCGGAAGGCGTCGGTGCGCAGCTGCGCGTCGATGCGATCGTAGACGGCGTCGGCGTTGCGCGCGTCGAGCGGCTCGTCGACGCCGAACACGTCGGCGAGCTCGTGCCGCAGCCAGCAGCCGCTCGGCGTGCCGCGGAACAGCCGCAAGTGGCTCGGCGAAGGTGCGCCAGATGCGACGCGAGTCGGTCTCGACCGCCGTGCCGTCGAGCGACGGGACGCCCAGGGCCTCGAGCGGCACGCCTTGCGAGTAGAGCATCCGCGTCACGTAGTGATCGGGGATGACGAGCAGCGCGGCCGGATCGGGGAACGGGGTGTTCTCGGCCAGTATGCGCGGATCGACGTGGCCGTGCGGGCAGATCAGCGGCAGGCCGGCGGCCCGGCCGTACAGCTCGCGGGCGACGTCGCGCACCGCGGGCGTGGGATCGAAGTACCGGTCGGGGTTCAACATGCGCGCGGGTATTTTAGCGCGTGCCGCCGGTCAGGCCAGCGTCCGGGCGGCCCACCACCCGACGGCGACGGCGCCGAGGCCGACGACGACCTGGCCGACGGCGTTGAGCAGCGCCAGCCCCAGCGCGCCGCCCGCGCAGCAGCGTCGAACGAGTCGTGCGCGTAGGAGGAGAAGGTGGTCAGGCCGCCGAGGACGCCGGTGAGACAGAAGGCGCGCAACGCCGGCGTCAGCACGCCGTGGCGCTCGCCGATCCCGGCGAGCACGCCGAAGATCGTGCAGCCGATGGCGTTGACCAGGAACGTGGCGAACGGGAACCCGGCCGGCAGCCAGAGGGCGGCTGCCTGGTTGACGCCGTAGCGGGCCATCGAGCCCAGCGCGCCGCCGAGCCCGACGAGCAGCCACATCATGCCGGAATCCTGACGATGAAGCGGGCGCCGCCGCCCGGCCGGTTCTCGGCGCGGACGTCGCCGCCGTGCAGGCCGACCAGGTGCTTGACGATCGACAGGCCGAGGCCGGTGCCGCCCGTCTCGCGCGAGCGGGCCTTGTCGACGCGGTAGAAGCGTTCGAACACGCGCTGCCGGTCGGCCTCCGGGATGCCCGGGCCCTCGTCCTCGACGATCAGCGCCACGTGATCGGCATCGCGCTGCGTCGACAGCGTGATCGTGGTCCGCTCGGGCGCGTAGTTGGCGGCGTTCTCGACGAGGTTGCGCAGGACGTCGTGCAGCTTGGCCGGATCGCCGACGAGCGTGGCCGCGTCGGCCGCGACGGCCGTCGTCACCCGCTGGTGGCGGCGGGCGAGCAGCGGCTCCAGATCGTGGACCACGCCGTCGAACAGGTGCGCGGACGCGCAGGTGACGCGGTCGAGCGGCTCCTGGCCGGCCTCGAGGCGGGTCAGGCGCAGCAGGTCCTTGACCAGGCCCTCCATGCGGCTCGAGTGGCGCGCGATGATGTCGAGAAAGCGCCGCGGCTCGGCGTCGGCCGGCACCAGATCGATCAGGGCCTCGACATAGCCGCGGATCGCCGTCAGCGGCGTGCGAAGCTCGTGCGACACGTTGGCGACGAAGTCGCGCCGGATGCGATCGGCCCGGCGCAGGCCGGTGATGTCGTGCAGCACGAGCACGACGCCCTGCGAGCCTTCGCCCGACACGCGCGTGGCCTGGGCCATGATCATCTGGACCGGATCCTGGGCGATGGTCAGCTCCTGGGCCTCGCTCGGCTCGCCGCGCAGGGCCCGGCGGATCAACGCCTCGATGTCGGGATGGCGGACGAGCTCGACGTAGCGGCGTCCCACCGGATCGTCGCGCACCCGCAGCGCCCGGCGCGCCGCCTCGTTGGCGAGCTGCACGACGCCCTGATCGTCCATGACCAGCACGCCTTCGACCATCCCGGCGAGGATGGCCTCCATCCGCGCCCGATCGCGGGTCAGCGCCACGAGTCGGGCGGCGAGCGACTGGAAGGCGTCGTCGAGCGGCCGCAGCACCTCGCCGAGCTCGTCCGCGCCGCTGCGCAGCCGCCGTGAGTAGTCCCCCTGGGCGTAGGCCGCGACGGCGGCGCGCAACGGCGTGAGGCGTCCGTCGGCGACCGATCCCGCGACCCGGCCGACGGCGGCCCCGGCCGCGAGGCCGGCGACGACGGCGCACGAGACGGCGACGGCGACGGAGCCGGTGCCCTCGACGATCCGGAACGCGAGGGCCGCCGCGGCCAGCGCCACCGCCGCGGCCGCCACGCCGGCCAGCATCAGCTCGGTGCGGAGACGCATCGGCGCACTATCCCGGGTCGAGGTGACGGCGCGTGTGTCGTCGCGCTCACGACGCCTCGCCATCGGGGCCATCGGCCTTCAGCTTGTACCCGAACTGCTTGACCGTCTCGACCGCCTGCACCAGGACCGGCAGCTTCTCCCGGAGGCGCCGGACGTGGACGTCGACGGTCCGCGTGCCGCCGGTGTACTGGTAGCCCCAGACGTCCGAGAGCAGCAGGTCGCGGGACAGGACCCGGCCGCGGTGCTCGAGAAAGTAGCGGAGCAGCAGGTATTCCTTGGCGGTCAGCCGCACCTCGCGGTCGCCATCGGTGACGACGTGCCGCTCGCTGTCGACGACGACCGGCCCGTAGCGCAGGACGCGTTCCCCATCGGCCGGTCCGCGCCGCACGCGGCGGAGCAGGGCGCCGATCCGCGCCACCAGCTCCTTCGGGCTGAACGGCTTGGTGACGTAGTCGTCGGCGCCGGTCTCGAAGCCGGCGATCCGATCGATCTCCTCGGCCCGCGCCGTCAGCATCAGGATCGGCACCGCGCCGAGCTCGGCGTCGGCGCGCAGGGCCCGGCAGATCTCCAGGCCGTCGAGGCCCGGCAGCATGCGATCGAGGATGACGAGGTCGGGAGGCCGCCGGCGGGCGGCGGCGAGCGCGTCGCTGCCGTTGGCGACGACCTCGGACTCGTGCCCGGCCGGCGCCAGGTAGTGGACGATGAGGCTGGCGATGTCGGCGTCGTCTTCGACGACGAGGATGCGGCTCATGATGCCGGCCGCGCCCCGATTGCGGAGCCGGTCAGACGGGTGGGCTCGGCCTCCGCCCAGGCGTGGTCGAGGTCGTCCTGACTCCAGTAGGGGCGCAGCGGCATGGCACGCGCCGGCACCTCCAGATCGACGACGACCCCGCCGAAGGGGTCCGGCGTGACCACCAGCCGATCGCCTTCGAGGACCGCCTCGTAGCCTTCCATCAGGTGGGGCTCGCGCCAGCCGTTGCAGAACACCAGCGAAAAGAGGTCGCACAGCCCCAGAATGGTGTAGTCCTGCAGGAACGTGAACGGCGGAGCACCGGCTTCGGCGAGGACGCGGCCGCAGAGGTCGTCGCGGCGGCGTTCCAGGGCCGGGAAAGTACGCGGCCCACGCGGGATCGTGCTGGAACCGCCGATACACGGTGAGGCCGTGCTGGGCGACCAGGGCGGCCACCAAGGCGTCGCCGCCGGTGAGGTCCTCGACGCCGCGCAGGAACGCGCCCTGGCGGACGTCGACCGGGGCGCTGACGAACCCGTGCGGGCCGTGGGTCGCGGCGTCGAAGCGGAGCGTCCGGTCCTCGGGCGTCCACCCGATGTCGTGCTGGCGGACGGCGTCGATGACACGGTCCCGGGTGCGGCGCCCGGGCAGGCCGTCGGCCATCCAGGCCTCGGCCAGGCGTCCGGCCAGGACGGCGTGGTCGGACTGGGCGATGCAGAGCAGGCGGCCCTCGGCATGACGGACGATCATCGGCGGGTGAACCATAGCGAGTTGCCCGCCGGGGGTCAAACCGGTCGGATTGAAGACGTGTGCACCTCTTTCCGATTGATCGTAGCGGAGACTCCAGCTCCGCCTTCCTGACATGACCGCCCCGTCCGCCTCGTCACCCGGCTCCAGGGACCGGTCGTCGCACGCGACGGCGCTGCGGTTCCTCGCGCTCAGTCTGGCGGCTGGGCTGGCGGGGGACCGTCTCCTCGCGGCCGGCATCGAGTTGTCCGACGGGAACCCGCTCCGGCTCGACGGCACGCTGTCCATTTTCGTGGGGCTGGTGGCCGGGCCCGTGGTGGGGCGCCCTCACGGCCTTGCTCGCCACCACCCGGACGGCGTGGGAGGCGCAATCGCCCCTCGTCAGCCTGCTGGCGGTGTCCGAGGTGCTGACCATCGCCCTGCTGGTCCGGCGGGGATGGGTGCCGGTCCTGGCTGGCCTCGGCTACTGGATCGTCCTGGGCATCCCGGTGCTGATCGTCGGCGTCGGGCGGCTGCTGGGACACGACGCCACCGACATCACCCTGGCGGCTGCCGGACAGTCGCTCTCCGGCCTCCTCAACGTCGTCCTGGCGGAACTCCTCGCCGGCCTGCCCGGGCCAATCCAGCGCCTGCGATGGCAGGGCCGGACGCCGCGAGGCGCGACCGCTCCGCACCCAGCTGTTCCACCAGCTGGTCCCGCTGGCGGCGATCCCGCTGGCGCTCCTCGGGCTCGGGCTGGGCGGACTCTTCGCGCGGGCGGCGGAGCGCGGCGCCGGCGCCGATCTCGCGGACCGCGTCCGGCTGGTGGGACATCGCGTCGGCGACATCGTGGCCGAACAGGAGGCCGCGCTGAGGGCCGTCGCGGCCCGGCTCGCCGACGATGGCCAGGGCCAGACGCTCAGCGCGCGCGGCGCGGCGGCGCTCGCCCAGGAGCACCGGCTGCGGCCGCGATTGGCCGGCCTGCTGCTGACCGATCCCGCCGGACACGTGCTCGCTGCGGCGGGCGAAGCCGCTCCCGTGCTGCCATCGCGCGTCGGAGACGCGCCCGTCGCCAGGGCGTTCGTCGCCGAGGCGGTGCACAGCCGACGCCCGCAGCGCTCGGGCGTGGTCGTCGTTCCGCGGCTGGCACACGATCCGGTGATCGCTCTCAGCGTGCCCGTGCTGTCGGCGGCGGGCGAGGTGGCCGGCGTGGTCATCGGCGCGCTCGACCTGTCGGCCATCGAAGCAGCGGTCGGCGGGGTCCTCAACCGGCCCACCACCACCGCGGTGATCACCGACGCGACCGGGCGGGTCATGGTCGACGCCGGACCGCGGCAGTACGCCGCGCTGACGCCCTTCGATGCCAGCGCCTGGACCGGGCGCGCCGACACCGGCGCGACGCGTGCGCTGGTGGCGAGCGCGACGCTCGATCGCCTCGGCTGGACGATCCACGCCCATCTGCCGGCCAAGGACGTCCACGAGCCGGTGGCACGCCTCTACGCGCTGACCGCCGGCTGGGGGCTGCTGACCCTGGTGGTCGCCATCCCGCTGGTCCGTCTCACCGCGGCTCGCGTCACGGGGCCGCTGGAACAGCTCGTCGGCGCCACCCGGGCGGTGTCCGGCGAGGAGCGCGGCCTGGCGTTGTCGGCCGATCCCGGGGCGCCTTCCGAGGTGCGCGCGCTCGAACGCGGGTTCGAGTCGATGGTGGCCCGGCTGCACGAGAGCCACCTGGAAGTGCGCTCCGCCCTCGAGGATCGCGAGTGCGCCAACGCGGCCCTGACCGCGACGCTCGGCGAGCTCGACGAGCGTGTCCGCGATCGCACGGCCGCGCTCGCCGGCGCGACGGCGCGGGCCGAGGCGGCCAGCCGCGCCAAGAGCCAGTTCCTCGCCAACATGAGCCACGAGATCCGCACGCCCATGAACGGCGTGATCGGCATGGCGGAGCTCCTGGCCGCGACCCCGCTCGATCCGTCGCAGCGCGAGGTCACCGAGACCATCCGGTCGAGCGGCCAGATCCTGCTGGCGATCATCAACGACATCCTCGACCTGTCGACGATCGAGTCCGGCCAGATCACGCTCGAGCGGACGCCGTTCCCGCTGGCCAGCGTGCTGTCGCAGGCGGTCAAGGTGGTGTCGCCGGCCGCGTCGGCCAAGGGCATCGAGCTCGACGTCGAGACGGATGCCTCGCTGCCGACCCACCTGATCGGCGATCGTCTGCGGCTCGGCCAGGTGCTGGTCAACCTGCTGAGCAACGCCGTCAAGTTCACCGACGTCGGTCGCGTCACGCTGTCGACGCGGCTGGTGCCGGCCACGGCGACGTCGGTGGCCATGATCCGTCTCGAGGTGCGCGACAGCGGCATCGGCATCGAGCCGGAGCGGCTGTCGCGGCTCTTCCAGCCGTTCGAGCAGGGCGACGCCTCGATGTCGCGCCGCTTCGGCGGGACCGGCCTCGGCCTGGCCATCAGCAAGCGGCTCGTCGAGCTGATGGACGGCCGGCTATGGGGCGAGAGCCAGCCGGGCGCCGGGTCGACGTTCAGCCTGGAGCTCCCGTGTCTGGCTGCCGAGACGCGGCCGGCGCCGTCCCGCCCGGTGCGCGCGGCCCTGCCCGCGTCGACGCCGGGCCGCAGCCTCCGGCTGCTCATCGCCGAAGACAACCCGGTCAACCAGCGGGTGGCGGCGCGCATGCTGGAAAAACTCGGCTACCACGCCGACGTCGTCGACAACGGGCGTCTCGCCGTGGACGCCGTCGAGCGCCGGACCTACGACGTGATCTTCATGGACGTCCAGATGCCCGAGCTCGACGGCCTCGAGGCGACGCGCCGCATCAAGGCGCGTCCCGGCGCCGGCCCGTGGATCATCGCGCTCACCGCGCACGCCCTCGAGGACGACCGCCAGCAGTGCCTCGCGGCGGGCATGAACGACTTCCTGAGCAAGCCGGTCCAGCTGGTCGAGCTGACCGCCGCGCTCGGTCGCGTGCCGATGACGGGGGCCGATGTTGCCTGATCAGGCGGACCGCTTCGGGACCCAGCCGTCGCGGCAGCTGGCGCTGGCGCTGGCCGGCGGCCTGCTCGGGCTGCTGGTGAACCTGGCCGCGCCGACGCTCGGCTCCGGCCTGCCGCTGCGGCTCGACGTGTGTCATCGTGCTGTGTGTCGCGATCGTCGCCGGCCCGGCGTGGGCGGCGCTGTCGGCCACGATCTCGACCAGCGTCCTGTGCTGGCACCTCGGGCATCCGATGCTGATGCTCGTCGCGGTGCTCGAGGGCGCGGCCGTCGGCGCGCTCGTCCGCAAGCGGGTCGGCACCGCGCTCGCCGCCGCCGGCTTCTGGACCGCCATCGGCGTGCCGATCCTCTACGGCTGGAGCACCGGCGTCCTTCGGGCCGACGCCGGCGAGGCGACCGCGGGCGCGCTGCAGCAGGCGCTCAACGGCGTCGCCCAGGCGCTGCTCGTGCAGGTGCTGGCGGCGTGGCCGCTGGCCCGGACCTGGCTGCGGCGCCAGCACGACGTGCCGATGACGCTGCGGGCGCAGGTCTTCGACAGCGTCATCCCGCTGGCCGTCTGTCCCGTCATCGTGCTCGGCCTCGTGCTCGGCCGGGTGGTGTCGTCGGGCGAGGACGTGGACACTCGTCGCGAGCTGGCCGAGCGCGCCGCGATCATCGGCAGCCGGGTCGACGAGTATCTGCGTGCCCACGAGCTGGCCACGTCGTCGCTGGCGCAGCGCCTCGCCGCCGCCCCGGTGAGCGACGCCGAGGCCCTGCGCATCCTCGTCGTCGTCGCAGGCGCTCTACGGCGACATCGAGAAGATCGTCCTGATCGACCGCCACGGCGCGGCGCGGGTCGGCACCAGCACCCTGCAGGGGGTGTTCGCGGCGAAGGGGTCGTCGGCGACCAAGGACTACTTCACGAGACCGATGCAGACGGGCGGCAGCTATCGCTCGGACGTCTTCCTCGGGAACGGCTTCGATCGTTCGGTCCCGGAGGTGGTCTTCAGCGCCGCCATCGTGACACCGCCGGGCGTCCGCGACGGCGTCGTCAAGAGCTCGCTCAACCTGTCGCGCGTCGGGCGGATCGCCGGCGACCTGGTCGATCCGAGCGGCACGACGCTGATGGTCGTCGACGACCACGGCATGGTGATCGGCGCCGCCGGGCTCGGCGCGCCCGGCATGATGGCGCACGTCGGCGGCACCACCTGGGTGCAGTCGACCCTGGGCTCCGGCACCGGCGAATACCTGGTGTCCGGCGCCGAGGGACACGGCGGCGGCCGCTATCTCACCGCCCGCTACGACATGGCGTCGGCCGGCTGGCGGGTGTTCGTCCGCCGATCGGTGGCCCGCTCCGATCGGCCGGTGACGCGGTTCTACGCGGTGACCGCGCTGTGGGTCCTGTGCAGCCTGGCCATCGCGGTGCCGTTCGCCCGGCTGGCGGCGCGCCGGGTGACCTGGCCGATCGAGCAGCTGGTCGAGGAGACGCGGGAGATCACGACGTGCGGCCTGCTGGCCTCGCCGCGGCCGGTCGACGCCGGCGCCGCCGTCGAGGTGCAGGCGCTGCAGCGCGATCTCGAGGCGATGGTGGCCCGCCTGCGCGAGCGCGACAGCCACCTGCGGGAGGCGGTCGCGGAGCGGGAAGCCGCGCACGCCGCCCTGGGCGCGACGCTGGCGAGTCTCGAGGCGCGCGTCCGCGAGCGCACCACGGCGCTCGCCGACGCCACCGCCCGGGCCGAGGGCGCGACCCGCGCCAAGGGCGAGTTCCTCGCCAACATGAGCCACGAAATCCGCACGCCGATGAGCGGGGTGATCGGCCTCGCCGAGATGCTCGTGACGACGCCGCTGGACCCGCAGCAGCAGGAGCTGGCGCAGACCGTCCTGTCGAGCGGCCGGCGGCTGCTCGGCGTGATCAACAACATCCTCGATCTCTCGAAGATCGAGTCGGGCCGGCTGGCAGATCGAGGCGGCGCCGTTCTCGCTGCGGCCGCTGATCGCGCAGGCGGTGGAGGCGGCACGGACCGCCATCGGCGATCGGCCGGTGCGGCTGCACGCCACCATCGCCGACGACATCCCGGAGTGGCTGCTCGGCGACGGGTCGCGGCTGGCGCAGGTGATCGACAACCTGCTCAGCAACGCCGTCAAGTTCACCGCGGTGGGCGAGGTGCGACTGCGGGCGTTCGTCGCCTACGGCGGCCGGGCGGTCCCGATGCTGCGGGTCGACGTGAGCGACACCGGCATCGGCATCGAGGCCGACCGGATGGCGCAGATCTTCCAGCCGTTCGAGATCGGCGACGCGTCGATGACGCGCCGCTACGGCGGCACCGGCCTCGGGCTCGCCATCGGCACGCGGCTGGCCGACCTGATGGGCGGCTGGGTCCGGGGCGCCAGCGTTCCGGGCGAAGGCGCGACCTTCACGCTCGAAGTGCCGCTGCAGCGCCGCGACGCCGCCCGAGGTGCGCGCCGCCAGCGAGCCGCCGCCGGCGCGCCAGCGCTCGCTGCAGGTCCTGGTCGCCGACGACGATCCCGTCAACCGGCAGATCGCGCAGCGGCTGCTGGAGCGCCTCGGCCATCGCGTCCGCACCGTCGGCGACGGCGACGGCCGTGGTCGACGCCTGGCGGCACGGTCTCGACGACGTGATCCTGATGGACCTCGAGATGCCTGGCCTGGACGGCGTCGAGGCGACGCGCGAGATCCGCCGCCTGCCCGGGCGCGCGTCGGCCGTGGATCATCGCGGTCAGCGCGCATGACGCCGCCGACCGCCGCGCGTCGTCGATCGGCGCCGGGATGGACGACTACCTCGAGAAGCCGCTGCAGAAGGATCGCCTCGAGAAGGCGATACGGCAGGTTCCCGCCTAACGGCCTACATCTCGCGAACGCCCCGGCCGAAGACCAGGAATCCGGAGGAGACGGCGATCAGGCCGACGCCGCAGGCGATGAGGGCCGTCGGGGCCGACGTCGCGCTCGCCAGCGAGCCGACCGCGAGCCCGCCGAGCGGCAGGCCGCCGCGGAAGGCGACCATGAAGATGCTCATGACGCGCCCGCGCATCTCGTCCGGCGCGGCGAGCTGCGCCAGCGAGATCGCGGTCGACGTCACGATGATCAGGGCGACGCTCGTGACCAGCAGCAGGGGATAGGCGATGGCGAGCGTGGGCGCCGAGGCGAAGCCGATCAGCAGCAGCCCGACGAGCCCGCCGAGGACGAGCGAGTGGCGGCCCATGTGCGGGGCCCGGCCCCGCCACGCGACGATGCCGGCGCCGAGCACCGCGCCGATGCCGGAGCAGATCATCAGGTGGCTGTAGCCGTCGATGCCCTGGTGGAACACGTCCTTCGCCATGACCGGCAGCAGCGTCTGCAGCGGGAAGGCGAGGAAGGTCGTCAGGAAGCCGAGCAGCGTGAGCTCGAGCAGGGCCGGGCGCTGCCGGACGTAGGACAGCCCGGTCCGCATCTCGTCGGCGATCGAGCGGCGGACGTTGGGCACGATGCGATCGAGGCGGAGCATCAGCAGGGCGGCCACGACCACGAAGAACGACAGCCCGTTGAGCAGGAAGCAGACGGTCAGGCCGGCCGCGGCCAGGGTGACGCTGGCGATCAGCGGGCCGAGGATGCGGGAGAGGTTGAACTGGATGGAGTTGAGGGCGATCGGCGTTCGGCAGATCCTGGCGCGGGACGAGGGCTGGCAGCAGCGATTGGTAGGCCGGGCCGCCGAAGGCCTGGGCCACCCCGGTGCAGAAGGACAGCGCCAGCACCGCGTAGATCGGGACGCGCTCGGCGCTGCCGAAGACGAGCGCCGCGAGGACGAAGGCGCACGCCGCCTGCACCAGCTGCGAGCCGATCAGCAGCGAGCGGCGGTCGTGGCGATCGGCGATGACGCCGCCGACGAGCGTCAGGAGCAGGATGGGCAGCTCGCCGACGAAGGCGTCCAGCCCGAGCCAGAACGGCGAGCCGCCGACCGTCAGGACGAGCCAGTTCTGCGCCACCTTCTGCATCCAGGTGCCGGACGTCGACAGGACGTTGCCGCACCAGAGCAGGCGGAAGTTGCGGGAGGCGAGCGCCGACGCGAGTCGGGCGAGGCCGCGGCGCGGCGGCGCGGCGGACGGTTCCGGCGGGGACTCCAAGACGGCGATATCGTACCGCGTTTTGCTCATGGCGCCGCGTGACGAATGGCGAGGACGGAGTCCGGAGCCATCGTCCGGCCGACGCGCGAAGGCGTGTCGGCAAGTAGCAGACGGCACGCCCAGAGGGCGGCCCGCGGCCGCGCGTGAGAGCGCGGCCGCCGACAGGCGGTAGAATGCTCGCGCAATGGCTCCAGGACCGATTTCACAGTTCGTCGACCGCCACTACCGCCACTTCAACGCCGCCGCCGCTGCTGGACGCGGCCGACGGCTACAGCCGCGCATCTCGATCGCGGGCGGCGTGATGCTCGTGACGCTCGCCGGCGCGATGAGCACGGCGGAGCTCGGCCTCTCGCTGGCCGAGATGATCCGGCAGGGCAAGGTCCACGCGATCTGCTGCACCGGCGCCAACCTCGAGGAGGACGTCTTCAACCTCGTCGCGCACGACCACTACGAGCGGATTCCCAACTACCGCGACCTGACGCCGCGCGACGAGCAGGCGCTGCTCGAGCGGCACATGAACCGCGTCACCGACACCTGCATCCCCGAGGACGAGGCGATGCGGCGGATCGAGACGGCGGTGCTCGAGGAGTGGGTCGCCGCCGATCGCGCCGGCGAGCGCTACTTCCCGCACGAGTTCCTCTACCGCGTGCTGCGCAGCGGCAAGCTGGCGCCGTCCTACCAGATCGACCCCAAGGACAGCTGGCTGCTCGCGGCGATGGAGCGGAACCTGCCGATGTTCGTGCCCGGCTGGGAGGACTGCGACGCTCGGCAACATGTACGCCGGCGCATGTCATCGCCGGCGACGATGAAGAACGTCCACACGGTGCGGACCGGCATCGAGTACATGATGGCGCTGGCCGAGTGGTACCAGAGCGACAGCGCGCAGCGCAGTCGATCGGCTTCTTCCAGATCGGCGGCGGCATCGCCGGCGACTTCCCGATCTGCGTGGTGCCGATGCTGCACCAGGACCTGCAGCCGCGACGACGTGCCGCTGTGGGGCTACTTCTGCCAGATCAGCGACTCGACCACGAGCTACGGCTCCTACTCGGGCGCCGTGCCCAACGAGAAGATCACCTGGGGCAAGCTCGGCGTCGACACGCCCAAGTTCATCATCGAGTCGGACGCCACGATCGTGGCGCCGCTGGTGTTCGCGAACGTCCTGGGCTGGTGAGCGACCGGCCTCAGGCCGTCGGCCCGGTAGTGCGACTGGCCGTGGCCGCGGGCGGCGCGGCGCGGCGCCGTCTTCTCGGGCGCCATCAGCTCGGGCATCGGCGGCGAGACGAACAGCCGCCGGGTATGCTTGGCGATCAGCCGCGCCCACCGGGCCGAGCGCGACACGCGGGCGCTGTCGGTGGCGATGCCGGTGTTGGCGTACATCTGGCGGTACAGCTTCGAGATCAGCACGAACGCCAGCCGCGACTTGAACGACTTGACGCAGGTCGAGCGCTGCCAGATCGAGCTGAGGCTGTAGAACCGATCCCAGACGCCCTGCGTCCGCTCGCGGATCTCCTCGGCGCCCATCGACCGGGTGCGGCGTGTAGACCTTGGGCCGCAGCGCCTGCGGGATCAGCCAGTGGCGGCTGACCGGGATGCCGCCGAACTTCTCCGGCTCCGGCCCGAGCGTCTCTTCCCACTTGTTGAAGTCGAGCGTGCCCGGGAACGGCGTCAGCATCACGAACTGCGCGAAGGTGACGCCGGCGCGCTGGGCCAGGGCCGCGGTCGCCTCGAAGGTCGACGGCCGATCGCTCGGCAGGCCGAAGATGAACGACCCGAGGACGTGCACGCCGTGGGTGCGGAACGTCTGCAGGCGCTCGACCAGCGCCTCGCCGGCGACGTTGAAGCCCTTGTAGACGTCCTTCAGGCCTTCCGGCGTGACGGCCTCGACGCCGACCAGCGCGCCCTTGATGTTGGCGTTGCGCATGGCGTCGAGGAAGGCGGTGTCCTCGGCCGCTTCCATGGTGATCTGGGTGAAGAACACCATGTCGCGGGGCAGCTCGGCGAGGCGCTCCATCAGCTCGAAGCGCTCGGCGCGGATCGCCTCGAGCTCGTGCAGGCGCGACTTGTCCTCCCGGCGCCGGGCCATCCGCAGATCTTCCTGCGAGACCGGGATAGAAGTTGTCGTCGGCGAGGGCGATGAAGCGGTAGCCCATGCGCCGCAGCTCGACGATCTCGTCGATGACGACGTCGGTGGTGCCGCTGGCGGGGCTGCTGGCCGTCGGTGCGCCAGACCGAGCAGAAGGAGCAGTGCTTCGGACAGCCGCGGATGGTCTGCACCGAGGCCCACATGTAGCTGCCGTCGGGCAGCAGGTCCCAGCGGGCCGCCTTGAAGTCCGAGGCGTCGACCCGGCCGCCCTCGTAGACCAGCTGGAGCCGGCCGGCGGAGAAGTCGTCGAGGGCCTGGCCCCAGGCGACGTCGCCGTCGCCCTTGACCACCGCGTGGGCGGCGCCCAGCTCGGGCGGCTCCTCGGGGTAGAGGGTGGTGTGAATACCCCCGAAGATGACCGTGGCGCCGCGCTCGCGGACCATCCGGCCGACCTCGTAGCCCCGCAGGGCGTTGCCGGTGTGGATGCCGATGCCCACGACGTCACCCGGCTGCACGACCGCCGGGTCGAGCACCTCCAGGGTCTCGTCGACGATGTTGGGCGCGCCGAAGCGCGCTGGCGTGGCGGCCGCGAGCACGAAAAGCCAGCGCGGGGTGATGACGCCGACGCCGAAGGAGACGTGGCTCGGGTTGACGAGGTGTACTCGCATCAATTCTCCGGAAACTCGCGGAGTATACAATACCGGCCCGAATGCGTGCGCTCCGGCTTTTTCTGGTTTCCTTCCTCGTTCTGTTCCTGCAGGTTGCCCTCATTCGCTGGATGCCGGCCTACGTGCGGCTTCTGGCGTACTTCTCGAATTTCATCCTGCTGGCGGCGTTTCTGGGCATCGGCGTCGGCTGCCTGCTGACGCGGACGCGCTCCCTGTTCGTCTGGTACGCCCCCCTCCAGGCGCTCGTCATCGGGGTCGTCGCCTTCTTCCGGCTCGAGGTGGCCGTGCCGACGTCGACCAGCATCTACTTCTCCAGCGGGACCACGGCGCCGGTCGTGGTGGTCGAGAGCACCATGCTGCTGCCCCTGATCTTCGTGGTGGTGGCGGTGCTCTTCGCCACCCTGGCGCAGACGATGGGCAAGCTCCTGGAGAGCCTGCCGCCCCTCAAGGGCTACGGGGTCAACCTGGCCGGCAGCCTGGCCGGCGTGGTCGCCTTCGGGCTGATGTCGTGGTTCGAGCTGCCGCCGACGGCCTGGTTCGCCGTCGCCTTCGCGGTGGCGGTCCTGCTGGTCGACGCGCCGATGGGGCTGGTCGGCCGGCTGGCGATGATCGTGCTCCTCGGCGGCTCGCTGGTGGTGGTGCACGGGCTGTCCCGGCAACACGACCTGGTCGCCCTACTACAAGATCACGACCATCCAGGAAGGGCAGGAGACGGTCGTCGAGGTCAACAACATCTTCCACCAGTCGATGGCCCCGGTGGCGCGGAAGGAATACTTCTACCAGTGGCCCTACACCGCCTTCGGCGACGGGTTCGAGGACGTCCTGATCCTCGGCGCCGGGTCGGGCACCGACGTCGCGGCGTCGCTGCTGCACGGCTCGAAGCGCATCGACGCGGTGGAGATCGATCCGGTGATCGTGCGGCTGGGGCGTGAGCACCACCCCGATCGGCCCTACAGCGATCCGCGCGTCAACGTCGTCACCGACGACGCGCGGCACTTCCTGCGCACGACGCCGAAGAAGTACGACCTCGTCGTCTTCGCGCTGATCGACTCGCTGACCCTGCAATCGAGCTTCACCTCGGTGCGGCTCGAGAGCTACATGTTCACCGAGGAGTCGTTCCGCGCCGTCAAGGACCGCCTCAAGCCGGGCGGCGTGCTGGTCATCTACAACTACTTCCGGGAGCGCTGGCTGGTCGATCGCCTGGCCAACACCGCCGCGACCGCGTTCGGCACCGAGCCGCGCGTCCACATCCACAAGGAGCACAGCTACCTGGGCGTGCTGATGGTCGGGCCGGGCCTGAGCCGCATCAGCCCGACGCTGCGGCCGCCGGACCGGGTCGAGGCCTACAACCATCCCGACGTGGTCAGCCCGGGCGTGCTGCTCGACCCGCGACGCCGTCGGTGGCCCCGGCGACCGACGACTGGCCGTTCCTCTACATGCGGGACCGGCACCTCCCGTCGCACTACCTGTGGGCGCTGGCGCTGGTCCTGGTGGTGTCGGTGGTGGCCGTCCGCGGCGTCGTGTGGGGGACCTCGGTCACCTTCTCGTGGCACTTCTTCTTCCTCGGCGCCGGCTTCATGCTGCTCGAGACGAAGTCGATCATCCAGTTCGCCCTGTTGTGGGGCTCGACCTGGGTGGTGGCCTCGCTGGCGATCCTGTCGGTGCTGACGATGGCGATGGTGGCGACGTGGGTGGTCAGCCGCGTCGAGATCACCCGGCCGTGGCTGGTCGGCGGCGTCCTGCTGGCGCTGCTCGCCGCCAGCTACGCGCTGCCGGTCGGCCGGCTGGCGTTCGACAGCCTCGGCCTCGAGTCGGCCGTCTACGCGCTGCTGATGTTCAGCCCGATCCTCTGCGCCGGCCTGCTGTTCGGCTCCAGTCTCAAGCGCACGGCCGACATTCCGGCGGCCTACGGCGCCAACCTGCTCGGCGCCATGGTCGGCGGCGTGGCCGAGTACCTGTCGCTGGTGACCGGCTTCCAGATGCTGCTGTTCGTCGTCGCCGGCTGCTACCTGGCGGCCCTGGCTCGCCCGTCCGCGCTCCTGATGTATCCTTAGCGCCGCCAGCGCCAACTGAACCTCTCGTCCCGTCCGCCTGCCCGGCGGAAGGGCGGGCTCCGCGAGAGCGGACCGGCGCGAAGCCCCGCAGGGGCTCGGAGTCAACGACACAGACGGCCAGCCATGACCAATCGACCTGTCAGCAACGAACCAATCGCGGCGAACGCGCAACGTCTCCTGTGGGCCGGGTTCCTCGCCATCCTGGCTGCCGGCATCGGGTTCGGCATCCGCGGCGGCATCCTGGCCAACTGGGCCGCTGACTTCGGGTTCACCGGCGCGCAGCTCGGCGCCATCGGCGGCGCCGGTTTCACCGGCTTCTGTTTCGGCATCATCATCGGCGGCGTCGTCGTCGACCGCGTCGGCTACGGCAAGCTGGTGGTCGGCCGCGTTCCTGTTCCACGTGCTGTCCGCGTTCATCACCTTCGCGGCGACGAAGGGACAAGCGCAGGACACGGCCTACCTGTTCCTGTACCTGGGGACGTTCGTGTTCGCGCTGGCCAACGGCACGCTCGAGGCGGTGGCGAATCCGCTCGTCTCGACGCTGTTCCCCAACAACCGCACCCACTACCTGAACATCCTGCACGCCAGCTGGCCGGCCGGCCTGGTCCTCGGCGGGCTGGTCGGATGGATTCTCGGCGACGGCATGCAGGTCGCGTGGAAGGTGCAGCTCGGCCTCTTCCTGGTGCCGACGTTGCTCTACGGCATCGCCTTCTTCGGTCAGAGCTTTCCCAAGTCGGAGGCGTCGGCCAAGGGGCTCAGTGTCTGGACCATGCTGCAGGAGGTCGGGATTCTCGGCGCGCTGGTCGCCTGCGTGCTGATCGGCCTGTTCTTCAAGGATCAGCTCGGCTCGATTCTGTCGTTCTTCACCGGCAATCCGTTCTTCACGTCGGGCGCCTGGAGCCTGATCGCCTGGGCGACGGCGGGGGTGCTGCTGCTCGTCGTGGCGGTGAAGACGAACTTCTCGGTCGGCTCGCTGCTGCTGTTCGTGCTCTTCGTCACGCACGCGCTCGTCGGCGCGGTGGAGCTCGGCACGGACGGCTGGATCCAGAACATCACCGGCAACATCCTGACGCCGGCGCAGGGGAAGATCCTCTTCGTCTTCACGTCGCTGCTGATGTTCGCGCTGCGGTTCTCCTTCCACTTCATCGAGACGAAGCTGAAGCGTGACGCCGATCGGCCTGCTGCTGATCTGCGCCGTGCTCGGCGCGATCGGCCTGTTCATGGTCAGCGGCATCGAGACGTTCGCCGGCGCGATGGTCGCCCTCGCGGTCTACGCGCTCGGCAAGACGTTCTTCTGGCCGACGATGCTGGCCGTGGTCGGCGATCGCTTCCCGCGCACCGGTGCGGTGGCGATGTCGATCATGGGCGGCATCGGCATGATGTCGGCGGGCCTGCTCGGCGGGCCGGGGCTGGGCTACGCCAAGGACCGCTTCACCGCCGAGCACCTCAACGCCACCGCTCCGGCGGTCTACGAGCAGTACAAGGCGCCGACGCCGAGCAAGTTCCTGTTCCTCGACGAAGTCACCGGCCTCGACGGCACCAAGCTGTCGGCGGCGCAGACGGCCGTCAGCCGAAGACGCCGGAGCAGAAGCTGGTGGCGGACGCCAGCATCCTCGGTGACCGCCAGACGCTGAAGGCGGATGCCTTCATTCCGGTCGTCATGGCGGTCATCTACCTGCTGCTCCTGCTCTACTTCAAGGCGCAGGGCGGGTACAAGCCGCTCAGCATCGAGAGCCCGCCCGAGCGGTAGGCCGCTGCGCCGGTCGGCTGATCTACACTGCGGGAGTGAAGAAGGGCACGTCTCGCTCCCGCTCGTCGTCCGGCCAGAGCGTCGTGGGTCTCGTCCAGATGACCTGCGACGTTCAGCCGGACAAGAACCTCAAGAAGGCGATCGCGCGCATCGGGGAAGCCGCCAAGGGCGGCGCGACGGTCGTCTGCCTGCAGGAGCTCTTCCGCTCGCAGTACTTCTGCCAGAAGGAAGACACGGCGCTGCTTCGCGCTGGCCGAGCCGATCCCGGGGCCCGTCGACGCGAGGCCATCGCCGCCGCCGCCCGCAAGCACAAGGTTGTCGGTCATCGCCTCGCTCTTCGAGCGGCGCGCCGCCGGGCTGTACCACAACACGGCCGTCGTGTTCGATCGTGACGGCTCCATCGTCGGGACGTATCGCAAGATGCACATCCCCGACGACCCGCTCTACTACGAGAAGTTCTACTTCACGCCCGGCGACCTCGGCTTCAAGGTGCACGACACCAGCGCCGGCCGCATGGGCGTGCTGCGTGTGCTGGGATCAGTGGTTCCCGGAAGGCGCCCGCCTGACGGCGCTGCAGGGCGCCGAGATCCTGTTCTACCCGACGGCGATCGGCTGGCTGCCGTCGGAGAAGCCAGGAGATGAACGCCGGCGCAGCACTCGGCCTGGGAGACGATCCAGCGGGCCCACGCCATCGCCAACGGCGTGTTCGTCGCCGCGGTCAACCGCGTCGGCAGGGAAGGCGAGCTGACCTTCTGGGGCCAGTCGTTCGTCGCCGACCCCTTCGGCCGGATCATCGGCAAGGCGTCGAGCGATCAGGAAGAGATCCTGCTGGTGCCGATCGACCGGGCGAAGATCGAGGAGACGCGGCAGAACTGGCCGTTCCTCCGCGACCGGCGCGTCGACGCCTACGGCGGTCTCGGCTCGCGCCTCCTCGACGTGCCGGTGATCGCGCCGCGATGAGCCGCCCGACGCCCGCCGCTCTCGGCTACGCGATGCCGCCGGAGTGGCATCCGCACGCCGCCACCTGGCTGTCGTGGCCGAAGGATCCGCTGACGTGGCCGGACCGCGTGCCGCAGGTCGAGGCGATCTTCCTGCGCATGATCGAGGTCCTGGCCGAGCACGAGACGGTCAACGTGCTGGTCAACGACGAGGCGACCGGCGATCAGGTGCGGACGCGGATGCCGTGGCCGCAGGCCCGCAACGTGCAGCTCCACGTCGTCCCGACCGTCGACTCGTGGATCCGCGACTACGGCCCGAACTTCCTGCTCGCCCGGACGGAGCGGCGCCAGGCCGGCGGGCCGCTGGCGCACAACGCGCTGGCCTACAACGCCTGGGGCTTCAACGCCTGGGGCGGCAAGTACGAGGCGCTGATGCGCGACTCGTCGGTGCCACGGGCGCTCGCGCCGCTGCTGCGGGTGCCGGTGTTCGAGCCGGGCCTGGTGCTCGAAGGCGGCTCGATCGACGTCAACGGCGAGGGCGTCGTGATGACGACGGAGCAGTGCCTGCTCCATCCCAACCGCAACCCGGGCCAGTCGCGGGCCGACCTCGAGCGCGCCCTGCGCGATTTCCTCGGCGTCAGCGACGTGCTGTGGCTCGGCGAGGGCGTCGCCGGCGACGACACCGACGGCCACATCGACGACATCGCGCGGTTCGTCTCGCCGCGGACGATCGTCTGCGCCGTCGAGGACGATCCGGCCGACCCCAACTACGCGCCGCTGCAGGACAACCTGCGCCGCCTCGAGCTGGCCCGCGACCACACCGGCCGGCACTACCAGGTGATCAAGCTGCCGATGCCCGGCCGGATCCTCGCCGAGGGCGAGCCGCTGCCGGCCAGCTACGCCAACTTCTACATCGCCAACGACGTGGTGCTGCTGCCGGTCTACGAGCACGCCAACGACGCCCGGCGATCGAGACGCTGAGCCGGCTCTTCCCGGACCGCCGCGTCGTCCCGCATCTCGTGCGAGGACCTCGTCTGGGGCATGGGCGCGATCCACTGCGTCACCCAGCAGCAGCCCAAGATCATCGTCTAGCGATCGCCAGTCGCCCGCGGCCGGGCGCTGCGCGAGGCCGAGCAAACACATCGACTTTGGGCGAGAGGCCTGCGACCGGCGCGCTGATACAATCGCGCCTCATGCAGGTCATCAGAGTCGCCCAAGGTCTACGACGTCGCCATCATCGGCTCGGGGGCCGGCGGCGGCACCGCCGCCAAGGTGCTGACCGAGGCCGGCGCGGATGTCGTCCTGCTCGAAGGCGGGCCCATGTGGGACTCCGCCAAGGACGGCAAGATGTTCGCCTGGAACTACGAGTCGATGAACCGCGGCTGGGGCGGCGACAAGAAGCCGTTCGGCGAGTTCGACGGCTGCGTCGGCGGCTGGGAGATCGACGGCGAGCCGTACACGATCGGCAACGGCAACTGGCGCTGGTTCCGCGGCCGCTCGCTCGGCGGGCGGACGAATCACTGGGGCCGCATCTCGCTGCGCTTCGGCCCCGACGACTTCCGCGGCAAGACCCGCGACGGCTTCGGCGACGACTGGCCGATCACCTACGACGACATCAAGCCCTACTACGACAAGCTCGATTCGTTCGTCGGCATCTTCGGCACCAACCACGCCAAGGAGACCGGCCTGCACAACGAGCCGGACGGCATCTTCCTGCCGCCGCCCAAGCCGCGGCACCACGAGCTGCTGATCAAGCAGGCGTGCGACAAGCTGAAGATCCCGGTGGTGCCGTCGCGGCTGTCGATTCTCACCAAGCCGCACAACGGCCGCGCCGCCTGTCACTACTGCGGCCAGTGCGGGCGCGGCTGCGCGACGCACTCGAACTTCTCGAGCACGTCGGTGATGATTCCGCCGGCGCTGAAGACCGGCAAGCTGACCATCCTCGCCAACGCGATGGCGCGCGAAGTGGTGACCAACGACGAGGGGCTCGCCACCGGCGTCTCCTACGTCGACTCGGTGAAGCTCACCGAGCACCAGGTGCGTGCCAAGGCGGTCGTCCTCGCGGCGTCCTGCTGCGAGTCGGCGCGCCTGCTCCTCAACTCGAAGTCGACGCGTCATCCGGGCGGGCTGGCCAACTCCAGCGGCATCGTCGGCAAGTACCTCACCGATTCGACCGGCCTCAACGTCAGCGGCTTCGTGCCCGAAGCTGATGGACGTGCCGCGCTACAACGCCGACGGCGTCGGCGGCATGCACCTGTACGTGCCGTGGTGGGGCGACAACAAGGCGCTCGGCTTCCCGCGCGGCTACCACATCGAGCTGGGCGGCGGCTTCGGCATGCCCGGCTACGGCTTCGGCGGCGGCATCCAGAACTATCCGGGCAGCCGCGGCGGCGGCTACGGCCAGGATCTGAAGGACGAGTATCGCCGCTACTACGGCGCGGTCGTCAGCCTCTCGGGTCGCGGCGAGCAGGTCACGCGCGAGGACTGCTACTGCGAGATCGACCCCAACGTGGTCGACAAGTACGGCATCCCGGTGCTGCGCTTCCACCACACCTGGAGCGACCACGGAGCGGCTGCAGGGCAAGCACATGCAGGAGACCTTCCGCAGCATCATCGCGGAGATGGGCGGCACGCCGACGACGCCGATGCCGACCAAGGAGCAGGACTACGGCCTCGCCGTCGGCGGCCTGATCATCCACGAGGCCGGCGCGACGCGGATGGGCAACGATCCGAAGACGTCCGTGCTCAACCGCAACTGCCAGGCGCACGACGCCAAGAACGTCTTCGTCTGCGACGGCGGGCCGTTCGTCTCGCAGGCCGACAAGAACCTGACCTGGACGATCATGGCGCTCGCCTGGCGCACGTCGGAGTACATCGCCGACGAGCGGCGGAAGGGGAACATCTGATGCGCGACCTGAACCGACGCCGCGTCCTCCAGATTCTCGGCGCCACGCCGGCGGTGGCCGCGCTGGCCTTCACCGAAGCCGAGGCCGAGCAGGCGGCCACGCAGGCGCAGACGGCGCGCCGCACCGCCGCGGCGGCCGGCACCGCCTACAAGCCGAAGTTCTTCACCGCGACCGAATACGCGACCGTCGTCCTCCTCGCCGACCTGATCATTCCGAAGGACGAGCGCTCGGGCAGCGCCTCCGAGGCGGGCGCGCCGGAGTTCGTCGATCACATCGTCAACGTCCAGAAGGAGCGGCAGGTCGCCGCGCGCGGCGGGCTGGCCTGGCTCGACACCGAGTCGCGCAAGCGCTTCGACAAGACGTTCGTCCAGGCCACCGACGCGCAGCGCCGGCTGATCCTCGACGACATCGCCTATCCGGAGAAGGCGGACAAGCGCTTCAGCCACGGCGTCCGCTTCTTCAGCGGACTGCGCGACCTGGTCGCGGCCGGCTTCTGGTCGAGCAAGATCGGCGTCAAGGATCTCGGCTACCAGGGCAACGTGCCGACGCAGTGGGACGGCGCGCCGCAGGCGGTGCTCGACAAGCTGGGCGTGAAGTACGACGCGTAACAGGCACCGCGGCAAGGCTCGAGTCGGTCGCTGTCGCTCTCCGGCGTCGTCGCCCGCGAGACGAAGGCAACGATCTCGAGCGAACGTGAGCGGCTGCGCCGCGTCTTCCGTAGCCGCGCTAGCCGCGGGCCATGCCGGACAGCAGCCAGCTGCCCGGCCCGTCGAGCAGCTCGTCGAAGTGCGAGACGACGAGCGCCGCCGGCGGATCCGTGGTCGCGAGCACATCGGCGGGGTAGCTGGTGGTGATCGCGACCACGGTCATGCCGGCGCGGGCCGCGGCCACCACGCCCATCGGGGCGTCCTCGAAGGCGACGCAGTCGCGCGGCATTCACGCCCAGCTTGCGCGCCGCCTCGATGAAGACGTCCGGCTCGGGCTTGCCGTGCGCCACTTCGTCGCTGCGCGCGATCACCGCCAGCCGCTCGGACAGGCCCAGCTCGCGCAGCGTGTGCACGACGTTGTCGCGCGGCGCCGACGTGGCGGCGCGCGATCGGCACGCCGGCGCGTCGAGCGCGTCGAGCAGTCGCAGCAGGCCGCTCAGCGGCTGCAGCCGGCCGGCCGAGAGGCGGCGGTAGGCCGACTCCTTCTCGAAGGACAGGTCGGCGACCTCCTGCTCGGTCATCGAACGCTCGAACAGGCGCGGGAAGATGTCCGAGTTGCGCCGGCCGTCCATCCACTTGCGCATCTCGAGGGTGAGCGCCGGCAGGCCATGCGCGGCGGTGAAGGCCTCGAAGGCCTCGATGTGGAACGGCATGTTGTCGAGCAGCGTGCCGTCGACGTCGAAGACGACGCCGGCGAGGTGGCGGGGCGGGAACAGGGTGGTCATCGGGCGAGTGGGCCGTCCTGGTGATTTGTGAAGTGGATCCGGAGCGCGGCGCCCGGCTGGCAAGGCGCGAAGAGCGAGCGTATCGGGAATACGTGAGCGATGAGCAACGCCGCCAGGCGGGATGCCCCGCCCGGAAGCCACTTTAGAGATCCCCAGGACGGCCCACAGCTTTGCGTCCGTAACCGATCTCGGCGCCGCCCGAGATGATGTGATCGACGCCGGTCGTGAAGGTGGCGTCCGAGGCGAGGAAGAGACAGAGGCGGCCGACTTCTTCCGGCGTGCCCATGCGGCCGGCCCATTGCGCGGTCTCGCCGTCGTCGCGGCACTGCGCCGGATCCGGCGCGGCGTCGATCGCCGATTGCCACAGTGGCGTGAAGACGTTGCCGGGCGAGATGCTGTTGACGCGCACGCCGTGCACCGCTTCGTCGACGGCGAGCGCCTTGGTGAACGACTTCACGGCGCCCTTGGTGGCGACGTAGGTGGTGGCGTGGTGCTGGCCGATGGTCGCGACCAGGCTGGCCACGTTGATGATCGAGCCGCGGGTGCGGCGCACGTGCGGCAGCGCCAGCTTGGCCAGCGCGAACACGCTGACGACGTTCAGCTCGAGCAGGCTGCGGAAATCGTCGAGCGAAAAGTCGTCGATCGGCTTGTGCGGCGGGTGCCAGCCGGCGTTGTTGACGAGGCAGTCGAGGCGCCCGTCGCGCTCGACGGCGCCGGCGACGAGGGCCTCGCGATCGGCGTCCGCGGTGACGTCGCAGCGCACGAAGTGGACGCGCCCGGGGCCCTGCGCGGTGAGCGCCGCGGCCACGTCGGGCCCTCGACGCGTGTCCGGCGAGGCGATGACCACCGAGGCGCCGGCGCCGGCGAAGACGGCGGCGCAGCCTTCGCCGATCCCTTGCGTGCCTCCGGTGACGATGACGGTCTTGCCAGCGAAATTCATGCAGACAGGATAGTCGTTGCGGCGCGGCCTTCGGTCAGTCGAGGCGGGCGAGGAAGGCGTGGCTCGGGTTCCGCGGACCGGGCTCGAGCGCGATCGAGCGCTGCAGGGCGCGGCGGGCGTCGTCGCGCTGGTCGGCGTCCTCGAGCGCGCGGCCGAGCTCGTACCAGGCCAGGGGCGACGTGGGGAAGCGGTCGCGGTTGGCCCGGAACAGGGCGATCGCCGCCTCGTGCCGGTCGGTCAGCGAGCACTGGCGGGCGACGTACTGCAGCTCGTATTCGGCGAGGTTCCAGCGCGGCTCGCCTTCGGCGAGCGCCGTGCGCCACGCCGCCAGCGCCGCTTCGAGCCCGCCGCCGGCGAGCGCCTTGGCCACCGCGACGCCGGCGGATCGTCGCGGCGTCGTCAACGTCCAGCCGATCGCCTCGCCGAGGAAGTCGTGGATCGCCGCGGCGTAGCGGTCCGCGTCCTCGGCGTTGGGGTAGATGTGCCCGCCGGCGAGCCGCACCAGGCGCTTGGGCAGGCCGGCCATGGCGAACATCGCTTCGCCGTGGTGGAAGGGGATGATCGTGTCGCTGGGGCTGTGCAGGAACAGCGTGGCGCTGCGCGTGCCGGCGATCGCGTCGCTGGATCGGAACTGGTGCAGCAGGAGCCAGCCGACCGGCATGTAGGGGTGCTCCTCCTGGGCCCGCGCGAGCACCGAGGTGAAGCCGCCTTCGAGGATCAGGGCGGCCTCGTCGACGTCACGGGCGAGCGGCACTGCCGCCCCGGTGCCGAGCGACCAGCCGTAGATCACGATCCGGTTGGCCGGGATGCCGTCGCGCCGCAGATACTCGAAGGCGGCGCGCGCCGCCGCGTGCATGCCGGCTTCGCTCGCGGCGCCCGCGACGTCGCCGAAGCCGGGGTACTCGACGGCCAGCACGTTGAGCCCGAGCTGACGCAGCTGGTGGTAGCGCCGGACGTTCGGACTCGAGCTGATGGCGGCGGCGTTGCCGTGCAGGAACAGCACCCAGTAGGGGCTGGCGGCGCCGTCGGCCGCGTTCGCCGCCGCGCGGACCCGCCAGGCCACCGTGGACAGGCCGTGTCCGTCGTCGAGGGCCACCTGCTCCGGCGCGAGGCCGAGGCTGGTGGTGTAGAGGGAGCCGGCGGGTGGCGGACGGAAGACGAGGTCGACCTGGTAGGCGTAGAGGTAGGCGAGGACGCCGCCGTAGCCGAGAAGGGTGAGAAGTGCGACGTCTCCCAGGACGCGGAGGGGACGCCGCCATCGGGCCGGCCAGCGCATGAGCGGGCGTAGTCTATCGCGATCCCGCCGGCCGTCCGGTCGGTTCGCGCGTGGCTTCCATCGACGGTCAGTCGAGGTCGGCGCGCGCCCGGTGGCTCGGGTTGAGCGGGCCCGGCTCGATGGTCAGCGACTGCGCGAAGGCGCGCCGGGCGTCGTCGCGCTGGCCGGCCGCCGCCAGTGCACGGCCCAGCTCGAACCAGGCCAGCGCGGAATCGCGAAAGCGATCCCGGTTGGCGCGCAGCAGTGCGACGGCCTCGGCGTGCCGGTTGGCGACGGTCAGCTGCCGGCCGACGTGCTGCAGCTCGTACTCGGCGAGGCTCCAGCGCCCGTCGCCCTCGGTGAGGGCGGCCCGCCAGGCGGACAGCGCGGCCTCGATCCCGCCGGCGGCCAGCGCCGCGCTGACGGCGACGCCGGCCAATCGCGCCGGCGATGCCACGGGCCAGTGCCGGACATCCGCCAGGAAGTCGTGGATGGCCGCGGTGTAGCGGTCGGCATCCTCGGCGTTCGCGTAGTCGTGGCCGCCGGCGAGCCGGACCAGACGTTTGGGCTCGGCTGCCTTCGCGAACATCGCCTCGGCATGATGGAACGGCACGACCACGTCGGTCGGGCTGTGGAGGAAGAGCGTCGGGCTGTGCGTGCCGGCAATCGCCTCGTCCGATCGGAACGGATGGTCGAGCAGCCTCGACACCGGCAGGAAGGGATGTCGCTCGCCGGACCAGGCCAGCACCGATGTGAAGGCGCCTTCGAGGATCAGCGCCGCTTCGTCGACGTCGCGCGCCAGGGGCACGGCCGCGCCCGTTCCGAGCGACCAGCCGTAGATGGCGATGTGATCCGCGGGCACGCGCTCGACGCGCTGCACGTAGTCGAACCCGGCGCGCGCAGCCGTCCGCATGCCGTGCTCGCTGGCGGTGCCGCCGACGTCGCCGAAGCCGGGGTATTCGACGGCCAGGACGTTGAGCCCCAGGCTGCGGAGCTGGTCGCAGCGGCGGACGTTGGAGCTCGAGCGTATGGTGGTGCCGCTGCCGTGCAGGAACAGCACCCAGTAGGGGCTGGCGGCGCCGACCGGGTGGAAACGCGCGGCATCGGTGACGAGGCCGTCGGTCCCTCGCACGACCACGTGCTCCGGCGCGAGCCCGGGGCTGCGCGCCACCAGGCTGTCGCGGGTGGGCGTCTCGAAGACGATGGCCACCTGGTTGACGTAGAAGCGGCGCGCCGCGCGCGCATAGCCGAGGACCGCGAGGACCGCGGCGCCAATCAGGAAGGTGAGGAGCAGCCGCGATCGTGACGGCCAACGCATGCGCGCCCGTAGTCTATAGTGACTGCAGATGTCCTCGCTGCCCGCCGACGCCCTGCGTACCTGCGAATCCGATCTCTCCGTTCTCGAGACCGTCGTCACCGCTCAGCCCGGCCCGGCCGGGTCCCTGCCGCTCGAGCCTGCCGATCTCCTGGAACGCCCGAGCGGCGATCTGTTCGGCTGGACGCAGAACGCCGGCATGGGCTGGCAGCCCGACGCGATGCGCCGGCCCGAAGTCCTGATCCTCAGCACGCAGGGCGGCATCCGCGAGAACGACGGCAGCCCGATGGCGCTCGGCTACCACACCGGCCACTGGGAAGTCGGGCTGCTGATGCGGGCCGCGGCCGAGGAGCTGCGCACCGCCGCTGTGCATGCCGTTCGCCGGCTACGTCACCGACCCGTGCGACGGCCGCACGCAGGGCACGACCGGCATGATGGACTCGCTGCCGTATCGCAACGACGCGGCGATGGTGCTGCGGCCGGCTGATTCGATCGCTGCCGACGCGGGTCGGCGTCATCGGCGTCGGCGACCTGCGACAAGGGGCTGCCGGCGATGATGATGGCGCTCGCCGGCGCGCACGACCTGCCCGGCGTGATCGTCCCCGGCGGCGTGACGCTGCCGGCCGACCGACGGCGAGGACGCCGGCAAGGTCCAGACGCTCGGCGCCCGCTACGCGCACGGCTCGATCTCGCTCGAGGAAGCGGCGGAGATGGGCTGCCGCGCCTGCGCCTCGCCGGGCGGCGGCTGCCAGTTCCTCGGCACCGCGGCGACCGCGCAGGTCGTCGCCGAAGCGCTCGGGCTCGTCGGTGCTGCACAGCGCGCTGGCCCCGTCGGGACAACCCGTCTGGCTCGACATGGCCCGCCGCTCGGCCCGCGGCGTGCTGGCCCTCCGCGCCCGCAAGAAGACGGTGCGGGACATCGTGACCGACGCCGCCATCCGCAACGCGATGGTCGTCCACGCCGCCTTCGGCGGCTCGACCAATCTGCTCCTGCACATCCCGGCCGTCGCGCACGCGGCCGGCCTGCGCCCGCCCGACGGTCGACGACTGGCTCGACGTCAACCGCCGCGTGCCGCGCCTCGTCGACTCGCTGCCGAACGGGCCCGCACCCGACCGTCCGCGTGTTCCTCGCCGGCGGCGTGCCCGAGGTGATGCTGCACCTGCGCGACCTCGGCCTGCTCGATCTGTCGGTGCTGACCGGCGTCCGGCGAGCCGCTCGGCGACATGCTGGACGTGGTGGGAGGCCTCGCCGCGGCGGCAGCGCGTGCGCGAGCTGCTGCGCGAGCGCGACGGCGTCGATCCGGACGACGTGATCATGCCGCCGGCGACGGCGCGCGCCAGGGGCCTCACCAGCACGGTGTCCTACATCCGCGGCAACCTCGCGCCCGAGGGCGCGATCGTCAAGAGCACGGCGATCGATCCCAAGCTGCGTCGGCGCCGACGGCGTCTACCGGCACACCGGACCGGCCCGCATCTTCACCTCGGAGCGCGCCGCGATTGCCGCCATCAAGAGCCAGGGCCCGGATCGCCTGCAGCCGGGCACGGTGATGGTGCTGATCGGCCGCGGTCCGATCGGCGCCGGCATGGAGGAGACCTACCAGGTCACCTCGGCGCTGAAGCACCTCGACATCGGCAAGACGATCACGCTGATCACCGACGCGCGCTTCTCCGGCGTGTCGACCGGCGCCTGCATCGGCCACGTCGGTCCCGAGGCGCTGGCTGGCGGTCCGATCGGCCGTCTCGTCGACGGCGACACGGTCCGCGTCGTCATCGACACGCGCACGCTCGATGGCAGCATCGACCTGATGATCGGCGGCGTGCCGGCGGACGAGCCGCTGGCGATGCGCCCGATGCGCCCCGACCTCGCGCCCGATCCCGCGCTGCCGGACGCCACCCGCATCTGGGCCGCCCTGCAGCAGGTGAGCGGCGGCACCTGGGGCGGGTGCGTCTACGACGCGGACGCGATCGTCGCGAAACTGAACGGGTAGCCGCTTCGGAGCCCGCGTGCGGTGCCGCGGCGCACCGCGAGGTCAGCGGCTACGAGACGGCGCGGTCGTCGGACGCCTGGCTGGCCGCGCGGGCGACCTTCTCGGCGGCGACGTCGTCGAGCGCGGCCTTCAGCTCGAGCAGCGTGAACGGCTTGCTCAAGTAGGCGTTCATGCCGGCGGCGAGGCAGCGTTCCTTGTCGCCTTCCATGGCGTGGGCGGTGAGGGCGATGATGCGCAGCGCCTCGCCGGTGTAGCGCTCGCGGCGCCTGATCATCGTGGCGGCGTCGAGGCCGCTCAGCAGCGGCATCTGCACGTCCATCAGCACCACGTCGAAGGTTTCGCGCTCGGTCTGGTCGACCGCGAGCTGGCCGTTCGAGGCCAGGACGGCGCGATGCCCGAGCCGCTTCAGCATCGCCAGGGCGATGCGCTGATTGACTTCGTTGTCCTCGGCCAGGAGCACCCTGAGGACCGTCAGCGGCGGCGCGAGCGCGGCCGGCGACTTCGGCGGCCGGGGTCGGCGTGGGTGCCGCCGGCGTGTCGGTCGCGGTCGCCGCGACCGGCTCGTGCTCGAGACCGTGATCGTCGGGCCCGCCGTCGCCGCGGGCCGTGGTGATCAGCTGCACGGTGAAGTGGAACGTGCTGCCGCGCCCGACTTCGCTCTCGACCCAGATCCGCCCGCCCATGGCGCGGACGATCGACGCCGAGATGGCGAGGCCGAGCCCGGTGCCGCCGTAACGCCGCGTCGCCGACTCGTCGGCCTGCGTGAACGGCTCGAAGATGTGCGCCTGCTTGTCGACCGGGATGCCGATGCCGTGGTCCTGCACGCTCAGGTGCAGCTCGCAGCCGCGGTCGTTGGCCGACACGACCTGCACGCGCAGGTGGATGTCGCCGGTGTCCTTGAAGTCGACCGGCCGGGCGACCAGATCGGCGCGGAGGTGCCGATCGCCGGGCTCGCTGAACTTGACGGCGTTGCCGACCAGGTTGACGAGCACCTGCTTCAGGCGCCCGGCGTCGCCGATGGCGATGCGCGGCAGGCGGTGATCGAGCGACGACAGCAGCGTCAGGCCCTTGCTCTTCGACTGGCCCTGGAGCGACGCGATGGTGTCGGCGAACCACGCCGGCAGGTCGAAGCGATCCTGCGCCAGCTCGAGGCGGCCGGCTTCGATCTTGGAGAAGTCGAGGACGTCGTTGACCAGCCGCAGCAGCGACTGGCCGGAGCGGCGCAGCAGGTCGACGTAGTCGCGCTGTTCGACGTCGAGCGTCGTGCGATCGAGCAGCTCGGAGAGACCGATGATGCCGTTCATCGGCGTCCGGATCTCGTGGCTGATGTTGGCGACGAAGTCGCTCTTGGCGCGCGAGGCCGCTTCGGCGGCTTCCTTGGCCCGCTGCAGCACCATCTCGCCCTGCTTGCGCAGCGTGATGTCGCGGCCGACGGCCTGGATCTCGTTGCCGCCTTCGTGCAGCGGCCGCGTCGTCATCTCGACGGTGAGCGTGTTGCCGTCCGGGGTGAGCAGCTCGACGTCGAACGTCAGCGGGCCCTCGGTCCGGAGCGAGCGCGAGACGAGATCGGCGACCTGGGTCGCCCGGACGGGCGGCGCCAGTTCCGCGAGCTGGCGGCCGAGGACGTCCTGCCGCAGGCGGCCGAGCATCCGCTGCCCGGCGCGGTTGAAGCTGGTGAGCGACCCGGTGGCGTCCCACGTGCAGATCAGATCGTTGGCGTGCTCGATCAGCTCGTCGTGCTGTCGGCCGAGGAGCGCTTCCTGCTCGCGGCTGCGTGGCGAGCCGGGCCGCAGTGGCGCGCCGCGCGCGCCACGAGGTAGATGCTCCAGGCGATGGCACCGAGCAAGGCGAGCGCCAGGCCGGCGCCGGCGGCGGCTGCCGTCCGCGAAAAGATGGACGGGGCGGACACCACCTGCACGTCGTCGACGCCGCGCGTCCACAGGCGCAGGACGCGCGGGCGGGTGGCGGTCGGCGGCACGGCGTCGATGCGTTCGGGCACGCCGGTCAGCTCGACGCGGCTGCCCGGGGCGATCGTGAGCGGCCATCCGCTGCCGAGCGGCACGGTCGCGGTCATCACGACGTCGTCGGCGACGAGCGTGAGCCGCTGTTCCTGTCCCTTGACCTCGGACTCGACCATGAACGCGGAGGTGCGGGTCAGCCGGCCGGCGGCGTCGTCGCGCAGCAGTTGGGCCAGCGGTCGGGCGGCGGCCTCGAGCTGGCGCGGCGGCGCGCCGGTGGCGCGCAGCAGGGCGTAGCGGAGTGTCGGCGTGTCGCCGGGTTTGACGAAGCCGCTGGCCTCGATCTCCATGCCGACAGCCGGGACGTCCTGGCCGGGGTCGAGATCGACGCGGAAGGCGCCCCGGTCGCCTTCGAGGAAGAGGTGCGTGCTGGTGCTGAACGTGACGTGGCCGCGGGCCCGGACGCGAGACGGCGCGACCGCAGGGGTCAGGTGCTCGAGCGGGCCTGTGCTGGGGCCGAAGGCCTCGAACGGATCGGCCGTGGACAGTCGGGTGACGGTGATGGCGGCGCGGTGCGGCACGAGCAGGTGCAGCATCCGCGTCTGCGATTCGGGCAGCACCAGCCGGGCCAGGACGCCGGCCGCGCGGACTTCGGCGTTGACCAGCGACTGCGGCAGCGTGTCCTGCCAGGAGCCGGCGACCGTGACGCGGAAGGGTGTGCCGTCGAAGGCGACGAGTTCGGCGGTGAGGTGGCCGAGCGTGTCGAGGTCGACGCGCTGGATGACGCCGGCGACGTCGACCCGCTGGGCATCGTCGGCATAGCGGAGCGCGCGGGCCGGCACGAAGGGCACGGCCTCGGGCAGGGCATCCGTCCCGAGCTTCACGACGCGATCGGCGACGACGATCGGGAGGGGATCGCCGGCGTCCGTGACGCCGGTGATCTGCAGCCGATCGCCGAGCCGGACGTCGGTGACGTGGTCGGCGCGGACGAGGATGCCGCCGGTGGCGTCCTGGACGTAGATGGTGCGCCAGATGGGATCGACGAAGGTGACGGTGGCGCGCACCGAGACGGGGAAGTGGAGCGCGACCTTGTCGGGGCGGACGCCCCGGATCGCCGCGACGGTCTCGAGCAGATTCAACGCGTTCAGCGTCGGGTCCAGCGCCGACTGGGCCTGCAACGTCGGCCCCTGTCCCGGCAACGCGAGCAGGGACAGGCCAAGGGCCAGGGAACGAAGCGTCACACGATGAATGGCGTCGACCACGATGACTGCGTGTTCAATCGGCAGGGACGTCTCGTGGTTTAAACCAACGACAGGGACTTGCACCAAGGCGAAGAAAAAACGAATATAGCGATGTGCAGGCCGCTCGACTCCATATCGAAGCGCTGCTGCGGGCTCGCCAGCTCGACCGGACGGTCACCGACGCCGCCTCGACGCCGGACCCGGTCCGGACCCGGCCGACCGGCCTGCCGTGGCTCGACGCCCGCCTGGCGGGGGGATGGCCGTACGGCGAGACGTCCGAGATCGTCGGGCCGGCATCCTCGGGGCGGTCCAGCCTGCTGACCGCCTCGCTGGCGGCGGCGACCGCCCAGGGCGACGTGGCCGCGCTGGTCGACACGCACGACACCTTCGATGCCGGCTCGGCGCGCGCGGCCGGCCTGTCGCTCGAGCACCTGCTCTGGGTCCGCGGCGACCCGGCCGTGGTGGGGCGCCCGCAGGTGCTGCTCGATCGGGCGATCAAGGCGTTCGGGCTGGTGCTCGAAGCGGGCGGGTTCGGGGTCGTCGCCCTCGACCTCGGCGACGTCGCGCCGGTCGACCTGGCCCGCCTGCCGTTCACCACCTGGCGGCGACTGCAGCGGTTCGTCGAGGGCCGGGACACCATCGCCCTCGTCCTCGCCCCCGTGCCGGTGGCGCGCAGTGCCCGTGGCGTCACGCTCGAACTGTCCGCCTCGGCGTCGACGGCGACGTGGGCGGGGGAGAGTCGCCGGGCCCGTCGTCTGACCGGGCTCTCGCTGGCCGCGCAGGTGCGGACCGCACGCCGGATGTGAGGGGCCGGTGTTCTGCGCGCTGGTGGCCGCCGTGACGGCCCTGCCCGTCCTGCCATCCGCGGCCTCGATCGCGGTCGCGACCGAGGCCCTCGTGGCCGTCGCCCGCGGCGCTTCCCCGCGCGTCGAGATCGTCGGCCCCGGCGTCGTCGTGATCGACGCGCGCGGGTTGACCCGCCTGTTCGGGCAGGAGGCGCAGGTCGCGGCCTTGTGCCGGCAGCAGGCCACCGATCGCGGCGTGAGCGGCGGCGGTGGCGATCGCGGCGACGCGGACCGCGGCCCTGCTCGTGGCCCTCGACGTCGCGGCGCGGCTGGCGTCGGTCCCGGGCGAACCGGCGGCGCCCGCTCGGGCCGGCCGCGACTCGGCGCCGCCCTGGGCGGCGGTCGCGCTGCCGGCCGGCGGCGAAGCCGCGGCGGTGGCGCCGCTGCCGATCGCGCTGCTCGCCAGGCTCGCGGCGCTCGAATCGCCGCCCCGCTCCGGGGCTGCCGGGACGCGCCGGCGTCCGCGCACCGCGGCGCCGGGCGCCGAGGTGCCGTTGGCCCTCTGGCGCCGGTGGGGCCTGACCACGCTCGGCGCGCTCGCGGCGCTGCCGGCCGCCGACGTGTTCGAGCGCCTCGGCGCGGCCGGCCTGAGCTGGCATGCGATGGCGCGCGGCGTCGACGCGCGGCCGCTCGTGCCGACGGTCGAGGTGCAGCCGTTCGAGGCGACCTGCGCCTTCGAGTGGCCGATCGAGGCGATCGAGCCGCTGGCGTTCGCCCTCGGGCGGGTGATCGATCCGCTGTGCGCGCGCCTCGATCACGACGGACTCGGCACGGTCACGCTGCAGACGACCCTGCGGCTGGTCACCCGCGATCTCTACGTGCGGCGTCTCGGCCTGCCGATGCCGATGCGCGATCCGCGCGTGCTGCGCACGCTGATCGTGCTCGACCTGGAATCGCATCCGCCGCCGGCCGGGATCGACGCGGTGACGGTGACCTTCGAGCCGGTGCCCGGCCGGATCCTCCAGCCGTCGCTGCTGGCGCGGGCGCATCCACGGCCGGAAGCGATCGCGACGTTGACGGCCCGGCTGCGGGCGGTGATGGGCGACGGCCGCGTCGGGAGCCCGGTCGTGCTCGACACGCACCGGGGCGGACGCGATCGGGATGCGGCCGTTCGGCGGCCCGGCGCTGCGGCTGCCGCTTCGCCGTCGCCGAGCGCCGAGGCGACCGCGACCGGCCGCCCGGTGCGGCGCGGCTCACGCTGCGCCGGTTCCGGCCGCCGCCGCCGGTGCGCGTCGAGCTCGAGCGCGGCCGGCCGGTTCGCGTCCGGCCCATCGAGCCACGCCGGCTGCCGCGGCTCGGCGCGGTGCGGCAGGCGGCCGGTCCCTGGCGATCGTCCGGCGACTGGTGGCGCGTCGAACCGTCGGCGTTGGGCGATGCGACGCCCGGCCGCCCCGCCGCGCGCCGTCGCGCACGCGTCCGTGTGGCAGCCGGACCCCTCGGTGTGGAGCGACGAGCCGGCGACGGCGTGGGACGACGACGAGTGGGACGTCGTCCTCGAGTCGGGCTGCGCGCTGCGACTGGCGCGGGATCGCGGCCACGACGCGTGGGTCGTCGCCGCGCTGATCGACTGACGCCGACGCTCGACGCCGACGTCCGACGCCGACGTCCGACGCGCTACAATCCGCGCGTGTCCTGGTCCCGCGCCGCCTGCCTTCGCGCCGCCGGCACGGCAGCGATCGTCCTCGTGGCGGGCTGGGGCGCCTTCCTGGCCGGCCAGCAGCTGCCAACCATCGAGCCGGCGCCGACGCCTCCGTCCGCGTTGGCGCCCGCGCCGGTGTCGGCATCGGCCGAGCGCCTCTACGAGCAGGCCAAGGGCCAGCTCCTGCAGGTGCGCACGCTGCTCAAGGGGCAGGACAGCCAGGCCAGCGTCGGCTCCGGCTTCCTCGTCACCGACGAGGGGCACATCCTCACCAACTACCACGTCGTCAGCCAGGCGGCCCTCCAGCCGGATCGCTATCGGCTCGTCTACAGCACCGCGGAGCGCCACGAGGGACCGCTGCAGCTGCTCGGCTTCGACGCCGTCCACGACCTCGCCATCGTCAAGCCGGTCGACCCGGCGCCGCTCGCCGGCCGCGGCACGCTGTCGTTCCGCCCGCGCGATCGGCCGCTCGCGCAGGGCGAGCGGATCTACTCGCTCGGCAACCCGCTCGACGTCGGCTTCGCCGTCATCGAAGGGACCTACAACGGGCTGGTCGAGCGCAGCTTCTACCCGACGATCTTCTTCTCCGGCTCGCTCAATCCCGGCGTCAGCGGTGGTCCCACGCTCGATGGCCAGGGCGCCGTCATCGGCGTCAACGTCGCCGCGCGACGCGACGGCGAGCAGGTCAGCTTCCTCGTGCCCGCCACGTTCGCCGAGGACCTGCTGCACCGCGCCCGCGCCAACCCGCCCCTCACCGGACCGGCCTATCCCGCCTTGATCGAGCAGCTGCGGGCGCACCAGGCGACGCTCACCGACCGCTTTCTGCGCCAGCCGTGGCGTCAGGCCGGGCATCCGCGCTACGTCATCCCGCTGCCGCAGGAGACGTTCATGCGCTGCTGGGGCCGCAGCACGCCGGCCGACACCAAGGGGCTCGAGTTCGAGCACGCCGAGTGCGAGATGGACACGCGCGTCTTCGTCTCGGGCTGGCTGACGACCGGCGGCCTGACCGTCCGCCACGAGGCCTACGACGGCGGCAAGCTGGGGACGCTGCGCTTCGCCCAGCGCTACACGGCGAGCTTCGCCAACGAGGGCCTGGGCGGCCCCGGCGACGCCGCCCGCACCGCGCCGCAGTGCCACGAGCGCTACGTCGATCGCGACGGGCTGCCGCTGCGCGCGGTGCTGTGCGTCTCCGCCTACAAGAAGCTGACGGGCCTGTTCGACCTCAGCCTGCTCGTCGCCACCGTCGACGCCCCGCAGCAGGGCGTCCAGGGCCGCTTCGACGCCCAGGGCGTCACCTTCGACAACGCGCTCAAGCTGGCCGCGCACTACCTGGAGGGCTACCGGTGGACCAAAACCCCGACAGCTCCGTGACGCCGACTCCGCTGGTACCGCCGTCGCCGACCCTGCCGCCGGCGGCGATCGACGAGGCGCCGGTCCTGGCGATCGTCGAAGTGCTCGATCGGGACGGCCGTGCCCGCGTCGCCCTGCCGATTCGCCGCTGGCCGATCACCGTCGGCCGCGCCATCACCTGCGACGTCGTCCTCGACGACCCCTACGTGGCGCCGCGACACGCCACGGTGAGCGAGTCGGAGGGGCGGCTGCAGGTCGTCGCCGGCGAGACGGTCAACGGCGTGTGGCTGAAGAAGCGGCGCGCCGCGGCGGGGGAGCGCCTCGCCCTCGACAGCGGCGACGTGGTGCAGATCGGCGGCACGCGCTTGCGCATCCGCCGCGCCGCCGACGCGCTGGCGCCGGAACGGCGGTGGGTGCCGGAAGCGTCCGGCAGCCTGCGCACGGTGGCCCTGCTGACGCTGGCGTTCGTGGCCTGGAACGCCGCCGAGCTGTGGCTGCACGCCGATCCGGGCGGACGCGCCACCGACTACCTGCCCGTCCTCATCGGCGGACCGATCGCGGTGGCCATCTGGGCCGCCTTCTGGTCGGTCGGGTCGAAGCTGATTCGCCACCGGTTCGACTTCTGGAGCCATGCGCGGATCGCCTTGCTGGCGACGCTCGGCATGGGCGCGGCGGCGTTCGTGCTCCCGGTCGCGGCGTTCGCCTCCGGCTGGTCGTGGCCGAGCCGCATCGGCCCCCTCGTCGTCAGCGCCATCGGCTGGAGCGCCGTCGGCGGGCACATCGGCCGACTCCTGCCGGGGCGGCCGAAGACGCTGGCCGCGGTCATGGCGTCGCTGTTCGTCGCCGGCCTCGGCCTCTACGGCGTCCATCACTACGAGACGCAGGATCGCGTCTTCCCCGAGCTCTACGTCGCCACGCTGGCGCCGCCGGCGCTGCGGCTGGCGCCGACCGTCCCGACCGCCCGCTTCGTCGACGAGGCGCGAGCCTTGAAGGCGGTGCTGGACGCGCACGTCGCCGACGATGATTCCTCGAGTGCGGGAGAGGACTGACGCCGGCCGGCGTGCGGGCGTCGGGGCGATTCGGCGGCGGGGGCGTTAGAACACGCGCCGCTTGAGGCGTTCGACGGTGAAGCGCGCCGTCTCGGCGACCGCCATCACCGCCATCACCCCGGCCTGGACCGGGTCGGTGACGACGAGATCGGCGGCGTCCGGCACGCTGCCGGCCATGTTCAGGCTGATGACGAGCAAGCCCTGCGCGCGCACCTCGCGCACCGCGGCTTCGATCTCGCCGCCCATCAGCGATCCGGCCAGCACCAGCGCGCGGGCGCGGGGGAGGCGCGCGACGGCGCGGACCGCTTCCGCGAGCGCCTGTTCGCCGACCAGCGGGATGGTGTCGACGGAGATCTTCTCGCCGCGGATGTTGTGGCGGTCGGCCTCCGAGATGGCGCCGATGGCGACCTGGCCGACCTGGGCGCCGCCGCCCATGATGATGATCCGCTTGCCGTAGATCCGCTTGAGCGTCGCCGCGACCTCGATGGCGCGGACGATGTCGAGGCCGCGCAGCGCGGTGACGAGCGAGACCGTGTCGTCGGCGGCGATCTCGAGGTAGGTCCGGCTGAGGCCCTCCCAGTCGCTGAGGATCTCGACGCTGGTGATGTCGCCGTGGTGCCGCGCGATCACGCCGGTCAGCTGGTGCAGCACGCCCGGGCCCGGTGGGCGCGGTCACGAGGATGGCCACCTGGTCCACGCCGAGAGTGTAACCTGACGCCCGACGTGACTCTCGAAGACGGGCTCGCGGCCGATGCCGGTGTACGTCGCGCGGTGCACCTCCTGACCGTGTCGGGCAGCCTGCGCGCCGTCTCGGCGAACGGCGCCGTGCTCGACGCCGTGGCGGCGCTCGCGCCGGCGCACGTCCGCGTCACCCGTTTCGGCGGGCTGGCCGCGCTGCCGGCCTTCAACCCCGACCTCGACGGCGACGGTGCGGTGCCGCCCCCACCGGTCGCCGTCTGGCGCCGCGCCGTGGCCGCGGCCGATGCCCTGATCATCTGCAGCCCGGAGTACGCCCATCGGCGTCCCCGGCGCCGCTGAAGAACGCGCTCGACTGGCTGGTCAGCGGTCCGGACGTGCCGGGCCTGCCGGTGGCGGTCGTCCGCCTGCCGCTCACGCCGGCCCAGAAGACGGTCGAGGCGATCCTGGCACGATCCGGCCGTCTCGACCATGCTCGGCGGAGCCCTGGAACACCTCCTCCGGGCCGTCGATGGGACGGCGCGCGGGGTGCACGGTTCGGGCCAGCCCGGCTCGGCCTGACCGGCGGCGACACCCACGAAATCCGTATTTTCCGGGCCAAAGTGTCTCAGCTTCTGCAGGGCAGTGCAGGGACTGGCAGATGTGCCGATTGAAGTCACAACAGACCCCTGTCCACATCCACGACCCTATGGCCATGCTGCCCAACTTCGCCCGGTTCAACTCCGACCTTGCCATCGACCTCGGCACGGCCAACACCTGCGTCTTCGCTCCCGGTCGGGGCATCGTCCTGAACGAGCCGTCGGTGGTGGCCTACAACACGCCAGCACGGTCGCATCGAGGCGGTCGGCCGCAGCGCCAAGGAGATGCTCGGCCGCACCCCCCAGAACATGGTGGCCATCAAGCCGCTCCGCGACGGGGTCATCGCCGACTTCGACGCGGCCGAGCGGATGCTCACCGACTTCATCAAGCGCGCCAGCCCGCGCAGCATGTGGGTCCGCCCGCGCGTCGTCATCGGCGTGCCGGCCGAAATCACGCAGGTCGAGCGCCGCGCCGTGCAGGAGAGCACGCTGCGCGCCAAGGCCAGCGAGGTCTACCTGGTCGACGAGCCGGTCGCCGCGGCGATCGGCGCCGGGCTGCCGATCACCGAGCCGACCGGCAACATGATCGTGGACATCGGCGGCGGCACCACCGACATCGCCGTCATCTCGATGGCTGGCGTCGTCTACAGCAAGTCGGTGCGGGTCGCCGGCAACGAGATGGACGAGGCGATCATCGACCACATGCGCAAGGTGCACGGCCTGCTCATCGGCGACCGCACCGCCGAGCAGATCAAGATCGAGATCGGGTCGGCGGCGCCGCTCGACGAGCGGATGACCATGGAAGTGCGCGGTCGTCACATCTCCGAGGGCATCCCCAAGAGCGTGACCATCAGCGACGGGGAAGTGCGCGACGCGCTGCGCGGCATCATCGACATCCTGATCCACGCCGTCCGCGACGTGCTCGAGCGCATTCCGCCGGAACTGTCGGCCGACATCTACGACCGCGGCGTCATGATCACCGGCGGCGGCGCGCTGCTCCGCAACCTCGACAAGCGCCTCCGCGAAGACACGCAGCTGCCCGTCACCGTCGCCGAAGAGCCGCTCACGTCGGTGGTGATGGGCGCCGGGCGCATGCTGTCGGACCTGCCGCTGCTCAAGCGGCTCGCCGCCGCCTAGGACGACAACCCGGATCAGCCGAGCAGCCGATCGGTCTACTTTCAACGAGCCGCAACCAGACCGACCGGTCTGTCTTGTTTGAATCGTTGAAGGGAGCCCATCATGTCGTTCCTCACCCCCGGCGCCATCGCCTTCGTCACCGGCGCCAACCGCGGTATCGGCCGAGCCGTCGTCGACGCCCTGCTGGCGTCGGGGCCGCCAAGGTCTACGCCGGTGCCCGTCGCCTCGACACCCTCGCCGAGCTCGTCGCATCGAGCGGCGGCCGCGTCGTGCCCGTCCAGCTGGACGTGACGCTCAGGCGTTCGCCTCCATCCTGGCGAAGAACGGCGGCGGCACCCTCGCCAACGTGAGCTCGGTCACCGGCCTGGTTGCCTTCGACATCCTGCCGTCTTACAGCGCCTCGAAGGCGGCGCTGCACTCGCTGACGCAGGCGACGCGGGCGGCGCTGCAGGGGCAGGGAACCTACGTCGCCGGCATCTACCCGGGGCCGATCGACACCGACATGGCCAAGGTCATCGACATGGAGAAGGCGACGCCGGCCGCGGCCGCCGCGGCCATCCTCGACGGCCTCGAGGCCGGGGACGAGGAGATCTTCCCGGATCCGCTGTCACGGCAGGCGGGCGCGCTGTTCCTGGCCAGCCCGAAGGCGCTCGAGCGGACGCACCTGGCCGAGCCGGTGGCGCAGTAGCGTCGCCGGCCGGGCCCGGCGCGGGTGGCGGTGGAGTATTCTCCGGGCGTCGATGCCCGAGTCCACCGCCGTCCCGCCGCGTCCGCTGCACGGTCTCCGCGTCCTCGAGCTGGGCCAGGTGCTGGCCGGACCGTTCTGCGGCGCGCTCCTCGCCTGGTTCGGCGCCGAGGTGATCAAAGTCGAGCCACCCGGCGGCGGCGATCCGCTGCGGACGTGGCGCCACATCGAGGACGGCACCTCGCTCTGGTGGTACATCCTCGGGCGCAACAAGAAGTCGATCACCGCCGACCTCCGACAGGATGCCGGTCGGGATTTGGTGCGGCGGCTGATCGCCCGCAGCGACGTCGTGATCGAGAACTTCCGTCCCGGCCGGATGGAAGAGTGGGGGATGGGCCCCGACGATATCGCGAAGCTGAACCCGCGCACGATCCTGGCGCGCGTCTCCGGCTACGGCCAGACCGGACCGTATGCGCCGAAGCCGGGCTATGCATCGGTGGCCGAAGGCTACGGTGGCTTGCGCTACGTGACCGGGTTCCCCGATCGTCCGCCGGCGCGCGCCAACCTGAGTCTCGGCGACAGCATCGCCGGCCTGCACGCCGCGCTCGGCATCCTCACCGCGGTCTATCACCGGGACGTCAACGGCGGCGCCGGCCAGGTCGTGGACGTCGCCATCGTCGAGGGCATTTTCAACCTGATGGAGTCGATGGTGCCGGAGTTCGCCAGCGCCGGCATCGTCCGCGAGCGGCACGGCTCGAAGGTGTCGGGCATCGTGCCGAGCAGCACCTATCCGTGCGGCGACGGCACGTACATCATCATCGGCGGCAACGGCGACAGCATCTTCAAGCGGCTGATGCGCGTCGTCGACCGCGCCGATCTGGCCGAGGATCCGCGGGTGGCGCGCAACGACGGGCGCGTCACGCACGAAGCCGAGATCGATGCGGCAATCGAGGCGTGGACCACCGCGCGGCCGTTCGCCGCGGTGCTCGCCGCGCTGGAAGCCGCCGGCGTTCCGGCCGGACCGATCTACTCCGTGGCCGACCAGGTCGCCGATCCACACTTCCAGGCGCGCGGCTTGTTCGAGGAGGTGGTCGTCGCGACCGGCAAGACGGTGACCCTGCCGGCGCTGGCGCCGCGGCTCGTCGACACGCCCGGCGGCACGGACTGGCCGGGCCCGCCGCTTGGCGCGCACAACGACGAGGTCTACCGCGACCTGCTCGGGATCGGCGCGGCCGCGCTCGCCGACCTGCGCGCGAAGGGCACGATCTGATGGCGCTGCGGCTGATGGCCGTCCTGGCCCATCCCGACGACGAGTCGCTCGGGTTCGGCGGCACGCTGGCGACCTATGCAGCAGCCGGCGTCGACACGTCGCTGGTGATGGCGACACGGGGCGAGGCGGGACGCTGCGGCGAGCACCTGCGCGGCTCGCCCGGGCATCCCGGGCCCGAGGCGCTGGCCCGCCTGCGTGAAAGCGAGCTGCGCGCCGCCGCCGCGGTCTTGGGGATTGGCGACCTCGCCTTCCTCGACTATCGCGATCAGGAGCTCGATCGCGCCGATCCGCCGGACGCGATCGCGCGGATCGTCCACCACCTGCGGCGGGTGCGTCCGGACGTCGTGCTGACCTTCGGTCACGACGGCGCCTACGGGCATCCCGATCACATCGCGATCAGTCAGTTCGCCACAGCCGCGGTGGCCGTGGCCGCCGATCCGTCGTTCCGGTCCGGCGACGGCGACACGCCGCATCGCGTCGCCAAGCTGTACTACATCGCCTGGCCGGCCTCGACGTGGGCGGCCTACCAACACGCGCTGAAACGGCTGATCTCGAAGGTCGACGGCGTCGAGCGGCAGGCGGTGCCGTGGCCGGACTGGTCGATCACGACGGTCATCGATACCCGGGCCGTGTGGGAGACCGTGTGGCGCGCCGTGTCCTGTCACGCCACGCAGATGGGCATCTTCGCCACCCTCCGCGATCTGTCGCCCGAGCTGCACCAGGCGCTGTGGGGCGTGCAGTCGTACTACCGCGTCCTCAGCACCGTCAACGGCGGCCGGGAACGCGAAGCCGACCTGTTCGCCGGCCTGAGATGATCGCCTGAGAGGCTCGATCCAGGCCAACGCGTCGGTGCCTCAGCCGCCGCACTCTTCGCCTTCGCGGACGAGCTGTTGCGGCACCCAGCCGCGCGGGAACGCCGGCGCGACCACTTCCACGCGATACCAGCGGCGGTTCTCTTCGCCGCCGACCTCCTGGATCTGGGCCCGGGAGCACAGGGGGACGTCGCCGGTGCGGCCGGCATCGGGGCGCGGGCTCTCGAAGAGCGTCAAGCGCCCGCCGGTCTCGCCGCTGATGCGGACCGATTCGCCGACGGTGTGCAGCCACGGCTCGTAGGCGCGGCCATTCCAGCGATACCAGACGTTCGCGTCGCAGTCGGCACACCGGAGCGGCATGACCGTGTCGTCCTTGATGCCCTCGGAGACGCCGAAGATCCGCTGCGGCGAGAACGGCACGACCAGCGCGGCCCGGCCCGGCGCCGCGCCGTGGACGACGACGACCGTGAACTCCGTCGCGCCCGTGGCGCCGCGCCGCACGACCACGGCGGCGGCGTCGTCACGGCCGTCCCGATCGAAGTCGAGCGCGATCCAGGGCGGCCAGCGATCGAGCGCGACGAGCTGCTGGATCGTGGCGTCGCCGACCAGGTCGGTCGTGGGGTCGAGCAGGCGCCACTCGGGTTGACCTACCAGGAGATCGGCGATCAGCTTGGGCGGCGTCAGCGCTTGCGCGGCCAACCTGTCTCCCGCGACCGTCACGGCGGCGAGGCCGAGCGTCACGATGCATCCCACCCAGGACCGACGGTCACGAAGCATGCCGCAGTGTAGCCCGGCCGGGCGGCAGACAGCGCGGCGGTCAGGCGCCGAACTGCCGCAGGTGGTGCTCGGTGTGCTTCCAGGCCCACCGCTGCCAGTCGCGGATCGACATGGCCCCGAAGAAGCCGTGCGCGGGCTCGAGCGGCGCGTCGGGCGACGCCGTCGCGAGGTGCGCCAGGCCGTCGATGACGCGCGCGCGGTCGCGATCGAAGTCGGACGGACGGGTGCCGAGCGTATGCGGGTTGTAGTGTGGGCTGGTGCGGAGGCCGTGCGGCCAGGGCAGCGGCGACCAGAGCCCGATCACCTTGCGCATCGGCCGCCCCGGCCGTCGACCGGGACGACGCGTGGGCGATGGCGGAGCACCATCGCCGTCGCGTCGCCGAGATGGCACAACATCTCGTGCGCGGTGAGCGTGCCCCAGCGGCGCGACGTGTCGGGCGTCAGCCGGGACAGCCGCCCACTGAGATCGCAGAGCACGACGGGGTCGGCGATGGTCCGGACACGCATGGCTCACTGTCCTGGCACGTCCGCGAGGATGTGCGCGTTGGGCCGGCCTGGCGCGAGCGTGCCGTAGACGAAGAGGCGTTGAGGCATCGCAGGGCCGCCCATGGGCAGGTTACGATCATCGCATGTCTCACCACAGCACCGCGTCGCTGCTGATCCTCGCCGGCGTCGTGTGGGCGACGCCCGCGCGTGCGCAGGACTGTCCCTCGCCGAGCGGGCGCCACGTCCGGGTCGCGGGATCGGCGACCGTCAGGTTGCCACCCGATCGGGTGTCGTTCTCGGTCGGCGTCGAGACGCTGCACGCCAACGTCTCGGAGGCGTTTCGCGCCAATGCCAGGAAGGTGGAGGCCGTGTTGGCGGCGCTGAAGGCCAAGGGCGTGCAGGCGAAGGAACTGCAGACCTCGGATCTCGACATCTCGTCGCGCAATCCGGATGGCACGCCGGCCCGGGGCTATCGCGTCGCCAATCGGGTGACGGTGACGCGGGAGAGTTCGGCCGCGGTGGGCGAGCTGATTGAAGCGGCGATCACCGCCGGTGCCAACGAGGCGAATCGGCTCTCGTTCTACGTCGCCGATCCCGGCACGGCGCAGAAGCGCGGCCTGGATCTGGCCTTCGCGAGCGCGCACGCCAAGGCGGAGACGCTGGCGGCGCTGGCGAAGCAGCCGCTCGGCGAGGCGCTGTGCGTCGCCGAGGCCGTCGCGTTCGGCAACCCGATGTCCAACGTCGCGCAGCTGTCGCGCGGCGGGGCCGACACGATCGAGCCGGGCACCGAGGCGATCACCTTTGGCGTCAACGTGGTGTTCGCGCTCGGCACGCCGGCCGCTCGCTGACCGTCAGACGGTCAGCTTCCACGGCGCCCGATAGGCGCGCGTGACCAGCGCCTGCGCCTTGTCGTTGCCGTTGGTCACCTTCTCGGCCTTGGCGTCCCAGACCACGGTCTGGCCCGATCGCAGCGCCATGTTGCCGAGGATCGCCGTCGACGACGAGCGGTGACCGATCTCGATGTCGCAGATCGGGGCCTGGCGCGACTTCACGCAGTCGATGAAGTTGCGCTGGTGCGAAGGGTGTGCGTCGGGCGCGGTGGCGTTCACGGTCGTCGGCGGGACGGGGACGATGTCCTGCACCCGGGTGCCCGGCTTCGGCTCGGGGCGCAGCTCGTAGCGCTCGCGATCGACGAACAGCGTCGCCTGCGTGCCGAGGAACTCGATGCCATAGTAGCGGCCGTTGATCGGCATGCCGTTGCAGACCCGGTTCTCGTAGGTCATCACGAAATCCGGGTAGCGGTAGGTCGCGACGATCGTGTCGGGCGTCTCGCGGTTGTCGGTCAAATGGTACTTGCCGCCGATCGCCGACACCTCGAGCGGCGCATCCACGTTCATCGCCATCTGCACGATGTCGATCAGGTGCACGCCCCAGTCGGTCATCATGCCGCCGGCGTAGTCCCAGAACCAGCGGAAGTGCGAGAAGGCGTCGGGCACGACGCCGAAGCGGTTCGGGTTGAAGGCGACCTTCTTGGCCGGCCCGAGCCACATGTCCCAGTCGAGCCCGGCGGGCGGCGCGCTGTCGGACGGGCTGCCGATCCCGTTCTGGTTGCCGGCGTTCCAGCAGCGGACGAGCGTGACGTCGCCGAGGGCTCCGCTCTGCACGATCTCGGCGGCCTTCTGGAAGTGCGGCTGCGAGCGTTGCTGCGTGCCGACCTGGACGATGCGCTGGTACTTGCGCGCGGCCTGGACCATCACGCGGCCTTCGGCGATGGCCACCGACGTCGGCTTCTCGACGTAGACGTCCTTGCCGGCCTGACAGGCGAGCACCGTCATCAGCGCGTGCCAGTGATCGGGCGTGCCGATGACGACGGCGTCGATCGTCTTGTCGTCGATGATGCGGCGGAAGTCGGTGTGTGTGGCGGCGGCGGGGGCCAACTCGGCGGCCTTGGCCAGGTTGGTCGCATGGACGTCGCAGACCGCGGCGATCTCGACGTCGGCGAGGCGTTGATGTCCGCGCATCACGCCGGTGCCTTGGCGGCCGAGGCCAATCACGCCGACGCGGACGCGATCGTTGGCGCCGACGACACGGCCCGGCGCGGACGACGTCTGGAGCAGGGGAGCGGCGGAGACGGGCAGGGCGGAGGCGCCGACGACACCTACGGTGCCGGCGAGAAAGTCGCGACGTGTGGGCATGCCCCCTTATACGACAGGAGGGTCACAGCTTGGTCGGATCCCGAACTGTGAGAACCCGAAGTGTCAGACCCCCACATCTTGCGGTTGATCGTAATGGCGAAAATAAAGCGAAACTATATTCGTGTACGTCGAACTGCATGCCGCGTCCGCGTTCTCGTTCCTGGAAGCGGCGTCCACGCCGGAAGCGCTGGTCGCGCGGGCCGCCGCGCTCGGCTATCCGGCCATCGCGGTGCTCGACCGGGACGGTCTGTACGGGGCGCCGCGGCTGCACATGGCCGCTCGAAAGGCCGGGCTGAAGGCGCTCGTCGGCGCCGAGCTGACCATCCGCACGCAGCAGCAGGCGTACAGCCCGCACCCGCCGAGCCTGTGGCGGCTGCCGGTGCTGGTCGCGTCGCGTGACGGCTACCGCAACCTGTGCCGCCTGATCACGCGCATGAAGGCGGACGTGCCCAAGGGCGAGGTCACGGCGACGGGTGGCGCCCTCCGCCTCGAGGATCTCGACGGCACGACCGGCGGGCTGATCGCGCTGGTCGGACGGGCCGTGCTGGGCAGCGCGACGGCGCGGCACGGCGTCGGCGGGCTGCTCGATCGCCTGGTCGGGGTGTTCGGCCGCGATCGCCTCTACGTCGAGTTGCAGCGGCACCTGCAGCGAGACGAAGAGGCCGACAACCAGGCGCTGGTCACGCTGGCCTCGGCCTACCACGTGCCACTCCTCGCGACCAACGGCGTCCGCTTCGCCGCGCCGGAGGAGCGCCCGCTGTTCGACGTCCTCACCTGCATCCGCCACAAGACCGATGTCCATCGCGCGGGGCAGCGCCTCGCCTGCAACGCCGAGCGCTATCTGAAGTCGCCGGCGCAGATGGCGCAGCTCTTCGCCGATCGACCGGACGCCGTGGCGGCGTCGGGCGAGCTGGCCGATCGCCTCGACTACACGATGGCCAATCTCGGCTACCGCTTCCCGGACTATCCGGTGCCGGTGGGGGAGACGCAGGCGTCGTTCCTGCGCAAGGTCACCGACGTCGGGGCGCGCGAGCGCTACCGGCCGTACCACGATCGCGCCCGGGCCCAGATCGCCCGCGAGCTCGACCTGATCGAGAAGCTCGAACTGGCCGGCTACTTCCTGATCGTCTGGGACCTGGTCAACTTCTGCCGCCAGCACGACATCCTCGTCCAGGGGCGCGGCTCGGCCGCCAACAGCGCGGTCTGCTACAGCCTCGGCATCACCGCCGTCGATCCGGTCGGCATGGAGCTGCTCTTCGAGCGCTTCCTGTCGGAACAGCGTGGTGAATGGCCGGACATCGACTTGGATCTGCCGAGCGGCGATCGGCGCGAGCAGGTGATCCAGTACGTCTACCGGCGCTACGGCGCGCGCGGGGCGGCGATGACGGCCAACGTCATTACCTATCGCGGTCGCAGCGCGGCCCGCGAGGTCGGCAAGTCCCTCGGCATCGACACCGCCGACATCGATCGCCTGGCCAAGGTGATGAACCAGTTCGAGTGGCGCGATCCGAACGAGACGATCGCCCGAAACCTGCGCGACGTCGGCCTCGATCCGGGCGACGCGCGCTTCCGCCACTTCGTCGAGCTGTGGGCGCGGATCCAGGATCTGCCGCGACACCTCGGCCAGCACTCGGGCGGCATGGTGATCTGCCAGGGCCGCCTCGACGAAGTGGTGCCGCTCGAGCCGGCGTCGATGCCGGGCCGCGTCGTCGTGCAGTGGGACAAGGACGACTGCGCCGATCTCGGCCTGGTCAAGGTCGACCTGCTCGGCCTCGGCATGATGGCGACGCTGCAGGACGCGCTGGCCATCGTCAACCGATCGACGACCCCGCCGGTCGATCTCGCGCACCTGCCGCCCGACGATCCCGAGATCTACCGCCTGCTGCAGGCCGCCGACACGATCGGCCTCTTCCAGGTCGAGTCGCGGGCGCAGATGGCGACGCTGCCGCGGCTCAAGCCGACGTGCTTCTACGATCTGGTCGTCGAGGTCGCCATCATCCGGCCCGGACCGATCGTCGGCCAGATGGTCCACCCGTACCTGAACCGGCGGGCCGGCCGCGAGGCGATCACCTATCCGCACCCGTCGCTCGAGCCGGTGCTGAAGCGCACCCTCGGCGTGCCGCTGTTCCAGGAGCAGCTCCTGCGGATCGCGATGGTCGTCGCCAACTTCACCGGCGGCGAAGCCGAGGATCTGCGCCGGGCGATGGGCTTCAAGCGCTCCGAGGCGCGGATGCAGGCGATCGAGGTCCGCCTGCGCGAAGGCATGGCCGGCAACGGCATCACCGGCGCCACTGCCGACGCCATCATCCTGGCCATCTCGTCGTTCGCGCTCTACGGCTTCCCCGAGTCGCACGCCGCCAGCTTCGCGCTGATCGTCTATGCCAGCGCCTATCTGAAGGTCTACTTCCCGAGCGCGTTCTACGCTGCGCTGCTCAACAACCAGCCGATGGGCTTCTACCATCCGGCGACGCTGGTGAAGGACGCGCAGCGCCGTGGCGTGCGCTTCCGGCCGATCGACGTCCAGGCGTCGCAGTGGGACTGCGTCGTCGAGGACGACGGCGCGATTCGCATCGGCCTGCGCTACGTCGACGGGCTGCGGGCGGAAGTGGGGCAGCGCCTGGCGTCGGGCCCACCTTCGCGGCCGGGACTCGCGATGGCCGCGTCGACGGGTAGCCCCGCTGTGCTCCGCTGCCCGAAGTGCGGCAGCGATGACGAGCGGATGATCGAGCGCGAGCAGGGCGCCGACGCCTGGTTCTGCAACCTCTGCGCGCATCCGTTTCGGCGGTCGGCGCCCACGGCAGGCTTGCCTGCCGAAGCCGCGTCGGCGGAGACAGGCGAAGGCAGGTTCGCGTCGATCGAGCACCTCATCGCGGTCACGGGCATCCGCGCGGACGAACTGACGACGCTCGCCTCGATCGGCGCCCTGAACGCCTTCGGCCACGATCGGCGCGAAGCGCTGTGGCAGGTGGCCCGGGCGATCCGTCCGTCCGGCGCGCTGTTCGACGAGTCGCACCCGGTCGAGGCCGAGCCTCCGCCAGCGCGGGGACGGTCGCTTCGGCCAGCGCCGGTGTCGGTACCGGCGACGCGCGTGGCCGAGGGCCGTGTCGTTCCTGGCGACGGCGTGGCGCCGACGCCGGCGTCGCTGACAGCCGGTCTCGTTGCCGGGCGGCCTCGTTGCGGGTCGGCCGCGTTGCCGGGGCCGGCGGCGCGCGGGCCGCTGCTGCCGCTGACGCCGCTCGAGCGCGTGGTGGCCGACTACGACGGCACCGGCCTCACCATCGGCCCGCATCCGATGACCTACCGCCGCGCCGAGATGGCACTGCGCGGCGTGTTGCGGGCCACCGACCTGCCCAGAGCGCGAGCCGGGCGGCGGGTCCGCGTGGCCGGCGCGGTCATCACGCGGCAGCGGCCGGGCACGGCCAAGGGATTCGTGTTCCTCACCGTCGAGGACGAGACCGGCATCGCCAACGTGATCGTCCGGCCGGACGTCTACGACTCGCACCGGATGTCGGTGATCGAGGCGCCGTTCCTGCTGATCGAGGGGGTCCTGCAGCAGCAGGACGGGGTGACGTCGGTGCGCGCCGAGCGGCTCTACGCCGTCGGCGGCGGGCCGGCGGTGGGGGAGTCCGCCGAGGCGATGCCGCCGGTGCCGTCGCGCGACTTCCGCTAGCCGCCCATCGCCGTTCGGCTGCGACATCGGGTCCGGCTCGATGCTGACGAGGCGCCCGACGAAGACCGTGTCAGCCTCCCAGAGATCGACGCAGACCGGCTGTCTGGGGCCACCAGCTCGCCGTCACCGGGTGGCCTGTGCCCGTCACGGCGGCGATCCCTTCCGGTCGGCACGTCGAAGGGCGGCCGCGCCGCGCGTGAGAGCGCGGCGCCAGACCAAGCCATCCAGCCGCAGCGCGAGCAGCAGCTCGAGGAGTGGAGTAGTGCCGCGAAGCCGTACGACTGCTCGGGGCGGCCTACGCCGCGTGTCTCAGCGGCTCGCCGGCTCGCCGTTCGCCTTCGCCGCCGCCCGGGCGGACGCCGCGGCGCGACCAAGCGCCGCGAACAGCGTCCGCACGTCGAAGGGCGGCCGCGCCGCGCGCGAGAGCGCGGCGCCAGACCAGCCATCCAGCCGCAGCGCGAGCAGCTCGAGGAGTGGAGTAGTGCCGCGAAGCCGTACGACTGTTCGGGGCGGCCTACGCCGCGTGTCGAGCGGCTCGCCGGCTCGCCGTTCGCCTTCGCCGCCGCCCGGGCGGACGCCGCGGCGCGACCAAGCGCCGCGAACAGCGTCCGCACGTCGAAGGGCGGCCGCGCCGCGCGTGAGAGCGCGGCGCCAGACCAGCCATCCAGCCGCAGCGCGAGCAGCTCGAGGAGTGGAGTAGTGCCGCGAAGCCGTACGACTGTTCGGGGCGGCCTACGCCGCGTGTCTCAGCGGCTCGCCGGCTCGCCGTTCGCCTTCGCCGCCGCCCCGGGCGGACGCCGCGGCGCGACCAAGCGCCGCGAACAGCGTCCGCACGTCGAAGGGCGGCCGCGCCGCGCGCGAGAGCGCGGCGCCAGACCAGCCATCCAGCCGCAGCGCGAGCAGCTCGAGGAGTGGAGTAGTGCCGCGAAGCCGTACGCACTGTTCGGGGCGGCCTACGCCGCGTGTCTCAGCGGCTCGCCGGCTCGCCGTTCGCCTTCGCCGCCGCCCCGGGCGGACGCCGCGGCGCGACCAAGCGCCGCGAACAGCGTCCGCACGTCGAAGGGCGGCCGCGCCGCGCGTGAGAGCGCGGCGCCAGACCAGCAATCCAGCAGCAGCGCGAGCAGCTCGAGGAGCGGAAAAGTGCGGCGAAGCCGCACGTCGCCCGCTCGGACGCTGCTCTACTGCTGCTGCTGCTGCTGCTGCGACTGCTCGAGGTCCCAGTCCGGCGGACCTTCGGCTTCCGGCGTCGTCCAGGTCATCACCGGCATCAGCTCGCGCGTCGAGCGTGGCCGTGTCCGCCTGCGATACCTGGACGGCGACGGCCAGCTCGTTGGCCGAGCGGCCGCGGAAGACGCCCTTGGTCGGCGGCACGTCGGCGTAGTCGCGGCCGATGGCGACGCGGATGTGTCGCGTGCCGGCGACGACGTTGTTGGTCGGATCGAAGCCGACCCAGCCGAGCGTCGGCAGGAACGCTTCGATCCACGCGTGGGTGGCGCCGTCGACCGATTTGTCGCCCGAGCCGTGGAACAGGTAGCCGCTGACGTAGCGCGCCGGGATGCCGAGGCGGCGGACGCAGGCCAGCATCACGTGGGCGAAGTCCTGGCACACGCCCTCGCCGCTCTCGAGCGCGTCGTCGATCGGCGAGTCGACGCCGGTGACCTGCTGACGGTAGGTGAAGCGACGGTGGATCGCCTCGTTGATCGCCAGCACCTCCGATAGCGGATCGCGGCGGTGGCCGTTCGACAGCGTCGGCGGCGAAGGCCTTGAGCCGCGGCGTCTCGCGGGCCAGCACGCTGTGCTGCAGGACGTCCCAGTGCACGTGCGACCGCCCGAGCGCCGCCACGTCGTCCCAGGCGTCGATCGGCAGCGCCTCGGGCAGGTTGGGCGTGCCGACGAACTCGACGATCGCCTCGGCGACGATGGTCAGCTGGCCGTGCCGGCCGGGAATGTCGAAGTGATGGACGATGTTGTTGAGCGGATCGCGGTAGGCGGTGATCGTCGCCCGCGGCGTCGTCGTCAGCTCGAAGCCGAGGCAGCGCTGGTGCTGCTCGGTGCGCGGCTGCATCCGCACCTCCATCACGCTCTCGCTGATCGGGTTGTCGTAGGTGAAGCGGGTCAGGTGGCGGACGGTGTACTGCATGACGTCAGACGAGGGCCGCGTCGAGGTGATACCCGATGAAGGTCCGGTATGTCGCAGCATGAATCTCTCCGCACTGACCGCTGATACCGGTCAGGAACATCTGCAGGCTGTCGTCGACGAGCTCGTCGAGCTGCGCGTAATGGAGTGACGCCCGCAGGCGGCCGGCCAGCCGCTCGGGCCGGCCGGCGTTCTCGCGCCCGGACAGGCGGGTGATGCCGCGCAGCGCCGCTTCGACCTGTTCGACGGCGAAGCGGATGGAGCGGGGGAACTCGGGGTCGAGGAGCAGGAAGTCGGCGATGCGCCGGGCGTCGATGCGGGCGGTGAAGCGGCGGGTGTAGGCCTCGAGCGCGGTGCACGAGCGCAGCAGAGCGGTCCATTCGGCCACCAGCTCCGGCGCGACCTCGCCGGGCCGCAGATCGGGAAAGGCCCGGACGTGGCTGTCGAGCAAGGCCGAATAGGTGATGGCCCGCTCGAGGAAGCGCCCCAGCTCGAGGAAGTAGTAGCCCTCGCCGCGGTTCATCGTCGCCGTCGTCAGCCCGATGAACTGGTGGCAGTCCTCGATCACGCCGCGCAGGAACTGGTGCGGCTGGTCCTGCCAGCTGGCGTCCTCGGCGGTGCGGCGCACCGTCCAGTACAGCCGGTTGATCCGCTCCCACAGATCGACGCTGATCTGCTCGCGGATCTGCCGCAGGTTCTCCCGGGCGGAGTGGATGCCCGAGGCGATCGAGTCCTTGTTGCCGCGATCGAGGGCGAGCTGGTGGACCAGCGCGACGACGTCGCTGGTGCCGCCGTCGGCCATCGTCACCTGCAGGCTGTCGAAGACGCGGTGCCAGTGCCGGCCCGACGACTCCGGCGTGCTGTCGAGCGACAGGTAGGTGTTGACGTCGACCAGGCGGGCCGTGTGCTCGGCCCGCTCCAGGTAGCGCCCCGTCCAGTAGAAGGCGTCGGCGACGCGTGACAGCATGCGGCTCGTCTCCTGCACCGGCGCTACTCGAGCACCCAGGTGTCTTTGCTGCCGCCGCCCTGCGACGAGTTGACGACCAGCGAGCCGCGCCGCAGCGCGACGCGCGTCAGGCCGCCCGGCACGCAGGTCGCCGTGCCGCTGAACAGCACGTAGGGGCGCAGGTCGACGTGCCGCCCCTGGACGCCGTCGTCGAACAGGCACGGCACGCGGGACAGCGCCAGCGTCGGCTGGGCGATGTAGTTGCGCGGGTTGGCCTCGATGCGCTCGCGGAACTCGGCCCGCTCGGCCTTGGTGCTGTGCGGCCCGATCAGCATGCCGTAGCCGCCCGATTCGCCGACCGCCTTCACCACCAGCCGCTCGAGGTTCTCCAGGACGTGCTGGCGCTGGGTCGTCGTCGTGCAGCAGGAAGGTCTCGATGTTGGGCAGGATGGCGTCCTGCTGCAGGTAGAACTTGATCATCTGCGGCACGTAGGCGTAGACCGCCTTGTCGTCGGCGACGCCGGTGCCGACGGCGTTGGCCAGCGACACGTTGCCGGCCCGGTAGGCGTTGAACAGTCCGGCCACGCCGAGCTGCGAGTCGCGCCGGAAGGCCAGCGGATCGAGGAAGTCGTCGTCGACGCGGCGATAGATCACGTCGACCCGCCGCGGGCCGCCGGTGGTCCGCATGTAGACGACGTTGTCGTGCACGAAGAGGTCGCGGCCCTCGACCAGCTCGACGCCCATCTGCCGGGCCAGGAAGGTGTGCTCGAAGTAGGCGGAGTTGTGGACGCCCGGGCGTCAGCACGACGATGGTCGGATCGTTCGGGCGTGGCGCCAGCGCCCGCAGCGTGCCGAGCAGCTGCTGGCCGTAGTGGTCGATCGGCCGCACCCGGTAGCGCGAGAACAGGCCGGGGAAGACCCGCTTCATCACCTGCCGGTTGGCCAGCATGTAGGACACGCCGCTCGGGACGCGCAGGTTGTCCTCGAGCACGGCGAAGCCGCCGTCCTCGACGCGGACCAGATCGGTCCCGGCGACCGAGACGTAGGTGTCGCGGCGGACGCGGACGCCGCACATCTCGCGGCGGTAGTGCGGGCAGCTGTAGACCAGCTCGCGCGGCACGATCCCCTCCGCGAGGATCTTGCCCTCGTGGTAGATGTCCTTCAGGAACAGGTTGAGGGCGAGGAGCCGCTGCGCCAGGCCGCGCTCGACGACGCTCCACTCGGCGCCGGTGATGATGCGCGGCAGGATGTCGTAGGGGAAGATCCGCTCGGTGCCTTCGTCGTTGCCGTAGACCGTGAAGGTGACGCCCTGGTTCAGGAAGGCACGGTCGGCGGCCTGCTGGCGCTGCCGCCACTCGCTGGCGGGCAGCTCGAGCAGGCGATCGAAGAGCAGCCGATAGGCGTCCCGGGGCACGTGCCCGGGCTTGAACATCTCGTCGAACGAGGCGTCCAGCTCGTAGTGCCCGAACAGCGACGCCGCGGTCTGTGACGTCGGTGGCCGCAGCATGCGCTAGTAGGCCTCCGCCGAGCCCGACCCGTCAAGGGTTCAAGGCGACAGAAATGTCTGAGTGGCGAAAATGTCAGCCACGAAAGTTACCAAACTGGAGCTCGACGCCGAAATCGTGCGCTTTCAGCACCCGGATGGCCGACTGCAGGTCGTCCTTCGAGGCGGACGTGACCCGGACCTGGTCGCCCTGGATCGACGCCTGGACCTTCTTCAGGCCCTGTTCCTTGAGGTACTTGACGATCGCCTTGCCGGCCTCGGTGTCGACGCCCTGCTTCAGCGTGACCACCTGCCGGACGGTGCTGCCGGCGGCCGGCTCGATCTCGCCCAGCTCCATGTTCTTGACCGGCACGTTGCGGCGGATCAGGCGCGTCTGCAGGATCTCCCAGACGGCTCCGACCTTGAAGCTGTCCTCGGCCGTCAGCACCAGGGTGCTGTCCGCCTTGACGAACTCGATCGCCGCGGTCGACCCCTTGAAGTCGTAGCGCTGCGCGATTTCCTTGCGCGCCTGGTTGAGGGCGTTGTCGACCTCCTGGAGGTCGACGGTGGAGGTGATGTCGAACGACGGGCTGGCTGCCATGGGTTCTGGTCGGGTCCGGCGCGGGCTCGGGCTGGTTAGTGGGCTTCGTCGTCGTCGGCCGCACCGGCCGCGCCGGCGGTCGGCGCCGGGCCGGCCTTGGCCCGGGCGACCATCGCCGCGACGTCGGCGAGCAGCTTGCGCGCGTCGTAGACGATGCCGTCCTTGATGGTGTACTTCACGCCGCCGACCCGCTCGGGCTGGCCGGTGCGGTCGTTGAGGCGGATGGCGCCGGTGCCGTAGAGCACCTTGAAGTTCTGCAGCGGGTTCTGGTCGACGACGACCAGGTCGGCGAGCATGCCCGGGCCGCACGACGCCGTACTCGAGCGCCTGGCCGCGCGGCTCGGTCAGCGACTCGGCGCCGTGCAGCGTGGCGGCACGGATCACCTCGAGCGGGTCGAAGCCGGCTTCCTGCAGCAGCTCCAGCTCCTCGATGAACCCGAAGCCGTACAGCTTGTAGATGTAGCCGGAATCGGACCCGGTCGTGACGCGCCCGCCGCGATTCTTGTAGTCGTTGAGGAAGGACATCCACACGCGGTAGAAGTTGCGCCAGGCGACCTCGTCGGCGGTGGTCCAGTCGAACCAGTAGGAGCCATGGGCCTCCCGGCTCGGCTGGAAGAACTCCATCAGCGTCGGCAGCGTATACGTGGCATGCCAGTCCGCCGTCCGCGCCCGCATGACGTCGCGGCTGGCCGCGTAGATCGTCATCGTCGGGTCGAGCGTCACCTCGTGCGCGCGCAGGTCGTCGAGCAGGTCGTTCCACTCCTTGCTGCCGCGCGGGTGGATCTGGTTCCAGAGCCGGGCGACCTGGGCGAAGCGGTGCGCCTCGTCGTTGTAGTTGTAGTCGGGCGGATAGGGCTGGATGCTGTGGTCGGCGAGCAGCGAGTCGAACAGGCCGTAGAAGTGCTCGGCGCCGTGCAGGCCGAGGCGGGCGGCGTCGCGCAGGTTCATGCGCGCCAGGCCGGTCTGGGCGAGGTGGGCGGTCGTGCCCAGCTTGAGCTCGCGGGCGCGGGCGATCAGCGCCCGCATCACCGCCGGATCCTCGGCGAACAGCTTCAGCCCGTCGGCGCCCTTGCCGGCGACCCAGGTGACCCACTCGCGGGCCTTCTCCGGCGTCGTGACCGGCCCGCCGAGCCAGCCCTCGCCGGTGCCGGGTCGGGCGTAGACGACCATCCGCGGCGCGGTGATCTCGTTGCGGGCGCTCCGGGCGCGCTCGCGCAGCGACCAGTCGAGCGGCCCCGCCGGGACGCCGCGGACGGTGGTGACACCGTGCGCCAGCCACAGCTTGTAGGCGTACTCGGCGTCCGGCGCCTTGCGGCCGCCGCCGGTGTGGACATGGCAGTCGACGAAGCCGGGCAGCACGTAGAGGCCGGTGCCGTCGATCTCGCGGGTGGCGCCGCCGGGCCGCGCGTCGGGCCGGATGGGGAGGTTCGGATAGCCGACCGAGCGCACCTCCACGATCCGGTTGCGGGCGACGACGACGTCGACGGGGCCCTGGGCTGGCGCGCCGGTGCCGTCGATCAGGGTCACGCCGCGGAGGATCAGCCGTTCGAAGGGCCCTTCGCCCTCGCCGGCGGGCCGTTCCGGCGCCGACCGGATGGCCTGGGCCCGCAGCGAGCCGTTCTGTGCGCCCAGGATCAGCGCGACGGCGACGAGAGTTGCCCGACCGAGAGACGTGCCGACACAGGACATAACTGGGTTCCTCGGAGCGCGTATTATAGCCGCCGCATGAGTTCCCTTCGCGCCCTCGGCGCCGCCCTCCTGGTCTCCGGTCTCGTCGCCGCGCTGCCGGACGGAGCCGCCGGCCAGGCGGCCCGCGCCGCGGGCCCACGCACGACCGAGGCGCGGGAGGCGTTCCTGGCGAAGGCCGACGTCGTCGGCGCCAAGAAGATCGGCAAGGGCGTCACCAACCCGTGGCGGCTGACGCTCCGCGAGGGTGAGTTCGTCCAGGACGCCGCTTTCCAGGACGTCGACGCCGACAAGGAGGAAGCGCGCTTCCGCAGCGGCCGCACCGAGCGCGACTTCCGCGACTTCTACGGCTACAACATCGTCGCCTACCGCCTGGCCCGGATGCTCGGCTACGACGACCTCGTGCCGGTGTCGATCGAGCGCGTCTGGAAGGGCCGGCGCGGCGCGGTGACCTGGTGGGTCGACAAGAAGTGGGACGAGGACGAGCGCGTCAAGGCCAGGCGTCGAGCCGCCCGACGTGCCGGCGTGGGAACGCCAGCTGTATCTCGCCCGCGCCTTCACGGCGCTCGTCGCCGACACCGATCGCAACCTCGGCAATCAGCTCGTCACGGCCGACTTCCATCTGTGGTTGATCGACTTCACGCGCGCCTTCCGGCATACGATGGATCTGAAGACGCCGGCCCTGCTGCGGCGCGTCGATCGGCGCTTCTACGATCGCCTGAAAGCGCTGAGCGAGGCGGACGTCGAGGCGCAGTTGTCGCCCTGGCTCGACGGCCAGGGGCGCAAGGCGCTGCTGGCGCGCCGCGACGCGATGGTCGAGCACTTCGCGGTGCTCGCCGACCGGCGCGGCGAAGAGAGCGTCGTCTTCTACGAACCCGAGTCGCATCCCCGCCGCCCCCAGGAGCAGCCATGAACGCCGTCGTCCACGAAGCCATCAACCGCCAGATCAACGCCGAGCTCACCGCGTCGTACTCGTACCTGCAGATGTCGGCGTTCTGCGCCCGGCAGGCGTTCACCGGCTGCGCGCACTGGCTGCGGCTGCAGAGCCAGGAGGAGTACGGGCATGCGATGAAGCTGTACGACTTCCTGATCGCGCGCGACGGCACGGTGGAGCTCGGCGCGATGCCGGCGCCGAAGCAGTCGTTCGAGACGATCGCCGCGGTGTTCGAGGCGGCCCTGTCGCAGGAGCAGGAAGTGAGCCGGCAGATCGACGCGCTCTACGAGCTGGCGTTCCGCGAGAAGGCGTTCTCCGCGACCGTCGAGCTGCAGTGGTTCCTCACCGAGCAGGTCGAGGAAGAGAAGTCGGCGCGCGAGATCGTCGCCAAGTTCCGCCTGGTCGGCAACGACCCGTCGTCGCTGCTCGATCTCGATCGGGAGCTCGGCGACCGCTCGGCAGCGAATAGCCGACCGCGTGCCTCGGCCAGGCTCCTCACGGCGAGCCTCGCCGCCGCGGCGATCGCGTGGCTCGGCGCCGCTCTCTACGGCACGCCGTCTGCGAGCGCGTCGTACGCGGCGAGGTCGCGGGTCGCCGGACCGTAGCGCTCGCGCCGGATCAGGAGCGGTTCGAGGGCGGCGCTCGAGCCGCGGCGAGCGGTCGCCGGCGTCCTGCGGCTTGCGCCAGAAGTCCATCGTCGAGACGCGGTGGACGCAGCCGATCGTGCAGTAGGGCGCGCACGACTTCGGCGTCAGCGAGCGCGCGCGAGATGTCCGCTTCGGTGTAGCTCCGGAGCGGGACGGCGGGGAAGCCGCGCTGCTGCGAGCAGTAGTGCACCAGCCCGTTCTCGCAGACGTAGAAGTAGCGCGCGCCGGCCCGGCAGCGCCAGTCGTTCGGCTTGCCCTCGGCCAGGTTGTCCTGGAAGCCGCGGATCCCCGAGTAGAGGTTCTTGGCGATCTGCCAGCCGCCGCTGATCTCGCGGGTGACGCCGTCGTAGACGGCACGCTCGGCCGCGCCGAGCGGCTTGAGGCCGCCCTGGCCGTCGTGGATGATGCCGATCGAGGTCGAGAAGCCGAGCTCCCGCGCCCGCCGGTTGATGGTCCGGGCATCCTCGGGGTTCTTGATGCCGCCGCCGAGCACCGAGTTGATGTTGATGTCGAAGGTGGCGTAATCGCGCATCCACTCGAGCTTCTTGTCGAGCAGCCGCAGGCTCTTCTTCGACACCTCGTCCGGCTCGATGTTGTCGATGCTGATCTGCAGGAAGTCGAGGCCGGCGGCGTTCAGGGCCAGGATCCGCTTCGGCGACAGCAGGTAGCCGTTGGTGATCAGCCCGGCCATCATGCCCGCGGCTGCGGATGTGGCCGATCAACAGGTCGAGATCGGGGTGGAGCAGCGGCTCGCCGCCGCTGAACGCCACCACCGAGGTGTTCAGGGTCGCCAGGTGATCGATCCGCTCGAGCATGATCTCGGTCGGCACCGGCTGGCTGACCTTGTCGTACTCGTTGCAGTAGCCGCAGTCGATGTTGCAGCGGCGGATCGGGATGATGTGGACCAGCAGCGGATGCGCCGTGTTGGTCAGCCCGAAGGCAAATTTGCGTACCGCGCGCACCTTGCGGTGGGCTCGGGCGCGGAGGCGGTCCGCCCGGGTGGGCTGAGCAGGCTCGTGCACGTCCTGACGAGTATAGCAGGCCGGATTTAGGCTTCCGGCTCGGTGGCCGTCGAGCCGAGCGGGGGGCCGTTCGAGCCGCCGAACGCGGTCCGCGCGCCCTTCATCCACCGGCCCACCCGGAGCGAGGACCAGTAGAGGCTCCCGACCGGGAGCCCGCCGGGCAGCTTGTGGCGGGCCACCGCCTCGAGGCCGGCCGTGGCGATGCAGCCGCACTGCGTGCAATCCGGGTTGCCGCCGAACTGGCAGGGCGTGATGCGGCGCTCGAGGTCGGCCGACAGGCTGGTGGTCGTCTGCGCGAACACGCAGTCGGCGGGCGAGGCCGGCGGCTGCCGGTAGACCTCGATCAGGCCCTTCGGGCATCTTCAGCTTCGGGTACATCGCCCGCAGGCGGAGCAGGTCGCCGACGACCTGCTCGCGGTCGGCCGGCGTCAGGATCTCCGCGGGCCTCTCGCCGAGCTGCGGCGTGTAGAGGCTGACCCAGATCTGCCGGGTGTCCGGCGTTGGCCGACCAGAACTGGACGAACTCCTCGAGGTAGCCCGGCCGCCGGACCTGCTGCCGGGTCACCGTGCAGTGGACGGTGATCTGGTGACCCGGATGTGCTTCAGGATGCGGTCGTAGGTCGCCGGCTTGCGGCGCTCGTCGTGCTCCGGCTGCAGCCCGTCGATCGACACGACGATCTGCAGGCGCGGCAGCGGGGCCCACTCGATCGGGATCGGCCGCACCGCGCTGGTCACGACCTGCGTGTGCAGGCCGCGCGCGGCGAGGATCGGCAGGAGCGTGTTCAGCTCGCGGAAGCGGACCAGCGGCTCGCCGCCGACGATCGAGAGGTGCACCGGCTTGTGTTCGTCGACGAGCTGCAGCATCCGCTGCACCAGCGCGTCGCCCTTGTAGTCGGCGACCTGGCGCAGCGTGACGTCGCCGCCCAGGTGATCGTCCCCGAAGGCGTAGCAGCCCGGGCAGCGCAGCGGACACTCGCGCGTGATCTCGATCGAGAGGTTCGGGGTCCGTCCATTCAGGATCTTTCCCCACGCTGTGAACAGGCCCTCAATCCGTGCCATCGATCCTCCCCCGGTGCCCCGACGCTGACGCCTGCCGACGACAATAGCAGGCGATCTCGCAGCCGAGTTGTCACAGCTTCGTCGACCAACTCGGCTGTACTGACCGATCGGTTCCTGATATCGTGTCGGCGCGGGGAGGGGACGATCCAGGTGAGCGTACGACCGACCAAGGCCACGACGAAAACCACCACGGCCGCCAGCCGGAAGACGGCGACGGCAGCCACCAGCAAGACGACCACAGGCGGTCGACGGATCCGGGGGACGCGTCCGCTACAACGTTGCGCCGCTGCCCGATCCACCCAAGATCGAGCGGCGCAAGTCGCGGGTGCACGGCTGGGGCGTGTTCGCGCTCGAATCGATCGCCAAGAACAAGCGGATCATCGACTACGCGGGCGAGAAGATCACCGCCAAGAAGAGCACGCCGCGCGAAGTGCGCTACCTGAAGCAGGGGCACATCTGGTGCTTCACGCTGAACCGCAACTGGGCGATCGACGCGAACGTGAACGGCAACGCCGCGCGTTTCATCAACCACAGCTGCCGCGGCAACTGCTACGTCCAGATCATCAAGGGCGTGATCTGGATCCGCGCCTCGCGGCCGATCCGCAAGGGCGAGGAGCTGTCGTACAACTACAACACGGACGGCGCCGCCGAGATCCCGTGCCGCTGCCGGCCCGGCTGCCAGGGCATGCTGTGATGGTGGCGGCCGCGCTCTCGCGCGCGGCCGCGGGCTGACGGCCGTATGCACGTCTTCTACCTGCACGGCTTCGCCTCGTCGCCGCATGGCGGCAAGGCGCAGCTCCTGGCCGAGCGATTCGCGCCGCTGGGCGTGACGCTGCACGCGCCCGACCTGAACGAGCCGGCCTTCGAGACGCTGACGGTCACGCGGATGATCCGGCAGGTCGAGGAGGCGATGGCCGCGCTGCCGCCGGGGCCCGTCGCCTTGATCGGGTCGAGCCTGGGCGGGTTCGTCGCCTGGCATGTCGCCGCGCGCGCCGAGGCGGGCGTCACGTCACGACCCGTCGATCGGCTGGTGCTGCTCGCGCCGGCGTTGAGCTTCAACGAGGCGCCGTTCCACGTCCTGGGTGCGGACGGGCTGCGGCGCTGGCGGCAGACCGGGCATCTCGAGATGCCGCATTTCGGCTACGGCGAGCCGCGCCGCCTGCACTACCAGCTGGTCGAGGACGCGGCCCGCTTCGACTCGAGCGCGGCGACCGTGTCGATCCCGGTGCTGATCTTCCAGGGGCGCCGTGACGATCTGGTCGACGCCGCGCGGGTGGCAGCCTTCGCTGCGCCGCGGCCGAACATTCGACTCCGGCTTCTCGACGACGACCACCGCCTGCACGACAGCCTGCCGGCGATCGGCCAGGAGACAGAGGCCTTCCTCGGGATCAGCCCTGGCCGCTGACGGCGCTCGCGATCCGCCGGAGGCCGTTGGTGACGACGCCGAGCCCGCCGACGACGAGCGCAGCAACCCGCCCATGGTGCTTGCGGACATAGCGGCCACGGTTTCGGGCGAAGATGCGGTGAAAGGCGGCCGAGCCGAGGGCACCGACGGAGGTGCCACCTTCGTGGCGGAAGACGGCGTCCGGCACGTAGCGGATGCGATAGCCGGCGTCGCGGAGGCGGCGGCAGAAGTCGACGTCTTCCCACCAGGCCGGCCAGAACGCCTCGTCGAAGCCGCCGAGGCGGTCGAAGACGTCGGCGCGGACCATGAGGCAGGCGGCCGCCGGTTGTTCGACGTCGGCCGGGACATCGGGATCGAGGTCGCGCGCGTAGTACCTGGCAGAGGCCGGGTTGCCCGGCCACAGGTGGCGGATGAAAAGGAGATCGGCGACCAGGCTCGGTATCGTCGGCAGCCGGCGCACGTTGAAGCCGAGCTGGGGCTGGCCGTCGCCGCCGACCAGCCGGCCAGTGACCGCGCCGAGGTCGGGAGCGGTGTCGAGCGCCGCGGCCAGGCGGGCGATCGCGCCTGGCGTCGGGGCGGCGTCCGGGTTGAGGAGCAGCAGCCGCGAGCCGTGCGCGGCGCGGCGGGCGGCGTTCACGCCACCGGCAAAGCCCAGGTTGCGCTCGAGGGCGAGGACGATGGCGTGCGGCGCGACCGTCCGCGCGATCGCGACACTGTCGTCGGTGGAGGCGTTGTCCGCGACCACGGTCTCCGCCGCCGCCGGGTCGATCGCGGTCAGGCACCGCTCGAGCCAGCCGGCCGACTGCCAGCTCACGACGAGGACCGATACGGATGGACCCGGCACGGCGCACTATAACTGTTGCGGTCGGCTCTCACGCCCGGCCGCGGCCGTCCATCCGGATGGGACGCCGTCCCGCCCGGCGGCGACTAGTCTGCAGGTGACACGATGCCGGCGGCGGCCGGCATCGAACGGCGCAAGGGATCCCGCGATGCTGATCAAGACCCACACGGAACTGCCGTCCTCGGAGATCACCCCCGAGTCGGTCTACCTCAATCGCCGCACCTTCATGCGCGCGGCCATCGCCGCCGGTGCGGGAGCCGCGCTGGCGGCCCCGGGATCGCCGCTGATCCCGGACGCGTCGGCGCAGGCCGGCAACGTCTGGCCGATCGCCAACGCCGGCAAGAGTCCGCTCAGCACCACCGAGAAGGTGAACAGCCTCGAAGACATCGGGGGCTACAACAACTTCTACGAGTTCGGCACCGACAAGAGCGATCCGGCCCGCTACCAGGGCAAGCTGACGGTGCGGCCGTGGACGGTGAAGATCGACGGTCACGCCGCCAAGCCCGGCCCCTACCAGATCGAGGACCTGCTCAAGTTCCCGCTCGAGGAGCGCATCTATCGCCTGCGCTGTGTCGAGGCGTGGTCGATGGTCATCCCCTGGATCGGGTTCCCGCTCGCCGAGCTGCTGAAGAAGGTGGAGCCGACGTCGAAGGCGAAGTTCGTCGCCTTCGAGACGCTGCGGCGCCCCGGCGAGATGCCCGGCCAGCACCAGCCGTCGCTGCAGTGGCCCTACGTCGAAGGCCTGCGCCTGGACGAGGCGATGCACCCGCTGACGATTCTCGCCGTCGGCCTCTACGGCAAGACGCTGCTGTCGCAGAACGGCGCGCCGCTGCGGCTGGTGGTGCCGTGGAAGTACGGCTTCAAGAGCATCAAGTCGATCGTCCGCATCTCCCTCGTCGAGAAGCAGCCGCCGACCAGCTGGAACATCGCCAACTCCGGCGAGTACGGCTTCTACTCCAACGTCAACCCGACGGTCGATCACCCGCGCTGGACACAGAGCCGCGAGCGCCGCATCGGCGAGCTGATACGGCGGCCGACGCTGATGTTCAACGGCTACGGCGACCAGGTCGCCTCGCTCTACACCGGGCTCGACCTGAAGAAGAACTATTAGCCGGCGGCGCTGGGAGAGTCATGCGTCGCCTGATCAAAGTCCTCGTCTTCCTGGTCGCGGCGGCCCCGGCCGCCACCGTCGTCACGCTGACGGTCACCGACATCCTCGGCAGGACGCATGCGCTCGGGGCGAACCCGATCGACACGCTGACCGATACGACGGGCATCTGGACGCTGCGCTTCGTGCTGCTGTCCCTGGCCATCACGCCGCTGCGGCGGCTGACCGGCTGGAACGCCGTCATCCGCTACCGCCGGATGCTCGGCCTGTTCGCCTTCTTCTACGCCGCGCTCCACTTCATCACGTGGATCGGCCTCGACCAGGGCGTGCTCTGGCCCTACGTCCTGCCCGAGGCCGCCTCCGACCAGGCCGTCACCTGGTCGCTCATCGCGAACGACATCGCCAAGCGCCCCTACATCACGGTGGGCTTCACCGGATTCGTGCTGATGATCCCGCTCGCCATCACGTCGACCGCCGGCTGGATCCGCCGGCTCGGCGGCCGCTGGTGGAACCGCCTGCACCGGCTCGTCTACGTCACCGGTGTGTGCGGCGTCGTCCACTTCCTGTGGCTGGTCAAGGTCGTCGAGGCGGAACAGATCACGTATGCCGTGATCCTCACGGTCCTGCTGGGGCTCCGCCTCTGGTGGGCGGTCGCGAAGCGGCTCGCTACCTCGACCGTATCGGCGCGACGCACGCTCAGCTCGCCAAGCTAGTCGCTTGCGTCGTAACGTGCAGTTCCGGTCTGTCGATCGGGCGCTCCGGCGCGGCCAGAAGCCGTGCCTGGGAAGTGCCGATTGAATGACCGGTCCTCCACGATGCCGAGCCTCTTCCCGATCTCTCCATCCGCCCGCGTCGGCGCGACGCGCTGGTTCGCTCCGATCGCCGCAGCGGTCGCGATGGCCGTCACGATGGCGGCTCCGGCCGCGGCGTCGACGGTGCCGTACCGGACCGACGGCGATCTGGTCGCGCTGGCCAGCCGTGTCGTCCACGGCCGCGTGCTGAGCGTCACCACGGAGACGGCCGAGAACAACCGGATCTACACGGTCGCCCGACTCGCCGTCATCGAGGATCTGACCGGCGTCGATGAAGCGTTCATCGACGTGCGCGAGCTCGGCGGGCGGGTCGGCATCGACGAGATGTTCATCGCCGGCGCGCCCGGCTACTTCGTCGGCCAGGAAGTCCTGCTGCTGCTGGAGCGCGGACCGCGCGGGCTCCGCACCGTCGCCCTGTCGTTCTCGGCGTTCCACGTCGTGCCGGACGGTCTGGTCGGTGTCGAGGCCGGCGTGCGGCGCTTCGCGGCCGGGCTCGATGTCGTCGGCGATCGCCCCGAGTCGCGCCGCACCCGCACGCTCGCCGAGATGCGGACCATCGTCGGCGCCGTCAAGGGCGTCACGCCGGTGCGCCCGGTCCAGGTCGGCGCAGCGACGGAGGGCGGGCCGCGTCGAGGCGCCGTTCACGCTGCTCGGCAGCTCGCGCTGGCGCCAGGCGGATTCCGGGACGCCCGTCAACTGGTACCGCAACATCGATCGGCCGCATCCGATGACCAGCGGCAACGTCGACACCGAGATGAGCACGTCGCTGGCGGCCTGGACGAACCCGACGACGGCCAGCCTCACCCTGGCCCACGCCGGCACGCGGAGCGCCGGCGGCGCGACCGACGTCTTCTGCACGTCGGCCAATGCCGGCGCCGGCCTGGTCAGCTTCGAGGATCCCGAGGAAGACGCCGGCGCGGGCGTCCTGGCGATCGGCGGCTACTGCGCCAGCGGTCCGACGACGACCGTCAACGGCCAGAACTTCTCGAGCATCTCGCACGCCTACGTGGTCTTCAACCAGGCGGCGTCGCTGGGATCGTCCTATCGCGTGGCGCCCGGCTTCACCCGGGTCCTGACGCACGAGTTCGGTCACGCCATCGGGCTCGGCCACACGTGCGGCGGAACATCGGGGCCGGCCTGCACGGCGCCGATGCAGGCCAACCTGATGTACCCGTCCTGCTGCCACTCGACCACGCCGGTGCCGCCGGCGATCGGCCCCGACGATCTGGCCGGCCTGGTGTTCATCTATCCGCAGGGGTCGACACCGCCACCGCCGCCGCCACCGCCGACCTGCACCTATACGGTCAGCCCGACGAGCGCGAGCTACGGGCCCGGGGCGGGCAGTGCCACCGTCAGCGTCACGGCCTCGGCATCGACGTGCGCGTGGACCGCGTCGAGCAACCAGTCGTGGGTCGCGCTGTCGGGTTCGGGCGGGACGGGCACCGGCACGATCGGCTACGCCGTCGCCGCCAACGCCGGTCTGGCGCGGACGGCGCAGCTGACCATCGCCGGTCGGGCGGTGACCATCAGCCAGTCGGGTGACGTCGACTCGGACAGCGACGGCCTGCCCGATTCCTACGAGATCACGTTCGGCCTCAACCCGAACTCGGCCGCCGGCGCCGACGGCGCCAATGGCGACCCCGACGGAGACGGCCGCACCAACCTGCAGGAATACCAGGCGCAGCCCAGCACGCACCCGCGCGGCTTCGTGCGGCGCTACCTCGCCGAAGGCGCGGTCAACGCGTTCTTCGCGACCGAGATCGCCATGCTCAACACCGAGGCCCAGGCGGCGCGCGCCCTGGTCCGGATCCAGCCGGAGGGCCAGACCGAGCGGACGCTGTTCGTGACCGTGCCGAGCCTGACGCGCGTGACGCTGTCGACGCAGGCGCTGGCGGCGCTGACGACGGCGCCGTTCTCGACGCTGATCGAGTCGGATCGGGCTCTGGTCGTCGATCGCACCATGAGCTGGGACGCCTCGGGCTACGGCTCGCACGCCGAGACCGCGGTCGAGGCGCCGTCGACCACCTGGTACCTCGCCGAAGGATCGACCGCCGGTCCGTTCTCGCTGTTCTACCTGCTGCAGAACCCCAACGCGGCGACGGTGACCGCGTCGATCACGTTCCTCCGGCCGGCCGGCAGCTCGCCGGTGGTCCGCTCCTACTCGCTGCCGCCGAACTCCCGCACGACGGTGCCGGTCGACAGCGCCGCGCCGGAGCTCGCCAGCGCCGACGTCTCGGGCGTCATCACCGCCAGCCAGCCGATCATCGTCGAGCGGGCGATGTACCTGGACCGGCCCGGCCAGCCCTTCGCGGCCGGGCACGAGAGCGCCGGCGTGACGGCGCCGTCGAACAACTGGTTCCTCGCCGAAGGCGCGACCGGCACGTTCTTCGAGATGTTCGTCCTCGTCGCCAACCCGAACCCGACCGCCGCCACCGTCAGCGTCGACTACCTGCTGACGACCGGCACCGTGCTGACCAAGACCTACAGCGTGGCCGCCAACAGCCGGTTCACGATCTGGGTCGACGAGGAGCAGTTCCCGAATCTCTCCGGCAACCGGGCCCTCGCCAGCGTGTCGTGCTCGATGCGCGTCCGATCGACCAACAACGTGCCCATCATCGTCGAGCGGTCGATGTGGTGGCCGCAGCCGAACTGGTACGAGGCGCACAACGCACCGGGCACCACGGTCACCGGCACGCGCTGGGCGCTGGCCGGCGGGCAGGTGGGCGGGAGCAGCGGCCTGCAGACGTTCGTCCTGCTCGCCAACACCTCGGCGACGGCGGGGCAGGCGCGGGTGACGGTCTACTTCGAGGACGGCACCACCGCGCAGACGACCGTCAATCTGCTGGCCAACAGCCGCAGCAACGTCTCGATCGGCGAAACCTTCCCGACGTCGAACGGGCGGCGCTTCTCCGTCATCGTCGACAGCCTCGGCGGCAGCCCGGCGCAGCTGGTCGTCGAGCGCGCGATGTATTCGAACGCCGGCGGCGTGACCTGGTCGGCCGGCACCGCCGCCGTGGCGACGCGCCTGCAGTAAGCGCGCAACGGCGGGAAAGCGGGCCTCGTGCCCGACGGCGCGACGCTGCTAGGATTCCGGCATGCGCCGGATCCTCGCCGCCGTCGTGGCCCTGCTCGGGGCCGCTCTCCCTGTGTCCGCGGCGACGGTGCCGCTATCGCACCGACGCCGAACTGGTCGCGCTGTCCGATCGGGTCGTCCGCGGCCGCGTCCTCGACAGCGTGGTGGAGCGGGCGCCAACGGGCGCGATCCGGACGCGGACCCGCGTCGCGGTGATCGAGGACTTCACGGGCGGCGCCGACGCCGAGATCACCATCCTCGAGCGCGGCGGACGCCTCGCCGACGGCACCATCGTCTGGATCCCGGGGACGCCGCAGTTCGCTCCAGGCGATGACGTCGTCCTCTGCCTGCGAGCGGACCACTGGCGGCTACCGCACGGTCTCGCTGGCGTTCTCGGCCTTCCGGGTCGGTGCTGCCGCGGCTGGCGATCGGTCGCTGACGCGATTCGGCGGCGTGACCGTGGTCGGCGGCGGATCGAGCGCCGGCGCACGCGGCGCCGTCGACGCCGTGCGGACGCTCGGCGAGTTCCGGCGGGCCGCATCGACCGTGACCGGCGTCGCCTCGCGGGTCGTGCTGACGGACGCGGCCGCGGCCGCGGCGGTGATCGACTCCGCTCGCGGGCGGGTCGAGCAGCCCTACACCCTGCTCGGCCCCGGCTCCGGTGGCGGCAGGCGGACAGCGGTCAGGCGATCGCCTGGTACCGCAATACGTTCAGGCCGTCGCCCATCCAGGGCGCGGACACCGACGACCAGATTCGCACGGCGCTCGCTGCGTGGACCGATCCGCCGACAGCGTCCATCATCCTGACCTTCGGCGGCACGCGCGAAGTCGCGATCCGACGAGACCACCGGCGAGGATCCCTACTGCACGGCGGGCAATCTGGGCGTCGGCCTCATGACGTTCGGCGATCCACTGGACGAGCTGGGCCTTGCGGTCGGCGTGCTGGCCATCGGCGGCGGCTGCGGCACCTCCGCCGACCCATGTCGTCAACGGTCAGTAGTCTTCAGCGCCTTCACGCACGGCCTGGTCGTCTTCAACGACGACGCGTCACTGAACGGCTATCCGGACGGTGCCGAACATCACGCGGATCCTCGAGCACGAGATCGGCCACGGCATCGGGCTCGGTCACACCGATCAGGGCACCGACAACATCATGTATCCGTCGTGCTGCTCTTGCGAACGATGCCGGTGCCGCCGGCGATCGGCCGCGACGATCTGGCCGGCCTGGTGTTCATCTATCCCGAGGCCGGCGTGCACGTTCACGCTGTCGCCTCGGGCGGATCGACGCGAGTCCGGAGGGCGGCGCGAGGTGTACTCGGCTCATCGCCTCCGGCCGACGTGCGCCTGGACCGCGACGCCGTCGCTCCGTGGATCTCGTTCCTCGGCCGGGATGGCAGGCACCGGCAACGGCGACCGTTCACGGTCGCTGGTGCCGCCGAACCTCGCGCGCCTGCCGGCCCGCACCGGGACGATGTACCGTCGGCCTGGCGCCGGCGACGCTGCGCCAGGCCGGTGATCCGACGGCGACGCCGATCGGTCCTTCGACGTCTGGGAGACGTTCTTCGGTCTGGAACATCGACGTCGGCAGGGCGTCGAGGCCCGGCGGCGACCCGGACGGCGACGGCGTGTCGAACCTCGCCGAACAGGCCGCCGGCAGCGCATCCGCGCGGCACGGTGCGGCGGTACTTCGCCGAGGGCGCCGCCAACGCCTTCTTCGACACCGAGATCGCGCTCTTCAATCGCGACGATCCGCCGGCGCGCGTCCTGCTGCGCATCCAGCCGGACAGCGGCGGCGAAGTCGAGCTGGCCGATGGCGCGTGCCGGCAGCGCACGCGACGCACGATGCCGCCGACGGTGCTCGAGGCGCTCACCGTCGGGTTCGTTCTCGACGCTCGTCGAGGCCGACGCAGCCGATCGTCGTCGACCGGACGATGCGCTGGGACGCCACCGGCTACGGAGCGCACGCCGAAACGGCCGTCGCGTCGCCGTCGACGACGTGGTATCTGGCCGAGGGCTCGACGTCAGGCGACTTCGCGCTGTTCTACCTGCTGCAGAATCCCGGCGCGACCAGCGCGACGGCGACGGTGCGGTTCCTGCGCCCGGCGCCGCAGCCGCCGATCGATCGCAGCCTACACGCTGGCGCCGCGCGCGCGCCTGACCATCCCGGTCGACAGCGTCGACGCCCGAGCTCGCCAACACCGACGTGTCGGCGGTCGTCACCTCGACGCAGCCGATCGTCGTCGAGCGCGCGATGTATCTGAACCGGCCCGGCCAGGCCTTCGGCGCCGGCCACGAGAGCGCCGGTGTGACCGCGCCGGCGACCGAGTGGTTTCTCGCCGAAGGTTCGACCGGCTCGTTCTTCGACCTGTTCCTGCTGATCGAGAACCCATCGGCGACGGCGGCGCGCCGTGCGCGTCGACTACCTGCTGCCGTCGGACGGCTACGACGCTGACCAAGCGTACACCGTCGCCGGCGCAGAGCCGTTTCACGATCTACGTCGACGACGAGCAGCTGCCGGCCGGCTCGGGCCATGCGGCCGCTCGCCAACGACCGCGCGTCGCCATGCGCGTGTCGCTCGACGAATGGCGTGCCGATCGTCGTCGAGCGCTCGATGTGGTGGCCGCAGCCGGCGCTGGTACGAGGCGCACAACGCGCCCGGCCACGACCGTGACGGCGACCCGCTGGGCCATGGCCGGCGGCTACGCCGGCGGCCCGACCAACGCCGAGACCTTCATCCTGATCGCCAACACCGGCGCCGACACGCGGTGACGCGCCCGTGGTCACGGTGCGTGTTCGAGGACGGAGGCCGACGCTCGCGCACGCCAGCTTCAGCGCTGCCGGCGCAGAGCCGGACGAACGTGCCGATCGGCGCGACGTTCCCGGCGGCGCCGGCCAACGGTTCGGCGATGCTGCGTCGAGAGCCTCGGGCGTCGCCGGCGCCGCTCGTCGTCGAGCGGGCGATGTACGACAGCCCCGGCGGGGTGACGTGGCGCGGCGCGGCGGCCGCCGCCGCTGACGCCGTGAGGTCGCTGCCGTGAGCGGCCGATCCCGCGGTCAGCGGAACTCGATCGTGACGGTCGGCGTCTCGGGCAGGAGCACGCCCGGCACGCCTTCGAGCGCCTTGCGCGCGGTGGCGAAGTCGGTGCCCGGCTTCAGGCCCTGCAGGGCCGCGAACCGGCTCGGATCGCTGAGCAGCTGCTCGAAGTCGAGACCGAAGATCGTCACCCGTGAGCCGTCCCGCTTCGGCCCGTCGGTGGTGACGATGGCGCCCTCGACTTCGACCGCGACGGTGACGCGGGCGCCCTTGAACATGTTGCGCACCATGGCCAACGCCTCCGGTGGCAGGTCGGGCCGGGGAGGGGCGGTGGACGGAGGGGGCCTCGACCGCGTCGACAGGGCGCCCCTGCGGCAGCCGGATGCGGAGGGTCGATGGTCCGTCGCCGGCCGGCTTCTCCAGGTCGAAGCGCAGCTGCGGCGTCGGCGTGGCGCTCGCCCCGCCCTGGCGGTTGTTCAGGTTGAGCAGGCGGACGTCGTCGAAGGCGAACGTCGCCTTGACGCCGTTCAGGCCGGCCTGGGCGACGGGCTCGCTCGAGACGAAGCGGACGCCGAGCCCGAAGCTCGAGGCCTGCTCGCGGATCTTGGCTTCGTCGAACAGGTCGCCGAGATTGTCCAGGCCGGCCGAGGTGCTCCCGATGCCGCCACCGCCGCTGCCGGCGCCGCCACCGGCGCTCTCGACGGCCTGCTTGGCCATGCCGGCGGCCATGCCGATCATCTGCTTGTCGGCGAGGTTGGTCTGCTCGATGGTGCCGGTCCCGTCGGCCTTGACCCGGATGATCGTCTCGCTCTGGAAACAGGCGGTCGAGAGGGCCGCGGCGACGAGCACGAGGGCGATGAACAGCCTGCGCATCGGGGCAGTATAGCCTTTCGCCACCGGCACTTAGCCCGTCCGGAAGCGGCCCGGCGTGCCCGGTCACCCGGCGATGCGGCCATTCGACCCCGGAATTTGCCAGCCGGCTGGGGAAATCCTGCGCAGCGGCGGATTTCCTGGGATACTGCCGGCGCGAGGCTGGGCCACGAAGGCCGGGCCTGGCCCCTGCCGTGCGCGGGGCGCGCGGCAGTCAGCAGGAGAATCAATGCACAAGCCGATCAAGTACGTGGAGAAGGGCCTCACCATCGCCGCCCGCGGCGCCTGGACGGTGTTCGACACGTTCAACCAGATCAAGCCCAACCCGGGCTTCACGCCGAACTGGTCCGACAAGCCCCTCCTCAAGTCCAAGGAGAAGGTGAAGCCGCCCCTCGGCTGGCCGCGCGAGACCGACTCGCTGTGCCCGACCTGCGTGCGCGAAGCCCGCCAGTCGATCCTCGACGGCAAGCAGGATGTCAGCATCCTCCTGAACGAGAAGGTCGGCGAGATCAAGGCGACCATCCTCGAGCGCGACGGCAAGATCCTGATGGTGAAGGACTGCCCGCTCCACGGCCACTTCGAAGACGTGATGGCCATGGACACGGCGTTCTTCAAGCACCTCGAAGACACCTACCCGGGCAGCGACATCCGCGCCCACAACGACGAGAAGCTCCACAATCACGGCACCAGCACCATCAAGTACGGCCGCGGTTCGGTCCTGACCATCGACCTGACCAACCGCTGCAACATGATGTGCGACCCGTGCTTCATGGACGCCAACCAGGTCGGCTTCGTCCACGAGCTGTCGTGGGAGGACATCAAGACGCTGCTCGACAACGCCATCACGATCAAGCCGCGCCGCCAGATGTCGGTGCAGTTCTCGGGCGGCGAGCCGACGCTGTCGCCGTACTTCCTCGACGCGGTGCAGTACGCCAAGAAGGTCGGCTACAACTCGGTGCAGGCGGCGACCAACGGCATCGAGTTCGCCAAGAGCCCGGAGTTCGCCAAGGCCGCGGCCGAAGCGGGCCTGCGCTACGCCTACCTGCAGTTCGACGGCATCGGCAACGCCGCCAACTCGCACCGCCTGGTCGGCAACCTGTTCGACGTCAAGCTGCGCGCCATCGAGAACCTGTGGTCGAACGGCGTCGACATCGTCCCGGTGACGACGATCGTCAACGGCGTCAACAACGAGCAGGTCGGCCGGATCATCAAGTTCGCCCTCGACAACCCGCGCAAGATCAGCTTCCTGTCGTTCCAGCCGGTGTCGTTCACCGGCCGCGACGAGGAGATCACCGACGAGCGGCGCGAGGCGCAGCGCTACACGCTGTCGCACCTCGCCCACGACGTGAAGACGCAGACCGGCCTCGGCGAGCCGGTGCGCGACTGGTTCCCGATCTCGTTCATGGGCACCTTCACGGACTGGGCCGACCTGGTCAAGGGCCCGGCCAACGAGTGGGGCAACCTGTCGTGCGGCTGCCACCCGAACTGCGGCGTCGGCATGGCCGTGATGATCGACAAGGAAACGAAGGAGGCCGTTCCGGTCACCGCGTTCCTCAAGGGCGAGCAGCTGGCCAAGGACATCGCCAAGGTCAACGACGCGGCCCGCGGCCGCTTCCTCTCGGTGACGGGCATGGCGCTCGCGCTGATGAAGAACTACGACCCGTTCCAGTCGCCGACGCACTTCAAGCTCATCGACCTGATGCGGAAGTTCGACAAGACCTTCGGCGCCACCGGCAAGAACTACGGCAAGGTCGACAAGTCGCGGACGATGGCCGACATCGAAGTGCGCCGTCAGGACCGCTGGAACTTCCTGTTCATCGCCGGCATGTGGTTCCAGGACCTGTTCAACTACGACTTCCGCCGCACCGAGCGCTGCATCATTCCGTATGCGACGCAGCAGGGCGAGATCAGCTTCTGCGCCTACAACACGGGCATCGGCTGGCGTCAGATCATCGAGAAGATGCACATGACGGCCACGCTGACCAAGTGGTACGAGGAGCACGGCCGTCACGACATCTACGCCGGCGGCAAGTCGGTCGAGCTGACGCCGCAGGCGCACAACCTGGTGCTCGACGCCGACGCCGTCGCCAAGGGCAAGCAGACCGACCTCGACGAGAAGGGCATCGCCAAGAACGCCCGCGAGGAGAAGCTGCGCGCCCGCGACGACATGAAGAAGAAGGCCGAGGACGACCGCATGGCGCGCCTGTATCGCCAGCACGTCCTCGGTGAAGCCAAGCCGCAGGAGGTCTCGGGCCTGCAGATCCAGGGCCTCAAGAAGCCGGCGGCCAAGTCGGACGAGTCCGAGACGGTCACGACGCACTAGACGCCGCGACGACTCCGGAGTGGAACACCACTCCGGAGTCATCCTGCCGACCCGACTCCCGGAGTCTGGTCACCGCTCGAAGCCCGGAGGCTCTCCTCCGGGCTTTTTTCTTGTTGACAGCTACGGCCCTCTAAGTACTAACTAGTTAGTAGATGACGAAGCGAACCGACCCGACGCTCGCCCCGCAGGAACTGGCGGTCATGAAGGTCGTGTGGAAGAAGGGGCAGCGCGACCGTGCGCGACGTCTACGAGACGCTGCGCGAAGGGCGCCCGCTGGCCTACACGACGGTGATGACCACCATGAACATCCTCGAGACCAAGGGCTTCCTCGAGCGGGCCCGCGAGGAGCGCGCCTTCCGCTACACGCCGGCCCGGTCGCGCCATCAGGTGGTCGGCGCGATGGTGAAGGACTTCGTCAACCGCGTCTTCGACGGCGCGGCGCAGCCGCTGCTCCTGCACCTGGCGACGTCCGAGACGCTGTCGGCGAAGGACCGCACCGAGCTGAAGCGGCTCATCGAGAAGAGCGGGAAGGCGTCCGCCGGACGGGACGGAGAGGAGGCCTGAGATGCCGGCCCTGACCATCGCCAACCTGGTCCTCTACGCGGCCCAGGCCGCGCTCCTGATCGGCGTCCTGGCCCTGATGCTGGTGGCCCTGCGCCCGTCGCCGGCCTTTCGGCTCGCCGCGTGCCGGGCCGTGCTGCTGGTCCTGCTGGTGCTGCCGTTCCAAGGGCTGCTCGGCGCGCCGGAGCCCGACACCCTGCCAACGGCGCCGCTGCCCGGCTTCGGGGCGCGGGCCTTCGAGCGCATCGATGCGCGCGCGGCGAGCGGCATACCGTGGGGCAGGACGGCAGCCGCGATCCTGGTCGCCGGCATCAGCCTGCGGCTGCTGTGGCTCACCATCGGCCTCGTGCGGCTGGCCCGCGTGACGCGCCGGCTGCCCGGCGCCGACGATGGCGCGGAGATCGCCGATCTGCAGGCCGAGCTCGGCACGCGCGCCCGTGTCTACTTCGTCCCCGGCGTCCATCAGCCCGTGACCTTCGGACTGACGCCGGCCCGGGTGCTGATGCCCGCGGCGCTGCTCGAGGCGTCGGTCGAGCACCGGCGGGCCGTGCTCTGTCACGAGCTGCTGCACGTGCGCCGGCGTGACTGGGCCTGGGTGCTGGCCGAGGAAGGCGTGCTCGCGCTGCTCTGGTTCCATCCGGCCGTCTGGTGGCTGGTCGGGGAGCAGCAGCTCGCCCGCGAGCAGGTCGTCGATCAGCTGACGGTGGCCGCCACCGGCGCCCGCCGGACCTACATGGATGCGTTGTTCTCGGCCGCGGACGCCCCGTCGGCGCCGCCGCTCCTGGCTGGATTCCTGCGCCGGCGCCATCTCGCCCGGCGTCTCGTCGCTCTCGCAGAGGAGGTCGTCATGTCGCGTGTCCGTGTCGCAGTTGGTGGAGTGCTCATGGCGGGTGTGCTGGTCGGCAGCGCGACGGTGGCGCTGGCGGCGTGGCCGCTGGTGCCGGCGCCGAGCGGCGGCCAGGAATCCGCGATGCTGTTTCAGCCGAAGCCCGACGGCAAGGGGCAGCTCGCGGTTGTGCACCGGCAGCCGATCGACGTGCCCAGCGGCCTGTCGCAGGAGCTGACGCACGCGACCATCCTGCTGGATCTCGTCGTCGACGCGACCGGCGTCGTCACGTCGGCGCGTCCGGTGTCGCTCGCGTTCCGCAACCAGAACAACGGCGCGCAGCTGAAGGCGTCGGACCGCCGCAGCCTCGAGGCGCTGCTCGGCGTCGCGCGGATCCGCAATCCGGCCGTCGTCCCTTCGCCGATGGTGCGGCCGTGCTCCGCGACCTCGACGTGATGCTGCACGCGGCCTCGACGTCGCTGACGCAGTGGCGATTCGAGGCGCCCGCCTCGGCGCCGGCCATCGTCCGGATCCCGGCCGACGTTCGACCTCGTGGCCAACACGGCCAGCACCGGCCCGGCCGCTCCGCTGTCAGGCTTTGCCGGTGCGGCGGGTGTGCCGATGAGCACCTTCGTCGCGCGGCGGGACGCGCCGGCGGCCGACGGCACGCTCCGCGTCGGCGGGCAAATCAGGCCCCCGCAGAAGGTCCTCCATGTGAGCCCCGTTTACCCGCAGGAGGCCAAGGACGCCGGCGTGCAAGGCGTGGTCATCATCGAGGCGAAGATCGGCCCGGACGGGAGCGTGGCCGAAGCGTGGGTGCTGCGATCGATTCCGGTCCTCGATCAGGCGGCCCTCGATGCGGTGCGGCAGTGGCGTTATGCGCCGACCTTGCTGAACGGCGCGCCGGTCCCGGTGATCATGACCATCACCGTCAACTTCACGCTCGAACAGTAGGCCAACTGTTGTCGCGCAGGTCGACGAAGGGTATCCGCAGATGCCTGGCATAGCCCGAGACATCCGCTGCGCGTTCCGGTCGATGTCGACACACCGGGGCTTTGCCGCCGCCGCCGTGGTCACCGTCGCGCTTGCCGTCGGCGGGACCTCGGCGGTCTTCGGCGTCGCCTACGGCGTGCTGTTCCGCCCGTTGCCGTATCCGCAGCCCGATCGGCTCGTCCGGCTGTGGGAAGAGCATCCCGGCGCGCGCGAGCCGATCCCCGGGGCCAAGTTGAGCGGACCGACCTACCGGGCGTGGGCGGCTGCCGCGGACACGATCCACGGCATCGCCGCGTTCGGCGGTCGGGACTACACGATCGGCACGGCGGAACGGACGCAGCGCGTGCGGGGTACGCGCGTCACGCCGGGGTTGTTCCCCCTGCTGGGCGTCTCGCCCGCTCGAGGCCGATTCTTCGTGCCCGCGGACGCGCAGGAGGGGGCGCCGCCCGTGGTGGTCCTCTCGGACGGCTTCTGGCGCGACCGGTTCGGGAGCGACCCCGGAGTGATCGGCCGGTCGATCGTCATCGATGGCGTTCATCACGACATCGTCGGCGTGGCGCCGCCGGGCTTCGCCTTTCCCGACCAGGAAGTCGGGCTGCGTGACGACCGCCAGGCGATCAGCCTGTATGCGCCGTTGGCCGTCGAGGCGACGCCCGGCGCGACCGTCATCGACTACACGGAGGCGCTCGCGCGCCTGAAGCCGGGCGTGACCCTCGCGCAGGCGGAAGCCGAGGGCAGCGCCCGCGCCCGCGCCGTCGAGCGTCCGATGGCCGACCTGGTCTTCGGCAAGGGCGGTCCGGTCGACGTCCGCGCCCGATCGCTCGTCGACCACATGACGACGAGCGTGCGGCCCGCGCTCGAGGTGCTGGCCGCGGCGGTGGCGCTCGTGCTGCTGATCGCCGGCGCGAACCTCGCCAATCTGTTCCTCTCGCGCGCCAGCGATCGCGCCGGCGAGCTCAGGGTGCGCGCGGCTCTCGGCGCGTCGCGGTCGCGGCTCGTGCAGCAGGTGGTGGTCGAGAGCCTCGTGCTTGCGCTGATCGGTGGGGCGCTGGGGCTGGCCGCAGGGTGGGCGCTGACGGAGCTGCTCCCGCTCGTGGCGCCGGCGGACTTCCCGCGCCTCGATCAGATTCGCGCCGACGGCCTGTTCGTCGCCGCGGCGGCGTTCGCGGCCGTCGTCGTCGGGGTGCTGTCCGCCATCGTTCCTGCGCTCAGGGGCTCCCGCGCCGATCTGGCCGCCCACGTGCGGGGCAGCGGGCACGGCGCCGGCGCATCCCCACGACGCCTCCGCCGCGTGCTCATCGCGCACGAAGCGGCGTTCGCCGTGGTGCTTCTGGTCGGAGCGGGTCTGCTCGGGCGCAGCTTCGTCACGCTGCTTCGCGTGAACACCGGATATGACCCGGCCGGCGTCGTGACGGCCGATGTCCGCCTGTCGAGCGATGCCACGGAGGCGTTCTCGTCGCAGATGGCGCTGGCGATTGTCGAGCGACTGCGGGCGACGCCCGGCGTCCGAGCGGCGGGCGCGGGCGACATGGCCCCCTTTGGCAGCATGCTGTCCCGCTTCGGCTTCCGGCTGCCCGGCGTGTCGGATGCGAGTGGCAGGCCCGTGGTGGCGACGTCCTTGCGCGCGGTGATCACGCCAGGGTACGCCGAGGCGTTGGGCATGCGTCTGCGCGAAGGACGCCTCCTGCGGCCCGGCGACCTGACCGCACCGAGCCGGGCCATCCTGGTCAACGCATCCTTCGCCAGGACCTACTTCGCCGACGGACGGCCGCTGGTGGGCCGGCGCTTCCCGGGCCTGTTTCCACGATGGCTCGGAGCGGACACGGTCGTCGAGGTGGTCGGCGTCGTGGACGACATGCTGCCGGCCGATCTCGACGGTCGGCAGCAGCCGCAGATCTTCGTCGCACAGGGCGGCGGAGCCCAGATCGGCCATCTCACGCTGGTGGCGAAGACCGACGGCGATGCGTCCGCGCTGGCGCCGCTCGTGCGGCGTCTCGTCGGACAGATGGCGCCCGGCGCGACGGTCGAACGGATGGGACCGCTGGCCAGCAAGATCGCGGGCTCGGTGGCGGCGCCGCGCTTCACGACGGCCGTGCTCGCGGCGTTCGCGCTGCTGGCGCTGGCGCTCGCTGCGACGGGGCTCGTGAGCGCGCTTGTCTTACGACATCGCGCAGCGCCGCCGGGAGTTCGGCGTGCGCTCGGCGCTCGGCGCGACACGAAGCGACGTCATCCGGCTGATCGTCCGGGAGGGCCTCGCCGCGAGCGGCGTGGGGCTCGTCGCGGGCATGCTGCTGGCGGCCTGGCTCACGCGCGCGATGGCTGGCGCGCTGTTCGGTGTGACGCCGCTCGATCCGGTGACCTTCGCCGCGGCGCCGCTGATCATGCTCGCGATCGCCGGCATCGCCTGCCTCGGGCCCGCTCGCCGCGCGGCGCGGCAGGATCCCGTCGACGCCCTCCGGGCCGACTGACGACTGTCGCGTGCGCAGGCTCAGCGCAGGCGGGTCGCCACCATGTTCGAGCCCGCCGACCAGAAGACGCCGCCGACGTCGTTGTACATCGCCCGTTCGACGACGATCGGCATCGGCGTGACCGGCCCGCCGGACGTCTGGCCCATCGACTCGAGGATCACGCCGACCCGTTCGCCGATGATGTCGGGGAAGGCGCTGCCGAGGTCGACCGTCAGCCGGCTGTTGGGCACCAGCGCGTCCGGGTAGATCCGCTCGATCGGCGGCCCGCTGTCGCGGACCAGCGTGACGCGCAACGAATCGCTGGTCGCGCTCGGACCGCTCGCCACCAGCAGGAACGTCCGGCCGGTGTCGGCGACGGTGGTCTCGCCGTCGGCGACGGCCCACGCCGTTCCGGTCGTGTTGGTCGCCAGCGTGGCGTGCCCCTCGTACCAGGTGTTGCCGTTGCCGGGCCAGAACATCGATCGCTCGACGACGACGGGCACGCCGTTGGTCGTCGTGACCGTCATCGACATGGTGGCGGCCGCCAGCGCCGGATCGACCTGCTCGACCGGGATGGTCAGCCGCCCCTGCGCCGGCACGTCGAAGTCGCGCTGCACCGGCGGCGCGCCGGACGGCAGCTGGAACGTCACGTGGATGCGCGCCAGGCTCGACGACGGATTGGCGACCTGGACGAAGGTGTCGAAGAACGAGCCGGTCGCGCCTTCGGCCATGAACCAGCTGTGCCCGAGCGCGGTGACGCCGGTCCCGTCGATGCCGGCGGTCCACAGCTCGTTGCCGCGGCTCAGGTACATGGCGCGCTCGACGATGATCGGGATGCCGTTGCTGCTGTGGAACTCGCCGGCGACGTCGGCGGCTTCGAGGCCGGGGACGGCGTCGGCGCTGATCGTCAGGCGCTGCTGCGGCCCGACGGTGTACTGGCGGGTCACCGGCGTCCCGGCGCCGACGGGACCGCGCAGGATAGCGGCCCGTGACCTGGGCCGCCTGGTCGGTCGGGTTCTGAATCAGGTAGAACAGATCGAAGCCGCCGTGCGTCGCGCCCTCGGCGAAATACCAGTCGAGCGCCGGCGAGGCCAGCGACGACTCGGCGTGGCTGCCGTAGCGGCCGTTCAGTCCCCAGGTCATCGTGCGGTCGACGACGACGGGCTGATCAGAGACGACCAGCGTCGAGAACGCGGCGCCGTTCGGCGGCGTCATCGTCCGGCGCGACCGCGGCGCCAGCGCGACGTAGTCCGTCTGCACGACGCCGTTGTCCATCTGGTAGCGGAGCTGCACGCGCGCGTTGAAGGTCGGGCTGGGGTTCAGCACGCCGATCTTCGTCTCGAAGAAGTTGCTGGTCGCCCCTTCCGCCAGGTAGCGATTGGCGAAGCCGCGCGGATGCGTGTTGCCGGCCTGCTCCTGCAGGTTGGTGCGGCCGTCGCCGTCGGGATCGCCGTTGGCGCCGTTGAGGCCGGTGCCGTCGTTGCTGGGCAGTCCGTAGGCCATCTCCCAGCGATCGTCGAGGCCGTCGGCGTCGCCGTCGGCGAGCGCCCAGCGGATCGCCGCCAGCGCGTGGGCGCGGAACTGCGGGTTGTCCCAGGTCTCCGGCCGATGCCCGAGGTTCGAGTAGAACATGCGGCCGGCGCCGTGCTGCCGCGTCCAGGCGAGCGGCAGGTCGCTGCCATCGAGCTGCGGGAACTCCGTTTGCGGCACGGGCCGCGCCGGCGTGGGCGTGGCCTGATCGAGCGTCATCAGGACGCGCTTGTCGCCACGCGTGAACCGCGTGACCGTATCCCACTCGGGACCCCGGAACAGGTAGAACTCGTCGGTGAACGTGAACGGGTTGCTGAAGCCCTGCATGGCCACGTGGCCCGGGATCCTCGACGCGGATCGTCCCCGGCTGGTTGTCGCTGCCGTGGTTGACGAAGCGCCCGCCGATGAAGGTCCCGTACTCCGGCCACGAGTAGAAGCTGTCGGCGGCGCTGTGGAACCCGACGAAGCCCTTGCCGCCGGCGACGAAGTCGAAGAGCGCCTGCCGCAGCGGCGCGGTCGGGGCGAGGTCGCCGCAGGTGAAGAACACGAGGGCGTCGTACTGGGCCAGGAAGGCGGCGTTCAAGCCGTCGGGATTGGTGAAGCGGTCGACCGTGAAGGCGCCGCCGCTGGCGGCCGCGAGCGCCTGCATCGCGACGGCGGCATTGACGCGGGACGGATGATTGTGGGCCGGCTGCGAGCCGACGTTCCCGACGTAGTCCAGATAGAGGATGCGACGTTGCGCGGCCGCTGGCGACGCCAGCGCGAGGCAGCAGGCGAGCGCGGCGCAGGCGAACGCGGCGACGGGCACGCGGCGGGCGATCGAGCAGTGGCGCATGCCCATTAGAATAGGCGCAGCATGCCTACTTTGATCTCGCAGCCGACGGTCGTCGCCGCCGTCGGTACCAAGCCCAAGCGTATCGAGGAGTACGCGGGCCGCGTCAACTCCGGCCACACCGGTGTCAGCGTGGCGCGGATGCAGTCACCCGAGGGATGGGCGGAGCCCGGCCAGCGTCCCGAGTTCGAGGAGATCACGGTCGTGCTGCAGGGCATGCTGCGCGTCGAGCACGAGGGCGGGCGCCCTCGACGTCCGGGCGGGACAGGCCGTCGTCGCGGCGCCGGGCGAGTGGGTCCGCTACAGCAGTCCGGAGCCGGGCGGCGCCGAATACGTGGCCATCTGCCTGCCGGCCTTCTCGCCGGGCACGGTCCACCGCGACGCGTGAGCGCGCCGCCCGTTCAGGATCGCTGAGTCGTGCCCTCGGTGTTCTCGCACGCCGTCGTGGGCTCGACGCTGGTCGCCTGCGGGCTGGCGCGCCCGCGAGCCAGCCTCGTCGTCATCGGCGCGGCCCTGGCCGTCGTGCCGGATCTCGACGTCGTCGGGCTGGCCTTCGGCTGGGGGCTCGATCACCCGCTCGGGCCACCGCGGCCTGAGCCACTCGCTGCTGGCCGCAACGGCGCTCGCCGCCGCGGCGGTCGTGGGCCGTCCCGGCCCGGCCGGCCGAGTCGCCGCTGGCGTGTCTGGCTGGTCCTGGCCCTGGCGGCGGCGTCGCACGGGCTCCTCGACGCACTCACCAACGGCGGACGCGGCGTCGCCTTCCTGGCGCCGTTCGTCGACACGCGCTGGCACTTCCCGGCGCGCCCGATCGAAGTGTCGCCGATCGGCGTCTGGTCCTTCTTCTCGCGGCGCGGCCTCGAGGTGCTGACCAACGAGGTGGTGTGGCTGTGGGCGCCGTCGCTGGCCGCGCTGGCGGTGACGTGGGCGCTGCGCCGGGACTCTAGCGGTCCACGAACGCCCGCAGCTCGCGCGCCCGGTCGCTGACCTCGGGGTGCTCGACGGCGCGATCGAGCAGCGGTCGCGATCGATCCGTGTCGCCGCCGCGGACGAAGGCGAAGGCGGCGTTGTAGGCGGACAGTGCCGCCTGCCGCTCGGCGATGCGGATGGACGCCTCGGCCTTGGTCGCCCGGTCGGCACGCACCGCTTCGTCCGTCTCGCGCGTGTCGGCCAGCTCCGCGCGCAGGTCGGCGATGTCGTTGCGATAGCACGTCTCGGCCTGTTCGAAGATGCCGGCACCGTCCGGCCAGCGCTCCTGCGCTGGTGTGGACGAGGCCCAGGAACCAGGCGGCGCCGCAGTTGCCGCGATCGATGTCGCGCGCCTTCTCGAGCAGCGGTCGGGCCGTGTCGAGTTGCCCGCGCTCGTAGGCGATGCGGCCGGCGAGCCCGTAGACGTCGGTGTTGTAGAGGACCGTGCGCGCCGCTTCGATGTCCTCCCAGGCCGCCTCGAGATCGCCGAGGCTGTGATGGTTCCAGGCGCGCCAGTAGCGTGCGTCGCCGACGACCCAGCGGCCGTTCTCGACGACGCGCGTCAGCGCCGCGATCGCCTCGCGCGGCTGTTCGAGATAGGTGAGGCAGATGCCTTGCCCGAGCCACGCCTCGTTGTGCCGCGGCTGCCGGCGCGTGATGCGCTCGTACAGCGGCAGCGCTTCCTGGGGACTGGTGATCCGGGTCACGCCGGCGAGGTCGTAGGCGATCGCCAGCGAGCCCGGGATGGCCGCGTCGATCGCGCGCAAGCGATCGCGGGCTTCGCGCCGCGCCGCCGGCTCCCCGACGAACGCCAGGCGGTAGCGCCCGAGCCAGTAGTCGGCCTCGACGTAGCGGGGCTGAGCGACGGCAAACGCACGCAGGGCCTCCTCGTGCGTCCGCCCGCAGGTCGCCAGCCGCCATTGCACGATCGGGTGCGACATCCCCGGCTTGGCGATGGCGGCCGGATCCGGCGCGTTGGCTCGCGACTCGGCCGCGCAGGCCAGGCTCACGTTCAGGTAGACGTCGAGCGGGTCAGTCATCGCCGCCGCCCCCGCCAGCCGGCGATCGACGTCGGTCGCGGGCGGCGGCGAGCCGAAGGCGTTCCGTTTCCGCGACGTCCCGCGGCAGGCCGGCGGCGGCCGATGGAATGAGCTCGGCCCACTGCAACTGTTCGCGGGCGACGGCCGGTGCCGTGGTGTGGGGCGCGAGCAGGCCGGCCTGCTTCAGGTGCTGCTGGGCGGCGTCGAGCCCGAGCTCCTTCTCCCGCAGCGCCAGCAGGACGAGCGCTCGGAACAGCTGTGTGTCGTTGACGCGCATCACCGCGGGGCGGCCCCGCGGCATGCCGAGGTAGCGGACGACGGCTTCGTCGAGACAGCGGTAGCAGCCTTCCGCGATCAGGCCGTCGGAGACGAGACGCTGCGCCGCGAGCGAGGGACGCCTGCCGCCGCAGGCGGTGACGACCAGGAGCAGGACCGCCGCGCCGCAGGTCAACCCGCCGAGGAGCCGCGGTCGCGCGCTCCTCGATCATCGCAGTCGGGTCGGGACGACGAGCACCGGCGTCCGCGCGAGACACAGGACGCGGTATGCGGTCGAGCCCGGTTGCGGCGCGAGCAGGCCGGAGCCGCGGCGGAGGCCCATGACCAGCAGCGTCCGGGGCCGCTCGGTGGCGAGCGTGGCCAGCGCCCGCTCCGGCTCGCCTTGCATCGCCGCGGCGCGGACGTCCGGCACCTGCGCCTGCACGTCGCGGGCGAGCAGGGCGAGCTGATCGCCGGCACGGGCGGTCCGCACGGCCTGGTGCTCGTCGAGCAGCGTCGCCCAGCGATCGAGGGCGCGGGCGTCGCTCACGACGTGCGCCAGGGTGAGGCTCGCCCGGGTGCGGGCGGCCAGGCTGGCCGCGGCCTGGACGGTGGCCGCCGTGATGTCGCTGAAGTCGACCGCCGCGACGACGTGCTCGATCGCCAGGGCCGGCCCGGAGGCGTCGTCGCCGACGATCGTGTGCGCCGCCGGCGGCACGACCAGCGTCGGCGTCACCGTCTCGCGCAGCACGCGCTGGGTCGTCGATCCGAAGAACAGCCGGGCAGCGCCGGTCTGCCCTTGTGTGCCCATCACGATCAGGCTCGCGTGCGTGTCGGCGGCGGCCGAGAGAATCTCGACGTGCGGGAGCCCGACTCGTACGTCCAGCGACGGGGGGCGTGTCATCGCCGTCGAGGTGGTCGACGAGGCGAGGGCGGCGAGCGCCTGACGGGACTCGTTCTGAAGAACGTCCGGCTCGACCGTCATCGCCGCGGCCTGGACCAGCAGCGGCTCGACGACGTGGAGCAGCGTCAGTGACGCCCGGGCGTCGCCGTCGGGGCGCGGACCTCCAGCGAAGGCGACCGCATGCCGGACCAGATCCGCCGAGGGTGGGGAAAAGTCCACGGCGCACAGTACGAGCGGGGTATGGGCCATTACCGGAAGATCATGGCATAGCCGGCGTCGCAACGGGCAAGGCGCGGCCGCCGTCCTGCAGCAGGTGTCGGACGTCGGAATCCAGCGCGTTCGCCACGGCGGGGTGGCCGCTTGACGCCGGCCCGGGTGAGATGGCACACGTCGATCGCCCGGTGGCGGGCCGGTCGGTCGGCGTTGCGCTCGAAGAAGGGCTCGCCGTCGGTGAACTGGAGGACGTCGAGAACGAGGCCGGCCCGGCTCGTCATGGCGCTGCCGCGGATCCGTTCGTTCACGTGATCGGAGAATCGCGCGGGCGCGGCCCGTCCCCCTGGCCGCGGGCGATGGCGGCGGCGAACTGATCGCGGGCCGCCGCGAGAAGCTTCCGCGCCCGGCGACCGTCGTCGGCCGGGACGTCGGCGGGCATCCCGGCGTCGGCCATCAGCCGCCGCGCGTGTGCATCTCGAGATGCGGGGCGGCCTTGAGCGCGTCGCGCGGCACGAACGCCGTGCGGCCGGCGACGGCGAGCCGCGCCTCGGCGCCGCGATCGCGGCGCGCCTGCCAGACGCCTCGGATCAGCGCGCCGAGCTCGGCATCGGTCGCGCCGGCGCGCAGCGGGCCGCGGAGGTCGAGACCGCGGGTGGCGTAGAGGCAGGTGAACAGCTGCCCGTCGGCGGTGAGGCGCGCGCGGTCGCAGTCGGCGCAGAAGGGGTCGGTGGTCGAGGCGATCACGCCGATGACTTGGCCGCCTGGCAGCGTGTAGCGCGAGGCCGGCGCGGCATCGGGACGGCCGATGGGCGTGACCGTGCCGAACGCGGGCGCGAGGCGCGCCAGGATCTCGTCGCGCGGCACCACCCGCGACGCCGACCAGCCGGTCGCCCCACCGACGTCCATGTACTCGATGAACCGGATTTCGGCGCCGATCCGGCCGGCGTAACGGGTGAGGTCGACGAGCTCGTCGTCGTTCTCGCCTCGGATCACCACCGTGTCGATCTTGACGGCGCCGAACGCGGCGACGGCGGCGTCGAGGCCGGCCAGCACGGCCGGCAGGTCGCGCGAGCGCGAGAGCCGTTCGAAGCGATCCACGTGCAGCGTGTCGAGGCTGACGGTGACGCGATCGAGGCCGGCCTCGCGCAGAGCCGCGGCGGCGGCACCGAGGTGCACGCCGTTGGTGGTGAGCGCGCGTTCGGTGAGTCCCTGCTGGCGCGCCAGTCGGCCCACCAGGCCGGCCAGATCGCGGCGCAGGAGCGGCTCGCCACCGGTGAGGCGCACGCGCGTGACGCCTTCCGCGATGAAGACGCCGACCAGACGATCGATCTCCTCGAAGCTCAGCAGATCGGCGCGCGGCAGCCACACGTACTCCGCCTCGGGCATGCAGTAGAGGCAGCGGAGGTTGCAACGATCGGTCACCGACACGCGGAGCGTGCGCAGCGGCCGGGCGAATGCGTCGAGCACGGGCATCTGTTCGATTATGGCATCGGGCCGACCGCGGCCTGCTGCCTTCAGGACGGCGCCCACGTGCGCGGCTGACAGGAATCGCGAGGCGCGAAAACACGCCAGTTTCGTCGGTCGGGCGTCGAAGCGGCGACCAAAACGTCGAATGGCGCCGAATAGACCGGGTCACCCTGGCCGCCGAGGCCAGTTTTCGCCCGGTCGCTCGGAGCCTAGCAGATTGATGGTGTCGTCTGATTCATGCAAAAGATGCACAGGAATGTAGACACAGTTGGCATCTGCTCCAGTTATGGCGGTCATTTGTAAATCAATTCTTGCGTCATCTGCCAACTTGGCAGTACGGTTACGCCGAACAGGAGAAGCCCTGAGCGCTGGTCCGGACACGCCGGCCACGCCCTGGGCCCGACAGGACCGCCACCCGCGGTCAAGGAGGAAGCTGATGGTTCCGGCCGACGTCGCATTCATCATCGTGGCGACCGCGCTCGTCTTGCTGATGACGCCCGCGCTGGCGTTCTTCTATGGCGGTCTCGTGCGCTCGAAGAACGCGCTCAACACGATGATGATGAGCTTCGTGTCGCTGGGGGTCCTCGGCGTGACATGGGCGGTGCTGGGCTATTCGCTGGCCTTCGGCACCGGCAACGCGTGGATTGGCGACCTGTCGTTCTTCCTGCTGAAGGACGTCGGCCTCGGTGAGAGCGGCACCATCCCGCACATCCTGTTCATGGCCTTCCAGGCCACGTTCGCGATCGTCACGGCAGCGCTGATCTCGGGCGCCATCGTCGAGCGCATGCGCTTCGGCCCCTACGTGCTCTTCCTCGTGCTGTGGTCGCTCTTCGTCTACAGCCCGGTCTGTCACTGGGTGTGGGCGCCGTCCGGCTGGCTGTTCAAGATGGGCGCGCTCGACTACGCCGGCGGCACGGTCGTGCACATCAACGCCGCCGTCTCGGCGCTCGTCGCGGCCATCGTCCTCGGGTCGCGCAAGGACTACGCGCGACAGGCCATCCTCCCGCACAACGTGCCGTTCGTGCTGCTCGGCGCCGGTCTGCTGTGGTTCGGCTGGTTCGGCTTCAACGCCGGCAGCGCCATCGCCGCGGGCAGCGCCAATGGCATGTTCAAGAGCGCGTCGCTGGCGTTCGTGACGACGCTGCTGGCGCCGGCCGCGACGCTGACCGTCTGGTCGATCCTCGACATCGCGCGCGGCGGCAAGGCGACGGCGGTGGGCGCGGCGACGGCGATCGTCGTCGGCCTGGTGGCCATCACCCCGGCGGCCGGTCACGTCAGCCCGACGAGCGCGCTGCTCCTCGGCGGCATCGCGGCCTTCCCGAGCTACTTCGCCATCCTCTACCGGGCCAAGACCAAGCTGGACGACTCACTCGACGTGGTCGCGGCGCACGGCGTCGGCGGCGCCGTCGGCGCGCTGCTGACCGGCGTGTTCTCGCAGAAGGACTGGAGCGGCCTGGTCGACGGCCTGCTGTTCGGCAATCCCGATCAGATGCGCATCCAGGTGATCGGCGTCGTCGCGGTCATCGCCTACTCGTCGATCATGACCTTCGTCATCCTCAAGGTGATGGGCGCGGTGATGGCGCTGCGGGCCGATGTCGGCGACGAAGGGGTGGGCATGGACGTCACCCAGCACGGCGAGGAGGCCTACAGCAGCGGTGAAGGCGCCATCCTGGTGCTGCCGGACGTCGAAGCGCCGTTGGTGGGCCTGCAGGCTCGTCTGGCGAACGAAGGAGGCAAAGCGTGAAGCTCGTAGTTGCGGTCGTTCGTCACGAGAAGCTCAACGACGTCCTGGTCGAGCTCTTCCGGGCCGACATCCAGGGCCTCACCATCAGCGAGGTCCGCGGGCACGGCGGCGAGATCGAACAGGTCGAGACGTATCGCGGCACCACCGTGAAGATGGCCTTGTCCGAGAAGGTGCGGGTGGAGATCGCGGTGTCCGACCACTTCGTGCAGCCGACGGTGCAGGCGATCCTGCGCGGCGCGAGCACCGGGACGGTCGGCGACGGCAAGATCTTCGTCCTGCCGGTCGAGAAGATCTACCGCATCCGCACGGGTGAGGAAGATCAGGCCGCGGTGACGCCGGTCACGGTCGCCAAGGGCAAGAAGTAACACGCCCGTCCCAGGATCGACCACGCCCGGGGTGCCAGACGGCCCCCGGGCGTTTCTTTTTCTGCAAGTTGCTCGGAGCAAGCTCCGAGCAAGCTCCGAGCAGCCTCCGAGCAGGCTCCGCGCGGCGGAACTGCGCGCCGAAGGCCCGGCGATGGGGCTTCCCTCGGAGCGGCGGGGCGGACGCGCTCGCCGCTGGCCGACGGGGCGTCGCCGTCCGCATCGTGGGCGACGGCGATCCGAACTCAGCTGCTGCCCGTCGTGCCGGGCGATCGCCGAGCGACCTGGCCCCGGACGTCGTGGCTGTCCAGCCGCTGCACGCGCAGCGGGTCGAGGTCAGCCGTGCGCGAGCGCGGCAGATGCGCAGCGACTGTCGCGTCCGGCTTCGCCGGTGCGCTGGCGCGATGCTCGGCGTGGCCGGCGAGGTCGGGGCGGCGCCACGCCGAATGCTGAGCGAGACACTCGATCGCGGGCTGCGGCTGGCCGGGCTCGGCGTCGTCGCGGGGCTGGTCGTCTCGCCGCTCGTCGCGCGACTGCTGCAGCGCGCCATCGGCGGTCAGCGGCTGGAGAGCTGGACGCCGTTCGCGGGCGCCTTCGTGCTGGCGCTGCTGATGGCGCTGGCCGCCAGCGTGGTGCCGGCGTGGCGCGCGGCCCGGATCGATCCGAACCGCGCGCTCCGAACGGACTAGCGGGCGTCAGAACAGCAGCCTGGCCCCCAGCTGAATCTGCCGCATCGCGATCGCGGTGCCGGTGATCCGGCCGAAGTTGGCGGTGCCCCAGGCGCCGCTCGGGATTGGCGAAGTTCACCGTTGTTGAACACGTTGAAGATCTCCGCCCGCAGCTGCAGCTTCGCCGGTCCGCCCAGCCCCACCGTCTTCGACAGCGACAGGTCCGTGCTCACCAGCTTCGGCCCGCGGAGCAGGTTGCGCGACGCGTTGCCGAAGGTGAACTGCGCCGGCAGCGCGAACGCCGTCGAGTCGAAGCAGTTGATCGGCTCGCGCGTCGTCGGGTTGGTGTCGCAGTTCATCGACGGCACCGAGCCGACGAGATCGGGCCGCTGCAGGCCCGTGATGCCGATGTTGGCGCGATCGGGCGAGATCGTGACGTTGACGGGGGTGCCGCTCTGGATGGTGGTGACGCCGGCGATCTGCCAGCCGGCCACGACGTGGCGCAGGATCGCGTTGCTCGACGTCTTGAGGAACGGCAGGTCGTAGATGTAGCTGGCGACGAAGCGGTGCGGGATGTCCCAGTTGGCCGGGCCGTAGTCGCGCATCGGGTCGTAGTTGTCCATCACCGCGCCGCCGCCGTTCGAGTGCGTCGCCTCGTCCCGCGTCCGCGACCAGGTGTAGTGGACGTCGGCCTGCAGACCCTTCGACATCTTCTTGCGCAGGATCACGCTGACCGCGTCGTAGTCGGCGACCAGATCGTTCGAGATGATGCGGCGGCTGCGATAGCGCTGGCTGGGCCGGCGCGCGTCGACGTTGCCGGCGCCCGGCTGCGGCGTGTTGTTGAAGAAGCTGCGGTCGAGGTGATCGGTGTGCGAGCCGAGGTACTGCAGGTCGAGCGCCATGCCCAGGCCGACTTCGCGCTGGAGGTCGAAGCTCCACTGGCTCTTGCGCGCGTTCGGCAGGTCGCGCGTCGGCGAGATCATGTCCGGCCGGGTGATCGGGCCGGCGACGCCCGACGGGTTGGTGAACGACAGCGTCGGGTTGGCCGGATCGTTGGTGTAGGTCGTGACCGCGGCGATCGGCGGGTTGTTGGTCAGGAACGTGAACGAGTTCATCTGGTTCGGGTTGTAGTAGAGCCCGTAGCCAGCCCGCACGACCGTCTTCTCGCCCAGGCGATAGGTCGCGCCGAGTCGCGGCGCGATGTCCTTGTAGTTCGGCTCGGTGAACTGGAAGCCCTCGGCCGGGAAGCTGCTCGGGATGATCGTCTCGAAGTCGGTGTCGAGCATCGACGCCAGCCCGGCATAGGTCTGCACCGGGGTGTTCATCTCGTAGCGCAGGCCCAGGCTGAGCGTCAGGTTCGCGCGTCGCCTGCCAGATGTCGTTGACGAAGAAGCCGTTGCGCCACTGGCCGACGTGGCCCTGGATCTGGTCGGTCGGCGGGATGACGGTGCGCGGCACGCCGAGCATGAAGTCGGCGACCGCGTGGCCGCTCATGTCGCCGGTGAAGCTGAACAGCCCGCGCGGGTCGTTGGCGGCGCGCCGGCCGGTGGTCAGGCGGCGCAGGTCGAAGCCGGCCCGCAGGTTGTGCGAACCGCGGCTGTAGGCGAGCACGTTCGACATCTGGAACGTCGTGTCGAACTGGAACCAGTTGGTGCCGCCGCCGCCCGTGCCGTTGAAGCCGCTGATGTTGACGCGCGGGATGCCCGGGTTCTCGAAGCGTGTGTCGCCGTCGAAGCCGGGGATGCCGAGGTCGGTGCCCGCCGATGCGAGTGCCGTTGATCGAGAAGTAGTTCAGCGTATCGAAGTCGATGCGGTGGTAGCCGATCCGGAAGTCGTTGAACAGCCGCGGCGAGAGCGTGTGGGTGTAGGCGAGCAGCGTGTTCTTGTTGACCCGCGGCTGGGTGATGCCGCTCACCGGCAGCGCTTCGAGGTTGCTGACGTAGGTGTCGAACCAGTTGTAGCGGACGTAGAGGCGCGCCTTGTCGCTCAGGTTCTGGTCGCCGCGCAGCAGCAGCTGGTCGCCGTCGTCGGTGACGGTGCGAGCCGCCCGGACGTTCGAGGCGATGGTGCCGGCGACGTTCGGCGCGGGGAAGTACTGCAGGAGGCGACTGCGCCACCGGCGACAGCATCGACTGCGGGATGATGTTGCCCGGGAAGGGCTGTCCCGTGAACGGATTCCGGATCGGCGTGGTCACTTCCGAGAAGTTGCCCTGGCGCATCAGCGCGGTCGGCACGGTCGCGAAGGCGGTGGACTGCGGCTTCGGAGCGGGTGCCCTCGTAGGCGGCCATGAAGAAGGTCTTGTTGCGGCCGTCGTAGAACGGCAGGGCCACCGGGCCGTCCGCCTCGAAGCTGAACTGCTTGCGCGTGCGCGGGTTCTTCGGGATTGGCGCGGTTCTCGAAGTAGCCGCGCGCGTCGAGCGCGTCGCCCTGATAGTAGTTGGCCAGGGCTCCGTGGAAGGCGTTGGTGCCGCTCTTCGTCACGATGTCGATGGAGACGCCCAGGTAGGATCCGTACTCGGCCGACGTGCTGCCGGTCTGGACCTGGACCTCGGTGACGGCGTCCGAGATCGGGCGCATGCTGGTCATCGCCAGCAGGTTCGACGAGGCGCTGATGCCGTCGAGGGAGAGGGCGTTCTGGATCTCGCGCTGGCCGGCGCCGCGGAAGCTCAGGCCGATGTCGGTCGTGCCGGCGCTGACGACGCCCGGCGTGGTCGTGGCGAGGTTCCAGACGTTGCGGCCGTTCAGCGGCAGCTCGCGGATGGCGCGCTCGCCGATGGTTTCGCGGACGGTCGCGCTGTCGGTGTTGAGCACGGTGAAGCCCGCCGCCACTTCGACGGTTTCCGTGACCGCGCCGGCGGAGAGCACGGCGTTGACGCGGACCACCTGGTTGGTGCCGATCTCGACGTCGGTCACCTTGAAGCCCTGGAAGCCGGACAGGGTGACCGTGACCTCGTAGCGTCCCGGCCGGATGAACTGGACGTTGAAGTAGCCCTCGCCGTTGGTGGTGGCCTCGAAGGTGTCCTTGGTGCCGGTATTGACGGCGACGACCTGGGCGCCGGGCATCACGCCGCCGGCGCTGTCGGTGACCGTGCCAACGAGAGCCGTCTGAGAGGCGAGCTGGGCCAGCGCGACAGCAGGGGCGGAGAATAGAGTCAGACAGGCGAGCCAGACGAGCGGTCGGAGCCTCATTGCTATGCCCTCACTTCAAGTCGGGGGGTGGCACCCGGTCGGCCGGCGCGACCCATCGCGTCCGCCCCGGTGCCCTTGAAAGGGCTGGCAGGGCGACGCGCGCGGTCGCCCAGGCAGCTCTACCAGTTGGCAGCGGACGTTATAGTCGAGCCCCGGGCAAGTCAAGGTTCAGATTCGAACGAAAAAGGCCCGGCGTCACGCCGGGCCGAAGGGAAGGCCTCGAATGCTCCTGACGCGGCTCAGGTGCGCGCTCTATGACAGCGCCTGTCGCGGGATCGCTCTTGCATGGAAGCGGCAGCCTTTGTGACAGGAACGCCAGAGCCGGCCGTCGGCGCCGATCGCGCCGTAAGATGCCATCCCCGATGGCTTCAGCCCGCCGCATCGCCGCCGTCCTCTGCGCGACCCTGTGCCTGACGTCCGGCGCGTCGGTCGTCACCCAGGCCCAGGCCCCGGCCCCGGCGCAGCCGCCGCCGCGGAAGCGCCTGCTGGTGATCGGCGAAGAGAAGGGCTACCGGCACGAGGCCGTCACCCACGCCATGGTGACGATTGCGCGCCTCGGCACAGAGTCGGGCCTGTGGGACACGGTCATCCGCACCGATACCGAGGCGTTGACCAAGGCCAAGCTGGAATACAACGCTCGGAATCTGAACGACTTCGACGCGATCGTCTTCTACACCGGCGGCACCCTCGAGATGACCGCCAGCCAGCAGGCCGACTTCCTGTCCTTCGTCCGTGACGACGGCAAGGGGTTCGTCGGCATCCACAGCGCGACCATCACCTTCACCAGTTGGCCGGCCTATGGCGAGATGATCGGCGGCTATTTCGACGAGCACCCGTGGGGCACGTTCACCGCCCCCGTCATCGTCGAAGACCCGGCGTTCCCGGGCATGAAACAGTGGCCGTCGGCGTTCACGATCGAGGACGAGATCTATCAGATCAAGGACTTCTCGAGAACGACGACCCGGGTCCTGATGCGGCTCGATGCGTCGAAGCTGGACCTCGCCAACCCGCGTGTCCATCGTCAGGACCGCGATTTCGCCGTCGCCTGGGCCAGGATGCACGGCCAGGGGCGCGTCTTCTACACCACCCTCGGCCACGTCGAAGCCAACTGGGACAAGCCCGAGATGCAGACCATGATCGCCGGCGCGATCAAATGGGCGCTCAAGCTCGTCGACGCCGACGTCACGCCGCGGCCGGCGCCGCCGGTAGCCGAGCGTCGAGTGGGCGCAGGCGCTGCGGCGATCGCTCCGGCGGCCCAGCGGATCGCGTTGAGGAACAGCGTCGTGAAGGCGCTGTTCTCGAACAGGTCGGGCTTGTGGCCGAACTGGAAGTAGACGTTCCGCGCCTGGTAGTGCGGATTCGTCCAGATCACCGGGTGGTCGCCCATCTTCACGCTACGCGCCGGCCGATAGCTGTTCTCGTCGACGTTGGCGAGGACGTGCACGTCGGGCCGGGGCGACCGGTCGTAGGTGTACCACTCGTCGTTCTCGATCGCGAACGACGCCGGCAGGCTCTTGACCACCGGGTGCGCGGCGTCCTCGACGCGGACCGTCCCGGTCGCGAAGTCGGGGATGTAGCTCTTGAACACGATGCCGCCCATGAAACGGTGGAAGAAAGGCGACATCGCGAAGCCGTCGAACGTGCCGAGCAGCGAGGCGTGGTGGAAGCCCACCCACCCGATCGTCCCTTCCTCCATCGCCTTCCTGAACGCGGCCTCGGCCACCGGCGTCCAGCGGTAGGGCGGATAGTTGACCTGCACGAACAGGTCGTGCGCCGCCAGATAGGCGTCGTCGATGGGATCCGTCGTGCGGATGTAGTCGACCGTGAAGCCCTCTTTCGGCGCGGTGTCCCGCAGCCAGCGCAGCGCGGCGTCAGCGAACGGCTGATGAATCGTCTGGCCGGGTTCGGCCAGGGCGATGATGCGACGCGTGCCGCCGCCTCCCGCGATCTCCGCCTTCGGCTTCTTGACGAACAGCTGGTCGACCGGCAGCGTGGCGTCGAAGACCAGGTTGAAGAACCCGATCATCATCTCGTCCCAGCTCTGGTCGCCCCAACCCACCTCCTTCGTCGGATCGGCGGCCTCGGGGTTGTTCGGCGAGTTGTCGAAGTGCGCCGTGCAATCGATCCGCGTCCCCTTCGGCAGCAGAAGCGGCTGCTCGAGGTTGTACCACTGCTGCCAGTGCCAGTTGAAGCGCGGCACCTTGAGGAGGACGTCGGTCTTCCCGGACGGGTAGACGGCGCGGTACTCGAAGTCCTTGCCCCGCCCGTGCATGTGCGGATGCAGGCTGGCGAGCGTCACGTCGACGCCGACTTCGAAGCTGGCGTCGACGCGATAGTTCGGGTGGCCAGGCGGGATCTTGAACGTGTCGTTGACGGCCGACAGCGTCAGGACGCGGTGCGTGGGCGGCGCCTTCGCGAAGACGATGCCGAGCCGCGTGCGATCGCGGACCGCGTGGCCGTGCGGCGTGTAGTGCATCTGGAACACGATGTCCGAGCCGGCCTTGATCAGCTTGCCCTGCCCGGGCGGCAGGATCTCCGCCGGCTGGCCCGGCGCGTAGCCGACGAGGAAATCGCTGGGCAGGGCGCCCGCTTCCGTTTCCTCGTCGGCGCTGACCTTCGGCGCCGTGAAGAAGACGCCCGGCGGCTGGCCGCGGAACCACTTGGACTTCGGCTCGCGGACGAACGCGATGAGGTGATGGACGACCGATCGCTCGGTCGGACGGATCTCCACCGCCTGCACCCAGCGGTCCTCGGTGAAGTTGGTCGGCACGATGACGTGCTGGTAGTCGACGACACCCGTGGCCGGGACCTCGAACGGCATGGGAATCTCGACGACCAGGTCCGGTGTGCCGATGCCCCAGCCTTCGACCCACGCCACGGGCGTCGGCAGGTCGCGCCGATCGCCTTCCGGCGTGCCGCCGTCGGCCCATCGCAGGATGGCGTCGCGGTCCGCCGCGCTCAGCCCCAGCGCGTTCGAGAACGTGCCGTGGTGCGGATCGGCGAACCACGGCGGCATGACCCTGTCGGCGACGGCGTCCCTGATCTTCGCCGCCCGTCGGCGCGCGTCCTGGTAGGTCAGGAGCGGGAACGGGGCGGCTTCGCCAGGCCGGTGACAGTTCTGGCAGTTCTTCTGGACGATCGGGGCGATGTGCTTCGAGAAGGTCGGCACATCCGCCGGCGCGGCCGGCGCGGGCGCCCGACCCGTCTGAGGCGAGTGGGCGGCGACCGCGGCCGTGGCCACCACCGCCGAGAGCGTCGCGACGCACAGTCCGAGGCCGCTGTTCATGGGCTGATCTCCGGCTCCATGACAACGCGTGTTCACCGGCCGCTCTTGCATCGAAGCGGCGGCTTTTGTGACAGGAGCGTCAGGGGCGCACCGGCGCTACGGCTGCCGGTAGTGTTCGCGATACTCGCGCGGCGTGCGGCCGAACTGCCGGCGGAACTCGCGCGAGAAGTGGCTCTGGTCGGCGAAGCCGCCGTTCAACGCGACTTCGGACAACGACGCGTCGGTATGGATCAGGGCGCGACTGGCGATGCGCAGCCGGAGCTTGCGAAGGAAGCGCTGCGGGGTGAGATGGAAGGCGGCGCGGAACCGGCGCTCGAAGGCGCGCAGCGACATGTTCGAGATCGACGCGAGGTGCTGGTTGGTGATCTCGTGCTGGAAGTGCGCGCGCATGTGGGCCAGCGCCGCGCCGAAGCCGGGCGTGGTGGCCTCGAGGCTGTCGTCGGGCCCGGCCGGCCGGGTGATGCCGGCGGTGCCGATGATGACGCCCTTGGCATCGACCACCGGAATCTTGTCGGTGATGTTCCAGGCCGGCTCGCCGGGAGATTCCTCCAGGCGCTCGAGCCGATTGACGATGCGATGGCCGGCCAGGACTTGTTCGTCGTCATGCCGGAACTGATCGGCCAGGAAGGCCGGGGAGAGGTCGTAGTCGGTCTTGCCCAGGATGCTCTCGACGGTCACCGGCTCGTGCCCACGCTGCCGATCGAGCGAGTAGCGCACGACGAACGCCCGATTGACCCACAGGTAACGGCCCTGTCGATCCTTCACCCAGGCGAGCACGTCGGGGAGAAAATCCAGGAGCTCGGCGAAGTGCGACGAGCTCCTCGAGGAGGCCATCCTCTTCGTTCGGGGAGAGGTGCGAAGGGGCCTGCCTAGGCAGGCCCCTCGCAGGGACTCTACGTGGTCGCCGCCGGGGCCGGGGCGACGAGGTCTTCCGGCTTGTGGGTGACCGGGTTGAGGAAGGGCATCATCGCGCGCAGCTTGGCGCCCACGTCTTCGAGGAGCTGGCTCTGCTCGGCCTTGCGGCGCGCGTTGAACGTCGGCCGCCCGTCCTCGTTCTCCTTGATCCACTTCTTGGCGAAGGAGCCGTCCTGGATCTCCGCGAGGAGCTTCTTCATCTCCTTGCGCGTCTCCTGGTTCACGACGCGGACGCCGGCGATGTAGTCGCCGTGCTCGGCGGTGTCGCTGACCGAGTAGCGCATGTAGTTGAGGCCGCCGCGATACATCAGGTCGACGATCAGCTTCAGCTCGTGCAGGCACTCGAAGTAGGCGATCTCCGGCTGGTAGCCGGCTTCGACGAGCGTCTCGAAGCCCGCCTTGACCAGCTCGGCGGCGCCGCCGCAGAGGACCGCCTGCTCACCGAACAGATCCGTCTCGGTCTCTTCCGTGAACGTGGTCTCGAGCACGCCGGCGCGGGTGACGCCGATCGCCTTGCCGTACGACAGGGCCAGCGCCTTGGCGTTGCCGCTGGCGTCCTGGTGGATGGCGACGAGGGCCGGCACGCCGCCGCCTTCTTCGAACACCTCGCGGACGCGGTGGCCCGGCGCCTTCGGCGCGATCATCGAGACGTCGACCGTCTTCGGCGGCTGGATGGTGCCGAAGCGGATGTTGAAGCCGTGCGCGAACATCAGCGTCTTGCCGGGGCCGAGGTGCGGCTCGATGTCGTTCTTGAAGATCGACGCCTGCGCCGTGTCCGGCGCCAGGATCATGATCACGTCGGCCCACTGGGCGGCTTCGGCGACCGGCACGGCGGCGAGGCCGGCGGCCTCGACCTTGGCCTTGGCCGGGCTCCCGGCGCGGACGCCGACCTTCACCGTCGACGCCGCTGTCCTTCAGGCTGAGGGCGTGCGCGTGGCCTTGCGAGCCGTAGCCGATGATCGCGACCTTCTTGCCCCGGATGAGCGCGAGGTCGGCGTCCTTGTCGTAGTAGATGTGAGCTGCCATGTCTCTTGTTGTCCTGCGTCCTGAGGCCCGTCAGGGAATAGTTGACCAGTTCACCTATTCCCTGACGGACCCTTACACTGAGTAGGAAACCGCGGCGTCTTCCGTGGTCTCGACGTCCTCGAAATCTCTCGTCATCTCGGGCTCCTGGATGGCGCCGCGGGCCATGGTGACACGGCCGGTCCGGGCCAGCTCGAGGACGCCGTAGGGCTGCAGCACTTCGACCATGCTGTCGATCTTCTCCTCGGCGCCGGTCACCTCGATGATCAGCGAGTCCGGCGCGACGTCGACGATGCGCGCCCGGTAGGCCTCGGCGAGCTGCATGATCTCGGTGCGGTTCTCGCGCGTCGCCGTCACCTTGATCAGCGCCAGGTCGCGCGTCACCGCCGGCCGGCCCGTGACGTTGTCGACGCGCAGCACGTCGATCAGCTTGTAGAGGTTCGACTCGACGCGGCGCGCGCCGAAGTCGTCGGTCGAGACGACGATCGTCATGCGCGAGACGCCTTCCGTCTCGGCGTGGCCGACGGTGAGCGATTCGATGTTGAAGCCGCGCCGGCGAATCAGCGACGAGACGCGCGTCAGCACGCCCGGCTTGTTCTCGACGAGGACCACGAAGGTATGGAGACTCATGCGTCCGCTCCGGTTTCGACGATGGCGCTCGGGCGCCGGATCATGTTGTGGAGGTCGTTGCCGGCCGGCACCATCGGGAAGACCGAGTCTTCCTGCTCGACGCGGAAGTCGATCAGCACGGTGCCCGGGTGCTTGCGCGCGGCCTCGACCGCCGGAATCGACGCCGGCGCGCGTCTCGACGCGGTGCAGCCTTCAGCCCGAACGCCTCGGTCAGCTTGACGAAGTCGGGGCTCGGTCATCGGCGTGGCGGCGTAGCGGCGCTCGTAGAAGAACTCCTGCCACTGCCGGACCATGCCGAGGAAGCCGTTGTTGATGACGCAGATGTTGATGTCGATGTTCTCCTGGGCGATCGTCGCCAGCTCGCACATCGTCATCTGGAAGCCGCCGTCGCCGACGACCACCCACACTTCGGCGTCCGGCCGGGCCACCTTGGCGCCGATCGCCGCCGGCAGCGCGAAGCCCATCGTGCCGAGGCCGCCCGAGGTGATCAGCGTGCGATCGTCGTCGTGCTTGTAGTACTGCGCCTCCCACATCTGGTGCTGGCCGACGTCGGTGACGACGATGGCCTTGCCCTCGGTGGCGCGCCAGATGTCGTTGATGACGTGCGCGGCGTAGAGGTGACCGTTGTCCGGCAGGTTCTGGATGTCGCGGACGGCGGCGTCACCCTTCAGGCCGTTGACGTAGGTGTTCCACTCGCTCTTGTCGCAGTTCTCGATCTGCGGCATGAGCTGCTCGAGCGTCTCCTTGAGATCGCCGACCAGGCCGACGTCGACGCGGACGTTCTTGTTGATCTCGGCCGGGTCGATGTCGATGTGGATCTTCTTGGCGTTCAGGGCGTAGGTCTTGAGGTTGCCCGTGACGCGGTCGTCGAAGCGCATGCCGAAGGCGAGCAGCAGGTCGGCTTCCTGGATCGCCGTGTTGACCCAGGCTTCGCCGTGCATGCCCATCATGCCGAGGTTGAGCGGATGCGAGGCGGGGAAGGCGCCGATGCCGAGCAGCGTCGTCGCCACCGGGATGTTCGTCCGCTCGGCGAACTGCGCGGACGATCGTCGCCGGCGCCCGAGATCGAGATGCCGTGGCCGGCCAGGATCACCGGCTTCTTGGCCGAGTGGATCAGGTCGAGCGCGTGCTGGATCTCGCGCGCCGACCGGGCGGTGCGCCGGGCGATAGCCGCGCAGCTTCGGCGCGTCCGGCCAGACGAACTCGCACGAGCTCTGCTGGGCGTCCTTGGTGATGTCGATCAGCACCGGGCCGGGGCGGCCCGAGCGGGCGACGTAGAACGCCTCGCGGACCGTCTTGGCCACTTCGTCGGCGCGGGTCACCAGGTAGTTGTGCTTGGTGACCGGCAGCGTGATGCCGGTGATGTCGGTTTCCTGGAACGCGTCCGAGCCGATCAGCTTGCTGCCGACCTGGCCGGTGATGCAGACGATGGGGACCGAGTCGAGCATCGCCGTCGCCATGCCGGTGACCATGTTGGTCGCGCCCGGGCCCGAGGTGGCGATGGCGACGCCGACCTGGCCGGTCGCGCGCGAGTAGCCGTCCGCCATGTGCGTGGCGCCCTGCTCGTGCCGCACCAGGATGTGGCGGATCGGGTAGTCGAGCATCGCGTCGTAGGCCGGCAGGATGGCGCCGCCCGGATAGCCGAAGACGCAGGTGACGCCTTCGCGCGCGAGCGATTCCCAGAGGATCTGCGCGCCGGTCTTTCTGGTGCTGGCGGGCGGAGCGGGCGTGGCAGGCTGATTGGGCTGAGTCATATGGTCCTTCTGTCTAACCCGTGATCGCGCCGGTGGCCGCCGACGAGACGAGCTTGGCGTATTTGGCGAGCACGCCGGTTTCATAGCGCGGCTTCGGCGCCGTCCAGGTCGAGAGCCGCGTCTCGATCTCCGCGTCGCCGACCTCGAGCCGCAACTCGCGCTTCTCGAAGTCGAAGGTGATCTGTCGCCCTCGCGCACGGCGGCGATCGGACCGCCGCGCGCGGCCTCCGGGGCCACGTGGCCGGCCATCAGGCCGCGCGTCGCGCCCGAGAAGCGGCCGTCGGTCAGCAGCGCCACCGACTCGCCGAGGCCGGCGCCCTGGATGGCGCCGGTGACGGCCAGCATCTCGCGCATGCCGGGGCCGCCGCTCGGCCCTTCGTAGCGGATGACGACGACGTCGCCGGGCGTGATCTGGCCCTGCTGGACGGCCGCGAAGGTCGCTTCCTCGCTGTCGAACACGCGGGCCGGGCCGGTGAAGTTCTTGGTCGCGTAGCCGGCGACCTTGACGACGCAGCCCTCGGGCGCGAGGTTGCCGTGCAGGATGACCAGGCCGCCGGTCTTCTTGATCGGATCGGCCGCCGTGCGGACGACCTTCTGGCCCGGCGTTTCCGCGGCCGCCGCGGCCTCTTCGCCGATCGTCTTGCCGGTCACGGTCGCGGCGCCGCCGTGGAACAGGCCGGCGTCGACCAGGCGCTTGGCGACCAGCGGGATGCCGCCGGCCTTGTAGAGGTCGGTCGCGACGTACTGGCCGCCCGGCTTCAGGTCGACGATCAGCGGCGTCCGGTCGCTGATGCGGTCGAAGTCGTCGATCGTCGAGCTCGATGCCGGCCTCGCGCGCGATGGCCAGCAGGTGCAGCACGGCGTTGGTCGAGCCGCCGCTGGCGACGACGCCGGCGATGGCGTTCTCGAACGACTGGCGCGTCAGGATGTCGCGCGGCCTGACGCCGCGCGTCAGCAGATCCATCACCAGCGTCGCCGCAGCTCCTGGCGACGGCGTCCTTGACGTCGAGCACCGCCGGCACGCTGGCGCTGCCGAACGGCGAGACGCCGAGGAACTCGCAGGCCATCGCCATCGTGTTGGCGGTGAACTGGCCGCCGCAGGCGCCGGCGCCGGGGCAGGCCTGATCTTCGAGGGTGCGCAGCTGGATGGCGGTCATGCGGCCGGCCGCGTGCGCGCCGACGGCTTCGAAGACGTCCATGATCGTGACGTCGCGGCCTTCGAACGTGCCCGGCGCGATCGAGCCGCCGTAGAGCACGACGCCCGGCACGTTGAGGCGGGCGAGCGCCATCAGCGTGCCCGGGATCGTCTTGTCGCAGCCGCAGAGCATCACCACGGCGTCGAGGTGATGGCCGCGCGACCACCAGCTCGATCGAGTCGGCGATGACCTCGCGGCTGATCAGCGACGTGCGCATGCCCTCGGCGCCCATCGTGATGCCGTCCGACATCGCGACGGTGTTGAACTCCATCGGCGTGCCGCCGGCCTCGCGCATGCCTTCCTTCACCTTGGCCGCCAGGCGGCGCAGGTGGAAGTTGCACGGGCCGATCTCGGTCCAGGTGTTGGCGATGCCGACCAGCGGCTTGTGCAGGTCGGCGTCGGAGAAGCCGACCGCCTTCAGCATCGCGCGGGCGGGCGCGCGGCTGGGGCCCTCGGTCAGGGCTGCGCTGCTTGTGCTTGGGATCCAGGGTCACGAGACGCCTCCGGCCACGCGCGTCTCCTGGACGACGGGCGCAGCCGAGCGGTCCACGCCGGGGTAGGAGCCGAGCACCTTCAGCGACGGCGCGAACTCGGCGAGGTGCGAGAGGGCGCGGGCGCAGCGGAGCTCGTGCTGTCCGACGGCGAGGTCCATGTGGAACAGGTATTCCCAGGGGCGGCCGGTCGGCCGCGATTCGATCTTGGTGACGTCGATGTCGCGCAGCGCGAACACGCTGAGCGCCTTGAAGAGCGCGCCGGGCGTGTTGGGCAGCGTGAAGACGATGGTGGTCTTGTTGGCGGTGCGCTCGGCCAGGAAGGCGGGCACCGCGGCGGCGCGGGTGACGATCAGGAACCGGGTGGTGTTGTCGTCGTGGTCCTGGACGCCGGCGCGGAGCGTGTCGAGGCCGAAGACGGCGGCCGCTCGCTCCGAGGCGATGGCGCCGACGCCGGCCATGCTGTTGCTCGCGGATCATCTTGGCGCTGCCGGCGGTGTCGTAGGACGCCACGATCTCGACGCCGGCGAGCGAGCGGAGGAAGCGGTCGCACTGGGCCAGCGCCTGCGGGTGCGAGTAGACCTGCCTGAGGTCCTCGAGCTTCGTGCCCGGCAGGGCGAGCAGGCTGTGGCGGACGGGCAGCTCGACCTCGGCGACGACCTTCAGCTCGTTGGCGACCAGCAGGTCGTAGTTGCGGTGGATGGTGCCGCCGATCGAGTTCTCGATCGGGAGGACGCCGCAGGCCGCCTTGCCGGAGTCGACGGCGGCGAACACGTCTTCGAAGGCCGGACAGGCCAGGAAGGCGGCGGACGGGTCGAATTTCGCCCCCGCGGCCTCGCTGTACGCGCCCGTTTCGCCCTGGAAGGCGATCAGCATGCAGAATTATGGTCAGGGCCGGCGATAGAAGTCCAATTTATAATGCTGACCTTTCCATAACTGAGGCGACTTCGGCAGCGACGGGCAGTTGGGGGCAGGCCCGGGGCGAGAACGGGGGGAGCGGAGGGAACGGGAATTCACAGAAGGAGCGCGGGAAACGGAGCACGAACGGAGGCACCAGGATTGGGATGTCCCTTATCCGCTTCCTTCGCCTCGCTCCGTTGGCTTATATGGACATTCGATACGAGCGCGTGCATCATTCGTATCGGATGGCGATATGAAGACGCCCGCTGTTCCACCGCAAGGGCGTCGAACGCGATCGGCAGGGCCTGTCGGAGGGCGACGCCCGGCGCGCGGCGGCGATCGAGCCGGGTGGTCGGACGGTTGTCCGGGAGCAGGTCCGGGAAGCCAAGGCCGGCGCCGGCCTGTCGTCCCTGCTGCAGGATCTCCGCGACGGCGTCCGGGCCCTGCGCCGGAGCCCAGTCGTGGCAGGCGCAATTCGACGGGGCGGCCGACGTCATCGGCCGCACGGTGCGGCTCAATGGGCGTCCGTTCACGGTGATCGCCGACGTCCGCGCCGCTGCGGCAGACGGCCTGGCTGGCCGTGCTGGCATCGCGATCGGCCTGTCGGCGGCGGCGATGGTGACCACCTGCTCGAAGCGATGCTGTAGGGCGTCCGACCGCTCGATCCCGTGTCGTTCGGCGGCGGCGCCGCCGTGCTCGGCGTCCTGGCGGTGGTGGCTGGCCTGATCCCGCCCGGCGGGCCGCCGCGGTCAATCCGGTCGAGGCACTGCGGGCGCAGTCGCCGCAGCTGTCCATCGCCCTCGCGGCGCGGCGCGGCATAATCGCGAGCCATGCTGCGCCCCTTCCGCGGAATCCTGCCGACGATCGAGCCGACCGCCTACGTCGACCAGAGCGCCCAGGTCATCGGCGACGTCCACGTCGGCGCGGAGAGCAGCGTGTGGATGAACGTCGTCATCCGCGGCGATGTCCACTGGATCCGCATCGGCGCCCGCACCAACGTCCAGGACGGCACCGTCGTCCACGTTCAGGGCGGAACGCACCCGACGACCATCGGGGACGAGGTGACCATCGGCCACGGGGCGATCGTCCACGGCTGCACCATCGAGGATCGCTGCCTCATCGGGATGGGCGCTATCCTGCTGAACGGCGTGCGCGTCGGCACGGAGTCCATCGTCGCGGCCGGCAGCCTGGTGCCCGAGGGCTTCGAGGTGCCGCCGCGATCGCTGGTGATGGGAAGTCCGGCCAAGGTGCGTCGCAGCCTCAGCCCCGACGGAGATCGACGCGATCCGCGGCTACGCCGATCGCTACGTCGCACACCCGCCTCGACTACACCTGACCGCGTCATCGGTCGGCTGCCGCCCTTTTGTAGTTGCCGACAACCTTCTGGCTCAACGACTTACCGGTGTAGCGATCGCCTCAGGAGGCGTCGTAAAGTGGCGTGACCACCGCAGGCATCGATGCACCAGACGCTCCGAACCGTCGCCACTGTCTCGTGTCTCCTCTTCGCGGCCGCCCTCGCCGGCCGTTCGTCGGCGGTCGCGACCGGCCAGTCCGGGCGGGCGCCGGCGTCGGAAGGGCGCGCCGCCGCGGACAGCGGCGTCGCCGACGCCCGCTCAGCTCGAGGCCCGGTTCGCGGCGGTGGTGGTGCCGTTCCTCGACACCTACTGTCTCGAGTGCCACAGCGGCCGCAAGTCCGAAGCGGAGCTCGATCTCAGCACCCTCACCTCGCTGGCGGCGACGATGAAGGAGCCGCGCTGGGGCCTGATGCTCGACATGCTCGAGAGCGAGGACATGCCGGCCGCCGACGCGGACGCCTTTCCGACGCCGGAGTCCCGCGGCCAGGTCGTGTCGTGGTTCCGGGATCTGCGGGCCCGCGAGATCGCCCGCCATGCCGGCGACCCGGGCCTGGTGCCGGCGCGACGCCTGAGCAATGCCGAGTTCAACTACACCATCCGCGATCTCACCGGCGTCGACATCCGCCCGACGCGCGAGTTTCCGGTCGACCCGCAGAACCCGGCCGGGTTCGACAACTCCGGCGAGTCGCTGACGATGTCGCCCTCGCTGCTGAAGAAGTATCTCGGCGCGGCGCGCGAGGTCGCGAGCCATGCCTATCTGCACGCCGACGGCCTGGGCTTCGCGCCGCACGTGATGGCGTCCGACACGGATCGCGACAAGTTCTGCGTCCATCGGATCATCGACTTCTACCATCGGCAGAACACCAGCTACGCCGACTACTTCGCGGCGGCGTGGCGCTACAAGCATCGCGCCGCGCTCGGTAAGCCGACGGCGACGCTGGCCAGCGTCGCCGCGGACGCCAAGGTGAGCGCGAAGTATCTGGCGACGCTGTGGGACGTCTTCGAAGGCCCGCGCGAGACGATCGGGCCGATCGCCCGCATCCAGGCGCGGTGGCGGGCTCTGCCGGCGCCGGGCCCGAAAGGCGAGGACACCGCCGTCGGCGGCCGCGAGGCGCTGCGCGGCTACATCGAGACGGTGCGCGCCAAGATCGAGCCGCGCTTCCGGAACCTGGTCGCGCCCGGTGTCAACGCCGCGCAGCAGCCGTTCATGATCTGGAAGAACGTCCAGTACGCGACGCATCGCATGCGCTTCGATCCGGCGCAGCTGCAGGTCGACGGCGAAGCGCGCCCGGCGCCGGTGACGGGCGCGGAGCCGGGCAACAACCAGTTCGGGCCGGGACCGACGGTCCTCGTGAACAACGCGGCCGGCGACCCCGACCTGGTCGTGCCGGCGGGGGAGCGGCCCCGCTACGAGGCGGCGTTCGCGCGGTTCGCGCGGGTGTTCCCCGACATGTTCTACATGCAGGAGCGCGGGCGGCACTACTTCAACCGGACCGCCGATCGCGGCCGCTACCTCGACGCCGGGTTCCACAGCCTGATGGGCTACTTCCGCGACGATCAGCCGCTCTACGAGCTGGTGCTCGACGCGCAGCAGCAGAAGCAGCTCGACGCGCTGTGGCTCGACATGGACGTCGTGGCCGGCGTCACCGGCCGCATGTATTCGCAGTTCATCGAGAACCAGACGTCGCAAGGCGGCGGCCGCGGGCGCGTCGTGATGCCGCCGAACCCGAACGGCGACCTGGTGACCTCGCAGCCGCGGATCAAGGCCATCGAAGCGGCCTATCTCGCCGCCGCCGAGGGCGGTGGCGAGCAAGGCCGTCGAGGCGATCCGCCTCTACTTCGGCTTCGTCGACGAGCGCCTGCGGATGGTCGAGCGGGTGCGCCGCGAGGCCGAGCCGTCGCAGATCGACGCGCTGTTGGCGTTCGCCGGTCGCGCCTACCGTCGTCCGCTCACGGCGATGGAACGCGACGGCATCCGCGCCGACTATGCCCAGGCACGCCAGGACGGCCTCGATCACGAAGAGGCGGTCCGCGAATCGCTGGTCGCCGTGCTCGTGTCGCCCGACTTCCTCTATCGCCTCGATCTGCTGCGCACCGGCCGGGACGTCGCGCCGCTGTCCGACGTCGACCTCGCCAGCCGACTCAGTTACTTCCTCTGGTCGAGCATGCCGGACGACGAGCTGCTGGCGCGCGCCGCGGCCGGCGATCTGCACCGGCCCGACGTGATGACCGCCCAGGCCCGGCGCATGCTGAAGGATCCGCGGGCCCGCGCCCTGGCGGTGGAGTTCGGCGGCAACTGGCTGGACATCCGCCGCTTCGCGGACATCGCGACGGTCGATCGCGACGCGATTCCCGGCGTTCACCAACGAGCTGCGCGCCGCGATGTTCGAGGAGCCGGTGCGCCTGCTCCTCGACGTGATGCAGAACGGCCGGCCGATCCTCGACCTGATCTACGGGACCGACACGTTCGTGAATCCGGTGCTGGCGCAGCACTACGGCATGCCGGTGGACGCGCTGTTCACGGCATCGACGTCGCGTCCCGGTGATGCCTGGGTCCGCGTCGCCGACGCCGACCGCTACGACCGCGGCGGCCTCCTGCCGATGGCGGCCTTCCTGACGAAGAACGCGCCGGGGCTGCGGACGAGCCCGGTCAAGCGCGGCAACTGGGTGGTCAAGAACGTCCTCGGCGAGCACATCTCGCCGCCGCCGCCGACGGTGCCGCAGTTGCCGCAGGACGAAGCGAAGCTGGATCTGCCGCTGCGCCAGACGATGGAGCGGCACCGCCAGGATCCGCAGTGCGCCGGCTGTCACGCCAAGTTCGACTCGATCGGCCTGGTGTTCGAGGGGTACGGGCCGGTGGGCGAGCGCCGCGCCGCCGATCTGGCCGGGCGGCCGGTCGACACATCGGCCGCGTTCCCCGGCGGCGCCCAGGGCACCGGGGTCGCCGGGCTGCGGGCCTACATTCGCGCGCACCGGCAGCAGGACTTCGTCGACAACGTCAGCGGCAAGCTGCTCGCCTATGCCCTGGGCCGGAGCCTGCTGATGACCGACGAGCCGCTGGTCGAGGAGATGGGCGCCACGCTGGCCGCCCGCCGCTACCGCTTCGAGAGCCTGGTCGAACGCATCGTCACGAGCCGCCAGTTCCTGCACAAGCGCGGCACGCTTCCCGGAGAACAGGTCCATGAGTCAGCACAGAACGCCGCGTCGCCGCGCTAGCCGCCTGCCGCGCCGGACGGTCCTCCGGGGCCTCGGCGTGACGATGGCGCTGCCGTGGCTGGAGTCGCTGTCGGGGTTCGGCTCGACGGAGACCATGATCGCGGCGGCCCGCGCCACCGAGCTGGCCGGCGCGCCGAAGCGCTTCGCGGTCGTCTTCCTGGGCAACGGCATCAACCCGAATCACTGGTGGGCCAAGGGCAGCGGCGCGGCGATGGAGCTGAGCCAGACGCTGCAGCCGCTCGAGCCGCTCAAGGCGAAGATCAACGTCGTCGACGGCCTGTTCAACAAGTTCGCGCGCGGCAACGGGATTCACCCGGGCATGACCGGCAACCTGCTGACCGGCGTCCCGCTCCAGAAGGGCGCCGTCATCCACAGCGGCGTCAGCATGGACCAGGTGATCGCCAACCACATCGGCCAGGAGACCGCGCAGTCGAGCCTGGTGCTCGCCTGCGAGGAGCCGATGACCGGCTACCACGAGACCAACTTCTCGAACGCCTACAGCTCGCACATCTCGTGGCACAGCGCCGACTCGCCGATGCCGAACGAGATGTATCCCTCGCTGGCGTTCGACAGCCTGTTCGAGAATCGCGGCAACCTGCGCAACGTCAGCGTCCTCGACCGCGTGAAGGAGCGGGCCGAGGCGCTGCGGCGGGACATCGCGGCGACCGATCGCGCCAAGCTCGACGAGTACCTGGCCAGCGTCCGCGACGTCGAACGCGGCGTCGAGCGGATGCGCGCCGCCCGGGACAAGGCCGAGAGCCACGCCGACGGCAAGCCGCTGCTGACGATGAAGCGGCCCGACAACGGCCTGCCCGAGGACTTGCGCGAGCACACGCGGCTGATGTCCGACATCGTCGCGATGGCTTTCCAGACCGACAAGACGCGGGTCGCGTCGCTGATCCTGGCGCGCGACCTGTCGGCGCTGTACTACCCGTTCCTCGACGTCCGCGAGGCGCATCACGGCGCCTCGCACAACGACACCTCGGAAGGCTACGAGCGCATCGCCCGCTTCCACCTGTCGCAGTTCGCCTACCTGGCGAAGCGGCTCGACGAGATGCCGGAAGGCGAGGGCACGGTGCTCGACAACTGCTGCCTGCTCTACCTCTCGAACATGTTCTCGGGCTCGCAGCACGACAACACCAAGGTGCCGCTCATCACCGCCGGCGGGCTCGGCGGCACGCTCGCGACCGGCCGCACGCTGTCCTATGCCGACAAGGGCGACGACAACCGCAAGCTGTGCAGCCTCTATCTCGGCATCATGGACCGCATGGGGGTCGAGCTGCCGCAGTTCGGCGACGCCGAGACGCGGCTGGCGCTGTTCTAGGCGGCGGTTCGGATGCTCACGTCGTCGCCAGGCGCGCGCCGTCGAGTGACAGCGGGCCCAGGCCGACGGCGCGGGTGTAGTGCTCGATCTCCTGCTCGACGCGCTCCGGGGACCAGCCGCGCAGCCGCCGCATCTCCTCGACGACGGCCACGATACGCTCGCGGCCACGATCGGGCGCGAAGCCGAGGGTGGTCCGCCGACGCATGAAGTCGTCCAGCCGTTCGCACCATTCGTGGCGCGCGGCGAACCCGACCTGGGCCGCGATGTCGCCGATACCTGCAGCTGGGTCGAGGCCGGGCAGCGTGCCTCGCGCGGTCGTCGATGGCGCCTGCGTGCCGAGTTGCCGACCGATGGCGTCGACGACGTCCTCGGCGATGGCCCGGTAGCCGGTCAGCTTGCTGCCCACGATCGAGACGAGGCCCGGCACGTCGGTCCGGATCTTGTGCATCCGGCTGATCTTCGAGGCGCTGCCTTCGGCCAGGACCAGGGCCCGCACCCCGGCGCAGGTCCAGAACTTTCGCGCGGTCTTCAGCCCGGGCAGGTACGGCGTGACCGATTCCAGCAGGTAGCGGACGTCGTCGTCCGTCGCCGCCGCCGTGCCCGGATCGCCCTCGAAGTCGGTGTCGGTCGTGCCGACCCACGTGTAGCCGTTCCAGGGAATGGCGAAGACGGTGCGTCCGTCGACCGCGGACTCCAGCACCAGGGCGTGCTCGCCCAGGACGTTCTCGCAGGCGACGTGGATGCCCTTGGTCATGCGGACGCGGGTCGGCGCCGCCGGTTCGAGGACGCCGGCCACGCGATCGAACCACGGGCCGCTGGCATTGACGACGATGCGCCCGCGCAACTCGCTCTCGCGGCCGCCGTCGAGCACATGCTTCACCCGCACGCCGACGATGCGGTCGCCGTCGCGGATCGCGGCGACGACCTCCGCGTAGTTGTGGACGGCCGCACCATGCGCGTGCGCGTCGATGACGTTCTCGAGCGCCAGGCGCTCCGGAAAGGCGCACTGCGCGTCGTAGAACAGCGCGGCGCCGTGGAAGCGCGCGGCGTCGAGGGCCGGCTCGGCGCGGTGGAGGTCGTCCGCGCTCAGCACGCGGTGCGACGGCAGCGTCTTGTCGTAGCTGAACGCGTCGTACAGGTGCATGCCGATCCGCAGCCGCAGGCGACCGAAGGCGCCCTTGGGGAGCGGCAGCAGGAACTTGATGGGCTTGACGAGATGCGGGGCGATCCGGAGCAGGATCTCGCGCTCGCGCAGGTCCAGCCGCACCAGCTGGAAGTCGGCCGTCGCCAGATAGCGCAGGCCGCCGTGAATCAGGCGAGTCGATCCCGCGGTGGTGCCGCTGCCGAAGTCGTGCTTCTCGACCAGCGCGACCTTCAAGCCCCGCAGCGCGGCGTCGCGCGCGATGCCGCAGCCGATGATCCCCCCGCCGATGACGACGACGTCGTAGGGTGCGCTTCCAGGCCCCGGGCTGGTCATGTCTAGACAAGTTTAAATCATCGTCGGCGATGACGTGATCCCGGCCGTTTTGTTGGCGACCAGCACTTGAGGTTCGCGCTGCGGCGCCGGCGTGGCGTGGGTATAGTGGGCGCCTATGCGCCAATCCCTTGGGCTCCGCCAACTCGTGGTGATGTCGTTCGTGCTGGCCTTGACGGCGGTGGCGCCGCCGCACGCGGCCCCGCCGCAGCAGCCCCGGCCACGCCCCCGCCCGGAGGCCCCGGAGCCCCGGCGGGCCCGGAGCGCCCGGGAGGGCCCGGTGGGCCGCCGGGACCACGTCCGCCGCAGCCGGTCCAGACGGTGACCGTCTCGCATGTCCCGCTCGAGCTGTTCAGCGCGCCGGACGGGCTCGAGGTCACGCTCTGGGCCGAGACGCCCATGCTGCGCAACCCGACCAACATGGACATCGACAAGGACGGTCGGATCTGGGTCGCGGAAGGCGTCCGGTATCGCCGCCATTTCGATCGCCAGCCCGAGGGCGACAAGATCGTCGTCCTCGAGGACACCGACAAGGACGGCAAGGCCGACAAGACCTGGACCTTCGTCCAGGAGGTCGACCTGGTGGCGCCGCTCGGCGTCGCCGTCATCGACAACAAGGTCATCGTGTCGCAGCCGCCGGATCTGATCGTCTACACCGACGTCGATCGCAACATGAAGTTCGACCCGGCGGTCGACAAGCGCGAGGTGCTCCTCACCGGCTTCCAGGGCAAGAACCACGACCACTCGCTGCACTCGGTCACCGTCGGCCCGGACGGCAAGTGGATGTTCAACTCCGGCAACACCGGCGGGATGTTCACCGACAAGTCGGGCAAGACGTTCCGCTCGTTCGGCGCCTATCGCGACGGCCCGGTCGGCCCGTTCAAGAACCCGCACGACCAGAACGCGCTGGCCGGCAAGCCGAGCGACGACGGCCACACCTACGTCGGCGGCTTCACCGTCCGCATGAACCCGGACGGCACCAACGCCGAGATCATCGGCCACAACTACCGCAACAGCTACGAGCAGTCGATCACCTCGCTCGGCGACGTCTTCCAGAACGACAACGACGATCCGCCGGCGTGCCGCGTCAGCTGGGTGATGGAGTACGCCAACTTCGGGTTCTCCTCGAACGACGGCCAGCGCGCCTGGCAGGCGGACCGCCGGCCGGGACAGTCGACGCCGACCGCGGAGTGGCGCCAGGACGACCCGGGCATGACGCCGGTGGGCGACGTCTACGGCGGCGGTTCGCCGACCGGCAACGCGTTTTACGAGAACGGCGCGCTGGGCGCGGCGTGGGAGGGCACGTTCCTCGCCGCCGAGGCCGGGCGCAACGAAATCTTCTCCTACCAGCCGAAGGCCGCTGCCGCCGGCTTCGCGCTCGACCGCAAGATCTTCCTCACCTCGAACAAGGACCAGAAGTACGCCGGGTCGGACTTCCTCGGCGGCGGCGGCAGCGTGACGAGCGCGGTGGCCACGCTGTTCCGGCCGTCCGACGTCACGGTCGGCCCGGACGGCGCCATCTACGTCACCGACTGGATCGACGCCCGCGTCGGCGGCCACCAGGATCTGGACGATGCGACCACCGGCGCCATCTATCGCATCGCGCCGAAGGGCTTCGTCTCCAAGCCGCCGACGTTCGACGCCTCGACGATCGACGGGCAGATCACCGCGCTGCGCTCGCCGGCCGTCAACGTCCGCGCCATCGGCTTCTACGGCCTGAAGGCGCGCGGCGCCGCGGCCGTGCCGGCGGTGGCCAAGCTGCTCGACGACCCGAATCGTTTCATCCGCGGCCGCGCGATGTTCCTGCTGTATCAGCTCGGACCGGAGGGGCAGAAGCGGGCCGGCGCGCCCGAGGCACAGCGGGACGCCGAACTGAAGATCGCGGCCTTCCGGGCCATGCGCCGCGCCGGGCTCGATCACCTGGCGACGGCCGCGACGCTGGCCAAGGACAAGGATCCGGGCGTGCGGCGCGAGGCGGCGCTGTCGCTGCGCGACCAGCCGGCCGAGAAGACGCTGGACATCCTGCTCGACGTCGCGCGCGGCTACGACGGCCGGGACCGCAGCTACCTGGAGGCGTGGGGCACCGGCGCCACCAAGAAGGAAGCGGCACTCTACGAGCGGCTCCGCCGCGAGCCCGGCTTCAACGCCGCGGCGCTCGGCTGGTCGCCGACCTTCGCCCGGCTCGCGTGGCGCCTGCACGTGCCGGCGGCCGTGCCCGATCTGCTGACGCGGGCGACGTCGGCGAAGCTGTCCGCGGACGAGCGCAAGCTGGCGCTGGATACGCTGGCCTTCGTCGAGGATCCGTCGGCATCGAAGGCGATGCTCACGCTCGCCGCGCCGGACAGCACCCAGAAGGATGCGGCGACGTGGTGGCTGCTGAATCGGATGTCGAGCACCTGGTCGGAGCACGGGCTGCGCCCGGTCCTCAAGACCGCCGGCATCTACGATCCCGACGCCATCGTGCTGCGCGAAGCGACGATCCCACGGCCGGACGCGAACCTGCCCGAGCTGTCGATTCCGGCGATCGCGAAGTTGAAGGGCAACGCCGCCCGGGGCAAGGAGACGGTCGCGCGCTGCCAGATCTGTCACCAGGTCGCCGGCGTCGGCGCCGAGCTCGGCCCGGCCCTGGACGCCTGGGGCCGTGGCAAGTCGGCCGAGGTGATCGCCACCGCGATCGTCAACCCCAGCGCCGAGATCGCACACGGCTACGACGGCTGGGAGCTGCGCACCAACGAGGGGCAGACGATCCAGGGCGTGCTGATCAAGCAGGGCGATCCGCTGATGATCCGCAGCATGGGCGGCATCACCCAGATCGTGCCCGCCAACCGCGTCGGCTCCCGCCGCCGCGTCCCGGGCTCGTTGATGATGGGCGCAGCGCAGCTCGGGCTCACCGAGCAGGACGTCGCCGACCTGGTCGCGCTCCTCAGCGCGCCGTAGCCGCTGGGCTCGGTCGGCGCTGTGGGAACACCACGGCGCCGGTCGTGACGCCCACACCGTCGTCGAGGTGGAGGGCGTAGCGCCAGAGGACGAGGACATCCGTCGCGACGAGCTGGGCCTCGAGCGTTGGCAACGTCTCCAGGGTGCTGACGCCCGACCGACTGTCCCCGGGGCGCAATATCAACGCATCGGACGGGCCTGGGTCGATGATCGGCAAGCTCTGGATGAGGGGTTCGCCGGTCGGCGCCAACCCGATCGCGTCGATCGCATGAACGTCGCCCCACGGCAACATGGAAGGCCACAGCTTCACCGGGCGACGGCTTTCATGGCTGCGGACCGGACGATCCGGGCGCCGTCGTCGGCGCTGGCGTGGTCGGAGGTGGGGCGACGGAATGGCGGGCGACGGCCCGGCGGCTTTGCAGCCGCAGGCAGCGGATGCGGTGAGTAGCGCGACGACTGCGAAGCGGTGCGCCGATGCCTCTCATGCGTTTCTTGGACACCGGCAGGACGCCCGTGGTGCGGCGTCGGGGGAGGAGCCGGCCCGAAGGCCGGCCCCTGGCGGATCAGTAGATCGTCGAGGCGGTGCGGGTCGCGGCCGGCGCGTCGGCGCTCGATTCGCCCGACGACGAGATGTCCTCGGCGCCGGTGCGCTCGAGGATCTCCTTCGCGCGGGTCACGAGCTCCGACGTCGCGGTGTGCACCGACAGCAGCACGCCGCCGTCCTTGACGCGGCCTTCGTAGCGCTTGGCCTCGTACTCGGGGATGCCCATGCCGACGAGCGCCCCGACGAAGCCGCCGACCGCGCCGCCGGCGCCGAGCCCGGCCAGCGCGCCGACGATCGGCCCCGCGGCGATGAACGGCCCGAGGCCCGGGATGGCCAGCGCGCCGATGCCAGCCAGGAGGCCGAGCGTGCCGCCGAGGGCGCCGCCGGCGGCGACGCCGGTCGCCGTGCCTTCAGGCGCCTTGGTCGCCGCTTCGGTGCCGAGCTCCCGCGTGCTGGAGCGGTCAGGCGCCAGCACCGAGATGTCGTCGTTGAGGAAGCCGGCTTGCACCAGCGAGGCGGCGGCACTGTCGGCCTGCGCCGCCGACGAGTAGATGCCGAATACCGACGTTTTCTTGTCTGCCATGTATGAGCTCCTTGGCGATCGTGTGAGACGAAGGACGAGCGGATTACTCGGTCTTCGGCTTGTCCTTCGCCTTGTCCTTGTCGGGGGCGATCGACAGGCTGTTGGTGACGTGATCCTTGCCGGCGATCTCGATCGCCTTGGCGGCCACCGCCGTCTTCTCGGCGGCCGTGCGCACCGGCCCCTTGAGCGTCACCTTGCCGTCGCGGACGATGACCTTGACGTTCTGGGCGTAGGTCGAGAGCGTGTCGTCGTCGGTGAGCGCGGCCCGGATCTTCTTGGCCAGCTCGACGTCCGGCGTGCTCTGCTTGGCCTGATCCGCCGTCAGCGCTCCCTCCGCGCGGTCGCGCTTGTTGGTCTTGGTGTTGTCGGGCGCCGGCGTTTGTGCGGCCGAGGTGGCCGCGAGGCTGAGCACGCCGCCGAAGATGGCGGCGCGGATGAGCGAACGATGTCCGGTGTGATGCATGAAAGTGTCTCCTGATGCCAGCTTGAGGCGTTTGCTTGCCTTGCGGCCGCTGCACGAACTGAGAGAGGGCAATCGTCGTGCCGGCGGCTGGCCAGCCGAGGTCTATCGCCGAAACGCCAACTGATCCGACGGCGTCGTGTCGCCCTTGAGCACCAGCTCGATCTGGCGCAACGCGGCGTCGTTGTCGCCGGCCGTGTTGGACACGCAGCAATCGCGCGGCGCGGCGATCTGCAGGCCGCGCATGTAGGCATCGTTGGCGGTGAAGAGCACGCAGATGTTGCCGGCGATGCCGGTGACGATGACGCGGCGGATCTTCAGATCGCGCAGCAGCGTCTCGAGCGTCGTGCCGATAGAAGCCGGAGTGTTTCGGCTTGAGCACGAAGTAGTCGTCGCGGGTCGGTCGCAGGCGCATCGACACGCGCCGTCCGCGCGACGCCTTGGCGGTGCAGTGGGCGACGGTCTTCCGGAAGTCGGAACGCCACTGCCCGAAGTTGTCGTTGACGTAGATCGCCGGCACGCCGGCCTTCGTCGCGCGCGTCTTCAGCGCGGCGAGGCGAACGGCCATCGGCTCCGCTTGCGCCACCAGCGGTTCAGATCCAGGAAAGGCCAGATCGTTGATGACGTCGATGAGGAGCAGCGCCGTGCCGAGGCTGGGGATCGTGGCGGTCATCGTTGCCGCGTTCGGGATGGTGTGCGTGGCGTACGTCGCGCCACTGCCTGACGAGCGGCCCGGCGCTCCAGTCGAGGAACGCCGGGCCGGGAAGGTGCCGCTTCAGCAGCGGCGGCGCGCCGCTAGTTCGTCTGCGGCTTGTCCGCCACGATCACGAGGTTGTTCATGACGTTGGCGGCGCCAGCCACCGCGTCGGCCTTGTCGCCGATCGCCTTCTTGTCGGCATCGCTGCGGACCGAGCCCTTCAGCGACACCATGCCGCCGCTGACGATCAGCTTCAGCGTCTGCGCATAGCCGGCAATCGCCTTGTCGTCGGCGATCGCCTTGTAGATCTTGTCCCGGATCTCGCTGTCCGGCGACGTCTGCGTCTGCTGCGCCTGGGCCGTCGCTCGCGGCGCCGCCTGCACATCGACGGTGGCGACCGCAAGGCTCAGCAGGCCGCCGGTGAGTACTGCGCGCGTGAACGTACGGGGTGCAAAGTGAAACATCCGTTGCCTCCTCTGTTGGCGCGCGTGCCACCTTGGCACCGCACGCCAGGAACAGGGGCAAACCCCGTACCGCGAGAGCTCCGGAACCTCGTGCGTGCATGACGGCAGAGTCGCCGCGTCCCCAGCGGCCGGGTTAGGTGTCTGCCGCCGGGGCCGTGTAACGTAGAGAGCCCCCGGGCCCCGTCGACCCGGACCTGGGGGCCGTATCGATGTCCAAAGCCTCCACCCAACCCGCGCGCGGGATGCGCGACTTCCTGCCCGGCGACGTCCGCCGCCGGCGCTTCGTGATCCAGACGATCGCCTCGGTCTACGAGCGCTACGGCTTCGAGCCGCTCGAGACGCCGGCGGTCGAGAACCTCGAGACGCTGCTCGGCAAGTACGGGGAAGAGGGCAATCAGCTCGTCTTCCGGATCCTGAAGCGCGGGGCCGAACTGCAGCGCGCCCTCGACAAGCCGGCTGCCGCCGATTCCGGTTCGGGAGCCGAGGCCAGGCCCGAGTTCGCCGACCTGGCGCTCCGCTACGACCTGACCGTGCCGCTGGCGCGCGTCGTCGCCGAGCACCGGACGCTGCCGAAGTTCTTCAAGCGCTACCAGATTCAACCGGTGTGGCGGGCCGATCGGCCGGCGCGCGGCCGCTTCCGCGAGTTCTACCAGTGCGACGTCGACGTCCTCGGCTCGACGTCGCCGGTCGTGGAGGTGGAGCTGTGCGCGGCCGCGGCCCAGGCGCTGCTGGCCCTCGGCTTCACCAGCTTCACCGTCCGCATCAACCACCGGCAGCTGCTGACGGCGCTGCTCGAGGTCGCGGGCGTGCCGGCCGACAAGCACACCGACGCCCTGGTCGCGCTCGACAAGCTCGGGAAGATCACGCCGGACGACGTCGTCGCCGACATGGAAGCGCGCGGCATCGTCCGCGCCGCCGCCGACGCGGCGATCGGCCTGTTCCTCACCGACTTCCTCGTCGCCGGCGTGCCGTCGCCGACCAACGCCGACGTGCTCGCCGCGCTGCGGGCGCCGGGTCGGCGAGCACGCGGCCGGCCAGGCGGCGCTCGACAATCTGGCGGCGATCGAGCGGCTGGCGGCGGCGACGCCGGCCGCCGGGCGCCTGCAGATCGATCCGTCCCTGGCGCGCGGCCTGTCCTATTACACCGGCGCGATCATGGAGATCGCCGTGCCGGACCTCGCCGGCAGCCTCGGCGGCGGCGGACGCTACGACAACCTGGTCGGCATGTTCCGCGGCGAGCAGGTGCCGGCCTGCGGCTTCTCGCTCGGGCTCGAGCGGATCCTGGTGGTGATGGGCGAGCGCGGCATGTTCCCGCCGGATCTCGAGGCGGCCGCGGCCGACGTCATGGTCCTGCAGTGGAGCGAGGCGACCCAGGCCGACGCCCTGGCCCTCGCCGGTGAGCTGCGGACCGATGACGCGCCGGGCGCCGCCGGCCCCCGCGTCGTGCTCTACCCCGAGGTCGACAAGCCCGGCAAGCAGTTCAAGTATGCCGAGACGCTCGGGGTCCGCATCGCGGCGCTGGTCGGCGAGGACGAGGCCCAGGCCGGCACGGTGACCCTCAAGGACCTGAAGAACCGGGCCCAGATCACCGTTCCCCGGGCCGCCGCGCCGGCCGAGATTCGTCGCCTCCTCGGCGGCGCCGTCCAGTAGGCCGGTCCGACGCACCGCCCAAGCCAAGTAAACTACTCACGCAATGCAGCCACTCGGAGACCTTCGCCGTTCCCATACCTGCGGTGCCCTGCGGCCCGCCGCGGTCGGCCAGCCGGCCGTCCTGCTCGGATGGGTCCACCGCGTCCGTGACATGGGCGCCATCCTGTTCATCGACGTGCGCGACCGCTACGGCGTGACGCAGGTCGTCGTCCGCGACAACGACGCGCTCGTCGCACGAGGCGAAGAAGCTCCGCACCGAGATGGTGGTGGCCGTCGTCGGCACGGTCGACCGCCGCAGCGCCGACACGGTCAATCCGAAGCTGGAGACGGGCGACGTCGAAGTGGTGGCCTCCGAGCTGCGGCTCCTGAACGACGCCAAGCGGCCGCCGTTCTCGATCGCCGACGAAGGGCCGGTCACCGAGGAAGCGCGCCTGCGCTACCGCTACCTGGATCTGCGCCGCCCGGGCATGCAGGAACACCTGATCCTGCGCCACAAGGTGTCGATGGCGATCCGGAAGATGTTCGACCAGGAAGGCTTCATCGAGGTCGAGACGCCGATCCTCACCAAGTCGACGCCGGAGGGCGCGCGCGACTACCTCGTGCCGAGCCGCGTCCACGACGGCCAGTTCTTCGCCCTGCCGCAGTCGCCGCAGCTGTTCAAGCAGCTGCTGATGATCGCCGGCATGGATCGCTACTTCCAGATCGCGCGCTGCTTCCGCGACGAGGATCTGCGCGCCGATCGCCAGCCCGAGTTCACCCAGGTCGACGTCGAGATCTCGTTCGCCACGCCGGACATCGTCTTCGGCCTGATCGAGCCGGTCATCAAGGCGGCCTTCGCCGAGATCGGCGTCGACGTGCCGCTGCCGCTGCCGCGGATGCCGTACAGCGACGCGATGGGCAAGTACGGCTCCGACAAGCCGGACCTGCGCTTCGGCATGGAGATCCAGGAGCTGACGCCGGCCTTCGCGGCGACGACGTTCGCGCCGTTCCGCGAGGCGCTCGACGCCAAGGGCGTCGTGCGCGGGCTGGTCGTGCCGGGCGCGGCGAGCTCCTCGCGCAAGGACATCGAGACGCTGTGCAACGAGGCGGTCCAGTTCGGCGGGCTCGTCACCTACGCGCGCCGCCAGCCGGACGGCAATCTCCAGAGCCCGCTGAAGAACCAGGTGGGCGAGGAGGCGATCGTCGAGGCGCTGAAGCTGTCCGGCGCGGCGGCCGAGGACGCGCTGCTGCTCGCCGCCGGGCCCGCCCGACAAGATCGCCAAGCTGCTCGGCCAGCTGCGTCTGCTGCTCGGCAAGAAGCTCGAACCTGATCGACCAGGCGGCGTGGAAGTTCACCTGGGTGGTCGACTTCCCGCTGTTCGAGTGGGACGACGCCGAGGAGCGCTACTTCTCGGTGAACCACCCGTTCACGGCGCCGCACGAGGCCGACGTCCACCTGCTCGACAGCGCGCCGGGCGACGTCCGCTCGCAGGGCTACGACATCGTGCTCAACGGCACGGAGATCGGCGGCGGCAGCATCCGTATCCACGACCAGGCGCTGCAGGCGAAGATCTTCACGATGCTCGGCCTGTCCGACGAGGACGCCCGGATGCGCTTCGGCTTCTTCCTCGACGCGCTCGAGTACGGGACACCGCCACACGGCGGCATCGCCCTCGGCCTCGATCGCCTGGTCGCGCTGCTGTGCGGCGAGACGTCGATCCGCGAAGTCATCGCCTTCCCGAAGACGGCGGCGGCCGTCGACATCATGGCCGGCGCGCCGACGCCGGTCGACGAGAAGCAGCTGCGCGAGCTGCACATCCGGCTGCGCAACCCGCCGCCGCACGGACACGCGGTCTAGCATGCCGGTCCGCAAGATCGCGCTGCCGGACGATGGCGTCGAGGCGTTCTTCGGGACGCACGACGAGAACCTGCGCCACCTCGAGACGCTGTTCGGCGTCGAGATCCGCACCGACGGCCACGGCCTGCTGGTCGAGGGCGACGGCGCCGGCGCCGAACGGGTCGAGCGCTTCGTCGCGCAGGTCGCCGGCCTGATGAAGGACGGCTACAAGTTCGCGCCGGGCGAGATGAAGACGGCGTCGACCCTGATTGCCGAGGATCCGGCCGTCGATCTGCGCGACGTCTTCCTGCGCAGCGCGATCCGCGGGTCGACCAAGAAGCAGGTGGTGCCGAAGAGCGGCCACCAGCGCGCCTACCTCGACGCGATCGAGAAGCACGACATCGTGTTCGGCGTCGGTCCGGCCGGCACCGGCAAGACCTACCTGGCGATGGCCCAGGCGGTGGCGTTCCTGCTGGCCAAGCGCGTCAGCCGGATCATCCTGGCGCGGCCGGCGGTGGAAGCGGGGGAGAAGCTCGGCTTCCTGCCGGGCGATCTGCAGGCCAAGGTGAATCCCGTACCTGCGGCCGCTCTACGACGCGCTCTACGACATGATGGAGCAGGAGCGGGCCGAGCGCCTGATCGAGCGCGGCACCATCGAGATCGCGCCGATCGCCTTCATGCGCGGCCGGACGCTGAACGACGCCTTCGTCATCCTCGACGAGGCGCAGAACACCACGTCCGAGCAGATGAAGATGTTCCTGACCCGGCTCGGCTTCGGCTCGAAGGCGGTGATCACCGGCGACATCACCCAGATCGACCTGCCGACCGCCCGCATGTCCGGCCTGATCGAGGCGCTCAACGTCGTGCGCCAGATCGAAGGCATCGCCTTCATCCATTTCGACGACCGGGACGTCGTCCGCCACAAGCTGGTGCAGCGGATCGTCCAGGCCTACGCCCAGTTCACGGCCGGCGGCGTCGGTGCCCGCTGCCGCGGGCCGACTAGCACATGGCTCGCAAGCCGGCCCCCCGGCTGGTGGTGACGATCTGTGACGCAGCCGGGGCCCCGGTCCGGGTGCCCGGGCTGGCGGCCTGGCTGGCCGGCGTCGCGCCCCGTGCGGCATCGGGCACCGTCACGCTGGCGATCACGACCGATCGCGGGATGCGGCGGCTGAACCGGACCTGGCGGGCCGTCGACACGGCCACCGACGTGCTGTCTTTTCCGGCCGGGGACGACCCCGGACCGGCCCGCCACCTCGGCGATCTGGTCATTTCCCGCGACACCGCGGCTCGCCAGGCCCGGCACGAGGGACATCCCCTATCGACAGAATTGCGCGTTCTGGCGCTTCATGGGCTCCTGCACCTCCTCGGCTATGATCACGAGCACGACTCGGGGCGCATGGCGCGGATCGAGCGACGGCTGCGGCGGCAGGGTGGTCTGCCGGCCGGGCTGATCGAGCGCGGTCCGGCCCAATGATGAAGAGTGTGATCCCGCTCCTCCTGTTCATTCTCGGCATCGCCGGGATCTACGTCGGCACCGTCCAGGCCGCCTTCACGGCGCTGATGCGGCTGTCGCAGCGGCTGAGCGCGGAGCGGTCGGACCCCAACGACGCGCTGACGCGCTACCTGGACGAGCCGCGCCTGCTGTTCATCCCGGCGCGCATCCTGCTGGGCATCATCCTGGTCGTCTCGGTCGAGCTCGCGACCGTGCTGTTCGGGATCAGCACGTGGCGGAGCATCTCGGTGCTGGCGCTGATGATCCTCGGCTTCGTCATCGCCTGCGAGCACCTGGTGCCGCAGCTGATCGTCCGCGCCAACCCGCGGGTCGTCGCCGAGTTCCTGCTGCCGTCGTTCCGCATCGTGTCGAGCCCGCTGCTGCCGCTGACGCTGGCGCTGCTCGGCCTGGTCCGGCGGCGCGACGCCGAGGGCGCGGCGACCGAGGAGCTGACGCTGCGCGGCAGCGCCAACGCCGACGAGCCCGTCGAGGCGGAAGAAGAGACGGAGGGCGACGAAGCCCGCCTGCTGCGATCGATCGTCCATTTCGGCGACACGCTGGTGCGCGAGATCATGACGCCGCGCCCCGACCTCGTCGCCATCGCCGACGACGCGACCATCGGCGAGCTGCGCGCCCAGTTCCGCGAGCAGGGCTACTCGCGCATCCCGGTCTTCAACGACAACCTCGACAACATCGTCGGCATCGTCTTCATGAAGGATCTGCTGCTGCTCCCGGACGGCGGCACCGATCTCGACCTCGTCACCGCGCACATGCGGCCGGCGACGTTCGCGCCGGAGACGAAGCGCGTGCCGGAGCTGCTGCGCGAGTTCCAGCGCCGGCAGATCCAGGCGGCGATCGTCGTCGACGAGTACGGCGGCACGGCCGGCCTGGTGACGATCGAGGACATGCTCGAGGAGATCGTCGGCGAGATCCGCGACGAATACGACGTCGAGAGCGAACCGATCGTCGAGGAAGGGCGACGGCATCTTCGTCTTCAGCGCCAAGGTGGACATCGACACGGCCGCCGAGCGCCTCGGCCTCGACATCGAGCGCGACGGCTTCGAGACCGTCGGCGGCTTCATCGTCACGCATCTCGGACGCGTGCCGACGCCGGGCGAGAAGCTCGACATCGGCGACGTCGAGGTCGAAGTGCTCGAAGCCGAGCGCCGCCGCGTCCACAAGGTCCGCCTCCGCCGCCGCGTGGCGGCCGACGCATGACGCATTTCTGCCACCTGTCCGGGACGCTGTCCGGGACGGCCTCCGGGACGCTGTCCGGGACGGCGTCCGGGACGCGTCCGGACGCTGTCCGGGAGCGCCGATGAAGAGCGGGTTCGTCGCGCTGGTCGGGCGGCCCAACGCCGGCAAGTCGACGCTGCTGAACGCGCTCGTCGAGACCAAGGTCGCCATCGTCTCCGACAAGCCGCAGACGACGCGGACGCGGATCCTCGGCGTCAAGACCACGCGGAAGGCGCAGATGGTCTTCGTCGACACCCCGGGCGTGCACCGGCCGCTGCACCGCCTGAACGTGCGGATGGTGGACACGGCGCTCGACGCGCTGCGCAGCCTCGACGTCGTCGTGCTCGTCGTCGACGCCTCGGAGGCGTCGGGCAAGGGCACCGACTTCCTGCTCGGCCTGCTCGAAGGACGTCCAGCAGCCCGTCGTCCTCGCCCTCAACAAGATCGACCTGATCGCCAAGCCGGAGCTGCTGCCGAAGATGGCGTGGTTCCAGGCAGCAGCTACGCGTTCGCGGACATCGTCCCGATCGCGGCCAAGGTCGGCGACGGGGTGGCGGCGCTCGAGGCCGTCATCGGCAAGCACCTGCCCGAGGGCGAGCCGACCTTCCCGGAGGACTACCTGACCGACCAGCCGGAGCGCCGCATCGCCGCCGAGCTGGTCCGCGAGCAGGTGCTGGCCGTGACCCAGGACGAGCTGCCGTTCTCGACCGCGGTGACCATCGACCAGTTCGAGGAGGTCGTGACCGGCCGGCCGACGGGCCGCCCGAAGGCCGGCGCCGAGATCGCCGAGCCGGAGCGGGACCTGCTGCGCATCGCCTGCAGCATCCTGGTCGACCGGTCGTCGCAGAAGCCGATCCTGATCGGCAAGGGCGGCGAGATGATCAAGCGGATCGGCACCGCGGCGCGGCTGGAGATGCAGAAGTTCTTCGGGACCCGGATCTTCCTCGATCTGGTCGTCAAGGTGGCGCCGGACTGGCGCGAGAACGAGCGGGTCCTCGACGATCTCGGGATTCAGGCGGGCCGGCGCAAGGGGACGGCACGGCCGGACCGACGCCCCGGACGGCGGTAGCGCCTCGGACGCCGTCGCCGTCCGCGGCACGGTCACGCGGAACTTCCACCCGAGGCCGCAGTGGATATACAATACCGCTGCCAAACGGGCGAGGCCCACGCGGGGCGGCCCGCGCGGTGACGCCCAGCATTCCAGCGCTGACTCCATGCCGTTGCACACCACCGAGGCGCTGATTCTCCGCACCTACAAGTTGAACGACGCCGACCGCATCGTGGTGTTCCTGACCCGGGACCGAGGCAAGAAGCGCGGCGTCGCCAAGGGCGCGCGCCGGCTCCGGTCGCGTTTTCGGGGCGCCCTCGAACCATTGACCCGCGCCTCGGTGGTCTACTTCGAGAAGGAGAGCCGCGAGCTGGTGTCGCTGAACGACGCCGACACCGAGCGCTCGCCGCTCTCCGCCTTCCATCCCGGAAGCGCTCGGCTACGTCGGCTACCTGGCCGAGCTGATCGACGAGTGGGCGCCCGAGAACGACCCCAACGAGAAGCTGTTCCGGCTCGGCGCGGCGGTCGTCGAGGCCCTGGTCGAGGACGTCCCGGTCGACGCGCTGGTGCGCTACTTCGAGTTCTGGCTGCTGCGGCTGCAGGGCGTCTACCCGTCGGTGACGGTCTGCCAGCGCTGCAACGGATCGCTGGCCGACGGCGCCCGGCTGTCGCCCGCGGCGCGGACGCTGGTCTGCCGCCACTGCGCGCCACCGGCCGGGGCCAGCCCGCTGTCGCCGGCGGCGCTCGGCTTCCTGCGGGCCGCCGCCACCCTCGGCCCGCTGCACCTGAAGGACGCGCCGCTCTCCGCCAGCGCCGAGCGGGAGCTGGCCGCCGTCCATCGCGCCCTCATCACCTGGCACCTCGAGAAGGACCTGCGGTCGGCCCGCGTCCTGCGCGAGATGCGCCACGCCGAGCGGCACTAGCCGCCACCCCGAGACACGTCCGAGACCACATCGCGTGACCTTTCAAGATCTCATCTTCAAGCTGTCGGAGTACTGGAGCGCCCAGGGGTGCCTCATCCAACAGCCGCTCGACCTGGAGGTCGGCGCGGGCACGATGTCGCCCGAGACGTTCCTCCGCGTCCTCGGTCCGACGCACTGGAACGTCGCCTACGTCCAGCCGTCGCGCCGTCCGGCCGACGGCCGCTACGGCGAGAACCCCAATCGCCTCTACAAGCACCACCAGTTCCAGGTGATCCTCAAGCCGGCGCCGGACGAGGTGCAGCACCTCTACCTGCAGAGCCTCGAGGCGTGCGGCATCAACATCGAGCAGCACGACATCCGCTTCGAGGAGGACAACTGGGAGTCGCCCACGCTCGGCGCCTGGGGCATCGGCTGGCAGGTGCTCTTCGACGGCCTCGAGATCACCCAGTTCACCTACTTCCAGCAGGCCGGCGGCCAGGAGCTGTCGCCGATCTCGGTCGAGCTGACCTACGGCCTCGAGCGGCTGGCGATGGTGCTGCAGAAGGTCGACAACGTCTACGACCTCGAGTGGGCGCCCGGCGTGCCGTATCGCGACGTCCGCTTCCGCGACGAGGTCGAGCAGTCGAAGTTCGCCTTCGGCGAGGTGCCGGGCCTGGCGCCGGGCGAGTTCGCCGCCTTCCACCGCGATCTGTTCGACCGGCACTTCCGACTTCTCCGAGACGCTGATCGCCGCCGGGCTCGTCATCCCCGCGCTCGAGCAGTGCCTCAAGTGCTCGCACGTCTTCAACGTGCTCGACGCGAGCGGCAGCGTCGGGGTCACCGAACGCACCGCCTACATCCTGCGCGTCCGCCAGCTGGCCGTGGCGATCGCCAAGGCCTACGTCGAGTCCACGTCGCCCGCCCCGGTAGCCCATGGATCGTGAACTGCTGCTCGAGATCGGTTGTGAGGAAATTCCGGCGAGCTGGCTGATGCCGCTGTCGCGTCAGCTCGGCGAGCGTCTCGCCGCCGAGCTCGTGACGTTCCGCATCAGCGCCGGCGCCTCGGTCGAGACGCACGCGACGCCGCGGCGCCTGATGGCCGGCGTGTCGCGCATCTCGGAGCGCCAGACCGACCTGGACGAGCAGGTCACCGGCCCGCCGGTGAGCGCGCGGCCTTCGGCCCGAACGGCGAGCCCACGCCGGCGGCGATCGGCTTCGCCAAGCGCGGCAACGTCGAGCCGTCGGCGCTGACGGTCGTCGAGACCGCCAAGGGCAAGTACCTCTCCTACGCCCGGCACGAGCGCGGCAAGGCCACGGTCGACGTGCTGCCGGACGTGCTCGGCGCGACGCTGCGCGGCCTCGCCTTCCCGAAGGCGATGCGCTGGGACGCCTGGCTCGACGACGGCAAGGGCGAGCTGACGTTCGGGCGCCCGATCCGCTGGATTCTCTACCTGCACGGCGGCCGCGTCGTGCCGTTCGTGATCCGCCGCAGCAACGTCGCGTCGTCGCCGTCGGTGCAGGACGTCCGCTCGGGCGCCGTGACCTACGGGCATCGCGTGCTGGCCGGCAGCGGCCGCGCCGGGCGCGCCCTCAAGGTGCGGTCGATGGCCGACTACCGGGCCAAGCTGGGCGAGCACTTCGTGCTGCTCGAGCGCGAGGAGCGGCACGCCCGCGTCGCCCGCGAGCTGGACGCGCACGCGCGGCGCCTCGGCGGCCGCGTCAGCACCGGGCCCGGCCACGCCGGCCTGATGCAGGAAGTCGTCGACCTGATGGAGTACCCGACGGTCGTCGCCGGGACGTTCGCCGCCGAGTTCCTCCAGCTGCCCGAGGAGGTGCTGGCGACGACGATGATCCATCACCAGCACAACTTCCCGGTCGCCGACGACGCCGGGCGGCTGCTGCCGGCGTTCCTCGCCGTCACCAACATCGAGACCGACAACGCGCCGCGCCATCGCCGTCAACGCAGGAGCGCGTGCTGACGGCCCGCCTGCGCGACGCGCAGTTCTTCTGGGGCGCCGATCGCAAGGCGACGCTCGAGTCGCGCCTCGACCGCCTCGGCACGCTGCTGTTCCACAAGCGCCTCGGCAGCTACCGCCTGAAGGCGCTCCGCCTCGAGCACGTCGCCGGGCGCATCGCCGAACAGTTCTTCAAGGACGACGCCGCCGCGGCGCACGCCCGGCAGGCCGGACGCCTGGCCAAGGCCGACCTCGTGACCGGCATGGTGCGCGAGTTCACCGAGCTGCAGGGCACGATGGGCGGCCTCTACGCCCGGCACGAAGGGCTGCCCGAGGCGGTGTCGAAGGCCATCTACTTCCACTACCTGCCGGTCGGCGTCGAGCCGAACCAGCCGCCGAATCGCGAGGCGCTCGGCGCCGGGGCGGTCGCCTGGGCGGCGCTGTCGGTCGCCGACAAGCTGGACTCGGTCGTCAGCCTGTTCGCCGCCGGCGAGCGGCCGACGGGCACCCGCGATCCGTTGGCGATGCGCCGGCAGGCGCAGGGCCTGCTGCGCGTGCTGGTGGATCTGCCGGAGCTGACCAGCCTCGACGTCAGCGTGCCGCTGGCGCCGCTGGTCGAGGAGGTCAAGGCGAGCTTCACGGCGGACGCCGTGCGGACCGCGGCCGAGGCCGAGAAGGCGGGCCTCGCGACGCTCGGCGCGGACGCCGAGTGGCGAGGCGAGCTGACCGCGTTCCTGGTCGAGCGCCTCCGCTTCCTGTTCGAGCGCCGCGGCTTCGCGGCCGACGAAGATCAACGCCGTGGTGCCCATCGGCGCGCCGCTCGAGGCCCTGGCGCCGCTCGATCTGCGCCGCCGCCTCGAGGCGCTGAAGGGCATGCGCGGGTCGGCGGACTTCGCCGCGCTCGCCGCCGCCTTCAAGCGCGTCAAGAACATCGCCAAGGACAGCACCGGGGCGATGACGGTCGACGCCGCCCTGGCGGCGGCGACCGGTGGAGAACCCGCCGAAGCGGCGCTGGCGGCGGAGATCACCCAGAAGGGGCCGCAGATTCGCAGCGCCGCGAAGGCGGGCGACTACGCGACCGCCTTCCGCACCGCGGCCGGCTTCCGCACCGCGGTCGATCGCTTCTTCGTCGACGTCCTCGTCATGCACGAGGACGCGGCGATCCGCGAGCGCCGGCTCGGGCTGATGGCCATCCTGCGCGACCTGGTGATGGAGCTCGCCGACATCTCGGAGGTCGGCGGCGAGCGAGGCCACGGCTAGACGGACGACACCGACCCGCACACCCGGGCGGCCATGGCGGCCGCTCCCACGTCACAGAGGCTGACGGACACACGAGAACACACGCTCATGGCCAAGAAGAAGACAGCGAAGAAGAAGGCATCCACCCCGGCGCGATCGGCGCGTCCGCAAGAAGGCCGTCAAGAAGGCCGCCGCGAAGAAGGCTCGCTCGCAAGCGAGGCGGGCCGAAGGCCGCGCCGAAGCCGGCGGCGCAGGCGTCGGCGGCGAAGGCGGGGAAGTTCGTCTACTTCTTCGGCTCGGGCAAGGCCGACGGCAACCGCACGATGAAGGACACGCTCGGCGGCAAGGGCGCCAACCTCGCCGAGATGACCAACGCCGGCCTGCCGGTGCCCCCGGGCTTCACCATCTCGACCGATGCGTGCCGCGCCTATTACGCCGAAGGGCGCAAGGTGCCCGCCGCCGTCGAGACGCAGATGCTCGAGAAGGTCAAGATGCTCGAGAAGGCCGTCGGCAACAAGCTCGGCGACCCCAAGAAGCCGCTGCTCGTGTCGGTGCGCTCGGGCGCCAAGTTCTCGATGCCCGGGATGATGGACACCATCCTCAACCTCGGCCTGAACGACGTGACCGTCGAGAGCCTCAAGGCGCGCACCGGCAACGGCCGCTTCGCCTTCGACAGCTATCGCCGCTTCATCCAGATGTTCGGCGCCGTCGTCCTCGAGATTCCCAAGGACGCCTTCGAACACGAGTTCGAATCGGTCAAGCACGAGCGCGGCGCCAAGGTCGACACCGACCTCGACGAGGCCGGCCTGCAGGAGACCGTCGCCCGCTACAAGAAGCTGGTGCGCGAGAAGTCCGGCAAGCCGTTCCCGCAGGATCCGCAGGCGCAGATGCGCGGCGCGCGAGACGCCGTGTTCCGCTCGTGGAACAACCCGCGCGCGCGTGAGTACCGCCGCATCTACGACATCCCGGACGAAATCGGCACCGCCGTCAACATCCAGGCGATGGTGTTCGGCAACACCGGCGAGCGCTCGGCCACGGGCGTCGGGTTCACCCGCAACCCGGCGACCGGCGCCAACGAGTTCTTCGGCGAGTTCCTGGTCAACGCGCAGGGCGAGGACGTGGTCGCCGGCGTCCGCACGCCGCTGCCGATCGCCGAGCTCGAGAAGGTGATGCCGGCCGCCTACAAGGAGCTGCGCAAGATCACCAGCCGCCTGGAGAAGACCTACAAGGACATCCAGGACTTCGAGTTCACCATCGAGGACGACAAGCTGTTCATGCTGCAGACCCGGAGCGGCAAGCGCACCGGCTACGCGGCGGTCCTCATCGCCACCGACTTCGTCGCCGAGAAGCTGATCAAGCCGCGCGAGGCCCTGCTGCTGGTCGAGCCCGAGGCGCTGTCGCAGCTGCTGGCGCCGGTGTTCGACCCGGCCGAGTGGAAGAAGCTGCCGGTCATCACCAAGGGCCTGCCGGCCTCGCCGGGCGCGGCGTCGGGCCAGGCGGTCTTCACCTCGGAGAAAGCCGTCGAGCTGACCAACGCCGGCCAGAAGGTGCTCCTGGTCCGCAAGGAGACGGCGCCCGACGACATCCACGGCATGTTCGTGTCGCAGGGCATCCTCACCGCGACCGGCGGCATGACGTCGCACGCCGCCGTCGTCGGCCGGCAGATGGGCAAGCCGTCCATCGTCGGCGCCGGGGCGCTGTCGATCGACGAGCACGGCAAGACCTTCACCGTCGGCGGCCAGACCATCAAGGAAGGCGACTGGGTGTCGTTCGACGGCCTCTCCGGTGAGGTCAAGATCGGCCAGGTCGCGACCAAGCCGAGCGAGATCCTCCAGGTCGTCGCCGGCGAGATGAAGCCGGAGGCGTCGGACATCTACCGCCGCTTCCAGCAGATCCTGTCGTGGTCGGACAAGGAGCGGACGCTCGACATCCGCGCCAACGCCGACCAGCCGGACCAGGCCGAGCTCGCCTACGCGTTCGGCGCCCGCGGCATCGGCCTGTGCCGCACCGAGCACATGTTCTTCGGCGAAGGCCGCATCCCGATCGTCCAGGAGATGATCCTGGCCGACAACGAGGCGGATCGCCGCAAGGCGCTCGACAAGCTGCTGCCGCTGCAGCGCGACGACTTCTACGGCGTGTTCAAGGCGATGCACGGCTGCCCGGTGACCATCCGGACGATCGACCCGCCGCTGCACGAGTTCCTCCCCAAGCGGGAAGACCTGATGGTCGACATCGCCAAGATGGAAGCCGGCGGCAAGGGCGGCAACGAGCTCAAGGAGAAGAAGACGCTGCTGCAGCGCGTCGAGCAGCTCCACGAGTTCAACCCGATGCTCGGCCACCGCGGCGTGCGTCTCGGCATCACCTACCCGGAGATCACCGAGATGCAGACCAAGGCGATCATCGCTGCGGCCTGCATGCTGAAGAAGGAAGGGCAGAAGGTCCTGCCCGAGATCATGATCCCGCTCGTCGGGCACGTGAAGGAGCTGCGCGACCAGAAGGCGGTCGTGGAGCGCGTCGCGGCCGAGACGATGAAGGAGTACGGCGTCAAGGTCGACTACCTCGTCGGCACGATGATCGAAGTGCCGCGCGGGGCGCTGACGGCCGACGAAGTGGCGACGGAAGCGCAGTTCTTCTCCTTCGGCACCAACGACCTGACCCAGCTCACCTACGGGTTCTCGCGCGACGACATCGGCAAGTTCCTGGGCGCCTACCAGGAGAAGAAGATCCTGGAGCGCGACCCGTTCCAGTCGCTCGACACGACCGGTGTCGGGCAGCTCGTGCAGATCGCCTGCGAGAAGGGCCGGAAGACGCGTCCGACCCTCAAGCTGGGCGTCTGCGGCGAGCACGGCGGCGATCCGTCGTCGATCCACTTCTTCCAGAAGGTGGGCCTCAACTACGTCAGCATGTCGCCGTATCGCGTGCCGGTGGCGCGGCTGGCGGCGGCGCAGGCGGCGATGTCGGTCAAGGTCGGCGATTAGCGCGGGATGCGGCGGCGGCCGCGCCGCCGCATCCGACGCCTTCGCTGATCGCTGAGCCGGGAGGTGGGGTAACCTGCCTCCCGGCTTGCTGTTTCCGGGGCCCGCCTCCGCGCATGCTGACGATCTACGTTTCGAACGGGCGCGAGACGCGGCGCTCCGACGTCATCGAGCCGGAGTGGCTGCTGCCGAAGAGCGGCTACTTCGTCTGGGTCGACCTGCAGAGCCCGACCGAGGACGAAGCGCGCATCCTCGCCGAGCCGTTCGGCTTCCACGAGCTGGCGATCGAGGACGCGCTCAAGGAGATCCAGACGCCGAAGGTCGAGAGCTACGGCGACTATCTCTACATGATCCTGCACGGCATCGACTTCGAGGCGGCCAAGCACACCTTCGCGACGCACGAGGTCGACATCTTCCTCGGCGAGCAGTTCCTGGTCACGGTCCACGACGATTTCTCGCGCTCGGTGGCGCGGCTGCTCGAGGTGTGCCCGCGCAACGACTTCGTGCTGGCCGAGGGGCCGGCCGGCGCTGCTGCACCGCATCGTCGACTCGATGGTCGACAACTACCGGCCCGAGGTCGAGAAGCTCGAGGCCCGGCTCGACGAGATCGAAGACCACATCTTCAACCAGCCGACCGCCGAGCGACGTCCGCGAGATCCTCGGCCTGAAGCGCGACGTGACCTCGCTGCGCCGCGTCGTCACGCCGCAGCGCGACGTCGTCGGCCGGCTGGCCCGCCGCGAGTTCCCGCAGATCTCCGAAGCGCTGTCCTACCGTTTCCGCGACGTCTACGATCACCTGGTGCGGCTGGCCGACGAGGCGACGCTGTTCCACGACCGGATCACGTCGCTGCTCGACGCGCATCTGTCGTTCACGTCCAATCGCCTCAACCAGGTGATGAAGACGCTGACCATCATCTCGACGATCTTCCTGCCGCTGACGGTGCTGACCGGCATGTTCGGCATGAACGTCACGCTGCCGGCCCTGCCCGGCGGCGAGGCCGGGCAGTTCTGGTGGATCGTCGGCGATGATGGTGGCCATCGGCGGCACGATGCTGTGGGTCTTCAACCGCTCCAAGTACCGATGACGGCGCCGCGCCCGCCCATCCGTCAGCTGCCGCCCGAGGTCGCCAACCAGATCGCCGCCGGCGAGGTCGATCGAGCGGCCGGCCTCGGTGGTCAAGGAGCTGGTCGAGAACGCCATCGACGCCGGCGCCCGCCACCTCACGATCACCATCGAGCTGGGCGGCAAGGCGCTGGTCCGCGTCGAGGACGACGGCGTCGGCATGTCGCCGGCCGACGCCGTGCTGGCCCTGCAGCGCCACGCCACCTCGAAGATCGCGACCGCACACGATCTGGCCGCGATCCGGACGCTCGGCTTCCGCGGCGAGGCGCTGCCGTCGATCGCCTCGGTGTCCCACTTCGTGCTCCGGACGCGGGAGCGGGGCAGCCTGTCCGGCACCGAGATCCGCGTCGAGGGCGGCCTCGCGGCGGCGCCGCGCGAGGTGGCGGCGCCCGAAGGGACGATGCATCGAGGTCGGCGACCTGTTCTACAACCTGCCGGCGCGCCGCAAGTTCCTCAAGGCCGACGCGGCGGAATCGGCGCAGATCACGCGCCTGGTCACGCAGATGGCGCTCGGCTACGTCGAGGTCGGCGTCACGCTGGTGTCGGCCGGCCGCCGCGTCCTCCAGTGCCCGCCGGCGGCGACGCTGCGCGATCGCATCTACCAGGTGCTCGGCGAGCGGCCCGATCTGATCGAGCTGTTCCGGGAATCGGCGGGCATCCGCATCGCCGGCTTCGTGGCGGCCCTGGCCGAGCAGGGGCCGGTGCGCGGCCCGCAGCACGTCTTCGTCAACGGGCGCATCGTCCGCGATCGGTCGCTGCAGCACGCCATCACCGATGCCTACAGCACGGCGACGATCCGCGAGCGCAGCCCCGAGGTGCATCTCTTCCTCGATCTCGCGCCGGACCGCGTCGACGTCAACGTCCATCCGACCAAGGCCGAGGTCCGCTTCCTCGAGCCCGGGCTGGTCCACGAGGTGCTGCGGCGGGCGCTGATCGACGCCGTCGGCCGGCCGGCGGTGCCGAGCCTGAGCCTCGGGCACGGTCCGACGGGTGCAGGGCATCGCCGTGGGCGGCGGAAGCGGCTACGGCGGCAGCCGGGCGGCAGACGGGTCGATGGCGCTGCCGGCGTCGCTGCCGGGCGTCTTCGGCGAGCCCGTCGGCGCCGGGGCCACGATGCTGGCCCGCGACGGTCTGGCCGTGGCGATGACGGCGGCGGAGCCGGGTACGGATCCGTGGACGGCGGCGGCGTTCGGCGCGGCGCCGCCGGCGATGCGGCGCGGCTGGCGGCCGGCGAGCAGGCGGCGGCCGGGGTGGTCGATCGCCGCGGCGTCGTCGATCCGGTGCGGCCGATGGTCCCGCTCGGCCAGCTGCGCGACACGTTCATCATCGCCATCGACAGCGAGGGCCTGCTGATCGTCGATCAGCACGTCGCGCACGAGCGGATCCTCTACGAGCAGGTGCTCGAGCGCCTGACGTCGCGCGCCGCTCGAGAGCCAGCGCCTGCTGACGCCGCTGGTGCTGGAACTGTCGCCGGGCCAGGTCGAGGCGCTCGGCACGCGCGGCGATGATCTCGCCCGCCTCGGCTTCGAGGTCGAGCCGTTCGGCGACCGCACCGTCCACGTCGCGGCGGTGCCGTCGATCGTCAAGGTGGAGGCCGCCGCGGCCGCGATCCGCGCGCTCGCCGACGATCTCGACGGCCGCGACCGCGGCGCGCCGGTCGAAGTCGCCGTCAAGCACCTCGCCGCGACCATCGCCTGCCACGCGGCGGTGAAGGCGCACGATCCGCTGACGATCGAGAAGATGCAGTACCTGCTGGACGAACTTCGGCGTACGGCCTACTCGACGATCTGCCCGCACGGGCGTCCGGTGCTGCTGCGCCTCACCCGACGCGAGATCGAGCGCGCCTTCGACCGCACCTAGGTGGCAGTGTCGCCCGCGCCAGCAACGCGCTGAGCGCAGCCGCGTGCGGCTGTTCCGATCTTGTTGGTAGGGGCAACCGGCGAGACGCCGGCAGGTGGGCCTAGAAGCCGGTGCCGACGCCGACGTGGAGGCGACCGCCCTCGCTGCCGCGGGCGTACTCGAGGCGGAAGCCGCGGTAGCGGACGCCGACGCCGACGGAGGTCTGGACGTTGGACAGCTCGAACGCGCGCATCGCCGGCGCGACCTGGCCGGCGTCCACGAAGCTGACGATCTGCAGGCGACGGGTGGCCTGCCAGCGATACTCGACGCTGGCGAACAGCGCCTGCGTGTCGACGAAGCGCGACGTCTCGTAGCCGCGCAGCAGGCCGCCGCCGCCGAGGCGGGGCAGGAAGTAGAAGGGCGCGCTCTCGTGGCGGGTGCCGTCGGTCAGGAGCGCGACGCCGCGGACGGCGAATCGTGTCGCGGTTCGACAGGGCGCGCACCGGAACGTAGCCGCGGATGTCGAAGTCGGCACGCAGGAAGCCGTCGTCGGCGGTGGTGACGGCGTCGTAGCGTTCGGCCGACGCCCGGATGAAGAAGCCCTTGCGGGTCCGCTTCACGTCGTCGCGGCGATCGATGGTGGCGGTGAGGCCGCCGTGGATGAAGCGGCTCTGGCGGCCGACACCCGAGACCGGCTGCCGCCACTGGAGCGTCTCGATGGACGGAATGCCCGACTGCTCGCCGGCGAAGACGCGCGTGTCGACGTGGCCGAAGGTCGGCCGGAGCTCGAACCACGGCCGCACCCGGATGCGGGCCCAGGCGCGGACGTCCATCGCCTGGCGCTCGTAGCTGGCGTGCGCGCCGACCTCCGACTGCGGGCCGAGGCCGAAGAAGTCCTCCATCGGGAGGCTCTCGTACTTCACCCCGACGCCGAACGTCACCCGGCCGTCGGCGATCGGCTGCGACGAGAGGTCGAAGAGGGCGCTCTGGTAGCCCTTGATCGACACGAGGTACTCGGTGTCGAAACGGGCGCGATCCGACAAGGTCTCGCGCCAGTGGCCGCCGAGCGCGAAGCCGCCGCCCGAGACGACCGAGCCGGCGCGGAGCGACGGGCCTTCGAGGTCTTTGTTGACCGAGCCCAGAACGCTCTTCCAGCCCGACTGTCGCCTCTTCGACGTCGCTGCCGATGGGCAGGATTTCCGGGACGAACGGGGCTGGCTGCGAGGGTGAAGGCGCGGGGACCGACGGCGCAGGCGCTGGAGCCGGCGGCGGCTCCTGGGTCGGCTTGGTCTGGGCCTCGGACGGGCTGGTGAGGGTGGCGCAGCAGCAGGCGCACAGCCCCAGCCGGCGGAACTCGAGCAGGGGCCGGAAGTCGACGATGCGACGCAACCCCAGGCCACAGAGCAGCTTGGCTCTGGACAGGGTGCCTCGTCGGGCGCACGGTGAGGACAGTCGTGGACACCACCTGATACGAGTGTAAAGGAGTCATGTCGGTTCGGCAACCGGGGCGGTCCACGCCCCATTGGACGCCGGAATCGCTACTCAGGTTCTTCGGATGGCGTGCCGGCGGGGTTTGGCGTCCCTGGCGCCGCCTTGCGCTGACGCTTGAGCTCGGCCCAGCGGCTGAGCCGCTCGCTCGAGGGTCTTCTCGAAGCCGCGGGCGGTCGGCTGGTAGTAGCGCCGGCCCAGGAGGCGCTCGGGCAGGCAGTCCATGCCCGGTGATCGCGTCGGCGGCGTCGTGCGCGTACTCGTAGCCCTTGCCGTAGCCGAGCGTCTTCATCAGCCGGGTCGGCGCGTTGCGGAGATGCGCCGGCACCGGCTCGGCCACGTCCTCGGTGGCATCGCGCGCAGCGGTGCCGTAGGCCGCGTAGACGGCATTGCTCTTGGGCGCCGTGGCCAGGTAGACGGCGGCCTGGGCCAGCGCCGTGTTCGCCTCCGGCATGCCGAGCTGGTGCGTGGCAGCGGACGCGGCGACGGTCAGCGGCAGCGCCTGGGGATCGGCGAGGCCGACGTCCTCGGACGCGAATCGGACCAGCCGCCGGGCGACGTACATCGGATCCTCGCCGGCCTCCAGCATGCGCGCCAGCCAGTACAGCGCGGCGTCGGGATCCGAGTTGCGCAGCGACTTGTGCAGCGCCGACATCATGGTTGAAGTGCTCTTCGCCGCTCTTGTCGTAGAGCAGGGCCCGCTTCTCGAGCAGTTCCGCGACGAGGGCCGCGTCGACCACCGGCACGCCGCGGCGGGCGGCAAAGCCGCCGACCAGCTCCAGCGCGTTCAGGGCGATCCGGGCGTCGCCGCTGGCGTAGCGGGCGACCGCGGCCGCCCCGTCGTCGGCGAGCGTCACGGCGTGCGGCGGCGTCTCGAGCCCGAGCCCGCGCTCGGGATCGCGCCAGGCGCGGTGCAGGATACCGACCACGGCCGCCTCGTCGAGCGGCTGCAGCACGAACACCTTGGAGCGGGAGAGGAGCGCGGCGTTGACCTCGAACGACGGGTTCTCGGTGGTGGCGCCGATCAGCACCAGGTCGCCGGCTTCGACGCGGGGCAGGAAGGCGTCCTGCTGCGCCTTGTTGAAGCGATGGATCTCGTCGACGAAGAGGATCGTCCGGCGGCCCAGGCGCCGGCGCGTCTCCTCGGCTTCGGCCATCACCGCCTTGATCTCCTTGATGCCGGACATCACGGCGCTGTAGGCGACGAAGCGCGCCTTGGATGGTGTCCGCGATGACCCGCGCCAGCGTCGTCTTGCCGGTGCCCGGCGGGCCCCACAGGATGAGCGACTGCAGCACGTCGGCGTCGATCGCCTCGCGCAGCGGCCGGCCCGGGGCGAGCAGCGCCGACTGGCCGACGATCTCGTCGAGCGTGCGCGGCCGCATCCGCTCGGCGAGCGGCGTCCGCGCCGCCGGGGCATCGGCGGCTGAGGCAGGCGGCAGGTCGTCGTCGAACAGCGAAGCCACTGCGTGTAGCCTATCCTTTCAGCGGCGGCCTCCGGCGGCCGCGCCCACCATGGACGTCTTCGACAAGTACAGCGGCGAACGGCTCGGCGAGGTCCGCGACGCCTCGGCCGCCGACGTCCACCGGGCGGTGACCCGGGCCTCGGTGACGGCGCCGGCCTGGGGCGCGGTCGCCGCGCACAAGCGATCGGCCATCCTGCGGCGCACGGCCGGGCTGCTCGACGCCAAGCGCGAGGCGCTCGCCGAGCTGATCGCGCGGGAGTCGGGCAAGGCCTGGCGCTACGCCGACGCCGAGGTGGCGCGCGCCGTGGAGACCTTCGAGTTCGCCGCCGAGGAAGCCAAGCGGCTGCACGGCGAGACCGTGCCGCTGGACGCGTCGGCGGCGGGCGAGGGGCGCGTCGGCTTCTACCTGCGCGTGCCGGTCGGCGTCGTCGCGGCGATCACGCCGTTCAACTTTCCCCTGAACCTCGTCGCCCACAAGGTCGCGCCGGCGCTCGCCGCCGGCAATACGGTCGTGCTCAAGCCGGCCGATCGCACGCCGCTGACCGCGGTGGCGCTGGCCCGCACGCTGGCCGACGCCGGGCTCCCGGAGGGCGTGCTCGAAGTCGTGCACGGCGAGGGCGCCACGACCGGTGAGGCGCTCGTGCGCCATCCGGGACCGGCCAAGATCTCGTTCACCGGCAGCCCGGAGGTGGGGGAGCGCATCCTGGCGATCGCCGGCCTGAAGCGCGTGACGCTGGAACTGGGCAACAACTCGGGCGTGCTGATCGAGCCCGACGCCGATCTCGACAAGGCGATCCCGCGGCTGGTGATGTCGGCGTTCGCCAACGCCGGCCAGGTCTGCCTCAGCCTGCAGCGGATCTTCGTGCACCGGCGACATCGCGGACACCGTGATCGAGCGGCTGGTCGAGGAGACGAGGGCGCTCAAGGTCGGCGATCCGCGCGACCGCGGCTGCGACGTCGGGCCGATGATCAGCGAGGCGGCGGCCGACCGCGTCGACACGTGGGTGCAACCAGGCGCTCGACGGCGGCGCGCGCCGGCCGGTCGGCGGCCGTCGCGAAGGCAAGCTGGTGTGGCCGACGGTGCTGACCCACACCCGGCCCGAGATGAAGGTGATGAAGGACGAGGTCTTCGGGCCGGTCGTCTCGGTGGTGCGCTACGACACCTTCGAGGACGGGCTGCAGCGTCTCGCCGACACGCCGTACGGCCTCCAGGCCGGCATCTACACCCGCGACCTCGACAAGGCGTTCACGGCGATCCGGCGCCTCGACTTCGGCGGCGTGCTGATCAACGACACGCCGATCTTCCGCGTCGACCACATGCCCTACGGCGGCAACCGCCGCAGCGGCATCGGCCGCGAGGGCGTCCGCTACGCGGTCGAGGAGATGACGAACCTGCGGATGGTGGTCATCAACCTGACGTAGCCGGCGACGCGCGCGTCGACTCAGCCCGCGCTGCGCCGGACCGACCGCGGGCCGGGTGCGCTGGCGCCGCGCCTCGTAGAGGAGCACGCCGGCGGACACCGCGACGTTGAGCGATTCGACCGGCTCCGCCATCGGGATGCGGACGCGGCGATCGGCCATCGCGATGACCTCCTCGGGCAGGCCGGCGCCTTCGCTGCCGACGAAGCACGCGATCGGGCCGCGCCAGTCGACCGCCTCGAACGAGACCGCGCCGATCGGGGCGGCGGCCAGGCATTGCAGGCGATGCGCGCGCAGGACGCCGGCGACGGTGGTGGCATCGCCGTCGTGGACCGTCGGCAGGCGCAGCACGCTGCCCATCGAGCCGCGCAGCGCCTTCCAGCCGAACGGATCGGCCGACTGGCCGGCCACGACGTAGCCGGTGGCGCCGGCCGCTTCGGCGACGCGGGCGATGGCGCCGACGTTGCCGGGATCCTGGACGTCGACGGCGACGACCACCAGCGCCGGCGGGCCGCCCGGCTCGCCCGACCACGTCGTCGAGCGCGTGCCGCGGCCGCGCCGCCACGGCGACGACGCCGGACGGATTGGTCGTCGGGCTGAGCGCGTCCATCACCGGCATCGGCGACCTGGACGACCCGCACCCCGGTGCCGGCGAGCGCGGTGGCGAGACGGCGGGCCCGCCCGTCGGCGGCGGCCAGCGCCTTGGCGGTGAAGGCCGCGCTGGTGATGGGGATCTGTGCGGCGCGGGCCTCCTCGAGCAGGTGCAGGCCGTCGAGCAGCACCCGATCGCGGTCGTCGCCGTCGGCGACCCGGCGGACCGATCGCGACGAACGGGTTCTTCCGGCTGGCGATGACGTCCATGCGACGGTGGCAGTATAGTGGGTCGGTAGCGGCGCCATGCGAGGCGGCCGCGATTCGTGGTGGGGCATGAAGGCGCAACTACTGAAACGCTTCGAGGACGAAATCGCCCAGCTGGATCGGGAGCTCAAGACCGAGCTGCCGAAGGAGATCCAGAAGGCGCGCGAGCTCGGCGATCTGCGCGAGAACGCCGAGTACAAGGCCGCCAAGGAGCGCCAGGAGTTCGTCAACGCGCGCATCGCCATGCTGCGGCGGCGCGTCAGCGAGATCTCGCTGCTGAATCTCGATCGCATCCCGCACGGCAAGGCCGCCTTCGGGTCGACCCTGACGCTGAAGGAAGGCACCGGCGCGACCCTCGTCTTCCAGCTGGTGATGCCCGAGGACGCCGACGGCGAGAAGGGCTGGATCTCGACCGCCTCCCCGATCGGCCGGGCGCTGATGGGCAAGGAAGAAGGGGACGAGGTCGAGGTCCCGACGCCGGCCGGCGTCCGTTCGTTCGAGATCCTGAAGCTCGCCACGATCCACGACGAAGCCCACTAGCGCACCTGGCGGCTGCACCACCCCGTGTCCGACGCCGCGCCCCAGCCCTACTCGCCCCGGCAGCGGACCGCGCTCGTGCTCGCCGGCACGGGCACGGCCGGCGCGTACCAGGCCGGCGTGCTGCGCGCGCTGGCCGAAGCCGGCGTCCGCATCGACCTGGTCGCCGGTCGCGGCATGGGCGCGGTCACCGCGCTCTATGCCGCGGTCGACGCGGCGGCGACGCTGTGGGAGCCGGGCGGGATCTGGATCGGCCCGTCGCGCCCGCGGCTCTATCCCGTGGCGCACGCATCTGGAAGCTGTCGGGCGGGCTGCTGGCGCTGGCGATCCTGGCGCTCACCGCGCCCCTTGATCGTCCTGCTGGCGCTGGCCATCGCCTGGCTGCCGGCCTTCCTGCTCGAGCTCGCGGCGCCGCCGCTGGCCGGCCGGTTCACGACGACCCTCGCCGAATGGGCGTTCTGGGTGACGCGCGGCGAGACGGCCACGGCGGCGGTCTCGCGCGCGGCCGGGGCCGCCATGCTGGTGCTCGGCGATCACGATCCTCGCCACCGCGCTGGTCGATCGCGTGCGCGGCGTCCGGCGGGCCCGGGGCGCCGTCGTGGTGGCAGGCGCTCGGCGCGCCGCTCGACGCCCGGCCCGTCGTCGAGTGGGCGCTCGACGGCTTCTGGAACGTGATGAAAGGCGCGACGCGCCTCGCCCGTCCGGACGCGGTCGACCTCGGCCGCCGCTACGCCGAGCTGCTCGGCGACAACCTGACGCAGCCGGGCTATCGCGAGCTGCTGATCGCCGCGCACGACCTCGAGACGCGGCGCGACGTGATCTTCGCGCTGCTCCACGAGGAGGCGCGGCCGCGCTTCTTCGGCGGCGGCCGTCGACGATCAGCGCCGGGCCGAAGTCGTCGATCTGTCCGGCGACGGCGGCCGGCACGTCGTCGACGCGATCGGCGGGGCGCTGGCGGTGCCGTGGCTGACCGAGCCGCACGTCATCCGTTTCGATCCGACCGGCTTCTGGCGCGGCGAGGCCCATCGGCTCTGCGATCGGCCGGCGGCCATCGTGCGGCTGCTCGAGGAGGTGTCCGCCGCCGGCGCCGAGCAGGTGATCGTCGTCACCTCGGACGTCGCCGTCGACCGGCCGCACGCGCTGCGGGCGCGCGCCGTCGAGCCGCGGGCGCGGCTGGCGGAGGTCATCGCCGGCGCCGAAGCGTCGGCGGCGCGCGACGCGCTGACCGCGCTGTTCGATCGCTTCTCGGGCGTCTATCCAGATCCAGCCGACGCACAACGCCGTCGGCCTGTTCGACGCCGAGGGCTCCTACGACGAGCGCTCGGATCGGCGGCAGCGCCTGCGCGAGCTGGTCGACCTCGGGGCCGAGGATGCCCAGCGCCAGTTCATCGATCCGGTGCTCGGCGCCAGCGGCGACGAACTGGAGCGGGCGGAGTCGCGGCCGCCGTCCGCGAGCCGCCGCCGCGCCGTCGACGCCGCGTCCGTCGACACGCCGTCGATCGCCGAACGGCTCGCGTCGCTGGACTAGCGCGCGCCGCGAACTCCCAACGGCCAACGGCACTCCCAACGTCCAACTCGGAGCCTCGCGGCGCGCCGCGACCTGGCGGCGGTTGGAAGTTGGGCGTTGGAGTGCCTTGGAGTTGGAGTTGGACGTTGGAGTCGCGCGCGCTACTTCGCGCCGACCGGTTCCTTCTTCTTCTCGGCGGCGCGTCGTGCAGGAACTGCGAGACCAGCGATCGGATCAGCGTGCCGAGACGCACCGGATCGATGGCGCCGAACTTGTCGGCGAACTGGTGGATCGGCACGACGGCCTTGGCCATGGCGCGGTGGCCGCCGGCGCTGCCGATGTCGCCGAACGGCCTTCTTGACGAAGTCGCCGGCGTTGCGCGAGTAGCCCAGGTTGCGCACCGAGATGACCATCATCTCGTTGACGACGCCCGAGATCACCGTCCAGCGCACGTCCTCGAGATCGAGGAAGAAGTCGGCGGCGTAGGTGATGTAGTCCTCGCGCGGCACCTTGCCGAGGAAGGCGGTGAACACCTGGTCGGCGAGCGTGCCGTCGCGCACGGCGCGGGTGACGTACTCCAGCCGATCGAGCGACAGGTCGGCGCCCTCCATCTTGCGGATCAGCGCGGCGTCGGCGAGCGGATAGAGGTGCGAGAAGGCGTCGAGGTCGACGCGGTTGGTCTGGCGGGCGAAGAACAGCGTGTCCGACTTGATCGCGTAGAGCATCGCCGTGGCGACGCGCTCCGAGATGTCCATGTCGACGGCCCGCAGGTGCTCGGTGAGGATCGTGCAGGTCGAGCCGTAGTCGGGCCGGATGTCCTTGAAGTAGGCGTTGTGGTTGGCCTGCTCGGGGTGGTGATCGACGACGAGGTCGCAGCGCTCGAGGGCGCCGCCGAAGTAGTGCGGCTGCACGTCGACGGTGGCGATGCGCTCGAAGTTGGCGAAGTCCGCCGAGCTGACCGTCTCGACGTGGATGTCGAGCAGGTGCTTCATGCGGATGTTCTCGGGCCGCGTCACGTTCTGCACCGCGCCGATGATCGCCGTCGTCTTGTTGCGGCGCAGCAGCGTGCGCAGGGCCAGGCCGCTGGCCATCGCGTCGGGATCCGGATCGTTGTGCAGGAGGATCAGGACGCGATCGGCGTCTTCGAAGTAGCGTTGGTACTGCTGGACGCGGGCGCGGGTGAGGGAGCGGCTGAGGGCGACGGTGAGGGCGGGGCTGACGAGCTCGGCGAGCGTGAGATAGGTGACGTCGGGGAATTGGTCCTTCAGCTCGGCTTCCCGTTCCGGGTCGGGCCGCGTGCCGAGGACGTAGATCAGCGTGCCGCCGGCGTCGCGGGCCGCGTCGATGACGCGGCCGAGCCCCTTGCGGTGCGTGTCCTGGATGATCACGCAGTCCGACGGCGACAGATCGACCTTGAGGAAGGCGTCACAGCGCTTCGGGTCGGCGACCGCGACCGGCAGGCCGTTGTCGTGGAGACGGCGCCCCAGCGTCCGGTTCTCGACGAGGAACTCGACTGGGAACGTGGGGGCGAGAACCTGATGCAGCGTGCGGATCAGGAGTTCGTCCTGGCAGACCGCGAGACACTTCATAGCTGTTGGGGACGGGGATGTCCCACACATGGCGTCGGCGCTGGCCCGCCGCGTCCCCCGAACCTTCCAAGTATACGCCTGCTTCGACGCGTCTCGCGGCGGCCGAGTCGCCGCCGGTGCTGCGCCGCGGGCGATGAGCCTGCCGCGAGCGGCGATTGCGCTATCCTCACGTGTACCGTGCGGCTCCCACCCTTCGTCTGCTCCCGCACTCGGCCTGACGGCGGTCGTGTTCACGGCCGGACTGGCCGCCATTCCGCAGCAGCCTGCCTTCCGGAGCGGCGTCGACGTCGTCAATCTCGGCGTCGCGGTGATCGACAAGGGCGGCGCCGCGGTGTCCGGCCTGACGCAGGACGACTTCGTCGTCTTCGAAGAGGGCAAGAAGCAGGAGCTGCGCTACTTCGCCGCCGACGGCGCCAAGGGCGACGGCGCCACGGGCCGATGGCGTCAACGGCGCGATGGCGATCGCCCGCCGCTGCACCTCGGCCTCGTCTTCGACACCAGCGGGTCGATGGCGTCGGACATGGAGCTGGCGCGCAGCGCCGCCATCAAGTTCCTCAACCGCCTGCCGCGCGCCGAGGACATGACGATCGTGGACTTCGACACCGAGGTCCGCATCGCCACCTACACGCAGAACGACTTCACCCGGCTCGTCGCGCGGCTGCGCGGCCGCAAGCCGGATGGCTGGACGGCGCTCTGGGACGCGGTCGGCATCTATCTGGGCGGCTCGCAGGAGCAGACCGGCCAGAAGGTGCTGATCATCTTCACCGACGGCGGCGACACCCGCTCGACCCTGACCTACGTCGACTTGTTGAACGCATTGAAGGCGAGCGACGTCTCCGTCTACGCAATCGGGTTCCTCGAACACCAGCCGGCGTCGGTGCGCACGCAGCAGCGGCTCCAGCTCGCCCAGCTCGCCGACCTCACCGGCGGTCAGGCCTTCTTCCCGGTCTCGATGAAGGAAGTCGAGTCGATGTACGATCGCATCGTCGCCGAGATCGACTCTCGTTACCTGCTCGGCTACGTCTCGTCGGATCGGCGGACCGACGGCGCCTGGCGCTCGGTCGAGGTCCGGCTGACGCGGCCGGATCTGCGGCAGGCGCGGATCCGGACCCGCAAGGGCTACTTCGCGCCCTACGTCGCACCACCCAAGCCGCAGCCCTGACCGGCCGCGCCACGGCGCCACACCTACCCCGCATGCCCTCGGTCCACGACCGCTTCACGCTCGTCACGGATTTCGACCTCGCCGGCGACCAGGCGCGCGCCATCGACGAGCTCGTCGACGGGCTCGAGCGCGGCGATCAGCACCAGGTGCTGCTCGGCGTCACCGGGTCGGGCAAGACCTTCACGATGGCCCAGACCATCGCCCGGGTGAACCGCCCGACGCTGGTCATGGCGCACAACAAGACGCTGGCCGCCCAGCTCTACCAGGAGTTCCGGCGGTTCTTCCCGCACAACGCGGTCGAGTACTTCGTCAGCTACTACGATTTCTACCAGCCCGAGGCCTACGTCCCGGCGACCGACTCGTACATCGAGAAGGAAGCCACCATCAACGACGAGATCGACCGGATGCGGCTGTCGGCGACGCGATCGCTGTTCGAGCGGCGCGACGTCATCATCGTCGCCAGCGTCTCGTGCATCTACGGCCTGGGCTCGCCCGAGGCCTACTACGGCATGCTGCTCTCGCTCGAGCGCGGCGAGACCATCGGCCGCGAGGCGCTCCTGCGCAAGCTGGTCGAGATCCAGTACGAGCGCAACGACCACGACTTCAACCGCGGCACCTTCCGGGCCCGCGGCGACGTCATCGAGGTCTACCCGTCCTACGAGGACATCGGCCTGCGCATCGAGCTGTTCGGCGACGAGATCGACGGGCTGTCGTCGTTCGACCCGCTGACCGGCAAGGTGTTCACGCGCCACGAGCGCCTGGCGATCTATCCGAAGTCGCACTTCGTGACGCCCGAGTCGCGGCGCCGCACGGCCGTCGAGACCATCAAGGCGGAACTGCACGAGCGGACGCGCGTCCTGGAAGAGGAAGGGCAAGCTGGCCGAGTCGCAGCGGCTCCACCAGCGGACCATGTTCGACCTCGAGATGATGCGCGAGATCGGCTACTGCCACGGCATCGAGAACTACTCGCGCCACCTGTCCGGCCGGCGTCCCGGCGAGCCGCCGCCGACGCTGCTCGACTACCTGCCCGCCGACGCCCTGACCGTCGTCGACGAGAGCCACCAGACCGTCCCGCAGATCCGCGGCATGTGGGCCGGCGACCGCGCCCGCAAGGACGTGCTGGTCGCCTACGGCTTTCGCCTGCCGTCGGCCCTCGACAACCGTCCGCTCGACTTCAAGGAGTGGCAGGCCCGCATCGGCCAGGTGGTCCACGTGTCCGCGACACCCGGGCCGTGGGAGCTGGAGAAGGCGGGCGGCGTCTTCGTCGAGCAGATCATCCGGCCGACCGGGCTGGTCGACCCGACCATCGACGTCCGGCCGGTGCAGGGCCAGGTCGACGACCTCCTGGCCGAGATTCGCGACCGCGTCGCGCGCCAGCGAGCGCGTCCTCGTGACGACGCTGACCAAGCGCATGTCCGAGGACCTGACCGGGTATTATCACGAGCTGGGCGTGCGGGTCCGCTACCTGCACTCGGACGTCGACACGCTCGAGCGCATCGAGATCCTGCGCGACCTGCGCAAGGGCGTCTTCGACGTGCTGGTGGGCATCAACCTCCTGCGGGAAGGACTCGATTTGCCGGAAGTGTCGCTCGTGGCCATTCTCGACGCCGACAAGGAAGGGTTCCTGCGCTCGGCGGGGGCGCTCATCCAGACCATCGGCCGCGCCGCCCGGCACGTCCGCGGGACGGCGATTCTCTACGCCGACGCGATGACCGACTCGATGAAGCGCGCCATCGGCGAGACCGATCGGCGCCGGGCGATCCAGCAGGCCTACAACGCCGAGCACGGCATCACCCCGGCCTCCATCGTCAAGGCGATCGACGAGGTCCATCGCAGCGTCTACGATCGCGACTACCTGACCGTCCCGGTCGAGCACGATCCGCGGGAGGCGTTCCGCACCGAGGGCGAGCTGCGGGCGGCGGTGACGCGCGAGGAGGCGGCGATGAAGGCGGCCGCCGCCGATCTCGACTTCGAGCGCGCGGCGGCGCTGCGCGACAAGGTGCGCAAGCTCCGCAACCTCCTGCCCGGCGCCGCCGGCTCGGTGGGAGTCGCCGACGCGTGATGCTCGACTGGATCAAGGCCGCGCTCCTGGAGGTGCAGGAGTACGCCAAGCTCTGCATCGCGGTGGCGCGCGGCACGTTCTCGCGCCCGTTCTACGTCCGCGACGTGATCGAGCAGTTCGACGCCATCGGCCTCGGCTCGCTCACCGTCGTCATCCTCACCGGCATGTTCACCGGCGCCGTGCTGGCGCTGCAGTCCGGGTTCACGCTGGATCAGTTCGGCGCGCGCACGGCGGTCGGCCGCCTGGTGAGCGCGTCGATGGTCAAGGAGCTGGGCCCGGTGCTCACGGCGCTCATGGTCACCGGCCGGGTCGGCTCGGGCATCGCCGCCGAGCTCGGCTCGATGATGGTCACCGACCAGATCAACGCCCTGCGCGCCCTCGGCACCGATCCGGTCCGCAAGCTGGCCGTGCCGCGGGTGCTCGCCGGCGTCTTCATGGTGCCGGTGCTGACCATCATCGCCAACTTCGTCGGCATGATCGGCGCCTGGTTCATCACCGTCTGGCAGCTCCGGGTCGCGTCCAGCGTCTACTGGAACTCGGTCGTCGACGGCCTCTACATGGCGGATGTGTGGATGGGCCTGATCAAGCCGTTCTTCCTCGGCTTCGCCATCGTCACCATCGGCTGCCACGTCGGGCTGCGCGCCTCGGGCGGCACCCAGGGGGTCGGCCGGGCGACGACCAACGCGGTCGTCGCCGGCTCGGTGGCCGTCCTGGTCGTCGACTTCTTCGTGACCAAGATCCTCTTCTCGGTGCTCTACTGATGGCGACACCGACCAGCCATCCGCCGTCGCGAGACGCCTCGACCACCGGCGCGGCGACCGCCGTCGAGGTCGACGCGCCGGTCATCGTCTTCGAAGGGGTCGACCTGGCCTTCGACGAGAAGGTGATCCTGAAGGACCTGAGCTTCACGATCCGGCAGGGCCACACCAAGATCTTCCTGGGCGCCAGCGGCGCCGGCAAGTCGACGATCCTCAAGCTGATTCTCGGACTGCTCAAACCCGACGCCGGCGCCATCTGGGTCAAGGGCGAGCGCGTCGATCAGCTGAGCGAGCACGCAGATGATGGACGTGCGGCAGAGCCTGGGCATGGTCTTCCAGGAAGGCGCCCTGTTCGACTCGCTCACGGTGCGCGAGAACGTCGGCTACAAGCTCTACGAAGAGACCGACGCTGCCGCTCGAGGAGGTCCACCAGCGGGTCGAGGAGGTCCTCGGCTTCGTCGGCCTCGCCGAGCACATCGACAAGGCGCCGTCGGCCCTGTCGGGCGGGCAGCGACGCCGGGTGGCGATCGCGCGGGCGATGACCGCCAAGCCGCCGATCCTGCTCTACGACGAGCCGACGACCGGGCTCGACCCGATCACGTCGGTGACCATCGACGCGGAGATCATCAAGCTGCGCGACCTCGAGAACGTCAGCACGATCATGGTCACGCACCAGCTGCGCGACGCGTTCTACGTCGCCGAGCACACGGCCGTCCGCGAGGACGGCGAAGTCCGGCTGATCCAGGCCGACCCGGCCAAGGTCGCCGAAACCGAGTTCATCATGCTGCGCGACGGCACCATCGCCTTCGAGGGCGACGTGCACGAGCTGCGGGGATCGCGCGATCCGTATCTCCAGAGCTTCCTCTCGTAGCGTCTCGCCAAGAGTTCTCCCATGCCCCGAACCCGCTCGCTCGCCTGGTCTCAGCTGAAGCTCGGCATCGTCGTCGTCGCCGCCCTCGTCATCGCGGTGTTCTTCGCCTTCATGGTCGGCGGGGAGGGCGGCCTGCCGTGGCAGCGCTATCACCTCAAGACCCGCTTCCCGAACGTCCAGGGGCTGAAGGCCGGCGCCGTCGTCCGCCTGGCCGGGGTCGAGGTCGGCCAGGTCAGCGAGGTGCAGTTCGTCGGCGCGCAGGTCGAGGTCACGCTGGAGCTCTCCGAGGACGTCCAGGACAAGATCACCGAGGAGTCGCGGGCGATGATCGGCTCGATCAGCCTGCTCGGCGAGACCGCCATCGACATCAACGCCGTCGGCACCGGACGACCGATCGCGGACTGGGGCTACATCCAGTCGGCGCGCACGCCCGGGACGATCGCCGAGGTGGCGGAGCAGGCCAACGCCGGCATCGTCGAAGTGACCAGCCTGCTGCGCGACATCCGGGGCGGGAAGGGCACGCTCGGCAAGCTGTTCACCGACGAACAGGTCTACCGGGAGTTCGCGGCGCTGACGGCGGCCGCCGACCAGGTCGTTCAGGGCCTCAACCGCGGCCAGGGGACGATGGGGAAGCTGCTGAAGGACGAGACCGCCTACCGCTCGCTCCAGGCGTCGCTCGACAACCTGGCGACGATGACCCGCCGCATCAACGCCGGCGAGGGCAGCCTCGGGCGGCTGCTGAAGGACGACGAGTTCGCCAAGTCGCTGTCGTCGACGACCGGCAACCTGGATCGCATCTCCGGCGGCCTGGCGCGTGGCGAGGGGACGGCCGGCAAGCTGCTCAAGGACGAGGCGCTCTACCGCCGCGTCGACGCCGTCACCACCCGCCTGGACACGCTCCTGACGCGCCTGAACGAGGGGCAGGGGACGGCCGGCCAGTTGCTGCAGGACAAGAAATTGTATGAGAACATGAACGGCGCCGTCGCCGACATGCGGTCCCTCTTGACCGAAATCAGGAAGGATCCGAAGAAATACCTCAACGTGAGGGTCAGTATCTTCTAGCGACGGCGCCAGGTGAGATGCAGCAGGGAGGTGCCGAGATGTCAGAGGATCGCGGTGCGGGTGGAGTGATGGTCGCGTTCATGCTGGGGGCAATCGCGGGCGCGGCGGTGGCGCTGCTGGTGGCTCCGGCGAGCGGGGAAGAAACCCGGCGGAAGCTCGGGGAGCGGGCCCGCGAGGGGCGCGACAAGGCGTCCGACGCGGCCCGGCAGGGACGCGAATTCCTGCGCAACCAGCGTGACGGGCTGAGCACGGCCTTCGAGCGCGGCAAGGAAGCCTTCGAGCAGGCCCGGGGGCCGAAGGAGACGGCGTGAACGACTGGGCCCCGGTGTTCCTCGGCGTGATCGCGGTCGCCACGCTGGTGATGGCGGCGATCCAGGTCGGGGCCATCATCTACGGGGCACGGGCGGCGCAGCGGATCGAGCAGATGCTCGGCCGGTTCGAGACCGACCTGAAGCCCGTGCTCGAGCGGGCCAGGCAGGTGTCGGAAGACGCCGCCAAGATGTCGGCGCTGGCGACCGTCCAGGTCGAGCGCGTCGACCAGGTGTTCCAGGATCTGTCGGAGCGCATCGACGAGACCGCGCTGATGATTCAGCGCGCGGTGGTGACACCGGCCCGCGAAGGCGCGGCGCTGTTCGCGGCGGTGCGGGCCACCGTGGCCGCGCTGCGGGGCGTGGCCGGCGGCGGTCGCCGCACGCCGCCGACGGGCGTGGAAGAGGACGACGCGCTCTTCATCGGGTGACGTCAGAAGGAGAACGGCGGCGATGCACCTACGACGACTGGCCTTGGGGATTGCACTGGCGGTGACGCTCGGCGTCGCTGGTGCCGCATCGGCAGCCGAGGACGCGAAGGCGTCGAAGTCATCACCGCAGGCGGCGGCGCTGGCCAAGCAGCTGGCGGTGGCCAAGCTGCAGTACATCGCCACCAAGGATCCGACCGACCCCGGCCGCTTCGTCGCGGCGATGCACGTGCCGGGCAGTCAGCTGATGATCGTCTCGGCCCGCTACGGCGCGCCGGCGCTCCTCAATGAGAAGGTCCTGCTCGGCAAGTTCCAGGACGCCTACATCGACCTCAACTCGGCCTCGGAGGCGGCGACGCGCGTCATCGTCGAGGACCTGCGGGCCGATGGCTTCGCCCTGACCAAGGGCAAGGACATGCTCCGCGACTCGTTCGAGGCCAACGGCAAGCGCGTCATCTTCGACTTCGACTGGCGCAAGCAGAAGCTGTCGCAGGCGGAGTACTTCAGTACCCTCGAGGCCGCCGACACCCAGTACGCGCGGATGCTGGAGCTGTTGATCGCCGAAGCCTCGAAGCCGCGCTGACGGCGTCCGGCTGCCGGCGGCCGGCGGCTCCGCACGCCGCGGCGGGGCCGCGTCCTCTACGCGGCGGGCGCCCGGCCGACCGCCGTCACCCACAGGCCGCCGGTGCGGACCCGCAGCTGCTCGTAGCCCGCCTGAGCGAGATAGCGCTCCAGCTCCTGCGGCGTCGAGTGCCGGCTCACGTTGGCCGGCCGCTTCGACGGATCCTGCCGGAAGTGCTCCATGAAGAGCGCCCATCCTTCCGGTTCGAGCAGGTTGAAGTTGTCGACGTAGAGCCGCCCGCCCGGCCGCAGGACGCGGCGGGCATCCAGGACATACCGGAACCGCTCCCACTCGTCGAGGTGCATGAACACCCCGGTGCAGTAGACGACGTCGAGCGATCGATCGGCGACGCCGCCGAGGTCGTAGCCGTTCAGGGCCACCGTCGACACGTTGGGCAGGTCGGCGAGCGCCTGCGCGGCGAAGTGGAGCATGTTCGGCGACACGTCGCCGCCGGTCCAGTGGCGACAGACAGGCGCCAGGAACCGGCCGACGCGGCCGGCGCCGCAGCCGATCTCGAGCACGTCGTCGGCGGCCGTGATGCCGGTCAGCGCCGCGACGTCGCCCGCCGTGGCCTCGCCGGAGCGCGCCCATTCCGCATCGTCGGCGGTGCCACTGACGGCGACCCGGGCCGCAGCCTCCGTCTGCGAGATCTCGTCCCACACCTGGCCGTAGGCTGTCCGCGTGAAGCCCTGATCGAGATGGGCGTGGCGGGTGATGACCGACCGGCCGATCTCGTGGCTCTCGCGCGTAACCGGACCGTCGGGCGCGGACGAGCAAGCGTCGCCTCGGCCACGTCGGGCAGCGTGTCGGCGTCGAGCTGCACGGAGAACCCGCAGGTGGCAGCCGAGGCGACGCCCGGGAAGAGCGGCTCCGACGTCGGCGCGCGGCGCCGTCCGGCTCGCCGGTCCAGACGGTCCGGTCGTCGACGTCGATGACGACCTCGAGCGGGGCACCATCGGTCGACAGCGCCCAGCCGCGGACGGTGAGGAGTGCGGGCGTACGGTTGCCGCGGCCCGGGTTCGTCGAGCGCGCCGGTGATCTGCGGCGGCGTCGAGGCCGAGCAGGCGGCCGAGCGGGGAGCGGGAGATCGTGGGCGGGACAGCCATCAGCGCCGCATGGTACCGCGTCTGCCGGGCCGCTGTCAGATGCGGACGTCAGGAGCGCCGGAAGGGGGTCTGCTCGGCGGTCGCCAGCGTGCCGCAGACCCACGCGGCGAGGCCGCAGACGAGGACGACCGTGCCGAGCGGCCGGGCCGTGCCATCGTGCCAGGTTCCGACGGCGATGCCGGCCAGCGCCGCCAGGCCGAACTGCAACGAGCCGAGCAGGGCCGAGGCCGATCCGGCGTCCTCGCTGTAGCGGGCCAGCGCCGCCGCGGTGGTGTTGGGACCGACCGCGCCGATGGTGCCGACGTAGACGAACAGTCCGGCGGCGAGCAGCAGCCAGGACGTCACCCCGGCCCAGGTCAGCGCCGCGATGGCGATGGCCGCGCCGGCCGTCACGTAGAGCTGCCGGCCCAGGATCTGCGCCGGCGTCGACCGCCGCAGCCGCAGTCGATTCAACTGGCTGTTGCCGATCAGCGCGAAGGCGTTGGCGCCGAAGACGATGGCGAACGCGCGCGGCGACAGGCCGAGCTGCTCGATGAAGACGAAGGGCGACGCCGCAATGTAGGCGAACATGCCGGCCGCGGCGAACCCGCCGCCGAGCGCCAGGCCGACGAAACGCCCATCGCGGAAGATGCGCAGATAGCCGCTGGCGACGGTCGCCAGGCCGCCCCTGGCCGTGCGCGGCGACGTCTCCGGCAGGCGGCGGATGGTGGCCACGAGGCACGCCGCGCCGAAGGCCGCCAGCACCCAGAACACGGCGCGCCACGAGAAGCGGACCAGCATCAGGCTGCCGAGTGACGGCGCCAGCACCGGCGCCAGGCCCATGATGAGGATCAGCCGCGAGAACACGCGGGCCGCGTCCTGCGCGTCGTAGAGGTCGCGGACGACGGCGCGGGCGATGACGAGGGCCGCGGCGCCGCCCAGCGCCTGCGCCGCCCGCCCGGCGATCAGGATCCCGGGCGTCGCCGCCGTGGCACAGACGATCGACGCCAGGGTGTAGAGGACGAGCCCGCCGATGAGCGGCGGCCGTCGGCCGATCGCGATCGCTGAGGGGTCCGTAGACCAGCTGGCCCAGCGCGAAGCCGGCGAAGAACGCCGCCAGTGTCGCCTCGAGGAGGCCGGGGGCGGCGTGCAGATCGACCGCGATCGCCGGCAGGGCCGGCAGGTACATGTCGATCGACAGCGACGCGATGGCGGTGAGGATGCCCAGCAGGAGCAGCAGCGGCGCTCCCCGCGGGCGGGTGTCGACGGAAGCGGGGGGAGGCGGGGCGGGACGGTCGAGAAGGGCGGAAGACACGCGGATCGCGGCAGCGGACGCGACGATTGTGGCACACGAGAGGCTGGTACGCGGCTTGAATCGACGGCGGCCATGAGTGCCGAGGTAGCCACACCCCAGCCCGCCGCCCGGGCCTCCGCCCGCGAAGCCGGTCTCTACTACGCGTCGGACGCCGACGCCGGCCTGACCCGCGTCAAGGTCGGCCGAGGGTTCGGCTACCGCGGCGTCGACGGACGGTCGGTGCGCGATCGCGCCACGCTCGAGCGGATCCGCTCGCTGGTGATCCCGCCGGCGTGGACCGACGTCTGGATCGCGCCCAAGGCCAACGCGCACCTGCAGGCCACGGGCCGCGACGCGCGCGGCCGCAAGCAGTACCGCTATCACCCGCGCTGGACGGCGGTGCGCGACGAGACGAAGTACACGCGGATGCTGGCGTTCGCGCGCGTCCTGCCGTCCATCCGTCGCCGCGTCGCCGCCGATCTGCGCCGCACACCGCTGTCGCGCGAGCGCGTGCTGGCAACCGTCGTGGCGCTGCTCGAGCGCACGCTCATCCGGGTCGGCAACGACGAATACGCGCGCACCAATGGATCCTTCGGGCTGACCACGCTGCTCGATCGGCACGTCGACGTGCGCGGCCGCCGGATGCGCTTTCACTTCCGCGCCAAGAGCGGCGTCATGCAGCAGATCGACCTGCATGATGCGCTGCTCGCCCGCAGCGTCCAGCGGTGCCAGGATCTGCCCGGCCAGACGCTGTTCCAGTACGTGGGCGAGGACGGCACGCGCCGGACGATCTCGTCGACCGACGTCAACGACTACCTGCGCGACGTGGCGGGGGAGGAGTTCACGGCGAAGGACTTCCGCACCTGGTCGGGGACGGTGCTCGCGGCGTGCGCACTGTGCGCCGACATCGACCTGCCGTCGGCGACCGCGCGCAAGCGCTTCGTCTCCGAGGCCGTCGGCCAGGTGGCCGGGCGTCTCGGCAACACCAAGGCCGTCTGTCGCAAGTGCTACATCCACCCGTCGGTCGTCGAGGCGTTCCTGGACGGCGAGACCATCGCGCCGTTCGTCCGGACCACCAGCGCCGCCCGCGGCCGGCACCAGCTGTCGGCAGAAGAGGCGGCGGTCGTCAAGCTCCTCTCGGCGCGGCTCGACGCCCGCGGCCGCCGGCGCGCGGCGTGAGCTGGGCCGACGGCCGAGCCGGCGCGGACTCGGCAGCCGGTTGCGCAAGTACGGCAACCCCTTCCCTAGCCGACCACATGGATGGGTCGCTGGACACTGCACAGTGCCGCGGCACGGTGGCACGTCGCTTGAAGTGAGATGCGGCCTTTGTGGGCGAGGGTGTGGGTTCTCCTGCTGCTTGTCAGCTCGAGCGTGGCGTGTAAGGACGAGGCCAAGGTCAAGGTGTCGAGCCTGTCCCTGCAGGGCGTGCAGGTCGTCGACGAGGCGCAACTGCGGGCGGCGCTCCAGACCAAGGCCGGCAGTTGGATCCCCTTCACGAAGAAGCCGGCCTTCGATACCGATGAGTTCCAGCGCGACCTGCAGCGGCTGCGTAGCTTCTACACGGAGCGCGGCTATCCCGACGCGCGGGTCACCGACGTCGACGTGGTCTTCGACGAGAAGAAGGAGCACGTCCGGCTGACCGTGACCGTGCGCGAAGGCGAGCCGACGCTGGTGGCGTCGATGCGCTTCGAGGGCTTCGAGGTGCTGCTCCGAGCGCCGGCAGGAGTCGCTGCGCTCGCGGCTGGGCCTGGCGTCCGGCGACGTGCGCGATCGCCGCCGCGTCGACGCGGCCCGCAGCACGGCCCTGAACGTCCTGCAGGAATTCGGCTATCCCTACGCCAAGGTCGCCGTCGACGAGCAGCCTGTCGAGGGGACGCGGGGCGTGGCCATCGTCGTCCGTGCCACGCCCGGCCAGGCGGCCACCTTCGGCCCGATCGAGGTGCGCGGCCACGCCTCGGTGGGCGAGGACGTCATCCTGCGCCAGCTGGCCTTCAAGCCCGGCGAGCGCTACAGCGCCGGCCGGGTCCGGGCGAGCCAGAGCCGCCTGTCGTCGCTCGATCTGTTCCGCTTCGCCTACGTCGAGCCCCGCGGCGAGGACACGCAGCCGTCCGCCGTGCCGATGCGCATCACGGTCGCCGAGGACAAGCACCGGCAGTTCACCGGCGCGGTCGGCTACGGCACCGAGGAGAAGGCCCGCGTGCGCGGCGAGTGGAAGCACGTCAACTTCCTGGGCGGCGCCCGCAGCGCCGGCATCGAGGGCAAGTTCTCGTCGCTCGATCGCGGCGTCCGGGTGAACTTCAACGAACCGTGGTTCTTCACCCGCCACCTCGCGTTCTCGGCGTCGGCACAGACCTGGGATGAGCGGGAGCCGGTCTATCGCGTGACCACCTACGGCGGCCGCGCCGGCGTGTCGTGGCGGCGGGAGCGGCGCAACCCGGTGACCCGCCGCGGCGCGACGACCTCGGTCGGGCATGTCGTTCATCAACGAGTTCACCGAGTATCGCGTCTCGGAGGAGGCGCTGGCGAATCCGGCGCTTCGCAACTCACTGATCAGCCTGGGCCTCGACCCCGAGACGGGCGCCGCCAGCGGCACGCTGGTGTCGCTGCGGCTGCAGGCCGATCACGACACCACCTCGAGCCGCCTCGATCCGCAGCGCGGCTTCGCCGTGTCGGGCGCTGTCGAGCAGGCCGGCAAGTTCCTGCCGGGCACGTTCACCTACACCGAGTTCAGCGGCGAGGTGCGGGCCTACGTGTCGACGCGCCGCGCCTCGAGCGCGAGCGCCGGCCGGCGCGGCATCGTCTTCGCCGGCCGGCTGCGCGGGTCGACCATCGACGCGCCGCCGCCGACCGACGCGGCGGTGCCGTTCTTCAAGCGCTACTTCCTCGGTGGCTCGACCAGCGTCCGCGGGTGGGGGCGCTACGAAGTGAGCCCGCTCGAATCCGGCCAGCCGATCGGCGGCCTCAGCGTCGTCGAGACGTCGGCCGAGGTGCGCGTGCCCTTCGGGACGAAGCTGAGCGCGGTCGCGTTCGTCGACGCCGGCAGCGTCGGCCGCAATCCCTGGCACCTCGACCCGGGCGGGTTCCGATCCGCGGTCGGCCCCGGCGTCCGCTACGACACGCCGATCGGACCGGTGCGGCTCGATCTCGGCTATCAGCTCAACCCAATCGAGGGGCTGCTCGTGAAGGGCAAGCCCGAGGCCCGCCGCTGGCGGGCGCACATCAGCATCGGCCAGGCGTTCTGACATGGCCATCAACATCCGCCGCTGGCTCCGCATCGGCTCGTTCGTGCTGGCGCTGTTCGTCGGCCTCGTCGTCGTCGCCATCGTGTCGACGCAGACCGCGTGGTTCAAGGACTGGCTGCGCCGCTACGTGATCGACGAGGCCGACGGCTACCTGAACGGCACGCCTCGCGATCCAGCGCCTCGACGGCAACCTGTTCACGGGGATCGAGATCGAAGGCGTCTCGCTGACCCAGGGCCGCGAGACGATCTTCGCCGCCAAGGACGTCGGCCTGCGCTACAGCCTGTGGGACCTGATCTCCGGCGACGTGGTCATCGACGAAATCCGCATCAACGAACCGCGTATGGCCTTGCGAAACGGGCCCGAACGGCTGGAACGTGGCCGGCCTCGTCAAGGAGCAGGCGCAGGAAGCCGATCGCGAAGGGCCGGCCGCGCCCATCACCATCAGCCGCATCGGCATCAGCAACGGCACCGTCACCATCGACGAGCCGGACGGGCCGGATCGCCTCGGCCTGCCGAAGCGAATCGAGCGTCTCGATCTGAGCGGCTCGTTCGCCTACCAGCCGGTCGACTTCGTGATCGACGCTCGGCCACCTGTCGTTCCGGGCCAGCGATCCCGCCCTGGCTCTCAACAGCCTCGCCGGCCGCATCGTCGTCAACCAGGACGACGTCACCCTGTCGCGGCTCACCATCCACACGGCGGAGAGCATGCTCTCGGCCCAGGGATCGGTGCACGCCTACCTGCAGACGCCGACGCTGAACCTGACCGCTGTCGTCGGAGAAGCTCACGCCGCGCGAGTTCGCCGGCTTCGTCCCGGCGCTGGCCGACATCCGTCTCCAGCCGGCCTTCGACGGGACCGCTGCGCGGACGGCTGGATGCGCTCGAGGCCGCGCTCGCGGTCCGCAGCGACGCCGGGACGCTCAGCGTCAAAGCCGTCGCTGACGCGATGGGCCCCGAACGCAGCGTGCGCGGGACGGCGACCCTGGGCGAGCTCGATCTGAGCCGCGTGGCCGTCGACCTGCCGGCGAGCCGCGTCAACGCCACCGCCGACGTCGACCTGGCGCTCGACGCGGCCAACGACATCGACGGGCGCGCGACGCTGCGCGTCGCGCCGACCGAGTACGACGGCTATCGCCTCGACGCGCTCGACGCGAAGGCGACGATCGTCGACTCGCGGGTGCAGCTCGACGCCAGCGCCCGCGCCTATGGCGCGCAGGCGACGGCCAAGGGCGAGGTGGTCGCCCCGCTCAACGGCCGCCGCGCCGCAGGCGAGCTCGCGGGCCGCATCGCCGGCCTCGACCTGCGCAAGCTGCCACGGCGGCTCGGCGTCCCGGCGCTGGCGACGAAGGCGGGCGGCAGCTATCGCGCCCGACTGGACGATCGCGGCCCGAGCGGCGAGCTCACCTTCGACGCCTCGACGGTGGAGGGGGCCACGATCGACGCCGGCACGCGCGTCAGCGGCACGCTCTACGGCTCGCGCCCGACCTTCACCGCCAAGGGCGGCATCCGCGACGTCGATCCGCATCGCTTCGGCGCCGCCCTGCGGCTGCCGGCCCTGACCGAGGCGCGCCTGCGCGGCCGGATCGACGCCACCTTCGACCTCGCCGGCAGCGGCCGCACCGTGCCGACGCTCGAGGTCGCCGGCCAGGTCGGCGTGCCGCACGCCGCCGTCGTCGGCGGCGAGATTCGCGACGCGGTCGCCGACGTCCGCCTCACGCGCGGCGCCTTGGACGGCACGCTCCGCGCGTCGTTCACCAACCTCGATCCCGGCCTGGCCGCCGACCGGCCGGCGCTCGCCGGCGCCGTCAGCGGCTCGATCGACGCCGCCATGGCGACGCCGTCCATCACGGCGTTCTCGCTGCCCGACGACCACCGGCCGCGTCCAGTTGACGCTCGCCGCCGTCGCGGATCGGCGAGCACGCCGTCGATCGCGGGACGCTGCAGGCCTCGCTGGCTGGCGGCGTCCTCGACGTCGCGTCGCTCGACGTCGCCGGCCCGCTGGCCGACGTCACGGCGAAGGGGACGGTCGCCGTGACCCGCGAGGGCACGTCCAACCTGCAGTACCGCGTCGTGGCTGCCGATCTGGCGCCGGCGGCGGCGCTGGCGGGACAGCCGGACATCCGCGGCGCCGGCCAGGTCGAGGGCACCGTGACCGGCAACGCGAGCGAGCTGCACACGACCGGCACGCTGGCGCTGTCGAACGCCGCCTACGGCACGACCGCGCGGGCGGTCGACACCCAGGCGACGCTTCGACGTCACGCTGCCCGACCTCGACGCGCAGCGGATCCGCGTCCAGGCGCAAGACGCGCGCCGCGCTGGTCGAGGCGGCGGGGCAGTCCCTGCGGGAGGTCACCGCCGACGTGCGTTACGCCGATCGCGCCGCGACGTTCTCGGCCACGGTGGCGGCCAGCGACGCGCGCACGCTCGACGCCGCCGGCACCCTGTCCCTGCTGCAGCCGGCCGGCGTCGACGTGCGGCTCGATCGCCTGACCGCGACCGCCGAGGGCGCCTCGTGGTCGCTGACCGCGCCGGCCCGCATCGTCTACGCCGACGATCGCGTCGACGTCGACAGGCTGGCCCTGGCGAGCGGGACGCAGCGCATCGAGGCGGCTGGCGCCGTCGCGCTCGGGGCCGCGGCGCGGTCCGTCCCGGCCGACCGGCCGCTGCGGCTCACGCTGACCGACGTCGACCTGGCGGCGGTCGATCGCCTGGCCCGCACCGGCCGCGACCTCGGTGGCATGCTCAATGGCACGGCGACGGCGTCCGGCGATCTCGAGGCGCCGGTGGCCGACGGCGCACGCTGACCGTCCGCGACGGCAAGGTCGGCGGCTTCACCTACCAGACGCTCGACGCCAGCGTCACGCACGATGCGCAGGCCGCCAAGGTCGAGGCGCGGCTCGAGCGCGGCGCCGAATGGCTGACGGTGCGCGGCACGCTGCCGCCGGCGCCGGTGCTGCGCGACGAGACGAGGCGGAACACGGCGCCGGTCGATCTGCACGTCGAGTCGAGCGCGATCGATCTGGCCGTGGCGCAGACCTTCACGCCGCTGATCGAGCAGGTCACCGGCACGCTGAACTGCCAACGTCCACCTGACCGGCACGCTGAACGCGCCGGTCGTCGACGGCGGCGTCCGCGTCGCCAACGGCGCCTTCCGTCTCACCGACGAAGGCACCGCGTTCACCAACATCCAGGCCGACGTCGCGATGCAGGCGGATCGCGTCGACGTCCGCACGCTGCAGATCGGCGACAAGGACGGCAAGCTGCTGCAGGTCACCGGCCGGGCCGGTGTCTCGCTGGCCGAGCGGCAGGTCGGCGACGTCGATCTGCGCGTCACCAGCGACGACTTCAGCGTCCTCGACGGCAACTTCGGCCGCCTCCACCTGGATACCAACGTCGCGGTGCAGCGGCACGCTGCAGGCGCTCCGCGCCGAAGGGACCGTCACCGTCGGCTCCGGCCGCATCGAGGTCGACAACGTGCTGGAGGAGCTGCGCCCGGCCAAGGGCGGCGCGGCGATCGACGTGGCGGCGGCGCCGTCGCCGTCGTCGTCGAACCCGCCGCCATCCGCCGCGGTGGCCACCGACTTTCGCGCCGCAGCCGGCGGTCGCCGCCGCCGCGCCGCCGGCCGCGCCTGAGCCGGCGCCGGTCCAGGCCGCGGCCACGCCCGAGGCGGCCGTCCATCGTCGACGCGCATGGCCCTCGACCTGCGCGTGAAGGTGCCGAACACGCTGATCCTGCGCGGCGATGGCGTGAAGATCGGCGGGGAAGGGCTGTCGCTCGGCAACCTGAACATGACGCTGGGCGGCGACCTGCACGTGACCAAGGCGGCCGGCGCCTCGACGATGGTGGTCGGCACCGTCAACACGGTCCGCGGCTTCTACGAGTTCCAGGGCCGCCGCTTCGAGCTGCGTCGCGACGGCACGGTCAGCTTCAAGGGCCCGGACCCGACCAACCCGCAGCTGAACGTCACGGCGACGCGCGACGTGTCCGGCGTCGAAGCGCGCGTCCGCGTGCACGGCGAGGCGCAGCGGCCGGAGCTCGAGCTGTCGAGCACGCCGCCGCTCGACGAGGGCGACATCCTGTCGCTGATCATCTTCAACCGGCCCGATCAACGACCTCGGCGAAGGCGAGAAGACGACGCTGGCGCAGCGGGCCGGATCGCTGGTCGGCGGCTTCGTCGCGGCGCCCGTCGCCGAGGCGCTGCGCGATGCCCTCGACGTCGACCTGCTGGAGATCACGCCGGTCTCGGACGAGGGCGGTACCAGCGTCTCGGTCGGCAACCAGATCGGCGAGCGCGTCTTCGTGAAGGTCCGGCAGCAGTTCGGGTCGAGCGAGACCACGCAGCTCGTGCTCGAATACGAGCTGTCCAACCTCCTCCGCCTCGAGACCCAGGTCGCCCAGGGCGGCGACACCAGCCGCAGCATCGGCCGCCGGGCCGAGCGTGGCGGCGCCGATCTCGTGTTCGTGGTGAAGTACTGACAGGACCGATGTTCCAGTCGTTCCGCGTGCCGATTTCGTGGCGTGAGCTGGCCGGGCGGACCTGGCGCGAGATCAACGACGACAACTGCCTGGGCCTGGCCGCGCAGCTGGCCTACTACTTCATCCTGGCGCTGTTCCCGGCGCTGATCGTCGTCGTCGCGATCGCCAGCTTCTTCCCGCCCTCCACGCTGCAGCGAGGTGCTCGGGGCGCTGGCCCCGTTCACGCCGCCGGACGCGCTCGTCGCTGATCCGGACGCAGCTCGACGCCATCCTCGCGTCGGAGCAGGGCGGCCTGCTCACCGTCGGCGTCCTCGGGGCCCTGTGGAGCAGCTCGGCGGCGCTGACCGCGATCATCGACACGCTGAACCGGGCCTACGACATCGACGAGTCACGGCCGTGGTGGAAGGTGCGGCTGCTCGGCATCGCGCTCACCATCGGGCTGGCCGTCTTCATCCTCACGGCGTTCACGCTCGTGGTGGCCGGGCCGGAGCTGGCCCGGCTCCTGGCCGATCGGTTGGGCGTGGCGTCGGCGGTGGCGACGGTCTGGGCCGTCGTGCAGTGGCCGATCGTCTTCCTGCTGGTCGCGTTCGGCGTGGCGCTGATCTACTACTTCGCGCCCGACGCGGACCAGGACTGGGCATTCATCACGCCCGGCTCGGCGCTGGCCACGGTGCTGTGGCTCCTCGCATCGCTGGGCTTCCGCTTCTACGTGCAGAACTTCAGCGACTACAACGCGACCTACGGCGCGCTGGGCGCCGCCGTGCTGCTGCTGTTGTGGCTCTACGTGTCGGGCCTGGCCGTCCTGGTCGGCGCCGAGCTGAACTCGGAGAATCGAGCACGCCTCGCCGCGAGGCGACGGCCGTCCGGCGAACCGCCGACGGAAAGACGCGCCTCGCGCCGCTAGGTGAACCGGCGGAACGGGCTCCTCCTGAGACTGGCGGCCCGCTTGCATTGAGGGCGGCGGAGGTAATCCCATGTTCATTCCGATCACTCATCATCACCTCGGCCATCGTCGGCGCACCCAGGCGCCGCCGCCGACGCCCCCCGCGACCACGCCCCCGACGCCGCCACGCAGCGAGCCGGCCGGCCGCACCGCGGACAAGGCGCACGGCGATCACGCCGGCTGCCGCGTCCGCGGCCGATGCGGCGTTCGTCAAGAAGGCCGCCGATGGCGGCATGACCGAGGTGGCCGTCGCCAAGCTGGCGCAGGAGAAGGCCGAGCACGCCGACGTCAAGGCGTTCGCGGCGACGCTCGAGAAGGACCACAGCGCGGCCAACGCCGAGCTCAAGGAGATCGCGTCGCGGAAGAAGATCGCGCTGGCCGAGACCGCGGGCCACGGCCCGGTGCACGCCAAGCTCGAGAAGCTGAGCGGCGCGGCGTTCGACGGGCCTTCGTGGCGGCCATGATCGACGACCACCAGAAGGACGTGAAGGCGTTCGAGAAGGCGGCCGCCAGCGCGGGCGACAGCGACATCAAGGCCTTCGCGGCCAAGACGCTGCCGACGCTGAAGGCGCATCTGAAGCAGGTCCAGGACCTGTCGAAGACGATCGGCGCCAAGAAGACGATGTCGTAGGGACGGCGGGCGCCCCGTTCGCCGGGCGCCCTCGCTCGCGCCGGATGCGCCAGCTACAGCCGGTTGCGCCAGAACAGGAAGGCCGCTGCCGCGGCGGCGGCCATCGGCGCCGCGTAGTACGAGTTGCCGAGCAGGGCGCTCCCGCGCGCTCCCCGCCGTCGGCTCGATCGATCGAACGGCTCGTCCCACTCGCGCGGGATCAGGCGCCGCTTGTTGCGCATCGAGGTCGACATCAGCCAATAGCCGAGCCCGACGCCGGCGCCAATCGCCGCTGCCGCGTACGGATGCGCCTGCACCTGATCGCGCGCGTCGAGCGCGACGTCACGCGTGCGGGCGGCGACGCCGTTGGCGACGTCGCTCGCCGACTGGGCCACCGCGCGCGTGGTGTCCATGGTCGTGTCCCTGAGGCTCTGCTTCGCCTGTTCCATCAGATGGGCCGGCGTCAGGCGACTGCTGATCTCCTGCACGGTGCGGCCGACGTCGTCGCGCACCTGCGCGATCTCGTGCTCGATCCGTCCGACGTCCGCGGTGTCCTGTCGTTGGTGTTGCCATGACTGCCTCCTCGCATTGTCGGCCTGGGCAGGGGCGCACCAGGTCTGGGAACGTCGGTCCATCGCGCACGGCCGACCTGCCTCGCAACAGCAAGGACGACGCCAGGTCGGCGGCGCAGGCCGACTGTGGCTCCAGCCTTGCAAGGCGAACGCTCGCGCCGCGTGCTCGCGTGTCGCAAGTGGTCGGCAAGGCGGTCACTCGCATGGCAACACGCGGAGGAGACACGATGAAGAAGACGCATCATTGGCAGTGGGCGGTCACGCTGTGTAGCAGCCTGGCACTGTGCGGAACGCTGGCAGCCCAGACCCCGACCTCGACCACGCCACCGCAAGGCGGCCAGCCGACCTCGACGCCGCAGAGCGGCCGGCTCCTCGATGCCGCAGAGCGGTCAGCCGACCACCAGCGGACGTTCGAGCAGTGACATGGCCGGTCAGGTAACGGCCACCGGCTGCCTGCAGCGGGGCAGCGCGACCGCCAGCAGCGGCGCCGCGGCGTCGACCGGCGCGCCCGGCGGCGGGTTCGTCCTGAAGAACGCCAAGATGGGCGATAGCGGCGGCTCGGCGTCGGGCGCGGGCTCCGCCTCTGGGAGCGTCTGGCGCGGCACCGGGCCTCCGACACGTCGCGGACGGCCGGTACGATGAGCGGCGCCGGAGGCGCCAAGGACCTCAACCTGATGGCCGATGCCTCGGTCAAGCTCGCGGACCACGTCGGACACCAGGTGACGGTGACGGGGACCAAGGGCAGCGCCGGCGCGGCGATGGACAACTCGGCGGCGCCAACCGGTGCGGCGACGCGCTCGGCCTCGGCGCATGGCGACTCGCTGACGGTGACCAAGGTCAGCATGATCTCGTCGACCTGCAGCACGGGCTCGTAGTCGTCTCGTAGCGTACGGGGATCGGTGCCGCCGCCCTGCGGCGGTTGCCGATCCCGCTCGAGCTTTCAGTGCGCGCCAGCGCAACCGATGCCGAGCTTCAGGGATCGCTGGGCTTCGTCGGTGCCGTCCTGCGGCACCTCAGTGCCACACCGGAGTCACCGATTACTTCTCGTCGGCCATGGATGAGTGGCGGCTGCCGCGCGCCCGGTGGCTCGGCGCTTGCAATCCGGGAGGGCGGAGGCTCGCATGAGAAACACCCGCCTACGACTCCCGATGATCGGTATGGCCGCCCTCTTCGCCTCGAGCCCCTTGGCCGCGCAGTCGCCGCGGTCGACCATGTCGCGCGAAGTGATCAGCGCGACCGGCTGCCTGCGTCTGGCTGGCGCCGATGGCGCCTCGGCCGAGACCGGAGAGGGCATCGGCTCCGGGTTCGTGCTGAAGGGCGTCCGCGTCGCACCGAACGTCGGCCTCGTCGAGGCCCCTACGTTGCCCGCCACGCGCCATCGAGCCACGAAGCAACCCAGGCCACCACGACCTCAGAGCCCGGCAGCGGTGCGCCGCAGGCGGACGTGCGGGCTGGCGCGCCCGGCGCCGCCGCGCCGGAACGTGACAACGGACTCCTGCTCGTGGCCGATCGTGGCATCAACCTGTCGGAGCATCTCGGTCATCGCATCCTGGTCACCGGCCGCCTGGCGTCGTTCGCCGCCGCCGGGGGCGTCGCGTCGACGGCATCGGGCCGCACGCTGACGGTCACGACGGTGAGCATGATTGCGCCGGCGTGCACGACCGGCTCGTAGCGGCACGCGACCGGGGCCAACGCAGACACAGACGAAGGAAAAAGGGGTCATGAACAACCTGAGCAATCGGTCGTTGGGAGAGCTGTTCACCGATCTGAGTCGGGACATCGCCATGCTCGTGCGCAAGGAAATCGAGCTGGCGAAGGTCGAAATGAGCCGGATTGGCGTCGTGCTGGCGCGTCGGGCCGCCTACATGGCCGTCGGCGCCGTGCTGTGCGTCGCCGGCCTGCTGTCGTTGGTCGCCACGGCGACCCTGGCGGGCATCGCGATGGGGCTGTCGGCGCTCGCGGCGAGCGCCATCGTGACGCTCCTGATGCTGGCGGTCGGCGGGCTCCTGTTGATGCAGGGCATGGCGGCTCTCCGCAAGGAGTCACTGCTGCCGACCGAGACGATCCAGACGCTGAAAGACACCGGCGAGATCTTTCGGGGCCACCCCGCTCAGACGCGGTCCGTCGGTAACGCCCGCGGGATCTGACGGGCGCGAGGGAGAGACGAATGGCAGGAACACCGAGAAACCCCGCCGTCGAGCGGGTCGCGGATTGGCCGTTCGACAAGGACTCCGTGTCGCCGGTGCCGCAATACGCACCTCGCACGCACGCGCCAGGCGACGCAGCCCGAAGGGGCCTCCGATGCGCCCCTGCCGGCTCCGGCTGGCAAGCCGCGCGATCGCGAGGAGTATCCCGGCCCGCAGACGTCGTCGTCGGGTGAGCGCGTCGAACCCGGCCGACGTCCCACCGGCGAGGGCTCCGGCGAGCGGAGCAACGTCAACGAGCAGATGAAGCGCGACGAGACCGAGCCGGAAGGCCGGAGCCGCGCGAAGGGAGCATCACATGGGCGTACCGAAACCGACGCGAGACAAGGCTGAAGGCGAGCGCGACAAGGTGGCACCGGCGGCGCGGCAGGCCGGGCACGTCTCGGAATCGCGCGAAGTGGACGTCCAGGATCTGCCGCGCAACGAGGCGCCGCGGCACCCGTCCGGAGCCGACGCCGATCCGCGCGTCGGCGAGACGGCGGCGCAGGATCGCGTCCCGACCGCGGATGACATCACGCTCGAGGCGACGCTGCTGCAGCGCTCGACCGGTCAGGTCGGCGTCGAGGAGTGGCGCCGCGCGGAGCGGCGCTTCCAGCCGGGCATCGATGAGAGCCGACACCGGTGCGCGGTCCGTCGGCGGATGCCAGCATGGGGCGCGCGGTGACCGAGCGCGAGACGGTCGCCGATGACGAAGCCGACGCCGATGCGACGGACCGCAATGCGGCCCGTCCGGACGACCCCGACGCCACCTAGCGGCGCTCGCGGAGGCGGGGCGCCGGCCGACGGCGCTCCGCCCCCGCACGGGCCTTGCCGACGCTGTAAGTGAATGCTACCATCTCGCCGTGGCGAGACGGCACGCGCGCGTGAATCAGCTGGCAGCCGTGACGCCTCCCCGGCGTTCCGCGGCACGGGTTCGCACGCTGGTGCCGCGTCGATCAGCGTCGGACGCAGATTCTCGACGGTCGCGTCGGCCCTTTTCTCGGAACGCGGCTTCGCCGGGACGACGACCCGCCAGATCGCCGCCGCCGTCGGCACCAGCGAGACGGTGCTCTTCCGGCACTTTCCCACCAAGGACGCTCTCTATACCGCGCTGCTCGAACAGTGGGCCTCGTCGGCGGACGTCGATCGCTGGCTCGATCAACTGCGCGTGCTGGCCGATCGGCGCGACGACGAGGCGCTGTTCGGGGCCGTCGTCACGGCCATTCTCGACTCCTATCGGCGCGACCCCGGTCATCATCGGCTGATGCTGTTCGCGGCGCTCGAGGACCGCGAGCTGGCGCGGATCGGCCATGTCCGCTACACCGCGCCCATCACCAGCTTCCTGCGCGAGTACGTGGCGCGGCGCCAGGCCGATGGGGCGTTTCGCCGCATCCGCCCGGAGGTCGTGGTCCACATGCTGCTCAGCGCCGCGGCGCAGTACGCCCAATGGAGCGCGCTGGGCGTGAACCCGCTCGGTCTCTCCGACGACGACATCAGGAAACAGGCGGTCACCCTGCTGGCCGGACTGCGCGCCTGATGCGGGCCTCTCCACGCCCGGGCGGCGCGGCTCGGGCCGATGCTAGTAAATGCTTACACCGGCAATCTCGTCTCATCCGCCAGAAAGGTCACTGTGAACGCATACTCTGATCGCCGCTCTGCTCGCCTCGTCTGTGCTCTCCGGCTCGGACACCCCCCTCACCGGAGAGTGGAAGGTTCGCAACGACATCTCCGGCAATGTGAGCGAGATGACCTGTACGTTCACGCAGAAGGGCGAGGATCTCTCCGGCGGCTGCGCCACCGAGCAGGGCAACGTCGAGATCACCGGCAAGGTCGTGCAGACCAGCGTGACCTGGGGGTTCAAGTCGCAGTACAACGGCGGCCCGATCACGCTGAACTACAAGGGGTCGCTCGGGACGGACGGTCAGCTCGCCGGCGCGGTGACGGTGGAGGAGTTCAGCGTCACCGGCGACTTCACGGCGACGGCGGTGACGCCGGCCAAGTAGCCGCCGCGCTCGGCGGCGCGAATCCGCGCCTGTCTGCCTCTCACGCGCGTGATCAGCGGTGCCACCCTGGCCCGACGCTACAATGCGCAGCATGACTGGGCGATGGATCGGCGTGCTTCTCGGGGTATCGCTGGCCTGCGGTGCGGTGTCGGCCGCCGAGCGCGAGTCGTGGGGCCGGTTCCGCGGCCCGAACGGCACCGGGGTGTCGGAGGCGACCGGCCTGCCGGTGAGCTTCGGGCCCGAGAAGAACGTGCGCTGGAAGACGCCGCTGCCGCCGGGCCACTCTTCGCCCGTGCTCAGCGACTCTCGCATCTTCCTCACCGCGCACTCGCCCGACAAGGAGGGCTACACGCTCCTCGTCATCGGGCTCGAGCGCAAGACCGGGCGCGAGCTATGGCGGCGTACGGTGCCGCGCGCACAGACCGGGCGCCGGGAGAACGTCAACGGTCCGGCCTCGCCGAGCCCGGTGACGGACGGCGCCAACGTCTATGCGTTCTTCCAGGAGTTCGGGCTGATCAGCTACACCGCCGATGGACGCGAGCGGTGGCGCAAGCCGATTGGCCCCTTCAACATGTACTACGGGTTCGGGGCGTCGCCCATGCTGGCCGACGGCACGCTGGTGCTGAGCGTCGACCAGGACAAGGACTCCTACCTGCTCGGCCTCGACGCGCAAGACCGGTCGCGAGCGCTGGAAGACGCCGAAGCCGCACGCCATCTCCGGCTATTCGACGCCGACGATCTATCGTCCGGCGACCGGCGGCGCGCAGCTCCTCGTGCCCGAGTCGTTCCAGCTCACCGCCTATGCCGTGTCGGACGGCAAGCCGGTGTGGTGGGTGCGCGGCCTTGCCTGTGAGATGAAATCGGTGGCGAGCGTCGATGACGACACGCTCTACATCAACGGCTGGGGTTTTCCGCAGAATCAGCCGGGACGCCAGGTGGCCACCGTCCCCTTCGACGAGGGGCTGAAGCGCTACGACACGAACGGCGACGGCCTCGTCGCGCAGACGGAAGTGAGCGGGACCGAGCCGATGGACCGCATGCTCGGCCCCGGCGGGTTCTCGGCCTTCGACCTCGATCGTGACGGCAAGCTCACGGCGGGCGAATGGGACGTGTTCCGCGCCATGCTCGGGTCCGAGAACGGGCTGCTCGCCATCACACTGGGCGGCAAGGGCGACATGACGGATCGCGCGATCCGGTGGAAGTACCAGCGCCCGGTGCCGCAGGTGCCGTCGACGCTGCTCTATCAGGGCGTGCTGTTCATGGTCAACGACAGCGGCATCCTGCTGGCCTTCGATCCGAAGACGGGACGGGTGCTCAAGGAAGGGCGACTCAAGGGCGCCATCGACAAGTACTTCGCCTCGCCCGTGGGCGCCGACGGCAAGGTCTGGCTGGTGAGCCAGGACGGGACCGTCTCGGTGGTGTCGGCGCGGGGCGACTGGGAGATTCTCTCGGTCAACCCGCTGGACGACGAGGTGTTCGCCACACCGGTGCCGGCCGACGGACAGCTGCTGGTGCGCACGCGCAGCGCGTTGTATGCGTTTGGAGGGGCAAGGGAGAAGCGGTGAGTGGTGCGCGCTCCAGGATTCGAACCTGGGACCCCCGCCGTGTGAAGGCGATGCTCTACCACTGAGCCAAGCGCGCACGCGAGCGTGCAGAAGGGGGATCGTAGCCCAACCCCCGCCAGGGGCGCAACCTGCGGCGAGGGGGCCCGCGGCGCTGGCCGGCCGGGACGCCGCGGCAGGCGGCTGCTACAATCCGCGCCCATGTGGCTCCTGCTGTCGCTCCTCATGACCGGTGACATCCAACAGTTTCCCGGCGGCAAGACGCTGCCGCACGACAAGTACATCCACGTCGTGAGCGAGGCTGATTCGCCGGTCGAGAAGGTCTACATCAAGAGCAAGGACGGCGTGTATGTCGCCGCCGCGATGCGCAAGCCGAAGGGGAACGGACCGTTTCCGGTGCTGGTGCACTTCCACGGCGCACCGGGTGGGCGGGGCATGGAGCAACTGGTCGGCTGGGCCCGCGGCGACCACGGCGGTCCGGTGTTCGAGCGCTTCCTGCAGGAAGGCTACGCCATCGTCATCGCCGACTACCGGGCGGTGAATTTCGCCACCCTCGCCGACCCGCCGCCGGCCAATGCCGTCACCTACGCGGACGACGCGGAAGCCGTCATCGAGCACGTCCGCAAGCTGCCCTACGTCGACGCCAGCCGCATCCACGTCTACGGCGTCAGCCTGGGCGGCGACGTCACGATGCACCTGCTGGCGCGGACGTCGGTGAAATCGGCGATCCTCGGCGCCGGCGCGCCGATCCGGTTCCTCGGCGTCAGGCCGAGCCCGAACGCGCCGCGCGAGGACCGCTTCCGCGACATGACCGTCGACGAGGCGCGCGCGACGGCGAACATCGACAAGGTCACCACGCCCATCCTGATCCTCGTCGGCACCGCCGACTCGCTGCTGCCGATCAACCGGCTGCTGCACGATCGACTGGACAAGGCCGGCAAGAAGGTGCGGATGGAAGTCTACGAGAACGGGTATCACGACTTCGTGATGGGGCCGCAGGGGCAGAACCGGCCGGACCTTCAGGGCGGCGAGCGTCTCATGGACATCACGCTGCAGGCGCTCGAGAGCGCCCTGAAGTTCACCAAGCAGCCATAGCTGTCGGGCGCAGGCCGGCCGACGCGCGAGCCGCGAACGCGATCAGCGTTCGTGGCTCGTCATCATCACGCCGCGGTAGCCTTCCGCGTAGCCGGCACGGAAGCCGTCACGGTAGGCGTCCTGGTAGATCGTCCGGTCGCCGAGGCGGCTCTCGTAGCCCCGATCGGCCAGCTCGTAGCGATCGTGGCGCGTCGGATCGAAGCGCCGATCGTCGCGCCGATCGTCGTAGCCGCGGGATCGGCCGTCCTTGAAGCCCTGCTCGAACGGCACGGCGCGGGCCTCGTCCATCACGCGACCGCTGCCGCTGCGCGGCTGGTCGCCACCATAGATGACGCGGGCGGCGTGCACCCGCGTCGCGACGCGTTCCGCGGCGGCGCAGCTCGTCGCCGGCGGCTGATAGCCGGCCGGCCGGCCGTCGTACCACACGCGGCACGCTCCGGGCGGCGGCAGGTAGCCGGACGGGATGTCCTGGGCATCCGCGCTGTAGCGTCCGCCTTCGTTGGGTTCGTGATAGCGATCGGCCGCGCGTTGGGCCCAGGCCGGCGTCGCCGCGGCGCCGACCAGCACGACGGTTGCGATGACATGTCTCATGTGCGCCTCCAGCGGAATAGGAGGGCAAGTTCGAGACCAGGCCCGGAGACCCGCGGCGTGGTCTGGTTGGTCAGGCCGGCGCCCCGATCGGGCGGTCAGAGCGTCACGATGGCCTTGATGAGCGCCGGGTCGGCCCGCACAGCTTCGAACTCGTCTGGGAGCGACTCCAGGCTCATCCGATGGGTGATCCAGGTTCGCGGATCGACGTGTCCGCCGCGAACGGCCGCGATGACGCGCTCGAAGTCGGCCGGCGTCGCGTTGCGGCTGGCCAGCAGCGTCATCTCGCGGCGGTGCAGCTCGACGTCGTTGATGGTCAGCGGCTCGAGCGTGAGGCCGACGTAGACGAGCCGCCCGCCGGCGGCGACGTAGTCGAACGACGTCATCATCGAGGCGGCGCTGCCGGTGGCGTCGAAGACGCAGTCGAAGCGGTCGCCGGCGGGCACCGCGTCGAGGACCTGCGCCGCCGGCACGATGGCCGAGGCCGTCGCGCGCCGGCGTTCGGACACATCGACGATGGTCAGGGGCGCACCGGCCAGGGCGGCGAACTGCGCCGTGGCCAGGCCGATCGGACCGGCGCCGATCACCAGCGTCCGATCTTCCGGTGTCGGCCGCCCGCGACCGACGGCGTGACAGCCGATGCTGAGCGGCTCGATCAACGCGGCCGCCTCGATGTCGAGGTCGGGCACGGGATGCAGGAAGCGCGTTTCGACCGCCAGCAGCTCGCCCATGCCGCCGTCGATGTGGACGCCGAGCACCTTCAGCGATTCGCAGCAGTTGGGGCGGCCGCGCAGGCTGGCCCGCGACTGCGGGTCGTTCAGGAACGGGCGGACGGCGCACAGGTCGCCGGGGCGCACGCGCGCGTCGCCGGCCGGGACGGTCTCGACCGTCACAGCCAACTCGTGGCCGAGGACCCGCGGATAGCTGAACATCGGCTGGCGGCCGGCGTAGGCGTGCAGGTCGGTGCCGCAGACGCCAATCCGGCGGACGCGGACCAGGGCCTGGCCCTCTCCGGGTTGCGGCGGATCGACCGTGCGCAGCGCGAAGCGGCCGGGTTCGAGCAGGACGACTTGCTGCATCACACTCCGTAGACGCGGGCGGCAGTGCCGCCGAGGATGGCCGCCTGCTCGTCGGTCGAGAGCGGGGCGAGGAAGCCGCGCACGGCGGCGACCCAGTCCGCATACTCGCAGCGCAGGCGACAGACCGGCCAGTCGGTGCCGAACATCAGCCGCGACGGCCCGAAGGCCTCCAGCGCGACCTCGACGTAGGGCTGCAGGAGCGCCGGCGTCCAGGCCCCGTCGCGCACTTCCGTGACCATGCCGGACAACTTGCAGGAGACGTGCGGTCGCTCGCCGAGCGCTCGCAGGCCGTCCGCCCAGCGCGTGTCGAAGTGGCCGGCCCGGATGGTGGGCTTGGCGACGTGATCGACGACGAAGGGCTGGTCGGGGTGACGATCGACGAAGGCGATGGCCTGCGGCAGGTGCCTGGCGAAGATCAGCACGTCGTAGACGAGGCCATGCGCCCGCAGGCTGGCGACGCCGCGGTTGACGTCGGCGCGCAGCAGGTAGTCGTCGTCGGGCTCGTCGTGCACGATGTGACGGACGCCGCGCAGCCGCCGGTCGGCCGCGAGCCGCGCCAGCGTCCCGTCGAGGTCCGGCGCGACCAGCGGCACCCAGCCCACCACGCCGGCGATCCGCTCGGACGCGGCGGCGAGATCGAGCATCCACTCCGTTTCATCGACCCGCTGTTGCGCGTGCACGAGCAGCGTCCGATCGACGCCGGTCCCGGCGATCGCCGCCTCGAGCTCGGCGAGGCCGTAGTCCTGCCGCAGCGCCGGCATGGCGTCCGAGATCCACGGCAGGCGGGCCGGGTCGAAGCGCCAGAGATGATGGTGGGAATCGAGGATCACGGATCCGGCTACGTCCCGTAGAGGCGATCGCCGAAGTCGCCGAGGCCCGGCACGATGAACCGCTTCGCGTCCAGGCAGGCATCGACGACCGGTGTGTAGATGTGGACGTGCGGATGGGCGGCTTCGACCGTCTTGACGCCCTCCGGCGCGGCGACGATGCACAGCAGCCGGATGTCCCGGGCGCCGGCGTCGCGCAGCAGGTCCAGCGCGAATACCGCGCTGCCGCCGGTGGCCAGCATCGGGTCGATCATCAGCACGCGGGCGTCGGCCAGGCCGACCGGGAACTTCGAGTAGTACTTCGACGCCACCGCGGTCTCTTCGTCGCGCTGCAGCCCGATGTGGCCGACGCGGGCCCGGGGCATCAGCTCGAGGACGGCGTCGAGCATGCCGAGGCCGGCCCGCAGCACCGGCACCACGACGACTTCGGTGGCGACCCGCGTGCCGGTCGCCGGACCGAGCGGCGTGTCGACGGTCACACTCCGCGTCTCGAGGTCCCGGGTCGCCTCGAGCGTCAGCACCAGGCTCAGGCGGCGGGCCAGTTGCCGGAACGTGTCGGGCGGCGTCGACTTGTCGCGAAGCGAGAGGAGCAGGTCGTGGGCGATGGGGTGGTCGACGACGTGTAAGGCCACGCCAGAGTATAAGATGACCGCGTGTCGCAGCGTCGAATCATGGCCCTCGTCCTGGCGGCCGCGTCGGTGCTGGCCATGGCCGCCGGCGGTGGCGTCGTCGCGGCCCAGGGCCAGGCTCGGAGCCAGGGCCGGAGCCAGCCGCCCGCGACGGCCCGGACGCGCGTCGCGCTGATCGTCACCAACGCGACGGTCGTCACCCAGGACGCCACCCGCCGCGTCCTGTCGCCCGGCGCGATCGCCGTCGACGGCGCGGACATCGTCGGCGTCGACACGCCGGCGGCGATCGCCGCCGCCTTCACGGCGCGCGAGACCATCGACGGACGGCGGCCAGATCGTCCTGCCGGGGTTGATCAACACCCACGGGCACGCGCCGATGGTGCTGTTCCGCGGCTTGGGCAGCGACCTCGACCTGATGGACTGGCTGCAGCAGTACATCTTTCCGGCCGAGGCGAAGTCGGTGACACCGGCCTTCGTCCGCACCGGCACGCAGCTGGCGGCGCTCGAGATGATCCGGTCGGGGACGACCACCTTCGCCGACATGTATTACTTCGAGGAGGAAGTGGCCCGGGCCGCCAGCGACGCCGGCCTCCGCGGCGTCCTCGGCCAGACCATCATCAAGTTCCCGGTGCCCGACGCCAAGACGCCGGAAGAGGCGCTGGCCCGGACCGAGCGGTTCATCACGCAGTGGAAGGGCCACGCCCTGATCACGCCGGCGGTGGCGCCGCACGCGCTCTACACGCTGGAGGCGGCGACGCTTGAAGGCCTGCCGGGCGCTCGCCGACAAGCACCAGGTGCCGCTGCTCATCCACCTGGCCGAGACCCGCGCCGAGGTCGACGCGGCCTTGACGCTGGCCCAGGCGACGCCGACGCAGTACCTGCGCGGGGTCGGCCTGTGGGGGCCGCGGACGCTGGCCGCGCACGGCGTCTGGGTCTCGCCCGAGGACATGCTCGTGCTCAAGGCGGCCGGGGTCGCCGTGTCGCACAACCCGGAGAGCAACATGAAGCTGGCGAGCGGCACCGCGCCGGTCGTCGACTACCTGGAGGCCGGCATCACGCGTCGGCCTCGGCACCGACGGCGCCGCCAGCAACAACGACCTCGACATGTTCGAGGCGATGCGGTTCGCCGCCTTCCTGCAGAAGCACGCCCGCAACGATCCGCGGGCGCTGCCGGCGACGGCGGTGCTCGACATGGCCACCCGCGGCGGGGCGGCGGCGCTCGGGCTCGGCGCGCAGATCGGGAGCCTCGAGGCCGGCAAGCGGGCCGACCTCATCCTGGTGGATACGCGCGGGCCACGGCAGACGCCGATGTTCGACCCGGTGGCCCACCTGGTCTACAGCGCGCACGGCGACGACGTGACGACGACCATCGTCAACGGCAAGGTGCTGATGCGGGACCGCAAGGTCCTCACCGTCGACGAGCCGGCGGTGCTCGCGGCCGCGCGCGCGGCGGCCGAGACCGTGCGGGCGGCGGTGAAGAAATGAACGCCGCCTCACTGCTCGCGCACGGCCCGGTATCGAGTACGGCCCCTATTCGAGGACCGCGATGTCCGGCAGGTTGCGATAGCGGCTCTCGAAGTCGAGGCCGTAGCCGACCACGAAGAGGTCGTCGATGGTGAAGCCGATGTACTCGACCTGGACGTCGACCTTGCGGCGGGACGGCTTGCTCAGCAGGCACGCGGTCCGCAGCGAACGCGGGTTGCGGTTGCGCAGGATGCCGTGCAGGTAGCTCAGCGTGAGGCCGGTGTCGACGATGTCCTCGACGATGATGACGTCCTTGCCGTCGAGCGACTCGTCGAGATCCTTGAGGAAGCGCACCTCGCCGGAGCTCGTCGTCCCCTTGGCGTAGCTCGACACCGCGATGAAGTCGAGGGTGACGCGCGGCGACATGTGGCGCACGAGGTCGGCCAGGAAGATGAAGCCGCCCTTGAGCACGCACACCATGTGGACGCGCGACTCGGGCGGATAGTCGCCGTCGATCTGCCGCGCCAGTTCGCGGATGCGGGTGGTGATGGTCTCGGCGGAGATGAGGACGCGCGGCTCAGGCATGATCGACCGCAGACACTAGCATGAAGAGGTTCGAGATCATCACCGAAGCCGACGCCCGGCTGCTCGAGGTCGGCAGCACGGTGGAACTGGCCCCGCGCGGCCACGTCACGCCGCTGGCGGCGGACACCCTGCGCGATCGGCGGATCACGGTGTCGCGCGCCGACGGGCGCGAGATCGTCGCCGGGGCGCCGCCGGCCGATGTCCGACGCGTCGCGGTCGGCAGCGACCACACCGGCGTGGCGCTGCGCCGGGCCGTCGTCCAGCACCTGCGGGCGCAGGGGCGGGCCGTCGACGAGAGCGGCGCCCAGGGCAGCGAGCCCGTCGACTACCCGGATGTCGCGGCCGCGGTGGCGCTGGCCGTGTCCCGCGGCGAAGCCGACGGCGGCATCGTCATCGACGGCGCCGGCCTCGGCTCGTGCATGGCCGCCAACAAGGTGGCCGGGGTCCGCGCCGCGATGTGCACCACGCCGACGCTGGCGCGCTATGCGCGCGAGCACAACGGCGCCAACGTCCTGACCCTCGGCGCGACGCTGCTCTCGACCGACGCCGCGCTCGCCATCGTCGATACCTGGCTGGCCACGCCCATGACCGAACCCCGCTACATCCGCCGCCTGGCCGGGATTCACCGGCTCGAGTCCGGAGGCGCAGCCAAGTGACCGGCGGCGTTCCCGACGTCGCGCGCTTGGTCGAGCTCATCACCGCCGAGGTCATCGCCTCGCTGACCGGCGGCAGCGGCGCGGTGCAGTGCGCCTGTCACGGCGTGCTGCACGATTGCTGTCCGACCCGCGTCCGCGGCTTCCTCGATGCCGGCGCCACCCGGCTCGGGCTCCACGCCGGCGGCGGCCGTCCGGGCGAGGTCGCCGGCCTGATCGATCACACGTTGCTCAAGCCGGACGCGACGCGGGCCGAGGTCGAGGCGCTGTGCCGCGAGGCGGCCGAGTTCTCGTTCGCCACCGTCTGCGTCAACCCGATGCTGGGTGTCGACGGCGCGCCGCCTGCTGCACGGCACGCCGGTCGGCGTCTGCGCGGTCGTCGGCTTTCCGCTCGGCGCCACCACCCCCGACGTCAAGGCCTACGAGACGCGCCGCGTCGTCTTCGACGGCGCCCGCGAAGTCGACATGGTGATCAACGTCGGCGCCCTCAAGTCCGGCGACCTGCGCACCGTCGAGCGCGACATCGAGGCCGTCGCCGAGACGTGCCGCGAGGGCGGCGCCCTCAGCAAGGTGATCATCGAAGCAGCGCTGCTGACCGACGAGGAGAAGATCACCGCCTGCACCATCGCCAAGGCGGCGGGGGCGGACTACGTCAAGACGTCGACCGGCTTCGCCAAGACCGGCGCGACGATCGCCGACGTCCAGTTGATGCGCCGCGTCGTCGGTCCGGAGATGGGGGTCAAGGCCGCCGGCGGGGTCCGCGATCTCGAAGGCGTGAAAGCGATGGCCGCGGCCGGCGCCAGCCGGATCGGCGCCAGCGCCGGCGTCAAGATCGTGCGCGAGTCGCGCGGCGAGACGGTCGCCGCGCCGGCCTCGGGCTACTGAGTCCGGCGCAGCCATGGATGATGCCCGGGTGACGATCGAGCGCCGGCAACCCCCGCGGGACACGCGTCCGTCGCGCTTCCTGACCTTCACCCGCGCCGAGTGGGCGCCGCTGCGCGCCAACACGCCGCTGACGCTCTCGGACGCCGACCTCACGGCGCTGCGCGGCCTGAACGACGTCCTCTCGATGGAAGACGTCGTCGAGATCTACCTGCCGTTGTCGCGCCTGCTCAGTCTCTACGTGCAGGGCACCCGCACGCTGCACGGGGCGACGTCGACGTTCCTCGGCGATCGATCGGCGAAGACGCCGTTCATCATCGGCCTGGCCGGATCGGTGGCGGTGGGGAAGAGCACCACCGCGCGCATCCTGCAGGCGCTGCTCTCGCGCTGGCCCGACCATCCCCGCGTCGACCTGATCACGACGGACGGCTTCCTGCTGCCGAACCGCGTCCTCGAAGAGCGCGGGCTGATGCAGCGCAAGGGCTTCCCGGAGAGCTACGACCGCGGCCGCCTGGTGCGCTTCCTGGCCGACGTGAAGTCGGGCGGCGCCGAGGTGAAGGCGCCGGTCTACTCGCACGTCCGCTACGACATCGTGCCCGGCGCCGAGCAGTCGGTGCGGCAGCCGGACGTCGTCATCGTCGAAGGCCTGAACGTGCTGCAGGCGCCGCCCGCGGTGGGCGCCGAGATGCAGCTCTTCGCCTCGGACTTCTTCGATTTCACGATTTACGTCGACGCCGACGAACAGATCATCGAAGAGTGGTACGTCGCCCGTTTCATGAAGCTGCGGGCGACCGTCTTCCAGGATCCGCAGGCCTATTTCCACCGCTACGCTTCGCTGTCCGAGGCCGAGGCGCGTGAGACCGCCCGCACCATCTGGCGCGAGATCAACGGCCGCAACCTGCGCGAGAACATCCTCACCACCCGCACCCGCGCCCAGCTGGTCCTGGTCAAGGGCGCCGAGCACCGGGTCCACTCGGTGCACCTGCGCCGCGTCTGAGCGTCCGGCCAGTTGGAGCCTCGAACCGCGGATGGCTGGAGCCTGGGCTCCAGCCGGCGGCGTAGCGTCCGTCGCTCGATGGTCACACTGGCCTGATTTCATGGCCTTCGTCGCCCCATACGGGATTGGCACCGCGGTTGCTCTACGAGACGCCGTGACCGTCCGGTGGTCGGGCGGAACCCAAACGACTGATGCGAGAGAAGGACGAGAGACACACCATGGCGGAAAAGATGACGCGCGGCCAGATCCAGGACCTCGTTGGCAAGTTCGCTTCGGAGAACCCGAAGTACCGCACGGCGCTGCTGAGCAACCCCAAGGGCACCATCGAGAAGCAGCTGAACACGCAGCTGGGCGCGGTGACGGTCAAGGCCGTGGCCGACACGGCGGACACCGTGCACGTCGTGATCCCGTACGCGGCCGCCGAGGGCGAGCTGTCGGACGCCGACCTGGAGCGCGTCGCCGGCGGCAAGCAGGACATCACGGCGAACTGCCTGGTGCTCGGCGGCACCGCGGTCTCCAACACCGTGATGCAGCTGAACCTCTGATTCACGCCCGGACGCGCCGCGGCTGTCGGCCGCCGCACGACCGAACGAGCGCCCGGTCCCCTCAGGGGGCCGGGCGTTTGTCGTTCTAGGCCGGCTTACGGGCGGTGACCAGGCTGCGGTCGCCGGCGGTGTCGACGAACGCCTGATTCTGGAAGCCGACGGCGGCCGTGCGCTCGAACATCTCGGCGACGCTGTAGCAGCGGCCTTCGGTGCCGTGCATCAGCATGACGGAGTAGGCGGCGACCGGCAGCGGCCCGGTCTTCTCGGCGTTCAGGTGCGCGTCGTGGATGACGAGCAGGCCGCCGGGCGGGAGCGCCGCGAAGCTGGCGGCGAGGATGCGGTCGACGGCCGGCAGATCCCAGTCGTGCAGGACGTTCGAGATCAGGTGGACGTCGTGCCCGCCGGGCAGGGCATCGCGGAGCATGTCGCCGTCCTGCACGCGGACGCGATCGGCGAAGCCGCGGCCCTCGATCGCGCGCGCCGCCACCGCGTCGACCGGCGGACGCTCGAAGACCGTCGCCGTCAGGTGCGGGTGCTCGTCGACGAAGGCGCAGGCGTAGATGCCGGAGCCACCGGCGATGTCGAGCAGGGCGCGGCGGTCGCTCAGGTCGACGGCGCGCGCGGCCGCCGGCCCCAGGTAGAGGCCGCGGCTGTCCATCGCGGCGGTGAAGCCGGCCGCGAAGGCGGGATCGAGCATCGCGGTGAGCCAGTCGTTGGGCTTGGTGCTGGCCCAGCCCGCCGGCTTGTCGGTCTTGAGCACCTCGACCAGGTCGCGGCAGACCGGGCGCTCGCGGAACGACGCGTAGTAGGCCCGGAGCGAGTAGGGCGAGTCGGCCACGAAATGCTCACGCCCCAGGTCGGTGAGCCGGATCGTGGCGCCGTCCCGGATGACCAGGCCCATCGCGGCGAACAGCGTGATCATCACGTCGGCCGGCCGCGCCCGCAGGCCGAGGCCGGCGCAGAGGCCGTCGAGGTCGGACGGGTGGCGATCGAGCCACGTGAAGACGTCGAGCGCGACGAGGCCGGCGGTCACGAGGTCGGGCGCGTAGAGGCCGTCGCGATGCCGGTAGACGGGCGTCGGGTCGCTGGCGGGCGGAGCAGGCAGGCGTCGGGCGGCGGGGCCGGTCATTTCCGGGTGAGGAAGGTCGACCGCTCAGGCGCCGGCGAGGGCCGGTGTCCGGCCTTGCAGCAGCGTGCCCAGCTCCGAGCGGGAGAACTGCAGGCCGACGGCGAAGGGCCCGAACTCGGCGTAGTCGGCGCTGGCCCGATCGAAGCGCATCTCGTAGATCAGCTGCTTGAAGACGGCCGGGTCGTCGGCGAAGAGGTCGACGCCCCATTCCCAGTCGTCGAAGCCGATCGAGCCGGAGATGATCTGGGTGACGCGGCCGGCATACTTGCGGCCGATGTGGCCGTGCTCGCGCATCATCGCGGCGCGGTCCTCGAACGGCGCGCTGTACCAGTTCTTGTCCTCGCCGCGCTTCTTGTTCATCGGGTAGAAGCAGACGTGGCGGCGGCGCGGCAGCTCGAGGAACAGGCGGCTGCCGACGCGCTTGGCCTGCGAGGCCATCTCCTCGGCGAACGCCGTGTCGAAGGCGTCGGTGCCCGCCTCGAGGCCGCGGCCGGCCAGTTCGCCATGCAGCTTGGCCGTCATCTCGTACATGCCGAGCTCGACGATCGACACGTAGGACAGCGTCGGCTCGAGGTACTCGAAGAGCGGCGACCCGGCCAGGTCGAGCTGCGCCTGCGACAGCGCGTCGAAATCGGCGCGGGCGTGCACGATCGAGCAGGTCGCCCTTGTGGCCGAGCAGCTGGATGAGCGCGCTGCCGCCGCCGGTCGACGGGGCGGCGAACGCCGGCGCGGCGCCGGCCGCGAGCTCCGCCCGGGCCGCCGCGCGACAGCATCCGCAGCGCCGGCCAGCGGATCCGGAAGGCCTGGTGGAGCAGGCTCCAGCCGTCGAGCGTGGCCGGGACGATGGGGCCCGTGCGATCCGACGCAGGCGCGGTCACGACTTGCGGCGATCGATTTCGCCGCGCCGCAGTTTTCGGTACATCTCGAGGGCTTCCTCGAGCACGCGGACCGCCTCTTCGGGGCCCATGAAGTCCTCGACGACCACCTGCTTGTTCTCGAGGATCTTGTAGTCCTGGAAGAAGCGCCGGATCTCGCGCAGCGTGTGCGCCGGCAGCTGGGTGTGGTCCTTGTAGTCGGAGAAGGCGGGATCGTGGACGCTGACCGAGATGATCTTGTCGTCGATGCCCTTCTCGTCGCGCATGCGCATGACGCCGATGGCGCGGGCGTCGACGACGGTCAGCGGATGGACCGATTCCTGCCCCAGGACCAGCGCGTCGAGCGGATCGCCGTCGTCACAGTAGGTGCGGGGAATGAAGCCGTAGTTGGCCGGGTAGTAGACGGCGCTGTAGAGGACGCGATCGAGACGCAGCAGGCCCGATTCCTTGTCGAGCTCGTACTTGTTCTTGCTGCCCATCGGCACTTCGATGATCGCCGGGAACACGGCGCCGATGATGTGGTCGTCCACGTAGATGTCGTGCCACGGGTGCATACGCGTAGCTTATCAGCTTCGCTCGCGGGCTTCGCCCGCTCGCTCGCCTGGGCGCGTGACAACCACCAACGATCCAAGGGCCAAGGACCAAGGAACGTCCAAGACGCCAACTCCCAAGGGCCGGTCGCTTCGCTCCGGCCCGACCCAGCCCGCTGGGAGTTGGTGATTGGAGTGCTTGGTCCCTTGGTCGCTTGGTCCCTGGTCCTTGTCGTTGCTGCGGCTAGGCGCCGGCTGCGGCCGGTCGGCGCGGCCGATCGGCAGCCGCAGCGTGGCCCGGCAGCCGCGGACGTCGCCGCGGTTCTCCAGGGTGAGCGAGCCGTCGTGCGCTTCCGCGATCTGGCGGCAGAGCACCAGGCCGATGCCCGAGCCGCCGGGCTTGGTGGTGAAGAAGGGCACGAACAGGTTGGCGGTGTTCGACAGACCGGGCCCTTCGTCCTCCACCGTCAGCTCGAAGGCCGGCGGCATCGATCCGGCGACGCGGCTCCAGGCCACGTTGACGGCGCCCGCGGTTTCGGCGGCGGCGTCGATGGCGTTCTTCAGCAGGTTGATCAGCAGCTGCTCGATCTGATCGGTGTCGGCCTCGATGGTCAGGTCGGGGCCGCCGTCGACGGTCACCGGGCGGCGGGTGTCGAGCCGTGCCACCCGCTCGACCAGCGTCCCGACGGGCACCGGCCGCGGGCTGGGCGCCGGCAGGCGGGCCAGCTGCGCGTAGGCCGCCATGAAGCGGCTCAGGGCCTCGGCGCGGGTGGCGATCACGCTCAGGCCGCGCCCGAGGTCCGTCTCCCAGTCGTCCGGCCGCGGCTCGCGCTGCACCAGGCTGCCGAGGCTGCCGGCGATCGACTTGATCGGCGCCAGCGAGTTGTTCAGCTCGTGGCCGAGCACGCGGATCAGGCGCTGCCACGCGGCGCGCTCCTCGTCGCGGAGCGGCTTGCTGACGTCGGTCAGCACCACCAGGTGATGGGGCAGGCCGCGCTGCCGGAACGGCGTGTGCCGCACCTCCCAGCGTCCGGTCGCGCCGGGCAGGGCGATCGGCTCGATGCGCGGCCCGCCCGAATCGAGCCAGTGGTCCATCTCGAGCTCGGTGGCGTGGCGATCGAGGAGCCGCTCGGCGGGCGCGCCCAGCAGGCGCTCGCCGGCGTGGTTGACCAGCTGCAGCCGGCGCCGCTCGTCGAAGGTGAAGACGGCGACGTCGAGCTCGGCCATGACCTTGCGCAGGAGCGCCGTCGCTTCCAGCGAATCGAGGCGCTGGCCGCGCAGCATCTCGGCCAGGGCGTTGACCTCGGCGTGGAGGTCGTAGAGCGGCATCGGCGCGGCGGGAGCCGCGGGCGCGGATGGAGAAGTCGCCTTCGCGCAGCGCGGAGAGCAGGTTGGCGACCGTCTGCAGGGGCATCACCACGCGCGCGCGCAGCGACGCCACGAAGCCGGCAGCGAGCACGGCGAGCGTGACCGTCAGCGTCCATTGCGTGCGGGGATGATGGTCGCCGGTCCAGAGCAGGACCATGGCGACGAGGGCGCTGGGGGCGACCGCGCCGAGCGCCAGCAGGACCAGGCGCTGATCGTGGAAAGGCGCGTCCGCGGCGGCGTCAACTCCCGCCTCCTCGCTCAATCGCCCGCCTCAGCGGGCGGATCGGGCTCGGTGGCGTCGTCGGCCTCACAGCCCGTAGCGCTGCAGCCGGCGATAGAGCGCGCTGCGGCTCAGCCCGAGGCCGCGGGCGGCGTGGCTGACGTTGCCGTCGTAGCGGCTCATCGCCTTCTTGATGAGGAAGCACTCGACGTCTTCGAGGCTCATGTCCTCGAGGCGCGCCGCGCCTTCGCTGCGCGTCGAGCGCAGCCCGAGATCGCTGCCCTTGACGGTGCTGCCCTGGGCCATCAGCACGGCCCGTTCGATGGCGTGATCGAGCTCGCGGACGTTGCCCGGCCAGGGGTGCTCGAGCAGGGCCTGCATCGCCGACGGATCGAAGCCGGTGATGGCCTTGCGATAGTGCCGGGCCCGCCGCTGCAGGAAGTGCATGGCCAGGGCCGGGATGTCCTCGCGGCGCTCGCGCAGCGCCGGCAGCCGCAGCTCGATGGTGTTGATGCGGAACAGCAGGTCCTGCCGGAAGCGGCCGGCGGCGACTTCGGCGTGCAGGTCGGCGTTGGTCGCCGAGATCAGGCGGACGTTGGCGCGCCGCGTCCGCGACGAGCCGAGGCGCTCGAAGTCGCCGGTCTCGAGCACGCGCAGCAGCTTGTTCTGCTGGCTGAGCGGGACGTTGGCGATTTCGTCGAGGAACAGCGTGCCGCCCTCGGCCATCTCGAAGCGGCCGACGCGATCGGCCTTGGCGTCGGTGAAGGCGCCGCGGACGTGGCCGAACAGCTCGCTCTCGAAGACGCCTTCGGAGACGCCGCCGGCGTTGACGGTGACGAGCGGCCGGGTGGCGCGCACGGAGACGGCGTGCAGCGCCTGCGCGACCAGCCCCTTGCCGGTGCCGTTCTCGCCGGTGATCAGGATGTTGGCGTCGGACGGGCCGACGCGCGCGATCATCTGCAGCACCGGCTGCATCGCCGGGGCGTCGGCGATCAGGTGCGGCTGGCCGTCGCCGCGCAGCATCAGGTTCTCGGCTTCGAGCCGCTGGCCGCGACGCAGCGCCCGCGACAGCTCGACCTGGGTGCCGACGATCGCCAGGAGGCGGGCGTTGTCCCACGGCTTCTGGACGAAGTCGCGGGCGCCGCGGCGCATCGCCTCGACGGCGACGTCGACGCTGCCCCAGGCGGTCATCACGACCGCCGGCAGGGTCGGGTCCATCGTCCGGACCGTGTGCAGGAGATCGAGACCCTCCTGGCCCGACGTCGTGTCGCGGGCGTAGTTCAGGTCCATCAGGAGGACGTCGAATTCCTTGTCCTCGAGCGCGGCGACGACGCCGGCGGGCGAGGCGGCCGTGTCGATCTGGTAGCCCTCGGCCTTGAGGAGCAGGCGCAGCGCTTCGAGGACGTCGGGCTGATCGTCGGCGACGAGCAGCCGGCACGGCGTCGACGAGGCGCGGGCCCTTTCCCGGTCTGCGGGAAGGTCGAGACGCGTCGGCAGGGTATCGGACGAATGCATGCGTGGTGTGGCCAAGGGCATGTTACTCGCTTCGAAGCGCGCTCGCCGGCTCCGCATGGCGCTGGCGCGCCGCGTCTGGATGGCCGGAGTCGCGCACGGAGGCGGGCCTCGAAGCGCACGTCGTCAAGGCTGGAGCGCACGTTCGACTCCGTGGCGGCCTCCGGAGCCCGGCGTCGGGCTCCGGGAGGCGCGGGTGCGAGGGGCGCGGATGCGGGCGAAGGCTAGATGCTGACTTCGCTGTTCTCTTCGACGACGCGGCCGTCGAAGAGATGGATGCTGCGGTCGGCGTGCGCGGCGTAGCGCGGATCGTGCGTCACCATGCAGATGGTGGCGCCGCCGCGGTGCAGCTCGCGCATCAGGTCCATCACCATCTCGCCGTTCTTCGAGTCGAGGTTGCCGGTCGGCTCGTCGGCCAGCAGGATGAGCGGGTCGCCGACGACGGCGCGGGCGACCGCGACGCGCTGCTGCTGACCGCCCGAGAGCTGGCTCGGCAGGTGCTTGGCGCGGTGCGCCATGCCGACGCGCTCGAGGGCGGCGTTGCAGCGCTCCTTGCGCTCGGCCGCGCGCATGCCGCGGTAGGTGAGCGGCAGCTCCACGTTCTCGAACACCGTCAGGTCGCCGATCAGGTTGAACGACTGGAAGATGAACCCGATCTCGCGGTTGCGGGTCCGGGCCCGCTCCGACAGCGTCAGTTGCTCGACCGGACGGCCGTTGAGCCAGTACTTGCCTTCGGACGGCGTGTCGAGGAGCCCGAGGATGGACAGCATCGTCGACTTGCCGCAGCCCGACGGCCCGGCGATGGCGACGTACTCGCCCTTCTTGATCTCGAGGTGGATCCCCGCCAGGGCGTGGGTCTCGACTTCGTCGGTGTAGAAAACCTTCTTCAGGTTGTCGAGCGTGATGAGCGCGCTGCCGGGTTCAGCCATGTCTACCTCGCAGGTTCGAATCGCGTGATGCGGCCGCGATGCCGATGGGGAACGAAACGGTCAATTGAGACGCACACGGTCGTGGGCGTCCCACGCCGACATGTCGGAGAGCACCACCTGGTCGCCCGGCTGGAGGCCGTCGAGCACCTCGATCGTGTTGACCGAGCTGCGCCCGAACTTCACCTGGGTGCGGGTCGCCTCGCAGTCCATCTGCGGAATCGTGCACCCCTGAATGACCTTGAAGAGCGACATCGTGCTGTTCTCCTGAGCGAAAGCGGCGCGGCCGACGTTCACCACGTTGTCGAGGCGTTCGAGTTCGACCGTGCCGTCCACCGTGAGGTCCGGTCTGGCCCCTCGCGGCAGCTCGCCCGTCAGTTGGACGTCGACGGTCACCGTTCCGTTGGTCGCCGCCGCGTCGATGCGTGAGACGCGTCCGGCGACGAAGCCGTTCCGTGTGTCGATCGAGGCGATCTGGCCGATCTCGATGTCGCGGGTCTGGGTTTCGGGAATGCGCAGTTCGGCCTTCAGGCGCCCGGGGTCGGCGACGCGGGCGACGTTGGCGCCGGCGGCGAGCTGCGAACCCACTTCGACGGGCACCACCTGCAGCTTGCCCTTGATGCCGGCCCGGATCTTCAGTTTGTCGAGCTGCTGGCGCCGCAGCTGGTAGGTCGCGCGCAGCCGGCTGACCTCGGCTTCCTGCACGGCGAGCTGCGATTTCAGGGTCTTTTCCGCCAGTTCGAGCCGGCGCTGCCTCGATCTCGGTGCGGTTCTGCAGGTCGTCGGCGCGGGCCCGGGCTCTTGCGCGCCGATCAGCGAGTCCTGCAGGCCTTCCTTGAGCAGGGCTTCGTCGGCCTCGGCCTGCATCTGCGCCTGCCGGGCGTCCGATTCGATGTTGGCGGCGGCGGCGCGCTGGGTGAGGAGCGCGCTGTCGAGCTCGGCGCGACGGTTGATCAGCTGGGCGATGGCGGATTCCAGCTGCAGGCGGGCCTCGACCACCGACTGTTCGAGCTCGGGGCTGCCGAGCTCGACGATGACGGTGTCGGGCATCGACGTCGGCGCCCGAGCGGAGCAGGATCTTCTCGACCCGGCCGGCCGTCGTCGCCGGAATCCAGCGCGTGTCTTCCGGGACCAGCGTGCCGGTGCCGCGCACCTGCCGGACCATCGGTCCGCGCTTGACGACGTCGGGCCACAGGGTGGCCTTGTCGACGGACGGCGCCGCCGGCTTGAGGCGCGAGACGAAGACGGTGACGAGGAGGATGACGGTGAGTCCGGCGACGCCGAACGCGGCGCGCTTCATCTTCTTCTTCTTGACCACCGAATCCGGGCGGGCGATATCGACCATGGTGCCCTCTAGAACCAAAGCTCGTGCCAGCTCGCACGCGAGCCGGCCAAGTGTTGACACGACATCACTTAACAGATGCCATCCGGACCGGCTCCCGGCCCGGCCTGTGCGTGCGCGGAACGTCGAATCCCACTATCGAACACCCGCCGCGCCGAGTCCGTCAAGGCCTGGCCGGCACGCCGTTCGGCGCCACCAGCGCCTTGGTGAAGGCCAGGGCCTCGGCCTGCTGCAGGGCGCCGGTCAGCTCGTGCAGGCCGAACGACGTCGCCCCGATCCGCGCCCACGGAACCGTCGCCGCATGACGCGCCAGCAGGTCGAGCGCGGTGGCGAAGTGCCGCACCTCGCTGCCCCAGCAGCCGCGCAGATCCAGATGCTTGCGGTTGATGTGGCGGTGCGCGCTGATCGTGCTCGAGCCGACGTCGGTGTAGTGCCCGGCGATCACGTAGACGCCGCCGTCGCGCACGATCTCGAGCCCTTCTTCGAACGGCGCGCGCCGAGCCGGCCGCTTCGATGACGATGTCCGGCCCGCGCCCGCCGGTGGCGGCGCGGATCGCGTCGCGCCGGTCGTCGGGCAGTTCCGTCAGCGGGATAGACGACGTCGGCCCCCATCGCGGTGGCCAGCGACCGGCGATCGGCGGGATCGCCGACCGCGCCGACCCAGTGCGCGCCGGCGATGCGGGCGAGGGCGACGATGCTGAGCCCGACGGCGCCGACGCCCTGGACGAGGACGCGCGAACCCGGACCGACGCCGGCCCGTTCGACGGCGTGCACGGCCGTCAGGAGGCCGCAGCCGCCGCCGATGTAGGCCTCCGGCGACACGCCGTCCGGCAGCTTGGCGACGGCGACACCCGGCTCGAGGTAGATCGCCTGCGCCCAGCCGCCGAGCAGGCCCTCGGCGGCCGGATCGGTGATGCCGTAGACGCGACGCGACGGACAGCGCGTCGGCGTCCGCGCGACGGTGCAGGCGTAGCAGCGGCCGCAGGTGCGGTGGACGTCGAAGAAGACGACCGGGTCGCCGTCGCGCAGGCGGACGCCGTCGATGCCGACGAGCGGGCCATGCGCCTCGGCGAGGCGTCCGACCGAGACGTGACCCGGGATGATCGGATAGGGCACCCCGGCGAGGCGTCCGTGCCAGAGGTGGACGTCGGTGCCGCAGACCTCCGAGTAGATCGTCTCCAGCAGCGCACTGCCGGGCACCAGCTCGGGTCGGGGCACCTCTCGCACCTCGATCGGCGCGTGCGGGGCGGTCATCAGAGCGGCGAGGATCGTGGACATTCGGGATGGCGGCGGCAAACGAAACGGATGATCAGAGGAACTGGCCGGCTTCTTCCGGCGTCGGGATGCGGCACGTGTCGCGCCGGCCGAACCAGCGCAGGCGGTAGCGGGCGATGACGCGGTAGCCGACGTCGCGGATCGAGGCCGGCACGACCAGCGCGACGGCCGCCAGCGACCAGGGCAGGCCGAGGCGCCGCGCCATGCGGATCGCCGCGGTCGAGCGTACCGACCAGCCGTCGCGCTCGATGAAGACGATGGTGCCGGGCGCCGACCCGAGTCCGCAGCGCTCGAGGAAGGGCCTGGCGCCGGGCGTCTGCGACGCCGCGAAGCGGAAGACGCGGTGCCGATCGTGATCGAGGACGAACTGGACCGACCGATCGCACAGGTGACAGTAGCCGTCGAAGAGGACGACGCCGTCGGCGCCCGGCGGGAGCAGGTCGGAGAAGTCCGCGACGGTGCGCGGCGGCGGGAGTGGCGGCGGCGGGGCAGGCGGCTGTCGCGCGCATGCGGCCGCTCAATCGATGGCGAACGGCTGGGCCCCGACCGGCCGCGCCTCGCCGTAGCTGACGAACTCCAGGAACAGGCCGGACGGCGGTGCGGTGAGGGTCGCCGGCAGCGACGACGGCGACGTCAGCGCGCGGCCGATCTCCCGGCGATCGATCTCGCCGGTGCCGACGCCGACGAGCAGGCCGACCATCCGCCGCACCATCTTCCACAGGAAGTGCGACCCGACGACGCGCACCAGCACGAGGCCGCCCGCTTCCTCGACGGTCACGCCTTCGATGGCCACCGTCGTCGACTTGTCCTCGGGATCGTCGTCGGTGAACGACGCGAAGTCCTGCAGGCCGGCGAAGGCGGCGGCGCCGCTGCGCATCCGCGCGACGTCGAGGGGGTCCCGCACCCACCAGACGAAGGGCTTGGCGAACGCGGTGCGCCGCCGGGCGATCTGGTACAGGTAGCCGCGCGCCGTCGCGTCGTGCCGGGCGTGGAACCGATGCGACGCGATCTCGACCCGGCGGACGTGGATGTCGGCCGGCAGCGACTCGTTGATGCGGGCGAGCAGCGTCGCCGGCGGCAGCGACGTACCCACGTCGAGATGCGCGACCTGGGCGATCGCGTGGACGCCGGCGTCGGTGCGTCCGGCGCCGTAGACCTCGAAGCGATCGCGGCCGGTGGCTTCGCGCACGGCCTTGACCAGCTCGCCCTGGATGGTGCGCGCGTTGGTCTGGATCTGCCAGCCGCTGTAGCGCGTGCCGGCGTACTCGATGGTCAGCTTGTAGCGTGGCATGTGCTGGTTGGCGGCCGCGCCCTCGGCGTGGGCGCGGAGCCACGCGTTCGCGCGGCTCGGCCTTTATTATCATGCGGCATGACGCAGCGGATCGGCATCGACCTGGGCGGGACGAAGATCGAGGGGGTGGCGATCGACGCCGCCGGCGCGCTCCTGGCGCGGGAGCGGGTGGCGACACCGCGCGATCGCTACGAGGAGACCGTCGCGGCCGTCGCGGCGCTGGTGACGCGGCTCGAGCGCGACGTCGCCAGCCGGTGCACCGTCGGCGTCGGCATGCCCGGCGCGATCTCGCCGGCGACCGGCCTCGTCAAGAACGCCAACTCGACGTGGCTGAACGGCCGCCGCTTCAGCGCCGACATCAGCGCCGCCCTGGGCCGGCGTGGTCCGCGTGGCCAACGACGCCGACTGCTTCGCGCTGTCGGAAGCCGCCGACGGCGCCGCGGCGGGCGCGCCGACCGTGTTCGGCGTGATCATCGGCACCGGAACCGGTGGTGGCGTGGTGGTGCACCAACGCCTCGTCTCCGGCCCGAACGCCATCGCCGGCGAGTGGGGCCACAACCCGCTGCCGTGGCCGCGCGACGAGGAGCGGCCCGGCCCGGCCTGCTACTGCGGCCGGTTCGGCTGCGTCGAGACGTTCCTGTCGGGCCCGGCGGTCGCCCGGGAGTACGCCGCCGAGGCCGGCCTGGCGGCCGGCGACGGCCGGCGGCCGGACGCGGCCGCGATCGCCGCGATGGCGGCGGCCGGCGACGCGCTGGCCGAGTCGATCATCGTCCGCTACGAGGATCGGCTGGCTCGCGGTCTCGCCTCGATCATCAACGTGCTCGACCCGCACGTCATCGTCCTCGGCGGCGGACTGTCCAACCTGTCGCGGCTCTACACCAACGTGCCGGCCCGCTGGCCGGCATGGGTGTTCAGCGATCGCGTGGACACGCGGCTGGTGCCGGCGCAGCACGGCGATTCGAGCGGCGTCCGCGGTGCGGCGTGGCTGTGGACGGCGGCGGAAGCGGAGGGGGACACGTAGCCAAGGGACCAAGCAACCAAGGAACCAAGGCGACCAGGCTAGCAACCAACCGAGGCCCTTGGTCCCTTGGTTCCTTGGTCGGCCTTGACGCCCTTACGCCAGCGCCGCCGGCAGGTTGGGAAAGACGCGGCCGAAGGCGTCGACCACCTGCGGATCGAAGTGCCGGCCGCGCTCGCTCTCGACGATCTCGCGCGCCCGCTCGGGTGAGATGCCCTGCTTGTAAGGGCGGTCGTGGGTCATCGCGTCGAAGGCGTCGGCCAGCGCCACGATGCGGCCGGCGAGCGGGATGCCCTCGCCGGATCGGCCGTGCGGATAGCCGCTCCCGTCCCAGCGCTCGTGGTGCGCGTGGGCAATCTCCTCGGCCATGCGCAGCAGCGGGACCCGGCTGCCGGACAGGATGCGGGCGCCCATGGCCGGGTGGGTGCGGATGATGTCCAGCTCGCCGGCGGCGAGCTTCGACGGCTTGAGCAGGATGGCGTCGGGCACGCCGACCTTGCCGACGTCGTGCAGCGGCGCGGCCCGCTCGATCATCGCGGCGTCGCCATCGGACAGGCCCAGCATCCGCGCCAGCTCGCCGGACAGGCGGCCCACCCGGCGGGTGTGCTCGCCGGTGTTGTCGTCGCGGTACTCGGCGGCGCGGGCCAGGCGGTAGACGATCTCGATGTGCGTGCTGGCCAGCGCGCGGGTGCGTTCCTCGACCGCCTGCTCGAGCCGCTGCTGCTCGCGCTCGAGCTGGGCGTAGAGCTGCCGCGTCACCAGCAGGTTGCGGATGCGCAGCAGCGCTTCGACGCTGTCGAACGGCTTGGCGAGGAAGTCGCGGGCGCCCATCGCCAGGGCCCGCTGCTTCACCGGCGGCGCGTCGTCGGCGGTGATGATCAGCATCGGCAGGTAGCGCTCGACCGACAAGCAGCGGCCGCAGCGCCTGCATCACCTCGAAGCCGTCGAGGTGCGGCATGTGCAGGTCGAGGATGATCAGGTCGGGCCGCGCGATCGGCATCTGGCCGATGACCTCGCGCGGGTCGGTGAGCGTCGTGACGTGGCGGCAGCCGGAGGTGGTCAGCAGCCGGTCGAGCATGCGGACGTTGGCCGGCTCGTCGTCGATGACGAGGATGCGCGCCGCGCCGAGGACGTCGCCGACGGCAACCACGCTGGCGGGATTATAGCCGCGGGAGCGGCGTCGGCTGGTTCCGGCCCAGCCGGCGCGTCACACGCGCAGCGCGGCAGGGGCGGGTGGGCCCGATCCCGGGCGGACAGGAGGGGGTCGGTCACCGGCCAGTCGATGCCGATCGCCGGGTCGTTCCACATCAGGCCGCGCTCCGCCGCCGGATCGTAGACGTCGGAGCACTTGTATTCGATGTCGGCGGACGTCGCTGGTGACGAGGAAGCCGTGCGCGAAGCCGACCGGGACGAAGAGCTGCCGGAAGTTCTCGGCCGACAGCGGCACCGCTACCCACCGGCCGAACGTCGGCGAGCCATCGCGGATGTCGACCGCCACGTCGAGGATCTCGCCGTCGAGGACCCGAATCAGCTTCGCCTGCGGACGCGGGAGCCACCTGCCAGTGCAGGCCGCGCAGCGTGCCGCGGACGGACCGCGAATGATTGTCCTGGACGAAGGTGGCGTCGATGCCGGCCGCCCGGTAGCGCGGCGCGTGGTAGGTCTCGACGAAGAAGCCCGCGATCGTCGCGGAAGACCCGCGGATCGACGACGAGCACCTCGGGCAGGGTGTCGGTCGGCGTGACCGTCATGCCCGCGCCCCGGCCCGGTTCCCCTCGGCGGACTCCTGCTCGAGCATGCGCAGCAGGTATTCGCCCGTACGAGTTGCGACGCATCGGGTGGGCGATCCGGGCGACGTCCTCGGCGCCGATGTAGCCCATGCGATAGGCGATTTCCTCGACGCAGCAGATCATCAGGCCCTGCCGCTCCTCGATCGTCTGCACGAACTGCGACGCCTGGAGCAGGGATTCGTGCGTGCCGGTGTCGAGCCACGCGACGCCGCGGCCCGAGGCGCTCGACGATCGAGCGCGCCGGCCTCGAGGTAGCAGCGGTTGACGTCGGTGATCTCCAGCTCGCCGCGCGGCGACGGGCGGAGCGTCGCGGCGATGTCGACGACGTGATTGTCGTAGAAGTAGAGACCCGTCACCGCGTGGTGCGACTTGGGGTGCGCCGGCTTCTCCTCGAGGCTGACCGCCCGGCCGCCGGCGTCGAACTCGACGACGCCATAGCGCTCCGGATCGCGGACGGCATAGCCGAACACGGTGGCGCCCTCGACGCGCTCGCTGGCCGCCCGCAGCACGTCGGGAAAGCCGTGGCCGAAGAAGATGTTGTCGCCGAGGGCGAGCGCGACGCGATCGTGCCCGATGAAGTCGCGGCCGAGGACGAAGGCCTGGGCCAGGCCGTCCGGACTGGGTTGCACCGTATAGCTCAGGCGTAGCCCGAGGTCGGCGCCGGTGCCGAGCAGCCGCCTGAAGCTGTCCTGGTCCTCCGGGGTGGTGATGATCAGGATGTCCTGGATGCCCGCCAGCATCAGCGTGGCCAGCGGGTAGTAGACCATCGGCTTGTTGTAGACGGGGACCAGCTGCTTGCAGACGCCCTTGGTGACGGGGTAGAGGCGGGTGCCGCTGCCGCCCGCGAGGATGATCCCTTTCAGCACGCTGTTCTTCCGCTCCTGCCGGTCCCGGACGCCGGCCGTCTACGTTCCCCGCAAAGCAGAGGGCAAGTCAAGAATACCGGGGCTGGTGTGCAGCCACGTGCACCAGATCGTGTATTTTTGGCAGCCAGTGCGCACGAAATTCCAACCCGCCGGATCCTTTCGATTACATTCCTGCAAGTTCTCGGACGTGAAGAGCGCGTGGAATCGCCGGGAAATCGCCGATTGCGGCCAGAATTGCGTCAAGACAAAACTGGTCGTCTGTTTGCATTCCGTCCACCTGTCGCGCCGCACCTCTCGGCCGGACGAATAGTCAGCCAATCCAAAACGTGCGACTTGCAGGAATGTAATGATGTGGCACTGTAAGACGCCCTGGCAGCGCCACCCTGACTCGTGTGACCGCCGCAGCGCTGTGCTGGCTGGCTGGCGCACAGGTCGCGTCGGCGGCCGGACTCACGCTCGCGTGGGACGCCACCAGCGACCCCACCATCTCCGCCTACGTGGTGTCCTACGGGACGGCGTCCGGCGCGGCCGCGTCGAACGTGCGCGTCAGCGGGAGCGTCACCCGCGCCCGCCTCGAGAACCTGACCGCGGGGACGCGCTACTACGTCGTGGTGCGAGCCGTCGGCAGCACCGGCAGTCTCAGTGCCCCGTCGAGCGAAGTGAACGGCGTGGCCATCGGCGGCCGTGCCGGCGCCTCCGGCGGGTTCGGCCCAGACCTACTACGCCGAAGGCGCGTCGGGCTTCTTCGACTACCGCGTGGCGGTGCTGAACACGGCGGCGAGCGAGACCTGGTTGAACGTGTCGTACCTGCGGGAAGGCGCGACGCCGATCACCCGCAGCTACTCCGTCGGCGCCGGCCGCCGGATGACCATTTCGGGGGCCGACGTCCCCGAGCTGAACGGCGCGTCGTTCGCCGCCGTCGTCTCCGCCCCGACCAGCGTGGTGAGCGAGCGGACGATGCGCTGGCGCCTCAATGGCGCCGACGGCGCCTCCGGCGCGAAGGCGCTGCGGGCGCCCTCGACGACCTGGTACCTCGCCGAAGGCAACGCCGGCTACTTCGACACCTACGTGCTGCTCGCCAACCCCTCGGCGACGCCGACGGTGGCGACGGTCGACTTCCTCCTCGATGGCGGCGGCGTGGTCCGCCGGCAGTACGCGTTGAGCGGCAACGCGCGGTACACCGTCTGGACGAACCAGGTTCCCGGGCTGGCGTCGCGCTCGTTCGCCACCACGGTGACCGCGCCGCAGCCGATCCTCGTCGAGCGCGCGATGTACTTCCGCGGCCCGCACGGCGCCTTCGAAGGCGGGCACGCCTCGGCGGCGGTGCCGGTCGGCGCCCGCGACTGGTTCCTGGCCGAGGGCAGCACCGGCGCCTGGTTCGAGATGTTCGTGCTGATCAGCAACCCGAACGCGACGCCGGTGAATGCGACGATCCGCTACCTGACGCCGTCGGGCGTGGCCCGGACGGAGACGCGGACGCTGCCGGCGACGAGCCGCACCACCATCCCGGTCGACAGCCTGCCCGGGCTGGGCTCGACCGACGTGTCGTGCTCGATCAACGCCACCGGCAACATCATCGTCGAACGCTCGATGTACTGGCCCGGCGTGCCCGGCCCCTGGTACGGCGCGCACAACAGCGTCGGCATCACCTCGCTGCGCACCCGCTGGGGTCTGGCCGAGGGCGAAATCGGCGGCGCCGATGGCGCCAGCACGTATGTCCTGCTGGCCAATCCCGGGAGCACCGCCGCCACCGCGACGGTGACGTTCTACCGCGAAAGCGGCGCCCCGATCGTCGTCACGCGCAGCGTGCCGGCCGGCTCGCGCCAGACGGTGGCGGCGTCGTCGCGTGGGGATGACCGGGACCGAGCGCTTTGGCGTCGTCGTCGACTCGACGCAGCCGATCGCGGTCGAGCGCTCCATCTACTGGAACTACCAGGGCGCGCTCTGGACCAGCGGAACGAACGAGGCTGGCACCGCCCTGAACTGACGCGACCCCGCGACCCGCCGCGGTCGCCCTCCGCGTCGCTCGGTCGTTGGTGATCGGGGGGCCGCGGTCAGTGGTCGGCCGCTGGCCGGTCGTCGGCCTCGGCGTCCGGATCGGGCCCGACCGGCGCCGACACCAGGCAGTCGTACTTCTTCAGCGCGCCGAGAAAGCGCCGGTGGTCGCGCTTCGGCATGTTGAACAGCTCGGCCAGCGCGTTGTAGCGGCCCTGGCACTGATCGAGGCCGGCCTGGATGATGTCGCGCAGCTGCTGCCGGGTCAGGTCGTGCGCCAGGAACGGCGCGTAGACCACGTCCCAGAACGACTCGCCCCGCACCACCATCCGTCCCAGCAGGCGGCGCGTCAGTCCGGCGCGCGTCTCCTCGCCGGCGACGTCGCCGAGCACCACGGTCGGTCCGATCGGACCGAGGCGCAGGTCCTTCGGCAGGTCGTCCGGCGTGACCACTTCGAGACGCCGCAGCACGACGCGCTCGAGCACGTTGCGAAGCTCACGCACGTTGCCCGGCCAGTCGTAGTCGAGCAGGAGCGTGAGTGCTTCCGGCGTCGGCACCGGGTGCGTCGCCACGTGGTGCGCGGCGAAGTGCGTGAAGAAGTGCTGGATGAGATCGCGCACGTCCTCCCGCCGCTCGCGGATGCGGCAGGATGTGGATGTGGATGACGTTGAGCCGGTAGTAGAGGTCCTCGCGGAACGTCCCTTCGCGGACGCGCTGCCGCAGGTCGCGATGGGTCGCGCAGATGACCCGGACGTCGACGCGGGTGATGTGCCGATCGGCGCCCGACCGGCTGGATCTCGCCGGTCTCGAGGAAGCGGAGCAGGAGGGCCTGCATCCGCAGCGACATCTCGCCGACCTCGTCGAGGAAGATGGTGCCGCGGTTGGCGACCTGCAGCAGGCCCGGCCGATCGCGGTGGGCGTCGGTGAAGCTGCCCTTGACGTGGCCGAACAGCTCGGTCTCGAGCAGCGAGTCGGGCAGGCCGGCGCAGTTGATGGTGACGAGGGTCTGCCGGGCCCGGGCCCCGCGCGCGTGGATCAGCCGGGCGGCGACGTCCTTGCCGACGCCGCTCTCGCCGGTGATCAGGACCTTGGCGTCCGACCGGCTGGCTGCGGTGATGTCGCCGTCGAGGGCATGCGTGGCCGCGCTGGAACCGACGAGCGTGGGGACAGCCTGGGCATCGGCGATGGACATCGGGTCAGACCAACTCTACCCAAAAGGCGCGCCGTCGCGGGACTTTCTTACGGCTCGCCGGCGCGCACCGTGCGCGGGACGACCAGGAATCGGCAGATCGCGGCCTGGGCGTGAGTCGGCCGCGGAACGGAACGCGCCTTGCACTTGACGGCGCGGACGCCACGCCGAGCGAGACGCGGCCTGACAGCGCCCGGACCCGGAGCTCGATCGGTCATGGACATTCACTTCGTATCGACGCTGACGCCCGAGGACGAGGATCGCTACGCGCCGATGGTGCTGGCGGCGGTCAAGGCCATCCTCGAGCCGATGCCGATCACCTACGCGGTCCGCATCGCTGACGACCAACGGCCTGACGGTGCAGCACACCAAGGCGGATCACGAGGAGTCGGCGCCGGCTCCCACCCGCCGCGGCCGGCCCGCGACTGGTGCCGCCGGCGCTCAGCCGATCGTCGGCCTGAGCAGGCCGCGCGCCTCGAGCGCGCGCCATCAGCAGATCGACGGCCTGCGACGACCGACACCTGGCTCGTGTCGATCGTGACGTCGGCATCGTCCGGCACGTCGTACGGATCGGAGATGCCGGTGAACTCCGGCAGCGTGCCGGCCCGGGCCCGCTGATACAGCCCCTTCACGTCGCGCGCCTCGCAGACCGCGAGCGGCGTCGCGACGTAGACCAGCAGGAACAGACCGGCCGCCTCGACGAGCGCCCGCGCGTCGCGGCGGAGCGCCGTGTAGGGCGCGATCGGCGCGCAGATCGCGACGCCGCCGTGCCGCGTGATCTCGGCGGCGACGAAGGCGATGCGCCGGACGTTCAGCGTCCGGTGCTCGCGCGAGAAGCCCAGCTCCGACGAGAGGTGCGTGCGCACCGAGATCGCCGTCGAGCAGCGTGACCGTCCGGCGGCCGTCCTCGAGCAGCCGGACGCGCAGCGCGTTGGCGATCGTCGACTTGCCGGAGCCGGACAGGCCGGTGAAGAACACGGTGACGCCGCGCGGCCCAGGACGGCGGCGCCTGGCGATTCGAGCTCGGCGGCGACCTCGGGGAACGTCCACGCGTCCCGGCTCGCCAGCGCTCGTCGTCCGCCGGCGCGGCCGGCGCCGGGGCGAGACGCTCGATGGCGACGCCGGTTCGCGCCGCTCGCCTCCGCCAGCGCGGCGCCACGCGGCGTCCCAGGCGACGACGCGTGCCGCAACCAAAGGCGCGCGCAAGCACCGCGTCGATCGCCGAACCGGGCGGCCCTTCGGCCTCCGGCCGCGTGTCGAGGACGAGCAGGCCGCGGCCGGGGCCCAGGTGCGGCGACGGCGGCGCGCAGCGCGCGCAGCCGCGCGTAGCGGTCGCGATCGGCCACGGTCGCGGCCGGCACGGCGGCCAGGATCGACGAGGCCGGCGTCGTGCGCCGCCGCGAGGCTGCTGCGAGCGCCGCGACGTCGGCGCGGTGGAGCGGCGCGATCGACCGGCACCGCGATCGCCGCGGCCCAGCCGCGCGTGGCGATCTCGTCGCGCACCTCGGTCGGGGAGAGGCGCAGGTCGGCGAGATCGTAGACGGGCGGCGCCTGCAGCCCGACGATGGCGCCGCCGACCCGCCAGCCGTCGGCCTCCTGCCACGCCTCGCCGTCGCGCAGCACCGCGACCGCCCGGCCCTTCGGCCTCGCGCAGCACGAGCGGGCCGCCGGTCGCCAGCCGCTCGGCGGTGGCCGGCGGGACGTCGAGGATCACCGGCACCGGAAACCAGCGCACGCCGTCCAGCGTCTGCGCGGCCGCGAGCTCGGCCGCCTCGGCCGCGGTCATGAAGCCGGCCAGCGGCGTGTAGACGCCGTCGGCGAGGCGCAGGAGCATCGCCGCCTGATTCGCCGGTCAGGACGTGCGACGGCCAGTCGATCAGCGCGCGCGGCAGCTCGCCGGCCGTGGCGGCGTCCGCCCACCGCGACTCGATCGCGGGCCTGCCCGGGACACCGTCGTGGCCGGGGTCGGTCTGGGACGGAGCCATGGGATGCGATAGGTCGGGAGGCGCAGGCTGGGCCGGACGGCCGAGACGGAGCCTGTATTATTACATCGGAATGTCGTGGGCTCTGTGCCTGTGCCGGCCCGATCCGGGCGCGTATTGCAGCCCGATCCGGTGGCGGTCGCCGGCGCCCTCTGCCCCTGTTCGATCCGTTCTGATGAGTACCTACAGCCTCACCCACCTCCGGCAGCTCGAGGCCGAGAGCATCCACATCATCCGCGAGGTGGCGGCCGAGTTCGAGAACCCGGTGATGCTCTACTCGATCGGCAAGGACTCGGTCGGTCATGCTCCGCCTCGCGCAGAAGGCGTTCTATCCCGGCGCCGCTGCCGTTCCCGCTGCCTGCACGTCGACACGCACGTGGAAGTTCCGGAGATGATCGCGTTCCGCGACGCGTTCGCGAAGGAGCACGGCCTCGAGCTGATCGTCCACACCAACCAGGAGGGCGTCGACGCAGGGCATCAACCCGATCGACGCACGGCAGCCAGAAGCTACACGGACGTCATGAAGACCGCAGGCGCTGCAAGCAGGCGCTCGACGCTGGCAAGTTCGACGCCGCGTTCGGCGGCGCGCGCCGCGACGAGGAGAAGTCGCGCGCCAAGGAGCGCGTCTACTCGTTCCGCGACCAGTTCCACGCAGTGGGACCCGAAGAACCAGCGGCCCGAGCTGTGGAACCTCTACAACGGCCAGGTCAACAAGGGCGAGAGCATCCGCGTCTTCCCGCTGTCGAACTGGACCGAGCTCGACGTCTGGCAGTACGTCCACCTGGAGAACATCCCGATCGTGCCGCTGTACTTCGCCAGCCGCGGCCGGTCGTCGAGCGCGACGGCACGCTGATCATGGTCGACGACGACCGCCTGCCGCTGCGAGCCCGGCGAGAAGCCGCAGCATGAAGATGGTCCGCTTCCGCACGCTCGGCTGCTACCCGCTCTCCGGCGCGATCGAGTCGACGGCGACGACGCTGCCCGAGATCATCCAGGAGATGCTGCTCGCGACCACGCTCGCGAGCGCCAGGGCCGCGTCATCGACCACGACGAGGCCGGCTCGATGGAAGAGAAGAAGAAGGAGGGGTACTTCTGATGGTCGCGACGCCGAGTCGAACTGATCGCCCCGACATCGACGCCTACCTCGCGCAGCACGAGCACAAGGAGCTGCTGCGCTTCCTGACCTGCGGCACCGTCGACGACGGCAAGAGCACGCTCATCGGCCGGCTGCTGCTACGACTCGCAGCTGATCTACGAGGACCAGCTGGCCGCCGTCGCGCCGCGACAGCGCAACGCAAGGGCTCGACCGGCGGCGAGGTCGATCTCTCGCTGCTCGATCGACGGCCTCAAGGCCGAGCGCGAGCAGGGCATCACGATCGACGTCGCCTACCGCTACTTCTCGACCAGCCGGCGCAAGTTCATCATCGCCGACTGCCCGGGCCACGAGCAGTACACGCGCAACATGGCGACCGGCGCCTCGACCTGCGACCTGGCGATCATCCTGATCGACGCCCGCCACGGCGTGCATGCAGCAGACGCGGCGCCACAGCTTCATCGTCTCGCTGCTCGGCATCAAGCACGTCGTCGTCGCCGTCAACAAGATGGACCTCGTCGACTGGTCGCGAGGAGGTCTTCGAGCGAGATCAAGCGCGACTACATCGACTTCGCCACGCAGCTCGAGATGGGCGACCTGCACTTCATGCCGATCTCGGCGCTGAAGGGCGACAACGTCGTCGAGCCGAGCACGCACATGCCCTGGTACCAGGGCGAGACGCTGCTGCACCTGCTCGAGACGGTGCACATCGCCTCCGATCGCAACCTGATCGACCTGCGCTTCCCGGTGCAGTACGTCAACCGGCCCGAACCTCGACTTCCGCGGCTTCTGCGGCACCATCGCCTCCGGCATCGTCCGCGACGGCGACGAGATCATGGTCGCTGCCGTCGGACCAGCGGAGCCGGGTCAAGTCGCTCGTCACCTACGACGGCGACCGTGCCCGAGGCGTTCCCGCCGCTGGCGGTCACCGTCACGCTCGAGGACGAGATCGACGTCAGCCGCGGCGACATGCTGGTGCCACCCGAACAACGTGCCGCGCGTCGATCGCCACTTCGAGGCGATGCTCGTGTGGATGACCGAGGAGCCGATGGCGCCCGGGCAAGCAGTACCTGGTCAAGCAGGCCACCAACCTGGTCAGCGGGACGGTCAGCCGCGCTGCACTACCGCGTCGACGTCAACACGCTGCGCCGCGAGGAGGCGACCGGCCTGGCGATGAACGAAGTCGGCCGCTGCACGATCACGCTGAGCCGGCCGATCGCGTTCGACCCGTATCGCGCGCAACCGCACCACGGGCGCGTTCATCGTCATCGACCGGCTGACGAACCGGACGGTCGGCGCCGGCATGGTCCTCGATCGCCGCCTCGCCGACGATCGCGCGCCGAGCGCCTGGGACGGCGACACGCGCGACGGCGGCGCGCGAAGCGGCGCCGACGGCGGTCAGCGCGGCCGAGCGCGCCGCGCGCTTCGGCCAGCAGCCGGTGACGGTGCTGTTCACCGGCTACGAGGCGGCCGGGAAGTCGACGCTGGCCTACGCCCTCGAGCGGCGCCTGTTCGACGCCGGCCGCGCCGTCGCCGTCGTCGACGGCACGCAGATGCGGCAGACGATCAGCCGCGACCTCGGCTTCACCTACGCCGATCGATCCGAGAACCTGCGCCGAGCCGCCGACGTCGCCCGGCTGCTGAACGACGCCGGCCTCATCGCGCTTGTGCGCCCTGATGGCGCCGGACGCCGGCGTGCGAAGCAAGGCGCGCGAGGCGGTGGGGCGGGATCGTTTCCTGCTGATCCACGTCGCGACGCCGCTCGCCGTGTGCCGCAGCCGCGACGCGCGCGGCGTCTACACCCGGGCCGACGCCGGCGAGCTCGGCGACTTTCCCGGCGTCTCGGCGCCCTACGAGGCCCCCGAGGACGCCGACCTGGTGATCGACACCTCGACGGAGTCCATCGAGGCGAGCGTCGAGAAACTCGTCGCGCTGCTGGCGACGCGCGAGGGGCCGCGGTGACGCGCCACTGGTGGGCGCGCGCCGCGCTCGTGGCCGCCGGCCTGACCCTCGCGGCGTGCGGCAAGAGCCCGCAGGCCCATCTCGATGCCGGCAAGGCCTACGCCGCCGAGGGCAAGTACCGCGAGGCGGCGATCGAGTTCCGGAGCGCCGTCAAGGGCGATCCGACGCTGGCCGAAGCCGAGGTGCGCCTGGCCGAGGCGCTGCTCCGCAGCGGCAGCCAGGAGGCGGCGCTCGGGGCGATGGAGCGGGCGGCCACGCTCATGCCGGCGAACGCCGAGGTGCAGACCCGGGCCGGCTCGATGCTGCTGCTGGCCGGCCGTCTGCCGGAAGCGCGGGCCCGCGCCGAGAAGGCGCTGGCCATCGAACCCAATCGGGTCGACGCGCTGGTGCTGCGCGGCAACGTCCTGGCCGGCCTGGCCGATTTCGACGGTGCGCTGTCCGAGCTGCAGCACGCACTGACACTCGAGCCGACCTCCGCCGTCCTCACCAATCTCGGCACCGTGCTGGCCGCGAAGGCCGAGCCCGGGCCCGCCGAAGCGGCGTTCCGCCAGGCGATTGCGGCGGCGCCGAAGAGCGCCACGCCGCACCTCGCGCTGGCGCATTTTCTGTGGTCCGCCGGCCGGCTCGCCGACACCGAAGCCGAGTTCCAGGCCGCTCTTGCCGCCGAGCCCGGGCATCCGCTGGCGCTCAAGGGCCTCGGGCTGTTCTACGTGACGACCGGCCGGGCGCCGGCGGCGGAGCCGTACCTGAAGCGCCGCGCCGACGCGTCGTCGTCGCCAGTGCCCAAGCTGGAGCTGGCGTCGTACTACCTCACGATCGGACGTCGCGAGGACGCGACCCGGACACTGACGGCCGTCGAGCAGATGCCCGGTGCCTGGGTGACCGCTCGCACCATCCTCGCCTCGATGGCGTTGTCCGGCGGCGAGCCGGCGCGGGCCCAGGCGCTCGCCGACGAGGTCATCGCCCGCGAGCCGAACGCGATCGATGCCTCGGTCGTGCGGGCGAGCGCCTTGGCGGCCCAGGGGCAGTGGGAGCCGGCCCTCGAGACGCTCGACCGGGCGCTCGAGGCCAATCCCCGACACCTGGGTGCGCTTGGTACGCGCGCGGACGCCTGCACGCCACCCGCGCCGCCCTCGACGACGCGGCCGGCGACTTCAGCCGCGTCCTCGAGATCAACCCCGCGCCATCGCCGCGCAGATCGCGCTGGCGCGCGTCAGCTGGCGCTGGGGCGGTCGGCGGCCGCGTTGACGACGGCGGGCGCGGCCGTCACGGCCGGCGGCGGCGTGTTGGCCCGCCTGGTCCTGGCGGAGGCCTACGCCAACGAGCGACGCTTCGCCGACGCCGAGCGCGAGCTGACCGCGGCGGTGGCGGCGCAGCCCGATCTCGCCCTGGCGCACGTCCAGCTCGGACGGGTGCGACAGGCGATGCGTCAGGCCGCACCCGCGCGCGCGGCGTTCATGCGGGCCCTGGCGCTCGACCCGGCCAGCGTCCCGGCCCTCACCGGCCTGACCGAACTGGAGTTCGCGGCCGGGCAGCGCGATGCCGCCCTCGCACGGGTGCGGCAGGCGGCCACGGCGCGTCCCAAGGACGCGCGGGTGTGGGTGCTGCTCGGGCGACTCCTGATCGCCAAGGGCGATGCGGCCGGCGCCGAGACGGCCCTTCGACGGGCCGTCACCGAGAACGCCGATGCGATCGACGCCTACGGCCTGCTCGCCAGCCTCTACCTGCGGCGCGGCGATCTGGCGCGAGCGGAACAGGAGCTGACCGCCGTCGCCGCGCGCGACCCGAAGGCGGCCACCCCGCACATCGTGCTCGGCGTGCTGGCGCAGGTGCAGCATCGCGGCCCGGCGGCCGAGCAGCACTACGAGAAGGCCCTGGCGCTGAACCCGCGGGCGGCGGTGGCGGCCAACAACCTGAGCGGGCTGCTGGCCGCTCGCGGTGAGCTGCCGCGCGCGCTGGACCTGGCCAAGCAGGCGCTGCTGCAGCTCCCCGATCGTCCGGAGGTCAGCGATACGCTGGCCGACGTCCTCATGCGTCAAGGGCAGCCAGCCCTCGCCGTGCCGCATTGGCGCCGCGCCGTCGAGGTCGACCCGCAGCAGCCGGCCTACCGCTACCGACTGGCGCGCGCCTACCGTGCGCTGGACCAGCCCGACGCCGCGCGACGCGAACTCGAGGCGGCCGTGGCCACCGGCACGCCCTTCGCGGAGAGGGCCGACGCCGAGCGAGAGCTGGCCGAACTGCGCAAAAAGTCCTGACAGAGAGCGGCCCGGAGCGGCCCGGCTCGGTCCGCCGGGCGGCGCTGCGGTACAATCGACGGCATGTGCGGGATCGCCGGCTATGTGGCGCTGAACGACGACGTCGCGCCGCCCGACCTCGAATCGCTGAGCAGGATGGCGGGCGCGATCCGGCATCGCGGCCCCGACGAGTTCGGGATCTACCGCGATCGGTGGACCGGCTTCGCTCACGCGCGGCTCTCGATCATCGACCTGCTCAGTGGCCAGCAGCCGCTGTCGAACGAGACCGACCGGCTCTGGATCGTCTTCAACGGCGAGATCTTCAACTACCTCGAGTTGAAGGACGAGCTCGAGGCCCGCGGCCACCGCTTCAAGACCCGGTGTGACACCGAGGTCATCGTCCACGCCTACGAGGAGTGGGGCGAGGAGGCCTTCCGGCGCTTCAACGGCCAGTGGGCGGTGGCGCTCTGGGATGCCGACACACGCAAGCTGGTCCTGGCGCGCGATCCGTACGGCGTCCGCCCGCTCCACGTCTGCGAACACGGCGGCCGCCTCTATTTCGCGAGCGAAGTGAAGGCCATCTTCGCCGCCGATGCGGCGATTCCCCGCGCCTTCGATGCGGTCGGCCTGGACCAGATCCTGTCGTTCTGGGGGCCGGTCCCGCCGCGGACCGTGTTCCAGGGCGTCTCCGAGGTCGAGCCCGGCGCGGTCCGGACGTACCACAACGGCACCGTGCGGACGTCGTGGGCGTGGACGCCGTCGTACCCGAGCGACGCCCAGGCCGGCTTCACAGGCACGCGCGAGGATGCGGTCGTCGCGGTTCGCGAGGCCCTCGAGCAGGCGACCAGCCTGCGCATGCTGCGCGCCGACGTGCCGGTCGGCAGCTATCTCTCCGGCGGCCTCGACAGTTCTCTCGTGGCCGCGCTCGGCCTGCGCGCCAAGGGCGCGCAGTTCTCGACGTTCTCGCTCCGCTTCGACGACGCCGAGTACGACGAGACCGGCTTCCAGCGCGAGATGGTCCAGCACCTCGGCAGCGATCACCACGAGGTCCTGGTGTCGCGCGCCGACATCGCGCGTGCCTTCCCCGACGTCATCCGGCACGCCGAGCGGCCGATCCTGCGGACCGCGCCGGCGCCGCTGTTCCTGCTCTCGAAGCTGGTGCAGGACAGCGGCATCAAGGTCGTCCTGACCGGCGAGGGCGCGGACGAGATGTTCGCCGGCTACGACCTGTTCCGCGAAGCCAAGGTCCGCCGCTTCTGGGGCCGCGAGCCGCAGTCGACGTGGCGCCCGCTGCTGCTCGATCGGCTCTATCCCTACCTGGCGCGATCGCCGGTCTCGCAGCGGGCGATGGCGCGGCAGTTCTTCGGACAGCAGCTCGGATCGTGGCGCGAGCCGGGCTTCGGCCACGATCCGCGCTGGCGGTCGACGGCGGCGCTGCGCCGGCTGGTCCTGCCCGACCGTCGGCCGGCGGCCGGCGAGCCGGACGTGCGCGACGCCTTCCTCGGCAGCCTGCCGGCCGCGTTCCCGTCCTGGTCGCGTCTGGCGCAGGATCAGTACATCGAGATCCGGACGCTGCTGTCGGGCTATCTGCTGTCGTCGCAGGGCGATCGGATGCTGATGGCCCACTCGGTCGAGGGCCGCTTCCCCTTCCTCGACCGCAACGTGTGTGCCCTCGCCGACTCGCTGCCGGCGAGTTACAAGCTGCACGTGCTCGACGAGAAGCACGTGCTGAAGAAGGCGGCCGCGGACCTGGTGCCGGCCTCGATCCTGGCGCGAACGAAGCAGCCGTACCGCGCCCCCGATGCGCTGGCCTTCGCCGGCGAGGGGGCCGGGTGGATCGACGACGTGGCGTCCGATCGCGCGGTACGAGAAGCCGGGCTCTTCGCACCGGCGCTGGTCCAGCAACTGGTCGCCAAGTGCCGGACGAAGGCCGCGGGCGGTCAGTTCTCGAACAGCGACAACATGGCGGTGGTCGGGGTGCTGTCGTCACAGCTGGTCTACGATCAGCTGATCCGCCGGCAGCCGGAGGAAGGTCCCCGCGTCCCGATCCGGACGCTGGTGGATCGCCTGGCGGAAGTCGAAGGCCGGCCGCTCGCCGCCGAATCGCGCTGAAGCCGTCCGGCGTCCGGGACGACGCGCGCGCCTAGCCGCGGTCGTCGGTCCGCGTTGCGCCGGGCGTGACGACGGAGCTGGCCCCGGCTCTCGCGATCACCGTGCCCGCCAGGGTCGTGTCGTAGCGCTCGCTGGAGAAAGCGGCGGCGACATCGAGCGGCTCCTTCGATCCCATCCCCCAGCGCTGAATCAGCTTGAGGGGGCCCGAGGCGAGCCGCAGGAACCACGACGGCATCCACAGGACGCGCTGCGTCGGCTGTCTCCGGCGCAGGCGGTCGACGAGGTCGCGGCGCGTCGGCGCCGGTGACTCCACCAGGTTGACGACCGGCGGGGCGGCATCCGGCGCCTGCAGATAGCTGCGGATCACCCGGGCGGCGGTGTGGATGTCGCAGACGCTGAGCGCGCGGCTTTTCGGCCCGACGGCGACGAACACGGCGCCGGCGTCGCGACCGAGCCGGCCCGGCGGCTCGAACTCCGCGTAGTCGACGAGCGGGCCCAGGCGAATCACCTTCACCCGCAGCCCGGCGTCGTTGGCCAGCTGCACGGCGAGCAGCTCGGATTCGGCCTTGCCCCAGACGTACGGGCCGCGGCGCAGGTGGCCGGAGTCCATCGGCGTCGCTTCGGAGATCGGCCGGCCGTGCCCCGGCACCAGCACGGCGACGCTGCTCACGTGGATCACGTCCTGGGCGCCGGCCTTGATGGCGGCTTCGACGACGTGCTTCGTGGCGGCGATCGAGTTGCGCTCGTGATCGCTCTTGCCGCCGGCGGTCTCGGCGGCGCAGTGGACGACGGCGGTCACGCCGGCGAGCACCGCATCGGGCAGGGGCCGGGCCAGATCGGCGGCGGCGTACTCGATGCCCGGCATCCGCGCCGACCAGGGCGGCACGCGTCGGCCCAGCGAGCGCACGGCGTAGCCGGCATGGCGGAGCTCCTCGACGACCGCCCGGCCGAGGAAGCCGCCGCCGCCCGTCACGAGCACGGTGCCGAGCGCCGGGCGGACGGCGGGCAGGCCGATGGACGCGCTGGTCACGGCCTGTTCGGCCCGCGTCTCGACGGCGCGATCGACGTCGACGAGCGCGTGGCCGATGCGCTCGCACAGTTCGACGGTGTCGAGAATCGCTGACGGCGGGACCGGCGACGGCAGGCCGTCGACGATGCTGTGGTAGAACGCGGCGAAGAGCGGCGGCAGGCCGGGGTAGGAATAGTGGCCGCCGAAGAGCATCGACCACAGCCCCCGGGTGGCGCCGGTGACCGTCTGCGAGCCGCGCCGGAACGGCACCAGCAGGGCGCCCGGGCCGGTGCCCTCGCCGACGATGCGCGTCAGCTGGCCGGTGATGTAGTCGGCGCGCAGCCAGCCGTTGCTGCCCATCAGGTGCTGGTACTGCTCGATGGGACGGCCGGTCAGCGTCACGCAGATGATGCCCGTGCGATCGCCGATCCGGATCAGCGCGTAGACGTCGCCGCTCGGCCGGACGTCGAGCCCCTTGATCTCGAGCGGGGCCGCCTCGCCGTCCCAGCGCAGCTGCGCGAGCAGCGGATAGACGGCGTGCGGCAGGATGTCCATGGCCTGCTCGACCCGGGTGATGTTGCGGCGCACCTTGCGGAACGAGAATACGCTCTCGACGTGCGTCAGCGACCCGAGCGAGGCGAGCGCCTCGAGGGCCAGCAGCGACGGGCGCTCGAACAGGCACTGGTGTCCGGCACACACCTTGAGGCCGGCCCGGCCGCGTCGTCGAGCAGGGTCTGCGGCTTCGACGCGGGTCGGCGTGAACGGCTTCTCGATGTAGACGTGCGCCCCGGCTGACAGGGCCAGGCGGCCGAGCGCCGCGTGGGTCCCGGGCGGCGTGACGATGTGCACGACATCGGGCTTCGCCGCGTCGAGCATGGCCGCCGGGTCGGCGAACACCTGGACCGGCGAGCCCACGAGCGTGTTGATGGCGTCCGCGTTGGCCGTCGGATCCGCGACCGCCACCACCGTGGCGCCGCCGATCCGCTTCATGGCCTGGAGGTGATGCAGGCCCATCTTGCCGGTCCCGATCAGGGCGATGCGGAGGGGCGTGCGAAGCGGCGCGATCTCGTTCGACATGTGGTTCGGGGCAGGGCGCGACCACCTCGTCGGGCGCCCCACAGACGGTAACATTGTTTGCGCTGGGGCCGGGCGACGCCCGCGTCATCGCGTGTCACGACGTGCCACCGCGCCGCTCGTCGCAGCCGACGATCCTGGCGAGGCTCAGCGACCCGACGGCGTCGCCGAACGCGCAAGGTGCGCCTGCAGGATCGGGATCGCGTATCGATCGATGGCGGCGTAGCCCGCGGCCGGGATGTGGCTGCCATCTTCCTGGGCGAATTCCGCGCGGCGGGTGCCGGTGGCGTCCGACAGGAGCGTCTGGAAATCGAGCAGCAGCAGGCCCTCGCGGCGCGCGTAGTCGCGGAGCCACGCGTTGTGTCGCAGCACGTGGGCGTTGACGTAGGCGTCGTAGCTCGTCTTGCCCATCGCCCACCCGACCCAGCTCGCGAACCACTCCGACCACGACGCTTGTCCGCGGATCGTCACTTCGGTGGCCAGGATGGGGTCGATGCCGCCAGCCCGGGCGGCGCGCGACCATCGCCTCGACTTCGCGCCGGCCCCGTGCCACGGCTGCGTCGACGCCGGCGCGAGGGGCGCGAAACACGTCGTTGGCGAAGCCCCAGATCACGACCGCTCGCGGCTGCTGGCTGACGACGTCGGCGGCGAACCTCGCCGTCAGCTCGAAGGTCTGCTGGCCGGTCTTCCCCATGTTGACGACCGCGACGCCCGGCAGCGCCGGATGCCAGCCGGCCGCGTAGGACGCGCCGAGCACGACGAGCGGGCCATCGGGATGTGCCAGGGCAGGCGTCGCGCCGGACGGCCCGGTCGCCGCGGCCGCGGTCGAGGACTGATCGTCGGCGCCAGCCGCATGAACGATGGTTGCCATGGTCACCCGTCCTCGCAGCCAGTAGTAGGTGAGCGCGACGGCTTCGTGGCCGGCGAACCCCAGCATGGACATGTTGTCGGGATGCGAATCCGGTGAATGCACCGCGAACCGCTCGGTCTCGTAGCCGAGCGCCCGGAAGCAGCCCTCCGCCCGCTTCATGTGCAGCCGGTCGGTGACCAGCACGAGGCGTCGGGCCCCGAGACGTCGCAGGATCGGATCCGAGTAGAGGGCGTTCTGGAAGGTGTTGCGGGCGGCGTTCTCCAGACGGATCCGATCGGCGGGGATGCCGAACCGCACGCCGAGCTCGGCCATGGCGCCAGCCACCGAGCACGTCACACCGCGCGGCCGTCCGCCGGTGATGAGGACCAGTGGGGCCCGTCCATCGGCGTACGCCTCGGCCGCCCGCAGCAGCCGCTGGATGGCGTAGTTGTTCGGGACGCAGCGGCTGTTCACGCCGGCGCCGAGCACGACGATGACGTCGCCGCGGCCCGGCGTGTCCATCGGCAGCAGCGGACCCAGCGCGGTGTCGATCACTTCCGTGGCGTTGACGACGTCACGGAAACCCTGCAGCGCCAGGATGCCGACCAGCACGCCGGACACGAACCGGGACGGCCGACGGTACCGCCACCAGCGCCGCCCAGCCCCGGGCGCGGATGCGAGGACGAACGGGGCCGGGGCCAGACCGTCGGCGGGGGCGACGCGATCGTTCATGTCGTAGCACACGCTAGCATCCCGGTGCGGACGGCCGCTACCCGCCAGCCGTTTCCCGGAGCCTGCGCGGGCAGATCAGCCCTTCCGGTCGATGAGCTTTGGCCCGATAATGGGACGCGGCCTGACGCGGCCGTCGCGCGGGCGGCTCGCGCAGCGGCGCGCAGGAGGCGTGCCCGGTGGGATCGGACACCGCCCGAATGACGAGTTCCATGAAGGAGACGCCCTTCTTCTTTGCCGGTCGGCCCGCCGCTCCCCATAGCCTGTTTGGTGTCCTCCACGAGGTCGACGCGCCGTCGAGCCGGCCGGTGGTCGTGCTGTGCCCGCCATTCGGCGAGGAAAAGCTGTGGGCGCACCGCGTCCTGGTCTCCGCCGCCCGGACGATGGCGGCGCAGGGCTATCCCGTCCTCCGCTTCGACTACGGCGGCACCGGCGACAGCGACGGCGAGCTCGCCGAGGCCAGCCTCGAAACGACTCTCGACGACATCCGGCGGGCCATCGCGCAGGCGCGGGACGCGACGCGCCGGGACACGGTCGCGCTGGTCGGGGTGCGGTTCGGCGCCGCCTTCGCCGGGCTGGTGGCCGAAGACGCCCCCGACGTGACCCACCTCGCGTTGTGGGCGCCCATCCTGGAGGGCGGCCGCTACATGCAGGAGCTGCTGCGCATCAACCTGTCGACCCAGCTCGCCGCCTACAAGGCGATCCGGCAGGACCGCGCCGCACTGGTCACGCTCATGGAGCAGGGCCAGGCCGTCAACGTCGACGGCTACGACCTGTCGCACGCGATGTACGCGCAGTGCTCCTCGGTCACGTTCGCCCGCGGCCCGCTGGCGTTCGGCGGCCGCTGCCTCATCGCCCAGGTCGACGTCTCGGACGCGGCTCCGGTGTCCAAGGAGCTCGACGCGCTCCAGAAGAACTACCGCAGCGGCCAGCTCCTCCGGGTCACCGAAGATCCGTTCTGGAAGGAGGTCCCGGTGTTCTGCGGCCGCGCCGACCGGCTCGCCCAGGCCACCGTGGACTGGATGGAGCGCGCCGGCGGAGGCGACACGTGAGCGTGCCGGTGCGCGCTCGCCTCGGCTACGGCCTCAAGCTCGTCGTGTCGCACGCGCTGTACGCGGTCGGGGTGCTGCAGATCTGGCAGGCGGTCGCGCTGCGGAAGCGCGCCGTCGTCCTGATGTACCACCGCGTGCTGACGCCCGAGGAGCGCCGCGAGGCCGGCTCGCATCCGGCCATGGTCGTCAGCCGGGCCACCTTCGAGATGCAGATGGCCGTGCTGAAGCGGCGATTCGTCCCGCTGTCGGTCGAGGCGTTCGGCGAGCGCCTGGCCCGCCGTGAGCCGTTCGCCAGCTCCTCGTGCCTGATCACGTTCGACGACGGCTGGCGCGACAACGTGGTGAACGCGTGGCCCAGCCTGCGCGCGCACGGCCTGCCGTCCCTCATCTTCCTGCCCGTCAACTTCATCGGCACGACGCGCGTCTTCTGGCAGGAGGCGCTCGGCCATCTGCTGACGCGGGCCGTCCGGGTGGCGGCCGCGGCGCCGGACCGCCAGCCGGCGATCGAGGCGGTGCTGTCGACGGTGGACCTGGTGCGCCTGGTGCGGTCGGGCGGCGACGTCGCGCCGATGACGATCTTCTACGCCATCGACGGGTTGAAGACCCGGCCGCGGGAGGACATCCTGGCCTTCGTCGAGCGGCCTCGCCGCCGTGCTCGACGTGCCGATCGAGGAGCTGTCGCAGACCGATGGCTTCATGTCGTGGGAGGACGCCTCGCGGCTGGCCGAGGCGGGCGTCGCGTTCGGCGGCCACGGCGTCGAACACCACCTGTTGACGCAGGTGCCCGACGACGTCGTCCGGGCCGAAGCGGAAGGATCGATGGCCGTCGTCAGTCGGACGTTCGGCCGGCCGCCGCTCGCGTTCAGCTACCCCAACGGCTACGTCGATGCCGGCGTCGTCGCGGCCGTCAAGGCCGCCGGCTACCGTCTCGGCTTCATCACCCGGCGTGGCCACGTCAGCTGCGACGACGACCCGCTGCTGATCAAGCGGCTGAACATCCACGACGAGATGACCGATACTGCGCCGATGTTCCTGGCCCGGCTGGTGGGCTTGTGGTGAGTGTGCGGGACGGGGCCGCCGTCCTGTTCTGGCTCGGCGCCGCCGGCGTTCTCTATCCATACGTGGGCTACCCGCTGCTGCTGTGGGCCTGGGCGCGCGTCCGGCCGCGGCCCGACGGGAGCGGGCTGGGCGGCGAGCTGCCCTCGGTGTCGATGATCGTACCGGTGCACAACGAGGCGGCCCGGCTGGAGCGCAAGATCGAGAACACGGAGCGGCTCGTCTACCCGAAGGACCGGCTCGAGGTGATCTTCATCTCCGACGGCTCGACCGACGGCACCATCGAGCTGCTGCAGCGCCGGATGGGGCCGGGCATGCGGGTCATCGACCTGCCGACGCGGGGCGGCAAGGCGGCCGGCCTCAACGCCGGGCTGGCCGCGGCGCGGCACGACATCCTGGTCTTCACGGACGCCGCCATCGAGCTGGAGCCGGGCGCCGTCGAGCGGCTGGTGCGCCGCTTCGCCCAGCCGGAGATCGGCTGCGTGTCGGGCGAGGACCGCATCGCCGACGCCGGCGGGGAAGGCCTCTACGGCCGCTACGAGCTGCTGCTGCGTCGCCTCGAGACGCAGGTCCATTCGATCGTCGGCGCCAGCGGGTCGTTCTACGCCCAGCGCCGCGCCATCTGCCGCCCGTTCACCGAGGGCATGGCGCCGGACTTCCTCTCGGTGCTGCGCACCGTACGAGGCCGGCTATCGGGCCATCAGCGCCGAGGACGCGGTCGGCACGATGACCAGCCTGTCCGATCCGCGCCGCGAGTTCGATCGCAAGGTGCGGACGCTGATCCGCGGCATGACGACGCTGTTCGGCCACGCGCCGGCTGCTCGGCCCGCGCTACGGGCTGTTCGCCTTCGCGCTGTGGTCGCACAAGATCATGCGCTGGGTGGCGCCGCTGTTCCTCGCGGTGACGCTGCTGGCGCCGCTGGCCCTCGTGCGATCGGCCGTTCTACGCCCTTGCGCTCGCGGCGCAGGTCGTCTTCTACCTGGTCGCGGCCGGCGCCGCTGGCCGGCGTCCCTGGCCTCCGCGGCGGGCTCGTCGGCAAGATCGCCGTCTACTTCGTCAACGTCCACGCCGCGCTGGTCGCAGCCTGGGTCAAGTACGCGCGCGGCGTCCGCCAGGAAATCTGGACGCCGTCGCAACGGCCATGAGCGTCGACACTCTCGCTCCGCCCGCGCGGCACACGCCGGTGACCCTTCCCGGTCGCGACGGCGTGCGCCTCTTCGCGATGCTGTCGATGCCGGCGGAGCCCACCGGCCGGCCCGCCGTCGTGCTGCTGCCAGCCGGCATCAAGATGCGGGTCGGCCCGCAGCGCATCTACAAGCGGATGGCCGAACGCTTCGTCGCGCTCGGCCACCCGGTGCTGCGTCTCGATACGCACGGCCTCGGGGACTCGGAAGGGGAGATCGCCGAGCGCGCGATGCCCGACCTGTTCGGCACCATCCAGCTCGGACGCTATGTCGGTGATACGCGCGCCGCGATGGACTGGCTGGACACGACGCACGGCATCACCCGGTTCATCGCCGCCGGCCTCTGCGGCGGCGCCATCACGGCGCTGCTCGCGGCGGACGAGGATCCCCGCGTGGTCGGCGTGCTCGGCCTGGGGATGCCCGTGATCCTGGACGGCGGCGGGGTCGAATACTGGCGCTACATGACCACCGAGCAGTTGAAGGGCACGCGCGGCCGCTACCTGTCGAAGTTCAAGATCTGGGAGCCCCGGGTGTGGAAGTCGTGGTGGCGGTTCGTCACGCTGCAGAGCCACTACAGCCTGATCGGCCAGAGCGTGCTGATGCGCAAGCACACCGGCCCGGCGGCGGCGCCGGAGGTGCCGGGCGTCGCGGTGACGCCGTCGGCCGCACGGGCCGAGGGTCTGCCCACGGCCCCGGCCGAAGTCACGGCGCCGACCGACAACACGAACCCGCGATTCGCGCCGGCGTTCCTGCGCCTCCTCGCCGCCAGCCGGCCGATCCTGCTCGTCTTCGGCGGGGCCGATCGGCTGCGCTGGGAGTTCGACGAGAAGTTCGCGACGCGCCATCGGGCCGCCATCGAGGCCGGGCCGGGCCGCTACGAGCTGGTCGTGACGCCGGACGCCAATCACATCTTCTCGCTCGGTGAATGGCAGCGCCACATGCTCGAGCACGCCACGACGTGGCTGGGGCGTTTCGCGTGACCAACCCCACCCCGGAAGTGCCGACCGCCGAGATCACCGATCCCACCCAGGAGCCCGCTCCCGATCGGCCGGTGACCGCGCCGACGCAGCCAGCCGGGATGCTGCGCCGCCAGGCCCAGCTGATCGCCAAGAACGTGGCGACCAACTGGCTGGGCCTGGTGATCAACACGACGCTCTCGTTCGTGCTGTCGCCGATCGTGGTCAACACGCTCGGCAGCACCTACTTCGGCGTCTGGACGCTCCTGCAGCAGTTCACCGGCTATCTCTGGCTGTTCGACCTCGGCGTGCGCGAGTCGGTCGTCAAGTACGTCGCGCAGTACGACGCCTCGGGCGAGCACGAGGAACTGAACCGGACGGTCGGGACCGCCGTCACGTTGTACGCCATGGTCTCGGCGGCCGGGCTGCTGGCCGCATGGGGCGTGGCGGCAGCGCTCCCGCACGTGTTCAACATCCCGGCCGAGGTCGCCGGGGTGGCGCGGGCGACGGCGTTCCTGACCGGCGCGACGGTCGCGCTCAGCTTTCTCTTCAACGTCTACGTCGGCGTGTTGATCGGGCTGCAGCGGATGTACCTGGTCAGCCGCCTGAACATCATCGTCAGCGTGGCGCGGGCGGTCGCGATCATCGTCCTGCTGAAACTGGGCTACGGCATCATCGCCCTGGCCGGCGTCAGCTTCGCGCTGAGCGTCGTCAACGGGTGGCGCGTCTACCGCGCCTGTCGCATCCACGCGCCGCACCTGTCGCTGCGGCCGGTGCCGTTGCGGCGGGAGATGCTGGCGCGGCTGCTCAACTACGGCAAGTGGGTGCTCGTCTCGAACGTCGGCGACAAGATCATCTTCTCGACGGACGCCCTGGTGGTCGGCTTCTTCATGCCGATCCACATGCTCGCCTTCTATGCCATCGCCGGCTCGCTGATTCAGCAGCTGCGCCAGGTCGTGTCGGCCGCCGCCAACGTCGTCAACCCGCTCAGCAGCGGTCTCCAGGCGCGCAAGGAGATGGGCGCGCTGGCCCAGATGATCCGGCTCGGCACCACCTTCGCGGTGCTCCTCGGCCTGCCGATCTGCATCGGGCTGCTGATCCTCGGCGAGCGCTTCATCGCCTTGTGGATGGGGGCGCAGTTCGCCGCGACGTCGTCGCAGGTGCTGACGGCGCTGACGCTCGGCACGCTGGTCGGCCTGCCGTATCTCACCATCTCGGGCTTCTTCTACGGCATCGGCGAGCACCGGGTCGTCGCCCTGTCTCGGGTGGTGGAAGGGGCCGCGAACCTGGCGCTGAGCATCGCGCTGATCAAGCCGTATGGTCTGGTCGGCGTGGCCCTGGGCACGGCCATCCCGCACGCCGTCATGGTGGGGATCGTGCTCCCGGCCCTGCTGCCGTCGCGCCTGCCGATCCGGCTCGGCGACTACTACGTCCGCACCTACCTGCGGCCGTTGCTGGCCGGCGTCCCGTTTGCCGCCGCGTGCTGGACCATTGCGCACGTCATCGCGCCGGCCAGCCTGCCGCCGTTCCTTGCTTGTGGCGCGGCGGCCATGGTTACCTACCTCGTCCCGGCGTGGTTCATCGGGCTCTCGGGTGAAGAGCGAACCAAGCTGCGGGACGTGCTGCGGCGGAGGAAGCGTGGCTGAGCCAGTCAATGTTCTGTATTGCGAGAGCAACGTCGATGGCACCATCGGCGGCTCGCACTACTGCCTGCTGTACCTCGTCGAGAACCTCGATCGGGCGGCGTTCACCCCAATCGTGCGCTTCTACGAGGACCACGCGCTGGTGCCGCGCTTTCGGGAGTCGGCGGAGACCATCGTCGAGCCGCGTCGCCCTCCGGTATCGTGGGGAGCCAAGAGCCGGGGCGCGCTGGCCGCGCCCGTTCGACTGGCGCGGCGCGGGGTCAACGCGCTCAAGGCGCTCCAGCAGTTCCGCGAGCAGGTCCGCTTCCTGAAGGAGCGCCGCATCGGGATCGTGCACCTGAACAACTCGATCGTCCGCCACCACGACTGGAAGATGGCGTCGCTGATCGCCGGCGTGCCCTGCGTGTCGCACGAGCGGGGCCTGCCGACGTACTCGGGCGTCTCGAAGCGGCTGGGCGGCCGGATGGCCCTGCTGATCGCGATGTCGCAGTGGATCGCCGACCACATGCTGGCCGGCGGCGTGGCCCCGCACAACATCGTCGTGATGTACGACGGGGTCGACACGACCAAGCTCGAGGTGCCGCGGCCCGTCGCCGAGCTGCGGCGGACGTGGGACGTCGCGCCCGGTCAGCCGGTCATCGGCATCGTCGGCAACGTCCGCCTCTGGAAGGGGCAGGACATCGTCATGCGCGCCCTGATCGACATCGCCAAGGCGTTCCCTGACGTCGTCTGCTTCTTCGTCGGGGCGTCGTCGACGTCGGTACACGACGCCGCGTTCCTCGCCGACCTGAAGCGTCTCGTCGCCGAGAACGGCCTCGAGCGCAACGTGCGCTTCACTGGCTACCAGAAGGACACGGCGGCCTTCGTCCAGATGATGGACGTCGTCATCCATGCCTCGCGCGATCCCGAGCCCTTCGGCCTGGTCGGGCTGGAAGCCATGGCCCAGCGAAAGCCGCTGGTCGGCTCCGGTGCCGGCGGCATGACCGAGATCATCGTCGACGGCGTCACCGGCTATCAGTTTCCGCCTGGCGATCATCAGGTCCTGGGTGAGCGCGTCATCCGGCTGCTCCGCGACCGCGCCCTGGCGGCGTCGATGGGCGAGCGGGGCTATGGCCGCCTCAAGGAGCACTTCACGCTCGGCCAGTACATGGCGCAGATTCACGCCGCCTACCGGCGGTTGCTCGGCCGATCGCCCTCGGCCCTGCACGCCGAAAACCTGGCGGCGGCCCAGCGGGGCGAGCCGGTCCCCGTCGGTCAGCGCCCGTCGTAATGCGCCCCATTCGCGTCCTCGACCTGCGCGACACGGTCGAGATCGGCGGGCCGGGGAAGACGATTCTGGAGACCCACCGGGCCATCGACCCGGCGCGCTTCACGCTGCATCTCGCCGTGTTCGCGCGCGGCGACGAGTCGACCGACACGCCCTTCGTCCGCGCCGCGCAGGCGCAAGGGCTGCCGGTGCACGTGCTCCGGGCCGCCAGCCAGTTCGATCCACGGCTGGCGCTGTCGCTGGCGCGATTGGTCGCCGACCAGGGCTTCGACATCGTCCATTCGCACGAGACCAAGTCGGACGCCATCAACTGGCTCGCTCGCAAGCGGCGGCGCTACGTCGCGATGACCACGCTGCACGGCTGGATCGCCAACAGCCGCAAGCAGCGGACCATGATCTGGATGCAGCGCCGGCTGGTGCGCGCCTTCGACCGCGTGCTGGTGGTGTCGGAGAAGATCCGCGGCCAGTTGCTCGCCTCCGGGATGCCGCCGGGCAAGGTGACGCTCCTGCACAACGCGATCGTGGTCGAGCGCTACACCCGGACGGGCGCGCCCAACGTCCTCGAAGGCCTGGTGGGGCGTTCCGTCGAGCGGCCGGTGATCACCACCATCGGGCGGCTGAGCCCGGAAAAGGGCCACCGCGACTTCGTCGCCGCGCTCGGTATCGTGGCCAGCCGCGGCGCCCGCGTCTCCGCCGTGCTGGTCGGTGACGGGCCGGAGCGGTCCCGGCTGGAGGCTCAGGTCCGGGACCTCGGGCTGGCCGATCGCGTGCACTTCACCGGCTACATTCCGAGCCCGGAGCGGGTGTTCGAGCACGTCGACCTGATGGTGCTGCCGTCCTACACGGAAGGCCTGCCGAACGTCGCCCTCGAGTCGCTGGTCATGGACGTGCCGGTGCTGGCGACGCGCGTCGGCGGCACCCCGGAGGTGATTGCCGACGGAGTCTCCGGCCGCCTGGTCGAACCCGGCGATCCGGCGGCCCAGGCCGAGGCGATCCTGCATTTCCTGGCCAATCGGGCCGAATGGCAGGCCATGGCCCGCCGCGGCCGGGAGCACGTCCTGGCACATTTCGACTTCCGGGCCCGTACACGACGGCTCGAGCAGATTTACACTGAGCTGGTTGGGGACCGCTCGGCATGATCTACTACCTGGTGCTCGCCTTTTTCGTCGTCGAGTACATGCGGCCGGGGAACATGCTCCCGGCGCTCAATGCGCTGCGCCTCAATACCGTCATTCCGCTCGCCATGCTGGTGGCGACGTCCCTCAGCGGCAAGGTGTCGAACGGCGAGGTCCTGAGCGAGCGGAACACGCTGATCTTCGCCACGCTGATCGTGCTGGTCATCGGCTCGGTGGTGACGGCCCGCATCACGATGTACGCGTTCACCGCCTTCACGGTGGTGCTCGGCTACGTGCTGCTGACGTGGGTGGTGGCCCGGCAGATGGGCGACATCGAGGACGTCAAGGGCCTGTTCAAGACCCTCATGTTCATCCACGTCGGCATCATCGGGATCGCGCCGGAGCTGGTCCTCGACGGGCAGAACCGCAACTACATCCCGACCGGTGCGTTCCTCGGCGACGGGAACGACTTCGCCCTCTCCATCGACATCCTCGTCCCCTTCTGCCTGTTCATGATCTTCGACGCCAAGGGGATCAAGGGCCGTCTGTTCTGGGCGGCGACCTTGCTGGTGCTGGTGGCCGCGATCATCGGCACGCAGTCACGCGGCGGGACGCTCGGGCTGGTGGCGGTCGCCATCTACTACTGGACGAAGACCGATCGGAAGGTGCTCACGGCGGCGCTCGCCGTCGTCGCCGTGGTCGGTGTCCTCGGGCTGGCCTCGCCACAGTACTTCGAGCGCATGAACACCCTGTCCCACGTCGAGGACGACGGCTCGGCGCAGGGGCGGATCACGGCGTGGAAGGCCGGCACCAACATGATGCTGTCGAACCCGCTCCTGGGTGTCGGCGCCGGGAACTTTCCCCCGAATTTCCCCCGGTTCGCGCCAGGCGCCGATGGCGTCGGCCGGTGGAAGACCGCGCACTCGATCTACTTCCTGATCCTCGGCGAGCTGGGCCTGCCGGGCCTCATGCTCCTGCTCTACTTCGTCTTCTGGAATCTCTACGAGAACCGGAGGCTGACCAAGGAGATCATGAAGCAGGGCCTGGCCAAGTCGAGCCGTGAAGTGCGCCTGGTCGGGTCGCTGAGCGCCAGCCTGCTGGCCTTTGCCGTAGCCGGGGCGTTCCTGAGCGCCATCTATTACCCGCACATGTACGTCATCGCCGGCCTCCTGATTGCCACGCGGCGCATCGCCCGCCTGGCGGCGGTGCAGGCCCAGGCCCAGACGGTGCCGGCGGACGGCTCGGTGCCCGTGGCGCCGATGCTCGCCCAGCCGTCGCTGCGCCCCCAGTTCCAGCCTGGCCGGTACGTGTCATGACGCGTCCGAGCCCGGCGGGAGTGGCGCGGAGGCGTCGTCGCGCGTCGCCGGCGTCCGCGATCACATCCTCGAGGAGCGCGCCGGTTGAACGTGCTGTTTCTGTCCGCAGGTCGTGCCCTACCCCCCGCACGGCGGGGTCCTGCAGCGCGGCTATCACATCCTGAAGCAGCTGTCGGTGCGGGCCCGGGTGCATCTGCTCGCCTTCGTGCACCCGAACCTGCTGCCGACCCCCGAGAAGGTCGAGGACAGCCGGCGTGCGATGCGCGAGCTGTGCGCCGAGGTGGACTACTTTCCGCTGTGGGTCAAGCGGTCGCGCCTGCACCAGGCGGCGGCGATCGGCGTGAGCGCGCTGTCGCAGGAGCCGTTCGCGGTGGTGGCGCACCGGTCGGCCGCCTACCGGGCCCGCGTCTCGGCGCTCCTGCAGGACGGCCGCTTCGACATCGTCCACGCCGACACCATCGGGCTCAGTCAGTTCGTCGACCATGCCGACGCGGCCGCCGGCCGTGGTCACGCATCACAACATCGAGTCGATGCTGATGGGACGGCGGGCCAGCGTCGAGAAGCAGCCGCTGGCGCGCCGGTTCCTGGCCCGCGAGACGCGCAAGCTCGAAGCCTACGAGCGCGCCGAGTCGGCCCGCTACGACGTGAACATCGTGGTGTCGGACGCCGACGGCGTCGCGCTCGCGTCGCTGGTGCCGGGCGTCCGCCGCGCCGTGGTGCCGAACGGGGTCGACGTCACCTACTTCGCGCCGGCCGAGGTCGCGCAGACGCCGACGCTCGTCTACACCGGCGGCCTCACGATGTTCGCCAACCTCGACGCCGTGATGTACTTCGTCAAGGACATCTGGCCGCGCATCGCCGCCCGGGTGCCCGACGCCACGTTCCACGCCGTCGGCCGGCATCCGCCGCAGGTCCTGAAGGACGCCGCGGCCGCCGATCCCCGGATCGTGGTGCCCGGGTTCGTCGACGACATCCGGCCGCTGGTCGGCCGTTCGGCCGTCTACGTCGTCCCCTTGCGCGTCGGCGGCGGCACCCGGCTGAAGGTGCTCGACGCGATGGCGATGGGCAAGGCGATCGTCTCGACGTCGATCGGCTGCGAAGGCATCGACGTGCGCCCGGGCGAGCACCTGGTGGTGGCCGACACGCCGGAGGCGTTCGCCGATGCCACCGTCGCCCTGCTGGCGGACCCGGCGCGCCGGCACGCACTGGGACGTGCGGCCCGGGCCCAGGCCGAGGCGAAGTACGCCTGGGGCCACGTCGGCGAGCAGCTCTTCGACGCCTACGCCCAGGCCATCGCCATCCGGAAGGGACCGCGTTGAACCGCTACGCCGCGTCGATCTACCGCGTCGCCCCCATCTGGGGCCAGAACCTGATGCTCTCGGCGTTCAGCGCGATGCTCGAGCGGGAGCGCTACGGCGGACGCTACCGCGAGTACCAGGCGCGCTTCGCCGCCACCGATCGGGCGCCGCGGGCCGCCCTCGAGGCCGAGCAGGACGCCGGGCTGCAGCGCATCGTCGCCCACGCGTATGCCACGGTGCCGTTCTACCGGCGGCGGTTCGACGCGGCAGGCCTCACCCCGGCCGACATCCGGACCCGGCTCGACCTCGTCAAGCTTCCGCTCCTGACCCGCGACGACGTGCGCTCGCACTTCGGCGATCTGCGCTCGACCGGCCCCGAGGGTCAGGGCATGCGCGAGGGCCACACCAGCGGCACCACCGGGACGCCCCTGTCGGTCGGCTACGATCGCGACACGGTCTGGGCCACCTACGCCATCTTCGATCGGCACTACAGGTGGGCGGGATGCCGCTTCGGCAAGGGCGGCGATCGCGTCGCGGTCGCCCGCGGCAACGTCATCGTCCCGCTCGACCAGAAGGCGCCGCCGTTCTGGCGCCGCAACCGCGTCCACAATCAGCTGCTGCTCTCGTCCTTCCACCTGTCGCGGGCCAACCTCGGCGCCTACCTGGACGCGCTGCGGGAGTTCCAGCCGGCGGTGATGGACGGCTACCCGTCGACGCTGTACGTGCTGGCGAAATACCTGCAGTCGCGCAACGAGACCTTCCCTGTGCGTGCGGCGGTGACGTCGTCCGAGACGCTCTACGATTTCCAGCGCAGCCTCATCGAGGAGCGCTTCGCCTGCCGGGTCTTCGACTACTACGCGTTGGCCGAGCGGGTCGTGTTCTCGAGCGAATGCGAGGCGCATGAAGGGCGGCACATCGCGATGGAGTACGGGATCGCCGAGGTCGTCGACGACGACGGCCGCCCGTGCCCGCCGGGTGTCGAGGGACGCCTGGTCGGTACCAGCCTGCACAACCGGGCGATGCCGCTCCTCCGCTACGTGACCAACGATCGCACCGCGCTGATGGCGGCACCCTGTCCGTGCGGGCGGGCGCACGACCGCATGGCCGACGTGACCACCAAGGCCGAGGACATGCTGACGCTGCCGGACGGCCGGCTGATCTCGCCGTCGGTGCTGACGCATCCGTTCAAGCCGCTCGACAGCATCGAGGGATCGCAGATCATCCAGACGGCGCCGGATCATGTGGTGGTTCGCATCGTCCCCGGTCCGACCTACGACGACGCCCTGACGGCCCATCTCGTGACCGAGCTCCAGGCGCGGCTCGGGGCCGACGTGCGCATCGTCATCGAGAAAGTCGACCGGCTCGAGCCGGCGAAGAGCGGCAAGTTCAAGTGGGTGATCTCGAAGGTGCCCCTCGGCATCTGACGGCCATCCTTCCAAGGACGCACGGTATGGACACCAAGGGCAACGACGCACTCGCCGGATCGGCCATCCACGAAGACTGGGTGGCGAAGTACCGCACGCCGGAAGCGCAGCGCTTCTACGAGATGGCCTTCGACGCCATCGTCGCGGAGCTGGCGCCGAAGCCGGGCGCGGTCATCCTGGACGCCGGCTGCGGCACCTGCGCCAAGTCGGTGCTGCTGGCGCAGCGCGGCTTCCACGTCGTCGCCGCCGACTTCGCGCCCGACGCCCTCGAGCGGGCCGCGCCGACCATCGCCGCCTACGGCGTCGCCGATTGCATCACCCTGCGGCAGGGCAACCTGCTCGACCTGCCCTTCACGGACGGTGAGTTCCACTACGCGATCTGCTGGGGCGTGCTGATGCACGTGCCGGACGTGGGGAAGGCGCTGTCGGAGCTGGCGCGGGTGCTGGCGCCGGGCGGCAAGCTCGTGCTCAGCGAAGGCAACATGCACGCCTGGCAGTCGTACGGCCTGCGCGGCGCCAAGAAGCTGCTCGGGCGCGGCCGCGGCCGGGTCGCGCGGGTGCCGCTCGGGCTCGAGACGAGTGAGGACACGCACGAAGGCACGCTGCTGACCCGGCAGACGGACATGCCGGCGTTCATCGCCGCCTGCCGCGCACTGGGCCTCGAGCTGCGCACCCGGCGCGCCGGCCAGTTCAGCGAGCTCTACACGCTGGCGCCGAAGCCCCTGCGGTCGCTCATCCACGTCTTCAACAAGCTGTGGTTCCGGCACGTCCGGGCCGCATCGCCGGCGTTCGGCAACATCCTCATCTTCGAGAAGCGCGCGTGATCGCGAGAGCGCGACAGGAGCAGCTCTTCGCCTTCTGGCTGGTCCAGTGGGGCGTCGGTCTGCTCCTGGTCGCGCGCGGGCTCGTCCGGCTCGCTGCCGGGCAGGAGTTCCGCGGGCTCGACGACATCTGCCGCTGCCGGCGTGTCGCGCCGCGCTGGCCGTGGGGCGGCCTGTCGCGGTCGATCATCCAGCGTCACCTGCGGCGCTGGCGGGCGGGACGCAATACGCTGATCGACTCGTATCTGGCCGATCCGGAGTCGAAGGCCACCGCCCACCTGTTCACCCTGACCGGACGCGGCCCGAACGACCTGTTCCGCGACCTGATCGTGCTGAAGCCGGCCACGGCGGACGACAAGGGCGTCATCCTGCTGAAGTACGTGCGCACCTTCGACGCGGTGATCGCGCTGTTCGACATCGATCGTCTGTTCGCCCGCTACCGCGTCGTGCTCGAGCCGTGCTGGGCGGGTTACTGCCTGCCCAGCCTCCTGATGTACGCGGCCATGCCCGATCGCGTCATCGTCCAGTGCTTCACCGCCGAGGACCTGGCGTTCGTGCGCGACGTCGGACCGTCGCTGGTGCCGGTGCCGCTCGGTCCGGCCGACTGGGTCAACGCCGACATCTTCCAGGCGGCGGGGGAGCACGAGGAGAAGACGCACGACCTCGTGATGGTCGCCAACTGGGCTCCGCACAAGCGCCACGTCCAGTTGTTCCGCGCCCTGGCCGAGGTGCGCGATCGACCGCTTCGGGTGCTGCTGGTCGGCTTTCCGTGGGGCGGCCGCACCGCCGACGACATCCGCCGCGAGGCGGCGCCGTTTCAGCTCGACCACGTGACGCTGGAGATCGTGGAGAGCGTGCCGGCCGCCGAGGTGGCGCGTCTCGTCGCCCGCAGCAAGGTGTTCGTCTTCCTGTCCCGCAAGGAGGGAGACAACAAGGCGCTGGTCGAGGCGATGTTCGCCAACGTCCCGGTGGTGGTCTACGAGCGCACCATCGGCGGGGCGACCAGCCGGGTCAATCCGTCGACGGGCGTGCTGACCTCCGATGCCGCCCTGCCCGCCACGCTGCAGCGCATGCTCGACACCTGGCGCGACTACGCGCCGCGGGCCTGGGCCCTGACGCATACCGGCAGTGGTGTCGCCACCAGGGTCCTGGACACCGCTCTACGCGAGGCGTCGGGACCGCGAGGCTCGCTCGGACCGGAAGGAATCGTCGTCAAGACGAACGCCCCGAACCTGGCCTATGCCGACCCCGCCGACCGGCAGCGCTTCGCCGCCGACTACGCGTTCATCAGCGGATGTCTCAGGCCAGGCCTGGCGCACGGTTCGCCGCCGCAGCCCGTCGCGGCGTCAGGGGATTCGCGGTAGCAGGGAAGAAGCGGAGGGAGAGGTGCAGACCGGCGTGGGGTCACGCCGATCTGCGGCGACTGGCCGGGGAGCGACGCCGCGGCGGCGCCGGGCCAGGGCCCTGGGTCAGTTCCCGGTGATGACGCGGACGTTCGAGGGCGCGTTCGGGGCGGCGCCGCCGCCGCCGCCGCCGGGCGTCGGCGAGATCGTCCCGTGCCCGTGCGTCGGACGGTAGCTGGCGAAGGCCGTCGTCAGCGCGCCGTTGGCGTCCACGACGTTGTTGTTCGGGAAGCCGACCAGATTGTTGACGAGGACGATCTGCGCCGGGTTGGTGACCTGGTAGTGGTAGATGTGTGACCCGCTGGGCGTGCCCGAGTCGTTGCTCACGATGACGTTGTTCTGGAACCGGAAGGGGCCGCCGGAGTTCCGCACCTGCACCCGGCCGACGAACGTGTTGCGATAGATGTAAATCGCCCCGGCCACGGCGTTCTGGTTGACGTCGAGCGCCAGATCGGCATCGACGTTGTTGAAGAGGATCTCGCCGTTCGTCTGGTAGGAATCAGCCGCCATGTTGCCGCCGATCGCCATCTGCGCGATGTTCCGGAACGTGTTGCCGCGCACGGTGAACTGCTGCTGCGAGTCCTTGAGCTCGATGCCCTTGGCCTGATCGCGGAAGATGTTGTTCTCCACCAGCAGCTTGCGCTGCATGTAGACCTTGATCGCATCCTCGCTCGAGTCGAAGAACTCGTTGTCCTGGATCACCGTGAAGGACGAGTCGCCGCGGATGGTCATGATGAACGCGGCGTTGGTGCCGTTCAGATCGCCACCGCCGGAGTTGTGGTGGTGGAAGCGGTTCTTCCGGAACGTCGGGCCCGGAGAGGTCGACCCCCACTGGAACGCCATGACGTGCGAGTTGATGGTCTCGAACCCGTCGATGTAGCCGGGCGAGCCCGAAATCCGGATGAACGGCGCGTTCTCGGAGCCGGGGACGTAGCCGAAGTCGATGATCGGCCGCTGGCCCGGATACGCGATCCACTGGCCCGACGTCCGCGAGACGTTGAAGTCGACTCGTTCCCAGTCGCCGTTCACGTCGTCACGCGGCAGGTCGGTGACGCGATACGTCCCGGCCTTGACGTAGATGATCTTGCCGACGGTTGACGTGTTCCGATGGACGTCCCCGAGGGAACGCCACGGGCTGGCGGCGTCACCGGTTCCGCAGTTCGACGAACAGCCGTTGGCCGACGACGCGCGGCCGTTGACCGCATCGACGAACCTGAAGTTCGTCGTCGCCGCGGTGACCGTCCAGGCGGACGTGACGCGCGTTCCTTCGGAATCGACCACGACGAGGGTCGGCGTCGCCGCGCCGGTCGGCGACGGCCAGTTGATCTCACCGGTCTGGGCGTCGATGGTCATGCCCGAGGGCGCGCCCGTCAGCGAATAGGTGTACGGATAGGCGCCCCCGACCACGGCGGCGCGGATGTTGTACACGAGACCGGGATACGCGTGATAGATCCGCGAACTGGCCGGCGAACCGGCGGTGCCCGAGGGTTTGAGGTTGGTGATCTCCAGCGGATAGTTGGCCGCCTGGGCCATCTGTCCGGTCAGGAGGATCGCCGCCAGCCCGAAGGCACTCGAGAGCTTCACGTTGCCGAACACCTGCATCTACTTCTCCTCGCGCATTGCGCGCGCCAAACCGCCGGCCCCGGCACGGGCGTCTCCGGACGCGCCGCTCCAGGGCATGAGCGGTAGCCAAGACAGCAAGGTGGATGCCAGCCGCGAGATCCTGAAATTGTACGCTCACACCGCGACGACGACGCACCGTTTTACGTTCCAACGAAACAGCTACCCGACCGGAACTACGCTCGAGCTGGTTCGAGCGTCGGGATTGTCGCAGGCGTGACAGAACTGTCGCCGGCTGGACGGAAAATGCCATAGCCAAGGCCGAGATGATTCACGAGGCGGACCGGAGCGACAGTCGGTCGAGGGCGGCCTGAATTTCGGCCGCCAGGCCCGCTGCCACCCGGCCGGGGAGCCGTCGATCCGGCCGGCGCGGCCGGATCCACCTCGAGGACGACCACCAGCAGGGCTGCCGAGCGCCGGGTCACCACGACCGACAACGCCGTCCGGAGCTTGGCGTCGGACGGGCTGGTGAGGATGCGTCCGCCAACCTCGTACCAGAAGACACCGCTGCGGCGGCGGTCGCCACCGGCCGGCAACCGGATCTCGTTCACCAGCGGAGCGGGCTCGCCGGGACGGGCCGGCAGCGCCACCGTCGACGTGACGGCGCGATCCAGCGGGGCGCTGAGGTGGCTGGCCGCTTCGCGGCCCTGCGCCTGGGAGGCGAAGTAGGCGATCGCGACTTCGACCTGGCGGCCCGTCGGGCTGACGTAGACGCGGTGCAGGCTGTCATCGGCGCCGTGCCACCACGTCTTCGATGGCGGGCTCGTGGCGACCGCCTGCCACGATCCCAGCACCGCCGGCAGCGTCGCCAGCGGCCGCGGCAGCGGCGACGGAACGGGACGATAGACGGTCAGCAGGCCCCAGAGCCCAGCGAAGAGGCAGGCAGCGGCGATGGCGGGCCGGACGGGGACGTCGAGGGCGCGGCGGACCGCGGGAGCGGCCGCGACCTCCTCGGCGTGGCGGGGCGCGAGCACCCGCACGCCGGCGAGCAGGACGACGTAGCCGATGCCGGACACGAACAGGCCGTGCAGGACGTGCGCCGGCCCGTGCAGCGGCGTCCCGATCTCCGCGTAGGCCAGGATCCCGATCAGCGCGACACGGAGGCCGTTCGAGAGCGCGGCGACGGCGATGGCGCTGGCGATCAGGAGCACCCGGCGCCGATTGCTGGTCAGCGAGACATAGGCCAGCGGGATACCCAGCGCGAGGATGGCGACCAGGTAGTTCACCCCGGAGCACGCCCGCGCGACTTCGAGGGTCAGGTTCGGCAGGTAGAGGAAGGTGCCGTCCTGAAAGACCGGAATCTCGACGGCCTGCAGCAGCCCGACGCCGATGCGGGCGGACAGCCGCTGGAAGGGCGCGTGGAGCCGTTCGGTCAACCCGTCCCAGAACGGCACGATGAGCAGCAGGTAGGCGAGGGCCACCCAGATGGTCCGGACCGTCGGCCACCCCCAGACGAGGAGGACGGCGGCGACGAGCGCGATCACGAAGGACAGCTGTTCGGCCAGTTGAATGCTGGCCAGGCGCCCGATCAGCACCAACCCGGCCGCGAGCGCGAAGGCCGCCGTGCCGGCGAGGAAGTCGGGAGCCGTGGGAACTGCCGCGAGCGCGGCGCGACGCGTCCAGATCAGGTAGGCGCTGACGAACGGCACGGCATAGCCGAAGGAGTACATCGGCGTGGCGTCCCACATCGCCCGCATGCTGGCGAGCGCCGGCGCGTAGACCGCGGCGAGGGCCAGCAGCAGCGCGCCGAGGGCGGCGACGACGGCGACCGCGCCGCGGGTCATTGTTGCGGGCCGGTCCCCTCGGACGGTCGGACGCCGTGCAGGATCTCGCGCATCGCGCCGATGTCCGCCGCGGTGACGTAGGGATGCGTCGGCAGCGTCAGGATGCGATCGGCGACCGCCCGTCCATTGGGACAGGGGTGACGGGCGTCGACGTATCGGGCGAGCTCCGGGACGTCGACGAGGGCGTGCGGGTACGATCCCGACGCGATGATGCCGCGGGCGATGAAGGCGGCGAGCAGCGCGTCGCGATGGGATCTCGATGCGGCCAGGACCGGATAGCGCAGATAGACGGAGTAGGCGTCCGGATGCGGCTGCACGCGGGTGATCCCGGGCGCACCGACGGTCGCCTCGTCCAGGGCCGCCGCATTGGTGCGCCGCCGGCGGTTCACGGCATCGAGCTCCGGCAGCATGGTCAGCCCCATCGACGCCAGGACCCCGGCGTACTGCTCCAGCTCGATGTGCTCCGGGAAATGCGTGGTCCCCAGCGACATGCCGGGGAGGAGCGTCGGCAGCCAGTAGAGCCAGGGTCGGAGCAGCAGCGCGTAGGCGACGAGCTTGCCGGCATCCTTGCCGACGGCGGCGGCCGATCGGCGCGGCAGCGCCCGGGCCTGCTGCTCCAGCGCCGCGCCGACGGAGGCCGTGCTGGTGACGGCGAGGCCGCCGTCGATGGTGGTGATGTTCTTTCCCTTGTCGAGCGAATAGAGGCCGGCCGACCCCCAGGTGCCGCTGCGGGCGGGACGCGATCGACGCGCCCATGGCCTGGGCGGCGTCGTCGACGAGGTGGACGCCGCGATCGCTCGCCAGCGCGTCGAGGTACGGCAGGTCGCTCGGCAGCCCGTAGAGATTGGTCGGCACGATCGCCAGGACATCGTCGAAGTCGACGCGCTCCAGCTCGCGTCGTTCGAAGTCGAGCGTGTCGAGGGACACGTCGACGATGCGCGGCGACAGCCCGGCCTGGACGACCGAGGCGGCGACCGTGTAGCAGGTGTAGCTCGGAATGACGACGTGCCGCCGATGCGCCGGTGTCACCGAGGCCAAGGCCCGGAGAATGAGGACCAGCGCGGCCCGGCCGGTGACGCACGGCACACAGGTAGTGACGCCCTGGCGGGCACAGACGGCGCGGGCCAGGGCATCGGCGGCGCCGCCGGCGCGGGGGAGTGAGGCGACCCAGGATGCCAGGGCGGCGATCCCGATGGGCGCGCCCGCAGGCGCGACACGGCGCAGGGGCACTACGGGATCCCCCGGGCAATCAGCGGCCCGATCTCACGGGTGACGTTGAGGGGCAGCCGGCGCCACAGCTCGATGGCGCGGCGGTACTTGGGATTGTTGACGTTGAGGGCCGGCATCGGCCGTCCCTGCAGCCCGCAGTAGTACCAGTGCAGCGGCTTCGGGTAGGCGTTCCACTTCTTCTTGAAGGCTTCGGCCCCCGAGTCGGCGGTCGACCGTCCGAGGTGGAAGAGGCGCACGCCCTTCAGGCTGGCGAGGCGCAGGATCTCCCAGTAGAGGACATAGCCGACGTAGTGGCGGCGGAACTTGTCGCGCATGCCCAGCCAGAGGCCCTCGGCGGTGCCGCCGAAGACGCCGTGCATCTCCGCCGCCGCCACTTCGTCGCCGAGGTAGACGACCGTGATCGACAGGCGATCGCCAAGCGCGTCGAAGAGACGCTCGAAGTAGCGACGATCGTAGAACGGCGTGCCGAGGTCACGCCAGCTTTCCTCGAGCACGGCATAGAAGTCGCGGAGCAGCTCGCGCCCGCCCTGCCGGGACTCGAAGCCGACCTTGGTCGCCTTGCGGATCGCCTGGCGGTGCGAGGTGTGGAAGCCCTTCCACATCACGTCGGGATCGGCCGGTACGTCGACGGTGAGACTGACTTTGTGCGACGAGCTCGGATGGCCGCCGGCGAGGAGGCGGAGACTGCGCACCTCGAGATACTTCAGGCGATCGCGAATCGCCATCCGTTCCCCTTCCGCCAGCAGCGCGGCGTCGATCTCCGGTGTGTCGGCCGCCGGGCCGCCGTAGTTGACGAAGGGCATCGAGCAGCCCAGACGCCCGAAGAGCCAGGTACGCAGCTGCGTGACGGGAAAGACACCGACGATCCGCGGGCCGTCGAACGCGGCGAAGGCATGCGTGCGATGTCCGAACTCGAGCGCGTTCAGGCCATGCCACGCCCAGAGGTGATAGAGCGACGCCGTCGGGCAGCTGGCGACGTAGGCGTCCCACGCGGCCGCGTGGGACGCGTCACACTCGACGATGGTCATGAGGTCCTTCGGCCGACGCGAAGGCCGGACTCGCCGCGGGCGATGCGGTGGCCATCGACGGCACGGCCGTCGCGGCGGGGAACAGCGTGGCGGCCACGGGACCCCAGCTGAAGTCCTGCAGCAGCCGACGCAGGCGCCCTTCGGTGCCGTCGAGATTCGCGTAGTGCCGCATCCGGCTCGTGAGCTTGGCCGCGATCCGCGGCTGGGCCGCGTCGATCTCCCACGGGTGGAGGTAGAACATCGCCGGGTAGCCCTCGACGCGGCTGTAGCGGCCGATGGCCCGGCGCGTGGTCTGGTAGGGAAGCAGCCGGAAGTAGCCGCCGCCGATCGGCAGGGTGAAGGACGTCCACCGCCCCGCCGTGCCCGGCACCTCGACGATCGATCCGGCCGGCCGCGCGATCACGTGCGGGACGCGCGGCGCCGAGGGAATCCCGTAGACGTCGTGATGGATGGGAAACACGCTGGCGTCGTACTCGTAGCCCTCCTCGATCAGCACGTCGAGGGCCCACAGCGAATCGAGGGTGATCGACCAGCTCGGGGCGCGGAAGCCGCGAACGCGGACGCCGGAGCTGTCTTCGATGACGTCGCGGGCCCGGCGCAGGTCCTCGCGGAAGCTGTCCGGCGTCAGCGAGTAGACCAGCCGGTGCCAGTAGCTGTGCGAGGCGATCTCATGCCCGTCGCGCACGATCCGCTGGACCAGGCCCGGATGCCGCTCGGCGACCCAGCCGAGCATGAAGAACGTCGCCTGCGTCCGGTACTCGGCGAACAGGTCGAGCAGCCGATCGGTGTTGGCGACGACGCGGCTCTCGAACGACGGCCAGCGGTCCGACGTGATCTGACTGGCGAAGGCGTTGACGTGGAAGTAGTCCTCGACGTCGACCGACAGCATGTGCCGGGACGGACCCGAGAGCTGCGCGGCGAACGGCAAGGGAACGGATGAATACACGACGGGCACCTACGAACCGCGCCGGACGAGGACGGTCTTGACGGTTTCGATGATGATGAACAGGTCGAAGGCAATCGAGAGGTGCTTGATGTAGTAGAGGTCGTACTGCAGCTTCTGGATGGCGTCTTCCACCGAGCTGCCGTACTGGTGGCGGACCTGCGCCCAGCCGGTCAGGCCCGGCCGCACCACGTGCCGCTGGCCGTAGAACGGGAATCTGCTCGACCAGCGAGTCGACGAACTGCGGCCGTTCCGGCCGCGGGCCGACGAAGCTCATCTCGCCGCGCAGCACGTTGAAGAGCTGCGGCAGTTCGTCGAGCCGCGTACGCCGCAGGACCCGTCCGACCTTGGTGACGCGCGGGTCGTTCTGTTGTGACCACACCGCGCCGGTGGTCGCCTCGGCGTCGGTGCGCATCGAGTCCGGAACTTGACGCACGGTGAAGGTGCGGTTCTTCTGGCCGACGCGCTCCTGGCGATAGAGCGCCGGGCCCGACGAGCCGATGCGCACGACGAGCGCGACCAGCACCATGATCGGTCCCAGCGACGATCAGGCCGACCACCGCCAGCAGCACGTCGAGGACGCGCTTGGCGGCCGAGAGGTTGCGGCTCTTGCGGAAGCCCTCGGAGAAGACCAGGTAGCTCGGGCGCAGGTTCTCGACGGCGATCTTGCCGGTGTAGCGCTCGTAGACCGAGGCCAGATGGTCGAAGTTGACGCCGTCGTTGAGCTTCATCTTCAGCAGATCGCCCATCGAGAACTTGCCGCGGGCGTCGGCCAGGCTGACGACGACGCGATCGACGGCGCGATCGCGCACGATCGCCGGGATGTCGGCGATCGACCCGACGACGTCGGGGTTGGCGCTCCGTTCGGTGCTCTTCGCCGGCGTCGATGAAGCCGATCAACTCCACGCCGAGGCTGTGCCGCCGATCGTGCAGCTCCTTGGCGAGGTCGATGGCGGCGCCGCTGCGTGCCGACGATCAGCACCCGCTCGGTCGGCCCGAGGTGCGGCCGAGAGCCACTCGAGGTAGAGCAGCCGCCAGCCCATGATGAACACCAGCAGGAACACGGTGGCCATCAGGCCGATGCCGCGGCCGACGATCAACTGCGGCAGCAGGTAGTAGAGCACCGCCATCACGAGGGCAGCGGCGCCCAGCGCCTGCAGGAGGTCGACCACGAGCTGCCGCCGGTCGTGCGCGACGCGCGGATCGTAGAGGTCGCAGTAGTGCAGCATGAGCTGGACCACCACCGCGATCAGGCTGGCGCGCCACAGGATGCGCCCACCCGGCCGGTGAGACCAGGTCGTCGGTGCCGAGCCGGATGACACAGGCGAGCACCACGCCGGCGACGACGAGCACGTAGTCGATGATGACCAGCGTCGCGATGCGCCAGGTGATGCCGGTGATGAGGGCCCCCATGTGTGACGACGCGGTCGGCTAGCGGGCGCCGCCGGGCGAGGACGAGGACAGGTAGCCCCCGTACGATCCGTAGGTCGCGCCGCCGTCCGCCTGTTCCGCCCCGTTGAGCACCACGCCGACGATGCGCTCGCGGCCGAACGCGTCGATGGCCTTCTGGACCGCCGCGTGCGGTGTCTGCCCGGCCCGGATGACGAGCAGCGCCCCGTCGGTCATCCCGCCGAGGATGCTGGCGTCGGCCAGCAGGCCGACCGGCGCGGTGTCGATGATCACCCAGTCGAAGCGCTGGGCCGCCTCGCGCACGATGTCGCGCATCCGCGTCGAGGTCAGGCCGCTCATCGGATCCGGATCGGGCCGCCCGGCCGGCAGCAGGGTCAGCGTCGGCGTGATGCTGATGGCCGCCAGCTTGGCGTCGCTGCGTTCCTTCAGCCCATCGTTGAGGCCGGCCACGTTCGGCAGGCGGAAGATGGTGTGCAGCGACGGCCGCCGCAGGTCGGCGTCGATGAGGAGCACCTCGCGCCGGTAGGACTCGCTCAGCGTCAGCGCCAGGTTGACCGACGTCAGTGACTTGCCATCGGAGGGATTGGCGCTGGTCACCAGGATGACCTTGGTGCCCGAGACCAGCTGCGCGTGATGGAGCGTCGCCGCCAGGCGGCGGAACTGCTCGGTCAGGATTGCCGGGGCGCCCTTGCCGATCACGAGGCGCTCCTCGATGGCGGGGTCGAAGCCGGAGAAGACGGCCATCCGGCCGGCCGGCGCCGGGGCGGCGGCCGCCGGCGTCATATCGGTCGCCGGCGGGTCGGTCGTCGTCGTCAGGTCGGTCGCCGGCGTCTCCACCGCGGCCGCGGCCGGCTCGTCCTCCGTGAACGACCACGGCGAGGCGAACGTCGGATCGTCGCCCTCGCTGCGACGTACGATCGTCGGCACGTCGGATTCCTGCTGCGCGGTCCGGCGGAGGGCTTCTTCAATGCGTCCCATGGCTCTCGTCTCCAGTCGGCACAACGGGCTGATCACACCACGTAGCGCCACAGTTGCAGGGCGATGCCCAAGCCGGCACAGAGGGCGAGCGCGGCCGCCGTCGCCACCGCGGCGACCCGACGCCGGCGTCGCGCGGCACGGAGATCAGCCTTGGTGAGCAGGTTGGGGACCACGGCGAGGACGGGCAGTGACACCGCGGCGATCACGTCGGTCTCGTTGCGGAAGGTCGTGTCCACGAACTCCAGCAGGCCGGCCAGGGCGGCACCGATGATCAAGCCGAAGATGACGCCGCCGATGTTGACGAGCAGCCGCTGCGGGCTTTCCGGGCGGCTCGGCAGGCTGGCCGCGTCGAGCACGTGGAACTGCTCGCCGACCTGGAAGTGTTCCAGGTTGGCGGCCACCTTGGAATTCTCGCTCCGCTGCAGCAGGCTCTTGTAGTTCTCCTGCAGCGTGGCGTGGTCGCGGGTGAGGCGGGCGAACTCCGACTCGAGACCGGGGACGGCGCCGAGCCGGTTCTCATAGTCGCTGACGACGCCGCGAATCCGGCGCTCCTCGGCTTCCTTGAAGGCGATGTTGCGGTTGAGGCCGTCGAGCTCGGCTCGCAGGCTGCTGACGCGATCGCGCCGCGTCACTTCCTCCGGCGAGAGCTGGCGGGCCGTGGCGCCGCCCTCCGTCCCCGCCGGCATGGCCGCCACCTTCTGCTCGAGCTCGGAGATCCGGCGCTCCATGTTGCGGATGTCCGGATGCTCAGCGGTCAGCCGCAGCTGGAGCTGGGCAAGCTGCTGGCGGGCGCTTTCGAGCTGCTGGCGAGGGCTGGCCGCGGCCAGGGCGGCGTCGGTGGCGCCACCGGCCGGCGTCACGAGCGGCGGCGCCTCGGCGAGCCGGCGAAGGTCGGCCTGCGCGTCGGCGTAGAGCCGATCGGTCATCAGCTTGCGGGCGCGGTCCGTCTCGAGCGAACTGATCAGGCTCTGGAGCTGACCCTGCGCGCCGGTAATCGCCTGCATGTTGGCCTGCACCTGCGAGGGCAGGCTGCCGGAGTGGCGGTTGTTGAACTCCTCGAGCTTCTTCTCCTGCTCCTCGAGCCGCTTGCGGGCGTCGACCAGCTGCGAATCGAGAAACTCGTTGGTCGACTCGGCCTGCTGGCCACGCATGCGGGAATTCTCGGCGATGAACCAGTCGGCGAGGCGCGCCGTGACGCGCTGCGCCGTCTTCGCGTCGTGATACGTGAAGCGCAACCGGAAGGAGTTGGGCGCCCCGTACCCGCGCGCCGTCCGGACCGGCGGGGCGATCTGCACCCCGATGGAGGTCTCCAGCCGGCCGAGCAGGTCGTCCACCGCGACCGTCTGGCGCTCCTGGGGGTAGAGGTCGAGCTCCTTGATCAGGCCCGCGAGCCTCGTGCGGCTCATGATCTGTTCCTTGATCGACTTCAGCCGCGTGTCGATCTCCGTCGTCACCGTCGAGCGGACGTACTCCTCCGGCACGCCCTGCGGGACGATTTGGATGAGCGTCTCCGAGACGTAGCGGTTGGGCAGCACGCTCGACACGATCAGCGCCAGGAAGCCGCAGACGAACGGCGGCACGATCAGATACCAGCGTCGACGCAGGAGAATCGGCAGGACGTCGCTGATGGAGAACTGTTTGCCGGGTAGCATGACGAACCTCTCTCAGGGGCGACCGGGTGGCGCGGTGGCCCGTTCACCTTCGTAACGACCGATGAGCGGGAGCCGGACGGTGAGGCCGACGCGGAAGGCGTTGCGTTCGGAGTCCGGCGCGAAGTCGACCGGCAGGTCGGCCACGCTCTGGAACTCGTACTGGAAGTAGGTGTAGGCGAGGGTGACGGCGACGCGGCGGCTCAACGCGAGCTGCGCTTCGATGCCGGCCGTCGTCTGCCCGAAGGTCGCGGCGCTGCCGGTGTTGGCGGCGTCGCTGGTGTCGCGGGCGGCGGTCATCAGGAGCTCGAGGCGCCGTCCGATCAGGCCCCGTCCACTGATCACGACAGCGTCGGTCAGGAACGTTTCTGACGTCACTTCCGGCGTCACGGTCACGCTGCGTCGATAGTTGGCGGAGACGTTCCAGTCGCGCCCGAGATCCAGGCCGAGCTGCGCCTCGGCCGAGGGCGTCGTGTACTCGAACGGAATGCGCGCGGGCGCGACACCGAACGTGGAGCGGACGTGCAGGGCGCCGCCGCTGGCCGATGCGCGCAGGGTGCGGGTGCGGGACATGCGCTTCTGCCAGCCGAGGCCCAGACGCAGGCTCTGGTCGGTGACAGGACGCACCCCATCGAGCTCCGTCGGACGCTGGTGGGACAAATCGTACTGGCCCGTCAGCCGCCACGAGCGGTTGAGCTCCTGCTGGATGTCGATCGAGGCCTGGTGCGCCGTGCCGTCGCCGAGCGCGTCTTCCGGATTGGGGGACGACTCGTACTCGCGGGCACTGAAGCCGTAGGAGAGATCCAGCGTGGTCCGGCGCCGCAGCGCGTGAGAATAGCCGAGCGAAGTCTGCGAAGCCCAAGATGCTCGCTCGAAGATCCCGACGTCAGGGCCGGTCGGCGGCAACGTATCGACGTCGACGACCGGGCCCTCGATCTGGGCGCCCGGGGCCAAGCGTAGAACACCGGGAAGTAGCTGACGCGCTGCTGGGCGGTGAACTGCCCGGAGCGGCCGACGCCGGCCAGGCCGGCAAGGCCGAGGCTGCCGCCCTTGAGGGTGCCGACCGCGTCGTCGCCGTATTTGATGGCGAAGCCGTTCCCGTCGACGGTCAGGCTGCGGCGCACGTTGCCGCGGCGGTAGACGAGGGCGACGCTGCCCTGGACGTTGTTGGTCGGCTCGCCGCCGCCGGTGCCCGGCACGCCGACACCAGGAGCCGCCGCGACCGTATCGTCGTCGTGGCCGCCGAAGATCGCCCCGGTCAGCGTCAGGTCGGTGCGGGTCCGGTTCGGATCGACCGGCGGCCCGCCGCCGAAGAGGCCGTTGTAGGGGCGCTGCCGAGGCTCGCCGCCGGGCCCGATCTGGGCCCAGGCCGGCGTCGACGAACGCGAGGGCTGCGGACGCGACGAGGACGACGCCGGCCAGCGTGGCGAGCCGGTCACGACGGGGCGTGGAGAGAGACGGGATGCGCATCAGGGGACCATGACCGTGTCGCCGGGTTTGAGGACGACGTTCTGGGCGATGTTCTTCCCCTTGGTCACGTCGTTGTAGTTGAAGCGCAGGATCGTCGGCTTCGCCGTTCTCGGTGCGCATGATGGTGATCCCTTTGCCGTTGGCGTACTCGGTCAGCCCGCCGGCGACCGAGATCAGCTGGATGACGGTCATCTGGCCCGACACCGGGTAGGGGCCGGGGCGCGTCACCTGGCCGGTGATGAAGACGTTGCGGCTGTTGATCTGCCGCACCACCACCGTGACGTTCGGATCGGCGATGAACTTGGCCGCGGCCTTGGTGATGATGTCGCGCAGCTGCTCCGGCTTGCAGGCCGGCCGCCTGGATGTCGCGGATGAGCGGCAGCGTGATGTTGCCGTCCGGCCGGACGGTCACGTCCTGCGTCATGTCGGCGTCGCGCCAGAACACGATGCCGAGCACGTCGTCAGGACCGATGGTGTAGTCGGTCGAGATCGGCATGCCGGTGGAGGCGGTGCCGGCCGCCTGGCGGCCGCCGGCCGGCGGGGTCACCGGCGCCTGGCGCCGGCGTGGCGCGAGGCGGCACGGTCTGGGCACTGGCCACCGCGGCCGTCAGGAGGACGGTCGACATCAAGCGTTCCGAAGCACGCACGCAGACGCATCACCATAGCTGTGTTCCTCATCGGCGGCGCCAACGGGCGCCTGCCAGTAGTCAACGGACCGCGATCCTCAAAAGAACAAGAACCGCTTGCGCCGGGCCACGTCCTCGACGGGAGGCGTCCTCGGCCCGGGCCGGCGCGTGCGGCGGCCCGGCGGCTGCCGGGGCCGGCCGCGGCGTCGTCGGGCCGCGATGGCCCCGGCGCGACCCGCCGCGCCACGGCGGCTTCCGGCGCCGCCTCCCGCGGACGCGTAGCCGCCGAAGTCGAAGTCGCGCCCGACTTCATGGACGATGTCGGCATCGACCGGCTTTCTTGGTGGCGGCGAAGCCGCCCATCAGGGCGTTGTCCGAGAGGACGTTGATGATGCGGGGCAGCCCGGCCGAGATCTCGAAGATGGCGACGACGGCCTTCTTGGTGAAGATGTCGCTGACCACGCCGCCGGCGATGCGCAGCCGGCCGGCGATGTAGGCGGCGGTCTCCCGCAGGTCGAGCGGCGTCAGCTGCGTCCGCAGCGTGATGCGCTGCTTCAGCTGCCGCAGCGACTGCTCGTTCAGGCGATCGGCGAGCTCCGGCTGGCCGACCAGCACCAGGTTGAGCAGCTTGACCGTCGACGTCTCGATGTTGGCGAGCAGCCGCACTTCTTCGAGCAGGTCGTAGGGCAGGCTCTGCGCCTCGTCGATGATCAGCGTCGTCAGGCCGCCGGCCTCGTGCCGCTCGTGCACGTCGCGCTGGAACTCGGTGAGGAAGCGCGCCTTCGACTGGGCGCAGCTCTCGTCGAGGCCGAAGCCGCGGGCGATGAACTCGTAGAACTCCTGCCGCGTCAGCGTCGGGTTGGTGAGCAGGACGTTGCGATTCTCGGGCCGGCGCTCTTCGTTGAGCGCGGCGCGCAGCACGGTGGTCTTGCCGGTGCCGGCGTCGCCGAGGAGCACGGTGAGGCCGCGCGGCGCCGACAGCCCGTAGCGCAGCGTGCTCAGCGCCTCGCGATGGCGGGGCGTCAGGAACAGGAAGCGCGGGTTCGTCGTGAGATCGAACGGCCGCTCGTGGAGTCCGTAGAACGTCTCGTACATGGGAGAGGTCCTACTGACGGAACTCTTTGAAGGGAAGCTGGCAATCGTGCTTCCGGAGGAAGTTCAGGAACTTCTTGTAGTCGGCCGACTCGATGTTGAACAGCTTGCAGACGATCTTGTAGTTGCCCTTGGCTTCCTCGAGCCCCTTGCGGATGACGTCGCGGACGTTCTGCCGGGTGATCTCGCGGGCCATGTAGAGCGGGTAGACGGCGGTCCAGAACGACTCGCGGTCGTCCCGCAGCCGCTTGTAGAGGTCGTCGACGACCGTCTTGCGCCGTTCGCGCTTCGGCTTGAGGCCGAGACCGCCGCGCTTGGTGCGGATTTCCGGCGGCAGATCCTCGGGCCGCACCTGCTCGTGGCGGCCGGTGACGATCAGCCGCTCGATGACGTTCTCGAGCTCGCGGACGTTGCCCGGCCACGGGTAGTCGCAGAGCGCCTGGAAGGCGTCCGGGTCGATGCCCTTCACCAGATAGGTGGTGCCGTTGCTCGTGGCGAAGCGCGAGAGGAAGTACTGGATGAGGCCCGGGATGTCTTCCTTGCGCTCGCGCAGCGGCGGCACCCAGAAGTGGATGACGTTGAGGCGGTAGTAGAGGTCCTCGCGGAACTGGCCCTGGGCGATGAGGTCCTGCAGGTTGCGGTTGGTCGCCGCCACGACCCGAACGTCGACGCGCCGGCTGGCGCGCTCGGAGCCGACCTTCTGCAGTTCGCCGGTCTCGAGGAAGCGCAGCAGCAGGCCCTGCATCCGCAGGGTCATCTCGCCGACTTCGTCGAGGAAGATGGTGCCTTCGTCCGCGGTCTCGAGCTTGCCGGGCTTGTCGCGGTAGGCGCCGGTGAAGCTGCCCTTGACGTGCCCGAACAGCTCCGACTCGAGCAGCGTCTCGGGCAGGCCGGCGCAGTTCACGGCGATGAACGCGCCGGTCGGCCCGCGGGCTGTTGGTGTGGATGGCCCGGGCCACCAGTTCCTTGCCGACGCCGCTCTCGCCGGTGATCAGCACCTTGGCGTCGGACCGGGCGATGCGCTCGATTTCCTGGCGCAGCTCCAGCATCGGATGGCTGGTGCCGATGAGGTGGGCCTGTTCGGGGCTTCGCATAGATGTGCTCGGTTCGGGGGCCGTTCGGCCTCCCTGGCCGGCTCGGGAATAGCAACTTCGCCGCCAGCGCGGCCGTCGCGGCGCCCGGCACCGGGGAAGTCGATACGCTCAGATAGTTTAGACTACTCTCGGAGCAACGAAAGTCCAGCGACGCATATCACAAAAATCCCGATTCAGGCTGACAAATGTCATGACGCGGAACGACCCTTGGCGCGCCCGAGCTCCCAATGTCCGTCCTCCGGGCGGCCTATGTCGACGGCTGGTTCCCGATGGGCGAGCAGGGGACCCGGCTGATCGAGTGGTTCTCGCCCGATCCCCGTGGCGTGCTGCGACTTACGGCGTTTCACGTGCCGGCACGCCTTGGCCGCACACTGCGCGCCGGCCGCTTCGAGATCCGCATCGACACGGCCTTCGCGGCGGTGATGGAAGCCTGCGCCGAGCGCGACGACACGTGGATCAGCGACGTGATCCTCGAGAGCTACCAGGCGCTGCACCTCGCGGGGGAGGCTCACTCGGTCGAATGCTGGCGTGACGGACGCCTGGTCGGCGGACTGTACGGCGTCGCCTTGGGCGGGGCGTTCTTCGGCGAGTCGATGTTCCACGTCGAAACCGACGCGTCCAAGGTCGCGCTGGCCGCGCTGGTCGAGCGGCTGCGCGACCGCGGCTACGGCCTGCTCGATCTCCAGTGGGTCACGCCGCATCTGGCCCAGTTCGGCGCCACCGAGATCCGCCGCGGGCAGTATCTGCGGCTCCTGCGCGAGGCGCTCGAGCGCCGCTGCGACTTCGTCTGAGGCGACCCGGCTGTTTGTTATAGTCCCGGCCACCGCATGATCGCCCCCCTCATCCGGCTGGCGCGGCCCACGCATTGGGTCAAGAACGGCTTCGTGGCTGCCCCGCTCCTCTTCGCCAACCCCGATCAGCTGGGTGCCGCGGCCCTCGAGAGCGCGACGGCGGTGGCGGTGTTCTCGCTGATGGCGAGCGCCGTCTACTGCTTCAACGACGTGCATCGACGCCGAGTCCGATCGCGCCCATCCCACCAAGCGGATGCGCCCGGTCGCCTCAGGGCAGGTGCCTGCCGGCGTCGGGGTGGCGTGGGGCTGCCTCCTCGGCGCGAGCGCGATCGGCCTGGCCTGGCTGCAGCTGCCCATCGGCGTGCTGGCGGCGCTCGGGCTCTACGTGCTCAACAACGTCCTCTACAACGCCAGGGTGAAGACGGTCGCCATCGCCGACGTCATCTCCATCGCCACGGGCTTCGTGCTCCGACTGGTGGCCGGGACGATTGCGATCGGCGTCGTCGCGTCGTCGTGGCTGCTGGTCTGCAGTTTCTCGCTGGCGCTCTTCCTGGGCTTCGGCAAGCGCCGCAGCGAGCTGGCGCTCGCCGAACAGGGCCGGGTCTACCGTCCCGTGCTCCGGGCCTACACCGCGTCGACGCTCGATTCGGCGATGAGCATCTCGGCGACGCTCACCTTGATGTGCTACATGCTCTACACGATCGCGCCGGAGACCCGCGCGACGCACGGGACCGGCAACCTGATCTACACCGTGCCGCCGGTCTTCTACGCGATGTTCCGCTTCATCTTCAAGGTGCAGCAGTCGCAGGGCGAATCGCCGGAAGAGCTGCTGCTCCGCGATCGCGTCATGCTGACGATCGGCGCGGTGTGGATCGGCCTCGTGCTGATCGTCCTCAGGTTCCGCGGCGTCGCCGAGGCGCTTGCCGGCCAGTGACAGACCCCATCACGCCGCGGCGATCCATCGGCCGGGGCCTGCGCCTGACGCTGGCGCTCGGCGCTGGCGGCCTTCGGCGTTCCGGGTTGCGGCGGGTCGCCGGCGCCACCGACGGCCGCCGACGACCGCAACGGCTCCCGTCAGCGGCTTTCCCCGCACCGTGACCGACGGCGCCGGCCGGGCGCTGCAGCTGCCGGCGCGCCCGACCCGGATCGTCTCGCAGACGCTGGCCAGCGACGAGATGCTGTTGCCGATGGTCGCGCCGGAGCGGCTGGTCGGCCTCAGCGCCCTGTCGCGCGATCCCACCTACAGCAACGTGGTGGCCGAGGCCACGCGGCACCCGGCGCCGTCGATCGAGAGCGCCGAGGACATCGTCCGGCTGAGGCCGGATCTCATCTTCATCACGACCTACAGCCGCGCCGAGGTCGTGCAGGTGCTCGAGGCGACCGGCGCGCCGGTCTACCGCCTCGCCAACTTCGACGACATCGACGGTGTGATGACGAACCTCCGCCGGATCGGAGCCGTCGTCGGCGAGGAGGCCGCGGCCGAGCGCATGGTCGCCGACATGGAGCGGCGGCTGGCTGCCGTCGCCGGCGCGTCGGGCCGGGCGCCCGCCCCTGCGCGTGCTCTCGTTCTCGGGCGGCTTCACGGCCGGCCGCGACACCACCTTCGACGACATCGTGCGCCGCGCCAACGCCATCAACGAGGCGGCGGCGCGCGGCATCGACGAAGTTCCCGAAGCTGAGTGAGGAGCAGGTCCTGGCCTGGAACCCGGACGTGCTGGTGGCCGGCTATCTGCCCGGCGAGCAGGACAGCGTGCGGCGTCGTCTGCTGGAGGGGGCCGGCGTGGCCCAGACGACGGCGGCGCGGCGTCAGCAGGTCGTCCTCGTCGAGACCCGGCGGCTGCTGGCGGTCTCGCCGCACGTGGTCGACGTGGTCGAGCAGCTGGCGGACAGCCTCGACGCCTTCCAGGCGGCGCGATGAGGCGCGGCGTCGCCAGGCTGCCGTTCGCGGCCGTCCTGCTCGTGCTGCTGGCGGCGCTGATCCTGATCGCGGTCGTCGCCATCGGCGTCGGCACGGTGTCCATCCCGCCGCTGCGCGTCGTCACGCTGCTCGCGGCCGCGTTCGACGCGCCGTGGTCGGGGCGCGACGCCGATCCCGAGCTGGTGATCCTGATGGCCATCCGCGTGCCGCGGGTGATCGTCGCCGGGCTGGTCGGCGCCGCGCTCGCCGTCGCCGGCACGCAGATGCAGGGACTCTTCCAGAACCCGATGGCGTCGCCCGACGTCATCGGCACCAGCACCGGCGCGGCGCTGGGCGCGGTCCTGGCCTTCGTGCTCGGCCTGGCGCAGAGCCACGCGATGTGGATTCCAGCGCTGTCGTGCCTCGGCGCGGCCCTGTCGCTGACCGTCGTCTACGCGCTGACCACGCGGCGCGGCCGCACGCCGGTGGCGATGCTGCTGCTCGCCGGCGTCGCCCTGAACGCGCTGTTGAGCTCGCTCACCGCCTTCCTCATCTCGCTGTCGTGGGTGCGCTACGAGGTCGCGCAGGAAGTGGTGTTCTGGTTGATGGGCGGACTCGACGATCGCACCTGGACGCACGTGTGGCTGGCGGCGCCGCTGATCGCTGATCGGGCTGGTCGCCGCCGTGGCGCTGTCGCGCGATCTCGATTTGTTCACGACCGGGGAAGAGGGGGCGGCGACGCTGGGGCTCGACGTCGAACGCACCAAGCAGCGCGTGCTCGCCGTCGCGGCGATCCTGTCCGGCGCGGCCGTGGCCGTGTGCGGCGTCATCGGCTTCGTCGGCCTGATCGTCCCGCACGGCCTGCGGCTGCTGGTCGGCCCGTCGCATCGCCGGCTGGTGCCGGCTGCGGCGATCGCCGGCGCCATCTTCGTCATCGCCGCCGATCTCGTCGCCCGCACCGCCCTGGCGCCGATCGAGATCCGGCTGGGCGTCGTCACCGGGATCTGCGGCGCGCCGTTCTTCCTGTGGCTGCTCGGCCGCTACCGGCGCGAGGTCGGCGCGTGAGCCTCGCCGTCGACGGCGCCGGCCTGTCGATCGACGGCCGGTGGCTGCTCCGTGGCGCGACCCTGCGGATCGAACCGGGGCGCTTCGTCGCGCTGCTCGGGCCCAACGGCTCGGGCAAGAGCACGCTGTTGCGGCTCCTCGCCGGCGTGTGGGCCCCGACGGAAGGGACGGTCACGCTCGACGGTGCCCCCTTGACGCGCGTGCCGGCGCCGGGCGCTGGCGCGCGCCGTGGCGCTGGTGCCGCAGGACACCCACATCGCCTTCGCCTTCTCGGTGCGCGAGATCGTGGCGATGGGCCGCCACGCCCATCTCGGGCGCTTCGAGCGCGAGCGGGCGGCGGATCGCGAGGCGATCGCCGAGGCCCTGGCCCGGGCCGACGTCACCGGGATCGCCGACCGCGACGCCACCGAGCTGTCGGGCGGCGAGCGGCAGCGCGTGCTGATCGCGCGGAGCCTGGCCACCGCCGCCCGGCACCTGCTGCTCGACGAGCCGACGGCCAGCCTGGACGTGGCGCACGCGCTCGACGTCCTGGCGCTCTGCCGCCGGCTGGCCGACGACGGACATGCCGTCGCCGTGTCCCTGCACGACCTGAACCTGGCCCGGCGCTTCGCGACGGACGCGGTGCTGCTGCGCGAGGGCGCGGTGGTCGCCTCCGGCCCGATCGACCGCGTGCTGACCCCGGCCACCGTCGGCGAGGTCTTCGACGTCGCCGTGTCCATCGCGACGCCGCCGCCCCCCGACACCAGCGCGATCTACGTGTTCTCCAAGCGTTAGCCGTCGATCGGAGCCGTTTCGGCCCGGCTCGACGCATACGCAGGCGGAGGACATGAACGACATGATCTGGATGCGGAGCGCGTGGCTGCCGGTGGCGGTGCTGACGGCATGGGTGGCGGGATGCGGGACGGCCGGAGCCCAGGGCGCGGGAGCCGCGAGGGGTGGCCGTCGAGGGGACGGTGGGGTGGGCCGGCTTCGTCGACGACGCGACCAAGCATCATTCGCTGTTCGGCGTCGGCGCGCGGATACCGATCGGGCGGCGGATCAGCGTCGGCCCGGAAGTCTTCTTCACCAACGGCTCGACCGAGGACGACACGTTCGTGCTCGGCTCGGTCTGGGTCGATCTCGGCCCGTCGCCCGACGCCGCGCGCGTGGTCCCCTACGTGGTGGTCGGGGCCGGCTACATGCGACACGACCAGCGCTTCGGCGGCCAGCGTTTCGTCAGCGGGGAAGGCTCGTTCACGGCCGGTGGCGGCGTGCGCGCCCGCGTCACCGATCGCCTCTACGTCGGCGGCGACGCCCGAATCGGCTGGGAGCTGCACCTGCGGCTCGCCGGTCACGTCGGCGTGACCTGGCCGCGTCGATGAGGCAGGCGCGGCGCGCGCCGTGCGGGCGCGATCCCCTGAGGTATCCTGTCCCCGCATGATCGGAACGGCGCGGATCCGGGCCCTGGGGCGGCAACGGTGCTGAGTGGCTGGGGGCGCTGGCCGGTGGTGCCCGGACACGAACTGCGCTCGGAAGACCTGGAGGCGTTGACCCGTGACGCCAACCTGACGCGAGGGCTCGGGCGATCGTACGGCGATGCCTCGCTGCCGTCCCGTCCCACCGCCCGCGTGGCCGGCTCGCGGCTGGCCGATCGCATCATCACCTTCGACGCCGACACCGGCATCCTGCACGCCGAGGCCGGGCTGACGGTGCGCGACATCAATCGCACCTTCCTGCCGCGCGGCTGGTTCGTGCCGGTCACACCGGGCACGTCGTTCGTCACCCTCGGCGGCGCGGTCGCCTCGGACGTCCACGGCAAGAACCATCACAGCGCCGGCACGTTCGGCCGACACGTGCGGCGCCTGCGGCTGCGGGCGGGCACCGGCGCGATCGTCGACGTGTCACCGGACGCCGAGCCCGATCTCTTCGACGCCACGATCGGCGGCATGGGCCTGACCGGCCACGTCCTGGACGTCGAGGTCGCGCTCCGTCGGGTGCCGTCCTCGTGGATCGCCGGCGAGACCGAGCGGGTGCCGGACCTCGAGACGCTGATCGCGAAGCTGGTCGAGGCGAGCGGGACGTGGCCGTACACGTTGGCGTGGATGGATGCGCTCGGCGCCGGCCGGCGCGGCCGCGGCGTGATCTTTCGCGGACGATGGGCCGAGCCGGACGAAGTCGGCGGCCGGCCCCTGACCTGGGGCCGCCGAGATCCGCGTTCCCGATGGCGGCGCCGTACTGGCTCCTGTCGTCGTTCGGCATGCGATGGTTCAACGAGTTCGTCGCGCTGCGCTACGGTCGCGGCGTCCGGCGGTCGCTGCTGCACCCGCAGACCTTCTTCTATCCGCTCGACTCGCTGCTCGACTGGAACAAGGCCTACGGCGCCCGCGGCTTCACGCAGTATCAATGCGTGCTGCCGCACAAGGCCGGCCTCGCCATCTACCGCAAGATTGTTCGACACCATCGCCGCGCGCGGCGGCGCGCCTTTCGTGGTCGTCATCAAGGACTTCGGCGCCGAGGGCCGCGGCCGACTCTCGTTCCCGTGCCCGGGCATCACGTTCAGCATCGACCTGCCCGTCGCGCCCGGCCAGACGCAAGGCATCGTCGACGCGGTCAACGACATCGTGGCGGCCGAGGGCGGCCGCGTCTACCTCACCAAGGACGCCTTCACCCGCGCCGAGCACTACCGGGCGATGGATCCGCGGGTCGATGCCTTCAACGCCGTCCGCCGCCGCTGGGATCCGCACGGCCGCATTCGCAGCGCGCTGTCGGTGCGCCTGCTCGGAGACGAGGCGTGAAGCGGATCGTCATCGTCGGCGGCACCAAAGGCATCGGGCGGGCGGTCGCGCGCCAGCTGGTCGCGCGGGGCGATCGCGTCGTCCTGCTCGGGCGCGGCGAGGCCGACCTGGCCGCCAGCGCCATGGACCTGGCGGCGCGCGCACCGGCGGGGACGCCGCCGCCCGGCACCGCGCATCCTCGACCTGGCCCGGGAGGATACGTTCGCGACGGCGCTGGACGACGCGGCGCGGCCAGCTCGGCGGATTCGACACCGTGCTGGTCACCGCCGGCGCGTTCGGCACGCAGGACGCACTGGAGGCCGATGCCGAGGCGCGCCATCGCGTGCTGTCGATCAACTTCACCCAGACGATCGAGTTCTGCGAAGCGGCCCGGGTGCGGCTGCTCGCCGCCGGAGGCGGCACGCTCTGCGTGCTCGGCTCGGTGGCCGGCGATCGTGCCCGCAAGCCGGTCGTGCTGTATGGCGCGACCAAGGCGGGTCTGGCGTATTACCTGCACGGCATCGACCTGCGCTATCGCGACGCGGGCCTGCGCACGGTGCTGGTCAAGCCCGGGTTCGTGCGGACGGGGATGACGGCCGGGCTGCCGCAGCCGCCCTTCGCCGCCGACCCCGAGGACGTCGCGCCGGCGATCGTGCGGGCGATCGATCGCGGCACGCCGGAGATCTACACGCCGGCGATCTGGCGCCTGGTGATGCTGGTCATTCGCTGGCTGCCCGGCGCGGTGATGCGGCGAGTGAAATTCTAGGCCCGCCGACAGGGCGGGCGGAGGGCCGAGCGTGGAACGCAGTCGATCGAGTCGCCGGCGACGTGTCGTCGCCATCGTCGCCCTGGCCGCGGGCGCGTCGTGGGTCGGCGTGGCGGCGCGCACGGGCCGAGGGCCGCAGGCGGCTGCGGCGCCGTCTCCGGCTCCGCCAGCGACGCAGGCGCCGACCTCGGTTTCGCCGCCGCTGTCGCCGGCCGACGCGCAGAAGACCTTCCGCCTGCCGCCCGGCTATCGCCTCGAGCTCGTCGCCAGCGAGCCGCTCGTCAGCGATCCGGTCTGGATGGACATGGATCCCGACGGCCGCCTCTGGGTGGTCGAGATGCGGGGCTTCATGCCGGATTTCGAGGGCAAGGGCGAGGACGCGCCGGTCGGGCAGGTCGTCGTGCTCGAGGACACCGACGACGACGGACGCGCCGACACGCGCACGGTCTTCCTCGACAAGCTGGTCCAGCCGCGCACGGTGAAGGTGCTCGATCACGGCGTGCTCATCATCGCGCCGCCCGAGCTGATCCTCGCTCGCGACACCGACGGCGATCTGAAGGCCGACAGCCGCGAGGTGCTGCGCCGCGACGTCGGCGTCAAGGGCGGCAACCCCGAGCACAGCCCCAACAGCCTGCTGTGGGCGCTCGACAACTGGCTCTACACGTCGGAGTACGCGACCGATTTCCGCTGGACCGCGAAGGGCCTCGAGAGCGCCAAGTCGCTGTCGCGCGGCCAGTGGGGCATCTCGATGGACGACAGCGGCCGGATCTACCGCAACTGGAACGACGATCCGCTGCGCGTCGACTACCTGCCGGGACGCATCCTGGCTCGCAACCCGTCGGCGGTGCGGACGCGCGGCGTCTACGAGCCGGTGACGACCGACATGGCGGTGTGGGCGGCGCGGCCGACGCCGGCCGTCAATCGCGGCTACCGCGAGGGCGTGCTCCGCCCGGACGGCTCGCTGGCGGTGTTCCAGGCCGCCGGCACGCCGACGGTGTATCGCGGCGATCGCCTCCCCGCCGACGTGCGCGGCAACGTCTTCGTCACCGAGCCGGCCGGGAATCTGGTGCGCCGCTACGTCGTGAAGGAGGGCGCCGACGGGCGGATCGCCGCCGTCAACGCGCATCCCAAGGGCGAGTTCCTCACCTCGACGGACGAGCGCTTCCGTCCCGTCAACCTGCTGTCGGCCGCCGACGGCACGCTCTACATCGCGGACATGTATCGCGGCGTGATCCAGCACTGGCCAGTACCAGTCGGAGTACCTGAAGAACCAGATCCGCGATCGCGGCCTGGTCGATCCGATCGGCCTCGGCCGGATCTACCGCGTGGTGCACGACACGACGCGTCGCGGCCTCGCGCCCCGCGCTGACGGCGAAGACGCCGGCCGACCTGGTGCCGCTGCTCGAGCACGCCAACGGCTGGTACCGCGACACGGCGCAGCGGCTGCTCGTCGAGCGCGGTGACGCGTCGGTGGCGCCGGCGCTCGTCGCGCTGGCGACCGGCGCTCGCGATCCGCGGGCGCGGCTCCACGCCCTGGCGACGCTCGACGGCCTCGGCGCGCTCGACGCCGCCCTGGTGATGCGGGCCCTGCGCGACACCGCGCCGGAGATCCGGGCGACCGCCGTCCGCCTCGCCGAGCCGTGGCTCGCCAAGGCGGGCGATCCGCTGGCGGCGGCCGTGTGGCGGCTGGCCACGGATCGCGCTCCACGCGTGCGCTGGCAGCTGGCGGTGTCGCTGGCGGCGTTTCCGGCGGCCCTCCGCGTCGAGCACGCGGCGCAGCTGCTCGGCTCGCACGGACGCGATGCGTTCGTCGTCGACGGCGTGGTCAGCAGCCTGGGCGGGCTCGAGCATCGGGCGCTCGTCGGGCTCCTGGCGCGTCCCGGGGCGTCGGAGGACGCGCTCGGCGTCCTGGCCGGCGCCGTGGCCCGCGGCGGCGATGCCACGGCGATCGCCGATCTCTGGACGCGGATCGCCGACGCGCGCCGCCCGGTCGCGGAGCGCCTGGCGCTGGCCCGCGGCACCGAGCTGGCGCTGGGGACCGAGAGCTTCGGCGTGCGCACCGCGCGCCGGCTGTCGCTGGCGGCGGCGCCGCAGCCGTTGCTCGGCCGCGCCCACGAGGGCGGCGAGATCGACGCGCTGGTCGCGCGCCTCCTCGACGGCATGGACTGGCCCGGCAAGCCGCGCCCGGTGGCGACGGCCGCGCCGCTGACCGCCGACGAGCAGCAGCGTTTCGACGCCGGCAAGGAGCTCTACGGGCGCCTCTGCGTCGCCTGCCACCAGCCGGATGGGCGCGGCCGCGAAGGCCTCGCGCCGGCGCTGGCGGGCTCGCCGTTCGTGACCGGTCGCGCCGGGATCACGGCGCGCATCGTGATCCACGGCAAGGAAGGGAAGGCGATGATGCCGCCGCTCGGCACGCTGTCCGACGCGGAGATCGCCGGCGTGCTGACCTTCGTGCGGCGATCCTTCGGGCACACGGCGTCGCCGGTCGGCGTCGATCTGGTCAAGGAAGTGCGCGGCGCCTCGCTCGGTCGCGAGCGGCCCTGGACCGAAGCCGAGCTGCGCGCGGTGTCGCAGCCGGATGGCGCGCCGGCGCCGCGCCGGCCATGAGCGCGGCCCGTCGTCGCCGACCGCGTGGCAGATCCACCGGCCGATGACCAAGCGGCGAGAGCTGCGGAGCGGCATGCAGAACCGGACGCCGCGGATGGCTGGGCGCGTGTGTCGCGACGGCGATCGCACTCGCGATCGCGGCGCCGGCGGAGGCCACCACCCTGATCGTGCTCGTCAACGGCCGGTCGGTGGTCGTCGCGGCCGACAGCATGCGCACCCTCGCCAGTGGCGGGCGCGAACGTGTCTGCAAGATCCACTATCGCAACGGCGTCGTGTTCGGCTTCGCAGGTGCGGTGAACACCGAGCGCTTCGACGCGGCCACCGTCGCCGCCGGCGAAATCGCGCGAGGCGGCACCCTGGCCCAGCAAGCGGCACGGACCGCCGATGCGCTGCAGGCGGCGCTCGTCGCGCACTTCAAGGGGCGCGACGTCCACCGCACGCGCCAGGAGCTCGTCGAGGCGCATCGCGGGCGTCCCGTGACCGGGTTCCTGGCCGGCCTCGTCGAGGGCCGGCCACACGTCTGGATGGTGGTGGTCGAGGCGGAGCCGGCAGCCGACGGGGTCACGCTCACCGCCCGCAGCGAACAGCTCAGCACGCGCCAACTGGACCGAGCCGTGTTCATCAGCTCGCAGCACCCCGACGTCATCGCCCGGGCGCGGGAGCGCCTGGGGAAGGTCCGCCGCGCCTCAGTGAACGAACTCGTGGACGCGGCCTCGGAGCTGGTGGCGCTGGATATCGCACTCGACGGGCAGCGGGCCACGAGCGCCCGCAAGTCCGGTCCGCCGATCGCGTTGGCCACCCTCGATCGCGACGGGCTGCGCTTCGTGACGCCAGGCGTCTGCGAGGCACCGCCGGCGCCGTGACCGCGGTGAGATGAAGGTGTTGGGGTGCGTGCCAGTCGGTGGCGTCCGCTATCGCGGGCCAGGCAGCAAGTTGGTGCCGAGGGACGGAATCGAACCGCCGACACCGCGATTTTCAGTCGCGTGCTCTACCAACTGAGCTACCTCGGCGCACCGGACAGACGACGGATTTTAGCACAGACACCGGCGCGCAGGTCCAGTCCCAGCGGTCGCTCGGCCCGCCGGGCAGCGCGGACGCCCGACCATCCCGGAGGGACCGGTCGGACGCGGTCGGACGCCAACCTGCCCGGACGCCAACCTGCCCGGACGCCAACCTGCAAGGTGTCGTGCAACGAAACGGCGTGCCGTCTAGCGGCCAGCCCCGCGGGCGGCTGCCGCGGCGACCGGTGGCTCGGCGGCTTCGGCCGCTGGCGGCGGGGCGCCGTTGAGCCCCAGTTCCTTGCGCACCTTCTCTTCGATCGCCTTGAAGGTGTCGCGGTTGTCCTTGAGGAACTGCTTGGCGTTCTCGCGGCCCTGGCCGAGGCGCTCGCCGCTGTAGGCGAACCACGTGCCGCTCTTCTCGATGATGCGCTTTTCGACGCCGAGGTCGAGCAGATCGCCTTCCTTCGAGATGCCCTCGCCGTACATGATGTCGAACTCGGCTTCGCGGAAGGGCGGGGCGAGCTTGTTCTTGACGATCTTGACGCGCGTGCGCCCGCCGACGACCTGGTCGCCGTCCTTGATGCTGGCGATGCGGCGGATGTCGACGCGCACCGACGAGTAGAACTTCAGCGCGCGGCCGCCCGTGGTCGTTTCCGGGTTGCCGAACATCACGCCGATCTTCTCGCGCAGCTGGTTGATGAAGATGAGGCAGGTGTTCGACTTGGACACGGCGCCGGTCAGCTTGCGCAGCGCCTGCGACATCAGGCGGGCCTGCAGGCCCATCTGCGCCTCGCCCATCTCGCCTTCGATTTCCGCCTTGGGCACCAGGGCCGCGACCGAGTCGACGACGACGACGTCGACGCTGTTCGAGCGAATCAGCACCTCGACGATCTCGAGGGCCTGTTCACCGTTGTCGGGCTGCGAGACGAGCAGGTTGTCGAGGTTGACGCCCAGCTTGTTGGCGTAGGTCGCGTCGAGCGCGTGCTCGGCGTCGACGAACGCGGCCATGCCGCCCTTCATCTGGGCCTGGGCGATGACCTGGAGCGCCAGCGTGGTCTTGCCCGACGACTCAGGGCCGTAGATCTCGATGACACGGCCGCGCGGCATGCCGCCGACGCCGAGGGCGTAGTCGATGCTGATGGACCCGGTGGGGATGCTCGGGATGACGGCGACGGCGTCCTTCTGGCCGAGCCGCATGATCGAGCCCTTGCCGAATTGCTTCTCGATCTGGCCCATGGCCATTTCGATCGCCCGCGCACGTTCCTTGTTGTCGTCTGCCATGCTGCCTCCCAAACCGACCGACCCTGCCGACCCGCCCCGTGCTGAAGTCGGGCCCAGCTTACGAGCCGCGACCGCGTCGTGTCAAGCGAAAATCACTCGACGAATGGTTGCAAATTGTTAGATATGAGCGGCTTACAGATGTGGCGACTTTCGCCATGCGCCTCGGGGCGACGCCTTCACTGAGGTGAACGGGACAGGGGCGCGAGGTCTGACCGTTGGGCGATCCGGTCCGGCCGAGGGCGGCGATCTGCTAGCGTGTCGCGCGATGCCGAGTCCGGTCGGTCATGCGCTGGGAGGGTTCGCGTTCGGGTGGCTCGTCGCCCGCTCGAGCCAGCTGCCACGACCGCTGATCGCGGCCGCGGTCTTCGCCGGCCTCGGGGTCGTGCCGGATGTCGATCTCCTGTTGCCCGGGACGCATCGGACCTACTCCCACTCGATCGCCGCCGCCGGGCTGGTGGGGATCCTCGCCATGATCAGTCTCAGTGCCGCAGGCTCCCGGGCGGGGCGCGGCGCCGATCGCGTCACGCTGGCGTTCGCCGCGGCGGCCGCCTACGGATCGCACGTGCTGCTCGACTGGATGGGCAACGACGGCAGCCCGCCGCTCGGCATCTGCGCGCTCTGGCCGTTCTCGGACGCCTTCTACGAGTCGGACCTGCACCTGTTCCCGCCGGTCGAACGCCGCTACTGGCTGCCGGGCTTCTGGACGCCGCAACCGCTCGCCCTCAGCCGCGAGCTGCTGGTGCTGGCGCCGCTGGCCATCCTCGCGCTGATCGTCCGCCGACGCACGGCGCCGTCCGCTCAGGCGTAGGCGTAGAAGCCGCGGCCGCTCTTCCGCCCGAGGTGTCCGGCGGCGACGAGCCGGCGCAGCAGGGGACAGGCGCGGTACTTCGGATCGCCGAGCCCGTCGTGCAGCACGTCGAGGATCGCCAGGCAGACGTCGAGGCCGATGAAGTCGGCGAGGGTGAGCGGGCCCATCGGATGGTTCATCCCGAGCTTCATCACGCTGTCGATGGCCTCGGCGGTGCCGACGCCTTCCATCAGCGCGAAGATCGCCTCGTTGATCATCGGCATCAGGATCCGGTTGGCGATGAAGCCCGGGATAGTCGGCCGACTCGATGCCCGTCTTGCCGAGCGCGCGCGTCAGGTCGACGGCGGCGGCCATCGGTCGGCGTCGCTGGTCGCGTGACCGCGCACGAGCTCGACCAGCGGCATCAGCGGCACCGGGTTCATGAAGTGCAGCCCGAGGACGCGGTCCGGGCCGCGCCGTCGCCGCGCCGAGCACCGTGATCGAGATCGACGACGTGTTCGATGCCAGCAGCGTCGCCGGGCGGCGTGAGGCGATCGAGCGCGGCGAAGAGCGCGCGCTTGGCGTCCACCGCCTCGACGATCGCCTCGATGGCGAGATCGACGGCGGCGAGCGCTTCGAGCGCGTCGGCGAGGGTCAGGCGGCCGAGCGTCGCATCGCGATCCGTCGGTCGTGAGCTTGCCCTTCTCGACGAACTTGGCGAGGCTCTTCTCGATGCCCTGGCGGGCGCGATCGAGCGCGGCGGTCGAGGTGTCGTGCAGCAGGACGTCGAAGCCGGCCTGCGCGAACACCTGGGCGATGCCGAGGCCCATCGTGCCGGCGCCGACGACGCCGACCCGGCGGATGTGATGGGCCGCGGCGCCGGCCTCGCTCATCGCTCCACCGCGATGGCGACGCCGTTGCCGCCGCCGAGGCAGAGCGCGGCGATGCCGCGCTTCACCTGCCGGCGCTTCATCGCGTGGAGCAGCGTGGTCAGGACGCGGGCGCCGCTGGCGCCGATCGGGTGGCCGAGCGCGACGGCGCCGCCGTGCACGTTGACCCTGGCCGGGTCGAGGCCGAGCTCGCGGCGTCACCGCGATGGCCTGCACGGAGAACGCCTCGTTGATCTCGAAGAGGTCGACGTCGCCGATGGCCCAGCCCGCCTTCTGCAGCACCATGCGGATCGCGTCGACGGGCGTCATCATCACCCACTTGGGCTCGAGGCCGCTGGTGGCCTGCGCGACGATGCGGGCCAGCGGCGTCAGGCCGCGGGCCGCCGCGTCGGCCGCCGACATCACGACCAGCGCGGCGGCGCCGTCGTTCAGTCCGGGCGCGTTGCCCGCCGTCACCGTGCCGGTCGGCGTGAAGGCCGGCTTGAGCGCGGCCAGGGTCATCGGCGTGGTGTCCTCGCGCACCGATTCGTCGCGGTCGAACACGACGGCCGGCCCCTTCTTCGCGGCGATCGACACCGGCAGGATCTCGTCGGCGAAGGCGCCGGCGGCGCGCGCCGCCACCGCCTTGTTGTGGCTGGCCGCGGCGTAGGCGTCCTGGTCGATCGCGGCTGACGCCGTACTTCTCGGCGACGGCCTCGCCGGTCATCCCCATGTGCCAGTTCTCGCAGGCGCACCACAGGCCGTCGTGGATCACGCTGTCGATCATCTCGGCGTTGCCGAGGCGCTGGCCCTCGCGCGCGCCGGGCAGCAGGTAGGGCGCCCGGCTCATCGACTCCATGCCGCCGGCCACGACGATGCGGCTGTCGCCGGCCTCGATCGCCTGGGTGGCCAGCATCACGGTCTTGAGACCCGAGCCGCACACCTGGTTGATGGTGGTCGCCGAGACCCGCGGATCGAGGCCGGCGCCGAGGGCGGCCTGGCGGGCGGGATTCTGGCCGACGCCGGCCGAGACGACGTTGCCCATCAGGCACTCGTCGACCGCGCCCGGCTCGAGACCGGCGCGGGCGACGGCTTCGCGGACGACGAGAGCGCCGAGCTGCGGGGCGGTGAAGCCCTTCAGCGCGCCGAGGAACTTGCCGGTGGGGATGCGGACCGCGGAGACGATGACGGCAGGCACGGGAGGCTCCTTGCGCCCTGGCCGGGCGGGTGCGGGCGCCGCGTCAGGGGGCGGCGACCGTGATGGAGGTGAGCGCGTCGCCGAGCAGTCGCTCGAGGCGCGGGCGCAGGGTCGGCAGCGCGTGCTGGATCTCGCGCTGCCAGCGGGAATCGTCGGCCTGGATGGTCAGGGCGCCGCGCTCGCCGAGCGTCGCCGCGCGACGCGCGGGCGATGGCCGGGCCGACCGACGTGCGCCAGGCGAAGTCCACCTTGGCTTGCGTCATCGGTTGGCGCCGGACGAGCTCGATGAGGACACCAGGCAGGACGCCTTGGACGGCGATCACGATCGCCCCGGAGTCTATCATTGGCCTCGTGCGTCCCCTGGTGCTCGCGTCGTCGTCGCCTCGCCGAGCCGAGCTGCTGCGGGCGGCCGGGCTGCCGTTCGTGATCCGTGCTGCGTCGATCGACGAGACGCGGCACGCGGACGAGCCCCCGGAGGCCTACGTCCGCCGGCTGGCGCTGGCGAAGGCGCGGGCCGTGGCACGCGGCGCCGCACGAGCTCGTCCTCGGGGCCGACACGGTGGTGGTCGCCGGGGCCGCCTGCCTCGGCAAGCCGTCCGACGCGAGCGACGCCGCGGCGATGCTCCGTCAACTGGCGGGTCGATCGCACGAGGTGCTGACCGGCGTCGCGCTGGTGCGGGCCTCCGAGCCGGTGGCGGTCGAGGTCGCGGCGACGCGGGTGACCTTCGCGTCGATGACCGACGCCGAGGTCGCCTGGTACGTCGCCACGCCCGAGCCCTACGACAAGGCCGGCGGCTACGCGGTCCAGGGCCTGGCCTCGCGGTTCGTCACGGCGATCGACGGGCTCCTACGCCAACGTCGTCGGGCTCCCCGTCGAGCTGGTCTGCCGGCTGATCGCGGCAGCGGGGGAGGACGTCCTGACCGGGCGCAGCGGACCGGGACAGGAGGCGCCGTGACGCCGGCGCCAACGAGCCGCGGACGTCGTTGCCCGGACCCCGATTCGGGGCCATAATGGCCGAGTGATGTCTCCGAAATTCGCCAAGATCGGCCTGACGGTCGTGGTCCTCGGCGCGGCGTTCGGCGGGCTCTTCTGTTCGACGCTGGCCGAGGGCACGGCGTACTACAAGCACGTCGACGAGGTGATGGCGACGCCCGAGCCGTGGTACGGCAAGCGGCTGCAGCTGCACGGCTACGTCGCCAAGGACTCGATCCTGGCGCAAGCGCGAGAGCCTCGACTACCGCTTCACCGTCGAGAGCAAGGGCACAGCGTGCCAGGCCAGCTACACCGGCGTCGTGCCCGACACGTTCAAGGACGGCGCCGAGGTCGTGCTGAAGGGCCGGCTCGGTCCGCACGGCTTCGAGGTCGAGCCGAACGGCGTGATGGCCAAGTGCCCGTCGAAGTACGACGCCAGCCCGAACGCCCCGGTCAAGGCGCCCGCAGCACGCAAAGCCCGCGGTCACCGCGTCGTAGGTACGAGGCGATGTCCAGCCTCGGTCACCTGGCGCTGCTCGCCGCCTTCGTCGTCGCGAGCTACGCGGCCACCATCTCGGTCGTCGGCGCGCGGCGCCGCTCGACGCCGCTCATCGAGAGCGGCATCGGCGCCCACTCGCTGGTGTCGGCGCTGCTGGCGCTGGCCTCGGCGGTGCTCGTCTCCGCCTTCGTCTCGCAGGACTACAGCATCAAGTACGTCGCCGCCAACTCGGACGCGGCGCAGCCGCTGTTCTACCGGGTCACGGCGTTCTGGGGCGGGCTCGACGGATCGATCCTGTTCTGGGCGGTGCTGCTCGTCGATCTGCGCCGTCGGTCGCCATCCGCGTCAACCGCGAGACGCAGCGCGAGCTGATCCCCTACGTCGTCGCCGTCGTCGCGTCGGTGGAGATGTTCTTCATCTTCCTGATGATCGTGCACAACAACCCGTTCGACGACCTTCCTCGCCGAGGTGCCGGCCGACGGCCGCGGCATGAACCCGCTGCTGCAGACGCCGCTGATGGTGATCCATCCGCCGGCGCTCTACACCGGCTTCGTCGGGATGACGATCCCGTTCGCCTTCGGCCTGGCGGCGCTGATCACCGGGCACCTCGACGACTCGTGGCTGCTGGCGGTCCGGCGCTGGACGATGATCGGCTGGCTGTTCCTGTCGTTCGGCCTGACGCTCGGCATGATCTGGGCCTACGAGGAGCTGGGCTGGGGCGGCTACTGGGGCTGGGATCCGGTCGAGAACGCCGGCCTGCTGCCGTGGTTCACGGCGACCGCGTTCCTGCATTCGCTGATGGTCCAGGAGCGGCGCGGCATGATGCGCGTCTGGAACGTCACGCTGGTCATCCTGACGTTCCTGCTGACGATCTTCGGGACGTTCATGACGCGGTCCGGCGTGGTGCAGTCGGTGCACGCCTTCGGCGAGGACAAGGAGCTGGCCTGGCTGTTCACGGCCTTCATGATCGTGACGGCGGCGATCAGCTTCGGCTTCGTCATCTACCGGCTGCCGCTGCTGCGCGCGCGCCACGAGCTCGACTCGTGGGTGTCGCGGAGGCGGCGTTCCTCGTCAACAACTGGATCCTGCTGTTCTCGGCCGTCTTCGTCCTCTTCGCGACGCTGTTCCCGACGCTGAGCGAGGCGCTGATCGGGCAGCGGCTGACGGTCGGGCCGCCGTTCTTCAACACGTGGATGCTGCCGATCGGCCTGATGCTGCTGGCGCTGACCGGCATCGGGCCGCTGCTGGCGTGGCGCAAGAGCACGCGTCGCCAACCTGCGCGACGCAGTTCCTGTTGCCGGTGGGGGTCGGTGGTCGTGACCGGCGGCGTGCTGTCGTGGCGCTCGGCGTCCCGCTCTGGGCCTCGGGCCTCTGCTTCGCGCTGTGCGCGTTCGTGACCGGCACCATCACGCAGGAGTTCTTCCGCGGCGCGCGCGTCCGCCAGCGGGCGACCGGCACCGACCTGTTCACCGCGCTGGTCGGCCTGTTCGCGCCGGCAGCGGCGCCGCTACGCCGGCTACGTCGTCCACCTCGGCATCGTGCTGATGTTCCTCGGCTTCGCCGGCGAGGGCTTCAAGCGCGAAGAGCAGGTGCTGCTGGCGCCGGGCCAGGACGGTCACGGTCGGCCGCTTCGCCGTCACGCACGAGGCGCTGACGCGTCACCGACGACGGCCAGAAGCAGATGATGCACGGCCCGCCTGGCGGTGACCGAAGAACGGCAAGCCGCGTCGGCGAGATGTCGCCGGCGAAGTGGTTCTTCCGCAAGCACGAGAGCGAGCCGACGACCGAGGTCGCGATCCGGCGCGGCCTCGGCCGAGGACCTCTACATCGTGCTGGCCGGCTTCGACGTCGAGCGCCAGTCGGCGACGCTGCACGTCGTCGTCAACCCGCTCGTGAACTGGATCTGGCTCGGCTTCGGCTTGCTCGCGCGTCGGCACCATCCTGGCGCTGCTGCCCGAGCGGATCTTCGCCGTGGCGATGGCTCGCGTCCCGGAGGGCGCCGTCACCGTCGGCGCTGGTCGATCCTGCTGCTGCTCGCGCGGCGCCGCGCACGCCCACGCGCAGCACCAGGACGGCGCCAGCGAGGGCTACGTCGTGCCGCGGACGCCGCTCGAGCGCGACCTGCAGAAGGAGATCATCTGCATGTGCCGCGACTGCGGCCGCCAGCGCCTCAGCGAGTGCACGTGCGCGCTCGCCGACAAGATGCGCGAAGCGAGCTGGCCGGGCTGTCGCGCAGGGCAAGAACCGCGATCAGGTCTACCAGTACTTCATCGGCCAAGTGGGGCAGCCAGGAGCCGCTGGCGTCGCCGATCGACGACGGCTTCAACCGCCTGGCGTGGGCGTTCCCGTACGCCGTCGGACTGCTCGGCCTGGGCCTCGCCGCGTGCCGTCGCCGTCCGCTGGTCGCGGTCGGCGCAGCCGGCGCTGCGCCGCCGCCGGTCGCCGCGCGACCGCCGATCGATCCCGCGCTCGAGCAGCGCCTCGCCGATGAGCTCCGCGACCTTGACTGACGCCGCCAAGCGGCGGCGTCCGCCGGCGGACGGCGCTCCGCCGGACGCCGGCGCCGCCGACCGCCGCCCCAGCGCCGATTCGGCGCAACCCTGGCACTTCTTCGTCGTCGCCTCGCTGGCGGTCGCGACGCTCGCCGTGATCCTGTCGGTGCGGACGGCGCCCGAGCATCTGGTGATGGTCAGCGTCACGGTGTTCGCGGCCGGCGCCGCGGCCCTGGCCGCCTATCACGTGATCGCGCCGCTGGTGGCCGAGCGGCGGCGCCGCCGCGTCGTCGGCGCGGCGCGGGCGCAGGCGCTGCTGGCCGAGAAGGCGCTGGCGCTGCGCACGATCAAGGAGCTCGAGTTCGATCGGGCGATGGGGAAGATGTCGCAGGCCGACTTCGAGGAGATGGCCGGACGGCTCAAGGCGCGGGCGCTGCGCGTGATGCAGCAGCTCGACGGAGCGGCGGAGCGATGACGCCCCGATAGGCGGCACGGCGGTCCCGTCGCGCGGCTGATCGGCGTCGGGTGGTCGCTCGTGCTGCTCGCGCTGGTGCCGGGCGCGGCCCCCGCTGCGGCGCAGATGCCGGACCTGTCGCAGATGAACGGCCGCTCGCTGCCGGCGCCCGACGCGCCGGTGGGCAGCGCGACGGTCCGCGTCATGCGGCAGACGCTCGGCAACAACGTGGTCGGCCAGGCGGTCACGCTGACCGACGGGGCCGGCGCGACGATCGGGACCCGCGCACGACCGACGATGGCGGCCGCGCCGCCTTCGAGGGCCTGCGCCCGGCACGACCTACACGGCCGTCGCCGTCGTCGACGGCGAGCGGCTCGTCTCGCAGCCGTTCACGCCAGCCGGGCACCGGCGGCCTCCGCGTCGTGCTGATCGCCGGGCTCGCCGCCGCGGCGGCGCCGGCGCGGCGCCGGGGCGGCCGCTCCGGCGCGCGGCCACGCCCGCGCCCGCCGGCAGCATCACCCTCGGCACGCAGTCCCGGATGATCGTCGAGCAGGCGGACGAGTTCGTCGAGGTGTTCGTCCTCGCCGATCTGGTCAACACCACCGACCGGCCCGGTGTCGCTGCCGGCGCCCATCGTGTTCACGCCGCCAGCCGGCGCGCTCGGCACCGCCGTGCTCGAAGGCGTGACGAGCGCCGTCCTCGAAGACGGCCGCGTCGTCGTGAAGGGGCCGCTGCCGTCGGGCCCGACCTCGGTGCAGTTCGGCTACCGCCTGCCGAGCGACACCGGACGCGCCGCCATCACGCAGGCCTTCCCGGTCGGCGGACCGATGAGCAGCGTGATCGTGCGGCGGCACGCCGGGACGACGGTCGTCGTCGCCGGCGAGCGCCAGCGCCGCGACACGCAGCTCGAAGGCCGCGACTACGTGCTGGTCTCGACCGGCGCGATCCAGCCGGCGACGCCGCTCGACCGTGACGATCAGCGGCATGCCGTCGCGGCCTCGCTGGCCGGTCCGCCTCGCCCTGACGCTGGCCGGGCTGATCGTGCTCGCCGGGATCGTGTTCGGGCGCGCCCGCGCCGACGACGACGGCACCGCCCCAGCCCCCGTCCGTTCATGACCCTCGCCGGGTGAACCGGACGGGCGGGCGGGCGAACCGGAGCGGCTGGCGTTCGACGCCGTCACGGTCGACTACGGCCGTTCGCGCGTCCTCTCCCGCGTGTCGTTCACCTGCCGGGCCGGCAGCGTCACCGGCCTCTTCGGGCCGAACGGCGCCGGCAAGACCACGCTGCTGCGCCTGGCGTCGGGCGCGGGCGCGGGCCTCGCGTGGCGGCGTACGCTATCGCGGCCGCACCGACGTGTCGTCAGCGGCCGTGCGCGGCGACATCGGCTGGCTGGGACACGATCCCGGGCTCTATCCCGAGCTCACCGCGGCCGAGAACCTGCGCTTCTTCGCCGCGCTGCACGGCGTCGCCGATCCCGGGGCGCGCGTCGCGGCGGCACTCGATCGCGCCCGCCTGCGCGATCGCGCCGACGACCCGGTCGGCCGGTTCTCCCGCGGCATGCGGCAGCGCATCGGCCTGGAACGTGCGCTGATCGCCGAGCCGCGCGTCGTCCTGCTCGACGAGCCGTTCACCGGCCTGGACGAGGCGTCGTCGCAGGCGTTGCTGGCGCGCCTCGCCGACTTGCGCGACGGCGGCGCGATCGTCCTGCTGTCGACGCACGATCCGGGACGCGTCGCCGATCTGCTCGACGCGGCCGTCGTCCTGCGCGCCGGGCGGCTCGTCGCGCATCTGCCCGGTGGCCCCGGCCTCGCCGCCGCGATCGACGCCGCCAACCTGGCAGTTCCTGCCTCGGAGGTTCGCTCAGGCCGGGGTCGAGCCCGGCTCGGAGCCGGGCTCGAGCCGGGCCTCGACCCGGGACGGTACGCAGGAACGGCGATCGGGCAGTTCTTCCGCGTCGCCGGGCTGGTCGCGCACAAGGATGCGCTGGTCGAGCTGCGCAGCCGCGAGCTGGCGCTGACGACGCTGTTCTTCGCCGTCGTGGCGGTGCTCGTCTTCGCGTTCGCCTTCGTCGTCGATGGCCAGGCGCCGATCGAGGCCCCGGCCGGCATCCTGTGGGTCACCACCCTCTTCGCCGGCACGCTGGCGCTGGCCCGGACCTTCGACCGCGAGCAGGCGCACCAGACCCTCTCGGCGCTGCTCTCGGCGCCGGTCGATCGCGCGGCGATCTACGCCGGCAAGGTGCTCGGCCTGGTCGCGCTGCTCGGCGTCGTGCTGGTCGATCGTGATCCCGTTGCTGGGCCTGCTGTTCCAGGCGTCGTTCTGGCGCGCGCCCGCGACATTCCTCGGCATCGTGGCCGGCGGCGTGGTCGGGCTCGTCGCCGTCGGCAGCCTCTTTGCGGCTATGCTGGTGCGGACGCGCAGCCGGGACGTCATGCTGCCCGTGCTGCTCTATCCGATGGTCGTGCCGGTGCTGCTCGCCGGCGTGCGCGGCACGGCGGCGCTGCTGCAGCCGGTGCCGGATCAGGCGATGGCGACGCTGTGGCTGTCGATGCTGGTCAGCTACGATGCGGTCTTCGTGACCCTCGCGCTCTGGGTGTTCGACTCCGTCACGGCGGAGGACTGACGCACCGGCGCCCCTCGAACGATGCTGCAACGATCCTTCGTCTTCCTCCTGCTCGCCGGCTTCGCGCTCGTCGCGTCGGCGCCGCTGCTCATCGCCGCGGCCCCGTTCGAGTCGACGATGGGGCTGATCCAGAAGATCTTCTACTTCCACGTGCCGTCGTGGATCGCGATGTTCACCGCCATCGCCGTCTGCGGCATCGCCAGCATCCGCTACCTGATGCGGCGGTCGCCGTCGGCCGATCGCCTGGCCCTCTCGGCGGCGGAACTGGCCGTCGTCTTCGGCCTCATCGGGCTGCTGACCGGCCCGCTCTGGGGTCGCAAGGCGTGGGGCGTCTACTGGCAGTGGGACGCCAAGCTCACCACCGCGCTGGTGCTCTGGCTGATCTTCGTCGCCTACAACCTGCTGCGGCGCTTCGGCGGCCCCGGCTCGGAGCGGCTGGCCGCCGGCGTCGCCATCTTCGGCATGGCCAACGTGCCGTTCGTCTACTGGTCGGCGCACATCTGGCGGACCGTGCATCCCAAGACCAGCGTGGTCATGACGCTGGGCCCGGGCATGCGGCCGGCCTTCTACTGGAGCGCGTTTGCCTTCCTGTTCATCCTCGGCGCGCTGCTCGCGGCGCGCACCCGGCTCGAGACGCTGCGCGCGTCGATCGACGAGGCGTATCTCTCCGCGGAGGACCTCTGATGCAAGCCCCGACACCCGCCGCGCCGCCGACGTCCTCGACCGCGGCGCAGGACGAGTTCGTCCCCATCAGCGAGCTGCCGGCCGACGAGAAGCTGCCGGCGGCGCCGCTGCTCATCACCGCCTACGCGGTCGTGTGGATCGTGCTCGCCGTCTACGTCTGGACGCTGTGGCGGCGGTTCCTCCGCGCCGAACAGGACATCAAGCGCCTGGCCAGCCGGCTGCCGTCGGCGAAGTAGGAGCGCCGGATGGGGATCGACTTCGGCGCCATGCACGCGGGGCACCTGATCTTCATCCCCGCCGTGCTGCTGATCGGCATGGTGATCGGCTGGATCCTCGGCTCGCGGGCCGCGGCGGATGCCTACGCCGCCGAGTTGCGGCGCCGCGAGGCGCGGCGATCGCCGCGCCCGACCAGGCCGGGCCGCACGCGCCCGGCGTCTGACGCCAGCGCCAGCACCGGACCGTCTTCCCGCCCGACGGCCTCAGCGGCCGACGGCCAGGCGGCGCGCCAGGATGTCCGGCAGGCCCGACGCCCGGATGCGGCGCTGCGCCTCCTCGACGTCGTATTCGATGCGCGACAGCGTCAGCGTGCGCGCCTCGCTGTCGTAGACGGCGTAGGCGGCGCGCGGATCGCCGTCCCGCGGCTGGCCGACGGCGCCGGGGTTGACGACGAAGCGGCGGCGCTCGTCGAGCGTCAGCACCACCGGCTGCCCCTGGCCGGTGTCCTCGACCACCAGCAGGTCGGGCTCGTCGAGCGACACGATGTAGCAGGCGGGGACGTGGGTGTGGCCGAACAGGCAGAGCGGCCGGCGCGCGGCCTCGAAGGCCCGGGCGGCGTCGCGCGGCGTGAACAGGTATTCGTCCTCGTCGCCCGGCATGCCGTGGCAGATCTCGACGACGTCGTCGACGATGGACCGGCCCCTGCGGCAGGCGCGCCAGCCACTCGCGATGGTCGGCGGTGAGGGTCTCGGCGGTCCAGGCGGCCGATTGCAGCGCCGCCGGGTTGAACGACTCCGGCAGCTCGAGCCCGGCGATCACCTTGTCGTGATTGCCGCGAATCATCGCCACCGGCTCCAGGCCGCGGATGCGGGCGATGACCTCGTTGGGGCCGGCGCCGTAGCCGACCACGTCACCGAGGAGCAGGTGGGCGTCGACCGCACCGGCCGCGGCCAGCACCGCCTCGAGCGCGTCGACGTTGCCGTGGATGTCCGTGAGCACCAGGTAGCGCATGCGCGGCTGGGCTCAGTCTGCGAGGCGATCGAGAATGACGTCGATCACGGCCTCGACCGGTTGGCCGGTCGCCTCGAGTCGCACGTGGGCATGTTGGTAGGCTTCGCGGCGAGCCAGGTAGAGCGCCTCCAGCTGGGCGCGATTGGCGGCCAGCGGGCGCCGGCCATCGGACGGGAGACGGCTCACGATCTCGTTGAACGAAATGTCCAGCCAAATCGAACATCCGTCACCCTGGATCGCGGCCCGGTTGACGGGATCGACGAAGGTGCCGCCGCCGGTGGCGACGACCACGTGGCGGCGGGGCAGGACGCGATCGAGGGCCGCCCGCTCCAGCCGGCGGAAATGCGGCTCCCCGTGCGCGGCGAAGATGTCGGCGACGGTCCGGCGCTCGGCCCGCTCGATCTCGTCGTCGAGGTCGAGGGGCTCCCACGACAGCCGGCGGGCCAGGGCCCGCGCCACCGTGGTCTTGCCAGCCGTCATGAAGCCGACCAGATACACCTTGTCGGCCCTCACCAGCCGCCCCCACGCATGCACGGATCTTACCACCCACGCGTCGCGGGACTTGAACCGGCGCAGCAGGGTGTGTAACTTACACGCCGGACTACATGTCGGGCCCGCGTTGCCACGTCCGCTTCACGATCTTCAGCGTGTTCGACACGCTCGACCTGATTCAGGTCGTGAGCGACCGCGTGAGCGCGATGGGCGGACTCGACGAGGACGCCATCCATTGGGTCGGCGTGTCGGTCCGTGAATCGGTGATCAACGCCATCAAGCACGGGAATCGCTTCGATCCCTCGAAGGTGGTCACCGTGGAGTTCTCGCTGGAGCCGGCGGCCGCGCCCGCCGCGCTGGTCATCCGCATCACCGACGAGGGCGAGGGCTTCGATCCGGTCGAAGTGGCCGACCCCCTGGCGCCCGGAGAACCTGCTGCGATCCAGCGGCCGGGGCATCTTCTTCATGCGCAGCTTCATGGACGACGTCACCCTGCAGCGGCGCCCCGCGGGTGGGATGGAGGTCCAGATGACCAAGCGCCTGCCCTCGGCCGAGCCGGCCAGTGCCTGAGCCGGCCGTCTCCGGCGCATCGACCCAGTCCCCCCGACCCGCTCTTCCTCGCCACGGCCATCGAGGCCGTGCTCGAGGCCGGTCGCATCCAGCTCGCCTCCTTCGGCAAGGACGACCTGCGGATCGACAAGAAGGGCGCGATCGACCTGGTCACCGAGGTCGACGTCGCCGTCGAGCGCCGCTTCCGCGCCTTCATCGGCGAGCGGTTCCCGGATCACGCCATCCTGGCCGAGGAGCTGGGCGGGCCGGCGCCGGGGACGACGGCGCAGCCACTGCTGGATCTACGATCCGATCGACGGCACGACCAACTTCGCCCATGGCCTGCCGATCTTCTGCTCCTCGCTGGCCCTCGAGATCGACGGCGTGGTCGCCGTCGGGGCCATCTACGACCCGACCCGCGAGGAGCTGTTCACCGCCGAACGTGGCGGAGGCGCCTATCTCAACGGCCGGCGGCTCTCGGTCACCGGGGCCGACGCGCTGATCGATGCGCTGTTGTGCACGGGTTTCCACTACGACGTGCACGGCAGCGGCGAATCGGTGCTGGCGCTGTTCGCGACGTTCGTGCGCCGGGCCAGGGCCGTGCGCCGGCTGGGCTCGGCCGCGCTCGACCTCTGCTACGTGGCTGCCGGCCGCTTCGACGGCTTCTGGGAGGACCGCCTGAAGCCGTGGGACATCGCCGCGGGGGCGCTGATCGTCGAGGAGGCCGGTGGCCTCGTGTCGGGCCTGGCCGGCGAGCCGTTCGACGTCCGCAAGGGCCAGCTCGTCACCGCCAACGCCACGCTCCATCCGCAGCTGCTCGAGGTCATCCGGGAGCATCGGGCCGGCGGCGGGACGGGCATCGCCTGACCGGCGAACGCGCCGCCGGCCGTCCTGCCTAGGTATCAGTCAGTCGTGCGAAACGGACAGGCGGCGCCCGTTCTGAGCCGGCTGCGGCCCGGCTTGCTGAAGAAACATGACGGGTTTCGCGGCGCTCGGGCGGCCGGCGCCCGCTGGCACGGCCTATGCTACCGCTGAAGCAACGACCCGGCGGCTGGTGCCGGCGGGATACCGGGTTTCAGACCAACGGAGGTTGTCCTCATGCGTCGCACCGTCCTCGTCCCCACGCTTCTCGTCGCGGCCCTCGCCGCCGCTCCGCCGGTCGCGTCAGCCGACACGCTGTTCGGTGGCACATTCGGTGGCTTCATTCCGCGCGGCGAAGGCGGTCGAACGTCCGGCGACGTGCTCAACGAGACCTTCGGGCTGCGCAACGGGTTCCGCACCCTCTACGACGACGTCGGCGAGAAGGATCCGATTCAGCTCTTCGCCGGGCCCGTCGATCGGCGGGGAAGTGCTGTTCGGCCTGGGCGACTTCCTCGAGGCCGGCGTCGGCATCAGCTACTACACGAAGACCCGCGACAGCTTCTACACCGAGTTCGAGGACCTCGACGGCACCGACATCGAGCAGAGCACCCGGCTGCGCATCGTGCCGCTCAGCGTGACGGTTCGCGCCTTCCCGATCGGCCGCACCACGCCGGTCCAGCCCTACGTCGGCGGCGGCGTCAACTTCTACCGCTGGCAGTATCGCGAGGACGGCGAGTTCATCGACTTCTCGGACGACTCGCTGCCGATCTTCGACGGACACCTTCACCGACGACGGCACGGCGGTGGGCGCGACGATCCTCGGCGGCGTGCGCGTGCCCGTCGGCCGCACCATGAACGTCGGCGGCGAAGTCCGCTGGCAGGGCGGCACCGCCGACCTCGCTCCGGAGTTCAACTTCGCCGGTGAGAAGCTCGACCTGAGCGGCGTCACGGTCGCCGCCACCTTCCACGTGCGCTTCTAGGTCGGCTGCGCTCGAGCCTGCGCGGCCAGCGACAGCGCTCGCCTCGGTCGGCGCTGTCCACGCCCGCCGGTTCCGCCGGCAGCGTGCTCGGCGCTGCCGCGTTCTCGCGGGACGGCGGGCGTTCGTACGGTCAGCGGCGGCGATAGAGCGCGACGCCGCCGCCTTCGCAGACGCGATCGAAGCCGGCGAGGAAGTCGGGGCGATCGCGCAGCCGTTGCGCGAGCATGTCGCCGCCTTCGGCCTGTTCCTCGATCAGCACCCAGCCGGCGTGGCGCGCCGGGTGCTCGAGGCTGTCGGCCCAGATCTGGCCGATGCCTTCATGGATGTAGTCGCGCAGGACGATGCCGTCCGCTGACGTCTCCTGCATCAGGTGGGCGAGCGATCCCATGCTGGCGAGGATCGGCTCGCCGCGGCGCTCGCGCGCCAGGCAGGCGCGCACGCGCGGCGATCGACGCTGTGCGGGCGATCCCACTGCGCCTCGAGCACCATCGGCGCGGTCGACGACCACGGCGGCGTCTCGAAGCAGCGCCGGCGGGCACGGCGACGGCGACCGGCGCAGCCGGCACCTGCAGCCGCGGCAGCAGCCCGACGCCGAGGCCGCTCGACGCCGCCAGCATCATCGAGAGCACGACCATGTAGCGGATGCGGAACGGGTGGCCCTGGTAGAACGCGTAGATCGGCAGCGCCGCGCAGCCGGCCAGCGCGAGCGGACAGGAGCAGCGCGCGATGGGCGCGATCCCGCAGGATCGCCCAGGCCAGCACGAGGAGGCCGGCGACGCCGAGGCCGACCGTGACGTTGCCGTTCAACTTGCCGCAGGCCCCACCACACCGAGCCCGCGGCCTTGAACGGGCCGGTGGTAGTCGGGGTTGTCGGCCACGAAGAAGCCGCCGGTGACGAACCAGGCGCCGACGGTGGCGCGGCTCAGCACCAGGAAGGCGAGCACCGCGGCGACCGGGTAGACGGCCAGCGCGGCGACGCGGCGGATCGCGCGGCCGAGCGGCTGACCGGACGTGACCAGCACGAGCGCGGCGCCAGCGAGCACGGCGGCGGTGATGGGCCAGGCCTCGTAGCGCGTGAGCATCGCCAGCGCGAGGACGACGCCGGGCGCGACGGGCGGATCGACGGCGCCGTCCCGGACCCACCGCCAGGTCAGCGCGACGCCGCCGAGCGTCAGCACCATCAGCAGCGGCTCGGTCATCGGCGTCGACTGCAGGTAGAGCACGTCCGGCTGCGAGGCGAGGACGATCGCGCCGGCGGCCGCGCCGGCGATCGAGCCGGTGGCGCGGTGGATCAGCCACACCAGCGTGCCCACGGCGAGGGCGAAGCACGAGATGGAGAGGACGACGCCGGAGAAGCCGGTGCGATACCACGCGTCGATCTGGACCGGGCCGGCGTTGAGCAGGTGCGGCAGCGGCAGCCAGACCGCGCCGATCTGCCACCAGCCCGGCCGCAACGAATCGGCGATGCGCCGGGCCACCACGAGATGGCCCTTGGCGTCGTAGTGACTGAGCGTGAGATCGAGGCCGGCGTAGTGCCAGGCCGTGACGGCACCGACGACGAACGCGGCAGCGACCGTCCACCAGAAGAGAGCGCGGGACGACAAGACGCGATAGTCTAACTTGATCGTGAAAAGCCTCCTCGTCTGGATCCAAGGGGTCGCCGCGGCGCTCGGCGCCCCCGGCCTGTTCCTCGTCGCCGCCCTGGACTCCTCGTTCCTCTCGCTGCCGCAGGTCAACGACCTGCTGCTCATCCTCAGCGTCACCCGCCATCCCGAGCTGATGCCGCTCTACGCGGCGATGTCGACGCTCGGGTCGCTGGCCGGCTGCTTCGTGATGTACGCCATCGGCCGCAAGGGCGGCGACGCGCTGCTCCGCAAGCGGTTCAGCGGGCCGCGGACGGCAAAGGCGCTGGCGCTCTTCAACCGCTTCGGGATGCTGGCCGTGCTGGTGCCGGCGATCCTGCCGCCGCCGGCCCCGTTCAAGATCTTCGTGATCCTGGCCGGCGTGTCGAAGATGTCGCCGTGGTCGTTCGCCACGGCCGTCATCCTCGGCCGTGGCTTCCGCTACTTCGGCGAAGGCCTGCTGGCCGTCTGGTACGGCGAGCGGGCCCTGGCGTTCCTCGAGGAGAACGGCCGCCAGGTCGCGCTCTGGACGGGGCTCACCGTGCTCGCGCTGGGCGCCGCCTATTTCTGGTGGCGCTCGCGGCGTCCGGCCGCCGTCGTGCCGGTGCCGCCGGCGTAGCCGCCCGGCGACCCGCTACGGCACGTCGTAGACGCGCTCGCAGGCCTCGATCTCGGCCTCGATGTGCGCCGGCGGCCAGCCCAGCTCGAAGGCCATCAGCGCGGCGGCGCGCTCGAGCGCCGGCCGTCCCGGATGCCCGGTGACGCCGGCTTCGGTGCGGCGCAGCACGGCGTCGGCCAGCGTCAGCGCCATCTCCTCGCGCATCGCGTAGACCACTTCGGCCCCGAGCGTCGGACAGGTAGGGGAGAGCGGCTCGCTCAGCGGGCCGGGGGCGAGCAACTGCCGCACGGCCGTGTGCTCGGTGCCGTAGAGCCGGGCCAGGCGTTCGCCGGTGTCGGCGTCGAGGCCGTTGGCAGGGCGGCGGGCCTCGGCGAGGAAGCCGTCCAGCGTGCCGACGTCGCCACCGGCCAGCGGCGTCGTCTCGGTCGTGCAGGCCGGCGACGGCTGGCCGAGCGCGGCGAACACGCCGTCGACGGCGAGCTGCGCCGTGTGGCGGGCGGTGGTGTAGCGCGTGCCGACCACGCTGAGCAGGCCGGGATGGCCGTCGGCGGCGTGATCGCGGATCACGCTGGTCTTGAGCAGGCGCACGTCGCCGTCGACGACGGCGGCGGTGGGCAGCAGGCCGCGATGGACGAGACGGACGTCGGCGCGGCTCAGGCCGGCGCGCGGAAACGCCGTGTTGAAATCCGCGCAGGAACCGGTCGACGTCGGCGGACGGCACGTCGGGGCTGTCCAGGCTGCCGGCGTAGGGCTCGTGGCTGGTGCCGGCGATGGTCACGCCGCGCCACGGCGCCGCGAAGAACAGCCGGCCGCGCGCCATGCCCCCGATCGCGCTGTCGAGATGCAGCGATCGCGTCACGACGTTCAGCGCCAGCGACACGGTCGGCACCAGGGGAGGCACTGGCGCACCCAGGAGCTGGGCCGCGACGCGATCGCCCTGCGGACCGGTCGCGTTGACGACGAGGCGGGCAGAGAGGTCGAGCGTCCTGTCGGCCCCGGGGGCCACGCCTGGCTGCGGAGCCACGTCGACGACGCGGAGGCCGCAGACCCTGCCGTTCTCGACCAGCGCCGCGTCGGCCCGCAGCCACGTAGCGACCACCGCACCGCGGGCGGCAGCCGCCTTGGCGAAGGCGAGGGTGACGCGCTCGCCGTGCAGCATCTGGCCGTCCTGCCACGCCACGCCGCCGGTGACGCGGGCCGGGTCCGAGAGCGGATCGTGCGCCAGGTAGGCGTCGCGACCGAGGATTCGCGCCCGATCGAGGTGCAGCGCCGGATCGACGCCCTCGTTGCGATCGCGCGCGAGCAGGTCGTAGGCGCGGAAATACGCCGCGTAGGCCAGCCGGTTGCGTGTCAGCGTGCCCAGCGCCGCCGACACGAAGGTCAGCGATCGGACGAGGTGCGGCGCGATGCGCAGGATCGCCCGCCGCTCGCGCACGTACTCGCGCAGCTCGTCGAGCCGGAGCGCCTGCAGGCTGCGGACGCCGCCGTGCAGCGTCTTGGCGTTGTTGAAGGAGGTGCCGCCGCCGATGTCGCCGCGATCGATCAGGGCCACCCGCAGGCCGCGCAGCGTCGCGTCCCAGGCAATCGTCGCGCCGTAGATGCCGGCGCCGATGACCACGAGATCGAAGGCCTCGCGCAGCCGATCCAGGTCGCGCTTCACGCGCCGTACCCTAACATAGGGACATGGCTGACCTGTCCGGCTCGCTCCACGATTCCAGCCGCGTCGTTACCGCCGGCTCGACGCTCGATCGCGCCCGCGCTGCCGTGATCCTGCTGCACGGTCGTGGCGGATCGGCGGACGACATGGCGAGCCTGGCGCAGGTGCTGGCCGACGGTCGCCTGGCTTTCCTGATCCCCGAGGCGACGGGGCACACCTGGTATCCGCAGCGATTCATTGCGCCGCTCGCCGCCAACGAGCCGTGGCTGGGCTCGGCCCTCGGGGTGGTGGCGGCGCTGGTCGAGCAGGTCACGGCGGCGCGCATCCCTGCGTCCCGGATCGCGATTGCCGGCTTCTCGCAGGGGGCCTGCCTGGCGCTGGAGTTCGCGGCCCGCCAGCCCGCCCGCTACGGCGCGGTCATCGCCTTCTCCGGCGGCCTGATCGGCCCGCCCGACGAGCCCCGGGCGGCGGCGCCGGCCGGTCGCACGCTGGACGGCACACCGGTCTTCCTGGGCTGCGGCGATCAGGACGGCCACATTCCGGCGCCCAGCGTCGAGGCGAGCGCGGCCTTCCTGACCAGCCTCGGCGGCGCCGTCGACCTGCGCCTCTATCCGGGCATGGGACACAGCATCAACCAGGACGAGATCGCGGCCGGCCGGGCGCTCCTGACCGGGCTGCTATAATCCGGCCCGTTCCGCTGGTCCCGCCGAGCCGCATGCCGCCCGATCTGTCCGTCGTCATTCCCATCTACAACGAGTCGCCGAACATCCGTGAGCTCCTGGCGGAACTGACGGCGACGCTCGAGGCGTGGGGCCGGCCCTACGAGATCCTGGCCGTCGACGACGGCAGCCGCGACGACAGCTACCAGATCCTCGCCGAGCTCCATGCCGCCGATCCGCGGCTGCGGGTGATCCGGTTCCGGCGCAACTTCGGTCAGACGGCTGCGTTCGCCGCCGGCTTCGCCCTCGCCCGCGGCGCCATCATCATGACCTCGGACGGCGACCTGCAGAACGATCCGCGCGACATCCCGGCGATGGTCGCCGAGCTCGAGCGCGGCGCCGACATCGTCTGCGGCTGGCGTCGCGATCGCAAGGACACCTGGCTGACGCGGCGGCTGCCGTCGATCCTCGCCAACCGCCTGATCTCGGCGGCCACCGGTGTCCGGCTGCACGACTACGGCTGTTCGCTCAAGGCCTTCCGGGCCGAAGTGGTGAAGCCGCTGCGGCTCTATGGCGAGATGCACCGCTTCATCCCGGCCATCGCCAGCGAGATCGGCGTGCGCATCACCGAGCAGGAAGTGAACCACCGCGCCCGCATCCACGGCACCTCGAAGTACGGCTTGTCGCGGACCATCCGCGTCGTCCTCGACCTGCTGACGGTGAAGTACCTGCTCGACTACTCGAAGCGGCCGCTGCAGATCTTCGGCCTCATCGGCCTGCTGTTCGGCGGTCTCGGGGCGCTGATCCTGCTCTGGCTGGTGGGCGTGAAGTTCATCGGCCATCAGGGCATCGGCGATCGGCCGCTGCTGCTGTTCGGCATCCTGCTGGTGTTCACCGGCGTCCAGCTGGTCACCATCGGCCTGCTCGCCGAGATGCAGGCGCGCACCTACCACGAGTCGCAGAACAAGGCGACCTACGTGGTCCGCGACATGCTGGGCTGAAGCGCTGGCGCGCGCCGCGGCGCCAGCGCGTGGCGGCCACCTGCCTAGGCGGCGTGGGTGGCCGTCTGCGGCGGCCGCACGAACAGCCAGGTCACGGCCGACAAGGCATACAGGGCGGCCATCACGTAGAGCGGCAAGCGCCCAGTTGGCGTACTGCTGCACCAGCCAGGCGGCGACGATCGGGCTGCTGATGCTGCCGATCTGGCCGGTCGTGTTCATGCACGCGCTGAGCACGCCGGCGTGGTCGCCGCCGATGTCGATGGCCGCCGCCCAATGGGCGCCGAGCGAGAACATCGACGCCGCCGTGGCGATGGCGAGCAGGACGGCCGCCGCCTGCGGGCTCTCGGTACCGACCGACAGCACCATCATCAGCGCCGCGACCACGTAGCTGACCACGCCGACGCGAGACACGACCGATGCGCAGCCCGTGGCGACGGGCGAGGAGGTCGGTCGCGATGCCGCCCAGCAGGCCCGAGACGACGCTCAGGAGCATCGGCAGGCCCGAGTAGAGCGCCAGCGAGCCGGCCGTGAAGCCGCGCCGCTCGGCCAGGTAGGTCGGCAGCCAGGTCATGACGAAGTACGACCCGTAGCTGTTCGAGAAGTAGCCGAGACACAGCGCCCAGGCGCTGGGGCTGACGGCCAGCGCCCGCAAGGTGTGGCCGTCGACGCCGTGCCGCGCGGCGTCGCCGCGCCCGGCGGTGATCAGCGCGAGCTCGGCGGGGCCGACGGCGGGATGCTCGGCCGGCTCGTCGCGGAACCAGCGATACCAGGCGGCGGCCCAGACGAAGCCGACCAGGCCGAAGCAGGCGAAGACGCCGCGCCAGCCGAGGCGCGGCTCGAGCACGGCCACCAGGGCCGGCGTCAGGCCGCCGGCCAGGAACGCACCGGCGAAGAAGACGCCCTGGACGCGCCCGCGCTCGTGCGCCGGAATCCACCGCGAGAACGTGCGCGCCGCATTCGGCCACGCGCCGGCCTCGCCGGCGCCGAAGAGGAACCGGATCGCCAGCATGCTGGTGTAGCTCCACACGGCCGCCGTCGCGATGGTGAAGGCGGACCACCAGCAGACGATCCGCGTCAGCACGCGCCGCGTCCCGACGCGCTCGCCCCACCAGGCCGACGGCACCTCGAAGGCGGCGTAGGCGACGGCGAAGGCGCTGAACACGTAGCTCATCTCGAGCTTCGTCAGCGACAGGTCGCGCATGATCGACGGCGCCAGCGTCGAGATGCAGATGCGATCGAGGTAGGTCACGCCGGCCAGGCCGACGGCGAAGGCGACGACGCGGTAGCGGACGCGTCCGCCGGGTTCCATCGGCATGGGGGGATTCTAGTGGCGCCGCCGAGCCGGCGCCTAACGCCACGTGTTCCGCCGCCCTCGCCGACGGCGTCCAGGACGTGCGGCGCGCCGCACCGCTGGCCGGTCGGGGCAGGGGCCGGCTGATATAATCCGCGCGTATCTGATGCCCGTCATGGCTGCTCCCCACCGCGCCCGCGTCACCACCTCGCCAAGTCCGCGCGCGGCGGGGTCGGGCGATGAGCGTGGCGCGGGAGCACGACCCGCGCATCACCGTCATCCAGCGCGAGCTCACCGACGAGCGCACCTCCAAGGCCAGCCGCTACGCCGCGCTGGTCGTCGGCCAGACCGGCTGGTGGCCGCTGATCCGGTTCGAGCTGGTCACGCTGGCGTGCGCCGCCACGCCGGGCGCGCTCGGCCTGGCGCTGCGATCGAAGCTCTACCCGCTGCTGCTCGGCACGGTCGGACGCAACGTCGTCTTCGGCGCCAACGTCACGCTGCGCCACCCGCACAAGATCGCCATCGGCGACAACGTCGTGATCGACGACGGCTGCTGCCTGGACGCCAAGGGCACGGACAACCGCGGCATCACCATCGGCCGTGGCGTCTTCGTCGGCCGCAACACCATCCTGAGCTGCAAGAACGGCGACATCGAGATCGACGAGGACGCCAATCTGGGCTTCAACACCGAGATCTTCTCCGCCTCGCGGGTGCGGGTCGGCCGCAAGGTCCTGATCGCGGCCTACACCTACCTGGTCGGCGGCGACCATCTCTACGACCGGACCGACATCCCGGTCCTCGACCAGGGTCGCACGGCTCGCGGCATCGAGGTCGACGACCACGCCTGGCTCGGGGCGCACGTCGTCGTGACCGACGGGTCGCGCGTCGGCCGCGACGCGATCATCGGCGCCGGCGCCGTCGTCGTCGGCGACATCCCGCCGTTCGCCATCGCCGTCGGCACGCCGGCCAAGGTCCTGCGCGATCGCCGGGCGTCCACCGGGACGGAGGCCTGACGGCCGTACGGCCGGTCACATGTGCGGCATCGTCGGCGTCGTCGATCGCGATCCGAACCGGCCCGTGTCCGAGGCGGAGCTGGGGCGGATGGTGCAGACGCTCGTGCACCGCGGCCCCGACGACGAGGGCCATGTCGTGCTCCCCGGCGTCGGCCTCGGGATGCGCCGGCTGTCGATCGTCGATCTCGCCGGCGGGCAGCAGCCGTTCTCGAACGAGGACGGCACGGTGCAGGTCGTCGCCAACGGCGAGATCTACAACTTCGAGGCGGTCAAGGCCGACCTGGCGGCGCGCGGACACCGCTTCCGCAGCCGCTCCGACATCGAGGTCCTCGTCCACGCCTACGAGGAGTACGGCGAGGGGTTCCTCTCGCACATCCACGGCATGTTCGCGCTGGCCCTGTGGGACGGGCGCACCCGGACCTTCCTGGCGGCGCGCGATCGCGCCGGCGAGAAGCCGCTCTACTGGACGCTGACCGCGCGCGGCCTCTTCCTCGCCTCCGAGGTCAAGGCGCTGCTCGTCCGCCCCGAAGTCGATCGCACGCTCGACGAGGACGCGCTCGACGCGTTCCTGACCTACGAGTACATCATCGCGCCGCAGACGATCTTCCGCGGCATCCACAAGCTGCCGCCGGGGCACCTGCTGCGCTATCGCGACGGCGCCGTCGAGGTGAAGGCCTACTGGGATCCGACGGCCGTCGCCGTCCGCCCGTGGCGTCCCGACGACGCCGTCGAGGCGCTTCGCGCCGCGCTGCGGCAGGCGGTGTCGAGCCAGATGATGGCCGACGTGCCCCTCGGCGTCTTCCTCTCGGGCGGCCTCGACTCGAGCACGATCGTGGCCTGCATGCGCGACGCCGCCGGCGGTCAGGGCGCCGACGTCAACACCTTCAGCATGGGGTTCGACGACGGCAGCTACAACGAGCTGCCCTACGCGCGCGAGGTCGCGGCGGCGTTCGGCACGCGGCATCGGGAAGAGACCGTCACGCCGGACCTGCTCGCGCTCTTCGACCGGCTCGTCGTGCACCTCGACGAGCCCTTCGCCGACGTCTCGCTGTTTCCGACCTACCTGGTGTCGACGCTGGCCCGCCGCCACGTCACGGTCGCGCTGGCCGGTGACGGCGGCGACGAACTCTTCGGCGGCTACGACGCCTACGCGGCCCAGGCCTTCGCCTCGCGCCTGGAGGGCGTGGCCCCGGCCGCCGCCATCGATCTGGCGCGGCGCATCGTCTCGCTGCTGCCGCCGACCGAGAAGAAGAAGGGCTTCGTCAACAAGCTGCGGCGCTTCTTCGACGGCGCCGCGACGGCGCCGCGCGACCTGGCGCATTACCGCTGGATGACGTATCTCTCGCCGGCGGCGAAGGCGCGGCTCTACACGCCCCGGCTGCGCCAAGCGCTCACCGGCGGCGACGTCTATCGGCCGGTGCGGGAGGCCCTCGGCCCAGCCCGCGGCGATCTGGTCAACCGGCAGCTCGTCGCCGACCTGCGGATCTACCTGGCCGACGACATCCTGGTGAAGGTCGATCGCATGAGCATGGCCACCTCGCTCGAGACGCGGGCGCCGTTCCTCGACACCGCCGTCATGGAGCTGGCGCTGTCGATGCCGGGCGATCTCAAGATCCGCGGCGGCGAGCGGAAGTGGATCCTGAAGCAGGCGATGCGCGGCATCCTGCCGGACCGCATCCTGACGCGCCGCAAGGAAGGCTTCAGCATCCCGATGAAGAACTGGCTGCGCACCGACCTCGCGCCGCTGATGCGATCGCTGCTGGCGCCGGAGCGCGTCCGGGCCCGCGGCCTGTTCGAGCCGGACGAGGTGCAGCGCCGCATCGCCGAGCACCTGGCCGGACGCGAGAACCACGCCCACACCCTCTTTTCCCTGATGGTGTTCGAGCGCTGGGCCCAGGCCCACCTTTGAAGTCCGGGCGGCTGAGCTCGCAGACACGCCGCGACCCGTCACAATGAACACCGGCATGACCATCGACGCCATCGAACGCTACTGGAACGCGCACATCCACGATCTGCAGATGACCCGGCATCCGGTCGGCTCGATCGAGTTCTTCGACGACCTCGACGACTACCGGTTCGACAAGCTGCACTACCTGCCGCGTCTGGTCGACTTCGGCGGCTTCCGTGACCAGCGCCTGCTCGAGGTCGGCTGCGGCATCGGCATCGACCTGCTGCGGTTCGCCAAGGGCGGGGCCCGCGTCACCGGCGTCGACCTGGCCCAGACGGCGATCGACCTCGCCAGCACGAACTTCGCGCTGCACGGGCTGGACGGCCGGGCCGACCTGCGCGTCGCCAACGCCGAGGCGCTGCCGTTCCCCGACGCCAGCTTCGACGTCGTCTACGGCCACGGCGTGATCCAGTACACCGCCGATCCGGCGCGGCTGATCGCCGAGGCGCACCGCGTGCTGGTGCCGGGCGGCCGGGCCATCTTCATGGTCTACAACCGCATCTCGTGGTTGAACGCCATGTCCAAGGTGATGGGCGTCGGGCTCGAGCACGAGGATGCCCCGGTGCTGCGCAAGTTCTCGATTGCCGAGTTCGCCGCGCTGCTGCGGCCGTTCCGCGACGTGCGCATCGAGCCGGAACGGTTTCCGGTCAAGTCGCGGCTGCACGGCGGCGCCAAGGGCTTTCTCTTCAATACCGCCTTCGTCGGCACCTTCAACGCCGTGCCCCGGCCGCTGGTGCGGCGCTTCGGCTGGCACCTCATGGCGTTCGGCAGGAAGTGATGCAGCAGGCACGACGGGTCCGGCATCGACACGGTCTGGCTCGGGCGCTGGCTGCGCTCCTGGCTGCCGCCTCGGCCGGCTGCCGCGAGGCCCCGGCGCCGGCGGCCCCGGCGGTCGCGCGCGCCGCCGAATCGGCTCCCGCTCCGTCCGCGCCTCCGGCCGAGGCGGCGCCCGCCGCACCGGCCCCGGCCTTGGCGCCGGAGCAGGGCGCGGCACCGGCGCAGGCCGCGGCGCCACAAGGCGGCGTGCTGCCCGCGGCCGTCTCGCCGTTTCCCGCCGGCCTGCGGGGGACGCTTGTCTTCCAGTCCGATCGCGAAGGCCGGCCCAAGATCTACACGATCGACCTGGCCTCCGGCCGCGTCACGCGGCTGACGGCGGGCGCGGACGTTCGCGACGAGAACCCGCGATGGTCGCCGGACGGGACCCGCATCGTGTTCCGGTCGAACCGCGCCCACTACGGGCCCGGTGCCGACCCGGGGGCGCCGCAGTTCGACCTCTACCTGATGAACGCCGACGGCGGCGGGGTCCGCCGTCTGACGACCACTTCAGCCAACGAGTACGAAGCCAGCTGGCACCCGGACGGCCGCAGCCTCGTCTTCACGTCGGATCGCGACTCGCGCGGCGATCTCTACCGGCTGTGGCTGGCCGATGGCCGGGTGGAGCGGCTGACGCGTCACTTCGTCGGCCGGGCGATCATGCCGAGCGGTATCGCCGGACGGCACGCGGGTCGCGTTCGCGGCGCAGAGCCTGAACCGCGGGCAGTTCTGGCTGTATCAGGTGCACATCCTCGACCTGGCGAGCGGCACGACGGCGGCGGTGGGGAGCGCCGGCGGTTCCTGCTGGCCGGGCTGGTCCCCGGCGGGGGACAGCCTCGCCTGCGTGCTGCTGGATCGGGAACCCTCGGCACTCGAACGGGTACCACTGGCGGGAGGCGCCCGACAGACGCTGGTCGGCGACCAGCGCTGTGGAGCTACTATCCGGACTATTCGCCGGATGGGAAGTCGATCGCGTTCTCGGTGAGCCCGGCGCACCACGACGGCGAGAACTGGGATCTCGCCGTGATGTCGGTCGATCGGCCGGGAGCGTTCACGCCGCTGACGACGGGCCCCGGCAACGACCGGTTACCCGACTGGAAGCCTTAGCGCTTACGGCTGGACCGTGGCCGGTTCGAGGGGGCGCGTGCGCCGCTTCTCGAGCGAGGCGCGCACCAGGAACTTCGCGTAGGGCACGACCTGCTTGATCGCCGCGACGTTCATCTGGCACGGGCTGAGGCAGCCGGGGCACTTCTCGTCGCGGATCCACTCGCGGTGTTCCTGGCTCGTGGCGCGGAAGTAGACCTCTTCCGGATCGTCGGTGACGACGTTGCCGACGACCTTGCTGTTCTCGCAGAAGAACAGGCCGCCGTCCGGGTTGAGCATGACGCCCTGGGTCTGGAACGGGCACGGCGCGGAGCGGTGATAGCCGTTCCGGATCATGTCCGCGTAGTGCAGGTAGATGTAGTTCTGGCCGTCGAGCAGCGGATCCCGGCGCACCCGGTCGAGGAAGAAGTCGCGCATGCGCGCTTCCTCGCGGCCGATCGGCTTGATGTTGCCGGCCAGTTCCTCGTTGTTCAGCATGCCGTCGGTGAACCGGACCATGTTGAAGACGATGTCGAGCTTCTCGCGCCGCGCCCACGCCAGGATGTTCTCGGCGTCGTCGAGGTTCATCGAGAAGATGGTCGTCGAGATGCCGAAGTTGAACGAGTACTTCTTCTGCAGCGCCTGCATGGCGCGGATCGTCTCGTTGGCCTTGTCGAAGCCCTTCTTGACCTGCCGGACCTCGTTGTGGACCTCGTTGATGCCGTCGATCGAGACGCGGGTGCTGAAGATCACGCCGCGCTCGGCGCACAGCTCGACGATCTTGGTCAGCATCGGGATGGCGCGGCTCGGCGTCATCCCGGTCGTGTTGAGGGTGATCTTCCGCAGCTTGGGCAGCTTGTCGATGCAGATGCGGATGATGTCGACCAGGTCGTTCCGCGTGGTCGGCTCGCCGCCGGAGATGCTGCAGTTCTCGATGTTCTTCCACAGCGGCGAGCTGAAGGCCTGCTCGATCTCCGCCAGGCTCATCTCTTCCTTGCGGTTGCCGCGCTTCCAGTTGTTGCACATCTCGCAGCGTGCATCGCACACGAACGTGATGTGGAAGATCAGGACGGTGGGATGGATGGCCTTGTGGCGGACGTAGGCGTTGAACAGATCGCGCGGTGCGCTCAGTGCGGCCTTGGCCAGATACTTGGCAGCGTAGACCTGTGCCATAAGCCTATGATTTTACACGATTTCCGGGCCGCGCACAATCGAAGAGGCGGCCAGGCGCCTCACCGACGGCCGCGCTGGCGCAGGAACAGCCAGCCGCCCGGCAGGTTGCCGGCCAGGCCCGACAGCACGATCAGCGTGGCGAGGGCGAAGGACGCCTCGTCGGGCACGCTCATGGGCCGGAGGAGCCAGACGATGACGCCCTGCGGCAGGCCGAAGCCGCTCACCGAGATGGGCAGCAGGAGCATCATCAGGCCGATGGGCATGAAGGCCAGGAAATAGCGGAAGGGGACGGCCAGGCCGAGGCCCCAGCCGAGGCAGGCGGCCTGCACGATCCGAAGGAGCTGGACGCCGAACGACAGCGCCAGCACCGCCACCAGGACCGCCGGTCGCCGGCGATAGGCGGCCATGGCGTCGGCCAGCGCGATCAGGCGGACGCCGGCGGCGCCCTCGCGGACCGAACGCGGCAGGAGCGTCAACGCCCGGTCGACCCACAGGAGCGCCACGCCGGCCACGGCCAGCATCCCCGCGCCGATGAGCAGCGGGCCGCGCTGCGTCGCTGGAATCAGGTTCGACGCCGCCAGCGCGCCCAGCGCGCCGAGGCAGACGATGGACACCACCCCGAGCAGGCGGTCGACGGCCACCGAGGCGATGGCTTCCGAGCCGCGGGCGGTGTGGCGGGCGAGCTGCCACGCCCGCGCCGCGTCGCCGCCGACGCCGGCGGGCAGAAAGCTGCCGACGAACGAGCTGACCAGGAAGATCCGCGCCGCCTCGCCGGTGGTGACCTGTGAGCCGGTCGACCGCAGCAGGAGCAGCCAACGCCAGATCATCACGACGCGGTCGAGTGCGACGAGACCGGCGACGAGGAGCACCGCGCGCAGATCGACGCGGATGATGGCCCGCCAGGCCTCGGCGAAATCGATCGTGCGCGCGAGCAGCGCGAGGATCGCGACGGTGATGGCGATGCGGACCGGCAGCGAGCCCGCCAGGCGGCGGATCACGGGCGCGTCGGCCGGGCGACGAACGTCAGCGTCTCGAACAGGTTCTTCCGGATCTTGAAGAGCAGGTTCTCCGTGCCGGTGTAGCGCGACAGGGTATTGAGACCCGGAAGGTTGGTGAACACGGCTGCGGCGGCGAGGATGTCGCGACGGAGTCCGGTCGCGACGCCGATGCTGCGGACGATCTGCACGATGTCGAAGCCGCCGTCATAGAGGAGCTGCCGGACGCGCCGCTCCGTCGTCACGAAGTTGTGCGTGTAGTCGACGTCCCAGAAGAACGTGCGCTCCTTCAGGTAGTCGGGGACGACGACGAAGAACACGCCGTCCGGACGCAGGGCGCGTCGCGCCTCGGCGACGAAGGCACGCGCCGCATCGATGCCGGACATGTGTTCCAGCACCTGGTCGGCATACACCACGTCGCAGGAGGCGTCGGCGACGGGGATCGGCGGCGTGAAGGCGTCGATGACCTCGAAGCCCTTCGACCGCAGCAGCTCCTGCAGGATCGGGCTCGCTTCGACGCAGCGGTAGCGCCAGCCGGCCTGCACCGCGGCCTCGCCGAGCGAGCCGTGGCCAGGCCCGATCTCCAGCATGTCGCCAGGCGGCGCGAGATGGCTCATCAGCAGCGCCAGCCGCGTCCGCTCGATGCGCCCGCGGCGGGAGCTGCCGAAACTGGTCAGCTGCTTCTCGGAGAACGAGCGATAGAAGGTCGACGGTTCAGCCGACGGGGCGGGGGACTCGGGAGTCACGATGGGCGGCATTCTGTCACGCCTCCGCGTACAGCACGAGGCCGGGACGCACAGCGCCCCGGCCCCGCCAGTCCGACCGCGAGCGGACCGACTACGGCAGCGCGCCGGCCGGCGGCGGGTAGACGTTCTGGCTGCCCGGCAGGCGGCCGTCGTAGGCGAGATGCCACGCGTAGCCGTTGCCGCCCGCGCCGAGGATCGTGTCCCAGAAGTCGCGCGAGTCGCAGCGCACGAGCACGTCGTCGGACGGGGGACGCCCACCGCCGGCGTCCTTGACGCACCACAGCGGATCGCCGCCCGCCGGGTTGTACGTCGGATGCCCGAAGTGGACGATGGCCACCGCCGAGAACCAGAACGCGACCCGCTGCTCGCGCGTCGACCGCGAGCCGAGGTCGGCGCCGATGCGGTCGTGGTAGTTGATGATGATGTCGAGGGCTTCTTCCGGCGAGATGTTGCGATTGGCGCCGACCGAGCCGGTGACCCGCCCGACGCGCGGCGGCGTCGGCGTGCGGAAATCGGCCGTCGCCGACCACTGGCCGAAGGCGCCCTCGTAGCGGGCGCGCACGCGCCAGCGGTAGACCGTGTCGTACTCGAGCGGGTCCGTGATCGCCAGCTCGGTGACGTCGCCGGCGGCGCCGGCGACCATCATCGTGCGGAGCAGGTCGTTGACCTTGTAGAGCTCGACCTCGTACGACAACGACGCCGGTCGGAACGTGCCGCGCGTGTTGCCGATGCGCAGCGTCGGCGTGATGGTGTCGAGCGTGCCGCCGCCGCCCGGCGACTGCGCGGAAGGCGTCCCCACCTTCAAGGTGGTCCCACCAGGGCCCGCCGCCGTGCCGTTCGGCGGGGCGGTGCCGCCGGGAGACAGCGGGTTGGCCGGGTTGTTGGAGCAGCCTGCCGCGATGCTCAGAAGGAGGGCCAGGCCCAGGGGGGAGAGTCGTGCCATGTTTCGTTACTCCACACGTGCTACGCGCTGCGGCCTAGAAGCCGTAGCGCACGCCGATACCGATCTGGGTGCCGCCCGCCTTGACTTCCACGTCGCCGGTCGCGCCGGCCATGTCGACGCTGCCCCTGGCGTAGCGCAGGAAACCGTCCACGCCGAGGTTCGGGTTCAGGCGATAGGTGACGTTGGCCCCGATGTTCAGGGTCGCCGCCGTCTCGCTTTCCTTGCGGGTCGAGGCGCCGGTGAGGACGACCGTCGTGAACGGCGCCGCGCCTTCGTCGAAGGTGATCCCGGTGACGACTTCATGCGACACGCTGATGAAGCTCGGCCCGGCCGAGAAGCCGACCTCGAGATCCTCGTTGATCGGCAGGATGTAGCGCGCGAAGAGGTGCACGGCGCGCTCCTTGTGATCGAACTCCGCCTGCAGCGAGGCGGCGCGTGGCTGGTCGAAGAAGATCGGGTTCGGGATGCTCGCGTCGGTCACCGCGTCGATCGAGCTCGACCCGGTGGAGAAGGCGAGACCGGCGAAGACCTGGCCCCAGACCCGCCAGCCACCCTCGACGTTGACGAGGACGTTCCCACCATACGACTGCCGCGCCGCGACCGAGGCCGTCTCGTCGTACTGGGCGAACGTGAAGCTGTCCGTGAGGTCCGACGAGCCCATCTGGCTGCCGACGTGCACGGCGACGAAGCCGCGCGTGCCCGACGAGGGGGAAGCGACGGTGGCGGGGGCAGGCTGGGCATTGGCTGCCACCGGCAGCGCCGCCACACCGAGAACGAGCAGCCAGAGCTTACGCATGATCAACAGGGAACTCCTTGGTCGGAAGACGTTCGCGTTCGGCAGACACGACACCGTGTCGTGCCGAAACGCGAACAGCTTCCGAACTTTGATCGGGAATCGACCGATCGTCAACCAAAAAGCCGCTCAGCGGGGCAGCGCGCTCTGCGGTGGCGGGTAGACGTTCTGCTCGCCCGACAGGCGACCGATGCTGTCGAGATGGAAGCTGTAGCCGTTCGCGCCGGCGCCGCCGATGATGTCCCACGAGTCGCGGCTCGAGCAGCGCACGATGACGTCGTCGGAGGGCGGGCGTCCGCCGCCGGCATCCTTGACGCACCAGCCGGGATCCGGCCCCTGCGGGTTGAAGCGCGAGTGGCCGTAGTGGACCGCGGCCATCGCCGTCCACAGGAAGTCGATGCGGTACTCCCGGCTCGAGCCCGAGCCGAGGTTGTAGCCGAGCGAGTCGTGCACGCTCCGCACGATGCTCAGCACCTCGCTCGCCGAGATGGTCCGGGCGGCGCCCACCGGGCCGGGGGTCGGCAGCGGCCCCGGGCTGGGTGACGGCGACGGCGACGGCGACGGGCTGGGCGTCGGCGCGGGCGGCGGTGCCGGCGTGCGGAACGCCTGCGCGATCGAGTAAGGGCTGGTGTGGCTGCCGTCGCTGCCGTTCACGCGCCAGTAGAACTCGCGGTCGAGCGGGAGCGGCGTCGTGTGGACGCTGGTCGTGCCCGACTCGCTGCGCGCCGCCGAGTAGATCGCGACCATCTGGGTGAAGCCGAGGTCCTGCGCGATCTCGAAGCGATAGACGACCGGACCGCCCGGCGTTCCGGTGACGGCGGTGTTCGAGACGACGAGCTGAACGGCCGGGTCGCCGGTGACCTCGCGGCGGACCGGCGACACCGGAACCGGCGTCTCGATGCGCAGGGCGAGGGCGACCTGGAACATGCTGCCCGCCGAGTACGGCCCGGTGTTGGCGCCGTCCACGGCGCGCGCGCGCCAGAAGTAGGCGCGACCGCCGGTCAGCTCGATGGGGAGCCGGTAGCTGGTGCGGCCGTTCGGGCCCGGATCGAGGCGTTCGACCGTGTGGACGCGCGAGGCGAACTCGGGGTCGAGGGCCACGTCGAGCTGCATCCAGATCGGCCGCTGGCCGCTGCTCGACGGGTTCTCGATGAGGAGGGTCACCGGCGCTCCGGCCGTCACGCTGGCCTGATGGAGCGGCTCCAGCGGCTTGGGCGGGCTGATGGACACGCCGCCAATCGGCCCCGCCACGGACGGGCTCAGGGGGTTTTCGCTCTTCTTGACCTCACAACCGGTCAGGAGCAGGCACGCCACCACGCAGCCCGCCCAGGCATGGGCGGACGGACGAGAAATCACGTTCATGTTCACAAGCCTTTGCACGGCGCTGTCGTCGTCAACGAGGCGGGAGGGCCGGGCATCACATCGGCATGCCTCCGCTCTCCTGTCATATCGGCAGGTCGCCGGCGCAGGAATATGGGGGGACGACGGGAAGCGTCAGGCGGCCGTCAAGCCAGCTCGACGGCGGAGCAGGAAGGCCAGCCCGCCGCTGGTGGAGAACAGGGCCAGCGTCGCCGTGCTCACCAGCGACACCGCCAACGCGGCGTCCGGCGGCAGGCCCAGATGCGCGAACGAGTAGACGAAGACGGCTTCCCGCACCCCGAAGCCGTTGATCGACAGGGGCAGCATCTGGAAGATGAGGCTGGTCGGCACGACGAGGAGGGCGCCGACCGGGCTGAGGGGCACGGCGAGGGCGCGCGCCACGGCCACGTAGAAGGCGACGAGCACGAGCTGGACGAGCAGGGCGCCGAGGAAGGCGCCGACGACGGCGGTGCGGTTCGAGCCGAAGCGTCCCACCATGCCCACCAGGAGGTCGATGCGCGCGTGCAGCCCGGCGTGCCGGATCCGGCGGAGCGGGGCCAGGGCGAGCGAGATGAGGCGCGGCGAGATGAGGGTCGGGGACGCCGCCAGGGCGGCGCCGGCGAGGCCAAAGGCCATGGCGGCCGAGCGGCCCGACGACGCTCCGGCGGCCGCCAGGGTGCCCATGGCGGCGACGAGGACCAGGGCGAACAAGCCGAGGGCGCGGTCGGCGACGACGACGCCGGCCGCCAGCGTCCGCGACCCGGTCAGCCGTGCCGTGTCGGCGATGCGGATGACGTCCCCGCCGATGTTGCTGGGCAGGAAATTGTTGAAGAAGGTGGCGACCAGGAACGACGACGCCAGTTCCCGGGTGCTGCACTCGACGCCCTGCGTCCGCAGCAGGAGCCGCCAGCGCCACGCGCTGATCGCGACCATGACGCTGAGCAGCCCCAGCGACGCCACCAGCCACGCCGGGGCGATGCCGCGGACGTGCGCCGCGATCGACCGCAGGTCGGTCTGCCGCAGGAGGACGACCAGCAGGACGGCGCTGACGGCAATCTTGGCGACCGTGAGCAGTCGGCCGCGGACGCGTGGGGACAGGGGGAAGAGGCGGTCCGTCACCGAAGGGCTGAGGCTAGCACACGCGCGTCCGGCGGTCGACGCGCAAAATGGCCCGCCGTCGCGCGTTGACCCCTGCGAGAAGCGGCCGATATAATGCCGCCGGCCGATGCCCGGGCACGGTGTCCGTGTGGCAACTCCCGGTGTCCGCGCCACGGCAATCCGGCCTTCCATCGTGACGACAGCCTCCCCGGTGTCACAGCCGTCCCCGCCGGCGCACGCCTCGCAGACCGCCGACGTGCCGCAGTCGGACGGCCGGTCCCTGCGGGTGCTGATGCTCGCGCCCGAGCCGTTCTTCGAGCCGCGGGGCACGCCCTTCAGCGAATACCACCGCATCAAGGCCCTGGCCGAGCAGGGGCACGCCGTCGACCTGGTGACCTACGGCTATGGCAGCGACGTCGACCTGCCCAACCTCCGCATCGTGCGGGGACCGCGGCTGCCGTTCCTGTCGCGCATCCGCATCGGGCCGTCGATCCCCAAGCTGATGCTCGACCTGCTGCTGGTGGTGACGGCCATCCGCCAGAGCCGGCGCGCCCCCTACGACGTCGTCCACTCGCACGAGGAGGCCGGGATCTTCGGGGCGTGGCTGGCCCGCCGCCTCGGCGTGCCACATCTCTACGACATGCACTCGAGCCTGCCCCAGCAGCTGTCGAACTTCCGCTTCACGCGGTCGAGCCTGCTGCGGCGGCTGTTCGAGGCCGTCGAACGACGAACCATCGCCGGCTCGGATGTCGTCATCACGATCTGCCAGGAGCTCCAGGACACCGTGACCGCGATGGGCGCCGGTGACCGGGCCGTGCTCATCGACAACGTCATGGGCGGCGACGTCGAGCCGACGGCGGGTCCGGGCCGGGCGGCGGTGCGCGCCCAATGGGGTGTCCGCGCCGCAAGCCCGCTGGTGCTTTACACCGGGACCTTCGAGACCTACCAGGGGCTCGAGCTGCTGCTGAAAGCGGTCGCGCGGCTGCAAGCCGACAACCCCGAGGTGGACGTGCTCATCGTCGGCGGCACGCCGGACCAGGTCGCCGCCGAGCGAGCCCGTGCCGAGGCCCTGGGCGCCCGCGTGATCTTCACCGGGCAACGTCCGCCGCAGGAGATCCCGCACCTCGTCGAGGCCTGCGACATCCTCGCCTCACCGCGCATCGCCGGCACGAACACGCCGCTGAAGATCTATTCCTACCTCCGCTCCGGCCGGCCCATCGTCGCCACCCGGCTGCTCACGCACACGCAGGTCCTCGACGACGACTACGCGCTGCTGGTCGACCCGACCCCCGAAGCGTTCGCCGCGGGCCTGGCGCAGCTGGTGGCGTCGCCGACGACGCGCGCCGGTCTCGCCGAGCGGGCGGTGGTGCTGTCTCAGACCCGCTTCAGCCGCGAGACCTATCTGCGGCGCACGCGTCAGGCGTATGCCCGCCTGACGCACGCCCCGGTGCCCGGCGCCCGGCCGTCGTCCACGCCCGCCCCCGCCCCGGCGCGTGGGCCGCGCCTGCCGTGAAGGTCCTCGTCACCGGCGTCACAGGCTTCACCGGAGGCCATCTCGCCCGTGCCCTGCGGGCCCGCGGCTACCAGGTGCGCGGCCTGGTGCGGCCGGCCAGCCTCGAGTCACCGGCGGCGCGCGCCCTGGCCGCGGACGGCGTGGACATCGCGTCCGGCGACCTCAAGGACGCCGCGGCGGTCGCCCGGGCCATGGCGGGGATCGACGTGGCCTATCACGTCGCCGCCACGTATCGCGAGCCGGGCCAGCCCGATCGCGCCTACCGCGACGTGAACGTCGGCGGCGCCCGCCACGTCCTCGAAGGCGCGGGCGCGGCCGGTGTGCGCCGGGTGGTGCATTGCAGCACCGGCGGCGTCCACGGGCACATCGAGCATCCGCCGGGCACCGAGGACGCGCCGCTGCGTCCCGGCGACATCTACCAGGAGACGAAGCTCGAGGCCGAGCACGTCGTCCGCGACATCGGCGCGTCCGGCCGCCTCGAGACGGTGATCGCCAGGCCGATCGGCATCTACGGGCCCGGCGACACCCGCTTCCTGAAGATGTTCCGGGGCATCGCGCGCGGCCGCTTCCCGATCCTCGGCAGCGGCGAGGTGTTCTATCACCTCACCTACATCGACGACCTCGTCGAAGGGTTCCGTCTCTGCGGCGAAGTGCCGGGTGCGGCCGGCCGCACCTACATCCTGGCCGGGCCGCGCTACACCACGCTGAACGAGCTGGCCGCGTTGATCGCGTCGGCGCTCGACGTGCGGCCACCGTGGCTGCGCCTGCCGGTGTGGCCGTTCTGGCTCGCCGGCGCCGCCTGCGAGGCGGTCTGCGTGCCGCTTCGCATCGATCCGCCGCTCTATCGCCGCCGCGTCGACTTCTACACCAAGAGCCGCGCCTTCGACACCACCCGCGCCCGCACCGAGCTGGGCTACGCGCCGCAGATCGATCTCGAAGACGGCGTCCGCCGCACCATCGCCTGGTACCGCGCGCACGCTATGCTCTGAGGATGCGCCGGCTCAACATTCTGCAGGTCTGCGACCACCTCGGGTGGACCGGCTCGCGCATGCACGGCGTCAAGCGCTTGTTCGCGTGGATGATCCCGCGCTTCGATCGCGATCGCTTCGCGGTGTCGCTGGTCAGCCTGCGGCAGCAGGATCTGTCGGCCGACCCGCTCGAGCCGTTCGGCATCGACGTCAGCTATCTGGGGCGCGGCAAGTTCGATCCGGCGACGCTGACCGATCTGCTCAAAGTGATCGATCGCACGAAGGCGGACGTGCTCCACCTGCACGGCTACGGGGCGACCACCTTCGGGCGGATCGCCGCGGCGATGCGTCGGCTGCCCGTGGTGCTGCACGAGCACGCCAACCACGGCGACACGCCCGGGTTCCAGAAGGTGGCCGATCGGCTGCTCGCCCCGTACACCGACATCGCGCTGGCCGTCTCGGCGTCGACGGCGGCGTTCGTCGAGCGGGCCCGTCAGCTGCCGGCGGCGCGCATCCGGACCGTGTACCTGGGCGCGCCGCTCGACGAGTTCGCCCGGGAGCGCAGCGCGGCGGAGGTCGCCGAGGCCCGGCGGATGCTCGGCATCCCGCCCGACGCCTTCAGCATCGGCACCGTCACGCGGCTGATGCCGGCCAAGGGCAATCGCCATCTGGTGGCGGCGGCGCCGTCGATGCTCGATCGCCTGCCGCAGGCCCGCATCACCATCGTCGGCGAAGGCGAGCTCGAGGGTGAGCTGCGGGCGCAGGCGGCGGCGCTCGGTCTCGGCGATCGCCTGGTGTTCGCCGGCTTCCATCGCGACGTCGCCGCGGTGCTGTCGGCGTTCGACCTGGTCGTGTTCCCGTCGCTCGCCGAAGGCACCCCGTTGACCGCCTTCGAGGCGCTGGCGATGGGCCGCGTCGTGGTGTCGACGGACGCCGACGGCCTGCGCGACATCCTGACCGACGGCAGCGACGCCGTCATCGTCCCGCGCGAGAACGCCGCAGCCATCGCCGACGCCGTCGTGGCCCTCGCCGGGGATCCCGCCCGGCGGGCCGCCCTCGCGGCGGGAGCCCGCCGCACCGGCACGCGCTACGACATTGCCACCTTCGTGCGCCGGATGGAGAAGCTCTACGAGCTGCTGCACGCCCGTTCGCGATCGACGCGGCGGGCCGCCGTGCTGCACGACGACCTTGGCTTCCTGACCGGAGACGTCGCGTGAGGGTGCCCGCCGCCGTCCTCGCCGGCCGCGAGGCGCTGGCGACGCCGGGCGGCCTGGCGACGGCGCTGCTCGGGCTGTTCCTGCTCGCCTTCGCCGTGACCGTCGATTTCCCGAAGGCCGCCTACGGCTTCCAGAGCGACGAATCGACCTATTACTCGCTGGCCCACAGCCTGGCGTCGGACGGCGACTTCGCCTACCAGCGCCAGGACCTGGTGCGCGTGTGGGAAGAGTTTCCGACCGGCCCCGAGGGGATTTTCCTGAAGCGCGGCAACGACGTCCGCGTCGCCCTCGATGGACGCTTCCCGTTCGTCCGGCTGATCCGGACGCCGGACGCGCGGAACGATCGCCTCTACTTCGCCAAGTCGTACGTCTATCCGCTGGCGGCCGCGCCGTTCGTGTGGCTGTTCGGGACGAACGGCTTCCTGGTGCTGCACGCGATCCTGCTGACGGTCAGCTTCGGGCTGGCCTACGCCTTCCTGCGGGCGGCGGCGGCGCCCGGTCCGGCGCTGGCCTCGGCCGCCGCCTTCCTGTTCGCCTCGGCGACGCCCGTCTACTTCGTGTGGCTGACGCCGGAGCTGTTCAACTTCGCCTGCTCCCTGGCCGGGCTGTTCTGCTGGGCGTACCGCGAGGTCGTGCCGGATCCGACGCGCGGCGGCTTTCTGCGCTCGGCGCGGGCGCCGTGGCTGGGCGCCGTCCTCATCGGGCTCGCGACGTTCTCCAAGCCCACCAACATCGTGGTCATGCTGCCGGTCCTCGCCCTGCCGCTGCTGCGCCGGCAGTGGCGCCAGCTGCCTGATCACCGGCGGCATCTTCGGCGCCGTCGTCGCCGGCCTGTTCGCGATCAACCTGCTGATCACCGGCGACTTCAACTACCAGGGCGGCGACCGCAACACCTTCTACGGCCAGCTGCGGCACGGCTTCCCGTTCCAGACGCCGCAGTCGACCTTCGAATCGGCGGGGCTCTCGCGCACCACCAACAGCATCCTGTGGGACGTGCTGTTCTCGAGGGCCGCGCTCCTCGAGGTCCTGCCGCGGAACCTGATCTACGTCACGTTCGGCCGGCACACCGGCCTCGTGCCGTACTTCTTCCCGGGCGTGCTGGCGTGCCTGCTGTTCGCCTGGGGCTGGCGCCGGCGGCCGCTCTTCCAATGGCTGGTGGCGGGTGCCGCTGACGGCCGGCGTCGTCGGGCTCGTCATGTACATGCCCTTCACCTACTCGGGTGGGGGAGGCCCGGTCGGCAACCGCTACTTCCTCGGCATGTACCCGCTGCATGCTGTTCCTCATGCCGGCGCTGACGTCGGTCCGTCCGGCGCTGGCCGCGCTGGCCGTCGGCGGTCTCTTCACGGCGCAGCTGGTGCTCAACCCGTTCTACACCTCGTTCCATCCGGCCGAGCACGCCAAGCAGGGACCGTTCCGGTTGCTGCCGGTCGAGCTCTCGCTGGTCAACGACCTGCCGGTCAACGTCACGCCGCGGAAAGTGAAGCAGCCGCTGGCCGGGCTGCCGCCGATCCAGGCCTACTTCCTCGACGACAACGCCTACGAGCGCGAAGGGGAGTGGTTCTGGGTGCGCGGCGAGTCGCGCGCCGACCTCATCCTGCGCGCCCCCATCCAGACGCTGCCGGACGGGACCGTGCAGCCGTTGCGGCTCCGGCACCTGTCGATCGAGATCCGGGCCGGCGACGTCGCCAACCAGGTGACGGTCAAGACCGCGGTCCGCACGTCGACGGTGGACGTGGCGGCGCACGGGGTGGCGAGCGTGACCGCGCGAGCCGGCGCCGGCCTGCCCTACAAGCCCTTCCCGGACCAGCCGACCAACTACGTCTACGGCGTGTCGATTGCGTCCGCGACGGGCTTCACGCCGATGTTCTCGTCCGCCCAGCGCGACAGCCGGTTCCTCGGCGCCTACGTCCGCATCGTCCCCGTCTACGAATGACGCGCCGGGCGCTGGCGCCGGCCTGACGCCTCGAGCCGGGCGCGAGCTGCCCTCATACTCAGACACGCATGGCGTATCGGTCCGAGCTCGAAGCGCGCGTCGCCAAGGAAACCACCAAGGCGATCACCGATCACCTGCTGATCGAGGACGGCGACCGCGTGATGGTCGGCCTGTCCGGCGGCAAGGACAGCTGGGCGCTGCTGCAGATCCTCGACGAGCTGCGCGTCCGCGCGCCGATCGACTTCACCCTGGTCGCCGTCAACGTCGACTCGGGCTACAAGGGCTACAAGCACGACGTGATCAAGGCGGCGTGTGCCGAGCGCGGCTGGGAGTGCGTCATCGAGCACACCAACATCGGCGAGGTGATCGACGACAAGCTCGACGCCAACGCGACGCCGTGCTCGCTCTGCGCGCGGCTGCGCCGCGGCGTGCTCTACCGCATGGCCGACACCGTCGGCGCGACCAAGATCGCGCTCGGCCACCACGCCGACGACTTCGCCGAGACGCTGCTCCTGAACCTGTTCTTCGCCGGCGCGTTGAAGGCGATGCCGGCCCGTCTCCTCTCCGACGACGGCCGCCACGTCGTGGTCCGGCCGCTGGCCTACGTCGCCGAGCCGGACGTCGCGGCCTACACCGCCGAGCGCGGCCTGCCGGTCGTCGGCTGCTGCTGCCCGGTCTGCGGCGACCTCGGCCTGCAGCGGCAGCGGATGAAGAAGCTGCTGTTCGACCTGGAGCGCGAGCATCCCGGCCTCAAGCGCTCGGTGCTGAAGGCGCTGGGTAACGTCCAGCCGCGCCACCTCCTCGATCGGCGCCTCAACCCGCCGGCGGCGCTGCGCGCCCAGGCCAAGGCCGACGCGAGCCGCGAGGCGACCCCGGCGTCCGCGATCGTCGCCGGCTGATCCACCGCAAGCATCCCGTGCGAGCCGTCCTGCAGCGCGTGTCGTCGGCTCGTGTCCGCGTCGAGGGAGCGATCGTCGGCGAGATCGGCCGCGGCCTGCTGGTGCTGCTCGGCGTCGCCCGCACCGACACCGTCGCCGATGTCGCGGCGACGGCCGCCAAGATCACCACGCTGCGCGTGTTCGAGGACGACGCCGGCAAGATGAACCGGTCGGTGGCCGACGTCCAGGGCAGCGTGCTCCTCGTGTCGCAGTTCACGCTGCTCGGCGACTGCCGCGGCGGACGCCGTCCCTCCTACCTCGAGGCGGCGCCGCCCGAGACGGCGAACGCGCTCTACGAAGCGGTCGTCGCCGCCGTCCGCCAGACCGGCGTGCCGGTCGCGACCGGCGTGTTCCGGGCCGACATGGCCGTCGAGCTCGTCAACGACGGCCCCGTCACGCTGCTGATCGACTCCACCAAGGCGTTCTGATGGCCGATGCGACGGCGACGGCGCGCCTGCTGCCGCTCGCGGTCGTCGGCGAGGGCGCTTTGGCGGTCGCCGGCGGGGTGTGGCTCTACGCCGCCGATCATCCGGTCTCGCTGGGCGCGACCGGGCCGGCCTGGGCGGCCGGCGCCGGTGTGGCCACGGGGCTCTGGCTGATCCAATGGTGGCTCCAGACGCGGGCGCCGCGCACCACCGTGGTGCAGGCCTTACGCGACCTGCAGCGGATGGTGTTCGAGCCGCTCTTCGCGTCGCTGTCGCTGGCCGAAGTGATCGCCATCAGCGCGCTCGCCGGCGTCGGCGAGGAGATCTTCTTCCGCGGCGCGCTGCAGGCGTCGGTCGGCTGGCCGCTGGCGACCGTCGCGTTCGGCGCCTGCCACCTGGGCCTGTCACACCGCGGCTGGGTCCTGGGCCTCTGGGCGACCCTGGCCGGGGCCGTGCTCGCCTGGCTGGCGATCGCGACGGGCGGCCTGATGGCGCCCATCGTCGCCCACGCCGGCTACGACCTCGCCGCCCTGCTGTGGATCCGGCGACAGGCCCGCCGGCGCGGCTGACGGTGCGTTCGGCTGGCGACGGCGCCATCGCCGATCGCCCCTTTCGTGCGGTGGCAGCCTATTGCAGCGCGTAGGCGATGACCGTGTTCTTGCAGAACGTCGGCACGTAGACCGTCGCCGTCTCCGGATCGAAGCCGATGTCGGCCGAGTTCTGCTTGGCCGGCCGCGTGTCCATCAGCACGTGCTTCGTGCCGTCGGCGCCGACGTGGTAGATCACGCCGCCCCACGTCGAGACGAGGAAGCCGCCGCCCGTGATCGGCTCGACGCCGTCGGTGCCGCCTTCCATGCCCTCGGCCAGCATCTTCAGCGTCTTGTCGGCCTGGACCTGGTAGAGCGTGCCGGCGTCGAGGAGGTAGAGATTGGCGCCGTGGGCGAGCAGGCCGTTCGGGCCCTTGAGGCCTTCGAGCAGCGTCGTCACCGTCGTGCCTTCGATCTTGTGGACCTTCTTCGACTCGGAGTCGGAGACGTAGATCGCGCCCTTCGCGTCCATGGTCACGTCGTTGAGCCGCGTGGCGCCCGGGCACCGCGATCCGCGTCGCGATGGCGCCCTTGGCGACGTCGATGCCGATCACCTCGCTGAGGTCGGCGACCCACAGCGTGCCCTTGGACAGGGCCATGCCCTTCGGGGCATGCAGGCCCTTGACCCATTCGGCGGCGATGACCTTGCCGTCGAGACCGAGCTTGCCGATGGAGCCGGCGCCGTCCTTGCCCCAGGGCTCACCGTCGATGTTCGAGACGTAGAGCACCTTGCCGGCCTTGTCGAAGTAGACCGACTCCGGAACCTTGAAGCTGGGCTCGGATTCCCACTTCTTGACGAGCTTCGGTTGGGCGGCGGCGCTGGCGGCGACGCCGAGCGCGCCGGCGACGGTCGCGGCGAAAAGGAGAGTCTTGTTCATGGGCGAGAGTATCCGATGGAAACCGGGTGATGGTGACAGCGAGTCGCAGCGTCAGCCGCGCCCGACGTAGGGCATCTTGGTCGCCATGATCGTCATCGACAGCACGTTCGTCTCGAGCGGCAGGCTGGCCATGAAGACGACGGCGCGGGCGACGTGCGCGACGTCCATCCGCGGCTCGGGCACCATGCGCCCGTCCGCCTGCTTGGCTCCGGACGCCATCCGCTCGGTGAGCGGCGTGACCGCGTTGCCGATGTCGATCTGGCCGCAGGCGATGTCGTAGGCGCGGCCGTCGAGGGCCAGGCTCTTGGTCAGCCCGCTGACGCCGTGCTTGGTGGCGACGTAGGCGGCCGAATCCGGGCGTGGCGAGAACGCCGAGATCGATCCGTTGTTGATGATCCGGCCGCCCTGCGGGCGCTGCGTCTTCATCAGGCGGAAGGCGCCCTGCGCGCACAGGAACATGCCGGTCAGGTTGACGTCGACGACCGCCTTCCAGCGCTCGAGCGTCAGGTCCTCGAACGGCGCGCCGGCGCCGATGCCGGCGTTGTTGAACAGCAGATCGAGCCGCCCCCAGTCGGCGGCGACGCGATCGAAGAGCGCCTGGACGCCAGCCGGCTGGCTGACGTCGGTCGGCACGGGAAGGGCACGATCGCCGGCGGACGCCAGCGCGGCGGTGTCGGCGAGCGCGTCGGCGCGGCGGCCGGCCAGCGCGACGTGAAAGCCGTCCTCGAGCAGGGCGAGGGCGACGGCGCGACCGATGCCGCTGCCGGCCCCGGTGACGATGGCGGTGCGAGGCGACGTGGACATGCGCCGCGCATCCTATCAGCCGGCGCTGACCAGAGGCCGGTCCCGCACGGGCTGATACGATGGCGACGATGCGAGTGGCCCTGGCTGCCTTCGTCGCCGCGTGGCTCCACGCGGTTCCCGCCGCCGCGCAGCAGCGCCCGCTGGTGACCGAGGATCCCGAGACGATCGGCGGTGGCCGTGTCCTCATCGAAGCCGGCGTCGAGACGGCCCGGGACATCTTCCTGCCGGGCTCGGGGCTGACCGGCAACCTGCTCAAGGCGCCGACCGTCGGCGTCAGCATCGGGCTCAGCTCGATCGCCGAGCTGCAGATCGACGGCGGCTTCTACCAGCGCCTGCACATCACCGGGCGGACCGCCGCGCCGCTGGCCTTCAAGCTCGATGTCGACGGCGACACGACCAGCGACGTCGAGGACCTGACCATCGCCACCAAGCTGAAGATCGTCGGCGAGCACGTGCGCCGGCCGTCGATCGGCCTGCGCCTGGCCACCAAGCTGCCCAACGCCAGCAACGAGACCGGCCTCGGCCTCGACACCCTCGATTTCTCGGCGACGGTCCTGGTCGGCAAGACGCGCGGCGTCGACGCGCTACGTCGGCAACGTCGGGCTGGCGATCCTCGGCGACCCGATCCGCGGCGACCGGCAGTTCGACGTGCTGGTCTACGGGCTGTCGGCGGCGCACGCGCTCCGCGAGGGCCTCGAGGTGGTGGGGGAGGTGCACGGCCATTTCCAGTGGGCCTGGGATTTCCCGCCGCCGGGAGCCGAATCGAAGGCGACGTTCCGGGGCGGCGTCCGCTACACGCGCGGCGCCGGCCGCGTCGACGCCGGGCTGCTGGTCGGCACCACCTCGCGCGACCCGGGGTTCGGCGTCACCGTCGGCTATACGCACGTGCTGGACGCCTTCTCGCCTCCCTAGCGTCAAGGGAACCACAGGGACCAAAGAGCCAAGGAACCAAGGGCCCGACCGCCCTGTGTCGGGCCGGCGACACCTCGCGCGGAGGCTGCCCGCGAAAACCCCGGATTTCCCGCCCGGCCGGACCTGGGCACCCTGCTTGCTCCTTGCCGGGTCGTGCCCGGGACTGAACCCGGGCCAGGAGATTGAGTCGCATGAATCCGATCCAGCCGGGCTCGTCCATCCAGGAGATGGCGCGGTCCCTGATGCGCACCGTCGACAGCAACGGCAACGGAGAGCTGTCGACCGAAGAGTTCACGTCGTTCCTCGCCAGGCTGATGACCGGCGTCCAGACCGGCCTCTCGGCCAGTCCGACCGCGACGGCCACCAGCACCGCGGCCCGCGCCTACGGGGCGCCGCCGGCGGCGGCGCCAGCCTGCGCTTCGAGGGCTTCGACTTCAGCAAGCCGAACGACCCGGCCAAGTCGGCGAAGTATGCCTTCGCGGCGGCGGCGGAGCAGTCGGGCGGCATGCCGACCAGCAAGGCCGACGCCGAGACCTGGTTCAACAGCAACATCCGCGGCGAGATGGAACGGCACGGCCACCAGATCGACTGGGTGAAGGGCGACAAGTTCCAGTTCACCAACTGGCAGGGCACGTTCGTCGTCGACTTCGTCCGCGGCGCCGACGTCGGGCGAACCCGGCGCTGGCCTGGCAGGTCGAGTAGCGATCGCCGGCGGCCCGTCCGCGGGACGGGCTGCTACACTCTCCGGCCAGCGATGGCCGACGCGATCGAGATCCTGAAGGCGCACGCCTACGGGAACGACTTCCTCTACGCCTCCGCCGAGGCCGTGGCCGCGCCGCGGCCTCGACCCGGCCGCGTTCGCCCGCGCCACCTGCGCCCGCCACACGGGCGTGGGCGCGGACGGGCTGATCCTCTACACCCCTGAGGCGCGCGGCGCGACCATGCGCCTGCTCAACGCCGACGGCAGTCCGTCCGAAGTGTCGGGGAACGGGCTGCGCGGCCTGGGCGCCATCCTCGCCGAGGACCTGGCGCTGCCGGTCGGCGGCACGCTGCACGTCCGCACCGGCGCCGGCATGAAGACGCTGACGCTCGTCTCGCGCGACGCCGCGGCCGGGCGCCTGGTGTTCCGCGCCGACATGGGCCCGGTCGAGGATCTCGGCCCCGGTTCGTCTCGACGCCGCGCGGCGAGACCTTCGACGCCGTGCGGCTGCGCGTCGGCAACCCGCAGTGCGTGATTCTCACCGATCGGCTCGACGAGCCGCGCCTGCACCGGATCGGTCCGGCCCTGCAGACGCACCCCGCGTTTCCCGACGCGGTGAACGTCGAGCTCGCCTCGGTCGAGGCGCCCGATCGCGTGCGCATCCTGATCTGGGAGCGCGGCGTCGGCCCGACCGAGTCGTCGGGGACCGGGTCGTGCGCGTCCGCCGTGGCGGCGGCCTTCGCCGGCGGCGCGGCGCGCGACGTCGAGGTGATTGCGCCGGGCGGCTCGCAGCGCGTCGAGTGGGACGCGCAGAACACCGTCTGGCTGACCGGCTGGGCCGAGGTGCGTGCTGCGCGGGCGGTGGACGCGACCGACGCCGGCATGAGACGGCTGCACGAAGCGATCGGCGCGGTCGAGACCTACTCGCCGGCCGAGGAACGCTTCAACCGGCGACGCAGGACCGCCGGGCTGTTCCTGGCGCCGGCCGCGCTGCTGCTCGTGCTGCTCCTGCCGATGGCCGGGCTCTCGGAGAGCGGCCATCGACTCGCGGCCGTGATGGCCGCGGTCGTCGTCCTGTGGGTCAGCGAGGCGCTGCCCATGGCCGTGACCGCGATGCTCGGTCCGGCGCTGGCGATCGTCTTCCAGGTGGCGCCGGCCCGGCGCGCCCTCGCCTCGTTCGCCGATCCGATCATCTTCCTGTTCATCGGCAGCTTCGTGCTGGCCGAGGCGATGTTCGTGCACGGCCTCGATCGCCGCATCGCCTTCACGACGCTGTCGTCGCGGCTGGTCGGCGCCAGCGCGGTGCGGATGCTCGTCGCCTACGGCGGCGTGGCGACGGTGATCTCGATGTGGATCAGCAACACCGCCACCACCGCGATGCTGTTCCCGATCGGCCTCTCGATCGTCGGCCACGTCGGCCTGCGCGGCACGGCGTCGCCCGAGGCGCTCCGCCGCTTCGCCATCAGCATGATGCTGGTCACGTCGTTCGCGGCCTCGGTCGGCGGCATGGCCACGCCGGTCGGCACGCCGCCGAACCTGATCGGCATGGGATTCATCGAGCGCCTCGGTGGACAGCCGATCAGCTTCCTGGCGTGGAGCCGCCTCGGCATCCCGCTGGTGCTCGTGATGACGACGCTGCTCCTCGGCTGGTTCGCGTGGTGGGGCGCGCGCGGGTTGCGGGTCGAGGCGGAAGGGCTGGCGCTGGTCCGCGCCGAGCGCGACACCCTCGGGCCGTGGACGCGCGGCCAGCGCAACGTCGTCGTGGCGTTCGCGGTCGCGGTGCTCCTGTGGACCGCGCCGGGGCTGGCCGCGATGGTCGGCCAGGACGGATCGTGGGCCATGCAGGTCTACGCCGCGTCGATGCCGGAGAGCGTCGCCGCGCTGATCGGCGCGGTGCTGCTGTTCCTGCTGCCGATCGACTGGCGACAACGCCGGTTCACGCTCACCTGGCAGCAGGCGGCCGGCATCGACTGGGGCATCATCCTGCTCTATGGCGGCGGCCTGGCGCTGGGCGATCTGGCCTTCCAGACCGGCCTGGCCGGCTGGCTGGGCGCCGGGTTGACGTCGGTGCTGCCGGTGCACACGGAACTGGCGTTGACGATCGCCTTCGCCGCCGCGGCGATCGTGCTCTCGGAGGCGACCTCGAACGCGGCGTCGGCGAACATGATCGTGCCGGTGGCGATCGCCGTCGCCCAGGCGGCCGGCGTCGCGCCGCTGCGTCCGGCGCTGGCCGCCACGCTCGGCGCCAGCATGGGGTTCATGATGCCGATTTCGACGGCCCCGAACGCGATCGTCTACAGCTCGGGCTACGTGCCGATCGGCGCGATGATGCGGCACGGCCTGCTGCTCGACGTCATGGCGTTCGTCGTGATCGTGGCCGCCGTGACGCTGCTCGGCCCGCTCGTCGGGCTGTGAGCCGGGCCGACGCCGATCAGCGGCGTGGCCGCTCGGACGTGAGCGCCGCCAGGCGGTCGTCGATGACGCGCGTGCGTTCCGCGGCGCGGGCGTAGTCGCCCGCGGCGACCGCTGAGCGCGCTTCTTGCAATTGAGCGGTGAGGGCGTCGAGCTCCGGCCCGAGACGGGCGCGCTGCGGGCCGGTGAGCCGGGCGCGGGCGGTCTCGACGCCACGGGCCGTGGTCTGGATCGCCTGGGCCACGTCGGTCGCCGCCCGGGCGCGGGCCGCCGAGGCTTCGCGCGCCGCCGTCCGCGCCTGCTCGCGGGCGTCGAGCGCGTAGCCGAGCGCCTGGCGGTAGTCGCGTTCGGCGACGGCGGCGTGCGCCTTCTTCAAGCGCGGCGTCGGCGGCCTGGAACTGTGGTCGGGCGTAGGCTTCGGCGCCGGCGGCGCGGGCGGCGTCGAGCGCGCCCTGGGCCTGGCCGATCTCGCGCGTCGGTGGTTCGGCGCAGGCCGCGAGGACGGTCGCGCCGACGAGTATCGCGGCCGCGCGGCGAGCGATCGATCGGGGGCCCGACATGGCGAAAAGTATATGGCAGCCGCTGCCGTCGACAGCGGTTCCGCCAGACAGGAGCGGGGGAGTGAAGGCACTCGCAGCGGCCGATCGGCCGCGGGAGAAGCTCGTCCGCGTCGGCGCCGACGCGCTCGGCGACAACGAGCTGGTGGCGGTCGTGCTGGGGGCGGGCCAGCGCAGCCGCGGCGCGCTCGAGCTCGCCAACGTGCTGCTCGCCGCCGTCGGCGGTCTGCATCGGCTGACGCGCTCGTCGCCCGGCGCGTTGTGCCGCGTCTCCGGAGTCGGCGCGGCGCAGGCGGCGCGGTTGCTGGCGGCCGTCGAGCTGGGCCGGCGGACGCTGCTGCAGCCGCCGGCGGAGCGGCCGCAACTGCGGTCACCGCGGGAGACGGCGTCCTATCTCCTGCCGCGCTTCAGCGCCCGGCCGGTCGAGCACTTCGGCCTGGTCCTGCTCGACGTGCGGTGTCGCGTGATCCGCACGGCGCTGCTGTCGGTCGGGACCATCGACGCGACCACCGTCCACCCGCGCGAGGTCTTTCGTGAGGCGACCATCGCCGGTGCGTCGAGCCTGGTTCTGTTCCATAATCACCCCTCCGGGGACCCGTCACCGAGCCCCGACGACGTGCGCCTCACCGCGCGCCTCGTGCGCGCCGGCGAGGTGATGGGCATCGAGGTGATCGATCACCTGATCCTCGCCGACCATCGCTACTACAGCTTTCGCGAGTCGGGTGGGCTCGCCGCACTCGACACGTGATCCCGCCCGCCCGTGATCCCCACTCGCCCCGTGGTCAAAGTCCTTTACCTCGACTGCTTCTCCGGCGTCTCCGGCGACATGCTCCTCGGCGCGTGCCTCGACGCCGGCCTGCCGCTCGACGAACTGCGCGCCGCGCTCGGCAGCCTCGGGATCGACGACTACGCCGTGACGTCGGAGCGCGTGCTGCGGTCCGGCATCTCGGCGACGCGGTGGCGGCTCGACGAGCACGTGCCGCCGGGCGCGGTGCCGCCGCAGGAGGGCCCGGCCGGGCATCCGCATCGCCACATCGCCCAGATCGAGCAGCTCATCGCACGGTCGGCGCTGGCCCCCGCGGCGCGCGATCGGGCCATCGCGCTGATCCGTCGGCTGGCGGCGATCGAGGCCGAGATCCACCAGACCGCCGTCGAGGACGTGCACCTGCACGAAGTCGGCGCCCTCGACTCGATCCTCGACATCGTCGGCGGCGTGTTCGCGCTGGAGTGGTTCCGCGCCGACCGGATCGTCGTCTCGCCGCTCAACCTGGGGAGCGGCACCGTCCGCTGCGCCCACGGCACGCTGCCGGTGCCGGCGCCGGCGACCGCGCGGCTGACGCAAGGCGTGCCGGTCTACGCCGACGGGCCGGCCGTGGAGCTGACGACGCCGACCGGGGCGCTGCTGGTGACCGGCTTCGCGTCCAGCTACGGGCCGCTGCCGCCGATGCGGGTCCAGCGGATCGGCTACGGCGCCGGGTCGCGTGACTTCCCGGATCGGCCGAACGTCCTGCGCCTGCTGGTCGGGCGACGCCGAGGCCGGCACGGCGGCGCCGGCGCGCGCAGCCGGTGACGCTGCTGACCTTCGAAATCGACGACATGAACCCGCAGATCTACGGCGTGCTGATCGACATGCTGCTGGCGGCCGGCGCCCATGACGTCTACTACACGCCGGTGCAGATGAAGAAGAACCGGCCCGGCACGCTGGTCACGGTGATGGCGCCGCCGGAGCGCCGGGCGGCCCTGTCGGCGATCGTGTTCCGCGAGACGACCACCCTCGGCCTGCGCTACCATGACGAGGAGCGCGAGGTCCTGGACCGCGAGATCGTGGCGGTCACGACGCCGTGGGGCGCCGTGCCGGTCAAGGTGGCGCGGCTCGGCGGCGTGGTCACCAACGCCGCGCCGGAGTTCGAGGCGTGCCTGGCGCTGGCCCGCGCCAACGACGTCCCGGTCAAGGACATCCAGGCGGCGGCGGTCAAGGCCTGGCTCGATCGCGGCCTGATTCGTCCATCTCGTCCGCAGATCGGTCCGGTTCCCCGTGTCGTCCTCCTCCTTCTTCCTCACCACCGCCATCGACTACGCCAACGGCCGGCCCCACCTGGGCACGGCCTACGAGAAGATCACGGCCGACGTCATCGCCCGCTACAAGCGGCTGTGCGGCATCGAGACCCACTTCCTGATGGGCCTCGACGAGCACTCGCTGAACGTCTACCGCAAGGCGCGCGAGCAGGGCCTCGATCCGCTGGTCTACTGCGACCAGATGGCGGCGATCTTCCGCGACGTGTGGGCCCGGCTCGACATCTCGTTCGACGACTTCATCCGGACCACCGAGCCGCGGCACAAGGTCGCCGTGCAGGCGATGACGGAGAAGATCCGCGCCAACGGCGATCTCTACGAAGGCGTCTACGAGGGCTGGTACTGCGAGTCGTGCGAGGCGTTCAAGCCGGAGAAGGACCTGGTCGACGGGCTGTGCCCGATCCACCGCACGAAGCCGGCCTGGATCCGCGAGACGAACCATTTCTTCCGCCTGTCGGCCTATCGCGATCGGCTGCTGGCGCACTTCGCCGCGCACCCGGAGTTCCTGCAGCCGGACGTGCGGCGCAACGAGATCCTGCGCCTGCTCGAGGCCGGTCTCGAGGACATCTCGATCAGCCGTGCCGGGCAGCCGTGGGGCATCCCGGTGCCCTACGATCCGTCCAGCGTCGTCTACGTCTGGTTCGACGCGCTGATCAACTACATCACCGCGGTCGGCTACGGCGCCGATCCGGAGCGCCTCGCCAAGTGGTGGCCGGCCGACGTGCACATCGTCGGCAAGGACATCACGCGCTTCCATGCGGTGGTGTGGCCGGCGATGCTGATGGCGGCGGGCGAGGCCCTGCCGAAGCAGGTCTTCGGGCACGGCTGGGTCCACTTCAAGGGCGAGAAGATGAGCAAGTCGCTCGGCACGGCGGTCGATCCGCTGGAGGCCGTCGATCGGCTCGGCTGCGATCCGCTGCGGCTCTATCTCGTCAAGGAAGTGCCGTACGGCGGCGACGGCGACTTCTCGTGGGAGCGGTTCGAGGAGCGCTACAACGCCGACCTCGCCAACAACCTCGGCAACCTGGTGAGCCGCGTGGCCAGCATGGCGGAGCGCTATGTCGGCGGGCGCGTCACACCGGGCGACGGGCCGGGTCCGCTGGCGGCCGCCGCGGCCGACACGCTGGCCGCCTACCGGACGGCGATGGACACGTTCGCGCTGCACGACGGCGCCAACGCGATCTACCGGCTGCTCGGCGCCGCCAACGAGTACATCGAGCAGACGGCGCCCTGGAAGCTGGCCAAGGATCCGGCGCACGCGGCCCGGCTCGGCCAGGTGCTGTTCGACGTGGCCGAGGTGCTGCGGGTCGCGGCCGTGCTGCTCCTGCCGATCATGCCCGGGTCGGCCCGTGAAATACTGCGACGGGTGGGCGAAACGGCCGACCCCGCGACGCTGCGTCTCGATCGGGACGCGGCCTGGCGCGCGTCCGGTGACCGGACGCTGGTGAAAGGGGAGGCCCTGTGGCCGCGGCTCGAAGCCGCCGGCCCGCCGGTGCCGCCCGGACGAGGACCCATGAGCGATTCTCCGACCACGCCGCCTTCGCCGGCGACTCCGACCGACGCCCCGCCGGCTTCGGCGGCCAAGGCCGCCCCGCCACCGACACGCCGGTCGCCGCGCCCGCAGCGGCCTCGGGCGCCGCAGCACCGACGGGTGCCGCCGGCTGCGGCGGCCACGGGCGCATCACCTTCGACGACCTGATGAAGGTCGACCTCCGCGTCGCCAAGGTGCTCGCCGCGGAGCGCGTCCCGAAGTCGAGCAAGCTGCTGAAGCTGAGCGTCGACGTCGGCACCGAGACGCGCACGATCGTCGCCGGCCTCGGCGAAGCCTACGAGCCGGAGGCGATGGTCGGCCGGACCATCGCCATCGTCGCCAACCTGGCGCCGCGCAAGATGATGGGCATCGAGTCGAACGGCATGGTGCTGGCGGGCGGGCCGGACGGGGCCAGGCCGGAGCTGGTGACCTTCGCCGATCCGCCGCCGCCCCCGGGGTCGAGGATCCGATGAGCGACAGCGGCGTCCCCGCCGGGCCGCCGGCAGCGGCGCCGCCCCCGTCGACACCGCTCCGGCCGATCGACTCGCACTGTCACCTCGCCGACGAGGCCTTCAAGACCGACATCATCGACGTGGTGCTGCGGGCGCGGGCGGCCGGGGCACCGACGGCGCTGTGCATCCTCGACGCCGGCGAAGCCGGAGGAGCTGCGGCGGGCGCCGGTCCTCAAGGAGCTGTGGTCGAGCGTGCGGTTCGCGGTCGGCGTGCACCCGATGCGCGCCGACACCTATCGCAACGACCCGCAGGGCGCGGCCCGGGCCATCGAGAAGGCGCTCGAGGCCGTCCCCGACGCCTGCGCCCTCGGCGAGATGGGGCTCGACTACCACTACGACTTCGCCAAGCCGCCCCTCCAGCAGACCGTGTTCGCGGCGCAGGTGAAGCTGGCGCAGGCGCGCCGGCTGCCGGTCATCGTCCACACGCGGGAAGCCGACCAGGACACCGATCCGGATCCTGAAGGACGCCGGCAAGGGCGAGGTCCGCGGGGTGTTCCACTGCTTCACCGGCGACGCCGCCCTGGCCGACGCCGCGCTGGCGCTGGGCTTCTACATCTCCTTTTCGGGGATCGTGTCGTTCCCGAAGTCGGACGCCCTGCGCGCCGTGGCCGCGACGGTGCCCGCCGACCGCATCCTGATCGAAACCGACAGCCCGTATCTCGCCCCGGTGCCGCACCGCGGCAAGCGGAACGAGCCGGCCCTGGTCGTCCACGTGGCCGAGGCGCTGGCCGCGGCCCGGCGGACGACGCCGGCCGCCATCGTCCAGCAGACGGCGGCGAACTTCGACGCCCTGTTCGGCAAGCGCTGAATCGGCACACCGCGACCGCCGGAGTACCGGTCAACTGCAGCCTCGAGGGCGCCCTACCGGGCTGGCGGAAGTGGAGCGCGGCGAGAACGTCCGGACCGCGGACACGGCGTCGAAGCCGGCTCCGGCATTCGGACGCCTCTGACCCGCGGGGGGCGCGAGCGCTGAAAGAAGGGCGGCTGTCAGCGGCGCGACGCCGCCGTGACGGCGCGTTGACACCCCTGCTGTACCTGTGGTCAGATTGACGCGCGTGAGCGACGTGCACAAGTCACAGTCCCCTTTGGATTTAGCCCAGATCTTCGAGCCGGTGCGGGACGACCTGGCACGTCGTCGACCAGGAGTTTCTGAAGCACGTGCAGTCGCGCGTGCAGCTCATCCCTCAGATCGGCAAGTACCTCCAGACCAGCGGCGGCAAGCGGATTCGCCCCGCGACGCTGCTGATGGCGGCGCGGATGGCCGGCTACCAGGGCGAGCGCGCCGTGCTCTACGCGTCGGTGGTCGAGTTCGTGCACACCGCGACGCTGGTGCACGACGACATCATCGACGAGTCGGGCACGCGGCGCGGCCGCGTGGCCGTGCACTCGCGCTGGGGCACCGACATCACGGTGCTGCTCGGCGACTATCTCTACATCAAGTCGATGGGGATGGCGCTGACCTACGACATCGCTCGACATCGTCCGCCTGCTGTGCGACGTCACGCTGCGGATGATCGAGGGCGAGCTCTACCAGCTCACCAAGACCGGCGACGTCGACATCACCGTCGACGAGCACTTCGACATCATCCGCCGCAAGACCGCGCACCTGTTCGGCGGCTGCGCCCAGATCGGCGGCATGCTCGGCACCACCACGCCGGAGCAGCAGGCGGCGCTGTGGGAGTACGGGTTCAACCTCGGCATCGCCTTCCAGCTGGTCGACGACCTGCTCGACTACACCGCGGACGAGCGCGCGCTCGGCAAGCCGATCGCCAGCGACCTGCGCGAAGGCAAGGTCACGCTGCCGATCATCTACCTGCTCGAGCGCGGCGGCGCGGCCAAGGACATCGTCGACGGGATCGTGCGGGACCGCGACGTGACCCGCGAGCGATGGACCGAGCTGAAGCAGATGCTCGTCGACTCGCAGTCGATCGCCAAGGCGCGGCGGCAGGCCGAGCACTACGCCAGCGTCGCGGTGCAGCACCTGTCGGCGTTCCCGGCCTCGCCTGAGAAGGACGCGCTGCTGGCGCTGCCGGAATACGTGCTCTCCCGCGACCGGTAGCCGCACCGTCGCGTCAGGGCCAGGGCGCTGGCCCGTTCTGTCTGACATGACCCCGGCTGCACGCGCCGCGACGCTCCGCGCCGACATCCGGCGCCACGAGCACGCCTACTACGTCCTCGACGCGCCGACGATCGCCGACGCCGAGTTCGACGCGCTGCTGAAGGAGCTGCAGGCGCTCGAGGCGGCGCATCCCGAGCTCGTCACGCCCGACTCGCCGACCCAGCGCGTCGGCGGCGCCATCCTCGAAGGCCTGCCGACGGCGCGCCATCGCGAGCCGATGCTCAGCCTCGACAACGCCTACGACGAGGCGGACGCGCGCGCCTTCGACGAGCGGTTGCGGCGGGCGCTCGGCGCCGGTGACGAGGCGCTGCCGTACGTCGCCGAGCTGAAGATCGACGGCCTGAGCATCGCGCTGACCTACGACGCGCGCGGCGCGCTGGTCCGCGGCGTGACGCGCGGCGACGGCGTCGACGGCGAGGACGTGACGCCGAACGTCCGCACCATCCGCGCCCTGCCGCTGACGCTGGCCGGCGGCGGCCCAGGGCGGGCGATCGAAGTGCGCGGCGAGGTGTTCCTGCCGCGGGCCTCGTTCGCGCGCATCAACCGCGAGCGCGAGGAGGCCGAGGAGCCGCTGTTCGCCAACGCCCGCAACGCCGCAGCCGGGACGATGCGCACGCTCGATCCGAAGCTGGTCGCGGCGCGCGGCCTCGGCGCGTTCGTCTACCAGCTCGTCGACGCCGACGCCGCGCCCGGAGGCGCGGATGCCGACGCACAGCGCCACGCTCGAGGCGTTCGCCGCTGGTCGCTGCCGGTCGAGGCGCACTGGACGCGCTGCGACGGCATCGACGCGGTGATCGACTTCTGCCGCGAGTGGATCGACGCGCGGCACGACCTGCCGTTCGAGACCGACGGCGTCGTCATCAAGCTGGACGACATCGCGCGCCGCGAGCAGGCCGGCTCGACGTCGAAGTTCCCGCGCTGGGCCTTCGCCTACAAGTTCCCGGCGCAGCAGGCGACGACCAGGCTGCTGAGAGATCAGCGTCAACGTCGGCCGCACCGGCGCCGTGACACCGTATCGCCGAACTCGAGCCGGTGTTCCTGGCCGGGTCGACGATCGCGCGGGCGACGCTGCACAACGCGCAGGAAGTCGCGCGCAAGGACATCCGGCCCGGCGACTTCGTCCTGATCGAGAAGGCCGGCGACGTGATCCCCAAGGTCGTGATGTCGCTGCCGCAGCGGCGACCGGCCGGCGCCGACGAGCCGCAGCCGTGGGTGATGCCGACGACCTGCCCGATCTGCGAGACGACGCTGGTGCGCGGCGAAGAGGAAGCGGTCTGGCGCTGCGAGAACACCAGCTGTCCGGCGCGCCTGCGGCGCAGCCTCGAGCACTTCGCCTCGCGCCGGGCGATGAACATCGAGGGGTTCGGCGAATCGCTGGTCGATTCCGTGGTGACGCAGGGCCTGGTCAAGGATCCCGCCGACGTCTACGCGCTGACCGCCGACCAGCTGGCCGCGCTCGAGCGGATGGGGAAGAAGTCGGCGGCCAACGTCGTCCGCGAGATCGACAAGAGCCGCCAGGCCGGCCTGTCCCGTGTCGTCTACGCCCTCGGCATCCGCCACGTCGGCGAGCGCGGCGCCGCGGCCCTGGCCGGGGCGTTCGGCTCGATGCCAGGCGATCTGCGCCGCCTCGGTCGAGCAGCTCCAGGCGGTGCCGGACGTCGGGCCGGTGGTGGCCGCCTCGGTGCGGACCTGGCTCGACGCGCCGGCCAACCAGCACCTGATCGAGCGCCTGGCGCGAGACGGGCGTCGACCTGACCGCGCCGCTGGCCGCGGCGGGCACGCCGGGACCGCTCTCCGGCCAGACCTGGGTCATCACCGGCACCCTCGACACGATGACCCGCGACGAGGCCCAGGCGGCCCTGGAGCGGCTCGGCGCCAAGGTGTCCGGATCGGTCAGCAAGAAGACCACCGCGCTCCTCGCCGGCCGCGACGCCGGCAGCAAGCTGGAGAAGGCGCGGACGCTCGGCGTCCGCGAAGTCGGGGAAGCCGAGTTCCGCGACATAATCGGATAGCCAGATGCCAGCCGCCTGCCCGAGTCCTGCCCCCGCCCCATGAAACCTCGCATCCTGGTCATCGACGACGAAGCCGGCATCCGCGACTCGATGCGGATGATCCTCGAGTACGAAGGCTACGAGTGCCTGCTCGCCGCGACCGGCCCGGAAGGGCTGCAGATGGCCGAGCGCGACGCGCCGGACCTGGTGTTCCTCGACATCAAGATGCCGGCGATGGACGGGATCGAGGTGCTGGAGCGCCTCAAGGCGCGCAGCGACGCGCCGCCGGTGGTGATGATCTCCGGCCACGCCACGGTGAGCACGGCGGTCGAGGCGACGCGCAAGGGCGCCTTCGACTTCATCGAGAAGCCGCTGGCCAGCGATCGCGTGCTGCTGACGGTCCGCCACGCCGTCGATCAGCGGCGCCTGCGCGAGGAGAACGTCACGCTGCGCCGCGCCGCCGAGTCGCGCCACGAGATGGTGGGCGACAGCCCCGCGCTCGAGCGCGTCCGCGACGCCATCGGCAAGGCGGCGCCGACCAACGCCACCGTGCTGATCCTCGGCGAGAGCGGCGTCGGCAAGGAGCTGGTCGCCCGCGCCATCCACCGCAACAGCCTGCGCGCCCGCGAGCGCTTCGTGCAGGTGAACTGCGCCGCCATCCCCGAGGAGCTGATCGAATCGGAGCTGTTCGGGCACGAGAAGGGCAGCTTCACCGGCGCCACCGAGAAGCAGATCGGCAAGTTCGAGCAGGCCGATCGCGGCACCATCTTCCTCGACGAAGTCGGCGACATGAGCGCCAAGACGCAGGCCAAGGTGCTGCGCGTGCTGCAGGAGGGCGAGGTCGAGCGGCTCGGCTCGTCGAAGACGATGAAGGTCGACGTCCGCGTCATCGCCGCGACCAACAAGCGCCTCGAGGAAGAGATCGACGCCGGCCGCTTCCGCGAGGATCTCTACTTCCGCCTCAGCGTGATCCCGATCCACGTGCCGCCGCTGCGCGAGCGGCACGCAGGACATCCCGCTGCTCGTCAAGCACTTCACCGAGCTGTTCAACCGCGAGAGCAGCTTCAAGCCGCGCCGCTTCGCCAACGAGGCGCTCGAGCAGATGCAGCAGCAGCGCTGGCGCGGCAACATCCGCGAGCTGCGCAACACCGTCGAGCGGCTGCTGATCATGTCGCGCGGCGACGCCGTCGAAGCGCAGGACATCCGCGAGATCCTGCGCGTGGCGGATCGCCAGGCGGCGGCCGCCGGTGGCAGCGCGCCGGTGATCCCGATGTCCCACGCCGCCGCGGCGAGCGAGCCGACCGCTCCGGCGGCCGCCCTGGCGCCGTCGGGCACGGCGCCGGCCGCCGTCGAGCCGGCCCCCAGGCCGGGGACGCTGCGGGAGTTCAAGGAAGTCTCGGAGCGCGCCTTCCTGGTCGACAAGCTGCGCGAGTTCGGCTGGAACATCTCGCGCACGGCCGAGATGCTCGACACGCCGCGCAGCAACCTCTACAAGAAGCTCGAGCAGCACCAGATCTCGCAGGAGAAGGACGGATAGGGCCCGACGACTCCGGAGTCCTGCGTCTTCGCCGGCGCCGGACGCCCGGCGTCGGCTACAATCACTCGCGGGCTGTAGGAGACCAGGCGATCGCGGGGCCGCAAGGCCGCGAGGAAAGTCCGAACTCCGCAGGGCAGTGCGCCGGGTAATTCCCGGGCGGGGCAACCCGACGGACCAGTGGCACAGAAAATATACCGCCCGTCGACGCTCGAGACCGCAAGGTCGAGAGCGGAGGCGGGTAAGGGTGAAAAGGTGCGGTAAGAGCGCACCGCGCGGCCGGCAACGGACGTGGCAGGCAAAACCCCGCACGGAGCAAGACCAAATAGGGAGGCGTTCGAGGACGGCCCGTCCGAAGCTTCCGGGTAGGTTGCTCGAGGCCGCGAGTGATCGCGGCCCTAGAGGAATGATCGCCGTCCCGAGCGAGCCCGTCGTCGTTGCGCAAGCAGCAGCGGCGGGGGAGCGAGGGGCACAGAACTCGGCTTACCGGTCCCCTGCAGCCCTCTTCTCATCACCGCACATCGCCGTGCCCCTTCCCCTGTTCGTGCCGATTCCCTGACGCCATGGCCCTGTACGTCGTGACCGGCGGTGCCGGTTTCATCGGATCCCACCTGACCGAGACCCTGCTCGCCCGCGGCGAGCGCGTCCGCGTCGTCGACAGCCTGATCACCGGCCACAAGCGCAACGTCGCAGCCGGGCGCCGAGTTCGTCCAGGGCGACCTGGCCGACCTCGACTTCGCCAAGGGCGCCATCGCCGGCGCCGACTACGTCCTGCACCAGGCGGCCATCCCGTCGGTGCCCAAGTCGGTGCAGGACCCGGTCAGCTCGAACCGCGCCAACATCGACGGCACCCTGAACGTGCTGGTGGCGGCCCGCGACGCCAAGGTGAAGCGGCTGGTCTACGCGGCGTCCTCCTCGGCCTACGGCAACGCCGCGGCGCTGCCCAAGCGCGAGGACATGGGCACCAACCCGCTGTCGCCCTACGCGCTGCAGAAGCTGGTGGGCGAGCAGTACCTGCAGCTCTTCACCGCGCTCTACGGTCTCGAGACGGTCGCCATCCGCTACTTCAACGTCTTCGGGCCGCGCCAGGATCCGGGCTCGCCCTACTCCGGCGTCATCTCGCTCTTCATCACCAAGCTCCTGGCCGGCGAGCGCGCCGACGATCTACGGCGACGGCGGCCAGACGCGCGACTTCACCTACGTCGCCAACGTCGTCGACGGCGTGCTGCGCGCCACGCAGGCCGAGGGCGCCAGCGGCCAGGTGATCAACGTCGCCACCGGCGGCCGCATCTCGCTGAACGAGCTGTTCACGACGCTGCGCACGATCATCGGCGGCACACATGGAGCCCGAGTACCTCCCGGAGCGCGCCGGCGACGTCCGCGACTCGCAGGCCGACATCGGCAAGGCCAAGCAGCTCCTCGGCTACGCGCCGGTCGTCACCTTCGAGGAAGGCCTGCGCCGCACCGTCGACTGGTACCGCACGCAGGGCTGACGGATCGAAGGCTGATCGGCCCCAGTGCCGATCGCACGCAGGGCTGAGCGCGGCCGCTCGGCACCCGCGGTTGTCCGGGCGGCGACGCGCATCCAGCGGCGAATCCCCGGCATCTCGCTGAACCGGCCGCGCTGATGCGCAACCACGGTTGGCACATCCGGGCCGGCGACGCGGTCGCCGGCCTGGCCGGTCCCAGCCCGCATCCCCGTAACTCCTGCACGCCCAACGTCATTGCGCCGATCCGTCCCGCGGATCCGGACGATGGCGCACGCCTTGCCTTTACGGGGTGCGACCCGGACGCGCGGGAGACACCCATAACCCGACCCCTCACGTCCCCGTGCGCCGGGCATCGTTCGCCGCCGGATGGTCCGCGCGGCTTTCCTGGAGATCGCACATGTTCACCTCGCTCGCCGCCGCCCTCGTCGCCTCGCTCCTGTCCGTTCCGGCGCTGCCGCCGCACGACCTGCTGACGCAGGAACCGCCGCCACGCACCACGACGGAACGCCCCGCGCCGCTGAACCTGAACGCCGCCACCGAGGCGCAACTCGAGGCGCTGCCGGGCATCGGCGCCGCCACCGCGACGCGCATCGTCGAGTACCGGAAGAAGAACGGGCCCTTCAAGAAGGCCGAGGAGTTGATGAACGTCAAGGGCATCGGCGAGAAGAGCTTCCTGAAGCTGAAGGCCCTGATCACCGTGGCGCCGTCGCGCGGCGAGGCGTAGTCGGGATCGGCATGCGGAGCGGGAGCGAGACGCCGATGCATCGTCGACGGGGAGAGCAGGCCGGATGGTCGCTCGTGGAACTGGTGATGGTGATCGGCGTCTCGCTCGTGGTGGGCGCGCTGGCCACCGCGGCCTTCGCGCCGCTCGGCGCCGGCGCGCGAGCCGTCGGCGCGGCGCGGGCCCTGGCGGCCCTGCTGCAGCGTGAACGGATCGAGGCGGTACGCACCGGCCGCGTCTGCGGACTCCGCTTCGATGACGACGGCTCGACGATCGGCTTCACGCCGATCGCCGATGGCAACGGGAACGGACTGCGTGCCGCCGAGATCGCCGACGGCACGGACCCGAGCCGCGGGCCTCGCCGCCGGCTCGCCGACGACTTCGCCGGCGTCGCGTTCGCCATCGTCGAGGCGACACCGGGCGATCGAGGGCGGCGCCGGCCTGGCGCCGGGCTCCGACCCGATCCGTCTCGGCGGATCGATCCTGGCGTTCTCGCCGACCGGCAGCGCCACCTCCGGCACGCTCTATCTGGCCAGCGCCGATCGCCGGCAGTTCGCCGTCCGCATCCTCGGCGCGACCGGACGCGTGCGCATCTTCGAGTTCCAGCGCGCAACGGCGCGGTGGGTGCCGCGATGACGCGCCCGCAGGAGCGGCGGGCGGCACGGCGGTGGGTACCGCGCGACCTGCCGTGGCCCATCGGCTGCCGCGTCGCGCCGGGGCACGAGGTCGCGATCGTCAACCTGTCGGCGGTCGGGGTGCTGATCGATGTCGCGGCGCCGCTGCCCCCCGGACGGGCGGTGACCGTGCATCTGGTGCGGTCGTCACGGCGGGTGGCGCTGGCCGGAGCCGTGGCGCGCTGCTACGTGGCCTCCGTGGGCCGAAGTTCGGGCGCGCGCTATCACGCGGCGATCGCCTTTTCCCGCTGGTTCGAGCCGCTCTGGGAACTGGATTCCCTGGGCGGCGAGGACGAATGGGCGGGCGGCGGACATGTTGGGACGAGTTGACGGGAAGACCGTTCCCTGGGGCGTGGCAAAGATTGCGATCCACGCGACTGGCAAGACCCTTTGAAGAGGTTGGCGATGGCATCGAACTTGGGATCACCGGAGCCTCGGGCGTGGTGTGACTCGGCCCAGGGAGGTCTCATGCAGGATGGCGTACTGCGGGAAGCGGGGATGGGAGCCGGCATGGCGCGGGATCGTGGCGCCGCGATGCTCGGCGCGTTCGTCGAGGGCCTGGGTGCGGGCGACGTGCAGGCGACGCGCGCGCGCTTCGAGAAGGTGGTCCGGGATCATCTCGGCGTCGCCTTCGTGCGGTTCCGCGAGTGCGCCTCGAGCACGGTCGTGACGGACCTCGATCCCGCCCTGGCGGTGACGAAGGTCTCGAGCGGCGGGCGGACCTTCGCCCTCGAGGTGCCACGGCCGACGCGGGCCGCCCAGGATCAGGCCTGGCATGCTCTGGTCTCGACGGCCGGACAGATCGGCGCGATCGTCGCCGAGATCGAGCGGACCGCGGGCTATCGCGTCGCCGTGGCCACGCTGGGCGATCGCGACGGCAATCGGCTGCATGGCACGAGCCCGCAAGTCCAGGCGGTGCGGCAGCAGATCGATCGCATCGCGCGCACCGATTTCACCGTGCTGATCGAGGGCGAGAGCGGCGTCGGCAAGGAGCTGGTCGCGCGCCAGATCCACCAGTGGAGCCGACGCAACCGCGGCCCGTTCATCGCGGTCAACTGCGCGGCCATCGTCGAGTCCCTGCTCGAAGCCGAGCTCTTCGGCATCGAGGATCGCACCGCGACCGGCGTGCGCGGTCGACGCGGCAAGCTGGAACAGGCGCACGGCGGGTCGCTCTTCCTCGACGAGGTCGCCGACCTGTCGCTGGCGGCGCAGGCCAAGCTGCTGCGCGCGCTCCAGGAGTTCTCCGTCGAGCGCGTCGGCGGGCACCAGACCAAGAAGGTCGACATCCGCGTGATGGCCGCGACCAACCGCAGCCTGTCGGCGCTGGTGACCAAGGGGCAGTTCCGCGGCGACCTCTACTACCGGCTCAACGCGCTCGAGTTGCGGGTGCCGCCGCTCCGCGCGCGCCGCGAGGACATCTGCGATCTGGCACAGGGCTGCCTCGAGCGGCACGCCGGCCCGGGCCGGCCGTGCCGCATGTCTGCGGCGGCGCTCGAAGCGCTCCTGACCTACGAATGGCCGGGCAACGTCCGCGAGTTGGAGCGGGTCATCGAGCGCGCGATCACGTTGACCGACGGCGACGAAATCCAGTTGAACGATCTGCCGCCGGCCCTCAACGAGCGGTACAGCATCGTGCAGCCGGCGACCGAGGGCGGCGAGAGCATGCGGGCCTGGGGCAGCCGCTACGCCCGCCTGGTCCTCGAGCGCTGCGACAACAACAAGCGCAAGGCGTGCCGGGTGCTGGACATCAGCTACCACACGCTCCAGGCGTATCTGCGCTACAAGCCCAGGCTGCACAGCGCGCAGCGAGCGCTGCCGCCGCCTGCCGACGACACGACGGCCGAGAGCGGGGAGACGGACCTCGACGCGACACCGGACGCCACCCGGCCGCAGCACGGGGACACCGGCACGCTGTCGGTCATCGAGGCCAGCCTTGTTCCCGAATAGCGGTGCCCGCGCCGGCCGGTCGGTCGATCTGGCGCCGCGGGCGCGCCTCCGGGCGAAGAGCACCGCCGGCATCTACCGTCTGGCCGATCACGGCGGCTGGCGTCCCGTGGGGGGAGGCGTCTGCCTTCGGCTCGGCGGGCGGGTCTTCGTGCTGGGCACCGGCGGGGTTCTGGCGGCCTCGGGCGGGCCGCTGTGGCTGGGCGGGCGATGCGCGATGGTGCCACTGCTCGGCGCCGCCGTCCTCGATCGCGGCAGGAAAGGGCCACCGGAAGTGGCGACCATCGACGCCGCCTTCGGGATCCTCGCCGGGGACGACGCCGCGGCCCTCGCCCACGATCTCGAGTTCCTGTCGCTGTCCGAGGTGGACGTCGCCGAGGGCGCCGCGGACGACATCTACTACGCCGTGCCCGCAGCGCCGCACGGCCAGGAGCCAGGCAGGGCGGCGATCGCCTCAGGCGACCACGTCCGTCTGCGCATGGCACCGGCCGCCGACTACCGTCGCTGCGGCGTGACCGCCGCGACGCACCTGGTCCTGCGGCCCGAAGGGGCGGTCGACGGCGAGTGGTCCGCGAGTCGCCTCCACGGGTGCGGCGTCTGGCGGGTCACACCCGGTGGGCGCGACCCGCTGGCGGGCATCGTCTCGGGAGCCTCGGACGGGCCAGCGGCGTGGCAGATCACGGCCACCCGGCCGTGCTTCACCGTGCTCGGCATCATGAGTTGCCTCTGGGCCGCGCCTGCCCGAGGGAACGCCCGTTCGTCGCCGCAACTAAGTCGAGCTGCCTTGACCGGGTTGGGACCGCATAGTACCGTCAGCGGGTTGCCCCGCCCACGGCGGGCGCTCCCTCCATGGCTGACGCCGCTCCAACGCCTGTTTCCGCCCCTCCGCTCCGGAAAACCGCCCTGCATGCCGCCCATGTCGCGCTCGGCGCGCGGATGGTGCCCTTCGGCGGCTGGGACATGCCGGTGGAGTACGCCGGCATCACCGCCGAGCACCTGGCCGTGCGCGAGCGGGTCGGGCTGTTCGACGTCAGCCATATGGGCGAGATCGAGATCGCCGGCGCCGACGCGCTGGCGGCGGTCCAGAAGCTGACCAGCAACGACGCCTCGCGGCTGGCCGTGGGGCAGATCCAGTATTCGTCGCTGCCGACGCCCGAGGGCACGGTCGTCGACGACGTGCTCGTCTACCGCTGGGCGCCGGAGCACTTCCTGCTCGTCGTCAACGCCGGCAACATCGAGAAGGACTGGGGCTGGATCCAGGCGCACATCGCGGGCGTCGGCGACGCGGTCGCGGTCAACTCCAGTTCCCGCTACGCGCTGATTGCCATCCAGGGGCCGAAGGCCGAGTCGGTGCTCCAGCCGCTGACCGGCGTGAACCTGGCCGACCTGAAGTACTACTGGTTCGCGCACGGCGAGTTCGCCGGCGTCCGCGGCACCGTGTCGCGCACCGGCTACACGGGCGAGGACGGGTTCGAGATCTTCTGCGCGCCCGGCCAGGCCGAGCGGCTGTGGAAGGCGCTCCTCGACGCGGGTCAGCCGGCCGGCATCGTCCCGGCCGGTCTCGGCGCCCGCGACACGCTGCGCCTCGAATCCTCGATGCGCCTGTGCGGCAGCGACATGGACGAGACGACGACGCTGCTCGAGGCCGGCCTCGGCTGGATCATCGGCTGGAAGAAAGCCGATTTCATCGGCAAGGCCGCGCTCGAGGCGCAGAAGGCGGCGGGCGTGACCAAGCGCATCGTCGGCTTCGAGATGACCGACCGCGGCATCGCCCGCGCCGGTTGCCCGATCTACGTCGACGGCGTCGAGGCCGGCAAGGTCACCAGCGGCACGCAGACGCCCTTCCTGAAGAAGGCCATCGGCATGGGCTACGTGCCGGCCGCCGCCTCGGCGCCTGGCCAGGCCCTCGAGATCGACATCCGTGGACGGCGCGTCGCGGCGAAGGTCGTCCCGATGCCGTTCTACAAGCGAGCACCTAGGGAGCACGCATGTATCCGGCGGACTTGAAGTACACCAAGGACCACGAGTGGGTCCGCAGCACCGACGGCCACGCCGTGATCGGCATCACGCGATTACGCGCAGGCCCAGCTCGGCGACGTCGTGTTCGTCGAGCTGCCGGCCGTTGGCCGCACCATCACCCAGGGTGAGGTCTTCGGGACCATCGAGTCGGTGAAGGCGGTCTCCGAGCTCTATGCCCCGGTCTCGGGCGAGGTCGTGAAGGTCAACGACGCGCTCAGCACGGCGCCCGAGTCGGTCAACAAGGATCCGCACGGCGCCTGGATCATCCAGGTGAAACCGTCGAACGCCGGCGAGCTCGGCTCGCTGCTCGACGCCGCCGCCTACGAAGCGCTGCTCGGCTGATGGCGGAACTGCTGCAGGCGCCGCCGACGTCCGTCACCAGCGAGCCGGGCTTCGCCGCCCGGCACATCGGTCCCAGCGCGGCCGAACAGGCCGAGATGCTCGCCGTCGTCGGCGCGGCGTCCGTCGAGGCGCTGCTCGAGCAGGCGATCCCGGCGGCGATCCGCCGGCGCGACCCGCTGCCGCTGCCGGCCGGCCGAGCGCGAGCACGACTACCTCGCGCGCCTGTGGACGGTGGCGTCGAAGAACCAGGTCTTCCGCTCGTTCATCGGCCTCGGCTACTACGACACGATCACGCCGGCCGCGATCCTGCGCAACGTCTTCGAGAACCCGGGCTGGTACACGCCCTACACGCCCTACCAGGCCGAGATCGCCCAGGGCCGCCTCGAGTCGCTGCTCAACTTCCAGACCGTGGTGAAGGACCTCACCGCGATGGACGTCGCCAACGCCTCGCTGCTCGACGAGGCGACCGCCGCGGCCGAGGGGATGGCGCTGGCCCATCGCGTCTGCCCGCGCAAGGACGCGCGCGTGTTCCTCGCCGACCGCACCGTGTTCCCGCAGACGCTGGAGCTGCTGGCGGCCCGCGCCGAACCGCTCGGGCTCGAGCTGCGCGTCGTCGACGTCGCGACGCGCCGAAATCAGCCCGGACGTCTTCGGCGTGCTGCTGCAGTCGCCCGACCGGAACGGGCTGGTCCGCGATCTGTCGGCGGTCATCGCCCGCGTCCACGAGGGCCAGGCGCTCGCCGTCGTCGCCAGCGACCTGCTGGCCTGCGCGCTGATCACGCCGCCCGGCGAGATGGGCGCCGACGTCGTCGTCGGCAGCGCCCAGCGCTTCGGCGTGCCGCTCGGCTACGGCGGTCCCGCACGCCGCGTTCTTCGCGACGCGCGACGCCTTCGTGCGGCAGATGCCCGGCCGCTTGATCGGGGTCTCGGCCGACGTGCACGGCAAGACCGCCTACCGGATGGCGATCGCGACGCGCGAGCAGCACATCCGCCGCGAGAAGGCGACCTCGAACATCTGCACCGCGCAGGCGCTGCTCGCCAACATCGCCGCCTTCTACGCCGTGCACCACGGTCCGGAGGGGCTCGCGGCCATCGCCCGTCGCGTGCACGGCCAGGCGGTCGCGCTCGAGGCGCGGCTGGCGCTGCTCGGCGTCACGCAGCGCAACGCCGCCTACTTCGACACGCTGTGCTTCGACGTCGGCCACGTCGCCGCGGTGGGCCGCATCCGGCAGGCAGCGGACGCCGCCCGGCTCAACTTCCGCTACGACGGCACGCACGTCGGGATCGCGCTCGACGAGACCGTCGAGGCGCGCGACCTCGACGCCATCGTCCAGGTGTTCCGCGCCTCGGTGCGATCGTCCACCGAGGAGGGCGTCGCCCTGCCGACGTCGTCGACCGGCGCGGCGGCCGAGCTCAAGCTGCCGCCGGTGCTGGTCCGCACGTCGGCCTTCCTGACGCACCCGGTCTTCCACACCCACCGCTCCGAATCGGCGCTGATGCGCTACATCCGCGGCCTCGAGCGCAAGGACATCGGCCTCGACACGTCGATGATCCCGCTCGGCTCGTGCACGATGAAGCTGAACGCGGCGGCGGAGATGCTGCCGCTGTCGTGGCCGGAGCTGGCGCGCCTCCACCCGTTCGTGCCGGCGGCGCAGGCGGCCGGCTATCACCAGTTGTTCGGCGAGCTCGAACACGCGCTCGGCGCGATCACCGGCCTCCCCGGCGTGTCGCTGCAGCCGAACTCCGGCGCGCAGGGCGAGCTGGCCGGCCTGCTCGTCATCCAGGCCTGGCACCGCGATCGCGGCCAGGGGCATCGCGACATCGCCCTGATCCCGCAGTCGGCGCACGGCACCAACCCGGCGTCGGCGGCGATGGCCGGCATGCAGGTCGTGGTCGTGGCCTGCGACGACAAGGGCAACATCGACGTCGTCGATCTCGAGAAGAAGGCGCGACAGCACGCCGATCGGCTGGCGGCGCTGCTCGTCACCTATCCCTCGACGCACGGCGTGTTCGAGGACGCCATCCAGGACATCTGCCACCTCGTGCACACGCACGGCGGCCAGGTCTACATGGACGGCGCCAACATGAACGCGCAGGTCGGCCTGACCAGCCCGGCCGCCATCGGCGCCGACGTCTGCCACATCAACCTGCACAAGACGTTCGCCATCCCGCACGGCGGCGGCGGCCCCGGGCATGGGGCCGATCTGCGTCGCGGCGCACCTCGCGCCTTACCTGCCGGGCCATCCGGTGGTGAAGACCGGCGGCGCCAAGGCGATCCATGCGGTGTCGGCGGCGCCGTGGGGCAGTGCCTCGATCCTGGCGATCTCCTACGGCTACATCGCCATGCTCGGCCGCGACGGCCTGCGCGACGCCACCGCGATCGCCATCCTCAACGCCAACTACGTGAAGGCGCGCCTCGAGCCGCACTTCCCGATCCTCTACACGCGCGCCACCGGCCGCGTCGCGCACGAGATGATCGTCGACCTGCGGCCGCTCAAGGCGGCGTCCGGGATCGACGAGACCGACGTCGCCAAGCGGCTGATGGACTACGGCTTCCACGCCCCGACGGTGTCGTTCCCGGTCGCCGGCACGCTGATGATCGAGCCGACCGAGAGCGAGCCGAAGGCCGAGCTCGATCGCTTCTGCGACGCGCTCATCGCGATCCGCGCCGAGATCCAGGCGGTGATCGACGGCGCCGCGGACAAGGCCGACAACGTCCTGAAGCATGCGCCGCACACCGCCGACGCGGTGACGGCCGACGTCTGGACGCATCCCTACAGCCGGCAGCAGGCGGCGTTTCCGCTGCCGTTCGTCAAGGCGCGCAAGGTGTGGCCGACGGTCGGCCGCATCGACAACGCCCGCGGCGACCGCCAGTTGATCTGCGCGTGCCCGCCGATGTCCGAGTACGAGTAGGGCGCCTGCCGGTGGACGCGAGGCCAGCCATGCGTGCCATCCGGGCGTCCTGGCTGGCCGCCGCGGTCGCGATCGCGGCGACCGCGATGCTGTGGCCGACCGGCATCCAGGCGTTCGTCCAGTCGGCCGACGACGCCTTCCTCGGCTGGTCGCGGGGCGACGCCGCCGACCTCGTCGCCGGCATGCGGCGCGTCGATCGGATCGGCAACCGCATGTCGATGCGCGGCCTGAAGACCGACCGGGCCATCAACTACAAGATGCGGGCGACGTGGCTGACGCCGGACGTCATCCGGGCGACGGCCCGGGCGCTGCAGCTGGACGAGCGGCTGACCGCCGACGACGCGCGACGGCTGGTGGCCGAGGCCGAGGCGGCCGCCGACACCGTGTTCTTCGTCGAGATCGATCCGCACGAGGGCTCGGGCGTGATTCCGCTGGACTGGATCGCGCTGCTGCAGCCGCGCGGCCTGCCGGCCGGCGATCCCGGCGCGGCGCGCGGCACGCTGACGCCGAAGCTGCGCGACGTGCGGGCGCTCGGCGGGCTCTTCAAGCGCGACTACGCCTACGACGCGTTCTGGGTGTCGTTCCGCCTGACGCCAGCCGGAGCGGGCCGCGCTGTTCGGCCCGCAGGTCACCGAGGTCGAGCTGGTCGTCAACATCCAGGGCCGCGAGGGCATGGTCAGCTGGCCGGTTCCGGGCTCGATGCGCGATCGCCTCGGCTCGCGGTTGAGTCCAGCGGACAGCGGCCCTGGCGCTCCAGGTCAGCCGTGGCGTGCTATACAAGGAGGACCAGCCCCCCTCTGGAACCGAGCGAGCACACCATGCCCACCCCCGAGTCCGTCCTGCGCGCCTGGTTCGACGGCGTCTGGAATCGCGGCGACGAGAGCACCATCGATCGCCTGATGAACAGCGAGACCGTCATCCACGGCCTGCCGACGCCGGACGGTCAGCCCATTCGCGGCCCGCACAACTTCCGGCCGTTCTACCAGGCGTTCCGGACGGCGTTCCCCGACATCTCGGTGGAGATCCTCAACGTCGTCACCCAGGGCTCCCTGGCGGTGGCGCGCTGCCGCGTCACGGGCACGCAGCGCGGCGCGCTCCCCGACTGCCAGGCCACCGGACTGCCGGTGACGTTCGAAGGATTCGCGATGTGCCAGGTGGACGGCGATCGCGTCGCCGCTGCCTGGAACTGCTTCGACTTCCTGACCATGTACAAGCAGCTGGGCGCCGAGCTCAGCCCGCCGCCGATCCGCCGCACGGCCGGGGCCTGAGCCGCGCTCCCGCCGGCGAAGACGCCGGGGCCCTACACCGACCGCAGGGCCTCGGCGAACGCGGCGCGCAGCCGCTGCGTCACCGGGCCGGGCCTGCCGCTGCCGATCGTCGCGCTCGTCGACGCGGACGACCGGGACGATCTCGCGCGTCGTGCTGGTGAAGAACATCTCGTCGGCCGAGGCGACGTCCTCTTCGCGCAGCGTCTCCTCGAGGGCGCGGATCCCGGTCTTGGCGGCCAGCTCCAGGACGAAGGCGCGGGTGACGCCGGCGAGGAGCCCGGCCGTCGTCGGCGGCGTCCGCAGCGTCCCGCCCTGCACGACGAAGATGTTGGACATCGCGCACTCGGCGATCTCGTCGCGCGTGTTCTTCATCAGCGCCTCGGCGGCGCCTCGCCGGTAGGCCTCCTGCATCGCCAGGGCGTTGTTCAGCAGGTTGTTCGACTTGATCAGCGGGTTGACCGTCTCGGGGTGGTTGCGGCGGACCGACACCAGCGCGATCGTCACGCCGTCGCGATAGGCCTCCGCGGCCAGCTCGGCGTGCGGCTTGACGATGATCACGATCGTCGGCGCCGGGCAGTTGGCCGGGTCGTAGCCGATCTCGCCGACGCCGCGGGTGACGAGGAGCCGGATGTAGGCCTCGCCCGGAAGCTGGGCGGCGGCGATCGTCGCGGTGATGCGCTGCGCGATCTCGGTGTCGCTCGTGGGAATCGGCAGCGCGATGCGGTCCGCCGAGGCGCGCAGCCGGCGCAGGTGCGGATCGAACAGGAAGGGGCGCTGGCGGTAGGTGCGCATCACCTCGTAGACGCCCTCGCCGAACAGGAAGCCGTGATCGAAGACCGAGACGACGGCGTCGCGCTCGGCGGCGAGGCGCCCGTCGACGTTGACCATGGTGGGCATCGCCAGCGATCGTAGCGTGTCGCCAGGCGCCGGGCAATCGCGGGCCGGTCCACCTGCCCCGGCCCGTCCGCGCCCACCGGCCGGCCCGCCGCGGCCGGTGGTAGGATGCGGGCGCCATGCGAGTGCTCAACGCCGCCCAGATGCGCGAGGCCGACCGCATCACGATCGACGAGATCGGCATCCGGTCGCTGGTGCTGATGGAGTGCGCCGGCCGGCAGGTGGTCGCCACCCTCGAAGACCGCATCGAGGACCTCGGCGACAGCCGCATCGCCGTCCTGTGCGGCCCGGGCAACAACGGCGGCGACGGCTTCGTCGTCGCGCGGACGCTGCTCCAGGCCGGCCACGACGTGGCGGTGTTCCTGGTCGGCCGCGCCGCCGACGTCAGCGGCGACGCCCGCATCAACCTCGACATCCTCGGCCGGCTCGGGCACACCCTGGTCGAGATCGGGAACGAGCAGGAGTGGGAGCTGCACGCGTCGGAGGTGTCCGCCTGCGACCTCGTCGTCGACGCGCTGTTCGGGACCGGCCTGTCGCGCCCGCTGACCGGCCTGTTCGAGACCATCGTCCACGACGTCAACGCATCGACGCTGCCGGTCGTCGCCATCGACCTGCCGAGCGGCCTGTCGGGCAGCACGGCCGACGTCATCGGGCCGGCCATCGAAGCCGATCTCACGGTGACCTTCGCCGCGCCGAAGCTGCCGCACGTCCTGCCGCCGGCCGAGGCGCTGTGCGGCGACGTGGTGACCGTGGAGATCGGCATTCCCTCGGAAGTCGTCGAGGCGCTCGAGGGCCCGCGCATCGACGTCATCACCCGCGATGCGGTCAGCGGCTCGATCGAGCCGCGCGAGGCCGACACGCACAAAGGGGACTACGGGCGGGTGCTGATCGTCGCCGGCTCGCTCGGGCGCACCGGCGCCGCCTACCTGGCGGCGATGGCCGCGCTGCGCTCGGGCGCCGGCCTGGTCACGGTGGCGACGCCGGCGTCCGTCCTGCCGATCCTCGCCTCGATGGGCGCGGAGTTCATGACCCTGCCGCTGCCCGAGGTCGACGGCGCGATCGACGTCGAGGCGGCGCTCGAGGTGATCCTCGACGCGACCGCCGACGTCGTCGCCGCCGGGCCCGGCCTCGGCACCGGCGACGACGTCCGCGAGTCTGATCTTCGGCCTGATCGAGCGCAGCGGCACGCCGCTGATCCTCGACGCCGACGCCCTGACGGTGTGCGCCGCGCGATCCCGACCGCCTGCGCGCCCGCGACGGCCTCGACCTGATCATCACCCCGCATCCCGGCGAGATGGCGCGGCTGACGCGGCAGTCGACGGCCGACGTGCAGAAGTCGCGGCTCGAGGTCGCGCACGCCTTCGCCACCGGGCACGGCGTCCACGTCGTGCTGAAGGGGCATCGCACGCTGGTCGTGTCGCCCGACGGCCGGACCGCGATCAACCGCACCGGCAACCCGGGCATGGCGACGGGCGGCACCGGCGACGTGCTCACCGGCGTCATCGCCGCGTGGCTGGCGCAGCTGCTCGATCCCGAGGCGGCGACGCGGGTCGGCGTCTACCTGCACGGCAAGGCCGGCGATCTGGCCGCCGCCGCGGTCGGCGCGCCGGCGCTGGTGGCCGGCGACATCCTGCGGCACCTGGGCCCGGCGTGGCGCGCGGTCGCCGGTGAGGACGCCGAGGAGGCGAGCTGACCGGCGTGACGGAGGCGACCCCGATCCTGTCGCGCTCGGACGCCGAGACGGAAGCCGTCGGCGCGGCGCTCGCCTCGCGGCTGGCCGCCGGCGCCCGTGTCTTCCTCTACGGCGAGCTCGGCGCCGGCAAGACGGCGTTCGTGCGCGGGCTGGCGGCGGGGCTCGGCGTCGACCCCGACGAGGTGAGCAGCCCGACGTTCACGCTGGTGCAGGAGTATCGCGGCGGCCGCCTGCCGCTGTACCACGTCGACCTCTATCGCCTGGCGCCGGGCGAGGTGGACGATCTCGGCCTCGACGCGCTCGCGGCCGACGGCGTCCTGGCCATCGAGTGGGCCGAGCGGATGCCGCGGCCCGACGCCGGCGCGATCCACGTCAGGCTCGAGCACGCCGGCGACGACCGACGACGCCGCGCGTCACGATCGTCCGTCGCACCGGCGCCGGCGATGCGTCGCGCGCCGTACTCGGACCTGCCACCAGGGACGAGTCGTCACATGCGACCATGGCCCTGACGCCTGCTCCGGCTCGCCGCGCTTCGGTCGTCCGCGACCGACCGGCGTCTCCGTGAGCCGCGCAGCCGCCGACGGCGATCGGCCGAACATCGTCCTGATCATGACCGACGACGCCGGCTATGGCGACTTCGGCGTCTACGGCGCGACCGACATCAAGACGCCGCACATCGATCGGCTGGCGCGGGACGGCGTCCGGCTGACCGACTTCTACGCCAACGGCGCCACCTGCACGCCGACACGGGCCGGGCTGATCAGCGGCCGCTATCAGCAGCGGTATGCGCTGGAAGCGCCGCTCGGCGTCCGGCCGAAGGAGGACGCCGAACGAGGGCTGGCGCCGTCCGACGGCTCGCTGCCGCGGCTGCTCAAGGCACGCGGCTACTACACCGCGCTGATCGGCAAGTGGCATCTGGGCTGGAAGGCGGCGTACAGCCCGAACGCGCACGGCTTCGACGAGTTCTTCGGCTTCAAGAGCGGGTTCATCGACTACTACCAGCACACCGCCGGCGCCGATGCGCCGCGTGCACGCCGATCTGTTCGAGAACGACGCGCCGGTCGAGGTCGCCCGGCTACATGACCGACCTGATCACCGACCGGGCCATCCGCGTCCTCGAGCAGCGCCGCGCCGGGCCCGGTGTTCCTCGACGTCGCCTACAACGCGCCGCACTGGCCGTATCAGCGTCCGGATCAGCCGTCGACCGCCCGCGATCGCGGCCAGCACGTGCTGCCGACCGACGCCGACGCGAACACGCGCGCCGACTACGTGACGATGGTCGAACGGGTCGATGCCGGCGTCGGCCGCATTCTCGCCGCGCTGGACCGTCTCGGCCTCAGCGCAGAACACGCTCGTGATCTTCACCAACGACAACGGCGGCGAGTGGCTGTCGCATGGCGGCGCCGCTCTTCCATCGGAAGGGGTCGGTGTGGGAGGGCGGCATCCGCGTGCCGGCGATCGTGCGCTGGCCGGGACGGATCCCGGCGGGCCGGGTCTCGCGACAGGTGGGCATGACCATGGACCTGACGGCGTCGATGCTGGCCGCCGCCGGCGCGACCGCGCCGGCCGGCACCAGGCTCGACGGCGTCGATCTGCTGCCCATCCTCGCCGGGCGCGCGCCCGAGGTCGAGCGCACCCTGTTCTGGCGCGTCGCCGGCGCCGCGCGCCAGCAGCAGGCTGTCCGGAGCGGCCGCTGGAAGCTGATCGTCGACCAGGCGCGGCCGCTGCTGTTCGACTTGTCGCGCGACATCGGCGAGCGTACCGACGTGATCGCCCGGCACCGCGACGTCGCGACGCGGCTCCAGACCGCGCTCACCGCCTGGCAGGCGGACATCGACGCCGAGGCGAAGTCGCGGCAGCCGTAGCGGCGAGGCGCCCATCGCTCAGCCGACGGACGACTCCGGAGTCGTTCGCGTCGGCCGCCCTGCGGGCGACCGCTCCGGCGCCATCCCGGCTACTGGCCGCGGTAGTTCGGCGCTTCCTTGGTGATCACCACGTCGTGGACGTGGCTCTCGCGGGCGCCGGCGGCGGTGATGCGAATCAGCTTGGCCTGGGTCTGCAGGTGCCGGACGGTGGGGCAGCCGCAGTAGCCCATGCCGGCGCGCAGGCCGCCGACCAGCTGATGGACCATGGTCGACAGGCTGCCCTTGTGCGGCACCCGGCCCTCGATGCCTTCCGGCACCAGCTTGTCGCTGCCGTCGCCGCTGGGCAGGATGTCGAACTCGTCCTGGAAGTAGCGATCGCGGCTGCCCTTGCGCATGGCGCCGATCGAGCCCATGCCGCGGTACTCCTTGAACGAGCGCCCCTGGTAGAGGATCACTTCGCCGGGGCTCTCGTCGACGCCGGCGAACAGGCTCCCGATCATCACCGAGCTGGCGCCGACCGCGATCGCCTTGGTGATGTCGCCGGAGTAGCGGATGCCGCCGTCGGCGATGACCGGCACGTCGGAGCGCAGCGGCGGCGCGTGAGCATTCGGCGATCGCCGAGATCATCGGCACGCCGATGCCGGCGATGATGCGCGTCGTGCAGATCGAGCCGGCGCCGATGCCGACCTTGACGCCGTCGACGCCGAGCTTGATCAGCGCTTCGGTGGCTTCGCCGGTGGCGACGTTGCCGGCGACGAGATCGACGGTCGGGGAAGGTGCGGCGGATGCGCGCCACCATGTCGAGCACGCCCTGCGAGTGGCCGTGCGCGGTGTCGATGACGAGGACGTCGGCGTGCGCGGCGACCAGCGCCGCGGCCCGATCGAGCGTGTCGCGGGCGACGCCGATGGCGGCGCCGACGCGGAGCCGGCCGAGATCGTCCTTGCAGGCGTTGGGGTACTTCATCGCCTTCTGGATGTCCTTGACCGTGATCAGCCCCTTCAGGCGGAAGTCCTGGTCGACGACCAGCAGCTTCTCGACCTTGTGGCGGTGCAGGATGTCCTGCGCCTCGTCGAGCGTCGTGCCGACCGGCACCGTGATCAGGTTCTCCCTGGTCATGATGTCGGAGATGGGCCGCTCGACGTTGGTCTCGAAGCGGAGATCGCGGTTGGTGAGGATGCCGACCAGGCGGCCTTCCTTGCGGCCGCCCTCGGTGATCGGCACGCCGGAGATGCGGTACTTCCGCATCAGCTCGAGCGCCTCGTAGATGCGGTGCTCGGGCGAGAGCGTGATCGGGTTGACGATCATCCCGCTCTCGGACCGCTTGACGCGATCGACCTCGTTGGCCTGTTCCTCGATGGTCAGGTTCTTGTGGACGATGCCGAGCGCGCCCTGCTGCGCCATGGCGATCGCCAGCGAGGACTCGGTGACGGTGTCCATCGCCGCGCTGACCAGCGGCACGTTGAGGCGGACGTTGCGGGTGAAGCGGCTCGAGACGTCGACCGCGCTCGGCAGCACCGGCGAGTGCTGCGGGACGAGCAGCACGTCGTCGAAGGTCAGGGCCGTCGTCAGGCCCCGTCTCGATTTGCTCCGCGGCGGAGCGGCCGACGGTCAGGCTTTCAGCAGGTGTGGACATGATGGTTCTGATGCACAGAAGGCCGACATACGGCGTCGGCCTTCGAGTGAACGCGAGGGGGAACGGGCACCGGCATCACTGGTTGGCGCCGTGGCACTTCTTGTACTTCTTGCCGCTGCCGCACGGGCAGGGATCGTTCCGGCCGACCTTCGGCTCGTCGCGTCGGACCTGCTTCACGGCGGCGTCGTCGCCGCCGACCCGGGCCGGTCGCGGCGGCCTCGGCCTCGGCCATGCCGAAGTCACCGAAGGCGGCCGACGGCGGGGGAGGCGCCTGCTTGGTGTCGCTGAACGTGAGCTGCGATGGCCGCGGCGCCTGCGGACGCTTGGGCGCGACCGGCGCGACCGGCGCGCCGCCGTCGTCGGTGCCGATGATCGGGCGGAGCCGCCACAGGTAGCGGACCATCTCCTCGTCGATGCGGCCCTTCATCGCCTGGAAGAGGGTGAAGCTTTCCTTCTTGTACTCGACCAGCGGATCGCGCTGGCCGTAGCCGCGCAGGCCGATGCCTTCCTTGAGGTGGTCGAGACTGTAGAGGTGATCCTTCCACTGCTGGTCGACGATCTGCAGCATGATGCTGCGCGAGATCGGCTCCAGGATGGCGCGGCCGGCGAGCGCCAGCTGCTGGTCGTCGGGCGCCGTCGTGATCTCGGCGAGGCGCTCCTCGGGCACGAGCTGCGGGCGGACGTCGTCCGGCACCCGGAACAGCTCCTTGCCGACCATCTCTTCCTTCGCGTGGTAGGCCTCGGTGACGCTGGTCCACACCGTGTCGGCGACGGCTTCGTTGCGGAGGCCGGGCTCGTCGACGCCCTCGAGCAGGCTGCCGTCGAGACCGAACACGTCGCCGATCCGATCCTTCAGACCGTCGACGTCCCAGTCCTCGCGATCGCCGTCGGGCGGGCAGTACTCGTCGACCGTCGTCGCCACGACGTCCTCGGCGACCGTCATCAGGTAGCCCTGCGTGTCGACCGGCTCCGGCTCGTCCTCGAGCTGGATCTTCGACTCGAGCAGCTGACGGCGCAGCGTGTAGACGTTCTCACGCTGCTTGTTCATGACGTCGTCGTACTCGAGCAGGTGCTTGCGCATCGAGAAGTTCTGCGCTTCGACCTGCCGCTGCGCCCGGGCGATGGCCTTGGTGACCATCTTGTGCTCGATCGGGACGCCGTCCTCCATGCCGAGCCGCTCCATCAGCCCGCGGATGTTCGCGGTGCCGAAGATGCGCATCAGGTCGTCCTCGAGCGAGAGGTAGAAGCGCGACGAGCCGGGATCGCCCTGCCGGCCGGCGCGGCCGCGCAGCTGGTTGTCGATGCGCCGCGACTCGTGCCGCTCGGTGCCGACGATGTGCAGGCCGCCGGCGGCGACGACCTGCTTCGTGCTCGGTGTCGCACTGCGCCTTGAGGGCGTCGAAGATCGGTTCGTAGACGCCGCGGGGGACGCGGTAGAACGCGTCGATGTGGAAGAAGTAGACGAACGCGTCGTCGTCGACGAAGCGCGCCTCCGCCTTCGGGATCCGCTCGGCGCCCTCGGCGCCGAGGGCCTGCTGGCGGGCCATGAACTCGGCGTTGCCGCCGAGCAGGATGTCGGTGCCGCGGCCGGCCATGTTGGTGGCCACGGTGACCGTGCCGAGGCGTCCGGCCTGGGCGACGATCTCGGCTTCCTGCGCGTGGTACTTGGCGTTCAGCACGACGTGCTTGACGCCGCGGCGGCGCAGCATGCCGGAGAGCCGCTCCGACTTGGCGACCGATACCGTGCCGACGAGGACCGGGCGTCCGGCCTGCTGCTTCTCGACGACGTCGGCGACGATCGCCTCGAACTTCTCGTCCTCGGTCTTGTAGACGAGATCCGGTTCCTCGATGCGGGTCAGCGGCCGGTTGGTCGGCACGACCACGACGTCGAGCTTGTAGATCTTGTTGAATTCCTCGGCCTCGGTGTCGGCCGTGCCGGTCATGCCGGAGAGCTTGGCGTACTTGCGGAAGTAGTTCTGGAGGGTGATGGTCGCGAGCGTCTGGTTCTCGCGCTCGATCTTCACCTTCTCCTTGGCCTCGACGGCCTGGTGCAGGCCGTCGCTCCAGCGGCGGCCGGGCATCAGGCGGCCGGTGAACTCGTCGACGATGATGACCTGGCCGTCCTTGACGACGTAGTCGGTGTCCAGCCGGAACAGCGCGTGCGCGCGCAGGCCCTGCTGCATGTGGTGGAGCAGGGGCATGTTGGCCGGGATCGTAGAGCCCGCCGGGTTGCATGCGGTGGGCGAGCGCGGCCTCGGCCGCCGCCATGCCGCCCTCGGTGAGCTGCACCGTCTTGTGCTTCTCGTCGACGATGTAGTCGCCGGTCGTCTCGAGCGCTTCGCGCTCCTCGGCCTTGACCTGCCCTTGCGTCACCGCGCCCAGCTTGAGGCTGGGGATGACGCGATCGATCTCGTAGTAGAGGTCGGTCGATTCCTCGGCCGGCCCGGAGATGATCAGCGGGGTGCGCGCTTCGTCGATGAGGATGCTGTCGACTTCGTCGACGATGGCGAAGTTGTGCCCGCGCTGGACGTACTGCGCGAGCTCGAACTTCATGTTGTCGCGCAGGTAGTCGAAGCCGAACTCGTTGTTGGTCCCGTAGGTGATGTCGGAGGCGTAGGCGGCCTTGCGCTCGGCGTCGACGAGGTCGTGCTGGATGACGCCGACCGAGAGGCCGAGGAAGCGGTAGATGCGCCCCATCCACTCGGCGTCGCGGCGGGCCAGGTAGTCGTTGACCGTGACGACGTGGACGCCCTTGCCGGACAGCGCGTTCAGGTAGGCCGGCAGCGTCGCCACCAGCGTCTTGCCTTCGCCGGTCTTCATCTCGGCGATGCGGCCGCCGTGCAGGACCATGCCGCCGATCAGCTGGACGTCGAAGTGCCGCATGCGGAGCACGCGGCGGCCGGCCTCGCGGACCAGCGCGAAGGCGTCGGGCAGGAGGTCGTCGAGCGGTTCGCCCTTGTCGGCGCGGCGGCGGAGATCGTCGCTGCGCTCGCGCAGGCTGGCGTCCGAGAGCGGGGTGAGGCTGCTTTCGCGCTCACCGATGGCAGCGACGAGCGGCCGCAGACGCTTGAGCTCGCGCTCGTTCTGCGTGCCGATGACTTTGGCGAGGATGGTGTCGAGAATCACGGGATAGGGCCTGTCGGCGCGCCCCGCGGCGGCACGACTATCCAGCGATTGTATCTCATTGGCCGACGCGCCTCACGCGCGTCCTGCCCGGCTTGCGCCGCCGGTCGGGCTCAGGGCTCGGACGAGATTAGGGCTGCCGCCTTGGGCGTCGAAGCGCCTGCCCGGCAAGGCGCGAAGAGCGCGCATACCGGGCGTATGCAGGCGACGAGCAACGCCGCCCGGCGGGATGCATCGGCGGCCAGGGTGGTGACTCTATATTCTCGTCCGAGCCCTTACTCGGGCCGGCCGACGAGGAGCTTCAGGGGGTTGACGGGCCGGCCGTTGGCCCACACCTCGTAGTGGAGGTGCGAGCTGGTCGAGCGGCCGGTCGAGCCGACGTGGCCGATGACATGGCCGCGCTTCACCTCGACGCCCGGCGCGACCGCGATCTTCGAAAGATGACCGTAGCGCGTGGTCAGGCCGAAGGCATGCTCGATGACGACGAGGTTGCCGAAGTCGCCGGTGCGGGCCGCGATGGCGACGCGCCCGTCGGCCGTGGCGTAGACCGGGTCGCCGGTGTTGCCCGAGATGTCGAGGCCGGGATGCGAGTCGGGCCGCCCGGTGAACGGATCGGAGCGCGAGCCGAAGCCGGACGTCAGCCAGCCCATCGCCGGCCAGATCGAGGGCGTCGCCTGGGCGACTTCGTTGCGCTGCAGGACGTCGGCGCGGGTGACGCTCAGGTGCCGCTCGAGCGAGCCGAGCGCGCTGCGCAGCAGTCCGAAGGCATCTTCCGGCGACCGCGTCGCGGCGGCCACGATGGCCCGCGTGTCGGCGCTGGCGGCCGCGCCGCCCTTGGCCTGGTTGCGGACCAGCGCCGGCAGCGTCGAGAGGGCGGTGCGCGTCGCCGGGTCGAGCTGGCCGACGACGCTCAGCGCGCCGATGGCGTCCTGCAATTGCGCGATCTGCCCGGTCAGCTCGCCGGTCGCGGTGCGGAAGCTGGCGTTCTCCTGCCGCAGCACGCCGGTCGCGCCGCGCAGGTGATCCAGCTCGGCGGACGCGCTCCAGCGCGCACCCAGGCCGATCAGGATCGGCAGGGTGAACAGGCCGACGACCGTCGCCAGGGCCGGCCGCAGGCTCAGGTTGAACCGTCGGACGACGCCCGTGCTCCGATCGGCTACGAGGATGGAGTAACGACGGGACAGCAAACCGCGCGAATTTACCATGCGAAGTCGCCCTGATGTACACCAAAAAGGCACGGAGATGGCGAAGACGCGGCGAACATGCGTCGTCACCGCGTGCAAGGGCGTGCACCGGGCTTCCGGCGTCCGCATCGGGACCGGCGCCTCAGGATCCCCTGAACTGGAGCGCCTCGCCGACATGGCTATCGGCCACCTCGGGCCGATCGGCCAGGTCGGCAATGGTGCGGGCCACGCGGAGCACGCGATCGTGCGCCCGCGCCGACAAGCCCAGCCGGTCCGCGGCCTGCGTGAGCAGGCGGCGGGCCGCCGGCGCCAGCGCCGCATGACGGCGGATCTCGCGGCCGGCCAGGGCGCCGTTCACGCGGGCCGCCGACGCCGACGGCGGCGTAGCGCCGCGCCTGCCGATCGCGCGCCGCGGCTACGCGCTCCCGCACCTCCGCGGTGGTGGTCCCGCCAGCGCCCTCGAAGGTCAGGGTGCTCAGCGGAACCGCGGGCAGATCGGCCGCGAGGTCGATCCGATCGCGCAGCGGCCCGGACAGCCGGGCGGCGTACTGCTGCACCGCCTGCGGCGTGCAGCGGCACACCCGCCGCGGGTGCCCGGCGAAGCCGCACGGACACGGGTTCATGGCCGCGACGAGCTGGAACCGGGCGGGGAAGTGCGCCGTCCGCGCCGCGCGCGCGATCGTCACGGCGCCTTCCTCGAGCGGCTGGCGCAGCACTTCGAGCGCGCGCCGCGTGAACTCGGGAATCTCGTCGAGGAACAGCACGCCGTGATGGGCCAGCGTCACCTCGCCGGGGCGCGGCTGCGATCCGCCGCCGATCAGCGCGGCATCGGAGATGGTGTGATGCGGCGCCCGGAACGGCCGGACCTCGATCAGTCCGGCGCCGGGGGCGAGCAACCCGGCGATCGAATGGATCGCCGTCACCTCGATCGCGGCCTCGACGTCCAGTTCCGGCAGCAGGCCGGGGAGGCGGCGGGCCAGCATCGTCTTGCCGCAGCCGGGCGGTCCGGAGAGCAGGAGGTGATGGCCGCCCGCCGCGGCGATCTCGAGGGCCCGGCGGGCCAGCGGCTGGCCGTCGACGTCGGCCAGATCGGGCACCGGGCGCCCGCCCCGTCGGCGGCACGTCGAGCGGCGACCATTCCGCCACCGCCGACGGATCGCGCAGCGCCAGCACGACGTGGTGCAGCGCCTCGACCGCGATGATGGCCGTGTCCGGCACGATCGCGGCTTCGGCGGCGTTGGCCGTCGGCAGGATCACGCGCCGGAGCCCGGCCCGCCGCGCCGCGACCATCGCCGGCAGCACGCCGCGGGTCGGCTGGATGCCGCCGTCGAGCGACAGCTCGCCGACGACGAGGCAGTCGTCCAGGCTGCGGCCGGGCACGACGCCGCCGGCGGCGAGCACGCCGACGGCGATCGGCAGATCGAAGCCGGCGCCGACCTTGCGCACGTCGGCGGGCGACAGGTTCACGGTGATGCGGGTGCGCGGATAGTCGAAGCCGGAGTTGCGGATCGCCGTGCGGACGCGATCGGCGCTCTCGCGCACGCTGGCGTCGGGCAGGCCGACGAGGGTGAGCGTCGGGAAGCCGTTCGAGACGTCGACTTCGGCGAAGACGAGGACGGCGTCGAGGCCGGACAGCGCAACGGTGCGGACGCGGGCGAGCATGCGCCCGGCTGCTGCAAGGCACGTCGCATCGTGCCGGGCGCCGATTGCCGGCCGCCTGATCGCGGTGGCGCTCCGCGCGGGTGCAGAAATCACCGCTACCGTGCCAGCCGCGCAGTGCAGGAACCGCCGCGCGCCGGTGGCGTACAATCGCCGGCCTATGACACGCCGCCGGCCGCATCTCCGCCCGACGCTCGTGGACGGCCGCGCTGGGCGCCGGCATGGTCGCGATCGGCTTGTCGATGGTGACGGCGGCCGGGGCGGCGGCGCAGCGGGTGCCGGTGCTCTTCGACACCGACATCGGCACCGACATCGACGACGCCTACGCGCTGGCGTTGCTCCTGCGCAGCCCGGAGCTCGAGGTGCTCGGCGTGACCACGGTCTCCGGCGATGCCGTGGCCAGGGCCAGGCTGGCGGCGAAGCTGCTCGCCGTCGAGGGCGGGGCCGCGGCGCGGATTCCGGTCGTCGCCGGCACGTCGACCGCGTCGCAGTACCTGAAGCAGGCGGAGTGGGCCGCGGGGTTCACCTCACCGGCGCTGCGCACCGAGGGCGGCGTCGCCTTCCTGCGCCAGCAGATCGAGGCGCGGCCCGGCGAGCTCACCATCGTCGCGGTCGGCGAGCTGACCAACGTCGCGGCGCTGCTGACGTCGTCGCCGGGGATCGGCAAGAAGATCAAGCGGATCGCGCTGATGGGTGGCGCGGTGCGGCGCGGCGGCCAGCCCGGCTCGACGCCGCAGCCGGAGTGGAACATCAAGTCGAATGCCGCCGCGGCGAAGACGGTGTTCGAGTCCGGCGTGCCGCTCCTCGTGGCCCCGCTCGACGCCACGGCGGACTTGAAGCTGACGCCGGCGCATCGGGTGCGCCTGTTCACGCGAGGCACGCCGCTGACCGACGCGCTCGCCGCCCTCGACTACCTGTGGCAGCACACCAACACGTGGAAGGGCGAGACGCCGATCCTGTTCGACCTCCGCGACGGCTTACGCCGACATCGCCGCGCTCGAACGCAGCACGTCGCATCGAGGCGGACGCCACGCGGATGTCGGCAGCGCTCACGCACGTCGCGTCGCGTCGGAGCGCGCGGAGTCGCGCGCTCACGAGCGCTCGGCGAAGTGCGCTGCGCCGCGCGACTCCCAACGCGCCAGGTCGCGGTCGGCGTCCGACGCGCCGCTTGGTCGGTTCGGATCCAGCGTTGGCCCTTGGACCGGACTTGGCTCGCTTGGAAGCTGAAGGTGAGCCGCAGCGAACGCGACGCGCGCCTACTGGTTGGTGCGCGCCGAGTTCGTCGGGCGATGAATCGTCAGGCGATCGCCGGCGGCGATGCGATTCCCGCGGAGGCGGTTGGCCGACTTGATCGCCGCGACGGTGGTGTCGAAGGCGCGGGCAATCTTCTCGAGCGTGTCGCCCCGGCGCACCTTGTAGAGGACGCGATTGTTCTTCGGCGGATCGGCGGGCCGCTCCCGGCGCGGCTCCGCGGACGCCACCGGCGCCGACGCGGCGGCGCGAGCGTTGCGGGCGGCCGGCGCGGCGGTCTCGGCTCGCGCCGCCATCGCCGTCGAAGGCGCCCGCGGCACCAGCAGATCCTGGCCGGCGCGGACGCGGGCCTTGGCCGACAGGCCGTTCGCTTCGGCGAGATCGCCGCGGCTCACGCCCAGCTTGCGCGCGATGGTGGCCACCGACTCGCCGCGCTTGACGCGGTGCCAGTGGAGCGCGGCCAGGTCGGCAGCCGGCGCGCTGGCCAGCCGCTCGCGCAGCTTGTCGCCGGTGCCGACCGGCACCTTGACGTCGTAGCGCGCGGCGCGCACCGGCGTCGTCCAGCGTCGCAGCTCCGGGTTCAGCGCCTGGATCGCCTCGAGCGGGGTGTCGGTCCACTCGGCGATGCGCCGCAGGTCGACGGCACGCGTCACGGCGACGTTGTCGTAGGCCAGCGGCTTGTCGGTCGCCATCGGCGGGAACCCGTACTGCGTCGGGTTCTTGGCGATGACCATCGCGGCAAGGATGAGCGGCACGTACTCGCGCGTCTCGCGCGGCAGGTGTCGCCTGCCTTCGCGACAGGCGCCAGAAATCGTCGATGCCGCTGCGCTTGCACGGCGCGCTGCACGCGGCCCGGCCCGCCGTTGTAGGACGCCAGCGCCAGGTGCCAGTCGCCGAACTGCTTGTAGAGCCACTTCAGGTAGTCGGCAGCGGCGCGCGTCGACTTCTCCGGATCCGAGCGCTCGTCGACGAACCAGTTGGTCTCGAGGCCGCGCTCCTCGCTGGTCGCGCGCATGAACTGCCAGACGCCGCGGGCGCGCTTCTGCGACTGCGCCGCCGGCTTGAAGGCGCTCTCGATCAGCGGGATGTAGGCGAGGTCGAGCGGCAGGCCTTCCGCCTTGAAGACCTCCTGGATCATCGGCAGGTACTGCGCGCCGCGATCCATGCCCGACTGGATGTGGCCGCGCAGGCGCCCCTGGAACAACTCGATGTAATTGAGGACCCGATCGTTCAGCGGAATCGGGATGTCGTGCAGCGCGAGATCGGCCCGGACGGTGGCGGCCGTCGACGCGGCGGGTGGCGCCGGTGTATCGAAGGTCGAGGCGATGGCCAGCAGCTCGTCGATGGGCGCCGGCTCGGACGGGCCTTCGCTGAAGCCGTCGCCCTCGGCGAGCGCCGAGGCTTCCTGGGCGCTGATGCGATCGACGAGGCGATCGAAATGGTCGCGGAGCCGGGCGTCGGCGCGGGCGCCGGACGACGACTCGAGCAGGATCGACACCGACAGGTCGAACTCGCGACGGGCCTGGTCGAGGTGACCTTCCGCCAGCTCCCGCCGGCCGGTCGCGTAGTGGCGTTCAGAGGTGGCGATGAGGGCGGCGACCGGATCCAGCGCGGCTGGACTGGGTGCGGCGGTCGTCGGTGCGGACTGCGACGTCTGCGGCGGCTGTTGGGGCGTCACCGATGGCTGGGCCGGGCCGCGGCCACCACAGGCGCCGCAGAGCAGAATCAGGCTTCCCAGCCATCGCAGGCGTGACGCTCGAACCACAGGCGACTCCCTTCGGACAGGACTACGGGCGGGGTTCTACCCCGAGCACTCGACGGGCGACACTACACCGGGGTCCGAACGTCGGTCAATCTCTAAACCTAATCGGCACAACAATAGCGGCTCTTTAGGCGGGGTGGCGGCGGCTGGGCTGGCCGCGTGCCGGCCGGCTCAGACTTGCATGTCGAAGAGCCGTAAGGCGTCTCCGGCATCGCGTGCCGCGGGGGTGACGATCGTCTTCGGTCCGATGACGATGCGACGACCCGCCTTGGCCGCCGCGCGGACGTCGTCCTCGCAGACGAAGGCGACCGGCGGGGGAGGCGGAGGCGGAGTTGCCGGGCGGGGGCTGGGGTGCCCGCCGGCCCTGCCGATGACTTCTCAGACGCGGCCGGCGCCATGGCGGTTGGCGCCGGCGGTACGGAAACCCCGAGCGCCCAGGAACGCGTCGACCCGACTCGACAGTTTCGACTCGGCTGACGAGCTGGCCGGGACCGCAGGCGACGTCCGGCCGAGCCGAGCGCACTTCGTAGGCGAGCCGCTTGATGTTGATCAGGTGGAGCGGCGAGATGTTGTCGGAGGTGATGTTGCCGCCCCAGCCTCCGCAACCGAGCGTCATCGCCGGATCGAGGCCGGTCGTCAGGCCGATCGACCCGAGCGTCGTCGGCGTGTTCACGACGATGCGGAACGCCGGTTTCTTCAGGCCGAACTGCAGGATCACGTCGTCGTTCCGCGAGTGGATCGACATCGTGTGGCCCATGCCGCCGTACTGCAGGATCTGCTGGCAGCGCAGGCAGCCCTCCTGCCAGTCCTTGACGACGTAGAACGAGAGCACCGGACAGAGCTTCTCGATCGACAGCGGGTAGTCGCGACCGACGCCCTCGAGGGGCGCGATCAGCGCGCGGGTCCCGGGCGGCACGGTGATCCCGGCCTTGGCGGCCACCACGGTCGCGGGACGGCCGACGAGCTGCGGGTTGGGCAGCCGCTGTGGCATCACCAGCACCTTGGCGAGCGCGTCGGCTTCCGCCGGATTGAGGAAGTAGCCTCCCTGGGCGAGGAACTGCGCCTTCACCTCGGCGGCGATCGAGGCGTCGACGACCACCGAGTTCTCGGAGGAGCAGAGCAGTCCGTTGTCGAAGGTCTTGCCCGTGAGGATGTCGGCGACAGCCTTCGGGACATCGGCGGTCTGCTCGATGTAGGCCGGCGCGTTGCCGGGGCCGACACCGTAGGCTGGCTTGCCGGCGCTGTAGGCGGCGCGCACCAGCCCCATGCCGCCGGTGGCCAGGATGACGCGGACGCCCTTCTGCCGCATCAGCTCCTGCGTGCCCTCGAGCGTGACGGTCGCCAGGCAGGCGATGCCGCCCTCGGGCAGCCCGGCGGCGCGCGCGGCCGGCTCCATGATCTCGGCGACGCGCGTGATGCAGCGGATCGCCGAGGGGTGCGGGCTCATCACGATGGCGCAGCGCGCCTTGATGGCGATGAGGATCTTGTAGATCGCCGTCGAGGTCGGGTTGGTGGTCGGGATGATCGCGGCGACGACGCCGAACGGCTCGGCGATCTCGATGACCTTGGTCGCCTCGATGCGGCGCAGCACGCCGACCGTCTTCATCGGCTTGATGAACTGGTAGACCGTTTCGGCGGCGAAGCGGTTCTTGCGGACCTTGTCGGCGGCGACGCCGAAGCCGGTCTCCTCGTGCGCGAGCTGGGCCAGCGCCTCGCACTGCGGCGTGACCGCGGCGGCCATCGCGTCGACGATGGCGTCGATCTGGACCTGCGAGAGCTCGGCGATCTGCCGCTGCGCCACCTGCGCGCGCGCGACCAGGTCGCGCGCCTCGCGCATCGACGTCAGATCGGCGTGGGAGGGGGCGGCGGCGGGGGAGGCGGGGCGGGCAGAGGCGTCCACGGCGGCGTCCACGGGCGGCTGCTCAGCGGGCGGCGCCCTTCGGCAGGATCCGCTCGACTTCGGCGTGCGGCCGCGGAATGACGTGGACCGACACCAGTTCACCGACGCGGCGCGCGGCGGCGGCGCCGGCATCGGTCGCGGCCTTGACCGCCCCGACATCACCACGGACCAGGACCGTCACGTAGCCGGCGCCGATGTATTCCTTGGCGGCGAGCGTCACGTTGGCCGCCTTGACCATCGCGTCCGCGGCTTCGACGGATCCGATCAGGCCCTTCGTTTCGACGAGGCCGAGCGCTTCTGCCATGCGGTCGCGACGTTACCACCATTTCATCCACAGGCCCAGCGTGACGGCGGGAATTCCGTTGCGAACCGCTCGGACGGGACACTAGGATTGGCCGGTCGTCTCCGGCCTCCGGTCGGGCCAGGGCGACAGCCCCCTTGAGGAGACTGGTGAACGTGGTGATGGTGGGATTGGACTGCGGGCGGCGACGGGTGCTGCGACCCCGGTTGGTGGCAGCGGCGGTGCGGGCGACGCTCGCGCTGACCCTGGCGGCGGTCGCGGCCTGCGGCGGCAAGGAGGACGGCGGCGCGCCGGTGGCGACGTCGACGGTGACCCTCAACAAGACGCGGGCGTCGCTCGGCAGCCCGCTCGAAGTGACCTACAAGTTCGCGGTGGCGCCCGGCGTCACCTTCGACCGGGACTATCGCGTCTTCGCCCATTTCGTGAACGCCGAAGACGAGCAGATGTGGACCGACGATCACGATCCGCCCAAGCCGACGCGGACGTGGAAGGCCGGGGAGACGATCGAGTACACGCGGACGGTCTTCGTGCCGAGCTATCCGTACAACGGCCGCGCCTCGGTCGTGCTCGGCCTGTACGACCCGAAGACGAATACGCGCCTGGCGCTCAGCGCCAAGGATCGGGGACTGAAGGCCTACGAAGTCGCCGGCTTCGAGCTGGTGCCGCAGGGCGAGAACGTCTTCCTCATCTACAAGGACGAGACCTGGCACCCGGCGGAGGACGCCCGCGAGAACGGCTCGGTGTCGTGGCGGTGGAGCCGCAAGGCCGGGGTCATCGCCTTCCGCAATCCGAAGCGTGACGCCACCTTCTACCTGCAGCTCGACGGGCGGCCGGACCTCCAGCCCGTCTCGCCGCAGGCCGTCACCGTCTCCGTCGGCCCGCAGGTCATCGACCGGTTCGTCCTGACCGACAAAGAGGCGGTTCTGCGCAAGGTGGCCATCCCGGCGGCGACGTTCGGCTCCGCCGACACCGTCGAGCTGACCATCGACGCCGGCACGACGTTTATTCCGAAGAACGTGCCCAAAGCGGGCAGTCAGGACGCGCGGGATCTGGGCGTGAGGGTGTTCCACGCGTTCGTCGAGCCGAAATAGAGAGAGATGACCTTTTCCATCCGGTCCGCTGCGCTCGGCGGTCCTGGCCGGGCTGGCGCTGGCCGCCCCGGCCCGCGCCGACCTCGTCGTGCTCTCCAGCGGCCGGGTGATCTCGGCGTCCAGCGTCGTGCTGACCGCCGACACGGCGACCATTCGCCTGCGCGGCGGCGGCGAAGTGGTCTGCGATCGGTCGCTGGTGGTCCGGGTCGATCCGGACGAGACGCCCTGGATCGAGCCGCAGGCCGCGGCGACGTCCGTCGACGGGACGGAGACCGGCGCCGGGCCTGATGCGCCCGCCACGCCGGCACCGGCCGGCGCGGTCGTGATTCCCGCCGCCTACCGCGGCATCATCACGCGGCTGGCCGACACGCACGGTGTCGATGCCCGCCTGATCCACGCCGTGATCTCGGTCGAGTCGGCCTATCGTCCCCGGGCTCGCTCGCGCAAGGGCGCGCGCGGCCTGATGCAGCTGATGCCGGCGACGGCGCGGCAGTACGGCGTCCGCAACGCGTATCACGCCAACGCCAACCTCGACGCCGGCGTCCGCCACCTGAAGATGCTGCTCGACCGCTTCGCCCTGCGCGATGCGATCGCCGCCTACAACGCCGGCGAAGCGGCGGTCCGACGCTTCGGCGGCGTGCCGCCCTTCCGCGAGACGCGCAACTACGTCGAGCGCGTGCTCTCCGCCGCCGGGCTCGACGTCGCTCCCGCTCCGGACGACATGCCCGCCCCCTCCGACCGTCCGGGCTCCTGACGAGTCTTATCGCTGTCGGTGATCGCGAGGCTCGGCCCCCAGGAGCATCGCGCGCCGTCCCTCGCCGGCCGGGCACCCGCCAGCCGCTGACCGAGGTATGACGTCTGGTATACTCGCGCCCGTGCGGGGGCGTGGTAATCAGTTGACAGGTAATGTCTTAGGGCTCGACGTCAGGGCTGTTGGCCGGCTGCGGCCGGCGCCGGCGTCCGACCCGGCGTGTTGACCGATCGCATGGAGTTCCAGTGCCGCCTCGGAACCGAGCAGGGGCAAGTCGTCGAGGGCGTCTACGTCGCCGACGACGAGGCCGGGCTGCGGCGTGATCTCGAAGGCAAGGGCTACTTCATCCTCGCCGCCCGGCCGAAGGGCGCGCTCGCCCTGCCCGGCCTGCCGGCCTTGCCGACGTTCCGGCGACGGCGCGTCTCCGGGCAGGAGCTGCTGCTGTTCAACCAGGAGCTGGCGACGCTCCTGAAGGCCGGCATGCCGCTGGCGCAATCGCTCGACATCCTGCGCCAGAAGGTCCCCAATCCCACCTTCAAGGGGACGCTCGACGACGTCTACGAGAAGGTCCGGTCCGGCATCGCGCTGTCCGACGCGTGCGCCGCGCACCCCGCGCTCTTTCCCCCGATCTACACCGCGTCGCTGCTCGCCGGCGAGAAGAGCGGCAATCTCGACGAGATGCTGCGCCGCTACATCGCCTACACGCGGGTCGTCGACTCGGTGCGGCGCAACGCCATCTCGGCGATGATCTACCCGGCGGTGCTGTTCTCGCTGTCGCTGCTGGTGCTGTTCGGCATCATGGTCAAGGTGGTGCCGGCGTTCCAGGACTTCTACGGCACCTTCAGCGCCGAGCTGCCGCTCTCCACGCGGGTGCTGATGGGGCTCTCCGACCTGGTGCGGACCAACCTGCCGTTCCTGCTGATCGGCGCCGTCGGCTTCGGCGTGCTCGCCTGGTCGTGGCTGCGGTCGCGCGCCAACGTCGTCCGGCTGCACGCGATGATCCTGCGTCTGCCGGCGCTCGGGACGGTGGCGACGCAGTTCGCGACCTCGCAGTTCGCCCGCACCCTCGGTACGCTGCTCGGCGGCGGCATCCCGCTCGTGTCGGCGCTCGACGTGGCCGGCCGCGCCGTCGGCAATCTCTACGTGGGAGCGGCGGTCGAGACGGTGACGCAGCAGGTGCGCGAGGGCGTCTCGCTCGGCAAGGCGATGGCCGAACGGCGGGTGTTCCCAGACGTCGCGCTGAAGATGGTCGACGTCGGCGAGCAGACCGGCGCGCTGCAGGAGATGCTGAACGCCGTCGCCGACTTCTATGACGAGAGCGTGGAAACCACGCTGAGCCGCTTCACCAAGCTGATCGAGCCGCTGATGCTGGTGATCATGGCCGTCGTGATCGCCCTGATCCTGCTGGCGCTGTACATGCCGGTGTTCCAGCTGTCGTCGGCGGTCGCCTGACGGCGCGAGGAGATCGATGGACGTGGAACAGACCACCGACCCGACGCTCGACCCGCAGGCGCTCGAGCAGCAGGTCCTCGACGTCGACACGGTCGTGCTGTCGAATCCGGCGCTGCGCGCCGCGGAAGTCGCGCAGGCGCGGCGGCTGGCCGAGCGCTACCGGCTGGACTACGTCGACATGGCGGAGTTCCACATCGACAGCCAGCTGTTCCGGGCGATCCCGGCCGAGCTGATGCTGCGCTACGGCTTCGTGCCGGCCCGGCGCGAGGGCAACGCCCTCGTCATCGTCGTCTCCGACCCCAGCGATCTGCCGCAGATCGACGAGATCTCGCTGCAGCTGAAGCAGCCGATCAAGGTGATGGTCGGGGCGCCCTCGGCGATCCAGGGCATCCTCAAGAAGAGCGAGAGCTCGCAGCGCGTGCTCGAGGACGCCACCGAGAAGTTCCAGATGCAGCTGCTGCGCGAGGACGATCAGGGCGAAGAGAGCCTGACCGTCGAGCGGCTGACGAGCGACATCAGCCCGATCATCCGGCTGGTCGACTCGACGATCTTCACCGCCATCCAGCGCCGCGCCAGCGACATCCACATCGAGACGCAGGACGACGCGGTCTACGTGAAGTACCGCGTCGACGGCGTGCTGCAGCTGGCGATGCGGCCGATCGGGCGGCAGCACGCCTCGGCGATCGTCTCGCGCATCAAGGTGATGGCCGAGCTCGACATCGCCGAGAAGCGTGTCCCGCAGGACGGCCGCTTCAAGCTGCGGACGCCGGGCAAGACCATCGACTTCCGCGTCTCGGTGATGCCCTCGGCGCACGGCGAAGACGCCGTCATCCGCATCCTCGACAAGGAGTCGATCAGCGAGCAGTTCCGCGAGCTGCGGCTGGACATCCTCGGCTTTCCGGAGCAGGAGCTGCGGCGCTTCCGCAAGTACATCGCCGAACCCTACGGCATGGTGCTGGTGACCGGGCCGACCGGCTCCGGCAAGACGACGACGCTCTACGCCGCGCTCTCGGAGATCAAGTCGATCGAGGACAAGATCGTCACCATCGAGGACCCGGTCGAGTACCAGCTGCGCGGCATCACCCAGATCCCGATCAACGAGAAGAAGGGCCTGACGTTCGCGCGCGGCCTGCGCTCCATCCTGCGCCACGACCCCGACAAGATCATGGTCGGCGAGATCCGCGATCCGGAGACGGCGCAGATCGCCATCCAGTCGGCGCTGACGGGCCATCTCGTGTTCACGACGGTCCACGCCAACAACGTCATCGACGTGCTCGGCCGCTTCCTCAACATGGGCGTCGAGCCCTACCAGTTCGTGTCGGCGCTCAATTGCGTGCTGGCGCAGCGCCTGGTCCGGCTCATCTGCCTCAGTTGCAAGCGGCCGATGAAGATGGAGGAGGCGTTCCTGCTCGAATCGGGGATGGACCCGTCGCTGGCGCGGACGCACACGTTCTACGAGGGCAGCGGCTGCATCGAGTGCGGCGGCACGGGCTTCAAGGGCCGCATGGCGATCTGCGAGCTGCTCGACCTGACCGACCGCATCCGCGACATGATTCTCGCGCGCGCCCCCAACTCCGACATCAAGAAGGCGGCTCGCGACGAAGGCATGCGCTTCCTGCGCGAGTCCGCCGTCGAGCGGGCCATGCTCGGCGAGACCACGCTGCGCGAAATCAACAAGGTGACGTTCGTCGAATGAGCGCCCAGACATCAATCGGCCGGCGAGCGGCCAGCCCCCACCAGCCGGCCGCCCGCCAATCGTCGTGGGTCGTGGTTCGCCTCGCCGCCGCCGTCGGTGGCCGTCGAGATCGGCGCCGGCCGGGTGACGGCGGTCGTGCTCGGCACGGTCGACGGCGCGCCGGCGGTGACCGCCCACGCCACCGAGCGCCTGCCCGACGGCCTGGTCGCGCCGTCCTTGACGACGCCGAACCTCACCGACAAGGCGGCGGTCGCTGCGGCGGTGGAGCGGGTCCTGCAATCGGTCGGCGTCAGTCGCGGCCGCGTCGCCGTGGTCGTCCCCGACGGGGCCGCCAAGGTGTCCGTCGTCCGGTTCGAGAAGGTGCCGAGCAAGGCCGAAGACCTCGCCCAGCTGGTGCGCTGGCAGGTCCGCAAGTCGGTGCCCTTCCCGATCGAGCAGTCGCAGGTCTCGTGGACGGCCGGCGTCGCCGACGCCAACGGCGTCGACTACGTCGTGACCGTGGCGCGGCAGGACATCGTCGCGGACTATGAACAGGCCGTGGCCGCCGCCGGCGTGCAGGTGGGCCTCGTCGATCTGGCGACGTTCAACCTGGTGAACCTGCTCCTGGCGGGTGATCCCGCCGCCGCCCGCGGCGACTGGCTGCTCGTCCACGTGACGCCGGACGCCAGCACGATGGCCATCGTCCGCGACGGCGCGCTGCTGCTCTTCCGGCACCGGCCGGGCGACGGCGACGGCAGCCTCGGCGACCTCGGTCACCAGACGGCGATGTACTACGAAGATCGCCTGAACGGCCAGGGTCTGGCCCGGGCCGTGCTGGCCGCCCGCGACCTGGCCGCCGGCACGCTGGTCGACCTGCAGGCCCTCGGACACGCGCTCGAGCAGCGCCTCGGCAAGGCGGTCGTGGAGATCGATCCGCGGGCGCTCGTGCGGATCGCCGCCGAGAGCGGGAGCGGCGGCGAGCGCGCCGCCATCGCCGCCCCCATCGGCGTACTGCTGCGGGAGCGGGTGGGATGACGATGCTGCGGACCAACCTCGCCACCAGGCCGTTCTACGACGAGCGCCGCGTCGCCTGGCTGATCGGCGCCGCCGCCGTCGCCGTGCTCCTGTTCACGGCCTTCAACGTCAGCGAATACCTGCGCCTGTCGGGCCGGCAGGGCGGACTGTCCGCCGACATCGCCCGGAACGAAGCGGCGGCGCTCGCATTGACGACGCGGGCCGCCGAGGCCCGCCGGCGCATCGACGCCAAGAGCCTCGAGCGGACCAGCGCGCAGGCGGCCGAGGCCAACGGCATCATCGACGCGCGGACGTTCTCGTGGACGGCGCTGTTCGACGACATCGAGGCGACGCTGCCGCCGACCGTGATGCTGACGTCGATCACGCCGCGCATCGGGCCCGAGGGCGCCGAAGTGCGGCTCACCGTGCTCGGCCGCACCGTCGAAGCGATCGACACGTTCATCGAGCGGCTCGAAGCGACCCGGCGCTTCGAGCACGTGCAGCCGGCGTCCGAGTCCGTCACCGAGGACGGCCTGTTCCAGACCCAGGTCTCCGGCCGCTACCTGACCGGCGCGGCTGCCGCGCCCACACCGACACCCGACGCCGCCGATCGCTCCGGCGACGCCATCCGCGCCCGGCCGGCAGGGAGCACGGTGATGGACGCGGCGCGCATCTTCGCCGAGAAGCGGCGGCTGATCCTGCCGATCGTCATCGCCGCCGCCGTCAACCTGGCGATCTACGCCGTCGTGATTTATCCGCGGACCTCGTCGGCCGAAGGCCTCGAGCGGCGGGCCCAGGCGGCGGTCGCGGCCCGGGCCCGCGCGGCCGCCGACCTGCGCGACGCCGAGGCCGTGAAGACCGGACAGGAACGCGCCGTCCAGCAGCTCGCGCGCTTCTACGACAATGTCCTGCCGCAAGGGCAGGACGGCGCCCGCCGCATCACCTATCGGCGGCTGGCCACGCTCGCCGACGAGGCCAACCTCGACTACGACCGGCGCTCGATGACCATCAAGAAGGTCCGCGACTCGGCGCTCGAGCAGATGGACGTGACGATGGTGCTCGAGGGCGACTACCGCGACGTGCGCCGCTTCATCCACGCGCTCGAAGCGGCGCCCGAGTTCGTGGTGATCGACGACGTCGGCCTGGTGCAGGGCGAGGCGAACGAGCCGCTGGTCCTGACCGTCAAGCTGTCCACCTACTACAAGGCGGGATCGTGATGGAGCCGGCCCAGCGCACGCGCTGGATGCTGCTCGGCACGCTCGGCGTCGTCCTCATCGCGGTCGTCTACTTCGTGCTGATGCCGGCCCTGGCGGGGCCGGTGAGCACGGCCGGCCCGACGCTGGCGACCGGAGGACGCACGGCCGCGAAGCCGGGGGCGCGGCCGATGGACGTCCGGCTCGACGCGCTCGGCAAGCCGATCGCCCCGGACGAGACCACCGGCGCTCGCCGGAATCCTTTTCGGATGGGTGCGGCGACGCCGGCGCGCGACGGCCGAGGGCACCGTCGTCAGCCGGGTGCCGGCAAAGCCGGTGACGCCGGCGGTGCCGGTCGGTCCGCCGGCACCGCCGCCGGTGCCGCCCATCCCGTATCGCTTCATCGGCATGCTGTCGGGCGTGCCGGGACAAGGGCGGATCGCCGTGCTGACCGACGGCCGCACGGTGGTGCACGGCCGGGTGAACGAGATCATCGAGGGGCGCTATCGGATCGTCACCATCGGCGAGGAGTCGCTCCAGATCGAGCACGCCGACGGACGGGGACGCCAGACCATTCGCCTGTTGGGGCAATAGCGGGGCCTCCTGCGACAATACGCGCCGGCGCGCCGTCCAGGCGGCGCGCCTCAACGTCGAAACGGAAGTCAGGGAACGATGCCAATGAGTCGAGGACGCACACAGATCGCCGGGGCGCTCGCTGCCGTGCTGCTCGCCGTGGCCGTCTCGGGATGCGCGACCAGCCGCAACTACCGACGCGGCGAAGTCTTCGCGCGGGCCGGCGACTGGGACGCCGCAGCCGCGTACTACACCCGCGCCGTCCAGGAGAATCCAGACCGACCCGACTACAAGATCGCGCTCGAGCGGGCGATGCAGTCCGCCTCGAACGCTCACCTGGACAAGGCGCGAGAGCTCGATCGCAAGAGCGAGCTCGAGAACGCACTGGTGGAGTATCGAAAGGTCCTCGAGTACGCGCCGGGCAACTCGCACGCGATCACGCGGCGCGCCGAGATCGAGCGACAGCTGCGCGAGAAGGCCGAAGCCGGGCGGACCCCGGCGCGGATCGACGCGATGCGCGAGCGGGCCCGCCGCCAGAGCGAAGGCGCCATCCTGAACCCGACGTCGAAGGCGCCGTTGAGCCTGACGTTCGCCACCAACACGGCGATCCAGGACATCCTGAAGTTCATCGGCGACGTGACCGGCATCAACGTCATCATCGAACAGGGCGCCCAGGCGGTGGTGTCTCGGCCGACGACGCTGAACGTGTCTGGCGTGACGCTGGAGCAGGCGCTGAACCTGGTGATGACCTCCAATCAGCTCTGGTACAAGGTGCTGAACGAGCGGACGATCCTCGTCATCCAGGACACGACGCAGAAGCGCCAGCAGTACGAAGACCAGATCATCCGGACCTTCTTCATCTCGCACGCCGACCCGCAGGAGGTCTACAACCTGATCAACCAGGTGTCGCGCATCCAGGGTCTGGCCATCACCCCGGTCGCCTCGCTCAACAAGACCGCCAATACGATCACGGTGCGCGGCACGCCGAACATCGTCAACATCCTCGAGAAGGTGATCCAGGCCAACGATCGGCCGCGGGCCGAGATCGTCATCGACGTCGAGCTGCTCGAGGTGAACCGCACGCGGGTCAAGGAGATGGGCCTCAACCTGTCGCAGTACCAGATCGGGGCGATTTTCTCGCCGGAAGGCGCGCCCGGCGGATCGACGGCACCGACCGATCCGAACAACCCCGACGCCACGCCGGGACGAGCACCGGCGGCAGCACGTTCAACCTGAACACGATCTCGCGGGGCATCAGCACCGCCGATTTCTACATGACGGTGCCGTCGGCGATCGTCAAGTTCCTGGCCAGCGACACGCGCACGCGCGTGCTCGCCAAGCCGCAGCTGCGCGGCGCCGAAGGCGCCGATCTCGAGCTCAACCTCGGCGAGGAGATCCCGGTGCCGTCGACGGTCTTCGGCGGCCTCGGCGCCGGCGGCGTCAACACGGTTCCGATCTCCTCGTTCACCTACAAGAACGTCGGCGTCAACGTGAAGATGAAGCCGCGGGTGACGTTCGAGAACGAGATCATCATCGACATCGAGATCGAGAACAGCACGCTCGGTGCCCCGATCGACGTCGCCGGACAGAGCCTGCCGACGTTCGGCTCGCGGAAGGTGAAGACCCGGATGCGGCTGCGAGAGGGCGAGTCGAACCTGCTCGCCGGCCTGGTGAGCGAATCGGATCGCAAGGTGCTGCATGGCGTTCCGGGTCTGATGCGCATCCCGATCCTCAAGGACATCCTCGGCGGCACCGAGGAGCAGGTCATGTCGACCGACATCGTGATGCTGCTGACGCCGCGCATCGTCCGGACGCACGAGCTGACGCAGCAGCACCTCGACCCGATCTACATCGGCTCGCAGATCAATCTCGGCCTCGGCGGACCGACGCCGACGATCGGCTCGGAGCCACTGCCGGCGGCGCCCGAACCGGCGGCCGCGGCACCGACCGCGCCGCCGGCGGGGGTGCTGCCGATCAACCCGTCGCCGACGCAGGGCGGCGTGACGTCGACGCCGGGCGTGGCTCCGGCGACGCCGCAGCCGGCGGCACCGCAGCCAACCGCACCGCCGGCCCCAATCCGCCGGCGTTCAGCCAGCCGTCGCCGGCCTTCACGTCGCCGACGCCGGGCTCCGCGCCGACGCCGGTGCCGCCGACCACGGGCGTCGGCACGCCACCGTCCACGCCGCCGGCGACGGCACCGGCCGAGGCCGCACCGCCGGCGCCATCGCCTGAAGCGCCCGCGGCGCCGATCTCGACACCGCAGGTCAGCGTCACGACGCCCGGACCGGAGTTCCGCGTCGGCGGCGGGCCCTACACCGTGCCGCTGGCCATCGGTAATGCCACGCGCCTCTCGCTGATGAGCGTGTCGCTGACCTACAACCCGGCCCTGGTGCGGGTCCGGTCGGTGCAGGAAGGCCCGTTCTTCCGCCAGGGTGGCGCCGCCCAGTCGTTCAACCAGCAGAACGACGCCACCGCCGGCCGGGTCGACATCTCGGTGACGCGGACCGGCGATCAGACCGGCGCCTCCGGCACCGGCTTGCTGGCGGCTCTGGTGTTCGACGCCGTGGCGCCGGGCACGGCGACCTTCACCCTGACCGGCGTGGCGGCTCAGGCGGACGGGCGGACGGTGCCGGTGACGTTCATCCCGGCGACGGTGATGGTGCGGTAAGGTCGATCATGCGCCGGTCGCGCGCGCCGCGGTTCGCACGGACGGGGGAGGCCGGCTACAGCCTCGTCGAGCTGCTGGCCGTGACGGTCGTGGTGTTGGTGCTGGCGTCCGCCGTGATGCCGCTCGCCAAGGTCACCGTCCAGCGCACCCGCGAGGCCGAACTGCGGCGATCGCTGCGCGAGATGCGCACCGCCATCGATCGGTTCAAGGACGCCGCCGACCTGCAGCAGATCGCCGCGACCGACCTGAAGACCGGCGGCGGAAGGGTATCCGCCGACGCTCGAGGTCCTGGTCGAGGGCGTCCGCGCCAACGGCGACGCCAGTGGCCGGAAGCTGAAGTTCCTGCGCCGCGTCCCCATCGATCCGATGACCCGCTCGCAGGAGTGGGGCAAGCGCTCCTACCAGGACGATGCGGATTCGAGCAGCTGGGGCGGGCAGAACGTCTACGATGTCTTCACGGAGAGCGATGGGATCGCGCTCGACGGAACGAAGTATGCCGACTGGTAGCCGGCGCAGGCGGCGCGCGCAGGCCGGATGGACGCTGATCGAGCTGGTCATCGTGATGGCGATCATCACGGTGCTGGCGTCGATGGCCGTCGTCGGGGCGCGGAACGCCGTGATGCTGTCGCGTGAGGCCACGCTCAAGGAAGATCTCTTCCGGATGCGCGACGCCATCGATCAGTACTACGCCGACAAGGGCAAGTATCCGGCCGACCTGCAGGCCCTCGTCACCGATCAGTACATGCGCGAGGTGCCGGTCGATCCGGTCAGCCGCTCGCGCGACAGCTGGCAGACCGTCCCCGCCGAGCCCGATCCGACGAATCCCGCCGGCGATCCGGGCATCTTCAACGTGAAGAGCGGCGCCGAAGGCACCTCGCTCCAGGGGCAGGCCTACTCCGACTTCTGAGCGTCGCGCCGATGCGCGCGCCCGCAGGCCAGCTCCCCTCGGCAAGTCGCGGCCGCGCTGGACGTGGCGGCGCCCGCGCCACCTGTCACGCTGCACGTTCGATTGGCTGGTGCCGTCCGCGCCGAAGCCGCGGGCGTGATGCGCTGCTCGCGCGCTGATCGACCGCTGCGCACTCCGGCGGGCCTGTGCGCCAGGCCGGGCGCAGCCGACCCGCCTGCGACGGCGGATCGAGCTGCGAACCGGGTCGAGCGGGCGTCAGTTCACCCGGACCTGCGCGACGCCCATCGAGGTGCGGCCGTTCGTGAACCGCACCGTCGCGCTGGCGACGTAGGTGCCCGGCGACGAGTAGGAGTAGGTGGTCGAGAGGCTCTGGATCTCGCGGACCGCGCCGTCGCCGAAGTTGAAGGACACCGACTGCACCGGCACGTTGCCGGGATTCTGGGTGATGGTCACCGAGAACGTGGCGATCGCGTTGACGGCGACCGGCGACGTGGCGGTGAGCGCGACGAGCGGCGCCGAGGCCTGCACCACGACCACCGTCGATCCGGTGCTGCGGCCGCCGTTGGTGTCCTCGACCGTCGCGGTGACGGTGAACGTCCCGGCGCTGCGATAGGTGTGGGCGACCGACGAGACGTTGCCGAACGACCGCACCGTGCCGTCGCCGAAGTCGATGATGACCGAGCGGATCGTCGCCGGCGCGGTCGCGGCGGCGGTGACGGTGAACGTGGTCGGCGAATCGGCGACCGGCGTGTTGGTGGGCGTGATGGTCACCGTCGGCAGCGCGGACGCCGTGATCTTCACGGTCGCGGTGACGGCGGGCCGGGCGCCATCGCCGGAGCCGGAGCCGCCCGTCGAGGCGGTGACGTCGGCATCGCGGTTCGTGGTGATCATCGTCGACGCCTCGCCCTGGGCGTTGCTCACGACGACCGTCGACGACAGCGAGCCGGCCGTCGTGGTGAACGAGACGGGCACGCCCGGCAGCCGGTTGCCGTCGACGTCGAAGACGATGGCGAGCACCGCGCTGCTGCCGCCCGACGCCGGCACGTTGGTCGGGTTGGCGGACAGGTTGATCGAACCGGCGGCGGCACCGCCGATGTCGACGGACAGATCGCCGGACGTCACGCCGCCGGAGAAGGCCCGCACCACGGCCCGGCCGGAACGCGAGCCGGCGACCAGGCGGACGGTGACCTTGCCGTCGCGCGTGCGCGCCTCGGCGGGGTCGAGCTGGCCGATCGTGGTCGTGAAGGTGACGAGCGTCCCGTTCTGCACCTGGGTGCCGCCCGCTTCGATCACCGTCGCGGTGATCTCCGCCGCCCCATTGACCGGAACGATCGTCGTATTGCTGAAGAGGGTCACCGTGGAGCCTGTCGGCGCGGTGAGGGGCACCTTGTCGCACCCGGCCGAGGCCACGGCGGCGAGCAGCGCCAGGGCGACGAGCGCCCGCCTCGAGAGGATGGCCGGCGCCGGCCGGCGGAGCAGGAGCGAAGCAGGTGCTATCATGGCTCTCAAAGCGCTAACGAGAATAGCGTCATGCATTTAGACGGTCAACACGAACGGCGATCGCGACCCGACGCGGGCTACGCCATGGCCGTGCTGCTGGCTGGCCTGGCGATCATGGGCATCGTCTGGACGCTGGTCGTGCCGGTGTGGAAACAGTACGTCCAGCGGGAGAAGGAAGCCGAGCTGATCTTCCGGGCCGGGCAGTACGCCCGCGCCGTCGCGCTGTACCAGCGGAAGTACGCCAACGCCTTCCCGCCCAACGTCGAGGTGCTGCTGAAGGAGAAGTTCCTGCGCAAGAAGTACAAGGACCCGGTCACCAAGGGCGACTTCCGATACCTCTCGCCGCTCGAACTCCAGGCCCTGCCGGCGCTGAACACCACGACACGCCCCGGCCTGCCGGGCTCGTCGCCAGCCCGTGGCGGGCGCTGGCAACCGGAGGCGCGGCCCGGACCGACGGCAGCGGCTCCAGCCGGCTCGGCGGCACCGGCAGCACTTTCGGCCCGAACGGTCCGAACGGGCCGACGGCCGGGCCATCGGCGGGTATCGCGGCGGTGGTGAGCCGAAGCTCGGCGGCATCCATCAAGGTCTTCAAGAACCGGCGGCAGTACAACCAGTGGGTGGTGACGGTCCAGGACGTCATGCCGCGCAGCACCGCCGGCACGCCGCAGCCCGGCCAGACCGGACAACCAGGCCAGACCGGACAGCCCGGCACGACCGGTCAACCGGGACAGCCCAACCCGAGCTCGACACCGTTCGGCAGGCCCGGCGGATCGCCCGGCGGATGCCGGTTCGGGCTTCCCGTCACGGCCGGTGCCGTGAGCGACGCGTCGTCTCGCCGCTGACTCCTGATTGGACGCCCCGGCGCCAGCGTCGGCCGTAGCGTCGTCACGCCGGCGGCCGGCGGGCGAGTCGCCGCGTGCACTCCCACGCGACGATCGTGGCGACCGCGACGGCGAGCGTGAGGAGCGCGCTGTCGCGCGTCGGACGCTGCGCGATCACCAGCCCTTGCAGCCACGGCAGCAGGGCGCCGCCGGCTGCGGCGAGGATGCCCATCTGGCTGGTGGCGAGGCCGGCCGCGTGCGGGAAGCGGCTGGTGAGGACCGCCAGGCCGGTCGGATAGATCGGGCCGTAGCCGAGGCCGATGATCGCGAAGGCCGTGACGCTCACCGCCGCCGATCCGTGGCCCGTCCAGAGCAGCAGACTGCCGGCGCCGGCCACCCACACCGAGGCCGTCAGCAGGTGCTCGGCGCTGACCCGCATGCCGGCCACGGTGGCGCCGATGCGGCCGAGCGTCAGCATCGCCCAGAAGAGCGAGGTCGCGGCGGCGCTGCGCGCCGCGTTCAGGCCGGTCGACTGCTGCAGGTAGACGGTGCTCCAGAAACCGGCGGCCATCTCGCTGCCGACGTAGAGCGCCAGCAGCACGCCGCAGGCGAAGAGCATCCGATCGCGCAGCAGCGACGGCGTCGGTCCAGCGGCCACGCCGGGCGTCGCTGCGCGTCGAGAACGCCGGCAGGCGAGCCGGCAGCGAGGTCGCCGACACCACCGCGGCCAGCGTGAGGAGGCCGGCGCCGAGCCAGAGCGCGGGCAGCGGTCGCGCCGGTCCGCTGCAGCAGGACGCTGACGATCAGCGGGCCGACCACGGCGCCGAGCCCGAAGAACATGTTGACCAGGTTGACCGCCGACGCCCGCTGCGTCGGCATCAGCTCGGACGACATCACGTTGCCCGACAGGTTGAAGGAGCCGTAGCCGACGCCATAGACCGCGCCGACGGCCAGCGTCGACGGCCAGCGACGTCGACAGCGACATGCCCACGCCCGCCGCGGCCAGCAGCATGCCGCCGACGATCAGTACCAGGCGGCGGCCGAAGCGATCGCTGGCCCAGCCGGCGACGAACTGCGCCGCGAACGAGCCGGCGAAGATCGCCATCGTCAGGCGGCCCATCTCGTCGAGGCTGGCCCCGGTGCGCTGCGACAGCGCCGGCAGCACCGGGCCGATCGCGGCCATGAGGAACCCCGACGCGAAGAACGCGCCGCAGAGGATGCCGAGACTGCGGCCCGGATGCGGCACGGCGCCGACGGACGCGCTCATGCGGCGGGCCCGAGGATCGCGTCGTGGACGCTCCGGCGCAGCGCGCGGATGGCCTCGCCCGTCGCGCCGGTCGCCACGCGATTGGTCAGCAGCACGACATAGGCGTCGCGCGCGTCGTCGATCCACAGCGACGTGCCGGTGAAGCCGGTGTGGCCGATCGCCGTCGGCGCTCATGAAGCGCCCGCACGACGACGTGTCCTGCATCGTGTCCCAGCCGAGCGCGCGCGTCGTGCCCGGCACGTCGCTGCGCCGCGTCGCGAACCGGCGCACGGTGGCGGGGCAGGCGAGGCCGTCGACAGGCGTCCCGCGCAGCGCGCGCAACACGGCGCGGCCGATGTCGCCGACGGCCGGCGCCGAGGCGAAGAGCCCGGCGTGCGCGGCCACGCCATCCATCGCCCACGTGTTGCGCGTCGTGGACCTCGCCGATCAGCTCGCGCTGCCGCCAGCGCGTCGAAGCCCGTCGACGCCGTTCGCGGACGCCACGCCGCCGGCGGGCGATAGGCGATCGGGCGCGTCGGTGAGGGCGCGCAACATCGGCGCGACCTGGGCGGCGAGGCCGGCGTCGCCGACGCGCTCGAGGACCACGCCGAGCAGGATGAAGCCGAGATCGCTGTAGACGGCCGCGGTGCGCGGCGGCGCCTCGAGCGGCAGCCGGCAGATCGCGTCGGCGAACGCCAGGGCGCCGCGCCGGCCCTCGATAGAGCGGACGATGCGCGGCCAGGCCGGAGGCGTGCGCCAGCAGATCGGCGATCGTCGTCTCGTCCCGGCCCGGGCCGTACCAGGCCGGCCACCAGCGGCCGACGCGATCCGTCGTCGCGCAGCGGCCCGCGTCGTCCAGCCGCATCGCGAGCAGCGTGGTGCCGAGCACCTTGGTCAGCGAGGCGAGGTCGAAGATCGTGTCGGCGCCGGCCGGCGGCGCGTCGGCGGCGGCGGACAGGCGTCCCAGCGCCGCGCGGCCGCGGACGCCGTCGGCGTCGCCGATCTCGAGGACCGCGCAGGTCGCGGTCCCGGCGGCGAGCGCCTCGCGGAGGATCGCCTCGGCGGCAGGCAATCGGGCGTCGAGCGAGTCAGCGCGCGGCATGACGGCGCGGTCAGGCCGGAGCCGACGCCGGGCCCGCCGGCCGCGACGCCGGGACGAACGGCGCGACGATCAGCGCGATGCCGACGGTCACGGTGGCGCCGATCAGCGCGTGCCACGTCCAGGCGATCGGCGTGGCCAGCCACACCGTCAGCACGGTGGCGATGCCGGCGGACATGCCGGCGAAGACCGCCGCACCGCCGACCGACGGCCGCAGCGTGCCGATCAGGAAGGCGCCGAGCACCGCGCCCGACGACAGGCCGAGCACGGTCAGGCCGGCGTCGAGGACGCCCTGCTGCATGTACTGGGCGGCGAGGGCGACGACGAGCTGCACGAGGCCCCAGCCGACCGTCGCCACGCGCGAGACGCGCAGCAGGTGGGCGTCGTCGGCGTGCGGCCGCACGTAGGGCCGGTAGAAGTCGTTGACGGTGGTCGCGGCCAGGGCGTTGGTCGACGGCGACAGCGCGGCCGCGACGATGGCGGCGATGATCACGCCGGCCAGGCCCGACCCGAGGTTGTGCAGCACGTAGACCGAGACGATCTTGTCGGCGCGATCGACCGGCACCGGCAGCGGCGTCTGCTGGTAGAAGACCCACAGCATCACGCCGATCAGGAGGAACAAGCCGAACTGCGCGAACACGACCAGCCCGCTGGCGAAGACGCCCCAGGCGGCGGCCGACCGCGAGCGCGCCGCGAGCAGGCGCTGGACGAAGAACTGATCGGTGCCCTGCACGGCCAGGGTCAGGATCATGCCGCCGATCACGCCCGACCACAGGGTGTAGATCTTCCGCGGGTTCCAGGCGGCGTCGATGACGTTGAACTTGCCGGCCGCGGTGCCGGCGTCGACGACGGCCTGCCAGCCGCCCTGGATGTTCGACAGCAGCGACCAGACGAGAATGGCGGCGCCGAGCACGTAGACGAACAGCTGGATGACGTCGGTCCAGATCACCGCCGTCGCGCCGCCGCGCAGCGTGTAGACGATCATCGCCAGGCCGAGGACGACGATCAGCACCGTCACCGGGATGCCGGTCACGACCGAGATGACGAGCGCGGTCGCGAACAGCCGGATGCCGTCGGCGAGCGATCGCGTGACGATGAACAGGCCGGCGCTCAGGTTCTTGACCGCCGGCCCGAAGCGCTGGCGCAGCAGGTCGTAGGAGGTCAGCAGATCGCCGGCGAAGTAGGCCGGCACCAGCAGGATGCCGACCAGGGCGCGGCCGATGATGAAGCCGGCGGCGAGCTGCAGGAAGCCCATGTCGCCGGCGTAGGCCGCGGCCGGCACGCCGATGAACGACAGCGTGCTGGTCTCGGTGGCGACGGTCGTGCAGCAGATCGCCCAGCCCGGCACCGAGCGGCCGGTCAGGAAGTAGTCGGCGGTGGTGCGGTGGAAGCGGCCGAGCCAGGCACCGAACGCGGTGATGCCGGCGAGGTAGACGCCGACGACGATGTAGTCGACGACCGTCATCGCGCGTCAGCCGGCCGATCGGCCCCGGCAGGGCGGACAGCGCCGGCGGCGGCCCGCTTCGGCGCGAACGCGACGCGGCCGATGGCGCCCAGCGGATCGCGGGCGGTCGACTCGACCAGGCTGTCGTAGCTGAAGAGGACGATGCCGGCGGCGCCGGCGCTGCGGGCCGCCGCGATGTGGTCGATGGTCTGCGCCGGCGTCAGCCGGTAGGCGCCGATGCCGGCCCAGACGGCGCGCGGCGCCGCCGCCTGCCGGGCCGCGGCGACCTGGCGATTGAAGACGGGCAGCGAGGTCGTGTAGGCCATCGGACAGAACGCGTCGATCAGGCCGCGTCGCGCCCAGTCGGGCCAGTCCTGCAGCTTGTGCTCGAACGCCTCGCGCGCGTCGGGGATGACCGCCGCCGTGACGAGCGCATCGGGCCGGGCCCGATGGACGGCGCCGCGGATGCGGGCCACGAGATCGGCCAGACGGAGGCGGCGGAAGGTCGGCCCAGCGCTCCGGGAAAGGCGTCGGCGTAGACCAGCGGATCGCGCCGCAGCCGATCGTCGAGGCGCTGGCGATCGGACGGCGAGAGCTCGCGCTGCAGCGAGTCGCGGAAGGCCGACAGCGACGCCTGGCTGTGATCGAACAGGTTGGACGGGTAGCGGATGTAGTCGAGATGCACGCCCGAGACGGGATAGCGCGTCACGATGTCGGTGATGACGCGCTCGACGTACTGCGCGGCGTCGGGCGTCACCGGCGAGGCGTAGAGGCCTTCGACGCCGGCGGCGTTGCGCTTCGTCCACTCGACGAGACGCGGCACGTAGCGCGGATGCCGCGGCCCGAGCCGGGCCAGGTCGGCGGCGATCGGCCGCGGCACCATCAGCCACTCGGGGTGGGCGTTGACGACGTGGGTGCGGCTGGTCGGCATCAGCGCCGTGCTGGCGACGAGGTTGGTGTTGAACCAGACGTGGACGCGCAGGCCGGCCTTGTCGGCGGCGGCGATGGCGTAGGCCAGCGGATCGAACGTGCCGGCGACGCCGGCGCCGCGCGGCTCGATGGCGCTGTCGTAGTAGGCGTCGCCGCGGCCGCGGACCTGCAGCAGCAGCGTGTTGAAGCCGCTGCGCGAGGCCGACTGGACGAGGCGATCGATCCGATCGGGCCGGGTCAGCGAGCCGCGCAGGACCCACAGGCCGCGAATCTCCTCGGCTCGGGCCGGTGCCGCTGGCCGGCTGGCGGCCGGCTTCGGGCTCTGCGCGGAGGCGGGTCGCGCGCCGGCGCCCCGCGGCGGGCGAGGTGCCAGCGCCCGGCGCGGCGCCGAGGATGACGAGCGCGAGCATGGCGCCCATGCCGGCCCGTCGGGTTGGCGTCCAGACACGCATCGAACGGATTGTATAGTAGCGCCCGACTCATGAGCGCCGACACGCCACGCGCCGTACGTGATCGGCCTCGACGCCGGCGGCACCAAGACCGTCTGCCTGCTCGCCGATCTCGAGGGCACCGTCCTCGGCGAGGCGCGCGCCAGCGGCGCCAATCTGCAGGCGCTGGGGGAGCTCGAGGTCGAGACGATCCTCCACGACGTGATGGATCGCGTCATCGGCGAACGCGAGGTCGGGCCGTCCGCCATCGTCCTCGGCATGGCCGGCGTCGATCGCGCCGACGACGCCCAGATCATGCGCCGCGTGCTGCGCCGGATCGGCTTCAAGGCGCGAACGGTGATCACCAACGACGCCCTGATCGCGCTCGTCGCCGGCGATCGGCGACGAGCCCGGCGTGGTGCTCATCGCCGGCACCGGGTCGATCGCCTACGGCCGCAACGCCCGCGACGAAGCGGCCCGCGCCGGCGGCTGGGGCTACGTCCTGGGCGACGAAGGGCAGCGGCTACTGGATCGGCCGGCACGCGCTGCGCGCCGTCGTCCGCGAGTCGGACGGCCGCGGCCATGCGACCGCGATGACGCCGCTGGTGCTGGCGCACTTCGGCGTCACCCGCCCGGAGGAACTGGTGCGCGTGGTCTACGACGGCGCCCTGCGCCCATCGGCGATCGCCGCCGTCGCCCGCGCCGTCCAGGCGGCCGCGGAGGCCGGCGACGAGGTCGCGCTGCAGATCCTGACGGTCGGCGCGCGCGAGCTGGCCGGCGAGCGCCCGCTCCGTGATCCTGCGCCTGGGCCTGCGCGACGACGCGTTCGACGTGGTGCTGTCCGGGCGGCGTCATGCACGCGGTGCCGCGGCTCGCCGCCGAGGTCGAGGCGCAGGTACGGCAGCTGGCGCCGAAGGTGCCGGGTGCAGCTGCTGCAGCGCGAGCCGGCGCACGGCGCGGTGGCGCTGGCCGTGGCCGAGGCCAGCGGCGGCGCGCGGATCCGCGACGTAGTCCGGCCTGTGAGACAGCGCCGCGATCGTCGTCCATGTCGCGCGTTGCCGAGCCGGCTCTGGCGACAGGCTGGCGTCGGCAATCGATCGGCCATAGGCGTCGACGCCGCACTTGCGCGCGCGGGATACCTCCCGCGCTCCAGACGCCGCTGAACGCCGGCAAGCCGACTCGGCTGCCTAACGCGTCCAGCAACGCCGCACCGCTGCCCAGTCGCGGCTTGCGCGGCGCCAGCGACTTGGAGCGCGGCAGGCAAGTCGTCCCGTTGCGACGGGCGTCTGCGCGAGTGCACTTGGGCAGTCTCGCCGGCACAAGGCCCTCTCGGCTGGCGTTGGCCAGAGTCGTGAAGCAGGACGGACGCGCGAGTCGCTCGACGAGGTCTCGCGAGCCGCTACTCGGGCTTCGACCTTCGGCTCGTCGAGATGCAGCAGCGCGCGCAGGCGCGGCTCGATGTCTTCGCCGATCGCGTCGCGCGTCGAGCCCTCGGCCTGTTTCAGCTTGGCGATGGCGCGCCGTGTAGGACGAGCCGGTGCGGTGCATGACGACCGCGATCTTGACGTTCCAGCGGGCCCGGCGGAGCAGTTCGTCGGCCGAGTCGTAGCCGATGCCGGTGACGATGCCGACGATGCGGCGGGCGCGGTCCTTCAGCTTCTCGGAGTTGGCCTGGACGTCGACCATCAGGTTGCCGTAGGCCTTGCCGATGCGGACCATCGCGATGGTGGTGAGCATGTTCAGCACCATCTTGGTGGCGGTGCGCGGCCTTGAGGCGGGTCGAGCCGGTGAGCACCTCGGGCCCGACGCCCGGCGCGATGACGAGGTCGACGAAGTTCTGCAGGTCGGCGCCCGGCCAGCAGGTGACGAAGATGATGCGCAGGCCGCTCTTGCGGGCCCGGGTCAGGCCGCCGCGGACGAACGGCGTGAGGCCGCTGGCCGAGACGCCGATGACGACGTCCTTCTTGTTCGGCCGCAGCCGGGCCACGGCGCGCGCGCCCTCCTCGTAGTCGTCCTCGACGCCTTCCTTGGCCTTGAAGACGGCGTCCTTGCCGCCGGCCATGATCGCCTGGACGGCGGCCGGCGAGGTGCCGAACGTCGGCGGCATCTCGGCCGCTTCGACGACGCCGAGCCGGCCGCTGGTGCCGGCGCCGATGAAGAAGATGCGGCCGCCGCGGCGCAGCGCCTGTGCGATGATCTCGACGCCATGGGCGATGCGATCGCGCTCGCGATGCACCGCCGCGACGACCTTGCGGTCCTCGGCGATCATCAGGTCGATGATCTCGCCGATGGGAGCGGTATCGAGGCCGAGACTGTTCGGGTTGATTGCTTCGGTGGGCAGCGATTCCCACTTCGATGCCTGCGCCGACCGGAGATCCTGAGGCACGCGCCGCTACGCTACTCCTCGGCTTCGGCGAGTGTCAAATGACGGACGACATCGACGCGTACCTCGACCACCTCCGCGTCGCCCGCCGTCTCGCCGAGCACACGCTGGCCAGCTACGGGCGGGACCTGGCGATCCTGGGCCGGTTCGCCGCCGGCCTCGAGCGCCCGCTGGCCGGCCTCGATCGGGCCGATCTGGAGGCGTCGGTGCGCGAGCGCGTCGCCGGCGGCGCGGCGCCGCGATCGGTCGCGCGCTACGTGGCGGCGATCCGCGGCTTCTACCGCTTCCTGGTCCTCGATCGCCGCATCGCCGCGCAGCCCGGCCGACGACCTGCGGGCGCCGCGGGCGTGGCCGGGGCTGCCGACCTACCTGTCGACCGACGACGTCGATCGGCTGCTCGCGGCGCCGGACACCTCGACGCCGCGCGGGCTGCGCGACCGGGCCCTGATCGAGCTGCTCTACGCCACCGGCCTGCGCGTCTCCGAGCTGGTCCGGCTGAAGATGGCGGACATCGAGCTCGAGCAGGGCTTCCTGACCTGCCTCGGCAAGGGCGGCAAGGAGCGCATGGTGCCGATCGGCGACTCCGCCGTCGCCTGGGTCCGGCGCTGGCTGGCCGAGGGCCGCGGCGCGCATGCTGCGCGGCCGGACGGCGCCGTGGCTGTTCGTCTCCGGCCCCCGGGGCACGCCGCTGACCCGGGTCGGGTTCTGGAAGCTGCTGAAACGCCACGGCACGGCGGTCGGGGTGGGGGGCGCCCTCAGCCCGCACGTCGTCCGCCATTCCTTCGCGACCCATCTCCTCGACCGGGGCGCCGACCTGCGGGCCATCCAGATGATGCTGGGGCACGCCGACCTGTCGTCGACGCAGATCTACACACATGTGCTCGAAGCTCGCCTCCGGTCGGTCTACGACCGCTACCATCCGCGCCGGTAGCCGGGCCGGAACCGCGGCCGACAGCGCCCCGGCGGGGGATGCGGTATGACCGGGTTCGAGGTTGACCGGCCCGGCCCGTCACGCTAAATTTGAACGGTTCTGGCACGCGCACCTGCTGCCGTAGTGGTCGGTATCGGCCATTTGGGTAGCGGATCTCGGAGCGCGGCGGGATGCCCCGCCCGAGAGGCGCTAGTGAAATGGCCGATACCGGCCACTAGGAGAGACATGAGTCGTAAAGGCCGCTACCTGTTCACGTCCGAGTCGGTGACGGAAGGACATCCGGACAAGATCGCCGATCAGATTTCGGACAGCATCCTGGACGCGATCCTGGCGCAGGATCCGACCAGCCGCGTGGCGTGCGAGACGCTCATCACCACCGGGCTCTGCCTCGTCGCCGGCGAAATCACCACCAACGCCTACGTCGACGTGCAGAAGCTGGTCCGCGAGACGATCAAGCGAAGTCGGCTACACCGACTCGGCGTTCGGCTTCGACTGCGAGACCTGCGGCGTCATCTCGTCGATCCACGGCCAGTCGCCCGACATCGCGATGGGCGTGGACACCGGCGGCGCCGGCGACCAGGGCCTGATGTTCGGCTACGCCTGCCGCGAAACGCCCGAGCTGATGCCGCTGCCGATCATGCTGGCGCACCGGCTGTGCGAAGGGCTGTCGCAGGCGCGCCGCAAGGGCGTGCTCGACTATCTCCGGCCGGACGGCAAGGCGCAGGTCAGCGTCGAGTACGACGGCGACACCCCGATCCGCGTCGACACGGTGGTCGTCTCGACGCAGCACAGCGACGAGGTGTCGACCGAGCAAGCTCCGCGCCGACATCACCGAGCACGTCGTCAAGAAGGTGGTCCCGGCGGCCCTGATGGACGCCAAGACCAAGATCCTCATCAACCCGACCGGCCGCTTCGTCGTCGGCGGACCGCACGGCGACGCCGGCCTCACCGGCCGCAAGATCATCGTCGATACCTACGGCGGCGCGGCCCCGCACGGCGGCGGCGCGTTCTCGGGCAAGGATCCGACGAAGGTCGACCGCTCGGCCTGCTACATGGCGCGCTACATCGCCAAGAACGTCGTCGCCGCCGATCTCGCCGACCGCTGCACCGTGCAGCTCGCCTACGCCATCGGCGTCGCCGAGCCGGTGTCGGTCCTGGTCGACACGCACGACACCGGCAAGGTGTCGGAGGACGTGCTGTCGGCGCTGGTCCGCGAGAACTTCAAGCTGACGCCGAAGGGCATCATCGAGGAGCTCGACCTGCGCAAGCCGATCTACAAGAAGACCGCCGCCTTCGGCCACTTCGGCCGCGAGGATGCCGGCTTCACCTGGGAGAAGAAGGACAAGGCCGCCGCCCTGAAGGCCGGCGCGACGGCGTCCGCCAAGGCGTAAGCGCGCGATCGCGCGCGCCGTCGTCCACGAGGCGGCTCTCCCACCGCGGGGGCCGCCTCGTGCTGCGTACGGGCCGGCTGGCAACACCGGAAGGCACGCGGCTGACCGGGCCGCCGCGACGCCCGCAACACGGTCTACTGGGGCTAGGACAGCCGCCTGTTCATGCAGGACGTTCTGACCTGGTCGGTCCGCCGATAGTGTCCCGAATCAGAAGTTCGCTGAATATTCCGGGCGGGGCATCCCGCCTCGCGGCGTCGCTCATCGCTCGCGTATCCCGATACACTCGCTCTTCGCGCCTTGCGATCCGGCGCCGCGCCGGAATCTCGGCACCGAACTTCTGATTCGGGACACAGCGCGACGGCGTCACGCGATCAGGTGCGGACGGTCAGCAGCAGGTAGCTGGCCGCCGACACGAAGAGGACGTTCGGCGCCCAGGCGGCGAGCGGGGGAGAGAGCAGTCCGGCTCCCCCGATCGCGCCGAACACCGCCGACAGGCCCCAGTACGAGATCGCCAGCAGCAGCCCCAGGCCGATGCCGAACAGCGCGCCGCGCCGGCCGGTGGTCACCGCGAACGGGATCGCGATCAGCGTCATCACCAGGGCGACGAACGGGAAGGCGATCTTCCGGTGCAGGGCGACGCGATACGGGACGACGTCGAAGCCGCTGACCCGCAGCGCGGCGATGTAGCGGCGCAGGTTGGTGAAGCTGAGGCGATCGGCGTCCGGCTGCTCCGTCCCGAAGTACGACGCCGCCTCGAAGACCAGCGGCCGCTGCGGCGATGGGCGTGTATTCGGCGACGACGTCGTTGGTGAAGCGCCGCGTCCAGCCCTGGTCGGCGAGCCACGTCGAGTCGGCGGCCTGGTACGACGCCGACCGCACCGACATCGTCTCGCTCAGGCCCCAGGGCTTGTCGATGAACCGGTAGACCTCGAGACCGCTCAGGGTCCGGGCGCGAGGATCGAAATAGGTGTAGTGATAGATGCGGCCGTCGCGGCCCGCCACCCATTGCCGCGCCAGCACGTCGAAGGTCCGCGGCTGCCCGCCGCGCATCAGGTGCTTGAGCTCGGCCGCCTTGCGGTTCGAGGCGGCGAGGAACGACTCCTCGAGACCGAAGAGCAGGCCGCTCCAGAGCAAGCCCGAGGACCAGCAGCGGCAGCGCCGTCCGGTAGAGGCTGACGCCGCAGGCGCGCATGACGATCAGCTCGCTCGACTTCGTCAGGAGGCCGATGGTCACCAGCGTCCCGACCAGGGCCGAGAGCGGCAGCACGTAGTAGACGAACTGCGGCGTCGAGTACCACAGGAACTGCGCCAGCTGGGCCGCGGTCGCCTGGCCCTTGAAGAGATTGTCGGACCAGTCGATGAACGACCCGATGTAGAAGATGCCGAGCATGCCGGCGAAGGCCAGCACGCAGCACCCGCAGGTAGGCCTTGCCGACGTAGGCGTCGAGGAGCGTCGGACGGGGCAGTCGCACCAGCTCGGCCACGCCGCGCGGCACGCGAAGGACGACGACGACCTTCGCCGCCTTGGCGCCGCGCCGACGGCCGTCGCCGGGTTCGCGGCTCCGGCCTCGGCCTCGCGCGCCGCCGCTGCCGACGCCTCGACGGCCGGGCTGGCGACGCGCCGCCAGGGGAGCCGGCGCTCGATCGCGCCCGGATCGCCGCCGGCGTCGGCAGGTTGATCTGGACGCCGGCGTCGGCGTGCCGGTGCCGGTAGACCAGCAGCGCGACACCGGCGAGCCCGAGCACGATGTTCGGCAGCCAGCGGGCCAGGCTGGCCGGGAACACGTGCGCCTTGGTCAGCGACGAGCCGATCATCATCAGGGCGTAGAAGACGAAGACGACCGCCAGCCCGACCACGAAGCTGGCGTGCTTGCTGTCCTTGCTGTTCGAGACGCCCGAGGCTCAGCGCCAGCAGGCCGAAGACCAGGCAGGCCACCGGGAAGGCGAACTTCTGGTGGAGGTACATCACCTCGTTGTGCGGCGACTGGTTCTGCGCGCTCCTTCTTGGCAATCTCGGCCCGGAGCTCGGCGATGGTCATCTCGGGCGCGCCGTGCAGGACATCGGTCTTCGGGAACACGTCGTTGGCGTCGAGCTTGACGGTCTGGGTGGTGAACCGCTGGACCTCGTACTTGGCCGGGTCCTTCGGGTCGGCCCGGTGCTGAGCTGCCGTCCCACAGCGTCAGGTCGACCGTCCGCGGCCTTCTCGTCGATGATCGAGCCGGCCGCGGGCCGCGACCAGGAACTGCGGCCGGTCGGCGTTCCGCCGGTCGGCGACGAAGACGTCCCGCCAGCCGGCGCCGTCGCTGGCGACGTCGCGGGAGTAGAACGTCAGGTTCGGGAAGTCCTCGAAGAAGACCCGCGGCTTGATCTCGGTCGCGATGCGGGCGGCGACGACCTCGGCCAGCAGCGCCTGGTAGTGCTTGTTGCCGGCCGGCATCGCCCAGATCATCACGTAGCCGGTCACCAGGCAGGCCGCCAGCGAGCACGGCCGCGACCGGCCGCAGCAGCCGGGTCAGGCTGACGCCGCAGGCCTGGAGGGCGACCGCCTCGCGGTCGGCCGACAGCCGGCCGAGGCCGATCAGCAGGCCGACCAGCAGCGAGACCGGGATGGTGACGCCGAGCGCCTGCGGCATCAGCGTCGCCAGGATCCGCAGGATCGTGACCGCGCCGACGCCTTTCTCGATGAGGCGCTGCGCCTCCTTCATCAGCGGGTCGACGAGCAGGATGAAGGTGAACAGCGCCAGCGCCAGCGCGAACGGCGCCAGCGACTTCACGGATGACGTAGCGGTCCAGGATGCGCAACATCGTGTGCCGTCACAGCTTACCAGCGTCCGGGCGGGCGAGTTCCGATCGGCCGCCGGAGCCGGCGGCTCGGGCATTAGCCGGAAATTCGCGTCAACAAAGCATCAACAGGGGCTTTTCCTACGAATTACCACTAGAGTCCGATAAGACATATTATGTTAACTATTGCGCGACTAGCAGATGTCTGGAAGCCCGGCCCGGCTTCCAGCCTACTGGGTCGACGGTCCGGCGTGCCGTCCGCACGCCCGCGATGGTGTTTCGCCTTCTGCGCGGCTGGCTTCACCACTCTGGGTGCCAGCTGTCCGATGGTCAGGCGCCGCGGCTTTGGTCATGCGCCCGGCGAATGCTGCGCGACTTGCGGTTCGACGTCGCTCGATTGGCGACAGTCGAACCTACGGTCTGGCGCGCCAGACGGCCGACGCGCTTGGCCAACGCCAACCGAGCCGGATGGCCGTCGGTACCGGGCTCCATCGGAGCCCGGTCTCGCACGCGTCAGGCCTCGGCGCGGAGGTCCGTGATGATCGCCTCGAGGGCCGAGATGACCTCGTCCTTCGGGACGTCGGACTTGCGGAAATTCAGCTTGAGACTGAAGGCCTTGGTGGGCGCCTTGTACTGGAAGACGAAGGCCTTGGGCCGACCCGCCTTCTTCTTGCCCGCGCGAAGGGCTTCGCGCGTCACCGGCTGCTCGCCAGACGCCTGCCTGGACGCCCGTTCGATGAGGGCGACCATTTTCTCGTGGTCTGATTGCCTAACTATCTGTAGAAGCAACGACTTGGAGTGAATGTCGGCGAGCCGACAAAGATTTCTGACATCCTCAGGCATCTGGTTGAGGGTCAGCGTCTCCGTAACGGCCGTCCGGGACTTTCCAAGCCGCTTGGCAATCTGGTCGTGGGTCAGTCCAGCGCGTTCGCTCAACTGCCCGAGCGCCTCGGCCTCTTCGAACGGCGTCAGGTCCTTGCGCTGCAGATTTTCGATCAGCGCGATCTCGGTGACCTCGTCGTCGTCGATGTCCCGGATGATGGCCGGCACTTCGCGCCAGGCCGGCCTGAACGGCCGCCTGGTAGCGACGCTCACCGGCGATGATCTGGAATCGGTCCTGACGGCGCCGGACGATGATCGGCTCGATGATGCCCTTCTCGGCGATCGAAGCCACGAGCTCAGACAGGTCGCCCATGACCTGGCGCGGCTGGTTCGGATTCGGATCGAGCTGGTCGATGGGCAGCAGTCGACCGATGGGCGACGAAGCCGACGCCGCGAGAGCTTCCACGTAGTGCTCGTCGTGGCGCATGCGGACGGTGGTTGGCAAGCCTCGTCTAGACACGTTCGATGACCTCCTCGGACAGGCTGTAGTACTCGGTCGCGCCCGATGACTCGGGAGCAAAGCTGAAGATCGATTCCTTGTAGGCGGGGCTCTCCTCGAGCCGCACGCTCTTGCTGATGAAGGTCTTGAACACCTTGGGACCGAACACCTTGTGAATCTGCTGCTTGATGTCCTTGCCGAGCGCCGTTCGCCGGTCGTGCATGGTGATGACGACGCCGACAATCTGGAGGGCCGGGATTGGCGCGGGCGCGCACCTTGTCGACGGTCTCGAGCAGATCGTCGGTGCCTTCCAGGGCGAAGTAGGACGACTGAATCGGAATCAGGAGATGGCTCGAGGCGACGAGCGCGTTGACCGTCAGCAGACCCAGCGTCGGCGGGCAGTCGATGACCACGTACTCGAACTCGCCGGCGCATCGCCTCCAGGCGATCCTTCAGTCGAAAATGCGCGTCCAGCTCCCCCACCAGTTTTGCCTCGAGCTTGGCCAGGCTGATGCGGGCCGGCGCCAGCGAGCAGGTGCGGATGCGCGGTGGGCACGATGACGTCCTTCAGGCCGCAGTTCGGCTCGACGAAGGCGTCGAAGACGGTCCGCGTCAGCGTCCGCGGATCGACGAACGTGAGGGAGCTGTTGCCCTGGGGGTCGAGGTCGATCAGGAGGGTGGGCTTGCCCCGGAGGGCGAGAGCGGCGGCCAGGTTGATGGCCGTGGTCGTCTTGCCGACGCCGCCCTTCTGGTTCGCGATCGAGACGATCATAGGCGACGCGGATTGTAAGCACCGCCGCCGCCAGCGCCAAGGAGAACTTGCCAATCCGCGAAATACCGCGGATTTTGTGGCCGGGCTGGGAGCTCCGGCCTGCCAATCCGCTACATCTTGTACTTGCCCATGTCGTCCGGATCGAGGCTCTCGAGCCACTTCTGGAGGCGCTCGGTCTCCCCCTCCGACGCCGCCGGCTCGGCCTGCTTGGCCTGTTCGATGACGTGCTCCTCCGCGAAGATGGGCGCCTTGGCGCGCAGCGCCAGCGCGATGGCGTCGCTCGGCCGGGCGTCGATCGCGACGGCGTCGCCGCGGACGCTCAGGTGGATGATCGCGTAGTAGGTGCCCTCCTTCACGTCGGAGATCACGACGCGTTCGACCCGGCCCTGCAGATCCTCGATGACGTTCCGCAGCAGGTCGTGCGTCATCGGCCGCGGCGACGCCGTGTTCTCGATCTGCACGGCGATGGCGTTGGCCTCGAAGACGCCGACCCAGATTTCCAGCACGCGCGTCGCGTCCTTGTCGCGCAGGACGATGATGGGCGTGCTCGTGACCTGGTCGATCATCAGTCCCTTGATGGCCATCTCGATCAGCATGGCACCCCCTTGAGCGTGTTCGGGCCGGCCTCGGTGACGCGGACCCGGACGGTCTGCCCGAGCGGGTTGGACGGGCGATCGCCCTCCGCCGCCCAGGCGATGTTGACGATCGTGTTGCCGTCGGTCCGGCCCGCCCATTCGTCGGGGCGCCGCCGGCTCGGGCCGTCGATCAGGACGTCGTAGGACTTCCCCACCATGGCGTCGAAAATCTCGCCCTGGATGGTCCGCTGCAGCTGCTGCAGCGCGACGATCCGTCGCGTCTTCTCCGGCTCGGTGACGTCGTCGACGTAGCGCTGGCCGGCCAGCGTCCGCGGCCGCGGCGAATACTTGAACGAGTACATGCTGTGAAACCGCACCGCTGCGGCGAGGGACATGCGAGTCCTCGAAGTGCGCGTCGGTCTCGCCCGGAAAGCCCACGATCATGTCGGTGGACAGCGCGACGCCGGGAATCGTCTCGCGGATCGAGGCGACCAGATCGAGATAGTGCTCGCGCGAATAGCGTCGACGCATCTGCGTGAGGATCGGCGTCGGCACCGGACTGGACCGGCATGTGAAGGTGCTTGCAGACTTTCGGGAGGTCGCGCATCGGCGGCGATGGTGCGGTCGGAGAAATGCCGCGGGTGCGGGCTGGCGAAGCGGATGCGTTCCAGCCCTTCGACGTCGTGCACCAGTTCGAGAAGCGCGGCGAAGTCCACGCCGGCGCGATCCGGCGCCTGATAGTGGTTGACGATCTGCCCGAGCAGCGTGCAGCTCGCGATGCCCGGTGGCGGCGGCGTGGCGCACCTCGGCGAGGATCTCCGCTGCCGGACGCATGCGTTCGTGACCGCGGGTGTACGGCACGACGCAGAACGAGCAGAACTCGTTGCAGCCCTCGATGATGGTCACGTAGGCACGGACCGGGTCGTCGCGGCGGGTCAGCCCGAACGGGAACGAGACGTCCTCGTGCGGGTGGAGATCGAGCAGCGGCGCGCGGCTGCCGGCCGCGGCTCGCGCCACGAGCGACGGGAGCTGCTTGACCGCCTGCGTGCCGACCACGACGTCGACCAGCTTCGACCGCTTCAGGATCGCGGCGCCTTCCTGCTGCGCCACGCAGCCGGCGACGGCGACGATGGGCCGGTGGCCCGTCTCGGCCGCCGCGGCCCGAATCTCACCCAGGCGGGTGAACAGCTTCTCTTCGGCGCGCTCCCGCACGCTGCAGGTATTGACGACCACGACATCGGCCGTCTCCGGCGTCGCCGCCGGCGCGTAGCCGTCGGCCTCGAGCAGCCCGGCGATGCGCTCGGAATCGTGGACGTTCATCTGGCAGCCGTACGTCTCGACGACGTAGGTGCGCTTCGCATCGGTCATGGAGTTCCCCGGAACCGCCGAACCAGGGCGAAACCGCCTAGATTCGACGACTTTCGCCTTTCGCCTTCTGGCCGACTTTCGCCTTTCGCCTCGCCTGGGCGGCCAGCAGATCGCGGGCCCCGGCGCGGACGCCGGCCGACACCGCCTGCCCTCCCATCATACGGGCCACCTCGGTCTCCCTGGCGTCCTCGTCGAGCCGCTCGACGCGCGTGACGGTGCGGCCGTCGGCGGCCTTCTTGGACACCCGGTAGTGCTCGTCGCCGAAGGCGGCGACCTGGGGCAGGTGGGTGATGCACAGCACCTGGCAGCCGGACGAGAGCGCGTGCAGGCGGGCGCCGACCACGTCCGCCACCGCCCCGCCGATGCCGGCGTCCACCTCGTCGAAGATCAGCGTCTTGCCGGGGACGTCCGTCGAGGCCAGCGACTTCATCGCCAGCATCACCCGCGACAGCTCGCCGCCGGAGGCGATGCGGCCGAGGGGGCGGAGATCCTCGCCGACGTTCGGCGACAGGAGCAGGTCGAGACGGTCGGCGCCGGTCGGGCCCCACTCGCCTTCCGCCTCGATCGCGTGCAGCGCCAACTGGCAGCGGGTGCCGGCCATGGCCAGTTCGGCGAGCGCCTTCTCGAGCGCCGTGGCCAGCCGCGGCGCCGCCGCGCGCCGGGCGGACGCGATGGCGTCGGCGGCGCGCCGGTAGGCGTTCCGCGCCGCGGTCGCATCCTGCTCGAGGACGGCGCCAGCGTCGTCGCCGGCGCCGAGCAGACCGAGCTCGTCGGCGATGTCGCGCGCCTTGGCGATCACGTCGTCGAGCGCCGGTCCGTAGCGCCGCTTCAGGCGGGCCAGCGCCGCCAGCCGATCCTCGATCGCCTGCAGCCGCTCGGGCGAGCGATCGATCGAGTCGGCGTAGTCGCGCAGCGTCCGGGCCGCGTCGTCGAGCGGCGCCATCACCGAGGCCCGGGCTTCCAGGATGGGCTGGAAGCGGGGATCGAGGGCGGCCAGCTCGCCCAACCGCTTCCAGACCACGGCCAGGCTGGTCATCGCGGCGTGGTCGTCGTCGTAGAGCGCACCGTAGGCCTCGCTGGCCAGACGCGCCAGTTTCTCGGCATTGGCAACGACGACTTTCTCGGCGTCGAGCGCGTCGTCCTCACCGGCCTGCGGCGACACCTTGTCGATCTCGTGTCGCTGGAACTCGAGCATGTCGAGCCGCTCCGCCCGCGTCCGCCGTGACGCCTCGAATCGCGCCAGCGCCTCGCGGCTGGTGACGAGGCGGGCATGAGCTACGGCGAGCGCCGACCGATCGGCGTCGAGTCCGGCGTAGCGATCGAGCAGCGCGAGCTGCATCGCAGGATCGAGCAACGCCTGATGCTCGTGCTGCCCGTGCAGATCGATCAGGGAACCGACTGCCTCGCGGAGCGCCGCCGTCGTGACGAGCTGGCCGTCGAGGAAGGCCCGGCTCCGACCTTGTGCCGAGACTTCACGTCTGACGATCAGCTCCTTGCCCGACGGCGTGTCGAGGATGGCCTGGACTATCGCTGTTTCTTCGCCAGAGCGCACGAGGTCGGCCGATGCCCGACCGCCGAGGAGGAGGCCGACGGCCTCGACGAGGATCGACTTGCCGGCGCCGGTCTCACCGGTGAGGACGCTCATGCCGTGACCGAGCTCGAGCTCGAGCTGGTCGATGACAGCCAGGCGCTGGACGCTCAGGAAACGGATCACGGGCGGCAGGCTCCGTCGACGGCGGCTGGGAGGGGTATCTGAGCGAGAACTGCCATCGTATCATAGGTTTGACAGCCATTCGCCTGCGTGCTAGGCTGCCCCGTCGCGCTGTCCCAGCGGCGCACCTTGCATGGGTTGGAGGTTTCGTTGCCGTGTGCCCTCATGGTCCTGGCGTTGCTCCAGGGCCAAGGTGCCCCGCCGGTTGGCGGAGGCGCAGAAGGCGACCTCGTGTCGCTGCTCCTGCGCGCCTCCCCGCTTTCCAAGGGCGTCCTGCTGATTCTGCTCATTTTTTCCGCTGACCTCCTGGGGCATCGTTCTTTACAAGACCTGGCAGTTCCAGAAAGCCCGGCGCCAGACGTCGAGCTTCCTCGACATCTTCCGGCGCAGCAGCAAGTTCTCGGAAGTGCAGGCTGTGTGCCGGAACCTGGCGGACAGCCCGCTGGTCGGCATCTTCCAGGCCGGCTACGCCGAGCTGACCGCCCAGCTGAAGTCGGCTCCCGCCGCGGCAGCGGCTGCGCCGGCCGAGGGCCGGCCGGCCGGCTGCCGCTCCCCGTCCGACCCTGAAGAGCCTCGACGCGCTCGACCGGGCGCTGCTGCGGGCGGCGGGCACCGAAGTTGTCGCGGCTCGAGAAGCGGCTCACCTTCCTGGCGACGACCGCGAGCGTGACGCCGTACATCGGGCTGTTCGGGACCGTGTGGGGCATCATGACGGCCTTCCAGCAGATCGGCGGCCAGCGGATCGACGAGCCTGGCCGTGGTCGCGCCCGACATCGCCGAGGCGCTGATCGCGACCGCGGTCGGCCTGTTCGCGGCCATCCCGGCGGTCTATTTCTACAATCACTTCACCGACCAGGTGAAGCAGTTCGCGACGGCGATGGACGACTTCTCCATGGAGTTCCTGACCATCGCCGAGCGCAACTTCAGGTGAGGGAGCGCCGCATGCCCAAGGTGAGTGGCCGCGGGCGCCTCGGGACACGGCGGCGCCGGTCGACGGCGGCGGCCGCAGGTGACGACCGCTCTCTCCGAGATCAACGTCGTCCCGCTGGTCGACGTGATGCTGGTGCTGCTCATCATCTTCATGGTGGCGGCGCCGATGATGCAGCAGGGGCTGAACGTCAACCTGCCGCAGCAGCGCCGCGCCGCCGGCGATGCCGCCGCAGAGCGATCCGATCTACGTCACGGTGCCGGTCACGTTCGCGCGCAACGGCCTGGTGCAGCTCGGCAACGAGTCGGTCCGGCTCGAGGTGCTGGCCGAACGCATCCGGCAGCGGATCGAGCACGCGCGACGACAAGCAGGTGTTCCTGCGCAGCGACGGCCAGGTGACGATGCAGCAGGTGATGAACGTGATGGATCGGCTGAAGGCCGGCGGCGTCGAGAAGGTCGGCATCGTCTCGCAGTCCGCCGGCACGCGGCAGTGACGCTGACGTCCACCCATGGCCATGACCTCCGACCTCGTCTCGAGCACGATCGTCGCCCGCGCGCAGGAGCCCGAGGGCCTGCGCAGGATGATGATGGTGTCGGCGTCGGGCACGTGGTGGCGATCGTCGCGCTCGTCGTCGGCGCCGTGGCTGCTGGCGCCGGCATCGAAGCCGCCGGAAGTCGATGATGGAGATCAGCCTCGGCCCGGCGCGCCGGGCCCGGTCACGGGCGGCATGAGCGCGCTTGTCGGGGCGGCCGTGCAGCAGGCCGAGCCGAAGCCGGAGCTGCCGAAGCCGAGCCCGTCCGGCCGCCGGCCGCGAAGACGCCGGAGATGGTCGAGAACGACCACCAAGCCGACGCCGCCGAAGCCGACCGGCGAAGCAGGCGTCGACCGTCGACGCAGCCAGGCGCCGCCGACGACCGGCGAGACAGTTCGCGCCGGCCAGTCGCGCGTGGAGACCGGCTCGACGTCGAACGAAGGCGGCCTGTCGACCGGCGGCGCCGGACCGGCGGCCAGATCAGGGCCAGCGTCAACTTCTGCGATCCGCAGTACCTCGGCCAGATGGTCTCGTTGATCTACCGCAACTGGAACCGCGAGCACGGACGTCGCCGCGCAAGCCGATCATCCGGTTCGTGATCCAGCGCGACGGAACGCTCGACCGACATCACCGTCGCGGCAGTCGAGCGGCTACTACGCGCCTCGACATCGGCGCGCAGCGCGCCGTCATCCTGACGCGTGCGATTCCGCCGCTGCCGGCGTGCTATCCGCACTCCGACTTACGCGATGAACCTGACATTCGAGTACATTCGCTGACGATGACGAATCGATCCTTTCTCCGACCGGCCGTCAGCCTGCTGCCGTCGCCGCGCTCGCGCTGGCGTCGCTGGCGGCATCGCCGGCTGCCGCGCAGCAGCCGCCCGCCGCCGGCGCCGCCGGCGGCAGCAGCAGTCGCCGAAGGCATCGGCGACGATCACCGGCGACGCGGGCGGCAAGCCCACGCTCGCCGTGCCCGACTTCCTCGCCGCGACGCCCGACGCCGAGACGCAAGGCGATCGCCGCCACCATCGGCCAGGTGCTGTGGGACGACCTCGAACTTCGAGCGCGAGTTCGACATGATCCCGCGCGACACCTATGCGTCGATCCCGGTGCCGGCGTCGATCGATGCCGTGCCCTTCGATCGCTGGCGCGAGCTGGGCGCCGAGGGCCTGGTGCATCGGCACGGTGCGCAAGACCGGCACCGCCGTCGTCGTGCAGGTGCGCCTGTTCAACGTCGCCGGCCAGACCGCGGCGTTCTCGAAGGAATACAGCGGCACCGCGGCCAACCCGCGCGATCTTCGCGCACACCATCGCCGACGAGATCCACAAGCAGCAGCGCAACCTGACCGGCGTGGCGCGGACCAGGCTCACGTTCTCGTCCGATCGCGACGGCGAGCGGATGAAGGGCACGGTCTACGATCGCCGGATCAAGGAGATCTACATCGCCGACTACGACGGCGCCAACCCGCGCCGCATCACGGTGAACCGCTCGCTCAACATCAACCCGGTGTGGTCGAGCGACGGCCGGGCGATCGCCTACACGTCGTACCGCCGGGCCAACTTCCCCGACATCTACGTCCAGCGGATCTACGAGGGCACGCCGCCGCAGTCGCCGGCCAACGGCACCGACCGCATCCACAATTTCCTGCCGGCGTGGTCGCCCGACGGCACCAAGATCGCGTTCATGACCAACCGCGACGGCAACCAGGAGATCTACGTGATGGACGCCGGCGGCGGCAACCTGCGGCGCATCACCCGGCACCCGGGCGATCGACGCGACGCCGACGTGGTCGCCGGCCGGCAACCAGATCGCCTTCACCTCGGATCGGTCGGGCTCGCCGCAGATCTACATCGTGGACGCGGACGGACTCGGCCAGCCGCAGCGCATCACCACCGACGAGAGCTGGGCCGACCGCGCCACGTGGTCGCCGTCGCCGTTCAACGAAATCGCCTACGCGGCCCGTTCGGGACCGGGCTTCGACATCAAGATCTACGACGTGCACGAGCAGGGCGTCCCGCCTGCTCACCCACGGCGAAGGCTCCAACGAGAGCCCGGCCTTCTCGCCGACCGGCCGTCACCTCGCCTTCGCCTCGACCCGCCTCGGCAACCAGCAGATCTTCGTCGTCGGCCGCGACGGCAACGGGTTGAAGCAGGTGACGAAGGAAGGCAACAACTTCACACCGAACTGGTCGCGCTAGTCGCAGCCGCCACGGAGACGCACACGCCCATGCCACGCCATCGCTTCACCATCCTCTTCCTCGCCCTCGCCCTCGCCGCCGGCGGCGCCGGCAGCGCGTGCAAGAAGAACCGCCCCCCCGTCGCCCGGCCGACGCCGCCGCCGCCCGACAGCGACATGAACGCCGGTCGTCCGCCGGCGCCGCCCGAACCGGTGGCCGAAGCCCCGCCGGTCTCGGTGCCGCCGGAGCCGACCGTGTCGAGCGCCGACATGGGGTCGCTCGACGACATCAACAAGAAGGGCGTCCTGCAGCCGGTGTTCTTCGAGTTCGACAGCGCCGAGATGAGCAGCGAAGGCCAGGCGGTGCTGACCAAGAACGCCGAGACGATGAAGCTGTACCCGACGTGGGTCGTGTCGATCGAGGGACACTGCGACGAGCGCGGCACCGCCGAGTACAACCTCGCGCTCGGCGAGCGGCGCGCCCTGTCGGTGCGGCAGTATCTCGTCTCGCTCGGCGTCGCCGCCGAGCGGCTCCGCACCGTCAGCTACGGCAAGGAGTTCCCGTTCGATCCCGGCCACAGCGAGTCGGCCTGGTCGCGCAACCGCCGCGCCAACTTCGTCGTCACCGCCAAGTAGACTGTCGGGACGGTCGGCCGCCAGACACGAGGTCAGAAATGCCAGTCGGATCCTTCATCGCGCGCCACGTCGCGCCGTTCGTCGCCGGCGCCGGGCTGATCGCTGGCCGCGGCGGCGCCCGCGATCGCGGCCAACAAAGAGCACCAGCAGATGATGGCCGAGATCCGGATGCTGCAGGAGCAGAACGCCCAGCTGCAGCAGTCGATCGGCACGCTCGTCGACGCGCTCAAGACCGTCACCACCAAGCTCGACGAGCAGGCCGCCACCAGCCGCAAGACCACCGCCGACTCGCGGCTGCTGGTCGAGGGCCTGTCCGGCGAGCTGCGCGTCGTCCGCGAGAAGATCGACGACACGCACGTCCGGCTCGGCTCGCTGGCGCAGGAGGTCGACGCGCTGCGCAATTCGATCCCGCAGATGCCGCCGCCCGGCGCGGCGGTCGATCCGAACGCGCCGCCGACGTCGGCGACGCCAGGCTCGCCCACCGGCGCCACGACGACGCCACCCGCCGGCGGCACGTCGACGGCCGCACCCGTGTCGCGCCGCGCCGCCGCCGAATCCGACCGCCGGCATGTCGCCCGGACGCCTGTGGGACATGGCGTTCTCGGACTACGCCGCCGGGCAGTGGCCGCTCGCCATCCAGGGGTTCGAGACCTACATGCGCGCGTTCCCGCGCTCGGAGCAGGCGGACGACGCGCAGTTCTACATCGGCGAGGCGTATCAGCTCGACGGCAAGATGCGCGAGGCGCTGGCCGCCTACGAGAAGGTGGCCGCCGACTACCCGCAGAGCAACCGCGCGGCCGACTCGTACTACAAGCGCGGCGTCATCTACAACACGCTGAACCAGCCCGATCGGGCCCGGGAGATGTTCGAGACGACGATCAAGCAGTTCCCGAACTCGGAATCGAGCCGCCTCGCCAAGCAGCTGCTCGACGCCCGTCCTCGTCGCTAGTCTGGGGCGCTAGCCGACTGTCGGCAGCCGACGCGAGACGGCTGGCGCGCGGGCGTACATGGAAACGGCCGCGCCCGAAGGCGCGGCCGTCCATCCACCGCTCGGCGAGGTTCCGAGGGAACCTCGCACGCACTCAGAACGGGACGTCGTCGTCCGGCGCCTCGTGCTGCGGACCGCCGCCACTCGGGCCGCCGCCGTAGCCGCCGCCCTGGTAGCCGCCGTCCTCGTCATCCCGATCGCGCCCGCCACCGCCGCCCGACCCGCCACCTTCCTTGCGGCCGAGCAGTTCGATGCGATCCGAGATGATCTCGGTCGAGTACTTCTTCTGGCCGTCCTTGTCGTCCCAGCTGCGCGTCTGCAGCCGGCCCTCGACGTAGACCTTCTGGCCCTTCTTCAGGTACTCGTGCACCGTGCTGCGGCTCTTCTGCGTGTCACGGAACATCTTCACGCGATGCCACTCGACCTGGTCGGTCCACTGGTTGGTTTCTTTGTCCCGCTTGCGCTCCGTCGTGGCGACGCTGAAGCTGATCACCTCGAGCCCGCCCGGCGTGGCCCGCAGCTCGGCATCCCGTCCGAGGTTGCCGACCAGAATCACCTTGTTGACACTACCGCTCGCCATCCTGTCAGTCCTTTCGCGCGCGACCCCTCAGGGCTCGGACGGGAAGAGGGTGGCCAGCTAGGCCGCCGATGCATCCGGCCGGACGGCGTTGCTCGTCGCTTGCATACGCCCGGTATGCGCGCTCCTCGCGCCTTGCCGGGCGGGCGCCTCGACGCCCAAGCTGGCCACCCTCTTCCCGTCCGACCCTTACCCGTGAGAAACGTCAAAGTTTAGCAGGTCTGACCGTTACGTCTCGACCTACGCCTTCGACGTCCCGCTCCGCCCGTAGCGATCCTCGAGCCGGACGACATCGTCGAGCTCGGGCGTCGACACCTCGAAGATGTCGCAGTCCTCGAGCGCGGTCATGCGGTGGACGGTCGGCGGCACGACGTGGACGCGATCGCCGGGGCGCATCTCGCGCTTGCACGAGCTTCTCGCCCTCGCCGATCTCGAACAGCATCAGGCCGGCGTGCAGGTAGATCGTCTCGTCCTTCTTGACGTGGTACTGCAGGCTGAGCGCGTGTCCCTTGTTCACGTGAATCAGCTTGCCGACGTAGCGATCGGTCTTGGCCCAGTGCAGTTCATAGCCCCAGGGCTTGTCGACGCGGGTCGGATTGGCGATGTCGGCCACGAAAGTCTCTCCTCTGTCCTCACACGCGGCGGGCGCTCGGCCCGCCGCGCGGCCGCCCGATCAGCGGGCGGCGCGAATCTCCATGATGTCGCGGATCGCGTCGGCCAGGCGACGCTCGGTCTGCTCGTCCGGCCGGAACGCCTCGCGGGCCAGCCGGCGCGCGTCGGGCAGGGCGATGCCGCCGGCCAGCTGCCGGGCGGCCGCCTGGGCCGCCGGCGCCATGCTGAACTCGCGGAGGCCGAGCCCGATCAGCACGGCCAGGGCCCGCGGCTCGGCCGCCATCTCGCCGCAGACCGACACCCGCGCGTGCGTGCGCAGCCCGGCGCGGGCGACGAAGCGCAGCAGCCGCAGCATCGACGGATGCAGCGGATCGTAGAAGCGGGCCGCCCAGGCGTCGTCACGGCCGACGGCCAGGGTCAGCGCGGCCAGGTCGTTGGTGCCGACGCTGAGGAAGTCGGCCTCGCGAGCCAGGCGATCGGCCGTCAAGCGCCGCCGACGGCACTTCGACCATCGCCCCGAGCGGCACCGTCGGCACCTCGACGCCGGCGTGGCGCAGGGCCTCGGCGACCCGGGCGACGATGGCCCGGGCGAAGCGCAGATCGTCGACGTCGGTGACGAACGGCAGCAGGATGCGCAGCCGACCGGCGCTGGCCGACGCCAGCAGGGCGCGGATCTGCTCCTCGAACTGGGCCTGGCGGGCCGCGTCGACCTGCAGCATCCGCAGGCCGAGATGGCGGCCGCCCGGCTCGGGCTCGGCGTCGAAGGTCCTGATCGTCACCTCGCCCGGCGTCGACGCCAGGATGCGCCGGTAGATCGCCGTCTGCGAGGCCTCGTCCGGGGCGCGGCCGTCGGGCGTCAGCAGGCTCTCCGAACGGAACAGGCCGATGTGCGTGGCGCCGCTGGCCAGCACGTCGTCGAGCTCGTCCGGCCGCTCCAGGTTGGCGTCGAGCCGGATGTCGACGCCGTCCAGCGTCCGCACCGGGCCGAAGTTGCCGCCGGTCGGCCGCTCCCAGCGGACGATCGGCGCGGCGTCGGCCGTACGGCGGTGCCAGTCGGCCCGCGACGACGCGTCGCCGTTGATCAGGCACTCGCCCTGTCGTGCCGTCGAGATCGACCGAGGCGCCGGGCGGAATGGCCGTGGTGGCCCGGGCGACGCCGACGACCGCGGGGACGCCGAGCGAGCGGGCCAGGATCGCGGTGTGCGACGCCCAGCTGCCGCCTTCGGTGACGAAGCCGGCGGCCCGCGACCAGTCCACCTGCGCCACCGTCGACGGCGCCAGCTCGTCGGCCACCAGCACCCACGGCTCCGAGCCTTCCGGGACGACGACGCCGCGCGACTCCCAGCGCAGGTTGCCGACGAGCCGCTCGACCACGTCGCGCACGTCGCCGTGCCGCTCGCGCAGGTACGGATCGCCGGCGGCGGAGATCACGGCGACCAGCTCGTCCGCGGCGGCGCGGAGCGCCCACTCGGCGTTGCGCCGCTCGTCGCCGACGAAGGCCGCGGCGCGGCCGACCAGCATGGCGTCGTCGATCATCAGGAGCTGCGCCTCGAAGAGCGAGGCGGCGCCCTGGCCGGCCAGGCCGGCGAGCTTGGCGCGGATGCCCTCGAGCTGGCGACGGGAGCGACCCTGCGCTTCGGTCAGGCGGACTGAGCTCGTCGTGGACGCGGTCGGCGGCGACCAGGTAGCGGACGTCACGCCGGCGGGTGCGGACGACGAAGGCGCGGCCTTCGGCGATGCCGGGCGCCACGCCAATGCCGGTTATGAGGAACATGCGGGCTCTTCGTCGAAACCGCGCTCGACGAGGGCGATGAGGGCGCCGACCGCGGCATCCTCGTCGGGGCCGTCGGCGCTGATGGTGATGGAGGTGCCGCGGGCCGCGGCCAGCAGCAGCAGACCCATGATGCTCTTGCCGTCGATCGTGCGCCCGGCCCGGTCGACGTTGACGTGCGAGCCGAACGTGCCGGCAAGGCGCACGAAGCGGGCGGCGGCGCGGGCGTGCAGGCCCAGCGTGTTGCCGATGACGACGGCGCGGCTCGTCACCCCGGCTCTCCCGGCAGCGGCGGCGGCACGGCGGTCTCCTTGGGGGCGGCGCCGCGCATCAGGTCGGAGGCGACCCAGATGGCGTTGCGCCCGCTCTCGCGCGTCTGCTGCGCCGCGTGCAGCAGGCTCGTCGCCTGACGCAGGCCGGCCAGCTTCAGCAGCATCGGCAGGTTGACGCCGGTGATCACCTCGACCTGCTGTTCGGCCAGGAACGGCAGCCCGAGGTTGGCGGGCGTGCCGCCGAACATGTCGGTGAGGACGATGACGCCGGCCGGCCGCGCCACCCGGCCGATCGCCGCGGCGATGGCCTCGCGGGCGGTCTCGACGTCGTCGTGCCAGCCGATCGACACGGCGACGAATCCGGAGAGCTCGCCGACGATCATCTCGGCGGCGTTGACCAGCTCGGTCGCCAGCTGGCCGTGGGTGACGACGACGACGCCGACGAGCGGGCCCTTCGGGGCGTCGATCACGGTGGACGGATCCTCGCGGCGCGAATCAGGCATTGGCGACGTCCCGGTGGCGGACTCGAAGGCGGACGCCGGTGAGCCCCTTGAGCGCCTTGGCCAGCGCTTCGGATATGGCGACCGAGCGATGCCGGCCGCCGGTGCAGCCGATCGCGACCGTCAGGTAGCTCTTGCCTTCTCGAGCGTAGCGCGGAATCAGGAACTGCAGCAGGTCGGTCACCTTGCGCAGGAAGACGCCGGTGTCCTCGAACCGATCGAGGAACTGCACGATCGGCCGATCGCGGCCCGGTCCGCTCGCGCAGCCGGGCGACGAAGTGCGGGTTGGGCAGGAAGCGCACGTCGAACACGAGGTCGGCGTCGAGCGGCAGCCCGTACTTGAAGCCGAAGCTGAGGAACGTCACCGACAGCGCGCCGGTGCGCGCCGTGCCGAGCGAGCGGGCCATGAAGGCCTCGCGCAGCTCGTGCACGTTCATGTCGGACGTATCGATGATCTCGTCGGCGATCCGCCGGATCGGGCCCAGGCGGGCGCGCTCCTCGCGGACGCCCTCGAGCGCCGACCGGTGGCGCGCCAGCGGATGCGGCCGGCGCGTCTCGCTGTAGCGCCGCACCAGCGCGGCCTCGCTGGCCTCGAGGAAGATCAGCGTCGGCTTCAGGCCGGGCATCGCCCGCAGCGTCTCGAACACGCGCGGGAACTGCTCGAGCAGCGTGCCCTCGCGCACGTCGATGACGACCGCCGCCTTCTCGATCTCCGTGTCCGACCGCATCGTCAGCTCGGCGAACGTCGGCAGCAGCGTGATCGGCAGGTTGTCGACGCAGAAGTAGGCGAGGTCTTCGAGGGCGCGCATCGCCTGCGACTTGCCGGCGCCGGACAGGCCGGTCAGGACGATGAAACGGTGCGTCGTCGAGCCCGGGGCCTCGCCGCGCCCGGTTGGCCGCGGCGCCGCCTTGGCGCAGGGTGGCACTCGAGCCCCGCCCGCGCGGACTGGCCTTCGACGTCGTCGCGGTCGTCTTCGTCGCCGTGGGCCGGGACGCCTTCTTCGGCGTCCGACGCGTGCTCATGCCGCTTCCTCCGGATCCTCGCCTGCCGAGGGGTCGAGCGCGAGCGCCTGATCGAGCCGCGCCGCCAGGCGGCGGGCGGCGTGCTCGCCGCGCGTCCGCAGCAGATGATTGCGGACCGCAACCTCGACGAGGATCGCCAGGTTGCGCCCCGGCGCCACCGGCATGCACACCGACGCGATCGGCACGCCGAGGATGCTCTCGAAGGTCTCGTCGAGGCCGAGGCGCTCGTACTCGCGCGACGGATCCCAGCGTTCCAGCTTGACGACCAGCTCGACGCGCTTCGACGTCCGCGTGGCGGTGACGCCGAACAGGTCGCGGACGTTGATCAGGCCGATGCCGCGCAGTTCCATGTGATGGCGCGTCAGCGGCGGACAGCTGCCGATGACGATGGTGCCGCCGCGCCGCCGCACGTCGACGACGTCGTCGGACACCAGGCGGTGGCCGAGGCGAATCAGCTCGAGCGCGCACTCGCTCTTGCCGATGCCGCTCTCCCCCACCATCAGCACCCCGAGGCCGAGGACGTCGACCAGCACGCCGTGGCGCGACGTGCGCGGCGCCAGCAGGTCGTCGAGCAGCGCGCCGAGCTTGGCGAAGGCGACCGGCGTCGAGAGCGACGTCCGCAGCACCGGCACGCCGGCCTGCTCGGCGGCCGCGAGGAGGCCGTCCGGCGGGTCGAGACTCTTGGTGATGACGACGCAGGCGTTGCCGCGGCTCGAGGACCGAGGCGATCGTCGCGTGCCGCGTCGGCGGCGTCGAGGCGCGTGGTGAGGAAGCGGACCTCGCTCTGGCCGAAGACGAGGACGCGGCCCGCCTGCAAGGCCGCGTCGAAGCCGGCGAGCGCCAGCCCGCGCCTTCTGCGGGTACGGGTTCTCGACCGAGCGGTCGAGGCCGGCATGGCCGGCGAGGACCTCGAGTTCGACACCGGCGGCGTTCGATGCCCGCACCACGGCATCGACGGTCACGCGCGCAGTCTCGTCGGCCATGCGGACGTCGTAGCGGCGCTGGCGTGCGGCGCTAGCTCTCCGGATCGATGAGCCCGAGGCGCCCGTCGGGCCGCTCGAACAGCAGCGCCAGGCGTTCGGTCTCGATCGACCAGAAGAGCAGGAACGGCTCGGCGGCGGCCCGGAAGCGCACCACCGCGTCGTCGAGGTCCATCGGCTTCACCGCGTAGCGGGTCTTGCGGACGCCGGCGACGCGCGTCACCCGGACGGTGTCGCGGCCACGCGCGGCGGCACCCGCCGCGGCCGGCGGCGGCGCCTCGACGCCGTTGGCGACGCGCACCACGTCCGCCGCCGGCCCGCACCTCGCGGCGGTCGCCGTTGCGGCGCTTGCGGGTCTTCCACTTGCCTTTGAGCTTGGCCGCCTGGTGGGACACCTTGTCGGCGGCTTCGCCGATGGCGACCGACCAGGTCGCGCCGCCGCCGATGGCCTGCAGCATGTGATCGCCGCGCGCGTGGACGATCAGCTCGGCCTGGTGGAGGTGGCGCTCCTTCGAAGAGCACGACCTGGGCCGACACGAGCGTGTCGTTGAACACCCGCTCGAGACGCTCCAGGCGGCGCGCCACGAGCTGGCGGAGGGCCGGCGACACGTCGATGTGACGGCCGGTGAGGGACAGTCGCATGTGTGCGTCCTCCTGGGATTCAGTAGAGCACTTTGCGCTGGTTGGATGTCGGGATGCGCAGCTCCTCGCGATACTTGGCGATGGTGCGACGGGCCAGGACCAGCCCTTCCTTCTGCAGGATGCTCACGATCTTCGAATCGCTGAGCGGGCGCTTGGCGTCCTCGACCTCGATGATCTTCTTGATGCGCTGCTTGATCGTGACCGACGAGACGTTCTCCCCGTACGAGCTGCTGATGCCGCTGTGGAAGAAGTACTTCATCTCGAACACGCCCTGCGGCGTGTGCATGTACTTGTTGTTCACCACGCGGCTGACGGTCGACTCGTGCATGCCGATGTCGTTGGCGACGTCGCGCAGCACGAGGGGCTTGAGATGTTCGATGCCGTGTTCGAGGAACTCGGTCTGGAAGGCGACGATGCTGCGGGCCACCTTGTAGATGGTCTTCTGCCGCTGGTCGACCGACTTGAGCAGCCACAGCGCCGATCGGAACTTGTCCTTCACGTAGGCGCGGGTCTCGTCGTTGGTCTCGCCGGCGCCCTTGTCGATCAGGCGCTTGTAGATCGGGTTGATGCGCAGCTGCGGCAACCCGTCGTCGTTCATCAGGACCTCGAAGTGATCCTCGACCTTGACGATGAAGATGTCGGGGGTCACGTACTGCGACGGCGACGGGTTGAGCCGGCCGCCGGGCTTCGGGTCGAGGTTGCGGATGATGTCGACGTGCGGCTTGAGCTCCTCGAGCGTCATGCCGAGGCGGCGGGCGATCTCGGGGACCTGGTGGTTCTGCAGCAGCCGCAGGTGCTCGGTGACGATGCGCTCGGCCGGGGTGTCGGCGAAGCCGAGATGACGCAGCTGCAGGGTCAGGCATTCCTGCAAGTCGCGCGCCGCGACGCCGACGGGGTCGAAGTGCTGCATCGTCGACAGCACCTTCTCGACGTCGGACTGGCTTCCAGTCGCCCATCGCGGCGATCTCGTCGACCGAGGCCATGAGATAGCCGTCGTCGCCGAGGTTGCCGATGATCGCCTCGCCGATCTCGCGGACCGTCTCGTCGTCCGTCGACATCGTCAGCTGCCAGTCCAGGTGCTCGGCGAGCGAGTGCTGGGTCGAGAGCGTGTTCTCGATCGGGGGCAGTTCCTTGACCTCGACCGGGGCGCGGTTGCCGCGCGAGCCGTCGTCGAGATAATCCCCGAAGAAGTAGGCGTAATCCTTGTCGTCCCAGCTCTCGGGACCGGTGCGTCGGCTTGGCCGGCTCGCCGGCGCCGTCCTCGCGCTCGGTCTGGGCGATCTGGTCGTTGGCGCGGATGTCGTCGGTCGGCGTCTCCTCGAGCATCGGGTTCTCAACCACTTCCTGGTTGAGCATCTCGGCGAGCTCCAGCGTCGACATCGGCAGCAGCTTGATGGCCTGCTGCAGCGATGGCGTCAGAATGAGCTTCTGAACGAGTTTGGTGTGCAGCCGCTGCTGGATTGCCATAGCCCTGATGCACGAACGGCACCACGCGGGCCGTCCGTCTCAGTACCCTAATCCAATCTGAAATCGGCACCAAGATAAATCCGCTTCACCTCCTGGTCGGCGGCCAGCTCCGCGGGCGTCCCGCTGCGGAAGATCGTCCCGTCGTGGACGATGTGGGCGCGGTCGGTGATCTCGAGCGTCTCGCGCACGTTGTGATCCGTGATGAGGACGCCGATGCCGCGGGCCTTGAGGTGGAAGATGATCTTCTGGATGTCGGTGACGACGATCGGATCGATGCCGGCGAACGGCTCGTCGAGCAGGATGAACTGCGGCGCGATCACCAGCGCCCGGGTGATCTCGACGCGCCGGCGCTCGCCGCCGGACAGCGTGTAGGCCTTCGACTTGGCGAGGTGCGTGAGCCCGAGCTCGGCCAGCAGGTCGCGCAGCCGCCGGAAGCGCGTGGCGCGATCGATGTCGAGCGTCTCGAGGATGGCGAGGATGTTGTCCTCGACCGACAGGCCGCGGAAGATCGACGGCTCCTGCGGCAGGTAGGCGATGCCCTTGCGGGCCCGCAGGTACATCGGGTCGTGCGTCAGGTCGGCGCCGTCGAGCTCGACACGGCCGGAGTCGGGCGACGTCAGGCCGACCACCATGTAGAACGTCGTGGTCTTGCCGGCGCCGTTCGGCCCGAGCAGGCCGACGACCTCCCCGGCGCTGACCTCGAGGCTGACGCCACGCACCACCGTGCGGCCGTTGTACGACTTCGTGAGCGCGTGCGTGCGCAGGACTGGCATCGGGGACGATTCTACGGCGGGACGCTCTACGGCGTCGGCTCCGCGCACGTCGTGCCGGTCTGCGTCATCGTGCGGCTGTTGTTGTCGCTGTCGACGACGACACTGTCGGTCGACGTGAAGAACGTGAGCGTGCGGCCGGTGGTTTCCCGGCACTGCTGCGCGTCGATGCGCTCCACCACGGTGGCGCGCGGCCCGCTCAGGACGTAGCGCTCGTCGGCGGCGAAATAGGTGAGGCGGGCGCCGTTGCCCCAGCGCGGGCCGCCGCCCGGCCGCGCCTTCAGCGCGAAGCGCACGCCGTCGAAGCCCTCGAGGCGTGACAGCCCGCGTCCCGACTCGTCGAAGTAGAGCTCGAGCCGCTCGCCGCGCAGGTCGCCCTGGTCGCCGACCATGCGGGCGGTGCCGGTGTAGCGGGCGCGGCGCTCGGCATCGTCGTAGATCAGCTCGTTGGCCGTGGCGATGGTGAGGCTGGCGACGACGCCCGGCTCTGGCTCGCGTCGGCTGGCCGCGCCGGCTGGTCGCCGGCGCCGCCGGCGGGCGCCGCCGGCGCGACGGCCGGCGCCGACCGCGGCGGTCGTGGGACCGGCAGCGACGGCGGCGGCCGGCTTCGCCGCCGGATCCGCCTTGGTCGTGGCGCTCTCCGACTTCGAGCTGCTCTTCGCCTCGACGCGCATGATCGACCGCACGGTGTCCTTGGCGGTCAGGTTCCCGGTCGCCTCGTCGAGCGTGATCGTCTTCGCCCGGATCGACGTCGCGCCCTGCCACAGCTGGGCGTCGCCGCTGTATTCGGCGTGGCCCGTCTGCTGGTTGTAGGTCATGTCGGCGGCGGTGACGTTGATCGGCTGATCCGCCGTCAGCATCGAGGGCCGCTTGACGCCCTTCGCTCCCGGCGCGCCGCCGCCCGGCTTGAGCACGCTCTTGACGTTGGTCTTGGCGACCATGCGGGTGCCGTCGAGCGTCCATTCGAGCGCACCGGCCTCGATGTTCACCTTCTCGTCGCTGACCTGGACGAAGCCGGTGGCGCCCTCCGGCGACGACAGCGCGATCGTGCCCTGGCCGACGTCGTAGACCATCGTCGGCCCCTTGGCCGTCCGGGCGCCGTCCTGGACCGACACGCCGTCGGTGAAGGTGGCGCGATCGATCGTCGCCGAGGCCCTGCAGCTTGGTCTCGAGGGCGGGCGCGCGCACGACGCGCTCGACCGCCGGCTTCTCCTTGCTCGCCGGCGCCGATTCGCGGAACTCGACGTCGTCCGTTGAAGCGCGCGGCCCGCAGGCCGGGGACGCCGGGCTCGCCGTCGGCGTCGAGCGAGCGCGACCGGATCCGCCGCGTCGGCGCGCCGGGCGCTGACGCCGGCAGATCGAGCTGCACGTCGTCCTGCGCCGACAGGCCCTGCACCGACTGCCCGTCCGGCGCGATCTCGACGTCGATCGCCTGGCCGGTCAGCTGCTGCGCCGGCGCGTTCGGGCCGCCGGCCACCCGCAACACGGCGTCGCCGACCAGCGTCGCCTGCTGCAGCGTCTGGCCGTCGTCGGCCATGCCCAGGTTCATGTCGCGCGACCGCATCGCCTCGAGGCCGTTGGCGCCCTGGCCGACGCCGGCGACCTGCGACGAGCCGCGCAGCTCGATCTGCTCGACGACGTCGGCGGCGGCTTCGAGCGTCGACCACGGCGCCTTCGGCGGACAGGATCTGCGAGCCGCGCTTCATCCGCACGTTCGCGCTCGAAGCGGATGTAGCGGTCGCGCTTGGCGTAGCCGGCGGCGCCGGCGGTGACGTCGGCCGCGCCCGTGCCCTTGTCGTCGGGGGCCACGACGATGTGCGCCTGGTCGAGCATCCACAGCACGTCGCGCTGGCGGTCGTAGCTGGCGCCGACGCTGGTGCCGGTCATCCGGGCGCGCTGGAAGCGGACCGGGCCGGGGGCCCGGGTCACGCCGTCGCTCTCGGTGTAGGTGGCGTTGTCGGTCTCGACCTTCAGGCCGTCGCTGGTGGTGATGACGACGGCGCCGCGCAGGTCGATCTGCGACTGGTTCTCGGCGATCTCGGCCTCGTTGGCCTTGATCACGAAGTCGCGGCCGGCCCGCCCCAGGATGGTGATCGTGGCGCCCACGAAGCGGGTACGGCCCGACTGGTAGGTGAAGAGCTTGTCGTAGTCGATCCGCACGTCCTGGTCCGCGCCCTTCAGGGTGAAGGTCGAGCCCTTGGTGCTCTCGACTGATCGCGACCGGGTCGCTGCGCACGGGAACGGCCGAGCCCGGCAGCTCCTTGCGGCCGCGAATCGACAGCCCCACCCAGACGGCAAAGGCCAGGGCGAACAGGCCGAGCGTGGCCCTGAGGATCCGTTGCCAGCGCATGCGTTTAAGGACGATGAGGCGGAGCGTGGGGTCGGCGCGGCCGGCGGGCGGCGCGGCACGAAGGCCGCCGGCGGGCGTCACGACGCGGACTCGACCGCGACAGCCGGCAGCGGGCACGCTCGAGGTGCCGGCCTGGAGGTCGGCGACGTGCAATTCTACCGTGCTTTCGCCCCGCCACGTGTTGCGGTCGATGGAATAGGCCAGGGCCAGCGCCTGCCGGTGCTCGGTCACGAAGGCGGCCCGTTCGGCGCTGCGCCAGGCCATCGCCCGGAACACGCGACCGCCCTGCTTCACGTGCAGGCTGAGGTGGCGCTCTTTCAGGACGTGCGGGCCGCTGACCACCTCGACGTCGCGCGCCTCGAAGACCGGCCGCGGGTTGGCGAGACCGAACGGCGCCATCGACTCCACCCCGGCCACGACCTCGCCGACCAGCTCGTGCAGCGGCAGGACGGCGTCGAGGCGCAGTCGGGGCATCAGGTCGTTCGGCTCCAGGCGCTGGTTGGCCAGGCCGGTCACCCGGGTCCGGAAGGCGGCCAGCCGGCCGCGGTCCAGCGACAGCCCGGCGGCCTGCCGGTGTCCGCCGTAGCGGCCGAGCAGGTCGGCGCAGCCCTCGAGCGCCCCCAGCATGTCGAAGGCCGAGATGCTGCGGCACGAGCCCTGGATCTCGTCGCCGTCGATCGACAGCACGATGGCCGGCTTGTGGAAGTGGTCGACGAGCTTGGAGGCGACGATGCCGATGACGCCGCGATGCCAGCCCTCCCCCGCCACGACGATGACGTTGTGCGCGCCGACGTCGGGATCGGTCTCGACCAGCTTGCGGGCCTCGGCGACGATCGTCGCTTCCTCTTCCTGGCGCTTCGTGTTCTCGACGTTGAGCTGCTCGGCGAGCCCGCGGGCCTCGTCCCAGGCTCCCTCGTCCGAGGCGAGCAGCAGCCGGGCGGCGATGTCCGGCGAGGCCATGCGGCCGGCCGCGTTGATGCGCGGCGCCAGCAGGAAGCCGATGTGGAAGCTGTCGAGCGTCTTGCCGGTCAGTCCCGACCCGTCGAGCAGCGCCCGCAACCCGACCGAGTGCTTGTCCTGCGACAGGCGCTCGCAGGCCGAGCCGGGCGATGACGCGGTTCTCGCCGACGAGCGGCACCACGTCGGCGATCGTGCCGATGGCGGCGATCTTCAGGAACGACGGCAGCCACTTCTCGCGGCCGCTCTTCAGGCACAGGCCGTGCACGATCTTCAGCGCCACGCCGACGCCGGCGAGGTGCTTGTCGGGATACGGGCAGTCGGGCCGCTTCGGGTTGATCACCGCGAGGGCGCGCGGCAGCGTCGCTTCCGGCTCGTGATGATCGCTGATGATCAGGTCGATGCCCAGCTCGCGGGCGCGATCGGCGGCGGCGCCGCTGCGGATGCCGCAGTCGACCGACACGATGACGCGCGCGCCGGCGGCGTGCAGGCGATCGACGTTGGCCGGCTGCAGGCCGTAGCCGTCGCGCAGCCGCTCCGGCAGGAAGTGCGTGACGTCGCCGCCGAGGAGCTCCAGCGTCCGGCGCAGGATCACCGTCGAGGTGACGCCGTCGACGTCGTAGTCGCCGTGGATCGCGATCCGCTCCTTGCCGGCGACGGCGGCGAGCAGGCGCTCGACCGCCGGGCGGAGGTCGGTCAGCAGGAACGGATCGTGGAGATGCTCGATCGACGGCGCCAGGAAGCGCGCCGCGGCCTCCGGCGTGTCGATGCCGCGCTGGCACAGCAGTCGGGCCACGACCGGCGGCACGTCGAGCGTCTTGGCCAGGGCGGCGACGTGCGCGTCCCGGTCGCAGGCGTTGGCGGCGGACGTGACGCCGCCGGCCCGCGTGGCGGTGTCCGCCCAGACGACCGGCTCCCAGCGTCGATGTGCGGGCAGACATCGGGCCGCTCAGCGCTCCGTCCGCACGGGCGTCGCCGTGGCGCGCCGTGGCCGCCGCCGTATCGACGATGGCGTCGCCGAGCGCGCCGAGGCGGCGGAAGCGGTCGTAGCGGGTCTGGAGCCGCGTCGCGGTGTCGAGCGCCGCGACCTCGGCCAGCGCCGCCGACACCGCCGCGTCGACCGCGGCGGCGGCCGCATCCGGATCCTGGTGCGCGCCGCCGAGCGGCTCGGGCACGATGCCGTCGACGATGCGCGCGGGCGATCAGATCCGGCGCGGTGATCTTCAAGCGCTTCGGCGGCCTCGACCTTGCGGCTGGCGTCGCGCCACAGGATGGCGGCGCAGCCCTCCGGCGGGATGACGCTGTAGACGGCGAACTCCTGGATCAGCACGCGGTCGCCGATGGCCAGGCCCAGCGCGCCGCCGCTGCCGCCCTCGCCGGTGACGATGACGATGATCGGCACGCTCAGGACGGCCATGTCGCGCAGGTTGACGGCGATCGCCTCGGCGATGCCGCGCTCCTCCGACTCGACGCCCGGATAGGCGGCCGGCGTGTCGACGAAGACGATGATCGGCCGGCCGAACTTGTCGGCCATCTGCATCGCGCGCAGCGCCTTGCGGTAGCCCTCGGGCCGGGCGTAGCCGAAGTTGCGCTGCACCTTCTGCTTCATGTCGCGGCCCTTCTGATGACCGCAGACCAGGACCGGCGCCCCGTGATAGCGCGCGAAGCCGCAGACGATGGCGCCGTCGTCGGCGAAGCGCCGATCGCCGTGCAGCTCGACGAACTCGGTGAACAGGCGATCGACGTAGTCGAGCAGGTAGGGCCGCTCCGGGTGGCGGGCCACCAGCACGCGCTGCCACGGCGTCAGGCGCTTGTAGATCTCGCCGCGGATCTGGTCGATGCGGCGGCGCAGGCCGTCGATCTCGCCGTCGCGGACGTCGGTCTGCGGCAGCATGTTGAGCGCCTCGATCTCCTTGTTCAGGATGGCGATGGGCTCTTCGAACTCGAGGGTTTCTGGCATCGTGTCGTCCTTGATCGACGATCGGGGGATCGCGCTGGGGCCGGTCCGAGACCGCTACCGCAGGACCACCGATCCCTGCCCGCAGATCCGCTCGACGGCCAGCACCATCTCGTCGGACGGCCGGACCCGCAGCTGCGGCACCTCCGCCTTGACCAGCAGCGGCCCGGCCGAGTCGCGGCGCACCCGCAGCTCGAACTGCACGCGCTTGTCGCCGCGGTGGCGCAGGAACACGTCGGCCAGGGCCCGGAACGTCTCGTGCCCGTGCGGCGGCGCGTGCATCGTCACGCACACTTCCTTGACGAAGCGCTCGGTCACCAGCTTCAGATCCTTGACCTCGGTCGCCCGCATCTTGGCCCGATCCTCGTCGACTTCGACGCGGCCGGTCACCACGACCATCCGGTCGTTCTCGATGAACGAGGCGAACTGCTTGTACGGCTCGGGGTAGACGACGACCTCGATGCTCCCGGTCTGGTCCTCGAGCATGAAGACCGCCATGCGATCGCCCTTGCGCGTCTTGACGATGCGGCAGCCGCCGACGATGCCGGCCATGGTGCCGTCGCCGCCGCTCTGGACGGTCACCAGGGTGGCGCTGGTGAGCGCGCCGGCCGTCTTGAGCGCCTCGGCGTGGCGCTCGAGCGGATGGCCGCTCAGGTAGAGGCCGAGCGCTTCCTTCTCGCCGCGCAGCATCTCCTCTTCCGACCACGGCGGCGCCGCGGCCAGCGCCGGCAGCTCGTCCTCGTCGCCGCCGGCGTCGCCGCCGAACAGACGCGACTGCCCTTGCTCGCGATCGACCTGGCGGCGGCCGCCCTGATCGAGGGCGCGGTCGACGGCGGCGTAGAGCCGCGCCCGCCGCGACGTCGCCGGCTGCGTCGCCCAGGCCGACGTCGGAGGCGCTGAGCGAGTCCAGCGCGCCGGCCTTGACCAGGCTCTCGACCACGCGCTTGTTGACCAGGCGCAGGTCGACGTGCTCGCAGAACACCTCGAGCGCGCGGATGGCGCCGTTCGCCTTGCGCGAGGCCAGCATCGACAGGATCGCGCCTTCGCCGACGTTCTTGATCGCGGCCAGGCCGAAGCGGACGCCGCGCCCGCCCTTGAGGCCGGCCACCGTCTCCACGGTGAACTGCAGGTCGCTGACGTTGATGTCCGGCGCCAGGACGGTGACGCCCATGTCGCGGCACTCGGCCAGGTAGAAGGCCAGCTTGTCGGTGTTCTGCGACTCGATGGTCAGCAGCGCGGCCATGAAGTGATGCGGATGGTTGGCCTTGAGGTAGGCGGTCTGGTAGGCCAGCAGCGCATAGGTCGTCGAGTGCGACTTGTTGAAGCCGTAGCCGGCGAAGTACTCCATCAAGTCGAAGATCTTGGTGGCCTTCTTCGCCTGCAGCCCGAGCTCCACCGAGCCGTTCTCGAAGCGCTCGCGCATCTTGGCCATGACCTTGGGGTCCTTCTTGCCCATGGCCTTGCGCAGCAGATCCGCCTCGCCCATCGAGAAGCCGGCCAGGTCGCGCGCGATGCGCATGACCTGCTCCTGGTAGGCGATCACCCCGTAGGTGTCGCGCAGGACCGGCTCGAGCTTCTTGTCCTCGTACTTGATGTCGACGCGCCCGTGCTTGCGGGCGATGTAGTCGTCGACGACCCCGGCCCGCAGCGGCCCGGGCCGGTAGAGCGCGTTCAGGGCGATCAGGTCGTCGAAGCGCTGCGGCTTGGCCTTGCGCAGCGTCTCGCGCATCCCCGACGACTCGAACTGGAAGACCCCGGCGGTGCGGCCTTCGCTGAACAGCTGATACGCCTTGCGGACGCGCTCCTTGCCCTCGTCGTCCGGCGCGTCCTCGACGTTCAGCGGCAGCGCGTCGAGCTCGATGGTCAGGCCGTCGGTGCGCCTCAGCTCGGCCAGGGCGTCGTCGAGCAGGGTGAGCGTGGACAACCCGAGGAAGTCCATCTTCAGGAGACCGACCCGCTCGATCTCCTTCATCGCCCACTGGGTCGTGATTTCGTCCTGCTTGCCCTTGTAGAGCGGCGCGAACTCGGTGATCGGCCGGGGCGCGATGACGACGCCGGCGGCGTGAACCGAGGCGTGCCGCGTCATCCCCTCGAGACGACGGCCGATGTCGAGCAGCTCCTTGACCTTGGGATCGCGGGTGAACAGCTCCTTGAGGCCGGGGCTCTCCTCGAGCGCCTTGTCCAGCGTCATGTCGAGCGCCGGCGGGATCAGCTTGGCGACCTTGTCGACGTCGGCGAACGGCATGTCGAGGACGCGGCCGACGTCGCGGACCACGGCCTTCGCCTTCATCGTCCCGAAGGTGATGATCTGGGCGACGTTCTCGCGGCCGTACTTGCGGGTGACGTAGTCGATCACCTCGCCGCGGCGGCGCTCGCAGAAGTCGATGTCGATATCCGGCAGCGAGACGCGCTCGGGGTTGAGGAAGCGCTCGAAGATCAGGTCGAACTCGATCGGATCGACGTCGGTGATCTTCATGCACCACGCCACCACCGAGCCGGCCGCCGAGCCGCGGCCCGGACCGACCGGGATGCCGTGCTCGCGGGCGAAGCGGATGAAATCCCACACGATCAGGAAGTACCCGGCGTACTTCATCTGCTTGATCATGGCGATTTCGTAGACCATGCGCCGCTCGTACTCGTCGAGCGTGTAGCGCAGGGCGTTGCGGGCCATCAACGCCTGCAGCCGCGGCAGCCGGGCGGCGAAGCCTTCGCGCACCATGTGCTCGAAGTAGGTGTCGACGGTGAAGCCGGCCGGGACGTCGAAGTCGGGCAGGTAGTTCACGCCCGAGGCGATGTTGACGTCGACGCGATCGGCGATGCGCACCGTGTTGGCCAGCGCGTCCGGGAACTCGGCGAAGATCTTCGCCATCGCCTCCGGCGTCTTCAGGAAGAACTGATCGCCGTGATAGCGCAGCCGATCGGTGTCGTTGACCGACTTGCCGGTGCCGATGCAGAGCAGGATGTCGTGCGGCTTGTAGTCGTCCTCGCGCAGGTAGTGCACGTCGTTGGTGCACACCATCGGCAGGCCGAGATCGCGGGCGATGCCGGGCAGGCCGCGGTTGACGACCTTCTGCTCGTCGAGCCCCTGGTACTGCAGCTCGAGGAAGAAGTTGTCCGGGCCGAGGATGTCGCGGTAGGTGGCCGCGGCCGTCCGCGCCTTCTCGAGCCGATCCTTGTAGATGCCCTCGGCGACTTCGCCCTTGAGACAGCTGGACAGCCCGATCAGGCCCTTGCTGTGCTGGGCCAGCAGATCCTTGTCGATGCGCGGCTTGTAGTAGAAGCCCTCGGTGTAGCCCGACGACACCAGCTTGATCAGGTTGTGGAACCCCTCGTTGGTCTCCGCCAGGAGCACGAGGTGGTTGGCGGTCTCGCCCGGCGTGCCGCTCTTGGTGCGGCGATCGCCCGGCGCCACGTAGACCTCGCAGCCGAGGATCGGCTTGACGCCCTTCTTCCGCGCGTAGTCGTGGAAGGTGACCGCCGAGAACATGTTGCCGTGCTCGGTGACGGCGAGCGCCGGCATGCCCAGCTTCTGCGCCTGATCGAGCAGTTCCTCGACGCGGCAGGCGCCGTCGAGCAGCGAGAACTCCGTGTGGAGATGGAGATGGACGAAGTCGCTCACAAGGAGTCCGAGATGGAAGTGCCGCGTCGCATCGAGACGGTCGAGGCGCCCGGCCGGCAAGGCGCGACGAAGGAGAATATCGGGAATATGTAGAGCCGCGTCTGCCCGCGGCTCTCGCTCGACGGCTCCGGACTGCGTCCTCGCCGTTCGAGTCGACTGAGGAGCAACGCCGCAGGACGGGATGCATCGGCCGTCGAATGCAGCAGCACTTCCATTTCGGACTCCTTGCGCTCCTGACGCGTTCCTGTCCCGATGTGGATCTCGATCCCGATCGCTATTCCCACTCGATGGTCGACGGCGGCTTCGAGCTGATGTCGTAGACGACGCGGTTGATGCCCTTGACCTCGTTGACGACGCGCGACGAGATGCGGGCCAGCAGATCGTGCGGCAGGCGGGCCCAGTCGGCGGTCATCCCGTCCTTGCTCTCCACGGCGCGGATGGCGATGGTGTGCTCGTAGGTGCGCTCGTCGCCCATCACGCCGACGCTCTGCACCGGCAGCAGCACGGCGAACGACTGCCACACGCGGCGGTACCAGCCGGCCTTGCGGATCTCGTCCTGGACCACCGCGTCGGCGCGCCGCAGCAGGGCGAGGCGCGACTCGGTGATTTCGCCGAGCAGGCGCACCGCCAGGCCCGGGCCCGGGAACGGCTGGCGCCAGACGAAGTCCTCTTCGAGGCCCAGCGACATGCCGACCTCGCGCGCTTCGTCCTTGAACAGCTGCCGCAGCGGCTCGACCAGCTTGAAGCGCATGCGCTCGGGCAGGCCGCCGACGTTGTGGTGACTCTTGATCGGCGCCGCCGGCCCGACCACCGACACGCTTTCGATGACGTCCGGGTAGAGCGTGCCCTGGGCCAGGAAGTCGAACGCGCCGATCTCCTTGGCGGCGTCCTCGAACACGTCGATGAACTCGCCGCCGATGATCTTCCGCTTCGTCTCCGGATCGGTGACGCCGGCCAGCCGCGACAGGAAGCGCGACGCGGCGTCGACGACGACGAGCGGCAGCTTCATCCGGTTGCGGAAGCGATCCTCGACCTGGGCCGCCTCCTGCTCGCGCAGCAGGCCGTTGTCGACGAAGATGCAGGTCAGCCGGTCGCCGATCGCCTTGTAGACGAGCAGCGCGGCCACCGTCGAATCGACGCCGCCCGACAGGCCGCAGACGACCCGCCCGTCGCCCACCGTCGCCCGGATCCGCGCCACGGACTCGTCGATGAACGAGGCCATCGTCCAGTCGCCCCGGCAGCCGCAGACGTCGATGGCGAAGGTCCGCAGCAGATCGGCGCCGTGCTGCGTGTGCACCACTTCGGGGTGGAACAGCAGGCCGTAGAGCGCCGCGCTCGCGGTGCTCGATGGCGACGACCGGCACGGTGGCGCTGCTGGCCACGACCGAGAAGCCCGGCGGCGCCGCGGCGACCGAATCGCCGTGGCTGGCCCAGACCTTCAACGACCGGGCCAACCCGTCGAACAGCCGTCCGCTCTCGCCCACCGTCACATCGGCATGGCCGAATTCGCGATGCGAGGACCGGGTCAGGCTGCCGCCCAGGACCTGGGTCATCAGCTGCATGCCGTAGCAGATGCCGAGCACCGGCACGCCCAGCTCGAAGACGGCGGCCTCGCAATGCGGCGCGCCCGCTTCGTTGACGCTCATCGGCCCGCCCGAGAGGATGACGCCGGCGGGTTGGCGCCGGGCGATCTCCGCGGCCGGGGTGCCGAAAGGGATGATCTCGGAGTACACGTGCAGCTCGCGGAGACGCCGCGCGATGAGCTGGGTGTACTGCGAGCCGAAGTCGAGGACCAGGATGACTTGATGCGACACGGCGGTGGCGGCTGCGGCGGTGGCGTTCACAGGGATCGGTGGTGTGGGCCGGCGTCGGAACCGGCGTGGCGAAGCGGGTATTATATCGAGGTGCCTCCGGTCGAACGCACCAGATTCTGGTGGTCGGTGCGCGTCGCTCCACAGGCTCTTGGTGGTGGCCGGCCGATTGGTCGCCCACTCCGCCGGCCTCGCCGCGCTCGCCGGAGGCCTCGCCGCACCCGCCATCGCCCAGCCGGCGCCGCGTCCCAAGCCGAGCGCCGTCGGCTCGCGCCCGCGCGGCCGCCGACGTGCCGCTCGACCGGCAGGTCTTCCCCTTCTATCCGCTGCAGACGTCCTGGACCAACATCCTCGGGCTGCAGCCGTCGGCGGCCGCCGCCACCGACGGCGTCCGGGTGTTCATTCCGTTCACCAGCGGCGAGCTGCACGCCTGGACGGTGGTCGGACGGCTCGCATGCGTTCACGCTCCGCTTCGGCGGGACGCTCGCCCCGGTCGTCGACGATGGCCGGCTGTTCCTGACGACCGATCGCCTCGTCGAGGCGGTGCGCAGCAGCGACGGCTCGCCGCTGTGGAAGACGCCGCTGGCCGCGCCGGCCGCGTTCGCGCCGGTCGCCCGCGGCGGCTGGGTCTTCGTGCCCCTCGCCGACGGCGCCGCTCACCGGGCTGCGCGCCGACACCGGCGCCGCGGTCTGGACGGTGCCGACGGGCGCCGCCGCCGCCGCGACGCCCGCCATCGAAGGCGATCGGCTCTACGCGGCCACCACTGGCGGAGTCCTCCATGCCCTGACCGTCACCACCGGCGCGACGGCCTGGCGCGCGACGGTCGACAGCGATGCGACGGCGCTGGCCGCGGTCGCCGGGCACGTCTTCGTCGCCACCAGCGGGCGCTGGCTCTATGCCCTCGACGCGGCGAAGGGCCACGTCCGGTGGCGCTTTCGCCTCCAGGGGGCGGCGATCGGCCTGACCGTGGACGAGGATCGCGTCGTCGCGGTGATGCTCGACCAGTCCGTCCGCGCCTTCAAGATCGGCAGCGGCGCCCAGGCGTGGCGCCAGGAACTGTCGTTCCGGCCGGCCGGCGGACCGGTCGTCGCCGGTCAGAGCGTGCTCGTCACCGGCTTCGCCCCGAGCGTGCGGGTCATCGATCGAAAGACCGGGGCCAATCAGGGCCTCTATGTCCTGCCGCTGCCGGTCGACGCCGGTGGCATCTCCCTCGAGACGCTCGCCAGCGGCCCGCTCCTGGTCCCTGGCGCGACGCTCTTCGACGACGTCGTCGTGCTGGTGACGCAGCACGGCTTTCTCCACGCCGCCAAGCGGGCCTTCGATCCGCCGGTGACCGCGCTCAGCGTGATGCCGGGGACCGTCGTGGCGGTACCGTCGCCGCCGCCGGGGATGCCGGCGGACCCGGCTCCGGCGCCACCAGCCGAGGCGACGCCGACGGCGGCCCCGGCCAGCGCGGCCCCGGCCACGGCTCCGGCTACGACACCAGCGACGCCGCCGGCGACGTCGACGTCCCCGACCGCGCCACCGGCGCCGCGCCCGCCCGCCGGTACACCGCCGCGTAGCCGGCCAGCGCCGCCAGCTCGATGAACGGCAGCATCAGGCCGCGAACCACCCACACCGCGGCCTGCAGTGGCAGCACCGCGACGCCGGCCACCGGCACGAACGACACGAAGCCGAACGCCGCCGCCGCGACCAGCGTGATCACGAAGGCGAGCGTCGACAGGATCAGCGTCGCGACGCAGAGGCGGCCCGACGGTCAGCGCGTCGCGTCGGACGAAGGCCAGCGCGCCGCGGACGGCGTCGACTGCCGGGGCATCCTCGATCACCAGCACGAGCTGGGCGAGACGGTAGATCGAGCTCGGCGCCGATCGACACGGCGAGCGCGATCATCGACACCGCGACGACCGCCGGGGCGATCCACCACGACGTCCGCCACCGACACGAAGCCGCGATAGGCCTGGACGACGGCGGTGGCATAGGCCAGCGCGATGGCGCCCTCGATGACGGCGAAGGCGACGCCGAGGCGGACGAACCGCGGCCCGAAGCGGGCGCAGCCGTCCATGAAGCGGGCGCGCGACCACGCCTGGGCGGCGGTCAGGTCGGCGACGCGCATCGGCCCGTTGGTCATCGCCCGCGCGCGCAGCCTCGCCGGCGGCGATGACCGAGACCGTGCCGGCCTTGATCACCGCGCCGAAGACGATCGCCCCGAGGGCCGCGACGAGGGTCGACAGGGCCACCCCGGCGAGGGCCGCCGGCTCCGTCGCCAGCGCGCTCAGCGCGGCGGCGGCGCTGTCGCGCGCCGGCGGCAGCGACAGCGACGGCGATGTCGCCGGTACCGCGAGCAGGAGCAGCAGGACGGCGGCGCCGGCCAGCGGGATGCCGGCGAGCGCCTTGACGACGGATTCGGCTGATCCCCTGCGCCACCACCACCGGCCAGTTGGCCGCGGCGATGACGCTGCCGCGCAGCAGGAGGGTTCTCAGGCGCGGCGCGTCCATCGATCGCCCGACTATACCGTCCCGCACGCCCGGCGCGGCGTGGCCCGCGGCGGGCGGATGAAGCGACACGGCGGCGGCGCGACACGGTATCCTGCCCGATGTCCGCTCGTGCCTGCCGGCGGACCGCCGACGCCGAGCCGATGCCCGAGACCCCGTCCGAGGCCCCCACAGAAGCCGTTCCGCGCTGGCGCGCCGGGCGCGCCGTGCGGCTGATCGTGGCCGGCGTGCTCGCCGCCGCGGGCATCGCCGGGCTCGGCCGCGCCGTCGTCGCCTGGCAGCTCGGCGACGACGCCGAGGTCCGGGCCGGCCTCGAGGCCGACGCCCGACGCCACGTCGGCGCAGCTGATCGCCGACCTGCAGCGCGTCGCCGCCACCCTGGCGCGCCTGCCCGACGTGCGGGCCGGGCTGCGTGACGAGCCGTCGGCGCCGCGCCGCCTGTTCGAGGCCATCGACACGATGCTCGATCCGGCGGCCGACGGGCCGGCGCTGACGATCTACGACGTCAGCGGCCGTCCGCTCGCCTGGGCCGGGCGCCCGTCGGAGCTGCCGCCCGATCGCGTCGTCGACGGCGCCAACCTGTTCGTCGCGCACGCCGCGCTCGGCCTGCGGCTCGTCGCCGTCGAGCCGATCGTCGAGTCGGCGACGGCGCCCGCCGCCTCGGCACGGTGACCGCCGAGGCCCGCCTGTCGGTGCCGGACGCCAGCCGCCGCGGCGAGACCTACGTCGTCGACACCGCCTACGGACCGGTGACCTTCCAGCCGATCGTTCGGCGATCGCGATCCGGCCGGCGTCGGCTTCGTCATCGACGGACCGAACGGCGCGCCGCTGCTCGAGGCGACGATCGCGCCGGATGCCGCGGCGTCGGCCCGGGCCGTCTGGCTGGCGCGCGTCGATCGCGTGGCGCTGGCGACGCTGGTGCTGGCGCTCGTCTTCGCGGTCACGCTGGTCGTGCTCGGACGCCGGGACCGCCGCCTGCCCCGCGCCCGCGCCGCGTCGACGCTCCTGACGATCGCCCTCGTCTGGCTGGCCTGGCTGGCGGCCAGCCTGGCCGTCGCCCGGACCGCGCTGCCGTCGCCGTCGGCATCGGTGTGGGCGCGCATCGGCGACGCCGCCACGTCGCCGGCCGATTTCGCCGCGACCGGGCTCGCCCTGCTGGTCAGCGGTGCTGCTGCTCGTCGATCCGGTCCGGCGATCGATCCTGGCCCGGCGCGGGCGACACGCCGACGACCATGGCTTCGGCGACGTCCTGTTCGGCGTCGCGCTGCAGGTGCTCGCCGGCCTGGTCGTGATCGCCCTGCACGTCGGCGTCTTCACGCTGGTGCAGGAGGCCGAGCGCCGCAGCACGGCCAGCCTCCTCCGCTTCAGCGTGGCGCCGTGGGAGACGCTGCGCCTGGCCCGCCTCGCCGGTCTCGTGCTGCGTGCAGGCGGCGGCATGCTGGGCCGGCGTGCTCGCCTGCCGGCTGGCGCTGGCCCGCTGGCGCGGTCCCGGCGGCGCCGCGCGCTGGGTGATGCCGGTCGCCTGGGTGCTGCCCGTCCGTCGCGCTCGGACCGACCGTGGCCGCGGCCGGCAACGAGCCGGGCATCGCGACCGGGCCGCTCCTCGTCTTCAGCCTCGCCGTCGCCGCCACCGCCTGGATGACCCGCCGCGGCATCCCGTGGTTCCGGCACGGCTCGCAGGCGTCGCGCCTCGGCTGGCTGCTGGTCGCGCTGCTGCTGCCGGCGTGGCTGCTCTATCCGGTGCTGGTCGACGTCGTCGACCGCGTCAAGACGCGCCTCGTCGAGCAGGACTACGCCGAGCAGGTCCGCAAGCATCCCGACGATCTGAACGCCATCCTGAAGCGCGCCGAGAAGCAGATCGATCGCGTCAACGACCTGCCGGCGATGGTGGCGGCGGCCGCCGCCGATCGCCGCCGGGCCGTCGACCGGGGCGGCCTTCAACGTGTGGCGCGACACCGACCTGGAGGAGGCCCGCCTGACGTCGGCGATCGAGCTGTACGGGCCCGACGGGGTCCTGGTCAGCCGCTTCGCGCTGAACTTCCCCGAGGCCGAAGTCGTGCCGCTGCGGCACCAGGCGTCGGGCTGCCAGTGGACGCTGGTCGGCGAGGTGCAGCCGTTCGGCGCCGACGAGCGACGGATGCTGCACGCCGAGCGCGACCTGTGCGAGGACGACGGCAAGGGCGGACAGCGCATCGTCGGCGCCATCGTCGCCTACGTGATGCTCGACTACAGCGCGCTGTCGTTCATCTCGTCGCAGAGCCCGTACTACGAGTTCTTCCGCGTGCCGCGCACGACCCGCGAGGGCACCTCGGGCAGCGACGTCGAGCTGACGGTGTTCGGCTGGGGCCGCCTGCCGATCTACACGTCGCTCAGCCGATCGTGGCAGCTGACCGACGCCGTGTTCGAAACCGCCTACAAGTCGCGGACCGGGTTCTGGACCGAGCTGGCACGCGGCGACGGCGTCGATCGCGTCTTCGTGTCGAACGACATCAACGGCATCTACGTCGTCGGCTACCCGGTCCTGACCCCGTTCGTGCACGCTGGTCAACCTCGGCGAGCTGACCGCCTTCGCCGGCGCTGCTGTTCGTGACGCTGGTGTCCCTGATCAGCCTGCTGCGGTCGGCGATCGGCCCCGGCGCCTCGCCGCTGCGCCTGGTCGTGCAGGAGATCCGCGCCAGCTTCTACCGCAAGCTGTTCCTGGCCTTCGTCGCCGCCACGCTGATCCCGGTGCTGGCGCTGGCGCTGCTGGTGCGCGCGTCCGTCGCCAGCCAGCTGCTCGCCGATGCCGAAGCCGGCGCGGCCCGCACGGCGCTGACCGCCAAGCGGGTCATCGAGGAATCGCTGGCGCTGCAGCAGCGGGAGCTGGCGGGCGCCACCGTCGGCGGGCTCAGCGACGACGTGATGGTGTGGATCAGCCGCATCATCGACCAGGACGTCAACATCTTCGACACGTCCGAGCTGCGGGTCACGAGCGAGCGCGATCTCTTCGCCTCGGGTCTGCTGCCGACGCGCACGCCGGCCCAGGTCCACCGCGCCGTCGCCATCGACCGGCTGCCGACCTACGTCGGCCAGGATCGGATCGGCGACTTCGCCTACCTGGTGGCCGCGGCGCCGGTCCGCATCGGCGGCGACGACGCCATCCTCACCGTGCCGCTGGCGCTGCGGCAGCGCGAGATCGAGCGCGAGATCGCCGACCTCGATCGCGCCGTGCTGCTCGGCGCGCTGCTGCTGATCCTGCTCGGGGCCGGTCTCGGCTACTGGATGGCCGAGCGCATCGGCGATCCGGTGCAGCGCCTGACGCGGGCGACGCGGCGCATCGCCGCCGGCGATCTCAGCACCCGCGTCATCGTCCGCACCGCCGACGAGCTGCAGCGGCTGGTCGAGGCCTTCAACCGCATGGCCGGCGAGCTGCAGCGCCAGCGCAGCCAGGTCGAGCGGACGCACCGCCTCGAAGCCTGGGCCGAGATGGCGCGCCAGGTGGCGCACGACATCAAGAACCCGCTGACGCCGATCCAGCTCTCGGCCGAGCACCTGCGGCGGGTCCACCAGGATCGCGGCCAGCCGCTTGTCGCCGGTGCTCGACACCTGCGTCGACACGATCCTCACCCAGGTCCGGCTGCTGCGGCAGATCGCCTCGGAGTTCTCCAGCTTCGGCTCGTCGCCGATCGCGCGGCCGACGGCGACGTCGGTGGCCGACCTGCTGCACGAGGTCGTCGATCCCTACGTGCTCGGCGTCCGCGATCGGGTGACGATCACGCTCGACGTCCCCGCCGATCTGCCGCTGCTGACGGTCGATCGCATGCTGCTGGCGCGCGCCGTCATCAACATCCTCGAGAACGCGCTTGCACGCCATGCCGGGCGGCGGCACGCTGACCGTGACCGCCAGGCGCGACGGTCCGCGGCTGGTGCTGGCCATCGCCGACACCGGCGTCGGCATGGACGCCGAGGCATCGGCCCGCATCTTCGAGCCGTACTTCTCGACCAAGGCGACGGGCACCGGCCTCGGCCTGAGCATCGCCCGCCGCAACGTCGAGCTGCATGGCGGCACGATCGCCGTCGCCTCGATCCGCGGCGTCGGCACCACGGTGACGATCGAGCTGCCGTTCACGCCGCCGGCGGCGTGACCGCTCCGCCGCCGCGACGACACGTCGGGGGCGGCTACTCGAGCGTGATGGGCGAGGTGTCCGGCCGCGACACCGGGGACGGCAGCGCGGCGGCGTCTGTCGTGACGATGTCGGGCGCGCGGCGGTTGAGGCGGGCCCACGCCCAGCCGATCAGCCCCGACGCCAGGTAGCCGTAGGCGACCACGAGGAGCGTGATCTGCGGGTGCGTCGCGATCGCCGCGATGACCAGCGCCATCAGCAGCAGGCCGCGGTACGATCGCCGCGTGCCCAGGTCGATCGACTTGAAGCTGCGATAGCGGACGGTGCTGACCATCAGGAAGGCCGGAATCAGCACCATCGGCAGCGTCAGCACGTTGTACGGCCAGCCGGCGAGGAACTCCGGATAGGCGAAGACGGTCGCGGCGGGCACGCCGGCCGCGGCCGGGCTGGGCATGCCGACGAAGTAGCGCTTGTCCACGCCCGGGATGTTCGTCTGGATGTTGAACCGGGCGAGACGGATCGCCGCCGCCGACACGAAGACGAAGCTGGCCGCCCAGCCGGCCTGATCGAACACCTTCAGGCACCAGGCGAAGCACAGGACGGCCGGCGCCATCCCGAACGACACGACGTCGGCGAGGGAGTCGAACTCGAGGCCGAAGGCGCTCGACGTGCCGGTCATGCGGGCGACGCGCCCGTCCAGCATGTCGAGGACGATGGCGATGCCGATGAACATCGCCGCCTGTTCGAAGTTGTGGCGCAGCGCGAAGATCACGCAGGCGTAGCCGCAGAACAGGTTGCCGAGCGTCAGCAGGCTCGGAAGCAGGTAGGCGCCGCGACGCATCCGCGCGCGATCGACGCGCGCCGTCGGCACGAAGCGGCGCCCCTTCAGCACGGCGCCGTCCTGCCGCGGCGGGAACTCGGCGAGACGGGTCTCGGCCGCCCGCACGACATCGCCCGGCTTGACCAGCAGCGTGGCGTCGGGCGCGACGAAGACGTCCATGCGCGAACCGAACTTCATCAGGCCGAAGCGATCGCCGGTGCGGACCGTCTCGCCTTCGCGCACGCGGCAGACCACGCGACGGGCGAGGGCGCCCACCACCTGGCGGAACACCACCGTGCGGCCCTCGCGCTCGACCCACAGCTCGGTGCGCTCGTTCTGGGCGCCGGACTCGTCGCGGTAGGCGGGCAGGAACCGGCCCGGCTGGTAGGTGACGCGCGTCAGCGTGCCCCCGTACGGCACGCGGTTGATGTGAACGTCCATCGGCGACAGGAAGATGCTGATCTGCTGCCAGGTGCCGGGCGGAGCGACCGACGGCTGGCCGGGCCCGGCCACCATCACCCGCCCGTCCGCCGGCGACAACACCGCCAGGGTGTCGGCGGCGACGGCGCGATCGGGATCGCGGAAGAAGAAGGCCAGGAAGGCGGCGAGCAGGACGAACGGCACCGCCCACCACCAGCCCGAACCCAGCCAGGCGGCCACGGCCGCCAGCACCAGCGCGCCGCCGACGAACGGCGCACCTGCACGATCGATCCCCATCATGGTGTGGTGGTCGCGTCCCCGCGCGACGAGGCTCCGGCGCACCGCCCGCGCCCGGGAGCGGCTCCTGGTGCGTCGGGGACGCGGGAGCCGCGACCCGCGACGCGGGATGGTCAGTACGACGCCGACGCGGTCTTCGGCGCCACGACCTGCCGGCGCAGGATGTCCTCCATCCGGTCCTTCAGCTGCAGCTTGCGCTTCTTCAGCGTCGATTCTTCGACCTGCTCGTCGTCGTCGAGGTGCGATCGTTCCGCCAGCTGATGCAACCGCACGTCCAGTTCATGGTGGCGTTCCGACAGCCCCCGGAACTCTTCGTCCGTCTGCAGCAGCGTTCTGCGAAGCCCGTTGTCAAGCGACTCGGCCATGCCCGACCTCCTCTGTCCGAGGCCCCGAAGGGCCGTTGGTCCATGGAAACGAGACCGGATTCCGACACGCGGTGTGCTTGGCCGCACTGTACCACCCGGCCCTCGGCGATTCAACCGGCCGGTGCGACATCCGGATTTCCGGTGTGACCGGTGCCGTCCGGCCTGTTTCGCCACAGAACGAGCGCGTCTTCGACCGGCTCGCGGTAGTACGCCGTGCGGACGCCGGCGAAGGCGAAGCCGAACCGTTCGTAGAGGCGCCGGGCCGGTTCGTTCGACTGCCGCACCTCGAGGGTCGAACGCAGGGCGCCCTCGGCCGCCGCCGATGCCAGGACGAACGTCAGGAGCGCGCTCGCCACGCCGCGCCGCCGCCACGCGGGATCGACCGCCAGGTTGTTGATGTGCAGCTCGTCGAAGATCACCCAGCCGGCGCAGTAGGCGACGACGGCCCCGGCGCTGCGGGCGACGTAGAAGCGGGCGACGTCGGAGTGCGTCCACTCCCACTCGTACATCGCCGCGCGTCCACGGACGCTCGAAGGTGGCGGCGTCGACGGCGAGGATGCCATCCAGGTCGCGCCCGAGCTCGGCCCGCGAAGAACGAGATCGAGGGTGAGCGCCTCCGACATCGCTCGCCTCACGCGGTGGGACGGACGGCGGCGCGATCGCGGGCAATCTCGACGTCGGGTCGCCGGCCGTAGATCGGGATGACGGCGTGCGGCCGCGTCGCCGCGTCCGGCTGCCGCGCGGCGAGCGCCGCGAGCGTGCCCGCGAGCGGTCCCGGGCTGCGCAGCGACGCATCCGCCCCGAACGTCGAGGCGAGCAGCGCAGCCGTCCGCGCGACGCCGTCGCCGCTGATGATGACGGGCCCGGCGCCGGCGGCGGCCCACGCCGACGCCAGCGGCTCCGGCGCCGAGACGGTCGGCGGATCGAGGACGTCGAGGATCGCCGTGCCGCGAGCGCGCCGGCCGACGTCGCCGGCGGCGGGCGTCGCCGCCTGCCGGACACGGTAGCGGGCGGCGAACACCTCGCCGCGGTAGGCCTCCATCCAGGCGACGATCGTCGTGCCCGCACCGGCGTCGCCGGCGCGCGCCGCGTCGTGCGCCAGGAGCTCGAGCGTGCCGAGGGCGTGGACCAGCCGGTCGTCGACGAGGGCCAGCCCCTGCACGGTCGCGATGCCGATCCGGATGCCGGTGAAGGATCCCGGCCCGGCCGCCACCGCATAGCGCTCGACGTCGCGCGGCGTCAGCCCGTGCGCGGCGAGGAGCTCCGCCAGTTCGCCCGGCAGCCGTTCGGCGTGCGAGCGGCCCGGATCGCCGGCCCGTTCCTCGATGAGGCCGTCCCGCCACAGCGCCACGCTGCCGGCCGCGGTGGTCGTATCGAGAGCCAGAAGGAGCATTGAGTAAGATTGTACTCTTGCCATGACCGTGTCTTCCCCGCCGCCCGCGTCCGTCACCCCCGCGATGCGGCAGTACTTCGACGCGAAGGCGCGCTATCGCGACGCCATCCTGTTCTTCCGGATGGGCGACTTCTTCGAGATGTTCTACGAGGACGCGCTGACGGCGGCGCGCGCCCTCGAGCTGACGCTGACCTCGCGATCGAAGGACGCCGCCGGCAACGCCATCCCGATGTGCGGCATCCCCTTCCACGCCGCCGACGGCTACATCACCCGGCTGGTCAAGCGCGGCTTCCGCGTCGCCATCTGCGACCAGATCGAAGACCCGAAGCAGGCCAAGGGCATCGTCAAGCGCGATGTGACGCGCGTCGTCTCGCCGGGCACGCTGACCGACGCCAGCTATCTCGACGCCCGCGAGCCGGCCTTCCTCCTGGCGCTGGCCCCGGGCAGCGGGGATCGCCTGGGCGTGGCGCTCCTCGATGCCTCGACCGGTGAGTTCCTGGCCGCCGAGTACGACGGCGCCGACGGACGTCAGGCGCTGAACGAGGAGCTCGGCGTGCTGCGGCCGCGCGAGGTGATCGTGGCGCAGGGCGTCGAGGCGGTGACGCTGCTGCCCGAGATCGCGCGCCTGGGCATCGCCGTCACCCCGCTCGACGAATGGGCCTTCGGCGTCGATCGCGCGACGAAGACGCTGTGCGACCAGCTGCGCACCAGCGGCCTGCACGCCTTCGGCCTCGACGGCCACCCGGCCGCCATCTGCGCCGCCGGCGCCCTGGTCGAGTACCTGCGCGACACGCAGAAGGTCGACCTCGCGCACGTCCGCGGCCATCGGCTGGCGCGAGCGGCAGGACGGACTGCTGATCGATCCGATGACGTTCCGGCACCTCGAGATCCTCGAGGGCGCCGAGGGCGGCCGCGAGGCATCGCTGTTGTCGGTGCTCGATCGCACCCAGACGGTGATGGGCGCGCGCCGGCTGCGCGCCTGGCTGATGCGTCCGCTCACCGCGCTCGAGCGGATCCAGGATCGGCTCGACGCCGTCGAGGAGTTCGCCTTCAAGGCCACCGAGCGGGGCCGCCTGCGCGAGACGCTGCGGGCCGTCCACGATCTCGAGCGCCTGATCGGCCGCGTCGCCATCGGCACCGCCGGCCCGCGCGACCTGGTCGTCGCTGCGCCAGTCGCTGGCGGCCATCCCGCGCGTCCGCCTGGTCCTCGAGCCGATGGCCGCGCCGCTCGTCCAGAGCCTGGTCGGCGAGCTGGACGATCTCGCCGACGTCCGCGACGCGCTCGCCTCCGCGCTGATCGAGGAGCCGCCGGCGCTGGCCCGCGACGGCGGCATGATCCGCGACGGCGTCGATCCCGATCTCGACGCGCTGCGCGACATCAGCCGATCCGGCCGCGAGCACATCGCGGCGATGGAGGAAGCGGAGCGCACCCGCACCGGCATCAGCTCGCTGAAGATCCGCTACAACCGCGTCTTCGGCTACTACATCGAGATCTCGAAGACCAATCTGGGCCGCGTCCCCGACGACTACCACCGCAAGCAGACGATCGCCGGCGGCGAGCGCTTCATCACGCCGGGGCTGAAGGCCTACGAGGAGAAGGTGCTCGGCGCCGACGAGAAGATCCTCGAGCGCGAGCTGGCGATCTTCACGCGCGCTGCTGGCCCAGGTCGCCGCCGCGGCGCCGCGCGTGCAGGAGTCGGCGCGGGCGCTGGCGACGCTCGACGTGCTCGCCACGCTCGGCGAGGTGGCCACGCTGTACGACTACACCAAGCCGCTCATGACCGACGACGGCGAGTTCGCCGTCGTCGACGCCCGGCACCCGGTCGTCGAGCGCCTGGCCGACCGAGCCGTTCGTCCCGAACGACCTGTCGCTGAACGGCACGACGCGCCAGCTGGTGATCCTCACCGGCCCGAACATGGGCGGCAAGTCGACCTACCTGCGGCAGTCGGCGCTGCTGTCGGTGCTGGCCCAGATCGGCTCGTTCGTGCCGGCCCGCCAGGCGCGCCTGCCGGTCGTCGATCGCGTCTTCGCCCGCGTCGGCGCCTCCGACAACATCGCCCGCGGCTACTCGACGTTCATGGTCGAGATGCGCGAGACGGCGCGCATCCTGCACACGGCGACGTCGAAGAGCCTGGTCGTCCTCGACGAGATCGGCCGCGGCACCGCGACCTTCGACGGCATGAGCATCGCCTGGGCCGTGGCCGAGTTCATCGTCACCAACAAGGCGGCGCGGCCGCGGACGCTGTTCGCGACCCACTATCACGAGCTGACCGACCTCGCCGACGCCCGGCCCGGCGTCGCCAACGCGCACGTCCTCGTGCGCGAGTGGCACGACGACATCCTCTTCCTGCGCAAGGTCGTCGACGGACGATCCGACCGCAGCTACGGCATCCAGGTGGCGCGGCTGGCCGGGCTGCCGGCGGAGGTCGTGGCGCGGGCGCGCGAGATTCTCTCGGCGCTGGAGCAGGACGAGCTCGCGCGCGGCGGGCGGCCGTCGCTGTCGGGCGCGGCCAAGCCGGGCGAGCAGCTCGGCCTGTTCAGCGCGCCACTGCCGATCGACGACGAGCTGACGCGGCGGCTCGCCGGTCTCGACGTCGATCGCCTGACGCCCATCGACGCGCTGACGACGCTCGCCGGGCTGGTCCGCGACGCCAAGGCCAAGCTGTGACGACTCCGGACGCCACCAGGCCCTGACGACTCCGGAGTTGCGACCGACGACGAAGGACTCCGGAGTCTGCCCTGGTCACGGCAGCGCGTCGGCGAGCAGCGCCGTGACCGCGGTCGGGTTGTCGGAGTGGATCCAGTGTCCGCCCTCGACCCGGTGCAGGTGCACGCGGCCGGTGGCGCGCCCTGCGGCCTCGATGCGGGCGCAGGCCTCGTCCGACAGACGCGACGACTGCGGTGGCCTTGATGAAGTGCAGCTCGACGCCGGGCGGCGGCGCCTCGACCACCGGCCACAGGTCGCGGACGAAGAAGTCGCGCAGCAGCGCCTCCATCGCGTCCCAGTCGAGCGCCCACGCCAGGCCGTCGCCGTCGCGCCGCAGGTTCGACGCCATCCAGCTGGCGACGTCGGGATCGATCCCGCCGGCGACGAGCCCGTCGATCGCCTCGGCCCGGGTCGCGACGCGCTGCGGCAGCGCGCGCACCAGGCCGAGCATCCGCCACGCCGTGCCGGCCGGCTCGCCCGGGGCGGGCGTCGAGTCCGCGATCCAGACCTGCGAGATCGGCGGCGCCGGGCCGTCGGCCAGCAGCGACAGCGCCACCTTGCCGCCGAAGGAGTGCCCGACGACGGCGCCGGCGGGCGCCGGCCAGTCCGTCGCCGTGGCGATCAGCTGACGCACGTCTCCCGCGCAGGCGGCGATCGTGTGCGGCGGTGCGAAAGAGGGCGAGGCGCCGTGCAGCCGCAGGTCGACGAGCGCCGACGCCCATTCCGGCCGCGCCGCGCCCAGGGCGCGCGCGATCGCCGCCCAGTTGCGGCCCTTGCCGTAAATGCCCGGCAGCAGGACGAGCGTGTGCCGGGCGCGCGTGCCCTCGGCGGCCACGACGGTATGCGCAAGGGCGGAGCCGGGCACGGAAGCCATCCGCGCCCTATCCAGACGACGCCTGTGCCGGAGTGGATCCCGGCACGCAGTGACGCCGTGCCGGGTGTCCTGCCGCCTACCAGACGTGAGGTAACTGCTCCCACAGCCACGGGCACGACGTCGACGGTGCCGTGATGCCACCGGGCAGCGGACGCGCCCGCCATCCATCGGTGGGGATCGGCCGTTGGTCGCCGCGGCGCCGACCGCGAGCCCCCGCCTCCCTCCACGGGGCCGTCCGGGCCATGCTCCTCGGCCACGATGCGTGCGCGCGGGCCCAGGTCGCACGCCATCCCGCCGGGCGTGCACATTCGTGATCGTTGCGGTCCCCTCCACCTGTGCGATAACAGCCGCGCGCCGGAGCACTTCCGCGCGCGTCGCACGCACTGTGGCGCGGCAAGGGCCCCCTGGCTGCCGCGCAGGAGGCCCGCAATGACCGACTTCGGAACACCCGGATCGTTTCCCTCGCCGCCCATGCCGCCGTCGTCCGGTGCCCGCACGGGCCCGCCCTGGGAACAGCCGGGGGCCTTCTTCCAGCGCTGGCTGGACACCGCCAAGATGCATCCTGCTCGACCCGCAGGGCGGCTTCCGCAACGTGCGGCGGACCGGCGGCCTCGGCGCGCCGCATCACCTACTACGCCATCGGCGCCGCGCCCTTCCTGATCGTCTCCTTCCTGTTCCAGATGATCGGCATCGGCGGCTCGATGATGGGCAGCGGCGACGTCGGCCCGGCGGCCATGATGGGCGGCCTCGGCGTGGTCGGCATCCTGCTGTTCATGATCGTCGGCGTCTTCGTCTTCTTCTTCATCTACACCGGCATCGTCCACCTGGTGCTGTCGCTGCTCGGCGGCGCCAAGCACGGCTACGAGGCGACCGTGCGCACGCTTCGCCTACGCCCACGGCAGCGCCCTGCCGATCGGCATGGTGCCGTTCTGCGGCGGCGCCATCGCCGGCATCTGGGCGCTGATCTGCGAGATCTTCGGCCTCGCCGAGATGCAGGAGACCACCGTCGCCAAGTCGGCCATCGCCATCTTCGCGCCGCTGCTCCTCTGCTGCCTGGTGATGTTCCTGCTGTGGGGCGCGATCATCGCGATGATCATGGGGTCGGCGGCGCAGCAGCTCGATGTAGCCGCCCGCGACGCGCCGATGACCGCTCACCTGGCGCCCCCTCCGTCCGCTGGAGGTCGATCACGAAGCGCTCTGGCTCGTGGTCGGCGGCGCGTCCCTCTGCCTGCTCGGCGTGGCCCTGGCCACGCCGGGCATCCAGCTCCCCCGCTGCGCCTTCAAGACGATCACCGGGCTGCCCTGCCCGACCTGCGGCGTGACGCGCACCGTCATCGCGCTCAGCCGCGGTGACGTCGACCGCGCCCTGTTCCTGAATCCGCTGGCGGCGATCGCCTGCGGCCTCGCCCTGCTGCTATCTCCTCTATGCCGCCGCCGTGCTGGCGCTGCGCCTGCCGCGGTTCCGGCCGACGGTCTCCGCCCCCGGCGCCCGGCGCCTGCGCATCGCCGCCGTCGCCGTCCTCGCGGTCAACTGGATCTGGCTGATCGCCACCGGCCGCTGACGGGTCGCGCTCGGGCACGACGCGTCGGCGCGCGCCGGCCATCGGGCATCCGCACCGACGGTATGATCGGCGGATGTCCACGGCCGTGCCGACGACGCTGCGCACGGCCACGTCGTGGCGCGACGAGCTGCGCCCCCTCGGGACGCTCGCCTGGCCGGTCATCCTCGCCGAGATCGGCTGGATGGCGATGGGCATCGTCGACACGTTGATGGTCGGGCCGCTCGGCCCGGAAGCGATCGGCGGCGTCGGCCTCGCCGGCATCCTGTTCTTCGCCCTCGCCGCCTGTGGCATGGGCGTCCTCCTCGGGCTCGACACCGTCGTCGCGCAGGCCTACGGCGCCGGCGATCACGACGCCTGCCGGCGCTGGCTCTGGCAGGGGCTGTGGCTCGGGCGCGTTCGCGTCGGTGCCGCTGGCCGGCCTGCTGTGGCTGCAGCGGACCTTCCTGCATCGCTTCGGCTTCAACCCCGAGATCGTCGCCGATCGTGCACGGCAATCTCGACGTGCTGTGGCTCACGCTGCTGCCGCTGTTCGTCTACGCGGCCGTCGCGGCGCTACCTGCAGGCGATCGGACTGGTGCGGCCGGTGATGGTGACGCTCGTCGCCGCCAACATCGTCAACGCGATCGGCAACTGGGCGTTGATCTACGGACACCTCGGCCTGCCGGCGCTGGGCACCGACGGCGCCGCCTGGGCGACGTTGGTGGGGCGCATCGTGATGGCGATCGTGCCGCTCGGCGCCATCGTCTGGCACGACGTCCGCCGTCACGCCGGCACGCCCGTGTGGCGGGTGCGGAAGCGGCCCGTCGCGGCCGACCTGGCCGCGCTCCTGCGTCTCGGCGTGCCGGCGATGCTGCAGATGGTCTTCGAGGTCGGCGGCTTCGCCGTCGCGTCGTCGATGGTGGCCAGCCAGCGGCCGGCGGCCATCGCCGCGCACCAGGTGTCGCTGGAACTGGCCGGCCTCGCCTTCATGGTGCCGCTGGGCATCGCCTCGGCAGCCGCGGTCCGCGTCGGGCACGCGGTCGGACGTCGTGACGGGCCGGGCGCCGGGCACGCCGGCTGGGCGGCGATCGTCGTCGGGGTGTCGGCGATGACGACCACGGCGCTCGCCTTCGTGCTGCTGCCCGGACTGCTGATCGGGTTCTTCAGCGCCGATCCCGACGTGATCCGCACCGGCCGGTGGCTGCTCGGCGTCGGCGCGGTGTTCGCGGTGTTCGACGGCGTGCAGGTGATCGCGACCGGCGCCCTGCGCGGGCTGGGCGAGACGCGGCGGCCGATGCTCTGGAACCTGGTGGCCTATTGGGGCCTCGGGTTGCCGATTGGCTGGACGCTGGCGTTCGTCGCCGGCTGGGGCGTCGTTGGCATCTGGATAGGGCTGTCGACGAGTCTCATCGTCGTCGGCACGGCGTTGACGTGGACGTGGGCGCGGGCCGCCCGGGACTGGAGACTGCACTGTGGCGTCTGAACCGCACGACGACGACATCACGCTCACGGGCGAGATGTCGCTCGCCGACATCCTGGCCGGCGGCCGGCCGGCGCAGCTGCCGTCGCTGAACGACGGGCACTGTCACTTCTTCTCGACGCGCTTCTTCGAACTGCTCGGGGCGCAGATGCCGGGCGGCGCGACGGGCGGCGTGACCGCGCCGACGCTGTGCGGGCGCCTCGGCTGGGAGGATCCCGGCACGCCGGAGGCGCTGTCCGATCGCTGGGTCGCCGAGCTCGATCGGTACGGCGTCGGGCGGGCGATGCTGATCGCCAGCATGCCCGGCGACGAAGGATCGGTGGCGCAGGCCATCGCCCGGCATCCGCGGCGCATCGTCGGCGGGTTCATGGTGAACCCGGTGGCGCCGGATGGCCTGATGCGGGTCCGCGCGGCGCTGGGCGCGCCCGGCCTCCGCGTCGTCTGCCTCTTTCCGGCGATGCACCGCTACGCGCTGTCGGATCCGAAGGTCGCCGAAGTCGTCGGGACGGTGGCGCAGACGCCGGGCGCGGTGCTGTTCGTGCACTGCGGCGTGCTCTCGGTCGGGGTGCGTCGCCGGCTCGGCCTGCACAGCCGCTTCGAGCTGCGCTACGGCCAGCCGCTCGACGTGCAGCGATTCGCCGTCGACTACCCGAGCCTGCCGATCGTCGTGCCGCACTTCGGGGCCGGCTTCTTCCGCGAGGCGCTGATGCTCGCCGAGGCGTGCCCGAACGTCGTCCTCGACACCTCCAGCACCAACGGCTGGGTCCGCTACCACCCGGGCCTGTCGCTGACCGACGTGTTCCGCACGGCGATGGCCGTGCTCGGCCCGGACCGCCTGATGTTCGGCAGCGATTCGTCGTTCTTCCCGCGCGGCTGGAACGCCCCGATCTACGACTCGCAGCGCGCCATCCTCGAACAGCTCGGCACGGAGGACGGCTTCCGCGCGGCGATCTTTGGCGGCACCTTCAACCGGCTCTTTCCGGCGTGAGCCGCGCGCCTCGCCGTCACTTCACCGCGGTGAGCTCGACGTCGAAGACCAGCGTCGCATTCTCGGGGATCGCCGGCGGCTGGCCGCGCCGGCCGTAGGCCAGGTTGGGCGGGATGACGAGCGTCCGCTTGGCGCCGACCTTCATGCCGGCGATGCCCTCGTCCCAGCCGGGGATGACCTCGCCCTGGCCGATCGTGAATTCGAACGGCTCGCCGCGATCGCGCGAGCTGTCGAACTTGCGGCCGTGGTTGGCCGGCTTCTCGGGGTGGAACAGCCAGCCGGTGTAGTGCACCGCGACGCGGCGGCCCGGCCGCGCTTCGGTGCCGGCGCCCGGCGCCACCTCCGCGACTTCGAGCCGGACCTTGTCGGTCTGGCACTTCCGATCCTCTTCCCGCATCCGCCGGGCCTCTTCTTCAGACGGGCCGAAGAGACCGCAGCCGGCGGCCAGGGGCAGGACGAGGCCGAGGGACGCGAGCCACGAGCGGCGCGATACGCGAGTCATGGGCGGGCGGTCTCCAGGTGGGCGGCCGCATCGAGGGCCGCGGTCAGGGCATCGAGGCCTCGGGTCAGCTCCTCGGCGCCCATGCCGAACGCGATGCGGATGTGGCGAGGGCGGCCGAAGAACCGGCCGGGCACGACGGCGGTGTGCCGTTCGATCAGCAGCCGATCGACGAAGGCGTCGACGTCGGCGACGCGGCGGAGCTCGGGGAACGCGACGGTGCCGCCGGCGGGCAGCGTCCAGCCGAGATCGTCGCGACCGGCGAGGGTGCGTTGCAGGCGGAGGCGGTTGCTGACGATGATTCGCCGCGCCCGGTCGGCGAGCGGCGACAGGTCGGCGAACGCCCGCAGCGCCAGGCGTTGCGACGCCGCCGGCGCCGGGGCGACGACGGCCCCCGCCGCGCGCATCCGCGCGGCGACACCGGGCGCCGCCAGGGCCCAGCCGCAGCGCAGATCGACGAGCCCATAGGCCTTGGTCAGGCTCGACGTCGAGATGAACCGGTCGCTGACCGCCGCCGCCGGGCTCAGCGAGGTGCCGCCGAGCGTGTCCAGGTACACTTCGTCGACCAGCACATGGATGCGCGCCCGCTCGGCGACGTCGGCGATGACCTCGAGGGACCGCGTGTCGATCAGCGCGCCGGTCGGGTTGTGCGGCCGCGTCAGCACGACGAGCCGGGTCCGCGGCGTGATCGCCGCGGCGAGCGCATCCGGCTCGACCGCGTAGTCGCGCGCCGGCAGCCGCGGGAGCGCGATGACCTGCGCCCCGAACGCACGCGCCGCCATCGCCAGCGGCGCGTGGCCCGGATCCTCCACCACGACCGCGTCTCCTGGGCGCAACAGCGTGGCGAGGGCGAGAAAGTTGGCGCCCGACGCGCCGACCGCGGTCACCACATGATCGGCGGGGACGCCGCAATGCGCGGCGATGGCGGCGGTGAGCGCCGCGTCGAGATCGCCGTCGTCGGCGCCGGGATCCGCCGGGGCGCACAGCGCCGGCCATTCGTGTGCCGTCACGCGGCGCGAGGTCGCTCGCGACGAGGTCGTACTTCGCCGGCGGGCGGCTGCGCGCCCAGGCGATGTACGGCGCCGTGGGCCACGCAATCATGTCGATTAGCTTATCAGCACGAGATCCGCGCCCGGACCGCCGGGAGGCGCGGTGGCGATCCCTGCTGCGTCACGCCGCCGTCATCTGGCTGCTCGTCGTGCAGCCTGTGTCGTTGGCGCTCACGCTCGATCGCGCGCTGCCGCGGATGGCGTGGTTCGGCGCGAGCGGCGTGGACGCTGGTCGCGGCGCGGATCGCGCTCGCCGGCGCCGGCATCGCCATCGCGCGTCGGCTCCGTGCGCATGAGCCGGGCGCGTGGTGGGGCGTGGCGCTGTGGGCCGGCGCGGCCATCGGTGCGACGCTGCTGGAGCGCGCCTGGCCCGAGCTGCCGACGTCGTTGGCGCCGTCGGAAGCGCGACTCGCCGCCGTCGCGGCTGTCGTCCGCGACGCTGCGCTCGCGCTGGCGGCGGCGTGGCTCGCGCGCACCGACCCGGCTGACAGGGACGATGAGGCGCAGGCGCGCGATTCATCGTGATCGCGGCGCCGAGTTGTTGCATAATTCGCTGCCGTGCCTGTGTCTGCCGTGAGCGCGAGCTCACCGATCGCCACCGCCATGCCGCGCGCCCTGTCCGTGGTCGGCGACGTGGCCGCGTCCGAGGATCTGCTGGTCGAGGGCGCCGTCAGCGGCAGCATCGACATGCCCGGCTACGCCTTGACGATTGCCGCCGGGGCCCGCGTCGACGCGCGCATCCTGGCCCGCGACGTCACCATCCTCGGGAGTTTCTCGGGACGCATCACCGCGACCGAGATCATCGACGTGCGCGAGACCGCCAAGGTCAGCGGCGAGATCGCCGCGCCCAAGGTGTCGCTGGCCGAAGGCGCCGAGATCCAGGCGCGCGTCGAGACCAAGAGCGTCGACGCCGCCGTGCACGTCGCCCGCTATCGGATGGCGCGCGCCGCCACCTCGTGATCGGCCCCGTCCTGGTCGATCCGCCGGTCGTTCATCCAGTCGCGCCGGGAGCCCACACCATGCCCCTGCTTCTCACGGCCGTCCCGGCCGCTCGCTCCTGACACCATGGCATCGACCAACGGAACGATAGGCCGCGGCCGCTCGGCGACCGACGTCGGCGAAGGCTGGAGCGTCACCGACGCCACCGAGCTCTACGAAATTTCCCGCTGGGGCAAGGGCTACTTCTCGATCGGCCCGCAGGGCCACGTGCTGGTCCACCCGTCGAAGGACCCGGCCCACGCCATCGATCTCAAGCAGCTGGTCGATCGGCTGCAGGTGCGCGGCCTCGGCCTGCCGACGCTGATCCGCTTCCGCGACATCCTGAAGCACCGGATCCGCGACATCCACGACGCCTTCCAGAGCGCGATCACGCAGCACGCCTACCAGGGCAAGTACGTCTGCGTCTATCCGATCAAGGTCAACCAGCAGCGCCAGGTCGTCGAGGAAGTCTTCGAGTTCGGCAAGCCCGTACGGCTTCGGTCTCGAAGCCGGCTCGAAGCCCGAGCTGCTGGCGGTCGCGGCGCTGGCCGACAACGACACGCCGATCGTCTGCAACGGGTTCAAGGACGCCGAGTTCATCGAGATGGCGATGATGGCCCAGAAGATCGGGCGCAACGTCATTCCGGTGGTCGAGAAATACACCGAGCTGGCGCTGATCCTGGAGTACGCCGAGAAGGTCGGGGTGCGGCCGCAGATCGGCATGCGCGTCAAGCTGGCCGCGCGCGGCGGCGGCCGCTGGCAGTCGTCGGGCGGCTACCGCTCGAAGTTCGGACTCACCGTCACCGAGATCCTGCGCGGCCTCGAGGAGCTCAAGTCGCGCGGCATGGCCGACTGCCTCAAGCTGCTGCACTTCCACCTCGGCCGCCAGATCCCGAACATCCGCATCGTCAAGGGCGCGCTGAACGAGGCGGCCCGGGTCTATGTCGAGCTGGCCCGCAACGGCGCCGGCCTGCAATACCTGGACGTCGGCGGCGGCCTCGGCGTCGACTACGACGGATCGCAGACCAACTTCGAGTCGAGCACCAACTACACGCTGCAGGAATACGCCAACGACGTCGTCTACCACCTGCAGACGGTGTGCGACGAGGCCGGCGTGCCGCATCCGACGATCATCTCGGAGAGCGGCCGGGCGGTCGTCGCCTACCACAGCGCTGCTGGTCTTCAACGTCCTCGGCACCTCCGGCTTCGGCGACGAACGGACGCCCGACAAGGCGACCGACGACATGGAGCAGCCGCTCGTCGATCTGATCGAGACCTATCGCGGCGTCAACACGCGCAACGCGCTCGAGAGCTACCACGACGCGCAGCAGGCGCTCGACATGGCGATCAACCTGTTCTCCGGCGGCTACCTGTCGCTCGAACAGCGGTCGCAGGCCGAGAACCTCTACTGGGCGATCTGCGTCAAGCTGCAGAAGCTGGTGCAGACGATGGACGACGTGCCCGAGGATCTGCAGAACCTCGACGAGTCGATGTCGCGACACCTACTTCTGCAACTTCTCGCTGTTCCAGTCGATCCCCGACAGCTGGGCGATCAAGCAGCTGTTCCCGGTGATGCCGATCCATCGCCTCGACGAGCGGCCGACGCAGCACGCGGTGATCGGCGACATCACCTGCGACTCGGACGGCAAGATCGATCAGTTCATCGATCGGCGCGACGTGAAGAAGACGCTGCCGCTGCACGCCTTCAACGGCGAGCCGTACTACCTCGGCGTCTTCCTGGTCGGCGCCTACCAGGAGATCCTCGGCGATCTGCACAACCTCTTCGGCGACACGCACGCCGTCCACGTCAGCCTCGACGGCTCCGACAACATCGTCGTCGACGAGGTCGTCAAGGGCGACACGGTGCGCGAGGTGCTCGACTACGTCGAGTTCGACGTCGAGCGGCTGGTCAACAAGTTCCGCGCCGACATCGAGGCCGCGGTGCGCGAGGGCCGCGTCAACGACGGCGAGATGGGCGCCATGCTGCGCTTCTACGAAGAAGGCCTGCAACGGCTACACCTACCTGGAAGAGCCGCCGCACTAGCGCCTTCGGCGCTCAGACGCCAGTCGACCAGGCGACCAACGGCCAAGACACCAAACGGCCGACGCTCAGGCCGCATCAGCGGTCCGCGGCGTCGGCCCTCGACGTTGTTGGTCCCTGGTCCTTGAGGCCGCTCCGCCTAGCTGCTGACGGGCCGCGGATCCCGAGCGCGATCGCCGGCCGGTCGAGCGTCGCGCGGCCGGCTGTCGGGCCGCGGACCGCCGCGGCCGTCGGGCCGTCCGCCGCCCGGGCCGCCCGGGCCGCGGCGATCGCCGCGCGGACCATCGGGACGCCCGCCGCCGGGACGCGGCGGTCCACCCGCCCGGGCGCGCGGACCATCCTGCGGCGCGTGCCGCAGCTCGGGATGCCGATCGAAGAAGCGCCGCACGGCGTGATTGAAGCGCGATTCGAGCGCGACAGCGGCCTCGCCGAAGGCCGGCCCCAGGTCCCGCCACTGCTGCTGCGCGCGCCGCACCTTGTCGCCGACCACCCGCAGCTTGGAGTCCTCGTTGACGCGGCCGCCGATCGTGTTGGCGGCCAGCGACTCGCGCAGCAGCGCGGCCAGCGTCGCCGCCGGCGACGATCCCGCTTCCGACGGCTTGGACGGGCCGGCCACTGCGGTTTCGACCTCCTCGCAGAGCGCCGTCCGGCGCGCCACCTGGGCGGAGACGTCGAAGCGCGTTCCCGCGAAGGCTTCGCCGGCCGCGCCGACGACGGCGTGGAGCGCCGTGTCGAAGCGTGCGCGCAAGGCGCTGCCGGTCTCGCCGGACAGGCCGGCGCCGTTCTGCCACTCGTCCCACAGCGCCTGGACGGTGTCGGCCACGCCCTCGGGCAGCGTGCCGGCGGCCACGCCCGCGGCCACGGCCTCGAGCTGCTGGACGACGCCCTCGCGCTGTTCGAGGCGCTGCTGCTCGGCGATCTGGTGGCGCTGCCCGTAGCGCTCGAAGAAGCGGTCGCAGGCGGCGCGGAAGCGCTTCCACAGCAGCTCGGCGCGGTTGCGCCGGACCGGCCCGACGGCCTTCCATTCGGCCTGGAGCTGCTTGATCCCGGTCAGCGCCACCTGCCAGTCGGTCGACTCGGCCAGCGCTTCGGCCTGGACGCACAGCGCTTCCTTCTTGGCGGCGTTCTCGCCCCATGCCTGCTTGAGCGAGACGAGGTCGGCCTTGCGCCGGGTGAAGAAGGTGTCGCAGGCGGTACGGAAGCGGCGCGCCAGCTCGGTGACCTGATCGCGCGGGGCCGGTCCGGCCGAGGCCCACTGGGTCTGCAGCTGCTTGAGCGTCTCCGCGGTCGTGACCCACTCGGTCGACTCGGCCAGGGCTTCCGCCGATTCGCACAGCGCGACGCGGGCGGCGAGATGCACGGCCTGCTCTGCCGCGACCACGCGCGCCTGCTCGTCGCAGCGCACCTGCAGTTCGTCGGCGGCGCTCTTGAAGCGCTGCCACAGCGCGCCGGACTCGTCCCGGCCGGCGCTGACGGCCTTCCACTGCCGGCGCAAATCACGCAGCTGGCGGGCGACGTTCGGCAGATCCTTGGAGGACTTCAGCGCCTCGACCTGGCCGACCAGGGCTTCCTGGATGCCGGCGTTGGCCCAGCGCCGCCACTCCTCGGCGTCGCGCAGCTCGCGCACCCGTCCGGTGAGCGTCGCCATCGACGCGCGCAACTCGCCGGCGATCCCCTCGGGCGGGGCGCCCCGGCCCGTGTCCGCGGCGCCGGCCTGGCGGCTCGAGCACCGCCTTGAGATCGCGCACGGCCTGATCGACGTCGCGGAGCGGCGCGTCGGCCTGGCCGGCCAGCGCCGCGGCCTTCGCCGCCAGCGCCTTCCAGCTCCCCGAGCTTGTCTTCGCGCACCTTCGCGGCGTCGGCGTCCCGCGACCGCCGCCGGTCGGCGAAGACGTTGGCGACGCGGGCCACCCGATCGCTCAGCTCGGCGTCGAGCGCGAGCGGGGCGGTGAGCGTCTTCCACTCCCCTTCGAGGCCCGGCCAGGCGCGATCCGATTCGTCGGCGGACGCGTCGGGCGCCACCAGGGCTTCGATGCGGCCGACGAGGGCCACGACGTCGTCGTGGACGGCGGCGGCGCGGGCACGCGCTGCGGCGCGACCGCGGGTCCGCTCACCCGTGTCGGCGAAGCGGCGCGTCCAGCTGCCGTCGTCGCCGCCGGCGAGCGACGGGAGGGCGCTCCACTCGGCGAGCAGCCCGGCGAGATGCGCGTCGAGATCGTCGGCGTCTTCCGCGGCGCGGCCGATCAACGCTTCACGCGCCGCGATGCCGGCGGCGCGCGCCTCGCGGTCGGCCGCGGCAGCCACCTCGGCGTGCTCGAGCGCGTCGAGCCGGGCGCGCTGCGCGGCGACGCGAGCGGCGAAGCGCGCCGCGTCCTCGGCGCTGGCCGCGTCACCGGCGGGCGCGCCGAACTCCGCTTCGAGGCGATCGAGCTCGGCGCGGGCCCTCGTCGGATCGGACGCGTGCTCGAGGGCGTCGACGCCCTCCGTCAGCAGCGTGCGGCGGCGGGCGCCGGCCTCGGCCTTGGCGCGCGCATCGGCGGCCCGCTGCTCGCGGACGCGCATGAAGGCGCGGGCCCGCCGGGCGACGACGGGGTTGCGCGCGCGTTCGGCGATGACGTCCATCGCCGCGCAATCGCCGAGGCGATCGACGGCGGCGACGCCGGTGTCGTTGAACTCGGTCGTGATCGCGACGGCCTCGAGCTCGGCCGGATCGGTGAGGCGCTCGAGGGCCCGGGCCCGGACCGCGTCGTAGCTGGAGTGCCTGGCGACGGCGCTGAACGCGCGCCCTTCGCTCAGGCGCTCGAGGGCGGCGAGGGCGATCTCGGCGTCGGGCGCCGACTTGGCCACCTGCACCAGCGCGCGTTCCTCACGCAGCGCCCGCGCGGCGAGCGCGGCGCGCGGCACGTCGGTGCCGTCGAGGGCGAGCGTCAGCAGCCGGGCGAGGGCGTCGGCGCGCACCTGCGTGTCGACGTCGCCGCGGGCGATGGTGCCGAGCGCGTCGGCGTCGGTGAGCCGGGCAATCGCCGCGCGTCGCACGCGCGGCGATTCGTCGGTGCGGGCGAGGATCGCGATCACGCCAAGCTCGGACTCGGCCAGCGTGTCCAGTGACGCGAGACGCACGGCAGGATCGGCGTGCTTCCACGCGGGCTGCGGGCGAAGGCGATCGAGCAGAGCCATAGGACGGACTACCTCGCGGAGAGCGTCGACCGCGCGGGCGCGCGGGAACAAGGGATGCGGCGGAACGCGCGGACCAACACGTTGAGTGTACCCGAGATCTCACGTGCCTTCGCCAGCGATCTCGTGCGTCACCACGGTGACGAACGCAGATCGCAAAATGTGGATGAAAATCCGGAAACGTGGATTGAGCACAGGGCTTCCTGTGTCTACAATGGCACCGCCCCGAATGGCTGCCCCGCCCAGCGCGTCCGCGTCTCCACAACGTTTCGATCGCCGCATCATCGAGGGTCCGCTGACCGCGGCCGTCTGGCACCTGGCGTGGCCGGCCATGCTGCAGAACGCGATCGGGGGCGCGCAGGGCATCGTCGATCACGCGATGGTCGGCCAGGTGGTCGGTTTCACCGGCAATGCCGCCATCGGCGTCAGCTGGCAGATCTTCCTGATCGTGATCGTGTTCATCAGCTCGCTCTACACCGGCATGGGCGTGCTGGTGGCGCGCCACGCCGGCGCCGGCGATGCGGACACCGTGAACCGCGTCGTCTACCAGGCGTTCCTCACCTCGATCTTCCTCTCCCTCGGCGTGCTCGGCCCCGTCGGCTACGTCGCCGCGCCGTGGCTCCTGGACCTCGCCAACGCCGCGCCCGACGTGCAGGCCGTGGCCCTGCCCTACCTCCGGCTGATGTTCGCGGGCAGCCTCGGCATGCTGCTGTTCTTCATGCTCGGCGGCGCCCTGCGGGCGGCCGGCGACTCGCGCACCCCGCTCTACCTGGGCATCGGCCTCACCCTGACGCACCTCGCCCTCAACACGATGCTGATCACCGGCGTCGGCCCGTTCCCGCGACTCGGCGTGGTCGGCGCCGCGGTGGGAGCCGTGATCAGCAGCGTCGGCGCCGGCATCGTCGGGCTGGGCCTGCTCTTCGCCAAGCGCACGCCGATCTGGTTCTCGCGGGGCATGCCGCTGGCGCCGGACTGGACGATCATCCGATCGCTGTTCCGCTTCGGCCTGCCGACCGGCCTGCAGGGCGTGGCCATGAACGTCGGCGGCCTGCTGCTCCTGCGCTTCATCGGCGGCCTCGAGCACAGCGCCGAGGCCCAGGCGGCCTTTGCCGTCGGCTACAACCAGCTGTTCTCGCTGATCACCTGGACGTCGGTCGGGCTGATGGGCGCGGCGGCGACGGTCGCCGGCCAGAACCTGGGCGCCGGCAAGCCGGAACGGGCCGTCGAGGGCGTGTGGGCGACGGCGCGGATCGGCCTGCTGCTCGCCGGGTCGATGGGGTTGGTCTTCATGCTGGTGCCGCGGGCGCTGCTGGCGTTCTTCGGCATGAAGGACGGGCTCGTCCTCGACATGGGGACGCAACTGCTGCGCGTGCTGGCGGTGTCCGGCCTCTTCGTCACGCTGGCGCTGGTCCATACCGGCGGCCTGCAGGGCACGGGCGACACGCGCAGCCCGTTCTTCATCTCGCTGGTGTCGCAGGTGGCGGTGCCGCTCGGCCTGTGCCTGGCGCTGCAGATGGCCGGCGTCCTCGGTCCGCTCGGCATCTGGACCGCCATCCTCCTCGGCCACATGACCCGCGCGGTGCTGTCCATCCTCCGCTTCCGCCAGGGCAAGTGGCGCACGATCCACGTCGGCGTCGCCGCCGCCGGCGCCAACTGACCGCACTCCTGGACCTTCGAGGGCTTCCGCAGCCGTGAGCAAAGTGCCGCCGTCCGATCCGTCGCTCTTCGACTTCGCCGAGGATCCGGTGCCGAGCGAGGCTCCCGCGCCGCCTCCGCCCGGGCGCCCACCGGGCGGCAGCGGCACGGCCGGCGGCGACGCCGACTCCGTCCCGCTGCACGACGCGGCCCGCTCGCGCTACTTGAACTACGCGCTGTCGGTCATCACGGCGCGGGCGCTGCCCGACGTGCGCGACGGGCTGAAGCCGGTGCAGCGCCGCATCCTGTTCTCGATGTGGCAGCAGGGGTTGCGCGCCGACGCCAAGCATCGCAAGTCGGCGACGGTGGTCGGCAACGTGCTCGGCAACTTCCACCCGCACGGCGACGCCTCGGTCTACGACGCGCTGGTCCGCATGGCGCAGCCGTTCTCGCTGCGCTATCCGCTGGTCGACGGCTCGGGCAACTTCGGCTCGCTCGACGGCGACTACGCCGCCGCCTACCGCTACACCGAATGCCGGCTGGCGCGGCTCGCCGATCAGCTCCTCGTCGAGCTCGATCAGGACACCGTCGCGATGCGGCCGAACTTCGACGGCACCAAGGAGGAGCCGGTCGTGCTGCCGGCCCGCATCCCCAACCTGCTGATCAACGGCGCCACCGGCATCGCCGTCGGCATGGCGACGAACATCCCGCCGCACAACCTCGGCGAGGTGTGCACGGCGCTGGTCAAGCTGCTCGACAACGACGAGCTGACGACGGCGCAGCTGTGCCGGTGGGTCAAGGGGCCGGACTTCCCCACCGGCGGCGTCATCCTCAACACCCCGGACGAGCTGAAGGAGATCTACCGGACCGGCAGCGGCGCGGTGAAGCTGCGCGGCACCTGGGAGGCCGGGCCCGGTCAATCGCGCCTCGAAGATCGTCTACGTCACCAGCATTCCCTACGCGCGTCGACAAGAGCGTCGCTCGTCGAGCGCATCGCCGAGATCGTCCTCGAGCCGCAAGCTGCCGCCGCTGCTCGACGTCCGCGACGTCTCGACCGACGACGTCCGCATCGAGCTGGAGCTGAAGAAGGACGCCGACGAGAAGATGGTGATGGCGTACCTCTTCAAGCACTCGCCGCTGCAGACCAACTTCAACGTCAACCTGACCTGCCTGATCCCGACCGAGCAGGCCGAGGTCGGCCGGCCGGAGCGCCTCGACCTCAAGGCGATGCTCTGGCACTTCCTGCACTTCCGGCTCGACGTCGTCACCAAGCGGCTCGAATACGAGCTGCGGGCGCTCTCCCGGCGGCAGCACCTGCTCGAAGGCTTCGCCAAGATCTTCGACGCCCTCGACGAGATCCTGAAGATCGTGCGCAAGTCGGAGGGCAAGGCCGACGCGGCGCGGCAGATCATCGCCCGCTTCGGGCTCGACGCCGAGCAGACCGACGCCATCCTCGAGCTGAAGATCTACCGGCTGGCGCGGCTCGAGATCCAGGTGATCCAGGAGGAGCTGGCGGCGGCCCGCAAGCGCGCCCGCGAGCTGCGCGGCGCGCTCGACGACGAGGCGGCCCGCTGGAAGATGGTGCGCGACGAGATCGAGGCGGTGCGGACCGCCGATCCGTCCATCGGCAGGGACACGCGACGGACGACGTTCGCGACCGCCGAGGCCGAGGTCGAGTACTCGGCCGAGGACTTCATCGTCGACGAGGACGGCATCGTCCTCCTGTCCCGCGACGGCTGGATCAAGCGGCAGAAGGACGTCAAGGACCTGGCCACGACGCGGCTGCGCGAAGGCGACGCGGTGATGGCGGCCATCGCCGGCAGCACGCGGGCGACGGCGGTGTTCTTCACCAACTACGGCACCGCCTACACGTGCCGGTTCATCGAGATCCCGGCCTCGACCGGCTACGGCGAGCCGATCCAGCGCCTGTTCAAGTTCAAGGACGGCGAGCACGTCGTCGCCGCGTTCAGCCTCGATCCGCGCCTCGCCGGGGCGATCAGCGCGGCCTCGCCCGAGGATCCGCCGCCGGTGCACGCCGTCGCCGTCACCAGCGACGGCTACAGCCTGCGGTTCAGCCTGGCCCCGTTCATCGAGCCGAGCACCCGGGCCGGCCGCCGCTACGCCAGGACGGCGCGAGGGCGCCGAGGTCGTCGGCGTCGCCCGGACCACCGGCAAGGAGACCCTGATCGCCGCGACGCGGGCGGCGCGGGCTATGCTGTGCCGCGCGGACGAGGTCAACTTCCTGTCCGGCCCGGGCCGCGGCGTCATCCTCATCAAGATCGATCCCGAGGAGGATCGGGTGCTGGGCTTCATCGCCTCGGTCGGCGAGCGGAATCTGCTGCTCGTCGAGACCAGCCGCGGCGCCGAGCAGACCATCAGCACCGCCAAGTACGAGGTGACGGGCCGGGGCGGCCGGGGCCGCGAGCTGCTCCAGCGCGGCCAGTTCGCCAAGGTCATCGTCGGCCTCCCGGACGTCCCGATCCTGCCCGAATAGGCCGCATTCCAGAGCTGGCGCGGCGAACGAAATACGTTCGATATGCAAATTCGATGGCACAGCGCGCCGTCGCCGCCGGCCTCAATTTGCCAACTGTACCGCGCGGCGTGCATAATGTGCGCCCGGGAGCGATCGCGCTCAATTCATCGGCATCAGAGGCGGCGCATCGGCGTCGCGCGTAGACGAAAGGACAGGAATGGGCTCAGCGGCGTCTCGTGAAGCAGTCAGTTCTATCCGCAACTGGGCGGTCACCGAAGGACGCAAGTCCACGCCCCAGGGCCGGGCCACCGAGATCTTCGGCAGCCTCGTGTTCAGCGAAGAGGTGCAGCGCGCCCGTCTTCCCAAGCAGGTCTACAAGGCCCTGCGGCGCACGGTCACCAAGGGCGAGTCCCTCGACCAGGGCGCGGCGGACGCGGTCGCGTCGGCGGTCAAGGACTGGGCGCTCGAGCACGGCGCTACCCACTACACCCACTGGTTCCAGCCGCTGACCGGCATCACGGCGGAAAAGCACGACTCGTTCCTGTCGCCGACGCCCGAGGGCGGCGCCATCGCGGAGTTCAGCGGCAAGGAGCTGATCCAGGGCGAGCCCGACGCCTCGAGCTTCCCGTCCGGCGGGATGCGCTCGACCTTCGAAGCGCGCGGCTACACGGCCTGGGATCCGACCAGCCCGCCGTGGCTGCTCACCAACCCGAACGGCATGACGCTGGTCATCCCGACCGCGTTCGTGAGCTGGACCGGCGAGGCGCTCGACAAGAAGACGCCGCTGCTGCGCTCGATGGAAGCGCTGTCGACGCAGGCGGTCCGCATCCTGAAGCTGTTCGGCTCGCGCGCCGAGCGCGTCACCGCGACGTGCGGCCCCGAGCAGGAATACTTCCTGATCGACGCCAACTTCTACTACGCGCGCCCCGACCTGATCAACGCCGGCCGCACGCTGTTCGGGGCCAAGCCGCCCAAGGGCCAGGAGCTCGAGGATCAGTACTTCGGCTCGATCCCCGAGCGCGTCCTCGCCTGCATGATGGAAGGCGAAGCCGAGCTCTTCAAGGTCGGCGTGCCGGTCAAGACGCGGCACAACGAAGTGGCGCCGAGCCAGTACGAGATCGCCCCGATCTTCGAGAACGCCAACGTCGCCACCGACCACCAGATGATGGTGATGGAGACGCTGCGCCGCATCGCGCCGAAGTACGGCCTGGCCTGCCTGCTGCACGAGAAGCCGTTCGCCGGCGTCAACGGCTCGGGCAAGCATCTCAACTGGTCGATGGGCGACGACCTCGGCAACAACCTGCTGCAGCCGGGCGACAACCCGCACGACAACGTCCAGTTCCTGGTCTTCTGCGCCGCGGTGCTGCGCGCCGTGCTACAAGTCGCAGGGCCTGCTGCGCGCCGCCATCGCCAGCGCCGGCAACGACCACCGGCTCGGCGCCAACGAAGCGCCGCCGGCGATCATCTCGGTGTTCCTCGGCGACATGCTGACGGACATCTTCGAGCAGATCGAAAAGGGCGCCGCCAAGAGCACCAAGTCGGGCGGCATCCTCGAGACCGGCGTCGCCTCGCTGCCGAAGCTGCCGCGCGACGCGGGCGACCGCAACCGCACCAGCCCGTTCGCCTTCACCGGCAACAAGTTCGAGTTCCGCGCGGTGTCGTCGGGCCAGAGCATCGCCCTGCCGAACATCTGCCTGAACGTGGCGGTGGCGGATTCGCTGGCCTACGTCGCCGGCGAGCTGGAGAAGGCGACGGCCGGCGGCCAGTCGCTCGACACCGCGGTCGGCAAGCTGCTGACCAAGATGATCAAGGAATCGAAGCCGATCATCTTCAACGGCAACGGCTACTCGGCGGAGTGGGAGAAGGAAGCCGGCAAGCGCAAGCTCCTGAACCTGAAGAACACCGTCGACGCCCTGCCGGAGCTGGTCAAGCCCGACGCGATCAAGATGTTCGAGGCGCACAAGGTCCTGAACGCGCGCGAAGTCCACGCGCGCTTCGAGATCATGCTCGAGCAGTACGTCAAGACGATCAACGTCGAGGCGCAGCTGATGGTGCTGATGGCCAACCGCTACATCCTGCCGGCGGCGCTCGAGTTCCAGACGGCGCTGGCGCAGAGCGTGTCGGCCGGCAAGGCGGCCGGGGTGGTGTCGAGCGAGACCAAGAAGCTGTTGACCGGTTTCACCAAGACCATCGACGGCTTCCGCCGGACGACCGACAAGCTGGCCGCGGCGCTCGAGCACGGCGGCGGCTCGGCCGAGAAGCACGCCAAGTACATGCGCGACACGGTCATCCCGACGATGAACGCGCTGCGCGAGCTCGGCGACGCCATCGAGACGACGGTCCCGTCGAACACGTGGCCGCTGCCGACCTACCGCGAGATGCTGTTCATCAAGTAGGGCGTGCGCGGCGCTTCGGCGACACGGCAAGAGCCGGCTCGCGCCGGCTCTTGTCGTGTACGGCGGTTCGAGCACGCTGGGAAGATCGAAGATCATCAAGATCGCAGACGTCGAGAATCGAATTTCCATGCACCCGGCTTCCACTGCCCCTCGGCCGCCGCGCGCTCGACAACCGTCCTGCGATTCTCCGTCGGCTGTCCCTCCGCGGCTCTGTGCTGATGGTTCTCCGGCTCGCCCTCCGCTCCCTCGCCTGTTGCTACACTAGCGCCGCGACTCATGGCTGGCAGCTACACCGCGAACGACATCACCGTCCTGGAGGGCCTCGAGCCCGTCCGCAAGCGCCCGGGCATGTACATCGGCGGCGTCGGCACCGCCGGGCTCCACCACCTCGCCTGGGAGATCCTCGACAACGCCATCGACGAGGCGATGAACGGCTACGCGACGTCGATCGTCGTCACGCTGCACAAGGACGCCTCGTCGCTGACCGTCGCCGACGACGGCCGCGGCATCCCCGTCGACAAGCACGCGAAGACCGGCAAGAGCGCCCTCGAAGTCATCTTCACGGTGCTGCACGCCGGCGGCAAGTTCGAGGGGCAGAACTACAAGACCGCCGGCGGCCTGCACGGCGTCGGCGCCAGCGTCGTCAACGCGCTGTCGAAGGAACTGGTCGCCACCGTCCGCCGCGACGGCCACACCTGGGAGCAGCGCTTCAAGCAAGGCAAGCCGCAGGGCGGGATCACCAAGACCGGCGCGGCGCGCGGCACCGGCACCACCGTGTGGTTCCATCCCGACCCGGCAATCTTCCCGAGCATCGAGTTCGACGCGGCGAAGCTGCGCGAGCGCCTCGAGACGGCCAGCTACCTGCACCGGGGCGTCAAGCTGACGTTCGTCGAGGAAGCCACCGGCGCGCGTGACACGTTCGTCCACGAGGACGGCATCGTCGCCTACCTGAGCCGCCTGGTCGTCGAGCGCAAGGAGCGGCCGGTCCACGAGACGCCGTTCACGCTGGTCCGCGACGCCCGCGACAACGACGTCCGCGTCGAGCTCGCGCTGCAGTGGACCGAGGCCACCGACGAGCACGTCCGCAGCTACGTCAACGGCATCCCCACCGGCTCCGGCGGCACGCACGAGAACGGCCTCCGCGCCGGCCTCGGCAAGGCGATCCGCAACTACATCGAGACGCACAACCTGTCGCCGAAGGGCGTCACGCTGACCGCCGAGGATCTCCGCGAGGGCCTCGTCGGCGGTGCTGAGCGTGTTCGTCCAGGAGCCGCAGTTCCAGGGCCAGACCAAGGATCGGCTGAACAACCCGGAGACTCCTCGCCGCGGTCGACGCCCAGGTCCGCCCGGCGCTCGAGCACTGGCTGAACAGCACGCAGTCGATGGCCGAGCAGATCGTCGCCCGGGCCGTCCTGGCCGCGCGGGCGCGCGAGGCCAGCCGCGCCGCGCAGCAGGAAGTGGTCCGCAAGAGCGCCACCTCGGCCCGGCTGACGCTGCCCGGCAAGCTCTCCGACTGCTCGATGAGCACGCCCGGCGCCACCGAGATCTTCATCGTCGAGGGCGACTCGGCCGGCGGCTCGGCCAAGCAGGGCCGCGACCGCACCCGCCAGGCGATCCTGCCGCTCCGCGGCAAGGTGCTGAACGCCGAGAACGCCTCGATGGCCAAGGTCCTCGAGAACAAGGAGCTGGCCGACCTGGTCACCGCGCTCGGCTGCGGCATCGGCAAGGCGTTCGACATCACCCGCCTGCGCTACGGCAAGGTCATCATCCTGGCCGACGCCGACTCGGACGGGCACCACATCGCCACGCTGCTGCTGACCTTCATCTACCGGCACATGCCGCGGCTGATCGAGCACAAGCACGTCTACCTGGCCCAGCCGCCGCTCTACCGCATCGACATCGGCAAGGAGACCTTCTGGGCCCTCGACGAGCCGCAGAAGGCCGCCATTCTGAGCAGCAAGACGGGCCGCGCCAAGCCCGAGATCACGCGGTTCAAGGGGCTCGGCGAGATGATGCCGAAGGTGCTCTGGGAGACGACGCTCAACCCCAAGACCCGCCGCCTGCTTCGCGTCGACGTGACCGACCCGCTGGTCACCGACCGGGTCATCAACGAACTGATGGGCAAGGATGCCTCGGCCCGCTTCCGCTTCATCATGGAGCACGCCGAGGACGCCTCGGAGCTGGATGTATAGCCCGGCCGGCTCGCGCCGATATTGTTCACGGACATAGTTCATCGAGCGGCCCAATCGCCGGATCCCCGGGCGAATCGGCCGGATTTCACGGTACAATCACGCGATCGGCTTGAGCCCCAGACGAGAACCATGAAGGGACACGACTTCCAAGGTGTCAACGCGGCCTACGTGGCCGAGCTGTTCGACCGGTATCGCGAGGATCCGGCCTCGGTCGACGCCGCGACGCGGGCCGAGTTCGACGCCGGCCTGATGCCCGAGGCCGCGGGCGGCACGCCCTCCGGCGGCATCGTCGACAGCGCCGACGTCGCCGAGGTCGTCGGCACGGTCAACCTGACCGAGTGCATCCGCCGCTTCGGCCACCTCGCCGCGACGCTCGATCCGCTCGGCGCCAGCCCGCTCGGCGACCCGTCGCTGGCGACGCCGTTCCACGGCATCTCGGACGGGATGCTCGCCCGCCTGCCGGCCAGCCTGATCGGCGGCCCGGTCGCGGCCAGCGCCGCCAACGCCCTCGAGGCGATCACCGCCCTGCGGCGGATCTACTGCTCCACCACCGGCTACGACTACTCGCACGTCTTCGTGCCGGAAGAGCGCGACTGGCTGCGGCACGCCGCCGAGTCGAGCCGCTTCCGGCCGCCCGTGCAGCCGGTCGACGACGTCGAGCTGCTCGATCGTCTGAGCCAGGTCGAGGCCTTCGAACAGTTCCTGCACCGCGCCTTCCCCGGCAAGACCCGCTTCTCCATCGAGGGTCTGGATCTGCTGATCCCGATCCTCGACGTCATCCTCGACGGCGCCGCCGCCGCCGGCGGCTCGGATGTGCTCATCGGCATGGCGCATCGCGGCCGCCTCAACGTGCTGGCCCACGTCCTGTCGAAGCCGTACGTGCAGATCCTCGCCGAGTTCAAGGATCCGGTGCACGGCCGCACCGCCTACAAGATCGACCTGGGCTGGGCCGGCGACGTGAAGTACCACTCCGGCGCCGAGCGATCGCTCAAGAGCCTCACCGTGTCGATGGCGCCGAACCCGAGCCATCTCGAGTTCGTCAACCCGGTCGTCGCCGGCATGGCTCGCGCCGCCGGCACCAAGGTCGAGGGCGGCGGCAAGATCACCTTCGATCCGACGCGCACGCTGCCGATCCTGATCCACGGCGACGCCGCCTTCCCGGGCCAGGGCGTGGTCGCCGAGACGCTGAATCTGGCGCGCCTCGACGGCTACTCCACCGGCGGCACGATCCACGTCATCGCCAACAACCAGATCGGCTTCACCGCCAACGCGCGCGAGGCCTACGGCACGTCCTACGCCAGCGGCCTGGCGCGCGGCTTCAAGATCCCGATCATCCACGTCAACGCCGACGACCCGATCGCCTGCATGGAAGCGGCGCGCGTCGCCTCGGCCTATCGATCGACGTTCCAGAAGGACGTCATCATCGACCTGATCGGGTATCGCCGCTACGGCCACAACGAGGGCGACGAGCCGAGCTTCACCCAGCCGCTCCTCTACGCCAAGGTGGCGACGCACCCGACCGTGCGCCGGCTGTGGGCCGACGACCTCATCGCGCGCGGCAAGGTCACCGCCGACGCCGCCGAGGTGATGTACCGGCGCCACTTCACGATGCTCGAGGAAGCGCTCGCGTCGCTCAAGCCGGAGCGCGATTTCGTCGAGCCGATCCCCGAGCCGCCGCCGCCCGGCGCCGCGCGCCACGTCAAGACCGCCGTGCCGCTGCCGCAGCTCGAGGCGCTGAACGCCTCGCTGCTGTCGCGGCCGGCCGGCTTCCAGCAGCATCGCAAGCTCGATCGCGCCCGCGAGCGCCGCCAGGCGATGCTGGCCAACGCCGACGAGCGCACGATCGACTGGGCCGCCGCCGAGGAGCTGGCCTACGCCTCGATCCTGGCCGATGGCATCCCGATCCGCCTCACCGGCGAGGACGTCGAACGCGGCACCTTCAGCCACCGCCACGCCGTGTTCCACGACGCGATCACCGGCAAGCGCCACATCCCGCTGCAGGCGCTCGAGCAGGCCACGGCCGCCTTCGAGGTCCGCAACAGCCCGCTCAGCGAAGCCGCCACCGTCGGCTTCGAGTTCGGCTACAACGTCCAGGAGCCGGGCCGGCTGGTGGTGTGGGAAGCGCAATACGGCGACTTCATCAACGGCGCGCAGGTGATCATCGACGAGTTCATCACCTCGGGCCGGGCCAAGTGGGGCCTGACGCCGTCACTGGTGCTGCTCCTCCCGCACGGCTACGAAGGCCAGGGGCCGGATCATTCGTCGGCCCGCCCCGAGCGCTTCCTCGAGTCGGCCGCCGACATCAACCTGCGGCTCGCCAACTGCACCACGGCCGCCCAGTACTTCCATCTCCTCCGGCGCCAGGCGTTGCTGCTGTCGACCGATCCGCTGCCGCTCATCGTGCTGACGCCGAAGAGCCTGCTGCGTCACCCGATGGTCGCCTCCTCGCCGCGCGAACTGGCCGAAGGCCGCTGGCAGCCGGTGATCGACGACGCCGAGGCGCGGCCGCGCGCCCGCGAGGTGCGCCGGCTGGTGCTGTGCAGCGGCAAGGTCTACGTCGACCTCGTGTCGAGCGAGGCGCGCCCCGCCACACCGGCCGTCGCGATCTGCCGCGTCGAGCAGCTGTATCCCTTCCCTGCCGAGGACATCGCCGCCGTCATGGCCGGCTACCCGGATCTGCAGGAAATCCTGTGGGTGCAGGAAGAGCCGCAGAACATGGGGGCATGGACGTTCGTCCGCTGCGAGCTCGAAGCGCTGGCCGGCGATCGGCTGCCGGTGCGTTACGCCGGCCGTCCCCGCAGCTCGAGCCCGTCCGAGGGATCGGGCGCGCTGCACCAGATCCATCAGCGCATCATCGCCGACCAGGCGTTTGCGTTGAACGTTCCCGTGGAAGCGCGCTGACGGCGAAGCCGTCGCACGCAGCTCGTCCAGTGTCCAGAATCAGACGTTCGCCGACATCTTTCGGGCGGGGCATCCCGCCTCCCTGCGTTGCGCATCGCTCGCGTATGCCCGATACACGCACTCTGCGCGCCTTGCGATCCGGGCGCCGCGCCCGAAATATTCGTCACCGAAGTTCTGATTCGGGACACTAGAGGATTCCGTGGCCATCAACATCGTCGTCCCCCAGCTCGGTGAATCGGTCGTCGAAGCGCGCGTCGCGCGGTGGTTGAAGCGCGAGGGCGAATCGGTCGCGGCCGGCGAGCCGGTCGTCGAGCTCGAGACCGAGAAGATCGACCTCGAAGTCGGCGCCGAACAGGCCGGCGTGCTGACCTCGATCAAGCACCCCGAGGGTGCCGACGTGAAGGTCGGCGACGTGCTGGCGGTGGTCGAACCGGGCGCGGTGGCGACGGCCTCCGCCGGCGCGGCGAGCCCCCCGGCCGCCTCCGCTCCAGCCGCCCCCGCTCCAGCCTCCGCCCCTGCGGGCGCGGCCGCCGGCACGGACGGCAAGGACGGCAAGGACGGACAGAAGGTCACGCCGACGGCCCGCAACATGGCCGAGGCGCACGAGGTCGCGCTCGCCGGCGTCGCCGGCAGCGGCGAGGCCGGCCGGATCACCAAGAAGGATGTCGCCGGCCAGATCCAGTCGCCGTCGCGGGGTGACGCCTCGCCCGCGTCGGCGCCGCCAGGGCCGCCCGCCGTGGCCCCCGGGGCGCCCCAGGCGGCCGCTCCCGCGCCGCCGCCGCTGCCGCCCGCCAAGGCCGCCAAGCCCGCCGCGCCCGCGCTGCCGCCGGCACCGCCGCGCGTGCCCGGCACCCGCGCCGAAACCCGCGAGCGCATGTCGAAGCGCCGCCTGACCATCGCTCGCAACCTCGTCGAGGCGCAGCGGACCGCGGCCATGCTCACCACCTTCAACGAGGTGGACATGACCGAGCTGATGGCCCTGCGCGAGCGCCGCAAGGAGGCGTTCAAGACGCGCCACGGCCTCGGCCTCGGCATCGCGTCGTTCTTCGTCAAGGCCTCCGTCGCCGCGCTGCGCGCCTTCCCCCGTCTCAACGCCGAGATCCAGGGCGAGGAGATGGTGCTCAAGCAGTACTACGACATCGGCATCGCCGTCGGCGCGCCGCAGGGCCTGGTCGTGCCGGTGATTCGCAACGCCGAGGACCTGTCGTTCGCCGGCATCGAGCGGGCCATCCGCGAGTTCGCCGGCAAGGCGCAGAACAGCACGCTGACGCTCGACGACCTCAAGGGCGGCTCCTTCACGATCACCAACGGCGGCGTCTTCGGCTCGCTCCTCAGCACGCCGATCCTGAATCCGCCGCAGGTCGGCATCCTGGGCCTGCACAAGATCGAGGATCGCCCGATCGCGATGAAGGGCCAGGTCGTCATCCGGCCGATGATGTACGTCGCGCTCAGCTACGACCACCGCATCGTCGACGGCCTCGAAGCGGTCCAGTTCCTCGTCCGGGTCAAGGAGCTGATTGAGGACCCGGGCCAGATGCTGCTCGAAGGCTAGTCCCCGTCATGTCTGAGCGGGCACGGCTGATCGGGCACGGCTGACCAGGCACGGCCGGCGACGCCGGTTCGACGTCTCACCAGTGATGCGTCCGTACGCCGCGCTCCTCGCCGTCGCGCTGGCCAGCCCGGCCGGCGCCCAGACGGGCCCGGCATCCGCCCCGCCGGCAGCGCAGAGCCCGGCTGACGCCCCAGCAGCCGACGTGACGCGCATCAAGCGCCGCCTCGACTCGGCTACGCCGATCCTCGACGCGATCGCCACGACCGGGCCGGCGCCGACCTTCCGCACCAGCGTCACCGAACGCATCGACATCTGGAAGTTCTGGGGCGACCCGGAAGACGTCGCGGCCTTCGTCCGACCTCGCGGCAGCACCTGGCACAACGAGTTCCAGGCGATGGTGACACCCGACGTGCTGAAGAACGGTGGCGCCGGACTGGGCAACGGCGAGCGGCTGCAGCTGGCCGCCACCGGCCTGGCCTTCGCCGGCGCCATGAAGCTGCTCGGGATGGGCGTGCGGCAGGCCAAGGAGGCGCGGCACACCCGCACCGTGCGCGAGGCCAAGGACGAAGTGCAGCGCGAGCTCGAGGCCTTCTACCTGCTCCATCCCGAGGCCCGACCGGCCGCCGCGACGACGCCGCCGTAGCGGCCTGCGGCGCGGGGTCCCCGCGGCTACGCCCCGCTCACTCCGGTGGAAACAGCGTGCGCAGCACGTCGCCCGCCCGCCGCGCCCAGTCCGCCTCGGAGTGCTGCCCGCCGGCGACCTCGCGATAGTGGAGGTCGCGGCCGAGGCGCCAGCCACGGCGCAGCAGGATGTTCTTCAGCATCCGCGCGTGGTGGACGACGCCGGGGCCCTCGTCGGTGCCGGCGTCGAGCCAGACCGCCAGATCGAGCCGGCCCTCGATCGCTCGAGCCCGCGCGAGCACGCAGCGCCGATCCCACCACAGCGACGGCGACAGGGCGGCAAGCCGGCCGAAGACGTCGGGCCGGGCCAAGGCGATCGCGACGGCGGCAAGACCGCCGAGCGACGACCCGCCGAGGCCCGTCGACGCGGCGTCCGGGCGCGTGCGATAGCGCGCGTCGATCCACGGCTTCAGCTCGTCGACGAGGAAGGCGCGGTAGGCGGCCAGCCGACCACCGACGCGACGGCGCGCGTCGCACGTCGGCGTGTACTCCTCGATGCGATCGGTGCCGCCGTGGTCGACGCCGACGAGGATCAGCGGCGCCATCCGGCCGTCGTGGATCAGCGCCTCGGCGGTCTCGTCGAGGCCCCAGTCCTGGCCGGGCACGAAGGCGCGGCCCGGATCGAAGAGGTTCTGCCCGTCCTGCAGGTAGAGGACCGGATAGCGCGCCGCGGACGTGTCGTAGCCGGGTGGCAGGTAGATCGACACGCGCCGCGCCGTCCCCAACGCCGGCGAGCGGAAGTGGTGCAGCAGGTCGAAGCGGCCGGTGAGCCGTGCGCCCGGCTCCTCGTCGCCGCGGACGATCGACACCGGCCCGACGTCGTCGCTCATCGTCATCGCCGGCGTGCGTCGCGCGTCACCACGGGCTCTATACTACCGGGCCATGCCCGTCATCGAACCCGGTCAGCCGGCTCCGGCCTTTTCGCTCCCCGATCAGCACGGCAAGGTCCATTCGCTCGCCGACTACGCCGGCCGGCCGGTGGTGCTCTACTTCTACCCGAAGGACGACACCTCGGGCTGCACCAAGGAAGCGTGCACCTTCCAGGAGGCGCTGCCGCGGTTCGATACCGCCAAGGCCGCCGTCTTCGGCATCAGCATCCTCGACAGCGCGAGCAAGGGGAAGTTCGCCCGGAAGTACGCCCTCACCTTTCCGCTGCTCGCTGACGAAGATCACGCCGTCGCCGACGCCTACGGCGCGTGGCAGCAGAAGAGCATGTACGGACGGAAGTACCTGGGCGTGGCCCGCATCACCTACCTGATTGCGCCGGACGGCACCATCGCCAGGCGGTGGGACAGCGTCAAGCCGGCGGACCATCCGGCCGAGGTGCTGGCCGCGGTCGAGGCGCTCTGAACCGATCGGTCAGGGCGCCACGCTCTGCTCGCCCATCCTGGCCGCCTGCCGTCGGCCGCCGAACCGGCGCCGCATCCAATACCAGAGCCATGCCGCGGCGAAGGACAGGACCGTGGTCATGACCGGCAGGCCGATCCGCAGCAGGGATTCCGGCATCGCGTCGCGCGGCGGCCGCAGCGTCTCGAGGAAGAAGACGTGACTCAGGTAGACGGCGGGGACATACGGCGCCAGCCGTCCGATCCGGCGCTCCATCGGCGTCCCGCCCGGCGACAGCGCCAGCATCGCCACTCCCGTCGCGTAGATCACCGTGCCGCCCAGCATCGCCAGCCGGCCCGGCGGCGTGCCGTGCGTCCGGGTGATCCACAGGAACTCGATGGTGTGGATCACGAGCCCCGCCGCGATGAGGCCGATCGCCGGCGTGACGCGTGACCGCCGCTGCGGCTCGTGGCCGAGGACGACGCCGATGGCGAAGAACAACGGCGCCTGGGCTGCCAGCTGGTAGACCCAGATGTTGCCCGGCCCCTCGGGCTGCGCCTGGTAGGCGCCGAACGACAGCCCGATACCGTAGAGGATCGCGGTGCCGAAGACGAAATGCACCGCCCGGGTCCGTTTCAGGATCGGCGCGGCGATCGCCACCACCAGGATCAGGAACAGCAGGAACCAGAGGTGCGGACGCGGCCCGTGCAGCAGGAGTCCCAGCGGGTTGTCGCCCAGCCGGGCCAGGAACCCGCCCGCTCCCCCGGCGACGCCGCGGCCGCGCACCAGCTTGGCCAGATCGATCGCCCAGTAGGCCAGGCAAGCGACCCCGTAGAGAAGGGCGAGCCGGCGCACGTACGGCGAGGCCATGCCGCGGCCGGAGCCTCCCGCCAGTCGGGGCCCCAGGTGCTCGCCGGCCAGAATCAGGAAGAGCGGTACCGCGGCCCGGCCGACGATGCTCAGCACCATCTGCAACGAGTGAATCGTGTCGACCGGGCTCTCGCCGAGGAGCAGCTCGCTGTGGCCCAGGACGACGAAGACGATGGCGTAGACGCGAAACGCATCCACGCGAGGGCTCCGCAGCCCGAGAGGACGGGCGATGCGCCCCGACGGCGGGCTCGATGCGGCGTGCGGCATGGGAAACGGCGGGTCGGGCGGCGGACATCCGTTTCCGGCTCCGCCGCCGCCCTCCCTGCCCGGCGCGCCCCAAGGGGGTGGGGCGCGCCGGCGGGCTGTATCAGTAGCGGTAGTGGGCCGACTTGTACGGCCCTTCGACGGCCACGCCGAGGTAGTCGGCCTGTTCCTTCGAGAGCGTCGTCAGCTTCACGCCGAGCTTGCCGAGGTGCAGCCGCGCCACGTCCTCGTCCAGCTTCTTCGGCAGGATGTAGACGCGGCGGGCGTCGTAGTTCGTGCCCGACAGCG
>CAVRKP010000005.1:0-401632 GCA_963721565.1 Vicinamibacterales bacterium
GCCGAGATCGCGACGTTCCTCCGACAACAGCCGGCGGCGAAGCTCTACGTCGTCGGTCACACGGACAACGTCGGCGGCTACGACTACAACATCGGGCTGTCGCAACGACGCGCGGCCGCGGTCGTCCGGGCGCTCGGCGGCACCCACGGCGTGTCGGCCGCGCGGCTCACACCAGCGGGGACGGGCCCGCTCGCGCCGGTCGCACCGAACGAGACCGAAGCCGGCCGCGCCAAGAACCGGCGCGTCGAGCTGGTCGCGCAGTAACGTCGCCATGGCGCTCGCAACGGCGTCACCGGTGGGTATTCCATGAACGCACTGATCTCGGCGTCGATCGCGGTGAGCGCGGGCGTGGGCCTTTGGATCTGGGCGGCTCGGGCCTCCGGCACGCTCGAGGCGTGGGATGGCCCCTTCTACTTCTCACGCGTCGTGCCTGCGCTGGCGTTCATCGCAGCAGGGTGCGGCTTCCTGGCCCCCCGCGGCGCCTGGCTTTGGCCGGCGTTGATGTACGGCTCTCAATTCGTCGTCATGGTCGGACAGGCCAAACGCCCGATCGGCCCCTTGGCTGTCGTGGGCTACTTGATGATGGTGGGCCTGACGGTGCTCTGCACCATTCCGGCCTATGCCGGTGCCTTCGCGCGACGGCAGTGCGACGGGCATTTCGGGACTAAGGCGTGACGGCGGCGCGCTCTGTCGCTTTGTGTTGCGGCTCACTGGCTACGGCACCGACCGACGCCGAGACGATCGCCGCGATGGCGATCCACTGCGTCGGCGTCAACTGCTCCCGCAGCACCACCCAGCCGGCGAGGGCGGCGATCGCCGGCTCGAAACTCATGAGCGTGCCGAACACCCTCGCCGACAGGCGCCGGAGCGCGACCATCTCCAGCGTGTAGGGCAGTGCGCTCGAGAAGATCGCGACGCCGAGGCCCAGGGGCAGCAGCCGCGGGATCGAGGAGCACGGGCGCGGCATCCGCGAGTCCGAGGGGGACCGTCACCAGCGCCGCGATCATCAGCCCCCACGTCGAGGCGCTCGGTCCGTGCGCCTGCCCGGCCTTCTGACCGAACACGATGTAGAGCGCCCAGCCGACGCCGGCGGCCAGCGCGTAGAGGACGCCGGCGCGATCGAGCGCGGCGCCGCTCTCCGTGATCGGCAGCAGCAGCGACAGCCCGACCACCGCCAGTGCCACCCAGAGGTAGTCGAGCCGGCGCCGCGACGCCAGCACCGCGACCGCGAGCGGGCCCACGAACTCGATGGCCACGGCGACGCCGAGCGGGATGGTGCGCAGCGCGAGGTAGAACACCCAGTTCATCGCGCCGAGCGAGACGCCGTAGGCGAGCAGGACAGGCCAGGCCGCGCGCGACGGTGGCGAACGCCACGGGCGCAGCACGACGAGGAGCAGCACGGCCGACAGGCCGAGGCGCAGCGCGGTCGTGCCGGGCGCGCCGATCACCGGAATCAGCTGCTTGGCGAAGGTCGCGCCGACCTGGAACGAGACCATGGCGACCGTCGCGCTGATGACGGCCGCGGCCTTCGGCTGAGGGCCGTCAGTCGTCACGGGCGGTGGCACGACAGGATGTCCGGCGTTGTGGTCAGCAGGGCGAGGCTCGTCACACGTCGCGGCGCGCCGGGCGCAGCCGACCGACCGTCGACGCGACCGCGTGGCCGATCCAGGCCTTGATGCGCTGGGTCGTCGACGCCTGCTCGAGGACGTCGAGCTTCACGTAGGCGACCGGCACGAGCAGCAGCGTCAGGAACAGGCACAGCGACTGGCCGCCGATGATCGTGACGGCGATCGCCGGCCCGCTGCTGCGCCGCCGATCGCCGAGCCCGAGCGCGGTCGGAATCAGCCCGGCGATGATCGCGCACGTCGTCATCAGGATCGGGCGCAGCCGGGTGCGGCAGGCCTCGACGATCGCCTCGCGCAGCGGCATGCCCTGCGCCGCGCAGCACGTTGGCGTAGTCGACCTGCAGGATCGAGTTCTTCTTCACGATGCCGAGCAGCAGCAGGATGCCGAGCGCGCTCCACAGGTTCAGCGTGCGGCCGGTCGCCCACAGCGTGAACAGCGCGAACGGCACCGACAGCGGCAGCACCGCATGATGACGATCGGCTGCACGAAGCTCTCGAACTGCGCCGCCAGCACCATGTAGACGAAGATGCTGGCCAGCGCGATCGCCATCATCAGGTTGGCGGTCGTCTCGTCGAGGATCTTGCGTCTGCCCGCTCAGGCGGAACGAGTAGCCGGGCGGCAGCTTCAGGTCGGTCGAGCAGCCGCGCGGACGTCGTTCGACGCCTCGTCGAGCGCGTGGCCCGGCGCGACGTCGGCGCTGAGGTTGACCGAGAACTGGCGGTTGTAGCCGCTGCAGCGTGCGTCGGGCCGAAGCCGCGCTCGAGCTGCGCGATGTTGTCGATGCGGACCAGGTCGCCCGTTGGACGACGGCACCGTGAGCTTGCCGATCGCCTCGAGGTCGCGCCGCTGGCTCTCGAGGACGCGCATCTTGACCGGGTACTGCTCGGCGCCGTCGCGGAAGGTCGAGATCTCGTCGTCGCCGGCGACCATCAGCCGCAGCGCGTCGCCGACGGTCGACATGCGGACGCCGAGGTCGGCGGCCCGCCGCCGATCGACGGCGACGCGGATCTCCGGGTTGGCGATGGCCAGCGTGATCTTGGGGTCGGCGAGGCTCGGGCAGCTTCTGCGCCTCGGTCGAGGCGCGCAGCGAGTAGGTCGCCAGCACGTCGAGGTCGGGCCCGAGCAGCGCGGCCGAGATCGGGAAGCCGCCGGTTTCGCCGCCGCCGAGCGGGTTCGCGGCTGGTGATGCTCGGCCTGAGGCCGGGATGCGCGGCGAGGATCGGCGCCGCATCTCGGCGACCATCTCGTCCTGGCGTGACGTCGCGCTCGTCGAGCGGCAGCGCCTGCGCGATGCAGGTGGATGTGGGTGACGCGCTCGGCTGATCGGTCGGCTGCATGCTGCGCGACGCCCTCGATGCCGCCCAGCTCCTTGACCAGGCCCAGGGCGATGGCTCGTCGATGCCTTCGAGCGACGTGCCTTCCGGCGCGTCGAGGTGCACCGTCAACTCGCCCATGTCCTCGGTCGGCACGAACGTGCGGCCGACCATCGCGTTCAGCGGAAACGTCGGTCAGGAACGACGGCCACGGCGATGCCGATGATCGCCATCGGATGATCGAGCGACCAGTCCAGCGAGCGCGTGTAGCGCCGGTCGAGCGCAGTGGAAGAAGCCGCCGTCCTTGGTCTTGTGGTCCTTCGCCGCGTCGGCCAGCTTCAGGAAGCGCGAGCTGAGCATCGGCGTCAGCGTGAAGCTGACGAGCATCGACACCATGATCGAGAACGCCATCGTCCAGCCGAACGGGTAGATGAACCGGCGCGCGTAGCCGGTCATGAACGCGACCGGCAGGAAGATGACGACCAGCGACAGCGTCGTCGCCATCACCGCGCAGCGCCACCTCGCGCGTGCCGCTGGATGGCCGCCTCGAACGGCGTGCAGCCCTTCTCCTCGATGTAGCGGAAGATGTTCTCGAGCACGACGATCGCGTCGTCGATGACGATGCCGACGGCGAGCGTGAGTGCCGAGCAGCGTCATGTTGTTGAGCGTGAAGTCCATCGCCCGCATCAGCGTGAACGTGGCGATGATCGAGGCGGGAATGGCCAGCGCAGGCGATGATCACGGCGCGGATGTTGCGGATGAAGAACATCACGACGAGCGCCGGCGAGCAGGCTGCCCCAGATCAGGTGCTCCTCGAGCGAGGCGATCGACGCGTAGATGAACTGCGAGTCGTCGCGGGTGACCGTGAGCGTCGACTTCCTGCGGCAGCGTCCGGCGCGACCTGCGTCGAGCTTGGCCTTGACGCCCTCGATCGACCGCGATGGTGTTCTCGCCGGAGGCGCGCCGGATGTCGAGCATCACCGCCGGCGCGCCGCCCAGCCACACCGCCTGGCGCGGCCGCTCGGTGGTGTCCTCGGCGTAGCCGACGTCGGAGATGCGGATCGGCGTGCCGTCCACCGTCGGCGACGATGATGTTGTTGAACTCGCTCGGCGGCGTCGACGCGGCCCAGCGTCCGCAGGCAGGATCTCCGACTTGCCCTGCTCGACGGTGCCGCCCGGGATCTCGACGTTCTCGGCGGCGATGGCGTCGCGGACCTGCTCGATCGAGAGCCCGTAGCGCGTTCAGCTTCTCGATGTCGACGACGATGTGGATCTCGCGGGCGCGGCCGCCGCCGAGGTCGACCTGGCCGACGCCGTTGACGGTCTCGATGGCGCGCTTGACCTGCTTGTCGGCCAGCTCGGTCAGCGTGCGCAGGCTCATCGTGCTTCGACGACAGGACGAGCGTCATGATCGGGTCGGCGTCGGGATCGACCTTCTGGATGACCGGCGGCAGCACCTGCGGCGGCACGGTCGCGCATCGCGCCGGCCACCTTCTCGCGCACGTCGTTGGCGGCGTCGTTGATGTCGCGCTCGAGCACGAAGCGGACGGTGATGGTGGCGCGTGCCTTCGCTGATGCGCTGCGCCAGCATCTCGTCGATGCCGGAGATGCCGCTGAGCGCCTCCTCGAGCGGCTCGACGACCGCCGTCGTCATCTCGTCCGGGCTGGCGCCCGGGCAGCTGCACGCTGACACGTCACCGTCGCCGGATCGGCCTTCGGGAAGAGGTCGACGCCGAGGTCGCGGAACGAGAAGATGCCCAGCACCACCAGCGACATCACCAGCATCGTGGCGAAGACGGGCCGGCGGACGCACAGCTCGGAAAGGGACACGTGGAACTCCGAGTCGAGTGAGCGCGGCTTACTTGCGCGCCGGTTGACTGGTGACGCGGGCGCCGTCGGCGAGCTTCTCGACGTCGGTCGCCGCGATGAGCTCGCCGGCCGTGACGCCGCCGACGACCTCGACGCGCTCGCCGACCCGATCGCCGATCTTGATCTCGGTGGCGCGGAGCCGGTCGCCCTTGACGACGAAGACGCGGTTGACGCCGTAGCGGTACTGCAGGGCGGCGGCCGGCACCGTGAGCACGTGCTCGACCAGGTCGGTGACGATGTGCACGCGCGCGAAGCCGCCCGGCTTGAGGCTCCCGCCGGGGTTCGGCACGCGGCCTTCGAGCGGGAACGAGCGCGTCTGCGGGTTGACGGCCGGGCTGAGCGCGGGCGATGTGGCCGGCGACCGGCGGCGTTGGGCATCGCTTCGACCGGCGAGCGTCAGCGACTGGCCGACCTTCACCCACGGCGCCATCTTCTCCGGCACCTCGGCCGTGAGCTTCAGCGGGTCGATCTTCACGAGCGACATCACGGCGTCTGCGTCTTGACGAACTCGCCGAGAGAGACGAGCCGCTTCTGGACGTAGCCGTCGAAGGGCGCGCGGATGATGGCGTCGCGCAGCGCCGGCTTCGGCGAGCTTCAGGTTCGCCCGCTCCGAGTCGATGTCGGCGCGCAGGTTGCGCGCGCCCTGCAGCGCGGACTCGTAGGCCGCCTTCTTCGTCTTCAGCATGGCGTCCGCGTCGTCCATCTGCTGCTGCGGCAGGAGCGACTGCCGATGCAGCTCGGTGGCGCGGCGGAACGCCTGGGCCGCCTGCTCGAGCTCGGCGGCGGCCCGCTGGACGTCTGGCGTCCGTTCGATGGGCGGCAGGCGTCCGCCGGCTCGGCGACGCCGTAGCGGGCCATGGCCCGGCCCAGGGTGGCGCGCTGCTGGTCGAGGCGGTACTGCAGCTTCTCCCGGTCGAGCACGACGAGGGCCTGGCCGGCCGTGACGCGGTCGCCGAGGTCGGCCGCGATGCGAAGGACGCGCCCTTCGACTTCCGAAGAGACCGTCACCTCTTCGTCGGCGGCCAGCGTGCCGACCACGTCGATCGCCCGGCGGAGCTCATGCGTCTCGACCTTGGCGACGACGATGGCGTGCGGCGCCGCATCCGCCGTGGCCGACGGCCGACGTGGCTCGGTCGCAGGCCGCGGCGAACGCCGTCAAGACGATGATGACCGATGCGTGCAGCCATCGTGGGACCCTCATGGACATCTGACTCCAGCCAGAGCGTACCTCGTCTCTAGCCACGGGACACTAGGGCTGCCAGAACTTCCAGGTCAGCCCGATCCGTGCCGTGCGGCCATTCTGCTCGATCGCATCCTGTCGGTGCTGACTCGACACGGGGTCGAGATACTTGTGGTCGAAGAGATTCTGTACGCCGCCGGACAGCTCCCAGGAGCGGCCGAGCGGCTGGACGACGTGCACGTTCAGGGTCGCGGCGCCTGACACCCGCTGGCCGGCCAGCGTGGCGCGGCTGCTGAGATACTGGCCTTCGACCGACACGAACGACCGCGCCGTCGGCCCCGGCAGGCTGAGGCGTGCCTTGGCGACGTGCCGCGGCGAGTTGGCGAGCGTCAGGTTCGTCTGCTGATCGACGGCGTCCTGGACGGCGTAGCTCACCACGCGTCCGTGCGTCGCCCCCAGAGCGCATCTGCGCCTCGAACTCGAGGCCCTTCGCCCGCACCTGACCCTGGTTGACGAACGGTGATGCCCGTCAGCGTCGAGTCGTCGGGCGTGGCGGTGATCAGCCGGTCGGCCTCGTACCAGTAGGCCGACACGGCGGTGCGCAGCCGGTCGTTGACGTAGCGCTCCCACACGAGCTCGTGCGTGTCGATCGACTCCGGCCGCAGGAATCGCGACGCGCTCGCCGAAGTAGACGTCGTTCAGCTCGCTTTCGTTGGGCGCGCGAAACGCGTTGCCGTACAGGTACTTGAACGACTGCGTCGGCGACGGCAGGACGATCAGCGCGGCGCGCGGCGTGACTCGCTGGAACTGCCGCGTAGCGATCGTAGCGCAGCCCGCCGTTGACGATGACCGCGCGCGAGAGCTTGATCTCGTGCTGCACGTAGACCGCCTCCTGCCGCGACGAGCGGTCGGTGTCGAGGAACGGCTCCGGGTCGCGCGATGAACTGCGCGCGTCTGGTCCTGGTTCACGTTGGCGATGAACTCCACCCCGGCTCTCAGGGTCTGGCGGCCGCGAAAGGCCCGCGTCAATCCCATGCCGCCGCTCCAGCGCGTGCCGAGTCCGGCGATCGTGGCCGACGCGCGCTCGGGGTGCCGTCCGGCTCGACGGATTGGGGATAGGTCGCGTCGAAGGAGAACTGATCGAAGGAGCCGCGAAACGTCAGCCGCGTGCCGCCGAACGAGCGCCCATAGAGCGCATCGACGAGCGTGTGACGGTCGGTCGTCTGCTCGCGCCACTTCTGCTCGTTGAACACGCGTGCCGACCGAGGCCGTCGGCACGTCCCGCTGCCGCGTTCCGTAGGCGCCGGTCACGTCCAGTCCCTTGAAGGTCAGCCGGCCGTAGAGTTGCCCGACGCCTTCGCCATCGAGTCCCTCGGCGATGCCGTTGTTGGTGGCCGGCGTGTCGAAGGCCGGAAAATAGAGCCGGCCAACGCCGTCGCTCCGCGCGAAGGTGCCGGAGACGGCGACGTCCACGCCGTTCGCCAGGCGGCGACCGGCGCTGGCGCGCACCAGCTGCGTCCCCAGCGTGCCGGTCTCCAGGGTGACCGAACCGCCGTCGAGCGACGCGCCGGATCGGGTGATGACGTTGACGACGGCAAAGAACGCGCTGTCGCCGTAGAGCGACGATGCCGGGTCCACGGATGATCTCGACCCGGTCGAACATCGCCGGATCGAGGCCGAACTCCGGCCCGATCTCGGCCTGTCCGAAGATGTTGTCGTTGACGCGGTGTCCGTTGATCAGCAGCAGGATGCGGCTGTTGTAGTCCCCCGGCTTGCCGAACCCGCGGATCCCCACGTAGCTGAAGTTGCGATCGTCGGTGACGTACATGCCGCGCACGCTCGCGCAGGATGTCGGCCAGCGAGCGGTAGCCGAATCGCGCGATCTCCTGCGCGGTGATGAAGGTGACCGAGGCGGGCGCCTCGGTGACTGGCTGGAGCCGTTCGGACGCGCCGAAGACCATCCCGGCATCGAGGGACATCAGTTCTTCGAGGGTGAGATCCCGGAGCGGCGTCTGGGCTGCTGCCAGCGACGGCGACATCGCGGCGAGGATCACGAGGGTCGATGGCGCACGCCCAGCCGCATCAGCGTGATTCCAGACCGCTCCGAGCGTGCGCCTGCGCGTGGTGTGCGATCGATCATCGTTGCCCCAGTACGAGCAGCTCGAGCTCATCTTCAGCCCGGAACGCTGCACCGCCTCGACCTTGATCGTGAAACGCAGCTGACCGCGCTCGAAGAGGAACTGCGCGATGCCTCCGGCCTGGTGAAGCCTCGCGACGTCGCTGATCGTCAGCACGGGCGAGTCCTGAAGTCCGGCGATCGCCCGTGCCGCGTCATCGAGCGTGGCGCCCGACACGTAGAGGACGCGACAGGCGCGGCGTCGGCCGGGCGATCTTGAGAGAGCACCACCATCCGGCGGCCGCGACGTCACGGCCCTTGACCAACGCCTCGACAGGGCATCGCCGACAGCGGCGTCCCCGAATCACGCAGATGACGAACGGCTCCGAGGCGGCCAGGGCAGCCGGCCACTCGGTGAACTTGACGAAGTTGTAGATGAACGCCGCCTTCAGCTCCGGCGCCGTCACGATCCTGCGCGGCGGTGACGAGCGGCGTCAGCAGGGTGACGGCGAGGATCCCGCAGAAGACGAGCCACGGCCGCATCCATGCGTCCCGACGGGACAGGCACGAGGCGTGCGGGCGCGCAGTCACCATGCCACTCTCGGGCGCCGCGCCTCGCGTGGGGAGTCCTTGCCGGGCTGGGCCGGCCACCGGGTGTCGGTGGCCCTGCTGTTCCGCTCATCGATCCTGCAGTGTCCATGGTCGCCGGGGCCTCGCCATCATCGCAGGATGGCCGACAAATCACGCGCGTCGAACAGCGGCCCCCGTGGCCACGAGGGAGCCCGGTAGAGCTTGGAAGGTGTCACCTGGCCTGTGAACGTCTATCGCGCTGCCCGGGTGTTGCTCCGGCGGACAGCCGCCGATACGTCTCCCAGCGCATGAGGCGCAAGGAGGGCGAAGTTCACCTTCGCCCGCGATGGAGATACGCGACTGTGATGACGAATCGTGACCTCCTGAAACGAAAGCAGGACGCGACGGGCCTGACCCGCGCGCGCATCCGCGCCGGTCACCTGCTCGTTCTGCTTCGCCGTCGCCGGATCCCCTGTTCGATCGATTCCTTCTCGACCGGCGGGTGGACCGCCCGGCTCGGTGAGCCGGGGAAGGGCCCGTACTCCCAGCAAGGCTGCTTCCGGACCCTCGATGACGCTGCCGAATGGCTGCTCACCGAGGCCGAACGCCGCGGCGCCGTCGCGATGGCCCGCCGCGACTAGCGCCGCCGTCCGGTTGCCCGTCGCCAGGCGGCCTTGAGCAAACCCCGCTGGTAGTGTTCAATGCCGCATCCACTGGAGGCCGGCATGACCAGCTCCGTCCGTCGCGTGGCCTGTGTGCTCGCAGGCATTGCCCTCGGCATCGGCGCCCTGGCTGATTGGCCGTCGGCGCAGGCAGCCGGGCCGGCCGACGCTGACCGTGCCCGACGGGTTCGAGGTCGTCCGGGTGGCCGGGCCGCCGCTGGTCGAACGGCCCATCGTCGCCGACTTCGACGAGGAGGGCCGCCTCTACGTCGCCGAGTCGTCGGGCTCCAACGCGAAGGTCGAACAGCAGCTCGCCGAGCGGCCGCATCGCATCCTGCGCCTCGAGGACGCTGACGGCGACGGCGTCTTCGACCGCCGCACCGTGTTCGCCGATCGGATGATGCTGCCCGAGGGCACCATGTGGCTCGACGGGTCGCTCTACGTCTCGGCGCCGCCGAGCATCTGGAAGCTGACCGACACCGACGCCGACGGTGTCGCCGACCTGCGCGAGGAGTGGTTCCAGGGCAAGACGCTGACCGGCTGCGCCAACGACCTGCACGGGCCGTATCTCGGCCCCGACGGCTGGATCTACTGGACCAAGGGCGCCTTCGCCGAGCAGACCTACGAGCGTCCCGGACAGCCGCCGCTCGTCACCAAGGCCGCGCACGTCTTCCGGCGCCGCCCCGGGGACACGGCCGTCGAGCCGGTGCTGACCGGCGGCATGGACAATCCGGTCGATGTCGCCTTCACCTCGACCGGCGACCGCCTCATCACCGCGACCTTTCTCGAGCATCCGCAGCTCGGCAAGCGCGACGCGCCTGATCCACGCCGTCTACGGCGGCGTCTACGGCAAGGTGCACGGCGTCATCGACGGGCATCCGCGGACCGGCGACCTCCTGGGGCCGGTCTGCCACCTCGGTCCGGCGGCGCCGTCGGGACTCACGCGGCGCGAGCGGCGCCGGCTTCAGCGAGCCGGGCCGCGAGACCTTCTACGCCGCGCTCTTCAACATGCAGAAGGTGACGCGCCACGATCTGGTGCCGGCCGGCGCGACCTTCACCAGCAAGGACACCGATTTCGTCGTCGCCGACTACGCTCGACTTCCATCCGACCGACGTCATCGAGGACGCCGACGGCAGCCTGCTCGTCGTCGACACCGGCGCCTGGTACAAGCTGTGTTGCCCGACGTCGCAGCTGGCCAAGCCGGACGTGCCGGGCGCGATCTACCGCGTGCGGCCGCGTGGTGCGCCAGGCGTGGCCGACCCGCGCGGGCGTCGTCTCGACTGGCGGGAGGCGTCGGCAGCGACGCTGGTGTCCCGACTGGCCGATTCGCGGCCTGCGGTGTGGCGGCGGACCATCGAGGCGCTGGTCCGCCTCGGTCCGGATCATGCCGTGCCGGCATTGATCGGCGTCATCGCCAGCCATCCATCCGTCGACGTGCGTCAACGGGCGCTGTGGACCGCCATGCGATTGCCGCTGACATCGGCCGGAACCGCCGTCCGGCCGGCCCTGCGCGATCGCGATCCGCGTGTCCGGCGCGTGGCGGTGCATGGGGTCGGACTGTGGCGCGACCGCGAGGCCGTTCTGGCGCTGAACGATCTGCTGCTGTCGGCGGATCCGCACCTGCGTCGCGTGGCTGCCGAAGCGCTCGGCCGGATCGGTGATGCGCGCGCCGTGCCGGCACTGCTTGCGGCGGCGGCAACGGCCGCTCGATCGCGTCGGCGAGCACGCCGTGACCTACGCCTTGATCGAGATCGGCGACGCGGCGGCCACATGGAAGGGGCTGACGGCGGCGTCGCTGGAGACGCGGCGCGCCGCGCTCATGGCTCTCGATCAGATGGGCCGCGACGCGCTGACGTCGGCGACGGTCGTGCCGCTCCTCGACGCGCGCGAGAGCGAGCTGCGCGAGACGGCCTGGTGGATTGCCGAACGTCATCCCGACTGGGGAGAGGCCCTTGCCGGCTACTTCGCCCCGCTCCTCGCGAACCTGCCGGCCGGTGACGACGAGCGGGTGCTCCTGGAACGTCGGCTCGCTCAGTTCGCCGGCGACGCCGGCAATTCAGACGCGGCTGGCGCGAACCGCCGACGGACGGCCCCGTGCGGGCGCGCGCGCTGGTGCTGAGCGCGATGGCACAGGCGCGGCTGAAGACGCTGCCAGGCTCGTGGGTGGCGCCGCTGACGGGGCTCCTGACGGCGAGTGACGCTCGCACCCCGGAACGGGTGCTCGCCGTGCTGCGCGCGTCGCCGCCCGACAAGGCGGATGCGCCCGCGATCGACGCGGCGCTGCTGGGCGTCGGCCGCGACGGTAGCCAGCCGGCCGCGCTCCGCCTGGAGGCCTTGGCCGCGATGAGCGGCGGGCTGCCGCGCGTCGCTCCCGAGGTGTTCGTGGTGCTGCAGAAGGCGCTGGCGCCGGGCGAGCCGGTCTCGCTGCGGCTGACGGCTGCCGCGGTCTTCGGCCGAGCGCAGCTCGACGAGGCGCAGCTGCTGGCGCTGACCGCCGCCATCCCGACCGCCGGTCCGATGGAGCTGCCGCGGCTCCTGCCGGCGTTCGATCAGTCGGGCGATCCCACGATCGGCGCGGCGCTGCTCGATGCGCTCGCGTCCGCCAAGGGACGGTCGAACGTGTCACCGGAGCTGCTGCGACCGCGCCTCGCGAAGTATCCCGAGGCGGTCCGCCGCCGCGGCGACGAGCTGCTGGCCACGTGGCGCTCGGATGCGGCGCGTCAGGGCAAGGAGCTCGACGCGCTGCTGGCCGGCGTCCGTGGCGGCGGCGACCACGTCCGCGGCCAGATGCTGTTCAACAATCCCAAGGCCGCCTGCAACGCGTGCCACGCCATCGGCTACAAGGGCGGGAAGATTGGCCCGGACCTGACGGCGATCGGCCAGATCCGCAGCGAGCGCGACCTGCTCGAAGCCATCGTCTTTCCGAACGCCAGCTTTGCCCGCGGCTTCGAGCCCGTCGTCGTGACGACCACGACGGGAGAGGCCGTGACCGGCGTCCTGAAGAGCGAGGGCGAGGTCATCGTGCTCGTGCTGGTCGATGGGCAGGAGCGCCGCATCCCGCGCGCCGACGTCGCCGACATGCAGCCCGGCGCCATCTCCCTGATGCCGGCCGGCTTCGCCGAACAGCTCTCGCGGCAGGAGCTGGCGGACCTGCTCGCCTTCCTGAAGGGCACCCGGTGGGGAGCCTGATCCGGCGCGTCAGTCCGGGGCCCGAACCACGCCGGCCCGACGGTTCAGTCCGCGTGCAACAGTGAACAGACTCCAGGGGCCCGAACAGCCACAATCCTGCCCCGGCGGGAACGCCCTGTTCCCGGTCAAGCGACGTCGATACGGCAATCTCCCCGCGAAGCGGGGAAGGGAGCCTACATGAACGCTGTCGTACTCATCACCGGAGCCAGCACAGGCTTCGGACGGAACGCGGCCGAAAGGCTGGCCCGGCGCGGCCACCACGTGTTCGCGACCATGCGGGACATCAAGGGACGCAACACGGAGCCTTGCGACGCGCTGGAGCGACTCGCCGCCCGCGACTCGCTGCCCTTGCACGTGCTGGAGCTCGACGTCACCGACGATCGATCCGTACAGCAGGCGGTTCAGGACGCTCTTCGGAAGGCGGGACGGCTGGATGTCGTCATCAACAATGCCGGAGTGGCTGGCCTTGGCGTGACCGAAGCGTACACGCTGGAGCAGGTGCAGCAGATCTTCGACGTCAACTTCTTCAGCGTCGTGCGCGTGAATCGGGCCGTTCTCCCGTCGATGCGCCAGCGGCGACACGGCTTGCTGATTCACGTCAGCTCAGGCGCGGGGCGCGTGGTCGTGCCCGGTTTCGGGGCGTACTGCGCCAGCAAGTTCGCGATGGAAGCGCTTGCCGACGCCTATCGATTCGAGCTGCTTCCCCTGGGCATCGATTCCGTGCTGGTGGAGCCGGGCATCTACAACACACCGATCTTCGATCGGCTGGTGTCCGCAGCCGATGGCGACTGTGAAGCCAGCTACGGCACGGCCGCCACGTTCGTGGAGAATGTGCGGGCCACGTTCAGGGCCGTCACGAGCGCACCTGATGCGCCAGGAAGTGACGACGTCGCCGAAGCCTTCGTCCGGCTCGTCGAGATGCCGCTCGCCGAGCGTCCCTTCCGAACGGTCGTCAGTGCGCCGATGGCGCAGTTGCTGCACGCCTACAACGCCGCCGCCGACGATCTTCGTCCGATCGTGGCGGGCATGTTCAACGTGCCAGCGCTCGCTGGCGTGCCGCGCGTCGCCTAGCATCGCTCGCCGCTGACTGCGGCCGGCCTACCCGCCGGGGGATCGCACGAGCAGAAAGGATGCAAGCCGACGATGACTTCCCTGGACCTGCAACTGTTTGGCGCGACGTTTCACGGTGATCTGCTCACGCCGGCGCACGCTGGCTACGACGATGCGTGTCGCCTGTGGAACGCCAGCGTCACCAAACGTCCGGCGCTCATCGCCCGTTGCTCAGGGCTCGCCGACATCATCGCGGCCGTCGACTTCGCGCGCGAGCACGACCTGCTCACCGCCGTGCGAGGCGGAGGCCACAACGTCGGCGGCCGTGCCCTTTGCGACGATGGCCTCGTCATCGATCTGTCGCGGATGCGGGCCGTCCACGTCGACCCGGCGACACGCACCGTCCGCGTGCAAGGTGGGGCCACGCTCGGCGACCTCGATCGTGAAACGCACGCCTTCGGTCTCGCCGTCCCCTGCGGGGTCGCTCCCAAGACCGGTATCGGCGGTCTCACCCTCGGGGGCGGCGTCGGGTGGCTGATTCGCAGATACGGCATGTCGATCGACAACCTCCTGTCGTGTCAGGTCGTCACCGCCGACGGCCAGGTGCGGACGGCCAATGCCTCCGAGAACGACGATCTCTTCTGGGCCCTGCGGGGCGGTGGCGGAAACTTCGGCGTGGTCGCCTCGTTCGAGTTCCAGGCCCACCCGGTGCACACCGTCCTCGGCGGCCTGCTGCTCTACCCCCGCGAGGCTGCCGCCGACGTGATCCGCCATTTTCGAGGCTACGTGGAGTCGGCTCCCGATGCGCTGACGGCGTATGCGGCGCTGCTGCACGGTCCGGATGGTGCGCCGCTGGTCGGAGTGATCCCCTGCTACTGCGGTGAGTTGGCCGAGGGACGACGGATCCTCGAACCCCTCCGACGGTTCGGGACCCCGGTGGTCGACACGATCCAGGAATTGCCGTTCCCGGCGATGCAGGCGCTGCTCGCGCCATCCTTTCCGGATGGCAATCACAACTATTGGAAGTCGACCCTGCAGCGGGACTTGTCCGACGCCGCCATCGACGTCATCGTCGAACACGCGAACCGCATGGGGTCGCCTCTCTCTGCTGTCGTCCTCGAGTACTACGGCGGTGCCGCCGGCCGGATTGCCAGCGATGCGACGGCCTTTCCGCATCGTGATCTTCCGTGGGACATCCTCTTCGTCGCGCAGTGGCTCGAACCGGCGGAGGCCATGACGCATCGCGACTGGGCGCGCTCCGGGGAAGAGCATCTGCGACCCTTCTCAGCCAGCGCGCATCTTCTGTCGGCGCTGGACGTCGAGCCCGAAGAGGTCATCGATACGGCGTTCGGGCCCAATTTGCCTCGCTTGGCCCTCATCAAGGCGAAATACGACCCCACCAACTTCTTCCGGGTGAACTACAACATCAAGCCGGCTCTGGGGCGGGCTGCCATGCGTTAGGGCAACGCTGTGCCTGGACAGATATTGGAATCAATCCATTATCTGAGCTAGGCTACGTTCCGCGTGCCGACAGATTCAGCAGCCCTCTTCCGCGAACGGGGCATCCAGGTCACGGCGCAGCGACTGGCGGTGCTGCGGGCGGTCTCGGGTCAGCCGCACATCACGGCCGACGCCGTGGCCGAGCGTCGTGCGGGCCGAGATCGGCGCCATCTCGCTGCAGTCGGTCTACGACGCGCTCGGCCTGCTGGTGGCCGAAGGGCTGATCCGGCGCATCCAGCCGTCCGGCTCGCCGGCCCGCTTCGAGGATCGCGTCGGCGACAACCACCACCACCTGATCTGCCGGAGCTGCGGCCGCGTGGTCGACGTCGACTGCGCGGTCGGCGCCGCGCCGTGCCTGACCGCCGCCGACGACCGCGGCTACGAGATCGACGAGGCCGAGGTCGCCTACTGGGGGCGCTGTCCGGATTGCCTGGCGAATCGCGCCGCACGGCCGCCGACCGCCGACCGCTCGAAACCGCCGCACGAACCGCGGAGCGTCAGAAACCGCGCGATCCCGGAGCAACCCCGGCGCCCACTCCGGTCAACGAGAGGTCAACGTCACATGAGCAACGAAGCAGAAGTGCCCGTTCTCGAGCAAGACGCGCACCGGCACGATCGAACCAGCGACTGGTGGCCGAATCAGCTGAACCTGAGCGCCCTGCACACGAACCACCCGGCGGGCGATCCGATGGGCGAGACGTTCGACTACGCCGAAGGAGTTCAAGACGCTCGATCTCGCCGCCGTGAAGAAGGACATCGAGGCGGTGATGACCGACTCGCAGGACTGGTGGCCGGCCGACTTCGGCCACTACGGCGGCCTGTTCATCCGCATGGCGTGGCACAGCGCCGGCACCTACCGCATCCACGACGGCCGCGGCGGCGCCGGGCTCCGGCCAGATCCGCTTCGCGCCGCTCGGCAGCTGGCCGGACAACGCCAACATCGACAAGGCGCGCCGGCTGCTCTGGCCGGTCAAGCAGAAGTACGGCCGCAAGCTCTCGTGGGCCGACCTGATCGTCCTGACCGGCAACGTCGCGCTCGAGTCGATGGGCTTCAAGACGTTCGGCTTCGCCGGCGGCCGCAAGGACGTCTGGGAGCCCGAGCACGTCAACTGGGGCTCGGAGAGCCACGTGGCTCGGCGACGAGCGCTACAGCGGCGATCGGCAGCTCGCCAATCCGCTCGGCGGCCGTGCAGATGGGCCTCATCTACGTGAATCCGGAAGGGCCGAACGGCAAGCCGGATCCGGTCGCCGCGGCGCGCGACATCCGCGAGACGTTCCGCCGCATGGCGATGAACGACGAGGAGACGGTGGCGCTCATCGCCGGCGGCCACACCTTCGGCAAGACGCACGGCGCCGCGCCGGCGACGCACGTCGGCCGCGAGCCCGAGGGCGGCAACCTCGAGGAGCAGGGCTTCGGCTGGAAGGGCAGCTACGAGACCGGCAAGGGCGCGCACGCCATCACCAGCGGTCTCGAGGTCACCTGGACGACGACGCCCGTCAAGTGGAGCCACGACTTCTTCAAGCACCTGTTCGAGTACGAGTGGGAGCTGACGACGAGCCCGGCCGGCGCCAAGCAGTGGACGCCGAAGAACGGCGCCGGCGCCGGCACGGTGCCGCACGCGCACGACCCGTCGAAGACGATCGCGCCGGGCATGCTGACGACCGACCTGGCGCTGCGCTTCGATCCGGCCTACGAGAAGATCTCGCGCCGCTTCTACGAGAACCCGCAGGAGTTCGCCGACGCCTTCGCCAAGGCGTGGTTCAAGCTGACGCACCGCGACATGGGACCGATCGCGCGCTACCTCGGGCCCGAGGTGCCGAAGGAGCCGCAGATCTGGCAGGACCCGGTGCCCGCCGGTCGACTCACGAGCTGATCGACGCGAAGGACATCGCCGCGCTGAAGGCGACAGATCCTCGCGTCGGGCCTGTCGGTCTCGCAGCTGGTCTCGACCGCCTGGGCGTCGGCCTCGTCGTTCCGCGGCACCGACAAGCGCGGCGGCGCCAACGGCGCGCGCATCCGCCTCGCGCCGCAGAAGGACTGGGCGGTCAACAACCCGCCGGAGCTGGCCAAGGTGCTGAAGGCCCTCGAGGGGATTCAGAAGGCAGTTCAACGACGCGCAGGCCGGCGGCAAGAAGCAGGTCTCGCTGGCCGACCTGATCGTGCTCGGCGGCTGCGCCGCCGTCGAGAAGGCGGCCAAGGACGGCGGGCACGACGTGAAGGTGCCGTTCACGCCGGGACGCACCGACGCGACGCAGGAGCAGACCGACGTCGAGTCGTTCGCCGTGCTCGAGCCGGACGCCGACGGGTTCCGCAACTACCTCGGCGAGGGCCACGACGTGCCGGCCGAGCACCTGCTGATCGAGCGGGCGTTCCGGCTGACGCTGAGCGCGCCGGAGATGACCGTGCTCGTCGGCGGCCTGCGCGTGCTCGAAGGTGAACGCGGGACAGGGCGAGTACGGCGTCGTTCACCACGCGGCCGGGCACGCTGACCAACGACTTCTTCGTCAACCTGCTCGACATGGGCACGGAGTGGAAGCCGACGACGCCGAGGCGGCACGCCTTCGAGGGCCGCTGCCGGACGAAGGGCGACGCGCGCTGGACGGCCAGCCGCGTCGATCTCGTCTTCGGCTCGCAACTCCGAGCTGCGCGCCCTCGCGGAGGTCTACGCCTGCGACGACTCGGAGGAGAAGTTCGTGCGCGACTTCGTCGCGGCGTGGGACAAGGTCATGAACCTCGATCGGTTCGACCGGAAGGGTCTATCGGCGGCGTCCTAGCGCCAAGGCGAAGCACGCGGCCGCGCGGCCGCGTCCTTCACCGCAGCCTGAACGTCAGTCCGCCGCCGCCAGCCGGGCGAACTGCCGCTTCAGCGTGTTGACCCGCGCCAGGTAGTGGCGCGGGTCGTGATCGCCGCAGCGCTGGCCGCCGGTGAAGCGGAAGCCGCGTCGCGCGTAGCCGTCTCCGGCGCCGGCGCCGCACAGGTGGGTGATCGTCGCGAGGTCCTGCCGCTGCTGCAGCGTCGCCCGCTGTCGGCCGTGGCGGTCGAGCGTGCGTGCGACGGTCCGATCCAGCAGCGCGGCGGTCATCTCCACGGCGTGACCGGCCACCACCCGGGTGTAGAGCGCGTTGAACCAGCACGCAGTTCAGGTCGTTCCAGCGGCCGGCCTCGACGACCACGTGATCGTGGACGCAGTAGCGCTGCGCTTCGGCGAACGTGCCATCCGTCAGCTGGAACATCCCGACCGCGCTGGAGGCCGGCCGGTAGACGTCGAACGGGTTCCAGCTGAATCGCCAGCGCCAGTAGGTCAGGGCGGCCGGGTTGCCGCTGCTTTCCACCTGCGCCAGCGCAGCGAGCAGCTCCGCCGTGATGACGGCGGTCGAATGCGCCTCGAACACGGAATCCGTACTGCTGCCACGTCTGCGCCGGCACCTGGGCCCGCGACCCACTGACCGCGCCGTAGAGCTCGGCCGGCTTGCGGACCACCTGGACCATCCAGTTCACGGGCGCCCAGGCCGCCGCCAGGACGACGATGGCGACGATCAGCTGGAAGACCGGCGGCGTCCGCCGCGCGGCGCGGAACGCGCGGCGACCGAAGCGGGCGGCCGCCCGGCTGGCGCCGCGGATGCGCAGCGGCCGGAGCGCGGCGCGCGCAATCAGCGCATGGGGTAGCGCGGACATCCATCCAGTATCGGCCATCACAGCCGCCAGCGGCCTCGACCGTGAGGTTTATCGCGTCGTCACGGCTGCCGCGCAACAGTTCCGCCGTGACACTCGGCCAGACGCCGCTCGAGATAGCGTCGCTCGGCCGGGTTCGTGACCAGCGCCAGCGCGCGGCGGTAGGCGTGCGCCGCGGCCTCGAATCGTCCGTGCCGCCGCAGCAGATCGGCCTGCGACGCGGGCAGCAGGTGATAGCTGGCGAGATCCGGGTGCCGTTCGAGGCGCGCCATCCACGCCAGCGCGCGATCGACGTCGCTCGCCAGCCCGAGCGCGACGGCGGCGTTCAGCTCGACGATTGGTGTCGGCAGGTGCTGCAGCAGGGCGCGGTAGAGGGCGGCGATCTGCGGCCAGTCCGTCGCGGCGGCGGTTTCGGCCCGCGAGTGCAGCGCCGCGATGGCCGCCTGAATCTGGTACGGCCCCGGCGCGCCGGCTCCGAGCGCCTCGTCCAGCAGGGCCACGCCTTCGTCGATCTGCCCGTGCTGCCAGCGGCTGCGGTCCTGATCCTCGAGCGGGACCAGCGCCCCCTCGTCGTCGAGCCGGGCCGGACGCCGGGCGTCGGTCAGCAGCATCAGCGCCAGCAGGCCGCGTGCTTCGGTCGTGTCCGGCAGCAGCTCCACCGCGAGCCGGGCGAGCCGGATCGCTTCGGCCACCAGATCCGGCCGGATCAGCGAGGGCGCGTCGGTCGAGGCGTAGCCCTCGTTGAAGATCAGGTAGAGCACCGACAGCACGACGTCGATCCGCTCACGGAGCCGCGCCCGCGGCGGCACCTCGTAGGCGATCCGCGCCGCCAGGATCTTCCGCTTCGCCCGGACCAGACGCTGCGCAGTCGTCGATTCGGGCTCGACGAACGCGCGCGCGATTTCGCGCGTCGTCAGGCCGCCGAGCGTCCGCAAGGCCAGCGTCTTCTGGGCTTCGGGCGAGAGCGCCGGGTGGCAGCAGACGAAGAGCAGCCGAAGCCGGTCGTCGTCGATGCCGGACGGGTCGACGGGCGCATCGCCATCGGCATCGGCGGCGGGCATCCCGATCGCGGTGACGTCCGCGACGTCGTCGTCGAGCGACGTGCTCCGTTTGCGGCGCGTCGTCTCGCGCCGTAGCGCATCGACGAGCACGCGCCGCGACACGGTGTTGATCCAGGCGCCGGGCTGCGCCGGGAGTCCATCCCGGCGCCACACCACCAGCGCCCGCGCGTAGGCCTCCTGCAGCGCGTCCTCGGCCGCGTCGAAGTCGCCGCCGGTCAGACGGATCAGCCCGGCGAGCACGCGCGGGCCGTCCGTCCGGGCGACCTTCTCGACGATGCGGGTGAGCAGCACGCGCGGGATCCGCCGTCACGAGCCCTGGCCGAGCGGACGGATCTCGACCGTGCCCGACGCCATCGCCGGCATCTTCTCGGCCCATTCGATGGCCTGGTCGAGCGTGTCCACCTCGATGATGTAGTAGCCGCCGAGCTGTTCCTTGGTCTCGGCGAACGGACCGTCGTACGTCTTCGCCTTGCCGTTGGTGAAGCGCAGGCTGGTCGCCGTCGCCACCGGCTGCAGCTCGTAGCCGCCCCGCATCACGCCGGCCTCGACCATCGCCTCCGCGTAGGCCCCGTGCGGCTCGTAGACCTTGGCCATGTCCTCCTGCGACATCGACGTCCACTCGCGCTCGTCACCGTAAATCAGCAGAATGTATTTCATCGTTCCGTGCTCCTCGCCATGTTGACGCGGAGGCACCCGCGGATCGACAGCCGTTGCGGCAGCGGTCCACGATAAATCCCGTAAGTGACAGATTCTAAAGGAGAATATTCGATGGCGCGCAGCATCCTGTGGACCGCCCTTGCCGATCGCCGCCCTCGCCGCGGCGAGCGGATCGCCCGCGGCGCAAGGCCCGACGGCGAAGCCGACGCCCGGCTTCGAGCAGCTGCGCAAGGTCGACATCCACTCGCACATCTACGAGGACCTGCCGGTCGTCAACGCGATGCTGCGGCGGATCAACCTGCGGGTGATCAACGTCAGCGTCCCGGCGACGGACGGGCACATGGCGTTCATGCATCGCTTCAACGCCGGGCTCGTCACGCAGCATCCCGACCTGTTCTCGTGGGCGTCGACCTTCGACGTGGCGGCGCGCAACGAGCCGGACTACGGCGCGCGCATCGCCAAGGCGCTCGACGAGACGTTCGCGAAGGGCGCGGTGATGGTGAAGATCTGGAAGGAGGTCGGGCTCGAGCTGAAGCGGCCGGACGGATCGTTCGTGCTGCCCGACGATCCGATCTTCGATCCCGTCTACGCCCACCTCGCGCTGCGGAAGAAGCCGCTGCTGGCGCATCTCGCCGAGCCGCGCGAGGCGTGGCTGCCGCTCGACCCGAAGGGCGTCCACTACGGCTACTACTCGCGCAACCCGAAGTGGCACCTCTACGGCAGGCCTGAATTCCCGAGCCACGAGCGGCTGATGGAGTCGCGCGATCACATCCTGGCCAAGCATCCCACCCTCATCGTCATCGGCGCGCACGTCGGCAGCCTCGAGTGGGACGTCGACGAAGTCGCCAAGCGTCTCGACAAGTATCCGAACTTCTACGTCGAGGTGTCGGCGCGCACGCGCGACCTGACCCGCCAGCCGCCGCGCCAAGGTGCGGGCGTTCTTCGTGAAGTACCAGGACCGGATCCTGTACGGCGTCGATCGCTCGTGGATGCCGCACCGGACGCCGGACGTGAAGCCGACCGACGCGGAGCGGCAGACGTTCGCCACGGAGCTCGAGGCGCAGTATCGCCGCGACTGGGACTACTACGCCGGCACCGGCTCGATCACCTACGGCGCCGACACCGTCGAGGCGCTCGGTCTGCCCAAGGACGTGCTCGAGAAGTTCTACTGGAAGAACGCCGAGCGGATCATCGGCGTGAAGTAGATTGGTCCAGACATGACACAACGCTGGAGAGAACGCGATGCGGCTCGAACCCTGACGGCGGCGACGCTGTTACTCATCCTGGCGGCGGCCCTCCCTGGGCCGAAGACGCGACGTCCGTGGTGGCGGCGGCGTCGAAGGCCATGGGCGTGGACACGCTCAGCTCCATCACCTACTCGGGGACGGCACGCAACGGCGCCTTCGGCCAGAGCAAGGCGATCGGCGAGCCGATGGGCCCGGTCAACGTCACCACGATCGCCAAGTACACGCGGACGCTCCGGTTCGACGCGGCGGGCGAGCCGACAGCCCTGGTCTCTCGCGCGACAGGGCCGACGCAGCCGCCGGCGATTCCGGGAGTCCCGGCGCTGCCGGCCGGGGTCTTCAACCAGAACGTCACCAGCGCGCAAGCCGGCAGCAGCTGGGCGCAGGCCCTGAACATCTGGACGACGCCGTGGGGCTTCCTGAAGGGTGCCGCCGCCCCCGGCGCGCAGGTCCGGCAGCAGGGCGGCCAGCAGGTGGTGTCGTTCTCGCCGGCGAACCTGAAGTCGCCGTCGGGGCAGGTCTACACCGTGACCGGCTACGTCAACGCCCAGAACCTCGTCACGAAGGTCGAGACGCGCGTCGACAATGCCGTCGTGGGCGACCTGCTGGTCGAGTTCGACTACGCGAACTATCGGAGCCTGAACGGCGTGCAGGTGCCGGGCCGCATCGTGCAGCGCCAGGCCGGGATGCAGACGTTCGACGCCAGCATCGAGGCGGCCACGCCGAATCCGCCCAACCTTGCCGAGCTGCTGACGCTGCCGGCCCCTGCGGCCGGCGCGCACCGGCTGCCGCGCCTCCCGCGGCCGCCGCCAGCGCGCCGCCGGTCGAGAAGCTCGGCGAAGGCGTCTTCAGAATCGGCGGCAACTACACGGCTCTCGCCGTCGACATGGGCGATCACATCCTCGTCGTCGAAAGCGGGCAGCACGACGGGCGCGGCACGGCGGTCATGGCCGCAGCCAAGCAGGCCATTCCCGGAAAGACAATCCGTTTCGTCGTCACGTCACACGCGCACTTCGACCACGCCGGTGGGCTGGGGGCGGCCGTCGCCGAGGGGGCCACGATCCTGACCCATCGCAACAACGAGCCGGTGCTGGAGACGCTTTTCGCTGGCCCACGGACGCTCATCGGCGACAGCCTGTCGAAGGTCTCGAGCCGCCGCAAGGACGTCGTCCAGGGGGTTGGCGATCGCGACATCCGCAAAGGCTCAACGGCAAGACCGTCGAGCTGTATCACGTGCCCAACGAACACAGCGACGGCATGCTCGTGGTTTACCTGCCTGCCGAAAAGGTCCTCTACACGGCGGATGTCTCGATCGTGAATCCGACGCCGGTGCAGCTGGCGACCGTGAAGGCGGTGGCCGCCACCGTCGACCGTCTGAAGCTCGATTACACCGCGTGGCTGCCGGCCCACCCGCCGAACCCGGGATCGGCCCCTCGCCAGAGGCCGACGTCATGAAGGCCGTGGGCGCGCCGGGCAACTGACCGGCGGCGCCGTCGGGTGAACGGACCGGGTCACGGCCTGGTCCAGACCGACCCGAGCGTCCACATCTTCGCCACCGGCGGTGGCCCGGCGTGCGGCAGTACCTCCAGCCTGTCGAGCGGCTGCGTCGGGAAGAGGCGGTCGGAGATCACGGTCTCACCGTCGTTGGCGAAGACTTCGACCATCCAGCGATCGACGAGGACGCGCAGCGCGACGAGACCGTCGATCGCGCGCACGGGTCCGCTGTGGCGCTCCGGATACGCCTTGTGGAACGCCGTAGCGCGGGACCGGCGGCGATCGACGACGAGCGACAGGGGGCTCGCGCTGACGCCGATCAACACCTCCTCACCCGCCTCGTTGGACAACCGCACGCCGGCGTCGGCGCCCGGCGTCACCCGGAAGTCAGAACGCCAGGTCGGCGGCGGCGGGCAGCGCGGTGCCGGTCGTGACCGCCACCGGCACCGATCCCATCCTCAGAGTCTCGATCTGCGCGCACCGGGCGCCTGGGAGGAGCCGGAGGCCGTCGGGCGTGCGGCGCAGCGACAGTGCCCGTGGCAGCGACAGCGCGCCGCGCCATGGGGTCGTGGGCACGTCGTTGGCGTAGCGCCAGTTGCTCATCCACCCGATCCAGATGCGGCGTCCTCGTTCGGCGGGGATGTCCGCACGTGACGGCGGCGTAGAAGTCCTTGCCGTAGTCGCGTCCAGCGCGATCGCGTCGAGCGGCTCGTCGTGACGAACGTCGTGCCGTCGAACGTCGCCGACGAAGTACTGCCCGCCGGACCCGCCGGCCGGGCCGCCGACCCAGGCCGACGTGCAGGACCCACCTGCGCTCCTTGCCGTTCGTGCCCTCGACCGGCAGCGGGAAGAGGTCCGGGGCACTCCCAGATCGCCGCTCGGTCGGCGCCCGCCGGGCCGAAGTCGCTCAGATGCTTCCATTCCTTGAGGTCCGGCGAGCCGTAGAACCGGACCTTTCGCTGGTCGGCGAGGACGACGGACCATCACCCACCGCCTCGTCGGCTCGTGCCAGAACGACCTTCGGGTCGCGGAAGTTTGGGTTCTCGATGTCGAGGACCGGGTTGCTGCCGTACTTCGTCCAGGTCCGCCCGCGGTCCGTGCTGAACGCGAGGTCCTGCGTCTGCCGCGAGCCGTCGACGCGGTGGCCGGTGTAGGCGGCGACCAGCGGCGGCGTGCTGCCGTCGCCGAAGCCGCGACGTGTTGCCGCGGTCGACCGACGGCGCAGCCGGAGAAGATCATCACGCCGTGCTCGTCGTGCAGCGCGACGCCAGGTCTTCCCAGTGCACGAGGTCGCGGCTGACGGCGTGGCCCCAGCTCATGTGCTGCCAGCGTGCCGTACGGGTTGAACTGGTAGAAGAGGTGGTACTCGCCGTCGAGTAGACCAGCCCGTTGGGGTCGTTGATCCAGTTGCGCGCCGGCGCGAAGTGGAACACCGGGCGCAGGGCCTCGTCGTAGGCCGGCGGCTGGCCGCTCAGCAGCGTGAACGCGACCACGACGCCGGGCGCGTACCTCAGAACGTGGCGCATGGTCTCCTAGCCTATGCCCGACGCAGCGGGCGGGGCCAGGAGACCATGGGCCCGGGATTCGGTTCGACTCCCGCCGCCGGCTACTTCGACATGTCGACGGACACCGGACCGTTGACGGTCGACAGCGTCACCGCCACCGGGCCGCTGCCGAACTCCGCCGAGCGCGAGGAATCGTTCCAGGTCCGCCGCCCCTCGTCGCAGCCCTGGCACTTCCACGGCGAATGCGGTGACGAGTTGGACGCGCACGCCGGAGGCGAACCCGCGCGGGACTCGCAGCGCGACCGGGCCATTCTGCGCCCGCGCGTTGAGCGAGCCGTCGGCCCACTTGCTGCCCGCCAGGCGAATGGCCAGCGGACCGTTCTGGGCCTCCAGCTCGATCGTGCCGCTGCCGCCCTCGAAGGCCAGTGGCCCGTTCTCGGTCTTCGCGGACACCGTGCCGCTGACGTCGACGAGCGCGATTGGCCCGTTCTGCGAGCGCGCCATCGTCGATCCGGCGATGTGCGCCACCCGCATCGGCCCGTTGGTGACATCGAGGTCGAGGACGGCCCGGCTCGGCGCGTCGATGATGAAGTAGACGACCCAGCCATCCGTGCCGGGGCCGGTTGCCGACAGCGTGCCGCCGCTCAGGCTGGACCGCAGCTGTTCCAGCGGGCTGCCGCCGGCCGATGCCGGCGCGGCCGCCTTGCACACGCTGATCGCGAAGTCGCTGCGGGCCCCGCCCACGACGTAAACGCCGCCGTTGCGGCTGCCATGGACGGTGAGCTTCTGCGCGCCCGGCGCGGTGAGCTGGTCCACGGCCGTGACCGCCGGCCGGCCATCGAACGTGACCTCGAGGTCGGCGCACGTCCGGACCTCGCGGCTGTTCCGGACGTTGACGTTCATGCCCTCGGCGACGGCGAGTTGCGGAAAGAGGGCGAGGGACGCGAGCAGGGAAGCGGATACGGTGGCGTGGCGCATGTCGGGACCTCGACGCGGTTAGACGGGAAGGCGCCGGCAGCGGTTGGCGACGCATGTGGCGCCCCACCTCGTCCGTTCCCGACACGCGATGTTAGATGACAATCATCATGAAAATAATTATGATGAGCATCATCTAATTCACGCGGGGAGCCATGCCACGAGTCACGAAAGCACAGGCGGAAGCGAATCGCCGGGCGATCGAGTGCCGCGTCGCGGCTCTTTCGCGAGCGCGGTCTCCATGGCGTCACCGTCGCCGAGGTCATGGCCGAGGTCGGCCTGACCCACGGCGGGTTCTACGCCCACTACCCGTCGAGGGTCGCCCTGGCCGCCTCGGCGTGTGCCACCCGCCTTCACCTGCGCGGACGGGAAGTGGCGGCGCCGGATCGAGGACGCGGCGTCTCCGCGGCGAGGCGGGCCGGATCATCGCCGAGCGCTATCTGCGATCGGCCCACCGCGATCCGTCGGGGCCACGTGTCCAACCGCCACGCTCGTCGACCGACGTCGCACGCGCGGCCGACACCCCCACCCCATCGCGCGCCTTACCTACATCCGGGGCTCCGCACACAGGTCGCGACCCTCGCGGCGCTCGGCGACTCCGGCGATCCCGGGCGTGATCGCGCCGACGCCGTGCGTGCGCCTGGCGACGATGATGGGCGCGTTGTTCCTGGCGCGGGCGTGTCACGGGGATCCCTTGTCGGACGAGATTGTCGGGCGGGCCGCGCGCACCGGCGCTGACCAGCGAGGCGCCGGCGCGTCGGACGCCGAACGGCAAGGCGCGCCGAACCACGCGCGCGACCGCACGGAAGAGCGGGCGCAAGAGCAAATGCGGCTCACACGCCTCCGGCGCGCGTCCACTACGCCTGGATCGTCGCCGCTCGTCACGTTCGTCGTGCTGCTCGATCACCGCCGGCATCCGTGCCACGCCCGGCCTGTTCATGGTGCCGCTCGAGAGCCGAGTTCGGCTGGAGCCGCACGGTCATCTCGGCGGCCATCGCCATCAACATCGCGCTCTTCGGCCTGATCGGCCCGTTCGCCGCGTCGGTCATGGATCGCTGGGGGCTGCGCCGCGTCGTGCTCGGCGCGCTGGCGCTGCTCACCCTGTCGGTCGCGCTGTCGACGCAGATGCGCAGCCAGTGGCACCTGTCGCTGCTGTGGGGTGTGCTCGTCGGCACCGGCACCGGCGTCACCTCGATGGTGCTCGCGGCGATCGTCGCCACCCGCTGGTTCGACGCGCGCCGCGGTCTCGTCATGGGCATGCTGTCGGCCGCCAACGCCACCGGACAGCTGGTCTTCCTGCCGCTGCTGGCCCGCTCGTCGAGCAGCACGGCTGGCGGGCGGCGGCGCTGATCGTGGCGGCGCCGCCGTGGTCGTCTTCGTCGTCGTCCTGGTCTTCATGCGCGATCGGCCCGAGGACATCGGCCTGCGCCGCTACGGCCAGCCCGCCGGACGCCGCCTGCGTCGCGCGCGCCCGCGCGCTGGCGCCGCTCCGCGCGCTCGCGCACGGCGGCGCGCTCGCGCGCGTTCTGGGTGCTGGCCGGCACCTTCTTCGTCTGCGGCGCCAGCACCAACGGGCTGATCGGCACGCACCTCATCGCCGCCTGTCACGACGTCGGCATTCCGCCGGTGCGTTCGGCGCAGCTGCTCGCGCTGATGGGCATCTTCGACATCGTCGGCACCACCGCATCGGGATGGCTGACCGATCGCTACTCGAGCCGCCACCTGCTGTTCGGCTACTACACGCTCCGAGGCCTGTCGCTGCTCTTCCTGCCGTTCACGCTGCTCAGGGCGGCGCCGGCCTCGGCATGTTCGCCGTGTTCTACGGCCTCGACTGGATCGCCACCGTGCCGCCGACCGTCCGGCTGACCAGCGACGCGTTCGGCCGCGAGAACACCGGCGTCATCTACGGCTGGATCGGCGCCAGCCACCAGCTCGGTGCGTCGATGGCCGCGTTCGGCGCCGGCGCGATCCGGACCGAGCTCGGCGACTACCGGGTCGCCTTCCTGGTCGCAGGTGTGCTGTGCCTCATGGCTGGCGCCTCGTTCCTGGTGGTCGGCCGCGCGCTCCGCCCGCAGGCGCTGCATATCCGGTCGGCACCGGCCGGTGCCAGCTAGCGCTCAGGTGACGGTGAAGACGCCCCGACGCTTGCCGGGCTAGTCTCTCCCGTGGCGATGACACCGACCCGCGCGCATGCCCTGAGCGCGCTTGCTGCTGTCGTGCTGGCCGGGGCGGTCGCGGCCGGAGGCGTCGCCTACTGGTCGCTGGCGAAACCTCCGCGCCACGCCAGCGCTGCGGCGGTGCCCTCGACGCCGGCGATGGCGACAGTCGGTCCATACGCGCCGGCCGTGGACACCTCGACGCGGCTCGCGCGCGATCTGGTCGCCGGCAACAATCTGCCGGGCCTGTCGGTGGCCGTCGCCGTGAACGGTGCGATCACCTGGGCCGAAGGGTTCGGCTGGGCGGAGGACGAGGACCGCACGCCGATCACGCCGCGGACGCGTTTCCGACTCGGCGCGCTGTCGAAGCCGCTGACGTCGTTCGGGGCGGCGCTGCTGCACGACCGCGGACGTCTCGATCTGGACGCGCCGATTCAGCGGTACGTCCCTGGCTACGCCGCCCGACGATGGCCGCTCACCACGCGCCAGGTGCTGGGCGACGTCGGCGGCGTCCATCGCATCCGTGGCGACAACAACGACGCCATGCCGACCACGCATTGCGACAGCCTCGAGCAGGCGGTGGCGCTGCTGGCCGGCGATCCCCTCCTCTTCCAGCCCGGCACGCAACACCGCTACTCCATTTGGGGCTGGGTGCTTGCCAGCGCCGCCGTCGAGGGAGCGGCCGGCCAGCCGTTTGGCCGCTACATGACCAACGAGGTCTTCGCGCCGCTCGGCATGGAGCGCACGCTGGTCGAGGAACCGGAGGCCCTCTCCGATTTCGCGCATACAGGCGATCGGCCCGACTACTCCTGCCTGGCGGGTGGCGGCGCGTTCCTCTCCACGCCGACGGACCTCGTGCGATTCGCCTCGGCGCTGTTGCGTCCGGGCGTCCTGAAGGCCGGGACGATCGCGGCCTTCCAGGAGCCCACCCGCCTCGCATCCGGAGCGGCGACGACCTACGCGCTGGGTTGGACGGTGACGCCGGTGACGATCGCCGGCCGGTCGGTGCGCATGGTCAGTCACCGCGGCAGCCCGGCGGGCGGCGCCGTCGTGCTCCTGACGTTCCCGGATCTCGGCCTCGCGATCGCCGTGGCGACGAACGGCACCGTCGACGGCGGACTGACGCCCTTCGCCCTCCAGGTCGCAGGCACGTTCGCCGGTCGGTAGGGGCATCGCGCCTCCAGGCCTTCCCGACGTCCCGGCGGTTCATCCCGGTCCGCATCGCATTCACCACAACGTCGGGTTCGTGGCCAGCGAAGTCTCTAGGCTGTCGGGTGACACGTTCCCAACTTCCTGCCAGGAGCGCCATGCGCCATCTCGGTCCTGCGTTCTGCCTCCTCATCTCGCCAGCGCTCGCCGTCGGGCAGCCCGCAGCCTCGGTCGCCGCCGGGCAGGCGGCCGCTACTCCGGCCGGTCCATCACCCGAGCTCTCCCTGATCAAGGAGGTGCTGGCCGAGGGCGTCTACCTGCTCCGTGCCCCGGAGGCGCTCGATCGATGGACGGCGACCAACGCCGTCGTGATCGTCAATCAGGACGACGTGACGGTGTTCGACAGCTTCACGCGTCCGGCGACCGCGCGCCTGGCGATCGCCGAGATCCGGGCGTTGACGTCGAAGCCGGTGCGCACGCTGATCAACTCGCACTGGCACATGGATCACTGGTCGGGGAACGACGAGTACCGGAAGGCGTACCCGGGGATCCAGATCATCGCCACGGCGGAGACGCGCGGCTACATGACGCGCATGGGGTCGGCCTTCCTGATTGACGGCACGCGGGCCGGGCTGCAGCGCTCGCGCGACGCGCTGGCGGCCGCGATCACGACCGGCCGGCACAGCGACGGCACCGCCGTGACCGACGCGAGTCGCCGCCAGCAGGAGCAGGACATCGCGGAGACGGCGCAGTTCGTCGACGAAGTCACCAGGATCCCGCGCGTGCTGCCGGACGTCGCCTTTCGCGACGAGCTCACGTTCTGGCGGGGCGCCCGCGAGTTCCGCCTGTTCAGCATGACGGGCGATGCGACCGGGTCGGCGGTGCTCTATCTGCCGGCCGAAAGAATCCTCGTGACCGGCGACGTCCTCGTCAGCCCGCCCGATGGCCAGGGGCCGCCGCCGTGGACGACCAACTCTTACGCCATCGGGCCGTGGCTGGCGAGTCTGCGGCGTTTGGACGCGTTCGACGCCAGCGTGATCGTGCCGGGCCAGGGCCCTGCGATGCGCGACAGGACCTACCTGCGCCTGACGGTCCAGCTGTTCGCGGCCATCGTCGACGGGGTGCAGCGCGCCCTCGAGCGCGGCCTCTACCGGGCCGATGACATCGTGGCGGCAGTGAACGTGGACGCGATTGGGAAGCAGTATCCCAAGGGCGAGACGGGGCCCGACTCACCGTACGGGGCGATGGTCGCCAGGCTCGTCCGCAAAGCCGCACAGGAGGCGCTCGACGGCATCGCGAAGTAGGCGACACCAACGTCCAATGGACGCCGGCGCGTCCCGCTGGCTTAATCGCGGCATGGCCACAGACCCGGCGCACGGCGGTTCCACCCCCCAGATCGTACTGACGCGGCCGTCGTCGGCCTGCTGGCGCGTGACGTTCAATCACCCCCCGTTGAACATCTTCGGCCCGGAGACGATTCCGCAGTTCGAGGCGGTCGTCAGGGCCCTCGAAGCGGACGAACAGGTCAAGGTGGTCGTCTTCGACAGCGCCGTCGACGGCTTCTTTCTCACGCACTACAACTTTCTCGCCAAGCTGGAAGACTCGACGAGCCTGCCGCTCGGCAAGACCGGCCTGCAGCCGCTGCCCGACATGCTCGCGCGACTCAGTCGCCTGCCGGTCGTCTCGATCGCCGCCATCCGCGGCCGGGCGACAGGCGTCGGCAGCGAACTGGCTCTGGCCTGCGACATGCGCTTTGCCAGCCGCGAAAAGGCCATCCTCTCGCAGTGGGAAGTCGGCGCCGGGCTGGTGCCGGGCGGTGGCCCCATGGCCCGCCTGCCGCGCTTGATCGGACGCGGACGAGCGTTCGAGGTGCTGCTCGGCGCGGACGACATCGGCGGCGACCTGGCCGAGCTCTACGGCTACGTCAACCGCTCGCTGCCGGACAACGAGCTCGTCGCGTTCGTCGACGCCCTGGCGCGGCGGATTGCGTCGTTCGACAAGCAGGCGCTGGCCGAGACGAAACGCCTGATCGACGTCAACAGCCTGCCGTCCGACGCCGACATCGCGCCCGAATGGGATGCCTTCATCGCCTCCCTGCAGCGCCCCGGGACACAGGCCCGCATCCGGATGCTCTTCGACCGCGGCTTCCATCAGCCCGGGGATGTCGAAACCAGGCTGGGCCATCACGTCGGCCTGCTCGGGACGGCGGACCTGACGCGCGCGTAGGCTCACCGGCCGAGCAGGCGAAACGTGCCGTAGGTGGCGCGGCCTTCGAGGACGGCCTTTTCCCTCCGGGCCTCGTAGCGCTCGTGCATGGCGACCGGCACCAGCATGTCGAGCAGCGGCTCGGACTGGAAGCTGACGTCGATGGTGGCGCGCAGGCGCCGCTCGTCGACGATCAGCTCGCTGACCAGCACCCGGCCGGTGGCCGGCTCGATCCAGAACCGTCCCGCGACCGGCTGATCCTTCCGCTGCGCGGTACGGATGAGCGTCCGCGGCTGCACTTCCCGGTAGGCGATCACCCAGACCTCGGTCGACACGCGAAAGACCGTGTCCGCCGGCGCCGCGGCCGCCGCAGCGGAGCCGGCCGCGCTGTCACGTGTCCGCGTGAAGCGGAACCGAGGCTGGTTGGCGGCCTCGAGAAACCGCAACGAGAAGAGCGGGGTGTTCACGTTGCGGTCGACGTCGCCGATGTTGTAGCGCGCGCTCTCAGCCACGATGGCCGACGCGCGAGCCAGGTCGAGCGCGTGCCGGAGCAGATCCTCCAGGCGGCCGTCGCGGGGCCGGATGGCCTGGCCGTCGACTTCGAAGACATCGCGGAACTCGGTCCACGACGTGTCGTGGCCCACCTGCATCAAGACCAGGTCCGAGCGCAGCTCGCGACGCGTCACACGGCGCCTGCCGCCGTCCCGCGTCGTATGCCAGTCCTGGACGTAGTGCTCCTCCGCGACCACGCGGGACAGGCGCTGCTGGAAGAGGGCCACGTAGGCGGCGGCCCGTTCGAGCACGGTCGCGAGGCTCGGCTCCGGCGACGACGACGGTGGCGCCGCGAGCATGGTCGCGGTCGCGACCGCCGCCACCATCACGCACGACAGAGCGGCCCGCACGCCGCCGATCGTGCCGCCGTGCGCGCCGGGCGTCAACCTGGAGTCCGCCGCTCGCGCAGGGCGTCGAACTCCTGCTGGAGCCGGTCGAGCTCGTCGTCCGACATGTCTTCCAGCCGCAGCAGCCGATCGCGGGCGCCGGAGGTGCTGCGGATCAGCTCGTCCAGCTTGAGCTGGAGCGCGCGGGTGTCGCGGTTCTGCGTGTTCTGCAGCAGGAACGCCACCAGGAACGTCACCTGCGAGGCCACGGTGTTCATCGTCAGCTGCCACGTGTCCGAATAGGCGAACACCGGGCCCAGCAGCAGCCAGACCACCGACACGACGAGGATGGTGACGAAGGCCCACGGCGAGCCGATGATGAGCGCGGTGCGATCCGCCAGAGTTCGGAATGTGCCGTTCACAGAAGCTCCGTGAGATGCGATGGGCATTGCGACGTTGACCAGGCGCCAAACTGACGCCCTCGAAACGATCATCACAGAGACGCAGAGGATGCGGAGGAACGGGGGGCCGATCGTTCAATCCAATCTCCGCGCCTCTGTGTCTCTCCGTTGCTCTGTGATGATCCTTTGACCCCGTCTATACTGCCTCGAAGGCGCATCGCCAGTGGCCATGCGCGCTTTGGGAGGTCACCGTGGCGAAGAGATCGGTCAGCCGCCGCGTCGCGCTCAAGTCGTTCGGTGCCGGCGCGGCCTCGGTCGCCGTGCTGCCCTGGCTGTCCGACGAGGGGGCACAGGCGTTCGCCGCCCTGCAGCGGACCGCGCCGAAGCCGGCGCTGAAGGCGCTGACGGCACCACAGTATGCGGCGCTCGACGTGCTCGTCGACGCCATCATCCCCACGGACGAGCGATCGCCCGGGGCGCGGGAGGCGCGGGTCGCCGACTACATCGATCTGCTGCTCAGCGAGGTGGACGCCGAGGTGCGGCAGCAGTGGATCGACGGGCTCGCCGCGCTGGACGCCGAGGCGGTGTCGCGGTCCGGCGGGCCGGTCGCGAAGCTCCCGGCGGCGAAGGTGGATGAGCTGCTGGCCGCGATCAGCGTCAACGAGCGCGAGCCGCAGACCGCGGCCGAGCGCTTCTTCGTGATGACGAAGCGGGCCACCATCCAGGGCTACTACAGCTCGGAGATTGGCATCCACAAGGACCTTCGCTACAAAGGCAACCAGCTCCTCCCGGAGTTCCACGGCTGCCAGACCGTGGACGGGAAGGACTGTCCGCACTGCGGGCAGAAGGCGGTGGTGTGATGCAGGCACGGAACAACCGGACGGCGGCCGGCGCGCCCGACCCGACCCTGAACCTCGATCTGTCGGCGATCACCGCTGAGTCCCGCAAGCTGGCCAGCGCGATCACGCCGAAGTCCGGCCCGTGGGACGTGATCGTGGTCGGCTCCGGCGCGGCCGGGGGCATGGCGGCGTTCCAGCTGGCCATGTCCGGCATCAAGGTGCTGCTGCTCGAAGCGGGGCGAATGATCGACGGCCCGAAGGAATACCGGACGATGGAGTGGCCGTACCAGTCGATGCGCCGGCATCGCCTGCCGGTCGATGAACGGCCCCTGGCCGTGGCCGAGTACAACTTCGTCGATCGTCCGTACGGCAACGACCCGAAGTTCGCCAAGTACAAGAAGCTGACCTCCTACGCCGGCAACGCCTTCACCCACAACTGGGTCGTCAACGAGAAGGAGCATCCGACCACGGGCACACCCTACGCGTGGGTGCGGGCCAGGGTGCTCGGCGGCAAGACCAACTTCTGGGGCCGCGGCGCCCTGCGCTATGGTCCGCAGCAGTTCAAGGCCGCGAGCCTCGACGGGTTCGACGTCGACTGGCCGATCGGCTACCAAGACGTCGCGCCGTACTACGACCAGGTCGATCGGCTCCTGGGCTGCTCGGGCACGATGGAAGGGCTCGAGCAGGTGCCGGACGGTATTTTCCAGCGGCCGACCAAGCTCAATTGCGTCGAGGTGTCGTTCAAGCGGGCGATCGCGAAGATGGGCCGGCACTTCATCCCGGGACGCGCCGGCGTCACGACCGACGGCGTGCTCAACAACAAGTACCGGACCAAGTGCATGGGCCGCGGTCGCTGCGGTCGCGGCTGCGACCTGAACGCCGCCTTCCACTCGCCGACGGCGCTGATCTATCCTGCCCGGGACACCGGTCACGTCACGGTGCGGCCGTACTCGGTGGTCTCGGAAGTGCTGCTCGATGCGCAGACCAACAAGGCCAGCGGCGTTCGCGTGATGGACATGAACACGCGCGAGGTGATGGACTTCACGGCGCGGGTCGTCATCCTGGGCGCCGGCTGTCTCGACACCACCCGCATCCTGCTCAACTCGAAGTCGGCCCGCTATCCGACCGGCATGGGCAATTCATCCGACGTGCTCGGCCGCTACCTGAGCGAGCACCTGATGGGCATTCGCGGGTCCGGCTTCATCCCGACGCGCATCGGCACCGAACCGACCGTCGACGACGCCAGGCCCGTCGGCCCGTATGTCCCGCGCTTCCGCAACGTCACCGACAAGCATCCCGACTTCATCCGCGGCTATCACTTCCAGGGCGGCGGCGGGGCGAGCGAGTTCCCCGGCTACGCCGCCGAAATCGCCGGCTTCGGCAAGGCCTTCAAGTCGAACGTGCGGAAGTACTACCCGGCGCTGCTCAGCCTGGGCGGCTTCGGCGAAGTGCTGCCGGTGAAGGAGAACCGCGTCACGCTCGATCCCGAGGTCAAGGACGCCTGGGGCGTGCCGGTGCTGAAGTTCGACTTCAAGTTCGGCGACAACGAAAAGAAGATGGCCCTCGACATGGCCGACTCGATCGAGGAGATGCTGAAGGCGGCCGGCGCCGAGGACATCCGCATCGGACGCGAGGTCCTGCCCGAGGGGTGGTCGATCCACGAGATCGGCACGGCCCGCATGGGCAACGATCCGAAGACGTCGGTGACCGACAAGTACTGCCGGCTGCACGACGTCCCCAATGTCTACCTGGCCGATGCCAGTCCTTTCGTGTCCGGCGGGACGCAGAACACGACCTGGTCGATTCTCGCCATGTGCTGGCGGACGATGGACTTCCTGAAGGAAGAAATGCGGACCGGCCGCGCCTGAAGCGCTACTCGGGCAGCTTCAGGTCCATCCCGAAGTCGGCCTTCACCCGCGCCAGCCACGTGGCATCGTCCGAGCCGCCGAAGTCGATCCACTCTTCGTCGCTCATGCTCTGACGCCAGCCGAGGAACGGCGCCGCGTCGGGGCCGACGGGATAGCGGAGTTGGTCGGCTTCGCTCTGTACGGCGCTCAGGATCGCGTCGGCCACGAGGGAGGCGGGCGTCGGCCGGTGCAGGGCGGCGGTGAACAGCGCTGCGTTGCGGCGCTCCTGAGGATAGCGGGACGTGGCCGGCTCGCCTTTGCCGATGCGCCGGGCCATCGAGGTGTCGATGATGCCGGGCTCGATGACGCGCACGCGGATACCGAACGACCTGACCTCCTGCGCGAGGCACTCGCTCAGGGCCTCGAGCGCGAACTTCGAGGCCGTGTAAGGGGCGAACGGCGAGCTGGCGAATCGGCCCGAGATCGAGCTGATATTGACGATACAGCCGGTCCGTCGCTGGCGCATGCCGGGGAGCACTGCCTGGATGGCGCGAATCACGCCGAAGTAGTTGGTCTCCATCACCGCGCGGAAGTCCGCCAGCGGCACGTCCTCGATGGCCCCGGTCCGTTCGACGCCGGCATTGTTGACCAGCACGTCGATCGGTCCGATCGCTGCGATGACCTTGGCGACGCCCACGCTGACGGAGTCGTCGTGATCGACATCCATCGTGAACACGGTGATGGGCAGGCCCTCTGCCGCCGCCGCGGCGGCCAGCGCCGGCGCGCGATCGGGGCGGCGCATCGTCGCCGCGACGGTGTGGCCGCTCCGGGCAAAGGCCAGTGCGGTGGCCTGACCGATGCCGGTGCTCGTTCCTGTGATCAAGACGTTCGCCACCTTCACGCTCCGGCGGGAACGGGCGGCGACACGTGCTGCCCGAGCCGGCCACTGTATCCCAGGTGCGCGCATCGTCATGGCGCCGCGTGAGACGATGGGCCATGGTGTCGACCGTCCGCGCCCTGGCCGTCCTGTGCCTGACAGCGATCGCGTGGGCCGCACCCGCCGCGGCCCAGGGGCAGCGGCCGGCATCCTTGCTCCTCGACCGCGCCTACATCAGCGAGGTGCGGGCCCGCGGCGACAAGGGCGATGCGGAGATCCGGGCCGCGATCGCCGCGCTCGAGGGCGAGGCGAAGCAGGCGCTGGCCGTGCCGCCGATGTCGGTGATGGACAAGCAGGTCACGCCGCCCAGCGGCGATCGGCACGACTACATGAGCCAGGCGCCGTACTGGTGGCCGGATCCATCCAAGCCGGACGGCCTGCCCTACATCCGCAAGGACGGCGAGCGCAACCCGGAGATCAGCCGGATCACGGATCGCGACAACCTCGGACGGCTGGGTGGCGCGGTGACGACGCTCTCCCTCGCCTATGCCTACACGGGACACGAGGTCTACGCGACGCATGCCGCCCGGCTCGTGCGCGGGTGGTTCCTCGCGCCCGCGACGCGGATGAACCCGCATCTCCAGTACGGTCAGTACATCCCAGGCATCAACAAGGGCCGCGGCATCGGCATCATCGAAACGCGCAACCTGCCGGAGTTGCTCGACGGCGTCCTCCTCCTCTCCGTCACCGGCCTGGACGAAGGCCGACGAAGAGGGGCTGCAGGCCTGGATGCGCGCGTATCTGACGTGGCTTCTCGAGAGCACGCACGGCCGCGAGGAAGCGAAGAACGGCAACAACCACGAGACCTGGTACGACGTCCAGGTCGCGGGCCTGGCGCTCTACACGGGACAGGTCGATCTGGTTCGACGGACGGTCGACGGTGCCCGTGCCCGCATCGCCGCGCCAGATCGAACCGGACGGTCGCCAGCCGCGCGAGCTCGAACGGACGCGCTCGTGGCACTACAGCGACTTCAACCTCGCCGCGTTCATGGATCTGGCGACGCTCGGCGAGCGCGTCGGCGTCGAGCTGTGGAGCTACCGCACGCCGGACGGCCGCGGCATCCGCCCGGCCGTGGACTTCATGGTCCCATTCGCCGCCGGCGAACGAACGTGGCCGTACGATCAGATCACGCCGTTCACCGCGAGCACGGTCCACCAGATCCTGCGCCGCGGCGCGGTGGCGTGGAAGGAACCGAAGTACAGCAGCGCTGGCGACGCGGATCGGCGGCGGCAGCCCGACGTTGATTTTGATGGTCCCCTGAACTGCAGGGGCGCGTCGCGCTTCGGAGCGTGTGCACTGGGCGCCAGGCCTGCGCCCAGGACATGGCGTCAATGACACGCTGCCGCTTGACACGCACGAGCTCGCCAGCTACGGTGGTTCAACGATCATGGTTGCTCTCCTGATTGCCCCCGCCTGTTGTTGTCCCTGCTGCTGCCGCTCCGGCTGCTGACGGGATCGTCTCCTCTTTTCGCTCCCCCTCAATTCAGCGTCGGAGTCCTGACCAGGACTGAGTCGGCCCATGGCCTGACTCGAACTGGGCCTCGGGCCCGTGGTGCATTTGTGAAAAGTCTGTTCCGCAACCTCGTCGAGAACCTCTTCGCGCCGCCGGCGACGGCCATCCCTCGTGGCACGTCGTCCGCCGCCTCGTTCCTCCGCTTCGCCTCCGGCTGTTCCTGTAGCTAGCCTCCGCCGCGGCCCGTAGCGGGCCGCGGCCGGAGGTTCCCCCACACGACTCACGCAAGACCCGGCGCCAGCCGACATGCGCGACGCGCATGCGGGCGGAGCTGTCGGCAGTTCGGATGTGGCTACAGGAGTCTCTTATGGTGTCGTGGAATGTTCGACGCGGTCTGGCGACCGTCGTCGCAGTCACCGTTCTTCTCGCCGGTGCGCGGCTCGCACAGGCCCAGTCGTCTTCCTCCATCGTCGGCACGGTCCGCGATGAATCCGGCGCGGCGCTGGTCGGCGTCACGGTCGAAGTCGCCAGCCCGGCGCTCATCGAACGCACGAAGGTCACGGTCACCGGTATCGACGGGACCTATCGCGTCGTCGACCTGCGCGCCGGCGACTACGCGGTGACGTTCTCGCTCGACGGATTCGGCAGCATCCGCAAGGACCAGATCGAGCTGAGCAGCGCGTTCACGGCCACGGTCGACGCCAGCCTCGGCGTCGGCCAGGTCAGCGAACAGGTCACGGTCCGCGCCGAATCGACACTGATCGATGCGCAGGTCCGGCACGTCGGAGCAGCCGATCCGGCAGGAGCTGCTGGAGGGCATCCCGGTCGGGCGCATCCCGAACGTCGCCGTGCTGATCGTCCCCGGTGCGACGTCGGCGCGGCCCGACGTCGGCGGTTCGGAGACCGGGCAGACGTCGAACCTGTCCATCCACGGCTCGCTCGGGCGCGACCTGGTCTGGAACACCGACGGCCTGAACATGACCGCGAACACCGCGGACGGCGGCGTGTCCGGGCAGTACCCGAACCAGGGCGCCTACCAGGAGGTCGTCGTGCAGACCAAGGCGTTGCCCGCCGAGGTCGGCGCCGGCGGCGTCAGCGTCAACATGATCACCAAGGACGGCGGCAATCGCTTCCGCGGCGACCTCTTCGCGACCTACACCGGCCAGTCGCTGCAGAGCGGCAACGTCAGCGCCGAGCAGACGGCCCGCGGCCTGACGACGCCGAGCGCGACCGATGTCTTCTACGACGTCAACGCCGGCGTCGGCGGCCCGGTGGTGAGCGACAAGCTGTGGTTCTACGCCAGCGGCCGCCGCTTCCGCATCAATCGGCTGGAAGCGAACACCCTCAATCCCGACCGGACGCAGGCGCTCGACGAGAACCTGATCTGGAACGCCACCGGCAAGCTCACGTGGCAGGTCAACGCCAGCAACCGCATCTCGACCTTCGTCGACTACGGCTACAAGGTGCGCGACCATCGCCGGACGACCACCCAGCAGTACCAGTTCATCTCGCCCGAGGCGAGCAGCTACTCGCCGCTGGGCGGACCGGTCGCCAACGTCAAGTGGCACGCGACGCTGCGGCCGACGTTCCTGCTCGAGTCCGGCTTCTCCTGGTACTACGTGCCGTGGTCGCTCGACTACCAGCCCGATCTCGATCCGGCGCGTTCCCGCGCAACGACCTCGCGCTGTCGACCCTGACCGGCGCCTCGGCGCCGTCGATGACGCTGGCCTCGCAGGAGCGCCGCACCTGGAGCTCGGTCGCGTCGTTCCTGCCGTCGTGGCGCGGCACCCACCAGGTGAAGTTCGGCGTCCAGTTCGAGCACGCGCCGTACAAGCAGGACTACGACTCGCTCGGGCACGGTGACTTCATCGCCCGCTACCGCAACGGCGTGCCCGATTCGGTGCTGGTCTACAACACGCCGGTCAAGACCAGCCTCGATCAGTTCGAGTTCGCCGCGTTCGTGCAGGACTCCTGGACGCTCGACCGCCGCCTGACGGTCAACGCCGGCATCCGCTTCGAGCGGCACGTCGGCAGCCTGAACGAACAGTCGGCGCCGGCCGGCCAGTTCGTCGGCGCCGGATCGTTCGAGGCCCGGCCGGCGTCATCGAGTGGAACAACGTGGTGCCGCGCCTGTCGCTGGCCTACGACCTCTTCGGCAACAGCCGGACGGTCGTCAAGGCCAGCCTCAGCCAGTTCACGCAGCGCCAGGGCGCGGCGCTGATCAACCAGTTCAACCCGCTGCGGCAGAACACCGAGGTGCGGACCTGGACCGATCGCAACCGCGACCTGATCCCGCAGCTCGACGAGATCGGGCCGGGCCAGGGCGCCCTCGATCGCGGCGCCACCGTCCGCATCGCCGACGACCTCCGCCGGCCGACGCAGTGGGAGGGACCGGCCAGCCTCGAGCATCAGCTCGCCGACAACCTGGCGGTCACCGTCAGCTACTTCCGCCGGCGCTACCAGGACCTCACGGCGGTGGTGAACGTCGCCGTCAGCGCCGCCGACTACACGCCGCTCAGCATCACCAATCCGCTCGACGGCAGCCCGCTGACGATCTACAGCCAGACCGCCGCCAGCATCGGGCGGGTCGACAACGTGCTGCAGAACTCCGACCTGCTGACGCAGTCGTACGACGGCGGGGAAGTCACCGTGACGCGGCGCTTCACACCGGACCTTCACCCTGTTCGGCGGCGTGACGGTCGGCAGCAACGAGGCCTGGACGTCGGCCAGCCAGAATCCCAACGACCAGATCAACGCCGGCGGCTACGACCCGCTCGACTCGCGGGTGATGGTGAACGTGTCCGGCATCTACCAGCTGCCCGGCTCGGTGTCGTTCTCGTCGCGCCTGGCGCACTACTCGGGGCAGCCGCTGCGTCGCGTCTACCAGTTGACCCGGACCATCGTGCCCGGACTCGGGCAGACCTCGCAGGACGTGCAGCTGGCCCCGCGCGGCACCTTCCGCCGGCCCGACCAGACGCTGTGGGACGTGCGCGTCGGCCGCCAGTTCCGCGGCGCCCGCGGCGCCACCATCGAGCCGCTGCTCGAGGTCTACAACGTGCTCAACGAGAACGGATCGCTGACGGAAGTGGAAACCGTCGGTCCGACGCTCGGCTTCATCTCGCGAAACATCGACGGCCGCCTGGTGCGATTCAGCGTCCGCGTCGGCTTCTGACGCCGCAGCCCACTCATCGGAGATCGTGATGACCATACGACGCATCGTTCGTCCTCGTCCCTGTCGACCGCCGTCCTCGCCGCGCCGGCGGCGGCGCAAGAGGCCGCCCGTCCAGATTCCCTACGACCGGCTGGCGACGCGCATCGTCGACGCCCTGCACCTCGCCAAAGGCGAGCGCGTGCTGCTGCGCTACGACCCGGCGACGCTCGGTCCGCTCGAGCCGGTCGCTGCAGGCGCAGCTGACCGCCAAGGGCGCGGTCGTCAAGACGCTGAACTACGGCCCGGCGGCGGATTTCCAGGCGACGACTCGACAAGACGGACATCTACATCTGGCTGCCGGTCGGGCCGACGGCGGACGCCGCGCCGAACAGCGGGCGATCCTGGCCAAGTGGCTCGACGACGGCAAGGGCCGCCAGATCCATTTCCACTGGAACGGCGGCACGCAGGATCGTGGACGGCCGGCCGGCGACGCACTCGGCGGCGTTCGACCGGGTCTACATCGACGCGCTGGACATCGACTACGCCAAGCTGTCGCGCGACCAGGACAAGGTCATCGCCAAGCTCCGTTCCGGCGAAGTGCGGGTCACCAACCCCGGTCGGGCACGGACATCCGCTTCAGCGTCGGCGACCGTCCGTTCAACAAGCAGGACGGGAACGCGTCGAAGGCGCGCACGGACCAGGCGAAGACCCGCGTCGATCGCGAGATCGAGCTGCCGGCCGGCGTGCTGCGCGTCGCCCCGATCGAGTCGACGGCCAACGGCGTCCTCGCCGTGAAGTCGGCCCGGCTGCCGAACGACGCGACCGCCACCGACATCCGGATCGAGATTCAAGGACGGCAAGGTGGTCAAGGCGACCGCCGTCACCGGGCAGGAGGCGCTCGACGCCTACCTGAAGTCCTCGCCGACGCTGACGTCGTTCCGTGAGCTGGGCCTCGGCTTCAACCCGAAGCTCGTGAAGCCGGCCGGCAGCGCCTTCCTGCCTTACTACGGCTATGGCGACGCGGTCGTCCGTCTGAGCCTCGGCGACAACACCGAGCTGGCCGGCGCGGTCCGCGGCGGCGCCTCGCGCTGGCTCTTCTTCGAGAACACGACCATCACGGTCGGCGGCGATCGCATCGTCGAGAACGGTCGCCTCACCGCGGCCTACCGCTGACGCCGATCCCGGGCAGACGAGAGCAGGCATGACACGGACCATACGACGACTCACGGTGACCGCGACGCTGATCGCGTCGCTCGGGGGAGGACTGTCCGCCGGACGGCCGCAGGCGCCTGGGGCTCGGCCCGCCCCGCCGCCGCCGGCCGCGCCGGCGACCAGCGCGGCGCCGGCGAATCCACGCCTCGAGGGCTTCAAGCGGGAAGCGGACGCCGAAGTGGAGCGGCTGAAGGACTTCACCCAGCAGATGGTGGACCAGGTCTTCAGCTTCGCCGAACCGGCGTTCCAGGAAGTCGAGACCTCGACGTACCTGACCGCCATCCTCGAGAAGAACGGCTTCACCATCGAGCGCCACTACGCCGGCATACCGACGGCTTGGGTAGCGACGTGGGGTTCGGGCAAGCCGGTAATCGCGATCGGGTCGGACATCGACTGCATCCTGGCGTCGTCGCAGAAGCCGGGTGTGGGCTACCACGCGCCGCTCATCGACGGGCGCGCCAGGGCATGGCGAGGGGCACAACTCGGGGGTGCCCCTCAACATCACCGCGGCCATCGCGGTGAAGAAGGTCATGGCGCGCGAGAAGCTGAGCGGCACCCTGAAGATCTGGCCCGGCGTGGCCGAGGAAGTCGTCGGCGCCAAGGCCTTCTACGTCCGAGCCGGGCTCTTCACGGACGTCGACATTTCGCTCTACTCGCACGTCGGCGCCAACTTCGGCACCGGCTGGGGATCGGGCACCGGGACCGGCCTCCAGTCGGTGCAGTACACGTTCACGGGCGACTCGGCGCACGCCGCCTCGCAACCCTGGCGCGGCCGGTCCGCGCTCGACGCGGTCGAGTTGATGAACATCGGCTGGAACTTTCAGCGCGAGCACCTGCGGCTGCAGCAGCGATCGCACTACGTCGTGACCGATGGCGGCGCCCAGCCGAACGTGGTGCCGTCGTCGGCCACGGTCTGGTACTACCTGCGCGAGACCGATTACGAGCACATCAAGGGCATGCGCGCCACCGCCGACCGGATCGCGCAGGGGGCGGCGCAGATGACCGGCACGACCGTATCGAGCCGTCTGCTCGGATCCGCGTGGCTGGCCCACATGAACAAGACGGTCGCCGAGACCCTCTACGCCAACATCACGGCGGTCGGCCTGCCGAAGTGGGACGACGCCGACCAGGGGCTGGCCAAGGGGCTGCAGAAGGAACTGAAGCAGCCGGAGATCGGCCTGCCGTCCGAGATACCGAAGCTGCGCGAGAACATCCCACCCGATCAGAACTACGGCGGCGGCTCCGACGACATCGGCGACATCTCGTGGAACGTGCCGACGGCCACGCTCAACTATCCGGCCAACATCCCCAACCTGCCCGGTCATCACTGGGCCAACGCCGTGGCCATGGCCACGCCGATCGCCCACAAGGGCACGACGGCCGGCGCCAAGGTGCAGGCCCGGACGATCCTCGATTTCCTGACGCGGCCGGAGCTCACCGAGCAGGCGTGGACGTACTTCCGCGAGGTGCAGACCAAGGACCGGAAGTACGAGCCGCTCATCGCCGCGAGCGACCAGCCGGCGGTCGAGCTCAATCAGAAGGTCCTGGAGGAGCTGCGGCCGGCGATGCGCCGGTTCTACTTCGACCCGGCCAAGCACAAGACGTATCTCGATCAGCTCGGCATCAAGTACCCCACGGTGCGGTGACGCCTCGGCAATCCTCGACACACGGAGTCCCCACCCCCATGCGGAGAGTTTCTCGTTCCATCGCCGGCCGCGTCGCCCTCGCGCTCGGACTGCTGCTGTCGTCCGTGCCCGGCACGCTCAGCGCGCAGACGGGCGGCCTGGATCAGGAACTCGTCGGCGACGCCGCTGGCCAGCACGCCGACTTCGGTGTCCCAGGAACCGGCGCCGAGGTTGTAGCCGGCCAGGCTTCGCTGGCTGTCGCTGAGCACCTGGAAATCCCGGATGGTGAGCCGGCGCACGCCGGAGCGGCTCTCCGCCCTGGACCGGGCGCGCAGGGTCGCCGGCGCGACATCCCCGGCCGGGCGATTCTGCGAGCGGACGAGTGCCGCGCGTTTGCGGACCAGATAGTCCTGGAGCGACGACTCGTCGGCGGGGAGGGCGGAGCTGGCGGCGGCACTGGCATCGGACGCGGCGCTGGCCGAGGCCCGCCGCGGGCATTTCGCTCGACGCGCTGGCTCGAAGTCCGCGTCCAGGGCACGCTGACGCCGCGGATCGGGTCGGGCGTCACGAACCCGCCGCGCTACCAGAACGTGCGCTACAGCGTCCACATCAGCTCGCCGGCGTCGACGCCGGAGATCGACGAGCTGCGCAAGGCGGTCGAGGCGGTCTGCCCGATCTACAACCTGCTCAAGGATGCCCAGCCGATCGAAGTCCGGATCGTCCGCGAGCGATATCGGGAACCGCAGTCTTGAGGGTGTCGCCTGGCGGATGAGCTGGTGGCGTCGGCTCGCCGTATGATGTCCGCCATGCGCAGACTCGCCGCCCTCGCCATCACCGCCGCGCTGTTCATGGCGGCCGCCATCACCACCCGGGCCGACCAAAAGGCCTTCCTCGGACGCTGGAACCTGTCCGGCACCGGCGCCGACAGCAACGCCGTCTACTGGCTCGAGGTCAAGGAGGAGGGCGGCCAGCTCTCCGGCATGTTCCTCAACCGCGGCGGCAGCCCGGTCAAGCTCGCCTCGATCGAGGTCAAGGGCGACGAGCTGATCTTCACGACCGCGGCGCCCGAAGGCCGCACCGGCCAGACCTTCCGCGCCAAGCGCAAGGGCGCCGGGCTGGAAGGTTCGACGACGGCGGGCGACAAGACGATCGCCTTCACCGGCGTCGCATCCGCCGACGTGGAAGGCGGCGAACGCCAACGGGACGCACAGCTACGGCAAGCCGGTCGAGCTGTTCGACGGCAAGTCGCTCGACACGTGGGGCGTGCAGATGCCCAACCGGCCGATCGGCTGGACGGTCGTCGACGGCGCGATGACCAACGAGGCCAAGGCCAACAACCTGGTGTCGAAGCAGACCTTCAAGGACTTCAAGATCCAGGCCGAGTACAAGATCGAACCCGGCAGCAACAGCGGCATCTACCTGCGCGGCCGCTACGAGCTGCAGGTGCTGGACGACTTCGGCAAGGCGCCCGAGTCGCACGGCCAGATGGCGATCTACGCGTGGGTCGCGCCGGCCGTCAACGCCAGCAAGCCGGCGTCGGAGTGGCAGGTGATGGAAGCGGTGATCGTCGGCAACAAGGTGACCGTCACCCTGAACGGCCAGAAGGTCCACGACAACGCGACCATCCAGGCGATCACCGGCGGCGCGCTCGACGCCAACGAGGATCAGCCGGGCCCGATCATGCTCCAGGGTGACCACGGCAAGGTCTCGTACCGCAAGGTCACGGTCACGCCGATCGTCAAGGCCGGCACCTAGGCGCGGGCAGGTCACCGTCCTCGCAGCGTCGACGCCCCGAACGGCGCGAGCGTTCCCTCCGCGCTCCACTTCCGCACGCCGGTAGAGCGCGCTCCAGCTGCGGCCGGGCGCGGCGCGCCTTTGGCGCTCATGCGCCCGCATCCACCTCGCCGGACCTAAAGCGGTCGCGCCTTCGCGCGACCTGCCGGCGTCGGCTTGCGCGCGCTCTACGCTGTCGCTGACGTCGGCGTGCTCCAAGTCGCGCTCTGGGAACGCTCGCGCCGTTTCACAGCGGCGTCCTGAGCGCGAGTGCGTCGGCGGGGGAGCGCTGGCGGTTTCGGTCGCCGCCGAATGGCGAGGTGACCAGACCCCTGGATCGGCCGTCGCTTCGAGCATTTGCCACAGGTGCTGCATGAGGGGCTGCCAGCGCCAACCGGTCGCGCGAAGGCGCGACCTGCACTTGGTCCGGCGACAGCAGCTGCTGCCGCACCGTGCGTCCTGCCGCGCGCGCTGGCCACCTGCAGCCGGAGCGAGATCTGTCGGCGTGCGGAGGGAAGCGCGGAGGGAACGCCCGCGCCGTGTCATGGCGTCGCCGTCGACGACCTCCCGGGCCTGGCCGGAGCAGCGCTCAGCAGGCTGACGAGCAGCCCCGCGACGACCACGGCGACCGCGCCGATGACGTTGTGCCACAGGAAGGCGATGTTGGTGGTGCTCGCCACCCACGCCACCGAGGCCATGCCGGCGATCAGCCCGACGAACGCGCCAGTGCCGGTCGCGCGCGGGAATCCCACCGCCAGGATGAAGACGCCGAGGATCGAACCGTAGAAGAACGAGCCGAATCGATTCACGACCTCGATCAGCGAGCCGAGCTCGGCGGCCCACACCGCGACTCCGCACGCCAGCAGGCCCCACAGCCCGGTCGTCACCTTCGACACCCGGAGGTAGTGCGCGTCCGACGCCGCGGGCTTGACGCGCCGCTTGTAGAAATCGATCACGGTGGCCGTCGACAGCGAGTTGAGCTCGCCGGCGATGGTGTCGGTGGCCGCCATCAGGATGGCCACGATGAGCATGCCGATCAGCCCGATCGGCAGCTGCGTCAGGATGAACGTCGGGATGATGTAGTTGACGTCCGTGAACGTGCGGTCGCCGGTCGTCTCGCGGACGAGGGCGGTCGCCCGCCGCCGGACCCCCTCGACGGCTGCGTTGCGTTCCACGAAGGCGGCACGCGCCGCCGGCAGCCGGCCGTCATCCTCGCCGCGCCGTGCCGCCGCGAGGGCCGTCCCGGCCTGGCGCCGCGCCTCGAGGGCGTCGCCGAACTCGTGCTGGAGCGCGGTGTACTGCGCCGCGGCCGGCCCCTGCTGCAGGCGCGCTTCCTGCGCGCTGCTGAACAGGAGCGGCGGGGTGTTGAAGACGTAGAACACGAAGACGAGGATGCCCAGGACGAGCACCACCACCTGCAGCGGGATCTTCCAGTAGGCGCTCATCAGCAGCGAGCGCTTGGCTTCGTCTTCGGACCGCGCCGTCAGGTAGCGCTGCACCTGGCTCTGGTCGGTGCCGAAGTAGGAGCAGAAGAGGAACAGCGCCGCGATGGTGCCGGACCAGAACGTGTACTGGTTGGTCAGGTCCCACGAAAAATCGAAGCTCCGCAGGCGGCCGGTGCTGGCGGCGATGCCGAACCCGTCGGCGATACCGACGCCCTCGGGCAGGCCGAGCAGCGCCGCCGCGATCATCGCGAACAGGCCGATGATGATGAGGACCATGATCTTGACGTCGGTCCACGTCACCGCCTGGACGCCGCCGAACATGGTGTAGACGACGGCCGGCATGGTGATCGCCAGAGCCGTTGCGGTGAGATTCCAGCCGAGCACCAGCGACAGCACCACGGCCGGCGCCGAGATGACCGCGCCGACCGACATGCCGCGCGAGAGCAGGAACAGCAGGCTGGTCAGGCTGCGCGTCTTTCCGTCGAAGCGCCGCTCCAGGTATTCGTAGGCGGTGTAGACGCCGGACCGGTAGAAGAACGGGACGAGGGTCACCGACAGGATGATCATCGCCACCGGCAGCGCGTAGTAGAACTGGATGAAGCGCAGCCCGTCGTTGTAGCCCTGCCCGGTGGTGCCGATCATGGTGATCGCGCTGAGCTGCGTCGCCATCACCGAGATGCCGGCCGCCCACCACGGGATGCTGCGGTTGGCCAGGAAGTAGCCTTCGATCGCGTGGCTGTCCTTGGTGCGCCTGAGGCCGTCGATCACGATCCAGGTCGTGAAGCCGACGAGGATGGTCCAGTCGAGCCAATGCATTGCGCGGGCGGTCCTTGCCGGCTAGATGAACGCGTGCTGCAGCCACCACAGCGCGGCGAGCACGCCGAGCCAGATCGTGACGACGCGGACGTAGGCCGACTTCATCCCGGGCGGGGGCGCCGGGGACATCGTGATCTCATCGGAACGATTCTAGCCTCAGCTGGCGCCGAGGATGGCGAGGGTCCAGTAGGTGACGGCGCCGACCGCGGCGGCGGCCGGAATCGTCAGCACCCAGGCCCAGACGATCCGCCGCGCCACGCCCCAGCGGACGGCGGACAGCCGGCGGGTGGCGCCGACGCCGACGATCGCGCCGGTCACGGTGTGCGTGGTGCTGATGCCGACGCCGAGCTGCGTCGCGATGAGGATCGCCACCGCGGCGCCGGTCTCGGCGGCACAGCCGCCCACCGGCGTCAGCTTGGTGATCTTCGACCCCATCGTGTGGATGATGCGCCAGCCGCCCGACAGCGTGCCCAGGCCGATCGCCAGGTGCGCGGCGATGACCACCCAGAACGGGATGGTGAACTCGGACAGGTAACCGGCCGTGAACAGGATGCCGGCGATGATCCCCATCGTCTTCTGCGCGTCGTTGGCGCCGTGCATCAGGCTGAAGCCGGCCGCCGAGACGAGCTGCAGCTTGCGGAACAGCTTGTCGACGCGCGCCGGCGAGGTCCGCCGGAAGCCCCAGGCGAACGCGGTCATCAGGCCGAGGCCGATGATCAGGCCGATCAGCGGCGCGACGACGATGAAGACGAGGGTCTTCGTCCAGCCGGCGGCGATGATGCTGCTGAAGCCGGCCTTGGCCACCGCGGCGCCGGCATAGCCGCCGAACAGCGCGTGCGACGAGCTCGTCGGCAGGCCGTAGTACCAGGTGATCAGGTTCCAGACGATGGCGCCGAGCAGCCCGGCGCCGATCACGGCGAAGGTGACGACCTTGAGGTCGATCATGCCCGAGCCGACGGTCTTGGCGACCGCCGTGCCGAAGGCGAAGGCGGCGATGAAGTTGAAGAACGCCGCCCACATCACCGCCTGGCCGGGCGAGAGGACGCGCGTCGACACGACCGTCGCGATGGAGTTGGCGGCGTCGTGGAAGCCGTTGATGTAGTCGAAGAGGAGCGCCATGCCGACCAGCAGCACGACGATGGCGAGCTGCAGGTCCATGGGGCTCAGGCGTGCTTCACGGCGATACCGTCGAGGACGTTGCCGATGTCTTCACAGCGGTCGGTCGCCGCCTCGAGGTAGCCGTAGAGCTCCTTCCACTTGATGACCTGGATGGGGTCCTTCTCGTGGTCGAAGAGCACGACGATCGATTGCTGGTAGACGACGTCGCCCTCGTGCTCGAGCCGATCGATTTCCTGCGTCGGCCCGGCCACCACCGCCTTGTCGCGGAGCGCCTCCATCGCCTTCTCGACCTGCCGGGTCTGATCGGCGAGGATGCGCGCCAGCTCGCGGACGCCCGGTCGCACGCGATCGAGCCGGTAGAGCTGCATCAGCTTGGCGCAGTCGTCGATGGCGTCGGCCACGTCGTCGAGCGCCAGGGCCAGCGCGTGGATGTCCTCGCGGTCGATCGGGGTCACGAACGTGCGATGCAGACGCAGCAGGACATCGCGCGTCAGGTCGTCGCAGCGGTGCTCGACGTCGTTGATCCGGGACACCCGATCCCAGAGCGGTTCGTCCGGCGCGACCATCTCCTCGAACAGGGTGGCGGCCTGTCGGATCTCGACCGCCATCTGGACGAAGCTCTCGAAAAAAGCCTCTTCACGGGGTATGAGGCGCCACTTCACCGGGGACTCCCTTCGCCTCGGGACACCCCGGGGCGAAGGGATTGTATGCTACGTGACGCCGAGCCGTCGCTGCATCGAGCTCGTCCTACGCGTCGTAGTTCAGGTTCGGCCCGAGCCAGCGTTCGACCTCGCCGACCGGCATCGCCTTGCGCACGCCGTAGTCGGCGACCTGATCCCGGTCGATCTTGCCGAGGGTGAAATACCGCGCCTCCGGATGGGCGAAGTAGAGACCGCTGACGCTCGAGCCTGGCCACATCGCGTACGACTCCGTCAGCTGGATGCCGGTCGAGGCCTCGACGCCCAGCACCTGCCAGAGCGTCCCCTTCTCGGTGTGATCGGGGCAGGCCGGATACCCGGCCGCCGGGCGGATGCCGCGGTACTTCTCCTGGATCAGGTCGGCCGGGCTCAGGCCTTCGCTGCGACCGTAGCCCCACTCGTCCCGCACCCGCTTGTGGAGGCACTCGGCAAAGGCCTCGGCCAGCCGATCGGCGACGGCCTCGGCCATGATCGCGTTGTAGTCGTCGTGCTGGGCGCGGAACTGATCGCACAGCTCGCGCAGGCCGAAGCCGGTGCGTCACCGCGAAGCCGCCGAGGTGATCCATCAGGCCGGTCTCCGGCGGGGCGATGAAGTCGGCCAGCGAACGGCACGGCGTACCGTCGCCGCGGTCCATCTGCTGGCGCAGGAAGTGGAAGCGCGTGATCTCCTGCGTGCGGGCCGCGTCGGCGTAGATCGCGACGTCCTCGCCGATCGCGCTGGCCGGGAAGAACCCGTAGACGCCGCGGGCCCGGAGCAGGCGCTCGGCGATGATGCGATCGAGGAGGGCGTTGGCTTCGGTGAAGATCTGCCGCGCCTGCGCCCCGTACTTGGCGTCGTCCAGGATGCGCGGATAGACGCCCTTCAGCTCCCAGGTGTGGAAGAACGGCGTCCAGTCGATGTACTCGCGCAGCGTCGCCAGCGGGAAGTCGTCGAGGACGCGCACCCCGGTGAACTCCGGCTGCGGGACGTCTTCGGCGCGCCAGGTGATCGGCGTCCGGCGGGCTCGCGCGGTCGCGACGTCGACGACCGGCTGCCGCGTCGAGCCGTGGTTGCGGCGAATGGCGGCGTAGTCGGCGCGATGCTTGGCGACGAAGGCCTCCTTGCCGTCCGTGCTCAGCAGGCTGGTGGTGACGGGCACCGCGCGGCTGGCATCGAGGACGTGGACCACCGGCTGCTGGTAGTGCGGCGCGATCTTGATGGCGGTGTGGGCCCGGCTGGTGGTGGCGCCGCCGACGAGCAGCGGCAGCGTGAAGCCCTGGCGCTCCATCTCGCGCGCGACGTGCACCATCTCGTCCAGCGACGGCGTGATCAGGCCGCTCAGGCCGATGATGTCGGCCTTCTCGGTGCGCGCGCGCTCGAGGATCTTCTCGCACGACACCATCACGCCCATGTCGATGACCTCGTAGTTGTTGCAGGCGAGGACGACGCCGACGATGTTCTTGCCGATGTCGTGCACGTCGCCCTTGACGGTGGCGAGCACGATCTTGCCCTGCGTCCGGACGGCCTGGCCGGCCGCCGCCATCTCCGCCTTCTCGGCTTCCATGAAGGGAAAGAGGTAGGCCACCGCCTTCTTCATGACCCGCGCCGACTTCACCACCTGGGGCAGGAACATCTTGCCGGCGCCGAACAGGTCGCCGACCACGCCCATGCCATCCATCAGCGGGCCTTCGATGACCGCCAGCGGCCGTCCCAGCTTGGCGCGCGCCTCCTCGGTGTCCTGATCGATGTAGGCGTCGATGCCCTTGACGAGCGCGTGCGAGAGCCGCGACTCCACCGTGCCGAGCCGCCATTCCTCGGTCTTCTTGGCGTCGACGACGGCGCCGGTGCCGGCGGCCTTGAGGGCCTCGCCGAAGTCGACCAGCCGCTCCGTGGCATCGGGCCGCCGGTTGAGGAGGACGTCCTCGACCAGCGCCTTCAGCTCCGGCTCGATCTCCTCGTAGACCTCCAGCATGCCGGCGTTGACGATGCCCATGTCCATGCCGGCGCCGATGGCGTGGTAGAGGAACGCCGAGTGCATCGCTTCGCGGACGACGTTGTTGCCGCGGAAGCTGAAGGAGATGTTGGAGACGCCGCCGCTGACCTTGGCGTGCGGCAGGTTGGCCTTGATCCACCGCGTGGCTTCGATGAAGTCGACGGCGTAGTTGTTGTGCTCCTCCATCCCGGTGGCCACGGTCAGGATGTTCGGATCGAAGATCACGTCTTCGGGCGGGAAGCCGATCTCGTCGACGAGGATGCGGTAGGCCCGTTCGCAGATGCGGATCTTCTCGGCGTAGGTCGCCGCCTGGCCCTGTTCGTCGAAGGCCATGACCACGACGGCGGCGCCATAGGCGTGCACGGTGCGCGCCCGCTGGCGGAACACGTCCTCGCCTTCCTTCAGCGAGATGGAGTTGACGATGCCCTTGCCCTGCAGGCACTTCAGCCCGGCCTCGATGACCTCCCACTTCGAGGAGTCGACCATGAACGGCACCTTGGCCACTTCGGGCTCGCTGCCGAGCAGCTGCAGGTAGCGGCTCATCGCCGCGACGCCGTCGATCATCCCTTCGTCCATGCAGATGTCGATGACGTTGGCGCCGTTCTCGACCTGCTGGCGGGCGACGCTGACGGCCTCGTCGAACTTGCCGTCCTTGATCAGCCGGGCGAACTTCGGCGAGCCGGCGACGTTGGTCCGTTCGCCGATCATCATGAACACGCCCGGCTGCTGGACGAAGGGCTGCGAGCCCGACAGCTGGAGCGCCCGGGGGACGGCGACCGTGCGCCGGCCGACGTCGTCGCCGGCCACCGAGCGGCTCGGCGGCCGCTGGACCGGTTCGGTCTCGAGGGCGCGCGCGATGGCGGCGATGTGCTCGGGGGTGTTGCCGCAGCAGCCGCCGGCGATGTTGATCAGGCCGTCCTTGGCGAAGAGGCCGAGGTGCCGCGCCATGTCGTCCGGGCCCGAGATCGAAGCCGGTCGCGCGACAGCGGATTGGGCAGGCCGGCGTTCGGGATAGCAGGAGATGGCGGCGCTCGACTTGGCCGCCAGCTCCTCGAGGAACGGGTACATCAGGTCGGGGCCGAGCGAGCAGTTGAGGCCGACCGAGAGCGGCGCCACGTGCGCCACCGCGGTCCAGAACGCCTCGACGGTCTGGGCCGAGATCATCGTCTCGCCGCCGCGGCCGACCGCGGCCGAGATCATGATCGGCAGGCGGACCTTGTCCTCGGCGAAGACGTCCTGGATGGCGACGAGCGCCGCCTTGGCGTTGAGCGAGTCGAAGATCGTCTCGACCAGCAGCAGGTCCGAGCCGCCGGCGATGAGCGCGCGGATCTGTTCGGCGTAGGCCGTGCGGACCTGGTCGAACGTGACGACGCGGAAGCCGGGATCGTCGGCGTCCGGCGAGTTCGAGAGCGACACGGTCAGCGGGCCGATGGCGCCGGCGACGAAGCGCGGCCGCCCGGTCGCATCGGCGACGCGGTCGGCCCATTCCCGGCACTGCCGCGCCGACTGTCTCGTTGATGTCCCAGGCCAGGCCGCGGAGGAACGGATCCTCGATGATGCGCTGGTAGAACGCCGGGTCCTTGCGGCCGCCGTGCTCGCGCGGATCGTCGACGAAGAACTCGCTCTGGCTGATCGACGTCGCGCCGAAGGTGTTCGTCTCGATGATGTCGGCGCCGGCCTCGAGGAAGCGGCGGTGGATGTCGCAGATCATCGCCGGCTGGGTCAGCGAGAACAGATCGCCGTTGTTCAGCAGATCCTTGCCGGCGTCACGGAAGCGCTCGCCGCGGATGTCCGCCTCGGTCATCCCGTAGGTGCGGATCGTCGTGCCCATCGCGCCGTCGATGATGGCGATGCGGTGGCGAGAAGCTCCTGCAGCGGATGCCGGGTCGTCGCCGGGCTGGCGGACCCGCCGGTGGCCCCCTGAGAGATAGCGCTGGGCGTCATGCATCCTCCTGTCGTCGTGCGGTCGTGGCCCGAGCGGGGCCGGGTTTGTGGCCGATCGCCACCAGGACGGCGAACGGATCGCCGGTCTTGCTGGCGCCGACGCTGGTCTGCGACCGTCGTCAAGTGGCCGGCGACCAGCAGGCGCCGCAGCTGGGCCTCGCTGAAGCCGAGCGCGCGGTCGCCGAGCCGCTCGCGCACCCATTCCTGATCGTGTTCGCGCAGCTCGAGGACGAGCAGCCGGCCGCCCGGAGCGAGGATGCGGACCGCCTCGGCGACGGCCCGCTCCGGATCCGCTGCGTGATGGAGCGCCTGCGACAGGAGCGCCACGTCGACGCTCTCCGACTCGAGCGGCAGCTCCTCGAGCTCGCCGCGCCGCCACGTGATGTTGGCGGCCCGCCGGCGCTGGGCGAGCTCGCGGGCCCGCTCCAGCACCGCATCCGAGCGGTCGACGGCGACGACCGTGCCCGCCCACCGCGACGCCTCGACGGTGAGGTAGCCGTCGCCGCAGCCCAGGTCGGCGACGCGGAGCGGCGGCAGCAGCAGGCCGAGCGCGCGCGACCACGCCGCCCAGCTCCGGCCCGGCACCAGTTGCCGGTTGTCGCGGCCGTCGGCCGCGTGCTCGAGGAAGTTCTCCTTGCGGAGCCGCAGCACTTCCTGGAGCCGGGCATCGTCGGCCTTCACCGTCGGGTCGTCGGCGGCCTGGGCGAACTGGTCCTGCAGGGCGTCCCACAGCGCGCCAAGCCCGTGCCGGCGCAGGTCCACCAGCGTGTGGTAGGTGAAGCCGCCGGATCGCTGCTCGTCGATGAAGCCCGCCTCCTTCAAGAGTTTGAGGTGCCGGGACACGCCGGACTGCGCCAGGGCCAGGACGGCGGTCAGCTCCGAGACGTTGAGGCGTTCGACGCTGAGCAGTCTCAGCAGCCGCAGCCGTGCCTCGTCGCCGAGGAGCCGGTACTGGCCCGATGCCGCTTTCACATCACTAAATCTACCTGTATCGATGTCATTTGGCAAGCCGGCGGCCGCGAGCCGCACCTGGCCGTCGGCCGGGTGCCGTCCCGAACCCCGGGCCGAGGCGAGCGCGGTCGATGTGCTAGGATTCGCGCTCGCCTTGGGTGCCCATCAGGGCATAACGGGGAAGCCGGTGCGAATCCGGCGCGGTCCCGCCACTGTGAGTGAAGGCACGCCGCTTCGATAGCCACTCGGTTCGACGAACCGGGGAAGGCGAAGCGGCCGCGAATCGACGGTGATTCGCCCTTCCGAGCCAGGAGACCTACCCAAGGTTCCTGCGGTCGACTTTCCGCGACGACGGAAGGTGTGCACTGGATTGCGGCCGTCGCGCCGTCTTTCGAGCGCTCCTGGTGTCGTCGTGGCAGTCCCCGCGCCCGCGGAGGCTGTGCCGATGAATCGGCGTCGGGCTCGTTCGCCCCTGCTCCTGATCGCGTTCGTCCTCGCCGTTGCGGCCGGACGTCCCGCCACGTTCGCCTCGCCCGCGGGCGTGGACGCCGCCGCCGCCAACGTCACCCGCGGCTGCGTCGAGCGCTACGACCCGGCGAAGGACTACTTTCCGGACAAGGTGGCGCTCGAGGACGCGGTCAACTTCAGCGTCACCTATCACCGGTCGTACAAGGTCGTCGAGGTCAGGCGGGGACCGGCCAGCCCCGCGACCGCGAGAAGACGGGCAGCGAGACCGAGCGCTACGTATTGCTGCAGTGCGGGGCGCCGCGGCCGGCGCTCGTCGGCGCGCTGGCCGGCGCCCAGGTCGCCGTCGTGCCGGTCTCGTCGCTGTTCTCGGCCTCCACGACGCACCTGCCGCTGCTGGTCGATCTCGGGCGGCTCGACGTGCTGACGGGTATCTCGACGACCCGGTTCCTGATTGGCGACGAGATCCTGCGGCGGACCACCAGCGGCCGGGTTCGCGAGTTCGCGCCGGCCTCGGTGATCGACACCGAGCTGGTGGTCGCGCAGCGCCCTGGCGTGTTCATGGCGGGCGGCAGCACCAGCGCCGAGCTGAGCGTCATCCGCCAGGCGGGGATTCCCGTCGTGTCCAACCACGAATGGCTGGAGCCCTCGGCGCTGGCCCGGGCGGAGTGGCTGAAGTTCATGGCGCTCTTCCTCAACGAGGAGCGCGCCGGCCAGCGGCTCCACGGCGAGACGAAGGCGCGGTACACACGCGTTGAGCGCTCGCGCCAGGGCGGTGCCCGAGGCGCGGAAGCCGACCGTCATGACCGGACGCGGGACCCGCGGCGACTTCGTCATCGCCGGCGGCCGCTCCTACGTCGCGGCGCTGATCGCCGACGCCGGCGGCCGCTACGTCTGGGCCGACAACACGGCGACGGGATCGCAGACGCTCGATCTCGAGGCCCAGCTCGGACGCGCCCGCGACGCCGACATCTGGATCAACGGCGGTGGCTGGCCGAGCCGGGCCGCCATGGTCGAGGACGAGCCGCGCTACGGCCTGTTCAAGGCGTATCGGACCGGGCAGGTCTGGGTCTACGAGCGCCGGCTGTCGCCGGCCGGCGCCAACGACTACTGGTCGCGCGCCGTGTCGCACCCCGACCTCGTCCTGGCCGACCTCGTGAAGATCTTCCACCCGGACCTGGCGCGCGAGCACGCGTTCCAGTGGTACCTCCCGGTTCCCGCGCGCTGAGGACCGCCATGAACGCGCCTGCGGGATTCGTGCGGACGAGCGGCAGCTCGGCGCGGCTCCAGCCCGCCGGAGGGCACGCCGTCCGCGAGCTGCTGGTGCTGGGAGGTCTGGTCGCGCTCCTCGTCGCCGCGTTCGTGCTGTCGCTGGCGCTGGGCTCGACGCACGTGCCGATCGCCGTCGTGGTCGGCGTGCTCACCGGGACCCCTGCGGCGGATCCGGGAGCCGCGATCGTGGTGGAGACGATTCGGCTGCCGCGCGCCCTGACGGCGATGCTCGCCGGCGCCTCCCTGGGGATCGCCGGCTTGCAGATGCAGACGCTCTTCCGCAATCCGCTGGCCGATCCCTTCGCGCTCGGCATCTCGTCGGGGGCCAGTCTCGGCGTGGCCATCGTGGTGCTCGGCTCCGGGATGAGCGTGGCGACGGCGTTCGGCGCGTCCACCGGCCTGCGCGGTGACGCACTCCTGGTCGGCGCCGCCGTCGCCGGGGCGATCGCGGTCCTGGCCCTCGTCCTGGCCGTGTCGTCGCGCGTCGCCAACCCGGCGACGGTCCTGATCCTGGGCCTGATGTTCGGCTACGCGGCGTCCGCGCATCGTCACCGTCCTGGTCGGCATCAGCTCGCCCGATCGGCTGATGGAGCTGGCGCGCTGGGGGTTCGGGTCGTTCTCCGGCGTGACGTGGGCGCGCCTGCGGCTGTTCGCGCCGGTCACGCTGGGCGGCCTGGTGCTGGCCGCGGCGATGACCAAACAGTTGAACGCGCTCCTGCTGGGCGAGCCCTACGCGCGATCGATGGGCGTCGCCGTCCGCCGCGCCCGCCTGCTGACGATGCTCGGGGCATCGCTGCTCGGTGCCGTCGTGACGGCGTTCTGCGGCCCCATCGCCTTCCTCGGCATCGCGGTGCCGCACCTGTGCCGCGGCCTGCTCGGCACCTCGAATCACCGCGTGCTGGTGCCGGCCGTCGTGCTGCTGGGCGGCGCGACGGCGCTCGTCGCGCAGATCGTCTCGCTGCTGCCCGGCGCCGCCGGCATCCTGCCGCTGAACGCCGTGACCTCGATCATCGGCGCGCCGGTGGTCGTGGCGGTCCTGCTGCGCACCCGGCGCGGAGCCTTTGCCGGATGAGCGCGCCACCTGCCGCGTCGCCCACCGCCGTCCCGGCGCTGCGCACGCGCGATCTCGCCGTCGGCTATCACAGCGGGCGCCAGCGTCGGGCGGTGCTGGAGCGGGTCAGCGTCTCGGCGATGCCCGGCCAGCTGGTGTGCCTCCTCGGGCCGAACGGCATCGGCAAGTCGACGCTGATGCGGACGCTCGCCCGCATGCAGCCGGCGCTGTGGGGAGCGGTCGAGCTCGGTGGCCGCGCCCTCGACTCGCTGTCGGCCGGCGAGCTCGCGCGTCGCCTGGGCGTCGTGCTCACCGAGCGCGTCGCCGTCGAGTCGCTGCGCGTGCGCCAGATCGTCGAGCTCGGACGCTATCCGCATTCCGGGTGGCTCGGCGGGCTGAGCCCGCACGACCGCGACGTGGTCGCCTGGGCCATCGACGCCGTCGGTGCCGGTCCGCTCGCGGATCGCGACTTCGCGCAGTTGTCGGACGGCGAACGCCAGCGGGTGATGGTGGCGCGGGCGCTGGCTCAGGAGCCGGTGCTGCTGATGCTCGACGAGCCGACCGCGTTCCTCGACGTGCCCTCGCGCGTCGAGCTGATGGGGCTGCTGCGCCGATTGACGCGGGAGTCGGCCCTCGCCGTCATTCTCTCGACCCACGATCTGGAGCTGGCCCTGCGCACCGCCGACGTGATCTGGCTGCTGATGCCGGGTGGCGAGCTGGTCACCGGCGCGCCCGAGGACGTCATGCTCTCCGGCGCGATCTCGACGGCGTTCGAGGGGCGGCGGATCCGCTTCCACGTCGAGGAGCGCGCCTTCCGCTGGCTGAGCGGGCGAGCGGGGCACCGCTGCCGTCTCGGGTCAGGGGATCCGCTGGCCGCATGGCCTGTGCCGTGCTGGAACGCGAGGGCTTCGCCACCATCCCTGCCGACGCGGCGGCCTCGATCGCCCTGCGTGTCGACGACGCGACCTGGACGCTGACGTAGTCCGGCGCGACCACCCACGGCGACACCTTCAGCGCGCTGGCGACGCACCTGCGCAACCTGACCATCGACGACCCGGAGGAGACGGACTCATGAGAAGCATCAGCACCATGCGCGGCGACGCCGGCGAGACGAGCCTGGCCGGCGGGGTTCGCGTGTCGAAGGCCTCGCTGCGCGTCGAGACCTACGGCACCGTCGACGAGCTGATCTCGATGCTCGGCTTCGCCCGCTCGATCTGCGAGGATGCCGAGATCGCGGCCTTCAGCCAAGGGCATACAGCAGGACCTGTTCACGATCGGTTCGTCGCTGGCCACGCCTGGCGGACAGCCCCAAGCCGCCGATCGTGATCGACGCGGCGCTGGTGGATCGGCTGACCTTCGAAGTGCACCGGATCGAGGCCATCGACGGGATGCTGGCCGACTGGTCGATCCCGGGCGAGCACCGCGCCGCCGCGGCCTACGACGTCGCCCGCACGATCTGCCGCCGCGCCGAGCGTGCCCTGGTACGCCTGCAGGAGTCGGGCGCGGCCGTGCAGCCGTCGATGCTCGCCTACGTGAACCGGCTGTCGGACCTGCTCTGGCTGTTCGGCCGTAAGCTCGAACGCGACGCCGGGGTCAGCGGATCGCTCCGGGAGCTGACCGGCAAGGCCGGCAACCGCTTTTCCCGCGCCTGGTGACGGGCGACGCCATCGTGGCGACTCGTGCGGAAGGACGATGATGAGCGCGCCGGCACCCTCGGCGATGGAACGCGTGTTCGCCGCGCTGGCCGCGGCGGACCCGGGCTGGGCCGTCGAGATCGGCCGGCCCGAGGGACCGGGCTGGATCGCCGGCGACGACGCTGCGCGATGCCTTCACGCGGCCCGTTCCATGCGCTGCTGCTGCGGATCGGCGAGCGCACCAGGACCACCGACCGCCGCACCATCGCCGCGTCGTTCGCCGTCAGGTTCGGCTGGGCATCGGCGCGTCGCGATTGCGCCCTACCTGCGGCTCCGGTGCGTGCCGGACATCGCGCTGGGCAACATGTCGTTCAAGTTCACGCCATCGACCTTCTTCGAGCGGTCGGCGATCCACCGTCCGCGCGGCGTGGTCGTCGCCGGCGATCCGCGCGCGACGGATCCGACGGTGACGACCGTGGCCAGCGACGCCGATCTGCTGCGGGTGCTGCGCGACGCGCTGGCGGCGCAAGGCGCGCCGGTCGTGACCGCGCTCCATCGCTGGTCGGGGTTCGCCGAGCGCGGCACGTGGGGGATGCTGACGTCGTCCTGGGTGTCGCATGTCACCGGTCTGTGCGACACGCCGGACGACCAGCGACCGCTCCTGCCGGTCCTCGACCGCTTCTTCGCCGGCACCGACGTCGTGGCGGCGATGCGGCCGCGGATGCACGCCGTCACGTGCGGATCCACGACGCATCTCTTTCAACGCCGGGCCAGCTGCTGCCGGTGGTACCTGCTGCCGCAGGGGGAGCTCTGCGCCAGCTGTCCGCTGGTCTCGCAGGAGCAGCGCGTCCAGCGCAACGAGGCGTGGATGCAGGCGCAACGGACACGCCAGGGGACGGTCGCCGGCCATGAGTGACGGGCGTGGCATCTTCGTCGGCGGCACGTCGTCGAACGCCGGCAAGAGCTGGATGGCGACGGCGCTGTGCGCGTGGCTGCGCCGCCGCGGCCTGTCGGTGGCGCCCTTCAAGGCGCAGAACATGTCGAACAACTCCTACCCGTGCCGATCGGGTGGCGAGATCGGGCGAGCGCAGGTGGCGCAGGCGGAGGCGTGCGGCGTCGAGCCGGAGCCGGCCATGAACCCGATCCTGCTCAAGCCGACCGGCGGCGGGCGCAGCCAGGTCGTGGTCGAGGGAAGGTCTGGAAGACGCTGTCGGCGCGCGAGTACTACGCCGCCACCGACGAACTGCGCCCGAAAGTGCTGGCCGCCTACGCCGATCTGGCCCGCGCTTCGACGTGATCGTCATCGAAGGCGCCGGCAGCGTCTCCGAGCTGAACCTGCGTCGGATACGACCTCGTCAACCTGGGGCTGGTCACCGCGCTGCAGGTACCGTGGATCCTCGTCGCCGACATCGAGCGCGGCGGGGTCTTCGGATCGGTCGTCGGCACGGTGCAGCTGCTCACCCCGCAGGAGCGGGCGCTGTTCCGCGGCTTCGCCATCAACCGCTTCCGCGGCGACCGCTCGCTCTTCGACGACGGCGTACGGATCCTCGAAGAGAAGACCGCGGCCCCCTGCCTGGGCGTGTTCCCGTTCGCGCCGGATCTGCACCTCGACGCCGAGGACTCGCTGGCGCTCGATACGCGTCGCCGCACCGAGCCGCCCGCCGGCGCCCGGATCGCCATCGTCCGCCTGCCGCATCTGTCCAACGCCACCGACTTCCGCCTGCTCACCTGGGCGGACTGGATCGACGCGCCCCCGACGACGCGCTACGACTTCGTCATCGTGCCGGGCACGAAGAACACGATCGACGATCTGCTGTGGCTGCGCCGCAGCGGCCTCGCGGCCTGGATCCTGGGCCAGCACGCCGCCGGCGCGACCATCGTCGGCATCTGCGGCGGCTTCCAGATGCTCGGCCGGCGGGTGCTCGATCCGGACGGGATCGAATCGGCGACGCCGGAAGCCGAGGCCCTCGGCCTCCTGCCGCTCGAGACCGTCCTCACCGCCGAGAAGCGGACCGAGGTCGTGTCCGCGCGGACACCGCGGGGCACGACCTTCGGCGCCTATGCGATCCATGCCGGCCGCACCCGCGCGATCGGCGACTCGACCGGAGGCGCCTTCGCGACGCTGAGCGACGGCGCGACCGACGGCTACCGCGGCGACCGTGTGCTGGGCACCTACCTGCACGGCGCCTTCGAGAGCGCCGCGGTGTGCCAGGAGGTCTTCGGCGCCTGTCCTGCCGACGACCTGAAGCGCTCGTCGTACGACCGGCTCGCCACCTGGTTCGAGACCCACGTGCCGACACCTCGACGGCCTCGGGTCTCCCGTCGCCGGCGACGGCTGATTGGCGTAGAATCCGCGCTGTCACCAAGGAGCTCCCATGGACACCACGCGGCGCGTGTTTCTCACCACGGCATCCGGCGTCGTCATTGGCTCTCGCCTGGCCTCTGCGTCCGTCCAGGGCGCCAACAACCGCGTCCGCGTCGCGATCATCGGCACGGGCGGGCGCGCCCGCGGCCTGATGAACCAGCTCAAGCCGCTGGCCGGCGTCGAGATCGTCGGCCTCTGCGACGTCTTCGAGCCACGGCTCCTCCAGGCCGCCGAGATCGCCGGCCCGGCGGCGCTCAAGACCGACGAGTACCGCCGCATCCTGGACAACAAGGAGATCGACGCGGTGCTGATCGGCACGCCCGATCACTGGCACAAGCAGATGACGCTCGACGCCGTCGCCGCCGGCAAGGACGTCTACGTCGAGAAGCCGGTTTCGCACACCATCGAAGAAGGCGCCGAGATGGTCAAGGCCATCGAGGCGTCGAAGCAGATCGTCCAGACCGGCACCCAGCAGCGCAGCTGGGAGCACTACATCCAAGGCAAGGAGATCATCGAGTCGGGCAAGCTCGGCCAGATCACCTTCGTCCAGTCCTACTGGTACCAGCACGCCCGCAAGGGGCAGTGGCCGGAGACGATGCCCGACAAGCTGGATTGGAAGAAGTGGCTCGGCCCGGCCAAGGATCAGCCGTTCAAGCCGGAGCGCTTCTACCAGTGGCGACACTTCTGGGACTTCGGCGGCGGCCAGCTGACCGACCTGATGACGCACTGGATCGACGTCGTCCACTGGTACATGAACGTCGAGGCGCCGATCTCGGCTTACTCCTCGGGCAGCAACTACAACATGAAGATGTGGGAGGCGCCCGACACCGTCAGCACGACGCTCGAGTTCCCGAACGACTTCACCTGCGCCCACCTCGGCACGTACGTCAGCCGCGTCGACGACGGCGGCCTCGAGTTCCGCGGCGAGCTGGGCACGCTGAAGATCGATCGCGCCCGCCTGGCCTTCTACAAGGACGACGCGCCCGTACAAGGCCGGCACGCTCACCCCGGAGCCCGAGATCCTGATTCCGACCAAGGCCGACGGCTCGATCGCGCACCTGCAGAACTGGATCGACTGCGTTCGCAGCCGGCAGCAGCCGAACGCGCACATCCGCGTCGCGCACCAGGCGGCGCGGACGTCGCACATCGCCAACGCGTCGCTGCGCGCCGGCAAGCCGGTCCGCTGGAACAGCGCCCAGGAGAAGATCGAGAGCTGAGGCCGCGGCGCTCAGGCGCCGGGGTCGCCGTGCTCAGCGATCCCAGGGGAAGGCGACGGTCGGTGCGTTGACGTAGCGTCGCATCGCCAGCGGTGAGCGTTGCGCCGGCCCCTGGAGCGAGCTGCACCGTGACGGCCGATCCGCCGACCGGGACGGTGCGGCCGTTCGACCGTCGACCGATTCGATCTGGTGCTCGGCGTAGGCGCCGGCCTGCACGACGACGGTGCGGGCCGTGGCCGGGTTGACGTTCACCAGCGTCACGACGGTGCGCCGGTCGCCCAGCGCCGAGACCAGCGCGGCGACGTCCTCGGGGACGCCGGCCCGCTTGCGCACCGGATCGAAGTAGCGCAGCCGCGCGTTGAGCAGCCCGCCCTCGCGGCCGGGCACCAGCGCGCCGAACATCAGCCGCACGAGCGCGTCGGTGGCGGCCGGGTTGTAGTCGAGCATGTTGTCGGCCAGCCGCTTCTCCGGCGGCGTCTTGTCGGCGCGCATCGCCGCCAGCCGCTTCGGGATGCTCTCCAGGTCGCGGCGCAGGGCCGCTTCGGGATAGCCGGCGTCCTTGCCCTCGAGGAACGCCAGCCACGGGTCGTCGCCGACGCGCGGGCGATCGTCGTCGCGCATCGACCAGTACCAGACCTCGAGCGCGCCGACACGCCACGGCTCGGGCTTCCAGCCGTACCAGCCGTCGGCGCCGTGCATCGACGGATACTCCTTGCGTCCGTCGACGACCCGGGCGTGGCTGTTGACCGCGTCGATCATCGTCCGCCAGGCGTCGACGTACTTGCGATCGCCGGTCACGAGCAGCGCGTTGCTGAAGCCGACGAGGGCGCGCGGGATGCGGTTGCGATCCTCGCGACGGCCGGTCACCGGGTTGACCGGGCTGAAGCCCCAGCCGTAGGCGTTGTTCCACCAGCGGCCCTCGGCGCCGCCGACGCGGCCGTCGAGATCGACGAAGCTGGGGATGATGCCGCCGTTGGCCTGCATCCGCGCCAGCCAGGCATCCATGTACTCGACGATCCACTGGCGGTACTTGGCCTCGCCGGTGGCGAGATAGGCGTTGGTCGGCAGCGTCGTCGCGACGAGGTTGAGGAAGTGATCGCCGACGACGTCGGTGTATTCCCGGTAGTGCTCGAGGAACTGCGCGATAGGTGCTCTCGCCGTGCAGGGCGACGAAACCGGTGGTGTCGAACGGATCGCCGACCCAGTCGAGCGCCGTGGCCGTGCGCAGCAGCGGGCCGCGGCTGCCGTTGATCATCGAGCGAATCAGCTTCTTCTCGCGGTCGTAATTCGGCGCGTCCGGGTCCTCGCCCATGTAGAGGCCGGCGAAGCGGCGCACCCGCTCGCGATACGCCGGCGTCGCCGGCACCGACAGCGCCATCCGGTTGAACAGCTGCAGCCCTTCGCCGTGGTGCATCCAGTCCGACTGCGCCGAGAACTCCTTGACGTACATGCCGTCGCGGCCGGCGGGCACGTCGGTGGTCTTCGCCTCGGCGTACTGGCGAAGCATCCCTTCGTGGGCGGCGAGGTAGCGCGTCAGGATGTCGTCGTCGGCGCCGAGCGCGTGCAGCTCCGGCCAGTGATTGAAGTTCTCGAAGGCGTCGTCCGGCCCGTCGTTGGCGCCCCAGCGGAGGAAGCACTGCACGTAGCCGCGCGCGTCGTAGTACCGGTCGTAGAACTCGCGGCAGGCGGGCACGTTCTCGGCCAGGAGCCGGCGCTCGAGCGTCGCCCAGGCGGGCGCGGCCATCGGCGTGTCGACGGTGACGGTGGCCGTCGGCGCCGCCGGTGGCGCTGCCAGCAGCATCGCCACGGGAACGACCGACGCGACCAGGGCCCAGGCGGTCAAGGTGCGGGAGATCATGGACGCCCTCTGTGAGTCCGCAGCCTATCACCGCCGCGGCTGGTCGTTCCTCGGCGGGTGACGCCGTCGGCGGCGCGTCCCCGCGTGCGAATCCGGTCCGGATCGATGATGATGCGGACGTGGCCAAGAACGTCTCACCCTTCCTGCGCCGAGGCATGCGTCCCGCGTGGCGGCGCGCGCTGGCGGCGTCGTGCCTGTCGATGCTGGTGGTCGTCGCGGCGCGGACCGGCGGCGCCGCCGCGGACCAGCCGGCGATCGGCGTCCGCTCGCGTGCCGTGCTGACCGTCGACGGCGCGCGCTTCAAGGACGCGAACGGCAGCGGGGCGCTCGACCCGTACGAGGACTGGCGGCGGCCCGTCGAGGCCCGCGTGGCCGACCTCGTGGGCCGCATGACGGTCGAGGAGAAGGCCGGGCTGATGCTCATCGACACCATCGCGCCCGGCTGCGGCGGTACGGTGACCGCGGCGGCCACGCGTCTCGTCGAGACGCAGCGGATGGTCCGCTTCATCCTGCGCAACGTCGTCAAGGCGACGGCCGCGCCCTGCGACGGCAGCGTGACGCCCACCCGCAACGGCTTCGTGGTCACGCCGCGCGCAGATGGCCGAGTTCACCAACGCGATGCAGGCGCTGGCCGAGTCGCAACGCCTCGGGATCCCGGTCCTGTTCAAGGACAACGCCCGCAACCACTACGACACCGATCCGCGCTTCGGCATCTCGAGCGGGGCCGGTGCGTTCACCGAGTTCCCGAAGGAGGCCGGCATCGCCGCCGCGGCCCTCGGCACCGGGGACATGTCGCCGGTGCAGGCCCTCACCGACGTCATGAGCCGCGAGTGGCGCGCCATCGGCCTGCGCGGCATGTACGGCTACATGGCCGATCTGGCCACCGAGCCGCGCTGGTACCGCGTGCAGGAGACCTTCACCGAGGACGCCGACCTCAACGCGACGATCATGAAGACGCTGGTCGTCGGCCTGCAGGGCGGACCGGTCAGCCCGAAGACGGCGGTGGCGCTGACGCTCAAGCACTTCCCCGGCGGCGGCCCGCAGGAGCTCGGCCTCGATCCGCACTACTCGTTCGGCAAGCGGCAGGTCTATCCGGGCCGGCGCTTCGCCGACCATCTCAAGCCGTTCAAGGCGGCGATCGACGCCGGCGTGTCGTCGGTGATGCCGTACTACGGCGTGCCGGTCGGCGTCACCCATCAGGGCGTGACCTACGGCCAGACCGGCTTCGCCTTCTCGAAGGAGATCGTCACCGGCCTGCTGCGCGAGCCAGCTCGGGTTCACCGGCTACGTCAACTCCGACACCGGCATCGTCAACGACCGCGCCTGGGGGCTCGAGCAGCGAACGGTGGCCGAGCGCGCCGCGGCCGCCATCAACGGCGGCACCGACATCCTGTCGGGGTTCAACTCGAACCAGGCGATCACCGATCTGGTCCAGGCCAAGCCTCGTGTCGGCGGCGCGCATCGACGAGGCCGCCCGGCGGCTGCTGACCGAGCAGTTCCGTCTCGGCCTGTTCGAGGACCCGTACGTGGACGCGGCCCAGGCGACGAGCGTCATCGGCAGCCCGGCCCATCGGGCGAAGGGGCTCGAGGTGCAGAAGCAGTCCATCGTCCTGCTGCAGAATCGCAAGCCGCCGACTGCGGCCGCGCTGCTGCCGCTGCGAGCGGGCGCCAAGGTCTTCACGATGGGCATGGGCCAGGCGGACGTCGCCCGGTATGGCTTCACGGTCATCGACGGCAATGCCGTCCCGGGCCAGCCGCGCCCGAGCGCCGCCGGGGCCGATGCCGCCATCATCCGCGTCCAGGTCCGCAACGCGAACACCGACACATACCGATCGCGGGATGCCGCGACCGGCGCCAATCCGGAGAAGCGCCATCCGCTGACCGGCAAGACCTGGGGCGCCGAGGATCCGTGCGTGCTGTTCCCGGAGGTCAACACGGTGTGCGTCGACGACGGCCAGCTCGGTCCCGGCCCGCCCCGCGGCCTGGCCTTCGGCGGCGCCTTGCCCTGGGAGGCGAATCACCTCTCGTTCACGACGATGGCGGCCTCGACGTCCTGGCAGATCACGCCGTCGCTCGCCGACATCCAGGCCGTGATGCAGGAGGTCGGCGCCGCGAAGACGGTGCTGGCCATCTACTTCCGCAACCCCTACGTGCTGGACGACGAGAGCCGCCTGAAAGACGCCGGCGCCATCCTGGCCACCTTCAGCGTCAGCGATGCCGCCATCCTGGAAGTCATCAGCGGCCGCTTCACGCCGCGCGGCAAGCTGCCGTTCGCGCTGCCGCGGACGCTGCAGGCCGTGATCGACAACGAGCCGGACGTGCCCGGCTATCCCGCCGCCGGACACGCTCTACCCGTTCAAGTTCGGGCTGACCTACTAGTGGGCCGTCCTGGTGATTTCTAAAGTGGCTTCCGGGCGGGGCATCCCGCCTCGCGGCGTTGCTCATCGCTCACGTATGGCCAATACACTCGCTCTTCGCGCCTGGCGATCCGGGCGCCGCGCTCCGGAATCCACTTCACAAATCACCAGGACGGCCACTAGTGGCCGTATAAGTCATTCCGGTAGTGGATCTCGGGCGCGGCGCCCGGCCAGGCGCGGAGCGCGCAAATCGGGGATTGTCAGCGACGAGCAACGCCGCCAGGCGGTGCCCCGCTCGAGAGGCACTATCGAAATGACTGATACAGGCCACTAGTGCCTCGTCTCCGGCTCGCGCCGCGGTGCTGGTAGGATTCTGGCGTGCTGACTCCCTTGCGCGCCTCGTTGCTGCTCACCGTCGCCCTGGCCTGCACGGCCGCCTGCGGTCAGGCCCCCTCCGAGCCCGCTCCGGCCTCGCCCCCGCCACCGGTACGGACCGCGGCCGACGACGAAGTGAGCGTCCACCAGGCTCACACGGCCTACCTCGCCGCGATCAACTCGAACCAGCTCGAGACGTTTCTCGGCACCGTCTCCGACGACGTCGTCTTCATCGCGCCGAACTCCCCACCCGTCGAGGGCAAGGCCGCGGTCGGCGAATGGGTGAAGGGCTATCTGGCCGCCTACAAGATCGAGTGGGTCAAGACGTCCCGCGAGGTCGTCGTGCGGGGCGACGTGGCCTACGAGTGGTACGCCTACAAGTCGGTGGACACCCCGCGGGCCGACGGCCCGGCCAAGGGCACCCCGGTCGTGACCGACAGCGGCAACGGGTTCAACATCTACAAGCGCGAGGCCGGCGGTTTGTGGCGCGTCTCGCGCGACATCTGGGCCAGCGACAAGCCGCGCTCGTAAGCGTCGCCCACCCCGGGGGCGGCGCCGCGGCCCGCCTTGCGCACGTCGCGCGGCGAGCCGCTCCAGTGAGGGCTCCAGGCTCACCGCATCTGCAGGCTCGAGCGAAAACCGGCCTGCTCCGCCGCCCCAGTCACGCTGGCGCCATGCTCCAGCGCCTGCGCCTCTACCGCGAGCCCCACGCGCGCGTCCGCGTCTGGTAGCGCGGCGGCTTTGGTCAGAATCGCCCGCGTCCTCTAGAAGACGATGGCGTCCCTTCGCTTGGTGAGCTCCGCGGCCGGCACGCCGGGTACGGCAAGCAGCGCGTCGAAGTCGGCGATGGGGCCCGCCGCGAGACGGTGCTTGACGATGGTGTCGGCCACGCCCGGCTCCAGGTGGAGGACATGGGCGATCTCGTCGGCCGGCGCCGTGTTGATCGCCACGCGGCCGAACTCCGCGACGAGGTAGTCGAAGATGATCTCGAACTCTTCGTCCGTGCCGGTCGCGCCCCGCGCCGTCATCTGCTCGAGCACCTGGTCCCACTGCGTCTTGTAGCGGCGCCCCTCGACCACCTTGTCGGAGGCATGGCAGCGCACGCAGACCTTGGTGAACGCCGGCGGCGTGGCCGGCCGCGTCTCGGCCTGCCCGGCCGCCATCGATCCGACGGTTGCCAGGGCGAGGCCGACGAGGACGAGCGGCACGGCGAACCCGACCGCGGTCGCGCCGGATCGATCGGTCACGACTCCGACCCTCACTGGTTCAGGACGAACGCGACCATGCGGGGGCCGGCGCCGGCCACCACGTACTGCAGCCCGTCGAGCTCGTAGGTGATCGGGCCGTTGGTGACCGAGCTGCCCACGCGCGCGTTCCACAGCGGCTCACCCGTCGTCGCGTCGTAGGCGCCGAGGCCGCCGGCGGCGGCGTTGAACAGCACGTTGCCCGCGGTGGTGAGGATGCCGGAGTTGCCGCCGTAGCGCGGCTTGCTCCAGCGGACCTTGCCCGTCTTGTAGTCGATCGCTTTCAGCTGCGGCTGTTCGGAGTAGCCGCCGCGGTCGGTGCCGCCCCAGCCCATCGGGTTGTCGCTGGCGTCGTAGATGTACCAGACGCTGAAGGCGCGGGTCGCGTTGACGTAGAAGAGCCCGGTCTGCGGGCTGAAGCTCGGCGGGAACCAGTTCGTGGCCCCCCCTTGATTGGGGGTCACCAGCGCTCCAGCCACCTGCGGCCGCTTGTCTGGATTCTGCTTCGGCTGTCCGGCCTTGTCGTAGCCGAGACTCCAGTTGGTCTTGTTGTAGTCGGACGAGACGAGGGCCTTGCCGGTGGTGCGATCGAGCACGAAGAAGTGCCCGTTCCGCGAGGCCTGCGCCAGGAGCTTGCGCGGCGTGCCGTCGATCGTGCCGTCGAAGACGACCGCGGTCTGCGTCGCGTCCCAGTCGTGCGTGTCGTGCGGCGACGACTGGAAGTACCACACCATCTTGCCGGTGTCGGCGTCGAGGGCGACGATCGACGCGGTGTAGAGGTTGGCGCCCTCGCGGTTCTTGAAGGCGACGACCGGCTGCGGGTTGCCCGTGGTGACGTAGATGTGGTTCAGCGCCGGGTCATAGGTGATCGGCTGCCAGGCCATCCCGCCGCCGTGCTTCGCCATGTCGAGGTTGGGCCAGGTGTCGAGACCGGCGTCGCCTTCCTTCTGCGGCGTGACGTACCAGCGCCAGATCAGGTCGCCGTTCTCCGGGCTCCGCGCTTCGAGATAGGCCGGCACGTCGAGGTCGTCGCCGCTCGGTCCCAGAATCAGCTTGTCCTTGACGACCACCGGGGCCACCGAGCCGTAGTACATCATCTCGAGCGAACAGAACTCCTTCGCCCACTTCTCCGCGCCGGTCCTGATGTCGAGCGCGACGAGGTTGCAGTCGGTCGTGGTGAAGTAGACGACGTCCTTGAGGATGGCGACGCCCCGGTTGCCGATCTGGATGCCGCCGCGGCTGCGCGCGAAGGTGTAGTGCCAGAGCTCCTGGCCGGTGCGCGCGTCGACGGCGTAGACGTGGTTCGGCGTGGTGAAGTAGAGCACGCCGCCGACCTGGAGCGGTGTCGCCTTGATGGTGGCGGGGGCCGGCAGATCGTAGAGCCAGGCGAGGCTGATGTGCTTGACGTTGGCGGCGGTGATCTTCGTGAGCGTGCTGAACCGCTTGCCCGAGTAGTCGCCGTTGTAGCTCGGCCAGGAATCGGTCGACGGCTTCTCGATCTGCGACAGCGTCAGCCCCGGAGCCGTGTCGGACGCGCGCAGCTGTTCCGGCGCCGGCCGCTGTGCCAGCAACCCCGCCGACACGAGCAGGCAGCATCCCGCGGTGACCAGCATCCTCATTTGAGCGTCTCCAGATAGGCCACCAGGTCGTGGATCTGCGCGTCGCTGACGCGATCGAGCAGATCGATGTGCGCCTGCAGCGGGTTCGTCCTGGTGACCGTCACGCCGGGCCGGCGGCGCACGGTATGGACGCGGCCGTCCGCGGCCCGCAGGGTCACGTAGAAATCACTCTCCTCGACGAGGACGCCGGACAGCGGCGTGCCGCTGCCGGACGCGATGGACACGGTGATGGCGTTGCGGTCCGCGGCGGGCGCTGGTGCCGCCGGCGGGCGCTGCCCCGGGTCGTCCGCGTCCGCCACGGCCGCGTCCAGCCGCGCCCGGGAACAGCATCCGCTGCTGCAGGTCGACCGGAGCCGGGATGCGCGTGGCGATCCCGGCGAGACTGCGTTCGGCGGCGGTGTGGCACGTCGTACAGCGGCCCGCCCCGTTGAAGTACGCCTCGCCGGCCTGTCGATCCCCGGTGACGATGTCGCCGACCGTGAAGATGGGAGACCCGCGCATCGTGTCGTTGATGCGCTGGCGGAGGAAGTTCGCCAGCGCGGTGATCTCGTCGTCGGTGAACGACGCCGCGGGCTTCTTGCTCTGCGTCGGATGCCCGGCCTTGAGGAACGGCCCGAGCACGCTGCCGGCCTGCGCCGCCGAGCGGTCGTAGTTGGCGACCTTGGTGCGGATGATGTTGGGGCCCGTGTCCGACCCGCGCGCCTGGGCGCCATGGCATTCGATGCATTCGCGGGCCCAGAGGGCGCGCCCGCGATCGTGTGCCGCCGGGTCCACGACGGGCGACCGGGCCACGGGCGGGGCCGCCGCCGGCTGCGCGGGCGCGGTCGGCGCAGGCGGCGCGGTCGGCGCCGGTTGCTGCGCGGTCAGGCCGACCGTCGCGGTCAGGACGACCGCCAATCCGATCGAACATGTCTCGATTACGCCGATCCTCATCGTGGGCTCCTCTGGTCGAAGGCGCCGTATGGTCTCACAGGACACCCCTCCGGCAGGAACGCGCGCCTGGCAGGAAGGCTCAGCGATTCATCCAGGCTCGCACGGCGTCCCAGTCCATCGAGTCGACCAGCGCCCGGTTGACGACGCAGCCGCCCCGGGACGTCGCCGTGGCGGACTCGCGCCGCAGGCAGCGCGTGAACGACGACAGCATCAGCACTTGCGGCGTCGAGCGCGCCAGCGTGGCATCGAAGTAGCCGGCATTCGGCCGGACCAGGGGGCGGCAGGACGCCGGCGCCCCGGCGTAGAGGCGGAAGCGATCCGCCAGCCGGCTCGCGCGCTGGTCGTAGCAGGACGGGGCCCGTCGCGCTTCTGGGGACAGGGCGGTCAGGATCCCGTCGACGTCCTGGAGCTCGCGTTCCGCCGCGCGCACCGCCGTCTCCTCCGGTCCGCCTGACGCCAGCCGCGCCGCGGTGGCCGCCTCGATCTGCGGATCCGACTTCTCCATGGTGGCCAGGAACTCGGCGCCCTTCGGCATCTGGGCGGCGCTCTTCTGCCAGTCGGCGCGGCGGGCGGCGCGTGCCGCTGGTGCCTTCCACGCCGTGAACTCGGCGACCTCCTTGCTGTAGTTCTCGCGCCGGCTCTCGTAGAGCGATCGCCGCTGCGCCGCGATCGGCTGCAGCGCGTCCGCGAGCGGGAAGGGCAGCCACAGCGGCCTGGCGTTGGTGCGGACGACGAACACGTCGCCGAGACGGGGCAGGCCGGCCACCGGCGCACCGCTCTCGGGCTCGACGAACGCGTCGAGGGCGGCATCGCCCCACCCCTGCGGCCGCGAGCCGCCGTAGACTGAGCCATCCAGCTCGTTGACGACGAACTGCAGCAGCTCGGTCTCCCCGCCTTTCAGATCCTCGTTGACCAGGCGTCCGCCGCGCTCGAACTCGATCAGCGGAAACGCGCCGAACGACAGCGACCCGGCCAGCGGCACGGTGCGGCCGGCCGGCTGGCCGGGCGCAGGGCTGGCGTAGCCCGCCAGGCTGCCCCACAGCTCCCCGGCGAACCCGATCGGCGGCGACACCCCGGGGGCGCGCTTGACGATGGCGGCGAGCTCCTGCAGCCGCCCCTGGAACGCCTGGACTTCTGCCGCGGTGGCGCCACGCGCCTGGCGCGCGCTGCTGATCGCCGTGAACGACCACGGGCGCCACGGCCCCGTCTCGGTGGGGCGGTAGCGGACCTGCGCGACCGTCATCGACGCGCCGAGAGCGATCGCGAGCAGCGTCAGGCCAAGGCGGATGCGCATGCGGCATTATCCGCCGCCGCCTCAGCCGTGTACGTGGGCAGCGGCGGCGCGGTCGATCCGCAGGCTCAGGAGCTCCGGCCGGCTGTCGTGCCCGTACGCGTCCATGCGCTGCTTGCGCCTGGCGACGATGCAGGTGGTGGTGGATACACGCCTCGCCGCCAGCGGCTCGCGATCAGGGCGCCGTCGGGCGAGATGCGGTGAAGCAGCCGCCGAGATCGCGCGACGGGGCCGCGGTGTCAGCGGCGATCTGGCTGCTGCTCGGGTCAGCCACGCGTGCCAGACGACGAAGCAGGCGGACTCGAGGGCGTGCTGCGAACGTTGATCTCGGTCTGCTGGCGAACAGGCGCCGAAGATCGAGCCGGATACATCGCGAGTGAATCTGCTCGCCGTCGGCGATCATCGCGAAGCGCGCCAGCGGGTTGTAGTGCTCCCAGCAGGCGAGCTGACCGATGCGCCGGCGCGCTGTGACGGCGCACAGGCGAGCGTCGCGTGGCCCAGACCATGCGCTCGTGGTATGTCGGCGTGATTTTGCGGCGACGCTGGATCAACGTCCCGTCGGCGTGAAGAGCAGGCCGGCCCAGCGCTCCGGGGCGCGGAAGACCTCGTCCGGGAAACACGGTGACGGCGACCGGCACGGCGATCTCGATGGTCTTCTGCGCCGCCGAGCTGAGCAGATCCCTGCCGCGGTTCTCCCAGTAGATCCGCGCCGACGAGGCCGCGCTGTTGGTCAGCCAGTAGAGCGTGATGTTGTCCAGGACGTCGTCGCGGGTCGGGGACTGCGCTGGGATCGTCGCCGTAGCCCCACTTGTCGAAGCCGCGGTGGACGAGGATCCAGCCGGCGAGTCCGGCGGGCGAGTCCGTCACGCCGTAGCCGATGGCCTGCGGACGGGCGGCCATCATCGGTCACGTAGGCCCGGCTGCCTCGCTCGGCCGTAGGCCCTCAGCGTCGTCGATGGCCGCGCGCTCACTGCTCGGACCAGTCCAGCCGGCGCCGGGCCGCCGGCGAGCGCCGCGCCGATGTCGCCGGTGATCACCGCACGGCAGGTTGGTGTGGATGCCGAGCAGGCCGGCCGGCGCCTGGCGGCCCATGGCCTGGACGACGCCGGCGCCCCAGTCGCCGCCCTGCGCGACGTAGCGCGTGTAGCCGAGCCGCTTCATGAGCACGTCCCAGCGCCTGCGCGATGCGATCCAGGCCCCAGCCGGCTTCGGCCGGCCGCTCCGAGAAGCCGAAGCCCGGGATCGACGGGATCACGACGTCGAAGGCATCCTCGGCGCGGCCGCCGTACCGGGTCGGATCGGTGAGCGGGCCGATCAGCTTGATCTGCTCGAAGATCGAGCCCGGGCCAGCCGTGCGTGATCGATCAGCGGCATCGCGTTCGGATGGCGGGAGCGGACGTGGATGAAGTGGACGTCGAGCGCCGTCGATGCGCGGTCACGAACTGCGGCAGGGCGTTCAGCCGGGCCTCGGCCTTCCGCCAGTCGTAGTCGGTGCCCCAGTGGCGGACCAGCTCCTGCAGCCTCGCCAGCGGCGCGCCCTGCGATCGATCGGCGACCGTCTCCTTGTCCGGCCAGCGCGTCGCCGCCAGGCGGCGCTTCAGGGCGAGGTCGGCGTCGGGCGCCGACGTCGACGCTGCTGGCCATGGGGTGTCCTCGTCGACAGCGGAGTGGCTCACTTGGCGAACGTCAGGAGCGGCTTGCCCTTCTCGACGATGTAGGTGGCGAGCTCGGCGCCGGGCACGCTGCCGGTGTTCTTCGCGCGGTGGATCGCGCCGGCCGGGATGAACAGGACCTCGCCGGTCGTGAGCGTCACTGGCGGCTGCCCGTCGATCTGGTATTCGAGCGAGCCGGCGACCATGTAGATGATCTCTTCGCCGTGATGCGAGTGCCGGCCGACCGACACGCCCGGCGCGAGCTCGACGCGCACCTGGACGGCCTCGCGTCCGGCCACGCTCAGATCGTGGCGCTGCAGGTCGACGCGCGTCACTCCCGACTGCGCCACGGGCATCGTGCCTGCGTACCAGAGGGCTCCGCCGATCACGAGCCCCCGGGCCATCCATCGCCTGCTGTTCATGTCATCCTCCTTGCGGCTCGGGCCGGTTCAGCCTCGATCGCTGCCGATCATGAGACCAGACGCGCCGTCCCGGCGCCATCAGACGAAGGTGTCGCACTGCCGCGCCGGACCGCGTCGCGTCAGCCGCCCACCGACCCGATACCAACGTCTGATGGACGCACCCGCCGCCGACGGGCATTCTTCATCCAGTCCGCGTGTCCTGACGGAGGTCGCAAGTGTCCCAGACGTTCGACGTCGTGTGTCTCGGTGGTGGCGTGGCCGGTGAAGCGATCGCGGCCGGCCTGCGCGACAGCGGGCTGACGCTGGCCATCGTCGAGCGGGAGCTCGTCGGCGGTGAGTGCCCGTATTGGGGCTGCATGCCGTCCAAGACCCTGCTCCGCTCCGCCGAGACCCTGAGCGAGGCGGCCCGGGCGCGCGTCCTCGCCGCGTCGCGGGTGGAATGGACGGTGGACTTCGCCAAGGTCGCGGAGCGGGCGCGCTGGATGGCTCGACATCTCGACGACAGCCGCCCGGCCGCGTCGCTCGAGGCGATGGGCGCCAGGCTCGTTCGCGGCGACGGCCGGCTCACCGACCCGCGCACGGTGCAGGTCGGCGGCGAGACGCTGATCGCGCGGCGCGCTGTCGTCATCGCCAACGGCAGCACCGCGGCGATCCCGCCCATCCCCGGCCTCGACGCCGTCGAGTTCTGGACCAATCGCCAGGCGACGCTCCCCACCGAGCTGCCGGCATCGCTGGCGATCCTGGGCGCCGGCGCCATCGGCGTCGAGCTGGGGCAGGCCTTCGCCCGCCTGGGCTCCGCGGTCACGATCATCGAAGCGGGCCCGACCTTTCTCGGGCTCGAGGAGCCGGAGGCCGGAGCGGCGCTCAGACCGCATCTCGAAGCGGACGGCATCACGCTGCTGACGGGCGACCCGGCCGTCGGTGTCGAACGGCAGGCCGCAGCCGCGGCATCGCCGCAGACATCAGGTGTCGTCGTCCGCCTGAAGTCCGGAGCCACCGTCACCGCCGACCGTCTGCTGCTGGCCACCGGCCGGCGCGCCAACGCCGAGGCGTGGCAGGCCGCCGGGCTGGCCCGCACCGAGCGCGGCTGGCTGACGGTGGACCCGACGACGCTGGAAGCGCAGGCCGGCGTCTTCGGCGCCGGGGACGTGACCGGGCTGGGCGGGTTCACCCATCTCGCCCACTACCACGGGCAGGTCATCGCGCGGCGGCTGCGCGGTCTCGACGCGCGGGCCGATCACACGGCGGTGCCCCGGGTGACGTTCACCGATCCGGAAGTCGCGTCGGTCGGGCTCTCCGAGTCCGCGGCCCGCGCGCGCGGGATCGACGTCGTCGTCGCCACGACGGATCCCGCCAACACCGCCCGCGGCTACATCCACGACTTCCACGGCGGCGTCCTCAAGCTGGTCGGGGACCGCTCGCGCGGCGTGTTGATCGGCGCGACGGTGGTCAGCCCGCGCGCCGGAGAGATCCTCGGCGAGCTCGTGCTGGCGATCAAGCTGGCCACGCCGCTGACGACGCTGGCCGACGTCATCCACCCCTTCCCGGCGTTCAGCCGCGTCCTGGGACAGTGCCTCGAGGACCTCGCCACGCAAGCGGCGCCGCGCCGCACGTCCACCCATGCCTGACGTCACCACCTCACCGGAGATCGCCAATGAGCACGCCACAGATGAGCCCAGCCGCCACCAACCCCGTTCCGAGCGCCGCCGCCGTCGACTTGAAGCTCGAGGTCGTCGTCATCCCGGTCGCCGACGTCGACCGCGCCAAGGCCTTCTACGGAGGCCTCGGCTGGCGGCTCGACGCCGATTTCCCGGTCAGCGACACCTTCCGCGCCGTGCAGATGACGCCGCCCGGCTCGCCGTGCTCGGTGCACTTCGGCAAGGGCATCACGGCGGCCGCGCCGGGCTCGACGTCGAATCTGATTCTCATCGCCAGCGACCTCGTCGCGGCGCGCGCCGACCTGATCGCCCGCGGCGTCGAGGTCAGCGAGCCGTACCACCACGCGGGGATCGGCGGGCCGAAGCTGGCCGGGCTGCACCCGGAGCGCGCCTCCTACGCCTCGTGGGCCTCGTTCAGCGATCCCGACGGCAACCGCTGGCTGATCCAGGAAGTCACGACGCGGCTGCCGGGCCGTGGTGTCAGCCTCGATCTGGCGACGCTGACCGATCTGCTGCGTGAGACCGAGACCGCGCACGGCGCCTACGAACCGACCGCGCCGAAGCACCACTGGTCGACGTGGTACGCCGCCTACCTGGTCGCGCGGGAGCGCGGACGCACGTCCGCGGATGCGGCCGGCGATGCCACCCTCCGCGTCGCCGGGATGACGGAAGCGGTCCCGGCGTAGAAGGGGGAACGCCGGCTCAGACGGCGGCGAACAACGTCAGCGCGAAGTGCGCGCGCTCGTCGATCCACTGCTGGCGCTGGCCGAACCCGGCGGGTTCGACCAGCTGCCGGACCCCGGCGGCCTCGAACTTGTACGAGCTCTCGGTCCAGATCGTCTCGCCCGCTTCGAAGTCGATGCGGAGGTCGGCGCCGGCCAGGCGGACCTGCTGGGCGCCGCGGCTGACCAGGTGCATCTCGATCCGCGCCGCGTCGCCGCGCCAGATCGCGCGATGGTCGAAGCCGGCCAGATCGAAGTCGGCGTCCAGCTCGGTGTTGAGCCGCAGCAGCAGGTTCTTGTTGAACGCCGCCGTCAGGCCCAGCGGATCGTCGTAGGCCAGGAGCAGGTCGCGTTCCGGCTTGACGAGATCCGTCCCGAGCAGCAGCGTGTCGCCGGGGCGGAGCGCCGCCCGCAGCTGGCGCAACAGCGCCGCTGCGCCGGGCGCGTCGAAGTTGCCGATGTTGGAGCCGAGAAAGGCGAGGAGCGTCGGGCCGGCGGCCGCGTCGGGCAGCGCCTGCAGCCCGTCCTCGTAGGTGGCGCGGTGCGTCGTCACGCGGGCGCCGAGCCCGGGCAGCATCGCCAGCGTTTGCACCGATCGGGCCAGGGCGGCGTCGGAGAGATCGACGAGGTGCGCGTGCACGCCGGGCAGGCCGGCGTGCGTCAGCAGCGTCGCCAGCTTCTCGCCGCTGCCGCTCCCCAGTTCGACCACCCGGCCGCCCGGCCCGATGGCCTGCCCGATGGTGCGCGCGTGGCGCTCGAGCAGCTGCAGCTCGGCGCGCGTGATGCGATACCACGGCAGGTGGCAGATGGCGTCGAACAGCGCCGAGCCGAGGGCGTCGTAGAGGAAGCGCGACGGCAGCTGCCGCGGCGTCTGCTGCAGGTAGAAGCGGACCTCGCGCGCGAGATCGATCGTTTGTGCCTCCGCCCCGGCGTCGGGCTCGCCCGCGCCGTGGTGGGCAGGGGCCGGCCCCAGGTGCCGGTGCGGCTGGTGTGGTCTTGGGCATCGTCACGCGACCGGCCACGCGCAGCGGAACGTGGCATAGACGAAGGGATACGTGGGCCGGAACCAGTTGCGGAAGCTGCGACGGAGCAGCGCGGCGTCGGTCGCCGGCGACGCGCCCTTCATCACCAGGTGCAGGCCGTCGAAGAACTCGGCCGAGTACTCGGGATACGAGGCCATCGCCTGGAAGCCGTCGAACGGCGCGAACACGGTGGACGTCCACTCCCAGCCGTTGCCCATCAGGTCGTGCACGCCCCAGGCGCTCTGGCCGGCCGGATGCCGTCCGACCGCCACCGGATCCCAGGCCCTGAAATCGAAGAGCCCGCGCGTCGCATCGGGCCGCGCGTCGCCCCACGGATAGCGCCGCTCGCGTCCGGACGGATCGCCGAAGGCGGCGCGCTGGTACTCGGCTTCGGTCGGCAGCCGGGCGCCGCGCCAGCGGGCGTAGGCCGCGGCTTCCGCCTGGCTCACGTAGACGGGCCAGGCGGGCGGCAGATCGACCGACGCGAACATGCCGTGCCACTGCCAGCCGCCACTCCCGCGCGTCCAGAACCGCGGATGCTCGATGCCTTCGTCGCGCACCCAGGCGAAGGCGGCCGGGGTCCAGAGGTCCGGCTGCCGGTAGCCGCCGGCCTCGACGAAGGCCAGGAACTGCTCGTTGGTGACGTCGTGGACGTCGATCGTGAACGCCGGCACGTCGACGATCGGGCCGGGGAACTCGTTGTCCCAGCCGAAGGGGACGTCGCCCCGCCGGGCGCCGAGCGTGGCGCGGCCAGCTGGAACGGTGACGCGCGCCGGCGCCGGTGTCGTTCCCGTGACGTCGGGCCTGGCGTCGGCCGGCGCGCGCTTCAGCTCGTGCGGCAGCTGGTGCCACATGTAGATCATCGTTTCCTGGTGCATCGCCTCGTGCTCGAGGATGGCGTAGACCGCCTCGGCCTCGTGCAGCAGCGGATGTCCGGGCTGCTCGATCGGCGCGTTCGCCAGCGCATCGAGGATCAGGGCGTCGCAGGCGTCGGCGAAGCGCCGGACCTCGGCACGCGAGGGCCATTCGGCGCGTCCGCTGGCGCGGGCGGCCGCCTCGTCTTCCGGATCGATGCCGCGCGCGAACAACCGCTCGAGTCGCTCGTCGACGCCGCCGCGTCCGAGGCCCTTCTTCACCAGCGTGTTGAGGCTGAAGGCCGGCAGGTGCCCCTCGTAGAACACGATCGGGTGGCGCAGCGAAATGGGCCGCGCGTGATAGGCCTCGGGCTGGACGAGGTCGAACAGGTGCTGCGAGCGCTGCCGGTTGCGGCGGTACCAATCCGCCAGGCCGGCCCGGTCGAGTGCGGTAGCTGCTGTGGTCATGAGGCCTTCCAGATGCCCAGGGCCCGGCGCACGGCGACGATCTGGCCGACGTGGTAGGCGGCGTGATCCGCGGCGAGAAGAATGGCGCGCAGGTAGGTCTGATGTCCCTTGCCGGTCGGGACCGTCGCCGTCAGGTCCTCGACGTCGCGGGCGAGGCCCTTCATCGCCTCGCGCGACCGCACGTAGGACGCGACGCTGTCCGTCCACGCCTGCGGCGTCGGCGGGGCCGCCGCCTTGGGCCAGTAGTCGTCCGGCCACGTCATGGTGTGCGCGTAGGCGGCGTCGAGGCAGAACGCCAGGATGTCGTCCTGGGCGAGACGGAGGTGCTCCACGAGCTGCCACGGCGTGTGCGCGAACCCCGCGGCCGCGGCCCCGCGCTGGTCGGCCGGGATGCCGTCGATCGCCTGGTCGAAGCTGACGTGCGCGTCCTCCCAGTCGAGGAGACGGACGAGATGATCGCGGAAGGCAACGGTCGAGTTGGTCATGGGATCCCCTCCCCCCAGCCTACCGCTGTCTGTCGAGGAAGCGACGCGCCACGTCCGCCGGGCTCTCGCGCCGCCCGTCCACGGCCAGGTTCATCTCGCGCATGTCCGCCGCCGAGATGCGCTGCGCCAGGCGCTGCAAGGCCGCCCGCACGCGCGGATACCGCAGCAGCGTGGCGGCCCGCGCCACCGGCACGGCATCGTAAGGCGGGAAGTAGTGCCGGTCGTCCTCGAGCTGGACGAGATCGAGGCTGGCGATCAGCCCGGCGGTGGCGTCGCCGGCGATCACGTCGACCTGCCCGGAGGCGAGGGCGCGATAGGTCAGGGCCAGGTCCATCACTCGTGGCGGTTCGCGGAAGGTCAGGCCGTAGGCCTTGGCCAGGCCCGGGTAGCCGTCGGGACGCTCGAGGAACTCGTAGCCGAAGCCGGCGCGCCACTGCGGCGCCAGCCGCGCCGCGTCGCCGATCGTGCGCAGGCCGAGCGCACGGGCGTCGGCGCCGCGCACCAGGATGGCGAAGGTGTTGTCGAAGCCGAGCGGCGGCAGCAGCGTGCGTCCGCTGTCCGCGTAGCGCTGCGCGCACCGTCCGCATGACGGCCTCGCGGTCGGTGGACGGCGGCTGGCGGAAGATCGCCGTCAGCGCGGTGCCGGTGTACTCGACGTAGACGTCGATGTCGCCGGTGCCGAGGGCGCGGTCGCAGATCAGCGTCCCGCCCAGATTGAGCTGGCGCTGGACCGGCAGCCCCGTCTCGCGCTCGATCGTCTGGGCGACGATCTCGCCGAGCACGACCTGCTCGGTGAAGTTCTTCGAGCCGACGACGATCGCGCCGGACGCCCGCGCCGCCAGCGCGCCGCTGCCGGCGAGGAGCACGGCCGCGAGGCCGGCCGCGACGGCCAGCGCCTTCCGGCCGGAGGCGCGGCGTCCGCGCGGCGACAGCCGCCGCTCGAGCCACAGCAGGCCGCCGTCGACGCCCAGGGCGAGCAGCGCCGCGGGAATCGCCCCGGCCAGGATCACCGTCGTGTCCACCATCGACAGGCCGCGGTAGATGTACTGGCCCAGGCCGCCGGCGCCGATCGCCGCGGCGATCGTCGCCGAGCCGACGCCGACCACGCTGGCCACGCGGACCCCGGCGACGATCGAGGGCAGCGCCAGCGGCAGCTCGACCCGCCGCAGCAGCTCGCCGGCCGTCATGCCCATCGCCACGCCCGCTTCCCGGACCGATCGGTCGACGCCGGTGATGCCGACGATGGTCGACCGCACGATCGGCAGCAGCGCGTAGAGCACCAGCACGGCGATCGCGGCGCGGGCGCCGATGCCGCCGACGAACGGCACCGGCAGCAGGAAGCCGAACATCGCCAGGCTGGGAACGGTCTGGACGACGTTGGCGATGCCCACCAGCGGCGACGCGAGCCGGGGACGCCGCGCCGCGAAGATCCCGAGCGGCACGCCGATCGCCACCGCCATCGCGCTCGAGACCGTGACGAGCAGCACGTGCTGGCCGGCGAGCGTGGCCAGCTCCTGCTGGTGCGCGAGCCAGAACCGGACGAGGTCCATCAGGCGTCCTCGTTCGCGGCGGGCGGGCTGACGATGACGGCCTCGACGCAGACGCCGCACACGCGCGTCGTCGGCCTCGAGAATCGACCGGGCCGGGCCCGACCAGATCAGGCGGCCGGCGTCGAGGACGCCGATGCGATCGGCCAGCGCGATCGCCTCGGCCATGTCGTGGGTGACGATCAGGACCGTCTTGCGGAGCCGCGCCTGGATGCGGCGAAACTCGCCCTGCAGCTGCCGCCGCGTCACCGGGTCGAGGGCGCCGAAGGGCTCGTCCATCAGCAGCACCGGCGGATCCGCGGCCAGCGCGCGGGCGACGCCGACCCGCTGGCGCTGGCCGCCGGAGAGCTCGTCCGGCCAGCGGCCGCCGTACTCGTCGGGCGCCAGCCCGATCAGCCCGAGCAGCTCGCGCACGCGGGCGCTGACCCGGGCGTCGTCCCATCGTTCCAGCCGCGGCACCACCGCGATGTTGTCGGCGACGGTGAGATGCGGGAACAGCCCGACATCCTGGATGACGTAGCCGATCGAGCGGCGCAGCCGAATCGCATCCCACTCGCGCGTGCTCCGGCCCTGGACGCGGACCTCGCCGGCGTCAGGGAGGAGCAGCCGGTTGACCAGCTTGAGGACCGTGGTCTTGCCGGCGCCGCTGGTGCCGACGAGGGCCACCGTCTCGCCGGCCGCGACGCCGAGGGTGAAGCGGTCGAGGACCTGTGCCCCGCGCGCGTGCCCGAACGAGACCTGTCGGAACTCGACGCCTGCCATGGCTGGTCGCGGACGCGGGAGCCGCGTCAGTACTCGGCGAACGCGTCGTCCGGGTAGCAGTAGAGCCACTGCTCGCCGGACTCGGCCGAGGCGATCACCGGATGCCCGGTCGTGCGGGCATGCGCCGTGGCATGCTTGTGCGGCGAGGTGTCGCAGCACAGTGTCCGGCCGCACTCCTGGCAGGTGCGCAGATGGACCCAGCGGCCGCCAGTCTGGACGCAGTCCTCGCAGACGTGCCGGTGCGGCAGTTTCACCGTGGTGACGGCGCGGATGTGACCACAGGCGCTGCTGGGCATCTTCAGAGTCCTTTGCGATTCGCGGTTCGGGCGACGTCCCGTCTCGTCGCCAGTGTACCGCACCGCTTCGGCTGTCGTGACGGGAGGGTGATCGTGGTCAGCGAGAAAGACATCGCGTTTCCGAAGTTGACCGGCGCGCAGGTCGCGACGCTGGCGGCGCGCGGACATCGCCGCGCCGTGCGGGCCGGGGACGTGCTGTTCGCCGAGGGCGACCGCGGGTTCTGTTTCTACGTCGTCGTCAGCGGCGCCATCGAGATCCTCGAGAGCTCGCGCGGCCGCCCGCACACCGTCGCCGTGCACGAGCCGCAGGAGTTCACCGGCGACGTCGACATGCTGTCGGGGCGCGCCGCCCTGGTCACCGCGCGCGTCGCGGCAGACGGCGACCTGCTCGAGCTCGGCGCCTCGGCGCTGCGTGAGGCCGTCGACGAGGAGCCGGAGCTGGGCGAGCTCCTCGTCAAGGCGTTCCTCATGCGCCGGTCGCTGCTGCTGAGCGACGGCTTCGAAGGCGTGAAGATCATCGGCTCGCGCTTCGACGTGGAGGCGCACCGCCTGCGCGACTTCGCCACCCGCAACGCGATCCCCTTCACGTGGATCGACCTCGAAGCCGACCCGCAGGCCGAGCAGCTGCTGCGCCAGTTCAGCGTTCCGGCGAAGGACACGCCGGTCGTGATCGGCCGCGACGGCACGTTCCACCGCCGGCCGTCCATCGAGGCCCTGGCGAAATGTGCCGGCCTCGACATCACCTTCGACCCGGCGGAAGTGCACGACCTGATCGTCGTCGGCGCCGGCCCGTCGGGGCTCGCCGCCGCGGTCTACGGGGCCTCGGAAGGTCTGGACGTCGTCGTGCTCGAGCGCCTGGCCACCGGCGGCCAGGCCGGCACGAGCGCGCGCATCGAAAACTATCTCGGCTTCCCGGCCGGCATCTCGGGGGCCGAGCTGACGCGCAACGCGCTGCTGCAGGCGCAGCGCTTCGGCGCCCGCATCACCGTGCCCAGCACGGTGACGAAGCTGGGCATCGACGACGGCGTCCGCATCGTGACCCTCGCCGACGGCACGAAGCTGAAGACGCGCTGCGTGCTGGTGACGACGGGCGTCTGCGTACCGGCGGCTCGACCTGCCGCGCTTCGCCGAGTTCGAGGGCGCCGGCATCTACTACGCCGCCACGGACATGGAAGCGAAGCTGTGTCGCGGCGACGACGTGGTGGTGGTCGGCGCCGGCAACTCGGCGGGGCAGGCGATCGTCCACCTGTCGCACTACGCCCGCTCCGTGCACGTCGTGGTGCGCGGCGACGACCTCGGCAAGAGCATGTCGCGCTACCTCGTCGATCGCGTCGAGCATCTCGAGAACGTCGTCATTCACCGCGACGCCGTCGTCAGCGCCGTCGACGGCGACGGGCACCTGGCCACGGTACGCGTCCGCGACGGCAAAGGCGCCGAGACGTCGTTGACGACACCGGCGCTGTTCCTGTTCATCGGCGCCGATCGCCAATACCAGCTGGCTGAACGGCTGCATCGATCTCGATGCCCGGGGCTTCGTCCTGACCGGCCCGCAGCTGTCGCGGCGGACGGTCGAGGACGCCCGCTGGACGGCTGTCGGCCGGGCGCCGTTCCTGCTCGAGACGAGCCTGCCCGGCGTCTTCGCCGCCGGGGACGTGCGCAGCGGCTCGGTGAAGCGCTGTGCCTCGGCGGTCGGCGAGGGCGCCATCACCGTCAGCTTCGTGCACGAGCACATCGGCAAGGCGCTGTAGCGAACCGTCAGGCGAACGGCGTCCCGACGAGCCCGAGGCTCGACACCATGTGCACGAGGGCCGGCAGGGAATCGGCCTTCATCTTCCGCATCACCTGGCCGCGGTGCGCCTTGACGGTGATCTCGCTGATCCCGAGCTCGCCGCCGACCTGCTTGTTCAGGAGCCCGGAGACCACCAGGACCATGACCTCGCGCTCCCGCGGCGTCAGCGACTGGTAGCGCTCGAACAGCTCGGACAGCTGCGCCTGGCGTTCCACGGCCCGGCGGGCGCGAGCGAGGGCGTGCTCGATGGCGCCGACCAGTTCGTCGTCATGGAACGGCTTCATCAGGAACTCGACCGCGCCGGCCTTCATCGCCTGGACGGTGATCGCGACGTCGGCGCGTCCGGTGATGAACACCACGGACGTGCCCGGCCCGTCGACGGCGAGGCGCTGCTGCACCTCCAGGCCGTTGCAACCGGGCAGCGTCACGTCGAGCACCACGCAGCTCGGAACGCGCGCGCGCGGGCGGTCCAGGAACGACCGCGCCGAGGCAAAGGCCTGGCACCGCCAGCCTGACGTCTCGACCAGGAGTTCGAGCGCCTCGCGTTCCACGGCGTCGTCCTCGATGACGTAGACGATGGGGGTGGTGTCCGGCAGGCGCGCCGTCGTGGCGCGCGGACCATCTGTCGTCGAGAGCGTGAGCATCATGCGTTCTCCTTGCCCGGGTCTTCGAGGGGGTGACACAGCGTAGCGATCGGCGGCGCCGCCGGCATCCCGAGAACGGGTGATGGCGCCTTGCCGGTTGCGGTGTATGGTTCCGTTACTCGAACGGGGTAGACACCGGCTGCCAAGGTAGGAGGTCTGCAGCCACGGCCCGGGAGGGCAGCATCGACCATGCTTCTGCGCACGCGTCCGCCGGCCCTTGCCCTGGCTGCCTTCTCCGCCCTGACGGTCGTGGCGGCGCCCGCGTGCAATCGCGGCGGCGAGGTGGCGCCGGTGCCACCGACGATTCAGTTCGTCGACGTGCCGCCGGCGGCGGCGGGCGGGTCGGAGCGCACCGCCCGGATCAGCGGCCGTGTCACCGGAGCCCTCCCCGGGCAGCGCGTCGTGATCTACGCCCGGACCAACGTCTGGTGGGTGCAGCCGATGACGCTGGAACCCTTCACGACGGTGCAGCCGGACCAGGCCTGGCACAACTCGATTCACCTGGGCAGCGAGTACGGCGCCCTGCTCGTCGATGCGACGTTCCGGCCGCCCGACACCATCGAGACGCTGCCCACGCCTGGCGGCGCGGTGCTCGCCGTCGCCACCGTCAAGGGGACCGGCACGTTCTCGCCGGCGCCGACGTCGCTGACGTTCAGCGGCTACGAGTGGCAGGTGCGGCAGACGCCGAGCGATCGCGGCGGGCAGAACGACTACGAGCCGGCCAATGCCTGGACGGATGCCGAGGGGTTCCTGCACCTCAAGCTGGCCAGACACAACGGCGGCTGGACCAGCGCCGAGGTGATCCTGACGCGCGCCCTCGGCTACGGCACCTACGCCTTCACCGTCCGGGACACGTCGACGCTGGACCCGGCGGCGGCGTTCGGGATGTTCACCTGGGACGAAGAAGCGCTCGATCAGAACCATCGCGAGCTGGACATCGACATCAGCCAGTGGGGCGATCCGGGCATCCCCAACGCGCAGTACGTGCTGCAGCCGTACTACGTGCCGGCCAACGTGGCCCGCTTCTCCGCCCCGCGCGGCACGCTCACGCACTCGTTCCGCTGGGAGCCGGGCCGCGCGTCGTTCCGCACCGCGCGGGGCCGGAACGCGATGGCCGCCGAGGTCGTCAGCCGCCACACGTTCACATCCGGCGTGCCCTCCCCCGGGACGGAGCGGGTGCGGATGAACCTCTACTACTTCCGGTACGCGCCCCGCCCGCCGGAGAAGGACGTCGAGGTCGTCGTTGAGCGGTTCCAGTACCTGCCGTAGCGTCCGCGGGCCGTCGGCGCCTCGCTGCGCGGCAGCGCTGGTCCTGCTCGGGACGCTCCTGCTGGCGGCGCCAGCCGCGGCGCTGGACGCCGATCGATCGATGGCGCAGTACATCCGCGACCGGTGGGGCAGCGAGTCCGGCTTCCCCGGCGGCCAGGTCTACGCCATCGCCCAGACCAGCGACGGCTACCTGTGGATCGGCGCCGAGAAGGGCCTGGTCCGCTTCGACGGCCTGACGTTCCGGCTGTTCGATCCCGGCGCCGACGTGAAAGCCGGGCCCGCCGTGCTCGGGGTGACGGCGGCGCCGGACGGCAGCCTGTGGGCGCGCCTCCGCGGCATCGGGCTGGTCCGCTACCAGGCCGGCGTGTTCCGCGACCTGTTCGCCGCGACGGCCTCACCGGCGTCGGTGGTCTCGGCGATGGCTCGCGGTCGCCAGGACGGCATGCTGCTCGCCACGCTCCTGCGCGGCCCGCTCGCCTATCGCGGCGGTCGCTTCGCCGCCATCGCGCGGCCCGGATCGCTGCCGAGCTCGTCGTTCGTCATCGCCATCGCCGAAGGGTCCGACGGCGACATCTGGCTGGGCACCCGCGACGCAGGGCTGGTCCGGGTGCACGCGGGCGCAGGTCACGCGCGACACGACGGGCGTCCCGGACCTGAAGATCAATTGCCTGCTGGCGGGCCCCGCCGGCGAGGTGTGGATCGGCACCGATCGCGGCGTCGCCCGCTGGAACGGCACGCGAGATCACGCAGGCGGGCGTCCCGGACGCGCTGCGGCGGACCTCCGTTCTCGGCATCACCCGCGACCGGGCGTCGAACCTGTGGATCGCCGCCGGCTCGCGGGGGCTGCTGCGGGTCGGCCGCGATGGCGCGGTCGACGCGGCGACGGACGCGGGCGGCCCGCTCGGGCACGTGTCGGCGACCTTCGAGGACCGCGACGGCAACCTGTGGGTCGGCACCGATCGCGGCATCGAGCGGTGGCGCGATCCGGTGTTCACCACCTACTCGGTCCGGGAAGGCCTGCCGCCCGACAGCGGCGGCCCCGTCCATGCGTCCGATGACGGGCGGGTCTGGTTCGGCCCGTCGAGCGGCGGCTTGTTCTGGATCCGCGACGGGTCGGTGCACGAGGTGCGACAGGCGGGGCTGCCCGACGACGTCGTCTACTCGATCCACGGCGGCGGGCGCGACGTGTGGGTCGGCCGGCAGCGCGGTGGCGCCACCGTGCTCCGGGTCGACGGCGACGTCATCGTCGCCGAGCGATTCACGCAGCGGGCGGGCCTGGCGCAGGACAGCGTCTTCGCCATTCACCGGACCCGCGACGGCGGTGTGTGGGCGGGCACGCTGAGCGGCGGGGCCAGCCTGCTCGAGCGCGGTCGCTTCACGACCTACGACACGCGGAACGGGCTGCCGTCGAACACCGTGGCGTCGCTGCTCGAGGCCGGCAACGGCGCGATGTGGTTCGGGACGCCGAACGGGCTGGCGGTGCGGTCGGGAGACAGCTGGCGCACCTACACGACACGCGAGGGCCTGCCCTCGAACGACGTCACGACGCTGCTCGAGGATCGCCCGGGGGCTGTGTGGGTCGGCACGGCCAAGGGCATCGCCGTGATCCAGGACGGCGTCGTGCGATCGACCGGTTCGGCGATGCCGGAGCTGCGCGGCGCCATCGTCGGCCTCGCCGCGGACGGCCGCGGCGCCCTGTGGATCACCACGCCCGACGGCATCCTGCGCGTCAATCGGGACGTCCTGATCCGCGACGCCGTCCAGCCGAACGACCTGCGGCGCTACACCGTCGCCGACGGCCTGCTCGGCGTCGAGTCGGCCAAGCGCCACCGCATCGTCGCGCGGGACGCCAAGGGGCGCCTCTGGTTCGCGCTGACGCGCGGGCTGTCGATGGCGGACCCGTCGCGCGTCGACGGCCAGGGTCTCGCCGCGGTCACCGTCATCGAGCAGCTGACCGCGGACGGCGCGCCGATCGACACGCGCGGCCCTATTCGCCTCTCCTCCAGCCGCCGCCGGATCGCCGTCAGCTATGCCGGCTTGAGCCTGTCCGTCCCGGAGCGCGTCAGGTTCCGCTACCGGCTGGACGGCTTCGATCGGGAATGGAGCGACCCGGTCGCGCACCGCGAGGCGGTCTATACGAACCTCGCGCCAGGCCCGTATCGGTTCCGGGTGATCGCGTCGAACGGCGACGGGGCCTGGAACGGCGTCGAAGCCACCCTGCCGTTCGAAATCCAGCCGCTGCTGTGGCAGACCCTGTGGTTCCAGGCGTCCGCCCTGGCCACCGTCGGCCTGGCCGGCTGGGGGCTCTACCGGCTGCGCGTCCGCCAGGTGGCGAGACGCCTCAACGCCCGCTTCGAGGAGCGACTGGCGGAGCGCACGCGGATCGCCCAGGAGCTGCACGATACGCTGCTCCAGGGCTTCGTCAGCGCCTCCATGCAGCTGCACGTCGCCGTCGAGGAGTTGCCGCCAGACTCGGCGGCGCGGACCTCGCTCGGCCGCGTCAACGCCTTGATGCGGCGGGTGATCGACGAGGGCCGCAACGCCGTCCGCGGCCTGCGCGCGCACGGCACGGCGCCGGAGGACCTCGAGCAGGCCTTCGCCGGCGTGCAGAAGGAAGTGGGCGTGGACGGCGCGTCGTACCGGGTCATCGTCGACGGGCGCCCGCGATCGCTGACGCCCATCATCCGCGACGAGGTGTATAGAATCGGCCGGGAAGGGCTGGTCAACGCCTTTCGCCACTCGGGCGCCAGCACGATCGAAATCGAGCTCGAATACGGCGCCAAGGAACTGTGCGTCCTGGTGCGAGACGATGGCCGCGGCATGGATCCGCAGATCGTGCGGGCCGGCAGCGACGGGCACTGGGGCATCGCCGGCATGCGCGAGCGGACGGAACGCATCGGCGGGACGCTGAAGATTCGCAGCCGCCCGAACGCCGGCACGGAAGTGGAACTCAGGGTTCCGGCCCACGCCGCCTACGAACGGAAGGAACGGAGAACCAGACATGACCCGTCCGCGCCCGATTCGGGTGCTCAGCGTTGACGATCATCCCCTGCTCCGGGAAGGCATCGCCGCCATCATCAACAGCCAGGGCGACATGACCATGGTTGCGCAGGCCGCCAGCGGCCGCGAGGCGATCCAGCTCTTTCGCGAGCATCGGCCGGACGTGACGCTGATGGATCTGCGCCTGCCGGACATCAGCGGGATCGACGCGATGAGCGCGATCCTGGGCGAGTTCCCGGACGCGCGGATCGTCATGCTGACCACCTTCGAAGGCGACGTCGAGATCCAGCGCGCCCTGGCCGGCGGCGCCCGCGGCTACCTGCTGAAGAACCTGCCGCCGCCGGAGCTGGTCGACGCGGTGCGGCAGGTGGACGCCGGGCGGAAGCGCATCCCGCACGAGGTCGCCGCCCAGCTCGCCGAGCACATCGCCGACGAGTCGCTCACCCCTCGGGAAGTCGACGTGCTGCAGCACGTCGCCGGCGGCAACCGGAACAAGGACATCGCCCAGCAGCTGTCGATCTCCGAGGAGACGGTCAAGGTCCACGTCAAGCACATCATGGAGAAGCTGGGCGCGAGCGATCGCACCGCGGCGGTCGCCATCGGCGTGCGCCGCGGCATCATCCAGCTGTGACGCCGCGTCGTACCACGAAAGTGGTAGGGACGCCTCCCGGCCTCTAGGGATTCAGCGGGCGCCGCCATCCGTTATCGTCGCCGTGGGGCCCTCCGACCGTCGGCCCCATACAAGGAGCGACGGACTGCAGCGTTTCTTCTCGACGTTTCCGGGCGGCTGGCCGGCCGCGGGCCTGGTGCTGTTGCGCTCGGTCGCCGGCATCACCGCCGCCGGCCTGGGCGGCGCCCATCTCGCCCAGGTCCAGGAACCCACGGCGATGTCGTCGGCCCTCGGCGCCATCGCGATCCTGAGCGGTCTCGGGCTCGTCGCCGGATTCCTGACGCCAATCGTCGCGGCGACGGCCAGCCTGTCGACGCTGCTGATCGCCGCGCTGGGGCCCGTTCCGATCGTCCTCGGGCGGCCGATGGATGCGGCCACCGTCGCGCTCGTCGCCGTCGACGCCATCGCGCTGGCGATGCTCGGCCCCGGCGCGCATTCCATCGACGCCTATCTGTTCGGGCGCCGCGAGATCGTCATCCACGACGAGGCCCGTCGCCGCCCGGCGCCCTAGCCGCCCGGCGCCCCAGCGGGCTGCTGACCCGATCGAGGTAGGGCCGGCCCCTGCCGCAGGGGTACGGTGCCCTGCCGCCATCGCGGGATGCGGGCGCCGCGGGCGGCTTCTATCCTTCCCAGCACCAGCGACGGCTGGCACGCCGGCGAAGACCGCCGCGGCCAGCACCGGCCGCCATGGCCGGCGAAGAGAGGTGTGTGATGGGGACCGCGACCAAGACTGTGACCACTCCGCGTGAAGATCGCGTGCCGGTTCGGAACGGCCTGCAGATCTTCATCCGCTCGTGGCTGCCGGCGGCGCCGCCGCGGGCGATTGTCGGCATCGTGCACGGCGTCAAGAGCCACAGCGGCTACTACGGCTGGACCGCCGAGCAACTGGTGGCGCGCGGGTTCGCCGTCTATGCGGTCGATCTGCACGGCCGCGGCCGATCGGAGGGCGAGCGGTTCTACCTCGAACAGATGGCGGACTACGTCGACGACGCGCACACGCTGGTCACGCTGGCGAAGTCGCGGCATCCGGCGGTGCCGTTCTTCCTGCTCGGCCACAGCGCCGGCGGCGTGATCTCCTCGGTCTACACGCTCGAGCATCAGGCGGAGCTGACCGGCTTCATCTGCGAGAGCTTCGCCTTCCAGGTCTACGCGCCGGACCTCGCGCTCACCGTCGTCAAGGGCCTCAGCCACCTGGTCCCGCACGTCCACGTCCTGAAGCTGAAGACCGAGGACTTCTCGCGCGATCCGGTGGCCGTGCAGGCGATGCTCGACGACCCGTTGATCGCCGACGAGGTGCAGCCGACCAACACCGTCGCCGAACTGGCCCGGGCCGACGAGCGCCTGAAGCGCGAGTTCCCGCAGATCACGCTGCCGGTGCTGATCCTGCACGGCACCGCCGACAAGGTGACGCGCCCGGGCGGCAGCCAGTTCTTCTACGACACCACCGGCTCGGCGGACAAGACGCTGAAGCTCTATGACGGTCACGCGCACGACCTGCTCAACGACATCGGCCGCGAGGGCGTGATGGGCGACATCGTCGGGTGGCTCGAGGCGCGTCTGCCGCCGGCGTAGGCGGCCGGGCGCGGAAGGACATGCCCGCCGCCGCGTCTGCGGACGCCGTCCTGCTGACGGAGCTCGTGGCGCTCGACACGATCCTGATCCGCCACGCGGCGGCACTGGCCGGCGACGTCGAGGCGTATCGGAACCACGCGTATCGGGTGGCGAACCTGTGCGCCTCGCAGTCGTCCGGCACGCCGGAGGCGATCGAGCAGATCGCCATCACGGCCGCCTGCCACGACCTGGGCATCTGGACCGCCGGCACGTTCGACTACCTGGACCGTCGGTCCGCCTCGCCTCGACTACCTGGTCGAGGCGGGCCGCGCGGCGTGGGTCCCGCCGTGGCGGCCGCGATCGGCGAGCACCACAAGGTGACGAGGTATCGAGGGGAACACGAGCGCTCGTCGAGCCCTTTCGCCGCGCCGACTGGATGGACGTGACCGGAGGTCTCCTGGCGTCCGGGCTCTCGCGCTCGTTGTTCCGGGCCACGGTGGCACGTTGGCCGCGGGCGGGGTTCCACGCGATGCTGGCCCGGCTCCAGCTGCGCCGCCTGCGCACCCATCCATGGCATCCGCTGCCGACGATGAAGCTGGTAGGTTCTCGCGTCACATCACATAGAGGGGAGATTCCATGGCCACGTTCACCACCCGCGACGACGTCAGCATCTACTTCAAGGATTGGGGCCCGAGGGACGGCGCGGTCGTCGTGCTCAGCCACGGCTGGCCGCTCTGCGCCGACAGCTGGGAGAGCCAGGCCGTCCACCTGGCGTCGAACGGCTTCCGCGTCGTCACCCACGATCGGCGCGGGCACGGCCGCTCGTCGCAGCCGTGGGACGGCAACGACATGGATCACTACGCCGACGATCTGGCGCAGCTGATCGAGCATCTCGACCTGCGCGGCGTCACGCTGATCGGCTTTTCGACCGGCGGCGGAGAAGTGGCCCGCTACGTCGGGCGTCACGGCACCGGCCGCATCGCGGCGCTGGGGCTGATCTCGGCCGTGCCGCCGCTCATGCTGCGCACCGAGCGCAATCCCGGCGGCCTGCCGGTCGAGGTCTTCGACGGCATCCGCGCCGGCAGCCTGGCCGATCGGTCGTCGCTCTATCGCGACCTGGCCAGCGGGCCGTTCTTCGGCTTCAACCGGGCTGGCGCCAAGCCGTCGCAGGGCATGATCGACAGCTTCTGGCTGCAGGGCATGCTGGCCGGCCACAAGAACGCCTACGACTGCATCGCGGCGTTCTCGGCCACCGACTTCACCGACGACCTGCGCAAGTTCGACAAGCCGACGCTGATCCTGCACGGCGACGACGACCAGATCGTGCCCATCGACGCCGCCGCCCGGGCGGCGGCGCAGCTCGTGCCGCAGGCCACGCTGATCGTCTACGAGGGCGCACCGCATGGCATCACGGACACGCACAAGGATCGGCTGAACGCCGATCTGCTGGCGTTCGTCCAGCGCACGGCCGCGTCGGCGGGGCGGGCAAGGCGCCGCTCGCCGGTTCCGCCGGCGCCTGACCGATACCAACGTCCAATCGACCGCGCGCCGGCCGATGCTCCAATCACCAGCGGATTGGAGTCACACATGCGCACGCTGGATCACCGTCGCCGCCGCCTCCTGGGGACCGCCGCCCTGGCGCTGGCGGCCCCGTTCGTCGGCAGCCATCACGCGGCCGCTCGACGCCGCATCGCTCCACCGGGCGGCGCGGCGATCGACCCGGCCTTTGCCGCGCTCCAGCAGATCGACGCCGGGGCGTTGAACGTCGGCTACGTGGACGCCGGGCCGCGGGCCGGGCGCGTCGTCCTGCTCCTGCACGGCTGGCCCTACGACATCCACACCTTCGTGGACGTCGTTCCGGCCCTGGCCGCGGCGGGCTACCGGGTCATCGTCCCCTACCTGCGCGGCTTCGGGACGACGCGCTTCCGGGCCGCGGACACGCTTCGCAACGGCCAGCAGGCGGCGCTGGCTGTCGACGCGATCGCGCTGCTGGATGCCCTGGGCATCGACCGCGCCATCGTCGCGGGCTGCGACTGGGGGGCCCGGACCGCGACCGTGCTCGCGGCACTCTGGCCGGCCCGCTGCAAGGCCCTGGTATCCGTCAGCGGCTACCTGGTCGTGAACCGCGAAGCGAACGAGCAGCCGCTGCCGCCCCAGGCCGAACTGGCCTGGTGGTATCAGTACCTACTTCGCGACCGAGCGCGGGCGGCGCGGCTATGAGGCCAATCGTCGCGCCTTCAACCAGTTGATCTGGCAGCTGGGCTCGCCGCAGTGGCGCTTCGACGCGGCGACGTTCGATCGCACCGCCGCGGCGTTCGACAATCCGGATCACGTCGACATCGTGATCCACAACTACCGGTGGCGGCTGGGCCTGGCCGACGGCGAGGCGCGCTACGACGCGATCGAGGCGCAGCTCGCCAAGGCGCCCGTCGTCGCCGTGCCGACCATCACCCTCGAGAGCGACGCCAACGGCGCGCCGCACCCGGACAGCGCGTCCTACGCCAAGCGGTTCTCCGGACCGTACGCCCATCGCGTCGTGACCGGCGGCATCGGCCACAACCTGCCGCAGGAAGCCCCGCAGGCGTTCGTCGACGCCATCGTCGACGTCGATCGGTTCGCGTCCGAGGGCCGTCGGCGTCAGCCGAAGGTGAGGGCGAAGATCTCGGCGCCGGCCTCGAGGAACTCGATCTCGAGCGTCCGGTCGCCGATGGCGCCCGGCTGGCGGATCAGCTGATGCAGCCGCTGCTCGACGAGCGTGCCGAGGCCCTGCTCGTCGACGTCGAGGCCGCGGGCCGGACCCGGCGGCTGCCCGTCGATCGTCACGCGAAACGGCACCCGCTGGCCTGGCCGCGCCGGTCCCATCACGAGATGGACGTCGCGGGCGTGAAAGCGGTGCGCGACCCGGCCGCGGCTCTCGTCGAGGGCCACGGCTTCGCGGCCCATGGTCCATCGCCCGGAGAGCGCCCATTCGTCGCGAGCCAGCCGCCCCGGCGCGGCATAGCGCCGCGGTCTCGACGTGACGCCGCCCGGCGAGGCGAAGTTCGCGGTGCGATCGATGCCGAGATACAGCTCGGGCGACTGCAAGGTGTGCCAGTCCGCGGCCGCTTCGATGCCGGTGCCCGCGACGGCCACGACACCGTCGGGGACGCTGGCGGCTCCGCCGGCGGCCAGCAGCCGCTGGATGGTGCGCTCGGCCTTCTCGTAGCCGCCCTCGCCGAACTGCCGTTCGCGAACCTTGCCGGCGCCATCGAGGAAATAGAGCGCCGGCCAGTAGCGGTTGCCGAAGGCGCGCCAGATCGCCTGGTCGTTGTCGAGCACGAGCGGAAAGCCGGGTCGCAGGCGCTCCATCGCGCCGCGCACGTTGTCGGCGTTCTGCTCGAAGGCGAACTCCGGCGTGTGCACGCCGATGACGACGAGGCCCGTCGCGGTACTTGCTGGCCCAGGCGCGCACGTAGGGCAGCGTCCGCAGCCAGTTGATGCACGTGTAGGTGCAGAAGTCGACGAGGACGACCTTGCCGGCGAGGTCGGCGGCCCGCAGGCGCGGCGATCCGAGCCACTGCGTGGCGCCGTCGAGGGCGGCCAGCTCGCGGCTCGGGCGATTGCTCGCGGCAGCAGCCCAGGACACGGCGAAGGGAGCCGCCATCGTCAGGGCCAGCTGGCCGACGAGACGGCGTCGATCGTGATCCACGTGTTCATCCATGTCTCTGTCCCCCTGCGGCCCTTGCGCCGCGCGGCTGTTCCTCGCATCTCACCAGAGGCCCGACCCGCGATCCATCGGACGAAGGTATCGGCACCTTGGTCCAATGGATCGGCGAGTCCGCCGATGGTCCAATCCCGGCCTGCGGAGACGTGGCTCCGCCGACGCCGACGAAAGGAGACAACGATGATGACCGGATACCTCCGCACGCTGCGCCCGGGGCTCGCCGCCCTGTTGCTGCTGACGGCCGTCGGCGGCGCGGCGACGGCCAGCGGGCTGGGAGCCGGCGCCCGACGAGACGACGCAGTCGGTGCGGCGCGTCCTCGAGCGCCTGCCGTACTACGGCGTGTTCGACTTCATCGCCTTCTCGGTCGATCGCGGCACCGTCACGCTGGTCGGCTACAGCTACCAGGGGTCGCTGAAGGGAGACGCGGCCGCGGCCGCGAAGCGAGCCAGCGGCGTCGACGAGGTGGACAACCGGATCGAGCTGCTGCCGCCGTCGCCGGGCGACGACCGCATCCGCTGGGCGACGTTCTACCGCATCTACACCGATGACTTCCTCTCGCGCTACGCCCCGGGCGGCGCGCCCGGCGCGTGGCGGGACCTGAAGGACGCGCGGCGCTTCCCGGGCATGCAGCCGATCGGCCTCTATCCGATCCACATCATCGTCAGGAACGGCCGGACGATGCTCCTCGGCGTGGTGGACAGCGCGGTGGATCGCCAGGTCGCCGAGATCCGCGCCCGCGAGGTCAGCGGCGTCTTCGACGTCGAGAACAGCCTGATGGTGGCTCCGTGACAGCCGTCCGACGATCACCGTCACGGGCAGGAGGAGCATCGATGTTCACGTTCACCCGTCTCGTCGCCGCCGTCGCCGTGGTCTCGCTCGGCGCGGCGCTGGCCGCCCGCTCGCTGGCGCCCGCCGGCACGCCCGGCGTGCCCTACCGGAAGATGCCCGCCATCGCTCCCATCGGGGTGCGGGTCGACCGCTATCTCGAGGTGCCGGACGCCGCCAAGGGCCCGGCGGTGGACCCGGCCAAGGGCTACCGGACCGAGAAGCTCGGCGAGGGCCTCTACCTGATCGCGGACGGCGCCTATCAGTCGCTGTTCATGACCTACGCCGACGGCGTGGTGGTCGTCGATGCGCCGCCGTCCTATGCGGCGCGCATTCCGGCCGCGATCGCCGCGGTCACGGACAAGCCGATCACCCACGTCGTCTACAGCCACGCGCACCGCGATCACATCGGCGGCACGCGGGGTCTCGGCGGGCATCCGGCCATCATCGCGCAGCGCGAGACGAACCGGCTGCTGGCGCGCGACAAGGATCCCGACCGCCCGCTCGCCACCGTCACGTTCGACGACCACTACCGGCTGGCGGTCGGCGACCAGGTGCTCGAGCTGTCCTACCCCGGCACCGGGCACGCGCCGGGAAACATCTTCATCTACGCCCGCAAGCAGAAGACGCTGATGGTCGTCGACGTGGTGTTCCCGGGCTGGATGCCGTGGCGGCGGCTGGCCCTGGCGCAGGATGTCCAGGCCGTGTTCGATCAGGTGCGGGCCATCGACGCGTGGGAGTTCGACACCTTCGTCGGCGGGCACGTCGGTCGGACCGGGACGCACGCGGACGTCGCCACGCAGCTGGCGTTCATGGAGGATCTGAAGGGGGCGGCGCAGGGGGCGCTGGCGTCGACCACGCCGGGCGAGGGCCTCGACGCCGCGGATCGCGCCAACCCGTGGGCCGGCTTCGACCACTACATCGATCGCGTCGCCCTCGATTGCGTCAACCGGCTGACGCCGAAGTGGCAGCCGCGGCTGGCCGCCTACGACGTCTACATCTGGGATCAGTGCTACGCGATGGAGCAGAGCCTGCGTATCGATTGAGGCGTGCCTGCACGATGAACGACGTTCAGCGCGCCTGCTCGACCGTGGCGAGCGGCGCGGCGAACGCCTGCCGCCACCGACACCGCGATCGCTTCCGGATCGGCGTACGACGTGTTCGAGATGACGGCGACGACGAGCCCTCGATCGCGCAGCGTCAGGAGCGCCGCGGCCGGGCCGCCCAGCAGCAGGCCCGTCATGGCCGGCCGTCGCCGTCTGCGTGCCGCCGATGTCGATGGTCTCGAGGTCCCAGCCCAGGCCGTAGCCGGTGTCCTTGCCCGACGGCAGCCGCTGCGACGACTGGAGCAGCTGCACCGTGGCCGGCTGCAGCAGCTTGCCGCCAGTGACGGCCATCGCGAAGCGGACCAGATCGGACGGCGTCGAGACGAACACGCCGGCGCCCGCGTAGCAGGACAGGTTGATCTCGCGCATCGGATCGGGGCCATAGCGCGTGTCGGCCGCGTAGCGGGGGAAGTACGAGGTCGCCCGATCCGGCAGGCGCTCGGTATCGGCCCCGGTGGCGTGCATGCCGAGCGGCTCGAAGACCTGCTTCTGCACGACCGTCAGGAACGGCTCCGCGGCCACCGCCTCGACGGCCGCACTCACGACGATCCAGCCGAAGTTCGACACGCGGTAGTCGGTCCCGGGCTGGAAACGCAGGTCGCTCTCGGCAAAGGCCTCGAACGCGTCGACGGGCCGTTCGCACGTCGAGCCGTAGAGCGGGCCCTCGTCGCCACCATCGGATTTGAGGCCGGCGGTATGGCTCATCAGCTGGCGTAGCGTGACGGGCCATGGCTTCCTGGGAAACCCGGGGACGTAGGTCTGGATCGGCTCGTCGAGCTTCAGCCGGCCCTGGTCGAGGAGCAGGCCGACGGCGGCGGACGTCAGCACGGTGGATGCGGTGCCGATCCGGAAGCGGGTGTCCGGCGTGACGGCCGCGCGGCTCTCCAGATCCGCCCAGCCGAAACCCTCGGACCACACGATCTCGGCTCCGCTGCCGACTGCCACCGAGACGCCGGGCAGGTTCCGCTCGGCGACGGCGGTCCGCATGACGGCGCGGCCGCGCTCGACGGCCTCGGCCCATGCCCGTGACGGCGCGGAGCGCGATACCGACGGCACTTCCATCGCGATCGGATGCAACGGGACGGCCGTGGCAGTCACATAGAGGTGCAGCCCGGCGATGAACGTGGCCAGCCCACCCACGGCCATGACGATCAGCACGAGCCACGTCTGCGGCCGATTCCAGCTTTTCGACACCCAGTCCCCCAACGCAGTGTGGCGGCGCGGTCGGCGGAAGTCCTCACCGTACCGTGAGCGGCCCGTGACATTGGACTGAGAGACCGGCCGGGGGGATCCGTCGGCGGCGAATGATGTGGCGCATCTCCGACCGAGGACGCTAGCATCTCCTTGTGCGGTATCGCTTTGGGGACTTCGTGCTCTCGCCGGCGCGGCGTGTCCTCACCGGTGGCGGGGTCGTCGTGCCGCTCATCCCGCGCTACTTCGACCTGCTGGTGCTCCTCGTCGACCAGCGCGACCGCGCCCTCGCCAAGCAGGAAATCTTCGACCGGGTCTGGGCCGACGTCGTCGTCTCGGACAGTGCGCTGACGCAGGGCATCCGGGTGATCCGCCGGGCCCTCGGCGACGATCCGCGTGAGCCGCGGTTCGTGCGGACGGTGTCGCGCCGCGGCTACCAGTTCGTCTTCGCCCCGGTGGAGCTGGAGGACGATGCCGGGACGTGGCCGGTCGGGGCCGAGCTCTCCGGGATCGCGCCACCGGCCACGGCCGCGCCCCCGGTCATCGGCGCGTCCGGGCTGGCGGGCGGCCCGCCCGAGCGCGACCGCGACAGCGAGCCCTACCCCGAGCCCGCCACCGCCCGCGAACTGGAGGCGGAGCCCGCCGCGCCGCTGCTCGATCGCGAGACGCTGGCCCTCGCCTCGGTGCGCTGGGCGTCGGCCGCGCTGGGCGCCGCCGCGGCGGGAACCCTCGCCGGGCTGGCCGGCGGCATCGCGATCCGCATCGTGTCGGGCGCCGCCACCGACAACAGCCTGGCGCTCACGCTCGCCATCGTCGGCGCGCTGGCCGGGGCGCTCGGCGGCGGCGGCGTGGGCATCGGGCTGGCCGCGGCGGAGGCGGTGGCGCGCTCGGCGCGCGTCGTCGCGCTGGCGATGGGTGGCGCGCTGGCCGGCCTGCTCACCGGCTGGCTCGCGCATCATGGCGCGCGGCTCGTACTGGCCGGCTTGTTCGGTCGCGACATCCCGGCCATGGGCGGGACGATCGAAGGCCTGGTCCTCGGGGCGGCGACGGGCATCGGCTACGGCATCGCCACCCGCAGCCTGCCGCACGGCGGCATGGCCGCGCCGCGCGGGCGGGCCCGGTGGCGCGTCGCCGTCATCACCGGCGTCGCCTCGGCGTTCGGCGCCGTTGCGCTGACGCTGGCCGGGCGGCACCTCGTCGGGGCCAGCCTGGACCTGATGGCCGACGCCTTCGCCGGCTCTCAGGTGGGACTGGAGCCGCTGGCGCGATTGCTCGGCGAAGAGCACCTGCGGCCGATGACGCGCCTGATCGTCGGCGCCTGCGAAGGCCTGCTCTTCGGCTGTGGCATCGCCTTCGGCTTGACGACGCGACCGCGACGCAACGCCGATCCGACATGACCGGTCGCCTCGCGCTGCCGCGGATCGGGATGGGCTGCAGGCCCGCGCACCTCACCCACAGACGACGGCGTGCACGACGCCGCGCTCGTTGAGGTAGAGGTTCAAACGGCCCGCCGCATACTCCATCGTGATCGCCTCGTTCGGGCGGATGAACCGCGCGATCGACGCCGTCGCATCGACGCGGGCGCGCTCGAGGAGCGTCGCCGACCCGGCGCGGCCGACTGCCCATTGGGCCTGCTCGGCGATGCAGGTGCCAGCGGCCGGCGGCGGTTCCGGACTCGGCGGTTGCGGCGGCCGGGTCGCGTTATCGCTCGAGTTGGCGTTCTGATCGACGCTGGGCGTCGTGGGCGACGACCGCCGATCGGATCCGCCAGCGCAGCCGATCGACAACAGGCCGACGACGACCACACTGGCTGAGAGGACACTGCGATAGCTCATTCGATACCTCGAGAGGTCGGTTTGCGACAGGCGTGCCTCGACGCAGCAGGGTTCGTACCACGTCGTCGATGCCGCGGGAATCGGCTATCGCGCGGCTTCGGCGCGCTCAGTGACCTCGTAGACGTACAGAATCGAGGCGTCGTCCTCGGGCATGAAGTAGGCGCGCAGGCCGGTCCCGGCCGGCTCGATCCACATCGGATTCCGGGTCATCGCCAGGCCGGCCGCCGTCCAGAGCGGCACTGGCACCTGGTGCAACGGCCGCCCGTCGCCGAGGTCGACCAGTTCGAGACCGCCGAGCCGGAACGGGGGAGCCGATCGCGTGACGCGCAGGTCGCTGATCCCGCCGCACAGCATCGCGCCACGGCCGGCGTACTGGCAGTCCTGATAGTCCACGTAGTGCGACGGATTGAGTCGCACCGTCGGCCGCTCGGCGGACGCCGCCTCGACGCCGCCAGCCGCGGTCATCGACCATCGATAGAAGCGCCGGGAGCCCCAGCTCACGCCGTGCAGGGCACCGGCATCGGTGTCCCGCACCAGGCCGCCGATGTGATCGGCGACGCGCAGGACGACCGACGCCTTCAGCGTCTGCCGGTCCACCCGGTAGACGAGCGATCGGCTGTCGGGGCGATATTCGGCGACCGGCACCCACAGCGAGGTGCCGTCGAAGTCGATCCCGCCGGGGTGATACATCGTGCCCTCGCCCAGTGTCGTGGACGCGAGCAGCGTGCCGGCGTGGCCGGGGCGGAGGTCGATCTTGAACAGGTGTCCGACGCCCTTGCCGGTGTCGCGATCGTAGCCGTCCGTCGGCGTGGCGAACCGCCTCGTCGGCGTCGTGATTTCGACCGACGAGACGAACAGCGTGTCGCCGATCCGCACCATGCCTTGCGGATGGAACGTCGGAAAGGTCATCGGGATGCGGGCGACCTCCGTCCACGTCGACTCGCGCGTCAGCGCCCGGACACGCTCGCCGACCAGCGCTCGATCGGCCGGTTGACCGACCAGGGACGGGGCCGCCACGACCACCGCGGCCACGACCGCCGCGCCGAATGCGGATGGACGACGTCGGGCCAGACGCCGTGACTCGTGCTGCACGCTCAGGGCTCGGACGGGAATGGGGTTGCCAAGGTGGTTACTCTATTCTCGTCCGAGCCCTTGGGCTCCAATCGACTTGCGGCGCCGATAGTAGGCGGCGGCCTTGGCCCGGCTGCCGCAGCCATCCATCGAGCACCAGCGGCGGCGGCGGTTCTTCGTCGTGTCGTAGAAGAAGCGGACACAGGCGCCGTTCTCGCAGCGGCGGATCAGCGTCCGGTCGCCGTGCTCGAGCAGCCAGGCGGCCGACTCCGCGATCGGCGCGAGGAGCGCGGCGGGTGACGGATCGATCACGTCGCGCACCGTGTGGTAGTCACCGCCGCGGCGCTCGATCCGCAGCGTGCTGGCGCCGAGGGCCAGCGCGTGGTTGATCGCTGGCAGCAGGTCCGCCGGCAGCGGGCGCCCGGCGGCGAGCGCGTCGACGGCAGCCCGCAGGATCGCGCGCAGCGCCTTGGCATCGCGCAGCAGTGTCCCCGGCTTCGCGGCCGGCCCGCCACGCCGCCGGGAGCCGCCGCGCGCGACGTCGTCGACGACGCCGGCGGCGCCGGCCCAGCGCAACAGCGCGTCGATCCCGGCCAGGCGATCCAGCGGCTCGCCGTGCGAGACCACCTCGGTGTTGACGAAATCCACGCACAGCAGATTCCCGACGAAGGAAAACTCTCCCTCGGGGCCGGGCGGCGGAGCGGCACTGGGACCGGCGCTCATTCTTCTCACCATCAAAATATCATTTGACAGGTCAACCACGCTAGGCTTACCGTCATTTTACAGTTTTGACGGTGATAATCGCGTTGCCCCATCCGGAGGATTCATGTCCGCACCCGCCGCCGTTCCCGCGCCTGGCCACATCGGCCTCAACGTGAGCCGCCTCGACCGCTCGATCGCTTTCTACCGCGCCGTGTTCGGCTTCGACCTGTTGAAGCAATCGGCCGACGCCAGCCGGCCCTTCGCGTTCCTGGGCCACGACGGCGCGGTGATGGTCACGCTCTGGCAGCAGAGCGAGGGCGCGTTCGCGACCGATCGCCCCGGCCTGCACCACCTCGCCTTCAAGGTCTCGTCGATCGACGAGGTGCGCGCGGCCGAGGGCCGGGTGCGCGCCACCGGCGCCCGCCTGCACCACGGCGGCATCGTCGCGCACGCCGAAGGCGGCGATTCGGGCGGGCTGTTCTTCGAGGATCCGGACGGGATCCGCCTGGAGATCTTCACGCCACGCGGCGTGGCCGGATCGCCGGCGCCGCACGCCGACGGACCGACCTGCGGCTTCTTCTGACCCCGAGGAGGACCCCATGCCGCCCAGCGTCTTTCACGACGGTGAACGTGCCGTGCAGCGCCTCGCCGGCGTCACCGAGCTCGCCGGCCGCGTCGGACGATCGATCCGGCGCGACCTGCCGCCGGCGGCGCGGGCGTTTCTCGACGAGCGCCGGTGGATCGTGATCGGCGCGCTCGACGCGTCGGACCGGCCGTGGCCGGCGATCCGGGCCGGCCTGCCCGGCTTCGCGCACGCGCTCGACGAACGGACGGTGCGGATCGAGGCGTCGACGCCGGTGGGCGATCCGCTCGCCGCCGACCTGCTCGGCGCCGGCGCGCTCGTCGGGCTGCTGGCGATCGATCCGGCGACGCGTCGCCGCCTGCGCTTCAACGGCCGCGTCGTCGCGCACGACCGAAGCGGGCTGGTCCTCGAAGCCGATCAGGTCTTCTCGAACTGTCCGAAGTACATCCAGCGGCGGGACGAGCGGCCGGCCGACGCCGTCGCACCGACGACCAGCGCCCTGGCGGCGACGCTGTCCGATGCGCAGCGGGATCGCCTGCGCGCCGCCGACACCTTCTTCATCGTGTCGGCCCGCCCGGGCGAGGGCGTCGACGCCTCGCACCGCGGCGGCATGCCGGGGTTCGTGCACGTCGACGGCAACCGCCTGGTCTGGCCGGACTACGGCGGCAACGCGATGTTCAACACGCTCGGCAACCTGCACACCCACCCGTTCGCCGGCCTGCTCGTTCCCGACTTCGAGGGCGGCGGCGCGCTGATCCTGGGCGGCCGCGCGGCGATCGACTGGAACCCGGAGCACGCCTCGTTGCTGGCCGGCGCGGAACGACTGGTGACGCTCGACGTCGACCGGGTGGTCGAGCAGGCGGGCGTCGTGCCGACCCGGTCGCAGCTGCGCGAGTACTCGCCGTTCAACCCGCGCTGACGCCCGGTGCCGCATCAGGGAGTCGCGGTATAAGACTCCAGGCGATCACCCACCGCCGCGACAGGAGTCGGACATGCGCAGATGGATATTCGTGCTCGCCTTCGCCCTGGTCTTCTACGGGAACGGCGCCGGCGTCATCGAGACCGTCGTCAACTATCCGAGCTGGCACATCATCGGCGCCAGCGAGTTCCCGGCCTACCATCGGTTCATCGGGCCTCGGGTCATCGCGTTCCTGGTCGCGCCGGCGATGGTGGGCACGCTGTTCACGATGCTGCTCCTGCGGTTCCGGCCCGTCGGCCTCCCGGCCTGGTCGATCTGGACGGCCGTCCTGCTGCAGGTGGTGGTCTGGGTGTCGACGGTGACAATCCAGGTGCCGATGCAGCTCGAACTTGGAGCCCACGGCTACTCCGCGGCGGTCGTCGACAGCCTGATCGAAACGAGCTGGTGGCTCCGGCGCGTGCCCTACGCCGCCTGCGCCGTCCTGTTCCTTTGGATGGGGGCCCGCGTGACGGCCCCACCCGCTCCCGGCTGATCGCCGTCGCGGCATCGGCGAGCCGTGCCGCTCCGGTCCACAATGGAGCGATGGAGCGGCCAGCACGCGGCGGGATCACCTGGACCATCGCCGGCGAGCGTCTCGCCGTGCTGGCGTGGCCGCGGGCGATCCTGCTCCAGGTGGCCCACCCGCTGGTCGCCGCGGGCGTCGCCCAGCACAGCGGCTTCCGCGCCTCGCCGATCGCGGCGTTCGAGCGGCTGCACGCGACCGTCGGTGCGATGCGGCAGCTGGTGTTCGGCACCGACGACGAGGCGGCGGCCACGGTGCGGCGGATCCTGAGCGTCCACGATCGGGTCAACGGCACCCTGCAGCACGGCGCCGGCCCACACGCCAGCGGGACGCGCTACACGGCGCACGACCCGGCCCTGCTGCTGTGGGTGCACGCCACGCTCCTCGACTCGCACGTGCGGATCCTCGAAGCGCTGCTCCGGCCGTTCACGCCGGACGAGCGCGACCGCTACTGTCGCGAGACGGCGCTGTTCGCCGAGCTGCTCGGGGCCGCGCCGGACGACGTGCCGCGCACCTGGCCGCAGCTGCAGGCGTTCATGACCGCGCAGATCGACGGTGGACACCTGGCCGTCGGCGCCGACGCGCGGGCGCTGGCGCCGGCCATCCTGCGGCCGCCCTTCAGCCGCCTGGTCTGGCCGCTGCGCTACACCGGCGAGCTCGTCACCGTCGGCTCGCTGCCGCCGGCGATCCGCGACGGCTACGGGTTCGCGTGGGATGCGACCCGGGAGCGGCGCCGGCAGCGCGCCCTGGCGGCCCTGCGGGCGGTCCGCGCCGTCACGCCGGACGTCTTCGCGCGCTGGCCCGAGGCCCGGCACGCCGATGCGCGGAGTGAGGGGCCGCCAGAGGATCAGTGAAGGATTCCCTGACGGGCGCCGGTGCCGGGAGTGCGATGATGCCGTCGCGATGCGCAACCATCACCGATCCGCCTGGCCTCTCCTGTTGGCACTGCTCGGGGCCGCCTGCTCGCCCGCTTCGCGGGAACCGGCGCCGGCCCCGGCCGCGGATCGAGGTCGCCGAACTGAGCGCGACCGAGGCGCGGACGCTGCTGGGCGGCGGCACGCTGACCGCACGCCAGCTGACCCAGGCCTACCTGGATCGCATCGCCGCGATCGACGATGCCGGCCCCACCCTCAACGCCGTCATCGAGCTGAACCCGCAGGCGCTGGCCGATGCCGACGCCCGCGACGCCGAGCGCCAGGCCGGCAAGGTCCGCGGGCCGCTGCACGGCCTGCCCGTCCTCATCAAGGACAACGTCGACGTCGCCGGCCTGGTCAATTCGGCCGGTTCGCTGGCGCTGGCGGACCACCGGCCGGCGAAGGACGCGTTCCTCGTGACCCGGCTGCGCGACGCCGGCGCGGTGATTCTCGGCAAGACGAACTTGAGCGAGTGGGCCAACTTCCGCTCCGACCAATTCGTCGTCGGGCTGGAGCTCGCGCGGCGGGCAGACGAAGAACCCGTATGCGCTCGATCGCAATCCCTGTGGCTCGAGCTCGGGCACCGGGTCGGCCATCTCGGCCAGCCTGGCGGCGTTCGGCGTCGGCACCGAGACCGACGGCAGCATCATCTGCCCGGCCTCGGTGAACGGGCTCGTCGGACTCAAGCCGACGGTCGGCCTCGTCAGCCGGCGCGGCATCATCCCGATCTCGGTGTCGCAGGACACGGCCGGGCCGATGACGCGGACGGTGGCCGATGCCGCGCTCCTGCTGAACGCGCTGGCGGCGCCCGGACGCCGCCGATCCCGCCGGCCCGGCGGCGGCCGGCAAGGTGGCCGGCGACTACACGACCTACCTTCGCGCCGATGCGCTGAAGGGCAAGCGCTTCGGCGTGCTCCGCCAGGCGATGGGCTACCACCCGGACGTCGATGCGGCGATGGAGAAGGCGATCGCGGCGCTTGAAGGCGGCCGGGGCCACCGTCGAGGACGTCAAGGTGGCGACCTACGCCACGTGGCGCGATGCCGAGTTCGAGGTGCTGCTCTACGAGTTCAAGGACGGCCTCGACAGCTACCTGAAGGCGGCCGGCACCGCCCGCCTCATCGCTGAAGGCGCTGATCGCGTGGAACGCGGCGCACGCCGCCACGGTGATGCCGTTCTTCGGCCAGGAGATCTTCGAGAAGGCCGAGAAGAAGGGGCCGCTGACCGACGCCGCCTACGTGAAGGCGCGCGACACGGCCCGCCGGCTGTCCGGCAAGGACGGCCTGCTCGCCGCGCTGCAGAAGAACCGGCTCGACGCCGTGATTGCCCCGAGCACGGCGCCAGCCTGGCTGACCGATCACGTCCTCGGCGATCACTTCGCCGGGGCCGGCTACGGCATGGCCGCCGTGGCGGGGACGCCCAGCCTGACCGTGCCGATGGGCGAGAGCCACGGGCTGCCGATCGGCCTCACCTTCATGGGGCCGGCCTATGCCGAGGGCGAGCTGATCTCGTTCGGGTTCGCCTTCGAGCAGGCCACCAAGGCGCGCAAGACCCCGGCCTTCAAGCCGAGCGTCTCCTAGCCGCTCTGCTCGCGCGTCACTCCGCGGCGACGTCGATCGTCGCCGTCATGGTGTGGCGTCCGCCGGGCGCGAGGGTGACGCCGTGCACGTTGGCGTTGGCGGTCTCGACGCAGACCATGCCCGGCCATTCGTCGTCGCCGAAATCCGGCATCGCCTTGGCCTTGGCCACCCACGGGTTCCAGACGACCGTCGCGTCGGAGCCGTCCTTGCCGACCACGATCCGCCGGCGCCGACCCGGGTCGTGGATCGTGCACGTCGCCTGGGTGTCGCAGGTAGACACGGTCGGTTTCGCCGGTGAACCGGATCGGATCCGGGCCCTGATTCCGCGTCGCCGTGCCGCCGACCTTGTCGAGATAGTCGGCGCCTTCGAGGCCGCTGACGTGGACGCCGTGGACGTCCTGCACCGCGAAGTAGGTGTGCAGCGCTTCCTCGAACGGAAACGGCGTCGGTCCCGGTGTTCAGCACCTCGAGCGACAGGGTCAGCGACGATCCGACGGTCACGCGATAGGTGGCCGCGAACGCGTACGGCTGGCTGGCGGACGGCGGTGCCGCCGGCGTGAGCTCGAGCACCAGCTGCGTCGCACCGGCGACGTCGCGCGCCTCGATCGAGCGTCCAGTCCAGCAGCCGCGCGAAGCCATGCGCGGGCGCGGACGTGTCGGTCGGGTGCGGGCCGAACCACGGGAAGCAGATCGGCACGCCGCCGCGGATCGGCTTCGTCGCGCTCCACTGGCTGGCGCGGCTCATCCAGATCACGGGATCGTGGCCGGCCGGCTGCCACGCGGTGACGTGCGCGCCGTGCAGATAGACCTCGGCGCGGGCCAGTGGATTGCTGACGGTCAGCCGGAGCAGGCCGCCGTCGCCGGCGTCCAGCGAGACGGTCGGCGGGAGCGCCGTGCGGACGAAGGGTGACTGCATGGTCGGGCGGTCGCGGCCGGGCGCGATACTATCGCCCCGGCATGTCTGCTTCTCGAACGCCCATGGTACGTCGATTCACGATCGCGGCGGTCGCGATCGCCTGCTGTCTCGCGCCGACCGGCCGCCTCGGCGCGCGCCAGGCGGACGCGCCGGCCGGCGCCAGTGGCCGAAGCCCGCCTCCGCGGGGAACGGTTCGACCGCGCCGTCGCGGCGATGGAGCGGCTGCTGAAGCGTGTGGCTCACGCACGCCGACGAACGCACGCTGCTGCTGCCGGATCGCGTGCCGGGGCGCGGCAGCGGCCTCGAGCCGGGCCAGGATCCGCGGATCTACACGCCGCACAACTCCGGGCGCCGATCTCTATCCCTACCTGATCCTCACCGCGGAGCTCACCGATCCCGAGCTCTACCGCGGCCGGATGATGGAGATGCTGCGCAACGAGATCCGCTACACCAACGCGAAGGGCGCGGTGCCCGCCAACCTGCACGCTGAAGACCGGCGAGCGCGGGCCGGCCAGCATGTTCGGGGCGGCGGAGTACGCGAAGGACGGGCTGCTGACGGTCACCGAGTACCTGGGCCGCACGCCGTGGTACACGCGCATGGTGGACATGGTGGCCGACGCGATGGACCAGGCCGCCGTCGAGTCGCGCTTCGGCAAGCTGCCGGCGACCGACGCCGAGACCAACGGCGACTTCCTCCAGGTGCTGGCCCGCCTCGGCAACACCACCGGCGACCAGCGCTTCGTCGACTGGGCCCGCCGCATCGCCGACGCCTACCTCGACGAGGTCATTCCCGGCAGCCACGGCGTGCCGAGCGGCAAGTGGGACTTCACCGCCCACACCGGCGACCAGCGGCTGCGGCTGCGCGATCACGGCAACGAGCTGGTCGTCGGCCTGGTCCTGCAGTACGCCAACGAGCAGCGCTGGAAGACGCCGCGCGCCGAGCGGTGGCGGCCGCTGATCGCGCGCATGCTCGATCGCATCCTCGAGTCGGCCAACGCCGACGGCATGCTCTACAACGAGGTCGACGCCGCGACGCTGAAGCCGTTCGGCCCGCAGCTCTCCGACAACTGGGGCTACATCTACGGCGCGGTCTACACCTTCTACCAGACCACCGGCGAGGCGAAGTATCGCGACGCGGTCCTGAAGGTGCTGCGCAACCTGCCGAAGTATCGCCGTCACGTGTGGGAGCCGCGAGCGCAGGAGATGCAGCTGGCGCTCGGCTCGTTCGACGGCTACGCCGACACGATCGAGAGCGCCATCTACCTGGTCGCGCGCGAGCCGGTGCCCGAGGCCCTCGCCTGGATCGAGTCCGAGATGCAGGTGATGCTGGACATGCAGCAGCCGGACGGGCACATCGAGTACTGGTACGGCGAAGGCAACTTCAACCGCACCGCGCTACCTCTACGCGCTGATGCAGAGCCGCGGCGTGCGGCCGGTGCGCTGGCAGCCCGGCATCAAGGTCGGCGCGGTGCAGGACGGCGCCCGGCTGCACCTGAACCTGGCGCTGCCGGCGAACACGCCCGAGACGGCGGTGCGGTTCGACTTCGCGCGCCACCGGCGCGTGCTCAACCTCGATCGCAACTACGTCCGGCTGAACGAGTTCCCGGAGTGGTTCGTGGTCGACGAGAACGCGCTGTATCGGCTGCGTCCGGCCGCCGCCGCGGCGCCGGCGACGGCATGGTGCGGCTCGGCGCCGAGCTCGTGGCCGGCGTCCCGCTCCGCGCCGGCGACTGGATCGTCGAGCCGCTCGGCGCCGCCAAGTAAGCAGCCTGTCAGGGAGGATCCGTGAGCCAAGGACTCGAGATTCGTGCCGGCGTGGACCGGAACTACGCCGACGTGTTCACGCCGGAAGCCGTCGCGGCGCTGCTCGCGCTGGCTCCGCTCGAGGCACGGCGCCTCGAGCTGATGCGGGCGCGCCTCGATCGGCGGCGGGCGCGGCAGCAGCAGCGCCAGCGGATCGACTTCCTGCCGGCCGACGGCACGCTCGCCGGCGGCCTCTCCGTCGCGGACGCCCGGGCCGGCCGGTTCGCCGGCAGCGAGATCCCGCCCGACCTGCAGCGGCAGTGGGTCCAGGGCACCGGGCCGGCGGCGAAGCCGGGCGTGCCGGTGGAGAAGAGCATCCGCAACGTCGCCTACGCGCTCCTGTCGGGCGCCGACGGCTGGATGTTCGACGGCGAGGACGCGCTCGGCCAGGTGTCGACGATGTCGCTCGACAACCAGCGCAACCTGAAGCTCGCCATCGCCCGCGATCCGCTGTTCCTGCGCGTCGCCGAGCAGGTCGCCGGCGAGATGAACGCCTGGGCTCAGACCTTCTTCGGCCGGCCCATCGTCGACGACTGGCGCCGGCAGCTGGACTTCACGACGCGCATCTTCCGCGCCCGCGGCCTGCACCTCGACGACCGGCACGTGCGCCTCGCCGGCGGGTCCGGCTTCTCGGCGTCGATCGTCGACGCCGTGCTCTACGTCGTCAACAACCAGCGGGCGCTGCGCGACGCCGGCGCCTCGGTCGTCCTCTACCTGCCCAAGATCCAGACCGCGGAGGAAGCGGCGTTCTGGAACACGATCCTGACCGGGCTGGAATCGCACCTCGCCATCCCGGCCGGCACCATCAAGGCCTACGTGCTGGTCGAGCAGGTCGAGGCCACCTTCCAGCTGATGGAGATCCGCGCCGCGCTGGCGCCGCACTTCGTCGGCTTCAACACCGGGCGCTGGGACTACATCAACAGCGTCGCCGACGCGGTGGCCTGGGATCCCGCCTTCGTGAACCCGAACATCGACGCCGTGACGATGACCTACGGCTACATGCGCCGCTACGAGGATCGGGTGCGGCGGGCGGTCAACACGCCGGACGCCAACGGCCGGCACGCCCTCTGGCAGGGCGGCATGGAGCCGAACATCCCGGTCGGCACCGACGCCGGCGTCGCCAACGCGATGAAGCGGGCGGTGGCCGGCGCCGAGCGCGAGCAGCGCGAAGGGGCGAGCGGCAAGTGGGTCGCCCACTGGAAGATGGTGCACATCATCCGGCCGGTGTGGGAGAAGGCCGCGGCGGCGAACCAGCTCGGACGCCCGTTCCCGCCGCTGACCTACACGCCCGAGGACGCCGACGGCCTGTTCGCCCTCGAGCCGGCGCCGCGGACGGTGCGGGGCGCCCGCGACCTGATCAGCGTCGCCGTCCAGTACGGCAACGCCTTCGGCCAGGGCATGCAGGCCGCTGCCCTCAAGCCGGCCGATTCGTTCGGCAACGACGACGTCCTCTACCTGATGGAGGACATGGCGACCGGCGAGATCCGCCTGAGCATCGTCTGGGAGTGGCTGCGCAAGGCCGGCGCCTTCACCGAGGACGACGCCGCGACCGGCATCCGCGCCGGCGACCCGATGACGCGGCCGCTGTTCGACCGGCTGCTGCGCGAGGAATACGACAAGCTGCTCGCCGCCAACCCGCGCGACGTGCACGAGCCCTCGAAGCAGACGACGCTGCCGATCGCGCGCGAGATCGTCGAGGCCTACGTGACCAGCCCGGACAAGCTGCCGTGGTACGTCGACCTGCTCAACCTCAACCTGGAGAACAGCGCCCTCGACGAGGCGCGCCGCCGGATCGCCAGCTACCTCACGGCGTTCGCCGGCGGCGAGCGGATCACCGCCAACGTGAGCTTCGGCGAGGCGACGCCGTTGACGGTCGCCGCCGCCAAGGGCCATCCGGCGCCGCGCCTCTGACGCGGCCGGGCGCGACGGCGGGCGGAAGGCGAATTGCATTCAGGGCCGGTGTGTCACTGGCCCTGCCCTCGTCGCTGACCTGGCGCGCTCTGCTCGTCAAGACCTACCACGAGGTCCTCGACGACGACGTGCTGGGCCTCGCCGCGCAGCTCTCCTACTACTTCTTTCTGGCCCTGTTTCCGGCCATTCTGTTCGGGCTGGCGCTGGCCAGCTTCTTTCCCGCTGAGCACCCTGACGGACGACGTGAGCCGGGTGCTCGGCCCGGTCGTGTCGCCGGAGATCCTCACGCTGATCCAGGAGCAGATGCAGCGCCTGGCCGACGCCGAGAGCGGCGGCTTGCTCACCTTCGGCGTGCTCGGCGCACTGTGGAGCAGTTCGGCGGCCCTGGTCTCGATCGTGAGCGCCCTGAACCGCGCCTACGACATCGAGGAGTCACGGCCGTGGTGGAAGGTGCGCCTGGTCGCCCTGGGCCTGACGATCGGGCTGGCCACGTTCATCCTGGCGGCGCTCACCCTGGTGCTGGCCGGCCCGACCATCGCCACCTACCTCGACGAGCGGCTGGGCATGGGCTCGGCGCTGCGGTGGACCTGGCTGATCCTGCAGTGGCCGGTCGCCCTGGCGCTGGTCGCGACGGCGCTCGGCCTGGTCTTCTACTTCGGGCCGGACGCCGAGCAGGACTGGGCGTGGATCACGCCCGGGGCGCTGATCGGCGCGGTGCTGTGGCTGCTGGTGAGCCTGGCGACCAAGGTCTACGTCGCCAACTTCTCCGACTACAACGCCGCCTACGGCAGCGTCGGCGGCGTGATGGTGCTGCTGTTGTGGCTCTACCTGTCGGGCGTTGCCGTCCTCGTCGCCGCCGAGCTGAACGCCGAGATCGAGCACGCATCGCCATACGGCAAGGCGCCCGGGCAGAAGACCGCTGACGGCCGACGCGCGCTCGGGACACGCGCCGAGCGGCTGTTCAAGGAGAAGCCGCCGCAGCCGGCGGCTCCCGAGGGCAACACCCGCCGGCTCGGCGCCGGCCGGCGCCCCGTGGCCATCCGCAGCGCCGGCGCCGGCGACGCCGGGAATGGCGCTGGGGGTGGTCGCCGCTGCCGTCATCCTCGGCGTCCGCGCCTGGACTGGGCGGCCCGAGCGCGGGGACGACTCAGGCGAACGCCGCGCGTAGCACCTCGAGGCTCTTCGGCACGGCCGTCTGCGCCGGCTCCTTGCCTTCCATCTCGAGCGACACCCAGCCCTTGAAGCCGGCCTTCTTCAGGATGCCGGCGATGCGCTTGTAGTCGAGGTCGAGCGTGTACCAGACGCCGCCGCCGTAGTAGGTCTTGGCCTGCACGATGGTCGCGTAGGGCGCCAGCCGCTCGATCCCTTCGTAGGGATCGCCCGGCCAGTTGCCGGTGTCGAGATTGATCCCGAGCCACGGCGAGTTGACGTCCTTGTAGATCCGGAGCAGCGCCTCGACCTTCGTGCTGAGACCCCAGTGGTTCTCGAGCGCGAGCGTGACGCCGGCGGCCTCGGCATCCGGCAGGCACGCCTTGATGCTGTCGACGCACCACTTGAAGGCGTCCTCGTCGGTGTGGCCCGGGAGGGGCGGCTCGTCGCCCTTCACCTTCATCAGGTCGTCGAACGACTTGATGGTGTTCCAGCGGCCGGAGTTCAGGCGGATCGCGGGGACGCCGAGCTTGGCGGCCAGCGCGATGCACTTCTTGGTGTGATCCACCGCCGCCTGCCGCTCGGCGGCGTCCGGCGAGACGAAGTCCTGGTGGATGGAGAGCATCGGCAGCGACAGGCCGTGCTTGAAGGCGGACTGCTTGAGCGAGTTCAGGTAGGCCGGCGTCTCGTTGTCCATCTGCCGATGGAGCAGCTCGACGCCTTCGAAGCCGAGCCCGGCCGCCTGCTCGATGACCTTCTGCACCGGATACTTCGTTTCCTCGAAGTGCCAGTAGGAGTAGGTGGAGACGGCGAACCGGATCCGGCCGGGCGCGGCACTCTGGGCCTGGGCCGGTGCGGCCGCGGCGCGAACGGGCGTCGCGGCGAGGGCCAGGGGAGCCGCCGCGGCGAGTTTCAGGGCATCACGACGGGAGGAGATCAAGGGGGGAAGCTCCGATCAAAGGAACCAAAAACCAAGGAACCAAGGAACCAAGGGACCAAGAAACCAAGGGAACCAAGGACCAAGGGGACCAAGCCCACCAAGGTTGGTTCCTTGGCTGCTTGGTTCCTTGGTCCCTTGGCCCCTTGAATGCTCTTCTAGAAGTAGTACTTCAGCACCAGCTGGACGACGCGCGCATCGCCGGCCGTGCTGGTGATCGTGCCGAACGCCGTGCTCTGGATGTCGCGGTTCGGCGGCCCGAAGTTCGGGTGGTTCAGCGACGTTGAACATCTCGCCGCGGAACATCAGGTACTGGCGGCCGACGGTCGCGAACCGCTTGCTGACCGACATGTCGACGTTCCAGTAGCCGGGCGCCCGCAGGATGCCGACGCCGGCGTTGCCGAACGTGCCGAGCGCCGGGATGGCGAAGGCGTCGCGGTTGATCCAGCGCTCGAGCGTCTGGTCGGCCGGAACGGGGTCGCCGATCAGGTCCGGCCACTCGGCCGAGCGCGTGCCCTGCAGCGAGCGGCGCACGCTGTTCTGGACCGTGATCGGATAGCCGCTGTGCGCGGTCACCGCGAAGCTCGCCGCCCAGCCGCCGGCGACCGCGTCGACGGCCCGGTTCCAGTCGTTGCCGAACTGCGCGGTCCTTGCCGAACGGCAGGTCGTAGCTGCCGGCCATCGAGAAGATGTGCTTGGCGTCGAAGAACGCCGGCCCGTAGTTGGCCTCGATGTCGTAGCTGTTGACCGGGTAGGCGCCTTCGGCGGCGACGTTGCCCGAGCCGTAGTAGCCCAGGTTGTTCGAGTTCGCCTCGCTCAGCGTGTAGTTGGCGACGAAGTCGAGGCCGTTCCACAGCCGCTGCTTGAAGGTCGTCTGCAGCGCGTTGTAGTCGGATCGGCCGCGCGCCGCGGTCGTGCTGATGTCGGTGATCAGCCGGGTTGAACGCGGAACAGCGGCCGGCGCTGGCTGCAGTCGACGTCCACGTGCTCGGGTTGCCGACGCCGGGCAGCGGCTGGTTGCCTTCGATCGGCGTCACCAGGTACTTCGACTTGTTGCCGACGTAGCCGATGTTGATCGACGACCGCGAGCCGATCAGGTATTCGGCGAACAGGTTCCACTGCTGGGTGAACTGCGGCCGCAGGTTCGGATCCCAGGCGCGGACGACGCCGGACGGCCGGTCGAGCGCCTGCAGGCCTTCGAAGCCGGTGGCGATGGTGCTCGGCGCCGCTGGTCGCGTCGTAGGTGCTCTGCGACTCGAAGAAGAACGGCGGGTTCAGCGGCAGGCGCAGGTTGGCGCCGGTGCCTTCCATGTACTGCGTGATGCCGTAGCCGCCGCGGAACACCCAGCGCTCGCCGGCGCGGTAGGCCAGGCCGATGCGCGGCTCCCAGCCGTTGTAGTACGGCTCGTAGAGCGCGCGGCTGTTGCCGTTCTGCCCGGCCAGGCGCAGCTCGGCGTTGGTCAGGTCGATGTTCGCCTGGCGGTCGTCCTTCTCGACGAGCGGCGACGTGTAGCCCCAGCGCAGGCCGAGGTTCAGGGTCAGGGCGTTGGTGACCTTGAAGTCGTCGGCGGCATAGACGGCGATGCGGTTCTGCAGGTGCGTCCACGGCGACGTCAGCGAGCCGCGGCCCTTGCTGCTGCACCTGGTCGAGCAGGAAGTCGGCGAACGCCACGCCGGTGAAGTTGCGCCGTTGTAGGCGATGAAGCCGAGCTGGCCGTTGTTGCCCGAGTAGTAGCGCTCCATCGTGTAGCGGTTCCAGCGAGCCGCCGAACTTGAACTGGTGGCGGCCCTTCACCCAGGTCAGGCGCTCGTTGATCTGGAACACCTGGTTGGCGGTGTTGCTGCCGATGGCGATCGTCCCGATGTTGCTCAGGTCGTTGCCCATCCGGACCTCGGTCAGGCCCGGAATCGGCTGCGCCCCGGCGATGCCCAGCTGGTTGTTCAGCGAGCCGACGCCGTTCAGGTCGATGCGGCGTGCCGTTGAAGCTGTTGTCGTTGAAGCCGACCAGCAGGTCGTTGACCAGCGTCGTGCCGATGATGCGGTTCCAGTTGGCGCCCACGCTCCAGAACGGGTTCTCGGACAGCGACGCGAACGACAGCGGGATCGCGGTCGCTTCCGGCGTCGCCTCGTGCGTCTGCTTCGAGTAGCGCACGTAGACCTTGTCGTTGGTCGAGGCGTTCCAGTCGACCTTGCCGTCGAACTGGTTGCACCTTCTGCGACGAGGCGACCTGGCCGCGGTAGTTCTGGCGGAAGTCGGTCAGGGCGCGGGTGACGTTGGCGCGCGGATAGAGCGCCTCGTTGGCCAGCAGGTTGCGCGCGAACGGGCTGAAGCGCTCGACCGGGATCTGGTTGTTCGGGAACGGCTGGCCGGTGCGCGGATCGCGGACGACGATCGGCGTCGCGCGGGCGAGCAGGCTGCTCAGGTCGCCGCGCCGCCATTCGTCGGGGATGACCGTGACGAACGAGTCGGCCGGCGGCGACTCCTGGCGTCCGCCCTGGTAGTCGCCGAAGAAGAACAGCTTGTTCGGCACGATCGGCCCGCCGACCGTGCCGCCGAAGATCTTGCGGTTGAAGTCGGCCTTGCGGCCGCCGGCCCGGTTGGTCGCCCACGGCGTCGCCGCCAGCTCGTTGTCGCGCCAGTAGTAGAAGGCGTTGCCGCTGAGGTTGTTGGTGCCCGACTTGATCACCATGTTGACCACGGCGCCGGCGACGTTGCCGAGCTCGGGCGAGTAGTTGTTGGTCTCGACGCTGACCTGTTCGACCGCGTCCGGGCTCGGCTGGTAGGCGATCAGGTTGTCGATCGCGTCGTTCATGTCGACGCCGTCGAGCATGAAGTTGTTGCCCTGCTCGCGCTGGCCGTTGACGTAGGGACGGCCGCCGCCGGTGTTCTTGAGGTCGTTGAACGAGGCCGGGTTCGGCGTGGTGACGCCGGCCGTGTAGAGCGACGCCGTGGCCAGGTTGCGGCCCTGGATCGGCAGCTTCTCGACCTGCTCGCGCTGCAGCGTCTGGCCGACGACGGCGTTCTCGGTCTGCAGCACGGCGCCGGTGGCGACGACCTCGATCCGCTCCTCGACGGCGCCGACTTCGAGCTTGAAGTCGACGCGGGCGGTCTGCGCGGCCGACAGCGACACGTTCGACTGGACGCTCTTGAAGCCGGTCAGCGAGCTGCTCACGGCGTAGGCGCCGATCGGCACGCCGGTGATGACGTAGGCGCCGGCTTCGTTGGTGACGCCGGTGTAGTCGACGTTGGTCGCCTGGTTGGTGGCGGTCACGGTGACGCCGGGCACGGCGGCGCCGGAGTTGTCGGTGACGAGGCCGGTCAGCGTGGCGAGACCGGTCTGGGCGGAAGACGGGGGCTGATGCAAGTCCGAGGATCAGACACGAGAGCAGCAACAGTCGTGTTGCGCGAAACATGGCAGGGGGGCTCCTTTGTTCGTCGCTGCAACACCGCCCGAAGGGGGAGAGCGGTCGCGAGAGACGTGCCGAGATGCTACGCCCTGTTACGCTGCTGTCAACAGCTCACGTGCGGCTGCATCTGGTGACGATCAGTCCGGCGACGATCCGCCACGCTGCGATTTCAGCTCCAATGGTTCCGTGCGCGGCCACGTCGCGTCCGGGGACCACGTCGAGCTGCAGCATCGGATCGGCGGCCGGCACATAGTTCGCCGGCAGGCCCAGTTCGCGGCGAACGATGTTGCAGCCCTGGGCGATGGCGCTGGCCTTGTAGAACGCGATCTCGCGGTTGCAGCCCTGGCGGCCGAAGCCGCAGTCGCTCGAGACGATCAGCTGCTCGGCCGGGATGAACTTCAGCGCCTTGCGGATCTCGCCGGCGACGTCCTCCGGCCGATCGGCCTGCAGCGTGCGATGGCTGACGGCGCCGATGGCGATCTTCTTCTTCAGGTCGTGCTTGAACGGCGCGAACAGCTCGAGGTCCTTCTGGCCGCGGTCCTTCATCTCGAGCGTCCAGACGTCGCCCCGGCAGCGTTCCAGGTAGATCTCGATCGAGGCGGCGTAGCTCGTGTCCTCCATCACCCGCTGCATGTTCGGGTTGCCCCAGCAGGTGTGGATCCACAGCTCGACGTCGTCGAGGCCCTGCACCTCGCGGTTGAAGGCGTCGATCATGAACGTCACGTCGTCATGGTCCTTGCCGAAGGTGTTGGCCATGAAGTGGAACGTCGGCTCCTCGATCTGGATGCAGCGGCAGCCGGCGTCGCGCAGCGCCAGCAGCTCCGTGTTCATGGCTTCGGCCATGTCCCAGATCACCTGCCGCTTGTCCTTGTATTTCGGGGTGTGGATGTCGAGGAACAGCGCCATCACCTGCGAGCAGCAGGTGCCGAACTTGATCGGCTTGCGCGTCTTGCTCTGGGCGATGCGCCACAGCTTGGCGTAGTCGAGCGGCCGGTGCTCGATCTTGTCGACGACGTGCGGCCAGCGCCAGCCGGTGTAGATCTCGTTCAGCAGCGTGCCGGGCGGATAGTGCAGCCACGGCGCCGTCGTCGCTTCCGGCTGCAGGTGATCGCCCGAGAAGCCGGCCCAGCGCTGCAGCGGATAGTGGTGCCAGGCGCGGCCGCCCATGTCCTCGTCGCAGTGGAAGTCGCCGTGCGTGAGGATGTCGAGCCCGGCCCGCTCCTGGTCGTCGATGACGACGGCCAGCGCGTCCTGGAACTTCTCGCGGAAGCGGACGTCGAGCATGCACGTGTCGAGGGGCTTGCCCCACATGCTGACGTCGAACCAGCGCGGCCGCGGAAACGAGCCCGTCGTCGTGCTCGGGAGCACGAGATCGGCGGTGGCGGTGAACATGCCGGGGAGGGTAGCCGTTTCGCCGGGCGGATGGAAGCACGCTGCGGACGAGCCCGTATGATGGTTGGATGGCCGGCTGGCGCCTCGAGCACACCTACGCGGACCTGCCGGCGCTCTTCCACGCGCGCGGCGGCGCCGACGCCCGTCCGCGAGCCGCGGCTGATCGCCTTCAACCGGCCGCTGGCGGCCGGCGCTCGGCCTCGACGCCGAGGCGCTCGACGGCCCCGCGGGCGCGGCGATCTTCGCCGGCAACGCGCTGCCCGGAGGGCGCCGGCCCATCGCGCAGGCCTACGCCGGCCACCAGTTCGGCCACTTCACGACCCTCGGCGACGGCCGCGCCATCCTGCTCGGCGAGCAGATCACGCCGTCCGGCGAGCGCTTCGACATCCAGCTGAAGGGGCCCGGCCGGACGCGCTACTCGCGCGGCGGCGACGGCCGCGCCGCCGTCGGCCCGATGCTGCGCGAGTACATGATCAGCGAGGCGATGCACGCGCTCGGCATCCCGACGACGCGCAGCCTGGCGGTGGCGACGACGGGCGAGCCGGTCTATCGCGAGACGGCCCTGCCGGGCGCCGTGCTGACACGCGTCGCCGCCAGCCACATCCGGGTCGGCACGATGCAATGGGCGGCGGCGCACGACGATCGCGACGCGCTGCGGGCGCTGGCCGACTACACGCGGGCGCGCCACTACCCCGAGCTGGCGCGAGGTCGCCGGAGCCGCATCTCGCCGCTGTTCGACGCCATCGTCGGCCGGCAGGCGAGCCTGATCGCCCGCTGGCAGCTGGTCGGGTTCGTCCACGGCGTGATGAACACCGACAACATGGCGCTGTCCGGCGAGACCATCGACTACGGGCCGTGCGCGTTCCTCGATCGCTACGATCCGGCGACCGTGTTCAGCTCGATCGACAGCGGCGGCCGCTATGCCTACGGCAACCAGCCGGCCATCGCCCGCTGGAACCTCGCCCGGCTGGCCGAAGCCATGCTGCCGCTGCTCGACGAGGATCGCGAGCGCGCGGTCGAGCAGCGCGACGGCGACGCTCGATCGCTTCCCCGCGCTGTTCGAGCGGCACTGGCTGGACGGCATGCGGGCCAAGCTCGGGCTGTTCACGCCGGAGCCCGACGACGCGGCGCTCGCCGACGATCTGCTCGACTGGATGCAGCGTCGCGCCGCCGACTTCACCAACACGTTCGTGGCGCTGACCGCCGGCCGCGCCGCTCGGCGACACGGCGACGGACGATCAGGATGCCGCGGCCTGGCAGCGCCGGCTGGCGGCGCGCCGCGCCCGCCAGCCGCAGTCGCCGGACGCAGGTCGCCGAGTCTGATGCGGCGGCACAATCCCGCGGTCATCCCGCGCAACCATCACGTCGAGGCGGCGCTGGTGGCCGCGACCGACGGCGATGTGTCGGGCGTGGAACGGCTGCTCGCCGCGCTCGCGGCCCCTTACGACCACGACCGCGACGCGGGGCCGTTCAACTCGCCGGGGCCGGACCCGCGGCCCTACCGCACGTTCTGCGGGACGTAGGGCGCGGCGGCCGGCCGCCGACCGCCAAGCCGCGCCTTCGTCCAGCTGGCCTTCGCCGAGCGCGTAGGTCTTGCCGCGGGATCGTTCCAATGTCGAGCGACTCGTGCGAGACTCCGTGCAGCAACCACCTGCCGCGCGCGGATACGCCATGCGACGACGACTCGTCCTGCTCTCCTGCCTCTGTCTGCTTGCCGCCGCCCGACCGGTGCCGGCGGCCGATCCGCCGGTGCGGGTGTTGATCGTCGACGGCGTCAGCAACCACGACTGGAAGCTGACGACGTCGCTGATCCGCGGCATCCTCGAGCCGACCGGTCTCTTCACGGTCACCGTCTCGACGGGCCCGGCGACGAAGGACTCGCCGGACTGGGCGACCTGGCAGCCGCGGTTCGCCGACTACGACGTCGTCATCCAGACCTACAACGACCTGAATGGCGGCCCGTCGTGGCCGCGGCCGGTGCAGGAAGCCTTCGAGGCCTTCGTCCGCAACGGCGGCGGTGTCTACGTCTGGCACGGCGGCAACAACGCCTTTACCGATTGGCCGGCCTACAACCAGATGCTCGGCCTCGGCTGGCGGAAGAAGAGCTTCGGCTATGCGCTCTCCGTCGGCGACGACGCGAGGATCACCCGCATCCCGCCCGATGTCGGGCCCGACACCGGCCACGGCGCGCGGCTGGACACCGTCGTCCACCGCCTCGGCGATCATCCGATCCACGCCGGGCTGCCGCGCGCCTGGAAGACGCCGGACATCGAGGTCTACTACTACGCCCGCGGTCCGGCCGAGGACGTCGACGTGCTGTCCTACGGCTTCGATCCCAAGACGAGCATGAACTGGCCGCTCGAATGGACCACGACGTTCGGCAAGGGCCGCGTCTACACGTCCACCTTCGGCCATGTCTGGGCCGGCGACACGCAGCCGGCCCGGATGCGCTGCGCCGGCCTGCACACCGTCGCCGTGCGGGCGCTGCAGTGGCTCGCCGGACGTCCGGTGACCGCACCGATCCCGGCCGACTTCCCGACCGCCGATCGCGTCTCGGTGCGGCCGGAGATCCCGCTCCCCGCCGCCCGGTAGCGGCTCGCTCCTGCCGCCCGATCGTCAGGCGCTCGACGCTGGCGCGTCGCCCCTGCGGCTGTCAGACTGTCCGCATGACGCCTTCTCTCTCGCGTCGTGGCTGGGCGCTGTTCGTCATCGCCGCCGTGGCGACCCTCGCGGTCGGCTGCGACGCGGTCTACTACCGGACCATGAAGAAGCTCGGCAAGGAGAAGCGCGACATCCTCGTCAGCCGCGTCAAGGCGGCGCGCTCGTCGCAGGCCGAGGCGCAGCAGGAGTTCAAGTCGGCGCTGGAGCGGTTCCAGGCGATCGTCCAGGTCGGACGGCGGTTCGCTGGAAGACAAGTACACCAAGCTGAACGCCGAGCTCGAGCGCAGCGAAGATCGCGCCAAGGCGGTCAAGGACCGGATCGACGCGGTCCGTGACGTCTCGAAGGATCTGTTCAAGGAGTGGAACGACGAGCTCGGCAAGTACTCCGATCGCCAGCTCCGTTCGGAGAGCGAGCGGGAGCTGCGCGACACGAGGCGCCGCACCGACGCCCTGATCGCCTCCATGGCCAGGGCGCAGGCGCGCATCGAGCCGATTCTGCGGCCGCTGCGCGATCGGGTGCTCTTCCTCAAGCACAACCTCAACGCCCGCGCCCTCGGCTCGCTGACGAGGGAGCTCGACTACGGTGCGGACCGGCGTCGACGAGCTCGTCGCCGACATGCAGCGATCGATCGCCGACGCCGACGCGTTCATCGCCGCGATGGAGAAAGAGGACACCGCGGCCGGCGCCGCACGCTAGTGTCCCGAATCAGAAGCTCGCTGAAATATTCCGGGCGGGGCATCCCGCCTCGCCGCGTTGCTCATCGCTCGCTTTCCCCCGATAAGCTCGCTCGCGCCTTGCGATCCGGGCGCCGCGCTGCGGAATCCACTTCGCAAATCACCAGGACGGCCCACGAGACGCTCACGCCGGTGCCGGCTGCCGGCCGCGACGGCGCCGCCAGGGTGTCGCGGTCGCGACGAGCAGCACCGTGACGGCTCCGGTCGCGGCGCTCGACGCGTCCGCCCAGCGCCGCAGGTCGGTGTGGCGCATCTCGCGTCGGCCGCGTGGGTCGGCCGGGAAATAGCCCGGTTCGACGAAGGCGTTCTTCTGCGCTTCGGGCGTGTCGCTCCAGCGCGGGCGGTCGATGTCCATCGCCTGCCGCGGCAGGTAGTGCGCCGGCCGGCGCTGCTCGCCCGAGAGCACCATGTGCAGGCCGACCGCGACCGTGACGGCGAGCGCCCGCACCTGCGCCGAGCGCAGGCGCGCGGCCAGGTTCGCCGCCAGGCAGCCGCCGGCCACGGCGATCAGCATCAGGAACCGCCACGGGAACTGCAGGTAGGACAGCTGCGGCGTGGCGCGCCACACCGGCATCGATGCCGCGGTGGTCATGAACAGCGCGAAGGCGACCACGCCGAGCCAGAACACCAGATCCCAGTCGTCGCCCGACAGCCGCTGCCGCACGGCCGCGACCAGGCTGCAGGCGGCCGCGGCGACGATGATCCCCCACTGCACCGCCGCCCACCTGGAACGACATGCCGTCGCCGGGCCCCTGCACCGATGCACCGAAGCCCCAGTCGTAGCGCAGCCACTGCGCCGGCTCGACGAAGTGGTTCCGGTATTCGTAGTAGCCCGACGTCAGCGCCTGCATCTGGATCAGGTGGCGTTCGCCGAGCGCGGGGACGACGTAGAACGCCGACAGGCCGACCGCCAGCAGTACCGCGGCCGCGCACCAGCGCCACCCACGACGGCGATTCGCCGAGGCCAGGCCGGCGCGGATCGCGCTGGCGACGAACACCGGCCCGAAGATGAGCGTCGTCGGCAGGTGACACACCAGCGCTCCGGCGAGGAGACAGGCCAGCCAGGCGGCACGGACCGCATCCGGCGCGTCGAACAGCCGGGCCAGCGCCCACAGCGTGCCGACCGCGCACATGATGGCGACGAACTCCGGATAGGCGGCGCGCACGTTGAGGTCGAGCAGCAGGTACGGCGCGCCCGTGAAGACCACGGCGCCGAGCGCCGCCGGCCGCCAACCGCGGTGAGCCTGCAGCCCGAACATGAACGCCGCCCCGCTCATCCACAGCGCAAGGACCGCCAGTTTCATCGATGATCCCAGCGACGGCACGACGAGGTGCACCAGCTGGACCAGGTAATAGAACCCCGGCTGGTAGAAGTTGAACAACGGCTGGCCGTCGCCGGCGCGCACCCCCGGCGTCCAGCGGACGGGGAACTGTCCGGCGTCGAGCGCCTGATCGAAGAGGTAGGTGTAGGTCAGATGGGCCGGGAGATCGTGCCCGAGGGGGAATCCGGAGTGTAGAAGCGGAACGGCCAGTGTCACGAATGCAGCCGCGATCGCGAGACCCGCCGCGAGATCGAGATAGCTGTAGCGCCGCCTGGATGCCTTGGGCTCGTTCGGGGTCACGTTCCGCACGCTCCTCTTGCGGCTGTCGTGCCACTTTCACGGGCTCATCCGGTATCCTTCGCCGCGGGCCGCGAAGGCCGAGGTGGCTGGCGGCGCTCGTAACGCTGAGGTGAGAGGGAGCCGTGATGATGAAGAGCCCGCGTTACGCGGTCGCGCTGTTCTCGGCCGTCGTGAGTCTGGGCGTCCCTGCCTCTGCGGCGGCCCAGCACTATCAGAACGATTTCCCGCCCGACGAGTTCACGTCGCGATGGGGCCGCCTGTTCGACGCGATCGGGCCGGACGCCGTCGCCGTGCTGCAGGGCGTGTCGCTGACCAACGGCTACACGATGCCGCGGCAGCACAACGCGTTCTACTACCTGTGCGGCATCGAGACGCCGGGCTCCTATCTGCTGTTCGACGGCAGGACGCGCAAGGTGACGCTCTACCTGCCGCCGCAGAACGCGCAGCTCGAGCGCGCCGAAGGCAAGGTGCTGTCGGCAGCGGACGCGGCGCAGGTCGTGAAGCTGACCGGCGTGGACGAGGTGCTCGACTCGGGACAGATGCGCGAGAACTGGCCGCGCGGCGCCGCCCGGCCGGGCCGCCCGTCGATCCTCTACGCGGAGTTCGAGCCGGCCGAAGCGCAGGGGCAGAGCCGCGGCGAGCTGCGGATGGGCAACGCCTCGATCCTCGACGATCCGTGGGACGGCCGGCTGCCGCGAGAGAGCCAGTTCGTCGCGCTGCTGCGCGCCCGCAATCCGACCGCCGAGGTCCGCAACCTCTCTCCCATCCTCGACGAGCTGCGCGCGATCAAGAGCCCGCGCGAGATCGCGCTGATCCGCCGCGCCTCGCAGCTCGCCGGCCTCGGCGTGATGGAGGCGATGCGCAGCACCGAAGCCGGCGTCCACGAGTACCAGCTCGACGCCGCGGCGCGCTACATCTTCCAGGTCAACGGCGCCAGGCTGGAGGCGTATCGATCGATCACGGCCTCGGGCACCGACAACATCAACAACATGCACTACTACCGCAACACGCGGCGCCTCGCCGACGGCGACCTCGTGCTGATGGACTACGCGCCGGACTATCGCTACTACGTCAGCGACATCGGCCGGGTGTGGCCGGTCAACGGCAGCTACGCGCCGTGGCAGCGCGAGCTGCTGCAGTTCACGCTCGACTACCACAAGGCGGTGATGGCGCGGATCAAGCCGGGCGCGACGCCGAAGCAGATCCTCGACGACGCACGGGCGGCGATGGAGCCGATCCTGGCCAGGACGACGTGGTCGAAGCCGGCCTACCAGGCGGCGGCCAGGCGCCTGATCGAGACCAGCGGCGGCGCCCTGTCGCACATGGTCGGCATGGCCGTCCACGACGTCGGCAGCTATCGCGACGGATTGAAGGTGGGTCACGTCTTCTCGGTCGATCCGCAGTTGCGCGTGCCCGAGGAGAACCTCTATCTGCGCTTCGAGGACACGGTGGTCGTCACCGAGACCGGCTACGAGAACTTCACCGCATTTCATCCCGATGGAGCTGGACGCGATGGAGGCGCTGGTGAGGGAGACAGGGCTGGTGCAGAAGGTGCCGCCCGGCCCGACCGACGACGCCCTGCGCAGCCGGGGGCGCTGAGGGGCCCTCGACCTTTGCCACTTAGTCCCTCGACCTGCTGGCACTTAGATCGAGCGGGCCGGGTTGGAAACGCACGAGATAGTCGAAAGTTCTTTCCTTTTGTGCCGGAGGCGTCGCCGCGACGTTGCGAAATTGGGCCGGCGGGCGGCGGAACGTCGATTGCAAGGGGGACCCAAGTCCCATGCGCCTCGAGCTCCTGATCCCCACGCTGCGGCGGCCCGACCTGGTCCGCGCCGCCGTCCGGGGCATCGCGCGCGCATCGCGTCCGTCGAAGCTGGACGTCAGTGTCACCGTCATCAACAACGATACGGTCCCGCTGCTTCTTGCGCCTGAGCTGGCCGGCTCCTATCCCTTGACCGTGGTCCAGGAACGGCGGCCCGGCAAGTCGGCCGCGCTGAACTCCGGCATCGCGGCCTCGACGGCCGACTACATCGGCCTGCTCGACGACGACGCGGAGATCGCGGAGGACTGGTTCCAGGTCGTCGAGCGGACGCTGTGCGCCGGCGGCATCGACTTCATCGGCGGCCGCGCCATCCTGCGGCATCTCGTCAAGGAGCCGAGTTGGCTGCCGGCCGGATATCCGGCGGTGCTCGGGGGCGCGGACGGTGGCCCGGATCCGTTCGACTACGGCCCGGACTTCCCGGGCATCCTCATGGGCGTCAACGCCGTGATCTCGCGCGCCATGCTGCTCGCCGTCGGCCCCTACAACACGGCGCTCGGTCCGCGGGTCGATCGCCGACTGGGGTCGTGCGAGGACGAAGACATGTATTGGCGCCTGCTCCAGGCCGGCGCCCGCGGCCTCTACCTACCGGACCTCGTCGTGCACCACTACGTGCATCCGGATCGTCTCAGGAAGGCCTACTTCCGTTCGTGGTGCTTCTGGAACGGCGCGTCCAAGGGCGTCATGGGACGAAGTGTGCCGCCGCAGGCGCCGCACATCGCCGGCGTGCCACGCTACGTCTACGGCGAGGCGCTGCGAGGCATGCTGTCGTGGCTGCGGGCGATGCGGCCGCACGGCTCGGCCGCGCAGCGGACGGCCGGGGAACTGCCCGTCTGGCATCTGGCCGGTCGGCTGTATGGCCGCTGCTTCCTGCGCGACGGAGCCCGTGGCTCCGTGGGCGCGTCCCGCCCCGGTCCGTCTCCACCGCACCCGTACGCCGATGACGCGCCTGCCACCGAATAGCGCACCGGCTGTCTCGGTCGTCCTCTGCACGTTCAACCGGTCGACGCTGCTGGCCGGCGCGCTCACGGCGCTGGTCCGCCAGATGGATGCGCCACCGTACGAGGTGGTCGTCGTCGACAACAACTCGACCGACGACACGCGCCACGTCGTCGAGTCGTTCGCGGTCGGCCGGCGACGTCGTCCGCTGCGTCCGCGAGCCGGCGCAGGGATTGTCCTACGCCCGCAATCGCGGCGTGGCGACGACGACCGCCGACATCGTCGCCTTCACCGACGACGACGTCCGCGTCGACGCCGCCTGGATCCGGTCGATCGCGCGGGCGTTCGCCGAGCATCCCGACGTCGACATGATCGGCGGCCGGGTCGAGCCCGAGTGGGAGGCCGAGCCGCCGGCGTGGCTGCTCGACGCCGGCCACGCGCCGCTCGCACTGGTCGACTATGGCGCCGAGCCCCTTCGCATCACGCCGTCCGCGCCGCACTGCCTGATCGGCGCCAACGTCGCCGTCCGCCGCCGGGCCCTCGAGCGCCTGGCTGGCTTCTCGCCGCGGCTGCAGCGCGTCCGCGACGGCGTGGGCTCGACCGAGGACCACGATTTCCAGAGTCGGCTGCTCGACACGGGCGGCTCGGCCCTCTACGATCCGCGGATCGCGGCGCGGGCGATCGTGCCGCGTGAGCGGCTCTCCAAGCGCTATCACCGGGCCTGGCACCAGGGGCACGGGCGGTTCTACGCGCTCATGCGCGATCCGCTGTTCGAGCGCTCGCGCGCCGGCGCATGGCTCGGCGTGCCGGCCCACGTGTATCGCAGCGCGCTCGCCGAGGCGTCCGCGTGGACCACGAGCCTGCTCCGCGGCCACACGTCGGCCGCGTTCGCGCACGAGCTCAGGCTGCGCTTCCTGGCCGCGTTCGCGCGGCAGCGGATCTTCCAGCGGACATGACGACCGGGCGCCGGCCGCGGTGAGCCTTCCGGCCGTGGCCGAGTCGACCGACCGACCGGGCTAGAATGGCGCGCAATCATGGTCGAGGTGCGCCTTGACCCGTCGCCTTGCGCGTGGTGGTCTGCTGCTGGCCGGCGCGGTCGCGCTGACGGCGGTGATCGCCTGGCGCCCGACCGCCGCGGCGGCACCGGCCCCGCGCGACTGGCCGGCCTACGGCGGCGGGCCGGACGGCATCCGCTATTCGCCGCTGGCCCGGATCACCCGCGCCAACGTGAAGCGCCTGACGGTCGCCTGGACCTACGACTCCGGTGAGGACGGCGGGCTCCAGGCCAACCCGATCGTCGTCGGCCGCACGCTCTACACGACGACGCCGCACCACCGGACCGTCGCCCTCGATGCCGCGACCGGCGCCGTCCGCTGGATCGTTCGATGCCGGGCTGAAGAGCCGCGGACCGAATCGCGGCGTGACCTACTGGAGCGACGGTCGCGCGGCGCGCATCTTCACCGCCGTCGATCACTTCGTCTACGCCCTCGACGCCGCCACCGGCAAGCCGATCGAGACGTTCGGCCGCGCCGGGCGGATCGATCTCCACGACGGCCTCGGCCGGCCGCCGGAGCTGCAGTCGGTGCGGCTGACGACGCCCGGCACGATCTACCGCGATCTCCTGATCGTCGGCGGCCGCGTCAACGAAGGCCTGCCGGCCTCGCCCGGCGACATCCGCGCCATCGACGTGCGGACCGGCGCGGTGCGCTGGACCTTCCGGACCATCCCCGCGGCCGGTGAGCCCGGCGCCGACACCTGGCCGGCCGGCGCGCGCGAGACCAGCGGCGGCGCCAACAACTGGGCCGGCGTGTCGGTCGACACGGCGCGCGGCATCGTCTTCGTGCCGACCGGATCGGCCGCCGCCGATTTCTACGGCGCCAACCGCCTCGGCGACAACCTCTACGCCAACACGCTGCTGGCGCTCGACGCGGCGACCGGCCGGCGGCTGTGGCACTACCAGACCGTCCACCACGACATCTGGGATCGGGATCTGCCGGCGCCGCCGGCGCTGGTGACGGTGACGCGCGGCGGTCGCCGCATCGACGCCGTCGCCCAGACGAGCAAGCAGGGGATCGTCTGGCTGTTCGAGCGCACGACCGGCCGGCCGCTCTTCCCGATCGTGGAGCGGCCGTTTCCCGCCAGCGGCGTGCCGGGCGAGCGTGGCGTCGCGGACCCAGCCGCAGCCGTTGCTGCCGGCGCCGTTCACGCGCCAGCGGCTCACCGAGGACATGCTGACGCGGCGCACGCCAGCCGCGCACGCCGCCGTCCTCGCGCAGTTCCGCCGGTTCCGCAGCGACGGCCAGTTCGTGCCGCTCGGCGTCGGCGTCGAGACCATCGTCTTCCCGGGCTACGACGGCGGCGCCGGGTGGGGCGGGCCGGCCTTCGATCCGGCGACCGGCCTGCTCTACGTCAACGCCAACGAGCTGCCGTGCACCGGGCCTGCTCGCGCCCGACCGTCACCGGGTCGAGCGGCAAGCAGCTCTACGTCCGCGAGTGCGCCGCCTGCCATCGCGACGACCTGACCGGCGCGCCGCCGCAGATTCCCGTCGCTCGTCGACATCGGCCGCCGCAAGCCGCCGGCCGAGCTCACGCGGATCGTGCGCCAGGGCGTCGGCCGGATGCCCGGCCTGCCGGCGCTGTCGGACGACGTGGTCGACGCCATCGTCGCCTTCATCGGCACCGGCGAGAGCCGCGACGTCGAGCACGCCACCGCGACCAGCGGCGGGCAGCGCTACCGCTTCACCGGCTACAAGCGCTTCCTCGATCCCGACGGCTATCCGTCGGTCGCGCCGCCGTGGGGCACGCTCACGGCGATCGACCTGAACACCGGCGCAGCACGCCTGGCAGGTGCCGCTCGGCGAGTACCCGGAGCTGGCGGCGCAGGGCATCGCCACGACCGGGACCGAGAGCTACGGCGGACCGATCGTGACCGCCGGCGGCCTGGTGTTCATCGGCGCGACCAGCTACGACAAGAAGGTGCGCGCCTTCGACAAGGCGAGCGGCGCGCTGCTGTGGGAGGCGACGCTGCCGTTCTCGGCCATCGGCACGCCGGCCACCTACGAGGTCGACGGCCGCCAGTTCCTCGTCGTGCCCGCCGGCGGCGGCAAGGCGCGCCGACCGGAGCCGTCGGGCGGCGTCTACGTGGCCTTTGCCGTGCCGGACGGGCGATAGGGGCGTCAGCCGGCCGCGGCGGCGCAGGCGGTCTCGCGCTGTTGCAGGAAGCGCCGCTCGGCCGGGTTGCGGGCGAGTCGCAGGGCTTCGCGGAAGTGCGGCCCGGCGGCCGCGGGTCGTCCGGCGCGGAGCTCCAGCTCGCCGAGCGCGGCCGGGAAGAACGGATAGCGCGCCAGCTTGTCGCGGTGCTCGATCGCGGCGATGGCCTGCAGGCCCGCCTCGGGCCCTTCCAGCTGCGCGACGGCGATGGCGCGATTCAGGGCGACGATCGGCGACGGCCGCACCGACATCAGCATGTCGTAGAGCGTGACGATCCGGGACCAGTCGGTGTCATCGCCGCGCACCGCGCTGGTGTGCACCCAGGCGATGGCGGCCTCGACGTGATAGGCCGTCAGCTCCGGGCCGCGGGCCGCCCGCTGCAACAGGCGGTCGCCTTCGGCGAGAAGGGCGCGATCGCACTTCGTCCGATCCTGGTCGGGCAGGGCCACGAGATCGCCGGCCGCGTCGGTGCGGGCCGGCAGCCGCGCCGCGTCGAGACACAGCAGCGCCGCCAGCGCATCGCTGGCCGGCGTCGAGCCGAGCGGATGCTCCTGCAGAAGGCCGGTCAGCCGCATGGCCTCCTGGCAGAGCGACGCTCGCACCGCGAACTGCGGCGAGGCGCCGTGATAGCCCTCGTTGAAGAGCAGATAGATCACCCGCTGCACGGCGGGCAGGCGGGCCGAGAACCCGACGGTGTCGGCGGTGTCGAACAGGCGTGCCGATTGGACGAGCACCTTCTTGGCGCGCGTCAGGCGCTTCTCCATGGCGGCGTGCGTGGCGACGAACGCGCCCGCCACTTCGTCGACGCTGAAGCCGCACAGCATGTGCAGCACCAGCGCCACCTGGGAATCCTCGCCGATGCGCGGGTCGCAGCACGAGAACATCAGCCGCAGGACGTCGTCCTTGATCGCGAGCGGGGTGAACTGCTCGTCGAGGGCCGATATCAGCGTCCGTTCCGACTCCAGCAGCCGGGTCAACTCCGGCGCGAACGTCCGCGCCGTGCGTTCCCGCCGCAGCGCGTCGAGCGCCCGGTTCCGCGCCACCGTCATCAGCCACGCGGCTGGTGCCTCCGGCATGCCGCGGAACTGCCACACCTCCATGGCCCGGCAGAACGCGTCCTGGACGACGTCCTCGACCAGCGACAGGTTGTGCACGCCGAACACGCGAGTCAGGACCGCGACCATGCGGCCCGACTCGCGCCGGAAGAATGACTCGACCGGTTCGTCCGCGCGCATCACATCTTCAGGACGGGTCGCACCTCGACCGAGCCGCCGCGATCGAACACCGGACAGCCCTTCGACAGCTCCGCGGCCTCGTCCAGATCCTTGGCCAGAATGATGGTGTAGCCGCCCACCAGATCCTTGGCCTCCGCGTAGGGACCGTCGGTGACGGTCCGCGCCGTGCCGTTCACGACCTTGCCGGTGCCCTCGAGCGGCTGGCCGCGCTCCTTCATGTGCCCGCGGGTGGCCAGGTCCTGCATCCAGGCCATCCACAACTGCATGACCTCCTGCATCTCCTGGGGGGACGACGGTCGGTTGCTGCCACGATACAGAAACAGGTACTCGTTCATCGGGAATGCCTCCTCGTCAACGTGCGTTCAGCCCATAGACGTGTGAGGCCGCCCGGAGCGGACATCGGCGGCAGACGGGTGGGGGCGAGCGTCAGCGGGCGTGGAGCCCGGCGATCCGCCAGTCGTCGCCCGAGCGGGCGAGGTCGAACGTCCAGGTGATGCGACCCGCCTTTTCGACGCCGCGGCCGACGCTCGGCACGTAGCGCACCGTGCCGACGCAGACGGCCGACCCGCGCGTGCCGGCGACGTCGATGTCGCAGCGGTCGAACTCGACGTCCTGCCGATCGAGGCTGGCGAACGCACGGGCCAGGGCTCGCCGATCCAGGGACGGCCACAGCGTTGCCGCGGTGTCGACGTCGCGGCGATCGTAGGCGTCTTCGTAGCGGTCCAGGACGCCCTGGATGAGCGCCGCCGGCGCCAGGGCGACGGCGGCCGGCACGATCGCTGCGCCCGTCGTGTTCGTCGCCGCCGCGGCCGGCGTCGCGGCTTCCGGCAGCGACACCAGCGCGTCGGCGGCACGGGCGTCAGGCGCGGCCGGCACTGGCGCGGTCCCTCCACCGATGGCCTCGACGGCTTCGGTCCGCGAGACCACCGTGCTCGATGCCGTCGAGGCTGGGCGAGACCGCCCGGGCTTCCGGCATCGCACTGGCGGGCATCGCCGCTCCGATAGTGGCTCCGGGCACGGCATCGGGCCCGGGCGGCTTTTCCGGCCAGGTGGCCCTGATCGTGATGGCGGCGGCGCGGTGTCCGCGCCGGCGGCCGGCGCGGCCGGGACCACCGTCACCACCCCTGGTGGCGGGGCGGCCTCCGCCGGCACCGGCGCCCTGACGCCCTGATAGAGCACCCAACCGGCGGCGATCAGGACGAGCGCCGCTGCCACGCCCGCGCTCCTCAGCCACGGCGTCCGTCGATCCGAGGCGCGCTCATGGGGCGGCGCGCTATTGGACGGTGCGCGGGTCGCGGTGTCGGCCTGCTGCGCAACGGCGATCACCCGCGGCGGTCTGTTGCACGTGCCATTGGCCCGTCTCGACGTCGTGCATCCACAACTCGGCGCGCGGGGGCCACTCGAACTCGTCGGCCGGCGGTCGTCGCTCGCCGGATTCGGGATCGCGGGGGGGTGAGGGCATCCTGGTGCTGGGCTCGCTCACCGATCGAAGGCGTACCAGAAGGAGAAATTCGGCGTGACGCGGGCGCGCAGCCCGGCGTCGCTGAGACGCACCAGCACGCTGCCGTTCAGGAGCAGGCTGCCGGTGATGTTCACCTTCACGCCCGTCACCACGAACATCGTGTGCACCCCGCGCCCGACCGGCACCCAGCGCATCGTCTCCAGGCCGGCGACGGTCGAGTGCGGCGCGTAGACGTCGCCGAGGACCGTGAGCCCGCTGAGCCGCCGCCCGGTGAGTTCGCCGACGGCCGTGACCCGGGGCGTCACCGCAATCGTCGTCGCCCCCGCCCAGAACAGCTCGCGGGACAGGCCGCCGACGCCAGCGCCAGCGTTGCCGTGAAGGCCGATCCGCCCCGTTTCCCACGATCCGATACCGATGAACCGCGCCGCCGTCTTGCCGGCGCCGAGGAGATCTTCCTCACGGCCGGTCGGCAGGCGCAGGTCCGCGCCGACCGCGACGCTGCTCGAACCGCTGCCGGCGAGGCCGTAGCGGGCCGCCACCGTCGCGTCGCCGAAGCCGCTGGCGCGGCCGGTGCGCACCGCCTGCAGGGACCTCTGTCCGGCGACCGTGGTGGATCGGCTGCCGTCGAAGCTCACCGTCACGAAGGGGAGCGCGACGTTCACGTCGAGCCGGTCGGTCACGCCGATCGTGGCGAACGCCGTCGTCGAACGCGACTCCAGCCGCAGCGCCAGGGTGTCCCGCCCGAACGGCTGTCCGGCGCCAGTGGTGCGCACCGCGGTCGTCGGGAACGTCCCGGCGCCGAGTGACGCGCCTTGCAAGGAACCGAAGCTGGACGACTGGTGGGTGATCCCGAAGGACGCCTGACGCCGGCCGGCGCGAACCGCCCGTTCCGTGTAGAACGCCCCGAACGAGTTGCTGGTCCGCTCGATGACACCGAGGGTCGGGTTGAGGCGGTAGACGAAGCCGGCTGACGACGACACCAGGGGCAGGGCGCCGACCTCGACCACGAACAGTTCGGCGACCGCGTTCCGGGTCGCGGCGGCCGCCGCGGGATCGGCGATGAAGCCAGCCGGGAGCGTGCCGGTATCGGTCAACAGGTTCGAGAGCGCGCCCGTGACGGCCTGGCTGGCCGCGGGGCGAGCCGTCAGCGTGAGCAGGGCGGCGGCGACCGCGATAGTCGCCGAAATTCGTGTCATCGTTCCTCCGAACAGCAGTGTTTTCCAGCACGCGGCGCCCGAGGCGCAGCAGCACGCGGGCCGATCACCTGCCTACGGCGTGGCGGGCGGCTTGGATGTGCGGAGAATGCAGGTTTCGCGCCGTCGGCCCGGGGAGAGCGCTGGCGACAGCGTCGCCGGAGGGGCAACGGCGCGCCTGGCCCGAGCGTGTCGGACCAGGCGCAGGAGGGGGTCGGTCGATCAGGCCGCGGCGAGCCGCGGCTTGCGACGGAACAGCCCGGACAGGATGCGATCGAGTCCGGCGAAGCGGCCGCTGCCGGTGAAGAAGATCACGGCGAGGGCGGCGACCTCGACCAGGTTCTTGTTGACGATCAGGTAACTGCCTTCGGTCGGGATGGCGTAGAAGTAGCCAATCCAGGGCGGGGCGGCCAGATAGAACATCAGCACGAAGGCGATGCCGGCCAGGCTGGCCAGTCGCGTGAAGAGGCCGAGGATCAGCAGCGCGCCGACGAGGGTCAGCCCCCACATCGTGATCAGGTCGGCGTTGCCGAGCAGGTCGGGCCGGGCCGCCAGCGAATGGAACGCCCCGGCCAGCGGTCCCTTGGCCTGTTTGAGGTAGCCGGCCGCCGTGAACGACGGGGCCGTCAGCTTGCTGAGGCCTTCGTAGAGGAAGTGCCAGCCGACCAGGACCCGCAGCACCGTGATCGCGATCATCGGTCCGCGGGCGAACGTCATCGATTCCATCGTCCGTTCCTCGCGCTAGATATGGAAGTCTTCCGGCTTGAAGGCCAGCCGCGACTTCGCCTCGATCGCTTCGTTGACCTTGAGGACGCTGACCGCGCTCTCGTAGCCGATCTCGGCCGGGCAGTTCAGCTTGCCCTTGCCGCGCACGGTGTCGAAGAAGTTCTGCAGGTGCGGCTGGTGATAGGGATCGCGGAGCGAGATCGGCACCGCGTGCTGATCCGGCGCGACCGACTCGCGCACGTCCGTGACCGCGCCTTCGATCTTCTCCTTCGCTTCCACTTCCTTCGGCGCGCTGACGTAGCCCTTGTTGACCCACTCGTCCCAGGCCGGCGCGTTCGGATCGCGATAGAGCTGGCCGGGGTAGTTCACCTCAGACTCGGAGATGAGCAGCGTCCCCTGGTCGCCCATGAACGTCTCGAAGTAGCCGTTGCTGCCGTTGGTCGTCTGGGTCTGGTAGTAAGCCTGGGCCGGGCCGAGCGGCGTCTGGTAGTCGAACACCACCATGACGGTGTCGTACCACTCGTGCGTCTCGGCGGGGTAGTAGAGGCGGCCGCCAGCGGCCATCACGCCGGAGGGATTGGCGCCGAGGAACCAGTTGTAGATGTCGATCTGGTGCGAGCCGAGATCGACGATCGGGCCGCCGCCCTTGCCCTTGTACCAGCGCCAGTTGCGGAACTGGGGCATGTCCTTGAAGCCGTATTGGGCCAGCTTCGCGGCCGGGATCGCGTAGCGCTCGGGGGCGCCGAGGTCCGGCGTCACGGCGCGGTTCCATTGGCCGTTGACGGTGACGATGCGGCCGAGCAGCTTTGCCTCGCCGAGCAGCTTGTGGTAGGCGTGCAGGTAGCGCGGGTTCGACCGGCGCTGATGGCCGATCTGCAGGAGCTTGCCGGTCTCGCGCTGCGCCATCACCATGCTGCGGGCGCCCTCGAGCGTGTTCGACATCTCCTTCTCGCAGTAGACGTGCTTGCCGGCCTTGAGGCAGTCGATGGTGTGCTGCGCGTGCCAGAAGTCGGGCGTCGCGATGATGACCGCGTCGAGCTCCTTCTCCTTGTCGAGCATCTCGCGGTAGTCCTCATAGCCGTTCGGTTCGTGCTTGAACCGCTTGAGGGTGTTGACGACGCGGCGCTGGTTGTACTCCGTCCAGATGTCGCAGACGGCGCGGAAGCGGAGGCCCTGGATGCGCAGCATCGCCTCCATCAGCACCTGGCCCTGCGCGCCGGCGCCGAGGAGCGCGACGTTGATCGTCTGCAGGTCCTTGGGCGCCGCCGGCGCGGCCGCCGCCGCTTCCCGGCCGGCGCGATGCGCCTGCTGCCGGTTCCAGGCGTAGCCGAACAGGCCCAGCGCCGGCACCGTGGACAGGCCCATCAGCAGATCGCGTCGATCCAGCTTGGGCGGCCCTCCGGCCGCCGGGGTCTTGGTCTTCCCCTTGTCGTTCTCGTCCGCCATCAATCGTTCTCCCGTGTAGTGGGTCGCCGCGAGTATACCCGCGCGCTCATTCGGATTGGCCGCCCGCCGGGCCGGACCCGGGCCGGAGAGGTGAAGCAGGTCTCCGGCGCCGGCGGCCCCGTCCGGCAGCACCCACGCTTCGAGCCCCGGGCTGCGGGCGCACAGGCCCTCGATCTCGTCGAGCGGCAGCAGCATGAACGCTGTCGTCAGGGCGTCGGCAACGGCGCCCGGCGCCAGCCGGGGCCCGGCGTCGGCCGCCCCACCGGCGGGCTTGCCCGGCCGCGGCAGCGCCACCCACGCGGCCAGTCGGCCGCGCACCGGCTCGCCCGTCCGCGGATCGCGGATGTGGTCGCCCTTGCGGACGCCCGAGGCGCTGAGCGCCGTCTGGCGTATCGACAGCCGGGTGAAAATGCGGGCAGGGTCCCGCGGGTCGCTGAGGGTCAAGGGCCATCCGTCGCCGTCGGCCGGCTCGAGCGCGACGGCGGAGCTGAAGCCGCCGTGCACGAAAGCGCGCTCCAGACCCCACTCCTCGAGCAGCTCGGCGGCCAGGTCCACCGCGTAGCCCTTGCCGATGCCGCCAAGGTCGACGCGCACGCCGTCCGCCGTCGCGTGCACCTCGTAAGACTCCGCGTCGAGCTCGAGGGCCGGCAGCCCGCTGCCGATGGCGATGTCGAAGGCGCCGTCGGTCAGGGCGTGGATGTGCTGGGCGATGACGAGGCACTCGAAGGCCGCCTCGCCGACGCGCGTCCGCTCGCCGGAGGCGAGGTGGTTGATGCGGGTGATGTCGCTGTTGTGCCGGAAGCGGCTCAACTCGCCTTCGAGGCGATCGACGAGGGCGAAGGCCGCGTGCGCGGCCTCCGCGGCGTAGCGTGCGTCGGCGCCCGCCACGTGAACCTCGAACACGGTGTTCATGGCCTCGTGCGAGAAGCGCCGGAGACCGGGCCCGCGGTCGCCCGCGAGCCCGAATCCCTCCGTCCAGATCCACCGACTACGAGCCGAGCGTCCAGCCCGTCTTGTAGTTGGGCTGAATGTACTGATCGGCCTCGGGCTTGTTCGTCACCTTCATGTTCTGGGCGTCCCACATCAGGCGCTCGCCGGGGAACCGCAGGGCGACGTTACCGAGCAGCACGCTCTCCGTGAACGGACCGGCGTAGTCGAAGTGGCCGACCGCCTGTCCCTTGTTGCGGATGGCGTCGAGCCAGTTCTTCTCGTGACCCGGGCGGCCGTCCGGCACGCGCGGCAGCGTCTTGGCCGGCCGCGTGAAGGCCGTCATCGCCGTCTCGGGAATGAGGCGCGGGCTCTCCGAGTAGGTCTCGCACCACATCTTGCCCTTGCTGCCGACGAAGATCGTGCCCGATTCCGGCATGCGGCGGTCGGCCTCGAGATCCGCCGGACGCTCCGGCAGCAGACCGCCGTCGTACCAGTGGACCTTGACCGGCGGCAGGTTGCCGCGCTGCGGGTAGGACAAGTGGATCAGCGACGACGGCGGGTAGCTGTCGTTGTACTTCACGCGGACGCCCCAGCCCCGCTGTCCCGCCGGCGGCGGCTGCACGATGGCGCCGGCCGTGGCGATGATGCTCTCGGGCGCGCCGAGCTTGAGGACGGTGTAGGACGCGTCCATGACGTGGCACGCCATGTCGCCCATGGCGCCGGCGCCGAAGTCCTGCCACGCGCGCCAGAACGACGGGTGATAGGTCTTGTGGAACGGGCGCGCCGGCGCCGGGCCGAGCCACAGGTCCCAGTCCATGCCGTCCGGCACGGCCTGTTCCTCGGTCGGGCGCGGCATGCCCTGCGGCCAGATCGGGCGGTTCGTCCAGCAGTGGACCTCGCGGACCTCGCCGATGGCGCCGGCCTCGAACCACTCCTGCATCAGGCGCAGGCCCTCTTCGCGAGTGGCCCTGGTTGCCCATCTGCGTGACGACCTTGTACTTGCGGGCCGCCTCGCGTCAGGGCGCGCGCCTCGCCGATCGGTGCGCGTCATCGGCTTCTGCACGTAGACGTGCTTGCCGTGCTGCATCGCCGCCATGGCGACGAGCGCGTGCGTGTGGTCGGGCGTGGCGACGACGACCGCGTCGATGTCCTTCTGCTTCTCGAGCATCACGCGGTAGTCCTTGTACTCCGCGGGCGGCTTGGGGAAGTCGGCCGGCGTCGTCTTGCTGCGGACGCGGGCGTCCTTGGCCGCCTGCGCTCTCGTCGACGTCGCAGAGCGCCACGATGTTGTCGCTCTTGACACGTTCTTCAGGTTGCTGGTGCCCATGCCGTGCGCGTAGCCGACGACGGCCACGTTGACCTTGTCGCTGGGCGCCTGGAACCCCGCCCCCAGCACGTGTCGCGGCACGATCGTCAGGCCCGCGGCCGAAGCGGCCACGGTACCGACGAATTGCCGGCGTGAAACATCGGGAGGCGTCTTCTCGTTGGCCATCGTGCGATCTCCTCTACGTGATTATGGGGAAGTCCCCCGCGCATGGTAGCTGGACTGGCTACGTCGGCGGAAATATAGGGTTTCGTTCAGGCTCCGCCCAAAGCTGCCCGGGCCAGATACCGGTCCCACAACGACCGCTCGACGTAGAGCGTCACCAGGACGTCCGGCCGGACGCCGAAGAACTCCGACACGTAGCGGTCTCCCAGCACGGCGTCGAGCGCCTCGGTGTTGCCCATCGATCCGACGATCACCGGCGCCGTGAGCACGGGCACGTCCCCGGCGGCCGGCCAATAGCCCACGTGCGGCATCGCCCGCAGGTACCAGGGCAACGGCCACTGCTCGTGCGGCGGCGCAATCACCTGGACGAGCATGTTCGGCCCGTCCCCGTGCAGCGCGGCCAGGGCGCGGATCCGCGCCGCCATGCGGACCGCGTCCGGAACCGTCTGTGAATAGACATACGGATTCCGCGGGTCCGCCGCGTACACGACGGCGGCGCGCCACGCCTGCCAGCCGAGGTGAGCCGACCCGACGGCGAGGACGCCGGCGAGCAAGGCTGGAAAGCCGCGCCACGCCGACGCGCGCGCCAGCGCCGCGACGCCGATGCCGGCGGCGACGATCGTCGCGGCGAGGAACGGCAGCAGATTCCAAGGGGTCTTGTAGGGGATGGCGGAGAACAGCGCCAGCGAGAGGGCGGCGTTCCCGGTGAGGAATCGGCCCCAGAACGCGGCGAGCGGGGCGGTCGGATCGGGCCGCCGCCAGGCGGTCACCGCGCCGACGGCCGCCAGCCCGAGGACCAGCGCCTCGGTCCACGTCAGGCCGCCCGATGACGACCAGGCGAGGATGCCGAGGTAGTAGTGCCACGGGTGCACGTGGTCCGCCGGATCGACGCCGCGCTCCAGGTAGGTCGGCGCGGCGCGCAGCGGGCCCAGGATGTCGCCGGGGCGGGTCAGGAAGGACGAGTAGAAGAGCACCGCGACGGCGGCGCACGTGGCGAGGCCGATCACCACCGCGGTCCGGCGTTGTCGCGTGGCCAGCGCGTCCCCGGCCGGCCGGGCCGGACCGAGCGACCACCACGCGACGGCGCCGGCCGCCAGGGCGGCGGGAATGACGATGACCGACGTTTCCTTGGTCGCGATGGCCAGGCCGGCGGACGACGCCGGCGAGCGCCGGCCAGCGCCGGCCGCCCTCCGTCACCGCTCGGCCCAGCGCGATGGCGAAGGCCAGCGCGAAGCAGGCGAACATCGACTCCTGGATGTACATCCGAGAGTAGAAGACCATCCCGGGTGAGACGGCCATGAGCACGGCGGCGGATGCCACGGCGGTCCGGCCGGTGCCGCGCGAAAGCAGCGGCAGCAGCAGGATCGTGGCCGCGCCGAACGCCACCGGCAGGCCGCGCAACGTCCATTCGTCCGTCGCGGCCAGCGTGGCCTGGCCGCGCAGCCAGGCGATCGGCAGGGTCAGGTAGTAGAGCGTCGGACCGTGATGGTCGTAGGCGTCGTAGGTGTAGACGCCCTGCTCCAGCAGCTCGCCGAACTTGATCGCCTGGTTGGCCTCGTCGTTGTGCATCGGCCGCTGGTCGAGCCGGACCAGCCGCAAAGCCAGACCGATCACCAGCGCGATGGCGACGACGACGCCCGCCCATGCCGCGCCGTGGAGCGCCAGGGACGGGCTTGCCCCGCCCAAGCCCCGCGGTGAAGCTGCCGCGGGGCCTGTCCCGCCGAAGCCCCGCGACGCCGCGGGGCGAAGGCGGGTCATTTCGCCGTGCCGTAGACCTCGATTTCGACGTAGTGGCTCAGGTCGTTGGTGGTGTTCCCGTTGGAGTAGAACCGCACGTAGCGGCCCTTGGCGCCCTTCGGGTCGATGAGCCGGCCTTCGGCGACCTCGATGTACTCCTTGTCGGGCCCGACCCCGAGCTTGGCGGAGTTGTCGTGGTCGTTGTTGTAGACCGTCGTCCCGGTCTTGAAGGTCGGGTCGTCGGAGACCTTGACGATGACGTCACGGTAGACGCGCGCCTGGCTGTGGTAGTGCCACACCAGGATCGCGTGGAGCGGGTGCGAGGCGCCGAGGTCGACCTGCACCCACTGCGGCGTCGGCCCGAGCTCGACGAAGAACCCGTCGCCGCCGTCCTTCTCGCCGTCGGTCAGCATGTCCAGCTCGCCGATGACGGGTGAGCTGTCGCTCGAGGTGACCTTCTTCTTGAGGGACAGCAGGGTCGTGCCCTTGGGCACGTAGACGGCGCCGCGCGACTTGCCCGTGACCTTCTCGAGGTTGGGGCTGCGCAGGTTGGTGGGGGTGCCGATGAACATCGGCTTGGGGAGCTTCAGCTTCAGCTCTTCCTTGCCCGCCGGGGCCTGGGCGCCGAGCGGCGCGAGGGCGAAGACGAACGACACCGAACAGGCCAGAGTGCGATACACCATCGAAATCCTCGACTCGGAAGACACGGGTTTCGGCCCCGGTTGACGGGGGGCAGGGTCACGGGGAAACCCTTCGATGTTACTACGGCGGGCCGCGCGGTGCTGCCTACCGTCGCGCTATGATGGGCCCGCACGCCCTTTTGTTTCGAGGAGCACCAGAATGCCGAAGCCGACCGGTACACGACGCGAGTTCATCCAAACGACCGCCGCCGCGGCGGCCGCCTTCACCATCGTGCCCAGGCACGTCCTCGGCGGGCAGAAGTTCGTCGCCCCGAGCGACAAGGTCAACGTGGCCATCATCGGGGCCGGCGGCCAGGGCCGGACCAATGCCCGGGCGCTGTTCCAGGAAGACGACTGCCAGATCATCGCGCTGGCCGATCCCGCCGAGTCGTGGGACCTCGAAAGCTGGTACTACAAGGGCAAGTCCGGCCGCGGCCCGGTGAAGGCCGAGGTCGAGAAGCACTACGCGGCCAAGACGCCGAACCACAAGTGCGCCGTCTACGAAGACTTCCGCGAGATGCTCGACAAGGAGAAGGCGATCGACGCGGTGCTGATCGCCACGCCCGACCATCTCCACGCCTTCGTCGGCCTGGCGGCGATGCGCGCCGGCAAGCACGTGTATTGCGAGAAGCCGCTCACCCACAACATCCGTGAGGCCCGGCTGATGGCCAAGGTCGCCAAGGAGACCAAGGTCGCCACGCAGATGGGCAATCACGGCCGCTCGGGCGAAGGGCATCGGCAGACGGTCGAATGGGTGAAAGACGGCGCCATCGGCACGGTCCGCGAGGTGCACGCTTGGAGCGGGACGCCCCGGGCGGTCAACGACCCGTGGCCCGGCCAGGGGCCGACCGCCAAGCCGGCCGGCTTCAACTGGGATCTGTGGCTGGGGCCTCGCGCCGACCGCCCCTATAGCGGCAAGGTCACGCCGTTCGTCTGGCGCTGGGTGTGGGACTTCGGCAACGGCACCATGCCCGACATGTCGCCGCACCACTTCGATCCGGCGTTCAACGCGCTCGGCCTCGATGCCCCCGATACGATCGAAGGCCGTCAATCGATCAGCGACGCGCGCGTCAGCGTCGGCTCCAACCAGATCACCTACCGCTTCGCCGCCAAGGGCGACCGTCCGGCGTTGACCGCCTTCTGGTACGACAACGGCCTCAAGCCGGCCACCCCCATCGAGCTCGATCCGGACGATCCGGTGCAGCGCCTCGGCGACGGCCAGGACGGCCTGATGCTGGTCGGCGACAAGGGCATCCTCACCTGCGCCGGCTGGTCGGGCATGCCGCGCCTGCTGCCGATGGATCTGCACCGCGCCTACAAGCGGCCGGCCAAGACGCTGCCGCGCGTCAAGGGCCATCACGCCGACTGGATCCAGGCCTGCAAGGGCGGCACGCCGGCCTGCAGCAACTTCGATTACGGCGCGCGGCTGACCGAGTTCGTGCTGCTCGGCGCGCTGGCGCTGCGCACCGGCAAGGTCCTGAAGTGGGACGCGGCCAACATGAAGGTGACCAACAACGTCCCGGAGGCGCAGGCCATTATCGAAGGCTCGTACCGGAAAGGCTGGGAAGTCGCGTAGCGACCTCCCAGCCGCGTTGGGAGTTCGCGGCGCGCGCGCGTGGCGCGCAAGGAAACAGTCATGCCTACCTCACCTCGCTCGCGCCGCGACTTCATCCAGGCGACCGCGGCGACCGCGGCCGCCTTCACCATCGTGCCCCGGCACGTCCTCGGCGGGCAGAAGTTCGTGGCGCCCAGCGACAAGGTCAACGTCGCGATCATCGGCGCCGGCGGCCAGGGGCGGACCAACGCCCGATCCCTGTTCAAGGAGGCTGACTGCCAGATCATCGCGCTCGCCGATCCGGCCGAGGAGTGGGACCTGTCGAGCTGGTACTTCCGCGGGAAGTCGGGGCGCGGACCGGTGAAAGCCGAAGTCGAAGCGCACTATGCCGGCAAGACGCCGAACCACACCTGCGCCGTCTACGAAGACTTCCGGGTGATGCTCGAGAAAGAGCCGGCGATCGACGCCGTCCTGATCGCCACGCCCGATCACCTGCACGCGTTCATCTCGATACTCGCGATGAAGGCCGGCAAACACGTCTATTGCGAGAAGCCGCTCACCCACAACATTCGTGAGGCGCGGCTGGTGGCGCGCGTCGCCAAGGAAACCCGCGTCGCCACGCAGATGGGCAACCAGGGTCGGTCCACCGAGGGGCACCGCCAGACCGTCGAGTGGATCAAGGACGGCGCGATCGGCACCGTCCGCGAAGTGCACGCGTGGGCCGGCGGGCCGCGGAACGCCAGGCAGAACTGGCCGGGCGAGGGGCCGGCGGCCAAGCCGGCCGGATTCAACTGGGATCTCTGGCTCGGCCCGCGCGCCGACCGGCCGTACAGCGGCAGGCTCACCCCGTTCGTGTGGCGCTGGGTCTGGGACTTCGGCAACGGCACGACGCCCGACGTGGCACCTCACCACTTCGACCCGGCCTTCAACGCGCTCGAGCTCGACGTGCCGGAAACGATCGAAGGCCGTGCCTCCTACGTCGATCCGCAGCTGATTCCGGGCAGCGAGTACGTCACCTATCGCTTCGCGGCGAAGGGCACTCGTGCCCCGCTGACGGCGTTCTGGTACGACAACGGCCTCAAGCCGGCCCTCCCGCGCGGCCTCGATCCCGACGACCCGGAGCAGCGGCTCGGCGAGGGCAATGACGGCCTCATGGTCGTCGGCGACAAGGGCATCATCACCTGCCCCGGGTGGTCGGGAATGCCGCGCCTGCTCCCGAAGGAGCTGGATCGGGCATACACGCGCCCGGCCAAGACCATCCCTCGCGTGGCCAGCCACCACGCCGACTGGCTGCAGGCCTGCAAGGGCGGCACGCCCGCCTGCAGCAACTTCGAGTACGGCGCGCGGCTGACCGAGTTCGTGCTGCTCGGCGCGCTGGCGCTGCGCACCGGCAAGGTGATCCGGTGGGATGCGGCGAACATGAAGCCCGCCAACAACGTGCCTGAGGCGCAGGCCATTATCGAAGGCTCGTACCGGAAGGGCTGGGAAGTCGCGTAGTCGCGCACACGCCGTCGCCGACGAGCGTCGCGCGCTACTGTCTTCCACACGCGGTCCGCGAAGTCAGCGAAACGCTCCCAGTCGTACGGCGTCAGATCGTGGTCGCCGCGGCGAACGTGATACCCGCGGCGGCCGACGACCAGCGGCGTCTCCAGCGCCGGCATCGCGTCGGCGGCGATCGCCGCATCGCCGAACAGCGCGTAGACCGGCGACGACGCGGCGAGCGACAGGAACTCGCCGCGTGGATCGGCCCAGAGGTCCTGGTCGGCGCTGGCGACGTAGAGCGCCCGCGGCGCGATCAGCGACAGCAGCATGTGCTGGTCGATCGGCAGGTCGGCTTCGCGGGCGTTGAAGCCCTTGTAGGCGGCCGTGAACCAGTGCGGGAAGGCCGTGTTGATGCGCTCGACCGTCTCGCCGAAGCCGCGCCGGCTCAGCGCGGCGCCGCCCTCGCCGGACTCGTTCGACACCACCATCGCGAAGCGCGGATCCTCGGCGCCGGCCCATAGCGCCGCCTTGCCGCCGCGCGAGTGCCCGACGACGGCGACCCGGTCGGCGTCGACGCGGGGATCGGTCACCAGATAGTCCATCGCCCGGCTCGCGCCCCAGGCCCAGGCGGCCACCGCGCCCCACGTGGGCGTGGCCGCCACCGGCCTCGTACAGCTGCATCGCGCCGGTTCGGAACTTGTCCTTGTCGTCCGGCGCGATGGTGCCGTAGTGGAACGTCGCCATGCCGTAGCCGCGCGCGATCATCTGCTCGGCCGGCCAGAACCCCGACTTCTCCTTGCGCGTCGGATCGGTGAGCGACGGCTGCCGGTTGTTGATGAACAGGAACACCGGCGCCTTGTCGACCGTGTTCGGCAGGAACAGCGACATCTCGAACGTGTGCGTCTTTCCGCCCTGCTCGCTGACGATGCCGACGAGGCGATGCGCGGCGTCGCCGTCCATCGCGCCCGGGTTGTGCGTGAGGTAGAACTCCACCTTGTCCGGCCGTGCGGGCGAGCGTCCGTAGACGGTGTCGCGGAACAGGTCGAGGATCTCGGCTCGCCGCGCCGGCCAGTCCGCCGCGCCGTCTTGACCGCGCCCTTCTTCCCGGCGAGCGCGTCCGGCAGCGTGTACTGCGGCACCCGCGCCTCGTCGTAGTTGGTCCCGGCGCGTTGCCCCGACAGCTTGACGACGAGCTCCGGGTTCGCCTTCCAGCCGCTGCCCTGGGCGAGCAGGGCGGCGGGCAGGCAGAGCGCGATGGCGATCAGGGTTCTGGTTCGCACGATTCGATCCTCAGGCGCGCGGCGTCAGCGCGCGGCGCGGGTTGTCGATCAGGAGCTGATCCAGGTCGGCCGACGTCAGGCCGGCCGCTTTCAGGGCCGGCACGAAGGCCGTGAACAGGGTGTCGAAGGGGCGGAACGCACCGCCGGCCGCCTCGCCGACGCGATACCAGCCGGCGTCGTGCGACACCAGCACGCGATCGAGGCGGCCCGTCTTCTTCATCGCCAGCACCAGCGCGACGTGCCGATCGACGCTGGCCGGCGCGAGGCCGTCGAACTCGATCCAGGCGCCGCGCGCCGCGGCCTTCTGGTGCACGGCGCCGTCCTGTTCGCTGTGCGCGTGCACCCAGATGAACGACGACAGCGGCACGCCCGCCGCATCGAGGATGTCGAGCTCCTCGAGCGCGGCGACACCGTTGCCGGTGTGCGACGCGATCGGCAGGCCTGTCGCCTGGTGCGTGATGGCGGCGGCCCGCACCAGCTTGGCGTCCACCGCCGAGAGCGGGCCCGCGTCGACGCCGATCTTCATGAACGCCGGCTTGATGCCGGTGCCGTCGATGCCGTGCTCGCTCTCGCGGATCCAGCGCGCGGCGAGCTGCTGCGGCGTCTCGGTGAACGCGTGCGGCGGCAGGTGCTTGTCCTGGTTGGCGCCGTAGTAGCCGGTGTTGGAGAGGATGTTGAGGGTCGACGCCTTGGCCAGCCGCTGCAACAGCCGCGCATCGCGCCCCAGGTAGGCCGGGGTGCACTCGACCAGCGTCGCGGCGCCGAGCATCCTGGCCTGCTGCAGGAACGGGAGGACGTGGGCGAAGACGGCGTCGGCGTCGTAGCGCGACGGGCTGGCGGCGGCGGCGCCGATGAAGTCGACGAGCACGTGCTCGTGCATGAGCGTGAGCCCGAGTCGGGCGGGCTCGATCGCCCCGGCGACGGTCGCGATGGTGCCGTGCGGCGCCTGCCGCGCCGGGCCCGCTGCCGCCAGCGCCTCGGAGGCCACGGCTCCACCCATCAGGCCGACACAACCCGCGAGCCACTCCCGCCTGGAGACCTCGACCTGGACGCGCATGCGCCCGATGCTACCTCGTCGCGCCTGTCCCGGCGACGACGTGCCGCTGGGTGCCGGCCGCGCTTCGCGATAGAGTGCCAGCTTCCAGACCATGCACGGGAGACTTTCGATGATGGATCGCCGGCTGTCGGCGGCGGCTCTCACGGCCGCCGTCCTTGTTTCCGTTTCCGCCAGCGGGTTCGCCCGGCAGGCCACGCCCGCGGCCAGGCCGCAGGCCGAGTTCGTCTACGACACCGGGCCGTATCCGCAGGTTCACGCCTCGACGCTGGTCGAGACGACGTCGGGCCGGCTGCTCGCCGCCTGGTTCGGCGGGACCGAGGAAGGCCACGACGACGTGAGCATCTGGGTGGCGCGCCACGAGAACGGCCGCTGGACACCCGGCGTGAAGGTGGCCGACGGCGTCCAGGATGCCGCCAAGCGCTACCCGACCTGGAACCCGGTGCTGTTCCAGCCGAGCGGCGGGCCGCTCCTGCTGTTCTACAAGGTCGGACCGAGCCCGCGCGAATGGTGGGGCATGGTCATCGAGTCCACCGACGACGGCCGCACCTGGAGCACGCCACGCCGGCTGCCCGACGGCATCCTCGGCCCGATCAAGAACAAGCCGGTGCAGCTGGCCGACGGCACCATCGTGTCCGGCTCGAGCACCGAGGCCGTGAAGGGCGACGCCTGGCGCGTGCACGTCGAGCTCAGCCGCGACCGCGGTCGCACGTGGCAGAAGGTGGCGGTCGAGAACAGCGGGTTCAACGCCATCCAGCCGGGCATCCTGAAGCACGCTGACGGCCGACTCCAGCTGCTCTGCCGCAGCAAGGAGATGCACGTGCCGACGACCTGGTCGTCGGACGGCGGCCGCACCTGGAGCCCGCTCGCGGCGTCCACGCTCTTCTCGATCAACTCGGGGAGCGACGCGGTGACGCTGCAGGACGGCCGGCACGTCCTCGTCTACAACTACCGCGACCGCATCGGCGGGGCGCCGGACAACTACCGGCCGGAGCTGCTGGCCGGGATCACCGGCGCGCCCAGCGCCGAACGCGCCCGCTGGCCGCTGGTCGTGTCGATCTCAAAGGACGGGGTGGCATGGACGCGCGCCGTCACGCTGGATGACGCGCCGAACCGGCACGGCTATGCCTACCCCGCGGTCATCCAGACCCGCGACGGCAAGGTCCACGTCACCTATACGTTCAATCGCGAGAAGATCAAGCACGTCGTGCTCGACCCGGCGACGCTGTTCGGGCACTAGCGCTGCGGTTGATCCTGGGGGCGGGCGACGCCGAGCTCGGTGGGCGGCCGCTCGTCCGGGAACCGCGGCAGCGTGCCGGCGCCGCCGGCCGCCCATACCTTGCCGTAGACCTTCTCGAGGCTGCCGCGCGACACGATCTTGAGCGCGATCTGATTCGCCTGCTGCTCGGTCTGCAGGAACGGGTGGTGGGTGTAGATCCAGACGTGACCGAGCTCATGGGCGATGACCGCCCTGAGCTCCTCTTCGGTCAGCTGGTCGTGGAACCCGCGCTCGATCGTGAGGCGGAAGGTCTTCGCGGCGCCCTTCACTGCGTTTTTCACCGGCTCGACCGACGCCCGCAGTGGATTGCTCGGGACCAGCTCGACCGACACCTCGTGCGTCACGCCAAGGTCCTCGCGCATGGCATCGACAATCACCTGCAGGCGGTGGGTCTTCGTCTTTGCGGTCGGAGCAGCCGGCTCTTCGGCCTGGGCCTGACTGATCACGCCGAGGACCGCCGCGGCCAGGAGTGCGAACAGTCGGGCCCATCCCGACCCCCGGCGCGCACGCTCTACCTCGACCGACGAGTTGATGCAGGGGCAGCTGGCGAGACGCTGAGGTCGCGGGTGCGGCATGGGTCAGTTCCGGCGGTGGCTTGCTACTAAATCGACCACCAGCGGACATACCACCAGCTCGACTGGGACACCCATGCCCTGCCGCTCATCCGTGACTCGCCCGACTTCGGACGCTCGGAGGATGCGGATGACCTTGCCTGCTGTGTAAGCCGTTGGAACTCGGCCGATCGACGTATGAGCAAATAGTACCTGGTAAACCTCCAAGAATCCAGCTCAGCGGCGCCAGCCGGAGCGGTGTTTCTCTCCGGAACTCGCGAATTCAGGGTTTGGCGCGAGGCGGCCCGAGACTTGCTCTCTTGTCTGGCGTCCGAATCGTCGGAATGGAAAAACCCTGGGAGGTTAGAGATATGAAAATGACGTTCAACGCGCTCGCCGCTGCTCTCTTCATCGCGGCTCCGGCCCTGGCTGGTGCTCAGACGCCGCCGCCGAGCCCGTCGCCGTCGCCATCGCCCGCTCCCGCCCCGGCTCCGGCCCCGATGACCGCCGAGCCCCGTGCGGGTCGCGCCGCCAAGGCCGAAACCGCGAAGGGTGAACTGGTCAAGGTCGACGCCGACGCCAAGAAGCTCACGATCAAGGGCACCGACGGCATCGAGACCGAGTTCGCCTACAGCGACGCGACGGAAGTCGCGGGCGGCAGCGGCGTTGCCGGTCTCGCCACGAAGGCGGGCACGCGCGTGACGGTCCACTTCAAGGCCGACATGGGCACCAAGACCGCGACGAAGATCGAAGTCGACGAGAAGAAGTAAGCACGGGAAGTCGTAAGAACACCGTCGAAGGACGGACTGTGCGGGCCGGGCTGCAGACCGGTCCCACAGCGCTGTCCGTGTGTCTCGCCCGAGTCATGGCGGTGTGCGCGTGTCGGCCGCAGTTGCGTAGCGACGTCGGTCGCGGCGCGCGAGCGCGTCGGTGAGCACCTGCCCCACATCCCCTTCGACCTTCAGCTCCGCCAGATCGTCGCCGCGCGTGCGACCGCGATTGACGATCGCGATCGATAGGCCGTCCTCGTGCGCCTGCCGCACGAAGCGGAAACCCGAATAGACCATCAGCGACGACCCGGCGACGAGCAGCGCGTCGGCGTGCGCCAGCGCGTCTCGCGCCGCTTCGTAGCGCGTGGTCGGGCACGTTCTCGCCGAAGAACACCACGTCCGGCTTGAGCAGGCCGCCACAGCGACCGGCACCGCGGCGCGACGAACGCCTCGATCAGCGCGACGTCGATGTCGGCGTCGCCGTCTGGCGCCGGCACCGACACGGCATCCCACCCGCGGTTGTCCGTCGATCATCGTCTCCTGCAGGGCCGCGCGGCTGGTGCGATCGCCGCAGCCCAGGCAGACCACCTCGTCGAGACGACCGTGCAGATCGATGACGGCGCGACTGCCGGCGCGGTCGTGCAGGCCGTCGACGTTCTGCGTGACGAGCATCGAGAGCGTCCCCATCCGATCCCACTGCGCGAACGCCCGATGCGCGGCGCCCGGCGCCGCCGCCGAGAAGCGCGACCAGCCGGCGCAGGCGCGCGCCCAGTAGCGGCGGTAGACCGCTTCGTCGGAGCGGAAGGCCTGGATCATCACCGGCGGCCGGCGCTTCCAGTCACCGCGGTCGTCACGATAGTCGGGGATGCCGGACGCGGTGCTGCAGCCGGCCCCGGTCAGCGCGAAGACGCGCCGATGGCGGGCCATCCAGCGGTGCAGCGGCGCGTCGATCGGATCGATGGCCGGCATGCCCGGCATCGTACCGCAGCCGCACGCCGGCCGCGTGCCGTGCGCGAGCACCGGCGGGCGCCTGCGCGGCCGGCTCCGCCTCAACTGCTAGGATGAGGGCTCGAGTGGCGAGGAGAGTCCCGATGATCGAGCGCAGCAGGCAGATGGTCGCTGTGGCGGCAGTGATGGCGGCGGTGGCGATGGGCGCGACGGCGGCGGCGGCCGGACCGCTGCAGGACGACCTGGCGGCTCGCCGCGCCCGGCTGATGGATCGCCTCGGCCCGAACGCGTTGGCCATCGTCTGGAGCGCCGAGCCCAAGGTCTACTCGCTCGACGTCGACTACGAGTACCGGCAGGACAGTCACTTCCTCTACCTCACGGGCATCGCGCAGGAGGGCGCCGTGCTGGTGCTGATGCCCGGCAACAGGAAGAGCCGGGAAGTGCTGTTCGTCCGCGAGCCGAACCCGCGGCGGGAGCACTGGAACGGGCACCTCCTCACCAAGGACGAAGCCACCGCCGAGAGCGGCGTCAAGACCGTCTACTACTCGGGCGACGTCGAGAGCTTCGTGACGGCGATGTTCAATCGCCGCCCCTACGGGCTCAAGCGCGGCGAGACGACCGACGACTTCGACGCCTTCTTCGAGGCCGTCGCCGCCAACCGCGCCACGCTGGCCCTGCCGTTCGGTCCGCGCCCGGCGCCGTCCGAGCCGCTGTCGCCGCCCTACGCGTTCGCCGCCAAGGCCCGCGATCGGTTCCTGAACGTCACCTTCGTCGACACGTTCCCGCTGATCGCCGAGCTGCGCCAGATCAAGACGCCGCACGAGCAGACGCTGATGGAGCAGAGCGGCGCGATCTCGAGCAAGGCGCACATGGCCGGAATGTCGACGGCCGCGCCGGGCGTCTTCGAGTACCAGGTGGAAGCCGCGATCGAGCAGGTCTACCTGGCCAACGGCGCGATGAGCTGGGGCTATCCCTCGATCGTCGGGAGCGGGCCGAACGCCACCATCCTCCACTACAACGAGTCGAGCCGGCAGATGCAGCCCGGCGACCTGCTGCTCGTCGACGCGGCGGCCAGCTATCAGGGCTACACCGTCGACATCACCCGCACCTATCCGGTGAGCGGGACGTTCAGCGAGCCGCAGAAGGATCTCTACCGCCTGGTGCTGGCGGCGCAGGAGGCCGGGATGGCGGCGGCGAAGATCGGCGGCAAGACCGCCGACGTCGAGAAGGCGGCCGAGGCGGTCGTGAAAAAGGGCCTGCTCGACCTCGGGTTGATCACGGATGCCGCCGGCGATCAGTTCCGCACCTGGTACACGCACGGCATCTGCCACTGGATCGGCATGGACGTCCACGACGTCGGCGATTACCGGCGGCCGCTCGAGGCCGGCATGGCCTTCGTCGTCGAGCCCGGCATCTACGTGCGGCCGCAGGCGCTCGAGGGGCTCGACGACACGCGCGGAGAACCGCGCCTTCAAGGCCGCGCGTGGCCAAGGCCGTCGAGAAGTACAAGGGCCTGGGCGTGCGCGTCGAGGACTCGTTCCTGCTCACCCCGACCGGCCTGAAGCGCCTGTCGGCGACGACGCCGCGCACGATCGAGGAGATCGAGCGGCACATGGCCTCGACGCGTCGCAGCGCACCCACCGCGGCGCGCTGAGCGGAGCCCTGGCGCGGACGCGGCGACGGCGGTATCGTGGCGGCCATGAGAGCCCACCGCCCCTGCCTCCTGCTCGCCGCCGTCAGTGCCGCCGCCGTGCTCGCCGCGTCGCAGCCGGCTGCCCAGACGCCGCCGGCCGCGATGACAGGCGCCAGCCGCCTCGCACGTGCTCGCCTTCTCGCCGCTGGCCGCGTCTTTCGCCGCGTCGCCCGTCCGCCAGGCGGCAGGCGCCGCCGCGTCCGCTGCGGATCATCGCCTTCGGCGCGCATCCCGACGACGCCGAGCTCAAGGCGAGCGGCGTGGCGGCGCTGTGGGCCGCCGCCGGCCACAAGGTGAAGTTCGTCGCCATGACCAACGGCGACGTCGGCCACTTCGAGAGCGCCGGCGGGCCGCTGGCCAAGCGGCGCTACGCCGAAGTGCAGCAGTGCGCGAAGATCCTCGGCATCGAGACCGAGGTGCTCGACATCCACGACGGCGAGCTGATGCCCACGCTCGAGAACCGCCGCACCATGGCCCGGTTGATCCGCGACTGGCAGGCGGACATCGTGCTGGGCCACCGGCCCTACGACTACCACCCGGATCATCGCTATACGGGCGTCCTGATGGACGACTCCGCCGTCGTCGTCGTGGCGCCGTTCTTCGTGCCGGACACGAAGCCGACGCCGCGCAACCCGGTGTTCATGTACTACTCGGACGGCTTCCAGGATCCGAAGCCGTTCACGCCCAGCGTGGTGGTCGGGATCGACGCGGTCGCCGACAAGAAGTGGCAGTGCGTCAGCGCGATGCCGTCGCAGTTCGCCGACAAGGATTCGTGGCAGGGCCGCACCGTCCCCAACGTGCCGGCCGGCGATCGCGAGCGGGCGACGTTCCTGCTCGACATGTTCAAGAAGCGCAACACGGCGGTCGCGGATCAGTACCGCGATCGGCTGGTCGCGCTCTACGGCGAGGAACGCGGCCGCAAGATCCAGTACGCCGAGGCGTTCCAGCTGGGACAGTACGGCCGGCAGGCGCCGCCGGACGAGCTGAAGGCGATGTTCCCGATTCGCTGACCCGGCGCGCCGTGCGGGCAGAGAACGGAGCGAGGGCTACGGCGGGCCGTCACGGCGGTGACGACCCGCGCAGCAGCGAGGAAGGGACGGCGACCGGCGCCGGCTACCAGCTGAGGGGTTCCGGGAAGAACTCCTTCACCAGGTCCTCGTAGTAGGGCATCACCTCGTCGACCTTCGGGCCGCGGCGCGCCCTTCGAATACAGGTCGTAGCGGTTGAAGGCCCGCACCCACTTCACCATGTCGCGGTCGGTCTCGTTGGTGAGGTGGAGGTACTCGTTCTCCTTGTGCCACGGGTAGAACGAGTGGTACCGCAGCATGTAGATCGCTTCGATCGGCAGCTTGTCCTTCACCGCGTGGGCGACGTACTCGTCGTGGCCCCACGACATGTGGATGTTGTCGAGGCCGCAGCCCGGCTCGTAGATGCCGTTCACGGTCTGCAGCTCGGGCTTGTCCTTGTCCGGGTTGTGGACGAAGAACTGGCTGTGCACGATCTTCGGCGACCACTTGCAGCCGACCGGGAACGTGTCGCCGACGACCGCCCACTGCGGCTCGCCGAACAGGCACAGGATCTTGCCGAGGTCGTGGACCAGGCCGGTGACGATGAACCAGCGCGGCCCGTTGGCGGCGCGGATCGCCTCGGCGGTCTGCAGCGCGTGCTCGATCTGGGTGAAGTCGACGTCCGGGTCGCTGTCGTCGACCAGCGTGTTCAGGAATTCGAGCGCCTCGAACACCGTCATCCGCTTGCGGTTCAGCGCCAGGTAGTCGCGCTTCTTCTGGAGGACGAAGTCCAGCGTCTGGTGCGTGTGGTTCTGGAGGTAGAACTCCGCCACGCGCGCGTCGGCGTGCTCGTAGTCGCGGAACTGGTCGACCGGCTTGGGCAGAAGGGGGCTGCCCGTCTCACGTGCCTGCATGGATGCACCTCGACCTTTCATTCTACCCGTCCCGCTATTTGTTGCCACCCCGCACTGAGCGCTTGACCGTGCCGCGGACGTTGTCCAGCTCCCCGTCCGACGTCCCGTCGAGGAGGATCGCCGGATGGCTCGAGCCGCGGTGGCCCGGTCGCCCGGTGAACCCGTCGATGCTGAAGCCGGCTACGTCCCGCAGGACCAGCGCGCTCTGCCACTTGGGCTCGGGGGCTTCCTCGGCCCAGCGGACCGTCAGGTCACGGATCCGGGCATCCCGGACGTGCTCCAGCACCAGGGCGTGCGTGGCCCGCTTGTCGGCGGCGTTCTCCGGCAGCATGGCGAGGGCGACGTTCGAGATGCGCAGGTTTTCGATCGGCCGCTCGGCGTGCCCGGTGATGGTGCTGGTGCCGCGCGGCTGGGCGGTGACGCTGTCGATGACCACGTCGCGGATGGCGCCGAGCCGCGAGTCGGGCCGCCGCTTCTTCAGCACCAGCTTGCACATCTCGGCGCTGCCCCACCAGTTCCAGTGACGCCGGCTGGTCTCGATGGTGAGGTGGCTGACGATCACGTCGCTGACGGTGGCCCCGTCCTGGACGTTGATGCCGAAGCCCTTGTTCGAGTTGCGGATCACGCAGTTGTTGAACAGCACGTGCCGGATGTCGGCCTCGGTCTCGGTGCCGATCATCAGCGCCGTCGACGACGACGTCAGGATGCAGTTGGTGACGGTGACGTTCTCGGTCGGCCGCGCCGGCTGGCCGTCGCGGGCGATCGTCTTCAGCACGATCGCGTCGTCGGCGGTCTCGATGATCGAGTCGGAGATGGTCACGTTGCGCGACGAGACGATGTCGATGCCGTCGGCGTTGACGCCCTTCTCGAGATCCGAGTAGATCCGCACGCCGCGGACGTGGACGCGATCGCAGTCGTTCAGCCGCACGCTCCACAGCGGCGAGTGGAGGATCGCGATGTCCTGCAGCAGCACGTTGCGGCAGTCGTTCAGGATGCACATGTAGGCCTGGACGCCGACGCGGTAGTAGCGCCGCATGTCGATGCCGGCGGCCCGGGCGATGGCGATCTCGTCGGCGATCTCGGGATCGGCGCCGCGCATCGCCACGAACTCGTAGCGCGCCAGCCCGTCGAGCGTGCCGCGGCCGGTGACGCCGATGTTGGAGGCGCGCTCGGCGAAGATCATCGCGCGCCGGCCGGGCTGGAACTGCGGCGGCGGATCCTGCAGCAGGAACAGCGTCGCGCCGGCCTCGAGGTGCAGCGTGACGTTGTCCTTCAACTGGATGGTGCCGACGCTGTACTCGCCCGGCGGCACCCGCACGGTGCCACCGCCGGCCGTGGTGCAGGCGTCGATCGCGGCCTGGCAGGCGCCGGTCGCGTTCTGCGCGCGCACGCCGGTGGCGCCGAACGCCTTGACGTCGAACGTCCCCTCGCGGCCGTCGGCCGGTTGTCGCCCGGCGAGCGCCGCCGCCGGGATGAGCGCCGCTGTCGCGCCGGCGGCGAGCCCAGCCGTCGCGCGGAGCAGCTGTCGTCGCGATCCGGTCCCCGAGTTGTTCGTCGGCATGGCATCTATTACGTCACGAGTGGACCGCGCCGCTGACGGACGGCCGTAAGATGGGCACGTGACCGAGGCGTTGCCCTCCTACGAGGCCCGGACGTTCGGCCGCCCCGCCGGCGGCTGGCGCCGGCGCTGGTTCAACGTCATCTTCGAGTCCGACACGCCGGCCGGCCGCCGCTTCGACATCGCCCTCCTGACCGTGGTCGCCGCGAGCGTCTTCGTGGTGATGCTCGAGAGCGTGCAGCCGCTGGCGGCGCGGAACCCCCGTCTGTTCTTCGCCCTCGAGTGGGGCTTCACGCTGCTGTTCGCCGTCGAGTACGTGGCCCGGCTGGCCTGCGTGAATCGACCCGTCCGCTACGCGCGGAGCTTCTTCGGCCTCGTCGACCTCGCCTCGGTGCTGCCGATGTTCGTCGCCGCGTTCGTGCCCGGCCTGCACGTCCTCATCGACATCCGCATCCTGCGGATGCTGCGCGCGTTCCGCATCCTCAAGCTCACCGAGTACGTCCGCGAATACTCCAGCCTGGGCGCGGCGCTGCACGCGAGCCGCCGGAAGGTGTCCGTCTTCCTGTCGGTGGTGGCCCTGGTCGTCGTGGTCCTCGGGACGGTGATGTACGTGGTCGAGGGGCCGCAGCACGGCTTCACCAGCATCCCCGTGTCGATTTATTGGGCCATCACGACGATGACCACGGTCGGCTTCGGGGACATCGCGCCGCGCACGACCGTCGGCCGCGGCGTCGCCAGCATCGTGATGCTCCTCGGCTGGGGCATCCTGGCGGTGCCGACCGGCATCGTGACGGCGGAGATGACCAGCCGCCGGTTGTCCGCCGTCGATCCGCAGCGGTTCTGTCCGTCGTGTGGCTCGGCGGTGCCGTTGAGTGACGCGCGGTTCTGTCATCGCTGCGGGACGGCGCTGGGATAGCAGCGCCCGGCCCAGGCCTGGGGATGCGATAGGCTGCAAACCATGATCGGACAGGTGCGGCGAGCAGCCCGGACGCTGGCGTGGTGTGTGGTCCTCGGGGTCTTCGCGTCTGCTGGCGGATCGGCACAGTCGAAGCCGGACGTCAGCGTCGCCGCCGTGCGGGCCCACATGACCTTCCTGGCCGACGATCTGCTCGAAGGCCGCGCCGCCGGCACCCGGGGCTACGATCTCGCCGCCCGCTACGTCGCGGCGCAGCTCGCCGCGCTGGGCCTCCAGCCAGCCGGCGACGACGGCACGTTTCTGCAGACGGTGCCGCTGCTCGAGAGCAAGCTGGACGAGGGCACGCTGGCCATCCGTCCGCCGTCCGGCGCGCCGCGGGTGCTGGCGTTCCGTGACGACTTCCTGATGGGCGGCGACCTGCTGCGCACGACGGCGCGGGCCGAGGCGCCCGATGGTCTTCGCCGGCTTCGGCGTCTCGGCTCCCGAGCTGTCGCACGACGACTACGCCGGCCGCGACGTGCGCGGCAAGGTGGTCGTGCTCCTCTCCAATGCGCCGAGCCGGTTTCCGAGCGAGCAGCGGGCCCACCACGCGTCGCGCCGCCGCAAGGCCGAGCTCGCTGCGGCCAAGGGCGCCGTCGGGGTGATCGTCGTCCGCACACGCGAGGACGAACGCGTCACGCCGTGGGCGCGAATGCTCGTCAACCTCGACACCGCCGCCGTGGCGTGGCTGACCCGCGGCGGCGTCCCCGCGGACGTCCCGGAGGGCATCCAGGGCGCGGCGATGCTCAGTTCGGCGGGGGCCGCGACGCTGTTCGAGGGATCGCCGGTCGCGCCTCGACACCGTGCTCGCCGAAGCCGAGAAGGGCGCGCCGAAGGGCTTCGATCTGCCGGGCGTCGCCACGCTGACCAGCCGCAGCACGCACCGTCGGTTCTCGAGCGCCAACGTGGTGGCGAGGCTCCCGGGTGCCGACGCGACGCTGGGCAAGACGGCCGTGGTCTACTCGGCGCATCTCGATCACGTCGGCATCGGCAGCGCCGTGGAGGGCGACACGATCTACAACGGCGCCTATGACAACGCCCTCGGCGTCGGCGCGCTCCTCGAAACGGCTCGCGTCCTGTCCGGTCTCCGCGAGCGACCGGCGCGCTCGATCGTCTTCGCCTTCGTGACGGCGGAGGAGAAGGGCCTGGTCGGCTCGGACTACTTCGCCGCCAATCCGCCAGCCGCGGTAGGCCGGCCCGATCGCCAACGTCAACATGGACATGCCGCTGCTGCTGTTCCCGATCGACACCGTCATCGCGTTCGGTGCCGAGCATTCGACCCTGGGCGACGTCGCCACGCGCGCGGCCAGCCCAGGTCGGCCTCACGCTGATCCCCGATCCGATGCCCGAGCAGACGCTGTTCGTGCGCAGCGATCAGTATTCCTTCGTCCGCAAGGGCGTGCCGGCGGTGTTCCTCGTGCCGGGCTTCTCGTCGAGCGATCCGCAGACGGATGGTCCGGCGAAGTTCCGCGAGTTCCTCACCAAGCACTATCACCAGCCGTCGGACGATCTCCGCCTGCCGCTGCACACGGGCGCGCTGGAGCAGTTCACGCGCGCCAACATCGCGCTCGGCCATCTCATCGCCACCAGCGCCGAGGCGCCGGCCTGGCGTCCGGACAGCTTCTTCGGCAAGGCGTTCGGCCGGCCGCGCTGAGCTGGCGGCTTCGTCCCGGTATCGACGTTGCATTGGCAGATCGCTGCGGGCGCCGTGCGAATGCGGCTGAGCCGTCGACACCAGGAGGGACGATGGATCGAAAGACCTGTTCGATGATGGCCGGCGTGGCTGGTGCCGGCGCCTTGACGCTGGCACACCAGGTGGCGCGGGCCGTGACGCCCGACGCACCCCGGATGGATGTTCTGGGCATGCGGGCGCTCCGGGGCGCCTATCGCCAGCTCGGCGTCGGCCCGGGCAGCGACCGGACGCTGGCCCGACAGGCGCTGGCCGGCGACATGGTCGCCAACTCGGCGTATTACGCGCTCGTCGGCGTGGGCAGCCGCGAGTCGGTCTGGGCTCGAGGCCTTGCCCTGGGCCTCCTGGCCGGGTTGGGCGCGGTCATGCTGCCCAAGCCGCTCGGTCTCGGCGATCCGCCGAACGCGCACCTCCCCAGCACGCAGCTGATGACCATCGCGTGGTACGTGCTCGGCGGCCTGACGGCGGCGGCGGCGTTCGCGGCGCGGGACGCCGACGCCCGGCAGCCCGCGCCGGTGTCCGCGTCCGCCTAGTGTCCCGAATCAGAAGTTCGGTGACAAAGATTCCGGGCGCGGCGCCCGGATCGCAAGGCGCGAAGAGCGAGTTTATCGGGGATAAGTGAGCGATGAGCAACGCCGCGAGGCGGGATGCCCCGCCCGGAATATTTCAGCGAACTTCTGATTCGGGACACTAGGACGTCATCGGCCGCTGGCGCGCCACGCGTCCAGATACGCCCGCAGTCCGCTCGCGACGTGCGGCCGCGCGACGGCGAGCATCGCGCGCATGGTGGCGTCGAAGCGCGGCGGGATCGCGGGCGCGGAGCAGGCTGGCGGCCTGCGTCGCGACCGCGATGTCGTACCGGCCGAGGCGCTCCGCCAGCTGACGCGGGTCGGTCGCCGAGTCGGTCTCCCGCTGCGCGTAGGCCAGCGCGCTGTCGAACGCGCCGCTGCCGTCCGCGTCGACGAACACGGCGCCGCTGACGCCGAGGACGTAGGGCGTGAAGTCGGGCGACGTCGGCTGGTACGGCTTCGCGGTCGGCCAGTACGGCGCGGTGACGCCCGGCCCCGTCGCCACGGCCACCAGGTGCACGTCGTGTGACGGCGCCGGCAGCCGCCAGCGGCCCTCCCACTTCACGCCGGCACGCGTGCCGGTGGCGATGGCTTCCTCGCGGACCAGCGCGCCGTTGGCGTAGAGCGCGACGCGCTGCGCGCGCGTCCAGCTCGGCCCCGCGACGCGGATCCGCACGTCGAGCTCGCGCCGCGGCGGCGCGACATCGCCAGGGCCCTGTCCGTCCACGTCGATCTCCGCCAGCAGGCCGTAGCTGACCATCACCCGGCCGCGCCGAACGCTGTCGACGACGCAGGCGCGGTCGATGGCGTCGACGCGGCCGTCGTCGCAGCGGACGTAGGTGCGGCCCTGGCCGACGATGTAGCGCGCGACGTCGTGCGAATCGCTGGACCCGACCGGCGTCAGCCGCCGGCCGCGATTGAGCAGGCCCATCCAGTCCCGCGTCAGCGCCAGGGCATCGCTCATGACGGCGCCGGAGTTCACGATCTCCATGGCGTTGGCGGGCGACGTCCAGCCGTCGAGATCCTCGCCGGCGATGCCGATGTGGCGGGTCGGTCCGAGCGGCCGGAAGCCGCCGTGGACGTCGCGCCCGTGATTCAGCACGACGATGGCGCCCGGCGCCAGGGCGGCGATCGACTGGCCCAGGCTGGTCCAGTCGGCCGCCCGATGATCGACGTCGGACCTGTCCGGCGGCGTGGGAAAGACGTTGAAGTGGCCGAGCGTCGGCGTCGTGACCTCGGTGCCCAGGATCGGCGTGAAGCGGCCGCGGACGCCGGCCGCGACGGCCCGCGCCTCGAAGTCGACGCGGCTGTTGTGCTCGGTCGAGACCGGCAGCTCGATGCCCTCGCCGGCCAGCGTGAGCATGCGCTCGTCGATCGACGCGTCGCCGTGCCGCGCGAACGTCCCGGTGTGGACGTGCGTGTCCATGGCCGCCCAACCGCGCGTGTCCACTTCGCGGCGGATGGTGAGCCGGCGCGACACCGTCTGCCCGCGGGCGACGACCACCGCCGCGCGATCGACGCCGTACTCGAAGCCGCGTCCGGCATGGATCACGTAACGGCCGGCCGGCAGCGCCAGCCGCACGGCGCCAGTAGCGGCTGTAGACCACGCCCGGCCGGACCGCCTGCGTGCCGTCGCTGACGTTGCCCAGCGTCACGAGCGCCCCGTGCTCGTCGGTCACCGTGAGGCGGCTCGGGATGGGACGCCCGGTCGGCGCCTCGTCCACCGCGACCGCGATCGTCGCCTCCGAGAGCAGCTCGCGCCGCGGTCGATCGATCAGCCGGATCTCGCCGATCAGGACGTCGTCCGACGCGTCGGCGGCGCCATCGATCCGCAGTTCGTTGCGGCCGGACGTCAGCGTGCCCGGCGGGATCGCCCAATAGCCGATGGTGTCCGCTTCGTCCGCCGGCAGGCGCGCGATCTCGGCGCCGTTGATGCGGACCCGCCAGGACGCTTTCACGTCCCGATGGCGCAGGCGCAACGTCCGCTCGGCGGCGTTGGCGGTCGCGTCGAAGCGGAGGACCAGCGCCGGCCCCTCGGCCTCGGCGGGGAAGTCGCTCCATTCGCGAGCGGCGCCGAGCCGCAGGTGGTGCATCCGGCCGGTGAGGACCACGTCGGTTGCCGGCGCCCCTGGCAGCAGGACGAGCACGGTCAGCAACCCGAGCGCAGTCGGCCAGACGGGCGTCATCGCCCGACTACCATAGCGTGCGCCGCCGCCGGTTCCACCGTCGGCTGGCGCGACTCGGCGGTAGGATGGGTAGCGGAGGCGCCATGAGCGACGGACCCAAGTACCGGCAGCACGGCTATCGCGACGACGAACGCGACCGCCCGAAGCCACAGACGCCGCGCCCGCCTCGCGAGGAACGGGACGGCCCGCGGACGCCCAACCTGATGTCGTCGCACGACGTCTTCCGGTGCGGGCGCTGCGGCCGCCTGCAAGAGGCGGCCTTCGGCCTGGCCGATCAGTGCCAGCAGTGCGGCGTGGACCTGCACAGCTGCGTCCAGTGCGACTCGTTCGACCCGGGCTCGACCTTCGAGTGCACGCAGCCGATCCCCGCTCGCGTCAGCCCCAAGGACGTGCGCAACGTCTGCACCCTGTTCGCGGCCCGCACGACGGTCGAGCGCCGAACGGGCTCGACGCCGGCCGCCAGTTCGGGCGGCGACGCGCGTCAGGCCTTCGACGACCTCTTCAAGTTCTGAAGACGGGCTCGCTTGCCGGAACCGGCACACGCTCGGATCGTCCGGACGTTGTCAGGTGAGGCGCCCCGTTGGCGGTGCGCCTCCCCAAAGGCACCTCGTGAGCGGCAGCGTCGGCGTTATCGAGCGCCCGCGCGGGGCGCCATCGCCGTTACTGCGCGACCTGGAACGCCTTCATCTGCTTCTGGCCGCGGACGATCAGCCGGCCGTCGGCGAGCGCGAGCGGCGCCCAGTTGTCGCCGGCCTCGAGGATCTCGGCGCTGGCCAGCGGCTTGAACCCGGTCGGGTTCGGCTCGAGCAGATAGAGCTTGGTGCTGCCGTCGGTGGCGATCAGCAGGTTGTCGGCGAGGATCGTCGCCGCCGCGCGTGAACGGCGGCGTCGTGTCGGTCTTCCACTTCACCTGCGTGTCCAGGCCCTTCACGACCAGCCCGTCGCTCTTTTCGTTGACCGTGTCGTGCGAGTAGAAGTGATCCTTGAAGAGGATCGGCGGCTGCGTGTGCGAGCCGAAGTCGGCGTTCCGGGACAACTCGGTCACGCCGAAGGTGCCGTCGGCCTTCTTGTCGACCTTGATCATCACGGTGCCGGCGCCGTAGCCGCCGGTGATGAGCAGGCGACCCTGGCCGGCGTCCACCGGCTGCGGCACCGGGATCGGGTTCTGCCAGCCCTGATAGGTCCACAGTACCTTGCCGTCGGCCGGATCGAGGCCGGCGACGCTGCCGTCGCGCGCGTTGCGGCCGCGGCCGACGCTGGCGGTGACCATGACGAGCTGATCGGCGCCGGCGATCTTCACGATGGCCGGGCTCACGTAGCCGGGCGTGCCCGGGATCGCCGCCGACTTCCACTTCAGCGCCCCGGTCAGCTTGTCGTAGGCGACCACGCCGGCCTGGGCCGTCTGCGGCGCGACGATGAGCAGGTTGCCGTAGACCAGCGGATGCTGGACGACGGCCCAGCGCGGCAGCTCGCCGCCGCCGAATTCCTTCCAGATGTTCTTCTGCCAGACCGGCTTCTGCGACGTCGTGCTGAGGCAGTAGAGATCGCCGAGCGGTCCGCTGGTGTAGACACGGTCGCCGTCGACCGTCGGCGTCGTCCGCGAGCCCGGGAACATGAACGTGCCCGGGGCAGCGTAGGCGAAGCTCCAAAGCTCCTTGCCGCTGGCGACGTCGAAGACGCGCAGCTTGTCGCCGACCTTCTCGTCACGATCGAGCAGGTAGGCCTTGCCGCCGCTGATCGCGGCGCCGCCGAAGCCAGGACCGACGTCGACGGTCCACAGCAGCTTCGGGCCGCCGGCGGGCCAGGTGCGCAGCAATCCCTTCTGTTCGGAGGTGCCGTCCCGCTTCGGTCCGTAAATCGCCGGCCAATCGGCGGCGCGCAGGCCGGCCACCGAGACGGTGGCCAGCAGCGCCGCGAGCGTCGCTGTCTTTTTCATCGAAAACTACCTCGATCGCGGGTCGGCGCCAGGCCGCCGCGGTACTGAACTCTCTCGTCATACTCGCCGGCCGCGACGCCTGCTTACCGGGGGTGGTGCCGGGTGCGGCACGTGAGGGCCGTCCGCGACACGGCCGAGGTCCACCCGCCATCTGGCTCCCACAAGGGTGCGCCGTGCGCGATTCCGACCATTCTGAACACTCCGATCCGCGCGGATCGCCAGAAACCGCGAACCGACGCGCATCGCTCTCGTAGTATCTCGGTCAGGGGGAGCACCGATGTTCGACCTGATCCGCGACGTCCGTTACGCCGCTCGCCGCCTGGCCCGGACGCCGATGTTCACGCTGGCCACGCTGCTGACGCTGGCGCTCGGCATCGGTGCCAACACCGCCATCTTCAGCGTCGTCAACAGCGTCCTCCTCAAGCCGCTGCCGTTTGCCGAACCCGACCGCCTGGTCGGCCTGTGGCAGACCGCGCCCGGCGTCAACATCGCGGATCTCAATGCCTCGATCGCCGACTACGTCACCTACCGCGAGCACACGCGGACGCTGAGCGACGTCGCGATCTACACCGGCAACGCCTTCACGGTGACCGGCCTCGGCGATCCTGAGCGCGTCGACGCGATCAGCGCCACGCACCGGCTGCTGCCGACGGTCGGCGTCCAGCCGATGCTCGGCCGTCCCTTCGCCGGTCGCGACGACGAGCCGGCCGGCACCGAAGTGGTGATGCTCAGCTACGGCTACTGGCAGCGTCGCTTCGGCGGCGATCGCGGCGTCATCGGCCGTCCGCTCACGGTCGACGGCACGCCGCGCGAGATCATCGGCGTGCTCCCGGCCGGCTTCTGGTTCATGGACATGCCGCACGATCTGGTGCTGCCGATCCGCATCGATCGGGCCAAGGTCCGCCTCGCCGGCTACAACTTCCGGGCCATCGGGCGGATGAAGCCTGGCGTCGACGTCAAGGCGGTCGACGCCGACGTCGCCCGCATGATCCGCATCGCGCTGACGTACGTTGCCGCCGCCGCCCGGGATGAGCCTCAAGATGATGGAGGACGCGCGGCTCGCGCCGAACGTCCGTCCCCTCATCGACGACGTCGTCGGCGACACCGGCAAGAGCCTCTGGGTGGTGATGGCGACGATCGGCATCGTGCTGCTGATCGCCTGCGCCAACGTCGCCAACCTGCTGCTGGTGCGGACGGAAGGGCGGGCGCAGGAGCTCGCGGTTCGCGCCGCCATCGGCGCCGGCCGCGGCCGCATCGCCCGCGAGCTGCTGGTCGAGAGCCTGCTGCTCGCGCTGCTCGGCGGGCTTGCCGGCCTCGGCCTGGCCGCGGCGACGCTGCGCCTGGTCCTCGACGTGATGCCGGCCGGCCTGCCGCGCGCCGAGCTGATCGGGGTCGACGGCACGGCCCTGGCGTTCACGCTGCTCCTGTCGCTCGGCGCCGGCCTCCTCTTCGGATCGATTCCCGTGCTGAAGCGCGGCCGGGTCCGCCTCGCCGAGGCGCTGCGATCCGGCGGCCGCAACGCCAGCGCCGGCCGCGACCGCAACCTGACGCGCAACACGCTGACCGTCGTCCAGGTCGCGCTGGCGCTCGTCCTCCTGATCGGCTCCGGGCTGATGATCCGCACCGTCCAGTCGATGCGGCGGGTGCAGCCGGGCTTCACGTCGCCGGAAACGCTGCAGACCCTCCGCGTCGCAATCTCGGGCGACGTGGCGAAGGACGACGCCAAGGTCCTGGTGACGCAGCAGGCGCTCGTCGACCGGCTCGCCAGCCTGCCGGGCGTCGCCAGCGTGAGCCTGACCAACGGCCTCCCGATGACGGGCTTCTCGTCACAGGATCCGATTGCGGCCAGCGACAAGGCCTACGCGGCTGACACGATCCCGCCGCTGCGCCGCTTCGTCCGGATGGGGCCCGGCGCCTTCAAGACGCTGGGCACGCCCATGCTGGCCGGCCGCGAGTACACCTGGACCGACATCCACGAAGGCCGCCAGGTGATCGTCATCAGCGACAACTTCGCCCGCGAGTACTGGGGCTCGGCGGCGGCCGCGATCGGCAAGCAGATCCGCTCGAACCCGAACGACAAGTGGAGCGAGATCGTCGGCGTCGCCGCCGACGTCCGCGCCGACGGCGTCGACAAGCCGGCCCCGTCGACGGTCTACTGGCAGCTGCGGTCGCAGCGTGCCGCGTCGTTCGTGATCCGCAGCCCGCGCGCCGGCACCGACGCCTTCGCCACCGAGATCCGCCGGGCCGTCGCCTCGGTCGCGGCTGGGCTGCCGATCACGCAGGTGCGCACCATGCAGGAGAACTACGAGCGCTCGATGGCGCGCACCGTCTTCACCCTGACGCTGCTCGCCATCAGCGGCGGCATGGCGCTGCTGCTGGCGGCGGTCGGCATCTACGCCGTCATCTCCTACACGGTGTCGCAGCGGACCCGCGAGATCGGCATCCGCATGGCCCTCGGCGCCCGGCAGGAAACCGTGCGGTTGATGTTCGTGCGCAACGGGCTGCTGTGGGGCGGCATCGGGGCCGCGGCCGGCCTCGCCGCCGCCGTGCCGCTCTCTTACCTGATGTCGACGCTGCTGTTCGAGGTCAAGCCGGTCGATCCGCTGACCTACGCGGTCGTGGCGGTCGGGTTGCTGGCGGCCGCCGCGACGGCCAGCTACCTGCCGACGCGCCGGGTGACGCGGATCGAGCCGATCCAGGCGCTGCGGGCCGAGTAGGCGCGCTCGCGCGTTGACCGGGTGCGCGGGGGGCGGTACGCTCCGCCGCATGACCGCCGATCCCGCCAGCCTCCCCGTCACCGAGCAGGAGAATCCCCGATCGCGGGCCATCGCGTCGATGTCGATCGCCGATGCCGTGGCGCTGATCAACGACGAAGACGCCCGCGTGGCCGAGGCCGTCAAGCAGACGCTCCCCGACGTCGTCCGCGCCATCGAGGGCATCGTCGCCCAGCTCGAGCAGGGTGGGCGCCTGATCCACGTCGGCACCGGGACGTCGGGCCGCCTCGGCGTCCTCGACGCCTCCGAGTGTCCCCCGACGTTCGGCGTGTCGCCGGACCTGGTGCAGGGACTGATCGCCGGCGGCTACGACGCCTGCTACAAGGCGGTCGAAGCGTCCGAGGACGATCGCGAGGCGGGCCGTCGCGATCTGGACGGACGGGGCGTCAGCGGGCGCGACGCCGTCGTCGGCATCGCCGCCTCGGGCCGGACCCCCTACACCATCGGCGCGGTCACCCACGCCAAGGCCCTCGGCGCGTTCACGGTGGCGGTCACCTGCGTGCCGGACTCCGAGATCACCCGGGCCGTCGACGTCGCCATCGTGCCGGTCGTCGGACCGGAGGTGCTGGCCGGGTCGACGCGCATGAAGGCCGGCACCGCGCAGAAGCTGGTGCTCAACATGCTGTCGACGATGACGATGATCCGGCTCGGCTACGTCACCGGCAACCGCATGACCAACATGCGCGCCCGCAACAGCAAGCTGCAGGCGCGCTCCATCCGCATCGTCTCGGCCGAAGCCGGCGTCGACGCGGCCGCGGCCGAAGCGGCGCTCGAGTCGAGCGACTACGACCTGCCGGCGGCGATCGTGCTGCTGCGGACCGGCCGATCGGCCGACGACGCCAAGGCCGCGCTCCGTGTCGCGAACGGGATCATCGCCAAGGCGATCGCGTCCCTCCGCTAGAGGAACCAGCCTCCGGCGGACGCGGCCTCGCGCGACTCTGTAGAATCAGGGGCGTGCATACCTGGTCCGTCGGGGACCACCTGACCCACCGCTTCAACGCCGAGCTCGGCACCGGCACCGTCACCGCCATCGACGGGCGCGTGCTCGTCGTCCGTTTTCCGGCCGACGGCACGCACGCTGCGGCTGGCCGCGACCAGCGACGCGCTCGTCCCCGGCGGGGCGCCGCTCCGCGGCCGCGATCGATCGCCGGTCGAGCGCCTGGCGGCCGGCGACGTCGACGAGACCGAGGACTTCCTCACCCGGCTCGACATCCTGCACCTGCTCGCGACGCGCGAAGCGGACGGCCTCGGCTCGTTCCTCGGCGGGCGCGTGCGGCTGTTCCCGCACCAGCTCCACGTCGCCGAGCGCGCGACGGCCCGCCTGCCGGTGCGCTGGCTGCTCGCCGACGAGGTCGGCCTGGGCAAGACCATCGAAGCGGCGCTGATCATGAACCGGCTGCTGCACACCCAGCAGATCGAGCGCTGCCTGGTCGTGGCGCCGGAGGCGCTGACGGTGCAGTGGCTCGGCGAGCTGTGGCGCAAGTACCACCAGGTCTTCACGCTGCTCGATCCGCCGCGCCTGAGCCGACGTCGCCCGCGACTTCGGCGCCGGCTTCAACCCGTTCGACGTCCATCGCCGCGCGGTGGTCGCGCTCGAGACGCTGGTGCAGCGGCCGGAGCTGACCGACACAGGCCGTCGCGGCCGGCATCGACCTGCTCGTCGTCGACGAAGCGCAGCGTCTGCGGCGCCCGGCCGGCCACCCCGGCGAGCCGAACTATCGGGCGATCGCGCCGATCGCCGCGCTCGGCCGCCACGTGCTGCTGCTCAGCGCGACGCCGCTCGAGGACGACGCGCACGGCTTCTTCCGCCTGCTCCAGCTGCTGCGGCCGGACGAGTTTCCCGAGCCGCTCGACGTCGAGGCCCGGCTCGCCTCCGGCGTGCCGCTGCCGCCGTGCACCAGCTCGACCCGCCGCGTCGACATCGGCGGCCTGCCGCCGCGCGCGCCGGCGCCGGTCGATCTGCCGGCGGGAGGCGACCTGCACGACGTGGCCGAGGCGCAGGTGCGCCGGCTCCGCGACGCGAAGGCCGAGGGCGCGTCCCTCGATCCGCTGGCGCGCCGCCGCGCGGTCGATCGATTCCGCCGGACCCTGGCCTCCGGCGCCGCCCTGAAGGCGGTGCTCGGCCCGGACGAAACCGACCTGCGGGAGCAGGCCGAGGCGATGGACCGCACCGATCCGCGCCTCGACTGGCTCGTGACCGAGGCCGGACGCTGGCGGCAGAACGGCGAGAAGACGCTGGTCTTCGTCGCCCACCGCGAGACGCTGGAGATGCTGCGCGATGCGCTGAGCGCCCGCGCCCAGCTCGCCACCGGCGTCTTCCACGAGGAACTGTCGGCGGTGCGCCGCGACACCGAGGTGGCGCGGTTCCGCGAGGCCGACGGGCCGAGCATCCTGGTGTCGACGGAAGCCGGCGGCGAGGGCCGCAACTTCGAGTTCTGCCATCGGCTGGTGCTCTACGACCTGCCGTGGCGGCCGGCGACCATCGAGCAGCGGATCGGCCGCCTCGATCGCATCGGCCGGCGCATCCCGGTCGAGATCGTCTACTTCCGCCCGGCCTCGGGGATCGGCGCCGACGTGGTCCGGCTGTTCGAGCGGCTCGGCCTGTTCCGCGAGCCGATCGCCGGCCTCGAGCCGCAGCTCGGGCACATCGAGGGCGCCCTGGAGCAGGCCGCGCTCGACGCCGAGGCCTCGCTGTCCGAGGCGCGGATCGAGACGCTCATCGCCGGCGCGCAGGCGGCGCGCACGCGCATCCACGAGGCGGCGTATCAGCCGCTGCACCGCGAGCCGTATCGAGCCGCGCTGGGACCGGCGATCCTGGCCCGCGTCCCGGCCGGGCTCGACGCCTTGATGGAGCGCGTCGTCGTCAACGCGGCGGCCCGCCTCGGCTTTCGCGTCGAGCAGGTACGCGGCCGCCAGGCCTACGCCATCGAGTTCGGCAACGAAGCGCTCGTCGACAGCCTGCCCGGCGTGCCGGGCGGCGCGTCGTTCATCGGCGCCTTCGATCGCGAATACGCCGTCGAGGACGAGACGATCGACTTCTTCGCCTCCGGTCATGCGCTGGTCGAGGGGCTGCTGGCGCACTTCGACGAGGATCCCAAGGGCCGCGTCGCCCGGCTCGAGCTGCGGGTTCCGGGGCAGCGCGGCGTCGGGCTGGCCGCGATCTACAAGGATGGCGCCGGCTTCACGGTGACCGCGGTCGACGCGGACGGACAGCCGAGGCCGGAGTGGGCCGATGCCATCCAGGCGCCGTCGCCGCGGTTCCGCCGGATGTCCCAGGAGGATGCGGCGGCACACGACTGGCGCGAGCTGGTCCCCCGGCTGTCGCCGCAGCTGGGCGATCGCCGCCGCACGCGATCGCCGGAATCGTCGTCCGCCCCGGCTGAGGGCCGCCGGTCGCCTGAATCAGCTCGGTGCGGGCGATCTGTCGCTGCCAGGTGGACGACGGTTCGGCGTCGAACACGATGTCGGCGTCGGCCTCGAGGACGTGCCAGACGCCCTGCGCCGTTTCCGCCTCGAGCTGGCCCGCCCCCCAGCCGGCGTAGCCGAGATAGACGCGCAGGCGTGCCGCCGCCGTCCCCGCTGCGACGGCGGCCTCCACCGCCTCGCGCGCGGTGGCCAGGTGCACACCATCGACGATGAGACGCGCTCCCGTCGGCGCTGGCACCGCGCGGACGAGCGCCATGGTCCGCGTCGTGTCGACCGGCCCGCCGAGGAAGGCATGGCTGGCCGTTGCCATCGTCGGCACGAGCTGCGGGAAGACGCGCGCCAGCGTCACGCTGCTGCGCCGGTTGAGGACCAGGCCGACCGCGCCGTCCTTGTTGACGTCGGCCAGCAGGACGACCGCGTTGGCAAAGTTCGGATCCGGCAGCCGGCGCGCGGCGACCAGCAGCTTGCCGGGGGCGAGCGCCGCGACGGCGGCACGGGCGGCCGGGGCGCGGAGCGGCGGAAGCTGCCCGGCCGGCGGCGTCAGCGACGCCAGGCCAGCCAGCGCCCCGGCACACACGCCCAGGAGCGGCAGGGGAGAGGGCACGCGCCGATTCTCGGTCCGCGGCGCGCCGGCGTCAACGCCGGACGGGGCGCGGATCGGAGGCCGACGCGAGGCTTGACTTGAAGTGAACTTGAACGTTAGCTGGAGGGCGTCGGTTCCCCGGCGCCAGGAGGCGTCATGATTCGCTTCAACTCTGTCCGGTCGACGCGTCGCCATCACCGGCGGCACGTCCGGACTCGGGCTCGCGCTCGTGCACGAGCGCTCGCCGCGGCGCCGCCGTCGCGTTCGTGGCGCGGACGGCGAGCCTCGTCCACGCCGTCGCCGCCAAGGTCCACGGCGCCTCCGGCATCGTCGGGGACGTCGCGCGCAAGGACGACATCGACCCGATCGCCTGCAGATCACCTCCGCGCTCGCGGCCTCGACGTGCTCGTCAACAACGCGTCGTCGCTCGGCCCGGTGCCGCTCGTGCCGCTGGCCGACACCGAGTGCGAGGATCTCGAAGCGGCGCTGGCGACGAACGTGGTCGGTCCCTTCCGCCTGACCAAGGCGCTGCTCGGGGCGCTGGCCGCGTCGGCACGGGCGGCGCGGACGTCGCTCGTCGTCAACATCTCGAGCGACGCCGCCGAGACCGCTATCCGCAGTGGGGCGCCTGACGGCCGAGCAAGGCGGCGCTGCGCACCTGTCGCACATCTGGCGCGCCGAGCTGTTCGGTCTCGGCATCGACGTCGTCGCCGTCGATCCCGGCGACATGGACACGCCGCTTCACGCCGCCGCCGTGCCGGATGCCGATGTTCGACGCTGAAGCGGCCCGGCAGGCCGCCGTCGAGCTCGCCGACTGATCGAGGCCGCGCGTCCGGCGCAGTCCGCGGCCCCCGCGAACGGTCGAGCGCGGGCCTGTCGGGGACGCGATGACCGCGGCGCTGCGCCGCGGACCGGGCCGCACGCCTGTTGATCGTCGACGGCCGACTGCGCCTGCACCATCGGCACCGCGCGTGACCTGCCGAGCCTGCTCGCCGTGCCGGCGACGTCGTCGTCGCCAACGACGCCGCGACGCTGCCGGCGAGCCTGGCCGGCACGCCGGCGCACCGGCACGACCATCGAGGTGCGGCTGGCCGGACGCCGATCGCTGACCGCGCCCCGACACGCGGCGCTTCGTCGCCGTCTCTTCGGGGACGGCGACCATCGCACGCCGACCGAGCATCGCCCGCTGCCGCCGCGGCGCAGGCCGTGATCGGCTGCGGCTCGGCCCCCTCGACGCCATCGTCGAGCGCGTCCTGGGCATCCGCGACTGGTGGAGATCGCGTTCGCCGGGACCGCTCGAGGACGTGTGGGGCGACGATCGCCGGCACGGGCGCCCGATCCAGTGACGCCGACGTGCCGCAGCCGCTGGCGCTGTCGTCGACGTGGACGCGGCTGCGCCAGGCGCCGGCGGCGTTCGAGCCGCCGTCGGCCGGCTTCGTCTTCGACTGGGCGATGGTGCAGCGGGTGCGCGATCGCGGCGCCGCGTTCGCGAGCTGACCCACGCCGCCGGCATCTCGTCGACGGGCGACGCCGCGCTCGACGCGCGGCGCCGTTCGACGAGCCGTACCGGATTCCGGGCCAACCGCGAGGCGATCGATGCGGCCCGCCTCGCCGGCGGCCGGGTCGTCGCCATCGGCACGACGGTGGTGCGGGCCTCGAGCACGCCGCGCTGCCCGGCGGAGCGTCCGGGCCGGAGACGGCGTCGCGACCGGGCGTCTCGGATCGAAGACGCGCGCTGCGCGTCGCCGACGCCATCCTCTCGGGCACGCACGAGCCCGGCACGAGTCACTACGAGTTGCTGCGCGCGTTCAGGCCGACGAGTGCTGGGCGCCGTCTCGCGCGAGCTGGACGCGTGGCTCGACGCACGAGTTCGGCGACTACGTGTGGTTGACGCGGCTTCCCGTGTGGCGGATCAGCAGCGCGCGGGACTCGCCGCGGGCGCCAGGAACGGCTGCAGCCGGGCGGCGATTGCCGCCTTGGACTGCACGCCGACGATGCGGTCCACCTCGCGCCCGTCCTTGAACACCAGCAGCGTCGGGATGCTGCGGACGCCGAAGCGGCTCGAGGTCGCCGGGTTGTCGTCGACGTTCATCTTGGCGATGCGGACGCGGCCGGCCATCTCGACGGCCAGGGTCGTCGAGGGCCGGCGCGATCATCCGGCACGGGCCGCACCACGGCGCCCACATGTCGACGAGCACGGGAAGAGCGGCGCGCTCGACGTCGGCCGCAAAGGTCGCGTCGGTGACCGTCACCGGCGCAGCGTCGGTCGGGAGCGAGGTCTTACAGCGCCCGCAGATCGCCTTCTGGCCCGCTCCGATCTGACTGGTTGGAACGCGGTTGATCGTGCTGCAGGACGGGCAGCGCACCATCATGTCGTCGGCCATGGCTCCATCCTCCTCGGCGTGCTCTTCTAGCAAGCACCGCGCCAAGGCGGCGCCGATGAGCTCGGCGGTGCCGCCAATCCCGATCGCCGTCCTACCGGCCCGGCGGGCTCCACATCGGCTCGTCCGCCTTCACCAGCTGCACGGGAACCTCCGGGACGAACCCCTTGATCCAGGCGGCCATCTCCAGCATCCCGGCCTCTTCCGAGATGGTGTGGCCGAGCAGGATGATTCCCTTGGCGACGCCGGCGGCGACGGCGTCGAGGGCGTAGGGCTGGCTGTCGAAGGTGCCGTCGCTCTCCTGCTGCTCGCCGCTGATCAGGACGTCGATGTCGGCGCCGTTGATCGGCGGCGAGGCATAGCCGACGCCGAGGCGGATGCGGCTCACCTTGGCCTTGGGATCGCCGACCACGCGCAGCGCGCGCGCCCCACTGCGGCGCTTGACGTCGGCGGCCAGCGCGCCCAGCGTCGTCTCGGGCAGGACGAAGCGATGCGACCCCGGCGGATCCTCGTGCTTCGGATCGAGGCCGATGGCGCGCGCCGATCCGACGTAGGTGAAGTCCGGCCGCTGCGCGTGCATGTGATCGTGGATGCGGAACACCACGATGTCGTGCTTGGTCAGCAGCGCCAGCTTCTCCTTGTAGACGGCGTCCTCGGCGACCACCGCCTGATCGTCGCGGTCGTTCCAGAAGGTGTCTTCGTGCGGGATGATCATGTTCAGCCTGGCGGCGGCCGCCTTGCGGATCACGTCCAGCGTCACGAAGCACGTCGTCGCGATGCCGGTGACCTCGGTGTCGGCCGAGCCCGTCTTGAACGTGTCGCGATAGGTGGCGTCACGCCACGGCGCGCCCAGGTGCTTCTTGATGCGATCGACGATCTCTCCGGCCTTCATGCGGTCGGTCTCCAGTACAGATCGCCGACGGCGATGTGTCGCACCGGCACGCCCGGCGCCACGGTCTTCGAGCCAGTCGGCGCAGACCCGCATGCCCGGATCTTCGGAGAGCACGCGGCCGATGAGGATCAGCGCCTTCTTGCGGCCGGCAGCGACCAGGTCGCGCGCGTACTCGACCGATTCCCACTCGCGGACTTCGCCGGCCACGATGGCGTCGACCTCGGGCAGCATCTGTCAGCGACGCCTGGATCGGCGTCGAGCCGGGCAGCAGGCCGATCCGGCGCACGCTCGTCTGCGGATCGCCGACGATGCGCAGGCCGCCGTTGACGCGGAGGCTCTTGCCGAGCGCCGCGACCAGCGCCGTCGACGGTCGTCGGCGGGATGTCGTAGCGCCGCGGATCGGCGCCCGCCTGATGCTTCGTCCAGCCCATGGCCTGGGCCAGGCCGACGGCCTGCGGATCGGGCTCGCGCAGTTTCCAGTGGTCGTAGAGACGCACGACGACGAGCTTGTGCGTGTCGATGAACGCGTTCTTGGCCGCGAACACCGGGTCGGGCGGCGCCGCAGCAGGCGGAGGAGGCGGGGTCGCCGGGGGCGGTCCGCCCGGCGGTCCACCGCCCGGGCCGCGCGGCACCGGGGGCGTGCGCGCGTCGGCCTTGGCGTAGAACGTCGGCTGGCTCGAGACGACGACGTTGGCGCCGGCCGCGACGGCCTGCTGCAGCACCGCGAGCGACGCCATGGCCGTCGTGACGATGCCGGTCACCACCGTCGAGGGATCGCCGATCTTGAGGCCGTCGACGGTCTCGGCCTTCCACGGCACGCCGATCCGCGGCGGTGATGCGATCGACCAGTTCCTTCGCCGTCAGCGCGGCCGCTGCCGACGGGGTCTGGCCGATCGCGAACGGCGCGGCCGCGGCGGCAGCCGCCAGGGTCGCGAACTCGCGACGCGAAAGTTGTGTCATCGAACTAGGGCTTATATCACGCGAAATGCCGCCGGTGCTTGCGGCCGTCGCAGCCCGCGGCGTACCATGCCGACCGCGCGACCCGCGTCGCGATGAGCAGGAGGCCCCATGAGTCGCGTCGCCGTCGTGTCCACGTTGCTGATTGCCGGGTTGATGACGGGCGCGGTCGTCGCCGCCCCCGCCGTCGTCTCGGCCCAGTCCACCCCGGCGAACGTGCCGGCGACCGCCGCCGAAGCGGCGCCCTTCCTCGGCGACTGGACGCTGACGCTGCAGGGGCCGGATCGGAGCGCCGCCTTCGACCTGACGGTCAAGGTCGAAAGCGAGAAGGTCGTGGGGGAAATCTCGTCCGCCGAGACGGCCAAGGAGTTCGTGCCCGAGGCGTGGATGGCCGAGAAGACCTTCCGGATGCGCTACTCGTTCAACTACCAGGGCAACCCGATCGATGGCGTGATCTCGCTGACGCCGGCCGCCGACAAGATCGACGCCCAGATCGACTTCGCCAACGGCGCCTACGTGATGAACGGCACCGCCGCGAAGAAGGTGGCCGTCAAGCCATGAACCGCAGCCATTGTCGAGCCACTAGGCCAAGCTGCCCTTCGGCAGACTCCGGCTCTGGGGCAACGCCTATGGCTCCTGAAGACTTCCGGCTAGCTTGGTCGCGGCCAGCGGTTTGATCCCGGTCTGTTGGCGATGCGGCACGGCACAGCGGCCACGGCACCGCACGCGGCGGGGTGGACCCATTTAGCAGAGCGCAGCGGCCATCACGTTCAGATCGAGCAGCCTGACGTCGTCGTCGCCGACATCCAGGAACTCTTGCCAGCCGCTGCGAATCAGAAGGACGCACGCGGTCCCAGGCCACGGCGCCGTGATGCCTCGGATTGGCGGACCGCCGAATCAATGCGCTCGTTCGAGCTCGGTGACCATCAGCTCGATCGGCGTCTTGCCGGCGTTTTCCTCGCTGTGATACGTCCCGGCCGGATCGGCGGCCAGCCAGTACGCCTTGCCAGTCTCGAAGCGCTGCGTCGTCGTCTCGCCCGATTTGCCGACGAATTTCACCTCACCGCCGGCGAGCGCGACGATGACGCGTGGATGATTGTGACGGTGCAGGGGCCACGCCTGGCCGGGCGCCATCACCGACTTGTAGACGCGCACGTCCTGATTCCCGAATTGCGGGATCTGACGCGCGCCTCCCCGGGCTGGCGCTTGTCCCCGCGACGGCACCCAGGCAGTCCCCACCATCAGTGACACCACGGTACTCATCCACACGATTCGGCGATCCATCGAATGAACCTCCAGCCCTGACCACGATTGGCCCACCTGACGGCCGACATCATCCCACGACCTGTTGCCTTCACTGACGACACGTCTTCCAAGGCCCAGGCGAACGCGCCCACCCCCAGCGCGGTTGTCGTGCCGAGTCGACTGCCTGTCTGCGCGTGGACAATCAAACTCCGTCGTGGGATATTCGGCTCGTCGCGCAAGGCGAAAGCAGGTACCGTGCGGCGATCGTGTGGCACGCCCGAACATCCCGATGCGTATAATGCCGATCTCCCGAAACGCTCTGGTCGGCGGTTTGTTCCAGGACGTCCGCTACGCCTTGCGCACGTTGCGGCGTCAGCCTGGCTTCACCGCGGTGACAGTGCTCACGCTCGCACTCGGCATCGGCGCCACCGTCACGCTGTTCACGCTGGCCGACGCCGTGCTGCTGCGGCCGCTCCCATTTCCGGATGCCGACCGGCTCGTGCGCATCGAAGAGCGTCGAGGTGGACAGCGCGGTCGTACGCCATGGACGCTGACCAACGGCGCGTATAACGCGTGGCTGGAGAAGGCGACCACGATTGAAGGGCTCGGCGCGTGGATCGCCGAGCCGCGCACGTTGGTGGGAGACGGCCAGTCGGAGCGGCTCGAGGTCGCGGCCGCCACACCGTCGCTGTTCGGGATTCTCAGAGCCTCGCCGGCGATCGGCCGTCCGTTCACGGAAGCCGACGCGGAGCCGGGCGCGCCGCCGACCGTCATTCTCTCGCATGGCTTCTGGCAGCAGCGCTTCGGTGGTCAGCCGTCCGTGCTCGGCCGCGAAGTGCAGCTCGACGACATGCAGTATGAAGTCGTCGGCGTGATGCCGTCCTCGTTCGCGTTCCCCGACCGCGACACGAAGCTCTGGACGCCGCTTCGCCCCTTGAAGCTGCTCAGCCCCGACGGCCGGCAGATGCGCGTGATCCTCGTGGAGGCCATCGCTCGCCTCCGCCCCGGCGTCACGGCATCGCAGGCGGCCGCCGAGGCGACCGCGCGGGCACGGACGACTCCCGACATTCGCCATGCGGCGCTCGGCTACTTCAGCTCGCGCGGCGAGTTGACCGTCGCGGCATCGCCGGTACTGGACATCCTGACCGCCGAGGTCAAGCCAGCGATTCTCATCCTGCTCACGGCCGTCGTGTTGCTGTTCGTCACGTCGGTGGCAAACGTGATCAGCGTTCAGTTCGCGCGCGAGACGTCGAGACGTCTGGAATCGGCGATCCGCACGGCGCTGGGCGGTGACCTGTGGCGGCTCGTCCGCCTCTGGCTCGTCGAGAGCGCGCTCGTGGGCGTCGCCGCCGGTCTGCTTGGTGTCCTGTGCGCCGCACTGATGTGCGATCTGCTGCCGTCGTTCCTGCCGGCCGATTTTCCGCGACTCGACGAGATTCGGCTCGACTACCGCAGCCTGTCGTTCTCGCTGATCATCACGATGATCGTCAGCGTGATGTGCGGCACGATACCGCCGCTGCTGTCGCAATCGTCGCGCGTGTCGCGGGCCCTCTCGGAAGAGAGCGTCGCCGCCGTGGGGCTCGCGATGCGCACGCGTGCCGCGCGGGTGCGTCTCTCGCTCATGGTCGGACAGGTCGCGATCGCCTGCATGCTGGTCATCGTCGGCGCGCTGCTCGCGCGCAGCTTCGTCGCGATGATCCACGCGGAGCGCGGCTACGATGCGTCGAACCTGGTCACCGCGCGGGTGAGCTTTCCGCACGCGCACAACATGTCGGGCGAGCAACGCGCGCAAGTCCTCGAGCAGATCCAGGAGCGCCTGACTGCCACACCCGGCGTCCGACAGGTCGCGTTCGGCAACGGCCTGCCCCTTGTACAAGGCGGCAACAACCTCGGCCGTACCATTCCGTCGCCGCGCGATCCCGCCAACAAGCTGCACATCGCGGCGACGCTTCGCGTCGTGAGCCCGGACTACCTGCACGCCCTGCGCCTCCGCGTCGTGCAGGGACGTGTGCTGCTCGCGAGCGATACCGACTCCTCGCCCGGCGTCATCGTCGTCAATCAGGCGTTCGCGCGCGAATACCTTCGCGGCGCGGCCCTGGGAGAGCGGCTCGAACTGCAGCTCGCCTCTCAGCCGGAATGGGAGGTGGTGGGAATCGTCGAAGACGTGCGGCAGGGCGCGATCACGGAACCGTCGCGTCCGGAGATCTTCGCCTCGTACCGCCAGGTGCCCGACGCCGTGGCGTTCGCGCCCATGCTGCTCGTCCGCGCCGAGGGCGATCCGATGCGTCATGTCGGAACGCTCCGGGCGCTCGTGCGTGAGATCGATTCGTCGCTGGCGATCGACGGGATCATGACGATGGACGATCGCATCATGTCGAGTCTGGCGCGGCCGCGGCTGTACGCGGTGGTGCTCGGCACCCTCGCCCTGTCATCGCTCGTCGTGACAGGCGTCGGCTTGTTCGGCGTATTGTCGTATGCCACCGCCCGGCGTCAGCCCGAGATCGGCGTGCGTGCCGCGCTGGGCGCGACGGCGCGGGACATCGCTGGGCTGGTGCTGCGGCAGGCGTTCGGCATCGTCGGTGTCGGCATCGTCCTGGGCGTGACGACCGCGCTCGTCGGCGCGACGTCGCTCTCTGCCGTCCTCTACGGCATCGCCCCGCGTGATGGGCTGAGCTTCGTGATCGGGCCGATCGCCATTGTCATCGTGGCGCTCGCCGCGGTGATTGTCCCGGCACGCCGTGCCATTCGTGTCGATCCGCTGAAAGCGCTGCGATCGCGATGATGCCCCAGCGCCTGCTGTCAAACAGGAGACCGGGTACCCGTGCTACGCGAGGTTCAGATCTGGCGGTGGCGCCAACTGCTCGGCTCATGCGGCTGGGCGTAGCGCATCCAGGTGCCGCAGCCACGTGGCCATCTGGTACGCACCCACCCATCGATCCCGCCCGCGACCTGGCGCTCTTCACCGGTGTACATGTGGTCGGCGCCGTCGATCAGCGCGGTATCGACGCGTAGCGTCATCGACAGTCGCGTGGGCGGTCGTGACGGTGTCGAGATCCGAGGCCCGAATCCCTATTCCGGCCGCCCGACGAGCAGCGGATCGATGCGCGACGAGAGCCATTTGGCGTGCCTGAGGAACTTCAGCAGTAGAATCCGGGCCGTTCACCGGCTACCGGGCCGCAGTGCCGAGTCAGAGACCATGGCCAAGACACGAGCCGACCGAGCTGACGCACGTTCAACCGAGGACGTTGTTGTCGAGTCCCGCCATCTCTTGACCCGCCGTGAACTGCTCGGAGTCGCCGGGCTGGCTGGCGTCACTGCTGTCGCCGGCAGTGCCGCTGGCGCGGCGCCGCAGACCGGGACGGGCCGACCCCGTATCGCCTGCCTGGCGACCTTCTGGGGTGCGCCGGGATCGCATGCGGACTGGATCATCACCAAGCTGATGGACGGCTACTGGTGGCAGGGCGCCCACACGCCTTCGCGCATCGACATCGCCTCCGTCTACCTCCATCAGTTCGACACCAGCCTCCTGGGCCAGAAGATCTGTCGGGCGAAAAACATCCCGATCTACAAGACCGCAGGCGAGGCCGTCACCCTTGGCGGGACGGAGCTGGCGGTGGACGGTGTCGTCATCGTCGGCGAACACGGCGACTACCCGACCGATCTCAAGGGCCACTGGCTCCTGCCGCGCTGGTGGATGTACCAGCAGGCCATCAAGGTCTTCGAGAAGAGCCGGCGCTCGGTGCCCGTCTTCAACGACAAGCATCTCTCCTACAACTGGGACGACGCCAAGTGGATGTTCGACAAGTCCCGGGAGCTGGGCTTTGCGCTCACCGGCGGGTCGTCCATCCCCACCTACTTCCGTGAGCCGGAGATCGACCTGGCCATCGATACTCCCTTGAAGCACGCGATCGTGGTCGGGGGCGCATCGGATGAGGGGGCCATCTTCCACGCCATCGACGTGCTGCAGGCCTTCGTCGAACGACGCACGGGTGGCGAAACAGGGGTCAAGGCCGTCCAGTCCATCCGGGGACCCGAGACGTGGACGTGGGTCGCCCGCACGCCCTGGGCGGGCCGGCTGCTGGATGCGGTGGCGAGACGTTTCAAGGTGACGCCCACATCGCTTCGGCAGGGCGACAGGGCAAACGTCTGCATCGTCGACTACAACGACGGCACCAGCGGCGCCGTGATCTCCGGCCGGGACGTCGGCTGGACGTTCGCCGGAGACGTCGACGGACAGCCGGAGCCGACGATCGTCTCGATGCTCGGCTGGCCAGGTCCGTATGCGCAGTACCACGCGGCCAACGGGCAACCGCACTGGATCACCGAGATGATGGTGACCAAGAAAGAGCCGTTCAATGCCGAGCGCCTGTTGCTGTCCACGGGGATCACCAACCACTACATGGAATCGAACTGGGAGAACGGCCGCTACTCGGCGGTCGGGCGACGCGTCGAGACGCCGGTCATGAACATGGCCTACCGCACGACTCACGGGCCGATGTTCGAAAAGGGCGAGCGTCCGCCGAACCGGCCGTACCATCCGCGGCTTCGACAAATAGGCGCAGCGGCTGAGACCATGAAACGCCAGATGCGATCGAGCGATTGACGCTCCTGTCGATGGCTGGAGGTGTGCTTCCGCGCCCGTCCATGCCAGCTGCTGCTGTCCCCGGCGGTCAGGCGTCCTCGCCTCGTCCGCCAAGACGACCGATGCCGCCGCTGCATCGCAACGCCTTCGTGATGGACGGGCATACGCACGTCATGACCCGTGAGCTGTTGCTCGGTACCGATATCGGTCGGCGGTATCAAGACGGGAACGTCGACCTGCCCAGAGCGAAGGAGGGCGGCGTCGACGCGATGTTCTTCTCGGTCTACACGCCGGAGAACTACTATCCCGGACGCTTCGAAATCAAGAACACCTTCCGGGTCGTGCAGCTGGCCCTCGACCAGATCAAGAAGAACGAGCACGCCATCGGCCTGGCCCTGAATGCCTCGGACATCGACCGCATCACCAAAAGCGGCAGGATCGCGGCTTTCCTGGATTTGGAGGGCGGCTATGACCTGTATGGCGACCTGCATCTGCTGCGCGCCTTGCACCAGCTCGGGCTGCGCTCCCTGCAATTGACGGCGCACAACACCACCAACGCGTTCATCGACGCTTGCAACGACGTCTACACCTGGGGCGGCATCAACGCTCACGGCAGAGCCGTGATCAAGGAGATGAACGATCTCGGCATGGTGATCAACGTCGCGCACGCCTCGAACGACGCCATCCTCCAGTCGGCCGCGGCCAGCCGCCATCCCGTGATCTACAGTCACGGCGGCTTCTAAAGATTGTCGATCATCCACGCTGCATCAGCGACGAGGCAGCCAAGGCGATCGCCGCCAAGGGCGGCGTCATCGGCATTCATTTCGGCAGCCTCTTCAACAACCCGAAGTACTGGCAGTGGCAGAAGCCGAAGACGCCCATCAAGTCGCAGCCGGTGCCTCAGCCGAAGACGCCGTGGATCTTCGACACGCAGACGACCACGCAGACCATCGAAGATGTCGATAGGGAACTCGCGAAAACGGTTCCTCTGAACTTCCGCGGCACCATCCCCGATGAATACTGGATGCACGTCGACCAGCTCGCCAAGGTGATCGACTACGGCGTCCAGCTGGTCGGCGACGATCACATCGCCTTGGGCTCCGACCTGGACGGCGGGCCTGAATTGCCGCGCGAAATTCGCGACATCAGCGACTATCCGCAGATCACCATCGCGATGCAGAAGCTGGGCTACGACGACCGGCGAATCAAGAAGATCCTGGGCTTGAACTGGCTCCGAGTTGTTCGGCGTGTCACGGAAGGCGGATGACTGGGCCTCTCAGGCCGGTCACGGCGGCGACTGTAGAACGTCCGGCTCCGCTCCGGTCGTGCCAGGGCTCGCGCCCTGATGGGGGCCGCTCTGGCGGCTGTCGTGGTGAGCGGCTGCGGCGCAGCGACGCGCCCAGGCGCCGTCGTGACCGTCCCGGCGGAGCGGTCGCTCCCGTGTCACGGGCCCGCCGGCCTCGTCGCCTGGAAGCCTGATCGTCAACAGGACCAGCCGACGCTCGATCGCTGGTGCGGCAGCGTCGGCCCGCCGGTCGTCGACGTCGCGGAGCCGTCGGCCGCGCACGTCCGGCGCCTTGTCGTCGTGAGCTGGAACGTCGGTGTCGGAGCAGGCCGGCTCGCGGCGCTCGTCGATCTGCTCCGCGCCAGGGCGGCGAAACCGGTCTCGGGGGACGTCGGGCTGGTCGTGCTGCTCCAGGAGGCCTTCCGTGGATCTCCCGAGATCCCCGCAGGCGTTCCGATCGGAGTCGACGCACCGCGTGCGATTCGACCGGACCGTCCGGCGCCCGACATCGTCGAGATCGCGAGAAGCTTGGGCATGTCGTTGGTCTACGTGCCCTCCATGCGCAACGGGCCGGGGACCAGCCGCTACGAACGGGAGGATCGCGGCAACGCGATTCTCTCGACCGAGCCCGTCACCGACATCACCGCCTTCGAGCTGCCCGTCGCGAAGCAGCGGCGCGTCGCCGTGGCGGCGACGGTGACGGTCCGGGGCAGCGGCGGCAAGGTTCGTGTCATCACCGCGCATCTCGACACGCCCGGTCGCGGCACCATCGGACAGGCGAGGACGCTGGCCGAGTTCATCGCCAGCGCCAAGGGGGACGTGCCGCTGGTGCTCGGCATCGACACGAATGCGCTCCTCGGCCGGAACGGAGCCGTTGTCGGCCAGCTGGAAGAAGGTCCTCCCGCTCCCGCCTTCCTGCACCAGGGGCCGCACGGGACCGTGGCCGTTCGGCCGCGTCGATTTCGTCTTCACGAACCTGCCCGACGGGACGACCACGTGCGAGACGTTGACCGGCCGCTACGGATTGGACCACGTGCCCGTGGTGTTGACGGTGGACAGGTGACGCGCTAGTCCTGCCGGAGCGCAACCATCGGGTCGACGCTGGCTGCCCGCCGCGCCGGCACCACGCAGGCGATCAGGGCGGCGCCGAGGAGGACGGCGGCTACCGCGGCGAAGGTCACCGGATTGGTCGCGTCGACACCGGAGACGGTGCCGCGAGGGCACGACCCATCACTACCGCGCCGGCGCTGCCGAGCGCCGTCCCGATCAGGGCCGTCGTCATGCCCTCGCGCAGGATTTGCCCGAGCACCTGGCGGCGATGGGCGCCAAGGGCCATGCGCAGGCCGATTTCGTGCGTCCGCTGCGCCACGGCGAAGGACATGACGCCGTAGATGCCGATGGCGGCGAGCACCAGTGCCACCGCGGCGAAGGCGGCGAGGAAGACGGTGTAGAAGCGATCGTCCGCGCTCTCGCGCGCGATCGTCTCCTCAATCGTGCGCACCTCGGTCAGCGGTAGATCCGGATCGAGTCGACGAACGACGTCGCTCATGCTCGCCATCACGTTGGCCGAGGGGCCGCTGGTGCGCACGGCGACGATCGCCCGGGGCGACGGCAGCTGCCAGAACGGTATCGTGACCTCGGGCGGATCGGCTGGCCCGGTACGCCGTTGGCGACGTCGCGATGCACGCCGACGATCTCCCACGCCACCGGCGATGGCCGCGGTCCAGGCGCGAACGTGAACGGCGCGAAGACGACACGGCGGCCGATTGGATCGACGTCAGGCAGTATTCTGCTGCACGAACGCCTGATTGACGATGGCGACCGGGCCGCTGCCAGCGCGATCGCGATCGTCGAACGGCCGCCCGCTCGTCATCGTGATGCCGAACGTCGAGAAGTAGTCCGGCGTGACCAGGTTGACCGGCCCACCGCCGCGGGCCCGGTCGGCGGGACGTCCGTCGAGCGTCCAGCCGGTGCCGAAGCTGCCGCCCCGGACAGGGATGCCCGTGGAGAGCGAGATCGACGTCGCCCCGGGCACCGCCCGGGCCTGCTCCAGCAGCGAGCGGTAGAACGCTTCCGCCTGACCACCGGTCGGCAGCTTGCCGCGCGCGACCGGCAGCGTGAAGGTCACCAGGCGCTCGGCTCGGAAGCCGAGCTCGGCGCGCCATCGCCGTGAAGCTCCAGAGCGCGACGCCGCCGCCGGTGAGGAGCGTGAGCGCCAGCGCGAACTCGAGGACGACGAGGGCCCGGCGCAGCCCATGCCGCCCACCCTGCACCGCGCGCCCTGACTCCTTGAGCATCGCGTTCGGCGAGGCGCGCCGCCTGCCAGGCCGGCGCCAGGCCGAAGAGCACGCCCGAGACGACCGAGAGTCGCGACCGTGAACAGCAGCACCGGCACGTTCAGCTCGATCACCGTTTCGGACGGCAGCATGAACTGCGGCATCAGCGCGACCACCGCTCGCATCACCAGGAACGCGAGCCCGATGCCGAGCGGCGCCGCCGACGAGCGCCAGCACCAGGCTCTCGGTCAGGAACTGCCGCGCGATCTCGACCCGCGGCGCGCCGAGCGCCGTCCGGATCGCCACCTCGCGCTGCCGCGCGGTGCCGCGCGCGAGGAGCAGGTTGGCGACGTTGGCGCAGGCGATCAGCAGCAGGAAGCCCACCGCGACGAGCAGCAGCCACAGCGAGTTCTTCGTGGCTCGGCTCAGGAAATTGTTGCGGAACGGCTCGACGCTGGGAGTCCAGCCGCGGTTGGAGTCCGGGAACTCCGCGGCCTGTCGCTCGGCGACCAGCTTCAGCCGCGCGTTGGCCTGCTCTACCGTGACCCCGAGCTTCAGGCGGCCCAGTAACGCCAGGAAGCGGGCCCCGCGGTCGGCGCCGACCGGCTCCGGGTGAGGTCAGAGCGGGATCCAAGGCGTACTGGATGTTGTCGGCCGGCCCTTCACCGAGCACGCCGACCACCTCGTACGGCTTCCCGTCGATGCGGATTGCCTGTCCGAGGATCGTGCGGTCACCGCCGAAGCGCTCCTGCCAGAGGCTGTAGCTGAGGATGACGACCTGCTCCCGCCCGAGCGTCCCTTCGGCTTCGAGGAAATCGCGGCCGATTGCCAGGGGATGGCCGAACCCCAGCATCGGCAGGAAGCCGGGCGCCGGCGTCCCGGCCTCGAGCTGCATCGGCGCCCCGCCCGACCCGAGGCTGACGAAGCGGCCGGCCCAGGCGTTCAGGTCCTCGAACACCGACGTCTCCTGCTTGAAGTCCAGGTAGTCGGCCGGCGAGTTCGAGTTGCGGCCTCCGCCCTCGCGCTGCGACCACACCATCACCAGCCGATCGGCGTCGCGATACGGCAGCGGCGCGAAGAAGGTCGCATGGACGACGCTGAAGATCGCCGTCGTCGCCGCGATCCCGAGCGCCAGGGTCAGGACCGCGACGGCGGTGAACCCCGGGTTCTTGAGCAGCAACCGCAGGCCGAAGCGCATGTCGCGCAGCAGGCTGGTCATGAGCCGGGGTTGGTGCAAAGCGCGTGCCCCCCGAGGCTGGCGCGACGGGGCGGCCGGTCAAGGATGCGGCGCCTTCGCGCCTGTCCGGGCGTGGGACGCCGGTGGCCGAATCTGCGATCCGCACAGGGAGCATCGGAAGGAGATCCGCACAGGGAGCGGGAGTAGACTGCCGCGGCATGAATCGCCGAACGTTTCTCCAGGCAGTGGCGGCGGCCGTCGCGCTGCCGGTCCTGGGTCGCCTGGCGCCGGCTCGCGGAGCCCGCCGCGAGCGAATGGGGTTCGCCGGTTTTCGACCTCCACTTCCACCTGCGCCCGCAACCGGCGGCCAACCTCGCGCACCTCGATGGCGCCGGCGTCACCAAGGCCAACCTGCTGACCCGCGCCGGAGCGCTCGCGCAGGTGAAGGCCACTAAGGCCGCAGCGCCGGGCCGCTTCACCTGGTTCACCAGCTCCGACATCACCAAGCCGGAGGCCGAGCAGGCCCTGACCCAGGCCGTCAAGGACGGCGCTCAGGGCTTCGGCGAGCTGAAGTTCCACGTCGCCGCCGACGGTCCCGAGCTGCGGCGCGATGTACGCGCTCGCCGCCGACCTCGAACGTGCCGATCCTGGTTCACTTCCAGGAAGTCGATCACTTCGAGAACGAAGGCACGTGGGCGACCGGCTTTGCCACGAAGTTCGAGGCGATGCTCAAGGCGCATCCGAAGACGACCTTCATCGGCCACGCCGACGCCTTCTGGGCCAACGTCAGCGCCGACTACCGCAACGAAGCGGCCTACCCGACCGGGCCGATCAAGCGCGGCGGCGTCACCGACAAGCTGCTCGGCGACTACGCCAACCTGTACGGCGACCTGTCGGCCAACTCCGGCAACAACGCGATGTCGCGCGACCCGGAGTTCACCGCCGACTTCCTGACAGCGGCATCAGGACAAGCTGCTGTTCGGCAGCGATTGCAGCTGCGCCGACGGCCACGGCGCGGGCGTCAGCCAGGCCAACAATCCCGGCCGCGTCGCGCCTCGCCGGCAAGTGCGTGGCCCGCGAGACGCTCGGGCTGCTAAGCGCTCGGCGCCGGCAGAGTCTTCCACAAGATCGTCTGGGACAACGCTCATAAGCTGCTGAAGATCCCCGCGTAGCGCAGCCGTCGGCCGTCAGCTGCCGGTGATCGGGCGCGCCGCGGCGGCCGTTCCGTTCCGGGCGAGGCAACTCGGTCGACGCCAGCGCGACGTCGCCGCGCGGCCGCGCCATGCCGCGCAGCTCGTCGGCGACCTGCGAGCCGGCGTGTCGCGCCGCCATGGTGTCGAGGATGCCCGGCCTTCGTCGACGCCGATCGAGCGGAAGTAGCGCGCGAACTCGCGCTCGTCGCGCAGCGACGGCGCCTGCGACGCCTCGAGCGCGTGCTGCAGCTCGTGGCCGAGAATCGACGTCAGCCGGACGATGTCCTGGCAGGTGCGGGCGTAGTTCATCGTCCCGGAGTCGACGATGGCGCGCACCCAGCGGATGCCGTGCGCTTCGCCGATGAAGGTGAGGCCGCCGCCGACCGGATGTTCGGCGTCCTGGCGCACCTCGACGTAGACGATGACGTTCGACCCTTCCAGCGTGTCGACGATCTCGCGGAACCGGGCCGACTTCTCCTGGCCGAACTGCGGAACAGCAGCGCCGCGGCGGTGTCGCGGAGGCGGACGTTCTTGACCGACGGCGAGAGCGGCCCGGCCGCGAGCGGCGGGCGACGGCGGCGAGCAGATAGACGACGGCTGACACGAGTGGCATGGCCCTCATGGACGAACACCTCGAGCGCCGCCGGGACAGGCCGGCGGCCGGAGAATCGATTCCGAGTGGGTGGCGGACGCGGCCGGCAGGGCGGCGCGCCGGTTCAGGCGCCGGTGCGAGGGGCGCCGGACGCTCAGCGGGCGTGTTGACGGCCGTGTTGGGATTGGCGCGGCGCGGCGAGGGCCGAGAACAGGGGCGTCGAACCGGTCAGGACGGGAGGCGGGATGGAGCGGACCGAGTCACGGATGCCACTGTCCCACAACCCCCCGGGCCGTCATGCATTACCGCAGATCGCATGGACGCCATGCGCCGCCTGCTGACACGGCGCCGCATGTGGGGTATACGTGTCCGTCATGAACCGACTTGCCGCGTCCTCCTGATGCTGGCGCTGGTGTCGAGCGGCCCCGGCCGTCGCTCTCGGCGCAGACCGCCGCCCCCGGCCACCCCGCCGCAAGGCCCCGCCGGCGCCGGCCGCGCGGCCCGCAAGGCCCCGCGCGGTCCGCAGACCCAGGTGGCCCGCACCACCGACCTGATGCAGATGATGGCGGCGCTGCCGGAGACCGCGCCGGCCACGCCGAAGCAGCCGCGCCGCGTGCTCGTCCTGGCCAAGGCCGCCGGCTTCGTCCACTCGTCGATTCCGCTCGCCGCGCGCACCATCGAGGCGATGGGCCAGAACGCACCGGCGCCTGGACGACGGTGATCTCCTACGATCCCGGCCGTCGTCACCGCCGAGAACCTCCAGCAGTACGACGCCATCTTCCTCGCCAGCACCACCGGCACCTACCTCGACGAGCCCGGCAACGAGGCGGTCACCGCCGCCCGCCGCAAGGCGTTCATGGACTTCATCCGCAGCGGCAAGGGCCTCGGCGTGATCCATGCCGGCACCGACTCGTATCACGGCAACGCCCCGGGCGCGGCCCCGGCCGCACCGCCCGCCGCCGGCGGCGGCCGCAGCCGCCCGTGGACGGCGGCCAGCCGCTGTGGCCCGAGTACAACAAGATGATCAACGGCTACTTCAAGTGGCACTGGAACTACCCGACGCAGATCGCGGTCAAGGTCGAGGATCCGAACCACCCGCTCAACGCGCCGTTCACGTCGGTCAACCAGGCCGGCGCGCGCACCGCGCGGCCCTTCTCGGTCGTCGACGAGGTCTACACGTTCAACGAGACGTCGTACGTCCGCTCGCGGGCCCGCATCCTGACCAGCATCGACTACGCGAAGATGCCGGCCGAGGTGAAGGCGCAGGAGCCGGCGCCGCAGCGCACCGACCACGACTACGCCCTGAGCTACATCCTGAAGGAAGGGCAGGGGCGCGTGTTCGTCGAGGTGCTCGGCCACGACGAGTCGATCTACAAGCAGACGCCGATGCTCGGCCACATCCTCGCCGGCATGCAGTACGCGCTCGGCGATCTCGAGGCCGACGACACGCCGTCGCCGGCCGCCGCGCCGACGTCGGCCGCGGCCAGGTAGCCGCCGCGCGCGCCTCATCGCGCGCGCAGCACCCGTGCCGGCGAGACGCGGCTCGCCCGTCTCGCCGGCACCCACGCCGCCACCGCGCCGACGCCCAGCAGCAGGAGCGGTACGGCGACCAGCACCGGCACGTCCCGCGGGCCGCCGCGGACCAGGTGCAGATCGACGGCGACCGCGACCAGCGACGCCGCGGCGACGCCGATGCGCGACGACCGCCAGCGTCTCCGGACGATGCGGCGGATGACACCCGCCGCCGAGGCGCCGAGCGCGAGCCGCACCGCGATCTCGGCGGTCCGCTGCGACACGCCGTAGTCGACGACGGCGTAGACGCCGATCGCGGCGAGCGCCAGCAGCAGCGGCCCCAGCACCAGGAACATGCGGGCCGGCACCCGCCGCAGCACCAGGTTGCGGGCGATGTGCTCGGGCAGCGTGCGCGCGTCGAACACCGGCAAGGTCGGATCGAGCGCCGCGACGGCGCGGCGGATCGCCGGCACGATCGCGCCTTCGCGGCCGGGACGGACGCGGACGTGCATCTGCGCCGCGGCGAGCGGCCGGTCCCGATACGAGATAGAGCACCAGCGGCGTCGGCGGCTCGCCGAACGCGTCCGAGGTCGAGGTGCGCGCGACGCCGACGATCACGTAGGCACGGTCACGCGACAGCAGCCGCCGCCCGATCACCATCTCGCCAGGGGCATGACGCGCCACGAACGCCTGGTTGACGATGACCTGCGGCGGCGCGGCGGCGTCGTCGAGGGCGGCGAAGTCGCGGCCGGCCACCAGCGGGATCCCCATGACCGCCAGGTAGCCGGGCGTCACGACGTTGGCGAGCGCCCGATCCGGCGTGCCGGTGTCGGCGCGGCCTTCCAGCGCGAAGCTGCCGGCCGGCAGGCCGTGGATGTCGAGCGGCACCGATGCTGCCAGCGCCGCGGCCTCGATGCCCGGCGTCGCGCGCAGGGACCGAGCACGTGCGCGGCGAACTGGCGGTTGCGGTCCGCCGTGGTGTCCCGGCCGGTGCGGTCGTAGGCGGCGAGCAGGACGCCTTCGGCGCGAAAGCCGGGATCGAGTCCCTGCCCTTCCTGGAAGCGCTGGAAGAAGAGGCCGGCGACGACGAGCACGAAAAGCGCCAGAGCCACCTGGAGCCCCATCAGCGTCTCGCGCAGGGCGCTGCGGGACCCGCGTCGGACGGCAGTCCGCAGCGCATCCTGCGGATCGATGCGGGTCAGGAGCCACGCCGGCGTCGCCGCCGCCAGGGCGGCGCACAGGAGGCCGAGCGCGGCCGCGACGGCGAGCCCGACCCCGTCGATTCCGGTCTGGAACCGGATCGGCAGGGCGCCGGAGATCTCGCCGGCGCGGACGGCCTGCGTGCCCCAGAGCGCCAGGGCGACGCCGATCGCGGTGCCGGCGGCGGCCAGCAGCAGCGCCTCGAGCAGCACGAGGCGCGCGATCCGGCGGCGCGGCGCGCCGAGCGCGAGCCGCACCCGAAGTCGTGCTGCCGCGACGCTGGCCCGCGCCAGCAGCAGGTTGGCGACGTTGCCGCAGACCGCGACGAGGACCAGCAGCATCAGCCCCTGCAGGAGCGCCAGCGTGCCGGCGATCATCCGCTTGCGGCCCGCGCGGCGGGTCGGTGAAGGCGTGCAGCTCGGCGCGCACGCCGCCGTCGGTGTCGGGGTGAGCGCGGGCCGGGTCGCGCAGCCGCGCGTCGAGCTCCTGTCGCGCCGCCGCGGGGTCGTCCCGACGCGGACCCGGCCGAGGACGGTGTAGCCGCGCTGCGAGCGGTCGACCAGCTCCTGCGATCCCTCGACGAGGACGCCGGCCATCGTCGCGGGCAACCAGAGATCGAAGGCCAGGCCGAGCGTCGTGCCCTGGAAGCGCGGCGGCGCCACGCCGACGATCAGCACCGGCTGGCCGTTGACGCGGAGGTGACGCCCGATCGCCGAGCGATCGCGGCCGAAGTGGGTGCGCCAGTAGTCGTGAGGCGATGACCGCCACCGACTCGCGCCCCGCGACCCGCGCGTCGGCGCGCGTCAGCAGGCGCCCAGCCGCCGGCTGGAGGTCCAGGGCTTCGAAGTAGTTGCCCGAGACGAGCAGCGCCGCGGCCCGCGCGACCGCCGGCGCATCGCCGATCGTGACCGGCGTGGGCCGCGAGGCCAGCAGCCAGGCGAAGGTCGCCGCGTGCGGCTCGAGGTCCTGGTAGGCGGACCAGGACGTCCCCAGGTAGACGCCGCTGTCGGTCCGCATCTCCAGAGCCTGCAGCGTCGCGGCGTCGGCGACGCCCGGCAGCGGTTTCCACCGCACCATCTGCAGCCACGAGAACACCGTCGTGTTGGCGCCGATGCCGAGGCCGAGCGACCCGACGATCACGGCGGCGACCAGCGGCATCGCCCGCACGCCGCGCCAGGCCTGCCGCAGGTCGTCGATCATCGCCCGTGGATCGCGTGCGACACCGACGACATCCACTGCGGCGAGACGACGTGCAACAGGGCCAGCACGCCGAGGACGAGGGCGAACACGACGAGTGCGGCGCGCAAGTATCGGGACACGGAGGCCTCCAGGTTTGCGGGGCGAGTTGCAGGCAGCCTAGCGGCTGGACGCTGAACGGCGCCTGAACGGCGCAGTTGCTTCCGCCTTCGGCTGGGCGTTCGGTTCAGCTGCCGTTCAGCGGCGGATGCTATAAGGACGTCGATGCGCCTTCTCGTGGTCGAGGACGAGCCACGCCTGGCCGGGCACCTGGCGGATGCCTTGCGCGTCGCTGGCTATGCCGTCGACGTGGCCGCCGACGGCGAGCGCGCCGACGACCTCGCGCGCAGCGAGGCCTATGACGCCGTCGTGCTCGATCTCGGACTGCCTGGGGTGGATGGGCTGACGGTCCTCGCCAGCTGGCGCGCCGACGGCCTGCGCCTGCCGGTGCTGGTGTTGACCGCGCGCGGCAGCTGGCACGAGAAGGTGCAGGGCATCGACGGCGGTGCCGACGACTACCTGGGCAAGCCGTTCCAGATGGAAGAGGTGATCGCGCGAATCCGTGCGCTGATCCGCCGCGCCGCCGGGCACCCGGCGCCCGAACTGCGCAGCGGGGCGATCGCGGTGGATACCCGGCTCGCCCGCGTCAGCCGCGACGGCGTGCCCGTCAAGCTCACGAGCCTCGAGTTCCGCGTCGTCGCCTACCTGATGCACCACCGCGATCGCGTGGTGTCGCAGGGCGAGCTGACCGAGCACGTCTACGCGCAATCGTTCGATCGCGACTCCAACACGATCGAGGTCTTCGTGGCGCGGCTGCGGAAGAAGCTGGGCCCCGCCTGCATCGAGACCGTGCGCGGCGTCGGCTACCGCATCGGGGGCGGCGCGTGAAGGTGCCGTGGTCGCTGCGCGGCCGGCTTCTTGCCGGCGCCGCGCTCTGGACGCTCGGCCTGTTCGGCCTGGCCATCGTGACCTGGCACGTCACGCTGGGCAACCGCCACCCGCCGCGCGTGATGCGGCTGGTGTTCGATCACGCCGCGCTGGTGGCGGCGATCTGTGCCGCCTGCCTGGTCGCCGGCCTGCTGCAGGTGCGGCGCGGCTGGTCGCCGATCACCCAGCTGCGGGCGCGGCTGGCCCGGCTCGACGCCGGGTCGGCGCGGCGGCTCGACGGCGAGTATCCGAGCGAAGTGGCGCCGCTGGTCGGCGATCTCAACGCCCTGCTCGATCAGCGCGAGGAGTCCGTGGCGCGGGCGCGGACCTCGGCCGGCGATCTGGCGCACGGGTTGAAGACGCCGCTGGCCGTGCTGCTTCAGGAGGCGGATCGCGCCGATGCAGCCGGCCAGGCCGACCTCGCAGGCGCGATCCGCGAGCAGGTCGATCGCATGCGCCGGCAGGTCGACTACCAGCTGGCGCAGGCCCGGGCCGACGCGACGCGGCGGACACGCGGCACGTCGACGCTGGTCGCCGAATCGTCGGAGGCGCTCGGGCGGACGTTGCGCCGCCTGCACGCCGAGCGAGGTCTGACCATCGAGGTCGACGTCGCGCCCGACCTGGCCGTCCGGGTCGATCGCGAGGATCTCGACGAGATGCTCGGCAACCTGCTCGACAACGCCTGCAAGTGGGGTCGCCGCCGGGCCGTCGTGTCGGCGGCGCGCGATGCGGCAGCACGTCGTCGTGACCATCGACGACGACGGTCCGGGTATCGCCCCCTCGATGCGGCAGGTGGTGTTCGAGCGTGGCGTGCGCGCCGACGAGGCCGCGCCAGGGTCGGGGCTCGGCCTGGCCATCGTCCGGGATCTGGCGACCGCGTGCGGCGGCGCGGTCACCTTCGCCGAGGGGCCGCTCGGCGGTCTGCGCGTCCGCCTGCGGCTGCCGGCCGTCTAGCGCGCCGGCGCGGCGGCCGGGGTCACGATCAGGTTGCGGAAGTGCGCGACCGTGCCGCTGTCGATCCACAGCGCGATCTTGCCCCGGCCGCGTCGCGCCGCTCTTCACGTCGTTGACGATCAATGTCGGCTGCGCCTGGCCGTGCACGAACAGCCTGGCCTGGGTGCCGCTGACCTCGATCCGGACCTTGGTCCACTCGCCGGGAACCAGGTCGACGTAGGCCTCGTACTTCTCGGGGAATTCCTTGCGCAACCGGAACCACGGGAAGTCGGGGTGCGCGATGTACTGCGCCGAGTGGTTGCGGCGCACCTGGTCGTCCGCCCGTCCGTTGGTCGGCCGCAGGTAGAACGCGTCGTAGGTCTTCAGATCGTCCTGCAGCCGGAACGCGATGCCGACGAAGCCGCGGGCGCCCTCGCCGGCGTCAGGCCGCGGCGCACCAGCGATCTCCGCCTCGATCACGCCGTTGCCGAAGTCGCTCGCCTCGATGACGGCGAGCTGCTCGGCCAGGCCCTGCTGCACGGCCTGCTGCTGTTCCGCCGGCGTCATCGCCTTGAGCCGCCGGGCGACGTCCTCGGACAGTTGGATGCGCAGGCCCTTGCGGTCCTGCCACGTCGCCGGCGTGGCACTGACGTTGTGCAGGCGCAGGCCGGCGTTCGATTCCAGCGGAACAGCCGTCGACTGCGCAGCGGCCGGCGCCGGCAAGAGGATCAGGGCCGCGAGCGCGGTAGAAAGGGCGCCGCTCGTGAGATGCATCGTCGCCTCCTGGATGTCGTGGGTGCCTTCGACATCTTACGTGCGGGGCCTCGGCCGGGTTCAATCGACGGGGCGCGGGACCACGAGCGAGTGCAGACGATGCGCACCGTCGCCTCCTTGGGCTCGTCCCAGGCGCTTCCGTCCGGCCTTGGTCAGGCTGTAGATGCGGGCGCGCCGGCCGTTCGGCGAGAGCTCCCAGGCGGCGGCAATCCAGCCGGCCTGTTCCATCCGGTGCAGGGCCGGGTACAGCGAGCCCTCTTCGACCCGGAGGAGGTCGCCGGAGACCTGCTGCAGGTGCGCGGCGATGCCGTAGCCGTGCTGCGGGCCGCGCTGCAGGGTGTTGAGGACGAGCAGGTCGAGGGTGCCCTGCAGCGCGTCGGCCTTGCGTGGGCGGAAGGTCATCGCCTAGAAGTCTAGGTAACGCAGGCCTAGATATCTATGGAAAAGTGATCCGCCACCCGGGCGGCGGCGGATTGCGGCGGGGCGGGACCGTCAGGTCGTCGGCAGCGCCTTGCGGGGCTCCCGATCCGGGTCGTTCTTCATCGCCGGCACGTCGTCCAGGACGAGCGTCTCGCCCTTGGCCGACGTGTACTTCGACCACGGCACGAGCCCGGCGCCGTTCGGATCGCCGGCCCTCATGAACTGGACCAGCGACTTCGACATCTTGTCCGCCAGCCGGCGCGGCCGGGCGCCGCCGCCGGTGTGGGTGTACATCAGGTCGGTGTTGTTGAACCAGAAGCAGATGTCGACGCAGTGGAAGGCGCCGATCCGGTTGTCGAAGAGCGGCGGCTGCCAGGCGAACCAGCTGACGAAGACCGGCGCCGGCTGCTTGGCCTTGGCGTCGGCCAGCGTCACGACGCTGGCGCGGTTGCTGCTGACGAGCGACCAGATCTCGACCGGCTTCTTCTCCGGGTAGGCCTTGGCGTAGGCGGTCGACCACCTCCATCGCCTTGTCGCCGAGACCGGGACCGAAACCGGCCCGCTGCTTCAGTTTCTCGGCGACCTCGGGCAGCGTGATGTTCATCAGCGTCGCATCGGTCCAGGCCGGCGCCTGTTCGTTCTCGACCGAGCAGATGATCATCGGCACGTTGGCGGCCGTCGGCGCGGCCTCGGGGGCGAACGGATGCTGCGGCAGGATGGTGCCGTCGACCGACGGGCTGAAGCCGCCGCGCAGCCCGGTCGCGCCGGACGCGGCCGCCTCCTGCGCCAGCTTGCGCTGCGCCTTCGTCGCGACCTCGTAGTACTGCTTCCACGGCATCTGCTGCAGCTTGTCGATCTCGCCAGCCTGCAGGCCGGCCTCGGCGAGCACGTAGCTGCCCAGCTTCTCGGCCATCGCCTTGTCGCCGGCGCGCACCGAGGCGCCGCTCAGCACCACGGCCTTGTGGAACAGACCCTTGGCCGACGGCATCGCCGACAGGACGCAGACCTTGGCGCCGCCGCCCGACTGGCCCATGATCGTGACGTTGCCGGGATCGCCGCCGAAGTTGGCGATGTTGTCGCGCACCCATTCGAGCGCGGCGACGATGTCGAGCTGCCCGACGTTGCCCGAGGCCGCGTACTTGGCGCCGCCGACACCGGCCAGGTTGGCGTAGCCGAGCGGGCCGAGGCGGTGGTTGATCGACACGAAGACGACGTCGCCGGATCGGGCGAGGTTCTCGCCGTTGTAGCCGTCGTGCTCGATGGCGTTGCCGTTGGTGTAGCCGCCGCCGTGGATCCAGAACATGACCGGCCGCTTCTTGCCGTCCTTCAGCGCCGGCGTGAAGACGTTCAGGCGCAGGCAGTCCTCGCTGACGTCGTCGTAGTTCCAGTGATCGCGGAACGAGCCGTACTGGCTGGCGTAGCGGTTCTCCATGTTCTGCGGCGCGGTGTTGCCCCACCACAGCGTCGGCCGGATCTCGGTCCACGGCTTGGGCTTCTGCGGCGGCATGAAGCGGTTGGCGCCGGACGTGTCGGCGCCGTAGGGCACGCCGAGGAAGTGGTGGATGTCGCGCAGGATGTAGCCGCGGATCTTGCCGTGGCTGGTGTCGGCGACGGCGATGCTGTCGCCGATCTGCAGGATCGGCGCGTCGGGATCGGGGCGCAGCGTCTTCGCCGCGCGGGCTTGGGCCCCGGGGGCCGCCTCGCCCGTCGTGTTGCGTCAGCGTGAGCGCCGCCGTGCCCGTGCCGACCGTGCCGAGAAATTTGCGCCGGTTCGTCCGCATGTGCCTGTCTCCTTGAGGGCCGCAGACGTCGGCCGTCCTCCGCCGCGGCTGCGGCGTGGTTGGCATCTGGTGTCGGCCTTGACACTCTTACGTCAGCGAGGCCCAAAGGATTGCAGGGGCGAGGCCGCCGGTCAAGTTGCGGTCCTGGACCGCACCTGCCATCATCCGCTGCCATGGCCGTCCTTCCCATTGCGCCGTTGCCGCCGGATTCGTGTCCCTGTCCGCCTGTGTCGGGGTGTCGGCGGCGACGGCACAGCCGGCCCCGACCGCCAACCAGGGCACCTTCCGCTTCGAGGGACCGGCCAGGCTGGCCGTGAAATCGTCGTGCGCCATCGGCATGAAGAACGGCGACGTGCTCGTCGTCATGACCGACGCGCCGATCGACTGCGCCGCGGCGGCGAAGAGCGCCGACCCGCAGGACGCCGTGCTCAACGCCAGCGGCGTCGCCGCTCGCGTCCACTTCATCATCAAGGCCACCGGCAAGCTGGGCCCGGTGTTCCTGGCCAACGTGACCGGCGCGTCGACCTACACCGACGACATGCACGGCGTCCTGAAGGCCGGACCGAAGACGCCGACCTCCATCGCAGGCGCCGTGAGCAGCGGCGCCGTGCGGAAGGTGCAGCTCTATTCCGGCGCGCACGACATGGAGTACAGCCTCGCCTTCAACACGCCGATCGTGAAGGCGAGCAAGTAACCGACCTCTGCTCTCTGCGGCTGGCCGTGGCTAGTATTGAGCCATGCGTACCGATCCGCTGCCCGCTACCTGATTCCGGCGCTGGCCGTGCTCGCCGTGCCGTTCCTGCAGGCCGGCCAGGCGCAGCCGCCGCCGACGGGCGACTATCCCGTGCAGCCGGTCCCGTTCACCGCGGTGAAGCTCACCGACGCGTTCTGGGCGCCGCGGATCGAGGTCAACCGGACCGCGACGATCCCGGTGGCGTTCGACCAGTGCGAGCGTACCAACCGCGTCGACCTGTTCGTCCGCGCCGCCCAGGTGCTGCGCGGCGAAGAGCCGGCCCACCGCAATCCGCCCGGGTATCCGTTCGACGACTCGGACGTCTACAAGGTGATCGAAGGCGCCGCCTACACCCTGAGTGTCCATCCCGATCCGAAGCTCGATGCGTACGTCGACGGCCTCATCGCCAAGATCGCCGCGGCGCAGGAGCCGGACGGCTACCTCTACACGACCCGCACCATCAACCCGCAGAAGCCGCATCCGTGGGCCGGCCCGGCGCGATGGGTGCTCGAGCGGGACGACAGCCACGAGCTCTACAACCTCGGGCACCTGTTCGAAGCCGCCGCGGCGCATCACCTCGCCACCGGCAAGCGATCGCTGCTCGACATCGCCGTCAAGTCGGCGGATTCACCGGCGGCATCGGCGCGTCCGGCGTCGGCGAGGCCTTCGGCAGTCACCACCAGCTGCCGAACGCGACCGCCTACAACGAGACGTGCGCCTCGGTGGGCATGGACTACTGGAACCATCGCCTGTTCCTGCTGCACGGTGACGGCAAGTACCTCGACGTGATGGAGCGAACGCTGCTCAACGTGGACGCCAGTCGCCGCGGCCGAGTCGGATGGCGTCGACCGCGACCGCTTCAACGGCGTCACGTTCGCGCCGGTCACCGCGAGCGCGCTGCGACTCGAGATGGTGATGCGGCCGACGTTCTCGGCTGGGCTGCCAGAGTGGACGGTGAAATGACCCCCGCCACAATCATCACGGTGCTTGACAGCGACGCGGAGCAGGCGTATTCCTAGCGAGAGCCATGGAGGTTCGCATGGATGATCGACCGCGCGCGTGAGGCGCATCGTCGAGAGGCCACGCGGTGATGGCCAGACGGGGATGCGCCGGTAGATCGAGAGAACCGCCGAACGACGAACAATACTGGCTTTCGCCAGGACGCGTGCTCAGGCACGCCGCGAAACGCCCGCTCAGGCTGCGCCTGATGCCGGGCGTTTCCCTTTACGGCGTGGATCTCCCCGTGACCCTCGACGAGCAGTTCGGCCCGATCGACATCTACCTCTTCGACCAGATCCTGCGGCGCCGCATCGCGGCCGGCGATCGAATCCTGGACGCCGGCTGCGGCTTCGGCCGCAACCTGGTCTACCTGCTCCGTGAAGGTCACGACGTCCACGGCGCCGACGCCGACCCCGACGCGATCGCCGAGGTCCGAGCCCTGGCCGCACGCCTGGCGCCGGCGCTGCCGCCCGACAACTTCCGAGTCGAGCCGCTGGAGCAGCTCTCGTTCCCCGAGCGCTGGGCGTCCGTGGTGATCAGCAGCGCCGTGCTGCACTTCGCCCGCGACGACGCGCAGTTCGAGGCGATGCTCGCGGGATCGTGGCGGCCGCTCGCGTCTGGCGGGATGTTCTTCTGCCGCCTGGCGTCGACGATCGGCATCGAGTCGGAGGTCCAGCGTATCGGCAGCGAGGGCCGGCGCTATCGCCTGCCGGACGGGACCGCGCGCTACCTGGTCGACGAGCCGATGCTCATGGCGCTCACAGCGCGGCTGGGCGGGAAGCTTCTCGATCCCCTGAAGACCACGGTCGTCCAGGGCCAGCGATCGATGACCACCTGGGTGGTGCGGAAGGACTGATCCGCGGCAGTGCCTTGTCCGCCGGCGAGCGGACCGCGCGGGGTCGAGCGTCGGATGATCTCGACACCGTCGGGTCAGGCCGATGAACACCGTGTCGCTCTGATCCAGGAACAGCCCGTGCTCGATGAGGCCGAACGCCGTGTCGGAGAGGGCGTTGCCAGCGGTGTGCTCGAGTCGACGATCATGCAGACGCGATCGCGGCCGCCACCCTCTCCGCAGCGCGGCGCCGCCTTTGATGCCGCGCAGCTGCGGATCGATCTCGTCGGCTCCTTCCCCGCGGCTCTCGGGCGCCGTCGTTTGTAACAGTGTGTCTCTTGTAATCGATTTGTCTGCCGTACGTCCGTCGATGTCCGCCGTTTGTAACGGCCTGTCTCGTTCCCACGAAATCGGTCGCCGCTGCGTGGCCGCGGACGTTTCTGTCTCGCCGTCGCCCGCCCACCGCGCGTGAGTGCGTCGATCGCCGGCCTCGAACTCCCCGCGCGCTGAAAGAGCGACAGACGTGTCGCCGCGCGGACGGGGGGCGCAGGACGGCGGCGGGCCTCGATCGTCGTCGCCACGCCTGGGCGGATCGGGCGGTTTCCCGCGGAAACCGTCGCCGCCAGGCCCTCGGCGCACCTACGCCGACACTCTCGACGCCTCACGCCGCCGATCGCCACAAGGATGTCGCTGGTCATCGACTGAACCCGCGCCATGGCGCCGCGCGGCGCGTGGCCCGGCGACGGCGCGCGTACGAACCCGCCGGATTATCGCCCGACGCGGTGCGGCATTCGCTTTGCTCTTCCGGCCATCGACGCGGGCGCCGCCGCTGGCTCACGAGCGAATGACCGCACGTGCCTGCCGGCGTCGCGTGGTGCGTCTCCACAGAGGACTGTCTCATGACCACTCGACACGCGCGCGTGCGGCGCCGACTGCTCGCCGTTGTGTGCCTCGCCGCCTGCCTCTCCGCCCCGCTGGCGCACGGCCAGGCCGTCGGCGGCACCTTTCTCGGCCGGGTCCGCGACGCGAGCGGTGGCGCCCTGCCGTTCGCCAGCGTCTCGATCAGCAACGTCGCCACCGGCGTCGTCACCGACGTGGTGACGAACGCCGACGGCTTCTACAGCGCCCCCAACCTGTTGCCCGGCGCCTACGAGGTGAAGGCGTCCTTCGACGGATTCAACTCCCAGACGAAGAGCGGTATCACGCTCACCGTCGGCGCCGAATTCCCGGTCGATTTCACCATGACGGTCGGGACGGTCAGCGAGAACGTCGACGTCTCGGTGGCGGTGGCGACCGTCGACACGGCGTCGGCCACGCTCCGCCACAACGTCAGCGGCACGACGATTCGCGAGCTGCCGCTGAACGGCCGCGACTGGACGCAGCTCGCCTTGTTGCAGCCCGGCGTCGTCGCCGTCGGCAACAGCGGCGGGACGCGCTCCGGCAACGGCATGAAGATGGCCGTCGCCGGCGCCCGGCCGTCGGAGAACAACTACCGGCTGAACGGGATCGGCGTGAACGACTACGCCAACACCACGCCGGGCAACGCGCTCGGCACCAACCTCGGCGTCGAGGCCGTCGCCGAGTTCTCGGTGCTCACCAACTCGTACTCGGCCGAGTACGGCCGCACCTCGGGCGGCGTGGTCAACGCCATCACCCGCTCGGGCACCAACCAGATCCGCGGCACCGTCTTCGAGTTCCACCGCAACAGCGGGATGGACGCCCACGACTACTTCGATCGGGGCGATGAACCGCCGCCGTTCCACCGCAATCAGTACGGGGTCGGCGTTCGGCGGCCCGATCGTGCAAGAACCGGACGTTCTGGTTCGGCGACTACGAAGGGCTGCGCGAGACGCTCGGCCAGACGACGGATCTCGACGACGCTGTCCGAGGCGGCGCGCCGCGGTCGGCTGGCCGGCGGCCCGGTGTCCGTCGACCCGCAGATCGCCCGGGCGCTGGCCCTCTATCCGCTGCCGAACGGTCCGCTGCTGGGCAACGGCGATACCGGCCAGTACTTCGCGGTCCGGAACAGGAGTCGCGCGGCGACTACGCCCTCGTCAAGATCGATCACAAGCCGTTCACCGCCGGCAGCTTCAACGCGACGCTCCTCTTCGACGACGCCGAGATGGAGCAGCCAGACGCGCTCCTGACCAAGCAGAACGCCGACAGCTCGCGGCGGACGCTCATCGCGCGGAGTACAGCCACACGTCGGGCCGTCGCGGTCAGCGTGAGCCGGGCCGGCTATCTCGATCCCGGTCGATGAGCGGTGACATCGTCGCCGTGCTCAATCCGACGCTCAGCGACTCGACGCCTCGGCTACATTCCCGGCTTCAACATCGGCACGATCTCGGTGCCCGGCCTCAGCGGCGCCGGCGGCGGCCCGGTGCAGCCGACTACGCGACGCTCGAGCTTCACCTCGTATCCAGGGGAGCCAGGACTTCTTCCTGCTGCGGGGCCGCCACTCACTGAAGATGGGGTTCAACGTCGAGCGGATGCGCAACGAGTTCGACACGCCGAACCTGACCGGCGGCGACGTTCAACTTCGGCACGCTCGCCAACTTCCTCCGCAACGACCCGTCGCGATTCGGCGCGCTCTACCCGACGTCGGACACGACCCGGCGACATGAGCGAGACGCTGCTCGGCGGCTACCTCCAGGACGACTTTCGGCTGGCCAACACGCTGACGCTGAACCTCGGCCTCCGCTACGAGATGATGACCATCCCGACCGAGGCCGACGGCCAGGTCGCGCTGCTGAAGGGCCTGACCGATCCCGAGGTGACGGTCGGCGGCCGATTCACGACAGCAACCCGACGCTACGAACTTCGCGCCGCGCGTCGGCATCGCCTGGGATCCCTTCGGCACGCGGAAGATGGCGATCCGGGCGGCGTCGGCGTCTTCGACGTGCTGCCGTTCCTCTATCTCTACGAGACGCCGCTCAACCGGTCGACGCCGCTCTTCCTCCAGGGCAACTCGACCAACCCGCCGGCCGGCAGCTTCCCGTCGGGCGCCTATACACTGCTCAGCGTCCAGAACCTGCGCACCGCCTGGGTCGACCCCAACCCGCCGCGCGCCTACCGCACGCAGTGGAACGTCGACGTGCAGCGCCAGTTCGGCGCCTGGACCGCGGATGTCGGCTACGTCGGCGCCCGCGGCACCAACCTGCCGCTCGTCGAACGCAACATGAACACGGTGATGCCCGGAGCGGATCGGCGACCGGTGGGTCTATCCGTCGCGCGCCACCAGCACCGTCTCAACCCCAACTTCTCGGCCATCAACACCACGGTCACCTGGAACGCCGACTCCAACTACCACGGCCTGCAGACCGTGCTGAAGCGCAACCTGCGCAACGGCCTCCAGGGCCAGGCGGCCTACACCTGGAGCAAGAGCATCGACACCGGGTCGTCGATCTCGTCGGTGTCGTCGGGAACCGGCTACGAGAGCTCGTTCGCGGTCGCGACGCCGCTCCTGCCGGAGCTGGCCCGCGGCCCGTCGAACTACGACGTGCGCCACAACTTCGTCGGCAGCGTCGTCTGGACGATCCCGTCGTCGTAGCTGGCCAATCCGGCTTCACCAGCGGCCTGGTGCAGGGCTGGCAGATCTCGGGCGTCTACCGCGCCCAGAGCGGCTATCCGTTCACGCTGGCTCTGAACGGCGACCGCGCCGGATCGAAGGCCGACACGACGGGCAGCCGCCTCGGCCAGCCGCCGGATTGCTGAGCGGCCCGGGCTGCGACGACGCCGATCAACCCGGGCGATCCGACCGCGCTACATCAGGACCGAGTGCTTCGCGTTCCCGGCCGACGGCGTCCTCGGCACCCTCGGGCGCAACCGGCTGACGCTCGCCCGGTCTCGCCGTGCTGGACCTCGCGTTGACCAAGATCCAGAAGTTCGGCGGCACCACGGCGCAGTTCCGCATCGAGATGTTCAACGCGCTCAATCGCGCCAACTTCAGCACGCCGGCGACGACCATCTTCGACGACCGCGGCAACGTGACCGCCAACGTCGGCGTGATCACCGCGACACGCACGTCGGCGCGGCAGATGCAGCTCGGCGTGAAGCTGCTCTGGTGATAGCGCGATGGGCACGGCGCCCGATGTTCCGCAGACCGAGTTCCCGAAGGAGAGGTGTTCACGTGAGACAGCCAGTGACCCGTCAGACACGGGTTCGCAGACTGGACGGCGGTGGCCGTCGTCGCTCTCGGCGCCGCTGCCGGGACGGTCGCCAGCCACCGCGTGGCGATGCGTCCAGGCCGCAGCCGAAGAAGTTCGAGCTGGTCGAGGCGACAATCGCCGACGTCCATGCCGCGTACAAGGCCGGCCGCCTGACGGCCGCGCCCTGGTCAAGGCCTACCTCGATCGCATCGAGGCCTACGACAAGAACGGCCCGAAGATCAACTCGGTGATCAGCCGTCAACCCGAAGGCGCTCGAGGAAGCCGACGCGCTCGACGCGGCCTACCGGAAGTCGGGGCCGTCGGTCCGCTCCACGGCATCCCCGTCGTGCTGAAGGATCAGATGGACGTCGCCGGCATGCCGACGACGCTCGGCTCGGTCGTGTTCAAGGACTACGTGCCGACCGCGACGCGTTCGTCACCGACAAGCTGAAGAAGGCCGGCGCCATCGTCCTCGCCAAGGTGACGCTCGGCGAGATGGGCGGCGGCGACTCCTACGGCTCGCTCTACGGCGTCGACGCGCAACCCGTACGATCCCGGAGCGCACCGTCGGCGGCTCCTCCGGCGGCACCGGCTCGGCGGTGTCCGCGAACTTCGCGACGATCGGCGTCGGCCAGGAGGGCTTCGCGTCGATCCGCCGGCCGTCGACCTGGAACAGCATCGTCGGCATGCGCCCGACGCCCGGGCTGGTGAGCCGCGGCGGGGTGTGGGCGGCTGGCCGTCGCGCCGCGGCTCGCTCGGGCCGATGACCCGCACCGTCACCGACGCGGCCAAGCTGCTCGACGTGATGGTCGGCTACGACCCGGACGATCCGGTCACCGCCCTCGGCTTCGGCAAGACCCCCGAGACCTATACGAAGTTCCTCGACAAGAACGGGCTGAAGGGCGCCCGCATCGGCATCCTGCGGACGCCGATGGGCTATACGACCGAGCCGGACTCCGACGACTTCAAGACGGTCACCGGCCTGTTCGACAAGGCAGTCGCCGAGCTGAAGGCGCCGGCGCCGAGATCGTCGATCCGATCGAGGTGCCGCAGCTCAACGAGCTGCTGGCGCGGCGCGGCGCCGGCGACGGCGAAGGCGTCGGCGACGGCGCGGCGCGTCTACTTCTCGCGCCACCCGAACCCCAAGTTCCGGACGATGGCGGAGGTCCGCAAGCTCGCCGGACTACGGCAAGGTGATGCGGCGGCCGTCGGCCGGCGGCCGGCCCGGGCCCGGCCTCTCGAAGCGGCGGCGCGCGACGAGCTGATGATCAACATCATGAAGGTGATGGCCGACCACAAGCTCGACGCCATCGTCCACAAGACGGTCGAGCACACGCCGACGCTGATCAAGGACGGCATCAACCCGCCCGTACGTCAATCAGAAGGGCGCGCCGCACCTCAACACGTTCCTGATCTACGCCGCGTCGATGGCCGTGCCGGCCGGCTTCACGCAGCAGGGACTGCCGGTCGGCATCACCTTCTTCGGCCGTGCCTACAGCGAGCCGACGATCATCAAGCTGGCCTACGCCTACGAGCAGGCGACGAAGCATCGCCGCCCGCCGCTCCACCACGCCGCCGCTGCCGGCCACGCCGCCGCAGCCATCCACGATGAGCCCCGTGCGCGAGTGAGGAGACCACGATGACGACAGAGCGTTCACGCATGACGGCCTCGCGGCGCTGCTGGCGCCGGCGCGTCGCTGCGGCGCTGGTGCTGGTGCCGCAGACAGCCGGTCCCAGTCCACGTTCAAGATCGAGGAAGCGCTCGATCGCCGACATCCAGCAGGCGATCAAGCCGGACCAGACGACCTGCCGGCGGTGGTCGCAGGCGTACATCGAGCGGGCCAAGGCCTACAACGGCACCTGCACCGCGCTGGTGACCGCGGACGGCAAGCCGATGCGCGCCGGCGAAGGGCACCATCCGCGCCGGCGCGCCGATCACGTTTCCGACGCAGACCGTTGCCGGTCTCGACCATCTTCCCGAACTACGACGAGTACGCGGCCTGCCCTTCGAGCTGGGACGGATGGAGCCGACGCTGTCGGATCCCAGCGTGCAGCAGCAGTGGGGGCATGCGCGTCGGCATCCCCAACGCCGGCCAGTTGAACGCGCTCGAGACGCTCAACATCCGCGGCGAACGGTCGGTGACCTGCAAGGGCGACTTCGATCGCGCACCCGTCGGCAGGCCCGCTGCCGGCCGGCGCGCCCGAAGGAGTGTGAAGCGTTCCGCAAGCTGCCCGACGCGCTCGAGCGCGCCGCCGAGCTCGACAAGCAGTACGGCCGCAACCCCGATCTGGCCAAGCTGCCGATGTACTGCACCGTGTTCTCGTTCAAGAACTGGTACGACGCCAAGGACATGCGCGGCACCGGCGGCAACGACGTCAACTTCGCGATGGACGCGCCGAAGGTCGACTCGCCGGACATCGCCGAGCTGCGCGCGCAAGGGCGCCATCATCTACGCCGTCGCCACCGCCGACAACGTCGGCGGGGCGTCGTCGCGAGAGGGCCCGGAGAAGCCGAAGACGAACATGCCGTTCGGCCACCTGAAGTACGCGCAGTGGGGCGGCCAGCCGTGCAACCCGTACGACACCACGCGCGAGCCGCGCGGCACCAGCGGCGGCTCGGGCGTGTCGGTCGCCGCCAACCTGGCGACCTGCTCGATCTGCGAGCAGGGCTCGGCGTCGTGCAAAGGCCCGGCCTCGCGCAACGGCGTCGTCAACCTGCTGACCACCAAGGGCATCATCATGGACGGCGGCATCGGCAGCAAGAAGCCCGGCGACCGCGCCGGCATCCACTGCAAGACCGTGCCCGACGCCGTCGCGGTGCTCGACGCGATCAAGGGCTACGAGACGGACGACATCTTCACGGCGATTCCCAAGGCGCTGATCCCGAAGGAGCCGTATCGCCAGCTTCCTCGTCCCCGACAGGGACGTCAGGAGCAGGCCGCTCAAGGGCGTGCGGGTCGGCATCGTCCGTGAGTTCATGGTCAAGCACGTCAAGAACGACGTCGCGATCAGCGATCAGGTCGACAAGGAGATCAAGACGGTGCTGCGCGACCAGCTCGGCGCCGAGCTGCGTCGAGTCGGTCGATCCGATGTATGCCGACGATCCGGCCGTGCCGAACATGAAATACACGTTCCAGGACGCGTTCGCCGAGGTCCTGCCGCACATCGTGCCGGAGTACTTCTGGCAGAAGACGCGCTCACGGCGAGCTGGAGTTCGCCGTGCCCGGCTGGGATGTGACGTCCGACCGACTACAGCCGTGGCGCTGGCCATGCGCAAGGCGCCGCTCTCGCCGAAGCTGACGCTGCGGCGCATCAGCACAGCGGCTGACAACCCCGGCGGCACCGTTCACGATCAACAAATACCTCGCCGAGCGCGGCGACGCGCGGGTCAAGGACTGGGCGAGCTGGGTCGCCAACGCCAAGTTCGAGAACGACGAGCAGCGGGTGTCGGCGACCAATGCGGTCGGCAAGAAGGATCTGCGTCCCGACCCGAACGGCATCAGCTACCTGAAGATGCAGTCGGCGCTGCGGATGGTGATCCTGAAGGTGATGTACGAGAACGGCATCGACGCCTTCGTCAACCCCGAGCAGACGACGCGCGCCCTACAAGCTGGGCTACGCCGGCGAGCCGGAGGTCAACGACCGGCCGCAGATCAGCTGCTGCACGGCGTTCACGGCGCTCGGCGGCATGCCGGAGATGGACGTGCCGGCCGGCTTCACCACGATCAGCCTACGACTCGCAGTACACGCTGACGGCAGACAGGAAAGACTACGACGAGGTGACCGGGACGGTCGAGTCGCCGATGCCGCCGATGCCGGTCAGCATGATGTTCTGGGCGGGCCCGGGCAGCGACGCCGCGGTGATCCGCATCGGGTCGGCCTACGAGTCGGCGACCCACCACCGCAAGCCCCCGGCGGCCTTCGGTCCGCTGCCGGCGAAGGCGCCGGCGACACCGACGTCGGCGGCGCGCCGCGACGAGTAGCGCGCGGAGCGGCGGGCTCCAAACGGCCGGCAGGCGCAGATCGCGCGGCCGGCCGTCCAAGGCAGATCCCTGCGTCGACCCGGGTGTAGACTGAGCCCGGCCCTGCATCGTGCTCTATCTGCTGCACACGCCACGCCCGCCGCTCGATCGCTACATCGAACGGCTGTGGCTCGTCACCGGCGGACAGGCGCCGCGCCGGGACCGCATTCTGCCGAGCGGGACCGTCGAGCTCGTGATCAACCTGCTCGACGACCACGTCCGCATCGACCGGACGGAGCGCAGCGCGAAGGCCCGGTCGTACTCCGGCGCGGTCGTGTCAGGCACGTACTCGTCAGCGTTCGTCGTCGACGCCGCGCAGCACGCGGCGATGATGGGCGTGCACTTCAGGCCCGGCGGTGCGCCGCCGGTGCTGGGTGTGCCGTCGGCCGCGCTGACCGAGGCGCACGTCGACCTGGCCAATCTCTGGAGCGAAACCGCGGCCCGGGAGCTGCGCGACCGGCTCTGCCTCGCGCTCACGCCCGAGAAGCGCTTCCGCATCCTCGAACAGGCCTTGCTCGGCCGCCTGCCAGCGGGGCGGCGTGTCCATCCGGCGGTTCCGATGGCTCTCGCCCGCTTTGGTCCGGATGGCAGCGGATCGTCCGTCCGCGACGTTTCACGCGAGAGCGGGCTCAGCCACCGGCGGCTGTTGACGCTGTTCTCATTTGGCCAACGAGTTCCGCCGGCTGTCGGGCCTCACGCCGCGTCAGTACGAACAGGCACTCGAGGAGCGGCACCACCTGCTGCGCGGCCACGTGGCGATGGCCTGAGCTTCACATTCGTCCAAGACGGCCGTCGGTGCCTGCCGGAGAATGCTTCGAGCGCGCATGGAAGGAGGCGCCGGCATGCAGAACGCACCCCCCAAGCGACCGCACCGCATACCTTCGTCGACGGCGTCCACGGCATCCGCTACCAGGTGCGGGACGTCGCCCGTTCGGTGGCCTTCTATAGGGACCACCTCGGGTTCACGCTGAAGCAGCAGCAACTGCCGGCGTTCGCCAACGTGGCGCTGGGTGACGCGAACCTGCTGCTGAGCGGGCCTGGTGCGTCCGGCTCGCGGCCGATGCCCGACGGGCAAACGCAGACGCCGGGCGGCTGGAACCGCGTGGTGCTGAAGGTGAGGGACCTCGCCGCCTTCATCGAGACGCTGCAGGCGGCCGGCGTGCGCTTCAGAAACGAGCTGGAATCAGGGCCGGGCGGCCGGCAGATCCAGGTCGAGGATCCGGACGGCAACCCGGTCGAGTTGTTCGAGCCGGCGCGGTGATGGCCTTCTGCAGCAGCGCGTCGTACTCGGCCGCGGTCCGCTCCTCGCCGCCGGGCAGGGTCAGCATCACCATGTCCGCCAGCCAGCCGAGGTGCGGCTGGCCGCCGGTCGGCAGCACGAACTCTCGACGATCAGCAGCCGGCTCTCCGGCGTCATCGCCCGGCGCAGGTGGCCGAGGATGGTGAGGCACTGCGCCTCGCTCCAGTCGTGGATGATGTGCGACAGGATGTAGACGTCGCTGCCAGCCGGGACGCCCTCGAAGAAGTCGCCTTCGGCGATCGAGATCCGATCGGTGAGGCCGCGGGCCGCAATCAGCGCGGGTGCGGCGGTCACGACGTGCGGTCGTCGAACAGCACGCCGCGCGGACCGGGATGCGCGGCCAGGATGTGCGCCGGCATGTTGCCGGTGGCGCCGCCGACGTCGACGATCGTCGTCGCGCTCGAGAAGTCGTCGGGGGCGGCCACCGTCGGCGGCTCACCGCCGTGGAAGCCGACCATGGCCGAACTGAATTGGGCGGCCTCGACCGGTTGGCGGCGAGATAGTCGAAGAGCTCCATGCCCATGCCCTTGCTCATCGACGTCTTGCGGCGGTGATGAAGATGATGCGCGAGAGCCAGAGGCCGGTGGCCATCGGATCAACGGCATGTGCGGCGGCAAGGCGTCTGACATGCGCCGCCCATCGTGTCGTCGCGTGAACCGAGGCACAAGGTCGGGCCGCCATGGGGCGGCCCGCGATGCCGATGCCGCCATCAGAAACTGAAGCGCACCGACACCTGCATGATGCGCGGATCCCGCGCCGACGTCGCCTTGCCGAAGCTGGCGTCCACCTGCTGGCCGGCCGGGTTGAACTGCGCGGCAGGTGTCGATCGCCGACCAGTTGACGGTGTTGAACAGGTTGTAGATCTCCCAGCGGAACTGCATCCGCCGCTGGCGACTGAGCTGGAAGTTCTTGAACATCGCCAGGTCGGTGTTCCTGATCCACGGCAGGCGGAAGAACCGCGACGGGGCATTGCCGAGGTCGCCACGTCCGGCCGGCCGCGCGAACGCCGCCCAGTTGAGGTAGGACCCGGTGCCGTCCGGGTTCGGATCGCGATTGTCGCCGCTCAGCGGATCGACGCCGGTCAGGACGATGCGGCCGAGCCGGTCGCCGGCCGCCGCCATAGAAGTCGAAGTTGTCGGTCGTCGTGAAGGTCACGCCGGCCCAGTCGCCCGAGACGAACGCGGTGTTGCCGGAGAGCTGCCAGCCGTCGAGCGCGCCGCGCGTGAGCCAGTGGTCCCACAGCGCGCTGCCGTTCGGCACGTCCCAGGTGTAGCCGATGTTCAGGTTGTGGAGCTGCGTGCCTGCGTCGGTGCGCGATTGAACCAGTCCTCGGTCCGGTACGGGCTGGTGACGCGCGTGTCCCAGCCCTTGGCCAGCGTGTAGGCGAGGGCGAACTGGAGGCCCTTGATGTAGCGCCGGTTCAGCTGCACCTGCAGCGAGTTGTAGTCGGTCTCGCCGTTGTTCCGGCGGAGGGTGATGGTGCCGTAGCCGAGATACGGCCGCAGGAAGTCGGCCTGCAGCACGCCGCCGGTGGCCGGGTTGATGTTCTGCGGGTTGAGGTCGAGGAAGTTGGCGTCGTACGGCATGTCGTTGAGGGCGTAGTTGTTGACCTCGATGTTCCGCGTCCGGCTGCCGGCATAGGTCACGTCGAGCACGGTGCCCCAGCCGATCTCGCGCTGGATGCCGATCGAGTAGTTCAGGCTCTTCGGCGTCGGCGCGTCGTGCTCGAGCCCGAGCACGCCGCCGCTCGGCCGGGTGTCGAAGGCGGCCGCCGCCTCGGGCCCGAACATGCTGTCGATGGTGGAGTAGCGCAGCACCGGGTTGTTCTGGGCCGGTGGATTGCGGGCCAGGTTGTCGAGCCCGTTCGCGTTGACGAACGGGTTGTGGTACCGCCCGATGCTGGCGTGGATCGACGTCTTGCCGCTGCCGGTGATGTCCCAGGCCAGGCCGCCGCGGAACTCCGGCTGGATGCCCTGGCCGACGCGGAAGCCGGTGCCGTAGCTGTCCCACTCGGCGTCCGTGACCATGCCGTTGTAGGGATCGCCCGTGCCCGGCACGAACCCGCCGACGTAGACGGCCGGCCGGATCTCGCCGGTGATCGGGTTGCGCGCCCGCTGCTGTCCGTTGACGAGGACCGGCTGATAGAGCAGCGGCGAGGCGCCCGGCACGTAGCGCTCGGGATCGAACGACGAGGAGTTCGTGTCCGCGCCGGACGCCCAGGCCCGGTACCACAGGAAGCGCACGCCGTAGTCCAGGGTCAGGTTCGACTTCGGCTTCCAGGTGTCCTGGAGGTAGAACTCCGACGTCGGCCGCTGGCCGCGGACGTCGGCGAAGCCGTCGGTCTCGGTGTACGACGTGAAGTTGCCGAGCAGCGCGTTGGCGTAGGCGAAGTTCGTGTCGAGCGGATTGTTGGTGTCGACCGCCGAAGTTGTAGTCGCCGGACCACGAGCCGCCGCCGACGCCGCCCTTGCCTTCCGAGTTCCTGGTGTCGTCGAAGTAGCCGCCGACCTTGAACGAGTGCTGGCCGCGCACATAGGTCAGGTTCGACCTGCACCGACGTGAGCCAGCCGACGCCGCGATCGAACAGGCGCGTGTCGTAGGTGAAGTTCGGCGTGAAGGCGTTGTTGCCGGTGATGTTGCCGAAGTTGACGCGGGGCAGCACGTCGCGCGGGTTCAGCTCGGGATGGAACTGCGAGACGCTGTAGCCCGCGACGTCACGGTTGGTCTTGTCCCACTCCGCGTCGCTCAGCGGGAAGAACACCTCCGTCTGGCGCCGCGTGCCGAAGTCGGTGTCCCAGACGATGTTCGAGCGCAGCACCTTGGTGTAGTTGCCGGTGAAGCCGCGGTCGGTGTTCTTGTAGTGCGCGTTGAACCACTGCCAGTTCGACGGCCCGGCCGGGATGCGCGTGCCGCGCTGGTCCTGGACCCAGTCCTTGAAGGTGAAGGAGAGGCTGTCGTTGTCGGTCGGCCGCCAGTCGACCCGGACGACGTTGTTCAACTTCGGGACGTCGGTGATCTCCTCGGAGTCGTAGTTGTAGTTGCCGGTCGTGGTTCGCGGATCGTACTCCGGCAGCGGCATCAGCTTCAGCATCGCCTGCATGTGCGTCGGGTTGATCATCGAGGCCGGGATGACGTTGCCCTCGAAGCAGCCCGGCCCGCCGGTGACGGCGTTGCACGTCAGCCCGACCTTGCGCGGATCGCGAATGTTGATCAGCCGGCCCTGGGCGTCGAAGGTCTGCGAGAAATCGCCCTGCCGTTCCAGCGCCGACGGCATCCGCCACGTCTGCACGCTCTGCGGCCGCTTCACGATCGGCGCTTCCATCGAATAGAAGAAGAACAGCTTGCGGCGATCCTTGCCGAGCAGCGGCCCGCCGAGGTTGGCGCCGTAGGTGTTGAAACGGTACTTGGGCGGAAACGGCTCGACGTTGTTGAGCCGCTGCGAACGGGCGCGGAAGAACTCGACGCTGTTCAGGTTCTCGTTGCGGACGTACCAGTAGGCGCTGCCGCGATAGTCCGACGTGCCGCCGCGGGTGACGATCTGGAGCTGCGACCCGCCCGACTGGCCGTACTCGGCGCGGAACGAGTTGTTGAGCAGCCGCACCTCGGCGATCGCGTCGAGGTTGACCATCTGCGCCTGCATGCCGCTGTTGCCGACTTCGTTGGCGACGACGCCGTCGATGATGACCTTGCTCCAGTCGGCGGGCAGGCCGCCGACGTTCGGCACGTCGACGCCGAACGAGCCGCCCATCGAGTCGACCGGCGTCGTGTAGCGGACGCCGGGCAGCAGCCGCATCAGCGAGGTCACGTCGCGGCCGAGCACCTGCACCTGCTCGATCTGCGTGCGCGTGATGACGCCGCCGTGCTGCGTCTCCTCGGTGTTGACGTGCGCGCCGACGGCCTGCACGGTCACGGTGTCCTCGAGCCCGCCGACGGCCAGCTTGAGCGCGCCGACCGAGACGCGATCGCTGGAACTGACGACGACGCCCTTGCGTTCGGCCGTGGTGAAGCCCTGCATGGCCACCCGCACGGTGTAGGTGCCGGGCGCCAGGCTGGTGATCTGGAAGGCCCCGCGATCGGCATCGCTGGTGGTGGCGCGTGTGTCCCCCGTCCCTTCGTGCACGATGGTGACGGTGGCGCCCGGGATCGCGTCGCCCTGGGGATCGACGACGCTGCCCAGGATCGACCCGGTGGTGGTCTGGGCGAATGCGGCTGATGGCAGCGCGAACGCTGCCATCAGCGAGAACACGATCCACGCGCGCAGAGAACCAGAGTGAACGCTCGACATGCACTCCTCCTCGCATTGCGATGCACGACTGGGGGGTGCGCATTAATCGCGGGAACCGCGTGCTGCGTCAAGGAGATTCTCAGTCCGGCGGCTGTTCTGGCGCGCAACTAAGTCATTTCGTTCAAACTCCGCGTTCTCATGGTCGGGCTGGCTCGTCGACGACGTCACACGGGTTCGGGAAGCGCGTCGGGAACGGCGACCGCTTCCGGCGCCGTCTCGGCGACCCGCGTCCGCGCCAGCAGCATGTAGATCGACGGCACGACGAACAGCGTGAAGACCGTGCCGATGATCATGCCGCTGACCAGCATGATGCCGATGCTGTTGCGCGCGCCGGCGCCGGGCCCGGTGGCGATGACGAGCGGGAAGTGGCCGACGACCGTCGCCGCGGTCGTCATCAGGATCGGCCGCAGCCGCGTGTCCGACGCCTCGAGGATCGCCTGCAGCTTGTCCTTGCCCGTCTCCTGCAGGTGGTTGGCGAACTCGACGATCAGGATGCCGTTCTTGGCGACCAGGCCGACCAGCGTGATCAGCCCGACCTGGCTGTAGATGTTGAGCGACGTGAAGCCGAGGAACGAGAACAGCAGCGCGCCGGCCACCGCCAGCGGCACCGAGCCGGCGAGGATGATGAACGGATCGCGGAAGCTCTCGAACTGCGCCGCGAGCACCAGGTAGATCAGGATCGCCGACAGCAGGAACGTGCCGAGGAAGCGGCTGCCTTCCGTGCGCAGCTGCCGCGACTCGCCGGCGTAGTCGATGGTGACGCCCTGCGGCAGCAGCGGCCGCGCCTCGTTCTCGAGGAACGACAGCGCCGCGTCGAGCGGCACGCCCGGCGGGATCACGCCCTGGATGCGCACCGCGTTGAGCTGCTGGAACTTCTTCAGCTCGCGCGGCTGCGCGGTCGTCTTCAGCGTCGGCGAAGGTCGACAGCGGCACCAGCTTGCCGCTCCGGGCCCGGTGACGTAGATCTCGCTCGAGCTGCTCGGCGGTCAGCCGCTCCGCTCCGCTTGACCTGCGGGATCACCTTGTAGCTGCGCCCCTGGATGCTGAAGCGGTTGACGTAGTTGCCGCCGAGCAGCGTCGAGAGGTCGCTGCCCGGCCTGGCGCAGGTCGACGCCCTGCGAGCGCAGCTTGTCGCGATCGAACACGACCTCGGTCTGCGGCTGGTCGTACTTCAGGTCGGCGTCGGCGAACAGGAACATGCCGCTCGCGAACGCCTTGCCGACCAGCTGCTGCGCGATCTCGGCGAGCTGCTCCGGGCTCGCCGGTCGACGCGATGACCAGGTCGACCGGGAAGTCGCCGCCGCCCGGCAGCGGCGGCGGCGTCAGCGGGATGACGCGGATGCCGGGGATCTGCGACAGCGGCCCGGCGCACCTCCATCAGCAGCTGCTGCGTGGTCTTGCTGCGCTCGCTCCACGGCTTGGCCACGAAGCCGCCGAAGCCGCCGGTCGGCGACGTGAGCTGGAAGATGCTCTTCGCCTCCGGGCAGCGACGCGGTAGACGTCGTGGACCTTCTGGGTGAACAGCGTCGTCTGGTCGATCGTCGAGTTCGGCGCCGCCTGGATGATCGAGAAGACGACGCCCTGATCCTCGGCCGGCGCCAGCTCGCGCTGCGAGAACAGGTAGAACGGCACCGTCAGCAGCCGCGACGATGGCCCACAGCGACCAGGACGACCGGGCGGTAGCGCGAGCGTGCCGGTCAGCGTCCGGGCGTAGAGCCGCGCGCACGCGTGTCGAAGCGGCGGTTGATCCAGCCGGCGAAGCCGCGCTCGCTGTCGCCGGCGCGCAGCAGCCGGGCGCCCATCATCGGCGACAGCGTCAGCGCCACGACGCCGGAGACGATCACCGCGCCGGCCAGCGTGAAGGCGAACTCGCGGAACAGCGCGCCGGTGAGCCCGCCCTGGATGCCGACGGGCGCGTAGACCGCCGCCAGCGTGATGGTCATCGCGATGATCGGCCCGACCAGCTCGCGGGCCGCCGTGATCGCCGCGTCGAACGGCGCCATGCCCGTCGTGCAGGTGGCGCTCGACGTTCTCGACCATCACGATGGCGTCGTCGACGACGAGCCCGACCGCCAGCACGATGGCCAGCAGCGTCAGCAGGTTGATGGTGAAGCCGGCGGCGAGCATCAGGAACACCGCGCCGATCAGCGAGATCGGGATCGCCACGACCGGGATGAGCACCGCGCGCAACGAGCCGAGGAACAGGAAGATGACGAGCGATGACGATCAGCAGCGTCTCGGTCAGGGTCCGCAGCACCTCGTGGATCGCGTCCTCGATGTACTCGGTCGCGTCGTAGGGCATGCCCGACCTTCATGCCGGCCGGCAGCTGCGCCTGGATCGTCGGCATCGCCTCGCGCACCCGCTCGATGACGTCGAGCGAGTTGGCCGTCGGCAGCACCCAGATGCCCATGAAGATCGCGGTCTCGCCGTTGAAGCGGACGTCCTCGTCGTAGTTCTCGGCGCCGAGCACGACGTCGGCGATCTCGCCGAGGCGGACGACGACGCCGTCCTGCTCCTTGACCACCAGCTGGCGGAACTCCTCGGCCGTGCGCAGGTCGGTGTTGGCGACCAGGTTGACCGACACCATCGAGCCCTTGGTGCGGCCGAGCGCCGACAGGTAGTTGTTGCGGGCCAGCGCCTCGCGCAGCTCCGCCGGCGAGATGCCGCGGGCCGCCATCTGCTCGGGCTTCAGCCAGATGCGCATCGCGAAGGTGCGCGCGCCGAGGATGTCGGCGCGCTGCACGCCGGTGATGGCGCTCAGCTTCGGCTGCACGACGCGCGTCAGGTAGTCGGTGATCTGGTTCTGGTCGAGCTCCGGCGACGAGAAGCTCGAGATACATCGCGGCGAACTGGTTGTCCGCCGTCTCGAGCTCGATGACGCGGCGCCTCGGCCTCGGGCGGCAGGTCGTTGCGCACCTGCGCCACCTTGGCCTGGATCTGCGTCAGCGCGGCGTTGGTGTCGTAGTTCAGCTTCAGGTGGACGGTGATCGTGCTGAGCGCCTGCGCGCTGGACGACTCCATGTAGTCGATGCCGTCGGCGCTGGCGATGACGCGCTCGAGCGGCGTGGTGATGAAGCCGCGCACCAGGTCGGCGTTGGCGCCGACGTAGGCGGTCGTGACGCGCACGACCGCGATGTCGCTGCGCGGGTACTGGCGGACGCTCAGCGCGCGGATCGACTGCAGCCCGGCGATCAGGATGACCAGGTTGACGACGATCGCGCAGGACCGGCCGCTTGACGAAGAGATCGGTGAAACGCATCGAGATGATCCAGTTCAGCGGTGAAGGCTGTCAACGTCCGACGCCGCTAGTTGTCCGCGGGCGTCGGCGCCACGCTGTTGGCCGGGCTGCACGCTGTTGTTGACCTGCACGGCAGCGCCGTTGCGCAGCTTGAAGACGCCGGACGTGACGACTTCGTCGCCGGCGCTTGACGCCCGACGAGCACGGCGACCTGGTCGCCGCGCGTCGGGCCGAGCTTGACGAACTGCTGGCGCGACGCCGCGGTAGCTCTTGCCGTCGGGCCCCTTCAGATCGCCGACGACGTAGACCGAGTCGCCGAACGGCGCGTAGCCGATCGCCGATGCCGGCAGCGACACGATCGATCGCGTGGCGCCGGTGGCGATCGCCGTCTGCACGAACATGCCCGGCCGCAGCTTGCCGTCGGCGTTCGGCGACCGTCGCCTGCACCTGGACGTTGCGCGTCGCCTGGTTGACGACCGAGTCGACGGCCGTGACGCGGCCGCGTCAGCGTCGTCCCCGACAGCTCGTCGGCCGTGATCCGCACGGCGCCGCCGACGTGCACGCGCGCCGTGTCCTGCTGCGGCACGCCGAAGTTGACGTAGATCGGGTGCAGCGACTGCAGCGGCACGACCGGATCGCCGCCGGACAGGTACTGCCCGAGGTTGACCTGGCGGATGCCGAGGATGCCGGAGAACGGCGCCCGGATCGTCTTGCGCGCGATCGAGGCCTTGATCTCGCCGACCCGCGCGTCGGTGGACTTCTGCTCGGCCGCCGCCTGGTCGAAGTCGGCCTTCGAGATGGCGCCGTCGACGACCAGCGCCTGCATGCGCTCGAAGTTGAGGCGGGCCAGCTCGCGCTGCGCCTCGGCCGCGGCGAGCTGCGCCTGCTCCTGCCGGGTGTCGAGCTCGACCAGCACGTCGCCCTCGCGCACGGCGCGGCCCGACTCGAAGGCGATGCGCGCCGACCAGGCCCGGGCAGGTCGGCGCTGACGGTGACGCCCTGCACCGCGGCGGTCGGTGCCGATCACCGGCAGCGTGTCCGGCCACGGCTCGGCGCTGGCCACGATCGTGGTGACCGCCTCCGGCGGCGGCTGGAAGGCGGCGGCCTGGCCGACGGCGGCCTGGATCTGCTGGAACTTGACGGCGCCGAGACCGCCGATGACGACGGCCGTCAGCGCCAGCATCAGAATCATTCGCTTGAACATGGAGATTCCCCTTCTGGTCGAGTGGCGCCTAGGACGCCGGTGCCGCGGCGCGCGGCCGCGTCGTTCTTCTGCCAGCCGCCGCCCAGGGCGCGATACAGCTGGACGATGGAGGCGAGCTCCTGCTGGCGCAGACGCGCCAGATCGAGCTCGCCCTGGAACAGGTTGCGCTGCGCGTCGAGCACCTGCAGGTAGTTGTCGACGCCGCCCTCGTAGCGCTGCCGCGAGAGCCGCGAGGCGGCGGCGAGCGCGTCGACCAGCTGCTGCTGCTCGCCGCGCTGATCGGCGGTCTTGCGGTAGCCGACCAGCGCATCGGCGACGTCGCGCAGCGCGACGTGGATCGCCTGCTGGTAGCGCACCACCAGCTCGCGCTGCACCGACTCGGCGTAGCGGACGTTGGCGCCGGTGCGTCCGGCGTTGAAGATCGGCGCCGCCGCGCCGAGCCCGGCCGACCACAGGCCGGCGCCGCCGCTGACCAGCCCGGAGAGCGATCGGCTCTGGATGCCGAGCAGCCCGGTGAGGCTGATGCGCGGGAAGTACTCGGCGCGCGCCGCGCCGATCTCGGCGTTGGCGGCGATCAGCTCCTGTTCGACCTGCCGGATGTCGGGCCGCCGCTCCAGCAGCGACGACGGCAGGCCGGCCGGCACCTCCGGCGGCGCCGTCATCGCTTCGAGCGCCCGGCCGCGATCGATGTCGCCGGGGGCGCGGCCGAGCAGCAGGCTGAGCGCGTGCTCCTGCTGCGCGATCGCCCGCTCCGCCGCGGCCACCTGTCCGCGCGCGATGTAGAGGAGCTGCTCGGCCTGGCGGACGTCCAGGTTGTTGCCGATGCCGCGTTCCTGCCGCGCCCGCGTCAGCCGCAGCCCTTCGGTGGCGACCTCGCTGGTGCGCCTGGCGATGTCGAGCTCGAGATCGAGCGCGCGCAACGCCAGGTAGCGCTCCATCACGTCGCCGATGAGGATCGTGACGACGGCCCGCCGCGCCTCCTCGCTGGCCAGGTAGCGCGCCACCGCCGCCGTCTCCTGGCTGCGGAGGCGGCCCCAGACGTCCAGTTCCCAGCCGAACTGCACGCCGGCCTCGCCGTAGGTGACGTCGCGATCGACGCCGTCCGGGATCGGCGTGGCGCCTTCGCGCGAGGCGCCGCTGGTCGAGACGCCGGCCGACGCGCCGATGGTCGGGAAGCGATCGCTGCGCCGGATGCGGGCGACGGCGCGCGCCTGCTGCACGCGCTCGGCGGCGATGCGCAGGTCGAAGTTCTGCTGCAGCGCCGTCGTGACCAGCGCCGTCAGCGCCGGATCGTCGAACAGCGTCTGCCAGTCGCGGTCGGCGAGCGAGGCCGGCGTTGCCGGCCGCCGCGGGCGCGCCGCGATGCGCGTCGGGCACGGGCACGTCGGGCCGCGTGTAGCGCGGGCCGAGGGCGCAGCCGGCGGCGGTGAGGGCGATCAGGGTGACGAGCGCGAGACGCGAGACCATGGGAGAACCTTTCAATTGCCGGACGGGTGCGGGCTCGTGATCTGACGCACCAGCTCGCGCATCAGGCAGCCGCGCGAGACGAAGCACGCACCGGCGAGGTGCATCCGGCCGAGTTGCGCCATCGCCGCCGGATCGACGTGCAGCACGTCGCTCAGGTCGATCCAGATCGGCCGGCCGGCGGCCTTCAATCGCGCCGACGACCCAGCTGGCGACGAGCTCGTCGACGACCTCCGCCGAGCAGCGCCCTTCGAGCGTCAGCACCAGGCGATCCGCGGCGGCGTGTTCGGTGAGCCGGAACATCACGGCCCGCTATAGAGCGAGGACCGTGCCGCCGTCGCGCGGGCTCGTCGTCCACGGGCTAAGCCGTGACGACGACGTGGGTTGGCGTGATCGGGACGAAACCGCGTCAGGCTTGCTGCCAACGCGTTGGCTGCCAGCGGGCGGGCAGGTGCCAACCGGCTGGCAGGATGGAGTACGGTTAGGCCGTGACCTGGAGCTCGCCGCGCCGTCCCAACCATCGCGCGATGACCGGCCTGCGAGTCGCCGCTCTCGCCGTAATTGCCGTGAGCGCGGCGGCGTGCGCCGACCGGCTGCCGACGCCCGACCCGCACGCCGGCCATGGCTCGGTGGCTCCGGCTCCCACGCCAGCTGCGGGTGCGGCCAGCGCGACCGCGCCCGCCGCGGCGGTGCGCATCGACACGAGCCCCGCCCCAGGCCCGGCGCCCGACGGGATGGTGTGGATCCCGGGCGGCACCTTCTGGATGGGGTGCGAAGGCTGCGACATGCCGGATGCGCTGCCGGCGCATCTGGTCTCGATGAAGAGCTTCTGGATGGATCGCGCGCCGGTGACGAACCGCGAGTTCGCGCGGTTCGTGGCCGCGACCGGCTACGTGACCGTCGCCGAGCGGGCGCTCGATTCCCAGAGACTTTCCCGGCGTGCCGGCCGACAAGCTCGTGCCCGGATCCGCCGTGTTCACGCCCACGTCCTCACCGGTGCCGCTCGACAATCCGCTCCAGTGGTGGCGCTACACCCCGGGGGCGAACTGGAAGCATCCGCAAGGGCCAGGCAGCAGCCTCGACCGCAAGCAGGACCATCCGGTCGTGCACGTCGCCTTCGAGGATGCCGAGGCGTTCGCCGCCTGGGCCGGCAAGCGGCTGCCGACGGAAGCGGAGTTCGAGTTCGCGGCGCGGGGCGGCCTCGATCGACACCTCTACCCGTGGGGCAACGAGATGACGCCGGCCGGCAAGGCGGCGGCGAACACCTGGCAGGGGCAGTTCCCGGCCCGCGATCGGGCCGAGGACGGCTATCGCTCGACGTCGCCGGTCACGGCGTTCGCGCCCAACGGCTTCGGCCTCTACGACATGGGCGGCAACGTCTGGCAGTGGTGCTCGGACTGGTATCGCCCCGACACCTACGCGGCGCGCGCGAAACCGCCGGCGGTCACGGCGGCGCCAGGCGGCCCGGCCGACAGCCTCGACCCGCAGGAGCCCGGCGCCGCCAAGCGCGTCCTGCGCGGCGGGTCGTTCCTCTGCACCGATCAATACTGCGCGCGCTATCTGGTCGGCAGCCGCGGCAAAGCCGAGGTCTCCAGCGGCACGTCGAACCTGGGCTTCCGCCTGGTGCGGGCCCCGGATCGACGCTGACCGCCGCCACCGCCGACCCTCGCCGGCGGCCCGGCGACCCGAGGCTATTTCGCCGGCTGCCCGTAGTAGGGGAACGCGTCCCACCGGTCGTCGTCCACCGTGGCGCGCGGGTCGCCGGTCTCACGCATCCACCGATCGAGCTCGGCGCGAAGGCGCGCCTGTTCGGCGCGCAGCGCGGGCTGGCCGGCAAGGTTCCGCATCTGGTGCGGATCGGTGCGGACGTCGTAGAGCTCTTCGGCCGGCCGCTTCGCCGTCGCCAACTCGAAGTACGAGCTGGTCGCCGGGGCGGCACGGCCGTCCAGCAGCACGGACTTCGAGGGGCCGCCGTCGATATCGCCGAACGGACCCACGGCCACGTGCTGCTGCGGGTCGCCCGCCGGCCAGCGATCGGGGCGGACATTCCGGATGTAGAGATGGTCCCGGCTGCGTACGGCTCGCACGGGATAGCTCAGATCGCCCTGTCTGACGTTGGCGTGCCGCTCCCGTTCGATGAAGACATGGTCGCGGCCGGCCTGCGGCTCGCCGCGAAGCAGCGGCAGCAGCGTGCGGCCGGTCATCGCCTCGGGCGGCGTCAGCCCGGCGCTGGCCAGGATCGTCGGGGCGAGGTCGGTCAGGCTGACGAGCGCGTCGACCACCGCGCCGGGTCGGGCCACGCCCGGCCACCTGATCGCGAGTGGCACGCGCGCGCCGGCGTCGTAGACGTTGGCCTTGGCCCGTGGGAAGGGCATGCCGTTGTCCGAGGTCACGATGATGATCGTGTTGGCGAGTTCGCCGGCGCGCTCGAGCGACTCGATGATCGTGCCGAGGTCGCGATCGAACCGCTGGACCTCGAGGTAGTAGTCGAGCAGGTCGCTCCGCACCTCGCGCGTGTCGGGCAGGAACGGCGGCACGACGGCGGTGCCCGGGTCGCAGGCCGCTCCGCGCGCCGCTTCCAGGCTCGTACGGACGATGCGGATCGGTGCTCCCGAACCAGAACACGAACGGGCGGCCCTGCGTCCCGCTGCTGCATGAACTGCTCGAAGTGCTCGAACACCGGCCCAGCCGGATTCCTGGTCCGGCCGCCGGCTTCGGCCCGGCCCGGACCCCAGCCCTTGCCGCTGTAGCCGACTGCGATAGCCGGCCTGTTCCAGCAGGTCGGGGTAGACCGCGTGCGCCTTCGGCAGCGTGCTCCACAGGTTGGCGCCCTCTCCGAGCCGGTGCACGGCCTGTCCGCTCAACAGCGCGCCACGTGAGGGCGTGCACGACGGCGACGCCACGAAGGCATGGGTGAAGCGCGTCCCCTCCCGCGCGATCCGGTCGAAGTTCGGTGTGCGCACCGTTCGATCGCCGTAGATGCCCGCGTGGGGGAACGACCAGTCGTCGGCGATGGCCAGCACGATGTTGGGACGCGCGCGTGGCCGGTTGCGGCGCCGTCGCCTGCGTCGCCGCACCTGCGCCGGTCGCGGCCTGCGCGCCCGCTCGGATGCGTTCGAGGGTCGCCGCCATCTCGCGCACCTGGTCGGGATGAGCGGCGGCGAGGTTGGTCCGCTCCCCGGGATCCTTGACCAGATCGTAGAGCTGAGGCTCGGGATCGTTGCCCAGTTCGGTGTTGGTGTTCTGCTGAATCCTGGGGCCCTGGCCGGGCGGCACGTACTTCCACGATCCCTGCCTGAGCGACAACACGCCCGCCTGCTCGACCAGACTGCGTGCGTCCCGTCGCGGCCGTGCCCAACAACGCGGGCAGCACGTTCTCGCTGTCCGTGGCGCCCGGGACCGCCGGTCCGTCCAGCAGGGCGGCGAACGACGCGATCAGATCGACCTGTGAGACCAGCGCCGCCGAGACGGCCGGCTTCACCCGCGCCGGCCAGCGCACCAGGAACGGCACCCGCGTGCCGCCCTCGAAGTTGCTGTACTTGCCGCCGCGGAACGGTCCGGCCGGGCGTGTGGTCGCCGAGCTTCTCGACGGCGTCGTCGCGATAGCCGTCGTCGACGACCGGACCGTTGTCGCTCGTGAAGAGGACGATGGTGTTGCGCGCCAGGCCGCAGCCGGTCGAGCGTGGCGAGCACTTCGCCGACCGACCAGTCCAGCTGCGCGATCGCGTCGCCGCGCGGGCCCATCGTCGTCGCGCCGGCGAACCGCGGATGCGGCACGCGCGGGACGTGCGGATCGTGCGGCGCGAAGAACAGGAAGAACGGCTTGGCCCGGTGCTGCTCGATGAAGGCGGTGGCCTTGCGCGTGAAGGTGTCCGCCATGTCCTCGTCCTTCCACAGCGCCGCCTTGCCGCCGGTCATGTAGCCGATCCGGCTGACGCCGTCGACGATCGTCTGATCGTGCCCGTGGCTCGGGTGCAGCGTGAGACGGTCGGGGTTGCCGCGGCCGGTCGGCCAGTCGCCGATCGGCTCGGTGTAGCTGACGCGGATCGGATCCGCGGGATCGAGGCCGGCGACGCGCCGGTTCTCGACGTAGACCGTCGGCACGCGGTCGCCGGTGGCGGCCATGATGAACGCCGAGTCGAAGCCGACGTCCTGCGGCCCCGGCCGGATCTCGCCGTTCCAGTCCGGTCCGCCCGTCGGGCCGAGCCCGAGGTGCCACTTGCCGACGACGCCGGTGGCGAAGCCGGCGCGCGCGAAGACGCTCGCCAGCGTCGGGCGGCCCGGCTCGATGATCAGCGCGGCGTCGCCCGGCAGGATGCCGGTGCCCGGCTTGCGCCACGCGTACTCGCCGGTGAGCATCGCGTAGCGGGACGGCGTGCAGGTGGCCGCCGTCGCATGCGCGTCGGTGAAACGGATGCCTTCGCGCGCCAGCCGATCGATGTTCGGCGTCTTGATCCGCGTGGCGCCGTAGGCGGACACATCGCCGTAGCCGAGATCGTCGGCGTAGATCAGGACGACGTTGGGCCGGGGCCCGGTCGTGGCCGCCGGCTGCGCCGCCGCCGGCGACGCCGTGATGGCCAGCAGGATGGCTGCGGCCAGGACTTTCGCTGTCATCGTCGACTCCACGGGTGATCACGAGCCGCGGCGCGCCGCCGGGTTGCCGGATCGGCGCGGCCGTGCGAGTATCCCACGCGTGCCGCACACGAGACGGCGGATCCTCGCCGCGCTGACGTTCTGCGCCGCGACGGTCGGCGCTGTCCACGCCGCCTTCGCGCCGCCGCCCCGTCACCCGGTCGGCGCCGGCCAGGCGGCTGCCGCGCCGGCGCCCTCGCCGCCCCGCAAGAAGCCGAACATCGTCTGGATCTCGAACGAAGACATGAGTCCCCGGCTCGGCGCCTATGGCGATGCGCTGGCGCGGACGCCGGCGCTCGATCGTCTGGCGCGCGAGTCGGTCCGCTACACGAGGGCCTTCACGACGGCGCCGGTCTGCGCGCCGAGCCGCGCCGCCATCATCACCGGGATGTACCAGACCACCCTCGGCGCGCAGCACATGCGCACGACCACGGACAACGTGGCCGAACTGCCCGGCCCCTACCAGGCCGTCCCGCCGTTCTACGTGAAGGCGTTTCCTGAGTACCTGCGCGCGGCCGGCTACTACACGAGCAACCGCTTCCAAGACCGACTATCAGTTCGGCGCGCCGTTCACCATCTGGGACGAGCTCGGTCGCACGGCGCACTGGCGCAACCGCCCCGATGCGAGCCAGCCGTTCTTCGCCGTGTTCAACCTCGAGGTCACGCACGAGAGCCAGATCTTCCCGTCCAGCCCGGTCCGCAAGGGCAAGGCGCTCGTCACCGATCCGGTCAAGGTGCAGGTGCCGCCCTACTACCCGGACACGCCGCCGGTCCGGGAGGAGCTGGCTCGCGTCTACGACAACATCGCCGACATGGACGCGCAGGTCGACGAGATCCTGAAACAGCTCGACGCCGACGGTCTGCGCGACGACACCATCGTCTTCTACTGGAGCGATCACGGCGACGGCGTGCCCCGCGCGAAGCGATCGCTGTACGACTCGGGCCTGCGCGTGCCGTTGCTGATCCGCTGGCCGAAGGCACTCGGCTCGACCGTCGCGCCAGGATCCGTGCGCGACGAACTGGTCAGCTTCATCGATTTGGCGCCCACCGTGCTGGCGATGGCCGGCCTCGCGGTTCCTCTCCACTACCCGGGCCGGGTCCTGGTGGGGCCCGCCGCCGGGCCAGCCCCGGCCCTGGTCTTCGCCGCGCGCGACCGGATGGACATCGAATACGACATGATCCGCTCGGCGCGGGACGAACGGTTCCTCTACATCCGCAACTTCGTGCCGGAGCTGCCCTACGCCGGCCACGTCATCTACCGCAACCAGAGCGCCATCATGCAGGAGTGGCTCCGGCTGCAGGCGGAAGGAAAGCTCACCGGTCCAGCGGCGCTGTGGATGCGCACGCAGCGGCCCGCCGAGGAGCTGTACGACACGCAGGTCGATCCGCATCAGATCCGTGATCTGTCCGCCGAGCCGGCGCATCGGGCGACGCTCGTCCGGATGCGCCGCGCCGTCGAGGAATGGATGGCTCGGAGCGGGGATCAGGGACTGATCAACGAGCCGGAGATGATCCAGCGGATGTGGCCGGGCGGCGTCCAGCCGGAGACGGCGCAGCCGTACATCGTCCGGCGGCGGACGACCGACACTCCGGAGCGGGTCGCGACGATGCCGATCGAGCGGCCCGACCGAGATCGTCGTCTACGTGCCGACCCAGGGCGCCTCGATCGGCTACACCACGGAGGATGGTCCGACGGCGACGTGGCGCCTCTACACCGGGCCGATCCAGGTGAAGGCGCCGATGACACTGCGCGCCAAGGCGATCCGCTACGGCTACAAGGAGAGCGCCGAGACGCGCGTGACCTTCACCGATCGGTGATCAGGCAGGCGGACGCCCTGGACGCTCGATGCCGAGTTTGCGCATCCGGAACTGCAGCGTCGAGCGCTTCATCCCGAGCCGCGCGGCGGCGCCGGTGGGGCCGGACAGCACCCAGCTGCTCGCCTGGAGCGCGGACAGGATGTGCCGGCGGTCGGTCTCGAGCAGCGTTTCCGGGCCACCGGCGCCTGCCGTCGATCCGTTCCCCGCCATGCCGGCCGCCGCCGTCCCGACGCCGCGCGGCGTCAGCGCTTCCATCGGGACGAGCAGCGTCGGACCGGGCGACAGGATCACGGCGCGCTCGACGAGGTTCTGCAGCTCGCGGATGTTGCCCGGCCAGTCGTAGCGGGTCAGCGCCTGCATCGCGTCGACCGGGATCGTCTCGATGGTCCGCTTCATCCGGCGGGCGAACTGCTGGGCGAAGTGCCGCACCAGCATCGGAATGTCCTCGCGGCGGTCGCGCAGCGGCGGCACGATGACCGGGAAGACGTTGAGCCGGTAGAAGAGGTCGGATCGGAACTTCGCCTGCTCGACCAGCGCGCCGAGGTCGCGGTTGGTGGCGGCAATCAGCCGGGCGTCGCTGCGCAGGGTGCGGTTCCCGCCGAGCCGCTCGAACTCGCGCTCCTGCAGCACGCGCAGCAGCTTGGGCTGCAGCTCGAGCGGAATCTCGCCGATTTCGTCGAGGAACACGGTGCCGTGGTTGGCCAGCTCGAAGCGGCCGATCCGCTGCGCGACCGCGCCGGTGAAGGCCCCGCGCTCGTGGCCGAACAGCTCGCTTTCGAGCAGGCCGGTCGGGATGGCGGCGCAATTCAGCTTCACGAAGGCGCCGTCGCGGCGGTCGCTCAACTGATGGATCGCGCGCGCCACCAGCTCCTTGCCCGAGCCGGTCTCGCCCGAGATCAGGACCGTCGAGCCGGTCGGGCGCGACGGTCTCGATCTCCTTCAACACGCGGCGTAGCGCGGTGCTGCCACCGACGATGTCCTCGAACAGCTGATCCGAGCGGATCTCGTCCTGCAGGTAGAGCTTTTCGCGGGCGAGCTGGGCGTTCAGCGTCTCGATGCGCTCGTAGGAGGTCGCATTGCGCACCGCGATGGCAATCTGGCCGGCGATGCGCGAGAGCAGGCCGAACAGCGCCGGCGAGAAGGCGTCGCGATCGAAGGCGGCGAGATCGAGGGTGCCGAGCGGGCCTTGCGGCGTGCTGAGCGGCACGGAACAGGCCGACAGCGCCCCGAATTCCACCAGCCGTCGCGTTTCCGGGTGGCGCAGCAGTTCGTCGCGGCTGAAGATGCGCGGTTCGCCCGTCAGGAACACCTGGCCGGCGAGCGACGTGTCGACCGGCGTCTCGATGCAGCCGCCGGGGATGCCGGCCAGCTCCGGCGGGCCCTGGCAGGCATGCTTGCGGAGCAGGCGCGTCTCCGGCTCGAAGAGCGACAGCGCGGCGAACTCGGCGCTGCAGACGCGCTTCAGCGCCGGCGCCAGCGCGACGAACAGCGCCCGCGTATCGAGGTGCGTGACGACGGCGTTGGTGACCTCGAGGAGCAGGCCGAGCTGATCGCGATCGCGCTGCAGGGCGGCCCGCTGCTGGCGGATCGTCTCGACGCCGCGGGCGTTCTCGAGGGCGACGGCGACGAGGGTGCCGATGCGCGTCATCAGCTCGATGTCGTCGGCCGTGTAGGCGTCGCGATCGAGCGAGCCGAAGTTGAGCGTGCCGACGGTGGCGTGCGGCGTCACCAGCGGGACGGTGCAATAGCTCTGCACGCCGTGCTCGATCATCGCCTGGCTGGGCGACGGGCCGGCCGGATCCACCTGCGTGACGTAGACCGGCCGCCCGGTCCGTACGACGTGTCCGGGATACGCGTCCGCAGCCGGGTACGACTCGCCAACCAGCCGGGCGGCCGGCGTGTCCGCCGGCTCGACGAACGCCACCGTCAGGCGATCGGTGTCGCGATCCCATAGCCAGACCGACAGGAAGGTGAACTGGACGATCGGCTCCAGGTGGCCGCGCAGGCTCCGCAGCAGATCGCCGAGGTCGGAGTGCGAGGTCAAGGCGCCCGCGGCGTCCACGAGCGCCCGATATCGGACGTCGACGTCGTTGAGGTAGGTGCGTCCGGGGGCCATGGGTTCGAGTCTACGACAGGAAGTCGCGGCCGGCGGACGCCTCTGACAATTCCCGGCGCGCATGGCTAAGATGCGGCTGAGCGATGCGCGGACACGAGTGCTACCACTGCAAGCAGTGGGTCGACGCCGGCGATGCGCACGACTGCTGGACGACCACCGAACGGGCGCTGACGCAGGACCTGTCCGAGGACCTGCGGGAGGCCTGGGAGCGGCTGCGCGAGGCGGCGAGCGAGCTCGGCGAGCAGCGCATCTACGCGTCGCACCAGTCGATCATGTTCGCCCGCAAGACCTGTTACGCCTTCGTCCGCCCCAAGCGCAGCGTCCTCGAGCTGTGCCTCTTTCTCGGCCGCACGGAGCGCTCGCCGCGCGTCAGGCGCACCATGCCGTCGTCGCGGACCAAGGTCGCGCACATCGTGCACGTCCGGCACCGCGACGAGGTCGAGGCCCCGCTGACCGACTGGCTGCGCGAGGCCTACCAGCTGCAGGACGCACCGGCCCCGAAGGCAGCATCCAAGAAGGCGCCGTCGAAGAAGGCCGCGACACAGAATGCGCCGGCGAAGAAGGCGCGTCGGACACGTTGGCCCACTCGAAGTAGCGCGCGTCGGTGAGGTTGAGGGCGCCGGCCCGCAGCGTCAGGCGATTCGGCAACGCCACCCAGGCGGTGAGATCGGCGACGGCGTAGGCCGACGGCACGAAGCGATCGCCACCGGCAACGCCCTGGCGCTGGCCGCGCGAGGCGCGCGTCCGAGACCTCGCCACCCCAGCGTCCCGAGGTCGCCGTGCATTCCAGGCCGACGACGCCCTGGTCCGGCGCGATCGAGTACTTGCTCGGCAGGATCAGGCGGACCGGCGGGACCACCGCGCCCGTCCGCACGTTCAGGTCGAGGCGATCGCGGATCATGTCGAACTGGTGGTGATTGTAGCTGCCGCCGACGGTCGCCAGCACGTCATGCCCGCCCAGCAGGAGCGAGGTGCGGCTCTGCGCGCTGCCGCCGTAGCTGTCCTGCGTGTAGTCGAGCGTGCCGTGGCGATCGATGCGGGCCGGCCCGGCGGTGCGCAGCTCGCGGACGACCTGCGAGGTGCCGCTGGCCTGGCCGTAGGCGCTCCACGCCCAGACTGTCCAACACGCTGACGTCAAATAACTTAAGTGGACTGTTGGCCTTCAGCGCCGGCAGGCGACGATTCGATGAATGGCGACCAATCGCAGAGTAGGGCCGGCCTGGCGCGCAGCTCAGCGAGACGATGCTGACCGCGCTTCGACCCTCGTCCGCGGGGGGGCGCCGACCCGTCCGGTCGGGCCGGCGTGCTAGTATCCCGGCCACAATCGGGCCAGCCTTCACCCCCGAGGACCCCCCATGGCCGACGGAACACTTTCGAGACGCGAACTCCTGCGCCGCAGCGGCGAAGCCGGCGCGCTGCTGGCCCTGCCCGCGGTGCCAGTCCTCACGGCCAGTGCGCTGCTGCCCGCCACCGCGGCGGCCGCGCCGGCCGACCCGCCGGCGCTCCCCGACGTCTACGGCGCCATCGGTGTGCGTCCGCTGATCAACGGGCGCGGCACCTTCACCATCATCAGCGGCTCGACGATGCTGCCCGAGGTGCGGGCGGCGATCGACGCGGCCAGCCGCCGCTACGTCCATCTCGACGAGCTCGCCGAGGCGATCGGCGCCCGCCTCGCCACGCTGACGCAGGCCGAGTGGGGCCTGGTCACGTCGGGATGTTCGGCCGGGCTGACCCACGCGACCGCCGCCTGCGTGGCCGGCGGCAATCCCGAACTGCACGTCCGCATTCCGAACCTGCAGGGGTTCGCCAAGGACGAGGTCATCATCCCGACGCATTCGCGCAACGTCTACGACGCGGCGATCCGCGCCGTCGGCGTGCGCGTCGTCACGGTGGCGACGGTGGCCGAGCTCGAGGCGGCGATCGGGCCGCGGACGGCGCTGATCTACGTGCTGGCCAGCCCCGACGCCGACAAGAGCGAGCTGAGCGTCAAGGCGATGGGCGCCGATCGCCAAGGCCAGGAACGTGCCGATCCTGGTCGACGCCGCCGCCGAGATCCTCACCATCCCCAACGTCCACCTGAGCAACGGCGCGACCCTCGTCGCCTACAGCGGCGGCAAGTGCCTGCGCGGTCCGCAGACCGCCGGCCTGCTGCTCGGACGCAAGGATCTGGTCAAGGCCGCCTGGGTGCACAGCGCGCCGCACCACGGCCCGCATCGCGGCTACAAGGTCGGCAAGGAAGAAGCGATCGGGATGCTGACCGCCGTCGAGACCTGGGTGAAGCGCGACCACGACGCCGAGACGAAGCGCTGGGCCGGCTGGCTCGATCTAGATCGCGGCCAAGGTCAAGACGGTGGACGGCGTGACGACCGAAGTCGTTCAGCCGGCCGGCCTGTCGAACAAGACGCCGTCGCTGCGGGTGCGTTGGGATCGGGCCAAGCTGGGCGTCGATGGCCCGGTCGTGGTTCGCACGCTCTTCACCGGCGAACCGCGCATCACCATGACCGCGGCGGGCGGCGCCGAGGCCGGCGATCGATCGGCGATGAGCGGCACCGGCGTCTCGATCACCCCGTACATGATGGCCGAGGGCGACGCGCAGATCATCGCCGACCGCCTGCACGCCGTGCTGAGCAAGCCGCCGGTCACGCCGGTGAAGACGCCGGCAGCGCCGGCCGCCGACCTGTCGGGCGGCTGGGACGTGAAGATCCAGTACGCGGCCAGCGCCTCCACCCATCGGTTCCAGCTGCGGCAGAAAGGGGCGGACATCGAGGGCGCGCACCAGGGCGACTTCGTGACCCGCGATCTCGCCGGGTCGATCGACGGCGACGAGGTGCGGCTGCGCAGCAACGTCGGCGAACAGGCCGGCGACGCCTTCTCGTTCACGTTCACCGGCAAGGTCGCCGGCGACCAGCTGACCGGCACGCTGGACATGGCCGAGTATCTCGGCGCCACGTTCACGGCGACGCGGCGCGCGCCGGGGCGGCGGCGGGCATGATGCGCGAAGGCCACCCTCCTGGCCACCGCAGCTGGCCTGCTGGCGGCGATGGCCGCCGGCTCGGCGCTGTCGCGGCTGCAGGCGCAGGCGCCGGCGACACCGCCGGCAGCCGCGGCCGCCAAGTACGACCTGCTGCTCAAGGGCGGCCACGTCATCGACGCGCGCAACGGCGTCGACGCCGTGCGCGACGTCGCCATTGCCGGCGGGAAGATCGCGCTGGTCGCGGCGTCGATCCCGGCCGCCGACGCCGGCAAGACGATCGACGTGGCCGGTCTCTACGTGACGCCCGGCCTGATCGACATCCACGCCCACGTCTACACCGGCACCGGCGAGCGCGGCTCCTACGCCGGCGACAACAGCGTCTACCCGGACGGCTTCAGCTTCCGCGTCGGCGTGACGACCGTCGTCGACGCCGGCGGCTCGGGCTGGCGCAACTTCGAGGACTTCAAGAGCCGCGTCATCGATCGCTCGCGGACGCGCGTGCTCGCCTTCCTCAACATCGTCGGCAACGGCATGCGCGGCGGCAAGTTCGAGAGCGATCAGGCCGACATGGAGGTCGAAGCCGGCCGTCGAGATGGCCCTGAAGCACAAGGGGACGATCGTCGGCATCAAGACCGCGCACTACACCGGCCCGGAGTGGACGCCGGTCGATCACGCGGTCGAGGTCGGCACCGCCGCGAACATCCCGGTGATGGTCGACTTCGGCAACAACCATCCCGGCACGCGGCCGCTCGCCGATCTGTTGACGAAGAAGCTGCGGCCCGGCGACATCTACACCCACATGTACTCCGGCCTGCGCAACGAGCTGGTCGACGGCAAGCCGAACCCCGGCATGATCGAAGGGCGCAAGCGCGGCGTGATCTTCGACGTCGGCCACGGCGGCGGCAGCTTCAACGTGGCGCGTCGCCGTGCCGCTGATGAAGGCCGGCTTCATGCCCGACTCGATCTCGACCGACCTGCACATCAGCAGCATGAACGCCGGCATGAAGGACATGCTCAACGTGATGAGCAAGTTCCTCGCCCTCGGCGAGCCGCTGACGAGCCGTCATCGCCCAGTCGACCTGGCACCCGGCGCGCGAGATCAAGCAGGACGCGCTCGGCCACCTGGGCGCCGGCGCGATCGCCGACATCGCCGTCCTGCGGCTCGAGAAGGGCCGCTTCGGCTATCTCGACATGCACGGCGCCAAGCTGACCGGCAGCGAGCGGCTGACCGCCGAGATGACGCTGAAGGACGGCAAGGTCATTTACGAACTGAACGGGCTCGGCGCGGCCGGAATGGTCGACGCTGCCCGCCGATTACAAGAGCACGGGCGCGCCCACCTGGGACGCGACGAGGAGGTGACGTGGCCAAGCCGAACATGAAGAAGACGACGAACCGCCGCTATTTCCTGAAGGCCGCCGCACCGGCGGCCGCCGCCGCCGCGGTGGTGGGGGCGCCCTCGATGGCGTCGGCGCAGGGCGACGGCCGCCGCGCCGGTCAAGAAGGTGCACTGGTCCGGCGGCAAGCCGCCCGAGAAGACGCCGCTCTTCAGCGGGATCGTCCAGCACGGCAGCCTGATCTTCATCGCCGGCATCGGCGCCCACTTCGAGGGCGACATCAAGGCCCACACCAAGCACGTGCTGGACGAGATCCAGAAGCGGCTCGAGTCGGTCGGGTCGTCGATGGAGAAGGTCCTCAAGGTCAACGTCTACCTGAACGACCTGAAGGACTACGCCGGCATGAACGAGGTCTATCTCGGCCGCTTCGGCAAGGAGCCCGGCGTGCGCACGACGATCGCCGCCGCCGGCGGCATCCCCGGCAACTCGCTGGTCGAGATCGACTGCATCGCCTGCGTCTGAGTGAGCAGCCGCCCGCTCTGGCAGTGGCGGGCGACCGAGGTGGCCGCCGCCACCCGGTCCGGCGACGTGTCGTGCCGCGAGGTGGCCGTGTCGGCCGTCGCGCGCCTGCGCGAGATGAACCCGCGGTTGAACGCGGTGACGCTCGATCTCGGCGACAGCGCGGTCGCCGCCGCCGAGCGCCTCGACGCCAGCCGGCTGGCCGGTGAGACCACCGGCCCGCTGTTCGGCGTGCCCATCACCATCAAGGACAACGTCGAGGTGCGGGGCCAGCGGACGCCGAACGGCGTCGCCGGCCTGGCCCACATCATCGCCCGGGAGGATGCGCCGATCGTCCGCCGGCTGATCGACGCCGGCGCGGTCATCGTCGGGCGCACCAACACGCCCGAGTTCTCGATGCGCGCCACCACCAACAACGCGCTCTACGGGCTGACGCTCAACCCGTGGGACGCGCGCATCTCGTGCGGCGGATCGTCGGGCGGTGCGGCGGCGGCCGTCGCCACCGGCATCTGCGCCGTCGGGCCACGGCAACGACATCGCCGGCTCGATCCGCTTCCCGGCGCTGCACTGCGGCGTGGCCGGCTTCAAGCCGACGACGCCGCCCGAATCGCCGCTCGCCTCGGTGCAGGGGCCGCTCGCCCGGGCCATCGGCGACATCCGGATCGCGTCGGCGGTGATGTCGCCGCGGCCGCCCGACGATCGCGCGACGCCGCCCTCGACGAGCGAGCGGCCGCGGGTCGGCCTGGTCGCCGAGATCCCGGGCATGCCGCTGACGCCGTCGGTGGTGCAGGCGCTCGCCGACGCGGTGCGCGGGCTCGAGCAGGCCGGCTACGTCGTCGAGCCGATCGAGGCGCCCGACATCGTCGCCTCGGGCGAGCTGTGGCTGCGGTTCCTGATGACCGACCTGCAGCAGCTCGTGGTCCCGGTGGCGCGCCGGCTCGGGAGCGAGCAGATCCAGTGGTACTTCGACGCCTGGGTGAACGGCCTGCCGCCGTTCACCGCAGCCCGAGGCGTTCCGCGAGGCGGTGACGACGCGCAACGGGATGCTGGCGCACTGGCGCGCCATCCTGGCCACGCACCCGGTCGTGCTGCTGCCGCAGCGGGCCGACCCGCTGCTCGAGGTCGACGAGGATCTGCGCAGCGTCGATCACCTGCGTCTGGTGCTGCGCGGCTACGCGCCGAGCGCGACGATGAACCTGCTCGGCCTGCCGTCGGCGGTGGTGCCGACGGGGCTCGGCGACGGGCTTGCCGACCGGCGTGCAGGTGGTCGCCGGCTGGCACCAGCGAGGCGCTGTGCCTGGCGGCTGCCGAGGCCATCGAAGCACCGGCTCGGCACGCTGAGCGACCAGCTCTGGGCTCGTCCGCTCAGCGCCTGACCGTGTCCCCGTCAGTCGCCGCGCCCGACCTCGGCCTTGTACGCCTCGACGAGGCTGGTCAGCTTGCGTCTGCACCGCGCTTTGCGCCGAGTAGAGATCGTCGAGCGGCGCGACGAACGCCTGCTGCTTCAGCTCGTCACCGACGGTGAGCGTCAGCTCGGCCAGCCGTTCGACGCTCGTCCGCGAATGGAACTCGAGCTCCTTGAGCTTCGACAGGACGGCGAGGGATGCCTCGTGGACTGCCGGTGCCACCGCGGCAGGATGCGCTGCCGGCGCCGCTGGAGCGTCCGCGTCGTCAGCCGCGTCGGTGGCGGCTGCCGCTCCCGCAGGGTCGCTCCGCTTCGCGGCCGCCGCCTGCTTCTTGCCCGGCTGCGCGGCCAGCGCGCCGGCCGGACCGCCGGCTACGCCGTGGTGCTTCTTCTCTTGCGAGACCTTCTTGTCGTGGGCGACGTCGCGGGGATCTGACATGGAACCTCTCTCAGGTCGATGGTGGCAGAGATCGACACGGCCCGCACAACCAAGTGCACGCATGGCAGAGCCGCACGAATACGAACACGTCAACCGCACGGTCGTGTTGGATCGTCGATAATCGCGGCGACGAGGCATCCCGCACCGATGCAGGCCGACAACTGGAGTCGGGTCAAGGCGCTGTTCAACGAGGCGCTGGATCTGCCGCCGCCCGAGCGCGCCGGCCTGATCGATCGCGCCTGCGACGGCGACGCGGCCCTGCGCCGCGAGGTCGAGTCGCTGCTCGCGTTCGCCGAGCAGGACGGTCCGCTCGGGCCGACCGGGAGCGAGCTGGCGGCCTCGGCCCTCGAGGAGGTCGCCGATCCGCACTTCGGCCAGCGGCTCGGCGCCTACCGCATCCTGCGCGAGCTGGGACGCGGCGGCATGGGCGCGGTCTACCTCGCCGAGCGTGTCGACGGCGAGTTCCAGCAGCAGGTCGCCATCAAGATCGTGCGCCGCTCCATCGCCGATCCCGATCTCGTGCGGCGCTTCCGTGTCGAGCGGCAGGTGCTGGCGTCGCTCGAGCACCCGCACATCGCCCGCCTCCTCGACGGCGGCGTCAACGACGCCGGCGAGCCGTACTTCGTCATGGAGTACGTGCCGGGCGAGCCGCTGCTCGACTTCGCCATCCGCGCCGGGCTCGGCATCCGGGCCCGCCTGGAGATCTTCCGCAAGGTCTGTGCGGCGGTGTCCTACGCCCACGCCAAGCTGGTCGTGCACCGCGACCTCAAGCCGACGAACATCCTCGTGCCGGCGGACGCCGAGCCGAAGCTGATCGACTTCGGACTGGCCAAGATCCTCGATACCACGCTCGAGGACGGCGGCGGCGAGGCCACGCGCACGGCCTTCCGCGCCTTCACGCCGTCCTACGCCTCGCCCGAGCAGGTGCACGGCCAGCCGATCACCACCGCGAGCGACGTCTATTCGCTCGGCGTCGTCCTCTACGAGCTGCTCACCGGCCGCACGCCGTTCGACTTCGGCCGCGGCACGGTCGCCGACATGCTCCGCACGCTCGACACGACGGCAGCCCGGCGACCGAGCCAGGTGCTGTCGCGGCTGGCGCGCGGCGACGAACCCGGCGGCGCGACCGCTGGCGAGCCGTTGCCCTACCGCGCCGCCGCCCTCGAGGGCGATCTCGACAACATCGTCCTGACGGCGCTGCGGCGGGAGCCGGAGCGGCGCTATCCCTCGGTCGCGGCGCTCGCCGACGACGTTCAGCGCCATCTCGACGGCCGCCCGGTGACGGCCCACCCGCAGACCTGGGCCTATCGCGGCGTGAAGTTCGTGCGCCGCCACACGGCCGCGGTGATCGCGACGACGCTGGCGGTGTGCGCGGTGGTCGGCGGGCTCGGCGTCTCGCTCTGGCAGGGCGCCATCGCGCGCGAGGAGCGCGACCGCGCGACGCGCCGCTTCGAGGACGTGCGGCGCCTGTCCAACTCGTTGCTGTTCGAGCTGAGCCCGCGCGTCGAGCGTCTGCCCGGCGCGACCAGCGCCCGCGACCTGCTGGTGCGGCGCGCCGTCGAATACCTCGACAGCCTGGCCCGCGAGTCGGCCGACGATCGCGGGCTGCAGCTGGAGCTGGCCGCCGCCTACGAGAAGGTCGGCGACCTGCAGGGCAACCCGACCAACCCCAACCTGATCGAGTACGACGCCGCGATCGGGAGCTACCTGAAGGCGCGCCAGATCCGCCAGCGCGGCACCCTGGCCGGCGAACCCGGTGGCCAGCGCGCCCTCGCCGAGAACTTTCGCGTCCTCGGCAACATCTACAGCCAGGCGAACGAGTTCGACCAGGCAGCCAGCGACCTGGCCGAGGCGCGCCGTCGCTACGAGCGCGAGCTGGCGGCTGCGCCAGCGGATCCGGCGCTGCAGCTGGCGCTGGCCCAGGCGATGCACGACCTGGGGCGCCACCAGTCGAACAGCTCGCGCTACGCCGCGGCGCTGGCGCCGTTCGAGCAGGCGATCGCCGTGGCGGAGCGGTTGCGGGCGCGCGCGCCGGCCAGCATCGAGGTGCTGCGGCTGCTCGGTGACAGCCGCGCCCAGTACGGCCTGGCGCTGTCGTGGGAGGGCCGCCAGCAGGACGGCGAGGCGCAGATGGCGCAGGCCGCGGCGATCTACCAGCCGCTGGCGGCCGCGCAGCCGCACGATGCGCCGATCCGCAACGGCCTGTGGTCGGTCTACTGGCTCACCAGCAGCGTCTACGAGGAGCAGGACGATGCCCGGTCGCACGCCTTCGCGCAGCAGGCGCTGGCGGTCATCGAGGGCGTCGTCCAGCAGGATCGCGACAACCTGCGGGCCCGGCAGCAGCTGGCCAAGTCGTATTCCCGCCTCGGCCAGACCGCGACCAACACCGGACGCAGCGCCGACGCCGTCGGCCACCTGCAGCGCGCGGTCGCGATCCTCGGCGACATCGCCGCGAGTGAGTCGCGCAACGGGCGCCTGCGGTCGGACCTGGCCCTGGCGCTGACGCGGCTGGCCGACGCGCACGCCGCGCGCGGCCAGTTGCCCGCGGCACTGGCGGACGCGGAGCGCGCGGCGCAGATCTACGGCGACCTGATCGCCCGTTTCCCCGCGGATCGCCGCTCGGCTCGCAATCTCGTCCTGACGCACCAGGCGGTCGGCGACATCCACGAGCGCCTGACGCGCACCGAGCCGGCCGCGTCACCGTCGCACCAGGCGCTGGCCGCCGCCAGCTACCGGCGCGCCCTCGATCTGGTGCTGGCGCTGCGGGCGCGGGCCAACCTCGCGGAGGCCGACGACAAGCTGGTGCGGGAACTGACCGCCAAGGTCGCCGGCGATCCGTCGGACGTCGCGCGCGCTAGGCCACCGATCCGCGCTGTTCGGCGGCGCGCCGGACGTTCCACCCTTGCCAGAGGTGCCGGCGCTGGTGGGCCGCGAGCACGTGCAGGCCGGTCGCCAGGCTGAAGCGGACACCGGAGACGAGCGGGTTCGGGAAGGTCACGCCGGCCAGGTCGATGGCCGCGAACTGTCGCAGGAAGGCGCGCACCTCCGCCAGCGAGGCGAGGAAGTCGGCCGACGCCTCGCCGAGCGGCGGCGACACCCGCGGCTGGATCTTGCGCGGCGCCTTGCTCTTGAACAGCGGCCGCGCCGGCGGCTCCAGCAGCCGCGCGAACCAGCCCCCGATCAGGCCGGGCCGCGCCGGGCCGCGCCGGGTGCGGCCGTCGGCGGCAGCGCGCTCGGCCGCCGGCCGCATCGCCTCGAGGTAGACGCGGTTGCCCGTGGCCAGATGATCGAGGCACTCGGCGACCGTCCATTTCTCCGGTGCCTCGCGCCAGGTGCCCTGCGCGTCGCTCAGGCCGCCGAGCAGCGCTCGCGCGTCGCGGTCGATGGCGTCGTAGGCCGAGTCGAGCGCCGCGAGATCGTCGTCGAGGGGTGGCGTCGGCATGTTCCATACCGTATGGTACGGAAAAGCGCGTTGTCAATACCCTGTGGGTATGGAGAATGATGGACGCCGCATGGCGGACGCGAAGACCGGGAAGGCGCGCCTCGGCGAGCCGACGCTGACGGCGTCGGACTGGGCCGAGGCCGCGCTGCAGCTGATCGCCGAGAAGGGGCTGGGGGCGCTGACCATCAGCACGCTCGCCGGCCGACTCGGCGTGACCAAGGGCAGCTTCTACTGGCACTTCACCGGACGCGACGATCTGCTCGCCGCGGCGCTCGGGCGCTGGGAGCGGTCGGTGACCGACGTCGTCCGCAGCCTCGACGCCATCCCCGATCCGCGGCGCCGGCTCGAGCTGATCCTCGACGCCGCCTCGCAGCCGCCGCGGTCGCGCTCGCTCTACGCGGCGCTGGCCGAAGCCGCCGAGGCCCCGGTGGTGCGCAAGGTGCTGCAGCGGGTGGCGTCGGCGCGGATCGACTACCTGGAGCAGTGCTACCGCGCGCTCGGCTTCACCGCGCCGCTGGCCAGGGCGACGGCGGTCTTCGCCTACGCCGCCTATCGCGGGCTGCTGCAGCTGGCGCACGAGGCGCCGGCCAGCCTGCCGGGCGAGTGGGCGTCGTACGCGGCGCTCAACCGCCAGACGTTCGTGCCGGCGCCCGCGACCGCGCGACCACGATCGCGGGCCGCGACGAGCGCGACTCGCGCCAAGGGCCGGGCTCTCGCGTTAGCGTTCCGGCCGTTGCGCCGCCCGCACCTCGTCCTCGGTGAAGGCCGCCGCGAACAGCCCCTCGGCTTCGAGGAACGCCGCCACGTCGCGCAGCGAGACGTTCAGCGAGCGCAGCCTGGCGGTGTCGAGGTGGATCTCGTTGTTGGCGGCGTCGTTGAAGTACTGCACGACGGTGCCGCCGGCCGGCGAGAAGCGGGCGTCGATCCGCTTGACGATGTCGTCCAGGTAGCGGCGGCCGCCGGGCGGCGGCTCGCCCGGCATGCCATGGTCGGCGGCGATGGCCATCGCGAACCGTCCGGCGCCGGCCTTGCGCTCGATGATCTGCAGGGCCCGCGCGATCTGACGATCGGCCTCGGCCAGCACCTCCTTGATTTCCGGCGAGGCCGGCCCGTAGGCGTGCCCGACGTAGTCCGGTCCCTTCATGTTGACCAGGATGAGGTCGGGGATGTCGTCGGCGCCGATCGGCTCGCTCTCGAGGACGGCGGCCAGGGCGTCGCCTTCGAAGCGCTGGAAGAGCGCCGAGGCGCGGAATTTCGCGGCGCTGGCGATGTCGTGGCCCATCCAGGTGCCGCCGGCCTCGGTCCAGTAGCTCCTGGCGGTGAACCGCTTCAGGGCCTCGGGCATCGCATAGCACTTCGGGCTCGTCTCCCAGGTGCCATCGCCGGCGGTGCTGTAGCTGGCGGCCCGGACCGGCCGCCCGTTGACGAGGCAGCCGCCGTGGCCGACCAGCCCGGCGACCGCGCGGATGGCGCCGCCCTGGCCGACGATCACCGCCTTGCCCTCGGTCTGGATGTTCCACACGTCGGCGAGGGTGAGGGCCAGCATCTCGCCGGGATCGAGCTGGTCGTAGGCTTCCTGTGACTTGCCGGTGACGCGGTTGAACAGGTAGTTCACCGCCAGGCCGTGCGTGCGCGGTTCGGCGCCGGTGCCGAGATTGGCGTGACCGACCGCGGTCAGGGTCGGCACCGACGACACGTGCGCCTCGCTGAACCAGGCGCCGCCCGCCCGCAGGCGCGACACCGTCGGCATCACGTCCTTGTAGGTGTCGAGATAGTCGGCGCGGGTGCCGTCGAGCACCAGCAGCGCGACCACGCGCGGCCGTGTCGCCGCCGGCGCCAGCGCCTCGCGCAGCGGGCGGCCGATCGCGGTGGCGGGCGGTGCGGTGCCGAGCAGCGCGGCCAGCGTCGGCACCACGTTCTGCTGCGAGACCCGCTCCTTCGACACCAGCGGCTTCACGAACGGCGGCCCGTAGAAGAGGAGCGGCACGTGCGTGTCGTAGGGCCACGGCGAGCCGTGCATGAAGGCGTAGAGCGGGTTGTGGTCGACGACGAACTCGCCCTCGCGCGAGACGACGAACACCTGTCCGCTGCGGCCGGGGAAGTAGCCGCGGGCGAACGCCGCCAGCCAGGCCGCGCGCTGGGCGCTCGTCGCCGCCGTCGTCGCGGCGCCGGTCGCCGGGCGCGGCGACGCAGGTGCCGGAGAGGGTGGAGCCGGCCGCCCGGCGGATCGGCACGACAGCGCGGTCGAGGCCAGGAGCGCGAGACAGACGAGCGCGGGACGGAACATGCGCCCCTACTCTACCGTGCCGGTTCGACGCCAGGATGACCGCCGGCGGTCCATGATTTCACGGCGCCGATCATCGATGCCAACCGAGCTGGATGCTCGATTAGTATCCTCTTGCCTGATGTCCGATCGGCCCGGTGACCTGACGATCCTCTTGCAGAAGTGGAGCGGTGGCGATGCCGCCGCCCTGCACGACCTCGTCCCCGAGGTCTACAGCGAGCTGCACGGGATGGCGCGGCGGTTCCTCAGCCGCGAGCGGCCCGGCACCATCCAGGCGACGACGCTGGTGCACGATCTCTATCTGCGGCTGCTGCGGCAGGAGCGCGCCAATTTCCCCAACCGGCGCGCCTTCTTCGGCTTCGCCGCCGGCGCCATGCGGCACATCCTGATCGATCACATCCGGGCGCGGCAGTCCGACAAGCGCGGCGCCAAGCGGGCCCGGGTCCCGCTCAGCGACGATCTGCAGTTCGTCGATCCCTCCAACGAGGACATCCTCGATCTCGATCGCGCGCTCGTCGAACTGGCCGCCTTCGACGCCCGGAAGGCGGAGCTCGTCGAGATGTGCGCCTTCCTCGGCTGTGGCCGCGGCGAGGCCGCGGAGCTGCTCGGCATCTCGCTCGCCACCGCCAAGCGCGACTTCCGCATCGCGCGGGCCTGGCTCTCGCAGCGGCTGCAGCGCGACGACGCCGGCGAGGGCGACGGACCGGCGTAGCCCGTCGCCACCCGCTACTGCGTCAGCGAGTAGGCGCGGTCGACCGGATAGGTCGTCGGGGTGCCGTTCGCCACCAGCAGCGACGAGCGGTTGTCGGGCGTACCGTCGCGCCAGCCCCAGAACGTCTGGAACGACGGGGTCATCGCCTGCACGCTGACCCAGTAGCGCGTGTTGGCCTGCGCGCCGAAGGTGTTCGGCAGCGCCACCGAGTAGCTGTAGAACGCCCAGGTGGTCGGCGTGGTGCCGCAGTTCAGGTTGGCCTGCGTGCGGTCGAGCGTCTCGCCGGTCTGCCCGATCGGGAACGTCGCCGAGAAGAGCGGCGCCGCCCGGTTCGGCTGGCCGCCCTGGTCGGCATAGAACGAGACGATGAACCCGGTGGCGGTGGGCGCCGGCGCCGGGGCGTTCGCCGTCTCGACGCAGTAGATGCCCTGCCACGACACCGAGCGGATGGTGGCGCCGGCGGTGAACACGAAGTCGTCGAAGACCTGCGCCGTCGGCACGGTCGGCCCGGTCTGCGGGATGACCTGCGACGTCCGGGCCTCGACGTTGGTGGCGCTGCCCAGCGGATTCTGCGTCGAGCGGCTGACGGGCGCGGCCGGCGCCGGCGGCGCCGGAGTCGGCGTGGTGGGACTCTTGTCGCCGCCGCAGGCGCCGAGTGCGGCCATCACCGCGACGATCACCGACAGCGAACCGACACGACGGCGGGCTTCCGCTTCGAACAGACTCATCTCGACCTCCAGCTGACTTGCGATTCCGTGAGCGGACCGTGCCGCCTTCACACGGACAAACGGAATCGCCGGGCTGGAGGGCTCACCGGCTGGAAATCCGTGCGCGTCGGGGCCGACGACTACCTGACCAAGCCGTTCAGCCCGCGCGAGCTGGTCGCGCGCGTGCGGGCGATCTTCCGGCGCATCGACCGCGGGCGCCGAGTCGCGGCTGACGTGCGTGCGCGCCGGCGACGTCGTGCTGGACGTGCCGCGGATGCGGGTCACCGTCGGCGAGCGGCCGGTCGACGTGACGTCGACCGAGTTCGCGCTGCTGGCGACGCTGATGCGGCAGCCGGGCCGCGTCTTCACCCGCGCGCAGCTGCTCGACGCGATCCACGGCAGCGGCGATGGCGAGGCGTTCGATCGCGCCGTCGACGCCCACGTCAAGAACCTGCGGCGCAAGATCGAGGTCGGATCCGCGCGCGCCGCGGCACCTGCTGACGGTCTACGGCGTCGGCTACCGGTTCACCGACGCATGAGACCGCGATGGCCTGCCAGGACGGCGCCGCCCATGGCGGCGAGGTGGCGCCAGGCGATCGCCGCGCCCGGTCGTCGCTGGTGCAGCGCGCGACGCGCCGGGCGCGCTTCTTCCGCCGCGTCGTCTTCGGCGTGATCGCCCTCGTCGCGATGGCCGGCCTCGGCGTGGCACGCGATCGGCTGGCTGCTGGCGGAGCGGGCCGGACTCGGCGGCGGCACCGGCGTCGCGCTGGCGGCGCTGGCGATGCTCGCCGGCGCGTTCGGCCTGGCCGCGGTGTTCGTGACGCTGCGCGGCGGCGCCGGCCCGCTGCGCGCCGTCATGGACGCGGCCGATCGCGTCGCCGACGGCGACTACGCCGTCCGCGTGCGCGAGGCCGGGCCGCCGCCGATGCGGGCGCTGGCGCATGCGTTCAACGCGATGACCGGGCGTCTGGCGCAGGCCGATCGGCAGCGGCGCGATCTGATGGCGGACGTGGCGCACGAGCTGCGCACGCCGCTCAGCGTGCTGCAAGGACGCCTCGAAGGGCTGCTCGACGGCGTCTATCCGCGCGACGATCGGCAGCTCGCGGCGCTGCTCGAGGAGACGCAGGTGCTGTCGCGGCTCATCGACGATCTGCGGACGCTGCGCGGCCGGATCGACCGGTTCTACAAGGGCGAGGCGTCGCGCGGCTCGGGCCTCGGCCTGACCTCGCCAGGCGGCTGGTGGTGGCCACGGCGGGAGATCCGGGCGGCCAGCCGTCCGGGAGGGGACGACCGTGAGTTCACGCTCCCGGCACGCGGCATCCCATAGCACTGGACAACCAACTTCATATCGTTATAATCACCGCAATTCATGCTCAGCCTGAGCCGCGATTTGCCGGTTCCCCTGTATCACCAGGTGAAAACCTCGATCCTGAGCCGGATCGAGACCGGCCAGTGGCGTCCCGGCGACCGCCTGCCGTCGGAGGACGAACTCTCCGAGCGCTTCAAGGTGAGCAAGATCACGGTCCGCCAGGCCCTCCGGGAGCTGGCCCAGCTCGGTCACATCCGCCGCGAGCAGGGCCGCGGGACGTTCGTGCAGCGGCCGCCGCTCGTCGAGGGGCCGCGTCAACTCACCAGTTTCAGCGAAGAGATGCGCCGCCAGGGCGTCCAGGCCCGGTCCGAGGTCCTCGAGCAGGGCCTGGTGCCGGCGTCGGCGGACGTCGCCTCGACGCTCGGCATCGCCGAGGAGGAGCCGGTCTTCCGCCTGCACCGCCTGCGCCTCGCCGACGGCGACCCGATGGGCGTGCAGACGGCCTACATCCCGGCCCATCTCGTGCCGCGCATCGAGGACATCGAGTTCTCGCGCTCGTCGCTCTACGACGTGCTCGAGCGGCCACTACGACCTCGTGCCGGCCAGCGCCCACGAGACGCATTTCGCCTTCGCCGTCGGCGCCGACGACGCGGCGCTGCTCGGCGTCGAAGCCCGGCGCTCCGGTGATGGGCACCGAGCTGGTGGCGCGGCTGCCGGACGGCCGCGCCCTCGAGTACGTCCGGTCCGTGATGCGCGCGGACCGCTACAAGATCGTCCTGGATCTGGTGCGACAACAACCGGACCAACGACCCTAGGGTCGGGCGTGACAACGGGCAAGACTCGAACTGGTGCAATACGGATAGATGAGGGGGAGGTCGATGTTGAAGGTGTCATCGCTGCGAAGGATTGGACAGTCCGGCAGCTACACAGCGTGTCTGCTCGCGGTCGCGCTGCTCTTCGTCAATGCACGCCTGGCCGATGCGCAGGCGCTCTACGGCAGCATCGTCGGCAACGTCACCGATGCCCAGGGCGCGACCACGCCCGGCGTGACGCTCACCGCCACCAACACCGGCACCGGGCTGGAAGTGGAAACCGTCACCGATGCCGACGGCGCCTACACCTTCCGCAACCTGCTGCCCGGCACCTATGACGTCAAGGCGTCGCTGGCCGGGTTCCGCGAGTACAAGCAGACCGGGCTGGCCGTGTCGGCCGGCACCGTCGTGCGCGTCAACATCGCGCTCGAGGTCGGCGCCCTGACCGAGACCGTGCAGGTCGCGGCGGACACCACGCTGCTGCAGACCGACAAGGCCGATCTCTCGACGCAGCTGACGTCGAAGGAGATCACGGACCTGCCGCTGAACCAGTACCGGAACTATCAGGCGCTCATCAACCTGGTGCCCGGCGCCACGCCGGCCCAGTTCCAGAACGCCCTGATCGATACGCCTGGCCAGTCGCTCCGCACCTGGGTCAACGGCACCCAGCCGAACAGCAACGCCACCCGCATCGACGGCGCCGTGTCGGTCAACATCTGGCTGCCGCACCACGTCGGCTACGTCCAGCCGGCCGAGACCATCGAGACGGTCAACGTCGCCACCAACAGCTTCGACGCCGAGTACGGCATGGCCGGCGGCGCCGCGGCGACCGTGGTCACCAAGTCCGGCACCAACGAGGTCCGCGGTTCGGCGTTCTGGTTCGGCAACAACGACAAGATGAACGCCAACTCGTTCTTCAACAACGCGTTCGATCGGGTCAAGGATCCGCTGACCCGCAACATCTATGGCGGCACCGTCGGCGGCCCGGTGGTGCACAACAAGCTGTTCTACTTCGGCTCGATCGAGCGCTTCGCGGACAAGCGCGGGTCGCTGGCCAACTACGGCGTGCCGACCGCCCGGATGCGCAACGGCGACTTCGGTGAGGTGGCGGCCGCCTACGCGGGCTTCCGTCTCTACAACCCGAACACCGGCGGCGCCGCCGGCGTCGGCCGCGAGCTGTTCCCGAACAACACCATCCCGGCGTCGATGATCAACCCGATCTCACGGGCGGTGCTCGGCTATTACCCGATGCCGAACACCACGGCCGACCTCAACTCGAACCAGCTGGCCGACGACTACCAGCAGTTCCGCGAGGTCACGCGCCGATCGCGACAACTACGACATGAAGATGACGTGGCAGCGCAACGCCTCGCACTCGGTCTGGGGCAAGTTCGCGATGCTCGACGCGAAGGTGATCGACAACTTCTCGCTCGGCTTCGACGAGGGCAGCCGGGGCGACACCCGGGTCTACGTCGCGACGGTCGGTCACACCTGGACGCTGAGCCCGACGCTGGTCCTCGACGGCAACTTCGGCGCCAACATCCAGAACCAGGAAGTGACCGGCCCCGACTTCGGCGACGACCTCGGGCTGGGCCTCGGCATCCGCGGCACCAACGGCACCGACGTCCGCCAGAGCGGCCTGCCGCACTTCGCCATCGGCGCCAACAACAACACCGGCTACAACATCGGCACCACGCCGAACTGGATGCCGCTGTTCCGCAAGGAGCGCAGCTACACGTTCGGCACCGCCGTCACCAAGGTGTTCCAGCGTCATGACGTGCGTCTCGGCGTGGACGTCGTCCGCCACGCCCTGAACCACATCCAGGCGGAGTTCGGCGACATCGGCGGCGTCCGCGGCGGCTTCCGCTTCAACGGCACGGTCACCGGCGCGGCCGGCTACACGCCGCTGCTCTGGAACGAGTTCGGGACGTTCCTGCTCGGCCTGCAGACCTATGGGGGCAAGGACGTCCAGACCGAGGAGATGACCGGCCGCGAGTGGCAGAGCGCGATCTACATCCGCGATCGCTGGCAGGTCAGCTCCAACTTCACCATCAGCGCCGGCCTCCGGCTCGAGAACTACCCGCTGATGTCCCGCGTCGGCCGCGGCATCGAGCGCCTCGACCTGACCACCTACGAGGCGCTGCTCGGCGGCGTCGGCAACACGCCGGACGACGTCGGCATCAACCTGAAGACCTGGTACTTCGCGCCGCGGCTCGGGGCGATGTATCGCTTCGGCGAGAAGGCGGTGGCGCGCGTCGGCTACGGCCGCACCATCAACCCGCTGCCGTGGTCGCGGCCGATGCGCGGCTCGTTCCCGCAGGACATCTTCTTCAACCGCACCGCCGACCAGTTCGTGGCGCTCGGCACGCTCGAGCAGGGCATCCCGGACGTGCCGGTTCCGGACACCAGCTCGGGGCGGGTCACCCTCCCGCGCGGCGTCTTCATGCGATCGCCGAACCCGAACCAGGTCGATCGCGGCACCATCCAGCAGTGGAACGTCGCCTACGAGTACAAGCTCCCGGGCGACATCGCGGCCGAAGTGGCCTACGTCGGGACGCGCACGGACGGCGGCTACGCCGACCTGAACCTGAACTACGGCGCTCCCGGCGGCGGCAACGCGGCGCGGCAGTACTTCGACTCGCCGGCACCACGGCGGTGATCGACTGGGCGGCGCGGACCAAGAGCCGCTATCACGGCCTGCAGGTGGCGGTGAACCGGCCGCTGCGGAGCGGGCTGCTGCTGAAGGGCGCCTACACCTTCAGCCGCTCGCGGAACATGTCCCGCAACGACGAGGACGGCTGGACCGATCTCACCTGGAACACGCCGCTGATGTACGACCAGAACTACGCGATCGCTGGTTTCGATCGGCCGCACGTCTTCCAGATGGGCGTCACCTACACCCTGCCGTTCATGATGGAGCGCACCGACGTCGTCGGCCGCATCCTGCCAGGGCTGGCAGATCAACGGCATCGCCTCGGCCTTCTCGGGCACGCCGTTCTCGGTGGCCGGCACCAACACCGCGCTCAACTGCCAGGGCTGCGGCAACGGCGACTTCATCACCATCAACTACAGCGGTGACGCGTCGCCGACCGGCACGCCGGGCATCAACGGCCAGCCGTACTACCCGCTCGCCAACTTCTCGCAGCCGACCGGGGCCAACGTCGCCGGCTTCGGCAACACCCTCCGCAACTACTTCCGGCGGCCGAGCGTCTGGAACGTCGACATGTCGGTGTTCAAGTCGTTCCAGATCGGGCGGTGGCGTCCGGAGTTCCGCCTGGAGGCGGCCAACGTGTTCAACCACACGGTCTGGGGCCGCCCGGTCGTGGGCTTCACGGCGAACAACTTCATGCAGTTCACTCCGCAGAGCACGGTCGTCGACAACACCAACCAGCAGAACACTCCCGGGTCGCGCGCGGGTACAGATCGGGCTGCGCACGCAGTTCTAGTCGGGCCGCTGCGACCGGTCGCAGCGGTCCGCCTCCCGCGAGCACCCGCCTCGCTTCCGCCGACGCCCCCGCCAGCGACGTCCCGCGACCGCCCGAGGGCGCGGTGGCGGCGGCCCGGGACCGGCATGACCGCCGGGCCATAATGGCCCATGCTTCGGGCTACTTCCCGGATCCTCGTGGCGGCTGCCCTGCTCGGTGCGGCCGCGGACGTCCAGGCGCAACCCCAGGCCGCCGGCCGGCGCGTCTTCGAGACGCGCTGCGCGGTGTGCCACGGCGGCGACGGCCACGGCGGCGACACCGGCCCGTCGATCGTCTACCGCCTGCCGCTGCTGAAGGACGCCGACCTGACGACGCTGTTCCGTGACGGCCGCCTCGCCAAGGGGATGCCGCCGCAGCCGATGCCGGCCGCCGATCGCACCGCGCTGACGCGCTTCCTGCGCGGCATGGAGCGCCGCGAGGCGCCGCAGCGGCGCGCCTCGGTCGCGACCACCGACGGCCGCACCCTCGACGGCGTCGTGCTGAACGAAGGCTTCGACGACCTGCAGCTGCGCACCGACGACAAGCGCGTCCACCTGCTGCGCCGCTCGGGCGCGCAGTTCCGGCCGGTCACCGTCCGAGACCGGCTGGCCGACCTACAACGGCGATCCCGGCGGCAATCGCTACACCACGCTGACGCAGATCGACAAGTCGAACGTCGCGCGCCTGGCGCCGGCGTGGATGTTCGCCGTGCCGGACGCCGGCACGCTGCAGGGGACGCCGGTCGTCGTCGACGGCATCATGTACGTGACCGCGCCGAACGAGTGCTACGCGCTCGACGCCGGCACCGGCCGGCGCATCTGGCACTACAAGCGATCGCGGACGCCCGGCCTCACGTCGGGCGGCAACAACCGCGGCGTCGGCGTCGCCGGCGATCGCGTCTTCATGGTCACCGACCACGCCCACGTGATCGCCCTGAACCGCTTCACCGGCGAGCTGCTGTGGGACAGCGTGATGGACGACTGGCGCAAGAACTACGCCGCCACCTCGGCGCCGCTGCCGGCCGGCAACCTGGTGATCTCGGGCGTCACCGGCGGCGAGCACGGCGCCAACGGCTTCGTCGTCGCCTTCGATCAGGCGACGGGCAAGGAGGCGTGGCGCTTCTGGACGGTGCCGAAGCCGGGCACGCCGGGATCGGAGACCTGGAAGGGCCCGGACATCGAGCACGGCGGCGCGCCGACCTGGTTCACCGGCAGCTACGATCCCGAGCTCGACCTGGTCTACTGGCCGACCGGCAACCCGACCAAGGAATACGACGGCGTCGATCGGCAGGGCGACAATCTCTACGCCTCCTGCATCCTCGCCCTCGATCGCAAGACCGGCACGCTCAAGTGGCACTACCAGTTCACGCCGCACGATCTGTGGGACTGGGACGCGACGCAGACGTCGGTGCTGATCGACGCGGAGTGGGACGGCAAGCCGCGCAAGCTGATGCTGCACGCCAACCGCAACGGCTTCTTCTACGTGTTCGATCGCGTGACCGGCGAGCGGCTGCTGTCGACGCCGTTCGTCAAGAACCTGACCTGGGCCAGCGGCATCGGCGCCGACGGCCGGCCGATCATGCTGCCGAACCAGAAGCCGACGCCGCAGGGCACGCGCGTGTGCCCGTCGCAGGACGGCGCCACCAACTGGTTCGCGCCGTCGTTCAACCCGCAGACCGGCCTCTATTACGTGCAGACGTTCGAGAAGTGCAGCGTCTACACCACCTCGCCGCAGGGGCCCTGGCAGCCGGGCAAGCCCTACCTGGGCGGCTCGCAGCGCATCCTGCAGGAGGATCCGACGCCGCAGCGCATCCTGCGGGCGATCGACATCAGGACCGGCACGATCACCTGGGAGCTGCCGCAGCACGGCCCGGCGCTGTCGTGGGGCGGCACGCTGACGACCGCGACCGGCCTGGTGATCGTCGCCGAGGACAGCGGCGCGCTGCAGGCCGTCGACGCGACGACCGGCACGCCGCTGTGGTCGTTCCGGACCAACACCCAGTGGCGCGCCTCGCCGATGACCTATCAGTTCGACGGCCGGCAGCACATCGCCATCGCCGCCGGCGGCACCATCCTGTCTTTCGCGCTGCAGCAGTAGGAGTCCACCGACCATGCGTATCCTGTTCATCATGCTGCTGGCCGCCATGCAAGCCGCGACACCGCCACCGGACGCGCCGACCGCGACCATCGACAACGGCAGGGTGCGCGTGGCGCTCTACACGCCCGACGCCAAGGCCGGCTACTACCGCGGCGCCCGGTTCGACTGGGCCGGCCAGGTCTCGAGCCTGACGTGGCAGGGCCACGAGTACTTCGGCCAGTGGTTCGCCACCTACGATCCGACGCTGCACGACGCCATCCAGGGCCCGGTGGAGGAGTTCCTGACCGCCGGCGACAGCGCGCCCGGCTACGCCGAGGCGGCGCCCGGCGGCACCTTCGTCCGCATCGGCGTCGGCGTGCTCCGCAAGCCGGCCGGCGAGACGTCGCTGCAGCGGTTCGGCCGCTACGAGATCGTCGATCCCGGGACGTGGACGACCAAGGCCGGCAAGGACCGGATCGAGTTCGTCCACGAGCTGAAGAGCCCGGACGGCTACGCCTACCGCTACCGCAAGGTGCTGCGCCTCGACGGCGACTCCCTGATCCTCGAGCACGAGCTCGTCAACACCGGCACCAAGGCGATCGCCACCAACGTCTACAACCACAACTTCTTCATGCTCGACCGCGCCACCACCGGCCCGGCCATCGTGGTGCGCTTCCCGTTCGCGCCGAAGGCGGCCCGCCCGCTCAACGACCTGGCCGAGATCCGCGGCCGCGAGATCGCCTTCCTGCGGCCGCTGCAGCCGAAGGAGAACGTGTTCAGCGAGATCGAGGGCTTCGGGCCGACCGCCGCCGACTACGGCTTCGAGATGGAGAACACCGCCACCGGCGCCGGCGTCCGCGTGACCGGCGATCGTCCGCTGGTCAAGCTGCTGTTCTGGTCGGCGGTGAAGACGGCCTGCCCCGAGCCGTACATCGACGCCAGCGTCGCGGCCGGCGCCACCACGACGTGGCGCACGACCTACGCGTTCTACGAGGCGAAGAAGAAGTAGCCGCAGCTCGTGTCCCGCCGCAGCTCCTGTCCCAGCTCCGATCGGCGCGCCGTGTCACGGCTCCGGCGGATCGGCAGGCGGCAGCGACGCGTACCAGGCGGCCGCGTCGCGCCGCTGGTCCGGTGTCAGCCGCGGGGCGACCTCCTGCATCAGGTGCGCGAACGCCGATCCGCCGCGCCGCTGCTCGGCGAAGAGTTGCAGCTGCAATTCCAGGTAGGGCGCGAACTGGCCGGCGAGCCGCGGATACGCGTCGTTGCGCTTCGTCGCGGCCGGCCCGTGGCACTCGACACAGCGCGGCACACCTTGCGCCGGGATGCCCAGCCGCGCAATGTCGCCGCCACGGGCGGCCGGCTGCGTCGGCCGCGGCCGGACGATCGGCTGACGTTGTCGCGCTGGCCGATGGCGCTGCGCTGGCCGACATCGCCGGCGCGGCGGGCAGCGCCGCGTAGTAGTCGGCGACGCCGCTCATCGTCGAGGCGTCCAGCGCCGCGGCGATCGGCGTCATCGTGGCGCTGTGCCGCCCGCCGTCGGCGTAGGCCGCCAGGGCTCGCCGCAGGTAGTCGGCCTTCTGGCCGGCAAGGCGCGGGAAGGCCGGGGGCTCGCGGCCGCGACCGTCGCCGCCGTGACAATGCGCGCAGCGCTCCCGTGCGAGATCCGCGATCGGCGACGGCGCGCCGGCGGCTGGCCGCGGCCCCTGGACCAGCCGGTCGTAGCCGGCGGCGTCGAGGTACGGCAGGCGCTGCAGGAACGCCACCACGGCCCACACTTCGTCGTCGCGCGTCGGCGCCGGCCACGCCGGCATGCCGGTGAACTTGATGCCGTGGCGGACGATGGTGAACTGCTCGGCCGGTGTCCAGCGGGCCACCTGCCGCTTGAGATCGGGCGGCGCCGGCAGCATGTGGGCCGGGACCGCCGGCGGCCGCCCATCGGGCGACCCGTGGCACGGCCGACAGCCAACGTCGTAGTGACCGGCGCCTCTGAGGATCAGCGCCGGATCGTCGAGCCGCGGCACCTCGATCCCGATCGAGTGGGTCGCCACCGATCGCCGCTTGCTGACGTCGAGCAGCCAGAAGGTGACCGCCCAGTGTCCCGAGCTCGCCTTGAGCGGAATGACGCCGGAGAGCACGACGAGCGCCGCGGCGAGGCCGCCGAGCAGGGCATAGGCGGTCAGTCGCTTCATCGCACGGCCCCGATCGGACGCGCCTGGCGCACCAGGCCACGGCCCAGCCACAGCCCGGCGGCGATGTAGCCGCCGCCGAACATCAGCATGATCGTCCCGCCCATCTGCTGGTCGGCGAGCGGCGACAGCCGGGCCGCCGGATCGCCGTGATCGTAGAGTGGACGCGGCGCCAGCGACAGCAGCGCGCCGAGCAGCGTCATGTGGGCGAACGTCAGCACCAGGGCGATGACGCTGCCGCCGGCGCGCGAGAGGCGTCCCGCGGATCCGCCGCCCAGCACCGCGATCCACAACCACAGCGACGCCGACCAGGAACGACGCCTGCTCGGCGACGAAGGCGTCGAGACGATGACGCGCGGCGTGGTGGAGCAGCGGCGCGTGCCACGCCGAGACCACTGCGAGGTCGACCAGCGAGGCCGGAATCGCCGCGCCGAGCCACGGCAGCCGCGGCAGCGGATCGGCGCCCGTGCCGGAGATGCCGAAGGCGAGCAGCGGCGCGGCCACCGTCACCACCAGCATGTGCGCGAGCATGTGCGCGGCGAAGCCGCCGCCCGTCACCGCGCCGAGCGGCGCCAGCCAGGCGATGGTCGACGCGACGGCGCCGAGCGCGACCGCCAGGCGCCCGTTCATGCGCAGCCCCCGACGAGGATGGCGGCGAGGGCGACGAACACCGTCGCTACCAGGCTCAGGCCGGCCAGCAGCATCGTCGTCCAGGCCATGAAGTGCCGGCGATCCTCCGGTGTGTCGTCGTCGTGCGTCTCGCGCGGCAGTCGAGAGCGGTGCCGGCGCCAGCCGTGCACGAAGAGCACGGCGATGGCCGCCATCGCCACGATCGTCGAGACGGCCAGCAGCCCCATCAGCGGAAACGATCCGCGCGATCCGAAGCGGCCGCAGGCCGCCACCGCCAGGCCGTAGCACAGTGTGAAGTGCACCGCCCAGATCGACGGCGCGACGATCGGGATCCACAGGCGCTCGGTCCGTTCGTGCAGATCGTCGGCCATCACGCCACCAGCGGGAAGCCGGCCACCACCGCCACCGTGATCAGCACGGTGACGGCGGTGAAGTGCCAGTAGAGGGTGACATTGGCGATGTCGATGTCGTGGCGCGCCGTCATCCGGCCGGCCAGGCGCCGGGCCACGCAATACAGCTGCATGATCACGCCGACAGCGGCGTGGAGGGCGGCCCAGATCACGAGCAGCCAGACCGACGCCGGGTAGACCCCGGACGACGGCACCAGGCCGGTGGTCCACGGGCCGGCAATCAGCGCGGCGATACCGAGTGTGGCGAGGAGGGCGGCGGCGAGCAGGCCGCCATGGAAGGCCGCCGCCGCGTCGCGGCCGTTCCACCGGTAGGCGAGTGCGGTGAGTGCCCAGGCGAGCCCCAGCAGCGCCAGGCCGACGAGCGGCCAGAGCAGGCCCGGGCCCGGTGCGGGATCGGGCGGGAAGTGCTCGTGCCGCGTCCAGAAGAAGAAGTAGCCGAACACCAGCGACAGGAAGGCGGTGAACATCGCCAGCAACGTGATGCACATCGCCCACCAGCCGACCGAGTCGCGGCCGGAGACGTAGAGCGGCAGGCGCAGCCCGAGCCCGACGTCCTTGGTCTCTTTTTCCGGGATCTCGCCGGTACCGGTCCACAGCCACACGACGATGGCGGCGAGCGAGAGCGCCGCGCTGACGAACATCCACGTGTACAGCTTGTAGGTCGGAAAGATGAAGATGCCGCCGACACAGATCGCCGCCACCAGGGTGATCCACGTCGGTCCGGGGATCCGCATGCACTGGACCGGCGTCGCATCGATCGTCGACGTCACCAGCATTTCGCGGCGGCCTTCCTCGGCGTCGGGCAGGTAGAAGCGGCCTTCGTCGTAGTGCTGCAGGAAATCGGGCTGCTGCCACAGCGGGTACCTGGCGTCGATCTCGGGCACCGTGCGCATGCCCCACGGCTGGCCGGGCATCTCCTGCAGCCACTCGAGCGTGCCGGCGCCCCACGGGTTGCGCGGCGCCAGCGGCTGCTTGCCCTTCGGGCGCACCACGTCCCACGCCACCACCGCGATGCCGGCGGCGAGGATGAAGGCGCCGATCGTGGCGACGAAGTTCAGCGTCTCGAAGCCGAGGCCGGCCGGGTAGGTGAAGACGCGGCGGGGCATGCCCAGCATGCCGAGCACGTGCATCGGCATGAAGGTCAGGTTGAACCCGGTGAAGACCAGCCAGAAGGACACCTTGCCGAGGCGATCGGACAGGAGCTTCCCGCCGACCAGCGGGTAGTAGTAGTAGAGGGCGGCGAGCAGCGGGAAGACGGCGCCGCCGATCAGCACGGTGTGCAGGTGGGCGACGACGAAGAAGGTGTCGTGCGCCTGCAGGTTGAACGGGGCGAGCGCGACCATGACGCCGGTGAGGCCGCCGATGACGAACGTGGCCAGGCCGCCGATGACGTAGAGCATCGGCACGGAGCGCGCGATCGTGCCGGCCAGCAGCGTCGCCAGGAAGCAGAAGAACTGCACACCGGTCGGGATCGCCACCGCCATCGACGCCGCCGAGAACAGGGCCAGCGTCAGCCCCGGCAGGCCGGTGGTGAACATGTGGTGCACCCACAGGCTGAAGCTGAGGAAGCCCGTCCCGATCGCCGCCAGCACGATCCAGCTGTAACCGATGATCGGCCGCCGCGCCGCCGTCGGCACGATCATGGCCACCAGTGCGATCGAGGGCAGGAAGATGATGTAGACCTCGGGGTGGCCGAAGATCCAGAACAGGTGCTGCCAGAGCAGCGGATCGCCGCCGCCGGCGGGATCGAAGAATGGCCAGCCGAAGGCGCGCTCGAGCTCGAGCAGGATGGTGCCGGCAATCAGCGGCGGGAAGGCGAAGAGCACCATGAAGGCCGCGACCAGCACGTACCAGGCGTAGAGCGGTACCAGGTTCAGCCGCATGCCGGGCGGCCGGCAGCGCAGCACGCCGACGATCAGTTCGACCGCCGCCGCGATGGCCGCCACCTCGATGAACGAGAAGCCGAGCAGCCAGATGTCGGCGCCAATACCGGGCTGGTAGCGGCTGGTGAGCGGCGGGTACATGAACCAGCCGCCGCTCGGCGCGGCGCCGAAGAAGATCGAGCCGCACAGGAAGGTGCCGCCGATGGCGAAGGCCCAGAAACCGAACGCCGAGAGCCGCGGGAAGGGCAGCTCGCGCGCCCCGACCATCTGCGGCAGGAACATGATCGACACGGCCTCGAAGATCGGGATGGCGAACAGGAACATCATCACCGACCCGTGCAGCGTGAACACCTGGTTGTAGGTGTCGGCGGCGAGCACCGTGTTGCCGGCGTCGGCGAGCTGCAGGCGCATCAGCAGCGCGAGCACGCCGCCGAACAGGAAGAAGACCAGCGTGACGGCGATGTACCACAGGCCGACGACGGTGTTGTTGACCGCCGACCAGTAGCGCCAGCCGGTCGGGATTCTCCAGGCCGCGAGGAGCCGCGCCTCCTGCGCCCGCCGGACCTCGAGCGGCGGCGCCGGGTGCACGGGATCGACGTCGGCGGCGGCAACCGTGTCGGCGGGATCGGCCACGCTACTTCAGCTCCTGGAGGTAGGCGGCGAGCGCCTCGAGTCGGTCCGATCCGAGCATGTCGAAGGCCGGCATCTGGACGCCGGGCTTGTGCCGCGCCGGATCGGCGAGCCAGTCGGCCATGTGGCGTGGATCGTTGGGCAGGGTCGCGGCGGCGAGCGTCGATCGCGAGCCGAGATGGGTCAGGTCGGGGCCCACCACGCCGGCCGCGGATGTGCCGCGGACCGCGTGGCAGGCGGCGCAGCCGCTCTCCGTGAAGACCTCGAGCCCGCGGCGGGCCGCCGCGCCAGCCGGCGCCCGTGCCGGTCGCGCTTCCGCGGTCAGCCAGGCGTCGAAGGCACCGCGCTCCATGACCACGACGGGGAATGCCATCAGCGCATGCGCGGTCCCGCAGTACTCGGCGCAGATCCCACGGAAGGTGCCGGTCCGCGTCGCCTCGAGCGAGAGTTGTGTCCGGCGCCCGGGGATCATGTCGATCTTGCCGGCCAGCGAGGGAATCCAGAACGAGTGGATCACGTTGGCGCTGGAGAGCTCGACCGTGACCCGTTCACCGACGGGCAGCCGGATCTCGTTGGCCAGCTCGACGTGAGCGCCGTCCGGGGTCGGATAGCGGACGCGCCACCACCACTGCTCCCCGGCGACGGCGATGATCCGCCGCCCCGGCGGACCGGGATCGAGGACCCGCGGCAGCACGGGCAGACCGGCGACGAGCAGGCCGGTGAGCACGGCCACCGGAAAGATCACGCCACCGCCGACGATCAGCGCCGGGCCGAATCGCTGCGCGTCCGGGCGGCGCGGTCCCCAGGCGCAGTAGAGCGCCAGCGCGATCATCGCCGTCCAGATGCCCAGCGCTCCGGCCGTCATCCACCAGAACAGCGCGGCGATCTCGGCGGCGTCACGCCCGGCGGCGTCGAGCGTGGACAGGGGACCGAGCGCCAGGCAGGCGGAGCCCGGCCACGACGCGCGCTCGAGCTGGGTTGTCGACGTGGCTACGGCCATGGCAATGCGCTGCCTAACGACGGTCGCGGTCAGCCCGTTCTCGCGCCGATCCTGCCAACCGGAGCCGCTCCGGCGCGGCCCGCCTTTTGCGCAGGCAAGATACATGACGCCCCATCTCGCCAGCCGACTCGCTGCCTGCGCGCTCAGCGGCGTCCTCGCCGCCGGGTGCGGGTCCACCACCTCCGCGCCCGAGACGATGGGCATCGGTCCGAAGCCGACGCTGCCCGCGCCGGACACGTCGATGGTGCCCGTCATCAACGTCGTCGAGGCCGTCGGCTGGGCGGAAGGCGCCACGCCGGCGGCGGCCGGTGGAACGACGGTCGCCGCCTTCGCCCGCGGGCTCGACCATCCGCGCTGGCTGCACGTCCTGCCCAACGGCGACGTGCTGGTCGCCGAGACCAACGCGCCACCTCGGCCGGAAGACAACAAGGGCGTCAAGGGCTTCTTCTTCACCCGCTACCAGAAGAAGGCGGGCGGAGCCGTGCCCAGCGCCAACCGCATCACGCTGCTGCGCGACGCCGACGGTGACGGCGCCGCCGAACTGCGGACGCCCTACCTCACCGGCCTCACCTCGCCGTTCGGCATGGCGCTCGTGGGCGAGACCCTCTATGTGGCGAACACCGACGCCATCGTGAAGTTTCCCTACAAAGCGGGCGAAACCGCGATCTCCGCCGCGGCGGTGAAGGTGGTCGATCTGCCCGCCGGCGAGCGCAACCATCACTGGACGAAGAGCCTCGTCGCCAGCCCCGATGGATCCAAGCTGTACGTCGGGATCGGATCGAACAGCAACGTCGCCGAGAACGGCATGGACGAAGAGAAGGGCCGCGCCGAAGTGTGGGAGATCGACGTCAAGACCGGCGCGTCGCGGCCGTTCGCCTCGGGGCTCCGTAACCCAGTCGGGATGGCATTCCAGCCGGAGAGCGGCGCCCTCTGGGTCGCGGTCAACGAGCGCGACGAACTGGGCAACGATCTCGTGCCGGACTACATGACGAGCGTGCGCGACGGCGGCTTCTACGGCTGGCCGTACAGCTACTACGGCCAGCACGTGGACGACCGCGTCAAGCCGCCTCGCCCCGACCTGGTCGCCAAGGCCATCGCGCCGGACTACGCCCTGGGCGCGCACACCGCGTCCCTCGGCCTTGCCGACGCGTCCGGCAACACGCTCGGTCCCCAGTTCGCACGAGGAATGTTCGTCGGCCAGCACGGGTCGTGGAATCGGAAGCCGCGGAGCGGCTACAAGGTGATCTTCGTGCCCTTCGCGGGCGGCACACCCGCCGGGATGCCCGTCGACGTGCTGACGGGGTTCGTGCGCGAGAACGGCGACGCGATGGGTCGACCGGTGGGTGTGGCCGTGGATGGCCGCGGCGGCCTGCTCGTCGCCGACGACGTCGGCAACGTCATCTGGCGCGTCAGCGGCGCGACGCCGATGACATCGCGCTGACTAGCGCCGGATCAGCTGGGGATCGAAGGATCAGCGGAAGTCGTTGACCAACAGCAGGTCGCTGCCGTTGCGATCGTTGCGGGTGATGAACGCGTAGCGCTCGTCGGGCGGACACCGACAGGCCGACCGGAATCGGGACGAAGTCGACGGTGGCCATCTCGCGGATCGCGCCGGTGGCGAAGTCGAGGCGCTTGAGCGTGACCGCCGGCTTGCCCGGCACCGGGTTGGTGACGAACCACAGCCCGCGCTCGGTGGGCGCGAACATGCCGATGCGGACGTCCTCGGCGACGGCGACGGTGTCCTCGCTGCCATCGATCCGCACGCGATGGATGATGAGCGGCGGCGTCAGTCCCTGGTAGAACAGCCACTGGCCGTCGCGCGACGGCTTGGCGTTGGCGGCCCCGTCCCTGGTGACCTGGGTGGCGGCGCCGCCCTCGCGCGGCACCCGCCAGATCTCGCTGCGGCCGGAGCGGTTCGAGGCGAAATACACCGATCGGCCGTCGGGCGCCCACGACGGCCGCGCGTCCTCGCCGCGGTGGTCGGTCAGCCGGCGGATCGGACCGCCGGCGGCGGAGACGACGTAGATGTCCGAGTTGCCTTCCGGCCGGGCGTCGAACGCGACCAGCTGCTGATCGGGCGACCAGCGCGCCGTCCCCGGCACCGGGCCGCCGAAGGTGGTCAACTGCGCGGCGTGATCGCCGGACACGTCGGCGACCCAGATTTCCCGCGCTCCGGATCGATTCGAGGAGAACGCCAGCCGGGCGCCATCGAGCGACACGTCGCCGCCTTCCTCCCAGAGCGTCGACGGGGCGACGCGGCCGCTGGCCGCCGGCTGCTGCAGGTCGATCCGCCAGATGTCGACGTCGATGCCGGGCCGGTGGAAGGCGAGGCGGCCGGAGCCGCGGGTGAGCGCCAGCGAGCCGGCGTGCTCGAGGCCCGCGAGGACGCCGGCCGGCGATCCGTCGACCGGCACGCGGAGGACGCCGCCGTTGCTGCTGGGCACGCCGTCGATGAGGAGCAGGCTGCGGCCGTCGGGCGTCCAGACCGGGAAGCTGGCCTCCTTGCCGCCATAGGGGAGCAGCGTCGGCGCGCTACCTGGCTTGCCGTCGGCGGACACGGCGACCAGATAGACGTCGGACGAGAAGTCGTCCCGCGTCTTGGTGTAGGCGATCCGCTGTCCATCCGGCGAGAACACGGGATCGACCGAGGCGGCGAACGTCGGATCGATCGCGGCCCAGTCGACCTGCTGGCCCGTGCCGGGGGAGACCAGCGTGATGCCGCGCTCGCGGTGCGACCGCACGCTGACCGGGCTGACGGCCAGCCAGCGGCCGTCCGGCGACCACGAGATCCGTCGCGCGGCGCCGGTCCATTCGAGGAGCTGGCGCTCCGGCCCGCCGAGCGGCGGCACGAGGACGAGCCGCGCCTGGGTGCTCACCGACGTCATCGACGTGCCGCGCGGCACGTGCCACGACGCGATCGCGGCGCCGTCCGGCGACCACGACGGATACATGTGCCAGCCATCGTCGATGGTCAGGCGCAGCGGCGTGCCGGCGCCGATGGTCTGCGCGTAGACGTCGGTGCCGGTGCCGGCTTCGCGAATCCAGGTGAAGGCGACCTGGCTGCCGTCGGGAGAGAACGTGGGGAAGCTCTCGGACCCGGGCAGCGACGTCAGCGGCGTGGGGCTGAACGCCGTCGGGAGCGGCGTCGAGGGCCACAGCGCCACCGCCGCCGCCACCGCGAGGCCGGCCAACGCGGCCAACGCGCCGTAGCGGGTCCAGCGGCCGAGGCGGCGCGGCGCGCCGGCGCGCAGCGCGCCCGAGCTCGACGCCTCGCGCAGGCCATCGAGCTCGATCTTGAGCTCCGACGTGCTCTGCGCCCGCCGGCCGACGTCCTTGCGCAGGCAGGTGCTCACCAGCGCGTCGACTTCCGGCGGCACGTGGCTGGCGATCCTGGCGAGCGGCTCCGGGTCGAGGTTGATGACCGCGGCCAGCGTCCCGAACGTCGTGCCGGCGCGGAAGGCGCGGTGGCCCGACAGCATCTCGTAGAGGATCGCCCCGAACGAGAAGATGTCCGAGCGCGCATCGAGCGCGTGTCCCTCGGCCTGCTCCGGCGACATGTAGGCCACCGTGCCGAGGATGGTGCCGGCGCCGGTCTCGACCGCGGCGGCGCGGGCCCCGGTCTCCTCGGTGGCGTTGATGGGGCCGCCGGTGGCGAGCGTCGCCAGGCCGAAGTCCAGGACCTTGATCTGGTCCTGCTCGGTCACCATGATGTTGCCCGGCTTGAGGTCGCGGTGGACGATGCCGGCGGCGTGGGCCGCGGCGAGGGCGTCCACGATCTGCGTGGCGTAGCGCAGCGCGCTGGGCAGCGGCAGGCCGGCCTGCGGGATCACCGCGTCGAGCGTCCGGCCGCGGACCAGCTCCATCGCCAGGTAATCGCCGACCTCGGTCGAGCCGATGTCGAACACCGTGACGATGTTCGGGTGCTGAAGGGCCGAGGCGAGCTGCGCTTCCTGGATGAAGCGGCTGCGGCGCTCGGCGTTGGCGGCGACGCGGTCCGCCGACAGCACCTTGACCGCGACCAGACGGTTGAGCCGCTCGTCGCGGGCGCGATAGACCTCGCCCATCCCGCCGACGCCGACGAGATCCACGATCCGATAGGGTCCGAGGTGGGTGCCCGGCTCGAGCGGCATGCGGCGAGCGATTCTATCCCGGTCGGTCGCGCCGGTCGTTCCGGGCTGGGCACGGTGGCCGGTTAAAGGCCGCCATTGCGGGACCCGATTACCCAAGGGCGGGCGCAGTGCGCGCCTGTTCATTTGCCATGTCAGATTTGCTACGGTACCGCCCCGCTGTCCCGCGCCACGCCTTCTCGAAACTGCACGCCATGGCCCTGGCCGCCATGGTCGCCTGTTCGGGCGGCACGGCGCTGGCGCAGTCCACCGCCGACCTCACCCGCATCAGCGTCGAGGACCTGATGCGGCTGGAGGTCACCTCGGTCTCGAAGAAGGAGCGCCCGCTCGGCACGTCGCCGGCGGCCGTCTTCGTCCTGACCACCGAGGACATCCGTCGCTCCGGGCCTGACCAGCCTGCCGGAGCTGCTCCGGCTGGTGCCCGGCCTGCACGTCGCCCGCATCGACGGCTCGAAGTGGGCCGTCAGCGCCCGCGGGTTCAACGGCCGCTTCGCCAACAAGCTGCTCGTCCTGGTCGACGGCCGCACCGTCTACTCGCCACTCTTCTCCGGCGTCTACTGGGACGAGGTCGACGTGCCGCTCGAGGACATCGAGCGCGTCGAAGTGATCCGCGGACCGGGCGCCACCATGTGGGGCGCCAACGCCGTCAACGGCGTCATCAACGTCATCACCCGGTCGGCCGACGCCACCCAGGGCGCCAGCGTCTCGCTCACCACCGGGACCGAGGATCGCCTGGCCGCCACCGCCCGCTATGGCGGCACGTTCGGCAACGGCGTCTCGTGGCGGGCCTGGGGCAAGGCCTTCGACCGCCGCCCGCTGGCGCGCGCCGACGGCAGCCGGGCCGCCGACGGCTGGCGGATGGGCCGCAGCGGCTTCCGCGCCGACTATCGCCCGAGCGAGACCGACGCGTTCACGCTGCAGGGTGATCTGCACGAGGGCCGCGAAGACCAGACCTCGGCGGCGCTGCTCGACAGCCGCGCCCTACCGCGAGCTCTACGAGGAGCGCGCCGACGTCAGCGGCCGCAACATGGTGGCGCGCTGGACGCGCACCCACTCGCCGCAGTCGGAGAGCAGCCTCCAGGTCTTCGTCGACCACACCAGCCGGCTCGAGTCGCTGCTCGACCACCGGCGCACGACCCTCGACGTCGACTTCCAGCACCGGCAGGCGCTCGGCGCCCGCCACGACCTGGTCTGGGGCGTCGGCTACCGCCGCGGCCGCTCGCAGCTCACCAACAGCGACCTGGTCTACTTCGCCGACACCGATCGCCGCGAGTGGCTGGCCAGCGCCTTCGCCGAGGACGAGATCCGGATCGTGCCGGAGCGCCTGACGCTGACGCTCGGGCATGAAGGTCGAGCGCAACGTCTACAGCGGCGTCGAGCTGCAGCCCAACGTCCGGGCGATGTGGTCGGTGTCGGAGCGCGACTCGATCTGGACGGCGGTCACCCGGGGCGTGCGGACGCCGTCGCTGCTCGAGAACGGCGCCAACGTGAAGGTCGCGACGGCGCCGGGTCCGCAGGGCCTGCCGGCGGTGATCACCGTCATCGGCGACGGGACGTCCGCGGTCGAGAGCCTGTGGGCGACGGAAGTCGGCTACCGCCGCCACTGGTCGACCGTCTCGGTCGACGTGTCCGCCTTCCGCAACCACTACGGCAGCCTCTTCTCGCTGAACCCCGGCGTGCCGGAGCTGGTCCTGCGAGCCGTCGCCGTTCGTCCGCGTCCCCTACCTGATCGCCTCCGACCTGCACGGGCGCGCCTACGGCGTCGAGGCCTCCGGCACGTGGCGCGCGCGCCAGGGCTGGACGCTGACCGCCGGCTACACGTTCCTCGACCTCGCTCTGACCTCGGACGGAACCGAGCAGCCCGACCTGAGCTTCGAGGCCACCGAGGACGACACCCCGCGGCACCAGATCGTGCTGCGCTCGCTGTCGTCCTTCGGCCGCCGCTGGGAAGCCGACGCGGCGGTGTTCGTGCGCGGCAGCTCGGACGACGCGCCGCGTCCCGGCGCACGCGCGTCTCGATCTGCGGGCCGGCTATCGCCTGTCCGATCGGCTGACGCTCAGCCTCGCCGGCACCAACCTGCTCGACGCGCGGCACGTCGAGTTCGTCCGCGTCCTCAACGAGGAGATCACGCAGCCGAAGCGCAGCGTGGTGCTGCAGACGACGTGGACGTTCTGACGCGACGCCGGTGATGGGGTCTGTCCGCGTCCGCTTCGCACGCCGGGCCCTGGCGGCCGCGATCCTGCGTGATCGCGACGATCGCGACGCCGGTGCGGGCGAACGCGCCGAGCGAGCACCAGGTGAAGGCGGCGTTCCTCTACAACTTCGCCAACTTCGTGCAGTGGCCGGACGCGGCCCTGGGGCCGGCCGGGGCGCCGCTTGAGAGTGTGCGTCGTCGGCGCCGATCCGTTCGGCGGCGCGCTCGACGACGCCTTCCGCGGCCAGGTCGTGCAGGAGCCGCAGCGTGCAGATCTCGCGCGGACCGACGCTGGCGACCGTCGGCCGCTGCCACATCCTGTTCCTGTCGCAGAGCGAGCAGGGCCGCTGGCCGGAGCTGCTGAAGGAGCTGCGCGACGCGCCGACGCTCACCGTCGCCGACGGCCCGCCGCTGGTGCGGCTGGGCGGCATGGTCAGCTTCGTCGTCGAGGCCAAGCGGGTCCGCTTCGAGATCAATCGCAGCGCCGCCGAGCACGCCGGCCTGCGCATCAGCTCGAAGCTGCTGGCGCTGGCGCGGATCGTGGAGTCGGACTGAGTGCGCGTCATCCGGCACCGGTCCATCGGCACCAAGCTGGTCATCGTGATCATGAGCACCACCGCGGTGGCGCTCCTGGTCGCCTGCGTCGGCCTGCTCGTCTACGACCAGTATTCGGCCCGGCGGAGCAGCACCGAGCGGCTCACCACCGTCGGCGACGTCGTCGCCGCGCACAGCGCCGCGGCGCTGGCCTTCGGCGACGAGCAGGCGGCCGGCGAGACGCTGCAGTCGCTGCACGCCGTGCCCGACGTGACGCTGGCCTGCCTGCGGCTGCCCGACGGCAGCGAGCTGGCCCGCTACGAGCGCGCGTCGAGCGGGCAGCGGTGTCCGAGCGGCGCCGATCGGATCGCCACCGAAGGCGGCCGTGTCGTGCTGGTGCGGCCGGTGCACATGCGCACATCGCGCGCCGGCACGCTGGCCATCGAGGTGAGCCTCGATCCGGTGAGCGCGCGGCTGCGCGACGGGCTCGGCCTGGTGGCGGCGCTGTTCGTGCTGGCCGGCTCCATCGCCTTCCTGCTGTCGCGGCGGCTGCAGCACGTCATCGCCGGGCCGATCCTCGACCTGGCGCGGACGGCGCAGCAGGTGTCGGCCGATCGCGCCTACGATCTGCGCGCGACGCGGCACGGCGACGACGAGCTGGGCCAGCTCGTCGATCGCTTCAACGACATGCTGGCCGAGATCGAGGCGCGCGACGCGCAGCTGCGCGGCCACCGGGACCGGCTCGAGTCGGCCGTCGCCGATCGGACGGCGGAGCTGCTCGGCGTCAACCGCGCCCTCACCGACGCGCGCGATCGCGCCGAGGCGGCGAGCCGGGCCAAGAGCGAGTTCCTCGCCAACATGAGCCACGAGCTGCGGACGCCGATGAACGGCGTCCTCGGCATGACCGAGCTGGTGCTGCTGACGCCGCTGTCCGCCCGACCAGCGCGAGAGCGTCACCACCGCCTACAACAGCGCCGCGTCGCTGCTCGACCTGCTCAACGACATCCTCGATTTCTCGAAGATCGAGGCCGGCAAGCTGGAGCTCGACGCCGTCGCCGTTCGAGCTGCGGCCGCTGCTCGAGTCGACGCTCGCGGTGGTCCGCCTCACCGCCGAGCGCAAGGGGCTTGCGCTCGCGCTCGACATCGATCCGGCAGGTCCCGGCCGGCCGTCGTCGGCGACGCCGGCCGCCTTCGCCAGGTCCTGGTCAACCTGCTCGGCAACGCCGTCAAGTTCACCGAGCACGGCGAGGTGCGCCTGTCGGTGCAGGCGGCCGGCCGCGACGGCGACCGCCTCGCGCTGCGCCTCGGCGTGCGCGACACCGGCATCGGCATCGCCCCCGACAAGCAGGACCGCATCTTCGGCGCGTTCATCCAGGCCGACGGGTCGACGACCCGCAAGTTCGGCGGCACCGGGCTCGGCCTGGCCATCTCGAACCGCCTCGTCGCGCTGATGGGCGGCCGGATCGAGGTCGAGAGCGCGCCGGATCAGGGCAGCCTGTTCCACTTCACCGTGACGCTCGGCGTCCACGCCGGCGCGCTCCACGAGGAGGAGCCGGCGGCCCGCGCGCGCGCCATCGCCACGTCGCGCACCGGCCTGCACGTGCTGCTGGCCGAGGACAACAAGGTCAACCAGCGCGTCGCCCAGCGCTTCCTCGAGCGCCTCGGCCACACCGTCACCGTCGCCAACGACGGCCGCGAGGCCGTCGACGTGGTGGCACCGTCAGGCGTTCGATCTCGTGCTGATGGACGTCCAGATGCCGGAGATGGACGGCTTCGAGGCGGTCGCCGCGATCCGTGACGCGGAGCGGGCGACCGGCATCCGGACGCCGGTGATCGCGCTCACCGCCCACGCCATGAGCGGCGATCGCGAGCGCTGCCTCGCCGCCGGCATGGACGGCTACCTGACCAAGCCGGTCAAGCTGGCCCAGCTCGTCGCGGCGATCGACGACGTCCTGCCGCGTCGCCGCTTAGGGCCTGTCCAGGTCCTCCTAGAACTCGTACCGGAATCCCAGCTGCATCTGGCGCGGCTGGTTGGCGAGCGTCGTCACCCGGCCGAAGTTGGCGCTGGTGATCGTCGACTCCGGCGCGCCCCAGATCGTCCGGTTGAACAGGTTGAACACCTCGAGCCGGAACTCGAAGCGCGTCGTGCCGATGCCGAACGTGCGCGCCAGCGAGATGTTCTCGCTCAGGAACCACGGGCCGCGCGCGTTGCGGGTTGCGGACGGTGGCGTTGCCGAACTCGGCCCGCAGCACGCCGCCCTTGTAGCCGGCGAGCTGCGACACCGAGTCGACCGGCGTCGGCAGGAACGCGTTGCGGATCCCACCACAGGTCGACGAGCGGGTCGAAGTCGTCGCCCTGCGTCGGCGCGCGCCAGCCCTCGTAGTCGAGCACGGTGATGCGGTTGTCGCCGCCGTTCAGCGGCAGGCCGTAGCCGGGGAACACGCGTCAGCGGATAGCCGGACGCGTAGGCATGCACGCCGGCGATGCGCCAGCCGCCGAGGACCTGTCCGGCGAGCGCCCTCCCGCAGGTACTTCTTGTCCGGCCCGAACGGCAGCTCGTAGCTGTAGTTGACCTTGATCGAGTGGGTCTGGTCGAAGGCCGACAGCCCCTTCTCGGCGTCGCGGTTGAAGTGGTTCATGGCCCGGCCGTCGCCGGCGTTGGCGCGATCCGAGCGCAGGCGTGAACGTCTTCGAGAACACGTACGACGTCAGGAACGTCAGGCCCGACTCGTAGCGCTTCTCGCCCTTGAGCGACGAAGGCGTGGTAGCTCGATCGCCCGGCGCGCTCGCCGCCGTCGCGCGCCGGTGTTGATGTCGAGGTACTGCGGGAACGGGCGCAGCGCCTGCCGCACCGACTGCGAGCCGGGGAAGGTCGGCATACGGATACGGGATGCCGGCCTGCCGCGCCAGCGTCGAGTCCATGCGCGAGTTCATCAGGTTGATGGCGCCGGCGGCGCCGTACTGCTGGACGAAGCCGTGCGAAGATCGCCGGGTCGACCTGGTTGAGGCTGAGCAGGTTGGTCGGCAGGTGGCGCCCGAGCTGCGCGTTGTAGCCGGCCTCGACGACGAAGCGGCCGGGCAGCTGGCGCTGCATGTTGAGCGTCCACGTGTAGTACTCGGGCAGGCGGCCCGAGTCGTACGGCTGCCAGTAGGGGATGTTGCTGCCGTTCAGCGTCTGCGGGACGAGGAACGGCGGCTCGGGCCACGCCGGCCAGCCGGCGTCCCAGTTGAACGCCGAGCTCGCCGGGAAGGCCGGCGCGGTCACGTTGTAGCCGCCGATGAAGCCCTGCCAGTGCGAGCTGCCGCCGGTGTTCTTCACCGATCCGAAGATGCGCGCGCGCGCTCAGCCGCACCACCGTGTCGTCGTTCAGGCTGTAGACGGCGCCGAGGCGCGGGCTGAAGCCCCACGGCCAGGCGTCGTACATCGTCCGCTTGCCGGTGCGGCCCGGTCCCTCGCCGGCGAACTCCGACGCGCCAAGGCGGCCGCCGGCCGCCGGGTTCGGCAGGTCCGGGTTGAAGTTCGAGTAGCCGTCCGGGAAGTAGCCCTCGAACGTCGGCGGCGTGTACTCGTAGCGCACGCCGTAGTTGAGGGTCAGCTTGTTGTTGATCCGCCAGTCGTCCTGGACGTAGGCCGAGTAGTAGTGCCAGCGATCCGAGACGTAGCGGTTGGTCGTGATCTCGGACGACTGGACCTCGCCGAGCAGGAAGCTGGCGAAGGCGTTGCCGCTGGCGCCGGTCGTGTCGAGGTTGCCGTTGGCGAGGAAGGCGGCGGTGGCGCCGCGGTTGAAGTTGTAGGTGCCGGCGGCGGTGTGCCAGCCGTAGCCGTCGTAGCGATCCTCCTGGAAGGTGAAGCCGGCCTTCATGGTGTGGCGCGACTTCACCCAGGTCAGGTCGTCGGAGATGTTCCACAGGTAGTTGCCCGATCCGCCGAACTCCGAGCGGCCCCAGTCGAGGTAGTCGTTCGAGAAGTCGATCAGCGGGAACAGCTTGTCCGGACCGGGCACGTTGCGCAGCCCGAGCTTCGTGCCCCAGCCCTGGTCGCGGTTGTAGGAGGCGCGCAGCTGGAACCAGTTGTTGTGCCCGAAGGTGACGCGGTTCATCAGCGCCGGCGTGATGACGCGGTCCCAGTTGAGGCGGTAGACGTAGGTGTGCGAGTCCTCGTCGCGGAAGTTGTTGAGCGGCACCGGCAGGCCGCCGGTCGGCCCGTCGCTCGGCGGCACCACCAGCACCTCGCCCCAGTGGATCAGCCCGCCGATGCGATCCTTGCTCGGTCAGGTTGTGATCGACCTTGACGCTGAACTTGTTCCACGGGTTGGTGTTGATCAGATCGCCCGAGCGTGTAGGCGAAGTTGTTGCGGACGCCCGGCAGGTCGGGCCGCATCGTCGCCAGCTGGATCACCTCGCGGCTGATGCGGCTGAAGCGCTCGACCGGAATCTGGTTGTTGGGGAACGGATCGCGGATGAAGCCGGGGCCGTTCGGATTGGGCCGCGTCGTCGCCGGATCGTAGATGGGAATGAGCTGGCCGTTGGCGTTGCGCCATTGCGAGAAGTCGCCGTGGTACATCGCCGCGACCGGGATGGTCACCGTCTGCGGCGCCGCCGACGTCTTGTTGCGATAGGCCTCGTAGGAGGTGAAGAAGAACGTCCGGTCGCGGCCGTCGTAGAGCTTCGGGATCACCACCCGGCCGCCGAACACGCCGCCGAAGTCGTGCTGCGACGAGCTGCGGCTTGGCGCGCCCGAGCGCCTTGCTGAAGAAGTTGTTGCTGTCGAAGGCGTCGTCGCGCATGAACTCGAACACCTTGCCGCGCCATTGGTTGGTGCCCGAGCGCGAGACGAAGCTGACGGCGCCGCCGCCGGCGTGGCCGAACTCGGCCTTGAAGCCGTTGGTGTCGACGGCGAACTCGGTGATGGCCTCGACCGACGGCGAGTTCAGCGTCGTCCACAGGCGCTGCTCGAACGGCGCGCCCGGCGTCGCCGACACGCCGTCGACGGTCAGGTCCCAGCCGCCCTCCTGGCCGCCGCCGATGACGATGTTGCCGCGGCCGCCGTCGCCGCTGCTGCCGGTCTTGGCCTCCGGCGCGATCAGGCTGAGGTCGAGCGGCGAGCGCAGCTGGCCGCCGACGACGAGCGGCAGGTCCTGGATGAACTTGCTGGTGATCGCCGTCGTCACCTTGACGCTGTCGGTCTGGATCTGGCGCGGCTTCCGCCGACACGGTGACGGCGTCCTTGAGGCCGCCGATGGCCAGCGTGCCGTCGACGCGCACGCGTGCCGCCGGCGGTCAGCTCGATGTTCTCGAGCGTCGTCGTCTGGAAGCCGTTCGCGGTGAGGATCGACCACGTAGGCGCCGACCGGCAGCTGCGTGATGGTGTAGTCGCCTTCGGCCGACGTCGTGACCGTGCGCTCGAAGTTGGTGGCGACGTGGACGGCCTTGACGGACGCCGCCGGCACCACCGCGCCGGTGCTGTCCTTGACGGTGCCGGTGAGCGTGCCGCGATCGGTCTGCGCCGTCGCCGGCAGGGCGAGGCAGGACGAGATCAGGACCGCGAGCAGGACGCGGCACACAGTGCGCCAGCGCAGCATCGCATGCTCCTTTTGCGGCACGGGTGTCGGACCACCGCACGCCGCCAGCCAATCGGATGGGGTTGTGCGGGGCATCCTGGGCGCGTCGACTTTTGTTGTCAACGCACTCGGTCGAAGCTATCCAGGGATCGGACGATCTTATCGGGCGCTGCGCCCGTGCGCCGGTGGCGGCACCGGGTGACGTGGGAGCGTCGGCGCAGCGAGCTGGGCGGTCTGTGGCGGCACTGCGACACGGCGACGCCCGTCGATCTCGGAGTAGTGGTAGGTCATCGTCAGCGTGGCGGTGCCGAACATCCGCACCTGCGCCGTCGTCTCGAGCGCGACCGGCATCACGGCGCCTTCGATGCGCTCGTAGGTCCGGACGATGTCGACGGTCTTGATCCAGAAGGACGGGCTCTTGGCGAGCCGGCCCTGCACGCGGACGAGCTCGCCGTCGACCGGCCGCAGGAACATCGCGCCGGCCACCAGCACGCGCTCCTTGCGCTTCGGCGACAGGAGCACCTTGGCCAGGCCGTTCTCGTCGAGCGCCGCCGAGCTGGAACTCGTAGTTGCACGGCGCCAGCGCCGATCGCGAGATCTCGCCCTTGGCGACCGCCTCGCGCTCGCCGGCGAGAATGGGCTTCAGCGCCTTGTCGCGAAGCTGGCCCGAGCCGCCTTCGCCGGTGATCGTGTAGCGGAAGCCGGTGGCGGCGGCGTACTCGGTCTGCCGCCTCGATCCAGCCGATGGAGTCCACCGTGCTTCGCTTCGATCCGCCGCGTCGCCCGGTAGGCGCGCGGCGTGTCGCCCTGCGCCAGGAACTGCTTCATCGACTGCTCGGCGGCTTCGGCCGTGCTCGGCATCGGTCGCTCGCAGCTGCGGCGCCAGGACCATCGCCAGGAGCAGGGCGCCGAAGCTGGAATACCGGGCACTGGCCGACATCGCACCCGCCCCTTTTGCAGGGAGCGTGCCGGGTCGCGGAGGGCCGCGGCGGCCGCGGCGCCGGCCAGGTGTTGGCAGCGGCAAACCTACAATCGGCAGGCTCGCGAACCGGGAGAGAGTCGGCGCGTGCCACTGCCGGTCATTGCGCTGGCGGTCGCGTTGCGGCGGTGGCGACGGTCAGGGCAGACCGACCGGGCAGCTCGACCGCAGCGCAACCGAGGTCGATGTCCACTAGACTACCGGCCACATGAGTGAGGCCGAGCTGGTCGCCTGGCCGATGGTCGACGTGATCGTCGCCGTCCGGAACGAGGCGCGCCTGATCACGGCGAAGCTCAGCGAGCTGGATGCCATCGACTATCCGGCGCACTGCCTCCACTACGTCCTCGTCGATGGCGGGTCGTCCGACGGCACCATCGCGGCGATCACCGGTCACGCGGCGAAGGATGCCCGCTGGCTGTCGATCTGCGCCGGTGTGGCCAGCAAGTCGGCGCAGCTGAACGAGGCGATCGGCCGTAGCCAGGCGCCGTGGATCCTGGTGACGGATGCCGACGCCCGGGTTCCGCGGGACACGCTTGCGGCGGCTCGTCGCCGAAGCGGCGCGCGATCCGCGGATCGGCGTCGTCGGGACCCTGGTGGCGCCCTTCGAGCCGCATCCGCTCGACGCCTCGCACTGGCGGATCTCCAACTGGATCCGGCGCCTCGAGGCGCGCGGCGGCGGGACCTCGGGGCTGGTGGTCGCGACGTGCTACCTGTTCCGCCGCGACCTGCTCGATCGGTTCCCCGACGACGTGCTGGCCGACGACGTCCACGTCGTCTGTCGCGCCGCCGGCCAGGGCGCGCGTACCGCCCTGGTCGAGACCGTCGTCACCGAGCTCCGCGTCGCCGGCACGACGTGGGCCTGGTTCCATCACAAGGTGGCGCGCACGATCGGCTACCTGCGCGAGATCTTCCGCTTCGCCCCGGCGATCCTCGGGATGGTGACGCCGATGCGGACGATCCTGCTGTGGCGCACGCTCGCGCTCACGCTCTTTCCCATCGCCGGCGTGGCCGCCGCGATCCGTCGTCGGCGTGACTGGCTGGGGCCGGTGGCCATCGCCGGTGCCGGGGCCGTCGCCGTGACCGCCGGCGCTGCGACGGTGTCGCGCCGCGCCGCCGTGCCGGCGGTGGCGGTGGCCGCCACCCTGCCGGTGTGGCTGCTCCTGGTGACGTTGACGCGCTCGTGCTGTATCCGTTCGTGCGGCAGGGCGGGTCGATGGGTCCGGCCGATGCTGCGGACCGGCCGAATCGGAGGCCCCTTCATGATGCAGGCCGCGCGCCTCGCCGCGCACTTCCTGAAATACCGCTTCCGCGAGCGTCCACCCGTTCGAGGTGCAGGCGGTGCTGCTCAACGCCTGCAATTTGAAGTGCGAGTACTGCCGCTGTCCCGACATGCCGACGGCGCTGATGACGACCGCGCAGTGGGTGGAGACGCTGGGCAACCTGGCCCGCGTCGGCACCCTGCGGATCAAGTTCCAGGGCGGCGAGCCGACGCTGCGCAAGGACTTCCGCGACATCACCGCCGAGGCGCGGCGCGTCGGCCTGGTGACGGCCGTCGTCACCAACGGGACGATGATCGCCAAGGATCCGGCGCTGCTCGATCACCTCGACGAAGTGGTGGTGAGCCTCGACGCGCTCAGCGAGGCGACCCACGATCGCTACCGCGGCAGCGGCTCGCACGCCGCGCCGCTGAAGGCGCTGGCCGATGCCGCGGCGCGCGGCGCCAAGGTCTACGTGAACATGGTCGTGCACCGCGACTCGCTCGCCGAGCTCGAGCCGATGCTCGCGTGGTGCGAGGCGACGGGCTATCGGCTCAACGCGCAGGCGGTGATGTTCGGCCACGAATACCAGGACAGCCGGGCCGTTTCGCTGCGGCTGACCGAGGCCCAGGAGCGGCAGATGTACCGCCAGCTCGCGGCGTGGAAGCGCGCCGGCCGGGCACTGATGTTCGCCGCGACGAGCTACGATCGGACGGCGGACTGGCCGGACTTCACCGTCCTCGCCACGGCCGGCCCGGCCCCCTCCGCGTGCATGGCGGGCAAGTTCTACATTCACATCGACGCCAACGGCGACGTCCATCCGTGCGGCCTGCATACGGGGACGTTCACGCCGCGGAACATCGTCCGCGACGGCTTCGACGCCGCCGTGCGGCACACCCGCCGCCACGATTGCGCCGACTGCAGTCTGGCCTACCTGAACGAGCGCAAGGCGGTGTTCGGGCTGCGGCCCGCCGCGCTCCTCGAAGTCGTCCGCCGTTCGTGATCGGCCGTGATGTCGAGGCGTGAACGCGCCTGGCTGCTGGGCGCCGTCGGCGTCACCATCGCGGTCAGGCTGGCGCTCTTCGCCATCGTGCGTGTCCGTGCGTCACGACGCGGCGGCCTTTCACACGTCGGACAGCGCCCGCTACCTCGAGCTGGGCGCCAGCCTGGGACGCTTCGACGGCTTCGGCACCGGCGGCTCGCCGGAGCTGTTCCGCCTGCCCGGCTTTCCCCTGCTGGTCGCCGCTGCCGGCTGGATCGGTGATCCGACGTGGTGGACGGTCGGGCTGCACGCGCTGATCGGCGCGATCACGACGCTGGTCAGTTTCGCGTGGGGGCGCGCCGTGGCCGGTGTTCGAGCCGGCCTGTTCGCCGCCTGGCTCTACGCCTGCGAACCGGGGCAGTGGGTGTGGAGCACGTTCGTGCTCACCGAGACGCTCTTCACCGCGCTGTTCGCGACGGCGCTCTGCTTCGCCACGCACTACCTGCACGCGCGTCACCGGACGGCGCTCCTCGCGGCGGTCGCCGCCGGCAGCGCCGCGGCCTACGTGCGACTGATCGGCTACGTCGTGCCGCCGATGCTGGTGCTGGCGTGCGCCATGCTGGTGTCTCGCGCCGGCTCGCGCGCCGCACATGGTGCGGCCGGGCGTGGCGCGGCGTGGCGCGATGCCGCGATGGCGGGGGCGCTGGCCGTGGCGCTGCTGGGCGCCTGGCATGTCAGGAACGGTCTGGCGGCGGGCTACTGGGGCTTCTCGATCCAGACCGAGCGCGCCGCCTATCTGCTCGGCGGGGGCGTGGTCGAGGCGCGGCAGGCCGGCTCCTACTCCGAGGCGCGCCGGGCGCTGCAGCAGGAGATGGCCGCCGAGCCAGGCCGATCCCCGGCGGCGACCGCGGCCGCCATGCGGGAGCGCGGCCTCGGGCGCGTCGCGGCATCGCCGCTGGCCTTCCTGTCCGACCTACGCCGCCGGCATCGTCACGACCGTGTTCCATCCAGGCACGGGCGCCTTCATGCGGCTGCTGGTCCCGATCGGCGACGTCGACGGTACGGCGTCGGTGACGCAGATGATGACGCTCGGCCGTTGGCGGGCGGCGCAGGAGCAGGCGCGGGCGAAGGGGCTGGGATACTGGGCCCTGACCGTCCCGCTCTTCGTCGTCACCCTTGTCTACGTCGGCCTCTTCTGCGCCGGCGCTTGGGAGGGGAGGACATCGCCACCGGTCGTGCTGGCGTGTCTGATGGCCGCCGTGATGCTGGCCGCGTCCGGCGGCCCTGACGGCGACAGCCGGCGTCGCGCCCCGCTGGTGCCGCTGCTGTGCGTGGTCGGGGCTCCACTGCTGGCCCGACGATGGCCGGGGAGCGGGTAGAGCTGAGGGCGGGTGGTCACACCAGTCCGTTCCCTGCCTGACCGCGCAATCGACCCTGATGTGTAGGTAACATGCAGGGAGTCCACGAACGGCAAGGAGACCGGCTCCGGAATGTACCGACGTCCAGTTTCGATGAGCGCGATGGCGCTCGGCCTCGCGTTGTCGGTGGGCCTGCGCGCCGCCGCCCAGGCCCCGTCGCCCCCGCTGCCCAGCCCGCGCCGCCGCAGCCGGCGCCCCCCAGCCGTCCACGCCGCCGCAGCAGGGTGCGCACGGCGAAGCCGTGCCGCCGCCCCGTCCCGCCGGCGGGCCGCAGGAAGCGCCGCGATTTCCGGCCCACCAGCGTCCGGCCGCGCCGCCCGAGCAGCTCGAACGCGGCAAGGCGCAGTACGCCGGCCTGTGCAGCGCCTGCCACGGCGCCGACGCGCGCGGCGGTCAGCTCGGCGGGCCCAACCTGCTGCGATCGCAGCTGGTGCTCGACGACAAGGACGGGGAGCTGATCATCCCGGTGGTGCAGAACGGCCGGCCCGGGCCGCCGCCGATGCCGCCGCTGCCGATCGCCGTCGACGAGATCAAGGCCATCGCCGCGTGGCTGCACAGCCTGCAGGCGCAGGGCACCAACCAGGGCGGTCCGCCGCCCGGTCCGGAGACCGAGCTGAACATCCTGGTCGGCGACGCCAAGGCCGGCCAGACGTTCTTCGCCGCCCAGTGCGCGAGCTGCCACTCGCCGACCGGTGACCTGCAGGGCCTCGCGACGCGCGTGGCCAGCCCGATGGCGCTGCAGAACATGTGGGTGTCCGGCGGCGTGGCGCGGCCGCGCGGCGCCCGCCGCGCCGGCCCGCCGCCGCCGACCAAGCCGGTGACCGCCACCGTGACGCTGGCCTCCGGCGAGAAGCTCGCCGGCCGCCTCGCCCGTCTCGACGACTTCCTCGTGACGCTGGTCCTCGACGACGGCACGCCAGCGCACCATCCGCCGCGCCGGCGCCACCCCGAAGATCGACGTGCAGGATCCGCTGGCGAAGCATCGCGCGCTGCTCGGCGTGCTGACCAACGCCAACGTGCACGACGTCACCGCCTACCTGGTGACCCTCAAATGAGACTGACGCGTACTCGTTCCGCTCTCGGCCCTCGTCGTCGCCGGGGCCCTGGCGGCCGGCCAGACCGGCCTGGCCAGCGACCTCGCCCCGGCCGATCTCCTCAAGCCGCTCGGCGACAGCTGGACGTCGTACTCCGGCGACTACACCGGCAAGCGCTACAGCTCGCTGACGCAGGTCAACCAGGCGACGGTCAAGCAGCTCTCGCTGGCCTGGACGGTCAAGCTCACCGCCGGGCACCGGCGGCGGCGGACGCTTCGGCCCGCAGGGGCCGCCGGTCATCGTCGGCGGGCCGGGATCGCCGAGCAACCCGGCGGTGGCGACCATCATCAAGGGCACGCCGCTGATGGTGAACGGCGTGCTCTACGTCACCTCGCCGGACAACGGCTGGGCCCTCGACGCGCGCGACGGCCGCGAGCGCTGGCACTACTTCTGGCGGACGCGCGGCGGCACGCCGATCGGCAACCGCGGCTTCGGGCTGTGGAACAACGCGCTGTTCATGGTCACGCCGGACGACTACATCGTCTCGCTCGACGCCAAGACCGGCAAGGAGCGCTGGAGCAAGGAGTTCGCGCCGTTCACCCAGCAGTACTTCTCGACCATCGCGCCGATGGTCATCGGCAACACCGTGATCGTCGGCACCGGCAACGACCTCGATTCGCCCGGCTACCTCCAGGCCTACGAGGCCGACAGCGGCAAGGAGCTGTGGCGCTTCTACACGGTGCCGCAGAACGCCGGCGATCCGGGCGCCGACACCTGGCCGAGCATCCAGGCGGCGCGCTACGGCGGCGGGCATCCGTGGCTGCCGGGCGTCTACGATCCCGAGACCAACCTCTACATCTTCGGCACCGGCAACCCGATCCCGGCCTACACGCTCGGCCGCGGCGAGGGCGACAACCTGTTCACCTGCTCGCTCATCGCCGTCGACGTCGCGACCGGCAAGATGAAGTGGTACTTCCAGACCTCGCCGCACGACATGCACGACTGGGATTCGGCGCAGACGCCGGTGCTGTTCGAGGCGACGGTCAACGGGAAGAAGCGCAAGCTGGTGTCGACCGCGGCCCGCAACGGCTACTTCTTCACCCTCGATCGGACCACCGGCGAGAAGCTCGTCGTCAGCAAGTACGGCAGCGCCACCAACTGGGCGGCGAGCATCGACGCCAAGGGATCGGTCCGGCGCGATCCCGAGAAGGATCCGATCGTCGCCGGCGCGCTGACGTCGCCGACCTCGGGCGGGACGATCAACTGGGAGCCGCCGGCCTACTCGCCGGTGACCGGCCTGTTCTACGTGGCCGAGCGCAACGGCCACTCGATCTACTACCTGACCGATCCCGATCCGCGCGGCTCGATGGGGCTGGCCGGCAAGGAAGAGGTGTTCGTCGGCAACACCGGCAACTTCCTCACCGCCATCGAGCCGCTGACCGGCAAGGTCGCGTGGCGGCGGCCGTTCCCGTCGGCGGGCGGCGTCGGCATGTACGGCGGCGGCGGCGCCGGCCTGCTGGCGACGGCCGGCAAGCTCGTCTTCGGCGGCGACAACGGCGGCAACCTCGTGGCGTGGGACGCGGTCACCGGCGTGCCGGTGTGGCACACGCGGATCGGCGACGTCAGCAACCCGCCGATGACCTACATGCTCGACGGGCGCCAGTACATCGTCGCCGCCGCCAACGACACGCTCTACGCCTTCGCGCTGTATCAGTAGGCATGGCTGGAATCCCTCGCCGCGGCTGGTGGTCGGTCGGCCTCGTCGCCGCGCTGGCGGCGGCCGCGGCCTGTCGCAATGCACCCGGCGGCAGCGTCGAGCCCGCCGGCCGCGCCGCCGCGCGAGCGCGTCTACGTCTCCAACGAGACGGCCGGCACCGTCGCGGTGATCGACCCGGCCACCGGCGCCGTCGAGGCCGCGATCCCGGTCGGCAAGCGGCCGCGCGGCCTCAAGGTGTCGCGCGACGGCAAGACGCTCTACGTGGCGCTCTCCGGCTCGCCGATCGCCCCGCCAGGCGTCGACGAGTCGACGCTGCCGCCGGCCGATCGCTCGGCGGACGGCATCGCCGTCGTCGACGTCGCGACGCGCAAGACCGTCCGCACCATCCACAGCGGCCAGGATCCGGAAGCGTTCGACCTGTCGCCGGACGGGAAGTGGCTCTACGTCTCGAACGAGGAGACGGCCGAGATGTCGGTGGTCGATCTGCAGGCGGCGACCGTGGTGAAGCGCGTGCCGGTCGGCGAGGAGCCGGAAGGCGTGACGGTGTCGCCCGACGGCAAGGTGGTCTACGTGACCTGCGAGGGCGACCACACCGTCCGCGCCATCGACACGGCGACCTTCGCCGCCGCTCGGCAGCATCGTCGTCGGCCAGCGGCCGCGCTCGATCGCGGTGACCCCGGACGGCAGGACGCTGTTCGTCACCGACGAAAACTCCGCCTCGATTTCGATCGTCGACACCGCGACGCGCACCGTCACCGGCAAGGTCACGCTGCCCAAGGCCGACGGCGCGCCGATGCCGCCGCGGCCGATGGGCGCGGTGCTGTCGCCGGACGCGAAGACGCTGTACGTCTCGAACGGCCGCGCGAAGAGCGTCTCGGTCATCGACGTCGCGGCGCGCACGCTGACGCCGCACGCATCAACGACGTCGGCCAGCGGCCCTGGGGCATCGGCATCGACGCGGCCGGCGCCAAGCTGTTCACCGCCAACGGCCCGGCCGGCGACGTCTCCATCGTCGATGTCGCGACCGGCGCCGTCGAGCGTCGTATCAGCCTCGGCGGCAGCCCGTGGGGCATCGCCGTCGCGACTCGGCGCCGTAGCCGGCACCGGGACGCCAGATTGGTGTCACCATGACGCTCTCTGCGCTCGTCGCTGGCTGCGTTCCTGGTATGCGGCGGGGCGGCCCCGGGCCAGGGGATCGCGCCGCCGCGCGGATGGACCGCCACCGGCGAGGCGCCGGAGGCCGCGGAGATGGTCCGCACCTGCGACGTCGCCCACGGCGGCCGGTGCAGCGCGCGGTTGGCCGCAGGCCCAGGGAGCGGGATGATCGTGATGGTGCAAACCGTCTCCGCGGCCCGCTACGCGGGAGGGCGCGTCGTGCTGGCTGGCTGGGTGAAGACCGAGGCGGCATCCGCGGCCCAGCTGTGGCTGCGCGTCGACGCCGGGCGCACGGTGGTCGCGATCGACAACATGAGCGATCGGCCGATCTCGTCGACCACGCCGTGGACGGAGTATCGGCTCGTGCTGGACGTGCCGGACGGCGCCACCGCGTTGGCCTTCGGCCTCCTGCTGCACGGCGGAGGCCGGGCCTGGGTCGACGATCTGTCGCTGACGATGGCGGAGCCGGGCGAGGCCGCGACCACCGATGTGCTGCCGACGCGCCGGGTCTTCCGCCACGATCTCGAAACCCTGTCGAGCGCGACGCCGACACTTCCGGTCAACCTGGATTTCGAAGGCTGAGACCATTCACAGATCGATGCGCTCACTCCTGGCTCTCGTTCTCGCCCTCTCCCGCTCACGGCCATCGCCCAGGTCCAGGTGTCGCGGATCGACGGCCACGTCGTCGACGCGAGCGGCGCCGCAGTCAGCGGCGTGACCGTCACGATGTCGGATGGACTTGGCGCTACGGTGCGCCGCGCCACGACTGACGCCAGCGGCGCGTTCGTCATCGCCGACCTGCCGCCGGGGCGGTACCGGCTGGCCGTCGCCGGGACGGCAGGCTCGCTGCGGCCGACGACCGCCGCCGTCACCGGTCGCCGACGGCCTGCCCGTCACCGTCACGCTGCGCCTGCCGCCGGCCTTCCGCGACGCCGTGGCGGTCGAGGGCGCCCGTCCCGCGGCGTCGATCGCCACCCGCACCTCGCTCGGCGCGGAATCGATCGCCCGGACGCCACAGCGGACCGGCGCGCGCCGGCTGCAGGACGTCGTCGCCACGCTGCCCGGCTGGGCCACCGAGGACAACGGCCTGCTGCACAGCCGCGGCGTCGACGACGGCTTCCTCTACGTCGTCGATGGTGTCCCGGTCTACGAGCGGCTCGATCAGACCTCGGGCCTGGCGCCGGACGCGTCGACGATCGACGCGCTGACCGTGGTCACCGGCTACGTGCCGCCCGAGTACGGCTACAAGGCCGGCGGCGTCATCGACGTGCGGACCCGCGCCGCGGTGGGGAACTGGCGCGGCTTCGCCGAGACCGGGGCGGGCAGCGAATCCGCGGCCGACGGCGGCGGATCGGCGGGCGGCGCGATCGGGCGCGGCGCGACGCTGTGGCTGCAGGCGAGCGGCCAGCGATCAGACCGCTTCCTCGATCCGGTCCATCCCGACAACTTCCACAACCAGGGCGGCAGCCTGACGACGGCGGGGCAGCTCACCGCCGGCAGCGACGCGCGCGATCGCCTGCTGGTGAGCTGGGGCGGCGGCGGGGCCCACTTCGACGTCCCGAACACCGACGAGCAGGAAGAAGCCGGACAGGCGGCGCGCCAGCGGCTCGGGCAGGGCGCGGCCACGGTCTCGTGGCAGCGCGGCTGGTCGGGATCGACCGTGTCGCAGGTCGCCGGCTACGCCCGGCGCGGCCGCGTCCAGCTCGATCCGAGCGAGTTCGACACGCCGCTGTCGGCCGAGGCCGATCGGCGGCTGACGCGCGTCGGCGGGCTGGCCGCGGTGACCCACCAGGCCGGCCGCCACGTGGTGAAGGCCGGCGGCGAGTTGCAGACGCTGCGCCTGTCGGAGCGCTTCGGGTTTGCCGTCACCGACGAGGAGGAAGCCGAGGAAGCCGGCTTGAGCGAGGCGGCGATCGCGTTCGACCTCGACTCGCCGTTCCGTTTCGAGGGCCGCGCCCGGCCGTCGCTGTTCTCGGCCTACGTGCAGGACACGTGGCAGGCGACCCCGGCGCTGACGTTGGCCGCCGGCCTGCGCTTCGATCGCACGACGCTGCTGCTGCCGCGACAGCAGTGGAGCCCGCGCCTCGGCGCGGCCTTCGCGGCGTCGCCGCGCACGACGCGTGCGCGCCTCGCTCAGCCGCTTCTACCAGCCGCCGCAGCCCGAATACCTGCTGCTCGCCTCGTCACCGGAGGCGCGGGAGCTGTCGCCGTTCCTCGCGACGACGATGACGGCGACGACGACGAGGCGAGGCAGGTCCGGGCAGCGGCGGCGCTGACGTCGAGCCGGAGCGGCAGTGGGCGCTCGAAGCCGGGTGTCGAGCACCGGTTCGGACGCGGCCTGCGCGCTCGACGTCGCCTACTGGCAGCGTCAGGTCGACGAGTACGCCGATCCGAACGTGTTCTTCGGGACGACGATCGTGTTCCCGAACGCCGTCGCCTCCGGGCGGGCGAACGGTCTCGACGCGCGGCTCGAGTTCGCGCCCGGCGCGGCGTGGTCCGGTTACGCCAACCTGGGCATCGCCAAGGTCACGCAGACGGGGCCGATCACCGGCGGGCTGTTCCTCGAGGACGACGTCGCCGACATCGGGCCGGGCGTCGAGTTCACGCCGGATCACGATCAGCGCGTCGTCGCGCTCGGGCGGCCTGACCTGGACCGGCTCGCGCGCCAGCCTGTCGGCCGTCGCGCCGACACGAGAGCGGCACGCCGCTCGAACTCGACGAGGACGAAGCCGACGAGTTCGCGTCGCGCCCCGGCGCCGACCGCGTCGACCTCGAGCGCGGGCGCGTCGAGCCGCGCACGACGCGTGTCGCTGCTCGGCACGCTGCGCGTCTGGCAGGACGCGCGCGCCGCGGTCAGCCTGCGCGGCGCCGTGCTCAACCTGTTCGACGCGCGCTACGCCTACAATTTCGGCAATCCGTTCAGCGGCACGCACTTCGGCGCCCCGCGCACCGCGTCCGTCACGGTGCGCATCGAGACGCGCTGAGGGCGGCTCACGTGGACGCACGGACAGGCCGCCGTCCGACTCGGCCTCGCGACGACCCACTCGTAACATTCCGTGGCCGCGGCCCCTGGCGCGGCGTTACCCTGTGCGACTCATGGCCAGAATCAGTACGTCGCCGTCACCGCCCTCGCGGTCGCGCTCGGATGTGGCGCGACGCTCCAGGCCCAACGCAAGCCGCCGCAACCGCCGGCGCCGCCGCCGGGCAAGGCCAACTGGCTCACCGACGGCTACGACGCCGCCCGCACTTCGTGGCAGCGCCACGAGACGCTGATCAGCCCGACCAGCGTCAAGGGCATGAAGCTGGAGTGGAAGCTGAAGCTCGACAACGCGTCGCGTCAGCTCCACAACCTCTTCCCGCCGTTGATCGTCAGCGACGTCCGCACGACGAGCGGACCGAAGCAGATCGGCGTCGTCGCCGGCGTCTCCGACAACCTGTACGGCATCGACCTCGAGACCGGCACCCAGCTCTGGAAGAAGACGTTCGACAACACCTTCACCGGCCAGGCCGACCAGCCGCTACTACACGCTGTGTCCGGGCGGGCTGACGGCGACGCCGGTGATCGGCCCGGGCGCGAGGCCGGGCCAGTTCGTCGCCTACGCGGTGTCGTGGGACGGCCGGCTGCGGCAGGTCGACGTCGCGACCGGGCAGGACGCGGCCGCGCCCGAGCTGTTCCTGCCGCCCAACGGCAAGCCGTACGGCCTGAACCTGTACAAGAACGTCGTCTACACGTCGACGGCGCAGGGCTGCGGCGGCACGCCGAACCAGTTCTACGCCTTCGACCTGGCCACCAAGAAGGTCGGCAGCTACAACCCGGGCAGCGGCGGCATGTGGCCGCGCCTCGGTCCCTCCATCGGCCGCGACGGCAGCGTCTACGCCGGCAGCGGCGACGGCGACTACTACCCGGAGCGCGAGGTGTTCGGCCAGTCGATCGTCGCGGTCAAGCAGAACCCGCTGACCAAGGCGCTCGAGATGACGCGACTGGTACACGCCGTCGAACGCCATCTGGCTGCGCAAGCGCGACCTCGACATGAACGTGACCGGCCCGGTCTTCGAGTGGAAGGGCAAGGAATACCTGGCCGAGGCGAGCAAGGAGTGCCGCATCTGGCTGCTCGACACCAGCTCGCTGGGCGGCGACGACCATCGCACGCCGGTCGATCGCACGCCGCTGGTCTGCAACGAGATCGTGCACTTCGCCGCGGCCGGGCCGTGGAGCGCGCTCTCGACCTGGGAGGACACCGACGGCACGCCGCTGGGTGCTGATGCCGTTCTGGGGCCCGAAGCATCCCGACTTCAAGGCGCCCATCGAGCACGGCCAGACGGTGCGCGGCGCCGTCGCCGCCTTCAAGCTCGAGGAGCAGGGCGGCAAGGTGCGGCTGGCGCCGGCCTGGGTGTCGCGCGACATGAACCAGGCCGATCACGCGGTGATCGCCAACGGCGTGGTGTTCGCCTTCGGCAACGGCGTCGACGCGACGCAGTCCGACGTCGTCATCGGCCTCGCCTACAACGACTGGCAGAACCGGCCACAAGGCGTCGACGCACGCCGAGCTGCACGCCTTCGACGCGCGGACCGGCGAGGAGCTGTGGTCGAGCGGCGAACCAGATCGCGACGTTCAACCACTTCACCAGCCTGTCGCTGGCCAACGGCCGCGTCTACCTCGGCACGCACGACGGCACGCTCTACGCGTTCGGCGTCGACAAGCCCGGCGCCGCCGAGAAGCCGAAGGCACGTCGACCGCGAAGGGCGAGGGGACCAAGTGATGCGGCTGCCCCTGCCGTTACGCCATGTCCGGTCCTCGCTCGCGCTCACCGCCGGTCTCGCCGCGCTGCCGGCCCTCGCCGCGGCGCAGGCCCGCGAGGTGACGACCGCCGGCTTCGACGCCCAGCGCACCAACTGGGTCCGCACCGACGTCCGCATCAACCGCGACAGCGTCGGCGACGGCTCGTTCACGTTCCTCTGGAAGCACAAGTACCCCGGCGACACGCGCCAGCTGGAATCGCTGACGCAGCCGGTGCTGCTCGACTTCCTGGTCGGCTACGTCGGCTTCAAGTCGCTGGCCTTCTTCGGCGGCGCCGACGACGTGCTCTATGCGATCGACACCGACCTCGCCAAGCCGTACTGGACCACGCACCTGACGTCGATGGCGGCGGTCGGCAGCACGCCCGGCAGCACCTGGCACGTGCCCCGGCGGCCTGTTCGCGGCGCCGAGCCGGGTCACGCCGCGCGTGCCGACCGACGTTCGGCGGCTTCGGCGGCGGCGGCGGCCGCGCCACCAGCGCCGTCGGCGAACCGGGCAAGGGCGCCGCCGCGCTGAGCCAGACGCGGCGCGCAGCGCCCGCAGGGGCCGCCGAGCGGCGACGTCCCGCCACCGCCGGCCGGTCCGGCCCGCACCGCGCCCGAGCGTGCCGTTCGGCGGCGTCGATCCGCTGTGGACGATGGGCAGCGACGGCTATGCTGCGCACCGTGCGCGTCACCGACGGCGGCCAGGTCGATCCGCCGGTGCCGTTCCTGCCGCCGAACGCGCGGCCGTCGTCGCTCGATCTCGGTCGACGGCCTCGTCTACACGAGCACCTCGAACGGCTGCGGCAACGCGCCGAACGGCGTGTGGGCGCTCGACCTGCTGTCGACGGAGAAGAAGGTGACCGCTGGCAGACCGGCGGCGCCAGCGTCGCCGGCAGCGTCGGCCATCGGCACCAGCGGCATCGTCTACGCCGCGACCGGCGTGCAGCCGGCCGAGACGCGCACCTGGCTCGCCGCCGACAAGCCCGGCGCCGACGCGCTACGCCAACAGCGTCGTCGCGCTCGATCGGGTCACGCTCGAGCCGAAGGACTGGTTCACCCGCGACGGCGCCGACTTCAACGCGACGCCGGTCGTCTTCCGCCACAAGGACAAGGACTACGTCGCGGCGTCCGGCGACGACGGGCGGATCTACCTGCTCGACGGCACGTCGCTCGGCGGCGCGATCACAAGACGCCGCTGGTCGTCGTCGAGGCCGGCGGCGCGACGGCGCGGCGGCCGGCGGCTCGCCGACGTGGCACGACGCCGACGGCACGCGCTGGCTGCTCGCGCCGGGCGGCGGCGGGATCATCGCGCTGAAGGTCGTCGACAAGGACGGCAAGGTCACGCTCGAGAAGGGCTGGCAGTCGCGGGCCGATCGCCGCGCCGCTGGCGCCGATCGTCCTGAACGGGATCGTGTTCGCCACGGCGAGCGGCGAGTATCGCGGCACCGACGCCAACCTGTCGGCCGCCGAACGCGCCAAGCGATCGACGCCGGCCGTGCTCTACGCCCTGGATGGCGGCGACGGGCAAGGAACTGTGGTCGAGCGGCTCGTCGATCACGTCGTTCGCGCGGGCCGGGCTGGCCGCCGGCGGCGGCCAGGTCTATCTCGTCACCTACGACAAGACGCTCTACGCCTTCGGCATCCCCCTGGAGCACTGATCCATGCGCGCCCGCCTTCTGTCTGTCCGCCGGTGTCGCGATGCTGGCGCTCGTCGCCGCGTCGGGCACGGCGTCGGCCCAGGCCCAGCTGCCCGACGGCCCCGGCAAGGCCGAAGTCCAGAAGCTGTGCAGCACCTGTCATCCCGCCGATCGCGGCGCCTCGGTGCGCCTGACGCGCGAGCCGGCTGGCAGGACGTCATGACGCGCATGGTCGGCCTCGGCCTCAAGGGCACCGACGAGGAGCTGAACGCCGCGCTCGAGTACCTGGCGACCCATTTCAAGGGCGAGGCGGCGGCGCCGCTCAACCTGAATCGGGCGACGCCGGTCCAGCTGCAGAGCATCGTCGGCCTGCTGCGCAGCGAGTCGGCGGCGCTGATCGCGCATCGCGCCAAGACGCCGTGCAAGACGCTCGACGACCTGAAGAGCGTGCAAGGGCGTCGACTTCGCCAAGATCGAGAAGCGCCGCGACCGGCTGGTCTGCTTCTGAGGGTTCGACCACACCCTACGAAAACCTTATCCGGCGCTCGGCCAGCGCGTCCGACGGTCGGCATCCGGGCCGCGCTGCCCTCCGACGCTCGTGCCTGTACCGATCCGACCGTATCGGCGTCCAGGCGGTCGTCTGCCACGCCGCGCTGACGGGTGGCGCGGGCCGCGCCGACCGGCCGTCCGCGGCTGCGCTCAGGCGAGGCGGTCGAAGACCACGGTCCGGGCCTGGAGGTTGGCGCGCGCCGATCGGTTGGCGAGCACCCACGCTTCCGACGGATGCGCGTCGGTGGGGGCCACGCTGGTCCGGGTCCACCAGCCCTCGTCGGTGCGGGCTTCCGGCGGCAGCGGGAAACCGCCCAAGTCCTCGATCTGCTCGAACGTGAGGACGACCGTATCGGCGTAGCGCTCCCGCAGATAGTCGTGCAGCAGGCGGTACGGCCCGGTCTTGAGCCGACCGCGCGCGGCGGCCGACGAGGCGGGCGGCGCGGCGACGACGGGTGACGCGGCCGGCGGCGGCTCGACCCGCGGCGAATCCAGTTCCACATGGTCTCAGCAGCGTACGTGAGTTCGCCTCCGCTGCGCGGCTGATTGTGACGGCCGCCGATCCCGGTCCTGCCGGCTCACAGCACGTCGTTTCGCCAGTGCAGCACCTGGTCGGCCGTCAGCCCGAGCGGCGCGAGCGGAGCCGACAGGCGACGCGCGAAGAGCACCGCCGGTGACGCCGGCGACCGCGCCAACGCCAATTGCGGCGGCGCGAAGTCCGGCGGGAGCCAGCCGCGGATGACCGGCCGCGGCTCGGCCGGCTCCCTGGCGACCGTCGCCTGGAGCAGCGCACCGACGCGCGTCCCCGACGAGTCGCGATCGCCGCATTCCTCGACGATCCAGCCGCCGGCCGTTTCCGTGAGCACGACGTAGGCCGCCGCGGTGATCCCCTCCTCGGCGATCAGAAAACGCAGCGCGCGCTGCCCGGCCGGGAGCCAGGCCGGCGAGGAGCCGGCGCCGCGTCAGGACGAACTTCAGGAAGTCGACGTCCCGGATGAGATGGAAGCGGCTGCGGCGGGCCCGGACGTCGCCCATCGCGACGATGGCGGCCAGGTCGCGGTCCTCGCCGCCACGGACCATGGTCATCGGCGCGCCGTAGCGGGTCGACTCGACGACCCGGATCTCGACGTCGGTGATCGGCAGCGGCTCGAAGCCATCCGGAACGGCCCAGGCGGCGTCGCCGGCCTCGCCCGCGGCCGTCAGCATGGCCAGGTCGGCGCCGTCGCCCGCGCTCGGCGTCGATCACGCGCTCGATCAGGCCCGCGGCGTGTGCGGCGGCGTCTCGCGCCGGGTCGGCCCAGAGCGATCCGATGGCCGCGATCTGGATCGGCCGATCGTCGAGCCGGGCGGCGAGGCGGCCGCACACCGCGGTGGCGAGGACGATGTCGCCGTCCATCAGCGCGACTCGACGCCGATGGGCCTGCGCCCACGTCGTCTTCTGCACGGCCCGCTCGCAGGTGGCGAAGGCCGCGGCGCTCAGCCCGTCGCGCGCCGCCGGTGGCAGGGCGTCGACGACGCGGGCGAGCAGCGGACCATCGACCGCTACCAGCGCGGGCATGGTCGGCCGTGCCCCTGGCGGTAGGCCGAGCTGTAGCGCATCCGCCATTGTTGATCGGCGCGCTGCGGCAGCTGCGATATCCTCCGCGCCATGTGGGGCGCGATCGGCGGACGCCGCGTGGCGGGCGGCCTGGGCGTGGGATTGGGCGTGCTGATGGCCACGATGATCGTCGCTGCGTGGCCAGGGCAGCAGCCAGACGCCGCCGGCGGCGACCGACGCCGCGACCCAGGCGCCGGCCTTCGTGCCGCCTCCCGCGCCGGTCGCAGCCGATTCCCTACAGCCACAAGAAGCATCTCGCGCTCGGCCTCGAGTGCCGGCAGTGCCACGTCAACCCCGACGCCGGGGAGCTGATGACGTTCCCGGCCACGTCCATCTGCATGGGCTGCCACCAGGCGATTGCCGTCGACAAGCCGTCGATCCAGAAGCTGGCGGCGTTCGCCAAGGCCGGGACGCCGGTGCCGTGGGTGCGGGTCTACGACACGCCGGAGTACGTGTTCTGGAGCCATGGCGCGCACCTGGCCGCCAAGGTCGACTGCGTCGAGTGCCATGGCACGGTGGCCGACCAGGACGTGATGCGCAGGCAGACCGACGTCGTGACGATGCTCGGCTGCCGGCGCTGCCACGATGCCCGCCAGGTGTTCACCGATTGCGGCGATTGCCACGAGCCGCGCCAATGATCGCGCCGGCGTCGAGTCGTAGAGGAACGAGATGATCCGAACGTCCCCAGTCCTGGTGCTGCCTCGCGCTGGCGACGGCCGCTGCCGGCGCCCTGATCGCGCAAGCGTCCCGCCACTCCGCCCGCCGGCTCCAGCCGCGGCCGCCGCCAACGACTGGCCGACCTACAACCGCGATCACGGCGGCACGCGGTTCTCGCCGCTCACCGACATCACGCCGGCCAACGTCGCGACGCTGGACGTGGCGTGGACGTATCACATGAAGCCGGCGGTCGCGGCGACACCGGCGCCGCCGGAGGCGGCGCTGCCGGCCGGTCACGAGGCCCCGCCGACGCCGGGCGCGGGCGCGCCGCCGCCGGTGCCGCCGCCGGGCCAGTCCGCGGCCACCAGCAGCAACCAGACGCGCGGCCGCCGCGGCTATGCCTCGAGCGAGAGCACGCCCGCTCGTCATCGACGGCACGCTCTACATGACCACGCCCTACGCGCGGGTGGTGGCCCTCGATGCCGCGACCGGCACGGAGAAGTGGGCCTACCGTCTGCCCACCGGCAATCCGTCGACGCGCGGCCTCGAGTACTGGCCGGGCGACGCCACGACGCCGGCGCAGATCGTCTTCGGCACCAGCGACGCCAAGCTCTACTCGATCGACGCCGCGACCGGCGTGCCCAACGCCGCCTTCGGCACCGGCGGCGTGATCAGCGCTCGACACGCCCGAGATCCTGCGCGGCCTGCCCGGGCCGCAACGGCCTGTCCTCGCCGCCGATCGTCTACCAGCACTTCGTCATCACCGGCGGCACCACGCAGGAGAACCCGCCGCGCGGACCGGCCGGCGACGTGCGGGCCTGGGACCTGCACACCGGCAAGCTGGCGTGGACGTTCCGCTCGGTGCCGCAGGCGGGCGAGCGCTTCAACGACACGTGGGGCGCCGACAGCTGGAAGAACCGCTCCGGCGTCAACGTCTGGGGCTTCTTCACCGTCGACACCGCGCGCGGCATCGTCTACATGCCGTTCGGCGCGCCGTCGGTCGATCAGTACGGCGGCGATCGCCCCGGCGACAACCTGTTCGGCACCAGCCTGGTCGCGGCCAAGGCCGACACCGGCGAGTACCTCTGGCACTTCCAGCTCACGCACCACGACATCTGGGACGCCGATCTCGCGGCGGCGCCGGTGCTGCTCGACGTGACGCGCGGCGGCAAGACGATCCCCGCCGTCGCCGTCGTCAGCAAGCTGGGCCTGCTGTTCGTGCTCGATCGCGCCACCGGCAAGCCGATCGACGCCGTCGAGGAGCGGCCGGTGCCGGCGAGCGAGGTGCCGCTCGAGCGCGCCGCGAAGACGCAGCCGTTCCCGGTCGCCACGCCGCCGCTCTCGCGCATGAGCATGACGGCCGCCGACGTCGCCACGGTCACGCCGGAGATCGAAGCCGGCTGCCGCGCGCTGATGCAGGGCGTGCAGCTCGGCGGGCCGTACCTGCCGCCCGCCTTCAACCGGCTGCGCGTGCAGTTCCCCGGCAACCACGGCGGCGTGAACTGGGGCGGCATGTCGTACTCGCCGGAGCTCGGCTACCTGTTCGTCAACACCAACGAGCTCGGCCAGCTCTCGGGCATGACGCCGCGCCCGGAAGGCGCCACCGGACCGGCCGCGGCGAAGGGCCAGGGCAACCGGCTCGATCCGGGCGGCCCGTACGAGGGCGTCGCCGGCGGCGGGCGCTTCAGCATCCGCAAGGGCACCGATCCGCAGCAGCTGCCCTGTCAGCAGCCGCCGTGGGGCCAGCTCACCGCGATCGACATGAAGACGGGGAAGTTCGCCTGGCGCGTGCCGCTCGGCGTCACCGACAGCCTGCCGCCCGGCGCTGCAGAAGACCGGCCGGCCCGGCAACGGCGGCACGATCGTCACCCGCGGCGGCCTGGTGTTCGTCGGCGCGACCGACGACGGCCGCTTCCGCGCCTTCGACGCCAAGACCGGCAAGGAGCTGTGGACCTACAAGCTGCCGGCCGCGGCGCAGGCGACGCCGATGACCTACCGCGGCAAGGACGGCCGGCAGTACGTCGTGATCACCTCGACCGGCGGCGGCTTCTTCGGCAACCCGGTGACCGACGACAGCGTCATCGCGTTCGCGCTGCCGAAGCGCTGAGTCGCGATCGCCCACGCGCTGCGACGTTTCATTCGCAGACGTAGACGCGTGGAGCGGGGCGGGCATTCCCTCCGCGCTCCGGTTCCGCAAGCCGGTAGATCGCGCTCCGGCTGCAGCTGGCGCGCCCCGTCGCGCCTCTCGGCGCCACAGCGGCTTCCGCATCGGCCCTGCGTGACACGCACCGCGAGTGTCAATGTCATCCCCGTTCGTGTCCTCCGTTTCGTCCGTTCCGCGGTGGCGATTCCGTTTCCTCCGATAACCGTGCGTTCCCTCACCCAGGCCTTGTGCGACGCTCGTCACGCGCGGCACAACGGCGAGGGAAAGCGCGGCTGGACGCGGACGCCGCCCAGCCACGCGGTGAGCGCGCGCCGCCTCGGCCTCGATGGCCCGCGTCGCCTGCGCGGCCGACGTCCTCGAGGCACTGCACCTCGACCTCGCCGGTCGCGCGCTGCCGCCAGCCGCCGACGATGCGGCCGTCGCACCAGATCGTCGGCCCGGCGTTGCCGTTGCGGTCGAACACGTGGCGCCTTGTGCGGGCCGAGGTACCAGTCGCGCTCGTTCCAGCCCATCGTGGTCGGATCGAGGCCCGGCAGCAGCGCGACCCACGGCGCCACCTTGGTGGCCACCGCGATCGACGTCGTCCGGCAGGACGTAGCCGGTGCGTCCGTCGAGATCGACGGCGACCGCGCCGACGTCGGCCAGGGCGCGGCGGACCGCGGTCAGCGTCGAGCCGAGCCACCACTTCAGGTCGGCGTCGGTGCCCGGCCCGAACGCGCGCAGCCACGCCGCGACCATGGCCGCGGTGCCCTCGGCTTCCGAGCGCGGCTCGAGCGGCGCGCCGAGCCACGCCGCCATCGCCGTCCAGCGCGGCCGCGACGTCGTCCAGCGCCCGGCGTTGGTGCCGCGCACGATCGCGCCGGCCGCCGACAGCGCGGTCAGCACCCGCGGCCCGACCGGCGATGGTCGCCGCCCCAGGTCTTGCCCTCGCCGTAGGCGACCGAGCCGTCGAGGAGCGGCACCTCGGCGCGCAGCTCGGCGTAGGTGCGCTCGCGGCCGTCGGCCAGCGCGGCCACGCACCTGCGCGCGACACCGTCTTCAGCCAGCGCTCGCCGTCGCGCCTGCAGGCCGCTCGTCTCGACGAACTGGGCCAGCCGGCGGCGCTCCTGGCCGGCCACGCGCTCGCTGGCGCGCGGCCTGCGCGTCGGCCAGCCGCTCGCGCGGGAAGACGAACAGCGTGCGGCGCATCGCCAGGTGCTTGACCAGCGATCGATCGACGTAGAGCGCGCGCTCGAGGTCGCCGACGGTCATCCCGTCGACGCGGGCCCGGGCCGAGAGGAAGACCGTCGCCGGATCGGTGGCGTGGAAGCAGACCACGCTGTCGGCCGCGTCGACGACGTCGGCGGCGCGGTGACGCGCCGCGAGCCGATGCCGGACGGCGAGCCTGGCTCGACGTTCCTCGATCGGTGATGCGGCGCGGCGCGGTGGGCATGCGCCGCCAATCGCTATCGATTTCGCTGCCGTCGCGGCCTCGGCCGAGCCGGTTCTGGCATCGCAGCATGCATCGGCATGCCGAGGCATCGGACACGACAGGAGGTCGAATCATGCCGGAAAAGACGAACGGTCGAGGAGGCGCGCACGGCCAAGCGTCAAGGCAAGTCGCCGTCGACGCAGGCGGGCGCGTTCGTCCACGAAGAGATCGAGCACATCCGCGACGGCGAGCACGGCGCGCGGTCGGCCAAGCAGGCGATCGCCATCGGCCTGGCGAAGGCCCGCCGCGCCGGCGTGAAGCTGCCGCCGCCGCCCAAGACGGCCAGCGAGCGGACCAAGCGCAGCGCGAAGAGCGACAGCGCCCAGGCCGGCTCGCGCAAGAAGCCGTCGCCGGCGCGGTCGCGCGCCGCCAAGGAGAAGCTCGACGGACGAGCCGCGCGCCGCCGCGTCGCACGACGCGTTGTCGCGCCACGCCAAGGCGGCGGCGCGGCAGCGCGGCCGGCCAAGGCCCGCAAGGCGGCGGCGAAGAAGGCCGCGCAGGACGCGGGCGCGTCGCCGCGAGTCGTGACACCCACGAGGGCGACGAGGAGCAGCACGATGGCCAGAACGGGAACGCAGGGTGCGCGCGGCGAAGCGCGCGTCGACGACACGGCGCCGAAGCGCGGCACGAAGCGGCGACCACGACGCGGGCGCTGCCAAGCGGGCGAGCGCGCGACGACCAAGACGGTGGCCCGCCGCAAGACCGCGGCCCGCGCCGCCGCCACCCGCCAGGTGAAGGCCCGCCGCGTCGCGCCGACCGATCGACGCTGGAGTCGGCGACGGCGATGGTGTCCGGCGCGGTCGCGGCGATGATCCGGCTGCTGCCGTGGGCCCGCGACGAGGCCGATCCCATCGCCCTGCTCGAGGTCGATCACCGCCGCTTCGAGTCGCTCTTCGAGCAGGGCGCGGCGACGACGCCGCGGGCCGTCAAGCGGCGGACCGAGCTGCTCGCCGCGCTGACCGCCGAGCTGAACGTCCACGAGCTGATCGAGGAGAAGGTCCTCTACCCGGCCCTGGCCTCGGTCAAGGCGGCGCGGGCCATCGTCCTCGAGGGCTCGCAGGAGCACCACGTCGCCGACGTGCTGCTGAAGGAGCTGCACCGCATGCCGAAGAGCGACGAGCGGTGGGGCGCCAAGTTCAAGGTGCTGCAGGAGAGCATCGAGCACCACATCGAGGAAGAGGAACGGCGGATGTTCCCGATCGCCCGCGGCGTGCTCGATCGCGAGGCGCTGCACGCGCTCGGGCGTGAAGATGCGGGCCCTGCGCAAGGCCAACGGCGGCTGACGTCGTCCGGCGTGCCCGGATCTGCACGCGCATCCGCCGGCGCGCGGCGGTGGGACTGGCGGACCGGGGGATATCGCTCGATTCCTCGTATGCCGTGCCCCCTGCCGCCCGCATCGATCCTCGCCGCCCTCGCCGCCTCGTCATCTGGTCGGGGCGCGCCGGCCGCGGCGCAGGTCTGGCCGAGCGCGTTCGCGCCGCACGTCATCCAGCGTGTCGAAGGCGGCCGGTCTCGAGGATCCCGGCGGCCTGCCCGACGCCGCCTGGATCCACCTGCACCGCGGCCACCACTCCGCCCCCGACGCCGTCCAGGCGACGCTGCGCGTACGGCTGTACCTCGAACAACAGCGGCTACGACGAAGTGGCGATCACGCAGAGCGGCCTGACCCAGATTCGCTTCCTCGTCCACGGCGTCGACGTGTCGGGCTGGCTGCCGCTCGACCGCGACGACTTCACCTGGATCCTGCACATCGACAACGCCGGGCCTGAACGGCCTCGCCGACGGCATCCACGACATCAGCACCGAGGTGCAGGGCGCCGCGCGCGCCAACTACAAGCCGGCGCCGATCTTCGTGCACGTGACGCGCGGCCGCGCGGTCAGCGACCAGGTGCCGATCATGGTCGGCGTCGGTGTCGCCGACGCTGATCGACGCCGGCCCGCACGTCCAGTACGTCCGCGCCGTCCGATCGGCAGTGGCGGGCCTATCCGCTCGAGCCCGGAGGTCGAGCCGTTCCACGAGCGCGCCGGACCAGTCCGACACCTTCGGCGAGCTGATGAGCGCCAACGCCGAGTGGGCGACGACCGCGCAGATGTGGTGGGAGGAGCTGCCGCACAACCTGCCCTTCGTCCGCGCCCTCGCGCCGAAGTTGGCAACGACGATCATCGCGTCCTGCGCGTCGGCGACCTGCAGGAGCGCCTGCCGTTCAAGGACGGCGGCCGCGGCATCGGCTGGATGGGCGGGCTGGTCACCGGGCAGGTCGACAACCGCGGCCGGTTCGCCTTCGCGGAGGCCGGCGGGCGCGTCGGCTATCTGATGCCCGACGGCGAGATCGTCACGGTCGCCGGCTGGCGCGTGCGTCCCGATCGCGACCCGGTCTGGATCACCAAGTCGATGACGCAGATCCGCGGCAACGAGGAGCTGCGCGGCGTCTGGCTGGAAGGCGCCTATCCGGGCGAGACCGGCGGCTTCCGCACGCCGATGGACATCGCCATCGATCCGCGCAACGAGTACGTCTGGTACGTGCGCCTCCTACGAGGATCACTGCATCTGGCGAGTCGTCGTCGATCCCGGCACGCTGATCGGGACGGTCACGGTCTTCGCCGGCGATCCCGGCCACGCCCGCGGATCCGCCGACGGCCAGGGCCAGGCGGCGCGCTTCAGCGGCCCGACGTCGATCGTCTTCGATCCGGTCGCCGACGTGATGTACGTCGCCGATCAGGATCAGCACCTGATCCGCCGCATCACCCGCGGCGGCGCCGTCACGCACGCTGTTCGGCCGCCCGGACATGGTGTCCGCGCTGGCGACGCGCGGCGTGACCAATCGCTACGATCGCAGCCAGGTCCGGCCGCGGATGCAGCTCGGGGTGACGCCCGTCGCAGGCGGCGTCCGGCGTCCGCCCCGAGCTCTACGTGCCGATGACGGTGCGCGTCGACAGCCGCGGCCGCCTGATCGTGCTCGACCTCGGCGACGGCTTCATCCGCCGCATCGATCCGGCGACCGGCGTCACCGACGTCCTCGGCGACGTCGACTCGAAGTTCGAGGAGTTCGCCTTCGGCTGGGCCTGGCTCGACGTCGATCGCTGGGGCAACACCGGGCCGAAGGACGGCATCTACTGGTGCAAGGCGGTCGGCGACAACCTCGCCGGCGAAGCCGCGGCGCGCTTCAACGAGTTCTATGCCTGGATGCCGCCGGACGGCGGCCCGTCGCGCTTCGTCTTCGGCGACAACTGGGAGCCGAACCCGAACGGCTGGGGCGACCGCGAGTCGATGGGGCCCGAGCACTACGCCTGGCTGGTCGCCGTCGATCCGCGCGGCGCGCTGCTCGTGACCGGCATCGGCGAGCACGGCATCAGCCGCCTGCGGGCCAAGCGTTCGACCGATCGGGCCCCGGGCCAGCTCTATCCCGCCTACTACGAAGGCCAGGAGCAGTGGTGGCGCGGATCGCCGGACGGCGCGGCGCCGTCCTTCGCGCTGAAGTTCGGTTGGGACGGCCACAACTATCTCGGCTTCCCCGATGCGTGGGGCCTGGCCGGCCACGAAACCGATCAGCAGCTGTTCGACTACTTTTCGGCGCCGGCCAGCCTGCGGCAGGACGCCGCGGCGGCGTCGCGCTGGCTCTATGCGGTCCGTGCCAACCAGGGGCCGCGGACCGGGCCGCTGGCGCCGCGCCTGACGCTGACCACCGCCGGCGCCGGCTCCGGCACGGTGTCGACCGCCGACGGCCACATCGCGTGCGGCGTCGACTGCACGCACGTCTACGCGGCGGGAGCCGCGGTCACCATCGTCGCCACCCCGTCGCCGGGATCGAGCGTCGCCGGGTGGAGCGGTGCGGCCGATTGCCTCGACGGCCAGGTCACGCTCGGCCGCGGCCTCGTCTGCACCGCGATCTTCACGCCCGGCGCGATCTGCACCTACACGTTGACACCGGTCGCGGCGCCGCACGTCGCCGCCGCCGGGGGCGTCGGCACTGCCAGCCTCAACACCGGGGCGAGCTGTCCGTGGACGGCGTCCGCGTCGGCCGGCTGGCTGACGATCTCCGGCGCCGCGACCGGCACCGGTCCGGCCGTCCTCAACTATGCGGTCGCCGCCCACGGTGCGGCGAGCGCCCGGACGGCGACGCTCGGTGTCGAGGGCGCATCGCACGTCGTGACGCAGGACGGGACGTCGTGCCAGTACACCGCATCGCCGACGGCGATCGCCGCGACGGCGAGCGGCGGCAGCGGCACGGTGGCGGTGACCACGACCGGCGCCTGTGCCTGGAGCGCGGTCAGCGCCGCCGCCTGGGTATCCTTCTCGGGCGCCACCACCGCCAGCGGCGGCGGATTGGTGACGTGGGTGGCCGAACCCAACGCCAGCGGCGCGCTGCGCGCCGGGACGATCGTCGTCGCCGGCGTCGCCATCGCGGTGACGCAGCCGGCGCCGCTGTTTCGGCGCTACCTCGCCGAGGGATCGACCGGCAGCTTCTTCGACACGCGGCTGGCGCTGCTCAATCCCAATGCCGGCGCCGCCGACGCGACGCTGCGCTTCCAGCGCGACGACGGCACGACCGTGACGCAGGCCCTGTCCATTCCCGCCCGCACGCGCCGGACGGTGTTCCCCCGCGACATCGGCGGCCTCGACGCGGCGACGTTTTCCACGGTCGTCGAGTCGACGCAGCCGCTGGTCGTCGATCGCACCATGCGCTGGCCGACCACCGGCTACGGCAGTCATGCCGAGACCAGCGTCGACGGACCGTCGACGACGTGGTATCTCGCCGAGGGGGCGACCGGCGGCCCGCTCGATCTCTTCTACCTGGTCCAGAATCCCAACCCGACCGACGTGACGGTGACCGTCACCGTATCTCCGCCCGGCGCCGCATCCGCCAATCGAGAAGGCCTACGTGGTGCGGGCGGCGAGCCGCGCCAACATCTACGTCGATCGCGAGGAGTTCCCGGCCGGCTCCGGGCAGCGCCTGCTCGAGGCGACGGACGTCTCGGCCCGGCTCGTCGCCACGCAGCCGATCGTCGTCGAGCGCGCGATGTATCTGAGTCGACCCGGTCAGCCGTTCGCCGCCGGGCACTCGAGCGCCGGCGTCACCGCGCCCGCGACCAGCTGGTATCTCGCCGAAGGCGCCACCGGCGGCTTCTTCGACATGTTCATCCTCATCGCGAACCCTGGTCCGACCGCCGCCGTCGTCGAGGCGCGCTACCTGACCGCCACCGGGCGCACGCTCAGCAAGACCTACCAGGTCGCCGGCAACAGCCGCCGCACGATTCACGTCGATGGCGAGCAGTTCCCCGGTGAGGGCGCCGCCCTGTCCGACGCGGCGGTGTCCACCAGCCTGACCTCCACCAACGCCGTCCCGATCATCGTCGAGCGGGCGATGTGGTGGCCGCAGCCGAACTGGTACGAGGCGCACAACTCACCGGGGGCGACGGCGACGGGGACGCGCTGGGCGCTGGCCGAGGGCGAAGTCGGCGGCGCCGACGGCGCTCAGACCTACATCCTGCTCGCCAACACCGGGACGGCGGCCGGCTCGGTGCGCGTCACGATCTGCTTCGAAGACGGCTCAACCGCCGTCCGCACCTTCGCCGTCGGCGCCAGCAGCCGCTTCAACGTCGACGTGGCGACGGAGTTCCCGGCGGCGGTCGGCAGACGCTTCGGGGCGCTGGTCGAGAGCCTCGGCGCCAGCCCGGCGCCGCTGGTGGTCGAACGCGCGATGTACACCAGTGCCGGCGGCGTGCTGTGGTCGGGCGGGACGAATGCGCTCGGCACGCGGCTGCCGTAGGGGGGAACCGAGAGGACGGAGGGAACGGAGGTTCCTCCGCTCCTCCTGTGAAGCTCTTCCTCTCCGTTTCCTCTATTCCCTCCGCTGTCTCCAGGACGGTCAGGAGCTTGCAAGTCGATCGTCACCTGGACGGGCCCGCCTGCCCGTTCGAGATGAGGAGGCTTATATGCTGCTGATCCGTGACCTGATGTTCTGCAAGCCCGGCAAGGTTCGTCCCATGGTCGAGAAGTTCAAGGCCATGCAGAAGCTCGGCGCCGGCAAGGGGTTCGGCACGATGCGCATTCTCACCGACCTGTGCGCCGAGCGCTACTGGACCATCGTCAGCGAGGTCGAGGTGGAGAGCCTCGAAGCGTTCATGAAGATGGGCCAGGACGGTAGCGCCGAGAGCAAGGAGATGGAAAAGATCATGGCCGACTATCACGAGCTCGTGGTGAGCGGCCGGCGCGAGATCTACACGATCGAGGGCTGAGCCCGATCCTGAGCGGGTCGCGCCGGGCGTCGAGCTGGCGCGGCGCCAGGCTCAGCGCGCAGTCGCCGGCGCGTCCAGCACCAGTACCCAGTCGCGCTCCGTGGCCGCGTTGCGGCCGGGCAGGCGGACGGTGTGCGGCGCGGTGTTGGGCAGCGCGTCGGCAGCGGGCTGCCACGTCCCGGCCGTGGGATCGACCACCGGGCCCGGGCCGGGCCGCGCATCGCGCGCAGGTCGACGTCGAACGAGGCGGCGCCTTCCGGGGGCACGTAGGCCACCAGGAGGCTGCCGTCTCGTGCGGCGGCGGCGGCGATGTAGTCGGGAGCCCGCACGCAGGATCCGGCGCGGGTGATCAGCTCGCGCGTCCCGTCGAGGCCAGATGGCACCAGCGTGTGCCACGCGATCCCGCGAATGAACGCATTCAGGTGGACGAGATCGCGCGACCCGGGCGTGTCGAGGTGCGACCGCCACGTGTCGCCGGCGAACGGCCACACGTAGCCGTTGCCGGCCATGTAGCCGCCGATCGATCCGAGCCAGCCCCACCACTGGAACCGCCGCACCGGCTGGGTCGCGTGGCGGTTGACGTTGGTGCCGTCGGCGGCTTCTTCGTCGTACCGGCTCCTCCAGCAGGAACGCCGGCCGCGCCGGCGCCACCGCGTAGGCCCGTCGGGCGTGGTCGGCGGTGTAGCCATCGAACGTGTAGGCGCCGTTCAGCGTGATGAGCGGTCCGAACTCGGGCTGGTCGGTCCCGATGGTCTCCGAGCTCCATTCGGCCGACCGCAGCTTCGGCGCCCGGCGGAGATCGCCGCGCATCAGGCCGTCGATGAGGCCGCGCTCGGCGGCGCCCTGCGCCGCATCGAACTCGCCGAAGTCGCCGCCGAGCATCCACACCAGATTGTTCCGGCCGGCGTAGCGCCGGGCGACGAACTCCCCGTAGAGACGCATCCGCTCGGGGCCGTTGACGACCATCTCGCCCATCCAGCCCTGGTTCGTGTTGCCGGCGTAGCCGACGTAGGCGGGGAAGACGAAGGCGAGGAGCCCGCGCGATTCGAGGTCCGCCAGCAAGGCGTCGAGGCGGCGCCAGTAGGCCTCGTTCGGCGTGGTGAAATCCGGTGCTTCCGCCGCCGCGTCGCCGTACTTCAGGCCGCCCTGCCAGGGCCGGCCATCCAGGCGTTTGAGGAACGGCGCGGCGCCGCCGTCGTCGAACGGCACGTGGCGGCCGCGCGGGTCGTGGCCAATCATGGCCAGCTCCACGGCGTTGAAGCCGCGGGCCAGGGTGTCCTGCAGGAAGACGTCCACGTCGGCCGTGGACAGCATCGCCATGAACCAGGCCGTGCGACCGAGGATCGGAAACGGCCGGCCCGACGCGTCGACCACGACCCGGCCATCGGGCGACGGCCGAACCGGAAATCGGCTTTGCGCGTCGCCCGGGCGGACCGTCACGGCGAGGGCGATGGCGAAGGTGGCGAGCCAGAGGGCGCAGCGCGGCGTCATAAGTTGGCGCATTCTACGTCGAGCCCGCGCCGCCAGCGGCGCGCCGCAGCACCAGCCGCGGCCTCGCCATGGCGTGCTCGTCGACTGCACACCGGAGGCTGCTGATGCTGCTCGATCTCCGCCATGCCCTGAGACGCCTGCGCACCAGTCCAGGCTTCACGTTCACCGCCATCGCCACCCTGGCGCTGGCCATCGGGACGACGACGGCGATGGTCGCCGTCCTGGACGCCGTGCTGCTGCGCCGCCTGCCGTTCCCGTCGGCCGATCGGCTGGCCGTGGTCTGGCAGGAGCTGCCGGCCCAAGGTGTCCGCGAGGCGCGCTCGGCGTTCGGCACGATAGACGGGTGGCGGCGCGAGAGCCGCAGCCTCGACGAGGTCGCCGTCCTCGATCCGGCGACGGCGCTGCTCGAGCACGCCGGCGACGTCGAGCGGATCGGCAGCTCGCGGGTGTCGCCCAGCCTGTTCGGGCTGCTCGGCGTCGTGCCGGCGCGCGGCCGGCTGTTCACCGACCGTGACGCGACCGACCGCCAGCGTGTCGCGGTGATCTCGCACCGCTTCTGGCAGGCGCGCTTCGGGGCGTCGCCGGCGGCCGTCGGCGCGACCGTGCTGATCGACGGCCAGGCGTCGCAGAATCGTCGGCGTGCTGCCCGCCTCGCTCGCCGACGCCGGCTTCGCGGCCGACGTCTGGGAGCCGCACACGGTGTTCGCGGACTGGGAGACGCGGCGGACCGCGATCGGCCGCGGACCGTGGTTCGTGTTCGTCCGCGTGCGCGCGGGCACGGCGCTCGACACGGCGCAACGCGAGCTCGGCGCCATCGCCAGGCGCCTCGACGTCGGGCAACCGGATGCCGACGCCGGCCGCACCGTCCGCCTCGTCCCGCTGCGCGAGCAGCTGGCCGGTGCCCGCTCGAGCGCGATCGCGTGGACGCTGGCCGGCGCGACGGCGCTGCTCTGGCTGGTGGCCGCGGTCAACGTCGCCGGGCTGATCATCGCCCGTGGCCTCGGGCGCCTGCCGCAGCTGGCGATCCAGGCGGCGCTGGGCGCCAGCCGCGCCCGCCTCGTGCAATCCGTACTGGTCGAGAGCGGCGTGGTGGCCGTGATCGCCGGCATCGGCGGTCTGGCCGTGGCCGTCGCCGCGACGGCGGCGATCCGTGCGATCGGACCGTCCTACGTGGCGCGTCTCGCCGACGTCCGCCTCGACGGGCGGGTGCTCGCCTGGGCGGTGGCCGTGTCGGCGCTGACCGGCCTCGTGATCGGACTGACGCCAGCCCTCGCCGCGTGGCGGCGGGATCTGCGCGTCGACGGCGGGCGGGCCACCGCGTCGGGCTCGGCTTCGCGGATCCGCCGATTCTTCGTCGCGGCGGAATGCGCGATCGCCGTGGTGCTGCTGGCCGGCGGCGGCCTGTTCCTGCGCAGCTGGTGGAACGTGAGCCGCGTCGATCCCGGCTTCCAGGCGGACCGCGTGCTGGCGCTGCACGTCGCGACGCCGCCAGGCCTGCCCGTGGCAGGGCGCGCCGCCTTCTACGATGCCGTGCTCGAGCGCGTGGGCGGCGTGCCCGGTGTCGAGCGTGCCGGGATCAGCAGCGAGCTGTTCGTCGGCACGGTGCAGGAGCAGCCGATCGTCGCGGAAGGCGGCGCGCGCGCCGGCACCCAGTTGCTGCCGCTGCGCCGCGACGAGATCGCCGGTGACGTGTTCGACACCCTCGGCACACGCCTGATCGGCGGCCGGCTCTTCACGCCGGCCGACGGGCGCGGGCCAGGCCTGGTCGCCATCGTCAACGCGGCGATGGCCACGCGCCTGTGGCCCGGCCGCGATCCCGTCGGCCGGCGCTTCGCGCTCGGCCCGCCCGGTCCGGCCGCGGCGTGGTTCACCGTCGTCGGCGTCGTCGCCGACATGCGCCGCCAGGGTCTGGAGATCGCGCCGGTGCCGCAGATGTTCGAGCCGGTCGCGCAGGCGCCGTCGCGTGGCACGATCCTCTTCGCGCGCCCGGCGCCCGGCGGACCCGGCGCGCCCGTCGTGGATCCCCTGGCCCTGGCCGGTGCGCTGCGCGCCGCCGTGCGCAGCGTCGATGCCAAGGCCGTCGTCTACGGGGTGAGCCTGGTCAGCGAGCGTCTCGGCGCCGAGCTCGACGAGCGCCGCGTGCAGGCGGCCCTGCTCGTCGCCTGCGCCGTGGTCACGCTGCTGCTGGCCACGCTCGGGCTCTACGCGCTGATCCAGCACTCCGTCGTGGCGCGCACGCACGAAATCGGCGTGCGCATGGCGCTCGGCGCCCGCCCCGCCGACATCGGCCGCATGGTGGCCGGTGAGGGCCTGCTGCTGGCGATGGCCGGCCTCGCCGTCGGCCTGATCGGCGCCTGGTGGCTGGCGCGCGCGGCGTCCTCGCTGCTGTTCGGCGTCGGCGCCGCGGATCCGCCCACGCTGATCGCCGTGTCGGCGCTGGCGATCGCGGTGGCCGGCCTGGCGTCGTACCTGCCGGCCCGGAGCGCCACCCGCATGGCGCCGATCGTCGCGCTGCGGCGGCGGGCGCTCTGAGCGGCCGGCCCGCCCGATCGGCGTTTCCCCTTGGCGTCGGCGCGGCAGGCGCCGCGCTGCGCTATTTCTCGCTGACGCGCGCGACCTTGGCCGACGTGCGGGCCTCGATCGTCGAGATCACGCGCTCGACGTCGCCGCCGTCGACCTTGAGGGTGATCGGCGCGCCGGCACCTTCCAGCGTCAGCCAGTGCGGCGTCCGGCGGAAGAGGCCGCCGGCTTTCGACAGCCCGCGCACCAGCGTCGATCGATCGCGCTCGGCCTTGCCGACCGGGCTCTTGCTCCGCGCGTAGGTGGCGTCGGCCAGGCTGCGGTAGGGCACGGTGCGGACGGCCGATTCGCTGTCCTCGTCGAACAGCACCAGGCGATCGGACTCGAAGCGCAGGAGCACCTCGTGCTCCTCCATGTCGCTGCCCGCGATCGTCATCAACCCGACGTCCTCGAACTCGATGGTGGCCGCCGCGCGCGGCGCCGGGACGGCCTCGACCGGCGCGGGTGCCGGTGCCGGTGTCGGTGTTGCGGTCTCGCCGGCGGCGCGGTCGCCGGCGGCCGGCGCGTCCGCCGGGGACACGGGCGCCGGTGGCGGCGGGCGGACGGGCGCCGGTGTCCCGCCGCCGGGGCCGCGCTCGATCGGCGAGGGCCCGAGCGTGATCGGCGGCGTGGGATCGACCGGCGGCGGCGCCGGCGCGTCGAGGATCGGGTCGGGTCGGGGGACCGGGGTCGTCGCATCGGCGCTGGGGGCGTCCGCGGGCACGATCGGCTCCCGAATCCCCTGACAGGCGGCGTCCGAGCACGATGGCGGACGCCAGGAGGACGACGCCGACGGCGCCGGCGGCGGTGAGCTGCCGCCAGGTGACCGTGCGTCCGCCCAGCACGAGTCCGGGCGCGGCCGGTCCGGTGCCCACGGCGGCGGCGAGGCGCGTGGTCGCATCGCCGTGACCGGCAATGCGGGTCGGCGCCGGCGTCGGCAGCGGCGGTGGGGACACGGCGGCGTGCGCGCCGGAGGCCAGGCGGGTTTCGGCGGGCTCGGCGGCCGGCGGTGACGCGGCTTTCGCCCTGGCGGCGATCGCCGGCCGGCTGTGGTCGCTCAGCAGCGTCGGTGCCGTCATCGGCCCGGGCAGCGTCGGGACGACCGCCTGTGGATCGGTGGCCCGGGCCAGCGCGCCGGTGGCGCCGACGACGGCCGCGTCCATGGCGGCGTTGGCGAGGCGGGTCGCCTTGATCCGCATCGCCGGCTCCGCCGCGGCGCGCCCTTCGAGGGCCAGCTGGAACGCCGCCGCCGACGGGAAGCGATCGGGCAGCGCCTTGGCCAGCGCCCGCTGCAGGATCTCGTCGAACCACGCCGGCACGTCCGGCACCAGCGCCCGCACCGACGGCACCGGCGCCTGCAGGTGCTGCATCATCACTTCGTACTCGGCGCCGCCGCGGAACGGCACGCGGCCGGTCAGCAGCTCGTAGAGCAGGATGCCGACGGCGTAGAGATCGGCGCGACCGTCGACTTCCTCGCCGCGGACCTGCTCGGGCGACATGTCCTCGAGCGTGCCGACGATATGCCCGGTGCGCGTCGCCCGTTCGGTGCCGAGCACGCGGGCGATGCCGAAATCGGTGACCTTGACCGCGCCTTCGACGCCCATCAGTACGTTGGCCGGCTTCATGTCGCGGTGGATGACGCCGCGGCGGTGGGCGTATTCGAGGGCGTCGAGCAGCTGGCAGACGATCGGCGCCGCCTCCGTCCACGGCAGCCGCCCGGCCCGCGACAGGCGGCCGAGCAGCGTTTCGCCGCGGACGAACTCCATGACGATGAACCAGCGGTCGTCATGGCGCGAGCAGCCGTGGATGCGGGCGATGCCGGGATGATCGAGCTTGGCCAGGGTGATGGCCTCGGCGCGGAAGCGATCGACCGTGCCCTGCCGCCGGGCCAGCTCCGGCTTCAGCATCTTCAGCGCCACGTCGCGATCGAGCATCTCGTCGAGGGCGCGATACACCTCGCCCATGCCGCCCTCACCGAGCTTCTCGATCAGCCGGTAGGTGCCGAGCGTCTGGCCAATCATCGGATCGCCCGCACCTCGCGCGTCGGCGGCGCGGTCACCGGCTGGGCGGCGTGAGCGCTGATCCGCAGCAGCGCGACGGTGATGTTGTCGTGGCCGCCGCGGGCCTTGGCCAGTGCGACCAGCGCCTGGCACGCCTCGGCGCCATGCCGGCCGGCGACGATCTCGGCGATCTCCTCGTCCTCGAGCAGGTCGCTGAGGCCATCGGAGCAGAGCACGAAGGCGTCGCCGCCGCGCACCGGCAGCGGCTGATCCCAATGCGACACCTGCACGTCGTCGTGCGTGCCGAGGGCGCGCAGGATGACGTTGCGGTCGGCGTGGTGCCGCGCCTCGGACCGCGTCAACAGGCCGCGCGCGACCAGCTCGCCGACGGCCGAGTCGTCGTTGGTCATGCGATAGATGCCGCCGTCGCGCAGCAGGTAGAGGCGGCTGTCGCCGACGCTGGCGGCGTGCGCGTGTCCGTCGCAGATGGCGACCGCGACGCACGTCGTGCCCATGCCGGCGAGCCGCTTCTCCTGCGACGCGGTCTCGAAGATCGTCCGGTTGGCCTGCTGGAGCGCGGCGACCAGGGCGATGTCGGGCGCGCCGTCGTGGGCGTAGTAGCCGCGCTGCACGGCGTCGATGGCCAGCTCGCTGGCGACTTCCCCGGCCGAATGTCCACCCATCCCGTCGGCGACAATCGCCAGCACCCCGCGCCGGCTCCGCTCGGCCTCGTCGCCCGGCTGGACGATGCGGCCGCGGTCCTCGTTCAGCTCGCGGACGCAGCCGACGTCGCTGACCACGTGCCCGGCAATGTCCCACGTCATCGTTCGTCTCCCGCGGCGCGCATCATGTTGAAGGTCGAGGTGCCGGTCGTCGTCACCTGGATGTCCTCGCGCACCGGGACGAACCCGGTCTGCTGCAGCTCCACCGACACAGTTTCGCCCACCGTGCCGACGTAGTCGACCGGCGTGTCGCCGAGCGTGCGGCCGTTGACCCGCACCGTGGCCCGGCCGGACATGACGTCGATATGGTGCACGCCGGCCTCGGCGGCCGGGCGTCCGCCCGGGCCGGGCGGGCCGGCTCCCTGCCCGCCGCCAGGGGCGCGGGGCAGCGTGTCGAAGGCCAGGAAGACGGCCAGCGCCAGCATCACCAGCGCCGCCGAGACGGTCGTGATCAGCAACCAGCGGCGCTCGAGCAGCTCCTGGATCGGCGACAGCGGCGGTCCCTCCGCCGGCGGGGTGAGGGTCCGCGCGCTGGCCGAGATGCGCTCGGCGCCGGAGAGGATGTCGGCGGCGCCGGCGGCCAGGGCCTCCGCCGTGGGCCGCCCGACGGGCGCGCGCGTCAGGCAGGTGGCGATCAGCCAATCGATCTGCCGCATCAGCGCGGCGTCCTCGGCGGGCGGCGTGACCGTCGCGCTCGGCACGACGTAGGTCACGCGATCGATGCGGGCCCAGAGCAACGCCTCGGATCCGCCGGCGAACGGCGGCAGGCCGGTCACCATCTCGTAGAGCAGCACGCCAAGGGCCCACACGTCGGTGGCCGGCGTGATCGGGTCGCCGAGGATCTGCTCGGGTGACAGGTAGCGCGGCGTGCCGATGACGTTGCCGGTCTGGGTCAGCCCCTGGGCGTGGCGGCTCTTGGAGATGCCGAAGTCGAGCAGCTTGATCTGTCCCTCCGGCGTGACCCGGACGTTGCCCGGTTTCAGGTCGCGGTGCACGATGCCCTGGGCGTGCACGTAGGCCACGGCCCAGGCGATCGACTGCAGTAGCCGAAGCGCTTCGCGGGCCGGCAGCCGGCCTTCTCGCGTCAGCCGATCCGCCAGCGACTCACCGCCGATGTACCTCCAGGACCAGGCAGGGCCGGCCCTGGAGATCGACCAGCTCGAGCAGCTTGACGATGTTGGGGTGGTTGAGCCCCTGCTGGACGCGGGCCTCGTGATAGACGCGGGCCAGCCACCGTGCCTCGATTTCTGCGGCGGTGAGGATCTTGATGGCCACCACCTGACCGGTCGTCAGGTGCGTGGCCCGGTAGACTTCGCCCATCCCGCCGGCGCCGAGGAAGTCGGCGAGCCGGTAGCGGCCGACGATCGCGTCCGGCGGGATGGGGCGTGACATGGCGGTGGCGCTCGCTCGTCGCACGATCGCGCGATCAGTTGGTGCGCTGCAGCACCGGCTGCGTGCCCATCAGCTCCATGCCGAAGCGGATCGGGATGCAGTAGAGCAGCGTCACGTCCACGGTGTTGCCGTAGGTGAAGATGCCGATGACGCGGCCCTTCTCGTCGAACACCGGGCCGCCGCTGTTGCCGGCGCCGGTCTCGTTGCTCGACAGCTGGTAGGAGTCGCCCATGCCGCTGCGGTAGTCGTAGACCGTGCCGCCGGTCGGCTGCATGCGCCCGCGGAAGATGCGCCCGATCGACGTCGGCGTCACCGTCGGATCCGGCACCGATACGGTCTGCCGCTCGCCCGACATCGCGTCGATCGAGTTGGTGCTGACGAACACCTGCGGCGACACCGCCGGGTAGCCCATGATGGTGACCGGCGAGCCGACCGCGATCTGATCGTAGTTGTCGAACAGCTCGACCTTCTTCACCGGCTGCGGCGTGTTGATCTTGATGAGGGCCGCGTCGTGGCGATCGGAGACGCGGGCGACGGTCGCCGGGAAGCGCAGCTTGTTGAGGGCGAAGGTGACGTCCATGTAGATGTTCTGGCCTTCGAAGCCCTTGTAGTTCTCGGGGCGCCGGTCGACGACGCGCTGGCTCTCGAAGACGCCGCCGGTGACCGGGATCCAGCCGCGCACGTTCAGCTGCCGGATGTCGAGGACGGCGGGCTGCTTCTGCCCCGGGGTGATGAGCATCGCCGCGCCCTGCTGCGGGAAGCCCGGATACGTCGCTTCCCAGCTGGCCGCGACGTGGCGGTTGGTCAGCATGAAGCCGTCGGTGGTGACGGCGAAGCCGGAGCCGGCGCCGCCGGACGCGATCGGCCGGTTCTCGGAGAAGGGGCCCCGCTGCCGCGTCAGCGACGGCAGCACGTTGTCGCCGATCTGCCAGAACACCGGCATGGCGTCGATCGGCTGGCCGTCCTGGTCCTTGGCCGGGTTTCCCAGCTTGTCGGTCGGCTGGTAGTACTCGTGGTAGATCTGCTCGCCCGTCCCGGCGTTCACCAGCTTCCACTTGAACTCGATCAGGACGGTCGACCCGGTGTAGGCGTCGGCGATCTGGCGCGCCGTCAGCGGGCGCTCGTTCTTCTCGCGCTGTTCCTTGTCCTGCTGTTCCTGCTGGAACGGCCGAGGCCCGCCATTCGGCGCGCCAGGCGACCAGGGCGATGACACCGCCGGCGATGAGCAGGGAGGCGGCGACGCCGAGCGCCAGGTTGCGGTGGCCTTCCTTGCGGGCGCCGGTGACCATCCGCTCGACGGTCTCCTTGCCGACGCCGGCCTTGCCGCCGGCCGACATCGCGGTCCCGGCCGACGACGGCGCCATCCGCGTCGCCTGGGGATCGTGGGCCGAGGGGGAGGCGGCGAGCCGCGTCGACTTCACCAGGTGCGCTGGCAGGGGATCGAAGTCGAACTGGAACTCGGGTCCGCCCGGGCCGAGCTGGACGATGTCGCCGGGGGCGAGGGCGGCGGTGCCGACGACGCGCTGCTTGTTGATGTAGGTGCCGTTGCGGCTGTTCAGGTCGACGATCGAGAACCGGTACTTGTCGGCCGGATCCTGCAGGATCCGGGCGTGCTGGCGCCCCACGAGATCGTCGCTTTCGGGGTCGAACCGTACGTGCGCCGCCAGGTCGCGCCCGATGAGCAGATCGCCGGCCTTGTCGAGGGGGATCGATTCGACCTGCTGCCCCTTGGCGCCGCTCAGATGTCGTAGGACTACACGCTCCATGCCTTGTCTCCTCCAGAGGCCCGTTCTCGGGCTCATCTGTTAACGCGGAGTCCAGGCACGGATGGGCTCACCGCTCCCGGAGGCTGTCCCAGAGGCCGTCCCGGAGCCGTTCCCGGAGGCCGTCCGGGAGCCGCTCCCGGACGCTGTCCCGGACAGGGCTTTTGGAGGGCTCGAAAACGACGCAGTTACGGCGTACTCGTCCGGCGCCATCACGGCGTCGAGCGCAGCTCGCGGTGATCCAGGCGCGCGCCATCTGCCATTCGCGCTTGATGGTCGCCGTCGACAGCGTCATGCAGCTCGCCGACTTCTTCGACGGTCAGGCCGCCGAAGTAGCGCAGCTCGACGATCCGGGCCTGGCGCGGATCGAGGCCGGCCAGCCTCGTCAGCGCTTCGTCGAGGGCGAAGATGTCGGCCGAGGGCGCGTCGCTGCCCGGATCGACGTCGTCGATCGAGACGCGCGTGTCGTGGCCGCCGCGCTTCTGCGCGTGGGTGGCGCGCGCGTGATCGACCAGCACGCGCCGCATCAGCTGCGCCGCGACGCCCATGAAGTGGGCGCGGTTGCGCCACTGCACGCGATCCTGCGCGGCCAGCCGCAGGTAGGCCTCGTGGACGAGCGCGGTCGGCTGCAGGGTGTGGTCGCGTCGCTCACGCCGCAGGTAGTGCGCGGCGAGCCGGCGCAGCTCGTCGTAGACCAGCGGCAGGACGTCCGGCGTCGCCGGGTCGCCGACCCCGAGCGCCTGCAGCAGCCGCGTGACGTCGCCGGGTTCCTTCTCGCTCACTGGATCTGCCGAGTAAGGCTGAGCTTCGATGGGCATTATAGCTGCCCGTGGACCGTGTCCCGGACGCGCTCCCGGACGACCGTCCCGGACACTCTCCGGACGGCATCCCGGACGCCGTCCCGGACGCCGTCCCGGAGAGCTCCTCAGGATCGCTTCGGCGTGGCGAACAGCTCGCGATACCGCGACGGCTGCGAGCGCAGGTACTGGTTCGGGGCGACCACCGTCGCGCCGAAGTGGGCCGCCGCGTGCCACGGCCAGCGCGGGTCGTAGAGGATCGGCGCGGGCGATGCGCGACCAGGTCGGCGTCGCCGGTGCCGACGATCGCCTCGGCCTGCTCGAAGTCGGTGATCAGGCCGACGGCGACGACCGGCATGGTGGTCGCGGCCTTGACCGCGCGCGCCAGCGGCACCTGGTAGCTCGGGCCGATCGGGATCTGCTGCGCCGGCGTCAGCCCGCCGCTCGAGACGTGGATGCCGCCGCAGCCGCGCGCCTCGAGCGCCTGGGCGAAGGCGATCGTCTGCTCGATGTCCCAGCCGCCCGGCGCCCAGTCGGTGCCCGAGACGCGCATCGTCACCGGCCGATCGGCCGGGAAGGCGGCGCGCACGGCGTCGAAGACCTCGAGCGGGAAGCGCATCCGGTTCTCGAGGCTGCCGCCGTACTCGTCGTCGCGCCGGTTCGACAGCGGCGACAGGAACTGGTGCAGCAGATAGCCGTGCGCGCCGTGCAGCTGCACCGCGTCGCAGCCCGAGCCGGCCGGCGCGTGTCGCGGCGGTCGCGAACGCGTCGCGGATGCGCGCCAGGCCCTGCGCGATCGAGCGCGAGCGGCGGATGCTCGGCGTCTCGGCGAAGGCGACGGCCGACGGCGCCACGGTCTGCCAGCCGCCCGGGTGCGTCCGGCGGCACCTGGGCGCCGCCTTCCCACGGCACGCGCGTCGACGCCTTGCGGCCGGCGTGCGCCAGCTGGATGGCGATCGGCATGTCCGACCAGCGCCGCACGCTGTCGAGCGTCCGGCCGAGCGCGCGCTCGTTGTCGTCGTTCCAGAGGCCGAGGTCGCGGGCCGAGATGCGGCCTTCCGGCGAGACCGCGGTCGCTTCGATGGTGAGCAGCGCCGCGCCCGACAGCGCCAGCTGGCCGAGGTGGATGACGTGCCAGTCGGTGGCGCAGCCCTCGTCGGCGGAGTACTGGCACATCGGCGCGATGACGATCCGGTTGCGCAGCTCGAGGCCGGCGACGCGGAACGGCGTGAACAGGCGGGCGTGGCTCATGCCCCAGCCTAGCAGCGCGGCTGCCGGCAGTCGCTTGCCGAAGAACGGTCCGGCAGGGATGGCGGACGTGACACGATCGACGCGCACATGCGAACCAAGCTCATCGTGAACCCCGCCTCGGGCGGCGAAACGGCCCTCGACCACCTGCCGGCCATCAACGCGCGCCTGCGCACCACCGGCGACGTCGACATCGTGCTCACGACCGGCGACGGCGACGGCGTCGAGGCCGGCCGCCGGGCGGCGCGCGAGGGCTACGACCGCATCGTCGTCGCCGGCGGCGACGGCACGCTGAACGAAGTGCTGAACGGCGTGGCGGAGGTGGACGGCGCGCTGGCGCACATCCCGCTCGGCATCGTGCCGCTCGGCACCGGCAACGACTTCGCCACGGCGCTCGGGGTGCCGGACGAGCCCGAGGCGGCCATCGACGCGCTGCTCGGCGGTACGGTCACCGCCATCGACGTCGGCCGCGTCAACGGGCGCGGCCTTCCTGAACGTCTCGGCCGGCGGCTTCATCGCCGACGTGTCGGACGCGGTCAGCTCGCAGCTGAAGACCGTGCTCGGCAAGCTCGCCTACCTGATCGGCGGCGCGCAGGTGCTGATGGACTACACGCCGATCGCGACGCGCGTCAGCCAGTCGCAGCCGGCGGCGGATCGCGGCGCTGCCGCCGCCGACCGCGACGTCGAGCTGCTGGCGTTCGCCGTCTGCAACTCACGGCTGATCGGCGGCGGCCGCCTGATCGCTCCGCACGCCGTCATCGACGACGGCTGGCTCGACGTCTGCCTGATCCACGCGATGCCGACGCTCGAGTTCGTCGCGCTGCTGCGCCGCGTCTCGAGCGGCGAGCACGTCGAGGACGATCGGGTGACCTACTTCCGGACGCAGGCACTGGAGCTGACCTTCGACTCGCGCCATCCGCCTCAACACCGACGGGCAGGTGCTCGAGGCCGATCGCTGCCGCTACGAGGTCCTGCCCGGCGCGGCCCGCGTCCTGCTGCCTGCTCGCCTCGGCCACCGTCAGCGGTCAGGCGCGCGCCGCGACGCCGGCAACGCTCCTCCATGATTCCTTGACAACCGATCGGTAGGGTGAGCTCCATGAGGAGCGTCCCGATGATCCCGATTCGAGTGCTTGCCATCCTGGCCCTGGCCGCGGTCGCCGCGCCCGCCGTCCTGCGGGCCCAGCCGGGCGGCGCGCCCGCGCCCGAGGTCCGCGCCCACGTCGATGCCTTCGTCGAGGCCATGCGCGGCTCCAGCGCCGACGCCTACGAGGCGATGGCGCAGGCCCACTTCACCCCGGCGCTGCTCGGCCGCTTCACGCCGGCGGACCGTCGCGCCATGTTCGAGCGCATCCGCGGCGACTTCGGCGCCATCACGGTGACGTCGGTCCGCGTCGTCGACGGCGTGGCGTCCATCGCGGCGCGCGGCGCGTCGGGCCTGGCCGGCCGGTTCGAGCTGACCCTCGAGCCGTCCGCGCCCTTCCGCGTCGTCCGTCGGGGCGTCGAGGTCGGCGACGACGGGCCGTCCGACACCGCGACCGTCGCCACCGGCCTCGGCCTGACGATCGTCAAGCAGCTGGTCGAGGCGCAGGGCGGGCGTGTCTGGGCGTCGAGCGACGCCGGCGGCGTGACGGTGGGCTTCTCGCTGCCGCAGGCGGCGAACGCCCGCGCCGACCGAGTAGGATCGGCGGCCATGTTCGCGCATGGCGCGTCCGGCCGGCTGACGGCGCACGATCTCGAGCCGGTTCATCGGCGACACGCTCATCGATCGGATCGGCCGTGCGGCCTGCGCCGCCGGCGTGCCTGCCGCGCAAGGAGCTGTACGAAGCGTGGGAGATGGCGCGGCGGGTGCGGCGCGTCTGCCGCGGCGGCCGCGTCGTCGATCTCGCCGGCGGCCACGGCCTGCTCGCGCAGGCGATGCTGCTGCTCGACGACACCTCGCCCGACGCGCTGGTGGTCGATGCCGGTGCTGCCGCCGCTCGCAGCAGACGCTGCACCAGGCTTCGTGGCGACCTGGCCGCGTCTCGACGGCCGGGTGCGCTTCGAGGCGCACCGCATCGAGGACGTGCCGCTGTCGTCCGCGGACGTGGTGGTGTCGTGCCACGCCTGCGGCGCGCTGTCCGACGTGGTCCTCGAGCGCGCGGCCGCGGCGCGCGCCCGCGTCGCGGTGCTGCCGTGCTGCCACGATCACGCCCGCGGCGACACCGGCGATCTCGACGGCTGGATGGCGGCGGATCTGGCGATCGACGCGATCCGCGCGTCGCGCCTGCGGGGAGCGGCTACCGCATCTGGACGAAGACGATTCCGGCCGACGTCACGCCGCGCAACCGGCTCCTGATCGGCGTCCCGATCGAGGCGGCGGATGCCCGACGTCGCCAGCGCGAGCGTAGACCCGGAGCCGCGGGCGGCGCGCGCGGTGGCCGCTCCGCCGGCACCGTCATCGTCCACAGGTTCCAGCCACCGCTGCGGCGGCTGTGGTAGGCGACCCGGCGGCCGTCAGGCGACCAGGCGAACTCCTCGGCCGAGGGGTCGTCGAGCACGCGACGCATGGCCCCGGTCTCGACGTCGAGCAGCCAGACGCCGTCGCGGATCACCTGGAACACGATCCAGCGGCCGTCCGGTGACACCGCCGGCGTCCGCACCAGCCGGCCCGGCACCGGCGAGAGGATGTCGCGCGATCGACCGGTCGCGAGGTCGTGGATCAGCAGCCGATCCTCGTGGCTGTAGGCGATGCGTCGCCCGTCGCCGAACCACGCGCCGCTCCAGACCTGGCCGCGTCGGAACGCCGTCAGGCGCGCAGCTCCGTCCGGAATCGCGGTCGAGCAGCCACAGGTTCCAGACCGCCGGCCGATCGGGCTCGGCGCGGATGAACGCCAGCCGGCCACCGTCCGGCGACCAGGTCGGCACCGCGGCATAGCCGGGACCGCTGACGCGCCGCACGCCGCGGCCGTCCGCGTCCGCCACGTAGACGCCGCGGATGCCGTCGCGATCGGAGTCGAACGCCACCTGCCGGCCGTCGGGCGACAGCTGCACGTGGTAGTTGCGCGCGCCGTCGTCGACGATGGTGGCGACGCGCAGCTCGCCGCGCTCGGCGTCGGCGCGCTTCAAGGCGCTGCCACGCGGCGACTCGGCATGGAAGAACACCGCGGTGCCGTTCCCGGCGAACGACGGCGAGTAGACGGCATCGGCCTCCGCGTCGCGCCGATCGACGAGGCGGGCGGGGCGCGATGTGCCAGGCCCGGCCGTGGCCGCCCCAAGGGCGACAGCGGCCGGCACCGTGCGCTCCGGCACCGCGTCGGCGGCCATGCCGCGGTCAGCCGAGACGTGGTCAGGCGCCGGACGGCCAGGCACGGCCGGGGCGGGTAACGGGAGCGACGCGCTTCCCGTCGGCACCGCCGCGGTGTCTGGCCGCACCCGATCCCACTCGGGCTCGGGCGGCGCCGCCCGGTAGGCTGTCGTCCGCACCGGCGCTGACGCTTCGGCGGCCGTCCGGCCCGCGTCGCGAGATTGGGCGAGCGAGCCACCGAGGATGGCGGCGACGGCGGTCGCCGCGATCGCGACGGCGACGGCCCAGATGGACGGTTGCCACTGCGACTCGCCCGGCTGGGCAGGCGCCGCGTCCGGCAGCGGCAGGACGTCGGGGATGGCGGACGCGCCCGTTGCGGCCCGCCCTGCAGGCAAGGCCGCAACCATGACGGGCGGCGGGACGGTCTGCGGTAAGGCGGCCGGCGGCCGGGCGCCGGGCCGGGGCGGTGGGCTGCACAAGCGGCGCCGCGACCGGACGCGGCTCGGCGAACCGCGCGACCAGCGCGGTCACCGCGGCCCCAGGATCGCCTGGCTGAAATGGGCCGAGCGCGGCGGCGAAGGCGCTCAGCGACGGGATCGAGGCGTCGACCCCGTGTCCGGCGGCGCGCTCGAGGATGATCGCGCAAGCCGCGCGGCACGTCGTCCTCGAGCGGGCCCAGCAACCGCCCGAGCAGCGACGCGAACTCGCTCACCCTGGGGAAGAGGCCCGGCGCCAGCGTCACCGCGCCGTCGGGCTCCAGCCAGACATGACTCGCGTCGAGCTCGACCGGGCGCGGCCGGCCGGTCTGCGGCGACTGCGCCAGCTGGATGATGACGGACACCGCGTCCGATACCGTCATCGCGAGCGGCGCAGCAAGAAGATCCGCGAGCGACACACGAGGCGGCATGGTCATGCCGCCTGCAGTGCGACATCCATACCAACGTCGAACGCCCAGCGTGCGCGCGAGCGATGGGCGCGCGACTGCTCGAGCGTCCTCGATCCGGCTCAACCAGCCGCGGGTCGCGGCTCTGCCAGCCGCCTACTTGGCGGCGTCGACGTCTTCTTCACCACGTATTCGCTGGTCCCGAAGTCGCCGGTGGCCTTGACGGCGATCTCGGTTCCCGCCTCGTTGATCTTGGCTTCATGGGTGATCACGGACCCTTCGAGCGCGACCTCGTAGGTCAGCACGCCGCCGGCGATCTTGCCCTTGGCGAGGGGCAGGCTGCCCATGGCGCTCGCCACCGTGCCGGTCAGGGCCTCACCGTCGGCCTTGAAGTCGTAGGTCAGCTCGATCGGACCGTTCGGGGTTTCGACGTTGCCGACCCATTTGCCCGTGACGTCGGCCGCGAAGGCCGACGCCGCCACGCCGATCGTCATCACCAGTGCCAGCAGTGCTCGCCGCATCTCATCTCCTCGGGAAGTGGGAATCGAAAGGCTGAGCATACGACATGCGCGGCGCCGCCGGCTCAACCGGACCTTTGGTAGACTGCGCCCGTGCATCCGCGGCCGGACGATCGTTCGGACGTACCCGACCGCGTCGGCAATTACCTGATCGAAGAGCGGCTCGGCACCGGCGGCATGGGCGCCGTCTACCGGGCGTTCGATCAGGCGCTCCAGCGTCCGCTGGCGATCAAGCGGCTGCTCCCCGACACCGTCGACGCCACGCGCAAGCTGCGCTTCCGGCGCGAGGCGCGGATGGCCGCGCGCCTGAACCACCCGTCGATCGTCCACATCTACGACATCGTCGAGACCGACGAGGGCGACTGGATCGTGATGGAGCTGGTCGAGGGCAAGACCGTCGATCGCATGCTGCGCGACGGCCTGCCGACGGCGCTGCGCGCGGTCCAGCTGCCGCGCGAGATCGCCGATGGCCTGGCCGAGGCGCACGCGCACGGCATCGTGCACCGCGATCTCAAGGCCTCGAACGTGATGGTCACGGCGGCCGGGCGCGCCAAGATTCTCGACTTCGGCCTGGCCAAGACCTATCGCGGCGGCGGCGAGCAGGATCTGTCCGGGCCGGGCGCCGTGCTCGGCACCTGCCATGCGATGTCGCCGGAGCAGGCGCGCGGCCTGGCCATCGATCATCGCTCCGATCTCGTTCTCGCTCGGCTCGCTGCTCTACGAGATGGTCACCGGCATCTCGCCGTTCCGCGCCGAGACCGCGGCCGAGACGCTGACGCGCATCTGCACCTACGAGCCGCCGGCGGTGGTCGAGGTCGATCCCGGCATCCCGCGCGAGCTGGCGGACCTGATCCACCGGCTGCTGAGCAAGACGCCGGCGCATCGGCCGCACAGCAGCCTGGACGTCGTCGCCGCACTCGAGCAGATGGAGCGCGGCGGCGTGCTCGATCCGAGCCGGCGCGGCGGACTGCCGGTCGAGGTGTCGACCGCCCCGACCCTGGACGTGCGTCCGGCGGACGTGCCGCCGGCCGAGCCGCGCGTCGTACCGCCGCCGATGCCGCTGCTGTCGAGCAGCGAGCGCCGCCAGCTGACCGTGCTGTGCTGCGAGGTGGTCGACGCCGGCAGCCCGTCGCTCGAGGCGTCCCAGGCGTTCGACTCGGAGACGCTCTACGAGCTGATGATGCGGCTGCGGCCGCTGGCCCAGAAGGTCGCGCAGCGTCACGAGGCGACGGTCGGCAACGTCGTCGGCCATCGCGTGCTGATCTACTTCGGCTATCCGCAGTCGCACGAGGACGACGCCCGCCGGGCGGTGCGGGCCGGCCTCGATCTGGTCGCCGAGGCCGGCGATCATCTCGGCGCCGCCGAGCGGGGGCGCCGCCGGGCCGGGCGATGGCAGGAAACCGGTGCTGCGCGTCGGCATCCACACCGGCCTGGCGGTGGTGTCGGCCAGCCCGGAGATGCCGGAGCCGGTCGTGCTCGGCACCACGCTCGACATCGCATTGCGGCTGCAGGCGGCGGCCGCGCCCGGCACGATCGTGATCAGCGGCGCGACGCGCTCGCTGGTGCGGCGCGGCTTCGCCACCGAGGCGCATGGCAGCCCTGCCGCCGCTCGGCGGCGCCGTCGAGCCGTTCGTGCCGTACCGCGTCCGCGAGGCGAGCGGCGCCGGCGACGACCTCGGCTTCGACCTGGCGCCGATGGTCGGCCGCGGCCGCGAGCTCGATCAGCTCACCAACCGGTGGGAGCAGGCCCGCGGCGGCGTCGGCCAGGCGGTGCTGCTCAGCGGCGAGCCGGGCATCGGCAAGTCACGCCTGCTGCGCGCGCTGCGCGAGCGCATCGCCGAAGGATCGGGCGAGGGCACCGTCCGCTGGCTGGCGATGCACGGCTCGGTCTACACGCAGAACACGCCGCTGCATCCGGTCGTGACGCTGCTGCGCCGGATCCTGGCGTCGCAGCCCGGCGACGCGCTCACCGGGCAGCTCGACGGCCTGCTGCGGACCTACGCGCTGACCGAGGCGATGCCGCTGTTCGCGTCGCTGCTCGATCTGCCGGGCGCGTCCACCGCGCCGTCGCTCGCGGCGATGCCGCCGGAGCGGCAGCGCGAGGAGACGCTCGAAGCGCTGGTCGCGCTGATCCTGGCGATGACCGAAGGCGAGCCGGTGATCCTGCTGGTCGAGGATCTGCACTGGCTCGACGCCACCACGCTGACGTGGCTCGATCGCCTGATCGAGCAGGCGGCGACGGCGCCGCTGCTGCTGGTGATGACCATCCGGGCCAACACCATCGACCTGCCATGGGCGGCCCAGGCCCGCGTCATGCAGATCGCGCTCGGTGCGCTCGGCAGCCAGGACACCGAGCAGCTGATCCAGTACCTGGCCGGCGACACGCCGCTCGCCGCGCGCCTCCAGCAGCACATCATCGCCAAGACCGACGGCGTGCCGCTGTTCGTCGAGGAGCTGACGCGATCGATGGTCGAGGGCGGGGACGCGAGCGACTGGCGGGAGCTGCCGACGACGCTGCGCGACTCGCTCACCGCGCGCCTGGTGCGGATGGGCACGGCGAAGGAGATCGCGCAGCTCGCCTCGGTGATCGGACGGGCGTTTCCGCTCAGGCTGCTCGCCGCCGTCACGGCGCACTCCGTCGACACGCTCGAGCGTGAGCTGCGCAAGCTGGTGCAGTCGGGCCTCGTGCACCGGCGCGGCTTCGGCGCCCAGACCCGCTATTCCTTCAAGCACGCCCTGGTCCGCGACGCCGCCTACGACTCGCTCCTCCGCCGTGAGCGCCAGCAGATCCACCTCCGCATCGCCACGGCGATGGAGGACGGCCGGCAGGCGGGCGATGCCGCGCTGAGCGAGGAGATCGCGTATCACTACTTCGCCGCCGACCAGTTCCCGCCAGCCCTCGAGCGGTGGCTCGAAGCGGGGCAGCTGGCGATGGGCCGCTCGGCGCACGCCGAGGCGATCGCCCATCTGCAGCACGCCCTCGAGGCGCTCGGCGCGATGCCGCCGTCAGCCGAGCGCGACCGCCGCGAGATCGGCGTGCGCAGCCTGCTGGCGATGTCGCTCGGCGTAATCGGCGGCCTGTCGACGCCGGAAGTCGAGGCCGTGCACGAGCGGATGCTGACCCTGACCGGTCAGCTCGGCGACGACGTGCCGCTCGGCATCTATTTCGGCTTGTGGAACTTCTACGCCAGCCGCGGCAAGCTGCAGCGGGCCCTCGAGCTCGCGCAGCAGCGGCTGGCCCTCGGCGAGGCGACCGGCGACGACGAGTCACGGCTGGTCGGCCTCTACACGACCGCCGCCGCCGACCTGTTCCTCGGCCGCCTGGCGCCGGCGTGCGAGGGCTTCGAGCGGCTGCTCGCCATCTACCCGAAAGAAGGCCTGGCCAACCCGGCGCTGGCTTACGACATCGGCGTCCTCTCGCAGTCGCTGCTCGCGGACACGCTCTGGCTCATGGGCCGGACCGACGAGGCGACGCGGGTCGCCGACGAGACGCTCGTGACCGCCCGCCGCTTCTCGCCGTTCACCCAGTCGGTGGCGCTGGTCAATCGGATGATCCTGGCGACCTCGATGGGCGACGCCGCGACCAGCCGGCAGCGGGCGCAGGAGCTGATCGCGCTCAGCTCCGAGCACTCGTACCGGTCCTGGGTCGTGCACTGGCGCATCTCGCTGGCGCTGACCGGCATGTCGGCGGCGTCCGCGGACGCCGAGATCGAGCGCGCGCTGCAGGAGGCGGCCGCCTCGATCGCGCTGATGCGCTCGGCCTACGGCAGCAACCTGCAGTGCAGCCGGTTCCTGGCCTGGACGGTGGCGGGCTGCCTCGACCACGGGCGCCTCGACCTGGGCCGCCGGCTGCTCGACGAGGCGTTCCAGGTGATCGCGGACGAGGGCGAGCGCTACTGGGAAGCCGAGCTGCACCGCCTGCAGGCGCGTCTGCTTGCCGCCGAAGGAGCGCCCGACGATCGGGTCACGGCCGCGCTCGACCGGGCGCTGGCGACGGCCCGCAGCCAGGGCGCCAAGACCTTCGAAGCGAGGGCCGCCGAGGACGCGGCCGGCCGCGCCGGCCGCTGAGCCGAAGCCGGCCGGCCGCGCTCTGTGCCTACGCCATGGCCGGCACGCCGGCCGCGGCGGCCAGCTGCCGCTCCTTCCGCTTGAACAGGATCAGGAACGTCGCGTCGGTGATCGCCGCCGTCGTGCCGATCGTCAGCAGGAAGTGGTCCTCCGGGTAGTGCAGCAGGAAGAACACCACCACCATCGCCGAGCCGAGCGACCGCGTCCAGTTGGCGGTGAACGAGAAGTAGCGCAGGTCCGGCTGCCGCAGCATCAGCGGGATGTAGAGGAACGAGATCGACAGCTGGATCAGGTAGGCCGAGCGGCCGCCGACGGCGTTGTCCAATCCCTGAGCCCACAGGAAGTAGGTGACCAGGCCGGCGGCCGTGGCGATCAACAGGCACATCGGCACGTAGAAGGCCCGCTTCGTCAGCTCAGGGACGGTGAACTGCTTCATCCCGAAGAACAGCACGCCGTAGGTGAAGATGAAGCCGGCGTCGAGGAAGAACCAGACCACGTTGGCGCCCTGGAACAGCATCCCCATGTTGTTGACGGCGATGAAGCTCCAGACGAACTCCCAGGCCACGTCGCAGCAGCCGGCGAAGACCGGCATCTCGACGTACTTGAAGCGCAGGATGTTGCGGATGTAGATGACGTAGGCGATGACCCACAGGAACGAGCCGACGCCGTAGAAGAAGAACTCGAGACCGGTGTAGTCCGTCCAGTTGATCCAGACGATGTCGGCAAGCATCCGATGGCCCTCTGTCATTGGGGAGCGCGTTCACTCGAACGCCGCCGAGCGCAGATCGGTCTGCGACATCGGAATCGAGAACGGCACCTCGCCGCGGCGGTCGACGTCGACCATGCCCTGCAGGATCAGGCGCGAGAGCCGGGCCGCGAACGACGTGTGCACGCCGACGTCGCGGCCGAGGCGCAGGACCAGCGCCAGCGCCGCCTTGACCAGGTTGTGGCCGATGAGCGGCCGGACGCCGACGCGCGCGAGCTCGTCCGGCGCCAGGAGCTCGGTCATCGCAATCCGCGGCGCGAAGCCGAGGCCGATCAGCCGCAGCGGCCACCAGATCATCGACGTCATCATCGTCAGGTTGTCCTGCGTCAGCACGACGCCATAGGGATTGCGATCCGCCGTCGCGTCGTTGCGCCGGACGTAGGCGTCGTAGAAAGTCGCCGCATCGGCGATCGTCGCCGGGATCAGGCTGAAGTCGTGCGGCCGGCCGGCCGGGGTGAGGCCCATCAGCAGCGCGAACGTGCGCCACAGGTAGTAGAGGTCCTCGGCTTCCTGCGCCGTGAGCGGCAGCCCGAGCCGACGCACGCCGTCGATCAGGAGCCAGGAGAAGCCCATGATCGTGGCCAGCATGTCCTCGTGATTGACCGGCGGGCCGAAGCGCTCCTGGTAGTGCGGCCGCCGGCGGGCGGCGATGGCCCGCACGCCGGCGTGCAGCAGCCGCAGCTTCTGCGCGGTGACGACGGCCCGCCCGCCCGGCTGGAACGCGTCGGCGTCGGAGATGTTGATGAGGAGCTGCACCACACCCATCAAGCGGCCGAACGGATGGCGCTCCAGATCCTGCGAGATCGACAGGATCTCGCAGATGCACGGCGCGCCGTAGCCGCGCGGCAGGCTGGAGGCGAGCAGCACCACCACTGACGGCAGGGCGTTGCGCAGGAAGGCCCGGCCGCCGTTGGCGAGGCGGGCGAGGTCGAGGCCCGGCGGCAGGCCGGCCGAGGACGCCATGAACGCCTTCAGCGGCTGCGGCGCGGTGGCCGGCAGCGGCGTGTCATTGGCGCCCAGCAGCTTGAAGATGGCGCCGATTTCGGACAGCCGCCCCTCCGCGATGAGGGCGGCGACGGCGGCATCCGCCGCGGGATCGGTCGACTGCCGCAGGGCGTCGAGGAACGCATCGTCCGACCAGGGTCCAGGGGCGTCAGCGCTGGGCAAGTTGCGCGCGATTGTAATGCTGAACTGGATGCGGCGTGGGACGCTCGGGCGCCCGATCTCACATCCAGCTCCGCGTCGTGAGCCGAAGCGGGGTACCCTGCTGCGCCATGAGCGCTCTTTTCCGTGGGCTGACTGGCGTACTGCTCGCCTCATGCCTGGTGCCTGCCGCGCAGGCCCAGACAGCGCAGAAGCCGCCGGCCACGCCGGCCGCCCCTGCCGCCGCACCCGGCGCGCCCGCGTCCGACTCGAAGGACAAGGTGGACGCGAAGGAGAAAGAGCCCGAGCCTGGCAAGGGCGGTGTCTCGCTCCCGAACGACGATCCGTTCCCCAGCACCTACAAGGTGCCGGCGTCGCCGCCGTTCGCGATCCGCAACGTGACGCTGCTGACGGCGGCCGGGCCGGTCGATCCGCAACGGCACCGTGCTGCTGCGCGACGGCAAGATCGTCGCCGTCGGCGCCGCCGTCGACGTCCCGGCCGGCGCGACCGTCATCGACGCGGCCGGCAAGTTCGTCACGCCCGGGATCATCGACACGCACTCGCACCTCGGCGTCTATCCGGCGCCCGGCGATCGCGACGCACGGCCGACGGCAACGAGGCGACCAAGCCCGAACACCGCCCACGTCTGGGCCGAGCACTCGGTGTGGCCGCAGGATCCGCAGTTCCCGCGCAACCTCGCCGGCGGCGTCACCACGATCCAGGTGCTTGCCGGGCTCGGCCAACCTGATCGGCGGGCGCAGCGTCGGTGCTCAAGGTCGTGCCCGTCGCGCACCGTGCAGGGGATGAAGTTCCCCGGCGCGCAGTACGGCCTGAAGATGGCGTGCGGCGAGAACCCGAAGCGCGTCTACGCGCCAGCGCGGGCCGTCGACGCGCATGGGCAACGTCGCCGGCTACCGCGGCGCCTGGATCGAGGCCGAGCGCTACCGTCGCCGGTGGGACAAGTGGCTCGCCGACAAGAAGGGCGAGCGCGCCGACGCGCGACCTCGGCCAACGAGACGCTGGCCGAGGTGCTGCGCGGCAACATCCTCGTGCACAACCACTGCTACCGGGCCGACGAGATGGCGACAGATGATCGACATCGCGAAGGAGTTCGGCTACCAGATCCGCTCCTTCCACCACGGCGTCGAGGCGTACAAGATCGCCGACCTGCTGGCGCGCGACGGCGATCGCCGGCGTCGATCTGGGCCGACTGGGGCGGCTTCAAGATGGAGGCGCTCGACGGCGTCAAGGCCAACGTCGCGCTCGTGCACGCGGCCGGCGGCGCGCGCCATCGTCCACTCGGACGATCCGCTCGGGGACGCAGCGCCTGAACCAGGAAGCGGCGAAGGCGATGGCCGCCGGCGCGGCGCTCGGCATCCCGGTCACGCGAGGACGACGCGATCCGCTGGCTGACGATCAACGCGGCGTGGGCGCTCGGCCTCGACGATCGCATCGGCTCGCTCGAGCCGGGCAAGAACGCCGACGTCGTGCTGTGGTCCGGCAATCCGTTCAGCGTCTACACGCGCGCCGAGAAGGTGTGGATCGACGGCGCGCTGCTCTACGACCGCTCGTCGCCGGACACCGGTGGCGCACCGATTTCGAGCTGGGCTTCGTGCCCGGCGAGGCCCGCTGATGCGGCCTGCTGTCGTCGCCCTCGCTGAGCGCGTGCTTCCGGCTCCTTCCCGCGATGCTGCTCGGCGCTGCGATCGCCGTCGGCGCCTTGCCCGCGACCGTCGACGCGCAGCCGATCGCCATCATCGGCGGCCGCGTCTACCCGGTGTCGCGGGCCGCTCATCGAGAACGGCACGGTCGTCATCGCGACGGCCGGATCGTCGCCGTCGGCGCGACGGTGCCGCTGCCGGTCGGCGCCCGCGCATCGACGCGACGGGCAAGTGGGTGACGCCCGGCCTCATCAATGCGCTCGACGTCGCTCGGCGTGAGCGAGGTCGACGCGGTGGCGTCGACGCGTCGACACCTCGGCCAAGGGCGAGGCCGGCATCGCCGCGGCGCTCCGCGTGTGGGACGGCCTCAATCCGGCCTCCGTGCTGTGGACGCCGGCGCGCAACGAGGGCATCACGTCGGTCGGTCGCCGTGCCCGCCGGCGGCCTGGTTGCCGGACAGGCGGCCTTGCTCGACTCGCTCGGCGACACGCGCGACGGTGCTGGTGCGGCGCGCGCCGGTGGCGATGGTCGGCGAGCCTCGGCGCCGAGGCCGCCGAGGCCAAGTCGCGCGGCGAGCTGCTGCTGCGACTGCGCGCAGCTGCTCGACGACGCGCGCACCTACGGCGCGAAGAGGGTGGCCTACGAGCGCGGCGGCGACGCGGACGTTCGTCGTCTAGCCGCATCGATCTCGAGGCGCTGCAGCCGGTGCTGGCGGGGCGGCTGCCGCTGCTCGTCGCGGTCGATCGCGCCACCGACATCCAGACGCTGCCTCGACCTGGCGCGCGGAGTACCGGCTGCAAGGTGATCGTGCGGGCGGCGCCGAGGCCTGGCAGGTGGCGCCGGCGCTCGCCGCCGCCAAGGTGCCGGTGCTGGCGAGCGGCCAGGACAACATCCCCTCGACCTTCGCCGCGCTCGGTGCGCGGCAGGAGAACGCCGCGCTGCTCCGTCGCGCCGGCGTGTCGGTCGTCATCACCGCCGGCGCCGATCGAGGAGCGTTCAACGTGCGCAACGTCAAGCAGCACGCCGGCAACGCGGTCGCCTACGGCCTCCCCTGGGACGAGGCGCTGCGCGCGGTCACGCTGACGCCGGCCGAGGTGTTCGGCGTCGCCGACACGGTCGGCGCGCTCGCCGTCGGCAAGGCCGCCAACGTCGTCGTCTGGAGCGGCGATCCGTTCGAGTTCGCGACCCGGGCCGAGCACGTCTTCGTCCGCGGCGTCGAGCGCGTCGAGCGATCGCGGCAGGACTTGCTCGCCGACCGGTACAAGACGCCGCGAGACTGAATGGCGTCTCGAACGTCCTAGCGACCAAGCGACCAAGGAGCCAAGGTGCCTTGGCCGTTGAGGTTGCCATAGAGCCGGTTCGTCACATTTCCCTGAACCGGCGCCGCCGCCTGTCGTATTACTTCCACAATGTGGAAGAAAGCGCCGCCGCCGCTCGGTGACTTCGAACAGCTCGTGCTGATGGGGGTGCTGCGCCTGGGCGACACCGCCTATGGCGCCGCGATCCGCCAGGAAATCCACGCCCGATCCGGGCGCGACGTTTCGATCAGCGCCGTCTACACCACGCTCGATCGCCTCGACGGCAAAGGGTTCGTCAATTCCCGGGTCGGCGCGCCGACCGCGGAGCGGGGCGGTCGCCGCCGGCGGTTCTACGCCCTGCGTCCGGCCGGCACCGCCGCCCTCCGGCAGGCGTATCGCGCCATCACGGCCATGGCCACCGGACTCGAAGCCCGGCTGGAGACGGAATGAGCCCGACGATACCCGTCTGGGCCGTCTGGCTGCTGACGCGCCGACTCGCCGATCCCTGGCGCGAAGTGGTCATCGGTGACCTGGCCGAGGAGTACGCGGCCCGCGCCGCCGACGCGCCCGGCGCGGCCTGGCGCTGGCTGCTCTGGCAGGTGATCCGCAGCCTCGTCTGGCCACCGCCCGATCGCCGATCGGCGCTCCCTTCGCTGCCCCAGGAGAAGCATCCGATGCTGCAGACTCTTGCCGCCGACGCCCGCTATGCCCTGCGCGGCCTGGCCCGGACGCCCGGCTTCGCCCTCGCCGCCATCGGCGTCCTCGCGCTCGGCATCGGCGCGAACACGGCGATGTTCAGCATCGTCAACACGGTGCTGCTGCGCCCGCTGCCGTTCGCCGAGCCGGAGCGGCTCGTGCGGCTCTTCCACGTACCGCCGCAGGCGACGTTCCCGGGCATCCCGCGCTTCTCGCTCTCACCGGCGAACTTCTACGACTGGCAGCGCGAGGCGCAGGGCGTTCGAGGGGATGGCGATGTATCGCTTCCGCTCAGTTCACCCTGACCGGGGAGCGGCACGCCGCACTCGGTCGTCGCGGCGACGGTCGGCGCGGGCTTCTTCGACATCGTGCCCGGCCGACCGGCGCTCGGCCGCGTCTTCCGCCCGGACGAGGACGACCGGGCGCGAACGTCGTCGTCGTCAGCGACGGCTTCTGGCGGACGCGCCTCGGCGGCCGGGCCGACGCGGTCGGACGGACGCTCACGCTCGACGGCCAGGCGTTCGACGATCGTCGGGGTGATGCCGCCGTCGTTCTCCGATCGAGTCGTGGAGCGCCACCGCGCGCGATCTGTGGCTGCCGCTCGCGCTGACCGACGAGCAGCGCGCCGTCCGCGAGAACCACAACCTGCAGGTGGTCGCGCGGCTGCGACCCGGCGTCGACGTGCCGCAGGCGATCTCCGAGCTGGGCGTCATCGCCACGCGGCTCGAAGCGGCCTATCCGGAGGCCAACGCCGGCTGGGGCGCGACCGTCGTCCCGCTGCAGGAGGTGATCGTCGGCGACATCCGCACGACGCTGGTGATGCTGCTGGCCGCCGTCGCGCTGGTGCTGCTGATCGCCTGCGCCAACGTCGGCAACCTGCTCTTCGCGCGCGCGCTCGGCCGCCGCAAGGAGATCGCGATCCGCTCGGCGCTCGGCGCCGGCCGCGGCCGCGTGTTCCAGCAGCTGCTGATCGAGGCGCTGGTGCTGGCGGCTGGCCGGCGGCGCCGCCGGACTGCTGCTCGCCGAGATGCGGCGTCCGCGCCGGCGCGACGCTGCTCGCCGACCAGATGCCGCGGGCCGACGAGATCTCGATCGACGGCCGCGTGCTGCTGTTCGTCCTCGGCGCCTCGCTGCTCACCGGCCTGCTGGCCGGGGCGATGCCGGCGCTTCGCGCGGGCACACGCCGATCTCAACGACGCGCTCAAGGAGGGCGGCCGCGGCGACAGGCGCGGTCGGCGTCCGCACGCGCCGGCTGCTGGTCGTCGGCGAGGTCGCGCTGTCGGTCGTGCTGCTGATGGGCGCGGCCGTGAGGCGCGCAGCCTGCTCGCGCTGCGGAGCGTCGACGCCGGCTTCGATCCGGACAACGTGCTGACGATGATCGTGGCGCTGCCGGAGGCGCGCTACGCCACGCCGGCGCAGCGCAGCGCCTTCTTCGACGCCGCGCTCGCCGGGATGCGGGCGCTGCCGGGCGTCGAGGCGGCCGGCGCCATCGACGACGTGCCGCTGCACCGGCGGCTCGGTCCAGCCGATCGTCGTCGAAGGCCGGCCCGAGCTGCTGCCGCGCGATCAGCCGACGGTGCAGGTGCGGCAGATCACGCCGGGCTACCTGCGAGACGATGCGCATTCCGATGCTGCGCGGCCGCGACGTCGCCGACACCGACGCCGACGTGCTGCTCGTCAGCCGCAGTGCGGCGCAGCTGCTGTGGGGTGACGGCGATCCGATCTCGCCGCGTCACGCTGCCGCTGCAGTCGCGCACCCAGTTCCGGACCGTCGTCGGCATCGTCGGCGACGTCAAGCAGGACAGCCTGGCCGACGCGGCGCCGCCAACCGTCTACTGGTACTCGCGCGATCGCGACTGGGCCGGAATGACGCTGGCGATGCGGACCGCCGGCGACGCCGACCTCGGTCGCCGCCGCTGCGGCGGCCGTCGTCCGCGCCCTCGACGCCGAGCAGCCGGTCGCAGAACATCCGGACGATGGAGGAGATCCTCGACGAGCTGCTGACGTCGCAGCGGTTCAGCGCGCTGCTGCTCGCCGTCGTTCGCCGTGGTGGCGCTGACGCTGGCCTCGGTCGGCATCTACAGCGTGCTGTCGTACATCGTCCGCGGCCGCAGCCGCGAGATCGGCATCCGCACCGCGCTCGGCGCGCAGACCGGCGACGTGCTGCGCCTGGTGGTGCTCGAGGGCATGACGCCCGCGCTGATCGGGATCGCCGTCGGCGCGGTCGCGGCGCTGGCGCGTCCTCGGCCTCGAACGCTCGTCTTCGGCGTCAGCGCGTCGGATCCGCTGACGCTGGCCGCCGTCGCCGCGACGCTGGCCCTGATCGCGCTGCTGGCCAGCGTCCTGCCGGCCTGGCGGGCCAGCCGCCTCAGTCCGCTGTCCACCTTGCGCGGCTGAGGCGATTCGCGGCCGCCCATGTCGAGCGGTTCAGCGGCGGGTCGGCGCCCGGCGGTCAGCGGCGGCGCGGCGGGTCGGGCCGGGGAGTGGCGTCGGGTCCCTCGATGACGACGGTCACGACAATCGTATCGTGGGCGTCGTCGTCGGTCGTGTGCCAGGGGTCGGCTTCGATTTCATGGACCGACACGTTGTCGGCCGTCGGCGGCCACTCGAAGTCGTCCGTCGGCCCGGCGTCGGACGGGGCGGGTGCAGGAAGGGATGTCATGGGGGCGCCGCCGCGATCGGCCGGCGAGTGGGTGCCTCTCATCCACGATAGGGGCAGTCGGCCACCCGCGCAAGCACCGTGCACGCCTGCGGGGACGCCCGCCAGGGACGCCCGCCAGGGGAGCTGGCGTGGCGAATCACGTATGGACCGTTGAGAGATCGTCGGGCTCCACGGCGAAACGCCATGAAACGCCGCGCTGTCTTTCTCGATCTGAATGGCACCCTCGTTGTGCCTGTCCAAGTGGCGCATCGGCAGCACCTCGCACGGTGGGCGGGGGCTTCGACGGCGGGTCAGGGTTTTCTCGTAGCGCCAGACGTCGAGCGGGATATCGCCCTGGGCCGTTTCGGCGACGTAGGCGACCCTGGTTTGGCGGGTCAGGCGCCGTTGGCCAGGCCTGGTGCGAAGGTCGTAGGAGCTACGCCGTCCGCACCGTTCGCCAATCCGTACGCCAGCCAGGCGCTGGTCACCCCGCGTATGGCCGCGCAGCGGCTGCTCTGCGATCGGTCATCGGCGTTCATTCGTAGTCGGCGATCCGCGGCTGACGTCGAGGCCGCCCGGGCGACGTAGAACTGGTACAGCTCGTCGGCCTTGAGGATTGTGAACCCCAGCGAGTCGAGCGCCGCGCGCGCCGATGGCGCGCGTCTCGGCCCGCCCCCATGCGCATGGCACGTCCCGTGACTCGCGGTCAGCGCGGCGGGTCCTTTTCGTAGCGCCGACCTCGGGGGATCGCGTCGTGCGCCGTACCAGCGACGTTGACTACCAGACGCTGGCCAGCGCGTCGATCTCGTCGGGTTGGGCGTCTCGCGGATCCATGGCCTTCACCTGGAGGCGCGCTTGGCGACGCCCGGCGCCCGCGGGCCGCGCCGGACGACGCCGCTCGCGAACGGCACGTAGTCGAGCTCGTGGTTGGCGTCGACGCGCTGCAGCAGCAGCGCGCCGCGGCTCATGTCGCCGCGGCCGATGAAATCGCGCGGGAAGTGGAGCCGATCGCCGAGCACGTCGGCGATCGGCTCGAGGTACTTGGCGGTGGCGACGCTGCCGAGCAGCACCGCCCGCGCGCCGGGCGCCATCCGCGCCGCCAGGTCGCGCAGGTCGCGCACCAGCGGCTCGAGGTAGCGCGGATCGCCGGAGCCGAGGTCGACGCCGACGAACTCGCGCAGCAGCGCGGCGTCGACGACTCAGGTCGGGCGGCTGCAGGCCGCGGGTCGGCGTGATGACCGCGACGCCGGGCCGCCGTTCGGCGGCGAAATGGCGGGCGTAGGTGAGCTTGCCGCGGAAGTAGAGGCCGCTGACGAAGCTGAACGCGTCGCCCAGCGACAGCGTGCCGGCGGCGAGGCGCGCGCCGGCTCGGAGGTGCCGCCGTCCTTCAGCAGCACCGCGCCGCGGCGGCCGCCGCAGAACGCGGGCGAGAGGAGGAACACGTCGGACGGCACTGGGGATGGAGTGGCGCGCCGACGGCGCGCCCTTCGATTCTACCGTCCGCGTCCGCGGTCCGCGGCCCGCCGGCGCCGGCGGGCTGAGCCGTTCCCGACGCCGCGTCGCGCACTCCAGGTCAGGCGCCGATGCCGGCGCGGGAGGGACGATGACAGGAACAGCCAAGGTCGGGGCGGTCGTGGCGATGGCGTCGGCGTCGAGCGTCGCGGCGATCTTCGTGCCGGCGGCGCCGTGGACCGCCGATCTCTTCGACTGGCTGCGCCAGGCCGGCGCGCTCGGCGTCCTCGTCTACGCCGTGGTCTTCGCGATCGCCGCCATCTGCCTCGTGCCGGGCTCGATCCTGACGGTCGGCGCCGGCGTCGCCTACGGGCTGGTCTGGGGCACGATCGTCGCGTCGACCGCGAGCGCGATCGCGGCGACCGCCGCCTTCCTCGTGGCCCGGACGATCGCGCGCCAGCGCGTCGCCCGCTGGGCGGCCTCCGATCCCCGCTTCGCCGCCCTCGACGCCGCCATCGGCGACGACGGCCTCAAGCTCGTCATCCTGGTCCGCCTCTCGCCGCTCATCCCGTTCAACGTCCTCAACTACGCGCTCGGCCTGACCCGCGTCCGGCTGCGCGACTACGCGCTCGGCTCGTTCCTCGGCATGCTGCCGGTCACGCTGCTCTACGTCTACGTCGGCTCGCTCGCCGGGCAGCTCGCCTCGATCGCGCGCGGCACCGCGGCGGGCGGCCCGCTGCGGCACGCCGTGTCGGCGCTCGGCCTCGCCGCGCACGATCGCCGCGACCGTCTACGTGACCCGGCTCGCACGCCGCGCCCTCGACGGCGCGCTGCGCCGCCCTGATCACCGGCGGCCGCTGGACCGGCCGCGGCGAGCCCGTCGACGAGCGCGTCGGCCAGGACGCGCCCGGCCACGCCGTCGGCGTCCAGCGCGGGGTTGTAGATCGTCACCTCGAGGCCGGCGAGGCGGCCGCTGTCGACCGACGGCGCGCAGGACGTGGATCAGCTCGGCCGCCGTCGAGGCCGCCGGGCTGCCGATAGTCGACGGCCGGCATGATCGCGTCGTCGAGCACGTCGGCGTCGACGTGGACGAAGATGCCGTCGAGGTCGGGGCGCGCGAGATGCGCGCATCGCCTGCGCCACGCCGTTTCGATCCCGAGGCGGCGGACTGCGCGGCAGATCGATGGCGAGGATGCCCGGCGGCGAGCGGCTGGCTGCCGTAGGCGCGCTGCTCGTCGTGATCGCGAAAGCCGAAGGCGACGACGTCTTCGTCGCGGACCAGCGGGCCGCAGCCCGTCGAGGTCGGCCAGCGCCGCCGGTCCGCGGCCGGTCGCGAAGGCCAGGTCCATCGACGCCGCCTCGCCGTTCGGGTTCGCCTCGGGCTGGTAGAAGTCGGCGTGGCCGTCGACGAACAGCAGGCCGTAGCGGCCGCGCCGCCGGAGGGCGAGCAGGCTGCCGAGCAGGATCGAGCAGTCGCCGCCGAGGACGAGCGGGCGCTCGCCCGCCGGCCAGGACGTCGCCGACCGCGTCGGCCAGCGCGACGCGAGAAGCGCGCGATGCCGTCGGCGTTGAGCGTGCCGGTGTCCGGCGGACGCGCGGCGTCGTAGGGCGGCGGCGCCAGGCTCGCCGCGACGCGCGCGCCGAGCCGCTCGACGAGGCCGTGTCGGCGGAGCGCGGCCGGCAGCTGGTCGACGCCGGTCGGCTTCAAGCCCAGGACCGATGGCGCCTCGATGATCGCGAAGGGCGGCGCCTCGCTCGGGCCCCGGGCTGCCGGGGCCATGCGCATTCTACGGCGTCCGGCCGCGCCGGCTGGACGCTGTCGCGGCTGCGGCGACTATGCTCGCCGCGATGCACAGACACCTCGTCGCCGCGAGCGCGGCCACCCTCGTGATCGGCGCGGCGGCGGGCGCGCTGCTGGCCCAGCAGGCGGCGCCGGCGCCGCAGCCCTACTTCGTCGGCAACCGCGTCGGCCTGCCGATCAACCCGGCCGCCGACGGCACGTTCGAGCCGGCGTCGCCGGGCGTCAAGATGTTCGGCGCGATCTACTCGGCCGAGAGCTGCTCCTACGACGCCGAGCGCGGCGTGATCGTGGTGCCGAACCGCGGCGTGCCGCAGAACGTCCAGACCAACAACGCCTGGGTCTCGTTCATCAACCACGACGGCTCGGTCCACACCGCCCGCTGGATCGGCGTGCAGAACCCGGCCGACCGCGCCGCCTGACGCCGCCGCTGGTCCTCAACGAGCCGTACGGCAGCGACATCGCCAAGGGCGTGCTCTATCTGGCCGATCGCGACGGCGGCACCAGCCCGAGCGATCCGAGCGTCGCCGTCGATCCGCAAGTTCGACATGAAGACCGGCGCGCCGGCCGGCGAGATCAAGGTCGACAAGGTGGCGTGGTTCAACGACATCGAGGTCGCCGACGACGGCACGATCTACGCGACGCGTGACCGGCGTCGGCGGCCAGACGCCCGACCCGGCGAGCTGGCAGGTGTGGAAGATCGCGCCGAACGGCACGGCGTCGGTGTTCGTGCAGGGCGCGCCGCTGCGCCAGCCGAACGGCGTCGCCATCGACGGGCAGGGCAACGTCGTCGTCCTCAACATGGGCACCGACGAGATCCTGACGTTCTCGCCGCCGGCGCAGCTGCTGAAGACCGAGAAGGCGGCGCAGGCCGGCAACGACGGCATCGTGATCATGCCGGACGGCACCAAGTACATCAGCAGCGTGCAGAACGGCGGCGTGTCGCGGATCCGCCCGGGCCAGCCGGCCGAGCTGATCGCGTCGAACATCCCGAGCGCGGCGTCGATGTGCTACGACGCCGGGCGCCAACCAGCTGGTGATCCCGATGAACCCGAACAACGGGCTCGCGTTCGTGCCGCTGCCGAAGTAGCGCGCGCGTCGAGGACGGCAACGAGGACGGCACGCGCGCCGCACCGCTTCGCGTCACGCCTTCTTCTTCGGCCGGCCGCTGCTTCGCCGCCTCGCGCATGTTGTCGACGAGGTTCGGGATAGCGGCGGCCGGCCTTCTTCGCCGCGGCCTTCGCCGCCGCCTTCCGCGTCGGCGTCAGCGTCTTCTTCGCGCCGGTCGGCCGGGCCCGCTTCCACGGCGCCGTCGCGCCGCTGCCTCGCTCGCGCTTTCTTCTTCGCCATCGTTCAGTCCTCCGCCGTTCCCGCCTGCACGTGACGTGCCGCGAGCGTCAGATCGGCGATCAGCTGCGCCAGCAGCTCGTCGGCGTGCGCGGGCTCGTCGGCGCGCAGCACGGCCGACGGATGCCACGTCGCCAGCGCCGGCGCGCCCCACGGGCTGTCGAGGATCCGGCCGCGCTCCTTGGTGATGCGGAACTGCGGGCCGAGCAGCGCCTTGGCGGCGGTGGCGCCGAGGCAGACGAGCAGGCGCGGCTGCACCGACGCGATCTCCGCCTCGAGCCACGGCCGGCAGGCGCGGATCTCCGAGTAGCGCGGCGTCTGGTGGATGCGCCGCTTGCCGCGCGGCTCCCACGAGAAGTGCTTCACCGCGTTGGTCAGGTAGACGTCGCCGCGGGCGAGGCCGGCCGCGGCGAGCGCCCGCATCAGCACGTCGCCGGCCGGGCCGACGAACGGCGCGCCCTGCACGATCCTCCTGATCGCCGGGCTGCTCGCCGACCAGCAGCAGCGGCGCGCGCGCCGGGCCCTCGCCGAACACCGTCTGCGTCGCGCGCGCATGCAGCGCGCAGCCGGTGCACGTCGCGGCGGCGCGCCGCAGCACGTCGAGATCGGCCGAGTCCGGCACGAACGGCCGCGCCGTCGGCGCCGCGGCGCGATCGTCGAGCATGCCGCGGACGCGGGTCGGCGCGGCGGCGACCAGCGACGGCAGCAGCTGCGCCTCGGGCAGCGTCGCCCAGTGGCGCGCCGGCATCTCGGCGCGCATCGCCTTCAGGTTCAGCCGGGCCGGGTTGAAGACCGCGGCGTAGTAGGCGCGCCACAGCGTCTCCATCTCGTCGTCGGCCGGCGCCGCCTCGCGCGGCAGGCCGGGGCCGAAGGTCAGCGCGGCGCCGTCCCAGTGCGCCGATCGATCCGGCGTCAGGATCGACCAGCGCTGCGATGCGGAAGCGATCGACGAAGAAGTCGGCGGTCATCGCCACGATGTGGTGGTCGGGCCGATACCAGGCGACGTAGCGCTCGCCGTCCGCGTCCTCGATGCGGCGGAAGCGGACGAAGGCGTGCATCTTGTGCGCGTCGCGCCGCACCTCCTGCTCCATCAGCGTGAAGCGGCGGACGTCGGCGTCGACGGCGAAGTCGAGCAGGTGGCGGTCCTCGTGCGTGAGGCGCCACAGCAGCCGGTAGAGCAGCGCCCACTTGCGCGTCGTCGCGATGCAGGACGACCGCCCGCGCCGCGGCGACGAAGCGCGCCGGCACGCGATCGCGCGGCGGGCGCCGCGCGGCAGGTCGGCTCGGCGCGTCGTCGAGCGGCAGCACGTCCTGGCCGCGGTCGGCGGCCAGCCAGGTGACGTCGGCCGGCGGCACGCCGGCGGCGAGCAGGCGCCGCGCGGTCGCGCGCCACGCCTCGAAGTCGTGGTCGGCGACGACCGTCATCACAGCTCCCCGGTGCGCGGCCGTCGCGGCGGCGTCGAAGAGGCTCAGCTGCCGCGGCAGGCGGACGCGCGCGGCGAGGTCGACGCGATCGAGCGACGCGCGCCGCCGACGCCGGATCGGCGGTGACGATGAACGGCGCCGCCTTCTTCAGCGGCACGCGCAGCGTCCGCAGATCGGCGCGGGTGACGCGATGATGCCGGCGCATCGCCAGCAGCCGGTCACCGTGCGCCGGCCGACGCCCGGGGATGCGCAGCAGGCGCTCGCGCGGCGTCGCGGTTCACGTCGACGGGGAAGTAGCCGCGGATGCCGCAGCGCCCACGCCAGCTTCGGGTCGGTCTCGAGGTCGAGGTTCGGCGCCGCGGTCGGTGGTCAGCTCGCGCGGCGTCGTAGCCGTAGAAGCGCATCAGCCAGTCGGCCTGGTAGAGCCGATGCTCGCGCACCAGCGGCGGCGCCGCCGGCGGCAGCGACGGATCGGAGCCCGGGATCGGGCTGTAGGCCGAGTAGTAGACGCGGCGCAGCGCGTGGTCGCGATAGAGCTTCGACGACGTCGCCAGGATCTCGGCGTCGCTGTCGGCGCCGGCGCCGACGATCATCTGCGTGCTCTGGCCGGCCGGCGCGAAGCGCGGCGGCGGCGTCGCGCCCGGCCGCCGCTGGCGCGGCGGCCTCGACGCCGTCGTGGATCCGCGACATCGCCGCCTCGATCGTCGCGTGCCGCTTCTCCGGCGCGAGCCGGACGAGGTGCCGTTCGACGGCCAGCTCCATGTTGGCGCTCAGGCGATCGGCCCAGCGCCCGGCCTCGTCGATGAGCGCCGTCGCTGGCGCCGGGGATCACCTTGAGGTGGATGTAGCCGCCGAAGCGGTGCGTCTCGCGCAGCGTGCGCGCGACCGCGACGAGCTGCTCCATCGTGTAGTCGGGCGACTGGATGATGCCGGAGCTGAGGAACAGGCCCTCGATGTAGTTGCGGCGGTAGAAGTCGATGGTGAGATCGACGACCTCCTCGACGCTGAAGCGCGCCCGCCGGATGTCGTTGCCGACGCGGTTGACGCAGAACACGCAGTCGTAGACGCAGAAGTTGGTCAGCAGGATCTTGAGCAGCGAGACGCAGCGGCCGTCCGGCGTGTAGCTGTGGCAGATGCCGGTGCCGTCGGTGTTGCCGAGGCCGCCGGCCGGCGTGGCCCGCGCGGCGCGCCGCTGCTGGCGCAGGACGCGTCGTACTTCGCCGAGTCGGCGAGGACGCGGAGCTTCTCTTCTCGGTTCATGGGATGGGACGAGCCGGCGGTACCGTTCAGCTCCGCGCGACCTCGACCGTACGCCCGGTCCGCGCGGCCTCCTCGATTGCCTCGATGATTCTGACGTCGGCGAGCCCCATTTCGCCGGGTGTTCGCACCTCGCCGCCGTCCAGCACGACCGGTGGAGAACGCGATCCATCTCGGCGGCGAAGTGGTCGACCGGCTTCAGGACGATCTCCTCGTCGTGCGTGTCGCCTCTCGCCGCCGCCGCGCTTCACGCGCAGCCGCTGGCCGCGATAGCTGAAGGCCGGATCGAGATCGATGAACCCGTCGGCGCAATGGACGCGGAACCGCCGGCTCTCCGACACGCCGAAGCTGGTGTCGCAGTGGCCGAGGATGCCGGACGGGTAGCGCAGCGTGTAGGTGACGCTCTCCGGCACCTCGCGGAAGTGGGGATCGTCGGCTGGCTGGTGCGCGACGGCGGTGACCGAGACGGGTTCCTCGCCGGTGATGTAGCGGCCGGCGTTGATCGAGTAGATGCCGGTGTCCTGCACCGGGCCGCCGCCGAGCGCCTTGCTCAGGCGGATGTTCGGCGCCTTGGTGGTCTGGCCGTTGCTCGACGCGAACGTCTTGATCCGGCCGACAGCGCTGCGCTGCGGCAGAGCTCCGCCACCTTGCGGTTGTAGGGCTCGTAGTGCAGGCGGTAGGCGATCATCAGCTTGCGATCGGCGGCCTTGGCGGCGGCGATCATCCGCTCGCACTCGGCGCGGCTCACGGCCATCGGCTTCTCGCACAGCACGTGCTTGCCGGCCTCGAACGCCTTGATGGTGTACTCGGCGTGCATGCTGTTCGGCAGGATGATGTAGACCACGTCGACGGCGGCGTCGTCGCGCAGCTTGCGAGAAGCTGGCGTAGTCGTAGATCGAGGTCGGCGCGACGCCGTAGGCCTCGGCGACCTGGCGCGCCTTGTCGGGATGCCCGGAGACCAGCGCCGTCGCTCGGGATCGCTCGGCCCGGCCGAACGCCGGCATCACTTCCTCGAGCGCCAGCTTGCCCAGGCCGACGATGGCGTAGCCGGCCTTGCGCTGCCGGCTGCGGGATCTCGAGGTTGGGCGGCTGCTTGTCGGGCGGAGCGAGCGGCGGACCTGCCTCCCTGAGCCTGGCGCGCCGCCGGCCGCCCCCTGCGGCGGCAGAGGCGACCCCGGCGTGGTCGCCCCGGCCGATGGCGCCGCGCCCACGCATGGCCGTCCCGACGGCCCAGGCCCCGGCGCCGGTCGCCGCCTTGGTGAACTCACGCCGATTGAGCGCCCACATAGATGTCTCCTCCGGTCGAGGCCGCGGCGTCCGCCCGGCGGCGGCGAGCGTCATCTCCCGGAGCCGCCGCGCGTCCCGCGTCGACACGGCATCCGGGTCGTTGTTGAAATAGGCGTAGACGTCGCGGCCCGCGCCGCCACTCGGCGGCCAGCCGCCGCGCCCAGCCGGCCGAGCACGTCGTCGCCGTAGCTGCCGAAGTACTTGCCGGCGGCGCCGTGGAAGCGGACGTAGGTGAACGGGCCGACGTCCGGCGCGTCGATGGCCGAGCCGGCCATGTCGTGCAGGCAGAGCGCGACGCCGTGCTCCGCGAGCAGCGCGAACGTGTCGGTCGACGTACCAGGAGGGATGCCGGAACTCGAAGGTGTGCTGCAGCGGCAGCCGGCCGCGTCGTCGAGGGTCAGGTACGCGCGGCAGCACCGCGAGGACACCGCGTTCGAGCCGCGGCAGATCGCACTCGAGGCTGCGCCGGGCAGCTGATACAGCACCGGGCCGAGCCGCGACCCGAGGCCGACCGCGTGCTCGAACAGCCGCGCCACCGGTTCCTCGGGCTGCGAGCAGCCGCTTCAGGTGGGTCAGGTAGCGGCTCGCCTTGATCGCCATCACGAAGCCGTCCGGCGTCTGCTCGCGCCAGCCGGCGAAGGTGTCGCGCGACGGCAGCCGATAGAACGTCGCGTTGGTCTCGACGGTGTCGAAGTGCGCGAGGTAGAAGGCGAGCCACTCCGAGGGCGGGCAGGCCGGCGGGATAGAAGCGGCCGCTCCAGCTCTTGTAGTTCCAGCCCGAGCACCCGATGCAGAGCCGCGCGGCATGCCCGTCCGCTAGGCGATCACCGCGCCCGCGCGACGCCGCGCCGGCGCGCCGCTCCGTGCAGGAAGTGGACGCGCAGCGCGCTGCCGGCGGCGGCGATCACCGCGGCGGCGAGCGGCCGCAGCCAGCGCCGCTCGAAGGCGGCATCGCCTTCGTCGTGATCGACGTAGCGGCCCGCGCCGCGGCCGGGCCCGCTCGTCGAAGTGCTCGGCGAGGTCGCGCGAGATCGCGCCGCATCCCGTCGCCCGGCCATCGGCTGGCCGTGGCCCGAGAGCAGCGTCTCGACGCCGGTCGCGGCGAGCCGCTGCACCGACCAGCGGGCCGCGTCCCAGTCGCGTGGTGAAGTAGGCCGGCGGCCCGTTCAGCTCGCGCCGCTGCGTCGCCACGGCGACGGCCGACTCCTGCTGCGTCGTCGTCACCGCGTCGCCCGCGATGAGCGTGCCGTCGGCGCCGCGGAAGAACGAGACGTGGCCGGAGGTGTGGCCCGGCGTGTGGACCGCCACCCAGTCGGGCGCGACGGGCACCCGGCCGTCCGGCGGCAGCGCCAGCAGGCTGGCGCCGAAGTCGTAGGGACCGCGCGGGAACAGGAACGACGACCACGCGAGCAGGCCGCCGCCGACGGTCGGGTCGGGCGCGCGGATACGGCCGCCGGCCGGTCAGGTGCGGCAGCTCGAACGGATGGGCGTAGACCGGCACGCGGCCAGGTCTCGAGCAGCCGGCTCAGCGCGCCGACGTGATCGAAGTGGCCGTGCGTGAGCAGGATGCCCCGCGGCGGCGCCGAGCCGAACAGGCTCGGCGGCCGCCGTCGAATGGCCGCGGCGGAGCCGGGGATGCCGGCGTCGACGAGGATCCAGCCGTCCGGCTCGACCCGCACGAAGAACACGTTCACCAGGACGGTGCGCAGCATCCAGACGCCGTCTGCGACTTCGTGAGGCGTGGCCATCGGAACCTCCGCTTCGCGGACTGCAAGCGGAGGACCAACGCTCGCGAGCCGGCGCACGCCGTGGGCGCGCTATTTCTCGAACAGCGACAGCTGAGCCGGGCCGGCGTCGCCGCCGACGTCGCGGCGGCCGGCCGATCGTCGAAGACGGTGCGGCCGCCCAGCGACGGCGCGATGGCCCGCTCGTGCGCGATGGTCGGCGTCGACGTCGGCGTGCGGGGCCCGGCGCTGCTCGATCCCGCGCGCGAAGGCGTCGAGCCGCGCCATGCCGTCGAGCTTGTCGGTGTGTCCCAGTTTGGCCGCGTCGAGGGCCTTCCTGAGCACCGCGATGGACTCGTCGTAGACCTGCAGCGGCACCGGGAAGGGATGGCCGTCCTTGCCGCCGTGCGCGAACGAGAAGCGGGCCGGATCGTCGAAGCGGGTCGGCGCGCCGTGCACGACCTCGGCGACCAGGGCCAGCGACTGCAGCGTGCGCGGCCCGAGCTGCTCGAGCAGCAGGAACGAGGCGAAGTCGCGCAGGTCGCGCTCGTGCGCCAGCGCGAGCACGGCGCCGAGGCGGCGCGCCTGGACGTCCGCGGCCCGGACCTCGTGCCGCCCCGGCATCTCGAGCCGCCGCACGGTGGCCAGCGTCGCCGCCGGATCCTCGCGCGCGATGGCGAGCAGCGCGGTCTGCGCCGGCCCGGCCCGGCCGTCGACCAGGTTCTGGATGGTGCCGGCGTGCGCGCCGACGATCGCGGTGTGCGGATCGGCGGTGAAGTCGCGCACCGTCGCCGAATGCCAGTGATAGCGGCGCGCCAGCCGCGTCGCCTCGTTCATGCCCTGCTGCACGACCGCCCAGTGGCCGTCGGCCGTCACCACGAAGCGTGTGCAGGTAGATCTGGAAGCCGTCGGCGATGGCGTTGTTGTCGACGCGCGCGGTGAGGCGGCTGGTCCGGACCAGCGCCTCGCCGTCGAGGCCGACGCGATCGGCGATCGGCGCGCAGCTCGTCGGGCGTCCGCAGCGACTGCTTGCCGCGGCCGCCGCAGACGTGGACGCCCGAGCTCGTGCGCGCGCGGGATTGAGGCCGCGCTTGAGCGCGCTCATCACCGACGTCGTGATGCCCGGACGAGTGCCAGTCCATGCCCATCACGCAGCCGAGGGCCTGGAACCAGAACGGATCGCTGAGCCGGGCGAGCAGGCCGTCGCGGCCGTGGTGGAGGAGCACGGCTTCGGAGATGGCGGTGCCGAGCGCTTCCATCCGGCTGGCCAGCCAGGCCGGGACGCGCCCGCCGTGCAGCGGGAGATCGGCGACGCCGGAGCGCTTCACCGTGACATTCTGGCAGACGCGGCCAGGCTCGGCCGTACCATCGGGCCGTCGACCCATGCTGCGACGCGACGCGACGTGCTCGGCCTCCCTCGGCGTCCGCCGGGCTCGGACTGGCGGGCCGCGGCGCGCCGCGCGCCTCGGCGCAGCGCAGGCGCCGCCGTTCACCGGCGAGCTGGCCGGCGAGCGGCGCGAGATCGAGGGCGTCCGCTTCTGCTGGTGCCCGCCCGGGCGCTTCACGATGGGCAGTCCGGCCGGCGAGACCGGGCGCCGTGCCGACGAAGCGCAGGTCGACGTCACGCTGACCGCGGGCTTCTGGATGGCCGCGTGCGAGACGACGCAGGCCGAGTGGCGGCGGATCCACGGCGCGCCGACCGCGCGTCCGCTGACCGAGACCGTTCGGGCTCGGCGACGACGTGCCGGTCTACTGGGTGTCGTACGTCGATGCCGAGGCCTACTGCCGCGCCTTCACCGACCGGGCCCGCAGGGCCGGCGCGCTGCCGGCCGGGTGGACCTGCCGGCTGCCGACCGAAGCGCAGTGGGAGTACGCCTGCCGCGCCGGGACGACCACCGCGACGGCGTTCGGCGATCGCCTCGATCGCGCCGACGCCAACTTCAACGGCGCCCCGCTGAACGGCGGCTCGGACGGGCCGCGCCGCCGGCAAGCGCCACGCCGGTCCGCAGCTTCCGCGCCAACCCGTGGGGCCTGCACGACATGCACGGCAACGTCTTCGAGTGGTGCCGCGACTGGTACCACGCGCACGCTGCCGGGCGGCGTCGATCCCGACGTGCAGGTGAAGGGCGTCGCCGAACCGCGACGGCAGCTACTCGCGCGTCCGGCGCGGCGGCGCCTGGAACGATCCCGGCGTGTTCTGCCGCTCGGCGCCAGCGCCTGCCGCTACGAGCCGGAGCGCAGCTCCGATCACATCGGCTTCCGCGTCGCCCTCGTCGCCGGCTGAGCCGTCCGCGCCGCGTGCCGCAGCGTCGCGATCAACTGATCGGCGGCGGGCGAGCGCGAGCGTCCGGCCCGCGTCAGGATGGCGATGTCGCGCGTCAGCACCGGCTCGCGGATCGCGACGACCTGCGACGCGGCGCTCGAGGTCGGCGGTGAACGCCGACTCCGGCAGGATCGCGACGCCGAGGCCGGCTTCGACCAGGCCGATCGCCGTCGACATGTAGGTCACTTCCTGGGCGATCTGGATCGGCAGGCGCTGATCGGCCAGCGCCCGTTCCAGCCGCTGCCGCACGCTGGTGTCCTGGCCGGTGAGGATCAGCGGATGCGCCGCGAGATCGCGGAAGCGCAGGCTGCGCTGGCGGGCGAGCGGATGGCCGGCGGGCAGGAAGGCGGCGAGCCGGTCGCTGAACAGCGGCTCCGGCGCGCACGTCGGGGTCGGGCCGGACGAGGCAGCCGATGCCGACGTCGACGTCGCCGCTCTTGACGAGCTCGACGAGGCGGGCCGCGACGGCGTCGCGGACCCGGACGACGATGCGCTCGTGGGTGCGGGCGAGCGCGGCGATGGCCCGCGGCAGGACGCCGGCGGCGACCGACGGCAGCGCGCCGACCGTGACGGTGCCGCGGCGATGCGTCGACAGGTCGCGCGCGTGCTGCAGCACCGCCGCCACGTCGAGCGAGATGCGCTCGAACGGCGCCACCAGCTCGCGGCCGGCCTGGGTCAGCGCCACCCGCCGGTTGTTGCGATCGAACAGGCGGACGCCGAGGGCGGCTTCGAGCTGGCGGATCTGCACCGTCAGCGCCGACTGCGACACGTGCAGCGCCGCCGCGGCGCGGGTGAAGTGCCCGAGCCGGGCGACGGCGAGGAACGCCTCGATGTGCCGCAGCTCGGCCGTCATTGCGTGTTTCCGAACACTGCGATGCGAATGATTCATTTTACAGCGCACGCCGGCGCGGGCGAGGATGCGGCGTTCCGCTGACGACTGCGACGCCGATGAACCTGGCGCTGCTCGGCCTGCTGACGATCGTGTCGGTGCTCGCCGCGATCATGAGCCGGCGGGTGACGCCGCTCGTCGCGCTGATCGCGCTGCCGGTCGCTCGCCGCGCTGGCCGGCGGCTTCGGCCTGCAGACCGGCGCCTTCGCCGCTGGCCGGCATCAGGGAGACCGCGCCGGTGGCGGCGATGTTCGTCTTCGCCATCCTGTTCTTCGGCGTGATGACCGACGCCGGCCTGCTCGATCCGATCGTCGGCGGCGTGCTGCGGGCGGTCGGCGCTGCACCCGACGCGCATCGTGGTCGGCTCGGCGCTGCTGGCGCTGGTCGCGCACCTCGATGGCTCGGGCGCGGTGACGTTCCTGGTCACCGTGCCGGCGGTGCTGCCGCTCTACGATCGGCTCGGCCTCGATCGCCGCGTGCTGGCCTGCGTCGTGTCGCTCGCCGCCGGCGTCAACTTCCTGCCGTGGACCGGACCGGTGCTGCGCGCCTCGGCGGCGCTGCAGATCCCGACGGCGCGACGCTGTTCATGCCGCTGATCCCGGTGCAGGCCGTCGGCCTCGTCTTCGTGTTCACGGTGGCCTGGTGGATGGGGCGGCGCGAGGGCCGCCGGCTGGCGCCCTCGCTCGACGCGGCCGGCAGCCGGCGTCGCGCCGCGCGAGCTGTCCCCGGCCGATCGGGCGCTGCGCCGGCCCGGCCGCTTCCCGATCAACCTGCTGCTGACGCTGGCGGCGATGGCGACGATGCTGAGCGGCCGCGCTCGATCCGGCCATCGTCTTCATGCTGGCGACGGCCCTCGCGCTGCTGATCAACTATCCCGACGCGGCGGCGCAGCGCGAGCCGCGTCGACGCGCACGCCCGGGCGGCGCTGACGATGGCGGCCATCCTGCTCGCGGCCGGCGCCTTCACCGGCATCATGAAGGGCACCACGATGCTGCCGGCGATGGCGCACGCCGCGGTCGGCGCCACGTCGCCGGAGGTGGCCCGGCACATCCCGGTGATCGTCGGCGTCCTGGCGATGCCGCTCAGCCTGCTGCTCGATCCCGACTCGTTCTATCTCGGCGCGCTGCCGGTGGTCGCCGAGAGCGCCAGGGCCTTCGGCGTGCCGCCGATCCAGGTCGGCCAGGCGGCGCTCCTCGGCCAGATGACGACCGGCTTCCCGGTCAGCCCGCTGACGCCGGCGACGTTCCTGCTGGTCGGCCTGTGCCGGCTCGAGCTGGCCGATCATCAGCGCTTCACCGCGCCGTGGCTGTTCGCGGCGTCGCTGCTGATGGTCGCGGCGGCGATCGTCTTCGGGGTGTTCCCGCTGTGAGGACGTCGATCCGGATCGGCTGCGGCGCCGGCTACGCCGGCGATCGGATCGAGCCGGCCGTGGAGCTCGCCGAGGACGGGCGGCTCGACTACCTCGTCTTCGAGTGCCTGGCCGAGCGCACCATCGCCCTGGCGCAGCTCCGCCGGATGCACGATCCGCGAGCCGGCTACGATCCGCTGCTCGCCGAGCGGATGCGCGCGGTGCTGCCGGCCTGCGCCGCGCAACGGCGTCACCATCGTCACCAACATGGGCGCCGCCAACCCGGTCGCGGCGGCGGCCGTCGTGCGCGAGGTGGCGCGCGAGCTGGGCCTCGCCGGCCTGCCGGTGGCGGCCGTCACCGGCGACGACGTGCTCGACGTGGTCACCGCGCGGCGGCTTCACCATCGACGACGACCGGCGCGCCGGTCGAATCGCTCGGCGACGCGCTGGTGTCGGCCAACGCCTACATCGGCGCCGGGCCGATCGTCGAGGCGCTGGCGCAGGGCGCGCGGGTCGTCGTGACCGGCCGCGCCGCCGATCCGTCGCTGTTCGTCGCGCCGATCCGGCACGCCTTCGGGTGGGCCGCGGACGCCTGGGAGCTGACCGGCCGCGGCCACGGCCGTCGGCCACCTGCTCGAGTGCGCCGGGCAGGTCACCGGCGGCTACTTCGCCGATCCGGGCCGCACCGACGTCGCCGGCCTGGCGCGCCTCGGCTTTCCGATCGCCGAGGTCGCCGTCGACGGCCGCGCCGTCGTCACCAAGGTGCCGGGCTCGGGCGGCGCCGTCACCGTGGCGACCTGCACCGAGCAGCTGCTCTACGAGATCGGCGACCCGGCCGCCTACGTGACGCCGGACGTCGTCGCCGACTTCTCCAGCGTGCGCCTGGCCGCGGACGGCGTCGATCGCGTCCGCGTCAGCGGCGCGACCGGGCGCGCCGGCGCCGCCGATGCTGAAGGTCGCGCTCGGCCATCGCGACGGCTTCATCGGCGAGGGCCAGATCTCCTACGCCGGCTCCGGCGCCGTGGCGCGGGCGCGGCTGGCCGGCGCCATCGTCGAGGAGCGGCTGCGGCTGATCGGCCTGCGGCCCGGACGCGGTCCGCTGCGACCTGATCGGCCTCGACGCGCTGCACGGCGGCGCCGGCGCGCGCGCCGCGGCCCGAGCCCTACGAGGTGCGGCTGCGCGTGGCGGCGCGGACGCGGACGCGCGCCGAGGCCGACGGCATCGGCCGCGAGGTCGAGGCGCTCTACACGAACGGGCCCTACGGCGGCGGCGGGGCCACCGCGAGCACCCGCGAGGTGCTGGCCATCGCCGTCGACCTACGTGCCGCGCGACGCGCGTCGCCTGCCGCGTGTCGGTGGAGGTCGCCTGACGATGCGGCTGCGGACGATCGCGCACGGCCGCGCCGGCGACAAGGGCCGCCGCGTCAACCTGTCGGTGATCGCCTTCGATGCGGCAGACTATCCGCGGATCGCGGCGGCGGTCACCGCCGAGCGCGTCGCGGCCCACCTCGGCGGACCTGATCGACGGACCGGTGGTCCGCTACGAGCTGCCGCACCTGGGCGCGCTGAACTTCGTCGCTGGAGCGGCCGCCCGGCGGCGGCGTCACCGAGACGCTGGCCCTCGATCCGCACGGCAAGTCGCTCAGCGCCGCGCTGCTCGAACTGGAGATGCCATGAACGTCGCAGGTGTTCGCGCTCGTGCTCGCCGTCGTCGCGCTGCGGCGCGGTCGTCGGATCGCGCGCCGAGGCGCAGGTCACGCGGATCGAGGTGTTGTCGCGCGAGCCGATGACCTCCGGGCAGGCGGTTGGCGCGGCCGGTCCCTACGAGCTGATCCGCGGCCGCGTGCACGGCGAGGTCGACCCGGCCGATCGCCGCAACGCGATCATCCAGGACCTGACGCTGGCGCCGCGCAACGCCCGCGGACGCGTCGAGTACGTCGCGACGTTCGCGCTCGCCCGGCCGGTCGATGCGGCCAAGGCCTCGGGCGTGCTGATCTACAGCGTCGTCAACCGCGGCAACGGCGCGCCGACGGCCTCGGCCGAGGGCCACGTCTCGCTGGTGAGCGGCTGGCAGGGCGATCTGCCGCCGGCCGCCGACAAGCAGACGATCGCCGTGCCGGTCGCCCGCAACGCCGACGGCTCGTCGATCACCGGCCGGATGCTGGCGCGCTTCGCCAACGCCGCGCCCGGCACGACGACGCTGCCGCTGCGGCACGCCACCATCGGCAACCCGCCGCCGGCGTATCCGCCGGCCGATCTCGCCCAGCCCGGCGCCCGGCTGATCAGCGTCGGCAGCGAGACCGCCGCCGGCGTCCAGCGCGACGTCCGCGACGTGCCGCGCGCCGACTGGGCGTTCGCCGACTGCCGCACCGTCGCCGTTTCCCGGCACGCCGGACGCGTCGCAGCTGTGCGTGAAGGGCGGCTTCGATCCGGCCCGGCTCTACCAGCTCGCCTACACCGTCCGCGATCCGCTGGTGCTCGGCCTCGGCCTGGCGGCGACCCGCGACATCGCCGCGTTCTTCCGCGGCGCCGCCGCCGACGCGCAGGGCACGCCGAACCCGGTGGCCGGGCGTCATCCGCCACGTCGTCGCCATCGGCGATTCGCAGTCGGGGAACTTCATCCGCAGCTTCATCCATCTCGGCTTCAACGAAGGGCGCCGACGGCCGCGCGGTGTGGGACGGCGCCTTCCCGCGCATCGCGGCGCGGCAGACGCCGATCAACCTGCGCTTCGGCGTGCCGGGCGGCGCCGCCTCGCTGTTCGAGGCCGGCAGCGAGCCGGCCATCTGGTGGGGGCGCTACGAGGATCGGCCCCGCCGCCGGCGGCCGGCCAGCCTGCTCGATCGCTGCACCGCGTCCGCACCTGTCCGAAGATCGTCGAGGCGTTCGGCTCGGCCGAGTTCTGGGGCCTGCGCATGTCGCCGGATCTGGTCGGCACCGACGCGCGGGCCGACATCCCGCTGCCGGCCAACGTCCGCCGCTACTACTATCCCGGCACCACGCACGGCGGCGGCCGCGGCGGCTTCGTCGTCGATCCGGCGCCGGCCGCCGGCGGGCTGCACGCTGCCGGCCAACCCCAACCCGCAGGCCGATTCCACCCGGGCGCTCACCCGCGCGCTGGTCGCGTGGGTGGCGGACGGCGTGGCGCCGCCGGAGAGCCGCTACCCGCGGCTGGCGCGCGGCGAGCTGGTGGCGCCGAAGGTGGTCGCCGCGGCCCTCGCGAGGATCCCCGGCGCCCGGGATCCGGCGCCGCTGCTGAACCCGGTGCTCGACTACGACTTCGGCCCCGGCCTCGTCCTGAACGACCTGACCGGCGTGCTCGCGCAGGCGCCGCCGCGGGTGCGGCGCGTGCTGCCGTCGCTGGTGCCGCGCGTCGGGCCGGACGGCAACGAACTGGACGGCGTCCCGTCGGTGCTGCACCAGGCGCCGCTCGGCACCTATCTCGGATGGAACGCCTTCGCCGCCGGCTTCTTCAAGGATCAGGGCTGCGGCTTCCAGGGCGGCTACCTGCCGTTCGCGCGCACGCGCGCCGAGCGCCAGGCCGCCGGCGATCCGCGGCCGTCGCTGGAGGAGCGCTACCAGACGCACGACGGCTACGTGCGCGCGGTGCGCGCGGCGGCCGACGCGGCGGTCGCCGCGCGCTTCCTGTCCCGCGAGGACGCCGATCGGCTGATCGCCGAGGCGGCGAGCGAGCGACGTGCTCGCCCCCGCCGCGGCGGTAGCGTCAGCGCTTGCGCAGGGTCTTGCTCCGGCCCGGCGGCGCGGCCGCCGGCGCCGCCGTCACCTGCGACACGACGTCGAAGCACTCGCAGGCGACCTTGTGCAGCCGCGCCTGGTTGCTTGATGGTGAGGACGCCGCGGCGGTAGTCGATGATGCCCTTGTCGCGCAGCGTCGACGCCGCCTGGCTGACGGCCGATCGTGGCGCCCCCACCATCTGCGCCAGCAGTTCGTGCGTCAGCTCGAAGCGGGTCGTGTCGGCCCGTTCGGCGGTGAGCAGCAGCCAGCGGGCCAGCCGCTGCACCGACGTGTGGAAGCGGTTGCAGACGGCCGACTGCGCGAGCTGGTGCATCACGCGCTGCGAATAGTTCATCAACAGCTCGTGCAGGGCGCTGCACGACATGATGTGCCCGCGGATCAGCGCCTTCGGCGCGCGGTAGGCGAGGCCGGGCAGCTGCACGATCAGGCCGTAGGGCAGCGGGTGCGCGCCGAGCGCGTCGGCCACGCCGGCGACACCTTCGCGTCCGACCAGCGCGACTTCCACCGAGCTGCCGTTCTGGGTGTGCGCGACGAGCGAGACGACGCCGGAGTCGATGAAGTAGGCGTACTCGCTGTGCGCGCGCGCCGCTCCGAGGATCATGCCGCGATGCATCGGATGCGGATCGAGCTCCTGCATCAACTGCTGGAAGACCTTTCGGTCCTTGTTCGCGAGCTCGCAGAGAACCCTGTTGTGGATCCGGTCAGGTGTCACGACCGCTCCTTGTATCAGATCCAGTCATTCGGCGCAGCATCCCAACACAGCCGCATTTTCACTGTCTGCCGACCCTCGACACTCGTTGTATGATTTCGACAATAGACTTGTAAGTCTCAGCTATGTAGATAGTTACAGGCTGAGCTTCGAGCGGGCTGGCAGGATGGGCAACATGGTGTACGCGTTCGACGGTCGCGCGCTCGGACAGGTGCTGGTGGAGACCGAGCGGCTCGCCGAACAGTCGCGCGATCACGAACGCCGTCTCGTCGCGTCTCGTGCAGCAGCTCGAAGAGGACGACGAACCCGCCAGCCGCGATCTCCTGCTCGAGATCCGGCACCTGTGCGTCAACACGCGCGATCAGCGGCTGCAGCTCGAATCGATGCTGATGCGCCTGATCGGCACGCCGCCGGAAGACGACCGCGCCCGGCTCGGCGCGGGCTCGCGTGCTGATCGCCGACGACTCGCTCGAGCATCGCGAAGCCGCGGCGCGCACGCTGGAGCAGGCCGGCTTCGGCGCCTTCACCGTCGCCAACGGCCTCGAGGCGCTGATGGCCGCGCACTACGTCAAGCCGGCCGTCGCCGTCATGGGGGTCAGCATGCCGGTGCTCGACGGCATCGAGACGGCGCGGCTCCTCAAGGCGAGCCCCTCGACCCGCCACATCCGCGTCGTCGCCTACACCGCGTGGCCGTCGTTCTACGACGGGCCCCTGAAGAGCGTCTTCGACGGCGTGCTGTCGAAGCCCTCGACCACCGAGGCCCTGCTCACCTCGGTCCGCCGGTTCATCGGCCAGGATCCGCCGCCGCTGCCGATCTGCCGCCGGGTAGCGCGACCGCCGGCCGGCGGTTCAAGCCGCCCGCGCCGCGGTCGATTGCCCAGGTGTAGTGTCTCTGCCCCACGCGGCCGTCCGGCCGCCGGCGGGTGTGCAGCCTCGGGAATCCACGGGCACCGAGCGGGCCGTCGCGGACCGGGAGCGCCTCCGTCAGCATCTGATCTGTTCGGGACTCCTGGAGTTGGCCGGCCTGGCCTACACCGTGGCCTATTTCGGCTACGGTCTGCACGGGTTCGCGTGGATCGTCGTCGGCTGCATGGTGATCGGCGCGATCGCCCCGGTCTTCGCGCTGCGCGGCGACCTGGCCATGTCGGCCCACTTCGCCACCGGGTCGCTCTTCCTGGTCATCATCAGCACCAGCTACGGGTCGGGCGGCATCACCCAGGCCGGCTACGCCTGGGTCTACGTGGTGCCGCTCATCGCCGGGCTGCTCGGCGGCGTGCGCTGCCTCGCGATCTGGGGCCCGCTGACCCTGATCGCGACCCTGACGATGTCGCTTCGACGGCATCGGGCCCTTCCGCGTCTCCATGGCCATCCCGGAAGCGTTCATGCGAGACGCAGAGCATCTTCGACATCGTCCTGATCTTCGTCACGCTGGGCCTGATCGTCGGCACGTTCCTGCGGACGCGGACGCTCGCCGAGCGCGAGACGTCGACGATGGTCGCCGACCTGGAGCGGGCCGAAGGCGAGGCGCGGCAGGCCGACCAGGCCAAGAGCGCCTTCCTGGCGACGATGAGCCACGAGATCCGCACGCCGATGAACGGCGTGCTGGGCATGACCGACCTGCTGCTCGAGATGCCGCTCGGCGAGCAGCAGCGCCGCTTCGTCGAGGTGATCAAGACCTCCGGCGAGTCGCTGCTGTCGATCCTCAACGACATCCTCGACTACTCGAAGATCGAGGCCGGCCGGATGGACCTCGAGTCGACGCCGTTCGAGCTGCGCGGGCTGGTCGAGCAGGCCGTCGAGCTGATCGCGGCGCGCGGCCAGGAGCAGCGCCTGGTCTTCATCGTCGACATCGATCCCGACGTGCCGGCGCCAGGTCGTCGGCGATCCCGACCCGGCTGCGCCAGGTGCTGATGAACCTGCTCGGCAACGCGGTCAAGTTCACCAGCAAGGGCGAGGTCGAAGTCAGCGTCGACGGTGCACGGGCGCACCGCCGAGACCGTGCGCCCTGACGATCGCGGTGCGCGACACCGGCGTCGGCATCGCCCCCGACGCGATCGAGCGGCTGTTCAAGCCGTTCAGCCAGGCCGACGCGTCGGTCGCCCGGCAGTACGGCGGCACCGGCCTGGGCCTGGCGATCAGCGCCCGCATCGTCGCGCTGATGGGCGGCCGGATCGGCGTCGACTCGACGCTCGGCTTCGGCAGCACGTTCCGGCTCGAGCTGGAGCTGCGCTGCCCGGCGCACGTCGCGCCGGCCGCCGGCCCTGGCCGGCCGGCGCCTCCTGCTCGTCGATCCGCACGCCCGCCGCCGCGAGGCGCTCGTCCGCCATCTCGAGGCCGTCGGCGCCGACGTCGTCGGCTGCGGCGGCGCCCCGGCCGCGCGCGTGGCCATGGCCAGCGCGCAGGCGGCGCGGCCGTTCGATGCCGCGCTGGTGGTGCGCGACACGGCCGGCGACGGCCTGCGCCTGGCATCGGCGATCGCCGAGGCGCACGCCTCGACCCGCGTCGTCGTGCTGGTCGAGTGGGGGGCGTTCGTCACCGACGACATGCTCGAGCGGCTGCGGCTGGCCGGCCAGGTGTCGCTGCCGGGCTCGTCGAGCGCGCTGCTCGACGGCGATCGGCGGCCCGCGGCCGATGGTGACGGCCACGCGGACCACGGCCGCCACGGCCGATGCGCCGCTCGTCCTGGTCGTCGACGACAACGTCATCAACCGCCGGGTCGCGCATCATCAGCTCGCCCGGCTCGGCTACCGCGTGATCGAAGCGGAGAACGGCCGCGAGGCGCTGACCCGCGCCGCCGCGTCGTCGCCGGCGGCGATCCTGATGGACATCGAGATGCCGGTGATGGACGGCTACGAGGCGACCCGCCGGCTGCGCGACGCCGAGCGCGGCGACCGCGCGCGTGCCGGTGATCGCCCTGACCGCGCACGCCATCGCCGGCTATCGCGAGCGCGTGCTGCGGGCCGGCATGGACGACTACCTCACCAAGCCGCTGCGCCGCGAGGAACTGGACGCCACGCTGCGCCGCTTCCTGCCCGCCGCATCGCTAGCACGGTCACCACGCGCCGGCTGGCCCGTCGCGTGTAGCGATTCCGTTCATGCGCAGCGCGGCCGTCGGGCAAGTCTGCCGCGGCGAGCGGACCGCACGTTTCCTTCGCCGCGCTCGATCGCCGCACTAGAATGACCTGTCGATCGACGGCGCAGCCCCTTGCGATCCACGATTCCTCCCCTTCACCGATCGCGCCCTGCCCGTCCGGACGCTCGCCGGGCTGGTCGTCGCCACCGTCACCGTCGCGCTGATCGCCCTGTTCACCTATCGGGCCCTCGAGGCGCGCGAGGAGGCGGCCGACGCGCCTGCGCCAGGCCGAGGCCACGCATCGAGCGCGTGACCGCGGTGATGACCGCGCTGCGCGACGCCGAGACCAGCCAGCGCGGCTTCCTGCTCACCGGCGAGGAGCGCTACCTCGCGCCCGTACGCCGGCGCCCGAGCCGACGCTGCCGGCGACGCTCGAGACGCTGCGCCGGAGCTTCCCGGCCGGATCGACCGCAGGCCGGCCGGCTCGAGGCGCTGGCGCCGCTGGCCGCGCGAGAAGCTCGACGAGCTCGACCGGACCATCGCGCTGTATCGCGCCGGCGACACCGCGCGGCGCGATCGCGCATGGTCCGCACCGATCGAAGGCCAGGCGGCGATGGAGCGCATCCGCGTCGCCGGTCGCCGCGATGGAGGCGCGAGGAGCGGCGCGAGCAGGCGCACGCGCCAGGACGACTGGCAGGCAGGCCGTGTCGTCCTCGAACCGGGTCACCTGGGGCGGGTCGGCGCTGCTCGTCGTGCTGATCGTCATGGCCGCGCTCGCTGCTGTCGCGCGACCACCGCGCCCGCGAGACGCAGATGCTGGCTGCGCACCGGCCAGACCGCGCTGGGCACGCGGCTCCAGGGCGAGCAGCGCCTCGAGGCGCTCGGCGAGCACGTGCTCGAGCTTCCTCGCCGAGCTACCTCGACGCGCAGGTCGGCGCCGTCTACCTCGCCGAAGGCGACGGCCGCTTCCGCCGCTTCGCCGGCTACGGCGCTGGCCGCCGACGCGCCGGCGGACGCGTCCGGCGCCGGCGACGGCCTGCTCGGCCAAGCGCGCGCAAGCAACCGCGCCGCTGCACGTCACCGACGTGCCCGGCCGGCTACCTGCCGGTCGTCGTCCAGCCTCGGCCGCGGCGACGCCGCACGCAGCTGCTGCTCGCGCCGGCCAGCGTCGACGGCGTCGTGCAGGCGGTGATCGAGCTCGGCTTCTTCCGCGACGGTGACGCCGGCCGAGCGCGAGCTGCTGGCCCGCGCCTCCGAGGTCGCTCGGCGTCGCGGTGCGCGGCGCCAAGGACCGCACCGCAGCTCGAGGAGCTGCTCGAGGAGACGCAGCGGCAGGCCGAGGAGCTGCAGACGCAGCAGGAGGAGCTGCGCGTCACCAACGAGGAGCTCGAGGAGCAGGGCCGCGCGCTGCAGCGAGTCGCAGGCGCGGCTCGAGAACGCAGCAGGCCGAGCTCGAGCAGACCAACGCGCAGCTCGAGGAGCAGACGCAGCTGCTCGAGCAGCAGAAGCGACGAGCTGCTCGCGCGCGCAGGCGACGCTGACGAGCAAGCGCCGAGCGAGCTGCGAGCGCGCCAGCCGGTACAAGACCGAGTTCCTGGCCAACATGTCGCCACGAGCTGCGCACGCCGCTCAACAGCTCGCTGATCCTGGCCAAGCTGCTGGCCGACAACACGCGACGGCAACCTCGACCGACGAGCAGGTGCAAGTTCGCCGCAGACGATCCACGTCGGCCGGCAACGACCTGCTCGCGCTGATCAACGACATCCTCGACCTGTCGAAGATCGAGGCCGGCAAGGTCGACGTGCGTGCCCGAAGCCGGTGCCGCTCGGCGCGCATCGTCGACGGCGCTGTCGCAGCACCTTCGAGCCGCTGGCGCGCGCAGAAGCGGCTGGCGCTTCGCGCGTCGACGTCGCGCCCGGCGCGCCGGCGCAGCATCGAGCACCGACGCGCCAGCGGCTCGAGCAGATCCTGAAGAACCTGCTGTCGAACGCGCTCAAGTTCACCGAGCGCGGCGAGGTGGCGCTGCAGGTCGCCGCGGCGCGGCGACGGCCGCGTCGCCTTCGCCGTGCGCGACACCGGCATCGGCATCGCGCCGAGCACCAGCAGGACGTGATCTTCGAGGCGTTCCGCCAGGCCGACGGCAGCACGCAGCCGCAAGTACGGCGGCACCGGCCTCGGCCTGTCGATCTCGCGCGACCTCGCGCGCCTGCTCGGCGGCGACATCGCGGCTCGAGCAGCGCGCCCGGGCAGGGCAGCACCTTCACGCTCGACGCTGCCGCGACGTACCGCAAGCCGCAGCCCGGCCGAGGCGCCGGCGCGCGCCGCCGCGCGTCGCGCCAGCGCCGCCGCCGCACCGGCGCCGGCGCCCGGCCGCGCGGCGCCGCCGGCCGCGCCGCCGGCCGCGGCCGCGCCGACGTCGACGACGACCGCGACCAGCGCTGGCACGCCGGCGCGCGCTGGTCCTGGTCATCGAGGACGACCTGCGCTTCGCCGCGCATCCTGCGCGACCTGGCGCACGAGCTCGGCTTCCACTGCCTGCGTCGCGCACGACCGCCGACGAGGCGGCTGGCGCTGGCGCGCCGCATCGCGCCCGAGCGCGCATCCTGCTCGACGTGCAGCCTGCCCGACCACTCCGGCCTCGCGCGTGCTCGACCGGCTGAAGCGCGATCCGCGCGACGCGCCACATCCCGGTGCACGTCGTCTCGGTCGCGGACCACGTCGCAGACGGCGCTGCGAGCTGCGGCGCGGTCGGCTACGCGCTGAAGCCGGTCACGCGCGACGAGCTGGTCGACGGCGTTCCGCCGGCTCGAAGCGAAGCTCTCGCAGAAGCGCTCGCGCGCGTGCTGGTGGTCGAGGACGACGCGCGGCAGCGCGAGAGCATCGCGCCAGCTGCTCGGCCGACGACGACGTCGAGATCACCGCCGTCGGCACCGGCGCGCGACGCGCTGGCGCAGCTGCGCGGCGACGACCTTCGACTGCATGGTCATCGACCTGCAACCTGCCCGACCTGCAGCGGCTACGAGCTGCTCGAGCAGCATGGCGGCGCAGGACGAGCGTCTCGTTCCCGCCGGTCATCGTCTACACCGGCCGCGTCGCTCACGCGCGACGAGGAGCAGCGGCTGCGCCGCTACTCGCGAGTCGATCATCATCAAGGACGCGCGCTCGCCCGAGCGCCTGCTCGACGAGGTGACGCTGTTCCTGCACCAGGTCGAGGCCGACGCTGCCGCCCGAGCGCCAGCGCATGCTGCAAGCCGGCGCGCGACCGCGACGCGGCGCTTCGAGGGCCGCGCGCATCCTGGTCGTCGAGGACGACGTGCGCAACATCTTCGCGCTGACCAGCGTGCTCGAGCCGCAAGGGCGCGACGGTCGAGATCGCGCGCAACGGCCGCGAGGCGCTCGACGCGCTCGAGCGCGCAGCGACGCCCGACGGCCGCATCGACCTGGTGCTGATGGACATGATGATGCCGGAGATGGACGGCCTCGACCGCGATGCGCGAGATCCGCAAGCGACCCGCGCTGGCAGAAGCTGCCGATCATCGCGCTGACCGCCAAGGCGATGAAGGACGACCAGGAGCAGTGCCTCGCCGCCGGCGCCAACGACTACATCGCCAAGCCGCTCGACGTCGAGAAGCTGCTCTCGCTGGTGCGCGTCTGGATGCCGAAGTGGAGCGCGATCGTGACCGCCGCGCGACTGTCGACATCGAGCTGCGGCTGCTGCTCGAGGCGATCTACCTGCAGCTACCACTACGACTTCCGCGGCTACGCGCGCGCCTCGCTGAAGCGCCGCGCTGCGCCACGGCGCTGGCGCAGCTTCGGCTGCGCGACGCGTCTCGCAGCTGCAGGACCGCGTGCTGCACGAGCCCGAGCGTGTTCGCCGCAGCTGCTGCAGTACCTCACCGTGCAGGTCAGCGAGATGTTCCGCGACCCGGCCTACTTCCTGCGCGCTGCGCGAGCAGGTCGTGCCGCTGCTGCGCACCTATCCGTCGCTGAAGATCTGGGTCGCCGGCTGCAGCACCGGCGAGGAGGTCTACTCGCTCGCGATCCTGCTGCGCGAGGAAGGCCTGCTCGACGCGCACGCTGATCTACGCCACCGACATCAACCCGCAGGCGCTGCGACAAGGCGCGAGGCGGGCGTCTACGACGCTCGACCGCATCGCCGGCTTCACGCGAGAACCACCGCGCAGTCCGGCGGCAGCGCGCTCGCTGTCCGACTACTACACCGCGGCCTACGGCGGCGCCGTCTTCGACACGTCGCCTGCAAGCCGCACATCGTCTTCTCCGACCACAGCCTGGCCACCGACAGCGTGTTCGCCGAGGTGCAGCTGGTGTCCTGCCGCAACGTGCTGATCTACTTCAACCGCGCGCTGCAGGACCGCGCCCTCGGGCTGTTCCGCGACTCGCTTGTGCCGCACGCGGCTTCCTCGGCCTCGGCTCGAAGGAGTCGCTGCGCTTCTCGGCCCACGCCGACGCGTTCGCCGAGCGTGGCGCGCGAGGACCGCATCTTCCAGAAACGGGACGACGCATGAGCAGCGCCGCGGCGCTGCACGGATCGCATCGACGCCGTCGTGATCGGCGCCTCCGCCGGCGGCGTCGAGGCGCTGTCGGCGCTGCTGCCGGCGCTGCCGGCCGGCTTGCGCGCCGCCGGTCTTCGTCGTGCTGCACCTGCCGCGCGAGCGGCCGAGCCTGCTGGCCGACATCTTCGCGCCGCAGCTGCGCGCTGCCGGTGCGCGAGGCCGAGCGACAAGGAGCCGGTCGCGCCCGGCACCGTCTACTTCGCGCCGCCCGACTACCACCTGCTGGTCGACGACGGCCCGCCGCTCGCGCTGTCGCGCCGACGCGCCGGTGCACTATCTCGCGCCCGTCGATCGACGTGCTGTTCGAGTCGGCCGCCGACGCCTACGGGCCGCGGCTGCTCGGCATCGTGCTGACCGGCGCCAACGACGACGGCGCCGCCGGGCCTGCGCGGCGGTGCGGCGCGCGCGGCGGGCTGACGCGTGCGTGCAGGACCCGGACGACGGCGCAGGCGCCGGCCATGCCGGACGCGGCGCTCGCGCGCGGGCCGGCGCCGACCTCGTGCTGCCGCTGCCGGACGATCGCCGACGCTGCTTGCGCGGACTGCGCTCGCGGGCGACGCCGTAGCGATGCACGCGATGAACGTCGGAAGCCGCCGATTACCAAGTGCCTGCTCGTCGACGACCTCGAGGAGAACCTGCTCGCGCTGTCGGCGCTGCTGCGCCGCGACGGACGTCGAGGTGCTGACGGCGCGCTCCGGGCGCCGAGGCGCTCGAGCTGCTGCTCGAGCACGACGTCGCGCTGGCGCTGCTCGACGTGCAGATGCCGGAGATGGACGGCTTCGAGCTCGCCGAGCTGATGCGCGGCAGCGAGCGCACGCGCGCACGTGCCGATCATCTTCGTCACCGCCGGCGGCCGCGAGCCGCACGCGCATCTTCAAGGGCTACGAGACGCGGCGCGGTCGACTTCCTGCTACAAGCCGATCGAGCCGCACATCCTGCGCAGCAAGGCGCGACGTGTTCTTCGAGCTGCACCGCCAGAAGCAGCAGCTGGCGCGGCGAGCTGCGCGAGCGCACCGAGACGCTGCGCCTGAACGAGATGTTCACCGCCGTGCTCGGCCACGACCTGCGCAATCCCGCTCGACGCGATCGTCACCGGCGTCGCACCTGCTGCGAGCGCGTGGCCGGACGATCCGACGCGGTGCGGCGCACGGCGCGGCAGATGCTGCGACAGCGGCAAGCGCATGGCGCGGATGATCGACGACATGCTCGACCTCGCCCGCGGCCGGCTCGGCGGCGGCATCCCGATCCGGCCTCGCCGCCGATCGACCTGGCGGCGACGGCGCAGCGGGTCGTCGTCGAGTACCAGGGCGCCCAGCCCGAGACGCGCATCGTCGTCGAGTCGGCCGGCCCGCTGACCTGCCAGGCCGACCCCGAGCGGCTGGCGCAGGTGCTGTCGAACCTGATCGGCAACGCGCTGCAGCACGGTACGGCAGGGCGAGCCCGTCGTCGTGCGGCTGGACGGCACGGCGCCGGCCGTCGTGGTGATCGCGGTCGAGAACGCCGGCGAGATCGCGCTCGAGGTCCTGCCGCACCTGTTCGAGGCCTTCTCCCGCGGCCCGGGCCGCGGGCACGAGGGCGGCCTCGGCCTCGGGCTCTACATCACCCAGCAGATCGCGCAGGCGCACGGCGGCGACGTGACCGCCCGATCGGGCAACGGCGTCACCGCGCTCGAGGTGACGCTGCCCCGCCAGCCCGTCGCCGCCGAACCGGCGGAAGGAGTCCGATCGTGAGACGACCCGAGTTCGCAACGTTGGCGCTGGCCGTCGCCTGCGCCTGGCCGTCCGTCGCCGCCGCGCAGACCCCGCCCGCACCCGCGCCGCGGCCGCCCGCGGCCGCATCAGCCCCACAGGCCACTGCGCCCGCCGCCCCGAAGCCGCCGGCCGTCGTCATTCCGCCGGGGCGCCCCACCATCGTGCTGTGGCCGAACGGCGCGCCAGGCTCCGAGGCACGCAAGGGCGAGCCGGAACAGATCGACGGCGAGACGGTGCTGAACGTGCACAACCCGTCGATCATCGCGTTCCTGCCGCGGCAGGAGATGCGCCACGGGCGTCGGCATCGTGCTGGCGCCCGGCGGCGGACACCGCAGCCTGTGGATCATGCACGAGGGGGTGAACCCGGCCCTGGCGCTGAACGAGCGCGGCATCGCCGTCTTCGTGTTGAAGAACCGCCTGCAGACGTCGGGCTACACGTTCGACGTGGAAGGCCTGGCCGACATGCAGCGCGCGATTCGGACCGTGCGCAGCCGGGCCGCCGAGTGGGGCGTCGATCCTGCGAAGATCGGCGCCGGAGGGTTCTCGGCCGGCGGCGAGCTGGCGCAGCTGGTGGCGCTGCGGAACGACGCCGGCAAGGCGGACGCCGCCGATCCTGTCGAGCGAGTTAGTTCGCGTCCCGACTTTCAGGTCCTGATTTATCCCGGCAAGAGCCAGTTGATTCAGCCGGTGCCCGGCTCGCCGCCGGCGTTCCTCGCCGCCGGCTTCGACGATCGTCCCGACATCTCCACCGGCCTGGCCGAGGCCTACCTGCGGTTCAAGAAGGCCGGCGTGCAGGCGGAACTGCACATGTACGCGAACGTCGGCCACGGCTTCGGCGTGCGGCCGGAGCGGGCCGGGCAGTCGCAGCAGGAGTGGACGACGCAGCTGGTCTCGTTCCTGCGCCAGGCGAAGCTGATCGCGCGCCGGCCCGCTGACCGCTCGGCCGCCCGGGTGGTCGGACCACGCCGCGCGGCGCCCGTCACTCGCGGTTCACACCGGCGAGATATCGTCGCGCCGGCGAGGGCGAATTCGCACTACAGTGGACGCCTTCCACTCGTCCCTTGTCTTGAGAGGACTCATGTCTACGTTTGCGCGCCGGCTGCTGCCGGTCTGGCTTCTTGGCCTTGTACTGCTGCTCCCCTCCACCGCTCGCGCCCAGTTCGACGCCGCCACCGTCCTCGGCAACGTGACCGACGAACAGGGCGCCGCCGTCCCCGGCGCCACCGTCACCCTGACCAACCTGGCGACGGGGATCGTCGCGACCGCCGTCAGCGAGGCGAGCGGGGCCTACCAGTTCCTCAACGTCCGCGTCGGCACCTATCGGATCGAAGCCGAGATCCAAGGGTTCTCGAAAGCGGTCGTGCCCGTCCGTGACCGTCACCGTCAACGCCCGGCAGCGCGTCGACCTCACCATGAAGGTCGGCGGCATCGGCGAGACGATCGAAGTGACCGGCGCGCGCATGCTCGAGAGCGAGTCGAGCGATCGCGGCCAGGTCATCGGCCGCGAGCAGATCGTCAACCTGCCGCTGAACGGCCGCGCCTACGCCGACCTCGCGCTGCTCAGCCCCGGCGTGCGCCAGTCGTCGATCAGCAGCTCGCGCGACGCCTCGTTCAACGTCAACGGGATGCGCAGCTCGCTCAACAACTTCATCCTCGACGGCGTCGACAACAACTCCTACGGCACCAGCAACCAGGGCTTCTCGAACCAGGTCGTCCAGGTCTCGCCCGACGCGGTCGAGGAGTTCAAGGTCCAGACCAACAACTTCAGCGCCGAGTTCGGGCGCGCCGGCGGCGCGGTCATCAACGCCACGTTCCGCAGCGGCACCAACGCCTTCCACGGCACGGTGTGGGAGTTCAACCGCAACACCTCGCTCAACGCGACCGGCTTCTTCAAGCCGTCGTCCGGCGTGAAGCCGAAGTTGAGCCGCAACCAGTACGGCGGCGTCTTCGGCGGCCCGATCGTCCGCAACCGCGCCTTCTTCTTCGTCAACTACGAAGGCTTCCGGCAGACCTCGAGCACCGTCACGTTCGCCAGCATCCCGACCATGGCCCAGCGCCAGGGCCATCATGGGCACGCCCGATCACCAACCCGCTGACCGGCGCCGTCTACGCCGACGGCGTCATCCCGGCCTCGGCGATCACGCCGTTCGCCCGCAGCGTGCTGGACGGCCTGCCGGCGCCGACGCGGGCCGGCGTCTCGAACAACTTCGACAGCCTGCCGGAGCGCAAGGACGACAACGACAAGGTCGACGTCAAGGTCGACCAGCAGTTCGGCAGCCAGACCAGCGGCTTCGTCCGCTTCAGCCACCGCAAGGTGAACAACTTCGAGCCGCCGCCGATCCCCGGCGAGACGAGCAGCCCGTCCAACGCCTTCGTCGAGGTGCTCAACCAGCAGCTCGCGATCGGCGTCACGCGCACGCTGTCGGCCCGCTCGCTGCTCGAAGTGCGCGTTCGGCCTGTCGCGCACCAAGGCCGGCAAGACCGCGCTCGGCACCGGCTCGCCCGAACATGCTCGAGCGCTACGGCATCACCGGCCTGCCGACCGACGACGGTCTTCGCCGGCGGCCTCACCCAGCAGTCGGTGAGCGGCTGGACGGCCTGGGGCCGCCAGAACAGCAACCCGCAGTTCCAGGATCCGCTGGTCCAGGACTGGCGCGTCAACTACTCGACGATCGTCGGCAGCCACACGCTGAAGACCGGCTACGAGTACCAGCGCATCAACACCGCCGTCGACGACGTCCATCCGAAGTACGGCTCGGACACCTACGGCGGCCAGTTCAGCCGGCCGGCCGGCGCGGCCGCCGACCCCGCGACCTACAACCTCGCCGACTTCCTGTTCGGCGCGCGCAACCAGTACGACCTGGTCAACCCGTTCGTCTTCCAGCTGCGGCAGCGGATGCACTTCGGCTACCTGCAGGACGACTGGCGGGTCGACGCCGACGCTGACGGTGAACCTCGGCCTGCGCTACGAGCTCGGGACGCCGCAGTGGGAGGACGGACAACTACCTGACCAACTTCGATCCGGCGACCAACACGCTGATCCAGGCGCGCGACGGCTCGATCTACGATCGCGCGCTCGTCAATCTCGACAAGAACAACTTCGCGCCGCGCGTCGGCGCGGCCTACAGCCTGAACGAGAAGACGGTGCATCCGCGCGGCCTACGGCACGAGCTACGTGCAGTTCAACCGGCTCGGCGGCGAGAACCTGCTGTCGTTCAACGGCCCGCACGTGGTGCCGATCACGATCACGCAGCAGCCGTCGCAGGGCATCTGCGCGCGGAACCAGGCGCCGACGACCTGCTTCCGCCCGACCCAGGCCGGGCTACCCGGACGGCCTGAACGTGCCGGCCAACTTCAACCCGATCAACGGCCGCGTCAACTACATCCCGCCCGACAACAAGACCGGCAACATCCAGAGCTGGCACGTCACGTTCCAGCGGGAGCTGGGGAGCCAGTTCGTCGTCGACGTCGCCTACGTCGGCAACCGCAGCCGCAACCTGATGATCCTCGGCCGACTTCAACCAGGCCCGGCCGAACGCGCGCCGGCCAGAACGTCGCCGCTGCAGGCCCGCCGGCCGATCCAGGGCTACCAGTTCATCCAGGCGGCCTTCGACGGCGGCAAGGGCGACTACCGCGCGCTGCAGGTCAAGGTCGAGCGCCGCTACAACGCGCGGCCTCTACCTGCTCAACTCGTTCACCTGGTCGCGGGCGCGCGACAACGCCTCGGGCCATCTCGAGACCGCCAACGGCGACAACAGCCGCGTCAACTTCGCCGACGTCGACGGCGACTTCGGCCTGTCCGGCTACAACCAGCCGCTGAACAACACGACGACGGTGGTGTGGGAGCTGCCGTTCGGCCGCGATCGGCGCTGGGCGCACGATCCTGCCGGCGGCGCTCGAGGGCGTGCTCGGCGGCTGGCGGCTGACCGCGATCAACACGATGGCGAGCGGCCTGCCGGTCAACCTGACCTACATCGCCGGCGTCGGCCTTCAACGTGAGCACGCGCGCCGACCTACCGGCCGAACCTGTCGGGCGACGTCTACGCGCCCGACGGCGAGCAGAGCATCACCAACTGGTTCAACACGGCCAACGTCACGGTCCCGACCGACGTGACGCAGCCGTTCGGCAACGCGCCGCGCAACGTGGCGCGCGGGCCGGCGCTCTACGTCCTCGACCTCGGGCTGCACAAGGGCGTTCGCGCTGGTCGGCAAGAGCCGCCTCGAGTTCCGCGTCGAGGCGTTCAACGTGCTGAACAAGACGAACTTCGGCGCGCCGAACAGCAACGTGTCGAACGACCAACTTCGGCACCATCACCGGGCTGGCGACGCCGGCGCGGCAGATTCAGCTCGGCGTGAAGTTCGACTTCTAGTCGGTCGGCGCCAGCCTTCCCTGGCTGGCGGCAAGGGACATGGGGGCGCACGTGCGCCCCCATGTCATGTACACCGCCCATCGCCACCGTAACGCGGACGGCGTCAGCGACCTCGGCCGAATGCGGGCGGCTGGTGCTGCCGCAGATCGGCGAGGTGGCGCAGCCCTTGGTCGGACGGCACATGTCCGGCCAGGATCAGGCTGTGGAAGAACTCCCGCTCGGACCGTCGCGCCTCGGGCTCGGCAGCGCCACGCAGGTGCTCACGCTCGTGATGGATGACGGCAGCGAGGATGGCGACGTCGAGGTCGGTTCCGACCAGCGCCCGCTCGACGATCACGGCCCGGCGGTTGAGATAGATGACGCGCCGGAGTCCGCCGTCGGCTTCCCGCACGATGAAGGCGTCGAGGCGCCGGATCGCCTCCGGGTCCGCGGCGAGCTCCGGATCGATGAGCCGGACGGGGACGTCGAGGCGGACCCGGCAGCAGCCGCGTGGCCCGTTCGAGCACGCCGCGCTTCGGGCTCCGCGGGAGCCTGCGCGTCCGCGCCCGGGACGGCTCACGGCGAGGACGAGACCGGTGGCTGCGATGAATGACGTGGCGCGGAGGGCAGCGTGTGGCATGGGCCACGGTGCCGCCGGGCCGGTGTTACCTCAATGCCAGGACGGTGAGATGTCGGTGAGATCGAGATGGGCGGCGGATGTCAGGAGATTCCGGCGGACATCATCCAGATACTGCCGGTGACGGTACGCATGGGCAGCACGAGCCGACCCTTGGCGATGCCAATCTCGCAGGAACCGCCCATGTCCGGATCCACGTGCCAGCGCGGCGAGTCGAAACGGGTCACTTGAAAGGGCGCTCCCACCTGAGCGCCGACCTGTCGGGTCGACATGCACGCCCCACAGGTTGAAGACGCCGGCCGGGGCCGGGGAGAGGAAGTAGAGGGTCCTGCCGTCTGGCGACCAGCGCGGCTTGTCCGGCCGGCGCGTGATCGGCGGCGGCTCGGCGACCAGGTCGTCGCCCGTTCGCTGCGCGCCGATGCGATCCCCAGCTCGAGGACGGGCTCTCCCCGGCAGGCCCGAGGGTCACCACGACGAAGCTGACCCAGCGCGCATCCGGCGAGTAGCGGCCCTGCCAGAACTGCTTCATCGGCGCGTCCAGCAGGACGCGGCTGGGCTCCGCGGTCGCCGACGACCCGATCGGCCATTCGACCAGGGGACTCGCGCCGGTGTAGGCGCTCTCCATCATCGTGCCCAGCACGCGGTCCTCGTGGCTCCAGTCGGACGGGAGGAAGACGCCTGCCGCCGCCATGAGGCCACCAGCCGTTCCCTGCCGTCGAGGTCGCGCACCGCGACCGCGTACTCGAGGTCGCCAGTCCCGCCAGTCATGGCGTCGGTGACGGGCCGCTGGAGCTTGTAGGCCGAGGTTCGGCCGTCGCGTGACGGGATGACGGGGCGTCGGCGGCCGGTCCCTCGCTGATCACCGTCGTCAGGCCGGTGTCGAGGTGAGTGCTCAGCATGCGCCAGGCATCGCGTCCTGGCTGACGCTCAGCAAAGAAGAGCACCGATCCGTCGGCCGAGAGCGCCAGCGAGACGACCGACGCGTCTTCGTCGGTGACGGCGCGGCCATCTGCCAGGCGATCGTCCGGCGTCGGCGTCGAACGGGAACAGCCAGGCCCGCGTGGTGGAGTCGGCTCTCGTGAAGGCGAGCCGGCTGCCGTCCGGCGAGATCGCCGCGCTGTCGGCGCTCGCCAGCGCGGTCGTCAAGCGGACGGGTTGCTGCCACGCCAGCGTCACGGGATCGACGGGCACGCGCCAGATGGCCGGCACGCCGTCGGCGATGGCTTCGACGAACAGCGCCGTGCCGGCGGGATTCCACTGCACCTGTCCGAACGCCGTCTGCCACCCGAGCGGCAGCGCGACGCTGGTATCGACGGCCTGGAGTCGACGGTTGGCCCGATCCGCGACGTAGAACCCGAAGCGCGTCGCCGGATGGATGCCGAGGACGCCAATCCGTCCGTCCGGATGGACGGCGAAGGAGCTCCAGGCGCCTCCCGGGAGCTGGCCCTCGAGAATCTCGCGAGGCGCCTCGCCGCCGTCGGCCCGCACGAGGTAGAGCGCCTGCGAACTCGAGTGTCCGAAAACACGATGTCGCGCCCGTCGGGCATCCACGCGGCCCGCAGCCCGTCGCTCGTGATGCGGCGGACCGGGCCGCCCGTTGGCATCCACGGTGTAGAGACCGCCGCCCTCTTCTTCCGAGCGGAAGACCAGGCGTCGCCCGTCCGGCGACCACGCCGGCTGGGTGTCGTTGGCCTGCGTGCTCGTGAGGCGGGTGGGCTCGCCGCCATCGACGCTCTGCGTGAAGATGTCGAAGTTGCCGTCCCTGTCCCACGCGAACGCGATCCGCCGTCCATCCGGCGACCACGTGGCGTCGGTCTGGAGCCCGGGACCGAAGGTGAGCCGTGTCGAATCGTGCTGCCGTCGGGCGCGCCGGGACGAACGCCGCCTGCGCCTGGCGCCGGAGGTTCACCGAGACCATCGCGCCGAGCGCCAGGGCCGCGATCGAGCGCAGCCGCCAGGACGAGGAGCGTCGCGACGCGCCGGGGGCGACGCCGTCGGATCGGCGTCGCACTGTCGGCGCGGGACGCTCGCCGCTCGCCGGGACGGCACGGGCGGTTCGGCGCGCGTGCCGCCCGACGCGACGGGGCCGCGATCCACGGCGGCGACGAGACGATAGCCGCGGCGAGGCACCGTCTCGATGTAGCGCGGCGTGTCGGCGGAGTCGCCGAGCGCGTCGCGCAGCCGCTTCACGATCGCGTTCAGGCCGTGCTCGAAGTCGACGTAGGTATCGGCGGGCCAGAGCCGCTGCCGCAGCTCGTCGCGGGTCACCAGCTCGCCCGGGCCGCTCGACCAGGGCCAGCAGGACGTTCAACGGCTGCGCGGACAGGCTGTGACGGCCCAGATGGCCGTGCAGCTCGCCCGAGACCGGGTCGAGCAGGAACTCACCGATACGGATCGGCGCCTGCGCCGCCCCGCGGCCTTCGTGCATGGTGCACCAGGTCTTTCCAGACGTGGTCGAGCGGCGTGTGTCGGCCCGCTCCGGCCACGAGTTACATAACGCCGACGGTGGGCTGATGCAACAGCAAATACGCCTGCGCCGGGTTCTGTCAGATACTGCAGAGCCAGATGCGCTGCCCTCGACTGACCGCCGCCGCCCTCGCTCCTCGTCACCTCGCTGCCCGTGGCCGCTGCGGCCGACCAGCGCGGCGCGCCCCGCCGGGCGGCCGACGTCGCCGTCGGAGGATCTCCAGCCGCTGCCGGCCCCGCCCTACCCGGATCGACGTCTGCCGTCCATCGAGACCGCACGCCGGCTCGAAGACAAGTGCGACGTGCTCCTGCAGTGGGTGGACCGGGTCAACGTCGAGTACGCGCCGCCGTCGCCGCGCGGCTGGGCGACGGTGCCCATCAACCGTGGCGTCCAGCTCTATCGCGACGAGGACTTCTCGCAGGTCTTCGGCCGACGCTTCCCCGAGACCACGCCGGAGTGGCGGAAGGACGTCTACGACGGCGTCCTCGCCAAATGTCTCGACCTGCGCAAGCCGTCGCGCTTCGTCGGCTTCAGCGGCCAGCCGTCGTCCGAGGACGTCGCCCAGCGCCTGCTGGCGTTCCGCGCCGTCCTCGAAGGCCCGTTCACCGGACGCGGCGAGCTGGCGACGAACGAAGCGATGCGCGCCCAGCACCAGCTCCGCGATCAGCGGCGCGTGCTGGAGACCGACTTGTCGACGATGCCGAACGCGCCGACGCCCGTCGCGTTCCACCGCCTGGCCGAGTACGCCGTCAACCTGACCAAGGAGCTGCACGCACTCTGGCCCAGCGAGCGCGCCTACTACGAGAAGGCGATCGTGACGCGTCGGGCGGAGATCGCCTCGAAGGCGGTGGCTGCCTGGGCGACGATGCCGGCGGGCACACCGATCGCCGACGCCGTGCGGCTCGATCGCGAGGTGCGCGACTACGCGCCGCTGCTCGAGGTGCTGCCGGCGGCGGAGCGCGACGCGGCGGAGCGGCGACACGGCGCGCGCATCGCCGCGATCGTGACGCCGTTCATCGACGGGCAGCTGGCCCGGATGCGGTCGATGACCGAGAAGCTCGGGACGCTGTCCGATCTCCCGAAGTGGCGGGCCAGCCTCGCGACACAGCTGGGTTCGCTCGCTCGCGGGCCGGCCTACGACGCGGCGGTGGTCGAGTACGGGAAGACCCGCGAGCGGATGCTGGTCGAGCCTGCTGCCCGTGTGGCGTCGCAGCCTGGACGAGGCGGCCCTGGCCACGCCCGACATCGAGGTGCATCGGCGCATGCTCGACGAGATCTTTCCGCCCGACGAGCGAAACTCGGCGACCTACACCGCCTACTACACCCCGTACGCGGCGCTGGTCCGCCGGCGGGAGGCGGCGGGAGCCGAGACGCGGGCGGAGAAGTGCAGCGATCTCGACTTCGATTTGCCGGCCGGCACGCTCGGCGGCGTGCTGCCGAGCGCGTCGATGGAGGACCTGAAGGATCGCTTTCCGTGCTTTACGAGCGAGGCGCCGGATTACGGCGGCGAACGAATCTTCCGCGCCGGCCTCTTGTTCGCGCGCCACGGGATGACGTTCTTCACGATGCGGCAGTACATCGAAGTCCGCACCGGGTTCCCGGCGCGATGTCGCCTTCGCTGCTCGGCTGGACGGCGTCCGAGGTGCGCCGGCTCGTCGGGACCTCCCGACGCCATCGGCCGCAATCGCGAGGGCCAGGTGATGCTCTTCGAGCGCGACTACGGCTGCCTGGCCACCGTCAGCGACCGGCCGGTCGGGTCGCGGTGGTGGACGTCAGCCACGCCGAGTGCGCCGAGTTCGCCGGCGCACATCGCTGTCCGAGGACTCCAGTGGCAGTAGCGACCGGCCCGGACGCGCCGCGCCGCTGGACGATTTCAGCGGTCCGCCGAGTGCGAGCCGCTTGCCGCTCCGCTTCTGAGGGTCTTCTGCGATAGCAACAGGCTCCGGCCGGTTCCACCGCGAGGTGCGACCGTCCCGCGCGGAGCCCGTGGCACGTCACGCCCGTGAGCGGGCGATCGCCGGCGCGGCGATGGTCAGGCGACCATCGCCGCCGCCTGCGGCTCGTCCAGGGCCAGCGCCAGCACCTCGTCCACCGACGACACCGGGTGGAAGGTCATCTGGTCGCGGACCTCGGCCGGCACGTCGTCGAGATCGGGCGCGTTGCGGACCGGCAGGATCACCTCGGTGAGCCCGGCCGCGTGCGCCGCCAGCACCTTCTGCTTCAGGCCGCCGATCGGCAGCACCCGCCCCTGCAGCGTGACCTCGCCGGTCATGCCGACGGTGCTCTTCACCGTGCGCCCGGTGAGCAGCGACGCCAGCGCCGTCACCATCGTGATGCCGGCGCTCGGCCCGTCCTTCGGGATCGCGCCGGCCGGCACGTGCACGTGGAACTCGCGGTCGCCGAAGCGCGATCTGGTCGATGCCGAGCTCCACCGCGTGGCTGCGGACGTAGGTCAGGGCGATGCGCGCCGATTCCTTCATCACGTCGCCCAGCTGACCGGTGAGGACCAGCCCGCCGCCCTTGCCGGCCATCGACCGCACCCTCGATGAAGAGGACGTCGCCGCCGGTGCCGGTCACGGCCAGGCCGGTGGCCACGCCGGGTACCGCGGTCCGCGCCGCCGCTTCCTGCTCGAACTTCGGCCGGCCGAGCGCCTTCTTCACCGCCGCCTGATCGATGACGATCGGCTTCGGCTCGTCGGTGGTCGCGACCCGCGTCGCGGTCTTGCGCAGCACCTTGCCGAGCTCGCGTTCCAGCTGGCGGACGCCGGCCTCGCGGGTGTAGTCGGCGACGATCTGCCGCAGCCGCCCGTCCTCGATGGTCACGTCCTCGGGCAGCAGGCCGTTGCGTTCCACCTGCCGCGGCCACAGGTAGCCGCGGGCGATGTGGACCTTCTCGTCGGTCGTGTAGCCGTCGAAGCGGATCACTTCCATGCGGTCGAGCAGCGGGCCCGGGATGTTGTCGGCCACGTTGGCCGTGGCGATGAACATCACGTGCGACAGGTCGAGCGGCACGTCCAGGTAGTGATCCTGGAAGTTGTGGTTCTGCGCCGGATCGAGCACCTCGAGCAGCGCCGCCGACGGATCGCCGCGCCAGTCGTGCCCCAGCTTGTCGACCTCGTCGAGCAGGATCACCGGGTTCATCGTGCCGGCGTCGCGCAGGGCGCGGACCAGCCGCCCGGGCAGCGCGCCGATGTAGGTGCGCCGGTGGCCGCGGATCTCCGACTCGTCGCGGACGCCGCCGAGCGACATGCGGACGAACTTGCGGCCCGTCGCCTTGGCGATCGATTCGCCGATCGAGGTCTTGCCGGTGCCCGGAGGGCCGACCAGCGTCAGGATGGCGCCCGAGCGCGTGTCGTCGGTGAGGCCGCGATCCTTGCGCAGCTTGCGCACCGCCAGGTACTCGGTGATGCGCGTCTTCACGTCGTCGAGGCCGGAGTGATCGGCGTCGAGCACCTCGCGCGCCTTCTGCGGATCGATGACGTCCTCGGACCGCTTCGACCACGGCACCGCCAGCAGCCAGTCGAGATAGGTGCGGATCACCGACGACTCGGCGCTCTGGTCGCCCAGCCGCTCGAAGCGCGACAGCTCGCGCTCGGCCTGCTGCTGCGCCGCGTCCGGCATGCCGGCCTCGGCGATCTTCTTGCGGTAGTCCTCGGCGACCGACGCCTCGTTCTCGCCCAGCTCCTTGCGGATGGCGTCCATCTGCTTGCGCAGGAAGTAGTCGCGCTGCTGCTTCTGGGCGCCGTTCTCGACGTCTTCGCGGATGCGCTTGCGCACCTGCAGCTCGGCCAGGCGCTCGCGCTGGAACTTCAGCGACAGCGACAGGCGCTGCACGATGTCGAGCGTCTCGAGCAGCTCGAGCTTCTGCGCGCTGTTCAGGTCGGGTGAGTAGCCGGCCGTGTCGGCCAGCGCGCCCGGCTCGGTGATGGAGCGGACGAAGGCGCTGATGCGGCCGTCGTCGCCGCGCAGCTCGAGGATCTCCTCGACCACGGCGCGGTACTCGCGCTCCAGGTCGGCGGTCAGCTCCTGCGGCGGCGCGACGTCGGGATGCTCGTCGACCTCGACGCGCAGGACGCCGTCCTGATCGCCGTGGGCGATGCCGGGGATGCCGCGGAAGAGGGCGTCGAGCGACATGACCTCGGTGCCGCGGATCGTGTGACGCTTGCTCACCTCGGCGACCACGCCGACGCGGGCGTAGCCGACCCCGCGGCGCGGGATCAGCAGCACCCGGCTGTCGTTGCCGGAGATGGCGGGAATGGTGACGGGCATGCCGGGGAAGACCACGGCGTCGTCCAGCGGAACCAGGGGTAGGGCAGCCATGAACTGACCATACGCTCAATAGTTGATGATGTCAAATATTGAACGGTTCAACTTGACGGACCAGCCCTGAGTCGGCCACGACGGACTGAAGCGGCCGAGCCATCGGCTCCGTCGAAGCGTCGCCAGCCCCAGCGCACCTGCGCCTGTGACGCCTGGCAGCTGCTGGTCAAGTTCTCCTTCACCCAGAACACGCAAGTCTCGCCGCTGGCGGCGGAGCTCGAGCTCTCGCCGGCGCAGTGTCACGTGCTGCGGCTGCTCGAACCGGAGAAGCCGATCCCGATGCGGCAGCTGGCGGACAGGCTTGTGCTGCGATGCCTCCAACGTCACCGGCCTGGTCGATCGCCTCGAGTCGAAAGGGCTGGTCCGGCGCGTCGCGTCGGAAGACGATCGCCGCGTCAAGGTGATCGAGCTGACGGCGAAGGGGGCGCGCCTGCGCGCCGCGTTCATGGAGCGCATGGCCGCTCCGCCGGAAGGCCTCGATCGCCTCAGCGCCCGCGAACAGCAGACCCTGGTGCGAATCCTGGCGCGCCTGCTCGAGTAGCCGGACCGCGCGGCTACGGACGCGGCGCGTAGATGCCGTCGAACGCCACCGTCCACGTCGTGCCGCCGTCGGTCGACGATTCCCACACCTGCCGCACCGTCGCGTCCGCGTTCTTCGACCACGTGATGCGCTGCACGTCGACGCCGGCGTCCGTCTTCCGCGGCGCGCTCGCCAGCACCATCTTGCCGTCGGCGAACGTGCCCGACAGGTGGAGTGCGTTGCCGCCCTGATCGATCCACGCCTGCGACCAGCGTCTTGGTGCGGCGATCGTAGAAGTTCAGGCTGGTGCCGTCGCCGCCGCCGGCGGACGTCCAGTGTTCGAGGATGCCGCAGCCCTTCATCACCGACTCGATGTGGCTGGTGCCGGCTGGCTTGCCCGCCACGGTGACGCTCCACTTGCCGAGCCAGAAGTCGAACTGATGGTGCTCCGCGGCCGAGCAGTCGGGCCGCTGTGGAGGCGGCCGGCGGCGCGGCCTGGGCCGGCGGCTGCGCTGGCGACGTCTGGGCATTCGCCGAAGCAGACCCGGCGACGGTCAGGAGCAGCGCGAACAGCAGGCGTGTCATGGAAGCCTCCGACGGCATCCTACGCCGGCAGCCCGCCGCTGTCTCAGCCGCTCGGCCCGATTCCGTCACAGCCCGATCGGCTGGGCCCGCGGCTTGCTTACGACACGGCGCGGAGGACCCATGTCGCAGACCACACCCGCCGGCCCGGCCGTCGTGATCCCGACGCTGCGCTATCGCGATGGACGCGCGGCCATCGACTTTCTCTGCACCGCGCTCGGCTTCGAGGAGCAGCTCGTCGTGCCCGACGCCAGTGGCGCCATCGCCCACGCCCAGCTCGTGTTCGGCAACGGCATGGTGATGTTGGGCTCGGCGCGGAACGACGCGTTCCACTCGCTGGTCCAGTCACCGGCCGAGAGCGGCGGCATCGGCTCGCAGAGCGCCTACCTCTTCGTGCGTGACGTCGACGCCCACTACGCAAGGGCCAAGGCGGCCGGCGCCACCATCGTCATCGACATCGCCGATCAGGCGCACGGCGGACGGGCCTACTCGTGCAAGGACCCCGAAGGCCACGTCTGGAACTTCGGCAGCTACGACCCCTGGACGGTGCCGCCACCGCCGGCCGGTTAGGGCACGTACGGGCCCACTCGAGATGGCCGGCGATCGCCGAGCGGAACTCGGGGTCGTCGGGGAATCACTCATGTCCCGAGCATAGCCGCGCCGCCGGCCGAGGCCGATACGTCGTCGACGGGTGGCGCGGCGGCGAGCACCGCGGCCAGCGTGCGCACCAGCGTGTCCGGATCGACCGGCTTGGCGATGTGCTCCTGGAAGCCGGCGGCGAGCGCGCGGTCACGATCGTCGGTCCGCGCGAACGCGGTGACCGCGACGGCGACCAGCGCCCGGTGCGCGGTCTTGGCGCGAATGGCGTGCAGCAGCGCGTAGCCGTCGATGCCGGGGAGTCCGAGATCGCTGACCAGGAGCCGCGGCCGCCACTCGGCGGCGAGGCCGAGCGCTTCCGCCGCCGTCGCCGCCGGCCGTACCCGCGCGCCGTGCGCCTCGAGCGTGGTCTTGAAGAGCATCAGCGTGTCGGCCTCGTCGTCGACGAGCAGGATGTCGACGCCGGCGAGCACGCCGTCCCGCAGCAGCGTCGCCGACGCCTCGGCCGCCTCGGCCGCAGCCCGGCCATCGGACACGCCGCCGGTATCGGCGACGTCGCACGCCGGCAGTCGCACCGTGAAGGTGGACCCTTCGCCCTGCCCGGGACTGGTGGCCTCGATGGTGCCGCCCTGCAGCTCGACGAGCTGCTTGCAGATCGCCAGGCCGAGGCCGAGGCCGCCGTACTGGCGGCCGAAGCGCGCGTCCGCCTGGCGGAACGGCGTGAACACGTGCGGCAGGAACTCCGCCGGGATGCCGATCCCGGTGTCGCTGATCGCGATCTCGACGACCCCGGCGGTCCGCTCCAGACGCACCATGACGCGGCCACCCAGGCGGGTGAACTTGACGGCGTTGTTCAGGAGGTTCCAGCACACCTGCTGGAGGCGCGCCGCGTCGGCGGTGACGCTGCCGGCGAAGGGATCGAGGTCGAGGGCGATCTCGATCCGCTTGGCCTCGGCGGCAGGGCCGACGGCGTCGAGTGCCTGCCGGATCACCGACGCCACCGGAATCGGCGCCGGATCGAGGTGCACGATGCCGGTGGTGATCCGCGACATGTCGAGCAGGTCTTCGACCAGCTGGTTCTGCGCCACGGCGTTGCGCTCGATCACGGCGATGGCCTGGCGCCACTTGTCCGGCGCAATCACGTCGGTCTGCAGCAGGCGGGCGTAGCCGAGGATGGCGTTGAGCGGCGTACGCAGCTCGTGCGACAGGTTGGCGAGGAACTGGTCCTTCAGATGGTTGGCGGCCTCGGCCGCGTCGCGGGCGGCTTCGAGCGCGGCCTCGGTCCGCTTGCGGACGGTGACGTCGATGCCGATGCCGTAGAGCGACCGCGGCCCGCCGTCCGGCCCGTAGGTCGCGCGGCCGCGGCCTTCCATCCAGCGCCACTCGCCGCTGGCGTGGCGGAAGCGGAAGTCGACGATGTAGTCGGTGCCGCGTCGCGACCGCGTCACCGACGGCGCGGCGCACGGCGTCCTTGTCGTCGTCGTGGACCAGCTCGAAGAAGGCGTCATCGGTCTGCCCGAAGGCGCCCGGCTGGAGACCGACGATGTGATACAGCTCGGGACTCCACCACACCTCGTTGGTCGCGAGGTCGCGCGACCAGGCGCCCATCGCCCCGCCGCGCATCGCCAGCGAGAGGACGTCGCGGCTGTGCCGCAGGGCGTCCTCGGCCTCGGCCCGCGCCGCGACGTCGGCCCGCGACCGCCGGTCGGCGTCGCGCTCCGCCGTGACGTCGCGCGAGAGCATCAGCACGCCGTCGGGCTGCGGGTGCACGTGATCCTCGAACCAGCGCTCGAGACCGACGTCGAAGCGATCGCCGCGCACCGGGCGGCCCGAGGCGACGGCGTCGCGCAGCTGCCGCGTGTCGGCCTCGCCGCCGGCAGGCTGGAAGAGCTCGTCGAACGATCGGCCGACGATGGCCTCGGGAGATCGGCCCATGGCCGCCGCGGCGGCGCGGTTGACGTACGTGCACCGCCACTCGCGGTCGTAGATCGCGACGTGATAACCGAGCGAGTCGAAGACGTCGAGATGACGCTCGCGGTCGGATCGCATCAGAGGATAGGCGCGGAGTATAGCCCAGCGGCGGCGGCCCGGGCAGGTCCAGGCCGCGTCCGGATCAACGGGTGCGGCGCCGGCTCCCGCCGCCAGCCGTCGGCTGCTGGCGGCGCGCCGTGCGAATCGCCGCGGCGAGCCGCGCCATGCCGGCGTCGAGCAGCTCCGGCCGCACCGATCCGAAGCCGAGGACCAGGCCTTGCTGCGGGGCGCGACGCCGATCGAGGCAGTAGGCGGAGAGCGGCATGACCTCGACGCCGTGGGCCAGCGCTTCCCGGAAGGCGTCCTGGTCGTCGACGCCGTGCACGTCGACCACGGCATGGAGGCCGGTGGTGACCGGCCGCAGCGTGAAGAGATCGCGCCCGTGCCGCGCCGCCGCCTCGGACAGGGCGGCGAGCCGGCGCTGGTATTCGCGCCGCATCCGCTGCAGGTGGCGCTCGAAGATGCCGCTGTCCATCAACTCGGCGAGCACGCCCTGCTCCAGCACCGGCGGATGGAAGCCGACGCTGCCGCGGGCCGCGGTCATCGGTCCGGCGAGATCGGCCGGGACGACGAGGTAGCCGAGGCGCAGCGCCGGGAACAGCGTCTTGCTGAAGGTGCCGACGTAGATGACCCGCCCGTCGGCGTCGAGCCCCTGCAGGCAGGGCATGGGCTGCGATGCCGTAGTGGAAGCCGCAGTCGTAGTCGTCCTCCACGATCCAGGCGCGGGCGCGCCGCGCCCACGCCAGCAGGGCGAGCCGCCGCGGCAGGGCCATCGACACGCCGAGCGGGAACTGATGCGACGGCGTCACGTAGGCGAGGCGGGCGTTCGGCGCCCGCCGGATGCCGGCGGCGACATCGATCCCGTCGCCGTCCACCGGGACCGGGACGATGCGGGCGCCGGCCGCCACGAGCGCGGCGCGCGCGCCGGTGTAGCCCGGCTCTTCGATCCACGCCGCGTCGCCCGAGTCGAGCAGCAGGCGGCAGATCAGCTCCAGCCCGTGCTGGGCGCCGGCGACGACGATGACCTGATCGGCCGTGCACGCCGCGCCGCGCACGCGCCGCACGTGCTCGGCGATGGCGGTGCGCAGCGGCAGCTCGCCGGCCGGATCGCGGTAATCGAGCTGCGCCAGCGTGAGGGCCTTCAGGCGCCGCGTCGCGATCCGCGTCCAGGCGTGCAGCGGCAGCAGGTCGAGCGCCGGCGATGCCCAGGCGGAAGGGCCGCGGCGCGCCGCCGAGCTTCCAGGCGATGGTCGGCATCGAGGCCATGGCCGCGCCGCGCCGCGACAGGGCGGGATGCGCCACGCTCCGCCGTCCGGACGACGCTGGCGGCGATCCGCGCTCGCCAGGGATGGACGGCGACGAACGTGCCGGAGCCGGCCCGCGTGGCCAGGACGCCTTCGGCCAGGAGCTGGTCGTAGGCCAGGACCGCGGTGGTCCGCGAGATGCGGAGGTCGGCGGCCAGCGCCCGTGACGACGGCAGGCGGGTGCCCGGCCGGAGCACGCCGGCGCGGATGGCCCGCCGGAGTGCGGCGCAGAGCTGCGCCTGCAGCGACTCGGGGGCGTCGGCATCGAGGCGCACCAGGATCTGGGCGGCGAACGCGCTCATCGGGGGGCCGTCGCCACTATAGCGCGCGGCCGGCGGCCGTCCGGCCGCGCGCGGTGGTCTGACGCGCCGTGCGTCGAAGTGGACCTAGGGCGCCGTCGTGCCGCTCCATACGATGCGATCGCAGCCAGTGCGGAGGAGACCGATGATCGCAGACCGACGAAGACGATGACGATGACGATGACGCGCGCGGCTCGTGCTCGCGGCGATGACCGCGACGATCGACGCCCACGACGGCGCCGGCGCCGACGACCGCGATGCAGGCCGACGCGTCCGCCGCCGCCGCGCCGATCCTGCCGACGGGGCTCGGCGAGGCGATCGATCGCGACGTCACCCGCCTCCGTGCCGCGACCGAGCGTCTCAAGGTGTCCAGCGTCGCCGTCGCCGCCGGCTACGTGCCGGAGACCAACTGCGTGCAGCACCCGGCGCACGGCGCGATGGGCATCCATTTCAACAACCCGACGCTGCGGGACGCGATCCTCGACGTCGAGAAGCCGGAAGTGCTGGTCTACGAGAAGCGACCCGACGGCACGCTCCAGTTGAACGGCGTCGAGTTCCTGGTGCCGTTCACCGCCTGGACCAAGGCCGAGCCGCCGTCGATCATGGGCCAGCACCTGAAGCGCGCCGACTCGCTCGGCTTCTGGTACCTGCACGTGTGGAACTGGACGGCGAACCCGTCCGGGCTGTTCGCCGACTGGAATCCGACCGTGAAGTGCTGAGCGGTGCGCCGGCCGCGACCGGCGCGGCCGCGGGTCGATGGCGCACAGCGTGCCGAAGAAGGCGCCGTCGCGCCGCCGATCGGCACCGACAGGTAGCTCTGGAACCCGTAGCGCGCCGGCGTGTGATGGTCGCGGTAGACGGGATCCTCGGCGACGTGGTCGATGGCGACCAGGCGCCCGCAGTCCCGGATCTCGTTGCAGATGGTGGTGGCGACCGGGACGGACGGCTGGGTCCGGTCAGCCCAGGCGCCGCACGGCCAGCGCCCGCGGCCCGCTGAACTTGTCCTCGAGCAGCTCGAACGACAGCTTGTCGCCGACGGCGAACTCGTTGAAGGGCGTGCCTTCGGCGACGTCGCCGCGATGGAAGTAGATGTCGCGCCGGTCCGGCAGGCGGATGTAGCCGTGGCCCTGCCCGACGAGCAGCCTGACGATCGTGCCGGTCGCGGGCGTGCCCGTTCGCTGCTGTGGGGAGGCGGCGGTGCCGCCTTTGGGGCGGCCCCGCGGCGGCGGACGACGGCGTGCGTCTTGTTCGGTCACTCTTTCACTATAGTCCGCCGGCCGCCCGATCGTGGTCAGACCGCTCCGCGCGACGCACCGCCGGGCCGGCTGTGACGGGGCGCCGGCCACTCAGAGCTCGGTCAGGCGCGTCGTCGCGTCGCCGAAACCGTCCAGCTTGACGCCCATCCGGTCCATCAGCGACAGGTGCAGGCTGCAGACCTTGCGGTTGTCGTCGCCCTTGTCCAGGTAGTCGAGGATCCGGCCGCCCTTGATGGTGCCGCCGCCCTTGCCGGTGATCAGGATCGGGAGCTGGTCGGCCCCGTGCAGGTCGCCGTCGAAGAGGCTCGAGGCGCCGAGCAGGATGGAGTTGTCGAGGAGGCTGGTCTCGCCTTCCTTGATGGCCTTCATCCGCTCGGTCAGGTAGGCGAACTGCTGGATGTGGAACTGGTTGGTCTTCAGGTACATCGCCTCCTTGTCGGCGACGCGCCCGTTGTGGGTCAGGTCGAGGTGCAGCGCGCCCTGGACGCCGTCGACGAACTTGAAGTTCATCTGCGACAGGTCGTTGTTGAGCATCAGCGTCGCCACCCGCGTCTTGTCCATCTGGAAGGCGAGGACGATCAGGTCGAGCATCAGCCTCATGTGATCCGGGACGTTCTGCGGCAGCTCGTTCTTCGGCCGCGGCATGTCCGGCTTGTCGAGGCGTCGGGCGCCAGCCTTCGAGGCGCTCTTCCTTGCCGGCGCGCTCGATCCGCTTCTCGATGTCGCGGATGCCGTCGAAGTACTCGTTCAGCTTGTGGTGATCGTCGCGGCTGACGCGCGGCTTGAGGCCGGCCGATTCGGACCGGACGGCGTCGAGGATGCTGCGATCGAGGAGCGCGCCCGGTGCCGTCGCCGACCAGGCGATCGAAGGCCCGCGACGGGTAGATCTCCTTGGTCGCCGGCTTGCTCGGCGTGACCCACGACAGGCTCGACCCGTAGATCATCGACAGCCCGTCTTCGAGCCGCAGCTCGTTCGGCTCGACGCCGAGGACGAGGCTCGGAATCGACGTCTTGTCGCCGATGGCGTTGGCGACGACCTGGTCCATCGTCGTGCCGGCGCGGATCACGTTCGGGTCGAGGCTGATCGGCGCGCCCGACAGGAGGTTCATGCGCCCGAGGTGCGGGCTGGTCGACACGAAGCGCGGACTGGCTGAACAGGCCGCGGATGAAGACCATGTCCTCGCGGTGCGGCAGCATCGGCGCCAGGCCGGGGCCCAGCTCCATCGTCGCGCCGGAGCCCTTGGCCCACCAGTGCGCCGGCTCGACGCCGTTCGAGAAGAACACGATGCCCATCCGCAGCGGCGGTCCGGTGGCCGCCTTGCCGGCCGCGCCGGCCGCCGCAGGCGCCGCGCCTTCCTGCGCGAGCCAGCCAGGGCATCGACTCGAGCCACGGCAGCGCCAGGGCGACGCCGACGCCGCGAAGGAAGTGACGCCGGGAGTTGTCGAGCGAAGGAGCGGCGATGGCTCATGGGTTGTTCTCGGCCCCTGAAGAGGTCGGCGATTCCGGTCCGTGCGACGGCACGAGGGCAGGCGCCACGTCGGCGCCGCGGGCGCGATTGCGGAACTGGCGGCTGGTGACCACGCGGGTCGCCAGGTCGGTGAAGGTGGCGTCGCCGCCGGCCTTGACCATCTCGCCGATCAGCCGCCGGTCGGACGGCCAGCGGCGTGCGGCCGAGCGCGTAGCCGATGATCTTGCGCGACAGCGTCGTCAGCACCTTGCTCGTCCTGCGTCTGCAGGTAGCCGAGGAGGCCGCCGGCGCCGACGATCGTCGACTTGTCGCGGAACTCGCCGGTCGTGTCGACCGGCTTGCCGTCGTTGTAGGCGGTGCGCGTGCGGCCGACCGCGTCGAAGCCCTCGAGCGGGAAGCCGAGCGGATCGATGCGCAGGTGGCAGGAGGCGCACTTGGCGTCGCGCTTGTGCGCGGTCAGCCGCTGCCGCAGCGTCTGGCCCTCGAAGCTCTTGTCGTCGGCCGGCAGCGTGCCGGCGTCGGGCGGCGGCGGCGGGGTCGGGGTGGACAGGATGCGGCGCAGGATCCAGTCGCCGCGCTTGACCGGGCTGGTGCGCAGCGGCGCCGACGTCGTCGTCAGCACCGTGCCGAGGCGCAGCGCGCCGCCGCGATCGAACTTCGACATCGCCGTCGACCTTCTGCATCTGGTCGGACGGCACGAGCTTCTCGTCGATGCCGTAGAACTTCGCCAGCGGCTTGTTCAGGAACGTGTAGTCGGCGTGGAGGATCTCCTTCACCGGCCGGCGCTCGCGGATCAGGTACTCGAAGGTGGCGACCGATTCCTCGTACATCGCCTTGCGCACGTCGTCGGTGAACTCGGGGAAGCGCCCCGAGTCGACGCCGCGATACTCGTCGAAGTGGTAGAAGCCGAGCCACTGGCCGAAGAACTCGGTCGACAGCCGGCGCGCCTTCGGATCGGCGGTCATGCGCGCGACCTGGCCGGCCAGCTTCTTCGGATCGCTCAGCTCCCTGGCGGCGGCCGCGCGGCGCAGCTCGTCGTCCGGGATCGACGACCAGAGGAAGAAGCTCAGGCGGCTGGCCATCTCCCAGTCGTTCAGCGTGATCTCGCCGGCGCGCGGCGCCGATTCGACCCGGTAGAGGAACGCCGGCGACATCAGCACGCGGGCCAGCGTGGCGCGGATGGCGCCCTCGTGCGAGAGCTTGCCGGTCGCGCGCGACGTGCGATAGAAGCCGCGCAGGCCGGACTGCTCGATCGCCGTCAGCGGGCGCCGCCAGGCGCGGCTGGCGAAGGACAGCACGTCGTCGATGTGGCCCGGCTGCCCGGCCTTCATCTTGGCCGTGATCGTCGTCGTAGTGGGCGCGCAGCTTGCGGACGTGCGGCCGCGCCGCTTCGGGCAGCGCCGCGATCGGCCGCCGGCGTCATGTCGGCCGATCTTGCGGCTGCCGGTCTTGACCTCGTAGTGGTCCAGCAGCATGCCCAGGTAGGCATCGTGGTACGGCCACGACCCGAACAGGTCGGTCCAGGCGTACTCGAGGGCGGCCCGATCGGCGCCGTCGACCATGCTCTTGGTGAAGAAGTCGTCGAGCCGCTGGTACTTCACCTTGATCACGAAGGCATCGTGCTCGGGGCTGTTGTAGGTGTTGTCGAACGGCTGCGGGACCGGATCGCGGTCGGCCGGGTTGGCCTCGCCGTGCGAGTTGGGCGGCATCATCGCCACGAACTCGGCGATGCCGGCCCGGAACGTCTTGTAGCCGGCGCTGGCCGGATCGCCCATGAACACGCGCTGGCCGCCGACCCGCGACGGGCCGTCCGGACGGGCGTTGAGCATGACGCGGATGACGGCGTCGCGGTTGGCGCCCAGCTCGACGTCGGTGTGCAGCTCGGCCAGGTAGGTCTCGTGGTCGACGTTCAGTTCGATCTTCAGCGGCCCGGTGGCGGCGAAGTCGTTCGGGCCGACCGTCGTGCCGTCGACGCTGACGCCGAACTGCAGGCGGGCGATCTCGGCGGCCGGCAGGATGTCGCGCAGCGGGAACGTCTTCAGCACCGGGCCGGGCACGCGCTGGCGGGTGATGGCCACCGGCTCGAACGGCTGCGGCTGCGTCGCCGGCGTCCGCAGCGCGACGCGCGGATTGCGGTAGATGACGACCGGCGTGCCGGTGCCCTTCTGCAGCGCGTCGAACGTGAGATGCACCGTCCACGGCCCCGGACCGACCGAGGGGCCGGCCGGGCGCGCCTCGCCCGGAGCCGGGCGGACGAACCGCCGGTTCAGGCCGTAGTTGTAGCTGTGCGTGGTCTTGACGCCCAGCGTCGTGTCGTCGAACAGCAGCGGCGTCTCGTCGCCGGCGCCGCCGGCCGCCAGGTCGCCGCGGGCGAAGAACCAGCTGGGCCACGTCACCAGCTTCTTGGTGAGGGCGTCGGCATCCTCGCGGGCCTTGGCGATCGAGGCCTTGGCGTCGCCGGTCGGCGCCGCGAACGTCTGCCAGGCGCCGATCATGTCGGCGCTGGGGTAGCCGGTGTTGGTGCGGTTGACGACGTCCCAGATGTGATCGGCGAAGCGGCCGGTGATGCCTTCCTTGGCGGCCAGCCCGCGGATCGTCGCCGACGGATCGCCCAGCGCGGCGCGGTGCTTGTAGTGCCACGCCACGTAGAGCGCCTTGCTGTAGCGCTCGAAGCCGAACGGCCGGCCGCCCTCGCCGGAGACGACGCGGAAGCCCTTGGTCGCGTAGAGCGTGTTGATGCGGTCCAGCGCCGACAGCTCGAGGCCGCTCTCGCCGGCGTCGGTGTGGAAGCCGAGCGGGCCGGCGCCGATGACGGCGTGGTCGGCGATCTGCTTGGCGGCGTCGAGGTAGTGCTCGACCTGGGTGTCCTGCACCGACTGGACGTCGCCGAAGTTGGCGAAGCCCTCGCCGCCGACCGAGTCGCTCGAGGCGTCGATGCCGGTCTTGATGGCGACGCCGGTCAGGTCGTGGATGGCGTAGGCGTACTCGGCGCTGGTCAGCCGGCGGACGGTCACGCGGCCGGGGTCGCCGGCGTACTGGGCGTCGTACTCGCCGAGCGCGGTTCGGATCCAGCCCAGGGCGCTGGCGCGCTCGGCGTCGGTGGGGAAGTCGTCCGCGTCGTCCGGCGGCGGCATGTCGCGGCTCTCGAGCATCAGCGCGACGTCGTCCCAGATATCGGCCTTCTCGGCCACGCTTTCCGGCGTCATCTTCGCCGTCAGCTTGTCGAAGTCGATGTTGGCCTTGGCCCGGGCCCCGGTGTGGCAGTCGGAGCAGTACTTCTCGAAGACCTGCTGAGCGGCGGGCGCCGCGGCTGCGGTCGCCGACGCCTTGCCGTGCGCGGCCACCGGCGTGACGGTCGCACGCGCGACCGCCGAGCCCGGCCGCGTGGCCGGGCCGGTCGTCACGCGAGCCGGCGCGGCGGAGCCCGTGGCAACGGCGCCGTCAGCGCCGCCGTTTCGAGACTGCGCTGCGATGACGGAGACGAGCGCTCCGAACAGGAGAGCGCAGAACCCCAGCCGTTTCATCCACACTCCCCGCAATAAAGGTATCGATTGATTCTAACTGTCGATACGCCTCGCGGCAAGGCGCCCTTTCACGTTTTCGAGCGCCCGGAACATATTGTCCAGCCAGGAAATCCGCTTGGACTGACCAATTCCGGCGTTGTTGCGCATGGCGCATCCGATCGACCGGCTCGGGCGTATGAATCGACGGAGGCAGGAATGGCGACCGACGGGATGAACCTCACCAAGCGGGACGGTCTGTGGGGGTGGGCGATCGCGCTGGTGGCGATGGGGATTGCCGTCGCCGCGGCGGTGAGCCCGCCCAGCGCGGGGGCGGGCGAGAAGGGCCGGCTGGTGCCGGCGCCGGCGGCCGACATGGCGCCCGGGCCGGCGACGTCCGAGGTCGCGGTCCTGGCCGGCGGCTGCTTCTGGGGCGTCCAGGGCGTCTACCAGCGCGTCGCCGGCGTCTCCGGCGCCGTCTCCGGCTACGCCGGCGGGGACGCGCAGAGCGCGCGCTACGAGCGTCGTGTCGCGCGGCGACAGCGGCCACGCCGAAGCGGTCCAGATCACCTTCGACCCGCGGAAGGTGAGCTACGGAACGCTGCTCCAGATCTTCTTCTCCGTCGCGCACGACCCGACCGAGCTGGACCGGCAGGGCCCGGACGTCGGGCCGCAGTACCGGTCGACGATCTTCCCGACCAGCCCCGATCAGGCCCGGGTCGCCCAGGACTACATCGCGCAGTTGAACGCGGCCAAGACGTTCCGGGCTCCGATCGTCACCACCATCGAAGCCGGCAAGCCGTTCCACGCCGCCGAGGCCTACCACCAGGACTACCTGACGCGGCACCCGGAGCAGCCCTACATCGCCATCCACGATCTGCCCAAGATCGAGGAGCTGAAACGGCTGTTCCCGGCCCGCTACCGGGCCGAGCCGGCCCTGGTCGGGGCGCGGGGGAGATGAAGTCGGGCCCCGCCTGCGAGTAGAGTCTGGGGCGCGACGTCGAATGTCGCGGCACAGGAGGCAGGCGTGAAGTTGTTGCGGTATGGCCAGGCGGGCCAGGAAAAGCCCGGGCTGCTCGATGGACAAGGGAAGCTGCGTGATCTCTCCGGCGTGATTCCGGACGTCGCCGGCGAGGCGCTGCTGCCGGCCGCGCTGGCTCGCCTTCGCGGCCTGGACGCCGCGTCCCTGCCGCTGGTGCCGGGCACGCCGCGCATCGGCCCCTGCGTCGGCCGCGTCGGCAAGTTCCTCTGCATCGGCCTCAACTACGCCGACCACGCCAAGGAGTCGGGGGCGGCGGTCCCCAAGGAGCCGATCGTCTTCTCGAAGGCGACCTCCGCGATCATCGGCCCGGACGACGACGTCGTCATCCCGCGCGGCTCGGAGAAGACCGACTGGGAGGTCGAGCTGGGCGTCGTCATCGGCTCGCCGACCAAGTACGTCAGCGAAGCCGACGCGCTGAAGCACGTCGCCGGCTACTGCGTGGTGAACGACCTGTCGGAGCGCGCCTTCCAGCTCGAAGGCACCGGGCAGTGGGTGAAGGGCAAGAGCGCCGACACGTTCGGACCGATCGGTCCGTGGCTGGTCACCGCCGACGAGGTGCCGGATCCGCAGGCGCTCGACATGTGGCTCGACGTCGACGGCAAGCGCTACCAGAGCGGTTCGACGAAGACGATGATCTTCGGCGTCGCCTTCCTGGTCAGCTTCCTCAGCAAGTTCATGAGCCTGCAGCCGGGCGACATCATCACCACCGGCACGCCGCCGGGCGTCGGGATGGGGCAGAAGCCGTCGCCCATCTACCTGCGCCCCGGCAACCGCATGTCGCTCAGCGTGGCCGGGCTCGGCGAGCAGCACCAGCTGGTCAAGGCCGACAGCTAGCGGGCGACACCGGCCAGCGCGTTCGCGGCCGCTCGCAGCCGGCGTTGAAGTTCTCCAGCAGCCAGTTGGCGTATCTCCTCGGCAATCGCGAGGGGCGCGCCAACCTGCGCGCGCTGCTGATGTACGTCCTGACGCTCGGCGGCATCATCACGATCTACGCCGTCCTGTTCCACGTCATCAAGTTCAGCGTCGAAGGCGAACAGCACTCCTGGATCACCGGGTTCTACTGGGTGCTGGTCGTCATGACCACGCTCGGCTTCGGCGACATCACCTTCACCAGCGACATCGGCCGCCTGTTCAGCATCGTCGTGCTGCTGTCCGGCATCGTGCTGCTGCTGGTGATGCTGCCTTTCCTGTTCATCAGCCTGTTCTACGCGCCGTGGCTCGAAGCGCGCCTGCGCCGGCGGGCGCCGCGCGAGGTGCCGCGAGACATGCGCGGGCACGTCATCCTCACCGAGTACGACGCCATCGCCACCGGGCTGGTCCAGCGGCTGGAGACGGAGAAGATTCCCTACGACGTCATCGAGCCCGACCCCGTCGTGGCGGCGCGGATGATCGACGACGGCATCCGGGTCATCGCCGGCGAGAACGACAACAGCGCCACCTACCAGCGGATCAACGCCGTCCACGCCCGCCTCCGAACGCACCCGCCTCAGCGTCGTCGGGCTCTGGGAGCACGGCCGGCTGCGGCCGGCGTTCGCAGATTCCACCATCCACGCCAACGGCGTCGTCGTCCTCGCCGGCACCGCGTCGCAGATCGCCGCCCTCGACGCCTTGACCGCCGGCGATTCGCCGGTCGTCGCGCCGGTGCTGATCATCGGGGCCGGCAAGGTCGGCCTGGCCGCGGCGACGGCGCTGCGCCGGAAGGGCGTCGAGGTCCACGTCATCGACCGCAGCGCGCCGGCGCTGGAGCCGATGCGGGAGGCGGGAGCGGTCCTGTTCCCCGGCGACGCCGCCGACCGGCAGCTGCTCGAGCGGGCCGGCATCCACACCGTGTCGGTCGTCCGACCACCAACGACGCGCCATGAACACTACTGGCGGTGTTCAGCCGGCGAACCCCGGCTGCGTCGACCGCATCACGTAGAGCTGGTCGTCATCGGCGAAGGCGTGGAGCTGTTCACGATTCCGGTCCCGCCATCGTTGAGCGGCCGCCGTCTCGGGGCGTCCGGCATCGGCTCGGCGACCGGCCTCAGCGTCGTCGCCGTCGATCGCACCGGGACGCTGGTGACGACGCTGACGGCGGAGACGCCGCTCGACGCCGGCGCCACGCTCGTCATGCTGGGCAGCCTCGAGCAGCGGCGCGCCTTCGCCGACCACTACGAAGGCGGCCGTCGGGCGGACTGAGGGCGAGCCGGATACCATTAGCCGGCCATGAACCAGATCGACCTGGGCGGCCGACGGGCCGTCGTCACCGGCGGGGCGCAGGGCATCGGCCGCGCCGTCGCCGAGCGCCTGCTCGCCTCCGGCGCCCGCGTGTCGCTGTGGGATCGCAACGCGACCTATCTCGCCGCCACCGCCCGCGAGCTGATGCCGAACGACCGCGTCCACACCGCGGTCGTCGACCTCGTCGACGCCGCCGACGTCGAGGCCGCCGCCGCGGCGACCGTGCAGGCGTTCGGCGGCATCGACATCCTGGTCGCCAACGCCGGGATCTCCGGCCGCAACGACACCCTGTGGCAGTACCCCGTCGACGAGTGGAAGCAGGTCATCGACGTCAACCTGAACGGCGTCTTCCACTGCTGCCGCGCCATCGTGCCGGCCATGCTCAAGCAGAACTACGGCCGCATCGTCACCGTCGCCTCGATTGCCGGCAAGGAAGGCAACCCGAAGGCGGCGGCCTACAGCGCGTCCAAGGCCGGCGTCATCGCCCTGACCAAGTCGCTCGGCAAGGAGCTGGCCGGCTTCGACATCGCGGTCAACTGCATCACGCCGGCCGCCGCCAAGACCGCCATCCTCGAGCAGTGCACGCCGGCCCACATCGAGTACATGCTGTCGAAGATCCCGCGCAACCGCTTCCTGCTGGTCGACGAGATCGCGGCGATGGTGGCCTGGCTGGTGTCGGCCGAGAACTCGTTCACGACCGGCGCGGTCTTCGATCTGAGCGGCGGACGAGCGACGTACTGAGCGGTCCGCCTGCCCTGCCAGGGACTGCCACCAAGGGACCAACGACCAGCACCAACGACCAAGGGCACCTCCAATGCCCGACCGCGCGGCGAGTTGGCCGGACCGAGCGGGCGCGCCCGTGCGCTAGAGTCGAGGGATGGGAATTCCCTTCACCCTCGGAATCGACACGTTCGGCGACGTCACCCTCGATCCGATCGAGCGGCCTGCAGTCGCACGCCCGCGTCCTGCGCGAGGTGGTCGAGCAGGCCGTCCTCGCCGACCAGGTCGGCCTGGACGCGTTCGGCGTCGGCGAGCACCATCGGGCCGATTTCGCCATCTCCGCCCCGGAGGTCGTCCTGGCGGCGATCGCCGCGCGCACCAGCCGCATCCACCTCGGCTCGGCCGTCACCGTGCTCAGCACCGACGATCCGGTGCGCGTGTTCCAGCGGTTCTCGACGCGTCGACGCGCTGTCGAACGGCCGGGCCGAGGTGATCCTCGGCCGCGGCTCGTTCACCGAGTCGTACCCGCTCTTCGGCTTCGACCTGACGCGCTACGACGAGCTGTTCGAGGATCGGCTCGGGCTGTTCGTCGAGATCCTCAAGGGCGGCGAGGTCACCTGGAAGGGGACGACGCGCACGCCGATCACCGCGACCGAGATCCACCCGCCGATCGAGTCAGGTCGGCTGAAGACGTGGATCGGCGTCGGCGGCAGCCCGGATTCGGTGCGGCGCGCGGCGCGGCACGGCCTGCCCCTCACCCTGGCCATCATCGGCGGCGATCCGCGCCGCTTCCGGCCGTTCGTCGATCTCTACCTGCACGCGCTCGAGCAGCACGGCCAGCCGGTGCTGCCGATCGCCGCGCACTCGCCCGGGCACCTCGCCGCGACCGACGATCAGGCGCGCGACGAGCTGTGGCCGCACTACCAGGCGATGATCAACCGCATCGGCCGCGAGCGCGGCTGGCCACCGACCACGCGGGCGCACTTCGACCGCGAAGCCGGGCCGGACGGCTCGCTGTACGTCGGCGCGCCGGAGACGGTGGTCGCCAAGATCGTCCGCACCGTGCGCGCGCTGGGCCTGTCGCGCTTCGACCTGAAGTACAGCGCCGGCACGCTGCCGCATGCCCTGCTGATGAAGAGCATCGAGCTGATCGGCACCCAGGTCGCGCCGCGCGTGAAGGCCATCCTCGCCGCGGACTGAGGACCGCGGGCGGGATGGCTTCAGGCGGCGGCGACTCAGCGGCCGCCGCCGGCGGTCGCTGTCTTCGCCGCGGTCGCCGTCTTGATCACGAACGCGTTCAGCGACGCCAGCTGGTCGCCGCGAAAGCGCCAGACGTCACAGAAGGCGTAGCCGGTCTCGGTGCCGGCGTCGTCCTCCATCGTCATCTCGCCCTTGGCGACGACGACGTCACCGTCGCCGACCAGCGTGTCGACCGTGAACACCGGCGGCTCCTGCGGGCCTTTCGCCATGAACTGGCGCACGGCGTCCCTGCCCCGGATCGGCGGTTCGCCGACCATGGCCCATTCGAAGTCGTCGACGCAGCGCGACAGGAACGCCTCGACGTCGCCGCGCCGCATCGCCTCGTTCACTTCTTCGACGACAGCCTTGTTCTTCACTGACATGGATTCCCTCCCGTGAAATGGACGCCCGAGACGCGCCGGCAGGCTCTGGGCCGCACGCTGCGTGACGTCATCGCTCCCGATCTCGACGTGCTCTTCTGCGGCATCAATCCCGGTCTCTATTCGGCGGCGACCGGCTGGCACTTCGCCCGCCCGGGCAACCGGTTCTGGCCGGCCCTCGCCGCCTCCGGCTTCACGCCGGTCCAGCTTCAGCCGAGCCAGCGCAGCGAGCTGCTGGCCTGCGGCGTCGGCATCACCAACCTCGTCGCCCGCGCCACCGTCGGCGCCGACGAGCTCGGCGACGACGAGGTCCGCGCCGGCCGACCCCGGCTCGAGCGCAAGGTCCGCCGCTACCGGCCGCGCGCCGTCGCCATCGTCGGCATCGGCGCCTACCGCATCGCCTTCGGACGCCCGCGGGCGACGTTCGGCCGCCAGCCGGAGAACCTCGCCGGCGCCCTGCTCTGGGTGCTGCCCAACACGAGCGGGCTGAACGCGCACTACCAGGCCGCCGGCTTCGCGCAGGCCTTTGCCGAGCTGCGTCGTGCGATCGATGCGTCCTCGTCCGACCGAGACGGGCGGACCACCCGTTCCTGACAGGAAGACGTCAGCGCACCGCCGCGTCTGACGGTGGCGGCGCCGGCGGTGGTGGCACCGCCGTGACGCTGCCCGAGTCGATCAGCGAGCCCGTGCGCGAGAGCGCCTGGAAGTACATGGTCTTGTCGGCGATCTCGACCAGCATGTACGACCGGTCGGTGTCGAAGCCCTTCGCCGTCATCGCCGACCCGACGCGGATGTTGCCCTCGCGGAGCTTGGCGCCGCCGCCGCTGGTGAAGTAGGCGATGCCCTTCTGCGGCTTCAGGCGCTCGTAGAAATGTTCGTGCCCGGAGAACACCACGCTCACGCCGTATTTCAGGAAGAGCGGTTCCAGCACGGCGCGAAGGTCGGCTTCGGAGCCGTGCCGCGCCCCGGACGAGTAGAGCGGGTGATGGAAGAACGCGATCTTCCAGGTGTTCTTCGACGAGCTCAGCTCCTTCTCGAGCCAGTCCTGCTGCGCCTGGTCCATGTAGTTGCTGTCGAGCGCGAAGAAGCGGACCCCGTCCTTCTCGAAGGTGTAGTAGCGCTGGCCGTCCATGTTGAACGGCTTGTAGAAGCGCTGGTTCGGATCGTCGTGGTTGCCGAGCGAGGCGTAGAACGGAATCTTCAGGTCGTGCAGCGCCTTGTACGGCAGCTCGAACTTCTTGACGAAGTCCTGCGGCCGCTCGCTGCCGTAGATGTTGTCGCCCAGCATCAGCACGAACTCGAACGGGAACACCGTGCGCGATTCGTTCAGGCGTTCGCCGACCTCGTACTGCGGACGGCCGCCGGTTCCCGTGTCGCCGAGGACGGCGAACCGGACCGACTTCTCGGCGTGCGGCTTGATCGTCGCCGCGGCGGCGTCGGGGCCGACGCGAGGGGTGGCGCGGACCGGGACAGGGGCCGGCCCGATCCGGGCCCCCGGCGCGGACTGTGCGGCGAGCGAGCCGGGCGGCGACGCCGGGGCGAGCGACGCGAGCAGGAACGCGACCAGCAGCGTCGACGGCGCGGCGGCGCGGGGAAGGCGGGACATGGACATGGGTGCGCCTCAGCTCGGGATCGTCGGGACGATGTTGCGGGCGACGTCGACGATGACGTTCCCGGTCACGTCGCGCAGCACGATGTGGTGGCCGACGATGCGGTACTCGAGCTCCGGCGGCAGCGCCGGGAGCTTCTGCAGCAGCCGGGCCGGGAAGGTGGCGAGCGGCAGGCCGACCGGATAGGTCGTGTTGACGACGATCTGTGGTCTTCGCCGGCAGCTCCTGGATGAGGGCCTTGCGATCGGCCGCGGGGCGACCGCGGAAGTCCTGGCGCACCTCATGCTCGAGCACGGCACGGAAGTCGGTGCCGAACACGTCCCCCTCCTTGGCCGCCGGACGCAGGCGCCTGATCATCGCGCCCAGCGCCGCTTCGCGGTCGGTGACCTTGGCCGGATCGTTGGTCTCGGTCAGCTTCGGGACCTTCGACTCCGCCTCGTTGTGGAGCTTCACGTACTGGCCGACCCGCTCCTTGAAGCCCAGCACGGCCGTGCCGATCGGGTTGGCCGGCGGCGGTTGAGACGGCCTCTGACTCGAGGGCACCTGGATCACCACAGGGGCCAGCATCAGCGCGAGAAACAGTGCCAGGGCGGTCATGTCAGAGCCTCCGTCCGTCTCGTATCAAGCCGCGTGCCGCCGCTCGGCACCGGCATTGCAACTTCGCCGGGTCCATGGCCGGCGTCCGCGAAACGTGTATCGCCTCGCGTCACGCCCTTCCGGATCGACATCCCGCCACGACCCTTGCCGACCGTGCCGTCCGGCTGGATCGGACGCGACTGCCGCGGGAATCGACGGCGGCGGCTGGCGCGCCGCGCACCGTCGGCCCGGCCTTCCTGCTGTACTACTTACTACTACTACTACGACGGCGCGCGAGTTCGTTCGCCCGCTGCGGCGCGCCGCCGCGGCCATCCCGTGAGGAGACGATACCGATGGCATCCATCCGCAAGGAAGTCGTGATCGACGTCGGCGTCGAGCCGGCCTGGGACGCGCTGCGGCGCGTCGCCGAGCCGCACACCCTGTTCGCTCCGGTGCTGGCCGGCGCCGAGATGCACGGTGACGTGCGGACGGTGCGCTTCGCCAACGGGATGGAACTGCGCGAGCGCATCCTCGACGTCGATGACGAGCACCGCCGAGTCGCCTACGCGGTGGTCGAGCCGCAGGGCATGACCTACCACCATGCCTCGATGCAGCTGGACATCGCCGGCCCGGGGCGTTGCGCGTTCATCTGGGTCACCGACTTCCTGCCGGCCGAGGCCGCGGCGTCGCTGCTGCCGCTCATCGAACAGGGCGCCGACGCGCTCAAGCGGAACCTCGAGTCGGCCGGCGTGGTACCCAGGGCCAGCGCGAGCAGAACCACGTAGAATGGACCCGCGTCGTTCCGGTCGAGCTGTCCTGGTCCCGTTGTTGCAGCTCGCGTTGTCGATGAGTCGCTCGCGGTTTCGCCTGCATGGGTTCGAGCTTCTTCCGCCGCTCTGCGTTTCACGTCGCCACCAGTCTCGCCGCTGCCGGCCTCTCGGCAGCCGCCGCTCCGGCCTGGGCACAGTCGTCGCGCGCCGACACCATTGCCGAGCGTCAGGCCGAGAAGGCCAAGGTTCTGAATCCGCGTCTCGCACCGCGCGTCGAGCGCGTCTTCAAGCGGGTGCAGGATGTGCTGATCGACGAGCCCAGCGGCCCGTATCCGCTGTTTGGCAGCGTCTACGCCGGCGGCGGCTTGGCGCTCGGGGCCGGCTACCGCCGCTACTACGGCGACAACACCCACTGGGACGCCAAGGTCCTGCAGTCGATCCGCAACTTCCGGCTCGTCGAGATCTCTACCGACTCATGGAACCACGCCGGCCGCCGACTCGATCTGCATGCCCGCGCCGGCTGGCGTGACGGCGCCCAGCCTGCCGTTCCACGGTCTGGGCATCGACTCGGGCGAGGATGCGGCGGGTTTCAGCCTGACCCAGACCTACGTCGGCGGCGACGTTGCGGTGCGGCCGACGTCGCACACGCATGTCACGGGCGGGGTCGCCTACGAGGACTTCTCGATCGGATCGAGCTCGGGGCCGCGGCCGCCGATCGAGACGCGTTTCACCGCGGCGACCGCGCCGGCGCTGGGCCTTGACCCGACCTACTGGCACGCCACGGCCTCGGCGGGCTACGACTGGCGGTCGTCGCCCGGCTATTCCCGGACCGGCGGCCTCTACGAGCTTCGCTACCATCGCTACGTCGGCGGCCCCGACGACTTCGATCGCCTCGAGGGCGAGGTCATCCAGCACGTCCCGCTGGTGCGTGAGAACTGGGTGCTGTCGCTGCGCGGCCAGGCCGAGACGATCCTCGACGACGACGCCACGGTGCCGTTCTACCTGCTCTCGTCGCTGGGCGGCAGCGACACCTTGCGCGGCTACGGGAGCTGGCGGTTCCGCGATCGTCACGCGGCGGTGACCTCGGCCGAGTTCCGCTGGATTCCCAACCGGACCGGCGTCGACGTCGCACTGTTCTACGACGCCGGCATGGTCGCGCCGCGGTTCGAGGACCTGTCGTGGCGCCGCTTCAGGAGCGACGTCGGCGTCGGCGTCCGCTTCCATGGTCCGCTCAGCACGCCGCTCCGGATCGAGGTCGCGAAGGGGCGCGAAGGCCTGCGGCTGGTCTTCTCGGGGCGGGCGGCCTTTTGACGATGCGGGGCGGGATGATCGGTCGGCGTGTGTTACGGACGGCGGTGGCCCTGGTGTCGGGGTTGCTGATGGTCGCGCTGCTGGCCGTCGCGGCGCCACGCGGCGCCGGGCCCCGTTTCTTCGGCGACGATCCGCTGCAGCGCGAGCCGGACAGCCAGGACGCCTCGAAGGTCGCGGCCTGGGACATCGATCTGACCATCGACATCGTCACCAATCTGTTCGGCAAGCCGGGCGACGACGCCCGCGACGTCCGCGCCGGCAACGTCAACAGCATCGACGAAGTGCCCGATTCGAGCTGGTTCACCAACCGCATCGGCGTCCGGCCCGTGTCGCTCGCCGAGGCGACCCGCGGACCGGTGATCGGCGGCGGACCGTCGGCGGACGGCTGGACCGTCACCCACGCCAAGGAGTCGGGCATCTCGGCCGGCTTCACGATGAAGGACGGCGCCGGCGAGACCTGGTTCGTGTCCTTCGATCCGCGCGGCTATCCGGAGGGCGTCACCGGCGGCGTCATGGTGGCCAACAAGATCTTCTGGGCGCTGGGCTACTACCAGGTCGAGAACCACCTGATCACGGTTCGGCCCGACCAGCTCGGCATCGACGACAAGGCGAGCGTCAAGCCGCCCTCCGGCAAGCGGCGGCCGATGCGCCGGCGCGATCTGGACGACGTGTTCCGCAAGGCGCACCGCAGCGGCGACGGCTCGTATCGAGCCGTCGCCGGCCGCCAGTTGCCCGGCCGCGTCATCGGCGGCTTCCGCTACCACGGCACGCGTCCCGACGATCCGAACGACGTCGTGCCGCACGAGCATCGCCGCGAGCTGCGGGCCCTGAAGGTCTTCGGCGCGTGGACCAACCTGACCGACATGAAGGCCGGCAACACCCTGGACACCGTGATCGACGACGGCGGCCGCGCCGTCGTGCGGCACTACCTGCAGGACGTCGGATCGGCGTTCGGCTGGAGCGCGCAGGGCGCGCGCGACTACGACACCGGGTCCGAGTACCTGTATGAAGGCCGCGGGCTCCTGCAGCGGGCCCTGCTGTTCGGCCTGCCGCTGCCGATCTGGGCCACGACGCGCTACTCGGCGGAGGACGCGGTGGGCCGTTTCGAGGCGCAGGACTTCGATCCGCTGCGCTGGAAGCCCAGGGTGCCGACCGCCGCCATCCTGCACGCCCGCGCCGACGACAACTTCTGGGCGGCGCGCCGCGTCGCCGCCTTCAGCGACGAGATGATCCGCGCCCTCACCGCGACCGGCGAGTTCTCGAACCCGCAGACGGCGCCGACCCTGGCCGACGTGCTGATTGCCCGCCGCGATCGCGTCGCGCGGGCCTACCTGCCGGCGGTCAACCCGATCGTCGACGTGCGGCTCGCGACCGACGGCACGCTGACCTTTGCCAACGCCGCCGTCGACGCCGGCGTCGCGCCGCAGCCGTCGGCGTACGTCGTCGAGTGGGCGCGGTTCGACAACGCCAGCGGCGAGTCGACGCCCCTTGGCTCGCGCGTCACCGCCACGGCGACCCGCGCCGCGGCGCCGGGACGCCTGCCGAGCGAGACCGGCGCCTACGTGACGGTCCAGATCGCCGCGACCGGCGGGCCGACCCCCTGGGCCACGCCGGTGCACGCCTACTTCCGCCGTACCGCCGACGCGTGGACGCTGGTCGGGCTCGAACGGCTGCCGTAGTGTGTCTTCCCCTTGACCGTTCGACGACGCGAGGGGACGATGGCCGCGAACGCATGGGAGTTGAAGTGATGGGCCCACCGGGGCCGCGTCGGCGCCAGCCGCCCGCTACCCGTCACTGCTCGCGTTGCGGCGGGCGAGCCGCGATCCGATCGGCTTCCTGCAGGACCTCGCCCGCGGCGGCGACGCCGTTCGCTTCAGCCTCGCCGGCCAGCCGGCGATCCTTCTCGGCCATCCGGAGGCGATCGAGGACGTGCTGGTGACGAGCGGCGCGCGCTTCGCCAAGCCGCCGGCCCTGCAGCGGGCGGCGCGGCTGCTCGGCCAGGGACTCCTCACCGCCGACGCCGCGCGCCACACCGCGCGCCGCCGGGCGATCGCGCCGGGCTTCCACCCGGTACGGATGGGCGGCTACGCCGACGTGGTGGCCGCTCACGCGCGGCGTCGTGCGGCGGCGTGGCGGGCGGGCGACGTGATCGACGCCGTCGACGAGATGGCGTCGCTGACCCTGGCGATCGCCGGGGAGGCGCTGTTCAGCGCCGACCTCGCGCCGATCGCCGGCGAAATGCGCGGCCTGCTGGCGACGGCCATCGGCGCGCTCGATCCGCTGGTGGCGCTGGTGGCGCCGCAGCGCCGGCTGCGGCCGGCCCGGGCCCGGCTCGACGCGATCGTGGAGGCCCTGATCGCGCGCCGCCTCGGCGATCCGGATCCGCCCGACGATCTGCTCGGCCTGCTGCTGTCCACGGACGGCCCTGACGCGACGCCCGAGCAGCTGCACGACGACGCCATCACGATGCTGCTGGCCAGCCACGACACGATCGCCAACGCGCTCGCCTGGACCTGGGGCTGGCTGGCGAGCGAGCCGGCGGCGGCCGACGCGCTGCGCGCGGAAGTGACGGCCGTGCTCGGCGCCGGTCCCGCCGCCATGCCCGCGACCGCCGCCGACCTGCCGCGGCTGCCGTACACTCGCGCGGTGCTGGCCGAGTCGCTTCGGCTGCGGCCGCCGGCGTGGGTTCTGGCGCGCCGCGCCCTCGAGGATCACGACGGGACCGGGCGGACGGATCGCGGCCGGGACGCTGGTCGTGATGAGCCCCTACCTGGTGCATCGCGACGCGCGCTTCTTCGCCGAGCCGCTGCGATTCGATCCCGGCCGCTGGCTCGAGGCCGCAATCCCGGCGCGGCCGCGGCTGGCCTACTTCCCGTTCGGGGCGGGCCGGCGATCGTGCATCGGGGAAGGCTTCGCCTGGCTCGAGGGCGTGCTGCTGCTGGCGACGCTGGCGCAGCGCTGGCGGCTGGAATCGGTCGGCGGCCCCGTCACCGTCGATGCCAGGATCACCCTGCGGCCGCGCGGGGCGATGCCGATGCGCGTCGTCGCGCACCCGTCCGGCGTCACATGATCGTCGGGTCGCTGGCGCTGCAGGCGGCGCTGGTCGCCATGGGCACGATCGGCCGGGCCGCGCACCGTCTGCATCCGACACGCCCGGCTCCCGCCGAAGTGGCCGCGCTCTTCCGTGACGTCTCGGCGGCCGACGCCGCCGCCATCGGCCACGCCATGGCTGGCGCCCGCTATCAGAACCGCCTGCTGGTGGAGGTCGCCAGGCGCGGCGGGCAGCCGGCCATTTCACACCTCGTCGACGCGTCGAGCCTGGCCCGCCTGCGCGCGCTGGCGGGCGGCCCCGCGATTCTCGTCGGCTGGCACCTGGGGCCGCCGTTCGGCGTGCTCGGCGCATTGGAGGCGGTCGGGATGCCGGCGCTCGTCGTGCGGCGACCCTTCGAGAGCCGGCGGCCGTCGACGCTGGAAGACGCGCCCGTGGACGGCGGACGCGAGCACCAATCGGCGGCGTTCCGCGCCGCCCTGGCGCAGCTGGACGAGGGCGGCGTCGTGCTGCTCGCCGCCGATGCCCGCGAGGTAGGCGAGACGGCGGCGGTGCCCTGCTTCGGGCGGGCGCGGCCGATGGCGCGCGGACCGTTCGCGCTGGCCCGCCGGAGCGGCGCCCCGCTCGTCCCGGTCGCGGCGCAGCTGGACGGCGATCGCGTGATCCGCATCGCGGTCGGCGCGCCGCTGGCCGGAGATGGCGAGGGCGACGCCTTCGAGACCGTCGCTCGCCGCCGCGGCGGCGGCCTGGCTGGAAGCGACCGTCCGCTGCGCGCCCGGTCAGCTCCGCCGCTGCGTGCTGGCCTGGCTCACCGACGCGCCGACGATCGCCTGATCGGCCGAACCGTCGGCGTCGGCGGAGGCGCCGTGCATCAGCGCTTCGAGGGTGGCCAACGTGTCGGCCTCGCTGGCCGGCTTGTCCCGGCGCCAGCGCAGCATGCGCGGGAAGCGCACGGCGATGCCGGCTCGATGCCGCGTCGACGGCGCGATCGCCTCGAAGCCCAGCTCGAAGACGTGAATCGGCTCGACATGGCGCACCGGCCCGAAGCGCTCGACCGTGTGGCGGCGGATCCAGCGGTCCATCTCGAGGATCTCGTCGTTGGTGAGGCCGGAGTAGGCCTTGGCGACCGGCACCAGCTCGCCCTCGTGCCACACGCCGAAGGTGTAGTCGGTCAGCAGGCTGGCGCGCTTGCCCGAGCCGGGCTGGGCGTAGATGAGAACGGCGTCGATGGTGTGCGGATCGATCTTCCACTTCCACCAGTCGCCGCGCTTGCGGCCGACGCCGTAGGCCGACGTCAGGCGCTTCAGCATCAGCCCTTCGACGCTGCGCCGGCGCGACTCGGCGCGCACCGCGGCGAGCGTCTCCCAGCTCGCGCCGGTCACGACGCGGCGAGACGCGGATCGTGTCCTGGGCGGGGCCGGCGGCCGGCGTGTCCTCGAACGGCAGCAGGGGCGCGCGGGCGGCCGCGGTCGGCGGTGCCGCCACGACCGGCGGCAGGCCATCGACGATCGCCTCGAGGCGGGCGCGGCGCTCGACGAGCGGCGTCGCCCGCAGGTCGACGCCGGCATCCTCGAGGACGTCGTAGGTCATGAACACCACCGGGATGTCCCGCGCCGCGCGCGCCACCTGCCGCTCGCGGCCGATGCGCTGCTGCAGCGCCGCGAAGGCCAGCGGCCGGTCGCCGCGCCAGGCGAGGATCTCGCCGTCGAGCACGGTGCCGTCGGCGAAGCCGGCGGCGACGCCGGCGATCTCGGGGAAGCGATCGGTGATCAGCTCCTCGCCGCGCGACCACAGGTAGACGCGTCCGTCGCGCACGATCAGCTGGGCGCGGATGCCGTCCCACTTCCACTCGACCAGCCAGTCGCCGCGATCGCCGAGCAGCGCCGCGATCGCCGCCGCCTCGGTCAGCGTGTTGTCGATCGGCGAGGCGAGGCAGAACGGATACGGCCGCGAGCGATCGGCCGCGGTGACGCCCGGCGACACCACGCCGGCGAACCACGACGCCGACGGCGTCCACTCGCCCATGAGCCGGGCGGCGATGGACGTCGCCGGCAGATCCGACGCCTGGGCCACCGCCCGCACGACCAGCGTCTGCGAGACGCCCAGGCGCAGCTCGCCGGTCAGCAGCTTGAACAGCGTGAAGCGCTCCCAGCGCCCCAGCTCGCGGATCCAGCCGATGACCAGGCGCTGCTGCGCCTCCGGCGGCGCCTGCCGCAGCGGCAGGATGCGGCCCTCGACCCACTCGGACAGGCCGAGCGGCTCGGCCGGCACCGTGCCGACCTGGTCGAGCATCAGCGTGGCGGTCTCGGCGCCGTCGCCGACGACGGCGTAGCATTCGCCGAGCAGCCAGTCGTCGAGGCCGGTCAGCGCCAGCGTCCACTCCGAGATGGCGCGGTAGGGGAGGAGCCGCTTGAGCCGCCGGCCGGTCAGGAAGAAGACCGCCCACGCCGCGTCGGCGGGCGGCGCGGCCGCGAGGTAGCGCACGATGGCGTCGACCTTGGCGTTGGTGGACGTCGTGCCGTCGAGCGCGGCGAAGAGATCGGCGAACGCCCTCATTCGTGATCGTCCGCGCCGCCGCCTTCGTGCTCCCAGGCCGTGCGGATGACACCGGCGTCGATGCCCTGCTCGCGCAGGACGCGCGCCAGCGGCTCGGCGTGCCCGTGCGTGGCCAGCACGCGGGACGCGCCGGTGTCGGCGATCGTCTCGAGCAGCGGCCGGCCAGTCGGCGTGGTCGGAGAGGACGAAGCCGCGATCGTAGGCGCGCTGGCGGCGGACGCCGCGGACGCGCATCAGGCCGGAGGCGAGGGCGTCGGACAGGTCGCCGAGCCGCCGCATCCACGGCGTGCCGCGCGCCGACGGCGGCGCCAGCACCAGCTCGCCGGCGAACGAGGTGCCGCGCGGCCGCTCGATCAACGCCTGCGTCGGCGGCATCGCCACGCCGGCCTCGCGGTAGGCCTCGATCATCGGCAGCATCGCGCCGTGCACCCAGATCGGGCGGTCGGTGACGCGGCCGATCTCCGCGAGCAGCCGCTGCGCCTTGCCGATCGTGTAGCAGAAGACGATCGAGGTCGAGCCCGCGCGCGCCGTTGCCGTTCCACCAGGCGACGAGGTCGGCGATGACGTCGGCCGCCGGATCCCAGCGATAGATCGGCAGCGCGAACGTGCTCTCGGTGATGAAGACGTCGCAGCGCACGACGTCGAACGGCGTGCAGGTGGGATCGGCCGCGCGCTTGTAGTCGCCGGAGACGACCCACACGCCGTCCGGCCCTTCGACGCGGATCTGCGCCGAGCCGAGGACGTGGCCGGCCGGGTGGAAGCTGACGCGCGTCGCGCCGAGGGTGAGGGCGCGGCCGTAGGGCTGCGATTCGATCGCGGCATCGGCGCCGAAGCGTCGCGCGCAGCAGCGGCGCACAGGCGTCGGCGCACAGGTAGGCGGCGCTGCCGGCCCGCGCGTGATCGCCGTGCGCGTGCGTGATCAGCGCCCGCGGCACCGCGCCCCACGGATCGATGTGGAAGCCGCCGGCTTCGCAGTAGAGCCCGTCCGGCGTCTCGGTCAGCATCGTCCGGGGGATCGTCGCGGCGTCATCACGCTAGGTGCCGGCGCCCGACTGGCGCGTCGCCACGACCTTCGCCACGTCGAAGCCCTGGCCCTTCGCCTCTTCGAGCAGGCGCTGGTAGAGCGCCGGATCCATCTGCGGCGTGCGCGAGAGGACCCAGAGGAAGGCGCGATCGGGCGTCCCGACGACGGCGTGGTCGTAGTCGGCGCCGAGCGCGATGACCTGATAGTCGCCCCACACCGCCGGCAGGAAGCTGAGGAACGCCGGCGCGAACCGCACCTCGAGGATCGACGGCGGCTGGCCGTCGACCCGTCGGGCGACGCCGGTGGCGACCGTGGTCGCGCCCGCGGTCGTGCGGCACCGGTTGGTGACGGTCACCCGGCCATCCGGCCGCGGCGTGTACTGCGCGACCACCTCGCCGGCGCACTTGGCCTGGAACCGGTTCGGCAGGCGGCCGACCTCGTACCAGGTGCCGGCGTAGCGGGCCAGGTCGAGGGTCGGGACGACGCGGAGCGGCGCCGGGCCGGCGGCCAGAGGCAGCGCAGCGCCGAGGATGAGCACGCTGGTGGCGAGGAAAGTGCGCATACGTCCAGCCGTTCACGAATCGTACCGCGGACCGTCAACCTGCCGGCTCTGCCGGGCGGTTCACGGGCGCCGGATTGCCGAGCTCGCGGAGCAGCGCGTCGCGCCGGTGGCTGAAGATCCGCTCGACATCCCGGCGGACCCACCGGCGGCTGATCCAGCCGAGCCGCGGCAGGTATTCGACGTGGTCGATGACCCGGGTGCCGCCCTCGACGGCGTCGAACCGATGCTCGTGCCGCCACCAGTGGTAGGGCCCCAGCAGCTGGCGATCGACGAAACGGATGCCGGGCTCCCAGACGTCGATGCGCGTGCGCCACGGGATCGGCACGCCGTGCAGGCGGATGCGGTAGTCCAGCACCGCGCCTTCGCGCATCACGAGCGGACGGGGCGTGCGGATGGTGAAGTTCAGCCACGGCGGCGTGATCCGCTCGAGGTTCCAGGCGTCCGCGAAGAACGCGAAGGCCGTGTCCACCGACACCGGGACGACCACCTCACTGTGCAGATCGAGCAGGCCTGATGACGGACGTGGCCCCGCGTCGAGCAGCCAGGCCATCGGCTCAGGCGACGGCATTGTCGGCGGCGAAGCGATGGACGCGCGCCACCGCGCCGGCGACAGCCTGCCCCTGCGGATCCGTCGCCGGGTTGACCGGGACGAACAGCACGGTGCCTTCGCGGCGGGTGAGGACGTTGGCGGCGACCAGCAGCCGCATCATCCACACCGCCGCCGGGACGCTCGCGCACTCCACGCCGAGCCAGCCGACGTAGCGGTGCGCCGACGTCGCCAGCCCGGTGTCGCGCGCGATCGCCGCGGCCAGCACGGCGAAGGCCCGATCGTGCCCGTCGGGAACGCCAGCGGTCGCCAGCGCCGGCGCGACGACCGGCGCCTCGTCGTTCATCGCCGCCAGCAGGGCCGCGATCCGACGCCGCTGCGGCAGCCACATGTGGCCCGTCCAGTAGTGGCAGGTCTTGGCGATGACCGTGACGACGTTCTTGATCTCCTTCTCGATGCGGTAGTCGGGCCCGGCGGGCAGCGCGAGGACCAGGCCCTCGGTCCGGGCCGAGACGTTCTCCATCACGATCGCCCGCAGCAGCCAGCCGGCCATCGCCTCGCTGAAGCAGTCGACGTGAATCCAGCCGGGCATCGGGGCGGCGTAGGCGCCGAGGTCGGTGACCATCGTCACGCCACGACAGATCTCGTCGACGACCTGACCGTAGCGTTCGGGCGCGGCGTCGATCGCGGCGGGCGAGGCGGGCTCGAGCAGGGCGCCCTTGTGCGGCGGGCCGCCCGCCATCGCGAGATCGCAGAAGGTCGCCCACATCTCGTTCCACGCGACCTGGCCGTCCGCCGCGTACTTCAGCCCGGCCGATCCCATCGACACCGGCTGGATGGTGTCGTAGGTCTCCTGGTAGTCCTCGGGCAGGAGCGCCCGCAGCCGGGCCTGCGCCTGCTCGAAGGCGGTGCGATCGTCGTCGTTCAGCGGCACACCTCTGGTCCTCGCCGGGCCGGTCCAGCCCCATCTCCAATGTATCCCGCCTGGGTCGGAACCGCCCGCCGGCGGACGTCGTACGATGGCACGATGACGGCGCTGGCAGGACGCTTCGTCGGCACCGCGGGCTGGTCCATCCCTCGCCTGTGCGCCGACGCGTTCGCCGGCGACGGAACGCATCTGCAGCGCTACGGCCGCCGCTTGCCGGGTGCCGAGATCAATTCGTCCTTCTACCGGCCGCACGCCCCCGCGGTCTACGCGAAGTGGGCCGCCTCGACGCCGGCCGGTTTCCGCTTCGCGGTCAAGCTGCCCAAGGCGATCACGCACGATCAACGGCTGGCCCGGGCACGCGAGCCGTTGCAGCGCTTCCTGGAAGAGACGAGCGCGCTGGGCGAGAAGCGGGGCCCCCTGCTCGTCCAGCTGCCGCCGTCGTTCGCCTTCGACAGCCGTCTCGTCGGCCGCTTCTTCGCGCTGCTGCGGTCTCGATCACGACGGGCCGGTCGTGTGCGAGCCTCGGCACGCCACCTGGGCATCCGGCGCGGCGGAGGCCTTGCTGGTGCGGCACCGCATCAGCCGGGTCGCGGCCGACCCGGCCCCGTTCGCGGAGGCCGCCGAGCCGGGCGGCTGGCCCGGGCTGGTGTACTTCCGCCTGCACGGCTCGCCCCGGATGTACTGGTCGCGCTACGAGGAGGCCCGGCTCCGCGCCTGGGCGGACGCGCTGCGCCGCCTGCCGGCGTCGATCGAGGCGTGGTGCATCTTCGACAACACCGGCTCGGGCTCGGCCCTGCCGAACGCCGTCGAGCTCGACGGCTGCTGCGCGGAGGGGCGTCGATCACGCCAGCGCGGCTTCGGCGCAGCGACCCGGCGCGCGGTATCGCCGCTCAGCGCGACTGCCGCGTGGCGCGAGCGTGCTACGGCGCGCGTCGCCCTGTGCCTGGCGCAGCTTGGCCAGCGCCTTCGTCTCGATCTGGCGGACCCGCTCGCGCGTCAGCGAGAGCCGGCGGCCGATCTCGACCAGGGTCATCTCGCGATCGAGGCCGAGGCCGAAGCGCAGGCGCAGCACTTCGCGCTCGCGATCGGTGAGCGGCGCCATCGCCTGCTCGAGGTCGGCGGCCATGCGGCTGCGCACCGCCAGATCCTCGGGCGTCGGCACGTTGACGTCGGCGACGAGATCGCTGCGTCGCAGGTCTTCCTCGGTGCCGATCAACTCGTCGAGCGACTCGGTCGCCTTGGCGGCTTCGAGCAGCACCATGACCTTGTCGATCGACTGGCCCGACCGCTCGGCCAGCTCGATCATGGTCGGCGGCCGGTTCAGCTCGGCGGCGAGCAGTTGCTTCGTCTTGGACAGCTTGGTCACCGATTCGAAGATGTGGACCGGCAGGCGAATCGTGCGGCCGTAGTCGGCGATGGCCCGGCTGATGCCCTGGCGAATCCACCACGTGGCGTAGGTCGAGAACTTCAGGCCGCGGCGGTGCTGGAAGCGATCGACGGCCTTCATCAGGCCGATGTTGCCCTCCTGGATCAGGTCGAGCAGCGACAGGCCGCGATTGAGGTAGCGCTTGGCCATCGACACGACGAGGCGCAGGTTCGGCTCGATCAACTGGCGCTTGGCGTCGGTCAACGCGTCCTCGACCTGGGCCAGGCGATCGAGGGCGGCGCGCCCCTCGGCATTGCCGGAGACCGCCGCCTGGGTCCGCAGCTCGGCGACGATGGCGTCGATGGCGGACGGGCGGATCGGCAGGTCGCGCAGCAGTTCCTGGGCCCGCTTCTGGGCCCGCGGATCCCCGGCTTCGACGTCGTCGAGGATCGTGTCGATCTCGGCCAGGGCGTCGAGCACGGGCTGGACATGGCCGGGCGTCAGCTCGCCGCCGTCCGGCAGCAGGATCAGCTCGGCGCCCGGCGCTTCGCCGCGTCGGACCGTGGCCGCGAGCGACAGCAGGCAGCACAGGCCGCAGGAGACGAGCGGCAGCTCGGCGAGCACGGCGGCGCGGGCCGCCTCGATCCGTCCGCCGATCTCCTGCTCCTGCGCCGCGGTCAGCAGCTTGCGCTTGCCGATCTCCTGCAGGTACACCCGCACCGGATCGACGTCCGCCGCCGACGCAGCGATGTCGGACGGATCGTCCTCGCCGGCCGGCTCGACCGATTCGGCATCGCCGAAGCTCAGTGGCGACAAGGCTTCCGGCTCTTCTTCGTCGAGCAGCCGATCGGCCGGCAACACCACCGGTCCGTCGGTCCCGCCGTCGTCGGCGATGGCCGTCAGACCGAACGCTTCGGCGCGCTGCCGCCAGTCGAGCACGCGCGCGTTCTGCGCCGGCTCGCTCCAGTCGATGAGCTCGGTATCCTCGGCGGCGGCGCGCCGCCGACGCGTGGGTGCGAGTGCCTGCTTTGCCATGTGTGGGGCCCCTGGGTTCCTCAGAATCGGCAGGACGGTTCCCCATGCCGAGCCGCGCGGCGGCTCAGCCCTGGGGCTCCTTGCCGAAGGCGCCGCCGACCTTGCGGCTCGGCGGCATGGAGCGATCGGGGTAGCGTGCCTCGTCTTCCTTCCGCGCCACCGAGCGGCTCCCTGCTTTGTGAGACGTCTGCACACCGTCGCTGGCCGCGTTGTCGGCGTCCCCGACGCGACCCGCGGCGTCTTCGGGCGGCGGCGGTCCGACGTCGACGGGCGGATGCGCCTGGCGCTCGGCCTGCTCTTCGCGGGCGGTCTCGCGGTTGCTGATGCCGGTCGCCTGCTCGTCAGGCGAACGCGATGGACGGGGTGATGGTGCTGGCTGTCATGCCTCGCACTTGCAATGGGCTTGCCCGCACCCCGACCCATCAGCATCGGTCGCGCGGGCTCAGCCGCGCGAGCGTCCCGCCGCGCGCGTGCGCGGCTTCGGCTTGGCGGGCATCAGCGAGGGGACGCCGGCGGCCCCCTTCTCCCGGGCGCCCGCAGCCCGGACCGGGAGCGTCGCGTCGCCCTGCGCCGCGCCGTCCGCCGGCGCCGATACGTTGCGTTGCTTCACCCGTTCGCGCGCCAGGTCGTCCGGCGTCAGGCGGCCGGCAACGTGGTACTGCGACGGGATTGACCTTGTTCTGTTTGCTCATGGGGTCCCTTTCTCGTCGAGAGGGTGCTCAGAGCCGATGGCCGACGGGCACACCGCTCCGCGCCGCCTCGCGCATCCAGGTCACGTGGCTCAGGCCGGTATCGGCGTCCTGCACACGCAGCGCCTCGAGCGTGGCGTGCAGCAGACGACCCTCGCCGGCCGTGCGATCGAGACCGACGACGTCGACCAGTTTCTCGGAGAGGCGCGCCGGCAGCTGGTCGCGGAGTCGGGGGACGGCGCCGTCGTGGCCCGTCACCACGATCCGCCGCAGGTCTTCGTCGACGACGATGCGGTCGAGCGTTTCGACCACGTCGGAGAGGCCCTGCAGGTGCAGGTTCTCGGCGCGCCGGTGGAAGCGGGCCTGTGACCAGCCGCCGACGGCGCGATGCCGCGGCGTGGCGCCGGCCAGCGCCGCTTCGCGCGCCGTTGTATCCAGACCGAACACGTAGATGCGGGCGTGGTGCGCCTCGAGCATGACGGCGGCGTAGCGCGGATATTCGTCCTCGAGCCGGACGAGCGGATAGAGGTGTGGCACCGGGGCCACGAACAGCGCCCGCCGATCCGGCGCCGCGTCGAGTTCCACCGCGTCGAAGAAGCCGTCCGCCGAGCACGCGAAGATCGCCAGTCCCTTCGCCGTCGGGCGCAGCCGATCGCGAATCCACGCCTCGATCCGGACGGCGTCACGCTCCAGACTCTCGCGCTCGGGGGCATGCGGGTGCAGGCAGTCGAGCCGATCCGCGAGCGCACCGTGCACGAAGGCGGCGTCGCGCGTCGTGGTCGTGCTGGTGCGGCACGAGGTCGAGGTAGAGGCTGAGGACGGGGAACGCCGTCGGCGCAAACGCCGCAAGCTGTCGGATGTGGTCGGCAAGCCGCGTGCGAATACGGGTAGGGCCGTGGATCATGTGCGACCCATGTGCAAGACGAATACCGCCGCTGCCACGGGCGACTCGTCGGTGAGCCTCGCGCTCGCTCCGACTGACCGACGTGTCGAGCTTGGACGCAGGTAAACTGAAGACGGATGTCCGGTCGCAGCGACTTGCCCCTCGAGCGCGCCCCTTCGGACGAGCCACGCGAGGAGCCGTCGCTGGCGTCGCTCGGCGATGTGCTGCCCGCCGGCGTGCTGGTCACCGATGCGTCTGGGCGGTGCACCTACGCCAACCCCCGGGCCCGGCAACTCTTCGGTCTGGGCTTCGACGAGCTGGCGACGCACGGCTTCGGACCGGCGGTCGATCCGTCGGATCGCGCCCGCGTCGAGGCCGGCTTCGCCGCCGCCTGTGCCAGTGCCGTCGAGTGGCACGCCGAGTTCCGCTGCCGGCGCCGCGACGGCAGCGTCGTCACGGTGGCGGTCGACGCCGCGCCGTTGCGCAGCGCCGACGGTCGACCGAGCGGACACATCGCCGCCGTCGAAGACGTCAGCCTGCGCAGCCGCCTCTACGCCAAGCTGACCGCGCTCATCGAAACGTCCCGCATCCTGCTGCAGTCGACCCGGCTGCGCGCGGTGCTGCCGGCCGTGGTGCAGGTGGCGCGCAACCTGATCGCGGCCGACGGCTACGCGGTGTGGCGCGAGACCGACGGCGGCTGGCGGATCGTCGAGTCGAACGGCATCTCGCCGGCGTTCGCGGCCGCGACGGTGCCGCAGCAGAACGCGATCACCTACCAGACGACGCTGGCGTTCGTCGACGTGCGCGCAGGTCGCCGACGCTGGCGGCGCGCCAGCCGGCCTACGCCGCCGAAGGCATCCTGGCGATGCTGGCGGTGCCGCTCCTGATCGGCCGGCAGTGGTCGGGCAGCCTCGTCTTCTACTACCGCAGCATCCAGCAGTTCGACGAGATCCGGCTCGAGACGGCGACCGCGCTCGGCAACCTCTGCGCGGTCGCGATCTCGACCGCGGAGCTGTACGAGGAGCAGCTGGCGCAGCGGGAGCGCGCTCGAACGCGCGCACCGGCAGGCGACGTTCCTGGCCCAGGCCGGCGTGATGCTCGGCAGCTCGCTCGAGTACGAGCAGACGCTGAAGGCGGTGGCGCAGCTCGCGGTGCCGGACATCGCCGACTGGTGCGTCGTCGACATGCTCGACGCCGACGGCCGGTTGACGCGCCTCGGCGACGGCCCACGTCGATCCGACCAAGATCGAGTTCGCGCGCACCCTGCGCGAGCGCTTCCCGGAGGATCCGGACGCGCCCGGCAGCCCGTTGCACGTGCTTCGGACCGGCCGAGGCGGCGATGATCGTCGGCATCACCGACGAGATGCTCGCGCACGGCAGCCCGCAGCCCCGAACATCTCGCAGGCACTGCGCGACGCTGCGGCTGCACTCGTACATCGCGGTGCCGCTGGTCGCCAACGGCCGCTCGCTCGGCGTGATGACCTTCGTGACCGCGGAGTCGCGCCGCGCCTACGACGGCGAAGATCTGCTGGTGCGCGCAGGCGGTGGCCGAGCGCGCCGCCCTGGCCGTCGACAACGCGCGCGCCTACGGCGAGGCGCGGGCCGCGAACCGGGCCAAGGACGAGTTCCTGGCCACGCTGTCGCACGAGCTGCGCACGCCGATCAACGCCATCATGGGCTGGGGCCAGATCCTGCAGGCCGGCGTGGTCGATCCGGCCCGCACCGCCCAGGCGATCGACGCGATCGTCCGCAACGCCGCGGCGCAGGCCCGGCTCATCGAGGACCTGCTCGACCTGTCGCGCATCATCTCGGGCAAGCTGCGCCTGGAGGTCGAACTGGTCGACCTCGGCGCGGTCGTCGTCGGCCGCCGCGCCAGACCATCGAGCCGGCGGCCCAGGTGAAGGCCCTGCGGCTGCAGACGGTGATCGAGGACGGCGGCGGTCCGCGTCTACGGCGATCGCCAGCGCCTGCAGCAGGCGGTGTGGAACCTGCTCTCGAACGCCGTCAAGTTCACGCCGCGCGGTGGACGCGTGCAGACGCACGTGCTGCCGCGTCGACTCGCACATCGAGATCGTGGTGTCCGACACCGGCGAAGGGATCGCCGCCGACGTCCTGCCGTTCGTCTTCGATCGCTTCCGGCAGGCGGACAGCAGCTCGACGCGGCCGCACGCCGGCCTCGGCCTCGGCCTGGCCATCGTCCGCCACATCGTCGAGCTGCACGGCGGCACGGTCCACGTCGGCGAGCGACGGACTGAATCGGGGCGCGACGTTCCGCCTGCGGCTGCCGGTCAGCGTCGCGGCCGCCGGAGCCGTCGCCGCCGACGGCGCAGTCGCGCATCCCGCGGTGCCGACGGTCACGACCGGCTCCTCGCGGTCGACGCGCTGCCCGACCTCGACCGGGACACGGATGCTGGTTGTCGAGGACGACGCCGATGCCCGCGAGATGGTCGCGTACCTGCTGCGGCAGCGGCACGCGGAGGTCGTCGACCGCCGCGTCGGTGGCGGAGGCCCTCGTCGAGTTCGAATCGGCAGCCGCCGGACGTGCTGCTGAGCGACATCGAGATGCCGGACCGCGACGGATACGCGCTCATCGCGGCGGTCCGGGCCAAGGCGCCGGTCGCCGGCGGCGACGTGCCGGCCGCGGCGCTGACCGCCTACTCGCGCCCCGAGGATCGGGCGACGTCGATGCTGGCCGGCTACGACACGCATCTGTCCAAGCCGGTCGACCTGCGCGAGCTGATCGCCACGGTGATCCGGCTCCGGGCCCGGCGCCGTGGCTCATCGTAGAGCGATGGCGTCAGGCTCGCCTCGGCCTCCACGTTCGGCGATCTGCGCTACGTCGCCCGAGGGTTGTGGCGCTCGCCAGCCTTCGCGGTGGCCGCCATCCTCACCCTGGCCGCCGCCGCGGCCGCGGCCATCGTCGTCGTCACGCTGGTGTGGAGCGTGCTGTTGCGGCCGCTGCCGGTCCGAGACCAGCAGGCGCTCATCGTGGCGTGGAGCGATCTGCCGGCCTCCGGCTTCACGCACAATCCGTTCGGCGATCGCGCGATCGTCCGCGCGGCGGCGGATCGACAGCTGTTTGCCGGCGTGGCAGGCGTCGACGCGAACGGCGGCGGACCCGAAGTCGTGATCGAGGACGGCATCGCCACCCGGATCACCGGTGCCCTCGTCACCGGCCCCTTCTTCGAGGTCCTCGGGGTGACGCCGGTGCTGGGGCGGGCGCTGGTGCCGACCGACGACGTCGACGGCGCCGAACCGGTCGTGGTGATCGGCGGCCGCCTGTGGCGGACGCGCTATGCGTCGTCTCCCGCGGTGCTGGGCCGTCGCCTCACCATCGGCGAGCAGCGCTTCACCATCGTCGGCGTGATGCCGGATGATCTCGACTACCCGACCGGCGTCGAGCTCTGGCGGACCACGCACAGCGTGCCGACGACCGGCCCGTTCGGCGACGCGGCCCGCCGCGAGATCGACCTGGTGGCCCGGCTGCAGCCGGGCAAGACCATCGGCGAGGCGACGTCGGCCCTGCAGGCCGTTCTGGATCACGAGGAACGCGAGGCCGGGGCCGGCACCGTGCACGGGGTCGCCAACGTGCGCCCCTTCGTGGACGCCGTCACCGGTGCGTCTCGCCAACCCTTGCTGGCGCTCCTGGCCGCGGTGGCGCTCGTGCTCGCCGTGGCCTGCGCCAACGTCGCCAACCTGCAGTTGATGCGGGTCGAGGATCGCCGCGGCGAGCTCGCCGTCCACGCCGCCCTCGGGGCTGGACGGGCGCGGCTGGTCCGCCACGTGCTGTTCGAGATGCTGGCGCTGAGCGTGGCCGCGGCGGCGCTCGCCACGCCGCTGGCGTGGTGGGGCGTTCAGGGGCTCCTTGCCGTGCTGCCGGCGGCCCTGCCGCGTGTCGGCGGGGTGCGGATGGACGCGGCTGTCGCAGCCTTCGTCGTCGCCCTGCCGCTCGTGATGACCGCGATGGCGTCGCTGCCGGCCGTCCTGTTCGTCCGTCGCGGATCGATCGTCGAGGAACTGGCCCACGGCAGCCGGCGGACGGCGGCGTCGGCCCGGGGGCGGCGCGTGCTCGTCGTGGCGCAGGTCGCCCTCGCCGTCGCCGTCGTGGCCTCAGCCGAGGTCCTGGTGCGCGGCCTGATCCAGCTCCGGGCGCTGGACACCGGGTTGCGCGAGGATCGGCTCCTCTTCGCCGAACTGTCCCTGTCGGGCGCAGCGGCCGATCGGGCCCGCCACGCCCAGGTGCTCGACGCCGTCGTGGCTCGAGTGATGGCGCTGCCCGGCGTGGTCGCGGCGACGCCGATCAATGCCTGGCCCTACGGTGGGAGCTGGGACGTGCCCTACTTCAGCGCCGAAGGTCAGGATGCGACGACGGCGTCGGCGAACCCGGCCTTGAACTTCGAAGCGATCGGGCCGCGGCACTTCGAGACGCTGGGCGTGCCCGTCGTGCGCGGGCGGCCCTTCTCGCCGGACGACCGGACCGGCACGACGCGGGTCGCGATCGTGAGCGAGGACGTGGCCATCCGGACCTGGCCCGGTGCCGATCCGATCGGGCGGCGCCTGAAGATTGGCGGGTTCGACTCGGGCGAGGCGTGGCTGACGGTCGTCGGTGTCGCCGCCAACGCCCGCTATCGCGAGCTGGCCGCGGCGCGGCCGACGCTCTACCTGCCCGCGGCACAGTTCCTCGACACCGCCGAGCGCGTGGCGATTCGGACGGCCGCCGCTCCGGCGTCGGTGGCGCCGCTGATCCGCGGCCACGTCGAGGCGATCGATCCGGGGATCAAGGTCCTGCAGGTCGCGACCTTCGCCACGATCGTCGGCGTGCCCCTGGCCCAGCCGCGCTTTCACGCGACCCTGTCCGGCGCCTTCGCCATCATGGCGGCGCTGCTGGCGGCGATCGGGCTCTACGCGGTGCTGGCGGCGTCGGTGCGCCAGCGCGATCGCGAGATCGCCATTCGCGTCGCGGTCGGCGCGACGCCGGCGACGATCCGTCGCCTGGTGCTCGCGGAAGCCGTCGGACTCGCCGCGGCCGGGGCCGCGGTCGGTGTGGCCGTGGCCATCGCCGCCGCCCGGTTCGCCGTCGTGCCGGTGCCAGGCGCGTTCGCCGACGACCCGCTCGCGCTGGGCGCCGCCGTGCTCCTCCTGCTGGCGGCCGCGGTCCTGGCGGCGTACGGGCCGGCCCGCCGCGCGACGCGCGTCGATCCGATCGCGTCGCTGCGCGCCTGACGGGGCGCGGGCCGCCACGTCACGGCGCCGCGGGCGGGCTTGGCAGCTCCTTGTACATGATCGTCGTCGGTTCGAGCTCCGGCGTGGTCGAGCCGCGGGCGAAGCGCGGGATGACGCCGACGGCGGTATAGCCCAACGAGCGATAGAGCCGCTCGCCCGTCTGGCCGGTCCACGTGTCGAGCGTCAGCAGCGTCCAGCCGTCGGCGCGAGCCAGCGTCTCGAGCGCGAGCATCAGCGCCCGGGCGACGCCCTGGCGCCGTGCGTCGGGGTGGACGAGGAGCTTGAGCACCTCGGCGCGATGCCGCTGGTTCGGGGCCCAGGCCGGATCGAGCTGCACGGTTCCCACGATGCGTCCGTCACGGCGCGCGACGAGCACACGTCGCTGCCGGGCCCGCACACCGGGCAGCACGGACGCCGTCCAGAAGGCGCGCGCCTCGTCGAGCGAGAACGGCACCACGAAGCTGACGCCGGCGCCGCCGTGGACGACGGCGTGCAGCACGTCGGCGAGCATGTCGACGTCGCCGGCAATCGCCGCCGCATCGGCGAGGTCTGGCCGCCATTCGGAGATGGCCACGGCGGTGTCGAGGGGACGCCCGTGGCTCATGGGTGCACCAGACCGATGACATAGCGGGCGTCGCGGCGGCCGGTGGCCGTGAACCGCGACGGGCCGTTGAGGATGTAGCGCAGCGTGTCGCCGCGGCCGAAGCTGGTAGGTGGCGCCGCCGACCTCCAGCGAGAGCTCGCCTTCGAGGAGCCAGAGGTGATGTTCGAGGCCCGGCACCGGCGCGGCGTCGTAGGCGACGCTGGCCCGGGCCGGGATGCGGATCTCGACCAGCTCGCCGCGCAGGCCGGGGCCGGGCGGCGAGACGATCCGCCGCTGGTAGCCGGTCTCGGGATCCGTCCACACGCGCCTGCTGCGCGGCGGGCACCAGGCTGGCCGCACGCGTCTCCGCTTCCACCATCAGCCGCGACAGCGTCCAGCCGAAGGTGGTGCACAGGCGGCCGAGCATCGCCGCGGTCGGGCTCAGCTCGCCGCGCTCGAGCCGCGACAGCGTGGCCCGGCTGATACCGGCCCGCTCGGCCAGGGCGTCGAGCGACCAGCCGCGCTCGGTGCGAAGCTGGCCGAGGCGGGCGGCGATCCGCCGCTCGATGTC
>CAVRKP010000006.1:0-28892 GCA_963721565.1 Vicinamibacterales bacterium
GCCTCGTCGTTGTTGAAGTAGCCGCTGTTGAAGCGGTCCTCGACGCCGTCGGTCACCTTGGCGATGTCGGCGAGTCGGACCGGGGCGCCGTTGCGGTAGGTGACGATCAGCGGTTCGTACTCGGTGGCCTTGGTCAGCTCATCGCTGGCCTGCACCTGCCAGAAGCGGGTGGCGTCCTTATCCCCGCCCTTTGGGCGCAGCAGGTTCGCCTGCGGAATCGAGCGGCGGACGTCGTCGAGGGCGATGCCGTACTGCTTGAGCGCAAACGGCAGCAGCTCGACGCGCACCGCAGGCAGCGAGCCGCCGCCGAGGTCGACGTCGCCGACGCCCTCGACCTGCGCCAGCTTCTGCGGCAGGACCGTGGACACCGCGTCGTACACCTGGCCAGGCGAGCGCGTCTCCGAGGTCAGCGCCAGGATCATCATGGGCGCGTCGGACGGGTTGATCTTGCGGTAATGGGGGATGCTGCGCAGCGTGGCCGGCAGCGGCGCGCGCGGCGTTGATGGCCGCCTGCACCTCGCGCGCCGCGGCGTTGATGTCTTGCGCGAGGTCGAACTGCAGCGCTGATGCGGGTCGAGCCTTGCCGCTGTTGGACGTCATCTCGGTGACGCCGGCGATCATGCCGAGCCGCCGCTCGAGCGGCGTCGCGACCGTCGTCGCCATCGTCTCCGGGCTGGCGCCGGGCAGGTTGGCCGACACCGAGATCGACCGGAAAGTCGACCTGCGGCAGCGGCGACACCGGCAGGACGAGGAACGCCGCGACGCCGGCCAGCGCCAGCGCCGATGGTCAGCAGCACCGTGGCGATGGGCCGGCGGACGAAGGGACCGGAGAGGTTCACGGCGCGGCTCGGCCGGGGCGCCTCGGCGCCGCTCGGCTGCGGCTGCGTCCGACCAGCGGCGGCCGAGGCGGTCGAAGGACAGGTAGATCACCGGCGTCGTGAACAGCGTCAGCACCTGGCTGACGATCAGGCCGCCGAAGATCGCCAGGCCGAGCGGCCGGCGCAGCTCGGCGCCCTCGCCCCAGCCCAGCATCAGCGGCACGCGCGGCGAACAGCGCGGCCAGCGTCGTCATCAGGATCGGCCGGAAGCGCAGCAGCGCCGCCTGGTGGATCGCGTCGCCGCGGCGACTTGCCCTCGTTGCGCTCGGCGTCGATGGCGAAGTCGATCATCATGATCGCGTTCTTCTTGACGATGCCGATCAGCAGGATGATGCCGATGATGCCGATCACGCCGAGGTCGTTGCCGTGATCATCAGCGCCAGCAGCGCGCCGACGCCGGCCGACGGCAGCGTCGACAGGATGGTGAGCGGGTGGATGTAGCTCTCGTACAGCACGCCGAGCACGATGTAGACGCAGACCAGCGCCGCCAGGATCAGCCACAGCTGGTTGGTCAGCGAGGACTCGGAAGGCCCCGCCGCGCCCAGGAAGCGCACTGGCACGCTGGCCGGCAGCTGCAGCTCGCGCTGCGCGGCCTGCGGATCGCCGTCGACCGCGTCGCCCAGCGACACGCCCGGGCGCGAGGTCGAAGCGACATCGTCGCCGCCGGGAACTGCGCCGACGTGGGTGATCACCAGCGGTCTCGCGCTCGGTCGCCTCGGCGATGTTCGACGCGATCGCATGCTGGTGCTGCCGCTGCCCGGCCGGCCGCGCGCTCGGCCGCTGACGAGCGTGCAGGATCTGGCCGAGCGATCGCGGGCGCGAGCTGGTAGCGCGGCTACGCTTCGAGGATCACGCGGTACTGGTTGGTCTCGGTGAAGATGGTCGAGACGATGCGCTGGCCGAAGGCGCGTAGAGCGCGTCGTCGATCGCCGACGACGCTGACGCCCAGGCGCGCGGCGGTGTCGCGGTCGATGTCGACGAACGCCGCAGGCCCTGCTCTGCTGGTCGCTGGCGACGTCTGCGCAGCTGCGGCAGCGTCCTGCAGCTTGCTCGACCAGCCGCGGCACCCACTCGGCGAGCCGCTGGCGTGTCGGCGTCCTCGACGAGAACCGGAACTGGGTCCGGCCGACTCGGCGTCGATGGTCAGGTCCTGCACCGGCTGCAGGTAGAGGGTGATGCCCGGCACCTTGGCGACGCTGCTCCGCAGCCGCGCGATGACCTCGTCGGCGGTCGCGGCGCGCTCGCGCGGCTTCAGGTTGATCAGCATGCGGCCGGTGTTGCAGCATGGTGTTGTTGGCGGCGTCGACGCCGATGAAGCGACGACAGGCTCGTGCGACGTCCGGGTCCTCCAGGATGGCGCGCGCCACCGCCTGCTGCGCGCTCGGCCATGCGCCGCGAAGGAGATCGACTGCGGCGCCTCGACGCGCCTGCATGCTGGCCGGTGTCCTGCGTCGGGAAGAGGCCCTTGGGGATCCACAGGTAGAGCAGCACGGTCAGCACCAGCGTGGCGAGCGCCACCAGCAGCGTCAGCGGCTGGTGGCTCAGCACGACCCGCAGCAGCGCGCGTCGTAGCAGGCGACGATGCCGGTCGAAGACGCGCGCCGGTCGTGCGTAGAGCCAGCCCTGCTCGTGCTCGTGCTGCGTGCTTGCAGCCAGCGCGCCGACATCATCGGCGTCAGCGTCAGCGAGACCACCGCCGAGATCAGGATGGTGATGGCCAGCGTGACGGCGAACTCGCGGAACAGGCGGCCGACCACGTCGCCCATGAACAGCAGCGGGATCAGCACCGCGATCAGCGACACGGTCAGCGAGACGATGGTGAAGCCGATCTGCTCGGCGCCCTTCAGCGCCGCCTGCGAACGGCGTCTCGCCCTCCTCGATGTGGCGCGCGATGTTCTCGATCATGACGATGGCGTCGTCGACCACGAAGCCGGTGGCGATGGTCAGCGCCATCAGCGTCAGGTTGTTGAGGCTGTAGCCCAGCAGGTACATCACGCCGAAGGTGCCGATCAGCGAGAGCGGCACCGCCAGGCTCGGGATGATCGTGGCCCGCACGTTGCGCAGGAAAGCGAAGATGACCAGCACGACCAGCACCGATGGCGAGCAGCAGCTCGATGCTGGACGTCCTCCACCGAGGCGCGGATGCGTGTCGGTGCGGTCGCTCAGCACGGCCACCTCGAGGGTCGCCGGCAGGCTGGCGGTGCAGCTGCGGCAGCAGCTCCTTGATGCGGTCGACGACCTCGATGACGTTGGCGCCGGGCTGGCGCTGGACGTTCAGGATGACCGCCGGCGGCTCGTTGGCCCAGGCCAGCGAGCCGGCGTGTTCTCGGCGCCGTCGACGACGTCGGCGACGTCGCTCAGGCGCATCGGCGCGCCGTTGCGGTAGGCGATGATCAGCTGCTTGTAGGCCTCGGCCGAGCAGCAGCTGATCGTTGGCGTCGAGCGTGAACGACCGCTGCGGCCCGTCGAAGCTGCCCTTGGGCTGGTTGACGTTGGCGGCGGCGATGACCGCGCGGATGCTCGTCAGGGTCAGGCCGTGCGAGGCCAGCGCCTGCGGGTCGACCTGGATGCGGACGGCCGGCCGCTGGCCGCCGGCGAGCGACCAGGCCGACGCCGGACACCTGCGCGATCTTCTGCGCCAGGCGCGTGTCGACCAGGTCGTGCACCTGCGGCAGCGGCAGGGTGTCGGAGGTGACGCCAGGGTCAGGATCGGCGCGTCGGCCGGGTTGACCTTGCTGTAGATCGGCGGCGCCGGCAGGTCGTTCGGCAGCAGGTTGGTGGCGGCGTTGATCGCCGCCTGCACTTCCTGCTCGGCGACGTCGAGCGGCTTGGTCGAGGTCGAACTGCAGCGTGATCACCGAGGCGCCGCCGGAGCTGGTCGACGATCATCTGCGCCAGGCCCGGCATCTGGCCGAACTGCCGCTCGAGCGGCGCCGTCACCGACGCTGGTCATCACCTCGGGGCTGGCGCCCGGATAGAAGCGTGACGACGGATCGTCGGGTAGTCGACCTGCGGCAGCGCCGACACCGGCAGCACCCGATAGGCGAGGACGCCCGACAGCAGGAGCGCCGCCATCAGCAGCGAGGTCGCGACCGGCCGCAGGATGAAGGGGCGGGAGAGGTTCATGACTGCGGTCCGCCGGGACGCCCGCCGCCCTGGCCGGCCGGCCGCTGGCCGCGCGGCCGCTCACCGCCCTGGCCGGCCGGGGCCTGGCCCCCCTGGCCCGGTCCGCCCGTCGCTGGCGCCGCCTGGCCGGGGGCACCCTGCGCGGGCGCGCCCTGGCCGGCGCCACCCGCGCCCGCCGGTCGACCCTGCCCGCCCGCGCCGCCTGGCCCACCCGGGCCACCGGCGCCGCCGCGGCGACCCGTCGGCGGACCCGCCGGCGCGCCGCCCTCGGGCACGATCTCGACGCGGGCGCCCTCGGTGAGCTGGTCGACGCCTTCGAGTACGACCTGCGCCTGCGGCGCGAGACCGGTGGTCACGGCCACCTTCTCGCCTTCGGTCGGGCCGAGCGTGACGCGCTGGATCGACACGGTGCTGTCCGGCTTGACGACGTAGACGAACTCGCCGAACGCGGCGCGCTGGACGGCCGCCGACGGGATGACCGTGGCGTTGTCGAGGGTGCGCACACGCAGGCGGATGTTGACGAACTGGTTCGGGAACAGCGACTCGTCGGCGTTCTCGAAGGTGGCGCGCAGCTTGATCGTGCCAGTCGCCGTGTCGATCTGGTTGTCGACGGTCTGCAGCGCGCCGGTGGCGAGCTTGAGCGCGTCGGCGCGATCCCAGGCTTCGACCGGCAGGCGCTTGTCGGCGCGCAGCGCGACGAGCACCGCCGGCAGTTCGGTTTCGGGCAGGGTGAAGAGCACCGAGATCGGCCGCATCTGCGTGATGACGACGATGCCGTTGGCGTCACCGCTGCGCACCAGGTTGCCGGCGTCGACCTGACGGAGGCCGACGCGACCGTCGATGGGGGCGATGATCTTGGTGAAGCTGAGATTCAGCCGCGCGTTCGCCACCTGGGCTTCCGACGTCTGGATGGCGCCGTTCAACTGGCGCACCTGCGATTCCTGCCCGACCACCTGCTGCGCCGTGACCAGCTGTTCCTGCGACAGCTTCTGGTAGCGCTCGAGGTCGGTCTGGGCGTTGCGCAGGCGGGCGCGGTTCTCTTCGAGCGCGCCCTGCGCCTGATCGAGCTGCACCTGGTAGCCGCGTGCGTCGATCTCGGCCAGGACCTGGCCCTTGGCCACGCGCTGGCCTTCGGTGAAGTTCACGCGGGTCAGTTCGCCGTCGAGACGCGGGCGGACCGTGACGGTGTTGATGGGCGTGACGGTGCCGAGCGCACGCAGGTAGACGTCGAGGTTCTGGCGCACCGCGGGAACGACCCGCACCGGCACGACCTGACCGCGGCCCCGCCCGGCCCGCCGCGGCCGCCGCCGAATCCGCCCGGACCGCCACCGCGCCCCTGCTGCTGCGAGCTCTCAGCCGGCGCGCCGGTGCCGAAGCGGTAGACGGCATAGCCGCCGGCGCCGAGGAGCAGGAAGCCGATCAGCCAGAGTTTCCAACGGGATTTCGGAGCGGCTTCGGTGGCGGGCGTTTCGACAGTCGTGTTCATGTGGGGTGCTGGGCGGACGGACAGAGAAGCTACGCCGCCGGCCCATCCAATTGTTGCGCGGTCCCGGCCTCGTGGCCAGCTGGGCAACCCCACATTTTACGATGGCTTAACAACTTCTTACGATGGCTTAACAACTCGGGGTCCGGCCCCGCTCGAGGACCTTCCGAGGGGGCAATTCCGGGGTCAATCCGGGGATCCGACCATCGGACCCTCGCCCCGGACTCCGACGCCTCAGGGAGCAGCCGACGCGTCGGATTCCTGATCCGGGGCGCCGTTGGCGTCGAGCCAGGAGAGCAGGTGCGTCAGGCTCGCGGTGGCCACGCCGATGCTGGTGTCGGCGGCCCCGTAGTAGACGTGCAGCGTGTCGCCGTCGGCGCCCAGCGTCGTGCCGCAGGGAAACACCACGTTGGCGACGTCGCCCTGCAGCTCGTAGGGCGCTTCCGGGCCGAAGACCCAGGACTCGCCGCGCAGCAGGCAGCGCTCGGGATGCTCGAGATCGAGCAGCGCCAGCGCCGAGGCGGTAGAGCGCGCCCGCGCGCCGTGCGGCGGACGCCGTGGTAGAGCATCAGCCAGCCGCGTCGGCGTCTCGATCAGCGGCGGCGACAGGCCGATCTTGTTGGCGTCCCACCAGCCGCCGCGCCGGGCCTTGCAGCACCAGCCGTGGCCGCCCCAGTTGCGCAGGTCGGGCGAGTACGACATCCAGATGTGCGCGCCGGCGTCGTCGATCGGCCGGTGCAGCAGCGCGAAGTTGCCGTCGATGCGGCGCGGCAGCAGCGCGGCGTCCTTGTCGTCCGGCTGCATGACCAGGCCGTAGCGCTCGAAGGTGCGGAAGTCCGCGGTCAGCGCCAGCGCCACGCCGGGCCGCCCTTGCCGAACGCGGTGTAGGCGACGACGTAGCTTGCCCAGCTCCTCGCACGAAGGTGATGCGCGGATCCTCGATGCCCCACAGTTCTTCGGGGTGGTGCGTCGGATCGGGCGACGAAGCGTCGGCGCCGCGTCGATGACCCAGCCGTCGACGCCGTTGGCCGATCGGGCCGCGCGACAGGTGCGAAGTGCCCGCGGCGATCCTCGACGCGGCAGAGCAGCAGCGTCGTGCCGTCCGGCAGCTGCGTGGCGGCCGGGTTGAAGACCGAGTGGGCCGGATACGGCCAGTCGGCGGCGCTGAGGATCGGGTTGCGCGCGTGGCGGTGGAAGAGCGTCTCGAAGCCGGTGGCTGCGTCATCCACGCAGGTCGGCGTCCGTCACCGGCGCGATGCGCGACCGCGCATGTCGAGCGAGGGCGAGCAGGAAGGCCAGCGTCGACTCGGCGCCCTGGTTCTCGTTGGCGCGATCGGCGTGCAGCCCGTCGCGGCAGCCGCCCGTCGACGGGTCGTAGAGCCAGCTGATCGCAGCTGGTTCTGGCCGAGGAACCAGTCGAAGGCCGATCGCGCGTGCGTCGCCCAGCGCGGGTCGCCGGGTCACGCGCTGCGGCCTCGAGGCACGCGGACACCGTCGTCGCACGCTTCGATCGGCTGCTGATCGAAGCGCGCCGCGTCGCCGCCGCGCGCGGCGAACCCGTTGGAGCCGATCGGGGCGAAGCGGCCGTCCGGCGGTCCGCTGCACGCCGACCAGCCACGTCGAGCGAGCGCAGGCCGGCCGTCGACCAGGTCGGCCCGGCCCATCCGCGCGCCGGAGACGATCAGCGCCTGCGGCAGCTGCGCGTTGCAGTAGGTGAGCTCGGTCCTCGAACCACGGCCAGTCGGCCGACTGCGTCCGCGCGAAGGCGTCGAGCAGCCGATCGGCGAGGTCGCTGCGGAGCGTCCTCGACACCGGCGGTCGCCCTCGAAGGCGCGCAGGTACTCGTCGATGCCGAGCAGCGTGGAGGCCCAGGCGCGCGGGCTGGTGAAGTCGACGCGCGCCGGCAGCGCGGCGTGGAACAGCTCGCTGGCCAGCTCGGCACCCGGCCCGGTGCGCCGCGCCCGACGACCGTGCCGAGGGCCCAGACGCGCGCGGCCGTGGCTGTCTTCCGAGCCGACCTGCTCGGTCCAGCGCGCGACGTAGGACATGAAGTTGCGGAAGCGCGCCCGCGTCGGGTCGAACGCGGCGTGGACGAACGCGAGGTAGCGCGGCGCGAGCGCGCGCACCGCGTCGCGGTCCTCGCTGCCGGCCTCCTCCGAGCCGCGCCATGAGCAGCAGCGCCCGCGCGTTGTCGTCGAGGCAGTAGCCCTCGCCGTAGCGCGGGCACGCCGAAGGTCGCGTGCTGCAGCAGCCCGGTGTCGTCGGTCATCGGCCGCAGGTGCGCGCAGATTGAGCGCGCGGCAGGCTGCCGACGCGCCGGCTCGCCAGCGTCGCCGCCTGGAACGGCGACGCGGGCGTCGCTGGCCTGCTCGCGCGCGCGCGCGCTCGAAGCGTCTCGAGGTAGAGCGCGGCCACGGCCGGCCAGAGCATGTGGCGGCCGTGACTGCGCGGCGCGGCTGCGCAGCGCGTCGCGCGCGCCCGTCGTCGCCGAGGAGCTCGCGGACCTGCGCGCCGATCGCGTCGGCGTCGCGCCACGGCACGAGCACGCCGCGGCCGTCGGCGAGCAGCTCGCGCGCGTAGCCGTACGGCGTCGAGATGACGGCCTTGCCCGACGCCGACCGCGTAGGCCAGCGTGCCCGAGGTGCTCTGCTCCGGCTTCAGGTACGGCGTGACGTAGATGTCGGCGGCGCCGAGGAACTCGGCCAGCTCGTCCTGGCTCGACGAAGCGGTCGTGGAAGATCACGTGCTCGTCGACGCCGAGCTGCCGCGCCGCGCGCTTCGAGCATCAGGCGATACGCCTCGCCGTGGCCGTCCTTGACGTGCGGGTGCGTCGCGCCGAGCACGATGTAGACCACCGTCGGGACAGCTCGCCACGATCGCCGGCAGCGCGTCGATGACGTACTCGATGCCCTTGTCCGGCGAGAGCAGCCCGAACGTCAGCAGGACCATCCGTCCGTCGACGCCGAGGCGCTGCTTGCTCTCGCAGCCTGGCCGGGACGGCGGGGATGCCGTGCGGGATGACGTCGATGCGGTCCGGCGGGCACGCCGTAGACCTCGCGCCAGCGTGCTGGCGCCGGGCTGCTCATCACGACCAGCCGCTGCGACAGCCTCGGCGAGCTCGTCCATGACCGCGGCGCTGCGGCAGGCTCGGGCTGGCGAGGATCGTGTGCAGCGTCGTGACGATCGGCATGCGCAGCTCGCGCAGCAGCGCCAGCAGCGTGGCCGCCCGAGCTCGCCGCCGAAGATGCCGTACTCGTGCTGCACGGAGACCACGTCGACGCCGTTGACGTTGAGGAAGTCGGCGGCGCGCCGGTACGACGCCGCGTCGGCTTCGGCGATCTCGAAGCGCACGCGGCCCGGGTAGGCGTGCTGCCGGCCCGGGTCGTTCATCGCCACGACGAAGCAGTCGATGCCGGGCGACGCCGTCGGCGAGGGCTGCGCTGAGGTCGGTGGTGAACGTCGCGATGCCGCACTGCCGCGGCAGGTGGTTGCCGATCATCCCGATCCGACGGATCAGCGCGTTGGCGGACGTGTCAGGGCGAGGCGGTTCGGCCGGAGTGGCGATCGTGCTGGGGGACATGGAGCTCCTGATAACGCGGGGGCGGACTGATGGCCCCCGGTCGGCGCGGCGCGGCGACTCAGGGGCGCGTGGGCGAGCCGTCACGGGACACCCGCGACGTGGGTGTCGTGTTGCCTCGTGCCCACCAGTAGAGGTGGCGGCCGACGATCGCCAGGCCGGCGCCCAGCGTCAGCGCCATCGCGACGGGAATCAGGGCTCCCGCCAGGAGCAGCCAGCCGATGTCTTTGAGGAAGGTCACGGTCCGGGGCTGACGGACAATCGCCGGCCCTGGAACAGCATGCAGCGGGCGCCGGCGCACGTCTGTTCACTACGTGACAGCGGACCGGCGGCGCCCCGTCATTTCGGCTCGCTTTTGCCGAAAGGGCGCGACATGCTTGACCAGTTCATGGCGACCAAGCGAGCCCGGACCGTCGCGACTGCCACCGTTCCACCGGCGGTCGACTGGCGGGACATCGAGACCCGGCGCGTCGAACACGAGGCCGGCGCCGGGATCTTCGCCCAGGGCGATGCCGCGGCCAGCGTGATGTACGTCGAGCGCGGCAGCGTCCGGCTGTCGGTCGTGTCGCCGTCCGGGAAGGAAGCGGTGGTCGCGGTCCTCGGTCCGCGGTCGTTCTTCGGCGAGGGATGCCTGGCCGGCCAGGCGGCGCGGATGGTGACGGCGACGGCCATGACGGCCTGCACCGCTTTGGTCGTCGACAAGGGCGAGATGGCCAGGCAGCTGCACGATCGGCCGGCCTTCTCCAACCGCTTCCTGATGCACATGCTGGCCCGCAACATCCGCGTCGAGGAAGACCTGGTCGACCAGCTCTTCAACTCGAGCGAAAAGCGGCTCGCCCGGACGCTCCTGCTGCTGGCGCGCTACGGCGATCCACAGCCGGCGGTGGTGCTGCTACCCAAGCTGTCGCAGGAGCTGCTGGCCGAGATGGTCGGCACGACCCGCTCGCGGGTGAACTTCTTCATGAACAAGTTCCGCAAGCTGGGTTTCATCGACTACGACGGGGCGGGCCTGAAGGTGCACGGGTCGCTCCTCAGCATCGTCCTGCACGAATGAGCCCAAACGGCCGGGCCGGCCGTCGCTGTGCAATTCGGCACAACGCGCCGGCGGCCGATGCACTACGCTCAAGGGATGCAGATCGACTTCATGAAAGCGTCGCTCGGCGGCGCGTGGCTGCTCGGCCTCGGCGCGATCGCCGTGTCGGACATCTTCACCTCGGGCAGCGGCCGGGCGCTGGTGTTCGGCTTCGGCCTGGTGCCGATCGCCATCATGTGGATGTTCTGGGCGCCGCCCCAGGTGAGCCTGTCCGAGGCCATCAGCAAGGCCCGGGGGTAGCGCCATGGATCGCATGACTACGACGGCCAAGCCCAAGGCGCCGGCGACGTTCCCCTCGGTCGGCGATCGCGTCCAGCACGAGCAGTACGGCGTCGGCACGGTGACGATGCTCGACATCTACCACACCGTGATCGACTTCGACGCGCACAGCCTGCGCCGGTTCGTGACCCACCGCGTGGTGCTGGAGCGGACCGACGACCCCGGCCCGACGGCGAGCGAGCGCCGGGTGATCTCGGCGCGCCGGGCCAAGGAAGAGCGCGCGCGCGTCAAGGCGGCCGGCCTCGTCGAGAAGGTGCCGCCCCCGTCGCGGCGCCGCCGCACCAAGGCCGACCCCGAGGACGCGCCGGCAACCCCGACGGCGCCCGCTTCCGATACACCCGCCTGAGACTCGGCCCCAGCCGGCGGCCCCGAGCGGGCCGCCCTGGGCGGGCCGCCCGCAAGGCAGCGCGCCGTCAGGCCTCGGGCGTGACGCCGAGCACGATGTCGAATCGCGCCTGCAGCTCCCCGACGGTCGACTGCGGCAGCGGCTCGAAGGGCACGATGACGCTCTGCCGGGCCCGCTCGTCGCGGATGCCGCGCAGGACACCGTCCCGGTCGTTCTGCGGCTCGCCCTTGATGTAGCACTGCGTCGTCAGCACGGCCTTGCCGCTCCGCCGGATCTGGAAGTGGATGTGCGGCGTGCGCCCCGGGTAGGGCACCGGCTTGACCGTGCGGAAGTAGTACTCCCCGGTCGATCCGGTGAGGAAGCGGCCGAAGCCCTGGAAGTTGCCGTCCCGGTTCCCGGCGCGATCGCTGCCCGGATGCAGGTAGACGCCGTGATGGTCGACCTGCCAGATCTCCACCACCGCATTCCGGATCGGCTCGCCGCTGGCGTCGAGCAGGCGGCCGCCGAGGTGCGTGATCGCGCCGATCGCCGGCGTGAGCCCGTTGTTCACCACGATCAGGTCGTTGTCGGTGTCCAGCGGCAGCTTGGTCGGATAGAACGGGCCCTCCGTCTGTCGCGGCGTCAGCACCAGCTGTTCGGCGAGGACGCCGGGGGCGTAGAGCAGGCCGCCGCCGGCCACCGCGAGAGTCGAGAGGAAGTGCCGACGGGTACGGGCCGGGGTCGAGGACGATCATGCGAGGCCTCCTCTGACGTGGTCGCGGGTCCGCTCAGCATACGCCGGTCCGCAGGCCTCGAGGTGGCGCACCAGCTCAGCGCTCGGAGATGGGCCGCCATCTTGCATTACGCCATCCCGACCGGAGTGCAGACTCCGGACCGGAGGAAGATGACAATGTCGACGACACAGAATTGGAACCGACGCGGCCTGGCTGGGCCGCTGTTCACCATCATGCTCATGGCCGTCATGGGGCTCGCGGCCCTGTGGCTGGCGCGGCCCGTCTCGGCCAGCGACAGCCAGGCGACCGTGACCGCCGATGCGCGCGAAGAGATCCAGCAGGCCTCGGCCGCGCTGGGCCGCGTCACGGCCGTCCGCGCCATCCCGCATGTCGTGGTCGACAAGGCCCTTGCGGTGGCCGTGTTCGGCAATCTCGTCAAGGCGGCCTTTATCGTCGGCGGCACCGGCGGTGACGGCGTCTTCATGCGCAAGGCGCCCGGCGGCGGCTGGGGTGCCCCGGCGTTCGTCAACCTGGCCGGAGCCAGCGTCGGCGCGCAGATCGGCGGGTCGAAGACCGACGCGGTCGTGTTCTTCATGGATCAGGCGTCCGTCGATGCGCTGCGGACCGGCAAGTTCGAGTTCGGCACGGCGGTGACGGCGATGGCCGGCCCGACGTCCGCCACGGCGGAGACGATGTCGAAGTCGACCCTCAAGGGCGTCTACGTCTACGGGCGGCAGGAAGGTCTCTTCGCCGGCGCGTCGGCGAGCGGCACGACGATCCGCTTCGACGACGAAGAAAACCAGGCGGTCTACGGCGCGCGGGCGGCCGAACTCGCCAGCGGCAGATCGAAACCCCGAAGGGCCTGGAAGGGCTCATCGACTCCTTCAAGATGCTCGTCAAGCCGGGCAGCAACTAGTCGAGCGGGCACCAGGCTCCCCAGCCTGGCGACGGAGGATCCGCGCCCTGCGCGGGTCCCTCCGTCGTCGCCCGCAAGGGTGCAGCCCATGGATGATGAGCGCACCGACGGCGAGGCCGTCCAGGGCGGCCTCACCGACGCCGAGAAGCGCGCCAACGTCCTCGCCCACGCCTTCGGCGGCGACGAGGCCCGATTGGAGGCGTTCTGTCAGGCGGTCCGCGAGGTGGTGCCCGCGGGCACGACGGTGGTGCTGCGCGGCAGCGCCATCACCGGCCGGCGCTGGAAGGACGGCGCCGCGTTCGACGCGGACGGACCTGGGCACCAGCGACCTCGACCTGACGCTGGTCGGCGCCGACGTGGTCGGCCTCTTCACGCTGACCGGCTTCTTCCTGCCCGGGATCCACTCCCGGCCGCTCAGCGACGACGATCCCGACATCGCGCCGAGCCTCGTCCCGCTGCGGCAGCAGCTCATGGCGATGGTCGGACGCCCGGTGAACATCCAGGCCTCGCGCGACATCGTCATCGCCGTGCGCGGCGACCTGCTCGATCAACCGTACCTGACGCTCCTCGAGAAGCCCGACACGCTGACGCTGCTCGACCGTCCGGACGCGCCGTGACGTTGCGCCTGCTCTCCTACAACATCCGCCATGGCGGCGTCGGTCGCGTCGACGCCATTGCCGCGGTCATCCGCGGCTGCGCGCCGGACGTGGTCGTGCTGCAGGAAGCGACGCGGCCCGACGTCGTGCGGGCGCTGGCCGAGCAGACGGGGATGAGCGGACACGGCTCGCACCGCGGGCAATCGCTCGGCTTCCTGGCCCGCGTCCCGATCGCGCGATCGGTGTGGCGTCGGCCGCTCCTGTCCCGCCACGCCTTTCTCGAGCTGACGCTCGGCGATCACGACGTGCACATCGTCGGGGTGCATCTCAGTGCCGTGCATGCGGCGTGGACGGAGCGGCGCCGCCTGATCGAGCTGGCGTCGCTGCTGCGCACCGTGCGCGCCCGGCAGCACGGTTTCCATGTGCTCGCCGGCGACTTCAACACGCTCGCCCCGGGCGAGGCGCTCGACATCGCCCGGCTGCCGCCGCGGCTGCGCCCGCTCGTCTGGCTGAGCGGCGGCTCCATCCGCTGGAAGACGGTCGCCGCGGTGCTGGCGGCCGGCTACGCCGACGCCTGGCGATCGCGCCACGCCGACGGCAGCGGATCGACCTTTCCGACCTGGGATCCACACCTGCGGCTCGACTACGTCTTCGCGCCCGCCGCCGACGTGGCCCGGGTGACGCGCTGCGAGGTGGTCACCGCGGCCGGTGTCGCCGCCGCGTCCGACCACCATCCGCTGCTCGCCGAGCTCGCCGTCGAGCCCGCAGCCGGCGCGGCCTGAACGCGCGACCTCGGGCCGGCGTCACGCCGCCGGCTTGTGCAGTTTGAAGGCGACCGAATAAGGCCGTGTCCGGCAACTGGCCAGCTGCCGTCGGCTCTCGGCCATGGCGTACCGTTCCGGTTCGACGCGCGGCTCATCGAAGTCGACGACCGCGAAGCCGGCGTCGCGGAAGGCCTTCCAGTAGGTCGAGAGCGGGCGGTGGAAGTACACGAAGGGCGACGTGAAGTGCTTCCACGGTGGGTCGATGCAGGCGCGCGATTCGAAGTAGGAGAACGGCCAGTGGTAGGCCACCTTGCCGCCTGGTGACGCCACCGTCGCCCGGGCCTGCGGGAAGCAGGGGTGGGAGAAGATCAGGACGGCGATGCCGTCCGGCCGCAGCACCCGATGGAAGGCGGCGATGGTGGCGGGAAGGTCCGGCACGTCCATCGCGACGTAGTTGGCGACCACGGCGTCGACGGCGCCGTCGTCGACCGTCCGCAGCGTGGCGCAGGAGTCGACGCGCAGATCGAGATCCGGGCTCGCCTCGCGGGCAAGAGCGATCATCCGCGTCGAAACGTCGATGCCGGTCACGATCGCGCCCCGTGCCGCCAGCTGGCGCGACAGGTAGCCGGTGCCGCAGCCGGCATCGAGCACGCGGCGGCCGGCCACTTCGCCCAGGAACGCCCACAGCACCGGGTCGGAATTCAGGCGCCGGTTCGCATCGCCGTCGTCGCCGACCTGGATCCGCCAGTCGTCGGCGAGCCGGTCCCACACCTCGCGGATGGTGTCGTCATCGTGATCGCGCGGCGTGTGCATGCTGCCATTGTCGTCCGAGCGGGCGTGGGCGTCACGCGAGCGTCGCGAGGCAGTCGCCCCGACATCACAACCGGTCGCTACAGTGCGCTCGCCTGGGCTGCTCCAGGCACACCCGATGCAAGGGAGCGCACACCGTGACCTATCCCGTCGAAGCCGATCGTCGTTCGTTCCTCCGCCGCGGCGCCATGGGCGCCGGAGCGGTCTGGATGCTGTCGTTGCAGGAGCTGGCGGCCCGGGGCAGCCATCGCGGCCCCGTCGTGACCGGCGGCGCCGGCCCGTACGGGCCGATCCGGCCGCAGAAAGACGAAACCACCGGCCTGGAGCTGCTGCAGCTGCCAGACGGCTTCCGCTACTGGTCGTACAGTTGGACCGGCGACGTGATGTCCGACGGCGTCCGTTGTCCCAATCTCCACGACGGCATGGCCGTCGTCGACGACTGGCGCGGCTCCGACGGCGAGCCGGGCGCCGCCGACGCGCGGTGATCGGCGCAAGGCGCGCGGCGGCAAGGTCGTCCTGGTCCGCAACCACGAAGGTGGCGCCGGCACGCCATACCTCGCCGGCCGGCCCGACATCACCTACGCGCCGCCGGGCGCGGTGGCGGGCAGCGGCGGCACCACCAACCTGATCTTCGACACCCGCGCGGCGAGGTGGGAAGCGTCGTGGTCCAGCCTGGCCGGCACGATCCGCAACTGCGCCGGCGGCGTGACGCCGTGGGGCACGTGGCTGACCTGCGAGGAGACCGCCGACCCCGGTCACGGCTGGGTCTTCGACGTCGGCTTCCGCAAGGGCAACGTCACGCCGCTCGTCGAGCTCGGCCGCTTCTCGCACGAAGCGCTGATGATCGATCCGAAGTCGGGCATCGTCTACGAGACCGAGGACGCCGGCGACTGCGGCTTCTACGGTTCGTGCCCTACCGCGCCGGCCAGCTCGATCAGGGCGGCCGCCTTTACATGCTCGCCATCAAGGGCCAGGCCAATGTCGATCTCGGCACCTTCTGGCCGATCGGCACGACGTGGGATGTCGAGTGGGTGCGGGTCGACGATCCGCAGGCGCGCACGCAGGGTTGCTACGCGCAGGGCGCCGCGCTCGGCGGCGCGCGCTTCAGCCGCCTGGAAGGCGCGTGGTGGGGGCACCGCACCGGCTTCTTCCTGTCGACCAACGGCGGCAGCGTCGGCGAAGGCCAGGTCTTCGAATACGACCCGCGCGACGAGACGCTGAAGGTGATCTACGACGCGCCGAACGCCGACGCCGTCGACAACCCCGACAACATGACGGTGACGCCGCGCGGCGGCCTGCTGCTGTGCGAGGACGCGGCCGGCAACAACTTCACCGAGGGCGAGCGCCTCGTCGGGCTGACGCTGCACGGCCAGGCCTTCACCTTCGCGCAGAACAACGTCAACCTGGCGCTCGACTACAACGACGTCGTCCGCGCCGGCGACTACCGGCAGTCCGAATGGGCCGGCGCCTGTTACAGCCCCGACGGGCGCTGGCTGTTCGCCAACATCCAGACGCCCGGCATCACCTTCGCCATCACCGGGCCGTGGGGGCCCGGACCGCTGTGATCGGTCGTCGGCACCCGACGCTCACGGCGTCAGCACGCGGATGCGGTGCGCCTCGCTGTCGCCGACGTAGAGCCGGCCGTCGGCGGCCGCGACGACACCGTGCGGCCGGTTCAGGGCGCAGCGCAGCGGGTCGGGCTCGGGCCCGTCGCCGCGGACGCCCGTCCCGAGCACCGTCGTGATCACGCCGCTCGCCAGGTCGATGCGGCGGATGGCGTGGTTCTCCGTGTCGGCGACGTAGAGCGCGTCGCCGTGGACGGCGAGGCCCTTGGGGCCGCCGAGCGTCGCCAGTCGCGCCGGCCCGCCGTCGCCGGTGTGTCCCGGCCGGCCGGTGCCGGCGAGGTGATGCAGCGTGCCGGTCGCCGGCGCGATCCGGTAGACGGCGTTGCCTTCGCGCAAGCGCGAGGTAGAGCGTGCCGTCCGGCGCCGCGGCGACGGCCCGCGGGCCGTCGAGCGGCGTGCCCCGCAGCGGCGCCCCATCCGGCGTCGGCAGCCGATCGCCGGTGCCGCCGATCGTCTCGATCGTGCCCGTCGTCGAGGTCGATGGCGCGGATGCGGTGATTGCCGACGTCGCAGACCAGCAGGCGATCGCCGACGACGACCACGCTGTGCGGCGAGCGGAGCTGCGCCCGCGCCGCGGGACCGCCGTCACCCGAGAAGCCGGCGGCGCCGGTGCCGGCCAGCGTCGACAGCGTCCCCGTGCCCGCCTCGATCTTGCGGACGACATGACTGTCCCGCTCGGCGACGTAGAGATGGCCGCGGCGATCGAAGGCGATCTCGTGCGGCATGTTCAGGGCGCCGGCCGTCGCCGGGCCGCCGTCGCCGGCGTAGCCGCGCTGGCCGCTGCCGGCGACATCGGTCGTGCGGCCCGTCCGCAGGTCGAGCCGCCGGATCCGCTGGTTGTCGAGGTCGCAGAAGTAGAGCGCCCCGTCCGGGCCGATGACCACGCCGTACGGGTTGTTGACCTGGCGCGTCGCCGTGGCCGGGACTCCCGTTGCCGATCACGGTCGACACGCGACCGGCCGCCACGAAAGCGCCGGCCCCGACACGTCGCGACAGGAAGGGCAGGAGCACGCCGGCCAAGGCGTCGCGGCGGGTCATCGTCCGCCGATCCTGCCTCATGTGGCGGTCACCGACGAGACCGTGCCCACGAGTCACGTGATCGAGCGGGCGATCGCGTGGCTGCGACCGGAACCTGACCTTCACGGCGCCTGGTTGTAGGCGGCGCGGATCGGGCCGGCCATGCGGGGCGACGCGCCGAACGTCGACGCCAGCTCCGCCTGCAGCGCGGTCACCGTCTCGTCGATCGTCTTGCCGGCCTTCTTCAGCTCGGCGGCCCGCGCCTGGATGGTCGAGACGAAGGCCTTGGTCTTCGTCATGATCGCGGCGTCGCCCGTCGGCCCGTGGCTCGGCACGACGCGCGCCGGCTGCAGCGCGAGGAAGCGATCCTGGCTGGTGATCCACTGGTTCAGGCTGGCGCCGCCGCCGACCGACGGCAGCCAGGCCATGGCCACGTCGCCCGAGAACAGCACCTTGTCGGGCTCGACGAAGGCCGCGGTGTCGCCGCGCGTGTGGTTGAAGCCCATCGCCAGGAACTTCACCGTCACGCCGCCGAGGTCGAGCGTGTGCTCCTTCTCGAAGACGATGTCGGCCTTGCGGAACTCGGCGCCCTGCAGCAGTTCGGCGTGGAGGGGCGAGAAGCCGGCGAAGCGCTTCGACATCTCGAGGCCGGAGGCCGCGATCTCGTCGACCTGATCGTTCGAGCGGATCATCTTGACGGTGGCGGGGAAGCCGCCGGCGCCGAGGTCGTGCTCCGGGTGGACGTGCGTGGTCACGAGGTAGAGCTCGGTGTGCTTGCTGACCTTGGCGACCTCGCGCATCACCGTCGCGCCGTTGCGGGCACCGAGGCCGGTGTCGACGACGAGTGTGGCCTGCGAGCCGACGACGATGCCGACGTTCGGCACGAGCGACACGCCGTTGTCGGGAATCACGTAGACGTGCGCCGAGATTTTCTCGGTCACGCCCTCGCGGACGAGCGGCGGCACGGGCGAGGTGGCCTGCGCCGGCGCTGGCCCGCCGGGCGGCCCTGGCGCTGCCGTCGTCGCCGGCTGCTGCGCGACCAGGGTCATCGCGCCCGTCACGACCACTGCGCATGCCGCGCCAGCCATCATCGAAATCCGTCCGTGCATGTTCGTCACCTCGTGCGGACTACGACACGAGCCGCCGGGAAGCTCAGTTGGTCGACTTGCCGCTCTCGTCGAGGCGGATGACCTCGCCGAGCTTCAACTCGCGGATGCCGGCCTCGACCTTCTTCAGGTCACCGACGACCAGCCAGACGATCTCGTCCGGCCGGATGAACACCTTGGCGGCGTCGGCGAGCGCCTTCTCGTCGAGGGCGCGCACGTTCGTCGCGTAGTTGGCGTAGTAGTCGTCGGGGTAGCCGAGGCTGACGATGTCGATGGCGGCCCGCTCCAGCGCGTCGAGCGTGTCGAAGCGGCCGGGCAGCCCGAGCGTCTGGTTCCGCATGATGCTCTGGAACTCCTCGCCGGCGAGCGGACGTTCGCCGGCGACGCCGCGCAGCTCCTTCGCGACCTCGACCATCGCTTCCTTGGTTTTGTCGAACTGCACCGGCGCGACGACGTAGAACGGGCGCGGCCCGCGCGAGGCCGGCATCGACGCCTGCGACCCGTAGCTCCAGTGCTTGTCGAGGCGCAGGTTGCGATTCAGGCGCGAGGTCGACATGCCGCCGAAGTTGCGCAGCACCGTCTCCATCGCCAGGTCCTGCGGCAGGCCGCCGCGCTCGGTGACGTGCGCCGCGACGATGACCGACTGCTGGGCGTCCGGCTTGTCGAGCAGGTACACCTTGCCGCCGGCGCTCCTGGCGACGGTGCCGATCGACTTCTTCGGCGCGTCCTTGCGCGCCCAGCCGCCGAACGCCTTGGCCAGCGCCGGCTCGAGCTGCGCCATCGTGATGTCGCCGGTGACGATCAGCGTGCTCGCGTTCGGCGTGAACCACGTGCCGTGCCAGCGCAGCAGGTCGTCGCGGCTGATGGCGTCGACCGTGGACTCGTCGCCGGATCCGGTGAACGGGTTGGCGTAGGCGTGTGACGCGCCGTAGAGCAGGCGCGGCAGGATGCGCAGCGCCACCGTCCGCGGGTCGGCCTTCTCCTGGCCGATGCCCGACAGCTGCCGCCGCTTTTCCAGAGCGACAATCTCGGCCGGGAAGACCGGGTTCAGCACGACGTCGGCCATCAACTGCAGCGACGGCGTCAGGTTGGCGGGCAGGGCCTGCAGGCGGACGAACGAGAGATCGAGCGAGCTGCGCGTCGAGAGGCGGGCACCGAGCGCGTCCAGCTCGTCGACGATGCGGAAGCCGTCGCGCGTGCTGGTGCCGTCGTCGAGCAGGTTGAGCGCGAGCGCCGCCAGGCCGGCCTTGGCCGGCTCGTCGGCGGCATAACCAGCGTCCACCGCCAGCGCGACATTGACGATCGGGGTCGCGTGCCGCTCGAGCAGCACGACCTTCAGGCCGTTCTTCAGCGTGGCGCGCTGGACAGCGGGGAAGGTCACGGCCGGCGCCTCGCCGAGTGGCGGCACCACAGTGCGATCGAGCGTGGTCGGGCCGGGGTTCAGCGCCGGAAACGGCCGCACCACCATCGTGTAGTGCGCGGCGTCCAGCCAGCGGCCGGCCGCCGCCTTGACCTGGGCCGGCGTCGCCGTGGCCATGCGCTCGAGCCGATCCAGGTAGGCCTCGCTGTTCCCGGCGTAGGTCACGCTCTCCGCCAGGACGTCGGCGCGGCCACCGAAGCCGCCCAGCGCCTCGATGCCGCGGACGAAGTTCGACAGCGTCCGGCTCTGCGCCCGCTGCAGTTCGGCGGCGGTCGGGCCTTCGGCCAGGAACGCCTTGATCACGGCGTCGATCTCCTTCTCGACCAGGGCCGGATCGACGCCCGGCTTGATCAGCGCTTGAACGTCGAAGGTGCCGGCGATCTCGCTGCGGTCGACGCCGGCGCTGATCGAGGTCACCAGGCTCTTGTCGTAGACCAGGCGGCGATCGAGTCGGGCGCTCTTCGAGCCGCTCAGCACGCTGCCGGCGAGCGACAGCAGATCGACGTCGGCGTGCCCCCAGCCGGGGACGTGGTAGGTGCGGTAGACGAGCGGCTGCGGCACGCGATCCGCGGCCTCGTCGCGCAGGTTCCGCTCGAAGCGCGGCACCCACTGGTCGGCGCGGCGCAGCGGCGGCCCCGGCGGGATGCCGTTGAAGTACTTCTTCACGAGGGCCAGCGCGCGCTCGGGCGTGATGTCGCCGGCGAGGGAGATGACGCAGTTGTCCGGACCGTAGTAGGTGCGGTACCACTCCTTCACGTCGTCGAGCGACGCCGCGTTGAGATCCTCCATGCTGCCGATCGTCGACCAGCTGTACGGATGCGAGGCCGGATAGAGCGTTTCGCCGATCTTCGCGAAGGCCTTGGCGTAGGGCTGGTTCTCGCCCTGACGCTTCTCGTTCTGCACCACGCCGCGCTCGCGCTCGAGGCTCTCCTTGGTGATGCGTGGGGCGAGGAAGCCCATGCGATCGGCCTCCAGGAACAGCGTCCGCTCGAGGGCCGACACCGGGACGTTCTCGAAGAAGTTGGTCCGGTCGTTGCTGGTGGTGCCGTTGCGGTTGTTGGCGCCGAGGTCGTCCATCGCCTCGCGGAAGCCGCTCGGGTGGTGTTCGCTGCCGTTGAAGAAGAAGTGCTCGAAGAGGTGCGCGAAACCGGTCTTGCCGCGCTGCTCGTTGCGTGAGCCGACGTGGTACCAGAGGTTCACCGCGACGACCGGCGCCGAGTGATCCTCGTGGACGATCAGGCGCAGCCCGTTGTCGAGCGTGAACGTCTTGTGCGGGATGCGATAGCGATCGCGCGAGAAGGCGATGCGCGGCGCCGCCGGCACAACACCTTGTCCGGCTCGACGAACGCCGCGGTGTCGCCGCGCGTGTGGTTGAAGCCCATGGCCAGGACCTTCACCGTCACGCCGCCGAGATCGAGCGTGTGCTCCTTCTCGAAGACGATGTCGGCCTGGCGGAACTCGGCGCCCTGCAGCAGTTCGGCGTGGACGGACGAGAAGCCGGCGAAGCGCTTCGACATCTCGAGTCCGGACGCGGCGATTTCGTCGACCTGATCCTTCGAGCGGATCATCTTGACGGTGGCGGGGAAGCCGCCGGCGCCGAGATCGTGCTCGGGGTGGACGTGCGTGGTCACGAGATACAGCTCGGTGTTCTTGCTCACCTTGGCGACCTCGCGCATCACCGTCGCGCCGTTGCGGGCACCGAGGCCGGTGTCGACGACCAGTGTGGCCCGCGAGCCGACGACGATGCCGACGTTCGGCACGAGCGACACGCCGTTGTCGGGAATCTCGTAGACGTGCGCCGAGATCTTCTCGGTCACGCCCTCGCGGACGAGCGGCGGCACCGGCGAGGTGGCCTGCGCGGGCGCCGGCCCGCCGGCCGGCCCGGGCGCTGCCGTCGTCGCCGGCTGCTGCGCGACCAGCGTCATCGCGCCCGTCACGACCACCGCGCATGCCGCGCCAGCCACCATCGAAATCCGTCCGTGCATGTTCGTCACCTCGTGCGGACTACGACGCGAGCCGCCGGGAAGCTCAGTTGGTCGACTTGCCGCTCTCGTCGAGGCGGATGACCTCGCCGAGCTTCAGCTCGCGGATGCCGGCCTCGACCTTCTTGAGGTCGCCGACCACCAGCCAGACGAATCTCGTCCGGCCGGATGAACACCTTGGCGGCGTCGGCGAGCGACTTCTCGTCGAGGGCGCGGACGTTCGTCGCGTAGTTGGCGTAGTAGTCGTCGGGATAGCCGAGGCTGACGATGTCGATGGCGGCCCGCTCCAGCGCGTCCAGCGTGTCGAAGCGGCCGGGCAGCCCCAGCGTCTGGTTCCGCATGATGCTCTGGAACTCCTCGCCAGCGAGCGGACGTTCGCCGGCGACGCCGCGCAGCTCCTTGGCCACCTCCACCATCGCTTCCTTGGTCTTGTCGAACTGCACCGGCGCGACGACGTAGAACGGGCGCGGGCCGCGCGAGGCCGGCATCGACGCCTGCGACCCGTAGCTCCAGTGCTTGTCGAGGCGCAGGTTGCGATTCAGGCGCGAGGTCGACATGCCGCCGAAGTTGCGCAGCACCGTCTCCATCGCCAGATCCTGCGGCAGGCCGCCGCGCTCGGTGACGTGCGCCGCGACGATGACCGACTGCTGGGCGTCCGGCTTGTCGAGCAGGTAGACCTTGCCGCCGGCGCTCCTGGCGACCGTGCCGATCGACTTCTTCGGCGCGTCCTTGCGCGCCCAGCCGCCGAACGCCTTGGCCAGCGCCGGCTCGAGCTGCGCCATCGTGGTGTCGCCGGTGACGATCAGCGTGCTCGCGTTCGGCGTGAACCACGCGCCGTGCCAGCGCAGCAGGTCGTCGCGGGTGATCGCGTCCACCGTCGCCTCGTCGCCGGATCCGGTGAACGGGTTGGCGTAGGCGTGCGACGCGCCGTAGAGCAGGCGCGGCAGGATGCGCAGCGCCACCGTCCGCGGGTCGGCTTTCTCCTGGCCGATGCCCGACAGCTGCCGCCGCTTCTCCAGGGCGACGATCTCGGCCGGGAAGACCGGGTTCAGCACCACGTCGGCCATCAGCTGCAGTGACGGCGCCAGGTTGGCCGGCAGGGCCTGCAGGCGGACGAACGAGAGATCGAGCGAGCTGCGCGTCGAGAGCCGGGCGCCGAGCGCGTCCAGCTCGTCGACGATGCGGAAGCCGTCGCGCGTGCTGGTGCCGTCGTCGAGCAGGTTGAGCGCGAGGGCCGCCAGGCCGGCCTTGGCCGGTTCGTCGGCGGCGTAGCCGGCGTCCACCGCCAGCGCGACGTTGACGATCGGCGTCGCGTGCCGCTCGAGCAGCACCACCTTCAGGCCGTTCTTCAGCGTCGTGCGCTGGACGGCCGGGAAGGTCACCGCGGGCGCCTCTCCAAGCGGCGGCACCACCGTGCGATCGAGCGTCGTCGGGCCGGGATTCAGCGCCGGGAACGGCCGCACCACCATCGTGTAGTGCGAGGCGTCCAGCCAGCGGCCGGCCGCGGCCTTGACCTGGGCCGGCGTCGCCGTCGCCATGCGTTCGAGCCGATCGAGGTAGGCGTCGCTGTTCCCGGCATAGGTCAGGCTCTCGGCCAGGACGTCGGCGCGGCCACCGAAGCCGCCCAGCGCCTCGATGCCGCGGACGAAGTTCGACAACGTGCGGCTCTGCGCCCGCTGCAGTTCGGCGGCGGTCGGGCCCTCGGCGAGGAAGGCTTTGATCACGGCGTCGATCTCCTTCTCGACCAGGGCCGGATCGACGCCCGGCTTGATCAGCGCCTGGACGTCGAAGGTGCCGGCAATCTCGCTGCGGTCGACGCCGGCGCTGATCGAGGTCACCAGGCTCTTGTCGTAGACCAGGCGGCGATCGAGCCGGGCGCTCTTCGAGCCGCTCAGCACGCCGCCGGCCAGCGACAGCAGATCGACGTCGGCGTGCCCCCAGCCGGGGACGTGGTAGGTGCGGTAGACGAGCGGCTGCGGCACGCGATCCGCGGCCTCGTCGCGCAGGTTCCGCTCGAAGCGCGGCACCCACTGGTCGGCGCGGCGCAGCGGCGGCCCCGGCGGGATGCCGTTGAAATACTTCTTCACGAGGGCCAGCGCGCGCTCGGGGGTGATGTCGCCGGCGAGGGAGAGGACGCAGTTGTCCGGGCCGTAGTAGGTGCGGTACCACTCCTTCACGTCGTCGAGCGACGCCGCGTTGAGGTCCTCCATGCTGCCGATCGTCGACCAGCTGTACGGATGCGACGACGGATAGAGCGTCTCGCCGATCTTCGCGAAGGCCTTGGCGTAGGGCTGGTTCTCGCCCTGCCGCTTCTCGTTCTGCACGACACCGCGCTCGCGCTCCAGGCTCTCCTTGGTGATGCGCGGGGCGAGGAAGCCCATGCGATCGGCCTCGAGGAACAGCGTCCGCTCGAGCGCCGACACCGGGACGTTCTCGAAGAAGTTCGTCCGGTCGTTGCTGGTCGTGCCGTTGCGGTTGTTGGCGCCGAGGTCGTCCATCGCCTCGCGGAAGCCGCTCGGGTGGTGTTCGCTGCCGTTGAAGAAGAAGTGCTCGAAGAGGTGCGCGAAGCCGGTCTTGCCGCGCTGCTCGTTGCGCGAGCCGACGTGGTACCAGAGGTTCACCGCGACGACCGGCGCCGAGTGATCCTCGTGGACGATCAGGCGCAGCCCGTTGTCGAGCGTGAACGTCTTGTGCGGGATGCGATAGCGATCGCGCGAGAAGGCGATCCGCGGTCCGGCGGCCGGCGCCGGGCTCGTCGGCTTGGTGGCAGCCGGTGCCGTGCCGGGCGCTTCGGGCCCGGCCGGGGTCGTCGGCGCGGTCGCGGGCGGCTGCCGTCGCGGCGCCTCGATCTGGGCCAGCGCGGTCGCGCCGGCGACGACGACCAGGAACACCGCGAGGGTGTGGACGCGCATCGTGTCTCCTCGGGGAAGCGGCGAGAGAGGGCCTCGCCGGGCGGGAATGGTACCACTGCCGGCTCGGCCGGCGTCCCCTGCCGGGCACAGGTCATCACGCCGCGTATCCCCTTGCGCGCGTCCACGTCAGCTCAGCCGTTGGTCCGCGCGCAGTCACCAGCAGCAACGGTTGCGACTACCACGCCGGGCATCGACTGCGGCCCTGGGGCGGCGCCGTCGGCGCTGCTGGTATCGTGTCAGTCCCTTGCGTATGCCATCTCACGTTGCGACGTCTGTTCCCCGGCGGGCCGGCGCGTCCGCCGTCCTGCTGATCGCCTGTGCGCTGCGCGGGCCGACCGTGGTTTCTGCCTCGCCTCAGACCGCGCCGGCACCCGCCGCGCCGGCGGCGCGCATCGTCGCCGCGCCGGACGGCGACGGGCCGGTCCGCCCCGGGATCGACGTGTTCCTCGAGCATCTGCCGGCCGATCTCCGCGGCAAGCGGGTCGGACTGATCACCAACGCCAGCGCCATCGACCGCGCCGGCGTTTCGGTCATCGATCGCATCGCCGCCGCGCGCGACCTGAAGCTGAGCGCCCTGCTTGCCCCCGAGCACGGCATCCGCGGCGTGGTGGAGGCCGGGGAAACGGTGGGCGACGAGAAGGACCAGAAGACCGGCGTCCCGATCTACTCGCTCTACAAGGCCGAGGGCCGCGGGCCCACGCCGGAGATGCTCCGGGACGTCGACGTGCTCGTCTACGATCTGCAGGAAGTGGGCGGCCGCACCTGGACCTACGTGTCGACGATGGCGCTGTCGATGCAGGCGGCGGTGAAGCGCGGCATTCCGTTCGTCGTGCTCGACCGTCCCAACCCGATCGGCGGCGAGATCGTCGAAGGCGCGCGCATCGAGCCAGGGTTCACATCGTTCGTCGGGATGTATCCGATCCCGGCGCGACACGGCATGACTGTCGGCGAACTGGCCGCGCTGTTCAATGCGCGGCATGGCATCGGCGCGCAGCTGATCGTGGTCAAGGCGGCGAACTGGAAACGGTCACAGTGGCGCGACGACACCGGCCTGCCGTGGGCCAACCCGTCGCCGAACCTGCGGTCACCGGCCGCCCTCAACAGCTATCCCGGCACGGTCTATTTCGAGGGCACCAACCTCACCGAGGGCCGCGGCACCGATCGGCCGTTCGAGCAGATCGGCGCGTCGTGGCTGCGCGCGCCCGAGATCGTCGAGGCGATGCACGCCCTGAAGCTGCCCGGTGTCCGCTTCGAGGCGATCACGATGCCGGTCGTGAAGACCGCCGCGAAGTTCCCCGGCGAGACGATCCCGGGGATCCGCGTCGTCGTCACCGATCGCCAGGCCTACCGCCCCGTCCGCACCGCGTTGCTGCTCATCGACACGATCAAGCGTCGCCAGCCGACGGCGTTCGCGTGGGGCCCGTCGATCGATCGGTTGACCGGCTCGGACAAGGTCCGCACGGCCATCGACGCCGGCCAGCTCGCGCCGCTCCTCGACGCATGGGATCGCGACGCCGCCGACTTCAGGCGCGGGGTCGAGCCGTTCCTGCTGTATCGCTGAGAGATGGCGCCGACCCGAGACGCGACGGTCCGTCGCCTGCAGATCGTCCTCGCCCGCCACGGGCGCCCCGATCTGCCGCCGGCGGCGCGGCAACGGATCCGCGGCCGCGAGATCGGACCCTGGTATCGCCTCTACGACGTCAGCGGCATCGTCGCCGGCGTCGAGGCGCCGGCGGCGTTGCGTGAAGCGGCCCGGGCGGCCGGGTGCCTCGTGGCGAGCGACACGCGCCGGGCGATGGAGTCGGCGGCCAGACTGTCGACACCACACACCATCCGCGTCGAGGCCTCGCTCCGCGAGGTCGGCTTCCCCGAATCGCTGAACTCGTCGCTGCGGCTGTCACCGAACGTGTGGGTGCTGATCGCGCGCGCGTCGCAGATGCTCGATCGCCATGACGGCGAAGGCGGCCGCGTCGCGGTGCGCGCGCGCGCCTCGGACGCGGCGGACACGCTGGCCAGGCTCGCCGGCGAGCACCGCAGCGTCGTGGCGATCGGCCACGGGTGGTTCAACCGCTTCGTCGCCCGCGAGCTTCGCCGCCAGGGCTGGCAGGGGCCGCGCGTCGTTCCCGCCGGCTACTGGTCCAGCGTGACCTACCAGCGCGAAGCAAACCGCACTCCGGTCGACTGACTTCCGCTCGACTTCCCACGACCGGCTTGACTCCTGCTACGTCCAGAGTAATACTACGTCCACGGTATTACTGACGGAGGAGTATGACGCGTCGTGACGATGTGGCGGACCTCGAGGAGTTCGGCCGGTTCGCCGAGCCGGCCCTCCTGATTCTGGTTAGCCTGGCCGGCGGCCCGAAGCACGGCTACGCCATCACCGAAGACATCGCCGCGTTCGCGGATGTCCGCTTCGGGCCGGGATCGCTGTACGGGGCCATCGCCCGCCTCGAATCGCGTGGTCTCATCGAGGCCCTCGAGGCCGAGGATCGGCGGAATCCGTACCAGCTGACGGCGGTGGGCGGGAAGGCGCTGCGGGCGCGGCTCGCCAGCCTGCAGGCAGTGGCGAAGGTCGGCCAGAGGCGGCTGGCCAGCGCGTGACCTGGCTGGTCTGGCTGTACCCGCCGGCGTGGCGGCGGCGCTATGGCCGCGAGCTCGCGGAACTCCTGGCGGCGCAGCCGGGGTCGTTCCGCACGGTGATCGATCTGGTCGCCGGCGCCGTCGACGCCTGGTTCAACCCCCAGTCGTCGACGGCGAGTGACGACCGCGGATGCGAAAGGAGCAGGAGCGATGCTACCCAAGATGCTGCAGATCGAAGAGCAGTGGCTACGGCCCGGACGTGACGGTGGCGGACAGCGTCAAGGCCGCCGCGGTCATGATTGGCGGAACCCTCGCCCTCGTGGCCGGGCTGACCGCGGCGCATGAAGCTCTATGGCAAGAACCCCTACCTCGAATCGCTGCTGACCATGAGCTGGCTCGCTGCCGTTCCTCTTCAGCCAGCACTACACCTACCTCAAGGGACGTCCAGCGCGCGTCCAGGCCGTGCTCATCGGTGGCCCGACGGCCATCGTGATCGCCATCGCGCCGTCCGCTGCCTGGATCAACGACTGACCGGATCGGCGTCACAGCGTCTTCATGTCGAGCACGAAGCGGTACTTCACGTCGCCCTTGAGCATCCGCGTCGTAGGCCTCGTTGACCTGCTGCACCGGGATCAGCTCGATGTCCGAGACGATGTTCTTCTCGGCGCAGAAGTCGAGCATCTCCTGCGTTTCCTTGATGCCGCCGATGCCCGAGCCGGCCAGCGAGCGGCGGCCGAACAGCAGGTTGAACACGGACGGCGACGGGTGCGGATGCTCGGGCGCGCCGACGAGCACCAGCGTGCCGTCGCGCTTGAGCAGCGAGATGAACGGATCCAGGTCGTGCGACGCCGCGACGGTGTTGACGATCAGGTCGAAGCTGCGCGCGTGCTTGGCCATCTCGTCGGCGTTCTTCGAGATGACGACCTCGTCGGCGCCGAGGCGCTTGCCGTCCTCGATCTTCGACGGCGACGTGGTGAACAGCACCGTGTGCGCGCCGAACGCGTGCGCGAACTTCACGCCCATGTGACCGAGGCCGCCCAGGCCGACGATGCCGACCTTCTTGCCCGGGCCGGCGCCCCAGTGCTTCAGCGGCGAGTACAGCGTGATGCCGGCGCAGAGCAGCGGCGAGGCGGCGGCCGGATCGAGCTTCGGCGACACCTTCAGCACGAAGTGCGCGTTGACGACGATGCCGTCCGAGTAGCCGCCGTAGGTAGCCGGCGCGGTGCCCTCGGGATCCGGCCAGTTGTAGGTGAAGAGCGTGCCGCCGGTGTCGCAGGTACTGCTCGAGGCCTTCCTTGCAGCTGCCGCAGGTCCGGCAGGAGCCGACCATGCAGCCGACGGCGGCCATGTCGCCGGCCTTGACGCTCTTGACGTTGGCGCCGACCTTGCGCACCCGTCCGACGATCTCGTGGCCCGGCACGATGGGATAGATGGTCGGCCACCCCGCCCACTCGTTCCTGACCATGTGCAGGTCGGAGTGGCAGACCCCGCAGTAGAGGATCTCGAGGTCGACGTCGTCGGGACCGGGGTCGCGACGAGGGATGCTGATGCCAGCCAGAGGAGTGGTGGCGCTGGTTGCTGCGAATGCACGAGCGGTGGACATAGCGCCATCATAGCGTGCCGTGGTGGAGCCGCCACGGCGACGCTCGCGCGACGCGTGGCGATGCTG
>CAVRKP010000007.1:0-281360 GCA_963721565.1 Vicinamibacterales bacterium
CACGGTGCAACCGTGTGCCTCAGCGCGCTGCTGGCCGCCGGACGTCACCAGGAGCTCCTGGACCTGCTCGCCGTCAATCCACGCACGATCTGGCATTACCGCCAGTACCAGGTGTGAGGGCGCTCGCGGCGATGGGGCGCCCGGCGGATGCGGTTCGCTACGCCGAGGAAGGGCGCGGGCTGAACGACAGTCCAATCGCACTCGCCCGAGTGTGTGAGGACATTCTGCTCTCGACGGGTCATCGGGACGAGGCCTATCACCGCTACGGGCTCATCGCCAACCAGGCGGCCACCTACGCGGGCTGGTTCCGCGCGGTGCTCAAGAAGTATCCCGAACGGACTCCGGCCGAGGTGCTCGACGACCTCGTGGCCGAGACGCCGGGTGAGGAAGGCAAGTGGTTTGCCGCGGCCAAGGACGCGAAGCTGTTCGACAAGGCGATTGCGCTCGCGAACCTCACGCCGTGTTCGCCGCAGACGTTGACCCGGGCGGCACGCGACTTTGCCGAAACGAACCCGACCTTCGCGCTGGAGGCCGGTGTGACCGCGATTCGCTGGCTGACGCAGGGCCACGGACACGAAGTCACTGCGCTCGACGTGCAGAGCGCGCACACGTACACGATGAGCGCCGCACGGCGAGCCGGCAGGGCGGACGAGACTCGGAGCCTGATCCGGCATTACGTCACCGACGGCCCGCTACGCGAGTTCATGACGAGCGTTCTGGGCCGGGAGCTGGGCCTCCAGTGAAAGACGACGCGCTGGTTGTACAGGCGCCGGCCGACCGATCCGGACGTGCAGAGCTCGACGTCCTCCCGGGCCTGGCGCCCCAGGCCTGACCCCAATCGTCAACCGCTGTCGGCGACGCCATCGGGGACCGAACATCGATACGGGTCAGTGCTGAACGGGCTGGCGAACTTCGGAGCAACTTCGGGCAACAACGCCCAAACACCAGGGAAAACCAGGCATCATCAGGGACCAGAAGACGAAGCCAGGCATCACTATCGACGACCCTGTACGGTCTGCAAAACATCCATCCCCGGTTCAAATCCGGGCGGCGCCTCCATTTTTCCGGGGCGAAATTTTCGCGCGACTCCGGTGCCTTCCGTCGCGCCACCGCCCCAACGTAGCCAAAACGCACCCGGTCGCCGCCGCAAGGGGCGGCTCTTCGTTGCGTGCATGACTCTGTCGAGGCTCAGCCAGCGCCTCGACAAGGCGCTGCTCGATCCGAGGTTGGACGACGATGGGAGCCAAAAAAACAACGGAACGCTGCCGATGACGGCGACGATGGCAAAGTTCCTCGCGAGAGGACCATCGGACCGGCAACGTAAAGATTGGGCCCTGACCGAGTGTGGTCGCCCCTGCTCGATCGTGGGTTATCTTGCTCAGCGACGAGAAGCAGCGTTCGGCTCACCGTGAGAGGGCGCAAGAACTGAGGATCGATCCGAAGCGACCCCTGCCGCAGCTCAGTGCGGGTCGCCCCAGCCGGCGATGGCCCCCGGGTTCATCTGCGTGCCGCCAGAATCCACCTGCACGTTGGCGGTAACTTTCCGGGCGGTTCGATCTTCGATTACGCCACCTCCGCCGGCGACCTTCGCCAGTTCTTCATCGCTGAGCTCGTGCGGATCCGACGTAGGAACCGCTGTCACGTTGTCCTTGCGGGTAGGGAGGTCTGCCACTGAAACTCCTTTCACCAAAATACATCGTGACATCGCAGCTGGGATCTGTCCAGCTGCCATCGGTTCTCCGCGCACGGAGCGCATCACCGAGAGCTGTAGTCCGGACGCGGTCCAATACGACCCAAACATCAGGCAAGACGGGGTAGCTGGACCGACCAGAGACCAGCACGAGACAACACGATGCACGACCCCGCTCCAGAGGACCTCTGCCTCCAGCCTCGCGCAGTCCAGGACCAGGCTGGGCCAGGCACCAGAGCCCAGACGCTGAGGAAGATCGCCCCCGCCGGGTCGACGTCGACGTGGTGCTCCTCTTGACATCACAGAGGGCGTGTGAGACTCCTCTATGACACTGCAGAGGAGTCCCGATGGGCGACGACCGATCCGAGATCCTGCAAGGCACGCTCGACTTGATGGTGTTGAAGACCCTCGACGCCATGGGGCCGATGCACGGCTACGGCATCGCGCTCCGCATCGAGCAGGTCGCCGAGGACGCGTTGAAGGTGAACCAGGGGACGCTCTACATCTGCCTGGTCCGGCTCCTCCAGCGGAAGTGGTTGGCGGCCACCTGGGTACCTCGGAGAACAACCGCCGGGCGCGCTTCTACACGCTGACGGCGGCCGGGCGGCGACACCTGCAGGCCGAGACCGCGAATTGGGAGCGAGTGGCGGGCGTCATGGGACGCATGCTTCAGCTCGGGAAGGCGTAGCTCTTGCTGTCGGCCCTGCATCGCCTGCTGGCGCGCGTTCGCGCGGTGTTCACGCGACCTCAGCTCGATCGCGACCTGGACGATGAGCTCGCGCTGCACGTCCAGCTCCGGGCCGAAGCGCTGGAGCGCGCCGGTCTGAAGCCCATCGCGGCGCTGCGAGCCGCCAAGCTCGAACTCGGCGGCGTCACGCAGCTCCGCGAGGCGCATCGCGCGGAGCGGGGCGTCCCGTGGATCGAAGTCATCGTCCGCGACCTGCGCCTGGCTGTCCGGACGCTGCGGCGCGACGCGGGCTTCACGACGTTCGCGCTGCTGGTGATGGGCCTTGGCCTCGGCGGCACGGCGACGGTCTACACCCTGGTGAACGCCCTGATGCTGCGGCCGCTGCCGCTGGCGGACGCGGGCCGCCTGGCGTGGGTCGGCAACGGCGCCGACGACGGCGCCGGCGTCTGGCACATCCAGGCCCACCACCTCCGCGACCTGCAGGCGCAGAGCCGCACCTTCGCCGACCTGGCCGGCTACTACGCCTACACCAAGCCGGACGACCTGCGGGTCACCAGCGCGAGCGGCACCGAACGGGTCAGCAGCGTGCCGGTGACCCACAACTTCTTCGGCGTGCTGGGCGTCGCGCCGACCCTGGGACGCGGCTTCACCGCGGCGGACGCGGAGGCGGCGGGGCCGGACGGCCTGAGCGTGGTCCTGATCAGCCATCACTTGTGGCAGCAGCGCTACGGCCGCGACCCGGGTGTGGCCGGGCGAACGATCATCCTCAATGGGCTGCCGTCCACGATCGTCGGCGTGCTGCCCGCCTCCTTCGACTTCGGCTCGCTGTTCGCGCCGGGCCGCCCGGTCGATGTCTTCCGGCCTGTTCCCGCTCAACGACAGCACCAACCGCATGCGGCAACTCGCTCGGCGTCGTCGGACGCCTGCAGCCGGGCGCGACGATCGAGGCGGCGAAGGCCGAGCTGAGCGTGCTGGCGCAAGGCGCTGATGGCCGCGCACCCGGAGCGCAACACGCTGCGGCCGCTGGTGACAGTCGCTGTCGGCGCACGTCGCCGGCCACCTGCGGACGGCGATGATCCTGCTGCTCGCGGCGGTCGGCGTGGTGATGCTGATCGTCTGCGCCAACCTCGCCAACCTGCAGCTGGCGCGAGCGGCCAGCCGGCGGCAGGAGATGGCGGTGCGCGTGGCGCTCGGCGCCGGCCGCAGCCGGCTGCTGGCGCAGGCGATCACCGAGAGCCTGCTGCTGTGCGGCCTCGGCGCGCTGCTCGGCCTCGGCATCGCGCTGGTGGCGACGCGCGCGCTCACGGCGCTCGACGCCTTCAAGCTGCCGCTGCTCGCCGACGGTCCGCGTCGACTTCGCGACCCTCGGCGTCCTGGCGGCGATGGCGATCGTCGCCGGCGTGGCCATCGGCGATCGCCCCGGTGCTGCAGGTGCCGACGGCCAAGCCGCAGGAGCCGCTGCGCGACGGCGCCCGCGGCGCTAGCGAAGGCCGACGCGCCCGCTGGGCCCGCGCCACGCTGGTTGTCGCCGAGATCGCCTTCGCCTGCGTGCTGCTGGTCGCGGCCGGCCTGCTGGTGCGCAGCCTGGCGTCGGCGCTGCAGGTCGACCTCGGCTTCGAGCCGACCCGCGCGGCGGCGCTGCGCTTCGATCTCAGGCCGAACCCCACCGGTGAGAGCCGCGGTGCCCACCTCGACGAGGTGCTGCGGCTGGCGCGTGCCACGCCGGGCGTCGACGCGGCCGGCCTGACCGACATCCTGCCGCTCGAGGGGACACGCAGCTGGGCGATCCACGGTCGAGGCCAGGTCTACGAGCGCGGCCGCTATCCCGAGGGCTTCGTCCGCATCGTCAGCGACGGCTATCGCGAGGCGCTCGGGCTGCGGCTGGTGGCCGGGCGCGATCTGACGGCCGACGACGGGCCGACGAGCGAACCGGTCGTCCTGGTCAACGAGACATTGGCCCGGACGATCTGGCCCGGGCAGGATCCGATCGACCAGTACTTGAAGAGCGATGGCCTCGGCGCCAGGTTCGAGCGCCGCGTCGTCGGCGTCGTCGCGGACGTCCGCCACCGCGCGCTCGAGGACACTGCGGGAAACGAGATGTATCTGCCAATCCGCCAGAACGGCAGCTACAACGCCTTCTATCTGGTGGTGCGCTCCTCGCATCCGACGGGCGCGCTCGTGCCGGCACTGCGGGCGTCGCTCGCGCCGTTCGCGGCCGACATGGGCGGAAGCCAGCTCCGCGTCCTCGAGACGCTGGTCGACAACGCCATCTCGCCGCGCCGCTTCATGACGACCATCCTGGCCGGCTTTGCCCTGTTCGCGCTGCTCCTGGCGTCGCTCGGCGTCTACGCCGTCGTCGCCTACGGCGTCAGCCGCCGAAGGCTGGAGTTCGGGATCCGGCTCGCGCTCGGCGCCTCGCCGGGCGACGTCCAGCGCCGCGTGCTCTCGGACACGCTGCGTCTGGCTGTCGCCGGCCTCGCCTTTGGCCTGCCGGCGGCGTGGCTGGTGTCGCGCCTGATGCAGGACCTGCTGTTCCGCGTGACGCCGACGGATCCGACCACGTTCGCCGGCATGGCCGCGGCGCTCGGTGCGATGGCGATGGTCGCCGCCTACGTCCCGGCGCGCCGGGCCTCCAGGCTCAATCCCACCCGAACGCTGCGGGGAGTGGAGTAGAGGGTCGATGGGCGGATCCGCGTGCTCGCCGCTCGCGGTCGGCCTGCTCGATCGTATCGAGCTGTGGAGGCGCCTCCGCACAGTGCATCGAGCTCGAAGCCCCGCGCCCGCAGGATCGGCATCAGCTGCTTGGCCGCCTCGCCGGCGGACCGCCAGTCGGCCCGCGGGTCGCGGTGGTGGCCGCAGTGCTGCTCGCCAGCCTGGTCGGCACCTCGTCGCGCGCTGTGAGCCGCGGCGGTGCCGCGTGCTCAGGATGGGGCCATGATCGCGCTGGTCATCGTCCTTGTTGGCGCCGTCGTCCTCGCGCCCACCGCGCCCGGCCGACGGATAGCGGACACAAGACTCTTGCGCCATGATGCCGCAGCCCTCACGGCCGCGCGGTCGAAGATGTGCGACGCCGCTTTTGCGGATCGCCGTCCGCGAGCCACGCGAGCACCGCTATTCGCGCGAACCTCCAATCTGTGCCGAAGCAACGGCCCGGTAGGTCGCCTCCTCGCGCGAGAGCGGACAGTCTCAGCTGGGAGCTTGAGGAGGGTGGCGGCCTCCTCGAGGGTGAGGACTTCCTCGAGGAGCGCGGTGGGAGTGTGTGTCACCTCCACTCGGCCCACCGAAACGGGACCTGTGCTTGGCGTCAACCGATCTGCAAGCAGTTCGCTGATCAGGTGCTGCTTATGACGGCCAGTTGCGTCGGCGAGGCGGTCGAGGGCTGCCGCCTGATTCGTCGGCAACCTGACGAATAGCGGAGTCCGATGGGGCGGCATCTCGTATGGATATCATAAGATATCCATGGATAGCAAGGCCGTGGCTACTGAGGAGCGCCACGTTCTTGCGCCATCCGAGATGCGGCTGGAGGCGCCCTTGAACAGGACGCTGACCGGCATTCCCAAATCGGGCATGATTGCGCCCATATTGGGTTCACGCAAGAGGGTCGCCCGTCCGGGTCGCAAGAGCCTCGCCGATGCGCTGTTCACCAGGACGCAGCAACGCGTCCTCGGTGTGCTCTTTGGAGCGCCCGACCGGAGCTTCTACACCTCCGAGTTGATCCGGACGGCGGGTACCGGCTCGGGGGCGGCCCAGCGCGAGCTGGCCAGGCTGGAGAGCAGCGGCTTGCTCGTCAGCCGGCGCGTCGGCCATCAGAAGCACTATCAGGCCGACACGACGTCTCCTCTCTTCAGCGAGCTGCGAAGCATCGTTCTGAAGACCGTGGGCCTGGCCGAGCCGCTGCGAGCGGCGCTGCGGCCCTTGACCCCGTCGATTCAGGCCGCGTTCGTGTACGGCTCGTTGGCCAAAGCGACTGATCGCGCGGCCAGCGATATCGACCTGATGATCGTCAGCGACACTCTGACGTATGGCGAGGTGTTCGGCGTTCTGGACCGCGCGACGAAGACTCTGGGAAGGCAGGTCAACCCGACGGTCTACACGGCCGCCGAGTTCTCGAAACGCACTGTCCAGGAAAACGCGTTTGTGACGCGGGTGCTGGAGCAGCCGAAGGTCTGGATAGTCGGCGGCGAAAATGACCTCCCAGTCGCCGCTTGACCGTCTCGCTGGTCCGGGGATCGTCCTGTCGAAGGAGCCGCCGGACGCGAGCGAGTTCGCCGGCCTCGTGGAGTCGGGGCTGGCGAGCGCACGGGCGTGGTCCTCCGAGCAGTAGGCACGGCCGCCCACGTGGCGCGGCCCGTCCTCGCCTCTCACGGGCTGGCGAGGAGGATGGGGTCATGCGACTCACGTCCACAGGCCCACACCGGCACTCGTCGCCGCGGTGCGGAGCGCAGCGTCTTTGCAGCCCAACGGGAGCCTGCGGCGCTGCGCCAACTCCAGATACGCGGCGTCGTAGACCGACAGGTGATGCGCGACGGCCAGTTCGGACAGCCGCGAGAACGCGAGGGCCGACATCTCATGGTCAACTCGGACGGGCAGCCCGCGAAGCCATCCGAGACCCGCCTGCCTTTCCTCGTCGGCGAGCTTGCGTCGCCGCACCAGGACGAGCAGCGCATTGGCCACTTCCAACGACCATAGCGCCGGCACTTCGATGGTGGCGCCATCGCCGATGGCGTCCAGCATGGCGCCGGTCTGGCTGGTCGCCTGCGTCGGGTGGACCCAGGCGATTGCCACCGAGGCATCGACGACGAACGCCCCGGTCATGGCCGTCCGTGCGCGATGGCCGCTCGGACCTCGCGATCAGTGAGCTTGGCCCTCGAGCGTCGTCGAATCCGCTGCTGCAGGTCGCGCAGGCCTTGCACGCTGCGCCGGACTTCGTCCTGTCGGGGTGCGCCCTCCGGGACCAGGCGGGCGACGACCTTGTCGTGACGGGTGATGACCACCTCTTCGCCCTTCGCGACCCGCTCGAGCAGTTCGCCGAACCGAGTCTTCGCCTCGAACGCGGTGACCGTCCCCATACGCCCTCCCGGCAATTAACCAGTCGCTGACCAGTTTACCACTCTCCGGATCGTTCCGTAACCTCGGAGGGCGCTGGTGTCAGTACCTGTCGACGCCTGTCAGCGCGATATCGGGTTTACACCTTCGAGCCCGAAGCTCTTGGCAGCGCCCAGTAGATGGCCGTCGTTCGAGTAGATCCGCTCGAAGCCTTCTGCTTTCGCGGTCACCAGGTGGATCGCGTCCAGCGATCGAACGAAGACCGCTCGGTTGAGCCGAGAGAAGGCCGCCTGGACATCTCGCAGCAAAGCAGCGGTTGGATCGGCGAGCTTCCAGAGCCCCTCGTCCACATCGTGGACGAACTGTCCCTGCAAGGCCTTGAACACCGCCGGTGTCACCGCCTGCTCGCGCAACTTACGGTGAAACGCCGCCGATACTTCAGCGACCGCGATACCCGACGACACGATGACGCCGGAGGTGCGGGCGAGACGCCGCACCGCATCCCGGCCAGGCTCGTTCAGGTAGAACTTCGCGACCAGCGCTGCGTCGAAGTAGGCGGGCGCCAGGGACGGCTCGCCGGTCGCCGCCGTCATCGATTCCGGTCCTCGCTCACGATCTCCTCCACAGGCGTCCCGCCGACCGGCCGATCGATGGCGGCGGCGAATCGTTTGAGTGGTCGCCACGCCGCGAACCGGTTCACTTCCGGCTCCTCGCTCGCTGGTGTGATGCAGGCGACGGGCCGGCGGCGGTCGCGAACGAGGATCGCGCCGTACTTCCGCGCGCTTCGCACCCAGGCGCCGGTGTTCCGATGCAACTCGCGGATGGAGATTTCCTTCATGGGTGACATTGTCACTCTTCGTCGGCGGGCCGTCAAGGACGAGCGAAGCGCCGTCCGCCATCGGGATTTCGAGCGGTCGGCATAGGAGATCCGCGCGACGCCCATCCCGGCGCGCGATGCCAGGCGGGCGTCGGCGATACTGGTGGGCGTGGTACAGCTCGGTGTTGGTCGACGGCTTCATCGCGGACGACAACGCCAGCCCGGACCCCTGTTCGACTGGTTGCTCAGCGGTGACGTGCCGTTGGACGGGAGCGGCGTCTGAAGGTGTCGCAGAAGTCCTACGACGACATCCGTCAGTATTGGCACCAGATCGGGGCGTCAATCGTCGGTCGCCACGTCTTCGACATGACGAACGGCTGGGACTGGACACCTCCGGCTCGGGTCGACCACGTCGTCGTCGTGACCCACCGGGGCAGGCCCGAGGGCTGGTATCCCGAGGCGCCGTTCTACTTCGTCGACGGCATTGAGGCTGCCATGGCCAAGGCGCAGGAACTCGCGGGTGATCGCGTGGTCGAGGTCGCCGCCGGCGACGTCGGTGGCCAGGTGCTTGCCGCGGGTCTGATCGAGGAGGTCCGCATGGATGTCGAAGCTGTCGTGTTCGGGTCCGGCAAACGCTACTTCGGGTCGGTCCGCGCGCAGCACCTGTTGGAGGATCCTGACGTGGTGATTCAGGGCAACCGGGTGCTTCACCTGCGCTATCGGGTGGGCCGTTGACCGATCTGAGTGGGCTGTCCCGGGATAGGAGTCGAGGTCTCGACGTGCCTGGCGGGTTGGGCGACCCATCGAAGAAGAACTCCTGTTCCTCGGACCCGTCGAGCGGAAGGGCCACGCGGCAGAATCGCGCAGCCAGCAATAAGCGGCACTGTAGTCCAAACGTAGTCCAATAGGGCCCTAATACGAGGCAAAACGGGGGAGCTGGGCTGACCAAAGACCAGCACGAGACGGCACGATGTATCGCCCCGTGGAGTCTGCAAAACTCCCATCCCCTGGTCAAATCCGGGCGGCACTTGGGCCGAACCATGCCGGAACGACGGGTACAAGGGCTAGCTAACAGCTGCTACGCGTCGTACCAGTTCAATGTCGAGAGTGGTGTTCCCATCTATCACCACATCTCTGTATCCAGGTCCAAGCCGCGAGGGAGTTTCCCTTGGGGGATCTTCAAAGTCTTTATTGTAGGAACTGCCCACGTAGATCACGGTCGGCATGCCGGGGCTTACCCACACCCCGCCGCCCCTCGTGATGTCCCCTGAGAACTGGTAGAACCCGTTGTGGTCGGCGAGAACGAACATGTGCGTCTGCTCGCTGCAGGCTTCACAATAAACGTAAGCCTGTGGAATCGGTTTCCGCCCCGTCGCCGTCAATTCGTAGACGACCCCAGACAGGCTCACGTTCCTCAGGGTGCCTCCGCCGGAGGGCGGCACGGGAACCGCCACCACTGGGGGCATTGGCGACGGAGCCACCGGGTTGGCAGGAGAATCCGAACCGCCGCAGCCACTCAATTCAAGAGCGAGCATTACGACGCCAGCTAGTACGACAGCCCTTTGTGCCATGGCGGCGTCCTCATCCTGCGGGAACCTGCCGGCGATCCCGTCGATCGCCGCCTGAGCGCGCAAGGCCCTACAGATGCATGGACTATACGGGTGCGTCTGATGGGTCGTCGAGCTATCCTTCGATTAGGATCGTCGCCCCGTCGTCCACTCTGGACGTTGCTGCGAATCGGAATGGCCGCTGCTCGCGGATATCGCTCCACGTGATCGAGCGGCCAGCGGCGAGGCGGGTGCCCATCGTCTCGAGATAGCGCGGCCCGATCGACTTGAACCGCCGGAGCTTCACCGTCGCGCCGTCCGGATCGCCACGACGAACGTCTGCACATCGTCGGGGCGCGTGAAGCCGGGATCGACGTGGCGCCTCGCGATCGAAGAGCGGATCAGCAGGCCCGAGACGACCACAGCGTCAGCGCCAGGGCGATCTGGCCCACGGCCAGGGCGTCCGGCGTGCGCTGCCGGCCGGGCGCGTCGCTCCTGGATCGGCCGCTGGCCTTGAGCGCGTCGGCGCTCGGGTTCCCGAAGCACTGGCGTCGACGCGCAGGACGGGCCAATTCGGGGGTCGCATGACCGTCGCGTATCTTGCACCTGTTGACGGGGTACAGGGAAGGGACTAGAGTTCTGTCGACTCTTCACATGTCGGCCCGCGCGTACAAGCATGACGATTCCCGCTGACGTCCCCTACGGCACGCTCGACCTGATGGTCCTGAAGACGCTGGAGGCGATGGGCCCGCTGCATGGCTACGGCATCGCGCGCCGGATCGAGCAGGCCGCCGAGGGGTCGCTGACGCTCAATCAGGGGACGATCTACCCCGCGCTGCTGCGCCTGCAGCAGCGGGGATGGATCTCGAGCGAATGGGGTGCGAGCGAGAACAACCGGCGGGCGCGTTTCTATGCGATTACGCGCGCAGGCCGCAAGCAGCTGGCCGCCGAGACCGAAGGCTGGGCGCGCACCGTCGCCATCGTCACCAGGCTGCTCGAGGGCGAGTCGTGACTCGCCTTCGCGTGCTCCGCTCGCGCCTGTGCGCGTTGTTCGGGCGCTCGCGCCGCGACGACGAGCTGAGCGAGGAGCTCCAGGCGCATCTCGAGCTGCTCACAGAACAGCACCTGCGTCGCGGTCTGTCGCTCGATGAGGCCCGCTGGGCGGCCCGTCGGGACTTCGGCGGCGTCGATCACGTCAAGGAACGGTACCGCGACCAGCGCGGCTGGCCGACGCTCGACGGCATCTGGCTGGATCTCCGACATGCGCTGCGCATCTTCCGCCGGAGCCCCGGCTTCGCCGCGACGGCTGTCGTGTCCCTGGCAGTCGGGATTGCCGCCGCGACGGGGCTGTTCAGCATCGTGCATGCGGCACTGCTGGAGCCCTCTCCGTTCACCGACAGCGAGCGGCTCGTCAGGCTTGGCACGCTCGACAAGGGCAAGCCGCGCGATCTGGCGGTCACGGGGCGACAGCTCGTCGCTCTGCAACAGAGCGACGTCCTGGACGGTGCCTTCGTCTCGACCGTCTGGGACATGACGCTGAGCGGCGGGGACCTCCCAGAATCGGTGCGCACGCAGTCCCTTTCAGCAAGCGGTCTGACCGTGCTCGGGGTGCCGCCCCTCCTCGGGCGCGTCTTCAACGAGGCGGACGGGCCGGCGGGCGAGCAACCCCAGCGGGTCGCGGTGCTCACGTATCGGTTCTGGCAGCGACATTTCGGCGGGCGGCCCGAGGCCGTGGGGCAGACCCTCCGTTTGAACCGCGAGCCCTACACCGTGATTGGCGTGTTGCCACGTCGGTACTACCCGACGGGGCCGGAGATTCTCGTTCCCCTGCATGTGACGTTCGATCCAAACGTCGTATGGGGCGTCCAGGTCCGTCTGGAGCGGGGCGTCACCCCCGGCATCGCCGAGCAGCGACTGCAGCCGCTCTTCGACCAGTTCGCCAGCGAGACTCCGGAACGCGTTCCGAGAGACGCGCGTCCGTTCGTACGAAGTTGGGTCGGGACACAGTGGGCCGCCGGCTACGTGCCGACGCTGCTGTTGATCTTCGCGTCGTCCATGTTGCTGCTCCTGCTCGCCTGCGCGAACGTCTCCATCTTGCTGTTGGTGCGTGGGCACTCGCGGGGGCATGAGTTCGTCGTGCGAGCCGCCATCGGGGCCAGTCGTGGACGGCTGATGCGGCAGCTCCTCGTAGAGTCGCTGCTCCTGGCATCGAGCGGCACTGCGCTGGGCGTTGCGGCGAGCTACTGGGGCCTGCCGGCCGTGCTCAGGTTCCTACCCCCCAATGCGGTTCCGCTGGGGGACCTCATGGCCGTCCCCGTCAACGTTCCGGTCTTGCTCTTCAGTGCGGGCCTGGCGATGGCGTCGGCCCTGATCTGCGGACTGTCACCGGCCTTGTCGTTCTCGCGCCCGCGCCTGACGTCGACGACCCGGACGACCGCCGGCGCCGAAAGCCGGAGAGCGCACCACCTCCTGCTCGCGGGGCAAATTGCGCTGACGGTGCTGCTGTTGGCGGGCACCGGCGCGGCCGTTCGGGGGCTGATCGGTCTGTACCGGACCTCGCTTGGCTACGATCCTCACAACGTGACCATCGCTGTGGCCAACCTTCCCGAGAACGACTACAGGGAATGGGCCGGCCGCGCCGCGTTCTATGACCGCCTGCGGAATCGCATGGCCGACGTGCCTCAAGTCGAATCGGTCGCACTCGCCACCTTCAGCGGGATACCACCCCGGTCGAGCCAGCGGTCGGTGGTCGAAGTGCCCGGAAGACGCATCACAGGGGACGAAGCGCCGATTCTCAACCGCATCAGCGGCCACTACTTCGCGACGATGAGAATCCCGCTCGTGCAAGGTCGCGCGTGGTCGGATGCAGAAGGCGCCGGCACTCCTCACGTCGCGGTCATCAACCAGGCGCTGGCTCGTGAGCGGTGGCCCGACGAATCCCCGATTGGACGGCGCGTTCGGATGCCTGATTTCATCACATCACCTTCGCCGTATTGGCGGGCGGCGCCCGGCAGCGACGGCTGGTTCGAGATCATCGGCGTGGTCGGCGATACGCCCAACGTCGGCCTCCATGAGCCGCCGGCGCCGGCGATCTATGTGCCGTACACGCTCATGCTGGGCGACTCCGTCAATGTGATCCTTCGGACGAGTCACGAAGCGCGGTCGATGACCCGATCGATTCGGGAGGCGGTACGGACGGTCGATCCCCATCAACCCGTGAAGGTGCTCCGCACGGCGGAAGAGTGGCTCGCAGACGAGGGTTGGGCCCGTGAGCAGTTCGTGACGTTGTTGTTGCTTGGCTTCGCGGCGTGTGCGCTGATGCTCGCAGTCGTCGGGCTCTACAGTGTCGTCTCGTACTCGGTGTCGTGCCGCTTCAAAGAATTCAGCATCCGCATGGCGCTCGGGGCGAATCGCGGGCGCATCGTCCACGCCGCGGTGCAGCCAGCGGCGTGGGCCATCGTCGCGGGCCTCATCGCCGGTCTCGCATTGACCGTGGGGCTCGACAAGGTTGTCGCGCAGTGGTCGATCGGCCATCTGAACGATCCGGTTGTGCTCGTCGTCGTCAGCCTGGTGCTGTGTGTCGCTGCGATGATGTCCGCCGCGATGCCAGCGAACCGAGCTGCCTCAATTCACCCGGTAGACGCGCTTCGGACCGACTGAACAGAGGCCCGGCGCGCCGAGCGTCACTGGCTACTGAGCGGGCGGCCGTTTCGGTATGGTGCACAGCAATTGGGTGTAGCATCGCCGCCTAAGGGAGGCTTCTACATGAGGCAGGTCGGGTTGACGATAGCGGTGGCGGCTGCAGCGGTGCTGATCGGACGGGCGGCCCAGGCGCCGCCGGACCTGTCCGGTACGTGGCGGCCACAGAATGCGAACAGCGGGCAGGTGAACCCGTTCGAGCTCACGATCACGCAAGCGGCTGACAGCGTCTCCATCCGCCAGCCGCTCGGCAGTCCCGAGTCGGCGACGCTCAAGCTGAACGCGGAGACACGCACGCCGATCAGCGGCCGGGGAGGCGCCACGGCCACGGCGGTGTCCACTGCCGCTTGGGAAGGCGCGAAGCTGGTGGTGACGACGGCAATCGCCGGCCTGCCCAACGGCGCCACGAGCTCTTCGAAGCAGGTGTACTCGCTGACCGGCGATGGTCTGTCGCTCGAGGCGAGCAACTCGCTGCCGGATGGCACGATGGGCCCGGCGCGGACCGTGACGTACGTGAAGTACACGCCGGTGCCGATGCCGGCTCCGACCAGTCACTCGGTCGAATCGGGCTACACAAGCCTGTTCAACGGCAAGGATCTGAGCGGCTGGAAGGCGAGCGGGAACCCCGACTCCTTCAAGGTCGAGAACGGCGCCATCGTCGCCAACGCCGTCGGCGGCGCGTCGCACCTGTTCTATGACGGGGCCGTCGGCAGCCATGCGTTCACGAACTTCGATCTGCGGCTCGACGTGCTGGCCCGCTATCGCTCGAACGGCGGCGTCTACGTCATGACCGAGTTCCAGCCGCAGGGATTCCCGGGCAAGGGCTTCGAGATTCAGGTCAACAACAGCCACAGCGATCGCATCCGAACCGGCAGCCTCTACCACATCGTCGATCTCTCGAACGTCCCGGGGAAGGACGACGAGTGGATCCCGATGCAGATCGTGGGGCAGGGGAACACCATCACCATCACCCTCAAGGGCCAGGAAGTCGTCCGCTGGACGCAGCCGGCCGGCTGGCAGAGCAACTACGACACGCTCAGCCGCAAGATCGCCCCCGGAACGATCGCGTTTCAGTCTCACGACACGTTCAGCGTGACCGCCTATTCGAACATCCGGATCAAGCTGCTGAACTAATCCCACGACATCCTGTGCGGCTTCCCGCTGACCGACGTCTTCACGATCGTGCCCCGTGGATCCTGGATTGTCGGCATCGGCACGCTTCTGACGATCGGGCTCCTGGCACCGCGGTTGGCCTCGGCCTGCAGTTGCGGCTACTTCCTGTTGCCGTGCCAGGGGGACCGTGCGGAGGACGCATGACGCACCATGCGTGCGGCGGCTATGGCCGGCATCTCGTGCCGGGAGAGCCGCTCCCCGACCTGCCGCCCGTGCCCGGCGCGTCTACGGACGCGTCACGCGCTACGACACCGAGCGCATCCGGGGGGCGGCCGGCAGTGGGTCGCCCTACGGCGCGGTCTTCCTGGGCGGCGCGAATCGCGCCACCGCGACGCGGGTGCGCGTCGGGCCGAAACCTGCCGATCGAGCTGCCCGGCCAGGTGGTCCTGCCGCCGGCGCTGCCGACCCGGACGTTCACGGTCTCGGTGACGTGCCAGGATGGCGGGACGCCACCGCGTCAGCCACGCGGAAAAGGGCGGGCGACGGCGTGTCGGTCGATGGTCCCGGCTCGACCGAGCGACGGCGCCAGGTGTTCGAACGGCCGCCCGTGGAGATTCCGGCGGCGTCGCCCGGCAAGCCGATGTCCTTTCATCGTCCCGTTCTCGCGCTGCGGCGACGACGACCGATGACGGCGGCCCGCCGAACCACGGTCCGTCTTACTTCGGCGCCACGTAGTCGACGACGAAGGCATCCTCCAGCACCCCCAGCTTGCCGAGGAACTGGCCGAACTCCTTGTGCTTCGGGTGTGGCAGGTAGGCGTCGCGTGCGGCCACATTCTCGAAGGTCAGCATGTAGACGTGCGTGAAGCCGAGGTTCTTCTTCTCGGGGCTGTTGTTCACGCCGTCCTCGAAAGCCACGATGCCTGGAATCGTCGTCTTCAGTCCGCGGAAGGCCGTGGTCACCTCGGCGATCTGCGCTGGGGTGGCTGTCGGCGTGTATTTGAACACCACGATGTGACGGACGGGGGCGGCCGGCGTCTGCGCGCGGGTGAGCCCAATCGCGCCGACGGTGAGTGCGACGGTGGCCAGCAGCATCGCGAACGGACGGGTGAGTTGCATCGAGGCTCCTTGGAGAGGTGCCGGCCGTCGCGGGCCGGTGCCGCCATTCTACGCGTGCTCGACGGCCGCGTGATCGGGCCGCGCAGCCGGGCCGGCCGCCATCTCAGATCGAAAGGCCGGGATCGCCTTCGATCACTTGTTGGCGCAGCACAGGCCGCTCGCCCGGTTTCCAGAGCGATGCCGTGTGGACGACCCGGTAGCGAAGGGGACCGCCATCGGGACGATCGCTGCGCGTGATCGGGCGAGGAATGCAGACGAACTCGGTCCGCATCTCATCGCTGGTGAGCCGCACCGTCGCATAGCCGTGCCCGCCCATATCCACGAATGCAAGGTGCGGGGAGAGCTTCGGGTTCGAAACGGCGTGCGCGCGCTTCAGGTCGAAACTCTTGGCGTACTCGAGGCACGAGCGGACGCCGTGCTTGAGGAGCATGTTGTAGGTCCATTCCGGCTTGCCCTCGGGCCGATCGGCCAGGAACAGCGCGCGGAGCGGATGCTCCTTGGGCAGACGGTGCTCGAACGCCTCCATCGCCCCAGGGCTGGCCAGCGAGGCGCCGACGAAACTGATCCCGACCGGCTCGAACGAGGCGGGTGGCAACAGGGCGGCGGCATAGCCGGCCCAGAAGCTGTGACGGTCGCCCGACACGATGGCGAATCCGGTGATCTTCGCATCGCGGACGAGGTCATAGATCTCGCCGCGCTCGTGGTAGGCGCTGCCGTAGTCGCCGCTGCCGATCTGCGCGAAGGTGTCGGCCGGCCACTTCTGCTTGGTCAGTCCATCGGGAAGGTTCTGCGGGTCGGCCCGCAGATCGATGGCACCCAGCGAACTGCCCCAGATCTTCCAGGTTGCCGCGGACCGGCGGAGCTGGTCCATGAACCATGTCTTCTGACGTGGTCCCGAGGATCGTGCGCGGCTGTGAATCCTTTCGAGGATTGGGGATGCTCGTCTCGCCGAAGCTGAGTTCGGCGGGCGGCTTGCCGCCGTTGAAGGTGCGGCCGGCATCGAGCGCGATCATCGCCGGTTCAGAGAACATCCCGTTGAACGTCGGGTCGTAAATCTTGCCGACGCCCTCCGCATCGGTCGGGTCGTCGCCGCAGAAGCTGTGCTGGTCGGTGAGGATGAGATCGAGGTGCCGGCCGTAGCGCAACGACCGATAGGCGATCAGGCTGTTGATGGCCTTCAGGTTGTTGGGTTCGATCCCGAGGCCACTGTCGTCCCACTGTGTCGATCGGCACATTGGTCACCGCCAGCGAGCCGAACGTGTCGAGCGATCCGCTCGGCGCCTTCACGCGCGCGGGAATGTATTCGAACCAGGCCTGGTTGGCGGCGACCTTGACCGTCTGGCCCGGTTGCGGCGGTCCTCCTGCCTGGACGATGCTCTGCCGGCCCTGCCAGGAGAATTCGTGATTGTCCCAGATGGCGACGAACGGCCACCGCGCTCGCGCGTCCTGCAGGTCGGGATCGGCAAGGTAGCCCTGGTAGACGACGCGATAGCCCTCGACCGTCAGCGGGTAATGAAATTTGCCGGTTTGGCCGCCATCGGGAATCCGGCAGACTTCGTAGATCGTGCGGTCGTACCGCGTCGGCAGCTCGTCGGGATATTGCGACGACCTCGTAAATGAAATCACCGAGGTGGAGCACGAAACCGAGTTGATCGGCGGGCGCCGCGCGCTCATCCTCGAAGATCATCCGGCGATAGCCGTTCAGCTTGCCTTCATTGATGCTCTGGCAGCTGACGAAGGCGAACGCGACCGGCCGTGGATCGTTCGCCAGCGGCGCGGTGATCGTCCGGCCGACGCGGCTACCGTTCCCCTCGCCATCGGTGAAGCGGTACCAGTAGACGCGCGCCGGCTCGAGATGCCCGACCAGCACGCGCGTCGTCCAATCCGATTCCGCTGAGACCGGCGCGGACGCCTTGGCGACGACCCGCCGGAACGCATCATCCTCGGCGACCTCCACCGAGAGGACACGTCGGCCGCCTGACGCGAACGGCCGCCGGGTCCAGAGGATGACGCTGCTCGAATCGGGATCGCCGGACGCGACGCCCTCCGGATAGAGGTCGCGCCGCTCACGCCAGCCGGTGGTCGACGCGCGAGCCGAGCCGCCCCACGCCAGCGAGGCTCCCATCGCCGCGGCCAATTGCACGAACTCGCGTCGAGTGAGCGTCATCGTCTATCCCTTCGCAATCTCTCCGCATGCCAAGCCACGTGATGAGGCATGGACGGCGAGACGAAAGGATAGCCGTGGTCGTGTCGCGGCTGGAGGGCGCAGTGACGAGCGCGATGCCCAACGGGGCGAACGGTGCTCCCAGCCATGTGGCCCGATTCATTTCGATGACCGGAGCCGCCGACGTGTACCGAGGAAGCGGAGCCCGGAGATTACATTGGTCCATGCACCCGACTGCCACTCGCGGTCGCCTTTCCCTGATCGTCACGGCCGCCTGCATCGGGATGGCGGCCTGCGGCAACGGCACGACAGCCCCCACACCGAGCCCGCCAGCCCCGCAGACTCCTGCCGCCTTCGAGCCGGGGACCTACGTATTCTGGATGTCGACCGAAGACTTCGGTCAGGCCTGCGAAGGACCGATCCTGGAGACGCTAGCTGGGCTGCCGCCGTTGCCACGCGGAGGGTTCCCGCTCGGCCAACTGTCGATGCGGCCCGACGGCGGTGACTGGGTCGCGACGTCCGACGCCCCCGGCACCACCATGCGCTTTCGCCTGACGCTCGAAAATTGGCCCGGCAGTATGCGCTTCACCGGGTCGGCCGCCGGTCGCGCGGCCGACCCGTCGCCGCCGGTCGACCCGATCGCGGCGTCCGCGGAGGTCACCGGCGGGCTTGGCCAGCCCTCCGCCTTGCTCTCCGGTCGCGTCCTGCGCGACGACATCGGGCCGAGCCCCGGACCCTACTACGCTCAGGCGACGCTGACGGGCCGGGTCGTCTTCACCTTCACCACGCCGGTCGCCGGGGTCCTGACCTGTTCGTCGGCCCGGATCGCCCTCCTGCCCCTTGCGACCTATCTGAGCCAGACGCCTCGGCCGTTGAGCAACGACTGGACGCCGTCAGCGCGTCGCGAGGCCATCGAGGATCGCGCTGGTGAGCTGCCAGATCATGCGCTCGCCCGGATTGTCGCGCGAGTAGTCGATCTCCGGCATCTCGTCGATGGTGATCGCCAGCGCGACGGGACCGTTCTTGGTGTAGACGATGCCGACGTCGCTGCGAAGCGCGTCGAGCGCTCCGCTCTTGTTCGCGACCGGGATGCCCTCCGGCGTGTGTCGGCGGATGCCGCTGTTGTCCTGCTGCATCTTCAGAATCTGGAGGACGTCCTTCGACGCGTCCGGACCGACGACCTTGCCGTCGTTGAGCAGTTCGAGCAGCCGCACCATCTCGCGGGGTGTCGAGACGCCGAGACCGAAGCGCTTGTTGTCCTCGACCAGGCCAGCCTTGCTCCAGCCGGAAGGCGCGTTGAGCGTGGTGCCGTCGCCGCGCACCTTGCGGTTCGCGCGCGTCTTCACCAGCCCGATGGTGTCCAGATAGTCGTTCACGGCATCGGCACCGATGCGATCGAGGATCAGATTGGTCGCGGTGTTGTCGCTGAGGACGATCATCAGGATCGCGAGATTGCGCATCGTCAGCTCGCTGCGATCCTCGAGGCTGGCGAGAACGCCGGAGCCCGAGACCTTGTCCTCCGGCTTCAGGATGATTCGCTCGTCCCATGTCACCGTGCCGGCAGCAACGAGCGAGTGAAGTGCGCAGAGGATCGGCAGCTTGATGGTACTGGCGGTCCGCACCCGTGTATCCGGTGCGACGCCGAAGTCCCGTCCGGTGCTGAGGTTCTTCGCGTAGAGCACCACGGTGCCCTTGAAGCCCTTGGTCAGCGCGGCGATGCGATCGGACAGTGGCTCCGCGGCGGCGAGGGGCGCGAGCGTGATCAGCCCGACGAGCACGACTGGGAAAATGCGATACATGGGCAGACTCCTTCAGCCTTTCCGCAGGATCTTGTCCATCGGCCTGCCCTTGGCCAGCTCGTCGATCAGCTTGTCGAGTTGACGGACGCCTTTCATGACTGGATCTGCAATGTCCTCGACGCGGTCACCGCAGATCGCGCCGGTCACGAGCGTGCGCAGGGGATTCATCTTGGCGTTGGCCAGGACACGGTGGCACGGCGACATGAAGGTCTCGATACTCATCCGCTTCTCCAGAATGCTCTCGAGCTGCTTCTGGGTATATCCGGTGAGCCAGCGGATGATCTCATCGACCTCGGCTTGGCCTGCACGCCGGGGAGCTGGCGCAGCCGCGACAGCGTCGTGCGTCCCTTCCTCTCGGCCGTGGCGACATAGTGCGGAATAGGAGTTGCAAGGCGACGACGTTGTCCGCGTCGTATCCCTTGTCGGTGTGGGCGAGCTTGACGAAACTGTAGATGAGCAGACCCGCGCCGACGAGCAAGACGGTCGCCAGGGCCACTTGGCCAACAACCAACACATTGCGCGTCCGCGATGCCGACGTCCCGATGCCCTGACGGGACGATCCGACGGTGATGGCATGACGTCCGCGGGACAGGTGCGCGGCTGGCAGCAGGCCGATCACGATGCTGGTGACCGACGTGGTGACCAGGGCGATGCCGAGCACGGTGGGGTCGACGTGCACTTCGTGCGCACGCGGCAGGATCGTCGGCCCGAACATCAGACCGAAAATGCCGGGTGCATCCACCGTCGCCAGGCGCTTGACCATCGCGACACCTGCGACGGCAAGCGCGGTGCCGATCACGCCGCCGGCCGCCGCGAGGAGCACACACTCGGTCAGGGTCTGGCGAACGAGACGGCCGGGAGTCGCGCCCAGGGAGAGTCGGACGGCCATCTCTCTCTGCCGGGCCATGCCTCGGGCGAGCAGCAGCGTGGCGACGTTGGCGCAAACGATGAGCAGCACCACGACGACCGCTGCCACGAAGATCCGGAGGGCAGGCCTCACATCTGCCACCGCGATGTCTTCGAGGCGCTGCAGCTCGAATCGGGGTCCCGCCAGGGCGGGAGCGGAAGCGGGCCACGGCGGCCGAAGCACGCCGCCCAACGCATCCACTTCGGCGCTCGCCGCTTCCAGTGAGACGCCTGGAGCGAGCCGGCCAATCATCGTGACGATGGGTGGGCGCTCGGCGCTTGGCGGCGGCCGAAGCGGAACGTAGAAGTCGGCGTGGCCGACGGGCAGCTGGAAGTCTGCCGGCAACACGCCTACGACCGTCAGCCGTCGCGGAGGTGCCTGCGCCTGGACGGCACCGCCCTGCAGCTCCACTGTCGACCCGACGACGCTGGCATCACCGTCGAAATGCCGCTGCCACGTCGAATATGCGAGCACCACCACGTCGGCGTGGCTGGCATCGGCGTCGACGATCGGGCGGCCCAGCGACGCGCCCACGCCGAGCATGGTGAAGGTGTTCGGCGTGGCTGCCATGCCCCACACGCCCGCAAAGCCATGAGGCGTGCAGACGCGCTGCAGTCCCAGACCGGTCACGGCGAACGTCTCCGACAGCGCGTGGGCCGACTTCCAATCGAAGAACTCCGGCAGCGGAATGCCACGCTCCCTCACCACACCTCCCGCCCGCGTCGGCGCCACGTGTTCGACGACGCGGACGAGGCGTGCCGGGTCCTCGTAGGGCAAGGGGCGCAGCAGAATGGTGTTCACGACGCTCACGACGGTGGCCGTCGCCCCGATCCCCAGCGCCAGACACAGGACCGCAGCCGCGACAAATCCAGGAGAGTGACGGAACTGGCGCGCGGCGAAGACGGCGTCTCGACGCAGATCGTCCAGCAGCCGGACGCCTCGCGTCGCGGTGTTCTTCCCGTGCGCGGCATCGCTGTGCGTCAGGCACGCCGACGTGGCTCCGCTACGTGCGCGATGACCGGCGTGTCGGCTGCACCCACAATGCCCCTTCCGCTTCGACATAGGCGACTCGCGTTCACACCCCGCCGATGCGCAGCACGCGGTCCGCCAGCGCGGCGCTCGGCGCCACCACCACGGGCTGCTTCCATCGATCCCAGACCGGCGGACACCGGCCCACCGTGCGGACGGCCAGGCCCACTTCCTGGGCGATGACCTGCCCCGGGGCGATGTCCAGTTCATTGCCAGCGCCGAAGTTCACGTACAGATCCAGCCCGCCGAAGACGGCCATCAAGATGTTGCCGCCGGCGCTGCCGGTGCCTGCGGTCGCCCCGACAATCGGATCGCCGAGCAGCCGGATGGCGCGAGCTCGTTCCTCCGGCGTCATCTTCACGCCGATCGACACGCAGGCGGTCAGCGCGTGGGGCGGCCGGCGCCGCCGGACCGCAATCGACCGCGACCTGGCTAGCGTGAACGACCGACGGCGCCAGGTCGAACGCTGCACGAACGCGCCGCCGCCTCGGATCGCCCAGACCAGTCGACCGATGGCGCCGGAACGCCCGTCCAGCGGCAGGTGGACTTCGGGCTGGAAGATCACGCCGACGAGCGGCACCCCACCCTCGAGATAATGCGCTTGCACGCAGTACTGGGTGCCGCCCGAGGCAAAGGGCTGTGTCCCGTCGAGCGGATCGGCACCGACCCACGCCGCGGCATCCTCGGCGTGCTGGCGGCCCGACTCCTCGAGGTGCCAGCCGACGCCAGGCGCGACCCGGGCCAGGCGATCGGCGAAGACCGCGGTCATCGCCGCGTCGGATCGCTCGTCGGCCAGCGTCACGAGCTCGCGGTTGGCCTTGTAGCGCCTGATGTCCACGGCGTCCCCGCGCACGTCGAGGATTTGTGACGCCCCGGCGACGACGGCGTCGACGAGCACGCTGCGCATGCGCTCGAGAAGACGCTGTTCGCCCATCGGGCGGTAGTCTATCGCACGGTCTTATACTCCTACTCCGTCGACAGGGTGCGCTGATACCACCCGGGCGGCCGAAGGAGCGCATCGTGTCTATCGACAATTCCCGGCAAGGCATCCTGAAGCGGTTTCGCGAGCAGAACGCACGCGGCGAGCCCATCATCGGCGGCGGCGCCGGCACGGGCCTCTCGGCGAAGAGCGAGGAGGCCGGAGGCATCGACCTCCTGGTCATCTACAACTCCGGCCGCTACCGGATGGCCGGCCGCGGCAGCTCGGCGGGCCTGCTCGCCTACGGCAACGCGAACCAGATCGTGAAGGAGATGGCCGTCGAGGTCCTCCCCGTGGTCGAGCGGACGCCGGTGCTCGCCGGCGTCAACGGCACCGACCCGTTCATCCTGATGCGGCCGTTCCTGGCCGAGCTGAAGGGGATGGGGTTCGCGGGCGTCCAGAACTTCCCGACGATCGGGCTCTTCGACGGCGACATGCGCCAGTCGTTCGAAGAGACCGGGATGAGCTACCAGCTCGAGGTCGACATGATTGCCATGGCGCACGAGCTCGACCTGCTGACGACGCCGTACGTCTTCAACACCGGCGAGGCGGAGCGGATGGCCGGCGCCGGCGCGGACATCATCGTCGCCCACATGGGCGTCACGACCGGCGGCACCATCGGGGCGAAGACGTCCAAGACGCTGGACGACTGCGTGACGCGCATCCAGGACATCGCCGACGCCGCGCGCGGCGTCAACCCCGACGTGCTGATCATCTGCCACGGCGGACCGATCGCCGAACCGCCCGACGCCGAGTACATCATCACGCACTGCCGCGGCGTGAACGGCTTCTACGGCGCGAGCTCGGTGGAGCGGCTGCCGGCCGAGCGCGCCATCGCCGAGCAGATCCGCACGTTCAAGCGCATCCGCCTGCCCGCGGCACGATCCACGTCGGCGTGAGGAGCGCGCTACCGGGCCGGCTGGCCCGCCCACCGCACGGCATTCACCAGCAGGGTCTTGAACGCCGCGTGCTCGTGCACGCGCTCGTCGTGCCCCAGCGTGATGCCGACGACGCGCGCCGTCGGATGGCGCGTGATCCACACGGCGGGATGCGGCCTCATGAAGCGCTGGCTCGGCGAGGTTTCCGCCAGCACCTCGATGGCCGCCGTGCCCGCCGGGATCTTCTCGGCCTCCGCGTTGATGTAGTAGAGCTCGTCCACGACCTCGAACGTGCGAGGCACGTCCCGGACGACGGGATGTTCCGGCTTCACGACGGTGACGCTGAAGGGCCCGAGCTTGTCGTGGCCGCGCGAGCCGCCGCCGACGATCGTGGCGTTCAGCTCCGGCCAGTCCGCAAAGCCGTACCACGTGCCGGGGTGCAGCATGACCAGCCCCTTGCCGGCCTTGGCCGCGTCCATCACCGCCGTGCGCCACGCCGGCGTGTCGAAGTGCTGCCGGTTGACGGCGATGATGGCGACGTCGGCATTCCGGATCTCGGCGGCCGCCTGGTCGCGATCCTCGGTGTAGTGGACGTCGAACCCGGCGGCGCGCAGCGTCGCGACGTCGGTTCCCCGAAGTGGCGTCCGAAGTCGTGGGAACTGCCACCGGCGACGATCAGGACCTTCGTCTTGCCGGCCGCCCACGTGATCGGCTTGGTGTCCGGCAGCGGCGCGTCGCCCTTGCCGCCTTCCTTCGGACCGGGCGCACCAGCGACCTGCGCGCCGGCGGCCTGGGCGGCAGGCGGCTGGGCGGCAGGAGGCTGGGCGCCAGGCGCCTGACGCCGCGCCCTGGGTCGGGGCGCTGACGCTGGCGGCGGCGGCGGCCGGCTCGGCCCCCACCGTGAGCGCGACGGTGCCGGGCACGACGTCGCCGTCGATCGCCTCGAGCACGACCTTGGCGAGCGGCCCCTTGGCCTTGAGGTTGACCGCGAAGTAGCGCAACTGGCCGCGCCGGGTGAAGTCGCCGGCCAGTCCGGCTGCGCGGCACCGCCGCGGTGCTGCCCAGGTCGGCGAAGTGCTCGCCGTTCTCGAGCACGTGCGACTCGGTCCGGCCGTCGGCGAAGTGCACGGTCACCTTCAGCACCGGCTTGCCGCGCGCGGCGTCGCCGCCGGTCGGCCAGGCGCCGCGGCCGACGCCGCCGAGGAAGTGCAGGCTCGAGGCGGTGCCGGAGACGGGGATCTCGACGGATCGCGGCAGCTGGTCGAGCAGGGTCCCGCCAGGCGCGCCGGCGTGGAGGGCGACGATGTTGGTGCCGCGCGGCGACCGCGCCGGATCCATGAGGAAGAACGGGACACCCGCGACCGTGACGTTGCCGAACCGATGCAGACCGACCGTGTCGTCGCGCTCGTCCTCCACCCGCAGGCCGCGCCGGCTGTCGGCCGTGTAGGCCTCGCGCAGGTCCACGACCCGGAAGCCCGAGTGCCGCGGCTGTCCGCCTCCATGAAGGCGAGGATGTCGCGCAGCGTCTCGGCGCCGAGCGCCTCGAAGCCCTCGGGCATCATCGAGCGGCGCGTGTTCTCGCGGCGTCGCGATCTCTTCCTTCTTGATCTCGACGTCGCCGCCGAGGGTCCGCAGCGTGATGCCGGCCTGGTTCTCGCGCGCGATCACGCCGGCGAGCGTCTCGCCCTTCTTCGTCGTGACGTCCCACTGCCAGTAGCTGGGATCGACCTCGCGGTTGGGATCGAGGATCTGGGCCAGCAGCTCGGCGCGGCCGTGCGTGCCCATGCCGGTGAGCGGCGGGCCGAGCGCGCTCTGGCCGACGTCGCCGAGCCGATGGCACGACGCACAGGTGCCGGTGAAGAGTTGCTTGCCGCGGGCGGCGTCGCCGCCAGGCTGCGCGATCGCCGGCAGCAGCCTGGCGATCAGCCTCGCCCTTCGCCTTGGTCACCGGCATCAGCGTCTCGAACACCGCGGTGGCGCGCGTCGCGACCGCCTTGTCCGGATGCGTGCGCAGCCGCGCCACGTTGGCCGGGCCGAGATCCTCGACGCGGGTCTTGCGGGCTTCGATCGACTCGAGCAGGGCCCGCGACGCGGACGGGCGCTTGAGGATCAGATCGAAGAGCTGCGGCGAGCTCGCCCGGGCCATCGCGCCGACCAGCGCGGCATCCACGTCGCGGCCGGTCGCGCCGCCGAGCGTGCCGATCAGCCGCTCCTTCAGGGCGTCGGAGGTCTTGGGCTCGGCGAGCATGGACGCGACAGCGGCCAGCGCCGCCGGCCGGTGCGCCGGCAGCTCCAGCAGGCTGGCGCCGATGGCCGCGCGGCGCTCGTCGCTGGCGGTCGGGCTCGACAGCTCACTCGACAGACGCGTCGCCTGCCGCGCGGCGGCCGTGCGCAGCGCGCCCGCCTTGTCCCACCGCGCGATGACCGGGAGCACGGCCGCCGTCGTGGCCGGGTTCTCGAGGAGCGCCTGCAGCGCGTTGATGACGGTCGGATTGGCTGCTGGCGCCTCGCCGGGCGTGGCGGCCACGGCCCGGACGACGGGGACCGCGAGCGCCTCGGCCCGCGGTGCCGGCGCGGCCGGCGGCGATCAGCAGCTGGGGCGCGCTTTGCGGCAGCGCCGCCGGCACGATGGCCTCGACCAGCGCCGCCAGCGCCTGCGGCTGCTCGTGCGTGAACGCCTCGGCCACGTAGGCGCCCGCGTGCCGGGTCGCCGCGGCGATGATGGCGGACCGGGTCCAATCGTCGGTGGCGCGCGCGAAGATGTCGAGCTGCGCCTTGCGTGTCCGCGGCCGACGTCGCCGCACGCGCCCGTTCGTAGACCGCGAGCGCCTGGCTCCCCATCGGCCGCGCGATCTGCTGGAGGCGCGGGCTCGACGCGTGGTTCTCGCGGGCGAGGCGCCACGCCTGCATCTTCACGTGCGCGTTCGGGCTGGTCTCCATCGCCCGGATCAGGCCGTCGAGATTGCCGCGGTCGAGCACCGGCACCTCGAGGCGCTTCGCCTCCTTGTGCTGGATGCGGTAGATGCGGCCGAAGCCGTGGTCCCGATCGGGACGGACGGCGGCGTTGGCGGGGCCGTGCAGCGGCCCGCGCGTGTCGTTGTGGATGACCGCCTGGTTGTAGAAGTCGACGACGTAGAGCGCCCCGTCCGGCCCGATCCGCGTCTCGATGGGCCGGAACCAGAGATCGCGGCTGCGCATGAACTCCGTCTCTTCGCGGCCCTGCTCCTTGCTCGTCGTGTAGCTCACGCCATCCGGCTTCACGAACTGGTGATGCACCAGGTTGATGGTCGGCTCGGTCGTGAAGTAGCTGTAGCGCCACCGCTCGGGCCAGGCGCCGCCGTCGTAGACGGCGCAGCCGGCCGCCGCCGTGAACTGCCCGACCAGATCGATCTGGGCGTAGGCCTGTTCCTTCCAGGTCGATCGCCGGATACGTCTTCTGCCCGGCGATCATGCCCTTGTAGGAGGTCGTGTTCGGGGATGCGGCCCTGCGCCAGGACGTACTCCGGCAGCACGGTGTGAAAGAACACCGTGCCGCTCGTCGGCTGCGTCCAGAACACCTGGCCGTCCCACGTGATGTCGAGGCCCCACGTGTTGCCGCCGCGGCTGCTGTACTGCTCGAACTTCTGGCCGTCCGGGGTGAAGCGGACGACGCCACTGTTGGCGCGACCGAGCGTCTTGCCGCCGTCGCCGGTGGTGACGGTGCCGGTGCTGTAGCCGTGCGTCGCGTAGATCCAGCCGTCGAGACCCCAGCGGAGGTTGTTGATGACGGCGTGCGTGTCGAAGGTGCCGAGCCCCGTGTACAGCTTGGTGCGCGTGTCGGCGACCTCGTCGCCGTTGGTGTCTTCGAGATACCAGATGTCCGGCGCCGAGGCGACGATGACGCCGTTGCGGTAGAACACGAAGCCGGTGACGAGCTCGAGCTTGTCGGCGAACACGTGCTTCTTGTCCATCACGCCGTCGCCGTTCGAGTCCTGCAGGATGGCGATGCTGTCTTCCGGCTCGCGGTCCTGCGCCGGCTTCAGCGAGCCGCTGTCCTTCCATGTCTCGACGTTCTGCGGCCGTGCGGCCGTTGGGATACTCCGGCGTCTCCGCGACCCACAGACGGCCACGCTCGTCCCAGTCGATGCTCATCACCTTGTGGACGAGCGGCTCGGACGCCACGAGCGACAGGGTGAACTCCGGATGGACCTCGATCCGCTCCGTCGCCTTCGAGGGGTGCGTGGGGCCGTCCTTGATGTAGCGGAGCGCGTCGCCGCGCTCCTCCTCCTTCAGGAACATGTCCACGTTGGCGCGCTGGCCGGCCCAGGCGATCGACCGCAGCAGGATCGCCTGATAGGCGGGCCGGGTGAAGTTCTCGTAGAGGTGACCGGGCAGCGAGACGAACGCCCGGTACGGCTTGCTGCCGCCCGGCATCGTCCGCTCGTAGGTCCACATCTGCGGCTGGACGTCGAAGATGCTGACGTTCTTGCCGCCGCCGGTGAGCTCGTCGGCCCGCCGCTCGAACTGCGCGTTGCGCGCGCCCGCCGGCTTGGGCGTGTAGGCGGCCGCCAGCACCTGCACCTGCGGCGCCAGGTCCATGTCGTAGTAGATCTCGTCGTCCATCGCCCAGTTGGACACGTCCTTCGTGATCGGGCTGTGATGGCCGGTGAAGTAGAGGTGCATCGGCCCTTCGAGCCACTTCGTGACGCCCTGTCGCCACGAGCCGCCGGCGAGGCCCTTGAACCAGTCCGGGTCGTGCGAGACCGCACCGGCGTGAATCACGACGAGGCCGCCGCCCCGCGCCAGAAACGCCTCGAGGTTGGCGCGCTGCTCCCGGTCGGTGATGTTGCCGGCTTCCTGCGCGTGCAGGATCAGCACGTCGGTGTCCTCGAGCTGCGCCTTCGTCGGGAAGGCGTCCGCCCCGGTGGCCCGGGCGCCGCGGCTGTTCAGAAGCGGCACCCACTCCTTGAGGAAGCGCGGATGATCGTGCGCCCCTGGACCGTGCGTCTTGGCGCCGCTGCGGATGAAGACGCGCAGCGGCGTCTCCTGCACGACGGCGACATTCTGGCTGAGCGGCAGCACGACCATGGCTGCAAGGAGGAGCAGGAATCGGAATCGCATGTCGGGGGTCCTGGGACGCCCGGAATATACCGCATCGACCTCCTGTCAGATCTTGCCGCCAAGGTCGACTTTTGCCATTCTTTCGCCTATGCCGACGCAGGCGCCGGAGGCCAAATCCGAGGCGACGATTCTTCACGCCGATCTCGACGCCTTCTACGCGTCCGTCGAGCAGCTACTGGACCCCCGCCTGCGGGGCCGGGCGATCGCGGTCGGCGGCGGCGTCGTGCTGGCCGCCTCCTACGAAGCTCGAGCCTTCGGGGTCCGCGGCGGCATGCCGGGACGGCGCGCGCGGCAACTCTGTCCCGATCTCGTCTTCGTCGGCGGGCACTTCGACGAGTATCAGCGGCTCGGTGACGCCGCCATCGCCGTTCTGAGCGATTACACGCCCGACATCGAGCGCATCTCCATCGACGAGGCCTTCGCCGACGTCGCCGGGTGCACGCATCTCTTCGGTTCGCCGGCGGCGATTGCGCGGACGGTGCGTGCTCGCGTGCGCACCGAGCTCGGCTTGCCGATGTCGATCGGTGTGGCACGGACCAAGCACCTGGCGAAGATCGCCTCGCAGGTGGCGAAGCCGGATGGAGTGGTCGTCGTCGATCCAGGCACGGAGCTCGCGTTCCTGCACGATCTGCCGGTGGCGCTGATGTGGGGCGTGGGGCCGGCCACCGAGGCGCGGCTGGCCGGGATCGGCGTCACCACCATCGGGCAGCTGGCGACGAGCTCTCCGCAGTCCGTCCAGCGACTGCTTGGGCATGCGGTGGGCGCCAAGCTGACGGCGCTGGCGTGGAACCACGACCCACGGCCGATCCAGACGCACCGGCGCGCGCGCTCTGTCGGCGCACAATCGGCGCTCGGACGGCAGCCAGCGAGTGAGCGCGTCGTCAAGCCGACGCTCCATCACCTCGCCGACCGCATCGGCGCGCGGCTTCGCGCCAAATCGCTGGCGGGCCGCACGATCACCGTTCGCGTCCGCTTCGCCGATCTGCGCTCGGCCACGCGGGCCCTCACGCTGTCGGCGCCGATGTCAGCCACGCGGGCTCTGGCGGACGCGGCCGAGGATCTGGTGCGCGGCATCCTGGCGGATCACCCGGCCGAACGGACGATCTCGTTGCTGGCGATCTCCGTCTCGAATCTCGGAGCGCATGCGATCGTGCAACTGGAGCTGCCGCTCGAGCCAGCCGACGATCGACGCCGTCCGGGCACGACGGCAGGGCTGACGCGGTTGCGCGCCGACCGGGCCGTCGACGCCATCCGCAAGCGCTTCGGAGAGCGGGCGATCGGCTATGGGTGCGCATCGCAGGTGGGGCGCTCCGTCCCTGACGCGTTCCGACGCCTCGCCGAACGGGACTTGTGACCAGGACGCCATCGGTAAAGCCACGAGCGAACAGGTCTTGGATAAACTGGTGCCGGTTGGCGATGCCATGGCGTGGCACGCATGCGCAGCGAGACGAGGACCTATGAAGCCGGAAACCGTGTTCCTGGGCGAGATGACCAGCCCCGAAGTCGAAGCCTTCCTGAAGGCGCACCACACCGTCATCGTGCCGGTCGGTGCCGTGGAACAGCACGGGCCGCACCTCGCGCTCCTGACCGACGTGCTGATCCCGCAGGAGGTGGCGCGCCGGGCCGCGCCGACGCTCGGCGCGCTGGTGGCGCCACCCATCAGTTACGCGCTGTCGTATCCGCACGCCGGATTCACCGGCCTGGTGCAGATCCGGATTCCCACCTTCATGGCGCTCATCGAGGACGTGGCGGTCTCGCTGGCCACTGCCGGCTTCACGCGCATCGTGTTCTTGAACGGCCACTACGACAACACGTACGCCATCGCCTACGCCTGCGCCAACGCCGCCGACAGGCTGCCGCGGGGCGTCAAGGCGTTCCCGATCAATTACTGGGACGGCATGTCGGCCGACGAGGCGGCCGAGTACACGAGCCTGGCCAAGGGCATGCACGCGCACGCGGCGGAAACGGCCGCCATCCTGGCCATCAACCCGAACCTGGTGGACATGTCGAAGGCCAACGCGGAGTTCCCGCCGTTTCCGGAGTTCACGGTGAACTCGGGCCCGGTTCACACCGCCTTCTTCTTCACCTCGCCCGGCTCGGTCCACCGCGCGACCAAGAGCGGCACGTGGGGTGACGCGACCACGGCCACGCCCGAGATGGGCGAGCGGTTCCTTGCCCTGGGCGTCAAGTCGACCCTCGCCGTGCTCGAGAACATCGAGAAGACCTTCGCGGCCATGCCGCCGCGCTGACCACCCGGCATCCCGATCCGCGTTCGGTGGGTGCCGCGCGAGGGTCGCTGAGACCGTCCTCGCGGAGCTCGATCAGCCCGTGGGAAGGGCCGAGCCCTTCTGCGCCATCTCCTGCTGGGCCTGCCAGATGGCGCACCAGGGCTTGTGCTGATCGAGCGGCATCCCGCATTCGACGCAGACGCGCGTCCGAGTCTTGGGCTCCTGGCTCCGGCCGAGCAGTTTGTGCAACAGCGACATGCGTCCCCCCAATCAGCCCCTTTGACGGGGCTGGCTGCTGTCCGGTTCGCTCGTGTCGACACTTTTTTCGATATGCCGGACGAGGGCTCTGTCACAGGCGCGGCCGCGTGCATCTCATTCGAATCTCACGACCCGCTCACGAAAGGGTGAGGACGTCCCGCCGCGCCTGGTCCTATGCTTCGACGCCAGAGATACCTCCTGGGCAACTCAGTGATCCCAAGCGCGAGTGGTCGGCAACGCCCGGCCTCGAGATGGCCGTGGTCCGGCGGCGGGTTGGAAATCGGGCTGCATCGAGCCCTGCACGTCCGGGAGGAGCGACTCCCGACGCAGCACGAGGCGTGCCGACTGCTGTATGTCAGCGACATCCACCTCCGAGACGGTCGCTCCGACACCCTGTGTCCGCAGGTCGTGGCCGCCGTCGCAGGCTGCCAGCCGGATGTGGTGCTGCTGGGTGGCGACCTGGTGGACGCTGCCTCGGAATTGGGCAGGCTGAGCGACCTCGTCGACGAGCTGCACGACGTCGCAGCGGTGCTGGCGATTGGTGGCAACCACGACCGGCACATCGGCCTGGATCGCGTCCGCGACGCCGTCGAGCAGGGCGGCGGGCACTGGATCCACGACGGCACGGCGAAAGTGACGCATGGCGAGCGTGTGATCGCGATCTCGGGCCCCGACGCTGCCGTTCGCCCTGGCGATGGGCATGTCCGCGTCCTGTGCGCGCACAACCCGAACATCTGGAGAACACGCCGCCATGCCGGCTACGACCTCGTCCTGGCCGGACACCTGCACGGCTGCCAGATCGTCGCCTGCCAGTATCGAGATCGCCTGTTTCCCGGTGCGATTCTCTACCCCTACTGCTTCCTGCGTCATCGCCGTGATTCGACACGGCTCGTGGTCAGCCGCGGGGTGAGTGACCTCGTCCCGATTCGCTGGAGGTGTCCGCGCGAGGTCGTGCTGTGCTACGTCTGACCGCGACCGACCGGTTCGACATACGCCCTCGCGCAGGGCCTCTATGGTCCGGGGCCGTGTCCATCACCTGCCTGCTTCGGGGTCTGCCGCTGTTCGTGTCCGCTGCGCCACGGACGCCGTTGCGGGTCCTGTGCATCGTCGCGATCGACACCCTGCACGTGCTTCGACACTCGCAGCCGCTGTCGCGACACCGGCGCCAGACGCTGGCGGCGTTCCTGGACTTTCAAGCCTGCGCCAATGCGGTGTGGGACCGCAAGCCGCTGTGCGCGGCGGAATATCAGGCGCTACGACGGCGGCTGGAGAACGCCGGTCTGGGGTCGTGGGTCACGGCATACCTCTCCCGGCTTCGTGCGCTGGAAACGCGACGTCCGCCCGTGGGCGGGGAGTCCCGGCCGTTCGAGGACGTGCGGGCTTACCGCGAGGCCGTCGCGCGGCTGTCGCTGGCAACGATTGCCGCGATCGGGCTGAACGCCCAGTGTCTCGAGGACGGTCTCCGGGGGACGTATTGTGACGGCGACGTGGCCGCGCTGTTTCGCATGGCGATGCAATGCCAGATCATCGACGACGTCGTCGACTACAAAAGGGATCTGGCCGCCGGCTTGCCGAGCTTCCTGACGGCATCGGCCTCGCGATCGCAGGCGATGGCCTTGACGGCCGAAGCGGCACGGTCCTATGGCGCGAGCCGCGAGGGTTCAGCACAAGGCACTGTGCTCCCGTTGGAAGCGGCGCTTCATGTCCTCACGGCGGTGACGAGGCTCGTCGTGGCTCTTGCGCGTGTCCCCAACCGGGGGGCCAGTTAGGCGCGGCAGAGGATTTCGCCGTGCAGAACGGCGTACCAGGCGTCGGGGTGCGTGGCCCAACGACGCCATCCGTCCGCGATCTCGCGCAACTCGTTCTCGCTCGCCAGGCCTTCGGTGACGGCCTGGCGCGCGATCGCGGATTCAGTCATGCGATCCGCCCACAGCCCGCCCCACCACGCGCGGTCGCCCGGCGTGGCGAAGCACCAGGTCGACGCGCCTGGAGCCACGTCCTCGAAACCGGCCGCATGCGCCCAGGCGAGGAGGCATCGGCCGGCGTCCGGCTCGCCGGCGTTGCGGCGCGCGATGGTTCGATACAGCGCCAGCCAGCGGTCCATCGCCGGGTCGTCGGGATACCAGCGGAAGACGCCGTAGTCGGCGTCGCGCGCCGCGACGAGTCCGCCAGGCTTGCACACGCGCTTCATCTCGCGCAGCGCAGCCACGGGGTCGGCGAGATGCTGGAGCACTTGATGCGCGTGCACGACGTCGAACGTGTCGTCGTCGATGCCGAGCGCGTGGAGGTCGCCGACCGAGAACTCGACGTTCGGACCGGCGCCGGCGCTGCGGCGGGCCTGCGCGATCACGTCGGCCGACGCGTCGATGCCGAGGACGCGTCCGGGCGCGACCCGGCCGGCCGATGTCGGCCGTGATCGTGCCGGGCCCGCACCCGACGTCGAGCACGGTGCTGCCGACGGTGAGTCGCGGCGCGAGGTAGGCGGCCGAGTTCTCGACGGTCCGCCACCTGTGCGACCGCAGGACGCTCTCGTGGTGACCGTGCGTGTAGGTCATCGCGATCGGGTCTCAGGAACGATGGCAAAGGAGCCAGGTCGCGCTGCTGGCCGCACCACCCACCCGGCGTTCAGCGTGGCGCTCCAGCCGTCCCCCTGCAGGGTGGTCCCTTCGAGCGGCCCGGTCACCGGTACGGACAGTGTGGCCCCATCGGCGGCGCGCAAGACGCCGCCGTCGGCGTTGAGACGGCCCCATTGCGCGGACAGGGTGAAATTGCGAAACAACACGGTACCGACTCCCGGAATGCCGACGCTGCCGGTGGTGTCGCTGGTGCCGCTGCCCCCGGCAGGCATCGTCAGCACGGGCCCATCGACGAAGCGTCGACGCAACTCGGCGACGCGGACCTGCTGCGCCCGATCGCGCGCCTCCTCCGCCGTTCGCAGCGTTGCGCCATCGTAGCGCGCCGCTGCCACGGCAACATCCGTCGTCGGTGGCCTGTTGGTTGCGGAGGCGAGCAAGTCGCCAAGGTCCGAGGTGCCACGAACCTGTCGGCGCCATCCCGGCAGGAGATCGTCCAGCAGCACACCGTAGGCGGGTCCGGACGCGCCTTCGAAATTTCCGACGAAGGACGGCTGCGATTCGCCGCCGGCGAGCGCTGACGCTGCGGCACGGCGGGCATCCGCGGGCGAATTGGCCCAGGCCGCGATGCCGGTGTAGGAGGCAAGCCCTTCGCGAATCTCGTCGCGCCGTTCGTTGTCCGCCGCGCCGGGAAACAGGCGGCGGCGTTCGCGCCGGAAGGCCAGCGCATCGGCGATCGCCTCGGCCCGGTCGCTCCCGCTCGACTCGACCGCCCGGCGGAGCGCCCGCCATTCGAGCTGCATCCAGACGCGCCCTTCGAGCGTATCGAGATGCTCGTTGAAGCCGTCGCTGTTCCGTCGATGAACCCCAGCTCGGGCTGAATGCGATGGAACAGCCCGTGAAGCATCATTTGCTGGCGCACATCGGCATCGTTCGCCGGGAGCATGTACAAGGGGAAGCTGAACCACCGCACCCCGCCCCAGGAGACGGGGCCGTCCGCGTAACCCGGAAAGCGGGGTGGCGGCCCCTCCGGTTCCGGCTGGCTCGTGGCACGCGTTCCGGTCGCCTGGTCGACGATCACCATCGGACCACAGAGCGACACACCCCACAGCCGGCCCGCGTCTCGCTCGCAGAGCTTCGTGGCTTCCTCGAAATAGCGCCTGGCGAGCTCTGGCTGGACCTGCGCATCGGCCGCCGTCGCACTGCCGAGCAGCGCGAGCGGCACGAGCAGGAAAAGTGGGTTGAATGGGTGCCAAGTCGGCAAGGCATTCCTCTCGCAACAGCCTAACCTCAACCCTTGGCGCACGCTACCTCCACGGGGCTGGACCCGGCTGGGGCTCGCTTCTTGCAAGATCGACCACATGTTATTGACCAGTGCCTTGGCCCGGTCCCTGATCGCAGGCGTGCTGTTGTCGACGACCACCGCGTGTGTCTCGCGACATCCGGCGCCGCCGGCAGCCCATGCGGCCCGGCCCGAGCAGAAGGGCTACGCTACCTACCTCGCGCGGTCGTTCCACGGCCGCACCAGCGCGAGCGGCGAAAGGTTCGATGAACGTCGGCTGGTTGCCGCGCACCGGACCCTGCCGTTCGGATCGATCGTCCGCGTCACGAACGTCAAGAACGGCCGCTCCGTCACGGTGCGGATCATGGATCGCGGGCCCTACGGCCAGAACTACCGCGAGGGCACCGTCATCGACCTGTCACGGGCGGCGGCGAGCCGGCTGCGGATGCTGCGCGATGGGCAGATTCCAGCCCGCCTGGAGATCCTGGAACTCGGCGACGATCGCTGACGGTTACGCGCGGCGTCCGCCCCACTCGGCGAACCCCAGCCCGGCCAGCCGTGCCATCAGCGCGTCGACCTGCTCGGCGGTCGGATTGCCGTGCGGCAGTCGCGCCGGGCCGACCGGCACGCCCAGGCGGCCCATCAGCGCCTTGGCCGCGCCCATGTAGCCGATCTGCCGCGAGTGCATCGATGAGCGCGATGGACTGTCGACTGCCGGCGCCGCGCCTCGCCGAGATCGCCGCGCTCGAAGGCGGCTCGCAGCAGCGCCGACAACTGCGGCGCGAAGTTGTAGGTGGAGCCGACGCCGCCGCGGGCGCCGAGCGCCAGCGCCGGCGAGCAGCGCTTCGTCGACGCCCCACGGCAGGTCGAAGCGGTCTCCGGCGACGTCGAGGCTGCGACGATAGGAGACGAGGTCGGGGTTGGTGAACTTGACGCCGGCCAGGTTCGGGATCCGCGCCGGCGCCTCGACGAGGAAGCGCTCCATCGGGAACGACACCCCAGTCATCGCCGGGAAGTCGTAGTAGTAGAACGGCAGGTCCGGGGCGGCGGCGGCGACGGCCGCGCACCAGTCGATCAGATCGGCCAGCGTCCGCGGCGTGTCGTAGGACGGCGCCAGCGCGCCGATCGCGGAAGAGCTTGACCGCCGTGCGTGCCGGGCCCAGGTCGCACGTCCTCGAGAGCGTTGCCGCCGACGTGCGCGATCACGGCCAGCCCGTTCGCCGGACCGGCGTCGGCCCAGGCATCGTAGAGGGCCAGCCGCTCGGCCGACGTCAGCGCGTGGCACTCGCCGGTCGATGCCGGTGACGAACACCGTGCGGATGCCGTTGGCGGCGAGGAAGGCGGCCTGGGTCGGGACGACCTCCGGCGCGAGCGATGCCGTCGGCGTGGAACGGGGTGTGCGTGGCGGCGACGAACTCGTGCAGGGGACGGATCGCGGTCATGAAGGCTCGGGTGACGGGGCGGATGAGGAGGACGAGGACGACGGAGACGATCGCCGCGCTGGCGAAGATGCCGAAGATGCCGAAGCAGCGGCACGTGCCGGTCGCGCAGCAGCGCCGAAGCCCCAGTCGGCGAAGCCGCCGCAGCTGATGCTGACCAGGTTCATGATGCCGTAGCCGGTCGCGCGCAGCGACGGCGGCACGATCTGGCAGAGGATCGGCATGTTGTTGGCGTCGAAGAAGCCCCAGCCGAGGCCGAACACGATCAGGAACGCGATCGCGACCCACAGCAGACCGGTCTCCGGCGCGTAGCCGACGCCGAACATCGCCGGCACGATCAGCGCCATGCCGATGGCGCTGGTGTAGATCCGGCCGCGCGGGGTGCGCCGCATCCAGCGGTCGGCGAGCCAGCCGCCGCCGAGCGCGCCGACGATCGCGGCGAGCTGCCAGTAGAGCGTGGCCGAGACGCCGGCCAGGCCCTGGCCGATGCCGAACTCGGCCTTCAGGATCGCCGGCATCCAGTCGCGGACGATCCAGGCGGCCAGCGCCGGCAGCGTGAAATACAGCACCAGCAGCACGAACGAGCCGTTGCCGAGCAGCTCGCGCACGGCGCCGGCCGGGCGACGGCGGCGGCGCTGTCGGATCGTGCGGCCGCGGCGCGGCCGGCACCGCCCGGCCGCAGCATCACGAAGAGCGGCACGGCGTAGAGGATGCCGACGATGCCGCAGACGCTTCGAACGCCCAGCGCCAGCCGAGGGTCGGGTGATCGGCCGACGTAGCCGCCGAAGCCGCCGATGATGACCCCGACGTAGATCCCCATCTGGTGGAAGCCGACGGCCCGCGAGCGCGTCGGACCGCTGTGGACGTCGGCGATCAGGGCCAGCGCCGCCGGGATGTAGAACGCCTCGCTGATGCCCATCAGCGCCCGCGTCGCCAGCAGCTCCGTCGTAGGTGGTCACGTGGCCGGTCGCCCACGTGACCATCGACCACACGAGCAGGCTGCCGGCGATGACGTAGCGCCGCGGGAAGCGATCGGCGAGGTAGCCGCCGATGGGGCTGCAGGCCGGCGTAGACCCACTTGAAGAGCGCCAGCACCGCCCCCCAGTTGGCCTCGAGGGCGATGTCGGGGATGTCGCGCATCACCGAGAACTTCATCGACGCCAGCATCTGGCGATCGAGATAGTTCAGCAGCGCGACCGGCACCAGCAGGGCGACGATGATCCAGGCGTAGCGGTGGAGGGAGGGGCCCGGGGCAGTGGCAGTCACGGTATCGGAAGCCAGCAGCGTGCCGCCGGAAGGCCGCCGTGTCAAGGCGCGAGCGCCGAACGATAGTGCCGGGGTCGCGTCGAACGATCGTGCCGGGGTCGGCTTCGCGTGAGGGGCCCCGCTCAGGGAGCCGTCGGCTCGGGCCGAGCGGCCGAAGCGCAGCCGCGCGACTTCAGCACGGCTCGCGCGTCGTCCTTGGTCAGCGGCTTGAAGAAGAAGTAGCCCTGGCCGTACTGGCATTCGAGGTCGCGCAGGTCACGGACCTGCTCGGCGGTTTCGATGCCCTCGGCGGTCACGTCCATCGCCAGGCCGTCGGCCAGCGAGACGATGGCGCGGATGATCTCGGCGCTGCCGTCCGCCTGCATGCCTTCGACGAACGAGCGATCGATCTTGAGCGTCTGGAACGGGAACTGGCGCAGGTAGCTGAGGGCCGAGTAGCCGGTCCCGAAATCGTCGAGGCCGAGCTGCACGCCGAGCGCTCCGCAGCGAGTTCAGCACGTCGATGACCGTCTCGGAATTCTCGAGCACGATCCCTTCGGTGATTTCCAGCTTCAGCCGTTCGGCGGCCAGACCGGTCTCGGTGAGGATCCGCTCGACGTCGCGGACCAGGTCGGCGTGCATGCACTGCCGCGCCGAGAGGTTGACGTTGATCGTCAGCGTCGCGCACTCGGGGAACTCCCGCGCCCACGTCTGCATCTGCTCGCAGGCCTCGCGGATCGCCCACAGGCCGATCGAGACGATCAGCCCGGTCTCCTCCGCCGTCGGCACGAACTGCGCCGGTGAGACCACGCCGCGCTGCGGATGGTGCCAGCGCAGCAGCGCCTCGAAGCCGCACAGGCGTCCGCTGGCCAGCTCCACGATCGGCTGGTAATAGAGGTGCAGCTCCTTGCGCGCCAGGGCGTGGCGCAGATCGGCCTCGAGCCGCGTCCGCTCCGCGATGGCTTCGAGCATCGACGTGTCGAAGACCGCGACCTGCGCCTTGCCCAGCGCCTTGGCGTGATACATCGCCGTGTCGGCGTCGCGGACCATGTCCTCGGCCCGCTGGTAGCGCGGCGCGTTCATCGCCAGCCCGACGCTGATCGACACCACCACTTCCGTGCCCTGGATCGCGAACGGGCGGGCCGCTGCGGCGAGCAGGCGATCGGCGACCGCCGTGGCCTCGCTCGGCGGTCCGCACCCCGTGCGAGCAGCACCGTGAACTCGTCGCCGCCGAGCCGCGCCAGCGTGTGTTCGCTGACGGGCCGGGCCACGGCGTCGGTCGCCCGCAGCGACTGCTCCAGGCGACGGGCCACGCCGACCAGCAGCTCGTCGCCGGCCAGGTGACCGTGGCTGTCGTTGACGGCCTTGAAGCGATCGACGTCGAGGAACAGCACCGCGAACGACGGCGCCGTGGACGCGCCGCAGGTGGCGATCAGCCGATCGACCCGGTCCATGAACATCGCCCGGTTGGGCAGACCGGTGAGCGGGTCGGCCCGCCGGGCCGCCACCTGCGTCCGGATGCGGGCCAGCGCGATGGGGAAGTCGATCGGCTTGGTGACGTAGTCGTTGGCGCCCAGCTCGAGAGCCTCGACGACGTCCTCGGCGCGGTCCTTGGCCGTCACCATGATCACCGGCAGGTCCGAGACCGAGCGCGACTCGCGCAGCCGGCGCAGTGTCTCGAGCCCGCTCATGCCGGGCATCATGACGTCGAGCAGCACCGCGTCGACGCGGTGGGCGCCGATCATCTCCAGCGCGCTGGCGCCGCTCTCCGCGGTGAGCACCGTGTAGCCGCGGCGCGCCAGGCGGCGCGACAGGGCGTCACGGTTCATCGCTTCGTCGTCAACGAGCAGCAGCGTGGCGTTCGTCTGATCCATCGTGCGTCTTCCGGGGGGCGCGTGCGAGCAGTCGGGTGATCGTCGCGAGCAGGACGGTGAGGTCGATCGGCTTGGTGTCGAAGTCGTCGCAGCCGGCGTCGAGCGCCCGCTGGCGATCGCCGATCATGGCGTGCGCGGTGAGGGCGATGATGGGGATGTCGCGGGTGGCGGGATCGGCCTTGAGGCGGCGGGCGCATTCCCAACCGTCGATGCCCGGCAGGCCCAGATCCAGCAGGATCAGGTCGGGCCGCCGTTGCCGCGCCGCCGCCAGCCCCAGCGGGCCGTCGGCCGCCGTCTCGACCCGATGGCCGCGGCGGGCGAGCTGCCGCGACAGCACGTCACGGTTCATCTCGTTGTCCTCGACGATCAGGATCATGGCAGTCAGGAGGGAACCCGTCCTTCCATCGGCACCTCGCCGAGGGGCCGTGAACCGCCGCCGGCAGCGTTGCACGCCGTCGCACGGCGTGTCGGACCACCGTCCACCGGCACGCTGCTGAGCACACGACGAGACGTGCCGATTGTCACAGCGGCGCATGCTGCGGCATGTGCGGTGACACCGAATGCCAGGCGAGACGACGCCCCCCAGCCGTCGCAGATGGACCGTCAGCGCCATCCTGGGATTGGTGTGGCTCGGCACCGTCACGGCCGGCCTGGCGGCGCTGGCCACCTACGACAACAGCCCCGGCGTGGCGGCGCAGGCGCCGCGGCGGTGGCCGGCGGCGAGCCGGCTGGCGCTCGATCCGGTGCGGCCGACGCTGGTGATGCTCGCGCATCCGCGGTGCACCTGCACCCGCGCCAGTGTCGGCGAGCTGGCGGAGCTGATGGCGAGGACGCCGACCCGCCCGCGCGCCTACGTGGTCTTCGTCAAGCCGGGCACGGTCGGCGCCAGCGCGGCATGGGAGCGCACCGACCTGTGGGCGCGCGCGGCCGCCATCCCCGACGTGGCGGTGACGCGCGACGACGACGGCCACGAGGCGGCGCTGTTCGGCGGCGAAACGTCGGGCCAGACCTTCCTCTACGCGCCGGACGGCACGCTGCTGTTCAGTGGCGGCACCACGGGCGCGCGCGGCCACGCCGGCGACAACGCCGGCCGGGCCACCCTCCTGGCGCTGCTCCGGCGGGAGTCGCCGGCGCGGCGTGTCACGCCCGGTCTTCGGATGCTCGCTGTTCGCCGCTGGCGATCGCGCCGACAGCCATGACTCCAGCGAGGTCGCGCATGAGCACGCGCACTGACGTCACCGCACCGTTCGCCTCGTCCGACGCCGACCTGGATCGGCGCGCCGACGTCCTGCACCGGCACCACCTGCAGGCCATCTACCGGCGGACCGATCGCATGTTCGCCAAGCTGATGGCGCTGCAGTGGGTCGCCGGTCTCGTCTTCGCCGTCTGGGTCTCGCCGCTTGGCGTGGACGGGGTCGCACAGCCGCACGCACGTCCACGTCTGGGCGGCGGTCGGCCTCGGCGGCGTCATCAGCGCGCTGCCGATGGCCCTGGCCATCCTCCATCCCGGCGCCGCCGTCACCCGCTTCACCATCGCCACCGCCCAGATGCTGATGAGCGCGCTGCTCATCCACCTGACGGGCGGCCGCATCGAGACGCACTTCCACGTCTTCGGCTCGCTCGCCTTCCTGGCCTTCTACCGCGACTGGCGCGTGCTGCTCCCGGCGACCGTCATCGTCGCCGCCGATCACGCCCTGCGCGGCCTGTTCTGGCCGCAGTCGGTCTACGGTCTCATGGTGGTCAGCAACTGGCGCTGGGTCGAGCATGCGGCCTGGGTCCTGTTCGAGGACGTCTTCCTGGTGATGTCGTGCCTGCGCGGCGCCCGCGAGGTGCGGGAGATCGCGGCGCGCACGGCGACGCTCGAGCGGGCGCACCAGGACGAGCAGCGGCACGCCATCGAGCAGACGGAACTGGTGGCGCGCCTGCGGCTGTCGCAGCACGAACTGGAGGCGGCGACCCGCGCCAAGAGCGAGTTCGTGGCCAACATGAGCCATGAACTGCGGACGCCGCTCAACGCCATCACGCTCTACAGCGAGCTGCTGCAGGAGGACGCCCAGGACGACGGCCGCGTGAGCGACGTGGCCGACCTCGCCAAGATCCGCGGCGCCAGCCGGCACCTGCTCGGCCTGATCAACGGCCTGCTCGACCTCTCGAAGATGGAGGCCGGGAAGATGGACCTGTCGATCGAGACCTTCGACGTGCGCGCGACCGTCGCCGAGCTGATCGGCACGATCGACGCGGTGGTGCGACAGAACGGCAACTCGCTGACGGTGGCCTTCGACGACGATCTGGGCACGATGACCGGCGACGTCACCAAGACCCGGCAGATCCTGTTCAACCTGTTGAGCAACGCCGCCAAGTTCACCAGCGGCGGCGCCATCTCGCTGCGGACGTCACGCGCGGTCATCGACGGCGTCGACACCATCGAGTTCGTCGTCACCGACACCGGGATCGGGGTGACCGACGAGCAGAAGGCGCGGCTGTTCCGCCCCTTCGTGCAGGCGGATGCCTCGATCGCCCGCAAGTACGGCGGCACCGGGCTCGGCCTGGCGCTGGTGTCGCGGTTCTGCGACATGATGGGCGGCAGCGTGGCCGTCGAGACGCCGGCCGCCGGCGGCGCGCGCTTCATCGTGCGGCTGCCGGTCGAGGCCGACCTGGCGGACCGGCGCGAGCAGCCCGCCGCGTGATCGGCGTTGCGTAGGCCGGACACGACCGGACGGGCAGCCACGCCGGCGCTCGCCCGGCGGCGCGCAGCCGCCGTCAATACTCGGCGAAGATCCGCCGCAGCTCCTGGGGTCGCTGGTCCTGGTCAGGGCCAGCATCAGCAGGATGCGCGCCTTCTGCGGATTGAGGGTGTCCGCCGGGATCAGACCCATCGGGTCGTATTCACGGCTCGCCAGCACGCGGCCGTTCCCGACACGGCTCGAACGGACGAGGACCGGCCGGGTGGCCGCCGGCATCGCGCCGATGACGTCCCTGAGCACGGTCTCCTCGGCACTCGAGAGGGCGCCATTGCCGGTGCCCGCGAAGACGATGCCTTTGGCGCCGCCGGCGGCGACCGCCGTCATGGCGGCGGTGTCGGGCTCGACGTAGGAATAGAGGATGGCGACCTGCGGCAACCGATCGAGCGACGTCACGTCGAACTCGGACGCTGGTCGTGTGTCGCCTGGTCGTCGATCGATAGAAGCTGACGCGGTCTTCGTCGATGTAGCCGAGGATGCCGAGCTCCGGCGCCTTGAAGGTCTCGACGCGCAAGGTGTTGGTCTTGGTGGCATCGCGGGCGGCGTTGATCTCGTCGTTGAGGACGATCAGCACCCCCTTCCCCCTGGCGTCCGGCGCGATCGCCGTTCGCACCGCGTTGAGCAGGTTGAGCGGCCCGTCGGCGCTGATCGCGGTCGCCGGCCGCATCGATCCGACGAGGACGACCGGCCTGTCCGTCTTCACGGTCAGGTTGAGGAAGTACGCCGTCTCTTCCAGCGTGTTGGTGCCGTGCGTGACGACGAAGCCGGCGACTGCCGGATCCTCGGCGATGATCTGGTTGATCCGTTTCGCCAGCGTCAGCCAATGGGCGATGGTGATGTCGGAGCTGTTGACGTTGGCGATCTGCTCGACCCTGACGTGGGCCAGTTGCGCGATCTGCGGCACCGCCTGCACCAGCTGCTCGCCGAGGATCGATCCGGCCTTGTAGTTCGAGAGGTCGGTGGCCGAGGAGCCGGCTCCGGCGATCGTGCCGCCGGTGGCGAGAATCCAGACCGTCGGCAGGGTCGGCTGGGCCTTCGCCGGCGCGAGGTGACGCACAGGATGGCGAGCAGGAACAGCAAGGGGCGGCGCATCGATGTCACGGTGTGCTCGAAGGCATCGCGGGCCGCCTTCACCAGCCGGCCGCCTGGCCGTCCTTGCGGTGATCCGAGCCGGCGCGATAGACGCCGTCCACCGGGCGATCCTCGTCCGCCCAGCGGCGCTCGAACACGGGCGCCGGCAGCCGCGGATCGCGGGTGAAGAGGATGCCCTGATAGCCGCCCACGCTGGCGCCGTTGACGGCGCGGACGTCGTGGCCCATCGCCTTCAGCGGCGCCGCCGACGACGATCGAACAGCCCCTGCTCGAGGCGCAGCTGGTTGGTGGCCTGGTCGTGCGAGAACCGCGCCGCGTCGGTCGTCATCTGGACGTTCATGCCGAGGTCGATCAGGTTGACCATGTGCTGCGCGTGCGTCTCGGGCTGCACGGTGCCGCCCATGTTGCCGAAGGTCATCAGCGGCGCGCCGTCCTTCATCACGAAGCCGGCGATGATCGAGTGGAAGGGCCGCTTGCGCGGCGCCACGACGTTGGGGTGCGTGCCATCGAGCGTGAAGGCGGTGCCGCGGTTGTGCAGCACGAAGCCGTACTCCGGCACCGTCGCCCGGCTGCCGTAGACGCTGTAGACGCTGTGGATCAGCGACACCATGTTGCCCCAGCGGTCGGCCGTGGTCAGGTAGATCGTGCCGCCGTCGGCGACCGGCGGGGCGGCGATCGGCGCCGCGCGCGTCGCATCGAGGCGAGCGCACAGCGTGGCGGCGTGCGCCTTCGAGATCAGGCGCTGCGACGGGCACGTCGACCCGCACCGGATCGGCGTTGCTCGCCAGCAGGTCGGCGTAGGCGAGCTTCTTGGCCTCGACCATCAGGTGCCAGTAGGTGGGGTTCGACGGACCGAGCGTGGCCAGGTTCAGTCCCAGCTTCGGCACGCACACCTCGAGGATGTTCAGCATTTCGAGGACGGCGAAGCCCTGGCCGGGCGGCGGCAGCTCGAAGACGTCGTAGCCGTGATAGCGCGTCGAGATGGGCTCGACCCACTCCGGCCGGAACTCGTCGAGATCGGCCGCCGTCATCACGCCGCCGCCGGCGCGGACCTTGGCGACGATGGCGCGGGCGATGTCGCCGCGATAGAACGCGTCCGGCCCCTGCTTCTGCAGCAGCCGCAGGGCCCGGCCCAGCGCCGGGTTGCGGATGACGGAGTAGAGGGGCGGCGGCTGGCCCTCGTCGAGGAAGGTGGCTGCGGAGTCCGGGTCGGCGCGCAGCGCGGCGACCACGGTGCCGCAGGTCATAGTGACGCCGCTCGGCCTGGCCCCAGCCGTCCTCGGCCAGGCGCGCGGCGCGCTCGAGCGTGTCGGCGAACGTCAGCGTCCCGAAGCGCCGGAGCAAGGCGTCGTAGCCGGCGACGGCGCCGGGCACGGTCGTGGCGTTCACGCCGACGAGCGGCATCGCCTTCAGGCCGAGCGTCGTCGTGAAGAACTCCGGCGTCCAGCCGCGCGGCGACCAGCCGGCGGCGTTGAGCGCGTAGAGCTTCTTGTCCTTGGCGACGTAGACCAGCGCGAACAGATCGCCGCCGATGCCGGTGTCGTTCTGCGACGTCACGTCGAGGACGGCGCCGGTGGCCACCGCGGCGTCGATGGCGTTGCCGCCGCGCCGCAGGATCTCGAGGCCGGCCTGCGCCGCCAGCGGATCGCTGGTGGCGACCATGCCGTGGCGGGCCAGCACCTCGGATCGGCCCTGCGCCAGCCAGCCCTGCGCGCGTGAGCCGGGCACGGTGTCGATGCCGGCGCCGGGGTTGGGCTGCGCGGCCGTCGGGAGGCCGAACGGCGTCGGCGACTGGGCGAGGGCGGTGGCGCACCAGATGCCGAGCGCGGCGGCGACGGCGATGGCCGTGAGGCGGGCCGGCTGCTGCGGCGCGGACGGTCGGCGCGATCGGGGCATGGGCCCCGATTCTACGGCAGCGGCGCCAGCGCGGCGTCGAGGCGGTAGCTGAAATGGTGGATCGGGACTGGCGTCATCCGCGCCGGGTGTCCGGCGACCAGGCGCAGCGTCGAGCGCGTCGTCCCATCGGTGCGGAGAGACGATGAAGTCGTCGGGGTAGGAGAGGGTCGCGGCGATCACGCCGGCGAGATCGGCCTGACGAGAGAGGAGCGGTCCCCAGTGCACCCAGATGGCGGATCTGCCGCCAGCATCGTGATCGGCGATCGCGACGGCCCCGCCATCACGCGACCAGAGCACGTCGACCGAGCGCTCGAACGCTCGCACCAGCACCTCCGGGCTGCCATCCGCGAGCCGCAGGACGAGGGCATGGCGGCCCTTCTCGTGCGCCGGCACGCGCCAGATCAGGACGCCGCCGCCCACCGGCGCTGGACAGATGCCGGCCGCTGACGGCAGTGGGCAGGTCGGCGCCATCGGTTCGGCGGTCCGCGCCGAGCCGAGGCACACCGTGCGATTCAGCCGCATACCCGCGATGCGCGCCGGCATGTTGCTCACCTCGAGACAGGCTTCGATGCCGTTGGCGGCTGCGTGGAGGGCCTCGTGCAGGAAATGTCCTGGCGTGCCGTGGTGCGTGAAGATCACATCCCCGGCACGAAGCCCGACCCGCTCGGCCAGACCATCAGGTGTGACACGCGTGATGCCCCAGGTGGTGTCGCCGGCATCGGTCGCGACCTCGCCGACGTCGAAGCCGAAGGCCGCGCGGTGCGCCAGGACGTTGTCTTTCGCCAGTAAGTCCAGACCAACCGGGTATATCAGCCAGAGGATGATGAAGGGCACCAGCAGGATGCCCGCCAGTAGCACCATGAACTGGGGCATGCCGAGTGGCGCGGCGCGAGGCGACCGCCGTCCGAGCAGCGCAAACGGCACGGCCAGCGTGCGAGCCATGCGAGGTTCGACACCGCGTCCCGCCGCGGGTTCCTCGGGAGCGGTCGTCAGTCCTGATGCAGGACGGTGGACGGTTCCAGACGCAGGGCTCGCCACGCAGGACCGAATGACGCGAGCGCGATCGTCACCGCGAACACGCCGGCGACGCCAACGGTCGCCACCCAGTCGATGCGCCAAGCCGGGCCGCCGACCAGCGACAGGAAGGCGTGCGTGCCGAGCCAGCCGAGGCCAATGCCGAGCGTGATGCCGATGGCGGTGATGCGGCCGGCCTGCGCCCCGACCAGGCGCAGGACTGCGGGCGTGCTGGCGCCGAGGGCGCGACGGACGGCGATCTCGCGGGCCCGCTGGCGGCCGTGGAACGCCATCGACCCGGCGACGCCGGCGCCAGCAAGCAGGAGCGCGAGGCCGCCGAGCAGCGCGCCGACGCGGGTCATCTCGGTGAGGCCGCGCATGTTGGCGTCGCGGTAGGTCGCGACGGTCGGCCGCGTCGTGACCGGCAGGACGCGCGGTCAGCACCGTGCGAAGCCGGCCCACCAGCGCCGTGGCCGGCGCGTCGCTGCGCACCAGGAAAGTGCCCTGTGTTGCGGTGAACGGCACCGCCGTCGGCCGGTAGGCCCGGGCGTCGACCAGCCCGTCCTCGACGATGCCGGCGACGTGGATGGTGCTGGGGCCTACGGTCAGCGAGCGACCGACGGCACCGGCGATCGCTTGGCCGTCGCGGACGATGCGGCGCGCGGCCGCAGCGTTCAGCAGGACGTCCGCCGACTCCTGACCGTCGACAGCCGGCTCTGGTGCTCGCCCATGAACGACGCGCGCGTCCGCCGCGCGAAGATATCCGGCGTCGATCGACTGCACCGGCAGCGGCAGTCCGGCGACCGGCGCGCCATCGACGGCGGTCAGCGGCGCCTGCGTCAGCCCGGCGGGGCGTAGGAGCGTCACGCCGCGGACACCAGGCACCCGCGCGAGCGCCTCGCTGGCCGCTGCAAACGTCGCCGCCGGCGCCGTCCCTGGCGACCCGCCCAGATCGACGTGCGCGAGCGCCAAGGGCTCCATGCGTGCAGCATCGGCGCCCACGTACGCCGTCACGAGCGCGCGGACGAACGTGCCGGCGACCATCAGCAGGGCGAGCGCCAGCGCGATCTGGATGGTGAGGAACGCGGCGCGAAGCCGGCTGCCGCCGACGCTGATGGTCAGGCTGGTGCCTTCGGCCTTGAGCACCGACGAGACGTCGGCGCGCGACGCCTCCAGGGCCGGCGCGAGACCGGCGAGGACCGTGGCCAGACACGACACCAGCGCGGTGTAGGCGAGTACCGATCCATCGAGCTGGACGTCGATCGAGGCGAATTGGCTGAAGGCGGAGAACACCGCGCCCAGCGTCCATTCGCCGACCAGCACGCCGAGGGTGCCGCCGGCCAGCGCCAGCAGGAGCGCCTCGCCGAGCAGCAGCGCGACGATTCGGCGGCGGCTGGCCCCGGTCGCCAGGCGAATGGCGATTTCGCGCCGACGTGTCACGCCGCGGGCCAGCAGCAGATTGGCCACGTTGGAACAGGCGATCCAGAGCAGCGCGGCGACGATCACCAGCGGCACCACCGTCACCAGCAGGATCTCGATCCGCTTTTCCGGCGACACCTCGCCGTTCCAGTATTCGCGCCCGGCGTCGAGGTGGATCCGCCGCGGCGGCTGGGCGGCCGCGCCCGGCGCGGTGGCGTCCGCCGCCCGCTGGCGCAGCAGGTTCAGCTCGGCGATCGCGTCGGTGACCGCATAGCCGTCGCGCAGCCGCGAGATCAAGCCGACGTCGCGCCGCGCCGGGTCGAGCAGGGCCGCCGGCTGGGCGGACACGAGCGGCCAGCCGGCGAGCGGCAGCCACAGCGGCGGCCGCTCGGGCCCGGCGCCGTGGAAGCGCTCCGGCGCGACGCCGACGATCGTGAACAGGTGGCCGTTGACGGTCACCGTCCGGCCGACCACGGCGGCGTCACCGCCCGTCTGCTCGAGCCAGAAGCGGTGGTCGAGCACCGCGACCTGGACGTCGGCGCCCGGCTGGCTCAACGATCGGTCGAAGAGGCGGCCAACGCGCGGCGCGACGCGCAGCGCCGGGAAGTAGTCCTCGGACACGAACGGCACGACGGTCGAGACGGCCGTCTCGCCGAGCGTGATGTGGACCTGATGCCGGACGACGCCGGCGAGCCCCTCCATCGTCGTGATACCGGCACGGAGCTGCGCCAGTTCGACGCCGCTGACGCGCGGCCCGAGCACGACACGCTGCGGCTCGGGGACGCCGCGGATCGACTGCCAGAACACCGTGTTGATGAGGCTGAAGACGGCCGTGTTGACGCCGATCCCGAGGGCCAGCGAGATCACCGCCAGCGCGGTGAACGCCGGCGATCGCAGGAAGCCGCGCAGCAGCACCCGAAGATCGGTGACCATCGGCTACTCCGCCTTCAGCGTGATGGCCGGATCGACGCGCACCGCGGTGCGCACCGGCGCGACCACCGCCAGGAGCGCGGTCGTGGCGAGCGCCGCGACGGCGATCACGAAGGTCGCCGGATCGTCCGGGGCGACGCCGAACAGCAGGCCGCCGATCGCCGAGCCGAGGGCCAGCGCCAGGCCACAGCCGGCGATCAGGCCGATGCCGACCAGCGCGGCGACGCGACGCAGCACCAGGCCGCCGATGCCGGTGCGCTGCGCGCCGAGTGCGAGCCGGATGCCGAACTCGCGCGTCCGCTGGCTGACGGCGTAGCCGGTGACGCCGAAGATGCCGACGCCGGCGAGGACGAGCGCCAGCGTCGAGAACCCGCTCACCAGCCCGGCGACGAAACGCGGCAGGGCGACGACGTCGTCGTAGCGGCGATCGGACGTCTCGGCGAAGTAGAGCGGCACGGCCGGATCGACCGCCGCCAGCGCGTCGCGCGCGGCGGCGAAGATCGCCGCCGGCGGCGCCGACGTTTCGATCACCGTATACATGCCGCGCTGGTAGATCTGCGCCTGCGGCCCGTAGATGGTCGGCAGCGGCGTGTCGCCGGGGCCGTTGTGGCTGACACGCTGCACGACGCCGACGATCGTCCGCACGGCGGCGTCGGGGCCGGTGCCGATGCGGACGCGCTGGCCGATGGCGGCCTCCTCGCTCTGCCACCAGCGGCGCGCCAGGGCGTCGTCGACGATGGCGACGAGGGGCGCGTTGGCGACGTCGCTGGCGGCGAAGAGCGCGCCCGCGCCGCAGCGCGATCCCCATGGTCTCGAAGTACTGACCGCGGACGACGGCCAGCCGCACCACGGGCGTGCGCGTCGGCGTGCCCGCCGGCGTTTCCGGCGTGGCGTTGCCGACGTTGCCCTCGCCGCTCATCGGCACGTAGGAGATGGCCCCGAGCCGGCGGACGCCGGGCACGGCCGCCAGCCGCGACGTCAGCTGATCGTAGAACTGCGCGACGCGGCCCGCGTCCGGGTAGGCCTGCGCGGTCAGATTGGTCTTGAAGCTGACGCGATTCGCCGTCTCGAAGCCGACGTCGTCCTGCAGCAGGCCCTGCAGGCTGCGCAGCGTGAGACCGGCGCCGATCACCAGCGCCACGGCCAGCGCCACTTCGGCGATGGTCAGGCCGTCCCGCACCCGGCCGGTCGCGCGGCTGTCCGAGCCACGGTTCGAGCCCATGATCGCCCTCGGAGCCGCGCAGCGTCATCGCCACCAGCGCCGGCGCCGAGCCGACCACCAGCGTCACGATCACGAGCATCGCCGACGGTGAACAGCGCGGCCGGCAGATCGAGCCCGACGCCGTCGAGGCGCGGGACGTTGGCCGGCGCGTAGGCGACGAGCGCGCCGATGCCGGACGCGCGCGACCGCGGTGCCCGCCACCGCGCCGAGCGTGGCGACGACGGCGGCCTCGACCAGCAGCTGACGGGCGATCGCGCCGCGGCCGGCGCCGACGGCGAGGCGGATCGACAGCTCGCGCCGTCGGGCGACCGCGCGCAGCAGCGCCATGATGGCGACGTTGACGCAGGCGATGAGCAGGACCGATCCGGCGGCCGCCAGCAGCACGGCCAGCGGCAGCTGCAGGTGGCCGAACTGGCGGGCGCGGAGCGACTCGACGCCGAGCCGTCCAGTTGCCGGCGGGGTAGTCGGCCGGCTGTGTCTGCCGCAGCTCGCCGGCGATGCGTGCCAGGTCGTCGCGGGCCTGGCCGAGGCTCGACACCCTCGCCCAGTCGCGCCACCGTGAACAGGTAGCGGTCGCCGCGATCGGCCGCCTCGCGCGGCCGCAGATCGAGCGCCAGCCAGGCCGCCATGTCGGGTTCGGGGAAGGCGAAGCCGGCCGGCATCACGCCGATGATGGTGAACGGCTGGCCGTTCAGCCGGACGGTCCGGCCGACGACGTCGCGCGATCCGCCGAAGCGCGAGCGCCAGAAGGTGTCGCTGATGACGGCCAGGCGGCCGCCGCCGACGTCGGCGGCGGTGAACGTCCGGCCCAGCGCCGCCGGTATCCCGAGGAGCGTCGAAAGCTTCCGGCGAGATGTCCGAGACCTTGACCCGTTCGGCGAACCCGTCGCCGTCGGTGGCGCCGTTCAGCGTCATGCGTCCGAGCGCTGCAGCGCCGAGGGCGGTGAACACGCGCTGCCGGGCGCGAATGTCGGGGATCTCCGCGCGGCGCGAAGCGATCGCCGTCGCCCTGGGTTTCGGGCCGGGCGTTGATCAGGCTGACGAGGCGGCCGGCGTCCGGATACGCAGGCGGTCGCAGCACCACCCCGTAGAGCACGCTGAAGAACGCGGTGGTGGCGCCCATGCCGAGCGCCAGGGTGAGGACGGCCACGACGGTGTAGCCCGGGGACCGGACGAGCTGACGGACGGCGTAGCGAAGTTCTCGCATGGCGGCCACATGGTGCAGGCGATGTGCCACGCCCGTCCAGTGGTGCGAACCTGCTGAAACGACGCCACTTGTCGCGTGTTGGTCCGCCCCGGCGCCGATCCGCGGGCACCGCCCGCTGACCGGCGGCGCTACGCGCGCGTCCCGGAAACGGACACTGCCGCCATGGCGGCGCCGGCGCCGCGGACGACCGGCAGGCGCAGCTCGAAGCGGGCGCCGCCCATCGCGCCGTTGCTGGCCGAGACGCGTCCGCCGTGCTGCTCGACCACGGCGCGGACGATCGACAGCCCGAGGCCCGAGCCGCCGCTCCTGGCGTCGCGGGCCGAGTCGACGCGATAGAAGCGATCGAAGACGTGCGGCAGGTGCTCGGGCGGGATGCCGGGGCCGCTGTCCTCGACGACGAGCACGACGTCGGCCCGATCGGGCGTGGCCCGCAGCGCGATACGGCCGCCGCGCGGCGTGTGGCGGACGGCGTTGGCCACCAGGTTCTGCAGCACCTGCTCGAGCCGGCGCTCGTCGCCGGTGACGACATCGGCGCCCGCCGCGATGTCCCGCTCGAGGGTGACGCCCCGTTCCTCGAGCGCCCCCTGATGCCGGGCGTAGGCGCGATCGAACAGGCGGGCGACCGGCACCCGAGCCTGCTCGAACGATCCGCCGCGATCGTCGAGGCGGGCCAGATCCAGCAGGTCGCCGATGATCGCCTCGAGGCGCAGGGTCTCCTCGGTGACGATGCCGAGGTAGCGGGCGCGGGTCGCGTCGTCCTTGACGGCGGCCGGCAGCGCCAGCGTCTCGAGGTAGCCGCGCATGGCGGTGAGCGGCGTCATCAGCTCGTGCGAGACGTCGGCGAGCAGCTGGCGGCGAGAGCGATCGGCGTCGCGCAGTTCCTGCACGCGGGCGTCGAGGTCGGCGGCCATGCGGTTGAACCGCCGCGCCAGCGAGGCCACTTCGTCGCCGCCGCTCTCGGGGGCGCGGACCGCCGTCTCACCGGCTCCGACCGCCGCCGCGGCCTGCTCCAGGCCGCGCAGCCGGCGGTGGACCGGACGGAACACGAGGGTCGCCATCAGCGCGGTGCCGGCGATCAGCAGGGCCAGGGCTGCGGCGACCAGCGTCGGGCCGAATTCGGTCAGCACCGGATCGCGACCGGCTGGCGCCGGCAGCACGCCGACCACCGCCACCGTCCGTCCGCCCACCACGACCGGCTGGAACGGCGGCCGGCGGCCGCGCCGCGCCGCCGCGTCCCTCGGGCTCCGCCATCCTCGGTGCGGCGACGAGACCGTCGGACGCCAGCAGCCGGAACCGCGCCATCCGCGCCAGGAAGGGCGGCACCTCGAACGCGCCGCTCCGGTGGACGCGATCGCCGCGCACGACGAAGACGCCGTGCGGGTTGCGCCCGAACTCACGCGCCAGCCACGCGTCGACGTCGAGGCCGCCGTCGGCATCGAGTGCGGTGCTCAGCTCGGCGGCCGCCACCGTGGCCAGCCGGCCGGGACGCATGGTGAGCGCCTCGGTCCCGGAGGCCAGCCACAGAAACAGCGCCGCCTGCAGCAGCAGCACGACGGCGACGGTGGCGACGAAGCCGAGCGCGATGCGCCAGTAGAAGCTGCGATACCAGACGACGTGCCCGGCCGTGGTCGTGTCAGACATCGGCGGCCTTGTAGCCCGCGCCCCACACCGTGAGGATCAGGACCGGCTCGGCGGGGTTGCCCTCGACCTTCTGGCGCAGGCGCTTGACCAGCGTGTCGATGTTGCGCGCGGTGACGAAGGTGTCGCCGCGCCAGACGCGCTGCACCAGCGCCTCGCGGCTGAAGACGATGCCGGGATGGCTGGCGAGCAGGTGCAGCAGGTCGAACTCGCGGCCGGTCAGCTCGACTTCGCGCTCGCCGACGGCGACGCTGCGCCGCGCCGGATCGACGACGAGCGGCCCCAGCCGCACCGGACGAGCGTCGGTCCCGGCACCGGGCGGGCGTTGCGCCTCCGGCGACGGTCCGCGGCCGGCGGGTCAGGGCCCGGGCGCGCGCGACCAGTTCGCGGACGCCGAAGGGTTTGGTCAGGTAGTCGTCGGCGCCGCTCTCGAGGCCGAGCACCTTGTCCGACTCATCGCGCCGGGCGGTGAGCAGCAGGACGGGGACGTCCTTGGCCGGCGCCTCGCGCCGGATCGCGCGGAGCACGGTCATGCCGTCCAGGCCGGGCAGCATGAGGTCGAGGATCACCAGATCGAAGGCGTCGGCCCGGGCCAGCCGCAGCGCGTCCTGGCCATCGCCGGTCTGGGTCACCGTCCAGCCATCGAGCTGGAGGTGCAGGGCCACCAGCTCGCGGATGTTCGGTTCGTCCTCGACCACGAGGACGGAGCGCGGCGGATCGGGCTCGGCCACCTCCGCAGTGTACCGTCCGCCGGCGCCGGTGCGGCCCCGCTCGCCCCTGTCACGGTTTTTTCACACCTGCGCCACGGGTGTTTCACGTGTAATCCGTCACACTGAGCACAGTCGACGACGACTGCTGAAGGGGGCCGGACGCCAGTGCCGGGCCCGGGAGTCCACGGGCTCCGAGGAGACGACGATGATGCGCAGAAATATCGCAGCGATGTTCGGTGCGGCCGCGGTGGCCGCCGTGGTGACGACGGGCTTCGTGCAGGCCCAGGCCCAGGACGGGGCGGCGACGCAGGCCGAGCGGCACGAGCGTCGCGGGCCGGGCGGCCCCGGTGGACCGGGCGGCCGCTTCGGCGGTCCGGGCGGCTTTGGCCGCGGCGGCTTCGGCGGGCCGTTGGCGATGCTCCGGCAGCTCGACCTGACCGAGGACCAGCGGGCGCAGGTCAAGCAGGTCATGGACAGTCATCGCGACGAGCTGCGCGCGGTCGGTGAGAAGCTGCGGGCCGCACACACGGCCCAGCAGAACGCCGTCACCGCGACCCCGTTCGACGAGCAGGCGGTGCGGACGCAAGCGGCCGAACTGGCCACGCTGAGCGCCGACGCGGCGGTGTTGCAGGCGAAGGTGCACAGCGAGGTGTTCGCGGTGCTGACGCCGCAGCAGCAGGCCAAGGCCGCCGAGCTGAAGGCGCAGCGTGACGCGCGGAGGTCGCAGGTCCGCGATCGCGTCAAGCAGCGCCGTCAGCCCGCCACGCCGCCGGCGCAGTAGTTTCCTCAGTGCCCGCGGGGCCTTCGACTCCCGGCTTCGCAGGTCCGGCGCCCGGCCACTTCCTCCCCCTTGAAGGTGGCCGGGCGCCGTCGTTTGTCGACGGCGGCGCGCGCTCACGCGCGGGCACAGGCCGTTCTCAGGCGCGTTCGGTCTCGCCGGTGCGGATGTTCGTGCTCCGCTCGACCGGGACCACCCAGACGCGGCCATCGCCGATCTCGCCGGTGCGCGCGGCGGTGGTGATGGCATCGACGGCGGGATCGACCATGTGGGCCGGCACCACCGTCTCGATCTTCACCTTGGGCAGCAGGTGCAGGTCGTACTCCTTGCCGCGATACATCGCCGTGTGGCCTCGCTGACGGCCGTGCCCGCGGACCTCGGTGACGGTGAGCCCGGGCAGATTGAGCTCTTCGAGGGCGGCGGTGACGTCGTCGACCTTGTTGGGACGGACGATGGCGATGACCAGCTTCATGAATCCTCCTGCGACGGGTGACGTCGCGCCGAGTCGAGTGTCCCGTCCGCGTAATTCGTAGCATAAGTCCCGGAGCGCGGCGCCCGGCTGGCCAGGCGCGCGGAGCGCGCAAATCGGGGATTTGTCAGCGACGCGCAACGCCGCCAGGCGGGATGCCCCGCCCGGGAGTTATGGTGCGAATCACGCGGACGGGACACCAGCAGCGCGTGGCGCCACCCCCCGTGGCATTCGCCGGGCGACACCGCCCCTCGTGCCAATGGATGCGGTAGCATGGCGGTCATGTCGAACCGTCTTCGTCGCGTCGGGTTGCCCGTCCTGCAGGGCGCGATCGCCGTGGCGCTCGCGGCAGCGGCGCTCACGATGTCCGGCAGCACGCTCGGCGGCGCGCAGGGTCCGCCGGCCGCCGGCGCGCCGCCGGTCGACTGGGCGCAGCGGTCCCGCACCTTCGAACAGACCGGGCTGGCCGAGCCCTTCAAGGGCATCACCACCGACGGCGCCGTCGTGCCGGACCTGTTCGCGACGCGCTCCACCGGCGTCTCGACCGCGCCGGTCGCGGCGGCGGCGAAGACGTTCCTCGCGGCGCTGTCGGAGCCGCAGCGGACCAAGACGCTGTTCCCGGTCGACGATCCGGAGTGGCGCAAGTGGATGAACCAGCACTTCTACGTGCGCCAGGGCGTCGGCTTCAACGAGATGAGCGAGGCGCAGCGCGACGCGGCCTTCGGGCTGCTGCAAGGCGTCGCTGAGCGCCAAGGGCCTGACGCTGACGCGCGACATCATGCGCCTCAACCACACGCTCGGCGAGCTGAACGACAACGACTTCGTGGAGTACGGCGAGTGGCTGTACTGGATCACCGTGATGGGCACGCCGTCGGCGACCGAGCCCTGGGGCTGGCAGCTCGACGGCCACCACGTGATCGTCAACTACTTCGTGCTGGGCGATCAGGTCGTGATGACGCCGACGTTCATCGGCTCGGAGCCGGTGACGGCGACGTCCGGCAAGTACGCCGGGACGTCGGTCCTGCAGGACGAGCAGAACCGCGGCCTGGCGTTCATGAACAGCGCTCGACGCCGCGGCGCAGGCCAAGGCCACCGTCGCGCGCCGCCAAGACGGGCAACAACAACCTGCACCGAGGCGTTCAAGGACAACGTGCGTGCTCGACTACGCAGGGCGTCAAGGCCTCGGAGCTGCCGCCGGCGCACGCAGGCCGCGCTCGCCGACCTGATCGGCCTCTACGTCGGCAACATGGACGACGGCCACGCCAAGGTGAAGATGGCCGAGGTGAAGGCGCACCTCGGCGACACCTACTTCGCGTGGATCGGCGCGACCGACGCCGGACGCGGTCTTCTACTACCGCATCCACAGCCCGGTGATCCTGATCGAGTTCGATCACCAGACGCCCGATCGCCATCCGCCTGCCCGACGGCTCGCGCGGCCCGACGCGACAGCACATCCACGCCGTCGTGCGGACGCCGAACGGCAACGACTACGGCAAGGATCTGCTGCGCCAGCACCTCCTCGCGCACAAGCACTGAGCGTCCGTTCAGGGCGTCGGCGGCGGCGACGGCGGGGACTTCAGAATCACGCGCGTCAGCCACAGCAGCGCGACGACCGAGAAGGCGAGCAGGCCCCAGAGCAGCGGTCCGCCTTCGAGGCCGGACAGCACGTCGCGCGCGCCGCGGGCGTAGTCGGCGTTCGGCGCCGGCGGCTGCAGCGCGGCTGGCTCGAGCGGAATCGCCGAATAGGCGAGCACATCCTGGCGCAGCGCGGCGAGGTCGTAGGTCGGTGCCGCCGCGTCCGCGTTGCCGAACAGCAAGCGATACGTGCCGGCGGCGGCCTTGAAGGTGAGCCGCGGCACCCACACCACCGCGTCGGCCTGCGTCAGCGTCAGCGGCGCGTTGTCGCCGTCGTCGATCTCGAGGCCGATCGCCGGCGTCCGCAGATCGCCCAGCTCGAACGTCTGCGGCTCCGACGGCCCCGAGGTGCGGCGTGAGGCGCGCAGCGTCGCCTGGTGCAGCACGCGCTTCCCGTGCGGCGCCCGCCGGTCCGGCACCAGCAGGGTTGCCGGCCGCGTGTAGAAGCCGTCCTTGAAGAACAACTCGACCGCGGCCAGCGGGATCGCCGACCGGCCGAGGTCGTCGGACGGCACGGCGAGCTCCCACGCGGACGTCTTCGGGGTGCCCGCGCGCGGTGCGGCGCCACGGACCGCCAGCGCCGACACGCGAGGCGGCGGCGCGCGGCTCGAGCACGTAGGGCACCTGGCGGCGCTCGCCGTCGACAATCCGGACGTCGCCGAGGTCGGGCCTCAGATAGGCGAGGTCCGCCGCGCCAAGTGTCAAGGTGTAGACGTCGTCGCCGCCGGCGATCTGGAGGTCGCGCGAGACGCTCCACTTCGACGTGTCGGCGACGGCGCCGCGCGCGGCCAGGAAGGCCATCGGGGCGAGCGCGGCGAACCGTGGATTGCTCGCCTCGGCGCCGAGCCCGGCCGGCGGATAGCTCTCGACCAGCGAGAGCCGCGAGCGCAGCAACTCGAGATCGTAGACCGGTCGGCGCGTCGCGGCGTTGCCGTAGTAGAGCGTGAGCCCACCCGCGACGAGCGGGACCAGGGCGCGTCGCTCCATGCCGGACAGCGTGACCCGCGGGCGGGCCAGCGGCGGGCTGTCGCCGTCGTCGATTTCCACGATCAGCGGGGCGGCGACGGGGCGCACCAGATCCACGTCGAGGCGCTCGGCGTCGAGATCGGCGTCGTCGAGCCGGAGCCGATAGATCGGGTCGCGGCCGGACACCGGTTCCTCGGCAGCGCGCGCGCCGGCGGCGAAGACGCGGACGTCGCGCCAGAACGCGACGTCGTCGGTGGCGATGGCGATCCGCTCGACCGGCGCCCCGGCCCCGGCATCGACGCGATAGCGGGAGGGCCGGCCAGGCGGCGTCTCGAGCCGCACCAGCGCCGCCTCCCGTGTCCAGCGGCGGCCGCCGAGGTGCGTGCTCAGCACGGCGGTGACGCCGCGCAGCGACACCGGAGTGGAGCGGACGTCGTCGATCGTCACCCGGACGTAGCGCGCCGTCAGCGGCGCCGGCTGCTCGATGACGGTGTCGTGGATCCGGCGACCGCGCCACGGCCGATCGAAGATCCACGCGTCCGCGGCGATCCGCGTCCACTGCGCGCCGTCGAGCGACGTCTCGACGTCGAGGCGCTTGCTGAAGTCGGTGCCGTCGACGTCGAGCTCGAGCCGATCGAACGGCGCGACGTCTTCGAAGTCGACGACCCACGCCGACATCCGGCGACGCACGTCCTGCGCTTCGACGAGGCGCCCGCTGTGCCGCCGCTCGGCGGTCCGCGGCACGTCCACGTCGAGCACGTACGGCACCTCGCGCCCGTCCGCGGCGACGAGTCGGAGGTCGGCGAGGTTGGGCTGGCTGTGCTCGGCCACGTCGGGCGGGATGGCGATGGCCGCGAAACGCCCATCCGCGGCCACGCCGGCCGGCATGGTCACGGCACGCCGGTACTGCCACGCCGCCCGCGCCTCGTCCGCCGACGGCGTCTCTCCGGCCGGCGTCTGTCCGGCCAGGACGACGCCCGTGACGGTGACGACGATGCCGGCGAGAGCGGCCGCGAACGGACGCGGCCAGCGGCGGAGCGGGGCACCCGGCGTCATGGCTGTTTCTTGCCGACGAAGCGCTGGTAGAGCAGCGACACCAGGATCAGCGCCATCCCCAGGCCGAGGAACGACAGGACCCGGTAGATGCCCTCCAGTGCCGACAGATCGTAGAGGAACGCCTTGCCGACGGTCAGCATCAGGAGCACCAGCGACGCGATGCGCAGCCCCTTGTTCGCGCGCCAGATGCCGATGCCGAGCAGCAGCAGGCTGTAGAGACCCCAGGCGACGGAGTAGGCGAGGTCGCGCTCGAGGCGGGGCGTCGAATCGAAGGCCAGGTACTGCCCCTGCGAGAAGTAGTCGGCGATCTCGACGTTGATCAGCACGAAGAACAGGATCAGGCCCAGTGCCGCGACCAGCGGGACGATCAGGGTGCGATCGCCGGCGGCCCAGTCGTATTCCGGATCGTCGCCCCGCTCCGCCTCGGCCCGGCGCAGCAGCCACGCGCCGGCGAATGTCGCCAGCACCGGCACGCCGTAGGTGTAGAGCAGCCAGTTCACGATCGGCGCGCCGCGCGGCTGATAGCGCAGCACCTCGGGGTTGAAGATCAGGCGGGCGCCAACGACCCCGAACAGAATCAGGCCGAAATACTTGAGCCCGGGGTGCGGCACCAGGCCGAACAGCCAGAAGACCGCGGCGGCTTCCAGCGCCCAGCCGATGGTCAGCCACTGCTTCTCGAACTGGAGCGCGATCGCGGCGGCGACGAAGCCGAGGGCAATCGCCGAGAAGAGCGCCAGGTAGTTGAGCCGCCGCCCCGCCGCCTCGGGATCGCCTGCCGCCTCGTCGGCCGCGAAGACGCGCGAGACGCCGGCCAGCGAGACGACGCTGCCGGCCGCCAGGAGGACCGGCAGCAGGCCGATCGTGCCGTCACCCAGGTACGCCAGCCAGGCGGCGCGGAACAGCGGGAACAGCAGCGGCCCGATCAGCGCCGACGTCAGCCACGCCGCGGCGGCGCGGCGCCAGACGGCGGGCTGGGCTGCCGTCAGCACGAAGGGCAGGGCCACGAACAGGGCGTAGACGGCGAGCTCGAAGATGACCGCCACCGTGCCGGTCTCGAGAGTGAACTGCAGCGCGTGCCACGCCCCGGCGAAGAAACAGGCGGCGAGCGCCGCCAGCGGGACGAGCCACGTCCAGGCGCGGCGGATCGCGACGTAGAGGACCAGCGCCACGTCGAGGCCGATCAGGCCGAAGAGCGGCGTCGGCGCCGCGTAGGCGCCGCGCGCCAGCGCCGCGTGCAGGCCGGTGTAGGCCGCGCCGACCGCGACCAGCGCCGCGATGTCGGCCCGCAGGATCCACGCGCTGTCATCGTCGACGCCCGTCCGATCGCGGACGATCGCGACGACGGTGTAGGCGACGGCCAGCAGGTGGGCGAAGGCGAGCAGGCCGACGTACTGGCCGGCCACCGCGTTGTTCTCGAACCAGACCAGCGCGAGCAGGCCGGTGGCGGCGGCGGTGCCCGGCAGCACGAGCGGCGCGACGTCGACCGAGCTGCGCTCGACGCCGGCGAGGAAGATCACCGCGATGATGGCGAGGACCAGGCCGGTCGGCGGCGTCGTCTGGACGAGGAGGCTGAGCGCGAACAGGACGAGCCCGCCGGCGACGATGACGCCGGCGCCGCCGAGCATCGACATCATCGGCCGTGAACCGTCGGCGCGCGGTGCGTCCGGCCACAACCGGCCGAGCCCGTTGTAGAGCGCGGTGAGGAGCAGCACCACCATCGCCGGGCCGACCGGCGACTCGAGCTGGGCGACGTGCATCGACCAGATGGTGCAGGCCAGCGCGGTCGTCGCCGCCGAGACGAGGACGAGCAGGCGCAGCCGCGTCACCCCGAGCGCGATCGACGCCGCCGCGAGGATGCCGAGGTTGCCGAGCACCCACGGCCACTGCCGCACGAAGCGGGGATCGGCGGCGAGCACGATCGAGAGCGCCAGCGGCAGCATCCCGCCGAGCAGCCCGAGGACGTGCGACGTCGTCTGCTCGTCGTCGTCGGCCGTGTTGAGGGCGTGCCACATGTAGATCGCGCCCAGCACGGCGAAGCCGGCGACGCCGACCGGCAGCGTGGCCTCGTCGAGGCGCGACGCCATCCACCCGAACTCCATCAGGCTGGTCCCGGCGAGCGCGATCGCGGTGATGAAGGCCCACTGGCGCTGGCGCGCCACCCACAGGAACCCGGTGTTGAGTACGGCGAGGTAGAGGAACAGTCCGAGCGCGTTGTTCGAGTTGCTCGACAGCAGGACCGGCGTCGCCAGGCCGCCGATCAGGCCGAGCACCGCGGTGAAGATCGTGCCGTGGCGGACCGAGATGCCGGCGGCGACCAGCGTGGTCACCGACATGGCGACGAACGCCGCGAGCGGCGACGCGATCAGGCCGTGGTTGGCGTGGGCCGAGTACCACCCGGCGTAGAGCGCGACGAGGCCGGCGCCGGAGATCGCGTCGGCCGCCGGGCGGTAGCCGCGGCGCAGGCCGAGCTCGGCCCAGACGAGCGCGCCGGTCCCGGCGAGGACCATCGCCGTGACGCGGAGGATCGGCGTGAAGACGCCGCGGTCGTAGCCCGAGCTTGGCCAGGAACAGGGCCGCGATGACGAACGTGATGCCGGCGAGCCAGGCGGCGCCGCGGATGCCGAGCATGCTCTCCCAGTCGAACGGCGCTTCGGGCACGGGTGGTGGCCCAACGGGCAGTCGCGGCGGTCCGGTGGGCGGCCGGGCGGGCGGACGCTCCCCGGTCGAGGGCGCTCCCGTCTGACTCGCGGACGGCGGTGGCGGCCACGTCGCTCGCGGCGTCCGGCCGGCAGACGCCGGCAGCGGGGGCGGCCCCACAGGCGCGGCGGGAGCGGGAGGCGCGGGCGATCCGGGTGTGGCGGTCGGCGCCGCCGGCGCGGCGCTTCCGGCCACGGGCGCCGGCCCGGCGGGCGGGGGAGCGGGTACGATGGGCTCCGCCACCGCCGGCGCGGCCGGTGAGGCGGCGGGCGCCATCGGTCGGCGTCGTCGGCGCAGGGGGCGCTGCCGGGGCCCCGGCTGGTGTGGCTGGCGATGCCACGGAATCGCCCGGCACTCGGGCCTGGGCGCGGGACAGCCTCTCGACCTCCGTGTCGAGGGCACGCACGTTGGCCTGCAGCGCGTCGACCGTGCCCTGGAGCGCGGTGACGGTTTCCCGCAGCTGTCGAGCTCTCAGGAAGCCGACCAGTGAGAGGATCGGGCTGAGAAGGAGGCCCAGGCCGAGCAGGCCGAAGAGGAGGGCGAGTGAGGCTTTCGAAACCATCCATGCGCGTGTGCCGGTCCTCTCGGGGGCCGCGACCGACCCGTGTGGGCCGCGCGCGCCGCGGCGCCTCAGCCAATCGGTCCGGTCGGTCTGGACACTAGCACGACGCCGCCGGAGGCAGGTGCAGGGCGCACGTTTTTTCTCATATTTCGCTGCGGTGTGCCGATAGTGCGAGTGGCACACCATCGGGGTGTACGGGTCTCTTCGATGTCAATCAAGACGCAGGTCGCACTCGGCTGCGGAGTCATGGTGATCGTCGTGGCGGCATTTGCCGCCTACTCGCGGGCGCTGAACCGCGACGTCGCCGCCAACATCGGCGTGCTGGCCGATCGCGCCATGCCGCAGGTGCAGGCCGCCGGCGATCTGGCCGCGGCCTTCGCCGGTGTCGAGGCCGCCCGCCAGCAGGTGGTCGCGGCCAACACCGTCGCCGAGCACGACGACCGCTATCCGATCGACACCCCACCGGGGCAGACCGAGCCGGCCAAGACGGCGCGCCGCGGCCTGGTGCGCGCGCTTGACTGCCGTCGAGACGCGTCTCGGCCGAGGTCCGGGCGCGGGCGACGGCGTCCGCGGGCGGACCATCTGCGGACCTGGAGAGCCTCGACGAGGAGTTCGCGGCCTACCGCCGCGACATCGACAAACTGGTCGCCGAGCTCGAAGACGGGACCGCGGCGGCCGCGCGTACCTACCTCTCCGCGGCCATCGAGGGCCGCTACGCCCGTCGCATCGCGCCGATCATCGCCACCCTGACGCGCCGTGCCCACGAGGACGCGGGCCAGGCGTCGACCTCCGCGGTCGAGACCATCGCCCTCGCCTCGCACCTGCAGTGGATGGCGGCCCTCGCCGCGCTCGGCGTGGCCATCGTCGTCGCCCTCGTCACCGGCCGGTCGGTGACGCGCTCCGGTCGCGTCCTCGCCGAAGCCCGCCTGGCCGCCGAGGCCGGCAGTCGCGCCAAGAGCGAGTTCCTGGCCAACATGAGCCATGAGGTCCGCACCCCGATGAACGGTGTGTTCGGCATGGCGGAGCTGCTGGCCGACACGTCGCTGACGCCACTGCAGCGGGAATACCTGACCACGCTGCGCTCGAGCGCCGACGGGCTCCTCAACGTCATCAACGACATCCTCGACGTCTCGAAGCTCGAGGCCGGCAAGCTGCACCTGGAACAGGCCGAGTTCGACCTCGGCCAGGTGATCGCCGAGGCCACCCGCACCCTGGCGGTCAAGGCGCACCAGCGCGGACTCGAGCTCGTCTACCGCATCGCGCCGGGCGCGCCGGAATGCGTGGTCGGCGACGCGCTGCGCCTCCGCCAGGTGCTCCTGAACCTGATCGGCAACGGCATCAAGTTCACCGAGCGCGGCGAGGTGACCGTCGAAGTCACCGTGTCCCGCGAGTCGGCCGAGCTGTGGGGCGCGCACTTCGCCGTGCGCGACACCGGCGTGGGCATCGCCGTCGAGGAAGTCGATCGCCTGTTCGCGCCGTTCGAGCAGGCCGACATGTCGACCACGCGCCGCCACGGCGGTACCGGCCTCGGCCTCACCATCACCCGGCACCTGGTCGAGAAGATGGGCGGCCGGGTGTGGGTCGACAGCACGCCGGGCCAGGGCAGCACGTTCCATTTCACCGCGCGCTTCGCGGTCGCCGCCCCCGGGGCCACCGCGCCCGTCGTCGCCGCGGATGAACCGGCGGTGCCGCTGGCCGGCCGCCGCGTCCTGATCGTCGACGACAACGACACCAACCGCCGCGTGCTCGAGGAGATGTCGCACGGCTGGGGGATGCGTCCGGTGACGGTGGAGAGCGGCGCCGCCGCCATCGCCAGCGTCGAGACGGCGTGGACCGCCGGCGAGCCGTACGAAGTGGTGCTGCTCGACGTGAAGATGCCCGGCATGGACGGCTTCACCGTGGCCGAGGCGATGGCGCCGAACCCGCACATGGCCGGCGCGACGATCGTGATGCTGACGTCGGACGATCGCAGCCAGGATCAGAGCCGGTGCGACGCGCTCGGCCTGTCCGCCTACATGATCAAGCCGATCACGAAGCACGATCTGCTGCTCAACCTGCAGCGGGCGTTGCGCCGCCGCGACGCCGTCGCGCCGACGGCGCTGCCGCCGGGCGCCGCGTCCGCCGCTGCCGACTCGTCGCCGTCCGTCCCGTCCTGGCGGCGCCGGCGGCCGGCGAGACGGCGACGGTCGCCGACGGGCCGTCGCGCCGACTGCGCATCCTCGTCGCCGAGGACAACGAAGTCAACGTGCGCCTGTCCGTCGCCCTGCTCGCCAAGCTGGGACACGCCGCCACGATCGTCGGCGACGGCCAGGCCGCGGTCGAGGCGCAGGGACGGCGAGCCCTTCGACCTGATCCTGATGGACGTCCAGATGCCGGTGCTGGGCGGCATGGACGCGACGCGCCTGATCCGCGACGCCGAGGCGCAGGCCGCCGCACCGGCCGCACGTGCCGATCGTCGCGCTCACGGCTCGCGCCATGAAGGGCGATCGCGAGGAATGCCTGGCCGCCGGCATGGACGACTACGTCAGCAAGCCGGTGCGGCTGTCCGAGCTCGCGGCGGCGGTGGCGCGGCAGGTCCCGGGCATGCCGGCCGTCGGCCCGCGCGCACGGGGACGCGGCGTGACGCGACGCCGCCGCCGGCCCGCGTAGCGCATGCTACGATGGCGCCCCAGCCGAACCGCTGCGATGAACCTGGACCTCCGCCCGCTCACGGTCTCCGAGTTCCTCGACCGCACCTTCTCGATCTACCGCCACCGCTTCCTGCTCGTCGTCGGGCTGATGGCCCCGCAGGCGGTGCTCTCGCTGATCGTCGCGATGCTGATGGGGTGGGGACAGGCGTCGCTGCGGACGCCACAGGACTTCCAGATCGAGCATCTCACCGCGATCGTCGTCGCCGTCAGCATCGGCGCCGTGCTCTTCACCATCCTGCATTGGGTGCTCTACGTGTTGGGCGCCGCCGCGATCGCGTCCGCGGTGTCCGATCTCTACGGGCGGATGGTGCCCGACATCGGCTCGTCGTTCGCCGCGGCGATGCGGCGGCTGGCGTCGTTGCTCTGGGCCACGTTTCTGATGGCCGTCCGGGTCTTCGGTGTCTGGGTCGCGGCGCCTGCTGCCCGGCGCCGTGCTGCTCGGCATCGCCGGCGGCGTCGAGCGCGCTGCAGCCCGGCAACGGCACCGTTGCGGCCGGCGCCCTCGTCGTGGCCGCGATCGCCCTCGGCCTGGGGGCGCTCGTCGCGTTCGGCGTCATGGTGTTCATGGGGCTGCGCTACGCCGTGGCGATACCGGCGGTCGTGCTCGAGCCGATCGGCGGCCGCGAGGCGATCCGGCGCTCGATCCGGCTGACGCGCGGCCACCTCCGCCGGGCCTTGCTGCTGGCGATCTGCGCCGCCGTGATCGCCTACGCCGCGGCGATGGTGCTGCAGATGCCGTTCATGATCGCCGCTTTCGCCGTCGGGCCCGAGACGCAGACCGGGTTCTGGCTCAACATGGCCGGCACCGTGTGCGGCGCTGCCGGGCAGACGCTCACCGCGCCGATCATTCGCCATCGGCGTCGTCGTGCTCTACTTCGAGGGGCGCATCCGGCACGAGGCGCTCGACCTGCAGGTGATGACCGAGGCGCTCGCGGCCGCCGGCCATGCCGGCGGCGCCGGCCTATCCGCCGGCCCCGCCGCCCGTTCCCTACTGAGATGGCTGCGACGTGTCGCCACCGCGCTCGTCGCCGTGGCGCTGCTGCTGCCGGCGCTCGCCCGCGCCGGCCAGCCGCCGGCGGGCGAGCTGGACGTCCCCGCGTTCCTGGCGACGCTCGACGATCTGGCCGGCCGGGTGGAAGCCGCCAGGTCCCCGGCCGACGTCGCGACGCTCACCCGCGACCTGCCGGCCGCGTGGACGGTCCGCGCCGGCACCGAACGGTTCTCCGTCGCGGCGGCGCCCGTCGCCGACGTGCTCGCCACCGCGGACGACGCAGACATGGCTCGCGGTCCGCGCCCGCGCGCGTCGCCCGTATCGCCGCGCTGCGCCACGAAGCCGCACCGCTGGCCGTCGCCGGTCCGCCGCCGCCGGCGCATCTGCGCGTCGCGCTGGCCGAGGTCCTGGCGGCGCCGGAATTCCGCGGCCGGCAGCGCTACGCCAGCCTGCTGGCCTTCGCCGATCGGGTCAAGGCGCTGGCTGCGCAGCTGGCTGCCCGACTTCCAGCGCACGACCGGGACCGTGACGCCGATCCTGCGCTACGCGAGCTGGATCGTGGCGGCCATCGCCTTCGTCCTGCTGGCGTGGCTGACGTGGCGGCTGCTGCGCGGCGTGTCGCGCGACGCCGCGGTGCGGCCCGCGATCAGCCGCGGCGGCGAGCCGATCGACGCGCAGGCCTGGGCGGCGCGCGCCCGTGCCGCCGCCGCCGACGGCCACGCCCGCGAGGCCGTACGCTGCGCCTACCACGCCGTCCTGCACCGTCTCGACGAGGACGGCGCCTGGACGATCGCGGAGGATCGGACGCCGCGCGAATACCTCCGGCTGCTGCCCGCGGCCGATCGCCGTCGGCCGGCGGTGTCGTTCGTCGCGCGGCTGTTCGAGGGCACGTGGTACGGCGGCGCCGAGCCGGGCCTCGACGAGGCCCGGCCGCCGTGCACCACCTCGGCGATCTCGCCGACCCGGACACGGTCCGTCCCAGTGGTTCGCAACATAATTCCCAGGCGGGGCATCCCGCCTCGCCGCGTTGCTCCTCGTTCAGATCCTCCCGGTATCCTCACTCGTCGCGCCTTGCGATCCGGGCGTTGCGCCAGGGCCTTATGCCACGATCCACTGGGACAGGACACTAGATGCGACGTCCAGGCGGATCCCGCGATCTCGTCGTCGTCCTCGTCGCGGCCGCGGTGATGCTTGTCGTGGCGGGCGTCTCCACGGTGGTGGCCCCACCGGACGAAGGGCTCGGCCTGCGCGGCTCCAGCCTGTCGAGCGGTGCGGCCGGCGCCAAGGCCGGAGTCCTGTTGCTGCGACGGCTCGGCTACGTCGTGCAGCGGACGTTCGATCCGCTGGTGTCGCTCGAGGCCGACCCGGCGACCGACGTGCTGGTGCTGATGGCGCCGCAGCAGCGGCCGTCACAGCTCGACGTGGCCGCGCTGACGCGTTTCGTCGAGGCCGGCGGCGTCGTCATCGTCGCCGAGGAACCGGCCTGGCTACCGTCGCTGAAGCGGGGACCGGTGCGGGCGTCGATGGCGACCACGCCGGCGCCGGTCGCGGCCTCGCCGCTGGCCCTCGGCGCGCCCACCGTCCGCATGGACCATCTCGGCGGCGCCGCGGCGGGGGAGCCGCATCCGCCCTACGCGACGATCTACGCGGACGCGCGCGGGGCCGCCGTGGTCGCCGCCCGGATCGGCCGTGGGCGTGTCATCTACTGGGCGTCGGCGTTGCCGGCCACCAACGCCGCCATCGACGAGCCCGGACACGTCGAGCTGCTGGTCAACGCCATCGGCCCGCCGCTCGATCGGCGCGTCCTGTGGGACGAGCACTATCACGGGCATCGACGCTCCGCCTGGTCCTATGCGGCCGGCACGCCGCTGCCGGCGGCGCTCGCGCAGCTCGCCGTCATCGGCGCTGGCGGCGATCGTCACCGTGTCCTTCCGCCGCCGGCCGCTGCGCGCCGTGCCCGATCCGCCGCGGACGGCGCCGCTCGAGTTCGTCGACACGATGGGCAGCCTCTACGAGCGGGCCGGCGCGACGACCACCGCCGTCGCGGTGGCGCTGGCGCACCTGCGGCGCCGGCTGATCGCCGTGTCGGGCCTGCCGGCCGACGCCGACGACGCCACGCTGGCCGGCACCGCGGCGGGGCGCGCCGGGATGTCGGCCGAATCGCTGTCCGCGCTGCTGGCGCGGGCCCGGGACGCCGGCGCACGGGCCGCTCGACGTGGGCACCGCCCTGTCGGTGGTCCGCGCGCTGCAGGCCGCGAACCAGCTCGTCGATCGCCAGGCCCGCGGCGCCACCATCCGTCGCTAGTCGATCTCAGGAGATCCCAGTCCCATGTCGAACGCCCTGGCCGAAGTCACCACGCACGCGCGACGCGAGCTCGCCAAGACCATCGTCGGGCAGGACGAGGCGGTGGGGCAGCTGCTGCTCACGGTCATCTGCGGCGGGCACGCGCTGATCGAGGGCGTGCCCGGCCTGGCCAAGACGCTGGCGGTGCGCACCCTCGGCAAGCTGCTCGGCCTCGAGTTCCACCGCGTCCAGTCGACCCCCGACCTGATGCCCGCCGACATCACCGGCGCCAGCGTGCTGCGCATGGCGACCGGCGACTTCGTGCTGCACCGCGGCCCGGTCTTCACCGACCTGCTGCTCGTCGACGAGATCAACCGCATGCCGCCGCGGACGCAGTCCAGCCTGCTCGAGGCGATGGAGGAGCGGCAGGTCACCATCGACGGCACCAGCCACGCCCTGACGCCGTGGTTCACGACCTTCGCGACGCAGAACCCGGTCGAGTTCGAGGGGACGTATCCGCTGCCCGAGGCGCAGCTCGATCGCTTCCTGATCAAGATTCGCGTGACCTACCCCGACCCGGCGTCCGGCCACGAGGAGGCGATCCTCGAGCGCCATCATCGCGGCTTCGACGCGCGCGAGCTGGATCGCGTCGAGATCGCACCGCTGTCCGAAGGACAGCTCCTGGCGGCCCGCGCCGCGGTGCGCGCCGTCCACGTCGAGCCGACGCTGTTCACCTACATCGCCGACATCGCCCGGCGCAGCCGCGACTGGCCGGCGGTCAGCCTCGGCGCCAGTCCGCGCGCCGCGATCGCGCTCCTGCAGCTCGCCAAGGCCGTCGCGGCCAGCGACGGTCGCGACTACGCGCTGCCCGACGACGTGAAGGCGGTGGCCGTCCCGGTGCTGCGCCATCGCCTGGTGCTGCGGCCGGAGGCCGACCTCGAGGGCGTGACCACCGATCACGTCGTGGCCGACATCGTCGCCGCGGTGGAGGTCCCGAAGTAGTGGATCGGCTCGCGCCGCCGCCGGCGAGCGGCATCGGCGGGCGCGCCCATCGCATCGGCGTCGGCTTCGGCGCGCGCGCCTTCTGGCTGCTCGGCGTCGGCGCGCTGTGGCTGATCCCGGCCGCGGTCGACCGCCGCGCGCTCGTCGGCCTCGTCGCCTGGGACATCTTCGTCGTCGTCCTCTGGATCCTCGACCTGCGCCGCCTGCCGTCGCCGGCCGGGCTCCGCGTGACGCGCGACTGGGCCGAGCCGCTCGGCCTCGGCCGTCCGTCGACCGTCGGCCTCACGCTGGAGCACGAGGGCGGCGTCGTCCTCGACGCGGAGCTGGCCGACGCGCCGGCGGCGTCCCTCCGCCGCGACGTGCCCGCGGTCGTGCTGACGGCCTGGCCCGGCCGCCCGGCGCGCGGCGCCTACCCGATCGTGCCGGCGGAACGGGGCGACACCACCGTCGGTCCGGTGACCGTGCGCTACGCCAGCGCCTGGCGGCTGGCCACGCGATGGGCCCGCGTCTCGATCGAGCAGACGGTTCGCGTCTATCCGGACCTGCACGCGGCGCAGCACCACGTCCTGCATCTCGTCCGCAGCCAGTCGATGACCGCCGAGCGGCGGCGGGCCCGGCAGCACGGCGCCGGCCGCGAGTTCGAGCGGCTGCGCGACTACCGCGACGGCGACGATCGGCGCGACGTCTGCTGGACGGCGACGGCGCGGCGCGGCAAGCTGGTCACCCGGCTCTATCGCCCGGAGCGCAGCCAGGCGGTCTGGATCATGCTCGACGGCAGCCGCCTGCTGCGCGCCCGGGCGGGCGATCGCACCAAGCTCGATGCCGCGGTCGACGCGGCGCTGGCCCTGGCCCACGTCGCCGAGGCCTCCGGCGATCGGATCGGCCTCGTCGCCTACGGGCGGCGCGTCTCGGCGCGCATCGCCCCCGATCGAGGCGCCCGGCACCAGCGCCGGCTGCTCGAAGTGCTGGCGCAGGCGACGGCCGAGGCGGTCGAAGGCGATCATGCCGCCGCCGCCGCGGCGCTGTTGCGCACGCCGCAGCAGCGCTCGCTGATCGTGTGGCTGACCGACCTGGCCGAGACGGCCGGCGTGCCCGAGGTGATCGAGTGCGCGAGCCGGATGGCGGACCGCCACCTGGTGCTGTGCGCGATGCTGCGGCAGATGGACGTGACGGCGCTGGCCGGATCGTCGCCGGCCACGGCGTCCGATCTCTATCGCGTGCTGGCGGCGCAGGAAGTGCTCGATCGGCGCGAGACGCTGCTGCGCGGCCTGCGGCGGCGCGGTGCGCTGGCCCTCGATCTCGCGCCGGCCGACGTCGCCTCGGCCGTCGTGCAGCGCTACCTCGCGATCAAGGAGCGGAACGCCGTGTAACTCCGGTCCGCACGTTGCGCGCTACCCTGGCCCCTTGGTCCTTGGTCTTGGAAGTTGCGTTACCGGGCGGCTCCCGGCCCGCCAGTCCCAGGTAAGCGGCGAGCAGCACGAACAGCGCGCCGCCGATGAGGAACTTGGCGGCGGGGTCGAGGCCGGTGGGGGAGACGAAGCCCTCGATCAGGCCGGCGATGAGCAGCAGCGGCACCACGCCGCCGAACAGCCGCAGCGACAGTCGGCCGGCGTCGATCAGGGTGTCGCGACGCGGCCGGTCGGTGGCGACGACCACGCTGTGCCCGATGATCAGGCCGGCGCCGCCGGCGATGAGGATGGCCGGCAGCTCCAGCGTGCCGTGCGGCGCGACGAAGCTCCACAGCGCCACGCTCATGCCGGCCTGATGGCAGATCGTGCCGAGCACGCCGAGCAGCAGGCCGTTCATCGCCATGATGTAGAGCGGGCCGATGCCGGCGAGGATGCCGCTGGCGTAGGCGATGATCGACACCGACAGGTTGTTGGCGGTGATGCCGGCCGACGCGAGCGGCTTGACCGGCAGGATCGAGTGCGTCCACATCTCGCGGCGCTCGATCGTGTCGAGCATCTCGCCGCCGAGGATGAAGCGCTCGAACCCCGGCGAGGTCGCGGTCAGCACCGCGCCGGCCAGCGCGCCGGCGGCGATGATGGCGACGGCGGCGGCGGTGTAGCGCCAGGTCGCGCGGAACGTCTGCGGGAACGTGCGCGTGTAGAACGCCACGATGCCGCCGCGCTGGCGCCGGCGTCCGGCGTAGACCAGGTTGTGCGCACGCCCGAGCAGCTGATTCAGGTAGGCGGCGAGGCGTCGACTGCTCGGATCTTCGCGGGCGGTGGCGAGGTCGGCCGCGGTCTGGCGGTACAATTGCGCCAGCTCACGCAGGTCGCTGGTCGAGAGCGCGCCGACGGTGCGCCCCTTGCACGCCGCGACGAGCGCTTCGAGCCGCGCCCAATGCGCTTCCCGCTTCTGCACCCACCCCACGGAGAGAGCCGGTGACGGCACCCGATCAGCTTAGCATCGAGACGCCGGAGCAGGTCGCGCTCGAGTTCCCGCTCGCCGGCGTCGGCAGCCGCTTCCTGGCGGTGTCGATCGACACGCTGCTGCAGTTCCTGATCGGCCTGGTGATCCTCGCCGCGGTGTCGGGCACGTGGTCGTTGCTCGGCCGGTCGGGCAGCGGGCCGTGGTTCCTCGCCGTCATCGTCATCACCGTGTTCCTGCTGTTCTACGGCTACTTCATGGGCTTCGAGGCGTTCTGGCACGGGCAGACGCCGGGCAAGCGCCTCATCGGCTTGCGCGTGCTGAGCGTGACCGGGCGTCCGGCCCGGATCGACGAGGCGATCCTGCGCAACCTGCTGCGCATCGTCGACCAACTGCCCGGCATCTATGCCATCGGCATCGTCACGATGCTCGTGTCGTCGCGCAACCAGCGGCTCGGCGACCTTGCCGCGGGGACGGTGGTGGTGCACGAGAAGGCGCTGAGCGTGCCGGTGCTGACGGTCGCGACGCCACCGGCTGGCGTCGGGTGGAGCGGCGCGCCAGCTCTCCGAGGCGGAACTGCTGCTGGCCGAGACGTTCCTGCAGCGGCGCCACGAGCTGCGAGCCGGGCGTCCGCGAGACGCATGCGCGAACGATCGCCGATCGGCTGCGCGTCCGCCTCGGCCCATCGGCGCCGCCACTCGAGCCCGAGGCGCTGATCGAGGCGCTGCACGCGCGCGCCCGCACGCGCGGCTGGCCGGGTCGCGGAACTCCGAACTCCAAACTCCAAAGCAGCGCGCCCGCACGCGGCCTGAGCAGGTTGTTCGGAGTGACGTCTGGAGTTTGGCGTTCGGGCGCGTGAGCGCGCCTACGCGTCGGCCCAGCGGCGAATCAGGTTGTGGTAGATGCCGGTGAGCTGGACCACCGCCGGATGATCGGTGTCGGTGGCGACGCGCTGGATCGCGCTGTCGAGGTCGAACAGCAGCGTGCGCTGGCCGTCGTCGCGCACCATGCTCTGGATCCAGAAGAACGAGGCGACGCGCGCGCCGCGCGTGATCGGCCGCACCGAGTGCAGGCTGGTCGACGGATAGAGCACCAGGTGGCCGGCCGGCAGCTTGACGCTGTGGACGCCGTAGGTGTCCTCGACGACCAGCTCGCCGCCGTCGTACTCGTCCGGGTTGGCGAAGAACAGCGTCGCCGAGAGATCGGTGCGGATGCGGTGCGGCGTGCCGGTGACCTGCCGGATGGCGTTGTCGACGTGGTTGCCGAACGACTGCCCGCCCTGGTAGCGGTTGAAGAGCGGCGGGAAGATCTTCAGCGGCAGCGCCGCCGAGATGAACAGCGGATTGCGCTGCAGCGCGCCGAGGATCAGGTCGCCCAGCTCGCGGGCGACCGGATCGCTCTCGGCGAGCTGCAGGTTGTCCTTGGCCCGCGCCGACTGCGGACCGGCCGTGACCTTGCCGTCGACCCAGCCGGCGGCGTCGAGCTTCTGACGCGCCAGCCGGACCTGGTCGGGGGTGAGGACGTCGGGAATCGCGATCAGCATCGGCGGCCTAGAAGCCGAAGCTCGCGGTCAACGTCGCGGTGCGCGGGTAGCCCGGGTTGTAGCGGCCGCCGTTGTTGTTGACGTTGCGGACGTAGGTCTCGTCGGTCAGGTTGTAGACGTTCAGCCGCAGCGACAGCTGCCGCGACACGTCATACGTCGCCATCGCGTCCACCAGGGCGAAGCCCGGCGACTCGATGGTGTTGGCGGCGTTGATGAACACGTCGCCGATGAAGCGGACGCCGCCGCCGACGCTCAGCCGCCACGGCGTGGTGTAGGTGGTCCACACGCTGCCCGAGAACACCGGCGCCAGCGTCAGCCGGTTGCCGTTGTTGGTGGTGTTCTGCGACAGGTTCTCCGAGTCGAGGTAGGCGACGTTGGCGGTGACGTCCCAGGCGCGCACGACGCGACCGGCGACGCCGAGGCTGACGCCCGTCACTTCCTGCGCGTCGTCCTGGTTGAACACCGGCGGCACCGCCGTGGCGTCGACGGTGAAGATGACGTTCTCGTTCTTGCGTCCGGAACGCCGCGCCGGTCAGCGACAGCCGGCTGCCGTAGAAGTTCCACTTGCGTGCCGACCTCGAGGTTGCGCGAGATCTGCGGGTCGGTGTTCGGGTTGTTCTGGTTGTTGGCCTGGGCCGACAGCGCGAAGTTGGCGGTGCCCGGCGGCGTCTTGGTGTTGCCGAACGAGACGTAGGCGTTGCCCTGGTCGGTCAGCTTGTAGAGCAGGCCGATCTTGCCGCTGACCAGCGTGTCCGCGACATCGACGTCGGTGGTCGTCACGCCGGCGCGTCGATCGACAGGAAGCTGGCGTCGTAGCGCTCGACGCGCAGCCCGCCGGTGACCTGCAGGCGTGGGCCGATGTCGATGGCGTCGAACACGGAGAGGGCGACCGTGTCGGCCTGGCCGTCGCTGAAGGCGCCGGTGCGGGCCACCGCCATCCCGACGACCGGGATGTTCACGTCGGGGTTGAAGATGTCGGTCGGTGCCGCGGGTGCCGAAGCCGGCCAGGGTCGGGGTGAACTGCGCCTCGCGGGAGAACTCGAGCGTGCCCGTCAGGGCGTGCGACGTTCGCCCGGTGCGGCCGACCGCCGAGACGCTCGTCTGGTTCGAGGTGATGCGGTTCTCGCGCTCGTTGCCCTGGCGGGCGACGGTGACCTGCCCGGTGGCGACGTTGTAGGCGGCCACGCTCTGGACGGTCGAGATGACCGCCGACCGGTGTGCCTTGTTGTGGCGGAACTGGTGCTTCAGCTGCAGCGTCGGCTGCAGGTCGTGCTCGAAGCGGGCGAACGTGCTGTCCTGCGACACCAGGTCGTAGTCGTGGTCGGGCGTGCCGTAGAAGTTCGACTGATCGACCGGGCGCCGGGGCGTGCACCGTCGTCGGCGCCAGCCGCGATTCCGGCCACGCGCCGCCGGGGATGCCGTAGTCCGGCACGTTGTCCTGCTCGGTGAACTGGCCGCCGACGGCGACGCGCGTGTGCGTGCCGAGGCCGAGCGCGAGCGAGGGCGCGACCGCCTGGCTGCGCAGGCGGACTTCGTCGCGGCCGGGGACGCCGCTGTCCTGCTTGAGCGCGTTCAGGCGGAGCGCCGTTCCGGCCAGCCACGACCCCGGCTCGGCGACCGGGCACGGCCTGGTTGAGGTCGATCGACACGCGGCGCTGATCCGACGGTGCCGAGCGTCGCCATGCCGGCGTAGCGGTTCTGCACGGCCGGCGTCTTGGTCGTCATGTTGACGTAGCCGGCGGCGTTGCCGCGGCCCACGTCGGTGCCGGTCGGGCCGAGGAACACCTCGACCTGCTCGAGGTTGAAGACGTCGCGCGCGATCAGCCCGTCGTCGCGGACGCCGTCGACGAACAGGCTGTTGTTGGCGCTGAAGCCGCGCAGGTTGAACATGTCGCCGGTGGTGCTCGACGCGCCGCCGCCTTCGCCGGCCTGCAGGCTGATGCCGGGCACGTTGCGCAGCGCCTCGCTCAGCGTGGTCACGCCCTGGGCTTCCATCACCTGCCGCGGGATGACCTGAATCGTCTGCGGCGTCTCGGCGACCGGACGGGCGTAGCGGACCGAGGCGACCCGCGCCGTCGCGGTGACGTCGAGCGACTCGCTGACGCCGCCGAGCGACAGCGTGAGCTGACGCAGGCCGCGTCTCGCGCGCGCTGACGCCGGTGCCGCTCAGGAGCGCGGCGATGGCCTTCTCGACGGTGATGACGCCGGCGACGCCGGGCGAGGCGATCTCGCCGAGCGCCGGGTCGGCCAGCGTCACGGTGTAGCCGGTGACCGACTCGAACGCCTTGATCACCACCGAGAGCGGCCCCGGCGGAATGTCGAACCGGGTGACGGCCGGGAGCTGATCCTCGGACCGGCACGACGACCGGCGCGATCGTCACGTCGGAGGCCTCGCGGCGGTCGTCGCGCAGCCACGCGGCGGGCAGCGGGTCGACGACGCGGGCGCGGAACTCGGGCGGCAGCTGGACCGAGGCGGCCGAGACGCGGCCGGCGAGGGCGGCGGACGCCGCGATGACGCCAACGGTGGCCCAGCGGCGGGACGCGGACGGACGGGACGAGGACGAACGGCGGGACGTCGGACGGGTCTTCATGATGATCGTGGACTGGCATGGACGGACGGAAACGGGGTGAACGATGGTCAGGCGGCGGCCCGGCCTGCCGCCTGCTCGATCGGACGGCGGCGACGGGCGAGCCAGGCAACGAAGCGGCGATAGGTGAGGGCGAAGCCGGTGTAGACGAGGACGACGCCGCCCAGCGAGACGAGGCCGGCGACGGCCTGGCCGGGCAGGCCGAGCACCTCGCCGGTGTGGGCGAAGCGCAGCAGGCTGCGCAGCTGCCGGCCCGGCGTGCTGCCGTCGAAGCCCTCCCATTTGGCGACCGCACCGGAGGCGCGATCGACGGTCAGCGTGCCGCGGTGCTGGGGCTGGCCGGGGCCGCCGTCGTCGATGGTGAAGGCGAGCGTCGGCGCCGGCGTCGGCCGGCAGGCGGAGCGTGACCGTCCGCCACTCGGGACGGTGGGCGAGGGCCGTCGTCCAGGCGGCCCGGAGGGATGGCGCCGGCGCTGCGGCGGGCGCCGTGCTCCCCGGCCGCCTTGGCCACGGGGCACCCTCGGCCCGTCGCGCCTTCGCCGCGCGCGCCTGCGGTCCGGGTCTGGGCCGGTGCCGCGGCCCCGCCGCGTCCGGCCGGCGCCGGCGGCGCTTCGCCGACGATCCGATAGACCAGGTTGCTCGCCCAGGGATACGAGATGACCGCGCCCGAGGCGACGATGAGCGCCAGCGGCGCCACGCACCAGACCCCGATGGTGTTGTGCCAGTTGAAGTCGCGGGCCTTGCCGGGCAGGCCGCCGCGGAACCAGATCACCTGCTTCACCGCGCGCCACGCCCAGGTGCGCGGGATCCAGAGATAGGCGCCGGAGAGGACCAGGAACAGGAAGGCCAGGTTGGACGCGCCGGTGATGGCGCGGCCGGTGGTCCGATACTCGCCGCTCGCTGCCAGCCAGCGGTGCCAGTCGGTCATGCTGCGGAAGAAGGCCCGGACGCCGGCATCGCCGCGTGCCGAGCAGGCGACCGGTATAGGGATCGGCGTAGGCGACGACGCCCTGGGCGACCGTCAGGGCGACCGGGGCGGCCGGATCGCGCCGCACCGCGATGGCGGTCGGCTCACCGATCAGGCGCGTGGATCGGACGCGGGCGAGCAGCTCGTCGATCGGCAGGGGAGCTCCGCCCGCCGGCGGGGTGATGGTGATCTGGCGCGTGTCGGCCCAGTAGATCGTCTGCTTCTCGAAGGTCAGCAGGACGCCCGTGGCCGACATGATGAGCACGACGACCCCGGCGAGGAGGCCGGCGGTGAGGTGCAGCCAGAAGAAGACGGTGCGGATGCGCTGGGCCATGGGGTCGGAGTCGCCATGTGCAGAATTGAGATGAGACGCGTCTCAATTTCAGCGTGGGCGAGTCTATCTCCGACCTCATTGGTCGTCAATCCAGAGTCGTGTCAGGAAAGTGTACGGCGGGGAACCGACCGGCCGCTCGGGGGCGGCCGGCCGGTGGACGGCAGGGCGGCGCCTACTTGATCGCGGAGTAGTCGGTCGGGCTCATGTAGACCGATTCGACCTTCTGGACGATGGGGCCGTCGGCCTCGGACGCCGTCCGGGCCGTGTTCCATTCGGCATCGGCGCGGAAACCGGCCCACGACTTCCCGGCCGCGGCCCGGCTCGGATAGGCGAGCACGTAGACGAGGATGTCCGGCTTGTCGATCGGCATCCAGTAGCCGATCAGCTCGATGCCGTGCTTCACGAACAGGCGGTTGGTGTGGTCGCGGAAACGCTTGTTCAGCGCCTCGAGCCGGCCAGGGTGGCAGTAATAGGTACGCATCTCGAAGACGCGCGCATTCGGCGCGACCGAGGGGCTGGACGAGACGGCGGCAGGCGTCGCCGCTGGAGCGGCGCCCTGCGCGGCCGGGGGCGGGGCGGCGCCGGCCGGCTGCTGGGCCGAGGCGAGGGTAGGGCATCAGGGCTCCGACGGCCAGCGCCGACATCAGCGCAAACGCCGTCCGGCGGGCGAGGAACGAGGACAGTTGGGACATGGCGGGAGATTACAACGTCCCGCCGTCGACGGCAGTCCGCGTGGCTCCCTGGCCTGGTCGGCCCGGAGCCCGGTCCGGCTTCCGGGCTCGGGCTATGGCCGCGGGCGGCCGGTGTCGGGGCAGCGCGGCTGACGTCGACCGGCGGTCGTGAGCGGCGCGTCGATGGCGTATTCGCGCACCACGCCGCGTTCGTCGACGCAGAAGCGTCGATTGCCGGTGACGCCCGGATTGGCCGGTGTCGCCCAGTACGCGAAGCCGCCAGAGTCGGGAGCGCGTCGCTGCGCTCGGCGGCGCCACCGACGTGGCCTCCGGCGGATCGGTATCCGGCGTCGAGAACTGTTCGATCTGCGCCCGCACCTCGGCGTCGGACGGCGTGCCCGCCGCGCTGCCGGGCGGCGTCTCCCGGGCGCTGGCGAACGCTCCTTCAGCGCTGCCGCCGACGCTGGCCTCGCGAAGGCCGGGTCGCAGCAGGAAGCCGAACTCGTAGCCACTGCGCGTGCCGCAGGCTCGCGATCTCGGGCATGAGGACGCTCGACGCCTCGGGCTCGCCGCAGCTCGCCGGCGCACCGAGGCACGACGGCTGCGCGCGAAGCGCCCGCCGTGCATGCTGGCCCAGGTGACCTGGGCGCTCACCATCGTCCGCATCGTCGCCGATCGCCGACACTTCGTTGGCGCTCATGCGGGCGCGCAGGAAGCCGGGGATCGCGATGGCCGCGATGATGCCGAGCACGAAGATGCCGCCGAAGAACACGACGACAGGATGATGGCGATCGGGATGCTCGACGACGATCTTCGCGGCGCGGTCATCGCGGGCGGCGGCGTACCTGGCAGGCCGGGCGGCGTCGGCGGTGGCGGGGGCGGGCGGCCAGGCGGGCGGTGTGCTCATGGCATCTCCGGTCGCGTCGGATCCGGGCCGGGCCGGACCGGAACGGTGGGCGCAGTCTATGGACATTCGACGGCCAACTCAATATCGGCATATCGTCGCGGCGTGCGCTGGGACGCCATCGTCGTCGGCCTCGGAGCGATGGGCACCGCGACGCTCGCGGAACTGGCGCGGCGCGGCCGCCGCGTGCTCGGCCTGGAACAGTTCGCCCTGCCGCACGCCCGCGGGTCGTCACAGGGCGGCACGCGGATCATCCGTGAGGCCTACTTCGAGCATCCGCTGTACGTGCCGCTGGTGCAGCGGGCCTACGCGGCGTGGCAGGCGCTCGAGCACCGCACCGGCCGCACCCTGCTGGTGCCGACCGGCGGGCTGACGATCGGTCCGCCCGAGGGGCGCCTCGTCAGCGGCGCGCTCGCGAGCGCACGGACGCACGGCCTGTCGCACGAGATGCTCGACGCGACGGAGGTGGCGCGACGGCATCCCGCCGTGCGCATCCCGGCCGGGACGATCGCGGTGGCCGAGCCGCGGGCTGGCGTGCTGCTCGCCGCCCGCGGCATCGCCGCGCTGCTGGACGCCGCGCGCGCCGACGGCGCCGACGTGCGCGACGGCGTGGCGGTCGACCGGTGGGAGGTTCGCGCCGACGGCGTGCGGGTGATCGTCGGCGGTGAGGCGCTGCAGGCGGACCGGCTGGTGCTCGCCGGCGGTCCCTGGATGCCCGGCCTGGTGCCGGCGCTGGCCGGACCTGCGGATCGAGCGCAACGCCGTCCACTGGTTCCGGCCGGCGCCGGATGCGGCCTTGGCGGCGCAGGCATTCGGCCCGCACGCGCTGCCCGTCCTGGTCATCGAAGACACGCCCGAGCATCTCCTCTACGCGCTGCCTACGATGCGCGGCCTGGGCGCCGATCTCGAGGACGGCGTGAAGTTCGCCCGTCACCACAGCGGCGTCATCGCGCCGCTCGAGGCGATCGATCAGCAGCCATCGGCGGCCGATGCCGCCGCGATCGGACCCGACGCCGTGCGCTACCTGCCCGGCGCTGGCTCCGGTTCCGGTGCGCTCCGCGGTCTGCTGCTACACCAACACGCCGGACGGCCACTTCCTGATCGATCGCCACCCGGACCACCCGGCCGTCGTCCTCGTCAGCCCCTGCTCGGGCCACGGCTTCAAGTTCGCGCCGGTGGTGGCGGAGATAGCTGCCGATGTGGCCGAGGACGTGAACGTTCACGGACACCTGCCGCCGTTCGCCGTTCCGCGCGGTATAGTGCCGGTTCGAACCGACAGCTGGAGGCAGGCGTGCAACGACACAGACTCGCGCTCGCGGTGGGACTGCTGGCAATCGGATCGGGGGCGCCGCGTGCCGCAGGCGCCGGTCATCACGGTCGCCCAGGTCACGGTGGCGGCCGATCAGCCGGGCGTGGCGATCGCCCCGACCATGTACGGCATCTTCTTCGAGGACATCAACTTCGCCGCCGACGGCGGCCTCTATCCGGAGAAGGTCAAGAACCGCTCGTTCGAGTTCCCGGAAGCGCTCATGGGCTGGAAGAAGTCGGCCAGCACCGACGCCCAGGGTGACTTCGCGGTGCGCACCGATCGGCCGGCGTCGCCGTCGAATGCGCACTACGTCCGCCTCACCTCGAAGGCCGGCAGCTACGGCATCACCAACGACGGCTTCCGATCGGTCAGCGTCGAGGCGGGGAAGCGCTACGTCGTCACGATGCTGGCGCGCCGCGTCTCGGGCACGGCCGGGCTGACGGTGGGGATCGAGAACGCGCGGCTCGAAGAGGCCGGCACCGCCACGATCGCGACGGTGCCGGCGGAGTGGGGCGTCGTCACCGCGACGCTGACGCCGCCCGTCACCAATACCCGCGCGCGCTTCCGCGTCCGCCTCGACGGGCCGGGCAGCGTCGACCTCGACATGATTTCGCTGATGCCGGCCGACACGTGGAAGGGCCGGACGAACGGGCTGCGCGCCGACCTCGTCGCGGCTGCTCGCCGACCTGAAGCCCGGCTTCCTGCGCTTCCCGGGCGGCTGCATCGTCGAGGGCCGCTATCTCGAGACGCGCTACGAATGGAAGAAGACGATCGGCGCGCCTGGCGATCGCACCACGATCATCAACCGCTGGAACGACGAGTTCGGCCATCGGCAGGCCGCCGACTACTTCCAGTCGTTCGGCCTCGGCTTCTTCGAGTACTTCCAGCTGTCGGAAGACATCGGCGCCGAGCCGCTGCCGATCCTCAACTGCGGCATGGCCTGCCAGTTCAACACCAGCGAGCTGGTGCCGCTCGATCAGCTCGACCCCTATGTGCAGGACGCGCTCGACCTGATCGAGTTCGCCAACGGTCCGGTGACCAGCGTGTGGGGCAAACGCCGCGCCGCGATGGGGCATCCGGCGCCGTTCAACCTGAAGTTCATCGGCGTCGGCAACGAGCAGTGGGGGCCGCAGTACGTCGAGCGCTACGCCATCTTCCACAAGATCCTCAAGGCCAAGCATCCCGAGATCAAGCTGATCGCCAGCGCCGGCCCGTCGCCCAACGGCGAGCGGTTCGACTTCCTGTGGGGCAAGATGCGGGAGCTCGGCACCGACATCGTCGACGAGCACTACTACATGCCGCCGGCGTGGTTCCTGAGCAACGCCAATCGCTACGACAACTACCCGCGCACCGGCCCGAAGGTGTTCGCCGGCGAGTTCGCCGCGCACGAGAACGTGCCGCAGGCCCGGCAGGATCGGCCGAGCACGCTGAACGCCGCGCTCGCCGAGGCCGCCTTCATGACCGGCCTCGAGCGCAACGCCGACGTGGTGCAGCTGGCGTCGTACGCACCGCTGCTGGCGCACGTCGACGCCTGGCAGTGGACGCCGAACCTGATCTGGTTCGACAACCTGCGCTCGGTCGGCACGCCGAGCTACCACGTGCAGCGCCTCTTCGGGCAGCACAAGGGGACGACGGTGCTGCCGGCGACGGTCATCGGCCTGCCGACGTCGGGCATCGAAGGCGTGTTCGCCAGCGCCGCACGGGATGCGGCGACCGGCGACGTCATCGTCAAGCTGGTGAACCCGGGCCCGGCGGCGCGTGACGTGAAGCTGCTGCTGAACGGCGTCACGCCGACGGCCGGCGGCCGCCGTATCGTGCTCACCGGCGATCCGTCGGCCGAGAATTCGCTGCAGCGGCCGACCGTCGTCGCGCCGCGCGAGGAAGCGTTGACGCAGATCGCCGCCGACCACGTCGAGAAGCTCGGCCCGCACTCGCTGACCATCCTGCGCGTGCCGACCGGAAGCGGCGCCGCGCGCCCTGCACCATAGCCGCCGCGCGGTCGACGCCTGGAGCCGTGATGCGTTACGCGCGCCGTCTCGCCATCCTCGCCGGAATCGTCCTGCCGCTGGGCGAGACGGCACGCCGCTGGCACCAGATGGGCGATCCGCAGCTGCTGTTCGCCTGGCTCGACGACTGGCTGCTCGGGGCGTTCCTGCTCTACGGCGCCTGGCGTGCCGGCCGGGATCCGGCCGCGGGGCAGGCGAGCCTCGCCGCCGCGTGGGGCTTCACCCTCGCCATCGCGATCGGCAGCTTCTTGACCGGCGTGTTCGGCGCCGCCGATCCGACGGGCGCGCCGCGAACGATCGTCGTGGCGATCAAGGCGGTGATGCTGCTGTTCGCCGTCGCCGCCCTCGTTTCTGTTCTCCGGTGGCACCCGCGCGAGCGATTCACCGGCAGGGACTGAGAGCGGGCCGACATCCGGGTTGGCGAGGCGCCTGAGGCCGATGCAGGTATTGCTTTCGCGCGCCGCTCGCGGCGCCGGTCCCGCGCGCTCCCGTCCGGCGACTGGCGCGACAAGCAACGCTCGACCCCCGTCGAGCGTCACGTCTGTGAGCCTCCCGCGCGCAGGCCGACCTCCGCCGAATCGTGGCTCCGCTGCAACGGCTTGCTCGAAGTCGCGCTGCAGGAACACCTGCGCCGGCTGTCACGAGGCGCCCGACTGCCAGTCCGCTGTGGTCGCCGCGTGCCGCCTCACAACCATGACCTTGCGCGTCGCCATGTCGAGCTGAGATCGAGTCGCTGCCGGCTTCGTCCTCCTTGAGCGCCACCGACAGCACGAGGCGCCTGACATCAAGCCTCCGACCGGGTTCAACCAGGCTTGCGTCGTCAGTCGCCAAGTCTGCCGCGCCGACGTTCTATTCGACAGAGGGTCGACGGCAACATCGGCGTGGTCCGTCGGCTGCGACGAGCCAGTGACCGCGACCCATGCAGTTCGCGGCGCCGCGGTGAAGGCGGTGCGGGCGTTCCTGGAGCGCGACTGGAGCTAGTGGCCTGTATCAGTCATTTCGATAGTGCCTCTCGAGCGGGGCACCCGCCTGGCGGCGTTGCTCGTCGCTGACAAATCCCCGATTTGCGCGCTCCTCGCGCCTGGCCAGCCGGGCGCCGCGCCAGATCCACTACCGGAATGACTGATACGGGCCACTAGCCGAACTCAGCGGAGTCACAGATTGGCGGAGTCGACCCGCGCGCGGGAGGCACACAGACATGACGGCGCACGGGGGTGCGCCGTTGCTTGTCGCGCCATCAGCGGCCGGGAGCGCGCGGGACCGGCGCCAGCGACCTGGAGCGCGCAAGGAATGCCCGCACCGCCCCTGGGCGCCTCGTCAAACGATGATTGGTCGCTCGGCACGCCTCCCATGAAGCCGCAGCAGGGAGACGCGCTGGCTGCGATGAACGTGCCGAATGCTACGCCTTGGCTTTGTCCGCCGCGCGGTCCCATTCGAAGACGCGGCCCTCGCGCAGCGAGCGGTTGATCAGGTGCGCCGTCGCCGCGGCGCGATGGCCGAAGCGCGCGTCCTCGACCGGCGTCGTCCGGCTCTTCACGCACGCCACGAAGTTGCGGACGTGCGTGACGAGGTCGTCCTCGCCGAGGATCGACCACTGCTCGCCGCCGGAGATCCGTTCCTGCGGACGGCTGTCGGGGATCTCGCGCGCGCGCACCTTCGGGTCGGCGTAGTAGGCCTTTTCGAGCGCCTCGGGCCACGACCGCACGACCCACCCGTTGCCGCCCAGGTCGATGCGCTCCTCGTCGAGGAACAGGTCGTCGCCGCGCAGCCGCAGGCTGGCCTTGCTGCCCAGGATCTCGATGCCGGACCCGGAGCCCGCCTGGCTGTTGAGCGTGCACGAGAGTTGCACGGTGAAGCCCTCGGGATAGGTCATCGTGCCGATCAGCGTATCGGGGACCTCGTGCGTCGTCTTGCGGATGAACGTCCCGCCCGCGCCCTGGATGAGCGACGGTGCCTGGACGTCCATCACGTAGTGGATCCCGCTGATGAGGTGGACGAACAGGTCGGTGGCGAGCCCGCCGGAGTAGTCCCAGTAGCAGCGCCACCGGAAGAAGCGCTCGAGGCTGAACGGCTTCTCCGGGGCCGGGCCGAGGAACTGCTTCCAGTCGACGGTCTGCGGCGAGGCGTCCGGCGGAATCGGGTACAGCCAGGCGCCACTGTCGGAGTTCCGGTGGTTGACGGCGCGGATCATGGTGATCGTGCCGAGCCGTCCGGACTTGACGATCTCGCGCGCGGCCGCCTGCCGTGCCCCGCTGACCCCCTGGCTGCCGACCTGGAAGATCCGCTTGTGGCGATCGGCGGCGGCGACGATTTCGAGCCCTTCGTCGACGGCGAAGGTCATCGGCTTCTCGATATAGACGTCCTTGCCGGCCGAGAGGGCGTCGAGCGACATCTGCCGGTGCCAGTGGTCCGGCGTGGCGATGAACACGGCGTCGATGCCCTTGTCGTCGAGCAGGCGGCGGTAGTCGTCGACGATGGCCGCCGTGCCGCCGGTGCGGGCCCGGCCCCGCTCGGCCCGGCCGCGGTAGGCGTCGCAGAGCGCGACCACCTCGGCGTTGGCGCCGCTGGCGGCGAGGGCGTCGACCAGCTCGCTGGGCGCGGGCGCCCATGCCGGCGAAGCCGATTCGCAGCCGATCGCCGGCCGCGCCGGCCGGCCCGGCGCCTTGTGCAGAAGCGTGCAGGCGGGTGGCCGCAGCCGCCGCCACCGAGCCGGCGAGGAAGGTCCGTCTGTCCATGGCCGGGATTCTACGCCCGGCCCGGGTCGCCGGGTTGTGCGTCGGGGGCCGCGGCGACGTTAGCTTTTCTGACGGTTGAACTGTACAATCCGAGGCCAGTCACGATGTCCACTCGCATGGCGCGTCACCCGAACTCCGACCGGGCTCCGGACGCCGGCAGCCCGGCAGCTGCCGAGGCGGCGCCGAGCTCCGGTTCCGCGCACATCAGCGCCGACGCCACGATTTGCTTCTCGCGCGCCTCCACGCTGACGCAGCGGGCCGGCCGCGAGGCGAACCTCATCGTCATCGCGCACCCGAACCAGTCGATGCTGGGACGGCGCTTCCGCGTCTCGGCGGAGAGCCCGCTCGAGGTGGGCCGGTCGAGCGAGGTGGCCCTGAGCTTTCCGGACGTGCCGTCGATCTCGCGCCGGCACGCCCGGCTGGTGTTCAACGACGGCGAGGTGTGGCTGCACGACCTCGGCAGCCGCAACGGCACCTTCCTCAACGACGATCCGGTGCGCGAGCAGAAGCTGCTGGCCAGCGGCGATCGCTTCCAGGTCGGCACGGTGGTCTTCAAGTTCCTGCACGAGGAAGACGCCGAGAACGCCTACCACGAGGCGATCTACAACCTGGTCATCCGCGACGGCCTGACCAACGTCTTCAACCGCCGCCGCTTCCAGGAAGAGCTCGACCGCGAGTTTCAGCGCGCCCGCCGCTACGCCCGTCCGCTGGCGCTGGTCCTGCTCGACGTCGATCACTTCAAGCGCATCAACGACACCTACGGCCACGTCAGCGGCGACACCGTGCTGCGGACGCTGGCGCACGGCCTCGAGAGCCTGCTCCGCCCGGAGCAACTGCTGGCGCGCGTCGGCGGCGAGGAATTCGTCGTGCTGTGTCCGGAAACGGCGCGCGACGGGGCCGGCAGCTCGCCGAGCGGCTGCGCGCCGCCTGCGAGGAGCTCGACGTCTCGAGCCGCGCCGGCCGCATCGCCATGACCTGCTCGTTCGGCGTCGCCGGGCTCGAATCGACGATGCGATCGTCCGAGGAGCTCTACGCCGCGGCCGATCACGCCCTCTACATGGCGAAGGGCGCGGGCCGTAACCGCGTCGTCGTCTTCAACGGCTGAGCGTCCGCTCCTCTTCGTCGGCCGACGCCGCAGCGGCGGCGGCCCGCCGGATCCCTCATGACCGATCAGGAGCTCGAAGCCATCGCCGCGCGCGAGCAGCGCTCCACGCTGGGGCCATGGTTGGTCAGGCGCGTCCAGAACCTCTACCCGAGCGATGCCGGCGACGGTCGCACCTATCCCGCGGTGCGCGGCTTCCGCTGTCCCAAGGCCATCTACGAGCGAGCCTGGGAACAGGTCGAGCACGACGCGCAGTTCATGGCCGGCGCCCGCGCCGACGTGCCCGTCCTGTTGAACGAGGTGCGTCGGCTGCGGCGGCGGCTGCGCGAGCTGCACACCGCCGTCTCCGAGAACGTCGAGTTCAAGCCCGGGGTGTCGCCGCGCGACATCCTCGCCGTCGTCGAGGCGATCCTCAAGGAAGAGGACGCGCACTCGAAAGGCGGCGGCCGTCCCGCCCGCCCGCGAAGCCGAGTACCTGCCGGCTAGCGGCCCTCGCCTGCGCGGCCGGTCCTTCGGCCTGGCGTATTCTGAGCGGGCCATGTCCCTCGCCGCGCCAGACAGCCGACTGGATCAGGCGCTCGAGGACGTCACGCGACTGCTCGAGAAGCATCGCGTCCTGACCACCTTCACGCACCGGCAGGAAGGCCCGAAGCGCGATCTCCTCGAGCAGCTGCAGCAGCGGCAGAACCTGACCGAGCTGCACGCGCGGGTCAACCCGCTGCATCCCGCCGACCTCGCCCACGTGCTCGAGCGGCTGACGCCCGAGGAGCGCCAGCTGATCTGGGAGCAGCTCGAGGACCGCCCGCGCGGCGAGGTGCTGCTCGAGGTCTCGACGGCGGTGCGCGAGGCGCTGATCGAGGCGACGGCGCCGGAGCGGCTGATCGCCGCCACCAGCCATCTCGACGCCGACGACCTGGCCTACCTCGCCGACTCGCTGCCCGAGGACGTGCTGCGCACGGCGTCGCGGCAGCTCGACGCCGGCGAGCGATCGTGGCTCGATCAGTCGCGGGCGCACGCCAGGGACACGGTCGGCCGCGGTGATGAGCCCGGAGGTCGTCTTCATCCGCGACGATCAGACCGTCGACGACGCGCTCGTGCACCTGCGCCAGCGCGGCGAGCTGCCGCCGCAGACCGATCGCCTGTTCGTGGTCGACGCGCGCAACGTGCTGAAGGGGAGCGTGCCGCTCCAGGCGCTGCTCCTCACGGATCCGCGCCAGCCGGCCGCGGCCATCACCAATACCGACGAGGTGGTGCTGCGGCCGGACGAGGACGCCGAGGAGGCGGCCCAGGCCTTCGAGCGCTACAACCTGGTCTCGGCGCCGGTCGTCGACGAGCGCAACAAGCTGATCGGCCGGCTCACCGTCGAAGCGGTGATGGACTTCAACCGGGAGCTGGCCGAGAAGCGCGCCCTCGAGCGCGCCGGCCTGCGCGGCGAAGAGGATCTGTTCGCGTCGACCTGGGCCAGCGCCCGCAACCGCTGGCCGTGGCTGTGCGTGAACCTGGTGACCGCGTTCATCGCCTCGCGGGTGATCGGCGCCTTCGAGGGCACCATCGAGCAGCTGGTGGCGCTCGCGGCGCTGATGCCGATCGTCGCCAGCGTCGGCGGCAACACCGGCAACCAGACCGTGGCCCTCGTCATCCGCGGTCTCGCCCTCGACCAGATCCAGGGGCAGAACACCCGCTACCTCATTTACAAGGAGCTGATGGTCAGCCTCCTGAACGGCGTGATGTGGGGCGGCCTGATGGGCATCTTCGCGTGGCTGATCTACGACCGGCCGGCGCTCGGCGCGGTGATGATGAGCGCGATGATCCTGAACCTGCTGCTGGCCGCGATGGTCGGGCATCGCCGTGCCGGTGTTCCTCGAGCGCGCCGGCCGCGACCCGGCCCAGGGGGCGAGCGTCCTGATCACGTTCGCCACCGACACCTGCGGGTTCTTCTTTTTCCTGGGATTGGCTCGGTTGTTCTTGGTTCCTTGATCTGATCGCCCTACGGACAGACGGGGCGGCCCTCCGCGTGAGAGCCGCCCCGTGGCCGTGTGCTCGCGTCCGCGCTAGAACGTGTAGCGCAGATTCATCTGCATGCAGCGTCCGGCGGCGCCGTCGCAGGCCGCCAGCGAGCTGTCGTAGCGGCCGAAGCTCGCCGCGCTGTCCGGGAACATCGTCACGTCGCCGGTGTCGAACTTCGGCGTGTTGGTGACGTTGAAGATGTCCCAGCGGAACTCCAGGCGCTGCGTCGTCGGCAGCTTGAAGCCCTTGCCGATGCTCAGGTCGATCGTGTAGTAGCCGTCGCCGCGCAGCAGGTTGCGGATGCCACCCTCGCCCGGGTAGAGGGTGCGGAACGCCTCGAGCGCTTCCTGCGGGTTGGCGAACGGGCTCGGCTGGCCGCCGACCGCGTTGCGCGTGGTGCGCATGTCGGGCAGCACGTTCGGATCGACCAGGGCCGCGTTGCCCTGGAGGTTCCAGTTGGTCGCCCAGCACGAGCGGCAGTTGATCACGTTGAACGGGTAGCCGCTCGACCACCGGCCGATGCCGGCGATCGACCAGTCGCCGATGATCGCGTTGGCCACCCGGCCGACGCCGCCGCCGAACCGCTTGCCCTCGCCGAACGGCAGCTCCGCCAGCCAGTTCACGTTGATCTGGTGGCGGACGTCGAAGTCCGAGTAGGAGTAGTTCAGATCCGGATCGAAGGAGTTGACGAGGAAGCCCGAGTAGCCGCCCGACCCGAAGTTGTCGAACGCGCTGCCGCGCTCGACCTGCGAGCCGTGGTCCTTGCCGCGGGCCAGCGTGTAGTTCAGGTCGAACTGGTAGCCGTCGCTGAACCGGCGCGCGCAGCGTCAGCTGCAGCGCATCGTACTCGGACCGCGCCGATCGAGCTCTGCGCGGCCAGCGAATCGTACTGTTCGGCGAAGTAGGCGAACGGGCCGAAGCGGCTGCAGGCCGGGTCGCAGCCCTGATCGGCGTTGTAGAGCGCGGTGATGAAGTCGGGATTGACCCCGCCGAACGCCGCCGCCATGTTCTGCGTCGCCGTCAGGCCGTCGAAGGCCGCGTCGGGGAACAGGTTCTCCCAGTACGGGATCCGGCCCATCAGCGCTGACGTCGCCACCGGCCGCGTTGTAGGCGTCGATGAGCTGCCGCGCCGCGGTGAAGTAGTCGACACCGGACGCCGGGTCGGTGAGGTTCAGCGGCATCGCGAGGTCGCGGCGGACGAGCAGGTTGCGGCCGCGGCGGCCGACGTAGCCGGCCTCGATGCCGTAGCTGCTTGCCCAGCTCCTTGCCGACGATCGACGTTGAAGACGTGCGAGTACGGCGTCCGCACCGACTGGTCGATGCTCAGCGTGATGACGCCGGCGCCCGGTCTCCGGCGTGGCCGGGAACCCGGCCGGCGGCGCGTCCGGGTAGGTGACCGGGACCGTGTCGACGTCGGTGAAGCGGACCTCCGGCGACAGCTCGCCGAAGCCGCCGAACGGCGAGTCGAGGTTGTTCGACAGGCCGAACGAGCCGCCGTTGTCGAACGTCGAGGCCAGGCCGGCGCCGATCCGGTCGTAGACGATGCCGTAGCCGCCCCGCACGACCCACGACGGCTTCGGCTCCCACGCCACCGAGAACCGCGGCGCGAAGTTGTTCTTGTCCCAGTCGTAGAAGCCGGGACCGTCGTTGACCGGGCCGCCCGGCACGAACGTGATCGTCTCGCTCGCGCTCGACGGGATGCCCGCGCGCATGTTGGCGGCGCGCTGATCGAACCATTCGCCGAGGTTCACGGTCGGCGCGACCTGCTGGCCGTTCACTTCCCACGGCGGCGAGTAGAGGCCGTAGCGGAGGCCGGCGCTGACCGTCAGGTTGTCGCGCAGGTGCCAGCTGTCCTGCATGTACAGCTCGAACTCGTTGGCGCCATAGACGCGCTCCACCGGCGCGCCGGGCGCGAGCACGCTCCCGTCGATGTTGTAGTTGTAGATGACGTTGGTCTGGCTGACGATGCCGAGCAGCGGAATCAGCGAATCGCCGTAGGCCGAGCGTCCGGCGGTGGCCACCGCCGGCAGGCCGCTGCAGTCCGCCGGCGCCGGGCACGGCGCCGCCCGGCCGATAGCGCTGGCCGACGCCCGCCGACCCACGATCCGTTGGCGATGCCGGTGGTGAACGAATTGACGTAGGTGTAGTTGTCGTTGCGGATGAAGCGCATGTTGCCGCCGAACTTGAACGTGTGGCGGCCCTTCACCATCGACAGGTCGTTGACGAAGTTGTGGGTCTGGATGTCGCGACCGTTGCTGACGTCGTTGGCGATGTCGAAGCCGAGGTCGTCGATGAAGCGGAAGCCGGTGTTGTCGCGGTTGAGCAGGCCCAGGGTGTCGGTGTCGATCCGCGTGTAGCCGTAGCGGAACGTGTTCACCAGGCTGCCGCCCGAGCGTCGAATCCCAGCCGATGGCCGTGCCCCAGTTCTTGTCCGTGCGCGAGCGTCCCGGCGGGTCGCCGGGATACTGCGGCGCGGTGTCGATGGCGTCGTCCTGCTTGTTGAAGCGGCCGAAGAAGTTGTGGCTGCCGTTCAACCGGTAGTCGGCGCGCGCGATGTAGGTGCGGAAGGTGTTGTCGATCGGCGCGCCGAAGCGGAAGTCCTCGATGTTGCCCGGGTAGCGGCCGTCCTGGTTCGACGACGGGAACTGCCGGAAGTAGGCCATCGCGGCGCTGCTCGGGCCGATGCCCAGCGGATCGATGCGGCGCAGCTCGGCCGGGGTCAGGCCATAGGAGCCGGCCGGAACCGAGTGCGTGCCGGTGAGGCCGGCGACCGTCCCGCCCGGGCAGGCCGAGGCGATGGCGCACTGATAGATCAGCACGCCGTCGCGGAGCGAGTTCGAGGGCACGGCACGGGTGACGACGGTCTCGCGGTTCTCGTTCAGCCCTTCGAAGTTGCCGAAGAAGAACAGCTTGTCCTTGCGGATCGGGCCGCCGAGCGAGAAGCCGAAGATGTTCTTGTCCAGCTTGGGCGGCTTGCTCTCGGCGCCTTCGGCCAGCTGCGACAGCTTCAGGAAGTACTCGTTCGACGAGAAGGCGGTGTTGCGGTTCACGTAGTAGCCGGAGCCGCCGAAGCGTGTTGGTGCCGCTGCGGGTGACGAGCGACACCTGCGCGCCGCTCGAGCGGCCCGGACTCGGCGCCGTAGTTGCTGGTGGTGACGCGGAACTCCTGCACCGAATCGAGCGTGACGCGCAGCACCGAGGTGAAGGCGGTCTGGCGGTCGGAGTCGTTGACGTCGATGCCGTCGAGCGTGACCGTGCTCTGGTCGGCGCGGGCGCCGCTCACCGAGCCGTAGCGCGGATCCATCGTCGCGCCGGGGTCGGCCTTTGGCACGTAGGTGACGCCCGGCTGCAGCGACGAGCAGGGCGGCGACGTTGCGGCCTTCGAGCGGGCAGCGCGCGGATCTGGTTGCCGGCCATCACGTTGCCGATGCTGGCGTCGGTGGAGTTGATGACCGGGGCCTCGGAGGTGACCTGCACCGACTCCGACAGGCTGCCGATCTGCAGCGGCGACGGAGACCTCGCTGGTCGTGTCGACCTGCAGCGTCACCTTGTCGATCGACCGCGGTCTTGAAGCCCTGCATCTCGACAGTCAGCGCGTAGATGCCGGGCGGCACGCCGTCGAACGCGAACGCTCCCGAGGTGTCCGACTGCGTCGTGCGCGACAGGCCGGTGGCTGGATTGGCGATCGTGACGTTGGCGCCGGGCAGGGCCATCTTCTGCGCATCGACGATCTTCCCCTGCAGGGTCGCGGTGCCGCTCTGCGCGCTCGCGAACTGTGCGGCCATCAGGCACAACACACATCGCCAGCCAGCGTCACCCAGTGCTGCCTTCTCATCGTGTCTCCCCCCATCTTGCAAAGACGCGATCGCCTGCGCGATCGCGTCGTCGACGCATCCGCCTCGAGGGCGTCCTGGCGGACGCCTGGGTCGTCGTGGTCCGGGCCGTGACAGGTCGCGGGACGAACCCTCGCCGCGTGGCGGCGAAGCGGATGTCAGTAGTTACCTGCGCCGCTGAGCACTGTCAAGGGACGGAGGCCATTGCTGACACGGAAATGGGACGAGCGGGCCGACCGCGACCGATTCCGGCGCCAGCTGAACCGGCGCGAGCGTTCAGATCAGCTGCAACAAGATCGCCGCCGTCATGGCCGCCATGCTCACGTAGTACACGCCGGCCAGCGAAAGCGCCACGCACGGCCACGTGCCCGGGCGCAGCTCCGGCGGCAGCAGCGTGCGATTCACCTTGATGGTGTGGAAGCAGTTCACGCCCAGCGCGAGGTTGCCCATGTTGCCGTAGATGACGACCAGCGTCAGCGGGCGGGCGATCGACAGGAAGAAGATGCCGAGGACGAAGTAGGTGACGAGGAAGCGCGAAGTAGACGTGGCGGATCCGATGCGGCTCGAGGCGTTGGAACATCGGCAGGCCGGTCCAGGCGATGTCGAGCCAGCGGCGCAGGAACCCGTCGGCGCCCGACGCGGCGCTCGGCAGGAGGACGAGCACACCGCAGACCAGGATGGCGTACCAGCAGACGGCGCCGAAGCTGCCGCCGACGCGGGCGGCCAGGCCGTCCGCGGTCATGCCGGCCAGGATCCACGAGTCGGCCTGCGTGCCGCGCGGCAGGTATTCGATCGACAGCATCGTCGGCAGGGCGATGCCGATCACGGCGGCCGGGAACCACATCGCCAGCTGGTCGCGCCGCACGTGCCGGAGCCAGCCGCGCCAGCGGCCCAGGGCCGTCGGCCGGTGACGCGGAACACCTTGCCGGCATGCGACAGCGAGAACTTGCGGCCGCCGATCAGGCTCGGGATGGCGCCGACCTGCCCGCCCATGCCCCAGCCCTGCTCGCGCGTGTAGTTGCTGATCGACGCCTGCTGCAGCCCGCCGACGCCGGCGATGGCGGCGAAGGCTGTGAACGTGGTCAGCGCTTCGCGATCGACGGCCGGCCAGTGGCCGTCCCAGAGCGAGACCAGGACGTTGGTGGTGCCGCCGCCGGCGGCCGGCACCGTGCCGAACTTGAACAGGCCGGTGAAGATGTCGGCCCAGGTCGCCCACGACGAATAGAAGACGGCGAGGAACAGGAGGAAGCCGAAGACGAAGACGATCTTCGTCGTCATCAGCACCTTGAGCGCGTTGTAGACCTTGCCGCCGAAGACCAGCGGCAGCAGGGCGAGCGTGAGCATCGCGTAGGTCAGGTAGCGCAGCAACTGCACTTCGGCCGGGTCGGCCGGATTCGGCATCCGTCCGAGATACATCGCGGCGACGGGCGTGGCGACGCTCGCCACCTGGTAGGGCAGGAGCGCGCCGAGGTCCATCAGCAGATAGAGCCAGAACCAGACCAGCGGCCCGGGCTTGAGGCGGAAGCCGCCGGTCAGCACCGATTCGCCGGTGTAGAGCGTGTAGCGGCTGGCTTCGACGTTGTAGACGTACTGGCAGGCGAGGGAGCAGATGGCGATCCACAGCAGCGCGCCGCCGAACTGCGCGCCGACCTTCGGACCGAGCAGCCATTCGCCGCCGGCCACCGAGGCGCCGGCCAGCGTCAGGCCAGGGCCGATCATCGCCGTCCAGTGACGGCCGGTCCACATCGGCGCCGCCGGCAGCTCGCCGACGCTCCACGCCGGCATGCGCGCCGATCCGCGATGGACATGCGTCGCGCCGGCGGATTGCGGCGCGGGAGACGGCGGGAAGGTGTCAGCCAAGGTGGATGCGCGGACGGCGTTCGGGATCGGGTTCGGTCTGCCGGAGCACCTCGCGCGCCACCGGCGGGACGTCGCCCTCGCCGAAGGCGAGGAACTTCAGCAGGTAGGCGATCGGATTGCCTTCGGTCCACCCGAAGTAGGCGTGCGGCACCTTGCCGGTGCGATCGCGGATGTTGAGCAGCAGCCCGGCGATGGCATTCGGCACGGCGGCGCTGCGGCAGCGCAGCACGCGGAACGGGCCGATCTCGATCGCCGGCGACCTTGAGCACGTTGCTGAACTCCGAGGCGTCGCCGGTCGCGACTTCGATGAACAGCACCGGCTCCCACGGCTTCAGCTGGTGGGTGTCGCGCGCCTCGTGGATCTTGGCGGCGTACTCGGCGATGTCGCCGACGCCCGGCCGGTTGGCGATCACGCGGACGTTGCCGGTGGTGGCCGCCTGGTCGATGAAGAGCGCCGCCGCCTCGTCGAGATCGACGCCCTGGATCCGCAGCTCGGTCGAGCGCAGCACCCGCGAGACCAGCGACAGCACGATGATCGAGGCGATGAAGATCGCCGCGATGCGGATGCCTTCGGGCCGCTGCAGGATGTTCTCGAGGGTCGTGTAGGCGAAGACCAGCGTGATGACCAGGTAGTGCTGCCACCAGCGGCCGGTGCGGTAGGCGGCCAGCGTGACGGCGAGCGCCGCCGACGACATCAGGACCAGCACGCCGGTGGCGTAGGCGCCGCCCTGCGCCTCGACGTCGGCCTGGAAGATGATCGTCACCAGGAACGTGATGCCGGTGAAGACGAGCACCAGCGGCCGCATCGCCTTGGTCCACTCCGGCGCCATGCCGAAGCGCGGCAGGTAGCGCGGCACCAGGTTGAGGAGCCCGGCCATCGCCGAGGAGCCGGCGAACCACAGGATGCTGATCGTGCTGATGTCGTAGATCGTGCCGAACCACTCGCCGAAGTGCTCGTGGGCCAGGAAGGCCAGCGCGCGGCCGTAGGCCGGACCGCCGTGCGCGAAGTACTCCTTGCGGGATCAGCAGCGCGGACACGAAGCTGCTGCCCATGAGCATCACGCTCATGATCAGCGCCGCGGTCAGCAGCAGGCGCTGCGCGCCGCGGATGCGGCCGGCGAGGTCGGCCTCGGTGTCCGCGGCATCGCCCTTGATGAGCGGCATCACCGCGACGCCGGTCTCGAAGCCCGACAGGCCGAGCGCCAGCTTCGGGAAGAGCAGCAGCGACATCAGCGCCATCTGCCGACCAGCGTGCCGTGCTCCAGGAAGAGCGCGTCGCGCCACCGCGGCAGCAGCTCGGGGTGGGCGACGATGTAGGACAGGCCCCAGCCGATGACGACGGCGTTCAGCGCCAGGTAGACGACGACCAGCACCACCGCCAGGCCGATCGCCTCGCGGAAGCCCCGCAGGAAGACCGCGCACAGCGCCGCCAGCAGGACCAGCGTCACGATCACCGGGTGCTCGATCCAGTGCGGCACCAGCGGGTTCTCGAGGATGTGCGCGGTGGCGTCGGCCGCCGACAGCGTGATGGTGATCACGAAGTCGGTGGCGGCGAAGCCGAGCAGGCACAGCACGAGCGCCTTGCCCTTCCAGCGGGCGAGCAGCTCCTGCAGGAGCGAGATGCTGCCCTCGCCGTGCGGGCTGAGCCGGGCGATCGCGCGGTAGACCGGCAGCGCGCCGAACAGCGTCAGCAGGACCAGGACGAACGTCGCCACCGGCGACAGGAGCCCGGCCGCGGCGAAGGCGATCGCCGGCTGGTAGCCGAGCGTCGAGAAGTAGTCGACGCCGGTGAGGCACATCACCCGCCACCAGGGCGCCTGATGCGCCTTCTGATCGGCGGCGGAGTGCGGGTCGCGGAGGTCCTGCAGCAGCCAGGACGAGAACCCGCGTGGGGCAGGGGAAGCCACGGACCGGGGGATTGTATCGTGGTTCCGCCGTCCGGGCCGGACGGGCGGTCAGCGGCGCGAGCGCGGTCGCGGGCACGGCCAGGAGCCGCTCGTAGAGCGCTTCGTACATCGGCACGACGCGATCCTCGTCGAAGCGATCGACGACCGAGGCGCGGGCGAGGGCCGCGACGCGCTGGCGCAGCGACGGATCGTCGAGCAGGTCGAGGATCGCCTGCGCCATGCCCGCGTGGTCCTCGGGGTCGCGGAGGAAGCCGGTCAGCCCGTCGGTGATCGACCTCGGGCAGGCCGCCGACGCGCGAGGCGACGACCGGCGCGCCGCAGGCCATCGCCTCGAGCGCGGCGAGGCCGAAGCTCTCCTGGGCCGAGGGCAGCAGGAAGGCGTCGGCCACCGAGAGCAGCGGCGCGCACGTCGTCCAGCTCGCCCAGGATCTCGAGGTGTTCGGCGATGCCCGGCCTCGCGCGCCAGCCGCTCGACGCGGCCGCGCTCCGGCCCGTCGCCGACCAGCACGATCTTGGCGCGCCGGTGCGCGCGGACGCGGCGGAAGACGTCGACGACGGCGTCGAGGCGCTTCACCGGGCGGAAGTTCGAGATGTGGAGCAGCAGGCTGTCGTAGCGATCGGGCGGGCAGACGCGGGCCCGCAGCGCCGCGTCCGGCATCGGCGTGTAGCGGCTGCAGTCGAGGAAGTTGGGGACGACCACGATCGGCGAGGACAGCCGCAGGTGCCGGTAGGTGTCGTCGCGCAGGCTCTCGGAGACCGCCGTCACGCCATCCGATTGCTCGATGCAGAAGGCAACGGTCTCGCGATAGGACGGATCGGCGCCGACGAGGGTGATGTCGGTGCCGTGCAGCGTGGTCACGACCTTGGGCACCGCGGCGCCGTGCGAGGCGAGGATCTGCCGGGCCAGGTAGGCGCCGGCGGCGTGCGGCACGGCGTAGTGCGCGTGGATGATGTCGAGCGCGTGGGTGCGCGCCACGTTGACGATCTTGGTCGACAGCGAGAGCACGTATTGCGGCTCGCGGAAGAGCGGGTAGGCCGGCGTGTCGATGGCGTGGACGACGACCGGCCCGCGCGCGTCGCGCAGCCGGAACGGGATCTCGCTGCTGAGGACGTGGACCTCGTGCCCGCGCCGCGCCAGGCTGCTGGCCAGCTCGGTGGCCACGACGCCGCTGCCGCCCACCGAGGCGTAGCAGACGATGCCGATGCGCATCCCCTGGCCGCGCGGCGCCGGGGGCGTGACGCCACGCCGCTCACGCACCTCGCGTCTCCGCGGCGGCCGGCGTGGTCTTGAACAGGTGCGGCCGCGACACCGGCTCACGCACGACGAAGCCTTCGGCGTAGCGGACGCCGGCCAGCGCGCCGAACTGCGCGTCGCGGCTCTCGATCAGCTGCGAGAACAGCGGCGACGTGAGACGCGTCGCCGTCGCCGCGTCGCCGGCCGGCGTGAACTGGGTGCGGTGGCAGGCCAGCGCCCGCTGCTTGATCTCGTAGACGTCGCTGACGTCGACGACGAAGGAGGGCGCCGCCGCGTCGTTGATGAAGTAGTGGCAGACCCATTCCGGCCGCCACGGCTCCTCGCCCGTGACCACGCGGCGCAGGCCGGCGCGGAAGATCGCCTGCCGCAACAGCCGGCTGGCGTTGCCGTGATCGGGATGGCGGTCGTCCCAGTAGGGGATGGCGATGGCCCGCGGCCGGTGCGCGCGCACGCAGCGGACCACGGTGTCGACCTGCGCCTCGTCGTCGACCGACAGGCGACCATCCGGCAACGCCAGGTTGAGGCGCAGGACCGCGCCGAGGACGTCGCTGGCTGCGGCGGCTTCGGCGACGCGGTCGTCGGGCGTGCCGTTCGAGCCGAGCTCGCCGCGCGTCAGATCGACCAGCCCGACCCGATCACCGCGCCGCGCGTGCAGCGCGACGGTCCCGCCCATTCCGATCTCGATGTCGTCGGGGTGGGGGCCGAACACCAGCAGGTCCAGGGGCATTGTCGCGATGATACCAGTGGAGCTACGACGCCTACCGGGCCCGGCGTTGCGCCGTGCGGCCGTCGTCCCCCCGGCCGGCCAGACGTCGACCGCGATAAGCTGGGCGGGTGGAAGTCGAGGTCATGTGTCCGTCGTGCGGCGAGCCGCTGGCGATCTGGGTCGACGCCGGCGGTGGTGCGGCGCAGCACTACGTCGAGGACTGCCAGGTCTGCTGCCGGCCCATGGAAGTCATAGCGCGTTTGGATGCCGACGGCGACCCCGACGTGTCGGTCCGGACCCTCGATGAGTGAGCCGGTCGCGCGGCGGCACGAGGCGGACATGACGAACCGGGTCACGATCGTGGAGGTCGGGCCACGCGACGGGCTGCAGAACGAGGCGGCGCGGATCGCGTCCGCCGACAAGGTCGCCTTCGTCGAGCGCCTGGCGGCCGCGGGACTGCCCGTCATCGAGGTCTCGTCGTTCGTGCGGCCGGATCGGGTGCCGCAGCTGGCCGACGCCCGCGACGTGTTCGCGGCGCTGCCAGCCGCGGGCGGGGACGCGCTACACGGCGCTCGTCCCGAACCTGACCGGGCTGCGCGAGGCGCAGGCGGCCGGGTTGCACGAGGTCGCGATCTTCGCCGCGGCGTCCGAGGGCTTCAGCCAGCGCAACACGAACCGATCGATCGCCGAGTCGCTGGTCGCGTTCGCGGCCGTGTGCGGCGAGGCGCGTGCCGCCGGGATGCGGGTCCGCGGCTACCTGTCGACGGCGTTCGGCTGCCCGTTCGACGGCGCCGTCGATCCGCGGCGGGTCGGGGGCGATCGCGCGACAGCTGCTCGATCTCGGCGTCTACGAAGTGGCCATCAGCGACACCATCGGCATCGCGCATCCGGGCCAGGTGCCGCTGGTGGTGGCTGCCGCGGTCGACGCCGGCGTGGCGGTCGAGCAGCTGGCGCTGCACTTCCACGACACGCGCGGGCAGGCGCTGGCCAACGTGATGGCCGCGTTGCCGCTCGGCGTCCGCACCTTCGACGCCTCGGCCGGCGGGCTGGGCGGCTGCCCGTTCGCGCCCGGCGCCACCGGCAACCTGGCGACCGAGGATCTGGTGTATCTGCTCGACGGCCTCGGCTACGAGACGGGCGTCTCGCTGTCCGCGGTGCTCGAGGCGTCCGCGTTCATCGAGCCGCGGGTCGGGCATCCGCTCCCGTCCCGCGTCTACCGCGCGTCCCGCTAGCGTCCCGAACGACGTCCGGGAGGGCGTCCGGGAGGCTCTCCCGGACACCCTCCCGGACAGTGTCCTGAAACGATGCAGGGGCGATCGCAGGAACTGCGAACTAGGAAAGCTCGACGAGCGGGATGCCGGGTTGGACGATCGCGCCGACCTCGCAGCCGATGCGGGCGACGGTGCCGTCCTGCGGCGCGCGGATCGCCAGTTCCATCTTCATCGCCTCGAGCAGGATCAGCACGTCGCCGGCGGCGACGCGCTGGCCGACGCTGGCGACGATGCGCGTGACGGTGGCCGGCATCGGCGCCTCGAGGCCGTGCGCGGCGGCCGCCCGGCCGCGGCGCTTCGGGCCCGCGGCCGGCGCGGCGGCGGCGACCTGCACCACGCCGTCGATCGCCGTCCACACGTCGCCGCCGGCGGCGAGCGCCTCGACCTGATGCGCCCCGCCGGCGGGGTCCACCAGCGTCAGCCGCCAGGTGCCGTCGGCGCCGCGGTCGGCGCGGGCGACCGTCCACGTCTCGACGCGCCCGTCGTCGAGCGTGACGTCGAGTGACGCCGGCGCACCGCTCATCCGCGCCACCCGCGCAGGGTCGTCCAGGGGCTCGCCGCGATGCCAGCATCTGCGGCGTGTGTCACCGCCCCGGACGCACCATCGGAAGGCGCATCGGATGCATGGGCCCGCATCCACTGCACCGCCGCTGCCGCTGCCGCTGCCGCGGATCCCGGCGGCCGCGGCCAGCAGGCTCTCGAGCTCGTCGGCGACGAAGCCGGTGTCGACGTCGCCGGCGACGAAGCGCGGATGCGCCAGGATCCGCGTCAGCAGCGTGGTGTTGGTGCGCACGCCGAAGATGACCGTGCGGCGCAGCGCCGCCGCCAGCCGGGCGATGGCGGCGTCCCGGGTGGCGGCGTGGGCGACGATCTTGGCGACGAGCGAGTCGTATTGCACCGGGATCGCGTCGCCGCGCTCGACGCCGGCGTCGACGCGGAGGCCCGGCGCGTGCGGGAACCGGCAGGCCAGCAGCCGCCCCGCCTGCGGCAGGAACCCCTGCGCCGGGTCCTCGGCGCAGAGGCGCACTTCGATGGCGTGGCCGCGCGGCACGAGCGCGTCCTGCGTCCACGGCAACGGCCCGCCGGCGGCGACGGTCAGCTGCGCCTGCACCAGATCGACGCCGGTGACGGCCTCGGTGATCGCGTGCTCGACCTGCAGGCGCGTGTTCATCTCGAGGAAGTAGAAGCGCGCGTCGTCGCCGGTGCCTTCGAGCAGGAACTCGATCGTGCCGGCGTTGACGTAGCCGGCGGCGCGGGCCGCGGCGACGGCGGCCGCGCCCATCCGCGCCCGGATCGCCGGCGTCAGCGCCGGCGACGGCGTCTCCTCGACGATCTTCTGGTGCCGCCGCTGGATCGAGCACTCGCGCTCGAACAGGTGGACGCAGCCGCCGTGCGCGTCGGCGAACACCTGGATCTCGACGTGGCGCGGCCGCTCGACGCGCCGTTCGACGTAGAGCGTGCCGTCGCCGAAGGCGCGCGTCGCTTCGCGCCGGGCCGCGGCGATCGCCTCGTCGAGCGCCGCCACGTCGGTCGACGACGCGCATGCCCTTGCCGCCGCCGCCGGCCGAGGCCTTGACGACGACGGGCAGGCCGATCGCCAGCGCCGCGGCGCGGACGCCCGCATCGGTCTGATCGGCCGGCGTCGCGCCGGGCACGACCGGCACGCCGGCGCGCTCCATGCGCTCGCGCGCGCCGAGCTTCGAGCCCATCGCCGTGATCGCCTCGGGCGGCGGACCGACGAAGATCACGCCGGCGTCGCGGCAGGCGGCGGCGAAGCCGGCGTTCTCGGACAGGAAGCCGTAGCCCGGATGGATCGCGTCGGCCCGCGTCCTCGCGGCGGCGTCGAGGATCGCGTCGATGCGCAGGTAGCTCTCGGCCGGCGCCGGGCCCCCGATCTCGATCGCCTCGTCGGCCTCGCGGACGTGCAGCGCGCCGCGATCGATCGACGAGTGCACGGCGATGGGGACGATGCCGCGCTCGCGGCAGGCGCGCATCACGCGCACCGCGATCTCGCCGCGGTTGGCGACGAGGAGGCGGCGGATCGGACGCATCGCGGTGCTGGCCACGGCGTCAGCCTCGCGCGGAGCCGGCTCTCACGGCTCCACCACCCAGCGGGCCGGCCGTTTGGCGAGGAAGGCGGCGAGGCCGTCCTGGCCGTCCGCCGAGACGCGCTGATCGGCGAGGGCGGCGCTGGTCAGCGGGCGCACGTCCGCGGGCGGGCGCCCGGCGATGTCGCGCAGCAGGGCCTTGGCCCGGCGCTGCGCCGACGGCGCGCCGAGCAGCAGATCGCGCACCACCGTGTCGACCACCGCGTCGAGCTCCGCGGCCGGCACCACTTCGTGCACCAGGCCGATCCGGTGCGCCAGGGCGGCGGGGAAGCGGCTCGCCGGTGAGGAACAGCGCGCGCGCGGCGGACAGCCCGATCTTGGCGACCACGAACGGGCCGATCACCGCGGGCAGGATGCCGAGCCGCACTTCGGTGAAGCCGAAGACGGCGTCGTCGGCGGCGACGACCACGTCACAGACGGCGGCCAGTCCCGAGCCGCCGCCGAGCGCCGCGCCCTGGATGCGGCCGACGAGCGGCACCGGCAGCGTGTCGAGGGCGCCGAACAGCGCCGCGGCCGCGTCGGCGTCGCGGACGTTCTCGTCGCGCGAGTAGTCGCGCATCCGCTGCATCCAGGCCAGATCGGCGCCGGCGCTGAAGACCGGCCCGGCGCCGGCGATCACCGCGACCCGCGCCTCGCCGGCGTCGGCGGCCTTGGCGACGTCGTCGGCCCAGGCGCGGAGGGCCGCGATCAGCCGCTCGTCGAAGGCGTTGCGGACGGCTGGCCGGTTGAGCGTCGCGCGCCAGACCGGTCCCTGCCGATCGACCAGCAGCACGTCGGACGCGGAAGACTCGCTATTCATGCCGTTGCGTGTGTTGGGAGTTGGACGTTGGCAGTGCGTTGGGCGTTGGGCGTTGGGCGTCGGGTCCGGCTTCCGCTACATGCGGAAGACGCCAAAGCGTGTCGGCGCGAGCGGCGCGTTCTCGGCGGCGGCGAGGGCCAGGCCGAGGGTGTCGCGCGTCGACGCCGGATCCAGGATGCCGTCGTCCCACAGCCGGGCGGTGGAGTAGTAGGGCGAGCCTTCGTGCTCGTACTTGGCCAGGAGCGGATCGCGGATGGCCGCTTCGTCGGCCGGCGACAGCGCGCTCGCCCTTGCGGGCCAGCTGATCCTTCTTCACCGTGACCAGCACGCCGGCCGCCTGTTCGCCGCCCATCACCGAGATGCGCGCGTTCGGCCACATCCACAGGAAGCGCGGATCGAAGGCGCGGCCGCACATGCCGTAGTTGCCGGCGCCGAACGAGCCGCCGGTGACGATGGTGTACTTCGGCACCTGCGCGTTGGCCACGGCGTGCACCATCTTGGCGCCGTCCTTGGCGATGCCGGCCCGCTCGTACTGCCGGCCGACCATGAAGCCGGTGATGTTCTGCACGAAGACGAGCGGGATGCCGCGCATCCCGCACAGCTCGATGAAGTGCGTCGCCTTGAGCGCCGACTCCGAGAAGAGGACGCCGTTGTTGGCGATGATGCCGACGAGATAGCCGTGCACGCGCGCGAACGCCGTGACGATGGTGGTCGCGTAGCGTTCCTTGAACTCGTCGATCCGCGACCCGTCGACGATGCGCGCCAGCACTTCGCGCGCGTCGGACGGCTTGCGCAGGTCGGTCTGGACGAGGCCGTAGAGCTCGGCCGGGTCGTAGCGCGGCGCCTCCGTGGCGATGCGATCGAACGTCGCGCGCGCCGGGCGGCCCAGCGTCGAGACGATCGTGCGCGCCTGCTCCAGCGCGTGGGCGTCGTCCTCGGCGAGGTAGTCGGCGACGCCCGAGTGGCGCGTGTGCACGTCGCCGCCGCCCAGCTCCTCGGCGGTGACGTCCTCGCCGGTGGCGGCCTTCACGAGCGGCGGGCCGCCCAGGAAGATCGTGCCGGTCTTCTGGACGATGATCGTCTCGTCGCTCATCGCCGGCACGTAGGCGCCGCCGGCCGTGCACGAGCCCATCACCACCGCGACCTGGGCGATCCCCTGCGCCGAGAGGCGCGCCTGGTTGAAGAAGATGCGGCCGAAGTGCTCGCGGTCGGGGAAGACCTCGGCCTGGAGCGGCAGGAAGGCGCCGCCCGAGTCGACGAGGTAGACGCACGGCAGCCGGTTCTCGAGCGCGACCTGCTGGGCCCGCAGGTGCTTCTTCACGGTCAGCGGATAGTAGGTGCCGCCCTTGACCGTCGCGTCGTTGGCGACGACCAGGACCTCGCGGCCGGAGACGCGGCCGATGCCGGTGACCAGGCCGGCGCCCGGCGCATCGCCGTCGTAGAGGCCGGATGCGGCGAGCGGCGCGATCTCGAGGAACGGCGAGCCCGGATCGAGCAGGCCGTCGATGCGCTCACGGACCGGCAGCTTGCCCTGCTCGCGATGCCGGGCGTGCGCCGACGGGCCGCCGCCGGCCCGGGCCGCGGCCAGCCGCTCCCGCAAATCGCCGACGAGCGCCGTCATGCGCGCGGCGTTCTCGCGAAACTCGGCGGTATCGGTGCGAGCCTGGCTCTCCACCACGTCCATGGGTGCCGCCATTATAGGGAGGAGGCCGGCGGACCTCGGCATCAACCTTGCGAAAGCCCTGAAACGGTAGACTGGACGCCGCCGAGTATGGCGGCCAATGCACACAAGGGGTTGACCATGGACGATCGCGCGCGCATTGCACTGAGTATGGCCGTCGGGGCGGCTGTCGGCGGTTTCGTCGGGTTCCTGCTGTTCACCGAGCGCGGCCGGACGTTCCGGCGCGAGCTGGAGCCGCAGCTCGAGGACATGTTCGGCGAGGCGCAGCGGCTGACGGCGGCCTTCGATCGGACGCGCCGGGCGGTCAAGGACGGGCTGGCGACGCTCCACACCGAGGCCAGCGAGGCGAAGCCGGCGAACCCGGACTGGTCACACTGATACCGCGATGACGGACTGACGCGTGCGCCCGCCCCGCCGCGGCCCGGCCGCCTTCCTGCATCGCGTCGGCCGGCGCATCCGACGCACGGCCCTGCGCCTGCCCGGCCTCATGGGCCGGGCGGCGTGGCACGGCTTCGTCTGCTTCTATCGCAGCAACGACCTGACCTTCGCCTCGTCGGTCGCGTTCTACGCGCTGCTCTCGCTCTTCCCGTTCCTGCTGCTCAGCCTGTCGATCCTCGGCCGCGTCAGCGCCGACGATCACGATCGCGCGGCGATCCTCGGCTTCGTCCTGCAGTACTTCCCGCGCCAGTTCGACTTCGTCACGCAGCAGCTCGATGCCTTCCGGCAGAGCAAGGCCGGGCTCGGCGTCGGCAGCAGCATCGTCATGGTGTGGGCGGCGCTCGGCTTCTTCGGGGCCATCACCAGCGCCATCAACTACGCCTTCCAGGTGAAGCCGTTCGGCTACTGGCAGCACAAGCTGGTGTCGTTCCTGATGCTGGTCGCGGCCAGCCTGCTGATGCTGGCCGGGCTGATCCTGCTGTCGGCGCGGACCATGATCCTGAGCCGCTGGTTCCCGGTCGAGCCGATGCACCTGCCGGCGTTCGCGTGGCTGGGCAGCTTCCTCATCGAGTGGCTGTCGAGCCTGATCTTCATCGTGGTCGTCGGGCTGCTGTTCTACTTCGTGCCCAACGCCCGGGTCCGGTTCCGCGACGTCTGGCCCGGCGCGATCGTGACCGGCGTGCTGTGGCGCCTGGCCCTGAAGGGGTTCGGCTGGTACGTGCGCGACCTGTCGCGGTTCAGCGTGCACGGCTCGGTCGCGGCGGTGGTCGTGTTCCTGATGTGGGTCTACGTGTCGGCGGTGATCCTCATCTACGGCGTCGAGTTCACGGTGGCCTACGCCCGACTGCGCCGCGGCCTCCCGGAAGAGAAGATGCCGGTCGATGCCATCGAGCCCGGCGGCGAGGTCGATCCCGCCGCCGCGCCCGTCGGCCGAGACCGCCGCGGCCGGGTGATAGACTCGCCGGCAGCCTTCAGCCGCTGGCACCAGCGGGGCCCGCTCGTCCCGCCCCGCGCTCCTCGTCATGCCCAACCGCCTCGCCGTCGAGTCCTCGCCCTATCTGCGCCAGCACGCGCAGAACCCGGTGGACTGGTATCCGTGGGGCGAGGAGGCCTTCGCCGAGGCCCGCCGCCGCGAGGTCCCGATCTTCCTGTCGATCGGCTACTCGACGTGCCACTGGTGCCACGTCATGGAGCGGGAGTCGTTCGAGAGCGCGGCGGTCGCCGCCGTCCTGAACGAGACGTGCGTCTCGATCAAGGTCGATCGCGAAGAGCGGCCGGACGTCGACCGCGTCTACATGGCGTTCGTCCAGGCGACGACGGGGCAGGGCGGCTGGCCGATGAGCGTCTGGCTGACGCCGGATCTGAAGCCGTTCCACGGCGGCACCTACTTCCCGCCGACCGGGCGCTGGGGCCGGCCCGGCTTCGTCGATCTGCTGCGCGAGATCGGCCGCGTGTGGCGCGACGAGCGGTCCGAAGGTGCTGGCCGCGTCGAACGTCGTCCTCGAGCGTCTGGCCGCGTTCCAGTCGACCGACGCCGAGGAGGGCGCGCCGGCCGGAGCGATCCCCGGCCTCGACGCCCTCGCCGCTGCCGCCGACGAGTTCGCCCGGACCTACGATCGGCGCTTCGGCGGCTTCGGCGGTGCGCCGAAGTTCCCGCGTCCGTCCGAGCTGCTCCTGCTGTTGCGTGCGTGGAGCGTCTCCCGCGGCGGCGCGGACGGCCGCGACACCCTGCGCGAGATGGTCGTCGCCACGCTCGGCGCCATGGCCAAGGGCGGCATGCGCGACCACATCGGCGGCGGCTTCCATCGCTACTCGGTGGACGAACGCTGGCGGGTGCCGCACTTCGAGAAGATGCTCTACGACCAGGCGCAGCTCGTGATCGCGCTGCTCGAGGCGTCGCAGGCGGCCGCGGATCCGCTGCTGGCGGCGGTGGCCGACGACACCCTGGTCTACGTCGATCGCGATCTGTCCGATGCCGCCGGCGGCTTCTACTCGGCCGAGGATGCCGACAGCCTGCCGCCGGACGCGGTCGGCCAGCCGGGCGCCCACGTCTCGGAAGGCGCGTTCTACATCTGGCCGCAGCGCCGAGGTCGAGACGCTGCTCGGCGAGGCCGACGCGCGCATCGTGTCGCAGCGGTTCGGCATCGAGCCGGGCGGCAACGCGCCCTTCGATCCGCAGCAGGAGTTCACCGGCCGGAACCTGCTCTACACGGCGGCGACCTTCGAGGACATCGCGGCCCGCGCCGGCCGGCCGATCGACGACGTCGTCGACGTCGTGGCCCGCGCCCGCCCCGTGCTGCTCGAGGCGCGCAACCGCCGGCCGCGCCCGTCGCTCGACGACAAGGTGCTGACGTCGTGGAACGGCCTGATGATCGCGGCGACGGCGCGGGCCGGGCGCATCCTCGGCGCGGCCGATCCCGGGCGCGGCGCCCGCTGGATCGCGCGGGCGGTCCGTGCGGCGGCCTTCGTCCGCGCGGCGCTCTGGGATCCGGCGGCGCAGACGCTGCACCGCCGCTGGCGTGCCGGCGAGGCCGGCATCGACGGCTACTGCGAGGACTACGCCGGCGTCGTCTGGGGGTGCCTCGAGCTGCTGCAGGCGACCGGTGACCCGGCCTGGCTGGCGTGGGCCCGCGAGGTGCAGGCGGCGCAGGATCGGCTCTTCTGGGACGAGGCCGGCGCCGGCTGGTTCAACACCACCGGGCGCGATCCCTCCGTGCTGCTGCGGCTGAAGGAGGAGTACGACGGCGCCGAGCCGGCGGCCGGCTCCGTGGCCGTCCGCAACCTGATCGAGCTGGTGCACCTCGAGCCCGACGAAGCCGCGACGCGGCGCATCGCCCGGACGCTGGCCCGGCTCGGGCCGCGCCTCGAAGCCGGCGCGCGTGCCGTACCGTTCATGGCGATGAACCTCGCCGCCTGGCATCGCGGCGTGACCCAGATCGTCGTCGCCGGTCCGCCCGATCGCGACGACACCCGCGCGCTCCAGCGCGTCGTCGCCGAAACCTATCTGCCGGCCGCGCTGCTGCTGCCGCTCGATCCGGCCGCCGGCGCTGGTCCGGGCACGCTCGCCGCGGCGCTCCCGTGGCTGGCGCCGCTCACCGCGCCGCACTCCGCTCGGAGCGGTGGCGCCGCCACCGCCTACGTCTGTCGCCACTTCACCTGCGAGCAGCCGGTCACGACGCCGGCCGCCCTCGCCACTTTGCTCCGGGAGTAGCCGTCGATGCGTCTGTCCATCGAGATCATGCTGCGTGGCAACAACCACGTGTTCACCGAAACCATCCTGCACCCGACCGAGCCCGTCGCCTGGACGCCGGACGACGTCGCGACGATCCTCAAGGCGATGCTGCGCGCGACGGCCAAGGCGCAGGACCCGGCCGGGCAGGAGCCGGCCGAGGTCACTCTCCGGGGGATGAACTGGATCGTCCACCCGGCCACCGACGGCGGGGTCGTCATCGCGCTCGAGATCCACAGCGCCTCGGCGGTCGCCGGGCCGGTGCCGATGGCCGCTGCGACCCTCGAAGGGCTGATCGACAAGGCCGTCGCCGCGGCCAACCGCCCCGGCCTCGTGCACTGACGCCGTGCGCATCGCTCCCCGCAGCGGCTGGCTCCTCGTCGGTGCGACCGCCAGCTTCGCGCTGGTCGCGTTCCACCTGGCGGTGATCGTCGTCGGTGCGCCCGCCTACGCCTACTTCCTGGCCGGGCCGCAGATGGTCGAACTGGCCGAGGCCCATTCGCTCGTCCCGACGCTGATCACCGGCGCCATCGCCTTCGTCTTCGCGGTCTTCGGCCTCTACGGCCTGGCCGGGGCCGGGTGGTTCGCCTTGCCCGCCACCCGCGTCCTGGTGGCGGCGATCGGCTGCGTCTACACCCTCCGCGGTCTGCTGATCGTGCCCGAGGCGGTGATGGTCCGCTTCCTGGATCGACCCGTGCGTGCACTGATTTTCGCGACGATCTCGCTCGCGATCGGCCTGATCCACCTGATTGGGGTGGCGCGCCGCTGGCGCGATTTGGCGCCCTCCGACGACGACCTCGCCGCCGGTGCGGTGATGGCAGCCTAAAGTCATCTCTCGCGCGGACTATCGTCTACGCATCCAGCGGACCACTCATCGCAAAAAAGCCCTGATTCATTGGCGATTAGTGCCAAGTGAAGGGCTTGGCGCGGCTCTTGATATAGGAAGGGCCAACGACCCTCCCCAGCGGTCGTTGAGTGGAGTGGATAAGCGAATGCGCATCTCGGTCATCGGTCGAATCGTCCTGGCAGCGGTGGTCCTGGTTCCCTCGGTTGCGGCGGCCCAGTGGGGCGCGCCGACGAGCCCGTCGCCCGGCCCCAGCTTCGTGTGGGTGGGGCAGTGGGTGCCGTGCAGCCACCCGATCGCCGTCCAGGCTGGCATCGGCTGCGTGAGCAGCACGCCGGTCCCGGACGTTCCGCCGGCCGTCGACCAGACCGAACCGCCGCCGCCGCCGGCCGCCGACGTGTGGGGCTCGACCGAGGCCTACAGCGGCGTCGCCACCCGCGTGCCGGTGCTCCTCGAGACCGCGAACGCCACGCGCTGGTTCTGCAAGGGCTGCCGCTACGTCGCCCCCTACGCCGATTTCCAGATGACCATCCTCGAGCGCGTTCGCCTCTCGGACGGCAACTGGGCCTGGATCGGACAGATCACGCGCAGCGGCGGCGCCCCGCCCGTGGGCACCATCCTGAGCTATCCTTTCTACGGCGATCGCGGGCTGTGGATGACGGAAGCGGAGTTCGCCGAGGCCGTGCAGGCCAACGGCGGACGCTGAGCCTTCCGAGGGTGATGGCGGCGCCGCTCCCCAGCCGGCGTCACCCGGGATGTTCGAGGGAGGTCATGTGGCTACTCGATTCGCGGCGCGGGCAATCATTCGCCAAGCCGCCACGCACACCTGGGCGGACGCCAGGCAGCCGGAGCGGACACGACTCGTCGCTCCTGGCGCTCGACGCCGCCGCGCCACGCTGGACGTGACGCTGCAAGGGATTTCGGACAAGGGGCTGCTGTTCGAATCGCAGCTCCACCTGCCGGTCGGCGCACACGCGCAGCTCCGGATGCGCACCGGCGAGGAATGGTCGCTGATCGAAGGGTTCGTGGTGCGGTGCCGGGTCACCGCCGTCGGCGACGGGCCCGTCAACTACGAGACGGCCTTGCAGCTCGACGAGGCCCGGACGGTGACGGCGCTGCAGGAGTTGATCGGCCTGCCCACCGTGGGCGAGCTGGCGGTCGTGGATCCGGCGGCGTTGATCGACCCGCAGAAGAATTGATGCCGGCGGAGCCGGTGTCGCACTTGTGGATACGGTGGTTCTGATCGTGTCTGGCACGCCCGGTCGCTGCGGTCCTCCCCCCGCACGGCCGGGCTTTTCTTTCTCGTTCGCCGGAGGCCTGCGCGTGCGCGCTCACATTGCTTCTCTCGTCGCCCTCGTCCTCGCGGCCGCGGCCGCCCCTGCCCACGCCCAGTCCGAGTGGGAACTCAAGCAGGCGTTCGAAGGCAAGTTCGTCATCGTCAAGATGGACATGCCGGCGACGCAGCGCGGCGTCGACCTCTATCCCGATCGACAGCCCTCGGTCGATTTCCGCGAATACAGCGCCCGCGTCCGCGAGTTCGGCGTGGCGCTCCGGCCCGGCGATCGCATCATGGTGACGACGGTCCGGGTCAAGAAGAAGAACATCGAGTTCCAGCTCGGTGGCGGCGGCTACGGCGTCTTCGGCGACGACACCGGCTACGTCTACGTGCCCGAGGAAGGCCGGTCGCGCCGCGAGAAGGACCTCGAGAACCGGATCAAGGACGAGCGTGACTACGACCGGCGCCGCCGCATGCAGCGCGAGCTCGACGATCTGCGGCGCGACCGCGAGCGCGAGAACCGGCGGGCCCGGTCCGAGTCGCGCGATCTGACGGCGCAGAAGCAGGGCGAGATCGCCTCGAAACGCCTCGATGCCGGCTCGCGCTTCAACCTGTGGTTCGAGGAAGGCCGCCTCGAGTCGCGCGCGCCGACGCCGCGCGAAGTGCGGCTGATGCTGTCGCAGTTCGTCGACTTCGAAGGCGCCCCGGGGCCGCGGACGGACACGCGACCGATGGCGCCGCTGCCGCCACCGCCGCCGGAGCCGCGCGGCGATCTGGCGCGGGTCAGCGAGCTGCGCCGCGGCATGTCGATGGACGAGGTCCACGACATGCTCGGCGACCCCACCCGCAACCGCGCCGGCAAGCAGGGCGAGCTGACGACGATCACCGAGTGGTACGAGGACGGCGACCGCGTCACCGAAGTCGTCTATGTCGGCAACGTGATCGTCCGCTTCTCGACGGCCTCGAAGTAGGGCGGGCGGCCGGCCCGGCCGCCGCGCGCCCGTCGCTACGCTGACCGCGCCCGCCGCGGCGCCGTCAGCGTATCGAGCAATCCCAGACAGTAGTCGGCGGCCGTGCCGTTCGCGTCCCGCTCGGGCGACCACGCCGTCATCGACACCGCGACGACGTCCCGCGTGTCGCGCAGGTGCGCCAGCGCCCGCGACACGTCGGCCTTCGACGGCCCGCCCGGCTCCGGGTAGAGCGTCTCCGTCAGCTCGGCGCCGTCGACGACGTCCACGTCGACGTGCACGTAGACCGGCCGATCCGGCGGCAGCAGCGCGATGGCCTCGTCGAGCGAGGCGAGGCGCTGGACCGCGGATCGCGCCAGCAGCTCGGCTTCCAGGGGATCGAGGTTGCGGGCGTCGGTCAGCACCACGTCGCGCTCCGGCATGGGATCGAGCTGCACGGCCTGCAGCAGGTCCAGCCGGCCGCGGCCGGTCAGCATCGCCAGCGGCATGCCGCCGACGAAGCCGCTGATCGTCGTCTCGTGGGTGTTGAAGTCGCCGTGCGCGTCGAGCCAGAGCAGCAGCGGCCGGACGCCGGCGCGGGCCAGGCCGGCCATCACCGCGATCGGCTGGCAGCAGTCGCCGCCCAGCGCCACCGGCCGCTCACCCGTGCGGGCTGCGCGTCTCGACGAGCGACGCGAGTGCCGCCAGGACCACGCCAGTCCGCGTCATCTCGTCGCCGTCGGGCAGCGGGGGCGCGTTGAGCGTCCAGCCGCCGCGCCCGGCGATCGTGTCCAGGCCAGGGCACGGGCCGAGCGAGCAGCGTCGGGGTGAGGATCCGGCGCGACGTCATCTCCGCATCATGCCGCAACGGTGGCCCTGCGCATCGCCGGGCTTCGGTGCTAGCCTGATCCCCCATCCAGCCGGGGTGGCGAAACTGGCAGACGCACGGGACTTAAAATCCCGAGTCCCGCAAGGGACGTGTGGGTTCGATTCCCACCCCCGGCACCAACCCGCCGTCGGCGGGTTGGTCGCCGGCCGTGGTCATCAGCCCGACGCCTCCGCCGTCGGCTCGGCGTTCGGGTCGCTTCCCGCCCGGCACCGCCGCCGAGCCGTTTCGTCCAGCCCCGACGCCTTACCCGCCGACGCATCGCGCATCGCTTCGGAGGAGGGCCGTCATGTACTCGCAGGTCGCGTGGAGTCCGCCGCGCGTCTCCAGTGTTGCCGTTGCACTCACGCTGGTTCTGGCCGCTGGGTGTGCGGCCACGCCGACGCCGCGTCTGCGCACGTTTCCGGTCGAGGCCGGGCCCGTGGTCAGCCTGGCCGAGGTGCGCCTGGCGCCCCACGCCGACTACGTCGTCGGGCTGACCTCAGGCGACGTGCTGAGAGGAAGACTCGTGGCGGTCGAGGTCGACGCCGTCGTCCTCGACACCGCGCGACATGGCGGCGATGCCGTTCGCCGCGTGAACGACGCCGACATCGCGAGCATCGGCCGGGTGCGGGGTCGATCGAAACCGCGGCGAGGCGGCATTGGTGCGCTCGCCGGAGCCCTGCTCAGCCTGCCGCTTTCGATGAGCATGCCCGGCGACTGCCATTCTCGTCGGCGGTCTGCTCGGCAACCTCGTCGGCCGCGCCACCGGCGACTCGCGCATCGAGATCCTGCTGCGACGCTGAACCTCCGCAGCGCCGCCCTGCGACGCTCCGGCACGGTTTTCGCTACAGTTGAGCGCATGGTGCCCGGCCCGCTCACCGTCCAGGTCGTCTGGCTCGTCGTCCTGGCTCTGCCGGTGGCGACCATCGCCTGGACGATCACGCACGAAGAAATCTTCCGCGAGCCGCGCGAGTGGGCCGCCGGCCGGAGCCGCACCGCGCCGTCCGTGCTGGCGCGGAAGTTCTACTACATCTGCACCTGCGAGTACTGCTTCAGCCACTACGTCGCGGCCGGCTTCATCGCCTTGACGCAGTTCCAGCTGCTGTTGCCCGACTGGCGTGGCTACCTGATCGCCTGGTTCGCAGTCGTCGCCGTCGCCAACATGTACATGTCGCTCTACGGCCGGTTGCGGGTCGACATCAAGTCGGAGGGGCTGGAGGCCAAGGTCAAGGAGAAGGACCTCGCCATCAAGGCCCAGGTCGTGCCGGACCCGCCTGCGGAATCCTGACGTTCGGCGCCGACCCCGCGACCCGTCTTGCATCTGTATCGATGCGCGATATACTCGCCATCGACACATGAGCCCACGAACCGCGCCGTCCGAGGACGTCGATTCCTTCCTGCCGCTGCCGACGGCGGTCTTCCACATCCTGGTGGCGCTCGCCGATCAGGAGCGCCACGGCTACGCCATCATGCAGGACGTCGCGGAGCGGACCGAGGGCAAGGTGCGCCTGAGCGCCGGCACGCTCTACAGCGCCGTGCGGCGGATGCTCGATCAGGGCCTGATCGACGAGCTGCGGGACAGCCCGGATCCGGCCAGCGCCGACGAGCGGCGCCGCTACTACGCGCTCACCGCGTTCGGCCGCGCCGTCGCGCTCGCCGAGGCGCGCCGCGTCACCGATCTCCTCAGCCAGGCGCGAGCGGCCGGGCTCATCCCGCGCAAGCTCTGACGCCATGCGCGGCGCCGACGTCTATCGCGTCCTCCTGTGGTGCTATCCGGCGCCGTTTCGCCGCGAGTACGGCCGCGAGATGGTCGGCGCCTTCGACGCCGAGCTGCGCGACGCGCGCCTCGCCGGCCCGGCGGTCGGCCTCGTCATCTGGGCGCGGGCCCTCCGCGACCTCGTTCCGACCGCCTTCCGGGAGCATCGCCACGTGCTGAACCAGGACATCCGCCACGCCCTGCGCGTCCTCCGCGCCAGCCCCGCCTTCACCGCCATCGCGATCCTGTCGCTCGCGCTCGGCATCGGCGCCAACGCCGCCATCTTCAGCCTGCTGAACAGCGTGGTGCTGCGCGCGCTGCCGGTGCCGCGGCCGCACGAACTGGTGATGTTCACCGATCCGGGCTCGCAGGGCGTCGCGGTCGGGAACCAGGGCGGCGAACGATCCCTCGTCACCTACGACGAATTCCTCGAACTGCAGGCGGGGCAGCGGACCCTGTCGGCGACGTTCGCGTCGAGCAGCAGCCTGCAGCGCGTGCGGGCCCGCATCGCCGGCGGCGAGGCCGAGGAGCTGTCGCTGCGGCTCGTCTCGATGTCCTACTTCGACGCGCTGGGCGTGCCGGCCGGCGTCGGTCGCGTGTTCGCGGACCGCCAGGAGCCGGCGCCGGGAGCCGCGCCGCACGCCGTGCTCAGCCACGACTTCTGGCAGCGGCGCTTCGGCGGCCGGCCCGACGCCATCGGCGCCAGCCTCACGTTCCGCGACGGCGTCGTCCAGGTGATCGGCGTCGCGCCGCGCGGCTTCACCGGCGAGACGGTCGGCGAGCAGCCCGACGCGTGGGTGCCGCTGGCGATGCAGGGGACGGTCCTGCCCGGCCGCGCCTGGCTGCGCGACCGGCCTGGCAGCGTCGAGAAGGTGATGTGGCTCCACGCCTTCGGCCGGCTGCGCGACGGCGTCGCGCTGAGCGCCGCCCAGGCCGACGTCAACGTGCTCTTCCAGCAGGGGCTGGCCCGCTACTACGGCGGCGATCGCCGACGAACGGCAGCGCCGCGAGTTCCTCGATCAGCGGCTGGTGGTGAAGCCGGCGGCGACCGGGCGCCTCGTCGTTGAGCGAGTTCGCCGATCCCCTGCTGGTGCTGCTCGGCGGCCGCTGCCCTGGTGCTGCTGATCGCCTGCGCCAATCTCGGCAACCTGTTGCTGGCGCGGGCGACGGCGCGGCAGCGCGAGGTGGCTGTCCGGCTCGCCCTCGGCGCCGGCCGCGGCCCGGCTGGTCCGGCAGCTGCTGACCGAAAGTCTGTGCCTGGCGGCGGCCGGCGGCCTGGCCGGGTTCGCTCATCGCGCTGGTGCTGCGCCAAGGCGTTGCTGCGCCTGCTGCCGGACGCGGTGGCGCTGCCCGTCGCGGTCGACTGGCGCGTGTCGGCGCTTCATCGTCGCCGTCACGATCCTCGCCGGGCTCGCGCTCGGCGTGCTGCCGGCGCTGCGCGTCACCAAGACGCCGATGGCGACCGGATTGCGCGATCAGGGCCGCGGCATCGCCGGGTCGGCGGCCTGGCTGCGCGTCGGCCGCGCCGTCGTGGTCGGCCAGCTGGCCCTGTCGCTGCCGCTGCTGGTCGGCGCCGGTCTGCTGGCGCGGACGCTGATCAACCTGCAGCACATCGATCTCGGCTACGCGCGCGAGGGCCTGCTGACGGTGCGCCTCGACGCGGACGCGGCCGGCTACGAGCCGGCCCGCCAGTCGGAGGCGCTGTCGGGGTCTGCTGGCGCGCGTCCGCGCCGTGCCCGGCATCGCCTGCGGCGGCGTTCTCGAACAACGGCCTGTTCAACGGCTCGGACAACGGCGACGACGATCGAGGTCGAGGGCTACACGCGCGGGCAACGGCAACGCCGACCGTGGGTCGCGCTACGACGCCGTCGGCCCCGGCTACTTCACGACGCTCGGCGTGCCCGGTGATCGCGGGCCGCGAGATCATCGAATCCGGATCGCGCCGGCGGCGCCAAGGTCGCCGTCATCAACGAGACGTTCGCCCGCAGCTTCTTCGCCGGCCGCAACCCGATCGGCCTGCACCTCACCCAGCGCTACGCCGAGCAGCGCAACACCTACGAGATCGTGGGCGTCGTCGGCGATTCGCGCCAGGGCCGCCTGCGCGGCGCGATCGAGCACCGGTTCTACACGCCGATGACGCAGCCGGCGTCGTCGATCGGCAGCGCCGTGCTCATCGTGCGGCCACGCGGTGACGGCGCCGCCGTGCTCGCCGACGTCCGGCGCGTCATCCAGCAGGCCGAGCCGCGCATGACGATCACGCGGGCCGGCGCGGTCGACGAGTCGATCGCGCGGCGGATCGGCAGGACCGGATGATGGCCCAGCTGTCGATCGCCTTCGGCGTCGTCGCCGGCGCTGCTCGCGGCCATCGGCCTCTACGGCGTGCTCTCCTACGGCGTGGCGCGGCGGACGCAGGAGATCGGCCTCCGCAAGGCGCTCGGCGCCGGCCATGGCGCGCTGATGGCGATGATCCTGCGCGAGACCGGTGGCTGCTGCTGGCCGGGCTGATGCTCGGCGGCGCGCTGTCGGCCGGCGCGGTGCAGCTCATCGCCAGCCGCCTCTACGGCCTGTCGCCGGCGGATCCGTCGACGTTCGCGGCGGCCCGATCGGCGCCCATCGCTGGCCGCGGTCGGCCCGCGCTGGCGGCCTGGCTGCCGGCCTATCGCGCGTCGCGCGTCGTCGATCCCCTGGTCGGCCGCGTTGCCGTGGCCAGGACATCAGGCCCGCCGTGGCGCCGGCGCGCCGGGCGTGCGGCGCGCCGGCGTACTGCGCCTGCCGCGCAGCGCTTCGACCGGCGGATCGAGGCGCGGCGGCCGGCGGCGTGGCGCCGGGATCCAGCGCAGGCGGCGCAGCGGCGACGCAGGCGAGAGCAGGACCGGCACGCCGACGAAGATCAGCGGATCGGTGCCGGAGATCTGCGCCGACGATGCCGGCGAGGACGAACTTGCCGACCGCCCAGGCGCCGCCCAGGCCGAGGACCAGGCCGATGGCCAGCTGCCAGAGTCCGCGCCGCAGCACCAGCCAGCCGACGTTGCCGCGGCCGGCGCCGAGCGCCATCCGCACGCCGATCTCCTGCGTCCGTGTCGAGACCGAGTAGGCGATCACGGCGTAGAGCCCGACCGACGCCAGCGTCAGCGCGATCAGCGCGAGGATGGCGAAGGCGGTGCCGAAGACGCGGAACGGCCAGGCCGACTGGGTCAGCATCTGGTCGACGGTCTGCGGATTGCCGACCGCCTGATCCGGATCGAGCGAGCTGCACCTCGCGCCGCACCGACGCCGACGATGGTCGCCGGGCTCGAGGCGGCTGCGCAGGATCACCGTGGCGCCGGAGGGGCCGAGCTGCCGCACCGGGATGTAGGCGACGTCGGGGATGTCGCGCTCGCGCGGGTTGCCGTGACGGATGTCGGCGCTGACGCCGACGATCGTCAGTCCACGGGGTGTCGTCGTCCGGATCCTCGTCCGGGAAGCGGATGCGCCGGCCGATGCGGATCCTCGCCGGGAAAGTGCCGCGCGGCGAAGCGCTGGTTGACGATCGCGACCTCGCCGCCCGTGGCGCCGTCACGGCCGTCGAAGGCCCGCCCGCGGACGCACCGGCGCGCCGACCGTCTCGAAGAACGACGGGCTGACCGCGACGAAGCCCGAGCTCAGGCCGCTTGCCGCGGCCGGCGTCGGCGCGGCCGTCGATCAGCACCTCGCGGCCCCACAGCCCGAACGGCGGCATGCTGGTCGACACCGCGGCGTTGTCGGCGCCGGGCAGGCTGGCCAGGCGCGGCGTGAGCCGCTCGAAGAACTGCGCCCGCGACGCTCGGGCGTGCGGGTAGGTGGCCCGCGGCAGGTTCACCCGCATGGCGATCAGGTGATCGGACTTGATGCCCATGTCGATGGCGTTCAGGGCCATGAAGCTGCGCGCCATCAGGCCGGCGCCGACCAGCAGCACCAGCGTCAAGCGCCAGCTCGAGGACGACCAGCGCCGACGAGAAGCCGCGCATCTGCCGCGAGCCGGTGCTGCCGCGTCCGCCCTGCTTGAGGATCGAGCCGACCGAGGTGCGGGCGACCTGCAGCGCCGGCGCCAGGCCGAAGACGAGGCTGGTGACGACGCAGATCGCCGACCAGGTAGGCGATGACGATGCCGTCGATGGTGAACTGGATCCAGTACGGCTTGCCGACGTCGGCGACGGCGCGGTCGAAGAGCCGCGTGCCGACGACGGCGATGCCGAGCCCGAGGACGCCGCCGGCCGAGGCGAGCAGCAGGCTCTCGACCATCAACTGCCGCACCACGCGCCAGCGGGTCGCCCCCATCGCATAGCGGACCGCGACCTCGCGGGCCCGCGCCGTCGAGCGCGACAGCAGCAGGTTGGCGACGTTGGCGCAGGCGATCAGCAGCACGAAGCCGACCGCGCCCATCAGCGTCAGGAACACGATCGCGGACCGGGCCGGCGTTGAAGCGCTCGTTGAACGTCTGGAGCACGCCGACGGTCAGCTCCTTGTTCGACTGGCCGGATGGGCGGCGGCGATCCGCTTGACGATGCCGTCGAGCTCGGCGCGCGCCGTGCCCGCCGTCGCGCCGGGCTTCAGCCGACCGAAGACAGTGAGGTTGCGGATGTCCCGTCGGCGCACTTGCTCCGGGCGTCGGAATCGCCGAGACCCAGACCTCGGCGTTGGTCGGGAACTTGATCCCCGGCGGCATCACGCCGATGACCGTGGCCGGCTCGCCGTTGACGCGCAGGGGCAGGCCCAGCACGCCGCGATCGCCGCGGTAGCGCGACTGCCACAGCGCATGCCCGAGCATCGACGACGCGCTCGGCGCCCGGCTCGTCGTCGCCCTGGCGAAGGCCGCGGCCGATGAACATGGGCTGGCGCAGCAGGTCGAAGGTGTTGGCGGTGACCCAGACACCGGACGTCTCCTCCGGCGCCGATGCGCGCGTCGCTGACCGTCATCGACGAGCGGACGAAGGCGGCCAGGCCTTCATAGGATGTGCGCGGCCCGCCGCCAGTCCAGCAGATCGGGCCGGGAGATCGGCTCGCCGCCGTCGCGTCGACGTCGCCCGCTTCACGCCCAGCACGTAGAGCCGATGCGCCTCGGGGAAGGGCAGGCCGCGGATCAGCACGGCGTTGACCAGCGTGAACACCGTCGCGTTGACGCCGATGCCCAGGGCGAGCGCGGTGATGGCCACGGCGCTGAACCAGCGATCCTTGGCCAGCAGGCGCAGCGCGAACCGCAGGTCCTGCAGGAAGGCTCATGGCGAGTTGTTACGCGCCGGCGCCGGCGAAAGGTTTACGCGCCGCTGCCGACCGCGGCACCGGCCGCCGACACGGCTTGTGACGAACCGCGGCCGCTGCCGGCGCCCTTCGGCGGTAGCATCCGGCATGCGCACCTGGCTCGGCCTGCTCCTCGCGGCGCCTCCTCGGGACGACCCTCGCCGCGGCGCCGCCGGCGCCGTGGCCGCAGTTCCGCGGCCCCAACGGGGCCGGCGTCGCCGACGACGCGACGCTGCCGGTCACCTGGTCGACGACCGAGCACGTCGCCTGGACCGCCGATCTGCCGGGCCGCGGCTGGTCGTCGCCGATCGTCTGGGGCGACCGCGTGTTCGTGACGTCGGCGGTCAACACCAACGCCTTCAAGGCGCCCGGCAAGGGCATCTTCGGCAACGACTACGCCGCCGAGCTCGAGAAGCAGGGCCTGTCCGAGGCCGACATCGTCAAGAAGCTGGTCGATCGCGACATCGAGCTGGCGAGCGAGTCCGGCGAGATCAGCTACGTCGTCGCGGCGCTCGACGCCAGGACGGGCAAGGTCGCCTGGCAGCGCGAGGCGCATCGCGGCCCGCCGCCCGGCGGCCGCCACCGCAAGAACACCTACGCGTCCGAGACGCCGGCGACCGACGGCGAGCGGCTCTACGCGTCGTTCGGCGGCAACGTCGGCGTCTTCTGCTACACCCTCGACGGCACGCTGCTCTGGTCGCGGACGTGGAAGCCGCAGCCGATCTACCTGGACTTCGGGACGGCGTCGTCGCCGGTCGTCCACGACGGGCGCGTCTACCAGCTGCACGACAACGACGGCGAGTCGTTCTTCGTCGCCCTCGACGCCAAGACCGGCAAGGACATCTGGTCGGTCAAGCGCACCGACCTCGATTCACGCCTCGCCTCCGGCTGGGCGACGCCGTTGATCTGGACGCACGAGAAGCGCACCGAGATCGTCACCATCGGCCGCGGCTTCGTCATCAGCTACGGCCTCGACGGCAAGGAGCTGTGGCGGGCCAAGGGCTTCCGCCAGTCGACGCCGAGCCCGATCGTCTCCGGCGGCCTGCTCTACGTCGGATCGGGATCGCAGGGCGAGGCCAACCGGCCGCTGTTCGCGGTGCGGCCCGGCGCCGCCGGCGACATCACCCTGAAGGACGGCGAGACGACGAACGCCTCGATCGTCTGGTCGCTGCCGCGCTTCACCGGCTACACGCCGTCGCCGCTGGCCTACCGCGGGCGCATCTACGCGGTGAACGACAACGGCGTGCTGCAGGTGGCCGACGCGGCGAGCGGCGCCGAGGTCTACAAGGCGCGCATCGGCGGCGGCGGGCACACCTTCTCGAGCTCGCCGATCGCCAGCGGTGGCCGCGTCTACGTGGCCAGCGAGGACGGCGACGTCTTCGTGCTGGGGGCCGGCGATCGCTATGACGAGCTGGCGCACAACCGGCTCGGTGAGATGGTGCTTGCCTCGCCGGCCGCGGCCGGCGATCGCCTGTATGTCCGCACGCTGACGAAGCTCTACTGCCTCCGCTAGCGATCGCCGGCGCGGGCGGATGGCGACCGTCCGAACGATGCTAAGCTCCGGCCCGTCGGGACACGTCCCACAGCCCTGGAGTACGCATGACTGGTTCGGTTCGACGGACCGCGTGGCGGCTGGCGGCGGCCGCCGGCGCGGCCCTGCTGCTGACGGCGACGGTGCACGCGCAGCTGTTCAAGCTGACGCGCGAACAGCTCATCGAGATCACCCCGGACAACCCGTTCGAGCGATTCCCCGACGGGCGGCCCAAGGTACCCGACGATCTGATCGAGCGGGCCAAGGGCTTGTCGGCCGAGGAAGTCTGGGCCGTGCTGCCGGGGAAGAACTACCGCAACCAGTGGGCCGACGGTTTCCAGGTGCTGCATCCCGGCACCAAGCTGGTCGGCCGGGCCTTCACCGCCCAGTTCATGCCGACGCGGCCCGACATCATGGGCGCGCTGACGGCCAACGCCACCAAGTCGGGCATCCAGTCGTACACGCACCAGTACGCGATCGATCAGCTGCAGCCGGGGGACGTGTTCGTCGCCGATCTGTTCGGCAAGGGCGCCGAGGGCACGGTCGTCGGCGACAATCTCTTCTACTACATCATGAAGGCGACGAAGAGCGGCGGGCTCGTCGTCGACGGATCGGTCCGCGATCTCGAAGGCCTGGCGACGATGCCGATGCCGGCCTACTTCCGTCACGCGCACCCGACGCCGGTGCGCGAAGTGATGCTGACCGGCTTCAACATCCCGGTGCGCATCGGCGAGGCGACGGTCAATCCCGGCGACCTGGTCTTCGGCGATCGGGAAGGCGTCTACTTCATTCCGCCGTCCCTCGTGCAGGCGGTGCTCGATCGCGCCGACGAGACGCACATCCACGACGAGTGGACGAAGCAGAAGTTCGACGAGGGCAAGTACAAGTCGCAGGAGATCTACGGATCGCCCCGCGATCCGGCGCTGAAGAAGGAGTACGAGGCCTACCTGGCGAAGAAGCTGGCGGAGCTCAAGGCGCAGCGGGCGCCGAAGCGCGTGACGCGCCCGACACGCGGCGTCGCGTTCCTCCTGACCCTGCTGGCGGCCGCCCCCGGCGCCGCGCAGACGCTGCGGCTCCATCCGGACAACCCGCGCTACTTCCTCTTCCAAGGCAAGCCGACGGTCGTCATCACGTCGGGCGAGCACTACGGCGCCCTCCTCAACCTCGACTTCGACTACCGTCGCTATTTCGACGCGCTCAAGGCGGACGGCCTGAACGGCACGCGCATCTTCGCCGGCACCTACGTCGAGACGCGGCGGCAACTTCGGCATCGCCTCGAACACGCTCGATCCGGCCCGCGGACGCTTCATCAGTCCATGGGCGCGGAGCACCACCGACGGCTACGCGGACGGCGGCGCCAAGTTCGACCTCACGCGCTTCGACGAGGCCTACGTGGCGCGGCTGCGCGACGTGCTGAAGGAGGCGTCGTCGCGCGGAATCATCGTCGAGCTGGTGCTGTTCTGTCCGCTCTACGAGGAGTCGATGTGGGCGGTCAGCCCGATGAACCCGGCCAACAACGTCAACGGGTTCGCCGGCCGATCGCGCCGGACGACGTGCTGACGCTCGACAGGAGCGGTCCGCTGCTCGCCGTGCAGGAAGCGGTCGCGCGCCATCTCGTCGCCGCCGTCGCCGGCTTCGACAACGTCTACCTCGAGATCTGCAACGAGCCGTACGCGACGCAAGGTGCCCGAGGCCTGGGAGCGGCACATGACGACCGTGGTGGCCGACGCCGTGGCCAAGCTGCCGCAGCCGGTGCTGCTGTCGCAGAACGTCGCCAACCAGGGCCGGCGCGTCGTCGACCCGCATCCGGCCATCTCGATCTTCAACTTCCACTACGCGACGCCGCCCGACACGATCGCCGCGAACGCGCACCACCGGCGGCTGATCGGCGACAACGAGACCGGCTTCCGCGGCACCGGCGACGCCGCCTATCGGACGGAAGGCTGGGACTTCATCCTGGCCGGCGGCGGCCTCTTCAACCACCTCGACTACTCGTTCACGGTCGGGCACGAGGACGGGACGTTCGCGTTTCCGCCGACGCAGCCCGGTGGCGGCGGGCCGACCCTGCGGCGTCAGCTCGGCTCCTGCGCGCAGTTCATCGACGGCTTCGATCTCGTGCGGCTCCGGCCCGAGCCGGGCCGCGTGACGGCCGGCGTGCCGGACGGCGGCTCGGCCCAGGTGCTGGCCGATCCCGGACGCGCCTACGGCGTCTACCTGCGGCGGCAGACGACCGCGGCGGCGTTCTCGGCGCGCTGGACGGGCGGCTCGTGCCGCCGGCCACCGGCACCTATCAGATCCACGTGACGTCGAACGACGGCGCCCGCGTGCGGATCGGCGATCGGGTCGTCTACGAGGACTGGACCGACCCACGCGACGAAGACCGACACGGTGCCGTGGCGCTGAACCGCGACGGGCAGCCGGCCGCGTGGGCAGCCGATCGTCGCGAGTACTTCTACAGCGGCGGCACTGGCGTGATGCGGCTGGCGTGGACGCGGCCCGACGGCGTCCGCGAGACGATTCCGGCCAGCGCCTGGCGCCAGTCCGGCCGGAGGGCGCCGCGGGGCTGGCCGTCACCTACTTCCGCGCGGTGGAGCTGCGCGACGCCTGGTTCGCGACGTCGACCGCGCCCGTCGACCACGACTTCGGCTCGAGCGGGCCACGCCGCCGGACCAACCCCTTCGCGCCGGCGGGCGCGCTCGACATCACGCTCGAGCGCGGGCCGTGGGCGGTGTCGTGGCTCAATCCGGTGACCGGCGAATCGATGCGCGGCGTGACCATCCGCACCCGGCGGCACGGCGCGGCTGACGATGCCGCCGTGGGCCGAGGACGTCGCCGTCCGCATCCGCCGCGACGACGCCGTGTCGCCGCCGGGCCGATGATCCGCGTCGAGCTGCATGCGCACACGTCCGACGATCCCGAGGATCGGATCCCGTACAGCGCCGAAGCCTTGATTGCCGGCGCCGCGGCCCGCGGCTACGGCGCGCTGGCGATCACCCTGCACGACGCCGCCTTCGATCCGGCGCCGCACTGCCGCGTTCGCGCGCGGCCACAGCCTGCGCCTGCTGCCGGGCATCGAGCGGACCATCGAGGGCGCTCACGTCCTGCTGATCAATTTCCCGGCCGCGGCCACCCTGGCGGTGCGGCGACTCGAGGACCTCGCCGCGCTGAAGGCGGCGCACCCGCACGGCCTGATCGTCGCGCCGCATCCGTGCTATCCCATCGGGACCGCGCTCGGCCGGCGGCGGCTCGACGCCTACGGGGCGTTGTGGGACGCCATCGAGGTGAACGCGCTGCACGTCCGCGCCCTCGACTGGAACCGCGCCGCCATCGCCTGGGCCGCCGCGCACGGCCGGCCGTTGGTGGGCAACGGCGACGTCCATCGCCTCACGCAGCTCGGTCGCACCTGGAGCGAGGTCGACGTCGAGGTGACCGACGCGATGTCCGACGCCGAGGCGGCGGATGCCATCTGCGCCGCCATCCGCGCCGGTCGTGTCCGCGTCGCGGGGGCGCCGCTGTCGCCGTGGCGGGCGGCGATCATCTTCGGGCAGATGACGCTGGGCGGGTTCCGCGGCCGCCTCGGCGTCTGATAGCCTGCGCGGATGCCGACTCGGTCACGCGTCAGGGCGACGGTGGTGGCGGTCGCCGCCAAGTCAGGTGCGCGAAGCCGGCGCGCCCTCGTCCCTTGGCGACGAACGGGGCGGCTCGGTGAACGAGGCGGGCGTGCCCGGACTGCTGGCGCTCCTCGACGAAGCCTACGATCGCCGCTCCTGGCACGGCACCAACCTCCGCGGCGCCGTGCGCACGATCGAGCCGCATCAGCTGACGTGGCGGCCGGGGCCCGGCCGTCACAACGCCTGGGAGCTGGTCGTCCACGCCGCCTACTGGAAGTACGTCGTGCGCAAGCGGGTGAGCGGCGCGCCGCGTGGCGGCTTCCCGCTGGCGGGAACCAACTTCTATCCCCGCGAGGGGCCCTTCACGTCGGACCTCTGGGAGGCCGACCTCGAACTGCTGGCCGATCAGCACCGCCAGTTGCGGGCGGTGGTCGCCGCGCTCGACGCGTCGCAGCTGGCGCGCACCGCTGCTGGCAAGCCGCTGGCGTGGACGATCCGCGGCGCCGCGGCGCACGACCTGTATCACGCCGGCCAGATCCAGTTGCTGAAGACCCTGGCGCCGCCGCCGCCGCGCGTGCCGCCGCGCAAGACACCGACGCGATGACGGACGCGCGTGTCAGCGACGGCGGGGCCGCGGCCGCGCCGGCGGGCGCTTCGGCGTCCGCGCCGGCTTCGCCTTCTTCGTGGCGGCCGGCCAGCTCTCGAGGCGGCCGTCCAGCCGATCCGACAGCAGGCCCACGGCGACCGCATAGGAGTGGGCGCAGTTGTAGGTGAGCAGCGTCTCGTAGTTGCGGTAGACGAGGAACGTCTCCTGGTCGACGCGCAGGAGCGAGGCCGCCACCTGCGCCTTCGGCAGCGGCGTGCCCTTCGCGGTCCGCACGCCCAGCGCGGCCCACTCGCTCAGGAGCATCGGCTCGGTGAGCTGGCGGACGGCGCGGCAACCCTCGCTGCGCAGCGGCGCCTTGGCGCCCAGCCGGGTGTCGAAATCGGCCGGCAGCTTCACGCGCCGGCCCCACGTCTCGCCCGGCGTCCAGCCGTTCGACGCCATGTAGACGGCGATCGAGGCGAACACGTCGGGCAGCGACGTCCAGATGTCCCGCCGGCCGTCGCCGTCGAAGTCCTGCGCGAATTTCAGGTAGCTCGAGGGCAGGAACTGCGGCTGTCCCATGGCCCCGGCCCACGATCCCTTCAGCCGGTCCAGCTCGATGTCGCCGCGGTCGAGGATCCGTAGCGCGCTGAGCAGCTCGCCGCGGAAGAGGGCGGCGCGGCGGCCGTCGTAGGCCAGGGTCGCCAGCACCGGCACCGTCGGCCGCACCCCGGCGAAGCGGCCGAAGTTCGACTCGAGCCCCCACACCGCGACCACGATGGACTTCGGGACCTTGTGCGCGCGCTCGACGCGCGCCAGGAGCGGCTGTTGGCGCTGCGCGTGCTGCCGGGCGAGGCGCAGCAGCGCCGGCGTCAGCCGCCGATCGACGTACTGGCCGAGCGTCAGCGTGAACTCGGCCTGGCTGCGATCGCGCTCGAGCACCACCGGCTGCGCGACGATGGTCGCCAGCGCCGTATCGACGGTGTCCGGCCGGAGGCCGGCGGCGAGGGCGTCTGCCGCGCAGCGTCGCGAGCCAGGCCGCGAACGCCGGGTCGTGCGGCGGCGGCGTCGGCGTCGGCACGGTCGGCGTCGCGGCGGCGGCCTCCGCCGGCGTCGGCGGAGGCACGACAGCCGGGGTCTGCGCCTGCGGCACCGCGACGGCGCACATGCCAGCCAGCGCGAGCGCGCCGCACCACGTCAGCGGCGCAGGTCGGCGCCGCGTCACGCGGTGACCTCGGCCTGCCGGGCCGCCTGGATGCTCGCCATCGCGATCGCATCGAGCTGCGTGTCGATGGCGACCAGCCGGCCGATGTCGTCGAAGGTGAACGCCAGGCCGACGTCGGCCGCGAACGCCTCGCTGGCGCCGCGCAGGGAGCCCGCGAGCTGGCCGCCACCCGCCAGACGGCAGCCGGTGTCGAGGCTGGTGCGCTCGAGCGCGCCGATCGTCAGCCGCGCGTCCCGCAGCGCGAAGCGCAGCGCCTTCAGCAGGAAGCGATAGCCGCCGGGACCGCGCCCGACGAGCCTCGCCAGGGGATCGTTGGCCGGCCGGCCGAGCGCGGCGTCATAGGCGACGCCGTTCAGGCTGAACGACGTGTCGTGCGTCAGGACGCCGTCCGGCAGATCGAGGCTGCCGCGATTGAACAGCTCGACGAGCGCCGACAGGCGATCGAGCAGGATGGTGGTGGCGACGCTCACGCGCCCCCGCCGACGGCCGACACGCCAACCGGGCACGACACGCCCGTACCGCCGATGCCGCAGTAGCCCCGTGGGTTCCTCGACAGGTACTGCTGGTGGTAGCTCTCGGCGTAGTAGAACGTCGGCGCGCCGGCGACATCGGTGGTGATCGCGCCGTGACCGGCGGCGAACAGCGCCCGCTGGTAGGTGTCCTTCGAAGCCCTGGCTTCGGCGAGCTGGGCCGGCGTGGTCGCGAAAATCGCCGAGCGGTACTGCGTGCCGACGTCGTTGCCCTGACGCATGCCGTGCGTCGGATCGTGATTCTCCCAGAACGTCCGCAGCAGCGTCGTGAACGACACCACGGCCGGGTCGAAGACGACCTGGACGACTTCGGTGTGGCCCGTGCCGCCCGAGCACACTTCCTCGTAGGTCGGGTTGGGCGTCAGGCCGCCGGCGTAGCCGACTGCCGTCGAGAGCACGCCGGCGATCGTCCAGAACTTGCGCTCGGCGCCCCAGAAACAACCCATGCCGAAGAGCACGATTTCGGCGCCGGCCGGGAAGGGCGGCTCGAGCGGCGCGCCCGTCACGTGATGGGCCGCCGGCACCTTCATCGCCGTGCTCCGCCCGGGCAGGGCGTCGGCGTCGGTCGGCAGCTTGAGCTTGCGCGAATCGAACCACATGGTCGTCTCAGTGTACCTCCGATCCCGAGATGCCCGGCTGGCCGGCGGCGTGTCGCGAGGGCATACTGGGCCATGCCCGAGCCGCTCGCACATGACGCCCTCTTCATCGACGAGCTGCGCGGCGAAGCGCGGCGCTACAAGGATCTCGCCGATCAGGCCCTCGCCCAGGTCGACGACGCCGGCTTCGTCTTCCGGTTGGACGCCGAGTCGAATTGTCTGGCGCTGATCGTCAAGCACGTTGCCAGCAACCTGCGGTCGCGTTGGACGAACGTCTACGCCACGGACGGCGAGAAGCCGGACCGCCAGCGCGATCGCGAGTTCGAGCTGGAGCCCGACGACACGCGTCCGCTGCTGATGACACGCTGGGACGCCGGCTGGGGCTGCTTTCTCGAGACGCTCGATCGGATGGAGCCGGCCGACCTGGGCCGCACCGTGCTGATCCGCTCGGAGCCGCACACCGTGACCCGCGCCGCCCTGCGATCGCTGGCGCACACCGCGAGCCACGTCGGCCAGATCGTGCATCCTCGCCAAGCACGTCGCCGGCGCTCGCTGGGGCTCGCTCAGCATCCCGCGCGGGCAGTCGGAGCAGGTCAACGCGCTGATGCGCGAGCAGTTCGCGCCGAAGTCGGCCGCGGCGAAGCGTCGTCGAGCGCGCTCGACGAAGTCGCGGTGAAGACGTCGCCTCGACCTCATCATCGTGGAGAGACGCCGCTGACGCACGCTTCACGCGCTCGACGCTGCGGAAGCCGCCAGTCGACTAGAGCAAGCCGACTGGCGGAGCCGCGTTCGGCGACGTCCCGCAAGACGCGCGGAGGCTCGCCAGCACGACGGCGCCGGGGGCGCGCGAAGGACGCACCCGCACCGCATCTGCGGCGTCTGACGTCAGCGCTCGGAGCGCGGAGGACCGCGCAGCGCATGGACGGCGTCGACTGCGGCGAGAGCGACGGTGCGGCGCGTCGTCAGAGCCGCAGATACTGGTCGCGCAGGACGCGCGAGTGGAGGCGGCTGGCGCGGACCTCCTGGCCGTTGCTCAGCGCGACGAGGTAGGTGCCGCCCGGCAGCGGGCTGACCTTGGCGATGGCGTCGAGGGCGACGATGGCGCCGCGTTCCAGCCGCACCCAGCGCGCCGGATCGAGTCGCGATTCGATGTCCTTCAGGGCGTGCGTGATCACGAAGCGCTCGCCCTTGAGCGTGGCCACGTGGACCAGTTCGCCGTCGGCGACGAAGGACGCGACCTGGCCGATCGGCAGCAGCACGATGTCGTCGCGGCGGCGGACCGGAATGCGGGTGAGGCGGGTCGTCTGCCGCTGCTCGATGGCATCGGCCGCGGCGCGGACGCGATCGCCGTCGGACCGCGGCGCCGGGCCGTCGAGGCGCTCGCGGGCGCGCGCCAGCGTCGCGGTGAGGCGAGCCGGTTCGACCGGCTTGAGCAGGTAGTCGATGGCGTTCAGCTCGAAGGCCTGGACGGCGAATTCGTCGAAGGCGGTGACGAAGGCGACGAGCGGCAGGCAGTCGGGCTGGACGAGGCGCACCACGCCGAGCCCGTCGACTTCGGGCATCTGCAGATCGAGCAGCGCCAGGTCGGGACGCTCGCGCTCGATCAGGGCGATGGCCTCGGCGCCGTTGGCCGCTTCGCCGACGATCGTCACGTCGGGACAGCTCGCCACCAGCCCGGCGAGGGCGAGCCGGGCCGGGCGCTCGTCGTCGGCGATCACGACGCGCAGCGGCACGGCGCTCATTCCGGCCTCCGCGGGGGGGCCGAGGCGGCGAGGTCGAGTCGCGGCGCCCGCACCGGCAGCGTCAGGCGGACGACCGTGCCGACGCCTGGCGTCCCGTCGATGGTCAGCGAGGCGTCGTCGCCGAAGTGGGCGCGCAGCCGCTGGCCGACGTTGGCGAGGCCGAGCCCTTCGCCGGGCGGGTCGAAGGGCGTCGAGGCGGTGTGGCCGACGCCGGAGTCGCGGACGGTGACGGAGAGCACGGCGTGTCCGTCGGGACGCGGATCGGCGAGGCTGGCCCGGACCTCGACCTCGCCGCCGGCGGCGAGCGGCGCGATGCCGTGCTTGACCGCGTTCTCGACCAGCGGCTGGAGGAGCAGCGACGGGATCATGACGTCGTGCAGCGCGGCGTCGACGGCCAGGCGGACGCGAAGGCGCTCCTCGAAGCGCGCCTCCTCGATCTCCAGGTAGGCCTGCACGAGCGCGATCTCGTCGCCGAGGCGGGAGAACTCGGTGGTGCTGCGACGCAGCACGCCGCGGAGCAGGCTGGTGAGCCGCATCAAGCGTGCTCTGCGCCTTGCCCGGCGCGACCTGGATCAGGTAGCCGATGGTGGTGAGCGCGTTGAAGAGGAAGTGCGGGTTGAGCTGGGCGCGCAGCGCGCGCAGCTCGGCCTCGGTGGCGAGCTGGCCGATTTGCCGTTCCCGGAGCGCCGCGGCGTAGCGCTCGTCGGCAACCCGCAGCGCGTCGAGACGGCGAGCGGTGAGGAAGGCGACCGATTCGGCCAGCGCGACGTCGTCGGAGAGCCAGCGCCGGCCGCCGGTCAGCGGACCGACGCACCACACGTGCAGCGGCGCGTCGACGGTGGGCACGGCGACGATCGCGGCGAGGGGCGAGCGCGGCGGCGCGTCGGGATCGGTGCCGTCGAGCCGCCGGGTGCGGGTCGAGGCGATGAAGCGCGCGGCGTCCGCGCCGGCCAGGACGCGGGCGCCGAGGTCGCGCGGCCGCACGGCGTCGACGACCTCGCGCGCTTCGATCCACGCGGCGTCGAGGGCGGCGCCGAGGCGTGCGGCAGCAATCGCGGGGATGGCGGCCGGCTCGCTGACGCCGGCCAGCTCCTCTTCGACGGCGCGCACCACGGCGGAGGTGTCGGGCCGCCGCAGCACGACGGTGTCGACGACCCAGGCGCCAAAGGCGCGGGCCGGCTCCTGCAGCAGCACCGCGGCGAGCACCAGGACGAGCAGGTACGTCGTCACCGCGACGTCCGCGGCCGGCAGCCAGCGCAGGCCGATCGTCACATGGACGGTGGCGACGGCGACGACGACCAGCGTCAGCGCCAGGGCCCGCTTCAGGAAGATGTCGGCGAGGGCGAAGCGGTAGTCGCGCAGCAGGATGGCGACGGCCAGCGGCAGCGACGCGTGGTGGCCGACGAGCTCCGTGGGCCAGGACTCACGGCCGGTGTGCTGGCCGAGATGGAGCGCGGACACGGCGAAGATCGACAAGCGGCAGGACCCACAACGGGCGACCTTCGCGGCTGACGGCCGGGGCCCGCAGCAGCAGGCCGGCGACCAGGGCGACGAACCCGCCGGTGAGCAGCCACAGCCCGGCCGGCGCCGGCAGCGGCGATCCGGAGCCGGCGGCGATCGCCTCGACGAGGGCGGCGGTGGCGCTGAGCCCGTAGGCGCTCGGCGATCCAGCCGATGCCGGGCCGCGCCGCGGCCCGCGGCGCGGCGGACGCCGGGATCGGCGCCAGGACCGAGTGGACCACCACCGCCGGCAGGAAGCCGAGGGCGCTGACCGCGGCGCCGTAGATCCCGCGCGTCGAGAACGCCAGCAGCCCGGGATCGACGATCTGGATCCACAGCGAGCCGAGGTTCCAGGTCAGGCCGAGCAGGCCGGTCAGCAGCAGGAGCCGCGACGGCGCCGGCGCGCCGCTCGGCGAGGCCGAGGCGGCGCCGGTGCGCAGCACCGTGCCGAGCAGCAGCCCGTAGAGCGCCGTGCCCAGCAGGAAGCCGACGACGTTGACGAGTGCGGCCAGGGACGGCGGCGCCACCGTGAAATTGTAAGCTGTCGGGGATGACTCGAGTGGTGCTGCTGGCGGTGGCGGTGAGCGTGATGTCGGTGGTCGGGGCGGGACAGGAGGCCGACCGGTCCGCCGACCTGCGGGCGCGCTATACCAAGCAGGAGGTCGCCATCCCGATGCGCGACGGCGTCACGCTGTTCACGATCGTCTACGCGCCGATCGACACGAGCCGCCCGGCGCCGATCCTGCTGACGCGCTCGCCCTACGGCATCGGCCCGTACGGCCCGGACACCTTCCGCGCGTCGCTCGGGCCGTCGGCGGCGTACAGCAGCGACGGCTACATCTTCGTCTACCAGGACGTCCGCGGCCGGTTCCGCTCCGGCGGCGAGTTCGTCGAGATGCGGCCGACGCTGACGGCGCCGGGGCCGACCGACGTCGACGAGAGCACCGACACCTACGACACGATCGCCTGGCTGCTGAAGAGCGACCTCCGCCACAACGGGCGCGTCGGCATGTACGGCGTGCTCGTACGCCGGCTTCTACGCCGCCGCGGCGCTGCCGCGCGCGCATCCCGCCCTGAAAGCCGTCTCCCCGCAGGCCCCGATCGCCGACCTCTACCTGGGCGACGACTCGTACCACAACGGCGCGTTCATGCTGGCCGCCAACTTCAGCTTCTATACCAACTTCTTCCCGCGTCGTGGCGCGCCGTCCGAGAAGGACGACAGCCCGTCGTTCAGCTTCGGCACCCAGGACGGCTACGCCTTCTATCTCGGTCTCGGTGGTCTGAAGGAGGGGAGTGCGGCGCGCTTTCCTCCCGGCAATACCTATTGGGAAGACAACCTCGCCCATCCCACCTACGACGCGTTCTGGAAGGCGCGGGCGATCGCGCCGCACCTGCGGGACGTGACGCCGGCGGTGCTGACGGTCGGCGGCTGGTTCGACGCCGAGGATCTGGCCGGGCCGCTGCGCATCTACCGGGCCCTCGAGGGCCAGAGCCCGACGACGTCGAGCCGGCTGGTGATGGGCCCGTGGGCGCACGGGGGCTGGTCGCGTGGCGACGGCGATCGGCTCGGGGCGCTGGCGTTCGGGGCCAAGATCAACGCCGAGTATCGCGACCGGTTCGAGCGGCCGTTCTTCGCGCACCATCTGCGCGACGCCGCGCTGGGCGACGCGCCCGAGGCGGCGGTCTTCGTGACCGGCGAGAACGCCTGGCGGACGCTTCCGGCCTGGCCGCCCGCCGACGCCACGCCGCGAACGTTCTACCTGCGCGAGAACGGCGCGCTCGCCGGTGCCGCGCCGGCTGCCGCCGCCATGCAGGCCGCGGACGAGTACGTCAGCGATCCGGGCCAGCCGGTGCCGTACGTGCCCAAGCCGGGGACCGGGATGCGCCGCGACTACATGACCGAGGACCAGCGCTTCGCCGCGACGCGCGCCGACGTGCTCGTCTACCAGACGCCGCCGCTGGCCGAGGACCTGACGATCGCCGGGCCCATCCACGTCTCGCTGCATGTCTCGACGACCGGCACCGACGCCGACTTCGTGGTGAAGGTCATCGACGTCTACCCGGACGACGCCACGGCGCCCACCGGCGCCTCGGGGGCGCGGCTCACCGGCTACCAGCAGCTGGTGCGCGGCGAGCCGTTTCGCGGCAAGTTCCGTCAGAGCTTCGAGCGGCCGCTTCCGTTCGTGCCCGGCCAGCCGCGGCGATCGCGTTCGACCTGCCGGACGTCGCCCACACGTTCCGCCGCGGGCACCGGCTGATGGTCCACGTGCAGAGCGCCTGGTTTCCGCTCATCGATCGCAACCCGCAGGTCTTCATGGACATCCCGGCGGCGAAGGCCGGCGACTTCCGGCCCGCGACGCAGCGCGTCTGGCGATCGGCGGAGCGTCCGTCGTCGATCCGCGTGCTCACCCTGCCGCCGGAGAAGGTCAAGGCCGGCGGCACGCCCTGAGGCGCGGATCGGCGGGAGCGGATAGACTTCCCGCATGGGCCGAAAGGCACGACTCAAGGACCAGCACCCGACCCGACCCCGTCCGCCGATGGCCGCGGGGCCCAGTCCGAACTGGCCGGTTCTCGTCCTCAGCCTGATCGGCCTGGTCTTGACGGCCTACCTGTCCTGGGCGGCGTCGAGCGGCAGCGGCCTGCAGGGCTGCGGCATCGACAGCGGCTGCGACGCGGTGCTCTCCAGCCGATGGGCGACGCTGCTCGGGGCGCCGACCGCGGTCTGGGGCCTGCTCGCCTACGCCACCCTGGCGGCGCTCGCCTTCGGCCGGCGCGCCGGCTGGCGCTGGATCGCGACGTGGACGGTGTCGTTCATCGGGGTGCTGTTCAGCGTCTACCTGACGACGGTGTCCATCACGCTGCTCGGGGCGACGTGCCCGTACTGCCTCACGTCGCTCGCCATCATGACCGCGCTGTTCGCGGTGGTGACGAGCCAGCGGCCGGCCGAGATGCCCGGCTTCACCTGGCGCCGCCTGCTCCTGCGCGCCGCTCCGGCGGCGGCGGTGGTGATCGCGCTCCTGCACCTGAATTACGTCGGCGTGCTGGGGCAGCCGCCGGCGGTCGAGGATCCGTTCGCGCGGGCGCTCGCCCTGCATCTGTCGCAGCGCGGGGCGAAGATGTACGGCGCCTACTGGTGTCCGCACTGCGTCGAGCAGAAGGAACTCTTCGGGCGCCTCGGCGCGGCGCCTGCCCTATGTGGAGTGCAGCACCGGCGGTCCGGGCTCGCGCCAGGCCTCGGCCTGCCAGGCGGCCGGCATCAGGCAGTACCCGACGTGGATCATCGGCGACCAGCGGTTGCAGGAAGTGCTGTCGCTCACGCGTCTCGCCGAGATGACCGGCTTCCAGTATTCGCCCCCGGCCGCAGCGGGCCCATAGCCGACTGGGCGTCCACGAGCGCGCACGAAGACGCGTCAGCGTGCGGTGACCGTCAGTTCGAGTCCCGGGATCACGCCACCCAGCTGGTTGCGGGCCGAGAGGCGGACGGTGATCGCGTCGCCGCCGGTGTCCTGCACCTCGACCCAGCCGAACTGGTGGTTCCGCGTCGAGCGGCCGTGGCTGTAGGGGCCGCCCTTCGATCGGGGGAAGCGCGAGAACGGGGCGGCGTGGAAGACGACGAATCCCTTGGTCGACGGGGCGCTGCCGGTGACGTAGTTGCTGTTGGTGCCGTCGTCGATGGCGGCCATGTGGGCGTCGCCGCTGAGGATGATCAGGCGCTGCGTCAATCCCAGCTTCGAGATGGTCCCGGCGATCTCGGCGCGCTCGCGCGCGTACGGCTCCCAGCCGTGGCCGCTCAGCGGATTCTCCTTGGTGATCCACGGCACCGTGCAGGCCCAGAAGACCACCGCGGCCTTCTCGTCGGCAGCCCGCGTCAGCTCGTCGACCAGCCACTGGCGCTGGCCGGGGCCGAGCATCGTGCGCGTGGCGGCGTCGGGCGCGCGCTGCGGCGTGCGTTCCGAGCGCGTGTCGGTGACGATCATCCTGGCCCGGCCGACGGTGAAGGCCTGCGCGATCGGGCCGAGCAGGCCGGTGCCCGGCGCCGCGCCGCGCGGGACGGCCGACAGCGGCAGCGGATAGTGCGGCACCCGCTCGCGGTAGACGCGCTGCACCGCCGCCCTGGTCACCGACGTGCTGTCGGAGTCGTCGCGGCCGTAGTCGTGGTCGTCGAAGACGTAGACGATCGGCGCCTCGACGATAGAGCGCCGACTGCCGCGGCGAGCGCAGGACGCGGTTCGAGGCGTCGCGGAACCGCCACGGATCGTCGACGCCGATGTTGGCGTAGTTGAAGTCGCCGAGGTGCAGGAAGAAGTGGGGATGGCGCTGGCGGATGGTGTCGAAGATCAGGTTGTTCGAGCCGGTCGAGGCGCACGATCCGAAGGCGAACGCGAAGGAGTAGGGGCCGTCGGCGAAGGTCCGGAAGTGACCGGCGCGCTCGTCCCGGCCGGCCGCGGTCTCGACCGCGTAGCGGTAGGCGGTGTCGGGCTCGAGGCCATCGGCGTCGAACGTGTGGACGCCGTCGGTGGACGGCGGCCCGGTCGGATTGACGAGACGTGGCGTGGCGGCGTCGCGCCCGTCGGCGCGGGTGACGCCGAGCCGCACCGGCCCCTCGATGGTGACGCGGGCGCGGATGCGCGCGCTCCCCGACGTGATGGCGCCCGACCACAGCCAGTCGACCGCCGGCGCGGCCCGCTGCACGGCCGCGAGGACGCGGGCCGTGCCGGCCTGATCGATGGCGAGGCCGGCGGCGGCGATGCCGGCGGCGCGGGCCAGGACCGCACGCCGGCCGGTCCGGGTCGGCGCGCCGGGCCGGCGGGTCATCGGTTCGGGCTGTCCGGGCGCGACTCGTCCCACCACTTCGAGAGCTGGTGGCGGGCGCGGGTCGGCTGATCGGTGTAGTGCGACGTGTCGTTGAACAGCATCAGCCGGGCCCGCACGGTGTCGCGGAAGTCCAGGATGTTGAGGCAGGCCGGGCTCTGATCGAGGCGATCGCGGTAGCCGCGCGCGTCGAACCCGAGCAGGCTGCTGATCAGCAGGCGGATGGTCGCCTTGTGCGAGACCACCACGACGTTGGCGCCCGGATGGGCGACGACGATCTCGCGGATCACCGGCAGGGCGCGGGCGAGGACGTTCAGGCCCGACTCGCCGCCCTCGGGCGCATACGTGAACGGATCCGCTTCCCAGGCCGCGTACTCCTCGCCGAACTGCGTCTCCACTTCGTTGCGGCGCAGCCCTTCCCAGCGACCGTGCGCGATCTCGCGCAGCCCGTCGCGGACGATCGGGGTGAGGCCGTGCGGGCGGGCGACGAAGCCGGCGGTGTCGACGCAGCGGCGCAGCGGGCTGCAGTAGACGGCGACCACCTTGTCGTCGGCGAGCCGCTCGCCGAGCCGTTCGGCCTGGCGCCGCCCCTCGTCCGAGATGTCGACGTCGACCGCCCCGGCGAAGCGATCCTCGGCGCTGAGCGTGGTCGCGCCGTGGCGAATGAGATAGAGGCGGGTGACGCCGCTCATGGGACGAGGACGATCTTTCCGGCGGCGCCGCCCTGCATCACCGCTTCGTGCGACTGCGGCGCCTCGGCCAGCGGCATCTCGCGGCCGACCACCGGCTCGAGCGAGCCGTCCGCGAGCGCGGCCTGCACGCCGGCGTTCACCGTCCGCCACTCGTCGGCCGTCATGTTCGGCAGCGTCATCCCGTAGACGACGGCCTCCTTGGCCATCAGCAGACGGGGCGTGAACTCGAGCGCGCCGCGGCTGCCGACGACGACGATCCGGCCGCGCGGGGCGAGCAGCTCGGCGTCGGTGGCCAGGTTCACGTTGGCGAGCATCTCGATGACCACGTCGGGGCCGCGGGGCGCCGCCGCCTTGATGGCCTCGCGGTAGTTCGGCTGCGAGTGATCGATGGCGTGGTGCGCGCCGAGCGCGGTCACGAGCTCCAGGCCCTTGGCGCTGCCGGCGGTCGCGATCACGGTCAGGCCGGCCGCCCGGGCCAGCTGGATCGCGGCGGTCCCGACGGATCCGCTGCCGCCGTGGATCAGGACGGTTTCGCCGGTGACGGCGCCGGCCTTCTGGAAGAGCGCGCGCCAGGCGGTGGAGCAGGGCACGCCGACGGCGGCGCCCTGGGCGAACGAGAGCGCCGGCGGCAGGGTGTGGACGTTGCGGGCGTCGTTCACCGTCAGCTCGGCGTAGGTGCCCGTCGACGCGTTCATCGGACCGGCCAGGTAGACGCGATCGCCGGGGATGAGGCCGGTGACGTCCGCCCCGACGGCGTCGACGACGCCGGCGCCGTCGCTGCCCGGCGTGTACGGCAGCGCCGGCTTGAAGGCGTAGGTGCCGGTGCGGATGTAGGTCTCGACGGGGTTGACGCCGGCGGCCTGGATCCGGACCCGGACCTGGCCCGGTCCCGGGGGCGGATCCGGCACCTCGGCAAGGGTCAGAACCTCGGGTCCGCCGAAGGCCGTCACACGAATGGCGCGCATGGCGAACAGGGTAACATTACGCCCGCAATGATCAGTGCAACACGGACTTGGGCGCGCCACGCCGTCGTGGCCGTCCTCCTCGGCGTGTCGGCGGTCACGGTCGCGGCGCAGTCGTCACCATCGGGAGCGGCATCGGGAGCCTCGTCGGGTTCGCAGGCGTCGACCGACGTCCGCGAGACGGTCGTCGTCACCGGTTCGGTCTCGCCGGACGCCCTCGGCAGCCTCGGCCGCACGCTCGTCATCCTCACCCGCCAGGACATCGCCCGGCTGCCGATCTCGACGCCGATCGACGCCCTGCGCCTGGTCCCCAGCGTGGAGGTTCGCGAACGCGGCGCCGCGCGGCGTCCAGGCCGACTTCGCCATCCGCGGCGCCGGCTTCGGCCAGGCGCTGGTGCTGGTCAACGGCGCCCGCCTCAACGACGCCCAGTCGGGCCACCACAACGGCGACATTCCGGTCTCGCTGCTCGACGTCGAGCGGATCGAGGTCCTGCTCGGCGGCGGCGCGTCGGTGCACGGCGCCGATGCCGTCGGCGGCGCCATCAACGTCATCACGCGGCGGGCCGGCCCGCGCTTCGCCGCCGACCTCGCCGTCGGGCAGCACAGCCTGATCGAGGCCGCCGCCGCGGTCAGCCTCAACGCCAAGCCGGTGGAGCACGTCGTGTCGGGCGAGTTCAACCAGTCGACCGGGTTCGCGCCGCATCGCGACCACGACGTCAAGCTGGCGCGCTACCAGGGCACCGTCGGCCAGGGGACGACGCTGTCGGTCGCCTACCTGGACAAGGAATTCGGGGCGGCCGGGTTCTACGGCCCGTCGCCGTCGCGGGAATGGACCGATCAGACGCTGGTGAGCGGCGAACACCGGTTCGCCGCGCGCGGCAGCTCGCTGCTGTCGATCGACGGCGCCTACCGATCGCACGGCGACCGCTTCGTCTACGACTGGACGCGGCCCGCGCTGTCGGACAACCGCCATCGCACCCACGCCGTCTCGGCCAACGGCCGCTGGCGCACCGCGCTCGGCGCGGCGACGCAGCTGTCGGTCGGCGCGTCGGCCGGCCGCGACGCCATCGACTCGACCGCGCTCGGCGAGCGCACCTTCTCGCGGGGCGGGGCGGTCGTCGAGCTGCGGCAGGCGATCGGCTCGCGGCTCGTCATCCAGCCGGGCGTCCGCGTCGATCGCTACAACCGCTTCGGGACGGCGTGGAGCCCGGCCATCGCCGCGAGCGGCTGGATCGTGCCGAACGTGCGCTGGCGCACCGCGACGGGGCGCAGCTTCCGCATTCCGACCTACACCGAGCTGTACTACCGGGATCCCAACCATCGTGGCCTCCGACGACCTGTCGCCCGAGCGGGCGTGGTCGGCGGACGGCGGCGTCGACGCCTTCGCCGGCCGGTGGACGGCGAGCGCGACGGCCTTCGGCCGCTGGGACGCGGACGTCATCGACTGGGTCCGCACCGTGCCGACCGAGCGCTGGCACACGACCAACATCCGCAACGTCGACACCACGGGCATCGAGCTCGGCCTGTCGCGCCGCGTGTCGTCCGGCCTGATGAGCGTGCGCTACACCGGCCAGCGCGCCGAGGCGCCGACGCTGGCGCTGCTCTCGAAGTACGTGCTCGACTACGCACCGCACGCGCTGTCCCTGTCCGGGGCCACGACCTGGCGCCGCCTCGACCTCGGCTCGCACGTGACCTACACGCGGCGCGGCGACGGCCGCGACTACCTCGTCGCCGACCTGCGCATCGCCCATCCGCTCGGCCGGGCCGAGATCTACGCCGACGTCGCCAACGCCTTCGACCAGGCCTACCAGGAAGTGCAGGGCGTCGACATGCCCGGCCGGTGGATCAAGGTCGGCCTGCGGCTGCGCTGAGTGGCACCGGCGTTGATGAGCTGACGGGCGCACCAATCGTGGGAAACTCAGGGACGGGGGACGACGTCCAATACGCCATGTCACGGTGGGGTGCGGAAACGGGGACACGTGGAGCGGCGCGCGGCGCGCCGGTTCGGCCTGGCGCTGATCGCGGCGGGCGCCGCCGCTGGCGGCGTGCGGGGCGCCGCCTGACGGCGTCGGCGGCCCGGCTCCGGCCCCGGACCGCACGCCCCGGCCGCGGCGCCCGCCGCTCCGGCCCGCGGCTCAGCCCGCGGCTCAGCCCGCGGCGGCCCGTCCGCGCCTCGTCGTCCTCGGCGACAGCATCGCCGCCGGCTACGGCCTCCGCCGCGACGAATCGTTCCCGGCCCGGCTCCAGGAGCGCATCGACCGCGAGGGCCTGGGCTTCGAGGTCGTCAACGCCGGCGTGTCCGGGCGATACGTCGGCGGGAGGCTTGCGCCGACTCGACTGGGCCCTGGACGGCGACGTCCGGGTCCTGGTCGTCGAGCTCGGCGGCAACGACGGTCTGCGCGGCCTGCCGCCCGACGAGCTCAAGAAGAACCTGACGGCCATCGTCCGGGCCGCCCGCGAGCGGCATCTGGCCGTGCTGCTGTGCGGCATGGAAGCGCCGCCGAATGCCGGGCCGGCCTACGCCACCGCCTTCCGCGAGGCCTTCAGCGCCGTCGCCCGCGAGGAGCGCGTCCCGCTCGTGCGCTTCGTCCTCGACCAGGTCGCCGGCATCGAGGCGTTGAACCAGGAGGACGGCATCCATCCCAATGCGCGCGGGGCCCGGATCGTCGCGGACACGGTGTGGCCGGCGCTGCGGCCGCTCCTCGCCGCCGCCACGCATTCATGATCACGCTGCGCGGCGTCTCGAAGACGGTGTCGAGCGGCGGCCAGCCGCTGACCATCCTCCATCCGCTCGACCTGCACGTGAAGGCGGGGGAGCGGCTCGCCATCGTCGGCCCGTCCGGCAGCGGCAAGTCGACGCTGATCGGCCTGATGGCCGGCCTCGACCAGCCGTCCACCGGCGAGATCCTGATCGACGGCACCGACATCACCAAGCTCGGCGAAGATGCGCTCGCTCGCCTGCGCGGGCGGGCCATCGGCTTCGTCTTCCAGTTCTTCCACCTGGTGCCGTCGCTGACGGCGTTCGAGAACGTGCTGGTGCCGATGGAAATCGCCGGCCGCCGCGGCGCCACCGAGCGGGCCAAGGCGCTGCTCGACGAAGTGGGCCTGAGCGGGCGCGGGCACCACTATCCGTCGCAGCTCTCCGGCGGCGAGCAGCAGCGCGTCGCGGTGGCGCGGGCGCTGTCGAACGAGCCGGCCGTGATCATGGCCGACGAGCCGACCGGCAATCTCGATTCGAGCAACGGCCAGCACGTCATCGACCTGCTGTTCGACGTGCACGCGCGGCGCGGCACCACGCTGGTGCTGGTGACGCACGACGTCGCGCTGGCCGCCCGGGCCGACGTCCAGCTGTCGCTGCGGGACGGGCGCGTCGTGACGCCGGCGGCGGCGCCGATCGCCGGCGATCGTCCCGGCGATCGGCTAGGCACCATGGGCTTCGTGGTGCGCATGGTCGGCCGGGAGCTGCGCGGCGCGTGGCGGCGGCTGATCTTCTTCTTCGTCTGCATCGCCATCGGCGTCGGCGCCATCGCCGCGATCCGCTCGATCATCGACCAGGTGACCGGCGTGCTGACGCGCGAGGCGCGGGCGATGACCGGGGCCGACATCGTCGTCCAGTCGACCCGGCCGTGGGACGCGGCGACCACGGCGATCGTCCAGGAGGAGGCGCGGCGGATCAACGCGCGGCCGGCAGAGCGAGGTCGTCGAGACGGCGACCATGCTGCGCGCCGACCTGGCGTCGGGCGCGACCCGTCTCGTCGAGCTGCTCGCCGTCGATCGGCCGTATCCGCTCTACGGCACGTTCACGCTGGAGGACGGCCGCCCGTATCGCCACGATCTCGTCGCCGGACAGGGCGTGCTGGTGCGGCCCGACCTGATCGCCCAGCTCGGCGCTGCGCGTCGGCGGCCACGTCTTCATCGGCCAGACGCGCTTCGAGATCCGCGGCGTGATCACCGGCGAGCCGGGACGCCGCGCCGGGGCGTTCTCGCTCGGGCCCGCGCGTGGTCATCGATCGCGCCGACCTCGCCGGCACCGGCCTCATCGGCTTCGGCAGCCGGGCCAGCTACCAGCGGCTGCTGCAGGTGCCCGACGCGGCCCTCGAGCCGACCGTCAAGCGCCTGCGGTCGCGCCTGAGCAACAGCTTCGCGTCGGTGCGCTCGTACCACGACACCGAGGCGCGCGTCCGGGCGCAGATCGACGGCGCCCAGCATTTCCTCGGCCTGGTCGGCTACGTGATCCTCGTGCTCGGCGGCATCGGCGTGTGGAGCGTCACCCGCGTCTTCCTGCAGCAGAAGCGCACCAGCATCGCCGCGCTCAAGTGCCTCGGGCGCGTCGAGCGGCCGCATCCTCACCGTCTACGTGCTGCAGGCGCTGATCCTCGGCCTCGCCGGCAGCGGCCTCGGCCTGCTCGTCGCCGGCCTCGGCCTGCCGGCGGTGCCGTCGGACGCCATCGTGGCGCTCGGGGACGCCGGGCTGGGCCTGACCTGGCCAGCCGCGCTGCACGCGCTCGTGCTCGGCACGCTCGTCTCGGTCGGCAGCGCGCTCGTGCCGCTCGCCGGCATCCACCGCGTCAAGCCGCTGTCGCTGCTGCGCGACGAGACGGAGGGGACCGGCGCCACGACGGTGCAGCGGCTGTGGGCCCGCGTCGATCCCGCTCCAGGCGATCGCCACGGTGGTCGTGCTGGTCCTCTTCGCGGCGCTGGCCGCCTGGCAGGCCGGATCGTTCCGGGTCGGCGCCTTCGTCTCGGGCGGGTTCGTCGTCGTCGGCCATCGCGCTCGTCGGGGCCGGCGCCGCCTTCGTCCGGCTGGTGCAGCCGCTGTCGCGCGTCCGCTGGTTCCCGCTCCGGCACGCGGTCATCGGCCTCGGCCGGCCCGGGCACCAGACGCGCGTGATCCTGGTCACCGTCGGCCTCGGCTGCTTCTTCATCCTGGCGACCCACCTCGTCGAGCGGACGCTGGCGGCGCGGCTGTCGCTCGACCTGCGGCCCGACGCGCCCGACCTGTTCTTCGTCGACGTGCAGGGCGACCAGCGGGCCGGCGTCCAGGCGCTGCTCGACGCCCGGACCCTGCGCGGCTCGGCGCGGCTGCTGCCGGTGGCCCGCGCCCGCGTGGCCGGCGTGACCGGCCGCGAGGTCAACCTCGATTCGGTCGAGGCCGTGCGCGGCCGCGGCGGCCTGTCGCGCGAGTTCACCATCACCTGGCGCGACCACCTGGCCTCGAACGAGAAGATCGTCGAGGGCCAGTTCTGGAGCTCGCCGACGACGGGCGAGCCCGAGGTGTCGATCGAAGCCGGGATGCGCGAGCGCAACCTGCGCCTGGGCGACCGCATCCGCTTCGACATCCTCGGGCGCCAGATCACCGCCCGGGTGACCAGCGTGCGCGACGTCGACTGGGACGACCCGCGCGAGGGCGGCTTCATCTTCGTCTTCCGGCCGGGGCCGCTCGATCGCGCGCCGCACGGCTACCTCGGCATCGCCCGCGGGCCCGGACGCGGCCGGCGAGCGCGCCCGCCTGCAGCGCGACCTGGTGGCGAGCTGGCCCAACGTCTCGGTGATCGACGTGCGCGAGGTGATCGCGACGATCCAGCGCATCGTGTCGATGGCCGCGCTCGGCATCCGCATCGTCGGCACGGTGGCCCTGGTCTGCGGCCTGACCATCCTGATCGGCGCCGTCGCCATGACCAAGTTCCAGCGCCTGCGCGAGGTCGCGCTGCTGAAGACGCTCGGCGCCACCTCGCGGACGATCATGGCGCTCCTGGCGATCGAGTACGCCGCGCTGGGCCTGATCGCCGGCCTGGTCGGGGCCCTGGGGGCCCTGGGTTTGAGCTATGCGCTGGCCGTCTACGTCCTCGACGTGCCCTGGCAGCTGGCGCCGGGGACGACGGCCGTCGGCGTCGGCGCGACGGCGGCGATCGTGGCCCTGGTGGGGGTCGTGGCGAACCTCGACGTCCTGCGCCGCAAGCCGCTCACGGTGCTGCGCGCTGGATAGGGACGCGAGCGACAGCTACCAACTTCCAACGGACCAACTTCCAAGGCAGTCCCAATTCCCAACCCCCAACAGTGCGTTCAGTCGGGGCCGCTTCGGTGCCGGCAGGCGTGTCGGTCGGCGGTGGCGGAACTTGGGAGTTGGAGGTTGGGAGTGCCTTGGAAGTTGGCCCTTGGGAGTTGGAAATTCCGAGCGGCGGACCGCCAAGCGGCGGCCAGCCGCTTGGTGGTAATATCGCGAGGTTGTGGTGGGTGACGTGACGGCAGGCGAGAACCTCCCGGGCGATCTGGCGCACTTCCGCGAGATCCTGATGAAGCGGCGGCAGGAGATTCTGGACAACCAGAAGCCCCTGGCCGATTCGATGATCGACACCAACACCCGGCAGGGCGACCTGGCCGATCAGGCCAACGGCAACAACGAGGTGCACATCCACCTCAAGTTGAAGCAGACCGACGCCAAGATCCTGATCGCCATCGAGGAAGCCATCCAGCGGGTCGAGGCCGGGTCCTACGGCCTCTGTCGCGACTGCGGCGACGAGATTTCCAAGGCCCGTCTCGAGGCGATTCCCTGGACGCGGGTGTGCATCAGCTGCAAGGAGAAGCAGAAGGCGTGACGTCCCCGACCGCTCCCTCGGCCCCGACGCAGCGCGCGCTGCTCCAGGAAGCCTACCGCGACCGCTTCGCGCTGCTGCGCCGTCACATCGACGGCGCCACGCGGATGGCCGACTACGAGTTCAACAACACCTACCAGTACGTGATCGGCCGCGAGGAGATCCACGTGCAGTGGCTCCGCGACGCCGTCGTCGACCTGGGCGCCGAGGTGCCGGCCGAGCCATCGGCCCTGGCCGTCCCCGAGGGCAAAGGGCGTGCCCGGCGAACGCGCCATCCTCGAGGACGACCTGCGCCTGCGGCCGCGCCTTCGTCGACAAGTGGCGCGCTCGGCTCGCCGACGTGCGCAACGCGCGCCACCGCCGCCTGCTCGACCTCATCATCGGCGAGGTCGTCGAGCAGACCAATTTCTTCCAGCTGGCGCTGGCCGGCCGCGACGACCTGCTCGGCACCCGGATGCCGGGCGCCAGCACCGGCGACGGCGTCCTGCCCGTCCGCTGGATGACGTAGCGGCAGCCCGGTCGGACTTCCCTCGTGCCGCGAGTCGCCATCGCGCTGGGCAGCAATCTCGGCGACCGGAGTCACCACCTCGAGACGGCCATCGACCTGCTGATGCCGCACCTGCGGCAGGCGCTGGTGTCGACCTTCGTGGACACCGCCGCCGAAGGCGTCCCCGACGAGCAGCCGCGCTACCTGAACGCCGTGGTGGTCGGGGAGGCGCAGCTGCTGCCGTCGACGCTGCTCCAGCGCCTGCTGGCGATCGAGGAGCAGCTCGGACGGACGCGGCCCTACTGGGGCGCGCCGCGCATCATCGATCTGGACCTGATCCTCTACGGCGACGAGCAGCTGCACGAGACCGGCATGCACGTGCCGCACCTGCGGTTCCGCGAACGCCGCTTCGTGCTGGCGCCGCTGGCCGAGATCGCCCCGGAGATGGTCGATCCCGAGACCGGCAAGACCGTCGCCGAGCTGCCGCGCTCCGTAGCGCCCGGCGCCGTGCCACGTGGCCGACGTCATTCCGGTAGCGGACTCGGGCGCGCCCGGCTGGCCGGCGCGAGGGCGCGTCGGGGTTGCAGCGCGGCAACGCCGCAGCGGGATGCCCCGCTCGAGCCTTCGATGACGTCGCCAGCTAGTGACCGACGGCCGGGCGTCGCCCTCGGCGGTGACGTCGGCCGGTGCCTTCTCGCGGCGGAACGCCGACAGGCCTTCCTCGAAGATCGTGTAGAGCGTCGGCACGAACACCAGCGTGATCAGCGTCGACGCGGCCAGGCCGCCGATGACGACGCGGGCCAGCGGCGCCTGCAGCTCGGCGCCCTCGCCGATGCCGAGCGACATCGGCACCAGGCCCAGGATGGTCGTCAGCGTGGTCATCACGATCGGCCGCAGGCGCGTGCGCCCGGCGGTCTCGACGGCGACGCGCAGCGGCATCTTGTCGCGCGTCCGCAGCGTGGTCGTGTAGTCGACCAGCAGGATGGCGTTGCTGACGACGATGCCGGCCAGCATGATGACGCCGATGTAGGCCTGCAGGCTGAAGGCGGTGCCGGTCAGCTTGAGCGCCAGCACCACGCCGATCGAGGCCAGCGGGATCGAGAACATGATGATGAACGGATCGCGCAGCGACTCGTACTGCGACGCCATCACCGCGTAGACGAGGATCACCGCCAGCAGCAGCAGCCAGCGCAGCTGGGCGAAGGCCTTGGCCTGTTCCTCGACCTCGGCGCCGAAGCCGACGGTGAAGTCGCGCGGCACGCGCAGCTGGCCGAGCCGGGCGTTGACGTTGTCGACGGCGTCGCCGAGGGTGCCGTCGAGCTCGGCGTTGACGCGGGTGACGCGCTCGAGGTTCTTGCGCTCGATCTCGACCGGGCCGCGCTCGTTGTCGACCCGCATCAGCGACTTGGCCTGGACCAGCGCGCCGGTCGGCGTCGATGACCAGCACGTCGTTGACGTTGTCGACGCGCTGCCGGTCCTCGGCGCGGAGCCGCACGACGATCGGATACTCGCGGCCGCGCTCGCGGTAGAAGGCCGCCTGCGTGCCGGCGATGTTGGTGCGGACGGTGGTCGCCACCTGGTTGACCGTCAGGCCGAGGATCGCCGCCTTGTCGCGGTCGACCCGCAGCGCCAGCTCGGGCCGGGCGTCGTCCTTGGCCAGGCGGACGTCGGCCAGGCCGGGCGTCTGCTCCATCAGCAGCTTGGCGTCGTTCGACAGGCGCCGCGCGTCGTCGAGGTCGTAGCCGCGGATCTCGAGGGCGAGGCGGGCGTCGGTGCCGCCGCCGAGGATGCGCTGCAGCTGGAAGTTGCCGCCCGACGGCCGGGCGCGCACGACCGTGCCGGCCAGGCCGGCGAGCTGCTTGCGGCAGCGCCGTCGCAATCTCGGCGCTCGAGCGCTCGCGCTCGCCGCGCGGCGACAGGATCACCGTGACCGTGCCGTTGTGCTGGCCGCCCGAGCCCTGGAAGCCGAAGCCGCCGACCGCCGTCATCAGCGTCCGCGCCTCGGGCACGACCTGGCGGATCCGCTGCCTCGAGCTGCGCCATCGTCGCTTCCATCCGCTCGATGCGCGTGCCGACGGCGTTCTCGGCCTCGACCGTGACCTCGCCCTCGTCGGTCTGCGGCATCAGCTCGTAGGACAGCGTCGAGAAGACGAAGATCGAGGCGACGAACAGCAGCACGCTGACGCCGACGACGGTCGGCCGGTGGGCGAGCGCGACGTGCAGCAGCTTGCGATAGCCCTCGTCCATGCCGTCGAGGACGCGCTCGCTCCAGGTGAACAGCCGGCCGGTGAGGCCGCGTGCGCTGGTCGACCGGCACCGGCGGCGTCAGGATCAGCGCGCACAGCACCGGCACGATCGTGACGGCCACGAACAGGGCCATCATCAGCGAGAAGATCACGACCACCGAGAGCTGCCGGAACAGCACGCTCGAGAAGCCGGCCAGGAAGAACAGCGGCACGAACACCGCGACGTGGGTCAGCGTCGAGGCCAGGATCGCCGACCAGATCTCCTCGCTGCCGTCGATGGCCGCCTGGCGCGGCGGCTTGCCCATGTGCATGTGGCGCTCGGTGTTCTCGAGCACCACGATGGCGGCGTCGACGATCATGCCGACGCCGAGGGCCAGGCCGCCGAAGGTCATCGTGTTCAGCGTGTAGCCGCCGAAGTAGAGCAGGGCGAAGGTCCCGAAGATCGAGATCGGGATCGAGGTGCAGATGATGACCGTCGAGCGGAAGCTGCGCAGGAAGGCGAAGATGATCGCGATGACCAGGAACGAGCCGAGGATGACCGCCTCGCGCACCGCGTGGATGGAGCGGTCGATGAAGACCGCGGTGTCGTTGGTCACCGACAGCCGGACGCCCTGGACCTCGCGGTTGATCGCGCTCGATCTCGCGCTTCAGGGCGGCCGACACCTCGACCGTGTTCTCGCCCGACTGCTTGTTGATGCTCAGGCGGACGCCGGGCTTGCCGTTGACGCGGATGATGCTGCGGACGTCCTCGCTGCCGTCGCGGATCATCGGCGATGTCGCGCATGTAGACCGGCACGCCGGCCCGCGTCAGCACGACGAGGTTGCGGATCTCGTCCAGGCTGGTGAACTGGCCCGGGCTGCGCAGCATGTAGGCGAGGTCGCCTTCGTAGACCTCGCCGAGCGGCATGTTCTGGTTCTCGGTCGTCAGCAGGCTGATGATGCGATCGACCGACAGGCCGAGCGCGCGTGGTCTTCTCGCGCGACAGCTCGACCAGGATCTGGCGCCGCAGGCCGCCGTTGACGTTGACGGCGGCGACGCCGGGCACGCGCTCGAGCCGCTGCGCCAGCGTGTTCTCGGCGATGTCGCGCAGCTGGACGGCGTCGAAGTCGCCTTCGACGGCCAGGAACAGGATCGGGAAGGCGGTCGAGTCGAACTTGAAGACGATCGGCGCGTCGGCTTCTTCGGGCAGGCGGGCGCGGACGCGGTCGATGCGGCTGCGGACGTCGTCGGCGGCGACGTTGAGGTTGGTGCCCCAGGCGAAGTTCAGGCGGATGACGCTCTGGCCCTCGCTCGACGTCGCGTTGATCTGCTCGAGGCCGGCGACCGCGCTGACCGCCTGCTCGAGCGGCCGCGTGATCGACTCCTCGATCTCGCGCGGGCCGACGCCCGGGTAGTTGACCCGGATGGTGACGCTCGGCAGCTGCAGCTCCGGCATCAGGTCGACCGGCAGGCGCAGCAGCGAGATGGCGCCGAGCAGGACGATGACCCCGCTCAGCATGAACATCGTCACGGGGCGGTGGATGGCGATACGCGGGATGCTCATGGGACCGTCTCGTCGACGATGCGGCGCGCGGCCCAGCCGTCGGGCGGCTGGCGCGCGAGGAATCAGCGGGCGGCGGAGCTCGGGCGACCGGTGCCGGCCGCGCCGCTGGCCGGGCTGGCAACGGTCACCGGATCGCCGTTGCGCAGCGCCGCCGCGCCGGTGGTGACCACGCGCGCGCCGTCGGTCAGCCCGGCCAGCACCTCGACCCGGGTGCCGTCCTCGAGGCCCGGTCTCGATCTTGACGAAGGCGGCTTCCTTCGCCGACGCCGGCCGTCGGCTCCGTCCTTCACCTGGAATACGCCGCGAGCGCCTTCGATGGTGACGACGGCGTTGACCGGCACGGTGAGCGCCGTGCGCCTTGGTCGCGACCGTCAGCTTGCACGCGCGAGTACATGCCGGGCTTCAGCCGGTAGTCGCCGTTCGGGACCTCGACTTCCATCTGCGCCGTGCGCGTGGCCGGGTCGAGGACCGGCGCCACGCGGGCGACGCGGCCGCGGAAGACCTCGCCCGGGAAGGCGTCGACCTCGACGTCCGCCCCCGAGCCGACGACGCACGCGCCGCAGGTCCTTCTCGACGACGTTGGCGACCAGCCGGACGCGATCGATCTCGACGACCGACAGCAACGGCGTGTTGGAGGAGACGAAGGCGCCGGGGTCGAGCAGCCGCTTGCCGACGAAGCCGTTGACCGGCGAGCGGATCTCGGTCGGCGCCGAGCGTGATCTTGAGCTCGTCGAGGCGGGCCTGCGCCTGGTTGAACTGCGCCCGCGAGAGGTCGAGCTGAGCCTGAGCCGACTGATGCCGGGCGTCGGCGTCGTCGAGCGTCTGGCGGGGGAGGAGCTGCCGCTCGAACAGGCTGCGCGACCGATCGAGGTTGGTCTGCGCGAACTTGAGGTCGGCCTCGCGCTGGCGGACGGTGGCGCGGGCGACGTCGAAGGAGGCCTCGGCCTGCCGCACCTGCTCGGTGATCTCGCGCGACTCGACCCGGGCCAGGATGCCGCCCTTGGCGACGCGGTCGCCGATGCGGACGGCGACCTCTTCGAGCCGGCCGTTCACCTTGCTCGACACGTCCACCGTCGCCTGACCTTCGAGGTTGCCGACGACCGTGACGAGGTCCGACATCACGCCCGCGCGTCGCCGTGCCGAGCTCCACGGCCAGGGTCGGGCGGCCGGCGGGGCCGCCGCCGGCTGCGGCGGCGCCGGGAGCCGGATCCGCCGCGGAGCATCAAGTACAGCCCGCCGGCGAACACCAGGGCGACGAGGGCGATGACGACCTTCTTCATGATGCCTGACGCGGCGGATCCTCATCCTACCCTGCGGACGCTGCCGGCTACGGCGTGCGTCCAGTGCCGCCGCCGGTGGTCGACCACGCTGATCCCGGCCGAGCCGAGCGAGGTTTCCTGGACGCGATCGAAGTCGACGATCGATTTCTGGTAGTCGAGCCGCGTCCGCAGCTCGATGTTCTCGGCCTGGACGAGGTCGCGCTGCGCCTGGACGACGAAGAAGTTGGTCGACAGGCCGACCTCGAACTTGCTCGTCTCGGCCTCGAGCCGCCGCTGCGCCAGCTGCCGCGCGGCGCGGGCGGCGTCGACGCGCTTCTGGTTGCTCTCGACGATCAGAGCGGCGTTGGTGACGTCGGTCGCGACCTGCAGCTCGAGGGCCCGGATCTGCGCCTGCGTCTGGCGCACGGTGATCTGCGCCCGCGCGTAGTTGGCGTCGGCGATGCTGGCGCCGATCGGGTAGGACAGGTTCAGCGCCAGGTTCCACTGCGGAAAGTCGCGGTTGCGCAGCAGGCGCAGCGCGTCGTTGTAGCCGCCGGGAATCGTGTCGACGACCTGGCCGCCCAGGCTGCCGTCGCGAATGAGCCGCGCGCCGCCGATGCCCTGCAGGCCGTAGCTGGCCGAGACGTCGGCCGCCGGCAGCCGCTGGTTGCCGAGCAGCCGCAGCGACAGATCGTTGGCCTGCAGCTGCTTGCGCGACTGCGCGAGGTCGAGCCGCGCGTCGAGGGCGCGGCGCAGGGCACCGTCGAGGTCGATCGGCGTCGGCGCGAACGCCGGCCGATCGGTCGGCCGAATCTGCGCCCGCCAGCGCGGATCGTCGGCGCCGGCGACGATGAGACGCTTCAGCGAGAGCTCCGCGGTGCGGGCCTGCGCCTCGCCCTGCGCTTCCTCCTGCAGGCGGGACGCGACTTCGGCCTCCGCCTGCACGACGTCGATCGGCGCCAGCGTCCCGACTTCGACGCGGATGCGGTTGTCCTCGAGCAGCTTGCGGGCGAGCTCGAGCGAGCGGCGCGCCACCTGCAGCTGGTCGACGGCGTAGACGTAGTCCCAGTAGGCGTTGCGGACGTCGGCCAGCGTGTTGGTGATGGTCGCGCGGAGCTGCAGCTCGCTGATGTCGCGGCTGATGCCGGTGATGCGCAGCTGCGTGCGCGTCGCGTCGGTGCGGAAGTTGCGCAGCAGCGGCTGGACGAACAGCGCCGAGAACGTCGAGTTGTACTGCGGGTTGAAGGTGTTGAAGCTGCTGGTCGAATCCTGGCGCCGGTTGTTGAACCCGAGGGTCAGGTTGCCGCCGCCGAACGGCAGCAGCTGCGTGCCGCCGACGTTGAACGTCGACAGGTCGTTCTGCACCGCCTGGGTGCCGACCAGCTGATTGGTCGGCAGCTGGGTGACGTTGTTCTGGCCGACGGTCGACGTCAGCAGCGGACGATAGAGGGCGCGGACACCGGCGATCTGCAGGTCGAAGGTCTGCGGGTTGAGCCGTTCGACCGCGATCTCGAGGTTGTGCTCGAGGGCGAGCGCGACCGCTTCGTCGAGCGTGAGATCGATCGCGCCGACGACGGGGACGGCGGACGGCGCCGGCTGCGGCGTGGTTTGCGGCGCCGCGCGTCAGCGCCGCGCGGCCCAGACACCAACGCCGCGAGCGCGAAGCCCGCGGCGGCGACGAGATGGCGAGGGCGGCGCACGACGTCAGCGCGGCGCACTCGCCACGGCGTCTTTCTGTTCCTGATACCGCTTGACCTTGATCCGCTGCTCGGGGCTGAGGACGCGATACATGCGATAGAGCATCAGCATCCGCGTGCGGGCCAGGCTGGCCTTGGCCGCTTCGAGCTTGTCGATCGCGTGCAGCACGTCGACCTCGCTGCTCGAGCCTTCCGACATGATCTTCGAGACGTCCTTGTGATAGCGGTCGACGTCGGCCATGCCCGACTTCAGCGACGCGTAGAACGAGTGGAAGATCCGATCGAGCTCGCTCGACTGCGCATCGGTGATGGCGAACTCGGCCCGCAGCTCCGGCGAGCGCCACCACTTCGCCTTGGCCTTGGCGGCGGCTTCGGCCGCCTTCGGATCGATCTTGTCGGCCCTGTCGCTCCGGTGCTCGGTCGACGGACCCTGGCTGTCGAAGACCGGCAGCAGGCAGGCGAGGGTGTCATCGGCCGGCGCCTGGGCGGCCCGGGCCGAACCAGGGACCGCCGTGGCGAGGGCGATGCCGAGGGCCAGCGACGAAAGACGAAGCACGTGCATTCTCAAGGGGTTACGTTCGGGTGATCGGGCCTGTTTACCCTGGGACGGCGGTCAGGTCGGCGAGCCGTTGCACGACGCGGCCGACGATCGCATTGGGCGTCGACGCGCCGGCGGTGAGACCGATGGTCAGCGGTCCGTCCGGCAGCCAGGCCGACGCGTCGATCTCCACGGCGCTGCTCTTGGGCGCGTCGATGGGCCGATGGCGAATGGTCTGACCAGAGGCCAGACACTCGGCGTCGGCGATGTGGAACGTCGGCACACGCGCCCCGCACAACCGCGCGAGATTGCAGGTGTTGCTGCTGTTGTAGCCGCCGATCACGACCATGAGGTCGACCGACTCGCGATCCAGGAGGTCGACCACGGCGTCCTGCCGCTCCTGCGTCGCCGAGCAGATCGTGTCGAAGGCGCGGTAGTGCGCGGCAAGGTCGGCGTCGCCGTAGCGATCGCGGAAGGCCTGTTCCACCACGACGCCGATCTCCAGCGACTCGCTCATGAGCATCGTCGTCTGGTTGGCCAGGCCGACCCGCGTCAGATCGCGATCCGGATCGAAGCCGGGTGACGCGGAGTGGGCGAAGCGGGCGAGGAAGGTGTCGCGATCGCCGCCGTGCCGGATGTAGTCGCACACCACGTCGGCCTCGGCGCGATCGAGCACGACGAGATAGCGCCCGCCCGGGAAGGTCAGCGCCTGGGACGCCGTCGCGCGCGTTTCCTCGTGCTTGTACTTGCCGTGGATCAGCGCGGTGTAGCCGTCGCGCGCGTAGCGCGTGACGTTCTTCCAGACGTTGAGGACCGAGCCGCAGGTGGTGTCGACGAGGGTGCAGCCGCGCGACTGGAAATCGGCGAGCACGGCCACCGAGACGCCGAACGCCGGCAGGATCACCACGTCCTCGGGACCGAGCCGCTCGGCCGATTCGCCGGCATCGGAGAGGAAGCGGATGCCGGCCGCGCGCAGCTTGTCGTTGACGTTCGGGTTGTGGATGATTTCGCCGGTCAGGAAGACCTGGCGATCGGCGAACCGCCGCCGCGCCTGGTAGGCGTAGTCGATGGCGCGATCGACGCCGTAGCAGAAGCCGAACTCGTGCGCGAGGTGGACGGTGAGGCGGCCGGAGGTGTAGCGGTAGCCGTCGTTCTTGATCGCCTCGACGAGGCTGCTGTCGTAGTCGGCCGAGAGCGCGCCGGCGACGGCGTCCTTGAGATCGAGGCCCTTGCGATAGATGACTGCCGGCTGGCCCGTCGACATCTCCACCCTAGCGCGACGCGACCAGCGTCACTCTCGGCGTGATCGCGTCGAGCGGCTGCAGTTCGTCGACGCCGCGCTCCGCGAGCGCGAACTCGACTTCGCCGAGGATGGCGTCGTCGAGGTCGGTGATCGCGGGCTGGACCGCGACCGGCGCGCTGGTCACGCGCGCCTGCGTCACCGCCTGCCGGCCGGGCTGCCAGTCGTCGTACAGCCCCTGGCCGGTGCCGACGCCGACGACCAGGCCGGCCGCCGCCGCCGTGAGCATCCACCCCAGGGCCGGACGCGGGCTGGCCACGCGGCGGACGGGCTGTGCGGCCTCGAGCGTCCGCGGCGGGAAGGACAGCACGCGCGGATCGGTGGTCGCGCCGAGTCGGGCCATGATCGCCGCGCGCTGCGCCGCGGCCCGTTCGGGCGTGAAGCTGGCGTCGGCCTCGGCCGTCGCCGCCTCGTGGGCGTCCGCCAGGGTGTCGAGCAGCGGCGTGTCGATCAGGGTCGGCGCCTCCACCTCGCGGCCGAACAGGGCGGCGGGACGGGAACGCAGGAACGCAAACATGTCGGGGCTCACGATCGGGTCACCAGGCCGCGCAACCGGCGCAGGCCGCGGAACAAGTGCACTCGGACGGTCGATTCGCTGAGGCCGGTCATCTCGCTCACTTCACGGGTCGACCGCCCATCGAAGTGGCTCAGCATGATGACGGTGCGCTGGCGGTTGGGCAGCTGGCGCACGGCCATCAGCAGCGACTTGGCCCGTTCGCGCCGCAGCACCACCACTTCCTGCGACGCCTGGGCGTCCCGGGACGGCGGTGAAGCCGGCGGCTCGAAGCCGGGACCGGCGTCACCGATGCCGACCACCCAGCGCAGCCGACGCTTGCGCGCCTTCACCCGATCCAGGCACGAGTTCACCAGGATGCGGGTCAGCCAGACCTCGAACGAGCGCGCCGGATCGTAGGTCTGCAGGTGCGAGAACGCCTTGACGAAGGCATCCTGCACGGCTTCGTCCGCTTCGGCGGTGTCGCGCAGGTAGTAGCAGGCGAGGCGCCAGGCCCGTCGCTGGTGCCGGCCGACGACATCGCCGTAGAGCTCGCGGGCTTCGCCGGCGCGCCCGGCCATCAGCAGCCGCCGAACTTCGCCGGCCAGCTCGAGGGGCGGGATCTCGGTCGCCCGGGTATCGGCGTCGACCACGGCGACCTGGGCGAGCGCCGAAGCGGGGGAGGCCAGGCTGGCGGCTTTGGGCATCGTCGCGTCGTGACAGGACGGCAGCGGCGGTGACAGGACCGGCAGCGGCCGGCCGGGCCGGATTCGCCTGGGCTCTCGCGGCTCCGGCCGCAGCGGGCTTGGACGTCCGTCTACTCATGATGGGCTACGCTGCGCGGAAGGCCGGTGTTTACGAGCCGAATCTACCGCCCGCTAGTATAGGTCATGCCGTCCAGCCGAGGTTTGACGCTGTTCGTCGACGCCGACGACACCCTCTGGGAAAACAACATCTACTTCGAGGCCGTCGTGGCCGACTACCTGGCGCTGACGGCGCGTCACGGCTGCCCGCCCGAGCAGGCGCGGGCGCGGCTGATCGAGGTCGAGCGCGAGCGCGTCGGCCGCTTCGGCTACGGGATCGCCAACTTTCAGGCCAGTCTCGAGCTGGCGTGCCGCAGCCTGGTGGGGGAGACGTCCGCCGTCGACGTGGGACCGATTGCCGGGTTGTGCGCCTCGCTGCGCCGCCGCGCCGGATCGCACCTGGCCGAGGTCGCCGCGACCCTCCGGTCGCTGGCCGGCCGGCACCGGGTGGTGCTGCTGACGAAGGGCGACGGGGACGACCAGATGGGCAAGGTCGCGCGGTCGGGGCTGCGGCGGCACCTGCACCAGGTCGACGTCGTCCCGGAGAAGGACGTGGCCGCCTACCGGGACGTGCTGCGGCGGCACGGGGCGGCGCCGGACCGGACCTGGATGATCGGCAACAGCCCCAAGTCGGACATCCTGCCGGCGCTCGGGGCCGGGCTGGGCGCGGTCTTCGTGCCCCACCCGGCCACCTGGACACTGGAACTGGCCGACCTGCCCGCGCCGCACACCCCGAGGTACATCGTGCTCGACCGCTTCCGCGACCTGCTCGGTCACTTCTGACGTGCCGGCGGCTCGACGCTTCCTGACGATTTTGTTCACGGGTGTGGAAAAATTGCACCCGACCTGGCTGTTTCGGACTCTGCGGTGAACTGGGCCGTTCCAAGCGGTTGCGCTTCAAGGAAGCGCCCTGCGTGCCGATTGGACACACGGGGTGTGCGATTCCCCGACACGGTATCCACGTTGCAAAGAGCCTGAAGCGTGCCGACTCTTCTCGTCATCGATGACGAACCTACGGTCCTCGAAGCGGTCAAGACGATCGGTGAGCGATCCGGTTTCGATGTGATTACCTGCGGCGACGGCGAATCCGGGGTGGAAGCCTCCCGGACGCGCCGGCCCGACCTGGTCATGGTCGACCTGCGGATGCCGGGCGTGGACGGGCTCCAGGTCCTCCGCGCCATCCATCAGGCCGACCCGCGCTGCCAGATGGTCCTGATGACCGGCTACGCCAGCGTCGAGACCGCGGTCGAAGCCATCAAGATCGGCGCGATGGACTACCTCAGCAAGCCGCTCGACGTCGGACGCGTCGAGGAGCTGCTGGCCCAGGTCAAGGCCGACGTGGTCAAGCGCCTCGAGCAGGAGAGCCAGGCCGAGGCCGACGCCGGCGAGGTCTACGGCATGGTCGGACGGTCGACGGCGATGCGCCACCTGATGGGGGCCATCGGGCGACTGGCGCCGTTCGTCCGCACCGCCCTCATCACCGGCGAGACCGGCACCGGCAAGGAACTGGCCGCGCGCGCCCTCCACCGGGCCGGCCGCCGCAAGGACAAGCCGTTCGTCGTGGTGAACTGCTCGGCGGTCGTCGAGTCGCTGTTCGAGAGCGAGCTCTTCGGCCACGTCCGCGGGGCGTTCGCCTGGGCGATGGAGGATCGGGCCGGCCTCTTCGAGGCGGCCGACGGCGGCGTGCTGCTGCTCGACGAAGTGGGCGATCTGCCGCTCGGGGTGCAAGCGAAGCTGCTGCGCGTCCTCGAGCTCGGCGAGGTCTACCGCGTCGGGTCACTCGAGCCGCGCCGCGTCGACGTCCAGGTGCTCGCCGCGACCAACCGCGACTTGCGCGTCGAGGTGGCCGCGGGCCGCTTCCGCAGCGACCTCTTCTACCGCCTCAACATCGTCGAGATCCGGATTCCGCCGCTGCGCGAGCGCCGCGACGACATCGCGCCGCTGGCGCGCCTGTTCGTGCACGACTGCGCCGAGCGGCTCGGCCGGCCGCTGGTGGACATCGCCGACGACGCGGCCGCGCTGTTGACCGGGGCGCCGTGGGACGGCAACGTCCGCGAGCTGCGCAACGTGATCGAGCGGGCCTGCCTGCTCGCCGACGGCAACCAGCTCACCACCCTCGACATCGCGCCGTGCCTGCCCGACGACGGCGAGCCGGCGGCCTCGGACGCGCCGCCGCCGCGCCAGCTCGCCGCGGCCGCGCTGGTCGACGGGGAGCCGCCGCTGCTGGCGACGGTCGAGCGCGACCACATCCTGCGCGCCCTGCAGCACGCGCGCGGCAACAAGAAGGTCGCGGCGCGCCTCCTCGGCGTCAGCCGCCGCGCGCTCTATCGGCGCCTCGAGCGCCTCGGTCTCGAAGGCACGATCGTCCGCCGCCGCGACGACGGCGGCGACGGGCTCGCGGATACGTTCTGAACGCCGTCCTCCGCGGCGTCGCAGACAACTTCCAAGGAACCAACGAGCAAGGCCACGCCCAACTCGCTTGGCTGCTCCGGTTGTCTTGACGCGCACGGCAGCCTGAGACGCGCTGACCGCGCGTGCTAGCATCCGGCGTGCAGTACGAAGCCGTGATCGGGCTCGAGATTCACGCGCAGCTCTCGACGCAGACGAAGATCTTCTGCGGCTGCGGCACCGCCTTCGGCGCGCCGCCGAACACGCAGGTCTGTCCCGTCTGCCTCGGCTTCCCGGGCGCGCTGCCGGTCCTGAACGCGCGGGCCGTCGAGCTCGCGGTGAAGGCGGCCCTCGCGCTCGGCTGCGAGATCCAGCCGACGTCGATCTTCGCGCGCAAGAACTACTTCTATCCGGACCTGCCGAAGGGCTACCAGATCTCGCAGTACGAGCGACCGGTCGCGCTCGCCGGCCGCGTCCGCTGGCAGGCCGACGGCGAGACGCACGACGTGCGCATCACCCGCGTCCACATGGAAGAGGACGCCGGCAAGTCGCTGCACGACACCCCGGAAGCGGCGACCGGCACGTGCCTCGACTTCAATCGCGCCGGCACGCCGCTGGTCGAGATCGTCACCGAGCCGGACATCCGGTCGGGCGCCGTCGCCGCCGACTTCTTCAGCCGGCTGCGCGACGTCCTGACCACCATCGGCGCCAACGACGGCAACCTCGAAGAGGGCAGCCTGCGCTGCGACGCCAACGTGTCGGTGCGCCCGGTCGGCACCGACGACGCTCGGCACCAAGGTCGAGATCAAGAACCTCAACTCGTTCCGCTTCGTGCAGAAGGCGATCGAGTACGAGATCGGCCGGCAGAGCGCGCTCGTCGCCGAGGGCGGACGCATCGTGCAGGAGACGCGGCTGTGGGACGCCGACACCGGCTGCACCGAATCGATGCGCAGCAAGGAAGAAGCGCACGACTACCGCTACTTCCCCGAGCCCGATCTGCCGCCGCTGCGGATCGCCGAGGCCGACCTGGCGCGCTGGCGGACGGAGCTGCCGGAGCTGCCCGAGGCGCTGCGCGAGCGGCTGATGGCGGAGTACGGCGCTGCCGGCCTACGACGCCGGCGTGCTGACCCAGAGCAGCGAGCTGGCGCGCTTCTTCGAGCGCACGGCCGCGGACCGCCGGCAATCCGAAGGCGGCGAGCAACTGGATCATGGGCGAGCTGCTGCGGCTGCTGCGCGCCTCCGATCGCGCGATCGGCGTCGCTCACGACCGTCACGCCGGACGGACTCGCCGCCCTCATCCGTCTCGTCGACGCCGGCACCATCAACGGTCCGACCGCCAAGGCGGTGTTCGAGACGATGTTCGCCTCGGGCCGCGCCCCCGACGAGATCGTCAAGACCGACGGCCTCGCCCAGGTGAGTGACGAAGGCGCCGTGCTCGCCATCGTCCGCGAGGTGATCGCGCCGCGAGGCCGACGCGGTCGCGCAATACCGCAAGGGCAAGCAGGCCGCGCTCGGCTTCCTCACCGGCCAGGTGATGAAGGCGGCCAAGGGCAAGGCCAACCCCAAGCTCGCCGGCAGCCTGCTGGCGCGCGAGCTCGGCCCGCCCGGAGCCCCGTAGATCGACATGGCGAGGCTGCGCCCGCTGCTGCCGCTCGCCTGGTACGTGCTGCTGGCGGTGGCCTTCACCTGGCCGCTGGCCCGCGATCCGTTCGGGCAGCTCGCGGCGCTGCACGGTCCCGGCGATCCCTACCTCAATCTGTGGATCCTCGGCTGGGATCTCGAGACGATCAGCCGATCGCCGGTCGACGCGCTCACCGGCCGGATCTTCGACGCCCAGATCTTCCACCCGGCCCGCCAGACGCTGACCTACTCGGATCACTTCGTCGTCGTGGCGGCGATGGTCTGGCCGCTCTACGCGATCACGCAGAGCCCGGTCTTCGCCTACAACGCGGTGCTGGTGCTGTCGCTCCTGGCGTCGGCGCTGGCGATGCATCTGTTCGCGCGCGAGGTGACCGGATCGCGATGGGGCGCGCTGGTCGCCGGCACCGTCTGGGGCTTCTGGCCGTACCACGTCGCCCACCTCGGCCACCTCCAGCTGCAGGCGACCTATGCCATGCCGCTGGTCGCCCTGGCGCTGCATCGCCTGGTGGCGCGGCCGACGTGGCGGGCCGCGCTCGCGCTCGGCGCCGCCGGAGCGTTCCAGGCCGCGACGTCGATCTACTACGGCGTCATCGGCGCGGTCGGCGCGGCCGTCAGCCTGGTGTCACTGGTGGTGGCGACCGGCGGCCGCCGCACCGGCAGGGTGCTGCTGCGCGTCGTGCTGGCGGGGATCGTCGGTGGCGTGCTGGTGGCGCCGTTCGTCTGGCCGTATCTGCAGGTGCAGCGGCGCGAGGGCTTCACGCGCAATCTCTTCGAGGCGGCGCGGCACGCCGCGACGCCGGCCAGCTACGTCAGCGCTCCGGCGGTCAACGTCGTCTACGGGCGCACCGGGCTGCTGCGGACCGATCGCGGCGCCGAGCACGAGCTCTTCCCCGGCCTCGTCGTCACGGCGCTCGCGATCTACGGGCTGGTCGTGGCGCGCCGGCGGGGCAGCGGTCCGCTGGCGGCCGCCGCGGTGACGACGCTGCCTGGCCGGCGCCGTGCTGTCGCTCGGACCGGACGGCGTCCGCGCGCTCTACGCCACGCTGCACGCCTGGGTGTTCGGCTTCCAGGCGATCCGCGCGCCGGCGCGCTTCGCGCGTGCTGGTGGCGTTCGGGCTGGCGACGCTGGCCGCGATCGGCGCGCGCGAGCATCACCGCCGGCCCGCGCGGGCGCTGGTGGGGTGTCGCGCTGCTCGCGACTGCTCGCGGTCGAGTACCTGCCCGCGCCGCTGCCGTGGACGCCGGCGCCACGTCTCGACAGTGCGGTGACGGCCTGGCTGCGGGACGCGCCCGCGCCCGGCGCCGTCGTCTACCTGCCGATGGGCGGCGACATCGAGAACACGCCCGTCCATGCTCGAGGCGCTCGGGCATCGCCGGCCCATCGTCAACGGCTACAGCGGCCAGCGGCCGCCGTTCTTCGGCGGCGCGGTCGCCGCGCTGTCGACGTTCCCGAGCGTCGACGGCGCCTGGATGCTGCACGATCTCGGACGTCCGCTACATCGTGACCCCGACGCCGGTGGACACCGCGGCCTGGCCGCTGGTCGAGCGCACGCGCGCACGGGAGGCGGACGGCCGCGTGCGCTACGTCTACGAGCTGGCGTGGTCGCCCGAGGTCGAGGCGCGGCTGGGCGAGCCGGCGGCGCCGGTGCCGCCGCCGCCCGGCCCGCTGCCGTTCGCGCCCGGCGAGCGCCTCGTCTATCGCGTGACCTGGGACGGTCCCGCCGGTGCGCTCGAGGCCGGCGACGTGACGTTCGAGGTCGAGGCGACGCCCCAGCCGGGGCAGCATCGCTTCGCCGTCGGCGCGCGCACCGCGCCGTGGGTGGCGCGGTTCTTCGAGGCCGACGATCGGTTCACGACGACGACCGACGACGTCGTGCGTCCGGTGCTGCACGAGCGCCGGATCCGCGAGGGGCGGCGCGCCCTCGATCAGCGCGTCGTCTACGATCCGGCGGCGCGATCGGCGCAGCCGCAGCACGGCGACGGGCAGCCGTCCGGGCCGCCGCTGCGGGTCTGGCCCGAGGCCCGCGACGCGGTCGCGGCGCTCTACTACGTCCGCACGCTGTCGCTCGACGCGGGCGGCCGTGTCACGGTGCCGATCGTCGAAGGCGGCCAGCACTCGACGCTCGTGCTGGAGCCGGGGGCCATCGAGCGGATGCCGGCCGGCGGCACCACCGTCGAGGCCCGCCGGGTCGAGGCGCGCCTGGAGCAGCGCGTCCAGCGCCGGCGCATGCCCGAGATCACGCTCTGGGTGGAGCCCGGCGGGGCCCGGCGCCTGATCGCCGCCGACATCCGCGCCGTCTTTGGTAATCTGCGCCTGCGCCTGCGATGAGCCGCCGATGATCGAGGTCCATTCGCTCTCCAAGAGCTACCGGCCCGGTGTGCACGCGCTCGCCGACGTGTCCTTCACCGTCGAGAAGGGCGAGTTCGTCTTCCTGACGGGACCGTCCGGCGCGGGCAAGAGCACGCTGCTGCGCCTGCTGCTGCGCGCCGATCGGCCGACCGCGCGGCGACATCATCGTCAACGGCCGCAACCTCGCGCGCATGAGCGCGAGCCAGGTGCAGGCCTATCGCCGCACCGTCGGCACCGTCTTCCAGGACTTCAAGCTCATTCCGCGCAAGACCGTCTACGACAACATCGCGCTGCTGCCGCGGCTGATGGGCGAGCCCGAGACGCAGCTGCGGCGCCGCGCGGTGCAGGCGCTCGCCGAGGTCGGCCTGGCCGGCCGCGAGGACGATCGGCCGCTGACGCTGTCGGGCGGCGAGCAGCAGCGGGTCTCGATCGCGCGCGCGCTCGTCTACGACCCGACGCTGGTGCTCGCCGACGAACCGACCGGCAATCTCGATCCGGTGCTGTCGCTCGAGGTGATGAGCCTGTTCCGCGCCATCAACGCCCGCGGCACGACGGTGCTGGTGGCGACGCACGATCGCGCGCTGATCCGGCACCTGGGCAAGCGCGTCATCACCCTCGAGCACGGCCACGTCACCGAGACCATATGATCGCGCTGCTGCGCTACTCGCTCGGCGAAGCGTCCCTGAGCCTGGCGCGCGGCTGGCGTTCCGGCCTGCTGGCCATCGCGATCATCGCCGCCGCGGTGTTCATCGCCGGCGCGGTGCTCCTGGTGTCGATCAACGTCGACCGCATCCTCGAGCGGCTGGCGGCGACGGCCGAGCTCACCATCTACCTGAAGCCGGGCGACGGCGAGCGCGAGCGCACGGCGGTCGGCGCGCTGCTCGGTTCGCATCCGGCCGTGACCTCGTCGAACTTCGTCGGCGCCGACGCGGCGCTGGCCCGCTTCAGGCGCGAGCTGCCGGACCTGGCGGCGCTGGTCGGGACGCTCGACGAGAACCCGCTGCCGTCGGCCTTCGACGTGCGGCTGCGCGACGGCGTCAGCGATGCCGACACGCGCAGCCTCGTGCAGGCGCTGCAGCGCGACCGGCGCCGTCGAGGACGTCCGCTACGATCGGCGCATCTTCGACCGGCTGAGTGACGGCCTGCGCATCCTGCGGCAGGGCGGCTTCATCCTCGCCGCGATCATCGTGCTGACGGCGATCGTCACCATCACGAGTGTGCTGCGGCTGGCCTATCTGCAGCGCCGCGACGAGACCGCGGTCCTGTTCCTGCTGGGCATGCCGCCCTCGGCGATCCGCGGGCCGTTCGTCGTCGAGGGCGTGCTGCAGACGCTGGCCGGCGCCATCGTCGCGGTCCTGCTGCTGTGGGTCGCGTTCGGGGCGGTCAACGCCCAGGTCGGGCCGGAGATCAGCCAGGCGTTCGGAACCGGCGCGGCCGTGTTCCTGTCGAGCGGGCTGGTGGCGGCGCTGATCGTGGCGAGCGTGCTGGTGGGGGCGCTGGCCGGCCTCGTCGCCGCCTGGAAAGAACCTTGACAGTGCCCGACGCGGACCTTACAGTGGTTTTACCGGCTCATCGCCACGGTCACTGTTTCCACAGGTATGCCGAGTGCCAGTCGCCGCCGCGTAACCAGGTTCGATGCGACGCTCCCCGCGTCGCCCATGTCGTCCCAACTGTCCTGTCCAACGAAGATCCGAGAAGCGTTCATCCGCGACGAGCTCATGCGGCACCGTCAGTGCCTGCACGCACAGTCGGAGAACTTCTCGCCGCGGGCCGTCGCTCAGGTCGAGCAGGCCATTTGTCACACCCTCGAGCACCTGGGCGAGCTGTGCGACAACTGCGACTGCGAGCGCATCCTGCGGCAGCTCGATCAGGTGACGAACCTGTCCGCCTGGTCCGACCCCAAGCAGCACCACTGATCGTTCCGGCCAACCGGCTGTCGTCATGAGTTCGCGTCTCCGAATTGGACGGCGTGCTCGTGCGGCTGCGCGCCGAGGCGCGAGCCATCGCCGCCGCCGGCGTCGACGGCGGTGGATGCCGGACGCCGCCTGCGTCCGGCCCTCGACGCGTGGCTGGCTGCCCGTCCCGGTCGTGGTGGCGTCCGGGTCGTGGCGGCGGGGAAGGCCGCCGGGGTGATGATGCGGACGGCGCTCGACGCCGGCCTGATGATCGAGCGGGGGCTGATCGTCTCGACCCACTGGCAGGGCGAGTGGCCGGCCTCGATCGCGACGATCAAGGCCGGGCACCCGATCCCGACAGACGCCAGCGAAGCCGCGGGCCGCGCGGCGCTCGAGCTCGCCCGTGGCGCGGCCGCCGACGAGTCGCTGGTCGTGCTGCTCTCGGGCGGCGCCTCGGCGCTGTTGTGCGCGCCCGCCGACGGCGTCACGCTGGCCGACAAGCAGGCGACGACCAGGCTGCTGCTCGAGGCCGGCGCCTCGATCGACGAGCTGAACGCCGTGCGCAAGCACCTGTCGGCGGTGAAGGGCGGCGGGCTGGCGGCCGCGGCGCGGTGCGAGGTCGTCACCTTCGCGCTCTCGGACGTCGTCGGACCGCGTGCCCGACGATCCCGGCGTCATCGGATCGGGGCCGACCGCGCCGGATGCATCGACCTGGGCCGATGCGCGTCGCCGTCGTCACGCGTCGCGGCGTGCTGGCGCGCCTGCCGGCGGCCGTGCGCGAACGACTCGAGGCTGGCGCGCGCGGCGAGATCGCCGAGACGCCGAAGCCCGGCGATCCGCGACTGGCGCGGGCGACGTGGCACCTGATCGGCAGTCGCGTCGACGCGATGGACGCGGCGCGCAACATCGCCATCGATCGCGGCTTTTCGACGATCACGATCGAGGCGCCGATCGTCGGCGAGGCGCGCGACGCCGGGCCGGCGTTCGTGGCCCGCGCGCTCGAGGTGTCGCGGCGGCTGCCGCGGCCCGTCTGCGTCGTCGGGGCGGGAGAGACCACGGTGCGCGTGGTCGGCCGCGGCCAAGGGCGGGCGCAACCAGGAGATGGCGCTGGCCGTCGCCGCGACGCTGGCCGCGCTCCGGGAGCCGGCCGCGTTCCTCAGCACGGGCACCGACGGCATCGACGGTCCGACCGACGCCGCCGGCGGCCTGGTCGACTCGTCGACGCAGCCCGCGGGCGCGCTCACTCGGGCGTCGACATCGAGGCGAGCCTGGCCGACAACGACGCGTATCACGCGCTCGAGCGACTCGGCGATCTGGTCCGCACCGGACCGACGGACACCAACGTCGGCGATCTGCAGGTGCTGGTGATCGGCGATCCGGCCCCGCCGAGCCCTACGTCATGACCGAGAGTCCGAACCCGCCACCGCCAGCGCCGACCGCGCCGACCAGGCCCGCCCCTGCCGCCGGGCTCGCCGCGCCGGCCGCCCGCGCATCTGGCAGGCCGCTCGCTGCTGTTCCTCGCCTTCGGGCTGCTGGCGGGCGGTTCCTGCGCGGCCTTTCTCGGCGGCATCGGTCGGCGGCAGCGGATCGTGCCGAGCGACGTGTGGTCGCTTCCTCTTCGTCGCCAGCGTCCCGCTCGCGGCCGGGGCCTTCGCCCTGCTGGTCTTCCGCCTGTGGCGCCGCCGGCTTCGCCGAGGCGTGGCCGAGCGTCGGGCAGGCGGTGCTGATGGGCGTCGCCGGCGGCGGGCCTGGCCGTCGGCGGCTGCGGCGGCTGGGCGATGACCATGGAGGCGTCCGAGATCTGGCCGGTCGCGATGGCCCTCGGCGCGGTGTTCGTGCTGGGAACGGCGCTGGCGACCGGGGCCGCTGAGCTGTTCGCGATCGCCATCCTCCGCCTGATCTTCAAGCGGCCGGGAGCGCGATGAGGCCGCGCGTGTGGCACCTGGCGTTGCTGGGCGTCGCTGTTCGCGAGCGCCGCCGCCAGGTCGTGCGCCGAGTTCCTGCGCTACGGACCCTATCCCGCGGGCGAACCCTACGCGATCCTCTTCCTGGCGAGCGCGCTGATGGCCGGCGGCCCGCTGGTGCTCGCGGCGTTCCGGATGTGGCGACGCCGGCAGCGCGACGCCTGGCCGACTATCGCGCTGTCGCGGGCGGATCGCGGCCATCGGCTGTGGCGGTCGCATCCGTCGGGCTACGTCGGCGTGCTCGGCATGGCCCTCCATGTGCCGCTCCGGCTTCGCATCGCGTCGGTCGGGTATGCGCTCGTCGCGGTGGCCGCGACCGGCTTCGTCGTGGCGGTCGGCGCCATGCAGCTGCTCGTGATCGCGGCGATCGCGGAGATCCGCGGCCGGAGAGCGGCGGCATGAGCCGGCCGGCGATCGCTTCGCGCATTCCCCGGCGGACGGCGATGCCCGTGTCGCTGCCATCCAGGAAGTAGCCGCCATGGCCAAGACGCGACCGTACCTGTTCTACGACACCGCGATCTCGATCTGCTCGACCTGCTACCGGCGGGTCGACGCCAAGATCGTCTTCGAGGACGGCCGCGTGCTGATGCTCAAGCACTGCCCGGTGCACGGCGCCGAGCGCGTGCTGGTCGCCGACGACGTCGACTACTACCGCCGCTGCCGCGAGGTGTTCCTCAAGGAACCCGAGATGCCGCTGCGCTACAACACGCCGGTCAAGTGGGGCTGCCCCTACGACTGCGGCCTGTGCACCGACCACGAGCAGCACTCGTGCCTGTCGCTCGTCGAGATCGCCGACGCCTGCAACCTGACCTGCCCGATCTGCTACGCCGACAGCGGCGTGCACCGGCCCGAGTTCCGCGACCTGGCGACGGTGCAGAAGATGTTCGACGCGGTCGTGCGCAACGAGGGCGAGCCCGACGTCGTGCAGATCTCGGGCGGCGAGCCGACCATCCATCCCGACTTCTTCGCCATCCTCGACATGGCCAAGCAGACGCCGATCCGGCACCTGATGGTGAACACCAACGGGATCCGGATCGCGCAGGACGAGGCCTTCGTCGAGCGGCTGGCCGGCTACATGCCGAACTTCGAGGTCTACCTCCAGTTCGACTCGTTCGAGCGCGACGCGCTGATGCGGCTGCGCGGCGCCGACCTGCGCGGCATCCGCGAGAAGGCGCTGGAGCGCCTCAACCGCCACAACCTGTCGACGACGCTCGTCGTCACGGTGGAGAAGGGCGTCAACGACGACGAGATCGGCAAGATCATCGACTTCGCGCTGCAGCAGCCGTGCGTGCGCGGCGTCACGCTGCAGCCGGTGCAGGCGGCCGGCCGGCTCGAGGGCTACGATCCGGATCGCGATCGGCTGACGCTCACCGAAGTGCGGCGCTGCATCCTCGAGCAGACGACGGTGTTCCAGCCCGAAGACGTCATCCCGGTGCCGTGCCACCCGGACTCGCTGGCGATGGCCTACGCGCTGAAGGTCGACGGCAACGTCCTGCCGCTGACCGGGCTGGTCGATCCGAAGGTCCTGATCGAGGGCGGCCGCAACACCATCGTCTACGAGCGCGACCAGCAGGTGCGCGAGGGCATCCTCAAGCTGTTCGCCACCAACCACTCGCCGTCGTCGAGCATCGGCAGCCTGCAGGACCTGCTGTGCTGTCTGCCGGCGGTGCAGGTGCCGGAAGGGCTCGGCTACAAGAACCTGTTCCGCATCATCATCATGCAGTTCATCGACGCCTACGCCTTCGACGTGCGCTCGGTGAAGAAGAGCTGCGTGCACATCGTCCACCCGAAGGACGGGCGGCTGATTCCGTTCGACACCTACAACCTGTTCTACCGCGACAACCTCGAGACGACGCGGCTGGCGCCGCTGCGCGCCCAGCAGGACGCGTGGCGTAACATGGTCGGGGTATGAGCGCCGACGACCTGTCCGACCACGATCGCCGGTCCCCGCGCCGGCGCCGCCGGCGGCGATGTCGCCGTTCGTCGAAGGTCGCGCATCGCCGCTGGCCGTGGTGGCGCTGCTCGTGCTCGGCGCGTGGCTCTACGGCCGGTCGAGCGGCGCGCCGGATCGCGCCGCGGCCGACGCGACGCGGCTGCGCATGATGCTGCTCGAGGCGCGCACCCAGGTGCTCGACGCCCAGCTCAGTCTCTACGCCGCCAACTTCGGCAACGCCGCCCAGCACCTCGAGTACGCCAAGCCGCCGCTGGCCGCCGCGTCCGTCGAGCTGACCCGGCTCGGACTTCGACGACCAGGCGACCAAGGCCGACGCGCGCGCTGGAGCAGGTGACGACCGCGCCGCGACCTCGCCGCCAAGCTCAGTCTCGACGCCAACAGCAAGGCGGGCGAGGCCTCGAAGCTGCTCGGCGAAGTGCTGTCGGCCCTGCCGCGCTGATCGCCCTTCGCACGTTCAGGATCGTCGCCGTCACCTGGACGGTGTAGGTGCGCCCGGTTTCGGCGATCGCCGCCTTCGAGTCACGACGAGCGGCTTGCCGCTCTCGAACACGATGGCCGTTGGTTTCGTGCGATCCGCTGCCGAAGCTCGGCTGCGATGCCGTGGCCGCCTGTCCGGACCTGTAGACGGTGGAGAAGTTCAGGTTCATGCGCAGCAACGAGATGGGCCGCGTCGAGGATCTGCGGCGTGGCGTCGACGTTGATGCCGACGTCGCGATAGGTACGCTCGCCGTCACCGGGCGCGGTCGGATCGATCGACATGAGCGGTGGCGCACCGGAATCTCGATGCCGGCGCGGCCCTTGGTCTCGCGGCCGTCGGCGGCGACCATCGACAGCGATCTTGACCACCGGCTTGTCGCGCCCTTGAGCGGCGATCGGTGACGTCGACGCGGACGTTCTGGTTCGACGGCAGCGGCGCCGGCACGGCCGGCGTCGGCGTCTTGACCTCGACGGCGGCGCGGCGGTGGCGGCTGCGGCGAGCGTGCGACGGAAGGGCGAGCGCCAGCAGCGGCGACGACGGACAGCGCGGAGACGAGCGGACAGCACGGACATCATGGTTCTCCTGGGGCGACGGGTCGGCGGGCCGGCGTCGCTGATGGCGACGTGTCCAACGCATCGACGGTGATCGGCGATCGAGGGGCGACGTCGAGCGACGGCGACGGGCGTGCGGCCCGGGCGCGCGCTCGCGCTCCAGGCGTCTTCCGGAATCTGCCTGGACGGCGCGCGACGAGCGCGATCGAGCGGATCGGCGCCGGGCGTCGCGACGGACAGCGGACGCCGAGCCGGCACGCGACAGCGCGTCGGCGGGCGAGCGCGTTCGCGGCCGAACGACCCGCGGCGGCACGACCATGCGGCGCGCCGTGGCGCGGCGTCGTCGCCGGCACCGATCGGCACGCGAGGCGCGTTCCGCGGCCGGCGACCACCGGCCGCGACGTGCCGCATCGGCGAGCGGCGCATCGTGCGCTGGCCGCCTACGGCCAGATCACGGCCGCCGCGAGCACCGCGGTCGCCAGGTCGCGACGGGGAGCGCCCACCGCCACGCGACGCCGGCGATCGACTCCGGCGTCGGTCCACGGCCTCGGCCAGCGCGATCCGCGTCCGGCGCAGCGAGGCGGCCGCGGCCTCGTCGCTCACCGCGGTCAGCGACGGGACCACCGCGTCGATGGCGCCGTCGAGATCGGGGCGCGGCTGATCGTCCTGCGTCGCATCTAGAAACCCAGGCGGGTGAGCTTCACCCGCAGTTGCCGGCGCGCTTCCGAGACGCGCCATTTCACGGTGCCGACGGGGATGGCCAGCATCGAGGCCGCCTCGTCGTAGCTGTAGTCGCCCGATCCGATCAGCAGCAGCGGATCGCGCAGCTTCGGCGACAGCGCCTTGACCAGCCCGGCCACCGTCCGTTGCTGCTCGCCGTCGAGGGCGCGGCGCTCCGGCGTCGCCGCCCCCGAGTCGACGAACGCCAGCAGCGGCGCCGTCTCGCCGGCGATGGCGGCGGTGCCGCCGTCGAGCGACACCAGCCGGGCCAGCCACCGGGTCACCCCGCGGCGGCGATCCGTGGCCTTGTGCCAGACGATGGCCAGGAGCCAGGTGCGGAAGGCCGCGTCGCCGCGGAAGTCCGCCAGGCGGTCGCGGGCCGCGATCCAGGCCTCCTGGACCGCGTCGTCGGCCTCGTCGGCGCGTCCCAGGGCCGCCACGGCGGCCCGCAGGGCGGCGCGATGGTGCCGCTCCACCAGGACCCCGAACGCGTCGGAATCGCCCTCCCGGGCGCGCTCGACCAGTTCGAGGTCCGTCACACAGTCTTTTGTCGTCCCCGGGCGTCCGGCGGTTGGACTTTCTCCAGCGCGCCGGCCGGGAGCGGCTTTCCCATCGAAATTCAGCGATTTTGCAAGGTACTACTCCCCCCAATGCTTTCCGACGACCAGATCCTGGCCCGCATCCGCGAGCAGGTCCACCACCCCGCCACCCTGGCGGAGCTCGCCCAGCGGCTCGAGATCGCCCGCGAGGACCGGCCGGCCTTCCGCCGCCGCCTCAAGCACCTCGTCGCCGCCGGCTCGGTCATCGCCACCCGCGGCGGCCACTTCGGCCTGCCCGACCGCATGCACCTCGTGGTCGGGCGCATCGACATGAGCGCCCAGGGGTTCGGCTTCGTCCGGCCCGAACGCCCGGTCGAGGGCGTCACCGGCGACATCTACGTCGCCGGCAGCAACCTCCAGGAGGCGATGCAGGGCGACCGCGTCGTCGTCCGCCTCGAGGGCGTGACGCGCGTGCCCGAGCGCGCCGATCGGAGCGGACGCCCGAAGCGCGGCCCAGCGCGTCCGCCGATGACCCGGACCGAGGGCCGCGTCGTCCAGGTGCTGGAGCGTGCCGCCAGCCACGTCGTCGGCCGCTACGTCCTCGACTCGTCGGGGCTGGGCTACGTCGTCCCGTTCGACAAGAAGATCCTGGTCGACATCCAGGTGCAGCCCACCGAGACGAAGGGGGCCCAGCCCGGCGAGATGGTGACGGTCGCGATCACCCGCTGGCCGACGCCGACCCGCGGCCCGGCCGGCCGCATCGTCGAAGTGCTCGGCGACATCGATGCCCCGGGCGTCGATCTGCAGGTCATCATCCGCAAGCACGGCATCAACGACGCGCATGGCGACGCGGCGGTCGCCGAAGCGACGCGCCTCGGCTCGGTGGTCAAGCCGAAGGACATCGAGGGCCGCACCGACTTCCGCGCCGTGCCGACGGTCACCATCGACGGCGAGGACGCCCGCGACTTCGACGACGCCATCACCATCGAGCGGCTGCCGAACGGGCACTACTGGCTCGGCGTGCACATCGCCGACGTCTCGCACTACGTGCGGGAGGGGAGTGCGCTCGACACCGAGGCCTACGAGCGCGGCACATCGGTGTACTTCCCCGAGCGCGCCGTGCACATGTTCCCGCACGAGCTGTCGACGGGGCTGTGCTCGCTCAACCCGCACGTCGATCGCCTGGTCCAGTCGTGCCTGATGGAGGTCAACCCGCGCGGCGACGTGGTCCGCTACGAGCTGCACGACGGCGTCATCTACAGCGACGAGCGGATGACCTACGACGCGGTCGACGCCATCCTCACGCAGAAGGACGCGGCGATGCGCGCGCGGTACGCCGCGCTCGTCCCGATGTTCGAGCAGATGGGCGCGCTGTTCGAGATCCTGAACGGCCGGCGCCGGCGCCGCGGCTCGATCGACTTCGACCTGCCGGAGAACGAGCTGGTGCTCGACGAGACGGGGCGCGTCTCGGCCATCCTGGCGTCGCAGCGCAACATCGCCCACCGGCTGATCGAGGAGTTCATGCTGCTGGCCAACGAGACGGTGGCGCAGCACCTCGCCGACCACGGCACGCCGACGCTCTTCCGCATCCACGAGTCGCCGGACATCCTCAAGGTCGAGGAGTTCGAGGAGTTCATCGCCTCGCTCGGCCACTCGCTCGGCGTCCCGTCGCACAGCGTCCAGCCGAAGCACTTCCAGAAGCTGGTCAAGTCGATCGAGGGCACGCCGGAGGAGCGGGCCATCGCGATGCTGATGCTGCGGACGATGCAGAAGGCGCGCTACGAGGTGTCGCAACCTCGGCCACTTCGGGCTGGCGGCGAAGAGCTACTGCCACTTCACCTCGCCGATCCGGCGCTACCCGGACCTCGTCGTGCACCGCTCACTGCGGGCGCAGCGGCACGGGCAGCTCACCGAGGAACGCGTCCGCGAGTGGGAGGAGGAACTGCCGGAAGCGGCCCGCCACACCTCCGATCGCGAGCGCCGCGCCGACGAAGCCGAGCGCGAGATCGTCCAGTGGAAGAAGGTCCGCTTCATGGCCGACAAGGTCGGCGAGGAGTTCGAGGGCTACGTCATCGGCGTCGCCCCGTTCGGCCTGTTCGTGCAGCTGATCGAGCACTTCGTCGACGGGCTCGTCCACATCTCGAGCATGGCCGACGACTACTACCGCTACATCGACCGGCAGCACGTCCTGTTCGGCGAGAACACCGGCAAGAGCTATCGGCTCGGCGACAAGGTCGTGGCCCAGGTCACGCGGGTGGACATGGAGCGCCGCCAGGTGGAGCTGGGGCTCGCCGAGATCCTGGACCTCGTCCGGCAGTCCGAACGCAACCGCGGACCCCGGCGCAGCACGGTGGTGTCGAAGGTCGAGACGAGGAAACGGACCACCCGGCCGGGACGCCGGGAGCGTGAGCAGGTCAAGCCGCCGAAACGGCGGCGCTGAGCCCGACGCTGCGGCGCAGGGCGCGCCGCAGGCAGACGCTGGAGCTAGGCGTCCTTTTCTTCCTTCTCACCCGAGCCGAGACCACTCTTGAAGTTGCGAATGCTCTGACCCAGGCCCTTGCCCAGCTGCGGCAGCCGGTTGGCGCCGAAGATCAGAATGACGATGGCGAGGATCACGAGAATTTCGGGCAGGCCAAGACGGGGAATCATGTGCGCTCCTTGTGCGGCGACCCCTCATGGTATCACTGCGGTGACGGCCGGGCGGCGGGTTGGCCGCAAAACCGGACAACGGTGCGCGGCGTCGTAGCGAGAGGGCAAGCGGGCCCGGGGTACTGGTTTTGCAGTTGAACCGACCCGATGGCCTCGTTCACAATGAGAGACGCCGCCGATTCGGGTCGCGCCATGCCTCTTGAAATGCCTCCGGGCCAGCCAGATCCCGCTCCGCCGACGACGGCGCGCGGCGGCGGCGTGGCCGCGGGCCGGGGCTCCGGATACACGCTGCTCCATCTCGACGAGGCGACGGCCGACGAAACCGCGTTCGGCGAACGTAAGGGCCGGTTCGGCGGCGCCTTCGGCACCTCGATCGCCTCACACGCGCTCCTCATCCTGCTCTTCTACGGCCTGACGCTCCTGCCGGCCCCGGCGGTGGCGCCGGACATCGAGCGTCCGTTCGATCCGTCGCAGCTCGTGTGGGCCAACGTGCCCGGGCCGGGCGGCGGCGGTGGCGGCGGCGGCAACCAGATGAAGGAGCCGCCGGCCCAGGCCCAGACCAAGCCGATCGACAAGATCGCCGTGCCGGTCGCCAAGCCGACGCCGCAGACGCCGCCGAAGGAAATCAAGGCGCAGGAGCCGCCGCCGCAGCTGGCGATGAACGTCCCGGTCAAGCCGATGGACGCCGGCCAGATCGCCCAGGTCGGCACCATCGACGCGCCGGCGGCGCCGCCCACGGCCTCGCAGGGCAGCGGTTCCGGCGGTGGTTCGGGGACGGGCACCGGGACGGGCTCCGGCCCGGGCCGCGGCTCCGGCCTCGGCGCCGGCGAGGGCGGCGGCACCGGCGGCGGTGCCTACCAGATCGGCAACGGCGTCATGCCGCCCGACCTGATCCACCGCACCTCGCCGCAGTACACCGCCGAGGCGATGCGCGCCAAGATCCAGGGCACCGCGATGCTGACGCGGCATCGTCGGCGTCGACGGCACGCTGCAGGAGATCCGCATCTCGCGCTCGCTCGACGGCACGTTCGGCCTCGATCAGGAGGCGATCAAGTGCGTCCGGCAGTGGCGCTTCCGCCCCGGCACCCGCCAGGGCCAGCCGGTGCCGGTCTACGTGACCATCGAAGTCGCGTTCAACCTCCGCTGATTCGCTCCGCCGGTTCGTCGGTCCGGCCATGGTCGGGCCGGCCGCGTCCAAAGGTGCGATGCGAACGCGTCGGACCTTGCCGCATCCCACCTACGCGTTGCTTTCCCTGGGAGAGGCGACGATCGACGACTCCGCGTTCGCGCACCGGACCGGACGGCTCGGCGGCGCGCTGGGAACCGCGGTCGTCACGCACGTCGTCGTCGTCCTCGCCATGTGGGCGCTGGCCGCGCTGAGGCCGGCCGAGCCGGCATCGAAGGTGGCGCCGGCATCGTCGCTGCCGGCGCTGGTCTTCGTCGGCGCCACGGGCGCCGGTGCCAGGAGCGGTGGCGAGGGCGGCGGCAACCGATCGGCGCTGGCCGCGGTCCTCGTCCGCACCCGGCCTGCCGACGCCACGGCCGTGCCAATGCACCCGGACACCGCCCCTCGCGGCGCCGGATGCGATCGCGCCCGAAGCGACGGCGACCAACGCCTGGGACCTGCCCGTCACGCCGATGGACGCCGGTACGCTGCCTCAGGTCGGGGCCCTGGACGGGCTCCCGTCACCGCCCACGAACGCGAGAGGGGCGGGCGAGGGCCAGGGAACCAACCTCGGTCGCGGACCTGGATCTGGCCCCGGCGACGGTCCCGGCCGGGGCCGGGCGGCCGGGGGAACGGCGGCGACGACATCTACGGCGTCGGCAACGGCGTCACCGCCCCGACGATCCTGTTCCAGACGTCGCCGCGCTACACCCCCGACGCGGTCCGCGCCAAGCTGCAGGGCGCGGCCGTGGTGAGCGCCGTCGTGGGGCCGGACGGTACGCTTCGCGACATCCGCATCGTCCGCTCGCTCGACGCCACGTTCGGGCTCGATCAGGAAGCGATCGCCTGCGTCCGCCAGTGGCGCTTCAGGCCTGGCACCCGCCAGGGCGCGCCTGTGGCGGTCTCCGTGACGATCGAAGTCGCCTTCACCCTGCGCTGAGCGCCATCGTCCGCCGTACGCAGCAACGCCCGGCGGGGAAGACCCCTCGCCGGGCGTGCTGTCGTTCACGGTGCGGCCGAGCGCGGCCGCGAGCTTCGTTCCGCCGCCCGCGGTGCCAGACGGCGCGCCCAGCGCCGGCTGAAGAGCACCGCGGATCGAGCGGCGGCCCGCGGCGGCCCCTGAGGGGGGCGCCGCAAGACGAGACTAGTACATCCCGCCCATGCCGCCGCCGGGGCCGCCAGGGCCGCCAGCGCCGCCCGCCGGCTTCTCCTCCGGAATGTCGCACACGAGCGCTTCCGTGGTCAGGAGGAGCGAGGCGATCGACGAGGCGTTCTGGAGCGCCGTGCGCACGACCTTGGTCGGGTCGATGACGCCCGCGGCGACCAGGTTCTCGAACGTCTCGGTCGCGGCGTTGTAGCCGAACTCGACGTCCTTCGAGTCCTTGACCTGCTGGACGACGATCGAGCCTTCCTTGCCGGCGTTCTGCGTGATCCAGCGGAGCGGCTCCTCGATGGCGCGCTTGATGATGTTCACGCCCACCTGCTGATCGGCCGACGCCAGCTTGAGGGTGTCGAGCACCTTGGCCGCGCGGATCAGGGCGACACCGCCGCCGGGGACGATGCCCTCTTCGACGGCCGCCTTGGTCGCGTGCATCGCGTCTTCGACGCGCGCCTTCTTTTCCTTCATCTCGGTCTCGGTGGCCGCACCGACCTTGATGATGGCGACGCCGCCGACCAGCTTGGCCAGCCGCTCCTGCAGCTTCTCGCGGTCGTAGTCCGAGGTCGTGTCCTCGATCTGCGTGCGGATCTGCTTGACGCGGCCCTGGATCGCCTCGGTCTTGCCGGCGCCCTCGACGATCGTCGAGTTGTCCTTGTCGATGGTGACCTTCTTGGCGCGGCCGAGGTCCTCGACCTTGATGTTCTCGAGCTTGATGCCGAGGTCTTCCGTGATGGCACGGCCGCCGGTCAGGGTGGCGATGTCCTCGAGCATGGCCTTGCGGCGATCACCGAAGCCCGGGGCCTTGACGGCCGCGGCCTGCAGCGTGCCACGCAGCTTGTTGACGACCAGCGTGGCCAGGGCCTCGCCGTCGACGTCTTCCGCGATGATCAGGAGCGGACGACCGAGCCGCGCCACCTGCTCGAGCAGCGGGAGCAGGTCCTTCATCGAGCTGATCTTCTTCTCGTGGATCAGGATGACGGGGGAGTCGAGGACGACTTCCATCCGGTCCGGGTCGGTCACGAAGTAGGGCGACAGGTAGCCGCGGTCGAACTGCATGCCCTCGACCACGTCGAGACCGGTCTCGAGCGTCTTGGCCTCTTCGACCGTGATGACGCCGTCCTTGCCGACCTTCTCCATCGCTTCCGCGATGATCTTGCCGATGGTCGGGTCGCTGTTCGCCGAGATCGTGCCGACCTGGGCGATCATCTGGCCGCTGACCGGCTTCGAGAACGTCTTCAGCTCGGCGATGATGGCCTCGACGGCCTTCTCGATGCCGCGCTTCAGCTCCATCGGGTTGGCGCCGGCGACGACGTTCTTGGCGCCTTCGCGGAAGATCGCCTGGGCCAGCACGGTCGCCGTGGTGGTGCCGTCACCGGCGATGTCCGACGTCTTGCTGGCGACTTCGCGCACCATCTGCGCGCCCATGTTCTCGAGCGGATCCTTCAGCTCGATCTCCTTGGCGACGGTGACGCCGTCCTTGGTGATCGTGGGCGAACCGAACTTCTTGTCGAGGACGACGTTGCGTCCCTTGGGACCGAGCGTGACCTTGACCGCGTCGGCCAGGGCGTTCACGCCGCGGAGAATCGCTTGCCGCGAGTTCTCGCCGTAGACAATCTGCTTTGCCATAAATGACTCCTTCAGCGCGAACTACTTGGCCTCGAGCACGGCCAGGACTTCGTCCTCGCGCATGATGAGGTACTCCTCGCCGTCGATCTTGATGTCCTGCCCCGAGTACTTGCCGAAGAGGATCGTGTCCCCGGCCTTGACGTCGAGGGGCAGGACCTTGCCGTCGTCCTTCGCCTTGCCCTTGCCGGCGGCGACGACCTTGCCCTGCTGGGGCTTTTCCTTGGCAGTGTCCGGGATGATGATGCCCCCGACGCGCTGCTCTCCTTCTTCCAGACGCTGGACAATGATCCGGTCGTGGAGTGGTCTGACCTTCATGCGTGGAACTCCGTATGCGATGTGTGAAAAACGGTGGATGACGGGCCGGTGGTGGCCGCCAGGAGCGCCCGCCGCGCAGTCGCCTGCTGGCAGTCGACGCCCCTGTCTGTTAGCACTCGACCTGGCCGACTGCTAAATCTATAGAGGCGCGCGCGGCTGTCAAGCGGGACGGCGCGCGACGAGCCGCAACGCCCAACCTCCAACGCCAAGGCACCCAACGGCACCTCCAAGCTGGACCGGAAGGGCCCCGTCGCGCTTGGGCGTTGGGCGTTGGGAGTGCCTTGGCAGTTGGCGTTGGGAGTTGGAAACCGTCCGGCGTCGGCTCACGGTTTCTTGATCTTGTATTCGTCGATCTTGCGGCTGAGGGTGTTGCGGTGCATGCCGATCCGCTCGGCGGCGCGGCCGATGCTGCCGCCCTCTTCCTCGAGCGCGACGCTGATGAAGCGGGCCTCGAACTCGCGCGAGGCGTCTTCGTAGAGGATGCCTTTGGCCACCATCTCACGCACCAGGCCGTCGATCTGCTGGCGGATGGTCATGCGAGTTCCCGGCCGGTCAGGCGGCGGAAGGCGTCCAGGTACTTCTCGCGGGTATGGGTGACGACGTCGTCGGGCAGAGTCGGCACGGGCGGCTGCTTGTTCCAGCGGATCGACTCGAGGTGGTCGCGCACGTACTGCTTGTCGAAGCTCGGTTGCGGGCCGCCCGGCGCGTAGCGGTCGGCGGGCCAGAAGCGCGACGAGTCGGGCGTCATCACTTCGTCGATCAGGATGATCTCGTCGCTCTCGCCGTTGGTCACGACGCCGAATTCGAACTTGGTGTCGGCCAGGATGATGCCGCGCGACGCCGCGTGCTCGACGCCGCGCGCGTAGATGGCCAGCGTCAAGGCCTTGAGGCGCGCCAGCGTCGCGTCGCCGACGATCGCGGCCGCAGCGGCCTCGCTGATGTTCTCGTCGTGGCCGCTCTCGGCCTTGGTGGCTGGCGTGAAGATCGGCGCCGGCAGCCGATCGCTCTCGCGCAGGCCGGGCGGCAGCGGCACGCCGCAGACCTGCCCGGTGGCGAGGTAGTCCTTCCAGCCGGAGCCGGAAAGGTAGCCGCGCGCCACGCACTCGATCGAGAACGGCGTCGTGCGCCGGACCAGCATCGATCGGCCGCGCAGCACCTCCGCGTGCGGCGCCAGGCTGGCGGGGAAGCGCGACACGTCGGCGGTGACGAGGTGATGCGGGACGAGGTCGGCGAGGCGATCGAACCAGAAGGCCGACAGCTGCGTCAGCACGCGGCCCTTGTCGGGGATGCCGCTGCCCAGCACGTAGTCGAACGCCGAGATGCGATCGGTGGCGACGATCAGCAGGTGCGCGTCGTCGACCGCGTACACGTCGCGGACCTTGCCACGGCGAACGAGCGGGAGATCCGCGAGCGATGAATCGATCAGGGGGGCGCGCGTGACCACGTCGGCTCGTAAAGGAGGAGTAGCGTAGCCGAGTCGCGGCACGGACGCCAGCGCCGGCCTTCGGCCCGCGCCCGGGCGCTGCCACGGGCGGGCGCCGCTGTCAATCGCTCGACGATGCCGTCGGCCTCAACGGACAGTAATGTCGCCGCGCGACGTGCGCAGCATGACGCGCGGGCCGCCGCCGCGCACCGGGCCGATCGCCTTGACCTCGTCGCCCGTGCGCTGCATCGGCACCAGCCCGTCGGGCGTGCGGATGTCGCCGTCGCTGGCCATGGCATCCAGCTGGATGCCGCCGGTCGGCAGCGTCAGCTCGATGGCGTCGTGCTCCGTCGTCGCCGTGATCGGAATCGCCGCGCCGGGCGTGAACTTCAGCGTGGTGCGTTCCGTCTCGGCGGTGATCGAGTCGCGCGCGTCGCGGACGCGGACCTCGCCGCCCGATCCGGTGAGGCGGAGCGGACCGGCCAGATCCTCGAGCTCGCCTTCGATGTCGCGCCCTTCGAGATGGGCCGGGCCACCGACGCCGCGGACGCGGATGTCGCCGCGCCGGGCCTTCGCCTCGAAGGATCCGGCGACGTTGGCGACGCGGACCTGGCTGTTGCGCGTCTCGATGGCGACCGATCCGACGTGATCGATGTCGATGTCGCCCGGCCCCAGCTCGCCGGTCACGGCGCCGGCGATGGTCGCGAAGCGCAGCCGCCCGCTGGCCTTCACGGCCTGGATCGAGGCGACGTTGGTGATGTCGAGCTCGCCGCCGTTCAGGCGAATCTCGACGCCGAGGCGGGTCGGCACCCGCAGGGTGAGCTGGACGCGGGGGCGGCGGTCGTTGTCGCGCCTGGGCATCGTCAGGACGACCCGGATGACCGGACCGTCGGAGTTGACGGCGACCTTGACCTGATCGGCGAGCGTGGTCGCCGTCTGCTGGTCGCCGCCGAAGACGACGCCCGTCAGGTCGACGCCGATCGTCTCCCGGGCCTCGCCGGTGATGGTCACGGAGGCCCGATCGAGCTCGAGGGCGACGGTGCGGGCCGCGGCCGGAACGGGCACCTCTTCCTTCCGCTCGTAGTGCTGCTCGACCCAGTTCTGCTGGACGTGGCTGCGGACGCGGGCCCACCACGCCGCAAAGCCGCCACCGGTGTCGGCCGTCGCCGGCATCGTCAGCTGGTAGACCAGCAGACCGACGACGACGAAGCCGGAGATGAGCAGTAACTCTCGCTTTCCCATAGACTTGGCGTCACCGTTATAGTAGAGTTCGCGGCTGCACTGACTCGATGCGCAGCCACCTGAAGACCATTGCCGTGGCCGGCATGACGCTGGCGCTCCTCGGCTGGTTCTTCCGGCAAGCCGACCTGTCGAAGGTCTGGCGGGAGATTCGTGCCGCCGAGCCGTGGGCGCTCCTGCTCCTGTTGGCGATCACCGGGCTCACCTATCTCCTGCGGGCCATCCGCTGGCAGTACCTGCTGGCGCCGATCGGCCCGACGCGCCTGCGTGTGGCGTTCCGCACGACGGTGATCGGCTTCGCCGCCAACACCGTGCTCCCGGCCCGTGCCGGCGAGATCGTCCGGCCGTACCTGCTGGCGCGGAGCGAAGGATTGAGCGTGCCGGCGGCAATCACGACCATTATCCTCGAACGTCTCCTCGACTTCGTGACCGTGCTGGCGCTGTTCGGCGTCTTCGTGCTGTTCTTCGATCCGGGTCTCGACCACGTCAATCCGGAAGTCTATCGAGGCGTGAAGGCCGGCGGCCTGCTGGGGGCCGCGGCGGCGGTGACCATCCTCCTGGTGCTGATCCTGAATGCGATCCGGCCGGCGTTGACGCATCGCCTGGTCGACGTCTGCCTGCGCCCCCTGCCGGCGCGCCTCGGGACCCGCATCTCCGGCGTCGTCTACGGTCTCCTCGACGGTCTGGCGGTCACCCGCGACCCCCGCCGGCTCACCCAGGCCGTGGCGCTCTCGATTCCGTTGTGGATCTCCATCGCCACCGGCATCTGGCTGGTGACGGTCGCCTTCCATATGACGATCCCGTTCACCGGCTCGTTCCTGATCATGGCGCTGCTCGTCGTCGGCGTGGCCACGCCGACGCCCGGCGCGGTGGGCGGTTTCCACGAGATGTTCCGGATCGGGACGGCAGTATTCTACGGCGTGGACAACGACCGGGCGGTCGGGGCGGCGATTGTGCTGCACGCCGCGTCGTTCGTGCCGGTGACGCTGCTGGGTGGACTGTTCATGATGCAGGACGGGCTGAACCTGGCGCGGGTGCGCCGTCTCGGCGACGAGGCGCGGGCCGAGGGCGGCGCGGACCAGCCGCACGCCGAGGCGACAGCGGTCGAGCACGGGGCGAGCGGCGCATGAAGTGCCCGTTCTGCGGCCATCTCGGCGACAAGGTCGTCGACTCGCGCGAGAGCCGCGAGGGCGACGTCATCCGGCGCCGCCGCGAGTGCCTCGAATGCACGCGCCGCTTCACCAGCTACGAGCGGGTCGACGAGATCCCGTACATGGTGGTGAAGAAGGACGGCCGGCGCGAGCGGTTCGAGCGCCAGAAGCTGATCGCCGGCCTGCTCAAGGCCTGCGAGAAGCGGCCGGTGAGCGTCGCGGCGCTCGAGGCGATCGCCGATCGCGTCGAGATGACGCTGCAGGATCGGCCCGAGAAGGAGATGTCGGTCGCCGACGTCGGAGCCTTCGTGATGCACGAGCTGAAGGGGCTGGACAAGGTGGCCTATGTCCGCTTCGCCTCGGTCTACCGCCATTTCCGCGACGTCGGGGAGTTCATGACCGAGCTGAGGGATCTGCTCGGAGCCAAGGAATGACGATCGCGTACGCCGCGCTCCCGCGCCAAGCCAGTGGGCACGCTGGCGAAGGCGGGCCCGGCTCGCAGGCCTGTTGTCCGGCCTGGCCGGCGGTCTCGCGCCCGCGGCCGCCGGCCAGCCGGTGCCGCCGTCCGTCGTCGCCGACGGCACCATCACGGTCGCCCCGCTGCGCCGCGGCGACGCGATCTTCGTCTCGTTCTCGACGGCCCGGGCCGTCACGCCGGCGGTCGAGCAGGCGATCGCCAGCGGCCTGCCGACGACCTTCACCTACGACGTCGAGCTGCGGCGGCCGTCGACGTTCTGGTTCGACAAGCTGATGGCGTCGGCCCGCATCGCCGTGACCGTGCGCTTCGAACCGCTCACCCGGCGCTACCACGTCACCCTGCTGCAGGACGGGCGCATCGCCGAAGACCGCACCACCGATCGCGTCGACGAGGTCCGCCGCTGGGTGTCGATCTTCGAAGCGGCTGCCGCTCTTCACCACCCGCGAGCTGCAGGAGCATACGGCCTACGACGTGCGCGTCCGCGGCCGGACGTCGCCGCGGCACACCTGGTCGTTCTGGCCCTGGGCGCGGCCATCGGCGCACGGCAGCGCCGGCTTCACCTTCGTCCCATGACGCCCGGACGGCTGCGGTGGCTCGCTCCCCGCCGGCCGCTGCGGGACAACCCCATCCTGATCCTGCTCTGGATCGGGCTGCTCGTCGTGGCGCTGGCGGCGATGCTGTCGCTGGCGGCCCGCTCCTCGCAGCTGTCGCTCGACTTCCTCAGCTCGGTCGTCCTCTACGCCGTCTCGGTCGCCGACCTGACGCTGATGCTGGCGCTGGTCTTCGTGCTGGCGCGCAACATCCTCAAGCTGGTGGTCGAGCGGCGGCGCGCGCTGCCGTTCGCGCGCTTCCGCGCCAAGCTGGTCGCGGCGCTGCTCGGCCTGACGCTGATCCCCGCGGTGCTGGTGCTGCTGGTCGGCAGCGAGATCATCCGCAACGCCGCCAGCCGCTGGTTCTCGCCGCCGATCGACACGGTGATCAGCTCGGCGCGCGAGATCGCCAGCGACTACTACGCCGAGCGGACCCGCGCCGTCACCGCCCACGCCAACGCGCTGGCCCGGGCGCTCTCGACGGTGGACCTGGCCTCGAGCGACCTCACGACCATCCGCAGCATCCTCGGCGCCGAGCTGGGGCAGCGGCAGTTGAGCCTGGTCGAGGTCTATCGCGTCACCGGCCGTGAGACGCCGCCGGTGGCGGCGGTCGTCGAGGCGGCGGCGCCGAGCCTGCCGCCCGGCTTCGCGCCCGCCTTCGTCCTGGCGTCGCGCACCGCGTCCGGCAGCCAGAACTGGTCGCTCGAGCAGCTGCCGTCCGGCGGCGAGCTGCTGCGCGGATCGGCGCCGATCCGATCGTCGCCCGACGGCCAGCCGACCGGCGTGGTGATCGCCAGCGTCTACCTGACCGACGAGCTCGCCCGGCACTCGGCGCGCATCGTCGAGGCCTACGAGGACTACACGCAGCTCCACGCGCTGCGGCAGCCGCTCGAAGGCGTCTACCTGTCGTTCTTCCTCGGCCTGACGCTGCTGATCCTGATCAGCGCGACGTGGATGGGGCTGTTCCTCGCCAAGCGGATCACGCGACCGGTGCAGCGGCTGGCGGCCGGCGCCCGCGAGATCGGCGCCGGGCACCTCGACCACCGCATCGAGCCGGACACGCACGACGAGTTCGGGGCGCTCGTCGAGGCCTTCAACACCATGGCCGGCGAGCTGGCGTCGAGCCAGCAGCGGCTCGATCGCTCGCGCCTCGACCTCGAGCGCAAGAGCCTGGAAGCCGACGCGCGCCGGCGCTATCTCGAGACGATCCTCGAGCGCATCGCCACCGGCGTGGTCTGCTTCGACGCCGCAGGGCCTCGTCAGCATCGTCAACCCGGTGGCGCAGCGGCTGCTCGGGCTCGGCGCCGACGCGCTCGGCGCGCCGGCGGCGGCGGTGTTCGGCCGCGACGACCTGCGCCCGCTCGCGCCGCTCGCGCTCGCCCGCCTGCCGAGCCGCGCCGACGCGGTGCCACGCTGCTGCCGGCGGTCACGGCGGCGTCGCGGTCGCGACGCTCCCCGACACCGTGGCGCAGCAGGAGGTGACGCTGGTCCACGACGGCCACGAGCGGCACCTGCTCGCCGCCACGACCACCCTCGGCGGCGACGGCGTCGCTCGAGCGCGTGCTGGTCGTCGACGACGTGACGCCGCTCGTCCGGGCGCAGAAGGTGGCGGCGTGGCGCGACGTGGCCCGCCGCCTCGCCCACGAGATCAAGAACCCGCTGACGCCGATCCAGCTGTCGGCCGAACGGCTGAAGCGGCACTTCACCGACGCGCCCGAGCCGACGCGCCGCCTGGTCGACGAGTGCGCCCGCGCCATCGTGGCCGAGGTCGAGTCGCTGAAGTCGCTGGTCGACGAGTTCTCGCAGTTCGCCCGCATGCCGGCGCCCAAGGCGGTGCCGACCGATCTCAACGCGCTGCTCGCCGACGCGCTGGCGCTCTACGCCGGGCTGGTCAGCCACGCCGCCATCGAGCTGGACGCGGCGCCGGATCTGCCGCCGGTCCGGCTCGACCCCGAGCAGGTGCGGCGGGTCGTCATCAACCTGGTCGACAACGCCCTCGAGGCGCTGACCGAGGCGCGCGAGACCGGGCGGATGAGCAAGGACGCCCGGGGCACGATCGCCATCGACACCGCGTATCTGCCGGCGCACGGCGTGGTGCGCCTGCGCGTCGCCGACGACGGGCCCGGCCTGCCGGCCGGCGATCGCAGCAAGCTGTTCATGCCGTATTATTCGACCAAGGGGCGGGGCAGCGGTCTCGGCCTCGCCATCGTCCGCCGGATCATCGCCGAGCACGGCGGCAGCATCGAAGCGGCCGACAACACGCCGCACGGCACGTGCTTCACCATCGAACTGCCCGTCTGAACGACGTCCTGCGACATGAAAGCTTCGGTTCTGGTCGTGGACGACGAAGCCGGCGTCCGCGCCGCGCTGACCGCTGTCCTCAAGGACGAGGGCTACGACGTCGACACCGCGCCGAGCGGCGAGGCGTGCCTCGAGTCGACGTCGCGCCGCGCCTACGACGCCATCCTGCTCGACGTCTGGCTGCCCGGCATGGACGGGCTCGACACGCTGGCGGCGCTGCGGCAGCGCCGCGTCGACGCCGAGGTCATCGTCATCTCGGGCCATGGCAACGTCGAGTCGGCCGTGCGGGCCATCAAGATGGGCGCCTTCGACTTCGTCGAGAAGCCGCTGTCGCTCGACAAGACGATGCTGGTGGTGCGCAACGCGCTGCGCCAGCGCAACCTCGAGGCCGAGAACCGCGCCCTCCGCGCCTCCGCCGATCGCCGCCTGGTGATGGTGGGCGAGAGCCACTCCATGCGCGAGCTGCGCGAGCAGATCGCGATGGCGGCGCCGACCAACGGCCGCGTCCTCATCTACGGCGAGAACGGCACCGGCAAGGAGCTGGTCGCGCGCAGCGTCCACGCGCTCAGCCGCCGCCGCAGCGGGCCGTTCGTCGAGGTCAACTGCGCGGCGATCCCCGAGGAGCTGATCGAGAGCGAGCTGTTCGGCCACGTCAAGGGCGCGTTCACCGGCGCCGTCAGCGATCGGCGCGGCCGCTTCGAGGCCGCCGACGGCGGCACGATCTTCCTCGACGAGATCGCCGACATGAGCCTGAAGACGCAGGCCAAGGTGCTGCGGGCGCTGCAGGAGCAGGTCATCGATCCGGTCGGCGGCGCCGCCAGCGTGCGCGTCGACGTGCGCGTCATCGCCGCCACCAACAAGGATCTGCCGGCCGAGATCCGGGCCAACCGCTTCCGCGAGGATCTCTACTTCCGCCTGAACGTCATCCCGGTGTTCGTGCCGCCGCTGCGCGACCGCGACGAGGACGTGCCGCGCCTGGCGGCGCACTTCATGGGCGAGCTGTCGCGCGAGTACGGCCGCCGGCCGAAGTCGCTGGGATCCGGGCGCCCTGGCGGCGCTGCGCAGCTACGGCTGGCCGGGCAACGTCCGCGAGCTGCGCAACGTGATCGAGCGCCTGCTGATCATGGTGCCGGGCGACACCATCACCATCGAGCACCTGACCTTCCTCGAGGGCGTCGTCCGGGCCGGCGAGCTGGCCGGCGCCAACGGCCCGGTGCTGCCGCTGCACGAGGCGCGCGAGCGCTTCGAGCGCGACTACATCCTGCGCACGCTGGCCGAGCAGCAGGGCAACATCTCGCGCACCGCCGAGGTCCTCGACGTCGAGCGCAGCAACCTCTATCGGAAGATGCGCGCCTTCGGGATCGCGCCGGCGCGGCGAGGCGGCGAGCCGGCCGCGGACGAGCGCGACGGCGTGAGCTACATGCGGCCGCCGAGGCTCTCGAACACGTTGACGCCGGCCGTGACGACCGCGAGCTGGACCGGCAGCGCGATGACCAGGCAGAGCACGAACCGTTCGAGGCGTTCCTGGCGGATGCGCCCGAGCCATTGCTGATTCGCGGCGTAGATGAAGCCGGCCGTCAGGCCCCACAGCCCGAGAAGTCCGGGGACTGGGCCAGCGGGCGCGGCGCTCCAGCCGGCGGTCTGCGCGACGTAGCCGCACGAGCCCATGAGCAGGCCGCCGACCGCCGTCGCCAGGATGATCGCCGCGAGCGTCGCCCCCCAGTGCAGTGGCCGCGGCTCGATGTTCATGGGAGGACCGCAGCCGGGCCGACGGCAGGGAGGCCGCGCGTGGCGAGCCTGTCTTCGAGCACCGCGCCGCGATGCCGCTCGGCCAACGCCGGCGCGGCCTGCGCGAGATCGTCGAGCGCGGCCCGCGGCACCAGGCCGATGATCTCGCTGTCGGCGATGTCGGCGCCGGCCGCGATGGCCTCGGCGAGCACGGCGCGGAAGACGTCGGCCATCGACGTCGTGCGGTAGTCGGTCAGGTTCATCGACACCTGGACCTGGCCGGTGTGTTCGAGCGCCAGGCCGAGCGCCTTGAGGCAGGGGAGCCCGCCATTCGACGTGCGGATGGTGCGGGCGATGTGCCGCGCCAGCGCGAGATCGGGTCGGTCGAGGACGAGGTTCCACGCGACGAGCGGCCCGCGTGCGCCAACGGCCACCGCACCCGCCGTGGGATGGAGCGTGGCTGGACCGTAGTCGGGCCGCCACGCCGGCTCACCGAGCCGCGCCGACGAGTCCGGCGAGGCCGCCGCGGCGCACCGATTCGAGGCTGCGGCGATGCGGCGGTCGCGACGCGGCTTCGTAGAGGAAGACCGGGCACGCCCAGCGTCTCGCCGATGGCGCGGCCGGCCGCGTGCGCGGCGGCGATGGCGTCGTCCATCGTCGCGCTGCCGAGTGGCACGAACGGCAGCACGTCCAGCGCCCCGATGCGCGGATGGACGCCGGCGTGCGCGGTGAGGTCGACCTCGGCCGCGACCGCGGTGGCGAGCGCGACGGCCGCCCGCTCGATCGTCGAGCGGTCCGCGGCGAAGGTGAAGACGGCGCGATGATGCGACTCGTCGGCGGTGCGGTCGAGCAGCGTCGCGCCCGTGCCGGTGATCGCCGCCGCGAACCGATCGAGGCGGGCCGCGTCGCGCCCTTCGCTCACGTTGGGAATGGCTTCGATCAGCGCCGGAGGCATGCGGCCACGAGCATAGCGCGAGCGTGCGCGAGCGGCGCGAGGCGCGTTCACCATCCTTGCGCGGTTCGCCCGAAGTCACCGATAATCGCGGCGGGTCGCGACCCCATGTCCGACGACGCGGCTTCGCCGCTCGCCCCGCCGCTCGCCCCGCCACCGGGGCCGTCGTCTCCGCCGGACGACCAGGCCGCCCGCATCGATCAGCTGCTCACGGCCGGGCTCGACGAGTACTTCGCCGGCCGCTATGACGGCGCGGTGCAGGTGTGGTCACGCGTCTTCTTCCTCGATCGCACCAACGCCCGCGCGCGGGCCTACATCGAGCGGGCTCGCAGCGCGGTGGCCGAGCGCCAGCGCGTGGCCGAGGCGAGTGCCGCGGCCGCCGGAGGTGCCGCGTGCCTGGGCCGACGATGCCAAGCCGGGCGACCCCCGGCCCGTGCCCGATCCGGGTGTGCTGGTGGTCAGCGGAGCGCTCGCGGCCCGGCTCGCGCCGCCGATCGCCGACCCGGCCGCGCGGCCCGCGGTCGTCGATGCCCGCAGCCAGGCCGCCTCGCGTCGCGCCAGGATCGCGCACAGGTTCCTGGTGGCGGCGGCCGGCGTGCTGCTGTTCGTCGCCGGCTACACGGTCGCGGCGCGCGATCGCCTCGCCGCGCTCGTCACCGGCGTGACGTCGCGACGCGCGCCGGCCGCCAGCGCCCGGGTGTCCGAGGTCGACTTGCACGACGCGCGGCAGGCCTTCGAGGCCCGCCGCTACGACGACGCGCGGCGCGCCCTGGCCCGCATTCCGGCCGGCGATCCGCTCCGGGCCGAGGCCGACGCGCTGGTCGCGCAGATCCAGCGGGCCTGGCCGATCGTGTCGCCGATGCGTGCGCCGGACACGCCGGCGAAGGGAGCGGGGACGCCATGAAGTGTCCGAAGTGCCAGTACATCGGCTTCGACGGCCACACGCGTTGCCGGAACTGCGGCTACGACCTGTCGCTGGCGGCCACCACCGAGATGGCGCCGGGCGACGGCGCTGCATCGGACGGCGTGGCGGAGGCGGCGACCGACGTCGTCTACCGGCCGGAGTCGTCGGCGCGCGCGCAGGCGCGGGCCGCCATCCAGAAGCGGGCCGCGTCCCGCACGCCGTCGCCCGAGTCCTTCGACCTGCCCCTGTTCGCCACTCCCGGCGTCGACGATCGACCGGCCCTGCCGGCGTCGAGGCCGCCGCTGTCGGTGCGCCGCGCCGCCGATGGGCCGCGCGGTCGCGCCGCCGCCGCGGCGGCGTTCGCGCCGGCCCAGGCGACCCCGCCGGCCGAGCCGATGGCGCTCGGGTTCGCCGACGCGACCGCTCCGGCGGCCGCCAACACACCGACCGTCGGCGACGAGACCGGAGGCCGCGACGACGCGCGACTGGAGTTCGACACCCTCTCGCTCGCTCCCGCGCCGGAGCCCGACCTCGACCTGTCGTTCACCGTCGGCGGCACGCCTCTCGGAGGCGACGTGCGCGCCGGCGGCGGTGCCCTGATCCTGCCAGGGCGCGAGGTGTCGGGCTCGGCGTCGGCCGGCTTTGCCCGGGTCCGGCCCGTCGACTCGATCGACCTCGGCGCCGGCAACAGCCGCGCGCGAGGTGGCCTCCGAGTCGGCCAGCCGGCGGACCGTCACCGCCGCCGCAGCTGCCGCCGTCCGTGTCGTACGGCGATTCCAGCGCCGCCTCCGATCAGGACGTCAGCGCCGCGTCGCCGGATGCCGAGGCCGACGGCCGGGCGGCGCCGCTCGGCCCCCGCATGCTCGCCGGCCTGGTCGATCTGGCGGTGCTGGCGGCGGTGGACGCCGCGATCGTGCTGGCGACGTTGCGCGCGACCGGCATCGACGTCGCCGACGTCCAGCGGCTGCCGCTGGCGCCGCTCGCCGTCTTCCTGGTCCTGCTCGCGATCGGCTACCTGTCGATGTCGACCGTGCTCGCCGGGCGTACCTTCGGCAAGGCCGCGTTCGGCCTGGCGGTCGTCGAAGCCGGTGGCCGTGCCAGTCCGGCTGGGGCCGGCGGTGGTGCGGGCGCTCATCCAGGTGCTCACCGTCCCCGCCGCCGGCATCGGCTTCCTGCCCGCCCTGCTCGGCGCCGATCGCCGATCGCTCTACGACCGGCTCGCCGGCACCGACGTGGTGCGCGCATCGCGAACCGACCGAGGATCCCCGCACCCAATGACCTTGCCCGCCGACGGCAGCCCGCGCCCTGGTGGCGCGGCGATGCGCCGCCCGCTGACCCTGCCCGTGCTCGTCGCGACCGTCGCGGGCATCGGCTTCGTTCCCTTCGCCCCGGGCACGTTCGGATCGATTCCCGGGGTGGCGATCGCCATCGGCCTGCGCGCGCTCGCGGCGCCGTGGTGGGCCGAAGGCGCGGTGCTCGTCGCGCTGTTCGCGGCCGGTGTCTGGGCCGCGTCGGCCGCCGAGACCTACTTCGGCCGCATCGATCCCGGTCCGATCGTGATCGACGAAGTGGTCGGCATGCTCATCACCACGCTGTTCCTGCCGCTGTCGTGGACAGGGTGGCTCGTGGCGTTCGTCGTGTTCCGCGCCTGCGACGTGGTGAAGCCGTTTCCCGCCGGCCGGGCCGAGCGGCTGCCCGGCGGCTTCGGCGTGATGTGCGACGACGTGCTCGCCGGCGTGTGGGGTTACGCGATCATGCGCGGCCTGCTGTGGGCGTTCCCGGGGTGGCTGTGAGGACGCACCCGTGAGCCTGCCGCCGCTCACCACCGCCGAGATCGTCGCCGTCGGCAGCGAACTGCTGGTGCCGCCGCGGCTCGACACCAACTCGCTGACCGTCACCGACGGCCTGGCCGGCCTCGGCATCCGCGTCGGCGCCAAGCACATCGTCGGCGATCGCGTCGATGCGCTGGCCAGCGTGATCGCCGACGCGATGCGGCGGGCCGACCTGATCGTGCTGACCGGCGGCCTCGGCCCGACCGACGACGACGTCACGCGCGACGCCGTCGCCCGGGTGGTCGGCCGGCCGCTGATCGAGAACGCCGCCATCATCGCCAAGCTCGAGGCCCGCTTCGCCGCGCGCGGCATCCCGATGCCGGCCATCAATCGGCGCCAGGCGCTGGTCGTCGAGGAGGGCGTCGTGCTCGACAACACCAACGGCACGGCGCCGGGGCAGTGGGTCGAATCGGGCGCGCACGTGCTGATCCTCCTGCCGGGACCGCCGCGCGAGCTGAAGCCGATGCTCGAGACCCTGCTGCGGGGCCGCCTCGCGGAGCGGGCGCCGGCCACGCGCGTCCACCTGCGCACCGTGCTGATCGCCGGCCTCGGCGAGTCGCACGCCGAGGAACGGCTGCAGCCGCTCTATCGCGCCTGGGCGGAGCGCGACGTGCCGATCGAGGCGACCATCCTGGCCTCGGGCGGGCAGCTCGAACTGCAGCTCTACGCCCGCGCCGATGCCGCGCCGGCGTCGATCGCGCTGCAGCAGGGGGTCGACGACGTGGCCGGCGTGCTCGGCCCGCACGTGATCAGCACCGACGGCCGGTCGCTCGAAGCGGTCGTCGGCGCGCTGCTGATGGCGCGCGGCTGGCGGATCGCGGTGGCCGAGTCGTGCACCGGCGGCCTGGTCACGTCGCGGCTGACCGACATCCCCGGCAGTTCGGCGTGGGTCGAACGCGCCGTCGTCGCCTACAGCAACGAGGCCAAGATCGCGACTCCTCGGCGTCTCCGCCGCCGACATCGCCGCGCACGGCGCGGTCAGCGAGGTCGTCGCGGTGGCGATGGCCGAGGGCGTGCGTCGTCTCGCCGGCGTCGAGGTCGGTGTCGGCATCACCGGTATCGCCGGTCCGACCGGCGGCACCGAGGCCAAGCCGGTCGGGACCGTCTGTCTGGCGGTCGCCTACCCGGGCGGATCGGCCGTCGTGAAGACGAACCGCTACCCCGGCGAGCGGACCTACGTGAAGACGTTCGCCAGCCTCGGTGCGCTCGATCTGGTGCGTCGCACGCTGGCCGGCGCCGCGCGCCGAGGCGGCGCCGGGCACCTGGGAACAGGCGGGACGGCCGGCCACGCGATGACGCTGTCGACCGACGTCCTGGCGATCGTCGCGGCCTACGCCCTGGGCTCGATCCCCGTCGCGCTGCTGGTCGTGCGCCGCGTCGCCCGCCTCGACGTCCGCCGCATCGGCAGCGGCAACGTCGGGGCCACCAACGCGCTGCGGGCGACGACGCCGGCCGTCGGCCTGCTCGTGGCGCTCGCCGATGCCGCCAAGGGCGCCGTCGCGGTGTGGCTGGCGCGGCGGACGCAGGCCAGCGACGGCGCCGTCGCGCTCGCCGCCGTCGCCTCGGTCGTCGGCCACGTCGCCCCGATCTGGCTGCGCTTCCGCGGCGGCAAGGGTGTGGCCACGGCGAGCGGCGCCTTCGCCGTGCTGGCGCCCGTCGCCGCGCTGGCGGCCGTCACGGTCTTCGTCGCGGTGGTCTGGACGACGCGGCTCGTCTCGCTGGGCTCGCTGGCGGGCACGCTGGCGCTGGTCGGCGCGGCGGCGTGGCTGGAGCCGATGTTCGTCAAGGAAGCGGCGGCGGCCGTCGCCGCGGTGATCGTGCTGAAGCACCACGCCAACATCACGCGCCTGCGCGCGGGCACCGAACGCCCGCTGACGATCTGACGGTCTGATGTCCACGCACGCAATCGCCGTCCTCGGCGCTGGCAGTTGGGGCACCGCGCTGGCCGTGCACCTCGCCCGGCTCGGACACGACGTACGGCTGTGGGGCCGCGACGCGGCGCTGGTCGCTCGCCTGAACGCCGAGCGCGTCAACGCCGACTATCTGCCCGGCGTGACCCTCGAGACGGTGCGCGCGACCGCGTCGATCGCCGACGCCGTCGGCGGCGCCACGCTGGTCGTCGTCGCGGTGCCGTCGCAGGGACTGCGCGCGGTGGTGCACCAGGCCGTCGCCGTCGCGCCGTCCGCCGTGCCGTTCGTCAGCACGACCAAGGGGCTGGAGCACGGCACGCTGTTCCGCATGTCCGAAGTGATCGCCGACGAAGCGGGCCCGTCGCGCCCGGTCGCGGTGCTGTCCGGTCCGACGTTCGCCGCCGAGGTCGCGGCCGGGCTGCCGACGGCGGTCGTCGTGGCGTCCGCGTCGGCCGAGGCCGCCTGGCTGGTCCAGAGCGAGTTCCGCGGCCCGTCGCTGCGGCTCTACGCCACCGACGACGTCGCCGGTGTCGAGATCGGCGGAGCGCTGAAGAACGTGGTGGCGATCGCCGCCGGCGTCGTCGAGAGCCTCGGCCTCGGCCACAACGCCATGGCCGCGCTCATCACCCGCGGGCTGGTCGAGGTCTCGCGCCTGGCCACGGCGATGGGCGGCCGGCCGGACACGCTCGCCGGCCTGAGCGGGCTCGGCGATCTCGTGCTGACCTGCACCGGCCATCGCAGCCGCAACCGGCAGGTCGGCGTCGAGCTCGGCCGCGGCCGCACGCTCGACGAGGTGCTGCGCGGCCAGAAGATGGTCGCGGAAGGCGTACGCACGGCCCAGGCCGCCCTCGAGCTCGGCGGGCGGCACGGCGTGGAGCTGCCGATCACGCAGCAGATGCAGGCGGTGATCGAGGGCCTGCGCACGCCGAAGGCGGCGCTGGCCGAATTGATGCTGCGGCCGCAGAAGAGCGAAGCCGACAGCCGCAGGAGCTGAACATGCGTCGCTTCGGCACCGTCCTCGCGGAACGGCGACTCGCCGAGCAGACCACCGGCGCGGCCGTGCGCGTCACCATCGGCGTGCCACGACCGGGAACCAACGGCGCGGATTGGGAGTGCCCGTTCCGCATCCACGGAGCCGGCATCGCGCGCGTCGATTTCGGCTGCGGCGTCGACTCGATGCAGGCCCTCACGACCGCGCTGGACGGCATCCGCTATTGGCTCGACGAGTCGGGCCTGGCGCTGGGGTGGAACCTGGGACGGAAGGCCATCCTCGACGGCGAGACCGGGTTCACGCGGTCGATCCCGATCACCTGGGCGCCCAGCGTCAGGAAGCGCATCGAGCGGCTCGTCGACCGCCAGATCCAGCATGAGGTTCAGCGTCTGGAGCGCCGGTCGACACGAGCGTCCGCGGCGAAGGCCCGGACGGCTCGGAAGGCCCCGGCCGCGGGTCAGCACCGCCCGGCCCGGAAAGGCCCGAAGGCCCGCTGATATCATCGGGGCGTGGGTTTTTTCACGCGCCTCGGGGACAGCCTCAAACGCACCAAAGACCAGCTCTTCCAGCGCTTCGAGGAGGTCGTCCAGCAGGCCGACGCGCCCGAGGCGCGGACCAAGACCAGCGTCCCGATCGACACCCTCGACGATGCTCGAGGAGGTGCTGATCTCGGCCGACGTCGGCGTCGGCGCGACCAACGCCATCGTCCAGGCGGTCGGCGCCCGCGCCCGGCGCGGCGAGAGCCTGCGGTCGCTGGTCAAGGAGGAGATCACCCGGATCCTCGCAGCCGCCGAGCGGACGCCGCCCGACGTCGCGCCGCCGCGGGTCGTGATGATCGTCGGCGTCAACGGGACCGGCAAGACCACGACGGTGGGGAAGCTGGCGCGCGCGCTGAAGGCGCAGGGCAAGGATCCGCTGGTGTGCGCCGCCGACACCTTCCGCGCCGCCGCCGTCGAGCAGCTCGAAGTCTGGGCGCAGCGGGCCGGCGTCGACATGATCCGCGCCAAGAGCGGCTCCGATCCCGGCCGCCGTCGTCTTCGACGCGATTCAGGCCGGCCGCGCCCGCGGCCGCGATCCCATCCTGATCGACACCGCCGGCCGCCTGCACACGCGGGTCAACCTGATGGGCGAGCTGGAGAAGATCCGCCGCATCACCGCCCGCGAGATTCCCGGCGCGCCGCACGAGACGCTGCTGGTGCTCGACGCGACGGTGGGGCAGAACGGCGTGACCCAGGCGCGCGAGTTCACCACCGCCGCCGGCGTCACCGGCGTCGTCCTCACCAAGCTCGATGGCACCGCCAAGGGCGGCGTCGCCGTCGCCATCGCGCACGACCTCAAGCTCCCGATCCGGTGGGTCGGGCACCGGCGAGGGCATCGAGGATCTGGTGCCGTTCTCGATCGGCGAGTACGTCGATGCCCTGTTCGAGGCGCAATGGTGAGCGGCGCGTGGTGAGCCGCCGGTGGTGAGCGGCCCGTGGTGACGGCGCTGGACGACGCGCACATGGCGACCGCGCTGGCGCTCGCGGCGCGCGGCCGCGGCCGCACCAGCCCCAACCCGATGGTCGGCGCGGTCATCGTCGACGACGCCGGCGTCGTCGTCGGCACCGGCTTCCACGAGCGGGCGGGCGAGGCGCACGCGGAAGTGCACGCGCTGCGGGCCGCCGCGGCCCGGGCCCGCGGGGCGACGCTCTACTGCACGCTCGAGCCGTGCAGCCACACCGGCCGGACCGGGCCCGTGCGCGGTCGCCGTGGCCGAGGCCGGCATCCGCCGCGTCGTCGCCGCGATGCAGGATCCGTATCACGAGGTCGCCGGCCGCGGCCTGGCCTACCTGCGCGATCGCGGCGTCGAGGTCGAGGTCGGCGTGCGCGAGGCCGAGGCGCGGCGGCTCAACGAAGTGTTCGTGACCAACGTCCTGGCGCAGCGGCCGTTCGTCATCGTGAAGATCGCGATGAGCCTCGATGGCGCGGTCGCCGCGGCGCCGGGCGCCCGGACGGCGGTGAGCGGCGCGGCGTCGCAGCGGCACGCGCAGCGCGTGCGCGCCGAGGTCGCGGCCATCGGCATCGGCTCGGGCACGCTGGTGGCCGACGATCCCGTGCTGACCGCGCGGGACGTGTGGCGGGCGCGGCCGCTGATCCGCGTCGTCTTCGATCGCCGGCTGCGCATGTCGCCCGAGGCCCGCCTGTGCGGCACGATCGACCACGGTCCGATCCTGGTCGTCACGACCCGCGCCGCGGTGACCGCGCACGGCGATCGGGCCCGCGCGCTGGCCGGCCGCGGCGTGACGATCCTCGCCCGCGACGACGACTCGCTGGCGCCGGCGGTCGCGGACCTGCTCGGGCACGGCGTCACCTCGCTGCTTGCTCGAGGGCGGACCGGCGCTGCACGCCGCGGCGTGGACGGCCGGCCTCGTCGATCGCGTCCGCTGCTATGTGTCACCGGTGGCGCTGGGGCCGGCTCGTGTCCCCTGGGCCATGCCGCCGTCCTTCGGGCTCGTCGCCCTGGGCCCCACCCGCGCCGAGCCGCTCGGCGACGACGTTCTGATCGAAGCCGATGTTCACCGGACTCATTGAAGGCACCGGCACGGTGCGCGCCATCGCCAGCCAGGCGGATGGCGCCGTGCTCGAACTCGACACCACGCTGGGGCCCGAGCTGGGCCTCGGGGACAGCCTCGCCACCAACGGCGTCTGCCTGACGGTCATCCGCCGGGAAGGACCGCACGTGGTCATGGACGTCTCGCCCGAGACCCTCCGGGTGACCGCCCTCGGCCAGCTGGTGCCGGGCCGGCCGGTCAACCTGGAACGGCCGCTGCGGGCCGACGGCCGCCTCGGGGGCCACGTCGTCCAGGGCCACGTCGACGGCGTCGGGGCCCTGATCTCGATCACCGACGAGGGCGAGTTCCGCCGCGTCCGCATCGGGTTTCCGGCCGATTTGGCGGCCTGGATGATCGTCAAGGGGTCGATCGCCGTCGACGGCATCAGCCTGACCATCGCCGCGCTGGACGACGAGTGGTTCGAGGTCCAGATCATCCCGCACACCTGGGCGCACACGACCCTGGCCGCGGCCCGGGTCGGAGACGCCCTCAACCTCGAGTGCGACCTTGTGGGAAAATACGTCGTCCGCCTGGCGATGCTCGAACGCCGGGGCCGGCTCCCGCAGACCTTATGAAAACCAAGTCGCCGTCGTCGAAGCGGGGATCCCCGTCCAAGCCGAAGCCTGCCGCGGCCGCGAAAGGGCTCGCCGCGTCGAAGCCGGCGAAGGGGCTGGCCGCGCCGACGCCGCACGGCAGCCACGCGGCGAAGGCGGGCCCGCGGCCGGTCCGCCGCCCGCCGTTCTCGTCCATCGACGACGCGCTCGTCGCGATCCGCGCCGGCGGCATGATCGTCGTCGTCGACGACGAGGAGCGCGAGAACGAGGGCGACCTGACGATGGCCGCGGAGCGGGTGACCCCCGAGGCCGTCAATTTCATGATCACGCACGCCCGCGGCATGCTGTGCCTGTCGATGACCCCGGAGCGGCTCGACGAGCTCGAGATTCCGCTGGCGGTCACCGACAACTCGTCGCGCCGCGGCACGCCGATGTGCGTCCCGATCGACGTCCGGACGGTCACGACCGGGGTCTCGGCGCCGGAGCGGGCGGCGACGATCCGGGCCGCGGTCGACCCCGCCACCACGCCGCGCGACATCGTCAAGCCGGGTCACGTGATCCCGCTGCGGGCCCGCGATGGCGGCACCCTCGTCCGCGCCGGCCACACCGAGGCGGCGGTCGATCTGGCGCGGATCGCCGGCCTGGCGCCGGCCGGCGTCATCTGTGAAATCACCAAGAAGGACGGGACGATGGCGCGGGTGCCGGACCTGCTGGCCTTCGCCCGCAAGCACAAGCTGCCGATCATCACCATCGCCGACCTGATCCGCTACCGCATGCGGACCGAGCGGATGGTGACCAAGGTCGCGACGGCGCGCATGCCGACCGTGCACGGCGAGTTCACGGTGCACGCCTACGAGAGCCAGCTCGATGGCGAGACCCACGTGGCGCTGGTCCGGGGCGACCTCGGCTCGGGCGAGAAGGTCCTGCTCCGGGTCCACTCGAAGTGCCTGACCGGCGACGTCTTCCACTCCGCGCGCTGCGACTGCGGCGAGCAGCTCCATACCGCGATGGAGCGCATCGCCCGGGAAGGGCGCGGCGTCCTGCTCTACCTGAACCAGGAGGGCCGGGGCATCGGCCTGGCCAACAAGATCAGGGCCTACGAGCTGCAGGACCAGGGGCTGGACACCGTCGAGGCGAACGAGAAGCTCGGCTTCCAGCCGGACCAGCGGGATTACGGCATCGGGGCCCAGATCCTGCGCCACCTGGGCATCCGGTCGATGCGGCTCCTGACGAACAATCCGCGAAAGTTCGTCGGCCTCGAGGGCTACGGCCTGTCGGTGGTCGAGTCCGTCCCCATCGAGATCGAGCCGTCCGAGCACACCCGGGGCTACCTGAAGACGAAGAAGGACAAGCTCGGGCACAAGCTCTCGGTGGTGTAGGGCGGGGGCTCCGCCTCCCGCCCGGGCCACCCTGCCTCGGCGTCCTTGGGAGTCGGGAGCGGAGTGCCTTGGCAGGGGTTGCTTGGTTGCTTGGACGTTTCGGCGGCGGCCGCCGCCGTTTGACCGGGGCGCCTAAGCGCTGCTAGGATAACCGTTTGCGCCAGTGCGCCCCGGTGTCCGCAAGGCACCGGCCGCGGGCCGTACGGTCATGTTCGAGTCCCTCAGCGATCGCCTCCAGGACGTCTTCCGCCAGATCCGCGGCGACGCCCGTCTCACCGAGCAGTCGGTCGAGACGGCGTTGCGCGAGATCCGGATGGCGCTGCTCGAGGCGGACGTCAACTTCAAGGTCGTCAAGGCGTTCATCGACCGCGTCCGCGATCGGGCGGTCGGCGAGGACGTCCTCAAGAGCCTGACCCCGGCCCAGCAGGTCGTCGCCATCGTGCGGGACGAGATGCTGGCGCTGTTCGGGGACAGCAAGGGCGGCCTGCCGCCGGTCTCGGCCTCGCCGCGGGTCATCCTGCTGCTCGGCCTGCAGGGCTCGGGCAAGACCACCACCAGCGCCAAGCTGGCGCGGTTCCTGACCCGTGAGGGCCGGCACGCCATCATGGTGTCGACCGACGTCCGGCGCCCGGCCGCGATCAAGCAGCTCGGGGTGCTCGGCGACCAGCTCAAAGTACGGGTGCACGACCCGGCCGGCGATCTGGATCCGGTCTCGCGGGCCACCGGCGCCCTCGCCGCCGCGAAGAACCTCGGCTTCGACACCGTCATCGTCGACACCGCCGGCCGCCTCCACATCGACGACGATCTGATGGTGGAGCTCGCCGCGATCAAGGCCGCGGTGAATCCCACCGACCTGCTGTTCGTCGCCGACGCGATGACCGGGCAGGACGCCATCAAGAGCGCCGGCGAGTTCAACCGCCGCATCGGCCTCACCGGCGTCGTCCTGTCCAAGATGGACGGCGACGCCCGCGGCGGCGCGGCGCTGTCGGTGATCTCGGTCGTCGGCGTCCCGGTGGCCTTCGTCGGCAGCGGCGAGCGCCTCGAGAACCTCGAGCCGTTCCATCCCGATCGCGTCGTCTCGCGCATCCTCGGCATGGGCGACGTGCTGACGCTGATCGAGAAGGCCGAGCAGGTCGTCGATCGCGAGCAGGCCGAGAAGCTCGAAGCCAAGCTGCGCAAGAACGAGTTCTCGCTCGGCGACTTCCGCGATCAGCTCCGTACCATCCGCAAGATGGGGCCGCTCGAGTCGATCCTGGGCATGATTCCCGGGATGAGCCAGTTGAAGGGCGCGATGGGCGCGGTCGACGAGAAGGAGATGGATCGCGTCGAGGCGATCATCAACTCGATGACCCCCGGCGAGCGCGACGATCACACCCTGATGAACGGCAGCCGCCGCAAGCGCATCGCGCGCGGCAGCGGCACGTCGGTCGAGGAGGTCAACCGCCTCCTCAAGCAGTTCGTCGAGATGAAGAAGATGCTGAAGGTCGTCGGCGGCCTCGGCCAGGGCGGCGGCAACAAGGCCGCCATGCGGAAGAAGATGGGCATGCTGCGGCAGATGATGGGGCCGCAGGGCCGCTAGGCGCGGTCGTGTCCTTCGGAAGGAACCCCCGCTCGTTGAGAAGGAAACAATGGTTACTATTCGCATGACTCGTGTGGGCTCGAAGAAGCGTCCCTTCTTCCGCATCGTGGTGGTCGAGGGCCGCAGCGCCCGTGACGGGGCCGTGACCGAGAGCCTGGGGCTCTACGATCCGCGCCGCAAGCCGGAGTTCTTCCAGCTCGATCGCGAGCGGTTCGCGCACTGGGTGTCCAAGGGCGCCAAGCCGTCGAGCACGCTGAAGACGCTGGTCTCGCGCAATCCGGCTGCGCCCGCCGTCGAGGCTGCCGCGCCGGCGGCGTCGTGAGCGACACGCCGGGCACGCCGGACCTGGCGGCGCTCGTCACGGTCATCGGCCGCGCCTTGGCGGACGAGCCCGAACTGGTGCACGCCACCGAGGCGCAGCACCGGGGCATCGCCGTCGTCGAGCTGTTCATGGCGCCGGGCGACATCGGCCGCGTGATCGGCCGCCAGGGCCGCACCGCGCAGGCGGTGCGCGGCCTGGTGTCGCTGGCGGCGGAGAAGACCGGCGCCAAGGCGCAGGTCGAGTTCCGCGAGCGCCGGTAGCGGCGGGGCGGGCACGTGGCAGGCACGAACGCGGCGGCGCCGGACGATCTGGTCCAGGTCGGGCTGATCGAAAAGCCGCACGGCCTGCGCGGTGAGGTGGTGGTGAAGCCCCTGACCGACTTCGGCGACGAGCGCTTCGTGCCGGGCGCGACGTTGACGACGGCTCGTGCGGGGCAGACGCCGGACGGATCGACGGTGCTGCGGATCGTGGACGTCCGCTGGCACAAGGATCGCCCGCTGGTGCTCTTCGAGGGCGTCGAGTCGGTCGAGGCGGCCGGGCTGCTGCGCGGCCAGGGGTTGTGGATCGCGGCGTCGTCGCGGCCGGCGCTCGAGCCGGGGCTGTTCTACGAGACGGATCTCGTCGGCTGCCGGGTCGAGACGGCGGACGGTCCGGGCGGGCCGGGCGCGCCGCTGGGCGTGGTGCACCGCGTCGAGGGTGTGTCGGGGGCGTCGATTCTCGTCATCGACACGCCGCAGGGCGAGGTGCTGGTGCCGCTCGCCCACGACATCTGCCGGGTCATCGACCCGGCGGCGAGGCGGATCGTGATCGATCCGCCAGCGGGGTTGCTCGAGCTGAACGCGCCCTCGGCGACGCCGCGGGCGGAGAAGCGCGGGAAGCGGCGGCCGCCAGGGTAGGCGGGGTGGCCGCAGCGGGAACGGCGAACGGCGGGGAAGGGCGGACGATGGTCAGGCGCGTCGACATCGTCACGATCTTCCCGGAGATGGTCCGGGGCTTCGTCGCGCGAGGGCATCGTGGCCCGGGCGGTCGAGCGCGGCGTCGTCGACCTGATGGTGCACGACCTGCGCGATTTCACGACGGACCGGCACCGCGTCGTGGACGACTCGCCGTTCGGCGGTGGGCCCGGGATGGTGCTGAAGCCGGAGCCGTTCTTCCGGGCGATGGCCCACATCCGGGCGACGCGCGGGGAGCCGTCGGCGGTGATCGTGCCGAGCCCGCAGGGGCGGCCGTTCACCCACGACGAGGCGGTCGGGTGGAGCCGCATGGAGCACATCGTGCGTGCTGTGCGGGCGGTACGAGGGCATCGACGAGCGCGTGGTCGAGGCCCTGGCGACCGACGAGATTTCGATCGGCGACTACGTGCTGTCGGGCGGCGAGCTCGCGGCGATGGTGGTGGCCGACGCGGTGATCCGGCAGGTGCCGGGAGTCGTGGGTGATGCCCGATCGGTCAGCGAGGATTCCTTCGCGCGGCCGTGGCTGGATCATCCCCACTACACCCGCCCGGCCGAGTGGGAAGGACGGCGGGTGCCGGACGTGCTGCTCTCGGGGCATCACGCGCAGGTGGCCCGCTGGCGGTTGCGGACGGCGCTCGAGCGGACGCTCGATCGCCGGCCCGATCTGCTCGAGGGGCCTGGCTTCCCGGGGGAGGCCGGCGCCGACGCCGAGCGGACGTTGCGCGAGATCAGGGCCGAGCGGCAGGGCAGCCGGTCCGAGCGGCAGGAAGGAAAGCAGGAGTCATGAATCTCATCGAAGACATGGTGGAAAAGGCGCAGCTCGTCGTGCGTCCAGCGATGAAGTCGGGCGATACGGTCCGCGTTCACGTGAAGGTGCGCGAGGGCGACAAGGAGCGCATCCAGGTGTACGAGGGCATGGTCATCGGCATGCACCGCGGCGGCGTCCGGGCGTCCTTCACGGTGCGCAAGGTGTCGTTCGGCCAGGGTGTCGAGCGCATCTTCCCGCTCCACTCGCCGACCATCGACAAGGTCGAGGTCATCCGCTCGGCCCAGGTCCGTCGCGCCAAGCTGAACTTCCTGCGAGCCCTGCGCGGCAAGGCGGCCCGCATGAAGGAACAGAAGCGCACGGTCTGATCCGGCCGCCGCGACCAGGTCGGTCTCGTTCAGGACCAGGTCAGCCGGCACGGGGATCATGCCCACCCGCGCGACGCGCACGGTCGAGAACAGCTTCCATCGCCTCGGCTACCCCCGGGTAGCCGGGGTCGACGAAGTCGGCCGCGGCTGCCTGGCCGGGCCGGTCGCCGTCGGCGTGGTCGTCCTCGACCCCCGCCGCCCGGTGGCCGGGCTGCGCGACTCGAAGCTGTTGACGGCCGAAGCGCGCGAGCGGCTGAGTCGGCAGATTCAGCGCGATGCGCTCGCCTGGGCCGTCGGCTGGGCCGAGCCCGACGAGATCGACACCGTCAACATCCACCAGGCGTCGCTCCGGGCGATGGCGCGGTGCGTCATGACGCTCGATCCGCTGCCGTCGGCGGTCCTGGTCGACGGGTTCCCGATTCCGGGCCTGCCGCTCCCGCAGCGGGCCATCATCGGCGGCGATCGGCAGTGCGCGGCCATCGCCGCGGCGTCGATTGTGGCGAAGGTGGCTCGGGACCGATTAATGGAGTCGTTGCACGACGCCGATCCTCGGTATGGGTTCGATCGGCACAAGGGGTACGCAACTCCCGAACATCTGGCGGCGGTCTCCCGGCACGGGTATTCGCCCGTGCACCGGAGATCGTTCCTGTGCCGCGCGTTTCACACGCCGACACTGTTTGATACCATCGAGTGACCGGCGGCAACTGACGCACCCAGGCTGAGAGACGAGTGGCCATCGATCGAGACGACGCGCTGCGCAAGGCCGAGAAGCTGCTCCGACAGGGGCGGCTCGATGGGGCCATTGCCGAATACGAGCACGTCGTCGACGCCTACCCCGACGACATTGCGACGGCCTCGGCCCTCGGCGACCTCTACGGTCGAGCCGGCAAGGCTTCCCAGGCCGTGGCGCAGTTCCTGCGGCTCGGCGATCACTTCCTGAAGGACGGCGTCCACGCCAAGGCCGCCGCCAGCTACCGCAAGGTCCTCAAGCTCGACGCGCAGCACGAAGGCGCGCTGCTGCAGCTGGTCGAGGCCTGCGCGCAGCAGGGACAGCTGGGCGACGCCAAGACGCACCTGCAGTCGGCCATCGACAAGCGCAAGGGCCGCGGCGACCAGGATGGCGCCGACGCCCTGGTCATCCGCCTGGCCGAGCTCGACCCCACCGACTTCGAGGCCCGCCTCCAGGCCGCGTGGATCCAGGTGCGCACCGGCAAGACCGTCACCGCGGAGCTGCTCGCGCTCGCCAAGGAGCTCGACTCGCGCAAGCGGGTGAGCGAGGCCGAGCAGCTGCTCGAGGAGGTCGTCAAGCGCGACCCCGGCGCCACCGAAGTGTCGCTGCGTCTCGCCAAGGCGGCGCTCGGCCGCGACGAAGTGGCCCGCGCCAAGCGCTTCCTGCCCGACACGGCCACGACCAAGGACCCGGAACTGCTGCTCACCGGCGGCAAGATCCTGCTCAAGCTCGACAACCTCGACGCGGCCACGCGAACACCTGGTGCGCTTCCTCGCCGCCGCGCCCAAGGCGGTCGAGGAGGTCGCGACGCTCGGCGAGCACCTGGCGTCGTCCAACGCGCGCTACGCGATCGTCGACCTGCTGGTCGATCACGCCGCCGCGACCGGCGACTTCGGCAAGGCGGCGCGCCGCCTGCAGGGGTTCCTCGAGAAGGCGCCGCGGCCACCTGCCGGCGCTGCTCCGTCTGGTCGAGGTGTGCGTCGACGGCGACCTGGACGCCGCGCTGACGGCCGCGCAGCAGGAGCTGGCCGAGGCGTATCTCGAAGCCGGCGAAGCGGAGAAGGCCCGCGTCATCGCCGAGGACCTGCTGCTGCGCAATCCCGAAGAGCTCGACCCACGCCGATCGCCTCCGTCGCGTCCTCGTGACGCTGGGCGAGAAGGATCCGGATGCGGTCATCGCCGAGCGGCTCTCGCTGCTCGACGACGACGCCTTCGGGGCCGAGCGAGCCCGTCGCCGCGCCGGTCGCGCCGGTCAAGTCGTCCGTGGCGGCCGCCGCGGCCCCGGTCGTGCCCGCGCCGCCTGCCGAGCCCACCGATGACGTCGACGGCGTCTTCCCGTCGATGAGCGGCGGGATCACCGCCGACACGCTGGCCGGCCTGCCCGAGATGGACGGCGGCGAAGAGGTCGTCGAGTTCGAAGCCAACGACGCCGGCGACTGGAGCGACGCGGCGCCCGCCGCCGCGGTCGTGGCGGCGACCGCCGATCGAAGCCGAAGCCGAGGCCGTGTCGCCCGCGGACGGGCCGCTCGACACCGTCTTCTCGGGCATGCGCGGCAAGGCCCTGCAGGACACCTCGGCGCTGCCGCCCGGCGACCACGCCGCGCGCAACTTCCGCGTCGGCCAGACCTACGCCGCCGCGGCGATGCTCAAGGAAGCCGCCGACGCCTTCGAGAAGGCCGCGCGCGACCCGCGCTATCGCTTCCGCTCGGCGCAGTCGCTGGGCCGCCTCTATCGCAAGCACGGCATGCTGAACGAGGCGGTCGAGTGGCTGGAGATCGCGTCCGAGGCGCCGGCGCCGAAGATCGACGAGCACCGCTCGGCGCTCTACGAGCTGGCCGACGCGCTCGAGACCACCGGCGAGCACACGCGGGCCCTCGCGGTGCTGCTCGATCTCGTCGCCGAGCAGAGCGACTACCGCGACGCCCGCGCCCGCATCGAGCGCCTGTCGCGGGTCAAGGCGTAGCACCGCCGGTGCTCAGGCAACTGCTGTTCGTCGCCTATCTCGTCGAGGCGGGGCTGGTCCTGCTGATCGTGCCCTGGTCGGGGTTGTGGGAGCGCAACGTGTTCCTGCAGATGGCCGCCGCCTGGGTCGTCGACGTCGCCCGTTCCGGCTGGTTCCGCGGCGCCATCTCCGGCGTCGGCCTGATGCTCGTCGGCGCCGGGCTGGCCGAAGCCGTCTCCATCCGGACATCGTCGCCGCCATCGCCGTCGCCGTCCGGTCCCCCGGACGGGCGCCCGTGACGCTGCCGCGTCCGTGCGTGTGCCTGGTCTCGGATCGCAGCCGCCTGCCGCCGTCGACCGACCCGGTCGCGGCCCTGCCCGCGCTGGGGCCGCTCGCCGACCGCCTGGTGCTCGCCGGCGAGGCCGGCATCGACCTGCTGCAGATTCGTGAGCCGGATCTGTCGGCCAGCGAGCTGATCGGGCTGATCCGGGACGTGCGCGGCCGGCTGCACGGCGCGAGCCGCATCCTGGTCAACGAGCGCGTCGACGTCGCCCTGGCCGCCGCCGCGGACGGCGTCCACCTCAAGTCGGATTCGATTCCCACCGCGCTGGTCCGGCAGCACGTGCCGGCCGGGTTCCTGGTCGGCCGATCCGTGCACAGCGTCGACGAGGCCCGCACCGCCGCCGCCGAAGGCGCCGACTACGTCATCTTCGGCACCGTGTTCCCGTCGGGCTCGAAGCCGCCCGGGCATCGCACGGCCGGCCTGGAGGCGCTGGCCGCCGTCGCGGCGGCGGTCCCGATTCCCGCTTTGGCCATCGGTGGCATCTCACTGAACACGGTGGCAGCGGCGGCCGAGGCCGGCGCCAGCGGGGTCGCGGCGATTGGACTGTTCTTCGACGCCGCCGGGCCGATGGACGATCTGCGGGGACGGCTCATCCAGACGGTGGCCGGGCTTCGCGCACGCATTCGTTCGTCCCTGAGCCAGGAACCCCAGACCCATGGCCGCCATGCCGCTCCTCGAATGTTTCATTCGGGGTGACGTCGATCCCGAAGTGTCGCTGCTCGCCGCGCAGGGCGCGCTCGCCCCGCGCGCCGACGAACAGCTCGCCATCCTCGTCTACCTGGTCACCCACGACGAGACGCACGTCGCCTCGGTCGCCAACCAGACCCTCGCGTCGCTGCCGGTCGAGGCCATCGCCGGGCTGATCGCGCGCAACGACACGAGCGACAAGGTGCTGGCGTTCTTCGCCGCGCGCGGCATCCTGCCGGCGGCGGTCGCCACGGAGGACACCGACGCGCCCCTCGTCGACACCGGTGAGGACGTCGAGGCCGACGTCGTGGCGGACGCCGAGCCGGCCAAGGTGCTCATCCTGCAGGCCATGAGCGTGCCGCAGCGTCTCAAGTGCGCGATGAAGGGCTCGCGCGAGCAGCGCGCCGTGCTGGTCCGCGATCCGAACCGGATGATCGCCGCCGCCGTGCTGAGCAGCCCGAAGCTGGCCCAGACCGAGGTCGAGGCGTTCGCGCGGATGGCCAACGTCTCCGAGGACGTGCTGCGCACGATCGCGATGAACCGCGGCTGGATGCGGAAGCTGGCGGTGGCCGCGGCGCTGGTGAAGAACCCGAAGACGCCGGCGGCCATCTCGCTGCACTTGCTGCCGCGCATACCGCAGCGCGACGTCAAGAACCTGTCGATCGATCGCAACGTGCCCGAGGCGCTGCGCCTCAACGCCAAGAAGATGCTGCAGCGGCAGCAGGACCGGCAGAAGTAGCCCGCCGTCGCGGCGGCTTCGCTGACGCCGCTTCGCGCGCCAAGCCGATCAGCGGCGCCGCGATCGCGGCGGCTTCGGCTTCGGCCGGCCGTGCCTCGGCTGGTTGTTCGCTCGCCTGTTCGCGGTCTTCCACTCGTGGCGCATCTCGGCCAGGCCTTCCATGTAGACGGCGGCGCGCTCGCGCTCGTCGTCGCTCGGCAGCGTCTTGAGCAGGTCGATGGCCTCGTCGAAGGCGTCCTCGATCGTCGCCTGCGTGGTCCGGTAGTAGAGCTCTTTCAGGCGTTCCAGCGTCTCGTCGACGGTCATCGGGCTCGTCCCGTCCTGGCGCCGGCCGGCCGGCGATGCCGCCGCAGCCCGTTGCGGAAGGCGTCGACGTCGCGGGTGTTCCACACGTCGGCCGGCTCGAGCCAGGCCCGCCGGGCCGTCAGGACGCCCCAGCGCAGCAGGCCGAGCTCGGTGGTCGAATGCGCGTCGCTGTTGATCAGGAGCCCGACCCCCTGCTGCCGGGCCCGCCGCGCGTGCACGTCCGACAGGTCGAGGCGGTGGTAGTTGCTGTTGATCTCGAGGGCGATGCCGTAGAGGCCGGCCGCCTCGATGAGCGCCTCGACGTCGATCTTGTGCGGCTCGCGGCGCAGGATCTTGCGGCCGGTCGGGTGTCCGATGGCGTCGACGAACGGACAGGCCATCGCCGTCAGCACGCGCACCGTCATGGCTTCGGCGCTCTGGTCGAAGGCCGAGTGCACCGAGGCGACGACGAAGTCGAGGGCGGCCAGGGTCGATTCCTCGAGGTCGAGGCGGCCGTCGGCGAGGATGTCGACCTCGATGCCGGCCAGGATGGTGATGCCGTCGACGCGGGCGTCGACCTCGCGGATGCGGGCGGCGTGCGCCAGCGCCCGCGCGTCGTCGAGGCCGTTGGCCATGGCCAGCGACTGCGAGTGATCGGTGATGCAGATGTACGACCGGCCGGCGTCGCGCGCCGCGATGGCCATCGTCTCGATGTCGTGGCGGCCGTCCGACGCGGTCGTGTGCATGTGCACGTCGCCGCGCAGGTCCTCGAGCGAGACGAGCCGCGGCAGCACGGCCATGTCGGCGGCGTCGAGCTCGCCCCGCGCCTCGCGCAGCGTCGGGTCGATCCACGGCAGGCCGAGCGCGGCGTAGACGCCCTCCTCGGTCTCGCCGGCGAGGCGCGCGCCGGTCGCGGCGTCGGCCAGCGCGTACTCGTTCAGCGTGTAGCCCTTCGACAGCGCCCGCTGGCGCAGCGCGATGTTGTGGGCCTTGGAGCCGGTGAAGTACTGCAGCGCCGCGCCGCGTGACTCGGGCGCGACCAGCCGCAGGTCGGCCTGCATCTGGTTGGTCAGCAGGATGCTGGCCTTGGTGTCGCCGAGGCCGAGGACGCGCTCGACCTGGACGAAGCGGGTGAAGTGCTCGAGCACCGCGGCCGGCGCGCCGGTGGCCAGGATGTCGATGTCGCCGCTGGTCTCGGCGCCGCGGCGCAGGCTGCCGACGATGTCGTAGGTGGCGTCGGGCGCGGCCTCCCGCAGCCAGCCGACCAGGGTCTCGGCGATCTCGCAGGCGTGGCCGATGAGGTGCCGCCCGGCGTGGCGCCGGCGCTCGGCGATGGCGGTGAGGATCAGCGTTTCCTTCTTCGCGCCCATGCCCTTGAGGCCGCGGATCGCGCCGGCCTTGGCCGCGGCCTCGAGGTCGTCGAGCGAGCGGATGTTCAGGGTCTGGTAGAGCAGGGCGACGGTCTTCGGCCCGATCCCCTGGAGCCGCATCACCTCCAGGATCGACGCCGGGAACACCTGCAGCAGCTCGTCGCGCAGGCTCGTCGTGCCGGTGGCGGCGATGTCGCGGATCCGCGCCGCGAGGTCCTTGCCGATGCCGTCGATCTCGAGCAGGGCCGGGACGTCGAGGTCGGCGACGCGGACCGGCGAGTCGGTGACGACCTGGGCCCCGGTGCGATAGGCCCGGACGCGGAAGATGTTCTCGCCCTTCAGCTCGAGGAGATCGGCGATCTCGTTGAGCACGCGGGCGACGCTCGGGTTCTCCACAGCCGCCGATCGTACCACGGCGCTGTTCGGCCTCGAGCGATCCCCCGGCGGACGCCCGTGCGCACGTCCCACGTGCGCCTCAGGCGTCGTCAGGCGTCGCCCAGGGCACTCTCACGCGCTCTCACGCATGCTCGCGCGGGCTAGAATGTCGGCCATGTCACTTCGCGACATCCGCGCCCATGTCGGCGAGCTGCTGATCAGCGGTTTCGACGGGCTGACGCTGCCGGCCGAGATGCGCGAGATCGCCGGCGCCTTCGACCTCGGCGGCATCATCATCTTCTCGCGCAACGTCGAAACCCGGCGCCAGGTCGCCGAGCTGGCGCTGGCCACCGAGGCGCTGCGGAAGGAGACGCCGCTCTGGTTCAGCGTCGACCAGGAGGGCGGGCGCGTCCAGCGCCTCAAGGAGCCGTTCACCCGCTGGCCGCCGATGATCACCCTCGGGCGGGCCAAGGACGCGGCGCTGGCGGCCCGCTTCGCCAAGGCGATGGCCGCCGAACTGCTGGCGGTGGGCATCACGCTCGACTTCGCGCCGGTCCTCGACGTCCTCACCAACGCCAAGAACCCGGCCATCGGCGATCGCGCGCTGTCGGAGCGCGTCGAGGACGTGGCCACGCTCGGACGGGCGCTGATCGAGGCCTTTCAGGGCGCCGGGCTGGCCGCCGCCGGCAAGCACTTCCCGGGGCACGGCGACACCGGCGTCGACTCGCACCACGACCTGCCGATCTGCGAGCTGCCGCCCGACCGCCTGCGCGCCGTCGAGCTCGTGCCGTTCCGCGCGGCGATCGCCGCCGACGTCGCGGTGATGCTGACCTGCCACGTGCTGTTCACCGAGATCGACGACGAGCACCCGGCGACGCTGTCGCCGCGCATCGTCCAGGCGATGCTGAAGGACGAGCTCGGCTACCAGGGCGCGGTGATCACCGACGACCTGGACATGAAGGCCATCGCCGCCCGCTACACCATCGAGGAGACGGTGGTGCGCTGCCTGCGCGCCGGCTGCGACGGCTTCCTGATCTGCAACGGCGACTACGACAAGAAGGTGCGGGCGCTCGAGGCGGTCATCCGCGAGGCCGAGGGCGACATGGGCTTCGCCAAGCGCGTCGAGGACGCGATGACGCGGATGCGCCGGCCCAAGGCGCGGTTCCTGGCCGGCCGCCGGCCCAGCCCGAACCCCGGCCGGCTGGCGGCGCTGGCGCCGCTCGAGCATCAGATGGTGGCCGAGGAGATGCGGCAGTGGCTGTGAAGCGCGGCGCCCGCGGCGGCGTCGCGACGGTCGGCCTGCGCCGTGCCCGGCCCTGCGTCCGGGCGATCGCCTGGCGGTGGTGGCGCCGGCCAGCCCCTGCGCCGAGGACGCGGTGCGCCGCGGCGCCCGCGAGCTCGAGACGCTCGGCTTCGAGGTGCCGATCGACGAGCGCATCTTCGCGCAGGCCGGCGGCTATCTGGCCGGAGAGCGCGGCGCTGCGGGCGGCGCACCTGCAGGAGGCGTTCGCCGATCCGTCCGTCGCCGGCATCGTCTGCGTGCGCGGCGGCTACGGCAGCGCCCAGATCCTGCCGCTGCTCGACGCCGACGGCGATCGCGGCGTCGCCCAAGGTCTTCGTCGGCTACAGCGACATCACCGCGCTGCACACGTTCCTGCAGCAGCAGGCCGGCCTCGTGACCTTCCACGGCCCGATGCTCGAGGGCCGCTTCGCCGATCCGGCCCGCTACGACCGCGACTCGTTCGTCCGCGCCGTCTGCGGCACCGAGCCGATGGGGGCGATCGTGCCGCCCGGCGCTCGAGACCTGGCGCGCCGGCGAGGCGTCCGGCGTGCTGGTCGGCGGCACGCTCACCCAGCTCGCGTCGTCGCTGGGCACGCCCTGGGCCTTCGATCCGCCGCCCGGCTGCGTGCTCTTCTTCGACGAGGTGAACGAGCGGCCCGTACCGGCTGGATCGACTGCTGACGCAGCTCGTGCAGGCCGGCATCGTCGGCCGGGCCAGCGCCATCGTCTTCAACGAGCTGCCCGGGTGCGACGAGCCGGGCGGCCAGGTGCGCGGCGTCGACGCCGTCCGCCGCGTCCTGGACGGGTTCGCCGGGCCGATCGTCGGCGGCTTCCCGTCCGGGCACACGCCCGGGCGCCACGGTCACGCTGCCGTTCGGCGTGCGGGCGACGGTCGTCGCGCGCGGCCGCGCCGCGCTGGTCATCGAGGAGCCCGCCGTCGAGGGCTGATCCGCAGGGAGTTCCAGGTTGTCGAATCGCATTCACTTCATCGGGATCTGCGGCACGGCGATGGCCACCGTCGCGGCGATGCTCAAGGCACGCGGCTGGGACGTGCGCGGCTCGGACCACTCCGTCTACCCGCCGATGAGCACGTTCCTGCGCGAGCAGGGCATCGCGCCGCTCGACGGCTACACCGCCGACCACATCACCGGCGACCTCGGCCTGGTCTGCGTCGGCAATGCCATCTCGCGCGGCAACCCCGAGCTCGAGGCCGTGCTCGACCGCAAGATCCGCTACTGCTCGCTGCCCGAGCTGGTGCGCGAACAGTTCCTCTGGGCGGCGCGGTCGATCGTCGTCGCCGGCACGCACGGCAAGACCACGACGACCTCGCTGGTCGGCTGGCTGCTGACGTCGGCCGGGCGCGACCCGAGCATGCTGGTCGGCGGCATCGCCGCCAACTTCGGCGGCGGCTACCGGCTCGGCGGCGGTCGCGAGTTCGTCATCGAGGGCGACGAGTACGACAGCGCCTTCTTCGACAAGACGGCGAAGTTCCTCAAGTACCTGCCCGACATCGCCATCGTCAACAACATCGAGTTCGATCACGCCGACATCTATCCGGATCTCGCCGCCGTCGAGCTCGCCTTCAAGCGGCTGGCGGTGCTGGTGCCGCGCAACGGCCTGCTGCTGCTCGGCGCGGACAGCCCGCGCGCGGCGGCGCTGGCCGCGCACGCCGCCAGCCCGGTCGAGACGTTCGGCGTCGACGGCGACCCGACCTGGAAGGCCACCGACCTGGCGGTCGGTCCCGGCGGCACGCGGTTCAAGGTCCACAAGCACGGCACGCTCGTCGGCACCTTCGAGGTGCCGCTGCTCGGTGCCCACAACGTCCGCAACGCGCTGGCCGGCGATCGCCGTCTGCGCCACCCTGGGCATCGACAGTCGCGCCACCGCGGAGGGGCTGAAGACGTTCGGCGGCGTCAAGCGTCGCCTGGAGCTGCGCGGCTCGGTCGACGGCATCGAGGTCTACGACGACTTCGCCCACCATCCGACGGCCGTCGCCGAGACCATGGCGGCGCTGCGGCTGGCGCACCCGACGCGGCGCCTCTGGGCCATCTTCGAGCCGCGGTCGGCGTCGTCGTGCCTGAAGATCTTCCAGAGCGACTTCGTCGAGGCCTTCGAGGGCGCCGACCAGGTGCTCGTCGCGCCGGTGTTCCGCAGCACGCTCGCCGAGGATCGCCGGCTCTCGCCGGAGGCGCTGGTCGCCGACCTCGTGGCGAAGGGCCGTCGCGCCCGCGCCGCGACGTCGACCGCCGACATCGTCGACATCGTCGGCGCGCGAGGCCGAGTCGGGCGATCTCGTCGTCGTCATGTCGAACGGCGGCTTCGACGGCGTCCACGACAAGCTGCTCGACGCGCTCCGCGCGGCCGCGGCCGAAGTGATGGCCGCACCCGCGATCCACGACCGTGGCCAACCAGCTCGAGCAGCGGCTCGGTGCCGGCCGCGTGACGATCGACGCGCCGCTGGCGCCGCTCACGACCTTCAAGGTCGGCGGCGCCGCCGATCTGCTGCTCGAGGCGAAGACCGAAGACGAGCTGGTCGCGGCGATCGGCATCGCGCGTCAGGCCGGCCTCGCCGGTCACGCCGCTCGGCGGCGGGTCGAACGTCCTCATCGGCGACGGCGGCGTCCGCGGCCTCGTCGTGCTGGTCCGCGATCGCAGCGTCGCGCGCGAGGACGCGACCGGCGTCCGCGCCGGCGCCGGCCTCACCATCAACGGCCTGGTCCGCTGGCTGGTGGGGCAGGGCCTGGCCGGCCTCGAGGCCTGGGCCGGGACGCCCGGGACGGTCGGCGGCGCGCTGCATGGCAACGCGCACTTCAAGGGCGTGAACATCGGCGATCTGGTGCGCGACGTGCGGGTGCTCGATCGGCAGGGCGCCCTGCGGACGCTGCCGGCGGCCGCGATGGCGTTCGGCTACGACAGCAGCCGCCTGCAGACGTCCGGCGAGATCGCGGTCTCCGCGGTCTTCACGGTGACCGACCGGCGAGCCCGAGGCGCTGCGGGCCGTCGCGCGCGCCTCGCTGGCCTACCGCAAGCGCACCCAGCCGCTCGACGTGCCGAGCGCCGGCTGCATCTTCCAGAACCCCGACCCGGCCCGCGACCGGTGCCCGACGGCATCCCCTGGTCGGCCGGGGCGCTCGTCGATCGCGCCGGCCTCAAGGGCGCCCGCCAAGGCGGCGCGCAGGTGTCGCCGCTGCACGGCAACTTCATCGTCCGCGACGGCGCCAGCACCGCTCGCGAGATCCGCGCCCTGGTCGAGCGCTGCCAGCAGGGCGTCGCCGAGCGCTTCGGCGTCCGGCTGCGCCAGGAAATCGTTTACCTCGGCGAGTTCGACTGACCCGGCGTCAGGCCTGCTGCGTACACCACCATGTCCACCCTCCTCATCGAAGGCGGCCGGAAGCTCTCCGGCCGCATCACCGTCGACGGCAACAAGAACTCGGCGCTGCCGCTGGTCGCGGCCTGCCTCCTCAGCGAGGAGACCGTGCCGCCTCGAGAACGTGCCGCGCATCTCCGACATCCGCGTGATGGCCGACCTGCTGACCGGCGTCGGGGCGCGGGTCAGCGGCCTGGGCACGCCGACCATCGAGATTTCGACCCCCAAGGTCACCAGCGACACGCCGGATCCGAAGCTGGTCGGCCGGCTGCGCGGCTCGGTGCTCCTGATGGGGCCGCTGCTCGCGCGCACCGGGCGCGTGTGCCTGGCGCCGCCCGGCGGCGACTTCCCGACGCGGCGGACGATCGCGACGCACGTCCAGGCGCTGGTCGCGCTCGGGGCGCGCGTCGACCTCGGAGTCGGGCTACGAGCTCGAGGCGCCGGACGGACTGAAGGGCGCGTCGTTCTACCTCGACGAGGCGTCGGTCACCGGCACCGAGACGGCGCTGCTCGCCGCCGCGGCGGCGGACGGCACGACCGAGATCCGCCACGCCGCCACCGAGCCGCACGTCGTCGAGCTGTGCGAGTTCCTGCAGGCGATGGGCGTGCCGATCGAAGGCGCGGGCACCTCGACGATCCGGATCGAAGGGCGCACGACGCGCAAGGGGGCCACGCACCGGCTGCACGGCGACTACATCGAGGCCGGCAGCTGGGCGGTGGTCGCCGCGATCACCGGCGGCACCGCCGAGGTCCGCGGGGTGCGGGCCGTCGACATGGAGCCGATCACCGCCGTGCTGCAGCGGATGAAGCTGAACGTCGAGCTGGAATCGGACGGCTTCACGGTCCACGAATCGCGCGTCGAGGCCATCAGCCGCCTGACGACCGGCCTGTGGCCCGGCTTTCCGAGCGACATGGTCAGCCTGGTCACCGTGCTGGCGACCCAGGCCGAAGGGGACACCCTGATCCACGACTGGATGTACGAGCTGCGTCTCTTCGCGCTCGAGCAGTTGTCGGGGATGCGCGCCGACCTGTTCCTCTGCGACCCGCACCGCATCGTCGTGTCAGGGCCGACCAAGCTTCGCGGCCGGGCCCTCGACAGCCGCGACCTGCGGTCGGGCATGGCCCTGATCGCCGCGGCGCTGGCGGCGGAAGGCAAGAGCACGCTGGGGCCGCTCGAGACCGTGGAGCGCGGCTACACGGACGTCGTGGCGCGGCTGAAGTCGCTGGGCGCGGCCGTCGACGTCGCGCCGAGCTGACGAGGCTCGTACCGTCAGCGTCTGCGGACCCCTGGAGGCACCGCGTGCGGCTCGGTATTCCTGTCGCGATCGGACGGCTGCGCCGGTCAGCGCGCTCCGGCCGCGATGCGCGACAGCAACGGCGCACCTGCGTGCGCCGTCGGTCGTGAGCCTCCCGCGCGCGATACTCAGTGCTCGCGTGACCGGCGCTCGACGCAGGTCGGCGCGCGCCGACCGTGGCGCGCTGCTGAACTCACTCGGCGGGCGAGAGGTCGGCGACGGCGGCGTGTCGTCGGCGGCAGCTGCGGGCGCGTCGCCGGGGGGCTGGCTGGCCGGACCTGCCCGGGCGGCCCGGTCGGCGTGCCGGGCGGGAAGATGCCGGCCGGAGGGGCGTCGTCGTCCTGCGGCGGGGCGGCCGGCAGCGGCTGCGCCACCGGCAAGGGCAGTTCGTAGACGCCGCCGCTCGCATCGCGCCCGACGCGGAACGGGCGCAGGTCGTCGATCGCCAGGTCGAGGACGCGGACGATGCGCGGCGTCAGCATCAGCACGATGTCGGTCTGCTTGGTTTCGCGCTTCGAGTGCCCGAACAGGCGTCCGATGATCGGGATGTCGCTCAAGCCCGGGGATCCCTTCCAGCGTCGTCCGCTCCTCGTCGCGGATGAGACCGGCGAGCAGGTTGGTCTCGCCGTCGCGCAGCCGGATGGTCGTCTCGATGTAGCGCGTGCCGAACGTCGGCAGGTTGTTGAACCCGACGCCCGACAGGCTGCTCACTTCGAGCTTCAGCCGCAGCGAGATGTCGTCGTCGTGGTGCAGTCGCGGCGTGAGCTCGATGTTCACGCCGACGGTGCGGTAGGTGAACGACGTGATCGGCTGCTGGTTGACGCCGCCCGAGGCGAGCGGCGTGAAGGTCACGCTCGGCACCGGCACGTCCTCACCGAAGCGCGCCGACGACGCCACGCCGTCCGACGTCCGCAGGTGCGGATTGGCCAGCGTGCGCGTGTTGCCGTCGGTCTTGATCAGCCGGTAGTAGAGCCCGGGCAGGCCGGACACGAACAGATCGGACGACGTCAACGACCGCACGCCGCGGACCGTCAGGTCGCTGCGGTTGGCGTCGATCCCGCCGTCGATGCCGAACGACCCCGGCGAGGCGATCTGCAGGCCGTACTCGTGCATCCGCGAGCGATCGACCTCGAGCAGCTCGACGTCGATGACGACCTCGGCGCGCGCCTTGTCGATGGCCCTGATCACCTTGGCGGCGGCGGCGATCTTGTCCGGCGTGTCCTTGATGGCGATGGCGTTGACGCCGGCGACCGGCGACAGGCGCCGGTTGTCGACGACCAGGCGCAGCAGGTCGAGCGTCTCCTTGACGTCGGCGTTGCTGAGGAAGAACGTGCGGATGACCTCGTCCTCGTACTCGCGGCGCTTGGCCGGGGTGTCGGGGATGATCGTGATCGTCTTGGCCGCCGAGATCTTGTAGAAGTTGCGGGTGCTGGCCGTGACCGCCTGCAGGGCGTCCTCGAGCGACGTCTTGCGCAGGTCGACGGTGAGGTTCTGGTCGCGGAACTGCGGATCGAAGACGACGTTGATCTGGGCGAAGTGGCCGATCGCGGTGAGGATGTCGCGGACGCTGGCGTTGCGGAAGACCAGGGAGTCGGCCAGCGTCACGTCCGCTGGGCAGATCGAGCCCGTCCGGCTGCAGATCGGCGGCGCTCTCGATCAGCGACTGCAGGCGCGTCTTGCCGTCGGTGCGCACCGCCAGCTTGGCCCGCAGCTGCGCTCGCAGGTCGCGGAGCCGGGCGTCGATGTCGCCGCTGGCCGGGTTGAGCTCGCCGGCAATCTGCAGCTCGATCAGCGCTTCCTCGAGCTTGCCGGTCCCGGCCAGGTGCCGCGCGCGTTGATCGTGGTAGGCCGCGGCGCGGAGCTTGGCGCGTTGCAGCGCCGTGCGCGCCGAGACGTCGTCGGGCCGGGCGCGCAGCGCTTTCTCGTACTCGACGACGGCTCGGTCGAAGTCCTCGATCCGTTCGGCGGCCCTGCCGGCGCGCATGCTCGAGGTCGAGGCGCAGCCCGAGAGCGCGACCAGCGAGCAGCCCCGCCCCCGCGGCCGCCACGACGCGGCGCAGGCGCGCGTCACTCCTGCGCGACAACGTCGGCTCCCTTGGGGATCGTGAAGGCGAAGCGCGTATCGGCCAGGCCGACGTTTTCCTTCAGCTTGCTGAACACGAACGTCGACGTGCCGCCCTGGCCGTCGCGGGCGATCAGCATGCGCAGGCCGAGCGTGGCGCGATCGACGACCAGGGTGAGGCGGTCGTAGTCGGGCACCGCGGTCTTCGGCACCAGCGCGAGCGCGACGCTGTCGGCCGGCGCGCCGGGCACCGGCGCCCGGCAGCGACGGCGTGAAGTCGCGCGCCAGCTGGCCGCGGCCGAGAAGAAAGAGGATCGGCGTCGCCGGGGCGTCGTCGGCCGGCAGCGCACTCACCGTGACCTGCCGATCGGCCGGCACCCAGGCGTAGATCTTGCGGCCGTCGGCGACGAACAGCTTCTCTTCCGGCGTCTTGTATTCCCAGCGCATGCGGCCGGGCTTCTTGACCAGCAGCGTGCCCGATTCGGTGGTCTTGCGGCGCAGGACCCCGCCCTCGTAGGTCTGGGTGAAGTCGGCGGTGAAGTCCTTGATGGCGTCGTAGCGGGCCTGCAGGCGGGCGGCCAGGGCGGACGCGGATTCGGCCGGGCCGGCCGCCGGGCCAGGCGCCGGCGCCTGGGACGGCGCCCGCACCGTCGCCTGGGCGCGGGGCATCGCCACCGCGATCGCGAAGGCCAGCGGAGCCATCGCGACGGCCAGCGCGCGGCGGAAGGAGCGGTGACGGGCGGAATTCATCGGCTGAAGGATGCTACACCAGCGACCCGGCGCCCGGATGTATCGCGCCGGACCGCCGCTAGCCTCGCCGCCGCTTGTCGGCGATGAAGGCGCGGACGGCGTCGAGCGGCCTGGCGTTGAGGACGTGTCGGGCCTCGACCCCGCCGCGGGCGGCCGTGCCGACGCCCATCCGCATCTGGCGGCCGAGCCGTTCGGCGAAGTGGCCGTCGCTGTCGACGACCACCGTCGCTCCTGTTTCGACGGCCTGTCGCGCCAGATGGCCGTCCAGGTCCAGGTGGCCGGGCGCGCCATCGACCTCCACGGCGGTGCCGGTCTCGCGCGCCGCCGTGAAGAAGCGCGCCCAATCGAGCGCATACCCGTTGGCCCGGCCCGGCGTCCGGTTGGCCGGATGCGTGACGATGCTGACCAGCGGGTGAGCCATCGCCCCCAGGTAGCGCGCCAGCAGGCGATCCGGCGGCTGGCCGGCGGCGTCGTGCAGCGAGGCGAGCACGATGTCGAGGCCGGCCATCACCGCGTCCGGCAGGTCGAGGCTGCCGTCGGGCAGGATGTCCACCTCGCACCCGTGCAGGATGGTCAGCTCCGGGTAGGCTGGCGCGCAGCGCCTCGATTTCCCTGGCCTGCTGGACGATGCCATCGAGGGACAGCGTGCGGCTCGCCTTCGACGTCGGCGAGTGATCGGTGATGGCGAGGTAGCGGTAGCCGAGCGCCCGCGCCGAGCGGAGGACGGCCTCGGTCGAGTCGCGGCCGTCGCTCCACAGCGTGTGCGTGTGCAGGTCGCCCTGGATGTCGGCGAGCGCGACGCGCGCGGTGGGAACGCGCCGCGTTCGGCGAGCGCGATTTCATCGCGTGCCGTGCCGCCGCTCCGGCGGGATCCACGGCAGATCGAGGGCCGCGTAGAGGTCGGCCTCGACGCGGCCGTGCCGACGTGCGTCCCGTCGTCCCGCACGAGCGCCGACGGCGTCAGGCGCAGGCCGCGGGCGCGCGCGCGCTCGGCGAGCTGCGCGACGTGGCCGCGCGAGCCGTTGTAGTGGAGCAGCGCCGCACCGAGGCTGTCGTCCGACACGGCCCGCAGCGTGATCTCCTCGCCGTCCCACGCGAAGGTGACCGCGTCCCGGCTGCGCCAGCGGACATCGGCGTCGGGCAGGCTGCGGCCGAACGCCGCCACCGACGCGCGCGCGTCGCCGCCCGACGGCGAGCACCAGCAGGTCGCCGACGGTCGGCTCGAAGCGGCGCAGGGCGCCGGTCGCATGCAGCGTCAGCGACGGCTGGGCCCGGCTCGATCGCCGCGGCGAGCAGATCGACGGCGCCGAGGGCGCGGCCCAGGTTCAGGCGCGACTGGCCGGCGCGGATGTCGGCGAGACTCGCCGCGATCCGGTCCGGCGCGTGGTCGTGCCACGCCGCGACGAGATCCGCGGCGACGTGCACACCGGCGTCCGCCAGCGCCGCGGGATCGATGCCGGCGGCCCGGGCGATGCCGGCGATATCGCGCGGCAACGTCGCTTCGACGGCCGCCAGCGCCGCGGTCGGCCCGGCGCTGGCGATGGCGGCCAGCTGTGGCGCGATCGCGGGATTGAATGTCTGCGACGGATCGGCGAGCGCCGCCTTGAGGGCCTTGGGCGTCAGCGTCGCCGGCGTGCGTCGCGGCCTCGGCCAGGGCCGCGGCCGCCGGTCGCGTCACCGCGCAGGGCCGCGATGCGGGAGAGCTGGACCAGGGCGCCGGCGACGGCGTCGGGGGAGGGCAGTCGGTTCCGAAAAATCAGACGGTCTCCGGTCGGTGGCCGCGCGCGGCGGCGAAGGTGGGCGACTAGTTGAGCGAGCACGAGCCGGCGCCGCGCGGGTCGCCGCAGCTGCCGCAGGGGCCGGGCGCCGCCTGCGCATCGCGCTGGCGCCTCCGCCGGTGCTCACCGCGAAGGTCGAGAGCTCGCGGGCCAGCGTCTCGCTGCCGCAGGTCGGACAGGCCGGCGTCTCCGCCCCGCGCACCAGGGTCTCGAACCGGTGCGCACAGGCCTCGCAGCGATACTCGTAGATGGGCATAGGCGTCCCAAGTATAGCGAGCCAGCCGGCCACGCCGGGAGCCGGCGCAGTGCCGCGCGACGAAGCGGCGACGAATCAGCTGCGGCTCGCTGAAAGGGCTGCGCCCGCGCCGGCGCGTGAGAGCCCGGCGCACACGCGTCGCAGCCCCGCGAGCCGCGCCGTCGCCGCGACGGCGTAGGAGCGGCGACGAATCAGCGCGGCGACTCGCTGAAAGGGCTGCCGGCGCCGGCCGTGAGAGCCCGGCGCAAACATATGGTGGACGGCACGAGGATCGAACTCGTGACCTCAGCGTTGCGAACGCTGCGCTCTCCCAGCTGAGCTAGCCGCCCACGAAGAGGGTGTCGCCGGACGTTGCAGCCCCGTCCGAGGGCCGTCATCGGCGCGACAAGACGGGCAGTGTAGCATCCGGCCGACATTGTTCGCAACCCTCAGGCGGGACAGACATTTCTGTCCGATTGGCCCGGGGCGAGCGACCACTTCGGATGCTATACTTCAGGTCGATTTCAGACGACGCGGCTCCGCCATCGGTCTATGCGGCGGGCCCTGAAGACACTCACTATGAAAACGATTCGGCGCATCGGAGTACTGACCGGCGGCGGCGACGCCCCGGGGTTGAACGCGGTCATTCGCGCCGTGGTCAAGTCGGCCCACAATCACGGCATCGCCTGCCTCGGTCTCGAGGACAGCTTCGACGGCCTCATCGAGCCGAACCGGCACCGCGTCCTGACGCCGAAGGATGTCACCGGCATCCTGCGGGTCGGCGGCACCATCCTCGGCACGGTCAACCGCGGCAATCCGTTCCTCTACCCGATCGAAACGAGCGACGGCAAGCGCGACTACTCGCAGCGCTGCATCGACATGTTCCACCAGCTGGGCCTCGACGGCCTGGTGGTGATCGGCGGCGACGGCACGCTGGCCATCGCGCACGAGTTCGCCAAGCGCGGCATCCCGCTCGTCGGCGTGCCGAAGACGATCGACAACGACATCGTCGAGACGACCAACTGCTTCGGCTTCGACACGGCGGTCAGCTTCGCGACCGACGCCATCGATCGCCTGCACACGACGGCCGAAGCGCACCATCGCATCATGGTGGCCGAGGTGATGGGCCGCTACGCCGGCTGGATCGCCCTGCACGCCGGCGTCGCCGGCGGCGCCGACGCCATCCTGATCCCCGAGATTCCCTACGACATCGAGCTGGTCGCCGAGCGGGTCATGGCCCGCGAGAAGTGGGGCGCGAGCTTCTCGATCGTCGTCGTCGCCGAGGGCGCGATGCCCAAGGACGGCAAGCGGCACCTGATTCAGGAAGCGCACGGCGGCAACGTCGAGCGCCTCGGCGGCGCGGCGGCCGCGGTGTCGTCGCAGCTCGGCAAGCTGACCGGCAAGGAGACGCGCAGCGTCGTCCTCGGCCACCTGCAGCGCGGCGGCGCCCCGACCAGCTTCGACCGCGTCCTGGCGTCGCGCTTCGGCGGCAAGGCCGTGCAGCTGCTGATCGACGGCGACGTCGACAAGATGGTGGCGTTCCACCCGCCGGACATCGTCGGCGTGCCGCTCGAGAGCATCGTCGGCCGCACCAGGAACGTCCCGCTCGACAGCGATCTCGTCGCCACCGCGCGCGCCCTCGGCGTGAGCTTCGGCGACGACGTGCCGGTCTAGCGTCCGGACGCGCGCGGTCCTCCCGGATCGCGCGCTAGTTCGTTTCCGCGAAGATCGCCTCGAGGGACGCGCGCTCGCGCGAGCAGGCGAGCGCGACCATCAGCTTCATCCGCGCCTTGAGGCCGTTCAGGCGCCCGGCGAAGATCACGCCGAGCTGCGCCAGATCGTGGCCGCCGCCGTCGTAGCCGTAGCGCTCCTGGACGCTGCCGGCGCCGTAGCGCGAGGCCAGCACCACCGGGACACCGGCGGCGGCGGCCGCCTCGATCCCCGGCTTCATGGCCGGCGGCAGGTTGCCGCGCCCCATCGCCTCGATCACGAGGCCGGTCGCGCCGGCGGCGAGGCTGCAGCGCAGGAAGCGATCGTCGGTCGCCGGCCGCCGACTTGATCAGGTCGACGCTGGTTTCGAGACGGGCGACGCGCAGGCCCGTGTCGGCGCCGGCGCCCGTCCAGCTGCCATGGCGCGCGGCGCGGCGCACGTAGAGCACCTTGCCGGCGTCGAGGACGCCGACCGGGCCGAACTCCGGCGAGGCGAACGAGCCGGCCGATTCGGTGTGGATCTTCTGCGCCTCCGAGGCGGTGAGGATCTGCTCGTTCATCGCCACGAGCACACCGCGGTCCTGGCGACTCGGGCGCTGCCGCGACGCGCACCGCGGCCAGCAGGTTGGCCGGTCCGTCCCAGCCGGCCTCCGAGATGGTGCGGATGGCGCCGACGATGACCACCGGCTTGGGGGAGAGCAGGAGCAGGTCGAGGAGGTAGGCCGTCTCCTCGAGCGTGTCGGTGCCGTGGGTGACGACCAGGCCCTGGACGTCCGGCCGTTCCAGCCACGCCGCGGCGCGGCGGGCGAGCCGCCACATGTGCTCCGGGGTGACGTGTGGACCGGGCAGGCGCGACACGTCCTCGCACTCGACCTCGGCGATCGCGGCGAGGCCCGGGACGTGCTCGAGGATGTCCTGACCGGAGAGCGCGGGCACGGCCGCGCCGGTGGCCGGATCGAGCCGCATCGAGATGGTGCCGCCGGTGAAGAGGATGGGGACCACGAGATCTCCGGCGTGCGGGCGGGGGCGGGCGCCGCGGGGAACGCAGCGCCGCCGGCGGACGACTAGCGGTTGAGGAGCTCGCCGTCCTTCTTCTTCTGCATGTCGTCGACGGTGGCCACGTGGGCGTCGGTGGCCTTCTGGACGTCCTCGAGCGCGCGCCGCTCGTCGTCTTCCGAGATGCTGTGATCCTTGAGCAGCTTCTTCAGCCGATCGTTGGCGTCGCGGCGGACCTGGCGGAGGCCGTTGCGGCCCTCTTCGGCGAACTTGTGCACCAGCTTCGACATCTCCTTGCGCCGCTCCTCGGTGAGGGCGGGCAGCGGAATGCGAATCACCTTGCCGTCGTTGGCGGGGTTGAGGCCGAGGTTCGAGGCCCGCACCGCCTTCTCGATCGCGCCCATCAGGGTCGGATCGAAGGGCTGCGCGACGATCAGCGTGGCCTCGGGCACCGACAGCGCCGCCACCTGGTTGAGCGGCACCATCGACCCGTAGGCCTCGACCTGCACCGGGTCGAGCAGCGTCACCGACGCGCGGCCGGTGCGCACGCCCCCGAGCTCGCGCTTGAGGTGCTCCAGGACGGCGTCCATGCGCTTCTTGACTTCGACGTGCAGGGCTTTGATGTCGGTGACGTCCATGTGCGGCCGTGGCTCCCTCGGCGAACGATCAGGCGGTGACGAGCGACCCGACGGGCTCGCCCATGACGGCGCGCACCAGGTTGCCCGGCTTTCGGAGGTTGAAGATGACGATCGGCAGCTTGTTGTCCATGCACAGCGAGATCGCCGTGGTGTCCATCACCTTCAGGCCGCGCTCGAGGACGTTCAGGTAGGAAATCTGGTCGAAGCGCGTGGCGTCGGGATGCAGCATGGGGTCGGCGGTGTAGATGCCGTCGACCTTGGTGCCCTTCAGGATGACGTCGGCCTTGATCTCCATGGCGCGGAGGGCGGCCGCCGTATCGGTGGTGAAGTAGGGGTTGCCGGTGCCGGCCGCGAAGACCACCACCCGGCCCTTCTCGAGGTGCCGGATGGCGCGGCGCCGGATGAACGGCTCGGCCACCGCGCGCATCTCGATGGCGGTGAGGACGCGCGTCGTGACGTTGATCTGCTCGAGCGCGTCCTGCAGGGCCAGGGCGTTGATCACCGTCGCCAGCATGCCCATGTAGTCGGCGGTGGACCGATCCATGCCGCGGGCGCTGGCGGCGATGCCGCGGAAGATGTTGCCGCCGCCGATGACGATGGCGGCCTGGATGCCGCGACCCTGGATGTCCTTGATCTCGCTGGCGATCTGGTTGGCGACGACCGGGTCGACGCCGAATTTCTGCTCGCCCATCAGGGCTTCGCCGGACAACTTCAGGAGAACGCGCTGATAAGCGGGCATGCGGACGCTAGTATATCGATTCCCAGGCGGCTGGGACGCCCGCGTGCGGGCGCCCCGCGGCCGCGCGTGAGCGCGCGACCGCCGAAAGGCGACGGGTTACGCCGACTCGCCGACCTTGAACCGGACGAAGCGGCTCACGGTGAGCGGGCCGCCGATCGTCTTGGCGGCCTCGGCGATGACCTGCGCCACCGTCGTCTTCGGGTCGCGGATGCTCGGCTGGTCGGGGAGCACCGCCACGCCGTAGTAGCTGCCCAGCTTGCCGTCGACGATCTTCTCGATCACGTTGGCCGGCTTGCCGCTGTTCTCCATCTGCGCACGGTAGATGTTCTTCTCCTGCTCGATGATCGACGCCGGCACTTCCTCGCGCGTGGCGTAGGACGGGCTCGCCGCGGCGATCTGCATCGCGACCTCGCGGACCAGCTTCTGCACGGCCTCGCCGCCGCGGGCGTCGGCCGGCACGCCCTGCAGCTCGACGAGCACGCCGATCTTGCCGCCGACGGCCTCGCCGCCCTCGGCGCCGGCCGGCGCGTGCAGGTAGCTGCCGACCAGGCCCGTCGCTCGGTGAAGCGCGCCGCGCGCGAGATCGCCATGTTCTCGCCGGTGGTGGCGATCTTCTCGGCCACCTTCTGGCCGACGGAGCCGTCGGCCGCGGCCAGCGCCTGCGGGTCCTCGGTCGAGGGGGCGGCGAGCAGGTCGGCGGTGACCGCCTGGACGAGGGCCTGGAACGCCGGCGTCCGCGCCACGAAGTCGGTCTCGCAGTTCACCTCGGCGACCACGGCGTCGGTCGCGTCGGCGTTGAGGCGGACGGCCGACGAGGCCTTCCTTCATCGTCCGGCCGGCCTTCTTCGCCACCTGCGCCATGCCCTTCTTGCGCAGGATGGTGATGGCCTCTTCCATGTCGCCGTTCGCCTCGGTCAGCGCCGTCTTGCAGTCCATCATGCCGGCGCCGGTGCGCTCGCGCAGGGCCTTGACGTCAGTTGCGGTAATCGTCGCCATCGATGTCTCCACGAAATCGAACCGTCACTCGAGTGGGGTGTACAAGGAAACGCCGGCCGCATCCTGCCTGGCCGGCGTCGCCCGACTCCCGAAAAACCGACTCCGAACGCTGCTAGACGGCCGCGGGTGTCGTCGTGGGCGCGTTCTCACGCCGCTGGCGCGCCACGGCCGGGGCACCGGGCCCGCCGCCGCCGCGCCGCGTCGGCGCTTCCGCCGGCGCCTCACCGGCCGGCGGCGCATCCGCCGCCGCCGACTCGCGCATGCCGCGTCCTTCGCTGACCGCATCGGCGATCCGCGACGTGAACAGGCGAATCGCCCGCAGGGCGTCGTCGTTGCCGGGGATCACGTAGTCGATCTGGTCGGGATCGCAGTTGGTGTCGACCACGCCGATGATCGGGATCCGCAGCTTGCGCGCCTCGTCGACGGCGATCTGCTCGTGCTTGGTGTCGACCACGAACAGGGCGTCGGGCAGCGAGGACATGTGACGGATGCCCTCGAGGTTCTTCTGCAGCTTCTTCTTCTCTTTTTCGAGCTTGGCGATTTCCTTCTTCGACAGGGAATCGTAGCGCCCGTCGGTGACCATCGCCTCGAGGTCGCGCAGTCGCGCCAGGCTCTTCTGGATGGTCGTGAAGTTCGTCAGCAGGCCGCCGAGCCACCGCTCGTTGATGTAGAACATGCCGCAGCGCGTGCGCGTCCTCGGAGACGGCGTCCTGGGCCTGCCGCTTGGTGCCGACGAACAGCACCGTGCGTCCCGCGGCGGCGAGCTGGCTGACGAACTGCTCGGCTTCCTTGAACAGCTTGGCCGTCTTGCCCAGGTCGATGATGTAGATGCCGTTCCGTTCGCCAAAGATGAACGGCTTCATCTTCGGGTTCCAGCGCTTCGTCTGGTGGCCGAAATGCACGCCGGCCTCCAGCAGGTCCTTCACAGCGATAGGGGTCAAGCTTCCTCCAACGTCTTTCTGTTTAGCGCTTGCTGAACTGGAAGCGCTTACGCGCACCGGCCATGCCGTACTTCTTGCGTTCCTTGATGCGCGGGTCGCGCGTCAGGAGTCCGGCCTTCTTCAGGCGCGGTCGCAGCTCGAGATCGTAGGCGCACAGCGCGCGGGCGATGCCGAGGCGGATGGCGCCGGCCTGGCCGGAAATGCCGCCGCCGGCGGCGGTGCAGATGATGTCGAACTTGTCGGCGGTTTCGGTGAGGACGAGGGGAACCTTGACGATGCCCTGGTGCGTTTCGACCTTGAAGGCTTCGTTGAGGGGTCGCGCGTTGACCTGGATCGTGCCCGTGCCCGGCCGGAGGAACACGCGGGCTGCGGCGCTCTTGCGCCGGCCGGTGCCGTAATACTGGATTTGCGTCACTGCCACGTCAGGTGCCTCACTTCGCCAGAGCCATCGCGACCGGTTTCTGGGCCGCGTGCGGATGGTCTCCGCCTTCGTACACGTTCAGCTTGCGGTACATCGCGTCGCCCATCTTCGACTTGGGCAGCATGCCGCGGATGGCTTCCTCGAGGAGGCGGCGCGGGTGGCGCGCACGCACTTCCTTGGCGCGCTCTTCGCGGAGACCGCCGTCGTAGCCGCTGTGGTAGCGGTACATCTTCTGTTCTTCCTTGCGGCCGGTCAGACGCGCCTTGGCGGCGTTGACGACGACGACGTGATCCCCCGTATCGATATAGGGGGTGTAGATACCTTTGTGCTTGCCTTGCAGCAGGTGCGCCGCGAGGCTGGCCACTCGCCCGACCGGGTGCTCGGCGGCATCGATGACGTGCCACCGGCGGTCGATCCGGCCAGCGGTGGGGACGAACGTAGACATGGAACTCCCTCTCAAGGCCGCAGCTACCCTACGGCAAACAAAAAGGATACGCAGGTCCTTCCGGCCTGTCAACGCCTGTCGGGCCGGCTGGACCTGGCGCCGGCCGGCGCTCGGGAGCTAGCTGACGGGTGGGCCTGATGGGTGGCGGCGCGTCGTCTGCGCCGATGGGGTCCCGTCCGCGATCGATCTCCACAGCTGAGTCGGCACGCTCAGAGCTGCAGGACGCTTCCTCCTGCTCTACCCGCCGCCACGCCGATCTGCGTCCGCGCAACCTGATCCCTCCGCGCGTCCCCACGCGTCCGCCACGCCTCTCGCACCCGACCGGTGACCGGTCGCGCAGGCGGTCGCCACGGCCATCCGGCGGCAGGTCCGTCGGACGCCGCCGCGCCGGCCGGTGCGTGATCCGCACCGCGCATCGCGACGACGGACGCGCGTCGCTGTCGCGCCGCGTCCGACGGACGACGCAACCGGGGTTGACATCGGCTCCCGCCGTGACGTCCGGCGGTCGGACCACCGTCGGTTTCCCGGCGGACGGTGTCAGGAAACTGCGCGATTCGACGACCGGCCGCCGGGTTCGTCTCCCGCACCCCGCGATCGCGGTCTCACGTCAGCGTGCGCACCAGCGTGCAATCGATTTCACCCGGAAAACACGGGGGATTTTTGTGATCGCTGACGTTTCTTGGCAGTTTTCCTAACAGATCCGTGATGTCGGGAGGCACTCGCTGGTCTCGATTCGAGGCGCGTGTGTCGTGCGCGGCCACGTAGAACCGCCAATTTCTGACGGAGTGACGAGCTTTGGCACCGCCCTTGCTCTTTGGGTCGTCCGTAAGGCGGAAGTCGCTGCGCGTTGTGCGTAACGACGATCCGCTGCAGATGGTCCGGGACGCAATGGCGTCCCACACGGCCGGCCGGTGCCACGGTGTGAAGGGCATGCGGCGGCCACGCGAGGTCCAGAGTGTTCGGAAGATCACGCGCAGTCGTCGGCTTGGACATCGGCTCGAGCGCCGTCAAGGCCGTGGAGCTCAAGGGCTCTGGCAAGTCCTTCAAGGTTACCGCGTTCGGCATCGAGCCGGTGCCGCCCGACAGCATCGTCGACGGCGCCATCATCGATGGCGCGGCGGTCGCCGACGCGATCCGGCGTCTCTTCGAGTCGAAGAACATCCGCACCAAGGATGTCGCTGCGTCACTCGCGGGCAACGCCGTCATCGTCAAGAAGATCACGCTCCCGAAGATGACCGAGCAGGAGCTCGCCGAGTCCATCTACTGGGAAGCGGAGCAGTACATCCCCTTCGACATCCAGGACGTCAACCTGGATTACCAGGTCGTGGGGCAGGGGAGCGGCGCCGCCGCGGGCACGATGGACGTCCTCCTCGTCGCCGCGAAGAAGGAGAAGATCGCCGACTACACCGGCGTCATCTCCCAGGCCGGCCGCTCGCCCGTCATCGTCGACGTCGACGCCTTCGCGCTGCAGAACGCCTACGAGGTCAACTACGGGCTCGACGCGAGCCTGGTGGTGGCGCTCGTCAACTTCGGCGCCAGCGCGGTCAACATCAACATCCTGAGCGGCGGCCAGTCGCTCTTCACGCGCGACATCTCGATCGGCGGCAACGCCTACACCGACGCGCTGCAGCGTGAGCTGAACGTGCCCTACGAGACGGCCGACGCGCTCAAGCGCGGGCTGCACGTCGAGGGCTACTCGATGGAGCTGGCGCGGCCGACCATCCGCGCGGTCACCGAGAACGTGCTCCTCGAGATCCAGAAGACGTTCGACTTCTTCCGCGGCACGACCGGCTCGGATCGGATCGATCGCCTGGTCGTCAGCGGCGGCGCCTCGCGCGTCGACGGCTTCGTCGACATGCTGGCCGAGCGCTTCGATTCACACGTCGAGCTCTTCGATCCGTTCAAGAAGGTGAGCTTCGACGCCGACAAGTTCGGCGTCCTGTCGGCTGCCGACGTGCAGGCGACTTCCGCCGTGGCCGTGGGCCTGGCGCTCCGCAAGGTGGGCGACCGATGATCCGCATCAATCTCCTCAGCGTCGAGAAGCCGATCGCGGCCAAGGCCTCGAGCCGGCCGAAGTTCTCGCTCAACCTCTCGGAGAAGGCCGGTCCGATCGCCGCCCTCTTCGTGCTCGCCGGCTGCTCCGGCTACATCGCGCTCGATTACCTGAGCCTGCAGCAGCAGGACACCGCGCTGCACCAGGAGCTGGTGGCGGCCCGCGCCGAGAAGGCGCGCCTGCAGCCGGTCCTGCGCGAGGTCGAGCGGTTCGAGGCGCAGAAGCGCGATCTGCAGCAGCGGGTCAACCTGATCGAGGAGCTGCGTCAGAACCAGGTCGGGCCGGTCCACATGCTCGATCAGATCAGCCGCAGCATCCCGGATCGCCTGTGGCTGCTCGAGATGAAGCAGACGGCCAACGACGTCACGCTCGACGGCAAGACCAGCACGCTGTCGTCCCTGGCCGACTTCGTCGCCAACCTCGAGGCCTCGGGCTACTTCGCCAAGCCCGTCGAAATCGCCAACAGCGAAGAAGAGAAGGCCGGCGACGCCGACCTGATCAAGTTCACGGTGAAGGCCACGTTCGAGATGCCGGGCGCGAAGAAGCCGGTCGCTCCGACGGCGCCTGGCCCGGCGCGGCGCCTGGCGCAGTAGCCCCGTCGCAGCAGATTTCGCGAGCAAAGGACCAGCACAATGCAGCTCGGACTCAACAAACTTCCCTGGTATGGCGCGATGCTGATCGCCCTCGCCATCGGCGGCGCGGGCATGATCAGCTACCACTACCTCTACGCCGGCTTCCCGCGGGCATTCTCGGAATTCATCCCCATCGGCGAGAGCCCGGACACGCTGCGCGCCAGCCTGATGGAGAAGGAAATGCAGCTCGCGCGCGAGCGGCAGGACATCCAGAAGGGCCTCGACGCCGAGCGCCGCCTGGTCGAGTTCCGCGAGGAGCTGAAGAACCTCGAGCGGCAGTTCAACGACCTCAAGGTCGTCCTGCCGGACAAGCGCGACGTCGCCGACATGCTGCGCCGCATCCAGACGCTGGCGACGCAGTCCAGCCTGGTCGTCAAGGTGTTCCGGCCGCAGGCGGTCGTCAGCAAGCAGCTCCACCAGGAGTGGCCGATGGCGCTCGAGCTGAACGGCACGTATCACGACCTGGCGCGCTTCTTCGACCACGTCAGCAAGGTGCCGCGCATCATCAACGTCGGCGGCATCGGCATCAAGAGCAAAACGGCGCAGGACAACGCCGGCGACGGCACGACGATCACCGCGGTGTGCACCGCGACGACGTTCGTGCTGCTCGACAAGCCTGTCTCCGTGGCCCGCAAGCCCGGCTCCATTCAGCGTCCCGGCGCCGCCGCGCCGCGCGCTCCCGCGACCGCGCAGTAAGGGTGGTGGTGGATCTCATGGGTAACGTCAGGAGGATGTCCGTGCTCGACTCACTGCCTCGGTCCTTCACACTCGCGCTCGGGGCGACGCTCGCGGTGACGGCTGTCGTCGTCATCCCGTCGACGCTTCGCGCCCAGCCGGGCGCCGCCGCGCCCGCGGCCGCTTCGCCCGCGCCGGCCGCCGCGCCGCGCACGGGCAGCGGCTACACCTACGACGCGTCCGGCCGCCGGGACCCGTTCCTGTCGCTCGACCGCGCCTCGGATCCGCGCGCCAACAACGGCGGCAAGGCGAACGGCCTCGCCGGTCTGATGATCAACGAGGCGACCGTCAAGGGTGTCGTCAAGAGCCGCGGCCGGATGCTGGCCATGGTCCAGGCTCCGGACAACAAGACCTACATCGTGAAAGCCAGTGATCGGCTGCTGGACGGCGAAGTGCGCGCCGTCACGGCAGAAGCTGTCGTGTTCGTCCAGAACGTCAACGATCCGCTGAGCCCAGTGCGCCAGCGGGAAATTCGCAAACCTCTGCGAATTATCGAGGAGGGGAAGTAATGCGCGGGAGACGAGCGGTGGTTCCGCTCCTAACAATCATGCTGGCGACGCTCTTGGAGTTGAGCAGTGTCGCGGCCAAATCCTTCACGTTCGGCGAAGCCCAGGCCGCGCAGGCCCCGGCAGCCACCGAACTCACTGGCGTCGAAGTCGGCAGGAATGCCGACGGCGTGACCGTGACCCTCAAGGGGAACGGCAGGCTGGCGTACGGCACGCTCCAGGAGGCGGATCGCCCGCCCCTGCGGCTGGTCGTCGACTTCCCGGGCGTCCGTCCGAACGTGCCCCCGGCCACGCCGGGCCAGGGCGCGCTGCGGCGGGTCCGCGTGGCGCTCAACAATCCGAATCCGCTCGTCACGCGGGTGGTCCTCGACCTCGACGTCAAGGTCACCTACAGCGTGAAGGCATCGCCGGACGGCCGGGAAGTGACGGTCGTGCTCGCGAGCCCGTCGAACGAGCAGACGGCGGTCGAGCCGGCGCGGTCCGCGCCGACGATGACCGCTCCGGTCGAAGCGCCGCCGGCCACGCCCGCGGCGACGGCCGCCGCCAACCGCCTGACCGGCGTCGTGGTCGGGAGCGCGCCCGAGGGCGTGACCCTGTCCCTGCGCGGCAACGGCAAGCTGCCGGTGGCCGAGGTCGAGGAAGCCAAGGACGCGCCGGCGCGCCTGGTGCTGACGTTCCCGGGCGTGCGCCCGGCCGCGACGGCCCTCACCAACGTCAAGAAGGGCGCCGTCGACCGCGTCCGTGTCGCCGCCGCCAACGGCGCGACCCGGGTCGTCGTCGAGATGTCGAAGCCGTACGCCTACCGCGTGCAGCCCGACGCCGTCAACCCGCGCAACGTCGTCGTCACCATCGGTGACCCGGCGGCGCTCGGCACGACGCCGGCCGACTTCACGCTGGCCAGGCCGGTGACCGCGCCGGCGGCGACCGCCGCGGCCGCGCCGGTCCGCACCCCGGCGACGCGCACCGCGCGCACCGAGCCGACGGTGGCCGAGCGCAAGGCCGGCGACATGGCGCCGCGCCGCTTCACCGGTCACCCGATCAGCCTCGACTTCCAGGGCGTCGACCTCCGCGCGGTGCTCCGCACCTTCGCCGAGATCACCGGCCTCAACCTGGTCATCGATCCCGAGGTGAAGGGCGTCGTCGACGTCTCGCTGCACGAAGTGCCGTGGGATCACGCGCTCGACATCATCCTGCGCGCCAATCAGCTCGACTACACGGTCGAGGGCACGATCGTCCGCATCGCGCCGATCGATACGCTGCAGAAGGAAGGCGAATCGCGTCGCCGGCTGGCCGACGAGCAGGCGCTCTCCGGTGAGCTGGTCACGGTCACCAAGACGCTGTCCTACGCCAAGGCGGCCGACCTGGCGCCGCTCCTCCTCCGCACGGTGCTGACCAAGCGGTCGCAGATTCAGGTGGATCCGCGCACCAACAACCTGATCATCACCGACCTGCAGGCCGGTATCGACCGCGCCACGACGCTGCTCGTCGACCTCGACGCGCCGCAGCCGCAGGTCGAGATCGAGGCGCGCATCGTCCGCACGACCAAGGATTTCGCGAGGGAACTGGGCATCCAGTGGGGCTTCGGGGCCACGGCGGCGCCCGAGCTCGGCAACACGACCCCGTTCGCCTTCCCGAACAGCATCCGGGCCGGCGGCTCGGCCGGCACGGTGAACCAGCAGGGCGCCGACTTCGGCCGCATCGCCCTGGGCTCGCTGAACGGCGCCTTCGGCATCGACGCGTCGCTGTCGGCGCTCGAGAGCGACGGCAAGGTGCAGGTGCTCCTCAAGCCGCGCGTCGTGACGCAGAACAACATCAAGGCGACCATCACCCGCGGTGAGGAAATCCCCTACACGACGCTGACGGCGACGCCGGGCGGCGGCGACGGGTTCCAGATCATCCAGCAGGTGCCGCAGGTGTCGTTCAAGATCGCCGCGCTGACCCTGGCGGTCCTGCCGCGCATCTCGGCGTCGGGCACGGTCATCCTCGAGGTCGACGTCGACAACGGATCGCGCGGCACGGTGCAGGCCAACGGCAACATCTCGGTCAACACCCAGCGCGTGCAGACGACGGTGCTCGTGAAGGACCAGGGCACGACCGTCATCGGCGGCATCTACGAGACGCTCGAGACGCGCGGTCAGGATCGGACGCCTGGCCTGTCGCGGGTGCCGTTCATCGGCAACCTGTTCAAGCGCAATCAGCAGACGTCGAACGAAGGCGAACTGCTCGTCTTCATCACGCCGCGCATCCTGAAGAGCGCCGAGGCGGTGACGGCACGGACCAATCCAGTCAACGGAGCCGGCAAGTAGGCGGGCGCGAAGCAGCGCCCCGCCACCCGGCTGGGCAACTGCGGACGGCTCATCCCAGAGAGGACGTAGGGAGGCAGTTGTGAACATCAAGAATCATCGACATGCGCTGGGCGACGCGGAGCGTGCGCCCGGCGGCGGTGGCCGGCCTGGTGCTGGCGGCCCTCGGAGCGTCGGCGTGCGGCAGCGCCACGGCGCGCGAAGGCCAGGCCGCGTCGTATCTGATCATCCTCAACCTCGAGGGGCAACGGCGCACGGGCGAGGCACGATCGTGTCGACGCACGTGCTGGCCGTCGGACGTGCAGAACGCAAGCGGCGGGACTCGTATCGAGGACGACGGCCGCGTCCGCATGACCGCGTGCGATGCGCGACGTCACCAACCCGAACGAGCCGACCAGCAACAACGCGATCACGGTCAACCGCTACCGCGTCGATCTACCGCCGCTCGGACGGCCGCAACACGCCGGGCGTCGACGTGCCGTACGCGTTCGACGGCGCGGTGACCTTCACGGTGGCCCCGGGCGACGACGTCGACGGTGCCGTTCAACCTGGTCCGCGTCCAGGCCAAGCTCGAAGCGCCGCTGACGGCAGCTGGCCAGCGTCGGCGGCCGGCCGTCGTCATCTCGACGCTGGCCGACGTGACCTTCTACGGGCGCGACCAGACCGGCCGCGAAGTCAGCGTCACCGGCACCATCGGCGTGAACTTCGCCGACTGGGCCGATCCGGACAACTAGGCCGCCGCAGGGACGACCAAGGAGCAACTTTTCATGCGACGGGCCACGGAGCCGCGTTTCGCAACACAGGGCAGAGGCTATGCAGATCACACACGCACGCACGAATGAATCGCTGCGTCGAAGCCTGGTGCGCCGGGCCGGCCTTCTCGGCTGGCTGCCGGTCGCCGCGGCGGTCGCGCTCACCGGGTGCACGACCAAGAAGACCGACGCCCCGGACCTCACCGGTCCTTCCGAGCTCGGGCTCTCGCTCGAGCTGCGGGTGTCGCCGGACGTCCTGATCATGGACGGCGTCTCGCAGTCGACGCTGACCATCACGTCGCGCGACTCGAACGGCAAGATCCGAGCCGAACGTCGACGTCCGCGTCGAGGTCACGGCCGGCGGCCAGATCGTCGACGTCCTCGGCCGGCTGTCGACCAAGAACGTCACGACCGGCGGCGACGGACGCGCCGACGGTGACCTACACGGCGCCGAACAGCGCGCCGAGCCAGAACAGCGACTCCGGCAACCTCGTCGTCACGCTGCTCGCCACGCCCGGCCGGCTACGACTACCGCAACGCGATCGTCGCGGCAGGTCGACATCCGGCTCGTGCCGCAGGGCGTCATCCTGCCGGAGTCGGGCTTCGCCGGTGCCGAAGTTCACCTTCTCGCCGACGGCGCCCGGCGAGGACCAGGACGTGATCTTCGACGCCTCGACGTCGATCGCGGCTCGTGCGTCCGCGAACCCGGCCGACCCCAACAACGCGTCGACGTGCACGCCCAGGTGCGGGGCGATCACGTCGTACCAGTGGGACTTCGGCAACGGCCAGACGGCCAGCGGCGTGCGCGTCACGACCCGCTTCCCGACCCGCGGCACCTACGCCGTCAAGCTGATCGTGACCAACGACCGCGGCTGCAGCAACCAGGTCGTCGCAGACGGTCGACGGTCGCCGGCGTCGCCAACCCGACGGCGAGCTTCGACCTGTCGCCGGCCGCGCCGGGCGTCAACCAGCAGGTGTTCTTCGACGCCAACGCGTCGCAGGCGTCGCCGGGCCGGACCATCACCCGCTACGACTGGAACTTCGGCGACGGCCGCGACGGCAGCGGCGTCACCGAGTCGCACCGCTACTCGCGGGCCGGCGCGTTCACGGTGACGCTGACGGTGACCGACTCCGCGGGCCGGACGGGCACCGCGTCGAAGAGCCGTGACGGTCGGCACCGTCATCGTCCCGACGGCGGACTTCACGGTCTCGCCCGGCCAGGTGATCGTCAACCAGCTGGCGTTCTTCGACGGCACCGTGTCGACGGCGACGGCCGGCCGGACCATCATGCGCTACCAGTGGAACTTCGGTGACAATCAGATCATCGAGGGGCCGCGCGTCGAGTTCGTGTTCCGCCAGGCCGGCGCCTACAGCGTCACGCTGACGGTCACCGACAGCAACGGCGCGATGGACACCGAGACGAAGTCGGTCACCGTTCAGTAGCCAGTCGCAGGCACGACGCACCATGGGCGAGACGTCACGCCTCGAGGAGTTGAAGCGCCGGGTCGAAGCCGACCCGGCGTCCATCGCCTTCGCCTCGCTCGCCGAGGAATACCGGCGCGCCGCCCGCTTCGACGAAGCCGTCGAGGCGAGCCGCGCCGGGCTCCGGTTCCACCCCACCTACGTGTCCGCGCGGGTCACGCTCGGGCGCAGCCTGATGGAGCTCGCGCTCTACGATCAGGCCGAGCGCGAGCTGCACGTCGTCGCGCGGTCGACTCCCGACAACCTGGCGGCCCGGCGCGCCCTCGGCGACCTCTACTGGCGCCAGGGCGAACTGGCCCAGCGCGCTCGAGCAGTTGCGGCTGGCGTCGGGCCTCGCGCCCGGCGACGGCGAGCTGGCCGAGATGGTGCGGGAACTGGAGCTCGACGTGGCGGCGTCGCAGCCGCCGGTCGAGGAGCCGGTCGCCGAGGTCGAGCCGACGCGGCCGTTGCCGAGGTGCTGCCGGCGCAGGCCGCGGCGCTCGAGGCGCTGGAGCGCTTCTACCGGGCCATCGTGCGGCGGCGGGCGGCAGGACAGGGCAGCCGCTACGGTCGAGTTGGCGCCGCCGACGCGTGTCGCGCGACGCGGAACCGACCGAGGCCCGCCGAGCCAGCTAGGGACCCGACAGTTGACAGGCGACCCGCGGCGGTGCCACGGTGCCGTCGTGACCCATCCGTTGTCCGGGCGTCACGCCCGGGTCGTCGAGGCCATCGCGGCCCAGGGCGTCGACGCGCTCGTCGTCGTCAACTCGTCCAACATCAGGTACTTGACGGGGTTCGCGGGAACGGCCGGCATCCTGGTCGTGACGCCCGATCACCTTTACTTGCTGGCGGACTTCCGCTACAGTGCCGCGGTCGCGCGGCTGGTCAGGGACGGCATCGCGCCGCCCACGCTGGTGACGGTGTCGCTCGAGGGCAGCACCGGTTACGATCGACGGCTGGCCGATCTGGTCGCGGAGCAGGGTTGGGCCCGGGTCGGTTTCGAGGACGCGCACGTCAGCGTCCAGAAGGCCCGGCAGTGGCACGAGTTGTTCGCGGCGGCGCAGGCCGGCGCGACGCTGGTCGGCGTCACCGATGCGGTCGAACGGCCGCGGCTGGTGAAGGACGCCAGTGAGATAGAGACGCTGCGGGAGGCCGGCCGGCTGTTGTCCGCGGTGGCCGTCGACGTGCTGGATACGGTCATCCGCGCGGGACGGACCGAGCTGGAGATGGCGGCCGACATCGACTGGCGCGTGAAGCGCGCCGGCTTCGAGAAGCCGGCCTTCGACACGATCGTGGCATCGGGGCCGAACAGCGCCCTGCCGCACGCGCGGCCGACGTCGCGGCGCGCCGAGGCGGGGGAGCTGGTGGTGGTCGACTTCGGCGGCATGTTGCGCGGCTACGCCGTGGATCTGACGCGGACGGTCGGCCTGGGGACGGTGTCCGACGAGCGGCGCCGGATCTACGAGGCGGTGCTCGAGGCGCAGGAGGCGGCCATCGCCGCCGCCGGGCGGCCCGAGGTGACGACCGGAGACGTCGACGCCGCGGCCCGCGACACGCTGGCCCGGCACGGCCTCGACGGCGCGTTCGGCCACGGGACGGGACACGGATTGGGGCTCGACGTGCACGAGGCCCCGCGCCTCAGCCGGCGGTCGGCGGAGGTACCGGGCACGGACCGCTTGGAGGCGGGAATGGTCTTCACGATCGAGCCCGGCGCGTACGTGGAAGGCACGGGCGGCGTCCGCATCGAGGACGACATCCTGCGCCTCGAGGGCGGCTGCGCCCTGTTGACCGACGTCCCGCGGGCCTGGCGGGTGATACCCGCATGACGTCCTCCGGAGCAGCCGCCGGGCGTCCTGCGGCGAAAGCCGGATCGCGCCGCGGCGACAGCGGCGCCCACCACGTGGCCGGGAGCCCGGCCGGCGCCGACGCCGCCGAACCACAGACCACCGACAGGGAGTCGGACGATTCGATGAACGTAGACGCGATCAAGCAGATCCTCGACCTGGTGCGCGAGCACGAGCTGACCGAGTTCGAGCTCGAGCAGGGCGGCGTGAAGCTGCGCGTGCGCAAGCAGGGCGCGGCCCCGGCCGCCGCGGCCGCCCCGGTCGCAGGCGCTGGCGCCGCTGCCGGCCCCCGCCGCCGCGCCGGCCGCCGCGCCGGCGCCGGTGGGCGTGCCGGCCCCCGCGGCGCCGGTCGACGAGCCGCTGGAGCTGTCGGTGGTCACGTCGCCGATCGTGGGGACGTTCTACCGCTCGCCCGACCCGTCGTCGCCGTCGTTCGTGGAAGTGGGGCAGCGCGTCAAGAAGGGCCAGACGCTCTGCATCATCGAAGCGATGAAGCTGATGAACGAGATCGAGTCGGAGTACGAAGGCGAGATCGTCAAGGTGTACGTCGAGAACGGCCAGCCCGTGCAATACGGCGAGCGGCTCTTCGCGGTGAAGACCACCTGACCCGATGTTCAAGAAAATCCTCATCGCCAACCGCGGAGAGATCGCGCTGCGCGTGATCTGCGCCTGCCGCGAGCTCGGCATCCAGACCGTCGCCGTCTACTCCGAGCCCGACGAGAACAGCCTGCACGTCCGTTTCGCCGACGATGCCGTCTGCATCGGGCCGGCCGCCAGCCGCGACAGCTACCTGAACGTGCCGGCGATCATCAGCGCCGCCGAGATCACCGGCGCTGACGCCATCCATCCCGGCTACGGGTTCCTGTCCGAGAGCGCCTACATGGCGGAGGTCTGCGAGGCCTGCCACATCAAGTTCATCGGGCCGTCGGCCAACGTGATCCGGCTGCTCGGCGACAAGGCCCGGGCGCGCCGCGTCATGAAGAAGGCCGGCGTGCCGGTGCTGCCCGGCAGCGACGGCCCGGTCGACAGCGAGGAGCGCGGCCTCAAGATCGCCAAGGACATGGGCCTGCCGGTGATCATCAAGGCGGCGGCGGGCGGCGGCGGCCGCGGCATGCGCATCGTCCGCACGATGGACGAGCTCGGCCCGGCCCTGAAGACGGCGCAGCGCGAGGCCCAGGCGGCCTTCGGCGTCGGCGACGTCTACATCGAGAAGTACATCGACGCGCCGCGCCACATCGAGTTCCAGATCCTCGGCGACCACCACGGCAACGTCGTCCACCTCGGCGAGCGCGAGTGCTCGATCCAGCGCCGCCACCAGAAGCTGATCGAAGAGGCGCCGTCGATGGCGCTGTCCGAGAAGGTCCGGCGCAAGCTCGGGAACACCGTCGTCGACGCCGCCCGCGAGGTGCAGTACACCAACGCCGGCACGTTCGAGTTCCTGATGGACCAGACCGGGAACATCTTCTTCATCGAGGCCAACACCCGCCTGCAGGTCGAGCACGGCGTCACCGAGCTCGTCACCGGCCTCGACATCGTCAAGCTGCAGATCCAGATCGCCGCCGGCCACAAGCTGCCGTTCAAGCAGAGCGACATCGTCATCCGCGGCCACGCGATGGAGTGCCGCATCAACGCCGAGCATCCCGAGACGTTCACGCCGAGCCCGGGCCAGATCCACGCCTTCTCGGTCGGCGGCGGCCCCGGCGTCCGCGTCGACACCTTCGCCCACTCCGAGTGCACCGTGTCGCCGTACTACGACTCGCTCGTGGCCAAGGTGATGGCGCACGGCAAGGATCGGACGGAAGCGATCGCGCGCATGCGCCGGACGCTCGAGATGTCGGTGGTCGAGGGCATCAGGACGACGATTCCGCTGCACCTGAAGGTGCTCGCCGAGCCCGACTACCAGGCCGGCAAGATCAACACGGCCTTCATGGAGCGCTACCTGCCCAAGGCGCCGGTGCAGCCGGACGACAAGCTGGCCAAGGTCGTCTAGCCGGCGGCCGCGCGGTCGCGGCTGCCTCCTGCTCCGTGGCGTTTCCGTTCCCGCCGCTCTATCCCATCGTCGACGAAGGCGTGGCCATCCTCGCCGGCCACACCGTGCCGGCGCTGGCCCAGGCCTTCGTCGAGGGCGGGGCGCGCCTGCTGCAGATTCGCTCGAAGCTGGCGCCGTCCGGGCGCTTCGTCGAGCAGGCGGTGGCCGTGGCGGCGCTGGCCCATCCGGTCGGGGGGCTGGTCGTGATCAACGATCGCGTCGACGTGGCCCTGGCGGCCGGCCTGCGCGCCGTGCACGTCGGACAGGACGACGTGCCGGTGGCGCTGGTGCGGCGCCTCCTCGGTCCGGAAGGGATCATCGGCCTCTCGACCCACACGCGGGCCCAGGTCGACGCCGCCCTCTACGAACCGATCGACTATCTGGCGGTCGGGCCGATCTTCGACACGACGACCAAGGACCCCGGCTACGACGCCGTCGGCCTCGAGCTGGTCGCCTACGCGGCGTCGAAGACGGAGCTGCCGATCGTGGCGATCGGCGGCATCACGCTGGAGCGGGCCCGCCGCGTGCTGGACGCCGGCGCCCGCTCGGTCGCCGTGATCGGCGACCTGCTGCGCACCGGCGATCCGGCGGCCCGGGTGGGCGAGTTCCTGGCGGCGCTGCGCGGCCGGCCCTGAGCGGACCGGCCGCCACGCCGCACGACGCTACTTGACCGGCGACGTGCCGGCGGCGAGCTGCTTCTGCAGGATGCTGTGCCGCTTGCCGTAGCCGAAGTAGATGGCGAAGCCGATCGCCAGCCACACGATCAGGCGCAGCCAGGTGTCGGCGGGCAGCGTCAGCATCAAGCCGAAGCAGCAGACCATGCCCATGATCGGCACGAACGGCATCAGCGGGGTGCGGAACGGCCGCTCGAGATCGGGCCGCGTGCTGCGCAGGATCCAGACGCCGGCGCAGACCAGCACGAAGGCCAGCAGGGTGCCGATGTTGACGAGCTGTCCGAGCAGCTGCAGCGGCAGGATGCCGGTGGCGAGGCCGACGGCGATGCCGGTGAAGATCGTCGACAGGTAGGGCGTGCGGAACTTCGGGTGGACGGCGGCGCCCCACTTGCCGATCAGGCCGTCGCGCGACATCGAGTAGAAGACGCGCGACTGGCCGAGCAGCATGACGAGGATGACCGAGCCGAGGCCGAGCACGGCGCCGATGTCGATGAGGATGCGAATCCAGCTGGGCGCGCCGACGATGCGCATCGCGTCGGCCACGGGCGCGTTCCCACCGAGCTGGGTGTAGGGCACCATCCCGGTCAGCACCGCCGAGACGATCACGTAGAGGAAGGTGCAGATCGCCAGCGAGCCGAGGATGCCGATCGGCATGTCCCGCTGCGGGTTCTTCGCTTCCTGGGCGGCGGTCGAGACGGCGTCGAAGCCGATGTAGGCGAAGAAGACCAGGCCGGCGGCGCGCAGGATGCCCGACCAGCCGAAGGTGCCCCATTCGCCGGTGTTGGGCGGAATCAGCGGCGTCCAGTTGTCGGCGTTGACGTGCGACAGGCCGACGCCGACGATGAGGAGGACGATCGCGACCTTGAGGATCACGATCAGGTTGTTGACCCGGGCCGATTCCTGGATGCCGACGACCAGGACGGTGCTCATCACCGCGACGATGAAGACGGCGGGGAGGTTGACCAGCGCGCCGGTCATGTTCAGGCCGGCGTGGGCGCATCCGGCCACCATATTGACCTGAGCGTCCGTGCACCACTGGGTCGGGGCGTTGGTCACGTTGGCGGGGAGGTGGACGCCGAGCTGCTCGAGCAGGCTGACCAGGTGCCCGGACCAGCCGACGCCCACCGTGGCGGCGCCGGCGGCGTACTCGAGGACGAGGTCCCAGCCGATGATCCAGGCGACCAGCTCACCCATGGTCGCGTAGGCGTAGGTGTAGGCGCTGCCGGCCACCGGCACGGCGCTGGCCATCTCGGCGTAGCAGAGGCCGGCGAACGCGCAGGCGATCCCGACCAGGATCATGGAGATCCAGACCGCCGGTCCGGCGTGCAGCGCCGCCGCCTGGCCGGTGAGCACGAAGATCCCCGCGCCGATGATGGCGCCGATGCCGAGCGTGACGAGGTTCAGGGGGCCCAGGGCCCGCTGCAGCGAGTGCTCGCCGACATGATCGGCCTCGGCACGCAATACGGAAATCGACTTCGTGGCCCACAGACTCATTGAGGCTCCCTTTCGCTGCGGGACGAGGCGCGCTGCCCGCACGTCGAATGGCCTGCACTCTAGGCTGGGCTGGTGCGGGGCGTCAAGGCGAGCGCCGCCGCGGATGGCCGGCGGCGCGGCGCGCCGACGCTATAATTGCCGCGCCGTGAATGACGTCCAGATGGCCGGGTGCCGGGTGCTCGACGGGGTCGTGGTCGGCAAGGCCATCCGCGACGACCTGGCGGGACGCGTGCGTCGCGTCCAGGCCGCGCTGGGGCGACCGCCGGCGCTCGGGATCGTGCTGGTCGGGGGCGACCCGGCGTCCGAGGTCTACGTCCGCAACAAGGTGAGGACCGGCGGCGAGTCCGGCCTGACCGTCGACCTGATCCGGCTGCCGGCGACCGCCGCCCTGGACGAGATTCTCGGCGAGGTCCGACGCCTCAACGCCAGCCCGGCGCACGACGGGATCCTCGTGCAGTCGCCGCTGCCGGGGGCGCTCGGGGCGGACGCCGAGCTGACCGTGTTCGAGACCATCGACCCGGCCAAGGACGTGGACGGCTTCAGCCCCGTCAACGTCGGCCGCCTCGTCCAGAACCGGGCGACGCTGCGGTCGTGCACGCCGGCCGGGGTGATGGAGATGCTGCGCCGCTCGGACATCCCCGTCGCCGGCCGCCACGCCGTGGTCATCGGCCGCAGCGACATCGTCGGCAAGCCGATGGCGCTGATGCTGCTGCACGCCAACGCCACCGTCACCATCTGCCATTCGCGGACCGCGAATCTGCCGCAGGTCGCCGCCACCGCCGACATCCTGGTCGTGGCGATCGGCCGCGCCGGCTTCGTCACGCCGGCCTTCGTCAAGCCGGGCGCGACCGTCATCGACGTCGGCATGAACACCCTCACCGACGCCGCGACGGTGGAGGCCTGGTTCGCGCCGGACTCGCCGCGCCGCGCCGAGTTCGTGAAGAAGGGCTCGCTGCTGGTCGGCGACGTCGACCCGCGCGTCGCCGTCGGTCGCCGGCGCGCTGACCCCGGTCCCGCGCGGCGTCGGCCCGCTGACGATCGCGATGCTGATGAACAACACGGTGCTGGCCGCGGAGGATCGCGTGCGCGGCCTTCGCTGACTCCCAACCTCCAACTCCCAACGTCCACCACGCCCAACGCCCAGACTCCCACGTGCTGCGGGACTCGCCGTCCGCGCGCTCATGGGCGTTGGTCGTTGGGAGTGCCTGGGAGTTGGAGACCGGGAGTTGGGAGTTGACGGCGACGCGCGCGTCAGCGTCCGGCGGCGGCCGACAGCTCGAGCAGCTTCTCGATGACGCGGTCGACCTGTCGGTTGGTGTCGCCGAACGTGCCGCCGGTGTCGATGACGAAGTCGGCCCGCTGGACCTTCTCGTCGGTCGGCAGCTGGGCGTCGATGCGCGCCTCGGCCTCGGCCGCGGTGAGGCCGTCGCGCTCGACGGCGCGCGCGACCTGCTGGCTGCGCGGGCAGCTCGTCACGATCACGCGATCGAAGTCGCGGTGCCGCCCTGTCTCGAACAGCAGCGGGATGTCGACGACGGCCACGCTCTCGCCGGCGACGGCGAGCCGATCGAGCCAGGCGCCGGTGGCCTCGCGCACGCGCGGGTGGATGATGGCTTCGAGATCGGCCCGGGCCGCAGCGTCGCTGAACACCAGCGTCCCCAGGGCCCGGCGATCGAGGCTGCCGTCCGCGGCCAGGACCCCGTCGCCGAAGCGTCGCACGACCTCGGCGAGGCCGGTCGAGCCTGGCGCCACCGCGTCGCGCGCCAGCGTGTCGGCGTCGAGCGTCGGGATGCCGTGCGCGGCCAGTCGGGCGCGAACGTAGCTCTTGCCCGTGGCGATGCCGCCGGTCAGTGCCGCGCGCAGCAGGGCCATGCGATCCTAGCCTTCCGCCCGCTCGCCGTCGTGAGCGGCGGCGAGGCGCTCCTCGACGAAGGTGTTCCACTCGTGGCAGTGCGGACACTGCCACAGCAGCTCGTTGCTGCGGTAGCGGCAGCGCAGGCAGATGTGCGGGTCGCGGTAGTAGACCGCCTCCCGGCTGACCTCCATGTAGCGGTCGACGTCGCTCCGGCCGACGCCGAGGTCGACCAGCGTCTCCCACGTCGCCTGGTGCAGGCTGACGGCGTGCGGGTTGTGCGAGAGCGAATCGATCAGCAGCGTGAAGGCGCCGCGGGCGTCGCCACGGGCGCGGAGGTGCGCGCCGAGGGCCAGCCGGGCCCGCCAGTCCTGCGGCTGGGCATCGATCAGTCGCCGGCACAGCGCCTCGAAGCGCTCCGGCGTGCCGGCGGCGACATGGGCGGCGCGCAGCCGCTCGAGCACCAGGTAGGCGCGCTCCGGCGACGTCGTCGTCAGCGTCTCCCACATCGCGATCGCCTCGGGCGTGTCGCCGCGCGACAGGTGGAGGTCGCCGAGGTTGACGTAGGCCGGCGTCACCGCCGGATCGATGTCGATGGCGGCGGCGAAGTGGGTCGCGGCGGCGTCGGTCTTGCCGGCCTCGAGCGCCTGCAGGCCGATCTGGTTCTCGAGGAAGGCGCGAATGGTGCGGTGGCGCGGCTGCCGGCCGGGGCGCGACGGTCTCGGTGAGGCGCTCGCGCGATGCGGGCCGCCTCCACCCAGTTGTGCTGATCCTCGTAGAGCTTCTCGAGCTGGGCCAGCGCATGCTCGTTGGTCGGGTCGAGCGCGCAGCACTTCCTGGAACGCCTCGATGGCGCGGTCGATGAAGCCGCCGCGCCGGTAGTCGAGCCCCAGGCAGAGCAGGACGTGCGTGTGTTCCAGGCGGCCGAGGCGCGGGCGCTGCAGCAGGTGCTGGTGGATCTGGACGGCGCGGCTGACCTGGCCCTTCTCGCGATACAGGTTGCCCAGGATCATGTGGATCTCGAGGGCGTCGGGCGCCAGCGCCGCCGCCTGGCCCATCTCGTCGATGGCCAGATCGAGCTGGTTGGTCACCAGGAAGTTGAGGCCCTGCATGTAGTGCGGCGACTCGCGGTTGCGGCGCCGATCGATCCAGCGGCCCTCGCGCAGCTTGTAGCGTTCCCACGCCTTGCCGACGGCGAGACCGGCCAGCAGCGCCACCAGGCCGACGAGCAGCGGCAGCAGCGGGCTCATGCGTCCGCCCCGTAGCGTGCGGCGATCGGGGCCCAGCGATCCTGGGCGTGCAGCACGCCTTCGACGAACTCGCGGACGGCGCCGCCGCCGCCGGGCAGGCGGCTGACGAAGTCGACGCGGGCGCGGACGTGATCCGCGGCATCCGCCGGCGCCGCCGACACGCCGGCGAGGCGCAGCACCGGCAGATCCATCAGGTCGTCGCCCATGTAGGCGACGTCCTCGGCGGCGAGGCCCTGTTCGGTCAGGATCTCGGCGAACGCGGCCGCCTTGTCGCCGGCCTGCTGCCGCACGACCGTCATCCCCAGCTGGCGGGCCCGCTCGGTCGTGGCCGCGGCGCTGCGGGCCGAGAGGACGCCGGTCAGGAGCCCGGCCTGGCGGGCCCAGACGAGCGCGGTGCCGTCACGGATCGAGAAGCGCTTGGACTCGCGGCCCTCGGCGTCGAGGAGGATCGTGCCGTCGGTCAGCACGCCGTCGACGTCGAAGAGCAGCAGCCGCAGCCGCCGCGCCCGCGCCGGCCAGCTCGGGCGGGAACGCCGGCTCCCGGCGCCGGACGGTCGGGCGCCACCGGCGTCAAAACAGCTCCGTCCGCCAGAGGTCGTGCAGGTGCAGCACGCCGACGGCGCAGCCGTCGTCGATCGACGACCAGCGACGAGATGCGGCGCTCCTCGAGGATCTTGAGCGCTTCGACGGCCAGGGTGAGCGGCCCGATCGTCACCGGCCCGGTGGTCATGATGTCGCGGGCGGTGCGGTCGAGCATCGGCTCGGGCGCCGCCAGCTGCCGGCGCAGGTCGCCGTCGGTGATGATGCCGGCGAGGCGGCCGTCCGCGTCGAGGACGGTGGTCATCCCGAGCTTCTTGCCGCTCATCTCGCGCAGCACGTCGCGCACCGGGGCATCCGGGGCGACCCGCGGCAGCGCGTCGCCGGCGTGCATCAGCGCGTGGGCCCGCATCAGCCCCTTGCCGAGCGAGCCGCGCGGATGGAGGTGCGCGAAGTCCTCCTCGCGGAAGCCGCGCCGCACCAGCAGCGTCATCGCCAGCGCGTCGCCGAGGGCGAGCGCGGCCGTCGTGCTGGCGGTCGGCGCCAGGTTCAGCGGGCAGGCCTCCTCGTTGACGTGCGTGTCCAGCACGACGTCGGCGGTCTGGCCGAGCGTCGACTCGGGATGGCCGGTGAAGGCCACCAGCGTCGCGCCGATCCGCTTGATCGCCTCGATGACGCGCAGCACTTCCTGGGTTTCGCCGCTGTGCGACAAGGCGATCACGACGTCCTCGGCGTGGATGACGCCGAGGTCGCCGTGCACCGCTTCGGCCGGGTGCAGGAAGAACGCCGGTGTGCCCGTGCTGGCGAGCGTCGCCGCGACCTTGCGGCAGATGATCCCCGACTTGCCGATGCCGGTGACGATGACCCGGCCGCGGCAGCCGAGCAGCAGCTCGACGACCCGCTCGAAGCGGTGATCGAGCGTCGACACCAGGGCGAGGATGGCCGCCGCCTCGGTCTCGAGCACCCGGCGTGCGAGGGCGAGGCCGTCGGTCGCGGGCGGCGAGGTGGCGGGCGGACGCGCGGACATGGAGGCTGGGGGCGGGGCCGTGTCAGGCCCCCACGGGGACCGGCTGGATCGGCCGGGCGATCCGGTCGAGCGCGACGAGGCGGCGTGAGGATGGCCTCCAGCCGATCGAGCTGCAAGCGCGTTCTGGCCGTCGCTCCTGGCGCGCGACGGATCCTCGTGGACTTCCATGAAGACGCCGTCGACGCCAGCGGCGACACCGGCCGAGGCGAGCGGCTCGATGAACTCGGCCTGCCCGGCGGTGACGCCGTCACCGGCGCCGGGCAGCTGCAGGCTGTGCGTCACGTCGAAGACGACCGGCACGCCGAGGCTGCGGATCATCGGGAAGGCGCGCATGTCGACGACGAGGTTGTGATAGCCGAAGGTGAAGCCGCGCTCGGTGACGAAGACGCGGGCGTTGCCCGACTCGCGGACCTTGGCGATCGGGTGCTTCATGTCGAGCGGGGCCAGGAACTGGCCCTTCTTCACGTTGACCACCTTGCCGGTCCGGGCCGCCGCGACGAGCAGGTCGGTCTGGCGGGACAGGAAGGCCGGGATCTGCAGCACGTCGGCGACCGCGGCGACCGCGTCGGCCTGCGACGCCTCGTGGATGTCGGTCAGGATCGGGCAGCCCAGCTCGGCCTTCACCCGCTCCAGCGTGCGCAGGCCCTCGGCCAGGCCGGGCCCGCGGTACGAGCTGATCGAGGTCCGGTTGGCTTTGTCGAAGGACGCCTTGAAGACGTAGGGCACCCCGACCTTCCGCGCGATCGCCTGGATCGCGCGGCCGAGGTCGAGGGCGTGCGACGGGGCTTTCGATGACGCAGGGCCCGCCGATGAAGAGCAGCGGAGCCGGGGGGCCGAGCGCCAGCGGGCCGATCGCGACCGGGGCGATGTTCACGCGCTGATTGTACTCGTTCCCCGCGCCGGTTCGGCCGGCGCGTCGGCCGCCGGCGATGCCTGCTTGTGCCGGTAGGACGCCTCGACGAACCCGGCGAAGAGCGGGTGCGGCTTGCGCGGCTTGCTCTTGAACTCGGGATGGAACTGCACCGCGACGTACCACGGGTGGGTCGGCAGCTCCACGATCTCGACGAACTTGCCGTCCAGGGACCGGCCGACGATCTGCAGCCCCTTGTCGGTCAGCGTCTGCTCGTACAGGCAGTTGAACTCGTAGCGGTGCCGATGCCGCTCGTGGATGACGTCGGATCCATAGAGCTTCTGCGACAGCGACCCCTGCTTCAGCTGGCAGGCATAGGAGCCCAGCCGCATCGTGCCGCCCAGGTCGTCGACGCCGAGCAGGTCGCGCAGCTTGTAGATCACCTTGGTCGGCGTGTCCGGCGCGCACTCGGTCGAATCGGCGTCGGCCATGCCGCAGACCTCGCGGGCGAACTCGACGGTCGCCCACTGGAAGCCGTAGCAGATGCCGAAGAACGGGATCTGCTTCGTCCGCGCGACGTGCGTGGCGCGCATCATGCCGCGGGTGCCGCGGTCGCCGAAGCCGCCCGGCACCAGGATGCCGTGGGCGCCGTCGAGGAGGCTGTCGCCGCCGTCCTGCTCGAGCGCCTCCGCCTCGATCCACTTCACGTTGACCTTGACGCCGTGCTTGAAGCCGCCGTGGACCAGCGCCTCGTGCAGGCTCTTGTAGCTGTCCTCGAGGCCGACGTACTTGCCGACGACGTGGATGGTGACCTCGCCCTGCGGATGCTGGATGCCCTCGACGAGCGCGGCCCAGTCCGTCATGTCGGCCTCGGTCGCCGGCAGGTGCAGGTGCTTGAGGACGATGCGGTCGATGCCTTCCTGGCCGAGGACGATCGGCACCTCGTAGATGCTCGAGACGTCCTTGGCGGTGATCACCGCTTCCTCGTCGACGTCGCAGAACAGCGCGATCTTCCGCTTGATGTCGGGCGGCAGGAAGCGGTCGGTGCGGCAGAGCAGCAGGTCCGGCTGGATGCCGATCGAGCGCAGGTCGCGGACGCTGTGCTGCGTCGGCTTCGTCTTCAGCTCGCCGGCGGTGCCGATGAACGGCACCAGCGTCAGGTGGATGTAGAGCGCGTTCTCGCGGCCGACGTCCTGGCGGAACTGGCGGATGGCCTCGAGGAAGGGCAGGCTCTCGATGTCGCCGACGGTGCCGCCGATCTCGACGATGACGACGTCGACGCCGTCCGAGACGGCGCGGATCGAGTCCTTGATGCTGTTGGTGATGTGCGGGATCACCTGCACCGTGGCGCCGAGGTAGTCGCCGCGCCGCTCGCGCTGGATGACCGACAGGAAGATCTTGCCGGCGGTCCAGTTGTGGTTGCGGCTGGTCACCGTGTTGGTGAACCGCTCGTAGTGACCCAGGTCGAGGTCGGCTTCGGTGCCGTCGTCGGTGACGTAGACCTCGCCGTGCTGGTAGGGGCTCATCGTGCCCGGGTCGACGTTGATGTAGGGGTCGAACTTCTGCAGGGTGACTTTGTAGCCGTGGCCCTCCAGCAGGCAGCCGATCGAGGCGGCGGCGAGCCCCTTGCCGAGCGACGACACGACGCCGCCGGTGACGAAGATGTATTTCACGGGCTTGGACGAGGGGACGGGCTTGGACGAGGGGGCGCTAGGGCTGGGCATGATCGTGAAGCACAGGTCGGACAGGGGAGACGGGCGTTGACGCCGCCAGCAGCGCGCGCACGCGCGCCACGTCGGCGTCGGTGTCGACGCCAATCGAGTCGAGCTCGGTTTGGACGACCTTGATGCGGATGCCGTGCTCGAGGGCGCGCAGCTGCTCCAGCATCTCCGTCTCCTCCAGGGCCGTGGGTGGCAGCGCCGCCAGGCGCAAAACCGTCGTCCGGCGATACGCGTAGAGTCCGATGTGCTTGAACGCGTGCGCCGGCACCGACCGCCCGGCCGAGGCCCGATCGAACGGGCACGGCGGCCCGCGAGAAACAGAGCGCGAAGCCGTCCTGGCCGAGCACGGCCTTGACGACGTTCGGGTCGTGGAACTCCTCGGCGTCATGGAGGCGCCGGCACAGCGTGGTCATCTCGATGGCCGGGTCGGCGAACGGCGCCAGCGCCGCGGCGATCATCGCCGGGTCGATCAGGGGCTCGTCGCCCTGGATGTTGACGACGACGTCGCAGGTCAGCGAGGCGGCGACTTCGGCCAGCCGGTCGGTGCCGGTGCGGTGGTCGTCGCGGGTCATCACGGCGACGCCGCCGTGCGCTTCGACCGCGTCGCGCACGCGGGTGTCGTCGGTGGCGACGACGACGTCGGTGATGCCGGGCGTCCGCCGCGCCTGCTCGACCACGCGGACGATCATCGGCAGGCCGCCCAGGTCGATCAGGGGCTTGCCGGGCAGCCGGGTCGAGGCGTAGCGGGCGGGGATGACGGCGACCGCCGTCGGCAGTGCTGCCGCCGTCGATCCGGGTGTCGCGGGGGGGCGCACGGCGCAGTTTACCGTACGTTGCGGCGGCTGCGGCCGGCCGCTAGGAGGGCGGCCGCGGCTCTGATGTACCCTGAAGCGATCATGCGCGCGCGCGGTCCGCTCCTCGCGCTTCTCGGCGTCGCCGTGCTGGCGTGGCTGGCGGTCGCCAGCCGTCCGGCTCCGCTGGCGGTCCTGCCGCCGCCGGGCCGCGCAGCGGCTGCGGCGCCGGTCGTGCGCGACATCGGCGATCTCGACCGCGTCGCCGCCCGGCTCCGCGAGGGCCGCCACCCGGCCGTCCGGACTCTCCAGGAACCAAGCCGCAATCCGTTCGCGTTCGTGGTGGCCCGACCGAAGCCGGTGGCGCCGCGGAAGCCGGTGGACCCGGCTGCCGCGCTGGCCGCGCTGGCGCCGCTGGTGCTGCCGCCGACGCCGGTGACGCTGGTCGGCCTGGTCGATCGGGAAGAGAACGGCCGTGCGGTCCGCATCGCCGTCCTGTCGTTCGGCGGACGGCTGCACTACGTCGAAGCGGGCGGCCGGCTCGGCGCCGCCTACGAAGTGGTCGCGGTCGGCCCCAACGCCGTCGACCTGCTGGCGCTGGACACCAACACGCCGCGGCGGTTGGTTCAGCGATGAATTGAAGCGACCAAGGGACCGAGACCACGAGACCAAGGGACCAACGGAGTTGAGCGTTGGGCGTTGCCTTGGCTCCTTGGCTCCGTGGCTCCTTGGTCGGCGGCGTCAGACGCGTATGAGTCTCGCGTCGCGGACGCCCGGGATGGCGGCCAGCGCGTCGAGGACCGGCTGATCGACGCGCGCCGCGCCGCTCTCGTCGACGTTCACCACGCCGATGGCGCCGTGCGCGTCGCGGCCGAGCGCGAAGTTGGCGATGTTCACGCCGTGCTTGCCGAGCACCGTGCCGACCTCGCCGATGACGCCCGGCGTGTCCTGGTTGCGGATGACGATGAGGGCCCCGGAGAGCGGCGCTTCGATCGAAATCCCGTCCAGCAGCACCAGCCGCGGACCGCTCTGCTCGAAGAGCGTCCCTTCGACCCAGCGTTCGCCCTCGTCGGTGTGCAGCTTCAGCGACAGCAGGCTGGTGAAGCGGCGCGTCCGCGCGCTGCGCGTCTCGACGACGTCGATGCCGCGCTCCGCCGCCAGGCGCCGCGCGTTGACCAGGGTCACGCCGCCCGAGAGCACGTGGCGCAGGAAGCCGACCAGCACCGAGCCGGCGAGCAGTTCGTTGCTGCCGCCGGCCAGCCCGCCGTAGTAGCGGATGCCGATGCCGTCGGTGCGACCCTGGGTCAGCTGTGCCGCCGCCTGGCCGAGGCGCTCGGCGAGGACCATGAACGGGTGCAGCCGCTTGAACTCCTCGGCCGGGACCGAGGCGAAGTTGACCGCGTTGCGGACCACGCCGTGCTGCAGGTAGTCGCGGACCCCGGCGGCGACGTCGAGGCCGACCAGCTCCTGGGCCTCGGCCGTCGACGCGGCGATGTGCGGCGTGGCGACCACCCGCGGGAACGTCGCGAGCGCCCAGTCGGTCGGCGGCTCCTTCTGGAAGACGTCCAGGCCGGCGCCGCCGACGTGGCCGCTCTGCAGGGCCGCCAGCAGCGCCTGCTCGTCGATCAGCTCGCCGCGCGCGGTGTTGATGATGCGCACGCCCTTCTTGCACTTGTTGAAGCGGTCGGCGTTGAACAGCCGGTTGGTCTGCTCGGTGTTGGGCAGGTGCAGCGAGATGTAGTCGGCGCGGCCGCACAGCGTGTCGAGGTCGGCGAGCTCGACGTCGAGATCGTCGGCGACGTGCGCGGCGATGAACGGATCGTGGGCGATGATCCGCATGCCGAAGGCGCGGGCGCGGTGGGCGAGGGCCTGGCCGATGCGGCCGAAGCCGACCACCCCGAGGGTCTTGTCGCGGAGCTCGGCGCCGATCAGGCTCTTCTTCTCCCACCGCTGCTGCTTCATGCAGGCGTCGGCGGTCGCGACCGAGCGCGCCAGCGACAGCATGAGCGCGAACGCGTGCTCGGCGACGCTGATGCTGTTGCCGCCCGGGGCGTTGGTGACGATGACGCCGCGGGCGCTCGCCGCCTCGAGATCGACGTTGTCGACGCCGGACCCGGCGCGGGCGATGATCTTCAGCTTGTGCGCGGCGTCGATGACCTCTTTCGTCACCTTGGTGGCGCTGCGGACGAGGAGCGCGTCCGCGTCGGCGATGTCGTTGATGAGGTCCTGCTTCGGACGCCCGGAGCGGGCGTCGACGGTCCATCCGCTGACCTCTTGGAGCAGTGACACCGCGGATGCGGGCAAATCGTCGGAGATGATGATCTTCATTGACAGGGGCAAGAGGTATGCCAGCCGACCGTCGCGGGCCAGCCGCTGTATGGAGCAAAGGGAACGGGCATTTGGGACGAGCGGAGTCTCACCGGAGACACGCGACGTTTGCATTATAATGGCGCGCGCCGCACGGTCGAGCGTTCCCGAGCGTCCGCGTCCGCACTATCGTGGTGCAAATCGCTGGATCCCCTCGATTCATTGGCAATCGGGCCGTGACCGGGCAGTTTTTTCAACAGGGTTTTCCACAGAATCTGTGAACATCGTGCAACACCTCGGGGGGCGTGACCTAAAGGCCTAGGTTCCCCCTGCACGAGGCGGCGTCGCGTGTGCGATGTCGCAAGAACGAGTGACGGTCGGTCGGATCTCTGGAGACGTCCATGCAACAGTTCGCGCACCTCACGCCGCCCACCGAAGGCGCGGCCATCACCCGCCGCGGCGGCGAGCTCGTCGTCCCCGACGCGCCCATCGTCCCCTTCATCGAAGGCGACGGCACCGGCCCCGACATCTGGAAGGCGAGCGTGCGGGTGTTCGACGCCGCGGTCGCCAAGGCGTTCGGCGGCAAGAAGAAGATCGTCTGGTTCGAGGTGCCGGCCGGCGAGAAGGCCAAGGCGCAGTACGGCGAGTGGCTGCCGAACGACACGATCGAAGCCGTCAAGCTGTACAAGGTGGCCATCAAGGGCCCGCTGACCACGCCGGTCGGCGGCGGCATCCGCAGCCTGAACGTGACGCTGCGGCAGGTGCTCGACCTCTACGCCTGCGTGCGCCCGGTGCGCTACTTCGAGGGCACGCCGGCGCCGGTGCAAGCGTCCCGACCTGATGAACGTCGTCATCTTCCGCGAGAACACGGAGGACGTCTACGCCGGCATCGAGTGGGCCAAGGGCACGCCGCAGGCCGAGCGCGTCATCGAGTTCCTCGAGAAGGAGATGGGCAAGCGCATCCGGCCCGACTCCGGCATCGGCATCAAGCCGATGTCCGAGTTCGGCTCGAAGCGTCTCGTCCGCAAGGCGATCCAGTACGCCATCGCCAACAAGCGCAAGACGGTGACGCTCGTCCACAAGGGCAACATCATGAAGTTCACGGAAGGCGCCTTCCGTGACTGGGGCTACGAGGTCGCCAAGGCGGAGTTCCGCGACTTCATCGTCACCGAGGACGAAGTGACGGCTGGCGCGTCGAAGGAGGGCAAGGTCCTCATCAACGACCGCATCGCCGACAGCGTGTTCCAGCAGGTGCTGACCCGCACCGCCGACTACGACGTGTTCGCCACGCCGAACCTGAACGGCGACTACCTCTCGGACGCCTGCGCCGCGCAGGTCGGCGGCCTCGGCATGGCCCCGGGCGCCAACATGAGCGACGACATCGGCTTCTTCGAGGCGACGCACGGCACCGCGCCGAAGTACGCCGGCAAGGACGTCATCAACCCCGGCTCGGTCATCCTCTCGGGCGTGATGATGCTGCAGTACCTCGGCTGGAACGAAGCCGCCGACCTGATCACGGCGGGCCTCGAGAAGACCATCGCCCAGAAGAAGGTGACCTACGACCTGGCCCGCCAGATGGAAGGCGCGACCGAACTCAAGACGTCGGAGTTCGCCGACGCCATCATCGCCAACATGTAGGGCGTCAGCCCTGATAGCTCGAGAGCCACACGTATGAAGCGTAAAGTCACTGTCGTCGGCGGTGCCGGCAACGTCGGGATGACCGCGGCCCGGGTCATCGCGGAACGCAACCTCGCCGACGTCGTCATCATCGACATCGCCAAGGACAAGGCCGCGGGCGTCGCGCTCGACATCGCCCAGGCCTGCGCCGTCATCGGGTCGGACAGCCAGGTCGTCGGCGGCGACGACTACTCGATGAGCGCCGGCTCGGACGTCGTCGTCATCACCTCGGGCATGCCGCGCAAGCCGGGCATGAGCCGGGACGACCTCGTCCAGACCAACTACAACATCATGAAGGCGGTGACCGAGCAGGTCGTCCGCTATTCGCCGGACTGCATCATCGTCCCGGTCGCCAACCCGCTCGACGCGATGTGCCAGGCCGTCTACCGCCTGAGCAAGTTCCCGCGCGAGCGCGTCATCGGCATGGCCGGGGTCCTCGACTCGGGGCGCATGCGCACGTTCCTGGCCCAGGAGCTGAAGGTCTCGGTCCAGGACGTGTCGGTGTTCGTCCTCGGCGGGCACGGCGACGAGATGGTGCCGCTGGCGCGCTACTCGACGGTCGGCGGCGTGCCGCTCACCGAGGTGCTGTCGGCGGATCGCATCGAGGCGATCTCGAAGCGGACAGCGGGGGGCGGCGGCGAGCTGACCAAGCTGATCGGCACCAGCGCGTGGGTCGCGCCGGGCACCTCGGCCGCCGAGATGGTCGAGTGCATCCTCAAGGACAAGAAGAAGATCCACCCCTGCTCGATCTTCCTGCAGGGCGAATACGGCATCAAGGATCTCTTCGTCGGCGTCCCGGTCAAGCTCGGCGCCAAGGGCGTCGAGGAGATCGTCCAGATCACGCTCACGCCGGCCGAGCAGGAACTGCTCAACAAGTCGGCGGCGGCGGTGAAGTCGCTGACCGACGTCATCGGGGTCTAAGCCGCCGACTCGTGCTGGCGTGCGGCCGTCTCGAGCGCGAAGCATCGACGACTCCGGAGTCCACCGACTCCGGAGTCGTTTTCTTCTGCTGCGCAGCGGCGCCGCGACGTCAGCTGAGCGGCGCGCTCGGCGCGAATGCGCGTGCATCGTGCCGCGTGCGCCAGCGTCCGCGCCAGGTAGGGCGCGCCAGCCGGGCCGCGTGCCACCACGGTGGCGGCGCTGCGCACGACTGCACGCCACGGCACGGAGCGGCACCGAGCGCCGCCGCCGCGGCCGCGACGGTTCGCGCCAGCGTGGACTGCAGTCCGGCCCTCATGGAGCCGTTCTATCGGGCAGACACTTTCCAATCATGAGCGACCGATGAGCACCGGCGCGCGATCGATCGCCTTTCTCGTCGCCGCCCTGGCGACCTTGTGCGGCCTCGTGCTGCACGGCAGCGGCGACATCGTCCGCTACTTCGGGGGCGTCGGGCCGGTGCGGCGTCGTCGCCGATGTCGAGCGGCGCGGCGCGGGCCGACACGCTGGTGCCGCTGAAAGTCTCGCTCACGCCGCTCGGCCGCCCGCCGATCTCGCGGTTCGCCTTCGATCCGGCGGTCGCCGATCGCGTGGTGGCGTGCAGCGCCCTCAGCACCGACGGCGGCCGGACCTGGCCGAGGCTCGAGGCCAACGTGTTGATGCGGCCGCTGATCCTCGGCGGCGTGGACCCGGTCGCGCCGGTGGCGGGGCCTGACGGCCGATTCCTGTGCGGCGACATGATCCTGCCGCGCGCGAACCTCCCGGCCTCGGGGCTGGGCGACGTGCACCCGGCCACCGAATGGGACGGGCAGGCGTTCACCGGGGTCGGCTTGCCGACGGGGACGAGTGACTACGCCTCACAGCCGATCCCGACGACGACCCTGGCCTACGCGTCGAACGGGCAGCCGCTGGCGGTGCGCGGCCGCGAGGTGCTGCTGGCAGAGGCGCGCTACGAGGCGCCCGGCGAGCTCGTCGCCTTCGCCATGGACGGGCGCGGCCGCGTCGTCGGTGCGACACGTCGCGGCAAGCACACCGACTTGATGGCCGCCAGCGCGCTCGGCGCCGCCTGGGTGCCGGTCGAGGCGCCTGGCATCGTCACCGACATCGCTGCGGCCGGCGATCGCATGTTCGTCGCTGCGGATCTGCTGGGCACGCGCGATGCGGAGGGCGCCTGGCGCTGGACCGCCTGGCCGGCCAACGTGCAGGCCGAGCGGCTCGCCGTCCACGGCGACACGGTGCTCGCGTGGGGGCGGCTGCACCAGTCGGCATTTCACGCCGGCGTCCTGGCCATCAGCCGCGACGGCGGGGCGACGATGCGCTACGCGGTGCTCGAGCAGCGGCCGCTCTGGGTCGCGATCGATCCGCACCATCCCAACCAGCTGCTGGCGATGCTCGAGTCGCGCGGCCAGCGCCAGCTCGCGCGCCTCACGATCGAGTGAGCGGAGGGCCGGAGCCTCCGGCCGGCGCCGCTCAGTCGCCGCCGCCTAGTCGCCGCCGCCGCCGGCCTTCTTCTCGCCGGCGCCGCTCAGCACCGCCAGGGTGTACTGGCGGTTCATCCGGGCGATGCCGGCGATCGAGATGCCCTTCGGGCAGGTCGCCTCGCATTCGCCTTCGTTCGAGCAGGCGCCGAAGCCCTCGGCGTCCATCCGATCGACCATCGCGCGGACCCGCGTCAGCCGCTCCGGCTGGCCCTGCGGCAGCAGCGCCAGGTGCGAGACCTTGGCCGCGGTGAAGAGCGCCGCCGAGGCGTTCTTGCACGACGGCCACGCAGGCGCCGCAGCCGATGCACTGGGCGTAGTCCATCGCCTCGTCGGAGGCCGCCTTGGGGACCAGGATGGCGTTGCCGTCCGGGCGCCGAGCCGACGTTGATCGACGTGTAGCCGCCGGCCTGGATGATGCGGTCGAAGGCGCTGCGGTCGACGACCAGATCCTTCAGGATCGGGAAGGCGCGCGCCCGCCACGGCTCGATGACGATGGTGTCGCCGTCCTTGAACCGGCGCATGTGCAGCTGGCAGACGGTGGTGTCGGCATCGGGGCCGTGCGCGACGCCGTTGACCATGCAGCCGCACGTGCCGCAGATGCCTTCGCGGCAGTCGGAGTCGAACGCGATCGGATCCTGGCCGGCCTTGATCAGGCCCTCGTTGACGACGTCCAGCATCTCGAGGAACGACATGTCCGGCGAGATGCCGGTGGCCTTGTAGTCGACGAGCGGCCGGTCGCCGACGGCGACGCCTGCCGCCAGACACGGCAGAGTCAGGTTCACTTGTAGCTCCGCTGCGTCGGGTGCACGTGCTCGAACTCCAGCGGCTCGATGTGGCGCACCGGCGCCTGATCCGGCCCGCGATACTCCCAGGCGGCGACGTGCGCGAAGCTGCTCGTCGTCGCGCCGGGCTTCGTTGTCGGGCGTCTGGTATTCCTCGCGGAAGTGGCCGCCGCACGATTCGCGCCGTTCGAGCGCGTCCATCGCCAGCACCTCGCCGAACTCCAGGTAGTCGGCGACGCGGCCGGCGTACTCGAGGTTCTTGTTGAGGGTGTTGCGGCTCGCCGGGAATCGAGACGTTCTGCCAGAACTCCTCGCGCAGCTGCGGGATCTTGGCCAGCGCGGTGCGCAGCCCGTCCTCGGTGCGGGCCATGCCGACGTAGTCCCACAGGATGCGGCCCAGCTCGCGGTGCAGCTCGCGCGCGGTGCGCGTGCCCTTGCTGGCGAGCATCCGATCCGATCCGCGCGCTGCACCGAGGCCGCGGCCTCCTTGAACGCGTCGTGATCGGTCGGTGACCTTCGGCAGCGGCGTGCTGGCGAGGTAGTGGCCGATGGTCGCCGGGATGACGAAGTAGCCGTCGGCCAGGCCCTGCATCAGGGCGCTGGCGCCGAGGCGGTTGGCGCCGTGGTCGGAGAAGTTGGCCTCGCCCAGCACGTGCAGGCCCGGGACGGTGCTCATCAGGTTGTAGTCCACCCACAGGCCGCCCATCGTGTAGTGGACGGCGGGGTAGATCCGCATCGGCACCTTGTACGGATCCTCGTCGGTGATCTTCTCGTACATCTGGAACAGGTTGCCGTAGCGCGCGCGCACGGTGTCCTCGCCGACGCGGCGGATGGCGTCGGCGAAGTCGAGATAGACGCGAGAGCTGCGTCTCGCCGACGCCGCGGCCCTCGTCGCAGACCGCCTTGGCGGCGCGCGAGGCGACGTCGCGCGGGACCAGGTTGCCGAAGCTCGGGTAGCGCCGCTCCAGGTAGTAGTCGCGCTCGGCTTCCGGAATCTGCTGCGGCGGCCGCTTGTCGCCGCCGGTCTTCGGCACCCAGACGCGGCCGTCGTTGCGCAGGCTCTCGCTCATCAGCGTGAGCTTCGACTGGTGCTCGCCCGACACCGGGATGCAGGTCGGGTGGATCTGCGTGAAGCACGGGTTGGCGAACAGCGCGCCGCGCTTGTAGCAGCGCCACGCCGCCGTGACGTTCGAGTTCACGGCGTTGGTCGAGAGGTAGTAGGCGGTGCCGTAGCCGCCGGTCGCCAGGCAGACCGCGTCGGCGACGTGCGACTCGAGCTCGCCGGTCAGCAGGTTGCGGACGATGATGCCGCGCGCCTTGCCGTCGACGAGCACGAGATCGAGCATCTCGCGGTTGGGGAAGAGCGTCACCGTGCCGGCCTCGACCTGCCGCATCAGCGACTGGTAGGCGCCGATCAGCAGCTGCTGGCCGGTCTGGCCGCGGGCGTAGAAGGTGCGCGAGACCTGGGCGCCGCCGAACGAGCGGTTGTCGAGCACGCCGCCGTATTCGCGGGCGAACGGCACGCCCTGGGCGACCGCCTGGTCGATGATCTGGACGCTGGTCTGGGCCAGGCGATAGACGTTGGCCTCGCGGGCGCGATAGTCGCCGCCCTTGACCGTGTCGTAGAAGAGCCGCTCGACGCTGTCGCCGTCGTTGCGGTAGTTCTTGGCGGCGTTGATGCCGCCCTGCGCGGCGATGCTGTGGGCGCGGCGCGGCGAGTCGTGGATGCAGAAGGCCTTGACGTTGTAGCCCAGCTCGCCGAGCGACGACGCGGCCGAGGCGCCGGCCAGGCCGGTGCCGACCACGATGATGGTGAACTTGCGCTTGTTGGCCGGGTTGACCAGCTTCATCTCGAAGCGGTGCCGGTCCCACTTGTCGGCGATGGCGCCGCCGGGGATCTTCGCGTCGAGCTTCACGGCCGGCCTCCCAGGTAGATGACGACCGGGATCAGCGCGAAGCCCAGGCCCATGATCACGGCGATGGCGAGACCGGTGCCGCGGATCAGGCCGTTGTAGCGCGGGTGCTCGAGGCCCATCGACTGGAAGGCGCTCGACAGGCCCCACGACAGGTGCATCCCGACCACCACCATGCTGAGCACGTAGAAGACCACGTGCAGCGGCTCGCGGTAGACCTCATGGACCAGCCGCGTCAGGTCGCGCATGCCGTCCGGCGTCTCGTACCAGGGACCGAACTTGAAGGTCTTGAGGTGGATGACCACGAAGAGCAGCAGCCAGATGCCCGGTGACGATCATCGTCGACGAGGACAGCGACTTGCGACTGGTGTGACCGGCCCGCTTCTTGACGGCGTAGCCGCCGCCGCGCGCGTCGCGGTTGCGCAGCGTCACGAACACGGCCTTGAAGGCGTGGACCAGGAACAGCGCGACCAGCCCGGCTTCGGCGACGTAGATCAGCGGGTTGCTGGTCAGCTTGTGCGAGTAGGCGTTGTAGGCGTGCGCGTCGACCAGCACCAGCAGGTTGGCGGCCAGGTGCGTCACCAGGAAGCCAGCGAAGCCCAGGCCCGTCAGCGCCACCAGGATCTTGGTGCCGACGGACGACGAGAGGAACCGTAACAGTGGAGACATCACCAGGGAGTTGCGCCCGCGTAAAACAGGGGCCTGTCGGCGGGTATCCGATGGGGGCCGGAAGGCAATTGTATCGCCTCCGGCGCGGCCCCGCAAACCAGGGCGGTCTTGCTTCAGAGCGGCGTTCCCGACCATCATCTACGCCGACATGAAGATTCACGAGTATCAAGGCAAGGCGATCCTCGCGCCGTTCGGCGTGCCCATTCCCAAGGGCGAGATGGCGACGACGGCGGCCGACGCCGGCGCCATCGCCCGCAAGCTGGGGGGCGGCGTCAGCGTCGTCAAGGCCCAGATCCACGCCGGCGGGCGCGGCAAGGGCGGCGGCGTCAAGGTCGTCAAGAGCCCCGAGGAGGCGGAGAAGGTCGCCGCCCAGATCCTCGGCATGCAGCTCGTCACCCACCAGACCGGCCCGGCCGGCCAGAAGGTGTCGCGGGTCCTGGTCGAGGAAGGGCTGGCGATCGTCCGCGAGCTCTACTTCGGCATGCTCATCGATCGCGCCACGCAGCGCACCGTGCTCATGGCGAGCTCGGCGCGGCGGCATGGACATCGAGGAGGTCGCCGAGAAGACGCCCGAGCTGATCCTCAAGGAATACGTCGATCCGGGCATCGGGCTGCAGGCCTTCCAGGCGCGCAAGATCGCCTTCGGCCTCGGCCTCGAGGGCGCCCAGATCGGCCAGGCGGTCAAGCTGCTGCAGGCGCTCTACGGCGCCTTCATCGGCAGCGACGCCTCGCTCGTCGAGATCAACCCGCTGATCGTCACCAAGGAGCGGCAACCTGCTCGCGCTCGACGCCAAGGTGACCTTCGACGACAACGCGATGTTCCGCCACAAGGACTTCCCGGCGCTGCGCGACACCGACGAGGAGGATCCGCTCGAGGTCGAGGCGTCGAAGTTCTCGCTGAACTACATCCAGCTCGACGGCACCATCGGCTGCATGGTCAACGGCGCCGGCCTGGCCATGGCGACGATGGACATCATCAAGCTGGCCGGCGGCGAGCCGGCCAACTTCCTCGACGTCGGCGGCGGCGCCAACGCCGAGCAGATCAAGAACGCCTTCCGCATCCTGATGTCGGACACCAACGTCAAGGGCGTGCTGATCAACATCTTCGGCGGCATCCTGCGCTGCGACGTCCTCGCCGAGGGCCTGATCGCCGCGGTCAAGGACCTGGCGGTGCACGGTGCCGATCGTCATCCGCATGGAAGGCACCAACGTCGAGCAGGGCAAGGCGATGCTCGCCGCCAGCGGACTCAACTTCACGACGGCCGATTCGATGGGCGAGGCCGCGGAGAAGATCGTCGCCCTCTCGAAGTAGGACCTGATGGCCATCCTGATCACTCCCGACACGCGTCTCCTCGTGCAGGGCCTCACCGGCCGCGAAGGGCACGTTCCACGCCAAGCAAGCCGCGGCGTACCACACCAAGGTCGTCGGCGGCGTCACCCCCGGCAAGGGCGGCACGACGCACGAGGGCTGGCCGATCTTCAACTCGGTCGCGGAGGCGGTGGAGAAGACCGGCGCCAACGCCTCGGTGATCTTCGTGCCGCCGCCGGGCGCGGCCGACGCGGTGATGGAAGCGGCCGACGCCGGCATCCCGCTGGTCGTCTGCATCACCGAGGGCATCCCGACGATCGACATGATGAAGGCCTTCGCCTTCCTGCAGGGCAAGCCGACGCGCGTCATCGGCCCCAACTGCCCGGGCCTCATCTCGGCCGAGCATCGGCAAGGCCGGCATCATCCCCGGCCACATCTGCAAGCGCGGCTCGATCGGCGTCGTGTCGAAGAGCGGCACGCTGACCTACGAGGCGATCCACCAGCTGTCGCGGGTCGGCCTCGGCCAGACGTCGTGCGTCGGCATCGGCGGCGACCCGCTCATCGGCACGTCGTTCATCGACACGCTGAAGCTGTTCGCCGACGACGCCGAGACCGAGGCGGTGATCATGATCGGCGAGATCGGCGGCAACGCCGAGGAGGACGCCGCCGACTGGATCAAGGCCAACTTCAAGAAGCCGGTGGTCGGCTTCATCGCCGGCCAGACCGCGCCGCCGGGCCGCCGCATGGGCCACGCCGGCGCGATCATCTCCGGCGGCAAGGGCACGGCGGCCGAGAAGATGGACGCGCTGACCGCCGCCGGCGTCAGCGTCGTCAAGAGCCCCGCCGACATGGGCGCGACCATCAAGGCGCGCCTCGGCCGCTAGCCGTCGACACGACTCCGGAGTCGAATTCCACTCCGGAGTCGTGCTCCAGCGCGATCCGGCCAGCCGAACCCGGACGGGCGACCATCCGGGCCGGCCGGAGGCCCGTTCGGCCGGCCGCCGGTAGCAAAGATATATGATCGTGGCGTAACATCAGCGGGATCGGCGAGGCCTGGACACAGACACGACGCCCCGCTCCGAGGACCACGCAATCTCATGAGTCCACAAGACGCTCTGGCCGAAGCCGGCCAGCCTGCCCGCCAAGCGCGCGGGCGCCGTCGTCAACGACTTCAGCATCCAGGTCGCCACCGTCAACGGCTCGGGCAGCCAGACCGCCAACCTGGTGCTCCTCCGCTCCATCTTCCAGATGGGCATCCCGGTGTCGGGCAAGAACCTCTTCCCCTCGAACATCGCGGGGCTGCCCACCTGGTACACCATCCGGGCCAACAAGCACGGCTACATCGGCCGGAAGAAGGAAATCGACTTCCTGGTCGCGATGAATCCCGAGACGGCGCGCGAGGACGTGCTCTCGCTCGAGGCCGGCGCCGTCGTGCGTCTACGACGAGCCGCTCAAGCTCTCGGGCCTGCGCACCGACATCACGTTCTTCCCGGTGCCGTTCGACAAGCTCGTCGCCGACGTCACGCACCGACGCCAAGCTGCGCCGCCTCGTGCGCAACATGATCTACGACGGCGTCCTCTCGTTCCTGCTCGACATCGAGCTGGACGAGATGAAGAAGGCCCTCGGCAAGCAGCTCGGCAAGAAGCCGAAGGCGATGGCGCTGAACAGCGCCGCGCTCGACAAGGGCTTCGCCTACGCCGAGGCGAACTTCAGCAAGGCCGCCGATCAAGGTCGAGCGGATGAACAAGACGGCGGGCAAGATGCTCATCGAGGGCAACGCCGCCGCCGCGCTCGGCTGCCTCTTCGCCGGCGTCACCGTCGTCGCCTGGTATCCGATCACGCCGTCGTCGTCGCTGTGCGAGACGCTGATCGACTACCTGCGCAAGTACCGCATCGACCCGGAGACCGGCAAGGCGACCTTCGCCGTGGTCCAGGCCGAGGACGAGATCGCCGCCCTCGGCATGGTCATCGGCGCCTGGTGGGCCGGCGCCCGCTCGATGACGTCGACCGCCGGCCCGGGCATCTCGCTGATGGCCGAGTTCACCGGCCTGGCCTACTACGCCGAGATGCCGGCGGTGATCTTCGACATCCAGCGCGTCGGCCCGTCGACCGGCCTGCCGACCCGCACCGCGCAGCAGGACATCGCCTTCGCCGCCGGCCTGTCGCACGGCGACTGCCAGCACGTGCTGCTGCTGCCGTCGTCGGTGGCCGAGTGCTACACGATGGCGCAGGACGCCTTCGACCTGTCCGAGCGCCTCCAGACGCCCGTCTTCGTGATGAGCGATCTCGACCTCGGCATGAACACCTGGATGTCCGATCCGTTCGAGTATCCCGACAAGCCGATCGACCGCGGCAAGGTGCTCGACGCCGACACGCTGGCGCGGCATCGGCGACTGGGGCCGCTACAAGGACGTCGACGGCGACGGCATCCCGTACCGCACGCTGCCCGGGCACCGGCATGCCCGCCTACTTCACGCGCGGCACCGGCCACAACGAGAAGGCGCTCTACAGCGAGCGGCCGGACGACTTCGTCAACAACCTCGATCGGCTGACGCGCAAGTTCGACACGGCGCGCCGCCACGTGCCGCCGCCGGTCGTCGACGTCCGCGCCAACGCCAAGGTCGGCATCATCGCCTACGGCACGACGCCACTGGGCGATCGAGGAGAGCCGCGACCAGCTGGTGCGCGAAGCCCGGCTCGAGACCGACTACCTGCGGCTGCGCGCCTTCCCGTTCACCGACGCGGTCGCCGAGTTCATCGACGCGCACGATCGCGTCTACGTCGTCGAGCAGAACCGCGACGCGCAGATGCTCGGCCTGCTCAAGATGGAGCTGCACGCGGCGCAGATCGGCAAGCTGCGCAAGGTGCTGCACTACAACGGCCTGCCGATCGACGCGCGCTCGGTCACCACCGACATCCTGGCGCAGGAAGGCGTCGTCAGCGTCGCGCATCCCGACGGCAACCGGGGCGCGCTCGGCGGCGAATAGGCAGACAGGAACCAGATCATGGACGCCGTCACCACCCAGCCCCCCAAGAAGACCAACCGCATCGGCCTCGAGCTCGCGACCTACCGCGGCAGCAAGACCACGCTCTGCGCCGGCTGCGGCCACAACGCCATCTCCGAGCGCATCATCGATGCGTTCTACGAGCTCGGCACCGACCCGAAGCGGGTCATCAAGCTGTCCGGCATCGGCTGCTCGAGCAAGACGCCGGCCTACTTCCTCGGCGGCTCGCACGGCTTCAACGCCGTGCACGGCCGCATGCCGTCGGTCGCGACCGGCGCGCTGCTCGCCAACACAGACGCTGCAGGGCATCGGCGTCAGCGGCGACGGCGACACCGGCGCCATCGGCATCGGCCAGTTCGTCCACCTGATGCGCCGCAACCTGCCGCTCGTCTACATCATCGAGGACAACGGCTGCTACGGCCTGACCAAGGGCCAGTTCTCGCCGACCGCCGACATCGGCTCGAAGCTGAAGAACGGCGTCGTCAACGACCTGCCGCCGATCGACACCTGCGCGCTGGCCATCGAGCTCGGCGCGACCTTCGTCGCCCGCTCGTTCTCGGGCGACAAGAAGCAGCTGCTGGCGATCCTCAAGGCCGCCCTCAGCCACCGCGGCACCGCGATGATCGACGTCATCTCGCCGTGCGTGACCTTCAACGATCACGAGGGCTCGACCAAGAGCTACTCCTACGTCAAGGAGCACGACGAGCCGCTCGGCGAGGTCAGCTTCGTGCCGTTCTTCGAGGACATCACCGTCGAGTACGACCCCGGCACCACGACCGAGGTCCGGATGCACGACGGCTCGCGGCTGCTGCTGAAGAAGCTGGGCAACGACTACAACCCGACCGACCGGATGCAGGCCCTGCACCGTCCTGCACGAGACGCTGCGCCGCGGCGAGTTCGCCACCGGCGTCATCTACGTCGAGCCGGACAAGGACGATTTCATCACCCAGCTGAATCTCGTGGACACGCCGCTCGCCGCGCTGCCGATGGATCGGACGCGGCCGGGCAAGGCCGTCCTCGACGAAGTCATGGAGAGCCTGCGCTAATGGACCGCTACGTTCGCCATCATCAAGCCCGACGCCGTCGCCACGAAGAAGGCCGGCGGCATCCTCGCCCGCATCGAGCAGGAAGGGTTCACCGTCCGCGGCATGCGCCTGATGCACATGACCAAGGGCGAGGCCGAGGGCTTCTACGCCGTGCACGCGGCGCGGCCGTTCTTCGGCGGGCTGACCGACTTCATGTCGTCCGGACCGTGCGTCGTGCTGGCCCTCGAGGCGCCCGGCGCCATCGCCAAGTGGCGGACGCTGATGGGCGCGACCGACCCGGCCAAGGCCGAGGCCGGCTCGCTGCGCAAGGACTTCGGCGAGTCGATCGAGCGCAACGCCACGCACGGCTCCGACGCCCCGGAGACGGCGGCGTTCGAGCTCGGCTACTTCTTCCGCGGCCTCGAGTTCTCGCGGTAGCCCGCTGACAGGACCCCGCCAGTGGGCCGCAGCCTGGTCATCCTCGGCCTCGTCGTCGCCGGCATCGGGCTGGTGGTGATGGCCGGGGTGCCGCTCGGGCGCCTGCCTGGGGATATCATCTGGCGGCGCGGTCAGACGACGGTCTACCTGCCGATCGTCACCTGCCTCGTGGTCAGCGTCGTCCTGTCGCTGATCATGACGATCTTTCGCCGCTGACGTGACGTTGACGTCTGGGCCGCGAGCGCCGGGGAGAGCTGTCGAATGAGCGTGAAGTCGGATCGCTGGATCAAGCGCATGGCCCTCGAGCACGGCATGATCTCGCCGTTCGAGTCCAGCCAGGTGCGCACGGGCGTCGTCTCCTACGGGGTGTCGTCGTACGGCTACGACATCCGCGTCGCCGACGAGTTCAAGATCTTCACCAACATCAACTCGACGCTGATCGATCCGAAGGACTTCGACCCGAAGTCGTTCGTCGATCTCAAGGCCGACGTCTGCATCGTGCCGCCGAACTCGTTCGCGCTGGCGCGCACGGTGGAGTACTTCAAGATCCCGCGCAACGTCATCACGATCTGCCTGGGCAAGTCGACCTACGCCCGCTGCGGCATCATCGTCAACGTGACGCCGTTCGAGCCGGAGTGGGAAGGCACGGCGACGCTGGAGATCTCGAACACCACGCCGCTGCCGGCGAAGATCTACGCCAACGAAGGCATCGCCCAGTGCCTGTTCTTCGAGAGCGACGAGGAGTGCGAGATCTCCTACGGCGAGAAGAAGGGCAAGTACATGTCGCAGCTCGAGGTCACGCTCCCGCGCATCTGAGCGGCGCAGCCGGCTCCAGCGTGATCGCGACTGCGCCGTCCCCGGCTGCCCGGCAGCGACCGGACATACGGCAGAGCTGGTCCCATTCAGCGCGCCGTTGTCCGACTCGCAACAAAAACCGCCCGGCCGCGCACCGGCGCGCGTAGACTCCGCCCGCTGACTCCATTCGTGCGCGGCCGCGGTCCCTCGAGGCGCCAATACATCCGGGATCGACGGCCGCTCGCCCAGCGAGCGACGCAGGCCCTTGCGCGCGATGCCCTGTGCCGCAGCTCCGTGTCCATCGCGTGCGTGCGGAGGGGACGATGTCTGCCTTGGTGCGACTCTCGGTATGGCTGCGCGGCTCTGTGCGGGCTCCGGCGTCGGGCGTTCGCCGGCACGGGCCCGTGTTCGGCTCGATGGTGCTCGTCCTGTGCGCCGCGACGGCGGCATCGGGCCAGACGGCGTCCGGACAGATCACCGGCTCGGTGAAGGACGCGACCGGCTCGGTGATCGCCAAGGTGAAGGTCACCGTGGCCAACCAGGACACCGGCCTGACCCGCAGCACGACGACCAACGAGCAGGGCGACTACGTGGTGCCGCTGCTGCCGGTCGGCCGCTACGTGGTGACGGCCGAGCAGGCCGGGTTCAAGATCGCGGTGCGCTCCGACGTCCAGCTCACCGTCGATCCAGATCCAGCGGGTCGATCTCGATCTCGAGGCGGGCAGCGTGGCCGAGACGGTGGAGGTGAAGGCCGCCGCGGTCACGCTCGACACCGGCAGCGCCAGCATCGGCCAGACCATCACCGCGCGGCAGGTCACCGAGCTGCCGCTGAACGGCCGCAATTTCATCCAGCTGCTGTTCCTGGGCGCCGGCGCCGTCGAAATCGGCGGTGAGCAGGGGGCCATGCGGCAAGGTGTGGGCAACGCGATCAGCATCATGGGATCGCGCCCGACCTCGAACAACTTCATGATCGACGGCACCGCCAACGTCGATACGGCGCTGGGCACGCCGGCGGCGATCCTGTCGGTCGACGCCATCGAGGAGTTCAAGGAGCAGACCACCACCTACTCGGCCGAGTACGGCTTCAGCGCCAACCAGATCAACCTGGTCAGCAAGTCGGGGACCAACATCTTCCACGGCACCGTCTTCGGCTTCCTGCGCGACGAAGGCCTGGACGCCCGCAACTTCTTCGACCCGGGCGGCGCCGAGAAGCCGCTGCTCGATCAGAAGCAGTTCGGCGGCGTCATCGGCGGCCCCGTGTGGCGCAACCGGACCTTCTTCCTCTTCAACTACGAAGGGACGCGCATCAAGCGCGGCTTCAACTCGTTCTACACCGTGCCCAGCCAGGAGAACCTCGCCGGCCGCTTCTCGACGACGATCATCGACCCGCTCGACCGGCCAGCCGTTCCCGAACAACACCATTCCGTCGTCGCGCTTCTCGCGGGTCGCGCAGCTGGCGCTGCGCAACAGCTGGTATCCGGCGCCCAACAGCACCGCGGCGCAGGGCAACTATCAGCTGGTCCGCACGCTGCCGCAGGATCAGGACCAGTACACGATCCGCGTCGATCACACGCTCGGCCAGTACGGGCAGATCTTCGGCCGCTACACCAACACCACCTACGCCAACCGCACCAACTCGAACCTGCTCGAGATCGGCGATCGCGTCTTCGAGCAGGACACGAAGAACTGGCAGGTGTCGCACACGTGGGCGATCAAGTCGAACCTGGTGAACCAGTTCCGGGTCGGCCGGATCGAGGCGCGCGCCGATCAGAGCGGCATCGCCTGTCCGCAGGCCGACGTCGACTTCCTGCAGCTGACCGGCGTCTTCACCAACCTGCCGGACATCCAGCGCGAGTGCCCGCAGATCGGCATCCAGGGCTATGCCGGCACGGGCGGCGCGGGCAACGCCTACTCGGCGAGCAACCAGCCGATGTGGGACATCAGCAACACCACGACCTACGTCGCCGGCCGCCACAACCTGAACTTCGGCCTCAACTATCGCAGCTGGCAGCTGCAGCGCGATCTGGCCACGGGGTTCCTCGGCGGCTACGGCTTCAACATCGGCTTCACCGGGAGACCCGGTCGCCGACATGCTGCTCGGGTACTACACGAGCGCCGCCCTGTTCCAGCCAGCCGCGTTCAGCGTGCCGGGCCAGCCGGGGAATCCGCGCGAGTTCAACTTCCGCTACATCGCGCCGTACGTGCAGGACGACTGGCGCGTCAACTCCAAGCTCACGCTCAACCTCGGGCTGCGGTGGGACTACCGCAGCGTCCCCTACGAAACCAGGAACCGCATGGCCTGGCGCAATCTGGACTACGCGCCGGGCGGGCTGCTGGTGGCCGACGAGACGCTCGTCGACGGCGGCATCGTCGACGGCGGCTACTACCAGCTCGCGGACGGCCGCAACCCGGAGAACCCCGATCGGTTCAAGGTGTTCGCGCCCAGGCTCGGCTTCGCCTGGCGCCCGTCCGAGGACGGCAAGATGGTGATCCGCGGCGGCTACGGCATGTTCTTCGATTCGGCCGAAGGGCGCGAGATCGATGGCGCCTCGGACGTCTATCCGTACGTCAGCCGCGGCAACTATCAGCAGTCCTCCGGACAGGCTGGCGCCGCTCCAGACCTCGGACGTGCTGTTTCCGAGCTTCGAGACCCCCGGCCTGGCGACGCCGGCCGCCAACACGTTCCTGGCCGTCAGCCAGTCGCCGCAGCCGCGCAACCCGTACGTCCAGCAATGGTCGATCGGCGTCCAGCGCGAGGTGTTCCCGAGCACGGTCCTCGAGCTGAACTACATCGGCAACAAGGGCACCAACCTGCTGATGCGGCGCAACATCGCGCAGGCCCTCCCGTACAGCGACTGCCCAGCCGACGGTCGCCGAGCGCAAGCCGTTCCCGAACTTCGCCGTCTACATCGACAGCGACTGGAGCGGGCGGTCCAACTTCCACGGCTTCAACACCAAGCTGGAGCACCGCGCGCGCTCGGCGCTGCTGACCTTCGCCTACACCTGGGCCAAGAGCACCGACACCAAGTCCGCCGCCGCCGGCATCGGGGCGACCGGCTTCAACGGCTGGCAGGGGTTCCTCGACAACCAGGATCCGGAGCGCGATCACGGCTTGTCGGACTTCGACGTCGATCACCGACTGGTCGCGAGCTTCGTCTACAACCTGCCGATGGGCGCCGGCGAGCGGTTCGCCGGCGATGCCACCGGTGCCAAGGAGGCCCTGGTCGGCGGGTGGCAGGTGAACGGCATCTACACCTGGCAGCGCGGCTTCCCGCTCACCGTCACCGCGGCGGATCTCGGCGGCCTGAACGACAGCTTCGGCACCAATCGCGCCGACCTGGTCGGCGATCCGAACAGCGGCGGGCACAGCATCCAGCGCTGGTTCAACACCGACGCCTTCGCCCAGCCGGGCGCCGGCCAGTTCGGGACGTCGGGACGCAACATCCTGCGCGGCCCCGGGCGTGAACAATCTCGATCTGGCCGTCTTCAAGAACTTCAGCCTGGTCGGACGCACCAAGCTGCAGTTCCGGCTCGAGTCGTTCAACGCGCTCAATCACACGCAGTTCAGCTCGGTCGACACCAACCTCACGTCGGCAGACGTTCGGGGTGGTCAACGGCGCGCGACGCGGGTCGCATCAACCAGCTGGGGCTGAAGGTCATCTTCTGAGCCGGCGCGCTATCATGGCCGCCTGCTGGAGCCATGCTGGTGAGCGTTCGACGTTGCGTCGTCCGGAGCCTCGTCGCCCTGGTCCTTGCCGCGCCTGCCGTCCCATCGGCGGCGCGGCAGGCGCCCGCCGCCGAGACCGCCGACGCTGTACGAGCAGGGCGAACGGGCGCTCGCCGGCGGGGCGCTACGCCGAGGCGCAGCGGTCGTATGAGCGGTTGCGGACGCTGCGAGCCGGAGCGCGCCGAAGTCCACGCCCGGCTCGGGCTGATCTACTTCCAGCAGGGCAGGTTCGCCGACGCCGTCCCGTCGCTGCGCCGCGCGCTCGCACTGACGCCGGCTCTCCCCAACCTCGGCGCGCTGCTGGCGATGTCCTTGTCCGAGCTCGGGCACCATCAGGAGGCGGTGGCCGGGCTGGAGGAGGCCTTCCGTCCGTCTGCCGGCGACCGCGCCCTCCGGCGGCTGGTCGGACTGCACCTGCAGCGGACGTATACGGACCTCGATCGCGACGGCGACGCCGTCGCGGTCGCGCTCGAGTTGAGCCGGTCGTATCCCGACGACCCCGAGGTGCTGTACCACACCGGCCGACTGTTCGGGAACTACGCCTATCTGCAGACGACGAAGCTGGCGCGGGTGGCGCCCGACTCACCGTGGCTGCATCAGGCCGCTGGCGAGGCGAACGAGAGCCAGGGGCTGCTCGACCAGGCCATCGCCGAGTATCGACAGGTGCTGGTCAAGGCGCCGAAGCGGCCGGGGCTCCACTTCCGCATCGGCCGGGTGCTGCTGACGCGCGCGGCGCAGGGCAACGGCGACGTGGCCGCCGAGGCCGATGCGGCGGCGGAGTTCGAGCAGGAGCTGCGTATCGACCCGACCAACGCCAACGCCGCCTACGAGCTGGGAGAGCTGCAGCGCAAGTCGGGCAAGCTCGACGAGGCCATCCGCGTACTTCGAGCGCGCGGTGGCGGCCTATCCCGAGTTCGAGGAGGCCCTGGTCGGCCTCGGACGCGCGCTGGTCGCCGCGGGCCGGGCCTCGGCGGCGTTGCCCCACTTGCGCAAGGCCGTGGCGGTGAATCCGCGCAACGAGGTCGCGTTCTACCAGCTGGCGCAGGCCCATCGGGCGCTCGAGCAGCGGCCCGAGCAGCAGGCGGCGCTGGCGGCATTCACGCGCCTGCGTGACGACAAGGCGCGGCAGCGTGCTGGCGCCGTCGCTGTCACCCGATCGCGCCATCGTGACACCGCAGGTCATCGACGCGGCCCGGCCGCCTCCACTAGCCAGCCCGGCTTCGCATAGCGCCGGCTCGCTGCGTGCCGGCTCAGCGAGGGCGCCTCGGCAAGGTTCCTGCAGTATCAGCCCCCGGTGTCGCGGCCGTGGCACGGAACGACCACGGCGGTGGCAAAGGAGGCGTGATGTTTGGCATTGTTGGCTGGATTGTCTTCGGGTTGATCGTCGGCGTGATCGCGAAGCTCCTCATGCCGGGACGGGATCCGGGCGGCATCATCGTCACGATGCTGCTGGGCATCGCCGGAGCCCTGGTCGGCGGCTTCGTCGGCCGGGCCATGGGCCTGTACGGGGAGAACGACGCCGCCGGGATCTTCATGTCGATCCTCGGCGCGGTGGTCCTGCTGTTCGCCTACCGCAAGATGGTGCGGCCGCGGCAGATCGCCGCCTGACGCGCCGCGCACGGGGCCGTTCACAGGCGGGCTTCGGGACGTCCGAGGCCCGCCGTTCGCCGCGCCGCCGGCCGCTCGTCGCCGGCCTCGAGCAGTTGCTGCACGTTCAGCGGACGCGTGTACATGGCCAGCTCGCCGTCGGCGGTGCGCGGCCAGGCGGCCTCCGGCCGATCCCAATACAGCTCGACGCCGTTGTCGTCGGGATCCCGCAGGTAGAGCGCTTCGCTGACGCCGTGGTCGCTGGCCCCGTCGAGCGGGATCCCCGACGCGACGAGGCGGCGGAGCGCGTCGGCGAGGGCCGGCCCGCTTCGGGTACTTGATCGCCACGTGATACAGCCCGGTCGAGTGCGTCGGCGGCGGCGGCGCGCCGTGGCTGTCCCACGTATTGAGGCCGATGTGGTGGTGGTAGCCGCCGGCCGAGATGAACGCCGCGGAGGTGCCGTAGCGCTGCACCAGCTCGAAGCCGAGGATGCCGCAGTAGAAGGCGAGCGCCCGCTCGAGATCGGCGACTTTCAGGTGCACGTGGCCGATCGTCGCGCCGGCGTCGATCGGGCCGAATCGAAGGGGAACCTCGCGAACGTCATCCTGGCTCATCAGGCGTCCTCCTCCCGCAGCCCCGCAGGATAGCACCGGCGGCGCGCGCGTGGCGCCGGTCACTGGCGCTGCGGTCCGAGCAGCTCGAGCACCGACGCCGGATCGACGCGAGTCCCGCCCAGTCGCACCGACCAGTGGAGATGCGGGCCGGTGACCCGGCCGGTCGCGCCGACGGTGCCGAGCCGCGCGCCCCGGGCGACCACCTGGCCCTCGCGCACCAGCGTCCGCGTCATGTGGGCGAGGATCGAATAGAGGCCCTGGCCGTGATCGAGCACCACGGTGTTGCCCGTCCAGTAGAGCGGACCGACCAGCACCACGATGCCGGCCGCCGGAGCGTGGATCATCGAGCCGGCCGGGCTGGCGAAGTCGAGCCCGCCGTGACGCTCGCGCGGCACCCCGTTGAAGATCGAGCGGCTGCCGAACGGTGAGCTGCGTCGATGACGGACCGGCGCCACGAACACGCCGGGCAGCCTGTCCGAGGTGGTGCCGTAGATGGCCTGCAGCCGCTCCCGCTCGCGCTCGATGCGCGGCCGCTCCGACTCCGGCGGGTCGACGAACTTCGGCGGCACGGTGAGCCGTCGCTCGGCGAACGTGGCCGGCTCGACGGCGAGCGTCACCACCGTCGACAGCGGCCGGCCCGAGGCGCGCGAGCCGAGCACGGTCAGCACCAGCGGTCCCGGCGCCTGATCGGCGTCGAGTCCGGCGAGCACGCGCCACGCGCCGGAGGGCAAGCGCCACCCATGCAGCGGACGCGGGCCGAGCGTCGCGGCCAGCGCGCGTCAGCGGCTCGGCCGACTGGACGCGGATGTCGAGGACTTCGCCGGGCCGCACCGCGCGGCTGCGGACATCGACGGTAAGGGCGGCGGGCTGCGCTGCCGCCACCGCGGCGGCACCCAGCACGAGGAGGACGGCGACGCCGAGGCGCACTCGCATGCGCGTCGATTGTGCCGTGTCTTGGCCGCGCCGTGGCTATGGTTCCTGCAACGACACGCGCGGATCGCTGGCCGCGGCGCGACGCGCCGGCACCAGGCAGGCGACCAGCGCGACCGCGAGCAGCAACGCCGAGCTGGCGGCGAACGACGGGAGATCGATCGGCTCGATCCCGAAGAGCAGCGTCCGCATCGCGTGCGCCGCGACGATCGCCAGCCCGAGTCCGATGGCCAGCCCGGCTCCCGTCGCCAGCAGGCCCTGTCGCACGACCAGCGCCAGCAGATCGCCCCGGCTGGCGCCGAGCGCGGCGCGGATGCCGAGCTCGCGCCGGCGGAGCGTCACACTGTAGGAGAGCACGCCGTAGAGCCCGATGGCGGCGAGCGTGAGCGCCAGCGACGCGAACGTGCCGAGGACGGTGGCGAAGAAGCGCGGCGCCGCGATCGAGGCGGACAGGCCGTCGGCCAGCGTGCCGACCTGGGTGATCGCCGCGGCGGCGTCGGCGGTGCGGACGATGTCGCGCAGCGGCCGCGCCACCGCCAGCGGATCCCCGGACGTGCGCACCAGGAGCGTGATGTCGCGACGGATGCCGACGTCCGCGCCGGCGAGCTGGTAGATCTCCGCGCGCGGCTCGGAGGTGGGCCCCTGCGGCCGGATGTCGCGGACCACGCCGATGATCGTGCTGGCCGGCGCCTTGCCCTCGCGAAGGCGGATCGGGAAGGGCCGCCCGACGACGGCGCGGCCGTCCGTGAGGTAGTTGCGGGCGAACGTCTCGCTGACGATCAGCGGCCCGCCCGAGGTGGGGTCGGCCGAGGTGAACAGGCGGCCTTCGACGAGCTCGAGCCCGAGCGCTTCGCCGAAGCCGGCGGTCACGACGTTGGAGGCGGCCCGGGCGACGACACGCTCGCCGGCCGGCCCGGATCCCGGAAGCGAGAAGGCCGAGAGATAGGTGTCGCCGCCGAACGGCACCATGTTGCCGGCGCCAGCCGCCACGACGCCCGGCAGGGTGCGCAGGCGCTGCACCACCGCGTCGACGAAGGCGGCCTTGGCCGCGGCCTCGCCGCCGGCCCCGGTGAGGCGCACGTTGGCGACGAGCACGTTCATCGGGTCGTAGCCGCCCTCCACCTGGCCGAGACGATCGACGCTGCGGAGCAGCAGCGCGGCGCCGACCGCGAGCACGAGCGCGAGCGCGGCTTCCGCAATCAGCAGCCCCGAGCGAAGGCGGGCGCTGGTGAGGCCGGCGGACCGGCCGTCGTCGTCCTTCATCGTCAGGGACAGCGACAAGGCGGCGCGGCTGCCACGCCAGGCCGGCAGGAGGCCGGCGAGCGCGGTGACGACCAGCGCGGCGAGGGCGCTCAGGACGACGACCCGGCCATCGAGCGCCACCGATTCGAGGCGCGGGAAATCGTCCGGCGCCAGCGCCGGCAGCGCGTCGACGACGAAGGTGGCGAGGACCAGGCCCGCCGCGAGCCCGGCCGCCGCGAGCAGGCCGCACTCGAGCAGGATCAGGCGGAGCAGGCGTCCGCGGCTGGCGCCGAGCGCGGCGCGGACGGCCAGCTCGCGGCGTCGCGACACGCCGCTCGAGAGGAGCAGGTTGGCGACGTTGGCGCTGCCGACGAGGAGCACCAGGACCACGCCGACGGTCAGCGCCACCAGGGCCGGCTTGACGGCGCCGGTCGCGTCGTCGAGCAGGGAGACCACGCGCACCTCGACGGGGCCGCCCTTGCCGAACAACAGGTCGGCGACCACCGGCCGCTCGACGGCGCGCGTCGCGGCCGTGGCCTCGGCTCGCGGCGTGGGCCGCTGCGACGCCCGGCTTCAGCCGTCCGATGGCGGGGAAGACCTGGATCTTGGCGGTCGTCGGCGGCAGCCGCAGCTGCGGCGTCCACAGCCGCGACTCGTGGCTGGGGAAGGCCAGGCCGGGCCGGGCGACACCGACGATCTCGAACTCGCGCGTCGTCGAGGCGCATCCGCGTCCCGAGGACATCGGCGCGACCGCCGAACCGCTGCTGCCACAGGCCGTGGCTCAGGACGACGACGCCGTTCCGGCCCTCCTGCGACTCCTCGGCGCGGAAGAACCGCCCGAGCGCAGGCGTCACCCGGAGCACCCCGAACAGTCCTGGGCTCACCCGCGCGCCGATCAGCTGCTCGGTGCCGTCGGCCGTCCGCCAGATGAACGCTTCGGGGCTGTAGGTCGCCGAGCCCGTCGAGCGTCTTCGCGTGATCCCAGGCGTCGAGCGTCAGGTTGCTCAGGTTGCTGCCGAGCGGGCTGACCGCCGTGCCGTGCTGTTCGGAAACGCGCACCAGCTGTTCAGACGCGGGATAGGGGAGCGGCCGGAGCAGCACGCCGTCGACCACCGAGACGAGCGCGGCGGTGATCCCGAGGCCGAGCGCGAGGGTCAGGAAGGCCGCGAAAGACGTGGCCTTGCTGCGCAGCAGGCCGCGGACGGCCTGCCGGATGTCGTGGCGGAGTGCGTCCATGGCGTCTCACCGTTCGCAAGGGATGTGCCCAGCTCGGCGCCAGAACCGCCTGGCCGGAGCGACCGAGCTCCGGCTGGGTCCGAGCCCGGCATCACGTTCCTTGACCGATGCAGTGGCGACTGCTATAGTTCGTCTTCTGCACTGGCTGTGGGCGCTCGCCACACAGCAACCTGTCGCGGGGTGGAGCAGCCTGGTAGCTCGTTGGGCTCATAACCCAAAGGTCGCGGGTTCAAATCCCGCCCCCGCAACCATCACAATTGCAGCAGAGGTCGCCGGTTTCCGGCGACCTCTTTGCATTTTGGGCGGCCCCCAGCATCGCCGCCAGATTCCCCTTCAGTTCAATCTCGCAGCTGTCGCCGCTGCGTTCGGCGTCAGGACGATGGCGTCGATGAGGCCACGAAGCGCCTCGGAGGCTTCCGTGCGGGTGTCGGGATGCTCGAGCGCCTGTGCCAGGCGGTGACCTTCTCGCGGTACAGGTCGGCCATGCCTGGGTGCAGGAGCGGCGGCGGCTCGTCGCGGCGTCGAGCTTCGCCTTCAGTCCTCGCGCCTTGCGCGCGTTCGCGTTCATCTCGTCCTTCACTTCGGCCGGCGACACCCGTCCTTGATGGCCTCGATCATCTTCCGGACGTCGCGCCTCGATGCGCTCGAGCTCGCGCTCGGCGGCCGACAGGCTGGCGCGGTGCTCCATCCGCAGCCGGTTCATCTCGCGCGTGAACTCGTCGCAGAACTCCTCGAACAGATCCTGCCGCAGCAGCTTGTCCTGCAGCGCCGTCAGCACGCGCGCTTCCACCTCGTCGCGCCTGATGGTCAGGTGGTTGTTGCACGTCCCTGCTCGCGCGCGCCGAAGCACCCGAGCCGGTTCTGCGCTGAGCATGATGAACCCGGCGCCGCAGACGCCGCACTTCGTCAGGCCGGAGAACAGGTACTTCGGCCGCTTCGCCGCGCCGAGCGTGCCCGTCTGTCGCACGGCGTAGCGCGTCCGTTCCTGCCGCTCCTTCGCAGCCGTCCAGACGTCGTCCGACACGATGCGAAGCTGCGGGACCTCCTCGTGATCCACTCGGATTCCGGGTTCAGGCGCGAGACGCGCTTGCCGGTGTCCGGGTTCTTCACGAAGCGCAGCCGGTTCCACACAAGCGGCCGACGTACAGCTCGTTGTTCAGAATCCCGGTGCCGCGCTTCGCGTTGCCGTAGATCGTGCTCGGACTCCACTCGCCGCCGAACGGTCCGGGGACGCCTTCGCGATTCAGCGTCTTGCGCGATCTGCTTCGGGGACATGTCCGGCGACGAAGTCCCGGAAGATGCGCTCGACGATCGCGGCTTCGTCGGTTCGATCTCGCGCTCGCCCGTGGACACGTTGCCGCCGTTGCAGCGTCTTCACGACACGGTAGCCGTAGCAGAGTCCGCCGCCGGACTTGCCGTCCTCGATTCGCCCACGCAATCCGCGGTGCGTCTTCTCGGCCAGGTCCTTCAGGAACAGCGCGTTCATCGTCCCCTTGAACCCGATGTGCAGGAGCGTGATGTCGCCCTCGGCGAGCGTGACGATGTTGACGCCGGCGAAGGTGAGGCGCTTGAAGAGGCCGGCGGTGTCTTCCTGGTCGCGACTGAAGCGGTCCAGCGATTCGGCGAGCACGACGTCGAAGCGGCGGTTCAACGCGTCGCGCATCAGCGCCTGGAATCCGGCGCGCAGCAGCGTCGCGCCCGAGATCGCGTGGTCCGTGAACTCCTCGACGATCGTCCAGCCCTGGCGAGCGGCGAACTCGCGGCAGATGCGGAACTGGTCCGCGATCGAGGCGTCGCGCTGATTGTCGGAGGAATACCGCGCGTAGATCGCGACCTTCATTGCACTCGTCACCTCAGGTCGATCTTGCCGTTGCGCTATCGAGCTCGCGCGCGAACAGCTCGCGTGCGGCTTGCCGAGCGAGCGTGCGAACGAGCGCTCGAAGCGGTTCATCGCAATGATCTCGCGGCGGACGAGGCCTTCCACGTCGCGCTCGCCGATTGCGCTGCTCTCGAGATCGGATCATAACGCCGCGACTCCTTCGAGGGTGAATCGGTGCGTCCCGCATGAGTGCGACGGTCAGCCTGGAGGCCATCACGTAATTGCCGAACACCGGCGGAGCCGCGGTTCGGTCAAGCCCGTAAGCCCCGCAGGGGACGGAGCGAAGCGGAGTGGCTTGACCGGGCCGCGGACCGCCGGACAATCTCGCGTCGTGATGGCCACGGTGCACGCGACCTTGGCGCACGTCAGCGAACTCGCAAGGCGATCGAGGCGCGCTGGTGGAAGAGAGGCAGGAGGCGGCGATCGACGGCCGCCGCAGTCAGGAATTCAGAGCGAGTGCGCGCTCACCTATATGAACGCGGTTCCCGGCAAAAACCTGACAGCCGTGTTCTGCCGATGAAGTCGATCTAGTGCGAGCCATCGACATCAGGCGGCGCACTTCGCGAGTGTCACGGACAGAGCGCGGTTCTGCCGGACGAACGTGACATGCATCTGGGGCGTGAGCGACCCCCGAAAACTGGGCCCGGGACCGTGATCGGGGGGTGGCAGAGGGGGTCGCTCACGCCCCAGATGCCTCCGTCAGTGCTGCTGACAGCCGCGCCGACTCCGACACGGGCGGCGAAGAGCGCCGCCCTTTCCACGCGAGCGAAGTTGCTGATTGTCAGGGACATCGCGATGGTACGACATGCGAAGCTGGTCGCGGAGTTTGCGAGTCGGACAGACGAAATGTGCGATGGACGCAGGGGGACCACTCCTCCCGAGTCTGTGGTCCCCCCGATTTCTCTTCGCCTGAGGTCAGTCTCGGCGTCCCCAAGGGGGGCAGACGGAGACGTGGCTACAACCGTGGATCGACGGGCTCACTCTCCAGCGCAACGGTTCCAGGCTGAGTATTCTCGTCCTGATCGCAAGAAGGCTGAGGCCCTCGAAGCGACTGGCATCAGGCTGTCATCACCCTAGGGTTTTGGGGACAGAAGAGGGTCGAGATGAGGCGACCGGCGTCGGTTTGAGCGTGCTGGATCGCTGCCTTCACTGCTGCCGCTGTTCCTCGCGACCCATCCCTTTGAGAATCTGTCCCATGCTGCTGCTGTTGAAGTCACTCCGCTACGTAGGGGACCTTGTCGAGCAGCACGTCCAGCGACCGACGCATCGCTCGTTCATCTGCCCCGATGGTCCGGACCAGTTGTTTGGTCGTCTCGTAGGCCGCGAAATCAGCCGCCTGCAAAGCCGCCACGCCCTTCCGGTCGAATCGCCACTGAATCCTGCCGACGAGCATTCCCGATTCCTGTTCCTTTCGAAGCTGCTCGGCCAGTTGACCCGCGCCTTCGTCACCCTCCTCGAACACGAACTCCACCGGAACGTTCTTGCCCTTCTCGGTGACCTCCCATTCGCCCGAGGCCCGCGCTCTTCCGATTCGTTGGTCGACCCACCGTAGCGTGTCCGCGACCGCCTTGGTGGCGCACATGGCGTAGGGATGGCCAAGCCGCTCGCGGTCAGCCTCGTCGAGTCCGTTATAGTCGGCCAGGACGATCGCCGCCCCGATCGCGACAAACGCATGGTTTCCGATCAGGTCGATGAGCCGACCGAGCAATGCCGTCCGGCGAACCTGATCCCAATCCGCGAACTCGCCTCGACGGCACTCGAAGTCCGTCATGTGAAATGTGCCGACGCCGAAGTCGGCCAATGCGCGATGCCATTCGGTCTCGAAGTCGCGCCAGTGGTCGTCGGAACTCAGGTATCCGCTAACGGCCAGAACATCGGCGGGCCGACCCAGCTCACTGCGGTCGAAGTACGCCCTGAACATGCGCTCACTCTACCGCACTCGCTCGAGCTTCCTGGTCTCACGACTCTGTCTCGCACCGGATTGAGCACCGATTAGGCCACCAGCATTTCCAGGTATGGCCGCATGACGCGATCGAGGCGAAGCGCCTTCGCGACTCGATCGAGTTCGTTCAGGTCGAGGCGTCGGCTCCTCCGCGCTTCGATGAGAGCTTCCATCGCAACGTCCAGGCCGACCTTGTTCCGGAATCGAAAGCAGTCGACAACCGTGCGGGCGACGCTGTAAACCCTCACCACGCCGCCTTCGATGCGATGCTCTTCGATTCCGAGATCGAAGAGTGCTGGGGCAATCCGCGTCACGCGGATAGGAGGGTACGCAAACGATGGGACGCGTGTCCCGCGCGGAACGGCGAGCCACACCTCGCGAGGCAGCTGCGTCCCGAGGTTGTGAAAGAGAAGCGCCGTCGAGAGGCAGACGACGCTCGACGGGACGATGCTGCAGGCCAGCACGAGGGAGTGACTCTCAGTCACGTCGGACGTGGCGAGCCGATATCGTCCTGGGCCGACCTTCTCCAGCGTGCCGGCCCTGACCAGACGGGTCAGCGTGCCGGTGTGGATTCCTTCAGCGGACACGTCGCGGGCTCGGAGCAGAGGGCGCGTTTGGGCAAGGGCGAGCAGGCGGGCGGAGTGGCTGACGACTGCGGTATTCTGCTTTCAGTCACGATGTAGTGTATACATATTACCGCACGCTGCCCTAGCTGGCGATGTAGCACGTAGAACTGTGCTGCACGGATGTGTCGTGCTAGTCTGGTCTCGTCATGAAGACCAACGTCACGCTCAAGCTCGATGCCGATCTTCTGCGCGAGGCGCGCGTCGTGGCGGCCGAGGAAGGGCGGTCGATCAGCGCCCTTCTGACCGACCGGCTCGAAGCCATCGTGCGGGAACGAAAGGCCTTCGACAAGGCTCGCCGCCGCGCCCTCGCCAGGCTCCGCGAAGGCCTCGATCTGCAGTGGACGCCACCCAAGTCGCGCGACGAGCTCCATGAGCGATAGGTACTTCGTCGACACGAACATCCTCATGTACGCCCACGACACCGCCGCGGGCGAGAAGCACGCGCGCGCCAAGGCGCTCGTGGAGGAGCTGTGGGAGAGCAGGTCGGGTGTCGTCAGCACGCAGGTCTTCAGGAACTGGCCGTCAATCTGCGCCGGAAGGCGAAGAACCCGCTCGACGCGAAGGCCACGCGTGACATCGTCTCCGACTACCTCGCGTGGCAGGTTGTCGTGAACGGAGGCGACTCGATTCTGGAGGCGCTGGACCTCGAAGCGCGGTATCAGATCTCGTTCTGGGATGCGCTGGTCGTTCAAGCAGCACAGGCTTCAGGTGCAGAGATCCTCTACTCAGAAGACCTGTCCGATGGACAAAGGTACGGCGTTGTTCGTGTTCACAATCCCTTTCACTCGTAGAATCACGTCACAATCACAAGTTCACCGCCGCATTGCCGGGCCGCCCTGGAGTAGGGGAACGTGAGCATCAAAGACTTTCGCGCCAAGCTTGCGAAGACGACGGTAGGAGTCGGAGCCAGCTGGCGTCGTGCGGATTTCCACGTTCATGCGCCAGGGTCTTCCGACTACGAGTACAAAGCTGCCGACGCCATCGAGAAACTTGGGCGATCGCTTCGTGATGGCCAATACTCTTTCGCAGTCATCCTGAAACATCAGGAGTTTCCGACACGAGCGGAATTGGCTGCTCTCCAACCGCATTGCCCTGACACGACGCTGATTCCTGGCGCCGAGATCAACGTCATCGTCGACGCGCTGTTCAAGAAGATTGGGAAGGACTACTTCTTCCACTGCATCGTCGCGGTAGATCCGGAATCTGACGGCGACTACGGCTATTTGCTTCGGAAAGCGCAGGACGAGCTTACCTACCGGCCTGGGGAATATCCGGCCGGCTTCAGGTCGAGCATCGTCGACGTGGGCCGATTTTTTCGGGACGGAGGGGCGCTTTTCATCCCAGCACACCTTCATCAATCAAAGGCACCCGAGAACTCGCGAAGTATCGATGATCTGTACGACGACGACACGTTCCTAAGCTTCGTTCGTGATAAGGCGTTCGACGCGTTAGAGGTGCGACAGAGGCAAACTGCGGCCTTCTTCAACGGCTCGACCGCCACTCAGGACGGCTTGCAAATTCCGGCCGCCGTATGTGTTGCTTCGAGTGATGCGCACCGTCACGAGCAGCTAACCGAACGAGATCGGTCTACGTGGGTAAGAGCCGAAACTCGCTTCATTCTCGGAGCTCGCAGCGGCCCTCACCTTTCGTCACAGAATCAGTCTAGAGCAGCCGCCGGCCAAGCATTCACGAGTCGTCGGCATGCATGTCGTCGGATCATTCGTGCCTGAAGCCTGGGTGTCGTTCAACGAGGGATTCAACGCCCTGATCGGCAGCAAAGGGTCTGGTAAGACGGCTCTCGTCGAGTGCCTGCGATTCGCCCTCGGAACGACGTACCGCCCGACCGCCAGGAGAGTGTGAGCAAGCATGTGGCGCACATCTTGGGTTCGTCTGGCTACGTCGAGTGTCTTGTCGAGAACTCAGATGGCACGCAGTTGCTGGTGACTCGACGCGCCGACTCGTCCAACCGCATCAATATTCTTGACGAAGGCGGTGACGTGCGGACGGTAGGAGCCGCCGAACCGGTCGCGTTTCCCATTTCCATCCTCGGCTGGCACGAGATCGAAGCGATTGCGGATCGGGCAGAAGCCCGCATCTCGCTTCTCGACCGAATCGGCGACGCGTCGTCGATTCGCGGCGACTACGAGCAAATCGCATCTCATGTCGGGAAAGCGCGAGACCAGCTACCGCTCCTTCAGCGCCTGATTCGCAAGCTCGATTCGTCTCTGAAAGAACTATGGGATCTGCAACGTAAGCGAGCGACGCTCTCTCGACTCGAACAAGGCGATCTGCTATCGCTTCAGCAAGAATACGAGTGGTATCTCTCGGCTGAGCAGAAAGCTGAGGGCCTGGGCCAAGAAGCAGAGAAGAGAGTCGAGCGATTGTCGGAACAGGTAAAGAGCCAGTTGCTGTTTGCCGTGACATCACCACCAGAGTCGGAGCGCGCCGCACGTCTGATCACAGCTGTTTCGGCGGTTGAGGCTGCAGTGACTGCGAACGCCGAGGCGGAGCGCGTGGCCGTTAGCGAGTTGGCGGGGACTCTCGTTGGCGTGAAGACTGCCGCAATCAGTGCGGCCGCAGAGATAGAGGCGTCGTTCACCTCATTCCGGGACGATGTCTACACGCCCAAGGTCAATGCTCTGCCCCCAGAAGATCGCGAGATCCTCACGAAGCAAATCCAGGTGCTTGAGGACACGAAGCGGCTACCTCTCGTCGAGAAAGACTGCTCTGACCTCCTCGGCGAAGTCAAGGCGTCGGCTCGTCTCCTAAGGGCCGCATGCGATGCGATCACTGAAATACGGAAACGAGTTGTGGAGAAGCGCGAAGCTCTCGTGGTCGCCCTCAACGCGGAGTTGCCTTCAGTTCGACTGAAGTTCTTACCCTCCGCAAATCAGAGTGCCCGTACTCGTTTTCAGAAGCGCCACCGAGCAGAGGAGTCGGGTCTTGTGGGCGACGTACAGGGCTTTGGGGCGCGAGAGCCCTATCAGAATTTCAGCGAGTTGTTTGCAAAGCTCGAAGACATATCGGTCGAGCAGGACAAATGGGCAGTCAACGATGTTCTCTTTGACGTGAAGTTTGTCGACCTGCTCGACGTCATGGACGAGGACGATGTTGAGATCCGCCTCGATGTTGGTAAGGGTGGATTCGTGCCCATTCAGAACCTGTCTGCGGGTCAGCGCTGCGTTGCCGTGTTTCCGCTGCTTCTGCGAAACACACGGGGTCCGCTGGTGATCGATCAGCCAGAGGACAATCTAGACAATCGTTACATAGCCGATGTGATTGGGCCTGACCTGTTGGAGCGAAAGCGCATGCAGCAGTTCTTGGTCACGTCCCACAACGCCAATCTCGTTGTTTTGACCGACGCCGACCTTATTGTTCATGTCGACTCTGATGGTGCGCAATCTTCGTTCCCGGCTGCAGGATTTCTCTCTTGTGTGACCAGTGCGGTCCGGAAGTCAGTTCTCGATGTGTTGGACGGAGGCGAAATTGCGTTGGCGGCGCGTCAACGTAAGTACGGACTGCAATGACATCCGGAGATGTCACGCGGCCCCGCACGCCACAGTTGTGGCGGCGTGGGCGCCTAGGTATTGAAGGAGATCGAACCGAATGCGAGATGTGAAGAGCCCCGCCATCAGTGTTCGGGCGACGACTGGGACCGCGAGCGTAAGGGGACGGCTGCTTCCGAGCGCCGACATCGTCGTTGAGAACAGTGACGGCCCATTCACGTTGGTTGCTCACGCGAAACTCGGGCAGCTCTCTCCGACTCTCGAAGGCCATGCGCACTGGGAGTACGTGTCCAGGCCGGTGAATGGTGGCCACGGCAAGAGCACCTATAGTGTCGCGACTCTCGAACCCGCAGCCCCTGGCGAGCAGCGCATTGTGAAAGTTCGGGGCGAACAGATGGTAGCGGTTCAGCGATGGGATTGCACGGATGCCATCTGGTTCGATCTCGACTGGGAGCTCTACGTCGAAAACGACGGCCACCTCACAAAAGCGATGACTTTCACCGTCCGTGTCGCCCTCAACGAGGCGAGAGACGGGTTTGTGGTGGCGATTAGCGAACGTGTCGCGCTCGCGACCGGATCTGCGCGGCGAACAGCTGTCGCGCAAGCTGATCCGGCCCCCGCCTCTCCCGAACGGAACGGTGCACCGGGCGACCGACCGCGATGGTTGTTCATCGCCACAGGCATTGGTGTAGCTGCTGCCATCGTACTCGCAGCACTGTGGCTCCGGCCGTGGGCAAAATCTGAACCGTCGCTGCCTACCGGTGCGTCAGGATATGTCGGCGATAGACGGCCAGGAGCAGAGCGCGCGATCGTATTTGTCCACGGCATCCTTGGAGATGCGAGGGCGACGTGGACCGCAGCGAACGGAGTGTATTGGCCGCAACTTCTCAAGGACGACGATGCATTCAGGGCTGATGACGTGTTCGTCTATGACTACGCGTCGCCACTCGTTGCGTCGACATTTTCGGTGGACGAGCTCGCCGACAATCTGCGCTTAGCGCTCGATTCAAGCGCTGTATTTCAGAGCCATAAAGAAGTGGTGTTTATCTCCCACAGCATGGGAGGCCTTGTCGTACGCGCATTCCTCTTGAAGTATCAGGGCCAAAACTACCCAACGCAGGTGCCGATGATTTACTTTCTGTCGACACCAACCACAGGCGCAGAGCTGGCTCAGCTGGCAAAACTGCTTGTCGCGCAGAATTCACAAATCAGCGACTTGCTTCCTTGGAAGGACGCTAGCTACGTCGGAAATCTCGTGCGGAACTGGAATGCCGCCAAATTCGCAATCAGGTCGTACTGCGCATACGAGAAACAAGACGTTCTCGGAACGCGTGTTGTCGATGAACAAAGCGCGACTCATTCTTGCACTGAGAGGCTCGATCCCATGAATCGGGACCATATCGACATTGCGAAGCCTGTGAGTGCAACCGACGACCCATATCTGGCGGTCAAGACGGCCTACTTGGAAACCTTCAGGCCTGCGCCACCGAACCAGAGCGCCCCCGGCAGACCGAAGAGTGATAGTACCAATAGGCGGTCCGACAGTAGGGTGTCGACGCCGACCGGGCTTGAGAGTCGCCGGCCAATCTCTGAAGTTGTACCAAACTCCGGCTCCGTTGCCGACTGCCCCGCGCAGGCTACGGATAGGCCCCCAGGAGTGTCGTTGAAGGCAGGCGACTTGGTCGCCCTTGACGGCCGAAGCATGTTTCGCATCGATCGGCGCGGGCGGGAGACCCGAATCCTCTCGAGTGGATTCTTCGAGGATGCTCGAACGATGGCCGTTGAACCAGATGGGACCGTGCTTGTTGGCACGATGGCCTGTGGCAGGGGATTGCTGGTACGCATCGACCCACGAACTGGCACGCAAACACCGATTGTCGCTGGGTTTAGATCTCCTCAAGGACTAATGGTTGAAGTGGGCGGTCAGACTGCCCTCGTCGGCGACGAGAACAGTGGGGCTTACGGTCCTTCAAGTCGTGGAGCTCTCGTTCGCGTTGATCTGCGCTCAGGAGAACGGTCGGTGCTACACAGATTCTTTACAAGCGACACAGCCACTGGAATCGCCGTGCATCCAGTCACCGGTGATCTATTCTTCGTTGCGAGGGCGTTGTACCGGCTGGATGCTGGGGGTGGAACGGCGAAGCAGGTCGATCTCGACGGGATCGGCAACGCACGGGCTTTGGCGATCACGCATACGGGCGAGCTGTACATCGGCGATTCGGAACGCGGCGCTGTCCTGCAGGCCAACCTCGCCGATGGCTCTGCAACCGAACTGTTCGGCAATCAAGGAGGACTCTCCGGCGGATGGATTGGCCTGGCCGCCTCTATCGAGGGAGATGTTCTGTTTCTGGGATCATCGAACGGTGAAGTGAAAACCATTTCCTTGGGGGCGCGACCAGTCAAACCGACCGAATTGTGGAAGGGCGGGCAAGCCCGTCTCGGGCTCTTTGTGGCTGTCGTGCATTGACGCGAAATGCCGAACGATGTCTAGCCCAACAGGTCGCGTTCCAGACGGGCCGAGAGCCGGTGCTTGATTAACTAGCGCGCGCACTCTTCAACGCTCACGCCGCCCCCCTCCACAGCTGCAAGTACCGCTGGTTGCACGCCCCCGCAACCAATCTTGATCCGGGGACTTCGTCCCCGGACCCCTTACACCGTCTCTCGCTCGCGGCTTCGCCCGCCCGCTCCGTTCCGGTGGCTCGCTCGCGCCGCCGAGTCCGGCGCCGGGGCGCTTCCCGGACACCATCTTCTCGCTCGCAGCTGCCCGCTCGCTCCGTCTCCCCTTGACGGTGTCGAGAATTCGCCGCTTGGGCCGACTGGTACCCCGTCGCAGGGATTTTGATCGGTTGAAGTGGCGGCAATATGTCGGGCGGAACCAGCAGCGTAATGCTGCGTGATTGCCTAGGAGTGCGCTGGATGAGTCCTCGCTCGTGGAGCGTGACGATCATGCGATGGACGGTGGGCGGTGTGACGCAGAAAAACGCTTGGAAGTCGGTCTCCGCCGGTGAGCGCCGGTGCAAGGTGGTGTAGGCGTGAATGAACGCCAGGTACTGCCCTTGAGTCGTCGTGAATAGGATCGACATGCTGCGCTGTGTGTGATCCGCTATGTCGCGGGAGGGCCCGCGATGCACCTACGATACCGCGTCGACTTGGACGAGAGCGAGCGTCAGCACTTGGAGGGGATGGTTGCGGGGGGCACTCGGGCCGTCCGGCGCGTGAAACGCGCGCAGATTCTGTTGGCGGCGGCACGGGGCCAGACGGATGAGGCGATTGCCACGACCGTCCGGGTGGTAATCCTCGACCGTCTACCGCACCAAACGGCGGTTCGTGGAGGAGAGCCTCGAAGCCGCGTTATCCGAGGCCCCGCGGCCGGGCGGGGCGCGGAAGCTCACGGGCCCTGAAGAAGCGCTGCTGATCGCGACGGCGTGCGCAACGCCGCCGCCCGGGCGCGCCCGGTGGACGTTGGCGCTGTTGGCCGACGCGGTCGTGGCGCTGACTCCCCACGCGCGTGTCTCACGACACACGATCGGACGGCGATTGGCAGAAAACGACCTCAAACCGTGGCAGCAGAAGAAGTGGTGTGTGCCGAAGATCGACGCGGCGTACGTGGCCCGGATGGAGGACGTGCTGGAATTGTATACGTCCCCCGCCTGCCGCGGGCACGGCGGTGGTGTGCATCGACGAGTCGCCGCGCCAGTTGATCGGGGAGGTGCGCGCGGCCACGCCGGTCGCGCCGAGCCGTCCGGCGCGGCAGGACTATGAGTACCGCCGCAACGGCACCGCGAATATCTTCCTCGCCGTCGACGCGCATCGGCCATGGCGGGGGGCGAAGGTCACCGAACGGCGCGCGGCGATTGACTTCGCTGAATGGGTGCGCGACCTCGTTGACGGTCCGTAC
>CAVRKP010000008.1:0-1235000 GCA_963721565.1 Vicinamibacterales bacterium
GACACGACGGCTGGCAGCGCGAGGAACCGCCTGTCGAACGTGACGCCGAGGCCCAGTCCGATCAGCCCCATGAGCGACGCCTCTGTCTCGACAGTGCGGTCGAAATCCCATTCGGTGTCGAGATCTGCGAGACGCCGACTCAGTTCATCGCTTGGGACGGCCGCGGCCTCCCGGAGCCGAAGCTGCGCCTCTCGCTCCAACCGCTCGTTGACCGGGACCGAGGTGTTGGCGCGAACACGGTCCGGCGATGGTGAGTGCAACACGCTGCTCATGACCAGCGCCGTGCAAATCGTTCGCCACGGCCTCAGATACGGGTTTGGCGTGCCAGATGGGCCGCGGCTCTCCACTTTCGGGTCGGCGGGTTCTACCTTGAAGATGTCGGAAGGGGTCGAGCTAAACGGTACGGCTTCGGCGGTCTCGACGACGGACCGACGCGAATGCCCTGTTCACGTGCGCCGAACTTCCGAGATTGCGACTGCGATTGAGAGGAAGCGGAGGAGGGGCGTCGCTCCTCGTGTCGAGCCGTAGCGGCTGGAACCGAGGCGGTGAATGTGCGCGGTCTTCTCGGGACACCGCTCACAGCTGCAACCTTGGGAAGCCACGACCTGAGGTGTTCTGGGAACGTCATCCGGAGCGAGTTGAGGGGACCATGACCGCGAGACGCTTGATCGATTCGTAGCTGGCGCCGTAGCCGACCTCTTCGACGAGTCCTGCCAGATGCGTTGGGCTCTCAGGCGAGCGTCGAGCTTCTCGCAGATCGTGTCGTGGTAGCGCGCGGCGCTGAACCGGGGGCCGGGGAACGGCGTTGACATTTGCCGCGGCCCCGGGGATCGTTCTGGCCGGATTGCTAACCGGTGGCGGTCGTACCCCGAGACCGTTTCTCGCAGAGTATTCCCGCGCCTAAGTGAAGGACCCTGAACGACCGTAGGCCCCGACTACGGTCGACGGGTTGCCATCCACGACGGGTATTCCACCTCGAGCAGCGACGTCGCGTACGCTCCGAGATAGCTGTAGCCCGTCCGTCGCTCGTACTCGATGTCCGAAAGTCTTGCGCGCTTGGTCCCGTCGCGGCCCACAAAGATCGGCTTGCCGGTGTCGAGATCATAGAACCGGGCCCAGAGCAACGGCGCTGCGGGATCGTCGACGACGAGAAGGTCGTAACCGCGTGGGGCTGCAGGATCCGGCCGTCGGTCGACGCGAATTCCCGTGAGCGCGTGCGCACGAAGCCACTCGACCGCCGCATTGACGGCCGCCACCACGCGACCCGAGGGCCTGGGCACACTCATCAGGTAACGAACGATCCTCACCGACTCGCTGCCGCTGAACGACGGCAGCTCGTACGTGCGGGCCGTTGCGGGGGCGAGCGTCACGGTATCGTGCTGGGCACACCAGACTGTCAGCTGGCCGTTCACGCGGATTTGGGAATCGAGGATGACCTCGAGCCCCCGATCGACCGCAGCCTGCACACGCTCACGACGGGGCGCATCAACGAACTCGTACGGCGCACCGCCGGCGGCCACGTCCCGCAGCGTTGTCAGCACGCGCACGATCGCGTCGTCGTTGAAGGTCACGTGCCGGGAGTAGTCGTCCCGGAGGGGAAAATACTGCGGCCAGCCCCCGTTGGGATACTGCGCACGCAGCAGGTAGTCGATGCCGGCCCGCGCGCCGTCGGCGAACCGCGCGTGACCGGTCGCGGCGTACACTCTCGCCAGCGTCTCGATCTCGGTCGTGGTTGCACCGTTGTCGATGGTCGAGTCAGTCCTGGTCTTCTCGACGACCAGCCGTACACGATCCGGCGACGAGAGTACGGCGGTCATGGCGACGTTCTTCGGCCAGCCGCCGGTGCCCCGCTGGTACCGAAGAAGGTTGTCGGCGATTCGGATCGCCTCGGGCGTTGCGTACCATGCGGCGGGCTGCTCGAGCAGCGCGTCCCACTCGACCGCGACCTGCCGAGCGGAGAACGGGCCGGCGAGGACGAGGAAGAGGAGAGTCGAGAGAAGCGGTTTCATGACCGTGCCCCTGGCGTGAAGACTGGCTCGCACAAGCATCAGGGGCGCGCGGGTGCGACCGCATTCTTCAGGCCAGCCCGAACGAACGGCGCGGCAAGCCGGGCCTTGATGAACGCCCTGATGGAATCGTGGCCGAGTGCGCGACCGAGAAAGCCGAAGACGCTGACCGCATTGGTGCCGCTGAGCGCGTGCTTGTCCATCTCGCGCCCAAAGCTGAAGATGACCATGTTGCTCGCCTGCGCCCACCCTTCGTCGCCACCCGCGCTCTGGGCGGTCGCGCCAATGTAAAGCACCTGGCTGGCTTCGGGATCGACGAAGTAGAAGAACGGCGAGGGGAAGTTGCGCCTGAAGTTGGCATCGAGGTGGCCAAGGCAACGGGCGCCGCAGCCAGTCTGGCTGTTGTAGGCGAACGGCCGCGCGACGCCGTCGTCCAGCACGTACCGCTGGCGGGCCACGTTCATCTGTCCCGCGACCTGGCCCTCGAACAGGAACGCATGCGGGAGCGGTCGCTTCCAGGACTTCGATGGCCGCATGGCTCGAGAAGAAGTGGTAACGCAGCCGGTAGGTGTCGCTCCAGGACTCGAGGATCAGGTGCTCACCCTCGAGCCGATCGTCGAACGCGACCGGGTCACCGGTGGCAGAGACCCACCGTGATCGTCCCCCGCCGCCCCGACACGGGTGCCCGAAGCCGTCACCAGCGAAGTTCGGCCAACCGCGCCACTCGCGCGATGTGCCGCCCGGATTCGGCTGGCAGTCATTGCCAATCCAGTCGCGTCTTTCGCGATCGATGGCCGAGTGAAACCCGGTACTCGCCATTCCGGCCTCGGCGTGCCGCGGACTGGCGTTGGCAACGGCGGACTCGATCTCAAAGTGCCAGGTGCCGCCGACGGCTTCGATTCTCCACGTGTGGTAGTTGAAGTGCCGCTCACGTGTCACGACGACCCGATGGGCGGTGGTCTGAAGTTCGGACTCGACGCGGGTCGCCAGCGGTGCCGCGGACGCCGCAGCACCAATCAACGCCACGAGCAGGAGCCTGCTCACCAGGGCTTGCGCTCCGCGGAGCTGACTGCCTGCCATCTGATTCATGTCCGTCTCTCACGCGCCCTCCAGGCGGCGGTCACTGCTGCATCCAGTCGGCCCGACGTGCGAAGTCGGCCTGCATTTCGGACAGCCACCGGGAAACACTCGAGGCGCCCGGGCCGTCATACCAATGCCGCTTCGATGGATCGCGCTGCACGTACTGGCCGCCCCAGCTCTCCTGGTCCGGCCGCTCGGGATCGCTCATCCCGCGGACCGCGCTGTAGAGATAAAGGAACGACGGCGTGTCACCTTCCTGCTGCCCTGGATTCTTCGGGTCGTATCCGCTGCGCGGGTAGGCGGCTCCCAGCGGGCCGTGTCCTGTCCTGACGTTGGCGTCGAGCCACGCCAGGTTTCCGAGCGGAGACTTCTGGGCGAACATTCCCCCGTAGGTCCGCTGCGAGACGATCACGAACAGATTCGGGAACGTCTCGAGCATCCACTCGCCGGTACCATCCTGCCCTGGCCGGTTGCCCAGACCGATCAGGTAGACGCGCAGCTTGCTCAGGAAGCGGTCGAGCTCGGCGGGACTGCGGGTGGCCCGTACCTGCCAGATCGCCTGAGCCAGATCGGCAGGCCCGCCCCACACGAGCACCCAGACCGGCCGGGGATCGGGCCGGTCCACGAGCCGGATGAGCGCGTTCGACGCTTCGCTGTCCCGACCATCCCCAATGATCTCGTCGGCCGGTTTCCCCCACGTGCCGTCGCGACCCTGCCAGGTCACCGCCCGCAGTGCATCCGCGGTCGGATACCTGGGGTCCTGTCGTCGCAGACGCTCATCCACCTGGTCGTAGAGACCGAGCAGGTCGAGCATGTGCTGCTTCCGCGCCACGTTCGCCAGCGTGGCCGCCGATGCCACCAGGCCCTCGACGTCGAACTCGTTCGCGTAGAGGAGGAAGCGAACCATCGACTGGATGTCGTCCGGGTCGCTGCGCTTCTCGGCCGGCCCCTGGCCGGCCCCGACGGGAATGACATCGAGCGGCGGAAAGTCTGACAAGACGACTACTCGTGGTCGGGTGCCGCTCGCCGGCTGCTGCCTCACTCCCCCTTCGGTCGCCCCGTTGACGGCCGGACTACTCCCGGCCAGGAAGGCGAACAGAGCCACGGACCACGCGGTGGAACGGCGCGCGTGTCGCCATGAGGAAGAGTTCATCGTGCAGACCTCCAGACCAGACTCAGTTGCGAGCAACCCGCGCCGGTGAACCAAGCAGAATGCAGAGGCGGACGGCCAGATGCGGCTCATGGCCCAGATTGTCCCCTGCTCGTGTAAACGATTCCTGCTCGACCAGGCTGCCTACTACCGTGCCTGACCACCGTAAGGCCACCAGGGGTTGCGGTAGAGCGGTGTCTCGATGACAACGTCCTGCCCGTCGTCGTCATACGTCAGCCGCACCTTGACGAAATGCGGCCCGCTGGGCACGCTGTCGATGCGCCCCTTGAACGGCAGCGCCGTGGAGCGGGACACGACTTCGTTGTTGAGCAGTAGCTCGAGGCGAGGCCGTCGCGCCGCGTCGAGCGGACGGTCGGTCGTGACCTTCACGCTGCCAACGTCGCCCACCCATGTGACCGCCAGCTTCGGCGTGCCTGGGCTGCCGGTGATCGTCGCCAACAGGTCGAAGAACTGCTGCTTGCGCGGAGCGGACGCTTGCCAGTTGATGGGCACGCTCTGATAACCCGCGTTGAAGTCTTGGTTCTCCGGCTCGAGCCGGAAGTCGAAGAAGCCCCACGACGCGTAGTGCTTGACCGCTTCGACGAAGTTGTTGCCCTCCTCGCGCCAGCCCTGCGCCGCCACGCGCCACGGCTGATCGTCCTCGTTGTTGACGATGGGTTTGCGCGTATAACCAGGCAGGCCTCGAACGTCCGCGACCATCTCCGCGAGGCGTTCGGGCCGTGCCACGCCGTTGCCATGCAGAAGCACGTAATCCGAGGCCGCCACAACGGCCGCCGGTGGCACGGAGTTCCCCCCGAGTGACGTGCTCGCGTAGAGGCGCCGACCTCCCCGCTCTGTGCGTCGAACGCGCTCGATGAGTTCGTGAACGCGGTCACACCGGAGGATCGGGTGGTCGTAGGAAATGTTGCACTCGTTGTTTACTTCGATGAGCACATTCCGGTATCCGCGGTCGAGGATCCAGGTCGTCGCGCTGTCCACTGCGCGCACGACGGCCGCTTCGTCGGACAAGCGTTCGTCCTGACCGAAGTAGAAGTACCCCACCATCGGAACCATGCCGAGTTCGTCGGCGCGGTCCAGAATTCGGCCGAGACGCGCCATGAATGCCGGACGAAGGCTGCCGTCCGCCGCGAATGCCGAGTTCACCCACGGTTGAGACCGGCAGTACCCGTACGGACAGCCACCCTGGAGGTTGAGCGTGAAACTCAGCAGGCCGTGCGCGCGCCACGCCGCCATGGCCTGCATGAACTCGGTGGTGTTGCGGTCGGCGTCCCATCGCCCGGTATCCGGGTATGCCCACTGGCCGCTCGAGGCCGGGTTGAGGTCGTCGAACGTCCCCTGCACCATGCGGGAGTTCATGAGCAGGCCCTGCACGCGATGCTCCTCGCCGCCCGACGTGCGCCACATGCGCCCCTGATAGGTCGGCGCCCCGTTGATGTGAAACTCGTCGCCGACGATGGTCACAACGGTCTTACGGGTCGCCGCAGGCCCATCCTGTCCCGCCACGGGAGCCAGGAAACACGTCCCGACGAGCAGGGCCGCTACAACGCCTTGTGAGAGCTGACGTGAGCGAGTTCGCAACGACATGAGAGGGTGCTCCATCGAGGGATTCACGGTGAGCCGGCCGTGAGCTTGATCCGATGCCCTGGACATCTTGCAGACGGGAATACGATGTCCCGACCACGGCGAGACGTCCTAGATACGCGGGAACGGGTGTGCGGGGAAATGCCTCACAACCACGGGTCGGCTAGCGTGCCCGATAGCGAACCGTGGCGTCCGTGCGCGCGTTCGTCACGGTGAACGAACCGTCCTCGCTCGCGCTGATCTTGATCCAGTGGGCGGTCGTCTCGTCGAGATTGGCTATCCGTTCCTCGGGGAAGTTCTCCCCGCCAGCGGCCGCCGACCGGTGCAGTTGCCACGTGTCGGTGCCGGTCGCGGCGCGCAGCGTCCGGAACGTGGCCGCAGAACCACCCTTGGCCGATGCGTTGTTGATGACGGCCACGCGGGGCGTGATGGCCGCGAACATCGACGGATGGGCGGCGTCGCCCGCGCCGTGATGCGTCACCAGGTAGACGTCGACAGGACCGATGCGATCGGTCGGGCAGGTCAGCGCGAACAGCGGATCGCCGGAGAGGTCACCAATGTTCAGGAAGCGAAACCGGCCCCACTGCAGCACAAAGCCGGTGGAACGAGGATTCTCCGTGGGTTCCCCCGCCGGGATTGCCGGCGCCACGCACGCCGCGTTCGCACCTGCCGCGGCGCCGGGCAACGATGTCGTCAGGCTTGCGCCGCCGGAACTGACGACTGTCGCCTCGACCCCCGCCAGGGGCAGCCGGTCGCCAACAGCCGGCTTGATGTGGCGCGCCTTGGCGCGTACTTCCGCGTACGCTGCGAACACCTCGCTCGTACCCGCCACGCGATCGGCATCTGCTGTCAGCCCCCCATGATCGATGAACGTGCCGATGGGCAGGAGCTGGGCCAACTCTGGGACCCCGCCCATGTGGTCGGCATGAAAATGCGTCACGAGGAGGTTGTCGATCCGCTCCACCCCGGCACGCTTCGCGACCGTGAGAATCCGCTGCGGATCCCGCGCCTGCACGGGATCGCCGGCACGCGCGGCAAATCCACCCGAGCCAGGGAAGCCTGCGTCGACGAGCAACGTCTCACCGGCCGGCGTGACGACGAGTGTCGCCTGCCCCCCTTCGACGTCAATGAAGTAGATGTCGAGCGTCTTCGGGACCTGCGCTCGCGCCGATCCGATCGGCGGACACAGGGTCAGGGCAGCGGCAACGACGACGGCTTTCATTGTGCGCAGTCTACTCCTGGAATGGTCCGCCGCCGGGTGCGCCGATCGACCGCGCGCCGGGCGCGGCTGCGGAGATCGGCATCACCAGTGACGTCATTGGGCTTGGTCAGCGACGGCCATGCCCCCAACCGATGGCTACCCTCGCCCATGTCTATTCGTCTCCACGGCCGCGCCGGGAGTAGCGCCGCGATCAGTGCTCAGAACATGGCCCGGACCGAAAGCTGAATGACTCTGGGTCCAGCCGTTTCCGTCACCTGGCCGAATGCGGCGTTGATTTGATTCCCTTGCCCGTCGAACCGGGCCGTCGTGTCGACGCTCGTCCACGCCACCTGGTTGAGGGCGTTGTAGAGTTCGGCCCGAAACTGAAGTCCACGCCCTGCGCGGCCAATCAGCATCTTGCTCACGTTGAGGTCAAGTAGATGTGCGCCTGGTAGACGAATCGAGTGCCGCGACGCGTTGCCGGCGTCGCCTCTTGCCGGTCGAGCGAAACATGACGTGTCGAACCACCGATCGAACGCTTCTTTGTCGTCGTGAAAGGTTCGGATCGCAGGTCTGTACGATGCGGCCCGGATCACCTCCGCCAAGAATGTCGGCGCCGTCGCTCGTCGAGAAGGTGACGCTGGCCGGCGCGCCGCTGTAGGCCGCCCAGACGCCGGCGACCTGCCAGTTGCCGAGGACCGTCCGAACGACGGGGTTGGTCCACGACCGGCGCGCAGGGGGTACGTCCCACACGAAGTTCAGCGACAGAACGTGGCGGCGGTCCGAAGCCGAGTAGTCCCAGAGGTACTCCCTCTCGTCGCGGTAGATCGGCAACGTTCCGGCCATGTCGAGCGCGCGTGACAGCGTGTACGCAGCACCGTACTGCAGCCCGGCGGTGTAGCGCCGGATGAACGTGAGCTGGAGTGAATCGTACTGCGAGTCGCCGACATGCTCGAGGATGCTCACGTTGCCATAGCCGACCAATGGGCGCAGGAAGTTGTCTGGCAGCGGCAGGTTGTTGGTCGGGTCGATGTTTTCGGGAAGAAATCTGGCGCCCGGTGCGATGACGTTGATGTTCCGCGTCTGTGGGAGGTTACTGGCTCGATTGCCGACGTAGGCGGCACTGACGACGGTGCTGAACGGAAGATTGCGCTGGACGTTCAGCGAGAAGTTGTGGACCGTCGTGGGCTCCCAGTCGACCGCCAGACCATTGACGGCGAAGGGGCTGAGGAACTCAGGAGCGTCCGTGAATGTCGCGATGTTGTTGTGAAAGACCGTCGGCTGCAGACGCGCTGGCGGGTTTGCGGCAACGTTGTTGGCCACCGTGCCAGACGGCGTGATGGTCTGCTTCGTTACGCCATACCCTCCCCTGATCGCCATGGCGCCGTCGCCCATGACGTCCCAGCTGAAGCCGAGTCGCGGGCCGAACTGAGGACCGGGCGAATTCTGAAAACCCTGTGAGGCGCCATCGGGTCATCCTGGGTTACGAGACCGTTGAAGGCGTCTCCCGTCCCAGGCACCAGGGCGCCGATCGCCGCCGCCGGTAGGAGTTCGCCGGTCAGCGGATTCCGCGCCCGCCGGTTGGCCGCAGGACAGCTCGCGACGCCGGGCCCAATGCACGCCGGCTGGTAGAGCATGGGTTGCCGCGCGCGGTCCCATCGAGCGGGATCGAAGTTGGCCCCAACCTTGCCGAGGTCTCTGCGATGCGGCAACGTCGGGGGCGTGCCCATATCGCAGTACGTCCAGCTTCCACGACGAGGCCGACGACACGCGCACGCCGAGTTCGAGCGTCACGTTCGACCGGAGCTTCCATGAGTCCTGCACGAACCCCTCGAGCAGACTGTTGCGTGCTCCCCTGAATACGCGAGTGTTGCTTTGCGAATAGCTCTGAAAGTTGCCGAGCAGCGCGTTCGCGTAGGCGTAGTTGGTGTCGCCGGGATTGAGCGTGTCGCGCCCGAAGCCGAAGCATCCGGAATAGCAGGGCCCGTTCAGCCCCTCGCTGTTGTAGTCCCGCTCGTAGAGAAAGCCAGCCTTGACGAGGTGTGACGCCGTTGAAAAGGACACTGTATCGGAGAGCACGACGCGCCGATCTCCGGCATGAATGGGAAACCGGGCATCGAACGCCACCGCGGCCGCCGACGGCACGCCGCCGAACGACAGTTGCGGCGTGACCCCGGCGAAGTTGGCGCCTGGGTATAGCTCGGGCAGGCCCGTCAATCCATAGGCGGCCTTCGACACGGCCTCGAAGTTCGGATCCGTGTAAATTTCAGCCGTCTGCCGCATGCCCAGCGACGCCTCGTTGACGAGCCTCAGGCCGAACGTCCGGACGTGCTTGGCATGCCAGTCCCACTCGCTCTTCGCGTAGTTGTGGCGAAGCTGATCCCAATTGGACTCGAAGACCGAAGAGGCCGGCGTTGCCCTCGGTCAAGCGGACTCCACTTCCTGCAGCGACACAGTGAGCAGATCGCGGTGGTCGCCCTGTAGTCGAGCTTCAGATGGTTGAGCGCCTTGGTCTGGTGGGCCACGTCCTGAAACTGATAGTTGTAGTTACGGTTGCTCACCGAGACGTCGTCGAAGTTCGGCATCGGGAACAACCCGAGCATCGCTTGTCCATGGCCGTCGATTCGATTGGCCGGGATGACGTTCCCGTCAAAGCACGCCGGGCCACCGGTCGTGATGTTGCACACGCCAGGCTTGAGCGGATCGCGAACGAAGAGCAGCCTGCCGTTCGTATCGACCGTCTGGGAGAAGTCTCCGGCGCGCTCACGTTCTGTTGGAACGGTCACGCGATTGGCGCGCGCGGGGTTCGTCGGTTGACCAGTCTTCGCGGGCGTAGAAGAAGAACAGCTTGTTGTCGGCTGGCGTTCGGAGGTCCGATCGGGCCACCGAGCGTACCGCTGCCGGTGTGATACCGATAGTACGGCTTTGGCAGGTTGTTCCTGAGGTTGAAAAAGCTGTTCTCGTTGAACGCATCGTGGCGCAAGAAGTACGAATACGTCCCACGAAATCGGTTGGTGCCAGACTTCGACACCACGGTCATGGAAGCTCCGGCGCTGCGGCCGTGCTCCGCCTGAAAGCCACTCCCGATGAGCTTGATCTCCTCGATCGCGTCGACGCTGATGACGCTCATCATGTTGTTGGTGTCCGCATCGTTGGCCGGCATGCCGTCGAGCGTGATGTTGCCGAGATTGGACTGCAGACCTGACACGGTAGGCAGGCCGATGCCGTTGACGCCTCCAAGTGAGACCGGACCATCGAGACCACCGCTCACCTGCGTCACTCCCGGCATCACGCGAAACAGCGACATCGGATCACGTCCGCGGGCAACGAGCGATTCCATCTGGCTCGGCTTCGATCGCGCTGGAGATCTCCGAACTGGCAGTCTGAACGACCGCCTTGTCCGCCGTCACCGTCGTCACCTGACTGAAGTGCCCGATTCCCAGTGTGATGGACCCGACGTCGAGCGTCTCGTTCGACCGGAGCTGCAGCCCATGCTTCTCGGTGACGCTGAACCCCTCCAGGGTCACCCGCACGGATGTAGCGCCCCTGGAGGAATCGCCGCGAACGTTGAACGTACCGTTCGCGAGTGACACGGTCGAACGAGTCACGCCGGTGTCTTCGTTGATCAGCTCGACGGCCGCGCCGGGGACGCCGAGGCCTTGCGAATCCTTAACCGTCCCGGTGACAGTACCGGTGGTGCTCTGCGCGAATGTCGCGCACGGGGTAGCCAATACCAGGACCATGAACAGAGCCTCGTTCCCAAGCTGCATGTCCGGACCTCTCCCGCGAAATACTGGACTGATTACATAGTGAATGCTATTGCGAGCACGATAACGTATGCATTGTGGTGACGCAGTGTCAAGAACCTTTGGCGGCTGCGCTCTCGACGCGACCGGGTCCGCATTGCTATCTGAGCGCGCGTAGCGTCCGCGGACTTGCGCGTCTCTAGCGGCACCGACTGCGTGCTGGCGGCGCTGCTGCTCGGCAAGCCGCTGGGCATCTTCGTGTTCTCGTACGCCGCGCGGTTGGCCGGTGCGCGTCTGCCGGATGGAATCCGGCTGCCGGACCTCCTCGTCGTCGGCTTGGCGGCCGTGGCTTCACCGTGGCCCTCTTTTCGCGACCGCCGCCTTCCCGCCGGGCCGCAATGCTCGCCGAAACGAAGATGGGGCGCGCTCTTCAGCTTCGGCGCGGCGCCCTTGGCCCTGCCTCGCGTCACGAGTGCTCAGAGGCTGGCCCACATGACGGGCATCGCGGCTGCTCCCCGGGTGACGCGTTGCCTGCGAACCGCCAGACCTAGCCTGAACGCGAGACAATCCTGCCCATGACTCCGGGCGTAGGCCGTCGCCTCGGGCTCGTGTTCCTGGCGTGCGCGGTTGGCGGCGTCGTCATTTCCGGCGGACTCGTGTGGCGAGCGGTGACCATCGAAGAGGCCGCCCCGGGGAAAGCGTCAGACGCGTTCGCGGCTGCACGCGCAACGGTCCGACCGCGTGCTCCGCTGGTAGACATCGACGATCAAGGTCACGTGACCCGACGTGAGCAAGCGCCAGATCGAACGCCCCAGCCAATCAGCCGCCTCAAAGCGATGGCCTACCAGCCGCACATCGGACGGATCGTCAGAGCCGACGTCCCGTTCTGGTTCTTGAAGCTCAAAGGGCCCGCGGCGCGACTGGCGCTACGCGACACCGGCGTCGACCGCGACCGGCTCGGGATCACACCGGCGGACCTCGAGCGCTACGGACCGTGGGTCGTTGTCGATCAGGCAACTAACAGTGGCGCTCGCCTTCTGATGTGGACGGAGTAGCAGCCGCGCCAGATCGCGTCACTCAGGTTCGGCCCGCTGGTCGCCGCAGCAGCTAGCTCAAGCTCCCATCGCTTCGACACGGACACTAGGTCCTACTTGTCGACGCTCAGCGTGCCTCGCATTACGGTCCAATGACTCGCGTACGTGCAGATGAAGGGATACTCGCCGGCGGCGGGAGCCGTAAGCGTGACCTCGACTGTCTCTCCGGGCCCTGCCAGGGGCGTGTGTGCGAGCATCCGCGCTTCGAACTCCGGTCCGGTGGGGATCCATTGATTCGTGAACGCTGCCTGAAACGATGCCTCCCCGATCACGGGGATGTCCGATTCGGCTTTGACGACAACGATGTTGTGTGTCATGTCGCCGACGTTCTCGAAGCGGATCGTCAGACGCTCGCCAGCCTTCGCCTTGATCAGTGCCGGCTCGTAGCTCAGCTCAGTGCCTTTCGAGCGGACGACGACCACGCGTCCTCTGGTCTCGGGCGCCGCCGGGCCGGCGCTCGCCGGGGAGCTGACAGGCCCACGCTCGACGACGGCAGTCGTCGGACTGGCGGACGACCCTGACGACGGCGCCGGCCCGTTGCCCGGCACTCGATGAATCGTCTTGTGCAGCAGTTGCTTCAACTGCGTGCCATCGGTCGCCTTCACGTCATAGGCGATCTGCATCACCATACCCATCGACGCTTCGATCTGATGGGGCAGCTTGCCGGTGATTGGCACGGTCGTGATGGAGTTCTGCGTCAAGCCCGGTATCTGCAGATGCACCGTGCGCCGGTCTGCGGCAAGGCGTACCGACTCAACGACCACCGGATCGGGTCCAGGCTGCCCGGGCCGGTCCAGCGAATACAGCTGCTTCGAGCCGTAGGTGGCGTTCCACGGGTAGGTCCATTTCGAGAGTTGATAGCTGGCGGGATTCGTCGCCGATACGGGATCGAGCTCATCGGAGAAGCGCAATTCGATCGCGCCCTGCTTCGTGCTCACCGCAGTCGGCAGATGCAGCGGCTTGCCCGTATAGCGCACCCGATGAAAGGACCCTCGATCGCCAGCGTGCGACGTGGACGACCAATTGGTCATACCAACCACGTAGAGGTGCCCGTCGCGGTGAAATCGCATGTGCTGCAGCCCGGAACGGAACTGAAGCGGTAGAACCATGTGCGCCGCCTGAGGCTGTCCCTCGACCTCCTCCATGAGTACGAGCGAAAGGCTGCCCCTCCCGTAGGACGCGAGCAGCAAGTGCCCCTGCAGTTCTTTCGGCCACGCCGCGTTGTCGATGACCCTGGCCTGCGCTGGGGAGTTGTCCGATCCCGGGCCGCCGTGCGGCGTCCAGGCGAACGGCTTCACCCAACCGTCCACCGGCGCCCACCCGCTCACCAGATTGGCCCGGTGCGCGGAGGGGACGAACCCGTGGAACTCACCCTCGACGATCCGTGTCAGCTTGCTGGTCGGTACCCAGTTGCCTTCGTTGTCAGAGAAGTAGATCTCGCCCTTCGGGCCGATACTCAACCCGTTCGGGTTGCGCAGGCCGGTCGCGATGATCTTCACGTCGCGGCCGTCAGGAGATGCCCTGAAGAGTACGCCGTCGTGCGGCGTGGTCAGCGCGGCGTCGCTCAGGTCGCCGGCATCGCCGGTCGGCCAGGACGTAGACTTGGCCCAGAGGAACCGCCCTTGAGCATCCACCTCGAGGTTCAGGTTGAAACCGTGGAAGTTCGTCCCCGCCATCACTACGTTGGTGAAGTTCTCGTAGTGATCGGCAGATCCATCCTTGTCGATGTCGCGAAGCCTGGTGATCTGGTCACGGCCGTTGACGTAGACCGTGTCGTCGACGACGACCAGGCCGAGCGGCTGGTTGAGTCCCGTGGCGAAGCGCTGCCACCGCAACCGGCCGGGCGCACGGCCGATGCCGTCGACGATCCAGACGTCGCCGCTCAGCGACGCAACCACGGCGCGCCCGTCGGCCATGAAATCGACAGCGGACAGGCGCAAGTGCGAGCGCCACGGATTCTGGCTAGGCAGCGCGAGGGTGTCGACGGCGAACGGGCCATCGTCGCTGCCCATCTCCACCGCAGTCTCGAGCGGCTGGTATCGCGCGGGGCCCGGCTGGAGGTAGCGTTGCAGATCGAGCGTCCCGGGGTCCGCGCTCAAGAGCGCTCGCACGGCGTTGGCATAGGCGCCACGGCGAACTGGGCCCATCGCCAATTGGAACCGCAGTCCGGCCGGCAGCGCCGGTAAGGACAACGAGAGATGCCCGCGCTCCAGATTCCACTTGACGCCCTCGGGCAATCCCCGGAAACCGATGAGACGGACTTCATCCCCTGAATCGATGGTGACGTAGCCCGCTCCTGCCGAAATCATCCCCTGCTCGAGCCGCGTTGCGGCACCGACTGGTGCCGATACCACCAGCGCCGTCAGCTTCTCGGACGTCGCCCCGATGTTGATGGTCCGCGTGAAGAGGGGCTCGCCGTGTGCCCGCTCGAACCCGAACTTCTCGAGGACCTTCGCACCACCGACGGTGAAGGAGAGCACGACGTCGTCCCCCTGCACGTGCAGGCCTTCGTAGCGGCGGTTGCCGCCAATCGGTCCGAATCGCTTCGCATTGTTGAGCGTCGCCGAGCCAGCTCGTGTGTCGGTCAGATCGGCCGTGGTGCTCCACCCGGCCTTCTCGGTGTTGAGGAAATGCACGTGGCCATCAGGCGTCGGCCACTCCTGCAGGCTGTCACGGGCGGGCAGCCAGTGGAGGAGTCCGCCGGTCCACCCGGCCACCACGCGAAGAAGGTCGGTGTCGAACACCATCGTCGCATCGCGGCCGACCTTCACCGCGATTCCCTTGTGGACGACGATCCCCTTGACCGTCGTGGGATCGAGGGTGATGGTGCTCGACACGAAGGGCCCATGATCCATCTGGTTCATGGGCGCCTGCTGGGCCTGCTGCGCCTGGGCGACGGCCGCGACGCCAAGGAAGCCGAAGACCGCGAGCCGCCCGAGCCGGGCCCGACGCGGCGGAACCTTCGATTCGCGCATTCCTGTCCAAAGCATCAGCGAGGGGCCGCCGTCGGAGCCGTCGCTGATCTGGTGGTCAGATTCTCGAGGAAAAGGATGAACGTCTTTCCTCCGAGCGCGTTGCCCTTGCCCGCGGACCACGGCTTGCCGAGGATGTCCATGCGGCCGTCGCCAGTCATGTCCGCACACACCATCTCGTGCCCCGCGCCCAGGTTCACGTCCGAGATCATGTGCTCGGCGAAGCTCACCGAGCCGTCAAAGCCGGTGGCGAGATTCTCCCAGAACAGGCCCTTGGGGCGGTTGTGCGGCGCCGGACGCCGGGCACGGTCCCAATCCTGCTCGATCGTCACCACGTCCTGGCGGCCGCTGCCGTTGAAGTCGCCGACGCACATGCCGTGCAGGCCGCCGATCACGCGACCGTAATACTGCCACTTGCCCGCGGCGTCCTTGTTGAGCAAACCGCCGGCGATCACATGGCGGTTCCATCTGACGGCGCCGCCGGGATCCTTGCCCAGGTTCTCCAACCAGGTAACGCGTCCGCCGACATGCTCGGCGTCGGCGACGACGACGTCGTTGCGGCCGTCGGCGTTGACGTCCGCCACCCATGTCTGGGTCCCATGCACGAACCCCGTCCAGCCCGGGATGCCGTCAAGGCGGCCGACCGGCAGCGAGTGAATTGCCGGCAGGCTCTGCCCGACCCATTGAATGGGACCTGCCGCCCCAGAGCGCGGAAGATTCTGGAACCACTGATAGCCGATCGCGATGTCGATCCGGCCATCGCCGTCGATGTCACCTGCCCCGTACGGCGCGAGACCGATATGGGTGGTCGGCATGGAAATGATCCGCCCAATCCACTCCTTGGTGGGGTCCTCGGGGATCTCGAACCAGCGAAGGCCGCCCTTCGGGCCATCCTGGTAGTAGATCATCTCCGGCCGCTTGTCGCCGGTGAGGTCGGCCAAAATCTGATCGTGCGGCCCCGCGAGGTCCGGTGCGATTGGGAAGACCTCCCACTGCCACCCGTTTTCCTTGTCGGAGGGGTTCGGCCACTTGAAATCTCCGTTGGCGAAGCCGGGGTTCCTGACCCATTGGGTCCCGGTGATGACGTCGCAGAGGCCGTCGCCGGTGAGATCGAGCGCCACCGCACCGACGTCCGTCGGTCCCCGGTCGGCCCGGAACATGAAGCGCGTCCAGGTGCCGTCGTCCTTGCGCGTGAAGATGAAGCGGCCGCCGCTCCCGCCGACCATGTAGTCGAGCTTGCCGTCCCCGGTGAAATCGCACAAGAACGTCTGCGCCGTGGCCCCGCTGGGAAAGTCCGGATCGATGAGCCAGTTGCGGAACTTGACGTCGCTGGCACCGGCGATTGGATACCAGACCTTGTGCTCGGGGTTGGGGAAGTACCGAGATCCTTGGGGGTGAAGTGGACCAGCCTCGCCGCCCTCGGCGCGGTCTGAGCCGGCGAAGCCTGAGTCGCCTGCGGCCTGGGGGTTGCTGCCGGCGCCGGGTTCCCTTGGGCGCGGGCCTGAGCGGCTAGGGTCACGCACGCCCCGAGGGCCAGTCCGGTCAGAAGTGCAGTCGCTGTCGTTCTATTCACGGTTCTCCCGCCTGGTTCGGAGTTGCAGACACCGGACGTGCGACCGTGAAGGGTTGCGTCTGGCCTGGAACTCGTCATGGGTCGCAACAGGGCGCGCGACGACGCGAAAGGCGTCGACTGCGCGTGCTTTAACGTATGCATTACTGAACGCGTGGTCAAGCGCGAAGATTGGCCCCTGGCGGGCGCGCGCGCGGCGGCTAGCCTTGCGAACTAACCGCGGCTGCGCCGGACGACGGCCAGCCAGTCTTCGTCTGGTGCTTCTGGTGGCGCTCCGAGGGTGACCGCGCTACCTGCCTTCACCGTGGCGACCGCTCCTCGCTTCAGGGGTCCGCCGTTTCGCGGATCGAACCAGCTCACCGCGAACGTACCGGTGACACCCGTGAGGTCGAGGTCCGCCGAGCCGCCGCGCGGCAGGTAGACGAGGTAGCAGATCGCCGGGACGGGCGAGGCAATAGCGGCTGTTGTCGTGCGCGGTGTTCCCGACGAGGGCGTCTGCCGGCGCCATGTCCCAGAACGGAATGCGATTGCTCGCGGAAGAACTCGAGGGCGATGCGGGCGTAGTCCCAGCTCTTGTCACGGCTCCGGAAGTCTTCGAGGATCGAGGTCACTGTGCGGCGGGGCGTAGCCGAAGTCGTACTCCACACCAGCGCCGCCCGCCATCAGGTTGCCCCATAGGGTGTACTTGCGGACGTCGTGCAGCGTGTGCGACGGCCGGCCCTGCGCGTCGAGGCCGGTCCACCCGCCGAAGCCCGGGTCGGGCGGCACGCCGAGCCCAGCCGGCCCCTGCTCGTCGTTGGCCACCACCCAGGGCCGGCCGGCGCCGCTCGGAGGCCAGCACCCACTGCACGGTCCGGGCATGGGTCGCGTCATAGGCGTTCTGCAGCGAGGCTCCGGTCAGCACCGACTGGTCCCCGAGCAGGGGCGTGTAGACGCGCTCCTGCTCGTTCGGGAAGGTGTGGATGACGAGGTGGTGGCCGACGGGTCGATGTTCCGGATGAAGGCGGCCATCGCGCGCTGCTGCTCCGGCGTCTGGGTGTTCTCCTCGCCGAGGTTCCAGTTCAGCGCGAGCAGATAGCCGTAGCGCGCGATCAGCTCGCGCAGGTAGAGGCGGCGCTCCGGCCCGAGATCGCCGCGATCCAGAGTCTCCTGACCTCGACCGTCTTCCGGCTGCGAACCGCTGCCGCGCGTGTGATCGTCGTTCTCGGTCTCCTGCAGCTTGAAGTGCAGGTAGATGCCCCAGCTGTCTGCGCATGGTCGAAGACGATCTGCCACTGGTCCAGCTTGGAGACGTCGTAGTGGAACTTGTCGTCGCGCTCGACGAACGGCCACACGTTGTCGCCATCGCCGCCCGCGTTGTAGGGGAGGAACGATATGGCGTTCATGCCCTTCGAGGCCAGATAGTTCAAGGCTCCGATCAGGCCCTTGCCCTTGCCGTCGCGCCACGTCGGGTCGCCGGGCTTCCAGTCCTTGACGTGCGGCTGGTAGTGGTGCAGCCCGTCCGTGCCCGACGAATGCCCGGCTGCCGGCAGCCTTCGCCGTCCGCGTGCCGTCGAAGTCTGCGTAGGCCGAGCAGCGTCTCCGGCGCGTCGGTGCCGGCCTTCAGGAAGTAGTCGCCCGTTCCGGCGAATCGCAGGTAGCGGCCGCCGACGTAGCGCAGCGTCCCGCGGGCGCGGAAATCGGCGCCGGTCTTGTTCGATGGCGCGATCTGGATCGACCCGCTCAGGCCGTGCACGGGCGCGACCGGCGTGGCACCCGTGACCGCCGCGGCATCGACGGCGACGGCCTTGCCGGAAACGAACGCCACCCGCCAGTCCCAGCGGCCGGTCTTGTCGGGCGAGAAGTGCGCGCGCCACTTGTTGCCCTTCGTGGCCGAGCTGTTGCGCGGCGTTGCCGTCGGCCGCGAAGTACCCGGGCACGTGGAGGACGGGCGCACCCGACTCGTGCGCGAAGGCGACGGTCAGGCGGTAGTCCGTGAACGGATTCGGTGCCGTGCGATCGTCTCGTCAGCCTGCGGTCCGTCCAGCGTCAGCGTGACCTTGTGCCACTGCCGTAGTTCCCCTGACACCACCGCTGCGGCGGCGCAGCGGGCGGTTGGACGACTGTGAGCACCGCCAGCACGGGCGGCGCAACCATCAATGCGATCAGCTTCATAGGTTCTCCAGGAGCGCACCGGCACCGGCCGACCACCGGCCCGTGCTTCCCTGCTACTCGCCCTGTTCCACTCGACAGGGACGAGGCCGGCGGCCGGCACTCCGTCGCCGGCAATCGGATGATCCGGCCGTGCGCCCGTCCAGCATGGAGGCCGCTGCCAGATTCAGCACCGCGCCCGACAGGAAGAACGGCGTGGTGGAGCCGGTAAACGCCAGCAGGTAGGGAAAGGCCAGGCTGGTGACGAACGATCCGACGTTGCCGGCCATGTTCATCGTGCCGCTGACGACGCCCGCGTGCCTGCCGCCGATGTCGATGCAGAACGCCCACGACGGCGGCAGCGTCATGTCGGCGCCGAAGATCGCGATGGTGAGGCTGGCACCGTCCAGGACGACATCCTCGGACGGCCAGCGTCCCCAGCAGCCCGAAGGCCCGCCAGCAGAAAGCCGACCATCGCGGGGAGCTGCCGGGAGCGCCTCCACAGGCCCGGCCGGTACAGGCGGTCGACGAGCCACGCCGCCCACCCAGTTGCCGCAGGCGCCGCCGAGGAGCGGGACCGCCGCCAGGAGCCCGGTCTGAACGGCCTCCAGCCCGTAGGTGCGCTGAGATGCGGAAACAGCCAGGTCAGACAGAAGAAGAAGGTGAAGTTGGAGGCGAAGTACTGCCCCATCGCCAGCCACATGTTGGACGAGCGCGACAGATCTGCGGCGCTCAGGCGCAGCCTCGCTCCGGCGCGTCGCACGCTGCGCCGCGGCCCCGGACGATCAGCTCACGCTCCGCCGCGGAGATCGCAGGGTGCTCCTCCGGCGTGTCCCGGAACCACAGCAGCCAGCCGAACGCCCAGACGAAGCCGGCGACGCCGAGGACGGCAGAACGCGGGCCGCCAGCCCACGGAGGTGACCAGGGCCGCGACAACCGGCAGCGCGAATGCCGCGCCGAGCCGCGAGCCCGAGAAGTTGATGCCCTGCGCCAGCCCGCGCTCCCCGACCGGCAGCCAGGCGTAGAACGTGCGCGCACACGCCGGGTAGGCGCCGGCCTCCCCGGCACCGAACAGGAATCGGAACGACCAGCAGTGAACTGTAGCTCCACGCCAGGCCGGTGAGCGCGGTGAACAGCGACCAGGCCGCCACGATGCCGGCAATCGACACGCCGCGGGCCGAAGCGATCGGCCAGCGCGCCCGCCGGCGTCTGGAACAACGCGTAGCCGAGCGCGAACGCCGACAGCATCCAGCCGAACTGGGTGTCGGTCAGCGCAAGCTCGCCGGGTCAGCGGCTCCTTGGCCGTCGAGATCGCAATGCGATCGACGTAGAGCAGCATCGACAGCGTGAAGGTCGCCGCAACGCAGCAGGTGGCGAAGCGCCATCAGGCGGGCGACTCCGCAACACTCAGGCGCTGCTCGAGACACTCCGTCACGCGAGCGGTGACCGCCGCCGTATCGGCCGTGCCGCCGTTCTCCGTCGTGACGAGGGCCCCATTCGCGTACGCGGCGTGCACCGCACCGACCAGCATGGACGCGGCGCCGATGCACGCTGGAACGTCGTGACGATCACCGAGCCATTCCAGCATCATCGCCGCCGACAGGAACATGGCGGTCGGGTTGGCCAAACCCTTGCCCGCGATGTCCGGCGCCGTCCCGTGGCACGGCTGGAACACCGCGTGCCGGTCACCGATGTCGGCGGACGGCGCCATGCCCATGCCACCCATCAGCGCGGCGCCAACGTCCGACAGGATGTCGCCGAACATGTTCTCGGTCACCAGCACGTCGAACTCCCAGGGCGAGCGCACGAGACGCAGGCCGGTGGCATCGACGTACATGCAGTCCGCGTCGATGTCGGCGTGCTTGGCGGCGCACTCGAGGAAGATCTGACGGAAAAACGCCATCGACGGCACGACATTCGCCTTGTCGACGCAGGTGACCCGGCCGCCGTCCGGCTCCCGCGAGCGCGGGCCCGCGCCAGCTCGAACGCGAACGTGAACAGCCGCACACAGACGTCGCGCGTGATCAGCATCGTGTCGTAGACGGCCTCGTTCCCTTCGCGGCGGGTCAGGGTGCGGGACGCGAAGAGGCCTTCGGTTGACTCACGCACGAGCACGCAGTCGATGTCGCGGGCGCGGGGATCGGCCAGCGGCGTGGGCGCCCCGCGCATGCACGCGGATGGGCCGGACGCCGGCGTAGAGGCCGAAACGCTGACGAAAGTCCAGATGCGGAGCCACTTCGGTGCCGTCCGGATACCGCACGTCCGGAAGGCCCATCGCCCCGAGCAGAATCGCATCCGCCGCTCGGCGCCGCGCATCGACGCTTCGGGCAGCGCGACGCCGGTACGTCGGTAGAGGTCGGCGCCCGCCTCATAGTGGTCGAACTGCAGACGGACACTGCTGCTGCCAGCGAGGAGTCTGTCCAGCAGCGCCAGGCACGGCGCTCATCACCTCCGGACCGATTCCGTCGCCGGAAAACACCGCGATCCGAAACTCACGCATGATTGTGGCGTCCCCTAACACCATTTAGTCCCCGGCCATGCGAGGACACAGGCTGTCGACGTGTGTGTCAACGTATACGTTGTGTGCGACCCTGTCAAGCGTCGGGTCCGGAGCTCTCCCTGGGCGCTCATTCACGCGGGCGGAGCCAGGACACGGCCGATCGGGCCGCCGAATCGTAGGCCGCCTCCACGACTTCGATCGTCTTCAGATAGTCCTGGCCGGACGACTCGAAGGGTGCGCCGGTGAGCATGCAATCGGTGAAGTGACGCTGCAGGTGGAAGACGCAGTCGCCGGCGAAGTTCCGCCGCTCGCGCTGGTAGGCGACGCTCCGTGCGCGGTGCGCCGAGCGGCTTGATCGACATGTTCGCCTCGGTGTCCATCGTCAGGTGCCCGAGGGTCGCGTCGATTCGAAGCTGGCCGAAGGTGAACCGGGGCGACTCGGCTTCCACTTCGTTGTAGCGGTTGGCGTCCCAGATCGCGGTGGCGCCGCTCTCGAACGTCAGCAGCAGCTGGCCGGCGTCCTCACCGCGAATGACCGGGTTCAGCCGCCGCAGCTGCGCGTACACGCTCGTCACGTCACCGAGCAGGTAGCGGAAGGTATCGATGAAGTGAACGCCGGTCTCGTAGACCAGGAGGCGGGGATACTCGCGGAAGAAGGGCTGGCGCGCCAGGTACGCGTCGTCGCCCCAGCCGTCGCCCATGCGCATCATGAAGTGGACGTGGGTGAAGTCGCCGATCGTTCCTTCCGACTGGATCTGCTTGATGGCCCGATACCACGGCTGCCAACGGAAGTTCTCGTGCACCATGAACCGGACGCCGGCGGCGTCCGCCGTGTCGACGATTCGGCGGCTGGCATCGAACGTCGGCGCCAGCGGCTTCTGGCAGATGACGTGCACGCCGCGCGCCGCGGCATAGCCGCACATCTCCTCGTGGGTGTCCGGCGGCGTGATGATGTCCACGAAGTCCGGGCGCTCGGCGTCGATCATCTCCCGCCAGTCGGCGTAGTACCGCGGCACGCCGAAGCGGGTCATGATGTCCCGGGCACGCGCCTCGGTCCGGTTGTGGATCGCGGCAATGGCCACTTCCGGGATTCGCGTCCAGGCCTCGTACTGGAACGGCGCGAAGTAGCCGGCCCCGATGCCCACTCCTTTCAGGGCGCGCACTGCGGTCATCGGCCGTCCTCGTCGGATCTTGCGGAGGCGTTCCCGGGCCTGTGCCAACGCTCCACCGCCTTCTCGCTTACCCAGGCGCGGGTCTCGGCATCGAATGCCCGGAAGTGGGCTGAGTCCAGGTGCTCCGCGAAGGCCGCCTCGCTGTCGTAGATCTCGTAGAGGAGAATGCGGCTGGGATCCGCCGCGTCGACGCAAACGTCGAACTGGCGGCACTGTGGCTCGTGGCGCAGGCTGTCTCCGGCCTGGCGTACGACGCGCTCGAAGAAAGACCGTTCCGCCCCGGTTTTGACCACGAACCGAACCACGACTGCCAGCGACGACGTTGTCAGCACGGGAACACTCTGCGCAGTTCCGCGACTTCGGCAGCGTCGAGGCGCCGGTGCGGATGCCGGTCGAGGACGAAGAAGAGTCTCGCCGTCTCTTCGAGTTCCTCGGCGGCAGCCCAGGCCGAATCCAGATCCGGGGCGGCGACGATGGGACCGTGGTTGGCGAGCAAGAGCGCGCGATGCCGGACCGCGAGGGCCTCGATCGTCGGTGCCAGGGTCGCATCTCCAGGACGACCGTACGGCGCGCGAACGACGGTACCGACCCGCATGACGACGTAGGGCGTGAGCGGCGGCAACATGTCGTCGTCCGGGACGTCGCTCCGGCACGACAGGGCTACCGCGTAGGTGGAATGGAGGTGGACGATGGCGCGATCCGACGGCCGGGCTCGGTACATGGCCATGTGGAGCCACGTCTCCTTGGTGGGCGGCGGGCCAGCCACAGGCGCGCCGGCGGCGTCCATCAGGCACAGCTGCTCTGGCGTGAGACTGCCCAAAGAGACGTTCGTTGGCGACATCAGATACCGACCGTCATCGAGCCGCGCGCTCAGATTGCCGGACGTACCGCACCCATAACCTCTGGCAAACAGGGCACGGCCGTACGCGGCCATCGCCTCTCGACACCGCTGCTCCGTCATGCGACACCCTCGAACGCCTTGATGAACAGGTCCGGGCTACCGAAGTTGCCCGATTTCATCGCGATGGCGAAACCTTCGGGATCAAGGCTGTAGGTCCAGGGCACGCCCGGATCGATCTCCTCGCCGAAGGCGACGACCCGAATCCCGAGCGCCTGCACGACCGCGCCAGCGGTCTCGCCACCCGCGACCACAAACGTCCGCACACCCGCCGAGGCCAGCGCCGCCGCGAGAGCGGCGAACGCGGTCTCGATCAGACGCGCCGCCTCGGCCCTCCCGAGCCGCGCATGAGCCGACCGCACCGCGGAGGGCTCGGCCGAGGAGTAGATCAGCAGGCGCTCTGCGCGCAGGTTGCTGCACGCCCATTCGATCGTGCGCGCAATTGTCCGCTCGTCCGTGGCCAGAGCGATGGGATCGATGGCCAAGCTCGGCACCGTCGGCGCGGCTCGCTCAATCTGGGCCCGTGTGGCTGCCGAGCAGCTTCCGCTCAAGGCGACGACCGGGCGCGACCGCCCCCGCCTGTCCAGGGCGAGGCCGACCCGCGATGGGCCGCGGCGGCGCGCCAGCGCGCCGCCCAGCGTGGCCCCGCCGGTGACCAGCGGAAACGGCAGGCACGCCTCCGCCACGACATCCACGTGCCGATCATGGATGCTGTCGACAATCGCGGCGGCGTACCCGTCCGCCCGCAAGCCCTGTAGGCGCAGACCGGCGACCGCAGGGCCGTCATCGACGTCCGCAAGAGACAGCAACCCGATGGGGCGCCGGCACTGCCGGCCGAGGACGCGAACCAGGTTGGCGTCTGTCATTGGCGTCAGCGGATGATCGCGCATCGCCGACTCGGAGAGCAGTTCATGCCCCACGAAGAGGTGCCCCTGGTAGACCGTTCGCTTCTGGCTCGGATACGCCGGACAGGCGACGGTAAACTCGCCACGAACGTCCTCCAACAACGCCTCGATGACCGGACCGATGTTCCCCTCGTCGGTCGAGTCGAAGGTCGAACAGTACTTGAAATAGAGTTGATCCGCCCCGGCACGCCGCAGAAAGCCCGCGGCGGCGCGGGACGCTGCGACCGCCTCGGCGACCGGCAGCGTCCGGGTCTTCAGCGACACGACGACGGCATCGGCGGGCGGCAGGCTCGTTCGCGGCACGCCGATGGTCTGGAGGACCGCCCAACCCTCGCGACGGAGGACAGAGGCGAGATCGCTGCCGCCGGTGAGATCGTCAGCGATCGCGCCGAGCCGCATGTGTCGGAGTGTTGACCACGAGGCAAACAGCGTATACGTTATCGAACGCCAATGTCAATCCGCCGTACTCTGCCCGACTCGCTGACAGCCGTCGGGACGGGGCTGAGCCGCCCCGAATGCGTGCTGGCGACGGCCAGCGGAGACGTCGCGACGTCCGACTGGCGCGGCGGCGTCAGCGTCGTGCGATCCGGCGGCCAGGTCGAGCGCCGCCTGGCGTTCGCGCCGCCCATTGCGGTCCGACCCAATGGCATCGCGCTCACCGAAGAAGGAGAGTTTCTCCTGGCCCATCTCGGAGACGACACCGGCGGTGTCTGGACGCTCGCCGCCGATGGCGCGCTCTCCGCGTCTCTGCTCGACGTCGACGGGGCGCCGCTGCCGCCGACGAACTTCGCAGTTCGCGACGAGTCCAAGCGGACGTGGATCTCAGTCAGCACGCGGCACTACCCGCGGCAGCTCGCGTGGCGGGGCGACGTCGCCGATGGCTTCGTCATCTGCGTAGACGACCGCGGCGCCCGGGTCGTCGCAGAGGGCCTGCACTACGCCAACGAGGTGCGACTGGATCCAACGGGCCGATTTCTTTACGTCATCGAGACGTTCGGCCGGCGCTTGAGTCGACTGCCCGTGGCCGCAGAGGGCACACTCGGGCCACGAGAGACTGTCCTACAGCTCGGCTACGGGTTCCTGCCCGATGGCTTCGCCTTCGACGTGGAGGGCGGCGTGTGGGTGACCAGCCTCGTCAGCAACCGGGTCATCCGGCTTCGGCCCGACGGCGTCGTCGAAACCATCGTCGAGGAATGCAACGACGAATTCGTCGGCGTCGTCGAGGCCGCCATCGCCAGCGGCACGATGGCCGCCGGACATCTCGGTCGCATTCCCGGAACCGAGCTGCAGCACGTAACCAGCCTCTCCTTCGGCGGGAGCGACAGGCAGACCGTGTTCCTCGGCTCACTGCACGGCGAGTGCGTCCACCGATTCCACAGCCGGGTGCCCGGGGTTCCGGCGCCATTCAGCGACGGGCCGCTCTGAAACGGTGTCACAGCGTGCCGAGGCGGCACTGCTCCAGGAGCGCGATGATCTCGCGGCTGGTCCGCGCCCGATGCTTGCTGTGCCGGGACACCGCTTCGCGCCAGTCACCACGGCGGATGGCGTCCACCACCGCTCGATGCTCGCGGTTCGAGACCTCGAGCGCCGGTCGCAGCCGAAGCGTCGTCATTCGGGCGCGGTGGCCCTGATCCCACACCGTGAAGGCCATCGAGGCGAGTCGGGCGTTGCCGCACATCTCGATCACCATGCGATGGAACCGCTCGTCCGCCTTGACCCAGGCATCCAGGTCGCGCTTCTTGATGGCCGCGTCCATCGCGTCCAGGGCCTGGTCGAGCGCGGCGATGGATTGCGCGTCGAGCCCGGAGCGAGCGAGGCGCTCGATCGCCGTCACCTCCAGGGCGGTGAGCACTTCGTACATGTCGCGCAGGTCTTCCAGCGAGAGCGGGACGACTCGCATGCCATGGCGCGGCACAATCTGGACGAGGCGCTCGTTCTCGAGCCGAACCAGCGCTTCGCGCACGGGCGTGCGGCTCATGCCGAGTTCGCCCGCGAGCTCGTGTTCGAGGACCTGATGGGCGGGCGGGTACTGGTTGTCGACGATCCGGCGGCGGATCTCTTCGTAGGCCTGGTCGACGCGTGAGAGGCGGCTGGCCCTGGTCCGGGTCGCCGGCCGGCGCCCTGCCGCCGGCTTCGGCGTGGTTCTGCCCTGTGTTCGTGCCACTGCGGGCAACAGAATAGCTGATCGGAGCCGAAACGCGGCTGAGCGAGGGCGGCCAAGGTGCGGCGCGTACAAGCGTGCCCCCGGACGGGTCCACGCCGGGCCGGGCACCCGGCGTGGAGGGCTAGCGCTGGTCATCGGGAACGACCCTCCGACGCCCTGGCTGCGGCTTTCGAGAGCCGCGGGGGGTGCGCCCGGGCCATGATCACGCAGGAATGGCCCGATCCAAGGCCTGCGGGCCGGACCGGGCCATCGCGACCGTGCGTCAGAACACCAAGCGAAAGGCAGCCTGCATGACGCGCGGCGGACGCGCCGACGTCACCTGGCCAAATCGCGAGTTGACCTGGGTTCCCTGCGGATCGAAACGCGCTGCAAGGTCGAGGCCGTCGTACTGGAAGGAGTTGAACACGTTGTAGACCTCCCAGCGGAACTCCGCGTGCCGCCCGGTCGAACCGAACGGGAATCGTTTCGACAGTGACATGTCGAAGTTGCGCTGACCCGGCAGCCGGACCGGATTCCTCGACGCGTTGCCGACTTCGCCACGGGCGGGGAGCCGCACGTTCTCCACGGCAAACCAGCGCTCGAACGTCCGGTCACCGTAGGGAAGCTGCAGGTCGCCGACGACGTTGACGCGCTGACCGTCGCCGCCGCCTGTCAGGTCGGCGCTGTTGGTGGTCGAGAAACTGATGCCGCGGGCCTGGCCGCTCGCCATCGTCAGGAAGCCCGTGACCGCCCAGTCGTCGAAGACCGCCTTCACGAAGCCGTTATCACCCGCGACGCGGCTCAGGCGGGGCAGGTTCCACGTGGACGTCGCCGTGAAGACGTGCGTCTGGTTGAAGTCAGAAACGTCCCACAACCAGGCGTCCGCATCGAGGTAGGTCGGCAACCGGCTGGAGAGTCCGGTGCCGAGGTCTTCGGCCTTGGACAGCGTGTAGGACAAGCTGAAGGCGAACCCGTTCCGAAGGCCGCGGTTCAGCGACGTTTGAAGAGCGCTGTACTCGGAGCGGCCGTTCCACTGCCGCTCGACCATCTCGTTGTAGCCTGGGAAGGGCCGTAGAAAGGTGTCCGGCAAGGGCGTTCCGGCAGCCGCCGCCGGGTCCTGACTGGACGGCAGGAAGCGCACGCCGTAGGGCAGCGCGTTCAAGTCCTTGGTCATCGAGAGGTTCTCGACCTTGTTGCCGACGTAGGTTGCCTCCGCGACCATGCCGAGACCCAGGTCACGCTGAACGCCTGCCGACCACGAGTACACCGTGGGGTTCCGGTAGTCGGTCCTCGAACCCGGTGACGCTCACTGGGAACAATGCACCGCTCGCGCTGAGATAGGTGCCGAGCGTGCCGTAGAAGATCTCGGGCGTGACCTGGTTGGGCGGGTTGCCGTTGGCCGCTCCCGACCAGAGGCCGTTGTTCGGCTGCATGTTCTTGGTGACGCCGAAGTTCGCCCGGATCGCCGTCTTACCATCGCCGGCGACGTCATACGCGAACCCGATGCGTGGGCCGTACTCGAGGCCGCCGGTCGAGCTGAAGCCGTCCTCGTAGCCCGGCGTGGCGGGCGTGACCATGCCGTTGAACGGATCGCCGGAGTTGGGCACGAAGGATCCGATCAACACACGCGGCACCAGCTCGCCGGTGACCGGGTTCCGGCCGACGCGGTTGCCTGCAGCGTCCCGGGCCGGCTGGACGAGCTGCGGCGCGCGGGCCTGATCGTAGCGATCGAAGACGAACGCCGCCGCATCGCCGTTCGGGAAGTCCAGCGCCGATGCCCACGAGAAGCGCAGTCCCGCTTCGACCGTCAGCTTCTTCGTGGCGCGCCACGAATCCTGCCCGAACCACTCGACCATGATGCGCCGGTTCAACGCGCTGGTTCGCGCGCTCGACTCGCGATAGCGGGTAAAATTGCCGAGCAGCGCATTGGAGAATGCGTAATTGCTGTTGAGCGGATTGCTGCTGTCCGGGTTGAACTCGAAGTTCCCTCCGAAAATGCTGCGCGGCCCTTCGGTGCCCTTGTTCCTTTCCACGTAGAAGCCCGCCTTCAACGTGTGGTCGCCCGCAGTCAGGGTCGTGTTGTTGAGCACGATGAACCGTGTGTCCCACGCGTCGATGGGCATGCGACCGTCGTATCCGGTGGTCACGCCGTTCGGGACGCCTCCGAAGCTCATCGCCGGGATGAGGTCCAACGGGTTCCCCTCCGGGTTGAACTGGCCGAGGCCGGCCAGCCCCCGCTCCGACCTGATCGCTGGATTGAACACACTGACCGAATCGTAAGGGGATCGCTCGCCCAAGGTGCGGAACGATGCGTTGAACTCGTTGACCGCCCGGTTCGACAGCACCCGTGTATACGAACCCTGAATCGAGTCCTCGGTGAAGTAGTAGTGGAAGCGGAACCAGTCGAAGTTGGCAGAAGAGCCGGCGACCGGATTGAAGCCCTGCTGGTCGGCCACCCACGTTCGTCCGCGAATCGCAATGTGATCGTTGGCCGTGGCCTGGTAGTCGACGCGCAGCAGATTCTGGTGCTTGGGTTGCTCGACGACGTCCTGAAACTGGTAGTTGTAGTTGCCCCTTGAGATCGAGCGATCCGTGAAGTTCGGCTGCGGAAAGACGTTGAGCATTGCCTGACCGAGCGGATTGATTCTGTTCGCCGGCACGACGTTTCCTGGAAACGGCTGGCCGGTCTGCGGATCCCGAATGACGATGAGCCGGCCATTCGTGTCGAGCGACTGCGAAAAGTCGCCCGTCCGTTCGAGAGCGGTCGGTGTGGTGACCTGACGGAGCGGGCCAGGCGTCTTCGTGCTCCAGTCCTCGCGCGAGTAGAAGAAGAAGAGCTTTGCCGAATCCCTGCTCCTGCCCGGGAAGAGGACTGGCCCACCGATATTGCCGGTAAAGGTCGTGTAGCGGTAGAGCGGCTTCGGCTGATTGTTGATGATGTTGAAATGCTCGTTCGCGTTCAGCTTCTCATGGCGGACGTACAGTCCCAGGATGCCCTTGTAGTCTCGCGTGCCCGATTTGGTGATGACGTTGACGACGGCGCCTCCGTTACGGCCGTATTCCGCCTGGTAGTTGTTGCGGAGGATTACAACCTCCGCGATGGCGTCGAGGGACGTGCTGCTTTGGAAGAAGCCCTGCAGGTCGTTGTCTTGGCCTACCTGGCCGTCCAGCGACACCGTATTCATCTCGGCGCGCACGCCCGAGATGTTCGGGGTGGAAGTGCCGAACGCGCCGCCGACCGATGTGGTGTCTCCGGTCGCTGTGACGCCCGGGAGCACTCGCAGCAGATTGACAACGTCCCGGCCACGAGTGACGAGGTCGGAGAGCTGCTGCGCGTTCAGCGACGATGACGTCTCGGAGCTCGTCGATCTGACGACGACGTTGGAGGCTTCGACGGACACGGTATCGGTCAGGCCGCCGATCTGCAGCTGCAGGTTTCCCAATCCCCGGCGCTCGTTGGCCCGGATGACGATGCCACCTTGCTGGAGTGGCGAGAATCCTGACAGCTCGATCTTCAGCCGATAGGTGCCCGGGGGGACCGCGGCGAAGACAAACGCCCCCTCGTCGTTGCTGACGGTGGCACGGCTGTCGAGGGTTCCTTCGTTCTCCAGGGTGACGTTGGCGCCGGGAACGCCGGCGTTCTGCTGGTCGACGATGGTGCCGCGAAGTTCGGCACTGGTCGTCTGAGCGCTCGACAGCGTGGGCCCGGCGAGAACAAGGGCCAAGCTTGTCGCTAGGAGTATCTGCACTCGCATCGTGAGGTTCCTTCCCTTTCGTGACTGGCGCCCGTCCCAGGACGCACGAAGGCGCGTCGCACCGATGGACGGACCCGGCCTGGCGGCGCGCATGTTCCGAATGACTGTTATGCGTGTGGTAACGTATGCGTTGTCGCCTTCGTTGTCAATTCCCCAAAGCCGTGCTCGGGCGCAGCGCGGGGACCGCCCGCAAGTCGTTAGGAAACGAACAGATCCCGGCCGTGTCGCGGGTACGAGCGGACCCGGCATCTCGGGTTTCAGGTAGTGATTGCCAGAATGCGGCGGGAAAGTTCGAGATCTCGGAATCCAGTGGTTCTTTGGCTCAAAGCGGCTGGAACGGCTTCGAACGCGAGGATAGGGTGCGTCTCACACCCATCGCAGCCAGTGTCGGCGTGCGGCGCGCGCCGTTCTCCTTCGGTAATCACGAGCATGCCGACATCGCCCAACCTGGCGGAGCGAGCCAGGAACATTCGCCACGCCAGCCTTCGCATGGTGCACGCCGCTGGTCTCGGCCATCCGGGCGGCGATCTTTCTGCGGCAGACATCCTGGCGGCGCTCTTCTTCCATGCCTTGCGGGTGAATCCTCGCGAGCCGGACGGTCCGGCGCGCGATCGCTTCATCCTCAGCAAGGGCCACGCGTCTGCGGCGCTCTACGCAACCCTGGCCGAGGCCGGCTTCATCTCTCACGAAGCGCTCTCGACGTACATGCGCCCGTTGTCGCTGCTGAACGGTCACCCTGATCGCAACAAAGTACCCGGGGTGGAGGCGAATACCGGGCCGCTCGGGCACGGCCTGCCGATCGCCGTTGGTGCGGCCTTGGCGGCCAAGATGGATGGCGCCGCATGGCGCGTGTTCGTCCTCACCGGCGACGGCGAGTTGCAGGAAGGCAGCAACTGGGAAGCCATCATGTCGGCGAGCCAGTTCAAGCTGGACAACCTGACAGCGATCGTCGACCGCAACCGCCTGCAGCAGGGCGATGGCACGGAACGCACGGTCGCGCTCGAGCCGCTCGCCGACCGCTGGCGCGCTTTCGGCTGGAGCGTGGTCGAGCTGGACGGCCATGATCACACGGCGCTCGTTCAGGCATTGGACGCCGTGCCGCTCGAGGCCGGGCGGCCGACCTGCCTCATCGCTCGGACGTCGAAGGGCCGTGGCGTCTCGTTCATGGAGGATCGCGTGGAGTGGCACCACCGGGTGCCGTCCGACGACGAGCTGGCCAGGGCGCTGCACGAGCTCGAGGGCGGCGGAGCGGCGCGATGACCGGCCGCAGTCCGGTGGACGACAGGAGCGACTGCCGCGTCGCCTTCGCCGAGACGCTCATTGCGCTTGCCGAGGTCGATCCGCGCATCGTCGCGGTCGTGAACGACTCGGTGGGCTCGTCGAACCTGAAAGGGTTTCAGGCACGCTTTCCGACCCGGCTGGTCAACGTCGGGATCGCCGAGCAGAACCTCGTCGGCGTGAGCGCCGGGCTCGCCAACGGCGGCAAGATTCCCTTCACGTGCGCGGCGTCCTGCTTTCTGACCGGACGCGCGCTCGAGCAGATCAAGGCCGACGTGGCCTATAGCCGCCACAACGTGAAGTTGTGTGGCATGTCCAGCGGCATGGCCTATGGCGAGCTCGGCCCGACGCACCACTCGATCGAAGACGTCGCGTGGACACGCGCGATCGCGAACCTGACGGTGATCGTACCCGCCGACCCGGTCGAGACCGCACAGGCGGTCCGCGCCGTCGCGGCCTTCGACGGGCCGGTGTTCCTGCGCGTCAGCCGACTGCCAGTCCCGATGGTCCACCGGCCCGACTACACGTTCGAGATCGGCCGCGCCTGTCAACTCCGCCCCGGTTCCGACCTGACGATCGTGGCCGCCGGTATAACCGTCGCGTCAGCGGTCGCCGCCGCCACGCTGCTCGAGGCCGACGGGATCAGCGCTGCGGTGCTGAATGTGTCGACCATCCGCCCAATCGATGACGAGGCCATCATCACGGCGGCGCGCCGCGGCCCGATTCTCACCGTCGAAGAGCACACGACTGTCGGCGGTCTGGGCAGCGCTGTCGCCGAGGTGGTCGTTCGTACCCACCCGGTGCGCATGCACATGCTCGGAGTGCCCGGCGTCTTTGCGCCGACCGGCTCCGCGGAGTTCCTGCTGGACCATTTCGGCCTGACTCCGAACGGGATCCGGAGAGCCGCACGCACGCTCGTCCAAGGCGAGTAGCAGGACGAATCTCGTGTCCACGCGCCACGTCCTCGCCATCGATCAAGGCACGACCAACACGAAGGTCGTCGTGCTCGATGACAGCAACGCCATGGCTCGCGCGCGCGGAACGGCCGGTGCCGGTCTCGTATCCTCGACCCGGCTGGGTCGAGCAGGACGCCAACGCGCTCTGGCACACGGTCGAGGATGCGATCGATGGATGCCTCGCCGACGTGCCTGGCATACGTATCGACGCCGTCGGCATCTCCAATCAGCGCGAGTCGGTTCTGATCTGGGAGCGGTCCACGGGCACGCCGCTTGGCCCGGTGATCGTCTGGCAATGTCGGCGCACGGCGAGCTTCTGTGAGGACCTCCGGGCCAGCGGCGCGGGACCATTGCTCGAAGCACGGACCGGACTCACGATCGACCCCCTCTTCTCCGGAAGCAAGCTGCGGTGGCTGCTCGACTCGCTACCCTCCGGCCGACGTCGGGCGGCGGCGGGCGAGTTGTGCGCCGGGACCATCGACGCGTGGATCATCTGGAATCTGACGGCGGGGTCCGTGCACGCCTGCGACGCCAGCAATGCGTCGCGGACGCAGTTGTTCAACCTTCGCGACGGCACGTGGGATGCCGAGGCGCTGGCGTTGTTCGGCATTCCGCGCGCGATCCTGCCTGAGGTCCGTCCCTCCAGCAGCGTCTTCGGGAGCACCGTCACGGGTCGTCGGTTGCCGCCGGGCGTGCCCGTGGCGGCCGCCATCGGCGACTCGCACGCAGCGTTGTTCGGCCAGGCCGCCTTTGCCGACAACAGCGTAAAGGCCACCTACGGCACGGGCTCGTCGCTGATGACACCTTCGAGCCGCCCCTTGTCCTCGCACCGAGGCCTCTCTACGACCGTGGCCTGGGCACTGCCCGACCGTACGACCTACGCTCTCGAAGGCAACATCACGGCCACCGGCGCCTCGGTCGAGTGGCTGGGACGGCTCCTGGGCCTGCCCAATCCGGCAGCCGGTGTCGCCGACCTCGCCCGAACGGTCACCGACGCCGGCGGCGTCTACCTGGTGCCGGCGTTCGCGGGTCTCGGCGCACCGCACTGGGATGCCGACGCTCGCGGTCTGCTCTGCGGCGCCACGTTCGGGACAACCGCTGCACACCTCGCGCGCGCCACGATCGAGTCCATCGCCTACCAGGTCCGGGACGTGTTCGAAGCCATGCGCGAGGACGGCACCTCACCCGCCGTGCTCCTCGCCGACGGCGGCGCAGCGCGCAGCGCCGAGCTGATGCAGTTCCAGGCGGACATCCTCGACGTACCTGTGGTGCGGAACGACACTGGAGACCTCTCAGCCCGCGGCGCGGCTTGGCTCGCCGGGTTGGCCGTCGGCGTGTGGCCGTCGCTCGAGGCCCTGTGCTCGCTGCCGCGCCAGGTCACTCGATTCGACCCCCAGATGCGAGCCGTCGACCGCGACGCTCGCTACGCCGGCTGGAAGGACGCGGTCGCCCTCGCCCTGATCCGGCCGGAGCGGTCACGTGCCTAGCCTTCTGTCGAGGACGTGGGCGCGCGTCGCGGTCGCCGTCGCGGTGCTCGCCGGTGGTCTCGGCGTTCTCCAGCCGTGGACCGTGGCGCCGCTCGCGACGGTGGCGCCGGTCTTCGACGCCGCGGCCTATGCGACGCAGGCCTGGGAGCGTGTCCTGCGAGGTGGCGCCGCAGACGGCCGTGGACCTCCGGACCGCTGTCCGGCCTGCCGACGACGCCGACGGCCAGGCACCAAGCAGACGATCCATCTTCGTTACCGTGACAGGGACGGTTACTACCATCGACCGGCGATCCAGAGTGGGCCTCGCCCGGCTCCGCGTCGAGGGATCGGGACCGCCCGTCGCAGTCCAGGTGGGTCCGGTGTTCCGGGGCACGGCCCTGCGCGACGCAGCGGGATTCATTCGCTTCGGCGACTTCACGAACCAATACGAGTTCGCGGCGGTGTCCAACGCGCTCCACGATCGCGTGCGCTCCGACGTCGTCGGTCGGATCACTCTCGACGCGTTGCCAGGCAAGGCGATCACTGTGCTTGGCGCAGCAACGCTCCCCGACGCGGTGTCCGTCGAGCTCGTGCCCATTCAGATCACCGTCCTCGGAGCGTCGAAGTGACGGCGACCAGTCCAGCGTTGCTCGAGGCGCGTCAGGTCAGCAAGGCGTACGCGGGTACGATCGCGTTGGCAGGCGTCGACTTCCGCCTCGAGCCCGGCCGGATTCACGCATTGATCGGCGAGAACGGCGCCGGAAAGTCGACGCTCTTGAAGATCCTCGCGGGCGTCGAGCGGCCCACGGCCGGTAGCCTGCGCGTCGATGGGCGCGACGTCGTGTTCTCGTCGGCGCGTGACGCAGCCCGCTTGGGCGTGGGGATGGTTCACCAGGAGCTGCAGCTCTTTCCCGAGCTCACCGTAGCGGAGAACCTGTTCGTCGGTCGCGAACGACGGACGCGTTGGGGCACCGTCGACTGGACCGCGCAGGAGGGCGCCGCGCGCCGGACGCTGGCGCTCGTCGGCCACGAGTCGATCGCGCCCGGCGCCCATCTCGGCACGCTCGCGCTGGGCCATCAGCAGATCGTCGAGATCGCGCGGGCGCTGGTGCACGACACGCGCGTGCTCCTGATGGACGAGCCCACTTCGGCCCTGACGGCCGCTGAGGTGCCCGTGCTCTTCCAGGTGATGCGGGATCTCACCCGACACGGCGTCGCGATCGTCTACGTGTCGCATCGCCTCGGAGAGCTTCTGGCGATCGCCGACGACGTCACCGTCCTCCGCGACGGGCTCGTCGTCGACCAGGCGCCGGTCGGCGACGTCGACGTCCCCTGGATCGTCCAGCGGATGACTGCCGGCGGCGCCGCCCGGCGGCGCCCCGCCCCGGGCCAGCGAGTGCGGAAGTGTCCTCCTTGCTGTCGACGCACTCAGCTTGCCAGCGCGCCCGGGTCGGGCGCAGCTCGACGCGGTGTCGCTGCGCGTGCGAGCGGGAGAAGTCGTGGGCCTCTACGGGTTGATGGGCTCGGGGCGGACCGAATTGCTCGAGAGCATCCTCGGGCTGCATGCCGATGTGCGCGGCCGTGTCCGTCTGGACGGCGAATCTGTGGACCGCCTCCCGGTCAGCGCGCGCGTGCGCGCCGGGCTGGCGATGGTCCCCGAGGATCGCCAGGCCTCCGGCCTGGTGCAGGCCATGACGGTCCGCGAGAACACGACCCTCTCTTCCCTCGAACGCCTGGCGGCTCGCGGCTACCTGTCCCCTGGTGCGGAGACCAAGGCGACGCAACCGCTCGTCGACCAGCTCAGAATCAAGACGCCCTCTCTTACGGCGCCAGTGACGGCGCTCAGCGGCGGCAACCAGCAGAAGGTCGTGCTGGCGCGCGGCGTCCTGGGTCGACCCAAGGTGTTGCTCGTCGACGATCCGACCCGTGGCGTAGACGTGGCCGCCAAGGCGGAGCTGCTCGAGGCGCTGCAGCACCTTGCCGGCGAGGGCCTGGCAATCGTCGTCGCCACGTCCGACGTCGGCGAGATCCTGACTGTCGCCAGCCGTGTCCTGGTGCTGTCGCGCGGCAGGATCGTTGCGGACGTGCCCGCTGCCGAGACAACGACCGACTTCCTGGCGATGGTGGCTTCGGCCGCGCCGCACGACGGAGGCGCAGATGCCAGGCGGTGAGGGTCGCCTGTCGGTAGCGGCGCTCCTGATGAAGCTGCGGGCCGCGATCGCGCTGGGCGTGCTGATCGTGACCTTCTCAATCCTGTCTCCGGAATTCCTGACGACGGGCAACCTGTCGATCCTGGTCAAGCACGTTGCCATCAACGCGATTCTCGCCATCGGCGTGACCTTCGTCATCCTCAGCGGCGGCATCGACTTGTCGGTCGGCTCGATCGCCGGCCTGTGCGGCATTCTCGCCGGCGCGCTGCTCAGCGAAGGCGCTCGTCCTGCACGCCGCTCGGCATCCGCGTCTACCTGCATGCGTGGCTGGTGGTGGCGGTCGCTCTCGCCGCCGGCATGGCGGTCGGCGCGGTGAACGGCTGGCTCGTCGCGCGGCTCGGTGTCGCGCCGTTCATCGCCACGCTCGGCACGCTGTACGTCGCCCGCGGAGCGGCGCTGCTCATCTCCGAATGGTGCGACGTTCCCGAATCTGGCGGCTCGGGCGGAGCTGGGCAACACCGGATTCACCCAGCTCGGGCACGGCGCAGGCGCTCGGGCTGCCGGTGCCGTCTGGCTGATGGCGGCGCTCGCGATCGTCGCCGCTCTTCGTGTCGCGCTACGACACCGTTCGGCCGGCAGCGTCTACGCCGTCGGCGGCAACGAGCGCGCGGCCCTCGTCGCCGGCGTTCGCGTCGTCCGCGTGAAGTGCTGCGTCTACGTCATCTCCGGCTTCTGCGCGGCATTGGTCGGGCTGATCATCGCCGCGCAGCTCGGCGCGGCGCACCCCGCCACCGGACAGACGTTCGAGCTGAACGCCATCGCCGCGGTGGTCCTCGGCGGAACGTCGCTGATGGGCGGTCGCGGCACCATCGGCGGCACGCTGATCGGCGCCTTCGTCATCGGCGTGCTCGCCGACGGCCTCGTCCTGCTGGGCGTGTCCGAGTTCTGGCAGATGGTCATCAAGGGCCTGGTCATCGTCGTCGCGGTCATTCTCGACCGCATCCAGAGGAGATCGTGATGAATCGCTGCGTCTTGGGGCGTCGCCGGCCGAGACCCTGGCTGCTGGTCGTCGCGGCGCTCGCCTCCGCGTGTGGCGGCTCGGAGCCGGCGCCAAGCCGCCAGTCGGCGGAAGAAGCTGATCGCCATCATCACGCCCTCGCACGACAATCCATTCTTCAAGGCCGAAGCCGACGCCGCGGCCGCGCGCGCGCGCGAACTCGGCTACGAAGTCGATCGTCAACTCGCACGACGACGACGCGCACAAGCAGGATCAGCTCATCGACGTGGCGATCGCCAGCAAGGCCGCGGCCATCGTCCTCGACAACGCCGGCGCCGACGCCTCGGTCGCCGCGATCCGCAAGGCCAAGAGCGGCCGGCATTCCCGGCTTTCTCATCGATCGCGAGATCAACGTGCAGCGGCGTCGCCGCGGCGCAGATCGTCGCCAACAACTATCAGGGCGCCACCTGGCCGCCGAGGAGTTCGTCCGGCTGATCGGCGAGAAGGGAAACTACATCGAGCTGGTCGGCCGCGAGTCCGACACCAACGCCGGCGATTCGCAGCCGCGGGTTCCACGACGTCCTCGACAAGTACACGGATCTGACAGATGGTCGCCGGCAGAGCGCCAACTGGAGCCAGACGGAGGCCTTCCAGAAGATGGAGACGCTCATCCAGGGCAACCGCAATATCGAGGGCGTCATCGCCGGCAACGACACCATGGCGCTCGGCGCCGCGGCCGCGCTGAAGGACGCCGGACTCGGACAAGGTGGTCGTGGTCGGCTTCGACGGCAGCCCGGATGCGATCGCGTCGATCAAGGCCGGCGAGCATGAAGGCCACCGTGCTGCAGCCGGCCGCCGACGATCGCGACGCTGGCGGTCGATCAGGCGCACAGCTTCCTCACGACAGGCTCGACCGGGCAGCCCGAGAAGCAGGCGATCGACTGCGAGCTGATCACGCGCGGCCAACGCCGAGCAGTTCGGCGTCTTCGCCCGAAGAGTCGGAGAAGCGGCCATGTGCCAAACAGCACGACTCGGCGTCATCATCGGAAACCGGGACTTCTTTCCCGACGTGCTCGTCGCCGAGGCGCGGCAAGGACGTGCTCGCGCTCTTCGGCGACTCGGACATCGAGCCGGTCATGCTCGACGAGGACGCGACCAAGCTCGGCGCGGTCGAGACGCTGGCAGCACGCCAAGGCCTGCGCCGACCTGTTCCGCGGCAACCGCGACCGCATCGACGGCGTGCTGGTCTGCCTGCCGAACTTCGGCGACGAGAAGGGCGTCGCCGACACGCTGAAGCTCGCCGGCGCTGAACGTGCCGGTGCTGGTGCAGGGCTATCCGGACGATCTGGATCAGCTGCACGTCGGCACGCCGGCGCGACGCGTTCTGCGGCAAGATCTCGGTCTGCAACAACCTGCGCGCAGTACGGCATTCGCTTTCAGCCTGACCGCGCGACACACGGTCCACCCGGCGTCCGACCGGAGTTCCGGCGCGGACCTGGCCAGAAGTTCCTCGGCGTCTGCCGGGTGGTGAGCGGTCTGCGCGGTGCGCGCATCGGCGCCATCGGCGCGCGGCCCAACGCCTTCAACACGACTCGCTACAGCGAGAAGCTGCTTGCAGGCGGCCGGCATCAGCGTCAGCACGCTCGACCTGTCGGAAGTGCTCGGCGCGGCGCGCCGACTCGACCGACGACGACCCGCGCGTCAAGGCGAAGCTCGCCGAGATCAGCGGCTATGCCCCGGCGCCCGAGCGTGCCGAACGCGGCTCTGTGTCAGATGGCCAAGCTCGGCGTCGTCGTGCTCGGAGTGGATGGACGCCAGCTCGATCTCGACGCCACCGCCATCCAGTGCTGGAGCTCGCTGCAGCAGAACTACGGCGTGCAACGTGCTGCACGGTCATGAGCATGATGAGCGAGAAGCTCATGCCCAGCGCCTGCGAGGTGGACGTCGCCGGCGTGGTCGCGATGTATGCGCTGCAGCTCGCGTCGGCCGCCCAGCGCGCTCGTGGACTGGAACAACAACTACGGCGACGACCCCGACAAGTGCGTCTTCTTCCACTGCGGCAACTGGGCCAAGACGCTTTCTGCCCGACATCGACGATCGCCACCGCGCCGATCCTCGGCACCACGCTCGGCGAGGAGAACACCTACGGCGCAATGGTCGGGCCGGACGCCGGGCGGCGCCGGTGACGTTCGCGCGGGTGTCGACCGACGACGCGCACGGCCGGATCGCGGCCTACGTCGGCGAAGGCCGATTCACCGACGATCCGCTCCAGACGTTCGGCACGCGGGCCGTCGTGGAGATCCCCGAATCTCCAGGACCTGATGCGGTATCATCTGCCGCGACGGCTTCGAGCACCACGCCGCGATGAATGCCTCCAAGACTGCCGGCGTTCTCCAGGAAGCGATGGGCACCTACCTGGGCTGGGACGTACGCGTGCACGCGCAGGCCGGATACCAGGAGTAGTCATATGAAGCCGTTCGACTTGGCATCGTGTCTGGCGATGGGCGCTGGGATCGTCGTTGCGCTCATGGCGTCCGCTGGCTCGGTGGCGCTCACCGCGAGGGCCGAGTCGCCGCTCGCCCGACCTCGCGTCATCGTGTCAGCCGACTTCCCACCGCTGGACGTCATTCCGGGCAAGGCGCTGCAACGGACGCCCGCCAGCGCGGTGCAGCGATCCGGACGACGTCCAGTCCATGGTCCGCTTCCTGCTCTACGCGAACGAGCTCGAGGTCGAAGGGCTGGTGGCATCGGCGGCCACCTTGGCGAACGTGGCCGACAAGCAGGGCATCCTCGATACGCTGGCGCTGTACGATCAGGTTGACGAGAACCTCAGACGCCACGACGCGCGGTATCCGACGGCCGACAGCCTGCGTGCGATCACGTGGCAGGGTCGCTCGGGTGCATGGGGCACGCCTTCGTTCGGTTCGCGTGCGCGGCCGATCGACGAACTCATCGGTGCGGGCATGGACACGGAGGCGTCCGACCGGATTATCGCCGTCGTGGATCGGCCCGATCCGCGGCCGGTCTGGGTCTCTGTCTGGGGCGGCTCGCGCGAAGTCGCGCAGGCGATCTGGAAGGTGCGCGCCACCAGGAGCGCGATCGATCTCAAGCTCTTCTGGGCAAGCTGCGCCTCTATCTGATCGCCAAGCAGGATGGCACGGCGCAGTGGCTGCTGGACACCTTCCCGGAGCTGTTTCTGATCCTGTCCGAGCGGAACTACACCGGCATGTTCCGGAGCGCAGCCGGCGCCGACCCGGCCCTCGCCGATCTGGCGTGGCTCGATGCGAACGTTCGCCAGGGGCACGGCCCGCTTGGCGCGGCCTACCCGCGGAGCGGGTGGGATCCCGAGTCCCCGGGTCAGCAGGAAGGGGACACGCCGTCGTTCCTGTACCTCGTCAGCGCCGCGCGGGGGCTGAACGACCCCGAGAAGCCCGGCCAGGAGAGCTGGGGAGGACAGTTCGTCCAGCCCGATCTCGCTCGCAACCACTGGTTCGATCATCCGGCCGGCCCGAAAGTCGTATCCCGGTGGCGCTCCGACGGTACAGGCCGACTTCGCGCGCCGCGCTGACTGGATGCGGCCCTGAATCCAGCGATGGACCGCGCCCACTTCGAGGAATCCCGGCCGGACCTCGCGCCGTACGGGTTCACGTGCGAAGTCTGGGAAGCGCATCCGATGCCACGAGCCGATCGGCACAACGAGATCGAGCTCAACCTTCTGGCGTCCGGATCGCTGACCTATCTCCTGGGTGGTCGCCGCGTCACCATGAGTCCGCAGCGTCTGACGGCCTTCTGGGCGGCGACGCCGCACCAGGTCCTGGCGTCGACTGACGTGAGCTTCTACTACGTGATCACAGTGCCGCTGGCTTGGATGCTTGCGTGGGGCCTGCCGGAGCCATTCGTGCAGCGCCTGCTGAGCGGCGCCGTCGTCGAGGAACCGACGGGCGTGGCCGCCGACCTCGACCTGATGCGCTGTGCGCAGTGGCACCTCGACCTGTCGTCTGGCAAGCCGGGCGGTGAAGAAGTGGCGCTGCTCGAGGTCAAGGCGCGCCTGCTGCGACTAGCCGCCTCCACCCGAGGTGTGACACGCGGCGGACGGACTCCACGTGTGCTCGCGTCGGCTGGCGACGCCGCGCCGACACATGTCGAGCAGATGGCCAGCTTCGTCGCGCTGCACTACCGGGAGCCGATCGGGCTCGACGACGTGGCGCGCGCGGTCGGCCTGCATCCCGATTACGCGGCCACGCTGTTCCGCAAGACCTTCGGCGTCACCCCCACACGCCTGGTGCTGCAGCATCGCATCATGCACGCGCAGCGTGAGCTCGCCACGACCGACGACAAGATCCTGAGTGTGGCGCTCGAGGCGGGGTTCGGGTCACTCAGCCGTTTCAACACCGCGTTCCGCATGATGTGCGGCTGTTCTCCCAGGGAATACCGCCGGATGCACCGCGGGTGAAAAGCGCACCGTCGCGCGACGCCGTAACGGGAGCCGTCCTCATGTCGACATCTGTCACCTCCGCCCTTCTCGCGACCGCCGCCTGCGCCGGTGTGCTCATGCTGGCGCCCCTGGGCGCCAGCCACTCTGCGCAGGCACCCCGCAGCGAGCCGACTGAACGGCCACACCGCCTGCTCGTTCTGACCGACATCGAAGCCGATCCGGACGACACGCAGACGCTGGTCCGCCTGTTGCTGTACGCGAACGTCATCGACATCGAGGGACTCGTCGCGACGACATCCGTTCACCAACGGACGTTCGTCGCACCCGAGTCGATTCGCGAGGTGATCGATGCCTACGCCAGCGTGCATCGCAACCTGACGCTGCACGATCCGACGTATCCAACCGCCGAGACATTGCGCGCGTTGGTGAAGAAGGGTCAGCCGGTGTACGGGATGGCTGGCGTCGGCGACGGCAAGGACTCCGAAGGGTCCGAATGGATCATCAAGGCCCTCGAAAGCGAAGGACGACAGGCCGTTGTGGGTGACCGCCTGGGGTGGACCCAACACGCTGGCACAAGCCCTCCACAAGATCAAGGCGACGCGCTCGCCCGCGGATGCCGCCCTCCTGATCGGAAAGCTGCGGGTGTACACGATTTCGGACCAGGACGACACCGGCAATTGGATGCGGCGGACGTTCCCCGATCTGTTCTACATCGTCAGCCCCGGAGGCTATGGCGCCGCCACCTGGATCGGCATCAACTGGGTCGCCCCGGGCATCGACAACTCGACGATCAGCAACCGCTGGCTCGCCGAGCACATTCAACAGGGCCATGGCCCTCTGGGCGCGATCTACCCGGACGTGGCCTACGGGATGGAAGGTGATACGCCCTCGTGGCTGTCACTGGTTCCGAACGGCCTGAATGCCCCCGAACGGCCGAACTGGGGCGGGTGGGGCGGCCGCTACGACCTATACAGACCCGACGTCGCCGAGTTCGATCCGAAAGGCTTCAATGGCGGCGTTCCCGTGGAACCGGAACCCCGCGCGATCTGGACGAACGCCGTCGACGAGTACGCGCCGATCACGTCGAACGACCACAAGCGGGCCCACACGCTTGGCGGCAGCGCGCTCAAGGACTTCAAGGCGACGATCGTGCGATGGCGTGACGACTTCCAGAACGACTTCGCAGCCAGGATGGACTGGACGGTCAAGCCGCGTGCCGAGGCCAATCACCCGCCGGCCCCGAGACTCAGGCATCCTGCCGAGATCTCGGTCCGTTCAGGGGAGCGCTTCGAGCTGGACGCCCGCGGCACGACCGATCCGGACGGCGACAGCCTCAGCTTCTTCTGGTTCCAATATCCCGAAGCGGGAACCAGCAAGGCGCAGTTCCAGAATCTCGAGTGCGCCCAACATGGCCCGCGTCGGTGTCACCGCTCCGACGGTGACACAGGCCGAGACGACACACTTCATTTTGAGAGTGACGGACAAAGGGCGTCCACCGCTGTCGAGGTATCGGCGGGTCGTCGTGACTGTCAGCCCGTAGGCACGCCGCAAACCGCCAGTGGAAGCGTGCTATCCACTCAAGGCTGGACTCAGCGACGAACTCTTCAGATCGTGGCCTGCCATGTGGGTTCTGAATACACCCACGTGGCCATGCAAGGACCTTCGGCCTTCCCGGCTATCGGGGAGTGTCCGGATTATTGTCTGTGGCGCGCTGACCACGATGCGGGTGCGCGCTGGGGGAAACTGCGTTCGGGTTCCAAGGCGCGCGTTCTGGGCGTCCACAGCGACGGCCGCGTCCGTGCTCGCCGGTATTCTACGCGAGCGGCCGCGTGAAGCGAACCTCGTGCAGGATCGCGGATCACTTTCATCGCAAGGTGCCAGTAGTTGGCGGCCTTCCGCCAGGCCGCCAAGATGTTGCGCAGGGCGAGCCCGATCAACTTCGTTGGCCGCGTCGTCGGTTGGGAAGTGGGCCCGCGTCTTGAGTATCTTGCGCAACCCCGTATGGACGCTCTCCAACGCACCGTCGTGCAGAGCACGCGACGGCTAGCCGGCGGGAACGCCAAGACGGGACGACCCGGGCCATACGCGTCGCCAGGACGCCACGACCGTGGAATACCGCGGTGGCATCAGGGCTCGCGGCCGTGTCGATCAGCGGGAGCGCGGCCGCCAGCGGCTTCCGCTTCTTCCAATTCGCGAAATCGAGGCGGTGCCGCAGCAGATCGACGAGGTACGTCTGCAGCGTCGTCGCGGGGTAGGAACCTAGTCGGATTGGGGGGACAGCTGGCAACACCCGTGCGTCATCTGACGTAGCGACTCGGCTTCACCTTCACACGGTAGTCGTATCGACTGGCAGCGTTGACGGACTTGTCGACGACGGAGGATACGTTGCGGCTCACTTCGGCCAGAAACGCGTGGGCGCCCCCATCGACAGACCGCTCAACCACGAAACCTTCTTCGGCCAGATACGTGTCGGCCCAACGGACTTCGATCGATGTATCAGAAATGCGGGCGGTCCGGACATCCTGGACCGGAACGTCGAACTCGATGCCGTTGAGATATTTCTCGAGCATCGTGTGGCCATCGGCGGCCACCCGGTTCCCATCCGCGCGCTCCTTCGGGTTCAGACCCCTCCCGACCTCCCACTCGTCGGGCATCCCGTCACTGTCGGTATCCGCGGGGGCTGCAGTGCTCCTCAGCTCCGGCCAGCCGCCGACGTCCGCCTGCGAGTCGATGATGCCGCTCTTGCGTGAGGGGTCGGCGGCCGGACGAGCCTCATACCCTGCCCCTTCGTAGGTGGCGTCCCCCCTGCGTGTCTCGTCGATGATGCGCGTGTCCAGCACGTCGCGCCTCGGCAGCGTAGCGCCCACGTTGTCGAGGACGGAGCGGTAGGCCTCCTCGGCCTTCTGCTCGTCAATCAGCATGGACGGGAAGGGCTCAGCGAGCCTTAGCACGGGGATGGCAGCGCTCCCGCCCTGGGGCTGCACGCCGCCGTTCCAGTTGTCAGCGGTCACGGACTCGTTCCCGTGGAGGACGTTGTTGGCGACGTACCACTTGCCATAGTCGGCGGCACCCTGACGCGACGAGGGACTGGCGATGCGGTGCATCACCGGCCCCACCTGGGTCGCCGGCCCCGGCTTGTAGTAGTTCGCGACCATGTTGATCACGCAGAAGTTGAAGCGCGGGTTGCCGACCTGCTGCTTCTCCCCTCCGTAGGTGCTGTTGTTTCCCCAGTTGAACACCACGTTGTTGCGGAAGTCGGTGTATCCGCAGCCCGATGCGAAGCGGGGATTCCGGCTGGAGTGATGCGCCAGCAGATTGTGGTGATACGTGCTGTGGTTGGCTCCCCAGATCCCTCCGAACCCATGGGCGCCCTTCTCGTGGTGAGTGTCGTACAAGCTCTCGGACACGAGCGACCACTGCACCGTCACGTTCTCGGCGTGATACACCGACATCGTCTCGTCGATGCTCCAGCTCGCTGAGACGTGGTCGAGAATCAGGTTCTTGACATACCGGGCGGAGATGGCGTCGACATCGCTGTCCGTCTGGTCCCCGAGCCGCACCCGGAGGTACCGGACGATGACCTCGTCGGCCTCGATCACCAGAGGATGGTCCTTGATCGCGATGCCGTCCCCAGGCGCCGTCTGCCCGGCGATCGTGATGTACGGGTTGCTGATCCTCAGTGGACTCTCGAGGTCGATCGTCCCGGACACCCGGAACACGACGGTCCTCGGTCCCGACGCCTCGACCGCGGCACGCAGGCTGCCGGGACCGGCATCCTTCAGATTGGTCACCTCGTGCACCGCGCCGCCCCGGCCGCCCTTCGTGTACTTGCCGTATCCTTCCGCCCCAGGAAACGCGAGAGTACGGCCTTCGTCATGTGCAACCGTCATCGGCGCGCCGGAAGCGCTCCGATCGATTTGGGCCCAGGATGCCGGCGCGACCAGGCAGATCAGAATCGAGGTCAGGAGCGCGGCAGACGCCCCTCGCAGCGTACCCATAGAGTTACGAATACCCGGCAGAGTGCTCTGGAGCTCCGGCAAGTCGGATGTCACTGCGCGATGAGGGCTGTCCATGACTGTATCTCCTCCGCGGACGGTGTCCGGACGCACCGCTGCGGAACCGGGCTTGACAACTGAATGACCTGCCTCGAATGTGCACGCGCCTCCGCGGGGAGCCTGCCATTCTATTGTTGGCCAAGCGCTTCGAAGTCTGTCGCATCTCCCCACCGATCACATCGACACCCGCAGCCCAAGCTCGATGCGGCGGCCGGGCAGCGCCGCCGTGGGTCGTCCGAAATACGGCGATGTCAGCACACCGCCGTAGCGTGTGAAGTTCGTCCTGTTGAAGAGATTGCTCACGTTGCCATAGATCTCGAGCCTCCGTTGCAGGCCCGCTCTCGGCTGCCTTGATCCACCGGCGTCGTCATGCCCCGCGAGGATCCAGCCAAGACGAAGGTCTATCAGGGCCTGCCACGCGCCACGCTCTGTGTTGCGGCCGATGCCGGCGGGCCGATCGTTTGGCACGGCGTCGCGGTTGTCGTCGAAGCCGGTCAGCACGGTATACGGTGCGCCCGACGAGGCGCGCGCGCTGACGCCGACGCGCACGCCATGCGTCAGCGGGAGGAGCAGACGCCCAAACAGCCGGTGGCGCACGTCACCCGACGCGGGTCCCCAGTCGGCGGCCAGGTTGGCGCTGTCGACTGGCAGGGACAGGGCGCCATCGGCGTCATTGAGCTCGCGGGCATAGCGATATCGCACCGAACCAGCCAGGCCGCGGCGGGGATGACTGTATCCCGAGGTTCACGTCGAACCCGCGCTCAACCGCCCTGCCACTCGACTGAATCTCCGTGACGCGCGCGAGTTCCGGGTTCGCGCGTACACCGTCCACCGGCGCGTTCACGTCGACGCTTCGCAGCCGGTTCCACATGGACTCACGGAAGACGTTGACCCGGAGGTCAATCCCCCCGGCGAGCCGCTGCTGGAATCCGAACGACACACGGCGTGTCGTGGGCAGCTGCAGGTCCTCGCTCGCACGGACGACGCTGGGGGGCGGCAGCCGTACACCCCCTTCTCCCTCGAATGGTTCAGGCCAGCCCGGGTCAGTGACGATCAGTTCGCGCTGGCGCTCGCCGTCCAGCCTGAGCGTCTGCTCGTGCAGGCTGGCGTCATACCGGTCATAGAAGACGCCGGCGCCTGCCCGGACCGTGGTGCCCTGGAGGCGCGTCGGCGACCACGCCACGCTCGCGCGGGGACCGAAGTTGGCCCAGTCGTTCGTAAACGACTGAGAGTCGTGGCGCAGCCCGAGCCCGAGCTGCACGTTCTTGCGCGGCCGCAGTTCGTCGTACACGTACCAGCCGAACTCGTAGCGCGAGTACGCCAGCCGGGGGTCGCCGATCCGCTGTGTGAATTGAATTGGCTCTCCGGCCTCGTAGGCCTCGAGGCTGGGGAACACGAAGCGGCCTGTCGTGTTCTCGGTGCGATTGCTGTTTACCCGGCCGAACTCTCCCTCGAACCCCATGCGGATCTTGTGTCGGGCGCTCAGCACGAGCTCGAGATCGTCGGCAATCCCGATCTCGCGTTCCCGGGTGGCGCCGGCAAGCTGCGCCCCTCCGGTCGTGAATGCGTCGGCGACGTCCAGCGTCACCGCCTGGCTTCGCGAGTGCCAGTCATTGGTGCGCCAGATCCCCTCGGCCCGGAACTCGTTGAGCGCCTTCCGGCCGAGCGGTCCCGTCGTCGAAAGGCGCACGCGATGAGATCCGCTCGTCGTACCGTAGGCGCGGTCCGGCAGATTGAACGTCCCCACCCCGAGATTGCTACGCGCCGTGTGATCGCGCTGATATTCGGCGCGGAGTGTCTGCGTGGCGGTCAGCGTGTGATCCAGTCGGACCTTCACATTCAACCGGTCGTTCTCCCGGTTGACGGTGTCGTGGAGGGCGCCCTGCGGCGTCCTCGCGACGATCGGCTCCACGTCGAAGGCGTCGGCTGTCGTCAGGCTGAATGCGAGGGAGGTCCTGTTCCGGACGATCGGCCCGCTGCTCCGCCAGCGCAGCCGCCGTGTCTGCCCCTCTCCGCGCTCCGAGGTGAGGGGATTCCTCGCATCCATCGACTGATCGCGGATCCCGGCATCGACGCCATGCTCCCACTGGTCGGTGCCCGGCTTCGTGATGATCTCCACGCGGGGACGGCCGGCGCCGCGAGCGTCGGCGGCGAACGGGTCGTGGCGGATACGGATCGCCTGAATCTGCGACTTGCCCGGCAGGTCCCCACCTTCGAAGCCGTCGATGCGCATCTCCGCGTCGAGACCGGCCAGCTCCAGAATCAGGGCCGCCGCCGCCTCGGGGTCGTCCGGTAGCTGATCGAGCTCTTCGGCACTGAGTGTGTCGGTAAAGTGGTTCGCCAGGCGCCGTGCCGTCTCGTCCTGGCGAACGACGACCTCTTCGACAATCCCACCGATCGCCAGCGTCACAGCATGGTGCGCGGGTCGGCCGTGAACGACAACGATATCGTCGGCGCGCACCGGCTCGAATCCTGGCAGATCCACTTTCACCCGGTAGCGGCCGGGCGGCAGTGCCAGCTCGCCGCGGCCGGCACCATCGGTGAAGACCGTCGCTAGGTTCTCCGGGCCGCGCATAGGGCTGACGGTAACCGCGGCGCCAGGAAGTGCACCACCCAGTACGTCCTTGGCCTCTATGACGAGCGTCCCAGACGAGGTGGCTGGCTGAGGATCATTCTGGGCGGCCGCGAGGCCGGAGAATCCGATCGAGATGATCAGGACGAGGGTGGCGCGGACGATCGCCGGTTTCATGAGTGTGACGATACGCGTCCAGACGTGAAGGGACCCTGAAGGTATGCTTCAGGCCGTCTTAAGGTCGGATGCAGCACAATCCGCTCATGTGGCACATCCAGGTTTCGCTCGCGTGCACGCTTCTCCTGTGCGGCGCCTTTGGTGCCAGTTCCGCCATTCGGGCGCAGGCGCGCACGGTCGTCGAGTTCGCTGAATTCCAGCCGGGGCGGCTTCCGCCGGGTTTCCGGACGCTGCACTCCGCGGGTGCGACACCAGGGCGCTGGGAGGTCGTGCAGGTCGATGGCGTGATGACGCTCGCGCAGACCGATGTGCGACGCGGTGGATACCGCCTGGCCGTCCTCGAGCGGAGCCGGGCCGCTGACGTTCGTATGGGGACGCGCCTCCGCATGGGCCCTGGCGACCGCGCGGCTGGTGTGGTGTGGCGCGTACAGGACGCGACGACGTACTACGCCGCGCGTCTTGATCTCGCCTCGAATGAGTTCATCGTCTACAAGTTCGTCAGAGGGAATCGAGTGCGCCTCTCACGGGTGCGCGGTCTGCGCCTCGATGCCGCGGACTGGCACGAGATCGAGGTCGAGCACGTCGGGGACCGGCTCCGGGTCTGGCTGAACGGGATTCCGGTCGCATCGGAGCGCGACGAGGCGCTGCGCGATCCGGGCATGGTAGGGTTCTGGATTCCCGGGGATTCCGCGGCGCACTATAGGCGGATCTGGTACGAGACCGTCTCGAGGGACTGATCAGGCCATGCGCGTGCTCATCGTTGAGGACGAGGCGGATCTCGCCGCGGCGGTCAGGCGGCTGCTGGAGGATGCGGGGTTTGTCGCCGAGGTGGCCGAAGACGGCGACGCCGGTCTCACGCTCGCGCAGGAAGAAGTGTACGACCTGCTGGTGCTCGACCTGATGCTCCCGCGCCTGCAGGGAGAGCGCGTGCTCGCGGAGCTGCGCAAGCGCGGCCGCAGGGTCCCCGTCCTGGTATTGACGGCGCGCGATATGGTTGGCGATCGGGTGCGTCTGCTGGATGCCGGGGCCGACGATTACCTCGTGAAGCCGTTCGAGCCCTCCGAGCTCGTATCGCGCTGCCGTGCGCTCATGAGGCGCGCCGCCGGCCATTCGTCGTCCACCATCCTGATCGGGACCGTGGAGGTCGACCTGGCGCGCCGGAGTGTGAAGCAGGCGGGGCGGGCGGTCGGGATCACGCCGCGCGAGTTCCGCGTCATCGAGTATCTGGCACTGCATCGTGGCCGCGTGGTTCCGAGAGACGAACTCCAGGCACACCTGTACGGCGACGAACAGGAGACATGGTCGAACGTGCTCGAGGTCTACGTCTCCGGCATCCGCCGAAAACTTGGCGGCGACATCATCGAGACACGGCGGGGCCACGGCTACATCATCGAATGAGGCACCAGATGGCTGTCGAAGAGGCCTCGGGTTCGCGGGTCGGCGATACGAGCGAGTCGATAGCGGAGTCGGACGGCGAGCGGCATTCGGGACCGCCCTCGACGAGGTCACTCGTACGCCGGTTGTCGGTGGGCGCCACCCTCTGGGTCGGGATTCTGAGCCTCACGATGGCCTCACTCTCGGTGTGGCAGTACCTGGCGAGCCACCCTGCGCGCGCTCGATGCGGGCCTCGCAGCCGATGGTCAGGCGCTCGCGGAGCGAATCACGGTTTCTGAGGGGCTGCTGGAGGTTGAGATCGATGCACCGGTCCGGTCAAGCGGTGCGTCGGATTCGGCCCTGCGGTACTACGGCGTGTACGACGCCGGCGGCAGCCTTGTCGACCGCACGTCTCCCCTGGCGCCCGACACGCTCGTCCCAGGCCGCCCGACACGCACGCGCAACGGTCATCGTGAGGCCCTCGCCACCGGTCCGCAGGGATCCATGGTGATCGTCGGCGAGCCGCTCAATGGCGTCTACGGCGACGTGCGGCGGCTCGCGCTCAGCGTGTTCATCGCGGCCCTGGCCGGCGCCGTCCTCGGCCTGCCGCTTGCCCTCTGGCTGCGGCGGGAGCTCGGGCGGTCACTCGTGCAGATCGACCGGACGGCTCGCACACTCGCGCCAGGCCAACCGTCCCGCATCGACACGCGCCAGGTGGACAGAGAGCTCGTCGGAGTCGCCTCCACGCTCAACCAGGCCTTCGACAGACTCGAACAGGCGCTCGTTCGCGAGCGGCAGCTGACGTCCGATGCCAGCCACGAGCTGCGCACACCGGTGACGACGCTCGTGGCGGAGACGCAATGGGCGCTCGACCGGCGGCGGACCATCGAGGAATACCGGCGATCGCTCGAAGTCTGTGCACGTCAGAGCGTCCGCATGAAAGCACTGGTCGAGAGCCTGCTCACCCTTGCGCGTCTGGAAGCCGGCAGCTTTCCGCCGGTACGCGAGGCTGTCTCCGTACGGACGCTCGCCGAGGAGGTCATCGGCGAATTGAAACCGCTCGCAGCCGAGCGGCGCATATCAGTGGAGACGGACGGGGAGGCCACGGTGTGGGCGGATCCGGTACAGTTGCGCATCCTGCTCTCGAATCTGCTGTCGAACGCCATCCGATACAGCCGGCCGCACGACTCGGTGCGAATGAGCATGACGGCAACAGACGGCCGGGTCGTCCTGCGAATCACCGATACGGGACCGGGACTCGATCCGGTCTTCGCAGCGCGCGCGTTCGAGCGATTCTGGCGGGCCGACCCGGCCCGCTCCGCGCGTGACGGCGGCAGCGGGCTCGGGCTCGCCATCAGCAAGGCAATCGTAGAGGCGCATGGCGGCATGATCCGCTTCGAAAGCGCGCACGACCAGGGCACGACGTTCCTCGTGGAGCTGGCGGCTGACCACGGAGGTATGTCGACGTAGGGCCGGACCCGAGCGCAACCGTTCCGGCTCCAGCGGAGTATCCGTTCATCCGCACCTATGTCGGCCCAGTCGCGTTCATGGCCGATCTGCATAGTCGTACAGGCCGATAGCCATGCGAGCATCCAGCTTTGGCGAAGGCAGCGGGCCTTGAGGTCAGCCTCGGAGAGCCGCTCGCAGCACTGCTGATGCGGCATCGAACATCTCTTCCACTTGCGGTTCGAGCATCCCAAGAGGGACAAAACCAAGGCAAAGCCTGGTCAGGGGATAAGGGCGACCGGTAGATTGTCGCCACCACTCTCGGCGTGATTCGCGGCGCACCGCCCTCGTGGATGGTGGGCCAGCGCGCCCGATGGATGTGAAGTCGCTGAGCTGGAGCCTCGTCGTTCCGAGGAGCTACACTTCATCTGTGTCGGCAGTCGTTGCCGCCGCCGCCGAGGCAAGTCGGCAGCGAAGGCTGCAAGGGCTCGAGAGCTGGAGGTCGGAATTGGCGAAGAAGAGGACGGTTGGCGTTGGTGAGTCGACGCTAGCGGATCAGGTCGCGGAATACGTCGGTAAGTCGCTTGGCGACCTGCTCAACCGGCGTGATTCGTTGCTGAAGGAAGTGGCTTCCATCGATACGCAGGTGGCCGCTGTCTCCAAGAAGGTCGCGAAGCAGTTCGGGAAGTGGGTGCCCTACGGCAACGGCGCTGCCCCGGTCGCCAGGGCGGCGAAGGCCGGGAAAGCTGGAAGCAAACGACAGCGCCGCAAATTCAGTGCGGAGCAGCGAGCCGAAGTGTCCGAGCGGATGAGGAAGTACTGGGCCGCTCGCAGGAAAGCGAAGGGGTAGCCTCCGCCCAGATGCGAAAGGCCTACCGGGCCACCGTCGTGCTCGCCGGCGCTGCTTTCGCGGCGGGCTGGATCTACCGTCAGGCCTTCCCTGAGATCGTGTGCCCGAAATGCGGGGCGGGTCTTGGGGGCGTATGGGCGGCGGATTGAAGCAGTGCCGCGGCTGCTCGTGGAAGTTCTTCATGCAGTTGCCCGGCACGACTCTCAAGCCCAAGTAGACCCAGCGAGCATTGGTGCGTCGGGACTCCAGGCGTACTCAGCCGATAGCCCAAGCGGCCTCGCACGGTAGAGCAGCTACCGGCCCCTCGGCTGCGCCGCCGCGCGCGGCTGGCTGGCACTAATGCGGCTGATGCCTCGGTACACTCGCACGGGACGCCGGGCGACGGCGGATCATCCAGGCGCCTGATGGCGAATATTTAGCGAATCCCTGTGCTATTTTCCGGTCCCCGATGGCCGTCCGGAAATGCATGGTCACCTACCGTGACGAATCCGGCGTCCGCCACGGCTTCAGCGTCAGGGCCGAAGGGGTGCGCGAGGCTTGCTGCCTAGCGCTGGCCGAGTTCAAGGATCGTCGAAAGGACGGCGACTGGGGAGAACCGCCTGGCGACGGGACGGAGCTGACCGTTGAGGTTCTGCCGCCGACGACGACACACGTCGTGAAGGTCGCAGAGGTGAAGCGTTGGCTTGAGACCGCCGCGACCGATCCCGCGCAGTCAGTGGCGAAATCTCGGTTGAAGCGGTTGCTCGGATGAAGAGCCAACGGAGTCGAGGCCTGTAGGCTTGGGCCGAATCGCGCGTTCTACGATCCAGGGCTGCTTAGGAGCGGCGTTTTTCCCGAGGCAGCGACGGATCGGAGGTCACGATGGATCGCATGGCGTCTCCCTGTCTCGACGTCTTGCTCGGCGGTAACGACGACATCGACCTGGTCTTCGAGGGAGCTAACCTCAACCCGGCGCGGCTAGACTGGTTGTGCAGAACAATGAGACCGGTCGTGCCAGGCGTGAGGCACGCCGGCACGAACACGTCCGGCATGGACACTGGCGCGCTCGTCCGCGTGCCCCGTGCGACGATGTGCCAGGCGAGCAGTCGATGCCGCGTTGACAGACACGCGACGCCGAAGTTCTCGACCGGTTCTCCGGCGAGAAGCGGCCCAAGGATCGCAGCGGCAACGCGAGGTGTGGAGAGCGCCAAGGTCGGCACGTCGACGAGCCGGCCCTCGCTGTCGCGAAGAGGCCGATAGACACAGACCAGCTCGCGCACGCGGTGGCCGCGTGCAGGGCTGGGCGAAGGAACGATCTGGTGCGACATGTCAGGAGTCCTTTCTTCGAGACGCGCGAGGCCCTGAGGGCGACGAGCGGGTGGAGCGGCGACGTGGATGCGTGGAGAGGCCGAGCCGGCGCGCCAGCCGACGGAGATCGGCTGGCGTCCAGCTGTGTCGCTCGGCGAGAGCGATCGCAACGGCATGGGGATAGAGCGACGGCGAGATCGATCGACTCTTCGGCACCAGCGCCTGGAAGGCGTCCGCGACGTGGAGTTCGTCGAGGAGCGCGCGCCACAGACGTGGCGTCCACCGGCATCGCCGGTACCGCGTCGACGTCTGTGGGCAGTCCTTCAGGTGACGCCTGATCAACCGGAGCGCCATCCCGAGAACCTAGCACGAAGGGCACGTATTGAGCACGTGGGCCCTAAGGCTCAGATTAAGTGCTTTATTTTCAGCGTTTAAGTATTGGCGGAGAGGGTGGGATTCGAACCCACGTGCCGGTTACCCGACAAGCCGCTTTCGAGGCGGCCCCGTTACGACCACTTCGGTACCTCTCCGCAGAGGCCTTGCGCTCGCTACCAGCGCCCGCAGGGGATGCGTGCGCTACGTCGCGTCTTACTTGCCCGCCGACGCTTGGCGACGGCGGGCCTCGCCCGGCTCGCCTGCCGCCGCGCCTGAAAGAAGCGCTGCAGCAGCTCGCGGCTCTCGTCCGCCAGGACGCCCTTCGACGACCTCGACGCGGTGGTTCAGCGCCGAGTGATCCAGGGCCTGCTGGCTCGAGACGACCGCGCCGGCTTTCGGCTCCCGGGTCCCGAAGAGCAGCGTGCCGACGCGCGCGTGGACCAGCGCCCCGACGCACATCATGCACGGCTCGACGGTGACGTAGAGCCTGACACCAGTCAGCCGATAGTTGCCCAGGGTCCGGGCCGCGTCACGCAGTGCAACCACTTCTGCGTGTGCGGTCGGATCCGTCGGTCGTGATGGGCTGATTGCGCCCGCGACCGACGATCTCCGAGCCGTGCACGACGACGGCGCCGACCGGCACTTCCCCGCTCCCGGCAGCGCGCTCAGCCTCGCGTAAGGCCTCGCGCATGAACGAGATATCGGATTCAGACTCGGTCAACGCGGTTCCGTCGATGGTGCGCCCAGCACGACTCGAACGTGCGACCTCCTGGTTCGTAGCCAGACGCTCTATCCAGCTGAGCTATGGGCGCGCTTCGACGGACTTGCTTCCCGACTGCGCCCAAGGGCCCGGCCGGAACGTTCAACTATACAACGGCCCGCGCCGGCGCCGCCACCCCGACTTCACCGCTCCGTCCCGCCTGGCGCCGGTGTTGCGCCGCCAGGCCTGGCCGGGGCGAGCGCCGGCAGCGGATGGCGTCCGAACACCGTGGCGCCGACGATGGCGGCCGTCGCCGCGAGGGTCGCCGCCACGTAGATGACCAGCACGATTGCGGTGTCCAACGCCGCCTTCCGACGGGGGCCACCGTAGACGGTCCGCAACGCCAGGAAGATGTAGCCGACGATGTAGACGTCGCCCAGCACATCGAGCGCCTTGGCGGGCAGCGGCGGCGAGACGTACATCAGCGCCTTCGTCAGCGCCAGCACCCCGAACGCGGCGGCGTGAACCTCGAGCGCAAAGACGAAGTGCGCGGGGAAGCCACGGCCGGCGCGGCGACGCACCATCGCGACCAGCCCCGCGAAGAGCGGCACCAGCAGGAACATCACGCGCGGCATCCAGGCATAGCGCGCGGCATCGATGGCGGCCCGCATCTCCGCCTCGGTGGCGAAGCCGAACGAGCGGACGCGCTCGGTCACCTCACGGCTGTCGCCGGTGAACGTCAACGCGACGCCACCGGGGTCGTGGACCATCGCCAGCACGCCGAACATGGCGACGCTGACGAGCAGATACAGCTTGAGCGGCGAGAGCCACGGCACGCGTCGCCCGGCGAGATACTCCCGGGTCAGGAAGCCCGGCGACAGGAAGAGATACCGGAACGAACGCGGCACCCGGCCGTCGACGTCGAGCAGCTCCTGGGTGAACTCCCTGGCGAAGTGCCGGAGCGGCGGATCGAGCGGCTTGACGGCCTGCCCGCAGGCGGCACAGAACGGCCCGACCAGCACGGCGGCGCAGTTCGCGCAGCGTGGCACCGCGACGGGCGGCGGCGAATCGGCCGTTGCCCGGTCGGTCATGCGACCGGCTCGCGATAAGCTGTCGGCACGGGGCCGATTCTACGCGGGTCCGCCCCGCCCTGCATGAGCCACACCGAACATCGCGCCCAGGCGCCGGCGGCGATCCGCTGCGCGGTCCTGACGATCAGCGACACCCGCACCGAGGCCACCGACACGGGCGGCGCGGCCATCGTCGCGCTGCTCGAGGCGGCCGGGCACGTCGTCACGAGCAGGACGATCGTGCCGCGACGAGCCGGCGGAGGTCCGCTTCTGGATCGAGACGCCACGTGGCGGCGGACGACGCGCGCATCCTGATCACGACCGGCGGAACCGGCATCTCGGCCCGCGACGGCACGTTCGAGGTGGCGACCGCCATCATCGAGAAGCCGCTCCCGGGCTTCGGCGAGCTGTTCCGGATGCTCAGCTACCAGGAGATCGGCGCCGCGGCGATGCTGTCGCGCGCCTGCGCCGGGCGCGTCGGCCGGGCCATCCTCGTGTGCCTGCCGGGCTCCGAGCACGCGGTGCGACTGGCGATGGAGAAGCTGCTGCTGCCGGAGCTGGGACATCTCGTGCGGGAAGCGACGCGGTGAGCATGCGACCGTTCGCCGACACCATCCGCATCGACGAGGCGCGCCGCCTGATCCGCGAGGCGATCACCGCGGTGACACGGCACGAGACGATCGCGCTCGACATGGCCGACGGCCGCGTCCTGGCCGAGGACGTCGTCGCGCCGATGGATCAGCCGCCGTTCGATCGCTCGGCGATGGACGGCTACGCGGTGCGCGCCGCCGACCTGGCCGGCGCGACGCGCGGGACGCCGACGGTGCTGCGCCTGATCGGCCGCGCCTACACCGCCGAGCCGTTCGCGGGCACGCTGTCGCCCGGCGATTGCGTGGAGATCGCGACCGGCGCGCCGATCCCCGACGGCGCCGATGCCGTGGTGATGGTCGAGGATACCGGGCGCCCGGGATCGGCGGACTGGCCGGCGCCGGCGTGGCTCGATTCCGGCGAGCAGGTGCTGATGCTGGTCGAGGCGCGGGCCGGCCAGCACGTCATCCGCCGCGGCTCGGACATGCGCGCGAACGACGCAGGTGCTGCGCGCCGGCCAGGCGATCGACGCCCAGCCGCATCGGCGCGCTGGCGGCGATCGGCCGCGACCAGGTATCGGTGATGGGCAAGCCGATCGTCGCCATCTTCCCGACCGGCAACGAAGTGGTGCGGCAGGGGACAGCCGCTGCCGCTGGCCTCGGTCTACGACGTCAACTCGTTCACGGTGGCGGCGCTGGTGGCGCGGCACGGCGGGGTCGCCGAGCGGCACGCCCCGGTGCCGGACACGATCGAGGCGACCACGACGGCGCTCGACGCGGCGAAGGGCGCCGACATCGTCGTGCTCGGCGGCGGCAGCTCGGTCGGCGAGCGCGACGTCGTCATCGACGCGGTGGCCGCGCGCGGCGAGGTGATCTTCCACGGCATCGCCGTCAAGCCGGGCAAGCCGACGCTGTTCGCGCGGATCGGCACGCAGCTGGTGTTCGGGATGCCGGGCAACCCGACGTCGTGCCTGTCGCAACGCGCACGTGCTGCTGGTGCCGGCGCTGCGCCAGCTGGCCGGCCTGCCGCCGCTCGATCCGCCGCGGGTCCGGCGTCGACTGGCGAGCGCGGTCGGCTCGCCGGCGAACCGGCATCAGTTCCTGCCGGTCCGGATCGAGGGCGAGCTGGCGGTGCCGACCTTCAAGGGATCCGGGGAGATCACCAGCCTGTCGCAGGCGGACGGCTACGTGGAAATCCCGGTGGGCGTAGCCCGCCTCGACGCCGGATCCGACGTCGAGGTCGTGGGCTACGAGTAGCGCTCAGAGGCCCGGTGCTCGTTCGACCGTTCCTCCCAGTTGACGACGTTCCAGAAGGCGGCGATGTAGTCGGGGCGGCGGTTCTGGTACTTCAGGTAGTAGGCGTGCTCCCACACGTCGAGGCCGAGGAGCGGCGTCTTGCCTTCCATGATCGGGCTGTCCTGGTTGGCCGTGCTCTCGATGGCCAGCTTGCCCGACGACGACACGAGCCACGCCCAGCCGCTGCCGAACCGGGTGGTCGCGGCCTTGGCGAACTGCTCCTTGAACGTGTCGAAGCTGCCGAAGGCGCCGGTGATCGCCTCGGCGGCCTTGCCGGTCGGCGCGCCGCCGCCGTTCGGCGCCAGCAGCGTCCAGAACAGCGTGTGGTTGGCGTGTCCGCCGCCGTTGTTGCGGACGGCGGTGCGGATGGCCTCGGGCAGCGCGTTCAGGTCCTTGATCAGGTCCTCGACGCTCTTCGACTGCAGGTCGGGATGCGCCTCGAGCGCGGCGTTGAGGTTGTTGATGTAGGCCTGGTGATGCTTGCCGTGGTGGATCTGCATCGTCTGCGCGTCGATGTGCGGCTCGAGCGCGTCGAACGCGTACGGCAGGCTGGGAAGCTGGTGCGCCATGGGGCAACGACTCCTTGATCGGATCTCGTGATCGCGTCCCGGGATCGCACCGGGAGCGCTGGGCGGAGGCGCGACCGACCACGACGGCCTTCAGCGCACCCCGCAAAGGCCCGATCTTATACTGACGCCCATGTTTCCACGTGCCTTCATGGCCGGCCTGTTGACGCTGACGCTCGCCGCCAGCCCGTCCGCCCAGCAGCCGGCCGCCGCTCCGCCGCTCGAGAGGGGCCCGACCCTGTCCGGCTTCGCGCCGGCCCGCCGCGCCGGGCAACTCGACCTCGAGAGGCGTTTCGACGGCGAGCTGAAGGCCGACAACCTGCGCGCCTGGATGCGCCGGATCGCGGCCCGACCGCACCACCTCGGCTCGCCCTACGGCAAGGAGAACGCCGAGTTCATCGCCGGGCTGTTCCGCTCCTGGGGCTACGAGGTCGAGATCACCGACTACCAGGTGCTCTTCCCGACGCCGACGCTGCGCAAGCTCGAGCTCGTCGCGCCGACGAAGTTCGTCGCCTCGCTGACCGAGCCGCCGCTCAAGGAAGACGCGACCTCCAGCCAGACCGCCGAGGCGCTGCCGCCGTTCAACGTCTACTCGGCCGACGGCGACGTCACCGGCCGAGCTGGTCTACGTCAACTACGGCGTCCCGGCCGACTACGAGGAGCTCGAGCGCCGCGGCATCGACGTGCAAGGGCAAGATCGTCATCGCCCGCTACGGCGGCTCGTGGCGCGGCATCAAGCCGAAGGTCGCCGCCGAGCACGGCGCGGTCGGCTGCCTGATCTACTCGGATCCGCGCGAGGACGGCTACTTCCAGGGCGACGTCTATCCCAAGGGCGGCTGGCGCAGCGACAGCGCCGCGCAGCGCGGCTCGGTGATGGACATGCCGATGTATCCGGGCGATCCGCTGACGCCCGGCGTCGCGCGCGACGAAGGACGCCAAGCGCCCGCCGTTCAAGGAGGCGCGCGACGCTGATGAAGATCCCGGTGCTGCCGATCTCCTACGCCGATGCGCAGCCGCTGCTGCGCGCCCTCGGCGGCCCGGCGGCGCCCGACGACCTGGCGCGGCGCCTTGCCGCTCACCTACCACATCGGCCCCGGCCCGGCCCGCGTCCACCTGCAGCTGCAGTTCGACTGGAAGCTGGCGCCGGCCTACAACGTCATCGCCACGCTGCAAGGGCAGCGAGCTGCCCGACCAGTGGATCGTCCGCGGCAACCATCACGACGCCTGGGTCAACGGCGCGACCGATCCGGTCAGCGGCATGGTCGCGGTGATGGAAGAAGCGCGCGCCATCGGCGTGCTGGTCAAGGCCGGCTGGAAGCCGAAGCGCACGCTGGTGTTCGCCGCCTGGGACGGCGAGGAGCAGGCGCTGCTCGGCTCGACCGAGTGGGTCGAGGATCACGCCGAGGCGCTCTCGCGCCAAGGCCGTCGCCTACATCAACTCCGACACCAACTCGCGCGGCCTGCTCGGCATCGGCGGCTCGCACAGCCTCGAGCGCTTCGCCAACGAGATCGCCCAGGCCGTGCCGGAGCCGAAGAAGGGCGGCACGGTCGGCGATCGGATGCTGGCCAACGCCATCCTGAACGGCAGCAACGATCAGCGGCTGGCGGCCCGCGACACGCGGCTCTTCGAGATCGAGGCGCTCGGCTCGGGCTCCGACTACAGCCCGTTCCTGCAGCACCTCGGCATCGCCTCGCTCAACATCGGCTTCGGCGGCGAAGGCGAATACGGCCAGTACCACTCGGTCTACGACTCGATCGCGCACTTCGAGCGGTTCATGGATCCCGACTACGCCTACGGCATGGCGCTGGCCCAGGTCGCCGGGCGCGCCGTGCTGCGGCTGGCCGACGCCGACCTGCTGCCCTTCGAGTTCACGCGCGCGGCCGGCCGGATCAAGGGCTACGCCGCCGACGTCCAGCGGCTCGCCGACACGATGCGCACGGAGACCACCGAGCACAACCGGCGCATCGACGACGGCGTGTTCGCGCTGGCCGCGAATCCGGCCGACAAGGTCGCCGCGCCGAAGAAGCGCACGCCGGTGCCGGCCTTCGACTTCGCGCCGATCACCAACGCCGTCGATCGGCTCACGGTGGCGGCACGCCGCTACGACGCCAAGGCCGGCGCCGCGGTCGCGGCTGGCAGCGGCACGCCGGGACTCGCGGCAGCCAACGGCGTCCTGCTGACCGCGGAGCGCGCCTTGACCCGGGAGGCCGGCCTGCCTCGCCGCCCGTGGTTCCGGCACCAGATCTACGCGCCGGGGTTCTACACCGGCTACGGCGTCAAGACGCTGCCGGCGGTGCGGGAAGCGATCGAGGAGCGCGACTTCGCCGAGGCGGTCGCGCAGATCCCGAAGGTCGCCGCGACGATCGAGGCCTACGCCGCCGAGATCGAGAAGGCCGCCGCCGCCCTCGAGCGATAGCGGCCCCGGGCCGACCTATGGACATCGCACAGGTGACCTGCTAGGCTCGTGTGCGATGGCCAAAGGTCGCACGTCGCCGGCGTCGAAGCTCGAGGTGCTGCAGGGCACGCTCGACCTGATGATCCTGCAGACCCTCGACAGCATGGGCCCGCAGCACGGCTACGGCATCGCCCGGCGCATCGAGCAGGTCAGCGAAGACATCCTCACGCTGAACGAAGGCACGGTCTACCAGTCGCTGCTGCGGCTGCAGCACCAGCGCTGGATCTCGGCGACGTGGGGCGCGTCGGAGGCCAATCGCCGGGCCAAGTTCTACGCCATCACCGCCACCGGCCGGAAGCAGCTGGCCCGCGAGGTCGAGTCCTGGGATCGGCTGGCCGGCGTCATCGCGCGCCTGCGCGGCGCGGAGCAGGCGTGACATGTGGACGCGACTCCGCGTGGGCGTCTCACGGCTGGCGTTCGCGCTCGCCCGCCGTCGACTCGACGACGACGTGCGTCTCGAGATCGACGCCGCATCTCGAGCTGCTGACGGCCCGCTACGTCGGCCAGGGCCTGACGCCAGACGCGGCGTGGCTGGCGGCGCGGCGTCAGTTCGGCAGCGTGCTCGGCGTGCGGCAGGAGGTTCACGACATGAACGGCATCGGCTGGATCGAACGCCTCGCCGGCGACGTGCGCGACGCCGTCCGCCAGGTGCGCCGAAGCCCCGGCTACGCCGCCGCGGTGGCGGTGACGCTCGGCCTGGGCATCGGCGGAGCGACCGCCGTCTTCAGCGTCGTCGACGCCGTCCTGCTCGCGCCGCTGCCCTACCAGGAGCCCGGTCGCCTCGTCCGGCTGCACCAGCAGCAGCCCGGCCGCGCGGACACGCGAAGCGTGCTGGCGGCCACGCACTTCTCCTTCGTCCGCGACCACGCCGGCTCGTTCGAGGAGCTGGCGGCGCTGGCGCACTACGCGGAAACGGGTGTCGACCTCGCCGGCCGGCGCGGCGTCGAGCGGCTGCGGGTGCTGCGCGTGTCGAGCGGCTACTTCGAGACGCTGGGCGCGTCGCTGGCGCTCGGCCGTGGCTTCAGCCGCGACGACGAAGCCGGCGCCGGCACGCAGCGCGTGGTCCTCAGCGACAGCGTGTGGCGCGCCCACTTCGCCGCGGATCCCGCCGTGGTCGGCTCCACCGTCCGCCTCAGTGCCGAGGCCTATGAGATCGCCGGCGTCACGGCACCGGGCTTCGTCGATCCGTTCGCGCCGGACGTCGCGCTGTGGACGCCGTATCCGCTGGCCCGCGACACCTACGAGGAGAACTACTCGCTGACCGCCATCGGCCGCCTGCGCGACGGCGTCTCGCTCGAGCGGGCGACGGCCGAGCTCGCCACGCTGGACGAGCCGCTGCGCGCGCGCTGGCCGGCCGCCGACAGCGTACGCGATCGTCGCGGTGCCGCTGCACGAGGAGCTGGTGGCGCGGGCGCGGGGCCCGCTGCAGCTGGTGTTCGCGGCGGTCGCGCTGGTGCTCCTCATCGCGTGCGTGAACGTCGCCAATCTCGCGCTGGTGCGGGCCACGGGCCGCGTGCACGAGTTCGCGGTGCGCGCGACGCTCGGCTCCGGCCGCGCGCGCCTGGCGCGCCAGCTCCTGGCCGAGACGCTCCTGCTCGCCGGCCTGGGCGGACTGTTCGGCCTCGCGGTCGCCGGCGCCGGCATCCGCGTGCTGCAGCGCCTCGGCCGCGAGGCGTTGCCACGTCTGGACGATGTCGGCATCGACGGGACCGTCCTGCTGTTCGCGCTCGCCGCGACCGGCCTGACCGCCGTGGCTTTCGGCACCCTGCCGGTGCTCCGCCTCGCCGGGGCGGCGCCGGTGCAGTCGCTGCGGCAGCAGTCGCGCTCGGCGACGGGCGGCCGCGGGCTGGCGCGGCTGCGCGGCGGGCTGGCCGCGGCGCAGGTGGCGCTCGCGCTTCACGCTGCTCGCGGGCGCGGCGATCCTGCTGGCCGGCTTCTCGCGCCTCCACCAGGTCGATCTCGGCTTCCGCTTCGATCGCGCGCTGGCGCTGGAGGTGCACCTGCCGACTGCGCGCTACGACGCGCCGCGCCGTGCCGACGTTCCAGGAGGACATCGCCCGGCGCTTCGAAGCCATCCCCGGCGTGCGCGCAGCCGGCGGCATCTCGCGCCTGCCGGCGACGGGCAACTTCCACCCCTGGAACACGCAGATCCGATCGGGACCGCTGGCCGGCACGCCGCTCGACCGGGCACGCTTCCGGTTGCAGCAGCGGTTCGTGTCTGGCCACGCCTTCGCCGCGCTCGGCATCCCCGTGCTCGCCGGTCGCGTCTTCGACGCCCGCGACACGGCCGGCGAGCCCATGCGCGCCGTGATCAGCGCCAACTTCGCGCGCACGGCCTTCCCCGGTCTGCCGCTCGACGCGGTCGTCGGTCAGCGAATCGCCGGCAACGGCCAGGAGATGCCGATCGTCGGCGTCGTCGGCGACGTCGCGCTTGGACGTCTATGGCACGCCGACCATGATCGTGTATCGCGCCCACCGGCAGTACGCGGACAACCGCAACTGGGCGCTGACGCAGGTCGTCGCGTCCGATCGCTCGACGACCGAGGTGCTGGCGGCCGTGCGAGACGTGGTGCGCGGCATGGACCCCGAGCTCGTCGTCCACCGCCCGACACCGCTGGCCGACGTCGTCGGCCGCGGCGCCGGCCGCGAGCGGTTCGCGCTGGTGCTGATGGCGGCGTTCGCGGTCGTATCGCTGGCGCTGGCGATCGTCGGGCTCTATGGCGTCCTCAGCTACGCGGTCACCCAGCGCACGCCGGAGATCGGTATCCGCATGGCGCTCGGCGCGACCGCGGCGCAGGTGCGGACGCTCGTGATGCGGCAGGCGGTGCTCGTCGTCGGCCTCGGCGTCGCCGCCGGGCTCGGCGGCGCGCTCCTCCTTGGTCGCTGGCTCGGCGCCCTGGCGTTCGGCGTCGCACCGTCCGATCCCGCGATCCTGGCGGCGACCGTGCTGCTGCTGGGGGCCGTCGCGTCGCTTGCGGCATGGCTGCCGGCGCGCCGCGCGGCCCGGATCGAGCCTCGCATCGCCATGCAGGACGCGCACTAGGCTGGCGCGCGATCAGGCCTGGGCGGCGGACTCGACGCGGCCCCACACCACGCGCGTGGCGATGGGCAGCGTCAGCACGCCGTCCCGTGCGTGGGGCGTCACGGCCTCGCGCACGGCGGCGTCGAACGCGCTCGCGGCCGCCGCGGACATGCGATCGCGCGAGAAGCCGTTCTGCGAGTGGAGCGACGTGACGTAGTCGTCGATCGACTGCGGGAACGGATCCGGCCGCGGCGCCAGCCGTCCCTGCACGGTCAGGTAGCGGCGCGCGATCAGCTCGTCGACGACGTCGAAGGCCTCGAAGTCCTGGTTGGTCGAGAACCGCCGGTACAGCGTCCGTCAGCGCGTCCGACCACGGCGCCCGCGCCTCTTTTCGATCGGCGATGATCAGCCGGCACGTCGGCAGCCACTCGGTGAGGCGGCGCACCAGCACGGCCCAGTCGAACCAGTGGAAGCTCTGGGCGGCGAGGGCGGACGTGAACGGCCCGGTCAGCGCGACGTCTTCGACACTGCCGACCAGCCAGGTGACGTTGGCCGCGGCGCCGCCGGGCAGGCTGCGGGCGCGCGCGATCATGCGCTCGGACTGATCGACGGCGGTGATGGCCCGAAGCTGTGGCGCCAGGCGTCGCGTCAGCTCGCCGGTCCCGCAGCCCAGATCGAGCAGGTGGGCCTCGGGGCCGCCGGCCAGCTCGATGAACAGCGGATCGAGGGCGGCCGGGTAGGGCGGTCTCGAGGCGTAGGCCTCGACGATCGGCCGCGTCGCAGAACTGCTCGGCGTGGCGACGCTCGAGTCCGCGTGGCTTGGCTGCATGCCGTCGAGCCCATAGATGATCGTGAGCATGCGATCGAGCGCGACCTTCGACCAGTGCTTCACGCGCTCCGGAACCTCGACGACGTTGTGGACCCGCCCGGCGACCAGCTCCTCCATGATCCACAGCAGGTGGTTCGGGGAGACGCGGAACATCGTCGAGCACAGGCACCCGAACTGGTCGAGCGTCAGCACGGTGCGGTCCGGTGCGACCTCGCGGGCGAGCCGGTTGACGAGATGCACTTCGGTTCCGATGGCCCACACCGAACCGGGCGGGCTCTCGCGCACGGTCTTGAGGATGAACTCGGTCGACCCGGCTTCGTCGGCGGCCTGCACGACCTCCCACGGCGTCTCGGGGTGCACGATCACCTTGGCCGTCGGGTGCTGCTTCCGCACGTTCTCGATCTGACGGACGCTGAAGCGGGTGTGGACCGAGCAGTGGCCCTTCCACAGCAGCATGCGGGCGCGCTTGATCGTCTCCGCGTCGAGGCCGCCGAACGGCTCGTGCGGATCCCACACCGGCATCACGTCGAGCGGCACGCCCATCTTGTAGGCGGTGTTGCGTCCGAGGTGCTGGTCGGGCAGGAAGATGATCTTCTCGCCGCGGGCCCAGGCCCACTCGAGCGTCGCCTTGGCGTTGCCCGAGGTGCAGACGACGCCGCCGTGCTCGCCGACGAAGGCTTTGATGCTGGCCGCGGAGTTGATGTAGGTGACCGGGATCACCGTCGAGGCGACGCCGACCGCTTCGAGATCCTTCCACGCCATCTCGAGCTGCTCGGGCTCGGCCATGTCGGCCATCGAGCAGCCGGCGGCGAGGTCGGGCAGGATCACCTGCTGATGCGGCGCGGCCAGGATGTCCGCGCTCTCGGCCATGAAGTGGACGCCGCAGAAGATGATGAACTCGGCGTCCTGGTGCTGGCTGATGCGCTTCGACAGCTTCCACGAGTCGCCGATGTAGTCGGCGAACTTGATGACCTCGTCGCGCTGGTAGTGGTGGCCGAGGACGACCAGCCGCTTGCCGAGAATGGCCCGCGCCGCGGCGATCCGCCGGTCCATCTCCTCGACCGACAGGCCGAGGTAGCGCTTCGGCAGCGCCTGGCGCTCGCCGATGTGCTCGTTCTCGTACTGTCGTCAGCGCGTCGACCGTACCCATGGATCGATTGTGCAGCCAGCGGCCACGAGCTCCGCGAGTCGTCCGGAGGCGTAGCCGTCGGACGACTCCGGAGTCGTCCCGGGCTCCTAGCTGGCGACGAGGTTGTAGAGGGTGTCGCGCTCGTGCGGCTCGCGGCCGGCCCGGGAGATCAGGCGGCGAATCGCGGTAGTCGTCATGATCTCGGGCGTATCCGACCCGGCCATGTGGTAGATCCGCTCTTCCTGCACGGTGCCGTCCAGGTCGTCCGCACCGAACCACAGCGCGGCCTGGGCCACGCTGACGCCGGTCGCGATCCAGAACGCCTTGATGTGCGGGATGTTGTCCAGCATCAGGCGGGCGACGGCGTGGACGCGCAGCGTGTCCGCGGCGGTGGGCGCCGGCAGCTTGCGCATCTGGTTGTTGTCGGGGTGGAACGCCAGCGGAATGAACGCCTGGAAGCCGCCGGTCTCGTCCTGCAGCGCGCGCGCCCGGAGCATGTGGTCGACGCGCTCCTCGAGCGTCTCGATGTGCCCGTAGAGCATGGTCACGTTCGACCGCATGCCCAGCGTGTGCGCGATGCGGTGGATCGACAGCCAGCGCTCGCCATCCGCCTTGTCGTGGCAGATCTTCTTGCGGACGCGCTCGGCGAACACTTCGGCGCCGCCGCCGGGCAGCGAATCGAGCCCCGCCGCGCGCAGCTCGACGAGCACCTGCTCGTCGGTCTTGCCGAACGTGTCGGCGAAGAACGCGATCTCGACCGCCGTGAACCCCTTCAGGTGCACGTCCGGCTTGATGCGCTTGAAGCCGGCCAGCAGCTCCTCGTAGTACGAGAACGGCAGGCCCGGATGCAGGCCGTTGACGATGTGGATCTCGGTGAGCGGCTGATCGCCGCGCTCGCGCAGCTTCTGCCAGGCCTGCTCGAGCGTCATCGTGTAGGCGCCCGGCGAGCCTTCCTTCAGCCGCGCGAACGAGCAGAACAGGCAGCTCGCCTCGCAGACGTTGGTCGGCTCGAGGCGCAGGTTGTAGTTGTAGAAGGTGCGTCCGCCGTGCCGCTTCTCGCGCTCGCGGTTGGCCAGCGCGCCGACGGCGAGCAGGTCCGGCGCCTCGAACAGGCGGACGCCGTCGGCGAGGTCGAGGCGGACGCCCGCGTCGACCTTGTCGGCGATGTCGCCCAGTCCGGCGCGGTCGATCCTCGCGCGCATCGTCGTGCTCCGCCTGCCTCAGTCGTTGGCGCCGACGAACTCGACGTTGACCGGCGCCGGCACCAGCCGCTTCTCCCACGCCTCGTCGAAGAAGCGGCGCACCGCCGTCCGGCCGCGCTCGCCGTAGTCGAGCGTCAGGTCGTTGACGTACATCCCGACGAACGTGTCGATCTGCGCGTCGGCGAGGCCGCGGCCGTAGGTCTTGGCGTACTCGAGGGCCTCGGCGCGGTGCGTCAGCGCGTGCGCGATCGACGCGTGCAGCATCCGCGACGTCTTCTTCATCATCGCCGGACCGAGGTCGCGGCGAATCAGGTTGCCGCCGAGCGGCAGCGGCAGGCCGCCGGTGCGCTCGAACCACCAGACGCCGAGATCGACGACGAGGCGCAGCCCTTCGTCGCCGTAGGTGAGCTGGCCTTCGTGAATCAGCAGGCCGGCGTCGACCTTGCCGTCGCGGACCGCTTCGAGGATCTCGTCGAACGGCAGCACGACGTACTTCAGGCCCGGCTGATACATCTGCAGCGCCAGCCAGGCGCTGGTCCAGAGGCCAGGGATCGCGACGGTGACGCCGTCGAGCGTCTTCGGGCCGTCCTGCCGGACCACGACCATCGGGCCGTAGTTGTCGCCCATGCTGGCGCCGTGCGGCAGCAGCGCGTACTTGTCCGAGAGGTGCGCGAACGCGTGGAACGACGCGGCGGTCACCTCGTAGGTGCCGGTCACGGCGGCCCGGTTCAGCGTCTCGATGTCGGACAGGACCTGGGCGATCTCGAGTCCTTCGGTGTCCACCGCTCCGCAGGCGAAGCCGTAGAACATGAAGGCGTCGTCGGAGTCGGGGCTGTGCGCAACGTGATCTTCGTAGCCATTCCCAACCTCCGATCTTGTCACAGGGGGCCGGGACCGGCAAACCGCCGGGGGCGCCGCGCCTGCGCCCGGCGGCGCTAGGATAGGGAAATGCCGCGCCCGTCCGCCCAGACCGTCGCCGCCCTGGCTGCCGCCGTCGTCGCCATCCTCGCCGGCAGCGCCGCTCCCGCCACCGCCCAGGACTCGGGCCGGCAGCCCACACGCGCTGACCATGAGCCTGGACAAGATCCTGCCGCTCCTGAACACCGCGGTGGTGCGCGTCAGGACGCCCGGCGAGTCGCAGCCGGCGGCGGGCGACAAGACGACCGGAGCGGCCCGGGACGGGGTCAAGGTGACCCACCTGACCGGCATCCGGGTGAGCGACGACCTGGCGATCGTCTCCGTGCCGGACGTCGATCCGGTCCCGACCAGCTACGACGTGACCCTCTACGACGGCTGGCTGCCGGCGCCGGTCGTCGCGACCGACGACAGCGGCCTGTACGCCCTGCTGCGGGTGTCGGGCCGACGCGAACCGGCGCCGAAGCTCGCGGCGGCGCCGGTCGCGCCCGGCTTCGTGCTGGGCGCCGTGAGCGTCGGGCCGAAACTCGAGATCCGCACCCCGTGGCTGGAGCCGGGCGAAACGATCGACCTGCCGCCGGGCGCTGCCGTGTGGGCCGTCGACGGACGCTTCGCCGGGTTGAGCACCGCCGTCGACGGCGGCACGATCATCGTCCCCGGTGCGGACGTCCTCGCCCGCGCCGAGGAGCTCCGCGGCAAGGTCAAGCCGGCCGCCCCGGCGCGCGAGAGCTGGCACCGCCGGGCCGACTGGTGCTCGGCCGCTGCCACCGCTCCGCGTCGCCGCCCTGCTCGGTCTGTCGGTGATGCGCCGCCTCGGCGTCGGCCCAGACGGCGGCGCCATCCGCGCCGGCGCCGCGATCCTCGGATGCCTTCCTCGGCATGGCGACCTATCGCTTGTGGGAGGGCGAGGCGCCGGGCGCGCAGGGCTCGGAAGACGCGGACGTGCCGACGCTCACGGTGTTCCGGGTCCAGCCGCGCTCGGGCAACGGCACCGCCATCGTCATCGCGCCGGGCGGCGCCTATCGCGGCCTCGCCGCGAACCTCGAAGGCCGGCAGGTGGCCGACTGGTTCACGGCCCGCGGCGTGACGGCGTTCGTCCTGAAGTACCGCTTGGGCAGCCGCTACCTGTACCCGACGCCGCTCGTCGACGCCCGTCGGGCGATGCGGTTCGTCCGCGCGCACGCCGCGGCCTTCGAGATCGCGCCGGATCGCATCGGCATGATGGGCTTCTCGGCCGGCGGCCACCTCACCGCGATGGCGTCGACGATGCCGGAAGCCGGCCGCGCCGACGCCGCCGATCCGCTCGATCGCGTCAGCAGCCGGCCCGACTTCCAGGTGCTCGGCTACCCGTGGCTGAACGCGATGACCAGAAGGCGCTGGCCTACTGCGGCGTGCTGAAGCTCGATCCGGCCCAGTGCGCACCTTCGAGCAGTACGCGCCGGAGCGCCTCGTCGCCAAGGACACCCCGCCGACGTTCATCTACATGACGACCGACGACGAACTGGTGCCGGTCGACGCCAGCGTGACGTTCTATCGGGCGCTGAACAAGGCGGGGGTGCCGGCCGAGATGCACATCTTCGCCACCGGCCGGCATGGCAGCGGGCTCGGCCTGGGCGACGCCGCCCTGGACGCCTGGCCCAGCCTCCTCGAAGCGTGGCTCCGCGGTCGCGGCTTGCTGCCGCCACCGCCGCCGCCGCGCTGAACGGCGGCCTGAGGGCTCGTTAGACGGAAAAGGACGTACCGCAGCCGCAGGTCGACTTCGCCTGGGGATTCTCGAAGACGAAGCCCTTGCTCATCAGGCTGGTGTCGTAGTCGAGGGTCGTGCCGTCGAGGAAGCGGAAGCTCTTGGGGTCGACGAAGACGCGGGAGCCCTGCGTGCCGGCGATGACCTGGTCGCCCGGCTTGGCGTCCGGCTCCCAGGCAAAGACGTAGCTGAGGCCCGAGCAGCCGCCCGCCTTGACGCCCACGCGGAGGCCGCCGGTCGCCGGCAGCCCTTCCTTGCCGACGAGCTTCACAATCTGGCGATCGGCGTTGTCGCTGATCTGAATCATGGCCATCCCAGTTTAGCAGCCCCGACCGGTCGAAAGGCCGGGAAGGCCCGGAGGGATACGTCTGACTGAGCGACGAAACGTTGCATGGCCGTCATGCGTCTGACATCTTGTCGTTACACGACTGCCGGGCTGGCCGGCCGCAGCCTTCATCCGCTCATGGAACAGACCATCTCCGCCCCCTTGGCCACTTCCGCGGCGCGCGCCGTGCCGGCCGCCGACGACCCGCGCGTCGTGACCGCCCGCCGCATCTTCCGCGGTGCGTTGATCTTCAACGCCGCCCTGACGCTGTTCTGGCTCGCCTCCTGGGCGACCGACAGCCGGTTCTTCTTCGCCGATTACCGCATCACCGGCCAGGCGCTGATCAACGTCGGCCTGGCCGTGCTGGGCTTCTACCTGATCCCCGGCTTTTTCTGGTGGGGCGTCAAGGCGGCGCTGCTCCGGTGGATGGTCGGCTTCGACAAGACGGAGCGGCGCGACGCTTTCTCGTCCCGGATGGATCGGCCCTACGACGTCGCGCGCCCTGACCGCGAAGTACTCCGAGCGGAAGATCCGCATCGCCGACATGGTCGGCCGGCGCGGCCGCTTCGCCCTGCTCGCGTTCGCCGGACTCTACGGCCTCTACACCGAGGTGCTCCGCGATCCGAAGCCGGACTTCGCCATGGCCTTCGCCGCCAACAACCTGTTCGAAGGCGTGATGGGCAGCTGGATCTTCCTCGGCGTGTTCTACCTGAACGGCTTCATCGGCGCGACGTTCTACGGCCCGCAGACGCGGGTCATGGACGGCTACCTCGGACGCGCCAACTGCTTGTTGATCACCACGCTGTGGACCGCGTTCAAGTTCATCATGGTGCCGCTGAGCCTGCAGCTCGCGGCGGTCTACCCGCGGCAGCAGTTCGCCGTCATCTTCGGCCTGATCTGGCTGTCCTACCTCACGACCGACGCCTTCGCCGAGATCTTCGGGTCGCTGTTCGGCAAGCAGAGCATCAAGGTGTGGGGCGTCGGCGACGTCAATCGCAAGTCGGTCGTCGGCGTCGTGGCCGGCTTCGCTGGCGCGCTCGCCGTCAACCTGGCGCTGATCGGCGCCAACGGCCTGATGGTCGGACCGTGGATCGGCCTGGCGTTCGTGATCGCGCTGTCGAACTGCCTGGTCGAGCTCTACTCGCCGCGCGGCACCGACGACTTCACGATGGCGACGACCAACGCGCTGCTCTGCCTGGCGTTCGGCGCCTGGGTTCTCTAGAAGCGCGCAGAGTCGCGCTTCGAGCAGCGGCCGGGCCAGGTTCCAGCGCATCTCGCCGAAGTACTGCTCGCGGCGCGCCGCCGAGTCGTACTCGTAGCTGCGGACGTCCTGGCTGTCGTGGATTGGCGCCTGCGGCAGCAGCTGGTGGGTGAACTCGTGGACGGCGGTGCGGCCGATGCCGCGGCCGATGGCGGCGACGATCTCGCGTCCGCGCCGCCTGCTCGGGTGACGTGGCCGTGGCGCCGCCGGCGAGGAAATCGAAGCTGACCTCGCCCTTGCCCGCCGAGGCCGGGCACGGCGTGCGATGCGCCGGCCACGCCCCAGCGGCCGCGCAGCCGCGGATCGTGGACGGCCTGCACCACGCGGATCGCGATAGGTCGCGTCGCGCCGGGCGGAGATGCGGACCGGCAGGCCGGCGAAGGCCGCGTCAGCTCGGCCGCGCGCGACGCGCCTCGATCGCCGCGCGGTCGGCAGCGGTCATCGCGCCACCGAGGCGGGCCGACCGGAAGGTCACCGGCTCGAACCAGAACCCGGCCTCGGCGACCGGCGGCCGGCCGCGCTCGGCGAGCGTCCACACCGCCGCGGCCGACGCCAGCAGCACGACGAAGACGATCGCTTGTCGGAGCAGGCCGGTCATGCGCCTCCGCTGTCGATCAGTAGGCCGAGGCCTTGCCGCCGTCGCGCTTCACGTCGGCGACGGCGATCAGCGCGCCCGTCTTCGGATCGACCTCGATGCAGTTGGCGACGCCGATGCGGGCGCGGGCGCGCACGGCGTGGCCGCGGCGCCTTCAGCGCCGTCGAGCGTCGCCGCCGGCAGCGCCTCCTCGTAGACGATCTCGTCGGGCATCCACTGATGATGCACCCGCGGCGCTGCGACGGCGTCGACCAGCGGGCGCTGGTGATCGATCGAGCTGCATCACGATCTGCGCCACGGTCGTGATGATCGTCGGGCCGCCCGGCGAGCCGACGACGGCGCGCAGCTTGCCGTCCTTGGCGACGATCGTCGGCGTCATGCTGCTCAGCATCCGCTTGCCCGGCTGGATCGCGTTCTGCGCCCCCATCACCAGCCCGAACATGTTCGGCGAGCCGGGCTTGGCGGTGAAGTCGTCCATCTCGTTGTTGAGCGTGACGCCGGTCCCCGGCACCTGCAGCTTGGCGCCGAAGCCGCCGTTCAGCGTGAAGGTGTTGGCGACGGCCATGCCCGTGCCGTCGACGACCGAGAAGTGCGTCGTCTCGAGGTGCTCCGGCGCGATCGCGCCGGCCTTGATCGACGTGGACGGCGTCGCCTTGCCCGGATCGATGTCGGCCATGCGCTTCGGGATGTAGCCGGTGTCGAGGATGGTCGTCAGCGGGATCTTCACGAAGCCGGGATCGCCGAGGAGCTGCGTGCTGTCGGCGAAGATGCGCCGCAGCGCCTCGACGTAGAGGTGGATCCGATCGACCGAGTCCCAGTCCAGGCGCTCGAGGTTCAGGGCCGCCGACGCCGCCAGGATCTGCCGCATCGTGACGCCGCCGCCCGACGGGGGCGGCATCGTGATGATGTCGTGTCCGTGATAGCTGAACCGGATCGGCTCGCGCTCGACGGCCTCGTAGTTGCCGAGATCGGCCTCGGTCCAGATGCCGCCCATGGCGCTGACCCGCGTCGCCAGCCGTGCGGGCCAGCGGGCCCGCGGTAGAACGCGTCGGCCCCGCCGCGCGGCGATCGCGTCGAGCGTGCCGGCGAGATCGGGCTGCCGCCACGTGTCGCCGGCGCGGTACGGCGTGCCGTCGGCCTTGCGGAAGGTGAGCAGCGTCGCCGCCATGGCGTCGCGGAGGGCGGGGTTCGACTCCGGCACCCTGGCCGCGTACTCCGCCATCGTCCGCGTCACCGCGGCCATCTCGTCGGCGTGGAACGTGTCGAGGACGACGCCCTGCCGGGCGAGGCGGACCGCCGGACCGACCAGCTCGCGCCACGGCCGCTTGCCGAACTTGCGATGCGCGGCCTCGAGGCCGCGGACGACGCCGGGGATGCCGGCGGCGCGCGGCCCGATGCGGCTGTCCGGTGTCGGCGTACCGGCCGCGTCCAGATACATGTCGCGGCTGGCCGCGGCCGGCGCCATCTCGCGATAGTCGATCGCCGTGCTGGTGCCGTCGGGCAGGCGGATGACCATGAACCCGCCGCCGCCGATGTTGCCGGCGGTCGGGTGGGTGACGCCGAGCGCGAAGGCGACGGCGACCGCGGCGTCCACGGCGTTGCCGCCGCGCTTCAGGACCGCGATGCCGATGTCGGTGGCGTTGGCCTCGGCACTGGCGACCGCGCCGCGCCGCCCGGTCGCCATGCCCTGGTAGCCGCTGCCGCGCTCGGCTGCCGGCGCCGCCGGGGCCGCGAGTTGACCCGCCGGCACCGACGGAACCATCACACAACCGGCCAGCACCAGGGCAGCGAACAGGGGCAGCTTCATCGGCGGCTTTTCTCCAGCCCTGATTATGGCGGGGGTCGGGCGCCGAGTCGCCGGACAAAACCGTCCGCGGCCGGGATTCACTCGAAGCGGAGCGCCTCGATCGGGTCGAGCGACGCCGCCTTCCGGGCCGGGTAGAAGCCGAAGAAGATGCCGATGGCGGCGGCGCAGCCGAACGACAGGCTGACGGCGGACGGGGTGACCTGCGTCGACCAGTGCAGCAGGTCGCGCACCGCCCAGGCGGCGCCGAAGCCGACCGCAACCCCGATGGCGCCGCCGACCAGCGACAGCACGATCGCCTCGACCAGGAACTGGAGCAGGACGTCCAGGTCGCGGGCGCCGACCGACAGGCGCAGGCCGATCTCGCGGGTCCGCTCGGTGACCGACACCAGCATGATGTTCATGATGCCGATGCCGCCGACCAGCAGCGAGACCGCGGCGATGCTGGCCAGGAGGTAGGTCATGGTGGTCGTCGTCGAGGTCAGCATCGACGAGAACTCCTCCATCGTCCGCACCGAGAAGTCGTCGTCCTGCGCCGGCCCGGATGCGGTGGCGCTGCCGCAGCAGCGACCCGATGGCCGCGGTCATGGCCGCCTGGTCGACGCCGTCCGCCGCCGAGATGGTGATGCTCGAGACGTGCTGGACGCCGAGCACCCGCTTCTGCATCGTCGTGTAGGGGATGATCGCCGTGTCGTCCTGATCCTGCCCCGGCATCGACGACTGGCCCTTGCCGGTCAGCACGCCGACCACGCGGAACGGCTGGTTGCGCAGGCGGATGGTGGCGCCGGTCGGATCGGCGCCGGGCCCGAAGAGCTGATCGCGCGCCACCGAGCCGAGCACCACGACCTTGGCCGATCGCGCGACGTCCTCGGCGGTGAAGAAGAGGCCGTACTGCATCGGCCAGGATCGGATCGCCGGCAGCGCCTCGCTGGTGCCCTGCACCGAGGTGTTCCAGTTGGCCTGCTCGGAGATCAGCTGGCTGCGGGTGTTGAGGCTGGGCGAGAGCGCGCGGACGCCGGCGACGTCACGGCCGATCGCCTCGGCGTCCTCGACGGTCAGCGTGGTGGTCGCGCCTTGCCCGCCGCGGACCGGACCGAAGCCGGCCCCGGCGTTCACCGTGACGATGTTGGTGCCGGCGCTCTTGATCTGGGTCTCGATCGACGCCTTGGCGCCGTTGCCGATCGCGACCATCACGATGACCGCGGCCACGCCGATGATCATGCCGAGGGCGGTCAGGGCCGTGCGCATGGCGTTGCGCTTCAGGGCCCGGACGGCGATCCACAACGTGTTCCAGAGAGACATGGTGATCCTGCCTGTTCCTTGGCCGCCGCTACGCGACGCGCGCGTCGTCCGCGGTGCTCGCCTCGAGCGCGACGCGTTCGTGCTCGGCGCGGCGCCGCACCTCGACCACCCGATCGGCCCGCACGCGCCCGTCGCGGAACGACACGATCCGCGTGCCGTACTCGGCGATGTCGGGCTCGTGCGTGACCAGCACGATGGTCAAGCCCTTCTCGTTGAGCGACTGGAAGATCTGCATGACCTCGATGCTCGTGCGCGTGTCGAGGTTGCCGGTCGGCTCGTCGGCGAGGAGCAGCGTCGGCTCGTTGACCAGCGCCCGGGCGATGGCGACGCGCTGCTGCTGCCCGCCCGACAGCTGGTTCGGATGGTGATCGAGGCGGTCACCCAGGCCGACCGCCGTCAGGGCCGCCGCCGCCCGCTCGCGCCGTTCCTTGGCGCCGACGCCGCGGCGGTAGAGCATCGGCAGCTCGACGTTCTCCAGGGCGCTCGTCCGCGACAGCAGGTTGAAGCCCTGGAACACGAAGCCGATGGCGTGATTGCGGACGTGCGGCCAGGGCGCGCTTGTCGAGCGACGACACGTCCTGGCCGTTCAGCACGTACTGCCCGGACGTCGGCCGATCGAGGCAGCCGAGCAGGTGCATCAGCGTCGACTTGCCGGAGCCGGACGGGCCGGTCAGGGCCACGAAGTCGCCCGCCGCCACGTCGAGGGTGACGCCGCGCAGCGCCGGCACCTTCAGGTCGCCGACCGTGTAGGTCTTGGTCAGGTCGCGGACGGCGATCACCGGGGTCATCGCGCACCTCCCCCACTCGACCGCTGCTGGCTCCCGGTGCGGCGCGGCCGCTGCGGCACGAGCGGCGAGCCGCTCGTCGAGGGCGACGCCGCGACGGCCGCGGTCGACGCGGCACCGGTCACGACGCGGGCGCCGTCCTCCAGGTCGCCGCCGACGATGGCGGTGGCGGTGCCGTCGTTCACGCCGAGCTCGACGCGCACCGGCCGCAGGGTGTCACCGGCGAGCACCCAGACCTGGCGCTGACCGCGGGATCGGCCGCCCGTCGTCGCGGCCGGCTGGCCGGCACCGCGGGCATCCGCCGTTGCCGGCTGCCGGCCGAAGGCGGCGAGCGTCCCGGCATCGGGCCGGAAGCGCAGCGCCGTGTTCGGCACCTTGAGCGCGTCGTCGCTGCGGGCCAGCTCGATGGCCACGGTCGCCGTCATCCCCGGCTTCAGCTTCAGGTCCGGGTTCGGCACGTCGATCACCGTGACGTAGCTGACGACGTTCTGGTCGACCACCGGCGCCAGGCGCACCTGCCGGACGGTGCCGGTGAACGGCTCGCCCGGGTAGGCGTCGACCTGGAAGGTCACCCGCTGATCGGCGGCGATGCGGCCGATGTCGGCCTCGTCGACGCTGGCGTTGACCTGCATGTGGCGCAGGTCCTGGGCGATGGTGAAGAGCACCGGCGCCTGCATGCTGGCCGCCACCGTCTGCCCGACGTCGACGTTGCGCGAGATGACGGTGCCGTCGATCGGCGCGGTGATGGTCGTGTAGCCCAGGTTCACGACGGCCTGGTTGAGCGCGGCGCGCGACTGGGCGATCTGCGCCTGCGCCGACTTGTAGGACGCCTCGGCCTGGAGGGTCGCGACCCGGGCCGACTCCAGCTCGCTGGTCGGCAGCAACTGCTGGCCGCTCAGCGTCTCGGCCCGGCGCTGCTGGACGCGCGCATCCTCGAGCGCGACCCGCGAGCGCTCGGCGTCGGCCTGCAGCCGTAGCAATGACGCGCGCGCCTGCTCGACCTGGGTCTGGAGCCCCGACGGCTCCAGCCGGGCGACCACCTGGCCCTTGCGCACCTGCGAGTTGTAGTCGGCGTGCAGCGAAGCGATGGTGCCGGACACCTGGCTGCCGACCTGGACGGTCGTGACCGCCTCGAGCGTGCCTGTCGCCTGCACGCTCTGCACCACGTCGCCGCGGCTCACCACGGCCGTCGTCAGCGCCGGCGCGCCGTCGCCGCCGCCATGGTAGTAGGCGGTCAGCGCTGCCGTGGTGGCCAGCACCGCCGTCGTCGTGATCAGAAGTAGCCGTCGCTTCATGTCTCGCCCTCCCCTGAAGCGTTGGACGGGCCAGATGTCGCAGGCCCGTGGCGAGACTGTGAAGAAAGTGTGTCGCGGCTCAGCCGGGCATTTCCATCAGGAATTCCGGCCGGTAGCGGATCATGCCGGCGGCGCCCGACGTCGCCGTCGGCGTCGACGACGTAGACCATGAAGGCCTCGTCGGGGACGTCCCACTCGCAGCGCAGGCCGTGGCGGCTGGCCGGCACGAAGCCGAAGCGCGTGTAGTAGTCGTGGTGGCCGAGCACCACGACGAACGGGCAGCCGGACGCGCGCAGCCGCGCCAGCGCCGCTTCGATCAGCGCGCCGCCGACGCCGCGCCGCTGCTGGTCCGGCGTCACCGCCATCGGGCCGAGGCCGAGCCCCTCGGCGCCGGCGGAGCCACCGGGCTGAACAGGATGTGCCCGACGACCTGCCCGTCGACCTCCGCCACCAGCGACAGCCGCACCGCCGCCGTGCGCGCGGAGCGCGTCGACGATGCGCCCCTCGAGCGGTTGATCGAAGGCGGCGTCGTTGACGGCGCGGATGGCGGCGAGATCGCCCGGGCGTTCGTCGCGGACGGCGATCGGGGTGTCGGGCATGGTCGGTGTGCCTCCGGTCGAATCGACCGAGTTTACCGCCGCAGCGCCGCGACGACGCCGGCGATCGTCTCGACGACGTGATCGACGTCGGCTTCGGTCGTGCCGCGGATCAGGCCGAAGCGCAGCGACGCGCGCGCGGCCTCGTCGGACAGGCCGATCGCCTTCAGCACGTGCGACGGCTCGGCGCTGGCCGTGCAGCACGCGGCGCCCGAGGACAGCGACAGGTCGCTCAGCGCCAGCAGCAGCTCGCGGCCGTTGACGCGATCGACGCGGACGTTCAGGTTGTGCGGCAGGCGCGGCGAGGCGGCGCCGTTCAGGTGCACGCCGTCGATGCGAGCCTGCAGGCCGGCGAGCAGGCGATCGCGCAGGGCGCCGAGCGGGCAGCGTCGGCGGCCATCTCCGCGCGCGCGATCGCCGCGGCGGCGCCGCAGCCGACGATCCCGGGGACGTTCAGCGTGCCGGAGCGCAGGCCGCGTTCGTGGCCGCCGCCATGGTGCAGCGGCGGCAGGTCCGCCACCGGGCCCGCGGCGTCGCACGTAGAGCGCGCCGACCCCCTTGGGGCCGTAGAACTTGTGGGCGCTGATCGACAGCAGGTCGGCGCCGAGCGCCTCGACGTCGAGCGCGACCTTGCCGGCGGCCTGCGCCGCGTCGACGTGGAAGGCGATGCCGCGAGCGCGGGCGAGGGCGCCGATCGCGGCGATCGGCTGCAGCACGCCGATCTCGTTGTTGGCGGCCATCACGCTGACGAGCACGGTGTCGGCGCGGATCGCGGCCTCGACCGCCGCGGGATCGACCAGGCCGCCGGCGTCCACGCCGAGCCGCGTCACCTCGGCGACGCCGTCGGCTTCGAGCGCCGCGCAGACGTCGAGCACCGCGGTGTGCTCGGTCGCCAGCGTCACGACGTGGCGCCCGCGTCCCCGCAGCGCACGCACGGCCCCGGCAATGGCCAGGTTGTTCGACTCGGTGGCGCCGCTGGTGAAGACGATGTCGCGAGGTCGCGCCCCGATCAGCGCCGCGACCTGGCCGCGCGCGTGCTCGACCGCTTCCCGCGCCGCCCAGCCGAACGGATGCTGGGCGCTCGACGCGTTGCCGAAGCGTTCGGTGAAGTACGGCAGCATCGCCGCGACCACCCGCGGATCGCAGGGCGTCGTGGCGTGGGCGTCGAAGTAAGGGAGCCCCATGGGCGGCCCGCGCCCGCGCGTGAAGCGCGAACGCGACAGGCGGACGCTACTCGCGCGCGCGCCGCGAGAGGGTGACGGGCTGGAGCTCGGGGGCGGCGCCCGTCACCGGGACGTCGGTCGCGATCTCGTCGAGGCTGCAGGCGGCGAGCGACGTCAGGATGCGGTCCTTGATGCGCCACAGCGGATCGCGGACGTTGCACTTCGAGTATTGGCCGCAGCCCTGGTCGTGCACCGAGCAGGCGGTCACGGTCAGCGGCCCGTCGACGGCCTGGATCACGTCGGCCACCGAAATCACCGTGGCCGGCCGGGCCAGGCTGTAGCCGCCGCGCGTGCCCTGATGCGAGGCCAGCAGGCCGCGCCGCGCCAGCCGCTGCAGGATCTTGGCGAGCAGCTCGATCGGGATGTCGTAGTGCTCGGCGATCTCGCGGGCGCTGGCCGCGCCCCCCGAAGGCGAGCCCGGGCTCGCGGCAGCGCTCTGCAGGGCGAGATGTTTCATCGCCATCAGGGCGTAGTCGGTCTTCTTGGAAAGCCTCAGCACGGTCGCCCCTATCTTACCTCGGGGGCGATGCGGCGGCCGCGCCAGGGGACGCGGCCGCCCACCTCAATACTTCGGCTGAGACGGGTCGACCTGGTCGCTCCAGGCGAGAATCCCGCCCTTGAGGTTGATCGCCTGCGGGAAACCGTGGTCCTTCAGGAACGACACGGCCTTGGCGCTGCGCCCGCCGATCTTGCAGTGCACCACCAGATCGCGCGACGGATCGAGCTCGGTGTAGCGCTTCTGCAGTTCGCCCAGCGGGATGAGCGTCGCGCCGTCGATGCGCGAAATCTGCGCCTCGAACGGCTCGCGGACGTCGAGGACCTGCAGGCGCGGGTTCTCGTCCATCCACGCCTTCAGTTCCGTGGCGGTCATCTCGGGCACGCCGCCGGGGCCGACGCTGGACGCCCGGGTCGTGCCCGGCGCCGGCGCCTCGATCGGCGAGACCGACGACTCGGCGGCCGGCATGCCGCAGAACTGCTCGTAGTCGATCAGTTCCTTGACGGTCGGGTTGGTGCCGCACACCGGGCATTCCGGATCCTTGCGCAGCTTGAGCTCGCGGAAGCGCATCTTCAGCGCGTCGTAGATCACGAAGCGGCCGATCAGCGGCTCGCCGATGCCGAGGATGATCTTCACCGCCTCGGTCGCCTGGATCATGCCGATGATGCCGGGCAGCACGCCGAGGACGCCGCCTTCGGCGCAGCTCGGGACCAGCCCCGGCGGCGGCGGCTCCGGGTAGAGGCAGCGGTAGCACGGGCCGTCCTTCGCCCCGAACACCGACGCCTGGCCCTCGAAGCGGAAGATCGAGCCGTAGACGTTGGGCATGCCGAGCAGCACGCAGGCGTCGTTCACCAGGTAGCGCGTCGGGAAGTTGTCGGTGCCGTCGAGGACGACGTCGTAGCCCTTGAAGATCTCGAGCGCGTTCTTCGACGACAGCGGCTCGCCGTAGGTCAGCACGTTGACCTCCGGGTTCATGGCGTTGATCTTGTTCTTCGCCGATTCGAGCTTCGGACGGCCGATGTCGGCCATCGTGTGGATGATCTGGCGCTGCAGGTTGGACAGGTCGACGACGTCGAAGTCGACGATGCCGATGGTGCCGACGCCGGCCGCGGCCAGGTAGAGCGCCACCGGCGAGCCGAGGCCGCCGGCGCCGACGCACAGCACCTTGGCCGCCTTCAGCTTGCGCTGCCCCTCGAGGCCGACCTCGGGCAGGATCAGGTGCCGGCTGTAGCGCTGGTACTCCTGCGCCGACAGGGTCGGCAGCTCGCGCTCGGTTTCGGTTGCGGCGGGAGCGCCGCCGGCCACCGACGGGATGATGCTCAACGCGTCGCTCGCCTGCAGCGCCGTGTCTTCCTTCTGCAGGTAGCGGATGTCTTCGTCGTTCAGGTAGATGTTGACGAAGCTCCGCAGCTTGCCTTCGTCGTTGTAGAGGTGCTTGCGCAGGTCGCCGTAGCTCGAGGTCAGGTTCGCCAGCGCTTCGCGCACCGTACTGCCGGCGACTTCGACACTTTCCTGCTTGTCGACATAGGGCCGGAGCGGGGTGGGAATGTGGATCGTCGGCATGATTTCCGACGTTACCACAACCGCTTCAGCGGCCCCTGGACCGGCTTGTCATACCCGCCTTCGCTGCGGTAGTCGGCGCGCAGGGCGCGCGTACAGCGACCGCCCTGCCGGTCGGCGCGCAGCACCATGAAGACCGCGAGCGGCCCCAGGACCAGCCACAAGCCGAGCGACAGCACGAGCGCCACCGTCCAGGTGTCCATCGAGCCGATGCCGCCCGCCCGGGCGGCGCCGGTGGTCTGCACCAGCCACGCCCAGGCGTCGGGCGCCAGGCTGCGGAGGCCGGTGACGACGGCCGCCAGGAAGACCACCGCGGCGACGACCTGGACCGCCAGCACGGGCCGCTGCGCCAGCCGCGCCGCGTCGTGCCGGGCCCGCAGCTCGGCCCGCCACCAGACCTGGCCGGACGACGGCAGCGCCATCGGCGCGCCGATCGCGATCGCCGCATCGTCGTGGAGCGCGGAGGCGGCGAGCGCCAGGTCGGCGCAGAGCGGGCAGGACGCGGCGTGGGCGCGCAGGGCCTCCGGCGCCGCATCGGGCCATTCGCCGGCGGCAATCGCGTCGACGATCTCGGATTCGCGGGCGCACTCGGGGGCGGTCATCGCGATCCCTCCTGTCCGTGCCCCGGCGCCGGCGTCGAGCCGCGGTGGCCGCGGAGCCGCTCGGCCAGCCGCTGCCGGGCGCGGAACAGCATCAGCTTCACGCTGCCGGTCTTGACGCCGATGACGCCGGCGATCTCGTCGTGGGTCGAACCGTGCGCGTAGGCCAGCCACAGCATGGCGCGGTCGCGCGGGCGCAGCGTCGACATCGCCGCGTCGAGGTCGTGGCGCTGTGCCAGCTGCTCGGCGCTGCGGGTATCGCCGGCCAGCTCAGGCGCGCCGGGTTCGTCCAGCGCGACCTGCGGCGGCGACGGCCGCCGCCGCTGATCGCGCACCAGGTTGGTGGCGATGCGATAGAGATAGTTGCGGCGGTGCGCGTCGTTCTCGAGCACGGCTTCGGCGCGCAGGAACCGGTAGTAGGTCTCCTGCAGCAGGTCGGCCGCCTGCTGGCGGTCGCCGCACAGCCGCACCAGGTAGCCGGCCAGGCCGCGCGACGTCCGCTCGTAGAACACGCGGAACAGGTCCTCGTCCATCTGGAACGCGAGGTCCCGGGTCCGGGTGTCCTCGACGAGTCCGTCGATGTGGGACAGCGTCATGACCCCATCACTCGGTGGTGTGGCGGCCGGGCGGCGGCGAGAGGAGCCCCAGACGCTCCGAAAGCCCATACGCCAGGATAGCCGAGGCGAAGAACCCGACGCCAAAGGCAATCGCCAGGACGCCGATGGTGAAGAGGCCGGGGCGCGACGTCCTCGATGACCCGGCCGCTGGCGTAGAGGAAGCCGAAGCCGCCGGCAGCCAGGACGACGCCGGCCTGCAGCGACAGCAGGATGCGGCTGACCGGGGCGCTGACCGGGCGGCTGGCGCCGCCGTCGAGGGCGATGGGCGCCGACTCGAGGAACCGACGTCCGGACGACGACTGGATGTAGGCCATCAGGTCCTCGTTCGAGGTCAGGCGATCGAGCAGCTTGGTGTGGGCGTCGGTCTGGATCCGCGTCAGGCGCAGCCAGCGGCGGTAGTCGATGAAGGTCCGGATCAGCCAGATCAAGCACGGAGGCCGCCGAGGCGGAAGGCACCGAGGATGGTGAAGTGCTCGATCGTGTTCCGCCAGACGTCGATGGTGGCGGTCCTGGGGTCGCGGTTGCGGTGCCACTCCGGCTCGCCGACGAAGAACCCCGGGTTGTGGCCGACCTCGGGATGCTGCTGCAGGAAGGCCGCCAGGCCCGGGTAGTTGGCGAGGTAGTCGGCGTTCAGGAGCAGCGACGGGTCGTGCCGGAAGACCTGGAACAGCGACGGGGAATACTGCTCGACCACCTGGCGCAGCCGCTCGCGGGTCTGCTCGGCGTTGCGACGGTCGTTCTCGTAGATGGGCGGGGCCGGCGTCACCGGCGCCGCCTGGGCCGCCGGGGCAGGCCGGGTCGGACGCGCGGCCTCGGGGGCCTGGGCGGACATCGGGACGGGTGAGGAAACGACCGCCGCGACCACCAGCACGCCGGCAAGGGCGCGCAGGGCCGTCAGGGTCGTCAGGGTGGGCGTCGAGCGCCGGAACTGTCTCATGGGGTGAATCTCGCCTCCAGAGACTAGTTACGGGTGCCGCTTGCTGCGGTTAACGTGCGGCACCGCGCCGAAGCCTTGGGGAAGCGGGCGCCCTGGCGCGCCGAAGGCTTGGCGAAGGCGGCTAGTCGATCCAGCCGACCGACTTCGACCAGGCCAGCATCTCCGCCTGCCGCTTGCCGTGGTCTGGCGGCACCGAGCCCTGCGCACTCCGGCGCGCCTGGGCGATCCGGTCGGCCAGCGGCGGCAGGCCGACCGCCTCTCGACGGGCATCGACGCCGTCGGCGTCCTCGATCGGCCACGGGCTGAGCATGCCGTGCTCGTCCCAGTCGAACTGCGTGCCGTAGCGCTGCGGGCGCCGCTCGAAGAAGGCGATGCGATCTTCGAGGTAGGCGACCTGCGCCGGTGTGGCGTCGCCGCGCGCCGCCGCCGCGCGCAGGATCGGCAGGCAGCCTCGCTGGACGTCCGGCTCGCCGATCGCATGCTGCAGGACGATCCAGGCGGCGTGCATGGCGTCCTGGCCGACCAGCGTCACGCCCGGCCAGCCGTGCTCGCGCACGATCGCCAGCAAGGCGCGGGCGTTGCGGCGGTGGACGTCCTCCATGCGCGGCGCGTAGCCGCGAAACAGCTCGCCCGTCGCGGCGAGCTCGGCGCGGACGCGGGCGTCCTCGGCGGCCATCGCCAGGAGCTGCTGTCGCAGCGCCTCTTTGGGCGGCTCGTCCTGGTGCGGTTCGTTGTCGTCGGCTCGTTCATGGCGGCGCGCTCACACGTCCGCGAAGATCAGGAAGGACGCGGCGACGATCAGCGCGAAGCCGGCGAGGTGGTTCCACTTGATCGGCTCGCCCAGGTCAGTACACCGAGAAGACGACGAACACCCCGAGGGTGATGACTTCCGGCAAGGTCTTCAACTGCGCGGCGTTGTAGACCTCGTGCCCCCAGCGGTTGGCCGGCACCTGCAGACAGTACTCGAAGAAGGCGATGCCCCAGCTGACGAGGATGACGAGCCACAGGGCGCGGCTCTTGAACTTGAGGTGTCCATACCAGGCCAGCGTCATGAAGATGTTCGACGCGAGCAGCAGCAGGATGGTGGAGACGTGCGGGCCGAACAGCGATGGCAGGCTCATGACGGTGGGGATGGCAACGGGCCGCGGTGACGACCGGCCAGGGCGTTGAAGGTCGCCGTGGTCGTTTCGATCGACGATTCGTCGTGGCTCTCGGCCAGGTCGATGGTGGCGCCGTCGGCGAGGGTGACACGACTGGTGAAATACGGATCGCCGTCGCTGTCCTTGCCGTAGATCATCTCCGCCAGCGGGACGTCGACCGCTTCGATGCGGCGGCGTTCGGCACCAAAGGGTGAGCGCCAGGTCACCAGGACGGCGCCGCTGTCGGTCACCTCGACGTGCACGGTGCGTATGGTGCTGGCCCAGGCGCTCGCGGCGGTGCCGAACAGGCAGAACACGAACATGATCGCCCACATGGTGGGCGCCGAGTAGCCCGGCGGCGGACCGTCGCGGAACAGGACCCACGTGCACAGGCCGACGGCCGACATCCAGATCCCCATGAAGATCCAGATGGCCCAGGCGATGCGATTGCGGAAAACGGCGCGCGCCACGCTCAGGGTTCGAGGGTGAGCTGCTGCGGCGCGATCTGCCGGACGGCCTGGTCGATCGGCCGCAGCGACTCGATCGGCTTGCGGGAGCCGACGCCGAGCGATTCGAGCTTGCGCGCCGTCGGCAGGACACGGCTCTCGAGCGAGGCGACGGCCTGGTTGTAGGCCTTGACCGTCTTGCCCAGCGCGCCGCCCATGTGCGAGAGGTGCTCGACGAGGTTGGCCATGCGTTCGGACAGCTCACGCCCGACCGCGCTGATCTTCTGCGCGTCCTCGGCGACGCGCTCCTGCCGCCAGCCGTACTCGACGGCACGCAGCAGCGCGAAGAGCGTCGCCGGCGTGGCCAGCACGACGCGCTGGCCGAGCGCCCAGTCGACGAGGTTGCCGTCACGCTCGGCCGCCGCGGCGAGGAACGAGTCGTTGGGAATGAAGAGCACCACGAACTCGGCGCTCTGCTCGATCTCGGTGGCGTAGCCGCGCGCCGCCAGGCGCTGGATGTGCGACCGGACCTGGGCGAGATGCCGGCCCAGCGCCTGATCGCGCGCGTACTCGTCGCCCGCCTCGATCGCATCCAGGTAGGCGGCCAGGGGCACCTTGGCGTCGATGACGACGACGCGCTCCGACGGCAGGCGCACGATCACGTCGGGGCGCAGCCGGCCGGTGTCGCCGGCGACCGTCTCCTGCTCGATGAAGTCGCAGAACGTCGACATCCCGGCGAGCTCGGCGACGCGGCGCAGGGCGATCTCGCCCCAGCGTCCGCGGACGTTCGGGGCGCGCAGCGCCTGCACCAGCTTGTTGGTTTCGGCGCGCAGGGCCTGGTGGGTGACGGCGACGTCGCGCAGCTGCTCGCCGACCTGGCCGAGGTCGCGCTGCCGGCGCTCTTCGAGCCCGCGCGCCTCCTTCTGGTAACCGTCGAGGGCCTGCTGCAACGGCCCGACCAGCGCCTGGATGGCGAGGCGCCGCGTCTCGAGATCGTCGGATGCGTCGGCCCGCAGTGTCTTGAACTTCTCGTCGGCGAGCTGCAGGAAGTCGCGCTGCGAGCCGGACAGGGCATCGGCGGCCAGCGCCTTGAACGCGTCGGTGAGCCGCTCCCGCGCCTCGTCGACGAAGCGCCGCTCGTCCTCGACGCGGCGCTCGGCGGCGATGTTGCGCGTCTCGGCCTCGACGCGGGCGCGGTCCGCCGCGGCGACGCGATCCCGCAGCGACACCGCCTCGGTATCGAGCGCCAGGACCCGCACGCGCAGTTCCTCGGCCCGGCCGGCGGCGTCGGCCGCGCCGCGCCCGGCCGATCGACCAGGCGACCACCGCGCCGAGCGCCAGGCCGATCAGGAAGGCGAGCAGGAGCGAAGAGGCGGCGATCGTCATGGTCGTGCGCCGTCCATCGCGGAGCGGGACGCGCTCAGCGTTCGACGAACGGCAGAATTACCCGCAGTACCCACTCGAAGACGTCTTCGTCGGTCAGGTCTGACACGATCGCCGATTCCCCGATCGGATGCTCGGCCGTCTGCAGCTGCGATCCGCGGACGTAGCTGGAGCGGCCGATGACCGTCGGCGTCGCCTTGGTGCCGTCCAGGACCACCTCGAGGTAGTCGTCGCGCTCGCGATCCGACTGCAGGCGCACGGTGCCGGCCGGCGTCAGCACCTGGAACACGTGCCCTTCCGCCTTGAGCGCCGAGGCCACCAGCCGCAGCACCGGCACGGCGCGGTTCTCGAGGAACGCGTCGAAGGCCTGCTGCTCGCTGGAGAGCGCGGCGCGGCGGGCCGCCGCATCCCGTTTGGCTGTTTCGATGGTCTGTCGCAGCCGCTTCCGAACTTCTCCCGCCTCGAGCATGTTGCAGATTCTACCCTCTGCTCAGAGCATCCTCGGAGCTTGCTCCGAGCTAACTCGGAGGTTGCTCGGAGCATGCTCCGAGCAACTTGCGATTTTTGCGATCCCGGCTGGGCTAGCGACGGGCTTCGTGGATGGCCATGAAGCCGGCCATCTTCGGCACGACCGCGGCGGATGCGAAGCCGTGGACGCGCAGGCGCTCGGCGACCGCCGCGGCGCCCGGGGTAGCGCGCCAGCGACGCCGGAATGTAGCGGTAGGTGTCGGGATCGCCGTGCAGCAGCGTGCCGACCGTGGCGCCGACGACGGTGAGGTAGGCGAAGTAGGCGCGCCGCCAGCCGGCGTGCGCCGGTTTCTCGAAGTCGAGGGACAGGAACCGCCCGCCCGGCCGCAGGACCCGTGCGATCTCGGCGATCGCCCGATCGAGGTCGGGCACGTTGCGGAGGCCGTAGCCGGTCGTGACCACGTCGACCGACGCCGGCGGCAGCGGCAGGCTGGTCATGTCGCCGACCAGGAAGCGCACCGGCCCGGCGCCCGGCTTGAGCCGCGCCAGCCGGATCATCCGCGGCGCCAGGTCGAGGCCGACCACCGCCGCCCCGCTCGCCGCGGCCGCGATCGCCAGATCCCCCGTGCCGGTGGCCAGATCGAGGACGCGCTGCCCCGGCTGGATCGCCGCGCGCGCCAGCAGGTCGCGCTTCCAGGCCTGGTCGCGCCCGTACGACAGCAGCCGGGTGATGAAGTCGTAGCGCCCGGCGATGGTCGTGAACAGCCGGGCGTTGTAACGCCGCTTGGCGTCGGGCGACGAGAAGGCCGAGTCGAGGGTCCCGTCCACCAGCTTCATGCGCGGTGGTACTCTATCCCCGCCCATGCTGCCGACGAGCACGGTCGAAAACTACCTCAAGGCGATCCATGCCGGGCAGACGCGCCTGGCCGGCGATCGCGCCACGACCGATCGCGACCTGGTGCCGATGGGCCAGCTGTCGGCGGCGCTGGGCGTCGTCCCGGGGACGGCCACGGCGATGGTCAAGACGCTGGCCGAGGCCGGGCTCGCCTTCTACGAGCCCTATGCCGGCGTGCGGCTGACGCCGGCCGGCGAGAAGCTCGCCGCCGCCGTGCTGCGCCGGCATCGGCTCGTCGAGCTGTTCCTGGTCCAGGTCATGGGCATGCGCTGGGACGAAGTGCACGACGAAGCGGAACTGCTCGAGCACGCGGTGTCGGATCGGCTGATCGAGCGCATCGACGCGATGCTCGGCCACCCCGCCGTCGACCCGCACGGCGACCCCATCCCCGACAGCGACGGCGTGATCCACATGCCGGATCTGGCGACGCTGCTGACCTGCGCCACCAACCAGCCGCTCCGCGTCTCGCGCGTCGTCGATCAGGATGCCGCGTTCCTGCGGTTCATCGAGCAGAGCCACCTGAAGCCGGGACAACCGGTGCTGGTCGAGGAGCGCGACGAGGCGGCGGATCGCGTGACCGTCCGCACCAACGGCGCCTCGCTGGCCCTCGGCCAGCGCGCGGCCTCGAAGGTGCTGGTCGAGCCCGAGCCGGCCTGAGCCGGACTCGGAGCCGGGCCTCAGCCCGGGATGTCGAGCAGATTCTGCAACATGTCGAACGACGCGATCCGGTACTCGTCCGGCCGCAGACCGTCGCTGGGGATCTCGCCGAAGCCGTAGTCGGCGAAGCAGAAGCGCGTCCCGCCGCGACGCGCCGTCTCGGCGTCGACCCACGAATCGCCGACCATCAGCGCGTCGGCCGGCACCGCCCCGGCGGCCGCCACCAGCGACGTGAGCCCGGCCGGATCCGGCTTGCGGCCGTGCACGGTGTCGCCGCCCAGCGCCTGGACGAAGTAGCGGCGCAGGTCGAGCGTCTCGAGCAGCCGATCGGTGTGGTGCTGCGGCTTGTTGGTCAGCACGGCCAGCGTGAACCGGTCGGCCAGCCGTTCGAGGAGGTCGACGACGCCGGGATAGGGCCGCGTATGATCGGCGAGACGGCGATCGTAGATGACGCTGAACTGGGCGAAGGCCGCATCGAGGTTCTCGCGGGATCCGCCGGCGGCGAGCACGCGCGACACCAGCAGGCGGGCGCCTTCGCCGACCATCCGCACGACCTCGGCGTGATCGAGCGGGGACGCGCCGAGCGAGGCCAGCAGCTCATTGGCCGACTCGGCGATGTCGCGCCGTGAATCGACGAGCGTGCCATCGAGATCGAACACCAGGACAGACAGCAATGACCGACTCCTCGTCCGCTTCCCCGCGTGGAGCGGCCACATCCGACGCCGGCGAGCCGGCGCGGCCGGCCTGCGCGGTGCTCTGCTCCGCCGGCCTCGACAGCGCCGTGCTCCTCGCCCACCAGGCGCAGACGACGGCGGTCGTTCCCGTCTACGTCCGCGTCGGACTCGCCTGGGAAGACGCCGAGCGGGCCACGCTCGAGACGTTGCTGGCCTCGGCGGCCTTCATCGGCCCGTCAGCGGGACGGGTCGAGCCGCTGGTCGAACTCGACGTGAACATGCGCGACGTCTATCCGCCGACGCACTGGGCGATCCGCGGCGCTGCGCCCGCCTACGATACCCCGGACGAAGACGTCTACATCGTCGGCCGCAACGTCGTGCTGTTGACCAAGGCGGCGATCGCCTGCACGTATCGCGGCATCGGGCGGATCGCCATCGGGCCGCTGGCCGGCAATCCGTTTCCAGACGCGACGCCGGAGTTCTTCGCAGCCATGGGCCACGCCCTGTCGCTCGGACTCGAGCACGGCATCGCGGTCGAGGCGCCGTTCGCGTCCTGGGAGAAATCGGCGGTCATCGCCCGCGGCGTCGAGCTGGGCGTGCCGCTCGATCGCACGCTGTCGTGCATGAGTCCGGTGTCGATGGGCGGGACGTGGCGACACTGCGGCCTGTGCAGCAAGTGCCGGGAGCGGCGGGATGCCTTCGCCGAGGCGGCCGTCGCGGATCCGACGACCTACGCCGCGGCATCACCGCGCTGACGCGGGGCGGCGACGGCTGCGGAGTCGCGTCCGGGGCGCCTCAGCGCTCGACGGGCGTATCGGGAGGCGGGGGCGGCTTCGCGCGGGGCTGCGGCGGCGCGGGCGGCGTGGGACCGCCGTTCATGCGGCGGAGGCGGATGGTGCCGTCGCCGCTGCGCATCACCAGCCGCGGCCCGCCGGCGCCGAGGCGGCCACGGAGCGACGACCGCGAGTGATCGTCGCCGTCACGCGCGAACGTCAGGCCGGAATCGTACTTGACGGTGCCGTCGCCGGTCCTGGCATCGACGTCGGCGGCGAGGCCGTCGGCGACGTAGAGCACCAGCGAGCCGTCGCCGGTGGACAGGTTCCAGTCACGGTCGATCTTCGAACCGGCGTTGGCGCGCACGACGACGCTGCCGTCTTCGGTGCTCACCCGCAGGCCTTCGAAGCGCCCCGTCACCGCGATGCTGCCGTCCTCCGACACGACGTCGCACTTGCCGTCGATGCCCTCGAGCCGGATCGAGCCGTCCTCGGTATGGGCCACGATGTCGCCCGTCAGTTCGCGCCCGGTGACGCTGCCGTCGGCCGACTTGAGCTCGACCCGGCCGTTGACGTGCTCGACGCGGATGCTGCCGTCGCCGGTCCGGACGACCAGATCGCTGCCGGTCGGCACCGAGACGACCATCTTGGCCGAGCGCGACTGCCCCGACCAGCCGATGGACATGGTGCGCTCGTCGGCGAGGTCTTTCTTGCGGGCTTCGACGCGGATGACGTCGCCCTTCTGCTCGGCGACGATGTCGATGGCCTCGGCGGCCGCCTTGTCGCGGCCGCGCTTCTCGATCTCGACCGAGACCTCGTGGCGATCCCAGCCGCGGATGACGATGGCCCCGTCGAAGGTCGCCAGCTGCACGGTCGGCCGGCCCTTGGTGTCGAAGCGCTTCTCTTCGCGGACGCGGAAGCCGTCGGAATCGACCCGGACGCACGCAGGCGGTGGTTCCGACCGCCAGGGCCGCGACGATCGCGGCCCGCCCGGCGCATGCCCAGCGGGTGCCGGTGGACACCGATCGGGGGCTGGCTCCGGGCTGAAGCGTGGCGGCCATCTCTGATGACCTAGACGGCCGGCGCATGAGGGCGGTTCCCGAGCCGCATCGCCGGCCTTCACGCGGCTGCACCCGCCAGACCCCACGCCGGTGCCCCGCCGACGTAGGTCGCGACCACCTCGAGCTGCCGATCGAGCACGACGAGATCCGCCAAGGCGCCAGGGGCGATGACCCCTTGACCGGCCAGCCCGAGCTCGGCGGCCTGGGTGCCGCTGCACATCCGGGAGGCCTCGACCGGCGTGAAGCCCTGCCCGAGCAGCCGGCGGAAGGCGCCGTCCATCGTGATGCGGCTGCCGCAGAGCGTGCCGTCGTCGAGGAAGCAGGCGTCGTCGGTGACCGTCACCGCCCGTCCGCCGAGCGACACCTTGCTGCCGACCGGCAGGCCGGCTCCGGCGCTGCCGTCGGTGATGGCCATCGTCCGTTCCACCCGCTTGGCGCGGATGGCGGCGGTCGCGACGGCCGGGTGCACGTGGAAACCGTCGCAGATGATTTCGGCCGCCACGGCGTCCTCGGCGAGCACGGCGCCGGTGAGGCCGGGGGCGCGGTGCGTCATCGGCGACATGCGGTTGAACAGGTGCGTGGCGTGGCGCGCCCCGGCGGCGATGCCGGCCAGGGCCTGCTCGTAGGTCGCAGCCGAGTGGCCCAGGGAGACGCGGTGGCCGGCCGCGACCAGCGCCTTGGCGAGGTCGAGTCCACCGTCGAGCTCGACGGCCATGGTGACGATGCCGACGTCGCGCCGATGCGCCTCGATCACGCGCAGGATGTCGGCGCCGGTGTAGTTCGTCCCGTCACTCGGGCCGGCCAGCGCCAGACCATCCGTCCCGATGCGCGGCGGCCGGCGCAGGCAGTCGAGCGGCTGGGCCCCTCGGAAGTCGGGGTTGATGAAGTTGCTCTCGAGATGGGCGGCCAGCACCCGGGCGTGCGGCCGGGCCGAGCCGCGGGCCCGGCGCATGCTCTCGATCAGCCGCTCGAGGATCGGAGGCGAGCAGGCGACGGTGGTCGGGCAGAACGCCGTGACGCCGTAGCGGACCAGGCGCCGCGCGATCTCCTCGACGGCGTCGAGCGAGTCGAGCGTGTCGAAGCCCTCGACGCCGTGCACGTGGACGTCGATGAAGCCGGCGACCAGCGTGTGCCCGTGCAGATCGACGAAGCCGCGGCCGCCGCCGGAACCGGCCGGGCGCGCGCCCGTCTCAATTTCCGTGACCCGGCCGTCCTCGACGATGACGGTGCCCGGCGACAGGACGCGGTCGGGCAGCACCACGTCGGCGCCGCTGAGGATCAGCGGTCTGGCGAAAGACGATCCGGCAGTCACGGCGGAAGTCTACCAGCCCGTGGTGCGCCGGCGGCCGGCCGCCAGGCGGGCGGCGGGCACGGCCAGGGCGGCAGGCGGTATCATTCCCGGAGGCACCGACCAGTGGATCCGATCACGCTCAGCGCTCTGGCCGTCGTGGCCCTCGTCCTGGTGCTCGCCGTGCCGGCCTTCGTGGTCTGGCGCAAGGGACGGCCCGCGGCTGTCGGCGAGGTGTTCCGCGCCAGCCGGCTGAGTCGCGGCAACCGGCTGTTCCCGACCCAGGTCATCGTCACGCCGCACAGCGTCGTCCACTACACGCCGCAATGGCTCGGTCGGCACGAGCACTCGATCCACATCGCTCACGTCTCCTCGGTGCGGATCGACACCGGGCTGATGTTCTCCGACGTCGTCATCGAGACCACCGGCGGCTCCGGCGCCATCCAATGCCGCGGCCACCACAAGGGCGACGCCGTCCGCATCAAGCAGCTCATCGAGCAGTTCCAGAGCACCTACTACCGCGCCGGCGCCGGCCAGGCGGCAGCCCCGGCGCCGCTGCCGGCGACCTAGTGCCGGCTCGCCGACCGGGCCTGCGGGCCAGCCTCCGTGCCTGACGTCCTCACGCTCCCCGTTCGGTCGGTGGTCGAAACGACGCCGCTCACGCGCCTCATCCGGCTGGACCTCGGCACCCGCCCGTTCGTCTTCCAGGCCGGCCAGGCCGCGCTCATCGGCACCCACGGCCAGACCGAGCGGCGGCCCTACTCCATCGCGTCGTCGCCCGACGACGCGGTCCGTCACCATCGCCTCGAGTTCCTGGTCAAGGTCGACGCGATGGGGACGATCGGGCCGCACCTCGCCGCCGTGTCGCCAGGCTCGCGGATCGATCTCGAAGGCCCGTCCGGCGCGTTCACGCTCGGCCCGGCGATCGTCCCGTCGTATCTGTTCGTCGCCGGCGGCACCGGCATCTCGCCGCTGCGCGCGATGCTGCGGCATCTCATCGCCGCCGACACCGGCGCAACGCTGTCGGTGCTCTACAGCGCCCGCGCGCCCGAGGAATTCGCCTTCCGCGACGAGCTCGAGCGGCTGGCGCGTCGTCGCCTCATCCAGATGCACCTGGCGGTGACCGGCCAGGCTCACACGACATGGGACGGCATCCGCGGCCGGATCTCGATCGAGACCCTCGAGCGCGCGCTGCCGTCCAAAGAGGCGGTGTGCTACCTGTGCGGACCGCCGGCGATGGTCGAGGACGTGCCGCCGCTGCTGCGTCGGCTCGGGGTGCCGTCGAGCCACGTGCGGACGGAGGAATGGTGAACGCCAGTCGCCGGCGCTTCCTGTGGCGCGGCCTCGGCGGCACGGCGGCGCTCGCGGCCGGAACGGGGCTCTACGCGTGGCGTATCGAACCGCACTGGGTCGAGTTCGTCGAGCGGTCGCTGCCCATCGCCGACCTGCCGTCGGCGCTGGCCGGACGCACGCTGGTCCAGCTCAGCGATCTGCATGTCGGGCCTCGCGTCGACGACGACTACGTGATCGGCGTCTTCGATCGCGTCCGCGCGCTGGCGCCCGACATCGTGGCCTTCACCGGCGACTTCACCGAGCCGTACAGCGGCTTCCTGACCCAGGCGCGCCGCGTCTACGGGCACGCGCCGCGCGGCCGGATCGCGACGGTCGGCATCTTCGGCAACCACGATTACGGACCGGGCTGGCGGCACCCGGAGCTGGCGGCGGCGCTGCAGCCGGTGCTCGCCAACTGCGGGATCCGCGTGCTGCGCAACGAGGTGCTGGACGTCGCCGGCCTCGACGTCATCGGCCTCGACGACTGGTGGGGCAAGCAGTTCCGGCCGGCCGAGGTGCTCGCCTATCGCGACGCCACCAGGCCGGCGCTGGTGCTCAGCCACAACCCGGACACCGTGGACATGCCCGGGTGGTTCGGCTATCAGGGCTGGGTCCTGTGCGGCCACACGCACGGCGGGCAGTGCAAGCCGCCGTTCCTGCCGCCGCCGCTGCTGCCGGTGGAGAACGCGCGCTACGTCAGCGGGGAGATCGCCGTCGAGGGCGGCCGCCGCCTCTACATCAATCGCGGCGTCGGGCACACGCTGCGGGTGCGCTTCAACGTCCGCCCCGAAGTGACCGTCTTCACGCTGCAGCGCGCCTGAGCGGCGCCCCGCGTCCGCGCGTGAGAGCGCGGACGCCAGACCAACGACGCGCTACATCCCCATGACGTGGTAGCCGCCGTCCACGTAGAGGACTTCGCCGGTGATGCCGCGGGCGGCGTCGCTGATCAGGAACAGGCCGGTGTCGCCGACCTCGCTCGACTCGGTGTTGCGGCGCAGCGGCGCGCGCTCGCGGTAGACGCCGAGGATGTCGGAGAAGCCGGCGATGCCCTTGGCGGCCAGCGTCTTCACCGGACCGGCGGAGATCGCGTTGACGCGGATGTTCTGCGGGCCGAGGTCGGAGGCGAGGTAGCGCACCGAGCACTCGAGCGCCGCCTTCGCCACGCCCATCACGTTGTAGTTCGGGAACACGCGCTCGGCGCCGAGATAGGTCAGCGTGACGATGCTGCCGCCCTCGGTCATCAGCGGCTGCGCGCCGCGCGCCAGTGACACGAGCGAGTAGGCGCTGATGTCGAGCGCCATGCGGAACGCCTCGCGCGACGTCTGCACGAAGGGCTGCGACGAGCGCTTCGGGCGGCGCGAACGCGGCGCCGTGCACGACGAAGTCGAGGCGCCCCATCGACTCGCCGATCTTCGCGAACAGCGCGTCGACCTGGTCGTCCGCGGCGACGTCGCACGGGAGGATCAGCGACTCGCGGCCCAGCGTTCCGGCCAGCTCGCGCACGTTTTCTTCGAGACGCTCACCTTGAAAGGTGAGCGCGAGTTCGGCACCTGCTTCGGACGCCCGCTTCGCGATCGCCCAGGCGAGCGATCGCTTGTTGGCCACACCGAGAACGAGGCCCTTCTTGCCGGTAAGGGGCATCAGCGGCCCTTGTTGCCGCGACGCTGCTGCTGGTTGGCGCGATTGCCCGGCTGGCCGCCGCCGCGATTGGGTCCGCCGCCCTTGCCGTGGCCGCGGCCCTGCGCGCCGAACGGCGACGGCTGGCCGCCATGGCCGAAGCGCGGCATCGCGTTGCCGTTGCCGCCCCTTGCCCGTTCCCATTCCCGTTGCCGAAGCCGCCGGCCGGCCGTGGGAAGCGGCGGAACTTGCCGCGGGCGTTCGCTGCCTCGTGCACGGTGAACACCGGGATCGGACGCGGATCCCGCTCGGCGCCCTCGACCTTGCGGCAGGGTGGCGCGGATCAGGCGGCGATGGACGATGCCCTCGTTGCCGTCGTCACGCGATTCGTCCGATTGGCTGGCCGGCGCGGCCGCCAGCGGGGCTGGCGGCGGCGGGCGGCGCCGGCAGCCGCCGGACGGACCAGCGTCGGCGCCGCCAGCGCGGGCGTCGGCGCCGCCGGGGCAGGTCGGCGGGCGTCGGGCGGTCGGCGTCGATGTCAGCGGCGTGGGCGCCGCGGCGACAGGCGTTTCGATGGCTGGGGTTTCAGGAAGGACAGGGACGGGGCGGGGAGCCTCGGGACGGGCGGGACGAACCGGAGCGGCTGTCGATGGCTGATCGTCCGGCACCCCGTCGGTCACGTTGTCGAGCACCTGCTTGTAGAGGGCCGACGTGCCGTCCTTCTTCGTGCGTCTCACCGGCAACTTCCCGTCCTTGTAGGGATGCTCGAAGTCACAGGTGGAGCACCGGGTCTGCTTGATGAGCGTCATCGACAATCGCCGCGATGGCGTGGTTACTGAGGAGGCGGCACCGCGAACAGTAGTCGTCCACGACGTCGCCGAGCCGTAGCCGGCGAGGTTGCATCAAATCCCCCGAAAAAGCGTTTCAGTAGTGGCGCTCGTCATGCGCCCGGCGTCTCACGAATCGGTCTCATCAGGCGGCTGGCGGCCTGGAATCTCGAGAAGCACCCGACGAACAGTTCACGGCCGGGGCTCGAGTCGGCCCATACAGAATGGGCCCGGCGAAGGTCGAATGATAGTAACAGAGCCGGTGTACGGACCGCAACCGCAAGGATTTTCGACAGTAGACTCTCTGCCCATGATCCCAACCGCCCCCGACGCCAGACGCCATCCTCCAGACCGGCCTCGCCTTCTGGCCGGCCAAGACCCTGCTCAGCGCCATCGAGCTCGGCGTGTTCACCGAGCTCGCCGGCGGGCGCCGAGACCTGCGAGGGGCTGCGGACGCGGCTGGGCCTGCATCCGCGCGTCGGCACGCGACTTCTTCGACACGCTGGTCGCGCTCGGCTTCCTTGAGCCGTGACGACGGCCGCTACGCCAACACGGCCGAGACCGATCTCTTCCTCGATCGCCGGAAGCCGTCCTACATCGGCGGCATCCTGGAGATGGCCAACGCCCGGCTCTATCGGTTCTGGGGCGACCTCACCGAGGCGCTGAAGACCGGCCAGCCGCAGAACGAGATCAAGCACGGCATGACCGGGCCTGTTCGAGGCGCTCTACGCCGATCCGGCGCGGCTGAAGCAGTTCCTCGAGGCGATGACCGGCCTCAGCCGCGGCGCCAACATGACGATCGCCCGCGGCGTTCCCGTGGGCCGACGTACCGCACCTTCGTCGACGTCGGCACGGCGCAGGGCGACCTGGCGGCGCAGATCGCCCTCGCCAACCCGCACCTGACCGGCCAGGGCTTCGACCTGCCGGTGGTCGGGCCGATCTTCACCGAGTACGTGACCGGTCTCGGCCTCGCCGGCCGGCTGACGTTCGCCGCGGGCAGCTTCTTCACCGACCCGCTGCCGAAGGCCGACGTCGTCCTGATGGGCCACATCCTGCACGACTGGGATCTGTCAGAGAAGAAGATGCTGATCGTCAAAGCGTACGAGGCGCTGCCCACGGGCGGCGCGCTCGTCGTCTACGAGTCGATCATCGACGACGACCGATCGAAGAACGCCTTCGGGCTGATGATGAGCCTCAACATGCTCATCGAGACGCCGGGCGGCTTCGACTACACCGGCGCCGACTGCGAAGGCTGGATGAAGGACGCCGGCTTCACGTCGACGCGGACCGAGCCGCTGGTCGGGCCCGACTCGATGGTCGTCGGCATCAAATAGCGCGCCGTCCGCGGGCGGCGCGCGGAGACGCTTCGCATGAGCGCAGTACGAGTCCTGGTCGGCACCCGCAAGGGCGCCTTCATCCTCTCGTCCGATGGCACGCGGCGCACCTGGGACGTCAGCGGCCCGCATTTCGCCGGCTGGGAGATCTACCACCTGAAGGGCTCGCCGGTGGATCCGAACCGGATCTACGTGTCGCAGGGCAGCGGCTGGTTCGGTCAGCTGATGCAGCGATCGGACGACGGCGGCAAGACCTTCAACCCGGTCGACAACACGTTCCAGTACGACGGCGTGCCCGGCACGCACCAGTGGTACGACGGCACGCCGCACCCGTGGGAGTTCAAGCGGGTGTGGCACCTCGAGCCGTCGCTGACCGATCCGGACACGGTCTACGCCGGCGTCGAGGACGCCGCGCTGTTCCGCACCACCGACGGCGGCGCCTCGTGGCACGAGCTGTCCGGCCTGCGCAAGCACGGCTCCGGGCCGCACTGGCAGCCGGGCGCCGGCGGGCTGTGCCTGCACACGATCCTGCTCGACCCGACCAACCCGCAGCGCATCGTGATCGCGATCTCGGCGGCCGGCGCGTTCCGCAGCGACGACGGCGGCACGACCTGGAAGCCGATCAACAAGGGCCTGGTCTCGGACGGCATCCCCGACGCGGACGCCGAGGTCGGCCACTGCGTGCACCACATCGCCAGCCACCGGTCGCGGCCGGACACGCTGTTCATGCAGAAGCACTGGCACATCATGCGCAGCGACGACGCCGGCGACCTGTGGACCAAGGTCAGCGGCAACCTGCCGACCGACTTCGGCTTCGTCATCGACGTGCACGCGCACGAGCCCGAGACGATCTTCGTCGTGCCGATCAAGAGCGACTCGGAGCACTTCCCGCTCGACGGCCAGCTGCGCGTCTATCGCAGCCGCACCGGCGGCAACGACTGGGAGCCGCTCGCCAAGGGCCTGCCGCAGAAGGACTGCTACGTCAACGTGCTGCGCGACGCGATGGCCGTCGACACGCTCGATGCGTGCGGCGTCTACTTCGGCACGACCGGCGGCCAGGTCTACGCCTCGGCGGACGGCGGCGACTCGTGGAGCGCGATCGTCCGCGATCTGCCGCCGGTGCTGTCCGTCGAAGTGCAGACCCTGCCCGTAGAGAGGAACGCGATGCCCGATATCCGCGTCGTCCTGCCGCAGCACCTGCAGACGCTGGCCCGCGTCCCGATCGCGAAGTGACGATCGGGGTCGACGGCGCGGTGACGATCCGGTCGATCCTCGACGCCGTCGAGGCGCGGTTCCCGCAGCTGCGTGGCACGATCCGCGACCACGCCACGTTACCTGCCGCGTCTGGGCCTGCCGCGTCTGGGCCTGCCTCGTCCGGGCCTGCGTCGTCCGGGCCGCCGACGCCCGGGAAACGACGGCCGTTCGTGCGCTTCTTCGCCTGCGAGGAAGACTGGTCACACGCCCCGACCGGACGATCCGCTGCCGGCGGCGGTCGCCAGCGGACGCGAGCCGTTCCTGGTCGTCGGCGCGATGGCCGGCGGATAGAACCGCGTGCCGCGATTCGCGACGGCTCTCGGCGCTCTGCATCGCGATCGCCGTGGCCGGTTGTGGCTCGGCGGCGACGTCCGGTGTCGCACGAGCGACTCGGGCCTGCGCACCATCGAAGCCGGCACCGGACGGCTGCCGTTCGTGCTCGTGCACGGCTACGGCTCGTCGGCCGGCGAGTGGATGCCGTTCACCCACACGATCAAGCTGCCGCCCGACCGGCGCTTCGTGATGCCGGAAGGCCCCGAGACGACGACGCCGCCGGATGGCCCCTCGAGCGGCCGCGCCTGGTGGCGCCTCGGGCTCGACGCACACCGGCGGCCGACCGACGGCTTGCCCGATCTCTCACGGACCAGCCCGCCGGGGCTGGTCGAAGCGAATCGACGGATTCGCACGCTGCTCGGCGAACTGGCGGAAGCTGGCCAGCTATCCGCGGCAGCGCCAGATGCTGGCCGGCTATTCGCAGGGCGGCATGATTGCGGCGGACGTCGCCTTCACGACGGACGAGCCGATGGAGGCGCTGGTCCTGCTGTCGACGACCATCGTGAACGAGCCGGCATGGCGGGCCGGCATGACGCGCCGTCGCGGCCTGCGCGTCTTCATCTCGCACGGACGCCGCGACGTCATGCTGCCGTTCGATGCCGCCGACCGCCTGCAGCAGGCCATGCGCGAGGCCGGGCTGCGCGTCACGTGGTACCCCTTCGATGGCGGGCACGAGATGCCGGCCGAAGTCGTCCGCGCCCTGAACGCATTCCTGGCCGAGCCGTAGCGTTACAAGCCCTGCCCGGCGACCCGGCCAATCTCCTCCAGCCCAGCCGCTCCATCACTGCGGTCGGCGACGTCGGTCACGCCGTGCTTGCGGGCGCAGTTGGCACAGCAGTAGATCTGTCCCTCGCCTCCACACCGTGGCCAATGACACGGCAGGCGCAGTGCGCGCACTGCGGAGCCAGCCGGTGGATGGCGCACTCGAAGCAGTCGAACGTGTAGGTCACCGGACCGCGCCGAATCTCGAAGCTCTTGTCGTAGTCGTTGCCGCAGACGTCGCAGATGGCCATGGTCGACCTCGCTTTCTGCCCGCTCCTGCGGCTGCAAGCCGCGAGCCACTCCTACGGGACATCCCCGACTGGCGAGCGCCTTGCAATCCTCACATGCGGAGGAACATCCATGATTCACACCCGCATCGCCAAGACGCTGCGTTGGGGCGGACTCGTCACCGCCGCGGCCCTGAGTCTGTCGTCGTCGTCCGTGACCGTCGAGGCGCAAAGCCGCCGTCCGATCGAACGGCTGCTGGCGACGTCGGTCAACATGTCGAACATCGGCAACGCCAATCCGGGCCGCATCGAGATCGTCATCGAGCGCTGGTCGTCGGAGCGTGAGCGTGACGAGCTGATCGCCACGCTCAAGGACAAGGGCTCGGACGCGCTCCTGAGCAAGCTCCAGAAGATGCCGCGGGTCGGCTACATCCGCGACGCCAACCGCGGCTCGGTCGGCTGGGACCTGCACTTCGCCCGTGAGCGCAAGCTCGACGACGGCGGCCGCCAGATCGTGCTGGGCACGGATCGCCCGATCAGTGCCTGGGAAGCGTTCAACCGGCCGCGCTCGTCCGACTACGAGTTCACGGTCGCCGACATCCGCTTCGACGGCGACGGCAAGGGCGTCGGCAAGCTGGCCGTGGCGGCGAAGATCACGACCAACGACAAGACCGGGGCGATCGAGATCGAGAACTTCTCGAGTGAGCCGGTGCGGCTGACCTCGGTCGAATCGAGCCGGCGAGCCGGGCTCCTAGCTCTATCGCGTCCTGCGCAGTGGACGTCGCGGAGACAGCAACGCCGCGGTCCGGCTCACCTTCGAGCCTCGCCGCGGCGTTGATCCGTACCCCGACACTTCACGAAACCGGAACGTCATGCGGCCCGTCGGCCAGGGCCTGGCGCCTGTCACGCGACGCGGCATTGCTCCGCGAGTTCGGGCGCTTCCTCCTTGAGGTAGGCCTCCGAGCAGAGGGCGCGGGCCCACCAGTAGGCGTCGTCGGGCGGCATCGACCCCTCCCTCAACCGCTGCACCAGGGCCATGGACAGGCTCTGGAACTCGTCGAACTCGAACGAGAAGGGGTGCCGGCGAGGGGCCGCCCCGTTGTCGGTGGTCGAGCTGGTGAAGGTAAGGTGTGTGGCCATGGTGTGCGCTCCCGATGTCGCTGCCCGTGAGAAGAGCAAATCGCGCGCCAGGTCTTGCCAATGATCGTGCCGCCACTGGGCTGAAAGCCGGACACAGCACCAGACGGGGAACCAGCAGGTCACCATCCGACGGTTGGCTGGTCTGCAACGGCGCAGTTGGCGTCCCCATCCGGAAAGAAATCGTCGAGCGCACGGGGCGACGATCATCACCAGGAACGCCTACGGTGCCCGCTGCCTGAACACGCCGAACGTGCTGTTCGCCGACGTCGACGCGACGTCGCGGTGCCGCCGTGGGGCCTCTCGGGCGTTCGCGTCGACCGGACGCCGTCGGGCCTCCGGCCGATGGTCACGCACCAGCCCTTCGGCCCGGGCGATCCGCTGGTGCAGGCGTTCTTCGACGCCGTCGCGCGGAGTATCCGGTCAGCGTCGAGATAGACGCGCCGGCGGACGTCGTCTGGGCGGTGAAGATCGACGGCGAGCGGTGGCACGAACGGACGGCGTCGGTCACCAGCGTGCGCCGGCTCGATCGAGGCCCGCTGCGGATCGGCAGCCGCGCGCTCATCCGCCAGCCGCGCTATCCGCTGGCGGTGTGGACGGTGACCGCGCTCGAACCGGGCCGGCGCTTCGTGGGAAGAGCGGCATGCCCGGCATGTGGGTGTACGGCGACCACTCGGTCGAATCGGCAGCCGCGCGCTCACCGGCACCCGCGCGACGCTCCGCCTGTCCTACGACGGCCTGCTGGCGCGCCTCATGGGACGCGTGACGCGCGGCATCACCAACCGCTACCTGGAGCATGGAAGCGAGCGGCCTGAAGGCGCGCAGCGAGGAGAACGCGCGCGGCGTCCGAGACGTCAGTGCGTTTCGAGCCAGCGCCTGGCGTCGGCGAGCGCGTCGGCGACCGCCGCCGGGTGACGTCGACTGCGGCGTCTTGCGGGCTTCGACCGAGCGGCGCGCGGTCACCTTCGAGCACGTCCTCGCCGAACAGCTCGCTGTAGCCGCGCCAGTCGTCGAGCGTGAGCGCCGCGAAGGATGATTCGCGCTCGATCAGCGACCGGACCATGCCGGCGACGACCTCGTGGGCTTCCCTGAAGGGCATGCCGCGTCCGACCAGATAGTCGGCGACGTCGGTGGCCAGCATGAAGCCGCCGGCGGCGGCGTTCGTCGTGGCCCGCTTCAGCGTCAGCGTCTCCACGACGGCGGCGGCGGAGATCAGCGAGCCGATGATCGTGTCCTCGGCGTCGAACACCGCTTCCTTGTCCTCCTGCAGATCCTTGTTGTACCCGCTCGGCAGGCCCTTCATCGTGGTGAGAAAGCCGGTGAGCCGGCCGATGGCGCGGCCCGGCCTTGCCGCGCACCAGCTCCATCGGATCGGGGTTCTTCTTCTGCGGCATCAGGCTGCTGCCGGTCGAGATCCGATCGCTCGAGCTCGATGAACCCGAACTCCTCGGTGCCGAAGATGATGATGTCCTCGGCCAGCCGGCTGACGTGGACCATGCACAGCGACACGGCGTGGAGGAACGACGAGACGAAGTCGCGATCGGCGACGGCGTCCATGCTGTTGGCGACGACGCGCGAGAACCCGAGGCGCGACGCCAGCGCCGGCACGTCGATGCCGTAGGAGTTGCCGGCGATCGCGCCGGAGCCGAGCGGCAGCGCGTCGGCCTCGTGCGACACCACCGCGATGCGCTCGGCGTCGCGGCGGAACGCGGCCGCATGCGAGAGGAACCAGTGCGCGGCGAGCACCGGCTGCGCCCGCCGCAAGTGCGTGTAGGCCGGCATCAGCGTGTCGCCGGCCTGCTCGGCCTGGGTCACGAGCGCGGCCACGACGCGCACCATCAGGCGCTCGATCGCGACCAGCCGGCGCCGCAGATAGAGCCGGAGATCGACGCTGACCTGTTCGTTGCGCGAGCGGCCGGTGTGCAGCCGCTTGCCGGCGTCGCCGACCCGCTCGACCAGCTGCCGCTCGACCCAGGCGTGCACGTCCTCGTCGTCGCCGCGGACGATCGACGCGTCGGCCCGCACCTCCGCCAGCAGCGCCTCGAGCACGCGCACGATGTCGGCGCGCTCGGCCGACGAGAGCACGCCGGCGGCGGCAATCGCCTCGGCCCAGGCCAGGCTGCCGGTGATGTCGTCCTCGACCAGGCGCTTGTCGAACGGGAACGAGCGGCCGAACTCGAAGACGTCCTTGTCGGGCTCGCCGGCGAAACGGCCGGACCAGAGGTTGCTCATGGGCGGATGATCGACTCGAAAACCGGCGGACGCGTCAGGCGTCCGACTTGACCCGGCAGGCGCCCTTGAACAGCTCGAGGCGGACGCTGCCGGTCAGCGATTGTTGTGCGTCGCCGACGAACGCCGAGATGGCCCGGCGCGTCGGCGAGAACCACTTGCCGCGCCGCACCAGGCTGCGGAACGCGACGGCGAGCTGCTGCTTGAGATCGACGAGCTCGGCCGGCCACAGCCGCCGCTCGATGGCGTCGTAGGCGAGGCCGAGGACGAGCACCGCGGGCGCCTCGCCGACGTGGCGCGACGGCGCGTCGTAGGCGGCGGAGTACGGTCCGGCCAGCCCGTCGAAGCGGCCGACGCCGTGCACGCCGACGATCGTGTCCAGGCTGTCGAGCAGCTCGATGAACGGCAGGCGCACGCCGTTGACGCTGACCGGCGTGCCCTTCTCGAACGCCAGCTCCAGCGTCGCCGGCGTCTCCGGCGTGGCGCTCCGTTCGCGGGTGACGCGATGGAGACGCGGCGCGACCTCGGCGTGCGCGGTGAGGCGCTGTTCCCGGCCCAGGATCGACACGCTCGGCCGCGGCTCGCGCGTCTCGGCGTCCGCCGCATCGGGGTCCATCAGCGATGCCGGCCAGACGAAGCCGCCGCTGCCCGGGCGCACGGTCTGGGCCATCTCCTCGAGCTGCGCGTGCAGGCTGGCGTCGTCGTGCCGGCCGCCGTGGGCCAGGAACGTCGCGTTCTCCATGCCGGCGATCTCGACCAGCGACTTGACGATCGCCGCCAGCCGCAGCTCGCGCGAGAGCGGCACGCCGCCCTGCTGGGCGCCGCACGCCTTGAGCGCCGGCAGGAGGAACTCCAGCGCCAGCGCGTCGCGCACGTCCATCACGTGGGCCCGGACGGCGCCGGCGTCGAGCGCCGCCTCGCGGACGGCGTCCAGGTCCTCGCCCTGGCCGAGGTCGAGCGAGAGCGTGACGACTTCGTCGCCTTCGACCTCGACGAGATGCCGGACCGCCTGCGCCTCGATCGGCCAGCCCGCGAACGCGAACGCGACGCGTGTCTTGTCAGCCATTGACCGCCTGCTTCCCGGGACTCACCCAGGCGTCGAATCGCGCCGCCACCGCCAGCGCCTGGGCCGGGATCGCGCGTGACCACGAGGATCGTGTCGTCGCCGCCGATGGTGCCGGCGATCTCGGGCAGCCGGGCGCGATCGATGTCGACGGCCAGGTTCTGCGCCCGGCCGGGATCGGTGCGCAGCACGATCAGGTTCTGGATCACTTCGTAGGATCGGAGGAATTCGCGGGTGGTGCGGCGGAGCGTGGCCTCGGCGGTCGCGGCCGGCCGCGGCTCGGCGCCGGGCGCCTGATAGCCGCCGGCGGACCGCTTCACCAGGCCGATCTCCTTGATATCGCGCGACAGCGTCGCCTGCGTGACGTCGATGCCCCGCTCGAGCAGGCGCTGGCGCAGCGTCTCCTGGTTGGCGATCTGCTCTCGCCGGACGAGCTCGAGGATGGCCGCTTGCCGTTGGGCTTTCATGCGGGAACTGGCAACACTATACATGCCCAGTGGACGCCGTGCGCGCTCGCCAGAATAGCAGACAAGCCGTGTCAAGTCAGCGACTTTCCTATTGACGCCAAGAAAATGACCGATGTATAAAGATAGTTCGCTCTGCATAGATATGAATCGAGATACTGACCAACGGATCGACGTCGCCCTGGTGGGCGCGACCGGCTACGCCGGCCAGGAACTGGTGCGGATCCTGGCCCGCCACCCGCGCGTCCGCCTGACGGCGGCCCTCGGCTCGGCCTCGATGGAAGCGCCGCGCAAGCTGCCGGCGCTGGCTCGCATCTGGGACGGCGAAGTCCTCCCCTACTCGCCGGATCGCATCGCGCCGTCGGTGAAAGCCGCCTTCCTGGCCCTGCCGGAGGCGAACGCCGCCGAGACGGCGCCGGAGCTGCTGGCCCGCGGCATCCGCGTCATCGACCTGTCGGGCGCCTTCCGTCTCCGCGACGACGCCGCCCGCGGCAAGCACTACCCGAAGACCGCGACGCTGCCGGCTGGCACCGTCTACGGCCTCGCCGAGCTCGATCGCGCCAGCCTGCCCACGGCCCAGCTGATCTCGTGCCCGGGCTGCTACCCGACCGCGGCCCTGATCGGGCTCGGTCCGCTCGAAGCCGCCGGCCTGCTCGACGGCGACGTCATCGTCGACGCCAAGTCGGGCGTCTCGGGCGCCGGCAAGGCGCCGACCGAGCGCACGCACTTCTCCGAGAATCACGGCAGCGTCGCCGCCTACGCGCTGTTCTCGCACCGCCACACGCCGGAGATCGAGCAGGCGCTCGGGGGCCGGCCGGTGACGTTCGTGCCGCACCTGGTGCCGCTCGACCGCGGCATCCTCGAGACGATCTACGTCCGGGTCAAGAAGGGCACGACCGGCGCCGCCATCGCCGAGCGTGTTCGACGCCGCCTACAAGGACGCCGCGTTCGTGCGCGTCACCGCGGACCGGCTGCCGGAGATCAAGCACGTCGCCCACACCAACTTCTGCGACATCGGGTGGAAGCTGGATGAAGCGACCGGTCGTCTGATCGTGGTCAGCGTCCTCGACAATCTCGTCAAGGGCGCGGCCGGGCAGGCGGTGCAGAACTTCAACCTGGCCTTCGGCCTGGACGAGCGGACGGGGCTGCTGTGATGCACGCCACGACCGACCTGACGTTCCTCAAGCTCGGCGGCGAGCTGCTCGAGCCGGGCGCCGGCCTCGATGCGATGCTCGCGGCGATCGCCGCGCTCGCCGGCCGGGGACCGCTGGCCATCGTGCACGGCGGCGGCCGCGAGATCGACGCCGAGACGGCGCGCCGCGGCGTGCCGAAGCAGTCGGTCGAAGGCCTGCGCATCACCGACGCCGCCACGCTCGAGGCGGTCGTCGCGGTGCTCGCGGGCACCGTCAACACGCGGCTGGTCGCGGGGCTGGTGGCGCGCGGCGTCCGCGCCGTCGGCCTGACCGGCGCCGACGCGCTGGTCGGCCTCTCGACGATCGCGCCGCCGCACCGCACCGCGGACGGCCAGTCGGTCGACCTCGGCCTGGTCGGCCAGCCCGAGTGCGAGCGCACGCCGACGCTGATGGCCGACCTCGTCCGCCTCGGCTACGTGCCGGCGCTGGCCTGCCTCGGCGTCACCGAAGCCGGCCAGATCCTGAACGTCAACGCCGACACGATGGCCGCCGCGCTCGCCGCCGGCCTCGGGGCGCGGCGCCTGATCATCGCCGGCGGCACCGCCGGGGTGTTCGACAAGCAGGGCCAGACGATCCCCCTGCTCGATCTCGAGGGCATCGACGCCCTCATCGGCGACGGCACGGCCTCGGCCGGCATGGTCGCCAAGTTGCGCGCCTGCCGCGCCGCGCTCGACGCCGGCGTCCGCGAGGTCGCGATTGTTCACGGGCGCGACCCGAAAGGCCTGCTCGAGGCGGCCGGAACGCGCATCACGATGGAGAAAGCGCATGTCCAGCGGAACGGTTGAAACCACGGCCACGAGCGACATCCAGGCGCGCGAAGCGCGGCACGTCCTGCAGACGTACCGCCGCTTCCCGGTGGCGTTCGTCCGCGGCGAAGGCGTCCGCCTGTTCGACGCCGAAGGGCCGCGCCTACCTGGATCTGCTGTCGGGGATCGGTGTCGCCGCGCTCGGCAACGGCAGCGCCCGGCTGGCCGACGCCGTCGGCGCCCAGGCGCGCGAGCTGGCGCACACCTCGAACCTGTTCTTCCACCCGCTGCAGGGCCAGCTGGCCGATCGGCTGACGCGGTGCGTCGGGTCTCGGCCGCGCGTTCTTCTGCAACAGCGGCAGCGAGGCCAACGAGGCCTGCCTGAAGTTCGCGCGCCGCTACTGGTACACGCGCGGCGAGCCGCGGGCCGAGTTCGTGGCCTTCGATCACGCCTTCGCCGGGCGGACGTTCGGCTCGCTGTCGATGACGTGGGACGACCACTATCGCGGCCCGTTCCAGCCGCTGCTGGCCGGCGTGTCGTTCGCGCCGACCGACGATCCGTCGGCGCTCGATCGGCTGGTCACCAGCAAGACGGCGGCGATCATCGTCGAGCCGATCCAGGGTGAAGGCGGCGTGCGGCCGATCTCGCCGGCGCTCGCCAAGGCGATCGAGAAGGCCTGCCAGCGCACCGGCGCGCTGCTGATCGCCGACGAGATCCAGTGCGGCACCGGCCGCACCGGCCAGATGTTCGCGTTTCCCGCCCTCGGCCTGACGCCGGATCTGGTGTCGGTGGCCAAGGCGCTCGGCGGCGGCTTCCCGATCGGCGCGGCGCTCGTCGCCGACACCGTCGCCGCGACCATCGCCGCCGGCGATCACGGCACCACCTACGGCGGCAACCTGCTCGCCTGCCGCGCCGCGCTCACCGTCCTCGACGCGCTGGACGGCGGCCTGCTCGATCACGTGGCGGCGATGGGCGCCGTCTTCGAGCGCGGCCTGCGCGAGATGGTCGCGCGCCTCGGCATCGACGCCGAGGTCCGCGGCAAGGGCCTGATGTGGGGCGTCGACCTCGGCCGCGATGCCGGCGCCGTCGTCACGGCCGCGCTCGCCCGCGGCCTCGTCGTCAACCGCACGGCGGGTTCGGTGATCCGCCTGCTGCCGCCGTACGTCATCACCGAAGCGGAAATCGCCGAAGGCCTCGGCCTGCTGGAGGCCGCGATCGCGGACGCCCTTGGAGGTGCCCATGGCTAGTGTTGCGCTCCCGCTGACCACCGTCGCCGTGCTCGCTTCTCCTGCTGCCATTGGATCGGGCGCTTGCCCTCACCGCCGGTGCCGAACCGGCCGAGATCCGCCGCGCCACCGTCGCCGACGCGGCGGCGATCCACGCCCTGATCAACGCCAACCTGGCGGCCGGTCACCTGCTGCCGCGGACCGCCGACGACGTGACCCGGCATGCGCCGCGGTTCGTCGTCGTGACCGTCAACGACGCGGTCGTCGGCTGCGCCGAACTGGCGCCGCTCAGCCGGGCCGTCGCCGAGGTCCGCTCGCTGGTCGTCGACGAGAGCACGCCGCGGCCGCGGCTTCGGCTCGCGGATCGTCGAGGAGCTGAACCGCTGGGCGGTGCAGGAAGGCTTCTCCACGCTCTGCGCCTTCACGCACAACGCCGCGCACTTCATCCGCCTCGGCTTCTCGATCGTGCCGCACCCGTGGCTGCCCGAGAAGATCGCCACCGACTGCGTCGGCTGCCCGAAGTTCCGGCAGTGCACGCAGTACGCGATGGCGCTGCCGCTTGCGCGGCCGCTCGCTGCGGACGTCGCCGGGCGGGCAGCGGCCGTACCTGGCGATGCCCGAGTACGTGGCGCCGGTCGTCCCGCACCAGGGCCGCACCATCGACGGCGGCAACGGCCGCCTGGCGTAGGCGGCCCCTCCCCGTCTGTTTCCGTGACCTGTTGATGGAACCCTCGACGTTGTCTCCTGCGATCTCTGTCGTGCCCGGCGGCGTGACCGCGCCGGCGGGCTTCCGCACGGCCGGTGTCCACTGCGGCATCAAGGCGCGCGCCGGCGCGCTCGACCTGATGCTGCTCGTCGCCGACGAATCGGCCAGTGCGGCCGGCGCCTTCACCATCAGCCTCGCCGCCGCCGCCCCGGTGCTCGTCTCGAAGGCGCACCTGGCCTCGACGAGCGGCCGCGCCCGCGCCATCGTCGTCAACAGCGGCTGCGCCAACGCCTGCACCGGCGACGCCGGCCACAAGGTGGCCGAGCTGATGACGGCGGAAACGGCGCGCGCCCTCGGCTGCGAGGCCGAGGAAGTGCTCGTCGCGTCGACCGGCGTGATCGGCGTGTCGCTCGATCCGCGCACGGTGACGGCGGGGATCATCGCCGCGCACGAGGCGCTGAGCCGCGAGGCGCATGCCGACGCGGCGCGCGCGATCATGACGACCGATCCGTTCCCGAAGGAACACGCCATCCGCGTCGAGACCGCGGCCGGCGCCTACCACGTCGGCGGCACCTGCAAGGGCTCCGGCATGATCGAGCCGATGCTGGCGACGATGCTCGGCTTCGTCACGACCGACGCGGCGGTGTCGCCGGCGCTGCTGCAGCGGGCGCTGATCGACACCTGCGAGACGACGTTCAACGCCATCACCGTCGACGGCGAGTGCTCGACCAACGACACCGTGTTCGCGCTGGCGAGCGGCGCCAGCGGCGTCGCCATCGACGAGGCCGGCTACGACGCCTTCGTCGAGGCGCTGCGTGCCGTCTGTCGCGAGCTGGCGATGGGCATCGTGCGCGGCGGCGAGGGCGCGACCAAGCTGATCACCGTCCAGGTCACGGGCGCCAAGACCTACGACGATGCCCGCCGGGCGGCGCGCGCCATCGCCAACTCGCTGCTGGTGAAGACGGCGATCCACGGCGGCGACCCGAACTGGGGCCGCCTCGTCGCGGTGGCCGGACGCTGCGGCTCGGCGTTCTCGCTCGCCGGGGCCAGGGTGACGATCGGCGACATCGTGCTGTTCGAGCAGGGGCGTCCCTTCGACGATCGGGCGCCGCAGGCCGCGGCCTACCTGCAGGGCAAGGACATCCGCGTCGCCGTCGATCTCGGCACCGACGGCCGCGAGGACGCCACCATGTGGACCTGCGACCTCTCCGCCGACTACGTGAAGATCAACGCCGAGTACCGCACCTAGGCCCGGCGAGCGAACTGCTGACGATGGCTGCCAAGACCTCCGCCCTGTCCTCCACCGTGCGACCGTTCCGGGCCCGCGCCGCACGCGGCGCCGCGGCGCCCCGCGGCCGCGTGCGTGTCCCGAAGGACTACCTGTCCGTCCTCGATTTCGACGCGGCCGGCTTCAGCCACATGCTGGAGCTGGCGGCGCGGCTCAAGGCGCGAGCGCAAGCTCGGACGCCGCGCGCCGACGTCGCAGGCCCTCGCCGGCCAGCATGTCGCGCTGCTGTTCGACAAGCCGTCGCTGCGGACGCGCGCGACGTTCGAGATCGCCGTCCACGAGCTCGGCGGCGACGTCATCGTGCCGCCGCAGGAAGGCCCCCTCGGCGCGCGCGAGACCGTCGCCGACGTCGCCCGCAATCTCGAACGCTGGGTGTCCTGCGCCGTCGTCCGGACCTTCGGCCAGGACAAGGTCGTCGCCCTGGCCGAGGCGGCGCCGCGGCTGCACGTCATCAACGCGCTCACCAACGAGGAGCACCCCTGCCAGGCGGCGGCGGATCTGCTGACGCTGCACGAACGCTGGGGTGGTCTCGGCCGCAACGCGCGCGGCCGGACGCTCGCCTACGTCGGCGACGGCAACAACGTCGCCACGTCGCTGGTGCAGGCGGCGCTGCTCTCCGGCGTCTCGGTCCGCGTCGCGACGCCCAAGGGCGACGCCCTCTCCGCCGACGTCCGGGCCACGGCGGAGCGCGCCAGCCAGCACGGCGCGACGCTCACCGTGCTCGAGGATCCGGTCAAGGCCGTCAACGGCGTCGACGCGATCTACACCGATGTGTGGACGTCGATGGGCAAGGAGAACGAAGCCGCGTCGCGGCTGCTGCGCTTCCGCCCCTACCAGGTGAACGCCACGCTGCTGTCGCACGCCAAGCCCGACGCGGTGTTCATGCACTGCCTGCCGGCGCATCGCGGCGACGAGGTCACCGACGAGGTCATGGACGGCCCGCAGTCGGTCGTCTTCGACCAGTCCGAGAACCGCCTCCACGCCCAGAAGGCGCTGCTCCTGCTGCTGGTCGGCTGAGCCTCCGTCAGACGGCCGGCGACCGGCCGTCTTCCCGCCGGGGCGCCCCGTCATTCGCCGGGAATCCGCCGTCGTCGGCCGACTCGCGGCCCTGGCGCTGGCCCTTGTGATCCATCCTCGCGGCGTGCACAATCCTTGTCGCTCGCGTCTCCCCCCGACGCCGCGGCTCGTTCAGTCCCACGCCACTCTCCCGTCGAAGGAGCTGCCATGATCCGAACCGTCGCCCGTCTGCTGATGCTGGTTGGCGCGTCGCTCGCGCCCGCGATCGCCGCCGCGCAGGGCCCGCCGATGCCCGACGCCCGGCCCGGAGCACGCCCTGCTCAAGGAGGATGTCGGCACCTGGGACGCCACCATCGAGATGATGGCGCCCGGCGCCCCGGCGACGCCGCCGTCGAAGGGGGTCGAGGTCAACGCCATCGGCTGCAGCGGACTGTGCCTGGCGACCGACTTCAAGGGCCAGGTCATGGGCGCCCCGTTCGAGGGCCACGGCGTCACCACCTGGGATCCGACGAAGAAGGTCTATGTCGGCAGCTGGTCGGACTCGATGACCGCCGGCCTGGCGACGACGGAAGGGACGTGGGACGCGGCGAAGAAGACGCTGAACACGTCGATGCTGACGCCGGACGGCAACGGCGGCATGGTGAAGCTGCGCTCGACCGTCGAGTACAGCGCCGACAAGCGGGTGTTCTCGATGTACATGCCCGGCCCGGACGGCAAGGAAGTCCCGAGCTTGCGCATCACCTACACGCGGCAGAAGAAGTAAGGCTGGTCATGCTGCACGGGTCCCGGGAGGCGGTGCTGCGCAAGATGCAGCCGATCAGCGTGCACGGCCAGATCTCGCTGGACGTGCAGTTCGTCTACCCGGACGATGCCCGAACAGGTACGGGTCGCCCGTATCGGTCCCGAGGCCGTCGCCAAGGGGCTCGAAGCGGGCGATCGCGTCATCCTCGACTTCGTCCTGGGCGTGGTCACCAACGTGAAGCGCGCCCCGCCCGTGGCTGGTACCTGAGGACAAGGGCTGCCGGTGATGCGCCGCACCTGCACGCGCCGGAGGTAAGCTCTCCGGACGATGATTTCAGTCCGTACCGCCCTGCTTCCCCTGGCCGTGCTGGCGGCGGTCGCCCTCGCCGCCGAACGACCCGCCGCCTGGGGCTTCGAAGCGCACCGGCTGATCGCCGGCCGCGCCATCGATCTGCTGCCGGCCACGATCCGGCCGTTCTTCGTCAAGCACCGCGCCTTCATCGCCGAGCACGCGATCGATCCCGACCTGTGGCGCACTGCCGGCTGGATGGAAGAGCCGCCGCAGCACTTCCTCGACCTGGACGCCTTCGGCGCGGCGCCGTTCGACGCGCTGCCGCGCGACAAGGACGCGGCCATCGCCAAGTTCGGCAAGGACATGGTGCAGAAGAACGGACTGCTGCCATGGCGGCTCGAGGACATGCACGGCAAGCTGGTGCGGGCCTTCGCCGACGTCAAGGCGGAGCGACCCTACGCGAAGGAGAACATCAAGTTCCTGAGCGCGGTCGTCGCGCACTACGTGGGCGACGCCTTCGTCCCGTTCCACGCGGTCACCAACTACGACGGCCAGTTGACCAACCAGCACGGCCTGCACTCGCGCTTCGAGTCGGCGCTATTCGAGCGCTATCGCGTCCGCCTCAGGATCGCGCCGGTGCCGACGCGCGTGACCACGGGCCCACGCGACTTCATCTTCGACACGCTGGTCGTCAGCGCCAGTCTGGTCGATCCGATGCTCGCCGCGGATCGCGAGGCGATCGGCTCGGGCGAGGTCTACAACCGCGCCTACTACGATCGGTTCTTCGCCAAGGCGCGGCCGACGCTGGAGCGCCGCCTCTCCGAGGCCATCGCCGGGACCGCGGCCGTCATCACCCACGCCTGGGAAGAGGGCGGCAAGCCGTCGCTCTCCGACGTGCCGCCGCAGGATCGCCGGCGCCGGCCGCCGACCCCGCCGCAGTGACGTGCGCGCCCGTGCGCGCTCTTGGCTCGACTACTTCTACGTGATCTGAATTGCAGATTCGTCGATCGCGCCAGGGGCCCCCGATCGCCCCTGGCAACGAATCGGCGGGATTTTGCCCGGGATCTCGCGGCCGACGGGGCCCGGTGCGGCCGGCACGTCGGTTGCACTATGTCTGGCCGGCGTCGGGCTGTTTGCGGCCACTGGAGCCGTGAGTGCTGGGGAGCCGGTCCGACGTCCAATCGGGGGGTGTTGCCAATCCTGGTGACACCCCCCATTCTCTTTTCAGCGGTAACCCGACCGCTTCCAGTTCCGCCCGGACTCGCCTACCGAACATCTCGATCCGTGCGCTGCTCGAGGAGCAGCACCACGTCGCCCTGGTCGGCCTTCCTGGCCCACGCCGAGGGACGTGCCCATGGCTCCGAGTCGGCTTCGACGGGATCCGCCCCGCGATCGAGCAGCAGCGTCACCAGCTCCAGTCGTCCCCACCGACAGGCCCACCCGAGCGGGGTGCTTGCCAGCAGATCGTCCCGAACGTCGAGCCGTGCTCCTCGATCGAGGAGCAGCGTCGCGTACGCCACCCGATCCTCCGCCGTCAATCCACCACGCGACGCCGCGAGCTCGTGCAAGAGGGTCGTGCCTCGCCTGCTTCGAACGTTCGGATCGCTCCGGTCCAGCACGAGCCGGAAGGCGTCGAGGTGGCGACGACGATCGCTGTGCGGACTGAGGTAGAGGCCGTTCTCCAGGATGCCGTGCCAGCGTGCATCGTCCGGCGCCCACGTCACGGTCCCGAGCACGAGCTCGACGATCTCGGGGCAGCCCATCGCCCCCCACAGCAGATCCCGTGCGATGTCCGTTCGCACGGCTCCAGCCGCCGAAGACCCGTCGGCGGCCTCGGCAAGCCACCTCGCGGCGTGGTCGACGAGTCCGAGCTCGCCGACGCTGGCCGGCTTCAATCGAGCGCCGTGTCGCTCGAGCAACGCGATCAGCCCGCCGTCACGCCGCTGGTAGCTTTCGTCCAGGGCGGATGTCGCCGCGTAGACGTTCGTATTGGCATTCGCACCGTGCGTCAGCAGCATCTCGGCCATCGGCAGGCTGCCTGATATCGCACACGCACGCAGCGGCTCTCCCCACGTCGGCACGACCTCCTCCAACCCCGGCACGCGACCCGATTCGTCCGGGTCGAGTCCCGATCGGAGCAGGAGCTCCAGCATGTCCGGCCGGCCTACGGCGACGGCATGGCTGACGAGACCGATACCGTCGACGATGAGGCTTTGCTGGGAAGGCGCTTGCAGCCAGCTCATATCGCCTGTGGCGATGGCGGCGTGCGCGGTCCGTGCCGCACCGTACCGACGCAGGAGCCTGCTGATCGCGTCCGACGCGGCCGTTCGGGCGTCAGACGCCTCGATAGCTGGCTCACTGCCGACAATCTCCATCGGCGTCGCTCCATCCTTCGATCGAGCGGACACGTCAGCGCCCCTCTCCAAAAGCCACGCCGCCAGCGTCGGCCAGAGCCGTGCTGACGCGTGGTGCAGCAGCGTCCAGCCCGTGCTGTTGCTCACGCTCCTCAGCTGCGGATGCGCCTCCAGCACCGAGATCATCCCCGCCTCGTCGCCACGGCTGAACGCCTCCCTCAACGCCGCCATCGACGACGGCGATGCGGTGGTGAGCGGCGGCTGTGCAGAACGACGCCGCTCCTCCACCTCGATGATGCGAACAAGCTCGTGGTAGCCCCGCTCGACGGCAAGCGTGAACGCACTGCTGGCGTCGCGGTGCGGCCAGATGCCCTTGCGGGCATCGGCGCCGCGCTGCATCAGGAGCCGCACGATCTCCGGGCGATGCTGCAGCACCGCGTGGTGAAGGGCCTGATGCTCGTCGTTCTCCGCCACATCCATGCGCACGAGCTCCGGACGGGCGTCGATCATGGCCTGGACGGAAGCGAGATCCCCGGCAGCTACCCTTTCGACGAGCCGACGAATCGTGACGCCATCGACGAACGCTTTGAGCTTCGGCCAGCTCTCCAGTCCGTAGGCGCGAGCGAGCACGAGCTGCGCATCGTGCAGCGCGAAGCCGGCCGGATCGGCGTTCCGGTAGTGCCAGTGGACTTCCGTTGCCGCGGCGGCGTTCCCGCTGCGGAACGCGTCGAGCAGCTCCTTGGCTTGTCGCTTCAGCTGATCGAGGTTGGGCGAATCGGCTAAGCGTACGAGGGGGATCGAGCGGTGGCGCATGATGAGCTCCCTACTGGCTGCGCCTTGGCGTCAGCCGTTCGCCCGGTGTCCGCTCGCTCGGGCAGAGAGTTCATCGATGCCGTCGATGGTCGACACGCATTATCAGAGTGGACGCCGTCCTTCCCGCGGACACGGAGGCGCCCTGATTGCGCCAGTGAAAGCTTAGGCCGGATGGAGCGTGCGCCGCAACCGGCGGGGCAGGCACGCGCGCTGCGACGGTCAGATCGGCCGACGGTCCGCGTCTCGATGCCAGGAGGCATTCCTTGGCAGTCAAGACCATCAACCCCTACATCTTCTTCGGCGGCAAGGCCGGCGAGGCCATCGGGTTCTACGAGAAGGCGCTCGAGGCGAAGGTCGTGCAATTGGCCCGGTTCTCGGACACGCCGGGCGCCGACATCCCGGCGGAACACGCCCACTACGTGATGCACGCCCATCTCGAGACGGGCGGCGGCACGCTGCTGATCAGTGACGGCCGGCCGGGCGAACCGATCAAGGTCGGCGGCAACATCGTGGTCTGCCTGCAGTACGAGGGCCGGGCCGACATCGACCGGCATTTCGCCGCCCTGGCGGAAGGCGGCAGCGTCGAAGAGCCGCTCCAGGACACCTTCTGGGGCGCCCGCTTCGGCATGGTCATCGATCGATTCGGCACCCACTGGATGTTCAACGCCACGCTCACCGAGTAACGTAAGGCGATGCGTCGCCTGCCATCGCCGTCGCCGTCACGCCGTGAGTTCCTGAGTGCCGCCGGCGCGGCGACGGCCGCCTTGGCGGCCTGGCCGGCGACGGCCGGTCAGCGTGCGCCGCGGGCGGCAACCGCGGCGCGGCCACGGCCGACGGCGTCGCAGTTCGCCTGGCAGCGCGAGGAGCTGGCGCTGTTCGTCCACTTCACGGTGAACACCTTCACCGACAAGGAGTGGGGCGACGGGAGCGAGAGCCCGCGCATCTTCGACCCCGCCCGGCTCGACGCCCGGCAGTGGGCGCGCGCCGCCAAGCGCGGCGGGTTCCGCAGCCTGATCCTGACCGCCAAGCATCACGACGGCTTCTGTCTCTGGCCGACCCGGACGACGGACCACTCCGTCCGCAGCAGCCCGTGGCGCGGCGGTGCGGGCGACCTGGTCCGCGAGTTCACCGAGGCGTGCCGCGCCGAGGGCCTCGGCGCCGGCGTGTATCTGTCCCCGTGGGACCGCAACGCCCGCAGCTACGGCCAGGGTCTGGCCTACGACGACTTCTACCTCGCCCAGCTCGAGGAACTGCTCGGCCACTACGGCCCGCTGGTCGAGGTGTGGTTCGACGGCGCCAACGGCGAGGGCCCCAACGGCAAGCGCCAGCAGCCTACGACTGGCCGCGGATCCATGCCGCCGTCCGGCGCCTGCAGCCGAATGCGGTGATGTTCAGCGACAGCGGACCGGACGTCCGCTGGATCGGCAACGAGCAAGGCGAGGCCGGCACGACCTGCTGGAGCGCGGTCGATCCCGATCGGGTGCCGCGGCCCGGGTTCGATGCGCCGTGGGTGCAGTCGGCGCTGATGCAGGGCGACCCGCACGGCACCGTCTGGCGCCCCGGCGAAGCCGACGTCTCGATCCGGCCCGGCTGGTTCTGGCACCCCGATCAGGACGAGCGGGTGCGCAGCGCCGACAACCTGATGCGGCTGTATTTCCGTTCCGTCGGCCGCAACAGCAAGCTGCTGCTCAACGTGCCGCCGACCCGCGACGGGCTGTTCCACGACCGCGACGTGAAGGCCCTCGAGGCGTTCGACGCGAAGCGCCGCGGCCTCTTCGAGCGCGACGTGCTCGCCGGCGGCCGGGCCCGCGCCGGCAGCGGCAGCACGCCGGGCGCGGTGCTCGATGCCGACCCGGACACGCACTGGCGCGCCTCCGGCGGCACGACGGCGACGTGGCTGGAGGTGGAGCTGCCGGCACCGGCAACCTTCGACACGTTCAGGCTCGAGGAGGCCATCGAGCTCGGGCAGCACATCGCCAACCACCGGGTCGACGTGTGGCGCGAGGGCCGCTGGCAGACCGTGGCCTGGGGCACGACCGTCGGCAACGCCCGGCTGCATCAGTGCGCGCCGACGACGGCGTCGCGCATCCGGGTGGTGGTGGAGTTCGCCTACGACGCGCCGGCGCTGCGCCGCGTCTCAGCGTTCGAGTCGCTAGAACGCCGCGCCTTCGGGATACTGCAGCGCCAGCCGCAGTTCCTTGGCCAGCTGGTCGATCCCCGATCCGTTGCGCTTCCAGGCGCTGTCGGTCTCGAAGCGCATGTCGCCGATGCGGCGGCCCCAGGGCGCGATGACGCGGCCGATGGCCCGGTAGTCGGACCGCTCGGCGTGCTCCTGGTCGAGGCGCTTGACGACGTCCGGCGCGACGCGGATGAACGCCCGCAGCGCCGGCGCGCTCTTGATGCTGTACTTGCGGCCGTTCCACGACGTGTGGAACAGCGTCGCAATCTGCTTGAAGTAGTTGACGAAGAAGCGCTGCGACTGGTCGCGGAAGTCGGCCGACTTCTTCACGCCGCCGAAGACGTCCGACTCGAACAGCCGCTTCAGCTCCTGCGCCAGCGGCGCCTGGGCGACACGGCCGCGGCCGACCCCGAGCAGCTTGATGTCGCCGTGCAGCGCCGAATCCTCTTTCTCGGTCAGCGAGCGGATCACGTCGTGCGCCGCGGCGAGGTTGGGATCGGCGTAGAGCTGCCGTCCCGCCAGCGACACCAGGTGCGACGGGTTGAGCCGGGTGTGCTTGGCGTTGATGGTGACGAACATCTGCACGACGTGGTCTTCCGGCAGGCGGTCGAAGATCACCGCCGGCACGTGGAAGACGTCGTGGCCGAAGCGCTCGATGTCGTTGTGCAGCGCCAGCAGGCGGTGCTGCCCGTCGATGGCCCGCAGGATCCCTTCGCGCTCGGGCACCTTGAGCACGCCGAGGTTCTGCCATTCGTCGCCGATGGCCTCGAAGCGCAGCGGCTCTTCCGACGCGATGATGACGGCGCCGGGAATCGACGGCAGGTTCCGCGCCTCGCGGCACTGCTCGTAGTACTGGACGATCTCCTCGATCTTCTTGCCGATGATCTGGCGCTGATAGGACTTGTCGTTGGCGGCGATGCGCCGCTCGAGCAGATCCCAGTTGACCTTCGAGGTGCCTTTGCCGGCCGAGCCACGCAACGGCTGGCGTCTTCTCGCCGTAGCTGAGCACCTCGAACCGCACCAGCTTGCCGACGTCGCGGGCCGTCAGCGACGCCTGGTAGAACTGAACCCCGAACTGCTCCATGCGAATGGCGGCGACGGTGATCATGGCGGCTGGATGGACCCCTGTGGATGAGCCGGAAGGAGGAAGCGGCTGACGTCCTTTGAAAGCCGGGATTGTAGCGGGGTGCCCGGCGAAGGCTCAATCTTTTTCGGGCTTTCCAGCTCAGCTTGACGATGCCAATGCATGCATTCGCAGGTATTTGGGGCCCGGCAGGAAGCCATCGGGGTCCGCCGGCGGCGACTTGATTTTCGTTTTTTGTTCGCCTAGACTTGCCGCATGCCACAGCCCGCTGCGCCTCGTCCCCAGCCCACCCACGAAGTCCGCGACCTGTTCCTGCGCCTGTGGGCGAAGGAGCTGCAGACGACCCGAAAGGTCCTCGAACGGATCCCGGAAGGGTCCGACTATCGGCCCGACCCCAAGTCGCGGACGGCCCGGGAAATTGCCTGGCTGGTGGTGCGCGAGCAGATCGCCCTCACCGAGGGGCTCGAGCGCGGCGAGATCCGCTGGAGCGAACCGCCGACGCCCTCGACCATGGCCGAGGTGCTGGCGCTGGACGATCAGCACCGGGCCCGCATGGTCGACCGCCTGACGGAGCTGCCGGCCGCCGCCTGGGACGTCCCAGTGCCCTTCACCTACGACGGGAACACGATCATGACCGAGACGGGCATCGACAGCGCCTGGACGTTCCTGCTCGACGTCATTCACCATCGCGGCCAGCTCTCGACCTACCTGCGGCCGATGGGATCCACCGTGCCGCAGATCTACGGCCCGAGCGCCGACGAACCTATGATGTGAGGGATGCGCGAACGGCTCGGGCCCGCCGCGGTCGGGACGTTCCTCGACCTTGCGTGCGACCGCCACGGCGGCCTCGAGACCTACCAGCTGACCCCGAAGCTGTCGCTGCAGCTGGCCGATGTCGGCGGGTGGGTGCCGTGGGTCAAGGGACTCGGACGCCGGTTCGCGGTGCCAGGTGCGGTCGACATCTGGCCGCGCGAGCGCCGGGTCGTCTTCTACGACTTCCCACAGCCGGGCCACACAGGCATCTATGACGATGGACGCGTCGCCATCGCCCTCGACCCGCAGACCCGCCTCGAGGGTCCGAGCCATCGCGGCACGTTCGCCGGGATCGCCAAGTGGCGGACCTGGTGGCCGGACGACGCCGTGTACTTTCTCGGCTACGCCCTCCTGCTCTACGTGTCGCTGCCCTTCTGTCTGGGCGACCAGAAACTGATCCGCGCGACCCGCAGCGAGGGCGGCGTGGAGCTGTGGTATCGCTTCGCCGACGGCGCCGACACCCACAGCGCGGTGCAGGGCTTCTTCTTCGACGAGTCGGGCCTGCTCCGGCGGCACGACTACCGTGTCGACATCCTGGGCGCCGTCTTCAACGGCGCGCACCTGAGCTCGGCGTATCGCGAGGTCGCCGGCCTGCAGCTCGCAACCGAGCGCACGGTCTACGCCAAGCCCTGGCACCATCCGGTCCGAGCCCGGCTCCCGCTCGTCGTGCTCAGGGCCCGGCTGCAGGAGCGCCGCGCGCCTACTGGACCGCGAACGTCTTCGTCTCGTTCGTCCGTGGATTCGTGATCGTGAACGACTTCGCCGCCGCGTCGACGGCGGCGCGGAACCCGTGCCCGGCGTCGGGCGCGTCGTTGGCGACGTTCTCGGGCGCGGCGTTCACCTCGGGTCCGGTCGACGCGTTCTTGTGCAGCGCGAACAGGCCCTTGAGCGACGGCAGGGCGTTCAGGCGCTGAAAGGTCTCTGCGGCCCCACCCTTGCGCGGGCCGTTGTTCATCACCGCGACGGTCGGCTTGAGCGTCGCCAGCAGCACCGGGTTGTTGCTGTTGGCCTGGCCGTGATGCGTCACCTGGTAGAGATCGACCGGGCCGACGCGATCGGCCGGGCAGGCCAGCTTCGCCTCGACGTCGCCGGTGAGATCGCCGCCGCCGAAGTAGTCGAACTGCCCGTAGCTCAGGACGAAGGCCACGCTGCGGCGATTGTCGGTCGTGTCCTCCGGCTGCGCGACCGCTGACGCGCAGGCGGGGTTCGACGCGGCCCGGGTCGCCGTGGTGACCTCGCCGCCCGAGGCGACGACGGTGAGCGACAGCTTCGGCCCGCTCCCCTGCTTCAGGGTGATGGTGTCGCCCGGCTTCAGCGCCGTGGTCGAATCCTTCGCCGCGGCGCGATAGGCGCCGTACATCTGCGCGAAGTTGCGGTCCTCGGGCAGCGCCGACATCGGGCCGTGGTCGTAGAAGTGCTTGATCGGTACCAGCGCCGCGAGCTGCGGCACGCCGCCGTAGTGGTCGGTGTGGTAGTGCGTGACGATCAGGTGATCGATCGCGGTCAGGCCGTGGCGATCGAGCGCCGCCTTGATCCGCTTGGCGTCGCGGCTGTCGAAGCCGGGCCAGCCGGTGTCGACGAGGATCGATTCGCCGGCCGGCGTGACGATCAGCGTGGCGGCGCCGCCCAGGACGTCGACCCACTCGATCTCGAACGTGCGATCGGCGGCCTGGGGCGCGGTGGAGACGCCCGCCGACGCGGCCGCGGCGAGCGCCGCGGCCAGGACAGTGCGACGAAGGAGACTGAAGCGCATGCTCCAGTCTCCCTCAGAGTGCTACCGAATCGGAAGCGATCCTAGAAGCGGAAGCGCACGCCGATCTGGGCCTGACGCGGATCGCCGGTGCCGCTGCGGATCGTGCCGCTGAAGTCGAACAGCAGGCCGCCGCTGATCTGCGAGACGATGTTGTTGTCGCTGTTGGTCAGGTTGAAGACCTCGAACAGCGCCTCGACCGACTTGCCCCCCGCCAGCGGGAAGGTCTTGGACGCGCGAAGGTCGAGGGTGAAGAACTGGTTGTCCTTCTCCTGCTGGTTGCGGCCGACGTCGACGCCGTTGATGAAGACGCGGTCGTTGGCCTGACCGTCGTTGTTCAGGTCCTGGCCGACGAGGTCGGTGCCGGTCGTCGGGTTCGGCGAGCGGTACTGCACGAGCGCCGTGAGCTGGACATCCTTGGGCAGGTCGAACAGGCCGAAGACGTTCACCCGGTGCCGGCTGTGGCGATCGGACAGGCTGTACTCGCTGGCCAGATCGAGATAGTCGGCATAGCGGATGGTGAACGGATCGCGCTCGTTGTCGTCGGTCGAGTGATCGTCCGCGATCACCCAGTTGGCCTGCATCTGCCAGCCCTTGCTGTACTTCTTGTTGAGCGACAGCACCAGGCCGCGGTACAGGCTGCGCGCGTCGCTGTCGGTGGTCAGCACCTGGCCGAGATCGGGGAACGGCCGGTTGGCCGAGCCGGTGCCGCCGTAGACGCGGCGGCCGTCCGGCGCGATGGTGGACGTGAAGTCGACGTTGGGATCGTAGAAGCGAGTCAGGTGGACGGTGTTGGCGTAGTTGAAGGCCACCCCGGCCGCCAGATCCGTCGTCACCTCGCGCTCGACCCCGAGGCTCCACCGCCAGCTGCGCGGGATTGCGGAAGTCCTTGTCGACGACCGCGATGCCCGGGTTGGTGTTGGGGAAGTTCGTCGTGTCGACCAGGTTCGGGAAATCCGGCACGCCGAAGTTCAGGCCGGGGCCGACGATGACCCCGGTGTACTGCGCGAAGATCACGCCGTTGGCCGTCCGCGGGTTGGCCCAGACGAGGCCCGGCGTCCGTGCCTTGAACAGGCCGGCGGTGCCACGCACGACGGTCTTGCCGTCGCTGCCGGGATCCCAGGTGATGCCGAGGCGCGGCTGCCAGCCCTGGTAGTCGCTCGGAATCTCACCGGTGTCGGTCGGAAAACGCGGATCGCTCAGGTATCGCGCGAACGGCGTCTCCGACGGCGGCGTCAGCATCGGCGGCGCCTTGTGCCCTTCCCACCGCAGGCCGGCGTTGACCGTCAGGTTCGGCCGCACGCTCCACTTGTCCTGGACGAAGAAGGCGGGCTCCCACACCGGAATGGACTGCTGGCCCGACTCGGCGATCGAGCGGCCGCCGAGCGGCACCCGCTGCAGGTAGAGGACGAACGCCGAGGTGGCCGCATCCGAGGTCGGGTCGTTGACGAAGGCCTCGAACTGGTCCATGCCGCCGGTGAAGATGTAGCGGCCGCGGGCGAAGCCGACGAACGTCTGGTCCATCGACGTCCAGTTCAGTTCGCCGCCCGCCTTGATCACGTGGGCGCCGCGCACCAGCGTCAGCGTGTCGGCGACCTGGAACCGCTGGTCGGTGGCGCTGTCGAGCGGCAGGAAGAACGGCCGGCCGAAGCGGAACGACCGATCGACGCCGCCCGGGAAGTGGCCGATCGCGGTGTCGGGCAGGTCCGGGCCCTCGTAGGGCCGCGGCCGCGGCTCCCGCGCGTACTGCGCCTTGGCCTCGTTCAGCAGCGTCGGCCCGAAGACGCTGTTGACCTGGCCGACCAGCGAGTGGCTGCGATCCTGCTCGATGCCGTTGGCCGACGCGGCCCACGTCGGCACGTCGAAGGTGCCGTTGACCTGCTCCGCCGACGAGTAGGCATAGCGAATCGAGGCGCGGTGCGCCGGCGACAGCGTCGTGTCGATCTTGCCGAGCAGCACCCGCGCGTCGTTGGTCTGCGGCATGAAGACGCCGGTGCCGCCCTCGCCGGTCAGGCCGAAGCGGTTCTGCAGCAGCGTCAGCAGGCGGCGGCCTTCACCGTTCGGGTTGACCGCCGGATCGTCGAAGGCGGCCTTCGACTTCTGGCGCTGCTCCTCGTTCTGGTCGTAGGAAAAGAAGAAGAACGTCTTGTCGCGCTTGACCGGCCCGCCGAACGATCCACCGAACTGGTGCTGGCTGAAGTCCTCGTCCTTGGTCCCGTCGGAGTTCTCGCCGAGCAGCGCCGCCGTAGCGGCCGAAATAGAAGACGGTGCCCTGGTTCCGGTTGGTGCCGCTCTTGGTCACCATGTTGACGAAGCCGCCGACGGCGCGGCCGAACTCGGCCGAGGCGCCGTCGGTGACGACCTGGAACTCCTTCACCGCCTCGAGGCTGATGATGTACTTGGGCCGCTGGCCGCCGCGCTGTTCGCCGAAGAACGGGTTGTTGGCGTCGGCGCCGTCGATCATCACGTTGTTGTAGATGCCGCGCTGGCCGCTGACGCTGATCTCGGCGCCGTCCGGCCCCTGCACGATGCCGACGGTCGGCGCCAGCTTGACGAAGTCGATGAAGTTGCGGCCGTTGATCGGCAGCTTGGCCACCGACTGCTCGTCGATCAGCGAGGTCTGCTCCGGTCGCGTGGTCTCGATCACCGGCGCGCCGCCCTGGACGGTGATGCGCTCGCCGCTGGCGACGCCGAGCGAGAAGTCGATGCGCAGCACGCGGCCGAGCGACAGCACGACGTCCTCGCGCAGGCCGCGCGCGAAGCCGCTCATCTCGACGGCGATCGCGTAGGTGCCGAGCGGCAGCGCCAGGCCGCGATAGCGGCCCTCTTCGTCGGTCACCACGTCGCGGACGAAGCCGGTGGCGGCGTTCGTCATGCGGACGGTCGCGCCCGGCAGCACGCCGCCGGTGGTGTCGCTGACCACGCCTTCGATCGTGCCGCTCGTCGCGTCGGTTTGCGCCTGCACGCCCGGTGCGACGCCCAGGGCGGCCGCGAGCGCGATCAGGGCAGCGACGACGAATCGAGCAAGACGAATGTTCACCGTAAGCCTCCAGTGGTTGCCGCCCCAGGGGGGAAAGAACGGGCGGCGGAAGGCCGGGATGGTAGCAGATCCGCGTGACGACGCAGCTCAACCGGAGCGACGTGCCCGCCACCGATCCGCGAGCGCGCTCTTCACGAGCGACACGCCGAGCATGGCCACCAGAAACAGCAGGAATGCGAGCAGCGACCACGGCAGCGGAAGCTGTCCCTTGATCGGCCGGCTCAGGCCGCCGTACGCCATCTCGACATGGATCCAGTAGATGAAGAGCGACGTGATCCCGAGCTGACGCATCGGGCTGAAGGCGTCCGGCCCGAACAGCCGCGGCCGGGCCTCCCACAGGTAGCAGGCAGCGATGCCGGTGACGAGCACGCCGACGCGCATGAAGAAGAACGACGGGGCGGTGCGCCAGAAGTCCGTCGGCCCGACCCACGATGGTCCGTGCGCCGCGATCAGGGAACCCATCCACAGCGCCGCGCCACCGACGCCGAACCACACGATCAGCCGCCGCTCGGACACGGCGTCGCGGGTGCGATCGATCAGCACGCCGATCGCCGCGCCGGCGAACACGAAGCCGGCCCACGGGAAGAGCGAGAACGTGGTGCGCCCGGCGAACGGCCGGAGGTAGCCCTCGAGGGCGTCGGGCAGCGCGTCGAGTGCGCCCCAGGCGCGGATGCCCGGGGTCGCGAAGGCAAGGACGGCGGCAGCGGCGATCGATCCGGCGATGCGCCAGCGCGGCGTCCGCGCCAGCCCCCAGATCACGGCCGCGCCGGCGATGGCCGGTCCCATCACGTTGAGGATGTCGACCTTGAGCGTGTTGCCGCGGATGATGTCCAGCGTCAGCAACTGGCCGAGGGTCGTGCGACCGCCGAGCACGTCCGACTGGACACGGAAGAGGATCGCCAGCACCCAAATCCAGCCGCCGCGCTTCACCATCGGCCAGGCCGCCGCCCAGGCCGAGGACGCCGACTTGCGCAGCCGCGACGAGGCGGCGAGGGACACCGACACGCCGGCGAGGAAGAGGAAGATCGGCGCGCCGAAACCGCCGATGAGCTGGCAGTACCAAAAGGCCCCGCTGGCCTTGTCGACGGGCGTGGTCCAGGCGTCCAGCGTGTGCCAGCCAACCATGATGACGACGGCGACGCCGCGCATCCAGTCGAGGTAGCCGCGCCGGCCGGGCCGCTCGGTCATCTAGTCCCCTGAAACCGTGATGGCTGGGGCCGGTCCCGGAGCGACGATCACGGAACGGGAACGCGCGCGCCGTCGACGAGCAGGGTCCGCTCGTCGGCCCAGCGGAGCGTCTTCGCCGCGCCGTCGCGCTTGACCACGACTTCGGCGCTCTTCACGTCGACGACCTCGACCCGCGCGCCGCCCGCGTCGCTGGATCGGAACGCGAGACGCCCGCCGCCAGGCGACCACACCGGATCGTCGTACTCGCGGGCCGCTGGAGCACCCGGCGCGGGCGGCTGCAGCTGCCCGGCAACGAGCACCCGCGGCTCGTAGTTGGGCTCGGTGAAGGTGAAGACACCGCGCAGGCCGGCGGCGGCGAACGTCTTGCCATCCGGCGACCAGGCCGGATCGCAGAGGCCGCCGGTCGTCATCAGCTCCTGCATCACTTCCCGCTCGAGCACCCAGATGCGCAGGCGCGGCGGCCCGGACGGCGGCGGCGGCGTGGCTGGCGCGACGGGCTTGCCGTCGGGACCCGGCCGGGGCGCCGTCTGCACCTTCGACGCATCGACGCAGGCCACCGTCCGGGCGCCGCGGCGGTCGAAGTTCACGACCTCGCCGGCGAACGGCGGCAGCTTCGGCGCTTCCATCCCCGCCGCTGCGGCTGGCGGCGCGCTCGACGCGGACGCTGGCGGACTTGGCGCCGGTTTGGCTGGCCGGCTTGCCCGGTGCGGGCTGGGCCGGCGTCGGCTTCGCCGGGGTGGCCGGAGCCGTCGCCGGCGGTGTCTGTTGCAGAGAGGCCGTTCCGCCACGGGCGGGACGCTCGCCGGCATGACCGGTCCCGAGCGGAGCAAGGGCCAGCAGGCCGGCCGCGATCATCGTGCGCATGGACACGAATCCTACGCCGAGGGCCGCCGAACGGTGAAGCGGGTGGTGAAGTCGATGTCGGGCTGCAGCGACGCCCAGACCGAACAGTACTTGTCGCGCGACAGGGCCAGGCCGCGCGCCACGACGTCGTCGGTGGCGGCGCCCTGGATGTCCACGTGCAGGTCGACGGCGATCAGCCGGCGCGGATGGTCCTCGGCGCGGCGGGCCACCAGCGTCAGCGTCATCTTCTCCGCCGGCACGCGCGAGCGTTCGAGGAAGTGCACGAGGTCCATGCCCATGCACGCCCCCAGCGACTCGACCAGGCGCCTCGACCGGGGACGGTCCCATGCGGCCGGCGCTGTCGAAGACGACGGTGGTGTGGGCGCCGCGCGCCGTGAAGCGCAGTTCGGCGTCCCAGGCGAGCTCGACGGTCATCGGCGGACGGGGTTCGGTATCGCTCACGACCGACAGTCTACCGTCCGGGAGACCGTCCGGGAGACCGTCCGGGACGACGTCCGGGACCGTCCGGGACACGGTCCGGGAGACGGTCCAGGCCAGAGTCGGGTGGATCCGGCGGCCCGCCGGGAGGCGCCGGCGTGAACCCGCCGGGCGACCGGCCCGTAATGTCGGACGAGGCCTGGTCGAGGAAGACGTCCGGACGGTGGACGGGACGGGAGTACGAAAATAGACAGCGTCATGACCGTCACCGGCCGGGACATCATCGAGGAAGTCGTCGAGCGCATGCGCACGGAGTCCGAGCCGCTGCGCTATTCGGCGCTGGCGCACGGCGTCTACCGGGTGTTCCTGCACCGCGAGGACTACGACCGCCTGTCGCCGGCCCGCCGGTCGCTGGTCGAGGAAGCGAGCCGCGCCCTCGACGAAGAGCTGGATCGGCTGAACGCACACCGGGCCCCGGCGGCGGATCAGTGGGGCAAGATCGTGCAGGCGGCGAGCCGGCTGATGAAGCCGACGGAGCCGCCGCTGCGCCGCCCGCCCGCCGGCTGGGTGATCGAGCTCTATCCGGACGAGGACGAGGAGCTGCTCCCCGGCCACATCCGCATCACGTCGGAGCTGGGCCAGCCGCCGGCCCAGGCGATCCTGGCCGGCGACCCGACCCATCGCGTCCAGCCCCTCGGCCCCTCGGCCGTGAAAGCACGCCGGGCCTCAGGCCGGGCTCCGAGCCGGGCCCGCAGCCCGGGGCGACGTCGCAGCATCCGATCATCGCGCCAGCCGCCGCGCCGATCGATCCGCCGGCGCCGACGCCTGCGCCCTGCGCCGCCCGTTCCCGCGGCCGGTGGCGTCCGTGCCGCCGCCACCGCCACCGCCGGCCCCCGACGCCACGCGGCGGACGACGGCGGCGATCGACACCAGCGCGCCGACGTCGCGCGTCTCGACGGCCGCCTCCTGGGGCGAGCTGACGTATCGCGACAGCAGCGGCCAGGAGCACAACGCGCCGCTGGTCGGCGACCTGATCCGCGATCGGGCGCGGCGGACGCGGCGCCCAGATCGACGTGACCGTCCAGGGGCCCGACGACATCTCGCGGACCCACCTGCACCTGCGCCGCGAGGCGAGCGGCGGCATCTCGGCGAAGGACGTCAGCCGCTTCGGCACGACGATGGACAACGTCCGCATCCCGCCGAGCCTCGACGGCAGCGGGCGCGATCTCGATCAGTGGGTCCCGGTCGGCGCCCGCGCCCAGTTCGGGCTGGCCGGCGTCATCGTGCTGCACTTCAAGCGCGTCGGCACGGCCTAGGAGCCCATGAGCACCGTGCGCAGCCGCGCCGCCGGCGACACCCATCCTGGCCTGCAGCGGGATCAGAACGAGGACCGCTTCTTCTTCGACGAGGCCAAGGGCGTCTATTGCGTGATCGACGGCGTCGGCGGCCACAACGCCGGCGAGCGCGCCGCGGCCATCGCCGCCGACGTGCTGCGCGCCTCGACGGCGCGGACGTCGGAAGCGGATCTGCGCGCCGCCTTCACCCGCGCCAGCGACGCGATCTACCAGGCCGCCGCGCAGGACGGCACGCTCGCCGGCATGGCCTGCGTCGCCTCGCTCGCGGCCGTGTCGAACGGACACGTCCGCTTCGCGCACGTCGGCGACACCCGTCTCTACAAGCTGCAGGCCGGGAAGATCACCAAGCTGACGCGCGATCAGTCGCCGGTCGGCGAGCTCGAGGACGGCGGCGCGCTCAGCGAGACCGAGGCCATGCGGCATCCGCGCCGCAACGAGATCTACAAGGACCTCGGCTCGCGATCGCCCGGCCCGGACGTCGCCGGCTCGATCCTCACCGGCGAGACGACGTTCGAGCCGGATGCGGCGCTGCTCCTGTGCAGCGACGGCCTCAGCGACCAGGTGTCGTCGGGATCGATTCGCCGCATCGTCGAGGCCTTCGCCGGCTCGCCGGCGCTGGCGGTGCAGGAACTGCTGACCGCGGCCAACGACGCCGGCGGCAAGGACAACGTCACGGTGGTGATCGTGGAAGGCGAGCGCTTCGCCAGCGCGGTGACGGCGCGTTCGCCGCGGCGCAGCGCGTCGAGCCCCGGTGTCGCCGGCGGCGGTCATCCAGAGCGTCGGCGAGCCGATCACCGGCGCGTCGCGGCGGCCGGCGCCGGTGCCGCCGTCTCCGACGCGCGCCGGCGGCGCCAGCGGATCGAACCCGAACCGCTGGTCGTACGCCGCGATGGGTCTCGTCGCCGGGCTGATCCTCGGCGCCGGCGGGATGCTCGCCGTCGCGCGCGCTCGGCTACGATCCGCAGCGCCTGCTGGGCCGGCGTCTCCGCGACCGGCCCGCGCACGTGGGTCGTCGGCCTCGAGCCGTCGGCCGATTTCTCCAACATCGGCGAAGCGCTGGCCAAGGCCGCGGCCGGCGATACCGTGACGGTCGGCCCGGGCGAGTACCGCGAAGCCGTCACCCTGAAGTCCGGCGTGCGGCTCGTCGGCTCCTCCGACAGCCTGCTGAAGCCGCCGGTCGGCGCCGGCGGGGCCTGGACGGCGGTCACCGCCCGCGGCATCACCGACGCCCACGTCAGCGGCTTCGTGATCGGCGCCGGTCCCGGCCAGCCGCTGGCCGTCGGCCTGCTGGCCGAGGCGGCGACGGTCGCCGTCGACGGGCTCGAGATTTCCGGCGCCCGCGACGCCGCGGTGGACCTGCGCGCCGGCGCCCGGGTCACCCTCAGCAACAGCCTGATCCGCGACAATGAAGGCCACGGCGTGATCGTCCGGGCGCACGCGGAACCGCGCCTCGAGCGCAACGTCATCATCCACAACGGCAACGGCCCGCAGCGGCGCGCCGGCGTCGTGGTCGAGCCGGGCGCGGCGCCCGTGCTCGAGGGCAACGGCATCGGCGGCAACGGCGGCGAGGCGGTCCAGGGCTGGCCGGCCGCGACGCTGCCGGCATTGGCGCAGCGCAACGTGCTGTCGCCGGCGCCGGGGTCGACGGCCGCACCCGCCGTGGCGCCGGCCCGGCCGGCGACGACGCGTCCTGCCCCGGCAGCGAGACCGAGGGCCCGGCCCGCGGCCGGGTCCGGACGAGAGTGATCGTGAACGCCTTGGACGCCTATCTCCATGCGGAGCTCCTCGGCGGCGGCATGAGCCGCGTCTATCGCGCCACGCGCCGGCACGACGGCCGCGTCGTGGCGGTGAAGTCGGTGGGCCTGGCCAGCGACGACGTCGCCTGGGCCGAGCGGCGCGGGGCCGAGCTGCAGCGCCAGTTCCACGCCGTCGACACGCGCGTCCCCGACGTCCTCGACATCCGCGCCGGCACGCACGAGCTCATCATCGAGATGGAGTACATCGACGGCGAGGACCTCTCGACCGTCCTGCGCGCCCGCGGCCGCTTCACGCCGAACGACGCGGTCGAAGTCTCGGCGGCGCTCGCCGACGTGCTCGATCGCGCGCACCAGTTCGTCGCCGTCGTCGACGGCGAGACCTACCACGGCATCGTCCACGGCGATCTCAAGCCGCGCAACATCCGCGTCTGCGTCGAGGCCGACGCCTGCGCTCCAGGACGCGCCGACGCTCGCCTCGCGCGTGCGGGTGCTCGACTTCGGCGTCGCCAAGGGCATCCGCGGCGCCGCCGGCGAGACGCGCAACGTCTTCGGCAGCGCGCCCTACATGTCGCCGGAGCGCCTGATCGACGGCCACGTCAGCGCGATGAGCGACTGCTGGTCGCTCGGCGTCGTGCTGTGCGAGCTGCTGGCCGGCGCGCCGCCCTTCCAGGGCAGCGAGCGCGACGTGCTGCGGCAGATCGACAGCGGGCCGCCGGCGCTGCCGGCCGACTGCCCGGGCGATCTCGTGGCGCTGGTCCATCGCCTGCTGGCCCGCGATCCGGCGCATGCGGCTGACGTCGGCGGCCGAGGCCCGCGACACGCTGCGGCGCTGGCGCGAGACGACGCGGCGCACCTCGCCGGTCGGCGCGGACGTCCCCGCCCTGCCGCCGGACATCAACCCGACGCGACGCACCGACGCCGGCCTCGGCCACGCGCCGACCAGCCCGATCAGCGGCGCGCGAGCGCTGGCGCTGCCGCCGATCCCGGGCGTGCCGCCGCTCGTGCCGGGGCCGCTGCCCGGCCCGCTGCCGGCCTCGATCTCGGGTTACACGCCGGTCGCGACGGCGGGCGGCTCCGGCGCCCACGCCGCGGCGCACACCGGCGGCGAGACGCGCCGCACGCAGCCGCAGGTGGCGCTCGCCGATCCGCCGCTGCCGCCGATCCCGGCGCCGGGTGGATCGAGCCGCCGCCCATCCCGGTGCCCTCCGGGCCGACGGCGCCGACCGGCCCCACCTCCGGCACGCACGCCGTGGCGACCGCCGGCGGCGCGCGCCGGCGCTGGAGATTCGGCCGCTTCCTCGGCGCCGCCGTGCTCTGGTTCATCGTCTGGGGCACGTGGAAGGTCGGCGGCGAGATGCGGGTGTGGAACGAGTCCGACCTGCTCGGACGCAAGGTCCACGCGGCCGAGCCCGAGACGCTCGACGAGATGGTCGCGACCTACAGCTCGCTGAGTGAGCGCAGCTCGCTCGGCTGGGGCACGTGGCCGGCGCGGCAGCCGCTGCGTGAGGCGCTGTCGCTGAACATCGATCGCGTCATCCTCGACTTCCGCCAGCCCGAGCCCACCGGTACGCCAGAACCAGTGGCGGCAGGCGCGGGCGTGGGCGGCCAAGGCGCTCGAGATCGGCGCCGACGAATCGCTGCGGGCCCGCTACCTGCTCTGCGACGCGCACGTGAAGCGCATCGACGGCGACGCGGCGATCCGCAGCCGCGACGCCGATCGCGGCAACCGCCTGCTGAACGACGCCGACAGCCAGTTCCGCGAGGCGTCCCGGCTCACCCGCGCCAACCCCGACGCCTGGCTCGGCCTGCTCCGCCTGCACTCCGGCGCGCGCAGCGATCCGGAGAAGGCGCAGGAGGACCTGAACGAGGCGGCGCGCCGCGGCTGGACGCCGGGCGCCCGCGACTACTTCCTGATCGGCGAGGCGACGCGCAATCGCGCCGACGCGCATCGAGAAGGGCTGCGACGACCAGCGCACCAACGACCGGGTCAAGGAGTGCCTGACCAAGGCGCGCGACCTGCAGAAGAAGGCGATCGACTGGTACGACAAGGCCGACGGGCTGTCCGCCGCCGGCGCGCGGCGGCGTGCTGGCGCAGCGATCGCTCGAGCGCATCGAGACCCGCCTCGAGACCCTCGAGGAGTTCTCGATGAAGGGACTCGGCCTCGACCTGCTGCAACCTCGCGATTCGGCATTCGCGCAAGGATGCCGAGTCGCGCGACGCCGACGACACCGCAGGCGCACAAGCCGTGAACTCGAGCCGAATCTCGACACCGGCGAGCCGGGCCGCGCGCGGCGTCCGGCACGGGCGACACGCGCCGGGCCAACCTGGAGCTGGCGGCGCTGGCCGCCGTGCTCGCCGCCTTCCTCTTCGCCATCGGCCGCGTCGCCGCCGGCCACTACCTCACCGCCCCGGGCGAGACCGCCGACGCCGACGTGGTGCGGACCTGGTTCGTCTTCACGATGGCGCTGGTGCGATCCGCCGCGATCGTCGCCGTCGGCTTCCTCGTCGCGCACGGCGTGCGGCGGTTTCGCGGCGCCATCGGCGACCCGTGGCTGCTGCCGATCGCCTGCGCGCTGTGCGGCCTCGGCCTGATCACGATGGCCAGCGTCAACGATCCGTGGCGGGAGCGGCTGCTCTTCGAGCCGTTCGCCATCGGCGTGGCGCTCGGCTGCGTCGCCCTGACCGCGGCCAGCCTCGTCGACTTCTCGCGGCTCGAGCTGCACCGCTTCGCCTTCGTGTTCCTCATCGCCGCGCTCGGCCTGTCGGTGCTGCTGATGGTGTTCGGCTCCGGCCCGGGCCGCAGCGGCGTCAAGGTGAACCTCTTCGGCGTGCAGCCGGTCGAGGCGATCCGGCCGCTCATCGCGCTCTTCCTCGCCGGCTACTTCGCGCGGCGCTGGGAATGGCTGCGCGAGCTGGCGGATCCGCTGGCGCGGCAGCACGCGATCCTGAAGCGGCTGCACCTTCCCCGCCTCGCCGACGTGATCCCGGTCGCCATCGGCATGGCGCTGGTGCTGCTGTTCTTCTTCTTCCAGCGCGACCTCGGCCCGGCGCTCGTCCTCGCCTGCACCTTCCTCGTCACCTACAGCGTCGCGCGCAATCGCTGGGGCCTGGCGGCGCTGGGACTGGCCTCGCTGATCGGGGCGTTCATCGCCGCCTACACCGTCGGCTACCCGACGACGGTCGTCAAGCGCATCGACATGTGGAAGGCGCCGTGGGACAACGGCGTCAGTGGCGGCGACCAGGTCGCGCACGCGCTGTGGGCCCTGGCCTCGGGCGGGCTGTTCGGCGGCGGGCTCTCCGAGACGAGCCCGCGCTACATCCCGACCGGCGAGAACGATCTGGTGCTCGCCAGCCTGGGCGAGATCCTGGGCTTCGCCGGCGTGGTGCTGGCGCTGGCGCTGTTCGCGACGCTGGTGGTGCGGGCGCTGCGGATCGCGCGGCGCACCGATCAGCCCTACGTCGCGCTGCTCGTCGTCGGCCTCGTCACCTCGCTCGCCGCCCAGACGCTGCTCATCGTCGGCGGCCTGCTCGGCCTGCTGCCGCTCTCCGGCGTGGTCACGCCGTTCCTGAGCCTCGGCCGATCGTCGATGGTGTCGAACCTCGCGGTGGTCGGCCTGCTGCTCGCGGCGTCGCGGCAGGCGCCGCCGGCCGAGGAGAAGCCGTTCTTCCGTCCCGCCTCGCGCGTCGGGCTGGTCGTCGTCGGGCTGCTCGCGATCGCCGCCGGCCGCGCCTTCCTCGTGCAGGTCTGGGACCGCGGCGACATCATGACGCGGCAGACGCGGACCCGGCAGGCGGACGGCGCCGTGCGGCCGCAGGACAACCCGCGCCTGCGCGAAGTGGCGCGCCTGCTGCAGCGCGGCGCGATCCTCGATCGGCGCGGCCTGCCGATCGCGATGGACTCGACGCTCGACGTCAGCGCCCACGCCAAGGACTACGCGGCGCTCGGCGTCAGCCCGTGCGGCGTCGCGGACGTCGGGGCGGCGCGGCCGCCGGCACGTGCGACCGGGGCACGTCCGCCGGTCGCCGCACCGCCGCGGACGCCCGGCGAGCGCTGCTATCCGCTCGGCGGCGGCGCCTTCCACCTGCTCGGCGACTCCGTCTCGAAGGCCAACTGGGCGGCCACCAACTCGACGTTCGTCGAGCGCGACTTCGATCCGCGCCTGCGCGGCTACCAGGACTACTCCGAGCTGCTCGCGCTGTGGGATCACCGCGACGATCCGCTCCACCTCGGCGCGCGCGCCATCCGCGAGCGTCCGCGCGACGTGAAGCTGACCATCGACGCGCGGCTGCAGGCCCGCACCGCCGCGCTGCTCGGCCGGCGCCTCGGCGACATGGGCCTGTCGAAGGGCGCGGTGGTGGTGCTCGACGTCGCGACCGGCGAGGTGCTCGCCTCGGTGAGCGCGCCGTGGCCGCGCCTCGATCGCGGCCGCGTCGGCATGGACGAGGACTCGCGCCGGCCCGAGCTGCCGCTCCTCGACCGCGCCCGCTACGGCCAGTACCCGCCCGGCTCCACCTTCAAGCTGGTGACCGCGGCGGCGGCGCTGCGGGCCTCCTCGGACGTCGCCGAGCGGCACTTCGACTGCCGTCCGCTGCCGGACGGCCGCGTCGGCATCCAGCTCCCCGGCTGGCGCCGGCCGGTCCGCGACGACGTCACCGATCACGCCGCGCACGGCGACGTGACGCTCGACGAAGGGCTGCGCGTCTCGTGCAACGCCTACTTCGCGCAGCTCGGGCTGGCGGTCGGCTCGCGCACGCTGCAGAGCACCGCGGAGGCGTTCGAGCTGACGACATCCACCGACGACACCGCCGACGACCTCAAGGCGCAGCTCCCCTGGGCCTCGTACGGCCAGGCGGAAGTGCTCGCGTCGCCGTTCCGCATGGCCCGGGTCGCGGCGACGATGGCGGCTCGCGGCGAGATGGCGGCGGGCCGCTGGGTGCTCGAGCCGCAGCCGGCCCTGGTCCCGGCGCGGCGGATCCTCGAGCCGGCCGCCGCCGATCGCGTCGCCCGCGCGATGCGGCGCGTCGTGACCGGCGGCACCGCGTCGACGCTCGCCGGCAACGAGACCGAGATCGCCGGCAAGACCGGCACGGCGGAGGTCGCCGGGGCGCCGTCGCACTCCTGGTTCGTCGGTTTCGCCCCGGCCACCGGGCCGAAGCGGATCGCCATCGCCGTGATCGTCGAGAATGGGGGCTACGGCGCCCGGGCGGCGGTGCCGCTGGCGGGCGACGTGGTGTCCGCGGCCCGCAGCCTCGGGATGATTCCTTCGGTTCCCTAGTCCGAGTCAGAGATGGCCATCCAGTTCCGCGATCGCCTGGTCCGGCTCGAAGGCACGCTCGAGCGCCTGTTCGGCGGACGTCCGCCGCGCGAGCCGCTCGAGGTCCGGCGGGCCGTCGTCGACGGCCTCGTCGGCGATGTCCGCCCGGTCGGCGGCGGCCGCCGGGTCCTGCCGGTCGGCCGCGTCACCGTCGCCATCGCGGCGACCGACCCGACGGAGAAGCGGCTGTTCAAGGAAGCGCTCGTCGGCCCCGACGGCGTCGAGGCCGACCTGCGGCGCGCCCTGGACGCCGCCGGCGCGGAGTGGCCGCGCGGCTTCGCGCTCACCGTCAAGTTCGTCAAGACCGCCGGCGAGGACTGGCGGAGCGGCGCCCGCTTCCACGTCACCGCCGCCGACCCCGGGGCGCCGGCCCCGGCGGCCGAACCGGAGACGGCGTCCACCGCCGCACCCGTCCCCGCGGTCGCACCGACGCTGGTGCTGCGCGTGACCCTCGGCCAGGCCAAGCCGCGCACGGTGACCTGCGAGGGCGAGCGCGTCAACATCGGCCGCCAGCCGGTCGTGGCCGACGCCAGCGGACGCGTCGTGCGCCGCAACGACATCGCCTTCACCGGCGACGACGAGGTCAGCCGCTCGGTGTCGCGGGCGCACGCGCACGTCGCCTGGGTGCCGACGGCCGGCACCTACCGCGTCTTCGACGAGCAGAGCTCGCACGGGACGGTGGTGAGCCGCGCCGGCCGCCTGATCCAGGTGCCGCCGGGCCGCGACGGCCTCAAGCTCGCCGCCGGCGACGAGGTGCACGTCGGCCGCGCCGTCGTCGTAGTCGAGATCACGCCGCGCCCATGACGCCATCTCCCGTCCGCCTGGCCCTGCTCGCGCTGCTCGTGTCCGTCTCCGGAGCCGGCCGCGCGGCCGCGCAGCCGAAGCCGCTGATCGAGGGCGCCCGCGTCGAGCCCAACGTCATCTACGGCATGCACTCGGGGCTGGCGCTCCTGCTCGACGTGCACACGCCGGCCACGCCGAACGGCTACGGCGTGATCTTCATCTCGGGCAGCGGCTGGCAGGCGCCGACGACCTACGACGCGACACCGCTCAAGCAGAACCAGATTCCGATCTGGGGTCCGCCGCTGCTGAAGGCCGGCTACACCGTCTTCGCCCTCAACCATCGGGCCGTGCCGCGCTTCCACTACCCCGGCGCCGTCGAGGACGTGCAGCGGGCGATCCGCTTCGTCCGGCACAACGCGAAGACGTGGCGGATCGACCCGAGCCGGATCGGCGGCATGGGCGGCTCGTCGGGCGGGCACCTGATCGCCCTGACCGCGCTGCTCGCGGCGCCGGGTGTCGCGGACGATGCGGATCCGGTCAACCGCGAAGCGGCGACGCTCCAGGCCATCGTGCTGCGAGCGACGCCCACCGATCTCGTCGCCCAGGCCAAGGCCGATCGCGGCGGCGGCGTCACCGGCTTCCTCGAGCTGCCGTGGCCGGCCGATCCGGCGAACCTCCGGCAGAATCCGCAGACCGAGCGGCTCTACAAGGAAGCCTCGCCATCGACGCACGTCTCGCCGACGTCCCCGCCGACGCTCCTGATTCACGGTGACGCTGACGACGCGGTGCCGTTCGACGAATCGGTCGCCATGGAGGCCGCGCTCAGGAAGGCCGGCGTCCCGACCGGGCTGGTCCGCGTCCCCGGGGGCGCGCATGGGGCCGATTTCGGGGCCGGCGCCACGCCTCGCCCCGACTGGCCGGACTTCCTGGGAGCCGCGGTCCGCTGGTACGACGCCCACCTGAAGCGCTCGTGACAAATCCGACTGTTTGAGTCCGTGATGCTTTCTGCTACGATCGCGGAACTTGAGAATGTTCGCAGTTTGAGCGCCGACATGTCCGCCAACCTGGCCCTCGGGCAACCCATTCCGCTCTCCCAGCTCCGCGCCGGCAGCACCGCCCGGCTCCACTCCGCCGAGCTGGCGAGCGACGACTGCGCCCTGCTGAACGCGCTCGGCCTGACCGATCGCTGCCTGCTCCGGGTCTGCAAGGCCGGCGAGCCATGCATCGTCGAGGTCAAGGCGACGCGGATCGGATTGTCGCGCGCCCTCGCCCGCGGCGTGTTCGTGGTCCCCGAAGCGCTGGCCTGAGCGGCAGGCCGTGGCCTACCGGATCGCGCTCGTCGGCAACCCGAACACGGGCAAGACCACCCTCTTCAACCGCCTGAGCGGCGCTCGGGCCAAGACCTCGAACTTCCCCGGCACGACCACCGCGGCGCGCATCGGGCGCGCCACCCTGGCCAACGGCTCGGCGCCGGTCGACGTCGAGATCGTCGACATGCCAGGCCTCTACCGGCTCGGCCTGTCCACGCCCGAATCGACGATCTGCCGCGAAGTGCTCGCCGGCGAGGGCCTGTACCACAAGCCCGACGCGGTGGTGGTCGTCGTCGACGCCTGCAACCTGACCCGCAACCTGGTGCTCGTCGGCGAGCTGCTCGCCTACGACGAGCCGGTCGTCGTCGCGCTCAACATGGTCGACCTCGCCCAGCGGCGCGGCCTGACCCTCGACGCGGCGGCGCTGTCCCAGCGAGATCGGCTGTCCGGTCGTGCCGATCGTCGCCCGTCGCGGCGAGGCCGTCGATCGCCTGACGGCGGTCGTCGCCGGCGTCCTGAAGCGGGGCGAATCGCACACGCCGCCGGGGCTCGACACCGACGCGGCGCTCGAGGCGTGGGCCGACAAGGCGGTCGCCGCCAGCGTCACCGGCATCGGCTCGGGCGGCGACACGCTGACGCAGCGCCTCGACGAGACGTTCACCCATCCGATCCTCGGCGTCCTCGTCTTCGCCGCGGTCATGGGCGGGATGTTCTGGACGCTGTTCGCGCTGGCGCAGCTGCCGATGGACCTGATCGAGGCGGTCTTCGCGCAGCTCGGCGCGTGGGTCAACACGACGCTGCCGGACGGGGCGATCCGCGATCTGGCCGCCGACGGCATCATCGGCGGCATCGCCGGCACGGCGGTGTTCCTGCCGCAGATCTGCCTGCTGTTCTTCCTGATCAGCCTGCTCGAGGACACCGGCTACCTGGCGCGGGCGGCCTTCGTGATGGATCGGCTGTTGTGCCGGTTCGGGCTGCCCGGCCACGCCTTCGTGCCGCTGCTGTCGAGCCACGCCTGCGCGCTGCCGGGGATCATGTCGGCGCGGCTGATCCCGGATCGCCGCGATCGCCTGGCCACGATCCTGGTCGCGCCGCTCATGAGCTGTTCGGCGCGGCTGCCGGTCTACGTGTTCCTGACCAGCATGCTGTTCGTCGGCCAGCCGCTCTACGCCGCGGTGGCCTTCGCCGGCTGCTACCTGCTCGGCGCGGTCTCGGCGCTGGTGAGCGCGGCGGTGCTGCGCCGGACGCTGGTCAAGGGCACGGCCCGGCCGATGGTGCTGGAGCTGCCCAGCTACAAGGTCGCCGTCGTTCACCAACGCGCTCATTTCGGCGCGCGACCAGGGCTTCGCGTTCCTGAAGACCGCCGGCACGATCATCATGGCCATCAGCGTGGTGATGTGGTGGCTGAGCGCCTATCCGCACGCGGACACCGCACCGGCGGCCGCGGCGCTGCGGCAGCAGGCGACGGCGACGACCGATCCGGCCGCCGCCGAGGCGCTGCTCGCCGATGCCGACGCCGCCCAGGCCAGCGCGCAGCAGCAACAGAGCTTCGCCGGGCGCATCGGCCGCTTCGCCCAGCCCGTCTTCGCGCCGCTCGGCTACGACTGGCAGCTCACCGTCGGCGTCCTCACCAGCTTCCTCGCCCGCGAGGTGTTCGTCTCGACGATGTCGGTGCTGCTCGGCGGCAGCGACGATCCCGACCTCGCCGACACCGGCGTGATCGCGCGCATCCGGGCGGCCCGGCGCGACGACGGCTCGCTGCTCTTCACGCCGGCGACGTCGGCGAGCGCGCTCGTCTTCTTCGTGCTGGCGATGCAGTGCACCTCCACGCTCGCCGTGACGAAGCAGGAAACCGGCTCGTTCAAGTGGGCCGGGATTCAGCTCGCCTACATGTCGGCGCTGGCCTACGTCGCCGCGCTGATCACCTACCAGGGATTGCGCGCGGCCGGCATCAGCTGAGCGTGGCGATGACCTTCGACTGGCAGACCATCGTCGTCACGCTCGTCGCGCTGGCCGCGGCCGCCGTGATCGTCCGGCGCTTCGTCCCGGCGCGCCGCCGTGCGACCGACGGTGGGCGCGGCCCGGCGGCTCCGGTCGCCTGCGATCACTGCGAGACCGGCGCCAGGGCCACCGCCGGCCCGCCCGCGCCGAACGGATCCACGGCGCGCACGCAGACGACGCCGGTCGTCAGCGTGGAAGACCTGCGCGCGTCAGCCAATCGCCGCCGGGGCTGACCGGCGCAGGTCGGAGCGAGCGTGCGCTGGCGCGCGAGCTGCTGGACGCGATCGATCGCGGAAGCGGCACGCGCCCGCTCGCAGTGGGCGTCCGCGTCGTCGACGCGGACCATGATCGAGTCGCGGCCGTGCGTCTCGCCCGGCGGCGCGCCGCCGATGACGACGATCGCGCCGTCACCGGCGTTCAACTGCGCCCGGTGATCGCCGATGCCGAGGCGCAGCGTGAAGCCGAACGCCGCTGACAGCCAGGCCACCGCCTCGGCGACCGACGGGTAGGCCAGCACCGGGATCACGGTGCTGGCCGGCATCGAGCGATTGGCGCGCACGCGGCATTATGCCGCGGCGATAGGCCGGCGCGATGACCTCGGCGCGCGAACTGCTCGAAGGTCGTCGGCGTCGTGTTGCCGGCGGTGCGGCCTTCGACCGACGTCACGATGCCGTCGTCGAACGCCTTTTCCATCTCGGCGTAGAGATCGCCGACGCTCTTCGAGAGGCCGGCCTGCTGCAGCGCGGCCGAGTAGTCGGCATAGGGGAACTGCACGTAGGCGAGATCCGGCTTGCCGATCGCCGCGCCGAGGATGCGTGTTGCCTCGTCGAAGCTCAGGTCGCGCGCACCGAGCAGTTCCTGGACCTTGAAGCCCGTCCAGTCGCGATCCGCGAGCGCGCGCGCCGCGACCGCCGCGATGTCCCTCGTCGCGATCATCGGGATCGTGGTCGCGCCGGCCGCGCCGCCGCCGTTGATGCCCTGGTGCCGGATCAGCGGCAGCGACGTGCAGGAAGTTCTCGAAGAAGTAGCCGGGACGCAGCGCCAGGACGTTGACGCCGGTCAGACGCTGTCAGGCGCTGCTCCTGGCGACCGAGCCCGACGATCGGACCGGTGCCCGCCGGCACTTCGGCGCCGAGGCTGCTGATCGCGAGCAGATGGCGGACGCCGCTGTGCCGCGCCGCCGTGACGATCGCCTCGCCGTCGCGATCCTGGTCGGCCAGGAGGTCAGGGGAGGCCGGGTTGGACGGCTGCATCGTGAATGCCGCGTCGGCGCCGCTGAAGGCCCGGCTGAGGAACGCCGCGTCCGACGCGTCGCCGATCAGGACCTCCGCGCCGCGCGCCCTGGCGCCGGCCAGCTTCTCCGCCGATCGTCCGATCGCCCGCACCGTGTGCCCGCCGGCCAGCAGGTGCTCCGTGATCTTGCTGCCGATGTTGCCGCTCGCGCCCATCACCGCAATCGTCGCCATGTCTCACTCCCGGTCATGTCGCGGCTCCCTGCGAGCCGCGTCTGAGAACCGTTGTACGACCCGAAAGCCGGACGGTCCATGATAGGATGTCGCGAATGCTTAGCCGATCGTCCGTGGCTGGCGTGATCCTCCACGAACCGACGTGGACGCAGCCGAACGACGCGCTGACCGAGGTCCTGCGCGACCTGCGGCTGGCCCAGACGTTCTACTGCCACAGCGAGTTGACGGCCCCTTGGGGCCTCGGGATGCCTGCCGAGGACCACGCGGTCTTCCACTTCGTCGCCGAGGGCGAGGCGTGGCTGGAGCGTCCGGGCGCGGCGCCGACCGCGCTGGCGGTCGGCGACTTCCTGCTCGTCGCGCCGAACGTCGCGCACGGCGTGACCAGCGACGCCGGCCTGCCCTGCCGCAACGTCAACGAGCTGGCCTACGAGACCGTCGGCGGACGAACGATGCTGCTCCGCCATGGGGGCAACGGGCGCCGCACCATCCTCGCGTGCGGCGGCGTCCGCTTCGAGGATCCCGCGGCGCACCCGCTGGTCGGCCTGATGCCGGACGTCCTGCACATCCGCGGCACGCGAGGACGGCGAGGCGCACCTGATGCGCCACATGCTCGCCGCGATGAGCCGCGAATCGCTCGAATCCGCGGCCGGGCGGCACCACGGTCATGCTGCGGCTCGCCGACATCCTGGTGATCCACGCGATCCGGTGGTGGATCGATCACGGCGCGTGCAAGGAATCGGGCTGGCTGGGCGCGCTCAGCGATCCGCAGATCGGTCGCGCGATGGCGCAGATCCACCGCCAGCCGGAGCGCGACTGGACGGTCGCCGGGCTGGCGGCCAGCGTCCACATGTCGCGCTCGGTGTTCTCGGATCGGTTCACGGCGCTGGTGGGCGCGCCGCCGCTGCTCTACCTGACGCGCTGGCGCATGCACCTCGCGGCGCGCTGGCTGCGCGAGGACCGCACCAGCCTCGGCGACGTCGCGACGCGGCTCGGCTACGAGTCCGAGCCGTCGTTCAGCCGCGCCTTCAAGCGCCACATCGGCGTGCCGCCCGGCGCCGTCCGGCGCGGGCGGCGCCGATGCCCCGCGCGCCGGACGCCGCTGCTGATCTAGAACCGCGTGCCGAACGACAGCAGGACGGTCCGCCCGCCGTCGAAGCCGGGCCGGTAGGTCGGGTAGTCCAGGTTGCGCGTCGCCTGGCCGAACCGCGCGCCGCGGATGTAGCCGGTCGGCCGACCGAGCGAATCGAGCGGGCTGTTCGGATCCGCCGTCACCACGGTGTCGTGACCGATCAGCTTCTGGTTGTTGAGCGCGTTGAGCAGCTCGACCTTCACGTAGGGCCGCAGCGTGCGCCACACCGGGATCGAGTAGTTCACGCCGAGGTCGACCAGCGCATAGCCCTCGAACGACTGCGAGCCGCGCTCACCGAAGAACAGGTTCTGCGCGCCGCCGTTCGGGACGTTGGCATAGCCGGCCCCGAGCGCTTCCTGCTGCGCCGTCAGCGGGTAGTTGGCCGCGAACAGCGTGTAGGTGAGGCCGGAGTTGTACTTCCACATGCCGGACACGTCGACGCTGCCGAAGCGGCCGAGCGAGCGGTTCCACACGCCCCAGAGGCGCAGCTTGTGGCGCTGGAAGTCGTCGAAGCGGCCGATCGGGAAGTTGCGATCGGCGGTCAGCACCTCGGGGAAGTCGCCGTAGAGCGACGGGTTGCCCGGCTGGCTGGCGGCTTCACCCTCGAAGTCGCCTTCGTTCTGCAGCTGCACCGTCCAGTGGCCGGCGAACTGCAGGTCGTCGCGCACCCGGTAGTTGCCCTGCATCAGGAGGCCCTGGTAGCGGCGCTGCGGCTCGTCGGTGTTGCGGTAGACGACGTTGTCGAAGGTGCCGAAGTCGAAGCCGTTGCGCACGATGTCCGTGGTGCCGTTGTCGAGGGTGATGAAGTCGTCGATGAAGCCCTTCACGTCGCGCGACGACGTAGGTCAGCTTGGCGTAGGCGCGCGGCGAGAGCTGGCTGCCGATCGAGGCGGTGAACTCGCGCGTCACCGGCGAGTGCAGACCCTCGTCGAAGGAGACGTTGGCGGTCGGGAAGTTGCCGTCGAGGATGCGCGAGTAGTTGGCCGGATCGAGGCCGGGCGCGAAGTCCATGCCCTGCCCCGCCGGTCCGGTGTAGGCGTAGCGAATCAGCGTCGGGTTGGCGACGTCGGTGTTGTTGGTGAACTGCGCCTCGCTGTACTTGCCGGCGTAGTGGGCGTAGGTGCCCTGCAGCACGATCCGGCTGTCGGCCTTGACGTCGTAGGTCGCGGCGAGCCGCGGCACCAGCGTGTTGGTGTCGGCGCCGACGATGTCGCCGGTGGCGGCGCTGCGGACGCTCTCGTAGCGGACGCCGGCGTCGACGCGTCAGGTTGCGGCTGGCCGCCCACCGGTCGTGCAGGTAGAGCGACGTGGTCTTGATGTCGATGCTCGCGCCGCGCGTCGGCAGCCAGTTGTAGAGCCGCGACGTGCCCGGCACGAAGGTCGGAATCAGACGGCCCTGACGCGTCGAAGACCGGGACGCCGCCGGTGTTGACGTAGTCCGAGTAGAAGGCGTAGCCGGTCGACGTCTGCGAGTTGCCGCCGGTGTTGGTCGAGCGGAACCACTCGAAGCCGCCCTTGAGGTCGTGCGTGCCGCCCTTGCCCGACGACAGCAGCGTCGACAGGCTGCCGGCCACCTGGCGGTTGTTGCGGTCTTCGGGATCGGTCGAGTCGAAGGACGGCGCGTTGTAGTGCTGGTTGGCCGGGATGCCGTTCAGGCCGCGGGTGCGGAACGGCGAGTCGATGATGTTCGAGCTCGTGCCGCCGGTGTTGCGGAACCCCTGCTTCTTCTGCGAGACCTGCGCCGTGGCGAACAGCTTCGGCCCGAGGACGCCGTTCCAGTTGGCGACGAAGAGGGTGTTGGGCAGCTGGCGCGTCACCAGGGTGCGCGGCTCGATCGACGAAGCGGCCAGGCCGGGACGGTTGCTCTGCGTGGTGCTGTTGTCGGTGAAGCCGACCGTGACGGTGTGGCTGGCCCGCGGCGTCGCGGTGCCCTTCAACTCGTAGCGCTTGTTGTCGACGCCCAGGTCGAAGCCGATGCCGGTCTGCGGGAACGTCCGCGCGTCGGTCGATTTCTCGTAGCGGCCGGCGCTGAAGAACCAGGCCCTGGCCCGCAGGATCGGGCCGCCGAAGGTGCCTTCATAGACGTTCGAGAAGCGGTCCGGGCGCTGACGCGTCTCGAACGGCGTCTCGTCGGTCCACGACGCGTTGCTCAGGTTGTGCCGATAGCTGCCCGAGAAGATGTCGCCGCCGCGCTTGGTGACGACGTTGACGACGCCGCCCGAGAAGCGGCCGTACTCGGCCGAGATGCCCGAGGTGAGCACCTGCGTCTCCTCGATCGCGTCCTCGATGAAGAGGTTGTTGTTGGTGCCGAAGATGTTGTCGTTGACGTCGACGCCGTTGATCAGGAAGACGTTGTCGTAGGCGAAGGCGCCGGCGATCGTCACCTGGCCGGCGTTGGTGCCGTTGTCGGTCAGGCCTGGCGCGAGCTCGGCGATCGTGAACGGCGTCCGGCCGGTCGGGAGCAGATCGATGATCGCGGCGTTGTAGTTGGCGCCGATGGTCGGATTGGTGACGACCGGCGAAACGCGTGGCGCGGACCGTGACCTGCTCGGACACCGAGGCCGGCGCCATCGCCACGTCGAGCGTGACGGTGCGTCCGAGCAGGACCGGCGTCGTCCGCTTCTGGGTGGCCATGCCGTCCATCTCGATGGTGACCGTGTAGTCGCCCGGCGGCAGGCCGCGGACGACGTAGATGCCGTTGACGTCGGTGACCGCGGACAGCGTGCCCTGCAGCGCCGGCGATTCGACGGTGATCGACGCGCCAGGCATCGACATGCCCGTCGTTGGACGTGACGGTCCCGGTGATCGACGCCGGTCTGCAGACCCTGGGCGCGGACGCACCGGAGGCGAGACCTGCCACGAGGGCGAGCGCCCCCGTGAGACTGGCCAGCACTCTCTTCATCGCAATTCCTCCAAGCAAACGGTCCATAGCCCCCGACACAGACGCGGGGGAACGCGGTGGGATGACAGGACCGACCATCTCCGAGAATCGGCCCGTTGCCGCGGTCGAGGCGCGCAGAATGTGGCGGGCACGCCGGCTTCAGGGACAAACACGGCAGCGGCGGTGACGAAGGCGTGCGCGGATGAGTCGGGTCGAACGACCGCTCTTCGTGGTACAAACGACGCGATGCGGCCCCCCCTGTTCGTCGCGACCGCGGTCGCGATCACCCTCGCCGCGACGGCGATCCCTCGCGCCCAGATGTCCAACGACCCCGATGCCTCGAAGCGGCAGGCGCACGCCCGGCGCCTTCTCGAACGCGCCCCGCTCGTCGACGGCCACAACGACATCCCGTGGCGGATGCGCGAGCAGAAGCCGCGCTACGACTTCGACGCCTTCGACCTGCGACAGCCGCGACCGACCTTCCACACCGACCTCGCCGCGGCTGAAGGCCGGCGGGCTCGGCGCCCAGTTCTGGTCGGTCTACGTGCCCGGCACGCTGCAGGGCGAGGACGCCGTCACCGCCACGCTCGAGCAGATCGACAGCGTGCAGGACATGCTGCGCCGCTACCCGGACGCCTTCGAGGCGGCGCGCACCGCCGCCGACGTCGAGCGGATCGCCAAGGCCGGCCGCATCGCCTCGATGATGGGCATGGAGGGCGGCCACTCGATCGACCGCTCGCTCGGCGCGCTGCGGCAGTTCGCGCGCATGGGCGTCGGCTACATGACGCTGACCCACAACGTCACGCTGCCGTGGGCCGACGCCGCCACCGACGTCGCCAGATCCGGCGGCCTGTCGCCGTTCGGCGAGGAGGTCGTGCGCGAGATGAACCGGCTCGGGATGCTCGTCGACCTGAGCCACGTGTCGCCGGATACCATGCGCGACGCGCTGCGCGTGACCGAGGCGCCGGTGATCTTCTCGCACTCGTCGGCGCGCGCCGTCTGCGACGTGCCGCGCAACGTGCCCGACGACGTCCTCGCCGAGGTGAAGAAGAACGGCGGCGTGGTGATGGTCACCTTCGTGCCGGGCTTCATCGCGCCCGACGCCGGGCCGCGCTACGTCAAGCGCGAGGCCGAGCGCGACCGGCTGAAGGCGCTGCCGCAGTCGACGCCGGCCGCGGTCACCGCCGCGATGGAGGCGTGGGACAAGGCCAATCCCGGCCCCAAGGCGACGCTGTCGCAGGTCGCCGACCACATCGACCACATCCGCAAGGTCGCCGGCATCGATCACATCGGCATCGGCGGCGACTTCGACGGCATCACCGAGGTCGTCGCCGGGCTCGAGGACGTCAGCAAGTACCCGAACCTCTTCGCCGAGCTCCTCCGCCGTGGCTACAGCGACGAGGACGTGCAGAAGATCGCCGGCCGCAACGTGCTGCGCGTCATGCAAGGCCGCGGAGGGCGTCGCGCAGCGGCTGCAGAAGGCGCGCGGTCCGTCCAAGGCGACGATCGACGCGCTCGACGGCGCGAAGAAGTAGGATTCGCGGCGCGATGCCCAGACTCACCAGGATCTACACGCGCAAGGGCGACGACGGCTCCACCGGCCTCGGCGGCGGCCAGCGCGTCCCCAAGGACTCGCCGCGCGTCGCCGCCTACGGCACCGTCGACGAGCTGAACTCGGCGATCGGGGTGGCGCTCGCGCACGGCCTGGCGCCGCGGCTGGCGCAGGCGCTGCCGGCGATCCAGAACGAGCTGTTCCATCTCGGCTCGGACCTCTGCTTCCTCGAAGAGGACAAGGGCAAGTGGACGCTGCCGCAGATCGAGCCGCGGCACGTGGACGCGCTCGAGGCGCTGATCGACGAGCTGAACGAGGTCGTCGGCGATCTCGCCAACTTCATCCTGCCCGGCGGCTCGGTCGGCTCGGCCAACCTGCACGTGGCCCGGACGATCTGCCGGCGCGCCGAACGCGATGTGCTGACACTGTCGCGGATCGAACCGATTGGCGCGCATGGCGCTCCGCTACTCTCAATCGCCTGTCCGACGCGCTGTTCGTGATGGCGCGCTACGAGAACAACCAGCGCGGCGTCGCCGAACCGCTGTGGGACGAGAAGGCGTAACCGCCGGCGACGATCCGTGCACCGGCTCGCCGGCTTCAGCGCACCTGAGGTACGGCCGCAGCGGCTGCCGCACCGTCGGCAGCCGATCGGCGCGCCCGTACGCGAAGCGCACGATGGCGCAGGACATGGTCCGGATGATGGCGCGCCTCGGTTGTGCGCGCTTTTCGGTCGCCGGGCACGACCGCGGCGGCCGCGTCGCGTATCGCCTCGCGCTCGACCATCCGGCCATCGTCAGCCGCGTCGCTGCGCTCGACGTCGTTCCGACCCACACGCGCGTGGCAGCACGCCGACGCCGGCTTCGCGCTCGGCTTCTGGCCGTGGTCGCTGCTGCGCCCAGTCCGAGCCGCTGCCCGAGCGCATCCTCGCCGCGGCCGCAGACGCCATCGTCGACGAGGCGCTTGGCGCCTGGGGCTCGCCGGCCGGCGTGTTTCCAGCCGCCGTGCGGGCGGCGTACGTCCGGGCGCTGGCCGATGCCAGCCATGCGCACGCGATCTGCGAGGAGTATCGCGCCGGGGCGACGATCGACCGGGAGCACGACAGCCTCGACCTGGCCGGCGGCCGCCGCATCGCCTGTCCGCTGCTGGTCTTGTGGAGCAGCCGTGGGCCGCTCGCGCAGTGGTACTCGGCGCAGGGCGGACCGCTCGGCATCTGGAGGACGTGGGCGCACGACGTGGAGGGGCGGGCACTGGATGCCGGCCCCTTCTTCCCGGAGGAAGCGCCGACGGAAACCGCGGCGGCGCTGTCCCGATTCTTTGCCCAGCCGCGCGCGACCGCAGCGAAGGAGTGACCGCGCGGTCGAGCGCGATGGCCACCTGCCGGTCGGCGTCCTCCGCCTTCGGATCGGCTACACTCGTCTCATCCACTGGTCAGACCAGTCTGCGTGAAGGGTGGGCATGGCGCAAGTCGCACCGCGATCGACCGTCCACGACGTCGTCATCATCGGCTCCGGGGCCGGCGGCGGCACCGTCACCAAGGTGCTGGCCGACCTCGGCGTGAAGGTCCTCCTGATGGAGGCCGGGCCGATGGTCAGCATGGGCGACTTCAAGATGCTGCACGGCCCGTACAGCGTCTGGCACCGCGGTGCCGGCGAGCAGGCCGAGGCCTACACCGGCGGCCGGCCGACGCCGCTCTCCTTCGACGCCTTCTACCGCGCCGACCAGGCCGACGAGCCCTACACGGTGGCCGAAGGGAGCAGCTTCCGCTGGTTCCGGTCGCGCTGCATCGGCGGGCGGACCAACCACTACGGCCGCGTGCAGCTCCGCTACGCCGACTACGACTTCAAGCCGCGCGACTACGACGGCCTCGGCTGGAACTGGCCGATCTCGTACGCCGACATCGCGCCCTACTACGACAAGGCCGAGCGCCTGATCGGCGTGACCGGCAAGGCGGAAGGGCTGCGCAGCGCGCCCGACGGCATCTTCCAGGAGCCGGCGCCGCTCAAGCCGCACGAGATCCTCGTCCAGAAGGCCTGCGCCAAGCTGGGCATCAAGGCCATCAACGCCCGGCAGGCGGTCATCACCAGCCCGCTGAACGGACGCCCGCCGTGCCACTACTGCGGGCAGTGCGGCCGCGGCTGCGCGCAGGGTTCGAACTACGCCTCGAGCTACGTGCAGATCTTCCCGGCGATGAAGACCGGCAACGTGACGGTGGTGACCAACGCGATGGCTCGCGAGCTGGTGACCGACGCCTCGGGCAAGGTCACCGCGGTCTCCTACATCGACAAGGCCACCGGCGCGGAGCAGCAGGTGCGCTGCCGCACCGTCGTGCTGTCGCGCCTCGGCGTGCGAGTCGGCCCGGCTGCTGCTGAACTCGAAGTCGGCGCGGCATCCGCAGGGGCTGGCCAACGAGAACGGCCAGGTCGGCAAGTACCTCACCGACACGGTCGGCGCCAGCATGTCGGCGCAGGTGCCGGCCCTCGCCGGGATGCCGACGTTCAACACCGACGGCTACGGCGCCCATCTCTACATCCCGTGGTGGATGGTCGATCGCCACAAGGAGCTCGATTTCCCGCGCGGCTACCACGTCGAGGTCGGCGGCGGCGGCTTCGGCATGCCGGGCATCGGCTTCGGCTCGGGCACCTACAACCGGGTCGAGGGCTACGGCCAGCCGATGAAGCAGGCGATCCGCGACAACTACGGGCCGGGCACGACGATCGGGTTCAGCGGCCGCGGCGCGATGATCCCGAACGAGGACTGCTTCTGCGAGATCGATCCCGACAAGAAGGACAAATGGGGCATCCCGGTGCTGCGCTTCCACTGGAAGTGGCGCGACTCCGAGATCAACCAGGCGAAGCACATGCGGGAGACGTTCCGGACCATCCTCGAGTCGATGGGCGGCACGGTGAACACGCCGCGCCGCTACGAACGACGCCGGAGTCGACGTCACTCCGGAGTCGGCCAGTGCCGCACCGGCGGCGGGATCATCCACGAGGTCGGCTGCGTGCGCATGGGCGACGATCCGAAGAGCAGCGTGCTGAACGCCTTCTGCCGCGCCCACCACGTGCCCAACCTGTTCGTGGCCGACGGCGGCCCGTTCGTCAGCCACGCCGACAAGAACCCGACCCACACGATCATCGCGCTGGCGTGGCGCACCGCCGAGTACCTCGCCGCGGAGCTGAAGAAGGCCAATGTCTGAGATCTACCGAGACGCGGACGCGCTGCAGCGGCTGGCGCTGGCGATTGCGCGCCGCCGGGCGTCATCGATGCCGTCGATGCGCAGGCGGCGCACGCCGAAGCGCACCAGGCTGCCGCTGCGGCAGGCGGCACCTACGCGCCGAAGGCGCTCTCAGCGCACGAGTTCGCGACGCTGGAACGGCTGACCGACCTGATCATCCCTGCCGACGACAAGCCGGGCGCGCGGCAGGCCGCGGTCGCGCCGTGGATCGACACGCTGCTGAACGTCAACGCCGACCTCAAGGCGACATACGCGAGCGGCCTGGCCTGGCTGGACACGGCGATCGCGGCTGCCGGCGCGCACGGATTTCGTCAGCGCGACGCCGGCACAGCAGACGGCGCTGCTCGACGTCATCGCCTTCCAGACGTCATCGGACGGCCGAGAACGCACCGGGCGTCGACTTCTTCGTGCTGGCGCGCCGCATGACCTGCGACGGCTTCTACACGAGCGCGGTCGGCATGCGCGATGTCTATGTGGGCAACGCGCCGCAGGCGGCCTTCGTGGTGCCGCAGGCCGCCATCGACCACGTGCTCAGCCGCAGCCCGATCAAGTAGGCGGCGACGCCGCCGGTCAGCTCTCGGTCGACGCGGTGGTGGCGCGCGGCGCCAGCGCCTCGCGCAGCAGCGTCATGTCGTCGCTCGACGTGGCGTTCAGCCATTCGCCGCGCGACACGAACAGGCGCCCCTGATCGAGATCGGTGACCACGTGGATGTTCCACCGGTTGAGCACGCCGACCTGGAGGAACGTCAGCAGGTCCGGCCACTCGTGCCGGTAGAACAGGTGACACGGCGCCTCGTCGAGCAGCCGGAAGTCGGCGTACGACTGCCGCAGCCGGTAATACAGGTGCGTGTTGCCGCCCGACCACTGCTCCGGCCCGACGTCCATCCACACCAGCCACCACTTGCACGTCCCTACGGCCTCGACGGCCCCGGTGAGCACGCCGGGCACGCGGGCCGACGGCAGCGCGCCGAAATCGGCGCGCAGGTGGAACGGGCGCTGTGGGCAGCCCGCGTGCTCGAGCGGCTGCGGACCGAAGTCGACCGACGGCACCCACCGCTTCGCTTCTTCGAGGGTCCAGAAATGCACGGCGCCATCTTAGAGGATGGCGAGGTCTTACCCGGCCCTTACTTCTCGCTGACCAGTCCTTCCATGACCGCTTCGACGTGCCGCGGTGTGACCCTGAGTGAGCTCGCATCGCGGCGCGATCGGACAGTCGAGGAGTGGAAGATGCAGAAGGACGTCCGGGGAGAGTGGATGCGCGCGGGCGTGGCCGCGGCGCTGGCAGGCCTGGTCCTGGCGATCGGCCTGAACGCCGGGGTCGCGGCGCACGGACGACCAGGACAGCGGGTCGCACGTCGAATCCGGCCGGCATCTCTTCGAGCGCGAGACCTTCGGCGGCAACGGCCGGACGTGCGTCACCTGCCACAGCCGCCGCACCGGCACCGTGTCGCCCGAGGACGCCCGGGAGCGCTTCGCCCAGCGATCCCGGCGATCCGCTGTTCCGCGGCGACGGCAGCGACGACGGCGACGGCAACGGCGTCGAGCGGATGCTGGCCGACGCCACGGTGCTGGTGCGCGTGCCGCTCGCCGACAACGTCAGCCTCGCCAGCGATCCGACGGCGCGGTCGGTGGTCGTCCGCCGCGGCATCCCGACGACGCTCAACACGCCGTCGCTCGACCCGGTGCTGATGTTCGACGGGCGCCAGCCGAGCCTCGAGGCCCAGGCGCGAGGCGCCATCGTCGACCATGCGGGCGGGACTCGCACGCCGACCGCCAAAGAACTGGAGCACATCGCCGTGTTCGAACGCACGCGGCCGTTCTTCAGCTCGCGGGACCTGTTCACGTTCGCGTGGACCGGACGACCGGCCGACACTGCCGAGGGGGCGGACCGCGGCGGAGAAGCGCGGGCGCCTGTTCTTCGAGGACGTGCCGTTCACCGCGCCGGATCAGAAGGCCGGCATCTGCGCGGCGTGCCACAGCGGCCCGATGCTGAACGAGACCAACGAGTTCCTGCCGGTGCCGCCGATGCGCCGCGGCGGCCGCTTCCAGACGGTGCTGGTCTCCGAGCTCAACGAGGCCGGCAACCCGGTCCACGACTTCGTCTTCACGAATCCCGACGGCACGACCACGCACCTCGTCAGCCCGGATCCGGGTCGCGCGCTCATCACCGGCAAGTCCGCCGGCTTCGAGGACGCCAACGCCTTCAAGATCCCGACGCTGTGGGGCGCTGACCGAGACGGCGCCGTACTTCCACGACAACTCGGCCGCGACCCTGGCCGATGTCGTCGAGCCACTACGCGAAGTTCTTCGCCATCATCTCGACGCCGCCGGGTGGCGGCGCACCGGGGTTGGTCCTGTCGAAACAGGACCAGGCCGACATCGTCGCCTACATGAAGCTGCTGCGCTAGGCGACGGCTGCTAGGATCGCGACCATGCCCACACGGATCGCGCCGATGCTCGCGGTCGCCGACGCCGACGCGGCGATCGCCTTCTACCAGGCCGCGTTCGGAGCCGCGGTCTCGTGGCGGCTCGGCGACGGTCACGTCGTGGCCGGGCTCGAGATCGACGGCGCGCCGTTCTTCCTGGCCACCGAAGCGCCCGACAGCGGCACGCGCGGGCCGACGGCGGCCGGCGGCCACGACCGTCCGCATCGAGCTGTTCGTCGACGATCCCGTGGCGGTGCAGCAGCGTGCCGTCGCGGCTGGCGCCACCGAGAAGGATCCGGTGCTGGAGCACGCGCACGAGACGCACGGCCCGCGCCCGATCCGGCGGATGCTGCAGGGCGCGGTCATCGATCCGGCCGGCCACCTGTGGCTGATCGGCCGGATTCTCGAATAGCGGCGCGCCGCCCCCGGCTCAGATGTCGTGCAGCGTCCGCCCCGGCGTCTGGCCCAGTATCCGCCGCGCCGGCAGGTAGCTCGCCGCCATCGCCGCGGCGAGCATCATCACGGCGACGCCGCCGAGCACCTGCGGGTCCGCCGCGGTGACGCCGAACAGCATGCCGCGGACGGCTCGTGACGCGAGCAGCGCGAGGACCAGCCCGATCGCCGATCCGAACAGCGTCAGCCACGCCGCACGGGCCAGCACCAGCCGGACCAGCGATGCCGGCTCGGCGCCGAGCGCGATGCGGATGCCCATCTCTCGGGCCCGCTGCGACACGGCGTAGGCCACGAGGCCGTAGACACCGAGCATCGCCAGGCCCAGCGCCGCGACGGCGAAGGCCGCGATCAGCCACAGGTTGAAGCGGCGCGAGCCGACGGCGCGATCGAAGCCGGCGTCGACGGTGGTCAGCTCGTAGGGCGACTCGGGCAGCACCTCGCGCATGAGGCGACGCACCGGCTCCGCCAGCGCCGCCATGCCCGGCCCGCGCGCGATCACCGAGAACGACGACGCCGCGGCCGGCCGCTGGCGGGCGTTGACGTAGAGCATCGGGCCGGGCGCGATCTCCGGCGACAGCTCCCGCACGTCGCCCACGACGCCGACGACGCGCAGGCCGGTGAGATCGCCGTCCATGTTGCCGAACTGGATGAAACGCCCGATCGGATCGCGGCCCGGCCACTGCTTCTCGGCCAGGGTTCGGCTGATGACCGCGACGTGGGGCCGGCCCGGCCCGTCGCCGGGCTCGAACAGGCGGCCGCTCAGCAGCGGGATGCCCAGCGCCTCGAAGTAGCCGTCGCTGGCCACGCGGAACTCCGCTTCGCCGGTGCGGCCCTTGAAGCGCGGCGCGTCGAAGACGAAGTCCTCGCGAGTGGCGATCTCGTCGACGCGCGACATCTCGATGAACATGCCGTTGGCGAACTGCCCGCGCCCGAACGGCAGGCCGTTGATCAGGCCGGCGGCGGCTGACGCCCGGCAGCGCCCGGATGCGCGTCAGCAGCGTCTCCTGCAGCGCGGCCTGGCGCGGGCCGGTGTCGTCGCCGCTCAGTCTCGATGGACGTCTCGAGCACCAGATCGTCGGCGACGCGGAACCCCGGATCGACCGCCAGCGCGTGCGCGAAGCTGCGCGCCAGCAGACCGGCGCCGGCGAGCAGCACCATCGTCAGGGCGACCTGCGCGACGATGAGCGCCTCGCGGCCGCGCATCTGCCGGCGGCTTCCCGATCCGGTCCGCGTGCTGTCGGCCAGCGCGTCGGCGATGCGGACGCGCCGCGTGCCCCACGCGGTGAGCAGGCTGAGCACGATCGCCGCCGCCACCGCGGCGACGCCGGCGAAGGCGATCGACGACCAGTCGATCGCCACCTGCTCGAGCCGCGGCGCGCTGCGCGGCCCGAGGGCGACGAAGACGCGGACGACGACGGCCGCCAGGGCCAGGCCGATGGCGGCGCCGCAGATGGCGATGGCCAGCGTCTCGGCCAGCCACTGCCGGGTGATGCGGCCGGTAGACGCGCCGATGGCGAGCTGCACCGCGAACTCGCGCCGGCGGGCGGCGGCCCGCGCCACCAGCAGGTTCGAGACGTTGGTGCAGGCGACGAGCAGGAGCAGCAGCGACGCCGCGAAGAGCAGGCGGAGCGCCGGCCGCACGCCGGCGGACACGACGTCGAGGATCGGCACGGCCACGGCGTCCGACATCCAGGTCTCGGTGCCGTAGCGCGCCTTCATCGCGCGCGACACGCGGCTCAGCTCGGCCGAGGCGGCCGCGAGGTCGACGTCGGGCTTCACTCGCGCGAAGACGCGGAAGTTGTGCGCCGAGCGCGACGGCGATTCGCGGTCCTGCTCGCGCGGCGTCCACACCGAGGCCTGATACGGGTAGTCGAAGCCGGCCGGCATGATGCCGACGACGGCATGCTGCACGCCGGCGATGGCGATCGACTCGCCGGCGAGCGGTCGCGCTGCCGCGCCAGCGCTCCCAGAAGCGCGCGCTCACGAGGGCGACCTTCGGCGCGCTGCGGTCCAGCTCCTCGGGCAGGAAGCCGCGGCCCGGGCTCGGGATGCGTCCCCAGCACGTCGAAGAAGTCCTTCGAGACGTGCGAGACGCGCGCCGTCTGCGGCTCGCCGGCGCCGGTGACCGTCTGGCCGTAGGTCGAGGTCTCGGCCATCGCCGCGAAGCCGCGCGTCTGCGCCTGCCAGTCGAGGAAGTTGGGCTCGGACACGTTGCCGCCGCGCGTCCCTTTCGCGCTGATCTGGAACAGCTGGACGATGCGGCCGGCGTCGGGGTACGGCAGCGGCCGCAGCAGCACGCCGTCGACCACCGTGAACATCGCCGCCGCGGCGCCGATGCCGAGCCCGATGGTGAGGATCGCGGTGACCGAGAACGACGGGACGCGGGCCAGGCCGCGGAAGGCGATGCGCAGATCGCGGCCGAAGTCGCGGATCCAGGCGCCGCGCACTTCGTCGCGGGCGGCCTCCCGCATCCCCGCGACGCCCCCGAACTTCAACCGGGCCTGCCGGCGGGCCTCCTCGGGCGGCACGCCGGCGCGGAGCAGCTTGGCCGTCTGCTGCTCGATGTGGAACGCGATCTCTTCCGCGAGACGGTCGTCCTTGCCTGCCATGGCGGCCCTCACGCTTCCGTGGCGCGCAGCACCAGATCGATGGCCCGCGACAGCCGGCGCCACGACTCGAGCTCGCGGGTGACATGGCGGCGGCCGGCGGCCGTCAGCTTGTAGTAGCGGGCGCGCCGGTTGTTCTCGGTGACGTCCCAGGCCGAGGAGATCAGCGCCTGACGCTCGAGGCGATAGAGCGCCGGATACAGCGTGCCCTGCCCGACACAGAGCACCTCCTCCGACCACTGCTCGATGCGCTCGGTGATGCCCCAGCCATGCATCGGCTCGAGCTGCAGCGCGCGCAGCACCAGCATGTCGAGGGTGCCCTGGAGTATGGCTTCGGTTTCACGATCGAGTCGGGCCGCCATCCTGCTCTCCTTTCGCCATACGAAAGGAGCCTATCCGCGGTTCCTTTCGAACGTCAAGAGGAACACCCGCCCTGGTCCCTTGGTCCCTTGGTTCCTTGCCCCTAGGCCGGCAGCGACGGCTTGTGGTCGGCGCGGCCGGCGGCGATGTGGGTGCCCGAGGCACGCCGACCGTCCAGCGCTTCACGCACCTTGCCGAGCATCTCGGCCAGGGCGAACGGCTTGCGGAGGAACGACGTCCCGGGTTCGACGACGTCCTGCTCGTCGATCGAGGCGGCCGTGTAGCCGGACATGTAGAGCACGCGGATCGCGGGGCGCACCTTGCGCAGCTGCTCGACCAGCTCGCGGCCGCCCATCTTGGGCATCACCACGTCGGTCAGCACCAGGGCGATTTCGCCGTCGTGCGCCGACGCCGCCCGGAGGGCCACTTCGCCGTGCTCGGCCTCGAGCACCAGGTAGCCCTGATCGGACAGCGCGCTCTTGGCGATCTCGCGCACCAGCGGCTCGTCCTCGACCAGCAGGACCGTCTCGGTGCCGCGCTGGATGGCCATCTCGCGCGGGCGCGGCGTCGGCTCCGCCGGCAGGTCGACCCGCGGCACGAAGACGCTGAAAATCGTGCCCTTGCCCAGTTCGCTCTCCGGGTAGATCGCGCCGCCCAGCTGCTGCACGATCCCGTAGCACGTCGCCAGGCCGAGGCCGGTGCCCTTGCCCGGCTCCTTGGTCGTGAAGAACGGCTCGAACATGTGCTGCATCACCTGTTCGTCCATGCCCGTGCCGGTGTCGCTCACCGACATCCGCACGTGCTCGCCGGTCTGGAGGGTCGGATGGCGGCGGGCGAAGGCCTCGTCGACGACGACGTTGGTCGTCTCGATGCGCAGCGTGCCGCCCTGCGGCATGGCGTCGCGGGCGTTGACCGCCAGGTTCACCAGGACCTGCTCGATCTGGTGCGGATCGGCCTTCACCGACCACAGGTTGGGGCTGGTCACGGTGAGCAGCTCGACGTCCTCGCCGATCAGGCGCCGCAGCATGCCGTCCAGGTTCAGCGACAGCTCGCCGAGGTTGATGACGCGCGGCTCGACGATCTGCTTGCGCGCGAAGGCCAGCAGGCGATGCGTCAGGTTCGAGGCCCGCTCCGCCGCCTTGCGGATCTGGCGCAGCTGCGCCTGCAGCGGATGCGACGGGCCGAGGCCCGCGTCGACGAGATCCGAGTAGCTCAGGACGACCGTGAGCACGTTGTTGATGTCGTGCGCGACGCCGCCGGCGAGCCGGCCGATGCTCTCGAGCTTCTGCACCTGCGCCAGCTGCTCTTCCAGACGGCGGCGCTCCGCCATGTCCTTCTGCGTCTGGGCGAGCGCGGCGCGCAGCTCGGTGGTCCGCTCGGCCACGCGATCCTCGAGCTCGGCCCGCGACACGCGCAGCGACGCCTCGACGCGGCGGCGCTCGGTGATCTCGAGCGACAGTTCCGCGGTGCGCTCCTCCACGACCACGCGCAAGGCCCGCTCGCGGGCCTGGCCGCGGCGGACGCGGAAGCGCGACAGCTGCAGGACGCTGACCAGGAAGCCGACGCCGCCCAGGGCGTAGAACCACCACGTCTCCCAGAACTGCAGCTCGACGCGCCACGACAGCGACGCCGTGCGCGAGCTCAGGATGCCGTCGCTGTTGGTGGCCTGGACGTGGAAGCGATAGCGGCCGCCGCTCAGGTTCGAGTAGAAGGCGGAGCGGCGGGGACCGGCGTCGACCAGGCTGGCGTCGGCGCCTTCCAGCCGGTAGCTGAACTGCACGCGGCTCGGCACCGCCAGGCTGGTCGCGGTGTAGCGCACCTCGAGCTGCTCGACGCCGGCCGGCAGCACGAGATCGTTCTCGATCGGAATGGAGCGCCCGTCGGCGAGCACCTCCAGCACCTTCACGAACGGGGCGACGGTCGACTTGGCGAACGCTTCGCTGCGGACGATGATCACGCCGGTCGCGCTCGGGAAGGCCAGCGAGCCATCGGCGCGGCGGACGCCCGACGACTGCGACACGCCCTGGAATTCCCAGCGGCCGAAGCCGTCGCGGAAGTCGTAGACGCGGGCGGTGGCGGCGTCGACGTTCGAGTTGGCGACCTTGAGCAGCTCGGAGCGTTCGAGGCGGGTGATGCCGCGCTCGCCGCTCATCCAGATCGATCCGCGGTCGTCGTCGAGGATCTGCAGGGCGTGGCCGCTCGACGCGCCGCCTCGTGTCGGCAGGTGGAGCAGGCGATCGTTGCGCACCAGGTGCAGGCTGCCGTCGGCCGTGCCGACCCACACGTGCCGATCCTCGCAGAGGATGGCGGTGACGTCGTTGCTGCGCAGGCCCTGCTCGGTCGAGTAGTAGCTGAAGCGGCCACGCGACAGCCGGTTCAGGCCGCCGTCCATCGTGCCGATCCAGAGGGCCCCGTCGCGCGCTTCGCGGAGCACCGTGATGTTGTTCGAGGACAGCGAGTTGCCCTCTTCCTTGGTGAAACGCCGCATCTCGCTGCCGCGGAGCCGCCACAGACCACCGCGATTGCTGCCGATCCACAGGTTGCCGAGGCGGTCCTCGAGGATGGCGCGGACACCGCCGGGCGGGTAGCCGGCGACGTTCTGGAAGCTGGTGACGCGTCCGGCGAAGATGCGGGCCAGCCCGCTGGCGGTGCCGACCCAGATGGCGCCGTCGCGGGTCTCGGCGATGGTCCAGATGGTGTTGCTCGGCAATCCCTCCTGCGTCGTCCAGGTGAAGGACTTGTTGCCGTCGAGGCGAGTGAGGCCGGCGCCGTCCGTGCCGACCCACAGGTTGGCGGCGTGATCCTCGAAGACCGCCAGGACGTCGTCATGGGCCAGGCCCTGGCGTTTGGTGATGGCCTGGAACGGGACGTCGCGGAGCTGATGGAGGCCGCCGTGCCGGGTCGCCACCCAGATGCTGCCTTCCCGATCCTCCAGCAGGTCGGTGACCACCATGCCCTCGGGATCGGCGTCGCGGGTCGCCGTCCGTGATACGAGCTGGTCGCCGACCAGGCGGGACGACGCCGGAGGTGGTGCCGATCCACAAGCCGCCGCGGCGGTCGAAGGCCAGGGCGGTGACGTTCAGCGACGGCAGGCCGTCGGCGAGCGTGAAGAGCCGGTCCGGCCGTGGACCGCCGGACCGCCGCAGTCCGTTGCGCAGCCCCTGCCAGAGCGTGCCGTCCGCGGCCCGCAATGCCGCCTGGACATCCTCGGGCCCGTTCTCGTCGATTCGGATCGAATCGTTCTCGACGCGAAGGAGCGGACCGCTGGTGCCGAGCGCCAGCCCGCCGGTGCCGTCCTCGTAGATCGAGGAGACGATCTCGCGGGCCTTCGGCATCAGGACCAGGGTGTTCTCGGAGACGCGGCCCACCGAATCGCCGCCGGCGACCCAGATGGTGCCGCCCTGATCCTGGTAGAAGGCGGTGATGATGCCCGACAGCCGCACCTGGCTGAACTCTTCGAAGGCGCCGTCGCGCCGGCGCAGGACGGCCCCGTCGTCGGTGCCGATCCAGAGGCGGTTGGCCTTGTCGACGAAGAGGGCGGTGACGTCGTTGGCCTTCAGCGACGGGGTGCTGTTGCGGTCGAAGGTCCGGAACTCGACGCCGTCGAAGCGGACCAGCCCGGCCTCGGTGCCCAGCCAGAGAAAGCCTTCGGCATCCTGGGCGAGCGCCCGCAGCCCGTTGGTGGGCAGACCGTCGCGGGTCTGCCAGCTCTCCAGGTGGTACTGCGTCAGCGGCTTGAGATCGGTCCCGGCTGCGGCAACCACCTGAGCGGTAGCCGGGGCAGCCGACAGGACCAGTGTGGCGGCGAGGCCCGAGACGCAGCTCAGGACTCGACCGAGTCGGGTCGGTCGCGGGTCGTGCATGGATTGGAAGCCGGCGGCGCAGGGGAGCGTACCGCCGGTCCATCTATCGGTCCACCCGCCTGGGCACACCAGATCCGCCGGCTGAAAAATGCTGCGGCTCAGGTTGGTTTTCGCACCGGCGTCTGCCGTATGATCGCGGCCGTTCGTCGGAGTCCCAAACTTATGCGTCCCAGACCCCTCACGGCGCTCGGTGCCTGCCTCGTCGCATCCACCCTGGCCCTGCTGGACGCCCCAGGAACGGCTGGGCTGGACGTGGGTCCCGAGTGGCACCGTTCACGGCCAGGCCGCCGCCCGCCCGGCTCGCCACGGCCGGCCACCGAGACCGCCCTCGATCGCTACGTCAAGGCACCCGATGACGCGTTCCGGTTCTCGGTGGTGGCGACGCGGCCCGGCGAGGGCCACACGGCCTATCTCCTCGAGATGGTGTCGCAACGGTGGCTGACGGCCGCCGAAGTGGACCGGCCGGAGTGGCGCCACTGGCTGACGATCATCAAGCCCGACACGGTCGCCCACTCGACCGGCTTCCTCCTCGTGGCCGGTGGCGACACGAAGCGCAAGGCCCCCGACAAGACCGACGCCGGCCTGCTCGACATCGCGCTGACGACCAGATCGGTGGTCGCGGAACTGCGGATGGTACCGAACCAGCCGCTGGTCTTCGCCAACGACGGCGGTCGCGAGCGAACCGAGGACGAGATCATCGCCTACACCTGGGACAAGTATCTCCGGACCGGCGACGAGCGCTGGCCGGCCAGGCTGCCGATGACCAAGGCGGTCGTGCGCGCGATGGACGCCGTGACGGCGTTCTGCGCCAGCGCCGGCGCCGGCACCGCCGCGACCGTCGACCGGTTCGTCGTCGCCGGGGCGTCGAAGCGCGGCTGGACGTCCTGGACGACCGCGGCCGTCGATCGCCGGGTCGTGGCCCTGGTGCCGATCGTCATCGACGTGCTCAACGTCGAGCCGTCGTTCGAGCACCACTTCCGCGCCTACGGCTTCTACGCGCCCTCGGTGAAGGACTACGAGGAGGCCGGCCTGATGGCCTGGCTGGGCACGCCGCAGTACCGCGCCCTGATGCGCATCGAGGATCCGTACGAGTACCGCGACCGGCTGACGATGCCGAAGTTCCTGGTCAACGCCACCGGCGACCAGTTCTTCCTGCCCGATTCCTCGAAGTTCTACCTGAGCGAGCTGCCCGGCGAGACGCACGTCCGCTACGTGCCCAACGCCGACCACGGCCTGAAGGGCACCGACGCCCTGGCCTCCGTCGCGGCGTTCTACGGCTCCATCCTGACCGGTACGCCGCGGCCCGACGTGACGTGGGAGACCACCCCGACCGGCCGCATCCGCGTCCGCTCGACGACGCCGCCGACGAGCGTGACCGCGTGGCGCGCGACCAATCCCGCGGCGCGTGACTTCAGGCTCGAGACGCTCGGCCCGGTCTGGCAGAGCACGGCGCTCGAGCCGGTCTCGCCCGGCGTCTGGGAGACGACCGTCGTCGCGCCGCCGGGCGGCTGGAGCGCCGGCCTGATCGAGATGCGGTTCCCGAGCGGCTCCAAGTATCCGTTCGTGTTCACGTCGGGCGTGGCCGTCGTGCCCGAGCGCCTGCCGCATCGTGCCCCGCCCCGCACAGGACGGGCGCCCGCCGCGGCGCCGATGCCGCAGAAGCGCTGATGAGCGACACGTTCACCATCGGGGTCGACTTCGGCACCGAGTCGGGACGGGCGGTGGTGGTCAGGGTCCGCGACGGCGCGGAGCTCGGGTCGGCAGTGACGCCCTACCCCGACGGCGTGATCGACCAGACGCTGCCGGGCACGTCGATGCGCCTCGGCGACGAGTGGGCGCTGCAGAATCCACTCGACTACCTGCACGTCCTGCAGACCGCGGTGCCCGAGGCCGTGCGCACGCAGCGGCGTCGATCCGCGCGCCGTGGCCGGCGTCGCCATCGACTTCACCGCCTGCACGATGCTGCCGGTCACGGCCGACGGCACGCCGCTGATGGCGCTGCCCGAGTTCCGCGGCAACCCGCACGCCTGGGTGAAGCTCTGGAAGCACCACGCGGCGCAGCCGCACGCCGATCGCATCAACGCGACCGGCGGCGGCCCGCGGCGAGTCGTGGCTGCCCCGCTACGGCGGCCGATCTCGAGCGAGTGGTTCCTCGCCAAGGCGCTGCAGATCCTGGAAGAGGCGCCCGAGGTCTATCGCGCCGCCGATCGCCTGATCGAGGCCTGCGACTGGGTGATCTGGCGGATGTGCGGCGTCGAGACGCGCAACACCTGCACCGCGGGCTACAAGGCCAACTTCCAGGACGGCGCCTACCCGAGCGGCGACTATCTCGGCGCGCTCAACCCGGGCTTCGCCGATCTCGTCGGCGCCAAGCTGAAGACCGACCTGGCGCCGCTCGGCGGCCGCGCCGGCGATCTCACCGCGGAAGCGGCCGGCTGGATGGGGCTGCCGCCTGGCATCGCGGTCGCGGTCGCCAACGTCGACGCGCACGTCACGGTGCCGGCGGCAGGCGTCGTCGAGCCCGGACGGCTGGTGGCGATCATGGGCACCTCGACGTGCCACATGCTGCTCGGCGATCGCCTCACGGAGGTGCCCGGCATGTGCGGCGTCGTCGACGGCGGCATCATCCCCGGCCTCTACGGCTACGAGGCCGGCCAGAGCGGCGTCGGCGACATCTTCGCGTGGTTCGTCAAGCACGCGGTGCCGGCGGCGTACGGCGGCGGCGCCGGGATCGGCGCCGCGCACGAGGCGCTCGAGCGGGAGGCGGCGGCGCAGAAGCCCGGCGAACACGGCCTGCTCGCCCTCGACTGGTGGAACGGCAACCGCAGCGTGCTGGTCGACGCCAACCTGAGCGGGATGCTGGTCGGCATGACGCTGGCGACGCGGGCGCCGGACATCTACCGCGCCCTGATCGAGTCGACGGCCTACGGCACGCGCCTGATCATCGAGAACTTCGAGCGCTGCGGCGTCCCGGTGCGCGAACTGGTCATCGCCGGCGGCCTGCAGAGGAACCAGCTGCTGATGCAGATCTACGCCGACGTCACCGGCCGCCCGCTGAGCCTGGTCGACTCGGAACAGGGGCCGGCGCTCGGCTCGGCCATGCACGCGGCGGTCGCCGCGGGCCTCTACCCCACCATCGCCGATGCCGCGCCCCGGATGGGCCGCATCCGCCGCAACGTCTACACGCCGGATCCGGCCGCCGCCAGGGCCTACGACAGGCTCTACTCGGACTACGTCGTGCTGCACGACTACTTCGGGCGCGGCGCCAACGACGTGATGAAGCGCCTGAAGCGCGCTGGAGCCCCGTCATGAGCGTCGATGCCCTGCGCCGCGATCTCGCCAGCCTGCACCTCGAGCTGCCCCGCAACGGCCTCGTCACCTGGACCAGCGGCAACATCAGCGCCCGCGACTTCCAGTCGGACACGATGCTGATCAAGCCGAGCGGCGTCACCTTCGACGCCCTGACGCCGGACGGCCTGGTGCAGTGCAACTACGACGGCCGCGTGCTCAACGGCCGCTTCAAGCCGTCGTCCGACACCACGACGCACGGCTACATCTACCGCCACATGCCCAGCGTCGGCGGCATCGTCCACACGCACAGCCCCTACGCCACCGCCTGGGCGGCCAACGCCCGCGAGATCCCGTGCATCCTGACGGCGATGGCCGACGAGTTCGGCGGGCCGATCCCGTGTGGCGGCTTCGCGATGATCGGCGGCGAGGAGATCGGCCGCGAAGTGGTGCGGGTGCTCACCGGCCACCGCTCGCCGGCCATCATCCTGCAGAGCCACGGCGTCTTCACCGTCGGTCCGACGCCGCGGGCCGCGCTCAAGGCGGCGGTCATGTGCGAGGACGTCGCCCGCACCGCGTTCCTGGCGCACCAGCTCGGCGATCCGCGCAAGATCGCCGTCGGCGACATCGATCGCCTCTACGAACGCTACACGACCAAATACGGCCAGTGATCGACACCGCGATGCAGCTGCTTCAGACGCCTTCCATCTGGTTCCTCTGCGGGTCGCAGCACCTCTACGGCCCCGGGCCGCTGCGCACGGTCGCGCAGAATGCCGCGGGTGGTGGCCAAGGCGCTCGATGCGTCGGCGCAGGTGCCGCTGCCGGTGGTGTTCAAGGGCCTCCTGACGACGCCCGACGAGATCCGCGCGACGCTGCTCGAGGCCAACGGCGACGCCGGGTGCGCCGGCGTCGTCCTGTGGATGCACACGTTCTCGCCGTCGCAGATGTGGATCGGCGGGCTGCGCGCGCTGCAGAAGCCGGTCGCTGCACCTGCACACGCAGTTCAACCGCGACCTGCGCCGTGGGATCGCGATCGACATGGACTTCATGAACCTGAACCAGGCGGCGCACGGCGACCGCGAGGCCGGGTTCATGCACACGCGGCTGCGGCTGCGGCGCAAGGTCGTCGTCGGTCACTGGAGCGACCGCGAGGTCCAGGAGCGCATCGGCGCCTGGGCGCGCGTGGCGCGGGCGTGGCACGACCTCGCAGGGCGCCAAGGTCGCGCGCTTCGGCGACAACATGCGCCAGGTCGCCGTGACCGAAGGCGACAAGGTGTCGGCCGAGATCGCGTTCGGCTTCGCGGTCAACGGCTACGGCGTCGGCGATCTGGCGGCGGCGGTGCGCGACGTCGGCGACAAGGCGATCGACGCGCTCGTCGCCGAGTACGAGTCGACCTACACGCTGGCGCCGGCCGCTGCAAGAAGAGCGGCGCCAAGCGGGCCTCGCTGCGCGACGGCGCGCGCATCGAGCTCGGCCTGCGCAGCTTCCTGACCGGCGGCGGCTTCAAGGCGTTCACGACGACGTTCGAGGATCTGCACGGCCTGATGCAGCTGCCCGGTCTCGCCGTGCAGCGGCTGATGGCCGACGGGCTACGGCTTCGGCGCCGAGGGCGACTGGAAGACGTCGGCGCTGCTGCGGGCGATGAAGGTGATGGGCAACGGCCTCGACGGCGGCACGTCGTTCATGGAGGACTACACCTACCACCTGAACCCGAAGCGCCATCAGGTGCTCGGCGCGCACATGCTGGAGATCTGCCCGTCGATCGCCGCCGGCAAGCCGTCGCTCGAGGTTCATCCGCTCGGCATCGGCGGCAAGGCCGATCCGGTGCGGCTGGTGTTCGACGCGCCGGCCGGGCCGGCGCGTCAACGCGTCGCTGGTCGACCTCGGCGGACCGCTTCCGCCTGATCGTCAACGAAGTGGACGCGGTGAAGCCGCCCAAGCTGCCCAAGCTGCCGGTCGCGCGCGCCGTGTGGGAATGCCGGCCCGACTTCAAGACCGCCTGCGCCGCCTGGATCCATGCCGGCGGGGCGCATCACACCGGCTACAGCTACGCGGTGACGACCGAGCACATCGAGGACTTCGCCGAGATCGCCGGCGTCGAGCTGGTCGTCATCGACGCGTCGACGACGCTCCGCGCCTTCAAGACCGAGCTGCGCCACAACGAGGTCTACCACGCCCTCGCCCGCGGCTTCCACGGCTGAGTCCGTGCTCGGAGCGTGCTGCGAGCGACCCGTCGCGAGCTGTCTGCCTCGAGCGATGCTCGGAGCCCGCTCCGAGCAACGTTGCAGAAACTGCCATGTTGAACGCGGTCAGACTTCACGCGCCTCGGGATCTGCGGATCGGGACGGCGCCGATGCTGCCGGCGCCGGGCGCCGGGCAGGTCCGGATCCGCGTCGGCAGCGTCGGCCTCTGCGGATCCGATTTGCACATGTTCGAGACCGGGCGGATCGGCAACGTCGTGATCGAGACGCCGCTGGTGCTCGGCCACGAGTTCGGCGGCGTCGTCCTCGAGGCCGCGGACGGCGCGATCGACGGCCTCGGCGCGCCGCTCGCCGGCGGGGACGCGGGTGGCGGTCGATCCGGCCGTCCCCTGCCGCCACTGCCGGCAGTGCGAGGAGGGCCACCCGAACCTCTGCCCGCACCACTACTTCTACGGCGTGTGGCCCGACGACGGCGCCCTGCGCGACGAGATGCTCGTCGAGTCGCGCAACTGCTTCCCGGTGCCGGGCGCGATGAGCGAGCCGACCGTCGCGCTGCTCGAGACGCTCGGCGTGGCCGTCCACGCCGTCGATCTCGGGCGGCTGCGCATCGGCGATGGTGTCGGCGTGATCGGCTGCGGACCGGTCGGGCTGCTGATCGTGCGACTGGCCAAGCTGGCCGGCGCCTCGCCGATCCTCGTCTGGGACAAGCATCCGTGGCGCGTCGCCAAGGCGCTCGCGCTCGGCGCCGACGACGGCTGGCTGGTGTCGGCCGAGGGGGTGCCCGCCGGGCCCAAGACGCCCGACCTCGACGTCGCGTTCGAGGCGGCCTGGGCGGACAGTTCGGTGCAGCACTCGGCCGACGTCCTGCGCCCGGGCGGCCGCCTCGTGCTGGTCGGGATCCCCGGCGACGACCGGCTCTATCTCTCGCACGGCACCGCCCGCCGCAAGGGCCTGACGATCCGGATGGCCCGCCGCATGAAGCACACCTACCCGCGCGCCATCGCGCTCGCCGCGTCGGGTCGGGTCGACCTCGACGATCTCGTGTCGCATCGCTTCCCGCTCGCCCGGACGCCGGAAGCCTACGCGCTCAACATGCGCTACCCCGACGGCCTGCTCAAGGCGGTCATCGATTGCGCGGCGGCAGGGTGACGCGCCGCCGACTGCGGATCGCCGCGCTCGGCGGCGTCGTGCTGATCGGCGCGATGAGCGGCGCGTGCCGGACGGCGTCCGACGACGATGCCGCCGCGGCAACCGCAGCCCGGCGCGGTCCGGTGATGCCGCCCCCGTGGACCATCAACGGCGCCAGGTCGGGGATGACGCCGGACGACGTGGTCGCGCTGCACGGCCGGCCCGACAAGGAGAGCGGCTACCCGAACCAGCGGACCGCCACCTGGACGGCCAAGGATCTGTGGGTGACATTCGATGCCGCCGGCAAGGCGATGGACATCACCGGCAGCGAGCTGCAGACCCTCGACGGCCGCATGGTGGTGCGGCGCGGCATGTCGGAGGAGGAAGTGGTGGCACGCTCCGGCGAAGGCAGCACCCGAGGCTCCTACCAGACCGGCAGCGGCGTGATCTCGCTCGGCTGGAAGCGGGTCGGCGCCGAGCATCGGTTCACCGACGACACCACCCGCTACGGCCTCGGCATCAGCGACGGCTCGTTGACCTGGATTCGCGCCCAGCGCCTGCCCGTTCCGGACCGGTGAACGCGTCCGATCAGCCGAGCCGGAGGCCCACCGACCGCCCTCCGCAGGGTCCGATCGAGCGTAATACTGTCGGCAACCGCCGGACGGCGTCCCGCCCAAGGCAACCCACGGCACCCGCCCCGCGTCGAATGAACCCATGAGCGACCTTTCCGGCGATCTCCGGTATGCCCTCCGCGGGCTGCGACGCAGCCCCCTGTTCGCCGTCATCGCCGTCCTCACCCTGGCCCTCGGGATCGGGGCCACGACCGCCATCTTCACGCTGATCGACCAGGTCGTGCTGCGCCGCCTGCCGGTCCCCGACGCCGGGACGCTGGTGCAGATCCACCAGGAAGGGCCGCACAACGGCAGCAACATGGGCCGCTGGATGAACTCCTACCCCATGTACATGGACTTCCAGCAGAAGGGCGCCCCGCTGTCGCAGGTCATCGCGCGACGGACGGTCTCGGCCTCGCTGGCGGTCGACAACCAGACCGAGCGGGTCGACGCCGAGCTGGTGTCCGGCAACTTCTTCACGATGCTCGGGGTCAAGCCGGCGGCCGGGCGCGTCCTCTCGTCGGAGGAGGACGACCGCGTCTACAACGGCCACCCGGTCGTCGTCCTGAGCCACGACTACTGGACGAACCGCTTCCAGGGCGACCCGAAGGTCGTCGGCCGGAAGATCACGGTCAACAACTACCCGATGACCATCGTCGGCGTCTCGGCGGCGGGCTTCTCCGGCCTCGACCCGACCGCGTCGCCGGACATCCGCGTGCCGATCCTGATGCAGCCGACGCTGATGCCGTCGATGGACTGGCTGAAGATGTCCGACCGCCGGCAGCGCTGGGTGCAGGTCTTCGCGCGGCTGAAGCCGGGCTACACGGCCGAGACCGCCGAGCCCGCCATGCAGGGGCTCTTCCTCCAGGTCCGCCAGCACGAGATGACGCTGCCCGCGGCCAAGGACTGGACCGATTACGGCCGCAAGCAGTTCATGAAGGGGAAGCTGAAGCTCACCGACGCCTCGAAGGGCTACTCCGACCTGCGCAACCAGTTCCGCTCGGCGCTCATCGTCCTGCTGTGCATGGTCGGCCTGGTGCTGCTCATCGCCTGCGGCAACGTCGCCAACCTGCTCATCGCCCGCGGCTTCCTGCGCCAGCGGGAGATCGCCGTCCGGCTGTCGATCGGCGCGTCACGGGCCCAGTTGGTCCGCCAGCTCCTGATCGAGAGCCTGGTCCTGTCGTTCCTCGGTGGCGTGGTCGGCGTGGCCCTGTCGGTGTTCTTCACCCGGACGCTGCTCGCCTTCATCCCGTCCGAAGGCCGTTCGCTGCTGGTCCAGCCGACGCCCGATCTGCGGATCCTCTCGTTCGCCTTCTTCGTGACGCTCGTCACCGGCGTCATCTTCGGCCTGCTGCCGGCGCTGCGCGCCAGCCGTCCCGATCCGTGGAAGACGCTCAAGGACACCGTCGGATCGATCGCCGGCGGCAACCAGTCGCTGTTCCTGCGCAAGGGCCTGGTCACCGCGCAGGTCGCGCTGAGCTTCCTGCTGCTCTTCGGCGCCGGGCTCTTCACGCGCAGCCTGCAGAACCTGCGCGGCACCGACACCGGCGTCCGCGAGCCCGAGAACCTGATCTCGTTCCAGGTCGACCCGAGCCTGAGCGGCTACGACGACGCCCGCGGCACCAATTTCCAGAACCAGCTGCTCGAGCGGATCCAGGCGATTCCCGGCGTCAGCGCGGCGGGCGCGTCGTCGGTGGCGATTCTCGCCGGCGACGAGTGGGACAGCACGATGTCGGTCGAGGGCCACAAGGCCTCGAACGGCGAGGACATGCAGGCGTTCATGAACGCCCTGACGCCCGGCTACTTCAAGGCCATGCACGTGCCGATGCTCGCCGGCCGCGATTTCGCGCTGACCGATCAGCCAGCCAAGTGGACCGACGACGCCGGACGAGACCGGGCCGCGCGTCGCCATCGTCAACCGGCAAGTTCGCCGAGCACTTCTTCAAGACCGTCAACATCGATCGGCCGGCACATCGGCTGGGGCGACGGGCCGAAGATCGAAGCTGAACATCGAGATCGTCGGCGTCGTCGAGAACCAGCTCTACGAAGGTCCGCGCGAAGGCGTCCGCCGGCAGGTGTTCATTCCGCGCACCGGCAGCGGCGGCATCGTCTACTACGTGCGCAGCTCGATCGGCTCGTCGACGCTCTACGGCCAGCTCCGCAACGAGGTGCGGCGCATCGACAACGCGATGCCCGTCTTCGGCATGAAGACGCTCGAGCGGCAGCTCGACGAGACGCTGCTCACCGACCGCCTGGTCGCGCTCCTCGCCGCCGGCTTCGGCCTGCTCGCCGCGGCGCTGGCCTCGATCGGCCTCTACGGCGTGATGGCGTTCGTCGTGGCGCGGCGGCGCAAGGAGCTGGGGATCCGGCTCGCGCTCGGCGCCTCTCGCGGCGGCGTCATCTGGATGGTGATGCGCGAGGTGCTGGCGCTGCTCGCCATCGGCCTGGTCGTCGGCATTCCGGCCGCCTACGGACTGCTGACGTATGTGAGCAGCAAGGCCGACATCCAGCTGTATGGCGTCCAGACCTACGACCCGCTGGTCGGCGGCCTGACCGCGCTGCTGCTGATCACGGTCACGGTGCTGGCCGGCCTGATCCCGGCGCAGCGCGCCAGCCGCATCAGCCCGATGCTGGCGATCCGCTACGAGTAGCGCGGACGACTCCGGAGTCTCGTCGCGCCGCGCGCGACGACTCCGGAGTGGCAGTTCGACTCAGGAGTCCTGAGGAGCGCGGCGGCTAGGCGCCGGACCGGCGCTGGCGATCTCGTTGTAGAGGTGCGCGGTCGCGATCACGCCGTTGTGGAAGTTCCCGAGATCGAGCTTCTCGTTCGGCGCGTGCGCGTTCTCGTCCGGCAGGCCGATGCCGAACAGCACGGTCGGCAGGCCGAGCTCTTCCGAGAACGTCGACACGACCGGGATCGAGCCGCCCTCGCGGTTGAACACCGGCCGCTCGCGGAAGCCCAGCTCGATCGCCCGCGCCGCCGCCTGCACGTACTTGTTGTCGAAGCTGGTCATCCACGGCTTGCCGCCGTGCATCTTGGTCAGCTTCAGCTCCACGGTCTTCGGCGCGACCTTCTGCAGCCACGCTTCGATCAGCTTGGCGATCTCTTCCGGATCCTGATCCGGGCACCAGGCGCGTGCTGATCTTGGCCATGGCGACGGCGGGGATGACGGTCTTGGCGCCCTCGCCGGTGAAGCCTGACGAGCAGCCCGTTCACTTCGAACGTCGGCCGGCCCCACACGCGCTCGAGCGTCGTGTAGCCCGATTCGCCGAACAGCTTCGGCGCGCCGAGATCCTTGCGGTACTTCGTTTCCTTGAACGGCAGCTTGGCGAACTCGGCCCGCTCTTCCGGCGCCAGCTCGCGCACCTTGTCGTAGAAGCCGGGGATCTTGATCTTGCCGCTCTTGTCCTTGGCGCCGGCCAGGATCTGCGCCAGCACGAAGGCCGGGTTGGCGACCGCGCCGCCGAACGATCCGGAGTGCAGGTCGGAGGCCGTGCCGCGCAGGTCGATCTGGAAGTAGGCCAGGCCGCGCAGGCCGTAGCAGATCGACGGGATGCCGCGGTCGAACATCGGCGAATCGGAGATCACGACGACGTCGGCGGCGAGCTGCGCCTTGTGCGCCTTGATGTAGTCGTCGAGGTTGGCGCTGCCGACTTCCTCTTCGCCTTCGAGCACGACCTTGACGTTGATCGGCAGCTTGCCGGCCTGCTTCAAGTGCGCCTCGATGGCCTTGAAGTGCATGAAGATCTGGCCCTTGTCGTCGGCGGAGCCGCGGGCGTAGATCTCGCCGTCGCGGACCGTCGCCTCGAACGGCGGCGACTCCCACAGATCGACCGGGTCGACCGGCTGCACGTCGTAGTGCCCGTAGAAGAGCATCGTCGGCGCGCCCGGCGCGCCCAGCCATTCGCCGTAGACGATCGGATGCCCCGGCGTCTCCTCGAGACGCACGGTGGTGAGGCCGATCCGCGTCAGCTCGGCGGCCGTCCACTCGGCGCAGCGGCGGACGTCGGCCGCGTGCTCGGGCAGCGCGCTGATGCTGGGAATGGCGAGGTAGGTCTTGAGCTCGGCGAGGTAGCGGTCGCGGTTGGCGTTGATGAAGTCGATGATCGGGTTCATGTGCGTGGGGACGGAACGGGCACTTCGAGCGGCAGGTCGAGGCGATCGCCCCATTCCCGCCACGAGCCCAGGTAGTTGCGGACCTGGGGAAAGCCCAGGAGCCGGAGCGCCAGATAGGTGTGCGCGCCGCGGTAGCCGCCCTGGCAGTATGTCACCACGTCGCGCTCCGGCGTGACCCCGAGTCGCGCGTACATCGCCTGCAGCTCGGCCGCCGGCTTGAAGCGGCCGGCCGCGTCGAGGTTGTGGGTCCATTCGAGGTGGATCGAGCCGGGGATGGCGCCGCCGCGGGCGGCACGGACCAGCGTGCCGTAGTGCTCTTCCGCCGTCGCGCGTATCGACGATGACGACGCCATCCGCGGCGAGGCGCTGGTGGACGTCGCGCCACGTCGCCAGGATCTCCTCGCGCCGCGATCCGCGCCACTCGGTGGCCACGGGCGCCACGAACTCGTGGCTGATCTTCCGCTTCTCGGCGGCCCAGGCGTTGAAGCCGCCGTCGAGCAGCTGCGTCTTCGGGTGGCCGAACAGCTCCAGGAACCACAACGCGCGCGCCGCGCGGATGCCGGAGCACTCGTCGTAGACCACGACCTCGCGATCGGCGTCGACGCCGCGGGTGGCGAGCTGATGCTCGATGATCCAGAGGAAGGCGCGCATCGGCGCCGGATCCGTGTCGATCAGGCTGACGCCGTAGAGGTCGAGATGCACGGCGCCGGGCAGGGCGCCGCGGGCGAACTCCTCCGCCGGCCGGAGATCGATCACGAGCGGACCGGCCGGGCCGATCCGCTCGCTGAGCGCCGCTGGCGTGACGAGCAACTGCGGGTTGGCGTAGCCGTCGGTTGGCATGCGAGGCTAGTCTACGCCCCGCCCGCGCCACCGGCTACCGCGCTCGGTACCCGCTACCAGATGCGCTCCCACCAGGCCCGGTTGTCGACCGCGGCACGCGGCCCCGGGCCCTGCCGGCGCCGAATCTCGGCGATGTCCCAGCCGGTCAGGCTGGCCAGTGTCTGCGCTTCCTTCTCGCGACGGACGCTGAGGTCGCGGCGGTAGGTGTCGGCCTCGGAGCACGTCTCGTTGCCGGTCCAGGCGTGCCGCAGGATGTAGCGGCCCTGGAAGTTGGCGCGGTCGCCGGTCTCCTGGAAGACGAGGTCCTCGGGGAAGTGGGCGCCGTCGTAGCGGACGTGCAGGCGCGTCACGAACACGTTGCTGGCGCCGCCGCGCGGCATCGGACGCGGCATCGGCGTCGGCCGGACCGCGCCGGCTGGTCGGGCGCGGCGTCGCGTCGCCGTCCAGCCAGAACACGCCCAGCTTGCGGAGCTGGTCGTTCGACAGCGGATCCGCGGCGCACGGGTCGCACCAGGCCATGTCCCAGGCGTACTCGAGGAACACCGTCGACATGTTCTGCTTCTTCACCTGCGTCGAGAACATCGAGGTGTAGAACTTGGCGAAGTCGCCCTTCACGTAGGTCGGGATCTCGACGTCCGACGGCAGGCGCACGGTGCGGTAGTTGGTCGTCTCGACGCGGCCCTTGTTGGTGAGCGCGAAGACGAACAGCTCCTGCGTGCCCTCGGCGTTCAGCGTGCCGAGGCGGATCGGCAGCATGAACTTCGGCGACTCGTAGGCGATCTGCAGCGGGCGCAGGTAGTTGAACCCGAGCTTGGCCTGCTCGCCGAGGTTCACCTTGGCGACGAAGAAGCGCATGTTCTGCGCCAGGTAGCTGGCCAGCACCGGCGCCGCGCCCTGCGGCATCTTGTAGCCGTTCTGCGTCAGCCAGGTGGCGAGGCCGCCGCTCTCCTTGGCCGAGAGGATGAGGATGTCGTACTCGCCGACCGTGTAGGTCGCCTCGATGGTCACGCCGAGCCGCTTGGCGGAATCCTGCGCCATCGGCGCCGGCATCGTCGGCGCGGCGCACCGGCCCGCGCCGACATCTCCATGTAGCGCCGGCGATCGCACGGGTTCTCGTCGAAGTACTCGACCAGGCGCGGCGCCGTGAAGGCGTCGAGATGATCGATCAGCGACTGCTCGCCGACGTGGATCTGGCCCTTCTGCAGGAAGGTCGGCACCGGCACGACGACCGCGAACTCCTTGGGCTCGCCCTTGAAGTCGTTCGACATCGTCATCACGGTGCGATCGCCGTCGCGGGCGATGACGACCTTCGACGCCTTGTTGAAGATCTTGGTGTCGGCCTTCGAGACGAAGAAGCCGCAGAAGGCGTCGGCCGGCGCCGGCGCCGCGGCGACGGCGAGCGCGGCCAACCCGAACAGGAGCGAAAGCGGGCGTTTCATGACACGTGGATCCTTTCGAGAGCGAGGGCAGGAGACGGGGTGCGCCGCAGCAGCGGCAGGACGGCGGCATCGGTCCACGAGAACCGGCGGCCGGGCAACAGGCGATCGAGGACGGGCACGAGCGGCGAGCACAGGGCCAGCGACCAGATGACGCCGTTGGTGCGGAACAGGCGGAACTGGATGTACCAGGCGACGTAGGCGACGAGCGCGCCGAAGAGGACGCGGGCGATCGGGTGATCCGGCGTCGTCCGCGGGTCCGAGATCATGAAGAACGTGAAGAGCAGCAGGCCGCCGCTCTCGAGGCGCCGCATCGGAATCGTCATCGGCTCGCCGAGGTAGAGCGAGCGGCCGAACATCAGCGCGGCGTAGACGACGATGAAGGCCAGCGCGACGTCCGAGCGCAGCGCGCGATAGGCGACGAGCCCGCCCAGGCACGCCATCAGGAAGGCGAAGAAGGCGACGCTCCCCCACTGCCCCGGCGACAGCCACGCCGCCGGCGTCACCAGCAGCATCAGGACGATGGCGCCGTTGGTCGGGTTGAAGATGTGCTTCTTGCCCACCTGGACGACGAACTTGCTGGCGATGGCCACGACCGCCGCCGCGACGGCCACCCACAGCGCGTCGACGCGCAGCAGCAGGCACAGCGACAGCGCGGAGATGAGCGCGCTGCGCGGATCGAACGCCGGCAGCTTCCACAGCCGCGAGCAGGCCCACTGGGTCAGCAGGCGACGGCCAGCGTCAGCGGGATCTGCCAGGGCCTGACGTCGAACTCCAGGACGACGGTCCCGTAGGTCAGGAGGCCGGCGAGGACGGCGATCTGGTAGTAGCGCGGATCGCCGAAGCGGGATGCAGGCGGATGCGGGACGGCGCTCATGTCCCTTGAACGGCGCGTCCCGGGATTCTTGCAGCCGTCGCCGCGGACGGCCGGGAATCCGCGTAGTACAGTCGCCGGGATGCCCGCCCGGCCCGTGCCCGACGGCTCGCCCCTCACCCTCGATCGCATCATCCACGGGCCCCTCCGCCTCGGGGATCGTCGCTGCCCTGGCCAGCGCCGGGCGCCGCACCTTCACGGAACTGCGCGACGCCCTGGGCGCGACCGACGGTAACCTCAACGCCAGCCTGCAGAAGCTCGAACAGGCCGGCTACGTGTCGGCGGCGAAGAACGTGGACGGCCGGGTGGCGGTCACGGAGTACCAGCTGACCCGGGCCGGCCAGAAGGCGCTGGCCGGCTATCTCGAACTGCTGGAAGGGATTGTCGGCCCGCTGCGCGGCCGCGCCCGACGGCTGATCGCAGCCGGCCCGCCTGCCAGGTGCCGGCGCTCTCGCGGGCCCGGCCCTCCGCCCGCCAGCTTCAGCAGGTGCGCCCGCAGGTTCTCGCGCGCGGTCTCGCGCAGCTCGGGCCCGACCTCCGGGTAGACACGCGAGGTCAGCTCCTCCTCGGTGCCGCCGGCCTTGGCGAGCTCGTCGAGGATCTGCGTCTCGCGGCCCAGGCGATGCGTGATGTAGGCGCGGATCAGCGCGCCGGGGTTGTCGACCGGCGGTCCGTGCCCCGGATAGATGCGGCGCGGCTGATCCTCGAGCAGGCGCCGCAGCGACTTCAGGTAGAGCGCGAGATCGCCGCCGGCCGAGGGATTGATCGCCACGGTGCCGCCGTTCACCAGCAGGTCGCCGCAGAACAGGATGCTCGAGCGCATCTCGAGGAAGGCCAGGTGGTCGGGCGCGTGGCCGGGCGTGTGCAGCGTCCACAGCGTGCCGTCGCCGGCGGCGACGAGCTGTCCGTCCTTCAGCGGCGTCCAGGTGACGGCGTGCGGCGGCGTCCTGCTCGGGGAACGGGAGCTTGGCGATGGTCACGCTCGGGCCAGCGCTTCGCCAGCGCCTCGACGCCGTCGACGTGGTCGTGGTGGAAATGCGTGATCAGGACCTGGGCCAGCGTCGCGCCGGGCTGCTCGGTCTCGAGCACGTCGGCGACGCGGTCGACGAAGGCGTCCGACGCTTCCGGCGCGTCGATCAGCGTCGGCCGGCGCGCCGGGCAGCAGGTAGGCATTGGTGCCGCGACCGGTCATGGGGCCGGCGTTCGTTGCCGGTGATGGGGATGACTCGCACGTTGCCGCATCGTCCCCCGGGGACGCCCGCAGCGGCAAGCGCTTCCGTCGGACTCAAGCCAGGATCGCGGCAGACCAGGGCGGCGATGGACGGCGGATGCAGCCGGAGGCCGAGGTCCGGCTCGATCAGCTCGAGTTCCATCAATCGCGGGCCGTCTGGCGTCGGCACCAGGTCGACGCGGGCGTAGGTCGTTGCGCCGGGCACCGCGCGCAAGGCCTGCTCGGCGAGGTGCCGCTCCGCCGGCGGTCGCCTCGTGGAGCGTCTCGCCGAGGCCGTCGCCGGTGCCGCGCAGGAACGGCGGCTTGGTGAAGGCGTGCGCGAAGACACCGGCGATGTAGACCAGCGAGCGTTCGCGAGCGTCCTGGACCGCCGGCTGAAACGGCTGGACCAAGGCGTCACCGCGGGCGAGCAGCGCCTCCAGGTGCGCCTGTCCGGCGCTCCGCGATGGCGCCACCGGCAAAGCGCGCCGCGCCTTTGGCGCTGGCACCGACCGACGGCTTCACGACGACGTCTTGCCAGCCTCGCTCGGCGCACAGGATGCGCCAGATCGACCGGGCCCTCACGCGTGGCGCAGCACGGTCGGCACGATCGCCACACCGGCCGCGTTCCAAGTCGAGCAGGTAGCGCTTGTCGCTGTTCCAGCGGACGACTCCGGAGTCGTTGATCAAGCGGCGTGACGCGCGGACGCGACGGCCAGCCACGTCGAACCACGCCGCCGGCTGCGAGGTGGTAGTCCCACGTCGAGCGGATCACGGTGCGCGGCACGCGCCCAGTCGACCCCGAATCGTTCCAGACCGCCAGCGGTCGCGCGCCGGCGGCGTCAGCGCCTCGGCCAGCAGCCGGTCGTCGGTCGACCCGTCGGGCATCGCCGCGTGCGTGGCAATGGTGACGTCGAACATCCGCCGCGCTGCTGAGCGTCGACGACGGCGTCGATGCCAGCGCTGCGGCGGTTCGTAGCGCTCAGAGCTCACGCACGAGCCGGCGTCGGACGTACGCCGCGATGCGACCTTGCGCCCACGCTGGCGGGCGTTCAGGTCGGCAACCCCCGTGATCGTCTGAACGCGTCCATGACCGAGAACATCGGATCGAGCGCCCGCCTAGAGCCGCCGTCAGAAGTAGGTCTTCAGCGACACCGGTGACGAAGTCGCGATCGGCGAAGCGCGAGATGGTGTCGTCGCCCTGGCCGAAGAACCAGCCGACCGATCCTTCGAGCGACAGGTTGTCGCGCAGGCTCCAGGTGCCGATGGTGCGGGCGAAGCCGGACGCGTCGGCGACGTTCCAGGCGCCGAACACGCGGATCTTGCGCGGTGTCGCGGGCGAAGCCGCGATCGCCGCCGACGACCAGGCTGACGTTGGTGTCGGCGCCGCCGGCGATGCCGAGGGCCGGATCGGCGTCGGCGTCGCGGCGTTCGACCAGCACGCGTACCGCTCAGACGAAAGGCGCCCGCCTTGCGATCGGCGCCGAGGCCGGCGCGCATGCTGTGCCCGTCGACGCCGAGCGGCGACGTGCCGGTGACGACGGTGTCGCCGGTCGTGAACGCCATCTCGCCGCGGATCGCCCAGTCGCCGCGCACCGTCTCGGCGTCGCCGCCGATCATCGTGAACCGCGGGTAGCGCTCGAACACCAGGACCGGCGTCGGACGAAGTCCGGCGGCGTGCCCGGACGGCACAGGACCCGATCGGAGCGACGGCCAGATGCGCCCGAAGCCCGGGATAGCCGCTGTAGACCGCGACCGCCCAGTCGACCCGGCCGCTGGTCGCGCTCAGCCGGGCGCCGCCTTGCGACCCGCATCGAGCGCGGCCGGCTCGTCGCGCGGAATGAACTGGCCACGACGGGGCACGACGGCGCCGGCCCACACCGGCGGCATCGGCCATCAGGTTGAACGGCGAGCTGGCCTCGTCGAGCACGTCGTAGCGGCCGCGCGTGAAGAACGGCACCCACACCGCTTCGACGGTCGCCTTCTCGCCGGCGAACCAGCGGACGCGCGCGTGCGTCACCGGCAGGCGCGCCTCGGCGCGGCCTTCGAGGAGGTACTTCGAGGCGTCGAGCGGGTTGATGACGTCGGTCGGCTGCACCTCGTCGAGGCGGCCCCAGACGATCGTGCCGATGCCGGCGCGGACGTCGACGGCGCCGCCGGACCAGCCGATGGTCGCTTCGCGGACCTGCAGATGACCGTCGCGCCGCGTCCGGTCGCGATCCGCGGCGAGGCCTTCGGCCAGCACCGCGCCGCGAAGCCGCCACGAACCGGACGTCCAGGCGCGCTCGACGAACAGCCGGGCCCGCAGCTCGGTCGTATCGTCGAGGTTGGGCAGGTGGTCCACGCCGATCGACACGTGCCCGTCGACCGGGCCACGCTGAGCGTGCGCCGGGCCGCGCGGCCACGACAGCCAGCCGCGAGACACGCGCACCGACGCCGAGGATCGCCGACGGACATCGGCACGCTAGGCCGCGTTCTCCGGCAGGGGGATACCGCGGACGCGCTCGGCGGAGAAGAAGCCCGGCAGCAGCTTGATGGTCGCCGGCAGGATGAACACTTCGGCCAGGAAGGCGACCGCCATGGTCAGCGCCAGCAGCCCGCCGAACCACGCCGACGGCCGGTACTCGGAGGCCAGCAGCACGGCGAAGGCGCAGCTGTTGACGATCGCGGTCGTCAGCGAGGCGCGACCCTCGTGCATCGTGGCGTGGGCGATGGCGGTGTCGGTGTCGGACCCGGCCGCCACCTCGCGCCGGTAGCGGCTGATGAAGTGGATGGTGTCGTCGTCGACGATGCCCAGCGCGATGCTCGCCAGCATCACCGTCGCCACGTTCATCGAGATGCCGCTCCAGCCCATGAGCCCGAGCACGACGACGACCGGGAAGACGTTGGGGGCAATGGCCAGGGCGCCGAAGCGAAACGAGCGAAAGACCACGAAGATCACCGCGAACACCGTGACGAAGGCGGTGAAGAAGCTCGTGATCTGCGACGACACCAGGTAGTGATCGAGCTGGGCGAAGAGCCGCGCCGACCCCGTCACCGTCGGCGTCACGCCGGATCCGGCGAAGATGCGGTCGGCGATCTCCTGCGACCGCAGCACCTGCTGGAACAGGACGTCCGAGCTCATCGCCGCCATCCGCACCGTCATCTGGCCGCGCGAGTAGTCGCTGGCCACGATCTGCGACAGCTCGTGCCGGCCTTCGTCCGACAGCGCGAAGACGAACAGTTCCTGCGCGATCAGGGCCGCCGATGCCGGCACGACGTCGCCCGCCGTGCCGCCGAGGTCGCGATCGATGCGCTTCACGTAGTCGGCGAGCGAGATCACGCTGCGGACGTTGGGCAGCCGGCCGATCTCCTTGCCGAGCGCGTCGATGCGGGCCAGCACCGCCGGCTCGCGGAGCGACTCGGCCGGGCCCTCGAAGAACACCTGAAAGCCGTAGACCCCGGACAGCTTGTCGTCGATGACCCGGGCCGACTGCGACAGCGGATGTCCCGGCCGAGAAGAAGTTGATGTGGTTGGTGTCGACGCGCAGGCGCAGGATGCCGGCGACCGATACCAGCCGCAACGACCGCCGAGACGCCGAGGACGAGGCCGGGCCGGCGCGACGTGATCCCCGCCACCCAGCCGCATCGGCGCCAGCAGCCAGCGCTCCTGCGGCGGCGCCGTGGTCCGCTTCGGCACGAAGGCCAGCAGCGTCGGCACCAGCACGATCGAGATCGCGAGGTCGGTCATCACGCCGACCGCCGCGCCGATGCCGAACGAGCGCACCGCGTGGACCTGGCTCGTGGCGAGCGACAGCATGCCCAGCGCGGTCGTGCCGCCGGCGGCCAGCAGCGGCAGGAACACGTAGGCGACGGTCGTGACGAACGCCTCCTCGCGGCTGCCGGTCCGCTCGAAGGCCTCGGTGTAGTGCTGGATGATGTGGACGTCGTCGGCGATGGCCAGCACCACGACCAGCGGCACGAGCATGCTGCTCAGCACGTTGAAGCTGAACCCCATGAGCGAGTAGAGCCCGACCGCCCACAGCACGCTGACCAGCACCGCGCCCGAGCGTCAGCGCGGTGATCCGCCACGAGCGGAACAGGATGAACAGCGCCGTCACCGTCATCAGCAGGATCGGCGGCGTGAACTTGACGGTGTTGGCGACGGTGACCCGGTTGTAGGTCTCGCTGATCTCGAGGCTGCCGTTGTAGTAGGCGCGCAGGCCCGGCTGGCAGGTGGCGATCGACGGCGGCGCGGACGCGCTCGATGGTCCGGCGCGCTCGGCGTCGACGCGATCCTCGTCGAAGTTGACGACGATCGACAGCACCGAGGCGTCGCGGGCGATCAGGTCGCCGCGCAGGAACGGGTCGGCGAGCGCCGTCTCCACCACGGCCGCGGCGTCGATGGCGCCGGCGCGCGGGATCAGCGGCCGCACCTCGATGCCGGCGTCCTCGCCGCCGGTCGACTGGATGGTGTTGGCGCTGGCCAGGCTGTAGGCCCGCACCACGAAGGGCACGCGCTCGATGTCGCCGGTGATGCGACGCAGCACGTCGAGGCCGGCGGCGGTCGCCACATCGGGGCCGGCAAGGGCGACGATCAGCGTCCGCGATCCGGTGAACTCCTGGCGGAGGCGGTCGTAGTCGCGCAGGACCGGGTCGTCCTTCGAGAACCAGGCCGAGATGTCGTTGTCGATGTGGGTGATCTGGGCCCGCGGCGCCAGAGCCAGGGCGCCGGCGACGATCAGGAAGGTGAGGAGGAGGCGAAAGCGGTAGATGAACCGGGCGAGCGCGAGGCTCAGGCTCGGCCGCTGGCTCCGCGGCGCCGTTCTCGAGCTCGCGGCGGGAGAAGTCGCGCTCGGCGAGGCCGGTGTTGTAGCGGGCGTCGGTGACGGTGAGCTCGGTCCGGGTCCGGTCGATCTCGTTGGCCATCGTCGAGGCCATCACCGTCCAGATGCCTTGGACCTGCTCCAGCCTGGTCACGCGATAGGCCTTGGCCCGCTCGCCGCGGCGGTTGAAGACCTCGGCGGCGACGACCACGAAGTTGTCCTTGCGGATGGTCGAGATCACCTTCGGATAGGTCGCGTCGGCGTCCTTGGCCTTCGACTCGAGCCGCCACGCCGGGTGGCGGGCGCCGGCGGCGTCGGCCCAGCTCCCGCTCCAGCTGCCGCCTTCGGCGACCAGCGTATAGGTGTAGTCCTCGAGGGCGCGACCGCCGATGTCCTCGTAGGTGAAATCGCTGCCGACGAAGCTCTCCTGGCGCTCGGCGCCGGTGATGCGGCGGACGCGGGCCAGGGCCGGCAGGTAGAGGAAGCGATCGTCGTCGCCGCCCGGGCGCTCCCAGACCAGGAAGCCGGTGCCGGCGATGTCGTTCGGGTAGGTGAAGCGGACCAGGACGCGATCGCCGGCGGCGCCCTGGCCGCGCAGGCCGTTCACGCCCAGCGTGCGCTCGCGCGCCCGCCCCTGCCGATCGAACAGCCGCATCTGCATCGTCAGCCGCGAATCGCGACCGGCGTCGCGCTGGTCGACCTGGCGCGCGATCCAGTCAGCGCTGCCCGCAGGCGGCGCTGCGGCGCCGGCGCTGCGGCGTCGCCGTACGAGACTCCGCCGTCCCTTGCGGCGCCGAAGCGCCGAGGACGACGGGGAGAAGAAAAGAAGGGGGGATCCCGAACGAGGCTAGCGGAAGAGGACTTGCGAGGAAGACGATGACCAGGAAGGCACTCAATTTCATTGAGGAGCTACAACCCAACAACGCTCATGGTCATCTGCGCTGCCGGGCCGAGGGCTTGAACGTGCGTCCGAAATCCCGAAGTGATTATGTGAAAGCGTTCACAACGAGTCAAGACCAAACCCAGCCCACCAGACGAAAAATCCAAGTCTACCAACAGGTTATAGCGCTCATGCGAGGCGGGAATCGTCAGTGGCGAAAAACACACACTAATCCAAGAACTCGGTTTCGCCTCGAAATCCAAGAAAACCGAGCAAAATCAGGCGGATTCGCCCATAAGCGAATTTTGGTGCCGACATAAGCGAAAGTGACGCACTGGCGCATGTCCAGCATGCGCCTGACGCATGAAAGCGGAGGGAGCCGCTACAGCGGCCGCACGGCGTTGGGGAAATCCCGCCAGACGGGGACGCCGCAGAACTTGCTGCCCTCGGTGCACCGGGGCGAGACCAGTCCGTTGCGGACGACGCAGGGCGGACCGATGAAGCGCGCCAGGCGTGGATGGACGGCCCGGACCTGGGCCACCTCCTCCATCGACGCCTCGTAGATCTCTTCCTGCGCGTTGAAGCAGGTGCGCATCGTCCACTTGTGGAGGAGCGCGATGAGCGGCCCGGACTCGACGAACCGAATCACCTTGGCGTTGGGCAGGACGTAGAGCGCGAACTCGACCGGGACACCGAGGGCGAGCAGCCGGTTCTTCGCCGCCCAGGCCCGCGCCATCGCCGCCTCGTACTCGGCCAGGGCAGCCGGGTTGGCCCGAATCATCCGCGGCGTCACGTAGTCGGGACGCACGGTATCCGACAGCGTCATCAGCGGCCGGGAGCCGGGCACCATCCGATGCCGCTGATCCTGTGAGTCGGCGGTGTGACTCAGGCGCTTGCGGAACGTGTAGCTGGCGTGCTGCAGCGATCGCATCAGCGGCGAGTGATACGCCACCTGGATGGTGTCCAGCCGGTAGGGATTGCGGGCCGGATTGAGCAGCCGGTCGAGGGCGTCGTCGGTGGTCAGGTCGTCGCCGTCGGCGCCGAAGACCGCGCGCACGGCGTCGGCGACCACCTCCTCGGCGTTCGGCGACCAGTCGACGAGATGCGCGACCTTGCCCTCCAGGCTGCGGTCGAAGCGCTCGGCGAAGGCGTCCGCCCCGGCCCGCGCGGCCGGGAAGCCGCGCTCGACGACGTCCTCGGCCGGCAGGCCGACCACCTCGACGCGATCGATGAAGCCGGGATCGTGCTGGCGGACGGCCGCGACCATCGCGCCGATCACTTCGCGCGCCTCGTGCGGCGTGTCGGACGCCTGCGCCATCCGCATCAGGCGATACAGCGTCACGCCGGAGATGGTGTGGACCATCGCCGTGAACGCCGCCAGCGGGATCACGTAGCGGGCCGTCTCGATGGCCTTCTTCTCGGCTTCCTTCTCGAGCGCCTTCAGCCGATCCGGGCTGGCCTTCGGCGTGATGTTGCGCAGCCGCTTCAGGATGGCGAAGGTGTCGTCCTTCAGGATCGCCGACAGCCGCGCGTAGCTCTCCCAGGCCTCGACCACGGCGCGCTCGAAGACGGCCCGGGCCTCGCCGTCGAGGGGCGGCACGTAGGCCTTCGGCTCACCCAGCTTCACGTAGCGCTGGCTCTGCTGCTCGGAGTTGTAGAACGGATAGCTGTGCAGCGCCGTCCACACGAACTGGCGCGACACCTGCTCGAGGCCGAACTCGAACGTCGCGTGCTGGTAGACGGTGTGATGGCCGGCGTCGAAGGTCAGCTTGCCGATCGTGTCGCGCTGCCGATCGGTGATCTCCGCGGCGGTGATGACGCGCGGCGCGTAGCAGGTGCGCGCCGCGGCGATGGCGCCGTCGTAGGCCGCCGTCGGCGCGTTGCGCAGCGTGACCTTGGGGGCGCCGGTCTCGAGCGTCATCGCGAGGCCGTCGCAGCTACTCGTCGCGGCCGGTTCCGAAGCGCTGGAACTCGTCGAGGAACGACAGCGAGTGCAGCGACTCCATCCGGTCGAGGAACAGGACGCCGTCGAGGTGATCGGTCTCGTGCTGGACGACGCGGGCCGGGAAGTTCTTGAGGCCCATCTCGAACGGCTTGCCGCGGCGATCGAGCGCCCGGATCACGATCTCGCGGGCGCGCGGCACCCGCCCGCGCAGATCGGGGATGCTCAGGCAGCCTTCCCAGTCCTCGGTGGTGTCGGCGCCGACCGGGGTGATGACCGGGTTCACGAACGGGACGATCTTGAGGTTGTCGCCGCTGCCCTCGACGCCGGCGACGAACAGACGGACGGACTCGTGCACCTGCGGTGCCGCGAGCCCGATCCCGTCGTATTCGACCATCGTCTCGATCATGTCGTCGATCAGCTTCTGGAAGGCGGGCGACCGCACCGTCGTCGGCATCGACTTCCCCCGCCGCCTCGCGCAGCACGGGATGTCCCATGCGCGCGACCTTCAGAATCGACATGACCCGATCGCCTCGCTCGCGCCGCCGTGACTAGGCCACCGTGATCGACGAATCGAGGTAGACGTCCTGGATCAGCTGCAGCAGCTTGGCGCCTTCGGCCATCGGCCTCTGGAACGCCTTGCGGCCGCTGATCAGGCCCATGCCGCCGGCCCGCTTGTTGATCACCGCGGTGCGGAAGGCCTCGGCGGTGTCGTTCTTGCCCGACGCGCCGCCCGAGTTGATCAGCGGCATGCGGCCCATGTAGCAGTTGGCCAGCTGGTAGCGCGTCATCTCGATCGGGTGATCGCCGGGGACGAGATCCGAGTAGACCCGCTTGTCGATCTTGCCGTACGGGCTTTCCTTGGTGTTCAGCGCGGCGAACCCGCCGTTGTTCTCCGGCAGCTTCTGCTTGATGATGTCGGCCTGGATGGTCACGCCGAGGTGGTTGGCCTGACCGGTGAGGTCGGCCGACACGTGGTAGTCCTTCTCCGCCGTCTTGAAGGCCGGGTTGCGCACGTAGCACCACAGGACGGTGACCAGGCCGAGCTCGTGCGCCCGGGCGAAGGCCTCCGACACTTCCTGGATCTGCCGCGTCGACTCGTCCGAGCCGAAGTAGACCGTGGCGCCGACCGCGACCGCGCCCATCTCGAACGCCTGCTCGACGCTGGCGAACATGATCTGGTCGTAGCGGTTCGGGTAGGTGAGGAACTCGTTGTGGTTCAGCTTCACCATGAACGGAATCTTGTGGGCGTACTTGCGCGACACCGCGCCCAGCGTCCCGAGCGTCGAGACGACGCAGTTGCAGCCGCCCTCGATGGCCAGCTTGACGATGTTGGCGGGGTCGAAATAGATCGGCGCCGGCGCGAAGCTCGCACCCGCGGAGTGCTCGATGCCCTGGTCGACCGGCAGGATCGAGATGTAGCCCGTGCCGCCCAGGCGGCCGGCGTTGAGGATCGTCTGGAAGTTGCGCAGCACCGAGGGCGACCGGTCGCTCTGCGACACGACGCGATCGATGAAGTCGGGCCCGGGCAGGTGCAGGTCCTTCTTGTTGAAACCCTTCGCTTCGTAGCTCAGAAGCGCTTCGGCCTCGGCACCCAGCAGTTCGTAGGCCTTGGTGGTAGCTGCGGTCGTCATGTTCGTCGATTCCTCGTATTCAGGCGGCTTATCGCCCACGGGCAGGAGGCGTCGGCCGGTGCCCGTCCGGACAGTATATCGTCCGCCGCCCGGTGGCCGCTGACGACGGCGCTCTCGATGGTGGCGGGGAGTCCGGTGTCCACCCAATCGCCGGCCAGGAGCAGCCCGGCGACGGCCGTTCGCGTGCCCGGCCGGGCTGGCTGGCCGGGGGCCAGCGAGAAGGACGCCTGCGGTTCGCGGACCACGGTGGCGCGCACCGTCACCGCGCTCCGCGCCTCGGGCACCGCCTCGGTCAGCTCGCGCCAGGCCAGCGCGATCAGCTCATCGTTGGACTGGCGCAGCACGGCCTCCGCGCCGCTCGAGACCAGCGACAGGTGGCCCGCGGCCGGCGACGACTCCGGAGTCGACTTCGCCAGGCCGGGCCGGGGCAACGACTCCGGAGTCGATTTCAACTCCGGAGTCGTCTTCTGGCGCCGAATCTGCGAGGTGTCGAAGACCCACTGCATGGTCCGGCCGGGCAGGCCGACGAAGGCGTCGGGCAGCACCTGGCGATCGAGCCACAGGTTCACGGTCACGATCGGGGACGCCGCGGTGCCGGCCGCGGCGGCGAGGAGCGGCGCCAACGTGCCATCCGGATCCTGGAAGAGCCCGGCCAGGCCGAACCAGGGCACCGCGGCGACGACGGTCTCCGGCATCGGCACGGCCTCGCCGCGCACCGTCACGCTCTCGACCCGGCCGCCGCGGACCGCGACCCGGGCGAGCGCGTTGACGCGGACTTCACCGCCGCGCGCCTCGATGAAGGCCCGCGCCGGCTCGGCGTACATCTCGTCGAGCGGCGTCGCGGTCATGCCCAGCGACGCGTCGCCGGTGGCGCCGGTGAACATCTGTGCAAGGACGCGCACGAAGGGCGCCGCCAGCGCCCGATCGATGCCCTGGTTGAGGGCCGCCACCGCGAGCGGCTCCCACAGCATCTCGATCATCCGCGGCGTCTGGCGCAGGCGCGCCAGCCAGGCGGCGACGGTCTCGGTGGCTGGTGGCGGAGGCGCGCCCGGCTTCAAGGCGGCGCTCAGCTTGGCGAGCGGCAGCCGATCCCGCCAGCCGACGCCGCTCCAGCGCAGCACGCCGGCGGCAAGGTGCCAGGGCGCCGGCAGCCGCGGACACCTGAGCCGCGACCGCCGGCCGTCGCGGTCGATGAAGGCGACGTCGAGGGCATCCTGCAGGGCGACGCGATCGCGGGCGCCGATGGCGTCGAGGAACCGGAACGTCTCGTGGTAGCAGCCGGCGAGCACGTGCTGGCCGTTGTCGACGCGGTGGCCGGTCTCGCGATCGTCGAACGCCGTCGCCCGTCCGCCGAGGCGTCCGCGCGCCTCGAGCACGAGCACGCGCCGGCCGGCCGCGGCCAGGCGGACCGCGGCGGACAGGCCGGCGAAGCCCGCCCCGACGACGACGATGTCGAATGCGCCCGTCGCCACGCGCTACATCGGGCCGCCGAACCGGCGGCTGACCTCGCGCGAGACCTCGGCGAAGGCTTCCCTGACGCGGAACGTCATCCGCATCCAGATGGTGATGGCAATCCGCGCCCGGCGCGGCCGCGAGATGCGGACGGTCTCGCCGAACACGTCGAAGTCGCGGCGCTCGATCTCGGCCAGGATCGCCTGGTAGATGCCGGACATGATCTCGGCGGCGATCAGGCGCCGCGACTCGTCGGGCGGAATGGCGCGGGTGGCGCGGCGGTAGTAGTCGCGGGCGCGCGCCGCATGGGCGCGCAGCAGCTCCCGCACGGCCGGCGACGCCGTGTCGTGGACCAGCATGTCCTCGGTGACCGCGCAGCGCGCCATCTCGTCGAGCGGGAGGTAGAGGCGCCCGATCGCCAGATCCTTCTTCACGTCGCGGAGGATGTTGGTGAGCTGCAGCGCCAGCCCCAGATCCATCGCGTAGTCGCGCGACTGGGCGTCCTGGCAGCCGAAGATCTGCACGCAGACGATGCCGACGGTCGAGGCGACCCGATAGCAGTACTGGTACAGCTCGGCGAAGTTCTTGAACCGGCGATGGCCGATGTCCATCGCCACGCCGTCGACCAGATCGGCGAACGGCCCGCGCGGCAGGTCGAACTCGCGGATGAACGGCACCAGCGCCTGGCCCTGCGGCGTCCGCGGCGGCGCCGTCGGATCGCCGGCGAAGCAGCGGCCGATTTCGCGGCGCCATTCGTCGAGCCGGGCGTGGGCGGCGGCGCGATCGTCCTCGGTCTCGACCTTCACCTCGTCGACGGCGTCGTCGACGGCGCGGCAGAAATCCCACACCGCGACGATCGCCTCGCGGCGCGCCGGCGTCAGGACGAGGAACGAGTAGTAGAAGTTGGTGTCGCGGGCCATTTCCCGAGGGGTTCGAGTGATTCTAACGCCCGCGACCAGCGGATGGCGCGCCACAGCAGCCCGGGCACATCGGCGCGGCCCAGCGTCGGGCGGGAGACGAGCGGGTTGCGGCCGGGGTCGGCGGCCCGATCGAGAATCAGGGTGCCGCCCAGCCACGTCAGTCGCAGCTCGAGGCGGAGGCGGCCGCTGACCAGGTCGGCGACCGGGCGGCCCTGGTCGAAGAGGGCGCGCGTCCGCCGGACGACGTCGTCGAAGGCCTGGCGCCACTCGTCGGTCCACCGCCCCGCCGCGAGGTCGCCCTCCTGGGCCCGCTGGCGGCCGCTGACTTCGGCCGGCAGGTAGATCCGGCCGCGCCGGTAGTCGACGCCGAAATCCTGCCAGAAGTTGGCGAGCTGGAGCGCCGTGCACAGGCCATCGGACGCCTGCTCGACGTCCGTGCCGCGATGGCCGGCGATGCCGAGGACCAGGCGGCCGACCGGGTTCGCCGAACGCCGGCAGTAGTCGAGCACGCCGGCCCATTCGGCGTAGCGGCGCGTCTCGACGTCCTGCCGGAACGCGCTCAGCAGGTCGTCGAACAGCTGGATGTCGAGGTCGCACTGGCGCCGCGTCTGCGGCGACGGCGGCGAAGACGCGATCGGCGGCGTCCGCGCTGGTGGCCGGCGGCGCCGGTGCGTGCAGGCGCGCCTTCCAGGCATCCAGCAGACGGTAGCGCTCGGCCGGCGCCAGAGTCGCCCTCGTCGGCGAAATCGTCCGCCGCCCGGGCGAAGGCGTAGACCGCGGCGATGTGCGGACGCATCGCCGCCGGCAGCAGCCGCGAGGCAACCGGGAAGTTCTCGTAGTGCGCCCGTGCGACGCGCCTCGCAGTGCGCGTAGGCTGCGGCGAACTCCGCGCGGGATCACCAAGCGGCGACGGGCGTCCAGCGGCGCGCTCACGACGGCGCGGCGCCCCGACGCAGCCGCAGCATCTCGTTCCCGCCACGCTGGAACTCGTAGGCCACCGACTCGATCGTCGCCTCGACACCGGCGCGGCGCGCGTCGGCGAGGCAGGGTTCGACGAACGGGGACCGCGCCCCGTCGAGCGCGAGCAGCGGGAAGATGCGGACCTCCGCCGCCACGCGGCACATCTCCCGGACGGCGGCGACGTGGAACGCTTCGTCGAACTGCGCGCTGTAGAGGAACAGCAGATGCGAGCACAGCGCGAGATCGAACGACGCGTCGGCGAACGGCAGTGACGGCAGGCTGGCGTCGACGTAGCGGCCCGCCGCCCTTCCGGCATCGTAGTCGTCGAGGAAGGTGCGCATCGCTCGCATCCGCACTGCGCCGAGTTCCTCGATCGACGCGATGCCCTGTCCCCAGACGAACTGGCCGGCATTGCGGCGCGTCTGCTCGAGCACGGTGTCGCAGGTCGCGACGATGCGCCCGTCGATCTCGCCGCGGGTGAAGCGATACAGCGGATCGCAGGAGACGACGCGGGCGCCATGCCGCGTCGCCTCGGCGTTGAACGCCGCCGGGCCGTCACCGCAGCCGAGGATCGGCCGATCCAGATCGGCGTCGCTCAGCGCGAACAGCCGCCGGTATTCCTCGAACGAGCGTCCCCAGGGGACGACCTGATCCAGCGTGAACATCGGGTATCCGCCGACCTGCGCCGCTCTGCCGTTCGACGAGGTCGGACTCCGATGATACTCACTCGCCGCGCAGGAGCGGCGCTTTCACGTAGTCGGTCGGCACGGAGACGATCGGCCCGTCGATGGTCACGTCCGGCCGGCGCCGCGCGACCAGGCGCAGGTAGCCGAAGTATCGGCCGGCATCGGTCTCGACCGCCTGCAGCTCGGTCGTGTTGTCCGGGCAGATCACGCGCTGCCAGTCGAGCCATCGCTTCCAGCCGTCCGGCATCGCCTCGGCCCGCTCGACGGTCACGAATCCCGTCTTCTCCCAGTGCCGGCGCCACCACTGCGGCGAGTGCAGCGCCCACACGCTCGGGTCCCACCACGCCCGCGAGGTGCTCCGGCACCTCGCCGTCGATCTCCTGCAGCAGGCAGGCGCCGGCCAGCGCGAGGACGCCCTCCGGCTTGGCGAAGCGAGCCAGGTAGGACAGGTACTGGTCGTCGGTCGCGAAGTACGGGAAACGAATCGATACAGAGGATCGCGTCGAAGAATCCGGCCTCGAACGGCAGCGATCGCGCGTCGGCATGCACGGCGGTCACGCGATCGGCGACGCCGGCGTCGGCGATCCGCTGCTGGTTCTCGGCGGCGCTGAACCAGAGATCCGTCGCCCACACCTGGACGCCGAACTCGCGGGCCAGGAAGATCGACTGCGCGGCGCGGCCGCAGCCGAGATCGAGGACGCGCATGCCCGGCTTCAGCTCGACGGCCTCGCTCAGCCACTCGGCCAGCCACAGCGAGTTGGCGCCGCCGCTGATGCTGGCGATCAGCCAGTCGGGGTTGTAGCGCGACGCGCGCGGAAAGCGATCGAGAGAGAAGGCGGGTATCCGTCGACACGGCCGATTATCGCTCAGCCACCTCGGCGCCGCTTCACCGGCCGAACTACTGTCGAACTGCTTCGGGAACGCCTCGCTGCGCGGGCGCCGCAGCAGCGGCACCGGCGCTCCGTCGGCACAAGCACCTGCTTGCGGCCCAAGGGGCCCGCGAACGCCGTCCGAGCGCCATCTCGCCGCACATGAAGCAGACCTCCACGACGACCGCCTCGCCGCCGCGACGAAAGCGGAACGCGACACCAGGGTCGAAACGACACGCCATCGGCGACCAGGACGTCCAATCGTGCGCGACCAGCAACCGGCCCAAGGCGCGGCCGGTGGCAGCGTCCACGGCGACCGGCTTCTCGACCAGCGTGGAGGGTGGCGGACAGACCAGCGCCCTCCTCCCGAACCGGCAGTGCCTCGACCCGGTCGGCATTCCGGACGACGTCGATCATCGCAGCGAGCTGCTTCCGCTGCGCCGCCGTGACCTGGGTGTCCGGATCCTGAGCGCCGGCCGGGATAGCCGCGCCGAGGACGATCAGAAGCGCGAGAAGGCGGGAGCGCATCGTGAATCCCTCCACCGCTGTTACGCTAGACGGGCGTGAAACGTCCTGCAGCCGCGCGCCGCGCGGCCAAAGCCAAGACCGTGAGACGCAGGCCTTTCCTACACCAGACACCGTCCGGCGCCGCTGGTTCCGCCAGCGGCTGCTCGCCTGGTATCGCAGGAACGGGCGAACGCTGCCGTGGCGCACGACCGACGACCCGTACCACATCCTCGTCTCGGAAATGATGCTGCAGCAGACGCAGGTCGATCGCGTGCTGCCGAAGTACGAGGAGTGGCTGACGCGCTATCCGTCGCTCGACGCGCTGGCCAGCGCCGACGAGGCCGACGTCGTGCAGACGTGGCGGCCGCTCGGCTACAACATCCGGCCGCGGCGGCTGCAGGCGATCGCGCGCGAGGCGGTCGAGCGCTACGACGGCCGCCTGCCCTCGGACGAAGCGACGCTGCGCAGCTTCAAGGGCATCGGGCCCTACACCGCCGGCGCGATCATGAGCTTCGCGTTCCGCCAGCGCGCGGCGATCGTCGACACCAACGTCGCCCGCGTCCTCTACCGGATCTTCGTCGGCGACGGCGATCCGAAGGCGCACGCGATGAAGGCGCACCTGTGGGAGGTGTCGCGGACGGTGCTGCCCCACAAGCACGTCTTCGACTTCAACCAGGCGCTGATGGATTTCGGCGCGACGGTGTGCTCGGCGCGCAAGCCGCTGTGCGACGTGTGCCCGATGTCGCGCGGCTGCCTCACGTTCGCGTCAGCAGCGCCACCAGCCCAGCGTCGGCTTCCGGGAGTGGCAGCGCGGCGAGCTCCGGCGCGCTGACCCAGCGCAGCTCCTGCCCGAGCCGCGGCTGCGGCTCACCGTGCAGGGCGCAGTCGTAGAAGTGCAGCTCGACGCGCTTGCCGGGATAGTCGTGCGTCGTCGACCAGCGCAGCGACCGCACCGTGCTGGCGACGCCCAGCTCCTCTTCGAGCTCGCGCCCCAGGCAGGCTTCGAGGGTCTCACCCGGATCGACCTTGCCGCCCGGGAACTCCCACAGCCCCTCGAGGTGCGTGCCCTTCAGCCGGCGGGCCATCAGAAAGCGGCCGTCGCGCTCGACGATGGCCGCGGCGACGACGACCGTGGATCGATCGGCCGTCACGCGCCGTCCGCGGCGCCGACGCCGACGGGCATGGCGACGAGCGGCAGCGTCGACACGGTGGCCGCCACGGCGGGTTCCTTGCCGATGGTGAGCTTGGTCCCCGGCTCGGTGTGATCGCGGTGCGCGTAGCCGAGGCCGACCACGCGGCGCAGCGTCGGCGACCAGGCGGCGCTGGTGACGCGGCCGATGTCCTTGCCGTCGACCGACACCGGCGTGCCGGCGCCCGGCACCAGCGACGTCGCTCGCCCGATTCCGCGTCGGCCGTCCACGCCACCAGCCGGCGCACGACGCGGCCGCCGCCGCGGTGCAGGATGCGGATCACGACTTCCTGGCCGACGTAGCAGCCCTTGCTCTGGCTGATCGCGCTCGCTTCGAGCCCGGCCTCGAGCGGAATCGTGTCGGTGTCCATGTCGACGCCGAAGAGCGGCAGGCCGGCCTCGATGCGCAGCGTGTCCCAGGCGTCGGCGGTGATGTCGTGCGCGCCGGCGGCGAAGAGCCGGGCCGCGACGTCGGTGACGCGCTCGGCGGCGCAGTAGACGTCGAAGCCGGGGCCGCCGAGCGCGTGGCAGCCGGCGACGAACACCGGCGCGTCCTGGAACTCGACGTCCAGGTGCTGCGTGCTCGGCCAGCCTGCGCAGGCTGGCGGCGGGCACGTCCAGCGCCTGCGCCACGACCGCGGCGGCGGCGGGACCGTGCACGGCCAGCCGGGCGATCCGGGCGGTGACGTCCTCGACGACGACGTCCTCGGTGATGATGAACTGCTCGAAGCGGGCCGCCACCGTCGTCCGGGCCACCGTCGGCACGTCCAGCAGCAGCGCTTCGCGGGTCGCCAGGATCCGCAGGTCGCTGATCATCCGGCCCTGCGGCGTCAGGTAGGCCGCGTAGCAGCCCTGGCCGGGCTGGAGGGCGGCGACGTCGTTGGTGACCAGCCCCTGCAGCCAGGCCACCCGATCGGCCCCCGTCAGCCGCAGGCGGCCCTCTCCCGACCGATCGACGACGACCGCGCTGGAACGGGCGGCGTCATACCCAGGCATGCTCCCCATCGTATGCTGGTCCCTATGATACGGGCTCTCCTGGCGGGCGCGATCCTCGCCGTCCTCGCCCTCCAACCGTCGCCGGCGGCGGCCCAGAGCGCCACCTTCCACATCTTCGCCCAGGGTCAGCCGGTCGGCACCGAGACGTCGACCGTGCTGGTCACCGACGACGGCTGGAAGGTCATGTCGACCGGGTCGATCAAGGCGCCGGTCGCGCTCAACATCCGCATCGCCGAGGTGACCTACGACAAGCAATGGCGTCCGAAGGCGCTGCTCGTCGACGCCATCCTCAAGGGCAAGGCGTCCACGGTCAAGACGACCTTCACCGGCACGCAGGCGGTCAGCGAGATCGTCCAGGAAGAGCGCTCGTTCCCGAAGACCGACACCGTCGACGCCCGGACGATCGTCCTGCCGAACCTGATCTTCGGCAGCTACGAGGCGCTCGCCGCGCGCGTGTCGACGGCCGCATCGGGGGCCTCGTTCCGCGTCTACGTCGCGCCGCAGAGCGAGATCGACGTGACGCTCGGCGCCGTCTCGACCGAGCGCGTGTCGGCGCCGGGCCGCTCGTTCGAGGCCCGCAAGCACTCGCTGACGTTCGCCAACCCGGGCGGGCCGCTGGCGGTCGACCTGTGGACCGATGGCCAGCGCCTGATGCGCCTCGCGATCCCGTCGGTCGGTCTCGAGGTGATCCGCGAGGACGTGGCGACGGTCGCCAGCCGCACGTCGAGCCACTACCGCGCCAACGACGCCGACGTCTCGATCGGCGTCGCCGCTTACGGCTTCAAGCTGGCCGGAACGATGTCCAAGCCGGCCGATGCGGCCGCCGGCGGCCCGCCTGCCGGCCATCGTCCTGATCGCCGGCTCCGGCCCGCTCGATCGCGACGAAACCGCCTACGGCATCCCGATCTTCGCGCAGCTGGCCAACGCCTTCGCCGACGCCGGCTTCGCGGTCGTCCGCTACGACAAGCGCGGCGTCGGCCAGAGCGGCGGGCGCAGCGAGTTCGCCACGCTCGGCGACTACGCCGAGGACGTCGTCGCGGTGGTCAAGTTCCTCGAGAAGCGCAAGGACATCGATCCGAAGCGCATCGCGCTGGTCGGCCACAGCGAAGGCGCCGCCGTCGCGCTGCTCGCCGCGCGGCGGGCCGGGCAGATCGACGCCGTCGCGCTGGTCGCCGGCATCGGCACCACCGGGGCGCTGCTGAACCTCGAGCAGCAGCAGCACGCGCTCAAGTCCGGCAAGATCCCGGCGGCGGAGCACGCCGCCAAGATCGAGCTGCAGAAGAAGGTGCAGGCCGCGGTTCTCACCGGCAAGGGCTGGGAGGACGTGCCGGCCGACATCCGCAAGCAGGCCGAGTCGCCGTGGTTCTCGAGCTTCCTGGCCTTCGATCCGGCGCCGCTCGTCGCCAAGCTCGATCAGCCGCTCTTCGTCATCCAGGGCGCGCTGGACACGCAGGTGCCGCCGCACCACGCCGAGAAGCTGGGCGCGCTGGCCAACGCCCGCAAGAAGGCGCCGAAGACCGACGTCGTCGTGCTGCCCGGCATCAACCACCTGCTGGTGCCGGCCCAGACCGGCGACGTCTCCGAGTACGGCACGCTCACCGATCGCACGGTCTCGCCGGAGGTCGCCGCGAGGATCGCGGCTTGGCTGAAGGCGATCCCGGTCAAATAGCGTCGTCCGCCGCTCGAGCCGCGGTCGGGCGCAGCGTCTGGAGTGGCTGACCACCCGAAGGCCACGCCGATTCCATCGAAAACGGCGCCCTACACGGCGCTGTGATGCGGCGGTACAGTTCAGGCATGAATGACGGACTCTTCGACGTGCTGATTGTCGGAGGTGGGCCGGCCGGTCTCCAGGCGGCCCTCACGCTCGGGCGCGCGCGCAAGCGCGTGCTCGTGGCCGACGGCGGCCCGCGCCGCAACGCGACGGCCGGTCACATGAACAACTTCGTGAGCCGCGACGGCATCGCGCCGGCAGACTTTCGCCGCGAGGCGCGGGCGCAGCTCGCGAAGTACCCGAACGTGTCGTTTCGTGACGAGCCGATCGACACGCATCACCGGCCTGCGCGGCGACTTCCGGGCCGGAGCCGTTCGCGCGCGGCGCGTGCTGCTGGCGACCGGCCTCATCGACCAGCCGCCCGAGTTCGAGGACCTCGCGCCTCTCTGGGGACACTCGGTGTTCCAGTGTCCGTACTGCCACGGCTGGGAGGCGCGTGAACGCCGCTGGGGGTACTACGCCCCCGATGCGACCACGCCGCACGTCGGTCCGTTCGTCATGCAGCTGCGCGGCTGGTCGACCGAGGTCACTCTCTTCACCGACAAGCTCGGCGACGAAATGCGGAGCAGATTGCTCGCCGCGAAGATTCTGATCGAGAGTGCAGCGGTGACGCGACTCGTCGGCACCGGGCATCAGCTCGAGGCCGTCGAGCTGGCCGGCGGACGACGCGTCCCCTGCGAGGCGCTGCTGATGCACCCGCCGCAGCAACAGGTCGAGCTCGTGCGCGCGCTGGGCGTCGCGCTCGACGACGAGGGGTTCGTGAAGATCGACCCGATGACGCGCGAGACGTCGATTCCCGGCATCTACGCCGCCGGCGATCTCACGACGCGGGGGCAGGCGGCCATCCTCGCGGCCGCGGCCGGTATGCAGGCCGCGGCCGCCATCAACGCCGAGCTCACGGCCGACCTCGTCACGTCGGGGATGCTGCCTTGACGGGGAAGCCCACGGCGCGCCGCGACGACGTGGCAGACACCGAGCCTCGATGCGTCGCAGCAGCCGGCATCACCGGCGGCCAGGGTCGTCGCCGACATCGGCGCCGGCACCGGCTACCTCGGGGTGCACCTGAGCCATGCCGTCGGCGCCAGCGGGAAGGTGCTCGCGCTCGACCTGAACCCGAACCTCGTCGAGCACATGAGGCGGCGCTTTCACCACGCGAGGTTGAACAACGTCGAGGCGCGGGTTCTGCGGCATGACGACCCTGGAATTCGAGCCCGGCAGCGTCGACCGCGTGCGGCGGGCTCTCGACGCGCCTGCCGCCTCAGGTCCTGCCGCGCCAGTTCATGGTCGAAGGAGCTGTGTGTTCCGCCACGCCGCCGGCGTCGCGCCGTGCCCGCGGCGGAACATGCGAATGAAGTGGGTCGGATCAGCGTAACCGACGCGCTCGGCGATGATGTCGATGCGCTCGCCCGAGTGCAGCAGGAGCCGCCGGGATTCGGCCATACGGCCAGCGACGATCCACTCGCCTGCGCTTCGCCCGGTCGCCTGCCTCAACGCGGTGGTGAGATAGGCCGGGCTGCGCTTCACGGCGGCCGCCACGTCGCGCGGCGTGATGCGCCCGAGGCAGTTGCGCTCGTATGAAGCGCAGCGCCGTCGACGACGACACCGCCGCTGTCCGCGCGGTGCCCGCCTGCGCTCGTCGCGCGCTCGACTTCGGCCAGGATGAGCGTGGCCAGGCTCCGCTGCTTCGACCTCGTGTGCGTCGCCCGGCTTCAGGGCGCTCAGCTCGCGGAAGAGCGAGGCCAGAAACGCGCGGCGCTCGCGGGGAAGGTTGACGACGGCAGCCGCTCATCGCGCACGCGTCGAGGGGCGGCGAGCAGCGACGAGGGCGCTGAGAGGGTTCGCGTCACCAAGAGCTGCACTCGGGACTGCAGTTGAGCACGGTGCATCTTTTGCACAGCGTGCGATGGAACCAGTGTCGCTGGCCGTGTCTCTCAACATTCGGGGGCATTGGCAGGACACCTTGGCCGGATCACGGCGAGTTTGAGGGTGGTATCGCTCATACGGCCCGCCACGTCTGCAGTGGAGCTTCAACCACGACGGTGAAGGCACGCCGGGCATGGTCGCCGAACGAGACAAGCGCATGAGCTTCGACACCGCCGATGAACGAATGCCAGGCCTGTTCCTGGCGTGACCGACAATGGCGACGCGGCAACCCGCCCCAGTTCCGACCTTCGGCATGAAGCCCCCAATACGCTAGTCACGGACACTGAACATGATTGCCGGAGAACACGCGATGACCAGTCTGACGCACCACTTAGCCCGACTCGAGGAGTTCGATCGCGTTCGCGACATGAGCACGGACAAAGCGAACCGCGCGATTGACGCGAGCACTCGCGAATCGATCGAAGGCGTGACCGCGGGTGGCCGCGCCGCGATCGAACAGCGGCTTGTCGCACTCCAGCAGGAGTGGGACATCGACCGCGTTCTGATGGTGAACTTCGCGGCGTTGGTCTTCGCGCAACTTGTCGCAGCGACGCGAGATCGCCGGTGGCTGTGGGGACCGCTGCTGCAGACGCCGTTTCTGATGATGCACGCCACCCTCGGCTGGTGCCCACCGTCTCTGTGGTTCCGGCCCATGGGATTCCGCACGCGGTTCGAGATTCAAGCCGAGCGAGAAGAGCTCCTTCGGCGTCTGGGCGAGCTGCCGGCCTAACGGGCTCCATCCCATCTGGCGGAAGCGGGTGGCCGCGTCCTATGTCCGAGCCGCACGCCGCAGCGCCTGCGGCGGCTGGCCGAAGCCGCGCAGGAAGGCGCGGCGCATGCGGCCGGGATCGCCGAAGCCCGCGACCTCGGCGATGCGGTCGAGAGGGGCGTGGCCGGCCTCGACCGCCGTCCGAGCGGTTTCCAGGCGCAGGCGCTCCACGGCCTTTGCCGGAGTCGCCCCGGTCTCCGCCGCAAAGGCACGAGCAAAGTTGCGTGGGCTCATGGCGGCCCGGTCGGCCAGTCGCTCGACGGTGAGCGGCTCGGCAAGGTGCGCACGCATCCAATCGATCAGCTCCACGAAACGGCCCGTCCGCCCGCCCAGCTCCACGAGCGCCGAGAACTGCGACTGGCCGCCGGGCCGACGCTGGTGGACAACGAGTTGCTGCGCCGTGCGGCGGGCCACCTCCGGACCGAGGTCGTCCTCGATGAGCGCGAGCGCCAGGTCGATACCGGCGGAAATGCCGGCCGAGGTCCAGACATTGCCGTCCCTGATGAAGATGCGCTCCGCGTCCAGTGTGACTTTGGGATAGCGGCGGGCGAAGTTGTCGGTGCTGTCCCAATGGGTCGTCGCCGAGCGGCCGTCGAGCAATCCCGCCTCGGCAAGCAGAAACGCGCCCGAGCAGACGCTGGCGATCCGACGCGGTTTCGCGCGCTTCAACCATCCGACGATCGCATGCAGTGCCTCCATGGAGCGGATGATCTCGCCACCCGACACGATCACGGTGTCGAAGGGGCCCTTGCGTAGCGGATGGGCGAACAGGCTCAGTCCGGATGAGCTCTCCACCTGACCGCCGCCGGGCGCCAATAACGCCAGATCGTAGCTGCCGGCGCGGAACCGCTCGGCAATTTCAAACGCGGTGGTGGGGCCCGCCACATCCAGCAGCTGGAACCCCGGGTGAATGACAACGGCAATGCGTCTGGTCATGGCAGTATTCGCCTGAATTATGTCATTCAAGCCAGGCAAGGGCGATCGTACTCTTGTCGGACATCGAACGGAGGCCTACGTGACCAAAAGAGTTGTGGTGACCGAATACATTTCGCTGGACGGCGTGATTGAAGATCCCGTCGGTATGGAAAACTCAGGCTTGGGGAACTGGACGGGGCCTTTTCGCCGCGGCCCCGAAGGCGACCGGTTCAAACTCGACGAACTGCTCGCCGCCGACTGCCTGATTTTCGGCCGTGTCACCTACGACGCCTTCGCCGCGTCGTGGCCGCACATGAAGGACGAGACCGGTCTGGCCGATCGAATGAACAGCCTGCCGAAGTACGTCGCCTCCAGGACGCTCAAGCAGGCGACCTGGGGTGAGAGCACGATTTGGAACGGCGACATTGTCTCCGCGGCCAAAGCGCTCAAGGCCGAGAGCCCCGGCGAGGCGCTCATCTATGGCAGTGCCTCCGTCGTGCATCAACTGGCCGCCGCCAATCTCATCGACGAGTACCGGCTGATGGTCTACCCGACCATCCTGGGCGCGGGCAAGCGTCTCTACCCGAACGGCGTCGCCTCCCAGCTTCAGCTGACCGAGTGCACACAACTCGGGGGTGGCATCGTCCTGCTCCGCTACACCGCCGGGCAGGCCGAAGGCGATTCGCGGTAGCTCGGAAATCACAGGAGGTCACAGTGTCTGCATCAGTGCTCGGCTTCGCAATGTCACTCGACGGATATATCGCCGGCCCCAACGACGAACCCGGCAACCCTGGCGGCGACGGCTTTGACCGCCTGCACGAATGGTTCGCCCCGGGCGGCGGGAAGTTCGTCCGGCCATCCGGGCCCGCGGGAGAGTTGTTCGACGAGATGATGTCGGTCGGGGCGTTGGTGACCGGCCGGCGTACCGCGGAGCAGGCCGGCCATTGGCGCGGCGATGTACACGGCGCCCCGATCTTCGTGCTCAGTCACCGGCCGCCCGATCCGTCGCTCGTGAAGTATCCGCTCGTGAAGTATGTGAGCGAAGGGATCGCCAGCGCGATCGCACAGGCCAAGGCCGCCGCTGGCGGCCGCAACGTGATGGTGCACGGCGCATACACGGCGCAACGGGCCCTCGAGGAAGGCGTGCTCGACGAGCTGCAAATCGACCTGATCCCGGTGCTCTTTGGCGCCGGCCGCCGGCTGTTCGAGGTGCTGCCGTCGCGTATCGAACTCGACATCATTCGGGTGATCGACACGCCGAAGGCCACACACATCCGCTACCGCGTCCGCCGCTGAACCAGGAAGGGACGGACCAAGTGACCATCACGCGACGACACCTCTTGTGGAGCGGCTTCGGGGCCGGCGTCCTGGCCCTCACGATCGGTGCGGTTGGATAGGCTTGCTGCCGCCAACGCCGCCGCCAACGCCGCCGTCAAGGCCGGCGCCGCCGATCGCGCCGGAGGAGACAGAGGCGACCGAGACCACTGCCTACCTCATGCCCTACGGCATCCTTCGGCGCGCCGGCGTCGCCGATGTGGTGGCGCTGTTCCACCGGGCCCGACCGGTGGCGCTCTATCCGGCGCTGACGGTCGAGGCCGATGCGACGATCGCCGAGTTCGATGCGCGGCATCCGACGGGGCGGACTACGTGATCGTTCCGGCCATGGGTGTTAGGGACGGAATTCGCAACTGGCTGCTAGCGCCCGCAGGACGGTTTTTCCGACGACCTTCGCGAATCTCCGAGGGTTTCGAAGTTTGGAGCTCTCGTTTGCCGCGTGACACCACATGCCCTGTCCGAAGTTTGTAGACAGATTTCGGACAGCAGTCACTACGTAAGTTCCTCGGGACTGCAGTTGGGCGGCGCGTCTTTTGCGCAGCTTGCGATGGAACCAGTGTCGCTGGCCGTGTCTCTCAGCATTCGGGGCAATGGCAGGACGCCTTGGCCAGATCACGGCGCGTTTGAGCGTGGTATCGCTCGAGCCGTAGCGGTGAGGGGGGATGGAGATGAGAGCACTGATATCGACGACTCTGGTCGCGTTGGCCGTAGCGGTTGCTGCGTGCGGAGGCGGCAATACGCCGCCGCAAGGTGGCGAAACCGCTCCAGGCGCGGACCGTGCCGCCAAGACGGCTGCGCTTGAGACCGGCGCAAACTTGATGCAGGCGAAGGCACCCGTTGAAAAGATTGCTATGTACCTGAACGGTTTCCACGCCGCCAAGGACGATCCAAAGATGCAGATGGAGGCGCATCACTACTGCAACCAGGCGAACGAAGACATGGCCCAATGCGTGTTGTTCGATGGGAATACAGCTGAGGCGCGGATGATGGGCTTGGAATACATCATCTCCGAGAAGCTGTACAACACCCTCCCTGCGGATGAGAAGGCGTACTGGCATCCGCACAACTACGAGATTCTCTCCGGCCAGTTGCGCATGCCCGGACTCCCCGATGTCGCGGAAAAGGAAGCGCTCAGAGGCAAGATGAACAGCTACGGGAAGACCTGGCACACATGGATGACGGGGATGCGCGACCACCAGCCCGATCCGCTTCCATACGGGCCGCCACGTCTGCAGTGGAGCTTCAACCACGACGGTGAAGACATGCCGGGCATGGTCGCCGAACGCGACAAGCGCATGAGTTTCGACACCGCCGACGAGAAGAAGGACCGTGAAGACCTCGTGTCGCTGGCGAAACCTCAAGGCGGAGTGGATGCAATGGCAGCACTGTTCCCGAATGCCAAGCCTGTTCCGGGCGTTACCGACAATGGCGACGCGGCAACTCGCCCGGTTCCGACCTTCGGCATGAAGCCCCCAATACGCTAGTCAGGGACATTGAACATGATTGCCGGAGACAACGTGATGACCAGTCTGACGCACCACGCGGCCCAGCTAGAGGAGTTCGATCGCGTTCGCGACATGAGCACGGACAAGCGAATCGCGCGATTGACGCGACCACTCGCGAATCGATCGAAGGCGCGACCGCGGGCGGCCGCGCCGCGATCGAACAGCGGCTCGTCGCACTCCAGCAGGAGTGGGACATCGACCGCGTCCTGATGGTGAACTTCGCGGCGTTGGTCTTCGCGCAACTCGCCGCAGCGACGCGAGATCGCCGGTGGCTGTGGGGACCGCTGCTGCAGACGCCGTTTCTGATGATGCACGCCACGCTCGGCTGGTGCCCACCGTCTCTGTGGTTCCGGCCCATGGGATTCCGCACGCGGTTCGAGATTCAAGCCGAGCGAGAAGAGCTCCTTCGGCGTTTGGGCGAACTGCCGGCCTAACGGGCTCCATCCCATCTGGCGAAGCGATCCGCCACGATGGACCGCTTCTAGTCGCGATCTCGCACCACGACGGTCGTCGGGACGACGTGGTTGATCTCGTAACTCCGCCGATCCTTGTCGCGGTCCATGGGCTGCGTCCGTCCTTGGCTGTCGGTCGCTCGCACCATCACGGCGTGCTCCCCGGCGGTTGGACGCCAGTCGAAGGCCCATGATCGCCAGGCGTGCTGTGAAGCCGGCGACGTCAGCCGCGCCGTTGCCCATTTCTTGCCGCCATCAACGCTGACTTCAACCCGCGCGACGGTTCCTACGCCGGTCCACGCCTGACCCCGCAGGGTGTACGTCTGGCCGGACGGGATGACGCCGTTCATCTCCGGATCGACGATGATCGACTTCACCTGCAACTCTGTGACAGGGATCAGGGTCGGTGCTCCGTTCAGCCGCTCCCAGCGGCTGTACTGCAGCGACTGAAAGAATCCAGCGAACGGCTTGTCTGTCACCACGATCCGTTTCAGCCACTTCACGGACGCCATGCCATACCAACCCGGAACGACGACACGCACCGGGAATCCGTGGGACCTCGTCAGGTCGGCGCCGTTCATCTTGTAGGCCAGCAACACGTCGCCGGCGCGTGCCGTCACGACGGGCACGCTGCGCGCAAAATGGATGTCGCCCGGTGATTTCGGCTCATCCTCAATCTCACCATGGTCGGCGCCCTCGAACATCACATCGACAGCCGTCGACAATATTCCGACTCGTTCGAGCAGTGCCGTCAACGGAACCCCGGTGAACTCGGCATTGCCCGCCGCTCCCGATTGCCACTGAGCGCCCTCCTCCTTTGGCGCCAGAAACACCCGACCATTGCCCGCACACTCAATCACGGATATCTGCGACTGAGACGCCATTGTGGTCAAGTCGCGGTATGAGAACGTGCCCGGCTTTTTGACCGCGCCCTCAACTCTCAGCCGCCACGTCGATCGCTTGAGATCGGGCTCAGCGAAGTGGTTGCGCACGTAGAATTGGTCGGACTGGCGTGATCCACTCTCGGAGCGCTGATTGCGGTGATTCCAGGTTGAGCGGCTCTTTTTCACGAAGGATCAGGCCGGAGCCAGGCAGCACGTTTGATGATCGCCGCGGTCTTGCGCGGGTGGGACGCTTCTTCGCCATGAATCCATCCATTCGCTCTATGCAGCCGCGACGAGATACACGGCCATCAACACGCCGACCACGACGAGCAGTAACGCAATCGATACGCCGAGCCACGTGGGTCGGCCCACAAACGGTTCGCCGCGATTGAGGCGGCGGACGGTGGACAGATGCGTCGCCGTAGAAGCGGCGGTGAGCAGCACGCCGAGACCAATCAGGCCGATCCCAAACCACCGTGAAACGCCGGCGGGAGGCGGCGGACCACCTTGCATAGCGGCAATCTCCCGCAGGAACAGCCCGAATCTCGCAACCACGAACCCGAATCCCATCAATGCGAGGCCGGTTCTGATCCACGCGAGGAAGGTGCGCTCCGCTGCGAAGAACACCCGCGGATCCGGCTCCGATGTCATCGCCCGAGGCTGCTCATCCTCCATCCTCACATCTTGTCGCACAGTCCGGTCCCAGGCTCGGAAAATCTGTCGGACCATCCGAGGTAGCCCACGTTGCAGGTTCTCCTGATGCGCGGCAAGATGAGGAGATGAAGGAGTCCGCCGAGGTGGCGGTCGGTCGCCTGTTCGAGGAGCACGGGGCTCGTTTGTACCGGCTCGGCGTGCGGTTTTGCGGCAACGCGGACGAAGCGCACGACCTGGTGCAGGACGTCTTCCTGCAGGCGTTTCGCCGTTGGAAGCAGTTTGATGGCCGGTCCTCGCCATCAACGTGGCTGTACACCATCGCCGCCCGGCGATGCCAGCGACGCCATCGGCGTCGTGCCGGTGAGCCGGCATCGATGACGTCGCTCTCCTCACTCGCTCCGCCGCCGCACGACCGGATCGTGCACCTCGCGTCTGACTCGAACCCGTTCGACGACGCAGTCCGGGAACAGTTGCAAGACCGCGTGGCCTCAGCGGTGGCCGAATTGCCTCCGCAGATGCGACTGCCGCTCGTTCTTGCGGAAATCGCCGAGATACCGCTCAAGGATGTCGCCCGGGTGTTGGGGCTCAAGCTGGGAACCGTCAAGTCGCGTGTTCACCGGGCGCGCCTGGCTGTGCGCGAACGTATTGCGGCTGGCCTGCCCTCTCGCCCTGCCCCGGCTACCGATCACGAGCATCGCTTCTGCCAGGACTTGCTCCAGGCGAAACAGGAGGCGTTGGACCGAGGCGTTCCGCTTCTCGTCAGCGACGGCGACCTGTGCGAGCGATGCAGGAGCCTGTTTGCCACACTGGATCTGTCGCGTGATGTGTGCCGATTGCTGGCTCAGGGAGAGATACCGCCCGAGGTCGCCACGATCGTCGACGTGGCCAAATCGACGGCGGCTCGCCCCCCGCACCGCAAGTCGGCTCGGCGTCGGATCCAGCGGTAGCCGACACGTTTCACGGCCGGCGACCCGTCTCATCCACACCAATCGCTCAAGGGAACGGAACCTCCCGCGAGCTCCGTGTCTCTCACTCTTTGCAGGCCGCGAATGCGGCCGCGAGAGGGAGGACCTGTGTTGCTGCTGGAACGGATTGAAGACGAGGGATTGGCGCAGTATTCGTACATCGTCGGCTCGCGCGACGGCGCCGAGGTGGCCATCGTAGACCCGCGACGAGATATTGACGTCTACCTCGACTGGTCTCGCCAGCACGGCGCTCGTATTGGCGTCGTCCTCGAGACGCATATTCACGCAGATTTCGCCTCGGGCGCTCGCGCGCTGGCGGCGCGGACCGGCGCGACGCTGCTCGTGTCCGCTCACGACCGCGGGGAGACCTTCGAGGTGACCCACCCGCATCGGGACATCGCGCACGGCGAGCGCGTGTCGGTGGGCGATATCGAGCTCGAGGCGGTCCACACACCCGGTCACACGCCCGAGCATCTCAGTTTTCTGATCTTCGAGCGCGGTCAGTCCGCACCGGCGGCCATGCTGAGCGGGGACTTTCTGTTCGTGAACTCCGTGGGACGTCCTGATCTGCTGGGCGACGATGAGAGTGCCGAACTCGCCGGTGAGCTCTACGACAGCGTGCAACGTCTGCAGTCCTATCCCGATGCGTTGCCGATTCATCCGGGTCATGGGGCGGGATCAATGTGCGGTTCGGGAATGGGCCAGGCTCCCACCACGACGCTGGGGCAAGAGCGCCAACGGAACCCGTATTTTGAAGAGGGGCTCACGCGGGAGGCCTTCGTGCAACGCGTGCTCGAAAGCGCCCCGCCGTTCCCAGCCTATTACCGGAGGATGAAACGCCTCAACGCCGAGGGACCGCCGCTCGTCGATCAACGTCCCGGTCCGCGTGCACTCGATCTCGACGAGTTTCACCGGGCTGTGCAGGCGGGGCACGTCGTCATCGATCTGCGCGATCAAACGGCGTTCGGCGCTGGCCACGTGCCTCAGGCCTTTGGGATCGGCGCGGGAACAATGCTGTCGATGTGGGCCGCCTGGGTCGTGCCCTACGACACGCCGCTTCTCCTGGTCGGAGACGAATCGAAGATCGAAGAGGCCACGCGCGCCCTGGTCCGCGTCGGGCTCGACGACGTCCAGGGATTCTTGCGGGGCGGTATGGCGACATGGATCGAGGCGGGACTACCTGTCACCCACACGGCGCAGATCGCTCCCAGGGATCTCCACCGCCAGCTCATGGCAGCCGACCGTCCGCAGGTGTTGGATGTCCGCACCGATGACGAGTGGCGTGCAGGGCACCTGCCGGGTGCGCTGCACATCATGGGTGGATACCTGAACGAGCGGCTTGGCGAGGTCCCGCGGGATCGGCCGTTGGTCGTCATGTGTGGCAGCGGCTACCGGTCCACGATCGCGGCGAGCGTGCTCGAGCGTGGAGGGTTCACAGAGATCACGAACCTGACAGGCGGCATGAAGGCCTGGACAGACGCGGGCCTCGAGACGACCCGGGACACCGCCGACGCAGACGACGACCGTCGCGAGTCAACGATGAGCCCGGAGTGGCTCGCCGGTCTGGCGTTGACCGGCCTGGTGGGGGCGTCGCTCGGACTGCTCGGTGCCGGCGGCTCGATCATCATGCTGCCCGTGCTGGTGTATGTCGTTGGCGTGGAGCCACACGCGGCCGTGCCGTTGTCGCTGGCGATTGTCGGCACCACTAGTCTGGTGAGCGTCGCGGTTCATTCGAACGGTGGCGAGATCCGCTGGGGCACTGCGCTCCTGATCGGGGGCGCCGCGCTTGGAGGGACCTACGTTGGTAGCCGGCTCACCTCACTCGTCCCCGGTTCGGTGCTACTGCTGTCGTTCGGCGTGCTGCTGGTCCTGGTCGGCTTTCGGATGTGGCGTTCGCCCGACGCGAACAACAACGTCACGACGACTCCCCAGCGACCCTCGCTGATGTTAACGGCCGGCTCGTTCGTGGGCCTGCTGACGGGCTTTCTCGGTGTCGGTGGCGGGTTCTTGATCGTCCCGGCGCTGGTGAAGGTCGGCGGGCTTGGCATGTGCCAGGCAATCAGGACGTCGCTCGTCGTCATCGCGATGAGCAGCGTCGCCGGTCTGGCTGCGCACCTCGCGCATGGTAATGGCGCCATCGGTGGGGCTTGCCATCCCACTGACGATCGCGGCATTGGTCGGGATGGCGGCCGGCAGCCATACGGCACGCTCTCTCAGCGGCGAGCACCTGCGTCGAGGATTTGCCGGCTTCGTCACGACCGTCGGCTCCGCGCTGATTTTCGTGAATACCCCGACGGCGATTCGCATGCTCAGGTGATTATTCAATGATGAACCTCTTGCAAGAGCCTTGGCCGTGGTACATCGCCGGACCGCTGATTGGACTGATGGTGCCGTTGCTGCTGCTGATTGGCGGCAAACCGTTCGGTATTTCGTCGAACCTCCGTCACCTGTGTGCGGCGACCATACCGAGCGGGATCCCGTTCTTCGAGTACGACTGGAGGCGCGAAGGCGGATGGAATCTACTGTTCGCGCTGGGGATCGTGATCGGTGGTCTCGTCGCCGTCAGCGTGCTGTTGCCAGACGGATACGCGGTGGCGATCTCGAGCGCCACTCAGCGCGATTTACGCGCGCTTGGCCTTCATGACCTCTCGGGCCTCGTGCCGCAAGAGGTCATGGGATGGCACGCCTTGACCTCAGGGCGTGGCTGGTTGACGTTGGGAGTAGGCGGGCTTCTGGTGGGGTTCGGCTCTCGCTGGGCTGGGGGGTGTACATCTGGCCATGCCATCTCTGGTCTCGCGACGTTCCAGGTCCCCTCACTGATCGCGGTCTTTGGCTTCTTCGCTGGCGGGCTGCTGATGACACATGTGGTCATGCCGCTCGTGTTCCAAACACCATGACCAGCCGCAGTCACGCATTCAGAGCCGTCGCTCCCGGACTCGTTCCTCCCGCACGCGACGCTGCCGCTCCGACGGTTGGCGGCCAGTTGCTGTACGTCAGTGCCGGGGTGCTGTTGGGCATCGTATTCGTGAAGTCGGAGGTGCTCTCCTGGTACCGCATCCAGGAGATGTTCCGGTTTCAATCCGCTCACATGTACCTCGTGATCGCCAGCGCCATAGCCGTCGCGACACTCAGCATTCAGGTTCTGCGGTGGCGCGGCCTTCGCACCTTGAACGGAGAAGCGATCACGATTCAGCCGAAAGAGATGACCTCTCGTGGCGCTCGATACTGGCTTGGAGGCACGGTCTTCGGTCTGGGGTGGGGATTGTTGGGTGCGTGCCCGGGGCCGATCTTCGCGCTGATCGGTGCAGGCGTGACATCGATGAGTGTGGCGCTGCTCAGCGCGTTGGCCGGGACGTGGCTCTACGGCGCGTTGCAATCGCGATTACCTCACTAGCGCACATGAAGAACCTCACCATCCTGCAGATCAACGACCTTCACGGCTACCTGTCGCCGCATTCAGAGATCTTCGATTTACGCCGCGAGAGCGATATCCGTTCCGGCGGCGGCATTGCCCGGATCGCCACGCTGTTCCGCAACGTTCGGCATGAAGTCGGTGACGCCCTGGTGTCGCTTGACAGCGGGGATACCTTCCACGGCACGATGCCCGCGGTCCAGACGCGCGGCCTAGGCCTGGTTGCGCCGATGGGCGCGCTGGGATTGGACGCGATGACCGTCCACTGGGAGTTCGCCTACGGGCTCGGAGGTGTGCGCGAGATTGCCGCGCGCTTGCCGTATCCCATCTTGGCGGCCAACTGCCATCAACCAGGTTCCACAGCGCCATTTGCGCCGTTCACCATCGTCGAGCGCGGGGGCATCAGAATCGCTGTCATCGGGCTTGCCGCCATCGTTGCCAAGAACCTGCTGCCGCCCAACGAGCGCGGGGCCGTGGAGTTGACGATGGGTGATGTCGAACTCCGCGCGCTTATTCCTGCGCTGCATCGCGACCACGCGGCTCAGCTCATCGTGGTGTTGTCACATCTGGGCTTTCCTCAAGACTGCAAGCTCGCGGCGACTGTCCCTGGTATCGATATCCTCTTGAGCGGGCACACGCACAACCGCCTGGAGGCGCCCGTCGTCGTCAACGACACGCTCATCATGCAGTCGGGCGCCCATGGGTCGTTCGTGGGTCGTCTCGACTTAACGGTAGCGCGCGACGGTATTGCAGGTTGGTCGCACGCCCTGGTGCCTGTCGACGACTCCCTGATGGAGGACCCTGAAATGAACGGCTTGGTCTCCGACGCCCTGGAACCCTTTGCTCAAGCGCGCGCGAGGGTCGTTGGCGAGACGACGTGCATCCTGCATCGGTATTCGATGTTCGAATCCACGATGGACAACCTGCTACTGGACGCCACGGCGGCGGCGGCGCGGACGACGGTGGCGCTCTCGAACGGCTGGCGCTACGGCGCGCCGATTGCCGCCGGGCCGCTGACTGAATGGGACCTCTGGAACATCGTTCCTGCAAATCCGCCCGTCTCCATCGTGACGCTCACGGGCCGCCAGCTCCGAACGTTGCTCGAGCAGAACATCGAGGCGACCTTCGCTCACGACCCTTGGGAACAGAAGGGTGGGTACCTGAAACGGTGCCGCGGTATTGAGATGCTCCTCAAGTTGGAAAATCCGGCCGGGCACCGTATTCAGCAACTGACGGTCCAGGGCGACCGGCTGGGCGATCAGCAGACGGTCGATGCGGCATTCCTCGGTGAACAGGCGGTTCCGCCGACCGCTGGTGGCGACCGACGAACCGTCGGCGTCGGCGCTGTCCACGCACTCGAGCAGTACGTCCGGGCGCAGCACACATTGACCCCCACCCTGCGTGGGAACATCACGATCGTGTGAGGCGAGCGGAACCGTCAGGAGGGCAAGGGAGAGACGATGATAGTCAAGCTGGTGTTACTGGCAGGTCGGCTGAGCTGGCTGAGGGCCAGGGATTGAACCCTGAGCGTCCGCTACTCGTAGCGGAGCGATTCTATGGGATCGACCCGGGAGGCGCGCCAGGCGGGGATGAAGCCCGCGATCAGGCCGACCGCCATGAGGATGCCGGCGCAGACGCCGAGGACGGGCAGCGACAGCACCAGGTGGATGTCGGTGACGCCGGTGACGTCGTCGAGGAGCTCGGCGAGGAACGGCCGCGGGCTGAAGATGACGATCAGCAGGCCGGACAGCAGCACGCCGGCGACGCCGCCGAGCGTGGTGATGGCCATGCCCTCGAGCAGGAACTGCCAGAGGATCTCGCGGCGCTTGGCGCCGAGTGCTTTGCGGATGCCGATCTCGCGCGTCCGCTCCTTCACCGACACGAACATGATGTTCATGATGCCGACGCCGCCGATGGCCAGCGTCAGCACGCCGATGAACGACAGCACCACCTTGAGGCCGGTGGTGATACCGCCGATTTCCTGCATGTTCTCGACCGAGTCGTTGATGTTGAGGGCGCGCTCGTCGGCCGGGTTGAAGCGCAGGCGCTTGCCCAGCTCGGCCCGCACCTGACGGATCGCGGCCGGCTGCTGCATCGGGTCGACGCTCTGGAAGACGACGGTGTCGACGTACTGCGTGTCGGTGAGCTGCGCCATCGTCGTGTAGGGGATGAACACGCAGAAGGCGTCGGGCGAGAAGTAGGACGACATCTGGACCTTGTCCTCCATCAGCCCGACCACCTCGAAGGGACGCCCGGCGATGCGGATCGTCTCGCCGACGGCCGGCCGTCCGCCGAACAGCTTGCGGTAGACCTCGCGCCCGACGAAGGCGACGCGGCGCCGCTCCTCGACGTCCTGATCGTTGAGGAACCGGCCCTGGCCGGGCGCGGCGTTCTCGGCCCGCATCTCGCCGTAGATCGGGTTGACGCCGCGGATGCCGTGCACCGCCTGCCGCTCGCCGTAGCCGACGGGCAGGCGCTCGAAGAACTCGGGGCTGGCGGCGCGGATCAGCGGCAGCGTCTCCAGCGCCTCGACGTCGGCGACCTGCAGCCGCACCCGCCGCCCGGCCCGCTCGCCGCCGGCCTGCATGCTGGTCTGGCCCGGCCAGATCACCGCGACGCCGCTGCCGAAGGCACCGCGGAAGCCCGCCTCGATGGCACCGTGGAAGCCGTTGCCGTAGGCCAGCAGCATGACGACCGAGACGATGCCCCAGGAGATGCCGAGCATCGACAGCGCGGCGCGGAAGGCGTTGCGCGTCAGCCCGTGCCACGCCTCCCGTCCGACTTCGCGATAGACCGCCAGCCGCATCGGCATCACGTCAGGCCTCGTAGCGGAGCGCTTCGGTCGGCGCGAGCTGCGCCGCGCGCCGCGCCGGCAGCGTCGCCGTGGCCACGCCGACGGCGACCAGCGCCCCGAGGGCGAGCGACACCGGTCTGCCAGGTGACGATCATCCCGGAGAAGCGGATCGGCAGTGGCGCCAGCACGTTCACCGCCAGGCACAAGGCGCCGGCGACCAGCAGGCCGGCGAGACCGCTCGTCATCGTCAGCACGAACCCTTCGAGGAAGAACTGCCGCTCGATGGCCCGCGTCGTCGCGCCGAGCGCCTTGCGGACGCCGATCTCGCGCGTCCGATCCTTGACCGCGATCAGCATGATGTTCATCACGCCCATGCCGCCGAGGGCGAGGGTGACCACGCCGACCAGGGTGAAGAACTGGCGCATGTAGTAGACGATGCGCTCGAAGAAGAGCGACTGCATCGCCGTGTTCCACATCGTGACGGCTTCCTGATCGTCGGGATCGAAGCCCTTGCGGCGGGCCAGGATGCCGCGGACTTCGCGCTCGATCGGCCAGTCGACGTCGGCGACGCGGCCGGTGCGGCGGGCCAGGATGCCCGGCATCTCGGCGACGGCCGCGGAGGTCGGCGACACGATCAGCTGCGACAGCGTCCCGGGGTCGGCGTTCGGGATGGGCAGGATCTGCGACATCACCGCGAAGGGGATGAAGATCTTGTTGTTGTCGGGGCCGCTGTAGCTGCTGTCCTGGTCCTTGCGGCGCAAGCGGCCGACGATGGTGAAGCGGACACCGGCGATGGTGACCGTCTCGCCGATCGGGTTGCGCGCGCCGAACAGCTGCTGGCTCATCTCCCAGCCGATGAGGGCGACGCGCCGGCGCCTCGCGCTCGTCCTCCCAGTTCAGGTGACGGCCGTACTGCAGCTCGATGGTGCGGATGTCCTGGTAGGGCGGCTCGATGCCGTGCACGCCGACGGCGGCGGCGTTGTAGGGGCTCTTCACCTGGACGCCGCCGCGGTTGATCTCGGGGCTGAGCGTCGACACCAGGCGCGCCTGCCGCTCGATGGCGCGGGCGTCGTCGACGGTGAGCCGGACGACGCGGCCGGCGCGCTCACCGCCGGCCTGCAGGCTGGTGCGGCCGCCCCACACGATGCCGATGTTCTGGCCGAACTCGCGCAGCACCGCGTCGTTGCCGCGGCGGAAGCCCTCGCCCATCGCCGACAGCACGACGATCGACACGATCCCCCACAGGATCCCGAACATCGTCAGCACGCTGCGCAGCGTGTTGGCGCGCAGGTTCTCGAGCGACTGGCGGATGGCTTCGCGCATCGACGTCCTGTCCGTCGCCGGCGCTAGCGCGGCAGCAGGACACGATCGCCGGCCTGGACGCCCGAGACGATCTCGGTGCGCGTGCCGCTGCCGACGCCGAGCTTGACCGCGACGCGCCGGCGGCCGTTGGCCGTCGGCCGTGTCCGGCACCTCGACGAACGGGTTCTTCTGCGCGTCGTAGACGATCGCCGCCTCGGGCACGATCAGCGACGTTCGGGTGCTCCTCGAGCACGATCTCGGCGTTGGCCGTCATGTTGGCCTTGAGCGCGCTGCCCGGGTTGTCGATCGAGACCTCGACCTCGAAGGTCGTGACGTTGTCGCGCTCGACGCCGATCGGCGAGATCTGGGTGACCTTGCCCTCGAAGCGGCGGTCCTTGAAGGTCTCGACGCTGATGCGCGCCGACTGCCCGAGCTTGACGCGACCGACGTCGGCCTCGTCGACCTTGCCGCGGACGAAGACGCGCTCGATGTCGCCGACGGTCATGACCAGCGAGGCCGCCGAGCCCATGTTCAGGATCGACGAGACGGGGCTGCCGATCTCGACGTCGCGGGTCAGCACCATGCCGCGCAGCGGCGACCGGATGGTGGCGTTGCGCAGCTCCTCCTCGGCCCGCTCGACGGCGGCGCGCGACTGGGCGACGTTGGCCTCGGCCTCGGCGACCTTGGCCGTGCGCCACGACCAGCTGGCTCTTGGCGCTGCGCTGGCGGTTCTCGGCGACCTCGAGGGCGCCCTGCGCCTCGTCCAGCGCCGACTGGGCGACCAGCTTGTCGGCGTGCAGCGTGCGCGGCCCGCTCGAAGGCGCGGCGCGAGAACTGGACGTCCGGCCCCTCGGCCTCGACGATGTTCTTCTCGAGGGCGGCCTCGGCGCCGCGCAGGCCGGCGGTGGCCGCCTGCAGGTTGGCCCGCGCTTCGCGCAGACGCGCGGCCAGGGTTTCCTTGTCCAGCTCGACCAGCACCTGGCCGGGCGCGATGACGTCGCCGACGTCGACCCGCAGGGCCTCGATGATGCCGTTGGCCTTGGACTTCACCTCGACCTTGGTGATCGGCTCGATCTTGCCGGTCGCGACGACCGACCGGGTCATCGTGCCGCGCTCCACGGTGGCGATCGAGCCGGGATCGAAGTCGGCGCCGGCGCTGGCCGACCCGGCCAGGAGGTAGACACCCGCCAGCAGACCGACAGCGGTGACCGAGCCCCCGAAGAACAGGCGGCGCTTTGCTTTCTTGCCCATGAAGCTCTCCTGTCCGGGGTTGGACGGCGGCGGGACGAACCCGGTTCACGCCGCTCCGCGGGCCGCGGCGCCATGGCGCCGGACGTCGACCGAGCCATTCGTGGCGCGCAGCCAGCAGTAGAATGTCGGCGAAATGACTGTCGGCATCCTCAGAGGAGACCTTCCCGGGCGAGCGGCGCGTCGCCGTGATCCCGGCGGGCGTCGCGACGCTCAAGAAGGCTGGTTTCGCGGTGGTCGTCGAGCCCGGCGCGGGCACGGAGGCCGGCTTCCCCGATGATCAATACGTTGCCCAGGGGGCAACGGTGGGCAGCTCCCGGGCCGACGTGATCGGCCCAGGCGGACTGCCTGCTGCAGGTCCGGACACCGGGTGCCAACCCGGTCTCGGGCCGGGCCGACGCCGAGGCCCTCCGGCCCGGCCAGGTCATCGTCGGCATGGCCGATCCGCTCGGCACGCCGGAAGCCGCCGACTACCTCGCCGCCAAGGGCGTCACCAGCTTCGCCCTCGAGCTCATTCCGCGCATCACCCGCGCCCAGAGCATGGACGTGCTGTCGTCGATGGCGACGGTGGCCGGCTACAAGGCCGTGCTGCTCGCCGCCAACACGATGCCGCGGATGTGCCCGATGATGATGACCGCCGCCGGCACGATCGCGCCGGCGCACGCGTTCGTGATCGGCGCCGGCGTCGCCGGCCTGCAGGCCATCGCCTCGGCGCGGCGGCTGGGCGCCAAGGTCGAGGCCTACGACGTCCGGCCGGCGGTCAAGGAACAGATCCAGAGCCTCGGCGCCAAGTTCGTCGAGCTGCCGCTCGAATCGGCCGGCGCCGAGGACAAGGGCGGCTACGCCAAGGCCCAGGACGAGGCGTTCTACCAGAAGCAGCGCGAGCTGATGGCCAAGGTCGGTCGCCGCGGCCGACATGGTGATCACGACCGCCGCCATCCCCGGCAAGAAGTCGCCGGTGCTCATCACCGCCGACGCGGTGCGGGGCATGAAGCCCGGCTCGGTGATCGTCGACCTCGCCGCCGAGCGCGGCGGCAACTGCGAGCTGACCAAAGCCGACGAGACGCGTCGTCGTCAACGGCGTGACGATCCTCGGCCCGACCAACCTGGCCGCCGAGGTGCCGTACCACGCCAGCCAGATGTACTCGAAGAACATCCTGACCTTCTTCACGTCGCTGGTGAAGGACGGCAAGGTCGTCATCAACCTCGAGGACGAAGTCTGCCGCGACACGCTGGTCACGCGCGACGGACAGGTCGTCAACGAACGGATCAAGGCGCTCGTCGCGCACCGCCCGATGACCCAGGGAAACGCCCGTATGTGGATACTGACGACGGACGACACGGCGGTGGATCCTCCAGTGACCATCCGCCTCGCCACCGGCGCTGAGCGCACGGTGGGACGCGCCAATCGATCGGACTTCATCCTCGACGCCGCGCTCGTGTCGCGCGTGCACTGCCGGCTGACGACCGACGCCAGCGGCGACCTGAGCGTCGAGGATCTGGACAGCACCAACGGCACCTTCGTGAACGATCAGCGGGTCAGCGGCCGTGCCGTGCTCTCGCCCGGGGATCGGCTGCGCGTCGGCCGCGTCGAGCTCTCCGTCCAGAAGGCCGAGTCCTAGAGCTTCCCTTGGTTGGCCCGCGCGACGAACATCTCCAGCGTCAACACGTGGACCTTGTCGACATCGACGAGCCGATTCCTAAGCGCGCCGCTCACAAACCAATCGCGCAAGGTCCAACCCGGACCGCCAAGCACGAGATAGGCGCTTGCGCAGCCATGTTCGCGGACCGCGTCCGCTAGGCACATCACCTCGAACGGCACCTTCTGTTCCGCGGTCCCACTCGTCTCCTGCCACTTCATCGAAACGAGTACCGAAGCGCCCTCCCGTGTGGCGACAACGTCGACGTTGTGTCGGCGGCCGTTCGGTCTGTTGCCGATACGGGTCTGTTCTGTGAATGTGTAGCCGGCGCGACGTAGCGCCGGGAGCACCATCTCTTCGAGCACTCGACCTGTCGTCGTCTCCCGACCTTTCGGCCTGTCGATCGTCATAGATTCCGCGTCGCCATCACTTCGCGGGCCGGTGTGCGATCACCGGTGCATGAGATCCGCCGTGGGGCATCTAGTTGTCTGACGTTGTAACCGAACTCTTGGTAGAGATCGCTTACTCGCTTCGTTGCCTGGTTCACGAGGATCACGGGGCCTCGGTGCTTCGCCAGCCACTTCGCCGTGCGCACTTGATCCTCCCAGGCAAAGCCGCCCTGTGAGTATTGCGTGAACTCGACGTCGTAGGGCGGATCGGCGTAGACGAAATCGTTCTTCTCGAGTGGGATCGATTCGAAATCCCCGACCGTAAAATCCCACTCCGAGAACACTGCTCGATAGCGCGTGAAGTCGCGCGTATACGTGATCCGCTTATAGGAGCCGAACGGCACGTTGAACTGTCCGGACCGGTTGAATCGACACAGGCCGTTATAACCGGTTCTATTCAGAAAGTAGAACAGGCTCGCTGCTTCCAGCGAAGTACCATTTCCCGCCGCGAGCAGTTCATTGAACCGTTTTCGGTGACTGTAATACAGCTGCTCATCGTTCTCGAGCGGGATCGTGACCTCCAGCCCCCGGCGGAGCCACCCGTAGAACGAGACCAGGTGCGGATTGACGTCATTGAGGATCGCCTGCTCCGGCGCCAGGCCGAGCGCTACCGCCAGGCCTCCGCAAAACGGCTCGACGAGCCGCCGATTGGCATGGCGTCTCCAGAGCGGCTCGAGGTGTGGCACCTGCCAGCGCTTCCCGCCAGCCCACTTCAACGGAGGGGCGAGTAGGCCAGTCGACTGAGAGACCCTGGCAGTAGCGGGCATTGCTGATCGGGCTGCTGAGAGTGTCGTGGCTCGTTGGGTGATGTTGCGTGCCGGGCGTGTCACGACTGGTGCTTCCTCAGCAACTGCTCGACGTCGCGCGCTCCGTGGAGCACGGCAACAATAGTCAGCGGTTGGCTCAGCGGCTCGTAGACCACGAGGTACGAGAAGACACTGAAGAACTTCAGTGGCCGAGCTGTGAGCTCTTCCCGCGTGTGACCGATGCCGGGATGAAGCGCGAGTCGCTCGAAGGCTTCCTGTAACGCGTCGATGACTCGAAGTGCAGCATCGATGCTGTCCTCGGCAATAGGCGTGCCTATCTCGTCGACCTGGCGCTGGGCACTGGCGGTGAGCTGATAGCCCTGGCTCACGCGCGCTTCTTGCTCAGGTTCTTCAGGCGCTGGCGGGCGTCGCCCATCGCCTTCGGGCCGTCGACCACTTGACCGGAATGTGCCTCCAGCCAGCCCCGCTCGATCTGTTCGCGCCACTTCACGCGGATGTCGTCGTGCTCTTTCAAGAGCCGGAGGCTCTCTCGGATCACCTCGCTGGCGTTGTTGTAAAGGCCGCTTTCGACCTTGCCGTCGACGAATTTTTCGAGTTCGGGGGTCAGCGAAACGTTCATGGTGCCCTCTCTGTTGGCTTCATCGAAGCCAAAGCAGATAATAACAGGCTTTAGCAAAGACTGCGCTCGGATATCCGGACGCTCTTGGCGGCCAGAGCCGGCTCTTCAACTCGTCCGTCATCGGCGGACGGCGAACGGGAGCTTTCCACATCGGGGCCGCCAGCTGTCATGCTGAGGGTAGGTGACGACTATGGATCAACGCCACAACCGGATCGACTACGTCGAGCTCGGCGCCAAGAACGCCGGCGACTACACCAGGACCAGGGCCTTCTTCGAAACGGCCTTCGGCTGGACCTACCAGGACTACGGCCCCGACTACTGCGACACGAAGAGCAGCGGCGTCGGGAGCGGCATCAACGGCAGCCTGGACGATCGGACGCTGCAGCCGCTGCCGGTGATCTTCGTCGAGGACCTCGAAGCGGCGCAGGCCAAGGTGGTCGAGGCGGGCGGCATCGTGACCCGCGCCATCTTCACCTTCCCCGGCGGCCGTCGCTTCCACTTCGCCGACCCGTCGGGCAACGAGCTCGGCGTCTGGTCCGAGAAGTAGCCTCGGTGGGCGCCGCGGCCGGGATTGGCAGCGGTTATCGCGGCGCCTTCAAGTACCGATCGAACCACGTCGCCGCTTCGTCGTAGTAGTTCAGCCATCCAGGCTGAGGCTTGGCGAAGCCGAAGTCGGCGCCGTGCTTCCCGCCCGGCACGGTGATCAGCCTGGTCGGGACACCGGCGGCCTTCAGCGCCGCTTCATAGCCAGCCGACTGCGAGTAGGGCACGAGGTCGTCGGCGTCGCCGTGCATGAGCAGCGTCGGCGGCGTCTTCGCCGAGACGTGCGTCTGCGGGGAGGCCTGCGCCCACAGCGCCTTCGACGTCGGCACGTTGTCGCCGAGCGGCACCTCGAGGAACGACACGACCAGCGCCAGGCCGGCCGGGACCTCCACCATCTTCGGCAGGTCGACGAGCGGCGCCCGCAGCACCACGGTCTGCAGCGTCGCCGGCTGCCGGTTCACCGGGTCGGCGTCGCCGGCGATGCCCGGTGCGCCGAGGGCCGACACCAGGCCGATCAGGTGACCGCCCGACGAGCCGCCCAGGCCGCCGATCCGGTCCGGATCGATCCGGTAGACCTTGGCGTGATGCCGGATGAAGCGGACGGCGCGCTGCACGTCCTCGACCGCGGCCGGATAGTGGAAGCGCGGCGCGGCGCGATGGTTGACGGCGAACACCGTGTAGCCGGCGGCCACGAGCGCCGGCCCCCACAGCGGCACCTGCGTTTCCTTGAGCGGCGTCGCGCCGTATTCGAGCGGCGCCTGCCAGCCACTTCCGGCGACGAACACGATGCCGAAGCCGTTCGGCTGCACCGGCCGGTGCACGTCCATCAGCAGCGCGAAGCCGGAATACATGCCGTAGATCACGTTGCGCTCGACGTTGACCGGCCTGATGCTGACCGGCGGCGCCTGCGCGTCCGGCGCGGGACTGCCCGTGCGCCCTGATCGGAACGAGCCCGATCGCAAGCAGGCACGACAGGACCCCACCCGGTTGCTCGCGCCGCCGAAGTCGCGCGAGGTGTAGAAGAACCCGAGGTTCGACTGGTTGGCGAAGGAGCGGCGGGCCGTCCCGACGACGGCGACGGCACGATCGCCGGCGCCGGCGCTCGCCGGGTCGGCGATCCGGCCGGGCGCGCAATCGTCCATCACCAGCGCGCCGGTGGCCCACTTCCCGAACTTGCCGGTCATGCGCGCGCCGAACTGCGGGTCGCTCAGGCGCCGCGAGAAGAACAGGGTGATCGGCGAGGCGAAGAAGTCGGCGTTCTCCAGGAAGAACGGTCGCTTCTCGGGAAAGAACACCTCGAAGCGCTGGTTGACCGTCACCTGCGGCTCGTCCGACTCGACCTGGCTGAAGTCCGGGTTGATGGTGAAATCGAGCGTGACGGCATCGCGCGGCACCAGCTTCATGTCGAGCCCGGCCCGGCCTTCGGTGCGGCGGGTAGGCCGTCGTGGCATCGTCGACGAGACGCGCGCCGGTGAACGTGCCGTAGGGAATGAGCTGGATGTTGCGGCCAGGCGAGACGCCGGCGATGCCGCCGGCCGCGGCGAACTGGGCGACGAAGCCGTTGACCCGTTCGGTGTTGCCGGGCCAGAAAGCGGTCTCGTCGTTCGACCGGATTTCGCGCACCAGCGACACGCCCCACCTGCTGGTCGTCGCCGGCCGGAAAGCGCAGCACCTTGAAGGGCACCGCCATCAGCACGACGTAGCCGTCGCCGACCAGGCGGCCCTGCGCGCTCCACTGCGTGTCGAAGCTGGAATCCTCTTCGCCGCTCGAGTCGTTGATGATGCCGTCGGCCTGGATGCCGAGCGGTGACGAGAGGAAGAAGTAGGCGCGCTGCCGGTCGTGGAAGGTGTCGAGGTAGATGCCGACGAGGTCGTCCGCTTCGACGTCCTCCCGCTTCTGCAGCCGCGCCCGGATGTCGGCGCGCGGCTGGGCGCAGACGAAGCCGACGAAGAGGTGCTCGGCGTCGTACAGAGGTAGGCCGCCGTCGGCTGAGAGGCGGGCTCGAGGTCTTGCGGCTGGCGCTGGCGAAAGTCGGTGACCTTCAGCCCGGGCGGGGTGCCGCCGGGCAGGAAGTCCTCGAGCCGCGGCGCGACGTCGACCCGCGGAATCGTGACGGTCGTGGGCGGCACCGCCTGAGCCCCGGCGGTGACCGGCCAGAGGAGCACCAACACGGCGAGCGCGGCAGGGCGACGCAGGCGGGAAAACACGGGCGGCCTGGGAGCGCTCAGGTCAGGAACGGATTGCTGCGGCGCTCCTCGCCGATCGTCGTCGACGGGCCGTGGCCCGGATGCACCACCGCGTCGTCGCCGAAGGGGAACAGCACGTTCCTGATCGACGCGATCAACGTCGGGTGGTGGCCGCCCGGCAGGTCGGTGCGCCCGATCGAGCCGGCGAACAGCGTGTCGCCGACGATCAGCGTCTTCCGCGGCGAGCCCGGCTCGGTCACCTCGAGGCAGACGCCGCCCGGCGAGTGGCCCGGCGTGTGGTGCCAGCGGATCTCGTAGCGGCCGAAGCGGAAGACCTCGCCCGGCTCGAAGTAGCGGTCGGGCGGCGGCTGCGGCTCGAGCCGGAAGCCGAAGGCGATGCCCTGCTGCGACGAGGGCGTCGTAGAGCGGCCGATCGTCCTCGTGCAGGATCACCGGCGCGCCCAGCGCCGCGCCGGCGCGACCGACCCCGGTGATGTGATCGAGGTGGGCGTGGGTCAGCAGGATGTAGCGGACGTCGACGCGCTGCGCGGCGACGGCCTCGAGCAGATCCTCGACGTCGTCGCCGGGATCGATGAGCACGCCCTCGCGGGTGGTCTCGTCGGCGAGGACGAACCCGTTCTTCATGAACGGCGGGACGGCGCGGACCTCGATCAGCATGCGGCGCGTCCCGTCGCCGGCGGCGTGTCCAAGCGCGATAGAGTGAGGGCGTCCGAAGGGTGGGTGCTCATGTCGTCGACCGTGTCGATCATAGCCGTGCTCGAGGCCCGGCGCCGGATCACGCCGCACGTCCGGCGCACGCCGTTCGTGCGCTCGGCCTGGCTGTCGGGGCGTCACCGGCGCGGACGTCTGGATCAAGCTCGAGAGCCAGCAGCGCTCCAACGCCTTCAAGGTGCGCGGTGCCTTCAACGCCGCGCTCAGCCTCGCCGAACGGGGCGAGCGTCCGGTGCTGATCACCGCGTCGGCGGGCAACCATGGCCGCGCCCTCGCCGAAGCCGCCGGCGTCACCGGCATGGCATGCGTCGTCTTCACGCCCTCTGACGCCCCTCGCGCCAAGCTGGACGCGATCGAAGCGGCGGGCGCCCGGCTCGACGCCTCCTACCGCGACTACGACGCCGCCGAAGCCGCCGCGAAGGACTACGCCACGTCCAGCGGCGGCTGCTTCATCTCGGCCTACACCCACCCCGACGTCATCGCGGGAGGCGGCACCGTGGCCCTGGAGATGATCGAGGATCAGCCGCGCCTGGACGTGGTGGTGGTGCCGATGGGCGGCGGCGGCCTGATCAGCGGCATCGGGGTGGCGCTGGCCCAGGTGGCGCCGGGCTGCCGGCTGGTCGGCGTCGAGGCCGCCGCCAGCGAGGCCTTCGGCACCGCTCGCCGGCATGGCCGTATCACCGAGATCGTGCCGCAGCCGACGATCGCCGACGGGCTGGGCGGCAATCTCGAGCCCGGCGCCGTCACCTTCGACTACGTCGAGCGCCACGTCCACGACATCGTCGCCGTCGACGAAGCCGCCATCGTCACGGCGGTCGGCGACCTCGCCGGGCGGGAACACCAGGTGGCGGAGGGCGCCGCGGCGGTCGGCCCCGCCGCGCTGGCCTCGGGCCGAATCGCACACCTCGCGGGGAAGACCGTCGGGGTCGTGCTGACCGGCGCCAACATCGACCGGGCCCGACTCGAACGCCTGCCTCGTAGCGGCCGGCGCTAGCCCTTCTGCGGCCGCGCCGGCCGCAGGTCGACGCGCGAGGGCAGACTCCGCGCCGGATGGGTCACGAGGTGGAAGATGGTCTCGGCGACGTCCTCCGGCGACAGCTTCCAGGCGTCCGCCGCGGTCGGGTCATGCCCGCTGAAGCCGGTGGCGACCGAACCCGGCGCAACCACGCTGACCCGGATGTCGTGCTGACGCAGCTCCTGCATGAGCGCGTGGGAGAAGGCGTCCAGCCCGGCTTTGGTGGCAGCGTAGCAGGCGCCGCCGGCGAACGGATTCTGGCCGGCCAGGCTGCTGACGTTGACGATCGAGCCGCCGCCGCGCCGCTTCAGGTGCGGGATGGCCGCCCGGCACAGCAGGAACGGCCCGGTCAGGTTGGCGCTCAGCATCGCCTGCCAGTCGGCCGTGGCCAGCTTCTCGACCTCGGCCAGCTTCACGGTGGCGGCGTTGTTGACCACGATGTCGACGCCGCCGAAAGCCGAGACGGCCTCCTCGACCAGGCGGCCGACGTCGGCCTCCTGCGAAACGTCGGCCTGGACGCCCCGAGCCGCTCCGGGCTGGTCGAAGCCGGCCACGGCACGGTCCAGATCGGCCCTGGTCCGGCCGGCGATGACCACCTTCGCCCCGGCCCGGACGAACCGGGCCGCGGTGGCACGGCCGATGCCGCGCGAGCCACCGGTGACGATGGCGACCTTTCCGTCCAGTTGCGGCGCGTGTGACATGGGGCACTAGAATACCGCCAGCGATGATCGCCGCTATTGTCGGGGCTGGACCGTTGGCCACCGCGCTCGCCTCGACGCTCGCCGCCCGCGGGCGGGTGCGCCACGTCCGGCTCATCGACGACGCCGCGACCGTCGCCACCGGCAAGGCGCTCGACGTGCGCCAGTCGACCCCCGTCCTCGGTTCGGACGTTTCCATCGAGGCCACGGCCGACCTCGCCGCCGCAGCGGACGCCGACGTGATCCTGCTCGCGGACGCGCACGGGTCGCCGGCCGTCGAATGGGAGGGCGAGTTCGGCCTGGCCCTGCTCGGACGGCTCGTCTCCGTCAACGCCCGCGCCCCCATCGTGTGCGCCGGCAGCCGCCAGGCGTCGCTCGTCGAGCGCGGCGTCGCCGAGGTGCGGTCTGCCGTGGACGCGGATCCTCGGCTCGGCGGCCATCGCCTTCGACGCGGCGGCCCGGGCCATCGTGGCGGAGGCTGCCGGGACCGCGGCGCGCAGCGTGTCGCTGGCCCTCGCCGGGTTGCCGCCTTCGCGGCTCGTCGTCGGCTGGAGCGCGTCGTCGATCGACGGCGCACCGGCCGAGAGCCGCCTCGCCCCCGGCGCACTCGCCACCGCCACCCGCCGCCTGACCGCCGCCTGGCCGCCCGGCCCGTTCGCGCTCGCGGCCGCCGCCGCCGTTCTCCTCGAACACCTCGACGAGGCCAGCCCCGCCGCGCTGCCGGCCATCGTCGCGACCCCGGCCCAGGGACACCGCGCCGGAATCGCCCGCGTCCGGGTCGGTCCTTCGGGCGTCCTGCGATGCGGCCGAGCCGGCGCTGTCGCCGTATGAGCGCATCGCGCTCGACAATGCCATCGCATTCCGGCGATAGCCGCCTGGCCGTCTGACCATGGGGACCGCGCTCGTGGTCGTCGTCGTGCTCACCGTCCTGACGGCGCTCTACGTCGCGGCGGAGTTCTCGGCGATCAGCGTGCGCCGGAGCCGGGTCCGGCAGATGGCCGAGGACGGCCACTTCCTCGCGACGCGGCTGGCGCCGTTCGTCGCCGACGCCCGCAAGCTCGACACCTACATCGCCGCCAGCCAGATCGGCATCACCCTCACCAGCCTCATTCTCGGCGCCTACGGCCAGGCGGCGATCACGCCGACGATCAGCCAGTGGGTCATGCCCTGGGCCGACGGCGACACGGCCTGGGCGCTGTCGGTGGCCAGCATCGTCACCCTGGTGGTCCTCACCACCTTCAACGTCATCGTCGGCGAGCTGGTGCCGAAGACGCTGGCGCTGCAGTATCCGACGCCGGTCGCCCTGGCCACGGTGATGCCGATGCTGTGGTCGCTGGCGCTGTATCGACCGTTCATCGGCGTCCTGAACGGCAGCGGCAACCTCATCCTGCGGATGTTCGGCGTCCATCAGTCGGGACACCGCCATGTGCACTCGCCGGAGGAGCTCGAGCTGCTCATCGCCGAGAGCCGCGACGGCGGACTGCTCGAGCCCGACGAGCATCGCCGGCTGCAGCGGGCGCTGCGCCTGCGGCTGCGAACGGCGCGCGAGCTGATGGTGCCGTGGCCCGAGGTCGAGGTCGTCGACGTCGACGATCCGCTATGGCAGGTGATCGACCGGCTGTCGCAGAGCGCCTTCACGCGGGTGCCGGTGTTCCGCGGCGAGCGCAGCCGCGTCGTCGGCATCGTCAACACCAAGCGGCTGGCGCTGCGGCGGCTGCAGGGCGCCGTGCCCGGCGCCCTCGTCGATCTGGTGCAGCCGTCCGTCACGACCAGCCCGACGACGACCGGCGATCGGCTGCTGGCGCTCTTCCAGCAGCGGCGCACCCATCACGCGATCGTCAGCGACGAGTCCGGACAGGCGCTGGGGATGGTGACGCTCGAGGACGTGCTGCGCGCCTTCCTCGGCGAGATGCCCGACGACGTCGACGCAGCCGTGCCCGTACCGGGAGGCAGCGGTGGCTGAGCTCACCCCGGTCCTCATCATCGTCGCGCTGCTGGCGTTGAACGCGTTGTTCGTCGCCGCCGAGTTCGCCATCGTCGGCGTGCCGCGCACGGCGATCGAGCGGCGGGCCCAGCAGGGCAGCCGCGTCGCGCGTATCGTCCGCGCCGTGCTCGCCGATCCGCGGCGGCAGGATCGGTTCATCGCCACCGCCCAGCTCGGCATCACGGTCGCCAGCCTCGGCCTGGGCATGTACGGCGAGCACGTGCTGGCGGAGTGGATCTACCACCACATCTCGGCGTTCGCCGGCGCCGGCTCGTGGGCCGCGTCGCACACCCTCGCCACGATCCTCAGCGTCGCGGTCCTCACCTACCTGCACATCGTGCTGGGCGAGATGATCCCCAAGTCGCTGGCGCTGCAGAGCGCGGAGCGCACGGTGCTGTGGATCACGCCGCTGATGCGGGCGATCAACTTCGCCGTCTATCCGCTGGTGATCGCCCTGAACGCCACCGGCAATCTGATGCTGCGCCTGGTCGGCATCAACCGCTCCGAGGGCTCGAGCGATCACCACTACTCGCCGGAGGAGCTCGCCCTCATCATCGACGAGAGCGAAGAGGGCGGCCAGCTCCGCGCCGAGGCCGGCCAGATGCTGCGCGAGCTCTTCGCCTTCAGCGACACCTCGGCGCGCGAGGCGATGGTGCCGCGCGTGCGCGTCACCGGCATCGAGGTCGGCACCGCGCCCGAGGACGTCCGCCGCATCGCCATGGAATCCGGCCACACCCGCTACCCGGTGTTCGAGGGCGACCTCGACCACATCGTCGGCTACATCCACATCAAGGAGCTGGTGGCGCTGGTCGACGCCGGCCGCGTCGTCACCGGCGGCAGCGCCCACCCGATCCCGCAGGTCCCGGACACGGCGCCGCTCGACGACGTGCTCGCCATGTTCCGCCGCCACGCCGCGCCGATGGCGGTGGTCTTCGACGAGCACGGCGGCACCGCCGGGGTGATCACGCTCGAGGATCTGTTCTACGAAGTGGCCGGGGACATTCCGGAAGGGAACCTGGAGCGGACCAGCATCGCGCCGGACGGCACCGGCGGGTTTCTCGTCGAGGGCACGGTCCGCATCGGCGAAGTCGGCGAGGCGCTCGGGCGTCGAGCTGGAGCACGAGGACGTCGACAGCGTCAGCGGCCTGGTGCTGGCCGTCCTCGGACGCCTGCCGGTGGTCGGCGAGGCCGTCGAATACGACCACGTGCGCTTCGAAGTGATCAAGGTCGAGCGCCACGGCGTCGGCGAAGCGCGGGTGTCACACGTGACAGCCGCCCGGTGGGGCTAGCCAGTCAACGCCGGATTCTCCGATTCGTCCTCCGTTGCCTCCGTTTCTCCTGTCGAATTTGCTCCGCTCCCTCCGTCCCCTCCGCTACCTCTCCGACGGCCTGGACCTGACGGACGCGATCACCGCGAACAGCTCGACCGGGTCGACCGGCTTGGGGACGTGGCTGTTGAAGCCGGCGTGCAGCGCCCGGGCGCGGTGCTCGACGCGGGCATGCGCCGTCAGGGCGATGGCGGGAATCTGACCGCCCTCGGCCGCCGGACGCTGCCGCAGCGCCTCGATGAAGCTGAAGCCATCCATCTCCGGCATGCCGACGTCGGAGACGATCACGTCCGGCCGCCACGCCGCGCAGCAGGTCGAGCGCCTCGTAGCCGGAGGCGACGGACCGCACTTCCGACTGGCAGGCTTCCAGCAGGGTCGCCAGCATCAGCCGGGCGTCCGGCTCGTCGTCCACCACGAGGATGCGCAGTCCCGCGAGCGCCGGCGGGCAGTCGAAGCTTGTGCCGGCCGGCGGTCAGCGCGTCGGCCGGCGGCGAGCGCCGGGCGGCGACCGAGAGCGGCAGGCGCACCGTGAAGGTGGCGCCGCGCCCGGTCGCCGTCGCTGTGCGCGACGACGGTGCCGCCGTGCAGCTCGACGAGGTGCCGGACGATGGCCAGGCCCAGGCCCAGGCCCGAGCTCTTGCGGGAGAGCGCGCCGTCGGCCTGCCGGAAGCGCTCGAAGACGTGCGGCAGGAATTCGGGCGGGATGCCCTGGCCGGTGTCGGCGACGGTCAGGTCGACCGACGATTCGCGGCGCTCGACGAACACCTGGACGCGTCCGCCCTTGGGCGTGAACTTGACGGCGTTGGACAGCAGGTTGGCCGCCACCTGCTGCAGCCGGTCGGCGTCGCCGAGGATCGTCGCCGTCGAGTCGAGCGCCGACTGGATGCGGATCTGCTTGGCCTCGGCGGCCGGGCGCAGCCCCTCGATGACGCGCTCGACGACGCCGCCGACCTCGAGCGGCTGCACCGTCAGCGTCAGCTTGCCGGCGACGATGCGGCTGACGTCGAGCAGATCGTCGATCAGCTGCGCCTGGGCCCGGGCGTTGCGCTCGATGGTGTCGAGGGCGCGCTCGCGGCGGTCCTCGCCGGCCGCATTCACGGTGCCGCTGCGCAGGATGTGGATCCAGCCGAGCATGGCATTCAACGGCGTCCGCAGCTCGTGGCCGACCGTGGCCAGGAACTCGTCCTTGGTCCGATCGGCAAGGGCCAGCTCCTCGTTCGTCACGCGCAGCTCGTCGGCGCGGCGCCGCACGCCGCTGAGGAGCAGGCGGCGCAGGTTCGAGGCGGCCTCGATCTGCCAGGGCTCCCACGGCAGCGATCGGCCGCGCACCGTCTCGCGCCACAGGGCGAACGAGCCGCGCGGGCTCAGCCGCGACACGCCGGCGTCGTCGACCATCGACACCTTGCGCGGATCGCCGGCCCAGTCGACGGTGCGATCGACCGCCGGCCGGAACCACAGGACGTGCTCGCCCAGCTCGCGCGAGATCGCCACCGCCAGCACACCAGCCGCGACGTCGCTCCAGTCGGCCGCCCGCGGCAGCCGCTCGCTCAGCTGGTCGGTCGTCGAGAGCCAGTCGGTCTCGTCGTGGGTCAGCGCGTCGACGATGCGGCGCACCTCCACCGGCGGCGGGGTCTTGCCGACCACGTGCACCGTGCCCTCGTACACCACCGCCGCGCCCTGCGCTTCGGCGATCTCGAGCAGCGCCGGCGTGCACAGGCCGGCGGGGATGGAGCGCGTGGTCGAGACCGCGGCGACGATCTCGGACTCGGCCCGCTGCGCCCGCAGCGCCCGCTCGCTGGCGGCGCGCGCCTCGAACGAGGCGACGTGCCAGGAGAGCGTCTGGCCGAGGAACTCGGCGGTGTCGCGGACGACGAACGACACCGGGTGCGGTCCCGAGTAGTGGTGACAGGCGATCAGGCCGGCGAGCTGGCCGTCGCGAATCAGCGACACCGACATCGACGCCGTGACGCCCATGTTGCGCAGGTACTCGACGTGGATCGGCGAGACGCTGCGCAGCACGGAGAAGCTCAGGTCGAGCGGCGCGCCGCTCTCCGGCTCCAGCTCCGGGACCAGGCGCGACGGTCGATACGAGACGTCGGCGATGATGCGGAGCCAGTTGAGCGTGTAGAGCCGGCGCGCCTGCGCCGGGATGTCGGCCGCCGGATAGTGGAGTCCGAGAAACGGCTCGAGGCGGTCGAGCCGCGCCTCGGCCACGACCTCGCCATTCCAGTCGCGATCGAAGCGGTAGACCATCACCCGGTCGAAGCCGGTCAGCGAACGGATCTCCCGGGCGGCGATGTCGAAGAGCTCGGCCAGGCCGGCCGCGTCCTGCAGGCGGCGCACGCTTTGCCGCATGCGCGGGTGGAAGCCGGACAAGTCCTCGCGCCGCGGTTCGAGCTCGACGACGGAGACGCCGGACGTCGCGCTCAGATGGACGATGCCATCGAACGAGCGGCCGTCGGCGAGGTCGAGGCACAGCGGATTGAGCTCGCGGGGCAGGCCGGCCTCGCCGGCCCGGACCAGACGCTGCCAGGAGTCGGCGCGCAGCACGTCCTCCATCGACCGGCCGAGCAGGCCGGCCGGCGGCGTCCCGATGACGGCTTCGCTGTTGTCGCTGACCTGGACGATCGTGAACGCCGGGCCACGGCACGCGAACAGGACGCCGTGCGGCTGCACCGCTCCGGGTACGTGGATCGGCTCGCGATCGCAGTTGGTGAGGTCGACCGGCTCGGGCATCGATCCGGTCAGATCAGGCCTTCGCGGCGGAAGGCGGTGGCGAAGGCGGCGAAGGTGTCGATGGCAGCCGCTTCGGCGGTCCGCCAGTCCTGAGGGGTGGCCGTCGCGCCGAAGGCGTCGAGCCGAGCGACGAAGGCGTTCCAGCGGATGCCGACGGGAGCCCCGGCCGGCCGGAGATAGGTCAGGGCATCGTCGCGCAGCCCGAGGTCGCTGGCCACGGCCGCGGCGACGTGCAGTCCGCCGAGCTGCGATCCCTCGATGACATAGCTGGCGCCGAGCGCGGCCGCCAGGTCGGGCGTCGACACCGGGGTCGAGGGCGGGCAGCGGCGCATCGGCGCCGAGTTTCGCCAGGTCGTGGCGCAGTCTCGAGACGCGGGTGGTGCCGGCGTCCGGCAGGATCGGCGGCGACGGCCGGCTCGGCCGAGGCCAGCACGGCGAGGGTGCCGCGCAGGAATCGGGCGTATCGGTCCGGCGTCCACGCCATGCCGGCGGGCATCAACGCTCGATCCAGCGCCTCGTGGAGATGGCGCGTGGCGAGACGCAGATGGTCGCGAAGCGCGAGGCGGCGTGAGGGGGCTGGGGAGGGCGACACTCGAACCTGGATCCGCAGTGACGGCGCGCCCGCATGGCGCCCAGACATTCTAGCGCGACGACGAAGGATTCAGCCGCCGATCTCGCGATCGAAGACCGCGGCGAAATGCTTCACCACGGCCGCCTCGACATCGGCCATGGCCACCTCCCGGCCGAGCAGTGCGGACAGCGACGTGACGCCGCGATCGGTGATGCCGCACGGGACGATCAGGTCGAAGCCCGACAGGTCGGTGGTCACGTTCAGGGCAAACCCGTGGCTGGTCACCCAGCGGGAAATGCGGACGCCGATGGCGGCCAGCTTGGCGTCGCCGACCCAGGCGCCGCTGAAGCCCTTGACGCGGTCGGCCGCGATGCCGAAGTCGGCCGCGGTGCGAATCAGCACGTCCTCGAGATCGCGGACGTAGCGGTGAACGTCCTGGCGATCCGGCTTGAGGTCGATGATCGGGTAGCCGACGAGCTGGCCGGGGCCGTGGAAGGTGACGTCGCCGCCGCGGCCGGTTTCGTGCACCTCGACGCCACGTGCTGCCAGCGCGTCGGCGTCGGCCCTGACGTTGGTGGTCGAGCCGCGGGTCCGGACGCCGAGGGTGATGACCGGCGGATGCTCGACGAACAGCAGCGTGTCGTCGATCTCGCCGGCGATGCGCTGCTGGACCAGCGCCTTCTGGAGCGCGACGCCCTCGGCGTAGCCGATGCGTCCGAGCTCGCCGGACGACCAGTCTCCGGGAAGCTGCTGACTCACACCGCGGCCGGGTCGAAGCGCTCGATCCGATCCTTGACCAGCGCCATGAACTGATCGGCGACGATGCCGTCGATCAGCCGGTGATCGAAGCCGAGCGTGAGGTAGGCGCGCAGGCGGATGGCGATGCCGTCGTCGATCACGACCGGGCGCTTCTCGATGGTGCCGACGCCCAGGATCGCCAGCTGCGGCTGGTTGATGATCGGCATGCCGAACTGGGCGCCGAAGGTGCCGGGGTTGGTGATGGTGAAGGTGCCGCCGTGCACCTCCTCGTTCTTCAGCTGCTTGGCCCGGGCGCGCGTCGCGAGGTCGACGATGCCGCGGCTCAGGTCACGCAGATCGCGATCCTGGGCGCGATGGATCACCGGGACGATCAGGCCCCAGTCGAGCGCCACCGCGATGCCGAGGTTGACGTCCTGGTGGTAGACGACGGTATCGGCCTTGTGCGAGGCGTTGAGGATCGGCGCGTGCTGCAGCGCCTCGACCACGGCCTTGGCGATGAACGACAGGAACGTGAGCTTCAGCCCGGCCTTCTCGTAGTCGTCCTTCTTTGCCCGCCGCAGCCGATCGACGTGCGTGAAGTCGACCTCGAACACCGAGTGCACGTGGGCCGCCGTGGCCTGGCTGTAGACCATGTGCTCGGCGATCTTCTTGCGCATCACGCCGAACGGCGCGACCGCGGTGCGCTCGCCGTCGGCGAACGCCGGCGCGGGTCCGCCGATCGGCCCGCCTTCGCGCAGCGCGGACCGGCCCGCCTTCGCGGCGGCGCGGCCTGGCGCCGCCTCGGCGCGCGTCTGACGGCGCGGGCGCGGCTTGCGCGCCGCCGCTCTCCACCACTCGCAAAATGTCGTGCTTGGTGACGCGGCCACCGATGCCCGAGCCGGGGATCGAGCCGATGTCGACGTGGTGCTCGCTGGCGATGCGGCGGACCAGCGGCGACGAGCGGAGCCGCCTGGCGTCCTCCGGCGACGCGGGCGCGGCGGGCGCCGGCGCCGGTGCGGGGACCTGCCCGCCTGCGCGCCCCTGAACACCGGGCGCTTCGGCGCGGTCCGTGGCGCCGGCCACTGCCGCCACTCGGGGCGCCACCGTCGCGGTCTTCTCGGGCACGCCGTCGGCCTGCGGGCCGGCCTCGACCGCCTCGCCGGCCTGCGCGATCACCGCCACCAGGGCGTCGATCGGCACCGTCTCGCCTTCCTTGACGTGGATCGCCGCCAGCGTGCCGGCGGCCGGCGACGGGATCTCGGCGTCGACCTTGTCGGTCGAGATCTCGAACAGCGGCTCGTCGCGATCGACGTGGTCGCCGACCTTGCGGATCCAGCGGACGACCGTGCCCTCGGTCACCGACTCCCCCATCTGGGGCATGACGACGTTGACCGGCATGGTGTCTGGACCTCGGGGACTGCGTGGTTCCGGGCGATCGGATCAGGCGTGCAGCGGCGCGCCGTGCGCGGCGTGCGCGGCTTCGAGCACGGCCTCCGACATCGTCGGGTGGGCGTGGATGGTGCGCAGCAGCTCCTCGACCGTGCACTCGAGGCGCAGCGCCAGCGTCGCCTCGGCCACCAGCTCGGTCGAGCGCGGCCCGATCATGTGGAAGCCGAGCACTTCGTCGTACTTCTTCTCGGCGACGATCTTGACGAAGCCGTCGGTCTCGTTGGCCATGCGGGCGCGGCCGAGCACGCGGAACGCGAACTGCCCGACGGCGACGTCGTAGCCCTGCTCGCGCGCCGCCTTCTCGGTCAGGCCGACGCTGCCGATCTCGGGATCGCAGTAGGTGCAGGCCGGCACGTGGCCGTAGTTGATCGGCCGCACGTCCTTGCCGGCGATGCGCTCGGCGACGAGCACGCCTTCCGCCGACGACAGGTGCGCCAGCTGCGGATGCCCCGGCTTGTCGAAGGTGATGACGTCGCCGATGGCCGAGATGCCGGGCACGCCGGTGCGGAACAGCTCGTCGACCTTGATGTAGCCGCGTTCGAGCTTCAGCCCGGCTTCCGCCGCGCCGAGACCGGTCGTCACCGGCCCGCGGCCGGTCGCGACCAGCAGGTACTCGGCCTCGATGGTCTGCGAGGCGCCGCCGGCAGACGGCTCGGCGGTCAGCGTGACGCCGTTGGCGCCCGGCTTGGCCGAGGTGACCTTGGTGCCGGTCAGCACGTTGATCTTCGCCTTCTTGAAGACCCGCTGCAGCTCGGCGGAGACCGCTTCGTCCTCGAGCGGCACGATCCGCGGCAGCAGCTCGATCAGCGTGACCTGGCTGCCGAAGCGGTTGAAGATCGACGCGAACTCGACGCCGACCGCGCCGCTGCCCATGATGGCGATCGACTTCGGCACCGCCGCCATGTGGATCGCTTCGTCGCTGGTGATGATGCGCGTGCGGTCGATCTCGATGCCGGGGACGCTGCGCGCCGTCGATCCCGTCGCGACGACGATCTCCTTGCCTTCGACGATCTGCGGCGCCGCGCCCTCGGCGGTCACCTCGACCTTCCCGCCACCGAGCAGGCGGCCGGTGCCGGCGATGCGGTCGATCTTGTTCTTCTTGAACAGATGATCGATGCCGCCGGTGAGGCCCTTGACGATCTTGTCCTTGCGGGCGTGCACGGCCGCCATGTCGATCGAGATGGCGCCTTCGGGGAGCACCAGGCCCCACTCCTTCGCCTCCTGGGCGATCTTCAGCGCGTGGGCGTGCTCGAGCAGCGCCTTGGTCGGGATGCAGCCCCAGTTCAGGCAGGTGCCGCCGAGCACGGGCGCCCGCTCGATGCAGGCGGTCCGGAGACCCAGCTGCGCGGCGCGGATGGCCGCCACGTAGCCACCGGTGCCGGATCCGATGACCACGACGTCGTATGCGTTCGCCAAGGGGGCTGATCTCCAGGATGCGGCGCGGCCGGCGGGACACGCCCGGGATGAGCGGCCCGCCCGCAGGGACCAGGGCCCCGGTCGGAACGAGGCGGGCCCCCTATTCCGACCAAGACCCTTCGCGCGGATTATATTGGTGGCTGCGCGCCCATGTCCACGAAGCCCAAGACCCTGCTCATCGTCGACGACGACGAGGGAATGCGCGACACGCTGACCGCGATCCTGCGCCGCGAGTACACGGTGCTGACGGCGCCGACCGGGGAAGCCGGGCTCGAGACGCTGGCCAAGGTGGACGTCGACCTGATGCTCCTCGACGTGCGGCTGCCCAACATCGGCGGCCTCGACGTGCTCCGGATCGCCAAGGAGCAGTACCCGCGCATCGAGGCGATCGTCATCTCCGCGGTCAGCGAGGTCGAAACCGCGGTCCGGGCCATCAAGCAGGGCGCCTACCACTACATCACCAAGGACTTCGAGTACGACGCGCTGCGATCGCTGGTCCGCAACGCCAGCGAGAAGCAGGACCTCAGCCGCCAGGTCGAGTCGCTCTCGGCCCAGGTGGCCGACCACAACCGCGTCGGCGACTTCGTCACCGGCACGAGCGCGGTGATGCGCCACGTGATGGACCTGGTCCGCAAGGTGGCCAAGCTGGACACCACCGTGCTGGTGCAGGGCGAGAGCGGCACCGGCAAGGAGATGATCGCGCGGCGGCTGCACGACGAGTCGCCGAACGCCGACGGTCCGTTCATCCCGGTCAACCTGGCGGCGGTGCCGTCCGAGCTGGTCGAGAGCACGCTCTTCGGCCACGAGAAGGGCGCCTTCACCGGCGCGGTGCGGCAGCAGCTCGGCAAGTTCGAGATGGCGGCCGGCGGCACGCTGTTCCTCGACGAAATCGGCGACCTCCGCCTGGACCTGCAGGCCAAGCTGCTGCGCGCGATCCAGGAAGGCGAGATCGAGCGCGTCGGCGGCACCAAGCCGATCAGCACCGACTTCCGCCTCGTCGTCGCCACCCACGTCGACCTCGAGCGCGCCATCCGCGAGGGCCGCTTCCGCGAGGACCTCTACTACCGGATCCGCGTCATCCCGATCCAGATGCCGTCGCTCCGCGAACGGCTGGAGGACCTGCCGGCCCTGATCGACTTCTTCACCCGCCGCTACAACGCCCGCTTCCACAAGACCGTGATGGGCCTCAGCGACGAAGCGCTCGGCGTGCTGCGCAGCTACTGGTGGCCGGGCAACGTCCGCGAGCTGCAGAACCTGGTCGAACGGCTGGTGGCCACCGACGAGCGCGGCTTCATCGCCGAGGAAGACCTGCCGCTCGAGCTGCAGCTGGTGCGCCTGAAGGCCAAGTCGCCGAGCAGCGAGGGCCGCTTCGCGGACGCGGTCGGCGCCTTCGAGCGCAACCTGATCGTGCGGGCGCTGCAGGAGTGCGACGGCAACGTCACGGCGGCCAGCCGCTATCTCGGCGTGCCGCACACCACCCTCAAGGTCAAGATCCAGCGGCACGGGATCCGCGAGCTGGCGCTGTCCGGCGCGCGGCGTGCCGCCGCGGCCACGTGTCGACTAGCGGCGCCGAGCGGGACGTGGCCATCGAACGGTCGTCCGCTGCGGCTGGGCCGAGAAGCCCGCCATACCCCGAGTACCAGGCCTACCACGACGAGGAGTGGGGCGTGCCGGTGCACGACGATCGCCTGCTCTTCGAGTACCTGACCCTCGAAGGCGCCCAGGCCGGCCTGAGCTGGGCAACGATCCTCCGGAAGCGGCCGTATTACCGGCAGGCCTTCGCCGGCTTCGACCCGGCGGCGGTGGCCCGCTTCACGGCGAAGCGCGAGGCGAAGCTCCTGGAAGATCCCGGGATCGTCCGCAACCGGCTGAAGGTGGCGTCGACGGTCTCGAATGCCAAGGTCGTGCTGGCGGTCCAGGACGAGTTCGGCAGCCTCGACGCCTACCTCTGGCAGTTCGTCGGCGGCGAGCCGCGCGTCAACCGCTGGCGGTCGATGCGCGACGTGCCGGCGCGGACGGCGGAGTCGGACGCGATGAGCAAGGCGCTGCGGCGGCGCGGCTTCCGCTTCGTCGGCTCGACGATCTGCTACGCCTTCATGCAGGCCGTCGGCATGGTCAACGACCACACAACAACGTGCTTCCGACACCCCTCACAGCAGCCGTCCCTCCGCTCGTGAACCTCGCCGTCCTGCCTGCCCTCATCGACTGGCAGCCGCGCACCCGGCTGATCTTCGGCCCCGGCGTCGTCGAGCGGGCTGGCACGCTGGCCGGCGAGCTCGGCCTGGGCCACGTCCTGCTCATCTGCGATCCCGGCATGGTGCGGGCCGGCTACGCCGACCGGGTCCAGGAGATCCTCGACGCGGCCGGCGTCCGCGTGACCCGCTTCGACGACTTCTCCGAGAACCCCGACGGCGACATGTGCGCGGCCGGCGCGGCGGCGGCGCGGGCGGCCCGCGTCGACGGCTTCGTCGCCCTCGGCGGCGGCAGCTCGCTCGATTGCGCCAAGGGCGCCAATTTCCTCCACGCCGACGGCGGCGAGATCGCCGACTTCCGCGGCTACGGCCGCGTCCGCGGCGCCATGCTGCCGATGATCGGCATCCCGACCACGGCCGGCACCGGCAGCGACGCCCAGTCGTACGCCGTGCTGTCGGACGCCCGCACCCACGTCAAGATGGCGTGCGGCGATCCCGGCGCGGCGTTCAAGATCGCGCTGCTCGATCCGACGCTCACCGTCAGCCAGCCGGCCAGCGTCACCGCGGCGTCCGGCTACGACGCGCTGTCGCACGCGGTCGAGGCGTTCGTGACGACGTCGCGGACGCCGCTGTCGCAGACCTTCGCCCGCGAGGCGTTCCGCCTGGTGCGCGGCCAGCTGGCGCACGTGCTGCGGCATCCGGACGACCTCGAGGCCCGCGGCGCGATGCTGCTCGGCTCGCACCTGGCCGGGCTGGCCATCGAGCACTCGATGCTCGGCGCCGGCCACGCCTGCGCCAACCCGCTGACCGCCCAGTACGACGTCGTGCACGGGATCGCCGTGTCGCTGATGCTGCCGCACGTCGTCCGCTGGAACGCCGAGGCGGTCGGCCCGCTCTACGCCGATCTGCTCGACGGCCCGGGCCCGCCCGATCCGCTGGCCGGCGAGCGGCTGGCCGGCGAGCTCGAGCAGGTGGCGGCGCGCTGCGGCTTCCCGCTGCGGCTGTCCGACGCCGGCGTCACCGAGGACTCGCTGCCGGCGCTGGCCGAAGCCGCGGCGGCGCAGTGGACCGGCGGCTTCAACCCGCGTCCGCTGACGCGCGAGTCGGCGCTGGCGCTGTATGGCGCAGCCTACGGCCGGTGAGCCGCACTATGCTGTCGGGTGGCGATGCCCTTCCTCGGACCATCCGGCCGCACCCGTAACTGGCTTCGCAACCAGAAGTTCAAGCTGCTCACCTCGATCGGCCGATCGCTCGGGGACGAGGTGGTCACCGGCGCGTTGACGAGCCGGCCCGAGATGGCCGCCTTTCTCGATCGGCTGCAGTCGGGCGTACCGCAGGGGCAGGTCCTCGATGCCAGCGTCACGACCGTCGAGCACCGCGACTGGCGGGGACACTTCGCCGGCCGCCTGCAGGGAAGTGGCCTCGAGCTGGGGCCCCTGCACCGTCCGCTGACGCCGCATCCCGGCATGCGGATGACGTACATGGACCGCGCCGACCGGGAGACGCTGAAGCGCGAGTTCCCGGCCGTCGCCAAGGACATCGTCCCGGTCGACGTCATCGACGACGCCGAGACGCTCGCCACCGTCGCCGACGGCCGCTTCGACTTCCTGATCGCCGCCCACGTCATCGAGCACATGCGCAACCCGATCGGCGCGCTCGTCAACTGGCTGCGGGTCGTCCGCGACGGCGGCCTCGTCTACCTGATCGTCCCGGACAAGCGGCGGACCTTCGACCGGCTGCGCGTCCGCACGACGCTCGAGCACATGGTGCTCGACTACGAGCAGCCGTCGCGCGAGCGCGACTTCGAGCACTTCCTCGACTACGCGGTGTTCGTGCACCACGCCATGATCGACCAGGCCATCGGCGAGGCGACCCGGCTGCGCGACGCCGACTACAGCATCCATTTCCACGTCTTCCTGCCGCAGGACGTCGTCCGGCTCGCCGAGTGGATCCACGGACACGCCACCCCGGTCCACGTGGCTGAGGGCCCGGCCCTCAGCCCGGCCCTCGACGAGTTCCACGTGCTCCTGCGCAAAGGTGCCCCGTCATGACCAGACCCGCGTTGACCGCTGCCTCTTTCCTGCTGGCGCTCGCCGCCGCGGCGACGCCGGCAATTGCCCAGGCCCCGCTCGCGAACGCCGACTGGCCGCAGTTTCGCGGCAACCAGATGCTCACCGGCGTCACCACCGCGGCCGTCCCGCCGGTGCTCAAGGTGAAGTGGACCTTCGAGGCGGGCGACGCCATCGAGTCGTCGGCGGCGATCGCCGGCGGCGTGGTCTACGTCGGCTCGCAGAAGGGGGAGCTGCTGGCGCTCGACGCGGCCACCGGCAAGCCGCGCTGGCGCTACAAGACCGTCGAGGGCATCGGCGAGTCGTCGCCGGCGGTGTCGACGGCGCTCGGGCTGGTCTTCGTCGGCGACCTGAGCGGCACCGTCCACGCCGTGCGCGTCGCCGACGGCCAGGCGGCCTGGACGTTCAAGACCAAGGGCGAGATCAAGTCGTCGCCGGTCGTGGTCGGCGACAAGCTCGTCATCGGCTCCTACGACGGCAGCCTCTACGGCCTCGACGCCAAGGCCGGCACCCAGGCCTGGAGCGTGCAGACCGACAACTACGTGCACGGCACGCCGGCCATCGTCGACGGCATCGCCTACTTCGCCGGCTGCGACGAGGTGTTCCGCGTCGTGCGGGTCAGCGACGGCAAGGACATGGGCAACCTGCCGATCGGCGCCTACACCGGCGCGTCGGTCGCGGTGGCGAACGGGCGCGCCTACTTCGGCACCTTCGAGAACGAAGTGCTGGCCGTCGATCTGGCGGCGAAGAAGGTGGCCTGGCGATACGCCCCGAAGGACCGGCAGTTTCCCTTCTACTCGTCGGCCGCGATCGCCGGCGGCAAGGTGATCCTCGGCGGTCGCGACAAGGTCGTGCACGCCATCGACGCCGCCAGCGGCAAGGCGGTGTGGACGTTCCCGACGCGGGCCCGCGTCGAGTCGTCGGCGGCGGTGGCCGGGTCGCGCGTCTACATCGGCTCGAGCGACGGCCGCTTCTACGTGCTCGATCTCGCCACCGGCAAGTCGGTGTGGCAGTACGAGTCGGGCTCGCCGATGACGGCCTCGCCCGCCATCGCCAACGGCGTCGTGGTCATCGGCACCAACGACGGCACGATCATCGCGTTCGGCGCCTAGGGTCCTGCCATGGCGCTGACGGCCACGATCTATCGCGTCTCGGTCGAGCTGGCCCACATCGATCGCGGCGTCTACGAGACGCTCGACCTGCGGCTGGCGCGGCATCCGTCGGAGACGCTCGACTACATGGCGACGCGGCTGCTCGCCTACTGCCTCGAATACACCGAGGGCATCGTCCTCACCGACGGCGTGTCGTCGCGGCGACGAGCCGGCGATCCTCGTGCGCGATCTCACCGGCAAGCTCACGGCGTGGATCGAGATCGGCCTGCCGTCGTGGGAACGGCTGCATCGCGGCCACAAGCAGGCGGGGCGCGCCGCCGTCTACACCCACCGCGGCATCACGCAGGTGCTGGCGAGCTGAACGGGCACGGCATCCACCGCGCCGCCGACATCCCCGTCGTCGAGCTCGATCGCGCCTTCGTCACCGCGCTGGCCGAGTCGCTCGATCGGCGGTCGACGATGTCGCTGTCGGTGACCGAGGGCACGCTCTACGTCGAGCTCGACGGCCGCCACCTCGAGTCGCAGCTGGTGACGCACCGACATGGCGCCATGACCTTTCCGGTCTACATCCCGATCGGGCCGTGGCAGATCCACCCGCACCTGTTCTTCGAGACGCTCTCCTACTTCATCGGCTTCCGTGTCTACCTGGCGCTGCGGCGCCGCGCCGGGGACACGGTGATCGTGCCCGTACCGCTGGGCGACGCTGTCGTGCGCCGCCGCCGGCGCCGCGCTCGGCGCGCGGCTGCTGGCGTGGCTGGCCAACCCCGAGGCGACCTACGACCTGCCGAGCGTGCTGCTCGGCGGCAAGACGATCGTCGGCGGCCTGATCGGCGGCCTGATCGGCGTGGAGCTGGTGAAGCGGGCGATGGGCATCCGCCGCTCGACCGGCGATCTCTACGCACCGGCCCTGGCCGTCGCCATCGCCATCGGCCGCATCGGCTGCCTGCTGACCGGCGTCGCCGACGACACGTCCGGCACGCCGACGTCGCTGCCCTGGGGCATGGACCTCGGCGACGGCGTCCGCGCGTCACCCGACGCAGCTCTACGAGATCGTCGTGCTGGCCGCGATGGTCGTGCCGTTGTGGCGCCTGGCCCGTCGGACGATGGCCATCGCCGCTGAGCGGGCAGCGTCAACGCCGTCGGCGGGTGCGAGAACCGAGCGCACGCCGGGCGCAGGCGGTGGCCTGCGCGAAGGCGACGCCTTCAAGGCCTTCATGGTCGGCTACCTGGGCCTGCGGCTCGTGGTCGACTTCATGAAGCCGTATCCCGCGGTCTTCCTCGGCCTCGGCGTCCTGCAGTGGGCCTGCGTGCTGACGCTCGCCTACTACGCACGGGACGTCTGGCGATGGGTCCGTCCCTCGTCCCAGGGTCCTGGGCGCACGCGGCCAAGCCCTAGAATAGGCGCGCCGGACCGGATACCCATGACCAACACGTCAGCCGCTACCTCACCGCTTGCCCTCACCGGCACCGATCGGCAGGTGCTGATCGCCTTGCGCATCGCTCTCGCCGTCTACATCGTGCTGTCGTTCGGCTCGATGCTCTACAGCCTCGTCACTTTCGGCCGCTACAGCGCCGCGGTGTCGGTTCAGCTGATCCTGCGCAACATCCTGGCGACGGTGCCGTTCGTCGCGGTGCTGCTCGCCGTGATCGTCCGTACGCCGCCGGCCGCGCTCGCCCTCGACGCCGCCGCCGGCCTGGGCATCGCCTCGGTCCTCTACCGCGTCGGCTTCCTCGCCTTCAGCGGCATGTTCGTCTCGGCATCGGGCCAGTTGCCCGCTCTGATGATCCTGCTCCTGCGGCTCGCCGCCTTCACCGCGCTCGAAGTCGCCATCGTCGGCATGGCCATCTATCTGCGCGGCCGCGTCGGCGCACTGAATCCGGTCGCGTTGATCGTCGCGACGGCGGCGTGCCTGCTGTGGGGCGGCCTGGTGCAGGCCGTGATGCAGGCGGTGTCGATGCTGCTCTACTGATCCGCCGCGGATCAGAGCGTCTTCAGCCTCCTCGAACACGGTCCGGCCCGCGGCCAGCCAGTCGGCGTCGGTCTGCAGCGACGCGAGGTCGATCAGGGGCTTGGGCCCTGCGGCCTGCAGCCGCTCCCAATAGCCGGCCGGCTCACGGCCCGGGGCGTAGACCGGGTAGGTTTGCAGGTTGTCGACGGGGAGGGCGTAGTACTGCGCGGCGGGGATGTGCGTTGGCCGCTCGTTCAGGCCCGAGCCCGCGAGGGGCGTGGCCCAGTCCGCCAGCGCGGCGTCGTCCCAAACCCGCGGAACATCGACCCGGGCCGGCGTGGGCGGGGCAAGAGCCGGAGACTGACTGGCCGCGGCCGTCAACGAGACGACCGCGGCGCACGACGGCAGAGCGATGAGGCCGCGCTCGTTCCTAAACGTCGAGCGGGACCAGGCGTCCGCGCTCGGCTACGGCTTCGGCGGTGCGGGCGGAACCGGGGGCGCCGGCGGGGCCGGCGGAGCCGGCGGCGGCATCCGCGCCGAGTGCCAGTGCACCATCTGCCAGGTGCCGTTGCGCTTGGCCCAGACGTCCAGATAGGTGAGCAGCAGGTCGTTGACCTGGCCGTTGCTCTGCGACCTTGAACTTGCCGCGCCCGTCGATGAACACGAGGTCGCCGAGCTGCGCGGGCGTTCATCGTGATCGGCTCGATCGCCAGGTAGGTGCTGCGGCCGCTGGTCAGCCCCTCGAGGAACGTCTTCTCGTTGTCGACGTTGCCGTTCGAGTGCACGTAGATCAGGTCGTCGGCGAGGAGCGCGTCGAGCGCCTTGTAGTCCTTCTTGACGGTCACCTCGAAGCGCTTCTTCTCGGCGGCCTTGACCTCGTCGAGGGCGGGTTGGGCGAAGGCGGGGGCGGCGACAGGCGGTCGCGAGCGCGACCGCGGAGAGCGTGCGGGTGATGGTCATGGTTGCTGCGATCGGGGGGCGGTTGACGGACGTGACGATGGCTTCGGCTGGCGGGCCGTCGACGCCGGCGGTCGCCGGCTCGCCGAGGCCCTTGCGCCGCCATCGCGGCTTCGATGTCGGCGATCTCGAAGGGCAGCGACTCGGACAGGTTCTCGTAGCCGGTCGCGGTGATGACGATGACGTCCTCGAGACGGATGTAGACGCGATCGTCGGGGATGGTCAGCGCCGGCTCGATGGTGAAGACCATGCCGGGCTTGAGGACGTCGCCCTCGACCGGGTCGTCGACGTCGTGCACTTCCATGCCGACCCAGTGGCCGACGCGCTCGGCGCGGCGCTCGGGGCCGAACAGGGCGACGAAGTCGCGAGCGGCCTTGGCGATCTTCGGGTCGGCGAAGGTCGTGCCGTCGACGATCGCGGTCATCTTCGCGAAGGCGGCGTCGTGCACCTGGCGCGCCGTGCGGCCCGGCTTCAGCTCGGCCATCAGGGCGCGATAGCAGCGCAGGTAGACGGTGTAGATCTCGCGCTGCCACGGCGTGAAGCGGCCGTTGGCCGGAAACACGCGGGTCACGTCGGACGTGTAGTTGGCGACGTCGGGCGCGTAGTCGAAGAGGACGAAGTCGCCGTCTCTGGAGCACCGATCCGCCGCCGTGGTAGTGCGGGTAGTGCGCGTTCCTGCCGGCGGCGACGAGGGCGAAGTAGCCGACGCCCTGCGACCCGTTCTTGCGGAACACGTAGTCGGCGACGGCCGCCAGCTCGTGCTCCTTCTGGCCCGGCCGCGCCGCCTTCATCGCTTCGAGGATGCCGGCCGAGGCGATGCGCGTCGCCTCGCGGATCGCCGCGATCTCGCGCCGGCTCTTGATCAGGCGCAGCCGATCGAGGATGGGATCGAGATCCTCGATGCGCGCCTGCGCGCCGCGCGCCTTGATCCGCGCGATGAACGCCGCCTCGCGCGAGCTCCGCCCGTCCCAGGGATCCGCCGACGTCAGCCGCTCGTGCCGCAGCACCGCCCACGGCGTGAACGCGCCGAGCGACTCGCCGCGGTGCGGCGTGTAGATCGGTCGCGCCCCTCGGCCACCACGGCGTCGAGGGCGGCGGCGAACTCGTCCCGCGCAACGACGGCGTCGGCGCCGGTCAGGCGGACGGCCTCGTCGCCGGGCACGAGGACCGGCCCTTCGGAGCGCTCCATGCGCTCGTCGCGCGGCGCCAGGAACAGCGTGGTGCGCTTGCTGCGGCCGTCGATGAGGACGATGGCCCGCGGCACCTCGACGCCGGTCAGGTAGAAGACGTGGTTGTTCTGGCGGAAGCCGAGATAGGACGGCAGCTCGGTGGCACCCTGCAGCACCGCCACGCCGTCGCCGACCGCGGCCATGACGCGGGCGCGGCGGGCGGCGAACTCCTCGGGCGGGAACGCCGCGGTGAACAGCGGCTGCGCCGCGGCCGGCCGCGCCAGCAGCCCGAGCAGGAAGCGCGAGGGCGACGCGAGACAGGGCGCTGCGCATGGTCGGCGGCGTCAGTCGAGCCGACCGCTCATCGAGATCTTCACGTCGGCGACCATCGGCAGCACGTACTCGAGGATCGGGTGGTCGAAGTTCCAGATCTCCGCCTTCTCTTCCCAGTTCTGCTTCTTGGTGGCGCGGTCGATCACCTTGCCGGCCTTGTCGAGGAACTCGACGTGAAGGTGATCTTCCCAGTCCTCGCCGGGATTGTTGACGTCGAAGGCGAGGCGGAGCGTCGTCGAGCCTTCGGACGGCTGCATGCCCTTCGGCCCGAAGCCGCCGCGGCCGAAGCCGCGGCCCATGTTGGTGATCTTGACGTTGTCGATCATCACCGGCCCGACCTTGACGTCGAGCTTGTGTCGACTGATCGAGGCGGTAGGGGATCGTCTTCTCGACGCGGTTGGTCTGCGCCGGCGCCATGGCCGGCACGACGAGGAGAGCCAGGGCGACGAGGCCCATGCGTGCGCTGGTCATAGCCCGAAAAGATAGCGCAGTTTCTGCAAGTTGCTCGGAGCATGCTCGGAGCAAGCTCGGAGAGTGCTCGGAGGTTGCTCGGAGCATGCTCCGAGCACGGCCCTACTTGTCGCGGCAGCAGGCGTCGGGATCGAAGTTTCTGGGATGCTCGGGGGTCGGGCGCTCGAGGTAGAGCTGGGCGTCGATGTCCTCGGCGACGGCCTTGACCAGCGGATCCGTGGACGCCAGCGCGCGCTGCCGGAAGGTGCGGTATTTCTTCGCCGAGGCCTTCTGCCCCTCGAGCGCCTTGGCCGACACCTGGCGCTCGAACGCCAGGCGGTACTGGACCATCAGGTAGGCGTAGAGGTACGGCGTGACGGCGGATTCGCGGTGCGCCTTCAGGTAGGTCTCGCCCAGTTCGGCGAGGCCCAGGAAGACGCCGATCCCCTGCGCGTCCTCGACGGCAGACGGCGCGGTCGGCAGCAGCGCCTCGGACGCGGCGACGCTCTCGGCCCGCGCCTCCGGCGTCCCGACGAGCGCGACCATGCCCTGCGCGAGCGCCCGGCGACGCGCCAGGCGCGACGCGACGAGCGGATTGGCGCCCGGCCGGCGCCGCCAGGGCCGGCTCGGGCTGCGGCGCTCGCGCCGCCGCCTGCGTCAGCAGATCCTGGACGCGAGGCCGCCGGCGCCGCCGAGGCGACCTCGGCGAGCGCCTCGCCGACGTTGTCGCTCAGGAACACGGCCTTGGCCAGGCGGCCCTTGAAGGGCGAGTCGGGTGCCGGCGAGCCCGGGCCGCGGAGTCTGGGCCGCCGCCGATGCCGGCGCCGACCGCCCGATGCCGATCACGCCCGCCAGCGCGATACACCAGGACGCTGCCGCCGCAACGGTCCGTCAGCGCCCACCGGTCCTCCTCACCTGCACCGACACCGTCGCGAGCAGCGCGAGGAAGCCGGGCAGGAAGGCGACGGCCCCAGCGCCAGAAGTGCTCGACGTAGTCGATGGACTGCGGATTCCACCGCGACCAGTTGGCGGCGGTGACGTAGTAGAACACCGCCCCCGACGCCGCGGCGGCCACGACGCCGCGCACGATGCGCGCCGCCGACGCGCGCCCCGCGCAGGAACGGTCCCTCGAGATAGCCGAACAGGATCCAGAGCACCGCCCAGGACGCCAGGATCGCGTAGCGCCGGAAGCCCGGGATGAAGACGAAGCCGTAGTAGGACGCCGCCGCGAGCACGCCGGCGATCAGCCCGCCGGCCAGCCCGGTGAACGGGCGCCGGTGCGCTGCGCCGAGGGCCAGCCCCATCGCCCCGCACAGCCCGGCGCCGTGCAGCAGGCCGTAGAGGATCTTGTGGCGCAGCAGCTGCGACGCCCAGACCCAGTCGGCCGCGGTGGCGACGGCCGCCACGAACACCGACGCGACGACGGCGACGATGATCACCTGCATGTCGAATCCGCCCGAGCCGCCGGAGCCGCCGCCGCGCCGAGCGGCGCCGCCCTTAGCGCCCTTCTTTGGCCACGGCATCGCGGGCCGGCTCCGGCAGCCACTGGGTGGCGATGGCGCCGACGAGCGCGTACGACGCCGGCGACGATCGCGCCGACGATCGCGATCTTGGCCGGGTCGGGCGGCCGCGATTCCGAGAACGTCAGCGTGAACCACGCCGCCGCCGTGCCGATGACGCGGCCGCCGATGTTGGCGGCGAAGCTCTCGCCGGTGCCGCGCAGGTGCAGCGGGAAGACCAGCGGGATGTAGTTGCCCCAGAAACTGAACTGCGCGACGGTGAAGAACCCGGCGACGAAGATGCCGATCTTGATCCACAGCAGCGAGTCCGGCGTCGCCAGGTTCGACGAGATCCAGCAGAAGCAGCAGCGGCACGAAGATCAGCGCCGGGATCTGGAAGATCCGCAGCAGCGTCCGCCGGCTGATGATCGCCCAGGCGGCGAGCATCGCGAACACGACGCGGCCGGCGAGGCCGCCGATCTCCTGCCACGACGACGACCGTCGCCACGGCCTGGTCGGTGGCGTTGGCCGCGGCCTGCCGCAGCGCGGGCTCGGGCGGCGCCGGTCGGCCCTGCGCCGCGGCCGTGGCGATCGCCCGCTCGCGGGCCGCCCGCGGCTTCGGCGACGATCTCGACGTGGCCGCGGTTCGGCGCGCCGAGGATCTGCGGCAGCTGCTGGATCGCGCCGAACGCGATGCCGTAGCTGGCGGCGAACACCAGCGTGGTGACGATCGTGGCTCGGGCCAGGCCCGGGCCGAACAGCTCGGCGATGCTCGGCCGCCGCAGCTGTGCCGGCCGCGCGCTTGGCCGCCCACGCCGGCGATTCCGGCAGGAACGGCCGGATGAGCGATCAGCGGCAGCGCCGGGATCACGCCGGAGATCAGCGTGTAGCGCCACGCCTCGTGGCCGCCGTGGATCGCCGGCAGGCTGGTGGCGATGCTGGCCGCCAGGACGTTGGCGACCGGCGACCAGGATGCCGCCGAGCGAGGAGAACGCCTGCGTGTAGCCGAGCACCTTCTCGCGCTGGTGCGGATCCGCGAACAGCTCGGCCAGCCACGCGACCGCCGCGACGAACTCGACGCAGACGCCGACGAACACCGCGCAGCGCAGCACCAGCAGCTGCTCGAGCGAGGTGACGAAGCCGGCGGCGAAGCGCCGAAGCGCGTAGAGCAGGATGCTGAAGGTCAGCACGCGGCGGCGCCCGAGCAGGTCGGTGAGGTAGCCGCCGAGCAGGCCGAACACGCCGCCGACCATCGCCGGCACGAAGAACAGCGTCCGCGCCCAGCTGACGTATTCGGCGCCGCCCGGCACCCAAAGCGCCATCGCCTGCGGCCGCGGCATGCCGCCGGCCACCAGCTGCTCGACGAGCGGCGCGCTGAGCGACGCGATCGCCGGCTTGATGATCAGCGGCAGCATCAGCAGCTCGTAGATGTCGAACGCGAAGCCGATCGCCGCGATCGCGCAGATCAGCCATTGAACGGGCGTGAGTCGGGAAGCTGCCATTGGATGGGTCGCGGAACTACTGCGTATACCCCGGGCGCGCGCGGATCGTTGCACCGGGCCGGCGGACGCGGACCTCGAGCGGATGCCAGCCCGGACGATCGACCCCGGACGGCGTGTAACTGAGCTGGTAGCGGGTGCGGAACTCGCGCAGGGCGGCGACGAAGGCACCTTCGAGGCGCGAACCGTTGGAGCCGTCGATGACCGATCCGCCGGTGGCGCCGGTGAGGTCGACGAGGAAGTTCTCGATGCCGGCGTCGCGCGGCTCGGTGGCCGCCCCCGCCTGGGCTGCGGTCGACCCGGCCGACGCCACGGCCGGCGCCGGACGCCGCGGCTGCTGCCGCAGCAGGCGCGCCCCGCCGGCGACGACCGCGTCGACCACGAGGTTGGCGCGCGAGGCCAGCGCGATCACCGGGGCGACGCGCAGCCAGCTGGCGGTGTCGGCGCCGTCGCTGAAGATGAGGACCAGTGTCGGCCGATCGGTCGCCGTGCGCCAGCAGCACCGACGTCCAGGCGGCGTCGACGAGCGAGGTCGCGCCGCGCGCTTCGGCGGTCTCGAGCGCCCGCGACACCGCGGTGTGATCGGAGGTCAGCGGCGCGTCCACCGTGACGCCGCTGGCGAACGTGACGACGGCGGCGCGATCGTCCGCCTCGAGATTGCGCACCAGCGCCGACGCCGCGTCGCGCAGCGCCTGCAGCCGCGTGCCGGCCACGCTGCGGCTGGTGTCGAGCACCAGCACCACGTCGATGTCGACGTCCTCGATGCTGGCCGCGGTGATCTGCTGCCTGACGCCGCTGTCGAACAGCTCGAAGTCGTCCGCCGTGAGCCTGCCGACCGGCTTGCCGCGCTCGGTGACGAGGGTGTCGAGGCGGACGACGTTGGCGACGGCGCGGAACAGCGGCGCCGGCTGCTGCGGCGGCGGCTCCTGCTGCGCGTGTGCCGTCGCAGCGGCCGCGAGACCTGCGCCGAGCAGAACGGCGAGGCGGGCGGCGCCGAAGCCCGCTGGATGCAGGCGCGAAGGCGACGTGGCGCGCCGAAGCAGCGACAGCGACGCCGGCTGCGAAGGCGGGTCATCGCACCACCAGCCGGCGCAAGGTGACCAGGCCGGCGTCGATGCGCCAGGCCTGGCCGAAGCCGTAGGCCCACCACGGATCCTCGGCCCGACCGCCGGCACGCTGGGTGAAGCTCGCCAGGCGGGCCTGCGCCGCCGGCCAGTCGCCGTCGGACGCCTCGAGCCGGCTCAGGGCCAGCACCGGACTCTGCGCGTCGGGCCACGCCGCGAGCGCGGCCTGGTAGCGCTGCCGCGCCGCGGCGCGATCGCCGCCGGCGTCGGCGGTGTCCGCGCGCAGCATCTCGGCCAGGTAGCGCCAGCGCTTGTCGCCGGTCTCCGCCGAGGCACGGGCGAACGACGCATCGGCTTCCTCGGATCTCCCCGTCAACAGCAGCACGTGGCCGAGGCGCAGGTGCGCTTCGGCCAGCGTCGGGTCCAGCGCCGTCGCCTGACGATAGGCGGCGAGCGCCTGTTCGAGCCGGAACGCCCGCTCCTCCTGCCGCCACTTCTCGAGGTTGCCCTGCCGGCCCACGCTCGCTTCGACCAGCGCGTTGGGCGCGGCGTGCGCCTCGTGCAGCGAGCCGAGCGCGAGCGCGACCAGCGGATCCTGCGGGAAGCGCTGCTGGGCGCGGGCGAGCGGCGCCTGGATCTGCGGCAGGTCGCCGCGCAGCTGCAGCAGCCAGACCGACACGAGCGTCACCAACTGGCTGGCCTGGGCCCGCCGGGCGATCTGCGGGTCGGGACCGGTCTGCGTCGGACCGTCGAACGCGGGCCCGTCGGTGAGCCGCGGCCGCGCGATCGGGGACGCGCCGGCCGGCGGCCGCCAGCTCCGTCTCCATCAGGTCGACGAGCTCGAGGGCGATCTGGCGATGCGCCTCGGCGACGTCGCGGCGATCCTCGGCCTGCGCCTGGATCGCGGTGTCGACGTGGAGCGCCGCCGCGGCCGGCATCGACGCCGCCCAGGCCTCGAGGACGCGCTCGAACTCGGCCGGCTTCTCCGCCCGCGCCTGGCGGCAGTCGGCGGTTCCACAGAGCACCTGGCAGGTGAGATCGCGCAGATCCTTGCGGGCCCGGTCGCGCAGCCCCGATGTCGGATAGGCCGACATGTCGGCGACGGCCTTCGGCTGATCGCCGGACTGGTAGCGGGCGACGATGTCCAGGTACGGCGAGCTCACCGAGACCTGGGCCGACGCCGCCCTCGGGGCGCCGTCGCCGACCGAGGCGACCCCGGTGAAGGCGGCAGCGAGCGCGGCGACGGCGATCCGGCGCGTCATGACCCCGACAGCATGCCTCAGAAGTAGCGCGCCAGGGTGCGGGCACCTGGCGCCGGCGTCACCATCGACACGAGCCACATCAGCAGGACCGATCCGAGGGTCAGCGGCACGACCGGCAGCAGGTTGAAGACCAGCAGCCCGGCGGCGGCCCGCGACAGCACCGCGACCTCGCCGAGCGACCACAGCACGGTCGGCGGACCGGACGGCGGCGGCACGTTGATCTGGATGGCCGCGACCGCGGCGATCCCGAACGCCACCCAGACCACCACCGCGAGCGCGCCCCACTTGGTGCTGCCGCCGCCAGAACAGCGCGGCGACGAGCAGCGGGGCGAGCGCCGAGTAGCCGGCGAAGGCGAACTGGCTGGCCAGGTCGAAGATCGACTGCGGCACCCGCATCGCGATGGCGTAGGCGACCAGCGTCAGCAGGACGACGAAGAGGCGCCCCATCTGCACCTGGACGTTCGGCCCGAAGCGCGCGGTGCCGCCGTAGAAGGTGAAGACGTCCTCGGTGAACATCGTCGACAGCGCGAGGATCTGCGAGTCGCTGGCCATCACCGCCGCCATCACCGAGGCGCCGAGCAGGCCGACCAGCCAGATCGGCGCGTAGTGCTCGACCAGCCGGATCATCACGTCGTCGCCGGACGCGGCGCGACGCAGCCGATCGCGCTCGGCGGGCTCGAGCGTCGCGCCCGACGCGGCCAGCGTCGCCCGCGCTTCGAGCTTGCTGGCGATCGCCGGCACGTCGGTGGCCCGGTTGGCGGCGACGCCGAGGAAGACGCACGGCAGCCAGATCGCCAGCATGCAGATCGGGTAGAGGATCACCGTCCGCTTGAAGTGCGAGAGCTTCTTCGCCGTCAGGCAGAAGATGCCGATGTGCGGGAAGGCGATCGACGAGAGCGGGATGAACGTGTAGCTGAAGAAATACCAGGGCGAGATGCGCTCGCGGGTGAGCAGCGCGGCCTGGCTCGGCGTCTCCAGCATCTCGGTGAAGACGTGGCCGAAGCCGCCCATCCCGGCCCCGACGACGATCACCGCGAGCAGCCCGAAGGCCAGGAACATCAGCGTCTGCAGCGTGTTCACCCAGGCGGTGCCGCGCATGCCGCCGAAGAACACGTAGCTCATGACGACGAGCGCGACCACGGCGCCGCCGGCCCAGTACGGCACCAGCCCGCCCGACAGCGCGGCCAGCGTCGTGCCGCCGCCCATCACGCCGACGATGATGTAGGGCACCAGCAGCACCGCCTGCACCACGAAGATCACCGTGCCGATGTGCCCGCACTCCCAGCGGTCGCGGAACATCTGCACCGGCGTCATGAAGCCGTGCCGGTGGCCGAGCGCCCAGATGCGCGTGCCGATGAAGAACAGCGACAGCGGGATGATCAGCGCCGACGACGAGGCCATCAGCCCGTAGGTCACGATGCCGTTGCTGAAGGCGTGCCCCGACGAGCCGAGGATCGAGAAGGCCGTCATGTTGGTGCCGAACAGCGACAGCACGAACACGAACGGGCCCAGCGATCGGCCGGCCAGGAAGAAGTCCTCGGCGCCCGCCCGCCGCTCGGCGCGGCGGAAGGCGAAGACGCCGACGTAGACGACCGTGACCAGGTAGAGCCCGACGATGGCGAGCGGGATCACCCGGCGTCCTCGAGGTGCGACGGCCAGGCGCGCCGCACCAGGACCGCCATGATTACCGACACCGCCAGCGTGTAGCCGGCATGCCAGGCGAGGCCGAGCGGCAGCACGCCGAAGACGAGCGGGCGCGCCTCGCGCCAGAACCAGAGGTCCTGGTGCAGCGCGAAGAAGACCAGGAGGAAGAGCGCGGTGAGCATGCGTCTCCGACTACGACGAGCGGAGCGAACGCGCGACCAGGCCGACCCCGCCGAACAGCAGGGCGAGCATGACCAGGGTGTTGAAGAGGGACGTCTGGCGGAAGTAGATGTCCATGTGCATCAGCACGCCGGCCAGGATGATGACCGCGCCGGCTGCCGTGAGGAGCCAGCCGAGCAGCGACCTGCCGTCGAAGAAGAGAAAGGCGATGCCGGCCAGGAGGGGCAGCAGCGACAGCCCGAAGCTGCCCTGCCCGCCGAAGCTCCAGTAGGAGGTGGTCACCTGCACCTGGTTGAGCAGCAGGTAGCCGCCCGCCGCGACCATCAGCACGCCGGCGAAGAACGCGCCGACGCCGCCCGACGTGCCGCCGGGGCTCAGCTCGCCCTTGGGGGCACGATCTGGACTGACCACGGGGCGTAAGGATAGCATCGGCCCCATGACGTGGGTCTTCTTCGCGCTCGGCGCCGCTCTGTCCTGGGGTCTCTACGGGCCGACGCTGCATCGCGGGCAGGTGATGCTCGGCAGCCCGATGAAGGCGCTGCTGTGCGTCGGGATCGCCTACTTCCTGGTCGGCGTGCTGGTGCCGGTGATCACGCTCGGCGCGCAGGGCGAGCTCAAGGGCTTCACCACCGCCGGCACGCTGGCGGCGACCGGCGCCGGGATGCTCGGCGCGATCGGCGCCGTGTTCATCATCTTTGCGTTCCGCTCGGGCGGCCTGCCCGCCTACGTGATGCCGCTGGTGTTCGGCGGCGCACCGCTGGTGAACGTCCTGGTGTCGATGGCCATGCATCCGCCAAAGGAAGCGCCGAACCCGTTGCTCTGGGCCGGGTACGTGCTGGCGTCGGTCGGGGCGGCGCTGGTGCTCTACTTCAAGCCGTCGTAGCCCTGGACGAACAGTTCTGTCGGCCAGACCGACTTGGCCAACAGAACCGTCTCCTCGTTGGGGCGACGGTTCCCGTCAGATGCCGATCTGCAGGCCGTGGCGGCTGCCGTGACTGCCGGACTCGGAGCGCACCAGTTCCCCATTCCTGGTCCACCGCAGGAACTCCTCGGCCACCAGTCGATCGACCAGTTTCGCGCAGTCTTCCGGGGCGATTCCCCACAATCGGGCTCCCTGGCGCAGCGTCAGGCACATGCCGGGACTCTCGTTGAACTCGGACTTGATGCGAGCGACCAGGGCGTCGGTATCCATGGTTGGGGGCGATCCTGTTCGGCGTCCGGCGGCTGCCGGGTCGGTCGACCGAGACTGCAAGCGGGGTACCGCCACTGGACCGCTTGCCGGCACGCCGGACCGTGTCATTCAACGCATCCGTCGGTCCGGCAAGAACAGAACGCGGACATTTCAGTCGGCCAGTCAACGCTCAAACAGACACGAATGTCCGCCTTGGCTCGGACGCCGGCCGATCCCGGATCGGCGCCCCGATTGGCGAGAACCCGCGGGAAAATGCCCCCGGACGGTGGAAAATGCCCGTCGGGCGGGCTCGGCTGCGGCGAAGCACGCTTCTTGCTCCGCTCTACGAGGTGCCGCCCGCGGGACGGCGCCGCCGCGCGCCGAGCGCGGCAAGTAGCGGCCCGCCTGGATGGATGGCGGGCCGCGGCGGGTCCTGAGGGGATCCGCCGCCTATAGAAGGGACCCTGGATTGTGAGTCACCCCGCCCCGCTTCCGCCGTCGTCGACGTCGTGGACGCTCGACGACATCGGCCGTCTCGCCTCGGCGACCGGCAACGCCGCCGAGACGCTGTCCAACGTCGTCCAGCTCATTCAGCGCCGCTTCGGCACCGACGTCTGCTCGGTCTACCTGCTCGGTCCCGACCGCTCGAACCTGGTGCTCGCCGCGACCGTCGGCCTGAAGCCGGACAGCGTCGGCCGCATCCGCATGCGCCTCGACGAGGGCCTGGTCGGCCTGGTGGCCGAGGAGCTGCGGCCGCTGATCGTGGACGACGCGCCGGCGCATCCGCGGTTCAAGTACTTCAAGGAGGCCGGCGAGGATCCGTATCGCTCGTTCCTCGGCGTGCCGCTGGTCGATCGCGGCCTGCTGCAGGGCGTGCTGGTGCTGCAGACCGTCACCGCGCGGGCCTTCGACCCGGCGATGGTGTCGGCGATCGCCGCCGCCGGGCACCAGCTCTCGCACGTCGTCAGCCTGGCCCGCACGCAGGGGCAGTTCGTCGCGCCGACGCAGGAGCGGCTGCGGCGGCTGGCCAACAACCTGTGGTGGAGCTGGGACCAGGACACGACCAGCCTCTTCCGCGATCTCGATCCGGGCCTGTGGCGGCGGCTCGGGCACAACCCGGTCGCGCTCCTGCCAGCAGCTGCCGGTCAGCGACCATCGACGAGCGCGCCTCGCAGCTGGCGCTGCATGGCCGCATCAACTACGCCTACCGCCGGCTCGAGGAATACCTGGCCTCGCGCGACACCTGGGGCGAGCGCCACGCCGGCGTCCTGCGGACGCGCCCGGTCGCCTACTTCTCGGCCGAGTTCGGCCTGCACGAATCGCTGCCGATCTACTCCGGCGGCCTCGGCATCCTGTCCGGCGATCACATCAAGGCGGCGTCGGACCTCGGCATTCCGCTGGTCGGCGTCGGCCTCTTCTACGACCAGGGCTACTTCCGGCAGCGGCTCGACGACGACGATGTGCCAGCAGGAGGAATACCTCGACGTCGACGCGGCGACGCTGCCCATCCGCCCGGCGACGACCAAGGACGGCCAGACGGTCACGGTGACGCGTCGAGACCCGCACCGGCTCGATCTCGGCGCGCGTGTGGACGGTGCACCGTCGGCCGCACCACGCTGCTGCTGCTCGACTCCGACGTCGAAGGCAACCCGCCGGAGGATCGCGAGCTGACGGCCCGTCTCTACGGCGGCGACGAGCGGGCCCGCATCCGCCAGGAACTGCTCCTCGGCGTCGGCGGCGCCCGGGCGCTGCGGGCGCTCGGCTACACGCCCGGCGTCGCCCACCTGAACGAAGGCCACAGCGCCTTCGCCGCGCTCGAGTTCGCCCGCCAGCGGATGGAGCGCGAGGGCCTGTCGGCCCAGCGAGGCGCTGCGCCTGCGTCGCCTCGCACATCGTCTTCACCACCCACACGCCGGTGCCGGCCGGCCACGACCGCTTCTCGCCGGATCTCGTCGAGGAGCACCTCGGGCCGCTGCGCGAGGCGATGGGCCTCGACCGCGAAGGCCTGCTCGCCTTCGGGCGCGTCGATCCCGGCAACTACCACGAGACGTTCTGCATGACGGTGCTGGCGCTGAAGCTGTCGCACCGCGCCAACGCCGTGTCGGCGCTGCACGGCCGCGTCTCGCGCGCGATGTGGACCGGCCTCTATCCGGGCCAGCTCGAGGAGCGCATCCCGATCGGGCACATCACCAACGGCGTCCACGTGCGGACGTGGCTGGCGGCGCCGATGCACCGCCTCTACGACCGCCACCTCGGCGCCGACTGGCCGCAGCGCTGCGCCGATCCGGCCAGCTGGGAGGCGATCGACCAGGTCGACGACGGCGAGCTGTGGGAGACGCACGCGACGCTGCGGACGCGACTGATCGCGTTCGCGCGCCGCCGGGCGGCCGAGGCCGCCATCCGGCGCGGCGAATCGGAGGACGTCGTCGAGGCCTGCCGGCAGGCGCTCAGCCTCGACGCGCTGACCATCGGCTTCGCCCGCCGCTTCGCCACCTACAAGCGGGCCGACGCTGGTGATGCGCGACATCGAGCGCATCGCGGCGCTGGTCAACGATCCGCAGCGGCCGATCCAGTTCATCTTCGCCGGCAAGGCGCATCCGCGCGACACGCCGGGCAAGGGCTTCCTCGCCGAGATCGCGCGGCTGATGCGCGACTCGCAGTTCGCCGGCAAGCTGCTGTTCATCGAGGACTACGACATCGACGTCGGCCGCCACCTCGTGCAGGGCGTCGACGTGTGGCTGAACACGCCGCGCCGTCCGCTGGAGGCGTCCGGCACCAGCGGCCAGAAGGTGGTGCTGAACGGCGGCCTCAACCTGTCGGTGCTCGACGGCTGGTGGGCCGAGGCCTACGACGGCCTGAACGGCTTCGCGATCGGCGCCGGCGACACGCACTCGAACCCGGACGTCCACGACGCGCGCGACGCCGAGGCGCTGATGGCGACGCTGGTCAACGAGGTGGTGCCGCTCTTCTACGATCGCGACCGCGACGGCCTGCCGCGCGGCTGGATCGCGCGCATGAAGCGCACCATCCGCACACTCGGCTGGCGGTTCAGCGCCGATCGCATGCTGCTCGACTACGCGCTGCGCTGCTACATTCCCGCGGCCGGGGGGACGAGCGCGGACATGCGGCGCTGCAGCCTGAACTCCCGACCACTACCGGCAGTGCACTTCCAGTGCCCAACCGGATCGATCGGTCCGGACGTTGGCCGTTGGGACTGCCTCGGAGTCGGTCTCGGTGGCCGTATCGCGCGCCCGCGGCATCTGGCGCGTGATCGACGCCTTGAGCGTCGGGAGATGCCGCAGCGCGTTCTCGTAGTAGATCTTGCGCAGCACCGCGTCGGGCAGGCCGATCCCCGAGATGTTCCAGCGGCCGTGCCCGGGCGAGCCGCCTTCGGTCCGCATCTGCGCCGGGTGCTCGAAGTACTCGTCGTAGGTCTCGAGGAAGCGCCAGTGCGGCGTCCAGAAGTCGTCGACGCCGCGAGCCGGGTCGCCGTCGGTGCCCAGCAGCACGCGGTCCTGGTACTTGATGATGAACTCGCGCCACAGCCGCGGCGCCCGGCCGAGGTCCTGCACGCTGGCGGAGATCTCCACGTCGGCGTTCGGATAGGTGTCGAGCAGCTTCGCCACCTTGGCCGGGTCGTAGTAGAGCATCGCCATGTGCGCGTTGACGAAGCGCGTCTTCGGGTGCTTGCGGTGGATGTTCTCGCGCGCCTGCTCGATCCGCTCGTGCGTCGGCCAGTCGCCGCCGTAGTAGTTGCCCTCGGTGTCGCCTGGCTTGGCCCACAGGCCGGCCTCGAAGCGCTCGTTCTTCGGGCTGATCGGATAGAAGCGGCCGATCGAGTCGCTGATGTGCATCATGATCGGCCGGTCGTACTTCGCCGCCATCTCCCAGATCGGATCGAGCCGCGGATCGTCGGCCTGGATGAAGCTGCCGTCGGGGTTCTTGGCGGTCAGGCCGAGGGTCTTCCAGACCTTCATCCCGAGGGCGCCGGCCTTGAAGGCGCGCTCCATCTCGGCGGCGAACTTCCGGACCAGCCCGGCTCGTTGATGCCGTCGGTGTTGAAGGTGATGAAGGTGGCGACGCGGTCGCGGTACGGCTCCCCCGCCTTCAGCGCGGCGTCGAGGTGCGCCCCGGTGCCGCCGTCCATGTTGGCGATGGCGCCGACGCCGATGCGATCGAGCAGCGCGACGAATGCCTTGTAGGCCGCGTCCGTGGTCAGGTCCGGTGCGTGGACGTGGAAGTCGATGGCCGGATACCTGGCCCTGGCGATCGCCGTCCGCGGCAGCCGGGCCAGCGTGAGCGGCATCGGCGGCACGATGTGCCCGCCCGGCTTCCAGCCGGCCGGCGCGGCGACATCCTCGGGCCGCGGCATCGGCGGAACCGGAGACGGCGGGACCGTGCCGCGCTGCTGGGCGGTCGAGGCGACGACGCCTCCGGCGACGATCACGGCAACGGCGAACGACAGACGCTTCATGCGGAGCCTCCTCGAACCGGCGCCAGTATACGGGGGCCGCCGGCGATGCCAGCCAGGCCAGGAGCCCGCGCTACACTGCCTCGGTGCGCATCCATGTGTCCCCAGACTTCGACGCCATGAGCGCGGCGGCGGCCATGCACGCCGAACGCGTCCTGGCCCAGACGATCGAGACGAGCGGCCACGCCCGGGTGATCGCCGCCACCGGCGCCTCGCAGCTCGGCTTCCTGCATCGCCTGGCCGGCAGCACCCAGGTCGACTGGTCCCGCGTCGAGCTGTTCCACCTCGACGAGTACGTCGGCCTCGCCGCCGACCACCCGGCCGGCTTCCGGCGCGTGCTGCGCGAGCACTTCGTCGACCGCACCGGCATCCCGACCTTCCACGAGCTGGACGGCAACGGCGACATCGACGCCGTCCTCCGCACCATCGGCGCGGCGATCACCGCGCGCGCCGATCGACGTGGCCTTCGTCGGCATCGGCGAGAACGCGCACCTCGCCTTCAACGATCCGCCGGCCGACTTCGAGACGACCGACCCGTACCTCGTGGTCGCCCTCGACGACGCCTGCCGGCGCCAGCAGGTCGGCGAAGGCTGGTTTCCGACCGTCGCGGACGTGCCGAGCCGGGCCATCTCGATGTCGGTCCGGCAGATCCTGGCCGCCCGCGAGATCCTGGCGATGGTCCCCGACCAGCGCAAGGCCGCGGCCGTGGCGGCGGTCCTCACCGGGCCGATCACGCCGGCCGTGCCGGCCTCGATCCTGCGCACCCACGACCGGACGACGCTCTATCTGGACGCTGCGTCGGCGTCGCAGGTCGATCCTGGCGTGCTGGCCAGCCTGGCCCGCTGATTCACGCCTTGCGGAGCACACCGTCGCTGCCCGCGCCGGTGTCGCGCAGGAGGATCAGCACGGCGGCGACGGCGAGCAGCGGCACCAGGCTCGCCACGATCATGATCGGCTCGAACGAATAGTGGTCCGCGATGTAGCCGGTCGCCAGCGTCGCGGCCAGGGTGCACAACCCCGCGCCGGTGCCGCTCAGCCCGCTCACCGACGCGACCGCCCGCGGGTGATAGAGATCCGCCGGCAGGTTGAGCACCATCGTCGACAGCGCCGCGTAGGAGCAGGTGGCGACCGCGAAGCAGGCCAGCAGCGACGGCAGGTCCTGCATCAGCAGGGTGGCCATCAAGGTGCTCATGCCGAGGCCGCCCACCACGATCACGACCTTGCGGGCAGTGGCGACCGGCATGCCGCGGCTGATCAGGCGGCTCGAGATGCCGCCGGCGAGGAAGTTGCCGGCATCCGCGGCGAGAAACGGCACCCAGAACCACAGCACGCTCGTCTCCATGTTGAAGCCGCGCGCGACCAGGTAGATGGCGAACCAGTCGGTGATCAGGAACCACACCGGATCGGTCAGCATCTTGCCGACGATGATCCCCCACGTCTGCCGCAGCCCGAGCAGCTGGCCGGTCGGCACGGGACGGGCGGCGACCGCGGGATCGAGCGGCTCGCGGTCGGCCAGGATGTAGGCCCGCTCGTCAGCCGAGATCGCGGGATGCGTCTCCGGCGGGTGGTAGGCGCGGCGGAAGAGCCACAGCCAGATCAGGCCGAGCGCACCGGTGATGACGAAGACGGGCCGCCACGTGCCGAAGGTGAGGTACAGCCACACGACGAGGACCGAGGCAATCGCCGCCCCGATCGACGATCCGCTGTCGAACAGCGCGACCGCCCAGCCGCTCTCACGGCGGGGGAACCATTCCGAGACCGCCTTCGTCGCGCCCGGCCAGTTGGCCGCTTCGCCCGCGCCGAGCAGGAAGCGGAAGACGGCGAACGACTTCAGGCCGACCGCCGTGGAGGTCAGCATCGCGGCGACGGAGTACCAGAGCACCGCGATCGACAGGCCGGTTCGCGTGCCGACGCGATCCAGCCACTTGCCGGCCACCGTCTGGCCGATCGAGTAGGCGACCCGGAAGGCGATGATCAGCCAGGCGAAGTCGGTGTTGGTCCACGTGTATTCGATCTTCAGGTACGGCGCCAGCACGCTGAGCGTCTGCCGATCGATGTAGTTGATGACGGTGGACAGGAAGAGCAGTCCGCCGATGTACCAGCGCAGGTTGGTGGCGGGTCTGTTCACGGCGCCGACTACAGCGTGTCGGACACGTCGAAGTCAAGGCTCGGCTTGGGACGCGCACCGACGACGACTCCGGAGTGGTTGGCGCGATACACTCCTCGCATGAGCACGTCATCCCTGCCCGAGGTGTGGCTCCGCGGCGCCGTCGAGGGCTACCCGGCCGAGCTGCAGCCCGTCGTCCACGCCCTTCTCCAGGCGCAGGAGGACGTCGAGGCCACCCTCGCGCCCCTGGCCGTCGACGAGATCTGGGCCACGCCGGGCGGCGCCGCCTCGATCGGGTTCCACGCGCGCCACCTCGCCGGCGCCCTCGATCGCCTCTTCAGCTACGCCCGCGGCCAGGCCCTGTCCGAGCCGCAGATCGTCTACATGAAGGCCGAAGGCGATCCCGGCGATCCGCCGGCGGATGCCGCCGAGCTCGTCGGGCTCGTGCGCAGCGGGATCACGGCCGCGCTCGGCCAGGTCCGCAGCACGCCGGTGTCCGAGCTGGCGACGCCGCGCGCCGTCGGCCGCAAGCAGCTGCCGACCACCGTCCTCGGCCTGCTGTTCCACGGCGCCGAGCACTGCACCCGCCACGCCGGCCAGATGATCACCACGTCCAAGATCGTCCGCCAGGCCTGACGGCCAGGCGCCGGGCTGCTCCATGCAAATCATCCGGTCCGCGAAGGTCCACTCCGTCGTCATCATCGGCAGCGGCGCGTCCGGCGGCATGGCCGCCTGGAACCTGACCCGCCAGGGCGTCGACGTCGTGGTCCTCGACGCCGGCACGAAGTTCGACCGGGCGAAGTTCTGGACGCACGTCCGTCCCTGGGAAGCGCGCGAGCGCCGCGCCCGCGGCGAGGCGCCGCCGCAGTTCTTCCTGGACACCAAGGAACAGCCCTACGCATCGCCGGACGAGCGGCCCTTCGACCTGTATCGCGTCTGGGGCCATGGCGGGAAGACGAACATCTGGGGCCGCGTCAGCCTCCGGCTGTCCGACCTCGACTTCAAGGGAGCCGCCAGGGACGGCTGGGAGATCCCCTGGCCGATCTCGTACGCGGACATCGCGCCCTACTACGACAAGGTCGAGCAGCTGATCGGCGTCTGCGGCGGCACCGACGATTCCGACTCGCTGCCCGGCAGCCGATTCATGCAGCCGGCGCCGGCGCCGCGGTGCGGCGAGCGGATCCTGCAGAAGAGCGCCAAGGGGCTCGGCATCGACATCGTCGTCCGGCCGCCGCGCCAACATGACGAAGCCGACCCGCGGCTTCCCCGCCTGCCACTACTGCGGCACCTGCGGCGACGGCTGCGACACCGCGTCGTTCTTCAACTCCGCCGATCACCTGCTGCCGTTCGCGCTGAAGACCGGCAAGCTCGAGATCCGCTCGAACGCGGTCGCCGCCCGCGTCCTCGTCGACGACAAGGGCCGCGCCAGGGGCGTCCAGTACTTCGATCGCCAGAGCGGCGCCGAGCGCGAGGTGCTGGCCAAGGTCGTCGTGGTCGGCGCCAGCTGCGTCGACTCGACGCGCATCCTGCTCAACTCGAAGTCCGACCGCCTACCCGAACGGCATCGGCAACAGCTCCGACGTCATCGGCCGCTACCTGTGCGAGCAGATCCGCTTCCACGTCCGCGGCTGGCTGCCGCAGCTGGCCGGCGGCCCGACGCGCAACGATCGCGGCATCGGCGGCGAGCACATCTACATGCCGCGCTTCAACCATCGCGACGGCCACCGGCGCGACTACCTGCGCGGCTTCGGCATGCAGTTCTGGAACACCGGCGCCAGCGCCACCGGCGCGCACGGCGGCAGCGAGCTGATCCCCGGCTTCGGCGCCTCGCTTGAAGAAGGAGATCAAGCGCCGCCATCCGGCCTGGGTCGAGATGCACCCCTACGGCGAGGTGCTGCCCTACGCCCACAACCGGATCACGGTCGGCGACGCCGGCAACGACAGGTACGGCGTGCCGCTGCTGAAGATCGACTACCGCATCGGCGAGAACGAGCGGAAGATGGCCGAGCACATGGCCGATACGTGTCGAGGCCATCGCCAAGGCCGCCGGCGCTCGAGCTGGTCGACTACAAGCGCGCCGACATCGATCGCATGGGCTCGGCGATCCACGAGCACGGCACCTGCCGCATGGGCGACGACCCGAAGCGGTCGGCGCTCACGTCATTCAAGCGGATGCACGACGTGCCGAACGTCTACGTCGTCGACGGCTCGGCCTTTCCGACCGCCACCGAGAAGAACCCGACGCTCACGATCCTGGCCCTGTCGTGGCGCGCGACCGACTACCTGGCCGAGCAGATGAAGCGAGGTGCGCTGTGATCAGCCGACGCAACGCCCTGCGTGGCATCGCCGCCGGCGCCGGTGCGACGGCGGGCGCCCTGTGGCTCGACCGGCTGACGCTGCTGGCGCAGAACCCGGCGATGCACACGCACGTCGCCGCGGCAGCGTCCGCGCAAGCCGCCGCCGCGCCGTTCACGCCGAAGGCGCTGTCCGCCGCGCAGCTCGAGACGGTCGCGACGCTCGTCGAGCTGATCATCCCGACCACCGACACGCCGGGCGCCCGCACCGCGCTGGTCGATCGCTTCGTCGACAACGTCCTGGCCAACGCGCGCCGGCCGACAAGGAGCGCTTCCTCACCGGCCTGGCCTGGATGGACACCCGCAGCACCGCGCTCTACGGCAAGCCGTTCGCGGCGGCTGCGCCGGCGCAGCAGACCGAGCTGCTGACCAGGCTGGCGGCGGCAAGCGGGCACGCCGTCGAGGACGAGCCCGGCGTCGTGTTCTTCACCGCGATCAAGCAGATGACGATCTCGGGCTACTACTCGACGAAGATCGGGCTGGAGCAGGAGCTCGGCGACGACGGGCAGCTGTTCACCGCGGTGTTCGAGGGCTGCACGCACAGGGAACACGAGATCTGAGGAACGCTCAGCAGCGCGGCAACTGCGGGACGAAGGCCTGATTCGGAGCGATCGATGGCCTCTCGTTGGTCTCTCTCGATCTGTCGCACGCTCGCCGCGACCCAGCAGCGCCGGGCGAGCGCCGCTCCACACTAAATCCGAAAGGAACTTCTGGAGTGCGTCGTCGATAACGCCTTTGACGCGCCCCAGGTATCTGCTACCTGGCGGTCCCTGTCCCGCAGCGCCGCTGCCTCCCAATGCTGACGCTCGTCGCCGATCGGCAAGGTATCCGTTTCGGACGCCACCGCGACGACGGTGTACCGCACTTCTGGCAACAGGCTGGGCAGCTTGGAACCAGAAGCGCCAGAGTTCCGGCATGCCTGAAACGAATGGAGCCGTCCGGCGAGCGCCTCCGTTGCAATCTGGCGCGCCTGCCGGAGTGCCGCGGGGTCAATCTGAAAAATATCGCTCAGAGCAGAAGCCCTGGCAATCACGCCAGCGATTTTACGGTGAATCTGCTGGCGATATACACAGCGACGATTTGCCGGCTACCGACTGGATTCCAGGCGACACCCGCGAAGGACGGCTACGGCGCCTGCGCACAATCGCCGGTCGGCCGAGGCGCCGCCGTGCCGGCCACCGCCGGATCGATCAGCGTGAAGTTCAGGCCGAAGCTGCCGCGGAAGTAGGCGCGACCGAGGTAGAAGCCGGGGCGGATCAGCCGCACTTCGTCGAAGATGTCCAGGCGCTCGGGCCCGGCCAGCGCGTCCGGCACCTCCCGGTAGCCCTTGATCGTCGAGCCCTTCGCGTAGTCGATGACGATCGACTTGTGGGCGGCGTCGAACCGGCTGTCGCCGCAGGACAGCTTGGCCGGAAACAGCAGCCACGTCGTCTTGCCCTCGAAGGTGACGGTGGGGATCGATTCGGCGTCCCGGATGATGGCCTTCAAGACCGCCAGCTCCTCGATCCGATTGCGCAGCGCGCCTTCCTCGCGGAAGAACATCTTGCCGTGCCACAACGCCTTGCCCAGCGTCTCGACGCGGACCACGGCCAGCTCCGCCAGGGTGTCGCGCGGCACGCCATTCAGCTCGCCCAGGCGGATGTCGCTCTTCGAGCCGCGCGGGAAGAACAGGTCGCCACGGAACGGGCCATCGGGGATCGGACCGCTGTCCAGGCGCTGGTAGATCTGATCGACCTGCGCCTGATCGAGGCGCCGGATCGACTCCGGCGTCAGCGCCAGCCGCTCGGCGTCGGTGAGCGGAAACTCGGCCCGCAGCTTCGCGACGTCCGTGCCCGGCGGCGCGAACTGGATGCGGGGCGGCGGCGCGGACGCACAGCCGGCGACGACGATGGCGGCCGCCGCGAGACAGAACAGGGCGTGGACTCGTCGCATGGTGACACCTCGAACAGATCAGGCGCGGGAACGCACGGCGGGGAGCGCGGCCGGTGACCCGGCGGCGGCGGCGATGACGTCGGCGGCCTTCTCGCCGATCATCAGCACCGCGCTGGCGATGAAGTGCCCGGGGATCCGCGGGAAGACCGACGCGTCGACGACGCGCAGTCCGCGGACGCCGTGCACCTGGAAGTTCGTGTCGACGACGCCGGCGCGATCGGCCGGCCCGATGGCGCAGGTGCCGCAGGCGTGGTGACCCCACGCCTGGTCGCGGACGTGGGCGGCGATGGCGGCCTGATCGGCGACCGCCCGGCCGGGCACCTCCTCGGTGACGGCGAGGCCGCGGCCCTTCAGCTCGTCGACGATGCGCCGGCAGAACTCGACGCCGGCGACCACGGCCCGCAGATCCTCGCCGCTGGCGTCGCTGCCTTCGGCGAAGTAGCGGAAGTTGATCCGCGGCGGCTCGGCCGGATCCCGCGACACCAGCGTCACGTCGCCGGCCGTGTTGTTGGTGCGGGCCTTCAGCACGATCCACGTCAAAGCGTTCAGCGAAGCCGGCAGTCGCTTGGTGTAGTTCGGCTCGTAGCCGCGGAAATCGGCCAGCAGGCCGTAGCAGAACAGATCCGGCACCGGCGCCGCCGGGCTCGAGCGCAGGCAGACCGAGAGCACGGCGCCGTTGGTCGTGTAGACGCCGTCGCGGCGGTCGCGCCACTCGCGGTACTGCGGATCGGCGTTGGTGAACGTCGCGCCTTCGAGCGACTCCCAGGCCGGGAACGGCATCTTGTTGACGACGGCGACTTCGTAGCGGTCCTGCAGGTTCCGGCCGACGCGCGGCGCATCGACGATCACCGGGATGCCCAGCCCTTCGAGGTGCGGCCGCGGTCCGATCCCGGACAGCATCAGGAGCTGCGGCGTGTTGAAGGTGCCGCCGGCGAGGATCACCTCGCGCTTGGCCAGCGCCTGCACGGTCGGCGCGGCGGGCGCCGGGTTGGGGTGGGCGCGGTACTGTCGCGCCCCATCGCGATACTCGACGCCGATCGCGCGCGTGCCATCGAACAGCACCCGCGTCACCAGGGCATGCGTCTTGATGACGAGCCGATCCGGAAAGCGCCGCGCCACGTCCAGCAGCCGCTCGCGGACGCCGACCCGCTGGTGGCCGTCAGTCGTCAGCGGCGTGTAGCGGATGCCGACCGAATCCTCGGACACGACGCGCCAGTCGTTCGGGTCGGCCTGGCTCTCCCACCGCGCCCGATCGATCGGCGACGCCAGCGCGTCCCAGGCGGCGCGGGCCGATCCCAGCAGGGTGCGGCGCAAGTCGCGGTCGCGCATCGCCGACTCGGGAACCGCCTTCTCCGTCGTCAGCCATCCCGACCAGCCGTGACGGCTCCGGTTCCAGCCGAACTTCGCCTTGAACCGCTCGAGGCGCCGGTGGCGGCAGTTCTCGAGGCGCTCGAAGTAGCCGCGCATCGCGTCCGCCCGCCATGAGATGTCGCCGGTCAGATCGGCGAGCTGATCCCAGTCCGAGTTGAACGGATAGGTCAGGATCATCGCGTTGTGCGCGGTGCAGCCGCCGAGCGCGGCGGCGCGCGGATAGAGCACGCCGTCGGCCGGGCGTCCGTCCGGCAGCGTGGCGATGTACTTCGCATCGCGCCGCTGCTGGGCATCGTCGGCGTAGTGACGCACGACGAAGTCCCAGCGGATGCCGTCGTTCTCGGTCGACAGGCCGTGGAACGCCGGCACGTCGTAGTCGTCCGGCATCGTGTTGGCGGACGGCTGCAGCGGATTGCCGCCGCGGACGGTACGCGGATCGCCGCCCGCTTCGAGCACCAGGACGCGATAGCCTCGCTCGGCCAGGCGGGCCGCCACCGTGCCGCCCCCGGCGCCGGAGCCGACGACGATGTAGTCGGGCGGCTCCTCGGCGGCGCCCGCCCGCGACACCATCGAGGACAGGCCGATGCCGGCGAGCGCGGCCTTGACGAGCTCGCGGCGATACAGTGACGGCAACGGCACTCTCCCGGTCGGGGTCGGCGTCAGAACGTCTTCAGGAACGCGATCAGCGCGTGCTTGTCGGCGTCCGACAGCGGCGGCTCGTCGGGCTGCCAGGCGGTCCCGAAATAGTGCCCCTTGTTGACGACGAGGTCGGGGCACTTGCTGAGCGACCACAAGCCATCCATCACCGCGGTGCTCTTGAAGATGTCGGTGCCGGCCTTCAGCTCGCGGATCAGCGTGCGGATCACGTCGCGCAGCTTGTCGTCGTGCGCCTTCTTCTCGGCGCCGGTCAGGTCGGCCCCCATCAGGTCGGCGTTGGCCAGGAGCGCGATGGGGAAACCCTGGGGAATCGGCCCGATGTCGATGCCGTCGCGGCCGATCAGGGGCCGCAGCGGCGCCGGCACGTAGCCGCTCGGCACCCACAGCGACGACTCGGACTTCGAGCGGTCGATCACGCCGGCACCCGGATCGTCGGGCCTGGTGAACATGTCGTCGCGTCGCCGCTTCTCCGGCCACAGCATCTGCTCGATCGACTTGTCGAAGACGCCCAGCCGGGCCTCGACCGACGGGCTCGGATCGAACGGACCGACGCTGTTGTTCTGCAGGTACGGCGCCGTCGACCACAGGCTGACCAGCGACGCCGGCCGGGTGAAGCCGCGGCCGCCGCCGGGCACGACGAAGTCCTTCTCCGCGCCGGTGACCGGGTGCCGGACCTTGACCGTGCCGACCGACGGCAGCGCCTTGTAGGTCGCCGACGAGAAGTTGTCCCAGATGTTGCCGGCGATGGCGTTGGTCGCAATCGGGCTGCAGATGTTGGTGGCGAGCAGCGTCACCGGCACCCGCAGCTCGTTCGACAGGTAGTTGTCGTCGAGGAACGCCGGATCGAGCACCTTGGCCCGCATCGCCTGCCGGAACCCGGGCGTCTTCGTGTGGGCCCAGTACTTGTTCCACTGTTCGAGGTAGTTCGGCCCGTTCTCCTCGAGACGGATGTCCGGCGGCAGATCGACCGGCTTGCTCGAGTGGCAGCGCGCGCAGTAGTCGGCGAACACCTCCTTGCCGCGCTGCAGCGTGGACGCGTCCGCGGTGAGGTGCGCGGCGCCGCCCGGGGCGTCCTTCAGGCGATGCGGATAGGACGCCTTCACCAGGAAGGCGGCCATGTTCATCGTCTGCAGCTCGGTCGCGTTCCAGTAGGCCGAGTTCTTCTTCGCCGTGGCGATGGGAATCGGCGTGATCGGCATGCCGCCGATGATCGGCCGGAAGTGCAGCAGCCACTCCTCGCTGAACAGCCCGATGTTCAGGTAGACGCGATTGAGCGCGCCGAGGGCGCCGACCGAATCGGCGCCGTCCTTGAGCACGCGAGGCGCGTAGACCGTGTCGGGCTTCTCGAAGAGCTGCGCGAGCGGATGCCCGGCCGGCACGAAGTCGTTGAACTGCCGGTTGCTCAGCTCGCCGCCGGCGAGCTTCTCGCGACCCCACCGTTTCGCGTGCAGCAGGCGCGGCCCGACCAGGTAGACCGCGTTCATCGTCCGCGGGTTGTTGATGTTGTCGGTGCTGACGAGCGACGTGTCGAGCGAACCGGGCCGCGAGGTCATGAAGAGCTGCTTGAAGAAGCTCTTCGGGTTGGCGTCGCCCTGCCAGTTGAAGATGCGATCGACCCAGAAGAACTGCGCGCCGACCGTCGACGACAGGTTGCGCCACTCCGGGTTCTCGGGGTCGACGGGCGGCCGCAGCGGATCCGGGCCGACGTGACAGAAGCCGCACGACATGCCGACGCGGTACGGCTTCACCAGGTCGCGCTGGAAGTAGTAGTCGGGGTCGTTGTAGTAGCGCTCCGAGTTCCAGCGCTTGCGCGCCTTCTCGTCGAACTCGGGGTTCGGGAAGAGCCGCAGGCCGACGACCCCGGTCGGTTCACCGTAGTAGGAGCCGAGCGGCACGGTCTTGCCGCGCGCGCCGAGGGCGACGCCCTTGTAGTTGGCCTCGCTCGCGAACGGATCGGGCGGGCATTTCGGGTCGCGGACGTCGAGCCACAGGCCGTAGCGGTTGGGGTCGGGCCCGGTCGCTTCCTTGTAGCACGGCTCGTTGATCAGCCCGAGGAACTTGAAGCGGTTGTGCCGCCCGTATCCGAGCTTCGGGTGCGAGGAGGCGGTCTTCAGCAGATCGAAGGTGCCGAGGGTGCTGACAGAGATCGTGTCCCAGAAGCGGTCGTTGCCGCCGGTCCACACGATCCACATGTTGCGGCCCTGGATCTCCTCCCTGGTCAGGGGGAGGCCGCCGTCCATGTCGTGGAAGTAGTCCTCGGCGGCAGCCGGGAAGCTCGCCGGCGTCCGGCCGGCCTTCGACGCCTCGTCGAGGACGTGGCCGGGGCGTCCCGGCTGACCGCTCCGCACCCCGCCGCGACGACGGCCGCGAGCTGCAGGCCGACCACGACGTGCCATCCGCGGATCCACTGAGCCATAGCGACGCTCCGATCGCGGCCATCCGCGGGCAGGGGTTGCGACAAGCCGGGATGGCGACGCTTCTATTAACGGGCCGTCACTGCCAACCGCACAGCACGAGGCGTGCCGACGCTCATCCGCCGCCGGTGACCCGGATCTTCTCGGGATTGGCGAAGACCAGGCCGGGCTCGCGTCCGCGGCGGACGTCGAGCGCGATCGTGGCGCCGTCCGGCGCGTCGAGCGCCGCCGCGGCCGACGCCGGGACGCGGACGCGCAGGGTGGTGCCCGCCGGAGCGTCGACGAGGCTCGGGTGCACCTTGGCGCCGCCAGCCTTGACCGGCTCGACGCGCTCGACGCGGACCACGAGCTCGCCGTGATCGTCGGCGTCCCTCGGCGGCGTCCACTTCTCGACGCGGCCGACGACGTGCGACCAGTTCTCCTTGACCTGCACCGTCAGCGTCTCGCCGCCTTCTTCGATGCGCGCTTCTTCGCCGGCCTGGCCTTCTTCGCCGGCCGGTCTTCGTCGCCGGCTTCTTCGTCGGCTTGGCCTTCCTGGTGGGCCTGGTCTTCTTCGCCTTGCGCGTGTTCTTCGCCTGGCGCGCGGCCGGCACCGGCGGTGCGACGTGCAACGGGCACGACACCGAGACCTTGGCCTTGATCGACGTCCCGGACTTGACGATGCCCGTCAGCGAGACGCAGGTCTCGAGGCCGCTGTAGGCCAGCGAGTTCGGCGTGGTCGTGGCGGTGAAGTTGGCGTTGCTCGCCGTGCCCGGGAACGGATCGCCGGCGTCGCCGCGGTTGGTGCCGTCCTTGAGGTGGGTGCGCCCGTCGGCTTCGATCAGCTTCACCTGCGGGTGATGCTCGTTGTCGTTGCCCTCGATCGAATCGTCGATGTGGTAGACGAGCAGGCCCTCGCCGGGCAGCTTGGCGTCGTACTTGGTCCTGGCGCGATGCTCGACCAGGAAGTACTCCTGCGCCGCGATGCCGTCCTTCCACAGCCGGTAGACCTTCTTGCCGGTCTTGACCTCGGCGATGGTCAGCGAGCCCGAGGTGGTCCGGTTGACGGTCGTGACCCAGTCCTGCGACGCCTTGCACCAGGCCGACGGGTGCGCCGGGATGTCGCCGCTGCCGTTCCAGCTGCCGCCGGCCATCAGGCACCAGTTGCCCAGGCCCGAGCTCGATTCATCGGTGTCGTAGAGATCCGGCCAGCCGAACAGCAGGTGCCCGAGCTCGTGGGCGCAGACGCCGATCCTGCAGTCCTCGGGCACGGTCAGGTAGGCGAACACCTTGGTGCCGTCGGCGTTCAACGCGCCGCCGCCGAACACCCACTTGTGCGACCAGATGTCGTTGCCGTCGAGCGTCTCTTCGGCGCCGCTGCCGGCGTGGACGACGATGAAGGCGTCGACGAACCCGTTGCCGTCGTTGTCGTAGGGCTTGAAGTCGACGACCGGGTCGGCCTGCACCGCCGCCTCGCGGGCCATCGTCCGGGCGTTGGGAGCCGGGTTCTCGGTGCCGGATCCCCCGCCGCCGTAGGTCGCGAGCGGCAGCGGCATGCGGAACGGCCCGACCACCTCGCCGGTGATCGTGACCTTGTTGCCGCTGACTTCCTTGAAGTACTCCTTGACGCTGCCGTGCGGCAGCTTGCCGGTCGAGAAGAACAGGTCTGTGAAGTGCTGTGGCGTCGCCGTCATCGGCTTGTCGGAGAAGTCGACGAGGACGACGAGCACGCGCACCTGGCCGCGCAGCGGCGCCCGCTCCAGGGCGCCGCGACGCGCGACGCGCAGCGGCGTCCCCAGCGGCAGATCGGTGCCCGGCTTGATCAGGCCGTCGTTGTAGCCGCCGCGATCGAGCGGCGACCAGGCCGACCAGGCCGGCCGCCACGCCGGCGTGATCGGCGGCTTCCTTGAGTCGGTCCTTCAGCCGCTCCTGGGCCTCGGGGCTGGGCGCGACCAGGCAGCGCTCGTGCAGGTAGCGGTCGTCGGCATCGGGAATCGGACGATTGCGATGGCGCATGTGACCCTTTCGAGGAGCGTGGTCGATACTCCAACAACGGCGAAAGCGGCCACGTCGAACGCCGCAACCGTCCTCCGGCACATGCGCGACCGCCGGCGCGATCGGCTCAGGCGGGCGCGAGGCTCTGGCTGGCGCGGCCGGTCAGCCAGGCTGTCAGGGGCACGCCAATCACGGTGGCGGCGACGAACCACGCCGGGTGCGGCAGCGCGACGAAGTTGGCGATCGAGGTGGCGAGGATCAGCCCGCCAACCATCCAGGCGAAGCGCATCGCGTAGCGGCGGGCGATCACCGCGGCCACGACGCCGCCGACCAGCGTGGCCATGACGTAGGCCGCCAGGACGAACAGGAACGCCCCCAGCGGCATCGTCGAGATATAGCCGGCCATCGCCTCCGGCGTCGACACGTCCGGCATGACGCTCGGGGCGTAGACGGCATGCGCGACGCCTTCGATCACCGCCACCACCGTGAACGCACTGATCACGCCCACCACTCCGGCCGCGGCCATGCGCGTACGATTCACCACGTCAGCCTCCTGAACCCACGGTTCAGGGACGAGACGCGGCGCCGCCCCTCATCTGACCGACGCCGCCGCGGCGGCCGCGAAGCCGCTCGGCTTGATCCAGAAGCTCTCTTTCCAGGTCGCGCCGGGGGCGATCGACTGCAGTTCCGCGTAGGTGCCCTTGTGCGCCATGTTGGTGGCGTTGGTGGGGCCGACCATCGGCTCGAAGCAGATGAAGTTGCGCTCCTGCCCGGCCGGCGGCTTCGGCGCCCACACCACGGCGACCTTGTAGTTGGGCCCGAACAGCACGTCGAGGCGCTGCGCCTTGCCCTTCACCGTCATCGTCGCGCGCCCCTGCGGCGTCGCGGACGAGGTCGCCGAAGACGTCGTCCAGGTCGACGTCCTTGACCGGCACGTTCATCGGATCCGGCAGGAACGCCTCGACCGGCTGCGTTTCGCCGGTCGGCAGCTTCTGCGGCGACAGCAGGTAGCGCTTCTTGGCGCCGACGCTGACCGTCCACTCGTCACGTTTCGAGTCGGTCAGCTGGAAGTACGGGTGATAGCCGATGACCAGGGGCATCGGTTCGACCGCGAGGTTGGTGACCGCCGTCGCCACCTCGAGCACGCCGTCCTTGAGGCGGTAGGTCATGTCGATGCTGTGCGCGAACGGCCACTGCTTCATCCAGGCCGGCTGCTTGTAGAACTCCAGGCGGCTGGTGACGAACGCCTCGCCCGCGGTGGCCTTCAGGTCGACGACCTTCCACTGATCGGTCGTGGTGATGAAGCCGTGGATCGGAATCTGGCCGCGGATGTTGCCGAGCGCCATGTCGAACGGATAGCGCTTGCCGTTGGCGTAGAACGCCTGCTCGTCGAGCCGGTTGGCCCACGGCCCCATGAACGGGACGCCGATCGAGTTGGGTGCCTTGCGGAACTCCTCGATCGTCGCGTGCGGGTAGCGGAGCACGTTGTGGCCATGGACCTTCATCTCGTAGGCCATGTTGCCGACCGACGGCAGGATCGAGACGACGGTGCCGGAGGTGGCGTCCGTGAGCACCACGGTGTCGCCGGCACGGGCGGCGGTGTAGCGCATCTTGGGCTTCGGTTGTGGGGCGACACGAGCCGAGGGCACGGCCACGAACGCGGTGATCAGGGCCGTCCCCAGGGAGAGGAGCGCAACGGGTAGCTGTTTCATGGCGTGGGTCGTATTGTAGTGTCGCGATGACGAAAACACAGCCCGCCGCGCGCGCCGATCGGCGCGCCTTCCTGACCGCCGCGCTGACGGCCGCCGCGGCCGCGCCGCTGGCGGCACAAGCCGCACAGGCGCCGGCGCCGCAAGGCCCGCCGCCCGCGACGCCGCCGACGCCGCCCCCGGTCTCGCCGGTCGCCGACGCCGCGCTCCTGGGACGCCCCCGAGCCGCGGATGTATCCGGATCCCGACATCGTCGCGCTCGATCCGTCCTTCCGTCAGTACGTCGTCTTCAACTCGCTGATCAAGCGACTGCACTTCGGCACGTCGTGGGCCGAGGGCCCGGCCTGGAACGGCGTCGGCCGCTACATGGTGTGGAGCGACATCCCGGCCAACGTCCAGCTGCGCTGGATCGAGGACGACAGCCGGGTCACGACCTTCCGCAACCCGTCCGGCAACAGCAACGGCAACACCTTCGACTTCGAGGGCCGGCAGCTCTCCTGCGAGCACGGCGGCCGGCGCGTGGTCCGCTACGAACCGAACGGCCAGGTCACGGTGATCGCCGACACGTTCGAAGGCAAGCGCCTCAACTCGCCCAACGACGTGGTCGTCCACCCCGACGGCAGCGTCTGGTTCACCGACCCGTCCTATGGCATCCGCGGCAACTACGAAGGCAACAAGGCGCCGTCCGAGACCAAGGAAGCCGTCTATCGCGTCGATCCGAAGACCGGCGCCGTCGCCCGGGTGGCGATGGGCGACCAGAACCAGCCGAACGGCCTCTGCTTCTCGCCCGACTACAAGAAGCTCTACGTCGCCGACGGCGCCATCTGGGGCTACGACGTCGACGGTGCCACGCTGAAGAACGGCAAGCTGTTCGTCCAGCCGACGGTGCCCGGCACCGGCCAGCGGAGCGGCGCCGACGGCATCCGCTGCGACACCGACGGCAACGTCTGGGCCGGGGCGCGGCCCGGGCGTGCTGATCTTCTCGCCGGCCGGCCAGGCCGATCGGCATGATCCGGCTGCCCGAGGGCTGCGCCAACGTCTGCTTCGGCGGCGCCAAGCGCAACCGCCTGTTCATGACCGCCAGCCAGTCGCTCTACGCCGTCTACGTCGGCGCCGTCGGCGCCCACATCGCCTAGGCCCCCACCGACTCCGGAGTTGAACCCGGCTCCGGAGTCCCTGCCGTTTTCTCGCCGGCGCGCCAACCAGGACGCGCCCGGCGCCGTCCAAGCCTCCACGACGTGACGTATCACGTCGTTATACATGGAGGCGCGGATGGGCGACCGCCCGGCATTCGACGAAGCGAAGCGAGGCAGCGCCGAGCTGCTGATCCTGGCCCTGGTGGAGGAGGAAGACCTCCACGGCTATGAGATCGGCCGGCAGATCGAGTTGCGATCGGGCGGCACCCTGACCTTCACTCTGGCTGCGCTCTACGCGACCCTCTACCGGCTGGAAGCGCGTCGCTGGATCAGCGGCCGCTGGGTCGAGAAGGCCGGCCAGCGGCGCCGCCGGCACTACCGCATCACCGAGGCGGGCCGGAAGGTGCTGGCCATCGCAGCGGGCCGACTGGGCCCGCTTCGTCGCGGCGCTCGGCCAGGTGGCCGGCGTCCGCTACGCCTGACGGAGCCGTCCATGACTTCGCCGCGTCCCGAACCGGATTGGACGTCGCTCGTCAGCCGCCATGCGCAGTCGGCGCGCATCGAGCTGTCGGCCCAGACGATCGACGAACTCGCCACCCATCTCGAGGATATCTACCTCGCCGCGAAGGCGGACGGCGCCGACGAGCCGACCGCCAGGCGTCACGCGCAGCGGGCCCTCGAGACCTCAGGCCTGCTGCCGCTGCGCCACGAGCGCCGGCCGGACCCGCGCGCACCCTATGCGCGCCTTGCCGACGACGCTGCCGCGTCGTCCCGATCCAGGAGTCTTGCCATGGGCTATGCCCTTCGGATGGCGCTGCGACAGCTCCGCCTGCAACCCGCCTTCGCCGCCATCGTCATCCTCGTGCTCGGCCTGGGCACGGGTGCCGCGACGGCCGTCTACACGATCGTCGACTCCGTCGTGCTGCGACCGTTGCCCTACCGCGCCCCCGATCGCCTGGTGAAGCTCTGGGACACCAACACCGAGAAGGGACTCGCCCACGACCCGTTCTCGCCGGTCACGTTCATGGACTACCGGGCGCTGCCGGTGTTCCAGGACGCGGCGGCGTGGTGGCGGCCCGACGTGAACCTGCGCGATCCCGGCGTCGAGCCGGTGCGCGTGCGGACCATCGAGACGAGCGCCAACCTGTTCTCGCTGCTCGGCGTCGGCCCGCAGCTCGGCGAAGGCTTCCCGAAGGATGGGCCGTTCTTCGTGCGCAGCACCAGGATCGCCGTGATCAGCGATCGTCTGTGGCGGACGCGCTATGGCGCCGATCCTGGCCTGATCGGACGAGCAGCTCGCCCTCAACGACTCGCCGTTCACGATCGTCGGCGTCATGCCGCCGGGATTCCACTTCCCGGACGACGTGGACGTCTGGCAGCGGCTGCAGTGGGACCTCGGGCAGCACAGCCGCTCGGCGCACTTCATGGAGGGCGTGGCCCGGCTGAAGGACGGCGTCGCCATCGAGCAGGCACGAGCGGCAGCCGACACGCTGGCGGCGCGGCTCGGCCGCCAGTTCGAAGGCAGCAACAAGGGATGGGCCTTCGCCGTCGTGCCGCTGCTCGAACGATCAGCTCGGCTACTACCGTCCGGCGCTGTACGTGCTGTTCGGCGCCGTCGGCCTGCTGTTCGTCATCGGCTGCCTGAACGTGGCCTCGCTGCTGCTGACGCGGGCGCTGACGCGCGAGCGCGAGATCGCCGTGCGCACCGCGATCGGCGCCGCGCCGCGGCACATCATCGTGCCAGCTGCTCGCCGAGAGCGCGATCCTGTCCGGGGCCGGCGCGCTCCTCGGGCTGCTCGTCGCGTTGATCGCGATCCCGCTGTTCGTCGCCGTGACGCCCGTCTCGATCCCGCGTCTCGACGAGGCGTCGGTGAGCCTGCGGGTCCTCGGCCTGGCGTTGGCCCTCATCGCCGGCATGACGGTGACGTTCGGGCTGGTGCCGTCGCTCGTCCTCGTCCGGCGGCACGCGGCCGACGACCTGAAGGCCGGCGGACGCGGCAGCTCGCGCGACACGCGGAGGCTCCATCAGGGCCTCGTCGTCGCCGAAGTGGCGCTGGCGTGCGCGCTGCTCGTGGCGTCGGCCCTGCTGGTGCGGACGGTGGGCGCGATGACGCGCGTGCCGCTGGGCGTCGCGCCGACGAACGTCGTCCTGACCGGCGTGCAGGTGTCGGCCGGATTCAACAGCGACGCGTGGGCCAAGCTCGCGAGTCGAGCAGGCGCACCATCCTCGATCGCATCCGCGCCCAGCCTGGCGTCGTCTCGGCCGGCAGCACCAACGATCCTGCCCTTCGAACACGGCTGGCGCAACCCGTTCCAGCCGGCGGACCAGACGTTCGGCCGGCCCGAGGATCGGCCGCAGGTGCAGTATCACTCCGTCAGCGACGGCTACTTCGAGACGATGGGTGCGCGGCTGATCGAGGGACGCGCGTTCACCGCCTACGACACGCCCGACGGCGAGGCGGTGGCCATCGTCAACGAGACGCTGGCCCGCCGGTACTATCCCAGGCAGGTCGGCCGTCGGACGCGAGATCGTGGCGACGCCGTCGCAGGTCGGTCCCGCTGGCGCGCAACCTGACCTGGACGTTCAACACGGACGGAAGCCGGACGCCGCCGGCGCGGACGCGCATCGTCGGCGTCGTGGCCGACATCCAGAACGTGCCGCTCGGCACCCCGGTCGAGCCGGCGGTCTACGCGCCGATGCGGCAGTTCCCGTTCGGCAGCGTCACCATCGCCGTGGCCGCCCGCGATGGCGCGACGGCGGTGCAGGCGGTCCGGACCGCGCTGAAGGCAGATCTCGCCGCAGACACCCCTCGGCACCGTCGAGACCTGGGACGATCGGCTGGCGAGCCACACGGCGGAGCCGCGCCTGCTGATGACCACCCTCAGCGCCTTCGGTGCGCTCGCCGCGTTCCTGGCCGCGCTCGGCGTCTACGGCCTGTTCTCGTGGTCGGTGACGCTGCGGCGCCGCGAGCTCGCGATCCGGCTCACCCTCGGCGAGCGGCCGCGATCCGTCGGCGCGGCCGTCGTCCGCCGGAGCGCCGTCCTGGTCGTCATCGGACTGACGCTCGGCGTGGCACTGGTGCAGGCCGCGCGCGGGCTGCTGTCGACGGTGCTGTTCGGGGTGACGCCGCACGACACGGCGTCAGTCCTCACCGGCGCCGGCGTGCTGTTCGTGGCCGCGCTCGTCGCCAGCCTGCCGCCGGCCTGGCGGGCGATGCGGGTCGACCCGATCGAGGGCCTGCGAGCCGAGTAGCGCGACACGACTCCGGAGTTGAACACCGACTCCGGAGTGGCTACTTCTTGACCGTCGGATACGCGATGCCGAGCTGTTCGAGATAGGTCTTGTACTTGGTGGGGTCGTAGTAGAACTTCGTCAGCGCCGGCCGGTACTGCTCCATCGTCCGGGCGTTCATCGTCGTGTCGGGCAGGTCCGTCGGCGCGATCAGCGGCGTGTAGGTCGTCGACTTCGTCTGCACGGTGCGGAAGTAGTCCCACGACTGCGCGACGAGGTCGGCGCGCAGCAGCAGGTCGAGGCCGGTCATCGCCACGACCTTGGCGCCGGCGGTCGCGCCCTTGTGCGCGATCGGCGTGGCGCTGGCGATGGCGTTCGACCAGTGGTGGCCGGGCAGGCCGGGGATGTTGGCCGGGTAGCGGATCGTCACCGTCGGCACCGTCCACGACACGTCGCCGATGTCGTCGGACCCGCCGCCGTAGTTGCCCTCGGCGACGACGGCGCCCGAGAGCGGGCCGATCTCGATGGCCAGGCCTCGCTCCGGCTGGCCGAGCTCCTTCTGCACGGCGCGCGCCAGCGTCTGGTCGGCCTCGTCCCACTGCGGCAGGCCGACCGCCTTGATGTTGGTGTGCATGGTCTCGGCGATCGGCCGGTTGAAGTGCTGCGGCCAGGCGCTGCCGATGACGCGAGACGTCACCGCGGTGTTGGTCATCAACGCCGCGCCCTGGGCCATGCGATCGGCGATGGCGCGCAGCTCGGCGATCCGGGCGTAGTCGGTCTCGCGCAGGAAATACCAGACGCTGGCGTTGCGCGGCACGACGTTGGGCTGGTCGCCGCCCTTGGTGATCACGTAGTGCGAGCGGTGCTGCAGGCGCAGGTGCTCGCGGCGGAAGTTCCAGCCGACGTTCATCAGCTCGACGGCGTCCAGCGCCGACCGGCCGCGCCACGGCGCCCCGGCCGAGTGCGCCGACTCGCCGGTGAAGGTGTACTCGATCGACACCAGTCCCGATGCGTTCGTCGCCTCGCCCCAGCGCACGTCCAAGCTGTCGCTGACGTGCGCGAAGATGCAGGCGTCGACGTCCTTGAAGACGCCGGCCCGCACCAGGTAGGCCTTGCCGGCCAGCAGCTCCTCGGCGACGCCGGGCCACAGCAGCAGCGTGCCGGACAGCTTCTCGCGCTCCATCACCCGCTTCAGCGCGATCGCCGCGGTGATCTGCAGCGGCAGGCCGGAGTTGTGGCCCTCGCCATGGCCCGGCGCGCCGGCCACGATCGGGTCGTGGTAGGCGACACCCGGCTTCTGCGACGCCTGCGGGATGTCGTCGATGTCCGAGCCGAGCGCGATGACCGGCTTGCCCGATCCCCAGCGCGCCGTCCACGCCGTCGGGATGCCGGCGACGCCGCGCTCGATCGCGAAGCCCTGCTGCTCGAGCACGCCGGTCAGGTACTTCGACGTCTCGACTTCCTGGAAGCCCAGCTCGCCGAAGCTGAACACCTGGTCGGTCATCTGCTGCGTCATCACCCGCATGCCATCGACGTCCGCGGCGATGCTGCGCTTCAGGGTCTCGAGGCGGCCTGGCTCCGGCGGTGCGGCCGCGGGCGGCGTCTGGGCGGCGACCAGAGACGCAGACAGGACGAGGGCGGAGACGACGGCGACGATTCTGGACATGTGGATCATGGGACGCGGACGAACTCCAGCGGGAGCGAGCCCGGGCCTTGCGACCACGTGCCGACCAGCTTGCCGTCCTTCAGGTCTCCGGCATAGCTGCCCGAGATCGACGGCAGCTGCAGCTCGAGGTGCGTGCCGGCCTGCGTGATCGTCGAGATCGGAATCTCCACGCCGCCCTGATCGACGCTGACGAGGCTGCCCGTCGCGCCGTCGGCGCCGGCGGTCAGCTTCAGGTTCAGTCGAAGCGACTGGCCGCCGACCTGCAGCGTTCCCGACCACGCGCCTTCCAGGTCCTTGGTGATCGCCGTGCTCTTCGCGCGGCGGCGGCGGCAGCACCGCCTCGCCGGCTCGGGTCAGCTTGAACGGCAGCGTCGCTCCGCCCTGCGAGAAGTCGCCGGCGATGGTCGCGCCGTCGCTCGACAGCGTGCCCTTGAAGGTCGGCGTCCCGGGCGCTTGGGGATCACGAACGTGACGGCCGTGTCCTTGACCTCGACCGACGCCAGCGGGAAGCCCTTGAGGTTCTGGGCCGGGATCGAGATGGCGCCGACCCAGGCCGGCGGCGTGCCCGTCGTGAGGTCGACCTCGACCTGCAGGGGCTGGCCCGGCGTCTCGATCGCCCCGGTCCAGTGGCCGGCCGCACCGGGGGCCTGGGCGGCCTGGACCGGCGCCACGGCAAGCGCCGCAGCGACGAAGAACGCAGACGCCATCGGCAGACAGCTCGCCATGATCCAGTCCTTCCTCGGCGCGCCTGTTCTGGCGCGCAGCCGCACCCGGCGCAGCACCCGCCGGCAGGCAGGATGATACGCCAGACGATGCGACGGTCAGGACGGACCGGGGTGCGAGCTGCCGGCCTCGGGCGACGCCGGCGTCAGTTGGCGCGGGCCGGGGCCGCCGGCTTGCCGATGCAGTAGAGATGCTGGCCGGTGCGGATGAACAACTGGCCGTTCGAGGCCGCCGGTGAACCGAGGACGTACTCGCCGAGCGCGTTCTCGGCCAGGACGCCGAACTCGCGGCCCGACTTGATCACCGAGGTGAGGCCGTCTTCGTTCAACACGTAGATGCGATCGCCCGCCAGGATCGGCGACGAGCTGTAGGTGCCCGGCTTGAGGCGCTGCGGCCCGTAGACGATGGCGCCGGTCTTGTTGTCGAGGACGTGGACGACGCCGCGATCGTCGACCAGATAGAGCAGGGTGCCGTCCGTCACCGGCGAGGGAACGTCCGGCCCTTTGTCGAAGGCCCAGACCTTGTGTGAGGCCGAGACGTCGCCGCGGCCACCGGTCCGCACCGCCGTCAGCGGCTTGACCCGGGACGGCGCGAACACCAGGTCACCGGCGACGACCGGCGAGGCCACCACGCGGTAGTAGGGGTTGTTCTCGGGGTTCTGGCCGTTCAGGCGCCAGAGTTCCTTGCCGGTCGCGGGATCGTGAGCGGTGACGATGTCGCCGCCGCTGACCACGATCTCCTGCGCGCTGCCGACCTTGGCCACGACCGGCGTCGTGTAGGCGTCCGGCGACTCGCGCTGGGCGGCGGTCGGCCGCTCCACCTTCCACAGCGTCTTGCCGGTCTTGCCGTCGATCTTGAGGACGTAGGAGGGATCGTCGGTGTTCATGCCGTGCAGCACCTGCACGTAGAGGGCGCCGCCGTCGAGCAGCGGCGACGATCCATAGCCGTGGTTCAGGCCCCAGGCGCCGTAGTCCTTCTGCAGTTCGCGCGCCCACTGCTCCTTGCCGGCGAAGTCGAACGCCTTCAGGACGCCCGTGCCGGTGAGGAGCCACACGGTCTTGCCGTCGGTGACCGGCGAGGGCGAGCTCATGTCGCCCTTGCGCACCTTGTGGTTGCCGGCGCCCATCGGCTGCTTCCAGCGGACCGTGCCCTTGGCCCGATCGACGGCCCACAGCGCCAGCGGGATCGCCCTCGTTGGCGCCCTCGGCCACGCTGAGGAACACGGTGTTGCCGGACACGATCGGCGTCGAGCCGGAGACGGTCGGCATCGGCAGCTTCCAGGCCACGTTCTCGGTCGCCGACCAGTTCAGCGGCAGCTGGCGGTCGGCGCTGATCCCGTTCTGGCCCGGACCGCGCCACATCGGCCAGTCTTCGGCGGCGACGGCGGTCGCCGAGAATCCCGTGAGGAGGGTGGCAAGCAAGAGGTGGCGTGTGTACATGACTGTGCCCATCGGATACCCGGACTTACGCGCGCGACGCGCCGGTAGCTTACCGCTGCGGCCGGGCGTCGGCGCTTCAGCCGATGCGGACGAGCCGCAGGTGCTCGAGGTCCTTGACCAGGATCTGCGGCCCGAGCAGCACCGGGGAGGCCCAGGTGGCCGTCGGCGCCACGTCCCGGCGGCCGAGCTCGGCGAACGCCGCCGGATCGGCCTTCAGCACGATCAGCGCCCCTTCCGTGGTGAGGCACCACAAACGGCCGCCGGCGGCGGTGAGCGAGGCGCTCTCGGCCTGGCGCGGCGGGCTGGTCCAGCGCGTCTTCCCGGTGGCGACGTCCAGCGCGAAGAACTGTCCCTTGTTGCGGCTGGTGAAGCCGTAGAGGGCGTCGCCGACCAGGACCGGCGAGCTCATGTACATCGGGAACGCTTTCACGTCCCAGACCTTGACTGGCGTCCACCGACCGCTGGCATCCTTCGCCGGGCGCAGGGCGACCGTCGACTGATCCAGCGCGGACACGATGACCATGTCGCCGGCGACGACCGGCGTCACCGCGTTCTGATCGTAGGGCGAGACGAGCGGCAGCGACCAGAGGCGCGCACCGGACGCGACGTCGACGCCGACGACCGTCCGCTTGGTGACAGCCACGATCTGTCGCACGCCACCGGCAACCAGGACCACCGGCGTGGCGTAGCTCGGGCCGTCGCCTCCGCCATCACCCGGCCAGCTCCACTTCGTCGCCCCGGTCGCCGGATCGAAGGCCCGCAGGGCGCCCCGCTGCGTACCGCCGACGTGGGCGATGAGCAGGCCGCTGTCGAGGATCGGCGACATGGCCGTGCCGAACTCCGGCGGCGGGCCGAATTCCTTGTCGAAGGCGTGGCGCCACAGCACCTTGCCGGTCGCCGCATCGAGGCCGCTCAAGACGCCGGTGATGCCCAGCGTGAACAGGCGCCCGCCGGCCAGCACGGGCGTCGACTTCGGCCCCTTGCCGTGCCCCGTCGCCGCCGAGTTCATGGTGTAGGGCTGGTCGTAGGCGGCGGTCCACACGGCCTTGCCGGTTGCCAGGTCGAGCGCCTGCGCCACCTCCTGCTCGCCCTTGCGGGCGAAGACGAAGACGCGCTGGCCGTCGACGAGCGGCGACGCGTGACCAGCGCCGACCGGCACCGCCCACACGTCCGACGGCGTGGCCGCCAGCGTCGCCGGCATCGCCGCGGCGCTGACGGCGTTGCGCGCGGCGCCGCGCCAGCCGGTCCACTGCTCGGCGGATGGCGTCGCCGCGACGAGCAGGACGACGGCGGCGATCGACGACGCGAACAGACGTGACATGGCGAGATCCTCCCTCACCCTGGCCGGGCCTCACTCGCTTTTCAGCGAGGCGACAACGGGAAGACGTGCGGCGACGGCGGTCCCGATCAGCGTCGCGACCACCCCCGACGCGGCGACGGCGAGCAGGACGCCCCCGATGACCATGAGCGGCACCCCGCCGCCCTGCTTGGCGAGCGCGGGCTGGATCGCCACGAGCGCCGCCACCGTCCCGAGCACGACCCCGACCGCGACGATGAGGCCCACTTCGCCCGCGACCAGCAGCCGCAGGCTGCTCCGCCGATAGCCGACCGCCGCGAGCAGCGCCATCTCCCGGCGGCGCTCCAGGATGTTGCGGACCACGACCGCGCCGAGCCCGAGCGTGCCGAGCACCAGACCGAGCGCCCCGAGGGCCTGGAACGTCGACAGGTAGGTGTTCTCGACGGCCTGGTAGGCGCGGAGCCGTTCGCCGGGATCGATCACGACGAGGCCGGCGTCGGTGAGCCGATCCTCGAGCGTGCGGGCCAGGGCGGCGCTGCGCGCCGGGTCGCCGTCGATCATCCACAGCCGGTGGCCTTCCTGCCGCGGATAGAGCCGCACGAAGGCGGCGTCGCCGATCAGGATCTCCGACTGGAACACGCTGTGCGACAGCGTGCCGACGACGCGCAGGCGCACCGGCTCGCCGCCCGTGCCCGGCACCGTCAGGTCGTCGCCCAGGGCGCCATGGAAGACGTACTGCAGCGAGGTCGCATCGACGATCGCCGGCACCGCGCCGTCGTCGAAGCGCCGGTCGAGGAGGCGCCACGGGTTGGCGCGCTCGGCCTCGCTGGCGTCGGCCGCGATCGCGGCGAAGGTGAAGCGGCCGCCGCGCGCGACGAACGCCGGCGACGGCGCCGCGATGCGCGGATTCTCCGGCCGATACAGGTTCAGGCAGCTGCCGTCGTCGCCGGGCCGGACGCGGAACAGGTCGAACGTCGCCCCGGCGAGCGTCGGCTGGATCTCGGGCGAATCGAGGCCGTACTGCGATCGGCCGTCCGCGGTCGCCGGATCGAACATCAGCGGCACCACGGACTCCGCCATCAGCGTGTAGCCGCCGGTGCCGGAGGCCGGATCGTCCGGCGAGCCCGCATCGTCGCGGCGGAACGCCCCGACGGCGACCACCACGAAGGTCGCGAACGCGATCAGCGACGCGGCGAGGACGCTGCGGCCGGGCCGGGCCCGGGTGCCGGTGACGCCGAGGCCCAGCAGGCCGCGCCACGCCGGCCCCGCCGCCGGGCGCTGTGCCGGCCGGCGCAGCCACGCGGCCAGGGCGAACAGGCCGGCCGCCATCGCGCAGGCGCCGGCGCCGAAGAAGGCGGCCGCTTCCGGGATCGCCCCGAACGCTCCGGCCAGCAGCAGACCGGCGGCGACCAGCGTGGCCAGCGCCGCGCGGCCCCAGGCCATGGCGACACGGGCGGCGGGAGCCCGCTGCCGGCGGCCGCTACGGGCCGGGCCGTCGCCCGCCTCGAGCGCGCCCTTCAGCAGCGACGGGACCGCGGCGCGGCCGACCTGGCGCAGCATCAGCAGGATCACGACGATCGCCGTGGCGAAGCCGGCGATGGCGCCGGCCGCCAGCGGCAGGGCGTCCGGCTGCAGGCGGAGCGCCGTCGTCCCGACGGCACCGACCCACCACGTGCGCAGGCCGAGCATGATCAGCGCCGCATAGCCGATGGCGCCGGCGACACCGGCGAGCGATCCGATCGCGGCCAGCACCGCGCCCTCGCGCAGGAACAGGCCGCGGACGCCGGACGGCGGCAGGCCGACCGCTTCGAGCAGGCCGATCTCGCGCAGCCGCTGCTCGACGCCGACGCGGAAGAACAGGCCGGTGAGGATCAGCGCGGCGACGACCAGGAAGAAGCTGAAGTAGAAGAAGTACTGGCCGAAGTCGGTGGTGCCCTCGGAGGCCTCGATGGCCTTGGCTCGCACCGGCTGCACGACGATGCCGGCGTCCTCGAGCGACAGCGCTTCGGTGAGCCGCGCCGCGAGGCAGCCTGCGCAGCGGGCTGTCGCTGACCGGCGGCGGACGGTCCGGCAGGATGCGCAGCGACGTCAGGCGCCCGAAGCGCGAGGCCCACAGGCGATCGGCGGTCGTGTACGACACGAAGGCCTTCGGCGCCGCCTTGTGGTCGCGCCAGTAGTCCTCGTCGCGCTGGCGTGATGCGCTTCAGGTCGACCGGGAAGGACGGATCCCAGTCGGCGACGGTCGATCGATCGGAGATGCCCGGGAAATCCGGCGTCAGGGTCGGATCGGCGCCGATGCCGCTCATCGGCAGGATGCCGCCGACGGTCAGCGTCGTGTCGCGCGTGGCCATCGCGCCGGCGTCGTCCCACACGTCGTAGCCGAGCGTCAGCGTGTCGCCGACCTTGGCGCCGAGCCCTTCCGCCGCCCACGCGTTCAGCCAGATCTGATCGTCCTTGATCGGGCCGCTGACGCCGGCGCCGGCCGGATCGAGCTTGTCGAGCTCGACGCCCGCGACGACGGCGTACGGAATCTCGCGCGCGCCGACCTTCAGCGTGTGCGCGAGGTAGGCGAACACCGGCGTCGACGGCCGCTGGGCGCCGAGCGTCCGGCGCGCCGCGGCGGCGGCCTTGGCGTCGATGATGCCGCTGGCGCTCTCGAGCGAGATGGCGCCGCCTGCCGCGCCGCGCGCAGCGACAGCCCGGCATCGGCAAGCGTCATCGCGCGCTTCACCGCGTCGGCGACGTCGAGGCGAACGCCGTTCGAGACCGCGTCGACTCCGACGCGGCCGCGCGTGACGACCAGGGCGTTGGCGCGATCCGGCCGCTCGAGCTCGCGCTGGACGCGCGCCAGCGGCAGGAAGATCGCGCGCACCTCGCCCTGCTGCGGCCGCAGCGAGAAGACGCCGAGCCCCGACTCCGGCAGCACCGCGCGCACGGTGGCGCGCATGGTCTTGCCGAGCGTGTCGCGACGGCCGTGCAGCGTCGCCGACGGCACGACCGAGGGGCTCGGCAGCCGCGCCAGGACGCTGTCGCCGGCCGCGATCCCGAGATCGCGGGCCAGGGCCGGACTCACCAGCGCCTGGCGTCCACCGAACGCGCCGTCGTCGCCGGCCGGCACCGACACGCCCTGGAACTCGAAGAACGTGTCGTCGACGCCGTAGATCGCGACGCCGGCCGCGCGACGCGTGTTGGTGCCGTCGGCGGCGAGCCCGTCGAGGGCGATGAACGCGGCGACGTTGCGGCCCGGCACGCCGGCGTTCAGGCGATCGAGATCGGCGCTCAACGCCGCGCGGAAGAAGCCCGTGGAGGCGACGAGATCGTCGACATTGCCCAGCCGCGACACCGCCAGCTCGCGCAGGCTGGCCTTGACCGACGTGCCGACGACGAGCGCACCGGCCAGCACCGACACCGCGACGCGACGCCGGCGATGACCGCCAGGTTGGTGCGCCAGTAGTAGCGCAGGCTGCGCAGCGCCAGCGCGGTCGGCGTCACGCCGATGTCCTGCGTCGGCCGTTCACGAGGCCAGCCTTCCGTCGACCAGTCGGAACTGCCGGCCGCACTTGCGCGGCCAGCTCGGGATTGTGGGTGACGACCACGGTGATCGTCTGGAGCTGCGCGTGCAGCTCGAGCAGCAGCGCAGTCACGCTCTCGGCCGTCTCGCGATCCAGGTTGCCGGTCGGCTCGTCGCACAGCAGCAGCGCCGGCTGCCGCACCAGCGCGCGGGCGATGGCGACACGCTGCTTCTCGCCGCCGGACAGCTCGGCCGGCCGGTGATCGAGCCGCTTCGACAGCCCGACCCGATCGAGCAGCGTGCGCGCACGGGCGAGATCGTCCGTGGTGGTGCCGGTGACGATGGTCGGCGTCAGCGCGTTCTCCAGGACCGAGCACTGCGGCAGCAGGCAATGATCCTGGAAGACGAAGCCGACGCGCCGGTTGCGGAACGCGGCCAGCGCCTTGGCGTCGAGCGCGTGCGGATCGACGTCGCCGAGCGTGACGGTGCCGGCCGTCGGCCGATCGAGGCCGCCGCAGATGTAGAGCAGCGTGCTCTTGCCGCTGCCGGACGCGCCGACGATCGACGCCGAGTCGCCCGGCTTCAGCGTGAACGAGACGTCGCGCAGCACGTCGAGCCGCGCCGGCGCCGGCCCGTCCGCGGACGCCGGACCGTCGAACGCCTTCGAGAGATGGTCAACGCGCAGCACGTGCCCGCTCCGTTTCTCCGGTGGCCGACACGACTTCGCGCAGCACCGCTTCGAGCCGTTCGGCGGACTGCTTGACGCTGTACTTCGCCCGCACCTCGCCGGCGGCCTGCCGCCCGAGGCCGCGGCGCCGCCGGCGATCCTGGAACAGCTGCCAGATGCCCTCGGCGAGCGACGCGGCGTCGTCCGGCTTGACGAGCAGGCCGCCGCCGGTCGTCCGCACCATCTCGGTGAACGCGCCGTGCGCCGGCTGCACCACCGGCACGCCGGCGGCCATCGCTTCGAGAATGGTGAACCCCTTCGGCTCCTTGTACGGCGCCGGCATCGAGAAGACGTCGGCCCGGGCGAGGAAGCGCACCTTCTCGAGGCGATCGACCTCGCCCCGGTAGGCGAACTCGGCGAGCAGGCCGGCCTTGCGCAGCCGCGCCTGCACCTTCTCGAGATACGGCTTCTGATCGGCGCCCATCCAGCCGGCCGCTTCGAGCTTCGACGGCCGGCAGCCCGTAGTCGCGGCGCAGCCTCACGTAGGCCTCGGCGAGCTGGTCGAGCCCCTTCTCCGGGGCGATGCGACCCAGGAACGCGATGGTGAAGGCGCCGCGCTTCGGCTCGGGCCACTGCGGGCTCAGCTCGAGCGGGTCGCGGTGCGGCACGAACGGCGTCAGGTAGTCGAAGTCCTTGAAATTGAGGCCGAGCGGCACGGTGCGCTGCTGCTCGATCGGCACGCCGAGATAGTCCGCGGTGAAGGTGCGGTAGTAGTCGCTCGTCGGCGTGAACAGATCGACGTCGCCGACCTGGTCGCGGATCAGCTGCTTCGCCTCGCTCTTCCACGGCTCGACGAGCTGTTCGAGGAACAGATCCTCGCCCTGCAGCGTGCACACGATCTTGGCGCCCAGCGCCTCGCGAATCGGCCGGGCCAGGCCGATGAGCAGCGCGAACGGCAGGATGACGACGTCCGGCGCCGGCTGCGTCTTCAGCCAGTCGATCAGCTTGTCGAGCTCCTTGCGCTGCAGGCCGTCCTCGCCCTTGAGCATCGACACGGTCATGCCGCCGAGGAACGCGCCGTTGACCTGGATGGCGCGTCGCGACACCAGGCGGATGAATCGCGACGAGTCCCACAGCTTGTCCAGCCAGCGGGGCGAGTGCCGGAAGAACGAGAAGTGCTGCTGCAGGTAGACGCTGACGCCGCCGAAGAAGACGCGCCCGCCGCTGACGTTCGGCTCGTCGGTCAGCGTCGGCGTGTAGACCGGCAGCAGGGTGACGTCGTGGCCGCGGGCGATCAGCTCGGTGGCCAGCGCGTTGTCGCGCAGGCAGCTCCCGCAGTACATCGACGCCGCGCCGGCCGTCAGCGAGAGGATGCGCATGGGGTATCGGGCTGGGCGCGCCGGCCGCCGGCGGCGCGCCCCCGAACGCTCGACGCTGCTTCAGGCGACGCGCTGGATCGCGCGTCGCGCATAGAGGTGCTCGAACAGGTTGCCTTCGTGCGGCTGGTCCCAGCCGATGCGGGTCGTCGGCAATGAGCCGATGTTCAGGCGATCGACGTTCGGCGACGCGACCAGCCGATCGATCAACGCCTGGTTGCCGGTGATCGCGGTGACCACGAGCGAGTGGCCCAGGCAATCGGGCAGCTCGTCCTCCGGCACTTCGACCACGCTGACGAACGGGAACATGTACTCGCGGTTGGCCAGCGGATGCTCGCGATCGGCGAGCAGCACCGTCGGCAGGAGGTAGGTCGAGCCGTCCGACCGTGGCGACGCGGCCGCCGCGCCGACGGACCCTGGCGCTGACGTCCTCGACGCCGGGCTGAATCTCGAGATCCTTGTCGATCAGCGCCGAGACACGCTCGGCCACCGACGGATCGACGAACGGCGCCAGGCCGGCCGCCTCGTCGTCGGCCGCACGCGGCACGATCGTCGCCAGCTTCTTGGCCAGCGCTTCGGCGATCTCGCGGCCCTTGCCCGTCACCCACACGCCCGACGCGTTGACGCAGGACCGGCCGCCGTTGTCGGCGACCGACGCGGCGATCGTGTCGATGTGCTGCTCCCAGTTGGCGAGCGCGTCGGCACCGAGGATCACCTTGCTGAAGCCCGGTCCGTGGATCTCGACGCGGCCGCCTTCCTTGCGCCAGCGATCGGTCGCCTTGACGTCGCCGAACACCATGCCGCGGCCGGTGCGGCGCAGGATCTCGTTGCCGCCGGCGTGATCGGACGGATAGAAGCTGAACGCGTCCGGCGGACAGCCGGCCTTCAGCCACGCCTGGATCATCCGATACGGCGTCCACGGCTCGGCGCTGCCCGGCTTGAGCACGAGCGGAATCTTCAGCACCGTGGTCGGCGCCCACAGCGAGTGGACGCCCGGCGAGTTGTTCGGCAGGACCACGCCCATCGCGTCGCCGCGCGGGAAGAAGCTGATGGCCCGGCCGGCGACGACGCCGATGCCGGTGTCGAGCAGCGACAGGTCGAGGCCGCGGGTCAGCCCGCCGAGCACCTCGTCGACCTGGGCCAGCACGCCGTAGACCTTCTGCATGTTGCGGCGGACCAGGACGTTCGGCATCCCGGTCGTCGCCGACAGCTGCGCGACGTAGTCGTCCGGCGACTGGCTGATGCCGGCGAACGGATCGAGCGGCAGCGTGTCGTGCAGGAAGAACTCGGCGGCGCGCTTCGACATCGCCACCAGGTCGGCGAAGGCGTGCTTGGCCAGCGCCGCGCGCGGGCCGGCCTGGTCGAGCAGGTCGCGCCGGATCAACCCGAGGTTGGCCTGGCTGACCTCGGCGATCGTCTCGCGCGTCCGGTAGTGGACCGCCTTGGCGACGTCGAGGCTCTTGTATGGCTGACCCTTGCGGAGGATCGGCAGGTGCGGGACGCGTGCGCCCGGAGCGGACATCAGGTACACCCCTTCGACGACCACCGTCCCCAGCTTGGCGAACGGCCGCACGTTGCGGACGCCGTCCCACGGATACTTCGCGCACGGCGCCTCGCGCTCGGCCGAGTCGCGCTCGAGGAAGCGCGGCACGAAGAACTCCTTGGTCAGCGTCGTCAGGCGGACACGGCCGGTGTCGCCGTAGTCGACCAGCGTCTTCGGCTGGTCCGGATCGACCACTTCGATCATCGCGCGCGGCGCCGGCGGGTAGTAGACGATCGCCCAGTCCTCGGCCGGCCCGGTCTCACGGTGCGTCGCCAGCCCCATCAGCGTGTTGCCGTAGGTCGGGGCGAAGTAGGCGCCCTCGCACAGCTCCTCGACGGCGAAGCGATGGAACTGCGGCGTCATCTCGGTGCCGCCGCAGAAGATGCCGGTGATGCCGTGCGCCTTGAGCGAGACGCGCTCGCACAGCGCCTCCAGCAGCTTGGGCGTGGTGAACAGGCACTTGATGGTCGGGTGCGCCTTGAGGAGCACGACCGCCTGGTCGATGACATGCTTCTTGTACTTCTCGAACATGTCCATCTCCTGCCACTTCAGGAGCTTGATCACCCAGCGCGGGTCGAGGTCGAGCATGAAGCAGATGCCGCCGCGGTGCTGGGCGAGGTGCTCGACCGCGAGGCGCAGCCGGCGCGGGCCGGACGGGCCGATCGACAGCCAGTCGGCGCCGCGCGGGAAGGCGGCGTCGGGAATGGTGTCGCTGAACATCTCGTAGTCGATGCGGAAGTCGTCGATGCTGATGCGCCCCTTCGGGCGGCCGGTGCTGCCGCCGGTCTCGAACACCGAGACGGGCCGGCCTTCGTAGCCCTTCGGCAGCCAGCGGCGGACCGCGCCTTCGCGCAGCCATTCGTCCTGGAAGGCGTCGAACTTGTCGAGGTCGTCGTAGCTCTTGACCTCCTTGCGCGGGTCCCAGCCGGCCTGTTTCGCCCATTCCAGCCAGAACGGGGCGCCCGTCGCCGGGTCGAAGTGCCAGGCCATCAGTTCGCGGACCCACGCGTCGAGCTTGGTGCGGGCGTCGGTGATGGCCGTCGGAGAAACGTCAAGCGCAGCAGTCGTCATCAAGATGCTCGGAGAGTGCTCGGAGCATGCTCCGAGCAAAAGGCAGAATCTGCGTTGGTATTATGTGTCGACCGTCCCGTAACCGGACAAAGGTTGCAGGATCTGCTTTGCTTACGCCCCGGTCGGCCGGGTCGTTGCCCTGGCCTGGTCCCGGGCCCCTGTTCGTTCCGACCTCTCCCACCGATACCACGGCGGGACCTCCCGTCCCCGCGGTCCGCACCCCAGCGAGCGATGTTCGACGCGCACTTTCCCGATATCACCACCCTCGCCCCGACCCTCGCCGTCCTGACGGCGATGATCACGCCGGCCATCCTGATCCTGGCCGCGGGCACCCTGATCACCTCGACGTCCAACCGGCTCGGCCGCGTCGTCGACCGGGTGCGCGCGTTGTCGGAGAGCTTCGAGGCGCTCGAGACCGGCGACCCGAAGACCGCGTTCGTCGAGGAGCGCCGCCGGCACATCTTCGACCAGCTCGACAAACTGACCAGCCGGGCCCGCCTGTTGCAGCTCAGCATGACCTCCTACTACCTCTCGCTCGCAGCCTTCGTCGCGACGAGCGCCGTCATCGGACTGCTCGCCGTCGTGACGCCCGAGAAGCAGCTCTCGCCATACGTCCCGGTCCTGGCGGCGCTGACGGGCATGTTCTTCCTCTTCACCAGCAGCATCCTGCTCATCTTCGAGGCCCGGCTGGCGACGACGGCCGTGAGCGACGAGATGTCCTTCATCACCACCCTCGGCCGGCGCCTGGCGCCGAGCGAGTGGAGCGAGATCCGCGGGCCGAAACGATGATCAACATTCCCGCGCGCCGGCGCGCCCAGCTCTGCGTCGTCGGCCTGCTGGCCGGCCTGGCCGCCTGCTCGAGCAAGAACGACGACGACGGCCCGGACAACCCCAACGGGCCATCCGGCGGATCGGGCGCCGTGTTCTATTCAGCCATCTCGGCCAGCGACGGCACCGGCTTCGGCAGCAGCAACGTCTGCCTGCCGTTCGCCGACTGCCCGGACGGGACCGGCTACGTGCAGCGTGTCGTGCGCGAGCTGCGCAGCGGCGGACGCACCGTGACCATCCTGAACCTGTCGGTGCCGGGCTCGGTCGTCGGGCCCGAGATCGAGGATCTGGCGCGGCAGCTGGGCCGCGGCAGCATCGGCAATTTCCGCGAGCGGCAGATGCCGTTCGTGTCGCGCGACTCGACGCTGGTGACGATCTTCGGCGGCGCCAACGACGTCAACGTGGTCGGCAACGCCATCGAGCGCGGCCTCGGCGGCGGCAACCCGGTCGGCTGGGGGACGGCGTTCGCCACCGGCTTCGGCCGCGACATCGCCGCCATCGTCGACGGCATCCGCAGCCGCGCGCCCAACGCCAAGATCATCCTGCTGAACCCGCCCAACGGCGCCGGCCTGCCCTACGTCGCCGACCGCCCGCGCGATCAGCTGCGCATCCTGCAGGCGATCTCGGTGCGCTTCTCGGCCGAGGCCAACGTCCAGGCGTCGCGCGGCGTCCTGGTCGTCGACCTGATGTGCGACCCGCGCTCCTACATCCCGCAGAACTACTCGTCGGACGGCTTCCACCCGAGCGACAGCGGCTACGCCTTCATGGCCGAAGCGGTGCTGCGCGCGGTCAACGCCAGCAGCCTGCCGCCGCCGCGCAGCGACTGTCCGCAGATGCACCTGGCGGACTGACTCGGGCCGTCAGCTGCCGAGCGGTCCAGCGCCGTGCCACGGCTGGACGGCGCACGCACCACGACCGTCGCGCACGACCTTGTCGTGCCAGCCCTGCTTGCGCGGCGATCGATCGCGATCCAGCAAGTAGCCGAGGCCGGCGCACAGCGACTCGCGACGAGCGCCATGCGCAGTAGCGCGCCGATGCACTGCCACACCGTCGGGCCGCCCGCCGGTCGGCTCGTCGACGATGCGAAGCCCGCAGCAGCATCTTTCCGGGCGTCGCGCCCTTCGCAGATCCAGCAGACGCGATGATCGCGACGCGGCGGCGAGGACCCGCCGGACTCGACGGCGGCGTCGACGATGCCGACCGAGACCGATCCGATTCCCGGCGCCGGAGCGCGAGATAGGCCAGCCACACCGTCGCCGCGCCATGGAGCAGCGCCATGCTGCACGGCGCCGCAGGCATCAGCAGATCGAGCACGTTCGCGCCGACGCGGATCCAGAAGCCGGCATAGCGGCCGAATCCGGCATATCCGGCGTAGACGCTGCGCATGGTGCGCTCAGTGCGCCGGCCCCAGCAGGACGGCGTTCATGAACAGCAGCGACGTCGCCTCGGTGAACGCACGGTAGTTCGGATCCTCGGCGAAGGCGATGACGTGGCCCTCGCCGAGCGGTCTGCGCCATCAGGTACGACTTGCTGGCGTACTGCGTCCGCGCGTCGCTCCACACCAGGCCGCTGGCCACCAGCGCGTCGCCCTTGCCGTAGATGCCGACGTTGCGGCCCTTGTCCAGCTTGAGCGGCGTGAAGATCCGCGCCCCTTCGACCATCGCCTGGATCTCGCCGTCGAGACCCGACGACAGCCAGTGCTCGGGATCGAGCGTGACGCGGAACAGCGCGCCGGGGGTGCCGTCCGGCCGCTCGCGATCCGGCTGGATCGCCTTCTCGAAATCGATCGGCTCGCTCGACGCCGAGCCGTCCTTCTTGTCGCCCGGCTTCTCGGCGGCGGCATCGGCGCCCTCCGGCTTGCCGCCCTTCAGCTCGGTCGACGTCGACAGGAGGCCGATGTTGTCGCGCGCCGCCCAGCGCGAGGCCTCGGCGATGGTGATCAGCGTGCCGCCGGCGGTGACCCAGTCCTTGATCCGGCGCAGGCCGTCGCCGGAAATGGCGGTGTAGGTGCCGGACGGCAGCACCAGCACGTCGACGCGCGTCAGGTCGACGCGGCCGAGCGAGCCGACGCGCACGGCCGTCACCGGCTGGCCGAAGCGGCGCTCGAGCGTGTAGCGCGTCCAGCCGGCCGACATCGGCTGCGTGCCGGTGTCCCACGCCATCACCACCCGCGGCGCCTTGAGCGCCACCATCGATGCGCTGCCGAGCGACATGCCGGACTCGACGAACGCCGTGTCGGTCCGCACCAGCTCGACGCCGTGCGTGCGCGCCAGCACGGCGAGGGCGGCCGGCATGGTGGCGGCGTTGTCGGCGGTGCGGGCCAGCACCGTGCCGGCGGCGTAGGCGCGGCCGCCGATCGTGAACGGCAGGTCCGCCGAGCGCAGCCGGATCCCCTGGCGCAGCGCGTCGGCGACCAGGCTCGCCGTCGCCGAGCCCCACGGCAGGAGGAAGCCGACCTTCGGCGACGCCCCGGCCGGCGCTGCGGCCGCGGCCTGCGACGCCGCGTCCGTCGCGGCCAGGTACTGCGCCATCGGCGTCGCCTTGGCGCCGGTCGGCTTGTCGGCGGTGACCACCTCGACGTCGAAGGCCAGCGGCAGGCTCCACGCGGTGACGTCGTAAATCTGGTCGCCGAGCTTCTTCCCGCGGCGGCGATCCTGTTCCTTGACGAACGCCTCGGGCTGCAGCGTCTCCTTGTCGAGCAGGTTGCGCACGAGGCGACCTGACGGCTGCGCGGCCGCCACGATCCACGTGCCGGCCGGCAGCTGGCGCGGCCCGGCCCGGAACGCCTCGGTCGCGCGCGACACCTCGATGCCCTGCGCCGCCAGCAGCCGCGCCAGCCGCTCGGCCCGCGACGGATCGACGCCCGGCACCAGCAGGTACTCGCGCACCGGGCCGGTCTCGCCCTCGCTCACCGCACTGCGGCGGTAGTCGTAGAAGTCGCGCAGGATGGCGGCCCGGTTCTTCGCCGCGGTCTCGGCGGTCGTGATCGCGGCGGTGAAGTGGTGCAGCACGCCGTCGCGGAACGACAGCGTCGTCGCCGTCCTCGCGCCGGTAGCGCAGCCCGCGCGCCGAGGCCTGCTCGTAGGTCATCCCGATCGCGCCCTGGAAGATCGGCCACGACTCGCCGTAGCCCGGATAGAACGAGTCGTAGACCTCGCGGATGAAGTAGGCGAAGCCGCGCGCGTCGAACATCGCGCCGTTGGCGCGGCCGAACGCGTCGAACCACTTCTGCTGGCTCTTCGTGATGTGCGGGTTGAGCGGATCGGCCGGCGGCGCGAAGTAGTAGCTCGAGTCGCCGCCCATCTCGTGCAGGTCGACGACGACGTGCGGCCAGAACTCGCGATAGAGCGCCGCGCGGCCGCGCGTCTCGGGCTGGGTCTGGGCGAACCAGTCGCGGTTCATGTCGAACAGGTAGTGGTTGTAGCGGCCGCCCGGCCACGGCTGATCGCGCTCGGCGGCGTAGGGCTCGGCGTCCGGCGTCGCCGCCTCGCCCTGCAGGTTGGTCGAGACGAAGCGGGCGCGGCCGTCCGGGTTCTGCAGCGGATCGATGATCACCACCGACTCGCGCAGGATCGCGTCGACGGCGGCGTCGCCGCGCGCCGCGAGCAGGTGATAGGCCTCCATCAGCGCCGCGTCCGACGACGAGATCTCGTCGCCGTGGACGGCGTGCATCAGCCAGGTGACGACCGGCGCGCGGGCCACGATCGCGTCGGCGTCGGCGGCCGGCAGCCCGCGTGGATCGGCCAGCCGCTGCAGGTCGCCCTTGACCGCGGCGAGGCCGGCGATGCGCTCCGGCGAGGCGACGATCAGCACGACCAGCGGCCGCCGTTCCCACGTCCGCGCGTATTCGAGCAACACGGTGCGCTCGGGTGCCGCGGCGTGCAACGCCTTCAGGTAGACGACCAGATCCTCCGGCGGCGTGATGCGCTCGCCGGTGTCGTAGCCGAGCACCGCCTTCAGCGTCGGGATCTTCGGGTCGTAGGTGGTGCCCGGCGCGAGCGCCGTCGGACGATCGGCCGCGAGCACAGCTCTGTGCCGCCTCGATCGAGGGAACGGCGGCGCGGCGACGCGGCGCAGTGCGAGAACGAGAAACGCGAACAACAGTCGCATGAATGGGGTCCCTGCAGGCTTTCACGCATGTCGCAGCTTTTGCAACAGATCAGCTGGTGTCGATCACAAATAGTGCGACATTCCCTCAAGTTCGTAAAACCCAGGCCGTTCACTCAAGCACCGGCCGAGGGCCTCCACTGCGTGGTGTTCACACGAATGCCACGCCGCGGCGGTGGTCCGGAATGGCCGTTGCAATTCCGTGACACCCGCCCATGCAGCCATCAATCTTCAACGTCCGAGTCCCCCTTCGCGACCAGTCCGACGTGTTCCTGATGAACACGCTGACCGACGCGCAGATCATCGTACCGCCTGAAGTCGTCTCGCTGCTCGACTCCGTCGAGGGGCGCACGAGGGCCGGCGTCGCCGCGGCGCCCTTCGACGCCGAAGAGCGCGAGGCGCTCGCCACCCTCACCGAGCTGGGCTTCGTCGTCGACAGCCACGAGGCCGACCGGCGCGCCCTCGATGCCTACTTCGACGCGATCCGGCACGACACGTCACAGCTGCGCCTCACCGTCCTGACCACGCTGCAGTGCAACTTCGCCTGCGGCTACTGCTTCCAGGGCGATCACGACGACCACAACCGGCACGCGCACAAGATGTCGCTCGAGACGGCCGCAGGCCGTGGTCGAGCACGCCGCCCGGCAGATGGACGAGATCCGGCCGGAGCGCGTCTCGCTGACGTTCTTCGGCGGCGAGCCGCTGCTCAACCTGCCGGTCGTCTACCACCTCGCCGAGCACGTCCACGCCGCGGCCACCGCCCGCGGCATCCGGCTGACGCTCAGCATCATCACCAACGGCCTGCTGCTCACCCCCGAGGTCGTCGATCGGCTGGTGCCGTACGGCCTCACCGGCGTCAAGGTCACGCTCGACGGCGACAAGGCGGCGCACGATCTGAAGCGGCCGCTGCGCGGCGGCCAGGGCACCTTCGACAAGATCGTCGCCAACGTCCGCGCGGTCGCCGGCAAGGTCAAGATCTCGATCGGCGGCAACTTCGACGCCGACAACGCCGACAGCTATCCGGCGCTGCTCGACTTCCTCGCCGAGCAGGAGTTCGCGCCGCAGATCGCCAAGGTCAGCTTCAAGCCGGTGATGGGCGGCGCCGTGCCGTCGACGCCGGGTGCGGCCCTCGCCGGCCGCCAAGCCGTCGCGCATCAACGGCATCATCCCGCTCACCGCGGTCGCCGCCGACGGCGCCCCGCTCGGCGGCACGTGCATGACCGTCGCCGGCGCCGGCGGGACGTCGAAGGGCAGCAGCGCCTGCGACACCTGCCACTTCGTCGACGAGACGATGGGCTTCCTGCGCGAGGAGACGAAGAAGCGCGGCTTCCCGACCATCGACGGCGTCCACATGGGCCCGTGCGAGATCCATCGCCAGCACGCCGAGACGATCGGGCCGGACGGCGCGCTCTACGCCTGCCCCGGCTTCACCGGCGAGGCCAGCTTCGCCACCGGCCACATCGCCGCGGTCCAGACGCCCCTCCAGGCCAAGGCCGCCGACCGTTTCGACCGCATCGGCGCCTGGCGCCAGTGCGGCGACTGTTCCTTCATCCCGGTGTGCGCCGGCGGCTGCAGCGTCGCCTCGCACACCGAGCTCGGTGACCTGGACACGCCGGCCTGTCACCTCCACAGCCTCGAATCGGCGCTCGTGTCGCTCGCGGCGGAAGCCGCCGCGTCGTGATCAGCTTCCCCATCACAGGAGAGACCCCCATGAAGATCACCATCGTCCACACCCCCAAGAACAAGCCGGCCGCCAAGTGGTGCCCCTGGATGATCGACGTCCCGATGGACGGTACCGAGACCGACAAGAAGTAGCCGGCCCGCCGGCCCCTATCGGCCGGACCGGCGTTGCCATACGATGGCGGCGTGGTCCGGCCGTTCGCTTGTACGGCGTTGCTCTGCCTGGTGGCCGCCTGCGGCCGCCCGGCCGGCCGCCCCGCTGCGTCGACACCCGGCCCAGGCCCGGCGCTCCGACGTCGTCACCATCGCCTACAGCGATCCGCGCTCGCGCGAGGACAGCGAGCGCGCCGTCGACATCATCGTCGGCCTCCTCGCCGACGAGCGCCTCGTCGGCCTGACTCGCGACGGCCGGCCCGAGCCGCGCCTCGCCGAGCGCTGGGACGTGTCCCCGGACGGCCTGACGTGGCGCTTCACCTTGCGCCGCGGCCTGACCTTCCAGAACGGCCAGCCGCTCACGTCCGCCGAGGCGCGCACCGCGATCCTGCCGGATCCGCGGACGCCGGAGAGCATGACGATGCCGGGCCTGCGCGATCTCGTCGCCATCGAGACGCCGACGCCGCTGGAGATCGTCATCCGCCTGAAGCGGCCGAACGCGCTGCTGCTCGAAGGCCTGAACCTGTCGCCGGTGACCGGCGACAAGGACTCGGGCGCCGGCCCGTTCCGGCTCGACGCGCGGACGCCCGGCAAGGCGACGCTCGGCCGCTTCGATCGCTACTTCCGCGGCCGCTCGGCGGTCGCCGGCGTCAGCATCTCGGAGTTCCCGTCGCAGCGCGAGGCGTGGAGCGCGATGCTGCGCGGCGACGTCGACGTGCTCTACGACGTCGCGCCCGAGGCGTTCGAGTTCGTCAAGGAGTCGCCGAACGCGCACATCGCGTCCTACCTGCGCCCCTACGTGATCGCGCTGACCTTCAACGCGGCGCACCCGCGCCTCGGCCGCCGCGACGTCCGCCGCGCCCTGAACCAGGCCATCGATCGGCGGCTGGTGATCGACACGGTCGCCGGCGGCCGGGCGGTACCCGCCGTCGATCGCGATCTGGCCGAACCACTGGGCCCGCGACGCCGCGGCCCCGACCTTCGCCTTCGATGCCCAGGCGGCGCGCGCCGCCCTCGACGCCGCCGGCCTGCGCCGCAGCCGCCGGGACGCGTCCCGGCCCGCGCTTCGCCTTCACCTGCCTGGTGCAGGCCGATCCGCGCTACGAACGGCTGGCGCTGCTGATCCAGCGGCAGCTCTTCGCCGTCGACGTCGACATGCAGCTCGAGGCCGTGCCGATTTCGGATTTCCGGACGCGCGTCGTCGTCCGGCCGCTACGATGCGTTCCTCGGCGAGCTGATCGCCTCGCACGGCCTCGGCTTCACCTACCTGCTGTGGCACTCGAAGCCGGAGTCGTTCCTCCACACCGGCTATACCGGCGCCGACGCGGCGCTCGATCGCGTGCGCGCCGCCCGCACCGACGACGAGACCCGCGCCGCCGTGCGACGCGCTGCAGCGGGCGATGCACGACGATCCGCCGGCGGTCTTCCTCTACTGGGCCGCAGACCAGCCGCGCCGTGAGCCGCCGCTTCGTGCTGCCGGCGGGCGACGACGTCGACATCATCCGCTCGCTCGATCGCTGGCAGATCGTCGGCCGCGACACGGCCGGCGGCGCGAGGCCATGAAGACGATCCGGACCCGCCTCGCCGTGCTGGTGGCGACGGCGGCCATCGCGCCGCTGCTCGCCTACGGCCTCGTGTCGCTGCAGCTGCTGCGATCGGCCACCAACGTCTCGGTCGCCGGCGAGGCGGAAACCGCGGCGGAGCACGCCGCCGGCGAGATCGCGCAGTACCTGGACCACAACATCGACCTGCTGACGGCGGTCGCCTCCGACCTGCAGTACGCCGATCTCACCCTCGATCAGCAGCAGCGCATCCTGCGCAACAACGTCCACGCCTTTCCGGCCTACAGCGAGCTGACGCTGTTCGACGGCGACGGCACGGCGCTGGCGTCGAGCCGCGCTGCACAAGCCGACGCTGGTGCTCGGCGCCGAGCGGCCGCCGCTCGGGCGGCCGCGCGTCGCCCCGATCCAGATCGACTCGGCGCTGCTGCCGTCGACCGAGATCTCGCTCCATCTCGATCACGCCGGTCCGCCGGTCGCGATCCTGGTCGGGCGCTTGAGCCTCGAGGAGTTGTGGCGGGTCGTCGATCGCGTCCGCGTCGGCGGCCGCGGCCACGCGGTGCTGGTCGACGAGACCGGCCGCCTCATCGGGCACGGCGATCCGGCCATGCGCGCCAGCGTCGCCCGCGGCGACCGTCTGCTGTGGCATCCGCTGATCCATCCGAAGCCGGGCTCGACACTGGCGGGCGTCGAGCGCTACACGCGGCAGGACGGCGTCGAGATGCTGGGCGTGGCACGGCCGGTCGGCGAGCGCGGCTGGCGCATCATCGTCGAGCAGCGCGCGGTCGAGGCCTTCGCCCTGTCGACGCGGCTCGAGCGCTTCCTGGTGATGACCGTGCTGACCGGCCTGGCGCTGACGCTGTTCATCGCCGTCGTGTGGGGGCGCAGCTTCGTCCGGCCCATCGACGCGCTGATGCACGCCACGCGCGCGCTCTCCGACGGACGCCTGCAGGAGCGCGTCACCGTCGTCGGCCGCGACGAGTTCTCCGAGCTCGGCCGCGGGTTCAACAGCATGGCCGACCGCCTGGTCACGCTGCAGGCCGAGGCCGTCCGGCAGGAACGGCAGGCGACGTTCGGACGCATCGCGGCCGGTCTCGTGCACGACCTGGCGCACCCGATCCAGAACATCGGCAACAACTGCCGGCTGATGCTGCAGCTCTACGAGGATCCGCAGTACCGGCAGGACTTCCGCCGCATGATCGATCGCGAGTTCCCGGCGATCCGCCGCCTGCTGGAGGACCTGCGCAACCTGGCCCGGCCCATCCCGCTCGAGCGCTTCCCGGTCGACGTCGCACGGCTGTTGCAGGAGACCGCCGAGCGGATCAACCCGATCGCCTCGCAAGCCGGCCTGGCGGTCACGGTCACGGCGCCGGCCAACCCGCTGGCCATCGAAGGCGACCTGTTCGCGCTCGGCCGCGTGCTGCAGAACCTGCTGCAGAACTCGCTGCAGGCGACGCCGCCGAACGGGCGCGTGTGGCTGGCGACGCGCGAGGCGGACGGGCGCGCCGTGATCGAGATCGGCGACACCGGCTGCGGCATCGCCGCCGAGCGCCTGCCGCACGTCTTCGACGACTACGTCACCACCAAGCGCCGCGGCCTCGGACTCGGGCTGGCGATCTCGCGACGCATCGTCGAGCAGCTGGGCGGCACCATCGCCGTCATCAGCGAGGTCGGCAAGGGATCGGTGTTCACGCTGTCGTTCCCGGCGATCCCGGCGCAGCGCGCGCTGCAGCAGGCGTCCGCGTAAGGGACCAAGGAACCAAGGAACCAAACGCCCAGCGCTTTCGCGAAGTTAAGTTGGTTGGTTGCTTGGTTGCTTGGTCCCTTGGTGAGCCGGTACGCAGAACGGGCTCCGCGGCGTGAACCACGGAGCCCGTCGATCTGGCCGAGAGCGTGGCTAGCGGCGCGGGAGGACGGCGTCCTTCATCTGCTTCGGGATGCGCGCCTTCACGACCGTCTTGGCCGGAATCTTGATGGGCTCGCCCGTCGCCGGGTTCCGCCCCATGCGCGCCTTCGTCTTGCGCACGTAGAGCTTCACCATGCCAGGCAGCGTGAACTCGCCCGAGCGCTTGAGCTCCTTTTCCGAGAGCTCGGTGAGGTACTCGAAGAACTCACGAGCCTGCGTGCGCTTCCACTCGAACCGCTCGGCAAAGTGCGCGAACAGCTCCGACTTGCCCATTTTCTTGGCTTCAGACCACTGCGTCCCCTCCTTCTGACGGCCGCTCCAGCGAAGCGGGGCCGTCGACTCACCTCGGCGTGAGACGCGCTGGGCGTGACGCGGCATGACGCGTACGAACCGACGCTCTCGTGAAAAATCGCCGTATGCTAGCGCGCGCCTGCGAGGGTGTCAATCGCGCAACTGCAGAAACATCCCGATTTTCATGGCCCGAAACGTGATCCGGGGTGAGCGGTACAGCACGTCCGCGGCCGGGTCGCCGACCGGGAGATGTACACTTCCGGACATGGCCGACCTCGAGACCTTTCCCAACCCGCGGCCCGAGCGCGACTACGAGATCGACATCCGCTGCCCGGAGTTCACCTCGATGTGCCCGAAGACCGGCCTGCCCGACTTCGGTGAAATACGGATCAGCTACACGCCGGATGCTCGCTGCATCGAGTTGAAGGCATTGAAGTACTACCTGCTCGACTATCGCAGCCGGGGCATCTTCTACGAGTCGGCGACGAACCAGATCCTCGACGATCTGGTCAAGGCCTGCGCGCCGCGGCGGATGCGGGTGGTCGGCGCGTTCACCGCGCGCGGCGGCATCTCGACCAACGTGACGGCGGACTACGGCAAGCCGGCCAGCTGAAGCAGCTGCGCCGCACGCGGCTCGTGACGACCGCCGCAGCCACGGTCAGGAGCGGAGCGCCAGCACCAGGCCGACGGCGAGGATGACGAACACGGCCAGCGTCGTCGCCGCCGCCGCCGCGTCCCGGCGGCGCACGTCGGCGGCCAGCGTCGTCACCAGCCGCAGCACCGGCGTCAGCATCAGCGCGATCAGGCCGGCGTCGAGCAGCGGATCCGCGGCCGCCTGGCCGCGCCCGACCCACACGGCCAGTCCCAGCGCCAGCAGCACCGTCGTCGCCACCACGGCGGCGCGATTGACCGCGTCGATGGTCATCACAGCCGCCACCAGCGCGCGAACATCAGCGCCGACACCAGCGTCAGCACGATCGCCAGCAGCACCTTGAGATCGCGCTTCGGACGCCCGGCGCCGGCGCGGACGCCCCACCGGGCCCCGCCGAGCACGCCGATCACCGACGCGGCGGCCAGGTGCGCGTCGACCTGACCGTGCGCGAAGTAGATCGGCGCGCTCGCCACCGCGGTCAGCCCGATGAGGAAGGCGCTGGTCGCCGTCGCGACGCGGATCGGGACACCGCACCAGAGATTGAGCGCCGGCACCTGCAGCACGCCGCCGCCGAGACCGAGCAGGCCGGACACGTTGCCGGCGACGATCGACGCCGCGATCGCCAGCGGCAGCCGGACCACGCGGTAGACGACCTCGCGGCCGCGGTCGGGGTCGAAGAAGCGGCCGCCGTAGGCGTTCGGCTCGGCCGCGGCCTCTTCGACGACGTTGGCGTGATCGAGCCGCAGCAGCGTGAGCGCGGCGATCGCCGCGGTCGTGACCGCGAAGATCAACGCGACCGTGGCCTCGTCGACGTACTGCGCGGTGACGCCGCCGGCCAGGCCGCCGATCGACGAGCCGACCAGCAGCAGCATGCCGAGGCGGGTGTTGACGAAGCCGTGCCGGTCCGTGTCGCTCGACACCGCGCCGGAGGTGGCGATCACGGTCATCAGCCCGACGCCGGCCGCCTGCCGGAACGGCAGACCGAAGATCCACGTCAGCGCCGGCACCAGGAAGATGCCGCCGCCGAGGCCGAGCAGCGCGCCCATCGTGCCGGCGGCGAAGCCGAGACCGATGACGACGACGAGTCTGGACCGCCTCCATCGCCCGGCGACGATCAGGCGCCGGCGGCGCGCAGCGCGGCGTAGAGCGCCGTCATGCCCGGCGTGGGCACGCCGAGGGCGTGGCCGCGCCGCACCACTTCCCCCTGCAGCGCCTCGACCTCGGTCGGCTTGCCCTGCTGCAGATCGATCAGCAGCGAGGACCGCGTGTCCGGCGGCAGGGCGTCGAGGTAGCCGATCATCCGATCGATGACGTCGGCGGCGATCGGGACGCCCTCGGCCCGGGCGACCGCCTCCACCTCTTCGGCGACGGCGACGAACGCCTCGCGGCCGATCTCGTCGCCCCAGATCGCCCCGGCCGGCCGCCGCGAGATACCGGTGAAGGCGGCGAACGTCGCCAGATAGACCAGCTTCTCCCACACCGGGACGCGGCCGTCGGCGACGGCCTCGGCGTGGACGTCGGCCCGGCCGAGCATCTCGGCGATGCGCGCCGCGCGGCGCGACACGTCGCGCCGTTCGCCGAAGGCTTCGCCGAGAATGACGCGGCGGTGCACGCCGGTCTGCTGAATCACGCCGGGGGCGACGATCGCGGTGGCGACGTAGGTCGTCCCGGCCAGCACGCGTGATCGGCCGACGGCGTCCTCCAGCGCGTCGGCGCTGGCGACGCCGTTCTGCAGCGTCAGCACCATCGTGTCCGGTCCGCACAGCAGCGGCAGGAGCGGCAGCACCTGCGCGTTGGCGTAGGTCTTCACCGCCAGGATGACGAGATCGACCGGGCCGATCCGCGCCATGTCGCTGTCCGCTTCGACGTGGACCACGTGATCGCCGAGCGGACTCCAGATCAGGAGGCCGCGCTCACGGATGGCGCGGAGGTGGGCGCCGCGGGCGACCAGCGAGACACGCTCGCCGCAGCGGGCGAGCCGCGCTCCGTAATACCCTCCGACGGCGCCGGCACCGACTACGGCAATGTGCATGAGATGCCGGAAAGCTCCAGCTTGAACTGCGCTAGGATGCTGCCCTAGCGAGCGGACACTATCGCATGGGACTGTTCCGGACCAAGAGCATCGAGCAGCTGCGGGCCCAGGCCGAGGCGCCCGGGCGCGGCCTGACGCGGGCGCTGGGCTCGAAGGACCTCGTCTTCCTCGGCATCGGCGCGGTGATTGGCGCCGGCATCTTCTCGACGCTCGGCACGGCCGCCGCCGGCGAGCCGGGCGTCCGCGAGGGCGCCGGGCCGGCCCTGGTCCTCTCCTTCCTCCTCCTGGGCGTCGTGTGCGCCCTCTGCGCGCTCTGCTACGCCGAGCTCACGGCGATGATTCCGGTGTCGGGCAGCGCCTACACCTACGCCTTCGCCACGCTCGGCGAGCTCGTCGCCTGGATCATCGGCTGGGATCTGGTCCTCGAGTACGCGGTCGGGAACGTCGCGGTCGCCATCGCCTGGTCCGGCTATTTCCAGGGCATCCTGGACCTGGTCGGCATCCATCTGCCGGGCTGGGCCGCGCACGGCTACGGCGACGTGATGCAGCAGCTGCGCGCCGCCACCGATGGCGGCAACCTCGCCAGGGTCGCCGAGCTGCAGGCGCTGATCGCGGCGGCGCCCTCGCTCTTCGGCAAGCCCCTGCTGATCAACCTGCCGGCGGTGGCCATCGTGATGCTCGTCACCTGGCTGCTCGTGCGCGGCGTGCGGGAGAGCATCCGGGCCAACAACGTGATGGTCTGGATCAAGCTGGTCGTGCTGGCGCTGTTCCTGGGCGTCGGCGCGTTCTACGTCGATCCGAAGAACTGGCAGCCGTTCGCCCCGAACGGCTGGACCGGCATCCATCAGGGCGCGGCCATCGTGTTCTTCGCCTTCATCGGCTTCGACGCCATCTCGACGGCGGCGGAGGAAACCCGCAACCCGCAGCGCGACATGCCACGCGGGATCCTCGGGGCGCTGGCGATCTGCACCGTGATCTACGTGCTGGTCGGCCTGGTGGCCACCGGACTGGTGCCGTACAAGGAGCTGGCCTCCGGCTCGGATCCGCTGGCCCGGGCGCTGGCTGGGGTGGGGCTGGCGTGGCTGCAGCTCGTGCTCTCGATCGGCGCGGTCGTCTCGATGACCGCGGTGCTGCTGGTGTTCCAGCTGGGGCAGCCGCGCATCTTCTTCGCGATGGCGCGCGATGGGCTGCTGCCGCGCTTCTTCGCCCGCGTCCACCCCGAGCACGGCACGCCCTACGTGACGACCATCGTCACCGGGGTGGTGGTGGCCATCGGGGCGGCGCTGATGGACGACGACGCGACCTACGACCTGACGAACATCGGCACGCTCTTCGCCTTCCTGCTCGTGTGCATCGGCGTGATGGTGCTCCGCGTCACCCGGCCCGAGGTCGCACGGCCGTTCCGGGTGCCGGTCGTCTGGCTGGTGGCCCCCCTGGGGGCGGCGGCCTGCATCTACACGATGATGGGCCTGCCGACCGCGGCCTGGGAGCGTTTCGCCATCTGGCTGGCGGTCGGCCTCGCCATCTACTTCGTCCAGAAGATCACCGCCCGAACGGCTTCCTGAGGGCGCGGCCGAACCGGCCTTCGCCGGGCGCCGACCGGCCTCCGGCGACCGGGGTGCGTGCTAACATCCCGCAGCCATGGCTGCGCGCCTCACCGCGTTTCTGGTCGCGATCATCGTCGGCATCTCCGTCGTCGCCGGCCTGATCGTCGGCGCCCAGCGCGAGGACGAACCGGCCGTCGACCTGCTGGTCTACAACGGCCGCGTCTACACGGGCGATCCCAGCGCGCCGATTGCCGAGGCGGTGGCGATCCGCGGCAACCGCATCTTCAAGATCGGGTCGAACCGCGAGATCAAGCGGCTCCGCCGCAATGCCGCGACCGTCATCGACGCCCACGGCGGCTCGATCCTGCCCGGCTTTGCCGACACCTACGTCTCCGTCCCCGGACAGGCCGACGCCATCGCCGGCATCCATCGCCTCGGCCTGACCACGGTCGGCGCGGTGGTGGACGACCTGACGGCGTTCGACGCGCTGACCGCCGTCGCGACGGCGGCCGACCGCCCGATCCGCGTCGCCGCCGCCCTGAAGGTCGCCCTGCCGGTCGCCGAGCCGGCGCGGCTCGCCCTCGACGCGCGGCGGGCCCAGACCGCGACCGCGCTGGTGCGCCTCGACGCCCTGGCGGTGGAGGTGGAGCTGCCGGGCCCGAAGGCGGCCCGGCCCAGTCACGTCGCGGCGTCCGCAGCCGCCGCCCCTGCTGCCCAACGATCAGCAGCAGTCGCTGCTCGACCTCGATCGCGCCGGCTGGCCGCTGGTGCTGCACGTGGACGACGAGCGCGAGCTGTCGGTGGCGCTCGACGTCGTGGCCCGGCTGATCGAGACCAACAGCACGACGACCGTGCCGCGCCGCCATCGCGTGGTGCTCGCGCATCCGATGGCGCTCGACACGGCCCGGCTGGCGACGCTCGGCCTGACCGTGGCGATGCCGCTGCCGTCGACCTGGACCGGCGTCGCCGTGGACCCCGCCCCCGCGGCGGCATCGGTCGCGACGGCCGACGCGGCGGCGGTCGCCACCGCCGCGCCGACGGCCGATCCGGCCGTCCTGCCGTTCTCGTTTCCGCTGCCGGAAGGCGTCCGGCTGGTGATGGGGAGCGACATCGTCGCCGACCCGCGGCTGGGCCTGCTGGCCCTCGTCGGCGGCGCCCTCGTTCCGGCCACGGCGGCAGGCGCGGCGTCACGCCGGCGGCCGACCGAGCCCGCCGCCGCGCCGGACGCCGACACGACGCCGGTCGAACGGGGCCTCGTGATCAGCGCGCTCGCGACCTTGACGACGGCCGCCGCCGAGTCACTCGGCGGGCAGGCGGAGTGGGGCCGGCTCGAACCCGGTCGCCTCGCCGACCTCGTGGTGCTCTCTGCCGACCTCTTCGAGCTGCCGGCGTCGCACCTGCTCGACGCGGTCGTGATCGCGACCGTCGTCGACGGCAAGGTCGTCTACGACCGCGACACCGATACCCCGCCGCCGACGCCCTGACACGGCGGGCGACGTCCGTTGGCAGAGGCCAGCGCCGATCGGCGTCCACGGCCACCGCGTGAAACGCTCCATGTCCACATCCGTCCGGCAGCGACCGCTCGGCACGAGCGGCCTCCACCTCACCACCATCGGCTTCGGCACCTGGGCGATGGGCGGCGGCGACTGGAAATTCGGCTGGGGCGCCCAGGACGACGCCGAGTCGGTCCGCGCCATCCAGGCCGGCCTCGACACCGGCATCAACTGGCTCGACACCGCCGCGATCTACGGCCACGGCCACTCCGAGGCGATCGTCGGCACGGCGATCGCCGGCCGCCGCGACGAGGTCATCGTCGCCACCAAGTGCGGCCGCGTCTGGGAAGGCGAGAGCCGCGAGATCGGCAAGCGGCTGCGCCGCGAGAGCGTGCTCGCCGAGTGCGACGCCAGCCTGCGCCGGCTGCGCGTCGACGCGATCGATCTCTACCAGATCCACTGGCCCGAGCCGGACGAGGAAGTCGAGGAAGGCTGGGCGGCGATCGGGGAGCTGATCGACGCCGGCAAGGTCCGCCACGCCGGCGTCTGCAACTTCAGCCTCTCGCAGCTCCAGCGGGCGCAGGCGATCCGCCCGATCGCGTCGCTGCAGCCGCCCTACAGCATGCTGCGGCGCGAGATCGAAGCCGAGATCCTGCCGTGGTGTGCCGCCAACGGCGTCGGCATCGTCGCCTACAGCCCCATGCAGGCCGGTCTGCTGACCGGGACGTTCACGCGCGAGCGCGCCGCCGCGCTCGGCGCCGACGACTGGCGCAGCCGTCACCCGTTCTTCCAGGAGCCGCAGCTCTCGCAGAACCTGCAGCTCGTCGAGGGCCTGCGGCCGATCGCGGCGCGCCTCGGCATCAGCGTCGCCCAGCTCGCCCTGGCCTGGGTGCTCCGCCACCCGGCGATGACCAGCGCGATCGCCGGCGCGCGCAGCCCGAAACAGATCCAGGAGACGGTGGCCGCCGGCAACGTCGACCTGCCGCCGGCGGTGGTCGCCGAGATCGAGCAGCTGCTCCAGGCGTGACGACATCCCGCCCCGCCGGGGCGGACACGAGGAGGCCGGATGGACCGCAGGAACTTCCTGGCTTCGATCGCGGCGGTGCCCGCGGTCGCGGCCTTTCGGGACGCTGAACAGACGCCGGCGAGGCCGGCCGCCGCTGGTCCTGCCACATCGCCGCAACCGGCGCCGCCCCGATCGGGCGGCCTGCCGCGCGGGAAGATCACGCGGATCCGGATCTACGACCCACCGAACCCGAACCGGCTCTTCAACCAGAGCAACATGCTCTGCACGGTCGAGACCGACTTCGGCATCACCGGAATCGGCGAAGGCGGCTCCAAGGACACGCTCGAGCAGTGCGCCGGCACGCTCATCGGCAAGGATCCCTTCAAGATCGAGGCGATCTGGCAGGAGATGTTCATCGCCTGGTTCTACCCGCCCGGGCGCGAGAAGACGCACGCGCTGGGCGCGATGGACATGGCGCTGTGGGACATCAAGGGCAAGGCGCTCGGCCTGCCGCTGCACGACCTCCTCGGCGGCAGCCTCCGCAACTTCTGCGAGTGCTACGGCACGACGACCGTCCTGCCCGGAGCGGACGGCAAGCCGCGGCCGCTGGCCGATCGCGCCAAGGCGGCGATGGACGCCGGGTATCGCGCCTTCCGCATGGGCGCGGCCGACGTGCCGGTCGGCGGCGTCTACAACACGCACGACGCCGTGCGCCGCGTCATCGCCCAGGCCCGCGAGGCGCGCCAGGGTGTCGGCCCGAACGGCGACTGGTGCATCGACTTCCACCAGCGCTTCGACCTGAACGACGCCTTGCGTGCCTGTCGCGGCATCGAGGAGTTCGAGCCCTACTTCGTCGAAGATCCGGTGCTCGACCAGCACGCCCTGATGGACATCCCGAAGCTGCGGAAGATGACCGCGGTGCCGCTCACCCACGGCGAGGAGTGGGGCCATCGCTGGGACTTCAACACGCTGGTCGAGAACCACGACATCGACTACATCCGCGCGACGCTCCCCAACGTCGGCGGCGTCACCGAGATGATGAAGATCGCGGCGATGTGCGAGACGCACGCCGTCGGCATCGTCCCGCATTTCACCGGCCCGGTCTCGACGGCGGCGCTGGTCGGCTGCCTGTCGACGTTCCCCGGGCCGCTGATGATGGAATACAACTACGGCAGCCGCCCGATCGACTACCTCCCCGAGTGCCTCGACTGGAAGGACGGCAAGGCCTACACCAACCAGCGGCCCGGCCTCGGCGTGACCCTCGACCTGTCCAAGGTGAAGCTGGTCAGCGAGGTCACGGAAGCAGACCGGCAGCACATCCGCCAGAACATCTATCGGCGTCCCGACGGTTCGCTGACGCACTGGTAGCGGGAGCTCGGGGCCGGCGCCCGCCCGCCGCGCCCGCACCTCCATCGCACATTCCGCGATCTGACTGGCGAGCGGCGTCGCAGAAACTGCGATCCCGAACGCCGCCCGTCGAGCTGCGCGCCGCTTTTCTCCGCACTTTCCTCCATCGCCGCGTCCCCGCCGGGTGCTGGCCGCCGGCTTGCACTCGTGTCGGGCGGGACGTGAGGGGTCACGACCCGGGCCGGTGCGAACTGGCCCGAGGAGGACTCCATGCGCGCACCCGTCGTCGTACTCGTGGCGAGCCTCGCCGCGACACCGGTCTCCTGGCCGGTGGCCGCGGCCGGACTGCCCCAGCTCCGCACCTCACCGACGAGGGAACCCGGTCCCGCCGTGCCCGACCTGACGTCACGCACCCCTGGCATGCCGTCACCCGCGACGTGGGACACCTTCAGCGCCGATCTCACCATCCGGCGGCGGCTCGTCAGACCCGACGGCACACCGGGCCCCGAGGCCCCGGAGATGCGATACCGCTGGGTGCGCACGCTCGGCGACGCCGGGTGGAACACGACGATGACGGTGCTCTCGGTCTCGCCCGACACCATCCAGACCTCGAAGGGGCCGCTGGCCGTATCGCGCAAGGTCCCCGTGTCACGCATCGAAATCGGCGACCCGCGATCGCCGGCGCGCATCTTCGGCACGGACGGACGGATGCTCTTCATGCCGCCGACGGCGCCGCCGGCACCGCACGCTCGCCAGCTGACCACGCTTCCGAAGGAGCTGGAAGCCGTGCGCACCGCGGCGGACGCCGTCAAGGCGACCCTGTCGACCGGCGCTGCGCCGAACCTCGAGGCCAGCGTCGCCGCCGTCGACCTGCGCTCGCGAGAGTGGGTCGAGCATCTGCTGCCCACGGCCGCGGGGCGCCTCCGTCGGCGGAGCGCGCTGGCGCGGGATCTCGGTTCACCGCAGGGCTCGGTGCGCGGCCTCGAGCGATTCGTGCGCGTCGTCGACGGATCCACGACCGAAGTGCTGAGCGATCCGGCGTGGTCGGTGCCGGTGGAGGTCAACGTCGCGCGAGACGGCGCGCTGGTGTCGCACAGCGTCCTGTCCTACGAGGAGGATCCAGGGGTTGGCCTCGTCCGTCGCCGCATGAAGAGCGAACAGCGGCTGTCGCCGGAGAGCGGCGATCGCGCCCTCGTCGACGTCGAGCTCTCCAACGTGCGACTCACCCGCGGAGGCGCGCGATGAGCCCCGGGATGGGCGTCATCGCCATCGCCCTCGGCACGGCGCTGGCGCTGCCCTGGCAGGCTGCGGCGCAGGATGCCCCGCTCGTGCTCGTGCACGGCTTCAAGTCGCAGGGCGCGACCTGGGCCGCCGCGGAGACCCGGTTCAATCGGCAACTGGCGGTCACGGTCTACAACCCGACGGTCGACTGGCAGAGGGTGTTCCCGGAGCAGGCAGCGCAGCTGCACGCCAAGCTTCCTGGCGTGCCCGGCGTGCCGACCGTGGTGGGACACAGCAACGGTGGTGTCGTCGCCCGGGAGTGGAGCAAGACCAAGCCCATGAAAGGCCTGCTGACGCTGAGCTCGCCGAATCAGGGGGCGCCCATCGCGAACAACGCCATCGCGTGGGGCATGTACAACTCCAGCATCATCGCCGGCGTGTTGAACATCCAGAGCAGCTTCTCCAACCCGAACGAAGGCTCCTACTGGATCTACTCGGTGATTCAGGGAGCGCTGGCGTTCGCGGCGGACACCGTCTCGACGAGCATCGCCGCGATGTCGGCGACCGGCTTCGACCTGTATGCGCCGGTCTTCTCGCAGGACAAGGTCGGCTCGCCGTACATGCAAAGCCTGAACTCGCCGGCCAACCTGGCTCGTGAGGCCGCCGCGATTCCCGAATCGCGTCTCGATCGCCACCTACGTTCCCGACTACAACCTGGGTGGGGCTTTTCGCGCGCTGGCGCCGGACCACGTGGACTACTTCCGCGGCGCTCTCTGGGCCGCCGTCGGCACCCTGGACGTGTGGGCCGGCACCATCGCAGCGTCCGGTGACCCTCGCGATCTCGAACGGGCCCAGCGCATGCTGAGCGCCTCGCTCCTGCTCTCGCTGCACGAAGTGATGTGGTGTCAGGCGGTGTCGGATCCGACGCCATACGCCGTGACGTTCGGTGGCTCGTGCCATCCGAACGACACGTTCATCCCGACGTGGAGCCACGTCATGCCCGGCTCGCTGGTCGTGCCCAAGCCCAACATGCCGGCGCATATCCAGCAGTCCGAGCGGATGATCCCCGTCCTCTACGAGGTGCTGACCACCCACATGGGGGTTGCGCCGAGAGGGCCGGGCGGCGAACCCGGATCGCCTTCGGTCCTGACGGGCGGGAGCCAGCTGGCACCAGGACAGCAGATCTGGTCGCCGGACAGGCGATATCGACTGACCTTCCAGGTCGACGGCAACCTGGTGATCTACCGCGCCGACGGTGTGCCGGTGTGGTGGACCGGCACGCACGGCATCTCGCCACGCGCCGCGGTGATGCAGCCGGACGGCAACTTCGTCATCTACACCACGGCCAACGAAGCACGGTGGCACACGCACACCTATGGCAACGCCGGCGCCTACCTGTCGCTGCAGAACAACGGGGCGATCGTCATCAACACGGCGACCGGCGGTCGCCTCTGGGGCAGCCCGGTGCCTCCCAACGAGGTGACCCCGCCGGGCGGCGGCACCCCACCGACCCCTTCGCTCGACACGCTGACGTCCGGGGCACGGCTCTACCCCGGACAGGCCGTGCAGTCGCGGGATGGGCGCTTCGCGCTGACCTACCAGACCGACGGCAATCTGGTGCTCTATGGACCCGGCGGGGCGCGATGGTCGACCCAGGCGTTCAGCAGCCCCGGATACGCCGAGATGCAGGTCGATGGCAACTTCGTCGTGTATGCGAGCAATGGCACGCCGGTCTGGGCCAGCGGCACCTCTGGTGCCCGCGGCGCCATCCTCGTCGTACACAACGACGGACAGGTGGACATCACCACGCCACAGGGCCTGTCGATCTGGTCGACGGGGACAGGAGGGTCGTAGACGATGGGATGGCGTACCGCGTCGACCTGCGTGCTCGTCGCCTGGCTTGGCGTCTCGGCGTTCGTGTCGACGGGGCATGCCTCGGCGACCCGGTCCCCTATCCTGCGATGGCAGGTGGCCCTCCCCGGATGGGGAGAACCGGCGGCGGACGCCTCCGTCGCCTACTTCCTGACCCGTGATCACGAGGTCGTCGCGGTCGACATCGCGACAGGTTCGGTCAAGTGGCGCAGTCGCACGGCGGTCGGCGGCGCCGACGTACCGACCGGGACCGTCGTGCGGCTGACGACATCGCAGGTGATCGTCGGTGACGCGGGCATCGTGGCGCTGGATCGGGCATCAGGCCGGGAGATCTTCCGCTACACCGCTCCCGATGGAGATGATCCGGGCGTCTTCCTGGGCAGCGTCGACGACGACCTGATCGTGGCCGGCTCCCCGATGGGCCGGCTCTATGCGCTGGACGCCGCCACGGGTGCGCTCGCGTGGCTGCGCGAGGTGGTCCCTGGCGAGCGGCGGGCCGTGTTCGCGCCGGCCACCATCGGGAAGCTGGTGCTGGTGACATTCACGACCTTCGACGGTCCGTTGACCGGAGGACTGGTCGCGTTCGATCGGACCGGCCATCGGCGCTGGACGCGTCGCTTTGCCGCCGGCATCGGCGCAGCCGGGCCGCCGGTGCTGGTCGGCGAGCACGTCGCGGTCGCGCGCACCGACGGGTATGTCGAAGTCGTGGGTGCGATGTCTGGCCGGCAAGTCTGGACAGTGAGCCCGGAGCCGTCGCGGCGTGACGGCGCTTCGGCCCGCGACATCCGGGCCCTGGCATCCATCGAGCAGCAACTCGTGGTGACGTCGCTGCACGGCCCAATCCGTGCCTTCGACATGCGGACACGACGACAGCAATGGGAGTTCAGCGGCGGGCCTCTCGACGCCGCTGCGCTGAGGGTCCGGGTCTACGGCGGCCACGTCTACATCCCCTACTCCGACGGATCCCTCGTCGCCCTCGATCGAAAAACCGGCGCCCAGAGCTGGCGGCTCGATCCCGAGGCCAGCTCGTACGACTGGCCGCCGGCGGCAGGCGTGGCATCGATCTTCGCGGGAGGTTCACATGCGCTGTTCGCGTTCGATAGTGACGTGCTCGAGACGGCAGCCGGCGGGAGGCCATGAGCTGGCCGATGGACGCGCGGCACCCCTCGTGTCCCGGCTTGCCGCAGCGGCGCGCGCCTCAGGCCGGTCCCGGCTCCTGATGGCCACCTGCATCGGCATCGCCCTGTCGACGGCGTGCGACGAGCGCTCACCGACCAGTCCCGGACCGCCACGGCTTTCCGTCGAAGGCGCCTGGGCGGGCACCGTGATCGATCGCTCGGCTGGTCCCGGCCTTCTTGCCGTGACGCTGATCGGTGCCGGTGACGTCGGTACCGGCACCTTCACACTGACCTTCGCCGACGCATCGGCCAACGTGCAGGGCGCCGTGCTGGCGCGGACCGTCAACGCTCCACGCATCGATCTCACGCTCAACGTGACGACGACGGCGCGAGACTGCCCCGGCGCCCCCGGCCTCTTCTACACCGCCAGCGCGGTCCTCGACGGCAACCGCATGACGGGTACGTACGAGCCATCGATCGGGTGTCCGCTCCTGCGGGGCGGCTCGCTGGAGTTGACCAGGCGATGAGTGCGGGGACGTCACGTCGCCGCGGCGCGTGGCGTGCCGCACTGGCATGGTGCTGCCTCGTGCCGGCGGCGGCGTGCGGGGACGGCGGACGTGACACCCTGCCACCGACCGCGCCATCGATGATCGACCTGTCGCGGACGGACACCCCGCTGGAGCTGAGTGCCGAGCGCTACCATCTCCAGATCATCGGCAACGACTTGAGCGACGATCCGGCGATCCCCGCCTGCAGTCCCATACTCGTGCCGCGAGGCGGCAAGTTCGTGACGACGTTCCTCTGGTTCCATTGGGAGGGCGACGTACTCGTCGGTCGCTCCCGGCCTCCCTACGCGGCCACGCTGGAGTTTCGCCTGCGCCGGGCGAGCTCGTCGATCCTTGGGGTCGTGGTGGATGGAACCGTGACAGGAGCGGCCCCCGACGAGTACGACCGGTTGATGGGCAAGCGTGACACGACGTTCGCCGTCGACGCCGACGCCATCACACTCACGGGCACCGTGAGCCCGCGCATCCGTGACGACGCGCTCGGACCGATGCTCGGCGGGTGGATGCGCGGCCCGATTGCCTTTCGCGACGCGTCAGGCGCCGTCTCGCGGTGCACCAACGCGCACTACTACCTCGAGCCGGCGCGCCCAGACGGCCCCCACGACGATCCGACGATCCCGCCCTACGTTCCGGAGGTCCGGGAGCGCCAACGGCTGGAGCCGTGACGCGGCCGAATGGAGCTACCGCGGCAGCCCCGCCGGGTCATGCCGAGCGCACCGAGGGGATTGAGGCCGTATTCATTGAGAGTTTGGCGCCTGCCACGATTGGCACCGTGGTTGCTCTTGGAGAGACCGTGACCGACCGATGACCGGTCGGAAAGCAAACGATTCGACACGACTTCACGAAGGAAGAGAGACACACCATGGCGGAAAAGATGACGCGCGGACAGATTCAGGACCTCGTTGGCAAGTTCGCGGCGGAGAACCCGAAGTACCGCGCGGCGCTGCTGAGCAGCCCCAAGGCCACCATCGAGAAGCAGCTGAACACGTCGCTGGGCGCGGTGACGGTCAAGGCCGTGGCCGACACGGCGGACACCATCCACGTGATCGTCCCGCACGCGGCCGCCGAGGGCGAGCTGTCGGACGCCGACCTGGAACGCGTTGCCGGCGGCAAGCAGGACATCACGGCGAACTGCCTCGTGCTCGGCGGCACGGCGGTTTCGAACACCGTGATGCAGCTGAACCTCTGATGCCGTCGGCGGGGGCTCACGCTCCCGCCACCTGGCCTCGCCCCTGGCGACGCCAGCGCGGCCTCTGCGCCGCCGAATGCCCGGACCCACAGATGTTGGGCCGGGCATTCGTCTGTACGCCGGCACCAGACGCCGGCAGCTGCGCTCTGCGCCCGATGCCGCCGGGAAGATGGCGGCGATTGGAGCCCAGGCCCGGCTCGCGTGGAGCCCCAGCCCCATCTCCGCCGGCGTTGCGGCTCGAGCCGCGCCGAATCAGGCCGATTTCATTGATGCTTCTGTCGCCCCCGCGCTTGGCACCGCGGTTGCTCTTAGTGAGGCCGTGACCGACCGATGACCGGTTGGGAACCGAAACGAATCGCTACCCAGAAGAGAGAGCACACACCATGGAAAAGATGACCCGCGGCCAGATCCAGGACCTCGTCGGCAAGTTCGCGTCGGAGAACCCGAAGTACCGCGCCGCGCTGCTCAGCGACCCCAAGGGCACCATCGAGAAGCAGCTGAACACGCAGCTGGGCGCGACGACGGTCAAGGCCGTGGCCGACACCGCCGAGACCGTGCACGTGATCATCCCCTACGCGGCGGCCGAGGGCGAGCTGTCGGACAGCGACCTGGAGCGCGTCGCCGGTGGCAAGCAGGACATCACGGCGAACTGCCTCGTGCTCGGCGGCACCGCGGTCTCCAACACCGTGATGCAGCTGAACCTCTGATGCTCGTCCGGCCGGTCTCCGCGAGGGACCGGCCGGACGCAGCCTCCGGGCTGCATCTCTTGGCGCCGGCGCCCCCGCGCCGCCAAGCCGACACGAGGCCCGACTCCAGCATCGCTGGGGCCGGGCCTTCGCGTCTGGGCCGGCATCGCGGCCTCTTGCGTGCGCGCTCGCGTCGGCTCGCGCGCGGCTTCTCGTGCTTCCGTCCTCTGCGCGGCCTCTCGCCTACGCCAGCCCGCGCTTGGCGGCGTCGATCCGGGCGAGGTTCCCTTCGTAGCTCAAGGCCGGCGGGGCTGCCGTGGCGGCGTCGGCCGGCGGATAGATGTGACGCTGGTAGACCGGGTAGGCCTCGGTGCGAAGGTGGGCCAGCATGTGGTGCCCCCGGCGCGTCGCCCGCTCGTGGCGCAGCGCGGACAGATCGATCGGCGCGACGACGATGCGCTCGCCCGGGCCGGGCGAGGCTTCGGCCAGCAGCCGGCCGTCGAAGTCGACCACCTGGCTGCCGCCGGGCCAGGAGTACGGCGGATAGTGCCGGAGGCTGGCGCCCTGATTGGCGGCGACGACGTAGGCCACGTTCTCGATGGCGCGGGCCCGGTTGATGACCGTCCACCAGGCCATCGGCTCGGTCGCGCCCCACGGATCCATGTAGGCCGACACCCGGATCAGGACCTCGGCCCCGTTCGCGGCCAGCTGCCGGAGCGCTTCCGGGAACAGCCAGTCGTAGCAGATGGCGCAGCCGAGCCGCCCGATCGGCGTGTCGACGACCGGAAAGAGCGGCTCGTCGTAGCCCGGCACGTCGTGCGGGCTGGCGTGGACCTCGAACGGGATCCACGGGTTGACCTTGCGGTACTTGGCCAGGATGCCGGTCGGCCCGATCAGGCAGGTCGTGTTGAAGACGACCCCCGGCCAGCGCGGATCGGCTTCGAGCATGGTGCCGCTCTGGATGTAGACGTCGTGCTCACGCGCCTTGGCCACGAGTCGATCGGTGTGCTCGTTGGGGATCGGCACCGCCAGCTTCTCGGCGAGCTCGGCCACCGTGGCGAAGACCGGGGCGGCGTGGGCGAACTCCGGAAAGACGATCAGGCGCACCGGCAGGAACGGCGCGCTGCCGCCGACGGCGGCGTCGATCATCGCCAGCATCCGGTCGGTGTTGCCGCGCATCTGGGCGCGATCGATCGGGTTGGCGAAGTCGGTCTGGCAGGCGGCCGCGGCGTAGCGGATCAGCCGGTCGCTCATCGGCGGCCGCCCATGTCGGCGGACCCGTCGGCGCGGGCAGGACGGGGCGCCGGTGTCGCACCCCGCCCGGCGCCATCGGCGGCGAGCTCGAGCGGCGGCAAGGTGCGGCCGACCACCCGCGTGTTCCACCGTTCGAGGTAGGCGCGGTGGGCCGGCGAGTCCGGATACCGCTCCGGCGCGGCATACGGATAGCGCGTCATCGTCCGGAACGGCAGCGGCGACGCGACGTCCGGGCTGGCGGAGTGCGGATCCATCTCCTTGCTGTAGCCGACGCTGTGCAGCAGGAAGGTGCGCGTCCAGCCGGCCGGCAGCACCGGCATCGCCGTGGCGTCGAAGGACAGCGCCAGCGCGTCCCCCGGACGCGAGACGACGAACAAGTCGTCGGCGGCATGGAGCAGCTCGCGGACGTCGCCCTCGCGCGTGTAGCGTCCCGGCATCAGCTTCCACGGCACGGTCGTCGACACCCGGGCGAAGTCGTAGGCGTACGGCTCGCGGCCGTCCGGCGTGACTTCGGCCGAGAAGCCGCGCCAGGCGAGGTCGGCGCGCACCGGATCGAGCGCGGTCTGCCGCGGCTGGACGGCGCGATCCTCCGTCGCCACCTGCGCGCGATCCCAGTAGACGCGCATGCTCGTCGCGATGCGGACTTCGCGCGCGCCGTGGAAGCGCACCGCCGACAGGTCGACGACGACGGTCTGCGGCCGGCCGACCGGGATGCCGATCTCGGCGATCGCGGTCTGCCACCGACCGCTGGCGTCGCGCACCTGGAGCGACGGCGGATCGAGCGGCAGCCCCGCCTGGTGCGCGGCGACGTTGTCGGTCGAGAACGCGTAGTCGGTCCAGCCGGTCAGCAGCAGCAGCGTCGGCGCGCGACCGGCCGGCGCCGGGCCCAGATCGAGCGTCAGCGTGTGCGGCCTGGCGTAGCCGCGGATCCGCTCGAGCGGAAGTCGGTCGACGAACTGGCGATCGACGGCGGCCAGCCGCGCGGTCACGTCGCGGCCGGCGTCGTCGCGGGCCCGCGCGACCGGCCGGGCGCCGGCCGCGGCATAGAGCCGGAACGCCGGGAACGGCGGCGCGAAGGCGCCTTCGCGCGGATGGACCTCGCACCGTCGCCGGATGGTCGACCGCGATCAGCCGCGCCCGATCGAGGAACAGCGTCTCCTCGAGCTCGTTGGTGACGCGCAGCTCGTAGCGGCCGTCGCGCGGCACCAGCCGGGTCGCCGTCGATCCGCGTGTATTCCTCGGGGTCGGGATGCCCGACGACGCCGGGCGCATGCAGATAGCCCATCTCGCCGCCGCCCATGAAATCGGTGATGAACTCGAAGCGCTCGCCGTTCCAGGTGAAGAGATACGGGCACGACGACGGCTTGCGATCGAGCTCGGTGAAGGTCATCGTGCCGTGCCCGGCAGCGGCAGGCCCGGCGCAGGCGCGGCGACACCAGGCCCGGCAGCCGGCGCAGCGGCACCGGCCGGCGGCTGGCGCCAGCTCGGCCTGCACGATGCCCGCCGGCCAGATGACGCGCACGACGTCGGCGGACGGCCGCGCGCCGAGACCGAACAGCAGATCGCTCGGCGCGGCGGCCGGCCACGCGCTCGCCGTCTCGAGCTTCTGGCGCAGGCTGCCGGCCCGCAGCTCGACCTTCGAGCCGACGGCGCTGCGGTTGCTGACCTTGCCGTCGAGCCGCACGCGCAGCGACGCCTGCCGGCTGCCGCCGTCGTTGCGCAGCACGACCAGCTGGCCGCGCGCCGGCCCATCGACGACGCGCGTCACCAGATCGGTGTCGCCGTCACCGTCCACATCGCCCGACGCGAGCCAGGTCGCCCCGCTGACCGAAGGCAACGGGCGCGCGGCGGTCGCCGGCGCCAGCAGCGGCATCGGCGGCACGCCCACGCCGAGCGCGGTCGTGCCGGCCGTCCCGCGGACGCCCAGGCCGCGCAGCTGCATCGGCCCGGCGGCGGTGACCGCGACGAGATCGAGCAGGCCGTCGTTGTCGAGATCGACGAACTGCGCCGCGGTGGCGCCGTCGGTGCCGGCGACATCGGCGACGGCGAAACGTGCCGCGGCCGTTGCTCGCCGCCAGCGCTCCGGGCCGCGCCGGTCCGGCCGAAGAAGAAGTCGGTGAAGCCGTCCTTGTTCACGTCGCCGGCGGCGACGGCCGTGATTCGTCCCGGCCCGGCGATCGACGCGAGGCCGACGTCGGCGGACACGTCGGCGAAGCTGCCGTCGCGCACGTTCTTCAACAGCACCGGCGCCCCGGACTCGCGCGCGACGAGCAGGTCGACGTCGCGCCGGTTGTCGAAGTCGGTCGGCACGAGGCCGGTCGCAGCGCCGGCGGCGGCCGCGATCTTCGAGGCGGCGCTGACGTCGGCGAACGTGCCGTTGCCGTTGTTGCGCAGCAGCACCGGCGCGGCGCCGGCGAGCACGAGGTCGAGATCGCCGTCGTGATCGGCGTCGACGAAGGCCACGGCACCGTGCGACACCGGCGGTCGCTGGGAATGCCGGCCGCGGCGGTCGTGTCCTCGAACGTGCCGTCCGGCCGCTGCCGCAGCAGCGCGTGCGGCCGGCCGCCGAGCACGAACAGGTCGACGCGCTCGTCGTTGTCGTAGTCGCCGGCCACCACGGTGACGGGGTCCGGCGTCATGGCCAGCGCGGCCACGCCGCGCGCCGCCGAGGCGTCGCGGAACGTACCGGCCTCGTTGATGAAGATGCCGAGCCGTCCGCGCACGTCGACCAGATCGAGATCGCCGTCGCGGTCCAGATCGACCAGCGCGGCGCCGCCGCCGGGCGCCGGCGGCGCCGAGGAGCGGCCCGACCGAGAAGGTCACGGGCGCCGCTCCGAGCATCGACCAGCGCCGCCTCGGCGCCGGTCGACGCGACCGCTTCGGCGTAGCGTCCCTGTTCGAGATAGTTGTTCGAGAACGCCGTGCCGTAGCCCGCCTCGCGCAGCGCCTGGAACCGGGCGATCGACCTGCTGCCCTTCCTCGGCCTTGCCGGCGCGCGTCAGCGCGACGCCGAGGTTGTAGAGCGCGGTGACGTGGTACGGCTCGGCGGCGACCGCCGGCCGCAGCAGCTCGAGGGCGCGATCGTACTCGCGCTTCTGCATCGGCAGCTGGGCCAGGTTGACGCGCGCGCCGAGGTCGGTGCCGTCGATGGCCAGCACCTTCGCCGAACTCGGCATCGGCGACATCGACCTGGTTCTCGGACTTGGCGATGAGGCCGAGGATGTAGTGCGGCTGCGGCGCCGTCGGGGGACGCCGCGGCGGCTTCCTTCGCCGCGGCGGCCGCCGCCGGCAGATCGGGGACGTAGAACAACGCGATCGCCAGGTTGATCCGGGCGAGCTCGAGCGTGGGAGCGATCTCGAGCGCCCTGCGGAAGCTCGCCGCGGCCTCGGCGTGGTTGTACTGCTCGAGCAGCGCGACGCCGACGTTGTTGGCGCGGTAGGCGTCTTCGCGCGAGGCGTTGGCCGGCCGGCGCCTGTTGGCGGCCGGCTCCGCAGGCCGGCGCCCGCGGCCAGCGTGGCCGCCAGCAGAAACATCAATCGTGGCACGTATCCCCCGCCGCGGATCCGGGCGGCTGGACGATGCCGCGCGGCCGCTATTTCAGCAAGCCCTGGCCTTCGACGATCGTGATGGTGCGATTGGCCTCGATCGCTCCGATTGTATCTACGCCACCGCCCGGCCAGCGGACTTCGAGTCCGGCGACGCGGGCGTCGCCGCCCAGGCCGAACGTGACCGGCAGCTCGCTCTGCGAAAGGTAGCTCGAGCCGGTCTTGACCATGGCCCAGCGCTTCGCCCCGCCCGGCAGCGTGGCCGTCACGCGTCGCGCCGATGCCGCTGCGGTTCGACTTCGTGCCCTTCAGCGCCACGCGCAGCCACGCGCTGGCGGTTGCCGCCGTCGTTGCGGAGATAGCGGACCGGCCCGTTGTTCTCGGTCAGGACGATGTCCAGATCGCCATCGCCGTCGAGATCGCCGTAGGCCGCGCCGCGGGCGACGACGGCCTTCTGGAAGGCCGGCCCGACCCTGCCGCTGATCGCCTCGAAGCGCTTGCCGCCGAGGTTGCGGAACAGGTGCGGCGGCTGGGCGTGCCGGGTCTTGGGCTGCACCTTGCCGATGTCGTCGGCCACGTGGCCGTTGGCGGCGAGGATGTCGGGCCGGCCGTCGAGATCGACGTCGAGAAAAAGGCAGGCGAACGTCAGGGTCGGCATCGACGCCTGTCCGATCGCGTTGCCCGGCGCCTCGTCGATGAAGAGGCCGTCGCCCTCGTTGTGGTAGAGGGCGATCATCTCGTTGGTGAAGTTGCCGACGACCAGGCTGGGTCGGCCCGAACCGTCGTAGTCGGCGGCATCGGTGCCCATGCCGGCGCGCGGCACGCCGGCGTCGTTGAAGGCCACGCCGGCAGTCACCGCCTCGTCGACGAACGCGCCCTTGCCGGTGTTCCGATAGAGGCGATTCGGCCGCGTGTCGTTGGCCACGAACAGGTCGAGCCAGCCGTCGGCGTTGTAGTCGATGAGCGCGATGCCCAGCGCCTTGGCCTGCGGATCGACGAGCCCGGCGGCTTTCGTCACGTCGGTGAAGCGCCCGTCCTTGCCGCCCTTGAAGAGCGCCGGGCTGGCGCCCTTGTAGGCCTCGGGCGTGCAGTACGACTTGTTGGTGCCGTCCAGGCTGCAGGTCTTGTCGGTGGCAATCGACCACGTCACGTAGTTGACGACGAACAGGTCGAGGATGCCGTCCTTGTCGTAGTCGAAGAACGCCGCGCTGGTCGCGAAGCCGGTGGACGGCGGCAGCCCGGCCGCGGCAGTCGCATCGGTGAACACGCCGGCGCCGTTGTTTCGGAACAGGTAGTTGCGATCGAGACCGGTGGCAAACACGTCGACGTCGCCGTCGTTGTCGTAGTCGGCGGCGGCGCCGCCCATGCCGTACATCGCCACGGCGAGACCAGCCGCCGCGCGTGCTCTCGACGAAGCCGCCCGTGCCGTTGTTCTGGTAGAACGCCGGGCAGCCCGGCCGCCGGCTGGCCCGGCCAGTTGCGACCGTTGGCGAAGAACAGATCCTGATCGCCGTCGCCGTCGGCGTCGAAGATCACGACGCCGCTGCCCATCGTCTCGGGCAGGTATTTCTTGCCGAAGGCGCCGTTGACGTGGGTGAAGCGGATGCCCGGCGGCGGCGGTGACGTCGGTGAAGGTGATCGCGGGCGCGGCGCCTGCGCCGCGGCGCGCGGCTCCGGCCAAGCCGCGATCGCGACAGCCGCGACGGCCGCACCGCGCACGAGTCTGGCGAGCATGCGAATCGGCGGCGGGCTAGCCGCAGGCGATCGGCGAGGCGAACATCACGCTGCGATTCCAGCCGAGCTCCTTCAGGCCGGCCTCGGTCGCGAAGTAGGTCTCGGCGACGCACGCCCTTGACGACCTCGAAGGCGCGGCGGGTCGCCTCGCTGGCCGGCGCGTCGGACATCCTGGTGAGGATCGCGGTCGCCTGCGGCGCCGTGAGCGACTTCCACGGCTTGCCGTGCGCGTCGCGCGCCTCGCGCTCGAAGGCGCCGATGGACTGGATGACGCGCTTCTGCGTGTCGGTCGATTCGACGGCGAGCAGCCGATCGAGGAACTCGGGCACCTTGGCGGCGCGCGAGCCGGGAACGATCTGTTCGCCGAGCACCGCGAGCGTGTCGAAGGCGTGCTTGTCGAAGAAGACGAGCGCGGGCGCGCGCCGCACGCGCGGCGCTGACGCCAGCCGGCTTCGCCGTCGCCGGTGCCGCCGCCTGGTGCACGTGCGCTGACGCCGGCGACGCCAGCACGGCCGCACCGACGCCGGTCGCAAGCGACTGCAGCACGGCGCGTCGACCGAAGACTCCAGCGCGAAGTGGTCCGTCCACTGACGATGACGACGGCTCGGCGGAATCCGGAAGACAGGGAGGGTTCGTCGCGCACGTCGTCGCTCATCACGATCTCCTTCGCAGGTCGGCCTTTCACGGCAGTATAGTGCGAGACAGTCCAACAAGCTTTTCGTTCTGGTCGAGCCAGTCGAGAAGGAGCGATCGCGTGCAGATCCAGGCCCAGCCTCAGGAATACGATGCCATCGTCGTCGGAACGGGTGCGTCCGGAGGGTGGGTCGCGAAGCGGATGAGCGAGGCCGGCACTGCGCGTCGCGCTGGTCTGCGCCGGCCGGCCGCTGAAGGACGGCGACTACCGCGAGCACGTCCAGCCGTACGAGCTGAAGTACCAGGCCCGCGCCAACGATCTCATCCGGCGCACGCGGCCGGTGCAGAAGGACTGCTACGCCTGCACCGAGTACAACCAGGACTGGTTCTGCAACGACATCGACGAGCCGTACACGACCGAGAAGGGCAAGCCGTTCTCGTGGCAGGGCCGGATGCGCGTCACCGGCGGACGCACCAACGTGTGGGGCCGCCACAGCTACCGCTTCTCGCAGCAGGACCTGAAGGGCTACTCGTTCGACGGCGCCGGCGCCGACTGGCCGCTCGACTACAAGGATCTCGGTTCCCTACTACGAGCTGGTCGAGGACTACGTCGGCATCTCCGGCATGGTCGAGAACGTGCCTGAGCTGCCCGACAGCAAGTTCCAGCCGTCGATGCCGCTGACCTGCGTCGAGGACAAGGTCCGCGACGCTCGATCAAGTCGAAGTTCGGCCGCACCCTGACGATGGGCCGCATGGCCAACCTGACCAAGCCGATCAACGGCCGCCAGGCCTGCCACTACTGCGGCCCCTGCGAGCGCGGCTGCGTCACGCACTCCTACTTCAACTCGGCCTTCACGACCGTCGCCGACGCGCTGAAGACCGGCAAGTGCACGCACATCCCCAACGCCATGGTCTATCAGGTGCTGATGGACAAGGCGACCAACAAGGCGCGCGGCGTCACCTACGTCGATCGGATCACCCGCGAGACGCGCGAGGTGCGGGCCAAGACGGTCGTGCTGTGCGCCCAGGCGCTCGAGTCGACGCGCATCCTGATGAACTCGGCGCCGGACGGGCTGGCCAACTCCAGCGGCGTGCTCGGCCACTACCTGATGGACCACATGTGGGTCGCCGGCGGCGCCAACGGCGAGTTCCCCGACATGCCGGGCAAGCCGAGCCTGAACGCCGGGCGCCGGCCGGGCGGGCCCTACGTGATCCGCTTCCGCAACACCGCCAACGGCGAGCGCCACAAGGACTTCCTGCGCGGCTACGGCTTCCAGGGCGGCAGCGCGCTCAACTTCGCGATGGGCGCGCCGGGCTTCGGCCAGGCCTACAAGGAGGCCGTCAAGAACGGCCAGTGGACGATGAACCTGGTCGGGTTCGGCGAGTGCCTGCCCTACAAGAACAACCGCGTCACGCTGAACAAGGACGTCACCGACGTCTTCGGCATCCCCGTCCTGCACTTCGACATCGCGTGGGGCGAGAACGAGAAGACGATGATCCGCGACATGGCGGTCAGCGCCGGCGAGATGCTCGAGGCGTCGGGCGCCAAGAACGTCCAGCACCTTCGCGCTCGAGGATCGCATCCCCGGCTACAGCATCCACGAGATGGGCACGGCGCGGATGGGCAGCGATCCGAAGACAGTCGGTGCTGAACCAGTTCCAGCAGGCGCACGACGTCAAGAACCTGTTCGTGATGGACGCCGCCGGCTTCCCGTCCGGCGGCTGCCAGAACCCGACGCTGACGATCATGGCGATGGCGGTCCGCTCGACGGACCACCTGATGGCCGAACTGAAGAAGGGCAACCTGTAGGCGACGGCGCTAACTACCAACTTCCAACTCCAACTGCCAAGGAACTCCCAACGCCCAACATCCAACCGCGGCCGGATCGTCGGGACGAACCTGGCAGGTTGGGAGTTGGCCTTGGAAGTTCCTTGGAGTTGGCGGTTGGCGGTTGGGCGTTGACGGCGGCCTCAGCGCGCCCGCTTCCCTGCAATCCACTCGAAGGCCTCGCGCGCGATCGGCGCCGGCACCGTGTGCGGTCCGTCGAACTCCTTGAAGCGGACGCTGTAGTTGGCGGCTTCGAGCTCCGGCACGATGCGGCCGGCGGTGTTGTCGAACGACAGGATCTCGTCGCGCTGGCCGTGCGAGACGTAGAAGATCGGCCGGCCGCGCCGCTGGTTGCCGACGAAGAAGCCGGGCGAGAACGCGACGACGTGCGTGAACAGGTCGCCGTTCTGCAGGCCGAGCGAGATCGCGTAGCTGGCGCCGTCCGAGAAGCCGCCGATGGCCACGCGCTTCGCGATCGATCGGCACCAGTCGCGAACACCTTCGCCAGCGCCTTGTCGAGGAACGCGACGTCGGGGCCGAAGTGGCCGCGGATCGCGTCCCACGTGCGCTCGCGTGAGTCCGGCGCCAGGATCACCATCTTCAACTCGTCGGCGAGCGCGAAGGCGTCGGTGCGGCCGCGTGATGCCCGCGGCGCTGCCGGTCGCGCCGTGCAGCAGCACGAGCAGCGGCGCCGGCCCGGTGAGCCCGGGCGGGATGTAGAGGACGCCGTCGCGCCCGCTGTCCAGGCCGAGCGGCTGCGCGCCGGTCGCGGTCGGCACCGGCGGCGGCGTCCTTGGGCGGTCGCGACAGCAGGTGTCCGTCGGATGCTGGTGTCGCCGCTTCGACGGCGACGGCCGCGGAACCGAAGTGGCCGGATCCGCAGCCACGCAGACCGCCCGAGGCGGCATAGTGCCTGCAGCAGCGTCCGACGACGAACGACGACCACTGGATCCGGAGCGACGCGCATCGCTTTGGCCTTCTACGCCGGCGCGCCCAGGACGCGGAAGCCAACGGCGCGCGCCGCCGTGGCCAACGCCCGATCGTGTGTCGCGAACGTCAGATCCGGCTGCTCGGCGCGAACGAGCAGCGCGGTTGACAGATGGATGGCGTCGAGCGTGCCGAGCGCCGTCGGGAACGCCTCCGAGCTTCGTTCGAGAATGCGCGGTTCGAGCGGGACGAGGGAACAGCCGCTGAGCACCCTGAGCACATCAGCGCGTCGCGCGGACACATCGTCGTCGCTCAGCGATTGACGCAACCGCGACCGGTCAATCGTCCGCAATGCCTCCACGCGAACGAGCACGCTGGCAACTGGCGCCTCGATCGCCGCCCAGTTCCGGATGGCGTCGATCTCGCCCATCACAATGCGCAGCAGGACGGACGTGTCGAGATAGACCTTCACCGGTCGCCGCGCTCTTCGAGCAGCAGCTCCAGCGAGCTGATCTGTCCAGCCAGCAGGCTTGCGACGGCTGCCTCGCACCGCGGCGAACGGCACCGCGGGAGGCAGGATCGTCACTCGCGTCGCGACTGGTCGATGGGCACGATGCGGGCGACCGGACGATCGCGATCGGTGACGATCACCTCGGACACGGTCCCGCGCTCGACGGCTCGCAGGTGCTCCGACAGCCGATCCTTGAGTTCGGCGATCTTGACGGTCTTCATGGCTAGATCTAGCCACGCGCACGCTGGTCCGTCAAGGGCGTCGGTCGCTCGCGTCCCGGTGACGCCCTTGCCTTCGGTCACCGTGTATTCCTGCCCGGCGTCGAGCGCGCCGAGCACGTCGCGCTTGCCGCTCGGCCAGACGATGGTGACGTCGTCGGCCTTCGCCGCGGTGCCGAGGCCGAACGTCAGCGGCAGCTCCGACTGCGACAGATAGCTCGAGCCGGTGCGGACGACGCGCGACGCGGACGTCCTGCCGACGCGGATCGTGGCCCGCGCGCCGATGCCGTCGCGGTTCGAGCGTCGTGCCGACCAGGCGCAGCCGCACGCTGCGGTTCGCCGGCCGGCGAGGTCGGTGCGATAGAGGTGCGACCGGGCCGCCGTTCGTCGTGATCACGGCGTCGAGATCGCCGTCGCCGTCGATGTCGGCGAAGGCGGCGCCGCGGCCCATCTTCGGCGTGGCGAACGTCTCGCCGGCCTCGCGCGCGACGTCGGTGAAGCGGCCGCCGCGCGTTGAGGAACAGGTGCGGCGTGTCGGCGGCGACACCGGCCGGTGCGCCGGTGGCCACGCGGGCCGCGTCGAGGCGGCCGTTGACGACGAGCAGATCCAGCTGGCCGTCCAGGTTCGACGTCGAAGAAGAAGCAGCCCCAGCCGAGCGTCTGCCGGGTGGCGCGGCCGATGTCCGAGCCGGGCGCGCGGTCGACGTACTGGCCGTCGACGTCGGCGCGATACAGCCCCAGCATCTCGCCGGAGAAGTTGGTGACGGCGACGGTCGGGCGTCCGGAGCCGTCGAGGTCGGCGGCGTCGACGCCCATGCCGGCGCGCGCCCGGCCCTCTTCGCTGAACGCCACGCCGGCCTTCAGCCCCAGCTCGGTGAACGTGCCGTTGCGGTTGTTGCGATAGAGCTTGTTCGGCTGCGTGTCGTTGGCGACGAACACGTCCGGCCAGCCGTCCTGGTCGTAGTCGAGCAGCGTCACGCCGAGCGACTTCGAGGTCACGTCGAAGAAGCCGGCCTTGGCGGTGACGTCCTCGAACGTGCCGTCGCCCTTGTTGCGATAGAGCCACGACGTGCTGCCGCGATAGGCCTCGGGCGTGCAGTAGCTCTTGGTCTTGCCGTCGGCGCTGCAGAAGATGTCGCTCTGCGGCGTCCACTGGACGTAGTTGCAGATCAGCAGATCGAGCCGGCCGTCCTTGTCGTAGTCGAACCACATCGCCGACGTGCTGAACGCGCGCCGGCTGCCGAGGCCGGCCTTCGCCGAGACGTCGGCGAAGCGGCCGCCGCCGAGGTTGCGGAACAGGCGGCTGTGGCCGACCGCCGTGAGCAGGAGATCGGCCGCGCCGTCGTTGTCGTAGTCGCCGGCGGCGATGCCCATGCCGTAGTCCAGGCCGGCCGGCTCGGCGGCCTGTCGCGCCGACGCGGCCGAAGGCCGCGAAGGCGGAATGTCCAGCCCCGAGCCCGCCGTCGCTTCGACGAAGCGGCCGCGGCCATCGTTCTTGAAGAGACGTGCGTAGGCGGATCCGGCCGTCCAGACGCCGGACACGACGATCAGATCCTGGTCGCCGTCGCCGTCGACGTCGACGAACGCCGCGCCCGAGCCCATCGTCTCGGGCAGGTACTTCCGGCCGGTCGCGCCGTTGGCGTGGGTCACGGCGAGGCCGGACGCCGCGCTCACGTCGGTCAGCCGCACGGCCGGCGCCGGGCCGCGCTTGCTGCGCCTGGACGGCCGCGAGCGCGCCGAGCGCCGCGACGCCGACCGCCACGGCGGCATTGCGCATCGCGGTCACCCGGTGACGACGAGGCCCTTCTTCACCGCGTAGAGCACGAGCTCGGCGGCCTTGTGCACCTTGAGCGTGCTCATCAGGTTGGCGCGGTGCACGGCCACGGTGTTGACGCTCAGCCCGAGCACGACCGCGATTTCCTTGTTCGACTTGCCGTGCGCGATGAGCTGCAGCACCTGCTTCTCGCGCTCGGTCAGCTGATCCCAGGGATCGTCGGACTCGCCCTTGCCCTGCAGCGCCTTGATGACGATCGCCGACAGCTCCGGGCTCAGGTACTGCTGGCCGGCGGCGACCGCCCGCACCGCGCGCGTCAGGTCGTTGTCGAGCGCGTTCTTCAGGATGTAGCCGGCGACGCCGGCGTCGAGCGCGCTGCGGACGTACTGCTCGTCGGCGTACATGCTGAGGATCAGCACGCGCGTCTGCGGCCGCTCGCGCAGGATCATCCGCGCCGCCTGGACGCCGTTCATGTCGGGCATCGCCATGTCGAGCACGACGACGTCCGGCTTGTGCGTCTTCGCCAGCTCCACGGCTTGCGCGCCGGTGCCGCCCTCGGCCGACGACGGTGATGCCGGGCTCGTCCTCGAGGATGCGCCGGAAGCCCTGGCGCACGAGGGCGTGATCGTCCGACAGGACGACGCGGATGCCCGATCCTTCAGCCATGGTGTCGTCAGCGTACTCCGTTCCGTGCGGATGCGAGCGATCCTGCGACGAGCTCGGGTCCGAGCCGGGCTCGGAGCCCGGCTCGGAGCGGCGGCGGCGCCAGCGGCACCCAGACGACGACGTGCAGGCCGCCGCGGGGACCGCGGCCGGCCTCGAACGTGCCGCCCATCAGCGCCGCCCGCTCCCGCATGCTGGTGATGCCGATGCCGCCCGGGCCCTCGTTCGGCCCGCGCGCCGGGCTGAGCGGCGGCGGGCCCTTGCCGTCGTCGGCGACGGTCAGCTCGATGCCGTCGGCGTCGCGGGTCAAGCGCACCAGCACCTGCGACGCCTCGGCGTGCCGGGCGACGTTGGTCAGCGATTCCTGGACGATGCGATAGAGATGCGTCGGCGACGTCGGGCGGCAGGCCGGCGAGGTCGCCGTCCGGCTCGAAGCGCGTGTCGATGCCGTGCTGCCGCGCGAACTCGTCGGTGTACCAGGCCACCGCCTGCTGCAGGCCGAAGTCGTCGAGGATCACCGGATGCAGCAGGCGCGACTTGGTGCGGACGCGATCGAGCGTCCGCTGCGTCACCTGCTGCGCCTCCTCCAGATCGGCCACGAACGGCGCCATCGACGGCCTCCTCGATCCGTGGACGTCGCCTTGCGGCGGACCCGGCCGAGCATCATGCCGATGGCGGTGAGGATCTGGCCGAACTCGTCGTGCAGCTCGCGGGCGAACTCGGTCTGCAGCGTCTCCTGCATGCGTCAGCATGCGCCACGACAGCGCCCGCCGCTCGGCGGCCAGGCCCTGCACCGTCTCGAACGTCCGCCGCGTGTTGCGCAGCAGGATGGCGCCGCCGACGACGACGCCGGCGACGAGGACGGCGGCGAGGAGGTAGATCTGCCGCGCCACCTGGTCGTAGACATCGCGCCCGCGCGCCGCGGACGCCTCGTCCATCCGCGTGTTGTGGATGACCAGCTGCGAGACGAGCGTCACCAGCTCGGCGTGGCGGGCGCTGGCCTCGCCGCGGATGATCGCGGCCCCAGCCGACTCGGCCGCAGGTCCGCCGCCGTTCGCCGTGGCGGTCGCGAACGCCCGATCCACCGCCTCCCAGAAGCGGCCGTTGGCCTCGTCCAGCCGGGCCTGCTCAGCCGTGAGGCGACCGGCCGGCGCCAGCTCCCGCTCCCGCGCCAGCGCCTGCTCGAGGTCGATGCGCAGCCGGGCGAAGGTGTTGGCCCACGCCGCCAGCGGGTAGGGCTCGGTGCCGCCGAGCATGTCGCGCAGCGCGCCGGCGACGCTCGACAGGTTCTGCTGGATGCGGACGATCTGCAGCGTGTCGAGGCGGTTGCGCTCGGAGGTCGCCGCCTGTTCGTCGCGCAGCGTCCGGATCTCGCGCGCCGCGTAGAGGCTGAAGCCGACGATCACCAGCACCGCCACCGCCAGGCCGATGGCGAGCCGCGCCAGGGCCGAACCGGCCGATGCGCTGCGACTCGTCGTGCCGCGGGGATGACGAAGGGACGGACGGCTCAGACACGGGCTGGGCAACCGGGGCGACAGCAGACCACGGCCTCATTTTGTGCACGCTTCAAACGAAGGCGAGTCGCCTCAAATGCACTAGCCCATCCATAAATTACGGTAGTTGATTTGGGCTAGGTCGGACGTATGATTCTCGCCGTTCTCGCAAGTTTTTCGGGCTGATTCGGCATCGGTTGCCGTTCGGACTCTGCCTCCGAAGGAGCAGGTGCACATGACTCTTGGTCGTCGGGTCCTGGTACTCGCGTCGGCGATGGTGCTGGCGCTCGGTCTGCCTTCCCTCACCCGTGCGCAGTCACTCACGGGATCGATTTCGGGCACGGTCGCGGACGCCCAGGGCGGCATGCTGCCCGGCGCCGACGTCACGCTCACCAACCAGGACTCGAAGACCGTGCAGCGCACGGTCACCAACAGCGAAGGCGTGTTCGTCTTCGCCTCGGTGCCGGCGGCCACGTATGGCGTGCGCGTCGAGCTCTCCGGCTTCACGGCGTGGGAAGCGACGGACATCGTGATGCTGCTCGGTCAGCGCCGCACGGTGACCGGCATCACGCTCAAGGTCGGCGGCGTCGAGGAAGTGATCTCGGTGACGTCGCGTCCCGAGATCGCGCCGGTCGACTCCGGCGAGAAGAGCGCCCGACTGACCTCCGAACAGATCCAGAACGTCCCGATGGTCGGCCGCAGCACCGGCGAGCTGCTCAAGCTCCTGCCGGGCATGACGCCCATCTCGGGCAGCACCAGCAACAACCCGGGCTACAACGGCGAAGTCATCGGCATCAACGGCAACGGCGACGGCGGCAAGCAGAGCGCGGTCGGCAACTTCTCGGGCAACGGCACCCGCGCCGACGCCCTCGACATCGTCATCGACGGCGCCCACGCCTCCGACCCCGGCTGCAACTGCGCGACCTCGGTCAACCCGAACCCCGACATGGTCGGCGAGTTCAAGGTGCTGCAGTCGAACTACGGCGCCGAGCACGCCAAGGGCCCGATCACCATCGACGTCATCAGCAAGGCCGGCGGCCGTGACTTCCACGGCATGGGCTACATCTACCTGCGCGACTACCGGATGAACTCCAACGAGTGGCGCCTGAACAAGTTCAGCACCGAGCCCGGCGCCGAGAACAAGCCGAAGAACAAGTACGCCTATCCCGGCTTCAACCTCGGCGGCCCGCTGGTCATTCCCGGGCACCAGCTTCAACAAGGACCGCAACAAGGTCTTCTTCTTCACCGGCTACGAGTTCTACAAGCAGCGCCTCGACACCGGCATCCTGCAGTCGTGGGTGCCGACCGACGCGATGCTCAACGGCGACTTCTCGAACACGTCGTCGTTCTCGGGCCTGAACAACTCGCTACGTCAGCACGGTGCCGAACAACCTGGTGAACGGGCGCGTCCCGGCCAACCAGATCGACCCGAACGGCCAGGTCATGCTGCGCCTGCTGCCGCGGCCGAACGCCGATCCGGCGCAGACCGGCGGCTACAACTACGTCGAGAGCATCGAGCTCGACCAGAACATGCAGCAGTGGCTGATCGCGCGTCGACGTCAACGTCAGCGACAACACCCGCATCTTCGCCCGCTACAACCTGCAGTCCGAGACGCAGAACTTCCCGGTCGGCCTGTGGTGGCGCAACGCCAACCAGGTGCCCTACCCGACGGCGGTGACGGCGCCCAACCGCTCGCACTCGGCCACGACCAGCCTGACCCACGTCTTCGGGCCGTCGCTGACCACCGAGTCGACGTTCGCCGCGACCTACATCGACTTCCCGAACAAGCTGGCGGATCCGAGCCGGGTGTCGCGCTCGGCGCTCGGCTACACCAACCCCGGCATCTACGACAGCGGCCTCGACCAGATCCCGTCGCTGACCGGCTGGGGCAACGGGCCGACGATGTTCAACCCGGGCGGCTTCGATCCGGTCCTGTTCGCCAAGAAGTGGCTGATCTCCGGCGCCGCAGAGCGTGACCAAGGTCGCCGGCGCGCACACGATGAAGGCCGGCGCCTACTACGAGTGGGTCAACAACAGCCAGCCGGGCAACGGCGACTCGAACGGACGTCTGGCGTTCGGCGCCGGCGCGACCGGCAGCACCGGCAACTACTTCGCCGACGCGCTGATCGGCCAGCTCGCCGAGTACGGCGAGCAGTCGCCGAACATCGTCCGCGACATGGCCTACAACATCTTCGAGGGCTACATCCAGGACAGCTGGAAGGCCTCGAACCGGCTGACCGATCGACGGCGGCCTCCGCCTGTCGCACCTGGGCGGCTGGTACGAGCGCAACGGCGTCGGCATGGCCGTGTTCGATCCCGCCCTCTACAACTCGCAGGCGGCCGGCACGCAGTTCCGCGGCCTGACCTGGACGGACATCGACTCGGACATCCCGACGTCCGGCGTCGAGGTGAAGAGCGCTGCTGTTCGCGCCGCGCGTCGGCTTCGCCTACGACCTGTCGGGCAACGGCGAGACGCTGCTCCGCGGCGGCTACGGCCTGTTCAACTTCCACGACGCGCAGGGGCCGTACTCGGGCTTCATCGACCTGCCCTACGGCGTGACGTTCACCAACGTCGGCGGCAGCCCGCTGCTCCGCAACGTGCCGAACGTCAACCCGAACACGCAGCCGAGCATCAGCGGCGCCATCCTGGCCACCGACAACCGGCAGCCGCGGACCCAGAGCTGGAGCTTCACCGTGCAGCGCCGGCTGCCGTACCAGATGACGATCGAGGCCGGCTACGTCGGCAGCAAGAGCGATCGGCTGCTGAACGACGGCATCAACAACCTGAACAACGTGCCGCTCGGCGCGATGCTCAACGACCCGACCGGCGACCCGAACAACTACCGGCCGTACCGGGAGTTCGGCGGCCTGCCGGTGTCGCAGCACACGCACTACCAGAACTACAACGCGCTGCAGATGCTGCTCAGCCGGTCGAGCTCGAAGTTCAGCTACACGGCGTCCTACACGTGGTCGAAGGCGCTCGGCATCCGCGGCGGCGGCCAGGGCGCGACGACGCAGCCGGCCGGCGACATCCGCGACTCGGCCTACGGCGTCCTCGGCTACGACCGGGCCCACGTGCTGAACATCGGCTACAGCTACCTGTTCCCGAACCTGGACGACGCGGCGGCGCTCAAGAAGGCGCTGCTCGGCGGCTGGCAGTTCACCGGCGTCTCGACCTACATCAGCGGCGCGCCGCTGCAGCCGCTGGCCTCGACCGGCGTCAACTTCGGCATCGCCGGCACGGCCGCCAACGGCGAAGCCATCGCCAACAGCACGTTCCTGACCGGGTCGCCGGACATCTCGGCGATGCCGGTGCTGACCTGCGATCCGCGCCAGGGCCTCAGCGGCGACCAGGTGCTCAACCCGAGCTGCTTCGCGCTGCCGACGCCGGGCTCGAACGGGAACTACATCTTCCCGGACCTGCGCGGGCCGGCCTACACGAACCACGACTTCGCGGTGTTCAAGAACTTCCCGATGGGCGGGTCGCGGAAGTTCCAGTTCCGCGCGTCGTTCACCAACGTGTTCAACCACCCGCAGCGGTTCTTCGACGACAACGAGAACCTGAAGCTGCAGTTCACCAACGGCCAGCTGTCGAACACGCAGTTCGGCGTGCTGCCGCGCGACAACAAGTTCGGCCGCCGTATCGTCCAGCTCGCGTTCAAGATGTATTTCTAGCGCGCTCAGCGACTCCGGAGTCGAAGGACTCCGGAGTCGTCACACTCTCGATAAAGGCTCGGCTCCGGCCGGGCCTTTTCTGTCTAGGATGGACGTGGTGACCTCCACGGCTTCCTCCGCGCTGCGTGCTGGCCCGGGCGGCCAGGCGCCCGCGCGCCTCGCGCCGGCGATCCTCATGGCGATGCTGGCGGCGGGCGGACAGGCGTCCGGCGCTGCTGCGCAGCGGGCGGCACAGGCGCCCGCCGGCGCGGACGCCTACGCGCGCGCGGTCGCGCTGCAGGAGGCCGGCGATCGCGAGGGCGCCGCCGCCGCCTACCGCGAGCTGCTGAAGGCGCAGCCGTCGCACGTCGCCGCGCGGTCCAACCTCGGCGTCGTGCTGGCGCAGCTCGGACGCTACGAGGAGGCCATCGACGCCTATCGTGCCGCGCTGAAGATCGACCCGCAGCAGCACCGCATCCGGCTGAACCTCGGCATCGCGCTCTACAAGGCGGCTCGCTACGGCGACGCCGTCACCGAGCTGGCGGCAGTGCGGACCGCCGAACCGGACAACCTGCAGGCGCGCTATCTCGAAGCCGACTGCCACCTGCGGATGGGCGCGCCGAAGACCGTCATCGCGCTGCTGGCGCCGATCGAGCCGACGCGCCAGGACGACCTCGCACTCGCCTACATGCTCGGCCTGGCCTATCTGCAGGAGAAGGATCTGACCAGGGGCGGCGCGCTCGTCGACCGCATCCTGAAGCGCGGCGAGTCGGCGGAAGCGCACCTGATGCTCGGCATGGCCAAGCGCAGCGGCGGCGACCTGGCCGGCGGCCTCGAGGAGCTGGGCAAGGCGGTCGCCCTGAACCCCGAGCTGCCCAGCGTCCACTCGCTCTACGGACGGGCCCTGCTCGAGACCGGCAACCGCGATCGCGCCCAGGCCGAGTTCGAGGCCGAGCTCGCCCGCAACCCGCTCGACTTCGACGCCCAGCTCTACATGGGCGTGCTGCTGAAGGAAGACCAGGCCTTCGACCAGGCGATGGTGCACTTCGAGCGCGCCCTCGGGGTGCGGCCCGGCGATCCCGGCGTGCGCTACCAGATCGTCACGATCTACGTGTCGCGCGGCGAGACCGAGCGGGCGCTGCCGGTGCTCGAGGCGATCGTCAAGGAAGCGCCGGAGTTCCTCGAGGCGCACGTGACGCTGGCCACCGTCTACTACCGGTTGAAGCGCCGCGAGGATGGCGATCGCGAGCGGGCCATCGTCGATCGGCTGAACAAGGAGATCCAGGCGAAGCAGCCCGGGGCCGTCGCGCCGAATGCGCCGGCTCAGGAACCGCCACTGCGTTGATATGTCTGCATCGATCGTGCAGACTGATGCATATGCGAACGACGTTGAATCTCGATGACGCGCTGATGGCCGAAGCGATGGCCCTGAGCGGCATCGACGAAAAGACTCAGGTCCTGCACGAGGCGTTGCGATCGCTGATCGCGCGTGAGGCCGGGCGCCGGCTCGCCAAGCTCGGGGGATCGGTGCCCAAGGCCTCCGCCGGCAGGCGGCGTCGAAGCGCTCGGAGCACTCGACCGTGACGCTGGTCGATACGTCGGTGTGGATCGACCACTGGCGACGGGGCAACGGCCGGCTGTCAGCGGCACTCGAGCTCGGCCGAGTGGCGGCGCACCCATTCGTCATTGGTGAGCTGGCGTGCGGGACCATGCCGAGGCGATCGACCACGCTGCGTCTGCTCGAGGCGTTGCCGCGCGTGCTGACGGCGCGCCACCAGGAAGTGATGGCCTTGGTCGAGCGACAGGGCCTGGCCGGGACCGGGCTCGGCTGGGTGGACGCGCATCTGCTCGCAGCGGCCACCCTGAGCGACACGCCGCTGTGGACGCTGGATCGCGCTCTGCGGCGCGCGGCAGAGGCCTCGATGTCTTCCAGGAACCGGAGGCCTGACGTGCGATGCGCAGCGAATCTTGGCGTCGTTGTCGGCGTCCTGCTCGCCGTAGTCACCGGTTCGCCCGGCCTCGAGGCGGACCAGAGTCCGCCCATCCAGACGCAACCGACGCCGGTGTTCCGCACCGGCACGACCGCGGTGCTGCTCGACATCGTCGTCCGCGACAAGCGCGGGCGGCCCGATCCGCGACCTGCGGCAGGACGAGATCACGGTGCTCGAGGACGGCGCGCCGCGCGAGGTGAAGTCGTTCCGCCTGATCGACGGCGCGCCGGCGGACGCCGGCCTGACGGCACCGGTCTCCGGCGTCATCCAGCCCGATCCGCTGCGGCGGGTCACGCTCGTCTCGCTGGTGTTCGATCATCTGAGCCAGAACGCGCGCCGGCTGGCGCACAAGGCGGCGCAGGACTACCTGAAGAAGCCGCTGCCGGCCGGCCAGTGGGTCGCCGTCTTCTCGCTCGACAACCGGCTGCACATGCTGCAGGACTTCACCCGCGATCCGGCCCGCCTCGCCGCCGCCGTCGAACGCGGGACGTCCGCGGTCGCTCGCGAGGACGCCGCGCCGCTGCCCGGGGCGAGCCGCGAACAGCAGGGCGCGGTGCAGTACGGGCAGGCGGGAGGCGGAGCCGCGTCGAGTCCGGCGGCAGCCGGCGCCGACGCCGCCGCGCAGCAGATGCGCGAGACGATCGCGCGCATGGAGGCCCTGACGAACACCATCGAGACGGCGCAGCGCGGCCACGCGACGTTCTATCCGCTGATGGCGCTGGCCAAGGCGCAGGGCGGCCTCGAGGGCCGCAAGGCCATCCTGTTGTTCTCGGAAGGGCATGCCGGTGCCCAGCTCGGTCGAGGAGATCTTCAAGGCCACCATCAGCGAGGCCAACCGCGCCAACGTCAGCATCTACGCGATCGATGCCCGCGGGCTCGACACCGGGCGCGACCTGGCCGCGGCCGGAGCGGCGCTCGACAAGGCCGGCCGGGTCAGCCAGCAGGCGATGGCCAAGCGCGGCGCCGGCGGCACGTCGATGGACGAGGTGCAGAACGACGACCTCGTGCTGTCGGCCTTCACGTCGAGTACGCAGTCGGTGCTGCGCGAGCTGGCCGAGAGCACCGGCGGCGCGCTCATCGCCAACTCCAACGATCTCGGCAAGGGGCTCGACCGCGTCACCTCGGATCTCGTCGAGCTACTACGAGATCGCCTACGCGCCGAAGAGCGGCGAGGCCGACGGGTCGCTTCCGCAAGATCGACGTCAAGGTGGCGCGCAAGGGCGTCGACGTGACCTCGCGCAGCGGCTACTTCGCGCTGCCGGCCGACGACGCGACGCCGCTGCTGCCCTACGAGCTGCCGCTGCTGGCCGCCGCAGCCGCGACGCCGGTGCCCTACACGCATTCGACTTCGACGCCGGCGTCTTCCGCTTCCACGAGACGCCGCGCGGCCGCCAGTTCACGCTGGTGGCGGAGGTGCAGATCGGCGGCCCTCGTCGGTCGCAGGAAGACACGAAGGCGAAACGCTACCGCGCGCACCTCGCCGTCATGGCCCTGATCAAGGACGCCGCCGGCACCGTCGTCGAGCGCATCAGCAACACCTACCCGCTCGAAGGCCCGCTGGCCAACGCTGCCGGCCCTGAAGCGCGGCAACGCTCCTGTTCAAGCAGCAGTTCTGGCTCCCTCCCGGTCGCTACACGGTGACCACGGTGGTCCGCGATCAGCTGGCCCAGCACAGCAGCGTCCGGCAGCTGCCGGTACGGGTGTTCCCGGAAGCGCCGGGCATCGACGTCAGCACGGCCGCGGTCGTGAAGCGCATCGACAAGGCCAGCGACGGAGCCGGACGCCGTCGAGGATCCGTTCCGCCAGGGACCGATGCGGATCGTCCCCGGCCTGGCCACGCCGATCTCGAAGGCGACCAACAGCCAGATCTCGGCGTTCGTCGTCCTGTATCCCGACAAGGCGATGAGCCGATCCGCCGAGCCTGACCATCGAGTTCGCCCAGGGATCGACCATCGTCGGCCGCTCGACGCCGGCCCTCGACGCCCCCGACGCCGACGGCCGGATCACCTGCGTCGCGACGTTCCCGGCCGAGGGCTTCGCGCCCGGCACCTACGAGCTGCGGGCCATCGCGCGGCAAGGCGGGTCGCAGGACGAGACGCGGACGACCTTCACGGTGGTGCAGTAGGCTGGATCCGATGACCACACCGCAGCCGCGGGCCGCCGGCGACCAGCGCGCCGGCCAGCCCGGCATACTCCGGCACGCCGGCCTCGTGCTGGCCTGCACCGCTGCGCTGACGGCGCTGGCGGTCGCGCAGCAGCCGCCGCCGCAATCGCCCGCCGCGGCCGATCCGCCGGCGTTCCGGACCGGCGCGGATCTCGTCATCGTCGACGCCGTGGTCGTCGACCGGAGCGGCACGCCGGTGACCGACCTCACCGCGGCCGACTTCGAGGTCCGCGACGAAGGGCGCGCCCAGGCCGTCTCGCTCTTCCAGACGGTGGCGGTCGCCGCGCCGGCCGGCGGCGGAGCACCCACGGCCAGCCGCTACGCCTACAGCACCAACGCCGGCATCGGCGAGGTGCCGGGGCGGGCGTTCGTGCTCTTCTTCGACGACGTCCACCTGACCCAGGCCGAGGGCGACCGGGCGAAGACGGCGCTGACCCAGTTCCTCGAGCGCGAGCTGCAGCCCGGCGACCTGGTGTCGCTGGTCGCGCCCGGCAACGCGCTGCGCTGGCACGCGCGGATGCCGAGCGGACGACCCGAGCTGATGCGCGTCGTCGCCGGCTTACGCGGCCTCTACCTGCCCGATCCGTCGCCGGACACGATGAGCGACTACGAGGCCTACCGGATCAACGGCTTCAGCGACGAAGTGGTCGCCGACCAGGTCAATCGCCGCTGGAGCAACCTGCGCGTCAACGGCCGTGAGGCCGAGAATCTGGCGACCAGTCAGGGCTTCCGGCCGGAGAACCGCGGCGGCCAGATCGGCATCATCTCGCAGGACATCCTGATGCGCGCGGCCAGCCTCTACCAGCAGGCGGCGGCGCGCAACATCGCGACGCTGCAGGCGCTCGAGCGCACCATCGAGGGGCTCACCGCCGTGCGCGGCCGCAAGGCCGTGGTGATGCTGTCACCGGGGTTCATCGCCGACCAGGAGCGCATCGAGGCCAAGCGCGCGATCGAGGCGGCGCGGCGCGCCAACGTCGCCGTCTATTTCGTCGATGCGCGCGGGCTGGTGTCGAGCGTCGGCTCGGCGCAGGCGCAGCAGACCGGGCGTCCGCTCGACTCGCGCGACATCGGCGCCGCCAACGCCGAGATCACGCTCGGGGCGGAGGGCGCCGCCGAGATTGCCCAGAACACCGGCGGCTTCTCGGTGCGCAACCAGAACGACCTCGGCCGGGCCCTGCAGCGCATCGGCGACGAGTCGCGCGTCTACTACCTCCTCGGCTTCCAGCCGGATCGGAGCGCCAGGCCGGGCGCGTTCCGACGGTTGGAGGTCAAGGTGACGCGGCCGGACGTGACGGTGCGGGCACGCCGCGGCTATTACGCCGGCGGGATCGGCCCTGGCTCGTCCGCCCAGGCCGCGACGGCACGGGCGCGGGCAAGGCGTCCACGCCGCCGAGATTCAGCGACGGCGTCGACGCCATCGACCGTGCCGCCGAATCACCGTACGAGCTCGGCGCCATCCCGCTGCGGGTGGCCAGCCTGGCGTTTGCCGACGCCGCGACGGACAAGGCATCGGTGATGCTGGTCGTCGAAGCGGACCTGCGCGCCTTCGCGTTCGGCCGCGCCGGCGGCAAGCTGACCGACGTGCTCGACCTGCGGATGCTGACCACCGAGCTCGGCACCAACGCGACCGAGCGTTACGAGCGCAAGGTCGAGATGTCGTTCCCGGAGACGACGCGCTTCGGCCCCGACTCCTGGCATCCGCTGTCGCAGGAGTTCCACCTGAAGCCGGGCCGCTACCAGGCCCGTGTCGCCGTGCGCGACGCCACCAGCGGCCGCATCGGCAGCGTCACGCACGACTTCGACGTGCCGCCGCTGACCGGCCTGCGCATCACCTCGCCGATCCTCACCGACGCCATCGAGGCGCCGTCGTTCGGCTCGCAGGCGCCGCCCCGGCCGGTGCTGATCGCGCGCCGCACGTTCCCCGCCGGCTCGACGCTCTACTACCAGTTCACGGTCCTCGGCGCCGGCAAGGATGCCTCCGGCGCGCCGCGCGTCCTCGGCTCGCATCAGCTCGATCGGACCGGGCGGCGCGGTCGTGAAACAGCTCGCGCCGGGACTGATCGCGAGCAAAGGCGGGGCGCCGAGCCGCTTCGCCGGCCTCGGCCTGGCCGGGCTCCCGAGCGGCGACTACGAGCTGGTGCTGAAGGTGACCGACGAGACCACCGGCCAGACGATCGAGCGCCGCGAGCCGCTGGCGATCCTCCCCTCGCAGCCGGCGCCGGCGAGCGCGGGCCGCCAGCCGTGATCGGCGCGCCCTGGCTGCCGCTGGCGCTGGCCGCCTCGTCGGACAGGCGATCCTGCGCCGCGAACCGGCCAGCAGCCAAGCCGCCAGCTTCGCGCACCGCGCACCGCGACGCCGGCAGTCGTTCGACGACCGTGTCGGCGGCCGCCGCGGCGGCTCGCGACGCCGGGCGCCTCGACGAGGCGATCGCGCTCTACCGCCGGGGCATCGCGCTTCGCGCCGCCTGGGACGAAGGCCGCTGGTACCTGGGATCGTCGCTCTACGAGCGCGAGCGCTACCGCGAGTGCCGCGACGCCTTCGCGGCCCTGGTCCGGCGTCAACCGGCGCATGCCGGCGGGGTCGGCATGCAGGGCCTCTGCGAATTCGGCCTCGGCCAGCACGAGACCGCGCTGCGCACGCTGCTCCGGGCGCGCGCGCTGGGCATCGGCAAGACACCGGAGATCGCGCACGTCGTCGCCTACCACGCCGGCATGCTGCTGACGCGCTTCGGCGAGTTCGAGGTCGGCTACGCGGTGCTGACCGAGCTGGCCGGTGACACCGTCGAGAGCGCGAAGACGACCGAGGCCCTGGGCCTGAACCTGCTGCGCCTGCCGATCCTGCCGACCGACCTCGCCGATGCCAGGCGGCCGCTGATCCAGCTCGCCGGGCGCGCGGCCGTCGCGATGGGCGGTCGACGCCTCGCCGAGGCTGCCACGCTGCTCGACGAGCTGGTGGCGACGTACCCGCGCGAGCCGAACGTCCACTACGCGCGCGGCGTGCTCCGCACGACGGAGGCGCCGGACCTGGCGCTCGACGACTTCGTCGCCGAGCTCGCGATCTCGCCGCGGCACGTGCCGGCCCGCCTGCAGCTCGTGTTCGAGCTGGTCAAGCGCGGCGAGGCGGCGAAGGCGAAGCCCTACGCCGAGGAGGCGGTGCGCCTCGATCCGCAGCACTTCGCCGTCCACCTCGCGATGGGGCAAGTGTGGTTCGAGACCGGCGACCTGCCGCAGGCCATCGCGTCCTTCGAGCACGGCGCCAGGCTGGCGCCCGGCAGCCCGCAGGCCCACTTCCTGCTCGCCCGCGCCTACGGGCGGGCCGGCCGCACCGCCGACGCCGAGCGCGAGCGGGCCGAGTTCAGCCGTCTCGAGCAGCTCAAGGCCGGGCAGCCGGTCGAGGCCAGCGGCGGGCAGCCCAGTACGCCGCCGAAACCCTGACCCGCCGTCGGCGGTCGCATAGACTCGGATCGTGCACGTCTTTCGACGCCCGTCCGGCCTCCTCCTGATCGGCGCCGTGGTGTTCGCCGCGGCGCTGCAAGCGCGGGGCAGCGCCGGCCCGGCGGCAACCCAGGCGCCGCCGCCGGCTGGGGGCCCGGCCCCGGCACGAAGCGACCTCCCGGTGGCGACCGAGGACGAGGTCAAGGCTCGCTGCTCCCCCTGCCACAAGGTCCCGTCGCCCGACATCCTGCCGCGCTCGGCGTGGCGCGACGAGATCGTCCGCATGATGCTGATCCAGGAAGGCGTCCCCGAGCCGGCCGGGGCGACCAGCTTCCTGCCGCTGTCGCCGGACTGGCTGCGGCTGTGGCGCTACTACGATGCCAGGGCGCCCGAGCGGCTGCCCGAACCGGAGGCCTGGCCGGCGCCGAGCCGGGTGCCCGTCCCGTTCGAGACCCGGGCGATCCAGGGCGCGGCGGCGACCGGCGCCATCGCCGTCTCCAACGTCCGGCTCCACGACGTCGACGGCGACAAGCGGCTCGACATCCTGGCCAGCGAGATGCGCACCGGACCGGTCCTGCTGGGCCTGGCCAGGGACAAGCATGCCCTGCGGCCGATCGCGCGCCTGAGCCACCCGGCGCACATCGAGCCCGTCGATCTCGACAAGGACGGGCGTGGCGACTTCCTCGTCGCCGACCTCGGCTCGTTCCAGCCGGCCGACCACGCCAACGGCGCGGTCTACTGGCTGCGCGGCCGCGCCGACGGCTCGTTCGTCACGACGCCGCTGGCCAAGGGGCTGCCCCGCACCTCCGACGCCCGCGCCGCCGACTTCGACGGCGACGGCGATCTCGACGTGCTGGTCGGCAGCTTCGGCTGGCGCACCACCGGCAACGTCACGCATCCTCGAGAACAAGACCACCGACTGGAAGACGCCGCGGTTCACCCCGACGGTCGTCGATCCGCGCACCGGGGCGATACACGTCCCCATCGTCGACCTGAACAAGGACGGCCGACCCGACTTCGTCGTGCTGCTGGCGCAGCAGCACGAGTCGGTGATCGCCTACGTCAACACCGGCAAGGGGCTGACGTTCACGCCGCAGGTCGTCTACGAGGCGCCGCACCCGAACTGGGGCTCGTCGGGCATCGACCTCGTCGATCTCGACAAGGACGGCGACATGGACATCCTCCTGACCCACGGCGACACCTTCGACGACTTCGTGCTCAAGCCGTACCACGGCGTGATCTGGCTCGAGAACACCGGGGCGTTCCCGTTCACCGCGCACCAGCTCGCCACCCTGCCGGGCGCGCAGCGGGCGCAGGCGACCGACCTCGACGGCGACGGCGATCTCGACATCGTCGCCTCGGCCTTCGTCAGCGGCGAAGCGTCGCCGCGGCTGGCCTCGCTGGTGTGGCTGGAACAGACGGCGCCGCGGCCGGTTCGAGCGCCACACGCTCGAGTCCGGCTCGCCGCACGCACGCGTCGCTCGACATCGGCGACGTCGACGGCGACGGCAAGCCCGACATCGTCGTGGGCTCGTTCGCGCTGGGCAAGGGGCTCGACGCCTGGGCCGACATCTGGCGCAACGAGCGCAGATAGCCACGGCCCGCAAACGCGAACGGACGCCGGCGCGACTTAGGGCCCGTCAGGGACGGGGCCTTACGGCTTTGGCGGCTGCGCGCCGGGCTGCCGGGCCTGGGCTTCCGCGTTCAGCTCCTGGACGCGGGCCCGCATCCGATCGCCGTCTTCTTTGCGGTTGAGGCGGTAGTAGACCAGCGCCAGCTGGGTGCAGGCCTCGATGTACTTCGGCTCGGCGGCGACCACGGCTTCGAGCAGCTCGCGCGCCTTCTCGTTCTCGCCCTTGGACACGAGCACGCCGGCCAGCGCGAAGCGGGCCGAAGCGTCTTCGGGGCGCATCCGCAGCGCGCGCTCGATGTAAATCCTGGCGTCGTCGAACTGCTGGTCGCGCTTCTTCAGCTCGCCGACCTGCAGGTTGGTGTCGAAGTCGTCCGGGTTGAGCTCCAGCTCGCGGAGGAAGGCGCGATGCGCCGCTTCGTGCTCGCCGTTGCGGAGCAGGGCGCGGCCGAGCATGCCGTTGGCGACCGGCAGCTGCGGGTTCAGGTCGACGGCCTTGCGGAGCTCGGCCAGCGCCGCCGGCGAGTCGCCCGCGCTCATGTGCGCCGCCCCCATCAGCAGGTGGCCCTCGGCGCTCTCGCCGGCCTTGAAGATCGTCTCGATCAGCCGCTGGCCCTGGTCGACCCGCTCCGTCTCGATGAAGGCGCTGCCGAGGATGTAGGCGAAGCCGCGGTCGCCGCTGTAGGACGCCTCCCACGGCGCCAGCAGGTCGACGACGTCCTGGAAGCGGCCCTGGCGCAGGTAGCAGTCGCCGAGCAGCAGGCGGGCGCCGAGGTGCGTGTCCTGCAGCACCAGCACGCCGCGCAGTTCGGCCACCGCCTCGGTGTACTTGCCGGTCTTGTAGAGGGCCAGCGCCAGGTTGAAGCGGTAGGTCGGGTTGCGCGGCTCGATGTTCAGCGCCTTGCGATACTCCCCGATCCCCTCCGCGACCCGGCCGATGCGGACGTAGGCCGCGCCCAGGTTCGACCGCACCCCGGCGTTGTCCGGCTGGGTCTTCAGGTAGGCCTCGTAGTTCGAGATCGCCCCGAGCACGTCGCCGGCCTGGTGCAGCTGCACGGCCTGCGCCAGGACGGTGTCGGCGTCCGGCGCCTTGGGGATGATCGGGCCCTGCGTCGCTGGCGGAGGGGGAAGCGGGCGCGGCCTGGGACAGCGCCGCGACGAACGCGGCCACGGCGAACACAGTCACGATCCGATTGTACAGGGCGCCAGCCAATCAGTGCGCGTGCGCGCGGCGGCAGGCCATCCGCTCGTCCCAGGCGGAACGGCTTCCGCGGTCGGACCACCGGCGCCTCGACGCCCTCGGTGATCTCGAGCAGCGTGTCGATGGGCGGATTCCGGAACGTCTGGGTCTTCCCGCTCACCGGCCAGGTCACGTCCACGGCCTCGATGGCCGTCGCCCGGCCGAGGCCGACGTGCTGGGTGTAGCTGTTCGAGCCGAACGAGCCGCCGCTCGAGACCTCGCGATAGCGAAGGCGCGACCCGGCGGACGCGGCGGAGGCGCCGGGCGGCGCAGCCAGCCTGACGCGGATCCTGGCGCCGATCGCGGCGCGGTTCGTCGTCGCGCCGATCAGCCGCAGGGCGATCCAGTGCTGGCCCGGCGTGCCCGGGTTCTCGAACACCGCGTCGTCGTAGCGATCGCCGGGCACGGCGCCGCCGGCGTTGAGCACGATGTCCTGGTCGCCGTCCTGGTCGAGATCGGCGAAGGCCACGCCGTGACCTTTCTGCAGGTGGCCGGTCCCGGTCGCCTCGGTGACGTCGTCGAAGCGGCGGCCGGCGTCGTTGCGCAGCAGGATGTTCGGGATCAGCGAGCCGAACGACGGCGCGCCGGTGCCGAGGTAGACGTCGAGGAAGCCGTCGTTGTCGATGTCGCCGACGTTGGCGCCCATCGACGGCACGACGCGGTCCACCCCCATCGCGGTCGAGACGTCGGTGAAGCCGCCCCGCCCGTCGTTGCGATACAGCTTGAGCGTCTCGGCCAGCGCCGGCTGCCCGCAGGTAGTGCTTGACGAACTCCTCGACCGAGTTCGGGTAGGCGACGACGAAGAGATCGAGCCAGCCGTCGTTGTCGTAGTCGAACCACCAGGTCGGGAAGCTGGCGAACGGCTGCTGCACCTTCAGCTTCGCCGCCACCTCCTCGAAGGTGCCGTCGCCGCGATTGCGGTAGAGGAAGTTGTCGCCGAACATGTTCGACGCGTAGAGGTCGGGGAAGCCGTCGTTGTCGTAGTCGCCCCACGACACGCCCTTGGTGAAGGCGTTGCCGGCGACGCCGGCGCGGACGGAGACATCCTCGAAGGTGCCGTCGCGCCGGTTGCGATAGAGCCGGCTGGGCGCCAGCTCGTGTCCGACGTAGACATCGACCCAGCCGTCGTTGTCGTAGTCGGCCCAGGCCGCCGAGTGGGTGGCGAACACGCCGTTGGCGAGACCGGCCGCCCGGGTCACGTCGGTGAACACGCCGGTGCCGTCGTTGCGCAGCAGCGAGTTGCGCATCGCGATCTCCCAGCCACCGCGATGGATGAACAGGTCGAGATCGCCGTCGTTGTCGTAGTCGGCGTGGCTGGCGTTGAGGCCGCCCAGCTGCGACGCCAGGCCCGAGGCCTCGGTGCGGTCCTCGAAGGTGCCGTCGCCGCGGTTGCGATAGAGGCGCGCCGGGGCGCAGAAGTCGACCGACGTCAGCACGATGTCGAGCCGGCCGTCGCCGTCGAAGTCGTCGACGACGGTGCCGCCGGCGGTGCTGTTGGTGCCGACGCCGGCCTGCCGGGCGACGTCGGTGAAGCGCGGCGCCGGCACCTTCGAGCGGAACAGGTCGGGCGACAGGCGATGCTTCGCCGGCACGCCGTCCGGGTGTCGCCCGAGCAGCATCGCCGACAGGTTCAGCTGCCAGCGCGCCTCGAGGTTGGCCGGTTCGCGATCGGCCAGCCTGGCGAAGACGTCGAAGGCGGCCTTGGCACCGGCGAGGTCGTGGTGGCGTCCACCGTCGCGCAGCGGAAACAGGCAGCGATCCGAGTTGGTCATCACCAGGCAGTTGTCGATCTCGCCCTGGCGCATCGCGGCGACGCCGACCGCCTGATCGTAGAGACTCCAGCGGGCCGCCAGATCCGGATAGTCGGCGGCGAACGGCTGCAGGGCGTCGCGCGCGGCGGTGAAGTGCGTGCGCGCGGCGACCATGTCGCCCTGCGCCGAGGCGACGGCGCCGAGGATGCGATGGGCGCTGGCCCGCTGCTCGTTGGTGATCGGATCGTCGCCGGGCGGCAGCGCCGCGAGTTGCGCCTCGCCGGCGCGGCGGGCGGCGGTCACGGCCTCGGTGCGGGCCTGGCAGAGCGCCGGCAGGTCCTGGGCATCGACGCGCGGCGCGATCCGGGCGTCCACCTCGACCAGGCCCGGACGTGTCGAAGGTCGCGCGATACTTGCCGATCTCGGCCCGCGCCCGGTCCCAGCCGACGGCGCGATCCTGCGACCGGCGCGGCGGCCAGCGCGGCGCCGATCAGGACAGCGGAACCAGGCCGGTCAGCGTGCGAGACCACGGCAAAGTCTACGATAGACTCCCGTCCGCCAGCCTTCATCTCGCCAGGAGTCGGACCATGCCGCGGGCGTTCGCGTGGATCTCTGCTCGCTGTTGCCGCCGCCGCTGCGCGTCGGCCTCCGCGCGCAGCAACCGGCCGAGCTCCGGCTTCACCACCTCGACGACCGCGGTCGTCGTCGACGTCGTCGTGCGCGACGCCAAGGGCGCCCCGGTGGTCGACCTCGGGCCGTCCGACTTCGAGCTGCTCGAGGACGACGCCAAGCAGCGCATCACCTCGGTGCAGCTGATCGCGCCGGGGCGACGCGCGGCGGCGACACCGGGCGGCGCGGCTGCGCACCGGCGCCGCGGAGCCGGCCCCGTCGGGGCCGCGACCCGAGGCCGACGCCGGCGGCGCGGATGCGGCCCCGACGCTGGTCGCCCTGGCGTTCCATCGGCTGTCGCCCGAGGGCCGGGCCCTGGCCTGGCGCGCCGCGCGCAGCTACGTCGACGGACGCATCGCGCCGAACGACTTCGCCGGCGTGTTCATCGTCGATACCGGCCTGCAGACGGTGCAGACGTTCACGACGGATCGCGCCAAGGTGGCCGCCGCCGTCGAGAAGGTGGCGCGGACGCAGACCACCACCTTCACGCGGAACCAGGCCCTCGCGTCGGCGACCGGCGACGCGAGCCCCGACGTGTCGCCGACCGCCAGCGCCGAGTCGCCCGGCCGGCCGGTGAGGGAATCCGGCTTCCAGGTACGCGGGCCGCGTCTGAGCACGCTGTCGCCGTTCGAGCGGGCGATGCGGGAGCTGCATGAGATGCCCGAGCGGATGGAGAACGTCTACGAAGAGATGATGCGCGACCGCGACGGCCATGCCGAGACGGCGGCGCTCACCGCGCTGGCCAGCAGCATGGGCAGCCTGCCCGGTCGAAAGACGGTCGTCTTCTTCTCGGAGGGCCTCTCGGTGCCGGCCGCCGTCGAGGCCAAGTTCCGGGCCGTGATCGAGACGGCGAACCGCAGCAACGTCAGCTTCTACACCGTGGACGCCAAAGGGCTGAGGGTGCACAGCGAGCAGGCCGCGACGGCGCGCGGCCTCGCCGCACTCCGCGGCGTCGGCGACGACGACCCGCTCCAGGTCGAAGAAGAGAACGACATTCGGCGGCCGCGAACGAGCGACCTGGAGCGGAACGAGTTCCTGCTGCGCAAGGATCCGGCCGCGACGCTCGGCATGCTGGCCAAAGAAACCGGCGGCTTCCTGATCGACGGCACCAACGATCTCGGCCTCCGCCTTCCAGCGCATCGACGCCGATCGCCGGTTCCACTATCTGCTCACCTACACGCCGACCGAACACGTCGCAGGACGGCAGCTTCCGGCGGATTGCCGTCAAGGTGAAGCGGCGCGGCGTCGGCGTCTTCGCCCGCAGCGGCTACGTGGCCGTGCCGGCTCTTGGTGCGATCCCGGTGCTGCGCTTCGAGGCGAATGCCCTGTCGGCGCTGGCCGCCAATCCGCGGCCGACGCAGATTGCCATGCGCGCGGCGACGTTCGAGTTCCCCGAAGCCGCCGGCACGCAGCCGCGTCGCGCTGTTCGTCGACGTGCCGGGCAGCGGCGTCGCCTACTTCGTCGACGACAACAGCACGGCCTACCAGACGCACTTCACCATCCTGGCGCGCATCCTGACGACGCCGGCGATCCGGTGCGCAAGGGCAGCCAGCCCTACCGCCTGAAGGGCGCCGCCGAGGACGTCCACGTGGCGCGGCAGGGCGACATCCTGTTCTACCGCCAGCCGACGCTCGAGCCCGGGCGCTACACCGTCGAGTACGCGCTCTACGACGAGCTGAGCGGACAGGCCGGCACGGGGACCCTGCCCCTCGAGGTGGCCGCGCGGGATCCCCAGGCGCTGGCGATGAGCAGCCTGGTGCTGGTCGAGCGCGCCGAGGCCGTGCCCGAGGATCAGCGCGACCCGGCCAACCCGCTCTACTTCGGGACGACGCTGGTCTACCCGAACCTCGGGACACCGGTGGCGCGCTCCCGACGCGGCTCGCTGGTGTTCTACTACACCGCTCGCGCCGCCGGCCGGCCACTGCGCGGGCGCGTCGAGTTGCTCCAGGAGAGCCGCGTCGTCGCGTCACGCGAGATGGCCGTGCCGTCTGCGGACGACGCCGGACGGATCCAGCACGCCAACGAGCTGCCGCTCGACGGCGTCGGTGCCGGACCGTACGAGCTGCGCGTCACGCTGTCCGACGGGAGATCCAGCGTCGTGCGATCGACGGCGTTCACGCTGCAGCCGTGAGGCGGTGCTACGGATGCGCCAGGCCGAGGCCGGTCAGCGGGCGAACCACGGCAAACTCTACGATAGACTCCCGTCGCCAGCCTTCATCTCGCCAGGAGTGGACCATGCCGCGGGCGTTCGCAGGAACTCTGCTCGCTGTTGCCGCCGCCGCTGCCGCCGGACTCCGCGCTCAGCAACCGGCCGAGCCCGGCTTCGCCACCTCGACGACCGCGGTCGTCGTCGATGTCGTGGTGCGCGACGCCAAGGGCGCGCCGGTGGTCGACCTCGGAGCATCCGACTTCGAGCTGCTCGAGGACGATCGCCAGCAACGGATCACGTCCGTGCAGCTGATCGCCCCCGGGCCGCGTGGGCGGGGCGACGAGTGCCGCCCAGCATTCAAGAAAAGCGGACGGATCCGCGACGGCCACGGATGCCCCGGAACGGACGGCTGATCCGCCTGCCGACGCCGGTCCGACGCTGATCGCGCTCACCTTCCATCGCCTGTCACCCGAAGGCCGCGCTCTCGCGTGGCGCGCCGCGCGCAGCTACGTCGACGGACGCATCGCGCCGAACGACTTCGCCGGCGTGTTCATCATCGACACCAGCCTGCAGACGGTGCAGACGTTCACGACGGATCGCGCCAAGGTGGCCGCCGCCGTCGAGAAGGTGGCGCGGACGCAGACCACCACGTCCACGCGGAACCAGGCGCTCTCGTCGGCGATCGGCGACGCGAGTCCGGACGTGTCGCCGACAGCCGGCGCGGAGTCGCCTGGCCGACCGGCGAACGAGTCCGGCTTCCAGGCCCGGCCGCGGCTCAGTTCGCTCTCGGCGGCGGCCAGGGCGCAGCGGCAGCTGCAGGAGATGGCCGAGCGGATGGAGAACAGCTACCAGGAGATGATGGCCGACCGCAACGGCCACGCCGAGACGGCCGCGCTCACCGCCCTCGCCAGCAGCATGGGCAACCTGCCCGGGCGCAAGACCGTGGTGTTCTTCTCGGAGGGCCTCTCGGTGCCGGCCGCCGTCGAGGCCAAGTTCCGGGCCGTGATCGAGACGGCCAATCGCAGCAACGTCAGCTTCTACACGGTCGATGCCAAGGGGCTGAAGGTGCACAGCGAGCAGGCCGCGACTGCGCGCGGCCTGGCCGCCCTGCGCGGCGTCGGCGACGACGACCCGCTGCAGGTTGAAGAGAACGACAAGCGCCGGCCCCGGACGAGCGACCTGGAGCGGAACGAGTTCCTGCTGCGCAAGGATCCGGCCGTGACGCTCGGCATGCTGGCCAAGGAGACCGGCGGCTTCCTGATCGACGACACCAACGACCTGGCCTCGGCCTTCCAGCGCATCGACGCCGATCGCCGGTTCCACTATCTGCTCACCTACACGCCGACCAACACGTCGCAGGACGGCAGCTTCCGGCGGATCGCCGTCAAGGTGAAGCGGCGCGGCGTCGGCGTCTTCGCCCGCAGCGGCTACGTGGCCGTGCCGGCGCTTGGTGCGATCCCGGTGCTGCGCTTCGAGGCGAATGCCCTGTCGGCGCTGGCCGCCAATCCGCGGCCGACGCAGATTGCCATGCGCGCGGCGGCATTCGAGTTCCCCGAGGCCGCCGGACGCAGCCGGCTGGCGCTGTTCGTCCAGGTGCCGGGGAGCGGCGTCGCCTACTTCGTCGATGACAACAGGACGGCCTACCAGACGCACTTCACCATCCTGGCGCGCATCCTCGACGACGCCGGCGATCCGGTGCGCAAGGGCAGCCAGCCCTACCGGCTGAAGGGCGCCGCCGAGGACGTCCACGTGGCGCGGCAGGGCGACATCCTGTTCTACCGCCAGCCGACGCTCGAGCCCGGGCGCTACACCATCGAGTACGCGCTCTACGACGAGCTGAGCGGCCAGGCCGGGACGGGGACCCTGCCCCTCGAGGTGGCCGCGCGGGATCCCCAGGCGCTGGCGATGAGCAGCCTGGTGCTGGTCGAGCGCGCCGAGGCCGTGCCCGAGGATCAGCGCGATCCGACCAACCCGCTCTACTTCGGGACGACGCTGGTCTACCCGAACCTCGGGACACCGGTGGCGCGCTCCCGGCGCGGCTCGCTGGTGTTCTACTACACCGCCCGCAGCGGCCGGCCGCTCACGGGACGAGCCGAGCTGCTCCAGGATGGCCGCGTCGTCGCGTCACGCGATGGCGCCGTGCCGGCCCCCGACGACTCGGGGCGGATCCAGCACGCCAACGAGCTCCCGCTGGATGGCGTGGGTGCCGGGCCGTACGAGCTGCGCGTCACGCTGTCGGACGGCCGGTCCAGCGTCGTGCGCTCGACGGCCTTCACGCTGCAGCCGTGAGCCGGCCCGTCGGATCAGGGATGGGCGTGTGGCGCGGCGGCGCGTGACAGCGCCACTGCCGGTCGCGTCAGGGCAACCGGGCCGGCCAGCGCCCTGCTTCAGCAGGTAGTGGCGGGCCGGGCGACAGGCCGGTGAACGTCTGGACGGCGCTCGCCTTCGCGCCCGCCGGACGCGCGACCGGCCAGGACACGTCGACGCCGTCGATCGCCGTGGCGTCGCCGAGGCCGACGAACACGCGCAGCGTCGAGGCGCCGAAGCTGCCGCCGCTCGAGACGACGCGATGGATCCGGCGCGGCCCGGCCGGCGTCCGCAGCCGCACCGTGACGCGCGCGCCGATCGCGCTGCGGTTGGCGGTGGTGCCTTCCAGCTCCAGGCTGACCCAGTCGGTGCGCGGCGCCGCCACCGTGGCGAGCGGGTTCTCGTAGAGCGCGCTGTAGGCGCGGTCCGCCTGGTAGGCGCCGCCCATCTCCTCGAAGATGTCGAGGTCGCCGTCGTTGTCGACGTCGCCCCAGGCGATGGCGTGGCCCTTCTGCAGGTGGCCGAAGTTGCCGGCGGTGGTCACGTCCTGGAAGCGCGTGCCGCCGTCGTTGCGGAACATGCGGTTCGGCACCAGCGTGTGGAAGTCGGGGTTGCCGGTGCCGGCGTAGACGTCGAGCCAGCCGTCGTTGTCGAGGTCGCCGTAGTTGAGCCCCATCACCTGCATCACGGTGTCGAGGCCGGCCTCGCGGGTCACGTCGGCGAACGTGCCGTCGCCTTTGTTGCGATAGAGCGTGCCGCGCTCGACGGTCGTGATCGAGGCCCAGGTAGTCGGCGGCGACGTCCTCGGCGCTGCCCAGGTAGCGGCGCGACGAAGAGGTCGAGCCAGCCGTCGTTGTCGTAGTCGAAGAACATCGCCGGAAAGCTGTCCTTCGGCGCCGACGCCGGCCGTGCGCGGCGATGTTGGTGAACCGCCAGCCGCCCGTCCGCGCGCTCGCCGGGCCGTCGTTGCGCAGCAGCAGGTTGTCGCCCTGGGCCACCGAGACGAAGAGGTCGGGATCGCCGTCGTTGTCGTAGTCGCCGCTGACGACGCCCTTGACGAAGGCCGACGACGTCGACGCCGGACGCCTTGGCGATCTCGGTGAAGGTGCCGTCGCCGTTGTTGCGATAGAGCTCGCACGGGTTGACGACGGGACCGCCCGACTCGTTGCCGACGAAGAGGTCGAGGAACCCGTCGCCGTCGAAGTCGAGCCAGGTGGCGGTCTGCGAGGGCCGCAGGCGCACCAGGCCGGCGGCGTGGGTCACGTCCTCGAAGCGCAGGTCGCCGCGGTTGCGCAGCAGCGACAGCGGGAACGCGCCGGCCGCGCCCATCCAGCGCGCCGCGCAGGACCAGCACGTCGATCAGGCCGTCGTTGTCGTAGTCGCCGGTCACCATGTTCAGCCCGCCGGTGAGGCCGGTCAGGCCGGACGCGGCGGTGGCGTCGGCGAAGCGGCCGGCGCCGTTCGTCGCGGAACACGCGCATCTGGTCGGTCGAAGCCGATGGCCGTGACCATCACGTCGAGGCAGGCCGTCCTCGTCGAAGTCCTCGAGCACGGCACCGCCGGACAGGCCGTAGATGTCGAGCCCGACCGCGCCGGCGACGTTCTCGAACGCGCGGCAGCGGGTGCGCGGCGGCGAAGGCCGCCGGCGGGATCAGGAAGCGCGCCGTCGACGCCGTCGGGGTACGTGCCGAGCGTCATGTGCGCGATGTTCAGCAGCCAGCGGGCCCGCAGGTTGCTCGGGATCGAGCTTCAGCACGCGCTCGAGCACGGCGATGGCGCGCGTCGATCCGTCGCGGCGCGTGTGCACGCCCTGCGCCCTTGATCGGCAGGAGACAGGAATCGCGGTTGTAGCCGAGGACGCAGTTCTGCTCCTCGCCCCACCGCATCAGCGTCGTCGCCTGGAGCATCAGCAGGTCGGCTTCGGCCAGCACGCCGTCGAGCCCGCCGCGCGCTGCCGCGTCCTTCAACAGCTCGTCGATCAGCGCCACGCTGTCGGCGTAGCGGCCGGCGAACAGCAGCTCCCGGGCCAGCGTCGAGCGGGGCGTGAACAGCTGCGGCGCCGGCCGCGCTGCCCGGCCAGAGCCGCAGCGAGCGCATCGGCCCGGCGATCGTTGACGTTGAACCAGAGGTCGCCCGGCGCGACGCGCGGCGGCGCGCTCGCGCAGGAGCGCGGCCATCCGCTGCGTCCCCAGGCTCACCGCGTCCGCGGAGGACGCGCGGTCGATCGTGTGCTCGGCGCGGTCGGCGCCTGCGCCGGCAGCAGCGCCACTCCGCCGGCGACGCTGGCGGCCAGCGCCCACGCCGCCAGTCGCATCGGCCTCAGTCCCGCACCTGGAAGAACGCCGACCGGGTCAGCGTCGTCTTGCCGTCGCGCGCGTGCGACGCGCAGCTCGTACGTGCCCGGCGTCAGCGGCGCCAGCGGGATGCCGGCTGACCTGCTGGATCCGTCCGTGCGCATCGCGCGGGCCGAGCGTCACCGGCGCGCTGGTGATCGTGCGGCCGTTGCGCTGCAGCTCGAGCGTGGCCTCCGCGGCGGCGAATCCGGCCCCCGGATAGACGGTGTAGAAGACCGTGAGCTGACGGTCGGCGCCGCGACTGAACGCCTCGGCGCCGCTCGGATAGAACAGCACGTCGCCGGCGTAGAGCGGGTTGTCGACCGACACCTCGCTGGCCTTGGCCACGCGTTCGGCCTTGCCGACGCAGGACGACGCTGCTCAGGCGCAGGTCGTTGAGGCTGGCCCGCGGCACTTCGAGCGTGGCGAGCCGCGTGCTGGCGCGCGGGCCGACGGCCGTCCATGATGGCGACTTCGACGGTGTAGGTGCCGGCCGCGAGAATCGGCTCGCGGTAGAAGAGGATCTCGCCCTTGCGGGTGGAATCGAGCTCGGCCAGGCGGCCGGAGAGCTGATACTGCTGGCTGGCCTTGTGGACGATGTTGCCGCGGGCGTCACGATACCGGGCCACGACGGTGGCTTCGGCGTCGTAGGTGCCGCGGGCCGGGTGCTCCTCGTAGGTGAGCACATCCGTCTTCAGCCGCACGACCAGCGGCGACAGCCCCGGGCCGGCCCGACTCCGGGAAGCTCATCACCACGCTCGAGAACGGGAAAGCGTTGGCCAGCTTGGCGGCATCGAGCGCGGCCAGCGCCGGCGCCCTCGTAGCCGAGCACCGGCAGCGGCACCGGCTGCCGCAGCGCCCGGTAGCCGTTGCGCGCGAACACGGCCACTCCCGGCCGCTTCACCTTGACGTCGATGGCGCGGAAGCGGCCGTCGAAGTTGGCGTTGCTCGGGACGTAGGTCAGCATGTAGTGGAAGCGCGTGTCTTCGTCGATGCGACGGAGCGCGCCGCGCAGGTTGTTGGTCTCGCTGACCAGGAAGCCGCCGGTGTCCTCGCGCCAGGCGGGCCAGGCCGGCGTGCGAGTCGAGCTTGCAGCAGATCCTCGGCGCGCTCGACCAGCCGCGTCATCGGCTGATCGGTGTAGTTCGTCGCCGACGACAGCTGCCGCATCCGCTCCTTGCCGGCCTCCTCGATCTCGCGCCGGGTCTCCAGCGTGCCGCTGACCGCGCGGAGGCCGCTGGCGTCGATGGCGTAGACGGTGATGTTGGCGCGGTTGGCGGCTTCGACGACCGGCCTGAAGGTTGGCCTCCAGGGCCGGCGTCGCCGGCAGGCCCTCCGAGAAGAGCACCAGCGTCTTGCGGCCCGGCATCTCGACCAGCGACTGCAGGATCGAGAACAGGGCGTTGGTGGTGGAGGCGCCGCGCTGCTCGCGATCGAGGGTGTCGAAGGTCTGGAGCATCCGCAGCTGGCCCATGGCCGACGTGGCGCTGCATCTCCGACCTGTCCGATGTTGGCGGACGTGCCGCTCAGGCCGGCGCCGCCTCCGGTGGAGGTCATCGCCAGCGCGTTCTGGCTCTCGCGGTCGAGCGTCTCGCGGCGCTCGCGCATGGCCTGCAGGACGTCGGCGTCGGGCCGCTGGCCGGCTCCGGCCGGCATCACCTTGCGCACGGCCTGCCGCACCAGCGTCGGATCGTCGGTGTAAGCCTGCAGGGGCGTCACCGCCGGCGTCGTCGAGAACACGCCGACGCGGGCGTTCGACGTCGCCTCCATCGGCAGCGCCTCGAGCGCGGCGCGCTGGCACAGGTTGACGGCTTCGGCCGACAAGGCGTCGAAGACCAGCGCCGTGACGCTGGGGTGTCGCTCCTCGGCCTCCGGAGTGCCGTCGTCCGGCGGTGCGGCGGACCCGACGCTGGTCACGGCACCCGGATCCTTCAGCGCGACGTTGATGCCGATGCCGCTGCCGCGCGAGACGCGCGTGAACGACCCGATGGCCTGCGACGTGCCGTCCTCCCGCAGCTCGAAATCAGCGGCGGTGAGGTCCGTCACGGGCCGCCCCTTGCCATCGCGGACCACGACGTCGACGAGGACGGCGGTCGAGTAGGACTCGAACGTCGCCTGGGAGCGGGCCGGCGATGGCGAGGACTGTTGCGCGCCGACCAGCGCCATCGCGGCGGCGCTGCAGGCGGCGATGGAGACCAGGCGGTGAACCGTCACGACACCACTCCTCTGGCGCCGCTAGGGCGCCAACCTGAAGGTCAACCCCTGGGCGGCGGTCTGCGTCCCCTGCTTGACGGCGATGCGCAGCTCGTAGGTCCCGGGCGGCAGGGCCTCGACCGGGATGCGGCTGACCTGCGGAATCCGCCCCTTGGCGTCGACGCCGGTCAGCTCCAGCGGCGCTTCGGCGAGCACCTTGCCGGCGCTCAGCAGCGACAGCGTCGCCGTGGGCGCGCCGCCAGCGGCGGGATAGACGACGAAATAGAACGGCAGCTCCGTGGTGGACGCCTTGCTGAAGGGCTCGCCCATCGACGGCGTCAGCAGCTGCTCGCCGACGTAGAGCGGGCTGCCGGGCAGGCGCTGCGCCTCGGGCACCTTCTCCGCCCGCCGCACGGCCACGACGCTGCTCAGGCGCAGCGCCTGCGGGTTGGCGGCGGCGACGTCCACGGTCGCGATGCGCACCGTCGCCTTCTCGGCGAGGGCGTCGTAGACGACGGTCTCGAGCGTGAAGACGCCGGGGCCGAGGACCGGCTCCCGATAGAACAGGATCTCGTGCGTCTTCGTGCTCGCCGGTCTGGTCGGCGGGGATCTGGATCTGGTAACGCTGCGACATCTTCTCCAGCACCGTGCCGGAGGCGTCCTTCAACTGGATCAGGACGATGAAGTCCGAGGCGACGAGCTTGCGCTCGGGCACGGCCTTGAACATCACGCCTGCCGTCGGCACGGTGACGAGGACCGGCACGAGGCCCGGCCGATCGGCGTCCGGAAAGCGCAGCGACAGCGCCCGCACCGGAAAGTCGTTGGGCAGCTTCGGCCGATCGAGCACGGCGAGGGCCGGGGCCTCGAAGCCGAGGACCGGCGCGCCGGACGACGTGCGCAGGGCGTAGTAGCCCTTGCGCGAGCTGATGCGCGCGTCATTGCGCGCGACCTTCACGTCGATGGTGCGGAAGCGGCCGTCGTAGGCCGGGTTCTTCGACACGTAGGTCAGCACGTAGTAGTTGCGCATGTCGGTGTCGATGCGCTCGAACCCGCGGCGCAGGTTGTTGGTGTTGGCGATGAGGAAGCCGCCGGTCTGGTCGGCGAGCTGGTCGAGGCCGCTGTGCGGGTCGGCGCGCAGCAGATCCTCGTTCTTCTCGAGGGCCATCATCATCGGCCGGTCGGTGACGTCGCGGGCCGGATCGCGCGCCATGGTGATGGCGCCGGCCTCGTTGACACCGTCGTTGGTCTCCTTGGTGGTGCTGAGGGTGCGCAGGCCGGCCGCGTCCATCGGGTAGATGCTGACGTTGGCCCGGTTGGCCGCGTCGATGACCGACTGGAAGCGGGCCTTGATGTTGGGCGGGATGGCCAGGCCCTCGGTGAAGAACACGACGCTCTTGCGGCCCGGGATCGCCTTCATCGCGCTGACCACCGCCATGAGGGCGTTGGCGGTGGCGTAGCCCTGTTCGTCCCGTTCCAGCGACTGGAACGTCTCGGCCATGCGGCGCTGGATGGTGGCGAACCCGACTTCGGAGGCCGCGCTGCCGATCGCCGACGACCCGCCACCGGGGCCGGCGTTGCTGGTCATGGAGTTGAGCGAGTTGGCCGAGCTGATCAGGTCGGCCGCCGACTGCGACGCCTGCTCGCGCGTGGTGTTGAAGGTCGACGTGCTGCGCCCGCCGGCCGCACGGATGGCGGCGCGGATGGCGTCGGCGTCGCGCGTGAACGGCTGGTGGAAGATCAGCGACAGGTCGATGCCGAACACGGCGACCACGTTGTTCGAGACCTTGCCCGACCCGATGTACTGGTTGGCGGCGTTGAACGCCAGCGCCCGGCCGTCGGCCGACAACCGATCGAAGACCAGCGCGAGGACCTCGGGGGCCTTCTTCGCCGCCTCGCCCGCCGAATCACCGGGCGCACCGGTCACCGAGGCCGCTGCCCCCGGCGGCGTCACCGGCGGCTTGTTGACCGCGGTGAGCGACCCGACCTCCTGCCGGACACCGTCCTCCGAAGATCTGGAAATCGCTGGCGGTGAGGCCGGTGATGGGATTGCCCTGCTTGTCGCGGACGACGACGTCGACGACGATCGCGGTGACGCCGATGCCGTCGCCTTGCGAGGCGCGTTGCGCCGGAGGCTGTGCTGCGGGCGGCTGCTGCGCGGCGACGGTCGTTCCCGCGGCGAGGAGCAGGACGAGGCGGAACAGGCGGAGGAGGGATCGGCTCACGTCGGTATGTCCTATGGAGTTCGCACGCCGGGCGCGGCGTCGAGCGGAATGCCGCCGACCGACTCGGTGCCGGTCTGGCTCTCGCGCAACAGGCGGTTGAGGCGCGCGAACTCCTGCTGCGCCTTCTCGGCGTCGGCGCCGCGGCCGGCCCGCCGGTAGGCGCGGGCCAGGGTGAAGTGCATGATCGGGCTGTCCGGCGCCAGCTTCACGCCGGCCTCGAGCTCGCGGATGGCGCCGGGCGACGTCGCCCGTCTCGAGGAGCACCTGCCCGAGCGCCGTCCGGGCGACGAACTCGGTCGGCGCCTCGTCGACGGCCTGCTTCGCCCACGGCAGCGCCTGCTCGTACTCGCCGCGCCGGATGTGCGCGAACGCGATCTGCAGCTTGGCGTAGACGCTCTGCGGCGAGACCTTCAGCTCGCGCTCGAACAGCCCGATGGCCTTCTCCGGCTGTTCGGCGAGGAGGAAGACGCCGTAGGCGTAGTGGACGTTCGGCGTGTCCGGATAGCGCGAGGTGAGCAGCTCGAAGGCGCTCTGCGCCCCCGCCATCATCCGCGCCGACTGGAAGTAGCGGGCGCGGCCGGCCATCAGCACCAGCTCGCGGCGGGCGCCCGGCAGGTCGGCCGGCAGCATCGGCAGGCGCAGCACCGCCAGCCCCATCGCCTCGATGATGCCCGGCGAATCGTTCCCCTCGAGCCCGAAGTCGTTGAGGATCAGGAGCGCCTGATCGAACTCGCCGATGCGGGTCAGCAGGATGGCGCTGTGGTAGCGCGCGACGTCGGTCATCGACTGGCCGCCGACGACGCCCCGGGTCCGCGCCTCGATGAGGTCGGAGAGCGCGGTGTCGTAGCTCTTCAGCCGGAACTCGCACAGGCCCTTGAAGGCCCAGGCGGTACCGTTCTCGGGCCGGGCGGTGACCACTCGGCGAAACGCGTCACGGGCCTCGGGGAACCGCTCGAGCTCGTAGAGCGCGGTGCCGAGGTTCCAGTACCCTTCGTCCCAGGCCGGCCGGAGCTTCAGGGCCTGCTGGTAGAGCTCGATGGCGCGATCCAGCTGCTTGGCGTCACGCGCCTTGCCGGCTTCGGCGACGAGCGCGTCGAACTTCGCCGCGCGGGGCGGGGCGCGGAGCCGTCTTCGGCGCCGCGGTCGCCGGCTTCGGCGGCGGGCCGCGCCGGACGAGTGGCTTGCGCGTCCACGCGCGACGGCGCCAGGGCGACCAGGGTCACCGCGACGAGTGCGCTCGCGACGATTCGATCCATGTGCCCTGCTCTTCCGCGGGCGACGGTGCGGAACACCTAAGTATAGAGGCCGTGCGGCTCGGGTGGGGCGAAGCAAAAAGGGGAGAGCCGGTGTCGGCTCTCCCCTTCGGCGTACCCGTGGACCGGCTGGCGGCCGGCCGTTCTAGAAGTAGTACTTCAGCGCGAACTCGATGATTCGGCGACCGCGCATGATGTTGATCTTGCCGAAGTTGTTGAGCGTGTTCTGCGAGAAGCTGAACCCGCCGGTCGGGTCGCACACGCCGTCAACGGTCCCGCCGTTGCCGTTCGGCACGCCGTCCACGGTGCGGTTGCACACCGACTCGAGCGTCAGGTCGAGATCCGAGCGGGTGACCGCGGTGGTGGCAAAGGCCCGGTTGAAGATGTTGAACACGCCGACGCGGAACTGAAGCTTCTGATCCCCGTGGATCGCGAAGTTCTTGAACAGCGTGATGTCGTGGTTCGACCGGGTTGGCGTGCGCAGGTCGTAGGGGGGCAGCACTTCGCCGACTTCACCGAACGCCGGGAAGCCGATGCAGCTGATGTCGAACAGGTACTCGCCCACCTTGTTGCCGCCCGCGCGCGGATCGCAGGTGTAGACCGGCGCCAGGCCGTTGCCGGCGCTGCCGTTCTCGGTGAGGATGACGATGTCCGGCGTGCCGTAGTAGGCCTGCGACACGTCGCCGCCGCCGGCCGGACCGCCGAAGCCCAGCCAGATCGGTGTGCCGCTCGACACGGTCGAGATGCCCGACAGCTGCCAGCCGTTCAGCAGGCCCTTGGCGATCGGATTGCCGCCTTCCTTGACCGGTTCCGGCAGGAACGCGTTCCACGACAGGTTGAAGATGTGGGTGCGGTCTTCCTGGCGGATGCCGTAGGTGCGCGCCGCGTTGAACGGGTCGCGGTTGCGGTACTCGTCGCCCAGCGTGCCCTTGGTGCGGCTGAGGGTGTAGGTGGCGAAGTACTGGAGACGGCGGCCCGTCTGCCGGCTCAACGTCACCTGCAACGAGTTGTAGTTCGACTCACCCTCGTAGTCGTAGTAGTCGAGGCTCGGCAGCGTCGGGTAGGGACGGAACCGGTTGATCGCGTTGTCGTCGAGCGCGACGCGGTGAACCGGGTTGCTCAGATCCGAGTTGCCGATGGCGCCGCGGAGGAGCGCCCCCTCGGGCACCGCATTGCGTGTTCACCTGGCTGACCAGGCTGCGGCCGCGCGTGCCGACGTAGGCCGCCTCGAGCACCTGGCTGAACGGGATGCGCCGTGCATACGACAGGCTGAAGCTGTGCGTCTGCGGGAAGGTGAACGAGTTCGGGTTGAACGAGAACACGCCCACCGCGCCGAGCCGGTCGGCCAGGCGGATGTTGCGCAGGGTGTCGTAGGTCAGGCCGCGGCCGGTCCCGTCCGGGTCCGACGAATTGAACACGTCGGCGTTGATCTGGTAGGACTCCGGCGGAAGCTTGAGCGCCGGGTCGTACTCGACGTTGCCCATGTTGCGGTTGTAGAAGAGGCCGTAGCCGCCACGGAGCACGTTGTTGCCCTGGCCGTCGATGTCCCAGGCGACGTTGACGCGCGGCATGGCGAACGGGCGGCGATTGTCGAGCACGCCATCGGAGGCGCAGCCGCTCGACACGTAGCAGTAGCCGTTCAGCCGCTGGAACGTGCCCGGGTCCAGGAACTGGCCCTGGTTGGGGTCATAGCGCGCCGGGTCGAAGTAGGCACCGAGCCCGTCCAGGTTCTGGTTGTTGGTCCAGTAGCCGCCGCGGACGCCGACCTCGAGGGTGAAGTTCGGCTTCACCTTCCACGAGTCCTGCACGAAGAAGTCGGCGTTCCACATCCGGAACTCGCCTTCCGGCGGCAGGCTGCCGGCGCGGTCGACGCCGGTGATGCGGCCGGTCAGGATGTCGCCGACGGCGTTGCCGGTGCTGCCGGGCGTCCAGCTGGGACCGGCGAACACCAGATACATCTCTTCGTTGTTGTTGAAGTTCTGCTGCTTCTGCAGGCGTGACGCCGTGGCCCCGAACTTCAGGCTGTGCGCGCCGGCGATCTTGGTCAGCTTGTTCGAGAACGTCAGCTCGTCGTTGTGGGCGTACATGTCGTTCGCCGACGACCACATGTTGCTGACGCCGCCGCCCCAGTTCGGGATGACGCCGGGGATGTACGGGCTCGCTTCGCCGAACGGGCCCGGCAGTGAGATGCCGTTGCCGGCCAGCGACATCCGCGCCGGATCCTTGTAGGCGTTGTCGAGGGTCAGGCGGCTCCAGCTGACGAGCGCCTCGTTGGTCATCGACGGGCTCAGCACCGTGACGACGCTGGCCGCGACCGACCGGCCGACGTTGGTGCCGACGTTCGGCGACGGCAGCGCGACTTCCGATGCGCCCCACCACACACCGCGAGCGCCCTCGACCGTTTCCTTCTCGCGGGCGATGCGGACGAAGGCCTTGGTGTTGCTGCTGACGTTGTAGTCGATGCGGGTCTTGAAATCGAGGCGGTTGTTCGGCTCGAGCTGGCTGAGCACGTAGTTGAACTGGTTGTTGGCCGACGTGTAGTTCGGCTCCGGATAGAGGTTGGTCAGGACCCGGCCGACGTTGGTGACGTACGGCGACAGGTTGGCGTTCGGCGCCGGCGTGCCCGCACCCGGGAAGCCCTGCGGAATCAGGACGGGACCGACCGGCTGGTTGAGGTTCTGACCGTTGGAGTTCAGGAACTCCGAGAAGTCGCCCTGGCGCTGCCGCAGGGTCGGGACCACGCCGAAGCGGGCGCCGGGATCGACCATCTGCCGCTGCGACTCGAGACCGGCGAAGAAGAACATCTTGTTGCGGTCTTTGTTGAAGCCGGGCAGGCAGGACCGGGCCGCCGACGTTGCCGCCGTAGTAGTTGAACTTGCTCTTCGGCTTCTCGACACCGGCGATGCTGTTCGAACGGTCGTTGGCCGCGAACCGCGAGTCGCGGTTGTAGACATACAGCGTGCCGTGGAACTGCGAGCTGCCGGACTTGGTGACGGCGCTGATGTTCATGCCGCCCGAGCCGTGCTCGGCGGCGAAGTTCGAGCTCTGGACCTTGACCTCCTGCACCATGTCGTTGTTCAGCGTCACGATGACGCCGCTGTTCGACCCGATGTCGATGAGGGCCGAGCCGTCCAGGCTGACGTTGTTGGCGGACGAGCGGATGCCGTTGACCGTGTAGGCCTGCGTGTTGTTGGCGCCGCCGCCGAAGCTGACGCTCTCGAACGCGGTGTTGTCGGGCGCGACGACGCCGGGCAGGATGCGAAGCAGTTCGAGGGAGCTGCGGCCCAGGACCGAGAGGTTCTCGATCTGGTCGGCGCGGAGGATGCCCTCGCGGGCGCCGGTCTCCGTCTGGATGATTTCGACCGGGGTCGTCACCGTGATGACGTCGGTCAGGCTGCCGACCTCGAGCATCACGTCGAGACCGCGGGTGTCGTTCGGGCTGAGGGCGATGTTCTTCGCCTCATAGCCCTTGAACCCTTCCAGCTCGACCTTGACCTCGTAGGTGCCGTTGAACAGCGACGGGAAGGTGTAGCCGCCGCGGTCGTCGGTGACGGCGGTGCGGCTGTCCTTCGTGCCGGAGTTGGTGATGGTGACCGTCGCCCCGGGCAGCACGCCGCCCGACGCGTCCGACACCGTCCCGCGGATGGTCGCAGTGCCCTGCGCCGCGGCGATTCCGGGCGTCCCAAGCGCGAACACGGCGACGAGCACCGTCCACGCCAGAGCCAGAATCGAAGTCCTCAAACGCTTACCTTCTTGCACAGGCTTCTCCCCACAAAAGTGGATGTGGCCAAACCAAAACTGCTAGTAGCGACGGAAGTATCACAAACGCATTATTGGGGTGTCAAGCCGCAAACCCCAGAAACATGGGCACTTCCAGCGGTTACCAGCGGTCGACGGAAGGCCTCAGGCCAGGTTTCTTCAATTCGCTGGATCACCCGAACGCACTAGTTTGCCAATATTGGACAGACCACTTTCAAATGCCTCAGCGTCGACAGCATTCCGATTTTTGGATTGTTCGCGCTCGCACAGCGTTCGAATTCGGCACTGTCATGGACGACTAACCGTCATTCCCACAACGACTTTCTGGCGCGAGCCGGGCTGGCGACCGCCGTCGGCCAAGAACTGAGACCGCAGTTACGGTCGGGCTAGAGGACAACCACCGTGATGCCGGCCATTCCAACAGGGCATGGCGATCCACCCGCATGGTTTGGTTGGAATCGAATGAATCTGGATTTAAACATAAACATTTGTCATAGAACTTTTGTAAACGTTCCACGTGCGGCGAGCGCTCTTTGCCGCGCGGCAGGCCGTCGCGGTGAATGCTGGTAGGATGGCCGGAATGCGTCAGCGACGCCGTTCCTTCCTTCGCACTGCCGGGCTGGCGGCCGGGGGTGCGATGCTCCCCTGGCCGGGCTATGGCGGCGGGGTTGGAGCCCAGGCGCCGACCGGATCGGCGGCCGGTTCGCCGGCCGCGTTCCTGAGCCTGGCGGCCAAGGACACGGGCATCAGCTGGGTCCACGACAACGCGATGTCGCCGGGCCGCTACCTGCCGGAGACCTGCGGCTCCGGTTGCGCGTTCATCGACTACGACGGCGACGGCTGGATGGACCTCTACCTGGTCAACAGCGGCCCGTCCGACTTCTACACCCCCGCCAAGCCGATCCGGAACGCCCTCTACAAGAACAACCGCGACGGCACGTTCACCGACGTGACCGAGCAGGCCGGGGTGCCGGGCGGCACCTTCGGCATGGGCGTGGCGGTCGGCGACTTCGACAACGACGGCCACGCCGACATGATCGTGACGGCCTACGGGCGGCCGATCCTCTACCGCAACAACGGCAACGGGACGTTCACCGACGTCACCAAGGCGGCCGGGCTCGACGTGCCCGGCTGGACGACCAGCGCGGTCTGGTTCGACTACGACAACGACGGCAAGCTCGACCTCTTCCTCTGCAGCTTCGTCGAGTTCTCCGGCAAGGCCAACGTCGATCTGCGGCGACAACAAGCTCGGTCGCCGCTATTACTGCATCCCGCGCGTCTTCAAGCCGACGCCGAGCCTGCTGTTCAAGAACAACGGCAACGGCACCTTCACCAAGACCAGCACCGGCACCGACATCGAGCGCGCCCTCGGCAAGGCCCTCGGCGTCGTCGCCACCGACTTCAACGGCGACGGCCTGATGGACCTGTTCGTCGCCAACGACACCGTCCAGAACTTCCTGTTCGCCAATCGCGGCCCCGATCCGACCGGCAAGACCAAGTGGGAAGAGCTCGGCCTCGCCGCCGAAGTGGCCTTCAGCGCCAACGGCCAGCCGCGCTCCGGCATGGGCGTCGACGCCGCCGACTTCGACCAGGACGGCCTGCAGGATCTCTTCGTCGCCAACGTCGACCAGGAGATGTTCTCGCTCTACAAGAACCGCGGCGGCGAGTCGTTCGCCGACGTGGCGCACGCCAACGGGATCGCCCAGGCGACGCGGCTGCTCTCGGGCTGGGGCCTGAAGTTCTTCGACTACGACAACGACGGCCACCTCGATCTGATGCTGGCCAACGGCCACCCCGACGACATGATCGAGCAGTACTCCACCCAGGTGAAGTACGCCGAGCCGCTGCTGCTCTTCCACAACGAGGGCGGCAAGCTGAAGGACGTGAGCAAGGGCGGCTGGCGCGGCCTTCGGCAAGACCTTCCCGGCCCGCGGCCTGGCCGTCGGCGACTTCAGCAACGACGGACGGCTCGACGTGGTGATCTCGAACAACGGCGCCGCCCCCGAGATCCTGAAGAACGTCGCGGGCGAGGGCCATCACTGGCTCGGCCTGGCGCTGCAGGGCGTGACCTGCAACCGCGACGCGATCGGGGCGAAGATCTCCTGGTCGTTCAACGGCCAGACGCGGACGCGGCTCAAGACCTCGGGCGGCAGCTACCTGTCGTCGCACGACCCGCGCGAGGTCCTCGGCATCGGCACGGCGTCCAAGATCGACTGGGTCGAGATCACCTGGCCGCAGCCGAGCGGGCGCGTCGAGCGCCTCACCGACGTGCCGCTCGATCGCTACGTCCGCGTCGTCGAAGGCAAAGGGATCCAGTAGCGTCACGTGCGCCGGGCACCCCGATGAAACCGTCCCTGTGGGACTACCTGCGTGAGGCGTTCAACGCCCGCCCGATCGGCATGTTCCTGCCGCCGAACTGGGCCATGCTGGGCGCGTTCGGCCTGGCCGGGACCCTGCACGACCCGGCGTGGCTGGTCCTCGGCTCCGGCGTCGAGCTCGGCTACCTGCTGCTGCTCGGCACCAACACCCGCTTCCAGCGGTTCGTCGCCGGCAAGCTGTCGGCGGGCGGCAACAACGACGCCGAGCGCAAGCTGGCGGCGCTCTTCGGCACCCTGCCCGACGCCGACCAGCGCCGCTACCAGTCGCTGGCGCAGCGGGCCCAGGCGATCCTCCAGCAGCAGTTCCACGCCGATACCGCCGCGCCCGGCTACGCCTCGCAGAGCGACAGCCTCGCCAAGCTGACGTGGATGTACCTGCGGCTGCTGGTGACGCGGCAGGCCATCCTGCGCGTCGTGCGCGAAGGCAGCGGCGTGCGCGGGCCCAACGATCCGCCGCCGGTGCCGATCCCCGGGCCCGGCCAGGTCGTGCGGCCCTCGCGCCAGACGGAACACCACGCGTCGGCGGCCCGGCCGAATCTCGAGCAGCGGCTCGCCGACCTGAAGCGCCGGCTCGACGATCCTGGGCTCGCCGACGATCTCCGGCGCAGCCTCGAGGGCCAGGCCGAGCTCCTCGAGCAGCGCGTGGCGCGCCGCGGCCAGGCCGACGAGAAGCTGGCCTTCCTCGACGCCGAGCTGACCCGCATCGAGGAGCAGGTCGAGCTGATCCGCGAGCAGGCGGTGCTCTCGACCGACCCCGAGCACCTGTCGCAGCGCATCGACGAAATCAGCGCGACGCTGGGCAGCACCGGCGAATGGATCGCCGATCAGCAGAAGACCATCGGCGCGATGGACGATCTCATCTCCGAACCGCCGTCGCTGTCGTCGCAGACGCGGGTCCGCGAGTCGAACTGACGCCAGTCCAAGCCACCATGTCCCTTCCCGCCTGGGCCTCCAAGATGCGCGACCTGTTCCGATCGGGATCGGTCGCCCAGTTCCTGCTGCACGGCAACGTCTTCGACGTCATCCCGCACGGCGATCGCCAGCTGTCGCTGAAGGCGTTCCTCGACGAGGCGATGTTCGCGTCGTACGACACGGTGCTGCACTACGACCGGAGCCGCGGCGTCCGCGCCACGCGCGGGGCCGACGACTGGAGCGGCTGGCTGCAGCAGGCGCTCGGGGACGCCAACCCGATCAGCTCGACGCGCGAGCCCGGCGTCGCCCTCGAGCTGATCGATCGCTACCTGCTGCGGACGCTGAACCTGGCCGCCATCCAGCGCGGCCCGGACGCCGCCGCGGCCGGCAAGCCGGCCGGCGTCCGGCGGATCGCCGTGATCGTCGACTTCGCCGAGTTCGTGGTGCCGCGCGCCGACGCCGCCCAGCTCGGCGGGCCGTTCGCCGCCAACGTCGTCAAGGTGCTCGGCTGGGCCAACGATCCGTCGATCCTGCAGGCCAACGTCATCACCGTGCTGATCGCCGAAGGCCTGCACGACCTGAACGCGCCTGGTCTCCGAGAACCCGCACGCCGCCGAGATCAAGCTGCCGCTGCCCGACGAGAGCGAGATGGCGGCCTACGTCGACTCGCTCGCCGCCGGGCCGATCCCCGATCTGGCGCAGCGCAGCGACCTGCCGCTGGCCACGCTCGGCCAGCGCCTCACCGGCCTGAGCCGCGTCGGCGCACGGCGGCTGGTGACGATGGCCACGCGCAGCGACCAGCGGCTCACCGCCGACTGGGTGTCGAAGGTCAAGAAGGACCTGATCGAGTCGGAGTGCCAGGGTCTCCTCGATTTCATCGAGTCGAAGCTGACGCTCGACGACATGGCCGGCAGCGAGGCCGTCAAGGCGTGGCTGCGGGACGACCAGAAGCTGCTCGAGAAGGGCGCGCTGCACGCGCTGCCGATGGGGTACCTCGTCGCCGGGCGCATCGGCACCGGCAAGACCTACCTGGTGCAGTGCTGGGCCGGCGAGCTCGGCATCCCCTGCGTCGTCTTCAAGAACTTCCGCGATCGCTGGGTCGGCGCCACCGAATCGAACCTGGAAAAGATCTTTTCCGTCCTGAAAGCTATCGGACAGGTGCTGGTCTTCGTCGACGAAGCGGACCAGGCCGCCGGCAAGCGCGAGGGCGGCGACACGGACGGGGGCCTCTCCGGCCGCGTCTACGCGATGCTCGCCAAGGAGATGTCGGACACGCGCAACCGCGGTCGGATCCTCTGGGTCTTCGCCACGTCGCGGCCCGACCTGCTCGAGGTCGATCTCAAGCGACAGGGCCGGCTCGACGTCCACATCCCGCTCTTCGCGCCGGAAACGCCGGACGAGATGCGGGCGCTGTTCCGGGCCATCGCCCGCAAGCTGAAGTTCCCGCTGAAGGACGACGACCTGCCGGCGCTCGACCCCAGCCAGGGGCTCGGCAGCAACGAGATCGAAGGCGTGCTGGTGCGGGCGCTGCGCGTCTGGGAGCTGGCGCCCGACGCCACACCCGACGCGCCGAAGCCGGCCTTGCGCGACATCCTGGCCGGCGTCCTCGGCGAGGTGCGGCCGAGCGCGCACACCCGCAAGCTCGAATACATGGACCTCGTGGCGGTCAAGGAGTGCACCGACCAGCGCTTCCTGCCGCCCCGATTCCGCGACCTGACGCCGGAGCAGATCGAGACGCGGATCACCGAGCTACGCCGCTTTGTCTAGGCCGGCCGCCGACGTTTTCCCTGTAGACTCGCAGCCGACATCGAGCCCCTTTAGCGACGGAGAGAGCGCATGTTTGCACGCATCGGACGGCTGTTCCGCGGCTTCGTGAGCCTGTTCATCAGCGGCATCGAGGAATCGAACCCCGAGGCCCTGATGGCGGCGGCCCGCGACGACTTCCGCAGCAAGATGGCGCAGTACAACATGGCGCTGGCCCGCATGGCCGGCGTCGCCGAGCGGCTCAAGGGCCAGGTCAAGGGGAAGACGGTCAAGGCCCAGGATCTGGAGCGCCGGATCATGGCCAACCACGCCGCCGGCAACATGGAGCTGGCCGGCTCGCTCGCCCGCGAGCTGCAGGAGCTGAAGGCCGACCTGACCACGGACACCGAGGAGCTGAAGGAGACCGAGGAGGCCTACCAGAACAACCTGCGGCAGGCCAAGCTCGTCCAGCGCGAGTTCGAGGACAAGGTGCGCCGCCTCGAGAAGCAGCTCTCGCAGGTCCAGATCAAGGAGGCGCAGGCCGAAGCCGCCGCCGCCCTCGGCAACACCGCCTTCAAGGTCGGCGATCTCGGCGACACGCTCAAGGACGTCGAGAGCGTGCTCGAGAAGCGCTACGAGATCTCGGCCGGCAAGGCCCGCGTCGCCAAGGACATGGTCAACATGGCCGAGATCCAGGAGAAGGAAGGCGAGCGCAAGGCGCTCGAGCAGAACGCCCTCGCCGAGTTCCTCGCCAGCCAGGGCGTACAAGCGCCCGCCTCCTCCACCGGAACCGCGGCCACCGAGAAGCAGATCGGGCCGACGTAGGCGGCCTGACGCCTTCCAACGACCAAGCGGCGAGTCCGGATTCAGCGAGCATAGCGCCATGGAACAGACAGCCTTCGAAACCTCACCCCGATCGGCCGGCTCGTCTCGCTGGTCCTCGTCGTCGGCCTGGTCGGCGGCGGCGCCTACATGCTGATGAACCGCTTCTCGGGCACGGGCGGCGGCGGCACCGCGCTCGCCCACGAGCGGCGGCAGCGGCGGCGACGCCGGTGAAGCGCCGGCGGTGGTCGACTTCAAGGCCGAAGTGCCGCGGCTGGCGCCGGCGGCGCCGTTCACGATGAAGGACAACATCGTCCCCATCGAGATCAGCGAGTACGCCGGCTACGCCGGGCTCATCGCCGCCAACGGCGGCCTCGAGCCGAGCGAGAACTCGGTGTTCTTCAAGAACGGCGGCTTCAAGGTGAAGCTGACCGTCAGCGAGGACGAGAGCTGGAGCGACCTGAACCAGGGCAAGATCGCCGGCTCGGTCACCACCGTCGACGTGCTGGCCGCCTACGGCCGCCAGTTCCACGCCGTGGTGCCGGTCCAGATCGGCTACTCGCGCGGCGCCGACGGGCTGATCGTCCGCGCCGACATCAAGAAGATCAACGACCTCAAGGGCAAGCTGGTCGCCACCTCGCAGTTCACCGAGGCCGACTTCTTCCTGCGCTACCTGGCGCAGGAAGCCGGGCTGTCGGTCAACGTCGCTCAACAGCGTCGACGCCGCGCTGAGCGCCGATCGCATCAACGTGGTCTACACCGAGGAAGGCGAGCAGGCCGGCGAGCTGTTCCTGCACGACATCAAGTCGGGCGCCAACAAGCTGTCCGGCGCGATGACCTGGGAGCCGACGGTCAGCGAGGTCGTCGAGAGGCAGCGGCGGCGTCGCCAAGGTCCTCGTCACCAACAAGAACCTGCTCGTCGTCGCCGACGTGATGGTGCTGCACCGCGGCTTCGCCGAGGCCAACCCGAAGATCGTCCAGGGCCTGGTGCAGGGCGTGCTCGAGGGCAACCGGATGGTGCGCGACAACCGCGACGCGCATCTCGACACGATCGCCAAGGCCTTCAAGTGGACGCGCGACGACGCCCGCGACGACCTGGCCAAGGTGCACCTGTCGAACCTGCCCGAGAACCTGGCCTTCTTCTCCGGCGCCATCGACGCGGCCGGCAGCTTCGGCGGCATCTACCAGTCGGCGGTGCTCGCCTACGGCTCCGACCTGGTCAAGGATCCGCCGGACGCGGATCGCTTCGCCAGCCTGGCCGCGCTCAAGGCCATCGAAGGCACCGGCCAGTTCAAGGATCAGAAGGTCGCCATCTCGCCGATCCGCACCGGCGGGCCCGGCACGCTCGAGACGAACCTGCTGCTCTCGAAGGACATCCGCTTCCTGTTCGAGCCGAACTCCTCGACGCTCGACCTCGACCAGCAGTCGAACCTCTCCAACCTCGACGTCATCAAGAAGATGCTGGTGGTGAGCCCGGGCTCGACCATCCTGCTGCGCGGCCACGTCGACAACGCGATGGTCGAGGAGTTCCGCAAGCGCGGCGGCGAGGCGTTCGTCCGCACCCAGGCGCTCAAGGCGATGGAGCTCTCGAAGAAGCGCGCCGCCGAGATCCGGCAGATGCTGATCGCGCGCCTGAGCGTCGACGCCGCCCGCATCGAGGTGCTCGGCCGCGGCTGGGAAGAGCCGGCCTCGTCGACCCCGGACGAGAACCGCCGCGTCGAAGTGCAGTGGTTCACCATCGAGTAGCCGCTCGCCGCGCCTGACAGCGCGGCCGCCATCAGGAGACCGCGCATGCCGTTGTTCTACACCAAGCTCCAGCGCAAGTTCGGCAAGCCGCAGGACGGGCTCACCCGCCGCGAGATGCTGCAGGCGACGCTGGCCGCGTCGGCCGGTCTGCTGATCAGCGCGTCGGGATCCTTCGCGCAGGCCAAGCCGGGCAAGCGGGTCATCGTCGTCGGCGCCGGCTTCTCCGGCCTGGCCGCCGCCTTCGAGCTGAAGAGCGCCGGCTACGACGTCCTGGTGCTCGAGGCGCGCAACCGCGTCGGCGGACGCGTCATCACCTTCCGCGATTTCGTCCCCGGCAAGCACGTCGAAGGCGGCGGCGAGCTGGTGGGCTCGAACCATCCGACCTGGGTCTCCTACGCCGAGCGCTTCAAGCTCTCCTTCCTCGACGTCACCGAGGAAGAGGATTTCGACTTCCCGATGACGCTCGGCGGCAAGCCGCTCTCCAGCGAAGAAGCCGGCAAGATCTGGGAGGAGCTGGACGAAGCCGTCAACCAGATGAACGCCGACGCCGCCAAGGTCGCCGATCCGCACCAGGCGTGGCTGGCGCCGAACGCCAAGGCGCTCGACGAGAAGACGCTCGCGTCGTGGATCGCCTCGATGAACGCCTCGCCGCTCTGCAAGCAGGCCATCGACGCGATGATGAGCGGCGACAACGGCGTCCGCAGCGAGTGGCAGAGCTATCTCGGCAACCTGGCGATGGTGCAGGGCGGCGGCGGCGCCAAGTACTGGACCGACAGCGAGGTCTACCGCTGCGCCCAGGGCAACCAGACGCTGGCGACGAAGCTGCTGGCGGCGATCGGCCCCGAGCAGGTGCGCCTCAGCACCATCGTCAAGCGCATCGACCACGGCCCGAAGGGCGTGCAGATCACGCTCGCCTCCGGCGAGAAGATCGGCGGCGACGACGTGATCCTGGCCATCCCGCCGTCGACGTGGAACCGCATCGGCATCGAGCCGGCGCTGCCGGCGGCGCTTGACGCCGCAGATGGGCAGCAACGTCAAGTACCTGCTGTCGCTGCGCAGCGCCTTCTGGCGGCGGGCCAAGCTGGCGCCCGACAGCCTGAGCGACGGCCCGATCAACTGGACGTGGAACCAGACCGACGGCCAGAAGGGCGTGCCGGTCTCGATGTGCGCGTTCTCCGGCGGGGTGGCCGCCGAGACCGTGCGCGAGTGGACGCCGGCCCAGCGCCGGACCAACTACCTGCGCGAGCTGGGCAAGTCGTATCCCGGCATCGGCGCCGCGTTCGTCAACGATCGCTTCATGAACTGGCCGTCCGACGCCTGGACGCGCGCCGGCTACTCGTTCCCGGCGCCGGGCCAGGTCACGACGGTCGGCCCGCTGCTGCGCAAGGGCCTCGACCACGTCCACTTCGCCGGCGAGCACGCGTCCTACGCCTTCGTCGGCTTCATGGAAGGCGCGCTCAACTCGGGCGCCGCGCTGGCGAAGCGGCTGGCGCAGCGCGACGGGATCGCGAAGTAGTGGCCCGCCGAGGGCGCAAGTCGCCGACGGTCGTCGAGCTGGCTGATCGCTCGTCGCCATCCTCTTCATCATCGGCAGCATCGTCTCGAACGCGCTGCCGGCGAGGGCGGGACACCGGCGCCGCCTCGGCGACCGACGTGCGACGCCGGAGGACTCGCGCCGAAGCTCGCGAGGCCGCGCGAGCTGACCGCGGCGCTCACCGCCCGCCTGACGCCGCCGGCCGGCACCGTCTGGAAGGACGGCCTGGCCGCCGTGGTGCTGGTCGACGTGTCGGGCAGCATGCACGACCGCATCAAGGGTGAGCGCCGCCGCAAGATCGAGGCGGCGCAGGCGGCGGCCATCGATCTGGTCGGCGCCTTCGCCCGCTACGCCAAGGCGCATCCCGACACGCCGGTGCTCGTCGGCGTGCACGAGTTCAGCGCCCGGGCCGGGTCGCCGGCGGCGCGCGAGGTGATCCCGCTGGCGGCGCCGGATCCGCTCATCGCCGCCGACCGCATCCGGGGCATGAAGACCGGCGGCGGCACGCCGATTGGTGAGTCGATGGCCACCGCCCGACTCGCCCTCGATCGCAGCGGCCTGAAGCGCCGGCACCTGCTCGTCGTGACCGACGGCGAGAACACCGATGGCCCCGATCCGGCGATGGTGGCGTCGGTCCTCGAGAAGCAGCCGGAGGAGATCCGGGCCTCGCTCTACTTCGTGGCCTTCGACGTCGACGCCGCGGCCTTCGCCCAGGTCAAGAACGCCGGCACCCTGCTGCTGCTCGGCGAAGAGCGGCGCCGAGCTGGCGGCGACGTTCGACGAGCTGCTCAGCGACCGCATCCTGGTCGAGGCGCCGCGCGAGACGGTCGAGAAGCCGCGGACGCCGTGATCGAGCCGCCCACCCGGGTCTTCATCACCGGCGGCACCGGCTATGTCGGCCGCCGCCTGATCCCGGTGCTGCAGCGCCAGCACTGCGTGGTGCGCGCGCTCGTCCGGCCGGGCTCGGAGCGCAAGCTGCCGCCCGGCTGCGAAGTGGTGGTCGGCGATCCGCTCGACCGCGCCACGTTCGAGCGGGACATCGAACCGGACTCGGCGTTCGTCCAGCTGGTCGGCGTGCCGCACCCGTCGCCGCGCAAGGCGCAGCAGTTCTACGACATCGACCTGGTCTCGGCCAAAGCGTCGATCGATGCCGCGGCGGCGCGCAAGGTCGATCACTTCGTCTACGTCAGCGTCGCCCAGCCGGCGCCGGTCATGAAGGCCTACCAGCTCTCGCGGGCCATCGCCGAAGGTCACCTGGCGCAGTCCGGGCTCACCTCCAGCGTGCTGCGCCCGTGGTACGTGCTCGGGCCCGGCCATCGCTGGCCGATCGTCCTCAAGCCGTTCTACTGGATCGCCGAGCGCCGCGCCTCGAGCCGCAGCACCGCCCTCCGCCTCGGCCTCGTCACCATCGACCAGATGGTCGCGGCGCTGGCGCTGGTCGTCGCCGCGCCGCCCAAGACGTCGCGCATCCTCACCGTTCCCGACATCCGCCGCGCCTCGCTGTAGCGCCGGCGGACTGCCATGCGCCGGGCGCAAGGCGGCCATCTTGGCGCGGCTGTTGACCAACAATCTTGTCGCAGGGATAATTGGCCGCGACCTTTTTGTGTCCGGCATGCGAACAGCTCCGATCCCCTCCGCCCCGTCCCACGGCGAGCCCGCGTCCACTCGCGACGAGATCCGCAAGCTCTCGTCGCTGGTCGACATCAGCCAAGCGCTGTCGGGCACGCTGAACCTCCGGGCGGGCCTGCATCGGGCGCTGGAGATCCTCGAGCGGCACCATGCGGTGGTGTTCGGCCTGGTGCTGCTGACCCGCGGCGAGGGCGAGGAGGCGCGCGCCGAGCGGATCGCGAGCGGCGCCAAGGGCCGTGTCCGCGCCCTCGAGGAGCTCGGCAAGCGGATCCTCGAGACCGGCCGCGGCGTCGTCGTGCCGCGCGTCAGCCAGGAGCCGACGCTCGCCGTCCGCCCCGCCGAGCGCGGCCAGGCGGAGGAGCTGAGCGTCGTCGGCGTGCCGATCACCATCGCCCGCCGGCCGATCGGCGCGCTGCTCGTCGAGCTCCCGTTCAAGGCCGATCGGCTCTACGTGCGCGCCTCGAAGTTCCTCGGCGTCGTCGCCTCGATGATCGGCCAGGCGGTGCGGCTGCAGGGCCTGGTCGAATCCGAGCGCCAGCGCCTGGTCGACGAGAACACGCACCTGCGCCAGGAGCTGAAGGCCAAGTACGACTTCCCCAACCTGGTCGGCACGAGCGGCCCGATGCGCGGGGTGTTCGATCAGGTCGCCCAGGTCGCGCGCGCCAACACGACCGTGCTGATCCGCGGCGAGTCCGGCACCGGCAAGGAGCTGATCGCGCACGCCATCCACTACAACTCGCTGCGCGCGGCCAAGCCGTTCGTCAAGGTGAGCTGCGGCGCGCTGCCCGACACGCTGATCGAGTCCGAGCTGTTCGGCTACGAGAAGGGCGCCTTCACCGACGCGCACCAGCGCCGCAAGGGCCGCTTCGAGCTGGCCGAGGGCGGCACGCTGTTCCTCGACGAAATCGGCGACATCAACCTGCAGACGCAGGTGAAGCTGCTGCGCGTGCTGCAGGCGCGCGAGTTCGAGCGCCTCGGCGGCACCGAGACCATCAAGTCGAACGTCCGCCTCATCGCCGCGACCAACAAGGCCCTCGAAACGGCGATGGCCGAGGGCACCTTCCGCGAGGATCTCTACTACCGCCTGAACGTCTTCACGATCTTCGTGCCGCCGCTGCGCGAGCGGAAGCCGGACATCCTGCTGCTGGCCGATCACTTCCTGCAGAAGTTCGCCGGCGAGCACGGCAAGCCGATCCGCCGCATCGCGACGCCGGCCATCGACATGCTCATGAGCTATCACTGGCCCGGCAACGTGCGCGAGCTCGAGAACGTGCTCGAGCGCAGCGTGCTGGTGTGCGAGGGCCAGGTGCTGCACGCGCACCACCTGCCGCCGACGCTGCAGACCGCCGAGACGTCGGAGACGACGCTGGCGCAGCCGCTCGAGGAAGCCGTCGGCGCCTACGAGCGTGACCTGATCACCGACGCCCTGAAGAGCGCGCGCGGCAACCGCGCCCGCGCCGCCCGCCTGCTGCAGACGACCGAGCGCATCCTCAACTACAAGGTGCGCAAGTACACCATCGACTACCGCCGCTTCCGCGGCTGAGACATCGGCCGGCGGCGATCAGCCGCGCGCCAGCATCGTCTCGACGTCGGCGAGGCTGGGGACGCCGGCCAGGGCGCCGAGCCGCGTGCAGCTCACCGCGGCGGCGGCGTTGGCGAAGCGCAGCGTCTGCTCCAGCGGCCAGCCGGAGAGGCGGCCGTGGATGAAGCCGGCGCGGAAGACGTCGCCGGCGCCGGTCGTGTCGATGGCATCGACGTGGAACGCCGGGGACCTGATGGCGCGGTGGCCGTCGAGCGCCAGCGCGCCGTTCGTGCCGAGCGTCACCACCAGCAGCCCGTCGTGCTCGCGGCGCAGCGCCCGCAGCGCGGCCTCGGGATCGGCCCGGCCGGTCAGCGCCGACGGCACGTGCTCGGCGAAGATCGGGATGGTCACCGCGGCGACCAGCACCGGCGTCCGATCGGTGAGGCGGTCGATGTCGCTGGTCACCGGAATGCCGTCGGCGCGGCCGCGGCGGGCGGCGACGATGGCGGCCGCCTGATCGACGTCGTCGACGTGCAGCAGCCGGGCGCCGTCGATGGCGTCCTCGGGAATTTCCTGCGGCTGCAGCGCCAGCCGCTCGTCGCGATCCCACAGCACGATGCGCTCGCCGGTCGATCTCGTCGACCAGGATGACGGCGAACTGGTTGGTCGCACCCGCCCGGGTCAGGGCGCTGCTCATGTCGACGCGGCGATCCTGCATGGCCGCGCGCAGGGTGCCGCCGCGCTCGTCGTCGCCGGTGGCGCCGATGTACTTCGCCCGCCAGCCGAACCCGGCGGCGCAGGCCAGCGTCGTCGTCATCTGCCCGCCGCACGAGACCAGCTGGCGGCGGATGCGCTGCTTGGCGTGCGGACCGCTCGGCTGCGGCGCCGCCGGCAGCAGATGGACGAGGTCGACGGAGTTGGCGCCGATGCCGACGACGTCCCAGGCGGGAGCGCCGGCCGGCCATGCACGTTCAGTCACAGTGGTGTGGCGGCCGGAACACAGGCCGTACAGTCGAACAGGCGCCACCGGCCCGAGCCGGGTGCGCCTGTGGGATTCACGACAATGGGGAGCTTACCAGCGCGGTTCCCGACGACGACCGCCGCCACCGCCACCGCCGCCGCCGCTGCGGTTTCCACCGCCACCGCCACGGCCGCCACCGCCGCCGGCACCGAAGCCGCCGCCACCACCGCCACCGAAGCCGCCACCGGCGGGCTTGGGTCGCGCTTCGTTGACGGCGAGGGTACGGCCGCCGAGCTGCGCCTGGTTCAGTTCATCGACGGCGCGCTGGGCGTCGTCGTCGCTCGCCATCTCGACGAACGCGAAGCCGCGTGCACGGCCGGTCGCCATGTCGCGCATGACCCGGACGGAATCCACTGGGCCGATTTTCCCGAACATCTCTTCGAGCTCGGCTTCTCCCGTTTCGTACGGGAGGTTACCCACAAACAGCCTGCGACCCACGGTTCTGACTTTCCGGATGCACGACTGGTGCACCCTGCTGCCCCCACAAAGGGAAAGGGGCTCAAGAGAACTCGCCCGAGTGGCCCTTCCACTCCAGCTTCTCTGACGTCGACGGGGCGAACCCTCTACGCAGGTGAGGCTAAAGGCGGCAGTTCCTGACGCGTGCAGCCTACTGCAACGCCCCGGCAAACACAAACGACGTTTTTGGTGGGCATTATGGGGTTCCGGCGCTAGGCTGGCGCCCAATATGACCCGACGGGAATGGCTCGCGGCGGCCGCCACGCTGGCGGCGGGGATGGGGGTCACGGTCGGGGCCGCGCCGGGCCCGACGCTCTGTTTTCTTCTCCAAGCACCTGCCGGATCTCGACTGGGCTGAGCTGGGAGCCGCCGTGCGCGACATCGGCGTCGCCGGAGTCGATCTGACCGTCCGGCCGGGCGGACACGTCGATCCCGCCGCGCGCCGCCCAGGACCTGCCGCGGGCCGTCGAGGCCATCCGCAGCGCCGGCAGCGCGGTGCCGATGATCACCACCGCCCTCACCTCGGCGTCGGATCCGACCGCGGCGCCCGTCCTCGCCGCCGCCGCCCGGGCCGGCGTGCGCTTCGTCAAGCTTGGCTACTGGCGTTACCGCCTCGCCGACGTGCGCGGCGAGCTGGCGGCGGCCGGTCGTGACCTGCCGCTGGACGGGGCGGAACTGTCCGCTCGGCGAAGGCATGGTCGACTGGGCCTGGTTCGCGGAGGCGCTGGCGCGCACGCCGTTCAGCGGCCCGATTTCGCTGCACCTCGAATACGACCTCGCCGGTGCGACGGCGGCGGAACGCCAGGCGCGCACGATGGCGGCGGCGCGTCGCGATCTGGCGTTTCTGCGGACGGTGCTGGCCCGGGCGAGCGCTCAGACGCCGGTCCGCGGCGGCCCGGCGGAACCGCCCCGAGGCCCGGTCCGGTCAGCTGACCGGTGTGCATCACGCCGCCGCGGATGGTGAAGAGGCCCGGGAATCGCGGCTCCCAGGCGGCGCTCGCCGACGGCACGAACTGCCGGGCGTTGGCCTCGATGCCGGCGCTGCCCGGCACCCGCGACGCGATGCCGGCCGAGTGCACGAGCGACGCGCCCGGACAGGTCAGGTCCTGCACGCACAGGAACATCCCGAACTTCTGCGCGGCGGCGGCCATCAGCATGGCGTGCGTCTGTCCTTTGCACGCCTTCAGCGCGACGCCGCTGTAGCCCATCTCCCGGGCCAGGAGCAGCGACTCGAGATCGGTCAGTGATTCGTCGGCCACGATCGGACAGAGCTTGGCGGCCTGGTGCATCACGTTGGTGCGGTCCCTGACCAGATCGCGGGCGGTCGGCTGCTCGATGTAGAGGATGCGGGCGAATCCGTCCGGCGGTCGCCGCCTTGACCCGCGCCAGCAGATCCAGCAGGTATTGGACGTTCGGGCACCCCTCGTTGAAATCGAGCAGGTACTTCCAGTCGACGCCCCGCGACGCCAGGATCCGCCGGACGGTGCGATCGATGCGGACGATCCGATCGAAGTCGGCCGCGTCGTTGCCGCCATTCAGCTTGATCTTGAAGCGCGTCAACCCATCCCGGGCGATCCACTCCTCGAGCGAGTTGGGCAGCCCGTCGTCGAGCGGCGCCGTCACGTCGGCGGCGTCGATGTGGTCGCTGGCGCCGACCGAATGGAAGACCGGCGTCCGTGCCCGCGGCGCCGACGGCACGTAGCGATCGAGGAACTCCCCCGCGAAGGCACGCCCGAGGTCGTGCGACAGGTCGCGGCGCATGAAGGCGGCACCGTACGTCTCGTAGCAGCTGACGCCGAAGGCCTTGCCGTAGGCATCGTGGAGGGCGGCGTCGAACGCGCTCGCCACCACCAGCGTGCACAGCTTCGGAATCGGGACGGTCAGCTGCTGCGCGCGCGACGTGTCCGCCGCGGCCTTGGCGTAGACGGGCTCGAGCACGCGAAACAGGTCGATCGGATGGCCGCTGTCGTCGCACGCCGCGGTGTGCCGGCGCAGCTCGCCGGCGAGCGACGTCATCGCGCCGAGGCTGGCGTCGAAGGGCACCGCCGGGAACGCCCAGGCGTTCCCCAGCGGCATCGACCCGAAGCCCCAGGCGTCCGTGCCGGCGCCGGTCCGGACACGGAGGTCGACGTTCAGGATCGTGACGCGGTCGACGGTGCGCCCGCCGAACTGGTACGGCGCGCGGTAGCGATGCTCCTCGAACGTGTGCCGGACCTCGACGATCCGGACATCGCGCGGGCGCGACGCGCGGACGGCCTGCGACCACGGCGCCGCCGCGGCCAGCGACAGCGATTGCAGGACGGCACGGCGGTCGAGCGGACGGCCGGCGGTCAGTGCCCCATGCCTTGCTCGCCGGAGACGGCCTTGGCCAGCTCGCCGATGACCTGCTTGGCGTCGCCGAACAGCATGAGGGTGTTGTCGGCGGTATAGAGCTCGTTGTCGATGCCGGCGAAGCCCGGCTTCATCGATCGCTTGATGGCCAGCACGGTCTTGGCCTTGTCGGCGTCGATGATCGGCATGCCGAAGATCGGGCTGCTCTTGTCGTGGCGGGCGGCCGGGTTGACGACGTCGTTGGCGCCGACGACGAGGCAGACGTCGACCTGCCCCATCTCGGGGTTGATGTCGTCCATCTCGATCAGGCGATCGTAGGGAATCTCGGCCTCGGCCAGCAGCACGTTCATGTGCCCGGGCATGCGGCCCGCCACCGGATGGATGGCGAACTTCACGTCGATGCCCTTCTTGTTCAGGTGCTCGAACAGGTCGCGCACGCGGTGCTGGGCCTGGGCCACGGCCATGCCGTAGCCGGGGACGATGACGACGGTGCTGGCGTTGTCGAGGATCTGCGCGGCGTCCTCGGCGGTCGCGCTCTTGACCGCCTTCTGCTCGCCGGCGACGGCCGCCGCCTGGACCTGGCCGAAGGCGCCGAACAGGACGTTGGTGAACGAGCGGTTCATCGCCCGGCACATGATGATCGACAGGATCAGGCCCGACGATCCGTCGAGCGCGCCGGCGATGATCAGCAGCTTGTTCTCGAGCACGAAGCCCATCGCGACGGCGGCCAGCCCGGCGTAGGAGTTCAGCAGCGAGATCACCGTCGGCATGTCGGCGCCGCCGATCGGGATCACCAGCAGCACGCCGAAGGCGAGCGCCAGCGCGATCACGACCGGGAACAGGAAGGTCTTGCGTCGGGTCGTAGACGAGGTATCCGCCGATGGCGACCGCGAGCAGCGAGCAGCGCCAGGTTGACGAGGTTCTGGCCCTTGTAGGTGATCGGGCGGGTCGGCAGGATTTCCTGCAGCTTGCCGGCGGCCATCAGGCTGCCGGTGCAGGTGAGGTAGCCGAGGATCACCTCGAAGATGATCGCGCCCATGCGGAAGGGCGTCATCTCGTCGGTGCCGGCCCAGAGGTAGTACTTGGCGGTGCCGACCAGGCCGGCGGCGAGGCCGCCGAACGCGTGCGACAACGCCGTCCGTTGCGGCACCGCGGTCAGCGCCACCCGCGACAGCGGCACGCCGACCAGCGTGCCGAGCACCATCGCCACGAGGATCCACTCGTAGCTCTTGATCTCGTGGTGGAGCAGGTGCCGCCGACGGCCAGCACCATGGCGGCGACGCCCGCCGCGACGCCCTGGCGGGCGGTCTTCGGGTCGTTCATCCACCGCAGCGAGAAGATGAACCCGATCGCCGAGAAGCAGGTAGAGCGCCTGGGTCAGCTGTTCCATTACTGCCCCGGCTCGCGCTTCTTGAACATCTTCAGCATGCGGTCGGTGATCAGGAAGCCGCTGACGATGTTGGTCATCGAGGCGAAGACCGCGACCGCGCCGAGGACGGTGGTGAGCGTGCGTCTGCTGCTCGCCGGCCAGCAGCACCGCGCCGACGATGGCGATCGCGGAGATGGCGTTGGTCAGCGACATGAGCGGCGTGTGGAGCAGCCGCGAGACGCGCCGGATGACGTCCATCCCCAGGAAGGTGGACAGCATCAGGACGAAGAGGCCTGAAATGAAGTCGAAATGCATGGATCTACCGGCCCGTCTGGCCGCCGGGCATTCTATCCGACCTGACCGCAGGGGTGGCGGCTAGGCCCAGGCGGCGGCGGAGGAGGGCGCGGTTGACGGCCCGGAGGACCTCGTGCCGCGTGCAGGGCTTGAGCAGGACCTCGTGGCCGTCCTCGCGAATCAGCTCGAGGCTGTCGTTCTCGGCGAAGCCGGTGCACACGACGACCGGCATGTCGGGCCGCATCTCGCGCACCCGCCGGTAGAGGTCGAGCCCGGTCCCGTCGCCCAGCATCATGTCGAGCAGCACCGTGTCGAACTTCAGGTGATCGCGGGTGAACGTCTCGAGGGCGCGCTGGAGCGAGGCGACGACGGTGACGTCGTACTGCTCGGCCGAGAGGATGATCCGGAAGTACTCGGCAATCGCCTCTTCGTCGTCGACCACCAGGACCCGGGCCGGCTTCGGTGCGGCGGTGGGCGGCGCCGGCGTCGGCGTCGACGCCGCCGTGCCGGCGGCGCGCCGGGGGCTGCGACCACCGGCGTCGCCGAGGCGGGCGCGGGCCGGGCCGCCCGCGCGCCCGGGCGCTGGGCGAGCGCGTCGCTGTCGGCGATCGGCAGCGAGATGGACACGGTGGTGCCGGTGCCGACGCGCGAATCGACCTCCAGGTAGCCGCCGTGCGATTCGGCGACCATGCGCGCGATCGTCAGGCCGAGGCCGAGGCCGTGGCCCGGCGCGCGCGTCGTGAAGAACGGCTCGACGGCCTGGCGCAGGACGTCCGGAGCCATGCCTTCGCCGCGGTCGGTGACGGCGATCCGGCAGGCCGGGCCGGCGGCCCGCTCGACCCGCGACAACTCGGCGACGACGATCGATCCCGGCGGCGTCGCGTCCCGCGCGTTGGTCAGCAGATGGGCGATGGCCGCCTGGAGCTGCCCCGGATCGACCAGGATCGCCCCACCGACGCGGAGCCGCAGTTCGAGGATCCGATCGGGACCGAGCGAGTCCTCGAGCAGCGGCAGCCAGTTGGCGAGCGCCTGGTGCGTGTCGAGGCGCTGCACGCTCGGCGGACTGACCCGCGCGAAGGCCTGCAGCTGCCGGGCGAGCCGGACCCCGCGCTCGAGACTGGCGCGCGCCATCCGGACGATGGCGCTGCCCGATGCGGCCGGGTCGGCGAGACGGTCGATGCTGTTGGACAGGACCTGCAAGACGTTGGTGAGCTCGTGACCGATGACCGACGCGACGCGACCGAGGGCCTCGATGTCCCGCACCCCGTCGAACCCCTCGCTGCGGACCTCCGGATCCGACGGCCCCAGCCGTGCGGGAAGAGCGGGTAGCCCATTGGGCTCGAACGACGGGTGAGGCATCGGGTGCATGACCGCGTCGACCACCTGGAAACAGGTGTCGACGTGACGTCACGTCTCCGCGCGTTCGGCAGTGCAAGTCGACTGCCAAGCCAATTCCGCACACGGCTCTGCAAAGCGCGTGCGAAGCCAAGCTCAGCAGGACTTCAGTCTATCTCACGAGATGGCACGCAGGCACGTGTGCATCGGCCTGCAACGCGGCCGTTGCACGGCAATGCGCGCGAGTCGTATAAGTCGCGCCTGGGCAGACAAAATCCCGACGGATCGGGATACCTAGGGCGTGACGTGCCCGGCTGGAGGCGCCGGATCAGGCGCCAGGATTCCGACAATGGGGTGGGCGCTGCCGCGCCGGTCGCAGGCGGCAGGGCAGCCGGGGACGACGGCAGGAGACAGGAGCGAGGATGAACAGGGCGCCCGGCTGACCGACCGAGAGGGTCGGGCCCTGCCACGCCGACCAGTCCGGCATCCGCAGCGACGTCGCCTTCCGCGGCCTGCGGGTCGAAGGCCGGGGCGACGGTGAAGCCCGGTGCCGTCGATGTCCTCGAGCGCGCCGTAGACCCGCAGGTCGCCGATGTCCGCGATCCGCGCCGACGTCTCCAGGTGCCGCGGCCCGGCGCCCCGCGCCAGCGAGCGCGACACGTTCAGCCCGACGTCGCCGACGAACGGCGCCACGCCGGTGCCGGCGACGATCGTGGCGTTGCGGACCCGGATGGCGAGCAGGCTCGACTCGTTGAGGGGGAGGGTGTCGTAGGCCGTCGTCCGGTGAGCACCGGCTCGCCCCGAGGCGAGCGCGTCGAGGGCGGTGACCAGGGCGACGAAGTTGAGGCGCACCAGGGCCCGATCGGCGTCGGCGCCGGGCAGCGGACCGCTCTCGATCAGCACCACCGCCGTCCCCCAGCGCCCCAGGTTGTCGCCGAAGGCGCGCACCTCGAACTCGTCGCTGTAGCGGCCGACCTGGCCGGGGATGAGCGGCTCGAGCGCCTCGCGGACGATGGCCGCGGTCTGCTTCGCCAGGGTCCGGCGCGGCGAATCGCTGCGGGCGGCGTCGTGCGCCACGGCCAGCAGCGAGATGGTGGCCGGCTTGGGCGGCGTGCCGGCCGACGTCTGCCCGTTCTGGTTGTGCAGGTTGAAGCCGAGCACCGGCTGCACGCGATCGCGCAGCGCCTTGAGGGCCCGGCCCTCGGGCGTCTGCAGGAGCAGCGCGTCGCGGTTGATGTCGATGCCCTGGGCGTTGCGGCGGGTGAAGCGCTGCGCCCCGTCCGGGTTGAGCATCGGGACGAGATGCACCGTCAGGCGATCCTCGAGGCGCTGCACCGCGGCGCTGCCGCGCTCGCGCCGGATCCATTCGAGCAGGTCGAAGATCGCCGGCGTCGCCGACGGCTCGTCGCCGTGCATCTGCGACCACAGCAGGACGTGCAGCGGGCCGCGGCCGACGGTGAGGTGCAGCAGATCGCGGCCCTCGACGGACTGGCCGATGATCTCGCGGGCGACCCGTCCAGCGTCGGCGTCGACGGCCCGCGCCGCCGCGCCGAGCGACGTCGGCGTGCATCACGAGCGGCGCGAGCGGCAGCGTCGGTGTGATGCGCGTCCCACCACGCCGCCAGCGCCGACGGGGCGAGCGACGCGGACGCCGGGCCCGCCGCAGGCGCGCCTGACGCGGTCCGGCGCCGTCGGGGCGGTCGCCGCCGGATGCCGGGCCGCGCATCCAGCCAGCAGCGCCGCGCCGGCGACGATCAGCGCGCGAACGCTGGCGATCGGCATCCGGGACATGGCCGGCGCTCTCACGACGACGGCTGCCCGTACTTCAGCCGCACCATCGACGCGGGCTGTCCTGGACGCGGCGTCAGCACGAACACGTTGTCGAAGTCGGCCTCGCCCAGATCGATGCTTGTTGGGCCAGCCGAGCGCCGTCAGCATCGGCGGGATCGTGTTCGAGTGCCCGACCACGACGACGATGGAGGCCGGATCGAGCGCCTTGAGCCGGGCCGACGAGCGCCGGCGAGATCGCGCGCCGGCACCTGCTCGATCGTCAGCCCGAGCGCGGCGGCCAGCGGCGCCGCCGTGTCGCGCGTCCGCAGGTACTCGCTGGTGATGATGTGGGTGACGCCGGCGCCGCGCAGGAGGTCGGCGAGCGACTTGGCCCTGGCCTTGCCCTGGGCGCTGAGCGCCGTGTCCGGCGTCTGGTCCGCCTTCTCGGCGTGGCGCACGACGATGACGGCCTGCTGCGCGGATGCGTCCAGCGCGATCGTGAGCAGCACGGCCATCGCCGCGCCGAGGATCGCGTCAACCGAGCCGCGTGTGACCATGGCACCTCGCGGGAAACGCCGCCACGACGAGGCGGGGCGCCATTATAGGATCGCGGGATGCACGCGCTGACTCCGGGACGGCTCTTGCGGCTGGGTGCGGGCCTGGCCGCGCTGGGGGTGGCCCTCGGCGCGTTCGGGGCGCACGGCCTGCGCTCGCTGGTCACGCCCGAACGTCTGGCGGTGTTCGAGACCGGCGTCCGCTATCACCTGGTGCACGCCCTCGGCGTGCTGGCGGCGGCGTGGGCGGCGCACGCCGCGCCGCAGGCCGCCGGACCGCGCTGGGCCGGCGCACTGTTCGCGCTGGGCGTGCTGCTCTTCTCGGGCAGCCTCTACGCTGCTGGTGTGGACCGGGGTCACCACGTGGGGAGCGGTGACCCCGTTCGGCGGGCTGGCGTTCCTGGCCGGCTGGATCGCGCTGGCGTCGACCCGGCTCCCGCGCGGCTGACCGCGCGGCCGCGCGCCGACCGGCTGGTCGCTGTCGCGACTACGACGCGGGCGATCGACGACCTTCGCGGCGGTGAACGTGATGCCGCCGTTGGTCGTCTCGGCCTCGACGCGACGGCCGCCGCCGTTGAGCTTGACCTCGAGTCGGCGCCGCGAACGCTCGACCTCCTCGACCGAGAGGCCGCGGTCGACCGAGAGGCCGCCGTTGGTGGTGCGGCCCAGCAGCACGGCCTTGGCGTCCGCCGGCAGCCGCACCGTGACGCCGCCGTTGGTCGTCTCGACGTTGACGTCGCCGGTGAGGGCGGCCAGCGCGATGTCGACGCCGCCGTTGACCGTCGACGCCTTGACCTCGCCGCCGAGGCCGCGGGCGTTGATCGGGCCGTTGACGGTTTCGAGATGCGCGGCCGCGGTCACGTCCACGACGTCGATCTGCCCGTTGGTGGTGGACAGGAGCACCTTGGTGTTGGCCGGGACCTTGACGTAGTAGCGGACCTCGGCGGAGGTGCCCCAGCCCTGCAGGCTACGGCCCCTTGCCGCCGTCACGCTCGGCGCGCAGCTTCACCAGGTCGGCCGTGACCTCTTCCTTGATCTGGAGCTTCTTGAGAAGCTCGGCCGCACCTTCCTTGGTCGCGGCCTTGGCCACTTTGACGGCCCTGACCTCGACCTTGGACCCGGTGCCGGCCAGGACCTCGATGCGCCCATTGGTGGTGCTGATGTCGAGCGTTCCGCCGGGCGACAGGGGGAAGCTCAGGTTGACGGTCTCGGTGGCTTCCTCGCGCGCGCCGGACCCGGACAGGGCCAGGTCGCAGCCGGCGGTGAGGGAAAGGGCCGCGACGAGGGGCAGCGCGGCAAGGCTCCGCAGACGGGGCATCATCAGGCTCATGTCGGTATCTCCGCGGAATGGGACGAGGCCCGGACACCGAAAGTTCGCGCCGGGTCGACCGGTGACTCCGGTCACGGGCCGGCCAGCCGTCCGCGGCTGGTTCGGACTAGCCTGTAGGCATGCCCGACGTGGTGGTCATCGGCGGCGGCCACAACGGCCTCGTGTGCGCGGCCTACCTCGCCCGCGCCGGGCTGTCCGTCACCGTCGTCGAGCGCCGCCACGTCCTCGGCGGGGCGGCGGTCACCGAGGAGGTCTTCCCCGGCTTCAAGTACTCCGTCTGCTCCTACGCCGTCTCGCTGCTGCGCCCCGAGATCATCCGCGACCTGGATCTGGCGAGGCACGGGCTGACGCTCCTGCCCCTCGACGGCACCTTCACGCCGCTGCCCGACGGCTATCTCTGGCGGCCCGAGGATCCGCGGGCGAAGCACGCCGAGATCGCCAGGCACTCGCGGCGCGACGCCGACGCCTACGAGGACTTCACCGCGACGATGGGCGCGATGGCGGCCTTCGCCAAGCCGCTGCTCGGCATGCGGCCGCCCGATCCGAACGCCATCGACCTGCGCGGGCTGATCGACGCGGCCGGCCTCGGCCGCGCCTTCCGCCAGCTCGGGCCGCACCGTCAGCACCTGCTGATCCAGCTGCTCTCGTCGAGCGCGCTCGATTTCGTCGAGCGCTGGTTCGAGAGCGATCCGCTGAAGGCGACGCTGGCGGCGTCGGGGATCATCGGCACGTTCCTCGGCATCCGCTCGCCCGGCACGGCCTACGTGCTGCTGCACCACTACATGGGCGAGATCGACGGCGCGTTCCGGTCGTGGGGACTGCCGCGCGGCGGCACCGGCGCGGTGTCGACGGCCATCGCGTCCGCGGCGACGGCCGCCGGCGCGGTGCTGCGGACGTCGTCACCGGTGTCGCGGGTCCTGCTGGAGGGCGGCGCCGCCGTCGGCGTCGTGCTCGAATCGGGCGAGGAGATTCGCGCCCGCGCGGTCGCCTCCAGCGCGGATCTGCGGGTGACGTTCGCCCGGCTGGTCGGCCTGGAGCACCTCCCGACCGAGTTCGCCGGACTGGTCCGCGGCTTCCGCTTCCGCGGCGCGACCGCCAAGGTCAACCTCGCGCTCGACGCCTGCCCGGACTTCGCCTGTCGGCCCGGGCCGGGGCCGCATCTCGCCGGGGCGATCTCGATCTCCCCCGGCACCACCTATCTCGAGCGGGCCTACGACGACGCGAAGTACGGCGCACCATCGCGGCGTCCATACATGGACATCGTGATCCCGAGCCTGTCCGACCCGACGGTCGCGCCGGCCGGGAAGCACACGATGTCGTGCTTCGTGCAGTACGCGCCGTACGCGCTCGCCGGCGACGGCGGTGTGGGACGACGCGCGGCGGGAGGCGCTCGGCGATACCGTCCTCGACACGCTGGCGGAGCACGTGCCCGACATCCGCGATCACGTGCTGCACCGTCAGGTGCTGACCCCGCTCGACCTCGAGCGCGAGTTCGGGCTCAGCGAAGGCAACATCTTCCACGGCGAGCTGACCCCGGATCAGCTGTTCTTCCTGCGCCCGGGGCCAGGCTGGGCCCGGCACGAAACCCCGATCCGCCGCCTCTACCTCTGCGGCTCCTCGGCCCACCCCGGCGGCGGCATCATGGGCGCCCCCGGCCGCAACGCCGCCCGCGTCATCCGCCGCGCCCTCCGCTGACGCCGTCCCGGACGCCGTCCCGGACGAGCCGTCCCGGAGCGTCCGGACGCCTCCGGGAGAGCCTCGCTCCGGACGGGCTCAAGAACGTTGCCGTTTCTTCAACCTCGGGTCGGTGACGACGGTCCAACCCCTCGACGGACCAAGGAGGTCGAGGAGACATGCCCATCGTTGCATCGGCGTTCCGTGCCTGCGCCGCACCCGTGGTGGCCGGCGTGCTGCTGCTGTCGCCGGCAAGCACGGTGCCTGCAGGCCCGTCCCGCGACACTCGACGACCCGACGATCGTCCACGTCCTCGATCGTGCGGGCTTCGGCGGCGGTGCCGAGGACATCGCCCAAGTGCGCGCGCTCGGACTGGAGCGGTATCATCGATGAGCAGCTCCACCCCGAGCGGCTGTCGGACGCCGCGGTGCGGGCGCGGCTCGCACGATTCGAGACGCTGGCGCTCGATTCGTCGACCATCGCCGAGCGCTATTACGCGCCGCTGCTGCGCGAACGCCGGAACAACCGCCAGGACGCGGCCGCCGCGCCCGTGACCGGAGCGGTCGCCGGCAGCGACGACATGGATCCTGCCGAGCGCGCCCGCTTGCGCGAGCTGCGTCAGAACGGACGCATCGTGCTCGACGAGCTCGGCCAGCAGAAGGTGCTGCGTGCCGTCTATTCCCCGCGCCAGCTCGAGGAAGTCCTCGTCGACTTCTGGTTCAACCACTTCAACGTCTTCGCCGGCAAGGGCCCGGTCCGCGGCTACCTCACCGAGTACGAGCGAGACGCCATCCGGCCGCACGTCCTCGGACGCTTTCGCGATCTGCTCGGCGCTGTCGCCAGGAGCCCGGCGATGCTCTTCTACCTGGACAACTGGCAGAGCGTCGATCCGCAGGCGGCCGAGGAGCAGGTCCGGCAGCGCAGGCCGCGCGGCCTGAACGAGAACTACGCGCGTGAGCTGATGGAGCTGCACACGCTCGGCGTCGACGGCGGCTACACCCAGGCCGACGTCGTCGAGGTCGCCAGGGCGTTCACCGGCTGGACGATCCGCGGACCGCGTCAGGGCGGCGGCTACGCGTTCGAGGGGCGGCGGCACGCGAAGGGGCCGATGACGGTGCTCGGCACGACGATCGACGCCGGCGGCGAAGGCGACGGCGAAGCCGTCCTCGACCTGCTCGCCGCGCACCCGGCGACGGCGACCTTCATCGCCACGAAGCTGACGCGCCGCTTCGTCGCCGATGATCCACCGCCGGCGCTGGTCGCGCGCGCCGCCGCGACCTTCACCCGCTCGCGCGGCGATCTGCGCGCCGTCGTCCGCACGATCCTGACGTCGCCGGAGTTCCTGAGCGCCGGAGGCGCGGCGCGCCAAGGTGAAGACACCGTTCGAGTTCGTGGTCAGCGCCTTGCGGGTGACGCGAGCCGAGGTGGCCGACGCCTGCCGCGGTGGTGCAGCAGGTGCGGACGCTGGGGATGCCGCTCTACTTCGCTCAGCCGCCGACCGGCTACGCCGACACCGCCGACGGCGTGGGTCAATACCGGCGCGCTGGTCAGCCGGATGAACTTCGCCGTCGACCTCACCGCGAACCGGGTGCGCGGCGTCCGCGTCGACCTGCCGTCCGCGGTCGGCGCCAGCGACGCCGCCGCAGCGAGGACCTGGGCCATGCGGCACCTGCTGCGCGGCCAGGCCTCCGCCGCCACGTCGTCGACGCTGGCGCGGGGCACGGATCGTGCCGACGATCGCCGCGCTGTCGCTCGGATCCCCGGAGTTCCAGCGCCGCTGAAGTACTCAGTTTCCGCATCGTTTTACAGCCCGCGACAAGCCCCTCCGGGACGGCGTCCGGGAACGGCTCCGGGACACCGTCCCGGACAGACTTCGGGAGAGCACATGATTTCCAGACGAGTTCTGCTGCGGGACGGGGGGCTGGCGCTGCTGAGCCTCGGGTTCGCGCCGGCCTTCGTGGCACGAGCGGCCGCCGCCGGGACGAACCGGCGCAAGCTGCTGGTGACGATCTTCCAGCGCGGCGCCGCCGATGGCTTGAACGTCGTCGTGCCCTTCGGCGAGCGCGACTACTACACCGCCCGACCGACGATCGCGATCGCCCAGCCCGGCGGCGGACGTGAGGGCGCGGCCCTCGATCTCGACGGGTTCTTCGGCCTGCACCCGCGCCTCGCGCCCCTCCTGCCGCTCTGGCAGCAGCGATCCCTGGCCATCGTCCACGCCTGCGGATCGCACGATCCGACGCGGTCGCATTTCGACGCGCAGGACTACATGGAAAGCGGCACCCCCGGCGTGAAGAGCACGGCGGACGGGTGGCTGAACCGCGTGCTGCGCGCCGAGCGGCGGCCTGAACGCCGAGCTGGCGGCCAGGCCGATCGGAACGGCTTCCCGGACGGCGTCCGGGACGAGCGTCCGGGACGGCGTCCGGGACGGGAGCTCGCGTCGCCGTTTCGCGCCGTCGCGCTCGCCGCGCAGCTGCCGCGGACGCTGCAGGGCACCGCGCCGGCGCTGGCGATGACCGACGTGAACCGCTTCGGCGTCCGCGGCGGCACCGGCACACAGGCGTCGTTCGAGGCCGAGTACGCCGCGGCCGCGGACCGCGTCCTGCAGCGCACTGGCCGCGACGCCTTCGACGCGATGCGCCAGCTCGACGCCGCGGCGCCGGGCCGCTACCAGCCCGAGAACGGCGCGGTCTACCCGCGCTCCGCCTACGGCCAGGCGCTCAAGCAGATCGCGCAGCTCGCCAAGGCCGACGTCGGCCTGGAGATCGCCTTCGCCGAGTCGACGCAGTGGGATCACCATGCCAACGAAGGCGCCGCCACCGGTCAGCTGGCCAATCGCCTCGACGACTTCGCGCAGGGGATCGCCGCGCTCGCCGCCGACCTCGGCTCACGGATGCAGGACGTCGTGATCCTGACGATGTCGGAGTTCGGGCGCGCCGTCGCGGAGAACGGCAACCGCGGCACCGACCACGGCCACGCCAACGCGATGTTCCTCGTCGGCGGACCGGTGCAGGGCGGGAAGGTCTACGGCCGCTGGCCCGGACTCGCGCCGGCACAGCGCCACGACGGTCGCGACCTCGCCGTGACGACGGACTTTCGCGCCGTGTTCGCGGAAGTCGCGATACGCCATCTCGGCGTCCGCGATGCGGGCGCGATCTTCCCCGGCTTCAACGTGGATCCGCAGCGGTTCCCGGGCGTGCTGCGCGCACAGGCGTAGCGACGGCCCAGGAGCCGGCGCATCAGCCTCGGGATCAGGGCTCAGCCGGCGGATGCGGCGACGGGCGGCTTCCAGTAGCGGTCCGTGAGCCCGTGGTAGAGGCCCTGGAACGGGCCGATGAGGCCGTAGGCGACGCCCGAGTAGGCGCTGGCGTACAGGCCGCCGAAGACCGCCAGCCCCATCGACAGCACGGCGACGCCGATGTAGACGACCGAGTGCCCGATCAGGACCGTGGCGGCGTGCCGGTCCGCCGGATCGGTGGCCCGCCGTCGGGCCCGCCAGTACATGGTCGCGAACAGCAGGAAGATCGCCGCGAACCCGGCGCCGTAGATGACCATCAGCATCCTGGCCTGGTCGAGGCGCATGAACGTCGAGCTCTGCCCGAAGCGCATGCCGCCGGGCCCGACGATGCCGGAGAACAGGAACTTCAGCGGATAGATGTAGGACACGACCACGAACAGCAGCGCGCCGTTCAGCCAGATGGTCACGCCATCCGCGCACGGGAACCGCTTGAACAGGCTGTGATGTTCCTGCCACATCATCAGCAGGATGGCGAAGGTGACCGCGAACACCGGCAGGCTCTTCATCACCTGCAGGAGCTCGTCGAACGAGTCGGGCACCTCGAGCGAGACGACGAGCAGGGTGATGGCGAAGCCGAACACGGCGTCGCTGAACGCCTCGATGCGTGTGACGTCGTGATCGGCGGCGGCGGCCATGGGCGGCGATTCTAGCGCGTGCGGACGGAGACGCGCTCTTCCGCCTTCAATTGCCAACGACCAAGGGCCAAGGACCAAGGCACTTCCAATTCCCAAACTCCCAACCCTGGCAGGTTTACCACGACGAGCCGGTCAGATTTGGAAGTTGGGCGTTGGGAGTGCCTTGGCAGTTGGCCCTTGGTCGTTGGAGGTTGCGCGCCTCCGGCGCGCTATCCCTTGGTCCGCTCGAATTCCTGCATGAACGACACGAGCGCGTCGATGCCGTCCTCGGGGAAGGCGTTGTAGATCGAGGCCCGCAGGCCGCCGACCGACCGGTGGCCCTTCAGGCCGTCGAGGCCGGCGGCGGTCGAGGCCTTGGCGAAGTCGCCCTCGAGGGCCTCGGACGGCAGGCGGAACGTGACGTTCATCCGCGAGCGCGAGCCGGGCTCGGCGTGGCCGCGATAGAACCCGGTGCGGTCGATCTCGGCGTAGAGCTTGCCCGCCTTGCGCTCGTTGATCGCCTGGATCGCGCCGAGGCCGCCGGCGTTCTTCAGCCACTTCGCGACCAGCCCCAGGATGTAGATCCCGAAGCACGGCGGCGTGTTGTACATCGAGTCGTTCTCGGCGTGCGTCGCGTAGTTCAGCATCGTCGGGAGCGATTTCGGCGCGCGCGCCAGCAGCTCCTTCCGCATGATCACCAGCGTCACGCCCGACGGCCCCAGGTTCTTCTGCGCGCCGGCGTAGATCAGGCCGTACTTCTGGACGTCGATCGGCCGGCTGAAGATGTCGGACGACGCGTCGCACACCAGCGGCGGACCGCCGGCGTTGGCGGACGGGCCCGACTCCGGCATCGTCAGGAACTGCGTGCCGAAGATCGTGTTGTTCGAGGTCACGTGGGCGTAGGCCGCGCCGGCGTCCCAGCTGATCTCGCCGGCATCCGGCACGCGCGCGAAGTTGCCGGCCTCGGTGGTGGCGGCGATGTTCACCTTGCCGTGGCGCTTCGCTTCCTTGACCGCCTTCTGCGACCACGCACCGGTGACGACGTAGTCGGCGCTGCCGCCCTCGGGCAGCAGGTTCATCGGCACCATGGAGAACTGCAGGCTGGCGCCGCCCTGCAGGAACAGCACGGCGTAGTCGTCGGGGATGCCGGCGAGCGCGCGGATGTCGGCCTCGGCCGTGTGGAGGATCGATTCGAACGCCTTCGACCGGTGGCTGATCTCCAGGATCGACATGCCGACGCCCGGCAGCGAGACGAGATCGCGCTGCGCCTCTTCGAGGACGGGCTGGGGCAGGACGGCGGGACCGGCGCTGAAGTTGAAGATGCGTTGAACGGTGGTCGGCATGGACTGGCTCACTCCTGACTGGCGGATTGCACGGAACGGGCGGATTGCACGGATTACAGCGGCACGACTTGCAGGTCGAGGACGTCGGCGTGGCCGCGCAGGCTGTCGAGCAGCGCGGCGTCGGGCGCCTGGTCCAGGTTGATGCGGGCGACGGCGGCGAGCGCGCCCTCGAAGACGATGTTCTCGGTCTCCTGCACGTTGAGCGATCGCTCGCGCAGGTGGCCGAACAGGTGGGCGAGCACGCCGGGCCGATCGCGGTGGCGGACGACGAGCATGTGCGTCGCCGGCGTGCGGCGGGCGAGGTTGACGACGTTGGGCACGCGTCCCGTCTCGGCGAAGGCGCGGACGATTCGCACGGTCTCGGCGGCGATCGCTTCCTGCGCCTGGCTGGTCGAGGCGCCGATGTGGTGCGTGCCGTAGACGCCGGGCAGCTGCGCGACGGGATCGTGGAAGGTGCCGGTGGCGGTGTCGGGCTCGTGCTCGAACACGTCGAGGCCGACGCGCAGGCCGCGCGTGCGGACCGCCTCGGCCAGGGCCGCGTGATCGACCAGCTCGCCGCGGGCGGTGTTGATGAGGATGGCGCCGGGCTGGAGCCGCGCCAGCACCGCCGGACCGACGATCCCCTTCGTCTCGGGCGTCAGCGCCAGGTGCAGCGAGAGGATGTCGCTCTGCGCCGCCAGATCGAGGATCGACGGCGCCAGGCGCACGCACAGGTCGGGCTCGCCGAACCCCAGCGCCGCGCACTCGTCGGCGGTGAGCGTGTCGCTGCGCCCGTCGAAGCGGCGGCTCCACAGCAGCACCGGCATGTCGAAGGCGCGCGCCCGGCGGATCACCTCGCGGGCGATGGCGCCGGCCCCGGCCAGGCCGAGCGTCTTGCCGGCCAGGCCGGTCGCCTTGGCGTAGAGCTTCTTGTTCCAGGTGCCGGCGCGCAGGTCGGCGACGTTGTCGGCGACGCGGCGATCGATGGCGAGGATCAGCGCGAAGGTCAGCTCGGCGACGGCGATGGCGTTCTTGCCGGGACAGTTCGAGACGTAGATGCCGCGCGACGAGGCGGCGGCGACATCGATGGTGTTGTAGCCGGCGCCGGCCCGGACGATCAGCGCGAGGCGGCCGGCGTCCAGCATCGCCTCGGTGACCTTGGTCGATCGGACGACCAGCACCTCGGCCTGCGACGCGCGGATGGCCTCGACCAGCGCCGCGTCCTTCAGGTCGGGCTGGTACAGGACGTCGAGGCCGGCGGCCGCCAGGGCCGTCCGCCCGCTCTCCTCGAACGCATCTGCCACGAGTACGCGCATGGGGGCTCCAGGCCGGGGCCGGCAGCCCCGGGGGAACGCTCATGGTACATCGACCGGCCCGCCGATGCCGGGCCGGCCGATTGTCCTAGATCAGGTGCGTCAGCAGGCCGTCGCGCAGCTTGGGCTCGAACCAGGTCGACTTGGGCGGCATGATGCCGCCGGCGTCGGCGATGGCGACCAGATCGTCGACCGTGGTCGGGAACATGGCGAACGCCACCGCCGCCTTGCCGCTGTCGACGAGGCGAGCCAGCTCCGCCGGGCCCCGGATGCCGCCGACGAAGTCGATCCGCTTGTCGGTGCGCTCGTCGCCGATCCCGAGCACCGGGGCCAGCACGAGATCGTGCAGCCGCTGGACGTCGAGCCCGGCCACCGGGTCGGTGATGGCGGGACCGCCATCGAGGCGTCAGCAGCCGCCAGGAACCCGTGCCCTGCGGGCCGCCGAGATACATGGCGCACTCGCCCTTGCCGGCCACGTACGGCCCGCCCTCGCGGACCGCGACGCGCGACGTCACGTCGGCGAGGAACGCCTCCGGCGTGCGGCCGTTCAGGTCCTTGATCGCGCGGTGATACGGCAGGATCTGCATGCCGGAATCGGGAAAGGCGACGGCCAGGAACGCGCCCGATTCGTCGCTCTTCAGCCGCTCGTCGGCGCGGGCCGCGCTGGCGGCCCGGTGATGCCCGTCGGCGATGTAGAGCGCCGGCACGTCACGGAACGCCTGCAGGATGGCCTCGCCCACCGCCGGCTCGGTCCGCCAGATGGCGTGGCCGATGCCGTCCGCCGCGGTGAACTCGTAGAGCGGCGCCGCCTCGAGGCCGGCCGCGACGGCCGCGTCGACGCCGGCGTGGCGGCGATAGGTCAGCAGCACCGGCCCGCTCTGGGCGCGCGTCTCGATGATGTGCCGCGTCCGATCGTTCTCCTTGTCGGGCCGCGTCTTCTCGTGCTTCTTCACCAGATCGCGCCGGTATTCGTCGACCGAGAACGCCGCCGCCACGCCGGTCTGGACGTGTCCGCCCATCGTCAGCCGGTAGAGGTAGACCGCCGGACGCGCCTCGATCTCCGAGGCCGCCTCGCGCAAGCGCCGCCTGGGCCTGCACCGCCTGGGCGTAGACCGCGTCGGCGTAGGGGTCGGTCGACGGGCGGCAGGTCGATCTCGGCCCGCGAGACGTGCAGGAAGCTGAGCGGATCGCTCGCCAGCGCCCGCGCTTCCTCCGCGTTGACGACATCGTAGGGAACCGCGGCGACCCGCGGGGCGAGGCCGGCGCGGGGCCGGAGCGCTGCGAACGGACGGACGTCGGCCATGTGTTTGGAACGGGCTCTGGAACGGGAACTGGCGAAACGAGCGGCCTACGGCAGGCGCTCGACGTTGACGATGGTGGTGCCGTTCATCTCCATCGCGCCGGCGCCGGGGATGCGTGAACGTCCCCGAGATCGTGGTGGTCATCTTGCTGGCCTTGACCAGGGCGCCCTTGACGTCCCAGTCGGTCGTGCCGCCGCCCTTGACCTGCAGCTTGATGGCGATGTCGCCGCTGCCGCCCGGGCCGGGGACGGTCGCGTCGACGCCGGCCGCGACGGTCTGCTCGAGCGCCGCGATCTCGTTGCCCGGCGGCGCCGGTGACGCCGGTCAGCGTGCTCTTCAGGTCGCCCTTGAGCTGCGGCGGGTCGCCGGGCATCGGCAGCGGCATCGCCATCGCGAACGGCGCGGTCACCGACTGGCCGACGGCCAGCTCCTGCTTCGGCATCAGGCCGAGCGCCTGCTTCAGCATGTCCTTCAGCAACGCCGGTGGCAGCGGGAAGTCCGGCGGCGGCGTCACGTCGAGCATCTCGCCGTTGGCGTCGATGGTCATCGACAGCGTCTTGCCCTTGATCTTGAGGGCGGCCTCGACGGCTTCGGGCGGCGCCGGCTGATCGTTGAGGCGCACGTCCTGCGAGATGTCGTCGTAGGTCATCTCGACCTTGATGGCGCCCTTCTCGTCCGGCGTGCCGACTTTCTGGCGTGATCGACCGTCGTCGTCTTCGCCTTGAGGTGCATCGGCCCCATCGGCGAACCGGCCGCGGCTTCGGCCGGCTTCATGGTGAGGTCGGCGTCCTGGACGATGTTGAGGCGCACCGACTGTCCGGGCGCCGGGCGCCCGCCGACCGTGACCTTCGACTGCGCGGCCGCCGGCAGCGCCGTGGCGATCGCGAACGTGAACGTCAGCAGCGTCGTGGTCACGCCACGGTGAAAGCGCATCGAGTCTCCTTTGTGCGGCCGCGCGGAGCGCGACCGCCGGCAGCCATCGGGCCGCGCTGGCGGGCCGCCGAGACGTCCATCGTAGCAGGACGAGTGGTCAGTTGGCGGCGGCTGGCGCCGTCGCGGCGCGACGAAACGCTGGTCGAGCTCGGCCCGCGCGGCGGCGAAGGCGGCCTGCTCGCCGGGCGCGATGGGCGCCCCCGGCGGATTGCGCTTCTGCTCGGCGACCGGGTTGACGTGGGTGCCGTTGCGGAGGAGCTCGTAGTGGAGGTGCGCGCCGGTGACCAGCCCGGTGGCGCCGACCCGGCCGATCACCTGGCCCTGCGACACGCGGGCCCCGGCGCGGACGCCGGCGCCGAAGGCGGACAGGTGCAGGTAGCGGCTCTCGTAGCCGCCGGTGTGGCGCAGGGTCACGGTGTTGCCGCCGCCGGCCGAGTAGCGTGCCGACACGACCGTGGCGTCGGCGATGGCGACCACCGGCGCGCCGGTCGGGGCGCCGAAATCGGCGCCGAGATGCGGCCGCCGGATGCCGAGGACCGGGTGCAGCCGGCGATACGAGAAGCCCGAGGTGACGCGCGGCTCGAACTTGAGCGGCGAGGCGAGGAAGAAGCGCTTCAGCGACAGGCCCGCCGCGTCGTAGTAGGCCGGCTTGCCCGCCCGCCGGCTGGAAGCGGAACGCGCTGAGCAGCCGGCCGGCGTTGGTCATCCGCGCCGCGACGATGTCGCCGTAGCCGATGCGGACGCCGTCGCGCAGCACCTGCTCGAACACCACTTCGATCGAGTCGCCGGGCTGCAGGTCGCGGTAGAAGTCGATGTCGCCGCCGAACAGCTCGGCGATCGCCACGGCGAGGCCGACGTCCTCGCCGGCCCGATCGAGCGCGGCGACCAGCGACGGATGGTCGCGGTCGACGTCGCCGCGGATCGCCACCAGCGCCGTTTCGCGCCGGTAGGACACGATCTCGGTGGTGAACCGGGCCGCGGCGCCGGTCTGGCCGCGCCGCGCGGGCTCGCCCGCCGAAGCGCCGGCGTTGGCCGGCGCGACGGCGGGCAGCACCTGCAGGAACCGATCGGGGTCGACGCGGTAGGTCAGCTCGCGGATGCGGCCGTCCGGGCCGAGCGTCAGCGCGTAGGCGTGGCGGGCGCGGAGCTGGCGCGAGCCGAACGCCGGTTCGACGACGTCGAGGAACGGCTGGCGATCGCTGGCGGCGACCTGATGGCGCTCGAGCAGCGCGGCGAACGTCTCGCCCGGCCCGACCGTGCCCTCGACCCGCCGCCCGTCGTCCGGGCAGCACGATGTCCGTGACGTGGCGCGGCGGCGGCGCCACCTCGCGGCAGGCGCCGGAGCCCGCCAGGAGCGCCGCGAACAGCAACAAAACCGTCGGTCGTCGCATCGGTCGGGCGGAGTGTAGCAGCCGGAACAGAGGCGGCAACAGGGTAAGCAGGGCCGGTCCTCCCTGACGTAGGATCCACCTGTGTGCCGGCGGTCTCCCGCCGGCAGTTGTCCTACCTGTTCGTAGACGGATGTGAGAGGAGTTTCGTGCCTATGGCTGCGCGTGTTCCTGCGCACGGGCTGCGGCGTCGAACGGCGATCGCCACGACGCTGGCCCTGACCGCGCTCGTCAGTGCTCCCCTGCTCGACACGTCGGTGGTCGCCCAGTCGGCGGCCGCGCCCGGCGCGGCGCGACCGAGCCGCTCGACTTCGACGCGATCTACCAGATCAAGGACGAAGCGCTGAACCGCTCGCAGGTCATGGAGACCTTGAGCTACCTGACCGACGTGCACGGCCCGCGCCTGACCAATTCGCCGAACATGCGGGCGGCGGCGGACTGGACGAAGAAGCGGCTGGAGAGCTACGGCCTGTCGAACGTCGCGCTCGAAGCCTGGGGCCCGTTCGGCCGCGGCTGGGTCAACGAGCGGATGCTCGCGACGATGACCGCGCCGCAGTCGTTCCCGCTGCTCGCCTTCCCCAAGGCGTGGACGCCGGGCACCAACGGCCTGGTCAAGGGCGACGCCGTCCTCGCCGTCATCGACAAGGCCGACGACTTCAAGAAGTGGGAAGGCAAGCTGAAGGGCAAGATCGTGCTGGTCTCGCCGACGCGCGAGGTGCCGGCGTTCTTCGCCTCGCCGACCCGCCGCTGGGAAGAAAAGGCGCTCACCGATCTGACCAAGCCGCCGATGGATCCGTCGCGCCGCGGCCGCTTCGGCCCGGGCGGCCCCGGCTGGCTCGGCGGCGCCACCGCCGACTTCCGCAAGCAGCGCATGGCGTTCCTCATCAAGGAAGGCGTCGCTCGCGCTGGTCGAGATGTCGCCCGGCGATCGCGGCGACAACGGCGCCGTCCGCGTCCAGGCGCCGCCCGAGGGCGAGAACCAGCGGCAGCCGACCGACGCCGCCGGTGCTGCCGCAGATCGTCGTCGCCGGCGAGCACTACGGCCGCCTGCTGCGGCTGCTCGACAAGCAGATCCCGGTCGCGCTCGAGCTCGACGTCAAGAACCGCTTCGTCGACGCCGACCTGAACTCGCTGAACGTGATCGCCGAGCTGCCCGGCAGCGACAAGGCCGACGAAGTGGTGATGATCGGCGCCCACTTCGACTCGTGGCACTCGGGCACCGGCGCCACCGACAACGGCGTCAGCTCGGCGGTGATGATCGAGGCGATGCGCATCCTCAAGGCGACCGGCCTCAAGCCGCGCCGCACCATCCGCATGGGGCTGTGGACCGGCGAGGAGCAGGGCCTGCTCGGCTCGCGCGCCTACGTCACCAAGCACTTCGCCGACCGCACCGACATGGTGCTGCAAGCCGGAGCACGCCAAGCTCGCCGCCTACTTCAACATGGACAACGGCGGCGGCGCCTTCCGCGGCGTCTACCTGCAGGGCAACGAAGCGGTCGCGCCGATCTTCGAGGCGTGGATGAAGCCGTTCGCCAGCCTCGGCATGACGACGCTGACGATCCGCCCGACCAGCGGCACCGATCACCTGTCGTTCGACGCCGTCGGCCTGCCCGGCTTCCAGTTCGTGCAGGATCCGCTCGAGTACGGCTCGCGCACGCACCACACCAACCTGGACGTCTACGAGCGCGCCATCCCGGACGACCTGGTGCAGAACGCGATCACCATCGCGACGTTCGCGTATCACGCCGCCAACCGCGAGCAGCCGCTGCCCCGCAAGCCGCTGCCGAAGCCGACCGCCGGCCCGGCCGCGCCGGGCCAGCGTCCGGCGACCACCCCGGCCCCGACGGCGTCCGGCTCGGCGCAGCGCTAGTCGCGCAGCGCATCGATCACACCCGGTCTGGTTCGCCAGGCCGGGTGTCCGGCACCGCTCAGCGATCGAGCTCCTCGGCGATCGCCTCGAGCTCGGCGAGGGCCTCGAGGTCGCGCGGCCGGCCCGCCGCGCGTTTGACCCGGATCAGCATCGGCAGATCGAGGCAGAGCACGTCGCGATCGAAGACGCGCACCGGATGCGCGTGCGGCCGCAGCTCGCCGAAGTCACCGCCGCCGGGTATCTCCCCGAACAGATCGATGTCCCCGAGCGTGGTCGTCAACGTGAAGTTGAGGCCCCGCGCGATGGTGTCGCGATCCCAGCGGAACGGCAGCCCGCGCGGCGCCCCGCGCAAGTAGGGCTCGAAGGGGCCAAGCGCCGCGACGACACGCGCCAGATTTTCCGGCCGGCGCGAGTAGACGAGGTCGACGTCGCGCGTCAGCCGCGCCGATCCGTGGATGGTGGCGGCCACGCCGCCGATCAGGATGGACTCGACGCCGCCGTCGACGAGTGCGCGGATGAGGCCGGCGAAATCGGTCACGGCGTGCGCCGGGCGGCGACACCGGCCTCGCGGAGCGACTCCGCGAACCGCGCCAGCGCGACGAGGTCCTCGGCCCGCTCGGCCGGCGTGCGCGCCAGCCGTTCGCGGATCAGCGTGCGGTCGACGCCCGCTTTGTAGGCCTCGACGACGGGATCGCGCGGCGCGGGCTCGGACATGGCCAAGTCAGTATAGCGAGTCCACCACCAGCCGGGCCGATGGTCCCGCCGATCGGCCGATTCGTCACAAAGCCTGATCGGACGGGAGACCGGCAGCCACACACTCGCGTCCTAGTTCGCGTCTCCGGTCGATTGTCGACCGGAGCAAAGGGACGCATGGCTCGAACCGACCGCAAACCGCAGGACATGCTGCAGGGCACGCTGGACGTGCTGATCCTGCAGACGCTGATCGCCGGCCCGGCGCACGGCCACACCATCGCGCACGTCATCGGCCAGCGTTCGGAAGACGTCCTGCAGGTCGAGCACGGCTCGCTCTACCCCGCCCTGCACCGGCTCGAGGATCGCGGCTGGATCGCCGCCTTCTGGGGCACGTCCGAGAACAACCGCAAGGCCCGCTACTACCGGCTGACTCCGGCCGGGCGCCGCCAGCTCGATCACGAGACCAGCCGCTGGGACCGCTTCGTCCGCGCGGTGAACCAGGTGCTGCGTCCCGCCGAGGAGTGATGCCATGCGGCTGCCGCGATGGCTCGTCCGCTCGCGCTGGGATCGGGAACGCGCGCGCGAGCTCGCCTCGTACCTGGAGATCGAAACAGCCGACAACGTGGCGCGTGGCATGTCCGCCACCGACGCCCGGGACGCCGCCCGCCGCAAGCTGGGCAACCTCACCCGCATCCGCGAGGAGATCCACGACATGAACACCATCGGCTGGTTCGATCGCCTCGGGCAGGACCTGCGGCTGGCGCTGCGCCTGCTGCGCACGCAACGCCGGGTTCACCGTCGTCGCGGTCGCCTCGCTGGCGCTGGGCATCGGCGCCAACAGTGCCATCTTCCAGCTCCTCGACGCGGTGCGCCTGCGCAGCCTGCCGGTGCAGCGCCCGCACGAGATCGTCGAGGTGCGGATCGCCGGCGGCAACGGCGGCATGGGCATCACCGGCCGCTACTGCCAGCTGACGCGGCCGCAGTGGACGGAGCTGCAGCGGCAGCAGCGCGCGCTGGACCTGTTCGCCTGGTCGCCGACCGGGGCCCGCGTCGGCCGCGATCGCCGCGCGGTGCCGGCCGTCGCCGTGTCCTCGGGCTACTTCCAGGTGCTCGGCCTCGACGCGGCGCGCGGCCGCTTCTTCTCGGCGGCCGACGATGCCGCGGCCTGCCCGTCCACCCGCGTGGTGGTGAGCCACGACTTCTGGCAGCGCGAACTGGGCGGGCGCGAGCTGTCCGACGCCGCGCTGATGGTCAACGACAGGCCGCACGAGGTGATCGGCGTGGCGCCGCCGGGCTTCCGCGGGCTGATCGTCGGCGACCGCTTCGACGTCGCCTTCCCGCTGTGCCGCCAGGCCGAGGAGCGGCGCGACGTGTTCGATCTGGTCGTGATGGGCCGCCTGAAGGACGGCTGGACGGCGGGGCGCACGTCGGAGCACCTGCGCGGGCTGAGCGCCGGCATCCAGACGGCAACGCAGCTCGTCGGCTACACGGAGTTCACCCACAACCAGTACCGCAACTTCAAGCTCGAGGCCGTCCCGTCGCCGACCGGCCTGAGCGAGCTGCGGGACGACCTATGACACGTCGCTGTGGCTGCTGCTGGCGATCACCGGCCTGGTGCTGCTGATCGCCTGCGCCAACCTCGCCAACCTGTTGCTGGCGCGCGCCGCCGCCCGCGAGCGCGAGTTCGCCGTGCGGCTGGCGATCGGCGCCTCGCGCGGCCGGCTGATCGGCCAGCTGCTGACCGAGAGCGCCCTGCTCGCGGTGGCTGGCGCCGCGCTCGCCGTCGGCGTGTCCACGGTGCTCAGCCGCGTCCTGGTCGGGGCGCTTGTCGAGCGAGATGCGCCAGATCACGCTGCCGCTGACCACCGACTGGCGCGTCTTCGCCTTCGCCGCGGCGGCAGGCGCGGCGACGGCGCTGCTGTTCGGCACGCTGCCGGCGTTCCGCGCCACCCGCGCCGCCCCGGTCGACGCCATGAAGAGCGGCGGCCGCGGATCCACCGACGGCCGCGAGCGCTACGCGCTCCAGCGGCTGCTCGTCGTCGGCCAGATCGCGGTGTCGCTGGTCCTCGTCGTCGGCGCGCTGCTCTTCGTCCGCAGCTTCTACAAGCTGACGACGTTCGACGCCGGCAGTCCGCCAGGCCGGCATCGCCATCGCGTTCGTCGGCTTCGATGCGCTCGACGTACCCGAGGCGCGGCGGCGGCCGTTCGCGGCCGAATTGCTCGACGAAGTGAAGCGGCTGCCCGGCGTCGAGAACGCCGCGTCGACGACGCACATCCCACTGGCCGGCGGCCGCTGGGGCCACGGCGTCAAGGCCGGCAGCGCCGACGTCAGCACGACGTTCACCTGGGTGACGCCCGAGTACTTCGCGACGATGGACCTGCCGCTCGTGGCCGGCCGTCGCTTCGACGCGCGCGACACGGCGTCGTCGCCGCGCGTCGCCATCGTCAACCAGGCCTTCCTGCGCACGTTCTTTCCCGGTCATCCGCAGCCGCTCGGGCAGACGCTGCTGCAGTACGGCGAGCCGGACTACCCCGAGACCGTCTACGAGATCGTGGGCGTCGTGCCGGACGCGCAGTACAACGATCTCCGCACGCCCGCCGAGCCGGCGGCGCTGGTGCCGATGACCCAGTATCCGGCGCCGGTCGGCGGCGTCACCGTGCTCCTGCGCGGCGCGGACGCCGACGCCACGCTGGCCGGCGTGCGTCGCCACCTCGCGCGGGCGTATCCCGAGATGCAGGTCGAAGGCTTCGTGCTGCAGCGGCTCGTGCAGGCCACGCTCGTCCGCGAGCGGTTGATGGCGATGCTCTCGGGCTTCTTCGGCGTCCTCGCGGCACTCCTGGCCTCGATCGGCCTCTACGGCGTGATCGCCTACGTGATGCAGCGCCGGCGCAGCGAGGTCGGCATCCGGCTCGCGCTGGGCGCGCGGCCCGGACAGGTGGTGCGGATGGTGCTCGTCGAGGCCGCGGTACTGGTCGCCGGCGGGGTCGGCGCGGGCGCGGTGCTCGCCGTGCTGGCGGGACGTGGCAGCGAATCGCTGCTGTTCGGCCTGTCGCCGACCGACGTCACCACCTTCGCGATCGCCGCGGCGCTGCTGGCCGCGGTCGCGCTGCTGGCCAGCGCGATCCCGGCGCTGCGCGCCTCGCGGGTCGATCCGATGATCGCGCTGCGCCAGGATTGACGCGGCAGTGATGGTCCACCACCACGCGACCGCGGCCAGATCGGCAGCGGATCACCGGATGCGTAGCGTCGACACCTCACGGCGCTCGAGGTCGATCGCGCGGACCGCGTGGTTGTTGGCGTCGGTGACATACAGCGTGCGCCCGGCAAGGCTCAGGCCGCCCGGCTCGTCGAACTGTGCCCGATCGAGGCGGCCGTCGGCGAGGCCCGGCTTACCGGTCCCTGCCAGCGTCTGCACGGTGCGCTTGACCGGATCGAGCACCTTGATGCGGTGGTTGTAGGTGTCGGCGATGTAGACGCGCTCGCCGTCGGTGGCGATGCCCTGCGGATGCTGCAGGCGGACGGCGTCGCCCTTGCCGTCCTTGTCGCCGTAGTCGAACAGGTTGCCGCCGGCCAGCGTCGTCACGGTGTTCGTCGGCGGCAGATCGACGCGGCGGATGATGTTGCCCTCGGCGTCGGCGACGTAGATGGTGTCGCCGGCGATCGCCAGGCCGGACGGCTGGGTGAAGGCGGCGTCGGCGATGGCGCCGTCGACGCGCGCCTCGGACCCGGTGCCGGCATAGGGCCAGGCGAGGCCGCGGGCCGTGTCGATCATCCAGATCTGGTGGACACCGGCCATCGCCACGAACAGCAGGCCGCGCCAGACGACCACGCCCCATGGCGAGACCAGCGACGTCTCGCGCGCCGCGCCGCCCTCGCCGCCCCACGAACCCTGATCACCGGTGCCGGCGATCGTCTTGACGCGCCGCTCGATCAGGTCGACGGCGCGGATGGTGTGCGTGCCGCGATCGGCGATGTAGAGCGTGTCGCCGGCGATCGCCAGGCCCTGCGGCGAGTCGAGCTCGGCCTCCTCGAACGAGCCGCTGGCGTAGCCACCGATGTCGCCGGCGCCGATGACGTCGCGCACCGCGCCGTCGAGACCGCAGACGAGGACGCGATGGTGGCCGGTGTCGGCGACGAACAGGCGACCCTTCGACCGGATCGGCGAGCACGGCGCCGGGATAACGCAGCGTCTGACCGTCGGGACTCGTGCGCAGCGCGGCCGGCGTCTCGTGTCCGATGGCTGCGATCGGCTCGCGGTTCAACTCGCCGCGCTCGTCGAACACGGCGATCACCGCCGCGATCACCTGATCGAGCTCCGCCATGCGGCCTTCACCGGCGATCGACGCCACGACGTAGCCGGCCGGATCGATCAGGACCAGCGTCGGCCACGCCCGCACGGTGTATTCCTGCCAGATGCGGAAGCTGGCGTCCTGCACGACCGGGTGATCGATGCCGAGACGGTCGAGCGTGCGCCGCAGGTGATCGACGTTCTTCTCGTGCTCGAACTTCGGCGAGTGCACGCCGATCACGACCAGCTCGTCGCGCCATTTCCGTTCGAGATAGGCGAGGTGCGGCACCAGGTGCAGGCAGTTGATGCAGCCGTAGGTCCAGAAGTCGAGCAGGACGACCTTGCCGCGCAAGCCGGCCAGCGACAGCGGCTCGCGCGTGTTCAGCCACGCGGTGGCGCCGCGCAACTCGGGCGCGTGAATCGGTTCGATCGGAGCGTCGGGGGGAGCGTCGGACTCGGACATGGAGAGGCTCGAAGGGAAACAGACAGGGGCGCGGGCACGATCGGCGCGGCGCGCGGAGACTTCAGTGGGAGGCGCGGCCAGTCTCGGCCGCGAGGCGGCGCAGGAACGTGGCGCGTTCGGCAGCGTCGGGCCGGGCCAGCAGGTCGCCGACCGGGAACGGCAGGCGCCACGTCCAGTTGGCGCTGCCGACGGTGCCGGGGACGTTGATCCGCTCGCGCCACCCGAAGACGTCCTGCAGCGGCAGCAGCACCAGGTTGGCGCCCGACCGGTAGATCGCCGCCAGCAGCGCGTCGCGCACCTTGGCGTCGAACGGACGATCCGGCGCCAGGCCGGCGCCGGCCAGGTCCGGCACCTGCAGCACCGCCGTGCGCTCCTCGATCGGCGCCGCATCCCACCACTCGGCCAGCGACTCGGTGTCGTGCGTGCCGGTGGTGGTCACCGAGAGCGCGGCGTAGCCGCGCGGATCGAGGAAGGGCTGCCCGTCCGTCTTCCACGCGCGCTCCCAGCGGAACACCTTGTAGCCGGGCACGCCGAGGTCGTTGAGCGACTCGCGCAGGAAGTCCGGGACGGTGCCGAGATCCTCGGCGAGGATGGCCGCGCCCGACCCCTGGAACACCTGCATGATCCGGCGGCCGAGCGACTTCTGCGCCTCGGGATCCTCGGGCGTGAAGCGGCCGACGCCGTGCGCGTCGCGGACGTAGGTGCGATAGAAGCCGATCACGTGGTCGACGCGGTAGCCGTCGAACAGCTGGGCGCCGCGCCGCGCCCGGGCGCGGAGCCAGCGGAAGTCGTCGCGTTCGACGAGGTCCCAGCGGTACGCCGGCAGGCCCCAGTCCTGGCCATCGGCGCTGAACGCGTCGGGCGGCGTGCCGACCGACACCTCGCGGTCGAACCTCTCCTGGTGCTGCCAGACGTCGGCGCTGTCGGCGCCGACCACGAACGGCAGATCGCCGAACAGGCGGATGCCGGCCGTGGCGCGCGCCGCCTGCCACTGGCCGTCGGCCAGCCACTGCTGGTAGGCGTGGAAGCGGATCTCGCGCTCGAGGCTGCGGCGCGCGACCGCGAGCGCCGACGGCTGCCGCGTGCTCAGTCCGTCCGGCCACTCCCACCACGGCTGGGACTCGAACCGTTCGCGCAGGGCGCGGAAGAGCCCGTAGTCGTCGAGCCAGTCGGCTTCGCGCTGCACGTAGGCGACGAGCTCGGCGGCGCGCGGCGTCTGGTCCCGCCAGTGCTCGTCGTCGAACCGATCGAACGCCCGACGGAGGGCGGCCAGCTTCAGCTCGCGCACGGCGTCGTAGTCGACCTGCGTCGCCTGACGGACGGCGGTCAGCCGCTCCCGTTCGTCCGCCGGCAGGAACTCGACGCCGCCGTCGGCGATGAACTCCGGCACGTGGTTCAGCCGCAGGTAAATCGGATCGATTGCCATCGCGGAGACGGTCGCGTAGGGCGAGTGGTGCCCGGACGGCGCCAGCTCGTTGACCGGCAGCATGAGCAGGAAATCGAGGCCGGCCCGGCGCTGCCAGGCGGCGAGCGTCACGAGATCGGGAATCTCGCCGATGCCCCAGCCCTCGGCGGACGCGGCGGAGAACAGCGGCAGGAGCACGCCGGCGTGGCGCTCACGAGGAAATGAAGCGGCCAGACTGGTCACCGCGGTCCGTCCGACATCTTGTCAGATTCCATCGCGGTCGCAGCGACGATCCGTTCGATGCCGCGCCCGAACGGCTCCGGCTCGACCAGCAGGCTGACGATGAGCCAGGCTTCGTTCGGGAAGTCGTAGAAGTAGCCGGGCTGGACGACGACGTGGTCCCGCTCGAGCAGGCGCAGCGCCAGCGCTTCCTCGCTGTCGATCGCCGGCACCCGGAGCACGGCCGTCCAGCCGCCGGCCGGCTCGAGCAGCTGGATCGCTGGAGCTGACGCGAGGAGCCGACGCAGCGCGACCAGGTTCGCGGCGAGACGTCCGCGGATCTGCTCGCCGGACGACGCCGCCGGCCGAGAGAATCGCCGGCAGCGCGACCTGGATTGGCGTCCCGACCGACAGGAACGAGTCGCCGACCAGCTCGAGCCGCTCCAACAGATCGGCGGCCTCGGCCGGCGGGCCGCCGACCGCCATCCAGGCCAGCTTCAGCTGAGGCAGCCCCACCGCCTTGGACAGGCCGCCGAGCGAGACGGTCAGGCAGGTGGCCTCGCCCAGGACCGACGGCGGACAGGCGTCCGCTGCGGCGAACCGGTAGTCGACGAACACTTCGTCGGCGATGAGTGCCATGCCCGTGCCTCGCGCAGCAGGCGGACAAGGCCCGCACGTCGGCGGCGGACAGCACCGTGCCGGTCGGGTTGTTGGGACTGACCACGATGACCGCCCGGGTGCGAGCGGTGACGCGGGCCGCGATGGCGGCGACGTCGTAGCACCACCCGCCGTGCGGATCGAGCGGGTACGGGACCGCCCGCACCGCTTCCAGCCCGCTCAGGATCTCGAACAGCGGGTAGCTGGGGACCGGAACGAGCACCTCGTCCCCCGGATCGCACAGCACCTTGAACAGGAAGGCGTAGGCCTCGCTGGTGCTGGCGGTCAGCACCACCTGCCGGGGATCGACCGGCGCCCCGTGCCGGGCCAGCTCGCCGCAGACCGCGACCCGGGCCTCCAGCAGGCCTCGCGGATCGGGCGCGTAGCGGAGCCCGGCCGGGTCGGCGAGAGGCGCCAGCAGGTCGGCCGGGTAGGTCAGGCCCGCCGCCGTCGGGTTCGATCCGGTCAGGTCGATCGGCGAAACACCTTGATTTTCCAGGGATTGACGCGCCGTCGCGAGCCGGTTGGCGAGGAGACCGGGGACCCGGTGCGACCGCAGCACGAGTGCTACAATACCGCTCTCCCCGCCGGGGGTCCGGGCGTCTCCCGCCGGGACCTTCGCAGTCTGGACGATGTCGATCAGGATGACGCGCGCCTGGCTCGGCTTCGTGTGCGCGGTGACGGCCGCGTGCACCGAGGCGCCGACGAGCCCAACGTCCCCGGCGGGCGGAGCTCCGTCCGGAAACCGCAGCGCCACGGCCTCGTCCGGCAGCGCCGCGACCACCAGCACCGGCTCGAACACCACCCCGACCCCCGGCCAGCTGACCGGCATGTCGCTGCGGTTCCACGGCAACCCGAGCCCCGACATCGATCGCGTCAAGGTGCCGATCGATCCGCAGGTCGCGGCCGATCTCGGCGGCGATCTCACGGTGGAGTTCTGGCTGAAGACCGAGCCCGGGGCCAACCCGGCGACGTCCTGCCAGGCCGGGAGCGACGGCTGGACCTACGGCAACGTGATCCTCGATCGCGACGTGTTCGGCACCGGCGACTACGGCGAGTACGGCGTCTCGCTGTCCGGCGGACGCATCGCCTTCGGCGTCGGCCGCGGCGGGCGCCAGCAGACGATCTGCGGCCTCATCGACGTCGCCGACGGCCGCTGGCACCACATCGCCCTGACCCGGCGCTTCGCCGACGGGGTGATGCGGATCTACGTCGACGGCACCGAGAGCGCGCAGGGCGTCGGCCCGGCCGGCGACATCAGCTATCGCGACGGGCGCCCCACCGGCGAGTCGAACGACCCGTTCCTGATCATCGGCGCCTCCAAGATCGACGAAGGCGCGGGGAGCCACGGCTTCTCCGGCGCGATCGACGAGCTGCGCCTGTCGTCGAGCATCCGCTACACGTCGCCGTTCGATCGGCCGGTGGCGCCGTTCATGGCCGACTCCGAGACGGCGCTGCTGTTCCACTTCGACGAAGGACCGGTCGGCCCGTGCCTGTCGGGCGTCGTCGACACGTCGGGCCGCGCCACGCACGGGCAGTGCCGCTACGGCGGCTCGGCGACGCCGGGCCCGTCCTACGAAGCGGACGCGCCGTTCCTGCCGCCGCGCCAGCGCACGTGGCTGCTGGGCACGGACGGCCGGCCGATCGCGCTCGTGCCGGTCAACGGCCCGACGCCGGCGCCCTCGGACGCGTCACCGGGCACGCCGTCCGAGCCGCCTCCCACCCCGAACATCCGCTGAGCCCGGCGAAGGGCAAGACTCCGGAGTTGCACGTCGACTCCGGAGTCGTCCCGTGAGCACGACTCCGGAGTTGCTTTCCGACTCCGGAGTCGTCCTGAGCAGCTCCGGAGTGCGTCCGAGCTGCCTAGGGAATCAACGCGGTGGCGGTCGCGTCGGTGCCGGCGCTCCAGAACTCGCCGTTCGCGTTCCAGTACATCGCCCGCTCGACGACGATCGCCGCGGTGCTCGTGACGACGGCTCCGAAGCGCTCTTCGTACAGCTCCGGCACGTTCGTGCTCGGCCCGATCCCGACGTTGAAGCGCGAGTTGGCGGGCACGGTGAACGTCTTCGTCACCGGCACGTCGACCTCGCGGATGAAGTCGATGGTCACGGTCGCCGGGCCGTTGGTGTTGTTGGCCAGCAGGATGTAGCTGTTGGCGGCCTCGAATCGGCCGGTCTGCCCCTCGGCGAGGCCCCACCGCGTGCCGGCGGCGGTCACGCCGAAGGCGTTGTGCGCCTCGCTCCACTGCGCCGGCGCGTTGGGCCAGTACCTGGGCGCGCTCGACGACCACGGGGATGGTCGACAGCACCCGGGTCGCCACGGCGGCGTTGGCCAGCGTCGTCGACCCTTCCGCTTCGATGTTGAGGGTGAGGCGGGAGTTGGCCGGGACCGAGTGGTTGCGGATGACGGACTGGCCGCTCTCGGTGATGTAGGTGACCGTGACGTCGGCGGCCGCCGAGTTCGGGTTGGCGATCAGCACGAACGTCTCGAAGAAGCTGCCGGTGGCGCCTTCGGCCAGGAACCACTCCGTCGCCGGCGCGGTGACGCCGGCCGATTCGTGCCCGGCCTTGAACACCTGGTCCGGCGGCAGGCCGAAGTACATCGCCCGCTCGGCGGCGCCGGGGGCGTCGAGGAACGTCACCTCGATCCCGAACGACCTGTTGACCAGCGCGGCGATGGCGCTGCAGTCGATGGTCCGACGCGAGAGCGGTGCGAGGGCGAACTCCTGCGTCGACCGGCCCGCCGGTCTCGCGGAGGAACCGCACCTGGGCCCGGTTCGGCTGCGTGCTCGGATTGGTGAGCAGCACGAAGGTGAGGAAGAAGCCCTGCGAGCCTTCGGCGAAGAACCAGTTGCTGGCCGGACCGGTGATCGCCTTCTCGGTGTGGGCGCCGTAGTTGCGTCTGATCCCACCGCATCGTCCGCTCGACGACGACCTCGTGGTCGGCCTCGATGATGGTGGCGAACGACGATCCGCTGACCGCCGCCAGCTGACCGGGATTGATCGTCAGGCGCCGCCGCGGCGCGATCGTCACCGGCCAGCTCACGGTGACGGCCGTGTCCTTCAGGAAGCGCAGGACGACGGTCGCCGGCTCGGTGCTCGGGTTCATCAGCGAGACGCTGGTCTCGAAGAACGACGAGGCCGCGCCCTCGGCGAGCTGACGGGTGAACGGCCCGAACCCGCGCGGGTGCGTGCCCGCCGCGATCTCGGCGGCGTTGCCCACGCCGTCACCGTCGGGATCTCCGGCCGCCCCGTTCGGCGCCGGCGCCGCTGTTCGGGTCGAGGCCGTAGCGCAGCTCGAGCTCGGTGCTCATGCCGTCGCCGTCAGTGTCGGCGGTCAGGGGCAGCAGCCGGCGAATCTCGCCGCCGTACTTGACGACGTAGATCTCGCCGTTGGCGTCGATGTCGATCGAGCTGATGCTGCCGGGCGAACCGAAGGCGGCGGTATGCTCCTGGAAGTCGGACGCCGTCGCCTCGCGCGTCGTCGGGTTGACGGTCAGCGCGATCGACGCGAGCCGGCCGGAGATGTAGTCGGCGTAGAAGTAGCGGCCGCGAAAGGCGGCGCCGAGCGCCGTGCCGCGGTAGACGTAGCCGCCGGTGATCGACGTGCTGTCGTTGGTGCCGAAGGCATCGCCGTACTCGAAGATCGGGATCGACCAGCGGCGTGAACGCCGGCGTCGTGCCGACGTTGAAGTCGTGCGCGCCCTCGCGCACGCGCCAGCCGTAGTTGCGGCCGCCGCGGCGGGCCGGCTCGTAGTCGATCTCCTCGAAGGCGCCCTGGCCGACGTCGCCGATCAGCATCGCGCCGGTGCCGCCGAGCCAGGTCGGATCGAAGGTGAAGCGCCACGGATTGCGCAGGCCGAAGGCCCAGATCTCGTCCGGCGTCGCGGCCGCCAGCGCGTCGGACCCGACGAACGGGTTGTCCGCCGGAATGCGGTAGCCGCGCGTGTCGCTGTCGGGCACGCCGACGTCGATGCGCAGCATCTTGCCGAGGAGCGTGCCGGGGCGCTGCGCCTGGTTCTGCGGGTCGCCGCCGTCGCCGCCGTCACCCATCCCGATGTAGAGGTAGCCGTCGGGCCCGAAGGCGATCTTGCCGCCGTTGTGGTTGCTGAAGGGCTGGCAGATGGCCCGCTGCGGCGACGAGGCGAAGGCCGAGCAGCCATTCGTCGTGGCCATGTCGGGTTGCACCGGCCACTCGAAGTCGAAGCGCGAGGCGGGATCGGCGATCAGCGGGTTGCCGGCCGACCGCAGGAACCGGGCGACGACGGTGTGGCCGTCGCCGGCGCGGGTGAAGTTCACGTAGAAGCGGCCGGTCCGGGCGTAGTCGCTCGGGAAGGCCAGGCCGAGCAGGCCGCGCTCGCCGCCGGTGGCGATTGCGGCGCTGAGGTTGAGGAAATTGGTGCCCTGCAGCGTGCCGTTGCGGATGACTCGGATCAGGCCGCCCTGCTGGACGACGAACTGCACGGTCGGATCGGAGGGGTCCTGGACCATCCCGACCGGCGAACTGAGGCCACCGACGTAGGTGGCGGATTGAATCGACGGAAGCTGCGCCGCCGCCGGGGCGGACGCGGCCAGGATGAGCCCGGCGACGCCGGGCACCAGTCGGAAACGGAAAGGACGCATGAAAGGGATCCTCCGGTCGGCCCCGTCGTGCAGAAGCTGTTCCATGCACGAGACGAGCGTTTATCGTCCGATCGAAGGCAGCCCGACAGGGCGCGGCGGGTAAACCGCCGGCCTGAAACGGAAAAAGGGGAAGGCCATGGCCTTCCCCTGAGCGGAAGAAGCGCCCACCGGGTGTCCCGATGGGCGCCGTCGAAGCCGTTCCGGCAGGCTACTGCGTCGGCCGCAGCACCTGGCGGAAGGTCAGGGTGTTGATGTCCCGGAACATCGGCGTGCGCGGCGGCAGCAGCATCGGCTGCAGGAAGTCGGTATCGAAGTTGTAGCCGCGGGCCGGAGCGCCGTAGACGATGCTGCAGCACTTGTAGATGCCGACCGCCTGCCGGTTGATGTAGAGGCTGACGATCGAGCCGCGGTAGTTGAGGGTGCCGTTCCAGCCTTCCAGGAAGCGCAGGAAGTTGTGGGCGCCGCCATCGGTGCCCCAGTCGGTGTGGTCCACACCCGTCGGTGCCGTGCTGGCCCGGGGGAAGTTGTAGCCCTTGCCCGCTGATCACCGCCGTGCGGTACCAGGTCGTGACCCCTGGCCGGGTCGAGTTGTTGGTGAATGGCGCCGCGTCACCGACCGGGTTGTGCGGCGTATTGAACGAGCGGATGTCGTTCCACGCATTCGACAGGAAGGTCACCGCGTCGGCGATGACGGCCGCCGAGAAGTGGTCGGTGCCCGGCACCGTGCCGAAACCGACGCCGCCGACGCACGCCGGCTGGAAGTTGTTGCCCTGATTCGGCAGGGCGTTCGTGCAGGCGTTGTAGTTGCCCTCGACGTAGACCGGGTTCTCGGCCGAGACGGTCAGGCCCTGCGATCCGTTGCGCGGCAGGTTGCCGCGGCCGCCGTTGACCAGCTTCAGCGCGCGCCGGAAGAAGAAGGCGCGGTTGACGCGGGCGACGTTGCGATCGATCGGGTTGGCGTAGAGCGAGTACAGCGTCGGCGTCGCGACCGGACTGCCGAGGGGCGTGTAGCCGGCGTTGGTCACCCAGAGCTGTCGGTTGACCGGCGCGAAGTCACCAGCGGCCGCGGTGAGCGGCAGCAGCCGCGGACTGCCGCCATACGTCTGCAGCGTGCCGCGACCGGGCGCGTTCGCATTCGGCACGTTCGGCAGCTCCCAGTTGAGATCCTCCGAGAAGTGGATGTTGCCGCCCGCGTCGGTGAACGAGTGGTCCAGCGCGTTGTTCGGCGCGCTCGTGGCCGTGGTGTTGATGATGTCCTCGAAGCCCAGCTCGCCGGTCTCCAGATCGTTCGGGTAGGTGATCTCGGTCCCGAACGGTGCCACCGCGAGGTTCGTGACGACCGGTGCGTCGAGCACGTTGTCGGCGCCGAGGTCGTGGTTGCCGCGACGGTCCGAGAAGTAGAGGACGTAGCCGGTCGTGTCCATCGCGCAGGTGCCCGTGCCCAGGCTGCCGCCGTTGGCGCACGCCGGCGCGTTGCTGTAGCCGATCGTGCCCTCCAGCCAGCGGCGGAGGTTGTTCACGTCGAGCTCGACGTAGTGCATCACGCCGCCCCAGAAGAGGCGCGGGCAGTTGAGGGGTCCGGCCCGCACGTCGCACGTCGAACTGCGTGTGGCCGACCGGGGTGTCGGCGCCGCCAGGAAGCACCGGAACGACCGGACGGTTGTTCTCGTCGTCGCGCAGCATCCCTTCGCGACCGTCGTAGAGCACGTTCGGCCAATAGTTCAGCCCGGTGTTGGCACCGGTCGACCACCGTTGCCGCCGCACTGACCGCCGTCGCCGTATCGCGGTAGCGCTGGACACGGATGATGGCGTTCGGATGCGGGGCGGTGCAGTCGTTGTTCGGGGTTGAGCTGCCAGATGTTGCCGTTGCTGATCCGCTTGCCGGTGAAGCCCATCGCGAGCACTTCGCGCGTCACGTCGGTCCACGTGCCGTTGCGGTCCTGACGGTTGATGAGGATGTAGCCGCCGATCGACGACGTGCCGGCGGTGGTGCGGTAGCCGGCCTGCAGGAGCTGGTTGTAGTTCGCGCCGGTGTCGGAGGCCGCGAATGCGTGCCCGCCACCCGCATTGGTGATCGCGCCGGCCCACGCCGCGAACTCGGCGGCGGTCGGCGCGAAGTTGCCGGTGAGGGGCACCGGCGAGACGCCGGCCGTGCTCACGACGCCGGGCAGGCCGGTCAGCTCGGCGCGCGAATCCGAGAGCAGGATGCGCACCGTGGCCATGTTGAAGAACCGCTGGCGGCCGACGTTGCCGGTCGGCGACCTCGCCGGCGGGCGGACGACGGATCAGGTCCACCGGCCGGGCGCCATCGCTGACGACCGGCAGGTCGAGGCGCCGGGCGCCGGTGCGACCGTTGCGGATGAAACCGTTGTAGGTGCCGGTCGAGAGGTTGGTCCAGGTCGGCTCGTTGACGGCCGAGCCCGGGTTGCCCACCACGCTGCCTTCGGCCTGCAGCAGGTTGCGGCACGACGCGTTGATGGCGGTCGGCGCGGCTGGGCACCCGGCGGCGCGGGCCATGCGGACCTCACCGAAATGGGACGCGAAACCATTGGCCAGGTTTTCCCGCAGGACTTCGCCGACGGCGGTGACCCGATCCGAGAGGGTCAGGGTGTTGCCCGTGTCCTGCTTGAGGAACAGGTGCTGGTTGGTGTGCACGCGCCCGCCGAACGCGAAATTCGGGCCGGCGAAGAAGCTGAGGTCGTTCTCCGAGAAGATGCCGAACTGGAACACCGGGATGGCGACCGTCTGCATCGTGCGCCGCATCCGGACTTCGGCGTTGCCAGTCGTCTTGGCGGTCACTTCGACCGTGTACGGCGTGATCAGGCCGACGAGACCCTGGTATGGGCCAGAGGTGATCGTCGAGCCAGCGGCGGCCTCGAGATCCGGATTGCCGTCGCCGGGCGCCACACCGGTCGGCCCGACGTTGTCGAGGAAGGAGATGCGATAGCCGCTGCTCCCGTTCGGCCGCTCGTACTGGATGCCGCCGAGCGTCGGTGCTTGACCGGCCACCGTCAGCGCCCCGATCTGAGCGCCGGTCGGCGAGAAGTTCGCCAGGAACAGCTGCCCGAGGTCGGCGGTCAGCTTCTCCACCCCGGCGTGCGCCGCCGCGTAGGCCTGCGTCTGGTCGCGGTTGATGCCGCTCGCCGCCTGGTCGGAGTTCACCATCGAGATGAATCCGATGAGCAGCGCCGACATCAGCATCAGCACGAGGATGGCCGACAGCAGCGCCACCCCCGCTTCGCGTTCCCTGGTCACAGCTGGCTTCCGCATCGCTCGATCCCCCTCCAACAGTTCGTTCAGTACCGCCTGGCGGCCGGCACCCTCGCGCCACGGCACGAGGGCTGGCGCTCGATCATGGGTAGTTGTCCACGAACGCCAGGTTGCGCATCGCGACCTGCGTGAACAGCGTGTTGTGCTGATAGCCGCGTCTGCGCGACCTTGCGGGCCGAGCGGATCGCCATCACCACGTTGGCCTTGCGGATCTGGTTGGGCGAGCAGGCCGACAGGCCGCAGTCGCCGCCAGGCGCGAGGTCGACGGCATCCATGCGCACGCCGACCGGGTTGGTGACGCCGTCCGCGAAGTCGTAGGTCATCCGGAACGCTTCCACCTCGAAGGCGACCGCATTCGGTGCGTTGGCGTTGATCCGCCGCAGCAGCCGCGGGCTGGTCGGGTCGGCGGTGGTGTTCACGTAATAGGTGATCATCCGGATCCGGCTGACGGTCGACCGCCCCGGCTGGATGAGGCCGGCGACAACGACCGGCGCGGCGGTGTCGACCGGCGCGCTGGCCCGGAGCTGGTTCATCGTGCCGAGCATCGTCAGGCCGGTATCGAACTGGTTGAGGCCGAGCGTGTCACCCGGGTTGAAGGTGATGGTCTGCCCGGCGACGGCGGTCACCGCGACGAGCACGCTCATCGCGCCCTTCGTGACCTCGAGGAAGTCGCCGACGCGGACGTTGTCACCGAGCGCGTCCGGGGCGTCGCTGATGTTCACGTCGTCCGGCGTGCCGTTGATCCCGTCCGGCCCATACGGGTAGACGGTCAGCGATCGGCCGTTGACCGCGAGCGCCGAGACGTTGACGTTGTCGAAGACACCGTCGTGGGCGAGCGTGGTGATGACGTCCGTGCACTGCCCGTTGATGGGCGGCCCGAGGTCCGGGCCGACCGTGACCGCGGAGATCGTCGGCGCGATCGGGAAGGGCGTCACGCCGGCGCACGCGCCGGCCGCCGCCGGACCGGGCCGGGTGATCGCGGCTGCGCTCCCGGGCCGTTCGGAATCGCCGATGACACGGCCGACCGGCAGCCCCTGGCCGACCTGGAGGAAGTCGCGCACCACCAGGTCCATCGACGACCGCAGGTGTCCGTTCAGGGTGGTGAGGTTGCTGGCGGTCTGCTCGGCGCGTCATCGCCGTGGACATCGCGGTGAACGTACCGGCGAGGACGACCAGCATGATTCCCATCGAGATCATCATCTCGGGCAGCGAGAAGCCCGCGTCACCGCGGGCCGTGCGAGGGGCCATCTGGGTAGTCCTCACGAGAAGCTCGAGATGTAGGTGACCAGGGTGTAGGTGCGGTTGGGCAGACCGACCGCGCGGCTGCCCTTGTAGCGGATCGTCACGGCGATCTGGCGGAGGTTCGCGTTGCCGTTGATGTCGCAGATCACGATCTGGCGGCGGAAGCCGTCGAGCGGAATGTCGTCGGCGGTGCCGAGGGTGTTGTCGGGCCCCGGCGTCGCTTCCTGCCCGGTGTCGTCGGCGGTGCAGACCAGCCCGTCGGGACCGGCCGCCAGCAGGGCTGTTCGGCCGTGAGTGAACGTGCCGCCGCCACTGGGCGTCGTCGTCGGCCACGCGGAGCAGTCTGGCGCGCCGGCGTTGCGGATCTGCGCCCAGGTGATGACGCGAGTGTCGCGCGCCGTGTGGACGCTCTCGATGGCTTCACGGGCCTTCTCGCGGGCGATCAGCTGCGCCGACGAGGTGCTGACGATCGCCATCCCGAAGTAGAAGACCTGCGCGAGGCCGAGCAGGCCGACCATCAGGCAGCGACAGGGCGACCATCAACTCGATCAGCGAGAAGCCGGCATCGCGGCCGGTCGGTGCGTCGGCAGACATGGTGAGCGACTCCCTGCGCGCTACTGGACCCAACGCGCACCGTCCCATCTCCACAGCCGCAGAGTGGCGGTGGTACCGATGATGGTGACCGCGTTGGCGGTGTTCGGCTGGTTCGCGACGCCGAGCAGGAGCGTCGCGTTGATCGGATCGCCGTTGACGTCGGCGAACGTGCCTTCACTGGTGAACATGACCGGATTGGCGCCACCGAGATTCGACGGCGGCGGCGTTGCCGAAGGCGTCCGGCGTGTCGAGGCCGATGACCGGAAACTTCCGGTAGTCGATCTGGCCCTCGAGGTACATGGTTTCGAGCACGGTCGACGCCCCGAGCGGGTTCGGTGGATCCGGCACCGCGCGCTGCGTGCTGGTCACGCGATTGGGCAGCGTGAAGGCGATCTCGATGTTGCGGCGGCGGCTGATCGCCAGCTCGCGGTGGCGCTTGAGGAACGAGGACAGCTGCTGGGCGCCCGACTTGCCCTTGGCGGTCCGGATGACGCTCGGGTGACGCCCATGGCGATGCCGCCGAGGATGGCGATGATCGCCACCACCATCAGCAGCTCGATCGAGCGAGAAGCCCTGTGCAGATCGCGCACGCGGGCGAACGGGACGGGCACGTCGTGGGCGGTCGTGCCATGCCGGTCATGGTTGAGCAAGCCGCGTTCCCGGACGGCCGGAGCCGCCAAGGTCGTCTCGCCCGTCGAGTTGTGCCGCGTGTCAGGAGTTGTCACAAGCGCACGCCCACGGAAAACGTCGCAACGATCACGAACCGCGTGGGCGACGACCCCACGCGATGCGTCCGGCCGGCCGTGCAGGCGCCGTGCAGATGCACGGCGCCGTGCCCGGCATGGCCGATGGCTGATCGTTGAATCGGCCCGTTGGTGCGCCGACACCAATCCGGGCCCGTGTTTTCGGTGAAGAAGCGTGCCGGAGGGAGCGACGCGGAACCGTCCGGATCATCGGCGATCCGGGCGATCCTGCAGTGTCGTGCGGCTGGAGGCCGCGAGCGGGCAGAGCCGGCCGCGGCCGGGCGTGGACGGAGGCGCGAGCGGCGGGCGCTACAGGCGTTCCGACAGCCAGGCGACGTGGGTGCCGAGGTAGCCGTCGACGAAGCCCTTGAGGGCGGCGCCCTCGCGCCGGCCGCCGGTGACCGCCTGCAGGAAGGCGTGGTTGGCCTTGTCGAACACCTTGATCGTGACGTCGCGGGTGCGGGCCCGGTCGAGGGCGGCCTGCATCCGGTCGCGGTGGACGCGGGCCGGCACGATGGTGTCGAGCCCGCCGTAGAGGACGAGCACCGGGCAGTTCAGCGCCTCGAGCGCCGGGGCCGGGTCGTAGGACAGCACGTGGTCCCAGTTCCAGCGCAGGTTCTCGAGCGTCGGCGGCGGGTTGACGTAGGACAGCCACCCCTCGCGGGCGCCGCGGACCATCGGCGCCCTGCAGGTCGTCCCAGCCCTGGCCGGTGCGCGCCACCTCGAACTTCTGGTCCATGAAGGACACGGCGTGGGCGATGCAGTTCGGGCGCGAAGCCGTCCGCCGCCAGCTGGTAGGGCACGCGGAGACGCTCGTGCTCGACCGGCGTCATCGCCGGCGCCGACTCGGCGATGATGAAGGCGACGTCCGGCGCGCGGTGGGCGACCAGCGGCGCGATCCAGCCGCCCTGGCTCATGCCGTGGAGGCCGACCCGGCGGGCGTCGATCTCCGGCCGCGCCCGCAGCAGCCGCAGCGCCGGCGTGGGCGTCGTCGGCGAGGTCGTCGAAGGTCGCCGCCGACCAGCTGCCCCGGTCGAGGCGCCCGGTGCCCCGCTTGTCGTGGATCAGCACGGCGATGCCGGCCCGGGCGTACATGTCGGCCCACGGCCACAACGCGTCGCGGGTCGACGGGTCCGGACCCGTGGATCATCACCACCGCGGGATGCGGTCCCGGCCGGTCGGGCAGGAGCAGCGTGCCGGCCAGCTGCGCGCCGCCGCTCTCGAAGGCCACCGTCTCGGCCCGATAGGGATGGCGGCGCACGCCGAGCGTCGTGCCCCGAATCTGCGCCACGACCACTTGATGCGGTCGACGGCGTCGCCGGGCGCCGCCGGCACTCTCGATCCGCAGCTCGATCGGATAGCCCGAGCCGAGCGACGGCCCGCCGACCAGGGTCCGATCGTCCAGGGCGAACAGGGCGCCGACGCGCCCGCGATCCTGGTCGACGTAGATCAGGCCGCCCTGCGACCGGGCGATCAGGACGTTGTGGCCGGGCTCGAGCTCGTAGGTGCCGGCGATGGCATCGAGGCGCGCCGGCGGCAGCGTCGCGACCTTGAGCAGCTCGAAGCTGGCGGCGCCGCGGCCCTGGCGGACCGTCCCGGTGACCCGGCCCGGCGCCCGCCGCCGGCCTTCGAATGCCAGCCGCGTCTTCGAGCCGCGCACGTCGAAGTGCAGCGAGTCGGCGGTGGCCTTGACCTGCTCGAGCCGCACCGCGCCGTCACCCTGGAGCGGCAGCTCGAGGCTCCCGGTCAGGGCGCCGGCTTCGGCCTCGACCTGCGCCGAGACGTAGACCGTGCCGTCGACGCCCTCGAACCCGCCGATCCACTGCCCTTCGGCCCATCCGGGCTCGACCGCGGCGGCCCGGGAGGCGGTCCCCAGGACGACGGCGAGCACGATGGCGACACGGATCGCGGCACGGCGAGCAATCGCGCGCATGGCGTCCTCCCAGCTGCGGTTCGCTCGGGGTAGACGACTCGCCTCACGGGAGACGGTTCGTCTCCGCTGACCGCTTTGTGACGAACTGGAGATCAGTCGGGAAGGTGGGACGAGCCGGTCGCGCCGATGCTCACAGCGCGGCGAGCGCGGCCCGACGATCGCGGTCGGCGCGGGCCAGGCGGCCGCGCATGGTCGCCAGCCACGCGGTGTCGTACTTCAGGGCGGCGTCGGCCACGCGCAGGGCCGCCGCCGTCCGCGACGGCGCCGGGCCACCGAGGGTCTCGCGCACCCGCACGAAGTGCGACGGGTCGAGGATGTCGTCGAGGCGCTCCGCGCCGAGATCGATGGCGGCGCCAGTGACCCGCGCCGAGACCTCGGCGAGCAGTGCCACCAGCGGCCGATCCGGCGTGGCGCGATGCGCCGCGACCAGGCCGGCGGCGATCGCATGCGACTGCGCGAACGGCAGGCCGCGCTCGCGCGTCAGCGTGTCGGCCAGCTCGGTCACGGTGATGAAGCCCTCCGCCGCCCGTCGCGACATTTCGGCGACGTCGAAGACGGCGGTCTCGAGCGACGCGGCGACGAGCGAGACGGCGCGGACGGCGTCACGGAACGTCTGGTGCACCAGCGGCTGGAGGTCGTCCTCGGTGTCGACGATGTCGCCGAACGGCGTGTTGTGGACGGTCAGCATCACCGCCGTCGCCTGCCCCAGCGCCTTGCTGCCAATCGAGCGGGCGTGCTCGAGCGCGACCGGGTTGCGCTTCTGCGGCATGATGCTGCTCGACTGCACGAAGCCGTCGCCGAGGCGCAGGTAGCGGAACTCCGCCGTGCACCAGAGCAGCAGATCCTGGACGACGCGGCCGACGCCGACCAGCAGCACCGACGCCGCCGACAGGCTCTCCAGCAGGTAGTCGACGGTGGCGATGCTGCCGTAGGTGTTGCCGGTCGGCCGATCGAAGCCGAGCAGATCGCTGGTCCGCTCGCGATCGATCGGAAACGCCGTGCCGGTGATGGCGCAGGCGCCGAGCGGCGAGCGGTTGGTGCTGAGGTAGGCGGCGCGCAGGCGCTCGCCGTCGCGCTCGAGCTGCTCGATGACGCCCAGCAGGTAGTGCGCCAGCGTCGTCGGCTGGGCGCGCTGCGTGTGGGTGTGCGCCGGGAAGACCGTGTCGCGATGCGCCGCGGCGATGCCGCCGAGCGCGCTGCGCAGGGCCAGCGTGGCATCGAGGAGGTCGAGGACGAAGTCGCGCTGCCGCATGCGGTACATCGTCATGTCGATGTCGTTGCGGCTGCGGGCGGTGTGCAGGCGGCCGGCGACCTCGCCGGCCCGTTCGGCAATCAGGTGCTCGACGAAGAAGAACAGGTCCTCGCACGAGCCGTCGTAGGGCGTGCGGCGGACCGTGTCGCAGCACACGCCGGTGACGCGCGTCGCGGATGCGGCGGGCGTCGCCGCGATCGACGATGCCCTGCTCGGCGAGCATCACCAGGTGCGCGCCGTGGATCGCCAGCAGCGGATCGAGGAAGAGCGCCTTGGCGTCCTCGAAGTTGTCGTTGAGAACGGTGCGGACGTACTCGGGCGCGAAGGCCATGATGGTGGGGCGCGTCCGGCCCGGCCGGGAGCGCGCGAGCGCATAATTGTACGACGCATGAGCGGCCCGAGCGACGCCCAGGCCTTCCGTTCCTCCACGTCCCGCGGACTGCCGGCGCCGCGGGCCGTGCGACGGGACGCGCTCCATCGTCCAGTGGATCGTTGCGCCGGCGTCGCTCGGGCTCGCTGACGGGACTCCTGGTCGTTGTCGTGCCGTGGGGCCGCTACGCTGCTGGTCTTCGTGTTCGTCGTCAGCGGCCTGGCCTGGCTCTTGCGCGTCGCCAGCGACCGGGTCATCGAGCGGATCGGGCCGCAGCGCGGCGTGCTGCTCATCGGCGTCGTCCTCTTCAGCTCCTGGCTGGTGATGGCGATTTCAGCCCGCCGGATTCCCTGCGCCGCCTCGGGCTGCTCCCGATCCGGACCGCCCGCGAGCCGGCCGATCCGTATGCCTTGCCGCCGGCCGGCGCGACGCGGTCGTTTCCCAACCTGCAGGAGCCGAGCGAGCCCATCGATGCCGATGCAGCCCCTGCGCGACCTGGTGACGACCGCAGCCGGGCCCTCCGAGCCTGCCGGCACCGAGCCCGCCGTCGGATGGCCGCCGGGCCACGCCGCGGCGTCACGCTCCGCCTGTCGTCGAGCCAGTCGGCGTTCGGCGATGGCGTGGTGCTGATCGCCGAGGTCGCGGGCGACGGCCGGCCGATGCGCGGGACTGTCGAGTTCGTCGCCGACGGAACGGCCGGTCGGGCGCGCAGGCGCTGCGCGTCCAGGGCGTCGCCAGCCAGATCGAGTTCCGGCTCGTCGGCCTGACGGTAGGCGACCACACGCTGCAGGCGCGCTACCTGGGCAGCCGGATCTTCTTCCCGGTCGACTCGGCGCCGGTCGCGCATCGCGTCGCGCAGACGTTGCGCCTCACCGCTGCGGCGCGAAGTAGCCGCCGCGGCTGGCGATGCGGACGCCCGGCCGCCGGCTGGTCACGTCGACGGCGCGCCAGGCGCCGTCGCGGCGGCTGTTGGTCGAGGTGTAGCCGATGACGTACTGGCGGCGCAGGTTCTCGACGATGCGCGCGTACTCGGCCGAGACGCGCCTCGACCGTCTCGGGGAAGTAGGCCTCGCCGCCGGTGCGCGCGACGAGCGCCTGGAGCGCGCTCGCGATCGACGTTGGTGCCGAGGCCGATGGCGTAGACGAGCGCGCCGGTCGCGCGCAGCTCCTCGAGCAGGTCGTCGTACTTCGTCACGCTGCCCGGTCCGCTGGCGCTGGCGTTCTCGTCGCGGCCGTCGGTCATCACGACCACGACGCGCCGCCCCTCCGCCGTCCGCAGCCGGCCGTTCGCCTCGTGGACGGCGTCCCACAACGCGGTGCCGCCGTGCGACGGTGTACTCGTCGATCGCCTTCATCGCGTCGGAGCGGAACTGGGTCAGGTCGTGCGCGACCTCCGGCCTTGTCGGAGAAGCGCAGCACCGCCAGCCGATCCTCCTTGCGCAGCGCCTCGACGAACGACCGCGCCGCCGCCTTGACGCCCTCCGCCGAGCGCCGCATGCTGCCGCTCTCGTCGAGGGCCAGGACGATCGAGACCGGGCTCGTGGCTTCGGAGAAGGCCTCGACGGTCTGCGCGACGCCGTCCTCGACCACCACCAGATCCTCGCGTGTCACGTCGAGGACCCGCCGGCTCTCGTCGACGGCGGTCAGCTCCAGCGTCGGCCGGACCGGCGGCGGCTTCGGGCGCGAAGTAGCCCGGCTTGGTGCGGACGACGAGCGTGCCGGTCGGCGGTGACCAGCCGGATCGAGCGCCACGATCCGTCGACGCGCTGGTTGTTCGGCGTGTAGGTCAGGAGGTAGCGCGTCGCCACGTCCGAGGCGACGCGATCGTGGACGACCGGCAGCTCGCTCTCGCGATAGGGGAAGAAGGCCCGGCCGCCGGTCGCCTCGGCGAAGCTCTTGAGGAGCGCCTCGCCCTTGAGCGAGATGCCGGCGATGCCGCCGACGCCGATGACGTAGGCGGTCGCGCCCGACGTCTGCACCGCCCGGATCGCGTCGTCGCGGGTCGCCACGCTGTGCTCGTCGTAGCCGTCGCTGAGCAGCACCAGCACGTGGCGGCCCTCGCGCCGGCGGATCATCTCGGACGTCTGGACGAGCGCGTCGTAGATCGCCGTGCCGCCGCCGGGGCGGACGGCGAGCAGCGCGTCGAGCACGGTGTCGACGTCGTTGGTCGGCCCGGTGGCGGCGCCGAGCGTCCGCGAGAACGGCACCACCAGCACGCGGTCGTCCGGCCGCAGGTAGCGCATGAACCGCGTCACCGCGTCGCGCAGGAAGCCGACGCCGTGGGCGATGCTCTGGCTGCTGTCGACCAGCATCACGTAGGTCGCCGGCAGCGCTTCCGGCCGCACCACCTCGAGCTCCTGGCGCGCGCCGTCCTCCTCGAGGACGAAGCCCGACTTGCCCATCCCGGCGATCGAGCGGCCGGTCTTGTCGTGCACGGTCGCCTCGACGAGCACGCTGATGACCTCGGCCTGCTCGACGAAGTCGAACGCGGCGAGCTCGACCCGGCTGGTGGCGGTGCGGCCCTTGGCGTCGGTGACCTCGACCGAGATCACGGTCGGCGCGAACGGGTTGTCGTCGACCCAGTCGACGGCGTAGACCGGACCGTCGACGTCCTGGCCGACGCTGGCGCCGTTGACGAAGAACTTGACGCCCTGGATCGCGCGTGTCGCCGTCGCGCTCGACGCGCGCGACGATGCGGACGGCGCCCGGCGTGCCGGTCCGGCCGAGCGGCGAGGTGATGCGCACCGAGAGCGGCGGATCGTCGGCGCGCGCAGCGCGCACGCCGCGGCGGCCGCGCAGCCGAGGCCAGCACCGCCGCCAGGATCGCGCCGAAGGACGCCGGCCCCGCTCAGTTCTCCGCGTCATCGACGAAGTAGCTGTCGCACGCCGCCGCGAGAAGGGTGAAGGTGAGCCGGGTGGTCTCGCCGCGATACTCGGCGAGCGACAGCGCCTGCTCGATCAGGTCGCGCGGATGGCAGCCGCGCAGCGGGATGCGGCGCGGCCGGTAGCACTCGGCGAGCACGCCGCTCGACCAGCGGCGCGATCGAAGGCGATGCCGCGCTCGGCGCAGGCGCGCGGCCCAGATCTGCGCGTAGTCGTCGGCCGACGGGCTCTCGGCGAACACCTTGTAGCGGATGCGCCGCAGGAACGCCTCGTCGACGAGGTCGCGCGGGCGGATGTTGGTGGCGAACGCGACCAGCGTCACGAACGGCAGCTCGAACTTCTGCCCGGTCTGCAGGGTCAGGTAGTCGACCCGGCTCTCGAGCGGCACGATCCAGCGGTTCAGCAGGTCGCGCGGCCCGCACGCGCTGGCGGCCGAAGTCGTCGATCACCAGGACGCCGCCGTTGGCCAGCGCCTGCAGCGGGGCGCGATAGAAGCCGGACGACGGGCAGGTAGGTGAGCTCGAGCGCGTCGAGCGTCAGCTCGCCGCCGACCGTGACGAGCGGCCGCCGGCAGCGCACCCAGCGGCGGTCCTCGGCCGGACCGGACGTCGATCAGCGCAGTCGCTCTCGGCGCGCGCGATCGGCTCGTGCACGACCGGATCGAAGATGCGGACGATCTGCCCTTCGACCGCGATCGCGTGCGGCACGGCGACGTCGCCGTCGAGCAGGTTGCGGATGCTCTGGGCGATGACGGTCTTGCCGTTGCCGGGCGGGCCGTAGACGAACAGGGAGTGGCCGGCGTTGACGGCCGGCCCGAGCGAGTCGATGACCCGGTCGCTGAGCACCAGGTGCCGGCAGGCTTGGCGCACCCGCTCGCGGGTCGCGCGTTCGCGGCAGCGCGGCCTGGTGCGCGCGCGAGGTAGGCCGTGTACTGGGCCAGCGGGACCGGCGCGACGCCGACGTACTGGTTCTGCTGCAGGAACAGCATCGCCCGGGCCCGGCCGGCGTCGAGGATGCGGTAGCCGTAGGACGGACGGGCCGAGCATCGAGCCGCTCGACGACTTCGATGTGGCGGGCGTCGCGCAGCTCGATCGAGCGCCGGCTCGATGACCGGGAAACGCAGCCCGAGACGACGGCCGAGCTCGGTGCCGGTCAGGTCGCCGGCCAGGTGCAGCGTCTTGAGGACCAGCTGCAGCACGAGATCGAGCGGCAGCCCGGACTCCGCCAGCGACTGCGGGGCCGGCGGATGGCGGAGCACCCGCACGGTATCCGCCAGCGCCGGTCAGGTGCCGTCGAGAAGGATGCCGCCGCCGAGGATGCGTCATCACCGTCGCGAAGGCTCCGTCAATCCTCGGAGCGCAGCCGTGAACGGCGCTTCAGCAGATAGACGAGGCCGACGACGGCGGCGGCAATCCACAAGAATGTCTGAGTGTCCATGTCGAAGCTCCTGACGATCCCGCGCCCAGCGCGACGGGCCGTCTTACTGTCCCGACCAGCCCCTGCAGGAGGACCCGGATGATCCGAATCGCGGCCGGGCCGAGCGTGACGACGTACATCGCTGGAAACAGACAGAACACCAGCGGAAAGACCAGCTTCACGCCGAGCTTGGCGGCGCGTTCCTCGGCCCGCTGGCGGCGCATGGTGCGGCCCGTCTCGACGTGGGTGCGCAGCGCCTGCGCGATGCTGGTGCCGAAGCGATCGGTCTGGATCAGCATCGCGACGAGGGCGCGGACGTCGTCGACCTTGGTGCGCTCGGCGAAGTTGCGGAACGCCTCCATGCGCGGCTTGCCGGCACGGATCTCGTTGGTGACCTGCTGCAGCTCGTCGGCCAGCGCCGGGTGCGACAGCGCCAGTTCGTCGCTGGCCTTGAGCACCGCCTGATCGAGCGACAGGCCGGCCTCGACGCAGACGATGACCAGGTCGAGGGCGTCGGGCAGACCGTTGCGGATCTGCTGCTGCCGCTTGGTGACGATCCGGCCGACGACGAACCCCGGGCACCAGGTAGGCGGCGATGGCCAGCAGGCTGCCGACCAGCAGCCCGCGCGAGGTGCCGAAGCAACGGGAACGCGCCGACGCCGACGACGACCGGCAGCGCGACCTCGAGCGCGGCGTAGATCGACCGGCGCGCCGGGCCCGGTGAATCCAGCCCGCGCCAGCCGCCGCCCGATCCGCGACATCTCCTTGGGCGACGTCGGCAGCACCTTCGACACGCGTGACAGCGTGGGCCTGACGGTGTCGGTCAGCGTCAGGTCTGCGGCCGGCGCCAGCGGCCGGCGCGTCGGTAGGGGCGGCGCGATGATCTCGTCCAGCCGCCGCCGGGCCGCGGTCTGCCGGTTGAGGACGCAGCGCCGTCAGCGCTCCGGCGGAAATCGCGGTCGTGACGAAGACGATCGCGATGCGTGACCAGGCGAGAGACGTGTCCACCTCAGTACTCCACGTCGACGATCCGGCGGATCGCGAAGTAGCCGAGCAGCCAGAGCACGCCCGCGCCGATCGCCATCTGGATGCCCAGCGGGTCCCGCACGAGGGTCAGGATGTGGTCGGGCGCGACCACGACCATGCCGAGGGCGATGACGACCGGCATCAACGCCAGCACCCAGCCCGGACAGCCGGGCGTGCGCGGTGACGACGCTGATCTGCCGCTTGACGCGGAAACGCTGGCGGATGACGTCGCCAGGTTGTCGAGGATCTCGGCGAGGTTGCCGCCCGACTCGCGCTGCGTGAGCACCGCGGTCACGAAGAACCGGGCATCGAGCAGCGGCACGCGGTCGGCGAACAGGCGCAGCGCGTCCGGCATCGACATGCCGAAGTTCTGCCGGTCGTAGACCAGGCGGAATTCGGCGCCGACCGGGTCCGGCAGCTCTTCGGCGACCAGCGCCAGGCCGGTGGTCAGGGCGTGGCCGGCGCGCAGCGCGCGTGCCATCAGCTCGATCGCCTCGGGAAACTGCTCCTCGAACTTGCGTGACGCGGCGGCGCGGCCTTGAACCGGACCAAGGCAATCGGGAGCCAGCCAGCGGCCAGGCCGAGCGGGACGGTGACGAGCGGCATCGGCGACGCCAGCGCCATCACCAGCGCCGCCGGCCAGCCCGACGCCGATCGACAATCCGAGCAGGCGGGCCGGCGGCGAGTCCATGTCGGCGCGCTCGAGCAGCCGCGCCAGCGGCCCGCAGCAGCCGGCCGCCCGTCACGCTCGGCGAGGCCCTCGAGCGCGCGGTTTCAGCCGCGCGCTGACGCTCGATCGAGCGACGTTCCGTGCTGCCCTTGCCGTCGCCGTCCACGACCTCGCCCCGAGGCGCCGGTGCAGCGCGCGCCTGCGCCGCTGCTCGGGCCGCTCGACGAACAGCCAGAACGCGCCGACGACCACGCGCGAACACGACCGCGAAGACGAGGACGACAGCCGTCGGCATCACGCCACCTGCTGCACGTGCTCGAACATCCCGCCGGCGAGCGGACGGCCCGGACGCCGCCAGGCGCTCCGAGCAGCGCGGCCGGATGCCGGTGGCGCGGAAGCGGCCCAGCACCTGTCCCGTTCGACGAGACGCCGGTGCGCTCGAACAGGAAGATGTCCTGCATGCGTGATCACGTCGTTCTCCATGCCGGTGATCTCGGAGATGGCGGTCACCCGGCGGGTGCCGTCGGAGAGGCGCGAGATCTGGACGATCAGGTCGACCGCCGAGGCGATCTGCTGCCGCACGGCCCGCTCGGGCAGCTGCAGGCTGGCCATCGCGACCATCGTGTCGAGCCGATACAGCGCGTCGCGCGGGCTGTTGGCGTGGATGGTGGTCAAGCTGCCGTCGTGGCCGGTGTTCATCGCCTGCAGCATGTCGAGCGCCTCGGCGCCGCGCACCTCGCCGATGATGATGCGATCCGGCCGCATGCGCAGCGCGTTGATGACCAGGTCGCGCTGCGTGACCGCGCCCTTGCCCTCGATGTTCGGCGGGCGCGTCTCGAGCCGGACGACGTGCCGCTGCCGCAGCATCAGCTCGGCCGCGTCCTCGATGGTGATGATGCGCTCGCCCTCGGAGATGAAGCCGGAGAGCACGTTCAGCAGCGTCGTCTTGCCCGCGCCGGTGCCGCCGCAGACGATGATGTTGAGCCGGCAGGCCACCGCAGCGGTCAGGAAGTCGAGCATCGGCCTGGTCAGCGCTGGCGCGATCGACGAGGTCGTTGGCGCCGAGCCGATCGGTGCGGAAGCGGCGGATCGACAGCGCCGGGCCGTCGAGCGCCAGCGGCGGAATGATCGCGTTGACGCGCGAGCCGTCGGCCAGGCGGGCGTCGACCATCGGGCTCGACTCGTCGATGCGACGACCGACCGAGCTGACGATGCGCTCGATGATCTGCATCAGGTGCTTGTCGTCGCGGAACATCGCACCGGTACTCTTCGATCCGTCCGTCGCGCTCGACGTAGACGTGGTTGAAGCGGTTGACCAGGATGTCGGAGATGGTCGGATCCTTCAGCAGCGCCTCGAGCGGCCCCAGGCCGAACAGCTCGTCGAGGACGTCGACCGTCATCGACTCGCGCTCGTAGAGGCTGAGCGGCGTGGTCTTGGTCTCGGTCTCGAGCAGGACCGAGGATCAGCGTGCGGATCTCGGGCTCGGCCTGGTCGCGCGACATGCGGGCCAGCCGCTCGAGGTTCAGCCGGTTCAGCAGCTCCTGGTGGACCTTCGACTTGATGGTCTGGTAGTGCGGATGGCGGACGTCGGCGGCCGGCGCCCGGCCCGGTCGCACGGGCCCGAGCGGCGCCGGCGGAGTTCGAAGCCATAATCTACGTCGCCCCTTGAGCAGCCCGAACAGGCCACCGGATTCGACGCTGGCCGACGGCGTCGGCGCGATGCCCGCCAGGTCGTGCGCGAGCTCGCGGAAACTGCCGGCCAGCTTGTTGTGGTTGTCGAGGGCCAGCGGTCGGCCCTTGTTGAGCGCGCGCAGCGCCATCCGGTAGTCACTCGGGACCGACTGGAGGACACGCGAGCCGATCACCTTCTCGACGTCGTCCCGGTCGATCTCGGCATGGCTGTCGAGGCGATTGACGATGACGCGTGACCCGCTCGCTGGCCGTAGCGCTGACGGAAGCCGGCGGCGATGCGGCTCGCATTGCGCACCGTGGCCAGCTCCTGGTTGGCGACGATGACGATGCGTGCCGCCTGATCGAGCGCGTCGAGGGCCGCGGCGTCGGACCGGGGCACGTCGAGGACGACGTAGCGATAGAGGCCGGTGGCGAACTCGATGAGGCTGCGCACGCGCTGCACGCTGTTGGTCTGGGCCAGCGGCCCGGTCCGAGGACGCGAGCAGGTGCGGGTCCGGCCGGGGACTGCACGACCAGGCCCTTGAAGAACGCCTCGTCGAAGCGATGGATGTTGTCGAGGGCGTCGACGACCGAGAAGCGCGGCTCGACGCCGAGGAAGACCGCGGCGTCGCCGTGCGCCAGATGCAGGTCGATGAGGAGCGTGCGCTTCGGACGCGGCGGCGGCCAGCGTCGCGGCGACGTTGACGGCCGCCGTGGTCGTGCCGACGCCGCCCTTGGCACCGATGAACGCGAACACCTCGCCGACCACGGCGGTCCGCTTGTGCGACAGCAGCCGCGTCACCGCGGTCTCGATGTCCGCTGCCTGCAGCGGCTCGGCGACGCATTCGTTGACGCCGGCGCGCATGGCCTCGAGCATCACGCCCGGATCGATCGACGAGGCCACGAGCAGCACGGACGTCGTCGGGATGCTGCCGCTTCAAGAGCGCCACGGCCGGCGGCAGCGCCAGCGAGCCGCGGACGTCGACGACGACGACGTCGGGCTGCCGTGCCGACGGATGCGCCAGCGACGGAAGCTCGGCGACCTCCAAGGTCGACGTATGCAGGCCGGCCGCCCCGAGCAGCTGCTCGAGCTGACGATCCTTGGCGCCGATGATGATCGGCTTCCGAGCTCACGCTTGATGGTCCTCACGGCTTGGCAGCGTTACCGGACGATGGCCACCGTGCGCAGGAACGTCGACTGCTGCGTCAACTGCGGTGCGTCCGGGTCGAAGCTGCCGGCCAACGGCACGATGACGCCCCTCATGACGAGGGCTCCAGCGCCGTCTCGGAAGGGCTCCCATCGACGAAGAGCCCGAGCAAGTTGACGACCACCCCGGGGCCCGCAGCGCGGCAGGCTTCGGATCGAGCACGGCGATCGTGATGAGACGCGGGCTGACCGGGAACGCGCTGTTACGAATCGACCGCGATCCAGCGTCCCAGAACGCGTCCCGGATCGGGCGCATACAGGTCCTCGGCGAGGCGATGGTAGGCACGTGCTCGCGGATGCCGCGAGGAACCGCTGCGGTCGAGTCCCCGACGGACAGGGCATCGGCGCTGCACGAAGTGATATTGGCTGCGAACCGCTCCGCCGGACCGCCAGCCCCAGCCCGGCAGGTCGAGCGGCACCAACAAGCCGGCAGTGGGCGGAGTCGGCGGCGGGAAACGTGATGCGAGTCAGCACGCTGCCAACATCGGCAAACGAGAAGCCCGTCCCCGCGTCCCCGGCGGCTGGGAGCGGTGTAGCATCGTCGGCCCGGTGGATGTCGTAGACGTCAATGGGTTGCCGCTCGACTCGGTCCAGCGATCGAGAATCCCGAACGGCCGCGGACAGGGGGTCGCGTTGTCGAGCGAGGACGCCCGGCGCTCGCCGACGCCCAGACCTCCGCCGCGCTGGCTCCCGAACATGCGCGAGAAGAACACCGGGAGCGCCGTGCCGGACGACGTCCGCCGCTCGACCAGGACCCGCAGGCACTGGCCGGCGGTGCCCGAGTGGACGCCGGCGCGGCCGGGCACGCGTCCATCGTTGGCGCCGGCACCGAGGCCGGCGCGACAGGCTCGCCCCAGACGCGGTGCGCCTGGGCGACGGCCTGGGCGGTCGCCGCGGGCGTTGGCCGCGACACCGTAGGCGAGATCACGCGGCGCCGGCCAGGGCCGCGGCGTCGGCGGCGTTCTGCACCTGGCCGCGCGACACCCACAGCGTACCCAGGTCGATCGAAAGGGCCGAGAAGGCGAGCAGACCGGCGATGGCGAACGCGGCGTGGACCAGCACCGCGCCACGTTCGCCCGCACGCCGATCGGCGCGATCGCGCGCGACGCCGCGTGAGACGTCGGCGGGACTGGGGCGCGGTCTGGCTGGGGAGCATCACCGATTCCTGTCGCGAGGCTACGGTCGCCTTGGCGGCGACGGCCCTTCGGGCGGCAGCATCTTCTTCACCGGTGGGCGCCGGGAGGAAGGACCGCGGCCGGGTCGGCAGCGGCGGCACTTCGTCGGGGTCGAGCGGCCGCACCAGGCGCGGCGTGATCAGCACCATCAGCTCGGTCCGCTCGGCGCGGTCCGACTTGCTCTTGAACAGGGCGCCGATGATCGGCAGCTTGCTCAGGATCGGGATCGCGGACTTGTCCTCCTGCGTCACGTTGTTCAGCAGGCCGGCGATGGCGAACGACTGGCCGTCGCGCAGCTCGACGTCGGTCTGGGCCCGACGCGTCAGCAGCGCCGGGATACGGAACCCCTGCAAGGTGACGCCGTTGTTGAAGTCGAGCGAGCTGACCTCCGGCGCGACCTTCAACCGGATCACGTCGCCGGCAATGGTCGGCGTGAATTTCAGGCGCACGCCGAACTCCTTGAAGACGATCGTGATCGTGTTGGTGCCGACGCCGCCCTGGACGATCGGAATCGGGAACTCGCCGCCAGCCAGGAAGCTGGCCTCCTGGCCGTTGTAGGCGATCAGGTTCGGCTCGGCGAGACTCTGGAAGTAGCCCTTCGACTCGAGCGCCTTGAGCACCGCCGCCGATCCCTTCCTTGCGATCGTAGAAGAAGAGGTTGAGGAAGTCCGAGAACACGAGGCCGTCGCCGCTTTCGCTGTCGTCGAAGTCCGGGCCGGCGAACTGCTGTGTCGTCGTCCGGGCGCTGTAGCGCTGCGCGTTGGTGAAGAAGGTGAAACCGGCCTGCAGCAGCGCGGCCCGATTCACCTCGGCGAAGCGCACCTGGAGCATCACCTGCTGGCTGGCGCTGCCGCCCGGCAGCTGCAGCATGTTGACGACGCGGACATTGGCCTTGGTGATGGCGGCAATCTCGGCCGCCTTGAGCATCACGGCGTTGGTCGATACCTGCCCGGCGAGGATGATGGCGTCGTCGTTGACGGCGACGCGGATGTCCTCGCCCGGAAACAGCGTCTGGAACGTCTGCTGCAAGGTGGTGACGCCCGGGTCGACGACGACGTCGTACTGCTCACGCCGGCCGGCCCCCCAGACGATGAGGCTCACCGTGCCGGCGCTGCGGCCGTCGATCAGCACCTCGCGCGGCTGCACCACCACGGCGTCGGCAATCTTCGGATCGGTGATCGCGATGCGGGTGATGTCGTAGGCCGTCGTCAGCACCATCGATCGGCCGGCGGTCAGCATCAGGACGCGCTCCCGATCGACCGCGGGCGGGACGGACGACCGGAGGCGCCGCGACCTGGCCGGCCGGAGGAGCCGCAGGTGTCTGGCCCGGCGGCGCGAACGACATCGACAACAGCACTGACAGCACGAACGGACACGGCATTACTTGGGATTCCCTTCGCTGGGCGGCACGTCGCGAGCCGGCTCCTCGGGTTCATTCCGGACCGGCTCGGTCGTCCGCTTGGCGCCGCGAATCGCTTCGACCGTGTACGGGGCTGGTGGCGGCGGGACCGGGGCGACGGGAACGGCCGCCACCGGCGCGGCCGGCTTCGGCGACCGGCGCGGCACGGGTGCCGCGGGCACGGCTGGCGGCGGCGCCGCGCCCATCAGCCCGCCGGCCCGGATGCCCCAGGCTCTCGGTCGGGGCGTTGTCGAGCGGATTGCGCAGGGTCAGCGTGATGCGGCCTTCGGCCCCGGCCAGGGCGACGCGCTCGGCGTCTTCGGGCGTGACCAGCAGGGTGACGACCGAGGTGGGAATCGGCCGGCCGTCCTGGCGAGCCTTCTCCTGGTCGAAGCGGGTGCCGGCGGTCAGCACCTGGGCGTTCGACACGACCACGCGCGCGACGCTTTCACGCTGCTGGGCCCGCCCCTCGAAGGTGACGATCACGTCGACCCGTGTGCCCGGCACGACGAAGCCGGCCACGCCGATGACCTCGTTGACGCGGACGCAGATCGCCCGCATGCCCGGCGGAATCGTCGGCGGCAGACCGGCGCCGGCCCCGACCGCGGCCAGCTTGGCATCGGTGATGGGTTCGTTGGCCGCGATGGCGACGATGGCGCCACGATCGATGGCCCGCGCCGGGTCGGTGAGACTGCCGGCGATCGGACTGTCGGCCGGCCACTGAATCACCTTGAGGTGCCCCCGGGCGATCAGCGTGCCCGCCGCGATGTTCTCGGCGGCGACGAGGGTCGGCACCGTGGGGGTCACACGCGCCGTCGCGGACGCGCTCGCCAGCGCCCGGTAGACGACGAAGCTGGCCAGGGTGGCCGCCACCAGCGCGACGGCCAGCACGGTGAGCAGTCTAGTGTTGCGGTTCATCGATGGAGCTCGCTGACCACTGGCTCGACTCGCATCGTCGACATCGCGGACAAAGGAATGTCGCCGAAGCGTTCCCCCGCTGCCCCCGGCGAGCGAGACGAAGGGCCCGAGGACGAGAAAGCGCTCGTTCAGCGTGACCGTCACCTGCGCGCACCCGGAAGTCGGCGCCTGGCGCCTGAACGGCAGGTCGGCGCGTCTGTCGTGGGCGTCGCGGCGGGGTCGTTGATCCCTTCGCGGACGAAGGTGGTCACTCGCGCCTGGATGTCCGCCTCGCTGTAGCCAGGCAGGACCGCCAGTCGAGCCCCTTCGCGCGCCGCGTTGGTCACGACCTGCTGCCGCTGCATCAGCATCCCGAAGTCGACGATCCCGCCGCAGCACGAGCAGGAGCAGCGGCAGCACCAACGCGAACTCGACGAGTTCGGCTCCTGACTCCGAACGAAGACGTGCCGGCAGCTTCACTGATCGTCACCACACCCGCAGCCACAAGGTCGCCAGCGCGCCGAGGGCAATCGGCAGTGCGTAGGGCATCCGCAGCGACTCCGGGTTGTCGAGGGTCACTGTCGGATGCGGCTTCAGTCCCATGATCCGAAAATGCAGCAGCAGGCTCGACAGGTTCGCCACCGTAGCGCCGACGCGACGACGCCACAGCAAGAATGGCACCGCCAGTACGCCGCCGGCGATGGCGCCGTACACCGCAACCCAGATGACTCGCTCGGGACCAAGCCAGGCGCCGAAGGCCGCCAGCAATTTGACGTCACCGCCGCCGAGCGCGCGCAGCGCGAACAGCGGCAGGAACACCAGCAGCCCGACTGCCCACCCGCCCAGGCTCCACCCGAGGCCGGCAGCACCGCCCATGGCAGCCGCGAAAGCCAGCGCCACTGCGCTGGCACCGAGTGTCAACGCGTTCGGGATACGCCGCGTACGCCAGTCGACGGCGGCCGCGGAGATGCCCAGGGCAACGACCGCGACCGAAGGCGCATCGATCATCGCTTACGGCGTGGGAGCGGGCGGCTCGTTGAACAGCAAATCGTTCCGCGCGCCCGCCTGCGCGCTGCCCTGACTGGCACCGATGGCGTCGCGAATCCCCGGCCACATCGCCAGCGCGCAGAGGCGTGAAGAACGACGTCAGCAAGCGCGTACTCGACGAGGTCCTGCCCCGACTCATCGTCGCGTAGCCTGCGAGCGAAGAGCAACGGGGCATCCATCCGCAACACCCGCTATGGCGCGCCGCCACCCAGTCGGGTCTGGACCGCCGTGAACACGCCGGTGATCGCCGCGGTCACCGGTGGAAACGCGGCCGCGACCGCCAAGCCGATCAGCGAGATCAGCAGCACGTACTCGACCAGGTCCTGGCCTTCATCATCCCGGAGCAACCGTGTGACAAAAATCCGCATTCTCCCGCTCCTTCACAACGTCCCGTTCCGCAGGTGTCCGGCCGACGTCGTGGAGGGCAAAGCGCCGCCACCCGTCCTCTGGCCGTGGAAACTCCATGCTACGCAAACGGGGTGCCAGAAACGATAACGTAGCCCATATCGTTCGCGTGTGCCAAAAAACGTCAACGATTTCACTCGAATTGTCGAGCTTCGCACCGAAAATCGAGCGGGCAATGAAGGCGACGGGTCGTCCAGAAGTCTGAGAGAGCATCAGACTATTGTTCGCAGTCTGAGCGCGTCTCCCGGACGGCTGTCCGAGCTGCGTCAGCGCGCCGGCGGGAAGCTCGACGACCGCGAAGGTTCCCAGGGACGCCCGGATCCTCCACGGGCGGACCGAGGACGACAGCCGTCGAATGCGCCCGTCCCTGCCGACGAAGGCGACATCGATCGGGAAGCGCATGAACGCCGTATGGATGGCCCAACAGGGAGCCAGGACCAGGGCGGTCCCGTTGGCGAGGCCCGAGCGGCCCAGCAGGCCCTGCCGGCGGGACGTCGAATCGAAGGCCGACAGCCAACCGGGTCGCCACCCACCGACCGCTGCGCTCGTTCCACAAGCCATGGACCGGGGCTCCCGCCTGAAGGAGCGGCTGCAGGAAATGAGGCATGGGGCGTGGACGGCCGGACGGGCTCAGAGCGTCAGGCGAATCCGGGTCTGGAAGCGGACCGGCCGGCCGTCTCGCGTCGCCGGCTGGAACTGCCACGTCTTGGCGGCGGCGACGAGCATCCGCTCCTGATAGCGATTGGCCGGCGAGATGAGACGCACGTGCTCGACCGTCCCGGCCTCGGTGACGATGAACTCGAGCGTGCCGACCTGTTCGTCCGGGCACGTCCGGCCGGGGCAGGTCGGACATCCGAGGCCGAATCAGGATCGCCGGCTGGACTGCACGATCTGCGGCGGTGTAGACCGGGCCTTTCGGCGTGCGACGGGCGAGGTCGACGGGCGCGTCGGACGACGGGAGCACACGGCCGGCACCCTCGGCGACCACCACCTCGACGCGGCCGGTGGTCGGGGCGGCGCCTGGCGGCGGTGCCGACGCACCGGCGGGGGTCGGCGCCCGGAGGCGCCGCACCGGAGGCGGCGGTGGCCGGCGCCCGAGACGGCGTCGGCGGTCGGCGACTGGCCGATGACGCCGGCGCCGGCGGCACCGCCTGCACCTCGCCGGCAGCCGGCGTTTCCTCGTCCGGTTGCCCGTCGCCAATCGACGCCGATGTCGGCGGCGAGTCGAACCACGACGCGACCGCATACGCCATGCCCAGAAACACGGTGAGCGCCACGACGACGGCCACCAAGGGCGGACGTTGTGGTGGAGCCATCGGCTCCGCTTCGTGTACCAGCGGCGCGTTCGGAACACCACCCTCGCGATGGACCGGTGCGAGCGGCCCGGGCAGCGTCGGCGGCCAAGGCCGATCAGCCGGCTGAGGTGCCATCGCGGCGGCCGCGCGCATCCGGTCGGTGAGGACACTGACGGCGGTGTCGTGACGGTCCCGCTCCAGCGCGGCATTGGCGCGGGAGGCCAGCGCTGCCAGCACGGCGGGGCGATCGGGGCGCTCGAAGAACATCAGCTGCGACATGAGTCGCGCGACGGCAGCTCGATCGTCCTCCGCGTACTCCGCACCGTCGGCGAACTGCTGGACGGTCTGCCGCAACTCCGCCGGACATGGTGTCCGGTCGAGGAGCTGGGCGAGCACCGTGACGAGACCGCGCGCGGCGCCGCCCGGCATCTGCGCGGACCCGGAGGTGTGCAGCTCGCCCGATGGCAGCAGGACCACGGTCGCCGGGTCCGGGCACGTGGTCGAGCCGGAGTCGGTCACCAGACCGGCCAAGGCAGCGGCAACGGCGACGGCCTCGTGCCATTCGAGTGCGACCGCGGGCGAGCGTAGCTGGTCCAGCAGAATCATGTCGAGAAGGGCAGGCGAGAACGGGCGGGGGGACACTGGAAGTGTACAACAGGGGCGGCGCCCCGGCGGCCGATCACGACGGTCGCCGACCCGCCCGTTGGCATATCATCCCGCCGTGAACGAGCACGCGCCGGCCGGCGGCAGTTCCGGACCGTCGCTCCTCGACGCGCTGCTCCGGCGGATCCTCACCAGCCGCGTCTACGACGTCGCCCGCGAGACGCCGCTCGACCCGGCCCCGCGCCTGTCGGCGCGCCTGGGCAATCGCGTGCACTTCAAGCGCGAGGATCTGCAGCCGGTCTTCAGCTTCAAGGTCCGCGGCGCCTACAACCGCATGGCGCACCTGTCGGCGGCCGAGCGGGCCCGCGGCGTGATCACGGCCAGCGCCGGCAATCACGCCCAGGGCGTGGCCTGCTCGGCGCAGAAGCTCGGGCTGCGCGCGGTCATCGTCATGCCGCGGACGACGCCGTCGATCAAGGTGCAGGCGGTGCAGGCGCGCGGCGCCGAGGTCGTGCTCGTCGGCGACAGCTACTCCGACGCGCAGGCGCACTGCGATCGCCTGACCGTGGAGACCGGCCTCACCTTCATCCATCCCTTCGACGATCCGCTGGTCATCGCCGGCCAGGGGACGGTCGGCGACGAGATCGTCCGGCATCGCCAGGGCGAAGCGCTGCACGCCGTGTTCGTGCCGGTCGGCGGCGGCGGGCTGCTCGCCGGCGTCGCCGGCTACATCAAGGCGGTGCTGCCCAACGTGCGCGTCATCGGCGTCGAGCCGTTCGAATCGGACGCCATGTACCAGTCGCTGCAGGCGGGACGCCGGGTCACGCTCGACCACGTCGGCCTCTTCGCCGACGGCGTGGCGGTGCGCACCGTCGGCGAACACACCTTCCAGCTCGCCCAACTGGCCGTCGACGAGATCGTCCGCGTCTCGAACGACGAGATGTGCGCCGCGATCAAGGACATCTTCGACGACACGCGCGCGGTGATGGAGCCGGCCGGCGCGCTCTCGGTGGCCGGCCTGAAGCGCTGGGTGACCGCCACCGGCTGTCACGACGAGCACCTGGTCGCGGTGCTGAGCGGCGCCAACATGAACTTCGATCGCCTGCGCTTCGTCGCCGAGCGCGCCGAGCTGGGCGAGGAGCGCGAGGCGCTGTTCGCGGTGACCATCCCCGAGCGGCCCGGCGCCTACCGCGACTTCTGCGTCGCGCTCGGACAACGCGTCGTCACCGAGTTCAACTACCGCCTGAACGGCCGGCACGAAGCGCACATCTTCGTCGGCGTCGGCGTCGATTCACGGCGGGACGCGGCGACGCTGGCGCGGCGAGCTGCAACGCCCGCGGCTACGAGACGCTCGACCTCACCGACAACGAGATGGCCAAGCTGCACGTGCGGCACATGGTGGGCGGCGCGGCGCCGGACGTGCGGTCGGAACGGCTCTATCGCTTCGAGTTCCCGGAACGGCCGGGGGCGCTGACGACGTTCCTCGACACGCTCGGCGGGCGCTGGAACATCAGCCTGTTCCACTACCGCAATCACGGCGCCGACTTCGGCCGTGTCCTGGTGGGGTTCGAGGTGCCGGACGATCAGGAAGGCCCCTTCGCGACCTTCCTCGAAACGCTCGGCTATCCGTATCAGCGCGAGATCGACAACCCCGCCTATCAGCGCTTTCTGACGCCGGGCGCATAGGGATAGTTTAAGGGACCAACGCCAAGGACCAAGGGACCAACGACCAAGGCACTCCCAATGCCCAACGGCCGCAGCGGGCTTGGAAGTTGGTTGCTTGGTTGACGTTGGTCGCTTGGCTGCTTGCCTGCTTGGCGCGGCGTCACGCGATGTTCGTGACGCCTTCCGCCGCCGTCTGATCGATCGGCAGGTAGGCGGTGAACGTCGTGGTGCTGGCCTTGAGGTCGACCTGGGCGCTGAACGTCCCGCCCGAGCGCGTCACCACTTCGTCGCACACCGTCGTCGGCACCGACACCATCCCGTAGCCCTCGGCCACGACCGACAGCGCCAGCGCCGCGTCGTTGCGGCGGCGGCCGCCGTCCTTGCGCGGCGGGTGCGTCGAGACGCGGATCGAGCCGCCGAGCGGCAGCGCGCCGCGGACGGTCACGACCAGGGTCGAGAGCAGGCCGGCGAGCTCGTCGGCGTCGCATTCGACCGACGGCAGGCTCGGCGCCAGCTCGAAGCGGAGATCGATGTCCGGCCCGGCCAGCTGCCGCAGCATCGGTTCGTTGGCGCGCACCAGCGTGTTCGGATCCGAGCCCGACATCGCGCGCGCCTCGCGCTCGCTGAGGCGGAGGAGGTGGCGGACCAGCTGACCGGCGCGGTTGGCCGACTGCAGGGACTGCTCGGCCTGGGCGCGGACGGTGGCCCCTTCGGGAAGGTCGGCGAGGAGCTTGCGCGCCTCGTCGGTCATCCCGTTGACGATGCCGTGCAGGTCGTTGGCCATGGCTGACGCCAGCTGGCCGAGACGCTCACCGGGCCGACGGCGGCCCCGCTCGGCCGGGGCGCGGTTGGCCGCGGCGGCCTGGAACTCGCGGGCCTCCTCGACCTGCTTGTGCAGCCGCGCCATCGCGTCCTGGTGGTCGCGCTCGGCCGTCGCCGACCGCTCCCGGGCGTCGGCCCGCTCGCGATCGAGCGTCTGCTGCAGATCGGCGGCCTGCTGGCGGCTCGCCTCGGCCTGACGACGCAGCGCATCCAGCTCGCCGGTGGCGACCTGGGCGCGGGCATCGATCGCGTCCCGTCCCTGCCGCAGCTCGTCGATCACGGTCGCGGCCTTCGCCACCGCCGCCTTGACGTCCTCGACCTCGCGGGCGTGCGCGTCGCGCGCGCCCCTGGTGGCTTCGAGCTCGCCGCGGGTCTGGTCGAATTCGCCGCGGACGCGATCGAGCTCACCGCGCAGCTGATCCAGCTCACCGCGGACCTGGTGCAGCTCGCCGCGCGCCTGCTCGAGCTCGAGGTCGCGCTGCTGCAGCTCCCTGCCCCGCTCCTGCAGCTCGGCGCTGCGCTGTTCGACCTCGGCGCGCCGCTGGTCGAGATCGGCGCGCAGCTGATCCAGTTCGCCGCGGGTGCCGTCGGCCTGGGCCATGCGTCGCGTCGAGCGCGCCCTGCGCCGCCTGACGTTCGCCCTGCACCCGATCGAGCTCGGCCTGCAGCTGCTGGACGCGCGTCTCGAGATCGTCGCGAACACGGGCGGCGTCGGACGCCTTGAGGCTGGCATCGTCTTCGGCGGCGCGGTGCGACTCGTGGACGAGGGCCAGCTCGGACTTCAGGCTGTCGCGCTCGCTCGTGATGCGCCCCGCCTCGTCGCGCGCCGCCTTCAGCTGCTGTTCGAGATCGGCTTCGTGCGTGCTGGCCGTGGCGAGGGCCGCCTGCTCGGCGCGGCGAGCCTCTTCGAGCTCGGCGGTGCGGGCGACGGCCGCCTGTCGCCGGCTCTCGAGATCGGCCGTCTGCGCTTCCAGCTGGTCGACGCGCGCCTGCAGGGCCTCGCGGGCACTGGCGAGCGCCACTTCGGCGCCCTTGCGTTCCTTGCCCTGGGCGTCGAGCGCCTCGGCGACGCGGACGGCGTCGGCGCGGACCTTCTCGAGCTCGGCCTTCAGCGCCTTCTCGGTGGCGTCGGCCTTGGCGTGCGCGGCCTTCAAGTCGCCAGCCAGCTCCTTGACCTTGGCGTCGGCGACCGACTGCGAGGTGGAGGTGGCCTGGACGAGACGGCTGCGGTCGCTCTCGGCCCCTTCGGCCCGGGCCACGGCATCGGCCAGGGCCCTGGCCTTGGCGGAAATCTCGGCGCGCAGGCCGTCGAGCTCCTGCTGGAGCGCGTCGTGCTCGCCCTGGAGCCGCTGCCGCTCGTTGCGCAGCTCGCCGGCTTCGCCGGTGAGGTGCTCGACGCGAGCGGTCAGCGTGTTCGCGGTGCCTTCGGCCTCGCGGCCGCGGGCATCGAGTTCGGCAATCCGTCCGTCGAGCTCGGCGACCCGGGCTTCGGCCGCCAGGTGCCGCTCCTCGATCTCGCTCTTCTGGGCGTGGTGTTCGGCGGCCGTGGCGCGGGAGCGTTCCAGCTCCTCGAGCACCTGCTGGACGCGCGACCGCTCGGTCTCGGCCTCGTGCGAGAGGCGGGCGACCTCGGCTCGCATCTCCTCGAGCGCGTGCTCGAGCGCGATGCGCTCTTCGCTCTGCTGGTCGTTGGCGAAGGCGAAGTCGACGCTGGCCTCGTCGCGCGGCTCCATCGTCGGCGGCAGCGCCACGATGTCGCCGGTCGCCGCGGACAGCACGCCGAGCACCGAGCCCTGGCCCTGGGCGTCCTTCTGGATGCACAGGGCCTCGATCTGCAGCGGACGCAGGAGCCCGTCCGGGCCATGGCAGGTGAACCCGACCTTGCCGCGCTCGCCGTCGAACGCCCGCGACACGAGATCGCGCAGCGGCTGGATGCCGTCCTGGTCGGCGAGCGAGTAGAGCTCGCGGCCGACGACGTCCGATGGACCACCGGTGCCGACCAGTGCGGCGCCGGCCAGGTTCATCGCCTGAATCTTGCCGGACTGATCGACGAGGACGACGCCGGCCGGCATCGCCTCGATGATCAGGCGCAGGCGCGCCTCGCTGCGCTTCAGCCGTTCGTTCTCGCGCGACACCGAGGCGACGACGCGGTAGCGCTCGATGGCCATGCGGAGCCCGGGCGCCAGCCGCTCGGCCAGCCGCGGTCCGCGCGTGATGCACTCGTCGGCGGCGGCGACGATCGCCGACGACGGCGTCTGGCCCTGCCCGACGAGGATGACGATCGGCAGCGGAATCTGCCGCGACCGCACGTGCTCGATCAACTGCTGCTGCTCGTGCTCGGGCAGCGAGGAGTCGAGGATCATGACGTCGTAGCCGAGCATGCCCTCCGTCCGTGACCGCGCTTCGGCGGTTCCCGAGCAGACGTCGAAGGTCAGCTTGGGGGCGGCCCGGCGCACTTCCTGCTGAAGGACGTCGGCGTCACGAAGGTCGGTGGCAACGTAAAGAGCTCGCATAAGGGACGTCCAGCGCTACCACTGGTTGTCGGCGGCGATCCGCCGCAACTCGGCCAGGTCGTGCGGCACCGTTGCCGCGAACTGCAGGAGCACGCGGTCGTCCGTGACAGGCACGGCCGCGGGCGGTTCGATGTCGTCGGGGGCCACCTCGATCGCCGGGGCGTCGACCGCGTCGACGGCGTCGAGCACGTCGAGCGTCGGGAGCGGGTCGGCGACTGCGAGCGGTTCAGCCACCGGTTCGACCAGCAGCTCGGCCACGGGTTCGGCGGGGATGTCCTCGAACGACGCCTCGAACATCAGGGCGTCCTCGGGCTCGAACGCGATGTCGCTCTCGAAGTCGATGCCGTCGACGGCGCCGACGGCGAGCTCAACGGGCTCAACGGCTCGACGGCCTCGGCTCGGGCTCGAGCGTCTCGAGGCTGGCAGCCTCCACGACGGCGGCTGTCGCGAGCCGATGGGTCCGGCGCCTCACCGTAGTTCTCGGACGGGCGGGCGTCGAAGAAGGACGACGCCGACAGTTCCGGCGCCGCCATGGGCGGCGTGACCTCGAACAGCGAGTCAGCGCTGGCCTGGTCCTCGTAGGCCGGCGGGATGTAGGTGGCGTCGAACATCGACGTGCCAGCCGGCTCGTCGATGACGATGCGCTCGACCACCAGCACGTCGGCGTTCGCCTGGGGCACCGCCTCGGCGCCATCGTCGAAGGTGGCGTCGGGGAACTCGTCGAACGCGAACTCGACCGCCGGCTCGAATGCGATCTCGGCGTCGGCATCGAAGGCGACGGCATCGGCGTCCACGGGATCGGCGTCGGCGGCCAGCGACGCGTCGTCGACGGCCATCGGCTCGTCCGCGGCCGCAATTTCAGCTGCCTCGTCGACCGCCGGCGTCATCTCGACCGGCGGCGGCAGCACGACAGCCGTTTCCAGCGCATCGAGGACCGAGCCGTGCAGCGGGGCATCGGTGCCGCTCGCGACATCGAGCAGCGAGGCCTCCGATTCGGCCAGATAGGCTTCGACCGGCGACGGATCCTCGAAGTCGGATTCGAACGACACCAGGTCGTCGGCGGCGGACGGCACGGCGGCGAGGATTTCCGGCGCCAGCGCCAGCTCTTTGTCGAGGACGAGGGCGGCGTCGTAGCGCAGCGCGCCGTTGACCAGGCCCTTGACCCGCGAGCGGACGACACGGCCGGTCACGACGAGATTGGCGTCGGGGGTGGTGATCCGGACGCTGGCGCGGGCCCCGATGAGCAGCCGGGAATCGCACTCGAAGAGGATGCCGCGGCTCGAGAAGTTGACCAGGTCGACCTGGGAGCCGCCGATGATGCGGGCGGTGACGGATCCGAGCGCTCGAGCCGCGTGGCGGAAGCCGCCGCGGCGGTCTTCGCCCGACCTGCTCTCTGCGACTTCCTCGTGCGACTGCACGTCATTGCTCATCACGTCACCCACGTTCACGCCGCTGGTTCGCGGCCCGACGCTCCTTCGTGACCCGAAAATCGGCACACTGACGCGAAACCTGAGACAGGGAGTGCAGTGCTGACGAGGTGGTCGACCACTGCGCCCGCCCGGCGCACCGCCGGTGGCGGGCGCCGAACGGACGAGCTGTCGCTGGCGTGCTGACGCGGCTAGCGAATCAGGGGCAGGGCGACGGGGACGCCGCCGCTGGTCGCCGACCGATCGGCCGCCAGGCACACTTCCATCGTCCGCTGGGCGTCGAAGACGTTGAGCATCGTCTCCCGGCCGGTGAGGATGGCGTCGATGAAGTCGTCGATCTCGGCCTGGAAGGGGTGGTGGCTGACGTCGGCCGAGTCCGGCATCACGCACTCGATGCGGATCGCCGGCGACTTCGCGCCGAACCCGTAGGTCGACTCGTGCAGCGTCACGTCGGGGAAGGGATTGGCGGAGCGCAGCTCGTCGATCGCGATCGGCCGGTCCTTCCACAGGATGTGGATGTCGCGGATCGCCGCGAAGTCGCCCATCACCTCGAGGCCGAAGCTGTACGGCATCTGGAAGTCGGTGGTGCTCGTCACGTGGCCGAGGGCGCCGCCCTCGAACCGGACGTTGACGTCGATGGTCGTCGGCCACTCGTAGCCCGGCGTGACCTGCATGTGGTACGCCGAGACCTCGGCGATCTCGAGGCCGGTCGCCCAGCGCAGGGCGTCGACCGCGTGGCAGCCGGCCGCCAGCAGGTGGCTGCCGCCGCCCTTGACGGTGCGGCACCATTCCCAGCCCGAGTACCAGTCGGTGACCCGCGACAGGTAGTTGGCCCGGGCGAAGTGGATGCGTCCGAGGCGCCCGCTCTCGCGCATCCAGCGGATGAACTTCAGCCACGGGTTGTAGCGCAGCTCGAACGAGACGATCGTGCGGACGCCGGCGGCCCGCACCGCGTCGCGGATCGCGATCAGCTCGTCGACGGTCAGCCCGGTCGGCTTCTCGAGGAGGATGTGCTTGCCGGCCTTGGCCGCCGCGACCGCCTGGGCCGCGTGCAGATCGTTCGGCGTGGCGATGTCGATGACGTGGACGTCGTCGGCCTCGAGCAGGTCCTCGAAGCGCGTCGTCACGCGCGCGCCATCCGCCGACAGGCCGTTCTTGGCCAGCGTCGCATGGACGCGGTCGACGTCGCGACCGACCATCGCGACGATGTCGGTGTGAGGATTCTTGCGGAACGCGGCGATGTGCTGCGAGGCACACCAGCCGATCCCGACGACGCCGACTCCGAGCCGTGCGGCCATGCGCGCATACTAGTGGAAACGTCCCATCCGCTGCCACCATGTCCGCCGCCGATCCCACGCATCAGCTCGCCGAGGCGCTGCAGGCCGGCGGTCCGACGCTCGTCCTGACCGGCGCCGGCGTCAGCCTGGCGAGCGGCATCCCGACCTTCCGCGGGCACCGACGCCGGGGCGGTCTGGGCGTCGAACGTGATGGCCCGGGCCACCCTGCAGCATTTCCTCGAGGATCCGGCCGACACGTGGACGTGGTACCGCGAGCGGCACGCCGCCGTGCGGGCGGCCCAGCCGAATGCCGCCCATCGGGCGCTGGCCGACCTGGAGCGCTGGCAGGCGGCGCGGGGCGAGCGATTCCAGCTCGTCACGCAGAACATCGATCTGCTGCACGAGGCCGCCGGCTCGCGCGCGCTGGTCAAGGTGCACGGCTCGATCGACCGGGCCCGCTGCGCCGGCGCCTCGTGTGCCGAGTCGGAGACGACGGTCGCCGCGGCGGCGCTCGACTTCAGCGCCTTCGACGCCCGACCCGGACGCGACGACGGTGCCGCGCTGCGCGGCCTGCGGCGCGCTGATGCGCCCGCACGTGCTGTGGTTCGACGAGCACTACGGCAGCCATCCGGACTACGGCTGGCCCGAGGTGCTCGACGCCTGCGACACGATGCGACTGGCGATCGCCGATCGGCACGTCGTTCTCGGTCGGGGTCACCGACCTGATCGCCGGCGAAGCCGGCCGACGCGGCGTTCCGCTGTTCGTCGTCGATCCCCAGGGCGCCGCGATCGCCGGCCGGCGCGTCGTCGGCATCCGCGACAAGGCGGAGGAGCTGTTGCCGCGCGTCTGCGCGCTCATCGGGGCCGCCGCATGACGCCGCCCGCGACGACGCCGCTGCTCCGCTTCTACCGGCTCGAAGGCGCCGACGCCGCGGCCGGACGCTGGCCGAGATCTGGTCGTGGGACGCGGCCCGGCTCGAGGACGTCCACGACTACATCCAGTGGCTGTTCCCGCTGCCGGAGCCGAGCGCGTTCAACCCGCAGGCGCCCATCCTGACCACGGCGACGATCGACGCCTTCCGCGCCGACGCCGAGCTGCGCAGCGCTGCTGCGATCGCTGACGCTGATGCTGGATTTCTACGGGCTGACGCTGGAGCCGGGCGCGACGGCGCGCCCGCATCGGCGAGGGCCGGACTTCGCCGCGAAGAGCCGCGGCTGGCTGCAGCCCGGCGACCACAACCACCTGCGCCTGACGCGCATCCTCACCAGCCTGCGGCTCCTCGGCCTCGACGACCACGGCCGCGCGCTCGTACGCCTGCCTCGCCGCGATCGCGCGCGATCACCCGCACGCGGTGTCGGCGACGACGCTCGCCTACTGGCAGCGCGCCGCGTCGAGCGGCGCGAGCGCCGCCGCCGGTCGAGCGACCCGCTAGCGCGCCATCGTCGTCTCGAGCATCCGCCGCAGCCGGTTCTCGGGGCCGCGCGAGGCGACGAGGCGGGTGCCGTCCTGCAGCAGCACGGCGTACTCGCCGTGGAACAGCGGCTGCAGCTCCTTGATGCGCTCGGTGTTGACGATCGTCGAGCGGTGGATGCGGATGAAGCGATCCGGATCGAGCGCCGCTTCCATGCCCTTCATCGTCTCGCGCAGCAGGTGCGAGTGGGCGCCGACGTGCAGGCGGACGTAGTTGCCCTCGGCCTCGACCCAGTCGATCTCGTCGACCTTGACGAAGTGGATGCGGCCCGACGACTTGACCACGATGCGCTTCGAGTAGCGCCGCTCGCCGCCGAGGTCGTCGAGCAGGTTGATCAGCCGCTGCTCGACCGGGCCTTCCGTCGACTGATCGCGCGTGACCGCCGCCCGGGCCCGCTCGAGCGCCTTCTGGAAGCGGCGCGCCGTGAACGGCTTGAGCAGGTAGTCGAGGGCGTGGACGTCGAAGGCCTGGAGCGCGTACTGGTCGTAGGCGGTGACGAAGACGACGACCGGCAGCGGCCGATCGGTCATCGCCTGCAGCACGCCCATGCCGTCGAGGCCGGGCATCTGGATGTCGAGGAAGACGAGGTCGGGCGCCTGCTCGGTCATCGCCAGCACGGCCTGCCGGCCGTCGACGCACTCCCCGATGATCTGGATGTCCGGCTCGGGCTGCAGCAGCGTGCGGAGCCGCTCGCGGGCGAGGGGTTCGTCGTCGACGATGAGCGTCCGGATCATGGGTCGGTCCTCGTTTACCCGCCGTAGCCTTGGCGAAGGCGGGGCGTTGTCATCCACGCGCCACGTGCGCTACACGACGGGCTCGGGCTGGGCGCGCCGCAGCGGAATCAGCAGCGAGACCAGCGTGCCGCCGGCCGGATAGTCGGCCAGCTCGAGCGCCGATTTCGGCCCGTACAGCTCGTGCAGCCGGGCCCGCGTGTTGCTCAAGCCGATGCCGCTGCCGGCCGGCTTCGGCGCCGCGCCGGGCGTCGACTTGAGGCCCGGTCCGTCGTCCCGCACCTCGAGGCGCAGCATGTCGCCCTCGGCCCGGGCCCGGATCTCGACGAGGCCGTCGCCCCGCCGCGCGTCGACGCCGTGGTGGATGGCGTTTTCGACGAGCGGCTGCAGCACTTGGTTTGGCACCTTCACGTCGAGGGTGTCGGCCGGCACGTCGACGATCACCCGGAGCCGATCGGCGAACCGCGTCTGCTGGATGTCCAGGTAGCGGCGCAGGAACTCCAGCTCCTGCTGCAGCGGCACTTCCTGGACGCCGACGGTGGCCAGCGTCATGCGCAGCAGATCGCTCAACTGCGCCAGCATCTCGTCGGCGGCGTCGGGGTCGCGGTGGATGAGCGTCGAGATCGCGTGCAGCGTGTTGAACAGGAAGTGCGGGTGCAGCTGGCCCTTGAGCACCTCGAGCTGCGCCTGCGCCAGGCGCGCCTCGAGCTGCGAGGCGCGCAGCTCGCCCTGCGTGAAGCGGCGGTAGTTGCGCCAGGCTTCGTGCACGCCGACGAGGATCCAGTAGGCCAGGAACCAGAGATAGAAATGCGCGACGGCGATGCGCTCGATCGAGAGCGGCATCTCGTCGACCCACGGGAAGTGGCTCACCGCCCAGCGGATGAGGGTCCACAGGCCGCCGAACAGGAAGCTCGATGGCAGGTGGACCGCGGCCGACCACGCCCAGGTCTCGCCGTCGAACCGGAAGCGCCGGCAGACGAAGAACACCAGCGGCGCGAGGATGACCCAGGGATACCAGGTGGCCGCGCCGGAGAGGATCGCTTCGCGGTAGGTGAGGTCCGAGACCTTCCCCCACCACTTGAACGACATCAGGATCTGGAGCGTGGTGAACAGCGCCAGGCCGGACAGCACGGCCAGGAACGGCCGCCAGGGCAGGCCGATCCGATCGTCGACGGCGGAAGGGGTCACCGGTCGGGTCACGGGTTCCACGACTATGAAGGTATGCCCGGCCGGGCTGGAAGTCGATTGGGACAAGCGGCCACCAGTCTGGGACGAACGCCCACCAGGCCGAAACGACGGCGGGGATCAGGCCGTGTGGTACCGTGAAGCGCCAGATGCATCGAGAGCACCGCCTGTGGCGATCCCCGAACCTCGGATGGGAGATGGGCGTGGCCGTATTCGGCCATTTCGGCGCCCCTTTCCTGTTCTTCCCGACCAGCCTCGGCGACGAGTGGGAGCACGAGGGCCAGGGCATGATCCGGACCCTGTCGCCGCTCATCGAGGAGGGCCGGATGAAGGTGTTCTGCGTCCGCTCGGTGACCGCGGAAGGGCTGTTCAACACGCAGGCGCACCCCGCCCACCGCAGCTGGGTGCTCCGCTGCTACGACGCCTACATCCGGCAGGAAGTCATCCCCTTCATCCACCATCACTGCCAGGGGCTGCCGCCCATCGCCGTCATGGGGGCCTCGCTCGGCGCCTTCCACGCCGCCAACACCCTGTTCAAGTATCCGGACGCCGTGAAGCGGTGCTTCGGGCTGTCCGGCGTCTACGACATGAAGCGGTCGATGGACGGGTTCTACGACGACAACTTCTATTTCAACAACCCGGTCGACTACCTGGCCGGCCTGAACGATCCCTGGACGCTGGCCAATCTCGCGTCCTGCGACATCCACATCGCCACCGGCCGCGGCCCCTTCGAGGACCGCGGGCCGTCCGATCAGCTCGCCGCGGTACTTCGTTCGAAAGGCATCCGCCATTCGTTTGACGACTGGGAGGATCAGGGCGGGCACGACTGGCCGTTCTGGCACCACCAGATGTGGACCTACTGTTCCCGTCTGTCCTGAGTCGTCGCCGGAGGTTTGGAGCCGTGTCCGAGATTTCGATCGCCCCCGTCAGCGCGCCGCTCGACGACGCCTGGACCGGGATGACCTTCCCCAGCTATCGCCAGGCGCTCACCCTGGTCGGCACCGGACCACACCGACAGCGAAGGCAGCCGGATGATCGCCTGCACGGCGATCGAGGACGGCCTGCCGGCCGGCCTCGGCCTGGCCCAGGTGCCCGAAGGATCCGTCGCAGCCGGCCGAGATCCTGTCGCTGTTCGTGCGCGCCGACCTGCGCGGGCGCGGCGTCGCCACCGGCCTCGTCGGCGGCCTCGAGGAGGCGGCGCGGGCGGCGGGCCGCGACGAGATCATGGGCGTCTACATGACCGGCAAGCCGTCGATCCCGGTCATCGAGCACATCTTCGCCAAGCGCGGCTTCGACGCGCCGGTGCTGCGCAAGGCCGCCGTCCGCATCACGCCGGAGCAGGCCGTCAGCTGCCCGTGGTGGGGGCGTGGCCGGCTGCCCGAGGGCGGCGAGATGTTCATGTGGAAGGACCTGACCGCCGCCGAGCGCGCCCACATGCAGCAGACCAACGCCGAGAAGCCGTGGATCGATCCGCTGCTCGAGCCGTGGATCTGCGACGCGCGCGCCGATCCGCTCTCGAGCGTCGGCCTGCGCGTCAACGGCGAGGTCCTCGGCTGGGTCATCAACCATCGCGCCCCGCCGAACTTCGTGGTCTTCACCACCGCCTTCGTGCGCAAGGACTTCCAGCGCATCGGGGCGCTGTTCAAGCTGCTCGTGCACTCGATCGTGAACATCCAGAACCAGGGGCTCTGCATCACCTTCGTGACGTCGTCGATGTATCCGCGGATGCTGCCGTTCACGCTGACCCGCATCGGCCCGTACGGCGACTTCTGCGGCGAGACGCGCGGCGTCTCGAAGAAGCTCGCCGCGATGATGACGACGTGAGGACGACGACGTGAGGACGGCATGAGGCCGGGCCGGACACGACACGCGGCACGCACCCGATGAGCGACACGCTGACCCTCGTCCCGGGGACCGACCGCGAGTCCTGGAACGCCTTCGTCGAAGACCTCGCCGCACGGCCACGTCTTCCAGACGTGGGAGTGGGGCGAGCTGCAGGCCGACCTGCAGCGCGCCGCCGACCCGCATCGCCGCGATGCGCGGCGACGCATCGTCGGCGACGCTGCAGATGCTGATGTTCGAGACCGGGCCGGATCGCCGCTTCGGCTTCGTGCCGCGCGGCCCGGCGGCCGACCCCGCCGACGCCGAGGTGGTGGACGCGCTGGTCGGCGCCGCCATCGAACTGGCCGCGGCGGCCGGCGCGTTCCTGCTGCGCTTCGAGCCGCAGTGGACGCGGACGCCCGAGACCATCGCGCTGCTCGAGCGGCACGGGCTCGGCGTCGCCAAGCAGCGCATCATGCCGCTGCGCACCGCGCTGGTCGACATCTCGAAGACCGCCGACGCGATCTTCGCCGGCTTCCACTCGAACACGCGCAACCGCATCCGCCTGGCCGGCAAGCAGGGCGTCGAGGTGCGGATCGCCAAGGCCGAGGAGATGGACGTCTTCCTGGGCCTGTTCGACGAGACGACGACGCGGCACGGGATGCGCAAGGCCGATACCGACGCGATGCGGCTCTCCGCGAAGCACTTCGGCCATCGCGACGCGATGCGCCTCTACCTGGCGCGGCACGAGGGCGTCGACATCTCCGGCATCGTGGTGTTCGTCGGCAGCGGCTGGGCCACCTACCTGTGGGGCGCGTCCTCGGCCGCCGAGGCCGCCCGCAAGGCCAACCCGAACCAGCTGCTCCACTGGACGGCGATGCAGTGGGGCAAGGAACGCGGCTGCCACACCTACGACCTCTACGGCATCCCCGACTACGACGTCGAGGTGCTCGAGGCCGAGTATCACCGCCAGAGCGGCGGCATGTGGAACCTCTACAAGTTCAAGCGCGGCTTCGGCGTCACGGTGCACCGGCACGTCGGCACGTTCGACTGCGTCTTCGCGAAGCGCGGTGCCGTAGCGCCGCCGGCCGCTGCAGACTGACCCGTGCTCTTGACGACGATCGACACCGTGGTTACGATGTAGTCACATGGCGACGCGGACCCGCATCGTGCGCATCGGCAATTCTCGCGGCCTTCGCCTGCCGAAGGCGCTGATTGCGCAAGCCGAGCTGTCCGAGGAGGTCGAGCTCCATGCAGAGCCGGGTCGTCTGATCGTCCAGGCGGTTCGTGAGCCACGCGTCGGCTGGGCCGATGCGGCAAAACAGATGCGCATCGCCGGCGATCGACGTACTGCTCGACGGAGCCACGCCGACGCGCTTCGACGACGAGGAATGGAAGTGGTAGCCAGGGCGTGATCGCCCGCGGTGACGTGCACCTCGTCCAGCTGGATCCGACACGCGGCAGCGAGAACCAGAAGACGCGTCCGTGCGTCATCGTCTCGCCGGACGAGCTCAACGCTCATCTCCGCACCGTGATCGTGGCCCCGATGACGACCAGCGGCCGCGCCTACCCGTGGCGGATCGTCTGTCGTTTCCAAAGCCGGAACGGTTCGTCGCTCTCGACCAGCTGCGGACCGTCGACGAGGAGCGCATGTGAAGCGTCTTGGCCGGTTGACGCCGGAAGCGACCAGCGACGTCTTGGACGCACTGCAGCGTCTGTCGCGAATAGGAGGATCGCGGTGAAGACCGTTCCGACTCGGGATTGTCGCGGTCGTCGCATTCGCGCTCCTCGGCGCCTGGGTGCTGCGCGGCCAGCCGAAGGCCGCCGCGGCCGGCTTCACGGATGCGCTCCGCGATCACGTCCGCGCCGAACGGTTCGCCAAAGCCGCCACCGTGAGCGAGCTGCCCGCGGCGGTCCGCGAGGCCTTGGCGGCACTCTTCCGCGAACCGACGCTCGACCTCGCCGAGCCCGGCGCCCGCTTTCAGGCCACCGATGTCGTGGTGGGGCCGCGCCTGCCGGCCCGCCGGCTGATCACCGCCGGCTGCTCCGCCGATCACTGCCTGGTCTACTACGAGCGCGGCGGGTTCGCGCACGTCCACCAGATCGTGCTGTTCAGCAAGGACGACGCCTCGGCGCGGTTCGTCCACGGCGGCGTCGCCGCCGGCGGTCTGGCCGATCTCGAACAGGTCCGGGACGCGCTGGTGTCCGACACGATCGTGGGCGGCTCGAAGTACTGGTGATCCCCCGGCGGAACCCCTCACCGGAGCGCTTCGTCTGGAGCGATCGATGACAACCCAACTCTCCCGCCTGCTTCCTCGGCTGTGCCGCCTGCTCCCTCGGCCGCTGCGCCTGGGGATTCCGTTCGTCTGCCTGGCCAGCGTGCTGGCCCCGGCTGTGTCGCGAGCGCAGGCGCCCGCGGTCGCGGCGCCGGCCCCGGCGGCCGCGGCATCTCAGGAAGCGGCCGTCGACACCGCCGTCCAGCGGTCCATGCAGGCGCGCCAGTTCCCTGGCGCCTCGGTTGCGGTGATCAAGGACGGCAAGGTCGTGGTCGCCAAGGGCTATGGCCTCTCCGACGTCGACAAGTCGATCAAGGCGACGGAGCAGACGGTCTACCAGCTCGCGTCGGTGACCAAGCCGTTCACCGCGATGGCGACGCTGATGCTCGTCGAAGGCGGCAAGCTGTCCCTCGACGGCAAGGTCACCGAGATCCTGCCCGGGCTGCCGGCGGCCTGGGCGCCGGTGACGGTGCGGCACCTCCTCACCCACACGTCGGGCATCAAGAGCTACACCGACGTGTTCGGCGAGGCGAAGGTGGCCGACAGCCAGGTGTTCACGCCCGACCAGATCCTCGCCCTGGTCAAGGATGCGCCGCTCGCCTTCACACCGGGCGACAAGTACGCCTACTGCAACACCGGCTACTACCTGCTCGGGATGATCATCGAGAAGGCGTCGGGCAAGCCGTACGCGGCGTTCCTGGCCGAGCGGATCTTCAAGCCGCTGGGCATGACGTCGACGTCGCTCGACGACTACGCCGACGCCCGCCCGCTGCGAGCCAGGGGCTACAGCTTCGCCAACGGCCAGACCACGCCGGCGGAACATACCCACCCGACGCAGCCGTTCTCGGCAGGGGCGCTCGTGTCGACCGTCGTCGACCTGGCCACGTGGGATGCGGCGCTGACCGGCCGCAAGCTGCTCACGCCGGCCAGCTACGACCTGATGTGGACGCCGATGCGCTTCAACAGCGGAACGCAGTCCCACTACGCGCTCGGCTGGGAAGTGCAGCCCTACCGCACCCGGCCGCGCCAGGCGCACGGCGGCGGCATCGCGGGGTTCTCCACCTTCGTGGCCCGCTTCCCCGACGACAAGGTCACCGTCATCGCGCTGGTGAACCAGTCGGGGGGCGCCGGCCAGGCGGTGGCCAACGGCATCGCCGAGATCTATGTCCCGGCCCTGAAGGAGAACGCCCCGAAGCCCATCGCCGATCCCGATCCGACCATCACCGCCTTCCTGAAGCAGGCGCTGACGTCGGCGGCGGGCGGCACCATCGACCCGGAGTGGCTGACCCCGGAGTTTCGATCGTTCATGCTGCCCGATCGCATCAAGCAGGGCCCCGACATGATGGGCCGGCACGGCCCGCTGCAGGCGTTCGAGCTGATGGAAGACCACCGAACGCGACGGCCGGCGTGTCCGCATCTACCGGGCCACGTTCGGGACGACGCCGCTGCGGGTGCAGTTCTCGCTCGCGCCCGGATGGCAAGATCGCCGGGCTCGGCATCTCGCCCGCCAATTGACCCATCCGGCCGACGATGGATCATGGCCGCTGACCTCGACGCCGCGCGGATCCGTGGCGGCACCTTCGACGGCTCGCCGGAGTCACCGGCGGCGCTGGCCCGCCTGCTCGCCGACGCCGCCCGAGCCCGGGCGCCCGGCCTCGCCGCGCTCGAGGAGGCGCTGCGCGCGCACGTCGGCGCGCTGCTCCGATCCGGCGATCCGCGGGGCATCGGCCTCGCCCTGACGCACCTCGACGTCGAGGCGCGGGCCGGCGCGCCGGTGGCCGTCACCCTGTTCCGCGAGGCCTACGCGGCGGTCGATTCGCCCGAGTGGTCGGCATGGGCGGAACGCGAACCGGGCACGGCGGCACCGCTGCGCGACGAGGTGCTGCTGGTGGCGGATCAGGCGGCGCGCCGGATCGCGTCCGGCACCTGCGGCGCCGGCTGAAAGCAGCACGCGACGGCGTCGGGTCAGCGGGCGCGCACGACGAACGCCGCCGCCTGGCCGCCGCCCGACGTGACGTTGGCCAGGCCGGATCCGCTCAGGCGCGTCAGGCAGCCGACCTGCTGGCCGCGGAACAGGTAGGGCGCGAAGTCGACCAGCATGTCGCGCGGCGCCACCGTGTGCGGCGGCCCCGAGACGGCGAGGAAGTGCTCGCGGCGGATCGGGATGCGCCGCTGCAGCACCCAGCTGCGGTCGGCGGTCTCCGCCGGCGCGCTGCCGTCGACGGCCTTCTCCAGCGCGGCGTCCCAGTCGGCGGCGCTGGTCTCCCAGCCGAGCGTGACGCCGGTGCCGCCGTACTCGTCGTTCGGCTTCAGCACCAGCGAATCGCGATACTCGCGGGCGTAGGCGAGCAGGTCGATCGTGCCGTGGTGCGGCGACGTCGTGCGCACGTCCTCGACGACGCGCGTCCACGGGATCGCCGGCCCGATCGACCGCGCGCTCGGCCTCGGTCAGCGGGCAGAGGCCGCCCGGCCCGATCACGGCGTCGTCGGTGAGCAGCGCGAAGAACGCCTTCTTGTGCGGGATCTTGCAGCGCAGGGCGTTGGCCATGCACACCGTGCCGCTGGCGATGGCGTCGACCAGCACGCGGCAGTCGTCGGCCCGCGCGATCACGTCGTTGACCAGCACGCGCCGATAGACCATGTCGATGCGGCGGCCGTCGGCCACCAGCGTGGTGCCGTCGAAGGTCAGGTCGCGCGGATCGGCGACGACGGTCGGCACGCCGCGCGCCTCGAAGCGATCCTTGCAGGATCAGGAACTCGCTCCAGGTCGGCACCTCGCGGAAGTCCGTGATCAGGATCGTCGGCGGGCTGGCCGTGCCGCCCCACTCGGCGTAGCTGGCCAGCAGGGCGTCGAGGAGGTGCGTCGAGAGGCGGAAGTAGGACGCCTCGAAGCGCTCGCGGAAGCGCGCCGTGATCTCGAGGCCGTCGAACACCTCGCCGAGGTTCTCGGCGTAGGCGAGGCCGGCCGGCGATTCGGCGTTGTACTCGGCGAACGTCAGCGAGTCGGGCAGCAGGAACGCGTCCAGCCGCGACGTCGTGCTGGCCCGCCCGTAGCCAGGATCGATGCGGGCCAGCCGCGTCTCCTCGTCGGTCAGCCGGACCCGCCGCAGCAGCTCGGGCTGGACCATCGCGGCGGCGACGACGCGCTCGCCGATGGCGGCGATCGTCTCGGCGACGGCCCGGACCCGCGCCTCGTCGGCGGCGTCGAGGAAGAACGGCCGCAGGAACGGGCACAGCGGCCGGCCGCCGAAGGTGAGCCGGGCGGCCTGCATCCGGCCGGCGAGATCGGCCCAGTAGGCGGCCGTCTCCTCGACATCCGGGCGGACCAGCGCGTTCCAGACGTCGGCCGGCGAGGCCGACGCGCGGGCACCGGCGCGGCTCGCGGCAAGCTCGCTCATCGCGTCCTCGTGCGTCAGCGCGGCTGGCCGACGAACCCCGACGTCTTGCCCCAGCCGAGCATCTGCTCCCACTGCGGCCAGGGGTTGGTGGGCGGGCCGTTCAGGGCGCGATCGACGACCAGCTTCGACATCTTGTCGAGGACCAGCTCGAAGTAGTGCGGGGTGATGCGATCGCGCTCGAAGTCCGGCGCCAGTTGAGGAAGTCGATGGCGTAGGGCACGCCGTCCTGGACGCCGAACTCGATGGTGTTCATCTCGTAGCCGAGCGCCTGGTTGATGGTCTGCGCGTCCTTGACGATGCGGTCGCCGAGCGCCGGCGACAGGTAGTTGTGGTCGACGATGTACTGGCGCTGGTGCGGATCGTAGGCGACCGGCGTGATGTCGGTCTTGCCGAAGGTGAAGCAGCGCACGTACTGGTCGAAGCGCACGAACTCCTGCAGCGTCATCGCGTAGGGCGCGGTGCCGTCGTAGGCGGCGATCAGCTCGTCGCGGTTCTCGACCTTGTAGACGTGCTTCCAGCCGCCGCCCGAGTACGGCTTGAGGATCGCCGGCCGGCCGACGTAGTCGAGCAGGCCGTCCCAGTCGATCGGGAAGTCGAGGTTGCGCAGCGACGCCGGCAGGATGTCGACGTCGGTCGGGTAGGCCTTCTGCGGCAGCAGCACCGTCTTCGGGATGGCCACGCCGAGCCGGGCCATCAGGCAGTAGTTGAAGAACTTGTCGTCGGCCGTCCACCAGAACGGGTTGTTGATCACGTAGGTCCCGTTCAGGGCCGCGTACTTCAGGTAGCCGCGGTAGTACTCGACCTCGTGCGAGATGCGGTCGACGATCACCTTGTAGGCGGGCGGCTCGTCGAACTTCGTCCCGGACAGCTTGACGAACTCCGCGGTGATGCCGTGCGGCTTGCCGATCTCGTCGACGCGCTCGATGAACGCGTGCGGAAAGCTGTGTTCGCGGCCGACCATCAAGCCGATCTTCATGCGTGCCTCCCTGTGGCCGCGGGCGCATGGCCCAGGCCGGCTTCGCGATCGAGCACGGCGAGCGTGCGGCGATACAGATCGTCGACCTCGTCGCGGCTGTTGGCGATCACGGTGACGCCGATCTTGCCCCACTCCGACAGCGCCCCGATCAGGTGGAAGAGCACGCCCGATTCGGTGCGGTAGCTGTAGTGCAGGCCGTTGTTGGTGACGATGTCGATCAGGTCCTCCGGCAGCACGCCGCGGTAGCCGTGCGAGCGCAGGTTGTCGGTGGCCATGTAGTACTTGGCGCGGCCGCTGAGCGACAGGAAGAGGCCGCTCTCCGGATCGAGGCGGCCGCCGGTCAGGAACTGCAGCGCGAGGAACGGGTGCGTGGTGCCGAGGACGCGCAGGTTGATCTCGAGCGCGTGGATCGCCCACGGCTGCGATGCGTCCTGGCGCGACACCAGGAAGTCGACGCCGAAGCGGCTGACCGCGCCGTGCGCGGCCAGCACGCGGCCGACCGCGATGCCGTGCTCCAGGATCGCGCGCCGGTAGTCGTCGTGCGCCGGGAAGGTGCAGCCCTGGTAGATCTGTCCGGACGGCCCGCCGAGGATCTGGTCGTGCGTCGACGTCGTCGCCGTCTCGCCGCGCGGCGTCGTCCGCAGCTGCGCCGACGGCGACAGCTTGTGCGGCGCGTCGATGAACGCCTCGACGACGCCGCCCATCCGCGCGAACTTGCGGAAGTAGTGCTCGTGCGACTCGCTGGACACGGCCAGCTCGAGGCTGTCCATCGCCTGCCGCACCGACTCGCGCGTCACCTCTTCCGGGAAGCGGAAGATCGCGTTGCCCTCGCCCGAGAAGCTCTCGTTCAGCTTGACGACGGCCTTGCGCAGCCCGGCGTGCTCGCGGCCCAGTTCGACCAGCGCGCGCTCGACGTCGTCGCGATCCTTCAGGTCCTCGTAGCCGGCCGGATACGGCGACGCCGGCCTCCTTGAAGACCTTGCGGCTGCCCGACTTGGTGCCGAGATAGCTCAGCTCGGGATCGAGGCCGTTCAGCGGCATGTCGAGCAGCACCGACAGCTTGCGCTCGAGCGGCGTCGAGTTGAACACCGTCAGGTAGGCGGCTTCCGAATTCGGGATCGACTTGCGGATCCGCTCGATCAGGCGCGGCCGCTCGAGGATCTTCTGGGTCAGCGGCCGCGGCGAGCTGTCGTAGGCGCACAGCATCGTCAGGCGCGCCCGGGCGTGGCTCGCCGGCACGCCGGCCAGCAGGTGCAGGTAGTAGTCGAGGATCAGCGGATGGACCGGCTGCGACGTGACGTAGGTCACGTGCGCCCGCGGGTTGCGCAGCCGGATCAGCAGGAACAGCAGCCGCTCTTCGTAGAAGGCGGCGCCATCGAGCTTGGTCAGCTCCTCCTGGTCGAGCGTGAAGGACGGCACGACGATCGACGTCGCCGGCAGGTCGTCCTGGGCGCTGATCACGTCCCAGACCTCGTTGAGTCGAGGCTTGAGCCGATGGAAGGCGGCCAGCTCCTGCTCGCTGGTGAGCTCGTCGGCGAACGGCGGTCTCGGAATCACGAGGAGGCCCTCCCGGAGGATGGCGCCACGCGGCGCAGCGCAATCTGCCGTTCCAGGTGATACCGCAACGGCTCGAAGAGCGTGTAACGCGAGGTGACGTCGAGCCCGCGATCGGCGGCGTCGTCGCGCAGCGTCTCGGCCATCGCGTCGGCGCGCTCGCGATACCAGTCGTGCGACACCTCGCCGCGCGACCGCTTGTCCCAGAGTATGCGCAGGGCGCGGGACCGGTTGACGATCTCCGGGTGGTGGTTGACGCCGAACACCCGCGGCATCGTGCCGGTGCGGTCGCGCGCCGCCTCCCACATCGTCACCGCCTCGCCGGCGGCTGCCATCGGGCGAGACCTCGAAGCCGAGCGGCGTCACCGAGGCGGCCATCGCCGGGCGCGGGAGCAGGTCGTAGAGCCGGCTGTCGAGGACACGGATGTGGCCGGCGTGGCCGGGCTCGTCGGCGACGCGCTGCGCCAGCGCCCCGAACCACGGATGCGCGGCCGCTTCCGGCGTCAGCACGGTGTCGACGATGCCGGCGCTCTTGCCGCCCTTCTCGGGTCCGCGGCGCACCGGATCGGCGACGCCCGAGCCAGCGGCTCATCACGCCGAAGGTGTGACAGATGCCGATCAGCGCCGCGTCGGGGTGGGCCTGCACGGCGTCGAAGAGCGCGAACAGCGGCGACTCCCAGGCCGGCGACTCGACGATCCCCTGGCTGCCGTCACCGCCGTCGTTGAGCGCCGGATCGATGTGGCCGGGGCCGCCGGTGCCCAGGTAGAGCCCGCCGCGGGCGTCGGGCAGGCGGCGGGACGACCAGGCCGCGCCGCACGTCGCACGACACGGCGCGGATGCGCAGGCCGGCGCCGGCCAGCGCCCCGGCCAGATCGCAGGCCGCGGTCCGCACCGCCATGACGATGGCGTCGTGGCCGATGTTCGGCCAGCCGTGGTTCATGTCGAGCACGAACACGTCGAGCGACCCGGCCTCGGGCCTGGGCAGGTCGGCCGGCCGGTCCGCCCGGACGTAGGCGAACGCACCCTGCTCGACGGCACGGCAGGCGGCCGGGCAGACGTCGGGTCCGAGGGTGCGCCGATGGTCGCAGTCGAAGGGCATGGCCAGCGTGTGCCGCTACGGACGGAGCGGCCATTCTAGTGGGCCGCCGCGGGCATTCCTAGCGCGGCGGCCGGAGGCCCGCCGCCCGGACGGGCGGGCACCGCCCTTGCAAAACCGTGGCTCCCGGAGAGCGGGCGCCGCCAGTTGCCGCGAAAACCCATGATGTCACGCGCATTTCTTACCCGGGCCCTGACGATTTTCGTCGGCGCGGTGTCGCTGCTGGCCGTCGCGCCCGCCGCCCGGGCCCAGGGCGTGGTGCTCGACGGCGCGATGCCGCAGCCCCTGCCGCTCTTCCCCGCCGACAACTGGTGGAACATCGACATCAGCCAGGCGCCGCTCGATCCCAACAGCGCCAACTTCATCAACCTGATCGGCGGCGCCGCGCGACGGATCCACGCCGACTGGGGCGGCTCGGCCGGGGACGCCGGACGACCCGGACGCGATCTACGGGATGCCCTACATCGTGGTGCCCGGCTCGCAGCCGCTGGTGCCGGTGACCTTCGTCGAGTATCCGGCCCAGAGCGACGTCGGCGCGCCCGGCCGGCCGGCCGGCTACCCGATCCCGGACCAGGCCAGGTTCACCCCCGGCTGGATCGAGGGCGGTCAGCCCGGCAACATCGATCCCGGCGGCGATCGCCACATGCTGATCGTCGACCGCGACAACCGGATCGTCTACGAGCTCTACCGCGCCCGCTGGAACGCCGGGCTGAACCGCTGGGAGGCCGGCTCGGGCGCCGTCTTCCCGCTGACCAGCAACCTGCGCCGGCCCGAGGGCTGGACCAGCGCCGACGCCTCCGGGATGGCCATCCTGCCCGGCCTGGTGCGCTACGACGAGGCGTTCGGCACCGAGCCCATCCGCCACGCCTTCCGGGTCACCGTGCAGTCCACCAACGGCTACGTCTTCCCCGCCTCGCATCGCGCCGGCAGCACCGCCGGGTCGCTGCCGATGGGCGCCCGTCTGCGGCTGCAAGGCCGACGTCAACCTCTCCGGCTTCACGCCCGCCGTGCAGCGGGTGCTGCAGGCGATGAAGACCTACGGCCTGATCGTCGCCGACAACGGCTCGAACATGTACATCACCGGCACCTCGGATCCGCGCTGGGAAGCGCCGTTCGACGACGACAGCTTCCTGCCCGGCTTCCAGAGCATCCGCGCCAGCCAGTTCGAGGTCGTCCAGCTCGGCTGGACGCCGCCGCGCGGTCGTCGACGGCGACGCCGACGGGCTGCCGGACGACTGGGAGACGCGCTTCGGCCTCGATCCCACCAGCGGCACCGGCGTCAACGGCGCCGCGGGCGATCCCGACAACGACGGCGTCAACAACGCCGCCGAGCGAACCGCCGGCACCCATCCGCGCGGCTTCGAGCGGCGGCTCTTCGCCGAGGGCGTCTCGAACGCCTTCTTCACCACGCGGCTCGCCGCGCTGAACCTCGGCTCGACGCCGGCGCACGTCCAGTTCCGCTTCCTGCGCCCGGCCGGCGCACCGGTCACGCACGAGGTCACCATTCCGGCGCAGACGCGGATCAGCGTCGATCCGGGCTCGATCAGCGGCGTCTACGGCAACTCCTTCTCGACGGTCGTCGAGTCGGACGTCGCCATGGTCGTCGACCGCCAGGTGAGCTGGGACCAGAGCGGCTACGGCAGCCACGCCGAGACGTCCATCGCGGCGGCGTCCAGCACGTGGTTCCTCGCCGAGGGCGCGACGCACGGCAGCTTCGACCTGTTCTACCTGATTCAGAACCCGGGCGCGACCGCGGCCACGGTCACGATCCGCTACCTGCGCCCCGCTCCGCTCGCCCCGCTGACCAAGAACTACACCGTGGCGGCGAACAGCCGCTTCACCATCGTGGTGGACAGCGAGACGATTGGCGGACAGTCGCTGGCGGCCACCGACGTCTCCGCCGCCATCACGTCGACGGTGCCGGTCGTGGTCGAGCGGGCCATGTACATGACGACGGGCGGCCAGGCCTACAGTGCCGGCCACGAGAGCGCCGGGGTCACCGCGCCGGCCACCAGCTGGTTCCTCGCCGAAGGGGCGACCGGCGCGTTCTTCGACATGTTCGTGCTGATCGCCAACCCCGATCCGACGACGGCGGCGACGGTGCAGGCGACCTACCTCCTCGACAACGGCACGTCGTTGACGAAGATGTACACCGTCGCGGCGTCGAGCCGGCGGACGATCAACGTCGATTCCGAGCAGTTCCCCGGCGGCCAGCTGCTCGCCAACGCCGCCGTGTCCACGATCCTGACGTCGACCAACGCGGTGCCGATCGTCGTCGAGCGCGCGATGTGGTGGCCCGGCGGCGCGCTGGGCCCGTGGTACGAGGGACACAACTCCGCGGGCGCCACGCAGACAGGCACCGCCTGGGCCCTGGCCGAAGGTGAGGTCGGCGGCAGCGCCGGCGCGTCGACGTTCATCCTCGTGGCGAACACCGGCGCCACCGCCGCGAGCATCCGGGTGACGGTCTTCGTCGAAGGCGGCGCCACCGACGTGCGCACCTTCAGCGTGCCGGCCGCCAGCCGGTTCAACGTCGACGTCGGCACGGTGTTCGGATCGACGGTCGCCAACAGCCGGATGGGCGCGCTGATCGAGAGCCTGGGCGCGAGCCCGGCGCCGATCGTCGTCGAGCGCGCGATGTACTCGAACGCCGGCGGTCGCGTGTGGGCGGCCGGCACCAACGCCCTGGCGACCCGCCTTCGCTAAGCGCTTCGGCGGGCAGGCCCGCCTTCGCTGACGCGTCGGCGGGCGTCCGGCCGCGCCACTAGCGCTGTGGCGCGGTTGCCGGTTCGGCGGCCTTGGTCAGCGTCACCGTCTTCGGATCGACGGTGATCTCCTTCGAGCCGCGTCGCCACCTCGGGCGTCATGCTCTCCTGGAAGCGCCCCTTGAGGTGCTTGGCCAGGAACTTCTCCGCGGTGGCGTACATCGCCATGTTGTTGACCGGGCGGGCGAAGCCGTGGCCCTCGTCGGGGGCGACCAGGTACTCGACCGGGAAGCCGCGATCGCGCAGCGCGACGACGATCTGATCCGATTCCGCCTTCTTCACCCGCGGATCGTTGGCGCCCTGCACGACCAGCAGCGGCGTGTGGATCTTGGCGGCGGCGGTCAGCGGCGACTGACGCTGCAGCTGCGCCTTGTCGGCGGCGACGGTCGGATTGCCCATCCGCTCGTTGAACAGCTTCCGCGCCGCTTCCCAGTAGGGCGGGATCGAGTCGAGCAGCGTGATCAGGTTGGACGGACCGACGATCGAGACGCCGGCGGCGTAGACGTCGGGCGTGAAGGCGACGCCGGCCAGCGTCGCGTAGCCGCCGTAGCTGCCGCCCATGATCCCGACCCGCTTCGGATCGGTGATGCCCTTGGCGACCAGGTGCTTCACGCCCCAGGTGAGGTCGTCCTGCATCTTCTCGCCCCACTGGCGGTTGCCGGCGTTGAGGAACTTCTTGCCGTAGCCGGTCGAGCCGCGGAAGTTCGCCTGCAGCACCGCGTAGCCGCGGTTGGCCAGGAACTGCGCGGCGGCGTCCCAGCCCCAGGCGTCGCGCGCCCACGGCCCGCCGTGCGGGAAGATGATCGTCGGCAGGTTGGTTGCCGGCACGCCCACCGGCAGCGTCAGAAAGGCCGGAATCGGCAGGCCGTCGGACGACGGGTAGGTGATCGCCGTCATCGGCGCGAGGTGCTGCCGCGGCAGCTTCTCGAAGGCCGTGTACTGCAGCGTCAGCGCCTTGGTGCGCCGGTCGAACAGGTAGCGCTGCCCGGGCTCGCGATCGCTCGAGACGGCGACGAGCCAGAGCTGCTCATCGGCGGTCGACGAGACGAACGCGACGTCGGCGCCGGGCAGCTTCTTCTCGACCAGCCGGTAGTCGGCTTCGAAGGCCTTGTCGTGAAAGTAGGTCCGGGTCCGCTCGTCGTCGTAGGTCGTGGCGACGAGCTCGTCGGTCAGGTCGGAGAAGATCGCGCTGCCGAAGTCGACGCGCTTCCTGGGATCCGATTCGACCGGCGTCTCCTGGCCGGTCGCCGGATCGAGCAGCACCAGCGCCTGCAGATCCGCCGCTCCCCGGTTCGTCGAGACGTAGACGCGGGCGCCGTCCTTGTGGAATCGCACCAGGTCGCAGCTCTCGAACACCGTGCAGGTGTAGACGCGGGCGAAGGCGTCGCCCTCGACGCGCAGGACTTCGGTGTCGCCGTTCTCGAGCGTCCGCGAGGCCAGGCGCAGCTCGCCCTTGCGATCGAACAGCCAGCTCGAGATCTTCTCGGTGTTCTTCCGGGCCAGCGTCCGCTGCCCGGTCGCGATGTTCACCTTGTAGAGGTCGTGCCAGGCCGGCTCGCGATCGTTCAGCCCGACCCAGATGACGTTCGGGTCGGTCTTCGGCACGTTGTAGATGAAGGCCCGGGCGCCCTTCGCGGCCGTCAGGTTGCGGGCCGCCGGGACCTCGCCGCCGGAGGCCGTGGCGGCCAGCGGATCGACGGCGAACACGTTGAAGTTCTCGTCGCCGCCGTTGTCCTGGACGAACAGGATGTACTTGCTGTCGCGGCTCCAGAAGTACGACCCGATCGGCCGCTTGGTGTCGTTGGTGACGAGCCGCGCCGCGGCGTAGGGCTCCGCCAGCTTCTTCACCCAGATGTTGCGGGTGTCCTTGTAGGGCTTGATGAAGGCGATGTGCGCGCCATCCGGCGAGAGCTGCGCGCCGGAGATCTCCGGGTTGCCGAAGAACAGCTCGCGGTCGATGACCGGCGGTACGGTGGTGGCAGCAGGAGGGGACTGGGCGGACATCGGGATGACGGTCACGGACGTGAGCACGGCGGCGGCCACGAGCGCCGCGCGGGATAGAACTGCCATGGAGGCCTCCAGGGCCGATTCTAGTGGCCCGTATCAGTCATTCCGGTAGCGGATCTCGGGCGCGGCGCCCGGCTGGCCAGGCGCGAGGAGCGCGCAAATCGGGGATTTGTCAGCGACGAGCAACGCCGCCAGGCGGGATGCCCCGCCCGGGAATCATGGTGCGAATCACGCGGACGGGACACTAGCGCGCGGACGGCCAGGCGGTCGCCGCGACGAAGGCCGCGACCAGCGCCTCGACGCCGTCGCGATCGGCGTCGTCGAAGCGCGCCGGGGTCGGCGAGTCCATGTCGAAGACGCCGCGCAGCGCACCGTCCGCGGTGACGATGGGCACGACCAGCTCGGATCGCGATCGGCTGTCGCAGGCGATGTGGCCGGGGAACGCGTGGACGTCGGCGACGACGATCGAGGCCCGCTGCGACGCCGCCGCGCCGCAGACGCCTCGGGTGAGGGCGATCCGGGTGCAGGCGGGCAGGCCCTGGAAGGGGCCGACGACCAGCTCGGTGCCGTCGAAGACATAGAAGCCGGCCCAGTTGAGATCCGGCAGGGCGTGCCAGACCAGGGCGGCCGTCTGCGAGGCGTTGGCGACGAGATTCCGCTCGTCGCCCAGCAGGTGGGTGAGGTCGCGGACGAGCGCGTCATAGGCGACGCGCTTGTCCGTCCAGTCGTAGGTGGTAGGCGAGAACACGGGTAAGGAAGACTCCGGAGTCGACGGCGACTCTGGACGGGAGGAAGACTCCGGAGTGGAATGCCGACTCCGGAGTCGTTCGCCCGGGAATCCTCTACTGGGCCGGGCGCGGCGGCGGGGGCGGCGCGTTCGGGTTCGGCTTGTTCGCCTCGATGCCGAGCGTGATCTTGACGGCGTCGCTCACGGTGACGCCGCCGGCCTCGAGCGCGCGGTTCCAGGTCAGGCCCCAGTCGCTGCGGTTGACCGTCGTGGTGGCGTTGGCGCCGATGACGAAGTTGCGGCCGGCGTTGACCTGCGCGGTCGGGCCGTCGACGTCGAGCGTCACTTCCTTGGTGACGCCGTGCATCGTCAGGTCGCCGACCAGCTGGAACTTGCCGGCGGCGCCCGGCACCACGCGCTTCGACTTGAAGGTGATGGTCGGGTACTTGGCGACCTCGAAGAAGTCGGGGCTCTTCAGGTGGGTGTCGCGGCGCTCGTTGTTCGTGTTGATCGTGGTGGCGTCGATGGTGACGTCCGCGGTGATCGACGAGACGTTCTTGCCGTCGTAGGTGATCTTGCCCGACACCTTGCCGAACGAGCCGGGAACGGTCGAGACCATCAGGTGCGTGACCGTGAAGCCGGCGGTCGAGTGCGCCTGGTCGATGTTCCACTCGTTGGGGCCGAGCACCGGCTGCGGCGGCGGGCCCTGCGGGGCGGTGGCCGGGGCAGCCGCCGGGGCGGGTGCCTGGGCGTAGGCGGCGGCCGAAGCGAGAACGAAGGCGGTAGTGAAGCCGAGGGTCTTGAACGTCAACGCGAACTCCTTGTGAAACGGCGTCTTGGCGACGCCACGAACCGAGGGGTGAAGGCAGCGATCACTGGGCGGGGCCGTCGGCGACCCGCACCTTGGCGGCGACGGCGTCACCGTCGACCAGGGCACGGAAGGCCGGATCGTCCCTGAGGGCATCGAAATCCGGGTCGAGCCGGGCTCGGACGCGGGTCAGCGCCGGCCTGGCGGCAAGGCATTCGGACAGGTAGCGCAGGGCGTCGGCGGCGTCGCCGCGCAGGGCATACAGCGACGCGACGTAATACTTGGTGAATGGGTCATCGGCGCCGCGCGACTGGCGGGTCCGGAAGGCCTTCACCATGTCGGCGAACGCCCGATCGGATGCCTCGCGATCGCCTTTACGCCAATAGGCGGCGCCCTGTTTCTGCAGGATCTCGATCTGCAGGCGGCCCTTGAGCGCGTGATCGTGCTCGGCCAGGAAGGCTTCCTCGCGGGCGAACGAGGCCAGGGCGCTGTCGTAGCGGCCCTGGCGATAGCGGACGTAGCCGAGCCGCACGTGGCTGCCGACCATGAACAGACCCTCGGTGCCCGACTTGAAGCCTTCCTGCAGGGCGACGGCGCGCTCGGCCTCGATCTCCGCCGTGCCCAGGTCGCCCTTGATCGCCCGCAACAGGGCCAGCTGCTGGAAGACGTAGCCGGCGTCGGGGTTGTGGGCGCGAGCGCGCTCGAGGGCGGCGATGCCCTCGTCGAGCAGGCCCTTGCCCATCCAGAAGGCCCGGGCCAGCGTGTTGCGGGCGGCGAGGTTGGTGGGGTCGAGATCGACGGCACGGGTGGCCGCGCCGATCGCCTCGTCGCTGCGGCCTTCCGCCAGCCGGACGCCGGCCAGGCCGGCCAGCGCGAACACGTTGTCGGGGTCGATGTCGAGCGCCCGCTCGAGCGCCGCCGTGGCCTTCACCAGCAGCGCCGGCAGGGTCAGGAACTGGCCCTGCAGGCTGTAGGTCAGGCCGATGTGGGCCCACGCCGAGGCGTAGGTCGGGTCGAGGGCGATGGCCTGCTCGAACAGGGTGAGCGCCGCCACCAGCGAATCGCGGGTCGCGACGCGCAGGTTCACCTGGCCGCGCGAGAACGCCTCCCAGGCGGCGAGCGACGACGTTTCCTTGTGGCCGCTGGGCGGGCCGCTGCTCTTGATGGCGACCGACAGCCCGTCCTTCATCGCCGCGACGACCCGATCCTGCAGCGCGAACAGATCGTCGATCTTGCCGTCGATCTTGACGGTGCGCACCAGCGAGGCGGCCCGGACGTCGACGAGCTCCGCGGTGATCCGGATCAGCGCGCCCAGACGCTGGTAGGCGCCGCCGATGATGTACGACGCGCCGAGCCGGCGGCCAATCTCGATCGCCTGCTGCTCGGCGACGCGCTCGAGCGACGGGCCGCTCAAGTGCTTGATGGCGTCGTGGACCTGGGTGCGGCCGATGATCGTCACGCCGCGGCCGGCGCGCAGATCGGCGGTCACGGTCTCGGCGATGCCGGACCCGATCCAGTCGTCGACCGGTTCCCGCGTGGTGTTGCCGAACGTCATCACCGCGATGGCGAGCGGCTCGTCGGCACGCCGCTCCACGGCCGACGCAGTGACCCCCGACGGCGCCCGCCGCATCGACCGGCTGGCGGTCGGATCCTCGAGCCAGCGCGTCACGGCGTGCAGGTCGATGTAGAGCTCGCGCGCCGACTGGTAACGGAACGCCGGGTCCTTGGCCAGGGCCTTGAGCACGATGGCGTCGAGGCGCTCCGGCACCGCGTAATTGAGGCGGGCCAGCGCCGGCGGATCGGCGTTCAGGATGTTGTCCGCGACGTCGGTCGCGGTGCCGCCCTCGAACGGCAGCCGCCCGTCAGCATCTCGTAGAGCACCACGCCGAGCGAGAACAGGTCGGATCGCGCGTCGAGGGCGCGGCCGCGCACCTGCTCCGGCGACATGTAGGTGAACGTGCCCATCACCGTGCCCGGCTGCGTCTCGAGGAGCGCCCCGGTCGTGATCGAGGACGCCGTCGGGCGTTCATCGTACTTGGCCAGGCCGAAGTCGAGCAGCTTGACGCGGCCGCGCGAGTCGACCATCAGGTTGGCGCTCTTCACGTCGCGATGGACGATGCCGTGGCCGTGCGCCTCGTCCAGCGCGTCGGCGGCCTGCGCCGCGATCGACACCGCTTCGGCGACCGGCAGCGGCCCGCGCGCGAGACGCGAGGCGAGCGACTCGCCGGGCACCAGCTCCATCACGATGAAGGGCCGGTCGCCGTGCTCGCCCAGGTCGTAGATCGCCGCGATGTTCGACGAGCGCAGCACCGAGGCGGCGCGCGCCTCGCGGAACAGCCGCTGGCGCTCGTCGGGGCAGGTCGGCCCGGCGTGCAGCACCTTGACCGCGACCTCGCGCCCGAGCCGCGTGTCCTCGGCGCGATACACCTCGCCCATGCCACCGGCGCCGAGCCGTTCGCCGATGCGGTACTGCGCGAGCTGCTGCCCCGCGAGCGACGCGGGAGTCGGGTCTTTCATGTGCCGTCGAAGCCATGCCCGAGGGCGCGGCGGAATTCGTCGAGGGTCTTGCGCACGGCCTTGAGGCGGATGAACTGTCCTTCGCGCCGGCTCTCGATCAGCTTCGCGTCGGCGAGAATCTTCAAGTGATGCGACACCGTCGCCTGGGTGACGTCGAAGGCGCGTCCCACTTCACCGCAGCACAGCTCGCCGCGTTTCGCGACGGTGCGCAGGATGCCCAGCCGGGTCCCGTCGGCGAGCGCTTTGGCGATGCGTACGAGCTGCTGATCATCCATGTGGGAGTCGTCGCGACGCCACCGCCAGTGCCGGCGTGGTCCGCGATGATGTTTAGATATCTATCTTAATAACGAAACGCGGGCGCCGTCAACCAGGACAGCGTGAAGGGCAGTGGTTAAGGCAGGGCCCCGGGAGCCGAAGCTCCCGGAGGCGGCTGGTGGGATGAGCGAATCGGACGATTCGGCTGTGGGAGCCGGCCGACCCGCGGCGGGGATCGTGCGCTTTCGCGCCCGATGCAAAACTAAGAGCAATAGGAATGCCACGTCCGGCCGGCCGTATTTCGAGCCATTTGCTTGGATCGCTGTCCTCAGATTGGCAACGGGGCTCCACTCGTGCGAGCAGATCTGCACGTCTGTGCACTCCCAGACGTCACTCTGAGTCGTTGACCTTCCCGGGCAAGTTCGCGCAAGCTCACCCCTGCGATGCCGTCCGCGGTCCGTTCGGCGCTGGTGCGCTCCGCTCTGGAACGGCTGTCCGTCCCCTGGCTTCGCGACGCAGCGGCGTTTGGCCTCCTGCAGGGCCGAACCTGGCTCATCAGCTGGCCCCCAGGCCCGGCGCCCGCCCCGCCCGATGTGACTGCCGCCATCGCCGACTCGGCAGAGTTGGAGCTGGGGCTCGTCGGTGCGAAGCCCGACGCCGGGTTGAGGCTCGACGTCGATGCCGCCACCATCGCCGCGCTCATCCGTAGCGAGCGCGACGGCGACCTCCTTGCGGCTGAACTGGTCGATCGCCAGGACGAGATCCTGGCCCTCTACGATCTGGCGCGCTCCAGCCGGAACAAGCTCGACCTGCCGCTGACGCTGCAGACGGTCGCCAGCGAGATGGCCCGGCTGCTCAAGGCCGAGCTCGGCTTCATCGCCCTGCTGCCCGACAGCGGCCCCCCGCACATCGTCACGTCGTCGGGCGCGACGCTCGAGCCCGGCCGGATCGGCGGCTGGCTGGACAAGATCCGGCGGACCACGAAGGTCCATGTCGGCCAGGATGCCGCCGCGTCGCCGTCGAACCGGCACGATTGCTGGGTCGTGGCCCCGGTGCGAACCCGCAACGCCGGCGTGGCCGCACTCGGCGCGGCCCGCGCCGCGCGCCCGTTCAGCACGCCGGACGTCAAGCTCTCGCAGGCCATCGCCGAGCAGGCCGGCGCCCTGATCGAGAACGCGCTCGCGCACCGCGAGAAGCTCGCCGATGCGGCCCGCAGCGCCGAGATGCAGCTGGCGGCGCAGGTGCAGCACGACCTCCTGCCGCGGGTGTGGCCTGCCCTGCCGGGGATCCAGGTCCACGCGACCGCCAAGCCGGCGTCCGCGGTGGGCGGCGACTTCTACGACGTCCTGCCGCTCGGCACGCACGGGCTGTTCGCGTGCCTGGGCGACGTCTCGGGCAAGGGCGTCCCGGCGGCGATCGTGATGGCGATGGCCCACGCCGCCTTCCGCTGCGCGCTGCGGACCAGCCCGCCCGAGCCGCAATGGCTGCTGCGGTCCGCGGTCGGCAGCCTCTACGACGACTTCGTGGCGCTCGAGATGTTCGCGACAGCCTTCCTGGTGCTCTACGACGAGCGCACCCGGACGCTCCGCTACGTCAACGCCGGCCACGCTCCCGCCATCTACCGGCCGCATGGCGGCCCCAGCCTGCTGCTCGACGCCGACGAGCCGCCGGTCGGCATGCTCGCCAGCTCGAACAGCCCCGGCCACGTCCTGCGCTGGCGGCCCGGCGACCTGCTGGTGGTCGCCACCGACGGGTTCACCGACTCGATCGCGCCGGACGGGACCTACTACGGGGTCGACCGGCTGGCCGACGCCATCGCCCGGGTCGCCCAGCGTGACGCCCACGTCATCGTCGGCGCGCTCCTGGACGACGTGGACGCGTTCCGGCAGGGCCGTCCGGCGGCCGACGACCAGACGGTGCTGGTGCTCAAGGCGCCGGCAGACGTGCCATGATCGCCCGGACGCCGCGATGATCCGTCAGGACGACGCCCCGCTCGGCAGCCCCGGCTCCCCTGGAGGCCGCATCCTGATCGTCGACGACGACCCGGTGGCCCGCCGCGTGCTCCTGTCGATCCTCGAGCGGGCGCACTACGACGTGATGGCCTCGACCGACGGCCGCGAGGCGTGGGCGGAGCTGGCCGCCGCCCGCATCGATCTCGTCATCACCGACCGCGAGATGCCGGCCATGAACGGCGTGGAGCTGCTCCGGGCGGTGCGCCAGTCGCCGCGCCACGGCGGCGTGCCGGTCGTCATGCTGACCGGCACCACCCTCGAGACGGCCGGCGACGAAGCCGACGCCGAGGGCGCCAGCGCCTTCCTCACCAAGCCGGTGAGCTCGCGCGAGCTGCTCGAGACCGTGGAGCGGCTGCTGCGTCCGGCGGAGGGCCGGCGCTGACACCGTGGGCGCGCCGGATTCCGCGCCCGATCCCGCGCTCGATCCTGATTGCGGCGTCTGCCTGCAGGAGCGCTACGCGCCGGCACTCGCCTGCTTCGGCTGCGGCCCGGCCAACCCGGCTGGCCTGCACGTCCGCAGCATCGGTCGGCGACGACGGCGCGCTGGTGGCGACCTGGCGTCCCGGCCCGCACCACGAGGCCTTCCCCGGCGTGCTGAACGGCGGCATCATCGGCACGCTGCTCGACTGCCATTGCAACTGGGCGGCGGCCCACGCCCTGATGCGCCGGCACGGCGCCGATCGGCCGCCGTGCACGGTCACCGCGGAGTACACGATCCGCATGCGGCGTCCGACCCCGACGGCGGGCGACGTCCACCTGCGCGCCTGGGTCGTCGCGATCGACGACGATCGGGCGACGATCGACGGCGAGCTGTCTGCCGGCGGCGCGACGACCGCGACCTGCCGCGGCACGTTCGTGGCGGTGAAGCCGGGCCACCCGGCCTACCACCGCTGGTAGCCACGCCGGCCGCTGTGACGGCTGACGGGTGCGGCCCGGCCGGCAACATACAATGTCGGCGTGAAAGTAGAGTCCATTCTCGAAGCCGAAGGGCATCTCGTCGACTCGCAGATCCTGACGTCGGTCTTCGACGCCGTCATCCGCCACGACAGCACCTTCGAGGTCCTCAGCTTCGACATCGGCCGCACCAACACCGACTTCTCCCGGCTGCGCCTGAAGGTGACGTCGCCCGACCAGGCGAAGCACGTGTCGCTGCTCGAGGAGCTGCTGGCGCAAGGCTGCCACCCGCTGGCCGAGACGGACGTCACGGTGCGGCCGGCCGACAAGGACGGCTGCGCGCCGGAGGACTTCTACTCCACCACCAACCATCGCACCGTCGTCCGCCACGACGGACGCTGGATCGAAGTCGGCAAGCAGCGGATGGACGCCGTGATCATCGTCCACGACGGCGCCGCCACCTGCCGCAAGCTGCGCGACGTCCGCCGCGGCGATCCGATCGTCTGCGGCAACGACGGCATCCGCGTCGTGCCCGAGTTCCGCGAGCGCGACCGGCACGGCTTCGCGTTCATGACCAACGAGATCTCGTCGGAGCGGCGGGTCGAGGTGAGCATCGCCAAGATCGCGACGATGATGCGCGACATCCGGCGCGACAACGGCAAGATCGTCTTCGTGATGGGTCCGGTCGCGGTGCACACCGGCGGCACCTCCTACTTCAGCGACATCGTCCGCAAGGGCTACGTGAGCGCCGTGCTGTCCGGCAACGCGCTGGCCGTGCACGACATCGAGCACGCGCTCTTCGGCACGTCGCTCGGCGTCGATCTCGAGGCCGGCTCGCCGGTGAAGGAAGGCCACCGCAATCACATGCGGGCGATCAACTTCGTCAACCGCGCCGGCGGCATCCGCGCCGCGGTGGATAGCGGCGTGCTGAAGTCCGGCATCATGTACGAGCTGGTCCGCCACGACGTGCCCTACGTGCTCGCCGGCAGCATCCGCGACGACGGCCCGCTCGCCGACACCGAGATGGACCTGGTGAAGGCGCAGGAAGGCTACGCCGCCGAGCTGACCGACGCCAGGCTGGTGCTGATGCTGTCGACGATGCTGCACGGCATCGGTGTCGGCAACATGCTGCCGGCGTGGGTCAAGGTGATCTGCGTCGACATCAACCCCGCCGTCGTGACCAAGCTCGCCGATCGCGGCTCGAGCCAGACCATCGGCCTGGTCACCGACGTCGGTCTGTTCCTGCAGCAGCTCGCCGCCAAGCTTGCCTGAGTCACGGCCGCTCCACGACGCCAGCCGCGGTGGTACTCTAGCGAGCTCGACATGATTTCCTTCTCCCGCATCAGCAAGCAGTACGGCCGGCAGGTCCTCTTCGTCGACGCGTCGTTCCAGCTCAACCCGGGCGACAAGGTCGGCCTGGTCGGCCCGAACGGCGCCGGCAAGACCACGCTCTTCCGCATGATCGTCGGCGAGGAAGGCGCCGACGACGGCGAGGTGACCGTGCCGCGCAAGGCGTCGATCGGCTATTTCCGCCAGGACGTCGAGGAGATGTCCGGCCGCTCGGTGCTCGACGAGGCCATCGCCGGCAGCGGCCGCGTCGGCGACCTGCACCACGAGCTCGAGGCGCTCCAGCACGCGCTGGGCGACCCCGACCGCGCCGACGAGATGGACAAGATCCTCGAGCGCTTCGGCGAGGTGCAGGAGGAGTACGAGCACCTGGGCGGCTACGCCCTCGAGAGCCAGGCCCGCGAGGTGCTGCACGGCCTCGGCTTCGACGACGCCCGCATCGACGGCGACGTCGGCGCGCTGTCCGGCGGCTGGAAGATGCGCGTGGCGATGGCGCGGGTGCTGCTCGGCAAGCCGGACGTGCTGCTGATGGACGAGCCGACCAACCATCTCGACATCGAGTCGATCATCTGGCTCGAGTCGTTCCTCAAGAACCACCAGGGCGCGCTGCTGATGACGTCGCACGATCGCGACTTCATGAACCGGCTGGTCACCCGCATCGCCGAGATCGACGGCGGCGAGATCACGGCCTACTCGGGCAACTACGACTTCTACGAGCGCGAGCGGGCGCTGCGCGAGGCCAACCGCGAGGCGGCCTACGCGCGCCAGCAGGCGATGCTGGCCAAGGAGCAGCGCTTCATCGAGCGCTTCTCGGCGCACGCCGCCAAGGCGGCGCAGGTGCAGAGCCGGGTCAAGGCGCTCGAGAAGATCGAGAAGATCGAGCTGCCGAAGAAGCGCGAGATCGTGAAGTTCGACTTCCGCCCGCCGCCGCGGTCGGGCGACCAGGTCGCCGTCATCGAGGACGTCCACAAGGCCTACGGGTCACGCGTCGTCTACGACGGCCTCAGCCTCACCATCCGCCGCGGCGAGCGCTGGTGCGTGATGGGCCGCAACGGCGCCGGCAAGTCGACGCTGCTGAAGATGGTCGCCGGCGCGCTCGAGCCCGACCAGGGATCGGTGACGCTCGGCGCCAGCCTGAAGATGGGCTACTTCGCCCAGCAGGCGCTCGACGTGCTCGACCCGACGCTGACCGTCTGGGAGCAGCTGCAGAAGGACTTCCCGCGCGAGAGCATCGGCGCGCTGCGCAGCCTGCTCGGCGCGTTCCAGTTCTCGGGCGACGACGTCGAGAAGCCGATCCGGGCGCTGTCCGGCGGCGAGAAGACGCGCCTGGTGATGGCCCGCATGCTGCTCTACCCGCCCAACTTCCTGGTGCTCGACGAGCCGACCAACCACCTCGATCTGGCGACCAAGGAGATGCTGATCGCGGCGCTCGGCGACTTCGAGGGCACGATGCTGTTCGTGTCGCACGACCGCGCCTTCCTGCGCGGCCTCGCCAACCGGGTGCTCGAGCTGGGCGGCGAGAGCGGCACCGACGCCGAGCCGCACGCCTACCCGGGGTCCTACGTCGAGTACGTGCAGCGCTCGGGCCACGAAGCGCCCGGCGTCCACGCGTAGACGCACACCTACGACTCCGGAGTAGCACTTCAACTCCGGAGTCTTCCCTACTTCTTCGGGTAGTTCGGCGTGCGCCTTGATCTCGCGGATCTGCAGGATGTGCCGCTGCGCGTGCGTCGAGATCATCAGGAACCACTGGTAGACGTCCTGGCCGCCGCCCATGAAGGGCCGGCCGCGGAAGTCTTCCTGTGACGCCTTGGCCAGGGCCAGCATGGTCGCGCGCAGCTTGCGGAAGGACGCCAGGGCCGCCGGCGCGTCGGCGAACTGGCCCTTCGGGACACGGGCGTCACCCGTCCGCTGCCGGTTGGTGCGGTCGATCCCGTACCACAGCATCTGCTCGTCGGTGGCGGTCGGCTTCCACCCGCCCTTGACCGGCTCCTTCATCGACGCTTCGAGATTGGTCCAGTACTGCGGCTCGGCGATGGCCAGATGCTCGGCGACGTCCTTGATGCTCCAGCTCTCGGGCGTCATCCGGAAGGCGAGTTGCGCGTCCGACAGGCCGGCCAGCTCGCCGACCAGCCAGTCCTCGGTCATCTCCAGGTGGGCGATGAGACGCTGGCGCTCGCCGGGCGTCAGCGGACCAGCCGCCGCGGGCGCGGGGCCGACGAGGATCGTGGCGAGGAACAGGAGGCCGACGGCCGTCGCGCGGGTGAGCATGCCGCAGCCTAAGAACGGCCGCTCACCCGGTCAACGACATTGGGACGAAGGGTGGGACGAACGTCGCGCCTACGGCAACGGTGTCGCCACCGCGTTCGAGCCGGACGCCCACAGCACGCCGCGGTAGGTGCGGTAGACAGCGGTCTCGACCACGAGCTCGACCGGCGACGCCCCGCTGCTGGTCACCAGGATCGAGTAGGTGGGCGGCATGTTGGGCAGGTCGATGGTGGTCCGGCTGTTCGCCGGCAGGTTCACGGTGCGCTGCAAGCCGGGGGCGAATCCGGTGGGCGTCATGATCTGCACCACGGCCTGCCCCGGTCGATTCTCCGTGTTGGCGAAGAGGACGAACGTATTGGTGGCGGGATCGCCGTCGCCTCGCGCGATGGCCCATCGCTGCGCGGTACTGGTGGTGCCGACGGAGGTGTGCCCTTCGTAGTAGTTGAAGAAGCCGTTCGGCCAGTACATGGCGCGCTCGACGACGATCGGCACGTTCGATGTCAGGGTGGTGGCCACCGACGTGTGCGCGAGGCCGGGAATGCTGTCGACGTAGACGCTGAAACGGCTGTGCGCGGCCACGAAGTGGTTCCGGATCACCGCGGTGCCGTCCTCCTTGGCGTAGACGGCCAGGACCGTCGCGTCGGAATCGCCGGGGTTGGCCATGAGGACGAAGAGATCGAAGAAGCTGCCCGTGGCGCCCTCGGCGAGGAACCAGCGCGTCGCCGGGGCGTTGACGCCCATCGACGCCGTGCCGAGGCCGTAGTACTGGCCGGGCGTGGTGCGGTACATCGCCCGCTCGGCGATGATCGGCGCGTCCGCGCTGATGTCGCCCGAGACGTCGATCTCCTCGATCCCGGGGATCACGTTCAGGTAGATCGTGGTGCGGCTGCGCGGCGCCATGTTGTAGATGCGGGTGATGACCGTTCCCGACGAGAGGAGGTAGCGGACGGTGACGCGGTTCAACGTCGACTGGGGGTTCTGCAGGAGGTAGTACAGCTCGAAGCCGAGCACGGTCGACCCCTCGGTCAGGAACCACTGCGTCGAGGCGGCGGCCGCCGCGGTTTCGGCGTGCGAGCCATAGCCGTGCCCGTTCGGGACCGGGTCGATGCCCCACTCCATCGCCCGATCGACCACGACGAGGCGGTCGCTCTCGATGATCGTGGAGACGTCGCTCGCCTCGAACCCGGCGATCGAGCCGATGTCGACCATGGCCGACCCGCCGGCCACCAGGGCCACGGGGAGCGTCCGCCGGACGCCCTGCCCGCTGTCGACGTTCAGGACCACCCGCGCTGCGTTGACGGCGTCGGGGTTGGCGATCCACAGCCGGGTGGCGAAGAACCCGCCGGTCGCGCCCTCGGCGAAGAATCGGCGCTGCACGCCGTTGGGATGGGTGCCGGCGTTCTCCTCGGCGGCGTTGGTCACGCCGTCGACGTCCGGGTCGGCGGAGGGACTGGTCACGCCGAACAGCGTTTCCCAGCGGTCGTCCATCGTGTCGCTGTCCAGGTCGAGACGGGCCGGGAGGTCGATGACGAACGCATCGGCGACGCCATTGGTGTCGATGCCGCCCGGCAGCAGCGTGGCGGTGTCGCTGGCGACGGCGAGCCAGCGATCGTCGGCGCTGAAGGACGCCCCGAGCGAGCCGAGCGCCAGCGAGGACGACAGGCCGAGGCTGAAGTCGTTCAGCGTCCCGCCGCCACCGAGCAGGTAGCGGCCGCTCGGCGACCCCGTCCCGATGCTGGTCGGCACCGGCGGCGCCAGCGCGAGGAGCGACGGAGTCACCGCGCGCGTGTCGACGACATACCGCAGCGGTCCGACGAGCACGAGCCCGCCTGAGGCGCTGATGGTGGCGATGGGCGTCTCGGCCGCCGCTGCGATGTCGGCGAGCACCGCGCCGGTCGCGGCGTCGGCGACGTAGACCCGGCGCGGAGTCGACAGCGTCGTGGGGACGACGCCGTAGGCGACGCGCGTTCCGGTGGCCGAGACACTGGGCCGCAGGTAGCTGGTCGCGTGCGTGGGATCGAGCGGCGACAGGCGGGCCGTGCGGTCGGCGGTCACCTGGCGCAGAAAGACGTGCGGGCGCGGCGATCGCACCGTCGCCCACCAGATTGGTGGCGGTCGACGTGAACACGATGACGTCGCCGGTGGCGTTGATGGCCGGCTCGCTGGACGCCTGATCGCCGGCGGCGCCCGCGACGCTCTCGCTGATCCGGACGACGGCGCCGTTCGTGCGGTCGACGCGGTAGACCTGCGGCGCGCCGTTGGGGCCGGCGACGAGATTGTCGGCGGTCGAGACGAACACCACGTAGCGTCCGTCGGCGGAGATCGCCGGCTGCGTGCTCGGGCCATTCGCCTCGACGCCGAAGGCGAGGCTGATCCGCGTCGTCGCCACGGCGCCGGCCTCGTCGAACGTGCCGTCGGCGTCGGTGTCGCGGTCGCGCAGGAAGATGTCCGAGACCCCGTTCGCGTCGGCAGCGACGAGGTTCGTCGCCGTGGACGCGAAGACGGCATAGCGGCCGTCGGCGCTGATGGCTGTCGCCGTGCTCGATCCGTTGGCTTGCACGCCCGCGGTCGACACGCTGATCCGCGCCACCTGGGCAGCGGCCGGTGCCGCGAGCGCGAGTGAAGCCAGGAAGGCAAGTGGGGCACGCGGCATGATCGTCCTCGTCAAGTAAGCGACACGGAAAGTGCCGTTTATAGACGAAGCGAAGACGCACGCGCACGAAAAAGAATGGCTGGGTTACGCGATGAGCCGTCCCGAAGCCCATGCGCATGGCAATGAGTCACTATTACCCGCACACGGCTCCGGGAAGGTGTAGCGATTCGTTACGGCACAGGCGTGGCCAGTGAGTTCGAGCCAGCCGACCAGATGGAGCCGGCGGCCAATCCCAGCGGGCTCTGATATGCCGCGCTCTCGACGACCAGTTGAACCGGCGACGCGCCGGTGCTCTGCACGCGGACGCCGAAGTTGGGAATCGAGAGCAGGAGCGGCACCGTCGTGCGGCTGTTGGCGGGCAGCGCCACGACGATCGGCGCCACCGCCGGCGCGCTGCCGGCCGGCAGGATCGACAGCGTGGCCTGGCCGGCCCGGTTATCCGTGTTCGCGATCAGCACGAAGGTCTGCGTCTGGTGGCGTCCGCCCGATTCGCCGCCGGCGACCACCCATTCGAGCGCCGTCGCCGTGCTGCCCGCGGAACTGTGCCCTTCGTAGTAGTCGAAGAAGCCGCCCGGCCAGTACATCGCGCGCTCGGCGACGATGGGCACCGCGTTGGTCGACGTCAGCGTCGTCGCCACCGACGTGTTCTCGAGACCGGGAATGGCATCGACGTAGACGCTGAAGCGGCTGTGCGCGCGCACCGTGTAGACCTGCGTCACGGTCGTGCCATCCGGCCTCGCATACAGCGCCTGCACCGTCGCATCGGTGGCGCCGGGATTGGCGATGAGGACGAACAGGTCGAAGAACGACCCCGTGGCGCCCTCGGCCAGGAACCACGACGTCGCCGCCGACGTGACGCCCATCGAATCGGTGCCCAGCACGAAGGGCTGGCCGGGCGCGCTGCGGTACATCGCCCGCTCGACCACGATCGGGGCGTCGGCGGTGATGTCGCCCGAGACATCGGTTTCGCCGAGCCCGGCGATCTGGTTCACGGCAATCGTCGTCCGGCTGCCCGGCGCCAGGTCGTAGGTCCGCGTGACGACCGTGCCGGACGGCAGGAGATAACGGACGGTCGCATGCGTCGTCGTCGCCTGCGGGTTCTGCAGCAGATAGAACAGATCGAAACCGAGGACGGTGGAGCCTTCGGCGAGGAACCACGTCGGCGACGGCGCCGCCGTCGACGTCTCCGCGTGCGATCCGTCGATGGCGCCGTCGGCGCCACCCCAGACCATCGAGCGCTCGACCGCCAGGAAGCGATCGCTCTCGACGGTGGTCGAGACGTCGGTGAACTCGAGACCCGCGACGGCACCGGCATCGATGACCGCGGATCGCCCGGCCGGCACGCCGATCGTCTGTCGTACGCGCGTCCCGTCGCCCCGGTCGAACGTCACCAGCGCGGTGGCCGGCAACGTCGGGTTGGGATTGGCGAGCGCGATGGTGGTCTGGAAGAACGTGCCGGTGGCACCTTCGGCCAGGAAGCGGCGCACCTGACCATTCGGATGGGTGCCGGCGTTCTCCTCCTGGGAGTTGGTCTGGCCGTCCGCATCGGGATCGCCGGTCGGGTCGGTCACGCCGTACAGCGTCTCCCACCGATCGTCCATGGTGTCGTTGTCGGCGTCGAGGTAGTCCGGCAGATCGATCACGAAGACATCGGGATTGTTGTTGGTATCGAGGCCCACAGGCACGAGCGTCGTGTCCGGCGACGCGACGGCGAGCCAGCGATTGTTTCCGCTGAAGTCGGCAACGGAGTACGGCTCGCTCGACGGAGGCGCGCCGAGGAAGCCGCCTGAGAAGCTCGGCGTGAACCCGAGAGGTGTGACCTGGCCGAAATCGAAGTCGACCAGGCGGCCGTTGGTGGCGAGGGCGTATCGACCCGTGTCGGACGCCGCGGCCGCCCACGACGGGTTGGTCGGGGACCCCTTGAGCGGGGTGGTGGTCGCTCCGGTCGCGACGACCCGCCTGACGATCTCGTTGAAGCCTGGGCCCAGATTGCCCTGCACGATGGCGGCGCCATCGGCCGTGATCTGCACCTTGACGCGCATGTCCAGGGATGGCTGGTCGATCTCCGTCGCGGTGTTGGCAGCCACGTCGACGACCAAGGCGGCATCCACAATTTGAATGCCTTTGAAGTGGCGGAGGCCCTCGAGGTAGACGACCCTGGTGCCATCGCCAGATATCTGCGGTCCATACGCGAAGCGCGGATAGAGCACCGACTCGGGCGGCGGCGTCCTGGAGAACAGCCTTTTCGTCCTGTCGGCAGTCACTTCCCGGACGAACGCGTGGACGATGTAGCCCGCGTCCGGGGCGGGATCGTCCGTCAGGGCCGCCGTCGCCGCGTTCGACAGGAACGCAATGACGTCACCGTTGCTGCTGATGGCGGGGCTCCACGCATCGCTCGTCGCGGCGGCCCCGTCGGTCCGTTCGCTGACACGGATGAGGGTGCCCGTCGTCCGATCGAGCCGGTAGACCTGCGAGACCGTATTGCTGCCGGCCAGGAGGTTGGTGGCGGCCGACGCGAACGCCACGTAGCGACCGTCCGGCGTGATGACAGGAGCCGAGCTGATGCCGTTCGCCTGGGCCGCACTGGGACCAAGGCTGAGGCGGGTGGTCGCGACGGCGCCTGGCTCGTCGAAGATACCGTCGGCGTCGGTGTCTCGGTCGCGCAGGAAGACGTCCTCGACGTCATTGGTGTCGTCGGCCACGAGGTTGGTCGCGGTCGAGGCGAAGACCACGAAGCGCCCGTCGGCGCTGATCGAAGGCTCGCGGCTCGGACCGTTGGCTTCGACGCCAGCCGTCGAGACGCTGATGCGGGTGACTTGGGCCACGGCGGGCGCGGCGGCCGCCAGGCAGAATGCGAACGCGACACGGACAGGGAACATCGCCGCTCCTTTGCAGGGCGTGGAGGCAGGGGGCCGTCGCGGTTATAGCCGACCCGTCTCGCGATGCAAAGCCTGAAATGACGAACGGCCGGGCCCGTGCGGACTCGGCCGTTCGACCGACGCCGCGACGTGGCTTACTGGTTCGAGACCAGGCCGCTCGCCGGGAAGTGCGGCATGCCCTTGCCGCCGCGCGACAGATAGTCGCTGAGCGTGTGGGCGACGAGGATGAGGAAGAAGAAGAACGCCGCGCCGAAGGTCACCTTGATCAGCTTCGGATGATCCTTCAGGTGCATGAAGAACAGGATCACCAGCAGCGCCTTGATGGTGGCGATGGCCAGCGCCAGCGGCAGGTTGAGCCAGCCGAGGTCGATGTAGGTCACGCCGACGGTGAGGGCCGTGCCCACCATCAGGGCCATGAAGACCAGGAAGTAGGTGAAGCGGTTGCCGATGATGTGGCCGGTCGAAGACATGTCAGTGAGCCCCGGCGATGAGATACAGGAGCGGGAACAGGAAGATCCAGACCAGGTCGACGAAGTGCCAGTAGAGGCCCATGATCTCGACCGGCGTGTACCACTCGGCGGTGAACTGCCCCTTCCAGGCCATGCGGGCGATGACGGCCATGATCGCGATGCCGATGATCATGTGCGTCGCGTGCAGGCCGGTCAGGGCGAAGTAGAGCGAGAAGTAGATCTGCGCGGTCTGCTGGAACTCGGGCTTGTCGAACAGGAAGTTGGCACCCGGAATGAGGTGGTGCTCGAACTTGTCGGCGTACTCGACGACCTTGATGCCGAGGAACACCGAGCCGAGGATCATCGTGGCGACCAGCCAGAACACCTGCTCCTTCGGCTTGGCGCCGCGCTGCGCGGCGTTGACGCCGTAGGCCATCGTCAGCGAGCTGCCGATCAGGACGGCGGTGTTGACCGCGCCGAGCGGGATGTTCAGGTGGTGGCTGGCGGCGACGAACATCTCCGGATACCAGATCCGGTAGAGGATGTAGGCCATGAACAGGCCGCCGAAGAACAGCACTTCGGTGACCAGGAACACCCACATGCCGAACGTCGACGCATAGAGCTGCTGCTCGAGCGAATCGAAGTGATGCTGGAGCCGCGGATGGTGCTCGTGGCCGTGCGCGGCCAGGGCGGCGTGGACCTCAGACATGCGCGTCCTCGTTCGTGAAGGCGTAGGCCGGCCGGGTCACGATCGGCGTCTCCTCGAAGTTCGCGGTCGGCGGCGGCGACGGGGTCTCCCATTCGAGACCGGTGACGCCCCACGGATTCGGCCCGGCCGGCGGCCCCTTGAACCACGAATAGGTCAGGTAGAAGGCCGGCAGGATCACGCCGAGGGCGAGGATCGAGGCGCCGGCCGACGACAGCACGTTCAGCACCTGCCAGCCGTCGATCTCCGGGTACTGGTGGTAGCGGCGCGGCATCCCCATGTAGCCGAGGATGAACTGCGGGAAGAACGTCAGGTTGAAGCCGACGAACACGATCACCGCCGACACCTTGGCGAAGGGCTCGTAGTAGAGCTTGCCGGTCATCTTCGGCCACCAGAAGTGCAGGCCGCCGAGGTAGGCGAGCAGCGTGCCGCCGACCATCACGTAGTGGAAGTGCGCCACCACGAAGTAGCCGTCGTGCAGGTGCAGGTCGAGGCCGATGGCCGACAGGAACAGGCCGGTCAGGCCGCCGATCGTGAAGAGGCCGATGAAGCCCAGGGCGTAGAGCATCGGCGACTCCCACGAGATGGAGCCCTTGTAGAGCGTCGCCGTCCAGTTGAACACCTTGATGGCCGAGGGGATCGCCACCAGGTAGCTCAGGAACGAGAAGATCAGGCCGGCGAAGATCGACTGGCTGCTCGTGAACATGTGGTGCCCCCAGACGAGGAAGCCCACGAAGGCGATGCCGAGGCTCGAGACGGCGACGAAGGAGTAGCCGAACACCGGCTTGCGGCTGAAGCCGCCGATGAGCTCGCTGATGACGCCCATGCCCGGCAGCACCATGATGTAGACGGCCGGGTGCGAGTAGAACCAGAACAGGTGCTGGTAGAGCACCGGGTCGCCGCCGCGCGTCGGGTCGAAGAGACCGAAGTGGAGGACGCGCTCGAGCAGCACCATCAGCAGCGTCACGGCGATCGACGGGCGTGCCCATGATCATGATCAGGCTGGCGGCGTAGTGCGCCCAGATGAACAGCGGCAGGCGCATCCACGTCATGCCGGGCGCGCGCATGGTGTGGATGGTGACGATGAAGTTGAAGCCGGTGAGAATCGACGAGAAGCCGGAGATGAAGACGCCGACGCCGGTCAGCACCACGTGCGTGTTCGACACCGCCGTGCTGTACGGCGTGTAGAACGTCCAGCCGGTGTCGACGCCGCCGGACACCATCGCCGTCAGCGCGAACAGCCCGCCGACGATGTAGATGTACCAGCTCAGGAGGTTGATGCGCGGGAAGGCCAGGTCCTTGGCCCCGATCATCATCGGCACCAGGAAGTTGCCGAGGGTGGCCGGGATCGACGGGATGAGGAAGAAGAACACCATCATCACGCCGTGCATCGTGAAGAACTTGTTGTAGGTCTCGCTGCTGACGAAGTCGCCGGCCGGCGTCAGCAGCTCCATCCGGATCAGCGAGGCGAAGATGCCGCCGAGCAGGAAGAAGAACGACACGCCGAACAGGTAGAGCAGCGCGATGCGCTTGTGATCCTTGGTGAAGAACCACGAGGCGGCGCCGTGCGTCGCGTTCAGGTAATTCGTCGGCTTCGCGATCGAGGCTTCCATATGGGTTCTCAGTGGGCCGCGGCCTGGGGCGTGGCGGCGGGCGCCGGCGCGCCGGCGGGAGCGGCCGCCGGGGTCCCGGCCGCCGGCGTGGCCGGAGCGGCGGCGAGTGATTTCACGTAGGCCGTGAGCTGCGCGATCTGCTCTTCGCTGACGACCCCCTGGAAGGTCGGCATCAGCGGCGGGAACCCGGCGACCATCTTGGCGGTCGGGGTCAGGATCGACTCGCGGACGTAGGCCTCGTCGGCGGTGACCTTGTCACCGCTGGCCAGCGTCACCTGCGACCCGAACACGCCCTTCAGCGACGGGCCGCGCCCCTGCGAGGAATCCATGTGGCAGGTCGCGCAGCCGAGGTCGGTGAAGACCTTGGCGCCGAGGTCGGCCATGGTGCCGGTCGCCTTGCCACCGGCCAGCCAGGTCTGGAACGCGGCCGGCTCCAGCGCGGTGACCTTGCCGATCATCCGCGAGTGGCTCATGCCGCAGTACTCGGCGCAGAAGAGATCGTAGGTGCCTGGCTTCGAGGCCTCGAAGAACATCGTCGTCGTGCGGCCCGGGACGGCGTCCATCTTCATGCGGAAGGCCGGGACCCAGTAGGCGTGGAGGACGTCCTCGGAGCCGATGATCAGCTTGACCGGCTGGCCGACCGGCACGTGCAGCTCGTTGATCTCGCGCTGGCCGCTGACGTGCTGCGCCTTCCACATCCAGCGCTTGCCGACGACGTAGATCTCCATCGCGTTCGACGGCGGCGTCGTGATCTGGAAGTAGAGCGAGGCGCCCCACACGAACATGACCATCGCGATGACGAGCGGGATGAACGTCCACGTCAGCTCGAGGATCAGCGACCCGTGGATGGGCGCACCGACTTCGTCCGGGCTGCGACGCCGGAAGCGGACGGCGAAGACCACCACCAGCAGCGCGATGAGCACGGAGAAGAAGGCCGTGACCGCGACGAAGAAGAGGTACAGCGCGTCCACGCTCGCGGCGTGCGTCGAGCCCTGCGGCGGGAAGAACGGCAGATATGACAGCATAGCGGTGCGAACCTGGTCAGCGCCGTCCGAGCGTCGGCGAGACGTCCTTCTCCTTCTTCATGCCGCTGCGGTGGCGCGCTCACGGCGCCACATGACCGTCCAGAACGCGAGCATGGCGACGATCGTGACGATGCCTCCGGCCTGCACCAGGCGCATCGTCAGGAGGCCGTACTTGCCGGTGGTGGGGTCGTAGTTGTAGCACCAGGTGATGACCTTGCGCTCGAACGTCGACCCGACGTGGCCTTCCGACGCCTCGATGAGCGCGAAGCGAAGATCGCGCGCCGAGTAGTCGATGCCGAGGAAGTACTTCGAGATGCGGCCGTCGGGCGTCAGCACGGCGATCATCGCCGGGTGCGCGTACTGATCGATGGCCGGATCGTACTGGTACTTGTAGCCGAGCGTGTCGAGCACCGGGGTGATCGACGTCTGGTCGCCGGTCAGGAAGTGGAACCCGCTCTCGGTGCCCGGCCGGTCGTACTTGGCCAGATAGGCCGCCTTCTTGTCGCGGGCCAGGCCGGACGGCTCCTTCGGATCGAAGCTCATCGCCACGACCGTGAAGTCCTTGCCCGGATTGAGCGAGATGACCCGGAGCGCCGTGAACAGGCTGTTCAGCACCTGCGTGCAGAGCATCGGGCACTCGTAGTAGAGCGGCACGAAGATCACCGGCCGGCCGTCGCGCACGAGGTCGCGCAGCTTCAGCGTGCGGCCGGTCTCGTCACGGAACGACGTGTCGAGCGGGACCTGGGCGTTCATGTGACCGTCGATGGTCACCTGCTTCAGGATCTCGGGCGCCTGGTTCGACGGCAGGCTGCGGTCGACGCGCATGGATCCCTGCGCCGCCGCCAGCGTGGCGGACGTCAGGAGCGCGGCGATCGTCAGCGCGGCGGTTCGCGTCATCTCAGTGCTGCGGCGGGCGGCCGGCGGCGTGCGGCTTGGCCTGTTCGGACGGCGCGACCGGCCCGTCTGCGGCGCTGTTCGGTGCCGGGGGTGGCACGGGCGACGGCGAAGCCCGGACAGCGGCGGCGCGGGCGGCGCCGGCGCGGCGCGATCCATCTGCGCCGCGCCCGGGATACGCCCACGAGTGCACCTCGGGCGCCTTGGCGTGCTGGTCGGCGAAGGCGTCGGCGCGGCTGACGATCAGCTTCATCGCCGCCGTGATCGGCACGCGGACCGTGCCGGCGCTCTGGTCGACCCAGGCCAGGCCGTTCAGCTTGGCGGCCTGTTCCTTGCGGTAGCCGGCCAGGTCGTCGTTCGGCACGCTCTGCAGACGCGGCGTGGCCGGCAGGCGCTGCCCGTAGTCGTCGGCGGCCATCGCCGGCTTGCCGGGATCGACCCTGCCGGGCCTGCGACAGGAAGAAGCCCCACGCGCCCCACATCAGCAGCATCACGCAGCCGACGAAGACGATGGTGATGCCCGCCGCCCGCGTCACCCCGGCGAGCGGGATGTCGGTGACTTCGTGATTCACCGCGGCCGAGGTCGGCGCGGACGCCGTGCCCGTGCACTTCGCCACCGGGGTGGACGTGCGTGTCTTCCCCGCCGGCCGGATGCCCCGGCTGATTAATGTGCGCCATGGCTCGAGAGCGCCTCCGGAAGATACGGGTCACCGACCGGCAGCACCGGCGACGCCCTGTACTGCCAGGCGAACAGCGACACCCAGATGCCGCCGACCCCGACGACCGTCGCCAGGTTCGTCCAGTGCGGCATCGGCGTCTCGTGGTTCAGCGCCGGCATCACGTTCCAGTAGAAGTCGACGTAGCGCATGACCAGCACCAGCCCGCCGACGATGGCGAGGCGGCCGGCCGTGCGCTTCAGGTCACGCGACAGCAGCAGGAAGAACGGCAGGAAGAACTGGCCGACGATCAGCATGATGCTGAACCACTCCCAGCCGTGGCTCATGCGATCGAGGTACCAGGGAATCTCCTCGGGCAGGTTCGCCGACCAGATGATCAGGAACTGCGAGAAGGAGAAGTAGGCCCAGACCATCACGAAGCAGAGCAGGAACTTGCCGTAGTCGTGGATGTCGTTGGCCTTGACGATGCGCGACATCGGCAGCGTCTTCGACATCGAGGCCATCAGCAGCAGCACGAAGCCCATCGCCGCCAGCGCCTGCTGGATGAGGAAGAGCAGGCCGAAGATGGTCGAGAACCAGTGCGGGTCGAGCGACATCAGCCAGTCGACCACCGCGAAGGTCGAGGCGACGGCGTGGAGCAGGATGCCCGGGCCGCTCAGCAGCCGGAACTTCCGCTCCGAGCCGGGCTCGTAGTGCGTGTCCTGGCTGCGCGACCACCCGGACAGCGTGTAGGCCAGGCCGCTCCAGATGACGAAGTAGAGGACGTAGCGGCCGATGAAGAACGGGACGTTCAGGTAGGCCTGCTTCTGCACCAGGATCGGATCGGCGGCGACGTGCGCGGCGTCCGTCCACTCGTAGATGTGGTGCATCCCGAGCAGCAGCGGCACGCCGAGCAGCGCCATGAACGGCAGCGTGCGCGACGCCGCCTCGAAGATGCGGCGCACCGGCATGCCCCAGCCGCCACCGGAGAGGTGGTGGACCATCATCAGGCCGAGCGAGCCCAGCGGGAACGCGATCCAGTAGATGAACGCCAGGAGGTACGACTCGGTCGCCGCCTTCGGATCGGCGAGGTAGCCGGCAATCGACGCGGCGATGCCGACCAGGCCGATCCCGAGGGCCTTGTTCTGGAGCGCCGCGATCGAGGGCGGCGCCTGGAGATCGGCGGCCTTGATCTCAATCATGCTGGGGAGCTCCTTCAGCGGCCGGGGCGTGGCCGGGCGTCGCGCCGTGCGCCGGCTCTTCGGCTGCGGCCGGCTCGCCGCGATCGAGGCGGCCCGCGCTCGTCCGGCGTCAGGTCGCCGACGCTGGCGTGCTGGCTGAGTTGCAGCGCGCGGATGTAGGCGACGATCGCCCACCGATCCTTCGGCGACACCTGCGCCGCGTAGTCCGGCATCTGGCCGAAGCCCCGCGTCATCACGTCGAAGAAGTAGCCGGCCTTCTCGTTGCGCAGCCGCGGATCGTGGTACGAGGTCGGCTGCTTGTAGCCGCGCTTCACGATCATGCCGTCGCCGTCGCCGGCGACGCCGTGGCACGGCGAGCAGTAGATGTTGTAGCGCTCGCGGCCGCGATCGACGACCGCGGCGGTCAACGGCATCGGGATCTTCTCGACCGGCGCGCCGGCCTGCATGCCCGTGTAGAACACGTCGTCGGCCTTGAGGAAGCCGCGGGCGACGGTCCCCTCGATGATCGGCCGCGACGACCGCTTGTCCGCGTAGATGTCGCTCTGCTGGAGCGGCTTGTAGCGCGGCGTGTCGTGCATGTCCTGGCGGCACGCCGCCGAGACCGCAAGGGCCACGAACGCCGTCGCCGCGATCGCCGCGCGCGTGCTACGACTCGACGTCATACACCCCTCTCGCTCCGAGGCTCTGGAGCAGGCTGCGGGTCTTCGCCGCGTCGAACTTCGGGTCCTCGGCTTCGACGCAGAGGAACAGGCCGTCCGTCGACCCGCGCTCGCGGAAGCGCTTCACGTTGAACACCGGGTGATAGGGCAGCGGAAACCCGCACAGCGCCAGCGTGCCGATGACGGCGGTGAGCGCCGCGAACAGGATGGTCAGCTCGAAGGCCGGGATGATGAAGGCCGGCAGGCTGACGAGCGGCCGGCCGCCGATGTTGAGCGGATAGCCGCTCATGTAGACGGGGCCGAGATAGAGGTTCCAGCCGACCAGGTTGACGTGCAGCTGGAGCCCGAGCCCGGCCAGGCAGCCGAAGATGCCGCCGGCCAGGATCATCTTCTGGATGCGGCGATCGTCGTAGCCCATCGACCTCGGCCAGGCCGTGCACCGGCATGGGCGTCAACGCGTCGATGCGCGTGTAGCCCTCCTGGTGCACGCGCTCGGCCGCGCTCACGAGCGCGTCGGTCGACGTGTATTCGGCCATCAGGCCGTAGAGAGGAGTGTCAGCCATGGTCGTCCTGCTGGCGCGCCTAGTGCGGATCCTTCTGCCCGGGGCTGCTCCCGGGCAGCAGCATGCGCATCTCGAAGATGGCGATCATCGGCAGCACCCGGATGAAGAGGTAGAAGAGCGTCAGGAACAGGCCCATCGTGCCGAGATAGAAGGACCAGTCGTAGCGGCTGCCCTGGTACATGCCCCACGACGACGGCAGGAAGTCGCGGTGCAGGCTGGTGACGATGATGACGTAGCGCTCCAGCCACATCCCGATGTTCACGATGATCGAGATGACGAACAGGATGGCGGACGTTCAGCCGCACCTTCTTGATCCACAGCAGCTGCGGCACGACGCCGTTGCACAGGATCAGCGTCCAGTACATGTACCAGTACGGACCGGTGGTCCGGTTGTAGATCATGTACTTCTCGAACTCGTTGGCGCTGTACCAGGCGAAGAACGCCTCCATCATGTAGCCGTAGAACACGATGAGCCCGGTCACGAGCATGATCTTGGCCATGTTCTCGAGATGGCGCATCGTGATCATGTCCTGCAGGCCGTAGATGCTGCGCATCGGGATGAGCAGCGTCAGCACCATCGCGAAGCCCGAGTAGATGGCGCCGGCGACGAAGTAGGGCGGGAAGATCGTGGCGTGCCAGCCCGGGAGCAGCGACACCGCGAAGTCGAAGCTCACGACGGTGTGGACCGAGAGCACCAGCGGCGTCGAGAGCCCGGCCAGGATCAGGTAGGCGGTCTCGTAGATCTGCCAGTGCCGCGCCGACCCGCGCCAGCCCATGGCCAGCGCACCGTAGATGAACTGGCCGACCTTCGACCGGGCGCGATCGCGCATCGTCGCCAGATCGGGAATCAGGCCGGTGAACCAGAACAGCGCCGAGACGGTGCCGTAGGTGGAGACGGCGAAGACGTCCCAGATGAGCGGGCTGCGGAACTGCGGCCACACGCCCATCGTGTTCGGGTAGGGCAGCAGCCAGTAGGCGGCGAGCCAGGGCCGGCCGGTGTGGAAGATCGGGAAGAGGAGGGCGCAGGCGACCGCGAAGAGCGTCATCGCCTCGGCGGCACGGTTGATCGAGGTGCGCCACTGCTGCCGGAACAGCAGCAGGATCGCCGAGATCAGCGTGCCGGCGTGACCGATGCCGATCCACCAGACGAAGTTGATGATGTCGAAGCCCCAGCCGACCGGGATGTTGATGCCCCACACGCCGACGCCCTTGAAGAGCAGCATGTAGATGGCCAGCATCAGGCCCTGGAGCAGCGTGAAGCCGATCACGAAGCCCATGAACCAGCGGATCGGCGCCCGGAACTGCAGGACGATGTCGCTGATCTTGTCGGTGATCGAGGCGTAGTTGTGCCCCGGTCCCAGGACCGGAATCTGCGGCGGGGCGCTCGGATTCGGAGACGACAGTCAATCCTCCGGACTGAGCATCTAGTGGTGCCCTCCCGTCGCGGGCCCGGCCGGTTCCGGCGTGAGCGCCGTGTTGGGGTTGCGCACGGCGGCGAGATAGGTCGTCCGCGGACGCGTGTTGAGCTCGGCCAGCAGGCCGTAGCTGCGCGGGTCGGCGTGGGCCTTGGCGACGCGGCTGTTCTTGTCGTTCAGGTCACCGAAGACGATCGCCTGGGTCGGGCACGCGGCCTCGCAGGCGGTGACGATCTCGCCGTCCTTGATCTTGCGATCCTCGATCTTGGCCTGCTGCCGCGCGTTGTTGATGCGCTGCACGCAGTAGGTGCACTTCTCCATGACGCCGCGGCTGCGGACGGTGACGTCCGGATTGCGCTGCATCTTGAGGCGTCGGCGTGTCCCAGTCGGCGTAGAGCAGGAAGTTGAAGCGCCGCACCTTGTAGGGGCAGTTGTGCGAGCAGTAGCGCGTGCCGACACAGCGGTTGTAGACCATGTCGTTCAGGCCTTCGTCGCTGTGCACGGTCGCGCCGACCGGGCAGACCACCTCGCAGGGCGCGTTCTCGCACTGCTGGCAGGCGACCGGCTGGAAGTGCACCGACGGCGCGTCGGCACTGCCCTCCCAGTAGCGGTCGATGCGCAGCCAGTGCATCTCGCGGCCCTTCATCACCTGCAGCTTGCCGACCACCGGGATGTTGTTCTCGGCGACGCAGGCGACCACGCAGGCGTTGCAGCCGTTGCAGGAGTTCAGGTCGATGGCCATGCCCCAGGCGTGGCCCTCGTACTTCCACGGCGCGTACATCGACTCGTCCGGCTTGGGGACGTGCCGCATGTGCTGGGCGAAGGTCGGATCGTGCTCGTACTGCGACCGCGTGCCGACCCGGAGGAGGGCGCGGTCCTCCATCTGGAAGTGGCCCTGCGTGCAGGCCACGTTGTAGATCTGGTCGGTCAGGGCCAGCGACGCGCCCTGGAGCACCCACGGCGTCGCCGAATAGCGGAAGAAGTTGGCGTTGTAGCCGAGCCCGTTGCCGATCCGCCCGGCGTGGGTGCGCCCGTAGCCGAGGTGCAGCGCGATCGAGCCGTCCGGCTGACCCGGCATGATCCACAGCGGCACGATCAGGTTGTGGCCGTTGACCGTCAGCGTCGCGGTATAGACCTCGACGCCGTAGACGACCGGGTTGCGCGTGCCGATGCCGAGCGTCTCGGCGGTGCGCGGGCTGACGTAGGCGACGTTGTCCCAGCAGACCTTGTCGAACGGCTTGGGCAGTTCCTGCAGCCAGCCGTTGTTGGCGAAGCGGCCGTCGAAGACCGACGGGTCGGCGTGGAAGGTGACCTCGAGGCCGGCCGGCGGCAGCGACGGCCGGCGCCGCGGCGACCGCGCCACCCGCCAGCGCCACCGTCTTCGGCGCGAACGCCGTGCCGGGCACGAAGCCGTCGTGCAGCACCCGCCGCCAGAACTTCTCGAAGCTCGGGAAGTCGACGCCGGTCGAATCGGTCAGCTTGCCGAAGGCGCCGCCCGTCCCGGTCGACACGGCGCGGCCGTCCCAGTTGGCCTTCCAGAAGCCCTGCACGATCTCCATCGGCGTCTTGATCTCGCCGGCGAGGGCCGCGACGATCTCGTGCGCCGAGCGGCATTCGTACATCGGCTCGATCAGCGGCTGGCAGACCGTCACCGTGCCGTCGCCGGTCCGGACGTCGCTCCACGTCTCGAGGTAGTGCGTCTCGGGCACGTGCCACTGGCTGTGCATCGCGGTTTCGTCGCGGTGCAGGCCGAGGTGGACGGTGAGCGGCACCTTCGCCATCGCGGCCGCGAACTTCAGGTCGGACGGCGCCGTGAAGACCGGGTTGGCGCCCAGCACGACCAGCACGGCGACGGTGCCGGCGTTCATCTCGCCGACCAGGTCGCGCAGGGCGGCGAACCCGTCGCCGGGGTTGGCCTGCGGCGTCTGGGTGTAGACGACCGCCGTGCCGACGCTGCCGAGGGCGGCGTTCATCGCGTGCGCGAGGGCGTGCACGGCCGGCGGCTGCGCCCCGCCGGCGACGACCAGCGCGCGGCCGCGGTGCGCCTGCAGATCCTTGACGACTTCGGCCGCGAACGCCGTACCCGCCTGGGGCGCCGTCCCGGACGCGCCGGCCACGCCGAGGCCGGCGGCAATCGCGCCCGCCAGCGCGGGAATGTCACGCGCCTTGAGCGACAGGCGGTGGTCCGCCTTCGAGCCGGTGTTGGTCGGCTTGCTCTCGGCCACGTAGAGGCGGTTCATCGACGTGTTGCCGGGCGTGACCCGCCGCCGATCGGCGAAGTCGCGGGCGCAGCGCAGCTTGCCGATACCCACGTCCAGCAGATCCGCGTCGAGCGACAGGATGACGTCGGCCTGATCCAGGCGGTACTGCGGCTCGACGTACTCGCCGAACGCCTGCTTCGCCCCGGCGCGGGCGTTGTCGTCGCCGATCGCTTCGTACTGGATCCACTTGGCCTGCGGCATGGCCGCCAGCAGGCCCTGAATCTGCGTCGCCAGCGTCGGCGAGGTCACCGCGCCCGACAGGATGCGCAAGCCGCCCCCGCCAGCGCCCTTCTGCCCGGCCCCGGCGCTCGTCAAGGCCAGCGACAGTTCGCTCCACGGACGGATCTCGCCCTTGCCGATGACCGTCTGCGAGCGATCCGGATCGTAGAGCTCGAGAACCGACGCCTGGGCGTAGACGTCGGTGCCGCCGCGCGTGAACGGATGCTCGGGGTTCGGCTCGATCTTGGTCGGCCGGCCCATGTGACTTTCGACCAGCACCGGCACCGCGCCGCCGGCCAGCGGCATCGCCGTCGCGAAGAACAGCGGCTTGCCCGGGACCAGATCCTCGGGCGCCTTGACGTAGGGAACGATGTGCTCGGTCGGCTGGCGGGTGCAGGCGGCGGCGCCCGCGAGCGCGATCGACGCCCCCATCAGACGCAGGAAGTCGCGGCGGCCGGCCGGGTCGGTGAACTCGGACGCGCCCTCCGGGAATTCCCGGTGGAGCATGGCCTTGAACTCGGGGGTCTCGGCCACCTCTTCGAGGCTGCGCCAGAAGGCCGGCCCCTGCCGGCCGGCAAGGCGGGCCCGGATCGCCGAAAGGTCGATGTCACGCATGAAGGGAAGTCCTGGGCCTGTCCTGGGCTATTCCGTGGCTGCTTGGGCGTTCGCACTACCGATGACACGTGGAACAGCTCGTGAGGCTCTTCACGTCGTATTCCTTCACGAGCCTGCGGCCGACGGTGAGCTGGTCTTCCTTCGGCTGGTAGCCCATCTGGTAGACCGCCTCGCGGGGACGCAGGAAGCGTCTCCGGCTCGCGGTGGCAGGTGATGCACCACTCCATCTGCAGGCTGGCGGCCTGGTAGATGCCGGCCATCTGGTCGATGCGCCCGTGGCAGGTCTCGCAGCCGACGCCCTTCTTCACGTGGACCGAGTGGTTGAAGTAGACGAAGTCGGGCAGGTCGTGCACCCGGTTCCAGACCAGCGATTCGCCGGTGCGGAAGCTCTCGCGGACCGGCTCGAGATAGCTGCTGGTGAGCCAGATCTGCGAATGGCAGTTCATGCAGGTCTTGGTCGGCGGGATGTTGGCGAACCGCGCCGAATCGACCGTCGTATGACAGTAGCGACAGTCGAGGCCGAGGCCACCCACGTGGTGAGCGTGGCTGAACTGGACCGGCTGGGTGACGTTGGCATTGGCGCCGGTGACGAAGTCGGAGCGCAGCAGGAGCAACCCCACCCATGCCACCAGCCCGGCGGCCAGTGCGCCGCCCACCAGGCTGAAGCGCGCAATCTGATTGGCGCTGCGGTTGAAGATCTGGCTCATAGGTCGGGGTCGGTCAGATCGCGGGCGGACGCGGCCGTCCGGCGCACGGCAATGACGTCGGGCATGGCTTTGCCAGAGCCCTGACGGACCCCGGACACGACCAACGAACCGCCCACTTGCGGCGCGTTGTTTCGCACGTAAGAGTGCACGCTCAAAACGCGAGGGACAATATCACGAAGGCTCGCGCGCATTGTGTGAAAAGTTTCACAACGACAGCTTTCGCCGCCGGGACGCCGACCACTTTCGCCCCTATTTCCAGCTCGCCGCCCAGCCCGTGACCAGCGCCGTTTCGGGTCCGCCCAGCTCGGCATAGCGGGCGGCATAGCGCTCGAATCGGGCTCGATCGCGCGACGGATCCTCGACAGTCAGACCCGCGGCGCGCGCACCGTGCAGGATGCGCAGGGCGGCGAAGAGCAGGTCGGGCGACGGACGCTGCACGGCGTCGATCGCGGTCAACGCCTCGGCGACGCGGCCGCGCGTCAGCTCGAGGACGGCCCGGCGCTGGCGCAGGCCGGCGTCCGCGGGCCACTTGCGTTCCGCTTCCGCGGCCAGGTCCTCGGCGCCCGTCGCGTCGCCGGCGCGCAGCCGCGCGTCGACGATCAGCGCGAACAGGCGCGGGTCGTCGTCGATGCCGATGAGCGCCGTCTGCCAGGCGCCGGCCGCCTCCTGATCGCGGCCGCCGATGGCGTAGCAGGCGCCCAGGAACACCGCTGCCGGCAGGAAGTCGGCGTCGGCCCGCAGCGCCTCGCGGAAGCGCTGCGCCGCGCGCTCCAGGTCGGCGCGCGCCAGGGCCCGGGCCGACGGATCGGCAGTGGATGCCGGCAGCGCGGCGAGATCGGCCAGCCCCGCCAGGAAGGCGGCCGTCGTCGCGTCACCGGCGCCGAGCGCCGCGTCGGGCGACACGAGCTGTCCGCCGCGGGCGCGGGCGATCGCCTGGCGCGCGGCGTCCGACTTCGCGCGCGTCGCCAGCACGTCGAGCGCGCGGCCCAACAACGGCGATGCCAGCACGTCGTCGCGCGAGAAGCGCGGTACCAGGCCCGAGATGTCGCCGACGATGGCGCCGAGCGCCGCCGCGGACGCGGTGACGCCGCCGCCGGCGGCGACCGTCCCGCGGACGACGAACGCCCGCCGCCGCTCGACGAGCACGGCTCCCCCGCGGATCAGCTCGCCGACGATCTCGAACTCGCCGACCGGCAGCAGGCCCTGTCGGACCACGGCGGTGGCCTGCACGCGCCCGTGGCCCGCCGCCTCCACCTCCGCCGGCACGGTCAGCACCGCCGCGCCGCCCGCCGCCGGCACGACGCGAAAGCGCCCCGTCGCGGCCCCCGTCGCGGCCCCCGTCACGGCCGCCTCCCACTGCAGGAACGGCGTATCGGCCACGTCGAGCGCACCCGGCGCCAGCGTCACCGATCGGTCGCGCTCGATGCGGCCGATCAGGACGTCGCCGGCGCTCGTCCCGCTCGCGCCCGTGGCCTTCAGCACGACCTCGCGCTCGACCATCCCGACCCGGCCGAGGCCGTCGGTGGCGGCGACGCGCAGCGTGTAGGTATCGGGGGCGAGGCCGTCCACCGCGCCGGAAAAGACCACCCGGGACGGCAGCGCGCCTGGCTCGCCGGGCGGCGCCTCCACCGGCGGCACGGGACCGCGCAGCACCGGCTGCTTCTTCCCGTCGAGCAGCAGGTAGCCGATGGTCAGCGCGGGCGGGGCGGCCGCCGCCTCACCGGCGCTCGCCGGCTCGGCACGCGGCAGCGGCACTTCGCCGGCGATCAGCAGCGCGGCGGTCTCGCCCGGTATCGCCGCCAGATAGCCGGCAGCGTCGACGATCAGGCGTTCGCCGGCCGGCAGCGTCCCGGCCAGCGCGCGTCCGAGCCGCACGTCCGGCGTCACGATCGCCGAGGCCGCCCGCGGTGCGGGCGCGACGAAATACGGGCGGACCTTGACGCTGAGGCCGGCGCCAGCGACCGTGACCGCGACCTTGGCCGCGACGTCCGTGGCACCGTCCGCGGCCGGCCGGACGTCGAGGCGATAGCGGACGCTCGACGCCATCAGCCGATCGTACGGCTCCTGGTTGCCGCCGACCGCGCTGTGAGCGGTGCCGAGCGCGGCGCCGGTCAACTCGGTGAGCCGGCGCATCAGGCTGCGGCGCTCGCCGATGATGTTCGCCGGCACCAGGCGTCTCGAATCCGGACCGGCAACCGGCTCGACGAGCACGCCGTCCACCGCGACGTCGGCGAGCGCGGAGCGGATCGCCAGCTCGTCGAAGACGCCGGCATCGAGCGCGATGGCGAAACCGGCGCTGATCAGGACGACGGTCTTCGGCCCGGGGATCTCGCGCAGCGAGGCGATGAGGTCGACGAGGCCGCGATACGCCTCCGCGCCGGAGGCGTGGACCCGTTGCGCCATCACCTCGACGTTCTTGACGATGGCCTGGATGCAGGTCCGCCGCGGACTGGTGCCGCTGCTGCGCGCCGGGACGACGGGCGAGCCCGCGGCCGGCCGCAGGGCGTCGGGCATGCGGCAGTCGCGATCGGCGACGGCGGTGAGCGCGAACGTGTCGCTCTCCGAGATCGCCAGCGCCTCGCCGACGCCCATGCTGAAGTTGCCGAAGTCGTTCGGGCGCCGGCCGGTGACGCCAGCCAGGGCCTTCTCGATCGCCGCGGCGTCGTCGGTCGGCGTCAACGCCGGCCGGCCCTGCGGCAGCAGCACGACCCCGAGCCGGTCGCCGGGCGACAGGCGATCGGCGATGGCCGACGCCGCCCCACGCACCGAGGCTTCGGCGCCGCGGAACACGCTCGTCTCGTCGATGGCCAGGTAGAACGTGCGGCCGCTGCCGGACGCGACGGCCGGTTCGGCGGCGACCACCTCGCGTGGCGCGCCGTTGACCTGGACGGTGAACGCCTTGGCGTCGAGCGCGGCGACGGCAGCGCCACGTGTCGCCACCGTCACGTCGATGCGGACCGTGGGCGGCGGGGCTTGCGCCCGGGCCGGGCGCACCGACGCCGCTGACGCGACGAGGACGACCGCCGCCGCGGCCTGGCGCAGGAAGGCGGTGGGCATCATCGCGGGGATCCGGTCGCTCGATAGCCCTGCCGGGCGCGCAGGCGCACGTCGCGGCCCGGCACCTCCACCGTCAAGGCCCGCCACGTGCCGTCGCGCTTGTCGTTGGTCGGCGCGTACGACAGCACGTACTGGTGCGACAGCTCGTCGACGACGTCGCCGAACGCGGCGGACAGCGCGGACGCGTCCGGCGCGATCACGGCCCGGCCGCCGCTCGCATCGGCGAGCCGCGACAGCTGCCGCGTCAGGTCGGCCATGCGGGCGCCGCGACCGAGCCCGACGGCGTACATCACCGCATCGCTCGCCTGCAGCTCCTTCTCGACGGCCGTCGAAGGTGAGCCGGCTGGATTCGTCCTCGCCGTCGCTGAAGACGACCAGCCCCTTGCGGCCGGCCTGCTGCCGCAGCAGCGACACCCCGCGACTGATCACGTCGTAGAGCGACGTCGACCCCCACGGCGCCAGCCGGTCGAGCGCGCGCAGGCGGGCCTCGGCCTGCGTCTCGCGCCGCGCCACGGTGAAGATGTTGTCGTTGAAGCCGAGGATCGTCAGCGCGTCGCGCTCGCGCAGCGCGCCGATGAAGCGTGCGGGCGCTGCCGCGGACGTCGCCGATGGCGTCGGCCATGCTGGCGCTGATGTCGAGCGCCATCACGACTTCCAGCGGGGTGTCCTGGTTGGCGACGTGCGTCAGCCGCTGCGGCACCCCGTCTTCCTTCAGGCGGAAGTCCTTGGCTTCGAGGTCCTTCACGAAGGCGCCCTTGGCGTCGCGGACCAGGACGCTGACCTGCACCACGTGGACGTCGACCGCTTCGGCGATGGCGGCGCCGCGGGTGCGGATGCTCGTCACCGCCCGGCCGCCGCCGGGCAGCTGCGCGACGGCGCGGATGACGTGCTCGCGGACGCCTGGCCCGGCGTCCCACGGACAGGCGTACGGCGGCCGATCGACGCCGCAGACGAGGCGCCCGTCGGCGAAGAAGCTGACCCGCTCGACGGCGGCGCCGGCCGGGTCCACGACTGCGGTCAGGACGACGCGGCCGGTGACGTAGGTGTCGTTGTCCGGCGCCGTGAGGCGGATCACCGGCGCGCCCGGCGGCGGGCGACTGCGCCGCCGGCGCGATGGCGGTCAGCAGCGCGATCGTCGCCGCCAGCGCGGCGATCCCCCTCACTGGCCGGTCTCCCGCTCGCGCACGGGACGCAGCGGCCCGTCGGCCGTCAGCGCGGCGACATCGTCCTCGAGGCGCGTCTCCGGCATCGCGCGGATGCCGAGCGACGACGGCCCGCCAGTCGTCGGCGCGCGGGGCCGGCACGCGATCGACCAGGTCGAGGGTCGCCGCCGACAGGATGTCGGGCGCGAGCGACGCCGGCAGTGTGTGCGCCGCCAGGAACGCGGCGACGCGCAGGTTCAGGTCGCCGACGCTGGTCGCGAGGCCGGCCCGCGCGTCGTGCGCGACCGCCCCTTCCCAGCCGCGGCGGCGGGGCGCACGGGTGGCCAGCTCGCCGGTCGCGGCGAGGCGCGCGGTGCCCCACGTGTCGAGCGCGGCGCGGTCGGCGGGCGTCCGCGGATCGCCGGCCCAGGCCAGCTCGCTCAGCGACAGGGTGTTGGGCAGGCTGGCGGCGTCGCGCGTCGACGCCCAGACCAGCGCCTCGCGGCGCCAGGCGCTCAGCCCCGCGGCAGCGGCGAGGGCGCGGGCGTCGTCGCGCGCCGCCGCAGGCGGCGAGCCGGCGCCGGCCGGCGTCCACCAGCGCCAGCACGAGATCGCGCGAAGCATCCGTCAGGTTTCGCGTCGGCATCAGCGCGACGGTCCGGGCGAAGGCGACGCGATCGGCGGCCGGCAGGGTCGGCGCCGGCGGATCGTCACTGACCCGGCGGAGCGCCTGCACCGCCAGCGCCACGTCCAGCCCGAGCAGGCTGCCGTCGAGGTGCCAGGGCATGCCCGGCACCGGACGATGCCTCGGCGAGCCGCCACGCCCGCCCGTCGATCGCGCCCCGCGCACGGCCCGAAGCCGTGCCGCGTCTCGGCCCGGCTGGCCAGCAGCTCGGGATCCGTTGCCGGCAGTGCCGAGGCGTAGATCAGGGCGATCAGGGCGTCGGCGAGCGCCGCCGGATCGCCGGGCAGCGCCTGGTCGATCGAGGGCCGGCCCTGCGCGTCCTGCACGCGCGCGATGCGCGCGCGGGTCGCCGCCGGGCGGTCGACGACGTAACGCTGGCCCTCCCATTCGACCCGCGAGGGCTGGTCCGGGGACCGCCCGGCCAGCGCCGCCGCCAGCTTCCCGTCGACGCGTGTCGGTGGGGGCGAGCGGCGCGCAGGCGAGCGCCAGGGCGCCCTCGAGCCACGCCCGCACCCCGCCAGGGCCGTCGGCCTCGACCCGATCGGCGAGCGCAGTCAGGAGGCCGGCGGCGGTGACCGCGTCGAAGCTGCCGGCCAGGGCCGCGCGCTCCACCAGCGCCAGGGACGCCTGGACCAGGCGCATCGCCACCGCATCGTCGCGGACGGCGGGCCGCGCCAGCAGGGCGTGGAGCCGGGCCGCGACGGCGTTGTCGCGGACGCCGATCCGCTCCAGCGAGAGCGCCAGCGCCGGCGCGGCGGCGAACAGATCGAGCACGGCGCGGGTGGCTGGCTCGGGGCCGTCGCGGCGTCCACCGCATCGCGAACAGCGCCAGCTCGAAGCGATCGCGCACCCCGGCGTTGTCGCCGGAGAAGACGCGATCGAGGATCCAGGCGGCGTCGATCTGCGGCGCCCGCCCGAGCGTGCCGGCCCACGCCGCCGCCTCCGGCAGCAGGAGCGTGCCATCGGGACGCGTGTCGAGCTCCAGCAGCAGGCTGGCCGGGTCGACCAGCGGGCGCCACAAAGGCCGATCCTCGATCCGCCACTCCGGGTTCACGCGGGCGAACACGTCGGCGAGGCGGCGCAGGCGATCGAGGGCGCCCTCGCCCTCGAGGATGTGACGCTGCGGACCGGCCTCGAGGCGGGCGATGGTGTCGTAGAGCCAGGCGACGCGGCCGGCCCGCAGCCCGAGCAGCGTGTCGACGAACGCCTCGGCGTTGGCCGGTGACGCCCCGACCAGCGACTCCCAGAGCGGATCCGCGGCCGGGCCACCGGGCGCCGCGATGCGGCCGGCCCGCACCGTCAGGCTCGGCCCGAACGTGGCGAAGGCGCCGACCTGCGCGCCGATGCGCAGCAGGCGATGCGGCCGCTCGCGAAACCAGGCCCGGGTCTCGTCGTCGAGGCCGGCGGCGCCGTAGTAGAACCAGGCCCCGCGCGGCGTGGTCAGGATGGCCGGCACCACGGCGGTCGGCGCGACCTTCCGGCCGAAGATCACCCGCGACCACAGGCCCTCGTCGAAGGGCAGGGGAATCGTGTCGGCGGAGAGCGGGCTGCGTCAGGACGCCAGCGACCGCCTGGTGACGCGCTCGCGACGCCCGCGTCACCCGGCGCCGCGCCGTGCAGGCGCCTGATCGACTTCGAGCGCCACCGTCGCGCGCGGCGCCGGCACCGGCAGGCCGGCAGCGGCGGCCAGCGCGTCGACGCCGCCAGGGACGGCAATCTCGGCGAGCACGCCTGGGCCGCGATCGGGCGTCTGGGCGGACGCCTGGCGGGCCGCTGGCACCACGGCCAGCCACGTGCCGCAAGCGATCCACGAAGCCACCAGGAGCGAGGTCCTGCGCACGCCGCCCTGATTCTATCCGGTGCCCGGACGGGACCGAATCGCCAGCTGCGCGGGACGAACCGGAGGGCCGCTATCCGTCGGGTATTCTTGTCGCAGATGCCACTGACGCAGGCGGAACGCGACGCGATGGCCGGCCGCGTCGGCAGGCTGACACGCCCGGTGCGACTCGCGGTGTATACGAGAGCCGCCGACTGCGACACATGTGCCGACACCGTGGCCATCGCCGACGAGGTCGCGGCGCTGTCCGCCCACCTCTCCGTCGAGCGGCACGACCTCGATCGCCCGGGGGTGACTTCGGGCGTCGATCACGCTCCGGTCATCGTCGTCCTGCGGGATGGCGCCGGGGGCTTCGCCGACATCGGCATCCGGCTGGTCGGCGCCCCGCTCGAGCACGAGTTGACCGCGCTCGGCGACGCCATCCTGATCGCCGGCGGCGACGACGCCGGCCTGAGCGACGACAGCCGGCGCCGCCTCGCGACGCTCACCCGCCCGGTCCACATCCAGGTGTTCTCGACGCCGACGTGCGTCTACTGCCCGCGGGCCGTCGCGCTGGCGCATCGACTGGCCGCCGCCAGCGCGCTCGTCACCGCGACGGGCTATTCGGTGATCGAGTTCCCCGATCTGATCCGCCGATACAAGGTGACGGGCGTTCCGAAGATCGTCGTCGACACCGGCGTCGAACTGCTCGGCGCGCAATCCGAAGCGGCGATGGTCGACGCCGTCCTCCACGCCTCCCGCTAGCGTCCCCCACTGCCCATGGCCGCCATCGACATCTCCGGCGTCAGCAAGACGTTCGGCTCGCACGTGGCCGTCGACGACCTGTCACTGAGCGTCGCCGAGGGATCGATCTACGGCTTCATCGGCCCGAACGGCTCCGGCAAGACGACGACGCTCAGGATGATCATGAACATCCTGCTGCCGGATCGCGGCGAGATCCGCGTGCTCGGCCGGTCGGGGTCGGCGGCGGCGCACGACGACGTCGGCTACCTGCCGGAAGAACGCGGCCTCTATCGCAAGATGACGGTCGGCCGGCTGCTCCACTACTACGGCGCGCTCAAGGGCGCGACGAGCGCCGACATCGACCGTGAGATGACCTTCTGGCTGGAGCGGCTCGACCTGGCCAAGTGGCGGCACCACAAGATCGAGGCGCTCTCCAAGGGCATGTCGCAGAAGGTGCAGCTGATCGCGACCGTCATCGCGCGGCCGAAGGTGGTGATCCTCGACGAGCCGTTCTCGGGCCTCGATCCGGTCAACGCCAACGTGCTGCGCGAGAGCGTCCTCGAGCTGCGGCAGCGCGGCTCGACCATCGTCTTCAGCACGCACGACATGGGCGTGGCCGAGGAGATGTGCGACCGCATCTTCATGATCTTCAAGGGCCGCAAGGTGCTCGACGGCACGCTCGACGAGATCCAGGCGCGCTACGGCCACGACACCGTGCGGGTGCGCACCGCGGCGGGCCGGGCCGCCCTCGACGGCGATCCGGCGGTCGAGGCGGTCAGCGACTACGGCAACCTCCAGGAGGTGCGCCTGACCGGCGACATCCGCAGGCGTTCCTGGCCCGGCTCGTCGCGCGCACGGAGGTCTTCCACTTCGAGGTGACGCGGCCGTCGCTGCACGACATCTTCGTCCGCATCGCCAAGCCCGGCGCCGACGCCGGCGCCATCGCGGAGGTGGGCCGATGATCTCGGTGCGCAAGGTCTGGACGGTCGCCGTCACCGAGTTCCTGCAGGCGGTGCGCAGCAAGGCGTTCATCATCGGCGTCCTGCTGATGCCGGCGCTGGGCCTCATCTCGGCGGTGGTGCCGAAGTTCGCCGGCGACGAGGTCGACAAGCTGGAACGCAAGGTCGCCGTCGTCGACGAGACCGGACGGCTCTACCCGATGCTCTCGCTGGTCGCCGAGCAGTGGAATGCGGCGCAGGTGGCCAAGGACGGCACCATCAAGGGCCCGCGGTTCCGGCTGCAGGAAGTGAAGGTCGCGGCCGGCCGCCGCCCCGACGACGTCCGCGTCGAGCTCTCGGAGCGCGTCCGCCACAAGGACATCTTCGCCTTCGTCGAGCTGCCCAAGGCGTTGTTCGCGGACGTCCCCAAGCTGCGCTACTACACCGACAGCCCGACCTTCCAGCCGCTGCCGCGCTGGCTCGAGGCGGTCGTCGGGCGACTGGTGATCGCCGAGCGCCTGCGCAGCACCAATGTCGACCCGCAGACCCTGCTGGCGGTGGTGCGGGCCGTGCAGCTCGATCGCCTGGGCCTGATGGCCCGCGGCGACGACGGCCGCGTGGCCCCGGCCAAGGTCTCCGATCCGATCCGCAGCTTCGTCACGCCGATGGTGCTGATGATGCTGATGTTCATCATCGTCATCTCGACGGCGTCGCCGCTCCTCAACAGCGTCATGGAGGAGAAGATGACGCGCATCAGCGAGGTGCTGCTCGGCTCGCTGTCGCCGTTCGAGCTGATGGCGGGCAAGCTGCTCGGCGTCGTCGGCGTGTCGATGGTGCTGTCGGTGATCTATCTGTCCGGGGCCTACGCCTTCGCGGTGTATCACGGCTACGGCGACGCCGTGTCGGCGATGCAGGTCGTCTGGTTCGTCGTCTACCTGGTGCTGGCGATGCTGATCTACGGCTCGCTGTTCATCGCCATCGGCGCCGCCGTCGAGCGACCTCAAGGACGCGCAGGCGCTGATGACGCCGGGCATGATGCTGTTCATGTCACCGCTGTTCATCTGGGTGCCGATCCTGCGGGCGCCGGGCAGCACGCTGGCCGTCGTCGCGTCGCTGGTGCCCTTCGCGACGCCGGTGCTGATGACGCTGCGCCTGGCGCTGACCCCGGCCCCGCCCGCCTGGCAGATCGCGCTCGGCTTCGGCCTGACGCTGGCGGCGACGGCTTTCTTCGTCTGGGCCGGCGGCCGCATCTTCCGCATCGGCATCCTGATGCAGGGCAAGAGCGCGACCTTCGCCGAGATGTGGCGCTGGTTGCGCGCCAGCTGAAGCGATCCCACGCGGCGCTGGCCGCAGTCCCGGAGGTCAGCGGTGTCTCCGCACCGGCAGCGCCGCCAGCGCCGAGCCGATCTCCGCGTAGAGCGACGGCGCCCACGCCGGTAGTCCCGGACCGGCCGGCGCCGGCTCTCGACGCAGGTCGTGTGGCGCGAGGACGACCTTGATGCCGGGCAGGCCGGCATCGGCCGCCAGCACGAACAGTTCCTCGGCCACGGCGTCGCCCATCGCCAGGCAGCCGATCGAGACGGCGTTGCCGTGGATCATGATGTCGCCGCCGAGGCGGGGCCGGCCGTCGGCGGCGCCACGCCGGCGATCCAGGGCGTTGGGATAGTTCACCCGCAACGCCAGATGGAACTGGCTGTTCGGGTTCAGCGACTCGATGCCGTAGGCGCCCTCGGGCACCTGCAGATCGCCTTCGCGCAGTTTGGGACCGGGGCCGCCGCTCGCGGCGAGGATCGGATAGCTCGTGATGAACGCCTGGGCGTCCCGCCGCGATCCCGCGTAGACCTCCAGCCGTGCTTCGCGCTTCAACCCGACCAGCGTGACCACGCGGGGTGGATAGGCGACGCCGGCCCGCGCGAACGCCGGCGCCAGCCGGCTGCGGGCCGCCGGGCCGTGCTCCGCCATGCGTGAGGCGACGGTCGCCGGCGCGATCAGCGCGGAGACCAGAACCAGCGTCCTGAAGATCATGAGAGGGGCCGGCGCCGGCACCCTCAATAGACCGTCGTCTTCGAGAGTTCGGGCGCAGCCGCGTCGAGGCGAACGGCGAGCTGCGGCAGGTGGCAGGTCGGGACGCGCGGAAAGAGGTGGTGCTCGAGATGGAAGAACATCCCGAGCGCCAAGGCGCTCTTGACGCGGTGCCGGAGCGTGCGCGCGACCTGGTGCTCTTCGTCGACGTCGTGGTGCACGGTCCACACCGCGAAGAACCCGGTCAGTCCCTGCGCGATCACCATCAGGGCCACATGGTGGCTCACGTGCGCGGACAGCTGCGCGATGGCCAGGCCCAGGAGCGCCGCCGACAGCAGCAGCTCGCCGGCGATGAACCGGCGGTCCGTTCGCGAGGCACGCCGCCAGGCCGAGGCGTGCAGCCGGAACGGGAACGCCAGGCCGGCCCCGAGCGCCCGCACAGCGGTACGGCGCGCCGTCTGCCCTTCGACGTCGTCGGGGCCGAGGCAGTCCCGGTGGTGCTGCAGGTGGGAGAGGCGGACAGCGTGCATCGACCCGAGCATCACGCCGCTGAGCCCGACCAGGACCACGTGGCCGGCCCGGCGCGGCAGCGCGAGGTTGTCGTGGAAGGTGTCGTGGACCAGCCGCAGTCCGGCCAGGAAGAAATAGGCGCTCGCAAGCCACGGCAGCAGCGGCACCTCGAGCGCGAAGGTGCCGCGCGCCGCCAACAGGAACGGCAGCGGCAGGAGCAGTTCCCGGACCTGCTCCGAGCGTCGCAGCGCGGTCAAGTCACGCCAGTCGATCGCCCGGATCCGGGCCGACTGCCGCAGGGCATGGCTCATGCCTCAGCTGTCGGCCCATCCGCCCCGGATCTTTACCGGATTGGGACGGGCGCGATCATCACCCGGTCCGTCTGCCGATCGGCACCCAGCACGAAGACCTGGCTGCCGACGTCGACGAAGCCACTCTTCTCGTAGAACCGGATCGCACGCGGGTTGTGCTCCCAGACGCCGAGCCAGAGATGCCGGGCGCCAGCCGCAGCGGCCGCATCCCGGACCGCCGTCATCAGGAGCCGGGCGACTCCGGATCCATGCGCGGACCGCTCGACGTAGAAGCGCTGCAACTCGATGGCGTCGGCGGCCTCGACACAGCCCGGCGCCGGGACCCAGCGCAGTTGCGCGTAGGCCACCAGGCCGCCGTCCCGCTCGGCGAGGAGGGTCACCGTGTCCGGGTTGGTGAGCTCCGCCGTTTGCTGAGGCACACCGTAGGCGCGGGCAAGGTGGGCCTGCATGTCCTCCGGCGTGTTGGTGGCGGCGAACGTCTCGGCAAAGGTGCGAGCCGCCAAGGCGGCAAGGCTGCTCGCGTCGGCGACCGCGCCGCGCCGGATCAGGACTTGCGCCGGCGGCATCACTCGATCGGCACGTCGTCGAGCGACAGGCGCAGCGCCGGGAACGTCGCGAGCACCAGGCCTCGGCGGCGCTCCTCGATCGCTTCCCACTGGCGCACGGCCATCGCTTCGAGACCGGCGAGGCTGCGCGCGCTCGGGATCGGCTGATCGCCCAGCAGCGCTTGCAGGGCACGCCACATGCAGCGCTTCCCCTGGACGCCGACCGACAGCCCTTCGAGCGTGCGGAACAGCGACAGATCGCCGCGTTCGCCGCCGGCCGACAGGCTCAGCACGGCGCCGCTCGCCTGCCCGGCCAGGCGCTTCACCGACAGTGGCGACGCATCGATCTGATCGAGCAGGCCGCGGACGACGTCGCGCTCCTCCCGGAACTCGTCGTAGAGCGAGGCGAACAGGCGGCCCTCCTGGCTGCCGGCGTGGACGAGGCGCAGCCGGCCGACCACCTGGATCGCGGCGTCCGATCCGGTCAGGTGCTCGCGGAGGTAGGCAGCCAGGCTGGCCAGCTTGTCCCCGCGGCCGTGCGGCCGCTCGTGGGCGCGCTGCCGGTTGTAGGCGACGGCGGCGACGCCGAGACCGACGACGACCGCCGCGCCGAGCACGCCGGCCGTGAAGTTGGTGGAGCGATCGAGGTGCACTGACTCAGCCATGTCTCATCTCCGCGCCGCAGGTGGGCCTGTCGCGATTGTACGGCCACGCCGACGCGCGGTTCGGGTCCGCAGCGCCGTGGCGGCAGGTAGGGTTGCCTCATCGCGGCGGCGGCGCGATCGCGTCGAACAGCGGCGGGCCCTTCGTCAGCCCGCGACGATGGGCCTCGACCTCGCGCAGCAGGTCGGCGACGACGTCGGGATGCGCGGCGGCCACGTCCTGACGCTCGCCCGGATCCGCGGCCAGATCGAACAGCAGCGGCGGCGTGTGCTCGCGCCGCTCACCGAACTGCCCGTAGGCGCCGCTGGTGATGACGTGCGCCTTGTAGCGGCCCTTGCGCACGGCTCGCAGCTCGTCGTCCCAGTAGTAGAACTGCAGTTGCCGCGGACTCGGACCGGTGCCCAGGAGTGGCGCCCGCAGATCGACGCCGTCGAGTGGGCGATCGGGCCGCACCTTCGCCCCAGCAAGGGCGGCGGCGGTGACGAAGACGTCCATCGCCGAACCGATGTCGGTGACGACGCCGGGCTTCACCGTGCCCGGCCACCAGAAGATCGCCGGTGTCCGCACGCCGCCCTCCCAGGTCGTGCCCTTGCCGTTGGCGAGCGGGCCTGCCGAGCCGCCATGCGCGCCGAACGGCAGCCACGGTCCGTTGTCACTGGTGAAGAGCACGAGCGTCTTCCGGTCGAGGCCGGCCTTGCCCAGGGCGTCGAGGATGCGGCCGGTGCTGGCGTCGATCTCCTCGATCACGTCGCCGTAGATGCCGGCGCCGCTGTGATCGACGAAGGCCGTCGAGCGCGCCAGCGGCACGTGCGGCATCGAGTGCGCCAGGTAGAGGAAGAACGGCCGGGAGCGGTTGGCGCCGATGAAGCGGACCGCTTCGTCGGTGTAGCGGGCTGTCAGCGTCCGGTGGTCGGCCGGCCGCTCGACCACGTCGCCGTTCCGCATCAGCGGCACGTCCCAGTACTCCGGCTTGGGATCGTAGAAGCGCGGGTTGCGGGCGCCGCCCTGAGTGGTGCGGAACTCCGGCCGCATGTTCATGTCGTGCGAATACGGCAGGCCGAACCACGAGTCGAAGCCCTGCGCCATCGGCAGGAACTGCGGCAGGTGGCCGAGGTGCCACTTTCCGACCATCCCGGTGACGTAGCCGCGCGTCTTCAGCAGCTCGGCCAGCGTGATCTCGTCGAGCGGCAGACCCTCCGCCGCGTTGTCCCGCAGCACTTTCGGCGCCGTGCCGCCGGCGACGCCGTACATGCCGCTGCGGATCGGCAGCCGGCCCGTCAGCAGCGCCGCCCGGCTCGGCGAGCACACCGGCTGGACGTAGAAGCTGGTCCACTTCTGCCCCGCTGCCGCCATCGCGTCGAGGCGCGGGCGTGCGGTTGTTGGGGCTACCGAAGGCGCCGAGATCGCCGTAGCCCAGGTCGTCGGCGAAGATGACGACGATGTTCGGCGTCGCCACCGCCGCGACGGCGATCGGAGCCGTGATCGAGGCCGGCGCGATCGACGCCACCAGGCCGACGGAGATTCCCAGCGCGACGAGCGGCTTCAGCATGCGGGCCTCCGGGACGGCGGACGGGCGCTACTTCGCGGCCATCGCCTCGACTTCGAGTTTCCAGCGTGGGTCGAGCAGGCGGCAACACACGACCGTCGACGCGGGGGCGTGCCCGCGCAGGCGCTCGACCCGCATGCGGACGTTGGCCTCGTCGTCGGCCGGGTCGGCGAGATAGGTGCGGATCGACACCAGGTCGTGCACGTCCATGCCGGCCGTCCGCAGAATCGTCTCCAGGTGCGTCCAGATGATCGCGGCCTGCGCCTCGAACGACTCGGGCATCGTCACGCCGTCGGCTTCGTAGCCGTTCAGGCCGCTGATGACCAGCAGGCGCTTCCCGCCGCGCACTTCCACGGCGTGGCTGTAGGCGCGGTAGGGCGGGAACACCCCGGGCGGGTTGTGGGTGACGATCGGCATGGCCTGGACGGAACCGCGGCGCGGCGCCGCGGCCGGCGGCAGCGCGCTGCTCAGTGTAACGAAGGACGCCGGCCGTCAGACGCGCAGCATCGCGCCGACCAGGACGCGGGACGGCGTGGCGCGGATCACGGCCGCGCGCAGCCAGTCGACGAGGGCGCCGTCCATCGCGAGGGTAGCGGCGACGCGGCGTCCGCGCTTGACGATGGCCGCGGTGCGGAGCCCACGGGTGCGCTCGTAGTCGCGCAGCGCAGCGGCGCCTGCGTCGTGCGCCGCGAGACCCGTGCCCAGCGCGACGGCATCCTCGAGCGCCTGCGCCGCGCCCTGTCCCGTCTGCGGCAGCATCGGATGCGCCGCGTCGCCGAGCAGCGTGACCGGCCCCTCACCCCACCGCGCGATCGGATCGCGATCGACCAATCGGTCGTAGCGTAGATCGGCCGGCAGCGTGGGTTCGGCGACCGCGCGGAAGGCCGGCGGCAGGCGGTCGAGCAGCTGGCGCGCGACGGCTGGGGCGTCGCCGGCCGCCGCTGTGACCGATGACGACCGCACCGACACGAACCAGTAGATAGCGTCTGGGCTCGCGCGGACGGCCGCCGCCTCGCAGCCGCGTCCCAGGTAGATCGTGCCGCTGAGGCCGTCCAGCGGATCCGTGGCGCCGCGGACTACGCCACGCACCGCGCACAGGCCGCTCGCGCGCGGCGGCGGCTCGGCGGGGTGCAGCTGACGCCGGATCGCCGAGCCGAGGCCGTCGGCGCCGATCAGGATGTCGCCGCGCTCGCGACGCCCGTCCGCCGTGAGCAGCACCACATGGCCGCCATCGCGCTCGAAGCCGACGCCGGCGCAGCCGAGCGCGAGATCCTCGGCCGGCGTGGCGTCGAGGAGGGCGCCGTGCAGCGTCTGCCGCAGCGCGATCAGCGATGGCGTCACGGGCGCGAAGGCGCCGATGTCCAGGCGCTTCAGCGGCCGCCCGTCCATCCGCCGCAGCTCGCCGACCCGCATCCGGTGCGCCTCGGCCTCGATGCGATCGGCGACACCGAGGGCCCGCAGCGCCAGCGACGGCGTTCGGCGCGAGGTTCAGCGCGAAGCCCAGCTCGCGCGGCGCCGCGGCCCGTTCGAAGACGCGGGCGCGCCAGCCGGCGCGGCGCAGCGCGATGCCGGCCGCCAGCCCGCCGATGCCCGCTCCGACGATCAGCGCCGTTCTCATCAGGAGCGCCGGCTGTCGGGCTGACGCACGACCAGCATCACGCCCGAGGCCCACGCGACCTCGACGGTCACGAAGCCGGGACGCGCACCGAGATCGGCCACCAGCGCGTCCACCTTCGCGCCATGGCCCTCGGGCCAGTTCGGCTGCGGCAGCAGATCGTCGATCACGTAGATGCCGCCGTGCCGCAGGCACGCCAGGGCCGCGTCGAGGTGCGTGAACTTGCCCGGCCAGGCGTCGGCGTAGACCAGGTCGTAGGTGTCGGGATCGGCACGCGCCAGGAACGCCGCGCCGTCCTCGAGGCGAAAGGCGACGCGGGCGTCGTCGCCGAGATGTCGCTGCGCCACGTCGACGACGGCGCGATCCGTGTCGACGGTGTCCAGCCGCGCCGACGCGTCCATGCCGGAGAGCAGCCACGCCGTGCCGATGCCCGTGCCGGTGCCGATCTCGAGGAGCCGGCCGCCGGGCTTGGCCGCGGCCAGCGCCGCCAGGAGGGCGCCGGTCTTCGGCTCCGAGGCCATCGAGAAGCCGAGACGCGCGGTGTCCGCCTCGATTGCGGACAGCGCCGGTGGTGTCCGCGCGGGCACGCCGTCGTTCATGGATTTCACTGCCCCTGAGAGAACGCGAGATAGGCGGCGACGGCCGCGACGAGCACGATGGCCAGCACCAGCCATCGCAGCGGCCCCCGCGAGCGCTGCGTCGCGTCCTGATACTGCCGGTTCAGGTTCGGATGCTGGGCGAGGTAGGCCTCGACGGCGTCCTTCGACTCCTTCAGGCCCAGCCCGCTCGCCAGGCGGGTCGCCTTGATCGCATCGATCAGCCGGCCGCGCGACAGCGCGCTGATCGCGTCGGGCGGCAACGGCACGGGGCCGGCAGGCGGGTGCATGGAACGAGCATCATATCCGCGGTGGATCGCCCGTCGACATGCAGCGGGACGTCCAACACGCGCTGCTAGACTTCGGCATGCCCCGTCCGCTCCGGATCACCGCTCTCGCGGTCGCCGCCGTCCTCCTCACCGTCACGGTGGCCCGGGCCCAGGCCCCGGTCGAGTACCGCCTGTCGTTCGCCGACTACGTCCGCCACGTCGTGGACGTCGAGGTGGTCTTCACCGAGGTCACGGCCGATCCGCTCGAGATCCACATGAGCCGGAGCTCGCCCGGCCGCTACGCGCTGCACGAGTTCGCCAAGAACGTGTTCGACGTGCAGCTCAGCGACGGCGCCGGGCGACCGCTGACGCCGACGCGCCCGAACCTGCACGTCTGGCAGGTGAAGGGGCACGGCGGCACGGTGCGGCTGCGCTACCGGCTGTTCGGCGACCGCATCGACGGCACCTACGCCGGCATCGACGCGACGCAGGCGCACCTCAACGCCCCGGCGGTGCTGATGTGGGCCAAGTCGATGGAATCGCGGCCGTCGCGGCTGACGTTCGTGCCGCCGCCCGACGTGGCGTGGACGGTGGCCTCGCAGCTCTACGCCACCGGCGACCCGCTCGTCTTCACCGCGCCGAACCTGGCCTATCTCCTCGACAGCCCGATCCAGTTCGGGCCGCAGACGGTGCGCTCGTTCCAGATCGGACGGACCGCGGCGGCCGGCGCGCCGCCGACCACGATCCGGCTGGCGCTGCGCCACGACGGCACCGATGCCGAGGCCGATCGCTACCTGACCAGCATCGAGAAGGTCGTGCGCGAAGCCCGGGCCGTGTTCGGCGAGCTGCCGGCGTTCGAGCCGGGGCACTACACGTTCCTCGCGACCTACGCGCCGGGCGCCGGCGGCGACGGCATGGAGCATCGCAACAGCACGGTGGTCACGGCGCCGGCCAGCCTGGCAACCGCCGACCGCCCGCTCCTCGGTACGGTGTCGCACGAGTTCTTCCACGCCTGGAACGTCGAGCGCATCCGGCCGCGCTCGCTCGAGCCGTTCGACTTCGACGACGCCAACGTCTCGTCCGAGCTGTGGGTCGGCGAAGGCTTCACCCAGTACTACGGCCCGTTGATTCTCGCCCGCGCCCTCGGCCAGCCGGAGGACGCCCTGCGCGCCGCCAGCGCCGCCATCAACGCCGTGAACGCCTCGGCCGGGCGGCGCGTCCGCTCCGCGCCGGAGATGAGCCGCCTCGCCGCGTTCGTCGACGCCGCCTGCTCGGTCGATCCGACCAACTGGGGCAACACCTATCTCTCCTACTACACGTTCGGGGCGGCGATCGCCCTCGGCCTGGACCTCGAGCTGCGCGATCGCACCGACGGCACGGGTCACGCTCGACGACTACATGAAGGCGCTGTGGACCAAGTACGGCCGGACGCCGGGGCCTCCGGGCGTCGTCGCCACGCCCTACACGGCCGCCGATCTGCAGACGACGCTGGCCGAGGTCAGCGGCAGCGTGTCGTTCGCGCGCGAGTTCTTCGAGCGCTACGTCGACGGGCCGGAGCTGGTCGAGTACGGGATGCTGCTGCGGCGCATGGGCCTGCTGTGGCGGCCGATCTATCCCGGACGCGCCTGGATGGGTGAACTGCCGATGACGTCCGGCTCCGACGGCGTCCACGTCACCGGCGCCGCCGCCATGGGCACGCCGGCCTACGACGCCGGCTTCGGCGAGGGTGACGTGCTGGTGTCGATCGGCGGCAAGGACGTGCGCTCGAGCGGCGAGGTCACGACGATCGTCGAGGCCGCCAAGCCCGGCGATCGCCTCGAGGTCGCCTACCTGCGGCACGGCAAGCCGCGGAAGGCGACGATCGCGCTGCGCGCGGCATCCGACGCGGACGCTGGTGACGCGCGAGAGCGTGGGCGAGACGCCGACGCCCGAAGAGCTGAAGATGCGCGCCGGCTGGCTCGACTCGCGCGCGAAGTAGACGCCGGCGCCCGCGCGGGCCGGCCATCGCTCAGGGCTGCGGAACGCGTGACGAGTGGTGATCGACGATGAGCCAGGCTCCGCCGATCCGCTGGAGCACGATCGTGTAGCGCGCCGGCCGGACGTTGCTGGCGACGCCGTTCTGCACGTCGGCGAACGTGTAGGCGCCGCTGATGACGGCGACGTCGCCGAAGACGCGCGCGTGCGTCGAGTCGATGGTGACCCGCGTCGACGGCCGCTGGCCGGCGTCCTTGAAGTAGTCCCAGATCTGCTCGGGCGTCGTCGCGATCGTCTTCGCCGTCGTGCCCCAGAACACCGCCGTCGGCGCGTAGAGGGCGACGATCCGCTTCGGATCGCGGCTGTTGAAGGCGTCGACCCAGGCCTGCAGGGCCGCGGCCGGGGTCTGGCCGCGCGGCCGCCGACGGCGGGCGGCCGGCGGCCGAGGCCGCTGCGCACGCCACGGCCGGCGTCAGCGCGACGAGCGCCGCGGCGCAGGTCAGCATCACCATCGCTCGGCGGAGGATCGTCACGTCAGGCCTCCAGTCGATCGAAGAACGCGCGGAATCGTCGGACCGGCGGCGTCTCGTCGTCGAGCACGACGTCGACCGACGTCGCGCGCAGGCCGGCCGTCCTCGAAGGCCGTCAGCTCCTCGCGCGACAGCGGCCACGGCAGCTCGCCGAGCGGCTCGTCGGCCTCGCGGGCGCGGCACAGCACGAAGACGCGGCCGCCCGGGGCGACCAGCGCCGCGATCGACTGCATCGCGGCCCGCCGCGCGTCGAGCGGCAGCGCCTGCAGCGTGAACGCCTCGAAGACCAGGTCGAACGCCGCCGTCCACGCCGGCGGCGGCTGCAGGATGTCGGCGACCACGTAGTCGACGCCGGATCGCGGGAAGCGGCGCTGCGCCGCCGCGATCGCCGTCGGCGCGATGTCGAAGGCGGTGACCTCGAAGCCGGCGGAGGCGAGCGCCTCGGCGTCGTCGCCGAGGCCGCAGCCGACGACGAGGCAGCGCTTGCGCATCGGCGCCGCGCTGAAGGTGCGCAGCCAGGCGACCAGATACGGGTTGGGGCGCCGATCGGCCCACGGCACCCGATCCCAGTCGCCGCCGGCCTGCTGATAGAAACGCTCGAACCAGCCGGTCGCATCGCCCTGCGCGAGCGACTCGGCAGCGATCCGCCGCATCTCGTCGCGCGAGGCCATCGCATCAGTCGACGATGAACAGGCGGGCGCCGTTCGCGGTGCGCGAGCGGTGCGGCTCCTCGCCGTCGGCGACCTGGTAGCTCATGCCCGGCTTCAGCACGACGATCCGGCCGTCCTCGAGCTCGGTGTGGATCTCGCCCTCGAGGCACAGCACGATGTGGCCCTTCTCGCACCAGTGGTCGGCGACGTAGCCGGGCGAGTACTCGACCATGCGGACGCGGACTTCGCCGAACTGCTGCGTGCGCCACAGGGCGACGCCGATGATGCCGGGGTGCTCGCTCGCGGGGATGGTCGACCAGTCGGTGGCTTCGAACGGGATTCCGTGCAATCGCATCAATGAGCCTTGATGAACGCGATGATGGCGGCGGCGGTCTCGTCGTTCGCGTTCTTCATCCGGCCCCAGATGCTGGAGTGGTCGCGACCCGTGATCATCCGCGTCTCGATGTTCGACGCGCCGGCCTTCTTCATGTCGGTCTGGAAGTCGGCCTGCTGCTGGCGGCGCCAGTCGGCGTCGCCGTCGGCGTAGAGCAGCAGCATCGGCGGCGCGTCCTTGCGCAGGTAGGCGGCGGGCGACGCCGACTTCCACGCCGCGGGATCGGTGCCCCACACGTCCTTCGGCCGATCCGGGGCGACGCCGGTGCGATCGACGTAGAAGAACGCGCTGACCGGCACCACGCCCTTCAGGTCCTTGGCCGACATCTGGTAGGCGGCCAGGTATTTCGGATCGGTCGCGAGCAGCGCCGCGAGGTAGGCGCCGGCCGAGTGGCCGATGACGAACAGCTTCTGCGGATCGCCGCCGTACTCGGCGGCGTGCGTCCGCGCCCAGGCCACCGCGTGCGCGGCGTCCTCGACGTGGGCCGGGTGCATCACGCCCGGCGACAGCCGGTAGTTGATGACGACCGCCACGAAGCCGGCCTTGGCCAGGAGGTGGCCGACGAAGGCCTTCCTTCGACTTGTCGCCCTCGCGCAGCGCGCCGCCGTGGATCGAGACGACGACCGGCGCGCCCTTGGCGCCCGGCCGGCGCGTAGACGTCCAGCCGGTCCTTCTGGCCGCGTACTCGGCGGTCGGCACGTAGTCGAGGTCGGTCGTGACGTCGACGGCGCCGGCAGCGGGAGCTTGCGCCTGCGCGGACGGTGCCGCCGCCGCGACCAGCAGCGCGCCACGCCGAACACGGCGCTCGCACCGCGTGCACTCGTGAGCATGGCGGGTAGCGTATCAAAGTCGGGGACCGGGAACCTCCGCTCCACCGCTCTCGTTAGAGGGATCCATGGACGTATTCCGCCAGGATCTGCTGTTCGCCCTGCGCGTGCTGCGCAAGGACCGCGCCTACGCCGCCGCCGTCATCCTGACGCTGGCCATCTGCCTGGGGGCGAACACCGCGATCTTCACGGTGGTCCGCTCGGTCCTGCAGCGGCCGCTGCCCTACCCCGAGTCGAGCCGGCTGGTGTCGTCGTTCGACGGCTTCCCGGGCGCCGGCGTCGAGCGGGCCGGGACGTCGGTCCCCAACTACATGGATCGACGGGGGATGACCGACATCTTCTCGTCGGTCGCGCTCTACCAGTGGTGGGGCTTCAAGGTCGGCCAGGGCGCCGGCTCCGAGCAGGTCTCGTCGATGAACGTGACGCCGTCGTTCTTCCAGGACGCTCGGCGCCACGGCCGATCCGCGGCCGGCTGCTGAGCGAGGACGAAGGGACGCCCGGGCAAGCACAAGGTCGCGGTCCTCAGCCAGTCGTTCGCGGCCAGGCAGCCCGGCGGGCTCGACGGCGTCGTCGGGCGCGACGATCCGCCTGAACGACGAGCTCTACCACGTCGTCGGCGTCCTGCCCGAGTCGTTCAACTTCCTCAGCCCCGAGGTCCGCGTCTTCACGCCGCTGGCCTTCACGCCCGAGGAGCTCGCCGAGGACCGCCGCTGGAGCCAGAACCACGAGATGATCGCGCGGCTCGCGCCGGGCGCCTCGATCGAGCGGGCCCAGGCCAAGCTCGACGCCCAGAACGTCCGCTACATCGAGCGGGCCGGCGCGCTGGCGGAGCCGCTGCGCAGCGTCGGCTACAACACCAAGCTGAACTCGCTCGAGGGCGACCTCGTGCGCAACGTGCGCTCCGCGCTGCAGATGCTGTGGGGCGGCGTCCTGTTCGTGGTGCTGATCGCCGCGGTCAACATCGCCAACCTGTCGCTGGTCCGCGCCAACGGCCGCATGAAGGAGCTGGCGACGCGCAACGCGATCGGCGCCGGCGGCCGGCGCATCGCCAAGCAGCTGATCACCGAAGCGACGCTGCTGACGCTGATCGGCGCCGGGCTGGGCATCGGCCTCGGCTTCCTCAGCCTCAGCGCCATCGAGTGGATCGGCTTCACCGACCTGCCGCGCGCGCACGAGATCAGCATCGACGGCGTCGTGCTGGCGGTGACGCTGGCGCCGGCGATCCTGCTCGGCATCGTCGTCGGCGCCGGGCCGGCGCTGCAGCTCGCCCGCGTCAACTTGAGCAACGTGCTGCGCGAGGAAGGCCGCTCCGGCACCGCCGGCCGCACGTCGAAGGTGGTCCGCCGCTCGCTCGTCGTCGCGCAGGTCGCGCTCGCCTTCGTGCTGCTGATTGGCGCCGGCCTGCTGCTGGCCAGCTTCCAGCGGCTGCTCGGCGTCGATCCCGGCTTCGTCGCCGAGAACGTCCTGACCGGCCGCCTCAACCCGCTCGCGACGCGCTACAAGGACGACGCCGCACCGGCGCGCCTACACCGATCGCGTGCTGACGCGGATCCGCGCGCTGCCCGGCGTCGAGGCGGCCGGCGCCAGCAGCTTCCTGCCGTTCAGCTGGGACGGCAGCAGCACGGTGGTCATCCCGGAAGGCTACACGCCGAAGCCGGGCGAGTCGGTGTCTCACCCAACCAGCTCTACGTCTCGCCCGGCTACATCGAGGCGATGAAGATGCGCCTGAAGAGCGGCCGCTTCTTCAACGCGTCCGACACCGCCGACGCGCCGAAGTCGGTCATCGTCGACGAGAACCTGGCGCGCAAGTTCTGGCCGAACCAGGATCCGGTCGGCAAGCGCGTCTACCTGCCGGACTCGCCCGAGGACGTGGCCCGGCCCGGCCCGAAGGTCACCTGGATGACCGTCGTCGGCGTCGTCGGCGAGGTCAAGATGAAGGGGCTCGTCGAGGGCGGCGAGACGGCGCGCGCCGGCGCCTTCTACGCGGTGATGTCCCAGCACGAATCGCGCGGCATCGGCCTCGCGATCCGCAGCAAGGGCGACCTCGCGGCGACGCAGGCGGCAGTCACCCGGGCCCTCGCCGAGATCGATCCCGACGTGCCGATGACCGACGTCTTCACGATGTCGGCCCGCATCGACAAGTCGCTCAACCCGCGCCGCGCGCCGATGCTGCTGTCGCTCGGCTTCGGCGCGGTGGCGCTGCTGCTCGCGTCGATCGGCCTCTATGGCGTGCTCGCCTACCACGTCAGCCAGCGGACCCGCGAGATCGGCATCCGCATGGCGCTGGGCAGCGACGCCGGCGGCATCGTCCGGCTGGTGCTGGGCGAAGGCGGCTCGCTGGTGCTGGTCGGCCTGGCCATCGGGCTCGGCGGCGCCGTGGCGCTCCGCGGCGCCATCGCGTCGCAGCTCTATGGGGTCGGCGCGCTCGATCCGCTGGTGATGGCGGCGGCCATCGGCGTCCTCGGCGCCACGTCGTTCGTCGCCTGCTGGGGGCCGGCCCGGCGCGCCGCCAAGGTGAGCCCGCTGGTCGCGCTGTCGCGGCAGTAGCCGCGAGGCGCGCCACGGCCGGGCGCGCGCGAGGCCGGCGGATCAGGGCTTGGGGGTGCGGCTCGTCCTTCGCGTCTTCGTCGGCGTAGTTGGGAATGACCGGGCCGGTGAGCGGCTCGAGGGGCACGCCGTCGTTGGCACGGCTGCCGCCTTCCTTGGCCCGCTGCTCGGCCTTGGCAGCCTTCTTCGACTTCCGGTCCAGCTCGCGCTTCCGCTTCTCGAACGAATAGTTGACTCGCGCCATCGCCTCTAAGTGTGCCACGAGTCGGGCCCGGACGCGCGTGACGGGCGCCGACGTGGACCGAGGTGGGGCTCGCGACGGGCCGGCACGCCGGAGCGAGCGCGACGGTAAGCCCGCCACGGCGGGTGGCACGTTCGAGAGCTGGACGAGGCGGACACCGACGGTCGCGCGGCGCGGACCGCAGTCGACGGCGTCAGACGGCGCGAGGGCCGGGCAGACTGCGCGTGCGTCGACGGAGCCGTCGCGCCGCTGGCGCCACCGCGCTGGTCAGACGATCGTGGCGCGTCGGTGGCTGACTGGGCGACCAGGGTCAGCTGCGGCGAAGCGAGCGACGCGGGGCGCAGACAGCTGCGAGGTCCATGGCGGTAGCGATCGCGTACCAGTGCTCACGTTCGGCCGCGGGGGGCGCCAGCGAAGGCCATCGTGCCGTGGGTCGTATCGTGCTCGATGCGCCGGCCGAGCTCGTCGAAGACCCGGAGGGCGGGGAAACCGAGCTCGCGCAGCTGCCGCCCTGCTGGTCGAGGGTGATGAAGTAGTTCATCGTCCGGAAGTGGTGGGACCGGTCGTTCAGGATGGCGTAGTCGTCGGTTCGGACCTCGGACGGCTTGAACCGCCAGCGGTTGAGGGCGATAGGCCGCGTGCCGACGAAACGGGCCGACGCACCGCCAGCCGGACGGGATTCGTCGTCATCTTCAAGTCCGGCCACAGGAACCGGCCGGCGTCGGGATCGTTGCGATTCGACGTCGAGAAGACGAAGTGCCGCCGGGCGCGAGCAGGCGCCGCACCTCGCGCAGGATGCCGAGGCGACCGGTGTGATCGACCATGCAGATGCCGTTGCACGAGAAGACGATGAGGTCGAACGACGCGTCGGCGAACTGCGGCATGGCGCGCGCATCGGCCTGCTCGAACCGGACGCCGGGAAAACGCTGCGGCAATAGGTGACCATCTCGGGCACGTAGTCGACGCCGATGTAGTCGGGGCTGATCTGGCGCAGCCCCTTGACGGTCCGGCCGGCGCCGACGCCGAGGTCGAGGATGCGCTCGCCCTTGACGCGCTCGACGACGGTGCCGAGCGCCGCAGCTCGGATTCGTGCAGGTCGTCGCGCCAGCCGTAGTCGGCGACGACCGGGCTCATGGTACGGCGATTGACCGAGTCGATGGCGGCGCCGGAGCTCATGGAGGCCCGATTCTACCCTCAGGGCCGGGCCGCGCGTCAGGGCGGCCGGCGGGTCTTCCGACGGTCCCGGCGCACCGGTCTGCGCGTCGGGATCTCAGAGTCGTTCGGGCTCCGGCGACGGTCATCTCGCCGCCGGCGGTGCCGGTGTTCACCGTGCCGGCCGGCTCGAACAGCATCAGCGACACCTCGGCCTCGGCCTTCGGGCAGTGCTCGACGCCGCGCGGCACGACCAGGAACTCGCCCTCGCCGACCCGCACCGTCTTGTCGCGGAACTGCATGTCGAAGGCGCCCTGCAGCACCAGGAACATCTCGTCCTCGGCCTCGTGCGAGTGCCAGACGAACTCGCCCTGGAACTTCACCAGCTTGACGTGCTGGCCGTTCAGCTCGCCGACGATCTTGGGCTGGAAGTGATCGGAGAAGCGGGCCAGCTTGTCGGCGATGTTGACCTTGTCCGGCGACGGAACGGGGTCGGGCGAGCGGCGTCGGCATCAGGCAGGCCCCATGAACGGATAGCGGTAGTCGGTCGGCGGCACGAACGTCTCCTTGATCGTGCGCGGGCTGGTCCAGCGCAGCAGGTTGAGCTTCGAGCCGGCCTTGTCGTTGGTGCCGGAGGCGCGGGCGCCGCCGAACGGCTGCTGCCCGACGACCGCGCCGGTCGGCTTGTCGTTGATGTAGAAGTTGCCGGCGGCGTGGCGCAGCGTGGTCAGCGCCTCGCGGATCGCGACGCGGTCGCGCGCGAAGACCGCGCCGGTCAGCGCGTAGGGCGACGTCCGATCGATCAGCGACAGCACGTCGCTGTACTGGCCGTCGTCGTAGACGATGCACGGTCACGACCGGGCCGAAGATCTCCTCGCGCAGCAGGCGGTGGTCGCCGGTCGTTGCGTCTCGACCAGCGTCGGCGAGACGAAGTAGCCGGTCGACGCGTCGGCCTTGCCGCCGGCGACGACCGTCGCCGACTGCGCGCGCCAGCTCGAGGTAGCTCGCTGATCTCGATCGAACGCCTTCTGGTCGATCACCGCGCCCATGAAGTTCGGAAGTCGCGCACGTCGCCCATCGCGGATCGCTCGATCATGCCGACGCGTGCGATCGCGGACCTCGCGCCACAGCGAGCGCGGCACGTAGACGCGGCTCGCCGCCGAGCACTTCTGGCCCTGGTACTCGAAGCCGCCGCGCACGATGGCGACGGCGAGCGCCTCGGGATCCGCCGACGGGTGCGCGACGATGAAGTCCTTGCCGCCGGTCTCGCCGACGATGCGCGGGTAGCTGCGGTAGTCGCCGATGTGCTCGCCGATCGTCTTCCACATGACTGTTGAAGACGGCGGTGCTGCCGGTGAAGTGGACGCCGGCGAGGTCGCGGCTGCGCCAGCGCCAGGTTGCAGATCTCGACGCGGGTCGCCGGGGACGAAGTTGATCACGCCCGGCGGCAGCCCGGCTTCCTCGAGGACGCCGGATGATGTACCACGCCGACAGCATCGCCGACGCGGCCGGCTTCCACACCACGCGTGTTGCCCATCAGCGCCGGCGCCGTCGACAGGTTGCCGCCGATCGCGGTGAAGTTGAACGGCGTGATCGCGTAGACGAACCCCTCGAGCGGCCGGTAGTCGAGGCTGGTTCCACATGCCGCGGTCGCTGATCGGCTGCTCGCCGTAGATCTGCTCGGCGAAGGCGACGTTGAAGCGCAGGAAGTCGATCAGCTCGCACGCCGCGTCGATCTCGGCCTGGTGCGCGGTCTTCGACTGGCCGAGCATCGTCGCCGCGTTGATCGTCGAGCGCCAGGTGGTCGCGAGCAGCTCGGCGGCGTTGAGGAACACCGCGGCGCGGTCCTCCCAGGGCCAGTTCGCCCAGTCGCGCTGCGCCTCGGCACGCCGCCGCGATCGCCTGCTCGACCAGCTCGGGCGTGGCGCCGGTGCCAGTCGGCGAGCACGTGCCCGTGCGTCGTGCGGCATCACGACGTGCTCGATCAGGCCGGTCGGATGCGCTCGCCGCCGATGACGACCGGGATCTCGACGCGCTCCTGCGCCATCGAGGCGAGGCGCGACTCGAGCTCGGCGCGCTCGGGGATCCGGGAGCGTAGCTGCGGACGGGCTCGTTGACGGCGGCGGGGACGGCCATCCGCCGATCTTACTCGGAGCGTGCTCCCGGCATGCTCCGAGCAACTCGCAGACACTGCGAGGTGGAGGCGGTCGCACGCCTCGCCAGGACCAGCCGACCTAAGCCGCTGCCAGCGCGACGACGCGCAGGCCCGCTACCTCCGGTAGACGCCGATCGTTGGTCAAGAAGACAGGGCAGCGTTGCTCGATGGCGGTAGCGAGCTGCAGCGCGTCCGGCGTCTTGATCTTCGCGGCCGCCCGAAGCTGGGCGGCGAGGCGGAGGTGTTCCAGCGAAATGTCGATCATCCTGATGCCGCGGGCCTGCGTCAGGACGGCTTCGTACTGAGCAGCCAATCGGCGATTGCCGCTCCGATACGGGACGACCAGCAGCTCGTGCAGCGTCAGGCTCGACGTCACCAGCTCGCGCCGGCCGGCGGCCGCCTGCTCGAACAGCGGCTCGATTTCCGGCAGGTAGACCGCATGTTCCTCGATCCAATAGATGAAGATCGACGTATCGACTGCGATGGGACCCGGGCCGATCCGCTCGATCAGTCCCACGAGTCGCGCTCGTCGTCGACGTGAGCCGTCGCGCTCGTTCCCCGCCATTCATCGCGGCCCAGTCCCTTCAGATCGAGGATGGACACGGGCTTGGGGCGATCGAGCGCCTGCGACAACAGGTGGGTCACTTCCTGCGCGACCGACCGGTGCTCCCGCTTGGCGCGAGCCTGCAGCTTCTTGTAGAGCGCGTCGGGCAGGTTCTTCACGTTCAGCGTCGCCATCACCATTCCTCCATTTATCCTCCATTGTGCCACCGGATGGAGGGCAGGTGCCAGCACGACGTCGAGGGTCGCAGAAACTGCGGCGTCTCCCGGGTCGAGGCCCGGCTCGCCTCAGTCGGCGCTGATCCGCAGATTCTTGAAGTAGCCGTCGGTGCCGGGGCCGATGAACAGCGCGACGCCGCCGGTGACGTCGCCGAGCTTCAGCCCCTTGACCAGCATCGACGGCTGGGTCGCGCCGCCGACGTGGATCTGCGCGTCGGCGCCGCGGACCACGATCTTCAGGTGCACCCACTCCCCCGCCTCCATGTCGGCGTAGGTCTCGTAGAGGCCGGGCGTCTCCTTGCGGGTGCGGAACCACGGCCAGTCTGGCTCGGAGGTGTACTGCACGGTGTGATTGCGGCGCAGCTGGTCGTCGGCGCGGCCGTTCGTCGGCCGGACGTAGAACGTCTCCATCTTCCCGTCGGCCTGCATGCGGAACCGGACACCGATGAAGCCGCGCGCCGCCTCGTTGGCCCGCGCGCCCGGCAGACCGGCCACGTCCACCTCGATCGTGCCGTCGTGGAAGGCCCTGTCCTTGATGATCAGGGCGCCGTCCTGGGTCATCTCCTCCTGCACGACCTTGATCGCCGGCGAGCCCTTCCAGGTCACGACTTCGACTTTGGCGTTCTTCAGCTCGACCTTCGACAGGTCGATCCCCGGCCCGCCCTGGACGGCGGCCGCAGCAAGAAGCGTCGCGACAGCGAACGTGGAGACAGTCATGCCGCGACGATAGCGCGTGCGCGGCGAGGCACGCCGCGCCATGTGACAAGCCGGTCTACGGCGTCGCCAAGCGGCTCACGCGGGCCGCGTGCGCAGAATCGGCAGCCTCTCCGGGTCGAGGCCCGGCTCGGAGCCCGGCTCGTCTTACGGCCGCCAGACGAGGACGACGCGCTCGGGGACGACGTGGGTCTTCTTCGGGGCGGATCTCGATCGGCGTGAAGGCGCGGGTCGGCGGGGCGGCGCCGGCCTCGAGGCCGGCGATCTCGGCCTCGATGTCGTGCTCCAGCTCCTGGAGCTGCGCCTTGTAGGTCTCGAGCGTCTCGCTGGCGCGGGCCACGTCGCCCGACTCGCGCATGGTGCGGCCCATGCCGCGGGCCGCGGTCGTCGCCTTGCCGAGCGTGCCCATGCTCATCGCCTTGCGCCCGAACAGCGCGCCGGCGATGGTGCCGAGCACCGAGATGCCGGTCGACATCTTGGCCTCGGACGCCTGCTGCTCCTGCACCTGCTTGGCCTGCTCGGCGCGGCGGATGCGCTCGGTCAGCGTCGCGACCTTCGGCGGCGTACTTCTGCCGCAGCCGCTCCTTCTCCGCGTCGCGCGCCTCGCGGTCCTCCAGCTTGACGCGGGCGCGGAACGCCGCCTCGGTCTCGTCGGGCTGCGAGGACAGCTCGGTCGCCGCGTCGAAGAGGAGCGGCAGCACCTGCTCCTGCTGCAGCCAGCGGGCGAAATCCTTGGTCCAGGTCGCGTAGCTCGTCGGCCTTGGCCGCGGCCGGCGGCAGCGGCCCGAACGTCGCCGGACCGGCCGGCGCCGTCTCGAGGTCGGCCGGCGTCGATGTCGGTGTCCTCGGCGGACGCCCAGTCGACGACGACCGCGCCGGAGCCGAACGGCACCAGCTTGGTGACGTCCCGCGCCGACGTCGACGCCGCGCTTCGCGTCGACGAAGCGCACCGACGCCTTGGCGAACAGCATCGGCTCGTAGTCGAGCGTCGTCGCACCGGCCCGGGCCGGCGCGAAGAACTGCTCGACCTGCGGCGGCAGCACCGGCGGCGCCGAGGGCACCGAGCCGGCCGACGCCGCGCTCCGCCGACGGGCCGGCTGGCGCCGCGGCCGCTCGCTTGGCGGGCATCGGCGGCGGCGCACCCGCGTGGGCCGCGGCGACCGCGGCGGGCGGAACCGCCGGCGGCGGCTGCAGCAGCTTGATCTGCTCCCGCGTCAGCGGCCCGCGCAGGTACGACATCGCCCAGCGCGTCTGGAAGATCACCGGGCGCGTCCTCGTGCACGTTGTGCAGGAAGAACGTGCGCTTCTGCAGCGAGGACAGGATGCGCTCGGTCTCGCCGCGGTCGAACGTCTGCGCCCTGGCCCGCAGCGCGCCTTCGAGCCCGTCGAGCAGGCGCGCCTTGTCGCGCTCGGTCTGCAGCCGGCCGATGAACCACGTGCCGGCGTTCGACAGGCCCTTGTAGTCGAGGTCGACCGGGTTCTGCGTCGCCAGCACCACGCCGAGGCCGAAGGCGCGCGCCTGCTTCAGCAGCAGCAGCAGCGGCTGCTTCGACGGCGGATTGGCGACCGGCGGCAAGTAGCCGAAGACCTCGTCCATGATAGAGCATCGCGCGCAGGCTCGACGTGCCCGACTGCGCGCGCATCCAGCGACGACGCTGATTCAGCAGCAGCGTCACGAAGAACATGCGCTCCGGTCGTCGAGGTGCGCGATCGAGACGATCGCGACGCGCGGCTTGCCCTCCGGCGTGTAGAGCATCTTGGCGATGTCGAGCGGCTCGCCTTCCAGCCACAGCGCGAAGCCCGGCGCCGCCAGCAGGCTGTTGAGGCGCATCGCGAGCGCGAAGCGATCCTTCTCCGGATAGAACGACTCGAGGTCGAGCACGCCGACGCGCGTGAACGGCGGCTTCTGGATGCGGTGGATCAGCGCCGCCAGGTCGAGGTCCTCGCCCTTGCCCACGCGTCGTTCAGGATCGCCGACAGCAGGATGTGCTCGCGGCTCTGCACCGGATCGGCGTCGACGCCGAGCAGCGCAGCAGGCTGGTCGCCGTCGTCGTCGACCGCTCGCGCCATCAGCTCGCTGTCCTCGCGCTCGGCTCGGCGGCGCGGCGAACGACTCGAGGATCGACACCGGACGCCCGGCGCGGCTGCCCGGCGTGTAGATGCGTGAAGTCGGCGGCGTCGCGCAGGCGCGGCGATGCGCTCGCCGTCCTGACCCCACGCCGCGAGGCCCTTCTTCCAGGTCGCCGCTTCCTGCTCGGCGAATGCGTCGACGGTGATGCCCTGCGCGCGGCGCTTCGTCGGCGATCGACCCACGGCGCGAAGTCCGCGGCCGCCAGGTCGGGAAACGTCAGGAGCAGGTTGCCGAGGTCGCCCTTCGGGTCGATGACGAGCGACCGGGATGCCGTCGATCGCCGCTTCCTCGAGCAGCGACGAGGCACAGGCCGGTCTTGCCGCTGCCGGTCATGCCGACGATCACCGCGTGGGTGACGAGGTCCTTCGAGTCGTAGAGGACCGGCTCGGTGCCCAGCGTGTTCGTCGCCAGGTCGAACGGCTTGCCGAGGTAGAACGCGCCGAGCTTCTCGTAGAGGGCGGTCGCGGACGAGGCCATGGACGGATTCTAGTCCGCGCAGCGCCCGGGAAATCCGCCGGCAGCGATTGGCGCTGCCTAGCTGCGGCCGGCGCGCTCGGCCTTCTTCGTCCAGTAGCGCTCGAGGCCGTTGTAGCTCTGGTCGGCGGCCACCGCCAGGCCGTAGCGGATCACCTCGGCGGGGGACACCGTACGCCGCAGCTCGAGGTCGACCTGGCGTGCGAACTTGGCCCGCCGCACGTCCGGGTTCGGCTCGTCGGCCATCAGGTCCTTGACCAGCCGGGCCCAGATGCGCAGCCGCTCGATCAGCTCCTGCAGGTGGATCGCCGGGTTCGACTTGAGGCCGAAGTGCGTCAGGAACAGCGCTTCCGGATGCCAGGCGAGGACCTTCTCGACGCTCGCTTCCCACGCCTCGATGTCGATGTCGGGCGGCGGCGTCGGCGGCACGATGACGTGCGCCGGCGGGATCGACACGCCGGCGACGTCGCCGACGAAGGCGATCCGGCTCGGCTCGTCGTAGTAGGCGATGTGGTGCGAGGCGTGGCCCGGCGTGTAGGCCGTCTGCAGCGTGTGGCCGCCGGCGGTGACCGTTTCACCGCCCGCCAGAGCCCGGATGTTGGCCTGGGGAACCGGTTCGAATGCGCCCCACAACCGATCCATCTTGCTGCCGTAGAGTCGAGTGGCGCTGTTAAGCAGCTTCTCCGGGTCGATCAGGTGCGGCGCGCCGCGCTCGTGGACGTAGACGGTGATGCCCGGATGCTCGCGGAGGATGGTGCCGCAGGCGCCCGCGTGATCGAGGTGGATGTGGGTGAGGAGGATCGCCTCGACGTCGCCCAGGCTCAGGCCGCCGAGCGCCAGCTGCGCGCGCAGCTCGTCGAGGGTGCTGGTCGGACCGGGATCGATCAGGGCGACACGCTGGCCGGGCCTTCGAGGACGCCCGTCGCGACGACCTGCGGCGAGCCTTGGAACCGGAGATCCAGGAACCGTATGCCAGGCGCGATGACGGTCATCGCGCGCCCTCCTCGGTCAGACCCCGAAGTGCCCGTCATGCCTTCGTCACATCCTACCATCCGGGCGTGACGCGCCGGAGAGACTGTCGAAGATAGAATCACCCATTCCCTCATCGGGAGATCTGCAGAAGGAGATCGCATGCGATTGCTGACCACCGTGTTGTGTACGACCGTGCTCGCCGGGGCCGCCCTGTCGGCGCAGATGCCGGGCCGCCCCGCGAGCACGCCGGGCTCCGCCGAAATCGAAGTCGGCGGCAAGTGGGAGACGAGCAAGAGACGCCCAACGGCCGCGAGCGGCAGGTCTACAAGGGCGGCAAGTGGGTGTCCATCGAGTACAGCCGGCCGCTCAAGCGCGGGCGCGAGCTGTTCGGCACCGGTGACGCCTACGCCACCAAGCTGAATGCCGGAGCGCCGGTGTGGCGCGCGGGCGCCGACGTGTCGACGCGGCTCAAGACCGAGGCGCCGCTGGTCCTCGGCGGCAAGACTCTCGCCCCCGGCGAGTACCTGCTGTTCATCGACCTCAAGCCCGGCGCCTGGACGCTGATCGTGTCCAACCACAAGCCGCAGCTGAAGTACGACCCGACCAACAAGACCGAGATCTGGGGCGCCTACGGCTACGACGCCAAGAACGACGTCGCTGCGGGTGCCGATGCAGGTCGCCGAGATCCCGTTCTCGCTCGAGGAGCTGAGCTGGGGCTTCGCCGACGTCACCGACAAGGGCTTCACCGTCCACCTGTGGTGGGACAAGATGAACGCCTCGGTGCCCGTCACGCTCGGCGCCCGAGCGCAGCGCCCGGCTGCTAGGCGACGCGCCCAGCGCCGCCGGCTCCGCCGCAACCCCCGGGCTGCCCGCGGCCGCGCGTAAGGCGCCGGGCCGCCAGCTGGCGAACAGGTTCGCTATACTCGATCCAGGATGCCCGGCCCGACCGATCCCCCCGGCGGAGGCGCGCCCCAGCACGGCGATGCCGTGCTGGAGCGGACGCGCCAGCAGACCCAGGAACCGCACGCTCTTCAAGGTCATCCTGCTCAACGACGACTACACGACGATGGAGTTCGTCGTGCTGGTGCTCGAGCAGGTGTTCCTCAAGTCGCCGGCCGAGGCCTTCCGCGTGATGATGCACGTGCACACGCAGGGCAAGGGCCTGTGCGGGCTCTACCCGCACGACATCGCCGAGACGAAGATCGAGACCGTTCACGAGATGGCGAAGGAGCATGGTTTCCCGCTCCGCGCCGACATGGAGAGCCGGAGTACGACGATGTTCAGCAACTCCGTCGAGTTGATTCTCTCGATCGCCTACCGCGAGGCGACCGCGCGCCGCCACACGCACCTGACGCTCGAGCACCTGCTCTACGTCCTCGCGCACGACGCCGAGGGCGAGAAGATCCTGAACGCGTGCGGCGCCGACCTGCCCGCGCTGCGGTCGCGAGCTCGACAAGTACCTGCCGACAAGGTCGAGCAGTTCCCGCACGGCGCGCCAGCAGGAGCCCGAGCAGACGCTCGCCTTCCGCCGCACGCTGCAGACCGCCGTGCTGCACGTGCAGAGCGCCAGCCGGCCGAGGTGCAGGCCGGCGACCTGCTGGCGGCGATGCTGCAGCAGCACAAGTCGTTCGCCTCGCAGCTGCTCGAAGGCCAGGGCGTCACGCGCCTCGACATCCTCAACTTCATCAGCCACGGCATCTCGAAGGTGCCGCCGATCTCGTCGTCGCTCGACGTCGAGCTCGAACGGCGACGGCGACGCGCCGTCCGGCCAGGGCGAGGAAGGCAAGGCGTCGGCGCGCGATCCGCTGGTCGCCTACACGGTCAACCTGTCGGCGCCGCGCCGCGGCCGGCGAGCTCGATCCGCTGATCGGCCGCTTCACCGAGCTGCAGCGCACGCATGGAGGTGCTCTGCCGGCGGCGCAAGAACAACCCGGTGTTCGTCGGCGAAGCCGGCGTCGGCAAGACCGCGCTGGCCGAAGGCCTGGCGCAGCGGCTGCTGCAGGACGACGTGCCGTCGGTGCTCAAGGGCGCCGAGGTCTTCTCGCTCGACACGACCGCGCTGCTCGCCGGCACGCGCTTCCGCGGCGACTTCGAGGAGCGCTTCAAGGCCGTCGTCGCCGCGCTGGCCAAGCGGGCGAAGCCGATCCTGTTCATCGACGAAGTGCACTCGACGGTCGGCGCCGGCGCCACCACCGGCGGCACGATGGACCTCGCCACGCTGATCAAGCCGGTGCTCACGGCCGGCGAGCTGCGCGTGGTCGGCTCGACGACGTTCGAGGAGTTCAAGCAGATCGAGAAGGATCGCGGCCTCGCCCGCCGGCTGCAGAAGATCGCCGTCGACGAGCCGACGGTCGACGAGACCGTGCGGATCCTCAAGGGCCTGCGGTCACGCTACGAGCAGCACCACAACGTGACGCTACACGGACGCCGCGCTCGACGGCGCCGCCAAGCTCGCGGCGCGGCACCTGCGCGATTCGCGGCTGCCCGACAGCGCCATCGACATCCTCGACGAAGCCGGCGCCATGCTGCGCCTGCAGCCGGAAGCGCCGCGCCGCCGCCGGCCGAAGGCGTCCACGTGCGAGGTCGGTCGGCGTCGAGGCCGACGCCGACACGCCCGTCGAAGGCCGCCGCGGCTCGTCGACGTCGACGAGATCGAGACGGTCGTCGCCCGCATCGCCCGCATCCCCGAGAAGCAGGCGTCGTCGTCGGACAAGGAGCGCCTCAAGGGCCTCGAGGACTCGCTCAACCGCGTCGTGTTCGGCCAGGGCGACGCCGTGAAGCATGGTCGCCACGTCGATCAAGCGCGCCCGCGCCGGGCTCGGCCAGCCGGACAAGCCGGCCGGCTGCTTCCTGTTCACCGGCCCGACCGGCGTCGGCAAGACCGAGCTCGCCAAGCAGCTCGCGCGGCACCTCGGCAACGAGTTCATCGCGCTTCGACATGTCGGAGTACATGGAGAAGCACGCCGTCGCCCGGCTGATCGGCGCGCCGCCCGGCTACGTCGGCTTCGAGCAGGGCGGCCTGCTGGTCGACGCCATCCGCCAGCACCCCTACAGCGTGCTGCTGCTCGACGAGATCGAGAAGGCGCACCCCGACATCTTCAACATCCTGCTGCAGGTGATGGACCACGCCACCCTGACGGACAACAACGGCCGCAAGGCCGACTTCCGCCAGGTGGTGCTGATCATGACCAGCAACGCCGGCTCGCGCGAGATGAGCGCCGGCACCATGGGCTTCGCCACGTCCGGCACCGGCGACGCCGACAAGAAGATCGCCAAGAGCCGCGGCAAGGAAGCGATCGAGCGCCTGTTCTCGCCCGAGTTCCGCAACCGCCTCGACGCCATCGTCACCTTCAACCCTCTGAGCTTCGAGGTGATGGAGACGATCGTCGAGAAGTTCATCCTGCAGCTCGAGGCGCAGCTCGCCGAACGCCGCGTCGCGTTCGTGCTGGAACCGGCGGCCCGCGCGTGGCTGGCGAAGAAGGGCTACGACCCGATCTTCGGCGCGCGTCCGCTGGCGCGGGTGGTGCAGACCGAGGTCCGGGATCCGCTGACCGACGAGATCCTGTTCGGCCGCCTGGAGCGCGGCGGGACGGTCCGGATCGGCCTCGAGGACGACAAGCTGGCGTTCGTCTACGAGCCGGCGGCGGAGACGGTGGACAGCTAGATGCGGGCGCGTCGCGCCATGCGGTCAGTGCTCACCGCAAGCGGTCGGCGCTGCTACGGCTGTGCGGACTGCAGTCCTCCGCGCCTGCAGAAGCGGCGGGCCAGGGACTGCTCCCAAGGGTCGTCGGCGACTCGCTGGCGCTATGCGCGGACGCTCAGCATCGACACGACGGCGACTGGCGCGAGCGTGTCGGACGATGTCGCGAACTATCCGCTCGCCGTCCTCCTCGACAGGTCCCGCTTCGATTTCGAGCCAGGCGCGGCCGCGACGGAGCCGACGTGCGGTTCTTCGACGCCCGAGGCAAGGCGATGCCACACGCCTCGAGCTGTGGGATCCGCGCAGTCCGAGTCGGCCGCGATCTGGGGGTTGCTCGAGCATCCATCAACGGCATCAGCCGGGATCAATCGATCGAGATGCGATGGGGGCTACCCGGGGCGTCCGACATCAGCGATTCGAAGGCGGTCTTCAAACGAGCTGACGGATTCGTGGGCGCCGGCACCTGGTCGAAGACGGGAACACCACGCTCGAGGCTCAAGGACTCCAGCGAGCACGAAGCGGACGGCACGGGCGTAGGGATGACGCCGGGCTCACGGGTCGACGCCCGCGTCGGCAAGGGCGACACATCTGGACAAACGAGCCGGCCAGGACACGGCGCGCTGGAACCCGTGACACGGTGGTGATGACACGCAGGCGAACGGCCGGCGTGCCGCCTTCAGCGGCTCCTCGAGCACCCGGAGGCCGTGCCAGCGGACGAACGCGCAGAGCAGGTCGATGCTATCGGCCGACAGGATCTCGCTGCCCAGGGCGTGCGCAAGGGCCGGCTCGCCGCGCGCGTTGACGAGGAGGTCCGAGGCCGACAGCGGTGCCGTTGGCCGCGCCGGCACACGATCGAGCGCGGGATCTCCGGTGATCGGCCAGACGGCCTGCAACTCCGCCGGCGGGACCTCCACCGTGTCGTCCTCGGCCACGGCATTGCGGAGCGCTTCGTCGCTCGCCAACATCGCGATGACGCGATTGACGACGTCGGCCTGGCGCGCCTTTCGGTCCTGCTCCGGCAGGCCGTCGAGCGCGTGACCACACAGCGCCTCGACGTGCCGAGCCAGAATCCCGCCGGGGCCTCGGCCGGGTCCACGGGGTCCGTGCGAACGAGCGCCTCGCCGCTGCTGGCAAGCGCGTCGAGCTCGCGCCTGAGCGCCTTGGTGATAGGGCTCGTACAGTCCAGGGGGTAGGGCGGAGGGTCCGCGGGATGGCACGGCAGCGTCGAGGATACTCGAGGACGGAACTGGAGCTCAGGTGATGCGGGACAAGGCGCGCAGACGATCTTCCAGGATGCGTCGGCGCGCCTGACTTCCGCATCCGGCCGTAGGAAGCCTGGCAGCGCTTCGAGGAAGTCCGGGCTATCGAGCAGCGATCGCATCTCCGAGGCGATGAAGGCCCGGACCGGTTCAGGTGCAGCGACGACATCGTCAACGATCGTTGGCCGACCGTCGACCACGGCGACGATGTCCTCGAGGTCGTGGCTGACGAAGACATCGTCGCCGCCACGTCCGTGGAACGCCTCCAGCTTGGTCGCGATGAAGAGCGCTGGAGTGACGATCCGGACTGCCCGACCCGCGATCTGAAGACTCTGCGCCGTTTCGATCGCCGTCGGATACCAGCGGTTGCTGAATCCCAGGATGCGCTCGTCCGTCGGCATCACGTCGACGATGGCGTCAACGTCTCTCGTCGGGCGGATTCCCTCCGCGGCGGGATCTGTCACGGATGCCGGTCATGCAGCCGCCGACGAACACGAGCTCGTCGACGACGGGCGCCAGCAGGCGGACGACCGACTCGAAGAGGGCGCGATTGGGGTCAGCCACGCAGCAGGCTCCGGAGACGGGCGGTGAGTTCACGCTCGGCGATCTGGCGCTCGCGGACCCGTCCGTCGCGCAGGGCATCGACCAGAGCCAGGAGCTCGTAGAGGGCGGGATCCTTCCTCGCGGCCGCCGGCGCCGCCTTATGAAGGGGCTCGAGCGTCAGGCCTCGCACCCCACCGTCGGCGTCTGGCCATACTGGCGGCAGTTCGCTACCGGCTGCGATCTGCGCGTTGAGAGGCGCGGCGGCGTAGGCAGTCGGGGTGCCTCTGGTCGCCTCACCGCGGAGGGCGGGGAGGGAGGATCGCAAGGTTGATAACACCGCACGCGGGGGGGGGCGGCCGCCGGGCATCGCGATCCCATTAACTGGATCGTGAACAGGCAATCCGACGTTGTTTGGTGTCGAACTCGCCGAAAACGGGAACGCATTCCTGCCCTGTGGCCACCGTAGCCAGCCTGTGGACGCGAGGATGCCCTGGCTTCATGATCACATTAATAGTGTCATGAACAGGTGGATCGATCTCGTTCGTGCCGAAGTCCTTCGAGAGTGGAGCGCTAGCGCGGCAGAAACTCAGCCTTGGACTGCTCCAGAGCGTTCGCCTGGTCGGCGAGTATCGCGGGAAGGAAGCGCTGTTCCAGCAGCAGTCGCCCCAACTGCTCCAAGCCCTCCGCGACAGCGCCGTCATCCACAGCACTGAGTCCTCGAACCGCATCGAGGGCGTCGTCGCGCCGGCGCAGCGGGTCCGCGATCTCGTTGCCAAGCGAGCCGAGCCTGCGAACCGCTCCGAACAGGAGATTGCGGGCTACCGGGAGGTTCTGAACACCGTTCATACGAACTTCGCCGAGATGCCGCCGACGGCGAATCTCGTCCTGCAACTGCATCGCGACCTGTTCCAGTTCGTACCCGCGCGGTGGCGGACGCTGGAAGTCCAGCGACAACGACATCACCGAGGTTCGGCCGGACGGAACGACGCGCGTCCGATTCAAGCCGCTGGCCGCGCATCTTGTACCCGATGCCATGGCGCAGCTCCACGAGCGCTATCGTACCGCGCTCGACGAGGGGGCGGCCAATCGCTCCTGCTCATCCCGGCGTACATGCTCGATTTCCTGTGCATCCATCCATTCGCTGACGGGAACGGACGCATGGCGCGCCTCCTGTCTCTCCTGCTGCTGTACCCAGCCGGCTACCAGGTAGGCCGGTACATCTCGCTGGAGACCGCCATCGAGGATACGAAGCAGGGCTACTACGAGGCCCTCTACTCGTCGTCGCAAGGCTGGCATGAGGCACGGCATTCCCTGGTGCCGTGGTGGGAATATTTCGTTGGCGTCATGCTGACGAAGGCATACCGTCAGTTCGAGGAGCGAGTCGGCGTCACGACCGCGCGGCGCGGTGCCAAGCGCGACATGATCCGCGACACCGTGCGTCGTCTGCCGAGCGCTGTCATCGCCGGCGTGCGGTCGAGATTCTACGCCCACGAAGGACTGAAGCAGGCGATCTGCACGGTGCTGTCGGGCACCACGTGGCAGCGCGGTCGCGTGCACTTCATGCGCAATCTGCTGGCCACGGTGTCCCAGGGCGTGCGCGAGGCCATCGCCGCGATCGTGCGCACGATCTTCGCGCAGCCGGATCACGCCTCGGCGCTGATGCAACTGCGGAAGGTCGCTGATGGTCTCCGGCCGCGCTTCCCGCGCGCCGCGACGCTGCTCGAGGATGCGGCGGAGGACGTCTGGCGTACCGGCATTTCCCGCTGGAGCATCAGCGGCAGCTGCACAGCACGAACACGCTCGAGCGGCTGAACAAGGAGATCAAGCGCCGCTCGAACGTCGTCGGGATCTTCCCGAACCCCGCGGCGGTGATTCGCCTGGTCGGCGCGATCCTGATCGAGCAGGACGATGAATGGGCCGTCGCCGAGCGCCGCTACTTCAGCGCGGAGTCAATGCAACAGGCGACCACGCCGGCGCTGTCGACAACGGCGCAGGAGATCCTGGCGGCGATCGCGTAACGGAAAGAACCGGGTGGGCGCTGTGGGAAACCCGCAGGGTTTTCCAGTCGCGGCGGGCGCGCCTTCCCGCGTCCGCCGCGACGGCGGCGTCCACGCCGATCAGCTCACGGACGGAGCCGACGAATTTCCACCTCTTGACGGGACACTACCGATTCCGCTACGCCGATCTCCAGCGTGCACTGCCGGCGGTCAGCCGGCCAACGATCGCACGGGCGCTCCGCGAGCTTCGCCTGGAAGGCGCGATACGTTGCGCGAAGCCGGGACGAGACGCCACGTGGGAGAAAACATCCAGATGAACGGATGATGCCGCAGGACCGACGCTTCAGCCCGCAGCCACCTTCGATTCCCGGAACATAGCGGCCGGCATCGGACGATGGAGGCGCCACACGAACGAGATGGGCCGGTCGCCCTTGTGGGAGACGTAGTTCGCCGGCTCCAGGAACGTGTATGCCATGGTGCGGCCATCCTGCTTGCGGCGCTGGCGCACGAACAGCAGGATGTGCCCGCCAAGCTCCCGGCGGTTGATGTAGCGCTGGCCGGTTGGCAGACCGCCGCGCAGTGCCCGCCTGCGACTCCCAGTGGAACATGTATGGCACGAAGGACGGCACCCTCTACTCCGACGACGACCGAGAACGGCGTCCTGACGGTCTACCGGCAGGGCGTGTTCACGTCCTATGCCGCGGCTCAAGTGCCGGGCCGCTTCATCCAGTGGATGGAGCCCGGACGCTACCGGCCAGGTGCGGTTAGTGGTGGAGGACGACAACCGCGTCACCGAGACCTAGGACTCGCTGCGCGACGGCGCATTCGTGCGCCCCGAGACGATCGACCCGCAGTCACCGGCCAGCAGCCGTCTCGGCGCGGGCGAGCAAGTCCGAGAGGCCGGCGCGCGAGGCTCGGTCCCGCAGATAGACGCGATCGAGCCTGTCCCCCTGCACGGAGAGGATGCCCAGAACGTCACGCCACTGACGGTCCGATACCTCGCCCCCGGAGCGAAACCATCGCAGCTTCTGGAGCAGGATGTCCTCAGGCGCGTAGGTGTAGAGATGGCGAACGGGCGCTGTCGACACCTGGATGCGCTGACGCCGATCGATTGGCTCCTCGTCGAGCGGGCCGCCGCCCATCACGAAGAAGTCGACCTTGATTGCCGAAGAACTGTGGAAGACGTTGACGCTGGAGCGCTCGCGGACGGCTCGCGCCATCGCCAGTTCGTCGACCTCGAAGTCACTGCGCAACGCCTCGACCAGCGCTGTGACGTCCCCTGCCGTTATGGCGACGACGATGTCGACATCCAAAGTCGTCCGGGGCTCACCACTCATCGAGCTGGCGAGCGAGCCGCCAATCAGATAGCGCAGGCCGAGCGCCTCCAGGATCTCCGCGACCCGGATCGCGACGGCAATCGGGTCGTTCATGCCGGGCCGCGGAGGTCTGGCAACGCCGCGGCGTCCGGGTAAATACGCTGCGCCGTGGCCACGCCGAGGCGGATCGCAGCCAGGCGCAGGAAGCACTCGCGTTCGGAGGCGTGTGGATAGCGGTGGCGGATGCCGGCGAGCGCCAGGTCGGTGACGGCACGCGTCGTCGTCTCTCACCACCTGCAGGCGCTCGGCCGGCGACATCCTGCGCCACGCTTCTATCTGGCGGTCCTCGATCTCGACGGAGGTGTCGGCCGAGAGGACCGCTTGGCGCGCTGGCGATACCGGCTCGGACACGTCGCCATTGTATCGAACCGGCTCCGCAGAGACCGTCAGTGGACGCGGCGGCTGGGGCGGGCCTTGGAGCGGCGCCGCCGAGTCGTCTGGGCGGCCAGCCACTCGAGCGCGCCCTCGGTCGATTCGAACGCGTCGAAGAGCGCGTCCGCGACGTAGGCGGCTTCCTCGCGGCTGCCCAGCTCGAAGGACCCCGCGTCCGGGTCCGGCATCGCATCCGGATCGAGCAGGTACTTCACGACGTGTGGATTGGCGCCGACGGCAGCGGCGAACGCCTCGCGCGTGCTCTCGGCATCCCCGTCGCTGCGGTAGCGCCAGAGCAGACGGCCAAAGGGCCACAGCGCCTGCGCGTCGTCCTCGTACTCGGCGAGCAGTCGACCAGCCTCGTCGTTCGACCCCTCTTGCAGCAACTGAGCGAGGAGTATGTAGCGCACGCCCAGGCTGTCGTCCGGGTCCAGCTCCAGCAGCGCGCGATAGTGGGCGACGGCGTCGGCGTGGCGCTCCAGATCGCGTCAGCGCCTGCGCGAGACCGAGCCGCGCCTGCATGTACGGCTGCGTCTCGTCGTGCTTCCCAGAACGCGCCGCGCAGCGACTCGAAACGTTCGGCGCCGATCGCAGCCTCGCCGGCCCGCATGCCACGTTCGTACAGCTCGACTGCCACTTGCGCCGTCGATGTCGCGTCGGCCAGCACGACCCACGCGTCGGCGCAGTCCTCGGAGATCGCCAGCGCCCGCCGCGCGAGCTTGATCCGGAGCCGGCCTGTCGCGTCCATCGCGTCGTTGGCCAGATCCTGCGCCCGCTTGAGCGCCGTCACGTTGCGCGCCACATGGCGGCGCGGTCGGCCCGCTTCGGCCTCGAGCAGCAGCGGCAGCGACAGCCGAAGGTCCAGCGGCCCGTCGAACGTCTCGACGCGCGCCTGCCAGGTGCCGGCATCGAGCTCGTCCTCCGTCGCTGTCGCCAGCGCCCGCAGCAGACCTTCGCTGAACGAGAGTTCGCGAGCAGTCGGTCGCCGCACCGAGCCGTCGAGCTCCGAGATCGGCCAGCCAGCGGGTAGGCGTCCGGCGCCGCCACCGGCAACCCGTGGTCCTGCCAGGCATCCACGTCGGCGAAGGGCAGCCCGTCGATCCTGTCGAAGGTCACGCCGTTGGACCCGACGGCAGCGAGATGGTCGCCGGCCTCATCGAAGAGACGTTCGAAGGCGCGCCGGGAATCGAAGAACGAGAGCGCCACGCAGCTCGCTGGCCTGACCGAGCACGCAGACGAATCGCATGTCCCGTGGCACCTGCTCGCTCTCGACGGCGACGAGGTCTTCGTTGGCCAGCCGGTCCCATGGCTGCGCGGCGTAGAAGAGGGCGGCCGCGTCGGCGAAGGCGCGGACGCGCTCGATCGACATGCCGGGCGCCTCCATCAGGCCGGGCATCGGATCGCCGTCCTCGTCCTCCTCTTCGAAGGTGCGGAGCGCGTCCCGCACGGCGGGCTGGTCCTCGACCACGACGATCCCGGTGTCGAGGGCGGCCAGGGGCGCGGCCAGCGCATCGCGCAGGACGGGATCCCGCACCTCGATTCGGGCCGGCCGTCCCTCGAGCTCCTTCGCCCGCTTCAACCCGAACTCCAGGAGTGTGGCGAGGGCCAGCTCCGGCGTCGCCTCTCCGCCTGCTTTCGCCAGGGCGGCGTGCACCAGGCCGGTCCTCAGGCTGACCCAGATCACGCCGGTCGGCCGCAGCAGAGGTCCGTCCGGATCTGCGGGATCGTCGGCCCAGATGGGAAATCGGACGATGCCGCCCTGCCAGACTTCACCGACGCGCTGGGGCAACCGCTTGAACCGAGCGAGGGTGATGGACGTTGGGGACACCGGCTCGGACACGTCGTGATTGTAGCGAACGGGGCTCCCACCACTACGCCACAGCAGAGGCTCCGAACCAGGTTGCCAACGCGTCGGCCAGACCGAGCTGCGTCGAGTCCCCTACCCACGCCACGTGGCCGTCGGGCCGAATCAGCACGGCGGTGGGAGCAGCGACCGTCCCGAGTGACCGGCAGATCCCACGTGCCTTCGTAGGTGGCGTGGACCAGCCGAACTCGATCCGGCCACGGGGTGATGTCGAAGCCGCCGGGCTCGCCCAGGTCGAGCAGCACCGGGCGGGCCTCGTGCAACAGGGCGAACACGCGGACCGGGCCGTCGTGGGTGGCCAGGTCGAGATCGGGCATGCGGCGCCCAACGAGCGGATGTGCCTCGCCGCTGCCGGCGGGGCCGAGATCGTAGTGGATGTCCAGGCCGGACATCATCGCGGCGAACCGCCGGCTGGGCTCCTCCATCGCGAGCACGTCCGACAGCGTGTCGCGCAAGGCCTTCGCGCGTTCGCCGGGGCTGCGGAGCATCACCTGCGCCGTCGTCGTGCGCAGCACGCGGGCCGCGACGGGGTGCCGCTCGGCGTGATAGGTGTCGAGGAGGCTGTCGGGTGACGTGCCCTCGACGACCTGCGCCAGCTTCCATCCCAGGTTCACCGCGTCCTGCACCCCCATGTTGAGGCCCTGGCCGCCCACCGGCGGGTGCACGTGCGCGGCGTCACCGGCCAGCAGGACGCGTCTATCGCGGTACGCCGCCGCCTGGCGCGTCATGTCGGTGAACCGCGAAAGCCAGATCGGGCTGTGGATCCCGTAGTCGGTCCCGAAGAAGGCGACGAGCGCTTCGCTCACGTCGCGCAGGGTCGGTTCGGCGTCGAGCTGCAGCTGCGGTTCGGTCACCACGATCCGGGTCACGCCCGCCCTCCGCCTTGCCGATCGCATGGGTGCCGCGCGCATCCTCGTGGAATCCCCACTTCGGTTCCTCGGCGGTCTGGACTTCGGCAATCAGCCAGCTGGTCGTCGGATCCGATCCGGGAAACGCGATGCCGGCAGCCTTGCGAACCAGGCTGCGACCGCCATCGCACCCGACCAGGTACTGGCACCGTATCGACCCGCCGTCAGCCAGCGCGACGTCGACGCCGGCGTCGTCCTGCCTGAAGCCGGTCACCTCGCGCCCGCGATGGATCGTCACGCCCAGCTCGTCGACCCAGTCGGCGAGTGTGCGCTCGATGCGGTTCTGCGCCAGCCCGAGCACGTAGTCGTGCCGCGTCGGGAGGTCGCCGATGAACGTGGTTCCGGCGAACATCGTGATCTGGTGCTGCTGCCCCTGCGAGATGAACCGATCGGCGATGCCGCGCTGGTCGAGTACTTCGATCGACCGCGCGAGCAGGCCGCCCGCGCGCGTGCCGGCCAGATCCTGATTGGGGCGCCGCTCGACGATGGCGACGTCCACGCCGGCCAATGCCAGCTCGCCCGCCAGCATCAGCCCGGTCGGGCCGCCGCCGGCGATCACCACCGCGTGTTCCGTCGTCGTCACAGTCCGATCGGCCATTGGTGCCTCCATGACTACGCATCCCGCGTAGGAGGGCATCCTGCCGCACGCCCCCGGCCTTCCGGCAAGCCCCGTGGCGTGTCATAATCTGGTGGTGCCAAGCGGTCGGCACCCTCGTTCCCTCCTTTTGGTCCCTTGCCAGCTCAACCTCGAACAGCGTCGGTCGGCGCACCTTTCACGCCGACACCGATGAGCTGACGGCTCGACGGTCGCAGCCGCCGCATCGAGTAGTCCCCGAACCACGCCTCGACGCGGAAGCCGGTGAGCCGGAAGAGCAATTCGACCTCGCGCGGGTAGTAGACGTGGCTGTCGAAGTCGCTGACGAAGCGGTCCTTGTCGCTGCCCTCAGAGAACTTGTCGTAGAGGAACCGGATCTCGGCCCGCTGTTCGTGCGCCAGGTAGCGCGTCGTCTTATAGCGGAGCAGCCGGGTGCCGGTGCCCGGGTCGCGCGTGTCGACGTCGACCTCGACCAGCGTCCGTGGCGGCGTCTGCATCGACTCGGCGAACACGGCCAGGTTGGGCATCGTCAGGTCGACCACGAAGCGCCCGCCCTCGACGAGGTTGTCCCAGGCGCAGCGCCACGCCGCGATCTGGTCATCGAGCGCCAGCAGGTGCGAGAGCGACGAGCACGGCGCGATGATCAGGTCGCACGGCGGCTCGGTCCGCCACGCCCGCATGTCGCCGGTGATGAACGTCAGGGCGCGGCGGGTGTCATCGTCGAGCTCGGCCTGCTTGCGCTTCGCCTCGTCCAGCATCGGCCCCTCGGGCTCGAGCCCGACGATGGCGATGGCACGGGGAGCCCCGGCACGCGCCAGCGGAACCGTCACCCGGCCGCTGCCCGAGGCGAGCTCGACCACGCGCTTGGGCTGCCAGTCGGTCAGCAGGCGCAGGTAGAACTGGATGTCCTCATCGTCGCCCTCGTGCTCCAGATCGTAGTCACGTGGCCGCTCGTAGATCGGGTCCATGCCCGTGCTGATGCGACATTCAGGCCAGTGCTGGGCCAGCACGACGATGACGCCTAGTCGGCCGCCGACGCCAGCTGGGACTTGTGCTCGATGGCGAACTTCAGCAGGGCGTTGCTGCCGTGGATCCCTAGTTTCTGGCAGATGTTCTGCCGGTGGTTCTCGACCGTCCGGTGGCTGACGAACAGCTCGCCGGCGATGTCCTTGCTGGTCTTGTGCTGGGCGATCAGCTTCAGGATGCGGCGCTCGGCCGGCGTCAGGTCCTGCACGCCTGGCGTCCGCGTTACGAGATCGGCGGCGCGCGACCGGCGGGCCAGCAGATACCCGGCGCTGGACGGGCTGATGTACGAGCCGCCGTTGGCGACCGTCCGGATGGCGCCGACGATGTCGTTGGCGGCGCTCTCCTTCAGCACGTAGCCATCGACGCCGAGGTCGAGGGCGTGGTTCAGCACGTCCTCGTCGTCGTACATCGTCAGGAAGACGACGCGGACCGGCAGGCGCCGCTCCCGAATCGCGCGGACCACCGCGAAGCCGTCGGCCTTGGGCATCTGGATGTCCAGCACCACCACCTGCGGCTGCAGCCGGGCAATCGCCTCGAGCGCGGCCTCGCCGTCGGCCGCTTCGCCGACGCAGCGCAGGCCGCCTTCGGCCTCGATCACCTCGCGCAGGCCTTTGCGGAAGATGGGATGGTCGTCGGCAATCAGGACGTCGATCTCAGCGCTCATCATCTGCATCCTGCCCGCCGCTGGTGGGGAGCGTCACTCGGATCGTCGTGCCGCGGCCCGGCCCCGACTCGATCGCGTAGCTGCCTCCGCTCAGCGTCGCTCGTTCGGCGATGCCCAGCAGGCCGAACCCGCCGCTCGCCGCCTCCGGGCCGGACGGCGCGTCCGGGACGAACCCGATGCCGTCGTCGGCGATGGCGATCTCGACGTCGCGCGGTCGCGCCGCGATGGTCACCGCCACCTTCGTCGCCGCGGCGTGGCGGACGACGTTGGTCACCGCCTCCTGCACGATGCGGAAGACGTTGATGGCGGAGTCGCCCGGGAACCGGCCATCGAGGTCGTCGATCGTCACGGTGAAATCGAGCCCGGATGCCCCGGCCACCTTCTTGAGCATCGAGTGGAGCGTCCGGGTCAGGCCGAGCCGATCGAGCTGATACGGGCGCAGGCCGTAGGCGATCTCGCGCACCTCGGCGATGGCCTGCGAGGTGGTGGCGGAGATCTGGTCCAGCTGCTCGACGAGGCGGACGCAGTCTTCCGGCGCGTTCAGGCCGACCAGGGCGCGATTCTTGATCACGAGCAGGTTCTGTCCGAGGCTGTCGTGCAGCTCGGCGGCTATACGCTTCCGCTCGCGTTCCTGCGACTCGATCAGCTGCCGGGCGAACTCCGTCTGCTGGGCGCGCTCGAAGCTCAGCGTCGACACGCGGCGGTGGTAGGCGAGGGACAGCGCGGCGAGGCCCAGGATGCCGACGGCGGCCATGAACCACCACGTCTTCCAAATCGGCGGCACGACCACGATGCCGATGGTCGCGCCGGTCTGGTTCCACACGCCGTCGTTGTTGGCGGCGATCACCTGGAAGCGGTAGCTGCCCGCCGGGAGATACGACCACTGCACTGTCCGCCGCGTGCCGGCGTCGATCCAGTCGGGGTCGAGTCCGACCAGCCGATACTTGAACCGGACCTTCTCGGGCGCGACCAGGCTCAGGCCCGCGTAGCGCACTTCCAGCGTGCGATCGTTCGGCTGCAGCCTGATGCCGCCGGCCATGTCGACCGGTTCGCCGTCGACCGAGGCGCGCTCGACGTGCACGGGCGGGGGCAGCACATTGGCCGCAGCCTGCCGCGGGTCGATCGCGACCGCGCCCTTGATGTTGGGAAACCAGAGCCGACCGTCGCCGGCGCGCCACCCGGCCGGCTGGCCGCCGCCGCTGCATTCGTTGCTGGTCATCCCGTCGGCGACGCCGTAGGAGACGGTGGCGAACGACGTGGCGGTGCGGTTGGCGACAGCGTCGAGCTCGCGCCGGCTGACGCGGAAGATGCCGCGATTGCCGCACATCCAGAAGCGGCCGTCGCCGTCCTCGAGGATGCGCGAGACGGTGTCGTCGAACAGGCCGTTGGCGGTCGTGAAGTGGGTGAACCGCCCGTCCCGGAAGCGGCTGAGCCCACCGCCGTAGCTGCCGATCCACAGCGTGCCGTCGCTGTCCTCGTGGATGGCGCGGACGAAATCGTGCGACAGGCCGTTCGCCGTCGTGTAGTTGGTGAAGCGGCCATCTTGAAAGCGGCTGAAGCCACCGGGCGTCCCGATCAGCAGCGCGCCGTCGCGCGCTTGCGTGATGAACCGCACGTCGTCGTGGACGAGCCCGTCGCCGGTGCGATACGTCCGGAACGCGCCATCGCGAAACGCGTCGATCCCCTGCGACGTGCCGATCCACAGCGTGCCTTCGCGGTCTCGAAACAGCGCCAGCACGACGTTGCTGGACAGGGCGCTGTTCGCTTCGGTGTAGTTCGTGACCCGGCCATCCGAGATGTGGAACAGGCCGGCGCCCCAGGTCCCGACCCAGAGGCCGCCAGCTGGGTCCGTCGCCAGCGACCAGACGCAGGTCGAGCGTGCCGGGCGGGGCGAAGGCGAGTGCGCTGAGCCGGCCGTCGCGGAGGCGCATCAGGCCGCCGCAGGTCACGCCCATCCAGATGGTGCCGGCGGCATCCTCGACGATCGGGACGACCGCATGGCTCGGCATGCCCTGTTCGGTACCGTAGGTGACGAGGCTCGGCGCCTTCAGGCGACTGAGCCCGCCGACGTCGGTGCCGACCCAGAGGTTGCCCTCCCGATCTTCGGTCACGTGGTTGACACCGACGTCGGGCAGCCCTTCTTTTACGGTATAGGCCGTCAGTCGATCGCCGGTGAGCCGCGCCAGGCCGCGCTCGGTGCTGATCCAGAGATTGCCGGCTTGGTCTTCGGTGAGGTGATCGACGAAGGGGCTGGGCAGGCCCTCGGCGGTCCCGTAGGTCCGCACCTGGCCCAACTGCAGCCGGAGCAGGCCGTCGCCGGTGCCGACCCAGAGCGTGCCGTCCTTGGCGGCGTGAATGGCGCGGACCTGGTTGGCCAGCGCGCCGGGACGCTGCAGCACCGACGTGATGTGGCCGTCGCGGACGCGCAGCAGCCCGCCCTTCCACGTGCCGACCCACACGTTGCCCTGGCCATCGGGGTGGACCACTCGCACGTCCCGGTGCGTCAGGCCGTCGCGCTCGGTGAACGTCGTGAACTTTCCGGCCTGGGAGCGGACCAGGCCTTCGGGCGTGGCCAGCCACAGGGCGCCGTCGCGGTCCTCGCCGATCGATACCACCAGGTTGCTCGGCAAGCCGTTGGCGGTCGTGTAGGTGACGAACTGCCCGGCGCGATAGCGGGTCAGCCCGCCGTCTTCGCTGCCGATCCAGAGGGTGCCGTCGCGGGCTTCGTGCAGCGCGAGAATGCGATTGCTCTTCAGGCCCGGGGTGTTGCCGGCATCGAAGACCGTGAAGGCCACGCCGTCGAATCGCGCCAGGCCACCGAGCGTCCCCAGCCACAGGTAGCCGTCGCGGGTCTGGACGATGGCGTTGACCGAGCTTTGGGGCAGGCCCTCCTCGGTGCCCCAGACGTGGTGCACGTAGGGACCGACGAAGGCCTGGCGGGAGCGCGGGTTGGCGGCTTCAGCGATGCCCGGCCGAACCGAGGCGAGCGCCAACGCGACGGCGAGGACGATGCGGAGCCATCGCAAGGCATCGTTGTACATCAAGAGTCGCTGCCCTGCTGCGCTCGGCGCGCGAATGAGTAGTCCTACTCAGACACAACGCGTAGCTCCACTCATTCCCTGTCGCGGCCGGGCCCTTCACACTGCAGCCCTGATGAGACTGGCTGCCGATCTCAGGAACAACCGCCGACTCCGCTACGCCTCGATGGCGCTGCTGCTGGCCACCGCCGGCTTCCCCGTCGCCGCCTGGGTGTTCAACGCCCTCGATCCCTCCCCGCTCGCGTCGGCGGCGGAGCGCGACGTGTCGGCGCCGCGGGCGTCGACGCTGCCGATCACCGCGCCGGCCCGCATCCAGCCGCGCGACGGCGTCATCACCATCGCCGCGCCGTCGTCCGACGGCGGGCCCGCGATCGTCTCGACGCTGCGGGTCCAGCCAGGCGAGTGGGTCGAGCAGGGCCAGGTGCTGGCGACGCTGCGCGGCCAGGCCGAGCTCGAGGCCAGGCTGACCTCCGCACAGCGCACCGCGCAGATCGCCGGGGCGCAGCTGTCCGCGCTGCTCTCGGGCGGCAAGGCCGACGACCTGGATGCGCTGCGCTCGGAAGTCGAGAGCGAGGAGATCGCCCGGACCCATGCCGAAGCCGAAGCCGTCCGCGCGCGCGAGCTGCACGCCAACGGCCTCCTCGATACCGCGACGCTGCAGTCGCACGAGCTGCGCCTGGCCACTGCCGCGCGGGCGCGCGACGCCAAACGTGCCCGACTGAAGGGCCTCTCCAGCGTACGGCCCGCCGATCTGGCCGTGGCAACAGGCGCAGCTGCGCGCCGCGGAGGCGGAGGCCGACGAGATCCGTGCCGCCGTCGAGAACGCCACCGTCCGCGCTCCGTTCGCCGGACGGGTCCTCGAGCTGCGCGCCTTCCCGGGCCAGGCCGTGGCCACCGACGGCTTGCTGACGATGGGCCGGACCGACGAGATGTTCGTCGACGCCGAGGTGCCGGAAGAAGAACTGGGCCGGGCCCGCGTCGGCCAGCGGGTCCGCATCACCGGCACCATGCTGGCGACTCCTGTCGCCGGCACGGTCGAGGAGATCGGCCTCGTCGTCGGCAATCGCGAGGTGTTCCGCAACGACCCGACCGCCTTCACCGACGCGCGGATCGTCCACGTGAAGATTCGCGCCGCGGACCCGGCGGCGCTCGAGCGCTTCATCAACGCGCGGGTCACGGCGGTGATCCAGCCGTGAGCCCGGGCGTTCCGGTGGCGTTTCTTCAGCTCACGAAGAACCCGCGCCGGCTGCTGGTCGCCATCGTCGGCGTGGTCATCTCGGCCCTCGGCATCCTCTGCCAGATGGGGTTCGAGGACTCGCTGTTCCGCAGCGCCACGCGGCTGTTCGACGAGCTCGATGCGGACGTCGTCGTCATCAGCCCGCAGTACCAGTTCATGGTGCTGCCGGCGCAGTTCAGCGAGCGTCGCCTCTACCAGGCGCTGTCGGTCCCGGGCGTGGCGTCGATCGCGTCGCTGCGCCTCGGCATCGCCCCGCTCAGGCATCCGGTCACCGGCGTCAACCGCAACGTCTATACCGTCGGCATTCCGGCGAGCGGCCGCGTGTTCAGCAATCGCGAGTGGGCGCGCAAGGCGCGTTTGCTCACCGCGCCCGATGCCGTGCTGTTCGATGCGCGCTCGCGCCCCGAATTCGGTCCCATCGCCGAGCTGTTTCTCGCCGGGAACGCCGGGCCCGACGGCAACGCCGTGGTTCGCACCGAGCTGGCCAACCAGCAGGTCCGCGTCGTCGACGTGTTCGAGATGGGCGCGTCGTTCAGCGCCGACGGCACGGTGATCACCACCGACGAAGGCTTCTCGCGGATCTTTCCGCAGCGCCGCCCCGGCCTGATCGACATCGGGCTGGTGCATCTCTCGCCCGAGGTGCGCTCGACGGCGGATGCGACGGACGCCGTCGTCGCGGCGATGCGCTCGAGCCTGCCCGAAGACGTGCTCGTCATGACCTTCGCCGCCTTCAAGGAGCGCGAGCAGGCGTACTGGCGGACGACGACGCCGGCCGGCTTCATCTTCAAGATCATCATGGTGCTGAGCCTGCTGGTCGGGAGCGTCAGCGCCTATCAGATCCTCTTTTCCGACATCAGCGAGAACCTGCACCAATATGCCGCGCTGAAGGCCATCGGCTACCCGGACGGCTACTTCATCAGGCTGACGTTCGAGAAGGCCTGGATGCTGTCGTCGCTCGGCTACCCGCTCGGCTTCCTGCTCGCCATGATCATCTACGCCGCCGCCACCCAGTTCACCCTGGTGCCACTCGTCATGACGCCGGCGCGGGCCATCGGCGTCTACGCGATCGTCCTTGGATCGTCGTGCGCGGCCGGTATCGTCGCCACGCACCGGCTGCGGCGCGCCGACATCTCGGAGCTGTTCTGATGGGTCCGTTGGAGCAGGTCATTTCGATTCGCGGCCTTGGCCATGTCTACCAGGCCGCTCGCGGCACGCACAGGGTTCTGGACGCACTCGATCTCGAGGTCCGGGCCGGCGAGGTGGTCGTGGTTACCGGCGCATCGGGGGCGGGCAAGACCACGCTGCTGACGTTGTGCGGTGCGCTGCGCGCGGTGCAGACGGGCGACGTGCATGTCCTCGGCACGCCGATGACCGGCCTGCAGGCCTCGCAACAGCGCGCGGTGCGGGCAGAGATCGGCTTCATCTTCCAGGCGCACAACCTGCTCGACGCGCTGACCGCTGGCCAGAATGTGGTGATGTCGCTGATGGGGCGCGCGAGTGCCGGGGACGCGGAACGGCTGGCTGAAGACTTCCTGTCCGCGCTCGGGCTGTCGTCGAAGATCGACGCCTTTCCGGACTCATTGTCGGGCGGCGAGCGCCAGCGCGTCGCCGTGGCCCGCGCCCTGGTGCGTCGGCCGCGGCTGATCCTCGCCGACGAGCCGACCGCATCGCTGGACGACGTCTCGGCCCGCGTCGTCATCGATGCGCTGCGCCACACCGCGGATCGCGCTTCGTGTGGGGTGCTGCTCGTGACGCACGACGCCCGCGTCCTCGGCATCGCCGACCGCATCCTGGCGCTGTCGGGCGGGCGTCTGGTCGAAGCCTCGCACGGCGCGCCCGCGTTCGATCGAGATTGCGCGGTGGCGCGATGATCGCACGGCTCCTGCAGTGGGTGGTCACCACGAGTCGCCTCAACTACCAGGCGTCGTTCGTGCTCGATTTCGTGGTTCCGCTTGCGCTGGCCTACGTCGGATGGCTGACGGGTCTCGGGACTGTGGCCGCGCTCGGCAGCTTCATGGCCGGTGCATTCGCCTTCAGCTTCATCGAGTACGCCATCCACCGCTGGCTGTTCCACACGCCGCCGTCTTTCATGAGCACGATCCACGCGCGGCACCACGACGCCCCGGTCGACGCGACGGCGCTTCCCTGCATCACCAGCACGGTGATGAGCGCGGCCTTCTGGGTGCCGCTCCACCCCATCGCCGGCACCGGCGTCACGGCGTTCGCCATCAGCGGCGTGATGGCCGGCTATTGCTGGTACTCGGTGCTCCACCATCTGGAGCATCGCGTCAGCATCAGCGGCGTGCCGTGGCGCTGGCTGCAGCGCCGCTGGGCGATGCATTCAGTCCACCACAAGCTGCCCGACAAGAACTTCGGGGTGACGACGTCGCTGTGGGATCGGTTGCTCGGCACGCACTATCAGTCGAGGCAGCGCGCCCGCGCGATTCCGACAGGCGGAGCTCAGGCGACGAGCGCTGGGTCCTCGGGCGAGCCGTCCGCGATGATGATCTCCGGCAATTCCTCCGGGCTGACCGCTGGCATCTGGGCGGGCGAGTCCCGAAACCGTCGATACCAGACGACGGCCCCGACGACGCCCAGCACGCCGAACAGGTAGCAGGAGGCGCGTCACAGCCGACATCGTCGCCGTCGGGGGCTGTTGAATCGGCGCCTCGGGGACGATAAACCCTCGGATCAGCATGCGCGGCCCGTGGGAACGTCTCGTCTTGGCGGTGGTGCTGTGGCTCCTGGTCGGCGGATCGGCGCACGCGCAATACCGCTTCGACGTCTGGACCACCGACAAGGGCCTGCCGCAGAACGGCGTCCGCGCCATCGCCCAGACGCCTGACGGCTACCTCTGGTTCACCACCTTCGACGGGCTGGTCCGGTTCGACGGGGTGCACTTCACGACCTTCAGCACCGGCAACACCACGGGCATCATCAACGACCGGTTCACGGGACTCTACGGCGCCAAGGACGGCACGCTCTACGCGACGACCACCGAGAACGGCGTCCTGACGGTCTACCGGAAGGGCGTGTTCACGTCCTACACCGCGGCGCAGGTGCCGGGCCGCTCCATCCAGCGGATGGAGCCGGACAGCCGCCGGCGAGGTGCGGTTCCTGGTCGAGGACGACAACCGCACCACCAAGACCTGGTACTACCTCCGCGACGGGGCGTTCGTGCTCCCCGAGACCATCGACCCGGATGCCGAGGTCGTCACCCTGACCGGGCCCGATGGCGCGTCGTGGACGGTGACGCCGCAGCGGGCGGTCGAGCGTCGCGACGGCAGGGAGACGGTCTATCCGCTCGACATGCTGAAGCCGGGCTTCAAGCTGAACACCTTCGCCGACCGCGACGGCTACCTCTGGATCGGCGAGCGCGCCGTCCACCGCATCGGCAAGGGCACGCAGCTGCGCTTCGCCGAGGCCGACGGCCTGCCGCCGGCGATCAACCACTCCTTCTGGCAGGACGCCGACGGCAGCATCTGGTTCGCCACCGGCCGCGGCTCGTCGCAGGGCATCGGCCTGGTGCGCTACGCGGCGGGCACGCTGCAGGCCTTCGGCCGCGAGCACGGCCTGCTGGACGCCGCGGTCTTCAACGTCTTCCACGACCGCGAGGGCACGACCTGGCTGGCCACCAACCGCGGCCTGGCCCGGCTGCGGAAGAACGTCCTGCAGACCTTCAGCGTCAAGCACGGCCTGGCGTCGGCCGAGGTCTATCCCCTCTACCGCGACCGCCAGGACCGCATCTGGATCGGCACCACCAAGGGCCTGAGCCTCTACGCGAACGGCGCCTTCTCGACCGTCGATCTGATGCCGATCCCGGGCGCGACTGCGCGATGAAACGTGGCGCGGGCCGGAGATGTCGGTGCAGGCGCTGTGGGAGGACCCCAAGGGCCGCATGTGGGTCGGCGTGGACGGGGGCCTGTTCATCGTCAGCGACGGTCGGGCGGCGAGGCTGCCCGGCTCGTTCGGCCAGCACGTCTACGCCATTCACGGCGAACGCAACGGCGACGTCTGGGTCGCCAGCAACCTCGGCCTGCAGCGCTACCGCGACGACCGGCTCGTCGCCAGCCTGACGGCCAAGGACGGCCTGCCGAACGAGTTCATGACGCTGATCTTCGAGGATTCGAAACGCCGCCTCTGGTTCGGCGGCATGGGCGGACTGTCGCGCTGGACGGACGGCACGCTGACCAACTACACGACCAAGGAGGGCCTGGTCGGCAACTACGTGCGCTCGATCTACGAGGACAGCGAGGGCACGCTGTGGATCGGCACCTACGGCGAAGGCCTGAGCCGGTTCAAGGGCGGAAAGTTCGTCAACTACCGCGTCGAGCACGGCCTGTTCGACAACGGCGTCTTCGCCATCCAGGAGGACAAGGCTGGCAACTTCTGGATCAGCTCGAACCGCGGCATCTACCGGGTCAAGAAGCGGGCCCTGAACGATTTCGCCGACGGCACGATCGCCAAGTTCACCAGCGTCGGCTACGGCGTCGGCGACGGCATGCTGTCGAGCGAGTGCAACGGCGGCCGGCAGCCGGCCAGCCTGACCGACAAGGACGGCCGCTTGTGGTTCCCCACCCAGGACGGCGTGGTGGTGATCGAGCCGGGCAACGAGCGGGCCAACGACCTGCCGCCGTCGATGGTCATCGAGTCGGCGACGATCGAGCGCGAACCGGCCGGCATCGCCGGCGGCCTGGTCGTGCCACCCGGGCGCGAGAACGTCGAGATCAACTACGCCGGCATCAGCCTGATCAAGTCGGACCAGATTCGCTACCGCTACCGGCTCGAGGGGCACGACGTCGACTGGGTCGACGCCGGCACGCGCCGCACCGCCTACTACTCCTACCTGCCGCCGGGCCACTACCGGTTCGTGGTCACCGCCGGCAACAGCGACGACGTCTGGAACGAAACGGGCGCCAGCCTGGCCGTCGCCTTCCAGCCGTTCTTCTACCAGACGTGGTGGTTCTACCTGGCCTGCGGGGCCGGCGGCGCCGCCCTGCTGTTCGGCGCCTGGAAGATGCGGGTGAACCAGTACCAGGCGCGCGAGCGCGAGCTGGCCTCGCTGGTGGAGCAGCAGACCGAGGAACTGCGCCTGGTCAACGAGGAGCTGCAGTACCTCGCCCTGGCCGACGGCCTGACCGGCGTCGCCAACAAGCGCCGCTTCGAGGACTTCCTGGCCGCCGAGTGGCGCCGCGCCAACCGCTCGCACGATTCGGTCGCGCTGCTCCTCCTCGACATCGATCACTTCAAGCTGTACAACGACCGCTACGGACACCAGGCGGGTGACGAGTGCCTCGCTCGCATCGCCGCAGCGCTGACGGCGACGGCCAGCCGCCCCACCGACCTGCTGGCGCGCTTCGGCGGCGAGGAGTTCGCCATCGTCCTGGGCGGCACCGACCTGAACGGCGCCGTGAGCATCGCCCGCGAGGCGGGCGCGATCGTGCACGCCCTGCAGATCCCGCACGCCGGATCGACGACCAGCGAATTCGTGACCGTCAGCATCGGCGTGGCGGTGACCGTGGTCAGCGACACGACCTCGGCGTCGGACCTGATCGGCGCCGCCGACGCGGCGCTCTACCGCGCCAAGGCGGAGGGCCGGAACCGCGTGCACTCGGCTGCGTGAACGTGCCGGCCGTGTCGGCTCAAACCTGCCTCAGGGCGTCCGTCGGGTTGATCCTGAGGGCGCGCCTGGCCGGCCCGATGCACGCCAGCAAGGACGCGGCGAGCATCACCGCGGCCGTGACCGCCAGATAGCCGGCGAAGAGCACCACGTCCTCGCCAGGCTGACCGGACGGTCCCATGCCCAGCGCGACGCCCAGGATCAGCACGGTGCCGCCGGCGGCGACGCCGCTGCCCATCAGCGCTGCGGCACGCGACACGACCGCGGCGAGGACGTGGCGCGGGTTCGCGCCAAGCGCAGCGCGCAGTCCGATCTCGCGAGTGCGGCGCGAGACGCTGACCGACACCAGCGAGAAGACGCCCATCGCCGACAGCAGGAGAACGAGACCGGTCACCCCGGCCGAGGCGCCCGCCAGCATGGCCAGGTCGTTGTCGCGTTCGCGGATCGCTGCGTCGAGCGGCTGCGCGTTGCGCACGGCGAGGCCGCCGTCGACCTCGGCGGCGATGGCGGGCAGACGCGCGGCGAGCGGGCCCGAGCGGCCGCGCAGGCGCACGCTGACCACGACCGGAGACATCGTGGCGGCCGAGCCCGGGTGGAACACGAAGGGCTGTTCGTTCCCCGCGTCGTCGGGGTCGAGGCCGAAGTCGCGGACGACGCCCACGACGTCGAACCACGGCTCGGACTCGTGCGCGTCCGGGCCGTCGGGCGCGGCCGCATACCGCAGGCGCGCGCCGATCGGCAGGCCGCCTCCGGTCGTGCGCGCGAAACCGCGCGCGAATGCCTCGTTGACGACGACGGTCCGGGCGGCGGCATTCCAGTCGCCCTCGTGCAGCGCACGGCCGGCGACCACCGGGCGATCGAAGGTCTCGAAGAAGCCTGGACCGACCGCCGTCGTCCGGAACGACGTCTCGAAGCCCTGCACGGCACCGGCCGCGGGCTCGACCCGCGCTGATCGCTCCCGTCCACCCGAGCCCGGGGCACGATCGGCGAAGGTGATGGCGGTCACGCCAGGCTCGAGCGCGAGGCGTCGCTCGAGCGCAGCGAGCGTCCCCTCCCGCTGCGCCAGGCTCGCCGCCGCGGCCTCATCGCCGAACGGCCGCTCCGCGTCGACGTGCGCGACCAGATACTCGTGGCTGGGAAAGCCTGCGCGGAGACTCAGCTTGCGGATCGTCTGGTTCGCGCCTTCCATGGCGATCGGGATGCCGATCGCGGTCAGCGCCACCTGGACGAGCATCGCGCCCGTCCAGACGCGCCCGAAGCGGAGGGTGGCGCCGCCGCTGCCCGCGTTCGCCAGGGTCGACTGCACGCGCGCGCGCGTGGCTCGCAGCGCCGGCAGGAGCGACAGCAGCGCCGCGCCGACGATGGCGAGGCCACTGACGTACACGACGGTCTTCAGCGTCAGCCCTCCCGTCATCCAGAATGGCGCGCCGCCCACGCCATCGTTGACGGATTCGATGGCCCATCGCAGCGTGCGGTCGGCGGCGAACAGGCCAATCACCGCAGCGAGGGACGCGAGCACGAGGGCCTCGATGAAGAGCTGACCGACGATGCGGCCGCGACTCGCGCCGATCGCCGACCGCAAGGCGATCTCGCCTTCCCGGGTGGCCGTCCGCGCGTAGACCAGCGTGCCGACGGTCGTGCAGGCGATGAGCAGCACGATCAGGACCGGCAGGTTGGTCATCGCGATCCGCCCGATGTCCACGATGTGCAGCCCGAGGCCGAGCACCCGCGGCCGGAGATTCGCGTGCGAGGCCGGATGCGCGGCCGCGGCCCGTTCGCCGAGGACGCGCAGCTCGGCGTCCGCGCCACTCAGCGTGGCGTCGGGCGCGAGCCGGCCGATGACGGAGATGGCATCGCCCTCGAGGGCGCCGTACGAGGCGCGGAGCGCGAGGGGCGTCCACGCGTCGCTGTTGTAGGGATACGCGAAGCCGTCCGGCATGACGCCGACCACGGTGGCCGTCGCGCGGCCCAGCTTCACGTCGAGGCCGACGACGTCGTCCCGGCCGCCGAGGGCACGCTGCCACACGTCGTAGCCGAGTACGACGGCGCGCGGCGCCCCCGGCGACTCGTCGGCGTCGCGCAGGCCACGGCCGCGCAGCGGCTCGACGCGCGCGGTGCGGAACGCGCCGGCGGTGAGCTCGGCGACCTGCACGAGCGCGGGCGCGGCATCGCCGACGATCAGGTTGCGGACGTCCTCGCGGTACGCTCCGAGGTCCTCGAGCGTGCGCAGCTCGCGCCGCCATTCGAGGAAGTCGCGTGCGACGCGCGCTTCGGTCGCGTTCGTCAGCGTGTTGTGCGTTTCGACGACCACGATCCGGTCGCCGTCGGGCAGCGGGATGGTGGGCGCGAGAAGCTTGCCCATCAAGTCGTACCAGCCGGCGCCGATGCCGATGGCAATGGCCAGCGCCAGACCGCCCGCGAGCGTCAGCACGGGATACTTCCTCAGCATCCGGACGCCGAGCTTCAGGTCGAGCGACACGCCGGTGAACCACGCCAGGCCGCGACCGTCGCGCATCGTTTCCTTGTGCGTCTCGACGCCGCCGAAGGCGACGAGGGCGCGGCGGCGCGCCTCCGCTGCGGACAGGCCCTGCTCACGCATCATCGCCTCGGCCTCCATCTCGATGTGGAACCGGAACTCGTCGCGCATCCGCGACTCGGCGGCGCGACGACGGAAGAGCAGGTGCAGACGCGCGCGGGCGCCATCGAGCCACTTCATCGGGAATCTTCCTGCGCCGAAGAGCGCGCGAGTGTCGCGACGGCTACGAGGTGCTCAGCACGCCGTCGAGCGCCGCGGCGAACCGCTTCCAGCTCTCGACCTCGTTGCCGAGCGCGCGCTTCCCAGCCGCGGTCAGCCGGTAGTAGCGCGCCTGCCGGTTGTTGTCGGTGACGCCCCAGTCGCTGGCGATCAGGCCGTCCTTCTCGAGGCGCTGCAACGCCGGATAGAGCGAGCCCTGGTTCACCGCGAACTCGCCGCCCGACATCTGCTGCACGCGCTGGCTTATGCCCCACCCGTGCGTGGGCGACAGCGAGAGCGTCTTCAGCACGAGGAGATCGAGCGAGCCGCGGAAGGCTTCGATGGACGGTCGTGAACGCACTGTGACCCCCCTGCTCTAGGTATCGAGAGGAGGCTAGCGATTTCTCTTGTCGATGTCAACAGAAGGACGGCGCGCGGGGGCTGGCGGTTCCGCCCGCTGGGCGGCAGGCGATGTCACATTCCGGGCGGTCATCTCGTCCTGACTTCAGAACGGCGTGATGCCGTCGAACCTGAACCGACGAAACAAGGAGTACGAGATGTTGACAGCACGGATGGCCAGCCCCGTCATGATCGTGAACGACGCCATGAAGGCGATGCAGGCCCTTGCCAAGGCCAGCGAACACGGTGGCGTGCCGCACACGACGAACCTGCTCGTGGTGCTGCGGGCGAGCCAGATCAACGGCTGCAGCGTGTGCGTGGACATGCACAGCCGCGAGCTCAAGCGGGCCGGCGAGAGCGACGAGCGCATCTTCGCCGTCGGCGCCTGGCGCGATGCCCCGTTCTTCACCGACGCCGAGCGCGCCGCCCTCGACCTGACCGAGGCCGTGACCCGGCTCAGCGATCGCCCGGACCCCGTCCCCGACGCGGTGTGGAACGAGGCCGCCCGGCACTACGACGAGCGCGGACTCGCCTCGCTGCTGCTGACGATCTCGTCCATCAACGTCTGGAACCGCCTCAACGTGGCGACCAGGCAGGTGGCGAGGGAGTGGATGAAGTCCGCGGAAGTGCGGGACATGGTCGAGAAGCACGCACCGGCAACGGTGTAGCCCGGCCTTCGCCTACCGGCCGCGACGCCCTGCCCTGGGCCGCGAACGGCCGCGCCGCGAGTTCTGTGCGGCCAGCCACTCGAGCGCGCCGTTCGTCGCCTCGTAGGCCTCGAGCAGCGTGTCGGCGACGTAGGCACCTTCATCGCGGCTGCCGGCGTCGAACGACTCGGCCTCGTCGGGCGGCATGGACTCGGGATCGAGCAGGTACTTGACGGCGTGCGGGTTGGCGGCAGCGGCCGCGGCGAAGGCCTCCCTCGTGGCGGCGCCGTCACCCTCCGTGCGGAAGCGCCAGAGCAGGCGGCCATACGACCAGAGCGCCTGCGTGTCGTCGCCATACTCGGCGAGCAGCCGGCCCGCGTCGTCGTTCGCTCCCTGTTCCAGCAGTTGAGCGAGCAGCAGATAGCGCACACCCTGGTGGTCCTCGGGATTCAGCTCGAGCAGCGCCCGATAGTGCTCGATGGCGTCGGCATGGCGCCCCAGCTCGCCGAATGCCTGCGCCAGACCGAGGCGGGCCCGCATGTAGGGCCGGGTCTCGAGGTCTCCCCAGAACTCACCGCGAAGCGACGCGAAGCGCTCGACGCCGATCGCAGCGACGCCGGCCTTCATGGCGCGTTGGTAGAGTTCGACCGCCGCCTCCGGCGTCGACGCGTCTTCGGCCAGCAGGACCCACGCATCGGCACAGTCCTCGCTGATGGCCAGCGCCTGGCGGGCCCGCTTGGTCCGCAGCCGGCCGTGCGCCTCCATCGCGTCGTCGGCCAGTTCCTGGGCCCGCTGGAGCGGCGTCGCTCCAACGGCGATCCCGACTGGGGGCCCGCTCCTTCTCCGCTTCCAGCAGGAAGGGCAGCGAGAGCCGCAGGTCCAACGGTCCGTCGAACGTCTCGACCCGCTTCTGCCAGGCTCCGGCATCCAGCTCGTCCTCCGTCGTCTCGGCGAGCGCCCGGAGCAGACCTTCGTTGTAGGAGAGGGCGCCGGGACTCGGCCGGCGTGCCGATTCGTCCACACTCAAGTCGGCGGCCAGCGGATAGGCCTCCGGGCCTGCAACGGGCAGGTCGTGGTCCTGCCACGCGTCGACGTCCGCGAAGGGCAAGCCGTCGATCGCACCGAAGGTCACACCGTGGGCGCGCGTGGCCGTGTCGCCGGCGTCGGCCTCGTCGAGCAGGCGCTCGAAGTCGCGGCGGGAGTCGAAGAAGGCGATGCCGAACTCGTGCCCGTCCTGCCCCAGCACGGCCACGTGGCGCATGTCGGGCGGCGCCTGGTCGCTCTCGACGACGACGAGATCCTCGGTGGTGAGCCGGTCCCAGGGTCGCGCCGAATGGAACGCGGCAGCGGCGGCGGCGAAGGCGCGGACGCGATCGATCGACATCCCGGGTGTGTCCAGCAGCCCGGGCACGGGTTCCTCGACTTCCTGCTCTTCGAACGTGCGGAGGGCGTCGCGCACGGCGGGCTGGTCGTCGGCGACCGCGATCGTGGTGTCGAGGGCGGCCAGCGAGGTGGCCAGGGCGTCGCGGAGGCCGGGGTCGCGCACCTCGATGCGGGCCGGCCGCCCGTCGAGCTCTTTCGCCCACTTCAAACCGAACTCCAGCAGCGTGGCGAGTGCCAGCTCCGGCGTCGCCTCCTCGCCTTCCTTCGGCGAGGTCCATGTGCACCAGGCCGGTGCGCAGGCTGACCCAGATCGCGCCGCTCGCCCGCAGCGGCGGCCCCTCGGGATCCGCGGGGTCGTCGATCCACATGGGCAGGCGAACGATGCCGCCCTGCCAGGTTTCTCCGGCGCGCTGCGGCAACCGTCGGAACCGGCCGAGCGCGACGGACACAGGGGTGGCCAGCGGCATGAGCCCACTCTAGCCGATGGCACAAGGTCGGGCCCGGCCGGCCTTGCTGGCCTCCTTCGACGGCGGTAGTCTCCCGCCATGCAACCGCTTCGGTATTCCATCAACGTCACCCTGGACGGGTGCTGCGATCATCGGTCGGTCACCCCGGATGAAGAGCTGCACCGCCGCGCCGTCGACAATCTCGCCAAGGCCGATGCCCTGCTCTTTGGCCGCGTGACATACGAGATGATGGAGGGCGCGTGGCGAGGACCGGCGCCGGCGGGATCGCGGCCGGCCTGGATGGAAGGCTTCGCCCGCACCATCGACGCCGCGAAGAAATACGTCGTGTCGAGTTCTCTCCGCCACGTCGATTGGAACGCCGAGCTCGTGCGCGGCGACCTGGGGACGGCCGTTCAGCGGCTCAAACAGGAGCCGGGTAGAGGATTGTTCGTCGGGGGCGTGAAGCTCCCGCAGGCGTTGGCAGAACTCGGCTTGATCGATGAGTACGAGTTCGTCGTGCATCCCAGGGTCGCGGGATACGGGCCGACGCTGTTCGCGGGACTCTCGAAGCCTGTCGACCTGACGCTCGTGGATCGGCTCGAGTACGGCTCGGGAGCGGTGGCGATGCGGTACGTGCCGAAACGGTAGCGAGGCGTCCTCGCCGACCGCGTGCGGCCGCGCGGGAACCGCTCGCGCGGCTACAATCCGGCCATGCTCCTCGGCGATCTGTTCGACCTGTCCCTGCGCGGACGCGCTGACACCGCCGGCTTGATCTGCGAGGTGGCAGGTCGGCTGCGGGAGCTGACCTTCGGCGAGATCGCTGGCCGCGCGGCGCGGATCGCGGCGGTTCTGCGCGGTCGCGGGCTCGAACCGGGCGACCGGCTGGCCGTGCAGCTGCCGAACCGGCTCGAGTTCATCGAGCTCTTCCTCGCCTGCATCCAGTCCGGCATCGTGCTGGTCCCGATCAACGTGCTGTACCGGGAGCGCGAGATCGCCCACATCGTCGCGGACGCCCAACCGAAGCTGATCGTCGCCACCGAGGCGCAGCGCGGGCAGTTCCCGACGGGCAGCGCCGCTCGTCGACATCGAGGAGCTGACCCGCGAAGCGCAGGCCCAAGCGCAGGCCGCCAGCCCCGGCGTGCCGCGTCCGGCCATCGACGGCGACGCGCCGGCGGCCATCGTCTACACCTCGGGCACCACCGGCCGCTCCAAGGGCGCGGTGCTGACCCACAACAACTTCGCCGCCAACGCCGCCGCCCTCGTCACCTGCTGGCGCATCACCAGCGCCGACCGCTACCTGGCGGTGCTGCCGCTCTTCCACGTCCACGGCCTGGGCAACGGCGTCTGCGCGTGGCTCGCCTCCGGCTGCCTGATGCGCCTCACCGAGCGGTTCGAGGCGGCCAAGGCGCTCGACTGGTTCCACGACTTCAAGCCGACGCTGTTCTTCGGCGTGCCGACCGTCTACGTCCGCCTGCTGGAGCTGCCGGCCGACGAGGCGCGCGCGATCGGGGCGCGGACGCGGCTGTTCGTGTCGGGCTCGGCGCCGCTGCCGCCGGCGGTGCTCGAGCAGTTCCGCGAGCGCTTCGGCCACACGATCCTCGAGCGCTACGGCATGAGCGAGACGCTCATGCTCGCCTCCAACCTGCTCGAGGGCGAGCGCCGCGCCGGCACCGTCGGCTACCCGCTGCCGGGCGTCTCGCTGTCGGTGCGCGACCGTCAGGGCGCAGGCGGTGGCGACCGGCGACGTCGGCGAGGTGTGGGTGAAGGGGCCGACGGTGTCGCCCGGCTACTGGGCCAACCCGGAGGCGACGGCCAAGGCGTTCCGCGACGGCTGGTTCATGACCGGCGACGTCGGCGAGCTGGACGCCGCCGGCTGTCTGACGCTGCGCGGCCGCGCCACCGAGCTGATCATCTCCGGCGGCTTCAACATCTACCCGCGCGAGATCGAGGAAGTGCTGCTCGAGCAGCCCGGCGTGCGCGAGGCGGCGGTGGTCGGCGCTCCCGATCCGCGGCGCGGCGAGGTGCCGGTGGCTTACGTCGTGACCGAGCCCGGCGTCGATCTCGACGCCCTGCGCGACGCCTGCGCGGCGAGCCTGGCGTCCTTCAAGACGCCGCGCGCCGTCCACCGCGTCGACGCGCTGCCCAGGAACGCGATGGGCAAGCTGCAGAAGCACCTGCTGGTCAACACGCCTGCGTAAGCGCCGAGTCTGGGTGGCCCGACGCCCCAGAATGGCGGACAATGGCTTGGAGACATCGCCATGCCACAGCTCACGCGCATCACTCGTGACGCCCACTTGATGGGCGGCAAGCCGTGCATCCGCGGCATGCGGGTCACCGTTGGGACCATCGTCGGCCTCGTGGCCGCCGGGAGGACTCGGGAACAGATCCTCGACGAATACCCTACCTCGAGGTCGATGACATCGCCGAGGCCCTGGCGTATGCCGCCTGGCGTGCCGAGGAGATCGAGGTTCCCCTGAGCCAGCGGTGAACCTGCTGGTCGACATGAACCTGGCTCCGAGCTGGGTCGGGCGCTTGATGAGACGCGGATTCGAAGCCACGCACTGGTCCGTCGGCGCGCCGAACGCGCCCGACGCTGTGATTCTGTCGTGGGCGCGCGAGACGCCTTTGCCGTCGTCACCAACGATTTGGACTTCTCGGCGATCCTCGCGGCTACGTCAGGCCGAGCGCCCATCGTGGTGCAGGTCCGCATGCAGGATCTGTTGTCGGACTCCGCAATCGATGCAGTCGCGTCTGCGCTTGAAGAGTACAGAGAGAGCGTCGTAGACGGGGCGCTGCGCTCAATCGACGAGAGCGGAACCCGAGTGCGGATGCTGCCTCTCGCGTAGACCGCGTCAGGGCACCGGCGTGGCGGTGACGTTGGCGCCGCCGGCCCACACGATCCCGTCCGCGTTCCAGTAGGTCGAGCGTTCGACGACGATCGGCACGGCGTTGGTCGACTCGACGACGACGCCGAACTCGGAGTTGGCCAGCTCGGGAATGCTGCCGCAGTCGATGTTGAGGCGGATGCCGAGTCTAACCCATCGATAATCTGCCCCTGCACGGGCTTTCCCAGCGACCAATCTCGGCTCGGACCGGGCCGGATGTCACATTCGACTGGCGTGTCTCGTCCTCACGGCAGAAGCGTCCTGAACCGGAGGAAAGCAATGCTGAAGTGGCTGATGCGCAAGGGGATCGTGGCGTTCGAGCGGAAGTGGAACTACGACGCCAGTTACCTGCACGAGCTCATCGATGCCGACCCGATGGCGGCCTGGAAGTTCTCGCGGGCGGCGGCGATCGGCACCTATCGGAAGGACGTGCCGTTGGCGGCTTGGACGGCGGCGGCCATCACGGCGGTGCGGAACGAGGACTGCGGCCCGTGCACCCAGCTCGGCGTGTCGATGGCCGAGAAGTACGGCGTCGATCCGACGGTGCTGCGCGCGATACTGGCCGAGGACGCCGCGGCGATGCCGGACGACGTCGCGCTGGCCTGGCGCTTTACGCGCGCCGCGCTGGACCACGACCCGATCGTGGACGAGTATCGCCAGGAGATCGTCCGGCGCTGGGGCCCGCGCGCGGCGATCAGCCTGGCCTTCGCGATGGTGGCGTCGCGCACCTATCCGACGGTCAAATACGCCATGGGCCATGGGCAGACCTGCTCGCGCATCGTCGTCGCCGGCACGCCGGCCGCACTGAGCCGGCCGGTCGCAGCCGTCCACCACGCATGACCATCGATCCTTCGGTCAGCTTCGAGCCCTACCGCCGGCGCCTGCTCGGCCTGGCCTATCGCATGCTCGGGTCGATGGCCGAGGCCGAGGACGCCGTGCAGGAGGCCTACTTGCGCTGGCACGAGGTCGACCGCGACCAGGTCGACGAGCCGCGCGCGTTCCTGACCACGACGACGACGCGGATCTGCCTCGACGTGCTGAAGTCGGCGCGGGTGCGGCGCGAGGAGTACGTCGGGCCGTGGCTGCCGGATCCGGTGACCGACACCGCGGCGCTGGCGCCCGACGCGCAGACCGAGATCGCCGAGGACCTGTCGGTGGCGCTGCTGCTGGCGCTGGATCGCCTGTCGCCGCTCGAGCGGGCGGCGTTCCTGCTGCACGACGTGTTCGACTACTCGTTCACGCAAGTCGCCGACACACTCGGCCGCAACGAGGCAGCCTGCCGCCAGCTGGCCAGCCGGGCCCGGACGCGCGTGCGCGAAGCGCGGCCGACCGGTCCGGTGCCGGTACGGGCCGGCGGCAGCGCGATCGATCCGAAACACGCCGAGCTCGTCTCCGCCTTTCTCGACGCGTCCAAGTCAGGCGATCTGGCGACGCTGACGAGCCTGCTGGCCAGCGACGCGCGGCTGGTGCCCGACAGCGGCGGCAAGGTCCCGGCGGCGATGAACGTCCTCGAGGGCGCTCACCGCGTGGCGGCGTTCCTGGCCGGCGCCGTCCGGAAAGGATGGACCGCCGATCTGACGTCCCGCATCGAGATGGTCAACGGCCTGCCCGGGCTGCTCGTCTTCGGGGCCAATGGCCTGGTCCAGTCGACCGCCTTCGAGTTCGAGGGCGGCAGGATCAAGACGATCTACGCGGTGAGGAACCCCGACAAGCTGCGGCACCTGGCCTGAGCGTCTCGGGCCCGTCGGCACAGCGCTACCGCGGCCGGCGAATCGCCGTGCGCCCGCGGGCGTAGCGCCCAGGTGGCTGGCCGACGGCCGCGTCCGCCGCTGGCGCGAGGGCGCATCGACGCAGCTGCCCGGCGGGTCCGCTATGATGCCGGCGTGCCTGCCACGACCACCGCTCTCGGCGCCGCCCTCATCGTCCTCGGACTCGGCGGCTATGTCCTGACCGGCGCGGCCAGCCTGACCGCGCTCATCCCCGCCGCCTTCGGCCTGCTGCTGGTCGTAGCCGGTGTGCTGGCGCGCAACGACCGCTGGCGCATGCACGCGATGCACGCGGCCGTGCTCATCGCGCTCCTCGGCTTCCTGGGTTCGTTCCGCGGCCTGCTGGGGCTCGGCAAGGTGTTCGACGGCACGGCGGTTCGCCCGGCCGCGATCGTCTCGCAGACGATCATGGCGCTGCTGACGCTGGCTTACATCGTCGTCGCCGTGCGGTCGTTCATGCCAGGCACGAAAGGCCAGACGCGCCGGGGCCTGAGCTACATCGTCAACAGCGCGGCCATCGACGTGATGGCGCGGAAGAAGTGACCGAGCCGCAGGTTCTCGTTCTCGCCGTGCTGGTTGTTGTCGAAGTTGACGCCGGGCAGCGAGATCGCCGGGAAGCCGAGCGCTTCGATGAACGGCGCGATCGGCACCGTGCCGCCGCTGGTCCGGATCTGCACCGGCGGCGCGCCGAAGACGTCCTGTAGCGCCGCGGCGACCTGCTTCGAGATCGGCAGCAGCGGTGAGGTGCGAAAGCCGTTCGTCTCGGGACCGCTCGCGACCTTGACGATCTTCTGATACTTCGCCCGCGTCGCATCGTCCGGGTCGGCGTTCACCACGTGCCAGCCCTGGGCGCGAATATGGGCGACGACCAGCTCCTTCAGGTGCGCGGCGGCCGTCTCCTTCACCAGGCGGATGTCGATCTCGGCCGTGGCCGTGGCCGGAATGATGGTCCGCGCCTGGTCTCCGACGAACGCACTCGACAGGCCACGGACGTTGAGCGAGGCGTACTGCAGCGATTCCTGCAGCTTCAGGCCGGGCCGTTCGGGGCCGCCGATGCCATACAACGCCTGCAGCGCGGCCGGATCGTCGGGCACGCCATCGAGGATCGCCCGCTCCTCCGCCGTCAGCGCCGGCAGCCCCTCGTTGAAGCCCTTGATGAGCACCTTGCCATCGTCGGCCTTCATGCTGGCCAGCAGCTGCGCGAGACGCATCGCCGGATTCGGCACCCAGTTCCCGTAGTGACCGCTGTGCAGCGGGACCTTCGGTCCGAACGTCGTCAGCTGCAGGGTGAGTATGCCGCGAGCCCCGTAGACGATCGTCGGCCGCTCACTCGGATGCAACGGGCCGTCGAGGATGAAGATCGCGTCAGCGGTGAGCTTGTCACGATACTTCGCGATCGCCGGCACGAGGCTCGGCGAGCTGGCTTCCTCCTCGCCGTCCAGGATGACGCGGATGTTCGACGACGGCTGCAGGCCGTTCGCCTTCAGCGCGTCCAGCGCCGCAAGGACCGCGACGATCGGCGACTTGTCGTCGGACGCCGACCGCGCGTAGATGCGCTGCTCGGCGTCGAACGTCTGGCGCGTCGCCAGATCCGGGATCTCGGCGGCCTTGTCTTCCATCTTGCCGGCACGAAGGATTGGCGTGAACGGCGACGGCTGCCGCCAGTCCTTCGGATTGACCGGCTGGCCGTCGTAGTGCGCGTAGAGCAGGATTGTCCGGGTCGCCCCGGGCACCTTCAGCTCGCCCCAGACCAGCGGGTTCCCGGTGGTCTCGAGAATCTCGGCCGTCAGCCCACGCTTGGCCAGCATCTCGCGCAGGCGCGTCGCGTTCTTCCGGATGTTCTCGCGATCGGCGGCAACGTTCGGGATGGCCAGCAGATCGACGAGCTCCGTGACGATGGCCCGCTGGTTCGCGGCGACCCACGCGTCGACCTTCTGCTTGAGGCCGGCCGGCGGCGCCGCCTGCGCGGTCGCAACGAGAGCGGAGCACATCGCGAGCGCGATGGCGGTCACGGTGAGTCGTCGATGCATCATGTGTCGTTGGCCCTGCTGGACTGATTCCCATTGCGCGGCGAGCGCGTGCTGATTCTATGATGCCCGGCGTGGCTGCCATGACGAACGCGCTCGGCGTCGGCCTCATCGCGCTGGCCCTCGGCCAGGCGCCGCCCGCGGCGCCTGCGAAACCGGGCGAGCTCCGCGTGATGACCTACAACATCAAGCACGGCCAGACCAACGCCGCGTGCACGCAGCCGGCGGCGACGCCGGGGCAGCCGCCGGCACCGGACTGCAACCTGGACCTGCAGGCCGCGATCGCGGTGATCCGCGAACACCATCCCGACGTCATCGGCCTGCAGGAGATCGACCGCTTCTGGGCGCGCAGCGGCTACCTGGACGAACCGGCCGTGCTGTCGGCGGCCCTCGGGATGGCGCACCGCTGCTACGCGGCCAACCTCGATCATCCGGCCGACGTCCACGCCGACCGGCCGCACCAGTATGGAACGCTGATCCTCAGTCGCTTTCCGATCCGCAGCTGCAGCAACACGCCGCTGCCTCGCAGCGGCGAGAACGAGCAGCGTGGCTTCACGCTGGCGGCGATCGACGTGCGGGGTGTGGCCGCTGCAGTTCTACAACACCCACCTGCACGTGACCGCGGCGGACCGGCTCCTCCAGACGGCGGCCATCGCTCAGGCGCTCGACGCGGCCGCTGCCGGCGCGAAGGTCATGGTCGGCGACTTCAATGCCCGGCCGACGGCGACGGAGCTGCAGCCGCTGTTCGCCCGATTCACCGATGCGTGGGCCAAGGCCGGCGTTGCGGCGGCCGACAACCCGGACGGGCTCACCTCGCCCGCTGACCCTCGACGGACATCCCAGGAACCGGATCGACTACGTCCTGGTGTCTTCGCCGATCGAGGTCCGCGTGGCATCGGTCCTCGTCGATGCGAGGACGCGGCTGGCGGCCGATCACTATCCGGTCGTCGCCGACATCACCCTGCCGCGGTGACGCGCTCCACTTGACGTGCCAGTGGACCGGATTCTACCCTCTCCACTAGACAGACAAGTAATACACGGCACCCTCTTCAGGAGCGCTGGCATGCGTCGATTCTTCGCCCAGGTCCTGCACCTGCTGCGCGTCCGCCGGCCCGACGCCGACCTGGCGCGGGAGATCGACTCGCACCTGGCGCTGCTCCAGGACGGCTACGAAGCGCGCGGCCTGTCGCCGGAGGCGGCCCGTCGTGCGGCGCGGCTGGCCCTCGGCGGCGTCGATCAAACCAAGGAGCGGCATCGCGACGCCCGGTCGTTCCGCTGGCTCGAGGACGCGGCCCAGGATGCGGCGCACGGCATCCGCCTGCTGCGGCGGAGCCCCGTGTTCACCGTGACCGCGGCGCTGTCGCTGGCGATCGGCATCGGCGCCAACACGGCGATTTTCACGGTGGCCAACTCGCTCCTCTTCCGTCCGCCGGCCGGCATCGCCGAGCCATCCGAGCTGGTCGTCATCGGCACGGCGCGTGGCGACGGCGGGCTGAATCCACTGCCCTACGCGGCCTATCTCGAGCTGGCCGCGCCGCACGACGTCTCTCCGGGCCGTCTTCGCGGAGGGCCTCTTCGCCAGGGTCATGGGCCTGGCGGCGTCGGGAACGGCGACGGCCGAGGCGGTGCTCGGTCACGCCGTGACGACGAACTACTTCACCGTACTGGGCGTGCGGGCGGCTCGCGGGCGGACCTTCGCCGAGGGCGACCGGAACGCCGCGGTCCTGAACCACGACTACTGGACGCGGCGCCTCGGCAGCGACGACGGCGTCGTCGGCCGGACGCTGCAGATCAACGGTCAACCGGTCACCGTGGTCGGCGTCGCGGCGCCGGGCTTTCAGGGCACGGGCATCCGGTCGTCCGACGTGTGGCTGGCGATTGGGCCCGACGGCGGCGGCAGCGTCGTCGCCGGCGGCCGCCTTCGACCGGACGTGCCGCTCGCCGTCGCGGCGGCGGAGGTCGCGGCCCTCGGTGACGCGATCGAGCGCGACCGCGGCGCTGCGTCCCGCCCGGCCAGCCCGCTTGAACGCGCTGCCGTTCTCGCGCGCGGGCGGGAATCGGAACATCGTGTTCGGCTTCGCCGGCGTGCTGATGGTGCTGGTCTCGCTGGTGCTGGCGGCCGCCTGCGCCAACGTGGCCGGCGTGATGCTGACCCGCGCGACGGCGCGTGCCCGAGAGATCAGCCTGCGGGCGGCTCTTGGTGCCGGACGCGGGCGCCTCGTCCGTCAGCTGCTGACCGAGATGCTCGTGCTCTGCCTCTTCGGCGGCCTCCTCGGCATCGGCCTCGCGCAGGTGCTGCTGCCGGCGTCGATGCTCGTCCTGCCGCCGCTGCCGTCGTCGATCGTCGTGCCGCTGACGCTCGACTGGCGCGTGCTGTCCTTTGCGCTGTCGCTGTCGCTCGGCGTAGCCGTGATCTTCGGCGTGCTGCCGGCGCTCAAGGGTTCGGGCGTGGATGCGAGCGGCGCGCTCAAGGATGGCGTGCGGTCGTCTTCGGGGCGCGCGCGCCTGCGCAGCGCGTTCGTCGTCGGCCAGATCGCCTGCAGCGTGCTGCTCGTCGTGCTTGCCACGTTCTTCGTGCGCGTGCTCCGCCACGCTGGCGGCGCCGACCCTGGCTTCGATGCGCGCGGCGTCGACGTCGCCACGATCGACTCGTCGGTGGCCGCGACGTCCGGATCGGGGCGCGCCGCCCTGTGGCGGACCGTGCTCGAGCGCGTTCGGCAATCGCCCTCGGTCGAGCGTGCCTCGCTGGCGCGGGTTCCTCCCGGCGGCTTCGAAGGCATCGGCCTCGGCGAGGTCGGCGCCGGCGACCGTCCGGGAACGTCGCCGATGTTCAAGCCGGCCTGGAACATCGTCGACGCTGGTTACTTCGCGACGCTCGGCATCCCCATCGTCGCCGGGCGCGACTTCGAGCCGAGCGACACGGCGTCCAGCCCGCTGGTCGCCGTGGTGAGTGAAACGCTGGCGCGGCAATTGTGGCCGGGCAGGTCCGCGATCGGACAGCCGATGCGGCTATCGGTCGTGACGGGCGACCCGAAAGGCCCGCTGCAGCTCCTCGCGACGGTCGCTGGCATCGCCGGAGACATCCGCTCGAGCAGCCTGGTCGACGGCATGGCCGAACCCTACGTCTACCTGACGCTGGCGCAGAGCCACGCCGTCGGCACGCGGCATGACGGCACAGATGTCCGTCGTGGCCCGGCGCCGCGGCGCCGCGCCGCTGACCGGTACGATGGCGACCCTCGTCCAGGGCATCGACCGGCGCCTCGTCCTCGCCAACGCGCAGTCGCTCGCCGATGCGATCGCGCTCGGCCTCACGCCGCAGCGCATCCTCGCCACCATCTGCGGTGTCATGGGGCTGATCGCCGTGCTGCTGGCCGCCATGGGCATCTACGGCGTAGCGGCCTACACCGTCGCGCTGCGACGTCGGGAGCTGGCGATCCGCCTCGCGCTCGGCGCGCCACGTGGGCGCGTCGTCGGGATGGTGTTCCGGCAGGGCTCGTGGCTGGTAGCCGTCGGCCTGGCTATCGGCCTGGCCCTCGCGATCGGCGCCGGCCGGGTCACTGTCGGTCTTCTTCTACGGCCTGCCCGCCGCCCATCTGCCGACGTTGCTCGGGACGGCGTTGCTCTTTCTCGCCATCGGCGCGGCGGCCTCCGTGGTGCCGGCCAGACAGGCCGTTGGCGATGGCTGGCGGCGATCGCTCCAGGAGGACTGAGCCGGCCTCGGTTCGCTATGATGCCGCGGTGCCTGCAGCCACGGTCGCGCTCGCCGCTCTCATCGCACTTGGACTCGGCCGGCACGGCCCACTGCGCGCAACTCGCGACAGCGCACGCGGCACAGCCCGCGGCGGGTCCGACCCTCGTCACGGTGGCGAAGATCTGGGACGCGGGCGCGCACAACGCGTTCACCGACCTGATCCGCTGGCAGGACCGCTGGTACTGCAGCTTCCGCGAGTCGGATGCTCACATTGGCGGCAACGGCCGCATCCGCGTGCTGACCTCCACCGACGGCGAAGCGTGGACGTCCGCTGCGCTGATCGCCGAGACGGGCATCGACCTGCGCGACCCGAAGCTGTCGATCACGCCGGACGGTCGCCTGATGATCGTGGCCGGCGGCTCGGTCTACGAAGGCACCACCTACCGCGGCCGGCAGCCGCGGGTCCTGTTCTCGTCGGATGGCAGCACGTGGGGCGCGCCGCAGCGCATCCTCGCCGAAGGCGACTGGCTGTGGCGCGTGACCTGGCACGACGGCACCGCCTACGGCGTCACGTATCGGACGAAGGCCGGCGACCCGGCCGAGTGGACGGCGACGCTCGTCTCGTCACGCGACGGCCGGACGTTCCACGAGGTCACGACGTTCGCGGTGCCGGGCCGGCCGAACGAGACCACGCTGCGGTTCATGCCGGACGGCGAGATGGTGGCCCTGGTGCGCCGCGAGAGCGGCGACCGCTTCGCCTGGCTGGGGCGCAGCCGGGCTCCCTTCACGACGTGGACGTGGCGCGACACGTCGCACGCCATCGGCGGTCCCAACTTCATCCGCCTGCCCGAACGGTAACCTGTGGGCGACGGGCCGCGACTCCACCGCCAGCCCGAAGACCGTCGTCGCCACACTGACGCTCGACGGCCGATACGAGCCCGTGCTGACACTGCCGTCCGGCGGCGACACCAGCTACGCCGGCATGGTCTGGCACGACGGCGTGCTGTGGGTCAGCTACTACGCGTCGCACGAGGGCAAGAGCGCGATCTACCTCGCGCGCGTGAAGCCGGCCGAAGTAGCCGTCAGCTGAACAGGGCGTAGACGACGATCTGGGTGACGGCGACGAACGCCGCCCAGAACCGCACGTTCCGCCACCAGGGCGCGGGCACGCGGAGCGACGGGCTCAGGCGCGGCGCCACCACGAGGATGACATAGAGCGCCAAGCCGTACAGCAGCATGACGAGGATGGCTCCCGGCTCGATGGACATCAGCGCACCCACGACACGAGCCCGCGCAGCTCGTCTTCGGATTTGGCCGGCGTGACCGCGCTCACGGCGACGAGCGCGACCGACGCGGCGACGAAGGACCAGAAGGCGGTCCAGAGAAAGAGATGGCCCGTGGTGCTGAGGATGGCGGCGGTCGCCACGCCGATCACCGCCCCCGCCACACCGCCGGCCGCCGTCGCCCGCCGCGTCAAGCAGCCCGAACAGCAGGACCGAGAAGAGCGCCCCCTGGAAGAATGACAGGAAGGTCTGGAAGGCCTCGAACACCGAGCCGAACCGGACCTTCACCTGGTAGCTGGCGAGGGCCCCGACCACGAGGAGCACCACGACCAGCCAGCGCCCCACGCGGAGGCACTCCTCGTCGGAGGCGTGCGGCCTGAGGAGGGGGCGATACAGGTCGGTGACCAGGAGCGTCGACGCCGAGCTGATGTAGGCCTCCAGGTTGGCCATGATGGCCGCCACGAACGCGCCCATGAGCAGGCCGAGGGCGCCCGTCGGGACGAGCTCGGCGATCATCATCGGCAGCACGCGGTTGCCGTCCCAGCCCGGGCCCGGCGGGCCCAGCCTGTGGGCGAACAGCGCCAGCGCCAGCAGGCCGGGGAGCACGAGGAGCACCGGGAAGACCAGCTTGATGACCGCCGCGAACACGTAGGAGGCGCGCGCGTCGGCTTCGCTGCTGGTGCCGAGCGTCCGCTGGACGATGGCCTGGTTGCCCACCCAGTAGGCGGGCCCCAGGACGAGGCCGAGCCCCAGGATGACTGCCGGCCATGGGTACGCCTCGTGGCTGGCCGAGGGCAGCAGCTCGAAGTGCTCGCCCGTCCAGGGGAGCGCCGACACGCGCTCGATCATCGCCACCGGGCCGCCGACGTGCCACAGGCCGATGCCGCACAGGAGCGCCGCCCCGGCGATCAGCACGACGCACGACACGGCGTCGGTCACCGCAATCGCCTTCACGCCGCCGGTGGTGGTGAAGGCCGCGACCAGCACCGACGTGAGTCCGACCGAGAACCAGAACGACCAGCCGAGCAGCCCTTCGAACATCGACGCGGCACTGACCAGGATGGTGGCGACCGTGCCGACCATGAAGAGCGACCAGATGACGGCGAAGAACGTCCGGACGGTCATGTTGTAGCGGCGGCCCAGATACTCGGGAATCGTCGTGATGCCGGCGTCCCAGAAGAGCGGCATGAACAGGAACGCCGCGATCAGCACCGCGAACGTGCAGCCGACGAAGTCGAAGTTCATCATGACGATGCCGTAGCGGTAGGCATCGCCGGCGAGGCCGATCATGTCCTTGGCGCCGATGTCGGAGACGACCAGCGACAGGCCGGCGATCCACCACGGCAGGGAGCGGCCGGCCAGGAAGAAGTCCTGGGTCGTCCGGACGCCGCGACTCACGTACAGGCCGAGCGCGGTGATGCCGAGGAGGTAGGCAGCGACGATGACGATGTCGAGCGTCTGTAGCTGGACGGTGGGCACGGGGGAGATGATAGGCCGTTCGGGACCGCTCTCGAGCCCGGGACTCGATGAGACTCTGACGCCAATCGGAGGTTGCACCGCGTCGTGGTACCGGCCACGATGGCGAAACGGCACTGCACGTGTCTGAGATGAACTCTCCTGGAACACGGTCGGGCGTGCTGCCGGCGTCGCGCGTGGGGCGACGCCTACCAGGCCCTCGTCTCCGCGGATCAGGCGACGTCCCTCGAGCCCGTGGACCTCGATCGGCTGGCCGACCGCCGCCTACCTGAGCGGCCACGATGCCGAGTTCGGCGGCACTCTCGAACGGCTGTATCGCGCCCATCACGACCGCGGTGAGGCGTCGGCCGCGGTGCGCGCGGCGTTCTGGCTCGCGCTGATGTGTCTGATACGCGGCGAAGAGGGCCGGGCCAGCGCCTGGATCGCGCGCGCCGAGCGTCTCGTGCCGGCGTGCGACGGCGTCGAGCGCGGCTACGTGGCCATCGTCGTCAGCCGAGCAGCACCTCCGCTGCGGACGCTTCGACGCCGCGCACGCGACCGCGGGCGAAGCTCTCGGCGATCGGCGAGACGTTTCGAGACGCGGATCTGACGGCGGCGGCGCGTCACGTGCAAGGCCGCGCGCTCATCCAGCAGGGCGACGTGGCCGCCGGACTGACAGTGTCTGGACGACGCGATGCTCGCCGTGGTCGCCGGCGAGCTGACGCCGATCATGACGGGGCTGATGTACTGCAGCGTGATCGGCACTGCTGCCGGCAGGTCTACGCCCTGGGCAGCGCCCGCGAGTGGACGCAGCGCGCTCTCCAGCCTGTGCGAACAGCGAGCCGGAGATGGTCGCATTCACCGGCGTCGTGCCTGGTGCATCGCGCCGAGATCATGCAGTTGCAGGGCGCATGGCCGGAAGCGCTGGACGGAGGCGTGCCGCGCCTGCGAGCGCGCGCGACGCTCGCGGTCGCAAGCCGCCTGGCGCGGCGCTCTATCAGCAGGGCGAGATCCATCGCCTCCGCGGCGAGCTCGACGAAGCCGAGGAGGCGTATCGCGCCGCGAACGAGCGCGGGTTCGAGCCGCAGCCCGGGCTCGCCCTGCTGCGCCTGGCGCAGGGCCGGGCCGACGCCGCGGCGGCGACGATCCGCCGGCTGACGAGCGCGACGCGCGACCCGCTGTGCCGCGCCGGGATCCTGCCGGCTCACCTCGAGATCGCGCTGGCGTGCGGCGCGCTCGACGAGGCCAGGGCCGCCCGCGACGAGCTGCGCCAGCTGGCGGACGCCTTCGACACCGACGTGCTGCGCGCGATCGTGGCGCAGGCCGACGGCGCCATCGCCTGCGCCGAGGGCCGCCCGCAGCGGCCATCGATCCGCTCCGGCTCGCGTTCCGGCTGTGGGAGCAGCTCGAGGCGCCGTACGAGGCGGCGCGCGTGCGAGTGCTCATCGGACACGCGTGCCGCGCCCTGAACGACGACGACGCAGCGGCGCTCGAGATCGCCGCGGCCCGGACCGTGTTCGAGCGGCTCGTGGCGCGGCCGGACCTGGCTCGTCTCGACGTGCCGCACCGGCCGGCGCGACCCGCGCACGGCGCGCCGCTGACGGCTCGCGAGCTCCACGTGCTGCGCCTGGTGTCCACTGGTCGCACCAACAGGGAGATCGCCGGTGAGCTGCACCTGAGCCTGCGGACCATCGATCGCCATCTCACCAACATCCTGACCAAGCTCGACGTGCGCTCCCGCACCGCGGCGACGACCTACGCCTTCGATCACAAGCTGATCTGACTGGGGACCGTGGCGGGAATCACCCATGTCGCACGAATGGGTGGTTCTCGCGGATGCGCGGCGGTGCGGCGTCGTTGCACCTTCGACGGAGACGAGTCTCCCGTGTCGAAAGGACAACACATGTATGACGCGATCATCGTCGGCGCACGCTGCGCTGGCGCTCCGACGGCGATGTTGCTGGCCCGCAAGGGCTATCGGGTCCTGCTGGTCGACAAGGCCACCTTCCCGAGCGACGTCGTCTCCACGCACATCATCTGGCCGCACGGCGCCGAGCTCATGGATCGCTGGGGCCTGCTCGACCGGCTGGCCGCCACCGGCTGCCCGCCGATTGCCCGCAACCTGACCTTCGACGTCGGCCCATTCGCGCTAAGGGGCGGCGTCACCGACAGCAACGGCGGACGGGGCGGCTTCTGCCCTCGGCGCACGGTGCTGGACAAGCTGCTGGTCGACGCGGCCGTCGAGGCCGGCGCCGAGCTGCGGGAAGCGTTCACCGTCGAGAGCCTGCTCTGGGACGGCGATCGCGTCGTCGGCATCAAAGGGCACGACCGGCACGGACGGTCACGTCGAGGAGCGGGCCCGCGTGACCGTCGGCGCGGACGGCGTGCATTCGCTGGTGGCGCGAGAGGTCGAACCCGTCGAATACGACACCAGGCCGCCGCTGACGACGAACTACTACAGCTACTTCAGCGGCTTCGACGCCAGCGACATCGAGGAGTACGTCCGCGACGTACCAGGCGATCGGCTGCTTCCCCACCCACGACGGGCTGACCCTGATCGCCGTGGTCTGGCCGACTCGCAATGTTCCACGACGTCCGCAGCGACATCGAGGGCCACGTCCGGAAGGTGCTCGAATCGACGCCGACGGTGGCGGATCGACTGCAACGCGCGCGGCGTGAGGAACGATGGGTGGGGATCGCCGGCGTCCGCAACTACTTCCGGCAGGCGTTCGGCCCAGGCTGGGCGCTCGCCGGCGATGCGGGCATACCAGAAGGATCCCATCACGGCCCAGGGCATCAGCGACGCGTTCATCGACGCGGACGCCCTGGCCGCGTCGCTCGACGAGGCCTGGTCGAAAGGAGGGTCGCTCGACGAGCTCCTGGCGGCGCAGCAGTCGCGACGCGACCAACGGGCCAAGCCGATGTACGACTTCACCTGCCAGTTGGCGACGTTCGCACCGCCGCCACCGCACATGCAGCAGCTCTTCCTGGCGTTGCGCGACAATCAGCGAGGCGACCAACCAGTTCTACTCGGCGATCACGGGCTCGCGGCCGCTGCCGGAGTTCATGAACCCCGAGAACCTCGATCGGATCACGGCGGGCGTGGCGTCCGGGGCCGAGCGTTGAGCACGTGCCTGCGGCTACAATCCCGGCGTGCTGCCCGGGATGAATCCGGCCGTCCTGTCGCTGATCGCGCTGCTGATCGCCATCGCGCTGTCGATGGCGACGAAGCTGAACGTCGGCGTCGCGGCGATGGCCTTCGCCTGGCTGATCGGCACCTTCGCGGCCGGCTGGAAGGCCGAGCAGGTGGCGGCAGGATTCCCGTCGTCCCTCTTCCTGACGTTGACCGGCGTCACGCTGCTGTTCGCGCTGGCCGAGACCAACGGCACCCTCGACCGCCTGGCGCACCGCGCGGTGGGGCTCGCGCGAGGCCAGGCCCGGCTGCTGCCGCTGCTGCTGTTCGCGATCGCCTTCGCGCTGTCGTCGGTCGGGCCGGGCGCAGTCATCGCGGTCGCGCTGCTCATTCCGATGGCGATGCCGGTGTCGACGCGCGCCGGCGTACCGCGCTTCCTCACCGCGCTGGCCGTCGCCAACGGCGCCAACGCCGGGAACCTGTCTCCGATCAGCGCCATCGGTATCATCGCCAACACCAAGATGGCCGCCGCCGGCATCGGCGGCCATGAAGCCAAGGTGTGGATCGCCAACTTCGCGGCGCACCTGCTGGTGATGGCGGCCGCCTACGTGATCCTCGGCGGCTGGCGGCTGCCCGATGTGCCACCGGCATCGGAGGCCGATGCCGCTCCGCGGTTCGAGTCGCGCCACTGGCTGACGGTGGCGGTGATCGGCGGGTGGATTGCCGGCGTCATCGCCTTTCAACTCAACGTCGGCCTGGCGGCGTTCCTGGCCGCTTCGATCCTCGTGCTGATGGCGATCGCCGACGAGACCGCGGCCATGAAGCGGGTGCCGTGGGGCGTGATCGTGATGGTCTGCGGCGTCACGGTCCTGATCGGCGTGCTCGAGAAGACCGGCGGCATGGAGCTGTTCACCGCGCTGCTGGCCCGCCTGGCCACACCGGCCACCCTGAACGGCACCATCGCCTTCGTGACCGGGTTGATCTCGAGCTGGAGCAGCACCTCCGGCGTCGTGCTCCCCACCTTCCTGCCGACGGTGCCGGGCCTCGTTGCCAAGGTCGGGGGCGGCGATCCCCTCGCCGTGGCCCTTTCCATCAACGTGGGGTCGGCGATGGTGGACGTCTCGCCGCTGTCCACCCTGGGCGCCCTGTGCGTGGCGACGGTGGCCGACCCGGCCGAGGCCCGCACGCTCTTTCGGCAGTTGCTGCTGTGGGGCCTCGCGATGACCGTGGTCGGAGCGATCCTGTGTCAACTGCTCGCCGGCGCGATGGCCAGGGCCTAGGAGGCCAGGCATGACGAACCCTCCCGCCGCCGAGCAGGATGGGGTCAAGGCCAGCGCCGAGACGCCGCTCTACGGCGCGGCCGGGGTCGCGCATCACGCGCTGGCTCGCAGCAACCGGCTTGCCCTGGTGCGCGCGGCATCGGAGCGACTCGACACCGGCGCCGCGTTCAGCGGGAGCCACTTTCTGTCAGTCGGGCCGGGCCCGCGGGCCAGCCCCTCGACGGATCCGTCGCGCGCCCATCCAAGAGCGAAACCGGCGGATCGAGCGCGCCCTCGTTTCCGCGCGCGACAGTGGCCGCGACGCGCTGGCACGACTCTCGCGTGACAGGGGTGCATGGAGACATCGCCCCTGCCGCAGACCCATGTCAGCCCACGGATGTTCTCGCTTCGGCGCCCGCTGACGCTGGCGCTGCTCCTCGGCCTCGTGCCTCTCGGGACGGCGTTCGCGCAAGCGAACCAGGCGTTGCCGTTCGTGCGCGTGACCCGCGACAAAACGGAGATCAGCTCGCTGCGCGCCACCAGGGATGTGCGCATGACGGCACCCAAGGGCGCCGTCCTCGAGGTGATCTACATCGAAGGCGATCGCTACCAGCACCTGGACTCGAACTGGTACTGGGTCCTGCTCCCGCGCGATCCCTGGGCCACCCGCCCGGCGGGATGGATCCGCGGCGACGCCATCGAGCACATTGCGCCGGCGGCCGCCGGGCCGTCGCCGCTCGCGAGCAACGTCGACGCGACACCGGCGGAAGCGGCTCGCAGCGAGACACGGAACGCGTCGCGAATCGAGGAGGCGCCGGTGCGCGCGACTGTCGAGGACACCCCGGTCAGCCAGCAGGTCTACTCGGACGTCGTCCTCAACTTCCAGTTCGGCCGGAGCGAGCTGACCGAAGAGGCCAAGCGCAAACTGGCCGACGCGATGGTGCTGCCGAAGCCGAGCGCCCGGTTGTCCGTCGCGCTCGAGGGCCACGCCGACTGGGTCGGCACCGAGGGCTACAACGAGCGACTCGGGCTGGACCGCGCGGAAGCGGTCAGGCGCTACCTCGCCGACCAGCTCCGGATTCCGGCCGGACAGATCAGCGTCGTCAGCTACGGCGAGAACAGCCCGGCGGCCCCGAACACGACGCGAGAAGGTCGCGCCCACAACCGCCGGGTGGTCATCAAGGTCGGCGCCTAGCGCGGTCGATCAGGCGGAGGCGAGGACGCCGTCGATCTGGCCCATGGCCGCCTTCAGGCCCTCTTCCATGCCCATCGCCGAGCAGCTGTTCGAGGGCTTCCAGCGAGGGGAAGGTGGTCAGCGTCACCATCCGCGTGCCGCCGTCGTGCGGCTCGAAGGTGAAGCGCATCTTCATGGTCGGCATGTCGGGCGCCTGCTTGCCGTCCGGCGCCGAGGAAGCCGTCGGTCACCTCGAACGATTGCGGCGCGTCGATGCTCAGGAAGTCCCAGAAGCCGCTCGACTTCTCGCCGTTCGGGCCGCTCATGTCGTACTCGGAGCGGCCGCCGACCGTGAAGTCGTGCCGGACGAACGTCGCCGGCCACTGCGGCGGGCCCCAGAACCGCTCGAGCTTGCGCGGATCAGCGTAGGCGGCCCACACCGGGCGACGGGCGCGGCGAACTGGGCGACGACCCTCATCGTCAGGGCCTTGGTGTCCTTGTGAATCTCGACGACTGGCATGCGGATCTCCTTGGGGTGAAGTGGCCAGCAGCTCGTCGAGGCGCGCGACGCGCGTGAGCCACCGTTCCTCGAATTGCGCGAGCAGGCGATTGGCGCGGCGCACGGCGTCGGGATTGCCGGCCACGCGCTGGGCCCGGCCGTCCTTCCGCTTGGTCACGAGCTGCGCCCGCTCGAGCACGGCCACGTGTTTCTGCACGGCCGCGAACGACATCTCGTAGCGCGCGGCCAGCTCGCTGACGGACGCGTCGGCGTCCATCACGCGAGCCAGGATGTCGCGACGCGTGGCGTCGGCCAGGGCGCCGAACAGCTGGTCGAGGTCGTGCGACGACGGCTGACCTACAACCATATGGTTGTAGATACTAGCGGAGGTTCACATGACGCGCAAGGCGCGCCTCTGCCATTGACCGATGCGGTGCCGCACGCCCAGCGCGTAGGCGATGTAGTAGCCGATCACGGCGCCGCCGACGGCCAGCGATTCGGGAATGCCGAACGCGAGCACCATCTCCGTCCCGTAGACGCCCGCTTGGGCGACCTTCCACGATCGCCAGAACCCATAGAGCACGCGCGCGGACACCATGAAGGTCACGATGAGGACCAGCCAGCGGTTCGGCGTGTAGTGCAGCGTCGCCGGCGTCGGCTCCCAGCGCGTCAGCGTCAGGCCGACGACGCCCAGACCCAGGCCCATCAGGACGCCGATGGCCGCGCCGCTGAAGGCGCGCGGCACCCAGATCGCCGTCACAGACGCGGCGACCAGGAACAGGACCACGGACAGCGTCGTCAGCGCGACGTGGAGCGTCGCCAGCCAGGGCCGCGCCAGGCGGCGCGCGCTGCCCATCCGATAGCGCTGGATCAGGATCAGCGGCATCAGCGCGACCAGCAGCAGCGGCAGCGCGAGCAGCAGGAGGAGGATCGGCATCGATCAAGCCTACGCCGTTCGCGAGGCAGCGGGCCCGTCCGTCAGTTCTGCCACACGGCGAACCCTTGTGCCCGCAGCCAGGCGGCGAGCCGCGGCTCCATGTCGGCGGCAATGCGGTACGGCAGCCGCGAGAATCCTTCGACGAGATCCATCCGCAATCGGACACCGTGGGCGTGAACCAGGCGGGCAGATTGGGTGCCGGCGCGGTGACGCGCGAAGCGCGCTTCCGGCGTCAGGCCGGTCACGCCGATGTAGAGGCAACCGCCGGCCGCACCGCCGGGATTGCGCTCGCGGAAGGCGCGATTCTTCCGCACCGCCGGGTCGAGCTCGATGGCGTAGACGCTGTGGCGGCCGCGCGACCACGACGCCGCGGAGTATCCGGCGCACATCGCGAAGAACGCCGCCTCGAGTCCGGTCGCCGCGCTGGGCTCGAGCGCCTCACCGGCGTCGATCTTCCGCTTGCCGCCCCAGCGGAAGAAGGCGTGCACGGACGTCCTGCCGGCGCGGATGACGCAGCCGCGTCCCCACTGCGGGTAGTCCGCATGCCGGACGATGTCGCCGGGCGCCATGCACAATCGTGGGCGCGAGCGTCAGCGCATCGCCGCCGGCTTGCGCGCCTTGATCTCGTCGAACAGCTTCTGGCCGACGATGCGGTGCACCGCCGTCGAGGGATGACCCTCGTGGTAGAAGAAGAACGTCGTCGGATCGCCGATCGGGGTCGAGTCCTGATCGAAGATCGCCCGGCCGGCACAGGCGCTCGTCGTGTTGACGATGCCGTGCTTCCTCGGATGCTCCATCACCGCGTCGAACGCGGTGCCCCAGCCGTTCAGCCACAGGTCGGCGCCCGCGTTGGCCTCGTCCTTGACGAACTGCTCGTAGGCCGGGTTCAGTCGACGACCGACGGCGGCGAACTGCGGGATCGTCACCGGCAGCCGGGCGATGGTGAAGTGCCGCCCGCCGAGCTCGCGCAAGGCCTGGAGGTGCTGCCGGAGATTGGCGAGCGTGACCGTGGTCTCGCGTCGGCCGTCGTTCAGGCCGCCGGCCAGGAAGAACAGCGTCGTGTCCGGATCGAAGGTGATGTCACCGGACTTCACCCGCGCGGCGAAGTCGCGGACCTTGTTGACGGCAGTGCCGACAGCCGAGGGGTGCGACCTGCAGGCCCATCAACCAGCCGAGATAGGCCACCGCGGTCGGGCCGTTACCGTCGATGTAGCCGGCGCCGATGTCCGAGTAGCTGTCGCCGAACACGTAGAGCCGCGAGTAGCGCGTCGTCGGTGCGGACGCCGACGGGGCCTGCGCGACCAGCGAACTGACGAACGCGAGCGCCAGCAGCAGTGGCGCGACCACACGACCCATCGAATCCTTCCCTTCTCGCGGCTGGCGTCTCCTGGCGCGTCGCGCGACGAGCGTAGTCTGGCACGACCGCGGGCGCGATCCTGCAGTAGCATCGGACACCTTGGCGATCGAACCTGGCAAGGCGCCGACCGTCGCCGTCATCGGCCTGGCCTGCCTCCTCGGATCCGCCGTGCTGGCGTGGCTCTCGTCGCCGGCCACGCTGATCCTGACGCGCGACAACGAGGACCGCGTCGCAGCGGTCATCGAGTCGCGGCTCTTCGGCCTCTTTCCGAGCAGCACCGAGCACGTCGAGCGGATTCGATCGGTGTCGAACATCAAGTACGACGGGCCCGGGCAGCGATCGGACACGCCCGACCGCATCGTCTTCGACACCCGCGGCGGATCAGTCGATCTCGGCCGCAACCAGCAGCTCTTCGCCGTCGACTATCCCGAGATCGCGGCGTTTTTCAAGACGGACGGTCCAGGTTCGCTGATGCTCTCGAGCGTGGCTCGAGGCCGCGAATTGCGCCGCTTCTTCTTCGCCCAGGCCGCCGCGCTGGCGATGCTCCTCGCGGGCCTCGGCCTCGGCTGGACCATCATTTCCTCGCTGCGGGCTCGGTAGAGAACCGCACGCGGGTGAACAGTTCCGGCATGTGCGAGTCCCACACCCCGTGCGGGCTCCACGCCCAGCCGCCCGGATCCTTGGCCGGCGGCGCTTCCTTGTAGGTGTTGAACCGCGAGAAATCCATCCGCCACTCGTCGCCGTCGCGCGGCGGCAGGGCGCGATTGTCCGGCATTGCCAGCGGCTCGAGCGAGCGCCACGGGATGCGCAGCTCCGCCGTCCAGCCGCGGTCGCGGTCCTTGTTGTCGTTGATGGTGCCGTCGACGTGGACGGCCGTCTGCAGCCCCGGCATGTCCCAGTTCCAGTAGCCGATGCGAGGACCGCGCGGATGCTTGGTGAAGCCGACGCCGTTGAAGGGCCGGACACCCTGGCGCGTCCGATCGAACTCCGGCCGGCGCGCGTAGCCGCTCGAGGCGAACTCGCGCTCCCAGATGAAGAACACCTCGTAGATCGTGTTGAAGGCGTTCATCTCGAACTCGTAGTACCCGTCGCGCCCGGCGATGAACAGCTCGACGTCGTTGTCCTTGTAGATCGGGGCGTCGCGCTCGGTCAGCGTCGCCTCCACGAACGGCTCCTCCAGCCAGTAGCCGACGTAGAGATGGGTGTCGTCCCACAGCACCGCGGCCCGCGTGTCGTGGACGCCAGGCCGCCCGGCGACGAGATCGGCGAAGCGCGGCGATCGTTCCGCGGCCTGCCAGGCGGCTTCATCCAATCGCCCGTCGATGACGATCGGCGACGTGGCCCGCCGCGCGGTGTAACTGGCGATCCGCGCCTCGGGCCAGGGGAAGGGCCACGTCTGCGCCAGCAACGGCAGGGCACCGCCTGCCACCACGATCGCCGCCAACGCCCAGGCTGCGATGCGACGAGGCGAGGCGCCGCTCATCGGCGGCCTTCGTAGCCAGGCGCCGGGGTGCCGTCGTCCTGCAGGCGGCCGACGGTCCACAACAGGCCCTTGGCGACCACGTCCAGGTAGACGGGATCGGCGATCATCTTCGTGTTGTGGCCCAGTGAGGTGACGAAGACCCTGGCCTTGCCGTGCGTGTTGGTCCACATCAACGGATAGGTCTTGTTGGACTCGCTGCTGTGCGCCTGCGCCAGCGGCGTCATGCCCGGCCAGACACGCTCCAGCTCGTAGAGCTCCTCGCTGGTGGTGACCCACGGCTGCGGCAGCCCGCGGACGATGGGGTGGCCTTTGGCGACGACCTCGACGGTCAGCGGGCGCTGGGCGTCGTGCCGCATGCTGAAGGCGCCCATGAGTTCGCCCCACGCCTTGGACTCGGATCGGCGATAGCTGTGGACGGCGCCGTGCAGGATCACCGCGCCGACGCCGCTGTCGCGGTGCGCGGCGGCCAGGCGTTCGATCCAGGCGACGTCGACCACGTGCGAGAACGACATGTTGTAGAGGACGACGTCGAAGTCCTTGGTCCAGGCCGTGTCCCGGTGCCGCGCGATGAGCACCTCCGTCGACGTGCCCGCGGTGTGGTCGACCGTCCACACGACGTTGGCGCGCGTGCTCATCGCCGGCGGGACGATGCCTTCCTGGATCACGAACTCGTGAAAGCCGCCGCCGGTGACGTAGAGCGCCCGGATCGGCTTCGGTCGCTCGTTGGCGGCGGGCGGGGCGGCCTGCTGCGCGGCCGGGGCGCTGGCCAGCGCGGATGCCATGCCGACGAGGGCGGCCAGGAACCATCCACGGCGACGTCTCTGTCCCTGGTAGCCTGTCGGTCGTGCGGCGTGAGTGGTGGACGCGTTCATGTCGCAATACTAGACGAGGGAAACCTCGACAGTGCCACCACGGCGAGCCGGCGGGTTCGGATACGGCGGCGAGTGGTAGGCTGGCGGCAGCCGAGCTGCCCCCCTTTGCTGCTTCGCGCTGTGTCCGCTCGCGGGTATGCGAACGCGATCCTGGTCGTCCTCTGGATCGCACTGGCTGAAGCTGTGCCCGCCCGGGCGCAGGCGCCGCCCCCACCCGCCCCGCGCACCGTCCTCCTGATTCACTCCTACAACGTCGGCTACGAGTGGACCGACGAGCTCACGCGCGGCGTGCGCGCCGGGCTCGAGGGCCACGGCGCGCCGATCGAACTGTCGGTCGAATTCCTGGACGCCAGGCGGCGAGGCGAGGAGCTCTTCCCGCAGATGCGCGCCCTGATCGAGGCGCGCTACTCGGAGAAGACGCCTGCGGTGATCGTCGCGTGCGACGATCCAGCCCTGCAGTTCCTCCTCGAACACGCGCCGGACCTGCTCCCCTCGGTGCCCGTCGTGTTCTGTGGCGTCAGCAACGAGCCGCTGGCGGCACGGGCGCCGCGTCGCCGCTTCACGGGCGTCCGCGAAGTGATGACCATCGCGCCGTTCCTCGATCTGGCCATTTCGCTGCACGCGCCGCAGCGCTTCATCGTGGTCTCGGACGACACCCTCACCTCGGCGACGTACCGGCAGAGCATCGAGGCCTACGTCCGCGACCAGCGTGGGCTGCAGGTGGTCTATCTGGACGGTCGCACGCTCTCGTTCGAAGACGTCCTCGACCGATTGCGTCGCGAGTCCCGGCCGGGCGACCTCGTGATGACTTCGCCGTTCACGCGCGACCACACCGGCCGGTCCTTTCCGGCGCATCAGTCGCTGACCCGCATCACCGCGGCGTCGAGGGTGCCGGTCTACAGTCCGGTCGCCACGCAGGTCGGCCAGGGGCTGGTGGCGAGCGGCATCAACGCCGGCTTCGAGCACGGACTCGCGACGGCCCGACTGGTGACGTCGGTCGTGGGCGGGCGCGCCCCGGCGGACATCCGCGTCGAGACGTTCAACCGCGTCGGCTACCAGTTCGATCACCTGCAGCTGGTGCGCTTCGGCGTGGACGAAGCCAGGATCCCGCCCAACGCGATCATCCTCGGGCGCCCGCGTTCCTTCTATCGCGAAAACCAGCCGCTGATCTGGACCGCCACGGTGTTCTTCCTCGGCCAGACGGCGGTGATCGTCGCGCTCACCTCGAACGTCCTGCGGCGCCGGCGGGCCGAACGCAACCTGGCCCGCACCGAGGCCGACCTGCGCCAGGCGCAGAAGATGGACGCCATCGGCCGCCTGGCCGGCGGCATCGCGCACGACTTCAACAATCTGCTGACCATCATCAACGGCCACGCCGCGCTCCTGCGCGAGACCCCGGGCGAGCTGGGGGGCCGGGACGCGGAGATGTCGGTCGAGGAGATCGAAAAGGCCGGGAACCAGGCAGCGGCCCTGACGAGGCAGCTCCTCGCCTTCAGCCGCAAGCAGATGCTGCAGGCGCGCATCGTCAACCTGAACCAGATCGTCCGTGAGCTCGAATCGATGCTGGGCCGCCTGATCGGCGAGCGCATCGCACTCGCCACCGTGCTCGATCCGGCCCTCCGCAACCTCTCGGTCGATCCCGGCCAGATCCAGCAGGCGATTGTGAACCTGGTGGTCAACGCCCGCGACGCGATGGCTGGCGGCGGACGCCTCGTCATCGGCACGGGCAACGCCGACCACCTGCCGGCGGCTGCAGGGGCCGTCGACCGCGGCGGGCCGTGCGTCGCCCTGACGGTGACCGACACCGGCCACGGCATGTCGGCGGAGACGCGGGCGCAGATCTTCGAGCCCTTCTTCACGACCAAGCGGGAAGGCAAGGGCACGGGGCTCGGCCTGGCCATGGTCTACGGGATCGTGCGACAGAGCGGCGGCTGGATCGACGTCGCCAGCACGGTCGGCGTCGGCACGACCTTCACGCTGTATTTCCCGGCGACCGATCAGGCCACCCTCGCGTCGGAGTCGCCGATGATCCGCACCGGCCCCGGACGTGTGGCGGCCAGCGTGCTCGTCGTCGAGGATCAACCCGAGGTCCGCGAGTTGGTGGTTTCGGCGTTGCGGCGCGCGGGCTATGACGTCTCGCAGGCGACGGACGGCGACGAGGCGTTCGCACGATTCGGCGAGCGGGCGAGCTCGATCACGCTGCTCCTCACCGACGTGGTGATGCCCGGCATGAACGGCCGCGAGCTCGCCGAGCGGCTGCGCGAGCGCCATCCGCGGCTCCTGGTGATCTTCATGTCCGGCTACACCGACGAGATCCTCGACCAGCACAGCCTGATCGGGCCGGGCGCCGAGTTCCTGGCCAAGCCGTTCACGCCGGGGACACTCGTCCGGCAGGTGGACCGCCTGCTGCTGTCGCACCTGCACGCCGCACCGTCCACGCCCGCCCCCTCCGAACAGCGACGGTCAGGGCCATAGCCGGCCGACGGCGCCCCGACACCGCCACCGGATAGCTGCACACTGGATGGCGCCATCCTGCCCTGCTGGCACTGCCATTGCTGAATCGTCAGCCGCGGAAGTCCTATGGCGGCCGAAACGGCACGTTTTGGCACAGTGCTACGGTAGAGCCTGTGTAGGGCTTTCGGACATCAGCGTGTAAACCCTGCAGTGACCGCGCGCACAGTGGAATTGTTGGCAATGGGAACCTGGTTTCGGAGCACCGCCCTTTTGACCGCTCTGGCGGCGATGACGGGCGCGTGTGGACGCGAGTCGTCGACGTCGGTCACCGCTCCTAGTGCCCGCTGCGGCGTCAACGCCTCGGCCCAGCCCGCGAGCGTCGGAGCGCCGGGCGGGAGCGGCGCGATCGTGGTGGCCACCAACCGCGAGTGCGCCTGGGAGGCGCGCAGCGAGGTGACGTGGCTCTCGCTGGCGACCACCACCGGCCAGGGCGACGGCACGGTCGGCTTCGCGGCGACGGCCAACCCGCAGGTCGTGGAGCGGCGCGGCGCGGTACTGGTCAACGGCGTCCGCGTCGAGATCACCCAGGGGCCGGCCCCCTGCGTCTACACCCTCGACCGCCTGGAACGCTCGATCGACGCCAACGGCGGACGCTTCGACGTGGCGGTCTCGGCCCAGGGCGGCTGCGCCTGGACGGCGGTCAGCACCGTCCCGTGGCTGTCCGTCACGACCGGAGCGACCGGCCAGGGCCCGGGCGCGGTGACCGTGGTGGTGCAGGAGAACGACGCACCCGTGCGGCGGACCGGCATCCTGACGATCGCCGGCCACACCTACATCGTCGAGCAGGGTGAGGCGGTGACGCCGATCCCGATCCCGCCGGTCGACCCGTCCTGCACGTTCACCGTCGAGCCACTCGCCGGTCAGTTCGGCAGCGAAGGCGGTGCCGGCGAGCTGATGGTGACGGCCTCTTCCCGGACCTGCACCTGGGCCGCGGCTTCGGCCGTCCCGTGGATCCGGCTCGAAGGCGGCACGAACGAGACGGGCTCCGGGCCCGTGCGCTACGTCGTCGCGCCGAACACCTCCGGCAGTGCGCGGGCCGGCACCGTCATCGTCGCCGGCATCGTCGTGACCGTCACGCAGGCGGCCGTCGGCCCGCCGCCGACGGCGCCCTGCACGTTCACCGTCGCGCCGGCGACCACGTCATTCGCCGGCGAGGGTGGTGCCAGCGAGGTCACCGTCACCGCGTCGGCCGCGACGTGCGCGTGGACGGCGCAGCCGGCCGTCGCCTGGATCGCGATTCAGGGCTCCGCCGGCGGCACGGGGTCCGGACGCCTGCGCTTTCTCGTCGCCGCCAACGCCGCTGCCAGCCCGCGCTCGGGCACTCTGGTCGTTGCCGGCGTGAGCGTCACCATCAGCCAGGCGGCCGCCTCGACCACGCCCGAGCCGCCGCCACCTCCACCACCCCCGCCCTGCACCTTCACCATCGCCCCGACCACCGCCTCGTTCACCGTCGCCGGCGGTACCGGCGAGGTCGTCGTCACGGCGTCCGCCTCGACCTGCACGTGGACGGCGACGAGCGCCGCGCCATGGCTGGTCGTCGTGAGCGGTGCGAGCGGGACCGGCTCGGGCCGCGTCAGCTATTCGGTCGCGCTGCAGACGGCGACCAACGATCGCGTCGGGACGCTGACCGTCGCCGGCTCGCCGGTCACCGTGACCCAGGACGGCGTGGTGCCGGTCGTGCCGTGCACGTTCAGCATCGCGCCGAGTGCGGCCTCGTACCCATCGACCGGCGGCAGCGGCGAGATCGTGGTGACGGCGTCGGCGCCGACGTGCGCCTGGAACGCCACGAGCGCCGCGCCGTGGCTCGAGATCCAGGGCTCGGCCAGCGGTACGGGTTCGGGACGCCTCGCCTACGCCATCACCAGCCACACGGCGACCGCGGAGCGCTCGGGCACGTTGACCGTAGCCGGCTTCACCGCGACGATCACGCAGGCCGCTGCGCCGCCGCCGCCGTGCACCTTCACCGTGACGCCGCTCGAGCTGACGGTCGCGCTCCTCGGCGCCCTCAACCTCGAGGTGCGTGTCGACACCGCCAGCGGGTGCTCGTGGACCGCAGTCAGCCAGGCCAGTTGGATCACGATCAACGGCGTCGCCAGCGGCACCGGGAATGGCAGCATCCGCGTCTCGGTGGCAGCATCGCTGCTCACCGGCCGGACCGGGACGCTCCTCGTCGCCGGCCAGACGGTGACGGTGGATCAGACCGGGCTGCTCGGGGCACGGGAGAACAGGGATTGAGAGCACTCGCCGAGCGCCGCACGAGTCGTCACGTCGTTGTCGCCATCGTCGTCGCCGCGGTCGCCTTGCTGCCCGCGCCCGTCGCGGCACAGGGGCCGCCGCTCTCCGACGTCCTGTCCCTCCTGCTGACCAACCGCGCGGTGCAGACGGGCGACTTCGAACGCGATGCGGCGGCCGCGGCCGCGACGCGTGACACGGTCACGGAGTTGCTCGTCGCCGAGCTCGCCACGCAGCCACCCAGCCTGTCGTCGGTCGCCTTCGTCTACCGCTTCAACGCCGGCCTCGGCACCGTCGAGCGCGCGAGCACGAGCTTCGGCTCGTTCTTCACCGAGCGCAGCCTTACCGGTGGGCGCGGCCAGAGCGCTGTCGGCGTCAGCCTGCGGACCGCGGGCTTTCGTTCGCTCGACGGACGCGACCTGCGCGACGGCCAGTTCCTCACCACCGCGAACCAGTTCCGCGACGAGGCGCAGCCGTTCGACCTCGAGACGCTGACGCTCGAGCTCGAATCGCGCGTGCTGACCTTCACCGGGACGTTCGGCGTCACCGATCGACTCGACGTGAGCGCGGCCGTGCCGATCGTCTCGCTGTCGATGACCGGCACCCGCGTCAACACGTATCGCGGTGATCGCGTGGTGCAGGCCACCGCGGACGCGTCGGCGAACGGCCTCGGCGACGTGGCGGTGCGGGCCAAATACGGCCTGCTGAATGGCCGAACAGGCGGCCTGGCGATCGCCGGGGAGCTGCGCCTGCCGACCGGACACGAGGAGGATCTGCTCGGCGCCGGGTCGACCAGCGTCAGCGCGCTGCTCGTCGGCTCGGCCGAGCGCGGCGCGTTCGGCTATCACGGCAACGTGAGCGTCAGCGGCGGCGGGCTCTCGAACGAGATCGCCTATCGCGGCGCGATGACCGTCAACCCGACCGAGCGCGTCACGCTCGTCGGCGAGCTGCTCGGGCGGCGGCTCGGCGACGCCGGCCGGATCGTCGCGATGCGGGCGCCGCACCCGACGATCCTCAATGTCGATACGATCCGCCTCGTCCCGGACGACACCAGCGTGTCGACCGCATCGGCGGTGGTCGGCGCGAAGTGGAACATCACCGGCACGTGGATCCTGGCCGGCCACGTGGTACGGCCGGTGACCGGGCGCGGCTTGCGCTCGGGAACGGTCACGCTGATCGGGCTCGACTACGCCTTCGGGCGGTAGGGAGCCTCCGATCGGCTGCCGGGCGAACGCCGGCGCCGATCTAGCTGGCGCGGGCCGACGCGATCGTCCAGCGCTCGTCGAGCTTCTTCAACTCGAACGTCCATTCGCGCGGCGTCGCTTTCGGAGACTGGTTGCCGACGCGCGGCACGTAGATGGCGCGCCCACTGCACGCCGCCTGCGCGCGGCCGCCGTCGACGGTGAGATCGCACCGGTCGAAGCGCAGGTCCTGCGACTTCAAATCCTGGAAGGCGCGCTCGAGGGCGCGGGCGTCTACCGTCGGCCAGACCTTGCGCGCGGCGCTCGCGTCCAGCGCCGAATAGGCGGTGCGCCACTGCGTCAAGGCCGCCCGAATGCGATCTTCGTCGCCGGGCACCGGATCGACACCGACCGCGACAGCCGCCATCGGCTCGGCGGCCGCGACCTCTACCGCGACTCCTGGGCGGTAATCGATGGCGGCGGCGACCGGCTGCGGCCGCGGCTCGATCGCCGACTCTGCCGTGGGGCGCGGGGGCTCGACGGGAACGACGCGTGGCGGCGTCTCGATGGCGGCCGGTGCCCGCACCTCGTCGATCACGTCCGTCGCGAGCCGGGCCAGGGTGGCACCGACCGGCGCATCCGGCTCGGATGCCTGGCTCGCCTCGACGCGCTCGACCAGACGACGTCCGAGGCTGGACGGCGGCGCGATCTGCGCTCCGATGGCGGTGGGAATCTCCATGACCGGGTCGGGACCGTGGCGATCGAGAGACGCCGTGGTCGCCTCGGCCACGGCGGTGACCAGCCCCGTCGCATCGGCTCGCGCGCTGCGGAACTGGACGTAGGACAGCAGGGCGAGGGAGAGTCCCGCCGCGACCGCGACGGCGGCGCGCCGCACCTCACCGCCGGCAGACGCCGCCGCCATCGGATCTTCGAGGTCGGCATGGAAAGGATAGGCGGCCGCCGGCTGTTCGACGCCCCAGTGCCTGGCGCGCGAGCTGGGCGCATGCGGCGCCCGTGTAGTCCGGGCCGCCGCGGCCGGCGCCCCAGGCTCACCCGCCGGCAGGACGGGAAGCCGTAACAACACCCGGCGCCTGGCGTCCGCGTCGTCGTCGCCGGTCAGGCTGATGATGCCGCAGCCGGCGAAATCCTCCGCGGTCGGCGGCCACGCGAAGTCCGCTGCGCCGGCCGAAGGCTGGTCGGGCGAGTCCGTCGTACCGCTGCTGCCGTTGCGCGGCCCGTTTGGCTTCATGAGAGTGACCGGCGCCGCCCTGGTTGCGGCGTCTCGACGGGCGGCCGGAGCCGCGGATCAGAGTCTACTCCACCGCCGCCGTTGCTGGCACCGGCATTGCTCCTGGCAGGGTTTTGCGTCCGTCGCTCGCGTGAGGAACGGTACTGTGAGCAGCGCTCGCGCCAATACGAGTAAGACGGACGGACACGTGTGACGTCCAGCGCATCACGTCGGATGGTCTCGCCATGATCTCCCCGCTTCGCGACATCCTGCCGGTCATCGTCCTCGCCACGCTGGCGAGCGGCTGCGGCACGTCATCGTCGACCTCGGTCACTGCGCCGAGTGCGCGCTGCGGTGTCAACGCCACAGCTCAGCCGGCGGCGGTCGGCGCGCCCGGAGGTACCGGGGCGATCGCCGTCACCACCGACCGCGAGTGCGCCTGGGATGCGCGCAGCGAGTCGGACTGGCTCTCGCTCTCCGCCGCATCGGGCCGCGGCGACGGCACGCTTCGCTACACCGCGACCGGCAATCCGGTCGTCGCCGAGCGTCGGGGCGTCGTCGTCGTCAACGGGACAAGGGTGGAGATCGGTCAGGCCGCCGCCACCTGCCAGTACGCCGTGAGTCGAGCGCGCGACACGATTGCGGCCGGAGGCGGACGCCTCGAGGTGTCGGTGTCGGCGCAGGTCGGCTGCGAATGGGCGACCCGGAGCGACGCGCCGTGGATCGTCATCGTCACCGGCGAGTCGGGTCGCGGCGGCGGTGTCGTGTCGCTCTCGGTGGCGCCGAACGTAGGCGCCGGGTCGCGGACGGCAGCCCTCACCATCGCCGGCCAGAACTATTTCATCGAGCAGGCTGGCGCCACGACGGCGCCGCTTCCTCCGGGTCCCCCGAACGGCGGCACCGAGTGCAGGTTCACGGTGTCCCCGCAGAACGGATCGTTCGGCGTCGAGGGCGGCGCCCTCGAAGTGTCGGTCGGCGCGTCGGCGCCGACGTGCTCATGGACGGCCGCCTCGACGGTGCCTTGGATCGTGATGCTGGGCGGCGTCGGGGAGACCGGATCGGGACAGCGGCGCTTCGTCGTCGCCGCGAACACGTCGACGACGCCGCGCTCGGGCGGCCTCGCGGTCGCGGGCGCCAACGTCACCGTGACGCAGGCAGCCAACGCACCCGCGCCGGGCCCCGACACGCCCCCGCCGTCTCCGCCGACGCCACCGCCACCGCCGCCGCCGACGCCACCACCACCGCCGACGCCGCCTCCGCCGCCGACGACGCCCGCCGACGACGCCCCCGCCGACGACGCCCCCGCCGACGCCGGCGCCGTGCACCTTCGTCGTGTCGCCCAACCCCGTGAACGTCGGCTTCGGGGGTGACACCCGGATCGACCTCCGCGTCGGCACGTCCAACGGCTGCGCCTGGACGGCGGTCAGCCAGGCGAGCTGGATCACGATCACCGACGGCGCCAGCGGTGCCGGCGACTCGCGCCTGCGCATCGCCGTGGCGGCGACCCTGCTGACCGGCGGCCGCGTCGGCACGCTCACCGTCGGGGGCCAGACGGTCACCGTCAATCAGGCCGGCATCCTCAACCAGGAGGTCACTATCAGCGGCACGGTCAGAAACCTCTCCGGGTCGTGTCCCGATCGCACGTTCTCGATCGACGGGACGGCGATCGTCACCACGGGCGCCACCGACTACCCCGGCAGTGACGAATGCGACGACATCGAGAGCGGCGAGCACGCCCGCGTTCGCGGCGTCGGCCAGGCGAATGGCACGATCCGGGCTACGCGCGTGGACCGCATCGGCGACGACGATGACGACGATAACGACGATCTGTTGGGCGTAGGTCCAGGGGAGAGGCGTCCGTGAGGCTCGTCATCGGGCTCGCTGCGCTTTCGCTGTTCCTTCGTCCCGACGCCGCCGCGGCGCAGTCCGTCTCCGACATTCTGTCGTTCCTGCTCGTCAATCGGGCCGTGCAGACCGACGACTTCGAGCGGGATGCGGCAGCGGCCGCCGCCACCCGCGACACGGTGACGACACTCCTCGCGTCGGAGCTCGCGACGCTGCCGCCCAGCCTGTCGTCGGCCGGCTTCTCCTATCGCTTCAACTCGATGCTGGGCACGGCTGAGCGCGCCTCGATGAGCTTCGGCTCGTTCTTCACCGAGCGCAGCCTCACGTCGGGCAAGGGCCAGGCGGCGCTGGGGGTGAACCTGCGCACGGCGAGCTACCGTCGCCTCGACGGCGGCGATCTCGACGACGGGCAGTTCGTGACGACGGCGAACCAGTTTCGTGACGAAGCGGCACCGTTCGACGTCGAGACGCTGGCGCTCGAGATCGACTCACGGGTCGTCACCTTCACCGGCAGCTACGGCGTCACCGATCGCCTCGATCTCAGCGCTGCGATCCCGCTGGTCGAGCTGTCGATGAGCGGTATGCGCGTGAACACGTACCGAGGACGCGAGACGGTGCAGGCCGTCGCCGAGGCGACGTCGCGCGGCTTCGGCGACATCGCCGTCCGCGCCAAGTACGGGCTCCTGACGGGCGCGACGAGCGGACTGGCCGTCGCCGGCGAGCTGCGGCTGCCGACGGGACGCGAGCAGGATCTGCTGGGCACCGGTACGGCGGCGTTCAGCGCCCTGCTGATTGGATCGAGCGAGCGCGGTCCTCTGGGCTATCACGGCAACGTCAGCCTGAGCGGCGGCGGTCTCGCCAACGAGCTGTCTTACCGCGGCGCGGTCTGCGTCAGCGCGTCGGATCGGGTCACGCTCGTCGGTGAACTGGTGGGGCGGCGCTCCGGCCAGGCCGGACGCATCAGGCAGGTGCGCGTGCCGCACGCGACCATCGCCAACGTCGACACCATCCGGCTGCTGTCGGAGGATGCGAGCCTGTCGACCGCCGCGCTCGTCGTCGGCGGGAAGTGGAACGTGACCGGCACGTGGATCGTGTCGGCCCACACCCAGCTGCCGGTCACGGACCGCGGCCTGCGCTCGGGCGTGGTGACGCTGGTCGGCCTGGACTACGCGTTCGAGTTCTGAGGCGGCGCGATCACAGCGCCCGCGCCGACGCGATCGTCCAGCGCTCGTCGGCCTTCCGCAGCTCGAACGCCCACTCCCGCGAGGTGAAGCGCGGCGACTGATCGCCGATCCGCGGCACGTAGGTCGCGCGGCCGGTGCACGCAGCCTGGGCTCGCGCGCCGGTGACGGTCAGGTTGCAGCGATCGAAGCGCAGCTCCTGCGACTTCAAGGACTGGAAGGCACGCTCGAGCGCGCGCGCGTCGACCGACGGCCAGACGTCGCGGGCGGCCCGCGCGTCGAGCTGCGAATAGGCGGTGCGGAAGCGGGTCAGCGTCGATCGGATGTCGACTTCGTCGGCGTTCGCCGTGACCGCGATCACGGTCGGAACCGAGCGGACCGCTGACGCGTCACGGTCGGGCACTGCCACTGGCACAGGGGCCCGGGCGGCGATTGATGCCGTCAGTGAGGCGGAGGGCGCACTCGACGCCGGTGGCCTGACGGACGTCGGTGCCCGCACGGCCGTCGGTGGAGGAACCGTCAGCGGCGTCACGACTGGCGACGAGGCAACCCTCGACGCGACCACGGCTGGCGGTCGGACCGCAGCCGGCGAGACGGACGTGAGGGATGCGGGAGCCGGCGCGCTGGCGCGGGCGGCGAGCACCGGCGGCGGCAATACCGGACGCGTCGGCGGCGAGGACCTGATCGGCGGCCTGGCCGGCGCGGGTGCCGGCCCGGGCGTGGGAGCGGGCGGCCGGGCAATCACCGGACTGGTCCGGGACGCGGCGACGGCCGTGGGGCGAGCCGACTCTGCCGCCGGAACACCCGCCGGCTCCTGCGATGCTGGCGCCTTCGCAGCGGATCTGTAGGAGATGAGCGAGCCGGCACGAGGCGTGGCCGGGGCCAGGTCGGCTGTCGACAGGTCCGGCGGCAGCGGGGGCGGCTCGACCGCCGCCCGGCCCGCGGCCGGCAGCGAGAGAATGACCCGGTACTGGGCGACGGCGAGGATTGCGCAAGCGGCGGCGAAGATGGTCGCCAGCCACGCCGATCGGCTCGCCGTCGTGCTGTCGGGATCGGCGTCATTGGCAATGGCGGCCGACGGGACCACGACGACCGCGGGCAGGTCGATCGCGTGGTCCGGGAGATCTGCGATCGGGTGCTCGAGCCCGATCGACCGCTCCGTCGCGAGTTCGCCCACCAACGGCTTCTCGGCGGTGATCTCCGGCTGCGTCTCGTGGACCAGCGCCGACGCCCCCTCGGGCGGCTGCATTGGCACGACGAGCGGCCGTACGCGCGGCGCCACACCGGGCGCGCGACAGTCGCCGAAGGTCGGCTTGAACGCTGGGCGCGGCGGCACGCCATCGTCGAGTCGCACGACGGTCATCGCATCGAGATCCGCGTCCGACGGTGGCCAGACGAGGTCCGCGTCCGATGGTGGCCTGACCAAATCACGTTCGCGGACGGGTCCGAACGTGCAGCGGAAAGGCCGATGGCCCTCGCCCCGCCCGTCCGGATGCTCGTTGTTAGACATGGTGACGTGAAATTGGACGCTCGCATGCCACTCGAGCGCCTGTATCGCCAACATTTGCGAAATTCGTGCCGCCGAGCCGCGTGATGGCAACGGGTTGGACCGCCGGGTCGAGGACCCAACCTCGGGCGGCGGGCGAGGGTCATATGGCTGTCACCACCCCTCGGGCACCGAGGAGACCACCATGATCCGCTCGAGCCGTTTCATCCGCCTGTTCGTGGCGACCGCGCTCTTCGCGTCGCTGCCCATCCTGTCCACTCCCGCGGCGGCCGGCGATCGCGCCCACCGCCACCGCGTCCGTGACCGCGTCGAGGACGTGCGGGATCGCCGCGAAGATCGACGCGACCGGCGCGAGGACGTCCGTGACCGGCGCGAGGATCGACGCGATGCCCGCCACCACGGCGGCGTGCGCGACCGGATCGAGGATCGACGCGATCGCCGCGAAGACGTGCGCGATCGTCGGGAGGACCGCCGCGACCGGCGTGAAGATCGCCGCGATCGCCGGCACTGAGCGGCGTTTCCGCAGACGACCGCAGCGACACGAACGCGATCGAGCCGGCTCACACGGCGCCGAGCCGGCTCGCATCATCGGCGTTGGCTTGCCGATGGCCCCCACCTAGGCTCGGGCCATGGATGCCATTGCCAGACGCCTGTCTCCGTTCGTCTCGTTCGCGTTGCCCGCCGCCACGATTGCCGTTGCCGTCGCCGTGGCCCTCGCGTCGGCCGTCGCCGCGACACCGCAGCCGCCCGCGCGCACCGGTGCCGCGGCGGCCGTCATCCCGTTCACGCCGGAGCGCTGGACCCTCGGCGAAGGGATCACGGTGATCGAGCACCGCGGCGTGCCGGCGATCCGCATTTCCCAGGCGCAGACGCGCGTCGAGGCGCTGCTCAAGAACGTCGTGTTCAGCAGTGGCACCATCGAGTTCGACGCCGAGGGCACGCACCCCATGGGTCCGTCGGTCGGCTTCCGCCGGCGCGACGCCAAGGACCTGGAATTCTTCTACCTGCGGCCGCGCCCGACCTGCGCCGTGGACGTCGACTGCGTGCAGTACGCCCCGTTCGTGAAAGGCGTGCTGCTGTGGGACATCCTGCCTTCGCTGCAGGCTCCCGCCCGCTACGTGCCCGGCCAGTGGAACCACGTCAAGCTGGTCGTCTCGGGCCAGCGTCTGAAGATCTGGGTGAACGGCGGCGCGCCGGTCCTCGAGGCGCAGCTCCGGGGCGACACGACCGACGGAGGCGTCTCGCTCGCCGGGCCCGGCATCCTGGCCAACGTCAGGGTGACGCCCGGCGCGGTCGAAGGCCTCGCCCCGACGCCGGTCGCGGATCCGGTGGCCAAGGACCCGCGCTACCTGCGCAACTGGAGCGTCTCACCCGTCACCGACGCTGGCGAGTGCGACGCCGGACTTCGCCACCCGGCCGACGGCGGCCACCGCCTGGACGCCGTTGCCGGCCGAAACCGGTGGCCTGGTGAACATCTCCCGCCGCTATGGCCTGCCGGAAGGCCGCTCGCTGGTCTGGCTGCGGACGACGATCCGCGCCGCTGCGAAGGTCGAGAAGCGCGCCGCCATCGGCTGGAACGACGAAGTCTGGGTCTTCGTCAACGGCAAGCAGGCCTACGCCGACGTGAACGACTACCGGAAGCCGGAGCTGCGCAAGAAGCCGGATGGACGCCTGTCGCTCGAGAACGGCACCTTCACGCTGCCGCTCGAGGCCGGCGACAACGAGGTCGTCGTCGGCGTCGCCAACGCCTTCTTTGGCTGGGGACTGATGCTGCGCCTGGACGACGCCGCGGGCGTTACACTGGCGCCATCGACCCGATGAACGAGCGCGCGGATTCGGCCGGCCTGCTGCCGCGGAGCGGCGTGGGCCGTGCTGCGGTCCTCGCCGTCCTGTGGACCGTCGTCGCCGCCGTGTTCGCGCTGCCGAACATCGGCTCCACCGGCAGTGCGGTGCTGGCGATGGCCCATTCGCTGACGTTGTGGTGGGCGTGGGGGCTGATCACGCCGCTCATCGTCGCGACCGACCGGCGTCTGCCGTTCTCGGATCGACAGCTGGCGCGCCGGCTCGCCGCACATCTCGTCCTCAGCTTCGCCTTCACCATCCTCTACGTATACGTGTCGGCCGCGCTGCGCGCCGTGATGCACCTCGCCCCATGGAGCGGCGTCTTCACGCTGCAGCTCGTGCGGAACGCGCTGAGCGGCATGTATCTGTGGGGCTGGCTGATCTACTGGGTGATCCTCGGCGCCTGGCTGGCCCTGAACTACTACGAGCGCTTCGTCACCAGCGAGCTGCGCCGCGAGCGGCTGGAACGCAATTTCTCGGAAGCGCGCCTCAACAACCTGCGGCTGCAGCTCGATCCGCACTTCCTGTTCAACGCGCTCAACACGGTCTCGTCACAGGTCGAACGCGATCCGCGGCTGGCACGGCGGATGATCGAGCACCTCGGCGATCTGCTGCGCCTGTCGCTCGACTCGAAGGATCGCCAGGAAGTGACGCTGGCCGAGGAACTCGGCTTCCTCGACCATTATCTGGCGATTCAGCGCATCCGCTTCGGCGATCACCTTCGCATCGAGACCGATGTCGCGGCGGACGTGCGCCGCGCCGCGGTGCCGAGCCTGATCCTGCAGCCGCTGGTCGAGAACGCGGTGCGGCATGGCCTGGCCAGCCGCGCCTCCGGCGGGACGGTGACCGTCACCGCCAGGCCGGCTGGCGATCGGCTGGAAATCCGCGTGCAGGACGACGGCGTCGGCCTGCCGCGCGGCTGGCGGCTCGACACCGGCGCCGGCGTCGGCCTGTCGGTGACGCGCGAGCGGATCGCCGAGCTGCACCCGAACGGCTCGAGCCGCTTCACCGTCACGTCGCGCGCCAGCGGCGGCACCAACGTCGACATCTCGCTGCCGCTGCGGCTGGTCGGGGAGGCGCACGCATGACCGGCTCGCCGCTCCGGGTGCTCGTCGTGGACGACGAGGCGCCCGCCCGCCAGCGCCTGGTCGACCTGCTCCAGCGGGACGCCGGCGTCGGCGCGATTGCCGAGGCGTCCGACGGCCTCGCGGCGGTCGACGCCATCGAGCGCGATCGGCCGCACCTGGTCTTCCTCGACGTGCAGATGCCGGAGCTCGACGGACTCGGCGTCGTCGCGGCGATCGGCGCCACGCGCATGCCGCTGACGGTGTTCGTGACCGCCTACGATCAGCACGCCGTCCGCGCCTTCGAGGCCAACGCCCTCGACTACCTGCTCAAGCCGTTCAGCGACGAACGCCACGAGGCGACCATGGCGCGGGCCCGGGCGCGCCTGGGCGAGCGCGACCTGCGCGGCTTCGGCCAGCGGCTGCTGGATCTGGCGGCGGCGACGCCGGCGGCGCCCCGCTACTGGGATCGGCTGGTGGTGAAGGCCGGCGGAACGACGCGCTTCGTCCGCGCCGGCGAGATCGACTGGATCGAAGGCGCCGGGGTCTATGCCACGCTCCACATCGGGCGGACGCAGTTCCTCTACCGCGCCGCGCTGTCGGAGCTGGCCGACCGGCTGGATCCGCGCCGCTTCGTCCGCATCCACCGCTCGGCCATCGTGAACCTGGAGAGCGTCGTCCAGCTCGAACCGCTGTCGCACGGCGAGTTCGAGGTGGTGCTCAAGAACGGTGCCCGGTCGCGCATCAGCCGCACCTACCGGGCCCAGCTCGAGGCCCGCCTCGGCCAGTCGCTGTAGGCCCCGGTCAGTCGCTGTAGGTCCCGAACGGCCGTTCTCGCTCCTGCCCCGGGGCTGCCCTGGCACAGCGTTCGCACCGATCCGGCTGCCAGCAGCGCCAACCGCGCTGAACACGGACGGCCGGAACTCGTCTATCCCCGAGGGCACCCATTTTTCCCCGATTCGGGAACTCACGGAGGAGTCATGACACGCCACATTTCGGTTTCGTCCCGCCTGAGCTTGCTCGCGCACGTCAGCCTCGCCGGCGTGCTCGCCGTCGGCGCGCTCGGCGCGGCGGCCTGTGACAAGAAGCACGAGCAGCAGGCGGAACGCGCCGCCGAGCGGGCCGGCGAAGCCGCCGAGAAGGCCGGCGAGAAGGTCGGCGCCGCCGCCGAGAAGGCCGGCGAGAAGATCAGCGAGGCGGCCGAGAAGATCGGCGACAGGATCGGCCCCGCCTCGGAGGAAGCCGCCCGGTCGGCTCGCGATGCCGCCGCCAAGGGCGCCCGCATCGCGGCGGTCGCCGGCGCCGATGCGGCGATCACGGCGGCCGGCGTGCTGCGCACCGGTGCGGTCAAGGCCGCGCTTTTGCAGGACGAACTCGATTGACGTGTCCGATGTGGACGTGGATACCGACCAGGTGGCACGCCGCGTCACGTTGAAGGGACGGGTGCGCTCGGAGGGCGTCCGCGACAGGGTGATCGACCTCGCGCGTGAAGCCGCACCGGGCTACACCATCGACAACGAGCTGACCATACGATGAAGCCCGCACTGACCGCCGCCGCTGCCCTGATTCTCTCGGCCACCATCGCCGCCCAGACGGCGATCAAACCGCCGAAGAATCGCTACAAGCCCGAGGACGACGTGAAGCTCGGGCGGGAAGCGGCTGCGGAAGTGCGCAAGCAGTACCCGGTCATCGACAACGGCCAGATCAAGGGCTATCTGGATGGCCTGGGCCGCGAGCTCGTGGCCCAGGCTCCGCCCGATCTGAACCGGCAGGAGTTCGAATACTCGTTCACACCGGTCAACCTGAAAGAGATCAACGCCTTCGCGTTGCCGGGCGGCCCGATGTTCGTCAACCGCGGCATGATCGACGCTGCGCAGACGCGAGGGCCAGGTGGCCGGCGTCATGGCGCACGAGCTCGCCCACGTGCTGCTCCGCCACGGCACCGCCAATGCCACCAAGGCGCAGAACGCGCAGTTCGGCGCGCTGGCCGGCGCCATCGCCGGCGCCATCATCGGCGGGCGCGTCGGATCCGCGGTGCAGCAGGGCAGCCAGTTCGGCGCCGGCACGCTGCTGATGAAGTACAGCCGCGAATACGAGAAGCAGGCCGACCTGCTGGGCGCGCAGATCATGGCGCGCGCCGGCTACGACCCGAACGATCTCGCGCGGATGTTCGAGACGATCAGCAAGCAGGGGCAGAGCAGCGGCGCCCCGGAGTGGCTGAGCAGCCACCCCAATCCCGGCAACCGCACCCAGTACATCTCGCAGGAGGCGCGGTCCCTCCAGGTCGCACCGAACCGCGACCGCGGGCGCGACTTCACGGCCGCCAAGCAGGCCTTCGCCGGGCTTCCGGCGGCGCGCTCGATGAGCGAGCTCGCCAAGCGCGGCACCGCCGACAGCGGCTCGACCTCGGCCGGTGGCGGGCTCGCCACGACCGGGACGCCCGGCCAGCCCGTCCCCGCCCCGTCGCGTCGCATGCGCACCGAACGCGGCGGTTCGATCTTCCAGGTCAACGTTCCGGACAACTGGCGCGCGCTCTCGGCGAACAACTTCATTCGCTACGTGCCAGAGAACGCCTACGGCCCGATGAACGGCCAGAACGTGTTGACGCACGGCATCGAGCTGGGCGTCGCGCGGGCCGAGACGACCGATCTGCAGGCCGCCACCGACTCGTTCGTCGAGGCGCTCGTCCGCGGGGAACCGACCGTACGCCGGGCCGGCGAGTCGCGGGTGGTCACCATCGCCGGGCGGCGCGGTGTGGCGACGGCCCTCGTCAACCGATCGCCCCTCGGCGGCGACGAACGCATCGACCTGGTGACCGCGCCCCTCGCGGACGGCAACCTGTTCTACGCGCTCACGGTCGTCCCCGACCGCGACGAAGCGGCCTACGACGACACGTTCGAGAGCATCCTGCAGTCGATCCGCCTGACCGATCGGCGCGGCACGCTAGCGCCGGGTCGGCCGGTCGTCCCCGGACCAGCTAGACCCGGTCAGGGCCAATCTGTCCCGCTGAGGGGACACTCGAGCATCACCGAACCGGCCCGAGCATGGCCGCACAGTCGGGCTAACGGCTGAATGTGCCGTGTTCGCAGCAACTTGCGCGACCCGGCGCGAGCACTTGCGAGACCCGGCACGATCATTGGTTCTCCATGGCCCCGGAGGCTCATCATGTTGAACCGAATCATCTCGCGCACGGCACTGCTGGCCGGCACCTTCTCCCTGCTCGCGGCCGTCGCCGACGCGGGTCCGGCCGAGCGCCGCGGGCACTCGAGAAGTCACGCTGCCCAGCGGCACGCTGCTGCCGTTGACGCTCGACAGCTACGTCGCCTCGGACACCAGCCGCATCGAGAGCCCGGTGCATGCGCACCTGCGGCGGGCCGTCGTCGTCAACGGCGTCGAGGTGCTGCCGGCCGGCACCCGCCTCAGCGGCGTCGTCACCGACGCGCGACAGTCGGCGCGCGTGAAGGGTCGCGGCCGGGTGGCGTTCCGCTTCACGTCGATGTCGGTCGACAGCGATCACTATCGCGTCTCGACGTCTCGGGTCGTGCGGGAAGCGGCTGGCACCAAGCGGGAGGATGCCCTGAAGATCGGCATCCCGGCCGGCGCCGGCGCGGTCATCGGCGCCATCGCCGACGGCAAGAAGGGCGCGGCCATCGGCAGCGCGGTGGGTGGCGCGGCCGGCACCGGCGTGGTGCTGTCGACCCGCGGCAAGGACGTGCGCCTCGGCCGCGGCGCGGCGGTGGCGGTCCGCCTGCTGCAGCCCGTCCGCGTGGTCATCTGACATCCGACACGACTCCGGAGTCCGGCGCTGGGCTCCGGAGTCGGTCGTCCGGCCGACTCCTCGACCAGCCCCCGGGATCGCCCACTCACGCGCGCGCTCAGCGCTCGAACGTCAGGCGCATCGTCAGCGTTCCCCGGCGATTCCGCGATGGCGCGGAACCCGAAGCGCTGGTAGAGCGCGACCGCCGGGTTGTCCAGCGAGACGCTCAGCGACACGGCGCGGTAGCGCGGCGCCGCCCGATCGAGCAGGGCGTCGAGGAGACAGGTGCCGATGCCCCGGCCACGATGCTCCGGCCGCACGGCGATCGCCAGCTCCGGCGTCGCGCGATCGACGAAGCCGTAGCCGGTCTCGGGGCCTGGCCAGAGGCGCAGCCAGGCGGCGCCCGATATCGGCGCCGGCTCGACGTCGTCGACGGCCAGCACGCCGTCGTCGCCGTAGCGTCCCCAGCCATCGACGTAGCAGGCGAGCTCGGGCCGGTCCGCGATGTCGTCCGGCAGCGGCGGATCGCCCGGCCGCACGAAGATCGACAGCCGCAGGTAAGTCACCAGCAGCGGGCGTCCGACGGCTCGAGCGTGCGAACCCGGATACTCACAGGGCCGTCGATGCGACCACGGCGCCCCTGGTCCAGACCCCGCGGGTGGCCCGGCGATCCGGCGGAGTGTGCCTCGCCGTGACAACCCGACTCCCACCGCCCACGGGTCGATCACTCGCGCCGCTCGGCGGCCATCGCCTCGGCTTCGGCGAGCAGGGCCTGCGGATCTCCGCCGTGACCGCCTGCCTGCATCCTGGCGTTCCGGAGCGGGCGTGCCTTCACCGCTCCAGCCGCTTCTGCGTGTGACGGACGAATGACGAGCGCCTCAGCGGCTTCACGGCCGAGGCTACCGCGAGCGCCGGCCGACGCACCCGGCCGGCTCGGTCGGCGGTTGCGCGGTCGCTAGCGGTTGCCGCCGCGGCGCGGCCCGCTGGGCCGCCGCCGGGACGGCGCGGCGCGAAGCTGCCACCGCGAGCGCCGGCCGGACCGCCGCTCGCCCGGGCGACCACCGCCGCTGCCGCGATGACCGTGCGCCACTGGGCCCGCCAGCGCCCGGCCGGGCGCGATCCCGCCACGGGCCGCCGGCGCCGCGACCGCACCAGCGCCGCCAACGCCGGCGCCGTGCCGATCCGGCCGGCCGGCCGTGTCCGCCGCCCGCGGCGTCCGCCGCCGCCGTGCGACGCCCGGCGTTCGGCGTTGGCCTTGGCGCGCGCGCGCTCCTCGGACTTGCGCTTGCGGATCTCGGCGATGCGCTCGGCGAGCGGCACCTCGAAGCGCTCCGCGGCACGGGCGGTGTAGTCGAAGTCCGGCACCGTGACGCGCGGCAGGCGCTTGCCGATCGCCTGCTCGATGGCGCGCAGGTCGGCTTCCTCGTCCGGCGCGACGAACGTGAACGCGTCGCCGGTCGCCTCGGCGCGCGCCGTGCGGCCGACGCGGTGGATGTAGTCCTCGGGCACGAGCGGCACGTCGAAGTTGACGACGTGGCCGAGCGCCTCGACGTCGATGCCGCGCGCCGCGATGTCGGTGGCGACGAGGACGCGGTAGCGCCCGCTCTTGAAGCCGTCGAGCGCCTCGGTGCGCTGCGCCTGCGAGCGGTTGCCGTGGATGCGCGCCACGTTGATCTTGTGCTTGGCGAGCAGCTCGGCGAGACGGTTGGCGCGATGCTTGGTGCGCGTGAAGACGAGCGCTTCCTTCATCTCGCCGCGCTTGAGCAGCGCGACGAGCAGCGACGTCTTGAGATCCTGCGCGACCGGATAGATCGCCTGCGTGATGCCGACGGCCGGCGCCGCCTTGCGCTCCAGGTTCAGCGTCACCGGGTTCTTCAGCATCTCGTGCGCGAGCTGCGCGATCGGCGCCGGCATCGTCGCGCTGAAGAACAGCGTCTGCTTGGGCGTCGGCAGGTGCCGGAGCACGCGGCGGATGTCGGGCAGGAAGCCCATGTCCAGCATGCGGTCCGCTTCGTCGAGCACCAGGAACTCGAGCCCGGCCATCTTCGCGTAGGGCATCCGGAAGTGATCGAGCAGCCGCCCCGGCGTGGCGACGATGACGTCGACGCCGCTGCGGAAGGCGTGCTCCTGCGGCCCCATGCCGACGCCGCCGAAGACGGCGGCGCCGCTGAGCGGCGTGTGGACGGCGAGATCGTTGAGGTCGGCGAGCATCTGCGCGGCGAGCTCACGCGTCGGCGTCAGGACGAGCGCGCGCGTGGTGCCGCGCGGCCGGTCCATCAGCTGGTGGAGGATCGGCAGGAGGAAGGCGGCGGTCTTGCCGCTGCCGGTCATGGCGCACGCCAGGATGTCGCGCCCTTGGAGACCGGGCGGGATGGCGTCGTTCTGGATGGGCGTGGGCCGGGTGAAGCCCAGTTCCTTGATGCCTTGCTTGAGGCTGGGGTGAAGCGCGAACTCGTTGAACGGCACGGAGATCCTTGCGGGAGGTCGACAGGCCCGTCCCGACGTGGGAGGGGCAACAGACCATGGTAGCAGGGTTCCGCGCGTCAGGCCGGCTCGTACCAGAGGACGATATTGCCGTTCGTGAACGACTTGGAGCGGATCAATCGGAAGGCGAGGCGGCCCTCCACCGTCTGGAAGAGGCTCCGCCCGGTGCCCAGGACGACGGGGTTGACGACCAGCTGAAGCTCATCGATCAGCCGGGCCTGGGCGAGCTGGGACACGATGCTGCCGCTGCCGAGGATGACGAGGTCCGGCCCGGTCGAGGCCTTCAGGGCGCGGATCCCGTCCGCGAGCTCGCCCTTCAGGAGCGTGGTGTTCTGCCACTCGGCCCGGTCGAGCGTCCGCGACACCACGAACTTCGGCATCCGGTTCATGCCCGCGGCCACGTCCGGCAGCATCTGCGCCGCCTGCGGCGTCGGCCAGAAGCTGGCCATCATCTGGTAGGTGACGCGGCCGAAGAGCAGCGCGCCGTCACCGCCGGCGTTGGCCGCCGGCAAAGGCGTTCCACTCGTCGTCGTGCTTGTGGGCCCAGCTCATGTCGTTCTTCGCGTCGGCGAAGAAGCCATCGAGCGAGACGTTCTCGAACACGCTCAGCCTGCGCATCGCTTGCCCTTCCTGGTCGCCGCTCCGGCGCCGTTCGGGATCAAAGACGATCGAGCGGCACCCGTGTGACCGCTGACCCGCGGCGCCGGATCAGCGGCGTGCCCGCGGCGTCAGCATCGTCTCGCGCTTCTCGCCGTTGCGCAGATAGATCACCTTGGTCGGCTGGTCGGCCTTCATGACGTCGAGCGAATAGGTGTAGTCGTAGACGTTGGCGATCGACTGGCCGGCGATCTCGACGATGACGTCGCCCTTCTGCAGGCCGGCCTGTTCGGCCGGGCCGCCGGCGCTGACGCCGCCGAGCAGCAGGCCCTTCGTCTCGGTCGCGTAGTCCGGGATGGTGCCGGTGTAGAGCCGCATGCCGTCGCGCGCGCCGCGGCCGCGCGTCTGCGGCTCGACCTTGGCGAAGACCGGCGGATCGCTGGCGTCGCCGACGCTGGCGATGATGCGCGTGGCGTAGCGGACGACGCGATCGATGCCGTCGGTGTTGACGCGATCGGCGGTGTCGGTCGGCCGGTGGTAGTCCTCGTGGCTGCCGGTGAAGAACGCCAGCGTGGGCACGCTCACCAGGTTGAACGACGCGGAATCGGTCGGCAGGTTCGGATCGGGCTGGATGGTCAGCTTCAGCTTCGGCTCGACGTTGGCCGACTCGGCGAGCGCCGCCCACGCCGGGCTCGAGCCGGCGGCCTGCACCTGCAGCGTGTCGTCGCGCAGCCGGCCGACCATGTCGAAGTTGAAATAGGCGGCGAGCTGATCGAGCGGCACCGGCGGCTTGGCGGTGAACGCCGCCGAGCCGAGCAGGCCCGACTCCTCGCCCGACCAGAACGCGAACGCGACGTGGCGACCGCGCGGCCCGTTCTTCAGCGCGGCAGCCGCCGTCAGCACCGCGGCGACGCCGGACGCGTTGTCGTCGGCACCAGGATGCACCTTCGTTTCCTCGCCGGCTCGCGCGAGCGAGGATCCGCGGCCGCCGTGGCCGAGGTGATCGTAGTGCGCACCGAGCATCACCCACGGCTTGGCGAGGCCCGACACCGCGCGGGTCGCGGGCAGGTAGCCGGCGACGTTGTAGGTCGACGCGGTCCGGCGCGTCAGCTTGGCGTCCACCGTGATCTCGCGGCTGCCGAGCGCGAAGCCGGCGACGTGCGGGTTGCCGCCGTCGAGGGCATCCTGCGCGTCCTTCAGGGTCTTGCCGGTGCCGGCGAACAGCGCGTCGGCGACGGCGCCGCTGATGCTCGCCGCGACGATCCCCGAGCTGGCCGCGGCCGTGTCGTAGCCGATCGGGATGACCTCGCCGGCCCGCACCGAGTTCGGGCCGGTCACGATCAGCAGCGCCTTGGCGCCGGCCTGCCGGGCCGCCAGCGCCTTGTAGCGGAGCGCCGAGAAGCGGGCGTACTGCTCGCGCGGCTCCCGCTCGGCCTTCTCCGGCGTGTAGCGCAGGACGAGCACGATCTTGTCCTTCACGTCGAGGCCGGCGTAGCTGTCGTAGACGAAGCCGCCGCCGCTCTCCGCCGGCACGCGCAGGCCGTAGCCGGCGAAGACGACCGGCCCGGCGACGGTGCCGGCGTCCGCGAAGCTGAGCGCCAGGACGGTGGGCGCCTGGAAGCGGGACGCCGTCCCGGAGGCCGTCCCGGAGGCCGTCCCGGACGGCGTCCCGGACGCGGCGATCGCGATCGACGTGCCTTCGTCGGTGATGCCGGACGTGAAGGTGAACGGCACCCGGAAGCCGGCGGCCCGCGGCAGCGGCTGGGCGCCAATCCGCTTCAGCTCGGCTTCGATGTAGGCCGCTGCGGCGTCGGCGCCCGGGGAGCCGGTCATCCGGCCTTCCAGCGTTGGCGAGGCGAGCGCGTCGACGTGGGCCCGGGTTCGGGAGGGAGCGGCAGCCGTCTGCGGGGCCGGCTGGGCCTGGGCGAAGGCGCCGGCAATCCCGAGACTCAGCGCAGAGTCCGACGGCGAGCCCGCCACGACGCAAGTAAGTGCGACATCACGGCCAAATCGTAGCAGCAGCCACCGCTACCTGCTCGGAGCGTCCTCAGAGCTTGCTCGGAGCTGCTCCGAGCAACTTGCAATTGTTGCGATCGGGCGTGGGGCGTCGTAAAGGACCGAGATCGCATAGTCTGAGGTCCCAACTATGTCCCAACCCATCCGCCAGATCGCCCTGGCGCTGGGCCTGCTGTCCGCCGTGTCCGTCGGACACGCCGGCGCGGAGCCCAAGCGTCCCAAGATCACCGCCATCGCCAACTTCGCGGCGAAGGTCGACAACCTCGACGAGGCCCGCAAGTTCTACCAGGGCGTCGCCGGGTTCGAGGAGGCCTTCACGACCAAGGATCCCGCCGTCGAGGGCGACCTGGTCGCGTTCAAGGTCAACGACCGGCAGTTCGTCGAGATCTCGCCGACGTTGAAGGGCGACGAGGATCGCCTGATTCGGATCGGCTTCGAGACCGACGATGCCCGTGGCCTGCGCTCGTACCTCGCCAGCAAGGGCGTCGAGGTGCCGGCCAAGGTCGACACCGATGCCAACGGCAACCGCAGCTTCGTCGTGAAGGATCCGGACGGGCACGCCATCCAGTTCGTCCAGTACATGAACGGCTCGGTGCACAGCAAGGACAAGGGCAAGCACCTCTCCCCCACCCGCATCTCCGAGCACATCCTGCATGTCGGGCTGCAGGTGAAGGACGTCGCCAAGGCCGACGCCTTCTACAAGGACATCCTCGGCTTCCGCCTGCAGTGGAAGGGCGGTCCGCGCGACGACGCCTTCCAGTGGATCTCGATGATGGTGCCGGACGGCTACGACTGGCTCGAGTACATGGTGCGGCCGGACAAGCTGACGCCGCAGCAGCTCGGCGTGATGCACCACTACTGCCTGGAGACGAAGGACATCCAGAAGCTGCACGCCGACGTCGTGGCCCGCGGCTACACGCCGCAGAACCCGCCCGCCGTCCACGCCCGCGACGGCCGCTGGCTGATGCAGATGTACGACAAGAACCTGACCCGCACCGAGGTGATGGTGCGCAAGGCGACGAACAAGCCGTGCTGCTCGCCGAACTACGACGATCACCCGGAGGTGCGCGGGCTGCCCGAGTACGCGCCGCGGACCGACGGTACGACGCCCAAGGGGTCCGAAGCCGTGACGGCGACGCCAGGGCTGTCCGGGAGGCCGTCCCGGACGCCGTCCCGGAGAGGGTGCGGGTGTGTGCGGGCGATCAGGGCAGTTTCTTCAGCACTTCGCCGAGCTTCTTGATCTCCTCGCCGTAGAGGGCCCAGTTGCCGTCGCGCTGGGCGGCGAGGGCGCGCTCGTAGTGGGCCAGGGCCTCGGCGGCCAGGGCCTTCTGCGCCGCGCTCCCGGCTCGCTCGACCGGAGCTGCCGCCGTCGCGGATCCGGCCGGCGGCGGGGGCGGCCGCTGCCGCGGCACCAGTCGCGGTCGCCGGCGCCGGGCTGGCAGCGCCGCTCTTGCCGAACAGGCGATCGATCGCCGCGTCGAGCGTCTCCTCCATCACGATCTCGTCCTGGTGCGCGACGATGACCCGCTTCAGCTCGGGAATCGTGCCGTCCTTGGCCTTGCAGGTAGAGCGCCCGGACGTAGAGCAGCGACTCCTCGATCGGAATCACCAGCAGCGTGCCCTGGATCACCTGCGAGCCCTGCTGGCTCCACAGCGCGATCTGCGGCGAGATGACCTGATCCTGGTTGATGCGGGCGACGACCTGCCGCGGCCCGAAGATCAGCTTCTGCTTCGGGAACTTGAACACCACCAGATCGCCGTAGCGATCGCCGTCGCTGCGCGACACCATCCAGGCGGCCAGGTTGTCCTTCTGCCGCGGCGTGAACGGCAGCATCTGGATGAACTCGGCCTTCTGCTCGCCCGGGAGGCGCATCACCGCGTAGTACGGCTCCATCCGCTGCTCGCCGCCGGCCGCGCCGATCGCCGGCACCTCCCACTGGTCTTCCTTGTTGTAGAAGACGTCCGGCCGATCCATGTGGTAGGTCGAGAACAGCGACGCCTGGATGGCGAAGATCGTCTGCGGATACCGCATGCGCTCGCGCAGGCCGGCCGGCATCCGTTCGACCGGCGTCAGCAGGCCGGGAAAGGCCCGGCCGAGCGTCGCCGCGATCGGGTCGCGCGGATCGATGGCGTAGAACGTGGTGGTGCCGTGGTAGGCGTCGATCACCACCTTGATGCTGTTGCGGATGTAGTTGATCCCGCCGGCGCGCTGCGCGTACGGATAGCGGCTGCTGGTCGTGTAGGCGTCCTGGATCCAGAACAGCCGCCCCTTGTCGATGGCCAGGTACGGATCCGAGTCGAACTCCAGGAACGGCGCGATCAGCTTGACCCGATCGGCGATGCGCCGGTGATAGAGGATGCGGCTGTCGGCGGTGAGATCGTCCGAGAGCAGCGTCTTGAACGAGCGGAAGCGCAGCGCGAACAGCAGCTTGCGCCCGAACGACCCGACCCCGACGCCGCCCGTGCCGTCGTAGGTCGTGTAGACGTTGTCCTCGCCCTTCGAGTAGTGGAACTCGCGGGTCTTCGTCTTGACGAACACGTGGTCGTTCGACAGCTCGCCGAAGTAGATCGACGGCTGGGTCACCGCCAGATCGACCGTCGACTCCGGCGGGATGTTGCGGATGAAGAGCGTCGGCAGGCCCTCGCGCGTGACCTGGTTGACGGGGCCGAGCGTCAGGCCGTAGCCGTGGGTGAAGGTGAGGTGCTCGTTGATCCAGTTGCGGCTCGGCAGCGAGTCGGAGTTCAGCTCGCGCGCCGACAGCATGATCTGGCGATACTCGCCGTCGATGAGGTAGCGGTCGTTGTCGACGGAGACGAAGTCGTAGTAGGTGCGGATCTCCTGGATCTGGCTGAAGGTGTCCTTCAGCGGCTCGTGATCCCAGAGCGGCACGTTGCGCAGCGTCACCGCGTTGGCGTCGAGGTCACGGCGGGTCAGCGCGGCATCGCCCGACAGCTCGCGCTCCTGGACGCGCTCGAGCGCGAAGGCGTCACGGGTCGCGGCGATGTTGTGGGCGATGTACGGCGACTCGCGCGCCTGCTCGTTCGGCGCGACCACGAAGCGCTGCAGGGCGGCCGCGTAGACGGCGCCGCCGACCGAGACGACGAAGCACAGGCCGAACGCCGTGACGATCGGCCACAGCCGCACCTGCATCACCTGATAGGCGGCGAGGGCGACGCCGACCACGGCCGCCGCCATCAACGCGTAGGCCGCCGGCATGCGCGCATGGACGTCGACGTAGGTGGCGCCGGTGATGAGCCCGGACGGCACGGTCAGCATTTCGGGGATCGACAGCCAGGCGCCGGCCCCGATCACCAGCAGCCAGACGGCGGCCAGCACCGCCAGGTGCGTCGACGCCGGCGGACGCAGCTCCAAGCCGCGCTGCATGCCGACCCGCAGAGACGCCGGCGCCGAAGTAGATCAGCGCCACGCCAACCGTCGCGAGACCCAGCAGCAGTCCAGCCAGCGTATGCAGGCCGCGCCAGAACGGCAGGCGGAACAGATAGAAGCCGACGTCGTAGCCGAGCACCGGATCGGCCTTGCCGAAGGGCGTCGCGTGCCAGAACATCAGCCACGTTTCCCAGCCGCGCCGCGGCGATCGAGGCGACCAGCACGGCGGCGCCGGCGGCCAGCCAGCATCACGATCGGCCGCAGCCGCGCCGGATCGACCACGATGACGCGCGGCCCCTCCGGCGTCATGATGACGATCTCGCGACGGGCCAGCACGCGGAGCGCGAGCCGCAGGTTCAGGCTCAGCACGCCGAAGGCGAGCGCCGCCTGTCGCCAGCCAGATCGTCGACTGCGTGGTGACGCTGCGGGCATAGACGGCCTGGAAGCCGACCTCGCCGAACCACAGCCAGTCGGTGTAGAAGTGCACCGCGGACGGCAGCAGGAACAGCGCCGCGACGAGCAGGACGAGGAGCGGGATTCGGCGGGAGGTCATGTCGTGAGGGATACGCCGGGCGCGCCCGATCGATGTCGGTCCGTCAGGCGACGCGGCTGAAGGCCATTGGCTAGACCAATCCGCCGGTCATGCCCGCGAGCTTCATGACCGTGTTCAGGTTACGGCTGGTGCCGACGTTCCAGAGCGGCACCTTGAGCTTCGAGCGCCCCATGCCGTTCGGGTAGTGGACGAACAGCTCGCGGCCGCGGACCGCCATCTCTTCGCCGTCGGGTGACACGACGCCCGCCAGGACGTTGCGCGGCGGCGCGTCCGGCAGGAAGAACACCAGCAGCCGGTTGCCGGCGACGCCCGGGAACGGGTTCGCCGCGACCGTGGCCGCGAGCTCGGCGGCCGTCCGGATCAGCACGGGAATCGGCTTGCCCATGTGCGCCGCCAGCGTGCGCTCGAGCGCGGCGCGAACCACCGCTTCCCGCTTCGGGCTGGTGAAGACGACGTTGCCGCTGGCGATGTAGGTCTTGACGCAGTCGAAGCCCTCGCGCGCGCAGAGGCGGGCGAGATCGGTCATCACCAGCTTGACGCCGCCGACGTTGATGCCGCGCAGCAGGGCGGCATAGGCGATGGACGCGGGCATGGATCGGCAGTGTAGCAGCGCGGCGCGGCCCAGGATCGCCAGGATCCGATGCCGACGCTGCCGGTCGGCGGCGACCGCGTCAAGGCTTGGTCGGCGGCGGATCGAACGTCACCTTCGTGTCGACCGACCACTTCTTGTAGTCCATGTACTCGGTGCGGACGTCGAAGGTGAACGGCCGGAACATCAGCGTCCGGCCCTTGGCCGAGATGTGCGACGACGCACGGCAGCCACGCCTCGTTGTTGACGAAGCGGCGCGCGAACTCGAGCCGCGCGCCCTGGTGGACGCGGCCGACCACGCCGTAGCCGACCGAGATGTCGTCGAACGCCGTCGAGATCGAGCCTTGACGATCTCGCCGTCGGCCTCGGCCACCCAGAGCTTGCCGGCGAACTGTCTTCATGTAGCCGCCCTCGCGCGTCCGCGGCGAGACGTTCTGGCGCGGGGCGATCCAGACGATCGAGGGCCGGCTGGCCGTCGATCGTGTCGCGGCCGATGACGGTCGCCTCGAAGATGGCGAACGCGTCGTTGACGATCGCGTCGCGCTCGCGGCGCTCCTGCGCTTCCTTGGCCAGCCGGGCGTTGCGGGCCGCCGGGGTCTCGGCCTTGTCGCGGGCCGACTTCGGCGAGCACGTTGCGGCGATGCTCCTCGTCGCGGCGGGCGAGGTCGGCCGGCGGCAGCGGCTTGCCGTCGACCGCGATCAGGCGCTTGTAGGTGCGACCCGGCTGGTTCGACGGATAGACCTCGAAGGTCCGCTGCGGCCCGACGGTCAGCTTGCCGAGGCCGGTGACCTTCACGTCGCGGCGGCGCTCGAGATAGGTGTAGGCCTGCTGCAGATCGTCGTCGAAGCGGATCGCGCCGCGCATCCGGCGGATGAACTCGTGGTTCGCCGGCAGGGCGGTGTTGAACGGCGGCGCGGACGGTGCGGCCAGAGCGACAGGTCCGGCGGGGGCGGCGGCGGCCACCGGAGCGGCCGGCGGCGGAGCGGCCGGTCGTGGAGTCGCGCGCTGCGGCGCCGGCTGGGCCTGCCGTCCCGCCGCCGCGCCGGTGCTCGCGGACAGGATCACCGCCGAGACGATCGCCGCGCCGCGCCAGGGGCCCATGGATCCATTGTGGCGCGGCGGCGCGCCCTCGCAAAGCTCGAGCGCCGGCTGGACAGTCGAGTCACCCGCTGCGAGTCACAATCCCAGCTGCAGGCGGGCGACGTCGGACATCAGCTCGGCGGTCCACGGCGGCTCCCAGACGATGGCGACGTGCACGTCCTGCACACCGGGCACGGCCCGCACGCGCGCCTGGACGTCGGCCGGCAGCTGCTGCGCCGACGGGCACATCGGGCTGGTCAGGGTCATCGTGACGTGGACGACCGCGTCGGCGTCGATGACGATGTCGTAGATGAGCCCGAGCTCGTAGACGTTGACCGGGATCTCGGGATCGAAGACGGCGCTGATCGCGTCCACGACGTCGGGCTTGAGCGCCAGCGTGCGATCGGGATCCGCGGTCGGGGCCACCACAGCAGGATAGCGCGGGCGGGCGGCCGCCGGCGCGGCGGGCGCGCTACTCGGTCGAGACGGTGCCGTCCGGCTGGACGAGCGCGGCGCGCAGCGCGTGCCAGGCCAGCGAGGCGCACTTCACGCGTGACGGGAACTCGCGGACGCCGGCGAAGGCCTCGAGCTTCTCGACCAGGTCGTCGCCCTCGGGCATCGCCGCGTGCTCGTCGGTCACCAGGTGCTGGAACGCCGACGCGACGCGCTCGATCTCGTCCCGGGTGCGGCCCTTCAGGCAGTCGGTCATCATCGACGCCGACGCCTGCGAGATGGCGCAGCCGGTGCCGACGAAGCTGACGTCCTGCAGGATGTCGCCGTCCATCTTCACGAACACCGAGACGCGATCGCCGCAGAGCGGGTTGTGACCCGACGCCTTCGCCGACGCCTCCGGCATCTCGCGCCGGTTGCGCGGCCGCTTGTGGTGGTCGAGGATGACCTCCTGATAGAGCTCGCGAAGCGCGTCCATGGTTGGCAGTTTCTGCAAGTTGCTCGGAGCAGGCTCCGAGCACGGTGTCGGTCAGCCGACCGGTCAGCCGAACAGTTTTCGCACGTCGTGGAGGGGGCCGATCGCGGCGTCGACGTCGGCGCGCGTGTTGTAGAGGCCGAACGAGATGCGCGCGGTCGCCGGGATGCCGTAGCGATCCATCACCGGCTGGGCGCAGTGCTGCCCGGTGCGGATGGCGACGCCGGCCTGATCGAGCACGGTGCCGATGTCGTGCGGGTGGATGCCGTCCATCACGAACGACAGGACGCCCGACTTGCTGCGCCGCGGTGCCGATGATGCGCAGGCCAGGCACCTCGGCCAGCCGCGTCGGTGCCGTACTCGAGCAGGTCGTGCTCGTGCGCGGCGACCTCGTTGAGGTCGAAGCGGCGGAGGAAGTCGACGGCCGCGCCGAAGCCGACGACGCCGGCGATGTTCGGCGTGCCGGCCTCGAACTTGTGCGGCACCGGCGCCCAGGTGCTCTCCTCGAACGAGACGGTGGAGATCATGTCGCCGCCGCCCTGGCAGGGCGGCATCTCGTCGAGCCAGCGGCGCTTGCCGTAGAGCGCGCCGGAGCCGGTCGGGCCGTACATCTTGTGCGACGAGAAGGCGAAGAAGTCGCAGCCGATCGCCTGCACGTCGACCGGCAGGTGCGCCGCCGACTGGGCGCCGTCGACGATCACCGGCACGCCGCGATCGTGCGCCAGCTCGACGATTTCGCGCACCGGGAGGATGGTGCCGAGCGCGTTCGAGATGTGCGTGACCGAGACGATCTTCGTGCGCCCGGTGAGGTGCTTCTCGATGTCCTCGAGGGTCAGGTCGCCGCGCTCGTCGATCGGGACGACGTGCAGCTTGGCGCCGGTCACCTGCGCGACGAGCTGCCACGGCACGATGTTCGAGTGGTGCTCGAGCCAGGTCACCAGGATCTCGTCGCCCGGCTTGAGGCGCGGGCGCGCGAAGCTCTGGGCCACCAGGTTCAGGCTGTCGGTGCAGCCCTTGGTGAGGACGATTTCGCCGGTCTCGCGCGCCCCGATGAAGCGCGCGATCTTCGCCCGCGCGCCTTCGTAGGCGGCCGTCGCCCGCTCCGAGAGCTGGTGGGTGGCGCGATGGATGTTGGCGTTCTGGTGACGGTAGAACTCGTCCAGCGTCTCGAGGACCGACGTCGGCTTCTGCGTCGTGTTGGCGTTGTCGAGATAGACGAGCGTCGCGCTCGTGCACCCGCTCCGTGAGGATCGGGAACTCGCGCCGGACGGCCTCGACGTCGAACTTCACCCGGGCCGGAGCATGTGCCGTGTCGTGGCTCATGAAGGCTTCCTAGTCGATCGGCAGCCGCTCGAGGAGCAGCCGCTCCAGGTGCGTCCGCAGCGCCTCGACCTCGATCCGCTCGACGATGTCGGCGGCGAAGGCGTGCAGCAGGATCGCGCGCGCGTGGTCCTCGCCGATGCCGCGCGACTTCAGGTAGAACTTCTGCGCTTCGTCGAGCTGGCCGATGGTCGCGCCGTGCGTGCACTTGACGTCGTCGGCGAAGATCTCGAGCTGCGGCTTGGTGTCGATCGTCGCGTCGTCCGACAGCAGCATGACCTTGTTGGTCTGCTTGGCGTCGGTCTTCTGCGCGTCCTCGCGGACGAAGATCTTGCCGTTGAAGACGCCCTTGCCGCGATCGTCGAGGATGCCCTTGTAGAGCTCGTGGCTCTCGCAGTGCGGCTTGGCGTGATCGATGGTCGTGTGGTTGTCGACCAGCCGATCGCCGTCGACCAGGTAGAGGCCGTTCAGCGTGCAGCTGATGCCCTCGGCGTCAGCACCGCGTTGACGTCGTTGCGGACGATGGCGCCGCCGAGCGACAGGCTCTCCGACGCGAAGACGGCCGCGCGGCCCAACTGGAGGTGCGTGCCCGAGATGTGGTGCGCCGCCTTGCTCTCGCGCTGGACGCGGCAGTACTCGACCTTCGACTCGTCGGCGCCGAGCACTTCGGTGATCGCGTTGGTGAAGTACTCCTGGCCGGCGTCGCCGATGTACGACTCGACGATCCGCACCTGCGCGTGGTGGCCGATGCGCACCAGGTTGCGGACGTGGGCCCCGAACGGCGCCGGCGCGCTGGACAGGAACACGAAGTGGATCGGCCGCTCGACGACGACGTCCGGATCGACGACGAGGATGGCGCCGTCGGCGGCGAGCGCCGTGTTCAGGGCGGTGAAGCCCTTCATGTGGAACTTGATGGCGAGGCCGAACAGCGACTCGACCAGCGGCGCGTCGGCGCCGATCGTCGAGCCGAGGCTGGTCAGGCGGACGCCGGCCGGCAGGCCGTCGATCGCCGACAGCTCCGGGGCGAAGCGTCCGTTGACGAACACGATCTCGTGGGCGTCGAGCCCGGGCACGGTGGCCTCGGCGCGCAGCGCGTCGAGGCTGGCCCGCGCCGGCGGCACGTCGGCGGCCGGATACGCCTTGGTGGCGAGCGGCGCGACGCTGGTGAAGCGGAACTCCTCGTCGCGCGTGGTCGGGAAGCCTTCGGCGAGCAGCTGGCGCGCCGCCGCGGCGCGCCGCGACGTCAGCCAGGCCGGCTCGATCGACCGGCCGCGTGCCGCGTCGACGCGGCTGGCGTAGGCCTCGCGCGCGTCGACCGACGTGGTCGGGGTGGCGGTGAGGCTCATACCGTCGCGACCTGCTCCAGCCACCCGTAGCCCTTCGCCTCGAGCTCGAGCGCGAGCTCCTTGCCGCCGGACTTGACGATGCGGCCGTCGGAGAGCACGTGCACGAAGTCCGGCACGATGTAGTTGAGCAGCCGCTGGTAGTGCGTGACGACGACCGTCGCGCGCTCCGGGCTGCGCAGCGCGTTGACGCCCTTCGGCGACGACCTTCAGCGCGTCGATGTCGAGGCCCGAGTCGGTCTCGTCGAGCAGCGCGAGCCGCGGCTCGAGCACCGCCATCTGGAAGATCTCGTTGCGCTTCTTCTCGCCGCCGGAGAAGCCCTCGTTGACCGACCGGCTGAGGAACGCCTGGTCCATCTCCAGCAGCTTCATCTTCTCCTTGACGAGCTTCAGGAACTCGATGGCGTCGAGCTCCGCCTCGCCGCGATGCTTGCGCACCGCGTTGAGGGCCGCCTTCAGGAAGTAGCTGTTGCTGACGCCGGGAATCTCGACCGGGTACTGGAAGGCCAGGAAGACGCCCTCGCGGGCCCGCTCCTCGGGATCGAGGTCGAGCAGGTCCTTGCCGTCGAACGTCGACGGTGCCGCCGGTGACCTCGTAGCCGCCCTTGCCGGCGAGCACCTGCGCGAGCGTGCTCTTGCCCGAGCCGTTCGGGCCCATGATGGCGTGCACTTCGCCGGCGCGGACGGTGAGGTTGATGCCCTTGAGAATGGGCTTGTCGTCGACGCGTGCCTGGAGGTTGTTGATCTCAAGCATGGCGATGTGACATGTGCGCGGGCCTTGACCGCCGTCGCTCGCGCGAGCGAGCGAAGGCGATTAACCGACGGTTCCTTCGAGGCTGACGCCGAGCAGCTTCTGCGCTTCGACGGCGAACTCCATCGGCAGCTCGCGGAAGACTTCCTTGCAGAAGCCGTTGACGATCATGTTGACCGCGTCCTCGGTCGACGAGCCCGCGCTGGCTGCAGGTAGAAGATCTGGTCCTCGCCGATCTTCGAGGTCGACGCCTCGTGCTCGACCGTCGCCGACGGTGTTCTTCACCTCGATGTACGGGAACGTGTGCGCGCCGCAGCGGTCGCCGATGAGCAGCGAGTCGCACTGCGTGTAGTTGCGCGCGTCGGTCGCGCCCTTGGCGATCTTCACCAGCGCCGCGATAGCGTGTTCTGGCCGACGCCGGCCGAGATGCCCTTCGAGACGATGGTGCTGCGCGTGTTCTTGCCGATGTGGATCATCTTCGTGCCGGTGTCGGCCTGCTGCTGGTTGTTGGCCACCGCGACCGAGTAGAACTCGCCGACCGAGTTGTCGCCCTGCAGGATGCAGCTCGGATACTTCCAGGTGATCGCCGAGCCGGTCTCGACCTGCGTCCAGGTGATCTTCGCGTCCTTCATCGCCTTGCCGCGCTTGGTGACGAAGTTGTAGATGCCGCCCTTGCCGTCCTTGTCGCCGGGATACCAGTTCTGCACGGTCGAGTACTTGATGGTCGCGCCGTCGAGCGCGACGAGCTCGACGACCGCGGCGTGCAGCTGGTTCTCGTCGCGCATCGGCGCGGTGCAGCCTTCGAGGTAGCTGACGTAGGCGCCTTCGTCGGCGATGATCAGCGTGCGCTCGAACTGGCCGGTGTCCTTGGCGTTGATGCGGAAGTAGGTCGACAGCTCCATCGGGCAGCGGACGCCCTTGGGGATGTAGACGAACGAGCCGTCGGTGAAGACCGCGGAGTTGAGCGCGGCGTAGAAGTTGTCGGTGTACGGCACGACCGAGCCGAGGTACTTGCTGCACCAGCTCGGGGTGCTCTCGCACCGCTTCGGAGAACGAGCAGAAGATGATGCCGAGCTCGCCGAGCTTCTCCTTGAAGGTCGTCGCGACCGAGACCGAGTCGAAGACCGCGTCGACGGCGACGCCGGCGAGGCGCTTCTGCTCGTCGAGCGGGATGCCGAGCTTCTCGAACGTCGCGCGGATCTCCGGATCGACCTCGTCGAGGCTGGCCAGCTTCTTCGGTTCTTCGGCGCCGAGTAGTAGCTGATGTCCTGGAACTTCGGCGACGGGTAGTGGACGTTCGGCCAGGTCGGCTCCGTCATCGTCAGCCAGCGCCGGAACGCCTTCAGGCGCCACTCGAGCATCCACTCGGGCTCGTCCTTCTTCGGCGAGATGGCGCGCACGACGTCCTCGTTCAACCCCGGGGGGAACGTGTCGGCGTCGACGAGGGTCTCGAACCCGTATTTGTATTCCTGGGTGGCGAGCTGTTCGATGGTATCGGTGGCCGTGCTCATGAATCTCCCTCGGATTGGCCTCGAAGGGCCCCTTTGTCCGGGTCAGCGTGAAACGCTCAAGCAAGCCAATATACGACCAGTGCGGTCGGTTTTGCAACGCGGTCAGTCGCGACGGCCCTCGGCGACGGGGCCGAGGATGCTCTGCAGCCTCTCCCGTAAGACCAGCAGGGAGAATGGTTTATGCAGGAATGCGGTGGGTTGCTGGCCGCCCGTGACTGGCGTGTCCTGCTCGTTGTAGCCGCTCATGACGAGGATCGGGATCTCGGGCCGAATGTGCCGAATCGCCGCCAGCGCCTCCGCGCCGGTCATCACCGGCATGGTCAGGTCCAGCAGGACGAGGTCGAACCGATCCGGGCTGTCGGGCGAAGGCCGTGACCGCTTCGCGACCATTTTCGACGGCGACCACGTCGAATCCAATCTGTCTGCAGCATCGTCTCGGTGACGTCCCGCACGAGATCTTCGTCGTCGGCGACCAGGACCAGACCGGCCCCCCGCCAGGTATCGGTGGAGGGCGCCAGCCGGCTCAGCGGTTCGGCCGGCTTGGCGATGGCCGGCAGCGCCACCGAGAACGTCGACCCGAGCTGCGGCGCGCTCTCGACGCGCACGCCGCCCTGGTGCCCCCGGACGATCCCGTGCACGACCGCCAGGCCGAGGCCCCGGCCGGTGAACTTGGTCGTGTAGAACGGCTCGAACACGCGGGCCTGCATCTCCGGCGGTCATGCCGCACGCCGCTGTCGCTGATCTCCAGGACGAGGTAGCCGGTGGCGCCCTCGGGCTCGATCGGGGGCATCAGCTCGCCGAGGAGACCCGCCTCCGGCGGCACCACGAACACCCGGATCTCGATGGTGCCCGTGCCGGTGATGGCGTCCGACCCGTTGGTCACCAGGTTCAGCACCACCTGCCGCATCTGTGTCGGATCGCCCCACATCGCCGGCAGCCCGGACGCGATCTCGACCTCGCAGCGAGACGCCCTTCGCCACCGACAGCCGCAGCAGCGGCAGCATGTCGGTCACGAGCTCGCCCAGATCGAGACGCTGCAGGTGGAAGCGGCCCTTGCCGGCGTAGGCCAGCATCTGCTGGCAGAGGTCGGCGGCGCGCATCGCCGACGTCTCGATGCCGTCGAGGTGGGACGACGTCGCCTCGCGCGTTGTCCAACTGGAGGCGGGCCAGGCTGATGTTGCCCAGCACGCCGGTCAGCAGGTTGTTGAAATCATGGGCGATACCGCCGGCGAGCACGCCCAGGCTCTCGAGCTTCTGCGTCTCCTGCAACTGCTGGTCGAGCAGCCGGCGCGCGTCCTCGGCCTCGCGGGCCGCGGTCACGTCGCGCGTCACCCCGACCAGCCCGACGACGGCGCCGCCGGGATCGGCCACCGGCACCTTGCTGGTCACCAGGTGGATCGGCTCGTTGCCGACCTGGATCGTCTGCTCGCGATCGAGCAGGGGCGTGGCGCTCTCGACGACGAGGCGATCCTCGTCGGCCTCGCGCAGCGCCCAGTCGCCGGGCGCCAGGTCGACCACGGTGCGATGCGCGAGCTCCTCCGCCGACCCGAGCCCGAGCTGCCGGCGGTGCGCCGCGTTGGCCAGCCGGTAGCGGCCGGCCGTGTCCTTCACGAACACGCCGTCGGGCAGGTTGTCGACCAGGGTCCGGAGCAGGTTCCGCTCCGAGGCCAGCGTCCGCGTCCGCTCGGTGACGAGGCGCTCGAGGTCGGCGCGCAGCTGCTCGAACCCCAGCACCGTCTTCAGCCGGACGATGTGCACCAGCAGCGAGAGCACCGCCGCGGAGACGATGGCGAAGAGGAAGCGGCCCCATGGCTCGAACGGCGGGTGCTCGTTGGCGACCATCGCCCAGCCGGCGATCGTCACGGCCAGGCAGGCGAGCAGCCACCGCGTCGACAGCAGCAGGAAGCCCGCGCCGACCATGAAGAGCAGCAGGTTCGTCGTGTCGCGCGGGTCGCCCACCAGATGGAGGTGCGCCAGGCTGTTGGTCAGCACGACGACGGCGACGATCACGGCGTAGACCGTCGGGCGCTCGCCCGGGATCCGGCCGGCGTGCAGCAGGCCGTAGAGGACGAGGAAGATGACCGACGACGAGCCGGCCAGCACCATCATCGTCATCGCCGCGCCCACCGGCAGCACCAGCGGATGGGCCACGGCGAACAGGCAGAAGAGGACGGTGAGCGAGATCAGGACGGGCCGCAGCGACGCGTAGACCGCCGCGTCGAGGGCGCGGGCGAGCTGGTCCGAAGCGGGCGATCGATCGGCGGTCATGCGCTGGGGGGCTGGCGCAACGAACCCGTAAAACCGACGAGCAGGCACAGTCTACTCGCGTTGCCGGGCTTTGCCGTCAGGAACAACGGGCCGGCTGCCGTAAACTGATGGCCGTATGCCTTCGCCTGCGTCCGGCCCTCCCACCATCGGCGTGATCATGGGCAGCCGGTCGGACTGGGACACGATGAAGGCGGCGGCCGACATCCTCGACCAGTTCGGCGTCGCCGCACGAGTGCCGCGTGGTGTCCGCGCACCGGACGCCGGCCTGGATGGTCGAGTACGCGCGGCGAGGCCGAGGCGCGCGGGCTCCAGGCGATCATCGCCGGGGCCGGCGGCGCCGCCCATCTGCCGGGCATGGTCGCCTCGATGACGACGGTGCCGGTCATCGGCGTGCCGGTCCAGAGCAAGGCCCTGTCCGGGCTCGACTCGCTGCTCTCGATCGTCCAGATGCCCGGCGGCGTGCCGGTCGCGACCATGGCCATCGGCACCGCCGGCGCCACCAACGCCGGCCTGTTCGCCGTCGGCCTGCTGGCGACGCGCGATCCCGCGCTGCGGGCGAAGCTCCAGGCCTGGCGCGACACCCGGGCCCAGGCGGTCCGCGAGGAGACGCTGGAGTGACGAGCGGCAGCCGCCCGATCCTGCCGGGCGCGGTCGTCGGCGTGCTCGGATCGGGTCAGCTCGGACGGATGCTCGCGCTCGCCGCCGGCCGCCTCGGCTACCGCGTCCACACCTATTCGCCGGAGCGCGACTCGCCCACCGGCCACGTCGCCGACGCCGAGATCGTCGGCAGCTACGACGATGCCGACGCGTTGCGGCGCTTCGCCGACGGCGTCGACGTCGTCACCTTCGAGTTCGAGAACGTCCCGTCCGCGAGCGTGGCGGCGATCGCCGAACGCGCCCTCGTCCGCCCGGCCGGATCGGTGCTGCACACGACCCAGCATCGCGGCCGCGAGAAGGGCTTCCTGTCGCAGGCCGGGTTGCCGGTGGTCCCGTATGCGCTCGTCGACACGGCGGACGCGCTGACCGCCGCCATCGCGCGGCTCGGCCTGCCCGCGGTGCTGAAGACCGCCAGCTTCGGCTACGACGGCAAAGGCCAGGCACGGATCGACCGCGCCGAGGACGCCCTGGCCGCCTGGGATCGATTGGGACGGCAGCCGGCCGTCCTCGAGGCGTTCGTCGACTTCGAGCGCGAGCTGTCCGTCGTGGCCGCGCGCGGCGTCGACGGCCGGATCGCCCACTACGGCGTCATCGAGAACGCGCATGCCCGGCACATCCTCGACGTCTCGCTGGCGCCGGCGCGGGTGCCGCCGCAGGTCGAACGCGACGCGCTGGCGATCGCCCGGGCCACGCTCGAGGCGCTCGACGTGGTCGGCGTCCTGTGCGTCGAGCTGTTCCTGACCCGCGACGGCCGCGTCCTGGTCAACGAGCTGGCCCCGCGCACCCACAACTCCGGGCACCTGACCATCGACGCGTGCGCCACCAGCCAGTTCGAGCAGCAGCTGCGCGCGGTCTGCGGCCTGCCGCTCGGCGCCACCGACCTCCTGCGGCCGGCGGCCATGGCCAACCTGCTCGGCGACCTCTGGCAGGACGGCGAGCCGCGCTGGGCGGAGGCCCTGGCCCGGCCGGGTGTCCGGCTGCATCTCTACGGCAAGCGCGAGGCCAAACCGGGCCGGAAGATGGGCCACCTCACGGCGTTGGCCGACACGGCCGGATGCCGCCGCCGACCTGGTTCGCGATGCCCGCGCCGCCCTGACGGGAGCCCGTGTCCGAGCCTGACGAGACGCAAAGCGTCGGCCCGGCTGCCGCGCGGCTGACGGTCCACCGGACCGCTGCCTGTGACGAGCAGTCGCGCCAGATCCTCTGCTCGATCGACGGCACCCACGTCGGCCAGCTGCTCTTCGGCCAGACGTTGACCCGTGAGATCCCGGCCGGCAGTCACCGCCTCAAGGCCAACAACACGCTGGTCTGGAAGACGGTGCCGTTCGAGGCCGCCGCCGGCGAGCACGTGCAGTTCACCGTCTGGAACGAGGCGATGGGCGGCTGGTGGGCCCGGCTGCTCTTCATCTTCGTCGGGGCGGCGGCGCTCAAGCTCGGGGTCACGCCCGGCCCGCCCCAGGCGCGTCCCGAGGCCCGACGCCCGGCTTGACCCGCCTTGGGGTTGTGCCCGACACTGAAGGGGTCATGACGTTCGCGGCCATCACCTGCGCCTGTTGTCGGGCTACTCAAGCCCCACGGTCCTGGTGATGTCGCGCGACAGTCACGGAATGGTCTGAACACCGACCACCGCGACGACGAATCCAAGGCCCGGGGGCGCGATGCTCCCGGGCCTTTTTGTTTTTCGGCTGACCCAACCACCATGTCGCGCATGAGCGCCACCGACCGCCCCGAGCCCCCCGCGTCCCCCGGCGTGGCGTCCACCCCCGTCGCGGCCGGTGCCCCGCTCGAGGGTGCGGTCTGGTCGCTGATCGGCAACACACCGCTGGCCCGGCTGCGTCGCATCGAGCCGCACCCGGGCGTCGAGATCCACGCCAAGCTGGAGTCACGCAACCCCGGCGGCAGCGTGAAGGACCGGGCCGCCGCCTCGATGATCCGCGAGGGGCTGCGCACCGGCGCGCTGGTCCCGGGCAAGACGCTGCTCGACGCCTCGTCCGGCAACACCGGCATCGCCCTGGCCATGCTCGGCGCCGCGCTCGGCTACCCGGTCAAGCTGTGTGTGCCGTCGAACGTCTCGACCGAGCGCAAGCGGCTGCTCGACGTCTACGGCGCCGACGTCGTCTGGACGAGCCCGCTCGAGGGATCGGACGGCGCCATCCGCGAGGCGCGGCGGCTGTCCGCGACTCGAGCCGGCGCGCTATTTCTACTCCGACCAGTACAGCAACGACGCCAACTGGCGGGCCCACTTCGACACCACCGCAGTCGAGATCCTGGCGCAGACCGGCGGGCGCATCACCCACTTCATCGCCGGGCTCGGGACGAGCGGCACCTTCATGGGCACGGGCCGGCGCCTGCGGCAGGAGAAGGCGTCGGTGCGGCTGATCTCGATGCAGCCGGACGGGCCCTTCCACGGCCTCGAGGGCTTGAAGCACATGGCCTCGGCCATCGTGCCGCCGATCTACGACGCCTCGCTCGCCGACGACGCGGTCACCGTCGACACCGACGAGGCCTGGGCGATGGTCCGGCGTCTCGCTCGCGAGGAAGGCGTCTTCGTCGGCGTCTCCGGCGCGGCGGCGCTGGTCGCCACGCTGCGGGTCGCCGCGTCCGTCGAGCGCGGCGTCTTCGTCACGATCATCCCCGACGGCGGCGAACGCTATCTGTCGGAACGCCAGATGGAGCGCGAATGACCGTCGCCGACGTCGCCCTGTCCGCCGAGAGCACGGACGCAGATCGAGCATCACGCCGCCGAAACCTATCCGCACGAGTGCTGCGGCGGGCTCTACGGGGAGGTCGCTGGGCGGCGTCTTCACCGTCGTCGAAGCGGTGGCGTTCCCCAACACGACCTCCGAAGGTCCGCGGCGCCGCTTCCTGATCCAGCCCGGCGACTACCGCGCCGCCGAAGCGCACGCGCGCACCACCGGGCGCGCGCTGATCGGCTTCTACCACTCGCATCCGGACCACCCGGCCCAGCCGTCGCAGTACGACCTCGATCACGCCTGGCCGAACATGCTCTACACGATCACCTCGGTGCGCGAGGGCACGGTCCAGGACACGACGGCCTGGCAGCTGCGCGAAGACCGCTCGCAGTTCGACGAGCGCCGTCTCTCGTAGCGGCGCCCCACTCTCACGCGGCCTGCGCCGCCCTACGCGTCGGCGTCGAGGGCGCGGAACGTCGCGCCCGTCGGGCACGTCGAGACCGAACACCCGGCGCAGCACCGGCACGATCTCCTCGCGCCGCAGCGTCTGCACGAAGCTGGCATCGCGCGAATCCTCGGTCAGCGTGTAGTTGCGGAGCGTGTAGCGCGCCTCGGCGGTGGCGCGCTGCGCCGTCAGCGTCTGCACGAAGCCGCTCTCGGGCCACGTGCACGTGTACCAGTTGGCCATCTCGAAATCGATGTCGCCGGGCTCGCCGGGCTCGATGGCGTAGAGATCCTGCCAGCCGCCGTCGCGCTGCCATTGCAGCACCGTCAACGATCCTTCCGGCAGCCAGGCGGTAGACCCACGCGTGCTGGCGGCTCGGCTCGCCGCTGAGCGGCACCGGATGCAGCGGCGTGTAGGCGCCGAAGCCGACGTCACACAGGTAGTCGTCGCCGGCGATCCGGGCCACCAGCGTCATGTGGGTGCGGGCCCGGCGCGTCGTCGCGCCGCTGCGGACGCGGGCCTCGCGCGCGGTGACCGTGACGCCGCGGGCGCGCAACACTTCGCGGAACAGGGTGTTCTGCTCGAAGCAGTAGCCGCCGCGCGCCGACCCCACCAGCTTGGCCCACACGCTGGTCGGATCGATGCGGACCGTGCGGCGCCATTGGGCGTCGAGGTTCTCGAAGGCGATGGCGCCGACGTGCGCCTGGTGCATCCGCTGCAGCGCCGGCAGGTCGATGGTGTCGGGCACCGGCGCGCCGATGCGGGCCGCGTAGGCGGCGAGATCGAAGGCCGGCACGCGCCGCTCAGAACATGCCGAGGGTGAGCTTGGCCGTCTCGGACATCATCTCCTTCGTCCACGGCGGCTCCCACACGACCTCGACCGTGCACTCGGTGACGCCCTCGACCGCCTTGACCTTGTAGCGCAGCTCGCTCGGCAGCTGCTGCGCCGACGGGCAGGCCGGGCTGGTCAGCGTCATGTCGACGTGGACGCGGCTGTCGGCATCGGCCTCGATCTTGTAGATCAGGCCGAGCTCGTAGATGTTGACCGGGATCTCCGGGTCGAACACCGTGCTGATCGCCGCGACGATGGCCTCGTGCAGGGCTTCGGTGCGCGCCGCGTCGACCGGGCCGAACGCCGGCGGCGCAGCCGCCGTCGTCGACGGCGCGACCAGCGCGTCGACGTTGAGGTCGGGCGGCGGCAGGACCGGCGCGATCGGATCGGTGGCGGCACCGGACGCGGCCGCCGGCGACACCGCCGCGGCGGCGGGCGACCCGACGGGCGCCTCCACCTCCGCCGCGGGCGTCGAACGCCCAGTCAGCTTGTTGAGAATCGAAAACATCGGACTCAATCCTTCTTGCGCGTGGCGACGAGCTCCCAGTGGCGACGCAGGAGGAACTCCTTCGCCAGTCTGCCACGAACGGGCCGCCGGCGGCTCAGGCCTGCCAGACGGTGCCGCAGTTGCCGCACTGGGTGAGCTTGCGACCGGCCAGCAAGGCCAGCAACCCGACCGGGAAGAAACAGATGGCCACGACGATGACCCAGACTGGGAAGCCGCCCCGCGAGGTCAACGAACCGCATTTCGGACAGGAAACAGTCGCCACTCGTCCTCCGTTCCTACGACACGACACCGAACAGGCGGGCGATCCACGCCGCCAGCAGGCCGCCCAGCGCGACCCGGTCCAACCGGGACAACCACCTCAGCCCGACGATAGCCGGCACCTTCCCGCCGACGTCGGCGTCCGCAAGGCCGCCGCGGCCACCAGCGCCTGCCCGCACGAGCAGGCCGGCCACGGCCAGCCCGGCCGGGTTGGCCGCCCAGGACGCCGCGACGTCGCCGCGACCCAGCGCGAGCAGGCTGGTCGTGATGCCGCACCCGGGACACGGCAGGCCGGTCAGGGCCTGCAGCAGGCAGGCCGCGTCGGTCCATCGAGCCAGCGCCGGCAGGGCGTGCGGCCAGGCGATCAGCGACTGCCGCGGCCAGAATCGACGCGCCCAGGCGCGCGATCGCGTGCCGCGTCCAGGCGTCAGGAGCGATCCGCGCGGGAACCGCGAACAGCCGGCAGCCACATGGTTCGTGAGAGGTGAACGTGCGGGCTGATGATACGCCGACCGGTCACCAGCCGACCCAGCGACCGACCCGCGCGCGATAGGCCTTCCACGCGTCCGGATGGGTCCGCGCGAGGAACGGCTCCTCGTGCAGCAGCACGCGCAGGTGGACGGCGACGGCGACGCCGGCCGCGTAGATCGCCAGCGGCCACGAGCGCAGGCCAATCGCCCAGCCGCACAGGATCAGCAGCACCCCGACGTACATCGGATTGCGGGAGCGGCGATACAAGCCGGAGGTGACGAGCGTCCGCGGCGGCGACCACGGCGCCAGCGTGCCGCGTCCGGCGACGTAGAACTCGCGCACGGTGAGGCCCAGGATCACGACGCCGAGCCCGAGCGGCAGGAGGCCCCACGGCTCGACCCATCGCCGTCCGCTGGCCGGTGTGAGCAGCAGCAGCGGCACGACGAACGCGACCATGCCCGGCAGGGCCAGGACTGCCAGCAGGGCACGCAGGAACAGGCCATTCATGCGACCGACTGGCTCAGAGACCGGGATGGTCGGCACAGGGGTAGCCGATCACCTCGAGTTCGACGCGCGCGGCGGCGAGCTGCGTCACTGCCGTCGGCGAGAAACCCACCCGGCTCGGTGCCACCGCGGAGACCCACATGCGGCAGGTCAGCACCGAGCGGACGGCGGTGCGAGACGAGACGGGAGGCGGCGGTCAGAAAGGCGCGCTCCTCCATCAGGAAACGCAGGATGGCGGGCTCGAGGCTGTTCCGATCCTCGCCGATGTCGATCGTCACACCTGCGGTCGTCGCGAGGCGACTTCCACCGGCGGGGTCGCCCTTCCGCCAGACGCGGAACGGTGCCCACGGCCTGGCGATGGCGAGCAGGGCATCGACGTCCAGGTCGCCGTAGATGGAATAGCTGGCGCCAAGGCGATCGGCGTACGGATCCGCGGCTGCGTCCTCGTCCATGCCGACACCTCAGGCCGAAGCTATGCGTCGCCGGTCGGCACGATGGCCGCGGTCTCGACCATCAGGATCACGGCCCGCTCCGGAGCGCGGGTGCGGTGCATCACGCCCTTGGGGACGACGAAGCCCTCCTGCGGCCGGAGGATCACGCTGCGATCCTCGAGGTCGATGACGAAGTGTCCATCCAGCACGAAGAAGAACTCGTCGTCGGTGTCGTGCTTGTGCCAGTGATACTCGCCCTGCACCACGCCGAGCCGGACGACCGAGTCGTTCACCTGGCACAGCGTCTGGTTGTACCAGCGGTCGGCGCAGGCCTTGACGAGCGCGGGCACGTCGACGGTCGTCAGCGCCGGAAACTTGACGTCGAGGTGCGTCGCGTACGGATAGTTCTGCTCACGGGCCATGTCGGTATACCTGGCTTCAGAAGGACTGCGGCACGTGCTGGTCGGAGCGGAGGCGCCAGCGATCGCCGTAGACGGACGAAGACTCGACTTCCATAATCGCCTTTTCCGTCGCGGTGGCGCCGAGCGAGGCCAGCCACGCCGGCGGCGGGTTTCACCGCGAGATGGAACTCGTACGATTCGAGGTCCCGCGTCTGTCCCTGGTGATGGAGGCGGAACGACGCGGTCGGCGTCCATGGCAACTGACGATAGCGCGGCGCGCGACCTACTGGCCAGCCGCAGGACGGGCCAGGGCCGGGCACGATCCGACGTAGGTCACGGTCGTCAGGAACTGCGCCGCCACCTCGAGGAAGTCGCCGGCTCGCACGCCGCGGCGCGATGTCGACCATGGCGACTTTGACGAAGTGCGCGCCGCCATCCTGGGCGACGTTGAGGAAGGCGCCGCTGCGCGCGGCGCGGACGCGGATCGGTGCGCAGGTGGTGGCGTCGCACACCTGAATCGCCGGCAGGCTGGCCGCATCCGGCGGCGCGCCGCGTGGCCGTGAGCAGCGTCGCGGCGTCGGGAAGCCGGAGGTGCGCCCCGGCGACGGGCGAGGCCGCACATCCGGCCGACGTGCACGCGATCTTGCTCGCGTAGTCGCAGCGCACGTCGGCGGCGGCGGCCGATGGGACAGGCCCGATGCTCAACAGGGCGCCGAGAGCGGCGACAGCCATCCGCCTGGGAGGATGGCGCACGCTGGCCTCAGTCCTCGCGGGCGATCAGACCGGCGAGCCGCACGCAGAAGTTGCGCAGGTCCGGTGCCGCGATCGATGCCGACCACGTCGCGATCCCGCCGCCTGCGACCTGCTGATCGAAATAGATCGAGACGTCGGCGAACGGCCGGTCACCGGCCGTCATGCGGATCTGGCCGGAGCTGATCGTCGAGCGCAGGTGCCACAGCAGGTCGCCGAAGGTGTCGGCGGCGCCGTCCGGACGCCGCGACGAATCGTGGGCGATCGTCCACGTCGGCCACCCGGCCGCCGCGAGCTCCGGCAGCGTCTGATTGCCGGCTGCCTCGAGGTAGTGGCTCTCGCGCGGCAGCACGATCAGTCCGATCAGGGTCAGGACCAGTTGCGTGACCTGGTGGGCCTTGGCGGGGGCCACCGACACGACCGCGTCGATGGCGTCCAGGTTCAGGCGTACGCGATGCGCGAAGACACGAGTCTCGGTCGGAGGCATGGTCACACCTGCGCTTCACACTACCCGCGCCGACTCGGCACTGCAAGCCGGCTCAGAAGAGAGCCGGCGCGCCGTAGCGCGCCAGGTAGCCCTTCACGCGCAGCTTGCGGGCGGTGTTCTCGCTGCTCATGTAGCGCACGGTGCCGAAGATCTCGCGCTCGGGTCCCCACGGCCGATCGTAGCGGCCGAGACACCAGAAGATGCCGCTGTAGGAGTTCGGGTCGCGACCGTCGAGGGCGTACTTGTTGTTCAGGAAGATCATCGTCTCGAGCGCCGATTCCGGCGTCGGCGACCATTCGAGGATCTTCTTGCCCCACAGCATCCGCAGGTAGGTGTGGATGCGTCCGTCGCGCACCAGTTCGGTCTGGGCGGCGTTCCACAGCGGATCGTGCGTGGCCGCCCGCTCGAAGGCGTCGCGCTGGTAGCGGTGCGGCCGCGGATCGCCGGCGTGGGCGCCGAGGGTCGCCTGGGCCCACGCCGGCAGGGTCTCGTAGCGATCGTAGTCGGGCAGATGCGCCGCGGCGTTGAAGCCGAGCTCGCGCCACGTGACGAGCTGATCGAGGAACGCCTCGGCGCCGCGGCCGACGCCCCACCAGCCCTCGCGCTTGCCGCCGCCGCTCGGCGGCCAGCTTGCGCCGCGTCCAGCCCTCGTGCGTCATCACCGCGTCGAACACCTCGTGCGCCGACAGGTGCCCGAAGTGCAGGTAGGGCGACAGGCCGCTGGTGCGTCGGATCGTCGGGGTCGTCGCGATCGTCGGCGTAGGTCTCGAGGTGGCCGGCGACGAACGCCGCCAGGCGCGCCCGCCCCGCCTCGGCGCCGCCGCGCTGCTCCACCGGGGCCACGCGGTGATCGATCGGCAGTCGCGCGAGCTCCGACGCGGTGCCCTTCAGCAGGGCCGCGCGGGGCCTGGCGCCACCGGGCCAGCGCCGCCTCGAGGGCCGGGGCCGGCGGCAGCCGGACGCCGGCGAGCGGGTCGGCGAGCGGCACGTCGTCGAGGTGGCCGCGCAGGACCTTCTGCAGGTGGGCCCGATACGAGAAGGCCGTCGGGAAGACGCGGTCGACGGCCCGCAGCGGGTGCACGCCGTTGCCGTCGACGGCCTCGACCCGGACGTCGAGGCGGCCGGCCGCGGCTGCCACCATCCGCGGCAGGAAGAAGAACGGCGCATCGTCGGTGACGACGACGGCGGCATCCGCCGCCAGCGTCTCCAGCAGGCCGCTGCCCTCGCCGGCCGCGGTCTCGACGAACGGGAAGTAGCGCACCGGCGTGCGGGCGAAGGCCTTGGCGTTGTCGGCCATGCCCTGCAGGACGAACGCGTGCAGGCGATCGCTCGCCCAGGCGTAGCCGGCCCGCAGCGGCTCGAAGACGACCAGCGGCTTCGCCAGCTCGCGGGCCAGCTCGACCGCCCGCTGCAAGCGCGAAGTTGGATCGCGCCCGCCGCGCCGCGACCATCCAGTAGAGGACGTAGCCCCGGTCGGCGCGAACGGGCGCGTCGTTGGCGAGCCGGATCCGCACGGCCGGCACCGGCCGAGTGTCCGCGGTGGAGGGTCGCACTGTCCTCGGCTCCGTCATCGAATCAGGACGTCAACCCGCGACGCCTCGGCGTATCCAGCGATCCCAGGCAGCGTTGGCGCGCCACCGCGGGCGGCACGCCATTTGAAGTAACGGGCGACAGGTCGCGTCGGGTCAACGGGGTGCGATAAACACAGGCAGGCGCTGGCATCGCCGTACTCCGTCTCGTTCGTCAACGATCCGATCGCGACCTGTTTCAATTCCTGCCGCCAGCGGCGGCACATCCGCTTCTCGCCCCCGCGCGATCACTCGTCCGGTGGCGCGCGGGTGTCTTTCCGTGTACGACCCGTCTACGCGGTGATCTTGATGGCGACGGCGGTCATGTCGTCGTTCTGGATCGCTTCGCCGCGGAACGCCTCGACGGTCTCGAAGATCGCGTCGACGATCGTCCTTGGCGCTGCTCGTGCCGCGTCCGCTCGACGACCGCGATCAGCCGTGGCCGCGGTGAACTCCTCGCCGTCCTCGTTCATCGCCTCGAAGATCCCGTCCGAGCAGATCACGAACACGTCGCCCGGCTCGAGCGAGTAGGTGGCCTCGTCGTAGGTCGTCCCGGCGAACGAGCCGAGCGGCACGCCCGGCAGCTCGATCTGGGCGCAGCCCTCGGCCGTGCAGCGGATCGGATACGGCAGCCCGGAGTTGGCCATCGTCACCAGCCGGCGCTTGAAGTCGAACGAGGCGTAGCAGAGCGTGCAGTAGTACTCCTCGAGCTGTCGCTCGTGGAGGATGTTGTTCATCGCCGCCAGCACGCCGGCCGGCGACGACTGCACCGACGTGTAGCGCCGGCGATAGGTGCGGCCGCGGACCAGCTCGCCGGCGAACGCGCTGTAGAGCGCCGCCGGCGCGCCCTTGCCCGAGACGTCGCCGACGGCGACCACGAGGCCGTTCGGCTCCGGCGTGAGGAAGTCGTGCAGATCGCCGCCGAGCTCGCGCGCCGCATCGAAGCGCGCCGCGACGTCGACGCCACGCAGCCGCTTCGGCAGCTCCTGCGGCAGCAGCGCCTGCTGGACGCGCTGCGCGAAACGCACTTCCTTCTCGAGGCGATGCTCGTTGGCGGCGACGGCCTCGTAGAGGCGGGCGTTCTCGATCGCCACGGCCATCATGTTGGCGAGCGGCGTCAGGACCTGGATGTCCTGTCGCGAGAACGCGTCGAGCTCGGCGCTCGTCAGGTCGAAGACGCCGATGCAGCGCTCCTTCAGCATCAGCGGGATGACCAGCTCGGATCGCACGTCGTCGACGCACGGCACGTAGCGCGGATCCTTGGTCACGTCGCCGACCAGCACCGCCTCGCAGTGCAGTGCGGCGTGGCCGACGAGGCCCTCGGTCAGGGCGAACGTGCGCTGCTCGCACGCTTCGCCGAAGGCGACGGACGCCTTCACGCACAGGCGATGCTCGTCGTCGAGCAGCAGCACGCCGAAGGTGCGGTAGTCGATGACCCGCTTGACCAGTTGGCCGAACCGCGTCAGCAGCTCGTCGAGGTCGAGGATCGAGGCCAGCTCGCGGCCGATCTCGGCCAGCGTCTCGAAGGTGTCGCTGGTGCGGCGCTCGGCCTCGAACAGGCGCGCATGCTCGAGCGCGACGCCGACCGCGGCGGCGAACTGGCCGAGCAGCGGCTGGTCGGTCTCGTCGAAGGCGTTGGGGTGCCGGCTCAGGATGTTCAGCGCGCCGATGACCCGCGTCTTGTAGACCAGCGGCATCACCAGCGCCGTGCGCATGCCGGGGACGAGGTTCTTGTAGCGCGGCTCGACGGACAGGTCGGGGATCAGCAGCGGCCGCTGCTCGGCGACGGCGGTGCCGACGATGCCCTCGCCCACCTGCAGGCGGATGTTCTCGGCGACGCCCTCGGGGTAGCCGAACGGATAGGCGATGCGGAGCTCCGGCCGGGTCGGGTGCAGCAGATAGACGGCGAACGCGTCGTACGGGATCAACCGGCCGAGCAGCTCGCGGATCTTCTCGAACAGCTCGTCCTCGTCGAGGACCGAGGTGACCTGATGGGCCAGGTCGAAGAGCGTGAGGAGCTGCTGGCGTTCGCTGGCGCGGGCGCCGAAGGGCGACCCGGAAGAAGAAGAGTGTGTCACCCTGCCCGATTATACTGGGTGCCTGTCATGTCCCTGACGCTGCCGCTCGACTACCAGGCCATCGAACGCATCCTGCCGCATCGCTACCCGTTCCTGCTGGTCGATCGGGTCATCGAGTTCGAGCTCGACAAGCGGATCGTGGGCATCAAGAACATCAGCCGCAACGAGCCGCTGCTGTGGGACGACGGCCGCGGCACGGCCGCGCTGCCGCCGACCATCCTCACCGAGGCGGTGGCCCAGGTCGGCGCGATCCTGATCCTGGCCAAGCCCGAGAACCAGAACAAGCTGATCTTCTTCGGCGGCATCGAGCGCGTCCGCTATCGGCGCATCGTCCGGCCGGGCGACTCGGTGGTGATCGAAGCTCGCGTGATGCGCCTGCGCAGCCGGGTCGGCGTGCTGCAGGGCCGCGCCCACGTCGATGGCGAGACGGTCATGCTGGGGCGCATGACCTTCGCCCTGGGCGATCGGGGAGCGACGCCGGAGTCGCCGCGCTGACGACTCCGGAGTCCTGACCTTTTCTCAGAGGCGGCCCTTGGCCGCCACCAGCTTCTCGACGACCTGCTTGACGGCCGCCTCGGTCGCTTCGCCGAGGATCGTGTCGCGGTAGTCCGACGACCCCATCGACACGCCGCCGCCGCCGAAGCCGCCGGTGCCCGCGCCGCCGCCGCCGAGCAGCAGGCCGCTGCGCTGCGAGGTGCCGTCGCCCTTGGCGCTGGCCATGATCTCCGCCGTCGACGAATCGATCATGCGGGCGGTCACGGCGACGTTCGCCTTGCCCTTCTGCGTGCCGACGCGGCCGAGGCGCCGCCGAGCCGGCCGAAGCCGCCGCCGCCGACGTTCATGTCCTTCTTCTCGGTCCCGAACTTGGTGATCGAGCCGACGATCAGGTACTTCACGCCGAGCGACCTTGCCGATCTTGGCCACCGTGGCCGCGCTCGGATCGGCGCGATCGCTGTTCGAGAAGTTCTGCTCCGCCAGGATCGCGTCGAGGCGCTTGCGCTCGATGACGCGGAAGCTGCCGTCCTCGACCAGACCGTCGACGATCAGATCGGAGATGCCCTTGCCGATGTCCCAGTTGCCTTCCCACCAGCGCTGAACCGTCGCCGTAGTCGAAGTCGAGGATGGCGACCGTGGGGCGCGAGCTCTGAGCACGCGCCGGCGTGGCGATGGCGAACGTGGCCAGGGCCAGCGCGGCGGCGGTGCTAACGAGGACGGACTTCCAGCGAATCATGTGCATGTGCCTCCAGCAGGGCGATCTCGGGACTTCCAGCCCAACCAGAGTAGGGCTGGCCCGGCTCACTGTCAATCGGCTGAAACGAATGGATTCGACACCCCGAACAAACGGTCCGGCCGGACGCCGCCGGACTCGCCTGCTAGAGTCCCTACGGCATGAGCGACGCCCGCCTCTCGCCGGACGCCTTTGCGCGCTTCTTCGAGATGGTGCACGAAGGCGTGCACCTCGGGACGCTCTCCGACACCGGCAGCACGACCAGCGCCGCCAACCCCTACCTGCGGCTGCTCTTCGGCTACCCGGCGGACGCCCCGGCCGAGGACGTCCGCCCGTTCGATCCGGCCCGGTTCGTCGACCCGGCGGCGCGGACCGCGCTGCTCGAACGGCTGCGCCGCGACGGCGCCGTCATCCGACTACCTGCTGCGGCTGCGCCGCGCCGACGGCGCGCCGCTCTGGATCGAGGTGACCGGCCAGGCGCAGCCGGGGCCGACGCCGGATGCGCTGCAGGTCGACGCGCTGCTCCGCGACGTCAGCGAGCGCCGCAAGCTGGAGGAGGAGACGCGGGACCTCTACCAGCAGCTGCTGCAGGCCGAGAAGATGGCGGTGCTCGGCCAGACCATCTCCGGCGTCGCGCACGAGCTGAACAACCCGCTCGCCTCGATCCTCATGTGGGCCGAGCGGATGGCCCGCAAGCAGGCCGGTCCCGAGATCCGCCAGGGCCTCGACACGATCCTGCACGAGGCCGAGCGCGCCGCCCGCATCGTCCGGCACCTGCTCACGTTCGCGCGCAAGCGGCACTCGACGCGCGCCACCGTCGACGTCAACGACGTCGTCCGCGACACGCTGGCGCTGCGGCAGCACGAGCAGCGCCTCGGCAACATCGCCCTGATCGACGCGCTGGCGGTGGGCCTGCCGCACGTCTTCGCCGATCCGCACCAGCTGCAGCAGGTGCTCCTCAACCTGGTGATCAACGCCGAGCAGGCGATGACGACCACCGCCGGCCGCGGCACGCTGGTCGTGCGCACGTGGCACGACGGCGAGCGCGACGTGGTCCTGCTCGAAGTGTCGGACGACGGACCCGGGCTCGCCCCGGAGGTGCTGCCGCGGATCTTCGATCCGTTCTTCACGACCAAGGACGTCGGCCAGGGCACCGGGCTGGGGCTGACGGTCGCCTACGCCATCATCCAGGAGCACGGCGGCGCGATCACCGCGCATTCGGCGCCCGGCGACGGCGCCACCTTCCGGATCGAGCTGCCGACGGCGTCGACCAAGCCGGCCAAGAAGCCGGAGCCGGCGCTCGGCCCGTCGCCCGAGCCGCGGGCGGGCGCGGCGGTGCTGCTGGTCGAGGACGAACCGGGGCTGGCCTCGGCGGTCGTCGAATGCCTGGGGGACGCCGGCTACGTGGTGACGCACGCCGGCGACGGCCAGGCGGGGCTCGACGCCACCGCCCGCCGCACCTTCGACGCGATCATCTGCGACCTGAAGATGCCGCGCCTGGACGGCCCGGCGTTCTACCGGGCCATCGTCGAGCACTACCCGGCGCTGGCGCGCCGGGTGATCTTCGTGACCGGCGACGTCGCCGGCACCGAGGCGGAACGCTTCCTCGTCGAGAGCGGCTGCCGCTGGCTGCCCAAGCCGTTCCGGCTGTCGGAGCTGTTGCGGGTCGTCCGCGACGTCACCGGGTAGGGCACCAGCACGCCGCGCGGCCCGGCCGCCGCCTCGATCGCCTGCCGCTCGGCCTGGCGCGCCTTGGCCGCCTGGAAGGCCGCCAGCGACGTGGTCGAGAAGCCGCCGCCGAGGGCCTTCTGCAGGCGCTGGATGGCGCGGGCGTGGAGCTGCGAGACGCGCGACTCGTTGACCCCGATCTGGGCCCCGATCTGCTTCATCGTGACGTCGCGGAAGTAGTAGAGCCCGATGACCTTGCGCTCGCGCGGCGGCAGCGTCTGCAGGGCCTGGCGGACGCGCGTCCGGGTCTCGGACGCCTCGTAGGCGCGGTCGGGCGTCGGCGTCTCGGGCGGCACGCAGACGTCCGGGCAGCATCACGTCCGGCGGGCCGTCCGGCGACGACGACAGCATCGACGTCGACTCGATGGTGCTGATGCGGACGATGGTCCGGCCCAGCCGGGCTTCGTCGGTCCCGACGCGGGCGGCCAGGTCGGCCAGGGACGGCTCGGCGCCGGTCTCGCGGCGGATGCGCTTCGCGGGCCGCCTCGAGCTCGCGGCGCTGGCGGCGGACGCCGCGCGGCCAGGCATCCTTGCGCAGCGCGTCGATCATGGCGCCGCGGACCCGGCGCTCGGCGAAGGTCTCGAACTTGATGCCGCGGCCGTCGTCGTAGCGGTGCGCGGCGTCGATCAGGCCGACCATCCCGTCCTGCACCAGATCGCCCAGGTCGATCGTGTGCGGCATCGACGCAGCCACCCGGCGGGCAACGGATTCGACGAACGGCAGGCTGGCGACGATACGGTCCTGCGGGGTCACGGAGTCGACGGTGGGGTTGGCCATGGACGTCTCCGGCTCGCGGTCTCGACGGCGCCAGCAGGCGCCATCAGGGTGGATGCGGCTCCTCTATGAGCAACCCCGGTACCAGCACGGGCGTGTGCCCGCAGCGTCGGGCCGTCCAACCCCGCGCAACGATGACAACCTTTGTATTTGGTGGCACTTAGCGCCGTGCCAGCGTGTGAAGGCGATGTGCAGATTTCACCGACTGATCCGTCAAGGGATTGACGGAATCCCGTCGCAGGGCGACGGATTCTTGACCGCTGACTTACGGTTTCGTCAGCGTGACGACGAACGTGCTGACGAGGTGGATCGTCAGCCAAGGAGCCGCGGCGGGCAGCCGCGGGGCCCGGGCGGGCCTACGAACCGATGCGCGCGCGCAAGGCGCGGGCAGTCGCGAGGGCGTCCAGCACGCTCGCCACCACCTGACCGGCACGGGCCTGCGCGGCCGCGTCCGGAGCCTTCGCTTCGAGCAGCTCGGCGTTCACCAGCACCACCCCCAGCAGGTTGTTCAGCCGGTGGAACAACACGTCGGCAGACTCCGGCTCGGCGCCGGAGGCGACAGTGTCCCGAGCAGGCTGGGGCGCGGCGTGGCTCATCGAACGCCTGCTGCCTCGGCGCTACGCCGCCGGCGGGAGTCTGCACTTCCGCGCCGCTCTCGAGGCCATCCGCCTGCGAGTCCGGCTTGCGCCACAGCGAGTCGGCGAAGATCCGGACCGAGCCGCCCGCCGTCCGCACGTACTCAACCTTGCCGCTGTTGATCCAGTTGTAAATGGTCCTGCGGCTAACGCCAACGTGCTGGCACGCCTGCAGGATCGACAAAGTCTTGCGATCTCCAACCATGGGCCTCATCCCTCCAACAACGATCGAAACTTCCCGTCTCTCGTTCACACTATCGGCACCGATCGCTCGCAGCTACAGCGTTGACGAGGTGCCCTGGGTAGCGCCAAAATCTTGGCGCCCGTGCTAAATGCCTGAACAAAAAGCGCATCTGTTGCTCGTCGAGGACGAGACGCCGCTGCGCCTCGCACTCGCCGACCTGCTCGCCGACGCCGGCTTACCACGTCGTCCAGGCCCATGCCGGCGAGGAAGCGGTGGCTGCGCTCAGCCAGTTCGCCTTCGACATCGTCCTCACCGACCTGCGCCTGCCCGGCCTGGCCGGCACCGGCGTCCTCGACGCCGCGCTCGACCGCTATCCGGACATCCTCGTGGTGGTCATGACCGGCTACGGCACCGTCCGCGATGCCGTCGCCCTCATCAAACGGGGCGCCACCGACCTGATCACGAAACCGTTCCAGAGCGAGGAACTGCTGCACGTCCTGCACGGCGCCCTCGAACAGCGCCGGCTGCGGAACGAGAACGCCTACCTGCGTTCGCAGCTCCAAGCCCGATACCGCTTCGAAGGGATCATCGGCCAGAGTCGTGTCCTTCGTGAGTTGTTCGACGTGTTGGAGACCGTGGCGAGCACCACCAGCACCATCCTGGTGACCGGGGAGACCGGGACCGGCAAGGAGCTGGTGGCCCGGGCGATTCACCACAACAGCCCGCGCCGCGACCAGCGCTTCGTCGCCCTCAACTGCAGCGCCCTGCCGGAAACGCTGCTCGAAGCGGAGTTGTTCGGCCACGTCCGCGGCGCCTTCACCGGCGCGATCGGCCCGCGGATCGGGCGGTTCGAGCAGGCCCACAAGGGCACGCTGTTCCTCGACGAGATCGGGACGATGTCGGCCAACCTGCAGGCCAAGCTGCTGCGCGTGCTGCAGGAGCGCGAGTTCGAGCGGGTCGGCGAGTCGCTGCCGACGCGGATCGACGTCCGCGTCATCGCCGCCACCAACTCGGATCTCGCCAAGATGGTGCGCGAGGGCACGTTTCGCGAGGACCTGTTCTACCGCGTCAACGTGATCCCGGTGCGGCTGCCGCCGCTGCGCGAGCGGCGCGAGGACATCCCGCTCCTCGTCCAGCATTTCTGCGATCGGATCGGCCGCGACCTCGATCCGCCGCGGCACGGCGTCAGCTTCTCGCAGCAGGCGGTGCGGCAGCTGATGGCCTACGAGTGGCCGGGCAACGTCCGGCAGCTCGAGAACTTCGTCGAGCGCGCCATGACGCTCAGCGCCGGCCGGCCGCAGATCGACGTCGACATGCTGCCCGACGAAATCCGCGCCGTCAGCGCCGTCCATGCCGGCTTCGTCACGCTTCCCGACCAGGGCTTCGACCTCGACGCCCACATCGCCGGCATCGAGCGCGACCTGATCGACCAGTCGCTCGAGCGCTCCGGCGGCAACAAGCGCAAGGCCGCCGAGATCCTCGGGCTCAAGCGCACCACGCTGGTCGAGAAGCTGAAGCGGCTGCAGCGCTAGCCGCCGGCCGCGCCGAAGCCCGCCCCCAGGGCGCCGCCGAAGGCGGACCTGTCCCGCCGAAGCTCGCACTTCTCGCGAGCGAAGGCGGATAATGGGACGATGTCCCGCTTCCTCTACTGGACCATCGTCCTCGGCACCGAGCCCACGTCGTTCCGGGCTGCGGAAGCCGACGAGCTGCTGCCGACGCTCACCCAGCTGCGTCGCAAGCATCCGGAGGCGACGCTCCGGTGGTTCCAGCGCGGCCGGCTGTGGGTGTCTCCGGACGACGCCAAGGCCGGCCTCGACTTGGAACGGTCCGAGGCGCGGGGCCGGCCGTCGACGTGGCGTCCGGGCGGCGCGCACGTCGATCCGCGGCAGAAGTACATCGACGCCAAGAAGGCCAAGTGGACCAAGTTCAAGAGCGCGATTCGCGAACGCGCCGAGTCGCGGCGCGAAGCGCGCGGCGACGACGAGGATCAGCCGCGCACCGCCCCCGTCGACCGCTCGACCCGGGGCAGCGTGCCGCCGCGGGTCGAACCGACTCCGATCGAGCGGCCGCCGGACGAGCGTCCTGACGTGAACGCCGACGCCGGTGCGCCACCGGTCGTACGTCCGAAGCGTCGTGACTCGCGTGCGCCGGTCGCGGAGCCGGCGACGCGCCACGGCTCATCCGAAAGCCCGTCGTCCGCCGGCCGCAACCGATCGAGCCAGACGTCCCGGTCGCCCGCTTCGATCGCAAGCCAGCCTTCGACCGCAAACCGGCCTTCGATCGGGACCGCAAGCCGCCGTTCGACCGCGAGCGCAAACCCGCCTTCGCTCGCGACAGCAAGCCCGCCTTCGATCGCGACCGCAAACCGCCGTTCGACCGCGACCGCAAGCCCGCCTTCGCTCGCGACACGCAAGCCCGCCGTTCGATCGCGACCGCAAGCCCGCCTTCGATCGCGACCGCAAGCCCGCCTTCGATCGCGATCGCAAGCCCGCCTTCGACCGCGACAGCAAGCCCGCCTTCGATCGCGATCGCAAACCCGCCTTCGACCGCGACCGCAAACCGCCGTTCGACCGCGACCGCAAGCCGGCCTTCGCTCGCGACAGCAAGCCCGCCTTCGATCGCGATCGCAAACCCGCGTTCGATCGCGATCGCAAACCCGCGTTCGACCGCGACCGCAAACCGCCGTTCGACCGCGACCGCAAGCCGGCTTTCGATCGTGACCGCAAGCCGGCTTTCGATCGTGAGCGGAAGCCGCCGTCCGACCGCGAGGGCGGAGGGGAACGGGCGCCAGGCCCTCGACCGCTGGCCGACTGGAAGCCCAAGTCGACGGGCGATCGGCGGCCCGCCGGGCCGCGGCCTGGCGGCGATCGGCCGTTCGGCGACCGACCCGCCGTCGATCGACCGACCAGCGATCGCGCCACGCGGCAGCTGGGGCGGCGGCAACCCGTCTGGCGAGCGGCGCGGGCCAGGCGGGTCTGGCGGATTTGGCGGATCGAGCTTCGGCTCCCGACCGCGCGGCAAGGGTCCGGGTGGGTTCGGCGGCCCCGGGGGACGCGGGCCGGTCGGCGGACGCCCGGCTGGCCGGCCGCCGGCGGGGCCGCGCAAGCCGAAGCCGTGAGGCGCCGATGCTGACCCACGTCGTCCTGTTCCGGCCGAAGCCGGGGCTGACGCCGGATGACGCCGACACGCTGGTCACCGCGATCGAGCGTGCGGCGCGTGACATCCCGGCGGTCCGCCGTTTCGAGGTGGGCCGACAGACGGCGAACGCTCCGGCCTACGTGGCCGGCGCGGCGCCCGACTTCCCCTACGTCGCGATGGTGTGGGTCGACGACCGCGCGGGGCTCGACGCCTACCTGGCGCACCCGGCCCACCAGGCGCTCGGCGCCGCGTTCAACGCCGCGCTGGGCGCGGCCCTGGTCTTCGATTTCGATACCGAGCCGGCCGCGGCGGGCGGCGGCCGCCAGCTGATCGCCGCGGGCTGAGGCCGCCACGGCAGCCGTCGCGCGTCAGGTTATCGGGATCGGACGTCAGACGAGGGTAACGGTAGCGTTCGCGCGGGAGCGCGATGGTGCCGACCACGAAGAACTCGTGGATGATGTCGCGCAGCTCGCCGATCGAGGTGGCGGCGTTGACGCGGATGCGCAGGTGCGAGCCGCCGTCGAGGCCCTTGCTGTACCACGACATCAGCGCCCGCAGCTTGTTGATCACCCACCGCTCGCGGCCCTGCGCCGGCTCGCGGCTGACCCGCGCCGCTTCCTCGGGCGCCATCGGCGCGCTGTGGCGGAAGCCGATGGCCTCGCCGACGCGCTCGTGCAGCAGCAGGTCGATGTACTCGAGCAGGAAGCGCGCGCGCTCGTCGTTCGACACGGTGCGAATCGGTCGGCCGGCGAGCAGGTCGGACGCCTGCGCCAGCAGCCAGGGATTGCGCAGCACGCCGCGGCCGGCGATGACGCCGGCGACGCGGGTCGTGCGCAGTCGCTCGACGATCTGCTCGGGCTCGATCAGATCGCCGCTGCCGATCACGGGGATCGGCAGGTCGCGGGCGACCCGATCGATCAGCGACCAGTCGGAGACGCCGGTGTAGGCCTGCTTGGCGGTGCGGCCGTGGACGGTGACCGCCGAGGCGCCGGCGTCGGCCACCAGTCGGGCCACCAGCGGGGCGTTGATCTCGTCGTCGGTCCAGCCGGCCCGCATCTTGACCGTCACCGGAATCTTCACCGCGCGGGTCATCGCGCCGACGATCGCGGCCGCGTGCGACGGATCGCGCATCAGGCTGCAGCCGGCGTTGTGCTTGGAGATCTTCGGGACCGGGCAGCCCATGTTGACGTCGACGGCGCTGGCGCCCATGCCCTCGACGATCGCGGCGGCATCGGCCATCTTGGCCGGGTCGCCTCCGAAGATCTGGATCGAAACCGGCCGCTCTTCCTCGGTGTACTCCGCGTACTCGAGGGTGCGATCGATGCCGCGCACCAGCCCTTCGGAGCTGACCATCTCGCTGACGACGAGCCCGCACCCGCCGTGGCGCTTCACCAGCCGGCGGAAGGCGGTGTCGGTCATCCCGGCCATCGGCGCGACGCCGAGCGCGGGCTCGACCGGGAGGGACCCGATCTTCATGGCGTCAGTTCGAGCTGCTCGACGCCGCCGCGCGGCGGATCCGTCGCCGGCTTGGCCTGGTAGGCCTCGAACGCCTTCCGCAGCTCGTCGTTCTTCCACTCGATGATGGCCTGCTCGCGCAGCTTCTTCAGGTACTTCGCCATCTCCGGCCGGCCCTTCTCGCGGAACACGCGATCGGCCACCTGGTTGCGCACCTGCTCGAGCTGCGGCACGACCGTCTCGCTGCGGCTTTCGAGCTTGATGATCTGGTAGCCGCGCTGGGTGCGAATCGGCTGCGTCGTCTCGCCGACCTTGAGGCCCTTGACGACCGCGACCAGCTGCGCCGACATCTCTTCCGGGTTGACCGGACCGATCAACCCGCCGTTGGCCTTCGACGGCGCATCAGAGCTCGACGCTGCCAAGGTGGCGAAATCCTCGCCGGCGGTGATGCGGTGGCGCAGGGCCTCGGCCTTGATCTTGGCCTCGTCGTCGAGGCCGACGTTCACGCCGGCCTGGCCGGCGTTGGCCGTGCCCGCGGGCGCGCGGTCGGGCACCGACACCAGAATCTCGCGCAGGGTCACCGCCGCCGGCGTCGTGAACTGATCCTTGTGCGCGGCGAAGTAGGCCGCCGACTCCGACTCGGTGATGGAGATCTTGTCCATCACGTCCTGCTGCTGGACGCGATTGATGATCATCTGGCGCTCGATGCTGCGCCGCAGATCGGGCAGGCGTCAGCCCTTCCTGCTTCAGCGCCGCCAGGAACTGCTCCTCGCTCTCGAGCTTGTTCTCCTTGCGGATGTTGGAGACGATCTGCGCGAACTGCTCGTCCGACAGCGCGAAGCCCAGTTCCTTGCCGCGCTGCAGCAGCAGCAGTTCGTCGATGGCGTCCGAGAGCACCTGCGGCGTGACCTCGTCGAGCGTCTTGCGGAGCTCGGCGTCGTTCTTGGCGTCTTCGGGACGGATGTTGCGGTTCTGGTTCTGGGCCCGGATGCGCGGCGACCTGCCGCTGCTCGAGGTCGGACTTGGTGAAGATCTCGCCGTTCACCTTGACGAGGACCTGTTCGATGATCTCGGCGCGGAGCGGCAGGCTGGTCGCCGCGGCGAGCCCCAGCGCGAGGAGGCCACCCAGGACCAGGCGGCGGACATTCTTCGGCATCATGTGGATCTCTCTACCCTGGCATCCTACGCGATATCAGTGAGTTCGGTCAGAACGCCTCTGACTTGGTCGAACAGCCTACCTGGCGTGTCCCAAGGCATCTTCGTGGGCTTGGCCAGCTCTTCCCGATTGAAGCCAGGCGCGACCGTTCCGCTCGTCGCCCGCTGCGTCCACCAGGACGACGGCTTCGGTTCTGTCTTTCGCCCAACTTCTCGCCTGCGGTGGCTCTGCCTTCCCTTGCCGCTTCGCCACAAACGTCGGCGCCGTCATCGGTTGCGGGGCCGCCAGCCGCAGCGACGCGGGCGGAACCAGCGTCACGTCCGGCCGCCGGTTGACCAGGTTGATGACGCGGACCGGGTCGACGCCGCCCGGCCTGAATCTAAAGACGATGGCGGAGCCTTCCCGGTCGATGGCCTTCGACCCGGAGCGTGTCGGCCAGGATGCGGATCGAGGCGTAGGCCGCCAGGTTGGTGACCGACTCGGGCGGCGGGCCGTAGCGGTCCCGGACCTCGACCAGGGCGTCTTCGAGCGCCTGCTCGGACCGTGCGGCGGCCAGCCGGCGGTAGACGCCCGAGCCGCTGGTTCATGTCCGGGATGTAGTCCTCGTCGATCTTCAGCTCGACCTTGAGGTTCAGGGTGGCCCGGGCGTCGTCCTCGAGCTCCTCGCCCTTCAGCTCGCGGATCGTCTCCTCGAGCAGCTTCAGGTACATCTCGAAGCCGATCGACTCGATGTGGCCGCTCTGCTCGCCGCCGAGCAGGTTGCCGGCGCCGCGGATCTCGAGGTCGAGGGCGGCCACCCGGAACCCGGCGCCGAGGTCGCTGAACTCCCGCATCGCCGCCAGCCGCTTGCGGGCGATCGGCGACAGCGTGTGCCCGGGCGGCACCAGCAGGTAGGCGTAGGCGCGCCGGTCGGACCGGCCGACGCGGCCGCGCAGCTGGTAGAGCTGCGCCAGGCCGTAGCGATCGGCGCGGTTGATGATCATCGTGTTGGCGTTCGGGATGTCGAGACCGTTCTCGATGATCGTGGTGGCGACCAGCACGTCGTACTTCCGGGCGACGAAGTCGACCATCACCTTCTCGAGCTCGTCGTCGCCCATCTGGCCGTGGCCGACGATGATCTTCGCTTCCGGCACGAGCCGCTGCACCAGCCCGGCGATCGAGTGGATCGACTCGACGCGGTTGTGCACGAGGTAGACCTGGCCGCCGCGTTCGAGCTCGTGACGCATCGCATCGCCGATCACCTTCTGGTCGAAGGCCACGACGTTGGTCTGGATCGCCAGGCGATCGCGCGGCGGCGTCTCGATGACCGACATGTCGCGGATGCCGACCAGCGACATGTTCAGGGTGCGCGGGATCGGCGTCGCGCTCATCGTCAGCACGTCGACCTTGCGGCGCATCTGCTTGATGCGCTCCTTGTGCGCCACACCGAAGCGCTGTTCCTCGTCGACCACCAGCAGCCCGAGATCGTGGAAGACGACGTCCTTCGACAGCAGTCGATGCGTGCCGACGATGATGTCCAGCTTGCCTTCGGCCAGATTGGCCAGCGTGACCTTCTGCTCCTGCTTGCTGCGGAAACGGCTGACCATGTCGATCTTCACCGGGAACGCCGCGAAGCGCGACTGCAGCGTGCGCAGGTGCTGGAAGGCGAGCACGGTGGTCGGCGCGAGCACGGCGACCTGCCGCCCGTCCATCACCGCCTTGAACGCGGCCCGCATCGCCACTTCGGTCTTGCCGTAGCCGACGTCGCCGCAGAGCAGGCGATCCATCGGCGTCGGCGACTCCATGTCGTTCTTGATGTCGGCGATGGCGACCTTCTGGTCGGTCGTCAGCTCGTATTCGAAGGCCTGTTCGAACTCCTCCTGCCAGTGCGTGTCGGCGCCGAAGGCGTGGCCCGGCACCGCCTTCCGCGTGGCGTAGAGCTTGAGCAGCTCGTCGGCCATGTCGCGCATCGCCTTCTTGACGCGCGTCTTGGCCTTTTCCCAGGTGGTGCCGCCGAGCCGATCGAGCTGCGGGCTGCCGCCGCCCGAATACTTCTGGACCAGGTCCAGGTGCTCGACGGGCACGAACAGCTTGTTGTCGTCGGCATAGCGGAGCTCCATGAACTCCTGCGCCTCGGCGCCGACGGCGAGCTTCTTCAGGCCGACGAAGCGGCCGATGCCGTGATCGACGTGGACGACGTGATCGCCGACCTTGAGGTCGCGGAAGTCCGAGAAGAACGTCCGCCGCGTCCCGGCGGACGGGCCGCCGACGGCCGATGCGCGATCGCGCCGGACGCGTTCGTCGTCGAAGACGTCGCTCTCGGCGACCAGCGTCAGCTTCGCGTCGGCCAGCCGGACACCAGCGGTGACCGCGCCGGTCGTGACCAGCACCACGGCCGCACGCGTGCACTTCGGCGGCGTCGACGGGCAGCGCCAGCACGTCGTACTCGCGCAGCAGCTCGATGGTGCGCTCGGCGCGACCCGCCGATTCGGCGACGAACAGCGTGGTCTCGCCGGCCTCGCGCGCCTTGCGCAGCTCGGCGACCCACTGATCGACGCGCCCGTGATGTCGGCTGACGCTCTGGCACGCGACGGTCCGCACCGGCCGATCGGCGACGTCGACCGCCAGCAGATCGAGGCGGAGCGCCGGCGCCAGGCCGTCCGCGAGCTCGCTCCACGGCACCGTGATCGCCGCCGGCGGCAGGACACGGCGGCCGCGCCGCGTCGCCTCGGCGTAGCTGGCGGCGAGCGACGCGTCCAGCGCCTCGCCGTGCGCCACGACGTCGCCACGCTCGACGACGAACAGGCGCGCGCCGGCCTCCGCGGCGTAGCCGAGGATGGTGCCATCGCGATCGACGGTCTCGGCGCCGGTGTCGTCCGCGCCCTGCGCGTCGCCGCCGCCGGCTTCCGGCAGCACGTCGCGCAGCGGCAGCAGCAGCACGTGGTCGATCGTCTCGACCGATCGCTGCGTCTGGGCGTCGTAGCGGCGCAGCGTCTCGATGGTGTCGCCGAGGAACTCGACGCGCACCGGGTGCGCCTCGCCCGGCGGGAAGACGTCGACCAGACCGCCGCGGATGCAGAACTCGCCGTGCTGGTCGACGGGATCGGCGCGGGTGAAGCCGGCGTCGACCAGGCGACCCGGCAGGGTGGTCAGGTCGAAGTCGACGTCCGGCCGCAGCGCGATCCCGGCGTCACGCATCCGGCCGATGCCGCTGACGCGGGCGGCGATGGCGGCGACCGAGGTCACGACGACGCGGGCCGACCGCGTCGCCAGGGCGTACAGTGCCCGCGCCCGGGCGGAGGTCACGTCGAGGTGCGGCGCGATCTCGCGATACGGATCGATCTCGAGGGACGGACACGGCAGCACGACGCGCTCGGCGTGGGCCGCGCTCCAGCCCTCCAGCGTCGAGGCGAAGAAGCGGATGTCGTCGATCAGCGGCTCGATGTCGCGATCGGCCGGCACGACGACGAGCACCGGTGACCGGCGCGCCGCCGTGGCGAGCGCGAGCGCGACCGCCGGCGGGGTGAGACCGGACAGGTCGCTGCGAGCCCGGCTCGAGGCCGGCCCGCTCGATGGCGCCGAACAGGAGCGCCCGCACCGACAGCGACGACGCCGCGGACAAGGCCATCTACCGGCCGTCCGTCTCCTGCATCCGCGCCACGATGCCCGACGTCGAGTAGCCCGGCACCACGTCGATCCGCACCACGCGCCCGCCCCGCGCTTCGACCGTGTCCCGCCCCACGATCGCATCATGCGCCCAGTCGGCGCCTTTCACGAGCACGTCCGGCTGCAGAGCTGCGACGATCGACGCCGGCGTCTCGCTCGTCGAAGATCACGACGGCGTCGACGACCGCGAGCGCCGCCAGCAGCTCGGCCCGCTCCTGCTCCGGCAGAATCGGCCGCGACGGACCCTTGTTGGCGCGCACCGAGCGATCGCTGTTGACGGCGACGATCAGCACGTCGCCCTCGGCGCGCGCCGCCGCGAGGTAGGTGACGTGGCCGGGATGGACGAGGTCGAAGACGCCGTTGGTGAAGACGACGGCCCGGCCGGCGGCGCGCTGCGCCTCGACCCAGCTCGCCGCCTCGGCAATCGACAGCACGGGCGCGGGCGTGACGTGCACGGACAGATCCTCGTTCAGATGCGGGTCGTCAGCTTGACGCCGTCCGAGAACACCCAGCGGTGCGGCGGACGGAAGATGCCGACGTCCTTGGTGCGCGACTTCACGCGGAAGGTGTAGAGCAGCCGGTGATAGTCGTAGGGATAGCCGTCACGGCGATGGACGGCGACGTCGATCTTGTAGGTGCCTTCGATCAGCCCGAGCGGCTCGATGACGAAGTCGACCTGCCCGCTGCCGTTGATCTCGGCCGGATCGAGGTCTTCGAGATCGGTGTTGGTGCCGTAGACGCAGACGCCGTCGGCGTTGAACAGCCCGAAGCCGAAGACGAAATCGGTCACCGGCGACGCCGCCTTCACCTCGAGGCGGACGACGAGCTTCTCGTTGGCGTGGAACAGGTGGCCGGGCCCGTCGTCACCGATCAGCGTGACGCCGGCGATCTCGACCTCGCGCGAGCCCCAGCGGCCGGCCGAGGCCAGGAACATGTCGGTCGGCGTCGGCTCGGCGGCGTCGCCGGCCGTGGCCACGGCGACGGGATCGGTCGGCGCGTGCACGCCCTCACCGGCGGCGGCCGCGGCGGCGGCCTCGTCGCGGGCGCGGGCGTCCTCGCGGGCCAGCAGCGCTTCTTCGCTGTCCTCGACGGCGGTGACGTAGGCGCCGACGACGCGCCGCGGATCACCGGTCGCGCGGACCTTGCCGCCCTCGAGCCACAACGCTTCGTCGCAGAAGCGCTCGACCAGGCCGAGCGAGTGCGTCACCAGCAGGATCGTCTTGCCGCGGCGCCGGAACTCGCCGAACTTGTCGAGGCACTTGTGGGTGAAGCCTTCGTCGCCGACCGCGAGCACCTCGTCGACCAGCAGCACGTCGGGATCGACGTGGATCGCCACGGCGAAGCCGAGGCGCATGTACATGCCGGACGAGTAGGTCTTCACCGGCGCGTCGATGAAGTCCTCGAGCTCGGCGAAGCGCGACGATCTCGTCGAAGCGCTTCGTGATCTCCTTCTTCGAGAGGCCGAGCATGATGCCGTTGATGAAGACGTTCTCGCGGCCGGAGATCTCGGGGTGGAACCCGGCGCCGAGCTCGATCAGCGCCGAGATGCGGCCGTTGACGGTGACCGTGCCGCGCGTCGGCCGGGTGATGCCGGCGACGCACTTCAGCATCGTGCTCTTGCCCGAGCCGTTGCGGCCGATGATGCCGTAGGTGCGGCCCTTGGCGACGTCGAACGACACGCCCTTCAGCGCCTCGAACGTCTCGTCGGCCTTCAGGTCGGAGACGAAGCTGCCCGACAGGATCGCGCTCTTCAGCGTGGCGAACTGCCGGCGATGGCCGTAGCGGCGGTAGACCTTGCTGACGTCGCGGACTTCGATCGCGTTGGCCATGGCGTGCTAGACCTCTTCCGCGAAGGAGTCGCGCAGGCGATCGAACAGGAAGTAGCCGATCAGGAACAGCACGACCGACCCGGCGCCGAGCGCCAGCAGCCACTTCCAGTGCCCGAACGGGCCCGGGTAGAACAGGATCTCCTGGTACGAGATGGCGAGGTGCGTGAACGGGTTCAGGTCGAGGAGGTTCTTGGCGAAGCCGCCGGTCGCCGCACTGGCCGCGGTGGCCTGGCGTCATCGGATAGATGATCGGCGTCGCGAAGAACCAGAACGTCAGCAGGTTCGCCAGCAGGTCCTTGATGTCGCGGAAGTGCACGGTCAGCGCCGACAGGATCAGCGCCAGCGCGGTCGTGAAGCAGGGCCTGCACGCAGCACGACGACCGGGAACCACAGCAGCTCGGCGAGCGTGATCGGCCGCCAGTAGTAGATCAGGAAGCCGATCAGGATCGGCAGGCCCAGGAAGAAGTGCACCATGTTCGCCAGCACGGTGACGATGGGCAGGATCTCGGCCGGGAACAGCACCTTCTTGATCAGGTTGCCGTGGCCGATCAGCACGTTGGCCGATTCGGACAGCGACGACGAGAACCACGTCCACGGCAGGATGCCGCAGAACATGAACAGCGCGTAGGGCTCGGTCTCCGGCGGATGCGTGCCCGGCAGCACCACCGCGAAGACGAAGGAGTAGATGCGAGAGCAGCAGCAGCGGGTTGATGAACGACCAGAAGAAGCCGAGCACCGACCCGCGGTAGCGGGCCTTCAGCTCGCGCGCTACCAGGCTTTGAATCAGCCCCCGGTAGCGCAGGAGCTGACGGAGGTTATGGAGCATCGATCTGCAGGATGAGCGTCGTGACGTTGTCCGGGCCGCCGGCGCCGTTCGCCTCGTCGACGAGCGCCTGGCACGCCTCGGTCGGCACGGGCTGGGCCCGCAGGATCTCCTCGATGCGCTCGTCGGTGACGACCGACGACAGGCCGTCCGAGCAGAGCAGCAGCGATCGCCCGGCAGCAGCGCCACTTCCTTGACGTCGACCTCCGGATCTTCGCCGCCGGACAGGGCGCGGGTCACGACGTTGCGCCACGGATGCTGGCGCGCTTCGAGCGGCGACAGCAGGCCGGCGCGCATCTGTTCCTCGACCCACGAGTGGTCGTTGGTCATGCGCTCCAGCTCGTTGTCGCGGAACAGGTAGATGCGCGAGTCGCCGACGTGGGCGAGCATCGCCTTGTGCTCGTCCTTCAGCAGCACCGTCGACGCGGTGGTCGCCATGCCGCGCAGATCGACGGCGGCCGCGACCTCGTCGGCGAGCCGGCGGTTGGCGAGATGGAAGGCGCTCTTCAGGCGGCTGCCGTCGACGCCGAGGTCCGGGTCGACCGGAATGCGGCCAGGTGATGCCGGCGTCGACGTCGTCATCGCGAGCGGTCTCGCCGATGAAGGCCTCGATCGCGTCGACGGCGATCTTCGACGCCACCTCACCGGCGACGTGGCCGCCCATCCCGTCGGCGACGATGAAGAGACCCAGGTCCGGTCGGGAGCAGTAGGCGTCCTCGTTGGACGTGCGACGGATGCCCGGATGGGTCGTAGCCGCCCACTGGACCGGCATAAGAAGGCTGAGTCTATCTGGTCCGGGCCTTCGATGCGACCAGAAGCCGCGTCGATGCCTTGGCCAGGGATTGTCGGGCGCTCTCGACGTCGGTCTGCGGGCCGCCGGCGGCGAGGCGCTGTTCGGCTCGCTCCTGCGCCGCCTTGGCCTTGGCCACGTCGATTTCCTCGGCCCGTTCCGCCATCTGGGCCAGGACGGTGACCCGGTCGGCCAGGGCCTCCGCGAAGCCGTGGGCGATGGCCACGTAGTTCCGCTCCTCGCCCTTCCGGTAGGCCAGGACGCCCACCTTCAGGACCGTGAGGAGCGGCGTGTGGCCGGGCAGGATGCCCAGCTCGCCCTCGACGCCGGGCAGCGTGACTTCGTCCACGGTCTCGTGGACCAGTGGCCGCTCCGGCGTCACGATCTCCAGCGTCAGCTTGGTCGGCAGTGCCATCCGGCTCCTACGCCTCTTCATCTTCTCGGCGGCGGCCAGCACGTCTTCGATGCCGCCGGCCATGTAGAACGCCTGCTCCGGGATGTCGTCGTGCTTGCCGTCGACGATTTCCTTGAAGCCCTTGATGGTGTCGGCGACCGGCACGTACTTGCCCTTGAGGCCGGTGAACTGCTCGGCGACGAAGAACGGCTGCGACAGGAACTTCTGGATCTTGCGGGCGCGCGCCACCGTCAGCTTGTCGTCTTCCGACAGTTCGTCGATGCCGAGGATGGCGATGATGTCCTGCAGGTCCTTGTAGCGCTGCAGGATCTGCTTGACCGAGCGCGCCACGGCGTAGTGCTCGTCGCCGATGATGCGCGGGTCGAGGATGCGCGAGGTGGACGCCAGCGGATCGACGGCCGGGTAGATGCCGAGCTCGGAGATGGCGCGCGACAGGTTGGTCGTCGCGTCGAGGTGGGCGAACGTGGTCGCCGGCGCCGGGTCGGTGTAGTCGTCGGCGGGCACGTAGATGGCCTGCACCGACGTGATCGAGCCCTTCTTGGTCGAGGTGATGCGCTCCTGCAGCTCGCCCATCTCGGTCAGCAGCGTCGGCTGGTAGCCGACGGCCGACGGCATGCGGCCGAGGAGCGCCGACACTTCCGAGCCCGCCTGGGTGAAGCGGAAGATGTTGTCGATGAAGAGCAGCACGTCCTTGCCTTCCGCGTCGCGGAAGTACTCGGCGACGGTCAGGCCGGTCAGGCCGACGCGCAGACGCGCGCCCGGCGGCTCGGTCATCTGGCCGTAGATCAACGCGGCGCGCGACTTCTCGTAGTCGTCCGGCTCGACGACGCCGCTCTCCTGCATCTCGAGCCAGAGATCGTTGCCCTCGCGGGTGCGCTCGCCGACGCCGGCGAACACCGACACGCCGCCGTGCTTCATGGCGATGTTGTTGATCAGCTCCATGATGACGACGGTCTTGCCGACGCCGGCGCCGCCGAACAGGCCGATCTTGCCGCCCTTGAGGTACGGCTCGAGCAGGTCGATGACCTTGATGCCGGTCTCGAACATCTCGAGCTTGGTCGACTGATCCTCGAGCGACGGCGCCGGCCGGTGGATCGGCCAGCGCTCCTTGGTCTCGACCGGACGATCCGGGAAGTCGACCGGCTCGCCGAGCACGTTCAGCACGCGGCCCAGCGTCTGCGGACCGACCGGCACCGAGATGGCGGCGCCGGTGTCGATCACCTTCATGCCGCGCAGCAGGCCGTCGGTCGGCCTGCATGGCGACCGCGCGGACGCGGTTCTCGCCGAGGTGCTGCTCGACCTCGCAGACGATGTCGATCGGCGCCGCGCCTTCCGACGACGGCGGAGCCTGGATGCGCAGCGCGTTGTAGATCGACGGCAGCAGGCCGGCGCTCGAACTCGACGTCGACGACGGGGCCGATGACCTGGATGACGGTGCCGATGCTGGTGTTCGCTGGAGTCGCAACTGCCATGTGCTGTGTTCCTCAGTCCTACTGCGCTTGCGCGCCCGACACCACTTCGATGATCTCGCGCGTGATCGCCGCCTGCCGCACCTTGTTCATGTACAGGGTCAGGCCCTCGATCATCTCGCCCGCGTTGCGCGTCGCCGAGTCCATCGCCGTCATGCGCGCGGCGTGCTCGGACGCCGCCGATTCGAGGAGGGCGCGGAAGATCTGGCTCTCGACGTGCTTCGGCAGGAGCTCGCCGATGATCGCCTCGGGCGACGGCTCGTAGAGATAGTCGACGCCTGGACCGGCCGCCGGGCTGGGGCCGGCCGCCGCCTCGTCGAGCTGGCGATCGGCAGCAGCCGCTCCAGCGCCACGCGCTGCGTCATCACGCTCTTGAATTCGTTGTAGACGAGATACACCGTCGACACGCGACCGGCGGTGAACTCCTCGATGGCGCGGGCGGCGATCGCCTGCGCATGGGACAGCTTCAGCGCGCTGAAGAGCCCGACGTCCTCGTAGCGGACGTCGAAGCCGCGGCGGCGGAAGAAGTCGCGGCCCTTGCGGCCGACCAGGCCCATCGCCACCTGGCGCGCCGGCGTCGCGCTGGCGAACAGCGAGGCGGCCTTGACCACGTTGGTGTTGAAGCTGCCGGCGAGGCCCTTGTCGGCGGTGACGACGATCAGGAGCGTGCGGCCGTCGCTGGCGTCGCGCTCGGCGAGGAGCGGATGCGCCGACGGATCGACGCGCGCCGCCAGGCTGTTCAGGACGCTCAGCATCTTCTGCGCGAACGGCCGCGCGTCGACGATGCGCTCCTGCGCGCGGCGCAGCTTCGACGCCGAGACCATCTTCATGGCCTTGGTGATCTGCTGCGTCGTCTTGACCGCGCGGATGCGGCGCCGGATGTCGATCAGGGAGGGCATGGGATCGGCTCCGTCAGCCTAGGCGGCGGTCGCGCTGGCGAACGTCTTGCCGAACTCCGTCAGCGCCGTGTTGATCTCGGCCTTCAGGGCGTCGTCGAGGGTCTTCTTCTCGGCGATGGTCTGCAGGATACCCGGCCGCTTGGTCTCCATGAAGCGTGGCCAGCGCGGCCTCGTACTTGCCGACCTGCGCCACCGGCACATCGTCGAGGAAGCCGTTCGTGCCGGCGTAGATGATGACCACCTGCTTCTCGACCGACAGCGGCGAGTACTGCCCCTGCTTCAGGATCTCGACCAGGCGCGCGCCGCGATTGAGCTGCTGCTGCGTCGACTTGTCGAGGTCGCAGCCGAACTGCGCGAACGCCGCCAGCTCGCGGTACTGCGCGAGGTCGAGGCGCAGCGTGCCGGCGACCTGCCGCATCGCCTTGATCTGCGCCGAGCCGCCGACGCGCGACACCGAGTTGCCGACGTTGATGGCCGGGCGCACGCCCTGGTGGAACAGGTCGCTCTCGAGGAAGATCTGGCCGTCGGTGATCGAGATGACGTTGGTCGGAATGTAGGCCGAGACGTCGCCGGCCTGCGTCTCGATGATCGGCAGCGCCGTCAGCGATCCGCCGCCGTTGGCGTCGTTCAGCTTGGCGGCGCGCTCGAGCAGGCGCGAGTGCAGGTAGAAGACGTCGCCGGGATACGCCTCGCGGCCCGGCGGACGGCGGAGGAGCAGCGAGATCTCGCGGTAGGCCTCGGCGTGCTTGGAGAGATCGTCGTAGATGACCAGCGCGTGCCGGCCCGTGTCGCGGAAGAACTCGCCCATGGCGCAGCCGGCGTAGGGCGCGACGTAGAGCATCGGCGCCGGATCGGACGCCGCCGCGGCGACGACGATCGTGTAGTCCATCGCGCCGTTCTCTTCGAGCGTGCGCACGATCTGGGCGACGGTCGACTGCTTCTGGCCGATCGCGCCGTAGATGCAGATGACGCCGGTGCCCTTCTGGTTGATGATCGCGTCGATGGCGACGGCGGTCTTGCCGGTCTGGCGGTCGCCGATGATCAGCTCGCGCTGGCCGCGGCCGATCGGGATCATCGCGTCGATGGCCTTGAGGCCGGTCTGCAGCGGCTCGCGCACCGACTGGCGATCGACGACGCCCGGGGCGATGCGCTCGATCGGCAGGAACCGGGTGGTCGGGATCGGGCCCTTGCCGTCGACCGGCTGGCCGAGCGCGTTGACGACGCGGCCGAGCATCTCGTCGCCGACCGGCACCGAGATGATGCGGCCGGTGCGCTTGACGACGTCGCCTTCCTTGATGTGATGCGCGTCACCGAGGAGCACCGAGCCGACGCTGTCTTCCTCGAGGTTCAGCGCGATGCCGAAGACGCCGCCGCGGGAACTCGATCAGTTCGCCGGCCATGCAGCGCTCGACGCCGTGCAGGCGCGCCATGCCGTCGCCGATCGTGACGACGGTGCCGACTTCGGCGACGTCCACGTCGACCGTGTATCCGCCGACTTGCTCGCGGAGGATGCGGGAGATGTCTTCGGCTCTGATGTTCATAGGACTACTGGAGGCTGTCGCCGCTGACGAGACGGGTGCGGATCCGGGCGAGGTGACGGGCGATGCTGCCGTCGTAGACGCGGCTGCCGACCTTGGCGACGATGCCGCCGAGGATCGACGGGTCGACCCGCGGCGTGACGACCACGCGGACGCCGGACGCCGACGCGAGGGACGCCTCGATGGCCTGCACCTGCTCCGGCGACAGCGGCACCGCCGAGGTGATCTCGGCGCGCACGACCTGGTGCAACTCGAGCACGCGCTGCTCGAACGCCTCGACGATGTCCTCGATCTCGTCGACGTCGTCGTTCTCGACGATCAGCGTGATGAGGCGCGCGACCACCCTGGAGACGGGCTGCAGCGCGAGGATGTCGCGCATGACGTTCTGCTTGGCGCCGAGCGGCACGCCGGGGCTGGTGAGGGCCCGGCGCAGATCGGCGTGGCCGGAGATCGCGGCGCCGAGCGCCTGGAGCTCGGCCAGGGCCGTGTCGACGTCGCCCGACTTCGAGACGACGTCGAACAGGGCGCGCGCATACCGGCGCGCGGAAGCGCGGCTAGCCATGGATGTCCTTCACCTGGGCGGTGTAGCGATCGATCAGCCGCGTCTGTTCGGCGTCGGTGATCGTCTGCCGGATGCGGTCGGCGGCCAGGCCGACGGCGAGGTCGGCGGCGTGCTCGGCCAGCGCCTTGCGGGCGACGCGCACGCGCACGTCGACGTCGCGCTGCATCTCCTCGATGACGCGCTTCCGCTCGGCTTCGGCCCGGGCCTGGATCCGCTGCTCCTCGGTGGCGATTTCCTCGACGCCCTTCTTGCGGAGGGCCTCGAGCTCGACGGGGAGCGACTGGAGTCGGCGGTCGAGCTCGGCGAGCTGGGCGGTGGCTTTTTCGCTCGTCTCACGGGCCGACTCGAGACCGCCGCGAATCTGCTGGCGCCGGCTGGCAAGGTGGGCGGCCAGGGGCGACCGCAGGAAGTAGACGAGGCCGCCGACGAGGATGGCGAAGTTGAAGAGGCGGGCGGGAAGGGCCCAGACGCTTTCGTGCTCTTCCGAGGCGGCGTGGCCGGCGCCTTCGGCAGCGTGCCCGCCGGCTGCGGGGGGACCGTGCGCTTGCGGCTGTCCGTGCGCACCGTCGCCGGCCGCCGGGGCCGCTGCCGCGCCGTGTCCATCGGCTGGACTCGCGGGCGACGTCCCGTGCGCGTCCGGGGCGGCGGCCGGCGCCGGGTGCTGGCTGCTCTCGACCGGCGGCGTGGCGGCCGGTTGCGCCTCGTGCGCCGGAGCCGCCTGCGCCGGAGCCGGGCTGGCGGCCGGCGACTGGTCCGCCGCGGCGGGAGCCGCCGCGACTCGAGCACCCGCCGTCGGGATCGCCGGCGTCGGGGCCTCGTTCGCGGACGCCGCCTGCGGCGACCGCGCCCCACCGGCTCGAGCCTGGGCGTCGTCCGCCGGGACGCCGCTCAGCGCGATCAGGGCCGCCGACACGGTCGCGGCGCGATGCCACGACCGCTTGAGGAAAGTTTCACAATGTCTGAGTGAGAAGGACGCCATGGGGTGAGATACCAAGGACCGGCTAGGACACCCGACGTTCGAGGACGCGATCGACGATGCCCTGGCTGAGCGCCAGCGGCGTCGGTCGTGAGGGCGGCGCGGGCCGTGTTGACGGAGACGTCCAGCGACCGCAGCGCGTCGGCCCGCGACGCGTCGGCGTCCTGTCGAGCTTTGGCCACGAACGCCGTGCTGCGCTCGAGCGCCTCGCGGCGCACGCTCTCCATCTGACGGTAGACCTCGTTGCGCGCCGCCGACATCTGCGAATCGTAGTCGGCCGTCGCCGCGGCGGCGCGGCGGCCGGCCTCGGCCGCGAGGGCCTGGGCCTTGGCGGTGGCACTCTCCCGTTCGTGCATGACACGCAGCAACGGCCCGAACAGGAACCGCTGGACGATGAACGTCAGCGTGAGCACGAGCAGGATGACCCAAAGGACCGACAGGTCCGGAATCACGCGAGGCCTCCGATGGAACCGCCCGATCTAATCAACGGTGCAGGGGCCCGATGGGCCGCTGAGGGAGCGGCCGGTCGCGAGGATGCGACGCGGGCCACCAGACAAACGGCCGTTTATACCATGTTTGCGCGACGGCCGGCAAGGCGAGCGCACGCGCAGTGGGCATCACCGCTTGTCGGTGATGTGCTCGTAGATCCGGTTCAGCTCGTCTTCCGAGACGAAGTCGATCTCGACCTTGCCGCCCTTGCCCTTGCGCGAAATGCGGACGCGTGTTCCCAAGGCCAGCTTCATGACGTCCTCGGCTTCGCGGGTGTGCACGTCCTTGACCGCGACGTCCTGGGCGGCCGGTGGAGCGTTCAGGCGACGGACGAGCGCCTCGGTCTCGCGGACCGAGAGGGCGCGGGCGATGACGTCGTCGGCCGCCTTCTTCAGCGTCACCAGGTTCTCGAGCCCGACCAGGGCGCGGGCGTGGCCCATCGAAAGCGCCCCGGCCGACACCTGGCGCTGGACGTCCGGCGGCAGCCGCAGCAGGCGCAGGTGGTTGGCGATGGACGCGCGGTCCTTGCCCACGGCGTCGGCCAGCGCCTCCTGGGTCATCGCGCACTCGTCGAGCAGGCGACGGTAGGCGGAAGCCTCGTCGATCGGGTTGAGGTTCTCGCGCTGGATGTTCTCGATCAGGGCCACCTGCAGCAGCTGGCCGTCCTCGATCTCGCGAACGACCACCGGCACGCGCAGCAGCCCTGCGATCTGCGCCGCGCGCCACCGGCGCTCACCGGCGATGATCTCGTAGCGGTCGCCGCTTCGCCGGACGAGGATGGGCTGGATGATCCCGTTGGCGCGGATCGACTGCGCCAGCTCCTCGAGCGGGCCCTGCTCCATCTGGACGCGCGGCTGGCGAGGATTGGGGACGATCCGATCGAGGTCGACTTCGAGAGGAAGGCCGCGGGGCGCTGCCGGCGCCGGAACGGCAGCCGGTGCGGCCTCTGGCGCCTCGGGAATCAGGGCGCTCAGGCCACGCCCGAGCGCCGGTCGCTTCTCAGCCACACAAACCTCTTGGTATCAACAAATACAGACTATTGGTCAGACAACAGATACTGGCGTCTGCCTTGCGCTTCGCGGCTCAGCACTTCACGGGCCAGGCTCACGTAGGCCTCCGCACCCTTCGACTTGACGTCGTAGAGCAGGACCGGCAAACCGTGACTTGGGGCTTCGCCCAAACGAACATTCCTCGGGATGACGCAGGTGAAGACCTTCTCGGCAAAAAAGGAGCGGATGTCGGTGGCGACCTGCTGGCCGAGATTGGTGCGATCGTCGTACATCGTGAGCAGCACGCCCAGGATATCGAGCCTGGGATTGAGCGAGGCTCTGACCCGACGGATGGTGGACACGAGGTCGGCAATCCCCTCGAGCGCGAAGTATTCACAGTGCAGCGGGACGATGACCGCGTCAGCCGCCACCAGCGCGTTCAAGGTGAGCAGCCCCAGCGAGGGCGGAGTGTCGATGAGGATGTAGTCGTACTTGTCGCGAACCTCTGCCAGACACGTCGCGAGCCGGCTTTCGCGCGACTCCATCGTGACCAGCTCGATCTCGGCGCCAGCCAGGTGACGATTGGCAGGGACCAGCTTCATCTTGTCGACGACCGTCTGTAGCTCAGGCAGGGGAGCCGTCCCCATCAGCGCTTCGTAGATCGTCGGACCCTTTCGACGCCTGAGCCTTGAGCCCGACGCCGCTCGTCAGGTTGCCCTGAGGGTCCATGTCGACGAGCAGGACGGATCGATCCGCCAGCGCCAGGGAGGCGGCCAGATTGATCGCGGTCGTAGTCTTTCCAACGCCTCCTTTTTGATTGGAGACGGCAAGGATCTTTCGCATCGCCACACTGAGGGGGAAGGCGAACGCCGGGGAGCTGGAAGGATAGAGCGGCGTGATTCGGGGGTCAAGCGCGGCACCTGCCCTAACGCCACAGTCGAATGTTCCACGTGGAACACTCGGCGCCGCGAGTCAGGAGAGGCGGTCCTTGCGGAGCACCAGCAGGCGGCTTCTCAACGTCTCGACGAGAGGTTCATCGCTTTCGAGAGTCAGCGTTGGCACCGCCGGCAACGCCTCCTCGCCCGGCCCGCGGAACAACGCCAGTCGTCCGCCCGGCTTCAGAAACGCCTGCGTGGCCACCAACGTCGAGAGCTGGACGCGCACGGCCCGAATCGTCACGACGTCGCAGCACTCATGGATCGAGGCGTCGGTGAGCAATTCCTCGAAGCGGCGGCTCTCAACCCGAGCATCCGTCAGGCCGAGCTTCCGCACCGCCTCGCGCAGAAACGCGCCCTTGCGGATCTTCGACTCGACCATGCGAAGCGACGCCTGCGGCAGCTGAATCTTCAGCGGAATGGCAGGGGAACCGCCGCCGGACCCAACGTCGAGAATGGCCGTCGCGCTCTGCAGGAGGCGCGCTGCCGAAACAGGCTCCAGAATCAGGCGATCGACGGCTTCGTCGCGATCGTCCAGCGCCGTCAGGTTCATGCGCGCGTTCCACGCGCTGAGCAGGGCCATGAACTCCGCATGGGCGGCGAGTTGCTCCGCCTGCAGTTCGAGGTTGGCGCGACGGGCGCGGCGGCCGATTCGCTTCCGCCAGTCGTCGGCATCCTTGGCCAGGCCGGCTGCATCGGCTGCGCCGGAGCGGGGACGACTCACTGCGCCACGACCCCGCCGCCGTGATCGAGGCGGCGAAGCTCGCGGACGATGACGGCCGCGGCAGCGGGAGTGACGCCAGACACCCTCGACGCCTGACCCACCGTCTCGGGGCGAATCTCGGAGAGCCGCTGGACGATTTCGTTCGACAGACCGGGCACACCCGCGTAGCGGAACTGCTCCGGAATCGCGCCGCCCCTCGTCCCGCTGCGCACGCGCGACTTCCAGACGCTGGCGCGCGACGTAGCCCTCGTACTTGACCTCGGTTTCGAGACTCGCGCCATCCAGTTCGCCGACCGCAGGCGTCAACTCGAGGTCGAGCCCGTCGGCGACGTCGGCCAGGCGGACGTCCGGGCGCTTCAATCGCTGCCAGACGGACTGTCTCGGCGCCGGTCGTCGACCCGTGTCGCGTCGTGGAGCCGCGCCCGATTGCGATCCAGCCGGCCGACGCGCGCTTCGAAGCGGGACCAGCGAGCCTCGTCGACCAGACCGATCGCACGGCCTCGCGGCGTCAGGCGCAGATCCGCGTTGTCGATGCGCAGCAGAAGCCGATGCTCGGCCCGCGACGTGAACATGCGGTAGGGCTCGAGGCAGCCGCGCGTCGTCAGATCGTCGACCAGGATGCCGATATACCCCTCGTCGCGGCCGATCACCAGCGGATCCCGGCCATGGTGGGCGAGCGCCGCGTTGGCGCCGGCCACCAACCCCTGGGCGCCGGCCTCCTCGTACCCCGACGTGCCGTTGATCTGTCCGGCCAGGAACAGGCCTGGGACTCGCTTGCACTCGAGGGACCGTCGCAGCTCGGTCGGCTGGACGAAGTCGTACTCGACCGCATATCCAGGGCGAAGCATCTCCGCCTGCTCCAGTCCCGGCAGGGCGCGCACCAAGGCCAGCTGCGTCTCGCGAGGCAGGCTGGTCGAGAACCCGTTGACGTAGATTTCGGGCACGTCGAGGCCCTCGGGCTCGAGGAAGACCTGATGCGCCTCGCGGTCCGGGAACCGCATGATCTTGTCCTCGAGCGACGGGCAGTAGCGCGGGCCGATCCCCTTGATCTGGCCGTTGTAGAGGGGCGACTCGCCGATCCGCTCTTGCACCAGTTCGCGGACGCGCGGTGTGGTGTGCAGGAGATGACAGCTGATCTGCGGCCGATCCAGGCGATCGGTGACGTAGGAGAACGGCACCGGCGGATCGTCGCCCCGCTCCTCCCGCATCCGTGAAAAGTCGATGCTCTCGCGATGCAGACGCGGTGGCGTTCCGGTCTTCAGTCGTCCCCAGCGCAAACCGAGTCCGCGGACCGACTCCGCCAACGCGATGGACGGGGGCTCGTCGGCGCGACCGGCCGGGCGCTGCTCCCGGCCGATGTGGACCAGCCCGTTCAGGAAGGTCCCTGTGGTCACGACGACCGCCGAGGCCAGCACGCGCCGACCGTCGGCGAGCGACACGCCGACGATCCGACCGCCGACGACATCGAGGCGGGTCACGGGCTCGAAAATCCAGCTGATGAGCGGCTCGGCCTCCAGCCGAGCCCGCATCCACCGCGAATAGACCTTCTTGTCTGCCTGGGCTCGCGGCGACCACACCGCCGGCCCCCGACTGCGGTTGAGCAGCTTGAACTGGATGCCGGTTGCGTCGATGGCTTCGCCCATCAACCCGCCAAGGGCGTCAATCTCTCGGACGAGGTGACCCTTCGCAGTGCCACCTACCGCCGGATTACAGGGCATGTGCCCAATAGTCGCGGGCGACAGCGTGCAGAGCGCGACCCGGCAGCCCAGACGCACCGCGGCAGAGCGCGGCCTCGCAGCCCGCATGCCCGGCGCCGATGACGACGACGTCCGCAGTCATTTTCCTATGCAGAACCTGGCGAAAATCTGGCGTAGCACGTCTTCCGACGAACGCTTCCCCACTATCTCATCGAGCGCGCCGAACGCATCCTGCAAGGTCGCGAGCACAATCTCCTCGCCCTCGCCGGTGCGCGCCTGGTCGGCCGCTTCACGCACCCGGACCTCGACCCGCTCCAGCAGCGCGGTGTGCCGGGCGTTGGCGATCGCCGGCGTGTCGTCGAGCGATTCCGCCGATATGGCGGCCCGCACGATCGCCTGCCGGACGGCGTCGAGTCCCTGGCCCGTCAGCGCCGACGCCGCGATGGCGCCGACCTCGTCCGAACCGCGTCCACGCCGACGGCAGGTCGCTCTTGTTGGCGACGACCACCGTCGCACCCTCGCTCGCCTCGGCAAGCACGTCGCCGTCGTAGCGCCGCGAGCGATCCAGGACGACGACGCGCACATCGGCCGACGCCGCGGCCTGGCGGGCGCGCGCGATCCCCTCGCGCTCGATCGGCTCGTCGCTGTCACGCACGCCGGCCGTGTCGATCAGCGTGACCGCCAGGCCACCGATGTCACAGCGCTCGGTCAGAAGATCGCGCGTCGTACCGGCAACGGGCGTCACGATGGCCCGACCGGCGCCGAGCAGCGCGTTGAACAGCAGCGACTTGCCGACGTTCGGCGCGCCGACGAGGGCGACCGTGCAGCCTTCACGCAGCAGCCGCCCGCGTCGCGCCGTCTGCAGCAGTGCCGACACCCGCTCGCGCACGACGTCGCACTCGCGCGCCACGGCGCCTGGCTCGACGAAGTGATAGCCCTCGTCCGGGAAGTCGAGCGAGGCCTCGAGCCGCACGCGCAGATCGAAGAGCGCCTCGCCGATCGCGGCGAGCGCGTGGCTGAGGGTGCCGTCCAGTTGATCGAAGGCGAGGCGCGCCTGCGCCGGCGTCACCGCGTCGATCAGATCGGCGACCGCCTCCGCCTGCACCAGATCGAGCTTGCCGTTGAGGAAGGCGCGGAGCGTGAACTCGCCCGGCGCGGCCAGGCGGGCCCCGGCGCCGCATCGCACTGCGGACGATGCGGTCGAGGAGCACCGGGCTGCCGTGCGCGGAGATCTCGACGACGTCGTCGCCGGTGTAGGACGCCGGCGCCGCGAACCAGGTGAGTACCACCTGGTCGATGGCCGCTCCGGTCGTGGTCGGCGCCCGTCATCGAGCGGCGCCGCCAGCCGCCGCACGGTGGCGAATCGCGCCGTCAGCGTCGGACCCGGCGCCAGGACACCGGCGATCGTCACCGCCTGCGGCCCGGCGACACGCACCACGCCGAGGCCGGCGCGGCCGGCCGGTGTCGCCACGGCAACGATGGTGTCGTCGGTCGAGAACACGGCGCTCCTGCCGTGCCCGCGGCAGGCCAGGCCGCGATCCGCAGCGGACCGCTAGCGCGCCGGCTTCCGCAGGCTGATGGTGACCTGCTTCAACTGTCCGTCGCCCTGGCTCTCCGAGGCGACGTCGTCGAAGCGGCTCACTTCCATGTGCACGATGCGCCGCGAGTAGGAGTTCAGCGGGCCGAGCTCCTGTGGCGTGCCCGTCATCCGGACCTTGTCGATCAGGAACTTCGCCATCTGCTGCAGCTCGATGTCCTTCCCCTGCCGGAAGTTCATCGCGTCGATGACGATGCGTTGATCGCGGCCGACGTCGCGGCGATAGGCGCTGTTGACCAGGTGCTGCAGCGCGTCGAGGCCCTCGCCCTTGCGGCGCAGCAGCAACTCGCCTTCCTCGCCCTGCACGTCGACGCGGACGCTGCCGTCCTCGAGGTCCGAGACCTCGACGGCGACGGCGAGCCCCATCGCCTGGACGATCTGCTCCACGAACGTCTTCACTTCACCGTGCAGTTCCGATCGCATCGACTCTCTCCGAACGGGATGCGCGCGTATCAGCGCGCCTTGGCCGGCTGCGCGTTGTCGAGCAGTCGGTTCGTGAAGTACTGCTGGCCGATCGTCCACAGGTTGCTCATCAGCCAGTAGAGCACCAGGCCGCTCGGCGCCCACAGGAAGAAGACCATGAACATCAGCGGCATGAACATCATCATCCGCTGCTGCGCCGGGTCGCCGGTGGCCGGCATCATCTTCGTCTGCAGGAACTGCGACGCGCCCATCAGCACCGGCGTGACGTAGTACGGGTCGTGCCGGGACAGGTCGTGGATCCACAGGATCCAGGGCGCTCCGCGCAGCTCGATCGCCTGCGACAGGAAGGCGTAGAAGGCGAACAGCACCGGGAAGGTGAGCACCATCGGCAGGCAGCCGCTCGCCGGGTTGGCGCCCTTGGCCTTGTAGAGCTCCATCAGCTCCTGGTTCATCTTCGACCGGGCCGGGTCGGTCATCTTCAGCTTGGCGTAGCGATCCTGGATCGCCTTCACCTGCGGCTGAATCTGCTGCATCTTCCGCATCGACACCGCGCTCTTGTGGCGCAGCGGGAACATCACCAGGTTGATGAGGACCGTGAGGATGATGATCGACCAGCCGAAGTTGCCGACGTACTCGTTGACCCACTTCAGCGCCTTCAGCAGCGGCGTGGCGAGGAAGCCGAAGATCCCGAGGTGGATGGTGCGGACCAGATTGGCGTCGGCACGCTGCAGGAGGTCGAATTCCTTCGGGCCGATGAAGAACGTCAGCGGCGCATCGCCGGCGACGCGGATCCGGTAGTCGACGATCTGGCGGTCGCCTTCCGGCGGTCTTGACCGTCAGCGGCGTGTAGGTCGACCCGCGCGTTCTTGCCGCCGGCGAGTGCCGCGGCGAGGAAGTACTGGTCGTCGACGCCGGCGTAGCGGGTCAGGCCTTCCTGCACCGGCTGGGTCGCGATGTTCACCGCCGGGATGCGGATGGCGTCGCTGGTCTCGACCTTCTGGAGAATCGCCTGCGGCGGCTGGTAGGTCGCCGGCACCAGCCAACTCGTGGACTGCACGCCGCGCTCGATGTCGCCGAAGCCGGCGCCACCGTGGATGGTCACGCGCTGACGCTGGCCGTTGACCAGGACCTCGGTGTTGACGCGCAGCAGGAACGGCTGGCCATCGGGCTGGATGTCGATGGTCTTGACCACCGAGACGCCCGACGCGTCGCGATAGGTGAACTGGATCGAACCGGTGCGGGTGTCCGACCTGCTGGTCACCGGTCGACGCCTGGTAGAGCGCGGTGTTGAGCCGGGCGCTCAGCGCCTCGTCGCCGACCGTCATCGCCAGCGGATGCCGCTCCGGCATGGTCAGCGCCGGCGCGACCATGTCCATCGGCCGGCCCTGCGAATCGAGGTAGTCCTTGAGCTGCCAGCTCTCGAGAATGGCGCCGCGGTTCGAGAACGTCGCCTTGACGCGCGAGGTCTCGATCACGATGCGGCGCTCGGCCGTCTCGCCGGCGAGGACGGCCGGCTGCGGGCCGGTCGGTGCGGGCGGCGGCGACTCGACCTCCACCGCTGGCGCTGCGGTCGACGCTGGCCCTGTCGCGGTGGCGCCGGGCGACGTCGGGGGTTTGGTGTTCGGCTTGACCACCAGGGCCTGGTAGCCGAAGAGCACCAGGAAGGAAAGGACGACGGCGAGAAGGACGCGACGTTCCATGCTGTCTATGACGTGTGGCTCAACGGACGGGATCGAAGCCGGCCGGGCTCCACGGGTGACACCGGGCGATGCGCTTCAGCGCCATCCACCCGCCCCGCCAGGCGCCGTGCCGCTCGAGTGACTCGAGGGCATACGCGGAGCACGACGGCGAATACCGGCAGGCCCCGCCGGACCACGGCGAGAGCAGAAGCTGATAGGAGCGAACGAGGCCCTGCAGGACGCGGCGTGGCCACGTCAACGCGCCGCGCGATCGGCACGACGACGTGGGCCGGACTCCCGGCCGCCGCGGCCGGCGAGCAGCACGACGTAGTCGCGTTCAAGGCTGGGGAAGTCTGCGCCGAGGAACTCGCGCCGGGGTACGACGACGACGTCGAGGCCGGCATCGGGCTTGTGGCGGCGGAACAGTTCGCGGGAGAGACGCTTGGCTCGATTGCGAACGACGGCGCCCCCGAGCTTCCGCGTCGCGGCCACACCCAGCCGGGCCGGCCCGATGTCCGGTGCCGCATCACGCGACAGCACGAACATGGTCATGAAGCGGCCGTGCCGCTTCGCGCCCTTGGCGTAGATGTGCTCGAAGTCGGTCCGACGGCGGACGCGTTCGTGCGGCTGGAGTCGCTCGGTCACGCCGAATCCTGACGCGCAACCGGCGGCTGGCCAGGGCTGCCTACGACACGGTCAGACGCTTCCGGCCCTTGGCGCGACGGCGCTTCAGGACCAGGCGTCCATTCTTCGTGCTCATGCGTTCGAGGAAGCCATGCGTCTTCCGGCGGCGGCTGCGATTGGGCTGAAAAGTGCGCTTCATGGATCACCAGGCTCACCGTGACCGGAACGGCCGAACGGCAGAACCACTCATGGTAGACGGCGGCCCGAAATGTGTCAACAAAGGCGGGGTCGAATCCGTGTGGTATCGTCCACCGCTTCCCATGCCCAGAGCGGTCCCCGCCTTCGCATCTGGCAACAGCGGCGACGTCGCGTCACGACGGTTTTCCACAACTGTGGAAAATTCTGTGGAAAATTCGGGGCTTTCCCGCCTGGCCCTCCGGAAAACCCTTGTGCTGTCTGAATCTGCATACGGCGAAGGTCGTTTCGTCGCATTTTCTTCGACTATTTTCGGCTCCTGACGGCGTCAGGCTCGGTTACAGACACGTCACACGAGGCGAAAGTGTCGGATTTCCATGCATTCCCGGGCCTTTGCGGGCTGACCTCGGCAAGAAGACGGGCTTGAAATGACGGTCTGGGATCAGGTGCTGGCCCGGGTCGAGACGAAAGTCAACCGACACAGCTTCTCGACGTGGTTTCGCCGCACCGAGTTCGTGACGGACGACGGCCAGCGGGTGACGATCCGCGTTCCGGACACGGTCTTTCGCGACTGGCTGCTCAAGCACTACTCCGGCGTCCTGGCCGATGCGCTGGCCGAGGTCGGCCGCTCCGACACGGCGCTGACCTTCGTCACCGAGGCGGAAGCGAACACCCAGCAGGCTGCCGTCGAACGACCTTTCGCCCCCGACATCGCGCCCGCATCAGCTCAGACGGCAGAGGTGGAGTTTCCCGGTGGCCGGTTCCCCGTCACCTGACGCGCCGCCCACGGGCCCGCCTGGCCTCAACCCCCGGTACACCTTCGACACGTTCGTCGTCGGGCCGTCGAACCAGTTCGCCCACGCGGCCTGCCGGGCCGTCGCCGAGGCCCCGGCCCGCTCCTACAACCCGCTGTTCATCTACGGCGGCGTCGGCCTCGGCAAGACCCACCTCATGCATGCGGTGGGGCACTACATCGTCCAGCAGGCGCGGTCGCTGAAGCTGACCTACGTCTCGTCCGAGCGGTTCATGAACGAGATGATCAACGCGCTCCGCTACGAGCGGATCCTCGATTTCCGGGAGCGCTACCGCAACATCGACGTCCTGCTGGTCGACGACATCCAGTTCATCGGTGGCAAGGAAAGCACCCAGACCGAGTTCTTCCACACCTTCAACGCGCTGTTCGACTCGGCCAAGCAGATCGTCATCAGCAGCGACTCGCCGCCGCATGAGATCACGGCGCTCGAGGAACGCCTGCGGTCGCGCTTCGAATGGGGCCTGATTGCCGACATCCAGCCGCCCGACCTCGAGACCAAGGTGGCCATTCTGCGCAAGAAGGCCGAGGCGGAGGCGGTCCCGCTGCCCGACAACGTCGCCATCTACATCGCCGGCAAGATCCGCTCGAACGTCCGCGAGCTCGAGGGTTCGCTGATTCGCCTGGTGGCCTATGCCTCGATGACCGGCGCCGAGATCAACCTGGCCCTGGCGCAGCACGTCCTCCGCAACGTCCTGTCCAACGACGAGCGGGTGGTCACCATCGAGATCATCCAGAAGTTCGTCGCCGACTACTTCCAGCTCAGGCCCACCGAGCTGAAATCGCGCAACAACTCCAAGTCGATTGCGCTGCCCCGCCAGGTCGCCATGTACATGTGCAAGGCCCTGACCCGCGCCTCGCTGCCGGAAATCGGCAAGGCGTTCGGCGGCAAGCACCACTCGACCGTCATCCATTCGATCCAGAAGATCGACGGGATGCGTCAGCGCGACTCCGAATTCAGCGCCACGATCCAGAACCTGCTCGCCAATTTCCAGTGAGCGAGGCCCACGCACGCGCTAGTCCGCCGAATCCGGTCGGTTGGATCGCTGTTCCTGCCACGCGCGTCCACAGGAGGCTGTGGAAAACCTGCGGGCCGATTGTGGACCCGGAAACCCCACCCGGGCCGCAGCCTGTGAAAGGCACCGTCCGCACACCGGGAATCCTCAGCCGACCGCTTCCGTAAGTTATTGAACTCGAAGGAGAACCGGACTCGTTTCCGCTTTTCAACAGGCTCTTGTTCTTGTTATACTTTTGTGTTCGTAGATTCGTTCTTAAACACAGTACGGCCACGTCTCGTTCTGGGACTGGCAACCGGGGTTCGTCCCGTCCGTTCGGCTACCGTTCGGCTTTTTGGGGCAGCACACGCATGGAACTCTCCGTTAGCAAGGCGGATCTGCTACGGGAACTGCAGTTCTTCCAGGGCATCGTCGAGCGCAAGAACACGATCCCGATCCTCGCCAACGTCCTGATCGACGCCAAGGGCTCGGAAATCCGCCTGGCAGCGACCGACCTCGAGGTCGGGCTCAAGAGCCGCTGCCCGGCCAAGGTCGACAAGCCGGGCTCGCTGACGCTGCCCGCCAAGAAGCTCTTCGAAATCGTCAAGTCGCTGCCGGACACCGATGTCCTCATCCAGGAGGACAAGAACGGTGTGAAGGTCGCGGCCGACCGCTTCGAGTCGCGTCTGCAGACCATGTCCCGGGACGACTTCCCGGCCATGCCGGACAGTTCCGGCCCCGGAGACGCCACCCTGCCGCGTGACATCACCCGGCAGATGGTCTCGAAGACGCAGTTCGCGATCACCGGCGAGGACACGCGCTACTTCCTCAACGGTGCGCTGCTGGTGCTTCGGCCGAAGGAAATGAGCATGGTCGCGACCGACGGGCATCGCCTGGCGCTCGTGACCGCCCCGCGCGAAGGGGCGGCCGGGCTCGCCGGACGAGCTTCGCGTCATCGTCCAGAAGAAGACGCTGCTCGAGCTCGGCCGTCTGCTGGGCGAAGCGGGCGATGAAGTGACCTTCGAGAAGGGGGAGAACCACCTGTTCTTCCGCTTCGCCGATCGGGTGCTCGTGTCGCGGATGATCGATGGCCAGTTCCCGGCCTACGAGCGGGTCATCCCCAAGGGCAACGACAAAGCCGTCGAGTTCGATCGCGATCGGCTGACGAGCGCCGTCAAGCGCGTCGCGCTGCTCGCCAACGAGCGATCGCGGTCGGTGAAGTTCCAGATGGATTCGGGCGAAGTGACGGTGACGTCGAACAGCTCCGAGTTCGGGGAAGCCAAGGAAGTGCTGCCCGTCGAGTACAGCGGCCCGTCCGTCACCATCTGCTTCAACGCGCAGTACGTGCTCGACTTCCTCAGCGTCGCCGAGACCGAGGTGGTGGTGCTGCAGTTCAAGGACGAGATGAGCCAGGCCGTGTTCAAGCCCGTGGGCGCGAACGGCTACGACTACACATACGTGATCATGCCGATGCGGATCTGAGTTGTGTCAGTTCGCCAGCCTTTCGCACCTGCCAGGTTGGATCGTGGCCAGCCTCGCATGAGCATCGGTTGGGCTCGATGCCGACCTCGCCGGCGCGCTCGATGACGAGTTCGGTCCGCACGCTCACGATCCACTTGATGTAGATGGAACAGGACACCCCTCTCGCTCCGCCGCAGGGCGGCCCGTCGCCGACTGACATGCCGGGTGACGTGCCTATGAACGGCACCTCAGCCGACGAGTACGGCGCAGACAAGATCAAGGTCCTCGAGGGCCTCGAGGCGGTGCGCAAGCGCCCCGCCATGTACATCGGCTCGACGGGGCCGCAGGGCCTGCACCATCTGGTCTACGAGATCGTCGACAACTCGATCGACGAAGCGCTCGCCGGCTACTGCGATCAGGTCAACGTCCGCATCCATCTCGACAACTCGATCACCGTCGTCGACAACGGCCGGGGCATCCCGGTCGATCTGCACGAGAGCGGCAAGTCGGCGGCCGAAGTCGTCCTCACCGTCCTGCACGCTGGCGGCAAGTTCGACAACAACAGCTACAAGGTCTCGGGCGGCCTGCACGGCGTCGGCGTGTCGGTCGTCAACGCGCTCTCCGAGCGCCTCGACCTCGAGATCTACCGCAACGGCGAGGTCTACACGCAGACCTACGAGCGCGGCAAGCCGATCGCCGATCTGGTCAACACCGGCATCACCAAGAAGCGCGGCACGAAGGTCACCTTCAAGCCCGACTCGCAGATCTTCGAGGCGGTCGAGTTCAGCTTCGACACCCTCGCCAATCGTCTGCGCGAGCTCGCCTTCCTGAATGCCGGCGTCCGCATCACGCTCGACGACGAGCGCGAGGACGGCAAGGCGCACGACTTCCACTACGAAGGCGGCATCAACCAGTTCGTCACGTTCCTGAATCAGGCCAAGGCCGCCGTCAACGACGAGCCCATCTACATGAAGGGCGAGAAGGACGGCATCCAGGTCGAAATCGCGCTGCAGTGGAACGACAGCTACACCGAGTTGATGTATTCGTTCGCCAACAACATCAACACGCACGAAGGCGGCACGCACCTCTCGGGTTTCCGCGCCGCGCTGACGCGCACGATCAACGTCTACACGACCAGCAACAACCTCTCGAAGGACCTCAAGGAAAACGTCAGCGGCGACGACATCCGCGAGGGCCTGACCGGCGTCATCAGCGTCAAGATTCCGCAGCCGCAGTTCGAAGGCCAGACCAAGACCAAGCTCGGCAACACCGAGGTCAAGGGCATCGTCGAGACGATCGTCAACGAGCGCCTCGGCGCGTTCCTCGAAGAGAACCCGGTCGTCGCCAAGCGCGTCATCCAGAAGGCCATCGACGCGGCCCGCGCCCGTGAAGCCGCCCGCAAGGCCCGCGATCTGGTCCGGCGCAAGGGTGCGCTCGACAGCGGCATGCTGCCGGGCAAGCTCGCCGACTGCCAGGAGCGCGATCCGGCCCAGAGCGAGATCTACATCGTCGAGGGCGATTCGGCCGGCGGCTCCGCCAAGCAGGGGCGCGATCGCCGTTTCCAGGCCATCCTGCCGATCCGCGGCAAGATCCTGAACGTCGAGAAGGCGCGCTTCGACAAGATGCTGAGCAGCGACGCGATCCGCACGATGATCGCCGCGATTGGCTGCGGCATCGGCGCGGAGGAGTTCTCGATCGAGAAGCTCCGCTATCACCGCATCATCATCATGACCGACGCGGACGTGGACGGCTCCCACATCCGGACGCTGCTGCTGACGTTCTTCTATCGCCAGATGCGGCAGCTGGTCGACGACGGCTACGTCTACATCGCGCAGCCGCCGCTGTTCCACGTCAAGCGCGGCAAGAAGACCACCTACGTGAAGGACGAGCGCGAGCTGGAAGGCCTGCTCGTCCGCCGCGCCGTCGAGAACCGGGTCGTCAAGACCGCGAACGGCCACGACCTGCAAGGCGCCGCGCTCGAGCGCCATCTGCAGCAGCTCGGCACGCTCCAGAAGCACCTGCAGCGCGTCGAGCGCCGCGGTCTGACCCGCGACATCGTGCTCGCGCTGCTCGGCGCCGATGTGCGCGATGCCAGCACCTTCGCCGATCGGGCCAAGGTCGACACCCTGGCGACGTCGCTGTCGACCGCCACGCGCGACGTCACCGTGCAGGCCGACGAGGAGCACAACGCGTCGATGCTGGTGATCGCCGATCGCTCGGCCGGCTACGTGCGCCAGACCTCGGTCGGCGTCGAGTTCGTCACCGCGCCCGACTACCGGACGCTGGTCGGCAGCTACACGCAACGTGAAGGACTACCTCGGCGCCGTCGTCATCCGCTCGCTCGACGCCAAGCTCGACGCCGACGGCGACGCCGAGACCGACGAGGCCGACGTCGACGCGGCCGAGGCGCCGGCCACCGGCAGCATCGCCGATGTCCTGGCGCGGGCCGAGACGCCGGCGCCCAAGGCTCCCGCGGCGAAGCCGACCAAGGACGGCGACGTCCGCATCGAGTCGATGGACGCGCTGCTCGACTACTTCATCACCGCCGGCCGCAAGGGCATCACCATCGGCCGCTACAAGGGCCTCGGCGAGATGAACCCCGAGCAGCTGTGGATGACCACGATGGATCCGAGCGTCCGGACGCTGCTGCAGGTGAAAGCCGAAGACCACGCGGAAGCCGACCTGATGTTCACCACGCTGATGGGTGATCAGGTCGAGCCGCGTCGCAAGTTCATCGAGGACAACGCCCTCGACGTGAAGAACCTCGACATCTAGCCAGGCAGAAGACTCCGGAGTTGACGTCGACTCCGGCGTCGTTCCCTTGGCACTCCGAGTCGTCGCCATGCGATTCCGGAGTCGTTCCCAGAACGCCATAACGCATGTCCGATATCCAGTCGCGCGTCCCGGTCAACATCGAAGACGAGATGAAGCGCTCGTACATGGATTACGCCATGAGCGTGATCATCGGGCGCGCGCTGCCCGACGTACGAGACGGCCTCAAGCCCGCCCACCGCCGCGTGCTGTTCGGCATGCGCCAGATGGGTCTGGCGTCGAACCGCGCCTATCGCAAGTGCGCCAAGATCGTCGGCGACGTGATGGGCACCTATCACCCGCACGGCGACGCCGCCATCTACGACACCCTGGTGCGGCTGGCGCAGGACTTCAACATGCGCGAGCCCCTGGTCGACGGCCAGGGCAACTTCGGATCGATGGACGGCGACACCGCCGCGGCGATGCGCTACACCGAGGCGCGACTGAAGGGCCTTGCCGAGGCCATGATGGCCGACCTCGACAAGGAGACGGTCGACTTCGTCCCCAACTACGACGAGACCACCGACGAGCCGACCGTCCTGCCGACGCCGTTCCCGAACCTGCTGGTGAACGGCTCGACCGGTATCGCCGTCGGCATGGCCACGAACATCCCGCCGCACAACCTGCGCGAGGTGATCGAGGCGGTCATCGGCGTCATCAACCTGACCCTCGAGGACGAAGAGGCCGAGCGGACCGGCCAGTCGACGGGCAAGACCAAGGAAGAGCGGCGCCTCGACCGGCAGCGCCACGTCCTGCAGTCGATCATCGGCCCGGACTTTCCCGGCGGCGGCATCATCATCGGCCACGCCGGCATCCACTCGGCCTACACCACCGGCCGCGGCTCGATCACGCTGCGCGCCAAGACCGAGATCGAGCCGATCGGCAAGAGCGATCGGATGCAGATCGTCGCCACCGAGATCCCCTACCAGGTCAACAAGGCGGAGCTGCAGAAGAAGATCGCCGAGCTGGTGCACGAGAAGGTGCTCGAAGGCATCTCCGACATCCGCGACGAGTCGGATCGCGACGGCGTCCGCGTCGTCATCGAGCTGAAGAAGGGCGAAGTGCCCGACGTCGTGCTGAACAACCTGTTCAAGCACACGCAGTTCCAGACCACCTTCGGCGTGATCACGCTGGCCATCGTCAGCGGCCGCCCGCGCGTGCTGCCGCTGGTCGATCTGCTCGACCACTTCGTCGAGTTCCGGCGCGACGTGGTGCGCCGGCGCATCGAGTTCGAGCTGAAGAAGGCCGAGGCGCGGGCCCACATCCTCGAAGGCCTGGCGATCGCGCTCGATCAGCTCGACGCCGTGATCACGCTGATTCGCGCCTCGTCGAGCCCGGTGCTGGCGCGCGACGGCCTGATGACGCAGTTCGGCCTGACGCAGGTCCAGGCGCAGGCGATCCTCGACATGCAGCTCCAGCGCCTGACCGGCCTGGAGCGGCAGAAGATCCTCGACGAGCTCGCCGCGCTGAAGACAGGAGATCGAGCGGCTGCGCACGATCCTCGGCAGCCGGCGGCTGCTGATGGAGATCGTCGTCAACGAGCTGCGCGACATCGAGCAGAAGTACGGCAACGCGCGCCGGACCACCATCGTCGACGATCCGGGCGAGATCCGCATCGAGGACCTGATCGCCGACGAGGACATGGCGATCACGGTCAGCAACACCGGCTACATCAAGCGGACGTCGCTCGACTCGTACTCGCAGCAGCGGCGCGGCGGCAAGGGCCGGCGCGGCATGGACCTGCGCGATGAGGACTTCGTCAGCCACATCTTCGTGGCCTCGACGCACGCCTACATCATGATCTTCTCGGACCGCGGCCGCGCCTACTGGCTGAAGGTCTACGAGATCCCCGACGTCGGGCCGGCCAATCGCGGCAAGGCGATCGCCAACCTGGTGTCGATGGAGCCGGGCGAGAAGATCGCCGCGCTGCTCGCCGTGCGCGACGTTCCCGACCGAAGAGGACCAGCAGTACATCGTGATGGGCACGCGCAAGGGCGTGGTCAAGAAGACCGACCTCAAGGCCTACGCCAACCCGCGCGCCGGCGGCATCATCGGCATGGGCATCGAGGACGACGACGCGCTGCTCGCCGTCGCCCAGACGGACGGCCAGAGCGAGGTGCTGATCGGCACCAGACAGGGCCAGTCGATCCGCTTCCCCGAGGCCGACGCGCGGCCGATGGGCCGCACCGCCTACGGCGTCCGCGGCATCCTGCTCAAGGACGACGACGAGGTCGTGGCGATGGAGGTGGTCCGCCCGGGCGGCACCGTCCTCACCGTCACCGCCAACGGCTACGGCAAGCGCACCGCCCTCGAGGAATACCGCCTGCAGTCGCGCGGCGGCTCCGGCATCATCAACATCCAGACCAGCGACCGCAACGGCGTCGTCGTCGGCATCTCCTACGTGTCCGACGAGCACGAGCTGATGCTGATCACGCAGCAGGGGCAGACGCTGCGGATGGGCGCCAAGGACGTCCGCGTCATCGGCCGCGCCACGCAGGGCGTCCGCTTCATCGGCGTCGCCGAAGGCGACCAGGTCGTCTCGATCGTCCGGCTCGAGGATCAGGGCGAGACGACGCCCGGCGTGGGCGGCACCGAGGCGCCGGCCGAGACCGGCGGCGAGCGCATCCGCTCGATGCGTCCGCCGGCACCGATACCGCGTCGACGGCGTCGGCACGCTCCCGCGGACGCCGGATCGACCTGACGCCGGCGACGAGCCGGACGAGTAGACGGGCGCCGCCGCGCCCACCGGGCCAGAGGTCCGATGCGAGAACTCGAACAGGTCCTCGGCCTCTTCCTGGCCGCGGTGCTGCTGGCCGCCGCGGCACGGCGCGCCGGCGCGCCCTACCCCGTCTTCCTGGCGCTCGGCGGCGCGCTCCTCGCCTTCGTGCCCGGCGCGCCGACGTTCACCGTCCCGCCGGAGCTCGCGCTGGCGCTGTTCATCGCGCCGGTCCTGCTCGACGCCGCCTACGACGCGTCGCCGCGCGATCTGCGGGACAACTGGGTGCCGCGTCACCAGCCTCGTCGTCGTCGCGGTCGGCCTGACCACGGTCGCCGTCGCCGTGGTCGCCCGGGCGCTGGTCCCGGAGTTGCCGTGGGCGCCGGCGATCGTGCTCGGCGCCGTCGTCGCGCCGCCCGACGCGGCCGCGGCCACCGCGGTGCTGCGGCACCTGCGGCCGCCGCGGCGCATCCTCACCATCCTCGAAGGCGAGAGCCTGCTGAACGATGCCAGCGCGCTGCTGATCTACCGCCTGGCGGTCGGCGCCGCGGTGGCGCACGGCGGCTTCTCGCTCGGCGTCGGTGGCGCCGACGTTCCTCCTCGCGGTCGCCGGCAGCCTGGTCGTCGGCCCGGTGCTCGGCTGGGTCACGCTTGCAGCTGACCGGCCGCGTGCGAGCACGTGCCGAGCGCGATCATCCTGCAGTTCGTCACCACCTTCGGCGTCTGGATCCTGGCCGAGCACATCGGCCTGTCCGGCCGTGCTGACGATGGTCGCCTACGCCGTCACGGTGGCGCAGACGCGCGCCGGAACGGATCCCCGCCCGCGCCGCGCATCCCGTCCTACGCCGTGTGGGAGACCGCGGTCTTCGCCCTGAACATCCTGGCGTTCGTCTTCATCGGCCTGCAGATCCGGCCGATCCTCGAGAGCCTCGCAGCCGGGCGATCGCGGCCGCTACCTGGCGGTGGCCGCCGCCGTGCTGGTCACCGTCATCGTCGTGCGGCTCGCCTGGCACATGTCGTTCAACGCCGTGGTCCGCTGGCGCGATCGCGTGTTCGGCTTCAACCCGCCGCGGCCGATGCTGCGCGCCGACGGTCGGCAGCGGCCTGGTGATCTCCTGGGCCGGCATGCGCGGCATCGTGTCGCTGGCCGCGGCCCTGGCGCTGCCCGGCGGCTTTCCCGTACCGCGACCTGATCGTGCTGACCGCCTTCTCGGTCGTGCTCGGCACGCTGGTGATCCAGGGCCTGACGCTCAAGCCGCTGCTGCGCTGGCTCGAGCTGCAGCGACGACGACCCGGTCGGCCAGGAACGCCGCGCCGGCCGCGCGCGTGCGCTCGCGGCGGCACTGGCCAGCCTCGCCGACGATCCGTCACCAGCAGGCCGATGCCGTCCGCCAGGAGTTCACCGCTCACCTCGGCCACGAGGACGTGCACGACGACAGCGCCGACGCCGCTCCGCACGGCGCACAGCCGCGTCCATCGCCAGGCGCTCGAGGCGGCGCGCCAGGCGGTGATCGCCATGCGCGGCAGCGACGAGATCGGCGACGATGCCTTCCACGAGATCGAGGAAGAGCTCGACTGGCTGGAGATGGCGGACGGCAACAAGGGAAAGTGAGACGCGTGACATGCCTGACCCTGCAGACCAGCGGCTGCTCGACGACGTGCTCGATTCCTGGGACCGCAACAACGCCATCCTGGTGAACCTGCTGCGCGCGATCCCCGAGGGCGGGATGGACATCCGGGCCACGGGCAGCAGCCCCTCGATCGGCCAGATGTTCATGCACATGCACTACGTGCGGCTGGTCTTCGTGCAGGAGGACGCGCCGGAGTTCTCGACCGACGTGCCGCCGCGCCAGTGGCAGGCCGAGCCGGATCGCGATCGCATGGTGCGGATGCTGACCGAGAGCGCCGCGGTCGTGCGGGACGCCGTCCGCGGCAAGCTGGCGTCAGGCCGGCAGATGGACACCCACTACGACCACCCGCTGCTGCTGCTCCAGCACATGGTCTGGCACGAGGGCTACCATCACGGGCAGATCAAGCTGGCGCTCAAGCTGGCCGGCCATCCCTTCGACGACGAGGAGATCGGCGCCGTCACCTGGGACGTGTGGATGAAGAAGACGCGACCCTCGTGATCGCGACGCGCGGAGACGTGCGGCCCGCATCAGCCCCTGCACAGGCCCTTCGGCGTCCAGTCGGACGCCGGTGACGTGTGCGGCACCGCGTCGGCCCGCATGCGCCGCGAGGCCGTTCAGCGCGCGAGGTCGATGGTCGATCCCGGCGTGGACGCCAGCGCCGCGACGACGCCCGCGTCACGCAGCGTGGCCGCGACTTTGGCGACGTCGGCTGGCGGGACGTGCATCGCCACGACGCGTCGCGGCCGGATCGCGTCCGCCACCAGGCGTCTGTTGTCCGCGTCCGAGAGGTACCAGAACGGCAGGAACGCGAGGTCGACCTGCGGCAGCGTCTGCAGCAGCGCGAAGTTGTCCGCCTTGGGATCGGCGTCGCCAACGTGCAACACCGTCGACACTCCGCCGATGAGAAAACCCAGGTGCTGCTCGGGCAGGCGTCGGGCCGGGTTGTGGCGAATGCGCAGCACGTGCACGGTGAGGCCGCCAACGTCTACCGGCAAGCTCTGTCCCGGCATGGGCAGTACGCCGCGCAGACGGGACGCGGGCAGATTCGGCGCGACGGCGCGCACGCGATCGACGACCTCGGGCGAGGAGACGAGGACGGTGCGGGGGCTGTTCGTGAGATGCGCGGCGACCGCCTCCGCGCTGAAGTGATCCTCGTGCCAGTGCGTGATCAGGATCGCGTCGACGCCGGCGTAGGGATCGCGGGCCGCTTCGAGGCGCGACCGCTCGGACGCCGCGCTGGTCGCATACGGCGAGATGCCCTCGCGGATCGGCGCGTCGATCAGGAAGCGCCGGCCGCCGCTGGCGACGAGCATCCCCGAGTTGGCGACGTAGCGGACGCCGGCCGGTGGCTTCGATCGAGGCGAGCGCATCCGACAGCGGGATGCGGTGGAACGTCGCGAAGTCGCGCACGAAGTAGAGATCGCGGCCGTCGGGGACAGGAACGGGAAGACGTCGTAGCCGTCGGCGTTGACACCGGCGCCGAGCGGCCGGGGATCCGTCCACGCGTCGCCGTGCCGCAGCGATACCCAGATGTCCGCGGCGCCGCGGCCGGTGGCCGGGTTGGTGGTCGCGACGTCCAGGAAAACGAGCCGGCCGTCCGGGCCCGGCGCTCCGCCGCGACGCGGACGTCGCTGCGCCAGCCCTTCCAGCGCTCCACATCGGCGTACGGCTCGGGAGCGCCGAACTCGCGTCCATTCCAGGACGCTCGCATCGTGATGTTCCGGCTCCAGTCCGGCGTCGTGCGGCGGAAGTAGAGCGCGCCGTCGAACCCGAACTCGACCCAGGAGTGGTAATGCCCAGGCGCGCTCGCCCCGGCGAGGATACACCGGGGTGCTCCAACCGCCGGCCGTCCGCTCGGCGGACCAGAGATGCGCGTTCGGCTTGGCGCCGGCCTGGCCGGGAATCGGACGGTAGGAGCTGAACACCAGCCGCCGGCCGTCGCGAGAGATCGCCGGATAGAGGTCGGAGAACTCACCGCCGAGGTCGACGACCGTGGGCGAGGACCAGCCCGCGGTCGTCCGGTTCGACCGTGAAGATGCGGTAGGTCTCGCCGCTCCCGGTCTTCCGGAAGAAGTAGAGCGTGGCGCCGTCCGGGGTGAACGTGCCGCGATAGACCTCGCCGGCCGACAGGACGCCGGGCGCGACCACCTCCGGACGGGCCATCCCGGTCTGCGCGGCAGCGGTTGCCAGCCACAACGAGGCGATCGCGAGACCGGCGGTCAGCATGGGCTCGCTGATTCTACGCAGGGGCCTCGGGCGTGCTTACCGGTGGGGACGGACTTGTGAGCCAGCGTCCGGCGGGGTGACGCATTCGCGGACATGGCCCGTATCGCTCGCTCTCCATGCCGCGCCGACGCCTGGCGCGGTTCGCGATGCTCGGCCGCCTGGCGAGTTCATCGGCGGCTGCGGACATCGGCTCCACGTGCTCTGCCAGGGCGAGGGATCCCCGGCCGTGGTGCTCGAATCCGGCGTCGCCGCGTCGTCGCTCAGTTGGGCCCGGGTGCAGCCGGAGATCGCCGCCTTCGCGCGCACCTGCGCCTACGACCGCGCCGGCCTCGGCTGGAGCGATCCGGCGTCGTCGCCGCGCACCTTCGCTCGCATCGTCGACGACCTGCGGGCGGTGGTGGCGCGGGCCGGCACCGGGCCCTGGATCACGCTGGGCGCCGGGGCCCGGGTGATCCTGGTCGGCCACTCGTTCGGGACCCTCGTCGTCCGCGGCTACGCCGCGCGCTACCCCGAGCAGGTGGCCGGCCTCGTCCTGGTCGATCCGCCCATGGAGTGGATCGCAGGGGCGCCGGAGCGCACCCGGCTGATCCGCCGCGCCAGGCAGGCCTCGGTCGATCGGCGAGTTCCTGGCGCGGATCGGCGTGGTGCGGGCCTCGCTGGCGCTGCTGACCGGCGGTCACCCCGGCGCTCCGCGGGCCTTCGTCAAGCTGCTCGGACGACGCGCCGCGGGGACGCTCGAGCGTCTCGTCGGCGAGGTCCGCAAGTTGCCTCCCGACCTCTACCCCGCCGTCCAGGCCCATTGGTCCCAGCCCAAGTGCTTCCACGCGATGGGCGAGTATCTTCGCGTGCTCGACGACGAGGCCGCGACGATCGCGGCCGTCGCGACTCCGCCCGAGATCCCCGTCGTCGTCATCTCGGGTGGCCATCAGCCGCCCTCCGAGATCGCGGCGCACCAGCGGCTGGCGGCGGTCTCGCCGCGCGGCCGCCACCTGGTCGCCGAGAAGAGCGGGCACTGGATCAACTTCGATCAGCCCGACGTGATCGTCGACGCCGTGCGCACGCTGGTCGCCGCACTCGCCTGACGGCCATTTGCGCTGTGCGCTGGCGGACGCAGCCGTCCGCTGCCGAACGTCTCGCTCGGGCTTCCTGACGCCGATGGCCCGCGAATCGCGGTCGGTGCCACGGCCCACCGTGCCTGGTGTCATTCTTGCGCCTCAGCCCCGGACGCGTCCTGGACCACTCCAGGGGCAAGGAGGAGAACGGCGATGGGACTCAGGCAGCGGCTCGAAGAAACGCGCGATGACCTGCGGCAGGCCGTCCGCCAGCTGATCGCCGCTCCGGGCTTCACCGCCGTGGCGACGCTCACCCTGGCGCTGGGCGTCGGCGTCAACAGCGCCATCTTCGCGCTCGCCGACGCGGCGTTGCTGCGGCCGCTCCCGTTCGGCCAGGCCGAGCGCCTCGTCATGTTGTGGGAGCGCACACCGACCCAGGCCAAGTCCGGCGTGTCGCCGCTCAACATGCGCGACTGGAGCCTGCAGAGCCGGTCCTTCGACGGCATGGCCTACGTGCAGCGCGGCATGGGCGGCGGTCCGCTGCTGACCGCGCCGGACGGGTCGGTCGAGACCGCGGAGCGCCAGAGCACCAGCGTCAACTTCTTCGACGTGCTCCAGGTGACGCCGCTCGTCGGCCGCGGGTTCAGGCCCGAGGACGACGGTCCGTCGCCGCGTTCGGTGGTGCTCGGCGAAGCCGTGTGGCGCCGCCGGTTCGGCGCCGATCCCGCCATCGTCGGCCGCCTGGTTCGGCTGAACGGCCAGCCCCACACGGTGGTGGGCGTCGTCGCCGCCCACGTCCAGTTCGCCAGACCCGCCGAGATTTGGACCCTGTCCCCACAGTTTCCCGACGTGCCCAGGCTGCGCGCCATCCGCGCCTTCGACGTCGTCGCGCGGCTGAAGCCGGGCGTCGCCATGGACGCGGCCCGTGCCGACCTGGACGTCGTCGCCGGTCGGCTGGCGAGTGCCTATCCCGAGACGAACAAGGGGTCGGGGGCCGTCATCGAGCCGATCCGCGCCGGCATCGTCGGGAGCGACCTGCAGACGACCTCGCTGTTCCTCCTCGGTGTCGTGGGCTTCGTGCTGCTCCTGTGCTGCGCCAACGTGGCCAACCTGCTGCTCGCGCGGGCGACGGCGCGCGCCCGTGAGATTGCGGTGCGTTCCGCCCTCGGCGCCGAGCGTGGACGCATCATCCGGCAGCTGCTGACCGAGAGCCTCGTGCTCGCGGCGTTGGGCGGCCTGGCCGGTGTCGCCGTCGGCGCCGCCATCCTCGAGGCCGCGCCGGCGCTGATTCCGTCCGGCCTGCTGCCGGCCGCGGTGACGCCCGTCCTGGACGCGCGCGTCGTGCTGTTCGGCCTGACCGCGGCGCTGGGCGTGGGCGTCGTCTTCGGTCTCGTCCCGGCGTGGCAGGCGACGGCCACGTCGCTCACCGACGTGATGGGCGCGGAGAGCCGCTCGGTCTCGTCGAAAGGCAGCCGCGCGCGACGGCTGATCGTGTCCGGCGAGGTGGCGGCGGCGGTCATGCTGCTGTGTGGCGCCGGCCTGCTGTTCCAGACGCTGTTGACGCTGGTGGGCGGCGATCCGGGCTACCGATCGGCAAGCGCATCGGTCCTGACGCTGGATTTCAGCGTGCCCACCGGCAAGACCTCGCGCTACCCGACCCCCGAAGCGCTGGACCAGTTCTACCGGACGGTGACGCGCGACGTGACCGCGCTGCCGGACGTGCGCCGCGTCGGTTGGGCGTCCAGCCTGCCCTACGGCACCAGCGAGCTCGGGCGATGGATCGTCGACGTCGCCGGCGATCCGGTGGTCGAGACGCGCGATCGCCCGACGGCGGAGTTCACCGCGGCCGATCCGGGCTACTTCGCGACCCTCGACCTTCCGATCGTGAAAGGCCGCGGCTTCACCGACGCCGACACGTTGAACGGCCTGCAGGTGTGCCTCGTCAACGAGGCGTTCGTACGCCGGCACTTCGCCGGCCGCGACCCGATCGGCGCGCGGCTGGTCCTCAGGGCGGCGGCGGACCTGCCGCCCGTCACCCGCCAGATCGTCGGCGTCGCCCGGCAGACCAGCGCCGAGCCCGATGCGCGGGAGGCGCTGCTGCAGGTCTACGTGCCCCTGGCGCAGCATCCGACCGGGGATGTCTACATGGTGGTGCAGCCGTCGGCGGGCGCCGCGGAGTCGTTGACGCCGCTGATCCGTCGCGCCGTCGCGCGAGTCGATCCGGATCTGTCGGTGCGGCGCGACCGGACGCTCGAAACACTGTCGATTCAGTCGACCGCCGGGTATCGCTTCCGGGCCACGATGGTCGGCACCTTCGCGGCGCTGGCGCTGCTGCTGGCGATGGTGGGGGTCTTCGGCGTGCTCGCCTACGCCGTGCAGCAGCGGCAGCGTGAGATCGGTGTGCGCATGGCCCTCGGTGCCACCAGCGGCAACGTGATGTGGACCGTGTTCCGCGATGCCGGCGCCATGGTGGCGACCGGCGCCCTCGTCGGCGTGGTGCTGGCGGGCTTGTCGGGCCACCTGATCTCGACCTTCCTCTTCGGCGTCGATCCGCTCGATCCGCTGACCTTCCTGACCGTGCCCGGCATCATCCTGTGCACGGCGCTCGTCGCTGCCGCGGCGCCGGCCTGGCGCGCCAGCCGCGTCGATCCCGTCGTCGCCTTTCGGCAGGAGCACTGACGGTGTCGCGTCGGCGCCGGCCGGCGTAGACTCGGGCGGTGGCGAAGCGCCGCGATCCCTTTGCGCCCGTCGCGGCCATCGGCCGCACGCTGCCCGACGTCGAGCTGACGACGACCTGGGGCAAGCCGGCCCTGAAGGTGCGCGGCACGATGTTCGTGTGCCTCGCCTCGCACTCGTCGGCGGAGCCGGACACGCTGGTCGTGATGATGGACATCGCCGATCGCGATGCGCTGATCGCCGACGATCCCGATACCTACTACCTGAAGGAACACTACGTCGGCTATCCGTGCGTCCTGGTGCGGCTCGCCCGCGTGCAGGCCGATGCCCTGCACGGCCTCGTCGTCGGAGCGCATCGCTACGTCCTCGCGAAGAAGACGAAGAAGGCGCCGAGACGGCGCGTCACGCGATGAGCCACGCGGCGAGGCGATGCCAGGCGTCGCTCGGACCGATGAAAGCGGCGCGTCCGTTCGCCCAGACGAACATGCCGACGGCGCCCCACAGCGACAGTGGATGGATCCGACCCGTCGCGACCTTGTCGTAGATCGCGTGCGACAGGTAGAGCAGGGTCAGCGGCAGGACGATCACCGGCGCGCCAGTGGGCGGCGGAAAGTAGGCCAGGAAGTGCGCCAGGGCGGCGGGCATCAGGCCGCCCAACGTCGCGAACAGCATCAGGCGGACGTGAACCGCCCGCCGGCGCCGCCACCACAGCGCCGCGCCGACGAAGCCGCCGAAGGTGACGAGATCGCCGAGCGGGAAGACCAGCTCGCCGATCGGATTGCGCAGCGCTGGGAGTCCGAAGCGTCCCTGCCGGTTCATCGCGTGTCCTCGGATCGCGGCGTGGTCTTCGCCTACCGATCGGAGCTCGACGGGTGGTGGCGGAATCGCGCCTCGACGAACGCCCAGGGCCCGACGGAAGCGCCCGATCGCACCGCCTACGACACGTTCCTCGTGGCGCATCACCAGGCGCCGCGGCCGACGCCGGCCGGCGTCAACACCGTGCGCAGCTTCCTTGCCGAAGCCTCCGCGGTCGATCCCGACCGCGCCTTCGCCCACACCAGCCTCGGTCACTATTTCTTCACCCTCGTCGTGATCGGCCAGCTGCGCCCCGAGGAAGGGATGCCGGCCGCCCGCGCCGCCCTGCAGCGCGCCCTCGACCTCGAACCCGCGCTGCCGGAGCCGCGAGCGCTGATGGCGATCGTGGATGGCCTCTACGATTACGCATGGGTGGCCGCGGCGGCGACGCTCGATCCCGGCATCTGGCTGTCACTCGGCGGCACGGTCGGCCTGGCGATCAAGAGCTCGGAGCACTGGCCGGGTCTTTCGTCGCGGCTGGCGCTGCCGTGCGCGCCCCTCTGGCGTAGACTCCTCGCATGCCGTTGCGTCTGCCCCTCGTGTGCCTCGTCGCTCTGCTGGCCATCGCGTCTGCCGCCGCGGCCCAGGCGCCACCGCCGATGTCGGATCCGAAGCTCGTGCAGACGGTGCCGGCGTGGACGCAGAAGGTGAAGCTGCCTCCGCCCGACGGCCGGACGTTCGTGAGCGATGGCGGCCTGGTCCTCGACGTCGGGTTCGCCAAGCCCGCGGTGCGACCATCGCAGGACATGCCCGCCGACATGGGAACGGCGGTGGCTGGCTACCTGTCCGGCTACTACCCGACCGAGTTCGGCCTGGCCGATTTGCGCGAAGGCCCGTCGGCCGCCGTGTTCGTCGGGCCGCAGGGGTTCGCGTTGAGCCGAAACTACGTGACCTTCCTCACCCGCTACGCGCCACGCGTCCGGCTGCGCACGAAGGGCGCCGGCTATCCCGTGCTCCTGGTCCAGGATCAGCGCAACATCGGCCTGCTGCTGCCCACCATCCTGGTGTCGCGCTGAGACGCCAGCTCGAACGACTCCGAAGCGAAACTCGACTCCGGAGTCGTTGATCACCGCATCGGGTTGGTGAGATCGAGCATCGAGCGATCGAGGGCGTTGTCGGCGCTGCCGACGCGGAACCAGGCCCATCCGTAGCCGTTCATCTCGATGCGGTGGGCGCCGTCGCTGTGCGCCTTGCTCTGCTGCTTGTCGAAGACGTCGACCAGCAGGCCATCGTTCTTGCTGTCGACGTTGACCCGGACCTTGCGCTTGCCGCTGCCGAAGTTGTGCAGCGTGAGCAGCGACGTGTCGCGCCAGTCGTAGCGGATGGCCAGCACGTCCGGGGCATCGGTGCGTAGCACGACGTAGTCGCCGCAGCTGATCTCGGGGCATTCCTTGCGGGCGCGGATCATCCGTTCGGTGCAGTTGAGGAGCGAGTCGCGTGTCGCGCCGCTGCGCCTGGACATTGACGCGCTTGTAGCCGTAGGTGGCGTCGTTGATGACCGGCCGCACCACCTTTTTCGCACGCGAGAACCCGCCGTGCGCTTCTTCCGTCCACTGCATCGGCGTGCGGGCGCACTCACGCTCGGGCAATCGCAGGTCGTCGCCGATGCCGATCTCGTCGCCGTACTGCATCATCGGCGTGCCCGGCAGCGAGAACAGCAGGCTGAAGGCCAGCTCCAGCTTCTTGCGATCGTTGCCGAGCATCGGCGCCAGGCGTCGGCGGATGCCGCGATCGTAGAGCTGCATCCGCTTCTCCGGCCCGAACGCGGCGAACACCTTGTGGCGCTGCTCCTCGGTCAGGCGGCCGAGATCGAGCTCGTCGTGGCTGCGGAGGAACTGGACCCACTGTGCGTTCCGCGGGCGCCGGCGCGTGTCCTCGAGCACGGTGACCAGCGGCCCGATGTCGGCGGTCGCCATGGCGTAGAACAACCGTTGGTTGACCGCGAAGTTGAGCATCATCTGCAGCCGGTCGCCATCGGCCCCGAAGTAGTCGAGGCTCTCCTCCGGCGGCACGTTGGCTTCGGCCAGCATCACGGCGTCGCCGGAGCGCCACTGGAGGAAGTCGCGCATCTCCTTCAGCAGGTTGAAGTCCATCTGGTGCGCGACGCCAGGGCCCTTCTTCTCGATCATGAACGGCACCGCGTCGAGCCGGAACCCCGACACGCCGAGCTGCACCCAGAAGCCCATGATCTTCTGGATCTCGTTGCGCACGTAGGGATTGAAGGTGTTCAGGTCGGCCTGGTGCTGGTAGAAGCGGTGGAAGTAGTACTGCCCGGCCCGCTTGTCGCGCGTCCACGTCGTCGACTGCGTGCCGGGGAAGACGATGCCGTCCTTGTGGTTCTTCGGCCGCTCGTCGGCCCACACGTACCAGTCGCGGAACGCCGACTTCCGATCCGCGCGCGCCTGCTGGAACCACGGCGAGTCGATGGAGGTGTGGTTGAGGACGAGGTCGGCGATGATCCGGATACCCAGCGCGTCGGCGTGCTGGACGAAGTTGACGAAGTCACCGAGCGACCCGTGCCTCTCGTGGACACCGTAGTAGTCCGAAACGTCGTAGCCGTTGTCGCGATTGGGCGAGGGGTAGAAGGGCTGCAGCCAGACGCAGGTGACCCCCAGCCCCTGCAGATAGTCGAGCCGCCGACTCAGCCCTTCGAAGTCGCCGATGCCGTCGCCGTTCGCATCCTGGTATTTCTCGACATCGAGGCAGTAGATGATGGCGTTCTTGTACCAAAGGTCGTCGATGGACATGGCTGGTCCGTCGACGGATGCAATTTCCGGCCCAGACGGGAATCGAGAATGACTGTTGCCACGCGCCGGCCGCCGAGACGCCAGGATCTCTTCGCGGCCGTCATCTATGCGATACCGACCGTCGGTTTGATGGGACAGGGGCTGCTCTACGTCACGACCACCAGGTTCATGCCCTATCACGCCGAGGCGCTGGCCACCCCGTGGGAAGCGCTGCCGGCGCACCATCAAGGCTTCGTGCTCGGGGTGATCAAAGGCCTGGGGGCGGGATCGATCGCCGTGACTCTGGCTCTGGCGATCCTGCTGCTCGTGCCGTTTCGCCGCGGCGACGCGTGGGCGCGCTGGGCGATTCCGATCGTCGGCGCGGTCTTCACGAGCCTGACGGCGTACGCGGCCTACACGATCGACGTGCGGACGCCGGCATCGACGCCGTGGCGAGAAACGCTCGTCCTGGTCGCCCTGTTCGGCGTCGGCGCGGCCGTCTCGAACTGGCCGGGTCGGAAGCCCGACGACCGCGTATGAGCCTACGCGGGCCTCAGCGCATCCTCCCCCGGCTGCGACTCGCCGGCCTCGTCGTCGTCGCGGCGATGTCCGGAGCGTCAGCCCAGACGCCGTCTCTCGCGTCCCAGGCGCCGTCGATCACCGTTCGTCCCGATGGCCGCCTCGACGTGTCGGCCCCGCCGGCGGACGCGGTGATGCGCTACACGCTGGACGGGACGGACCCGACGCGTGATGCCGGCGAGTGGCTGGCGCCGGTCCGCGTGCCGCCCGGCTACACGGTGAAGGCGCGGGCGGTTGCCGCGGACGGCACGCCGGTGGGCGCGGTCGCGACGTGGCGTGCGCCGGCCGAGCGGTCCGCGCCCGGCGTCGACGCTCGTGCCGGTGACGCAGAACCGCGACTGGCGCGTCTACGACTGGACGACGCGCCACCGCGAGGCGTCGGCGCTGATGCGCTCGCGTCAGCCGGACATCGTCATGCTCGGCGATTCGATCACGCACTTCTGGGGCGGCGAGCCGGTCGGCGGCCGGCGCACCGGCGTCGCCGAGTGGGATCGCTTCTTCGCCGGCCGCACCGTCGTCAATCTCGGCTACGGCTGGGATCGCACCGAGAACGTGCTGTGGCGGCTCGAGACACGGCGAGTTCGAGGGGGTGACGCCGAAGGTGGTGGTGCTGATGATCGGCACCAACAACATCACGTTGAACACCGCCGACGAGATCGCCGCCGGCGTCGAGGCCATCTGCGCCTCGATCCACCAGCGGTCGGCGTCCACGAAGATTCTGCTGCTCGCCATCTTCCCGCGCGGCCAGCAGCCCGATGCCACCCGCGGCAAGGTCGACGACGTCAACCGCCGCATCGCCAAGCTGGACAACCGCGACTACGTGACGTTCCTGGACATCGGCGCGAAGTTCCTCGAGCCGGACGGCCGCATCTCACCCGACGTGATGTACGACTACCTGCATCCATCCGCCAAGGGCTACGGCATCTGGTCCGCGGCGATGGCGCCGACGCTCGAGCGCCTGCTGGCTGGTCGGTGCGACGGGCGGGTCAGGCCGGCGTCAGGTTCGCGAACCGGGCCATCAGCTTCTTCTGGCCGACGCTGCACGAACCGGACGATCAGCTTGGTGTCGGCGTCCCCGCCCTCGACGGCGATGATGCTGCCGACGCCGAACAGCGGATGGCGGACGCGCAGGCCGGGCTTGTAGCCGCCGGACGCCGACGGCGGACTGATCCTCGTCCTCCGGCCGGAAGGTGCTTTCCGCGCGGCGAGCCGAGACTCGGGGTCTGGGTGGCGGGCGGCGGCATCCCGGACCGCGCGCCGCCGCCTCGCGACGGGCCCGAGATCCCGCCACGGCCGGGACGCTCGTCCCAGTCCGAGTTCGATCCCGGCCGCCGGCCGTAGGGATTGGCCCGCATCTCGAAGAACGGCTGGCGACGGGAGGCGTAGGCGGCGCTCGGCGCCTCGATCTCCTCGACCAGCTCCTTGGGAATCTCCTCGAGAAACCGCGAGGGCTCCGTCGGCTGATACTCGCCGAAGACACGGCGGCGTGACGCGCTCGACAGGAACAGGCGCTTCTCGGCGCGGGTGATGCCGACGTAGCAGAGACGCCGCTCCTCTTCGAGGTCCTCTTCGTTCTCGTTGGCCCGGCTGTGCGGGAACAGGCCTTCTTCCATGCCCGGGCATGATGACCACGGGGAACTCGAGGCCCTTGGCGGCGTGCATCGTCATCAGCCAGACGCGGGCGTTCTGCGAGCCTGACGACTCGTCGGCCTCGGACAGCAGCGACAGGCGATCGACGAAGCCGCCGAGCGAGGCGTCGGGCTCGCGCAGCTCGTACTCGCGCGCGGCGGACACGAGCTCGGCCAGGTTCTCGATGCGCTCGCGCGCCTCCTCGGACTTCTCCTCGCGCAGGTCCTCGAAGTAGCCCGACTTCTCCATCACCTGCTCGATGATCTCCGAGACGGTGTGGCCTTCGACGAGCTGCTGCGCGCCGGTGATGATCTCGACGAAGGCCCTGAGCGACGCGTGCGCGCGCGGCGTCACGCCCTTGTTGTCGAGCACGTGCCGGGCCTTGGCCCACAGCGAGCGCCGCGCCGCCTCGTCGTCGAACAGGCCGGCCGCCATCAGCGGCGGCGCATCGGTCGCCGGCGGTCGTCGGGTCGGCGGCGCCGAGCGCGTCCATCACGACCTTGCCGATGCCGCGCGCCGGCACGTTGACGACGCGCCGGAAGCTGACGTCGTCGTGCGGGTTGATGATCAGCTTCAGATACGCGAGCGCGTCCTTGACCTCTTTGCGCTCGTAGAAGCGCACGCCGCCGACCATCCGGTACGGCAGGCCCTCGCGGGTCAGCGCGTCTTCGATGGCGCGCGACTGGGCGTTCATGCGGTAGAGCACGGCGATGATGTTCTTGACGTCGTCGGCGAGCTGGTCGCGGATCGTGCGCAGCACGAAGTCCGCTTCCTCGAGCTCGTCCTGCGTGCGCGTGTAGACGATCTTCTCGCCGCCGCTGCGGTCGGTCCACAGCTTCTTGTCCTTGCGCTGGCGGTTCTGGCGAATCACCGCCGACGCGGCGTCGAGGATCACCTGCGTCGAGCGGTAGTTCTGCTCGAGGCGCACGATCAGCGCCTTCGGGATAGTCGCGCTCGAAGTCGAGGATGTTCTTCACATCCGCGCCGCGCCACTTGTAGATCGACTGGTCGGGGTCGCCGACGACCGCCAGGTTGCCGTGCACCGAGGCGAGCTGCTGCACCAGCAGGTACTGCGGCCGGTTGGTGTCCTGGTATTCGTCGACGGAGATGAACTTGAACTGCGTGGCGTAGCGCGTGCGGACGTGCTCGGCCTTGTCGAACAGCTCGACGGTCTTCAGGAGCAGGTCGTCGAAGTCGACGGCGCCGCTCTCCTTCAGGATCGCCAGGTAGCGCTCGTAGACCTTGGCGATCTGCTGATCGCGGAAGTTCCACGCCGAGTTGCCGCCGGCCATCGCCTCCGGCCCCTGCATCTGGTTCTTGGCCTGGCTGATGCGCGACAGCGCCATCCGCGGCGGGATCAGCTTGTCGTCGGCGTTGACGTCCTTCAGCGCCTGCTTGATGGCGGACTGCTGGTCCGACGAGTCGTAGATGACGAAGTCGCGGCCGAGGCCGATGGCCGGCCCTTCGCGGCGCAGCAGCTTGGCGCACAGCGCGTGGAACGTCGAGATCCACAGGCCGCGGACGTCGTGGCCGAGCAGCCCGGCGACGCGCGTCCGCATCTCCTCGGCCGCCTTGTTGGTGAAGGTGACGGCGAGCACTTCGCGCTCCTGCGCGAGGCCGCTGCCGATCAGGCGGGCGATGCGGTAGGCGATGACGCGCGTCTTGCCCGACCCGGCGCCGGCCAGGATCAGGACCGGCCCGTCGGTCTGCTCGACGGCGGCGCGTTGCTCGGGGTTGAGACCGTCGAGTGCATTCATCGCGCGCCCGGTGTCGGGTCGTTCAGGGGCGTGCGCCGCGCCCCCGGTCATTCGACCGTCACGCTCTTGGCGAGGTTGCGCGGCTGGTCGACGTCGCAGCCGCGGCGCACGGCGATGTGGTACGCGAGCAGCTGCAAGCGGGATGACGGTGACGACCGGCGCGATCAGCGGCGACGCCGGCGGCAGCGAGATCTTGGAATCGAGCAGCGGATCCAGGATGTCGTCGAGGCGATCGTCGCCCTTGGTCGGCGATGCGCGATGATCATGCCGCCGCGCGCCTTGGCTTCCTGGATGTTGCCGAGCATCTTCTCGAACACGGCGTCCTGCGGCGCGATCGCCACCACCGGCAGCTTCTCGTCGATCAGCGCGATCGGGCCGTGCTTCATCTCGCCGGCCGGGTAGCCCTCGGCGTGGATGTAGGAGATCTCCTTCAGCTTCAGCGCGCCTTCGAGCGCGATCGGGTACTGGATGCCGCGACCGAGGTAGAGGAAGTCGCTGCTCTGGTAGCAGCGCTTGGCGATCTCCTCGATCTGCCCTTCGCACTTGAGCGCCTCTTCGATGAGGCGCGGCAGCTGGTCGAGCGCCTCGATGTGCTCGCGCGACGCTCGCGGCGGTGATGGTGCCGCGCGCCTGCGCCAGGTAGAGCGCGAGGATGTGCAGCGCCACCAGCTGCGAGGTGAACGCCTTGGTCGACGCGACGCCGATCTCGGGTCCGGCGTGCGTGTAGACGGTGCCTTCGGTTTCGCGCGTCGCCATCGAGCCGACGACGTTGCAGATCGCCATGCTGCGGGCGCCCTTGGCCTTGGCCTCGCGCAGCGCCGCCAGCGTGTCCGCGGTCTCGCCGGACTGCGTGATGACGACGGCCAGCGTCTCCGGCCCGACGATCGGATCGCGGTAGCGGTACTCGGAGCCGTAGTCCACTTCGACCGGCAGCCGCGCCAGCTGCTCGATCATGAACTTGCCGATCAGCGCCGAGTGCCACGACGTGCCGCAGGCCAGCATGACCACGCGGCGGATGCCGCGCAGGTCCTCGGGCGAGATGCGCATCTCGTCGAGGAAGATCTCGCCGGAGGCCTCCGAGACGCGCCCCAGCACGGTCTCGCGGACCGCCCACGGCTGCTCGAAGATCTCCTTGAGCATGAAGTGCTTGTAGCCGCCCTTCTCGGCCATCACCGGGTCCCACAGCACGCGCTGCGGCTTGCGGCTGCGGGCCGTGCCCTCGAAGTCGGTGAAGACGACGCCGGTGCGGGTGAGGACGGCGATCTCCTTGTCCTCGAGGAACACCACGTCGCGGGTGTGGCTGAGGATGGCGGGGATGTCGGAGGCGACGAAGGATTCGTTGTCGCCGATGCCGACGACGATCGGCGGGCCGTTGCGGACGGCGACGATCTTCTCCGGGTCGTCGGCCGACATCAGCACCAGCGCGAACAGGCCGCGCACGCGCGCCAGCATCTTCTGGGCGGCGACTTCGAGCGAGCCGGCGCCGTTCTTCAGCTCGCGCGCCACCAGGTGGGCGACGATCTCGGTGTCGGTCTCCGACTGGAACTTGTGCCCGGCGGCCACCAGCTCGTGCTTCAGCTCGAGGTAGTTCTCGATGATGCCGTTGTGGACGACGACGGTGCGGCCGGTGTCGTCGCGGTGCGGATGGGCGTTCTCCTCGGTCGGGCGGCCGTGCGTGGCCCAGCGGGTGTGGCCGATGCCGTAGTCGCCGGCGAGCGGCGTCGTGCGCAGCACGTCCTCGAGGCGCGACAGCTTGCCGGCGCTGCGCCGCACCTCGATGCCCTCGGTCCGCACCACGGCCACGCCGGCCGAGTCGTAGCCGCGGTATTCGAGCTTCCGCAGCCCCTCGACGAGGACGGGAACGACCTGCTTGTCACCGATGTAGCCGACGATGCCGCACATGTGTTGAGCCCTTTGCCTGCCTGGTTCGCCGTCGGTGCGGAGTCGCGGGACTCCCCTACTACTTCGCCGGCGTCTTGCCCTTGCGCTTCGCCACCCAGCCCGCTTTGTTCTCTGTCGGCCGCGGCCGATCGCCAGCGCGCCGTCCGGCACGTCCTCGGTGATGGTCGATCCGGCGGCGACGTAGGCGTCGGCGCCGACGGTGACCGGCGCGACGAGCTGCGAGTCGGTGCCGATGAAGGCGCCGTCGCCGATCACGGTCTGGTGCTTGTGGACGCCGTCGTAGTTGCAGGTGATGACGCCGGCGCCGACGTTGACCTTGGCGCCGACGATGGCGTCGCCGAGGTAGGCCAGGTGGTTGGCCTTCGCACCCGGCCCGAGCGTCGTCTTCTTCAGCTCGACGAAGTTGCCGATGTGCGCGCCGGCGGCGACGTGGCTGTCCGGCCGGATGTGCGAGAACGGCCCCATCGCCACCCCGCGATCGATGGTCGAGTCGCGGATGACGCAGTAGTTCTGGACGATCGTGCCGTCGCCGATCGACGCGTTGATCACCCGCACGCCGGCGTGGATCTCGACGTTGCTGCCGATGCGCGTCTTCCCTTCCAGGTAGACGTTGGGATGGATCGTGGTGTCCGGCCCGATCTCGACGTCGGGGCCGATCCACGCCGAGGACGGATCGATCAGCGTCACGCCCGAGGCCATGACCGCGGCGTTGCGCTGGTCACGCACCTGCGCGTTCATCACCGCCAGCTCGGCGCGGCTGTTGACGCCGCGGAGCTCGTCGGCGTCGTCGATGGTGAAGGTCTCGACGCCGCGCCCGTCGCCGCGGAAGATGCCGAAGAGGTCGGTGAGGTAGTACTCGCCCTGGTCGTTGGCGGTGCCGATCCGGCTCAAGGCGTCGAAGAGCCCGTCCATCGCGAAGGCGTAGATGCCGCTGTTGAACTCGGTGATCGCCTTCTCGGCCGGGCTCGCGTCGCGCTCTTCGACGATACGGGCGAAGCGCCCGTTCTCGCGGACGATGCGCCCGAGCCCGGTCGGATTGGCGAGATGGGCGGTCAGGACGGTCGCCGCCGCGCCGGTCGTCTGGTGGTGCGCCAGCAGGTTGGCGATGGAGTCCCGCGACAGCATCGGCACGTCGCCGTAGAGCAGCACGCACGGTCCCGCTCTGGCCGGTCAGTGGCGGCGCGGCCTGCATCAGGGCGTGCCCGGTGCCGAGCTGCGGCTCCTGGACGACCGTCCCGACGCCGGGGAACGGCGCCAGCGCTGCCCGCACCTTGTCGGCCATGTGGCCGACCACGACGGTCGACGTCACCGGCTGGAAGTGGCTGGCCGTGCGGAGGATACGGACGATCATCGGCTCGCCGCCGACGGCGTGGAGCACCTTCGGCAGCTCGGATTTCATCCGCGTGCCCTTGCCGGCGGCGAGGATCACGAAATGGAGCGGCGTCGACATGGTGGTGAAGCAGGATAGCAGCGGCTAGGCCTGCGACGACTCCGGAGTCACGGCCGTCTTGCCCCGCTCGGCAGCGGCGTAGATGTCCTTCGACGATCGGCCCTCCTGCCTGGCAAGCTCAGCGATGGCTTCGCGCCGGGAGCGCCCGGCTGACGTGAGCCGGCCGAGCTCGGCCCAAATCGCTGCGTCCGGCTGCGGCTCGCGCAACTACCTCGAGGGGTTCGGCGGCACCGAAGACCAGCGTGAACTCTCCGATTACCTCACGAGCCCTAAACAGCTCGGCGGCCTCAGTCGTCGTCGTTCGGACGAACTCCTCATGGATCTTCGTCAGCTCCCGGCAGACGATGAGGGGCCTCGACGCGAAGTACCGAGGCGGCATCGTCGAGCGAGGCTCGCAGACGATGGGGCGCCTCGAACACGACGAAGGGCAGGCCAAGCGCGTCGGCCTGCTTGTAGAATGTCCGCCGGGCGTTCTGTTTGGTGGGGGTAAAGCCCAAAAAAGCGAACTGGCTCCAGTCCAGCGCGGCGCCGGCAAGCGCCGCCAGCACGGCAGACGGGCCCGGAATCGGTTCGACGCGGATACCCCGGGCGGCGGCGGCGGCGGTCAGCAGACGACCCGGATCGGAGAGCAGGGGAGTGCCGGCATCGGTGACGATGGCGATGGACTCTCCGCCCAGCAGGCGCTCCACCAGCGGCAAGGCCCGGTCGTGCTCGTTGTGCTCGTGCAGGCTGACGGTGCGCGTCGAGATGCCCAAATGGTTGAGCAGCCGGCCGGTGCGGCGGGTATCCTCGGCGGCGACGAGGCCAACTTCGCGCAGCACTCTGATGGCGCGTAGCGTAATGTCTTCGAGGTTGCCGATCGGCGTCGCCACGACGAACAGCGTGCCTGGCGACGGCGGATGGGGCATACGGGCTCGGAAGAAGTGGCCGGCGTCCGGACGGACACGGCCGAAGAAGGACCGCCGTTATTGTACCATTTGCAGTGAGAGAGATTCCCCCGTCCCAGCGCTCCGGGCAGGGCCGGTCCTCGACCCGAACCGCCTCCTCGCGGCCGGCCATGGACTCGCTCGAATCCGTCCAGCATTTCGTCGACGACTACCTCGGCTACCTCTACGAGCTGAGGCCGACGGCGGCGTCCTTCGACGGCGTGCACGCGTTCGACGATCACGTCGAGGATTTCACCCGCGCCTCGCTCGATCGCCAGACGCGTGACCTCGGCGGCTTCGCCCGCCGGCTTGGCCAGCATCCGGCCGGATGCCCTGTCGCTCGACGATCGCCTCGACCGCGCGATGCTCGAGCAGGACGTGCACGGACGGCTCCTCGAGCTCGAACGGGTCCGCCCGCACGAGCGCAGCCCGCAGTTCTACGCCGACGTGCTGTCGACGACGCTGGCCAGCCAGGTGGTGCTCGACTACGCGCCGGCGCACGAGCGCGGCCGCCGCCTGGTCTCGAAGCTGCGCCAGGTCGCGCCGTTCCTGAACGCGGCGCGCCAGAACGTCAAGGATCCGCCCGGCCTGTTCATCAAGACGGCGGTCGAGACGCTGCGCGGGCTGGTCGCCTTCATCGACCGCGACATGCCGCGGGCGCTGCGGGAGCTGGACGATCCCGTTCGTGCTCAGCGACCTGGCCGACGCCTCGACCGAAGCGGTCCGCGCCATCGACGGCTACGCGACCGAGCTGGAGACCGACGCGCTGCCCAAGGCCCGCGGTTCGTTCCGACTCGGTCCCGAGGTGTTCGCCGAGAAGCTGCGGCTCGACGAGGGCATCGACATCCCGCTGTCCAAGCTGATCGACATCGCCGAGCGCGAGATCAGCGAGACGCAGGACGCGTTCCGCCGGACCGCCAGCCGCATCAAGGACGGCGACCCGCTCGAGACGTGGCAGGCGCTGAAGGCCGACCATCCGGCCGCCGGCAAGGTGGTCGCCGAGGCCCGCGAGCAGGTCCAGGCGCTGCGGGCGTTCGTCGAGCGCGAGGGCTTCGTCTCGGTGCCCGAGCACGACCCGATTCACATCGGACCGACGCCGCCGTTCTGCCGCTGGACCTTCGCCAGCATCTGGTGCCCGGGCCCGTTCGAGGGCAAGGGCGTCCGGGCGCACTACTACCTGACCGAACCCGAATCAGGGTGGACGCCCGAACGGCAGGAGCAGCACCTCCGCGACTTCAATCGCCCGACCCTCTGCGCCATCTCGATGCACGAGGTCTACCCCGGGCACTACCTGCACTTCCAGCACCTCCGGCAGATCAACTCCAAGATCCGCAAGAGCCTGATGACGATGCCGATGTCGGTCGTCGAGGGCTGGGCGCACTACGCCGAGCACCTGACGATCGAGGCCGGGCTTCGATCTCTACGGCCCGGCGACCAAACTGGGGCAATTGGCAGAAACACTGGTCCGTCTGGCCCGCCTCGTCGTGGCGATCCGGCTCCACACCGAGGACTGGAGCGTCGAGCAGGGCGTCCGCTTCTTCAAGGAGGCGGCCTTCCTCGAAGAGGGCAGCGCCCGAAAGGAAGCCGAGCGCGGCACCTTCGATCCAGGTTATGGGGTGTACGCCCTCGGAAAGCTGATCCTGCTGAAACTGCGGCAGGACGTCGCAGGCCAAGCAGGGCAACGGCTTCTCGCTCAAGGCCTTCCACGACAGCGTGCTGGGGCTGGGCGGCCTCCGCTATCCGCTGCAGCGGGAGGCGCTGCTCGGCCCCGACTCGGGCAGCCTTCTGGAGTAGCATGGACCGAACGCCATGCCCCTTTACGAGTACGAGTGCGAGAGCCGAGAACGGTCGCCGCTTCGAGGTTATCGCGAAGTTTTCCGACCCGGTCCTGACCATCTGCCCGACCTGCGGCGGGCCGGTTCGACGGCTGATTTCCTCCTCGGCGATCCAGTTCAAGGGGTCCGGCTTCTACATCACCGACTACGCCAAGAAGTCGCGGACCGAGGCCGGAAAAGAGTCGAAGGGCTCGCCGACCTCATCATCGAGCGGCGATAGCTCGTCGTCGAGTGGCGATAGCTCGTCCGGCTCGTCGAGCTCGACCAGCTGCGAGCAGCACGCCGGCGGCGCCTGCCGCCAGCACCCCGACCGCCAAGAAAGACTAGTCGGCACCCTCGGCGGGACGGCGACTCGACGTCGCCCCGGCCGCTAGCGGACGGGCGCGCCCATCTTCGACAGGTAGGCCTTGAACGGCTCGGCGAGCTCCGGACGCTTGAGGGCGAAGTAGACCATCGCCTTCAGGAAGCCCAGCTTGTTGCCGGTGTCGTGGCGGACGCCGTCGATCTCGTAGGCGTAGATCGGGCGCCGCTTCAGCAGGGCGCGCAGGCCGTTGGTGAGCTGGATCTCGCCGCTCTTGTCGCGCTCGGTCGTCGCCAGCGTCTCGAAGATGTCGGGCGTCAGGATGTAGCGGCCGATGATGGCCAGGTCGGACGGCGCTTCCTCGACCGACGGCTTTTCGACCAGGTCCCTGACCTTGTAGACGCGCCCGCCCATGACGTCCTTGCCGAGCGGCTCCGCGTCGACGACGCCGTAGCTGCTGATCTCGCTGCGCGGCACGCGCTCCACGGCGAGGACCGGGCCCTGCACCAGGTCGAACACGTCGACCATCTGCTTCAGGGCCGGCGGATCCGCGTCGATGACGTCGTCGCCGAGGATGACCGCGAACGGTTCGTCGCCGACGAGCGCCCGGGTCACGAGCACGGCGTGGCCGAGGCCGAGCGGCTCGCCCTGCCGGACGTAGGCGAAGTTGATCAGGTTGGAGACGCTGCGGACCGCTTCGAGCTGCTCCCGCTTCCCCTTCTTCTCGAGGAAGTTCTCCAGCTCCATGTTCACGTCGAAGTGGTCCTCGATGGCGTTCTTGCCGCGCCCGGTGACCAGGATGACGTTGTCGACACCGGAGGCCAGCGCTTCTTCGACGCCGTACTGGATGGTCGGCTTGTCGACCAGGGGCAGCATTTCCTTCGGCTGCGCCTTGGTCGCCGGCAGGAAGCGGGTGCCGAGGCCGGCGGCGGGGAAGACGGCCTTGCGGACGGTGGCGTTCACCGCACAAGGGTAGTGGAGTCGCCGGGGCTTGCCAAGCGGCCCGTTCGGGCGGCTCCACTAGAATGGCGGCATGCTCGACCCCGCCCTGTTTCGCGACGACTTCGAGGCGACCCGGCAACGTCTCCTCACCCGCGGCCCCGGCCTGGAGCCGGCCCTGGCCGCGCTGGCCGCGCTGGACCAGTCGCGCCGGCAGATCCTGCCGCGCGTCGAAACGCTGAAGTTCGAACGCAACCAGGCGAGCGAGGCGATTGCCAAGGCCAAGCGCGCCGGCGAGGACGCGACGGCGCTGCTCGAGGCGAGCCGCGGCAAGGGCGACGAGATCAAGGCGCTCGACGCCGAGCTCGAAGGGATCGACGCGAAGCGCAAGGACATCCTGCTGCGCGTGCCGAACCTGCCGCACGCGAGCGTGCCGGTGGGGAAGTCGGCCGAGGACAACGTCGTGGTCCGCACGCACGGCACGCCGCCGGTGCTCGACTTCACGCCGAAGCCGCACTGGGACCTCGGCACCGCCCTGGGCATCCTCGATTTCGAGCGTGCCGCGCGGATGTCGGGCGCGCGCTTCTCCGTGCTGCTCGGCCCGGGCGCCCGGCTCGCCCGCGCGCTGATCCAGTTCATGCTCGACATGCACACGGGCGAGCACGGCTACACCGAAGTGCTGCCGCCGTTCCTCGTCTCGAGCACGGCGCTGACCGGCACCGGCAACCTGCCGAAGTTCGAGCAGGACCTGTTCAAGATCGCCGGCGACTGGGATCTGTTCCTCGATCCCCACGGCGGAAGTGCCGCTGACGAACCTGCACCGCGAGGAGACGCTCGACGGCGAGGCGCTGCCGCTCAAGTACACCGCCTACACGCCGTGCTTCCGCAGCGAGGCCGGATCGTACGGCGCCGACGTCCGCGGGCTGATCCGGCAGCACCAGTTCGACAAGGTGGAGCTGGTGAAGTTCACGCGGCCGGAGCAGTCGTTCGACGAGCTCGAGTCGCTGACGGCGAACGCCGAGAAGATCCTGCAGGCGCTCGGCCTGGCCTATCGCACGATCCTGCTCTGCACGGGCGACATGGGCTTCGCCTCGGCGAAGACCTACGACATCGAGGTGTGGCTGCCCAGCCAGCAGCACTACCGCGAGATTTCCTCGTGCAGCAACTGCGAGGCGTTCCAGGCGCGCCGGGCCGAGATCCGCGTCCGCGTCGAGGGGAGCAAGAAGCCGGTCTTCGCTCACACCTTGAACGGCTCCGGCCTCGCCGTCGGCCGCACGCTGATCGCCATCCTCGAGAACTACCAGCAGGCCGACGGCACGGTGGTGATCCCCGAGGCGCTGCGCCCCTACATGGGCGGCCTCTCGCGCATCGAAGCGCCGGTCGCGCCGCGGCGGTAAGCCGCTCCTCCATCTGGCTCCAACGTGGCGGCCTGATCCCGCGGTCAGACCGTCGAACCATGCGCGTTCTTGACATGTGACCAAATGGTCACATAATCTCGCGACCATGGCCGGCGACGACGACCTGGTGTTCAAGGCGCTCGCCGACCCCACCCGGCGCTACCTGCTCGATCGCCTGCACGCGCAGGACGGGCGGACGCTGACCGAGCTGGAGTCGGAACTGGAGATGACGCGGTTCGGCGTGATGAAGCACCTGCGGGTGCTCGAGGGCGCCGGCCTCGTGGTCACCCGCTGGTCCGGCCGCGAGAAGCTGCACTACCTCAACCCGGTGCCGATCCGGCTGATTCACGATCGCTGGATCGACAAATACACCGAGCGCCGCGTCTCGGCGCTCGCCGGCCTCAAGGCCGAACTGGAGAAGCACGCATGACGACACGGGCGATGACACGCGAGGACGTCGAAGTCTTTCAGGTCTCGATCAAGGCCACGCCGCAGGCGATCTGGGACGCCATCACCAGGCCTGACTGGAACGGCCGCTACGGCTACGGCGCCCCGACGACCTACGACCTGCGGCCGGGTGGCCGACTGACGACGGCGGCGAGCGCGGCGATGAAGCAGCACGGCGGGCCCGACGTCATCATCGACGGCGAGGTGATCGAGTCCGACCCGCCGCGCAAGCTGGTGCAGACCTGGCGCGCGCTATGGGATCCCGCCGTTGCGGCGGAAGGCGCCAAGCAGCTCACCTGGGAGATCGTCGAAGGCCGTGACGGGGTCTGCACCCTGACCGTGACCCACGAACTGACCAACGCGCCGAAGACGCGCTACATGGTGACCGGCGCAGGATCCGCAGGCGGGCGGCGGCTGGAAGTTCGTCGTCGAGGACATCAAGCGCCTGCTCGAGACCGGTACGTCGACGGTCACCGACCAGCAGGCCTAGCAGCGCTGCGTCCGGGCGGGTGCGGGCAAACGTCGGTGCCCGCGCCCGATTCCGAGGTTGGCCAGCTCGCGCGCCGCCGTTCTCACTCCTACCGCAGCGTCGTCACCGGATTGACGCGAATGGCCCGCCGCGCGGGATGGCGCAGGCGGCCAATGCGACGAGAGCCAGCACCACAACGGCGCCTGCAAAGGCCGGCGGGTCGGTCGGCGAGATCCCGTACAGGAACGCGCCGAACGATCGGGTTCGCGGCGATCGCCGCGCCGAGCCCGACCAGTCACATCCCGTCGCGGACGACCAGCAGGAACACTTGGCGGGTGCGCGCCCCCAGCGCGAGGCGGATGCCCATCTCACGGGTCCGGCTAGCGACGGAGAATGCCAGCACGCCGTAAATGCCGACCACGGCGAGCACCAGCGCCAGGACCCCGAACGCCGAGATCAGCCAGGCGCCCATCCGCGCGGCGTAGAGCGACGTGCCGATCGTCTCGCCCATGGTGCGGATGCTGGGAACCGGCAGGTTTGGCTCGAGCCGGTAGAGCAGCGGATACAGCGAGGCGACATGGAACTTCAGCTGCCCTCAGACCGCGTCTCGATCAACCGGCTGATCTCGTAACCAGGGCGGGCCCGGCTGGCGACGATCGACAGGATGATCAGCTCCGCCGAGCCCGGGGACGATGCATGCCGCTGCCGTGTCAGACTCGAGCCGAGCCGATGGCGATGGCGATGGCGAGGTGGGATTCGCGCCGAGCGCGACGAGAGTCGCGCGACGGCCTAAAGTCCGGCTCCCTCCAGCCCCCGCGCGTGCGCGGGGGCGGAGGGAGTGGGATTCGAACCCACGGTAGCCTTTCGACTACGGCGGTTTTCAAGACCGCTGCCTTAAACCGCTCGGCCATCCCTCCGCGGAGGACACCAGTATCGCTCAACGCCGGCCGGCGACGACCCCGACCTGCGGAGCGGGCAGCGCGACCGGAGCGAAGCGAAGCGGGCGGGTCCGGCCGGGAGCGGGCGGTCTGCGCGAACGGCCCATGCTTGCGCGTTGTGCGTGCCGTGGCGATGATGCCATGACGGGCGCCGCGGCTGTTCGCTTCGAGGGTCACCATGTCCGCCGGCTTCGGCGTCGTCGGCACCGGCGCGCTCGCTGATCCAGTCGGGGAGGCCCATCATGTGGAACGACACCGCCTTCACGCGACGCTTCGATCTCCGCTACCCGATCGTGCAGGGCCCGTTCGGCGGCGGCCTCTCGTCGCCGCGCCTGGCCGCAACGGTCTCGAACGCCGGCGGGCTCGGCTCCTACGGCGCGCAGGGCATGACGCCGGATCGGATCGCGCGCGGTCGTCGGCGAGATCCGCGCCCTGACGGCCGCGCCGTTCGCGGTCAACCTGTGGGTGTCGACCGCGGATGCGCGCGCCGAGGACATCGCCCGCGCCGACTACGACGCGGCGGTGGCGGTGCTGGCGCCGTTCTTCGCCGAGCTGGGGATGACGCCGCCCGCCGTTCCCGCCGGCGGCCGATCCCGTGTTCGAGGAGCAGGCGGCGGCGCTCATCGAGGCGCGGCCGCCGGTCTTCAGCTTCATCTTCGGCGTGCCGCCGCCGGCGATCCTCGATCGCTGTCGATCGCTCGGCATCCGCACCATCGGCACCGCGACGACCGTCGACGAGGCGCGGGCGCTCGACGCCGCCGGCGTCGACGCGATCGTCGCGACCGGCGCCGAGGCCGGCGGCCATCGGCCGTCGTTCCTCCGATCGGCGGAGGCGTCGCTGATGGGCGACGATGGCGCTGGTGCCGCAGGTGGCGGACGCGGTGCGCAGCTCCGATCGTCGCGGCCGGCGGCATCGTCGACGGCCGCGGCGTCGCGGCGGCGCTGGCGCTCGGCGCGCAGGGCGTCCAGATCGGCACGGCGTTCCTCGCCTGCGACGAATCGAACGCCCACCCCGCCCATCGTGCAGCACTGCGCAGTGCCGCGCACGGGCGCCGAGACGCTGCTGACGCGCGGCTTCACCGGACGCCTCGGACGCGGCATCCGCAACGCGCTGGCGACGGCCGTCGAGTCGCCGTCGATCGCGCGGCTGCCGTATCCGTTCCAGGGCCACCTCGTCGGCGTGCTGAAGCAGGCCGCGCTCGCCGCAGGACGGCTCGATCTGGTGCCCTTCTGGAGTGGTCAGTCCGCGCCGCTCGTCACGCACACGTCGCGCGGCGGACGCTGTTCGACGCCCTCGTCGACGCAGCTTCGCGCGCAAAGCGTGACGCTGACGAATCCGTGAGGCGCACAGAGTGCGCATTGCGCGCGCGACGTGCGAGTCGGCAATCGCCAGTCCAGCTGCCCTCGATTTCGACATCGCCTGACAGAAGTTGTCGGTGCACACGTGTGCATGCGTGTACCTGTAAGTCACACCGATCGTCGGTACGCCAACACGAACGCACTTCGGAAGCGCACACGGCCGGGGCATGCGCGTTGCCCTATAGGGCCGCGTGATTTCAGCTGCACTCTTCCCACGCCAACTCATTCGCGCGTGCTCGCTCGCGGTCCTGGCGGTGCTCGCGTGCTCGGCCACGCTGTCCGCCCAGACCCTGATGTGGAACGCCAACACCGAGTCGAACCTGGCCGGCTACGTCGTCCAGTACGGCACGCAGTCCGGCAACCCGACGACGTCGATCGACGTCGGCAACGTCACGAGCCGCGCGATGACCGGGCTGACGCCGGGCTCGACCTACTACTTCCGCGTGGTCGCCTACAACACGACCGGCCAGCAGAGCACGCCGTCGAGTCAGGTGTCGTACACGGTGCCGAGCCGTGCCCGGCGAACCCGACGGTGACGTCGCTGTCGCCGACGAGCGGCCCGACGACGGGCGGCACGGCGATCACGATCAACGGGACGCAACTTCGCGGCGGGCGCGACGGTCCGCGTCGGCGGCACGCTGGCGAGCGGCGTGAGCGTTCGTGAGCGCGACGCAGATCCGCGGCGACGACGCCGGCCGGCACGGCGGGCGCGCAGGCCGTGCAGGTGACCAACCCGAGCGGCGCAGTCGGCGACGCGCACGGGCGGCTTCACCTACACCGCGTCGTGCAGGCGCCGACGCTGACGGCGGTGTCGCCGACGTCCGGCCCGACGGCGGGCGGCACGACGATCACGCTGACGGGCACGAACTTCGTGTCGGGCGCGACGGTGCGGGTCGGCGGGCACGGCGGCGACGAACGTGGCGTTCGTGAGCGCGACGCAGCTGACGGCGCGGACGCCGGCGGGCACGGCGGGTGCGCGCGACGTGCAGGTCACCAACCCGAACGGGCAGTCGGCGACGCGGACCGGCGGCTTCACCTACACCGCGGCCGCGCAGGCGCCGACGCTGACGTCGGTGTCGCCGACGTCGGGTCCGACGGCGGGCGGCACGACGATCACGCTGACGGGCACGAACTTCGTGTCGGGCGCGACGGTGCGGGTCGGCGGGACGGCGGCGACGAACGTCGCGTTCGTGAGCGCGACGCAGCTGACGGCGCGGACGCCGGCGGGCACGGCGGGCGCGCGCGACGTCCAGGTGACCAACCCGGACGGCCAGTCGGCGACGCGCACCGGCGCCTTCACCTACACCGCGCGCCGCGCAGGCCCCGACGATGACGGCGGTGTCGCCGGCGTCGGGCCCGACGGCGGGCGGCACGACGATCACGCTGACCGGCACCAACTTCGCGTCGGGCGCGACGGTGCGGGTCGGCGGCACGGCGGCGACGAACGTGACGTTCGTCGAGCGCGACGCAGCTGACGGCGCGGACGCCGGCGGGCACGGCGGGCGCGCGCGACGTCGCAGGTCACCAACCCGAACGGCCAGTCGGCGACGCGCACCGGCGGCTTCACCTACACCGCCGCGACGAGCGCGCTGACCATCACGTCGGTCTCGCCGCTCGCGGGCCGACGAGCCGGCGGCACGATCGATCACCGTGACCGGCACCAGCTTCGTGCTCCGGCACGACGCGTGAAGATCGGCGGCGTGACGTGCAGGAACGTCGTCGTCATCAGCGCCACGCTGCTGACGGCGCGGACGCCGGCGCGGACCGCCGGCGTGCGCGACGTCACGGTCGGCAACCCGACGGGGCGATCGGCGACGCTGCCGGGCGGCTTCACCTACACGTCGTCGGCGACGACCACGCGCAGCGCCGGCACGTTCACCCGCTACCTGGCCGAAGGCGTCGAGAGCGAGCAGATGAACACGCAGCTGGCGCTCGCCAACGCCGGCACGACCGACGCGCAGGCGACGCTGACCTTCGAGACGACGACCGGCCAGCAGACGCAGCTCGCGGTCGACGTGCCGGCGCGGTCGCGCCGGACGGTGGATCTCAGCACGGTGCCGGAGCTGGCGGGCAGTCGTTCTCGACGCAGCTCGAGTCCGACCAGCCGCTGGCGCTCGATCGTCTCGTCTCGCTGAACGCGCAGGGCGTCCGGCGGCCAGCCTCGAGACCGCCGTCGACCAGCCGTCGACGACGTGGTACTTCGCCGAGGGCTCGACGGCCGACCCGATGGAGCTGTTCTACCTGGTGCAGAACCCCGGCCGGACGCCGGCCCGCGTCGAAGTGCGCTACCTGCTGCCGAACGGCGGCGCGCCGGTGGTCCGCACCTACACCGTCGACGCCGGCAGCCGCGCCACCATCTGGGTCGATCGCGAAGATCCGGCGCTGGCGTCCACCGACGTGGCGGCGGCGATCACCTCGCTCGACGGCGCGCCGATCGTGGTCGAGCGCAGCCTCTACCTGCGTGAGGCGGGTTCGACGGCGCCGCGCGGCGGCGACACCAGCACCGGCGTCACGGCCCCGGACCGGACCTGGTTCGTCGAAGGCGAGACGGGCCGCTACTCGACGCGCCTGCTCCTCGCCAACCCCGGCTCGGAAGCGTCGGACGTGCGCGCCACCTACCAGCGCGCCGACGGCCGCCGCGTGACCCGCACCTACACGCTGGCGCCGAACAGCCGCCAGAGCATCGACGTCGCGTCGGTGCACCCGTCGCTCTCGAACACGACGCTCGGCATCACGGTCGACGCGAGCGCGCCGATCGTCGTCGAGCGCACCAAGTGGTGGGGCACCAACGGCACGCTCGACGAGGCGGTCAGCGGCAGCGGCACGACCGACGGGCGCGGCCCGCTGGCTGCTGGCCGAAGCCGAGCTCGGCGGCGCGCGCCAGGCGATGACGACCGTCGCGCTGTTCAACCGGGTGCGGCGACCGACGTGGCGGTCACGCTGCTGTTCGAGGATGGCGCCGAGGTGTCGGCCACGTTCCCGGTCGCCGCCGGGCGCCCGCTTCGACGTGCCGCTCGCAGCAGGCCTTCCCGGCGGCGGACGGTCGTCGCTTCTCGGTGCTCGTCGAGGGCGTCGATCCGGCGGCCAGCCTGGTCGTCGATCGCGCGATCTTCTGGCAGGCGGCCGGTGCGACGCGCACGGCCGGCGCCGACGGCGCGGCGACCCGGCTGCGGTAACCGCACGCCACATCGCTCGGCTCGATAGCGGCCGGGACACGCTCAGGCGTGCCCGGCCGTTCGTTTGCCCTTGCAATCGCGGCTGCGCACATGCCCGCTGTTGCCGTCGAGCTGCCGACAGAATCGGAGCGTTCCGGACAAATTTCGTCATGCGCACCGGCGTGCACTGGTGTGCGCATCGGGCACATGGCCGCCTCGTTATCCGCAGTCGTCGAGGTCTGATGCGTGCCGCACACGCGCCGGGGCACGGCGGTTGCCCTAGGGCGCCGTGAAATGGCTCGCTTCAAGACCCCCGTCCTACGTGTGCTCGCGTTCCTCGTCGTCCTGGCGGTGCTGGCGTGCTCGGCGACGCTGTCAGCGCAGACGCTGGTGTGGAACGCGAACACGGAAAGCAACCTCGCCGGCTACCGCGTCCAGTACGGCACCGTGTCCGGCAGTCCCAGCGACGACCATCGACGTCGGCCGGGTCACCAGCCGGCAGTTCACCGGGCTCCAGCCGGGGGTGACCTACTACTTCCGCGTCGTGGCCTACAACACGCCGGGCCAGACGAGCGCGCCGTCGGCGCAGGTGTCCTACACGCGTGCCGGGGACGCCGACCACGCCGTCGCCGACGTTGACGTCGGTGTCGCCGGCGTCGGGACCGACCGCTGGAGGCACGACCATCACCCTGACGGGGACGAACTTCGTGGCCGGGGCGACCGTGCGCGTGGGCGGCGTGGCCGCGACCAGCGTGGCCGTCGCGAGCAGCACGCGGGTCACGGCGCGGACGCCAGCCGGTACCGCCGGCGCCAGGGACGTCGTGGTCACCAATCCGGACGGGCGTTCGGCGACGCGGGCTGGCGCGTTCACCTACACCGGCACCTCGACCGGCACGTTGACCGCGACGTCGGTGTCTCCGCTGAGCGGGCCGACCACCGGCGGCACGGTCATCACGGTGAGTGGCACCGGCTTCGTCTCGGGCGCGTCCATCCTGATCGGCGGCACGCCGGCGACGGGCGTGACGTTCGTCAGCTCGACGCACCTGACGGCGCGAGACGCCGGCGAAGGCCGCGTGGCGGCTACACCGTGCAGGTGCGCAACCCGAACGGCCAGACCGCCAACACGCCGCGCGGCTTCACCTACACCGGCAGCTCGACGCCGCCTCCGCCGAGCACGACGCTGACCGCGACGTCGGTGTCGCCGCTGAGCGGGCCGACCACCGGCGGCACGCTCGATCACGGTGACGCGGCACCGGCTTCGTGTCGGGGGCGTCCATCCTGATCGGCGGCACGGCCGGCGACGGGCGTCACGTTCGTGAGCTCGACGCGCCTGACGGCGCGGACGCCGGCGCTGCCCGCGTGGCGGCTACACCGTGCAGGTCCGCAACCCGAACGGCCAGACCGCCTACACGCCGCGTGGCTTCACCTACACGGCGTCCGGCGCGGCGACCGCCCTGACGTCGGCGTCGACGCCGACGGAGACGCTGTCGAGCGCACGCAGCCTCGAGAGCGACGACGCGTCCGCCGACAGCACGACCGCGGAAGCCCTGGCGGCCGAGGGCGACGGCCATCGATGCTGCCGCCATCGACGCGCCCGCTGCGGATCGCGCGGACGACGAAGACGGCGACGGACTGCCGACCGAGTGGGAAACGCGCTTCGGCCTCGACGCGTCGTCCGAGGCCGGCGACGACGGTGCGTCGGGCGATCCGGACGGAGACGGCGTGACGAACGCCGCCGAGCTCGCCGCCGGCTCGCATCCGCGCGGCGCGATCCGGCGCTACCTGGCCGAAGGGATCGAGAGCGACCAGATGCACACGCGGCTGGCGATCGCCAATCCCGAGGAGGGCGACGCCCGGGTCGCTGCTGACGTTCATGGCCGCGGACGGCACGACGACCCGGCGGCCGGTCGACGTTCCGGCGCGGTCTCGCCGGACCGTCGATCTGAGCACCGTGCCGGAGCTCGCCGGCACGTCGTTCTCGACCGTCCTCGAGTCGGATCGCGCCGTCGCGCTCGACCGGCTGGTCACGCTCGATCCGGCCGGTCGGGCGACCAGCGTCGCGACCGCCATCGACGAGCCGTCGACGACGTGGTCGCTTCGCCGAGGGCGTCGACGGCGGGGCCGTTCGAGCTGTTCTACCTCGTGCTCGAACCCCGGTGACGCCGACACGCGCGTCCAGGTCCGCTACCTGCCGGCCGAGGGCGGCTCGCCGATCGTCCGCACCCACACCGTCGCCGCGCACAGCCGCTCGACCATCTGGGTCGATCGCGAGGAGCCGTCGCTGGCAGCCGCCGAGGTCGCGGCCGAGATCACGCAGCCTCGACGGCGCGCCCATCGTCGTCGAGCGCACGCTCTACGTCACGGACGCCGGGCTCGGCCGAGCCGCGCAGCGGCGTCACGCAGGCGGCGCGCCGCTTCGGTGGAGGCGAGTGACGCCGCCGGCCGCGGTCGCGCCACGCTGGCTGCTGGCCGAAGGCGAGCTCGGCGGCGATCGCGTCGGCGACGACGACGCTGGCCGTCTCCAACCGCGGTGCGGCCACCGACGTCACCGTGACGCTGCTGTTCGAGGACGGCGTCGAGGTGTCCGCGTCGTTCCCGGTGGCGGCGGGGGCGCGTCTCGACGTGCCGCTGGCGCGCGCCTTCCCGGCCGCGGTCGGGCGCCGCTTCTCCATGCTGGTGGAAGGTGCGGACCCGGCCGCCAGCCTCGTCGTCGATCGCGAGATGGCGTCGCACCTCGACGGCAGCCCGCGACCGGCCGCGGCGGCCGGCGGCGCCCGGCAGCGCTAGAGTCGGTCCCGACCCGCACGCGCCACGGCCGGGCCCTGCCTCGCAGGCCCGGTCGCGGCGCTGTCGTGAGCCGACCGTCGCGCGGGTCGCGCATTGGCGGGCAGAGGTGACCGATGCCCCGCAGCTTCTCTTCCGACCCGTTCCGCATTGCCGGCGTTCCCCGCGCCGCCACGACGCTCCTCGCGCTGACCCTCGCCTCCGCCTGCCTGACCGCCGCGCCAGTGGCGGCACAGTCCGCCCCGGCGCAGCCGGCGACCGAGCGCTACGACGATCCGGTCGGCAACGGCATCGCCATCGGCGCGGCGTTGGGCGCCATCGGCGGCGTGCTGGTGACCGGCGCGCTCTACGCGCAATGCCACGACCTGTGCGACGCCCCCGCTGAGGCGCCGACGTATGCCATGTACGCCGGTCTCGGCGCCGGCATCGGCGCCGGCACCGGCTGGGTGATCGACAAGCTGCACAAGGGCAAGCGGCCGGCCGCGATCCCGGTTGCCGTCGCCATCCGGGCCGACCGGCAGGAGCGTGCGGTGCGGCTGCAGTGGCGGTTCTGACGCGCAGGAGCCGCTGAGGGGCGGCCGGGATGCGAGGCTCGGCTAGCATGAGGGCATGCGTACCGCCGCTGCTGGCGCTCTCCCTCCTGCTGCGCTGACGACCATCCCGGCCGGGCAACAGCCGGCCGCGCCCGTGCGACGGATGGCCGTGACGATCGACGACCTGCCCGTGGAACCATCAGCGGCGCGCCGCGCTACCTGCCGCCGGCACGGCGCGGCACCGACGCCATGCTGGCGGCCCTGCGCGAAGCATCGCGTTCCGACCGTCGGGTCGTCAACGAGGACAAGCTCGAGGCGCCGACCGCGGACGAGCGCGCCGCGCGCGTCGCCCTGCTGAAGCAGTGGGTTGACGCCGGCCACGTCCTCGGCAATCACGGCTACTCCCACCCCGACGCGAACGCGCTGACGGTGGAGGCCTACCTCGCGGACATCGCCAAGGGCGAGGTGGTCACGCAGCGTGTGATGCGAGAAGCGGCGGCCGTACACGCTCTACTTCCGCCATCCGATGACACGCACACCGGCGACACGCCGAGAAGCAGGACGCGCATCACCCGCGGTCTCGCGGCGCGCGGCTACACCGTGATGCCCGCACACGATCGAGAACAGCGACTACCTCTTGACGTGGGCTACGTCAGGGCCGACGCCGCCCGGCCGGGCGAAGCTCGCGGAGAGCTACCTGGCCCACAGCCGGCGGTCACCGCGTTCGCCGAGAGCCAAGGCCCGCGAGCTGTTCGGCCGCGACGACGTGCCGCAGACGCTGCTGATCCACACGATGGCCATCAACGCCGACACCTGGACGCGCTGCTGGCGCATGGTGAGCGTCGCGGTTATCGTTTCATTACGCTGGACGAGGCGATGCAGGATCCGGCCTACGCCACGCCGGACGTCTACGTCGGCGGATCACGGGCCCGAGCTGGCTGTTCCGCTGGTCTCGAACCATCGCTCCAAGCTCCAGTTTCAGCGCGGATCCGGAGGTTCCCGGCTGGGTCATGGCCCTCTACCAGGCCGCCCAGCGGCGCTAGGAGCGATACAATCGGCAGACGTCCATGGCAGCCACGCTCCTCCAGAAAGTCTGGGATGCGCACACCGTCCGCATCCTGCCAACCGGTCAGACCCAGCTCTTCGTGGGCCTCCACCTGATTCACGAGGTGACGACCCCGCAGGCCTTCGACGAGCTGCGGCAGCGCGGCTGGAAGGTGCGGTTCCCGTCGCGGACGTTCGGCACCGTCGACCACATCATCCCGACCCGCGACATCGTCCGGCCCTTCAAGGACGGCATGGCCGAGGCGATGATGTCGGCGCTCGAGCGCAACTGCCGCGACTTCGGCATCCCCTTGTGGGATCTGTCGCACGGCAACCAGGGCATCGTCCACGTCATCGGCCCCGAGCTCGGCCTGACGCAGCCGGGCATGACGATCGCCTGCGGCGACTCGCACACGTCGACGCATGGCGCCTTCGGCGCGGTCGCCTTCGGCATCGGCACGTCGCAGGTGCGCGACGTGCTGGCGTCGCAGTGCCTGGCGATGGAGCCGCTGCAGGTCCGCCGCATCGACGTGACCGGCACGCTCGCGCCCGGCGTCTACGCCAAGGACGTGATCCTCGAGATCATCCGTCAGCTCGGCGTGAAGGGCGGCGTCGGCTTCGCCTACGAGTACGGCGGCGCGGTCGTCGATCGCATGTCGATGGACGAGCGGATGACGATGTGCAACATGTCGATCGAGGGCGGCGCGCGCGTCGGCTACGTCAACCCCGACGACATCACGGCGGCCTACCTCGAAGGCCGTCCGTTCGCGCCGCAGGGCGACGCCTTCGGCCGCGCCAGGACCTGGTGGAAGAGCATGGCGTCCGACGCCGACGCGCGCTACGACGATCGGGTGACGATCGACGGCAGCGCGCTCGAGCCGATCGTGACGTGGGGCGTCAACCCCGGCCAGTCGATCGGCGTCAGCGGCCGCATGCCGTCGCCGAACGACGTCGACGCGGGCGAGCGCCAGGGCATCGTCGACGCCCTCGACGTTCATGGGCTTCGCGGCCGGCGCGAAGATCGAGGCGCACGCCGATCGACGTCGCCTTCATCGGCTCGTGCACCAACTCGCGGCTGTCGGATCTGCGCGAGGCGGCGTCGATCGTCAAGGGCCACACGATCTCGTCGCGCGTGCGCGGGCTGGTCGTGCCGGGCTCGCAGGGCGTGGCCAAGGCGGCCGTCGCCGAAGGGCTCGATCAGATCTTCCGCGACGCCGGCTTCGAATGGCGCGGCGCCGGCTGCTCGATGTGCCTGGGCATGAACCCGGACAAGCTGCAGGGCGCCGAGGTGTGCGCCTCGTCGTCGAACCGCAACTTCAAGGGCCGCCAGGGCAGTCCGACCGGCCGCACGCTGCTCATGAGCCCGGCGATGGTGGCGGCGGCGGCGCTCGCCGGCGAAGTCGTCGACGTGCGCAAGGTGCTGTCACCGGTCGCCGACCGGCTGAGACGACTAGTCGGCGTCGGCGCACCAGCCGCCGCGGGTGGCGAACACCTCGGCGATCGCCGCCCGCTCGGCATCCCACTGGAACCCGACGAACGATTCGTAGTCCCAGCCGGTGACCTGGCCGATCCACGTCGGCTGGCGCCCGTCGACAATCGCGCCGAGCGGCAGCATCAGCGACACCGCGTCGTAGTCGCACGACGACAGGGTCACCCGCAGGGTCGGCGCGGGGACGACACCGTCGGAGTCGACGAGGAAGAACCCGTTCCCGAACGTCATCACCGAGCAGCCCCGCTGCGGTGTCGGCGACCTTGGCGGCTTTGTCCGCCGGCATCGGCGGCATGCCGTACCGTTTGGTCGCTTCCACGTAGTAGAGGACGCGCCCGCCATTCAGGGCGAGCCGATAGAGCGCCTCGACACGGGTCGCGCACCTTGGCGCGCTCGGCTGGCGGCGTCGGGTGCCGGACGGACCCTTGCAGGTTCATGACGTTGGTGCCCGTCATGCCGTCCTCGGCGATCTTCATCGCGGCGTCGACCTTGTTCGCGATCGGCAGCCACATGCGATCCGACTGATCGACCGGCTCGATGCGCCGGAAGGTGAGCGGCGCCGACGAGGCCAGCCCCAGCTTCGGATACGGCTGCGTCGTCGGCGGTGGCAGCGGCGGCCGGCCGGTGAGCGACGTCTTCAGCCCGACGCCCTGCTGGCAGTGGGCGAGATACCAGGTCGGCCGCTCGACGGCGATGTCCGACGCGGTGCCGTCGATCTGCCACGCGTGCCACGTCGTGATGGGCGCCCGGCTTGCCCCACCAGCGCTTCGGGATGCCGTCGAGCGCGAGCGGGACGTCCGCGGCCTTGATCGGGACCGGCCACGTGTGGGACCACTTGGATCCCGACGCGGGTGCCGATCGGGAATGAGGATGCCGTCGCCGCGGAGGACCGCGACGGTGACGACCGGTGCGTCGGCGGCGTGCAGCGCGCCGAGGGCTGCCCGCCAGACACAAGGCGAGCGCGGAAGCGCCGAGGATGACGGCCCGCATGCGGCCCCGATCTTACTATGCCGACTTACAATGGCTTTGATGTCCGTTCCGACCACCCCGATCACCCGCATCGTCCGGCTCGAGGGCACCGTCGTGCCCGTCGCCGGACAGGACATCGACACCGACCGGATCATGCCGGCGCGCTTCCTGAAGGCGATCAGCTTCGAGGGGCTGGAGCGGCACGTCTTCGAGGACGACCGCGCCGCCGCGACCCGGCAGGGCAGCGCCCACCCGTTCGACGACCCGCGCTTCGCCGGCGCCTCGATCCTGGTCGTGAACCGCAACTTCGGCTGCGGATCCTCGCGCGAGCACGCCCCGCAGGGGCTGCGGCGCTGGGGCATCCAGGCCGTCGTCGGCGAGTCCTTCTCGGAGATCTTCTTCGGCAACTCGCTGGCGATCGGCATGCCGTGCCTGACGGTCGATCCGGCTGACGCGGACTGGCTGATCGCCGAGGCCGAGCGCGAGCCGGCGGCGCCGACGGTGGTCGACGTGCAGGCGTTGACGGTGACCCGCAACGGGCGAACGGTGTCGGCGCGCCTGCCCAAGTCGGTCCAGGAGGCCTTCCTCTCCGGCGACTGGGACGCCACCGGCCAGCTGCTCGCCGCCGGCGCGGAAACCGAAGCCGTCGCCGCCCGCCTCCCCTACGTACGCGGTTTCTGAGTACTGTGGAGCCCCGTGCTCGGAGCATGCTCCGAGCAGTGCTCCGAGCAAGCTCCGAGCAACTGGCAGAAACGGCGATGGCTGCGGTGACACTCGACGACTTGCGCCGCTTCGCCGTCGCCCGCAGCCTGTTCCGGCCGACGACGCTGCCGCGCGCGGTCGATCGGCTCGGCTTCGTGCAGGCGGATCCCATCCGCGCCCCGGCGCGAGCCCAGGACCTGATCCTGCGGCACCGCGTCACGCGCTACCGCGCCGGCGATCTCGAGCGGCGGTATCCGTCGCTCGACGTCGCCGAGGACGTCTTCATCAACTACGGCTTCGTCACGCCGCGGGTCCAGGCGCTGATGCACCCGCGCCGCGTCGTCGGGCGCTTCTCCGGCGGCCGGGCCCGCCAGTCGCAGGAGCTCCTCGCCTTCGTGCGCGAGCGCGGCACCGTTCACCCGCGCGACGTCGACGCGCACTTCGCGCGCGGCCGCGTCACCAACTACTGGGGCGGATCGTCGAGCGCGACGACGCACCACCTCGACCTGTTGCACTACCACGGCGCCCTGCGCGTCGTCCGCCGCGACGCCGGCATCCGCCTCTACGCCGTGCACGCGCACGGCGATCCGCCGGCGACCCGTGCCGAGCGTGCGGCCCGGATCGATGCCCTGGTCGACGTCGTGGTCGTCGCTCTATGCGCCGCTGCCACGGCTCAGCCTGTTCTTCGTGATCGCCCGTCTCCGCTACGGCGCCCCGCAGTGGCGCGCCGATCTCAAGGCCGCGTTGGCGCGCGCCAAGGCCCGTCTCGCGCAGGCGCGCATCGACGGCGTCGACTGGTACTGGCCGTCCGGCGAACGCCCGGAACGCGCCTCCGTCGACGATCGCGTCCGCCTGCTCGCGCCCTTCGATCCGGTCGTGTGGGATCGCCGCCGTTTCGAACTATTCTGGGGCTGGCCGTATCGCTTCGAGGCCTACACGCCGGTGGCGAAGCGGAAGCTCGGCTACTACGCGCTGCCGATGCTGTGGCGCGATCGCGTGGTGGGCTGGGCCAACCTCGCGGTGCGCGACGGCGCCCTGCAGCACGAGGTCGGCTTTTGCCGCCGGCCGTCCGACCGACGCGAGCTTCACGACGGAGCTCGACGCTGAACTGGATCGCGTCCGCACGTTCCTGGGGCCATGGCCAGCACCGACGAACGCGAAGTCCTGACCATCGACGGCCGTGAGGTCGCGGTCACCAACCCGCGCAAGATCCTGTTCCCCGAGGCCGGGATCACGAAGCTGGATCTGGCGCACTACTACCTGCGCTGTCGCCGACGGCGCGCTGCGCGCGGCCGGCGGCCGGCCCAACGTGCTCGTCCGCTACCCGAACGGGATCGGCGGCGAGTTCTTCTACCAGAAGCGCGCCCCCGACTCGCGACCCGACTGGATCGACGTCGTGTCGCTGCACTTCCCGTCCGGCCGGACCGCCGAGGAAGTCGTGCCGCGCGACGCGGCCGCGCTCGTGTGGATGGCCAACCTCGCCTGCCTCGAGCTGCATCCGCACCCGGTGCGCGCCGACGATCTCGATCACCCCGACGAGCTGCGCGTCGACCTCGATCCGGTGCCCGGCGTCGAGTGGCCGCAGATCCAGCAGGTCGCCGGCGTGGTGCAGACGGCACTCGCCGACCTCGGCTTGATCGGCTGGCCGAAGACGTCGGGCTCGCGCGGCATCCACGTGTCGATCCGGATCGAACGCCGCTGGACCTTCGATCAGGTCCGGCGCGCCGCGCTCGCGCTGGCCCGCGACGTCGAGCGCCGCGCGCCGGGCCTGGCGACCAGCAAGTGGTGGAAGGAAGAGCGGCACGGCGTCTTCCTCGACTACAACCAGAACGCCAAGGACCGCACCGTGGCCGGCGCCTACTCGGTGCGGCCGAAGCCGGACGCGCGCGTGTCGGCGCCGCTGACGTGGGACGAGATCCGCGAGTGCGATCCGCGCGACTTCACGCTGCGGACGATGCCCGCCCGCTTTGCCGCGATCGGCGATCGGCATGCCGGCATCGACGAGCGGCCCTGCTCGCTCGAGGCGCTGCTCGAGCTGTCGGAGCGCGACGAGACGGAAGGCCTGGGCGACGCGCCGTGGCCGCCGCACTACCGCAAGCAGGCGGGCGAGCCGTCGCGCGTCGCGCCGTCCCGCGCGCGCAAGCCGACGCGCCGCGTCGCGCAACGACGCAAGCGCCGCTCCGCCGCGTCGTCGTCGCGAAGCCGAGCCGGAACCGCCGGCGTCAGCGAAGCCGACCGGCCGTCGCACCAGCACCAAGCCGCTCCTCGAGATCGCGCGGGCCCGCGCCAAGGACGACGCGCTGGCCGGCCTCGAACGCTGGAAGGCGCGACACCCGGCGGCGGCGTCCCATCTCGCAGCCGGCCGACGTCCTGGTCGACGCGATGCGCGGCCGCTTCCAGACGTGGACGCGGATCCGCGTCAACCTGCAGCACGTCCCCGAGCCGGAGCGCCCGCCGCAGGAGGCGCTCGACCCGAACGAGGATCCGCTGGCCGAGGACTGGCAGAAGGCTATCGCCGCGCCAGCCGCGCCGAAGACCTTCGCGAGCTCGTACGGAGTCGTGACCTCGAGCTGGTCGTAGCGGCAGTCGGCCGGCGGCTTGTCGGGGCGCCAGCGCTGGAAGACCGTCGCGTGGCGGAAGCGATCGCCCTGCAGGTGGTCGTACTTCACCTCGCAGACGCGCTCGATCCGCAGCGGCTCCCAGGACAGATCCTTGCCGGCGCTCCAGCGGCTCTGGCCGCCCGGCATGCGGCCGGACTCGCCCTGACGCCGCCGCCCAGTCGCGCCACGGATGCCCGTCGAGCGCGCCGACGCGCAGCGGCGCCAGCTCCTCGGCCAGCTCCTGGCGCACCGCCATCGTGAACGCCGAGGTGACGCCGACGTGCTGCAGGCGGCCGCGATCGTCGTAGAGACCGAGCAGCAGCGATCCGACGCGATCGTCGCCGCTCTTGTGCCAGCGGAAGCCGGCGACGACGCAGTCGGCGGTGCGCGCGTGCTTGATCTTGAGCATCGCGCGCTTGCCCGGCTGGTAGGTCGCGTCGATCGGCTTGGCCATCACGCCGTCGAGGCCGGCGCCTTCGAAGCGCTCGAGCCACTCGGCCGCCAGCGGCGCGGTCGCGCGTCATCGGCGTCAGGTGCAGCGGCGGCGCGGCCGTCTGCGAGCAGCCGCTCGAGCCGCGCGCGGCGCTCGTGCTGCGGCCGCTCGCGGATGTCTTCGCCGCCGACCGCCAGCAGATCGAAGGCCACGAACGCCGACGGCGTCTCGGCGGCGAGCTTGGCGACGCGCGAGGCGGCCGGGTGCAGGCGCAGCTGCAGCGCGATCGAAGTCGAGGCCGTCCGGGCCGGCGATGACGATCTCGCCGTCGACGACGCAGCCGGGCGGGAGCGCCGTCAGCAGCAGCGCGTGCAGCTCGGGGAAGTAGCGATCGAGCGGCCGCAGATCGCGGCTCTGGATGAAGACGTCGGCGTCGCCGCGGAAGACGATGGCGCGGAAGCCGTCCCACTTCGGCTCGAAGAGGAACGGACCCGAGCCGGCAGCGCCTCGGCGAGCTTGGCCAGCATCGGCTCGATCGGCGGCGCGAGCGCGAAGCCGTCGGAGCGGGTGGCGGGCGTGTCGGCCATCGAGTGCGACCGATCCGGGAGTGTCGCTCGCGGCTAGGCGGGAACGGTCGACCCGCGCAGCTGCTGCGACTTGGCCAGCTGCTCGAGCAGCGGCTCGGTCTGCTCCAGCGAGATGCAGGCGTCGGTGATGCTCTGGCCGTAGACCGCGTCGCGGCCGGGGACGTAGTCCTGACGGCCTTCGACCAGGTGGCTCTCGAGCATGATGCCGAAGATGTGCCACGACCCGCCCGCGACCTGCTGGCAGACATCCGCGGCCACGGCACCCTGGCGCCGGTGATCCTTCTCGCTGTTGCCGTGCGAGCAGTCGATCATCACGCTCTGGCGGAGACCCTGCTTGGCCAGCGTCTGGCTCAGCTCGGCGATGTTGGCGGCGTGGTAGTTCGGACCGGTGCGGCTGCCGCCGCGGAGGATCACGTGGCAGCTCTCGTTGCCGGTGGTCTGGAAGATCGCCGAGACGCCCTGCTTGGTGACCGACGGGAACCAGTGGCCGGTGCGGGCCGACAGCACGGCGTCGACCGCGGTCTTGATGCTGCCGTCGGTGCCGTTCTTGAAGCCGACCGGCATCGACAGGCCGGAGGCCAGCTCGCGGTGCACCTGGCTCTCGGTGGTGCGGGCCCCGATCGCCACCCACGACGTCAGGTCGGCGATGTGCTGCGGGATCTGGGTGTCGAGGAACTCGGACCCGGTCGGCAGCCCCATGTCGTTGACGTCGAGCAGGAGCTGGCGCGCGAGGCGCAGCCCCTTGTTGATGTGGAAGCTCTCGTCGAGGTCGGGGTCGTTGATGAAGCCCTTCCAGCCGACCGTCGTCCGCGGCTTCTCGAAGTAGGTCCGCATCACGAGGATCAGCTGGTCGGCGTAGCGCGTCGCCAGGCGCTGCAGCCGGTTGGCGTACTCGAGCGCCGCCTTCTGGTCGTGGATCGAGCACGGACCGGTCACGACGACGAGCCGGGGATCGCGGCCGTCGATGGCGCCGGCGATGGCGGTCCGGGCGTTGGCCACCACGTTCGAGGCGCGCTCGCTGACTGGGATCTCCTCCAGCAGGATGGCCGGCGGAATCAGCGGACGGACGTCGGTGATGCGGAGGTCGTCGGTGCGGCGGAACATCACCTGTCAGGTTACCCCGGGGGCCCGTTCGGCACGAAACCGGGCCCGGGATGGCACGGAATGGCGGGGCTGGAGGGGGGCGGCGCCCGGCTGGCCCGCCGAGCCGTAGGGTCGTACGCAGAAACGGCCGGCCCCGCGAGGGAGCCGGCCGTGCCGAGCGTGCTTGGCCTGCGTCGTTGGTCTGCCCGGCGGCGGCCTCAGTAGCCGTCCGCGCTCTCGACGTAGCCGTCGTCGTAGTCGTCGGCCCGCAGCGTGATGGTGCGGCCCGGCTGGACGTAGACGTCGAACGAAATCGGCTCGACCCCGGCGACGCGGACCTCGATGCGGTGCTGGCCGGGCTCGAGGTTCACGTGCTGGAAGACGCCGTCGAAGTCGTCGACGATGCCGACGTAGTAGCCGTCCGCGAACACCTGGGCGTCCCGGGGCGCCTCGGTGATGCGCACGCCACCATAGGTGTGGCCCGGCAGCGGATCGTAGAAGTAGCTCGGGGTGTAGCCGTAGTCGTAGACGCCGCCGGCCCCGTAGTAGACGCCGATGCCGAAGCGCGGGCGGTAGTGGTACGGCCGCCACGGCGCGATGGTCACGATGCGGTTGCGGCGATAGCCGTTGCCGTAGCCATACACGCCACGATAGCCGCCGTAGACGTAGCGCCGGCTGTAGCTGTTGTAGCCCCGCGAGTTGTAGCCACGGTAGGCCGAGCCGCTGCGGTAGTAGGGGTCACGGCGCGGCGCGTAGCCCGGACGGGAGTAGGCGCGGCGGTTGTAGTCGTAGGCGCGCGGCGACGTGTACTGGCGCGGCGCGTTGTAGCGGCGGCTGTCGTAGGCTCGCGGTGCGTCGTACCGTCGCGGCGCGTCGTTCCGGCGGGCGTCGGACTGGCGCGGCGCCGTGTACTGCCGGGGAGCCTCGTTGCGCCGACCTTCGTTCGACCGGCCGACGTAGGAACGGGCCGGCGCCCGATCGGGGGCGCGCTGGTAGGTGCGCGGGCTTTCGCCGCCGCGCCGCTCACCACCGCCGCCGCGGTTGCCACGGTCCCCGCCGCGGTCGCCACCGCCGCCGCGATTGCCGCGATCCCCGCCCCGATCGCTCTGTTCACCGCGGGCACGGGCGTTCTGGGCGAACACGGGTGAGACGGCGAGCACGCCGACGAGGAACGCTCCGGTGACGATTCGTGAGGACATCATGGGACTCTCCTGCGCCGGATGAATCAACTCCCGTGCCAGACCGGGATCGCAATATTTCTCACGATCGGTGCAGTTTCCGCCACCGGCTGTTCCATGCGCGAGGACAGCCGCCCAGGCAGGGAGCGGGAATCGGCCTGAATCGGCGTCCGGTCCCGTGCCTGGCTGGCCGCGGCGGCGTCAGGCGACCGGCTCGTCGACGGTCGTCGCCTCTGCCACCGTCTCGGCCTGCTCGTGCTTCTTGGCGACCGCCAGGAACTGCTGGGCCGCGTGCGACAGCTCGCCGGTCTGCCGGTAGATCAGCCGAAGGTGGCGGGGCAGCCGGAGCTGGGGGACCGTGGTGGCGACCAGCGTGCCGCGCGCCAGCTCGGTGACGGCACAGCGTCGCGGCAGCAGCGCGACGCCGAGGTTCATCTCGACGGCGCGCTTGATGCCGTCGAGGCTGGGCAGCGCGACGGTGATGTTCAGCTTCTCGTGCCGCTGCTCGAACAGCCGCAGCACCTTCTCGCGGGCCGGCGACGCCTCGTTGTGGGCGATGACGTCCTGCTCGCCGAGCTCGCTCATCGAGACCTGCTTGCGTCCGGCCAGCGGGTGCGCCGGGGCCATCAGCACGACCAGCTCGTCCGAGCCCAGCGTGATGGCGCCGAGGCCGCGTTCGGCCGGCGGGAACGACAGGATGCCGAAATCGAGGCTGCGCTGCAGCACCTCGACGCCGATCTGCCGCGACGGCACGCGGCGGATGTCGATCTGGATGCGCGGGAACTGGCGGCGGAAGTGCTCGAGGAGCGGCAGCAGGACGTGGACCGCGGCTTCGTTGGCGCCGACCAGGACGCGCCCCCGCTGCAGGTCGCGCAGGTCGCGGACGGCCGAGTCGGCTTCCTCGGCCAGGCGCATCAGCCGCTGCGCGTAGTCCAGCAGGACCCGGCCGGCCTCGGTGAGCTTGCCGTCCTTGGCGGAGCGGTCGAACAGGCGCTCGCCGAGGTCGTCCTCGAGGCGCTTGACGGCCTGGCTGATCGCAGGCTGGGTGCGATGGAGCCGGGCCGCGGCTCGGGAAAAGCTTCGCTCGGAGGCGACCGTCAGGAAGACCTGCAGCTCGGCCAGATCCATGGTCCAGTTCATTCTAGCCGATTATGCAACGGTAAAGATTATAATCTTGACTAACCGTCGAGGCGGGGCGTTTACTACGAAGCATGGCCGACCCTGCGGTCGTCGTTTTCGACACCACCCTCCGCGACGGCGAGCAAGCGCCCGGCTTCTCGATGCGCGTCGACGAGAAGCTGCGAGCTGGCTCGACAGCTCGACGCCCTGGGCGTGGACATCATGGAGGCCGGCTTCCCGATCGCGTCGCAGGACGACGCCGAATCGGTCCGGCGCGTCGCCACGGAAGTCAGACGGCCCGTCATCGCGGCGCTCGCGCGCTGCGCTCCGGGCGACATCGACGCCGCCGGCAAGGCCCTCGAGCCCGCGGCCCGCAGCCGCATCCACACCTTCATCGCCACCTCCGACCTGCATCTGGAGCGCAAGCTGCGGATCACGCGCGAGCAGTGCCTCGAGCGGGCCGTCGCGGCGGTCACCCGGGCGCGCGGCTTCACCGACGACGTGCAGTTCTCGGCCGAGGACGCCACCCGCAGCGACGTGGGCTTCCTCTATCAGGTCGTCGAAGCCGTCATCGAGGCCGGTGCGACGACGATCAACCTGCCGGACACGGTCGGCTACTGCACGCCGGACGAGATCGAGGAGTTCTTCCACGCCATCATCGCGGCGGTGCCGAACGCGTCCAAGGCGATCTTCAGCACGCACTGCCACGACGACCTCGGGCTGGCCGTCGCCAACAGCCTGGCCGCGATCCGGGCCGGGGCGCGCCAGGTCGAGTGCACGATCAACGGCATCGGCGAGCGGGCCGGCAACGCGTCGCTCGAGGAGGTCGTGATGGTGTCGCACGTGCGGCACGATCGTGCCACCTTCACGACCGGCATCGTGACCCGCGAGATTTACCCGAGCAGCCAGCTCCTGACGAAGCTCACCGGGCAGGCGGTGCAGGCCAACAAGGCGATCGTCGGCCGCAACGCCTTCGCCCACGAGGCCGGCATCCACCAGGACGGGATGCTGAAGGATCGCCGCACCTACGAGATCATGAACGCCGAGGACGTCGGCGTCCCCAAGTCGACGCTGGTGCTGGGCAAGCACTCCGGCCGCCACGCCGTCCAGAAGCGCTGCGAGGAGCTCGGTCTCGCGTTGTCGAAGTTCGAGCTGGATCGCGTCTACAAGCAGATGACCGAGCTGGCCGATCGGCAGAAGCACGTGTCGGACGCCGAGATGGTGGCCATCGTCGAGGCCGTGCGCGCCAGCCAGGACGCGCCGGCGCCGGCCGTGACTCGCCCCTAGAGCCCGGCACCACCAGTTCCGAACCCGCGCGGCGAGCGCATCGCGCCGCCTGAAGCGGCCCCTCCCGGTATCATCCGCCTGTGAACATTGCCCTGATCCCCGGTGACGGCGTCGGCCCCGAGGTCGTCGCCGCCGCCGTCGACGTCCTGCACGCCGTCGGCCGCTGCTACGGCCGCACCTTCACCACCACCTCGCACCTGATGGGCGCGGCGGCGCTGCGGGCCGGCCAGCCGGCGCTGCCGCCGGAGACGCTGGCCGCCTGCCGGGCGAGCGACGCGGTGCATCCTCGGCGCGGTCGGCGATCCGGCGTTCGATCACCTGCCGCGGGCCGAGAAGATCGAGACCGGCCTGCTGGCGCTGCGCAAGGGGCTGGGCGTCTACGCCAACCTGCGCCCGGCCAAGGCCTTCGCCTCGCTGCACGACGTCCTGCCGTTCAAGCCGGAGCGGGTCGCCGGCGCCGACCTGGTGATCGTCCGCGAGCTGCTCGGCGGGCTCTACTTCGGCGAGCCGCGCGGCCTGGCGGCCGATGGCTCCGAAGGCTTCAATACGATGCGCTACACGCCGGCCGAGGTCGAGCGCGTCAGCAAATACGCCTTCGACATCGCGCGCGGGCGGCGCCGCAAGGTGCTGTCGGTCGACAAGGCCAACGTCCTCGAGACGTCGCAGCTGTGGCGGGCGACGATCACCAAGGTGGCGCAGGCGTATCCCGACGTGACGCTCGAACACCAGTACGTCGACGCGTTCGCCATGAACCTGGCCCTCGATCCGCGCCGCTACGACGTGGTGGTGACCGAGAACCTGTTCGGCGACATCCTGTCCGACGAAGCCGGCGCCATCGCCGGCTCGCTCGGCATGCTGCCGTCGGCGAGCCTCGGCGACGGCCCCGGCCTCTACGAACCGATCCACGGCTCGGCGCCGACGTTGGCCGGGCGCAACGTCGCCAACCCGATCGGCACGATCGGCTCGGTCGCGCTGATGCTGCGCTACGCCTTCACGCTGGAGACCGAGGCGCAGGCGATCGAGACCGCGATCGAGCGCGCGCTCGACGCCGGCCTCCGCACCGCCGATATCGCGCTCCCCGGCGAAGCCACGGTGTCGTGCTCGGCCATGGGAGCCGCGATCGCCGACCGCATCCGCTCGACCGCATCCGCTGACCCCGGCCTCCGACGGAGACTCGCATGCTGCTGCCGGAGCCGCTTGCCGTTCTCTCGGAACGCTGGTGCAGGCCGCGCCGGCGCCGTCCGTCGCGCTGCCCACGCAGCCGCTGCGCTTCGGCGCCTTCACGGCGCGGTTCGATCCCTCGGGGACGTTCACGCTCGACGGTCAGGGCTGGCCGAAGCTCGGCGGCCGCTGGCGGATCGACGGGCGCGGAGCTCGAGCTCACCTCCGCGGCCGGCCCGCCGGCGTGCGCGACCGCGGGCCGCTATCGAGCGGACACCGGCGGCGGCGGCCTCGCGTTCGCCGTCGTCGCGGATCCCTGCCAGCCGCGACGCATGATCCTCGATCGCAGCGTCTGGCGGCCGGCCTCCGAGACCGTCGCGATCCCGCCGCGCCTCATCGCCGTCACCGCGCTGGCGAAACCGCCGGCGAAACCGTCCGCGTCCGCGGCGGGCAGCTGGCCATCGTTCCGCGGCGCGCTCGCGTCCGGCGTCGCCGACGGCCAGCAGCTGCCCGACACGTGGAATCCCAAGACCGGCGACCACGTCCGCTGGCGGACGCCGATCCCCGGGCTCGCGCACTCGAGCCCGATCGTCTGGGGCGATCGCGTGTTCGTCACGAGCGCGGTGAGCGCGGATCCCAAGGCGACGTTCCGGCCCGGCCTCTACGGCGACGGCGACGCGTCGACCGATCGGTCGCCGCAGCGCTGGATGCTCTACGCGCTCGACGCGGCGTCCGGAAAGATCGTGTGGGAGCGCGTGGCCATCGAGGGGCCGCCGCGCGAGCTGCGCCACATCAAGTCGACCTACGCCAGCGCCACGCCGGCGACCGACGGACGCCTCGTCGTGGCGTCGTTCGGTTCGCAGGGCGTCTACGCCTACGACCTGACGGGCAGGTTGCTGTGGAAGGCGGATCTCGGCCGCCTCGACGTCGGCGCCTACGACGTCCCGACGTTCGAGTGGGGTACCGCCAGCTCGCCGATCATCTGGAACGATCTGGTGATCCTGCAGTGCGACACGCAGGCCGATTCGTTCCTGGTCGCCCTGGACAGCGCGACCGGCGCGATCGTGTGGAAGACCGACCGCGACGAGCTGCCGTCATGGGGGACGCCGACCATCGCCTCGACGTCGAAGGGCCCCGAGCTGGTCACCAACGCGTCGAACTTCGTGCGCGGCTACGATCCGCGCACCGGCAAGGAGCTGTGGCGGCTCGGCCGCAGCTCGAAGATCACCGCGCCGACGCCGATCGCCGCCGGCGATCTGCTGATCGTCTCGCAGCGGACGCGCCCCCGAACGGCCGATCTTCGTGGTCAAGGCCGGCGCCCGCGGTGACGTGACGCTGGCGGACGGCCAGACCAGCAGTCCGGCCGTCGCCTGGAGCAAGACCGGCCGTGGCTCCTACATGCCGACGCCGCTGGCCTACCAGGGCATCCTCTACGTGCTGGCCAACAACGGCGTGTTCGATGCCTACGACCTGCAGACCGGCGACGAGATCTACCGGCAGCGCCTGGACGGTCGTCGGCAGCGGGTTCAGCGCCTCGCCGGTCGCCGCCGACGGCAAGATCTACCTGTCGAACGAAGACGGCGAGATGCTGGTCGTCCAGGCTGGCCGCACGTTCAAGCTCCTGGCGACGAACTCGATGGGTGAGTTGCTGATGGCGACGCCGGCGTTGTCGAAGGGCACGATGTTCGTCCGCTCGGCGACGAGCGTGACGGCGATCAGCGCGAAGAAGTAAGGCGGCGCTGCGCGTCGTGCCGTCACTTCACGACGAAGCTGACGGTTGCCGTTCGACCGCGGGCATCCCGGACGACGGCGACGTGGGACCCGCGCTGCAGCGGCCACAGCACGGCGGCCGTCGGCGTCGGACGACCCCACGTCGCGACCGTTCACCGTCCACGACACCTGTCCGCCGCCCGGCGCCGGCGGCGCGGAACGGCACCGCCTGGAACTCGGGCCGCAGCGTCGGATCCATCAGGAACACGGTGCCCTCGGCCGGGTGGGCGACGTGCAGGCCGCGCGCCGCGCGTCGCCGTCGACGCGGCCGCGGATCGCCGCCGCCGTCGACGCCGGCCACGCGGCGGCGCGAAGACGGCGCCGCCGCCTCGATCGCCATCGCCGTCGGGCGACACGCGTCTCGGCGTCACGGTCGGCGGCGAGCGCAGACCGTTCGCGTGCGCCCACGCGCGGTAGCGATCGGGCCAGAGTGTGACCAGCTCGCCATCGGCTGACTGATGCCAGGCGCACGTCGCACCAGCGATCTGCGCCGCATCCTGCGCCACGTGCTCGCGCCGCCGCACCGGACACGCGTCGCCGGCGCGCATGCCCGACAGGCCGCAGATCGTGGCCTCGACCAGCGGCGCCGGCGGATCGAGGACGGCGCCGTCCTGCGGCGTGATCCCGCCAGCCACCCGTGCCTCGGCCGCCAGCATCACCGCGTGGAACAGCGGCCCGGCGCCGGTGACGCCCGATGAACCGATCAGCGGCGAACGATCGAAGTTGCCGACCCACACGCCGACCGTGACGTGGCGCGACGAGCCGACGGTCCAGTTGTCGTGGTACGCCTGCGACGTGCCGGTCTTCACCGCGACCGGGAACGGGAACTCGAGCTGGCTGCCGCGGCCGAAGATGAACGCGCGCGCGTCGTCGTCGGCCAGGATGTCCGTGATCCAGTAGGCCGTGCGCGGGGAGACGAGCTGCACGGGATCGGCCAGCCGCGGCCTCCGGATCGAGCCGGGCCCGCGCCGGCCGCCATTCACCGCCGCGGGCGAACGCGGCGTAGGCCGTCGTCAGTTCGTCGAGGCGCACTTCGGCGTTGCCGAGGGTGAGGCCGAGGCCGTAGTGCGCCGCCGTCTTGTCGAACGTCGTGAAGCCGGCCCGGCGCAGGAAACGCAGCACGTTGGCGACGCCCAGGTCGGAGGCCAGCGCCACGGCCGGAACGTTGATCGAACCGGCCAGCGCGGCCCGCGCCAGCAGCGGTCCGCGGAAGCGGTTGTCGTAGTTGCGCGGCGTGTAGACGACGCCGTCCTCGGCGGTCGGGAAGCTCGCCGGGACGTCGGGCAGCACGCTGGCCGGGTTCTCGCCGGACTCGAAGGCCAGGGCATACGTGAACGGCTTCAGTGCCGATCCCGGCTGGCGCAGCGAGACCGGGCCGTTGATCGCCCCGCCGCGATCGCCGCCGTAGTTGCCGGATCCTTCCCACGCCAGCCACTGCGACGTGGTGTTGTCGAGGACGACGATGGCGACGTTGGTGGCGCCGTGCCGCTCGAGCAGCGGCCGCTGGCTGCGGACGATGCCCTCGATGGTGCGCTGCAGCGCCGCGTCGAGCGTCGTCACGACGCGCGCCGGCTTGGGATCCGGCAGCTCGGAGAGCACCATGCCGACGAAGTGCGGCGCCAGGAACCGCGCGTCTCTCGTCGGCCAGCCGCAGCCGTTCCGCGCGCGCCACCGCCGCCGCCGGCGCGTCGATGAAGCCGCGCCGCTCCATCCGCGCCAGCACCACCCGCTGCCGCGCCGTGGCCTGCGCCAGGCTGCGCCACGGGTTGAACCGCGACGGACGCTGCGGCAGCGCGGCGATGAACGCCGCCTGCGCCGGCGTCAGCATCGAGGCGTCGGTGCCGAAGTAGGCGTGGCTGGCGCGCTCGGCGCCGGCGATCTGGTTGCCGTAGGGCGCGAGGTTCAGGTAGAGCGCGAGGATCTCGGCCTTCGACAGCCGATGCTCGAGGCGCAGCGCGACGATCGCTTCCTCGATCTTGGCGCCCCAGCCACGCCGCCTCGACGCGACGGCGCCGGACGGCCGCTGGGACGCGCCGGCGGCGAGCTGGGCGCGCCGATCGAGCAGCAGCTTGGCGACCTGCTGCGTCAGCGTCGAGCCGCCCTCGACGCGATCGAGCGCGACGACGTTGCGCCACGTCGCCCGCGCCATCGCGATCGGATCGACGCCCGAGGTGCGCGTGGAAGCGATGATCCTCGGCGGCAAGCGTCGCGCCGACCAGCGCCGGCGGCAGGCGATCCGGCTGCAGCCGCATCTCGCGCGTGCCGAGATCGGAACGCGCCTCGTAGAGCACCTCGCCGTTGCGGTCGTAGACCGTCGTCGACCGCACGGCGTCGGCCTCGTCGAGCAGGCCGGCCGGCAGCGGACCGAGCCGGATCCAGGCCGCCCCGCCGACGCCGGCGATCGCCAGGCCGGTCACGGTCCGCCGCACCGCGCGGCGTCGACGCTGCGCGGCGACCAGTCGGCGGCGAGCGACGGCCGCGGCCGCCGTCGCGGCCGACGCCGGCACCGGCGGCCGCCCGGCGCGACCACGCGCGCAGCGTCTTCACTTCCTGACGTCGATCGCCGCCGTCGCGGTCCGACCGAACACCTCCGGCTCGTACATCTCCTCCGCATGCGCCGGCGCCGCCGAGTAGGTGCCGGCGGTGGTGGCGCGGACGATGTAGGAGAACTCGTGATGGCCCTCACCGAGGCGCGTCGCGAACAGGCGCACCTGGTCGTCGAACTTCTCGACGTGGTCGAAGCCGCCCTTCTCCCACAGCAGCCACCAGTCCGACGGCTCGCTCTGGTCGTCGTTCTGGCCGGCCAGATCGCGGGCGGTGGTGGCGAACCACGACTCGACCGGCTCGAAACCGGCCGGCAGCGGATCGACGACCGCGACGTAGCGGCGCTCCTTGGTCAGGTCGAACGCCAGCGTGACCCGCACCAGGTCGCCGGCCTTGTAGCTGGTCGCCGCCGGGCCGGTGGCGCCCTTGGCGCCGGCTTCGGTCGGCTCGTACTTCCGGGTGATCGAGAAGCCGCTGTCGAGCCCCTGGAGCCGCGGCGCGTCGACCGCGTACTTCAGGCGCGCCACGTAGAACAGCCGGCCCGTGCCGGTCTTGGCGAAGGTCAGATCGCGCGATGCGCCGGCCGGCGCGCTCGCGAGGAGCGTCTGCATCGGCACGGTCTTCGTCGACGCGGTGGCCGAGCGTCCCTTGAACGCCTGCTGCAGCCAGCGGCTTGCCGCTGCCGAGCGTCACGGCGCCGCTGAAGTCGGGCACCTCCGCTTCGTGCACCCGGTAGTAGGTGACGAGCGCTTCCATCGCCATCGCGTTCTCCTGCGTGTTGCCCCAGCGCCCGTTCTTCCGCGCCGCCAGCATCCAACGCACCATGGCGCGCAGGTCGAGGTCCGGCGTCGACTGCTTCGCCTGGTGATTGAGCACGATCGCCGTCGAGCGGACGTTGGAGTTCCAGAACCACAGCAGGTAGGGATCGTTCGTCTCCTCGACGTGGGCGCTGCCGCCTTCCGGCAGCACGGCGTTCTTCATGCGCCGGCGCAGCTCGGCGAGGCGCGGCCCGCCCTCGCCCTTCGCCACCATCGCGTCGGCGAGATAGGTGAGGCCGAACACCGGCATCCGATCGAGGTAGCCGTAGAGCCGGGTGATGTGCGAATCCTGGTTGCGGCCGCCTTCGACCAGCACCTTGATGGCGAACGCCTGCCACGCCGTGTAGGCGGGAATCCAGCTCTCGTTCTCCGGCTTGGCCTTGGCCAGCTCGCCTTCGAGGTAGGTGAAGGCCTTGGTCATGACCTCCGGATCGACCGTGTACTTCAGCGAGGCGGCGACCTGCATGACGTGCAGGACGTAGGCGGTCAGGTACGGCGAGACCGAGGCGCACGCGCCGGGCCAGTAGGCGAAGCCGCCGCTCGGGCACTGGTACTGCGCCAGCTGCGTGATCTGCGCCTGCGAGATCGTCCGCGCGGTCTTGGCGTCGATGTCCGGCAGTGCAAAGGCGTCGCCGAGGTCGGCGGCCAGCAGCAGCGCCAGCGCCCTCGACGATCGCTGTTCGGCGCAGCCGTACGGGTACTCGATCAGGTAGCGCGCGCCTTCACCGAGCCCGACCATCGCCGTCGAGGCGAGCTCGAGGGAGAGCCCGCCGAAGCCGGCGACGACACCGACCGGCAGGGTGAGCTTCTCGCGGGCCTCGGCGGTCGTGTCGCCGTAGGCGGCGACCGTTTCCGGCGAGACCAGCACTTCGACCGGGATCACGTCCTCGAAGGCGTCGCTCTCGCTGCCCATGCGCGCCGTCATCTGGATGCGCGCCTTGCCGATGGCCTTGGCGATGGCATCGAACTTCACTTCCACGGCGCCGCCGGCGGCCATCGCCGCCGACTGTTTCGCCTGGCCGGTGATCTCGAGAATGGCCGGGTCGAGGCTCTTGATGGTGACCGTTGCGGTGCCCTTCGTCTTCAGCTGGCTGGTGACGACCGCGCCGAAGGACGCCTTGTCGCCACGGGCCAGGAAGCGGGGGAAGGCCGGTTTCATCGTCAACGGCTTGTTGACGCGGATCTCGCTGTCGGCGGATCCGAAGCGCGACGCCTTGTCGGCGGCCACCGCCATGATCCGGTAGGTGGTCAGCGACTCGGGCAGCGTGACGTCGACCGTCGCCACGCCGTTGGCGTCGGTGACGACCGAGCCGACCCAGAAGGCGAGGACGCGGAAGTCCTTGCGGATCGTGCCGGAGCCGGGCGCCTCGCCGCCGCCGCCGCCCTCGTCGCCGCCCTTCGGCGTGAGCACGCGGCGGCTGACGATCCGCTGCCGGCTGTCGGTCGTGATCACCTGCAGCGCCTTTTCGACGTAGACCGACTTCAGCACGTCGGGGGTCTGGAACGCGGTCAGCGACAGCACGCCGTAGTCGACGGCCCACAGCGTGACTTCGCTCTGCGCCGGCTTGCCGGCGACGTCCTTCACGGTGACGGCGACCTTGGCCTTGTTGGCCGGGCGGAACTCGTCCTTGTCGGCCTTGGCGGTGACGGTGAGGCGCTTGCTCGCGTCCTCGACCTTCAGCTCGACGTAGCCGAGGCGGAACGACGGCTTGCCGGGATCGCTGCCGTCGTCCGGCGTCGCGTCCTTGCTGCGGCCCTTGACGAGCAGCACCGACACGAACACGTTCGGGATGTCGGCGTCGGTGATCGGGACGGTGATCGACTGCTGCGACGAGGTCAGGGCGAAGCGCCGGTGCGTGCGGACGCCCTCGCGCTCGGTCGTGACCAGCGCCGTCGCCTGCTCCCACGGCGACTTGATCATGATCCGCGCCGAGTCGCCCGGGGCGTAGTTCTTCCGCTCCGGCACCAGGTCGATGCGGTTGTGGTCGTAGCGCGTCCACGCCGTGTAGCCGGGGCCGAGCGCGTAGAACTCGGTCTGGGCCACCGCCAGGCGTCCCTCGGCGTCCTTGGCCTCGGCGCGCAGCTTGAAGTAGCCGCCTTCCTTCAGCGGGAGCGGCAGCATCACCGGCTCGCGGCCGGACTTCGCGTGCCACGTGCCGACGTCGGTGACCTTCTCCTGCGTGTCCCAGGTGTAGAACCCGCTGCCCTCGGCGCGGCGCGTGCTGATCCACTGCACGTGCTGCACGGTGACGGCGATGTCGGTGTCGGGCACGTAGGCGCCCGTCGGGCGTCAGCGCGACGAGCGCGGCGTTGACGCCGGCCGACTGGTCGACGAAGTAGGGCAGCTTGACGCCGACGTAGACCGCCGCCGGATGCACGCTGATCGAGGCGCGGTTGGCGATGCGCTGCCGCGAGACGTCGGTGACTTCGCCTTCGATCGAGTAGTCGTAGCGGACGCCGTCGCCGCCGGTCGTCTCGAGCTCGACGTCGAAGCTGCCCTCGGCGTCGGTCGGGTTCTCGTCGGCGCGCAGCTCGGCGCGGCCGTAGGACGGCGGGCGGGCGCCGAAGTCGAAGCCCTCGAGCGGGAAGTTGCGGAGCAGGGACGGCGGCGCGCCGTAGGCGGGCGTCCGCGCGTAGGTCCAGCGGACCGGAGCCGCCTTCATGGCGGCGCCGAACAGGTAGCGCGCGGTGACGGTGCCGGCGAGCTTCGTGCCGGCGAACGGCGTGGCGCTGGTGAGCGTGGCATCGACGCGGAAGTCCGGCCGGCGGTAGGCGGCGACGAGGAAGCCGCCGCTGATGGAATCGCGCGGCTGGAGGCCCTCGGCCTCACCCTCGACCTCGTTCTCGACGTTGAGCTGTCGGACCAGCTCGGTCGAGGGCTTCTTGGTGGCGTCCTTGAACGGACGCAGCCGCATCAGCACCGAGTAGTTGCCGAGCGCGCCTTCGGCCGGCAGCGTGTGCGTCCACTCGACCGAGCCCCACGCCGACAGCGTCACCTCGCGCTGATCGATCTCGCGATCCTGGCTGTCGCGGACGCTCACGTAGATCGGCGTGCCGGCGTCCGGCACCTTGATGCCGGTGGCGGTGTCGTGGCGCAGGATGGCCTTGTAGTGGACCTCTTCGCCGAGGCGGTAGACGCCGCGATCGGCGAACACCGTGCCGCGCAGCAGCGAGTGCTGCTCGGCGGAGTCATAGCTGACGCCGAACTCCCACGGGTCGATGCCTTCGGTCCAGTCCGAGCCGAGGTAGGCGAGGTCGCCGTCCTTCTCGGCCGTCACCAGGAACTCGAACTTCGTCTCGTACCAGCGCTTCGGGCCGCGCAGCGGCAGCGCCGGCGCGATGGCCACGCCGTCGGCGTTGGTCGTGCCGGTCCAGGCGATCTGGTTCTCGAGCGTGACGAGCGAGACCTTGGCGCCTTCGACCGGCGCGGCGTTGTCGAGGCGCGTCACGAACACCAGCGTGTTCTGCGGGCTGTCCTTGACCGTCAGGCCCAGGTTGGTGACCTGGACGACGGTGGCGCGGGTCCGCGGCTCGTCGCCGTAGGTCCGCGAGCGGGGAATCGGCTGGCCTTCCTCGACCGCGGCCCACACCAGGCCGTGGCCGCCGGTGAGCGCCCGGGCCAGCTCGATGCCGTACGACTGGATGCGATCCGCCTGCGGCGTCAGCCGCCGGTTCTGCGGCGTCGACTCGGGTGCGCTCCGGAAGTTGTTGGCCTGGAGGGCCAGCAGCGTCGGCATCAGCTCGCGCGGGGCGACGGCCGCGATCCACTGCTTCACCATGGTGAAGTTGCGGGCGTAGAACGGGAGCACCGTGCCGCCGGTCGACTCCCACACGCCGTGGCCGTCGCCGAAGCTGGTGAAGGCCGTCGCGTGCCAGTTCTCGACGACGCCCATCCACGGGTAGCCGAGGGTCTGGCCGTCGGTGGCCTGCAGCGTCGGCGCGAGCCGCATGGCGTAGCGGGTGGCCGGCTTCTGGGCGTCGTAGCCGAGATCCTCGAGGGTGAACGCCTCGCTGCGGTCGGAGTCGCCGTCGGGGGTGGCGGCCGCCGCTTTCCGGGCGACCGGCCGGGCCGTCGCGGTGGTGATGTCGGTGACCGCGATGGCCTTGCGGACGTCTTCGGTCAGCGCCTCGCGGCGCAGGCGCATCGGGTTCCAGCGGTCAGGGTCGCACTGGGTCGTGCACGTCGGCTCGTCGACGAAGAACGTCGGCTCGAGCTCCATCGTGTAGGTCTGCGACCGGGGCGTTGGGGCATTGCCCTGAACGCCACGCATCCCGGCCGGCACGTCGAGCGCGATCCAGCTCTCGGTCGGCGGCACGGTGGTGGTCTGCACGACCACGAGATTCGGCTCCGGCTTGCCCAGCCGGTTCTGATCCCACGTGGCGGTCGACGACACGACCACGCGGGTGGTCGCGTTCGCGGCCGCCGTGGCGGCGGCGACCTTGGCCTCGAAGGCCGCCAGGCCGGCCGGGTCCGTGGCCTGAAGGCGGGCCCGCGACGCGGCCGACATCGTCGGCGGCGTCCAGTCGTGGGTCTTGTAGGCCAGCGTCAGGCGCTGAAGCAGGTCGACTGCCCGCACCGGCTGGTTGAACCGCAGGCCGATCGACGACCGGGCGCGTCGAAGCGGTTGTTGCGGCGGTACCAGTTCGTCGCCAGCAGCTTCACCGTCGGCGTCGTGAAGGCGAACGTGTAAGGCGCTGCCAGCTTCCGGCCGCTGACCGCCGTCGCGGACGCATCCACGGTGACGGCGTAGCGCGTCGAGAACGGCAGCGCCACCTTCGGGTCGGGCGTGAAGATCAGGATGGACGTGCCCGACCATCGGAAGGTGCCGGTGAGGGCCGGCTGGATCTTGAAGAACGGAGCGGTGACTGGATTGGGGATACGCCCAAGAGCCACCATCGGCTCCGAGAAGACGACGGTGATTTCGCGCGATTCGCCGCGGTCCGCCGTCTCGCCGGCCGGCCGGGCGCTGACGACCGACAGACTTGTTTGGGCTTCAGACCGATGGACGCCGATGGCCGACAGCAGAAGGGAAGCGACGACCGCGATCCGGGTGAGCATGTGTCCTCGCGAGGGTGAGTCCGGGCCGTGTATCGACACATGGCCGAGGTCGCACCAGATGGGCGCGCCAACGCCGGATTTCCTCCGCTAGACCGTTGGACACCGATTTTTCGCAGTTGCGGTCGGAGTCCTCCGACCATGTCCCGCCTCGTTCGAAGCCTTCAGGCCGTCGCCGCCGCGGCTGCCCTCTTCGCCATGATTGGCGCCTGCGGGATCACTCCGCTCAGCCGCGGGGCGCGGCCGCGCCGCTACCCGCGGCCCAATCGAGCCGCAGTGACGATCCGCAGCCTGACCGGCGTTTGGGTGGCGGTCTGGCGGATCGAGGGCAGGGAGCGAACCGTCACGCTGTCGCTGGTGCAGAGCGGAAACACGCTCGCCGGGACGATCGACGTCGGCGATCTGGCGCTCGTAAGCGACCCCATGCAGCCGGCGTTCCTCGCGACCACAGGGCAGTTCGTGATGGGATTTGGTCGTTCGGACGAAAGAGTCATCGTGGAAGCACGGCCAGATGCGAGCGGCGACATCCTTCTGGCGTTCGTTCGCGGGCTTGCGCCGCAGCCAATTCCACTCACCTTCGCGCGAACCTGAACCGGTTGTGCGCTGGAGGAGGCCGTAGCGTTAACGGGCGAGACCGCACTCGAAAGGACCCCACCGATGCCCCGACGCCGAATCGCCCCTCTGACGCTCTTCGCGCTCACTGCGGCCCGCTGCGTCGTCGGCGTCGTGGCGACGCTCCTGCTGGAACGGCCCGCGGCGGCGCAGCCGGCGCCAGCGGCGGAACTTCCAGCGGAGATCCGGACGGCGCTGGCGCGCCCGGTCACGCCGGCCGCGACGGCGATGCTCGTCGCGCACACGAGTGCGCCGGAGGTCGTCGAGCGGCTGCGGCAGGCGCTCCGCGATCCATCCGCCGACGTTCGCGCGGTCGCCGCCCGAATCGCGTTCACGATCGGCCACCAGGGTCTGCTGCCGGCGCTCGACGTCGGCCCTCTCGAGGGAAGCCGAGGCCGGCGCCGCGACCGAGATGGCCCGCGCGGTCGCGCTGATAGCCGGGCCGGCGGGGGACGACCTGGTCTTCTCCGCCATGACCCGAGCCGGCCGCGGCGTCGGCGAGGCCTGGCTCGGTGTCACGTCGCGCACCCGCCCCGGCGATGTCGTCGCACGGCTGCCGGCGCTCGGCGCGGCGGCGGATGACGTGCTCGTTGCTCTCGTCGCCAGCAGCCCCGACGACGTCATCAGGGCCTTCACCGGCTCTCGACGACTACGCCGAGCCTGGAACCGGCCTACCTTGGACTGATCTCGCGGCTCGACCGGGAACGGCCCCGGTCCTATGGCCGCTGCTGGCGCTCGGACTGCAGGGGACCCCGGAGATGCGGCAAGCGGTGGCCCGGCTGCTGCTGCACCGGGAACTCGCCGGCGGCCCACTCGCGCCGGAGGCCCATGCCGCGCTCGCCGACCTTCGAGCCCGTACGACGGCCGAGAGCGATCCCGACCTCGCCATCGCCTTCGAGCGCATCGCGCCGCCAACGCACGCCCGACGCGGCCCCGCAGCCGCTCGGCGGGGCGATCGCGGCGCTGAACCCCGAGCCGATCCGCCGAGGCGTCGACCGGTGCGGTGCCGGTGAAGGCCGAGCACGACGCCGACGCGGCCCGGGCCATGCCGTCGCGGCGATCGCCGGCCAGCAGCGTCGGCGAGCCCGAGCAGACCGACGGTACCACGCCGACCGGCGCGCTCGACGAGCACGTTGCCAGCCGTTCGGCGACGCCGAGCCAGGCGTCCGGGCATCGGCGAAATCCGGTCGATCGGCCGGGTCGCCTGCCGCGCAGGGCCGGCAGCGCGAGCGACGCCGGTCGCCGTGGCGACGGGCCAGCAGCACGAGGATCCAGGCGTGACGCGATCGGGGAGGCGGTCGACGATGCAGGCTCGACCTGCGTCGCAGGGCGTCGGCTATCCAAGCCGCGTGGCGCCGACCGGGTGCGTCGGCGACGCCGTAGTGCTGAGCGGCCCGCACACGACGCTGAACGCGGCGGCGCTCGCCGCGGTATCGCTCTGGCGATACGAGCCCAGCCTGCTCGACGGCAAGCCGGTGCACATCACCATGCCGTGACGGTCAACTTCGCGATGCAGTAGGCCGCCGCTCGCGCTACTGCGGCGGCGGCGGCGAGCCCCCGTCGTCGGTCAGCTCGTAGACCGCGACCCGCGTGGCGTTCTTCGAGTCGCGGTTCGTCGTGGTCGTGACCTCGAGCTGCCGCGGCGTGCCGCGGACCTCGTAGCGGCGGACGATGGTCAGCCCGCCGGACGGCTTGAGCTCCATCTCGAGGGCCCCGCCGTCCCAGCGCGACTTCGTCTCGATGGTGCCGTTCTGCAGCTGGTGCTTCTCCATCTTGTCGTCGGCGACGTAGGTCCGGACGACGCCGTCCGGCTCGATGAAGACGACCTTGTCGCCGTCCTGCGCGATGGTGAACTTCGGCGGCAGCGCCATCAGCTCCTCCATCAGCGCCCGACGCGCGGCCATGTCCCCGTCGCGCCGCCGCGTGCCGCCACCGCCTGGGCCGCCCATGCCGCCGCCGCCCATGCCGCCGTCGCCGGCCGCCGCCCATGCCCCCGATCCCGCCGCCACCGGGCCGCCGTCCGCCGCCCGGTTCGGGCTCGTCCCGCCCGTCGTCGGGCATGGCGACACTGCCGGGGGCCGTGCTCATGCGCCTTGTCGATCGACCAGGCGCCGGCGAGGACGGGCCGGCTGGCCGCCGGTTGGTCAGTGGCCGCCAGCGGACCGGCGTCAGCACGAGGGCCGCGGCAATCGCGGCGATCGCGGGAACAGCGAAGAGTCGCATGAGCAGCATCCATCGGTCTCGCGGCAGGGCAACCGCGATGATGGCACGAGGCGGACGCCGCGATCCTTACGAATGGTGAAGAAACCGTGGCCCCTCGCCGCCGGCGACGATGAGCGCATCCCGGGCTGCGGCATAATCCCTCCTGCGTGAACCAGGTCATCGGCCGACGCGCGTTCCTCTCGGGCGTAGGCGCAGCGGCGCTCGCCGCCGGCTGCCGCTCGCGCCTGGAGGGCGGGCGCCTCATCCTGCGCCTGTCGCACTCGATGACGGCCGGGCCCACGTCGCTGCACGTGCTCGGCCAGACCTTCAAGGAGATCGTCGAGCGGACGACCAACGGCGCGGTGATCGTCCGGGTCTTCGCCAGCGGCACGCTCGGCCAGGAGCGCGAGACCGTCCAGCAGGTCCAGGAAGGCCTGATCGACTTCATGGTCTCGGGCATCGGCGATCTGGGGCAGCGTCGCGCCGCGGCTGCAGGTGCTCGACTTCCCGTTCCTGTGGCGCGACTGGGACCACGTGCACCGCGTCGTCGACGGCCGCTCGGGCCAGCGGGCCGCCGACTACCTCGACGGCAGCGGTCCGCATGCGGCCGCTCGCCTGGGGCGACTCGTTCGGCTTCCGCAACGTGGTCACGCGATCGCGCGACATCACCGATCCGTCGCAGCTCGCCGGCCTGAAGATCCGCACCATCCAGTCGGCGATCTACGTCAAGGCGATCGAGCTGATGGGCGCGAGCCCGACGCCGATGGCCTTCGGCGAGGTCTACACGTCGCTGCAGACCGGCGTCATCGACGGCTACGAGCACGACGCGAGCACCACGCTGCAGCAGCGGTTCTACGAGGTCGCCGGGCTTCATGACGCACACCCGGCACATCGCCGGCGTGCTCGGCCTGTGGTCGTCGACCGACGACGCTGGCGCAGCTGCCGGCGGACATCCGCGCGGTGCTGGCGGCGCGGCGCTCGAGGCGTCGCGCGCTGCAGCGCGCGCATGGGCCGCTGGAGGACGCCGCGGCGACCGCGCACGCTGCGCGAGCGCGGCATGACGATCCGCGAGATCGACGCGCGCGCCCTGGCAGCCGGCGGCCGAAGCGCTGTGGCGGCGCGAGGCCCGCGCGCCTCGGCGCCGACGCCTGGCTCGAGGCGATCCGCGGCGTGAGCGCACCGGTCACGGTCACGGCGCTCGCGCCGACGCGGATCGAGCGCGCGCTCGGGCTGGCCGATCGCGGCCCTGGTCGTGGCGCAGGCGGCGGTCGTCGGCCTGCAGGTCGTCGGCCGTCACCTGCTGCACCAGCCGATCCCGTGGACCGAGGAGGTGGCGCGGCTGCTCCTCGGCTGGCTGATGTGCGTCGGCGGGATCCTCGCGCTGCGGCACGCGCAGCACCCGCGCGTGACCGCGCTGGTGCGCCTGCTGTCGCCGCCGCACCGCGCCGCCGTCGATCGCGGGCTGCGCCTGGTGCTGCTGGCGCTCTTCGTCGCGCCTGATCGGCCCTCCTGGACGCTGACCGTCGCCAGCGCCGCGCGAGCTGCTGCCGGCGAGCGGCCTCTCCGGCGTCTGGATCTCGGCGATCCTGCCGGTGGCGCTGCGTGCTGATGTCGGTCGAGGTCGTCCGCGAGCTGTGGCGGCGACGGCCTGGCGCCGTGGCGCGACCGCGTCGTCGCTGACCTGGGCGCTCGGCACGGCCGGCGCTGGTCGTCGCGTCGGTGCTGCTCCCGCTGCTCGCCGGCGCGACGCCGCTGCGTGGTCCTCGTCATCGGCTTCCTCGTCACCGGCGCGCTCGGCCTGCCGCTGGCGTTCACGCTCGCGCTGACCGCGCTCACCTACCTGATCGGCATCGGCGGCGTCGGCCTGATCATCCTGCCGATCAAGATCCTCGGCGGCGTCGATTCGTTCGTGCTGCTGGCGATTCCGCTGTTCATCCTGGCCGGCGCGCTGATGGAGACCGGCGGCATCTCCGAGCGCATCGTCGATCTGGCGATGGCGATCGTCGGCAAGGTCCGCGGCGGACTGGCGATGGTCGTGGTCGTCGCCGAGATCCTGTTCTCCGGCATCTCGGGATCGACGGCCGCCGACGTCTCGGCGATCAGCTCGCTGCTGGTGCCGTCGATGAAGCGGGCCGGCTATTCCGGGCCGGAGTCGGTCAGCGTGGTCGCGGCGGCGTCGGCGATGGGCATCCTGGTGCCGCCGTGCCTGACGATGGTGGTGCTCGGGTCGCTCGTCAACCTGTCGATCGTCACGCTGTTCCTGGCCGGCTTCGTGCCGGCGTTCATCCTGGCGGCGTCGCTGATCGTGCTCATCGCGCATCCGCGCGCGCCGCGCCGAACTGGCCGGTGACCGGCGGCGCCACGCGGCAGCACCTCGGGCGCGTGCTGGTGCGGGCGCTGGTGCCGATGGGGCTGCCGGTGCTGCTGTTCGGCGGCATCTTCTCGGGCATCACGACCGTCACCGAGGCGGCGCTGCATCGCCGTCGTCTACGCGCTCGTCGCCGGCTTCGTCATCGGCGGCGTCGACAGACCGAGGTGCTGACGCGCCAGCTCGCGCAGAGCGGCGTCGTCACCGCGACGACGCTGTGGGTGCTGGCCGCGGCGTCGGCCTTCGCGTGGATTCTCGTGCGCGAGTGGGTGCCGCAGACGCTGGCCGAGTGGATCGGCGGCGCCGGCGCCGGCCGCGTCGGCTTCATGGTCTCCACCATCGTCGTCTTCGTCGTGATCGGCGCGCTGCTCGAGGGGCTGCCGGCGCTGCTGATCTTCGGGCCGATCCTGTTCCCGATCGCCGCGCGCGCTGCGACATCGATCCGGTCCACTACGGCATCGTCATCGTCGCGGCGATGGGGATCGCGTTCTTCCTGCCGCCGGTCGGCGTCGGCCTGACGATCGCCGCCGGCATCGCCGGCGACGACATCGACGAGGTCGCCAAGACCTACGTGCCGTATCTCGTCGCGCTGCTGGTCGGACTGGCGCTGGTCGCGGCGTTGCCCGGACCTCACGCTGGTGCTGCCGCGCTGGTTCCTCGGCTATCGCGGCTGACCCGCCGCCGTCTTGCCACGGCTGGCCGTTTGTGCGACCGTTGGCCGGTCAGTCATGGCCCGCTCGTCCGCGTCCTCCGATTCGTCGAGCCAGCCGTATCGCCTGCCGGGACAGGGCCGCGTGCTGCCCGTCGTGCAGCAGCAACCACACGACTGCGTCACCGCGCTCCGCGCGCTCGGTGAAGAGACGCGCGTGCGGATCGTGGCGCTGCTGATCGACCATCCGATGGATGTCGGCGCGATCTCCGACGCGCTGGGCGTGTCGCCCTACAACGTCTCGAAGCACCTGCGCGTGCTGCGCGAGGCCGGGCTGCTCGAGGTCGAGAAGGAGGGCCGCCTGCGCCGCTACGCGTTGCCGGAAGCGATCAAGCGCGACGCCGCCGCCGGCCGCGTCCTCGATCTCGGCTGCTGCAGCTTCCAGTTCGCCGAGGACACGCCGGCGTCGCCGCCGGCGAGCGCCGCGCGGCCGGCTCACAAGGGCGCCCGCGCCCGCCGCAAGTAGCCGCTGCCACGGCAGCGGCGTCGCCGACGAGCGCCGACGCCGCCGCGGCTCCTCCGGTCAGGCCGCGGCAGGGAGCCGCAGGCGCAGCGCCGACGCCCCGACCAGCAGCACGCACGGCGCCAGCACCCAGAGGGCCGGCGTGTACGAGCCGGTCAGCTCGAAGCCCTTGGCGAAGATCAGCGGCCCGACCGCCGAGGCCAGGACCGTGAGCATCTGCGCCGCGCCCTGGATGCGTCCGAGATGCGCCTGGCCGAAGGCCTGGCCCCAGACGGCGAAGAACAGCACCGTGACCATCCCGCCCGACATGCCGAGCATGACGGCGACCATCCAGAGCTGCGGCTGACGCGTCGACGAAGGGCAGCGCCGCCAGCGCGGCGCCGTAGAGTCCCATGGCGATGGCGAGCAGCCGCGGCAAGGGCCAGGTGCGGCCCAGCCAGCCGCAGCCGAACTGGCCGACCAGCGCGATCGCCGTGGTCACGGCGAGGAAGGTGCCGTAGACCTCCTGCGAGAAACCGCGCTCCGCCAGCACGTGCTGGTTGAACAGGCCCAGGCCGGAGGACACCAGGCCGAACAGCGACGTGGCGACGGCGAAGATCCAGAAGGCCGGCGTGCGGAGCGCCTCGCCGAGTGTCCAGCCGCTCGACGCTGCCGGCGTCCGCGGTCGTGACGCGCAGCGGCCTGGCTCGCGCAGCAGCAGGACGGCCGGCGCGGCAATCACCACGAGTCCGAGCGCGACCTGGGCCCACGCCGTCCGCCAGCCGGCCGTCCGGACGCTGCCGCGGACCACCACGAAGGCGATCACGAAGAACACGGTGAGCAGCACGGAGTAGACGCCCATCGGCAGCGCCGCGTCCCTCGCGAACGACTTGCCGACCGTGGTGATGCTCGAGACCGACAGCGCGCTCTGGCCGATGGCCCGCGTCGCCAGCACCAGCAGGAAGAGGTTCCAGGCGCCGCCGTCCGATCCGGCTCATCGCCCAGACCACCGCGGCCAGCAGCAGCGTCAGCACCAGGGTGGTGCTGCGCAGACCGACGCGATCGAAGACGCGCCCGATCGGCAGGCAGATGGCCGCGCCGATCAGCGTCGCCCACAGGTTGATGGTGGCGTAGGTGACGCGATCGAGGCGCAGGTCGGCGAGCATCGGCTCGGTGATCAGGCCGAGCCCGTGCGTGCGGCCCGGCAGCGTCGCGAGCATGACGATCGCCGCGACGACGACGTTGATCCAGCCGGCCGCGCGCATCAGCGAGAGAGAAGCATCAGCGGAAGAAGGTCTCGGTCTTGCCGTAGGCGGCGTACTGCGTCTGCAGCCAGCCGCGGAACTCGTCGTAGTGGGCGTCGCGCTGCTCGCCGCCGTCGCTCAGCCGGTTGTAGCTCAGATAGAGGAGCCGGCGCCAGTGGTTCGAGGCGTTCGAGGCCGAGCGATGCGGCGTGAAGCCGCTGAAGATGGCGACGTCGCCGGGTGCGAGGTCGAGCACGACGCCACGCGACGGATCGACCGACATCGTCCGGCGAGCTGGTGATACTTGCCGTCGGCGTCCGACAGGCAGCCCTGCTGGTGATAGCCGGCGAAGACTTCGGTGGCGCCGCTCTGTCGCGTCGGCCGGATCGATGGCGACGATGGCGGTGACGAACGAGGTCGGGAACGACGGCCAGGCGATGTAGTCCTGGTGCAGCTGGTAGCCCTGCGTGCCCGGCGACTTGAAGATCAGCTTGTCCTTGAACAGGCAGGCGGGCTCGCCGTAGGCGTCGGCGATGAAGCGCGAGCAGGCGCCGGATCGCGGCCGACGCCGGCGCAGGCCTCGCTCAGGTCGATGACCGGATCGAAGCAGTCGAAGCGGCACTCGCCGGTGTCGGCGTCGTCCTGCCAGCGGCAGCGGATGTTGTTGGTGTCGATCAGATCGGTCCGCTGCAGCAAGCGCCTCGGCGTCGGCGGCGAGGGCCGCGATCCGCTCCGGGCCGAACAGGCCGCGCGCGACGAGGAAGCCGTCCCGCGTCGTAACGCGTGCGCGGTCATCGTGCAGGCAGCGGTCAGACGGCGGCGGACGCCCTGCGCACATCGGTGATCGCTTTCGTCGGTCTGTCGCTAGAAGCGGACGCCGATGCTGGCGCCGACGCGTGCGCGGCGCGCCCATCTCGCCCATGAACCCGGACGGCGCGAAGTTCGGATACGGGAACGCCAGCGGAATGTAGCTCGGTGTCGAACGCGTTGCGGACGAACACCTCGGCCAGCCAGCGGCGCGCCGTGTAGCCGCCGCGCAGGTTGACCAGCGTGTAGGCGTCCTGGCCGAGGGAGTTGGCGTCGTCGTACTGGAACGCGCCCGAGCGCACGATGTCGATGCGGCCGAGCGCCGTGGCGCTGCCGATCAGGCGCGAGTACTGCCCGCCGACGCTGAAGGTGGTGTCGGGCGTGTTCGGCAGCCTGTTGCCGTCGATGCCGATCGGCCCGAGACGGCGCCGGCGCCGAAGCGCGCGTGGGTGTAGCCGAAGGCGGCGAACAGGTCGACGCCGGGCGCGGCGCGGGCGGCCAGCTCGAACTCGACGCCCTTGCTGGTGGCGCCGCCGACGTTGGAGATGAAGAACTGCGCCGGCACCGCCGGGTTCGGCACGTTCAGCTGCAGGTCGTCCCAGTCGATGTGGAACACCGCGGCGTTGGCCGAGACGCGGCCGCCGGCCCACAGCGTCTTGATGCCGCCCTCGACGTGCCAGGTCTGCTCCTCGCCGTAGGCCTCGCGGCCGGCCGGTGAGGCCGAGTTGAAGCCGCCGGCCTTGAAGCCGCGGCCCACCGTCGCGTAGACGGTGTGCTCGGGCCGCAGCCGGTAGGCCGCCGACACCTGCGGCGACACGTTCGAGAAGCCCTTGCTCGGCGTCCACCCGCGCCACCGGCGCGATCTGCGGCTCGAAGAACGTCTCGAGCGTCGCGCTCTTCGACTCGTGGTCGACGCGCGCGCCCGCCGACAGGTCGAGCCGCTCGTGGAGCGTCACCGTCGCCTGGCCGAACACGCCGACGCCGCTGTCGTCGAGGGCCGAGCGCGGCGAGTGCTGCTGAGACCGGGAACGGCGCGACCAGGCCCGGCGAGTAGGTGTTGACCGCGTCCTGCTCGTAGCCCTGGGTGAACAGGAACACGCCGGCCTGCCAGCGCAGCATGGCGTTCGTCGGAGAGCTCGATCGGCGCCTGCTCGGCCGAGGCGACGCGGAACTCCTGGGTGAACTGCGTCGCCTCCTCGGTGTTGTCGCGCGTGGATCAGCGGGCTCGGCGTGTAGTCGAGATCGGTCACGTCCTGCGTCTTCCAGTTGACGATGCCGGTGGTGCTCGAGAAGACCAGCGGCCCGCCGGTGCGCCGGACGTGGATCGTCGTGCCGACGATGTCGCGATCGGCGCGAGCCCTCGAAGTCGCGGGCGGCGTGGAACGGGTTGGCGCGCAGCGCGGCGACGTCGTTCAGGCCGTAGTCGCCGTCGCGGGCCCGCTCGCCGGTGACGATGACGCGCGTCTCCCAGTTCGTGGTCGGCGTGAACAGCACCTGGCCCTTGAGCGAGAAGGCCGAGCGCGAGTCGATGTCGTTGCCGGTGATGTCGTTGACGGTGAACCCGTCGCGGCTCACCTGGGCGACCGAGAAGCCGACGCGCGAGCCTGTCCTGCACGACCGGACCCGACACGCCGCCGCGGACGGTCCAGGCGCCGTGGTTGGCGAACGGCAGCGACAGCGAGCCGGTCCAGCCGGTCATCGACGGCCGGCTGCTGGTCACGTTGACCAGGCCGCCCAGCGTGTTGCGGCCGAACAGCGCGCTCTGCGGCCCGCGCACGAACTCGATCTGGTCGACGTCGAGCAGCTCGATGCTCGACGTGTTGGCGTTCAGCTGCGGGACGCCGTCGATGTAGGTGGTGATGCCCGGGTTGTTCGGGCTCGAGCTGATGCCGCGGAAGCGGGCGTTGCTCAACTTGCGCGCCGTCCACTCGGTGAACACGGTGTTCGGCGCCAGGATGGCGGCCTCGCTCACCAGGCGGATGCCGGCGGCGTCGATGGTCTCGCGGGTGACGGCGGTGACGCTGACCGGCACCTTCTGGCGATCCTCGGGCTGCTTCTGCGCGGTCACCGTGACCGTTGGCATCTTGAAGCGGAGGGTGTCATCCTCGGTGGGCGTCGCCACCGCGCCGGCGGGTACGGGCGTCTGGCCGAGGGCCGGGGCGGGGATGGCGACGGCCGCCACGACGGCGGCCAGGCGGGACGACGACGGCGAACAGCTCTATAGAACATGTGCGCGTTCAAGCATACGTCTGCGGCCCGGCGGACGTTGCGCACCGTCGAACCATGACCGACCCTACCCCAGTCAGTGTCCCCGATTGCCCGCCCTGCCCCGACTGCGGGGACACCCTGACTTTCGTCGAGACGGTGGTCAGCTCCGGGGCGTTCCGGACCCAGGCGGTCAACATGCCGCAGATCCCGGTGCACTACTTCGACTGCGAGGCCTGCGGCACCTGCTGGAAGTTCGGAACCCGGCTGCTCCCCGACCCGGTCCGCCAGATCGCCCGTGACGCGAAGGCGTAGCCGGTGCGCCTGCTCATCCTGGGCGCCTCCGGCGGCTGTGGCCGTTGGGCGACCCGCCTGGCCCACGAGGCGGGCCACGACGTGACGGCCCTGGTCCGGCCGGGCACGGCGTTCGCCGCGCCGACCGGGGTGATCGTGCGGCGCGGAACGATCCTGGAGGATGCCGACCTGGCGGCGGCGGTCGCCGGACAGGACGCCGTGATCTCGTGCCTCGGGGCGCAGCGCGCCAACCCGCACAACCCGTGGTCCCCGCTGCGGCCACCGCGCCACATCGCCCGGGAGAGCGCCGGCCGCCTGGTGCCGGCCATGACCGCGGCCGGCGTGCGACCGTCTGGCGGCCATCAGCGCCGCCGGTGTCGGCGACAGCCGGTTCGCGACCAACGTCCATGATGCGGTGGCTGCTTCGCAACAGCACGATCGGCGAGATGTACGCCGATCTCGAGGCGATGGAAGGCGTCGATCGGGCGAGCGCCCTCGATTGGGTGGCGGTGCGGCCGGTCACGCTCGTCGACGCCAAGGCGCCATCAGACAAGGCGCGCGTCGTGCCGCGCTTCCGCATGGTTTCGGCGCCGCTAGCGGCGCGCCAGCAGAGACCACCAACGTGATGACTACTGAACGAAAGCACGACCGGGCGGCGCTGCACCTCTGCGCGCTGCTGTCGCTGGCGCCGGCGACGGCCTGGGGGCAGGCGCGCCCCGTCGAGCCGCGTCCATCGGCCACGACCCGTGCGACCGATCCGGCCGTGGCGGTCAGCACCGCCATCGAGACGACCGCTCGTGTGGCCGGGGCCGCCGTCGTCGAGATCTTCACGATGTCCTACACGCCGACCGAAGGGCGCGTCGCCGGCACGACCGATCTCGTGCGCACGCAGCGGAGCTCGGGGTCCGGGGCGATCGTCGATGCGTCCGGCTACATCGTCACCAACGCCCACGTGGTGCGCGGCGCGCAGCGGATCCGGGTCGAGGTCCCGACGGTGCCGACGGGCGGCTCGATTCTCGCGGCGCGCGGCCGGGTGCTCGACGGCCGCATCGTCGGCCTCGATCTGGAGACCGATCTCGCCGTCGTCAAGGTCGAGGCGACCGGCCTGCCGACCCTCGGGTTCGGCGACTCGGACGAGCTGCGCGCCGGACAGCTGGTGGTCGCGCTCGGCAGCCCGCTCGGCTTCTACAACTCGGTGTCGCTCGGCGTGGTCAGCGCGGTCGCCCGCCAGCTCGAGCCGGAATCGCCGATGGTCTACGTGCAGAGCGACGCGGCCATCAGTTCGGGCAGCAGCGGCGGGCCGCTCGTCGATCTGCACGGGCGGATCGTCGGCATCAACACGCTGGTGGCGTCGCGCGAGGGCGCCGCCGGCGACGGGCTCGGCTTCGCCGCGCCCAGCAACATCGTGCGCAGCGTCTACGAGCAGATCCGCCAGCACGGACACGTCCGCCGCGGCGACATCGGCGTGCGCCCGCAGACGCTGACGCCGGTCCTCGCGGCGGGGCTGGGCCTCAATCGCGACTCACGGCGTCGTGCTCGCCGACGTGCTGCCGGGCGGGCCGGCGGCGCAGGCCGGGCTGCGGCCGGGCGACGTCGTCGTCGCGCTCGACGGCAAGCCGATGGAGAACGGCCGGCAGCTCCAGGTCGGCCTCTATCGCCGCAGCGTCGGCGACGTGATCGCGCTCGACATCCTGCGCGAGGGCGAGCCCCGATCGCTCCGCGTCACCGATGACCGGTCGGCGCGATTCGCTGGCCGACCTGTCCGCCGCGCCGATCCGCGCGATCACGTCGTGGCCCGGCTCGGGATCCTCGGCGTCGACCTGAACGCGACCATCGCGCGCGTGCTGCCGCCGCTGCGCATCGTCGCCGGCGTGCTGATCGTGTCGACCACGCCCGGCATCCTCGACACGCGCGATGGCGAGCTGCGGGCCGGCGACGTGATCCACGTCGTCAACCGGCAGCCGGTCGCGGGGATGGCCGACCTGCGCGCCGCGCTGGCGGCCGTGAAGACCGGCGACCCGGTGGTGCTGCACATCGAGCGCGGCGGCGAGCTGGTCTACGTGACGTTCGTCGCGGAGTAGGCCGGCGTCGCGCGCGGTGAGCCGCGCAGGCGGCTCATCCTCCGACAGGCAGTATGCGCGGCCAGCCCGACGGCAACGCGGTCTGACGCTTGCATCGCTGGCTCGCGGCGGCGCGCATCGCTCGTGGAGCAGCCCTGCGCGTGCCTTCAGCGGAAACGGGCTTCCACTTGTGGTCCACCCCTGGGCGTCGTCGTGCCTGGTGGCGGCCGCGGACGCGAGGTGTCAGGATGAGATGGCAGACGTCGCTCGGCATCGCGATCGGAACCGGAGTAGGGACCCTCGTGGCGGCCAAGGCGCTGCGGTCACGGCGGGCCATCGACTTCGCCGGCAGGACCGTCGTGATCTTCGGCGGCTCGCGCGGCCTCGGTCTGGCGATGGCCCGGGAGTTCGCAGCGGGCGGTGCGCACGTCGTCCTGGCGGCGCGCGATGAGGGCGAGCTCGAGCGTGCCGCCGCGGACGTCGAAAAGCACGGCGGCCAGGCCACGACGATCGCCTGTGACATCACCGACCGCGGCCAGATCGAACGCACCATCGGCCGCATCGTGCACGACCGGGGCGGCATCGACGTGCTCGTCAACAACGCCGGCGTCATCCAGGTCGGCCCGCTCGAGCACATGACCGTCGGCGACTTCGAGGAAGCGATGGCGACCCACTTCTGGGGGCCGCTCTACACCATCCTGGCGGCGCTGCCGCACATGCGCGAGCAGGGCGCCAAGCGGATCGTCAACATCTCGTCGATCGGCGGCAAGATCGCAGTTCCGCACCTGCTTCCGTACAGCGCCAGCAAGTTCGCGCTGACCGGACTGTCGGAAGGCCTGCGGTCCGAGCTCGCCGGGCAGGGCTTTGCGGTGACGACCGTGTGCCCCGGGCTGATGCGCACCGGATCGACCTACAACGCGACGTTCAAGGGGCAGCATCGGCAGGAGTTCGCCTGGTTCCACACCTCGAACGCCATTCCGGGCATGTCGGTGTCCGCGGCCCGGGCGGCGCGTCGCATCGTGGACGCCTGCCGGCACGGCGATCCCGAAGTGATCCTGACGCCGGGCGCCCACCTGGCGGTGCTCGCCAACGGCATCAGCCCCGGCACGACCGCGCGGATGCTGTCGCTGGCCAACCGTCTGCTGCCCGGCCCGGCCGACCGCCACGGCAACCGCGCCCACTCGGGGTGGCAAAGCGTGTCGCGCTACGTCCCCTCCTCGATGACCCGACTGGCGGACCGCGCGACCGTCGAGAACAACGAGCTGCCCGACGCCAGCAGGCCATAACTGCCACGTTTCGACCGGCGTCCACGAGGCTGTCCGGGACGGCGTCCCGGACGAGGTCCGGGAGCGCGGTCCGTAACACCGGCTTCGACTTCGCCGACTGGGTCGAGCTGGCGGCGCCGCGGCCGGTCGCCATCGTCGCGTTCGAGACGAGGTGCTGATTCCGTCGATCCTGACGACATACGACACCCCGGATCTCCTCATCGCCGTCCACCCGCGCCCGGTGGTCCTGTTGAACCCGGCGAACGCGATGGGGCAGACGGACCGGGAGGTGAACGTCCGCCGGGCCCTCCAGCGGGCGTTCGACGCCGACACGGCGCTGCGGACGCCCGACCGCCTGCGTCTGGCCCGCCGCGGCTTCGGCGACCCGATCCCGATCGACTGAATCCCCGGAACCGGGCCCCGGGCCGGCAAACGGGGCAAACATCCGCGGAACATCACGCCGGCATCACGACCGTCGCCAGGCTTGCCGGGCACGCTAAACCTCCGTTCGTCGCGAGGAGGTCTCGGTGCGAAGCGAGTTCATGGCGATGGTCCTGCTGATAGGCGTCCCGCTCACGCCGATGCCCGGTGAGGGCGCCGCCCGGGACATCCCCCGCCCGGCCACGACAGCCCCGACGCCGTTCACGTCGACCCGCCCGGGCGAGGTCGTCGTGCCGGTGTCGATCGGCGGCTCGGGTCCCTACCGCTTCCTGCTCGATACCGGATCGACACATACCGCCGTGACGCCGGGCGTCGCGACCGCCGTCGGCGCCGTGCCGGTCGCCCGGACCACCATGCAGGCCGCCGCCGGCTCCACCGACTGCCTCGTCGTCGGCCTGCCGTCGATCACTGCCGGCCCTGCCACGGCGTCCGGGATCACGGCGACGGTGCTGCCGGCCACGGCCGGCGGCGTGCTCGGCGCCGACCTCGACGGCGTCCTCGGCCAGGATTTCCTGTCGCGCTTCGACTTCACCATCGACTACCGCCACTCACGCATCGACTGGCACCAGGCGGGCTATGCTGCGCCAGGTGTCCGGCTGACGATGGTCGCGGCCACCGGCCGCTGGCTCGTCGAGCTGCCGCAGCCGACACCCGGGCGGATGCATCGATTCGTGCCCGACTCCGGCGCCGATACCCTGGTGCTGTTCGAAGCGGCGGGAGCCTGGCGCCTGGTCGCCGAATGGCACGCTGGCCAGGCGGCGCTCGGCTCGCTGACCGGCAGCCGGGCGGTCCGCACCGCCACGACCGTCGGTCTCCGCGTCGGCGACCTCACGCTGGCGCGCCAGACGGCGGCGATCGTCGCGGCCCCGTCCGTCGACGGCGCCGACGGACTGCTGCCGCTGCACCTGTTCGCGCGCGTCTTCTTCAGCGCCCGGAGCCGCGCGCTGGTGGTGCAGCCACGATGACGGGCGGCAGCCGCAGCCCCCAGAGGCGCCCGGTCGTTTCGTAGCGCTCGAACACGACCCGGCGGCCGGTCGGATCCCAGCGCGGATAGCGGACGTAGAAGCGCGGCTCGGTGAAGGCCGTCAGCGTGGACACCGTCCCGGTTGATCGCGAGACGCTGCGGACGTTCCAGACCCCGCCCTGCTTGCCGGCGAAGAGAACTGCCTCGTCGTCGATCCACTCGCCGATGAAGTTGGTGCCCGGGTCGTGCGTCAGCTGCCGCGCCGGCGTCGTGCCCTCGGCGTCGACGACGCAGATCTGGGTGTCGCCGCCGCGCCCGCACTGATACGCCAGCCAGGCGGCGTCCTGCGACCACGATCCGAACGCGCCACCAATCGGCTCGGTAGTCCGCTGCACGAAGGGCTGCACCGGACGCTGCCCGACGAGGGTGGTGGTCCACAGGTTGGGCACGCCGTCCCGGATGAACGCCACGGCCAGCCGGGTGAAGTCGGCGCTGATCGACATGCCCGCCGACGGGCCGACGACCTGCGACTGGACGCCGGCCGGCCGCGGCACGTCGGTCAGGGTGAACAGCAGCCGTTCCCGTCCGGTGTGCGGGTCGAGCCGCCACCAGCCCATGCCGTCGCCGTGGTTGGCGAGCATGGCCAGCGCGTCCTCGTTTTTCAGCCACATCGGGCTGAAGTGATCGCGGGCGTCGGTGGTCAGCTGCTGCGGGCTGGTCCCGGGCCGGACGAGGAAGATCTTGTTGCCGGCGTTGCCGCGGTTCCCCATGAAGGCAATGCGGCCGTCCGCGGCGACCGACGGGTGGCCGGCGCGCGTACCGATCTCGGCCGGCGGGACCAGCGGCGCCGGAGGCGACGAGGCGCGACCGCCGACGCCCGCGGACCAGATGCCGCTGCTCGACGCCCCGGCCGTCCACGCGATCCGGCGGACATCGGCGGAAATGGCGAGGCTGGCGACGGACGGGCCGGTCACCGGCAGCGCGGTCGGCCACGGATCGCCCGAGACCGCGCCCTGGTCGTCGACGGGCAGCCACCACAGGGCGTTGCTGTCGCGCCCGCTGAACAGCACGCCGCGGGCGTCCGGCGAGACCACGAACTCGGACGAGAGCCGGGCATGGGCGCTGAGCCGCCGCGCGTCACCGCCGTCGGGCTCGACGGTCCACAGCGCCGCGCCCATGAAGACGCCGGCTGGCGCGGACACGGCGAAGACGATGCGCTCCCGATCCGGCCACCACTGCGGCATGCCGTGCGACCCGAGTGGCCGCCCCGGTGTCGTCAGTGCCTTCGGTGGCGTCCGGCCGTCGGTCTGGACCATCCAGATCGTCGAGTCGGAGCCGAACGATCCGCCAGGATTCAGGTCGGCTGGCGGTCGCGACTGGAACACGATCCGCCGTCCGTCGGGCGACCACGACGGATGCCCGCCGAACTCGGCGACCTTCCGCGCCGCGCCACCGCGCGACGGCACGATCCAGATGCCGCCGCCGGCGAGCTCGGCGTAGGCGATGAATCGCCCGTCGCGCGACCATGCCGGCTGGATGCATTGCCCGGCGCCGGGCGTCAGCGAGGTGGCGACCGATCCTTCCGCGAGCCCCTCGACGTAGATCTCGAGCGCGCCCGATCGATCGGAGCTGTAGGCGATCGTGGTCCCGTCGGGCGAGAACGCCAGGTAGCCGTCGAAGCCGGTGGCCACCGTCAGCTGTTCCGGCGACAGCGCCGCGGCCGTGGCCAGGTCCACGTTGCCGATCGACCGCACCAGCGTGATCGCCGGCATCCGCTCCCCGAACGGAAGACCGAGGCCGACGAGTCGCTTGCCCATGACGAGCCACGCCGCCACCGCCAGCAGCACCATCGCCGCGAGGCCGGCCACGAGCGGCCATCGCCGACGCGCCGGCGACACCGGCAAAGGAGAGGAAGGTGCGACCGCGACCGCTGGCATGGGTGCCGGTGCCGGTACAGGTGCCGGCGTCGTGTCGGGCTCGAGCTGCCGGACCGGCGGCAGCAGACGATAGCCGCGGGCGGAGACCGTCGCGATGTAGCGCGGCGCCTTGGCGTCGTCGTCCAGGGCCTTGCGCAGCTGCGCGACGATGCGCGTCAGCGCGTTGTCGGTGACCGCGGTGTCCTTCCAGACGATTGCGAAGATCTCGGTCTTGTCGACGACGTGCGGGGCGCGCTCGACCAGCAGTTGCAGGACGGCGATGGCTTTCGGCTCGAGCGCGACCGGGCGCCCGCCCTTCAGCAGCAGCACGCGTCCGGTATCGAGCTCGACGTCTTCGAACGCGTAACGCGCGGGAGCCATCGGACGCCCCATCTTATCGTCGCGGCCGGCGTCGACGGCGAGGCGAGGATGCGAATGGGACCGGGAGCGCGTGAACCGGTCCCTGGCCGCTACCAGGTGTAGCTGCCGGCCGGCGGCGGCCAGGCGCCGAGGAGCTGCCGCAGCAGGACGATCTGGCCGAGGTGGTGCGCGTTGTGGACGCCGACATGGACGACCACGTCGGCCACGGTGTAGTGCGCGAGCGGGGGGAACTCGACGGGTGGGTCGAGGCGCCGCTGCCCGTCGGCGGCGGCCGCGAGCGACACCAGGCGTTCGAGGCCGAGCAGCAGACGCGCGTGCAGGGTGTCCCACGAGGCGCTGGCCGGGCCGATCCAACCCGCCGCCGCGGACGCCGGCATCGGGCCGGCCGTGCCATCGCAGCGGCCGGCGAACCACTCCTGCCAGAACACCATGTGCGACACGATCTCGGCGATCGTGTGCGGCGCACCGGGGATTCGCACGTCGGCGAGGTCGGCCGTGAGCCCATCGAGGGCGTGGCGCGCCGAGAGGTAGGGGGCGGTGTCGGTGAGCAGCTCGCGTGGATGCATGGGCGCATCCTGGCATCGTCGTCTTGATGCGGTTTGCGATTCGCGGGGCAGCCAGGTTGCGCCGCCGCACGCCGACAGGGCCCTGTCCGTACGCGGTAAGGTAGGAGGATGGCGGACGGTCGTGCAGTCGACATGTCGCTGGGCGTCGCGGCGCGGACGGTCGAGGACTACGCCGCGCGCGTCGATCGCGTACACGCCTACCTGGCCGACCATCTCGATTGCGACCTCGATCTCGATCACCTGGCCGGCGTCGCCTGCTTCTCGCCCTTTCACTTCCACCGCATCTACCACGCGCTCCAGGGCGAGACGGTCGCCGAGTCGGTGCGGCGGATGCGGCTCCACCGGGCCGCGATCGATCTGATCGAGGGCACCGTGCCCATCGCCCGCATCGCGGCGCGCGCCGGCTACGGCAGCCAGGCGGCGTTCACCCGCGCCTTCCGCTCCGCCTACGGCACGCCGCCGGGCGCGTATCGGGCGACGTCGTCCGGCCGCTTCGAGGGCGCCGTGACGGTCCGCCGCAGCGACCCCATCGCCGTGATCGCCCGCGCGCACCACGGCGACTACGCCACGATCGGCGGCACGTTCGAGCGGTTGAACGCCACCGCGATCGGCCGTGGCTGGATCGATGCCTCGACCCGCTACTTCGGCCTCTATTACGACGATCCGCGCGCGACGCCGGCGCACGCCCAGCGCTCGGATGCGTGCCTGACGCCGCCGCCTGCTGTCGTCACCGACGACGACACCGAGCTGCGGCCGGTCACCATCGCGGGCGGCGTCTACGCCGTTCTGCTCCACGTCGGCCCCTACGCGGAGCTGGAGCGGGCCTACACGTGGCTCTATGGCGACTGGCTGCCGGCGAGCGGCCACGAGCCGGCCGACCGGCCCTGCGTCGAGGCATACCTCAACGATCCGCGGACGACGCCGGCCACCGATCTCCGGACGGAGGTCTGGCTGCCGCTGCCGACCACGCCCGAGTCCTGAGCCAATCCACGCGCGAAGTCGGCGAGGCCGCCATGGGATGCACAGCCCGATCAGATCGCTGGCGCGCGCGCCGTGTCATTTGCGACGTCGGCGCACGTCCTGCGCGCGACCGCGCCCTGAGGCCGTCGCCCCGGCGCTTCGCGTCGCCGCTGGCGCGGCGGCCCGGCGTGTCGCGGCGGCGGGCATCCGCGCCGGGGTGTCGACGAGCCGCCAGAACGCCGCATCGCCCAGGATGCGGATGTGATGGCCCTTCTCGCGCAGCCGCTTGATCTCGAGCAGCTTGACGCCGCCGTCGCGGCCGGCGGCCTGCAGCGGATTGGGCCGGCCGCGCACCAGCACGGTGGTCTGGACCGAGGGCCCGCTGTGGACGATCGCGCCGGCCCGCTTGGCCGCCTGCGTCGCTTCGCTCCGCGGCCGGCTCAGGGTACCGGTGAACGCGAGGTGGACGCCGTCGAGGGTGCGCTGCACGCCGGCGCTCAGGCGCGCCGGGGGCGTCCGCAGCGCCGCGATCATCTCGTCGGCGCTCTCGTAGCGCTTGCGGCGCTCGCCGATGCAGCGGTAGACGATCTCCTTCAGGTGGTCGCTGCAGACCAGCGATCGCACTTCGGCCGGCCGGATGCGGACGCGGGCATCGCCCTTCACGAGCATGCCGAGCAGCTGGCCGACCTGGTAGACGTCGTCGCGCGTCTGCCACTTCGGCGCCGTGCTGGCGAGGATGTCGCTCGGGACCATCGACGCGTTCATCGTGCCGGCGGTGACGCCGCGCTGATCGCTCTGCTGGCGGACGATGCCGAAGTCGCCGAGCTTCAGCTTGCGGCCGTCGCAGACGAACACGTTCATCGGCGTCAGGTCGCGGTGCAGGAGCTGGCCGCGGTGCAGCTTGCCGAGCACTTCCAGGATGCCGGCGATCTCGCGCCGCGCCGCCGCTTCCGTCCAGGCCTTGTGGCTGCCCTGCAGGTGGGCGCTGAGATCGCCGTGACAGGCGTACTCGAGGGCGAGGTAGTAGAGGACCTGGCCGTCGGCGCGCATCAGCGGAAAGCGATCGAAGACGCGGACGGCGCGCGGGTGTCCGTCCAGCAGCAGGCCGAAATAGGCCTCGCGCAGCCAGCCGTCGATGCGGGCGCTGACCTTGATGCAGACCTGTTCGGGGATGGTGGTCGATCGCCCGCGCCGCGTCGCGAGATACGCCTGCCCGAAGCCGCCGGCGCCGAGCAGGCGCTCGATGCGGTACTGCAGCTTCGTCTCCGGGCTGAAGATGACCTGCGTCGGCGCCAGCAGCTGGCCGGAGACGTGGGCGGGGACGTGGATCGACGACGTCGCGCGGGTGGTGGCCGAAGGGTGGCTGCGCGTCGTCCGCATCGCGGCAGCTTACCTGACGGCTGCCTGCGCCTTCGACTCCCTGTCGGCTGGCTGGGCGATCGCCGCCGTCAGGCAGGAATCAGCTGCCGCACGGCGGCGAGCATGACGGCGGGTGTGGCCGGCTTCTGCAGGACCGCATCGAACAGCGCCTCGACGTCCGGCTCCACCGGCAGCGGCCCGGCGGTGTAGGCGATGACCCGGGCATCGCGGCTGGCGTCGATCGCCCGGATCAGGCGCGTCGCCTCGAGCCCGTCGAGCACCGGCATCATCACGTCCATCACGACCACGGCCGGCTGCATGTCGTAGAAGGCGAGGATCGCCTCCAGGCCGTTGCGCGCCGTGCGGACGACGAAGCCGGCGTCCCCCAGTACGGCCGTCGCCAGCTCTCGGGCGTCCTCGATGTCGTCGACCACCAGGATGGCACGGCGCCGATCGACGAGAGGCGCGGGGGCCGCCGTGCCGCTGCCGGCGGCGAAATCGACCAGGAGCTGGTGAGCCAGGAGTCGGTGTTCCCGTGCGCTGGCGCACAGCCGGCGCGCCGCGGCCACGGCGGCTTCACACCGGCCGAGTTGCGCCAGGGCGGCCATCTCGAGCAGGTCGACGCAGGCCGCGGTCACGTCGCGCGGGTGGGCGAAGGGGCCCATCGCGAGTTGCGCGTCCGTCTGCGCGGTGCGGAGGAGCGCGTCGGCGTCACGTTCGCCTGATGTCGCCTGATCCTCGATGCGGCGAATCCCGTCGCCCAGTCGTGCAAACGCATCGGCGCTGAATGACGGTGCCATGTTCACGCTCCCGGTTTGATGACGCGAGTGCTGCCGGCGAAGCTCGGCGGCTGCGGTCACGTCTGCGGTGGCGTGGCGACAGGCTGGCGGCCAGTCGAGAATACCCTACTTTCTACGGGTTTACCCTTATCTCAGCGTCGAAGGCACCACACTCGAGCTGACGCGTGCGCCGGAACTCTCCACCCCTCCGGCGCGGGCGACCGCGAACGTGGGGCCGGCGCGCTTGGCATCGAGCCACCATTCGGTGAGCACGAGCGGCAGCACCCAGCCGAGCCATCCGGACAAGCCGGCAATGGCCTGGATCATCAGTGCCTCGTTGCCGCCGAACGTCGTGGCCAGTTGCGGCGACAGCGTGATCACCCAGACCACGGCCCACACGCGGTTGCTGATGATCGACAGGGTGAGCACGACGCTGCGGGTCATCCAGCGCCGATGCTCGGTCGTGCGGTACTGGCGGCCGGCGCGGTAGCCGACCAGCGTCACCGTCAGCCACACGATGGCGAGCAGCACGTTGCTCGCCCGCAGCACCGGGCCGAACGGCGTCTGCGCGCCGAGGACGAGCCCCAAAATGCCGGCGGGCAGGACGCCGGCAAAGACGTAGACCAGGCCGACGCGCCGGTGGACCTCGGGGTATCGGGTGCGGAGCCACGGCCAGACCTGCAGGCAGCAGGTGAGGATGGCGATCGACCCGAAGATGACGTGGCCGACCAGCATCGGGAAGTAGCCGGGCGCGGTTCCGGCGATGGCGATCCGCGACTGCGCCGGATCGAGCGTCAGGTACGGCGGCAGCGAGAATGCGACGAAGGCGATGACCAGGACGAGCAGCGGAGCCACCGACCACGGCCGCGGTAAAGCGTATGTAGTACGCATATGAGCGTATGGTATACGCTTAGCTTGAGAAGTCAATACGCCGGGCCCGCCATCGGATGGCCTGGCGCACCCATGGAAGCCTGTAAATGTCTGTAGAATCGTCACTTCCAACAGGCGTGGCGGCGGCCTGGGGCCTGAAGGAGGGCGCTTCCCGCCGCCGCGCCCACGGCCTCAGCCTCGAGCGCATCGTCGTCGCTGGCATCCGGATCGCCACTGCGGAGGGCCTCGCCGCCGTGTCGATGAACCGGGTCGCCCGTGAGCTGGGCGCGTCGCCGATGTCCCTGTACCGCCACCTGACGGCGAAGGACGAGCTGCTCGCGCACATGGTCGACACCAGCTTCGCCGACGCCCCGCCGGCGCCGGGCCCGGGCGATGGCTGGCGATCGACGCTGGCGCGCTGGGCATCCGCGCACGTGGCCGTGCTGCGCCGCCAACCGTGGCTGGTCCGCGTTCCCATCGGAGGACCGCCGGCCATGCCGAACCAGGTGCTGTGGTTCGAGCGCGGGCTGGCCTGCCTCCTCGACACCCGGCTCACCGAGACGGAGAAGGTCTCGGTCCTGCTGCTGGTGAACGGCTTCGCCCGCAACCAGGCGACGCTCGAGGCCGACCTGATGCTGGCGGCCCGCGTCTCCGGTGTCTCACCCGAACACGTCGGCGCGAACTACGGCGCGATGCTGGCGCGGCTCACCGCTGCCGATCGCTTTCCTGCCATCCACGCCGTGCTGCGGGCGCGCGTCTTCACCGGCGAGGGAGCGATCGAGGACGACTTCCAGTTCGGCCTCGATCGCATCCTCGACGGCATCGACGTGCTGGTGCGCGCGCGCGCCGCGGCGGCGGCGAGCGGCTAGTCCGGAATCTTTGTCACCGAACTGCTGATTCGGGACACTAGAATCCGGCCATGCCGTTCAAGAGCAAAGCGCAGCGCCGGAAGTTCGCGCAGTTGCTCGTCGAGGGCAAGATCACCGATGAGCAGTACCGAGGAGTGGAACCGCTCGACCGGAAGCAAGGCGCTGCCGGAGCGCGTCGCCAAGACCGCCGGCCAGAAGCGCGCGAGCAAGGCCGCAACCGCACGGAAGAGCTCGACCCGCGGCACGGTGACCCGGAAAGCCGCCGCCAAGCGCCCAGCTCGACGGAAATCCGCCAAGGCCTCGAAGTAGGCGCTCATCTTGCAATCGACCCTCGCGCAGCGGCGCAACGGGCGCGCCGTTCCCGACGAGGTGTCAATCATGGAGCGCGAGACGCCCACAGTTCCCGAGACGTCGACGCAGATCGATCTCAAGCTCGCCGCCATCGGCGTGATCGGCGGCATCGTCGCGGCGATGGCGATGGATTCGTTCTCTCGCTGTCTGCGCGCGTTGCAGTGGCGACGGGCGCGAGGCCGACGGCGCGACCCCTGGCGGCGAGCGGGACGCGAAGGGCGCGCAGCCGGCTCAGGCGACGCGCTCCGGCGACGAGGATGCCACGGTGAAGGTGGGGACGGCCGCTTTCAAGTCGGTGGCGGGCTATACGCCGGGGCCGGAGGTGCGGCAGTGGCTCGGCACGGCGGCCCACTACGGCTTCAGCGCGGCGATGGGCGTCAACTACATGCTGGCGTCGGAGCAGGCGCCGGACCTGCGGCGCGGCTACGGCACGGTCTACGGCAGCCTGGTCTGGGCCGCCGCGGACGAGGGCGTCCTGCCGGCGGCGGGGCTCTCGAAGAAGCCCAGCGAGATTCCGCTCGGCGTCCACGCCTACGCCCTCGGTGCACACTGGGTCTACGGCGCGACGCTGGAGACGTGCCGGCGAATCGCCGCCGCCGTCCTCGAGGCCTGGGACGATCGGCAGACGCGGACGCGCCGCCACCAACGCCGCAGGAACGCCCCGCCGCCACCATCGCGGCCGGCGCGTCGTCCTGACCGCCCGGTCCGCCAGGGTCAGTCCTCCGGCGGCTCGCCGCTCGGCGCCATCTTGACGAGGCGCGGATCGAAGCGCGCCAGCGGCTCGACGAGATCGCGCTGCGCCGCCATCACCTCGTCGATGTCCTTGTAGGCCATCGGCACTTCGTCGAGCCCGGCGGAGATCAGCGTCACGCCGCGTTCGCGCAGGAACCGCTGCGCGTCCGCCCAGTTGAATCGCTTCTTCGCTTCCGTGCGGCTCATGCGGCGTCCGGCGCCGTGCGACGCCGAGTCGAGCGACGCCGCCAATCCCCTGCCGCGGACGACGTAGCCGGGCGTGGCCATCGACCCAGGAATGATGCCGAGGATGCCGGCGCCGGCCGGCGTCGCGCCCTTGCGGTGCACGATGACCTCCCGCTCGCGGCCATCCGGCAGCACGTGCCGCTCCCGCCAGGCGTAGTTGTGATGGTTCTCGAGGTCCAGGCGCACCTCCGCGCCGAGCGCGCGGGCGACGTGCTGGTGGATCAGGGCATGGTTGGCCGAGGCGTACTCGCCCATCAGCTCCATCGCCAGCCAGTATTCGAGACCGGCTTCCGACGACAGATCGAGCCAGGCGAGGTGCGACAGCGGCTGCGGCAGCTCGGGATGCGCCTGGCGCGCCACCTTGCTGAAGTGCTGCGCGATCGCGGCCCCGGACCCGCGGCTGCCGGAGTGGCTGAGGAGGGCGAGGTACTCGCCGGGCGGCAGTCCCGCGGCGGCGTCGGTCACCGTGAGCGAGCCGAACTCCACGAAATGATTGCCGCTGCCGCTCGTCCCGAGCTGGCTCCACGCCTTGTCCTTCAGGTCGGCGGTGATGCGTGACGCCTTCCAGTCGGCGTCCAGCACGTCATGCTGGCGCCGTGCCTTGAAGCTCGCGCCGACGCCGAATCGCGTCTCGCGCTCGATGGCGGCGGTGAGGCGGGCCTGCTGATCGGACAGCGCCGTGACCGGCAGATCGAGCACGGTCATCTTCATGCGGCAGGCGATGTCGACGCCGACGGCGTAGGGGATCACGGCGTTCTCGGTGGCGAGGACGCCCCCGATCGGCAGGCCGTAGCCGACGTGCGCGTCCGGCATCAGCGCGCCGGCCGCCGCGACCGGCACGGCGCAGGCGTTGCGCATCTGCTCGAGCGCCGCCGCATCGTGATCGGCGCCCCACACCTGGTATGGCGCCCCGTCGGTCCGCGGCACGAACGGTCCGTTCGCCTTGCGAATGGCTTTCTGCTGCCTGCTCTTCATGCCCGGTTTCGATCGTCGCACAGGCCGGGCCACTGGCGAGCTGAGCCGCGCGTCAGATTCGCCGCGACGCTGGCGTCCACGGGTCGCCTGCCGTAACGTAGGCCGCGCGGATAGGCGTGGGCCGAGACGAGGAGCGACCATGTGGACGTTCGGACGCAGGATTGCGGTGGGCTTCGGGTTCGCCTTTCTGCTGATGGTGATCATCGGGGTGGTGGCGTACTACAACATCGGCTCGCTCGCGGACACGAGCCGGGCGGTCGCTCGCAGTCACTCGGTCCTCGAGCGTCTCGCCGAGGTGCTCACCAGCTTGACCGACGCCGAAACCGGTCAGCGCGGGTTCGTCATCACCGGAGACGAGGCGTTCCTCGAATCCCTATCGCAGCGGGTCGGCGTCGGTGGTCCAGGCCATGAAAGGGCTGCAGACGATCCTCGCGGACGACCCGGCCCAGCGGCAGCAGCTCGAAGAGGCTGAACCCCTGGTGGCGCAGAAGCTGGCCGAGATGGCCCGCTCGATCGAGGTGCGCCGGAGCGGCGGCTTCGAGCCGGCGGCCAGGCTGGTGATGAGTGGTGACGGCAAGCGGTACATGGACGGTCTGCGCCGCGTGCTCGGGCAGCTCGAGGCCCAGGAGCGCGGGCGGCTGGAGCAGCGCGCCAGAGAGGTGCAGGCCGCCGAGCGCAACGCCACGCGCACCATCTTCCTGACCACGCTCGTCACGCTCGCCGTCTGCTGCACGATTGGCGTCGTCCTCACGCGCTCGCTGAGCCGGCAGATCGGGACGGCCGTGGGACAGGTGCAGAGTTCCTCTGCGGAGCTGCAGGCGGCCGCGACACAGCAGGCGACGGGCTCGAGAGAACAGTCCACGGCGATGAGCCAGATCAGCACCACGATGAACGAGCTGCTGGCGACCTCGCGGCAGATCTCCGAGAGCGCGGCAAACGTCGCGCAGATCGCCGACCACACCGGGACGGCGGCGCGTCTGGGGGACAAGACGATCGCCACCGCCCACGAGGCGATCGTCGGCATTCGGCAGCAGGTCGACCTGATCGTCAGCCACATGCTGCAGCTGGGTCAGCAGTCGCAGCGGATCGGCGCGGTGCTCGACATCGTCGCCGAGCTCGCCGAGCAGACCAACATCCTCGCCATCAACGCCACCATCGAGGCAGCGGGAGCCGGAGAGGCAGGCAAACGGTTCGCCGTGGTGGCGGAAGAGATCCGGAAGCTGGCCGATCGCGTCGCCGGATCGACCAAGGAGATCCGGGCGCTCGTCGAGGACGTCCGCGGCGCCGTCAACACCACCGTCATGGTGACCGAGACCGGCTCCAAGGCCGTCGACACCGGCTCGAAACAGTTCGGTCTCGTCGCGGTGTCGTTCAAGCGCATCGCCGACCTGGTGGTGACCGCGACCGAGTCGTCCAGGGAGATCGAGCTGTCCACCAAGCAGCAGATGTCGGCGGTCGAACAGGTGAACGAGGCCATTCGCGGGGTGGCGCAGACCTCGAAGGAAACCGAGGCCAGCTCGGGCCAGACGCTGCAGACCGCCGGTCACCTGGCGGTCCTGTCGAGGAACCTCCTCAGGGTCGTCCAGGCCGAAAAGAGCGCGTGACGCGGCCGGCGACGGCGCGCGGCACAGGCCGGTGCTTCCAACCTCGGCCGTGGAGCGCCAGGCGCCGATTTCGGGTCCACTTACCCCCCGCGGTGAGGTGGCTGAGTGGCCGAAAGCGGCGGTTTGCTAAACCGTTGTACGGGCTTAAACCTGTACCAGGGGTTCGAATCCCCTCCTCACCGCCAGTCTTCGCGGGCCGCAGGCCCGCTCGCCTGGCGTCTCGGAGGGGATTCTTGGCCATCGGCGCCGTCGCGCGCGGGCTCCAGTGACGAATCCCTCTGACGGCCCGTCGCTTCGCTCGGCGCCGCCAGTCTTCGCGGGCCGCCGGCCCGCTCGCCTGGCGTCTCGGAGGGGATTCTTGGCCATCGGCGCCGTCGCGTCGCGCCGGCTCCGCAGTGACGAATCCCGACGGCCCGTCGCTTCACTCGGGCCGCTTCGCCAGTCTTCGCGGGCCGCCGGCCCGCTCGCCTGGCGTCTCGGAGGGGATTCTTGGCCATCGGCGCCGTCGCGTCGCGCCGGCTCCGTAGTGACGAATCCCCTCTGACGGCCCGTCGCTTCGCTCGGGCCGGTTCGCACTAGGCGGCGCTTCCGCGCGGCTTCTGCCGCGGGTTCCTCTCAGCCTCGGCCTCCCGTCGAGATCGCGGCTGAAGCGCCTCGCTACTCCGGCCAGATCTCCGTCCTCCGCTCGGCCTGAGACGTCAGTTCAGATAGGCTGGGTCCCGTTTCATCGAGTTGCCGTGAGTCTCCGACTTCGACTGATCGTCGTCTTCTTCCTGCTGTCCGTCGTGCCCGTCGGCGCGGTCACGTACTACATGTACGCCAACAACGCGCAGGCGATCCGGGATGCGGCGGGGTTGGAAGCCGAGGCGCTGGCGCAGGAACTGAGCCAGCGGATGCGGGCGGTGACGACGCAGCTCAGTCAACGCGTCGAGACGCTCGTGGACATGCCGCCGGCGCCGGAGCCTCCGCCGGCGACCGTGGCCAGGGCGCGCCCGGCGCCGACCCGTTGCGCCGCCAGCCGTTCCCGTGCCGACGCCGCCAGCCGCGGCCTCCGAATCGGTCGGCGCCCGACTTCGACCTGAAGCTCGGCGACTTCGCCGAGATGCTGAAGAACATCGAGATCCGCGGCATGCGCGGCGGGCGTCGCTTCGGTCCGGGACCGGACGGTCGGTTGCCCGGCCGCCCCGAAGGGTCGTCGGTGTTCGTCGTGGTGCCGCCGAATCGGATCGGCACACCGGTCCCGGTGCCGACACCGCCGGGCGCGCCGGCCGGCTCGCTGGCCGCGTCCGCCGCGCCACCCGTCCCGCCACCGACCGGCCCGGGCGGTCCCTTCGACGACGCCAGTCGGCGGGTGCGCTTCGGTCCGCCGCCGGAGGGGCGCGGACCGGGCGGCGAGCCGCGGCCCGAGGATCCGGCCGATCCGAATCGGATTCGCATCGACATGCGGCAGATCCGGCAGGACCTGTTCCGGGAGCTGGTGGCCGATCGCGATGCGTTCGACGCGCTGCCGCTCGAGGACAAGCAGAAGGTCTTCGCGTCGATCGAGCAGCGCATGGCCGGCGTCGCCCAGGGCATCACGGTGCTGCAGAAGGAGCTGTCGTCGCGCGCCGGCGACGCCCGGACGCGCGAGGCCGCCGTCGCGGCGGCGGCCCAGCTCGCGGCGGTGGCGAAGGCGACGGGTGCCGTGGCCGCCGTGCGGCGGCAGCTCGGCGCTCCGGTTGCGCCGTCGGGGCACAGCGACAGCGCCTCCGCATCCGCGCCCACGACGGCCGCGCCGATGCCGCCACCCGCGGTGCCGCCAGCGGCAGCGGCCCCCGCACCGCCGGCCCCTCCCAGCGCCCGGAGTACGCCGCGCGCGGCGCGTCCGCCGGTGGCCGCGCCGGCACCACCGCGCCCGCCGCAGATGAAGCGGTCGACCGAGTTGTCCGGCCAGCGCCTCGCGGTGAAGGTCGAGCGCGACGGGCAGATCGTCGGCCAGGTCAACGCCGACGTCGATCTGACCGAAGCTGCTGGCGACGATCTTCGCAGCCACGGCGCGCGAGCGCGGCGAGCTGCCGTTCGCGGTCGGCGCCGGCGGCGAGCTCTACACATCGACGCCGTCCGCCAAGCAGCAGCTCGAAGGCGCTGCAGACATCGGCGATCAGCGCCGGCAGCGCAGCCGGGCACGACGGTGCTGCCGGACTGGATCGTCGCCACGACGCCGGATCCGACCGGATCGGGCCTGAAGTTCGGCATCGCCCGTCCGGTCGGTGACGCGCTGGTCGATCTGCGCGCCACGTCGGCGCGCAACGCGGCGCTCGGGCTCGGGTTCATCGGCCTCGCGCTCGATCGTCATCGTGCCGCTGTCGGCCGGGCTGACCCGCAATCTCGACTCGCTCAGCGGCGGCGTCCGCCGCATCGCCGAAGGCGACTACAGCGCCCGCGTGCCGGTGCGCTCGAAGGACGAGATCGGGCGGCTCGCCGTCGCGTTCAACAAGATGGCGGCCGACGTCGAGGAGCACCAGCGGGCCGCGGTGTCGCAGGAGCGCATCCGTCGCGAGCTCGAGCTGGGCCGGCAGATCCAGCACGACATGCTGCCGCAGGGGCCGCTGCATGCTCGGCCTGACCGAGATCAAGGGCGTGTCGGTGCCGGCACGCGAGGTCGGCGGCGACTTCTTCAACTACTTCCAGCTCCGCGACGGCCGCATCGCCCTGCTGGTCGGCGACGTGTCGGGCAAGGGTGTCGGCGCGGCGCTGCTGATGGCCAACCTGCAGGCGGCGCTGCGGACGCGTCTCGCGCTCGGGCAGGATCTCGCCTCGCTGGCGCAGGAGCTCGACGTCGACATCGATCGCACGACGCCGGGGCCGGTCTACGCGACGCTGTTCGTCGGCATCCTCGACCCGGCGTCGCGCCGCCTGCGCTGCGTCAACGCCGGCCACAATCCGCAGTACGTGCTGCGCACCGACGGGCGTCTCGAGCGGATGGAGTCCACCGGCCGGCCGATCGGCCTGCTGTCGGGCGGCGGCTACACCGAGCAGGTCTTCGATCTGGCCGCCGGTGACGTGCTGTTCTTCTACACGGACGGCTGTGTCGAGGCCGAGAACGCCAGCGGCGACATGTTCGGCTCGGAGCGTCTCGAGCAGGCGCTCGCCGGGGCAGCGGCCTGGGTGCCGATGCGGTGATGGCCAAGGTCGAAGCCGATGTCTCGCGCTTCCGCGCCGGCGTCGAGCTGCAGGACGACGCGACCATGATGGTCGTCAAGGTCGGCTGACGCTCACGCGCCTCGGCGCAGCGGCATCAGCTCGCGCAGCCGCGCGTCGCGCAGGTACAACCCGCCCCAGACGAGCAGCGCCACGTAGATCGGAAACAGCGTGTGGCTCGGCAGCGGACTGCCGACGCGGACGTGCGTCGCAATCGCGCCGCCGAAATAGCCGGTCATGACCACCGCGCCGAGCACCGACGTCGCCGGCACCAGGTAGAGCATGAGCGCGACGAGCTCGATGACGCCGATGACGAAGACGGCGCTGGCGGGGTAGCCGAGGGCGACCGTGCCTTCGACGGCCGGCGCCAGCTGCAGCAGCTTCAGGATCGTGTCGAAGGCCATGAAGAGGGCGGCCAGCCCGGTAAGGGCCCAGCCTGTGCGCGGCCAGCCGCGCGGCTCCAGCGTCTGCGTCGTCGTCGAAGTGGTCATCGCCGATCCTCCGCGGCGATCCTACCGTCAGGGATGCGGCGAGTCTCTTGTATAGAAACGACAGCTGCTCGGTCCTCCGGCCGATTGCGAGCGGCGTCTGACCGATGCGTTGGGTGAGCGAACGGGTCAGATGTGCCTGATCGAAGTAGCCCACCTCGTGCACCACGTCGAGGATGGGCATCCCCTGCCGGAGCAGCACGGCCGCGTGCCGGGCCCGTTCGATCTGGATCACCTCGCGATGCGAGATGCCGGTGGCGCGCAGGAAGTGCCGCTGCGCACGATCGAATGGTGCGTGGGTCGATCCGACCGAGCAGGGCGTCGTCGACGATCGGATCGCGCGCCAGCAGGCCGCGCCGCGCCAGACGGGCCACGAAGCCGTCGACGTTCTCGAAGTCCGGATACTCCCAGGCGGATCCGTCGAGCCAGAACGCCCGGGCCGATGCGTCCGGCAACGTTGCGTCGCGCCGATCCCGCACATCGCCTGGCGGCAGGCTCGGCATGAACGTCCCGAGCGTGAACCGGATGCCGAGCCACTCGCCATCCGGTGGACAGTCCGCCCGCGTGGCGCGCGTCTCGGGGCCGCGAAGCCGGATGAGGGTCCGCCCCTGGTGTCGCGTGACGCACAGCTCGAAGCGGCTCTCGGCGATCGAGAGGAACGGTCCGCCGTGATCGCTCCGGCTGCGCCAGATCCGCTCGACCAGGGGCGAGTCGGACGGGCGGTCTTCGAAGGTGAGAATCATGGCGTGATGGGCATCCTACGTGCCGCTACACTCATACGTCGAATGAGCGTCGCCGATTCGACAGAACGAGCACCAGCCGATGCATCGACCCGTCAGGACGTGGCACCTGCGTGCCGCCAGGGGATTCTTCGGCCGACCACTCCTGCCCTTCCTCGTCCAGCTCACCGTGCTCGCGCCGCTCATCCTGGCGGCGGAGCCGCGCAGGGCCGCCGCCAGCTACCTGTTCTTCCTGCCCTGGCTGCTGCCGGTCTTCGTGCTTCTCAGTCTGCCGTTCGTGTTCGCGATGTTCCGCGCGTTCAAGCTGGACTCGGCAACACGGCGGAATCACGCCTTGGAGCACGCGACGATTCTCGAGTTGGAGGCGCGGACCGGCCGACGGCTGGCGGGGCGGGCTAGCCCCAAGGGGTTTCGGGTGTCGGGCGACGTGGCGATCGACGACGTGCACAAAGCCTTCGACCGCGTGCGTCAGACGCTACGTGCGGGCGAGCCGCTGGCCTGTGTCACACCACGATGCGGCTCGAACATCGTGACCGCGATCGGCTTCGGGCTCGTCCTCCTGCTCACGCTCGTGGCGTGGAGTGTTGCATCCCAGCCGCCCTGGGCGTGGCGGGCAGGATCCCTGGTGGCGGTCATGCTGTCGTTCGTCGCGCTTCGGCGGCCCCTTGGCAGCGCCATCCAGCAGCGGTTTTTCCTCTCCACCGACTTCGGCGACGTGACGCTGCGGAACGTGCGACACGTGCCGGCCGGTCTGTTCGAGCGGGGCTCGGTGGTGTTCGTCGAGACTATCGTCAGAACGCGAACGGTTCGGGCACCGCGGTAGCTGAGACCGGTCGCGCCCAGTCGAGCAGGATCCGCTTCAGCTCCTCCGACACCGGGCGCTGGCCGAGCCAGTTGTCCAGGAACGCGACCATCAGCCCGTGCGGCGCGCGCGAGACGGCCGTCGCGTTGTTGCCCCGGATGGTCGTGCCCTTGCCGGGCTCGTACTCGACCAGCAGGACGTCACCCTTCCGCGCCGCGGCCGTGATGGCCAGCAGCTGTGCGGCTGCGGGCGCATCGAGGCGGGGCACCAGCTCACGACGCCAGCGGCGGGTGAGCGGGTTGAACGGGTCGTCGTCGAGGTCGATCTCGATCCGTAGCGCCTTGGCGGCGTCTGCGCTCGCCAGGCCGGCCAGGTCGAGTGGCTGCTCTTCGGCGTAGACCGCCACGGTGTAGAGGACTTCGCCGCCGAGCTGGTCCGTTCGCGATCCCTCGGCCACCAGGGTCAGCGGCGTATACCCGGCCCGGATCTCCGCCGGGCTCTGGCCGTGGAGTACGGTCGGCCTGGCTGTGAGCGACACGATCGCCGCGATGATCGCGACGGCTCCACGGGTCACGGTCGGCCCCCAACAAGTCATGGTCCACCTCGCAAGACAGGGCACATCTCTCCTTCGTGACGCACGGGCGCCGAGGTTGGTTCGAGCTCGACCGGGGAAACCCGCCCAGCGCAGAGCCAGCTGCGGCCGGCGCCGCCAGCCGTCAGCCCGGTGCCCGCTTGGGTTCGAGCGTGACCCCGGCCGAGAGGCCGTCGATCGACTCGCGCGCGGCGCGCAGGCTGGCCAGGCCGCGGCGGCTGACGCTGTAGTAGCGGCGGGCGCGGCCGCCGCGTTCGGGCAGCGGATCGCCGAGGCGCGACGTCAGCAGGCCCTTCTGCTCGAGCCGATCGAGCGTCGTGTAGAGCGCGCCGCGGGCGACCGTGCGGCCGGCCCGCGACTCGATTTCGGCCCGCACCGGCACGGCATACGCCTCGCTCGCCGACGCGCAGGACGGCCAGCAGCACGAGGTGTTCGAACTCGCCGAGATAGGTATCCATGGACTGACTACTGCTCGCGGATGGCGACCATCGGATCGACCCGCAGGGCGCGTCGTGCCGGCACGATCGAGGCGGCGATCGCGGCCGCGGCGAGCACGCGCGGTGAACACGACGAACGTCAGCGGCGTCGACGCTGGATCGAGCCGAACAGCGTGCGTCTCCATCAGCGAGCCGAGCGCGTAGGCGCCGGCCAGGCCGACGACGAGGCCGATCGCGGTGAGGCGCAGGCCGCGCCCGAGCGTCGTCGCGAGCACCTCGCGCGGCCGCGCGCCGAGTGCGAGCCGGACGCCGATCTCGTGCGTCCGCTGTCGCACGGCGTAGGCCATGATCGCGTAGATGCCGACGCCGGCGAGGAGCAGGCCGACGAGGCCGAACACGCCCATGAAGCCCGGCGGCGAGCCGCAGGCCGACCGCGCTTTCGGAGCGCACCTCGCGCAGGCGAGCGCACCTCGTAGACCGGCTGCGCGGCGTCGCGCCGCCAGCACCAGCTGGCGCCCGGCGGCGGCCAGTGGCGCCGGATCGCCGGGCCCGCGGAGCATCAGCACCATGTCGCTCGCCGGCGACTGGGCGAACGGCAGGTAGAACGTCGGCGTCATGTCCGGGAAGAACCACTTGTGGCGGACGTCGCGGACGACGCCGACGACGGTGCGCCAGGTCTCTTCGCCGTCGATGCGGAAGCGCCGGCCGATCGGATCCTCGCCGCTCCAGTAGCGGCGCGCCATCGTCTCGCTGACGATGGCGACCGGCAGCGCGTCGGGCCCGTCCGCGGCCGTGAAGTCGCGGCCGGCGAGCAGGCGGATGCGCAGCGTCTCGAGGAAGCCCGGGCGTCGCCCGGCGGATGTCTGCGCTGCGCCGCTGGGCGGCGTCGGTGACGGGATGGCCCTCGATGTCGACGCCATTCGACGCGTTGCGCGTCGATGCCGGCGCGACGTTGGCCAGCGCGACGCCGTCGATGCCGATCGCGCCGCGCGCGTCCTCGCGCAGCCGCTCGAAGAAGGCGCGCTGCTCCTCCGGCGTCTCGTACTGGCTGCCGAGCAACGAGACGCGCAGGGTCATCACGCCCTCGGGGTCGTAGCCGTCGTCGCGGAACAGGACGGTCATCGTGCCGCGCACGCTGAGCCCGGCGGCGACGAGCAGCGTCAGCGCCAGCGCGACTTCGACGACGACCATCGCGTTGCGCAGCCGATGCTTGCCGCTGTCGCTGCTGCGGCCGCCGGTCTTGAGCGCGTCGTTCAGCGACACGCGCGACGCGCGCAGCGCCGGCAGCAGACCGAAGAAGACGGTGCTGACGACGGCGAGCGCGCCAGCGCGACGACGACGCGGAGGTCGACGTCGACTTCGTCCCAGCCGCGGATGAAGCGCGCGACGTTCGGCGGCATCGCCGCGCGGCACGCCTGCAGCGCGGCCCAGGCGAGCGGGATCGCGCCGGCGGCGCCGGCGATCGCCAGGGCGAGGCTCTCGATCGCCAGCAGCCGGATCACGCGCCAGCGGCTGGCGCCGAGCGCGACGCGCAGCGCCAGCTCCTTCGATCGATCGGCGGCGCGGACGATCAGCAGGTTGGCGACGTTGACGCAGGCGAGGAGCAGGACCAGCAGCGTCGCGATCTGCTGGACGACCAGGAATGCGTGCGGCGCCGAGGTCGACGACCGACGCCGCGAGCGGCATGACGTTGACGCTCCAGCCGCGGTTGCTGGCCGGATACTGCTGCGCCAGCCGCGCGGCGGTAGCGGCGACCTCGGCCTGGACGCGAGCGGCGCTCGCGCCGTCGCGCAGGCGCCCGATGACGGACAGGTAGCGGCTTTGCCGGCGTTCGCAGCTGCATCGGGGGTGAGCGCGAGCGGCGCACCACACGTCGCTGCCGTACGGGTAGTCGAACTTCGGCGGCGCGATGCCGACGATCGGTAGGCTGCGCCTCGATGTTGACGGTGCGGCCGATGATGCGCCGGATCGGCCGCGAAGCGCCGGTGCCACAGCGCGTCGGAGATCACCGACGACGCGATTGCGTCCGATCTGGCCCTCGTCGGCAGAGAAGCCACGCCCCGCCGCCGCGACGCCGACGCCGAGCGCGTCGAAGAACGCCGGGCTCACCCGGAACCCCTGCAGGCGCTCGGCTCCGACTGTCCGGCGACCGTCGCGTCCCACCACTCGAGGGCGACCAGATCGGCGGTGCGGCTGTCGCGCTGGAAGTCGACGAAGTCGGCAGGCGAGTTCTCGCTGCGGTTGGCGAGCAGGCCCGTTCCGGGCCCGGCGCCGTAGACCTGGATCAGGCGGTCGATGTCGCGCAGCGGGAAGGGGCGCAGCACCAGGCCGTCGATCAGCGCGATCACCGTGGCGTTGGCGGCGAGCCCCACGGCGAGCGTCAGGATGATGATGCCGGCAAAGGCTCGCTGGTGGGCGAGCAGGCGGACGGCGAGGCGGAGGTCACGCCAGAGACCGGACATGAATGAATCTCCTGGAACGGGGAAGGGGGAAGGGGCGGGCCGGCGGGCGCGATGCCTGGCCACGGCCAGCCGTCCCGGCGACGCCGGCGGCCGTGCGCCAGTACCGACAGACCGGTTCCATTCGGGGGCGAACACTCCGGAGTCTTCGTGTGCCGCACACTCCGGAGTCGACGGCAGTGTCAGGAACCGGGGCGCGACGCGACCACCATGAACCAGCGCCCGCTGCCCGTTTCCGTCTTCTCGGCGATGAGGCCGGCGTCGGCCAGCTCGCGGCGGACACTGTCCGGGGTGACGCCGTGCCTGCCGTCCTGGTCGCGGTCGGCCGGCATGGTCGCCTCGCTGCCCGGCGGCGTGAAGTCGACGATGGCCAGGCGGCCACCCGGCTTGAGCGACGCGGCGAGCGACGCGCTCATCGGCCCCGGGGACTCGATGTGGTGGTAGACGTTGCGCATGAAGAGCGCATCGCAGGCGCCGTCAGGGAAATTGGTGCGATCGGCGCCGGCCTCCACGACCTGGATGTGGGGGCGGCCCGACGCGGCGACCTTGGCCCGCAGCGCCGTGATCCGCTCGTCCCCCAGCTCGCTGGTGTAGACGCGCCCCTGGGCCCCGACCCGCGCGGCGGCCGCGATGCTCAGCTCGCCGTCGCCGGCCCCGACCTCGCAGACCGTGGCGCCGTCACGGAGCGCCAGCGCATCGAAGATCCGGCCGAGGTGGCCAGGGACCCGGTGCCCTGCGCCGCCGCGGCGACGGGGATCAGCAGGGCGACGACCAGCGAGCCGACACGGACGGTGGACTGGGCCATGATGTTCACTGTAGACGACGAGCGGCCGCGCCCGGCCGTCGATGGTGACGAACAAGGGAGCAGCCATGCAGGTGTCTCGAGCGATGGTCGGCGGGTTGGCGGCGGCGGGCATGGCCGTGCTGGCGGCCGGGCTGGTATCGGCCGACGCGCAGGCGCCATCCGCGCCGTACGTGCCCAAGCAGAGCGATCGCCCGGCGCCGGTCGAGGGCGACGAAGCCGGGCTTCGTGCCGATCTTCGACGGCCAGACGCTGAAGGGCTGGGAGGGCGACCCGACCTACTGGCGCGTCGAGGATGGCGCGCTGGTCGGCGAGATCACGCCGGCGACCGTCGTCAAGAGCAACACCTTCATCATCTGGCGCGGCGGCCGGCCGAAGGACTTCGAGCTGAAGCTCGACTACCGCATCACCGCGGCCGGCAACAGCGGCATCAACTACCGCAGCGTCAGCGTGCCCGATCCGGTGACGCCGGGCAACACAGTTCGCGCTGCGCGGCTACCAGTTCGACATCGACGGGCCGCAAGCGCTACGTCGGCAACAACTACGAGGAGAAGGGCCGGCTGTTCATGGCCATGCGCGGCCAGGTGACCCGCGTGATCGGCGGACGGCCGCCGGTCGTGCTCGCCACGATCGGCGACGACGCCGAGCTCGCGCACGCTGGCCACCGACGACTGGAATGCGGTGCACCTGATCGTCCGCGGCAACACGCTGATGCACTTCCTCAACGGCCGGCTGCATGAGCATGACGATCGACGACGATGCGCCGAACCGACCCGCCGACGGCCTGATCGGCGTGCAGGTGCACGTCGGGCCGCCGATGAAGGTCGAGTACCGGAACATTCGGCTGAAGACCTGGTGAGCCTGACGCCGGGTCACGAGACCCAGCCTTGCGGACCATCGCGGTCTCACAGCGTACCAGCGCGCGTCCGAGGCGGCGCGCCGGCGTCCAGAATGCCCACATGATGCCGGGGCTGCCGGCCGACGATGCAGGAACCGGACGCCATGCTCGTCATGCCGTGGATCGCCAGCGGGAGCAGCGTGCAGAAGAGGCCCGTGGCGAAGAAGAGCGTGCGGAGCGAAGATGGCGTGCCGCGTCGTGCGTCAGCGTCCCGCAGCTCGACGTCGCTCGGCGGCGTCGCCAGCACCGCCGGGCAGGTCGATGACCCTGCGTTGCAGCCTGATCGACCGTCGGCGCGCGGCGCGCATCTTCGCCGCGAACGCCGGCTCGCGCCGGGCCCGTTCCTCGATGAGCGGCCCGGGTGTCGGCGGATGCCTCGCCGGCCAGGTAGAGCGTCACCAGGTCGTTCAGCACGTCGTCCGTTACGTTCATGTCGAGTCTCGCCGGCGCGGCCAGCGCCGGCGCCCAGCTTGAGCGCGCGCCCGATGGACGCGGATCTTGCACGGTGGCGATCGACAGCCCGAGCAGGTCCGGCCGATCTCGTCGTAGCAGACTCCCGACGACCGCGAGCAGCAGCGGCTCGCGGTAGTCGGAGCGGCAGCGCGCGCATGGCGTCGAGGGTGTCCGGTTCAGCTCGAGCCGCGCTTCGGCGTTCGGCGCGACCGGCGTGTCGGGCACCTCGGCGGAATCCGGCTCGATCCGTGCGTGCTCGGCCGCGCGATCGCGCACCGGTTGCGGGCGATGGCGCAGCAGGTAGGCCTTGCCGGTCTCGGCCCGGATCGGCGTCGCGCCCGTCGTCCATGCCCGGCAGGAACGTCTCGGACGTGACGTCGGCGGCCGCGTCATCGCTGCCGCGTCAGGAAGCCGGGCGAAGCGATAGACGTCCTGCGCGTGCGCCTCGTAGAGGCTGTGGAACGTCGTCGTCGCCTGCATCGCCGTCGAGGAGGATACGGAGTTCGAGGCGTGCGGTTACACGGCCGGCCCGGCGGCCGCGATCCGGGTACACTGAGGGGCTGTGATGCGCGTCCGTTTCGCCCCCTCGCCCACCGGGTACCTGCACGTCGGCGGCGCCCGCACCGCCCTCTTCAACTGGCTGCTCGCCCGCCGCGAGGGCGGCGTGTTCGTCCTGCGCATCGAGGACACCGACGCCGAGCGCTCGTCCGACGCGATGGTCGACGGCATCCTCCAGGGGATGCGCTGGCTGGGCATGACCTGGGACGAGGGGCCGGATGTCGGCGGCCCGCACGGGCCCTACTTCCAGTCGCAGCGCTTCGACCGCCATCGCGCCGTCGCCGAGCGAGCTGGTCGCGGCCGGCCACGCCTACTACGACTTCACGCCGCCGGAGAAGTACGACGAGGCACGCAAGGCGGCCGAGGCCCGCGGCGAGGTGTGGCGCTACGTGCGGAGCGAGTGGGTGCTGCCCGAGGCCGAGGCGCGCGAGCTGGCCTCGACCGGCGCGCCGCGGGCGATCCGCTTCAAGGTGCCCGACGGGCCGCACGGCGTTCACCGACCTGGTGAAGGGCGCCATCGAGTTCGACAACACCAGCATCGACGACTTCGTCATCGTCCGCCGCGACGGGCTGCCGATCTACCACCTGTCGGTGGTCTGCGACGACGTCGACATGGCCATCACCCACGTGATCCGCGGCGACGATCACGTGTCGAACACGCCGAAGCACGTGCTGCTGTTCACCGCGATGGGCGCGGCGGTGCCGGCGTTCGCGCACGTGCCGATGATCCTCGGCCCCGACAAGAAGCGCCTGAGCAAGCGGCACGGCGCGACCTCGGTGCTCGAGTACAAGGCGCAGGGCTACCTGCCCGAGGCGATGCTGAACTTCCTCGCCCTCCTCGGCTGGTCGCCGGGCGACGACAGCGAGCTGCACAGCGTCGACGATCTGACCGCCCGCTTCGCGCTCGACGGCATCGGCTCGGCCAGCGCCGTGTTCAACACCGAGAAGCTCGATTGGATGAACAGCCAGCACATCATGCGGATGGACACGCGCGAGCTGGCCACGCCGCGTCGAGCCGTTCCTGCGCGACGGCCGGGCTGTGGGACGACGGCCTACGCCGGCGACGCGCCAGGACTGGTTCGTGCGCGGTGCTCGAGCTGTTCAAGCCGCGGGCCAAGCGGCTCACCGAGTTCGTCGAGCGCGGCAAGCCGTTCTTCGCCGACGTCACCGAGTACGAGGCGGCGGCGCAGAAGAAGCTGTGGGCCGCGCCGGAGACGCACGATTTGCTCACCGCGCTCGCCGATCGACTGGCCGCCGTCGAGCCGTTCGATCCGCCGACGATCGAGCCGGTCGTGCGCGCGCTCGCCGACGAGCGCGGCGTCAAGGCGACCGCGCTGATGCAGGCGGTGCGCCTCGCCGTCAGCGGATCGTCGGCCAGTCCCGGGCTGTTCGAGATGCTGGCGCTCGTCGGCAAGGACGCGGTGATCGCGCGCCTGCGCCGCGCCGCCGCGCACGTGGCGAATCGTCCATCCGCATGAGCCCGGTCAGGAAAGCGAAAGCGCCGGCCGCGGGGCGCGCGGTCCTCTCCAAGCAGGCCGGCGCCGTTGTTCCGGTGCCGCCGATCCGGATGACGGCGGCCGACTACGAGCGGGCGCGCCTCGCCCTGATGGCGCAGGAGCCGCGCCTCGGCGCGCTGATCGCCAAGGTCGGCAAGTGCCGCATCGCGGTGCGGCGCGACGGCGACCTGTTCTCGGCGCTGTGCGAGACGATCACGTCGCAGCAGCTGTCGACGCGGGTCGCCGACGTGATCTACGGCCGGCTGTGCGCGGCCTGCGCGCCGGAGCCGCACCCGACGCCGGAACGGATCCTGGCCCTCGACACCGCGGCCCTGCGTGCGCGCCGGCCTGTCCGGACCGAAGGCGGCCTACATCCACGCGCTGGCCGAGCGCGTCGGCCACGGCGATCTGTCGCTCGAGTCGCTCGAGACGCTGCCCGACGACGCGGTGATCGAGGCGTTGTCGTCGATCAAGGGCATCGGCCGCTGGTCGGCGCAGATGATCCTGCTGTTCCGCCTGCACCGCCCGGACGTGTGGCCGGTCGGCGACCTCGGCATCGTCCGCGGCGTCGAGCGGCTGCACAACCTGCGCAAGACGCCGACGCCGGCGCGCATGGAGCAGCTCGGCGAGAAGTGGCGGCCGTACCGCAGCGTCGCCGCCTGGTATCTCTGGGCCGGCGCGAAAGTGTAGGCCGCCGACCGCGTCCACCGCGACAGTCCGGAACTGGCGTCGCTAATGATTGTTCGGCACGCGCTCGCGCGGACCGGATTCTGGCGACCCGCTTCCACTCGCCCGTGCCGCAGCGCTCCCACACGTCGCCGAGGACGTTGACGCCATCGTGGCCGCCGAACAGCACGAAGCAGCCGCGCCGTGTGTCGTGCGTCATCGCCGCGTGGTTGCGCGCGGGCGGCGCGTCCGCGGTCTTGACGGGGCTCCACAACCCGCCGCGCAGGCGCCAGGTGTCGGCGGTGCGCTGCTGGCCGTCCCACCCGCCGAACCGCAGCACGTTGCCGGCGGCGGGACCGGCCATCGTCGCGTTGAAGCGGCCCGGCGGCGGGGTCGGCGCCGGCACTTCCGACCAGCCGGTGCCGTCCCAGATCCACGTGTCGCCCTCGCGCCGGAGCCGCCGAAGAGCACGACCTGGCCGAGCTCGGCGTCGAAGGCCATCGCGGCGCCGGAACGCGGTGCCGGTCCGGTCGTCGAGAAGCGGGCCCACGCCGCGCCGTTGAACTCCCAGGTGTCCTGCAGGCGCTCGCGGACGCCGGCCGTCCAGGTGTAGCCGCCGAAGAGCACGAGGCGCTTCCGCTTCGGATCCCAGGCCGCCGCCGCTTCGACCCGTGCCGGCGGCTGCGGCCCGGTGATCTCGGTCCAGCGCGCTGCCGTCCCAGGTCCACGTGTCGGCGAAGAGTCGGCGGGCAGGGTCGCGGTTCTCGGCGAGCGTGTCGTCGCCGAACAGCACCCGGCTGCCGCCGACGACGAAGACGCGCGACTCGCCGTCGCCCGCGGTCGCCGGGAACGTGCGCGGGGCGGGGCCGCCGACCGCGAAGCGCAGCCAGTTCTGGCCGTCCCAGCCCCAGGTGTCCCCGAGGACGGCGCGCTCGTTCGCGCCCGCCGAACAGCAGCGCCACGCGCCGTCGTAGGCGAACGCATGCGCGTTGCGGCACGCCGGGTCGTCGTCGCGGCGGCGGTCCACTCGCCGGCCGCCGCCATCGCTCGCTCCATGCGGCAGCCGGACGGCCGTCCGCCGTCCGCGACGCGGATCGCCCATGGGGCCGAACGCACGTGCAGCGGCGCGTTGCGCCCGGACAGCACCGTCACCACAACGCGACCGCGACGCAATCGCACGGGGACTCGCTCAGACGCCGGCGGACGGTCGGGGCATCTTACGCGCGAGTGATGCTGCGCCGGCGAGACGTCGGCGGACGAACGGAGCAACGGCGCACGGGGGGGCGCCAGTGCCCTGGCGGCTCCCTGCGGCCGTTGCGGCTTGCCGGCGCAGCGGAAAGGAGCGCGCAAGGAATACCCGCGCCGCGGCAGCCGGCGTCTCCGCCAGGAGGGTCCTGGCTCGCCTCGTCCCACGACGTCTCTCCTGCCGAGCGAAGAGCGGCGCCGATCAGTGGATGATGCGAGCCATGACCTGGCCGACGACGGCGTCGCAGCGCGGGCGGTAGAAGCGAAAGGCCTCGTGCACGGTGCCACCCAGCTGCGCGGCCAGCCACTGGCGCAGCGCGTCGTTGGCGCGATGCAGGCGGGTCTTCACCGCGTCCTCGGAGATCTTCAGGCACTCGGCGGTCTCGGCGGTCGTCAGGCCCTCCACCGCGCGCAGCACGAACACCGTGCGGTTCGGCACGCCGAGCGTGTCGACGGCGCGTTCGAGCAGCGCCTGCATCTCGCGGTGCGCCGCCATCTGCTCGGGAGTCGGGCCGGCGGCCTCGGGTTCGTCGGCCATCGCGTCGTCCTCCCAGGGCGCGGGATCGGCGCGGTGCCGCTGGCGCAGCCTGGCGTAGGCCTCGTTGAGCGCGATGCGCGTCATCCACGTCGAAAAGCGGGCCCGCCCTCGAAGCCGTCGAGGTGCTGGTAGGCGCTCACGTAGGCCTGCTGCATCACGTCCTCGACGTCGGCGTCGTCGCCGAGGACCGGCGCGCACGGTCCGGTAGATGCGCTCGTTGTGCCGCCGCATCAGCGGCTCGAAGCAGGCGGTCTCGCCGGCGCGGACCCGCGCGATCAACGAGTCGTCGGGTTCGGCGCCACCCGCGGACGGGGACGCCGGTAAACGCGATGGATGCGGCCTGTGCGTACCCTGGCACCGTACGCCTCCTGACGCCGGTGCTGAGCGCGGCGAGATGGGGGTGAACCCGGCCGGCGGACGCCGTAGCGGCAGGGGCGTCGACCGGGGGGCTGCGCGCGGGTCGGCTGTCCCGCCAGCGGATTCCACCGATGCGCCACCCCTGGTCCTGTGCCTCGCTCTGGTCTTCGCCACCGCCGCCCCATTCGCGCAGCAGCCGCCGCCGGCCCGACGAGCCGGCCGCAACCGCCAAGGCCGACGCCGACAAGGCCGAGAAGAAGGAGCCGAAGTGGGACGTCACCGCCGAGTTCGGCCCGACCTCGAAGGTGGCCTTCGACACCAGCGAGGGCACGTGGATGAACGTCGACGTCAGCCCGGACGGGGCGCGCGTCGTGTTCGACCTGCTCGGCGACCTCTACGTGATGCCGATCGCCGGATCGACCGCGGCGGCGCCGGCGACGCGGCTGACGACCGGGCCGGCCTTCGACATGCAGCCGCGCTTCAGCCCGGACGGCAAGCGCATCGCCTTCACCAGCGACCGCGGCGGGCTGTTCAACATCTGGGTGATGGACGCCGACGGCAAGAACCCGACCGCGGTGTCGCGCGAGGAGAAGTGGTGGGTGAACAGCCCGACGTGGGCGCCCGACGGCGACTTCATCTTCGCCCGCAAGCACTTCGTGGCGACGCGATCGCTCGGCGCCGGCGAGGTGTGGATGTATCACCGCAGCGGCGCCGACGGCGTCCAGGTCACCGAGAAGGTCAGCTTCCAGAAGGACGCCGGCGAGCCGGCGATCTCGCCCGACGGCAGGTTCCTCTACTACAGCAAGGACGTCACGCCGAGCCCGACCTTCGAGTACGACAAGAACCCGCACGCCGGCATCTACGCGATCATCCGGCGCGAGCTGGCGACCGGCCGCGAGCGGAACGATCGTCGAGCGGCGCCGGCGGCGCGATCACGCCGCGCGTCTCGCCCGACGGCAAGTGGCTCGCCTTCATCCGCCGCATCGAGACCGGCAGCCAGCTGTTCGTCCGCAGACATCGCGACCGGGCGCCGAGCGGCCGATCTTCGCCCGCCTCGACAAGGATCAGCAGGAAGCGTGGACGATCTTCGGCCCTACGCGCAGTACGCCTGGATGCCCGACGCGAAGGGCCTGGTGGTGTGGGGCGAGGGCAAGATCTGGCGCGTCGATCTGCCGGCGGCACGCTCCGGCGGCCGCGGCGGCGCGCGCCGGCGCTGCAGCCCGGGCGCGAGATCCCGTTCGTCGCCAAGGTCGAGCAGACGATCACCGAGGCCGTGCGCTTCCCGGTGAAGGTGGCGCCGGAGCGCTTCCCGGTGCGGATGCTGCGCGGCGCCGTCGTCGCGCCGGACGGCAAGAGCGTCGTCTACAGCGCGCTCGGCAAGCTGTGGATCCGGCCGCTGCCGACCGGCACGCCGAAGCGCCTGACGGCCGCGCGACGAGCTCGGAGTACGCGCCGGCCTTCTCGCCCGACGGGCGCACGATCGTCTACGCGTCGTGGCGCGACGTCGAGCGTGGCCGCATCCGCGACGATCGGCGTCGACGGCAGCGGCGGCCGCGAGGTGGTGACGACGCCGGGCCACTACGTCGAGCCGTCGTTCTCGCGCGACGGCCAGCGCGTCGTCTATCGCGCCGTCGAGGGCGACGACGTGCGCGGGCCCGACGACGGCGAGCAGCCCGGCATCTTCATCGCGTCCGCGGCCGGCGGCGGCACGCCGACGCTGGTCCGCGAAGACGGCTCGAACCCGCGCTTCGACGCCACCGGCACGCGCATCTACTTCCAGGAGCGGCGCGGCGATCGCACGGTGCTCGCCAGCGTCACCACCGGCAACGCCGACGAGATCGTCCACGCCCGGTCCGAGAACGCCGCTGGAGCTGGTGCCGTCGCCGGACGGCAAGTGGGTCGCGTTCGAGGAGCGGTGGCGCACCTACGTCGCCGCGCTGCCGCAGAGCGGCCGGCCGATCGAGCTCGGCCCGACCACGCAAGGCGTTCCCGGTCGCGCGCGTGTCGCGCGACTCCGGCTCGAACCTGCACTGGTCCGACGCCGGCACCATCCACTGGACGCTCGGCGCCGACCTCTACACGCGCGACCTGGCCAGGACGTTCGCCTTCGTCGCGCGACGGCGCCGCCAAGCCCGACGAGCCCGAGACGGCCGGCGTCGCCATCGGCTTCGAGCAGGCCGAGCGACACGCCGGCCGGGACCATCGCGCTGGTCGGCGCCCGCATCGTGCCGATGACGCGCGGCCCGGGCCGCGGCGTGATCGAGCGCGGCACCATCGTCGTCGAGCGCAACCGCATCATCGCGATCGGGCCGGAAGGATCGGTGCGCGTGCCGGCCGGCGCCAAGCGGATCGACGTCGCCGGCAAGACGATCATCCCCGGCATCGTCGACGTCCACGCCCACGTGCGCGGCGAGAGCGCCGGCATCCTGGCCGAGAACGTCGTGGCCGCTCGCCGCCAACCTCGCCTACGGCGTGACGACGTCGCACGATCCGTCGAACGACACGCAGACGGTGTTCACCAAGAGCGAGATGCAGCGCGCCGGCTCGCTGCTCGGGCCGCGCCTCTACTCGACCGGCACGATCCTCTACGGCGCCGAGACCGCCGTTCAAGGCGACGGTCGAGAACTACGAGGACGCGCTGATGCACATCCGCCGGATGAAGGCGGCCGGCGCGATCAGCGTCAAGAGCTACAACCAGCAGCGCCGCGACACGCGCCAGATGATCCTCAAGGCGGCGCGCGAGCTGGGGCTGATGGTGGTGCCGGAGGGCGGCTCGCTGCTCTACCAGAACCTGACCCAGATCATCGACGGCCACACCGGCATCGAGCACAGCCTGCCGGTGCCGAAGCTGTATCGCGACGTGCTCACGCTGTTCTCGAAGACCAAGGTCGGCTACACGCCGACGCTGATCGTCGCCTACGGCGGCCTGCAGGGCGAGAACTACTGGTACCAGCACGACGACGTGTGGCGGAACGCGCGGCTGCAGGCGTTCACGCCGCGCGACGTGCTGGTCGGCCGCTCGCGCCGCCGGCCGATGGCGCGGAGGACGACTTCAACCACGTCCTGATCGCGCGGGCCGCCAAGGCGCTCGAAGGACGCCGGCACGTCGGTGCAGCTCGGCGCGCACGGCCAGCTGCAGGGCCTCGGCGCGCACTGGGAGCTGTGGATGCTGGCGCAGGGCGGCATGACGCCGCTCGAGGCGCTCGACAGCGCGACCATCGTCGGGCGCGCGCTACCTCGGCATGGACAAGGACCTCGGCTCGCTCGAGACCGGCAAGCTCGCCGACCTCGTCGTGCTCGACAAGAACCCGCTCGAGAACATCCGCAACAGCGACAGCGTCCGCTACGTGATGCTGAACGGCCGCCTCTACGACGCGGCGACGCTCGATCAGGTCGCGCCGGACGCGCGCAAGCGGCCGCCGTTCTGGTGGCAGCGGCCGTGACGAGGCGCATCGCGGCTGATGACGATGAACGAGAACAGCAGTGCGCAGCCGACAGCGAGCCGTACCCCAGACGGCCGCTACGCGCACGGCTCGAACGCCCCCCGCTCGTCCCCGGACGGGCCGCTCGCGGCGGCGCCGGGTTTGGGAGTAGGCTGGGCGCGCTTTCCCTGGAGGAATCCGATGACGACGTTCTCCCCGTTCGGCCGGCGCCGTGATCGCCGCGGCGGCCGCGTGCGCGCTCGGCGCCTCGGCGCTGCTCTCCGCGCAGGGGCGTCGAGGCGCCGCGGCCGGCTCCGGCCGAGCCCGCGTCGGCGGCGCCCGCGAGCCAGCCCGCTCCGGCGCCACCAAGCCGGCGACCCCGCCGCGCCCGGCGCGCGCGGCCGGCCGCGTCCAGCCGCGCCGGCGGCGCCCAAGATCGCCTTCGAGAAGCACGTCCTGCCGAACGGCCTGCAGCTGATCCTGCACGTCGATCGCAAGCTGCCGATCGTCCACGTGAACCAGTGGTTCCACGTCGGCTCGAAGAACGAGAAGCCGGGCCGCACCGGCTTCGCCCACCTCTTCGAGCACATGATGTTCCAGGGGTCCAAGAACGTGCCCGGCGAGTACTTGTCGCTGGTCGAGAAGATGGGCGCCAACCTCCGCGAGGGCGGCGTCAACGGCACCACCAACACCGATCGCACCAACTACTTCGCGACGGTGCCGTCGGCCAATCTCGAGACGCTGCTGTGGGTCGAGAGCGATCGCCTGGCGACGCTGCTCGACGAGACCGACCTGAAGAAGCTCGACAACCAGCGCGACGTCGTCAAGAACGAGCGGCGGCAGGGCCTGGAGGATCCGCCCTACGGGCGCGCCTACGAGATGCATCAGCGACCAACCTCTGGCCGGTCGGCCATCCCTACTCGTGGACGGTGATCGGCAGCATGGACGACCTGTCGGCCGCCTCGCTCGACGACGTCAAGGAGTTCTTCCGCCGCTACTACACGCCGAACAACCTGTCGCTGGTGATCGCCGGCGACTTCGATCCGGTCGAGGCCAAGCGGCTGGTCGAGAAGTACTTCGGCGGCCTGCCGCCGGGCCCGGCGCTGGAGCGGCCGCGCCGCTGGGTGACACAGCTCGAGCGCGAGCGGATCATCGAAGTCGCCGACCGCGTGCCGGCGGCGCGCACGCACGTCCTCTTCGCCGTGCCCGAGTACTTCGGCACCGACGACGCCGCCATCCAGATGGCGTCGCGGATCCTCGGCGACGGCCTGTCGTCGCGGCTGCAGAAGGCGCTGGTCTACGACAAGCCGCTGGCCAGCGAAGTCACCGTCGGCGCCGATCCGCAGGAGATCGCCGGCGACTTCGCGGTCACGGCGACGGCCCGCGACGGGCGTCGCGCTCGGCCGACATCGAGAAGGTGATCACCGACGAGATCCACAAGCTGGCCACCGCCGGTCCGACCCAGGCCGAGCTCGATCGCGCCCGCACCAAGCACGAGTTCCAGTTCATCTCCGGGCTCGAGGCGATCGGCGGCTTCGGCGGCAAGGCCGATCGGCTGAACCAGTACAACACCTTCCTCGGCGATCCCGGGCAAGTTCGACGGCCGACCTGGGCCGCTACCGCGCGCTGACGGTCGGCGACGTCAAGCAGGCGGCGGCGCGGTGGCTGGATACGCCGAAGCGGCTGGTCGTGCGCTTCCTGCCCGAGGCCTCGCGGCCGACCGCCGGCCGAGACGCTGGATCGCTCGACGCAGCCGACGCTCGGCGACGATCGCGCCTTCACCGCGCCGGAGGTGCAGACCGCCAAGCTCGAGAACGGCCTGGAGATCCACGTCGTCGAGCGCAGCGACCTGCCCAAGGTGGCGGTCGGCTTCTCGACGCGGGCCGGCGCCATCGCCGATCCGGCCGGCTCGCCCGGCACCGCGGCGATGGTGATGCGCACCATCGACCTCGGCACGAAGACGCGATCGGCGCTGCAGATCGAGAGCACGCTCGGCGATCTCGGCGTCACCCTCGGCGGCGGCGTGCAGCGCGAGATCTCGACCGTCGGCTTCGAGGTGCTGACGCGCAACCTGCCGGCGGCGTTCACGATCTTCGCCGACGTCGTGCAGCACCCGTCGTTCCCGGCCTCGGAGGTCGATCGCGAGAAGAAGCGGCAGATCGACGACCTGCTGCAGGGCGAGAAGGATCCGGGCACCGTGGCGGCGCGGCTGCGCGGCATCCTGGCCTTCGGCGTCGATCATCCGTACGGCTGGCCGGCCCAGGGCTTCACCCGGACCATCGAGGCGCTCACCCGCCAGCAGCTCGCCGACTTCCACGCCGCGCGCTTCAAGCCGGCCAGCTCGATGCTGGTGTTCGTCGGCCAGATCTCGCTGAAGGACGCGACCGCGCTGGCCCGCCAGCACTTCGGCGGCTGGAGCGGCGGCGCGGCGGCGGCCGTGTCGCTGCCGGCCCCGAAGCCGGCCACCGCCGGCACGGCTCTACGTCTACGACCGGCAGGACGCGGCGCAGACGGTGATCATGCAGTTCCTGCCGGCGCCGAAGCGGGCGATCGCCGACTACGCGCCGCTGGTGATGGCCGACGCGGTGTGGGGCGGCGGCGGCTTCGGCACGCGCCTCAACATGAACCTGCGCGAGGACAAGGGCTACTCCTACGGCGTCTTCTCGAACCTGGTGCAGATGCGCGAGGCCGGCATCTGGTACGCCGCCGGGCCGGTGCAGACCGACAAGACCAGCGAGTCGGTCGCCGAGTTCGACAAGGAGATGAAGGCCATCGCCGGCGCCAAGGCGATCTCCGAGGACGAGTTCGCCGCCGCCAAGCAGACCAAGGTCCGCGGCTTCGCCCAGCAGTTCGAGTCCTACACGCGCGTCGGCGACCAGATCGAGCGGCTGTGGGCGGTCGGGCTGCCGATGAGCGAGCTGCAGGCCGAGTACGACGCGGTGGCCAAGGTGACGCTGCCGGCGACGCTGGCCGCGGCCAAGCTGCACGCGCGGCCGGATCGCGCCTCGATGATCCTGGTCGGCGACCGCGCCAAGATCGACGGCAAGGTGCGCGATCTCAAGGTGGGCGAGATCGTCGTCGTCGACGCGGAAGGCCGGCCCGTGGCCGGCGGCGCGCCGGCGTCACCGAGCTCCTCGGCCCGCTGAGACGAGCCTGCTCGGGACAGGGGTCGGGACTCAGTCCCGACCCAGGCACGGTCCCGGCCGGTCCGCCGTCGTCGGTCATGACGGCGTCGACCAGGGCGCGGTCGTGCGCGTCGGGACCGACGTCGAGGCGCTCATCTCCTCGAGCCGGCTCGCCGCTTCGCCGCGCAGCGTGGCCGCGACCTTGGCGATCGCGGCTCGCAGGCGCGTTCCAGTTGCGGCACGCGGCGATCGACGGCGTCGATCAGTTCGCGCAACGCCGCCACCACGCCGGACGCAGGCGCGGCGATCAGGGGACGAACGACGCGACGTTCTGGCGCCGCGCCAGGTGCCACAGCGGCTCGGCTCCGGCCAGCAGCGCCCGGGCCCGGGCCGCCTCGATCGAGGGCCAATCCGGGCGATCGACCGGCGCGTCGCGGGCGCCCGACGCCCGCGCCAGGGTCTGCAGCGCTGACGAGACCACGATCACCCGGAACGCCGTCCCGCCCTGCAGCGCCAGCAGCGCGACCGACTGATCGCCGCTGATCCACTGGGCGACGACGGTCTCGGCCGGGCGCGCCGGTGCCTGGACGTCCTCGGTCGAGGCGATCGTTCGCCGGCGCGGCGAGCCGTACAGCGCGGAGACGGCGGCGACCATGTCCGCTTCGGTCATGCCCTCCGTCCGATCGGGCGCGTAGTCGACGACGATCCGGAACAGGCGATGCTCGTGGAAGCTGAAGACCAGGCGATCGACCGGATCGCCGGCGGGCTCGGTGCCGCGACGGACATAGCGCGCGTGCCAGCGCAGTTCCTGGACGGCACCGGCGGCCGCGGGCGTCGACGTGACCTCCATCATCGGCAGGCCGATCTGGCGCGAGATCGACACCGGGCTGTCGCCCATCGCGTAGGTCCGATAGCGCGGGCGGCCTTGCGCCGCCGTCATCGAGGCGGCCGTCGCGAGCGCGAGCGCGGCGATGATCAGCAGACGGGCGGCATGCATGTCGAACCTCGCCAGACACGATAGCGGGTTCGGTGCGGCCGGTCTGTTCAACCCGGCACAGGCGGTCCCGAGGCGTCGCACGAAGGCGCCCAGCGCCGTCGAAGGATTCGAGCTCCGATCTGGCCGGCGCTAACCTTCCGCCGACCGCTGCGTAATTACCTGGGTGCACATCCAGGACATCCGCTACGCGCTCCGGCTGCTGGCCCGCAGTCCCGGCTTCACGGTGCTGACCATCCTGGTGCTGGCCGGCGGGCTCGGCCTCAGCACGTTCACCTTCTCGTTCCTGCACACCGCGATGATCCGCCCGCTGCCGCTCAGCGAGGGCGACCGGATCGTGCGGCTGTTCCGCCTGGAGGATGGCCGCCGCCGGCCCGTGGATGCGGCCGACGTCGCGGCCCTGCGGGCGTCCCTCCGTACGGTGCGCGACCTCGGCGGCTACAGCAAGCGGGAAGTGATGATCGGGAGGGCGGGTGAGACGCGGGTCGTGACCGCGACCGTCACCGAGCCCGTCCTGTTCGCCGTGGCGCGGACGCCGGCGCGGCTCGGGCGGACGCTGATGGCGTCGGACGCGCGGCCCGGCGCGGAGCCGGTCGTCGTCCTGTCGCACCGGACCTGGGAACTGCTGTTCGCGGCCAGCCCGGCCGCCCTCGGGCGAGGTCGTCACGCTCAACGGCGTCGCCACGCGGGTGGTCGGGGTCATGCCGTCCGGCTTCGGCTTCCCGGTCGCCGAGGATGCGTGGCTGCCGCTCTCGACGACCGTCCTCGCCGCGCCGCCCGGGCAGGAGGCGCTCTCGCTCTTCGGCCGGCTCGCCCCGGACGCGACGCAGGCGCAGGCCGCCGCCGAAGCCTCGACGCTGTTGCGGCACCTGGTCGACGGCCGCGGACGCCGGCCGGCGGATCCGACCCGGCTGGCGACGGCGGTGCACGGCGCCGCCGTGGAATCCTTCCCGGCGGCGCAGATCGGCGACGAACGGACGCTCGTCTTCGTCGGCCTCAACGTGGCGGCCGGGCTGATCCTGCTGCTCTCGCTGGTCAACGTCACCACGCTGCTCACCGCGCGCGCCAACGAACGCGTCCGCGAAACCGCGGTGCGGCTGGCGCTCGGCGCCTCGACGGCGCGGCTCGTCACGCAGGGCCTCTGGGAAGGCAGCCTGCTGTGCCTGGCCGGCGGCGTCGTCGGCACCGCCGCGGCGGCCTGGGGGCTCGACGCGATCACCCGGTGGACCCAGGCCAACATGCCCGACAACATGGCGTTCTGGTGGGTGTGGCAGATGGACGCCGTGACCATCGCCAGCGCCGGCGCGTTCGTCACCGTGGCGATGGTCGCGCTCGGCGCCGTGGTGTCGCTGCGGGCCATGCGCACCAACGTCCGCGAGGTGATCCAGGACGGCGCCCGGGCCGGCGCCCGCCGCGAGGGGCGGCTCGCCCGCGCCATGGTCGTCACGCAGGTGACCACCGTGACGATCCTGATGTTCGTCGGCGTGCTGTCGGGCGTGGTCGCCCGCCGCGTCGTGACGCTCGATCCCGGCTACGACCCGGCGCGGCTGCTGCAGGTCGAGCTGACCCCGCCGGCCGAGCGTTTCGCGACCGGGGAGGCCCGCGACGGCGTCTTCCGCGACGCGCAGGCGCGGCTGGCCGACGACGCCGCCGTCGAGGGCGTGCTGCTCCGGACGACGCTGGCCGGCCGCGACAGTGGCGCCACCTTCGCGGTGCGTGCCGCCGATCGCGAGACCGCGGTGGCCCCGGCGCACGTCGTCGCCACGTTCGGCGCGCCGTCGACGCTGGGGATCGCGGCGGTGCAGGGCCGGCTGCTCGACGCCCGCGACGATCGCCGGCATCCGCCGGTCGCCGTGATCAGCCAGGCGCTGGCGACGCGCCAGTGGCCCGGGCGCTCGCCGATCGGCGAGCAGGTGCGCCTGACCGCAGCGCGCCGGAGCCGCGCAGCCGTGGCGCACCATCGTCGGCGTCGTCAGCGATCTGCCCTACGGCAACCCGTTCGCGCGCGACCGCAGCGCCGAGGCGATCTACGTGCCGCTGCTGCAGACGGACGCGTCGTCGACGCGCGTCTACCTCCGCTATCGCCGCAGCGAGGTGGCCGGCCGACAGGCGCTGCACCGCGTCTTCGGGGCCATCGATCCGGAGATGGTCCCGGGCTACGTCTTCCGCGCGTCGGAGGTCATCGAGAAGTCCGGCCTGATCACCGTCGGCCTGACCAAGCTGTTCGGCGCCTGCTTCGCCTTCGCGCTGCTGCTGGCCGTGGTCGGCACCTACGGCCTGATGTCGGCGTCGATTGGCCTGCGGACACGCGAGATCGGCGTGCGCCGCGCGCTCGGCGCCTCCGAGGGCATGGCGACGCGGATGCTCCTGACGCAGGGCGCGCGTCAGCTCGGCGTGGGGACGCTGATCGCCGCGCCGGTGCTGGTCGTGATCGGCGTGGCCGCCGCGAGCCTGTTCCCGCTCGGCGCGGCGGTCACGGCCGCGGCCGGCGTGTTCGTCTCGATCGCGATCGTCGCCGTCGTGCTCGCGGCGACGTGGCTCCCGACGCGACGCGTGCTGCGGGTGCCGCTGCGCGACGCGATCTGGAAGGCGTGAGCCGGCGTCACCGCTGTGCTAGCCTTGCGCCCTCGTCCCGAGGAACCCGCATGGCACTGACCAAGACCGAACTGATCGCCTCGCTGCAGAACGAAGTCCGCATCCTGCTCCACCTCGCCGGCAAGGTCGAGCCGTCGATGCTCGACTACCGGCCGACGCCGAAGCAGCGCAGCACGCTGGAGCTGCTGCAGTACCTGTCGATGATGGGGCCGGCGCTCGTCGACGCGGCGAAGAGCGGCACGTTCGATGGCGCCGCGTGGACGGTCGCCGAGCAGGCCGCGTCCGCGCGCGACCTGACGCAGACGATCGCCGCCATCGCCGCGCTGGCCGACACCTACGCGACCAGCCTCGGCGCCATGTCCGACGCCGATCTCGCCGCCGAGGTCGCCCCGTTCGGCCCGCCCGCCTCGCGCGGCGCGTTCATCGTCAACAACGTGCTGTCCGGCCACGCCGCCTATCGGACGCAGCTGTTCTGCTACCTGAAGTCGTGCGGCCGCACCGAGCTGAGCACGCTGAACCTCTGGGCCGGCCAGGATGCCGCCGGAGGCGACGGCGTGATCGGATCCGGTCACCCGCAGCATCGATCAGCTCGTCGGCGCGTGGCGCCTGCTGTGCGGGCGCGGGCCGCGTCACGTCCTGGCCAGCGGCGACGGCCTCGAGTACGCGTTCAGCGGCCTCCAGGTGCCGTTCTTCAACCTCGCGGCGGTCACCGCCCACGACGTGACCGCCGAGACGCTGGCGGCGCAGGGGCGCGAGGCGTGCGCGTGGGCCGCCGACAAGGGCAGGGCGTGCCGTGGATGTTCGTCGTCACGCACGAGCGGCTGGCGCCCGGCGTCGACGCCGTGGCGACGCTGGACGCGTGTGGCCTCGCCCCGCTGATGGGCATGACGGCCATGGAGGCGCGGTCGCTGCTGCCGGCGGCCCGCGTGCCGGACGACCTGCAGCTCGCCGTGCCGCAGGACGACACGGCCTGCGCCGCGATCGCCGACATCAACTCGCTGGCCTACGGCATGGATCTGTCGGCGGCCCAGCTCCTGCTCGCCGACCGCGGCTTCTGGACGGACCATCTCCCGGTCCTCGGCTACGCTGGCGGCCGGCCGGTCTCGACGGCGAGCGTGCTGATGGTCGACGGGGTGCACTACGTCGCGCTCGTGGCGACCGACCCGGGCCAGCAGCGGCGCGGGTATGCCGAGGCGGCGATGCGTCGGGCCCTCGAGCTCTCGGCGCAGGCGCACGGCGCCGGCCTGGCGTTGCTGCACGCCACCGACGCCGGCCGCCCGATCTACCAGCGCATGGGGTTCGAGCCCACGTCGACGCAGACCATCTTCATGGAGAAGACGGCCCTCGGCGGCCACTGACCACCGCGAACCGGGGCGGCGCGTCGCCGTCAGCGCTTGCTGCCGAGGGCGCCGCGCAGCTTGTCGGCCAGCGAGCCGATCGACGCCGACGGCGCCGCATCGGTGCGGGCCGTGTACTCGCGCAGCTCGGCCTGCTCGCGCTGCTGCGCCACCGCCTTCTTGCTGAGGCGAATGCGGCGGCCGGCCGGCGTCCACTTCCAGCACGGCGACCTCGACGTCGCTGCCGATCGGGAATGCCTTCAGCATGTCGGCGCCGCGCTCGAGACCGGTTTCGGCGAACGGCATCAGGCCGGTGCGCCCCGGCGCCAGGAACACGAAGATGCCGAAGCTCTCGTGCTTCTCGATCTTGCCGGTGAGGATCGAACCGGGCACGATGCCGCCCTGGGCGGCGATCGCGCCAGCCGCGCGCGACGTGCCCTCCTCGACGAGCGTCACGCCGATGCGCTTCTGGGCGAGGTCGACGGTGAGCACCTCGAAGGCGGCGGTGAGGCCGACCGGCACCGACGCCGTCCAGCCGTCGCGGCGGCCGGTCGGCGGGAACGTCGAGGCGTGGGCCAGCGCCTCGATGCCGGGCTCGAGCTCGACGAAGGCGCCGAAGTCGGCGACGCGCGTGACGCGGCCGGTGCGGACCTGGCCGACGGCGTAGTTCGCCGCCACGGTGGCCCACGGATCGCCCTGGAGCTGCTTCAGGCCCAGCGAGATCTTGTTCGAGGCGTCGTCGACGCGCAGCACCTTGACCGTGATCTGGTCGCCGACGGCGACGATCTCGCCCGGCGTCACCCGCGACCAGCTCATCTCGGAGACGTGCAGCAGCCCCTGGATGCCGCCGCCAGATCGATGAAGGCGCCGAAGTCCTGCACCGACGCGACGCGTCCGGGCAGCACCGCGCCCGGCACGATGGCCTTGCGCAGCTCCGCCGCCTTGGCCTTCTGTTCGACCTCGAGGTGCGCCCGGCGCGACACCACCGAGATCCTTGCCGCCGTCCTTGTATTCGATGATGCGGAAGGCGTAGGTCTTGCCTTCGTGCACCGTCGGATCCTCGGTGCGGACGATGTCGATCTGCGACAGCGGGCAGAAGGCGCGCTCGCGGGCGATGCGGACGTCGTAGCCGCCCTTGTTCGCCTTCTCGACCTTGCCCTCGACCGACAGGCCGGACGCGGAACGCGTCCTCGAGCTCACGCTGCGTGGCGGCGTTCCGGACGCCCTTGCGGGAGAGCACGATGCCGCCGCCGGTCGAGACGACCATCGCCTCGATGCGGTCGCCGACCGACACCTCGACGTCGCCTTCGTCGTCCTTCAGCTCCTCGAGGTCGATCTGGGCTTCGCTCTTGCCGCCGATGCTGATGAAGGCCACTTTCGGGCCGAAGCCGGCGATGACGCCCTCGACGGTCTGGCCGCGGTCGAAGCGCTTGGCCTTGACCGACGCCTCGAACATTGCCGCGAAATCTTCTTCCTGCTCGCTCACTGCCGTGCTCCTCGGAACGTGGTACTCCGCCAATTATATGGCCCGCGGCCGGCTGGGCCGGCTCGGCGGCAGGGCCGCCGGCGGGGCGGCTACACTGTCGCCATGCAGATGCGCCTGCCGGACTCCGGGTCGCTGATCGCGTCCGTGCTGAGCGGCCTGGGCCACACCGTCACCGACGGTCAGGGCATCGCCGTCGAGGGCGTCACCGAGGCACAGCTCGACGAGGCGCTGGACGCACTGCTCGAAGGGCGACATCGAGTACCTGATACTCGAGGACGGCGACGCCTTCGTGCAGGCGGCCGGCGAGGGCGCCGGGCCCTACACGCTGCAGTACAACCCGGCCTCGGGCGACGGCCTGCTGGAGGTCCCGGGCGGTGTCGGCGAGGCCGCCATGCGCGACGGCGCTGCTGGGCCTACCGCCGCGGCGACCCGGCCTGGCGCGCGCCCGTTCCAGTGGTCGGCGATGTGATCGCGCTCCCTGATCCAGGAGTTCTGCTCGTGAAACGCTTCCTTCTGATTGCCGCGGCCGTCGTCGTCGTGGTCGGCCTCGGTCTCGTGGTGCTGGCGCGGCAGGTCCTGACCGGCGCCAACGTCCACGCCGCCATCGAATCGCAGGTGTCGGCCGCCCTCGGCCAGCCCGTCTCGATCGGCAGCATCGGCGCCTCGGTCTATCCGCGGGTGACGCTGGACCTGACCACGGTCACCATCGGCAAGCCGGCCCGCATCGAGCTGGGCACCGTGCACGTCGGCACCGGCCTGCGGGCGCTGCTGTCCCGCCGCATCGAGCGGGCGGACGTCCGCATCGACGGCGCCAGGCTGACGCTGCCGCTGCCGAGCCTCGGCGCGAACGATCCGACGCCCGGGCCGTCGACCGGCGACAGCAAGCCGCCGGTCGAGATCGTGTCGATCGACGAGATCGTGCTGAAGAACGTCGAGGTCGTCAGCGGCGGCCGGACGCTGCGCGGCGACATCGAGCTGGTGCCGCACGGCGCCGGCGTGACGATCCGCCGGGTCGCGCTCGCGGCCGAGGGCACGGCGGTGGCGATGACCGGCGAGCTGATCGCGCTGACGCCGCTGTCGGGCAAGCTCGACGTCGCCGCCGAGACGCTCGACATCGATCGGCTGATCGCGTTCGTCGGCGAGTTCGTGTCCGCGACCGTACCGACGACCGTTCCCGCGCCGGTGTCGGCGTCCGCGTCACCGGCCGGGCCGGCTGTCGCGTTGCAGGGCCGGACCGCCGCCAGCCCGGTCGGGCAGCTCGTCGTCGGCCTCAAGGTCGGCAGGATGACCACCGGCCGTCTCACCCTCTCCGACTTCGCGGCGACCGCGCCTCGTCACGCCCGACGCCGTCCGCTTCGAGCCGCTGACGCTCGGCGTGTTCGGCGGCCGCTACGACGGCAGCATGCAGCTCGACGCTCGGCGACGTGCCGACGTTCCAGTGGCAGGCCAAGGTGGCCGGCATCGACGCGGCGGCGCTGATGGCGTTCGCCGGCTCGCCGAACACCATCACCGGCACGCTGTCGGGCACGGTCGCCCTCGAGGGCTCCGGGCCTGCAGATGGAGCAGGCGCTGCGGACGGCGCAGCGGCCGGTCGCGGATCGACATCACCGACGGCGTCGATCGCCGGCCTGCAGCTGGTGCGGACCATCGTCACGGCCACGTCGGGCCGCGGCGGCATCCTGGCCAGTGCCGGTACGGCGGTCGCCGGCCACACGGCCGCCTCGGGCGGCGAGAAGTTCTCCCGCTTCGGCGCCACGCTGCAGCTCGCCAACGGCGTCATCGAGACGAGCGACGTGTCGATGACGTCGACCGACATCGACCTGAGCGCGACCGGTTCCCTGGCGCTGGCCGCGATGTCGGCCGATCTCGCCGGCCGGGCCCAGCTCTCCGAGGCGCTGTCGCAGCAGGCCGGCACCGACCTGTATCGCTACACGCAGGACGGCGGCCGGGTCACCGTGCCGGTGACCGTGACCGGACCGCTCGATCGGCTCGCCGTCCGCGTCGACGTCGGCGACGTCGCCAAGCGGGCGATCCGCAACAAGGCGACCGAAGAAGCGCAGAAGCTGATCGACAAGAAGCTGCCCGGCCTGCGCGGCCTCTTCCAGCGCAAGCCGCGCTAGCCATCACGCGGCCGGCGCGCCGCGTAGAATCTCCGCATGCTTCGAGCCTTCAGCCTCAGCGTGGCCGGCTTCGCCGCTGCCTCCGCGCTCGTCGCGGCGCAGCCGCCGGGCGCGCCAGGGCGCGCTCGACGGCGTCCGGCATCGCGTGCTGATCTCGACCGACATCGGCGGCACCGATCCCGACGATCAGCAGTCGATGGCGCACCTGCTGCTCTACGCCGACGTCTTCGACCTCGAGGGGCTGGTCTCGTCGCCGTACGGACCCGGGCGGCAAGCACCACATCCTCGAGGTGATCGACCAGTACGCGCGCGACTACCCGAACCTGCGCCGGCACTCGGATCGCTATCCGACGCCCGATGCGCTGCGGGCGATCACCAAGCAGGGCGAGACCGAGGTGGCGCCCTACGCCGGCGTGCGGCAGGCGACCGAGGGCTCGCGCTGGATCGTCGAGCGCGCCCGGGCCGCCGATCCGCGGCCGCTCTACCTGCTGGTCTGGGGCGGCCTCGAGGATCTGGCGCAGGCGCTGCACGACGCGCCGGACATCCTGCCCAAGCTGCGCGTCCACTTCATCGGCGGCCCGAACAAGAAGTGGAGCCCGGACGCCTACCAGTACATCGCCACCCACCATCCGCGCCTCTGGATGATCGAGTCGAACGCCACCTACGAAGGCTGGTTCACCGGCGGCGATCAGTCAGGCGACCAGGGCAACGCCGGCTTCGTCACGCGCGCACGTCGCCGGGCAGGGCGCGCTCGGCACCTACCTGGCGGCGCTGCTGAAGGGCGTGATGAAGATGGGCGACACGCCGACGGTGGCGCGGCTGCTGCACGGGACGCCGGAGGATCCGACGCAACCGAGCTGGGGCGGCCGCCACGTCCGCGCCTGGCCGCGGCCCTACGTCCGGCTCGACCGCATGCCGACGCACGGACGATCGCATCGAGCACTTCGCGATCCTCGAGCTGGTGCTGCCGCTCGGTGACGGCGCCCCGGCGCGGCCCGAGGCGTTCCTGGTGGTCGAGAACCAGTCGCTGGTCGGCGACGTGGACGCCGCGGCGCGCCTCGTCCGCTTCCGCTTCTCGCCGAAGGAAGCCAAGGCCTACAGCCTTCACGATCCGCAGCAACGCGCCGGCGCTGCGACGGCAGGACGGGCGGCGTCACGTCGGTCGATCCGCCGGCGGACGCGGCCTCGCGGCCGGATCGGAGCCTGCCGAACTGGTGGACCGACGATCCGTCGCCGCCGCCGCCGAAGGCGTCCACCTCGGCGCCCGCACCGTCAGCCAGTGGCGCCGCGCGTTCCTCGCCGACTTCGCGGCGCGGATGCAGCGAGTCCGGCCGCGCGGCGCGCTGAGCGGGGCTCCGGCCCGTTCGGCTACGAGCTCTGAGCCGGACCGACCGCCGACGCCGCCTGGGCGATCAGCTCGAACGATCGCAGGCGCGCGGCGAAGTCGTAGACGTCGGACACCACGATCAGCTCGTCGGCCCGCGTCCGCTCGAGCAGCCGCTCGAGGCCGCGCCGCACCGTGTCGACGCTGCCGACGACGCTGACCGCCAGCATCTGCCGGGCGTGCGCCTTCTCGTGCGGCAGCCAGTAGGCGTCGATGTCGTCGATCGGCGGCTGGGTCAGGTGCTTGGCGCCGCGCAGCAGGTTGGTGAACGACATCTGCTGCGTCGTGGCCAGCCGCCGCGCCTCGGCGTCGGTCGCGGCGGCGATGACGTTGACGCCGACCATCGCGTGCGGCGCGGCCAGCGTCGCCGACGGCTTGAAGCGGCCGCGATAGATGGCCAGGGCCGCGTCGAGCTGCCGCGGCGAGAAGTGCGAGGCGAAGCCGAAGGGCAGCCCGAGCTCGGCGGCGAGCTGGGCGCCGAACAGGCTCGAGCCGAGGATGTAGAGCGGCACCTCGGTGCCCGGAGCCCGGGCACCGCCTCGATGCGCTGCCCGGCGGCCACCGGCGCCAGGAACGCCTGCAGCTCCAGGACATCCTGCGGGAAGTGCTCGGCGTCCGCCGGCGCGCGGCGCAGCGCGGCCAGCGTCTGCTGGTCGGTGCCCGGGGCGCGACCCAGGCCGAGATCGATGCGGCCGGGGAACAGCGTCGCCAGCGTCCCGAACTGTTCGGCGATGACGTAGGGGGCGTGGTTCGGCAGCATGATGCCGCCGGCGCCGACCCGGATGGTCGTCGTCCCCGCCGCCAGGTGGGCGATCACCAGCGACGTCGCCGCCGTCGTCACCGTCGGCGTGTTGTGATGCTCGGCCACCCAGATGCGGCGGTAGCCGAGCGCCTCGACGTGCCCGGCCAGCTGCCGCGCTTCGTCGAGCGCCTCGCGTCGCGTGCCGCCCTGGCGGACACGGCCGAGCTCGAGCACGGAGAGCGGCACCACGAAGCGATCCGTCGACGGGTCGGACATATCCACCACGGTCAGCATAGCGCGGGCCTTCGGTCCAGCTGCGGAACGCGATAGGCTGAGCCCGCCATGCGAACCCTCCTCGCCGTGCTCTCGCTCTCCGTCCTGCCGTTCGTCGCCCCGGCCGACTGGCGCAGCGCGCCGCCGGCCGACTGGCAGGTCATGTTCAACGGCAAGAATCTCGACGGGTGGACGATGAAGTTCGCCCACCACGAGGTCGGCGACAACTACGCCGACACCTTCCGCGTCGAGAACGGCGTGCTCCGCGTGATGTACGACAAGTACGACGACTTCGGCGTCGCGCTTCGGCCACCTGTTCTACAAGAAGAAGCTGTCGCACTACGTGCTGGCGCTCGAATACCGCTTCTTCGGCGAGCAGGTGAAGGGCGGGCCCAGCTACGCCAAGTTGAACAGCGGCGTGATGGTGCACTCGCAGGCGCCGGAGTCGATCCTCAAGGAGCAGGACTGGCCGATCTCGGTCGAGGCGCAGTTCCTGGCCGGCGATCGCACGACGATGAACGTCTGCACGCCGGGCACCGAGATCTACATGAACGGGCAGATGGTGAAGGCGCACTGCACCAACTCGTCGTCGCGCAAGTACGGCGACGAAGGCTGGATCGCGGTGGAAGTGGAAGTGCTCGGCGGCGAGTCGATCCGCCACCTGATCGACGGCAAGGTCGGTGCTCGAGTTCCAGAAGCCGTCGATCGGCGGCGGCGTCGCCAACGGCTGGGATCCGGCCATCAAGAAGGACGGCACGCTCCTGACCGAGGGCTACATCGGCCTGCAGGCCGAGAGCCAGCCGGTCGAGTTCCGCAACATCCGGCTGCTCGATCTCACCGGCTGCATGAAGCCGGAGTCGCCGGCCTATCGCGCCTACTTCGTCAACCGCGACGACAGCGCGCTGCACGGCGACGCTGAGCCGTCCGCACGTCGCCGAGCGTCCCGAGGCTCGAGTGATTCGCCGCGGCTGCGCCATCGTCCTCGTCCTGTGCGGGGCGCTGTTCGCGCTCTACTTCTGGTTCTTCACGCGCTACTTCGAGTGGCCTGGCAACCTGTTCGCAGCCGTCCTCGGCGGCGTCTTCGGCGCGATCGGCCTCGGCGGCATCGGGTCATCTCTACTACGCGCGTGGCGCGACAGCGCGGCGTTCCGGCGCGCCGAACGCCGCCAGGCCGCCCGCCGACGGCGACGTCGCGGTCGTCGCTGGCCGCATCCGGCCGCTCGGCGCACCGTTGACGAGCCCGCTGGGCGGTCGCCCCTGCGTCGCCTACGATTACGACGTCTGGTCGCGCACCGGCTCGCAAGGGACAGGACACGACGCGGCGCCGACCTCGCCGGCATCGCCCTGGCGCCGTCGCGTGATCGACGCCGCCGGACAGGGCGGTGCGGCTGCTCGGCTTCCCGCTGCTCGACGAGTTCCCGCAGCCAGTCCTACTCAGGGCGACGACGCCCTGGCCCGCGTCCGCGCTACGTCGCCACGACGCGCGTTCGAGACGATGCAGGGCCTGGCGAAGCTCCAGGTGCTCATGACCGAGTTCGACGACGCGCTCGCCGATGCCGACGGCGCGGTGCGGAAGGATTTTCGCATGACCGCCGAGGCGATTCCGTTCGAGCAGCGGCACGCTCGGCGAGCGGATCGTCGAGGTCGACCAGGAGGTGTGCGCGCTCGGCCGCTACGACGCGGAGACAGCGCGCCCTCGTGCCGGGCGGCGTCGAGCCCGAACCGGCTCTGGCCGGGGACGGCGGCCTCGGTCCGCCGGACGATCGTGTCGAAGGCACGCACGCAGGCCGCTCATCGGGCTCGTCGTTCTTCGCGGTCAGCCACGCCATGCTGGCCGGCGCGTTCTACCTGAGCGAGACGCGCTACGCGCGGGTGTCCGAGGCGCAGCAGGCGAGTGCGATCCGATCGGCCGTGCAGGACGACGACGTCGCCGCGCTGGAGCGCGCCGTCCGCCAGGGCGCCAACCCGAACGCCAGGGACACGTTCGGCGACGCCGTGCTGCTCGACGTCCGCGAGCCGGCGATGGTCGCGGCGCTGCTCCGGCTGGGCGCCGATGCGAACGTGCGGCATCGCGACGACGCCGACACGCCGCTGATCCGCGCCGCGCGCATGGGCAACGGCGAGCTGGTCCGCGTGCTGCTCGCGGCCGCGCGCCGACGTGCACGCGGCGATGGCGGGCGGCGCGACCGCGCTGAGCGAAGCGGTGCGCGGCGGCCACGACGACGTGGCCACGTTGCTGCGCGCGGCTGGCGCCCAGGCCGGCGAGGTTCCGGTCGAGCGCGCCCCGGTCGACGTCGAAGGCGGGCCGGCGCGGTCTACGCCGTCGTTCCCGGCCGTGAGGACGGCGATCGCCGCGGCGCAGCTGTCGACGCGCAGGCAGGGTGCATCCGGCCAGAAGCCGCAGCCGTCGATCAGGATGGCGAAGATGCCGGCGGCCTGCGCCCCGACGACGTCCGCCTCGTAGAGGTCGCCGACGTGCGCGACCTGCCCGGCCTCGACGCCGACGAGGGCCCGGGCGGCGTCGAAGATGCGTGGGTCCGGCTTGGAGAAGCCGACGAGATGCGAGTCGACGACGTGGTCGACGGCAGCCAGCAGCCCGACCGATTCGAGCACCGCGGCGGCCGATCCGTCGGAGTTGGAGACCGCCACGAGGCGCAGCCCGCGGGCCCGCAGCGCGGCCAGCCCCTGCGGTACGCCCGGCAGCACGTCGTTCCACGCCGGCACGGCCATGTGGCCGGCCGCCATGGCGTTGGCCACCACGCGATCGACGGCGGCGGACAGCCGAGCCTCGTCCTCGGGCTGATCGGCCCAGAGGAGGCGCAGCAGCTCTTCGACGAGCAGGCCGCGGAGGCGCGGCGTGCCGAGGACGCTCTGCCGCTTCTCGGCCTGGGCCTTGCGCGCGTAGGGCTCGAGCCGGGCGACCCGTTCGTCGTCGCCGTCGATGCCGGCGGCCCGCAGCCACGTGCCGAGCAATGGCAGGTTCGGGCCGATGAGGGTGCCGCCGATGTCGAAGAAGACCGCCCGGAGATCGGAGGGGGGTACCGTCTCGAATGCCATCGCGGGATAGGCTATCGCGAGCCGGGCCGTTCATGCACACCGAGCACCACCTGCGTTTCCCTGGGACGGCGGCCGGCTTCCGCGACGCCGTGACCGCCCTGCGCCTGATCCTCGACGCCCGGCCGCTGCATCCGCGCCTGCGCCACGACATCGGGCTGGTGTTCGACGAGGTCGTGACCAACATCGTCAATCACGGCCGGCCGACCGGCGACGTCGACGTGCGGATCCGCTTCGGCGAGGACACGACGCTGGTCTTCGAGGACGACGGGGTGGCCTTCGATCCGCGGACCCAGCCGGCGCCCCCGGTGGCGACGCGGCGCGAGGACCTCCGCATCGGCGGGCTGGGGATCGTCATCGTCCGGGAGCTGAGCTCGCGCCTCGACTACGAGCGGACGCCCGAGCGGGCGGAACCGGCTCACCCTCGACATCCCCGCCGTCGGGGCCGACGTCGATCCGACCGCCGAGTTCCCGGCCCGCCGCTAGCCCGACGGGCGGTCGGCTGCACCCGGGCCGGGCGGTGGTCGCGCCGGCGCGCGCCGCGCAGGGCGCTACCGCCCGCGCAGGACGACGCGCTTGCCGGTCTTGGCCGACTCGCGGGCGGCGTCGAGGATCTCGACCACGACCAGGTTGTTGGCCAGGCCGGACAGGCCCGACGGCGTCAGGCGTCCGCGGGCGACGGCGGCGAGATAGCTGATGGCGTCCCGCTCGTCGGCCGGCCAGGTACCGAGCGCGCCGGTGGTTTCCGGCACGCCCGGCAGGCGCACGCGCACGCTGTTGCCGCCCGTCGCGATGGCGTAGGCCCGCTCGGCGTAGACCTCGAGGTCCTTGCGCCCGAACGGCCAGTTCCACGACGCCTGGGCGATGCCCTGCGTGCCCGGGTATTCGATGAGGATGGTCGCCTCGTCGTCGACCTGCGGATAGATCGCCGGCTTGAAGCGCTGCGTGACCGCGGTCACGGCGATCGGACGCTGGCCGTCCATCAGCCAGGTCATGAGATTGGCGCCGTAGCAGCCGAAGTCGAACAGGGCGCCGCCGCCGTTCTGGACCGGGTCGCGCAGCCAGGCCAGGAACTCGGGCTGGACGTTGATCTCCTTGGGGCCCTCGTGGCCGTCCATCACCACGATCTTGCGCAGCGCGCCGCCGGCCTTCTGCTCCTTCAGCAGGTCCCAGACCGCCTTGTGGCTCGGCGTACCAGGTGGTCTCGTAGTTGGTGATGACGTGGATCTTGCCCTTGGTCGCGGCCGCTTCGATGGCCCGGGCGTCGGCGACCGACACCGCCAGCGGCTTCTCGACCATCACGTGGACGCCGCGGGCGGCCGCGGCCTCGACGATCGGCCGGTGATCGCGCGTCGACGAGAAGGCCGCGACCGCCTCCGGCTTCACCCGCTGCAGCAGCTCGTCGAGCGACGCGAACATCTGGTCCTCGGGCAGCTTGTAGCGCTCGCTGAACGCCTGCGCAGCGCCGCGTCCGGCTCGTAGACGCCGACCAGCGCCATGTCCGCGGTGCGGCCCTGCAGCTGCCGCATGAAGCCGGTGACGTGACCGTGGACGAGGCCGGCGATGGCCACGCGGACGGGCGCGGCGGTGGTCGCGGCCGGGGCGGGGGGCTGGGCGACGGCGGCCGCCGGCACGCAGGCCGCCAGCAGGAGCAGCAGGGACGCTCGAATGCGCATGGTGCCGGACAGCATATCGCCGCGGCGCACCGGTCCGACCGGCCTCGCTCGATCGGCGATCAGCGACCCCGGACCTGTGTCTTGAAGAACGCCCACATCTCCCCGGTGGCGTCGAACGCCGTGCTCGGGACGTCCGCGCCGGTACGGCCGGGCTGGCCGCCCGGCCACGCGTGGCCGTTCCCGGCGACGCGGTAGAACTGCACCGCCGCCCCGCTGCGGCAGCCGGTCCACGCCGACCGGTGGAAGGCCGCGGTCTCGGACGTTTTCGGTTCGCCGCAGCCGTTGTGCCGGGCCCAGTAGGACGCCTGCGCGATGGCGGGAGCGACGTCGCGGTCGGCGGCCCGGCGTCGGCCGAGCAGCCGCCGCACCGTCAACGGACCGCCGGCCGGCGGCACGATGGCGTCCGTGGCGCCGGTGACGATGAAGGCCGGGACCGGGCCGCGCGGCGGCGGCTCGTCGCCGAACACCGCGCCGACGACCGGCGCGATCGCGGCGATCCTCGTCGACAGCTCGCGGCCGATCCGATGTGCCAGCATCGCGCCGTTCGACATCCCGGTGACGTAGATGCGGTCCGCGTCGGCCCGGCCCGAAGCCACCAGCGCGTCGATGATCGACCCGATGAATCCGACGTCGTCGACGCGGGCGTCCATCGCCGCCGCGCAGCAGTGGCCGGCGTTCCAGGTGAGGAGCCGGCTGCCGTCGCGGCCCGACGTGCCGTCGGGATACACCGCGACGAACCGGTCGCGCGCCGACAGCCGGTCGAAGCCGGTCATTCGGACCGCATTCCCCGAATTGCCGCCGCCGCCGTGCAGCACGATGACGACCGGCGCCGGGCTGCCGGTCCCGAAATCGTGCACCTGGTAGGTGCGCTGGCGCCCGTCGTGCGTGATCGTGCGCACGTCGGGGGCTGGCACCAGGGGGCCGGTCTGCGCTGCTGCGGCCGCCAGGCCGCTCGCGAGAAGGGCCAGCGCCAGCGCCGCCAGCGGATGCGGGCGTCCGCCCCCGATGGCCGCGGACGAATCGGCCATGACCGGACTCACGGGTTGTGTGTGCGTGCGCATCGTCGCCTGACCGTTCGACCGTCGCGCCGGCCGCGGGGTTGAATCGTCAGTCACCACGGCGCAGTGTCGCCAGGACGACCTCCCCGCGGGCAGACAACCGATAGCCGATCTCGAGGCTCTCGGTCAGGCCGAGCTCCTTGAGCTGCCTGACGCGGCGCTTGAAGACGGCGAGGTCGGTGGCCGCCTGCGCGGCGAGCAGCCGCGCCAGCGTCGCCGGCCGTTCCGCGATCAGCCCGAGGTACGCGGCCGTCCACGGGGTGTCGGCGGCGCCATCGAACCGGGCGAGGCGGGCCAGGATGGCAGCGACCTCTGGCGGTGACGGCGGCTGGTCGCGCAGCGCGAGGCGCGGATCGTCGCCGGAGAGGCGCAGCTCGATCCGCAGCAGCGTGCCGTCGCCATCGAGCGACGCGCGCAGGTCGTCGAGGGACAGGCCGGTGCGCCGCACGTCATCCGGCGTGATGTCGCCATCGTCGACCGGCGCCACGGCGCCGAACGTCACGACGCCGACGGGCGTCCGCAGCGTCGAGCCCGGTTTCGGGGGCGCCTTGCGCCAGCGCCGGAAGGCGAGCGTGACCCGGCCCTCGGCGATCCCGCGCAGCACGTGCTCGGGGAACAGCATCGGGCTCCATCCTACTCGCCGGCGCCAGCCCGGGCGTCGACCACCCAGCACGCCGCGGTGAAGCGCGCCATGCCCGCCTCCACGTACGGCTCGAACGCCGTCCGCACCACCTCGTGAACGCGGCGACGGGTCGGTTCATCCGCCTCCCGCAGCAGCAGGCCGACCGGGCCGAGACGCGCCAGATAGCGATCGAGATCCGACTCGGTCAGGGCGCAGGCGACGTCGATCGGCTGGATGTCGACCTCCGCTCCAGCCGCTGTCGGCCAGGATCGCGCGGACGCGCTGCGCGTCCGCGAAGCCGAACTGGCCCGGTCCCTCCGTCCGGCGCGGCGGCAGGTTCGGCAGCAGCGGCGCGGCGGCCCGCTCGGCCGTCGATCATGAACGGGTTCTCCGCGGCGCTGCGCCAGGCGATGACGCGCAGGCTGGCGCCGGTGCGCGCTGCCCGCCGCAGGTTGGCGAACGCCCGGATCGGGATCGTCGAAGAACATCACGCCGAAGCGCGAGACGATGGCACTCGAAGGTGGCCGGCTCGAAGGCGTGCGTCTGTGCATCGGCGCACAGGAACTCCGCGGCGAGGGCCTCGCGCGTGGCACGCGCGCGGGCCGCGTCGACCAGCGGCGCCGAGATGTCGACGCCGACGCATCGCGCCGCTGCGCCGAGCCGCCGGGCGATGGCCAGCGTCGTCCCGCCGGCGCCGCAGCCGATGTCGAGGACCGCGGCCGGTGTCGCGCGAGCGAGGTGCTCGACGAGGAGCCGTTCGAACGGCGCGAACAGTCGATCGAGCATCGCCTGCTCGTCGACCCAGGCCTGCCCGGCGGGGCCGTTCCAGAGTGCCTTCTGCTGAGTGCCGGTCGGATCATGCCGTCCACGCTGGTGTCCTCCCGTCGTGATTCAGGATGTGCAGACTGTAGCCTGCCACCTCGAGTCGACTCGAGGTCAAGCAGCATCGTGGAAGCCGCCGACGACCGGCCCAGAATGCCGGCGGGCGGCGCTGATCAGGCGAGGGCGATGGCCCGCGTGATCTGACCGCCCCGGCGAGGATGACGGCGGCGCCGACCAACCGGGCCACTCGTTCGCCGACCGGGGCGATCCGCTCGACGCCGACCGCGACCGTGACCGCCGCCATTACCGCGGGATCCATCACCCCGAGCACCAGCAGGATCGCCATCAGGTTGCCGCAGCAGCGGAGGCATTGGACGCCCAGCCGCAGGCCGTCGCGCCACGCCCGACGCGCATCGGAGGCCAGCGGCCGGCCGTCGTCGGGCGCGGCGCCGCAGCACGCCAGCGCCCGCGCCTTGAAGGCCGTGAACTGCACGGTCCCCGCGATCAGCAGGACAGCGCCGATCGCGAACGGCACCGCCCGCGACACCGCCGGCTGCGCCATGGCGACGGCTGCCGCCGCGGTGCCGACCGGGAAGACGACGAGGCCGGCGGCGCCCCAGACGCAGAAGTAGCCCGCGCCGGCGACGGCGACCAGGCGGCCGACGGGCGCGCCCGTCAGGCCTGGCGACGGCCTCGGCGTAGCGCCGCAGCGCCGGCAGCAGCGCCGGCAGCATCATCGCGACCATCATCACGATCCACATCGCCAGGAACGATGCGGCGGCGCCGGGCCACGTCTGGCCCGGCATCCGCATCCACGTCATCGACATCGTCCAGCCGCCCGGCATCGGCATGTCCATCGCCGACATGGACGCGCACCACGCGGCGGTCGTGGCCGCGGCGGCGACGAAGAGCAGGGCGGAGACGCCCACCAGTCCCGCTACGAGCGGCCGGTGAGCGCGATGACTCCGTAACAGCTGCCGAATGGCACGCCGCGGCATGGCGATCACCCCGCGTACTCGTCGTGCCGCTTCAGCCACGGCCCGTGCTCGTTGCGGCCCAGCGGCGCGCGGTCGAGCCACGGATACATGCCCCAGATGGCGTCGACGCCGCGCGAGTAGGTCGGAGTAGGTGTGATGGACGCCGCCGTCCTGCGAGCGCGAAGGCACTCAGGCCGGGCCGCTGCCGCGCGTAGCCGGCGGCGTCGGTGCCGGTGCTGGCGGCGAGCCGCGGCGGCGCGCCGGAGACACCTGGCTCGCATCGACGACCGGCTGGGCCGGCCGGTAGTTGTACTGGTAGCCGCCGGCCCGCTGCTGCGCCTCGCTGATCGAGACGTTGAAGTCGTAGTTGAAGTCGCCGCCGTGCGCGGAGGCCCAGGGGAACGTCCACCCCATCCTCCGCTTGAACGCCTGCAGCTTCGGCAGCTCGCCCAGCGACACCGCCATCAGCGTGACGTCGTGGTTGGCCAGGTGGACCACCGAGCCGTTGAACCCGTCGGCGATCGCCGAGCAGGACGGGCACCCGGCCTTGTAGTCGGGCCCGAACATGAAGTGGTAGACGAGGAGCTGCGACCGGCCCTGGAACAGATCGGCCAGCGAGGCGGTGCCGCCGTCCGTCTCGAAGCGATAGTCCTTCTCGACCGGGACCCACGGCAGGGCCTGCCGCTGCCGCGCCACCTCGTCGCCGCGCCGCGTCAGTGCCTTCTCGGCCTGCAGCAGCTCCAGCCGGGCCGCCAGCCACTCGTCACGCGTTCCTGTCGGATGCGTCGTCATCGTGTCCGTCATCGTGTTCATCTCCTTGTGGTTGCCGTCGTCGCGCCGGTCTCGATCGGCGCCGTGCGGTAGATTGAGCGCGAGGAGCCGAACGGCGGGAGTGACAAGCGTGGCGGGATTCACATGGACTCGCTGATCACCGCCGCCGGGCGCGCCCTGGCGGCCGGGGATCCCCTCGGCGCGCTGAGCCGTGTCGCGCTGCGCGACGATGCGCCGGCCCTGGCGCTGCGCGGCATCGCCATGGCGCAGCTCGGCGACCTGGTCCGGGCCAGGGATCTGCTGCGGCGGGCGCGTCGCGCCTTCGGCCCGCGCGAATCGATGGCGCGCGCACGGTGCGTCGTCGCCGAGGCCGAGGTGGCCCTGGCGGCACGGGATCTCCGCTGGCCGGCGGCGGCGCTGGCGGCGGCCCGCTCGACGCTCGACGCGCACGGCGATCGCGTCAACGCCGCCCACGCGCGCTATCTCGAGATGCGGCGCCTGCTGCTGATCGGGCGCCTGGACGAGGCGGAGCGCGCGCTCGCCACCTTCGATCCCTCGCCGCTGCCGCCGGCGTCACGCGCGGCGCACGCCCTGGTCCTGGCCGGCGTCGCGATGCGACGGGTCCGCGCCGGCGAGGCGCGGCGCGGCGCTGGCGCTGGCCGACGCGCGCGTCGCAGGCCGCCGGCATTCCCGCGCTGGCGGCGGAGGTGACCGGCGTCCAGCGCCTCCTCGACGCGCCGGCCGCCCGATTGATCGCGAGCGGAGCCGAGCGGCCTGTGCGACTCGAGGAGGTCGAAGCGATCCTGGCATCGCAGGACGTCGTCGTGGACGCCTGCCGACACGTCGTGCGTCGAACGCGGCACGGTGTTCTCGCTGGCCACGCGCCCGGTGCTCTTCGCGCTGGCGCGGGCCCTGGGTGAGGCGTGGCCGGACGACGTCGCTCGGGACGCGCTGGTGGCGCGCGTGTTCGGGGCACGGCGACGCCGACGAGTCGCATCGGGCCCGCTTGCGGGTCGAGGCCGGGCGCCTGCGGCGGATCCTGCGGACGGTGGCCAACGTCGCGGCGACCGCGCGCGGCTTCCGCGCTCGAGCCGCGTCGCGCCGCCCGAGTCGTCGTCCTGGCGCGACCGGCCGACGACCCGCATGCCGGAGATCCTCGCCCTGCTGGCCGACGGCGAGTCGTGGTCGAGCTCGGCCCTGGGACTCGCGCTCGGCGCCAGCCAGCGCAGCGTGCAGCGGGCCTCGAGGCGCTGGCGTCCGCCGGCCGGACCGTCGCCATCGGCCGTGGCCGCGCCCGCCGCTGGCAGATGCCGCCGGTACCGGGATTCGCGACGCCGTTGTTACTCCCGGCCTGGCTGCCGGGTGACTAGGATGGCCGCATGAGTCGATCGCCCGCCGACATCGAGCGCGAGTACGGGCCGTTCCCCGGCGTCAGCGACGTGCACGGCGTCACCTGGGACGGCGAGCGGCTGTGGTTCGCGGCCGGCGATTCGCTGCAGGCCGTCGATCCGGACAGCGGCCAGCCGGTGCGGAGCCTCGACGTCGCGGCCCATGCCGGCACGGCGTTCGACGGCCGGCACCTGTTCCAGCTCGCCGAGGACCGCATCCAGAAGATCGATCCCGGCACGGGCCGCGTGCTGGCCACCATCCCGGCGCCCGGGGGCGGCGCCGATTCGGGGCTGACGTGGGCCGAGGGCACGCTCTGGGTCGGGCAGTATCGCGAGCGCAAGATCCACCAGGTCGATCCGGCGACCGGCGCCATCCTGCGGACCATCGAGTCGAACCGGTTCGTGACCGGCGTGACCTGGGTGGACGGCGAGCTGTGGCACGCCACCTGGGAAGGCGACGAGAGCGAGGTCAGGCGCATCGATCCCGCCACCGGCGAGGTGCTCGAGCGTCTCGACATGCCGCCCGGGGCCGGCGTGTCGGGCCTCGAGTCGGACGGCGGCGACCGCCTCTTCTGCGGCGGCGGCAAGAGCGGCACGGTGCGGGCGGTGCGCCGGCCGAGTCGCGGGGCGAAAGCCCGCTGATCCGCATTCCCTGGTGCCTTGCCAGGCCTGCCCGGGCCGGCACCGCGGTTGCATCCCATTCTTTCGCGCATGAGACGACCCATGCATTGGGAGATGTGATGGACAACAAGACCCTCGCGGGGAAGAGAGTGGCGATCCTGGTCGCCGATGGGTTCGAACAGGTAGAGCTGACCGAGCCCAGGCGTGCGCTGGAAGAAGCGGGCGCGCACGTCGCCCTGGTGTCGTCGTCGCTCGATCAGGTGCAAGGCTTCAACCACGCCGACAAGGCCGACACGTTTCCGGTCGACGTGCACCTCGACGACGCGAACGAGGGCGAGTTCGACGCCCTCCTGCTGCCGGGCGGCGTGGCCAACCCCGATGCGCTCCGCATTCGCGAGAACGCCGTCGCCTTCGTGCGGGCGTTCGCCGACGCCGGCAAGCCGATCGCGGCCATCTGTCACGCGCCGTGGACCTTGATCGAGGCCGGCATCGTGCGTGGCCGCAGGCTGACCTCGTGGCCGTCGCTGAAGACCGACCTGATCAACGCCGGGGCCCACTGGGTGGACGAGGAGGTCGTGACCGACAACGGTCTCGTGACCAGTCGGAAGCCGGCCGACATCCCGGCCTTCAATCGCAAGATGATCGAGGAGTTCGCCGAGGGCGTCCACGCGCCCGAGCGGGCCCGCAGCGCCGGCGCGTCCAGCTAGGCGCGGCCGGCGAACTCGCGCGTCTCGGTGTGGATCTTGACCCGATCGCCTTCCTTGACGAACAGCGGCACGCGCACTTCCATGCCCGTCTCGAGCGTCGCCGCCTTGGTGACGCTGCCGCTGCTCGTGTCGCCGCGCACCGCCGGCTCGGTGTAGGTCACGGCGAGCTCGACGTGCGGCGGCAGCTCCATGCCAATCGGGTTGCCGTTGTACTTGAGGATCTGGACGAGCAGGTTGTCGACGAGGAACCCGCGATCGTCGCCGAGCGTCTCGGCCGACAGCGTGACCGTCTCGTAGCTGTCCTGGTCCATGAAGTTGTAGCCGCTGCTGTCGGCGTAGGAGTAGGTGGCCTTGATCATCACCAGATCGGGCTCGCCGAACTTCTCGCCGGCCTTGAACGTGCGGTCGAACACCGCGCGCGTCAGCAGGTTCCGCATCTTCAGCCGGACCAGCGTCTGCCCGCCGCGGGCCGTCGGCCGCGACACCTCGACTTCGAGGCAGTGGAAGGGCGCGTTCTCGTACTCGAAGAACATCTTTCGCTTGATGTCGATCGCTTCAATCAGGGATGCCATGACCGCCCGATCATAAGCGCGCCGGGCCGGCGGCGGCGCGCCCGGCGCCGCGACCGCCCGATTTGCTACAGATTCTGGCCGCCTGACACCTCGATCCGCGCCCCGTTGGCCCAGGCGAACCCGTCCGACAGGATCGCCGCGGCGGCGCCGCCGATGTCGTCGGGGAGGCCGACGCGCCCGAGCGGAATCGTGCCGCTGACGAGCCGATTGAGCTCGGGATTGTCGCGGACGGCGCCGCCGGCGAAGTCCGATGCGATGGCGCCCGGGGCCAGGACGTTGACGCGGATGCCGCGTCCCCCGAGCTCCTTGGCCAGGTAGCGCGTCAGCACTTCGACGGCGCCCTTGGCCGACGCGTAGGCCGCGTGGCCCGGCAGCGTGAAGCGGGCCAGTCCGGTCGAGATGTTGAGGATGCGCCCGCCGTCGGCCAGAAGCGGCAGCACGGTCTGGGTCAGGAAGAACGGTCCCTTCACATGGATCCGGATCAAGGCGTCGAACTGCGCCTCCGTCGTCTCGACGAACGACGCGTGGATGCCCATGCCGGCGTTGTTGACGAGGATGTCGAACTGCTCGCGGCCGAAGGTCGTGCGGAGTCCGTCGCGGAGGGTCGCGGCGAAGCCGGCGAAGGTGGCGCTGTCGGCGACGTCGAGCGGCAGCATGAGGGCCCGGCGCCCGAGCGCGGCGATCTCCGCAGCGACGGCGTCGGCGTCTTCGCGACGACTGAGGTAGGTGCCGATGAGGTCGGTGCCCTGCCGGGCGAGATGAAGCGCGATGCTGCGGCCGAGACCGCGGCTGGCGCCGGTGATGAGGGCGATGCGTCCAGTCATGGGCCCAGTGTGCGCGGCCAGGCCGCGGCACGGCGCGCCCGATGCCGTCGAAGACTTGCCCAATCCTCTCACCGGGCCGTTTCCCCGCTTGCGTTGCCGGCATCACGCGCCCACGATCCCTCTGTGGCCACCGCCCTCGATGCCCTTCGCGACCTCGTCCGCCGGCACTGCGTCGGCGATGCCGCGTCCACGCCGATCCCGCGCCTCGAGATCCGCACCGGGCACGCCAAGACGCCGCCACTGCCCGCCATCTATCCGACCATGGTGTGTTTCGTGCTGCAGGGCGCCAAGCGGGTCGCCTTTGGCGGGCGGACGCTCGTCTACCGCGGCGAGAGCTACATGCTCCTGTCCGCCGACCTGCCGGTGACCGGCCAGGTGATCGAGGCGACGCCGCGGGCGCCGTACCTGGCGGTGAGCCTGCTGCTCGATCCGGCGGCCATCGCCGACCTGGTGATCGGCACGGCGGTGCCGCCGGCGGCGACCTCCCAGGCCGGGCTCGGCATCGGCCGGCTGACAGCGGACATCCAGGAGCCGCTCCTGCGGCTGCTGCGCCTGCTCGACGCGCCCGCGCGACATCCGCGTGCTGGCGCCGCTGGCCGAGCGCGAGCTGCTCTACCGCCTGCTCCAAGGCCCGCACGGCGCGCTGCTCCGTCAACTCGCGGTCGCCGGCAGCCGCCTGTCGCAGGTGCGGCGGGCCATCGAGTGGATCCGCGCCGACGTCGCCCGGACGCTGCGCGTGGAGACGCTGTCCGCGCACGTCGGCATGAGCGCCGCGTCGTTCCATCGCCACTTCAAGGCCGTCACCGGCCTCAGCCCGCTGCAGTACCAGAAGCAGATTCGCCTGCAGGAGGCCCGCCGGCGGCTGCTCGCCGAGCCCGGCGACGTGACGTCGGTGGCGCTCGGCGTGGGCTACGAGAGCACGTCGCAGTTCACCCGCGAGTACGGGCGCCTCTTCGGGCTGCCGCCGGCCAAGGACGCGGCGCGGCTGCGGCTCGCGGCGGCATCCTGACGGCCCGGTTCTTTCATCACGAGGAGGGGCCGCATGGCCTGGGTGTTGCTGCTTGCCGCCGGATTGCTGGAGATCGTCTGGGCCTACACGATGAAGCTCTCGCAGGGCTTCACCCGCGGCGGCCCGACGGTGGTCACCCTGATCGCGATGCTGGCCAGCTTCGGCCTGTTGTCGATCTCGATGAAGACCCTGCCGCTGGGCACCGCCTACATGGTGTGGACCGGCATCGGCGCGCTCGGCGCCTTCGCCGTCGGCGTCGCCGCGCTCGGCGAGCCGCTGACGACGGGCCGGCTCGTGGCCGCCGCCCTCATCCTGGCCGGCCTGGTGCTGATGAAGGCGTCGAGCCCGGCCTGACCGTCGGCCGAAATGTGCCAGTATCCAGTCGCTGGCACTCCTTCTACCGAGCCGACGAGGCCGCCGATGCGACGAATCGACCTGCTGATGGGGCCGACGCTGGCCTTCCTGGTGACGGCTGGCCTGCCGGCGCCGGCGACGCGTGATCCTGGGCGCCCGGCGCAGGGCGCGACGTCCGCTGCGGTGGCGGCGTCGCCGCCACTGCGGACGGAAGCGGACGCTCGTGCACGTGCCGACGAGCATCGGCGCATGCGGCAGGAGCAGCGGCAGAAGACTGGCGCGCCGGTGGAGCTGATTGCCGACTACGCGGCGGCCAACATCGGCCCGGTTCCGGCGTCGCTCGGGGTGAGTCCCTTCTACCGGAAATATACCGACGCCCTCGGCATCCCGGTGATCGCCTCGGACAAGGTGCCGGACGCCGCCCTGCTCGTCGCGCGCGACCTCGTCAACGCCATGCTGGCGGCGCGCCCGGACATCCGTGCGGCGCTCGTCGCTCGCGGCTGGCGCACGGGCGTCATCGCCGAAGTCGAGATGACGATGGACATTCCCGAGTACTCGAAGATGAAGCGGCCCGGGGCGCCGCCGGACGAACCGGTGACGCAGGCCGATCGCGACTACCACGCCAACCGCTCCCGCGGCCTGGGCGGCAACCCGACGACTGGAGCCGAGGAGAACCTGCTCGGCTATCCCGGTACGCGCTACTGGGGCGAGCACATCTTCGTGCACGAGTTCGCCCACGCCATCATGGGCGGCGGCATCCGGCACGTCGATCCGGCGATGTTCGCCGAGATTCGCGCCGCCTTCGACCAGGCGATGGCGTCAGGCAAGTACGTCCACGCCGACGGACGCAAGCACTACGCGACGACGAATGCCTCGGAGGACTGGGCGGAAGGCGTCCAATGGTGGTTCTTCTCGAACTATGGCGAATGCTTCGCCGGCAACGTGAAGGTCGAAACGCCGGAGGAGTTCGCCGCCTACGATCCGGCGCTCAACGCGCTGATCGGCCGCGTGTTCACCAGCCACCATCTGGCGATGGACGTGTTCCACGGCCAGCGCATCCGTCCGGTGGCGTGCCCAGTCGAGCGGCGGTCGACCGTGAGCACGCGAGCCGATCAGTCGGCCCCGAAACTGAACAGCGACTTCTGGCCCCTGACGTAGATCCGCCCAGCCGACAGGGCCGGCGTGGCGAAGATGGGCTCTCCGAGGTCGTTGGCGGCGACGAGCTCCCACTCCCTGCCGCCGCGCACCACGGCCACGATGCCGTCCTCGTTGGCGAAGTAGATGCGTCCGCCGGTCGCGATCGGCGACGCGCTGTACGACGCCGGGGCACCGACGCGCCCCGTCTTCACGACCTCGCCGGTGTCGGCGCTGAGGACCGTGAGAATGCCGCCGTTCTTGATCGTGTAGACGAGCCCGTCGAGGACCAGCGGCGACGGCACGACGGCGACGAAGCTCTTAGCGTAGCGCCACAGCTCGCGCGCGCTGACGCCGCCGGCCGCATCCCGTGACAGCGCGACGGCGACCAGGCTCGAGGGGGCCACGATCTGCGCGTGGCCCGCCACCCACTCGGCTTCGACGATGAACCCGTCGCGATTGCCGTGATAGCGGGCGATGCCGATCAGCCAGGCGCTGTCGCCGCACTCCGCGATCGAGAGCCGGCCGTCGCCGTCGGCATCGCTGCGCTTCAGCGCATCGGGAAACGGCGGGACCCCGTCGTAGCCGTAGCCGAAGCCCACGACGGTATCGCCGATCACGACCGGGCTGGCCACCATCGTCGGCGCCATGCCGGCGTGCGTCCAGATCCGGGCCCCGCTCGTCACGGCGTGCCCGCCGAACGAGCCGCCGCCGGCGGTGACGATGTGGGCCGGCTGCCCCGGCGGGGCGTAGAGGGCGGGCGTGGCCCACGCGTCGAACTCCGTCCGCGGCACCTGCCACTCGACGGCGCCCGTCTTCAGCGACAGCGCGACGATGGAGGATCCCTCGAACTGGTCGAGCACCAGCACGAGCGACGACCCGGCGATGATCGGCGACGCGACCGCACCCATGCGGTTGGCGAAGGGGCCCAGGGCCTTCTTCCAGCGCACGGCGCCGGCCGGGTCGTAGGACACGACGCCCAGATCGCGGAAGAAGACGTAGACGTTCTCGCCGTCGGTGACCGGCGTCGCCGCGGACGGCTCGTTCAGGACATGCGCGTCTTCATGGCGCGCCGGCGCCTCCGAGCGCTCCCACACCAGGCGGCCGGTCTCGCGGTCGAAGCACTGCGTGTAGAGCGCGCCCTGGTCGAATGCCGTCAGGAACACGTGCCGGCGGCTCAGGACGGGCGAGGACTTGCCCGGCCGGACGGCGGAGCGCCACTTCAGATTGCGGCCGGGGCCGAACTCGGTGGGATAGCCGGCGTCGGGCACGATGCCGACACCATTCGGGCCACGGAATCGTGACCACTCCTCGGCCCGCACGGAGACGGTCGCCGCAATGGACAGCAGGATCGCCAGGGTGACCGAGGAAAGAATCCACCGTCGCTGAGAAGTCGGCACACAGCACTCCTGGGTCTCGCGCGTGAACGGATGAGCCAGCGCGAGTATACGGCGAGAGGCCGGGCGAGGTGAGCGCCGATCAGGCGAGCAACGCCTTCACCACGTTCCCGTGCACGTCGGTGAGGCGGAAGCGCCGGCCCTGGTGGAAGTAGGTGAGCCGCTCGTGCTCGATGCCGAGCAGGTGGAGGATGGTGGCGTGGAAGTCGTGCACGTGCACGGGATCGGCGACGACGTTGTAGCTGAAGTCGTCGGTGGCGCCGTGGACGAGGCCGGCCTTGACGCCGCCGCCGGCCATCCACACGCTGAAGCAGCGCGGGTGGTGGTCGCGGCCGTAGTTGTCGGCGGTCAGCTTGCCCTGTGAATAGCTGGTGCGGCCGAACTCACCGCCCCAGACGACGAGCGTGTCCTCGAGCAGGCCGCGCTGTTTCAGGTCGGTGACGAGCGCCGCGCTGGCGCGATCGGTCTCGCGGCACTGCCGCTCGATGTTGCGCGGCAGGTTGTCGTGCTGATCCCAGCCCTGGTGATAGAGCTGGATGAACTTGACGCCCTGCTCCGCCAGCCGGCGCGCCAGCAGGCAGTTGGCGGCGAACGTGCCGGGCGTGCGGGCGTCCTCGCCGTACAGCTCGAAGGTCGACGCCGGCTCGCTCGAGACGTCCATCACGCCCGGCACGCTCGTCTGCATGCGATAGGCCATCTCGTACTGGGCGATGCGCCCGTCGACCGCGGTGTCGCCGTTCCGCTCCGCCGCGTGCTGCTGCAGATCGCGCAGCCGATCGAGCAGCGCCCGCCGGCTCTCGTGCGTGACGCCGGCGGGATTGGCGAGATAGAGCACCGGTTCCTTGCCGCTGCGGAACTGCACGCCCTGGTGCTGTGAGGGCAGGAAGCCGCTGCCCCACAGCCGCGCATAGAGCGGCTGATCGACCTTGCCCGGCGTGATCAGCACGACGAACGCCGGCAGGTTGGCGTTGTCGCTGCCGAGCCCGTAGTGGACCCACGCGCCCAGGCTCGGCCGTCCGGCGATCTGCGATCCGCTCTGGAAGAACGTGATCGCCGGGTCGTGGTTGATCGCCTCGGTGAACATCGAGCGGACGATGCAGAGGTCGTCGACGACGGCGGCGGTGCGGGGCAGGAGATCGGAGACCCAGGTGCCGCTGCGGCCGTGCTGCGCGAAGCCGAACTGCGCCCCGGCCAGCGGCAGCGACGATTGATTGCCCGACATGCCGGTGAGCCGCTGGCCCTGGCGAACCGAGTCGGGCAGCTGCTCACCGTTGCGCGTCTGGAGGAGCGGCTTGTGATCGAACGTCTCGAGCTGCGACGGCCCGCCGGCCATGAAGAGGTAGATGACCCGCTTGGCCTTGGCCGGCACGTGGAGCTGGCCGCCGAGGACGCCGCGGTCGACCGAGCCTGCCGTGCCGAGGCCGTGTCCGGCCGCGGCGCCGGGCTGCTGGCCGGCGAGGACGTCGGCCGGGTTCACCAGGTTGGCCAGCGCCACGCCGCCCAGCCCGAGCCCGAACTGCGACAGCACCTGCCGCCGCGACAGGTGCGCCGCAGGCAGGGGGCCGACGCAGAGGTGATGGCCGTGCTGGTCGTCGCTCATGGGTCGATGGCTCGGGTCGGACGCTACCGCAGCACGACGAACTCGTCGAGGTTCATGATGGCGCTCACCACCGCCGTCGTGGCCGCGAAGTCCGGTCGCGGCAGCGAGCGGTTCCAGGCTGACGCGCCGGTCGAGAGGAAGGCCTCGGCGTCCGCCGGCGTGCGCGCGAAGATCGCCCGCTGCTCGGCGAAGAGCCGCGCCAGGACCGCGGCTTCGCGATCGTCGGGCGTGCGTCCGGTGAGCTGGCGGAAGGCGGCGCGATGCCGCGCCGCCGCGTCGCCGGGCAGGCGGACCAGCAGCCGCTCGGCCAGCGCCCGCGCCGCCTCGACGAACTGCGGATCGTTCAGCAGCACCAGCGCCTGCAGCGGCGTCGTCGTCACCTCGCGCTTCGCGGTGCAGACTTCGCGCGACACCGCGTCGAAGGTGAGCATCGACGGCGGCGGCAGCGTGCGGCGCCAGAAGGTGTAGAGGCTGCGGCGATAGAGCTGGTCGCCGGTGTCCGGCGTGTAGGTCTTGCCGGTGCCGGCCTGCTCCCACAGGCCCGGCCGGCTGGTACGGCTTGACGCTGCGGCCGCCGATGCGGCGCGTCAGCAGACCGCTCGCGGCGAGGGCGCTGTCGCGGATCTGCTCGGCGAGCAGGCGCTGCGAGGGCCCGCGCGCCAGCAGCGCGTTCTCCGGGTCGCGCGCCGCGAGATCCGCCGGCGCCCGCGACGTCTGCCGGAACGTCGCGCTCGTCACGATCAGTCGATGCAGCGCCTTGACGTCCCAGCCCGACTCCATGAACGTGGCCGCCAGCCAGTCGAGCAGCTCGGGATGCGTCGGCAGGCGTCCCTGGCTGCCGAAATCCTCCGGCGTCGCCACCAGGCCGCGGCCGAAGTGCATCCGCCAGATGCGGTTGACGACGACGCGGGCGGTCAGCGGATGCCGACGGTCGGTCAGCCAGCGGGCCAGGCCGAGGCGATCGCGCGGCGCACCGTCGGGAAACGGCAGCAGGCCGTTCGGCGTGTCGCGGCGCGACGACCTCCTTCGGCGCGTCGTAGGCGCCGCGCGCGAGGAGGTGGGCCGGGCGCGGTGACGGGAGCTCGTCCATCACCATGATCTCGGGCACGCCGGAGACCAGCGCGTCTTCCTGGCGCCGCAGCCGCTGCAGCTCGGCGAGGGCCAGGCGCTGCGCCGGCACCGCGCGGGCGACGTAGTGCGCCCGGACGCACGTCGTCGGGCGCGTCCCGCAGCGTGCCGCGGACCTCGGCGGCGGTCAGCGCGACGTCGAAGAGCCGCACGTCGTCGAGCAGCCCGTTCTTGAAGCCGCTGTCGCGGAACCGCGCGCCGATCGTCAGCGGCGGCTGGGCGCTGTTGTCGCCCCACGCCTTGCGGTAGTCGATGTCGCGGGTGAGGCGATCGCGAACCGTCTCGGTGGCGATCGGCGACCCGTCCACGTAGAGGCGCAGGCCCGCGGCGCGGCTCGAGCCGTCGTAGGTGGCGACCAGCGGTCGACCACGTGTCGAGCGGCAGCGGCGCGGTGGCGCGGACGGCGACGGCGTTGCCCGGCCAGAAGTGGACCAGGGCGAAGGTCGGACGGCCGTGGTCGAGCACGACCTCGTAGCCGCGGCTGCCGGCGTCCGTCCACGAGCGCGACTGGTGCAGGACGACGGCGCGATCCTGCGCGCTCCGTCGGGCGCAGGCGGATGGCGATCGAGAACGCATCGGTGCGGCGGAAGGTCGGCGCCCCGTGATGGATGACGGCGTTGTCGCCGTTGAACCGGTAGGCGCCGCTGGCGCCGTCGAGCCGCGCCGGCGTCGGTCACCGGCTCGGGGTCGTCGTGCAGCCGGGCCGGGGTGGCCGCCACGCGATCGGCGAGTCGCGGCGTGCGGTCCTTGTCGCCGGCCGCGGCCGGCATCGGCGCCGCCGCGAAATCGAGGTGGACGACCGGCGTCGGTACGGTCAGGCGCGCCGTCCGCCGCCACGCCGCGAAGCCGGTCGGCGCCTCGCGGGCGATGGTGGCGAGCCGCGCTTCGAGCCGCGCGATCCGCGCCTCGCACCGCCGCGTGCTGCTCGCGACGCGGCCGGCGCGGCCACAAGCGGCATCGCCGGCGTCGGCGTCGCGTTGGTGAAGTGCGAGTAGAGCCCGGACTCGTCGATGCTGTTGAAGAAGGCGCCGAGGGCGTAGTAGTCGCGCTGCGTGATCGGATCGAACTTGTGATCGTGGCAGCGGGCGCACTCGAGGGTCAGGCCCAGCATCGCCGTGCCGAAGGTGTGGACGCGATCCGAGACGTATTCCTGGCGGAACTCCTCTTCGACGCTGCCGCCTTCGTTGGTCTGCCGGTGCAGGCGGTTGAAGGCGGTCGCCAGGCGCTGATCGGCGGTGGCGCTCCGGCAGCAGATCGCCGGCGAGCTGCCAGGTCAGGAAGCGATCGTAGGACAGGTTCTGCGCGAAGGCGCGGATCACCCAGTCGCGCCACGGCGACATGTCGCGGTCGACGTCGGCCTGGTAGCCGTAGGTGTCGGCGTAGCGCGCCAGATCGAGCCAGTCCATCGCCATGCGCTCGCCGTAGGCCGGCGAGGCGAGGTAGCGATCGACGGCGCGCTCGTAGGCGCCAGGCCGCGTGTCGGCGAGGAACGCCTCGAGCTCGGCGGGCGTGGGCGGCAGGCCGGTGACGTTGAACGCCAGCCGGCGGAGCAGCACCGCGGGCTCGGCTTCCGGCTGCGGCGAGAGCTGCTCGCGGGCCAGCCGTGCCCGCACCAGCGCGTCGATCGCCGTTGCCGGTGACGGCGCCTGGCAGCAACGACGCGGCCGCGGCACGGGCACGAACGCCCAATGCGGCTCGTAGTCCGCGCCCTGTTCGATCCAGCGCACCAGGAGCCGGCGCTCGTCGGCCGACAGCGCCAGGTGCGACTCCGGCGGCGGCATCATCTCGTCCGGATCGTCGTGGAAGATCCGTTCGACGAGCACGCTCTTCGCCGGGTCGCCCGGCTTGATCACGAACCAGCCGTCGTCGAGCGCGCGATGGGCGCCGTCGGGCGTGTCGAGGCGCATCTTGGCCTTGCGCGCCTTCTCGTCCGGCCCGTGACAGCGAAAGCACCGGTCGGACAGCAGCGGCCGGATCTGGTGGTTGAAGCTGACGCGTTCCCCGGGGGTCGCCGCGGGCGTCGCCGCGGGCTCGGCCGCGGGCTGCGCCGCAGGCGCAGCGCGGCCGCGCGCCCCGCGACTTGCGCCGCGGGCCGTCCGACACCGGCCGCGGCCAGGCGTCCGACGCGACCGCGCCGCGCAGCCAGCGACAGCGCGGCCACGACCGCCCCCGCGCACGCTCTCAGCGGAAACACCTGGAGTGGCTCGCTTCGGTCCCGGTCACGCCAGCAGCTTCGTCACGACCTCGCCATGGACGTCGGTCAGGCGGAAGTCGCGGCCCTGGAAGCGGTAGGTCAGCTTGCGTGTGGTCGAAGCCGAGCAGGTGCAGGATCGTCGCGTGCAGGTCGTGGACGTGGACCTTGTCCTCGACCGCGTTGAAGCCGAGCTCGTCGCTCTCGCCGAGCGTCATGCCCCGGCTTGACGCCGCCGCCGGCCAGCCACATCGTGAACGCGTTCGGGTGATGGTCGCGGCCGTCGTTGCCGCCCTGCACCATCGGCGTGCGGCCGAACTCGCCGCCCCAGATCGACCAGCGTGTCGTCGAGCAGGCCGCGCTGCTTGAGGTCCTTGACCAGCGCCGCGCTGGCCTGGTCGGTCTCCTTGCACTGTTCCTTCAGGCCGCCGACGAGGCCGCCGTGCTGGTCCCACGCCTCGTGGAAGATCTGCACGAAGCGCACGCCGCGCTCGACCAGCCGCCGGGCCAGCAGGCAGTTGTTGGCGAAGCGACGGCTTGCCCGGCTCCGCGCCGTACATCGTCGAGCGTCTGCTTCGGCTCCTTCGACAGGTCCATCAGCTCCGGCGCGCTCGCCTGCATCCGGTAGGCCATCTCGAACGAGTTGATCCGCGTGGCGATCTCGGGGTCGCCGACCGCTGCCGAGCTGCATCTCGTTCAGGCTGCGGATCGCGTCGAGCGAGTCGCGCTGCATCGTCGGCGTCGACGCCGCGCGGGGTTCGACAGGTAGAGCACCGGATCGCCCTGGCCGCGGAACGGCACGCCCTGGTAGACGGTCGGCAGGAAGCCGCAGCCCCAGTTGCCGGTGCCGCCGCTGGGGCCCTTCTGGCCGGTGCTGAAGACGACGAAGCCGGGCAGGTCCTGCGACTTCGCTGCCGAGGCCGTAGGTCGTCCACGCGCCCGATGCTCGGCCGGCCGAACTGCTGCGCGCCGGTGTTCATGAAGATCTGCGCCGGCGCGTGGTTGAACGCGTCGGTCTCCATCGACTTGACGATGGCGATGTCGTCGACGATCGTCGCCAGTGTGCGGCAGCAGCTCGGAGAGCTCCGCCCCGCACTGCGCCGTGCTTGGCGAACTTGAACTTCGGCCCCAGCAGCTTCGAGTTCGGGTTGATGAACGCGGCGCGGTAGCCCTTCAGCAGCTCGGCCGGCGGCAGCTTGCCGTCGAACTTCGCCAGCTCCGGCTTGTTGTCGAACAGCTCCAGATGGCTCGGCGCGCCGGCCATGAACAGGAAGATGACGCGCTTCGCCTTCGGCGGCGAAGTGCGGCGCCTTCGGCGGCCAGCGGGTCGGCCGATCCGGCGCCGCGCCGCGGCCTGCGCGGTGCCGCCGAGCACGCTGCCGAGCAGCGAATGCAGCGCGACCGCGCCGAGGCCGACGCCGCACTCCTTGAAGAACCAGCGGCGCGACTGGTAGCGCTGACGCTCGCGGAGCAGCGATTGGTTCAGGTTCTCGCGTTCGGCCATCGTGATTCCTTGCGTGGTCGGGCAGTCGGCGAACGGGCTACTCCTTGGTGATCGTTTCGTCGAGGTTCAGCAGCACCCGGGCGGCGACGGTGTAGCCGGCCAGCGTCGCCGGCGTCACGCCGTCGGGCAGCGTCGGCAGTTCGTCCTTGCCGGTCGTGAGCGCGTGGGTGTTGATCCAGCCTTCCGCGACCCGCGCCTTCTGCTTGTCGATCAGCCGGATGAGAAGCTGCGCCTCCTGCTCCGTCGGCGGCCGGCTGACCGCCCGGCGGAAGGCGTAGGTCAGCCGCTCGGCGTCCGTCTTCCCGCCCTCGTCGAGGATCTTCAGCGCGAAGGCGCGCGCCGCTTCCATCGAGACCGTCTCGTTGAGCGAGGGTCAGCGCCTGCAGCGGCGTGTTCGATCGCGGCGCGCCGCACGCAGGCGGTCGTCGCCGTTCGGCGCGTCGAAGGTCTGCAGCATCGGGTACGGCGCCGATCGCCGGCGGAAGGTGTAGAGCGCGCGGCGATAGCGGTCGGCGCCGGTCGCTTCGTCCCACTGGAACTCGGCCGTAGCTGGCCGGCGGCTGGAAGAGGAACTCCGGCGCGGGCGGCATGACGCTCGGGCCGCCGACCTTCGGGTTCAGCAGGCCGCTGGCCGCCAGCGCGATGTCGCGGACGATCTCGCCTTCGACGCGGAAGCGCGGCGCCGCGGGCCAGCAGCCGGTTGTACGGATCCCTCTCCAGCGTGGTCGGCTCGATCCGCGAGCTCTGCCGGTAGGTCGCCGAGTGGACGATCAGCCGGTGCAGGTCCTTCATGCTCCAGCCGTTGTCCATGAACTCGACGGCCAGCCAGTCGAGCAGCTCGGGGTGCGACGGCGCCTCGCTCTGCGTGCCGAAGTCTTCGCTGGTCGCGACCAGGCCGGTGCCGAAGTAGGTCTGCCAGACGCGATTGACGAACGCCCGCGCCGTCGTCGGCGACTTCGGATCGACGAGCCACCGCGCGAACGTCAGCCGCGTCGGCGGCGCGTCGGCCGGCAGCGGGTGCAGCACGGCGGGGACGCCCGGCGCGACCGCCTTGCCGGGCTTCAGCAAGTCGCCGCGCTTGAGCATGCGCGTGTCGCGCATCTCGGTGCGGGCCTGGAGCACCAGCTGCGAGGTCGCCGGCTCGGGATGCCGCGTGCCAATCGCCTCGATCTTGTCGTTGGCCTCCTCCAACTCCGGCACGGTCGTCCGCCAGTAGCTGAAGACGGCGTGCGTCTGCGCCGGCGAGCGCTTCGCGGCCGGGATCGCCAGGATGTCGCGCACGCGCCTTGGGCAGCGGGTCGGCGACCGGGTTCGCGGCCGCCGTGTACCGACAGGCGGAAGCGGCCCAGGTTGTTGTTCATCGGTCGTCGCTGTTCCAGCCGCCGTGGTTCTGCTTCAGCAGGAAGACGAGCTGCGTGCCGGCCGGGCGGACGATCGGCTTCTCGAGCGCGAAGACGGCCTTGCGCGGCACGTTGCGGCGGCCCGGCCCGGCGTCGATGCCCCAGGCGGTCTCGTCCTTGCCGTCGATGGCGAAGCGCGACCGGGCCGGTGACGCGCTTCTTGCCCGACTTGTCGTCGAAGTTCGGCTCGAGCGGCGTGTCGGGTGCGTCGCCGAAGTCGGCGGTGGCCTTGGCGAACTTCGACGCGCGCCGGCTTGCGCGCGCTGCCGGCGGCGGCGTGCCTCGACGCCGAACTCGGTCAGCGCGCCCGTGCCCTTGAACGAGCGGCCCGGCCCGCCGAGCGGCAGGTTCGGATCGGTCAGCAGCTCCAGGCGGAACGCCGGTGATCCGCGGCGCCTCGACCGTCGCCGTCAACTTCGACGGTGTGCTTCGTCGGCGCGTAGCCGCGCGGCGAGGAAGCTGCCGTCGGGCTGCGGCAGGTAGCGCTGGCCGCCGGTCGAGATGTCCTCGACGTCCGGCCGGACGACCGTCCACTCCGGCTCGCTCGCCGTGACGGCCTGCTCCCAGCGCGCCATCCGCGCCTCCCAGTCCGGCGTCGTGTGGCGGAGGCCTTCCTCGATCTCGCCGATCCGCCGGTGCATGCTCGGCCCGCGTCATCTGCTCGGCGGGCGTGTAGACCGGCTGGCTGCGCTTCGTGGTCGTTGTTCAGGAAGGCGAACAGCTGGTAGTAGTCCTCCTGCGTGATCGGATCGAACTTGTGGTTGTGGCACTGGGCGCACTGGATGGTCAGGCCGAGCACGCCCTTGCCGATGGCGTCCATGCGGTCGAACATCGCCTCCATGCGGAACTGCTCGGGATCGACGCCGCCCTCCTCGTTGACCATCGAGTTGCGCAGGAAGCCGGTGGCGACGATCTGGTCCTGCGTCGGCGTTGGGCAGCAGATCGCCGGCGAGCTGCTCGACGACGAACTGGTCGTAGGGCAGGTCGCGGTTGAGCGCGTCGATGACCCAGTCGCGGTAGACCCAGACGTAGCGCGGCTTGTCCTTCTCGAAGCCGTCGCAGTCGGCGTAGCGCGCGGCGTCGAGCCAGTGGCGGGCCCAGCGCTCGCCGTAGTGCGGCGACGCCAGCAGCCGCTCGACCTGCTTCGTCGTAGGCGTCCGGCGCGGTGTCGGCCAGGAAGGCGTCGAGCTCCGCGCAGCGTCGGCGGCAGGCCGGTCAGGTCGAGCGAGACGCGGCGCAGCAGCGTGGCCTTGTCGGCCTCGGGCGCCGGCGTCGAGGCCTTCCTTCTCGAGGCGCGCCAGCACGAAGGCGTCGATCGGCGTCTTCGCCCACGAGGCGTCGCTCACCCGCGGCAGCGTCGGGCGGGCCGGCGTCTTGAAGGCCCAGTGATCCTTGCCCCGATCGAGCACCGCCTGGGCGATCTTGTCGGCCTCGGCCGACTCCGCCGAATCGGCGCTGGCGTTCGTGTTGACGAGGGTCACGCCGCCCGGGTACTTCGCGCCGGCGTCGATCCAGGCGCGCAGCAGCCCGATCTGCTTCGCGGTCAGCGGCGGGCCCTCCTTCTTCGGCGGCATCTGGAGGTCCTTCACCAGGCCCGACACCAGACGGATGAGCGGGCTGGTGGCGCTGTGCCCGGGGATGAAGACCTTCTCGTTCTCCTCGCCGCCCTGGAGGAGCCCGGCGCGCGTGTCGAGGCGGAAGTCGCTCTTCTGCCGCTTCTCGCCGTGGCAGCGGACGCAGGTGCTCTCGAGGATCGGCTTGATGTCCTTGTCGAAGTCGTAGGACGGCGCGGCGGGCGGCAGCTGGCCGACGCCGGCGGCGCCGGCCGCGAACGCGAGGCAGGCGGTCGCGAGCGCCGCGGCGAGGGGCCGCAGAAGCGCGGAGCGGAGATCCGGCACAGGTCGGTCCTCGGAAAGGCGGTGTCGCCGGATTCTACGCTGTCGGGCCACGGCGTGTCCTCGCGAGCCGGCTCCTCGACCCGAGCCACCGCCGGGATGTGCCGCCGCGCTGGTGGCAGTGGCCCATCGTGCTGTCGCTCGATGCGCCGGCCGTCACCCTGGCCTGGCTGGCCCTGCTGTCGCGGTCGGCGGACGTCGAGCTCGAGTGGCCGGCGCTCTTCGTCTCGGATTCCTCCGCGACCGCCGCCACGTGCTCATTCTCGGCGAGGGGGACGGGCGCTTCCTCGAGCGCCTGGCCGCGTCGCGCCGCAGGCGTCGGTCCGCTGCGTCGACAGCAGCGCGGCCATGCTCGCCCTCGCGGCGGACGTCCCGCCCGCCGCCTTCGACGCCGTCGTCACGATGTTCGTGCTGGATTGCCAGTCACCCGACGAGGTGACCGCGCTCGTCCAACGCTTGGCCGATGGCCTCCGCGGCGACCACGTCTGGCTGTTCGCGGATTTCTCGATGCCCGCCCGCGGATGGCGGTGGCTTCGGGCCAGGCTCCTGACGGCCGCCCTGCACGCCCGCCGCGGCGAGTGACTCTGTCACACTGGCCGGCTCACCGGCTTCTACCCAGTGAACGGGCCGTGTGCCCAGGAACTGGGAGTCGCGCATGACCATATCGGAGATCGTCAAGGACAAGGCTTTCACTACGCGCGCACCTGCCGGTCGCTCTGGCTGTTCGGGTTCTTCGTCGGCGTCGCGAGCGGCGGGTCGAACGGCGGCGGCAACGACCGGCGGCGACGGCGGCGCCGGCGGCGCCGCCGCGCCTCGGCACCCTGCTGAGCTTGTTCGCCACCGAGGCCGCGGTGGCCGCTGTCGTCCTCCTGGTGGCGATCGCCTGCCGGCCTCGTGCTGCGCTTCCTCAGCGAGGGCGCGCTGATCGAGGGCGTGGTCCGGGCCCGCCAGGCGGCGCGCATGACGACGGGCGAGGGGTTCCGCGCCGGCTGGGCGCACTGGGGCGTGCTCCTGCGGATCGGGCTGCTCTACGTCGCGGCCCTGATCGGCAGCGTGGCGCTGCTGCGTGGCGCCCTGCGTGGTCGCCTTCTGGACGTGTCGGCCCGCTCGGCGCCGTCCTGGCTCGGCCTTCCCGCCGCTCGTCGTCGCCGTGCCGTGGCTGGTCACGCTGTCGCTGGTGCAGGCGTTCGCCATGCGGATCGCCGTGCTCGAGAACCGGCGCGCGCTCGACGCGATCGCGCAAGGCGCGGCTGTTCCTGCACGGCCGGCTGCTGCACGGGCTCAAGCTGATGGTGGCGACCTTCATCGGGACGCTCGCGATCATGGTCGCTCAGCATCGTGGTCGATCGCGCCCGGTGGTGCTGCTGCTGGTGGCGCTGGCGACGGTGCTGCCCGTCTGGCCCCTCATCGTCGTCGGGCGTTCTGGTGGTGCTGCCGCTGGCCTGCGTGCTCACCGCGATGCTGGGCACGTTCCGCTCGTCGGTCTGGACGATCGGCTACGTGACACAGGTGGAATCGTGATCGCAGCCGCGATGCCGGCACGGCGCCGCCCTGCGCCGCTGGCGGCGCTCTTCGCCGTCCTGAGCCCGCGCCTCGGCGGCGAGGCCGAGCGCGGCCGCTCGCCGAGGACGCGATCGCGCGCCTCGTCGAACAGGCGCGGACCGGCGACGCCGGCGCGCGCCGGGCGCTGTACGTGCAGCACGTCGATCGCGTCTTCCGCACGGTCCGCGGCATGCTGCGCTCCGACGCCGACGCCGAGGACGTGACCCAGGACGCGATGCTGACGGTGCTGACGTCGCTGCACACGCTACCGGCCGCGCGCCGACGCGCGCTTCGCGGCCTGGGTCACGACCATCGCCATCAACACGGCGCGCCGGCGGTTTCGCCGCCGGCGTCCGGAGCTCACCGCCACCGGCGAGCTGCCCGACCTGCCGCCGACGAGGTCGATCCGGCCGACGACCTCGACCGCGCCCGGCAGCGGCGGGCGCTGCTCTCGCGCTCGCCGAGCTGCCCGAGCGCGAGCGCGAGATCGTCAGCCTGCGCTACGGCGCCGAGCTCAACGCGACGCGAGATCGGCGCCGCGGTCGGCGTCGAGCCGGCGACCATCCGCAAGATGCTCGAGCGGGCGCGGACGCGCCTCGGCGCGCGCATCGACGCGCTGCTGAGTCCCGAGGGAGGATCGACCGATGAACGACGAGGAGCTTGCCGGCGCCTGGACGACGCTTGAGCCGACGATGCCGGCAGCGCCGCCGTATCGACGCGTCGCGTGTTCGCGTGGCTCGAGGCGCACGACACGTCGCTCGCCGCCGAGTGGCTCGGCGCTGTTCAGGGTCGCGCCGTTCGCCGCCGTCGGCCTCGTCGCGGCGAGCGCGGTGTCGCTCGCCACCGCGACACCGTTCGTCTGGCTGGCGCGCGCGCTGCTGCGGGCTGAGCCGACCCGCGCGACCCGGGTTCGCGGCCGCTACGACTCGATGCGAATCAGCTCGACGTCGAAGACCAGCATGCCGGCCGGCGGCGCCGGGGCGTCCGCCGTAGGCGAGGGCCTCGGGGATCCAGAAGCGCCGCTTCTCGCCTTCGACCATGAGCTGCACGCCTTCGGTCCAGCCGGGGATGACCTGGTAGAGGCCGAACGCGATCGGCTCGCCGCGGCTCACCGAGCTGTCGAACATCTTGCCGTCGGTGGTCCAGCCCGAGTAGTGGACGAGCACGCGCGAGCGCGGGCCGGGGTGCGTCGTGCCGGTGCCGGCTTCGAGGACGCGTGAGGCCAGCCCGCTCGCGGTGACGGTGGCATCGGCGGGCGGGGCGGCGACATCGGCTGGTGCTGGAATCATGCAGGGATCTCCACGAAAAAGCGCATCCGGGAATACGGTATCACCCGGGCATCTCGGAGCAGGATCTGCCGTGGCCGGGCCCCATCTCACCAGAGCAGCTTCAGGCCGAACTGCAGCTGCCGCGGCGCGTTGGCCTGGCCGGTGATCACGCCGAACGACGACGACGTCACGCTGGTGTTCGGCGCCGAGAACTGGACGCGGTTGAAGGCGTTGAGCGCCTCGATGCGGAACTGCGCGGTCATCCGCGAGCGGATCGGGAAGCTCTTGAAGATCGACAGGTCGACGTTGCGCACGCCGTGCGCGCGCAGCAGCGGCGAGAAGATCGGCTCGTTGCCGAACTGGAAGGCGGCCGGCTGGCTGTAGACGGTGGTGTCGAAGTAGCGGTTGAGGCGATCCTCGACCGGCCCGTCCAGGCGCGGATCGTCGCCGGTGCTGTTCGGCTGCGTCCGCGCGCCGAAGAGGCCGGCGGTGTTGTTGGCGGTGATCGAGAGCGGCGTGCCGGACTGCAGCGTGGTGATGCCGTTGAACTGCCAGCCGCCGATCAGCGCGTTGACCGCGGCCGGCGCGTTGGCGAAGAAGCGGCGGTTCCGTGCCGACCGGGATCTCGTAGAGATAGCTCAGCACGAACCGGTGGTTGAGGTCGTACGACGCCAGCGCCCAGCTCGCCTCGAGGTCGTAGCTGTTCTGGTGGCTCATGCCGATCTCCTCGGCCTTGGCGTAGGTGTAGGAGCCTTCGAACATCAGCCCGTGCGACAGCCGCTTGCGGCCGGTGAGCTGCAAGGCGTTGTACGTCGACTTCGCCGCCGGCCGCGTAGAGCGGAATGACGTCGGTGAACTGCGGATAGGGCCGCAGCAGCTGTCCGCGGCTCACCGTCGGCTGCGTCAGCACGCCGTTGTTGACGATGCCGTAGAAGGGGTTGGCGACCTGCTGATTGAGCTGCGAGCCGAGCGACATGTACTGCGGATCGAGCTGGTTCAGGCTCAGGCCGCCTTCGCCGGCGATCGACAGGTCGTAGCCGCGGGTGCCGACATAGGCCACCTCGACGAAGAGCCCCCACGGCAGCTCGCGCTGCACGTTGACGTTGTACTGAATGGTCCACGGCGACGGCGTGTCCTGCAGCGGCGCCTGCAGGTTGGCGCCGGCCTGGGTGAGCAGGCCCTGCGACGAGCCGGGCGACGGCGTGAAGCCGTTCGGATACGGGTTGCGCAGCGGAGTTGAACGGCGTGATCCCGTCGATCGAGGTCACCCACAGGTTCTCGGTGCGGAAGCCGAACGGGCCGACGGTGCCCTGCGCGCCCTGGTTCGACGGGCCGAAGATGTGGCTGTAGCCGCCGCGCACCACGGTCTTCTCGTTCACCTGGTAGGACCGCGCCGAGCCGCGGCGCGATGTTGTTGGTGTCCCAGTTGTACTGGTAGCGGTTGCGTCCGTTGACGCCGACGAAGACGACGCCGCCCTGGAGGTCGGGGAAGCGCGGGCACCTGCTGCGCCAGCGGCGACGGCGCATCCGGATCGAAGAAGTTCATCCGGTCGAAGCGCTCGGTGCGCGGCACGTCGATGTCGTAGCGGAGGCCGAGGTTGAGCGTCAGCTTCGAGCTGATCCGCCAGTCGTCCTGGGCGTAGAACCGGCCCAGTAGAAGCTGTTGGCCGCGACGTTCTTCCAGTTCTGGATCAGCACGTCGTTCGGCTGGCCGAAGCCGAGGAGCAGCGAGGCGAAGCCGAAGCCCGCCGTGCTGCTGGCGGTGTTGGGATTCGGTCCCTGCGTCTCGTTGGCGCGGAAGTTGAACGTGCCGGCGCTGCGCGCCTCCCACACGTTCACGCGCAGCATCCGGCCCTCGAAGCCGCTCTTGAGCGTGTGCGCGCCGCGCACCTTGGTCAGGCTGGCGGCGAGCGGTGTAGCTCATGAACGCGTTGTAGCGATGGTCGTTGCCGCCGAGCGTCATCATGCCGCTGACGCCGAACCGCGGGAACATCTCGCGATCGACGGCCGAATCGATCGACGTCGGCAGGCCGAGGCTCGACGGCCTGAAGCCGAGGCCCTGGTTGTCGAAGAGGAACAGCGTGCGCGCGAACCCGAGCCGGGCGCTCATCAGCGTCGTGTTCGAGATCGTCCGGCTGTAGTCGATGACGGCGTTGTGGGCGAGGTTCTGCTCGTTGACGCGCCCTTCGGCGACGGCGATGTCCTCGGGGAAGAACGTCGCCGGCGAGCTGAACGTCTTGCGGTAGGAGTAGCGGATGAACGCCGCGCGCCTTCTCCGAGATGTTGTGATCGACGCGCCCGTCGATGTTGTCGACGTTCAGCTCGCGCGGTGCCGGTGGCGAAGTAGTTCTGCGCGCCGGTGATCGGCGTTGCCCGGTTGGTTCGGCAGCGGAAAGTAGTTGAGGACCTGGCGCGCCACCGGATCCATCCGATTCGACCGGGATGACGTTGCCCGGGAACTGATCGCGGATGAAGCCGCTGCCCGACGGATTCGGCCGGGTGGTGAAGGGGTCGAAGACGCGAATCAGCTGCCCGTTCTGGGCGAAGGTCTGCGAGAAGTCGCCGTTGCGCTGCGCCATCGTCGGCACGGTGGTCGTCGTTTGCGACGAGCCGATCTTCGCGCAGGCCTTCGTACGAGGTCATGAAGAAGGTGCGGCCGCGGCGGATCGGACCGCCGGCGACGCCGCCGAACTGGCTGCGCTGGAAGTCGCCGAGCGGCGTGCCCGGCCCGCTTGGCGAAGAAGTTGTTCTGGTCGAAGGCCGAATCGCGGAAGAACTCGTAGGCGCTGCCGTGGAAGTCGTTGCTGCCCGACTTGTAGACCACGTTGAGCACGCTGCCGAGGCTGCGGCCGTACTCGGCCGGGTAGTTCGCGCCCATCACCTTGAATTCCTGGATGGCGTCGACCGACGGGAACACCGAGATGCCGGTGAAGCCGTTCACCGTCGGGAACGACGCCGTCACGCCGTCGATGACCGTGTCCATCATCGTCGGCCGCGCGCCGTTCACCGAGTAGCTCATCGAGTTGTAGTTGTTGCCGATCGAGCCGGCGACGCCCGGCGTCAGGAAGATCAGCGAGTAGACGTTGCGGGTGTTGAGCGGCAGCTCCTGGATGCGCCGGTTGTCGACGACCTTGCCGACCGTGCTGCTGGTCGTCTCGAGCGGCGCCGGCGGTGGCGCTGACTTCGACGGCTTCGGTGAGCTCGCCGACCTCCAGCGCGAAGTCGACGACGACCGTCGAGGCGATCTGGATGGTGACGTTCGAGCGCGCCGCCGGGCGGAAGCCCTGCAGGCTGGCTTCGACGCGATACTCGCCGGGCGGCAGCGGCAGCGACGTGTAGCGGCCGCTCGGCATCGGAGGTGACCGAGGCCTGGGCGTCCGGTCTGCTGACTGGTGATGGTGACGGCGACGCCGGGAATCGCCGCGCCGCTCGCGTCCTTGACGGTGCCGACCACCGTCCCGGTGAACGATTGGGCGTGACCGAGGGATGGAGCCAGGACGAGGCGAGGACGAGTGCCAGGACTGCCAGGACACGGACGAGACGCATGGGAGCCTCCTCTGGATGCGAGGGACTATACGCCTCCGGCTGTGCCGTTGAACGAGGAGTTGGTGACCGATCGAAGACGATCCTTGCACGGAAGAGTTGGAGCAGGCCGGCCGGCTCGCTACTCGTAGCGGAGCGGCTGAATCCCCGTGCAGGTGGCCATCGAGGATGCCGGGGCGTCCGCCAGCGCGGGCCCGACGTTCACCGCCGAAGCCACGGCGAGCTGCACACCGTAGTCGCGATCTGCCCTAGCGGCAGACGAAGTCCGCGTCTCCAACCGGCTGGCAGAAGGCAGGCCAGCCGGATGCGCGCCAGTAGTCGACGAGCCCCATCGTCCGGACGATGTCCTTGAAGCCCGGCCGCTTGCGGACGCCGCCGAAGAGCGGCTGCCACAACCGCCCGGGATGATTGAGGTGGGGCGCGGCGTCCTGCAACAGCTGCAGTGACAGGTCGGGATCGTCGAAGAACGCCGCCCACTGCGCGAGGAGCGCCTTGTCGGCCGCGCTGGTCGCCGACGCGAGTAGACGGACCTGTGCCGCGCCCTCACGCGGTGCATCGACGAAGGTCATCAGCCGACGATGCACGGCGGAATCCGGTGACGCGTCGGGGATCACCTCGACGCGCGCAGCAATCTCGCCGCGTTCGCGGCGATTGAGCGCGACGAGCACGCCCTCTCTGAGCAGCAGTGTCTCGAGCCCTTCCAGGCTGAGGCCGCGATCGACCTCGGCCGCCGCCGCGGTGATGTCCCCGTCGGCGAGGTAGGCGGCGCTGAGGAAGCCGGCGAAGCCGGGCTCGTGTGGCTCGTTGGCCCGCGCGCTGCTCGAGCGCGAGCGATCGCCTCGCGCGGCCGGCCGACCGCCAGCATCAGGATGCCGCGTGGTCCCCAGGCTCGATCGGTCAGACCGTGCCGCGCGTAGGACGCCTGCAGGCGATCGAACGCCCGCGCCGCCCCGATCCAGTTGCGGCGACGCGCTTCGGTCACGCCGATGTCGAACAGCACATCCGGCGCGTCCGGCGTCAGCGTCCGCGCCTGTTCGAGCGCGTCCGCCGCCTTCGCTCGCCACTCGTCGGCGCGATCGCGGACGATGAACGTGCCGTTCAGGTAGATCGTGCTGAGCCGCGCCCACGCGATCGAGAACGAAGGGTCGAGCGCCACGGCGCGCTGGAGATGGGCGACGGCGAGCCGGAACGAGTCGGGCGTCCACTCGAGGTTCTGCGATCGCGCGCGGAGGTATTCCTCGTAGGCCGCGACGTTGCGCGTCATGCCCGGAGCCCGACCGAACTCGCCGATGCCGAGACGGACCTGCAGGGCGTTGGCGACGGACCTGGCGATGTCGTCCTGAATCAGGAAGATGTCGTCGAGCGATCGCTCGTAGGTGTCGGACCACAGGCGCTCGCCGTTTCGTGCGCGACTGAGCTGCACCGTGATGCGGATCGCGCGTGCCGGCGGTCGGACGCTCCCGTGCAGGACGTGCTCGACGTCGAGCGCGTCGCCGATGGTCCGGAGGTCGGTGTCCGCGCCCGTGAAGCGGAGCGACGCCGTGCGGCTGGCAACCTTGAGCCCGCGCACCCGCGCGAGGGCGTTGAGGAGCTCGACGCTGATTCCGTCGGCGAAGAAGTCCTGTCCGGGGCCTGCGGACACGTTGTCGAACGGCAGGACGGCGACAGACCGGATGGCCGCCGACTCGACGTCGTGGCGGAAGGGGACGACCGCCAGACAGCTGGCGATGGCGGCGACGCCAGCGACCGAAGCCCAAAGCCTCCAGCGGCGTGGATGCGGCTCGGCGACCGCTGGCGAGTACGGCGGCAGTGACTCGGGTGGCGGCGGCGAGTCCCGCTGCTCGTGAATCGAGCAGCACGACCGGCACCAGCAGCCGGTAGCCGCGTTTCGGAATCGTCTCGATGGAGCGGACGCCATCGTCGCCGGTCGCGAGCGCCTGCCGCAGCTGCCTGATGGCGAGGTAGACCGAGGCGTCGCTGACCGCTACGCCCCTGCCAGGCGTCCGCGATCAAGGCGTCGATCGACACCACCGCGCCGCCGTGCCGCGCGAGGACGACCAGGACGTCCATCGCCCGCGGTTCGAGCTTGACCGCGTGGTCGTCACGCTGGAGCAGGTTGAGGCTCGGCGTCGCCGTCCACGGCCCGATCCGGCGTTGTGTGGCGTCGCTCACGCGGGTCCTCCGTCAATCCTACGCGTTTCCTCAGGCGTTCCTCAGGCGTGCGGGCGGCGTCGCGAGTACGTTCGGGTCCGCTCGTTCGTCCGGTGATTCGAGCGGAGGAGACGGCACATGTCCGAAACGGTTGCCACCCCCAGCCTCCTGCGAACGTCGCGGCGGGTCGACGCCACACCCGGGGCCGACAAGTCCCGCCACTTCTTCACCGGCCTCGGCGCCTGGTGCATCGTCCTGGCCCTGCTCGGTTTCGGACCCCACGTCGGCGGGAGCCTGAGGGGAGCCATTGTCATCCCGCCGGCGGTGCATGTCCACGCGGCGGTGATGATGGCCTGGCTGGTGCTCTATGGAGGTCAGGCCTGGCTGGCCGCGCGCGGGAACCTCGGACGCCATCGTCGGGTGGGATGGGCCGCGATGGCGCTGGCCCTGACGGTCTGGATCTCGATGGGTGTCGCCACGGTCGTCGCACTGCGCCGCTTCGACCCCGACGCCTTCGCGTTCCTGGTGAAGCCACTGCTGATCCAGCTGGGGACGATGGTCGTCTTCCCCATATTCGTCGGCTGGGCGGTGCTGGTGCGGCACCGGACCGGGTGGCACCAGCGGCTGATGACGTTCGCCAACTTCTCGCTGGTGCAGGCCGCGCTCGATCGGATGCAGCTGGCTGCCGAACGAAGGGCTGCCGATGTTCTGGCACTCGGGGTTGCGAGCCTACGTCCTGCTGATCCTGCCGCTGGTGGTCTTCGACATGCGTGTCGCTACGACGCGTGCATCCGGCGACGCTGGTGGGAGCGGGCCTGATCGTCGGCGATGCATGGGGTGATCAGCTTCTACTGGGCCCACGCCGGCTGGAACGAGGTGGCGCGCGGGTTCTGGCTGTGGCTGCGGTAGGGCCACTACTTCTTGGCCGGCGCGAGCGGACCGATCTGCACCTTGCGGAACTCGACCTCGGCGCCTTCGGCCTGCAGGGCGATCTTGCCCGCATCGACCGAGGCGTCGAAGCCGTTGTTCACCAGGTCGCCGTTCAGCCACACGGTGATGGACCGGCCGCGCGCCTCGATGATCAGGCTGTTCCACTCGCCGAGCGGCTTCTCCGAGCCGTCGGTGAGGTTGAGCACCCGGCGGGCATCGCCTTCGGTGCCGCCCCACTTCTCGTTGCCCCGGCGCGGGCGCCGGGTCTCCATGTCCTCGACTTTGATGTCTTCGTGGATGCACCAGAAGTCGCCGGCGTTGCCGCTCATCATCTGCACTTCGATCGACTGCGGGAACATCTTGTAGAGCACGCGCGGCGTCGAGGCGTGGATGAGCACGCCGGAGTTGCCGGCCTTGCCGGAGAACCGGTACTCGACCTCGAGCCGGTAGTCGCGGTAGCGGCCGTCGGTCAGGAGATGGCCTCCCGGGGTGCCCAGGCTGACCAGCTTGCCGTCACGGACGATGAAGCTGGGCGGGCCGTTCGGATCGGCGTCGCGCGCCGGCACGTCCGGCTTCCAGCCGGCCAGGTCCTTGCCGTTGAAGAGTGAGCTGACCGCCTTCGGAGACGTGGCCTCCGCCGCGACGGCAGGACTCGACGTCTGCCGGCGCGCCGTCCCCGGCACCAGCAGATGTCCCAGGATCGCTGACAGGGAAACGACGAGGCTCAGGGCGATGCTCATGGCCTGGAGCATACCCGGTCGGGCCTGCTGTCGAGCCATCTGCCGACCGTCAGATGTCGAGGCGTGGAACGACCAAGGGATGAATGCCGGGCGATCTGGCTGGGTCGGGTGCAGCCTCTGCCGTGGCCGGTTGCCCCCAAACTTGCATAGGTCGCCCCGGTTGTTGCGAACCCATCCAGCACAAGGAGCTCATGCCGATGACGCCAAAGAACACCATCTGTCTGTGGTTCGACAAGGACGCGCAGGACGCGGCGCGCTTCTACGCCGCGACGTTTCCGGACAGCAAGGTGACGGCGATCCACAAGGCACCCGGTGACTTTCCCAGCGGCAAGGAGGGCGACGTGCTGACCGTCGACTTCACCGTTCTGGGCATTCCGTGTCTCGGCCTGAACGGTGGGCCGACGTTCAAGCACAGCGAGGCCTTCTCCTTCCAGATCACGACCGAGAACCAGGAAGAGACGGACCGCTACTGGAACGCCATCGTCGGCAACGGCGGCAAGGAGAGCGAGTGCGGCTGGTGCAAGGACCGCTGGGGCCTCTCCTGGCAGATCACCCCGCGGGTGCTGACCGAGGCATTGGCCGCTGGCGGCGCCGAGGCCAAGCGGGCCTTCGACGCGATGATGACGATGCAGAAGATCGACGTCGCCGCGATCGAGGCCGCGCGACGGGGCTGACGACGGCCCCGCGGCTTGCCGGCGCTGCGACAGGGCCCGTGCGCGCCGCTGGCTGGCGGAGAACCTTGACAGCACCGCTGCGGGAGCGAATCATGGGCCGTCCCACGGGTCCTCCATGCACATCGACCGGCGATCGTTCCTCAACGGTGCGGGCAGGTTCGCCGCCGGTGCGCTGACCGCCGGCGCCGCCTTCGAGATGATCCGGCCCCGCCAGGCCGGCGCGCAGCAGGCGGCGACGGTGATCCACGCTGCGTCGGCTGCGCGTCGTCGAGCGACTCAGAACCCGCTTCACGTTCCAGATTTCGGTCGACGTCGCCACCGTGAAGCAGGGGCTCGGCGGTGGCCGGCGCGGCGCTGGCCGGCGGGGTCAACATCGTCGAGATGGGGACACCGCTGCTCAAGAACGAAGGCGTCTCGAACGTCGTGCCGGCCTTCCGGCGGGCGTTTCCCGACGCGCTCCTGCTGGCCGACATGAAGACCATGGATGGCGGGGCCTTCGAGGCGCGCGCCGTCTATACGGGCGGCGGCAACATCGTCGATTTCCTCGCCCTCGCCGGCGTGGACACGGCGAAGGCGATCTGCGCCGTGCGCGACGAGTTCAGGCGCGCCGACCCCGTGCTGCCGCGGCTCGCCTTCGCCGACATCCTCGTGCCGCACCAGGGGCCGGCCGCGCCAGGCCGCCGAGGTCGCGCGGCGCATGCTCGACGCCGGCGTCGACGGCGTCGGCATCCACCTGCAGGCCGACGCGCGGCGCGCCGACCCGACGCTGATCGAGAGCACTATCTCGATGACATGGCCCGCGCGATCTTCGAGCGGGTCGGCCGTGCCGCGCCGGTGCAGGTGGTCGGCGGGCTCAACGTCGCGCAGGCCAAGGGCCTCGCCAAGGCGGGGCTGCGGGCTTTCGTCATCAGCGGCAATCTCGGCGAACCCGACACCCGCGCCCGCTACGACCTGCCGCCGGACGAGATCCAGCGCCACGTCGCCGCCTTCGTCGCGGGAGTCTCGGGCGCCTGACGAGTTCGGCTGACCGGCGCGGCGCCTACGAGGCGCCGTGCCTCGGCCCGCGCGCGTTCGCCTGGATCTGACGGATGGCGCCGACGTGGTAGGCCACGTGCGCGACTTCCGCGATGACGCCGTTGAGCTCGACGGCGTTCAACTCACGCGGCGTCGCCAGCGCCGCCAGGCTCGCGAACAGGGCCTGGGTGGTCATCCCCCGACTTTACCAAGCGCTCCGTCGAACGCACCTCGACCGGTGCCGCGCCGGCTATTCCTGGCGGCTCGCCAGCCGCTTCGCCCGCTCGGCACAGCGCCCGATTGCCAGGCCAGTCCGCCAGTCGTTGCCCGGTGGCAGCGCGGTGCAGGCCGCCGTCACGGCCCGGGCCCGCTCCCACGATCCACTGCCTTCCAGGCCCGCGCCCTGCAACTCGAGGAACTGCGGCCGGGCGGGATGCGTCGCCGCGCCGAACTCGGCCACCGCGATCGAGGTGGCGAAATCACCTGCCGCGAGCGCCTTCCTCGCCAGCCGGAGCAGGCTCTCGGCCTCGAACACGGGAGCCTCTGGATCGCGTGCCCGCGCAGCCCGCAGCAGCGCCGGCGTGCCCGGCCCCAGCGTCTGCTCGACCTCGACGACGGTCGGCGCCGGCTGCAGGTGCGGAAAAGCCGTCACCGTATAGCGACCATCGATCTGTGCCCGTGCCAGCCACGCCGGGAAGGGTTCGGCGGACGATGGCGCCCCGGCGACCTGCTCCTGCAGGAAGCGAAGCGCCATGTCGTGGATCTCCGCATAGGTGCGTTGAACGGCCTGCTGCGGGGCGCCGCGTATCTGCAAGGGCGCGGTCACCGCCCGGCCGAGGTCGCTCAGGTCGTGGTGACGGACGTCCGCGTCCTTCACGATGACTTCGTAGCGGGCGCTGAACGTCATCTTCTCGAAGTCCTCGAACTGGTCCTGTCCTGCTCTCGTCGATGGCGTGGCGACGTACAGGAACGGCACCCGCAGGAGGCGTGCGCTGTAGAACGGCAAGCCGCGAGTCCCCGAGCGGGCGCTGAAGATCGCTGCGTCGAGGGCGACGAGGGCGCGCACCCGGCGGTTCCGCATCGCGAAGAGCATCGCCTGGATGCCGCCGCCGCCGTGCCCGATCGCGGCGACCGCGCTGGTGTCCGCGCGCCGGTCGTCCTGCAGGGTGCTCAAGGCGAACTCGGCGTCGCGCACCGAGTTCTCCAGGTACCAGGAGAACCCGCTCGAGCCGACTTCGTTCGAGCGGTCCGAGAACCGGAACGCCGCCACGACGAGAAAGCCGTGCGAGGCGAGAAACTCGGCGGTCGTACTCAGGTAGTACTGTCCACCGAGCACGACGACCACCGGATGTCGGCCGCGCAGTGGGGGAGCGCCGCGCACGGCCACGCCGCCCGCGTGCAGCGACTGGTGGGCCTGCGCCTCGGTCATCTCGACGATCCCGATGTGCCGCCAGGCCGTCAGCTCGCTCGCCGCGTCGGCGGCGAACAGCTGCCGCTCGCGCTCGCCGAGGGGCGTGGCGAACTGAAGCAGCTGGTAGTCGATGGCCGTCATGGCGCGGCTGCCGGCTGGACGCGCGGCGGCCGGATACCACACGGCGACGCCAACCGGCGTGCCGGCGCCGGTCGTGTCCACCTGCCGCGTGCGATCGATGGTCGTGCGGACTTCGAATCCCACCGCATGCGGGCCCGTTCTCAGACCCGTCAAGCGGGTCGGGCCGGTCTCCGCGCCGGCCGGCCCCACGTTCAGGGCGGCGATGAGCAGCCACGCCGCCAGAGCGGAGAGTGGTCCGAGCGCTGCCCGCACCGCGATCACGAGAGTCCTCACCGGCCATACCTCCCGCGCGGCGCGCCGCTGCACCGCCAGTGCGGCTCACTGTAGCGCTGGAGCGTCGCACCGCGGGCAAAGAGTGACGACGTGATGACGACCCGTCATCGGCTGCAGAACCGCGGCGCAGTGCTGCTAGAGTCCCTGCCAACGTCTGGATGGGCAGGCGCGGCTGCGTGCACCGGATTCGAACTATGAAGAGGCAGATCATCCTCGGGCTCGTCCTTCTCAGTGGAGCGGCATCCGAGGCCGGTGCGCAGACGAAGGGGCGCGTCAGCGTCGGCGTGTCCACGACCATCAACCTCACCACTGACGGAGATGTCGGGAGTGGAAAGGGCGTGGGCGTCCTCGTCCGCCTGAATCCGAAGCCGGGCTGGGGCGCAGCCGGTGCGTTCAACTGGATCGACGCGGAACTGTCGAATCCCCAGGCCGGAGCGGACGACTTCGCCCGGCTGCGGACTCGCCCCCTGATGGCGGGCGTCAGCTACAGCACCGCCCGCGACCGACTGTTGACCAGCTACTCGATCGTCGCCGGCCCGTCGTTCAACAGGGCCAGGTTCTCCGAAGGGTTCGTGCGTTCCGCTGCGGCGTCGATCGATGCCGACACGAGCTTCGCGGTGCGGCCCGGCGTGGGGCTCACCTACACGCTCCGCGAACGGGTCGCCGTGGTCGGCTTCGGCGGCTATCTCGTCAACCGGCCGTCGATCGTCTACCGCGCCAGCGATGGCACCGAGTTCCGCGACAGGTGGAGCGCCGACGCCGTCGTGCTCAGCGTCGGCGTCGTCTACTCGCTCTTCTAGTCCCCCTTCTAGGTGCGCGTGCGTCGATAGCGGACCGTCATGAACGGCTGCCACGTGCCGTCGGCCTGCTGCATCGCGGCGGTCAGCGTGCGCTGATCGTCGCCCTGGAACTCGACGACGTCGCGATAGAGCGCCGTCTGGCCCTTGTCGGTCATGCTCGGCCCTTCGGACGTGAGCGTGAGACGGTCGTGCGCGGCGTCGAGCTCGCCGTCATAGAGCCACTGCTCGGTCATCATCGAGCCGATCCACGTGCCCGTGAACCGCCGCTTCGCCGTGTCGAAGCCGAGCGTCATGACGGACGTGGTCGGGTCGCTCGACCCCGGCGTCTCGCCGGTGCCTTCCAACTGGACCCACAGGTCACCGATGGCTCGCCCGCGTTCGGTGCCGGTAGCCTTGGCGCCCTGATGCTCGGGGCCGAGATTCGGTCTCATAGGCCCAGGCGCCCACCAGCTTCTGCAACCACCGATGCTCGGGCCCGGCTGGCCAGGCGCGAGGAGCGCGCAAATCGGGGATTTGTCGGTGCAGTGCGACAGGAACCCTTCATGGTCGCCCTTGGCCACGGCCGCGTTTGCTCGCTCGAGGATTGCCTTGTTGTTCGCCGACATCTGAAGCCCCACCTACCGTCTGAACCTACCGTGTGAACGTGACATGCGTGACCCCGCGGGGCGAGGAGGTCGCTTCGACCTTGTAGTCCTTCTCGAGGCCTTCGAGGCCGTCCCACAGGCGCACGCCTCGGCCGAGCAGGATCGGGACCACCGCCACGTGCATATAGTCGACGAGCAACGCCGCCAGGAACGCGGGATGACCGTGGCACCGCGCCGAGAGGCACGTAGCGACCGGGCGCGGCCTGACGGGCGGCCTCGAGCGCCTGCGCCGGCGGCGCATCGATGAAGTGGAACGTCGTGCCGCCCTCCATCTCGATGGATAGGCGCGTGTGCCGGCTCAGAACGAAGACCGGTGTGTGGAATGGCGGATTGCGTCCCCACGCGCCCTTCCACTCCGGGTCCTCGTGCCAGCCCAACGGCTACGGCATAGGGCCCATCGGCAATGACTGATGACAGCGCCCTAGCACGCGCGTGCGTCGATACGTGACCGTCATGAAGGGCTGCCACGTGCCATCGGGCTGCTGCATGGCCGCCGGGCTCAGCGGTCCGCGGACCGTCGGGCCGCGCGACTGCAACTCGATGACCGTCGCGGTAGATCGCCGTAGTGCGTGGAACCGCGGTCGACCGGCGATTGGTCGAGCATCGACGTGAGATCGTCGCGCCAGCTGATCACTGTCAGGTCCGGCGACGGAGCCCTCGGCCGCAGCTCGCACATAATGTGCAGACACGGCAGGAGCGTGAATGCGGCAGAGTCGATGGCAGGTGTGGTCGTTCGTCGCCGCGCTGGCGGCAGGCGCTGGCGTGTCGGCGTCACGGGCCTGGCCCAGGCGCCGGCGGATCGCTGGTGGACGGGCTACGGCAACGGCCCGGACAACTCCCGCTATTTCGACGCCCGCCAGATCGACAAGGCCAACGTCGGACGGCTCCAGGTCGCCTGGACCTATCCGTTCGGCGACACCGGCAGCAGCCCGATCGTCGTCCGCGGCGTCGCCTACGGCCGCGGCCGCAACGGCTCGCTCGTCGCCGTGAACGCGCAGACCGGCCAGGAGCTGTGGGTCCGCGAGCGCATGAACGGCATGACCAGCCGCGGCATCAACTACTGGGAATCGCCGGACGGGCGCGACCAGCGGCTCATCTTCTCGATGGACAGCCTGCTGCAGCAGGTGGACGCCAGGACGGGGAAGTCGATTCCGTCGTTCGGGACGAACGGGGTCGTCGATCTGCGCGTCGGCATCGACGGCCGCGACCCCGGGACGATCGGCAACATCCAGTCGAACACGCCCGGCGAGATCTTCGAGAACCTGCTGATCCTCGGTAGCGCGCCCGGCGAGGGCTACATGTCGCCGCCCGGCGACATCCGCGCCTACGACGTGCTCACCGGAAAGCTCGTGTGGACGTTCCACACGGTGCCGCGTCCCGGTGAATACGGCTACGACACCTGGCCGAAGGATGCGTGGAAGTACATCGGCGGCACCAACAACTGGGGCGAGATGACCGTCGACACCGCCCGCGGCATCGCCTACGTGCCGATCGGCTCGCCGACCTACGACTTCTACGGCGCCGACCGGCCGGGCGCCAATCTGTTCGGCACGTCGATCGTCGCGCTCGACGCCCGCACCGGGAAGCGGCGGTGGCACTTCCAGCTCGTGCACCACGATCTCTGGGACCTGGACCCGAGCGCCGCGCCGCAGCTGACGACCATCCGCCAGGGCGGGCGCAGCCGCGACGTGGTCGCCGTGCACGGCCAAGACCGGCTGGCTCTATGTGTTCGACCGCGTCACCGGCGCGCCGATCTGGCCGATCGAAGAGCGGCCGGTGCCGAAGAGCACCATGGAAGGCGAGCAGAGCTGGCCGACCCAGCCCGTGCCGACCAAACCGGCGGCGTACATCAAGCACACCTTCACGGTCGACGACATCAACCCGCACCTGCCGGCGGAGGAGGCGGCGGCGCTGAAGACGCGGCTGCTCGCGGCCGACAACAACGGCATCTTCGCGCCGATCACCACGAAGGACACGGTGAGCGTGCCGGCCAGCAATGGCGGAACGCTCTTCGGCGGGGCGGCGGCCGAGCCGCGCACCGGCGCCGTCTACGTCGTCGCCCACGACAACCCCGGCATCGTCCGGCTGCTCAAACCCGGTGAAGGCCGCGCCCCCGGCGGTCCGCCCGCGCTGCCGGGACAGGCCGTCTACGAGCAGAACTGCCAGATGTGCCACGGCGTCAACCGCCAGGGCACCGACACCGGCGTGCCGCTCGTGCACGCCGCCGCCGATCCGGCCGAATGGCGTCGCCGCCGGCGCGCCCCGCTTCGCCGGAGCCGCGATTCGCGCCGTGCTCGCGACGGGCAAGAACCGCATGCCGCCGTTCCCGCACCTGAGTGCGGCCGATGTCGACAATCTGGTCAGCCTGCTGAGCACCGCGGCGGGCGGCCGTGGACGCGGCGCCTTCCCCGGCCGTGGAGCGGCCGCGGTCGGCTCCGGCGCGCCGCCCGAGCTGATCGTCGGATCCGGGTCGGCGTGGGTGCGCCCGGACGCGGCGGGCGGCCGCGGCCGCGGCGTCGTGCCGTATCCGGAGGGGACGGCCGACTACACGCGCTACACGATCAACGAGTACCACACGGTCGCCAACGGCATCAGGCCGCCGTTCACGACGATCGTGAAGTTCGACCTGAACGCGCCGGCCATCACGTGGCGGATCCCGTTCGGCGACGATCCCGACCTCGCCGCGCGCGGCATCACCGGCACCGGCGCGCCGGCGACCAACAACGGCATCCTCGTCACCGCGTCCGGGCTCGTCTTCGGCGCCGGGCTCGACAACCACATCCGCGCCTGGGACAGCGACACGGGCAAGGAGCTGTGGTCGGCGCGGTTCGGCGGCAACTTCACCGGCTCGCCGGTGATGTACATGATGGGCGGCAAGCAGTATCTCCTCGTTGCGGCGGCGAGCACATCGGCCGGGCGCGGCGGCGGACCCGGCCCGGCGCCGGCGGCCGGCCGATGGGTGGGTCGCCTACGCCTTGCCATAGGCCGTTGATCGGCGCGCCGTTACCGCGGTGCGTGGCCTGACGGCGGACTTCGTCGAGCGCCCGCGGGTCGACGCCACCCAGCGCGAGCCGGAGCGCGGCGGACGCACGCCGGCCAGGTCGATGAGAGGATGGCCTGGATGAAGACGATCGGGTTTCTCTCGTTCGGGCATTGGGACGATTCGCCCGGCTCGCAGGTACGCTCGGCGGCCGACGCGCTGCGCCAGTCGGTGGAGCTGGCGGTCGCCGCCGAGGCACTGGGTGCGGACGGCGCCTACTTCCGCGTCCACCACTTCGCCCGCCAGCTCGCCTCGCCGTTCCCGCTGCTGGCCGCCGTCGGGGCGCGGACGCGCACCATCGAGATCGGCACCGCCGTGATCGACATGCGCTACGAGAACCCGCTGTACATGGCCGAGGACGCCGGCGCCGCCGACCTCCTGGCCGGTGGCCGGCTCCAGCTCGGGATCAGCCGCGGCTCGCCGGAGCAGGTGATCGATGGCTGGCGGCACTTCGGCTACGCGCCCGCCGAAGGCGAGACCGACGCCGACATGGCCCGCCGTCACACCCGGGTCCTCCTGGACATCCTGAAGGGCGAGGGGTTCGCCGAGCCGCACCCACACCCGATGTTTCCCAATCCGCCCGGCCTGCTGCGTGTCGAGCCGCACGCGGCCGGCCTGCGCGAGCGGATCTGGTGGGGTTCCAGCTCGAACGCGACCGCACGGTGGGCGGCGGCGCTCGGCATGAACCTGCAGAGCTCGACCTTGAAGGAAGACGAGAGCGGCGAGCCGCTGCACGTCCAGCAGCGGAAGCAGATCGAGGCCTACCGGGCGGCGTGGCAGGAGGCCGGGCACGCCCGGACACCGCGGGTGTCGGTGAGCCGCAGCATCTTCCCGATCGTCGACGATCGCGATCGGACCTTCTTCGGGCGCGGCCGGCGCGACGGCGATTCCATCGGCTACATCGACAACCTCCGCGCGATCTTCGGCCGCCAGTACGCCGGCGAGCCGGCGGCGCTGGTCAAGGAGCTCGCCGCCGACGAAGCGATCGCCGCCGCCGACACGCTGCTGGTCACCGTCCCGAACACGCTGGGCGTCGACTACAACGCGCACGTGATCGAGAGCATCCTGAAGTACGTCGCTCCCGACCTGGGATGGCGCTAGCCGGGCCACCTAACCGGCCGTCAGAATGACACCGACAGGCTGGCGAAGGCGCTGCGGCCAGGCGCGTCGACGCCCGAGCCGTGGATGCGGTAGTTGCGGTCGAAGACGTTCAGCAGCCCCACCGTCGCGCGGAGCTCCGGCGTGAAGGTGAGGCCGGCGCCGAGGTCGACGACGACGAATGCGTGGGTGTCCGTGTAGAGCGGCACCCGCGTCGAATCGTCGACGACGAGCACCCCGTTGATGACGGCCCCGATGGGGAGCACGCGGTCGCGAATCTGCGCTGCCGTTTCCCCGGTGGGCCCGAAGACATCGTCGGCCGTGCCGGCGCGGCCGTCGGCCCCGGGCAGGAGGTAGCCGCTGATTCGCCCGCCGGTGACGAAGCTGGTGATGTCGCTGCGCCGACGCGACGCCCCGATGCGCTCGTCGGTAAGGTCCCCGCCACTCAACCGATCCTGCCGCCCACTACCGCGGGCCGAGGCCTCGAGCCAGCCCAGGACTCCGCCAGGGTGATAGCGCAGCGTCACCCTTCCCTGCTGGGGCGGCAGTCGCCGGACAGGACGGGTGGGTTCGAGATCGTGGCCGGTGAGATGCGAGTAGGTGGCGTCGAGCGACCAGCGTCCGCCGAAGCGGTAGCGTGCGATCGCGTCGAAGCCCCGGTAGCGCGCGCTGCCGTCGTTTACGAACGCCTTGACGGCGCGGGGATCGAAGCGGGTCGCGACGCTCACGACGCCCTGTTCGGCCTGGGCCGGCGTCTGCGGGATCGGCGTGACCGGCAGGCCCGCCAGCGCCGACGGCGGAGCGCCGACGGGAAACACGAGGGTCCGGCGCACGATCGGCGATCGCAGTGCGGCGTCGAACGCCTGCACGCGCAGATGGACGCGATCCCAGTCGAGCGTGAGACCGATCTCGTAGTTCAACAGGCGCTCGGACTCGAGGCCGGCGACGTCGCGGCCGGCGCCCAGCACTCCTTCACCGTCGCTCGCGCCGATGAGGGCGCCGGCGTCGATCGCCGACGAGGCCGGCACTTCGTAGCCCAGATCGTTCAAGCCGAGTGCGCCCAGGTCATTGAGGTTCGGGGCGCGGAACCCGCGTCCGGCGAGCCCGTGCAGGCGCACGACGCGCGTAACGTTCCAGGTGAGGCCGGCGTTGAACGTCCAGTCCTGGTAACGCTGTGCCGAGTCCTCGACGCCGAGGCCCTCGCCGGTGTCGGCGCGATTGGCGGCGCTGTCCGTCCGGGCATCGACGCCGGTGAAGCGGCCGCCCAGTCGGGCCACGAGCCCGCGGCCGCCGTCGCGTCTGACTACGTCGAACTGGTCCTGCACGAACAGGCCGGTGGTCCTGTAACGGGAGCCGTTGGGATAGAGTGCACGCCTCTGGCTCGAGGTGCCAGTGACCGGATCGGTCTCGTCCCGCCGGGCGTCGACGTGCTCGTCGTAGATCTCGCCGCCGAACACCAGCGTGTGCCGTCCGCCGAGAGTCGTCCCGCCGTGCACCGTGTAGCCGAACGCGTCGACCGCCACCGTATCCACCACGATCGGATCGACGGGACGCAGCGACTGGCGCATGGACCCGTCGGCCTGGGCGTTGACGGACACGGTAGCGCTCAGCCAATCAAGGCGGCCGAGTTCCAGGCGCTCGTAGCGGCCGTAGGCGAGCTGCAGCCGCTGTGGATCGAAGGTCGACTGCAGCCGCCCCAGCCCGCCCCACAGATCCTTGTAGCCCTGCACGTCCTCCTGGCCGCTGCGCTGGTACCAGACGGTCAGGTTCTGTTCGGCCCCGATCCGCGCGGACGCCTTGCCGTGGAGACCCGACTGGCGGAAGCCCGTCCCCGGTTGGCGTGCGCCCAGGAGATCCCGAATCGCCTCGTCGTCCAGCCCGAACAGCCGATGCAGCACATGATGGGAATCGCGTCCTTCTCCCGATCGTAGATCGCCGATGCGCCGGTGTGAGGCGCCCAGCAGCGCGGTGACGTTCCGGCCGCGGAGGAACACGGCTCCGTCGCCGCCGCGCGATCCATCCGCGCTGCCGCCGAAGACGTTGACCGTGCCGTCCGCCGTCCAGTGGCCGGACGAGCCGAAATGGACGGCTGGCGTCAGCACCTGGATGGTGCCGCCCATTGCGTCGCTGCCGAACTGGGCGCTGGCCGGACCGAGCATTGCTTCGACGCGCGCGCCCTGGGTCGGGTCGATGAAGGCGAGGTACTGGTTGGGGCCGGAACGGAACGTGGTGTTGTTCAACCGGACACCATCGACGAGGTTCAGCACCTGGTAGCCGGTGAGTCCGCGCAGGAAGGGCGAGACCTGGCCGTGGGTGCTCTGCTGGACCATGACGCCGGTGGCGCCCTCCAGGGCGTTGCCGATGGTGGCGAGCGGACCCCGATCTAGTGACTGACCGCGCACGGTCACGATGGGCGCCGAGCGATCGACGTCGGTCATCGTTCCGTGCGCGGCCGTGACCGTCACCTCGCTGTGGTACCCGGGCAGCCCCAACACGATCCGCGGCGGGTCCGCGTGGCCGGCGAGCTCGAGCCGATGCCGCTGATTCCGGAATGGTGGTGGTGCGGCCACGTCCAGCCAGTACGACCCCGGTGGCAGCCCGTCGAGCGTGAACGAGCCATCGGCCGCCGTGGCCGCGTCGCGGAGCGGGGTGCCGCGGGCGGTGCGTACCGTGAGCCGGGCCCCGGCGATGGCGATGCCGGCCTGATCGACGACGAGGCCGACGCGTCGGTCCGCGTCGTCCTGCCGTGCGTATGCCGGGTCGATGTGCGCGAGCGACGCGAGCACGAGGGCGGCCGTGAACAGGGAACGTGTCGATGTCGTGGACATGTGACTCCGCGAGCGAAGGAGGGCGGAGCGTACACGCGGTAGATGACAGCGCGTTGACGGGGACGGTGCGGTGCGAGGCGACCGGCGCGGTGCCGCTGGTCTATGGCATGTGACCGCGCGTTCGATACGCCAGCATCACACGGACGTCGCCGCGAACTTGCGCCAGCGACACCGCAAAGCAGTGCCGCTTGCGCAGGCTCTCCCCGGGCCGCCGCACTGACGCGGCCCGGGAGGTACGTGTGGGATATCTGAAAGTCGGAGTGATCGGCCTGATGGTGTGGCTCCTCGGCGGAGCGGCGCTGCAGGCGGCAGGGGATGGGGGCGTCACCGGAACGGTGGCGGATCAGAGCGGGGCCAGACTGCCCGGCGTCGGGGTCCAGGTCGTCGCCAGCGCCAGCGTGGGCGCGCGCGCGCTGGCGTCGGCGATCACCGACGCGCAGGGCGTCTTCACCATCGAACGCGTGCCCGAGGGCGAGTACCTGGGTCGAGTTCGCGCTGCCCGGCTTCGCGCGCAGCCGGCAGAAGGTTGCCGTCGTCGCCGGCGCCACGCGGTCGGTGAGCGCCACGCTCGGCGTCGACGGGTTGAGCGAGGCGATCCGGGTCTCGGCCGGCGACATCCGGCTCAACGTCGACCGGCCGACGCTGTCGGCCACGTTCTCCAACGAAATGCTGGCCGACGTGCCGTCCCCATCGCGCAACTACACCCACGTCATCGTCGCCGAGGCCGGCGTCTCGGCGCCGCTGCCCGATCGTTCCGGCCGTAACCTGAACCTGGCGACCGAACCCGGCGCCCAGGGCGAGGACGGCTCGCAGACGCTGAACCCCAGCGTCAACGGCGCGCGGCCGACCAACAACGCGCTGCGTGTCAACGGCATCGACACCACCAACATGCTCAGCGCGTCGGGCGGGCTCGGCGGCAGCCTCGGCGTGCCGCTCGAGGCGCTCCAGGAAATCGAAGTGTCGACGTCGCTGACGTCGGCGGCGCAGGGCCGCAACGGCGGCGGCAGCATCGACATCGTCACCCGCCAGGGCACCAACCGATTCAACGGCACCGGGCTCTACGCGTTCCAGCACGAGGCGATGAACGCCAACGAGTTCTTCCTCAACCGGGCCGGCACCGCCAAGCCCGAGTTCCGCCGCAGCGACGCCAGCGGCGCCATCGGCGGCCCGATCCGTAGCGGCCGCACCTTCTTCTTCGTGGCCGGACAGAGCACGCGCTTCCGCTCCGGCTACGCGTCCAACGCCACCGCTGCGACCGGCATGCCGGTCGGGCTCGGCGACGTGCGGACGCCGGAAACCATCGCCCGCGTCGCCAACGACTACCTGCGCAACGGGGCGGCCGACAACACGACCTTTGCCAGCAACTTCCTCCGCGCGCTGCGGGCGTTCCCGGCCGACCAGCAGGCCGGGCTCATCGCCACCTTCTTCAGCGACGTCAACGCCCTGACCTTCCGACAGCTGACACCGGCCGACATCCATCCGGTCGCCATCAACATCCTCAACACGAAGCGCGACGGGCGTTTCCTCATCCCCTCGACGACCGACGGCATGCCGGTGCTGCCCGGTAACGGCACCTACGGCCGGGAGCTGTTGCAGCAGCAGGTGATCCCGACCGAGTCGAACGGCTGGTCCGGCGTCGTCACGGTGCAGCACCGGCTCTCCTCCGGCAACGACACCCGCGGAACGTTCGTGCGCTCGCTGCAGCAGGTCGAGGAGGCCTTCGGCTGGGCCGACGCGTCACCGTCGCCGACCAACGGCAACACGCCGGCGCTGCTCGCCGGCGTCAGCAACACGCACACGTTCGGCTCGCGCCTGCTGCAGGAAGTGAGCGTCGGCTACTTCGACCTGGAGAACACGCGCATCTCGAAGTATCGCGACCTCTACAACTCGTCGCTGGGCATCCGCAATCCGCTCGAGGAGGCGATCGGCGGCCTGGCCGCCTTGATGCCGACCATCGACATCAACACCCAGCGCAACTCCGGCGGCATCGGCAACGCCTGGGACTTCTTCGATCGTCAGAAGGTGCTGCACGCGTCCGCGCGCTGGTCGCTCGCCACCGGACGGCACACGCTGCAGTCGGGGGTCGAGTACCGCCGGCTGCAGCTGGCCAGCGAGTACATGTCGCGCACCAACGGCGACCTCGACTACGACAACTGGGTGTTCTTCTTCACCGGCCATGGCGCCTCGGGCGGTGGATCGGATCTCGACCAGGGCGACACGCGGCGCGACTTCCGGGCCCAGGACGCCGGCTTCTTCATCCAGGACGACTGGAAGGTCGGCGGCGGGCTTACCGTCAATGCCGGCCTGCGCTACGACGTGTTCGGGATGCTCAACGAGCGCAACGGCCGCATCGGCAACTACTACCTGCCCGAGGTGGCGGCCGAACTCGGCGCCTCGCCCGGCTTCAACGTGCCGGGGAACGCGCCGTTCTTCGAGGCCGGCTTCGACCCGCTGCAGATCGGGCTCTACGTCGTGCCGGGCACGTCGGTCGACACCAGCGGGATTCACGCCGCGCCGGACGACACGACCCTCCGGGGTGATCGCAACAACGTGGCGCCGCGGGTCGGCTTCGCCTGGCAGCCGGAGTTCGCGCGGAAGTTCGTGGTCCGCGGCGGGTGGGGCCTCTACTACGAACGGCCCTCGGCCGGCTTCAAGGTCGACCTGCAGCGCGCCGCCCCGTTCTTCATCTACCAGAACGTGCCGGCGCCGCTCGACATGGCCGATCCCTACCCGCAGCTCAACGTCAACCCGTTCCAGATCCCGCTGAACGTCCGCGTCGCCCGTGACGCCAGCGGCGCGCCGCGCTGGGTCCGCGGCGACGGGACGCCGTTCCCGGCGACGTCGCCGTTCAGCAGCAAGAACAACACCTTCATCGATCCCCTGATCGAGACGCCCTCGATGCAGCAGTGGAGCAGCAACCTGCAGTGGGAGGCCAGCCGGCACCTGCTCGTCGACCTGCGCTACGTCGGCTCGCGCGGCCAGGACCTGCTCGGCAAGATCAACCTGGCGATGCCGCTCGATCCGCGGGTGACGCCGGTCAACGGCTTCACGGACATCCGCGACGCGCGCGGCGCGCTCATCAACCCGGACTTCTTCGTGCCGGCCGAGTTCCTCGGGCTCAACCGCAACGGCGGCTTCGCCCAGCTGACCAATGTCGGCCGGTCCACGTATCACTCCTTCCAGGGCAACCTGCGCGGGCGTTTCGGGACGCGGGCCTTCCTCCAGGCCGGCTACACCTACGGCAAGACCCTCGACACGCTGTCGTCCGACCGCTCGCTCGTCGAGCACGATCCGCGGCGGCCGGAGAACAACTACGGGTTCGCCGACTACGACCGCACCCATCGCCTGACGACGGCGTGGGTGCTGTCGATGCCCGGATCGGATCGGCCGGGGCTGCTGCGGACGCTGGCGCGCGACTGGCAGGTGTCCGGGCTGTTCACGTGGCAGTCGGGCACGCCGTTCACGGTGCTGGGCGCGTCGACCACGAACGCGATCTTCGCGCAGGTCGGGCGCGTGCGGGTGAGCTACGTGCCCGGCGCCACGCTGGCCGACGCGCAGGGATCCGGCCCGGTGGCCGATCGCCTCGATGCGTACTTCAACGTCGCCGCGTTCCGTGACTCCGGCGATGCCTGGGGCGACACCGGGCGCAACATCCTGCGCGGCCCGTCGCAGCGCCAGGTCGACCTGAGCGTGTCGCGGCAGCTGCCGATCGGCGGCAGGCAGCGAATCGAGCTGCGCTGGGACGTCTTCAACGTGTTCAACGAGCCGGTGTTCGCCAATCCGGCCTCGACCTTCGCTGCCAACGGCCCCGGCAACGCCGGGCGCATCACCTCGACCATCGGCGGACCGCGGACGATGCAGCTGGGGGTGAAGTATGTCTTCTGAGAGCGCCACTCCCGAGGGGGCGCGTTCGCTGATCGCGGCGCTGGCGATCCTGCTGGCGGGGCTCGCGGCCGCCGAGGGCGTCGTGGCGATTCATGCGCAGTCGGTCGATCGGCCGGCGCGCGCGGTCACCGATCCGGGCGTGGTCACGACCCGCCAGGCGATCACGCCGGCCGGTGTCCAAAGCGTCTTCGACGGCCGTGTCTACGGCATCGTCTTCGGCGGCTCGGCGAGCGAGCTGTGGGTGCTGACGGGCCGCACCCGCGCCGGCAAGGCGCAGCTCTATCACCTCGACTGGCTGAAGAACGTGGTGGCCGGTCGCTGGGAGCTGGACGGCGCGCCGGCCCTGCACGGGCTGGCGTTCGATCCGCGCCGCGGATCCCCGCTGGTCGGGCTGATCGCGCCGCCACGTGCGGTTGGCGGCCGAGCCGGCGGGGCCGTGCGGCTGCTGTCCCGGCCGCTGGCCGGCGTCGCCCCAGGAGCGATGCCGCCGGGCGGCGGGGCTGCCTTCGATCCCCTCGCGCCCGACCTCGGTCGGCACCTCGCCGGCGGCCCGGCGCTCGCGCGCGCCGGCCGCCGCGCCGTGTTGCCGCTGGTGTTCGACAACGAGCTGGCCATCGTCGATGCCGATTCGGGGCAGGTCCAGGGCCGGGTGAAGACGGGAGGCGTCGCGCCGTTCGGCACTACCATCGCTGCCGACGGCCGAGTCGCCTGGGTCAGCCACTGGGGCGGACGCTGGCCCAAGGACGGCGATCCGACGCTGCCGACGGGGACCGATCCCGCGGCCGATCGCGTCGTGGTCGACGAGCGCGGCATCGCCGCCACCGGGACCGTCGCCCGGATCGACCTCGAGACACGCACCGTCACCGCCACGGTCGCCGTCGGCCTGCACCCGACCACGCTGGCGTGGGACGAGGCGCGCCAGCGCCTCTACGTCGCCAACGCCAACAGCGACTCGATCTCGGTGGTCGACACCGCGGCAGCCCGCGTCGTCCGGACCATCCCGATCAAGCCGTTCGGCCTGACGCTGGGCGGCGTCGCGCCGACCGCGCTGGCGCTGGCGCCGGATGGAGCCACGCTCTACGCCGCCCTGGGCGGCTTCAACGCTGTGGCCGTGGTCGGCACGGCCGACGGGGCCCTGCGTGGACTCATTCCGACCGCCTGGTATCCGAGCCAGTTGGCCCTGACGCCGGACGGACGCCAGCTCGCCGTCGCCACGCTGCTCGGCGTCGGCTCGGGCGCCGAACTGAAGGACCCCTCGCGGCGCTACGTCCACGCCTACCGCGGGACGGTCCACGTCGTGCCGGTGCCGGACGCGGCGCAGCTCGCCAGCTACACGATGGCCGTCGCCGAGAACAACCACGTGGCCACAGCCCGCGCCCAGCTCGAGCCGGCCACGGACAGGACGACGACGCCGACCGCGGTGCCGCGGCGCGCCGGCGATCCGTCGCTCATCGAGCACGTCGTCTACATCATCAAGGAGAACCGCACCTACGATCAGCTGTTCGGCGACCTGCCGCGGGGCAACGGCGAGCCGTCGTTCGTGCTCTTCGGGGAGGACGTCGCGCCGAACCATCGCAAGCTGGCCACCGAGTTCGTGCTGCTCGACAACTTCTACGCGACCGGCGGCAACTCTGGCGACGGCCACCAGTGGGTGACGCAGGCCAGCGAGACCAGCTACGCCTTGTGGCCCGGCTACGTCGGCCGCAGCTACCCGTTCGACGGCACCGATCCGATCGCCTACGCCAACACGGGATTCCTGTGGGATCTGGCGCTGGCGCGGAACAAGACGGTGCGCGTCTTCGGAGAGATACGCAGGCCGCCTGCCGGAAACCGATCGCGGCCAGCGTGAGCGGCTGATGGCACGCTGGCGCGCCGGCGAGGATTTCACCCGCGAGTGGTCGATCACGGCGCCGCTGGCCCCGCTCAACAAGGTGCTGGCGCGTAACTATCCGCCGTACACGCAGAACGTGCCGGACGTGGTGCGCGCCCAGATCTTCCTGAAGGGGCTCGAAGAGTGGAAGGCGGCGGGCACGATGCCCAACCTGGTGGTGCTGCAGCTGCCGAGCGATCACACCCGCGGCGCTACCCCGGAGTTCCACACCGCCAAGGCGATGGTCGCCGACAACGACCTGGCGCTCGGCCAGATCGTCGAGGCGCTGTCGGCGTCGCCGTTCTGGAAGAAGATGGCCATTCTGGTCGTCGAGGACGACGCGCAGAACGGCGTCGATCACGTCGACGGCCACCGCACGGTGGCGCTGGCGATCTCGCCCTATGCGCGGCGCCAGCACGTCGACTCGACGTTCTACGCCCACCAGAGCATGGTCAAGACGATCGAGCTGATGCTCGGCCTGCCCACGCTGTCGCTGTTCGATCTGATCGCCCCCGACATGCGGGCGAGCTTCACCGACACGCCGGATCCGCAGCCCTATACCGCGGTGCAGCCGAAGCAGTCGCTCTCGGAGATGAACCCGCGCCTGTCGGACACCACCGGCTCGGCCCGGGTCGCTGCCCAGGATTCGCTGAAGATGCGCTGGGATGTACCGGACGCGGTTCCGACGGCGCGGCTGAACCGGATCGTCTGGGGCCAGATCAAGGGGTGGGACGTTCCCTACCCCGGCGTCCGGACGGCGGTGTTCGCGCCGCTGGCCATCGAGGACGACGACGAGGCCGAGGAGGATGATCGGCCCTAGTGCCAGCTGAGGGTCGCAGACGTCCACCCTCCGGCCCGAGACGCGCTCGCCGACACCCGGGCGTCGCTGCGCGCGAGCTACGGTGAGCGCCTGCCGGTAGCTGCCGTACGCGGCGCGGTGCTTGACGAGCCGCCGGACGTTCATCTACAACGAAAACGACGGCCGTCGTCGCCCGCCGGAAGATACCCATGACAGATACGTCGACCAAGGAAACCCTCGGCTTCCAAGCCGAGGTCTCGCAGCTCCTGCACCTGATGATTCACTCCTTGTACGGCAACAAGGAGATTTTCCTGCGCGAGCTCGTCTCGAACGCCTCGGATGCCGCCGACAAGCTGCGGTTCGAGGCGATGCGCGACCCCGCGCTCTTCGAAGACGACCCGGAGCTCCGCATCCGGGTCGGCTACGACGCGGCGGCGCGGACGATCACGGTGTCCGACAACGGCATCGGCATGTCCCGGCAGGAGGTCGTCGACAACATCGGCACCATCGCCAAGTCCGGGACGCGCGAGTTCCTCGTCCCAGCTGACCGCCGACCGGGCCAAGGACGCGCACCTCATCGGCCAGTTCGGCGTCGGCTTCTACGCCGCCTTCATCGTCGCCGACCGGGTGACGCTGGTCACGCGCCGCGCCGGCCTGACCGCCGAGCACGGCGTCCGCTGGGAGAGCACGGGCGAAGGCAGCTACACGGTCGAAGTCGTCGAGAAGGTCACTCGCGGCACCGAGGTCGTCCTGCACCTGCGGCCCGACGAGGACGATCTCCTGTCCGGCCATCGCCTGCGGGAGATCCTGCGCAAGTACTCCGACCACATCGCCATCCCCATCCTGATGAAGCAGGAGCGGTGGGACAGCGAGGCGAAGGCGCAGGTGGTCACCGACGAGGACGAGCAGGTCAACCGCGCGTCGGCGCTCTGGGCCCGACCCAAGAGCGAGATCACCGAGGAGCAGTACCACGAGCTGTACAAGCACGTGGCCCACGACGTGGACGCGCCGCTCGCCTACACGCACGCCAAGGTGGAGGGACGCCAGGAGTTCACGGTGCTCCTCTACGTGCCGGCGCGGGCGCCGTTCGACCTGTGGGATCGCGAGCACCGCCGCGGCGTCAAGCTCTACGTGCGCCGGGTGTTCATCATGGACGACGCCGAGCAGCTGATGCCGGCCTACCTGCGCTTCGTGCGCGGTGTCGTCGACTCGAACGACCTGCCGCTCAACGTGTCGCGCGAGATCCTGCAGCAGTCCAAGGACGTCGAGGCGATCCGGTCGGCCGCGACCAAGCGCGTGCTGGCCATGCTCGAGCAGCTCGCCGAGAAGGACACGCCCGAAGTACGCGACGTTCTGGCAGACGTTCGGCCGGGTGCTGAAGGAAGGCCTTCCCGAGGATCACGCCAACCGCGAGCGCCTGGCCAAGCTGCTGCGGTTCTCGTCCACGCATCACGAGGGCGACGAGCAGACCGTCTCGCTGGCCGACTACGTCGGCCGGATGAAGGAGGGCCAGGCGGCCATCTACTACATCACCGCCGACGGTCACGCCGCGGCCCGCCACAGCCCCCACCTCGAGATCTTCCGCAAGCTCGGCGTCGAGGTGCTGCTGCTGCACGAACGCATCGACGAGTGGGTGGCCTCGTCGCTCGCACGAGTTCGACGGCAAGCCGCTGCAGTCGGCGGCAGCCAAGGACCTCGATCTCAGCGCCATCGGCGGCGAGGCGCCGGCGCCGGAGGACACCAAGCCGTCGGGCGAACATGCGCTGCTGCTCGAGCGCATGCAGACGGCGCTCGCCGACCGGGCCAGCGCGGTCCGGGTGACGACGCGCCTGACCGAATCGCCGGCGTGCCTCGTCAGCAGCCGCGACGGCCTCAGCACCAACCTGGAGCGGCTGATGAAGGCGGCCGGCCAGGCGATGCCGGCCTCGAAGCCGATCCTCGAGGTGAACGCCGCGCATCCGCTGGTGCGACGGCTCGGCGACGAGATCGATCCCGGTCAGGTTCAACGACTGGAGCCAGATCCTCTTCGACCAGGCCACGCTCGCCGAAGGCGGGCAGATCGAGGATCCGGCGGCGTTCGTCAAGCGGCTGAACGAGCTGCTGCTGACGCTGACCGGGTCCGGACCGTCGCGCATCTGGTCCCCGGAGTAGACTGCGCTCCCGTGGGGACTCGATGGCTCGTGCCGGCGCTCGTGGTGTGTGCGCTCGCGCCGTCCGCTCGCGCAGCGGGGAGCGCCGGAGGTCAGCCGCGAGCGCCTCCGCGCGGACCTGGCGTTCCTCACGTCGGCGCCCCTCGAGGGCCGCGCCAGCCTGACGCCGGGGGCCGCGTCGGCGGCGCGGTTCATCGCCGACCAGCTCGCCAAGGCCGGCGTGAGGCCCGCCAGCGGCGACTCCTACCTCCAGCCGTTCGACCTCCAGCCGCTGCGGCTGGATCGCGACCGGACGTCCCTCGTCGTGCGCCGTTCCGGCGAGGACGCGCGGTTCGCATCCGGTCGCCGTCGCCTTTCCGGATCCCGGAGCCGGACTGGCGCTGACGCTCGACGTCGTCTTCGCCGGCTACGGCATCACCGCGCCCGAGTTCGGCTACGACGACTACGCCGGCGTGGACGTGCGCGGCAAGGCGGTCCTGGTCTTCGATCACGAGCCGCGCGAGGACGACCCGGAGGCGCCGTTCCACGGCCGCGGGTTGACGCTGCACGCCAACGCCTGGACCAAGACCTGGACGGCGCAGCGGCACGGGGCCGCCGCGCTGCTGGTGGTCACCGAACCGGTCAACTCGCACCGGACGGCGCCGCGTCCGCCGAGCCGCGCCAACGCGCCGCCGCAGGCGCTCGTGCAGGGTGAGCTGCGCATCCCCCGGATCACGATTCCTTCCGAGGCGGCGGTGGCCCTGCTGAAGGCGACGGGGCGAACGCCGGCGGAACTGCAGCGCGACATCGACGGCTCGATGCGGCCGGCGTCCCGTCCACTGAAGGACGCCGTCATTCGCCTGGAGGCGGTCAACGGCGGCGGGCCGGTTCAGCCATCATGGAACGTCGCCGGGCTGCTGCCCGGCAGCGACCCACAGCTGCGCGACGAGACCATCCTGGTCACGTCACACTACGACCACCTCGGTGTCCAGAACGGTGCCCTGTATCCCGGCGCCAACGACAACGGCTCGGGAACCGTGGCGATGCTGGAGGTCGCGCGGCTGCTCGCCGGCACGCGGCCGGCGCGGAGCGTCCTGTTCGTGTCGTTCGGGTCGGAAGAGCAGCTGATGCTCGGGTCGTACCACTACGTGGCCAGGCCGCTGCGTCCGCTCTCGACCACGCGCGCCGTGATCAACCTCGACATGATCGGCCGACGCGAAGAGCACACCCCGGAGAGCCAGGGGGCCTACGAGATCACGGCCGGACGTTCCGATCAGTTGAACGTGGTGGGCGCCGTCTACAGCCCGGACCTCGCCAGCGTGCTGCGGCGCGAGGCCGCCGGCGCCGCCGGGCTGACGCTCAGCGACAAGTTCGACCGCGACTCGTCGATGCGGACGCTGTTCCGCTGCGACCACCTGCCGTTCCTGCAGAAGGGGATTCCGGCCGTCTGGCTCTTCGGTGGCTTCCACCCCGGCTACCACGAGCCGGCGGACACGCTCGATCGCATCGATTTCGACAAGATGGCGCGCACCGTCCGCCTCACCGTGGACGCGGTCCGGGCGCTCGCCTCCACGGCCGCGCCGCCGCGCTTCCGCTACCCCGCGTCCGACGCGGCGACCGGATCGCGTTGAGGCCGCGGCTACGTAATGCGCCCCATCGCGGCGAGAAGGATCACCGCGCCGTCGAGCGCTCGCTGCACGTTCGCCAGTTCACCCGCCCTCGGCGCGCCGTCGAGCGCGATCCGCGCCGCCTGCAGCGCGTCAAGCACCACGACGGCGTCCTGCTTGAACGCGCGATCCCCGAACGCTCGATGCAAAGCCTGCGCGTGCCCTTCGAGGGCGTCCAGGCGTGCCAGCAGGCTCGCTCGACTTACTTCTTCTGTCATCGTGGCTGGTCTGTTCGACGCGGCGCGAACTCCGCAGCTGCAGCGGCTCGCGCAAGCGGCCGACGCCGGCCATGATGCCGGCGTGGCCGAGGTGGCGCTCCATCACGCCGTCAGCAGCGGGCGCCGGCGATGCCAGTCGGTCTCGCGCTGGTAGCGGTGGCCGAGCGAGAGCAGCGCCGCTTCGTCGAAGGGCCGTGCGATCAGCTGCACGCCGATCGGCACGCCCTTGGCGGTGAATCCGCAGGGGATCGACAACGAGGGCTGGCCGGTCAGATTGAACGGGGCGGTATACGCCGCACCGTGCGAGAAGCTGCCCTTCCGCACCTTCTCATCGTCCCCGTCGACGCTGTACGCGCCGCCATCCGGCGTGGCCGGCGTGACGGGGAGCACCAGCACGTCGATCGTGTCGAATGCCGACCGTACTTCATCGGCGATGAGAGCCCTGGCCTGCTGGGCACGCAGGTAATCGTGGGTCGTGAGGAAGCCGCCGCGCGCGATGTTCCGGAACGCGTGGCCGTACTTGGCGCGATGCGCCTGCATGCGCCCGACGTGGCTGTGGAACGCCTCCACGCGCATGATGGTGTTGTAGCCGGCCGCCGAGGCGTAGGTGAGGTGCGGCACGGTGACATCGGTGGGCGCCGCGAGGCCGGTGGAGCGCAGCACCTCGACGAAGGTGGACATCGCGGCGGCGACGTCGGCCTGCACACCCACGGCCTGGACGTAGCGCTCGCAGGTGCCGAGACGAAGCGGGCGACTCCGGCGGGACAGCTCCTGTGAATAGCGCGGCGCCGGACGACGGCTGCTGGTCCGGTCTGCAGGGTCGAATCCCGCGATGGCTTCCAGCAGCAGGGCGAGATCCTCGACCGAACGCGCCAGCGGTCCGACCGATCCCATGGAGTGGCTGAAGGGCACACACCCCGTGCGCCCGATGCGTCCGAACGTTGGCGTCAAGCCGCTCACGCCGCTGAAGGCCGCCGGGATGCGGATCGATCCGCCGCTGTCGGTGCCGATGGAGGCCATCGCCAGGCCGGCGGCCACGTTGACCGCCGAGCCGTTGCTCGAGCCGCCCGATGAATAGGCGCTCCCCCACGGATTCCTGGGCGGCTCCAGGAACTCGTTCGCGCCTCGTCCGCCCGCGAACGCGAACTCGGACATGTTGGCCTTGCCGATCGTGATGGCCCCGGCGGCACGCAACCGCGTCACGACGGTGGCGTCCGTGTCGGGTATCCAATCCTCCAGCGACCGCGACGCCGCCGTCGTGCGCACGCCGGCCGTGGCGATGTTGTCCTTGAGGCTGATCGGCATCCCGAACAGGGCACTCGTCGGCGCGCGGCGCGCCAGCCGCTCCGTGGCAGCCCGCGCCTGTTCCCGCGCGATCTCGCGCGCGACCGTGATGTAGCTGAGGAGAGACGGATCGAGGCGATCGATCCGGGCGAGATGGGCCTCGAGCAGCTCGAGGGGCGACAGGCGCCGCTTCTTGACGAGCGCTGCCGCTTCCGCGATCGTCAGATAGCAGGGATCGCTCACGGCCATTCCTCACCCGGCGTGAACGCGAATGCGGGACGGATGCCGTCGAGCGGCAGCTCGTCCAGCCAGCGGGCCTCGCGCAGCACCGGCTGGGCGAACGCTTCGAGGTCGGCTCGTGTCGCCGCGTCGAGGCCGAGCACGTCGATGGCGAGACCGGCGCGGGGCGGATTCGCCGGCCGCCGGGCGGGCCTGGGTGCCGGGCGCATCGATCGCCAGCGTCGTGGCCGGCACGACCGAGGCGGACGCGATGAAGTGGCGGCGCGTGAGCCCCTTGCCGCGCGTGCTCATGCGCGTCGCCCCGGCGCCGTGAACGCGCGCAGCTCCAGCGGTTCGCGCAGCCGGCGGACGTCGGCGACGTCGGCGGCGTCGAGGCTTCGGGTGGGATGGCGCACGCGGGCGGTGGCGATGATGCCGGCGTCACACAGGTTGCGCTTCATCACGGCGACGCCCATCCCCGGCTGCAGCTCGTAGCGGATCAGCGGCAGCATCCGATCGAACTCGCGGCGGGCCCCGTCGCGATCGCCGCTGGTCCACGCGTTCCAGACGCGCACGAAGGCGTCGGTCATGTCGCAGCCGGGCATCGTCCCGACGGCCCCGCGCTCGAGCTCCTCGAGGAGGAAGTGGCCGTTGAGGCCGCCGAGCAGCGCCAGCGACGGACCGGCGAGGGCGCTCAGCCGCGCGATCTTGCCCGGTGTCGGCGGCGCTTCGACTTTCACCAGCGTGACGTGCTCGATCTCGCGCCCGAGCTTGGCGAGCAGCTCCGGGCTCATCGCCACCGCGGTCATGGCCGGCGCATCCTGGACCATGATCGGGATCTTCGACGGCTCGCGAGATCGCCTCGAAGTAGTGGAGCAGGCCGTCGCCGTCCGTCTTCATGTAATAGGGCGGCAGCACCATCAAGGCCGACGCGCCGCCGTCCTGGGCCTGTTGGCTCAGCCAGACCGCGGCATCGGTGCCGGTGTGTCCGCTGCTGACGACCACAGGGACTCGACCGCGGACTTCGTCGGTGATCGCGCGCAGCAGGAGCCGGCGCTCTTCGTCGATGAGGGTGAAGCCCTCGCTGGCGTTGCCGAACAGGCCGAGTGCGTGCGCGCCGCTCTCGATCAGGAAGCGGACGAGGCGAATCTGGCTCTCGAAATCGATCGAGCCGTCCTCGTGGAACGTCGTGTTGACGATCGGCACGATGCCGCGGATGCCGCTCATGACCGGACTCCCCGCTCCTCGGGTGCCGCGGCGGCCGTCCGCTCGCCGACCTGGCGCAGATCGCGGACCAGCGACTCGGCGGCGCGCATGATGTGCGTCCGCAGCGCGGTCACGGCGGCGTCGCGCTGGCGCGAGGCGATGGCATCGACGATGGCCAGGTGCTCGGTGTGCTCCTCGGCGAGTCGGGTCGTCCAGTCGCGGCGCCCGAGGTGGATGCGCGCGATCTGGATGTGCGCCTCGAGCGTCTCGTAGGTGTCGCGCAGCCGGTCCGAGCCGGCGATCCCGACGATCGACTTGTGGAACTCGACGTTGCCCGCCGAGTGCGCGCTGTCGTCGGACGCGGTGGCCATGCCGTCGGCGATGGCGCGCAGCCGAGCGATGTCCTCCGGCGTCGCGTGCGCGATCGCCTTCTCGCCGGCCAGGCACTCGAGGGCGCAGCGGATCTCGAACGTCTCGTAGATGTCCTCGGGCGAGACGGCGGTGACGAACGTGCCGCTGCGAGGCCTGACTTCGATGAGCGCCTCGGCCTCGAGACGGGTGATCGCCTCCTTGATCGGCGTCGGACTGACGCCGAGCTCGGCCGCCAGGTGCCGGACGTCCAGCCGCTGCCCGGGGTGGAACGCGGACGTCAGGATGGCATTGCGCAGCGCCTCGTAGACCGAGTCGCTGGCGCGTTCACGGAAGAGTTTGGGGAGTTTGGTCACCGGGGTCTCGATTGGCGACACTGAAATTTTACATATTTCACTTTACATTTCAAGTCCGCGGTTCGTAGAGTGGAAGAACATAAAATTTCAGAGCACGGGATTGCCTGTCCCGCCGGCTCGACACCAGGACTGCGACTGATGCGAACCCCCCAACACCTGACTGGCCGCCGGCTGACGGCGGCCATCCTTCTTCTGTCCGCGGCGTTCCTCCGCCCCACGCCCGCCGCCACCCAGGGCCTGCAGACGGGCATCATCGGCGTGACGCGCGATGCCTCCGGCGGCGTGCTGCCCGGCGTCACCATCACCGTGAAGAACCGGGCGACCGGCGTCGCCCGCACCGACATCACCGACGAGGCCGGCGCCTTCAGCGCCGTTGGCCTGCTGGCCGGCAGCTACGACGTCGCCGCCGAGTTGAGCGGCTTCAAGACGGCGATCCGGAACGAGGTGCCGCTCGAATCGGGCAACACGGTGCGCATCGACCTCACCATGGAGGTCGGCGCGATGGGCGAGACGGTCGAAGTGACGGCCCGCGCCGACACCCGCCTGATGCGGACCGAGGACGCGTCGCTCGGCGCCGTGCTGAACGAGAGCCAGGTGCAGGGCCTGCCGGTGAAGGACCGCAACTTCATGGCCCTCGCGCAGCTGGTGCCCGGCGCCACCGAAGGCCTCGTCGGCAACCAGAACACCCTCGGCCGGAGCCAGCCGCTCAACCTGTCGGTGCTCGGTCAGCGGATGTTCGACAACAACATCCGGCTCGACGGCGTCAGCATCATCAACGGCTTCTCGAACGGCAGCACCTTCATCCCGTCGCTCGAATCGCTGAAGGAAGTGACGGTCCAGACCGGCCAGTACGGGGCCGCCTACGGCATGTTCTCGGGCGCCCAGGTCGACATGATCGTCAAGTCGGGGCAGAACGCGCTCCGCGGCAGCGGCTTCATCTACCACCGCGGCGACAGCCTGCAGGCGCGCGGCTACTTCGACGCCGGCGACACGCCGCCCTTCTCGCAGAACCAGTTCGGCGGCACCATCGGCGGGCCGATCGTGCGGAATCGCACCTTCTTCTTCGTCGGCTACGAAGGGACCCGCATCGACCGGGAGACCACCGGCCGGACGACGGTCGCGACCGACGCCATGCGCGCCGGCAATTTCTCGGCGCTGAGCGCCGCGATCCGCGATCCCTACACCGGCCTGGCCTTTCCCGGCAACGTCATCCCGACCAACCGGATCGCGCCGCAGGCGCTGAAGCTGCTCGAGTACATCCCGCGCGCCAACCAGGGGACGGCGGCCAACAACTTCATCGGCACGTCGACGACGGATTCGACCGAGAACCAGTTCTTCCTCCGGATCGATCACCAGCTCTCCGCCGGCGCGACGCTGTTCGGCCGCCTCGCCAGCCGCACCGCCGAGATCAACACGGTGAACCTCAATCCGAACTTCCGCAGCTTCGCCCAGCCCGAGAACCAGGACTACGTCGTCGGCCTCACCAAGGTGATGAGCCCGCGCTGGCTGCTCGACGCCCGCGCCTCGTTCGTCCGCGAGTCGTCGCCGAACCAGACCGGCCGCGAGGGCCAGGACATCGATCCGCTGCGCGACTTCGGCATCGGCGGCCTGTCGACCTCGGACCCGCTGCTGCGCGGGATTCCGAACGCCGGCATCTCCGGCTACGCCGGCACCGGCGAGACCTTCGCCAATCCGCGCCTCCTCTACCAGAACCCCGAGTTCAAGATCGACTCGAACTACGAGCTGGCCAGCCACGCCCTGCAGTTCGGCGTCGACGTGTTCCGCCGGCGGATGGACTTCTTCTCGGTCAACGCCTCGAACCAGGGGTCGTTCTCGTTCACCGGCCTGCTGTCGGGCAACGCCTTCGCCGACTTCCTGCTCGGCCTGCCCGACACGACGACCTACATCCCGAACCTGTCGAAGACGTCGATCCGCCAGAAGCACGTGCAGGCCTACGTCCAGGACAACTGGACGGCCCGGCCCAACCTGACGATCAACGCCGGCCTGCGCTACGAGTACGCCGGCGCGGCCTCCGATGCGCTGGGCATCGCGCGGAACCTGAACCTCGACACGATGCAGCTGTTCCCGGAGCCCGGGGTCGCCGGCGATCTCACCAACGACCATCACGATTTCGCGCCGCGCCTGAGCGCCACCTACCGCGTCAGCGACAGCACGGTCGTCCGCGGCGGCTACGGCATCTACTACACGCAGCCGACCATGGCCAACGTGGCGCTGATGTTCCGCAACCCGCCCTACAACACCCAGTTCACCTACAACACGGTGCGGGCCAACCCGAACCTGACCCTGGCCAACGGCTTCCCGGGCAGCGGCGGCGCCGGCGTGTCGCCGACGGCGACGATCACCACCGTGCCGATCGACTACGGCCCGGGCTATGCGCAGACCTGGAGCGCCAACCTGCAGCAGCGCCTGGCCGGCGGGTGGGTGGCCGAGGCCGGCTACGTGGGCTCGAAGACGACCGGTCTCGACAACGCCTGGACGCTCAACACGCCGCTGCCCGGGGCCGGCGCCGTGCAGGCGCGGCGTCCGAACACCAGCTTCGGCGACATCCGCGTCTTCGGCACGGACGGCGAATCGGAGTACAACGGCGTCCAGCTGCGGGCGCAGAACCTCGACTTCTACGGGATGAACATCCTGTCGACCTACTCCTACTCGCGCTGCTACGACACGCGGTCGTCGCCGGCGACGAGCTCGGTCGGCACCGAGGATCAGGAGCCGCAGAACCAGAACGATCGCTTCGACGGCGAGTGGGGCCGCTGCGCCATCGACTTCCGCAGCGTGTTCAAGGTCAACGTCGTCTACCAGCTGCCCGCCGGTGAGTCGCTCGGCCCCGGCCCTGCGTGCGGTCGTCGGCGGCTGGCAGGCCGGCGTCGGCGTGAACCTCCACTCCGGTCCGCCGTTCAACGTGATCGTCAGCGGCAATCCGGCCAACACCTCGCGCGGCACGATCCGCCCCAACCTCACCGGCGACCCGAATCTCCCGGCCGGCGACCGGACGATCGGGCAGTGGTTCGACACGTCGGCGTTCACGGCCCCGGCCCCGTTCACCTTCGGCACCGCGCCTCGGAACGCCGTCGAAGGCCCGGGGACGAAGCTGGTCGACCTGAACATCCAGAAGCGCATCCGCGCCGGCGGCACGCGGACGCTCGAACTGCGGATCGACATGTACAACGTGTTCAACACCGCGCAGTTCGGCATCCCGGGCCGCACGCTGGGCACGCCGGCCTTCGGCGTGATCAGCTCCGCCGGGCCCGGCCGCCAGGTGCAGCTCGGCACGCGGTTCGTGTTCTAGTGGCGGTCAGGACGACAGCCATGGACCGACGAACGTTTCTCGAAGGATCGGCAGCCGCCGGCGGCCTGCTGCTCGGCGCGCGCGCCTTCTCGTCCGGTGGCGGCGTTGCCGAGGCCGCGGCCTCGCCGCTCGTCGCGCAGGCGAGCCGGGGCACCAGTCCGCTCGTCATCACCGGCGTGCAGACGATCGTCATCCGCGCTCCGCGCGACAACTCGACGCCTGAAGGGCCGCTGGCGGTCAACCCGCTCGGCACGACGACCGGCGGGCCCGGCGTCTGGAATCGCCTCGACATGGCCAGCCCGTCGCGCTTCAACGGCGTCGAGCAGGCCGTCCTGGTGAAGATCACCACCGACCAGGGCCTGGTCGGGTGGGGTGAGTGCCACGCGCCGGCGGCGCCGCGGATGCAGGCGACGATCATCCAGGACCTGTTCCGCCCGCAGCTGCTCGGCCAGGACGCCCGGCAGGTCCAGGCGCTGTGGCACCGGCTCTACGCCAGCGAGCGGGTCCGCGGCTATTCGACCGGCGCGCACCTCGAGGCTCTGGCCGGCGTCGACATCGCGCTGTGGGACATCCTCGGCAAGTTCGTCGGCGTGCCGGTGTCGCGGCTCCTCGGCGGCACCTTCCGCGACCGCATCCCGACCTACGCCACCTTCTCCGGCACCTACACCAACAAGGACAAGGGCCAGCCGGTCGTCGAGCGGGCGCAGGCGATGGTAGCCTCCGGCTTCACCGCGCTGAAGCTGGCGCTTCGCAAAGGGCCGGACAGCGACGAGCTGGCGACGGTGCGGGCGATCGCGGAGGCGGTGAAGGACAAGGCACAGATCGCCGTCGACGCGCTCGGCGCCTTCAGCCTGAACGAGGCGGTGCGGATGGGCAAGGAGCTCGATCGCATCGGCAACATCGCCTGGTTCGAGGACGCGCTCGTCCCCGACGACCTGCCGCGCTATCCGGAGCTGGCCGAGGCGGTCGACACCGCCATCTGCGTCGGCGAGATGCTGTCGACGCGCTACCAGTTCCGCGACCTGCTGATCGACCGCGGCGCCGACATGGTCAACCCCGACATGGGCCGCGCCGGCGGCATCACCGAGATGCGCCGGATCTCGTGGATCGCCGACGTCTACGGCGCGCTGTGGGCGCCGCACGTCAGCACCGGGTCGGCGCCGTACATGGCGGCGTCGATGCACCTCGCGGTGTCGTCGCCGAACTGCCCGATGATGGAGATCTACGACGGCAACAAGCAGGACGGCCCGTTCGGCAATCGGCTGCTGAAGGAGCCGCTCGACATCAGGCCGGGATGGGCGACGCCCTCCGATCGTCCCGGCCTCGGCGTCGACTTCGATCCGGCGGCGCTCGCCGCCGTCACGGTGGAGACGCGGTGATGGCCAGTCCCGTGATTTCACGCCGAGCGTGGCTGACGCGCGTGTCGCCGCCGCAGCTGCGCGATGCCGAAGCCGCCGAGACGGAGCGCGGCGCCGCCGTCATCCGCGCCCGGCAGGAACGCCTCGACGCGGTCCGGCCGTTGATCATCCGCAGCGTCGAGCCGGTGATCATCCGCACGCCGGCCAAGGACATCGCCTTCGACGAGCCGCTCGATCTGCCGCCCATCGGCGACCTCGCCGGCGGGCTGGCATTGTGGGATCGGCTGGACCACGCGACGCCGACCCGGTTCAAAGGCTACGAGCAGGCCGTGCTGGTCAAGATCACGACCGACAGCGGGCTGGTCGGCTGGGGCGAATGCCACGCGCCGTCGGCGCCGCGCATGCATCAGCGCGTGATCACCGACCTCTTCGCACCGGTCCTCCGCGGCAAGGACGCCCGCCAGATCAACGGCCTGTGGGAACGCCTCTTCACCACCGAGCGCGTCCGCGGCTATTCGACCGGCGCGCAGTTCGAGGCGTTGGCCGGCGTCGATCTGGCCCTCTGGGATCTGATGGGCAAGGCGACCGGTCAACCGGTCTACCAGCTGCTCGGCGGCCGGTTCCGCGAGGCCCAGCCGGTCTATCGTGGCGTCGGCGGCGCGACCACCCAGGCGCTCGTCGACAACGCCAAGGCGGCCATCGCCGCCGGCATGTCGTTCGTCAAGATGGGCTACCGCAAGGGCAAGGGCAGCGAGGACTTCGAGCGTGTCGAGGCGGTGTCGGCGGCGATGAAGCCGCACGGCCAGGTCGCCATCGACTCGCTCGGCGCCTTCAAGCTCTACGAAGCGGTCCAGGCCGGGCGGCGGTTCGACAAGCTGGGGAACATCGGCTGGTTCGAGGACGCCCTGCAGCAGGACGACCAGCCGGCCTACGCCAAGCTGGCGGCCGCGCTCGAGACGCCCGTCTGCTCCGGCGAGATGCTCAACAACAAGTTCCAGTTCCGCGACCTGCTCGGCAGCCGCGGTGCGGACATCATCAATCCCGACGTCTGCCGGGCCGGCGGCATCACCGAGACGATGCGGATTGCCGCGCTCGCCGACGCCTTCAACGTCCAGTGGAGCCCGCACGTCAGCACCGGGACGCTGCTGTACTACGCGGCGTCGCTGCACCTGGCCCTGGCGACGCCGAACTGCGTGATCATGGAGGGCGGCGCCAAGCCCGCGAGCGCCGCTCGGCAACGCGCTGGTGACGACGCCGATGCGCATCGAGAAGGGACAGGCCTACCCGCTCGACGCGCCCGGCTTCGGCATCGAGTGGCGGGAGAGCGCGCTGGCCGCGGTGACCGTCAAGAACGCATGACCGGCGCATCACACAGGCGACCGGGACGATGATTGACGTGCCCGTCCTCGCCGTCATGCGCGCCGGGCATGCCCTGCAGGCCACGACGGTGAACGAGCTGCGGCCCTCCGCCCAGACCGAGATCTTCGAGCGTTCGGGCCACGCGCTGTTCGTCGACGAAGCCGACCGGTTCAACCGTCGCGTCGAGGCGTTCCTGGAGGCGATGGCGACGCGCACACCGGAGCGTCGCTGATGACGTCGACCGCCCTTCGGCCGGCGCACGTCGTGGGGCTCTGCATTGGCGTGGCCGCACTGATCGCCGGGCAGGTCCTGCCGGCGCCGGCGCCGATTACGCCGCTCGGCATGGCCAGGCTGGGCCTGCTTGCCTTCGCCATCAGCTGGTGGCTGCTGACGCCGTTGCCGCTCGCGCTGACCACCGTCGCGATGCTCGGGGCCGGCGTGGCCACCGGCGCGCTCACGATCAACGGGGCCTTCGCCCATTCCGGCAGCTGGGTGCTCTGGTTCGTCATGGGCTCGTTCGGCATCGCCACCGCGCTCGAGACGACGGGGCTGAATCGCCGGGTGGCGCTGGCCTTCCTCGACGCCCCATGGGCGCGGGGCAGCTCGCGCCGGTTCCTGGTGATGTTCCTCGTCTCGGCGACGCTGATGAGCGCGGTCATGGCCAACACCGTCGTGGCGGTGATCTGGCTGGCGCTCGCCGTGCGTATCTACGCGATGATTGCCGTCGCTTCCGACGATCCGCTGGTCGAGAGCAACACCCTCGGCATCGCCTGGGCGGCCAACATCGGCGGCATCGCCACGCCGATCGGCAACGGCACCAACATCGTGGCGATGGGCCTGATCACCTCGGCCACCGGCGTCACGGTCTCGTTCCTGCAATGGACGGTGATCGGCACGGCCCTCACCGTCGTGTTTCTCGCCAGTGCGGTCGCCATGTTCTGGTTGGGCCCGGCCCGCCGGTCGCAGGCGCTCGACCGACCGGAGATCGCGCGCTTCATCGCCGAGCAGCGCGGCGCCGTCGGCCCGATGACCGTCGTCGAGCGCTGGGCGGCCGGCTGGATGGGCTTCGCCATCCTGCTCTGGTTCCTGCCCGATCTGGCCAGCGTCGTCGCCCCGGACTCGGTGGCGACGGCTCTCGAGCGCGGCCTGCACATGACGGTGCCGGCGCTGCTCGTGCCGATCGCGATGTGCCTGCTGCCCGTCCCGGGGGCCGGCGGCGCGCGGGTCCTGACCTGGGAGCAGTGGATGCGCGGCGTCGACTGGCCGCTGCTCCTGTTCGTCGGCGGCGTGATGGGGCTGGGCACCGCGGTCGGCGAGGACGCCACCGGTGTGGCCGCCTACATGCGGGCCGCCGTCGAGCCGCTGCTCGGCGGGCTGTCGGAGTACGGCTTCGTCTTCGTCATGTCGCTGACGGTGATCGCCATGACCGCGGTGCTGTCGAACATGGTCGCGCTCACCATGCTCCTGCCGCTGGGCATGACCATCGCCAAGGCGATCGGCGTCGCCGATCCGGTCGCCATCGGCGTCGTGGTGGGCATCGGCATCTCGCTCGACTATTCACTGCCGTCGGGCACGACGACCAACGCCATCGTCGCCGGTTCGGGATACCTGCGCGTCTCGACGATGATCCGTTACGGCGTTCCGCTCAGCGTCATCCACGCCGTGCTGCTGACGTTCGTCGGATACCCGCTGGCCAAGCTGGTGATGGGCCACTTCTAGACGCGATCCGAGTCGAATGATGGCGTGGACCATCCGAGGTGTCAGGGGTTGCCCGGGTTGCTCGCCCGCATCGCGATGACGCCGCCGGGGCCGGAGAATCCACCGGAACCACAACTGCCACCGAAGCACACGCAGCCGCCCGAAATGTTCTCGATGCAGCCCAGATACCCTGACTTCCCGGCGAGACACGCGCCGTCGCCCGTCTTCAGATCGTGGCCGCAATACCAGCAGGACGCCGGTGACCCCGTGCCGCCCCCCGGGGCCTTGGCCAAGGCGGCGGTCGCATCGGCTGGCAGGGGAACGGGGAAGCTCCAGTTCACGAGAAATCGCGTCGAGACAGCCCCCTTGGCAAAGCCCGTGTCCACGCCGTCGACGCCGAACGACGTGCCATCCAGCGCCTGTCTGACGCAAGCTGCCGCGACGGCATCCTGATCGGCAGCGAGCGTCGAGCTCGTCGGGTGCATCTCGGCCAACGTCCAGCGGCCGTCGCTGTTCGCGTAGGTGAGCGCGAAGGCGACGCTGCCCGTCCCCTGCAGGCGCTCCCAGCAGGTTCGGAGGCCGGGGCTGAGAATCCCGCGAAAGTAGCCGGTGAGCCGCGCTTCGGCGGCCTGCTCCTTCGCGGCAAGCTGCTCGGCCGTCGGTCCGGTATCCCGGGGCGGATTGGCGGGCCGGGTGCAACCCGCAAGCGCCAGCAACAGCACGCCGAGTGTCATCGTCAGTCGCATCGCCGTCTCCTGAGCGTCGGTTCTCGCCGTCGGGCGAGTATCACCGTGCAGGAGTCAACGCGGGCCGCCTGCCCGACCGAACGGCGAAGTCACCGTTCGCCAGGCGGTGAACGTGGCGGCTCGCCAGGCTCAGACCTTCACGCCGAGGAGGGCGTTCAGCGCGGCGGTCGTGGCCGGCCCCCGGCGGTTACCGCAAGGCGTCGATCGGGTTCACCTTCGAGGCGCGCCTCGCCGGCAGCCCGCCGGCGAGGGCCGTGACGACGGCGATCAGCGCCAGCGCGCCGCCGATGGTCAGGGGATCTCGGCGCCGCCATGCGGCGTAAACCGATTCTCGCTCACGGAAGCTCGCGCACGCGGATGTTCCGGAATTCGACGGGCGACCCCTCGGCTTCGAGACAGAAGAAGCCGCTGCGCGGCTGGGCGCCACGGCCGCCGGAGACTTCCTCGCCGTTCACCCAGAGACGGATCTCGCCGTTGATGCCGCGCACGTAGTAGTGATTCCACTCCCCAGCGCCGCGGCTCAGCTCCTTGCGCGGGAAGCTCCGCGAGCCGTCCGGTGAGCGTGGCTCGAACGTTTCGAGCTTCGAGTTGCCGACGGGGAAGATGTCACCGTTGGTCGTGAACCAGTCGTCCGGCCTGCCGGCGTTTCGTTCGCGGAACCACTGCCGGTATCCGTGGTCGAGCATCTGGACCTCGATACCCCACTTGGGCAGCTGGTCGGGCGGCAGGCCGTCGAGCGCCTTCATCGGCACCCAGGCGAACACGCCCGAGTTGCCAGCCGATTTCAGGTGGCGCCATTCGACGACCAGCTCGAAGTTGAGGAACTCGTCGCGCGTGCGCATCACGCCGATCGGGACGCCGGTCGACGTGAGGACGTCGCCGACCCATTTCCACGTGTCCGGGGTGTCGTTGACGCGGGCGAAGTCGTTCGGGCCGAGCGTGCGCCACCCCGGGCCGGTGCCGTCGATGAACGCCTTCGGCGGGGCCGCCGGTGTCTGGCCGGCGAGGTCGGCGCGCAGCGCACCAGCCGAGAGCATTGCGCCGAGGGCGAGCAGGACAGAGGGAATGCGCATGCACGACGGTACGGCGGACCGCTGACAGCGTCAACGGCCAAGCCAGGCGTCGATTCGTCCAAGAAGGTCATGAAGTCCGCGAACATGCTTCGGTGCTCCACCCTGGCTGTCCTGTGCCTGCAGGCGGCGTCGCTCCACGCGGTCGTGATTCGTCACGATTGGTCGGACGCCGATGCCGTCACGCTCGGGCGCCGATTCGTGGCGGCAGGCCGTGTCCGGCCGGATGGCGGCTGCACGCTGATCGCGCCAACGTGGGCGGTCACGGCCGCGCACGTGGCGGCCCGGCTGCGTCCGGGCGCCATCGTCGAATTCGACGCCGCGCCCTATACGGTCAAACGCGTCGTCGCTCACCCTGACGCGTCAGGTCCCGAGGGGGCGCCTCCCGAAGTCGATCTGGCGCTCCTCGAGCTCACGACGGCGGTGAAGGACGTCGAGCCGGTTGGCCTCTACAAGGCACGCGAGGAGCTCGGCCTGACCGCCTTCATCGTCGGCTACGGCGACTACGGCCTGGCCGGCGCGCCGTTTCAGCGCACCGACGGCCGCCGCCGCGCCGTGACCAACAAGATCGACGATGCCGGACCGAAGCGCATTTTTCTGACGTTCGATGCCCCACCATCGGGATTGACCCTCGAGGGCGTCGGGGCGCCCGGCGACAGCGGAGGGCCGGCTCTCGTCGAGGTGAGCGGCCGGCTCGTGCTGATCGGCGTCAGCTCGGCGTCGATGAACGGGAAGCCGGGTACCTACGGCGTCGTCGACGTCTATACCCGGATCAGCTCCTACGTGGACTGGATCGAGAGGACGATAGCGGGCTGAGGCGCCTCCTCGACTGCTAGACTGCGGCCACCATCGACGTGGCTGGCGCGCCCCGCGCCTCCGACGTCTTCCAGAGTGACCCATGCCGCGGTTCGCCGTCCTTCTGTCGCTGCTGCTCACGGCGTCCGGCCTGTTGCTCGGGCAGAGCCGTCCGCCTTTCCAGGACGACTTCCCAGCCGAGGAGTTCATTCAACGCCGCGCCCGCGTCTTCGACGCCATCGGCCAGAACGCCGTCGCCATCGTCCAGGGCGCCGCGGGCGTGGATGGCTTCAAGGTCTTCCGCCAGTCGAACGAGTTCTACTACCTCACCGGCCTGGAGAGCCCACACGCCTATCTGGTACTCGATGGCCGGAGCCGGAAAGCCACGCTGTATCTGGCCCATCGAAACGAGGCGCTCGAACGGAGCACCGGCACCAGGTGGGCGGCCGAAGACGCCGCCGACGTGCAGCGCCTGACTGGCGTCCAGGCGGTCGCGCCCGTCGAGCTCCTCTCGCACGACACCTTCGGCGCGATGCTCCGGCCGCCGCGACCGGTGCTCTACGTGCCCTTCAGCCCGGCCGAGGGCGAGGCCCAGAGCCGCGACGAGCTGCTGGCGCACCAGGCCGGCGTGGCCGGGGATCCGTGGGACGGGCGGCCATCGCGCGAGGCGCACTTCCTGCGCCTCCTCGCCGATCGCTACCCGGCCCTCGAGCGTCGCGACCTGACGCCCGTGCTCGACGCGCTCCGCTACGTGAAGAGCCCGCGCGAGATCGCCCTGATCCGCAAGGCCTCGGTGCTGGCCGGTCTTGGCCTGCTCGAGGCGATGAAGGCCACTCGGCCGGGCGTGTTCGAGTACCAAATGGCCGCCGCCGCCCGCTTCACCTTCCTGGCCAACGGCGCCCGCTACGAAGGCTACAACCCGATCGCGGCCGGCGGCACCAACGCCTGGCTGGGCCACTACTCGCGCAATCTGGATCCGCTGAAGACCGGCGACATGGTGCTGATGGACTACGCCCCCGACCTGCGCTACTACACGAGCGACGTGACCCGGATGTGGCCGGTGAGCGGCACGCACACGGACGCGCAGCGCACGCTGGCGCGCTTCATCCTCGCCTACCGGGACGCGTTCTTCAGGCACATCAAGCCCGGTGTGACGCCCGACGAGGTGCTGGCGCTGGCCCGGCGCGACATGGAGCCGGTGCTGGCCCGCACCACCTTCGCCAACGAGCGGCATCGGCAGGCCGCCGAGGCGATGCTGTCGTTCCGCGGCCACCTGCAGCATCCCGTGGGCATGACCGTGCACGATCCCGGGCGGATCTGGGGTCGGCCTTTCGAGCCGGGCGTGGTCTTCACCGTCGACCCGATGATGTGGATCGAGGACGAGCGACTCTATGTCCGGATGGAAGACACCATCGTCGTGACCCGGGACGGCATGGAGAACTTCACGGCGACGCTCGCCAGCACGCCCGAGGCGATCGAAGCAGTGATGAAAGAGGACGGTTTGCTGTCGCGGGTGCCGCGTCTACCATGACCATGCGCCTGGCCGTCTACGGTCTGCTTCTCGCGCTCGTCGGCGGGCTGGCGGAGGCCCGCGCCGACACCTACCCGAAGAATCCCCGGGTGGACGTGCTCAACTACCGCTTCGCCATCGACCTCCAGGACCGCGACGACCGCATCACGGCGACGGCCGACATCGACGTCCGCTTCGCCGGCGACGGCGAGACCGCACTCCGGTTCGATCTCGTCGACCGCGACGCGGCGACCGGGAAGGGCATGACGGTCAGCGCCGTGTCGATCGACGGCGCCGGCGTCCCGTTCGTCCACCGCGAGCAGACGCTTCGCATCGAACTGCCGCGCCGCTATCGGGTCGACGAGCGGATGCGGCTGCGCATCGTCTATGCGGGCGAGCCTGGTGGCGGGCTGAAGATCGCCAACAACCGCTACGGCGATCGCACGTTCTTCAGCGACAACTGGCCGGACAAGGCGCGTCACTGGCTGCCCGTCGTCGACCACCCGTACGACAAGGCCACCTGCGAGATGATCGTGACGGCCCCGGCTCACTACCAGGTGGTGTCGAACGGGCTGCTGGTCGAGGAGACGCGATCTGCCCGAAGGCCGCCGCCGGACTCAGTGGCGCCAGTCGGTGCCGATCGCGCCGTGGCTCTACGTGCTCGGCGTGGCGCGCTTTGCCGTGCAGCACGTCGGGACGTGGGACGGCAAGGCCATCGAGACCTGGGTCTATGCGCAGGATCGCGATGCCGGGTTCCACGACTTCGCCGTGCCGACACGCGACGCGCTGGCGTTCTATGCCGACAAGGTCGGCCCGTTCTCCTACGAGAAGCTGGCCAACGTGCAGTCCAACAGCGTCAGCGGCGGCATGGAGGCGGCCAGCGCCATCTTCTACAGCGAGGGCTCGGTGACCGGCGACCGCAGCGTCCGCTGGCGCAACGTCGTCATCCACGAGATCGCACACCAGTGGTTCGGCAATGCGGTGACCGAGTACGACTGGGACGACGTGTGGCTGAGCGAGGGGTTCGCCACCTACTTCACGCTGCTCTTCATCGAACACCAGTACGGGCGAGACGAGTTCCTGAGTGGGCTCGAGTCGAGCCGCCAGCGGGTGCTCGCCTTCGAAAAGGAGCAGCCCGACTACCGCGTCGTCCACGACAACCTCGACGACATGTCGAAGGTCACGACCAGCCAGACCTACCAGAAGGGTGCGTGGATTCTGCACATGCTGCGCGGCATCGTCGGCGACGAGGCGTTCTGGGCGGGCATTCGCAGCTACTACCGCGCGCACCAGGATGGCCACGCGACGACCGCCGACTTCCGGGCCGAGATGGAGCGCGCCTCGGGTCGCGATCTGCGCGGGTTCTTCGATCAGTGGCTGCTGCGCGGCGGGCTCGTGCGCCTCGACGGGACGTGGAGCTATCGCGCGGAGACGGGCACCCTGACCGTCCGGTTGACGCAGCGCGACGCCGCACGCACGTTCTCGATGCCCGTGCAGATCGGCGTCTATGCCGCTGGAAGTGCGACGCCGACCATCACGACCGTGCCGCTGTCCGGCGTCGTCAGCCGAGGTCCAGATTGCCGTGGCCCAGCGGCCGGACCGCGTCGTGCTCGACCCGCACCACTTCGTGCTGATGGACGCCACCTGGGGAGGACGGCCGGATCGAGGGATCTCGAGACGTCCCTGATCGTCGGCGCGTACCCGCCCGGATCGCGATGCGTCCGGGCCACCAGCGTGAGGACGGCTTGGTAGCGCTGCAGGTAGGGCAGGTAGATGCTGGGTCTGGACTTCTCGGCGGGAGTCCGGGCCCGATGGTCCTTGACGAGGCCGACGACCTCGACGTCGGACTTGTCCGCGTAGGAGAGACGCTTGCCGACCGGATCCTGCCCCGGCCAGAAGCGCCGCGCCAGGGTCTCGTTGATCACGGCAACCGCCGGGGCGCCGGTCCGATCCGTGGCGCGGAACTCCCGGCCCTGGATAACGCGCACGCCGACCGTGGCGAAATAGTCTGGTCCCACCCAGTTCTGAAGGACGTTCATGTCTTCGCCCGGCGCGGGCGCGTAGCCCGGAACGCCAATCGTGCGGGAATCGCTTCGACCCTCGAGCGGCACGAGGTGGGTGAAGCTGACGCCCGCCACGCCTGGCAGCGTCGCTGAGGCGGGTACGCCGCCCACCGTGCCATAGGTCGAGGTCCTGCCGTGCCGGTTGCGACCGCCGGCTGGGGTCGGTATCCTGGGACCACATGTTCATCCAGGGCGCCGGAACGGCAGCGCACACCTACGACGCCATCGTCGTCGGGTCGGGGATCAGCGGCGGCTGGGCCGCGAAGGAACTGACCGAGAAGGGCCTGAGGACCCTCGTGCTCGAGCGCGGCCGCGACGTCAAGCATCCCGACTATCCGACGGCGATGCTGGAGAGCTGGGAGTTCGCCGGGCGCAACCGAGTGTCTCGCGAGGACAGCGCCAAGCAGGAGAAGCAGGGCCGCACCGGCTACACCACGCATCCGGCCTCGGCCCACTGGTTCGTCAACGACCACGAGAACCCGTACTCCGAGGTGAAGCGCTTCGACTGGATGCGCGGCTATCACGTCGGCGGCCGCTCGCTGCTCTGGGGCCGCCAGTCGTATCGCTGGAGCGACCTCGATTTCGAGGCCAACGCCAAGGACGGCATCGGCGTCGACTGGCCGATCCGCTACGCCGACATCGCGCCCTGGTACGACTACGTCGAGCGCTTCGCCGGCATCAGCGGGCACGCGCGACGGGCTGCCGCAGCTGCCCGACGGCGAGTTCCTGCCGCCGATGGAGATGAACTGCCTCGAGAAGCAGGTCAAGGGCCGGATCGCCAAGGCCTTCGGCGGCCGCGCGATGACCATCGGGCGCGTCGCCAACCTCACCGCAGCCGCACAACGGCCGCGGCAACTGCCAGTACCGCAACCGCTGCATCCGCGGCTGTCCGTTCGGCGCCTACTTCAGCAGCAACGCCTCGACGCTGCCGGCCGCCTACGCAACGAAGCGGCTGACGCTGCGCCCGTTCTCGATCGTCACCGAGGTGATCTACGACCCGACAGACCAGACGCGCCACCGGCGTGCGCATCGTCGACGCCGAGACCAGGCAGACGACCGAATACTTCGCCCAGGTCGTCTTCCTCTGCGCCTCGGCGATCGCCTCGACGTTCATCCTGCTGAACTCCGAAGTCCGAGCGCTTCCCGAACGGCCTCGGCAACGACAGCGGCGAGCTCGGCCACAACCTGATGGACCACCACTTCCGGGTCGGCGCCAACGGCGTGTCCGACGACTTCGACGACCGCTTCTACAAGGGACAGCGGCCGAACGGCATCTACATCCCGCGCTTCCGCAATCTCGACGAGCGCGACGAAGCAGCAAGGACTACGTGCGCGGCTTCGGCTACCAGGGCCGCGGCAGCCGCGAGAACTGGGCCCGCGGCATCAAGGAGCTCGAGCCTGTTCGGCGCCGACCTCAAGGCCGATCTGATCGCGCCCGGGCCGTGGCGGTTCGGCATCGGCTCGTGGGGAGAGTGCCTGCCGTACCACGAGAACCGCATGTCCCTGAACAAGACGCTGCGCGACAAGTGGGGGCTGCCGACGGTGACCTTCGACTGCGGCTGGAAGGAGAACGAGCTCAGCATGCGCAAGGACATGATGAGCTCGGCCGCCGAGATGCTGGAGGCGGCGGGCCTCAAGAACGTCACGCCGTTCGACGACGGCAGCGCGCCGGGCTTGTGCATCCACGAGATGGGCACGGCGCGGATGGGCCGCGATCCGAAGACGTCGGTGCTGAACGGCTGGAACCAGGTGCACACGGTGCCGAACGTCTTCGTGACCGACGGCGCCTGCATGACGTCGTCGTCGTGCGTGAACCCGTCGCTGACCTACATGGCGCTGACCGCGCGCGCCTGCGACCACGCGGTGAGCGAGATCAAGAAGCGGAACCTGTGAACACGGACATGACGCCAGCCGACGGCGGAATCAACGGAGCGGGCATCAGCCGCCGCGAGGCCATCCGGCGTGCGGCGCTCCTCGCCGGTGTGGCGCTCTCGCCGGCGCTGGTGACGTTCGTCGCGGGCGCCCAGTCGGCGTCGGCGAAGGCGTACCTCACGACGGCGCAGGCCGCTGTCGCCGGTGCCACCGCGGAACGCATCCTGCCGCGCACCGACACGCCAGGCGCCGCGGACGTCGGCGTCCCGGCGTTCCTCGATCGCTTCTACGGCGAGTTCATGACCGACGACGAGCGGCGGCTCTTCGCCGCCGGGCTCGACGCCATCGAGGCGGCGGCGAAGGCCGCGCACGGCGGCTCCTTCGCCAGTCTCACCGGCGCGCAGCAGGACGCGATCCTGCGCACCGTCGCAACGTCGCAGCAGGCGCAGAACCCCAGCGGGTTCGGCCTCATTCGATCGACCACCATCCTCGGCTACTTCAGTTCCGAGCAGGTGGCCAAGAACGTTCTCAACTACGATCCTATTCCCGGCCGCTTCGACGGGTGTATCCCGCTCGAACAGGTGAACGGGCGCGACTGGTTCCTCTGAACGCGCCGGACACCGTGGACGATGCCGCAGCTCAACGCATGTGCTGTCGACCATGGCGCGAGGGGAGCCGCTCTCCATAGGTGGCGCGCCAGAAGACATTGGCGTTCCACTGCAGGATGTCTGCCTGCGGTTCGTCCGGCACGAACGCACCGATGGCCGCCAGGGGCAGCAACGTCGGCTGGGCCAACGTGACCCAGTTGCCGGTGCCATCGCGCGAGACCTTCCACCGGTAGATCCTGAGGTTCAACGGCAGCTGCTGCGTGTCGACCGCGGCGATGTCGGCCGTCCCGTTGCCGTCGAAGTCGGCCACGTGGAGGGGGGCGACCGTGTCGCTGAGCCTGTTGCGCAAGAACGTCCACCCTGACGCCGCCGAGTAGCTGACGCGCCACGCCCCTGAGACCACCCCGAGCACGTCGGTGCTGCCGCTGCCGTCGAAGTCGCCGAATCGGAGCTGGTTGACGCGAAACGATGACGTGTTCACGGCGACGAAGGGGCGATTGTCGTAAGCAATGAACCACGTGGCGCCGTCGGCGTGAAAGATGTCGGCCTGGCCGGTGGCGTCAAAGTCGCCGATGGCGAGATCGCGGATGGGAGCCGCGGTCTCGTTCACCGTCTCCCACTCCGAGGCGCCTCCCCACGACGCAACCACCCGTCGCCCGTTCTTGCCGATCACGTCGGTGCGGCCATCGCCGTCGAGGTCGCCGAACAGCAGCGTGTCGAGACGATCGGGGTTGTCGTTGAGGAATCGCCATTCCGCCACCCCACGCGGTGAGTAGTACCAGGCCGACCCGGTCGCCAGAAACAGGTCCTGGACGCCGTCGCCGTCGAAGTCGCCGACCCCGAGAGCACTGGTCGGGTTCGACTGGTCGAACTGCGGCGGTGTCGGAGGAATCACCCACGTCACGCTACCCGAGCCGAACAGGCCGACGTCCAGGCTCAGCGCGTCGCGCCGCTGCTGGAGGAACACGTTGTTGCGGACGTCGACGAACTTGCAGGGCGTGCCGCGGATCTCGAAGTTGTGGCGGTTGGTGCCCAGGAAGGTGTTGCGGTAGAGATCGACGTAGCCGCCGGCCCGGCCGCCCTTGCCGCCACTGCCGCGGCCGTGCAGGTCGAAGTCGTGCGTGTGGAAGACCCCGCGCTGCAGTGGCGCTTCCGACAGCACCAGGTTGTGCCACGCTCGATAGCCCGTATGCGCGGAGGCGTCGTTGCCGGCGATGGCGTGCCGATTCTCGGTGAAGACATTGCCGTCGATCAGTGGGAAGGCGCCGGACGCGGCGTTGACGCCGTAGCCCTTTTCCTGCTGCCGGTTGTGATGGATGAAGTTCCGCGCCACCCAGGTGAAGGTCGGCCAGCCGCGCGGATTCGACGCATCGGTGCACTCCGACGTCTCCTCGTTGCTGACCACGTTGACGCCTCGCCACGTCCAGTCGCCGATGTCGTTGCGATCGATGATGGTGCCCTCGTACTGAAGCGGGTTCTGGCCCTCCACCACGCGGATGGCGTTGGACTGCTCCTGATCGCCGTCGTTGCTGCGGCTCGGTCCGCGCAGCCGGAGGTTGGTGATACGAACGTTGTCGCCGGCAACCTCGAGCAGCGTCTCGGCTCCCTCGCGGGCTGACGGCTTGTGCAGCTCGCCGCCCAGGGTGACACCGCGGCGATCACCGCGAATCGTGACGCCGTCAGGCACCTGCAGTGGCCGGATGCTCCCGTCGATCTCGATGCTGCCGGCAATGGTGATGACCGTTCCCGGGAGTGATGGCAACGCCGGACAGGGAATCTGTCCTTCGGCACACGATGCGTACGGCGCCAGTCGCGCGAGCAGCTCCGCCTGCGTGGAGACCGTCACGAAACCGCTCGTCGGTGGACGGTGGCTCCCGTCGACCGCGCGCAGTTCCCAGAACTCGGCGCTGTCGAGCGCCGCGGAGCCCAGCACGATCGGGGTACCGTTGGCGCCGCGGCCGTTCAAGACCTTGACCACGCGCAGGCGATTCGACGCCAGCCTGATGCTGTCGCCGTCGAGCGTGAACGTCTGATCGGCCAGGCACGACGGTCCGTCCAGCACGTTGGTACAGTGCACGCCGACATCCTGCAACTCGAGAACAGGGTCGGTCGCGACGCCAGATGACGTTCCGTCGTCGATGTCGTCCCCGGGCACGGGGCGGATCCGCTTCACGCCGATGACCTTGCTGCCGGCCCGCAGCAGGACCTCGTGGCGCTGATTGGGAAGCTCCTGGACGACGACGGTCCGCGCCGACGCGCAGTCGCCCAGCACCAGCGGAGAGCCGAGGGCCTCGGACTGGTAGTCGAGACATTTGCCCCCATTGCGGGCGATCAGCCCGTCGAAGGCGTGAAACTTGAATGGAACCGGGCCGCCCCCGCAGTTGGCGCAGCTCTGCGCCACCACGTCGGAGGTGGTGCTTGCGCCAAGCAAAGCGATGACGACGAGTGAAGCACGCTGGACGAGCACGCGCATGCGATCTCTCACGGGGTGGCTCCAATCCGATGACGTCCGATTGATTCGGCCGCTACTTGGACGATCGCAAAGCACCTGGAAAAGCGGCCACCCCGCCCGGACATCGCCGCCGGCCGTGCGATATGCTGAGCCCCTCGAGCGATAGCGACCCCATGCCGCCGCCCTCCGAATCGGCGCTCGCGCTGCTGTTCTCATCGTTGGAAGGTGGAGACGCGGCGGCTGGCCCGGCGCTGTTCACGGCGCTCTACACAGAATTGCACCGCATTGCCACCCGCGAGCTGGCCCGCAATGGCTGGGGCGTCTCGCTTGGTGCCACCAGCCTGCTGCACGAGGCCTACCTCGATCTCTCGAAGCGCGCCGGCACCGTCTTTCCCGACCGCAACCGGTTCATGGCCTACGCGGCCCGTGTGATGCGCGGCCTCATCGTCGACTACGCCAGAAACCGGCAGGCGGTGAAGCGTGGCGGGCTGTTCGAGCTCACAGCACTCTCGACCGACGCGCTCAACGTCCAGGCCGCCGTCGAGCCCGAGGAGCTTGGCCGGATCAGCCAGGCACTCGACGAGCTCTCGGACGTCGAGCCGCTGTTGGCCGAGATCGTGGACCTCAAGTACTTCTGCGGCTTCTCCTTCGAAGAGATCGCGGCGATGAGGGGACTCTCGGACCGGACGGTGCGACGTCATTGGATGAAGGCGCGCGTGTATCTGCGCGCGTCGCTGAGCGAGTCGATTCCGTCGGCGTAGACCTGATGCCGAGCGACCACCGGGCCAGTTGGCAAGCAGTCAGTCCCCATCTCGATACCGCGCTCGAGCTCCCTCGTGCCGAGCGGGCGTCCTGGCTGGCCGGCATCCGCGAGCGCACGCCTGAACTCGCCGACCAGATCGCGCACTGGCTCGCGCAGTGCGAGGCGCTCGAGGGCGACGATTTCCTCGAAGGCGCCGCCACCATCGAGCCGGCCCGATCGGCCCTCGCCGGGTTGCTGCTGGGCGCCTACCGGTTGATCGAGCCGATCGGCCACGGCGGAATGGGCAGCGTGTGGCTGGCGGAACGGAGCGACGGCCGTTACGAAGGGCGCGTGGCGGTCAAGTTGCTCAGCGCCGCGCTCGTCGGCCGCGGCGGCGAGGAACGGTTTGCCCGTGAAGGGCGCTTTCTGGCCAAGCTGGCGCATCCACAGATCGCGCACCTCATCGATGCCGGAGTGTCGCCGATCGGGCAGCCCTATCTGGTCCTGGAGTACGTGGAGGGCCAGTCGATTGTGGCGCACTGCGATGCGGCGCGCCTCGACGTCACCGCTCGCGTGCGGTTGTTCCTCGACGTGTTGGCACCGGTCGCGCATGCGCACGCGCACCTGGTCGTCCACCGCGACCTCAAGCCATCGAACGTGATGGTCACCCTCGACGGGCAGGTGAAGCTACTCGATTTCGGCATCGCGCGCCTGTTGGAGTCCGAGTTCCCGCAACAGCCCGTCGCGCGTCTGACCCTCGACGGCGACTCGCTGTTGACGCCGGCCTACGCCGCGCCGGAACAGGTGAACCGCGGCGATGTGTCGACCGCCACCGATGTGTACGCGCTCGGGGTGTTGTTGCACGTGCTGCTGACGGGCCGCCACCCGGCCGAGCGGGTGCTCGACAATCCGGCCGAGTTGTTGCGGGCGATCGTTCACGACGATCCGCCACGGATGTCGGACACCGTAGCCGCTGCGGCGCGGGAGAGCGGCGCGACCCTCGCCAGCGCTGACGCGCGCGGCACGACACCGACGCGACTGCAGCGATCGCTCCAGGGAGATCTCGATGTCATTGTCGCCACTGCCCTCAGAAAGGCTCCGGCTGACCGGTATGGGTCGGTAGCGGCGCTGGCCGATGACCTGCGGCGCCATCTCGCCCAGCAACCGATCGCCGCGCGGGCCGCCACCACGCCCTACCGCGTCAGCCGCTTCGTCGCGCGCCATCGCCGCGCGGTCGTCGCAGCAACCCTGGCGGTGGTGGCGATCCTGGCTGGGCTCGTCGGCACGATTACCCAGGCGCGGCGGGCCGAACTGGAGGGCGCGCGGGCGCGGCAGGAAGCGGCCTCGGCGCGCGACGAACGCGACCGCGCGATTGCCGCGCAGCGCATCCAGCGCGGCACCAATGAGTTCCTGCAGCTGGTGATGCGGGATGCCGCACGTGACGATCCAGGCGCCCTCCGGCGCCAGTTGGATCGCACGAGCGAACTGCTCGACAAGACGGAGTTCGAGAGCCCGCTGGTGAAGATTGGGCTGCTGCGGCAGACCGCGGCTCGTTACGGCGAGCTGGCTGCGTGGCGTGAAGGTCTGGCGCTGATGAGGAGGGCCCAGGCGCTGGCGAACGGACCAGAGTTGGCGGGACCAACCAGCGCCATTCCTGTCAACCTCGCGTGCTCAACGGCCCGCTACGCCTACGAGATGGGCGATGTGCGCGGGGCGATGGCCGAGCTCGCACGCGCCGATCGACTGTTGGTCCAGGGCGCCGATGTCGGCATTCCGAGTCGGGTCGAGTGTCGGTTGTATCGCGCCTATGTCGAGCTCGCACTGGGACAGTTCGTGGGGGCGCTCACGACCACCACCGACGCGATGCAGGCCCTCGAGGCCAGTGGCATCCGCACCGGTGAGCAACATCGGATCATGCGCAGTGCCCTGGCCCGCACGCTGATGTCCGTCGGCCGAACGGCCGACGCGCTGGCCATCGCGAGGCCGTTACTGGCCGAGAGCGAGGCCGGTCAAGGGCGGCAGTCGATGGCCGTGATTCGTCGCTCGGTGCTCACCACCATGGTCCTTCGCACCGGCGGGCAGCCGGACGAGGCATGGATACTCGCTCAGTTGGACGGGGCCGCTGTCGCACGGATCCTGGGTCCCGGCCGGCGCGATCTCCAGACCGATCTCGAACTGGGCCGGGTCCTCACGGCGGTGGGTCGGCCGGCGGAAGCCGCCGCGTTTCTGGAGCGCGCGGTTCAGGCCGGGCGCGCGGCGGGCCCAGCGTTGCTGCTGGCGTCTGCCGAGCTTGCGGCAGCCGAAGCCCTGATCGCCGCCAACCAACCGGGACGCGCGGAGGCGCTGCTCTCGACCAGCGCTGCCGCGGTCGCCACCGCCTTGGCCGACCGGCCCGAGATGATCGAGGCCCTGCGGGTCCGGGCTCTGCTGGCTCGCGCGCGCGGCGCCAGGGCGGCCGCACGGCACTTACTCGATCAGGCCCAGGCGCAGGCGGACGCCAACGGTGGGGATGCGCATCCGTCGACGCTCGAGGTCTCGTCCGTTCGGGCTGCGATGGCGCTGGAAGATCGGCAGCCCGCCGTCGCCCTCGCCGCGTGCCAACGGGCGCTCACGGCGGCGCGACTCTGGGCCATCGACAAGGAGCGGTCGAGCGACGTTGGCCGTGTGTTGTCGCTTCGCGCGCGCATTCATGCCGCGCTGGGACAGGGTGACCAGAGTGCCGCGGACCGGCGTGAGGCGTGTAAGGTGTCGCCCCGCACCTGCGGTCAGTAGCGAGAGGGCAGAGCTCGACCTGGTCGGGCCGCGTGAGCCCCGCCTTTACGGAAGCTCGCGCACGCGGATGTTGCGGAACTCGACGGGTGACCCCTCGGCTTCGAGGCAGAGGAAGCCGCTGCGCGGCTCGGCGCCGCGGCTCAACGCCTTGCGCGGGAAGCTGCGCGAGCCGTCCGGTGAGCGCGGCTCGAAGTTCTCGAGCGTGGAATTGCCGACCGGGAAGATGTCACCGTTGGTCGTGAACCAGTCGTCCTTCTTGCCGGGGTTCCGCTCCCGAAACCACTGGCGGTAGCCATGGCCGAGCATCTGGACCTCGATGCCCCACTTCGGCAGCTGGTCCGGCGGCAGGCCGTCGAGCGCATTCAACGGCACCCTGCGCATCACACCGTTCGGCACGCCCGTCGACGTGAGGACGTCGCCCTTCCACGTCCACGTGTCCGGGGTGCCGTTGACGCGGGCGAAGTCGCCCGGGCCGGGAACTCCGCCAGGCGTTCTACGCCGGCCTCCGGAAGCCGCGGGAGCTCGCGCACGATTCGCAGGTATACCGCGCCTACACACGCGCCGAGGCACGGTTGCGAGGAGGGACGGGTCCGGCGCGTCGTCCTCGACTACGAACTGAAGGGCGAGTACCAGCGCTTCCTGCAGGAGCGGAACCGGGGCGATGAGGACAGCGACGGCAGACCCGACCGGGAGGCGCACGAGATCTGTGCCTGGGCGCGGGAACCCGAGTTGCCGTACTTCGACGACAGCGTCCACTTCCCCTACGCGCACCGAGTACGAGGACTGCGACGGCCGGCTGCGCCACGAGGACATCGAGGTCGCAACCGGCCACTACCGCGGCGCCCACGCGGCGGCGACGGCACGCACCGGATTCACCTGCGACCGCAGCGGGCTCGGAGACGCCGGCGGCCGAGGCGGGCGCGGACGGCCCCTCAACCCGCGCCTGGCGGAGAGCCTGTATTGACACCCCCATCGTCAATGTCAGCTGGGATATCGGTCGCAACGTCGCCAAGCGGACAGCAGGGGTGGCGAGCTTCGGCTTCACCGAGCGCCAGGCCCGGTTCCTCGTCACGGATGGCGCACGCCGGCGTGTTCGTCGAACGGCAGTACTGCGCGGCTTTGTCGAACGTTCTCGTGAAAAGAGCCGGATCGCGCGCGAGATGGGTCTCGAGCAGGTCGATGCGCCCGCGATGCAGTGCCATCACCGGCGTGTCGGGTGGTTCGAAGCCATGATCCACCCACATTTCGACGATGCGGTGCTTCGCGGCCGGGTTGCGGCTGTCGGTCCCGAGCAAGTGCTCCATGGCGTTCGTGTCTACGCCATCGGGTCCGACGATGCGCGCGTCGAGTGCGAAGAGCACTGCGGTCCCTTCAACACTCAACGTGTACGCGGGACCGGCGAGGGTCCACTTCTCGAGCGACGGTCTCCCCGCCAGCTCGTAGATCAGACGCACGGTGTCGGGCTTGCTCTGGAGTGCGGCACGTCCCGCCGCCGATTCGAAATCTTTGGCGCCGTGATCGCGTAGGAGGCGGATGAGGCCATCGCGTCCGAGGTTCGCGGCGTAGGTCATCGGGGGACCCCAGCCGCTGTGGTGCGAATCAGGACGTGCTCATCGAGCAGGAGCAGGATTCCGCGGACGAGCGCGCGCACCGTGCTCGACGTCGTCGCGCCAGATCGCGTCGATGAGTTGGACGGCGTGGACGAGTCGCGGCCAGCTCGATGCCCGTAACTGCGCGCGAGCACGAGCTGCGCGTCGGCGAGCTTCGCGCTCGTGGGGTCGATCGGTTCGGGATGGAGCTCGCGCAGCTCGGCGATCGCGTCGCGTCGCCGGCCTGGAGGTCGCGGAGAAGGTCCTTGGCCTGCCGGTGAAGCTGATCGAGGTCGGGTCGGACGGGCAGGCGACGAACGGACATGACGAGCCTCCTTTCGATGAGCCCGTGGTCCGCTGGCGTCGGGCAAGGAGGTTCGGTTATCGCGTCCGAACAGCTGTCAATCTGGTCAGGTGGACTCGGTCCTGTCCGCGGACGGGAGGCGTCCTGCACGCCCGCCCCAAATTACTACTGAAGGGCCAAGCGCACAAGGAGCGAACTGAAGGCGGCGTGTAAGGTTTCGGCCGCAACTTGCGTTCGTACCAAGTAGGGACGAGTGTGCTCGCTGGAAGAGCGTGGGTGGGTATCAGGGACGGAATTCGCAACTGGCTGGTCACGGCAGCCTGACCGAGATTCCTCACAACTGACTGAAAAGCTTGTACATGTCGGCGCAGGCACCCGGACGCACGTCCGAAACATGTATACACATTTCGGACACCAAAGGGCACCGGACTCCGCAGGTCGGGACTCCTGCGATGCTGCGGAGCGCCACCGCAGCGTCGTAGTCGCCGGGCGCGCTTCGTGGGCTGTGGTCGGTGTTCTCCGACGTTTGACAACCTCTTGAGCGGGTACTCAAGACCATCAAGGTTCGCCTTCGATATGAAACCTTGCATCACAAGTGCCAGCACAAGCCCCAGCTGAGACTGCCCGAGGTCGAACGAATGAGTCGCGCCGGGGCGATGGCCAGATACAACAACGCAATGATCTAGCGCGCGATTGGATGACGCCCGTAGAACCTGGTGAGCGCCGTAGCGACTGCAGCGGGATCCTGGATCGACATCGCATGGTTTACGCCTGGAAGCACGACACCCTCGACATTTGGCAGCGACGATAGAAGGCGCTCTTGCGTCTCGCCAAAGCGTGGCCATAATTTGTCGCTCTCCCCGCCGACCACAGCCAGTACCGGCGGCGTAATGCGCTGCGCCTCATGCGCCTCGAACGTCCACGCTCGCAAGCCCGGTACCTCCTGCTCGAACCAGGTCGTGGCGTCCGAGACGGCTTGCGCGAAGGACCCCGGTAGCACGCGATCAAGGTGCGGGCGGTAGTCCGCTCCGAACCGCTGCTTCAAGAAGTCGTCGATCACGACCTCAGCGCCTTCTCGTCGATAGCGCTCCTGGCCCTTCGACAGTGCATCGAGGTAGGGTTGGCCGCCGAACACTGCCGGCTCGAGCAGCGCCAGCGACTCAATCAGTTCCGGCGAGTCGAGTGCGAGCTGAAGAGCGACCGCGCCGCCGTACGAGTGCCCCACCACGTGAGCGCGTCCGATGCCAAGGCGCTTCAGCAAGGCGCGGCAGTCCGCGGCGTGCTGGGAAACCGTGATCGCGCCCGCCGGGTGCGTACTGCCAGCATAGCCGCGGCGGTGATAGATGAGCAGTCGGTGCTCACTCGTGAGCGCGGACTGCGCGAGAAGTGGCCGAAACGCGTCCGCAATGAGCGCGCCGTGGATGAACACGATCGGCTCACCTGCGCCGACGCGTTCGTACGCGAGCGTGAGGCCATCGACAACCACCTGATTCATCATGGCTTCCGTCTACACAACGACTCCATTGTGTGTGTAGACATCTTGAGCCGCGCGACCAATCGTCCGCCTCACGGCAGTCCTCAGTTCATTCTGCCAAACAGAAGCACCTCCCCCTGCATCTGCGCTGAGCGGGCCAAAATCGACGGGCTGACGCTGGCTTCACCGTCAGCTGCCCATGCAAGGAAACTCGGCCTCCCGGCAAAGCACCGTAACTTCGCTGCGTCTAGCCTTCGAGCATACAGGCTCGCATCGGAGGCTGATGGCCCCTCGGGATCAAGATGAGCCCATCTTCGTGAGCCGCGACTGCCAGATGAGCGCCGTCAGGTTCGATCACTTCCTCGAAGAGCCAAATGCGTGTGCTCGCGAATCGATGAACATGAACCACTGAAAGGAAGTGTCCAATGAGTGTTACGCCCAAGCTCCTATGGTCGGCCGCGCTGCTGAGCGCGACCTTCACCGTGTCTGCGGCAGGTAGCGCGCCGCCATCGAACAGGCCGGCCGTCGTCCTGCTCGCCAAGGGTCTAGAGGGCGCCACCGGCAGTACGCTCGGTCCAGGCGGGGCGCTGTACGTCACCGAAGGCGCCGCGGGCAGGATCTCGCGCGTCGATCCGCAGAGTGGGAAGGTCACGACGTTCGCCAGCGGTCTGCCGACTGCGGTCGCCGGCATCGGCGGCGCGATCGACGTCGCGTTCGTCGGCACGACCGCATACGTGCTGGTCACCCTGGTCGGCTCCGACGTCGGCGGCAACGGCGTGGTCGGCATCTATCGCGTGGATGGTTCGGACCGTTTCTCCGTCGTCGCGGACATCGGTGCATTCTCCATACGCCATCCGCCGAAGACGGCGTTTTTCATCCCAACCGGAGTCCAATACGCGCTGGAACCCTACCGTGGCGGGTTCCTGGTCACCGATGGGCACCACAACCGCGTGCTGTACGTCACGCTAGAGGGCAAGATCACCGAGTGGACCGCGCTCGAAAACGTCGTCCCGACCGGGCTGGCGGTATCGGGCAGCAAGGTGTACATGGCCCAGGCCGGCCCTGTGCCGCACCTGCTTGAGGACGGCAAGGTCGTGAAGCTCCGGCCTGGGCGGCGGGCCGCCACCGAGGTGGCCTCCGGCAGGAGTCTCCTCGTCGACGTGGAGTTCGGCCGCGCTCACCATCTCTACGCGGTGTCGCAAGGGCACTTCGAGGTCGGCAGCCCTGAGGGTTCGCCGGCGCAGCCGAACACCGGCGCGCTTCTGAGAGTCAAGCGGGACGGCACGTTCACCGTCATTGCGGATGGCTTGAACCAGCCGACCTCCCTCGAGTTCATCGGCAACACCGCATACGTCGTGTCCCTTGCTGGCGAGATCTGGAGGATCGACGGTGTCCTCGATGGTGACGACGAGTCCGACAGTGGTGGGGAGGGCGAGGAGGACTGAGTGCGCGCTCAACCGCCAGTCGTTTTGGACCTGCGGTAGGCGCCTGGAGAGGATCCGAACTCTCGCTTGAATGCGCGAATGAAGGCCGCCTCCGACTGGTAGCCCACGTCGAGCGCAATCTGCATGACGGTATTCCTCGACGTGAGCAGACGCCGTGAGGCCAACTGCAGACGCCACATCGCCAGGTAGGCGAGCGGCGGCTGTCCGAGAAAGCGCGCGAAGCGCTCGATCAGGACGGACCGCGATGCACCCGTCGTCGTCGCCAGGGTGTCGAGGCTCCACGGGACGCCCGGCTGCCTGTGCATGGCCGCAATCGCCGCTCCCACGACCGTGTCGCGTGCCCCCGCCAGCCATCCGGTCTGCTCGGGCGGGAGTTGCGCCATGTAGCGCCGCAAGGCTTCGATGAACAGCGTCTCGGCCATCTTGGCCAGCATCACCGAGCGACCCGGTCTCGACGACTCGCTTTCCGACACGAGGTGGCGAATCGAATGCTCCAGCCATCGCCCGGTGTCGTCGGACCGCAGGTTGATCTTGAACACGCACGGGAGACCGGAGAGGAAGAGCCGGTCCGCATCCCGTTCGCAGCCAAAGTAGCCGCACACGAATCGCGTCGGGGCACCACCGCCGCCAATCGCGAAGACCGACACACCACCAGCGAGGAACCGATCCAGCGAGCCGCCCTCGTCAAGCACGCGGCCCACAGGCCCGTCCGACATGACGTGCGCGTCGCCGTGCGGCACGACAACGACGTCGCCCGCCTCGATCGACAACTCTACGTCGTCCCCGAAGCGAGCGATCCCGGTTCCCTCCGTGATCAGGTGATAGCCGACCAGGCGCTCCGTGCCCGGAGCGAGTAGCTGCGCATAGGTGCTGAGCGGAGGCACCGCGAATGCCCAGGGCTTCGTGCACACGGCATCGTAGAAGACGGCGCCGGTGACGTGCACGGAGCCGAGCGCCTCGGATAAGGCATCCATTGATCACCCTTGCTCGGCCATTGCGGAGCGATGCAAACACACTCGGCATCGCGGCAAGGCATGGGGGTCTCCGCGGCGCCTAGTCTTCGAGCATAGGCGTCGTACAAGGCTCTCCGCTTCGCTCCGACCTCGCGTGTCCGCGAGGCTCGCGCATGTGACTAGTCCCAGCCGTCTGTTTGCGCGAGGCCTTGACGGCGGCGCGGCCGAGCGTGGTCTCGGGCGGGTTCGTGATGGCGCCGATCCGACCCCAGCGTTCGATTAGCCAATGGAACTGCTCGAAACCGCCGGCGGACGCAAGGTGTGGCGTCGGCTGATCGCAACCTTCTGAGCCCGCCAGCGGAAATATTACATGTTCTGTAATATGCTAGGTGAGCGGTTCGATGACAGGCGAAATGCTTCGTGCCGCTCGTCAGCAAAAGGGGTGGACTCAGGCCCAGGCCGCCCGCGAGTTCGGTGTCTCGCAAGGCTACGTCGCTCTCCTGGAAGGAGGAGACCGCCAGCCGTCCGATGGACTCAGGCTCGTGATGGTGAGGAAGCTGGGTCTGCCGCCGACGGCTCTGACACCGGTGGAGGGTCGTTCTGTGGATCGTGACCGGCTCGCGGTCGATCTGGCCGGTCTTCGGGTTATCAGGCTTCGCGCATCTTGCGCGCTCGCGGCGAGCGACACGGAACCCAGCGGCGGTTCTGCTCAATGCTTTGCAGGTGGACCACCTCGAGGCTCGCACCGTTGAAGCCTTGCCGTGGCTCGTTGCTACGTTCCCAGAGCTCGATTGGGACTGGCTCGTGCCGCGCGTAAAGGCCTCGGACCTGCAGAACCGCCTTGGTTTCGTCGTCACCTTGGCGAGGCGAGACTTGCGGAGCGTTCCAAGAGCCCAACGGCGGAATCGCTTCGCGCACGCGAATCGGACCTCGAGCGGAGCCGACTGGTTCGGGAAGACGCGCTTCAGAGGACGATCGTCCATGACCGACGCCGAGAGGCGGTGGCTTCGGACGAATCGTCCGGAGGCCGCAGCGTATTGGAATGTCCTCAGCAACCTGACCGCCGAGCACCTCCAGGATGTTCGCTCAACCCCCTGGCCGTGGCGGAGCTTCTCCTCGACGACCTCGATCGCCTGGTGGTGTCGGACGCGGCTGTTCCGATCGACGTGCACTGCGTCGGTGGATTCGTGGTGGCGATGTGCTACGACCTCCAGCGCGGGACGGCAGACATCGATGTCTTCGAGGTCGTCCCGGGAAACGCGCTCACGGTGCTGCTCGACGCGGCGGGCAAGGGTCGCCCACTTGCGCGCAAACATGGCGTCTACATCGACGCCGGAAGTCGCGTCGCGACGCTCCCGCACGATTACGCGTCGCGCCTGACGGAGATCTTCGACGGGACGTTTCGCTCACCTGCGATTGCTGGTGCTGGACCGCTACGACCTGGCGTTGTCCAAGCTGGAACGCAACATCGATCGTGACCGCGATGATGTGCTGCTCCTATCGCGCGCGAGCTTCGACGTCGCTGTCTTGCGCGATCGTTACTGGACCGAGGTGCGGCCGTACGTGACCGGCCGCACGAGCTGGCATGACCAGACGATCGAGCTGTGGCTCGAGAGATCGAGCGGAACACGCAAGCGCGACAGCCCGCCAGCACCGTAAGGTTTTCGGGCTGCCCGCGTTCTTCTACGTGGGGCGCGCCTAGCGCGTTCGCCTCTGCAGCCAGCCACTGGTTAGAGTCTTGCCTCGCCCGAGCCCTAGCGTGCTCCGGCAGACGCTTGGACGGCGCTCTCAGGTTGCCGTCCCACGATTCAACACCCCCGCCCACGCCAACCCTGTCTCGGCTACATCGCCGTGACCGGAAGGCCTGCGACAGGCGCATCGACGACTCAACGAGTGCGCTCGACAGCGCCGCCAGATATTTCCGTCAAGGGAGTGTGCGATGAAGCTCTGGTTGAACGTGTCCGATGCCGCCGAACACGCCGGCGTCTGCCGCGATACCATCTACACGGCGGTCGAGCGAGGCGAGCTCTGGCACGTACACGTCGGCAGACGCCGATGGATTGGACTGAAGGCAACCTGGCTAGACGCGTGGCTCGAACAGCACACGCGTGTGTCAACCAGATCAAATGCAACCGACTCGCCCGGCACGAGTGGTTCGATTTCAGGCGGCGCGGGCCCGGTCGGCCGCCGCCATCACGGAGCATCGAAAACATAGCGCGACGCCCTCCCCAGCCACCACCGCTTGAGCCACGCGAGTTCCGCTCTGTCAAAGAGATCGACCGCAGCGTTGACAAACTGAATCGGCGAATCAAGGAACTCGAGCAACTCGATATCGCGAGTCATCTCTGCTCCGCCACATGCTGAACTGGGCGGTCGGCCGCGAATACATCGAGCGGACACCGTCCAAGCGCGGGTCGAGAACGCTGATCAAGAAGCTGCGGGAGGACAACAAGCGGCGTCGGCGGATCGACGAGGCGGAGGAGGCCGCGCTGCTCGGCGTGGCCACGCCGCACATCCAGGCGATGCTCGTCGCGGCCGTCGACACCGGGATGCGCCAGGGCGAGATGCTCGCGCTGAGGTTCGACGACGTCGACCTCGAGCGCGGGCTCATCACGCTCCGAGGCGAGACGACGAAGAGCCGGAAGACCCGCGTGGTCCCGATTTCGACCGAGCGGCTGCGGGCGGTCATCGAATGGCTGCGGCTCGATGCGGACGGCGACGAGAAGCCCGAGGAGGCCCTCGTCTTCAGCAACGAGGCCGGCGAGCCGCTCCGGCTGTTCCACCGCACGTGGGTGTCGCTCGTTCTCCGGGCCCACGGCCTGACGCCCACTTGGGCCCCGCGGATGAACTACCAGGGGCTGTCCGACGCTCCCAGGACGCCTTCCGCCGGATCAACCTGCGGTGGCACGACCTGCGGCACGAGTACGCCTCACGGCTGGTCGAGCACGGCGTGCCGCGGGCCCAAGTGCGCGACCTCCTCGGCCACGCGTCGATCACGACGACCGAGCGCTACGACCACCAGACGGTCGCCAACCTCAAGATCGCCGCCGCCAAGCTCGAACGCGGGCACGCCTTCGCACCCTCCGTGCGGACAAGGTTTCAAGATTCTTTCAAGATCGCGGTGTCCGATGCGGGGTCAGGCACACCGCGGGCCGTGCCTGCAATCGAGGCTAACGAGCTGGCGGATTTGAACTTGGGAGATTGGCTGGGACGCTCGCCAGGATTCGCGGCTGCTAGCCCCAAGCGCCCTGCGGGCGCGCGGGGCGGCATCCACGGAAAGACCTGCGGACCAGCCAGATGAACGACCGAAGGGAGTGAATTGGCTGGGACGCAGGGATTCGAACCCCGATAACGGCGTCCAGAGCGCCGTGTCCTACCGTTGAACGACGTCCCAGCACGGGAAGGCCGCGGCAGAATCACCAATTCTAGAGGACTACCGCCGCTAGAGCAACCCCGACCTGGATTCGAGGGCCGTCCGCGGCCCGAAAATGCGCCGTCGTACGGCCCGGCCTCCCGCGTCGTTACCTTTTCAGGAGACGCGACATGGCTGAAACCTTCTTCACGGTCGGCGAGGGCAATCCGCGCGCCGTCACCGGCATCCGGCGCAAGGCCGATGGCACGGTCCAGACGCTCGACCAGGCGGTGCCGGACGGCGACACCGTCGGCGTCCAGCTCGATGGCACCGGCGCGACCCGTTTCCTGGGTATCGACACGCCGGAGAAGGCGTTCGAGCAGCCCCTCGGCGGGGGACAGGCGCTCGACGGCCCGAAGTGGGAGCAGTATCTGACCAACCCGTTTCTCAACGGGTTCCCGATGGTGCTGCTCGAGCCGCCGCTCGCGGCGCACCTGCAGCCGCGGTTCGGCCCGGGGGCCGCCGCCAACCATCACCGGCACGCGTTGGCGGCCGGCAACGCGCTCCGCCAGCTGATTCAGAGCGATCAGGTGGCGATGGGGCAGTCGCCGGCGGAGTTCCGCTACTTCCTGGCGTTCGCCTACGAGGTCTTCGACCGCTACGGGCGGTTCCTCGCCTTCATCAACCGCAACCAGCCGAGCGCCACGGTGCCGGGCCCGCGGCCACCGTCCTACAACGAACGGCAGCTCGCCGCCGGCCAGGCGCTGCCGTACTTCATCTGGCCGAACATCAACCCGTTCCGCGAGGCGCCGACCATCGTGGATGCCGTGCCGCCGCCCGGCTCGGCCCGGCGGCTGGCCGAATCCGGCGACCTGAAGACCTCGCGCGCCGCCGTGAAGCTGGCCCGGGCGAACGGCCTCGGCGCCTTCGACCCGGCCAATCCGCTGCGCTTCGAGGCCTTCGAGGTGCGGTTCCTCGGGCGCGGCGAGGTGCCGATCCGGGCCGTGATCGACTTGAGCCAGGAAGACACCGTCATCCTGCGGCCGCAGAGCTACTTCAAGATTCCGAATCCCGAGGACCGGCTGTTCATCCCCGCCGAGTTCGTGCCGCTGTTCGCGGCCAAGGGCTGGAAGCTGGAAGGGTTCGTCTAGCGCAGCGCGCCGGCGCCCGAGCGAACGAGCACGTGACCGCGATCGCCTGGATCGCCGGGCGCGACGGATGTGGTACATTCTCCTGGCCATGAGACGTCCGAGCCGGCGCACGCTCGTCCGCCTGGCGGCCGCGGTCACGGCAGTGGTGGCCCTCCTGTGGTGCCTCGGCGATGGTTCGCCGGTCGGGCATTTCGGCTCGGCCGCGGACAAGCTGCGCTTCGTCGCCGCCTACGACCGGGCGATGGCGGCGCTGCCGCCGCCGCAGCAGGTCCGCGACATCCGCACGGCGTATGGGATCGTGCGCGTCTACCGGTTCGCCGGCGCCAACGACGACAAGGCGCCGTTGCTGCTCCTGCCCGGGCGCGCCGCCCCGACGCCGGTGTGGGCCGACAATCTGGCGGGGTTCCTGGCGCTGCGCACCGTTTACACGATCGACCTGCTCGGGCGAGCCGGGCCTCAGCGTGCAGGATCGGCCCCTCGACACCGACGCGGATCAGGCCGCCTGGCTGTCCGAGGTGATCGCGCAGCTGCCGGAGCCGGACGTCCACGTGGTCGGCCTGTCGATCGGCGGTTGGACGGCGATGAACCTCGCGGTGCAACCGGCCGCAGAAGATCGCCAGCGTGACGCTGATCGAGCCGGTCTTCGTCTTCGTCAACATGTCGGTCGAGGCGATCCTGCGGTCGATCCCGGCCTCGCTGCCGTGGCTGCCGCGGAAGCTCCGCGACGACTTCAACAGCTGGACGGCCGGGGGCGCGCCGGTCGAGCACGAGCCGGTCGGCGACATGATCGAAGCCGGGATGGCCACCTACCGGTTGAAGCTGCCGCTTCCCGGGCTGACCGACCCGGCGAAAATCGCAGCGCTGCCGATGCCCGTGCTGGTCATCCTCGCCGGCCGGTCGCCGATGCACGACGCGGCCGCGGCGGCGGCCGAAGCCCGGCGCCTGCCGCGCGGCACCGTGAAGGTCTATGCTGGCGCGTCGCACGCGATCAACGGCGAACACCCGGCCGAAATTGCCGCCGATGTCGCTGCTCACCTCGACCGTTCCGGCCGATGAGCGCAACAGTCGGCGACGGCCAAGGCCGCCCGACCGCCACTGTGCTCCATCGAGGACACTGCAGTTGGCCGGCGAGCTTGCACTAGGGCATGCGACGGTGACGCCGGCTTCGGTGCCGGCCACCCGACAGATGGAGGAGATGGTCATGACTCGTCGAATTGGTCTCTGGCACGTGGTTCCGGCGCTCATCGGCGCCCTCGTCGTGTCGATTCCGGCCGTGGCCTCGGCCCAGCCGCGATGGGGCCGGCCGACAGCGCCCCGGGACGGCGCCTGCTTCTATCGGGACGCCGGGTTCCGCGGCGACTACTTCTGCGTTCGCGCCGGTGACGATCTGTCGTGGATTCCGGCCGGCCTGAATGACGAAATCTCGTCGATCCGGACCTTCGGCCGTGCCGAAGTCACGGTCTATCGGGATCGCCGCTTCTCGGGCCGCTCGGAGCGCTTCGGCCGCGACGTCTTCAACCTGCGCAACGAGGGCTGGAACGACCGCCTGTCGTCGCTGCGCGTGGACCGCGGCCGCGGCGGCTACGGCCGGGACGACCGCCGCGACGGTCGTGACGATCGAGGTTACGGGCGCGACGATCGCCGCGACGACCGCCGCGACGACCGTCGCGACGTGGCGCAGGGCCGAGGAGATCGTGCGCCGCGCCTACCTGTCGGTCCTCCGCCGGGAGCCCGATGCCGCCAGCCGCGGCTGGGTCGACCGCGTCGTGCGCGAGAACTGGACCCAGGCCGACGTCGAGCGCGAACTGCGCCGCAGCCCGGAATACCGGGACCGCCGGTAACTCGGTCCAGCAGCCCGGAACGACAAGAGCCGTATCGCGCCGTCGCGGCACGATACGGCTCTTGGTTTGTCTGGAGCGGGTGAACGCGACTCCGGAGGCCCGTCGGTGGACTCCGGAGTCGTTGCTGCCGCGGCTAGAAGTCGAAGCGAATCCCGAACTGGAAGCTGCGCGACGGCTGCGCCGACGTCAGCGTGCCGAAGGCGGCGTTGTTGGCATCCAGGCTCGAGGCGGCGAAGTTGGCGAAGTTCACCGTGTCGAACAGGTTGAACACGTCGACGATCGGCGTCAGATTGTAGCGCCCGCCGAAACGGAAGTTCTTCCGCATCGAGATGTCCATCTGCTTGAACGGCGGGCCTTCGATCTGCCCGACGGTGGCGGTGCCGCGCCGATCGTCCGGCGGGTTGGTGAACGCCGCCGTGTTGAACCAGCGCGAACTCGTCGCCGTCGATGTCGATTTCGGCGCCCGTGTAATCGGCGCGCCGGCCGCCGATCGACGAGTCGCCGGTGGCGGTGAAGTACTGCCCCGACTGGTAGCGGAACTTGCTGCTGATCTCCCAGCCGCCGGCGATGCCTTCGAGGATGCCGCCGCGCTCGCGCAGCCAGGGCAGCCGATAGGTCAGCGTGTTCACGAAGGCGTGGCGGCGATCGAAGCTGGCCGGACCATAGAGGTAGTCGAGGTCGCCGACCGCTTCCGGCGCGTCGTTGTCGCCGTTGCCGCTGGCGTTGGTCGTGGCCTTGCCGAGCGTGTAGGACACGGTGAACTGGAAGTCGCCGCGGCGCTTGGTCGCATACAGCTGCAGCGAGTTGAAGTCCGAGTCGGCGTCGCTGATGCGCATCCGGATCTGCGAGTAGCCCGCGTAGGGCCGCAACGCGTTCTCCGACAGCCGCTGTGCCGCCGGCAGCGCGTTGTTGGCGCGCAGCGCGTCGAACGGCACGCGGTTGACGTCCGGCTGGCGGATCAGGTGCGAACCACGGTTACCGACGTAGGTCGCCTCGACGAAGTAGCCGCGGCCCAGTTCACGCTGCAGGCCGATGCTGTAATTCACCTGCGCCGGCATCTGCATGCCCGAGTCGAGGGCGTTGATGGTGCCGACCGCGCCGATGGCGCCGGCGGCGCCGCCGGCCGGTGCTGCGATGTTGAAGTTCTCGGTACTGCTCGTTGGCCAGCACCGGCGGGATGTTCAGCTGCGAGAAAATCACGTTGCCTTCCGGCTTGTCGTAGAACAGCCCGGCGCCGCCGCGGATCACGGTGGCCTCGTTCAAGGAGTAGGAGAAGCTGGCCCGCGGCATGAACAGGTTCTGCGTCTCGTAGAGCCCGCGCGGAGCCCCGAATGGGATGCGACCGTAGTCTCCGCTCGAGAGCAGCACCGACCGACCCTGCTGATCCTCCGGGATGCCGTCGCCGCCGATGACGAGGCCGTTGAAGCGGTTGCCGATGCCGGGCACCAGCAGGCCGTTCGCCTGCACCCGCACCGCCTGGGCCGGGTCGTAGCGGCTCGGATCGAAGTTCACCAGGTTGTTCTGCTGCGTGTAGGTCGGGGTGCTCCGCTCGTAGCGCACGCCGGCCTCGATCGACAGGTTGCTGCGCACGCGCCAGGTATCCGACACGAACGCCTGGTAGGTGGTGAACCGGAAGAAGCCGACCGGATCCGCCGACGCTTCGTTGTAGGTGCGGAAGTTGCCGAGGAGGGCGTCGGCGAGGGCGTTGCCGGTGCTGTTCGGGTTGCCGCCCGCGCTGTAGGCGATCGAACCGAAGTAGTTGCCGCGGCCGTTCTGGTCCTTGCGGTTGCGCGAGATGGCCACGCCGCTGCGGATCGAGTGGGCGCCGCGCACCCACGTCAACGTGTCCGAGATCGTGATGTCGGTGGTCGGCGAGAGCAGCGCGAACGACGGACCGGTGATGCCGGCGAAATTCGACACCGTGATGTTCGGGATGCCGCCGTCGACGAAGCCCGGCGTGTCGAACAGCTCTGGGTAGGTGAAGCCGAACGTGTCGCGCAGCCAGAAGTCACCCTGCGGCTTGATGCGCTGGCCGTTCCACGCCGCGCCGATCTTGGCCTCGTTGATCAGGGTCGGCTTGATGACGTAGGTGTGGCCGATCTGGTAGCTGGTGCCTGGGCGCGAACGATCGGTGGGCACCGTCGGCAGCGCTGCACCCGAGAACGTGCCGTACGGCTCGATCAGGTTGTACTCGTCGTGCAGGTAGCGGCCGTGGATGCGCTGGTTGCTGGTGGCCTGGAGGTCGATGCGGACGATGTCCTGCCGCGACTCGAACGGGTTGTAGAGCTGATAGGTCGCGTTGTTGGCCGTCGGCGTGTCGCTGTACTCGACGGCCTGCGCCGGCCATGGCCGAGTAGATGTTGGCGATGGCGCGGCCGTCCGTGGTGATGCGGTTCTGCGGGATGACGTTGCCGGGGAACGGCAGGCCGGTCGTCGGGTCTCGCAGGATCGTGTCGTCAGCGGTGCCGACCTGGCCGTCGGCGCCGCGCAGCCGAAGGGCGAAGTTGCCGCCGAGCTCGGCCGACGTCGGGAGGGTCTGGCGGGTCGGGCTGGTGAAGCGGTTGATCGTCCGGTACTGCTGGCCGAGGAAGAAGAACAGCTTGTTACGCCGGATCGGGCCGCCGATGGCGCCCTCGAAATTGCGGAACTCGAGCGGCGGCTTGGTGCGGTCGCCGTTGGCGTCGCGCGGCGCGAAGTAGTTCGGGGCGTCGAACTTCTCGTCGCGGAGGTCGTAGCGCGCCGTGCCGCGAATGTTGTTGGTGCCGCTGCGCGTCACGACGTTGATGGCGGCGCCGCTGTTGCGGCCGAGCTCAGCGGAGAAGTTCGACGTCTGGATCTTGACCTCTTCGATGAAGCTGAGGCTGACGTTGTTGACCTGTGACCCGTTCGAGCCGGAGTCGACGTTGGACGTGCCGTCGATGGTCAGGTTGTTGGTGTTGCCGCGATTGCCGTTGATCGACTGGCCGGTGACGCTCAGCGAGGTCGCCAGTGCCAAGGGATCGAAGTCTGTCGCGACCGCGCCTGGGATCAACGAGGCCAGCTCGAGGTAGTTGCGGCCGTTGAAGGCGAGATCGCGAATCTGCTGCTGGTCGATCGTGCGCGCCACCTCGCCGCTGGTGCGGTTGACCGCCTCGCCGGTGACGGCCTGGACCTGCACCGACTCGCTCAGTTGGCCCACGCCCAAGGCGAAGTCGGCGCTCAGGCGGCCGATCCGCGCCCAGCTGCAGGCCGGTGCGCTGCGCCCGCCGGAACCCTTCGAGCTCGGCGCTCACTGTGTAGGAGCCGACCGGCAGGTTCGTCGCCGTATAGGTGCCGTTGTCGTCCGTCACCTGCGTCGTGGTCAGGCCGGTGCCGGTGTTGACGATGGTGATGGTGGCGCCGGGCAGCACGGCGCCGGACGAATCGGAAACCCGGCCATCGATGCGGCCGGTGATGGTTTGGGCGGCCGCCGGAGCGGCGCACGCGAGAGCGACCAGGGTGGCCAGCAGCCACGGAAGGCGCCGGGCCGGTCTCGTCGACTGGGGGGGCATGGACATTATCCTCCTGAGCTCGCAGCCGCGCAGAGCTGGCGCGGGGCGAGAAACGTGCACGGGTAAATCGGAAGCGTGAGCCTATATCTTATATCGCGCTCTTTGTTTAGTTTGGATCCGCACCGTAAAGTTGTCCGACATCCGGACACGCGATGGTCTCCGTGAACGATCACGCCGACTCGAATGGGGTTCGGGCAGGGGTGATCATGCGATGCGCGGTACGACCGACGGTGCGGCCGGCCACGATGACGTCGGTCAGGCCGGGCGGCAGCGCACGCGCGACGGCGGGCACGCGGACCTCCAGAAGGACCGTCGCAGCTCGTCACCAACGCCGCTTCAGCGAGCCGGCGTCCCGCCCCACGTGGCCGGGCCCGGTCCCCGGCGGGCGGCGCGGTCGCCGGGGTTGGCGAGCGCGCAGGCTTCGAGCGAGAGGCAGCCGCAGCCGATGCAGCCGGTCAGGCCGACCTTCAGCCGCTGCAGTTCGGCGATGCGGGCGTCGATGCGTGCCGACCACCGCCCGCCAGGCGGCGCCAGTCGGCGGCGTCGGGCACGCGGTTCTGCGGCAACCTGGCGAGCTCGACGGCCACTTCGTCGAGGGTGAGGCCGATCCGCTGCGCGAAGACGATGAAAGCGATCCGCCGCAGTGCCGACCGCAGATAACGGCGGTGCCCCGACTCGGTCCGATCGGCGTGAATCAGGCCCTTCGTCTCGTAGAAGCGCAACGCGGATGTCGCGACGCCACTGCGCGCGGCCAGCTCGCCGATGGTGACGCCACCTTGCATCGAGCCAGTATCGCCGCCGCCGCCCTTGACTTCAAGTTCACTTGAACTTCTACCCTGTGGCTCATGTCCTCACCAACACCGATTGCCCCCGCCGCGACCGTCCGCACCCGGCCGGACATCACCCGGCCCGATGCCACCCTCGTCGCCGTCACCGAGTTCGAGGTCGGCGGTCCCGACGAGCAGCAGCGGTTGTTCGCGGCCTCACGCCGGGCCTGGGTCACGTTGCCCTGGCCGGCGACGCTGCTGTCAATCACTTGGCTGGCAAGCACCGACGGCCGCCGCGCCCTGGCCTACGTGCAGTGGCGCGACGACAGCGAGTTCGAGGCCTATGGCCGCACGCACCGCCCCGTGGTCGCCACCCTGCTGAAGGACGCCGTCCCCTCGCTCGAAGCCAGCCCGCCGGTGTTCTACCGCCGCTATCGCAGCGGCAGCCGTCCGGATGCACCGGAGCCGGGCTGCATCGTCGTGGTGTCGGTGGAGTTCGACGGGCCGGACGAAGGGCGCCTGCAGCGGTGGATCGACACGGTCTTCGAGGCGATCGCGGCGGAGGCCTCGCCGCCAGCCGGCGGGATCGGCGCTCATTTCCACATCAGCCTGGACAGCACGCGCGCCCTGAACTACGCGGAGTGGGTGGACGAGGCGTCGCACATCGCGGCGCTGGCGCGATCCGGAATCGGCTCGGTCGGGTCGGGACCGAAGTGGCGCGACGTCCAGACCTTCCCTGGCCTGAAGGGCAGCCGCGTGACCCGCTATCGCGTTGCTGGCTGCCTGGCGCCTCCGGCCACACCGGGCCAGGACGGCGGCGCGGCCGACGAGAGCCGGGGACCGCGGTCGTGAGCGCGCCCTTCCGGCTCGCCGTGATCATCGGCAGCACGCGGCAGGGCCGGCTGGGACCCGCCGTCGCCAGCTGGTTCAGTGACCAGGCCTCGCAGCGTCACGACATCGCCGTCGACGTGATCGATCTGGCGGACGTGGACGCGCCGGTCGGGCCGCGACTCGCCGACGCCGATGGGTTCGTCGTCGTCACGCCCGAGTACAACCACAGCTTCCCGGCGCCGCTGAAGCAGGTCATCGACACGTTCTCGGAGGAATGGCGGGCCAAGCCGGCCGCGTTCGTCAGCTATGGCGGGATCTCGGGCGGCCTGCGCGCCGTCGAGCAGCTGCGGCAGGTGTTCGCCGAGCTGCACGTGGTCACGATCCGGGACACCGTCAGTTTGCACGGCGTGTGGAACCACGTCGGCCCGGACGGCCGCCTGATCGAAGACGCGGCTCGGGCCGGCGCCGCCCGGGCCATGCTGCAGCGCCTGGTGTGGTGGGCGCGCGCCCTTCGCACGGCGCGCCTCGACACCCCCTACGTGGCCTGACCGGCCCCGACGACTCCGGAGTCGTCGTTATTCGTCGCGACGTGGATGCGCTCGACGTCCAGACGCTCCTCGAGACGCCGACCATCCAGCTCCACGACGTCTGCTGCCCCGGCCGCCGGTCGAGCCGACCGGAGACCGGCCGAGCAGCCGCGCGGGTTGCGCGAGCGCATCCTCGGGCGGCGGTCGCGCGCGAGATCGGCCATTTCCAGGCGCTGGCGCCGGCGACGCCGGGCTGCCTGGTGGCACGAAGTGAGCGGATGTAGCCCAGCGGGCGGAATCGCGTCAGTCGACCCGCTCGGCACAGGTTTAACGCCGTCGACTCCTTCCCGTCACGTCGCCGTCACGACCCCCTTCTAGCCTCAGCTGGCGCGCATCTCGCGCGGCGCCGGCGGTGGGAATGGGGAACGTGACCCGCGGCGCGCAAAGGAGTCCTGACGCAATGCAGCACATCTCGACATTCGGGCGCGCCTGCGTCCTCGCGGCCGCCCTTCTCGCCACCTTCGTCTCCACGCCGGCCATCGTCCTCGCCGAAGCGACGGCAGCTTCAGCGGCACCGTCGTCGATCCGTCCGGCTCGATCGTCTCGGGCGCGACGGTCGTCGCCGTCAACGAGCGCACCGGCGAGGAGCGCGTGGTCGTCGCCAACGCCGACGGCCGCTACGTCCTGACCGGCCTGCGGCCGTCGATCTACACGATCAAGGTCACCGTTCCAGGGCTTCGCCCCGGTCGAATACACCGGCGTGCAGCTGGCCGCGGCGCAGGAGTTCCCGCTCGACCTGACGCTGCAGGCGGCCGGCGTGACCGAGGCGGTCACGGTCAAGGGCAACGCGCACGTCGATGGATCTCAGCTCGGCCCGCATCGGCGTCAACGTCACCGAGCGCGAGGTGCTGAACCTGCCGGTCAACGGCCGCCAGATGTCGCAGCTGATGCTGCAGGCGCCCGGCTCGCAGAACGCCGGCACCGGCACCTGGAACGACGTCCGCTTCAGCGGCCGGGCCAACCAGCAGAACGTGATCAAGTTCGACGGCGTCGAGGGCTCGGCCATCATCGACGCCGCGCCGGGCAACATCGCCGGCCAGATCGCGTCGCCGTTCAAGCTGCAGGCCAGCCTCGAGAACGTGCAGGAGTTCCGCGTCGAGTCGAACAACTATCCGGCCGAGTTCGGCACCGGCACCGGCGGCCAGGTCAGCGTGATCACCAAGTCGGGCTCGAACCGGGTGTCCGGATCGCTGTTCGAGTACTACCGCGACGACGCGTTCGACGCGCCCAACTACTTCGACTCGACCCGCAACAGCGACGGCAGCGTCATCCAGGCGCTGCCCAAGTCGGCGCTGCGACAGCACCAGTTCGGCGGCTCGCTCGGCATGCCGATCCTCGCAAACCGCGCCTTCCTCTTCGCCAGCTACGAAGGCTACCGGCTCGACGCCGGCGTGAACTTCGTCGAGGCGGCGCCGAGCGCGGCGTCCTGGTCGCGCGCCGTGCCGGCCATCGCGGCGCTGCGTCCAGGGCTTCACGGCTCCCGGCGCGGTGCTGCTGCCGGGCGCGTCGGCGAACGCCGACTTCGACATCTTCCAGCTGCAGACGCTCGAGACGGTCGAGGAGAACTCGGTCAGCGTTCGACTCGATCAGCGGCTTCGGCAGCCAGTGGTCGTCCTACGTGCGCGTCTTCCACGACCGCGGCACGCAGCTGCGGCCGGAAGGCATCAGCGGCCGGACGGTCAAGGTCACCAACAACCCGACCAACGCGATCTTCAACGTGCAGGGCACGCTCAACGCCGGGCTGCTGACCGAGTTCAAGGTCGGCTACAACGCGCCGAAGGCCCGCATCAGCGGCGTCGCGCCGGTCGTCAACGGCATCGACTTCGGCAATCAGGCGTTCAACCTGAGCGGCTCGATCGCCAACACCGGCATCGCCGGCCAGAGCGCGTCGTCGGGCATCGTCGTGCCGGGCGGCCTCGTCCGCGCCAACAGCGCCACCAACGGCCGCGCCGCCATCTACGATCCCTGGTCGATTGCCCTCGCCAACACCACGACGCTGGTGCGCGGCAACCATCTGACCAAGGTCGGCGTCGACGTCCGCCTGATCGGCATGTCGTTCGACCAGCAGGGCGGCACCACCTACTCGTTCGCCAACATCGCCGCCTTTCTGGCCAACACGCCGTCGGGCATCCAGTACGCCGGCGACATCAGCGCGCCGAGCGTGTTCAACGACGGCGCCGCCGGGATGCGCGAGACCCGCCAGCAGTACTTCGTCGCGTTCGCCCAGGACGAGTGGAAGCTGTCGCCGCGCCTGACCCTCAACTACGGACTGCGCTACGACTACTACACGCCGCTGACGGTGAAGGACGACCTGTTCGTCAAGTTCAACCTCGATACCGGCGCCGCTCGATCCGAACACGGTCGATCTGCACGGCACGAAGAAGAACAACGTCCAGCCGCGGGTGTCGGCCACCTACAACGCCGGGAAGACCGTGCTGCGCGGCGGCTTCGGCGTCTTCGTCGGGCCCGGCCAGGGCGAGGACCTCATCCAGCCGATCGAGAGCGACCGCGTCAACACCACGCTCAGCACCGGTCCGCTGCTCGCCTTCCCGATCGACACCGACGGCGCTGGTCGCCAACTTCACCAGCAACCCGACCAACCGCAGCTACCAGCCGCGGGCCTACGCCGCCGAGTACAACATCCCGGAGAAGGTCTACCAGTACACGGCGTCGGTGCAGCGCGAGTTCCGCGACGGCCTGACCGCGACGGCGGCCTACGTCGGCAGCCAGGGACGCAACCTGTTCCTGCGCAGCGTCGGCAACCAGATCGTCGACGTGGTGACCAACCCGAACCCGGCCAGCGCGGCCTTCGTCATCCGCGAGTTCTCGCTGGTCGAGCGCAACGCCGCCGGCCAGGTGACGCGCGTGCAGAACCCCTACGCCGAAGTCGACTTCAAGACCAGCGGCGGCCACGACGAGTACAACGCGATGATGCTGTCGCTGAACCGCCGTTCGTCGAGCGGGCTGACGACGAACGTCCAGTACACGCTCGGGCGCAGCCGCGGCACCTCGGGCGGCTCGAACGAAGCCAACACCGCCGGCAACAATGCGCGCACCCTCGACGAGTTCGAGTACGAGAACGGCTACAACAACTTCGACGTCCGCCACACGTTCAACCTGAGCGTGCTGTACTCGGTGCCGTTCGGTCACGGCCGCCGCTTCGGTGCCGACGTCGGCGACGCTGACCAACGCGGTGCTCGGCGGCTGGGACGTCGGCGGCATCGTCAATGCGCGCAGCGGCCTGCCGGTGCCGGTGCAGATCGTCCGGCCCGACGTCGTCTACCAGGACGCCGGCGGCAGCATTTTCGCCAACCCGGCGGCCGGACGCACGGCGATCGTCAACGTGCCCGGCGGCGGCGCGTCGCGCAACGTGCGGCGGCCCGACCTGGTGCCGGGCGTCGATCCCTTCATCCGCGACGGCGGGCTGCTGTTCCTCAACCCGGCGGCGTTCGCGACGCCGGCGCCGGGCACCTTCGGCAACCTGGAGCGCAACGTGATCCACGGGCCGGGTTCGAAGCAGGTCGACGTCTTCTTCGCCAAGCACGTCAACGCCGGTGCGCGCCGTGACCTCGAGTTCCGCGTCGAGGTGTTCAACATGTTCGACACGGTCAACTTCGCCAACCCGGTCGGCACCCTGCCGCAGGCGATCCCGACGACCGCGCTGAGCGAGGCCAACCGGCTGCAGCCCGGCCAGCCCTACACATCGGCCGCCGCCGGCACGTTCGGCCGCCTGAGCAGCACCGTGGGACGCACCGTCGGCCTGGGAACGCCGCGCCAGATTCAGTTCGCCGTCCGCCTCTCGTTCTGAACAGGATCCCGAACGACTCCGGAGTCGTCCGTTCAGCGCAGCGGCCGGAACGCGTTCTGGAACACGTAGTTGGCGACCTCGCGTCCCTGCGCGATGCCGACCGTCTTGTCGAAGGACCAGTGGATGCCCAGGTAGATGCGGCTCTGGCCGTTCTCCTCTTCCGCCTGGGACAACGATGCGAAGCTGCGTGGGACCAGCGGGCGGACCACGCCGTCGTTGTCGAGGGTGACGCCGTTCAACTCGTCGGAGACGAACGTGAACGGAATGTTGTCGCGCCCGTAGACGTTGCGCAGCATCTGGAACAGCGCGCCGCCGAAGCCGGCGTGGCCGGACGGATAGGCCGGGAACGGCGGCGTGAAGTTCGGCACGTCGAGGTTGCTGGTCGGTGCGCCGAGCGGCGTGAAGGTCGGGTCGCCCCTGGTCAGCGGATTGCGGTCGCCGATCCCGCTCGGACCGGTCCCGGGATCGGCCTCCCGGATGCCGGTGACCGGCCGCCACACCTTGTAGTGGAACTTCGACTCCCAGATGGCGATGCCCGCGTCGGCCATCGCCACGTTGAGCAGGGCGAAGAGCCGCGCCTGCTCGGTCACGCTCGATCCCATCTGCGTGGCGATCACCTCGGCGATCTGGTTGTAGAGCCGCGGCGGCGCGCACAGCGAGGGCGTGCCGTCGTAGGCCCAGTAGATGCCGGCGAGCGCCTGATCGGCCGTGCGCCTGGTCGGCGTGGTGATGCCGTCCCCGCCGAGCGCCTTCACCTCGTTGAAGGCGGCGGCGTAGGCCGTGCTCCACATCGCCGGCGGCGGTGCCACGCGGAACGCCTTGCCTGACGGCAGCACGAACGGCCGCACCGTGCCCCACTTCGCGCCCACCGCGACCGGCAGCAGGCTGATCGGATCCTGCCGCCATTCACCAGGACCCTGACCGGCGAGATAGCCGAGCTGTAGAGGGGTTCGGCGTGGTTCGAGCCGTCGTCGCGCATCTTGTAGAGGATGGCCGCGGCCACCGCCTTGCCGAGCAGGATGCCGGCCTGCTTCGGCGCGGTGTTGGGGAGCGCGGCGAGGTCGGCCGCGAGCAGCTGCGTCGCAGTGCGCCTTCTGCGACGGGAACAGCGCCACCAGCGTGTCGTGCGCGGCCTGCGCGATGCCGGCGTCCATCGACGCCCTCGTGCCGACGACCGGCAGCCGGAGATAGCTCTCGTAGCGACGATCGACGGCGTTGACGACCTCGAACACGGCGACGTGGACGATCGCCATCGCCCGGCTCGAGCGACCGGGCCCGAGCTGGTGGCCGAAGGTGTGGGATGCGCCCACGCCGTTCGGCGAGTGGTCGAGGCCGGACGCATCGATCGCCACGTGATTCCAGTGATGCAGCCGGTCGAGCGTGGTCGACGGTGGCGCGACGGTCGCCACGGAGGACGTCGTCGATGGCGACGAGGTGTTCGCATCGCCGGGAGCCGGCGCGTCACCACGCGCCGAGGCGTCGCGGCCCCACCAGGCATCGAACGTTGGCGTCTGCTGCGCGGCGACGCCCCCGGCAACGGCCGTGGCGACACCAGCGAGCACGAGAGCCCACCCAGGCAAACGGAGTGACTGCATAGGGACCTCCGGGAAAGAAGCAGGTACCGCGGGGTCGGTCCAACAGGGGAGCGCGGTCGACCGGGGAAGCGCGAAGATAGTCGCCGGCGCGGCTTTGGGCAACGCTCATCTCGCGACGAGCTGGCTGCACGCACCCGGCTGTGCGTGAGCGGGGAATCGCTATACTTCGCGCGCACATCCCTGGTGCGGAACGAGGACGGGTGACGTGGCCAAGATCGTGGTCGTCGGCAGCACGAATACCGACATGACGGTGCGGGTCCCGCGACTGCCGGGGCCCGGTGAGACCGTCGTCGGCGGCGACTTCCGCACCACCGGCGGCGGCAAGGGCGCCAACCAGGCCGTGGCGGCGGCGCGGGCCGGCGGCACGGTGGTCTTCGTCACCGCGCTTGGCGACGACGACATCGGCGATCGGACGATGGAGACCCTGGCGGCGGAAGGCCTCGATCTCCGCCATGTCCGACGCGTCGCCGATGCCCCGTCGGGGATCGCGCTGATCCTCGTCGACGAGGCCGGAGAGAATGTGATCGCCGTCGCGCCCGGCGCCAACGCCGCGCTGCGTCCGGAGGACGTCGAGCCTCTCGCGGCCATCCTGGGTCCCGAGGACGTCGTGCTCGTGCAGCTCGAGATCCCGGCGGCGACCGTCGGGGCCACGGCGCGGATCGCCCGGCGCTGCGGCGCCCGGCTGATTCTCAACCCGGCCCCGGCCCGGTCGCTGGCCGACGAGCTCCTCGGCGCCGTGTCGGTGATCACGCCGAACGAGCACGAAGCGGCCCAGCTCACCGGCGATCCCACCGTCGCCTTGGACCCGGCGCGGGCGTCGGCCGCGGCTGCACGAACGCGGTGTGCCGGATGTGCTGATTACGCTGGGCGCGGCTGGCGTCTACGTCTCCGGCCGCAGCGGCGCGGCGCGCCTGCCGGCGTTCGCCGTCGACGCCGTGGACACGACCGCCGCCGGCGACGTCTTCAACGGCGCGCTGGCCGTCGCGCTGCTCGAGGGCCGCTCGACGCATCGAGGCGGCGCGGTTCGCCAGCGCCGCCGCCGCCATCTCCGTCACCAGGTCCGGGGCGCGCGAATCGGCGCCGCGGCGCGCCGAGATCGACGCCTGGCTGGCCCGCCATCCCGTGCCGTCGGCTGCCGCGCCGTGAGCCACCTCCTCATCGTCACCAGAGCCACCATGCCTGTGCTGTCCCGCGCCCACGTCGTGTTCTGCGCCGCCGCCTTCGCCTGCCTCGCGTCGGCCTGCGGCTCCAGTCCGGCGCCGCCGGCCGGGGCCGGCTCCGCCGGGAAGAAGCCGCCGCGTGTCGCGCTGGTGATGAAGTCGCTGGCCAACGAGTTCTTCGTGACCATGGCCGACGGCGCCAAGGCCCACCAGGCGGCGAGCGGTGGCGCCTACACGCTGGTCGTCAACGGCATCCGCAACGAAAGCGATCTGGCGCAGCAGGTCGCGCTCGTCGAGCAGATGATGGCGCAGGGCGTCGATGCGATCGTGATCGCGCCGGCCGATTCGCGGGCGCTGGTGCCGGTGCTGGCCAGGGCGCAGCGCCAGAAGATCGTCGTCGTCAACATCGACAACAAGCTCGACGACGCGACGATGGGGCAGGCCGGCATCGACGTGCCGTTCGTCGGTCCGGACAACCGCGCCGGAGCGAAGGCGGTCGGCCTGGCGCTGGCGCCGAGGCTCGCCAAGGGTGGCAAGGTCGCCATCCTCGAAGGCATCCCGACCGCCTTCAACGGGCAGCAGCGGCGCCTCGGCTTCGAGGACGCGATGCGCGAGGCCGGCCTGGTGGTGGTCTCGGTGCAGAGCGCGAACTGGGAGCAGGACCAGGCCAACACGATCGCCGCGGCGCTGCTGCGCGAGCATCCCGATCTCGCCGCCATCCTCGCCGGCAACGACAGCATGGCCCTCGGCGCCGCCGCCGCGGTGCGCCAGGCCGGGCGGGTCGGCAAGGTCGCGGTCGCCGGCTTCGACAACATCGCCGCGGCACAGCAGCTGCTCCGGGAAGGCCGGCTGGCGGCGACGGCGGATCAGCACGGCGACAAGCTCGCCGTCTACGGCATCGAGTTCGCGCTGAGCATCCTGAAGGGCGAGACCGCGCCGCAGGACCGCCAGACGCCGGTGGACGTGATCACGGCGGCGAAATGATCGCGACCGGGCCGGCGGCGGGAGCCGCCACGACCGCGGCGCCGGAGCCGCTGCTGCGGCTGCGTGGCCTCGGCAAGCGCTACGCCGCACCGGTGCTGGCCGACGTCGACCTCGACCTCGCCGCCGGGGCGATCCATGCCCTGATGGGCGCCAACGGCGCCGGCAAGTCGACGCTGTCGAAGATCGTGAGCGGCCTGGTCACGCCGGATGCCGGGACGATGGCGCTGGCCGGGCAGCCGTATCGGCCGCGCAGCCGTCGCGAGGCGCGGCAGGCCGGCGTCCAGATCGTGCTGCAGGAGTCGAACCTGATCGCGACGCTCAGCGTCGCCGAGAACCTCTTCCTCGCCGACCTGCCGCGCCGCGCCGGCGTGGTCGCGGCCGCCGCCCTGCGGACGCAGGCGATCGCGGCGCTGCGAACCGTCGGCCTCGACGGGCTCGATCCCGACCTGCCGGCCGGACGCCTCGGCGTCGGGCAGCAGCAGCTGGTGGCGCTGGCCGCGGCCTTCGCGCAGCCGTGCCGCGTGCTGATCCTCGACGAGCCGACCGCGGCGCTGACCGACACCGAGATCGCCCGCGCCTTCGAGCACCTCCGCCGGCTGGCCGCGTCGGGCACCGCGATCCTCTACATCAGTCACCGGCTCGAGGAGATCCGCCGGCTGTGCGACGACATCACCGTGCTGCGCGACGGCCGCGTCGTGGCCGGGCGCCCGGCCCGGGATGCCTCGCTCGACGAGATGGTGCGGCTGATGGTCGGCGACGCCGCGCGGGCGACGAGCGCGCGCGCGCCGCGGGCAGCCGGTGCGGTCGCGCTGCGGGTGGACGGCCTGACCGGCGGCCGGCGGCTGCCCTGCGACGTCGGCTTCGCGGTCCGGCACGGCGAGATCCTCGGCCTGGCCGGCCTGGTCGGATCGGGGCGCAGCGAGACGCTCCGCGCCATCGTCGGCGCCGATCGGCCGGCGGCCGGCCGGGTGAGCCGCGGCGACGGCCCGCCGCTCGCCATCCGCGGTCCGCGCGACGCCGTGCGCGCCGGCATCGGCTTCGTGCCCGAGGATCGCCGGACGCAGGGGCTGTGCCTGACGCTGTCGCTGCGCGCCAACCTCACGCTGGCGGCGCTGCCGCGGTTCGCGCGGCGCGGCTGGATCGACGCCGCCGCGAGCAGGCGGCGGCGCAGGGGATCCGCGATCGGTTCGCGATCCGCAGCCAGTCGCTCGAGCAGCCGGTCGCCGAGCTGAGCGGCGGCAACCAGCAGAAGGCGTTGATCGGCCGCTGGCTGCTTCGCGACGCCGACGTGCTGCTCGTCGACGAGCCGACGCGCGGCATCGACGTCGGCGCCAAGCAGGCGGTCCACGACGCGCTGCGCGATCTGGCCGATCGCGGCAAGGCGCTGGTCGTCGTGTCGAGCGAGCTGATCGAGCTGATGGCGCTGTGCGACCGCATCGCCGTGCTGTCCGACGGGCGCCTGGTGCAGACCTTCGAGCGCGACGCGTTCGACGAGGCGGCGATCACCGCGGCGGCGTTCAGCGCGTATGCCGGCCAGCCGCTCACGGCGGCACGCTCCGCCACGGAGGCGCGATGACGCGCGCCCGTCGCGCCGTCGCCGAGTACCTCGGCCTGGTCGGCGTGCTCGCCGTCCTCGTCGCGCTCTTCGCGGCGACGACCGATCACTTCCTGACCGGCCTCACGTTCACCACGCTGGCCAACCAGATCCCGGCGCTGACCGTCATCTCGGTCGGCTTGACGCTGGTGCTGATCGCCGGCGGCATCGATCTCTCGGTGGGATCGGTGCTGGCGCTGGGCTCCGCGGTGCTGGCGATCGCGCTGGTCGAGTGGCGCCTGCCGCTGCCGCTGGCGATGGCGCTCTGCGTCGCGCTCGGCCTCGGCGCCGGCCTGATCAACGGCGTCGTCACGGTGCGCTGGGCGGTCCCGTCGTTCATCGTCACCGTCGGCATGCTCGAGGTCGGCGCGCGGCGCCGCCTACCTCGCCACCGGCTCGCGCTCGGTCTACGTCGGCGGCAGCATCGCCACGATCGGGACGCCGCTGCCCGGCCTCGGGCTGTCGCCGGCGTTCCTGTGCGCCGTGCTGCTGGTGGTCGCCGGTCAGCTGGTGCTGACGCGCACGGTGTTCGGCCGCTACCTGGTGGCGATCGGCACCAACGCCGAAGCCGTGCGCCTGTCCGGCATCGACCCCAGGCCCGTCGTCGCGGCGGTCTTCGGCGTGTCCGGCGCCCTCGCCGGGCTGGCCGGCGTCTTCCATCTCGCCTACCTCGAGTCGGCCGATCCCAACAGCGGCATGGGCCTCGAGCTGTCGGCCGTCGCCGCGGTCGTCATCGGCGGTACCAGCCTGATGGGCGGCCGCGGCTCGGTGATCAGCAGCTTCCTCGGGGTGCTGATCATCGCCGTGCTGCAGAGCGGCCTGGCCCAGGTCGGCGCGACCGAGCCGGCCAAGCGCATCGTCACCGGAGTCGTGATCGTCGCCGCCGTGATCCTCGACGCGTGGCGGCGTACGTACCGTGAGGCATCCATGAAGCGATCCGCTGCCGCAGCCGTCATCCTCGCGCTGGCCCTGCCGTCGCTCGCCGCGGCGCAGGCCCGCGTCACCATCACGACCGACGTCCTGCGCGACAAGATCAAGGGCGGCTGGGCCGGCCAGACGATCGGCGTCACCTTCGGCGGCCCGACGGAGTTCCGCTACAACGGCACGATGATCCCGGACTACACGCCGATCGCGTGGCGGGACGGCCTGCTCGCCGACGCCTTCGAGCGCTCGCCGGGGCTCTACGACGACGTCTACGTCGACCTCACCTTCGTCAACGTGATCGAAGCGCACGGCATCGACGCGCCGGCCACGCGCTTCGCCGATGCGTTCGCCAAGGCGGGCTACCAGCTGTGGCACGCCAACCAGATGGCCCGCTACAACCTGCTGCGCGGGATGGCGCCGCCAGCCTCGGGCCACTGGCTCAACAACCCGGATGCCGACGACATCGACTTCCAGATCGAGGCCGACTTCATCGGGCTGATGTCGCCCGGCCTGCCGCGCGCCGCCGCCGGCCTCGCCGATCGCGTCGGCCACATCATGAACTCCGGCGACGGCTGGTACGGCGGCGTCTACGTGGCCACGATGTACTCGCAGGCGTTCGTCCGCGACGACATCAAGGCGATCGTCACCGAGAGCCTGAAGGCGATCCCGGCGGGCACCCGCTTCCGCCAGACCATCGAGGGCGTCATCGCCCTGCACGCGCAGCACCCCGACGACTGGAAGCGCGCCTGGTTCGAGATCCAGAAGCAGTGGGCCGAGGACATCGGCTGCGCCGACGGCGTCTTCGCGGCCTTCAACATCGACGCGCGACTCAACGCCGCCTACGTCGTGCTCGGCCTGCTCTACGGCCAGGGCGACATGACGAAGACCATCGCCATCGCCACCCGCGCCGGCCAGGACTCCGACTGCAATCCGTCGTCGGCGGCCGGCATCCTCGGCACCATGCTCGGCTACTCGAAGATCCCGGCCTTCTGGATGCAGGGGCTGTCGGCCATCGAGGCCAGGCCCTTCCCCTACGCCGGGCTCTCCCTGAACGACGCCTACACGCTGAGCCTGAAGCACGCGCAGGCGCAGATCGTCCGCGACGGCGGCGCGGTGCACGCGGACCGCGTCGAGATCGCCACGCAGCCGATCGCCGCGGTGCAAGGTCGAGCAGAACTTCGAGGGCCACTTCCCGGTCGCCGAGCAGGTGCTGCGCCGGCGCGTCACCGACGAGACGACGTTCACCTTCGAGGGAGTCGGCTTCGTCGTGCAGGGCAGCGCCCGTGTCGAGCCGGCGGCGGACGTCGTGGTCGTCGCCGAGGTGTCCGTCGACGGCCAGGCCGCCGGAGGTCGTCGAGCTGCCGACCACCCTGGCGAAGCGACGCTTCGTGCCGTTCTGGCGCTACAACCTGGCGCCAGGGCCGCACACCGTGCGGGTGAAGATGCGGCCGCTGCCGCCGGGCGCGTCGCTGTTCCTCGAGCGCGTCATCGTCTACGGCCCGCAGCCGAAGCGCCCGCCGGTCTGACGACCGGCTCGAGGGCCCGGCGGAGGTACGGCGCGGTGCGGCTGCCGGCCGCGCCGGCGATCGCCCGCGGTGGGCCCGCCGCGACGATGCGTCCGCCCTCGTCGCCGGCGCCGGGGCCGACGTCGATCACCCAGTCGCTGGCGCCGACGACGCGCATGTCGTGCTCGACGACGATGACGGTGTTGCCGGCGTCGACCAGGCCGTCGAGCTGGACGAGCAGTTTCTCGACGTCGTCCGGATGCAGGCCGGTGGTCGGCTCGTCGAGCACGTAGAGCGACTCGCCGCGGCCGGTGCGCTGCAGCTCGGTCGCCAGCTTGATGCGCTGCGCCTCGCCGCCCGACAGCTCGGTGGCCGGCTGGCCGAGGCGCAGGTAGCCGACGCCCACCTGTCGCAGGACGCCGAGCGGGCCGCGGAGCGCCGGCTCGTCGTCGAAGAACGCGGCGGCCTCGTCGACGGTCATGGCGAGCACGTCGGCGATGGTCCGGTCGCGGTAGCGGATCTCCAGCGTCTTGGCGTTGTAGCGGGCGCCGTGGCAGGTCGGGCACGGCGTGTAGACGCTGGCCAGGAACAGGAGCTCGACCATCACGAACCCCTCGCCGGCGCAGCCCTCGCAGCGGCCCTTGGCGACGTTGAACGAGAAGCGCCCGGCGTCGTAGCGGCGGGCCCGCGCCGTCCTCGTCGCCGCGAACAGCTTGCGGACGTGGTCGAAGAGGCCGGTGTAGGTGGCCAGGTTGGACCGCGGCGTGCGCCCGATCGGCTTCTGATCGACGCAGATCAGGCGGCGCAGTCCGTCCATGCCGCCCTCGATGCGGCCGCCGGTCGGCACGAGCGACGGCCGATCCAGGTCGAGCGGCCCACCGCTGTCGCCCGTGCCGTCGCCGTCGGTGCGGGCGTGGCCGAGATGGGCGACGACCAGGTCGAGGAGCGCCTGGCTGACGAGACTCGACTTGCCCGAGCCCGAGACGCCGGTGACCGCCGTCATCACCCCGAGCGGGAACGACGCGTCGAGGTCGCGCAGGTTGTTCCGGGTCACGCCGGCCAGCCGCAGCCAGCCGCGCGGCGTCCGCGGTGTCCGCGCCTGCGGCGACGCCGACGGCGCGAGATAGCGGCGCGTGACCGAGCGCGCGGACGTCGCGCAGTCCCGCCGGCGGCCCGCTGTAGAGAATCTCGCCGCCGTCCGATCCGGCGCCGGGCCCGACGTCGACGATCCAGTCGGCGTGGCGCACGACGTCGAGCTCGTGCTCGATCACGAAGAGCGAGTTGCCGGCCGCCCGCAGCCGGTCGAGGGCCCGCAGCAGCGCCTCGGTGTCGGCGGGATGCAGGCCGGCCGACGGCTCGTCGAGCACGTAGACCACGCCGAACAGGTTCGACCGCACCTGCGTCGCCAGGCGCAGGCGCTGCAGCTCGCCGGGAGACAGCGTCGGCGTGCTGCGCTCCAGCGTCAGGTAGCCGAGCCCGAGCTCGAGCATCACGTCGAGCCGGGCCACGAGGTCCTCGCCGATCCGCTGGGCCACCACCGCCTGTTCCGGGTGATGCCGCGGCAGCGTGGCCAGCGCCTGTGCCGTGCCCTGCGCGTACGGCCGCAGCCGATCGAGGAGCGCCGCGAGGGTCAGGCGCGACATGCCGGCGATGTCGAGGCCGGCGAACGTGACCGCGAGCGCCTCCGGGCGCAGCCGCCGGCCCTCGCAGGTGGGGCAGTCGGCGCCGATCAGGTAGCGCGCGACGCGCTTCTTCATCGCCGCGCTCTCGGTGGTGGCGAACGTCTGCAGCACGTACTTGCGGGCGCCGGTGAAGGTGCCCATGTAGCTGGGCTCGGTCTTGCGCTTGAGGGCGCGGCGCGTTTCGGCCGGCGTGAAGCCGGCGTAGACCGGCACGGTCGGTTGCTCGTCGGTGAAGAGCAGCCAGTCGCGGTCCTTGCGCGGCAGAGTCGCGCCACGGCGTGTCGACGTCGTAGCCGAGCGTGACGGCGATGTCGCGCAGGTTCTGGCCATGCCAGGCCGGCGGCCAGGCGGCGATGGCGCGCTCGCGGATCGTCAGGCGATCGTCGAGCACCATCGACGCCTCGGTGGCGTCGTAGATCCGCCCGAGGCCGTGACAGGTCGGACAGGCGCCCTGCGGCGTGTTGGGCGAGAAGTCCTCGGCATGCCGCATCTCGGCACCCGCCGGATAGGTGCCGGCGCGCGAGTAGAGCATCCGCAGCAGGTTCGAGATGGTGGTGACGCTGCCGACGGACGACCGCGTCGTCGGCGCCCCGCGCTGCTGCTGCAGCGCGACGGCCGGCGGCAGGCCGTCGATGGCGTCGACGTCGGGCACGGCGAGCTGATGGAACAGGCGGCGCGCGTACGGCGACACCGATTCGAGATACCGCCGCTGCGCTTCGGCGTAGAGCGTGCCGAACGCCAGCGACGACTTGCCCGAACCGGACACGCCGGTGAACACCACCAGGGCATCGCGGGGGATGTCGACGTCGACATTCTTGAGGTTGTGCTCGCGCGCACCACGGACGCGGACCACTCCTGCCCCTTCCGAGTCGATCCGCCCACGCCCCGCTGGCGGCACGTTCCGCATCCTCGGCACGGTCGCACCTTCGGCACCGTGGCGCAAGCACGGCCGAGCCACGTAAGCCGTGGTGCCAGCCCGTCGGCCCTACAATGGCGGCTCCGCATCGGGCGGCAGCCGAGCGGTCGCGCTGCGTCGTCTCGAGCCGGGGGACCTGCGTGAGCACCAGCGCGATCGTCGTGGCACATCCGGGGCACGAGCTCCGCGTGTTCCATTGGATGGAGCGGAACCAGCCGCTCTATTGCTGCCTCACCGAAGGGTCGGGCGGGTCGGCGTCCTCGCGGATGCCGTCGACCGATCTCGTGCTCACGCGCGTCGGCGCCCGGGCGGGCCCGCTCTACGGCCGCTTCAGCGACAAGGCGATCTACCAGTTCCTGCTGGAGGAGCGCGTCGAGGTCTTCGTCGACCTGGTCGAAGAGCTGGCGGATGTGCTCGTGACGGCCGGCGTCGACCTCGTCGCGGGCGACGCCGTCGAGGGGTTCAACCCGTCGCACGACGTCTGCCGCTTCGTCGTCGACGGGGCGGTGGCGCTGGCTGGCCGGCGGACCGGGCGGGTCATCGACAACCGTGACTTCGTGCTCGAGGGCCGGCCGGATACCTGTCCCGAGGCCAGCCGGGCCGCGGCGACCTGGCTGCGGCTCGACGACGCGGCCCTCGATCGCAAGATCGACGCGGCGATGCAGTATCCCGAGCTGCAGCAGGAGGTGCAGGCGGCGCTCGAGCGCTTCGGCCGCGTCGCGTTCGCCGTCGAGTGCCTGCGGCCGGCGACGACGGCGCTGATGGTCGGACGCCTTCGAGCAGCGAGCTGCCGGTCTACGAGCGTCACGGCGAGACTCGGGTCCGTGAGGGGCGCTACACCGACATCATCCGCTACCGCCGGCACGTGCTGCCGGTGCGGACCGCGATCGAGGCGGCGGTCCGTGGACGCGCCGCCCATGCCCCACGCTAGCGTCCGGGCCAGCGCGACGCCGATCCCCGTCGCGATCGAGCCCGCGTTCGATCCGACGCAGGCCTGCTCGGCGGGGCTCCGGCGCGAGCTGCTCGCGTCGATTGCCCGCCGCAGCCCGCGCCCGCTGCCGGCCCCGGTGCTGGCCAGCCGGCACCAGACCGCCGCGGTGCGCGACTACCTGGCCTGGTGGGCGACGCATCCGAACCCGTCCGGGGCGTTCGCCGCGCGGACCCGCTGGCTGCGGCGGCTGCCCGGCGGCTGGCTGGTGAAGACGATGTTCGCGCTCGGCTACGACGGGCTGATCTACCTCGATGGCCCTGCCGCCGTCGGCCATACCTTCTTCCAGCGGCGCGGCACCGACCTGCACGGCTTCAGCACGGCGGTGAGCCCGCCGTTCGAGGGGGCCGGCTATTCGGTCGTCATGCAGCTCGATTTCGTCACCTATGCGTCGCGGTGTCCGGGCATCGTCCGCGCCCGGGTCGGACGCGGCACCAACAACGTGACGCAGCGCTTCAGGGAGCGCCTGATGGCGCACGAGCGGGCGCTCGGCTGGACCGTCGAAGCCGACGGCTGGGTCCGGTTCGCGCCGCCGCCGTCACGATCGCGTGTCGTCGCCGACTCCGGCGGCATCCGATAGCGGTCCGCACGACCACTCCGGAGTCGTCAGTCGCGATCCAGCGTGTCGAACATCTCTCGCAGGGGATGGCCGCGGCGCATGCGTGCCGCGCGCCACCGCAGCGCGCGCGCGGCGAGCGGCAGTCGGAGCAGGCCTGTCATCACGCTGTGCAGCAGGTCGCGCTGGCGCAGCGGCCCGGCCAGCCCTTCCAGATAGCGGCCGGCGGCGCGCAGCTCGGCCGCCGGATCGTCCACGGCGCCGGCCCGCTCGGCCAGGACCTCGGCGTAGAGATCGAGCAGCTCGTCGACCAGCGTCTCGTGCCCGGCCGTCTCGCGGATCCGGCGCGAGACCTCGGCGGCGTCCGCGGCGTCGTAGCGCGCCACTTCACGTGCAATCACCTCGACCGTCGGCGCGTGGCGCAACGATCGGTTTCCGAAGTTCAGCGGCCGCAGCTCGGCGAGGTTCTGCGTCGTCAGCATCTGGCCGATCCCCCGCACGTCGGCCAGCACCACCGCCGTGCCCACGGCAGCGGCTTCGAGCGCCGCCTTGCCCTTGGCGAACACCAGATCGTAGGTGCCGATCACGTCCTCCGGGCGGTCGAGAACCTTGTCGGCGCGGAAGCCGGCGACATCGACGGCGATGCCGCGGGCGGCGCAGGCCTGCTCGATCGCCTGCCGGTAGCTGCCGCCGGCCGCGTTGCCGAAGACGAGGGCGCGGGCCGGGGTGGGCGGGAGCGGCGGGCGCGGCGGGAACCGCGCCAGATCGACGGCGTTGAGGCGCACGTGCACCTGCCCTTCAGGCAGCCCGTGCTCGCACACCAGGCGATCGCGGCAGGTGTGATCGACGGCGAGGTAGCGCGACGACCCGCGGGAACCTGAGCGGCGCTTCCGACCAGCCCACCCAGCTGTGGCAGACGGCGACCGCCGGCACGCCCGGGAAGGCGAGCAGCGCCGCGAGCGTCTCGGGCCCGTGGTGGCCGTGGATGATGTCGGGCGGCGTGCCGATCTGCGCGAGATCGTCGACGACCGGGATCGTGCGTCGGCGAATCTCCGCCGCCATCTCGCCGAGGTGCGGGCTGTAGACGATCGGCAGGTGGCCGCGCCCGAGGAGCGACGTCGCCAGGTCGCGCACGTAGACCTCGGTGCCCGTGCGCGTCAGCAGGATGCGGTTGGTGATGAGGACCCGAAGTCCCTGATGACTGTCGCCGCGGCCCTGCACTGCCGAGCACGGTACGGCCGGCTCATGGCGAAGTCAACGCGGCCCGGTCGCCGCGCACGTCGCCGCGCAGTCGATCCGCCATCGACAGATACTTCTGCTACAGTCGCCCACTCGCAGGAGGCCTCTTATGTCACGTGTCTCGAGACTCGTCTTCGTCCTGCTTGCCGCCGTCGCCGCCCCGATCGCCGCGCAGGCTCCCACCGCTCCGCCACGGCCGACGGCACCGGCCGGCCTGTGGACCGAGGCGCGCGCGACCGAGTGGTATCGCGCCCAACCGTGGCTGGTCGGCGCCAACTACTCGCCGGCCAGCGCCATCAACCAGCTCGAGATGTGGCAGGCGGACACCTTCGATCCGTCGCGCATCGATCGCGAGCTCGGCTGGGCGGCGGCCATCGGGATGAACACCATGCGCGTCTTCCTGCACGATCTGGTGTGGCAGCAGGACGCCGCCGGCTACACGAAGCGGATCGACCAGTTCCTCGCCATCTCCGCCAAGCACGGCATCAAGCCGATGCTCGTGCTGTTCGACTCGGTGTGGGACCCGAACCCGAAGCTGGGCAAGCAGCGCGAGCCCAAGCCGGGCGTGCACAATTCCGGCTGGGTGCAGGGCCCCGGCGCCGCCGCGCTCAAGGATCCGGCCCAGCACGCCCGCCTCGAAGCCTACGTGAAGGGCGTGGTCGCGGCCTTCGCCAACGACCGCCGCGTGCTGGCGTGGGACCTGTGGAACGAGCCGGACAACCTCAACGGCAGCAGCTACCGGGCGCAGGAGCCCGAAGGCAAGCAGCAGCTCGTCCTGGCGCTGCTGCCGAAGACGTTCGCCTGGGCCCGCAGCGCCAAGCCGACGCAGCCGCTGACCAGCGGCGTCTGGCAGGGCGACTGGTCGAGCGAGGACAAGATGTCCGAGACGGCGCGTGTCCAGATCGCCAACTCCGACGTCGTCTCGTTCCACAACTACGACGATGCGGCGGAGCTCGAGAAGCGGATCGGCTGGCTGAAGCGCTACAACCGCCCGCTGCTGTGCACCGAGTACATGGCGCGGGGCAACAAGAGCACCTTCGAGTCGTCACTGCCGGTGTTCGAGCGCCACGGCATCGCCGCCTACAACTGGGGCCTCGTGATGGGGAAGACGCAGACCCACTTGCCGTGGGATTCGTGGAAGAAGCCGTACGTGGATCGCGAACCCGAGGTGTGGTTCCACGAAGTGTTCCGCGCCGACGGCACGCCGTATCGCCCCGCCGAGACGGAGCTGCTGAAGAAGCTCACTGCCGGCGCGCAACAAGAAGGCCGCCTGACGGCGTTAGCCGTGCCGGTGGTCGCACCTCAACGGGCTGCGTCACGTGCTGGTGCTCGCGGCGTGGCTGGCGTCCCTGCGGGCGTTCGAGCTCGCCGGCCGGCCGTGAGCTCGCCGACCCGTACCGAAGCCGCCCCCGTTCGGCGACGGCCGTGGCCGCACCGTTGGATAATCGCCATCCGGTCATCGTCACCGAAGGAGGACCCCGTGTCGAACTCACTCTTGCGCGTGCTCGCCCCAGCCATCCTCTGCGCCGCCCTGCGCCGCGCCAACCGCCGCTCAAACACCCTCCGGCGTGATGGGCGACCTGCTCAAGGACGTCCAGGAGGCCAAGGGCAAGATCGTCGGGCTGGCCAAGGCCATGCCGGAGAGCGCCTGGGAATGGCGGCCCGGGCGACGGCGCGCGGTCGACCAAGGAGGTCTTCATCCACGTGACCGCCGACAACTACTTCATCCCGGTCGGCGCCGGCAGCTCGGCGCCGGCCGAGACCGGCATCGGCGAGGACTACAAGACCGTGGGCGCCTTCGAGAAGCGGACCCGGACGCGCGATCAGGTCCTTGCCGAGCTCGACACGTCGTTCACCTTCCTCGAGCAGCAGATGACGGCGACGACGGAGGCCAGGCTCGCGACGCCGTCGAAGTGGCCGAAGACCTCGACGCAGCAGCTGTGGATCGCCGCGACGACGCACCTGCACGAGCACCTCGGGCAGCTGATCGCCTACGCCCGCAGCAACAAGGTCACGCCGCCGTGGAGCAAGTAGCGGCCGGCCGCTGAACCGCTGAGCGCGGGCCGCCGCGGCGCGCCTGCTCAGCCCTTGTAGGTGGCCAGCCACCACACGTGGCCGAACGGATCGACCACGCCGCCGGACCGCTCGCCGTAGGCCTGGTCGGTGACCGGCATCACTTCCCGCGCGCCGGCGGCCATCGCCTGGGCGAACCGGGCGTCGACGTCCGGCACGTAGAGATAGAGGTGCATGCTGGTCCGGCCGCCGATGGCGCCCGGGTTGGCCGCCGAGACGCCGCCGAACTCGAAGCTCTCGGCCAGCATGACCGGCGAGTCGCCGACGCGGATCTCGGCATGCCGGACCTTGCCGGTGTCGTCGACGGTCAGCGAGGTCTGCACGGCGCCGAAGGCGCGGATGTAGAACGTCGATGGCGGCGCGGGCATCGGGAACGATGACGTACGGGCGTGACGGTGTAGTGTCCGGCCGGGGCGTGAGGGGTGGTCGTGTAGGCGGTCTGGGTCATGGTGATCTCCTGCGAGCCAGACTAGCGACCGCCCGCTCCGCGGTCTTGGAAGAAAGTTCGGGCACGTTGACGCCGGTCTCGTAGCCGAGGCTGGCCGCGAACGCCGCCGGCGTCAGGCCGCTCAGCTCGCGGAACTCGGCGGTGAGGTGCGGCTGGTCGTAGTAGCCCGCGTCGAGCGCCACGTCGATCGGCGATCGGCCCGCCCGCAGCCGGGCCGCCGCGTGGTGGAACCGGTGAATCCGGGCGTAGGTCTTCGCCGTCACCCCGATCTGCGCGCGGAAGCCGGCGGCGAGGCGGGCCGCGGACAGCGCCGGCGGTGTCGCGTAGCGCGCCGATGGCCACGTTGCCGCGGTGGCGGCGGATCCGGCCGGCGATCCAGGCGATCGGCGGGTCGACGGCTCGCGGGTGCCCAGCCGCGCCTCGATCCACGCGGCCGCGGCGGCGAGGCAGGCGCGCGGGCCTCGTGCGCCGACGGTGTCGCAGCGATCGGCGCAGCCGGCGGCCTCGCGTCCGACGAGATCGCCGAGGTCGACGTCCTGGCCGGCCAGGTCGTGCAGCGGCCGGCGCAGCAGCCGGTAGGCGCCCTCCGGCGTGAACTCGATGCCGAGCGACCGTCGACAGGCCGTCGGGCGCCTGGATGACGACCGGCTGCGTCTGCTGCCCGCTCATCACGAGCGCCGGGCAGCGCGCGATGGCGTCGTCGCGCACCACGCCGTAGCGGCGACCCGAGGTGCACGATCGAGCTGCAGCAGGCCGGTCGGGAGCACGCGCTCGCGCGGGTGCGCGGTGCGACCGGTGAAGTGCCAGAGCCGTTCGACCACGCCGCGCAGGTGGACGGGCCGCCACTCGACCGCCGTCCAGCAGCCCAGCTCGCCGTCGACGCGATGCGTGACCCAGTCCACGCCCACCATGGTACGCGCAGATCTGCGATCGATCCCGGGTCGAGGCCCGGCTCGAGCCCGGCTGAACTCGGCCGGTTGCGCAAGTCGCGCGCCGGCCTGTATGGTAGCGGCACTCAACCGGTCAATACGGCGTTCACACGGGCGGTCACACGGGGGGACGGACCGATGTCGCATGCGCACGCGACCACGGTGATCCGCGGGTTCGGGCAGACCGAACGCCGCGACACGTGGTGGGCAACTCCGCTGGCGGTGTTCCTGGGGTTCTCGACGTTCATCGTCTACGCGACGTGGGCCGCGTTCCAGGGCGAGCACTACACCTTCGGGCCGTACCTCTCGCCGTTCTACTCGCCGGAGATCTTCGGCAGCTCGCCGCACGCGTGGTTCGGGCCGCTTCCCGAGCTGGTGGCCGGCCTTCCTGCCGTTCTCGCCGGCGCTGCTGATCCTGCCGATCCCGGGCGGGTTCCGCTTCACCTGCTACTACTACCGCGGCGCCTACTACAAGGCGTTCTGGGCCGATCCGCCGGCCTGCGCGGTCGGCGAGCCGCGCAAGGGCTACCGCGGCGAGGCGCAGCTTCCCGCTGATCCTGCAGAACATCCACCGCTACTTCCTGTACGCGACGATCGCGCGTGTTCGCGGTGCTGGTCTACGACGCCTGGAAGGCCTGCTGGTTCGCCGACGCGGCCGGCGTCGAGCACTTCGGCATCGGCGTCGGCACGCTCGTCCTCACCGCCAACGTGTGCTGCTCGGGTCGCTACGTCGGCGGCTGCCACTCGCTGCGCCACGTCATCGGCGGCGGCTGCGACGTGCTGTCCGAACAAGCCGATCGCGCAAGGCCGCGCACGGCTGCGTCGAGCATGCTCAACCGCGCCACATGCTCTGGGCCTGGTGCAGCCTCTTCTCGGTCGGGTTCTCGGACCTCTACGTCCGCCTCTGCTCGATGGGCGTCCTGACCGACTGGAGACTGTTCTGATGCGGGTCGTCGACGACGCAAAGCTTCGACGTGCTCGTCGTCGGGGCCGGCGGCGCCGGCCTGCGCGCGGTGATCGAAGCGGCCGACGCCGGCGTCTCGGTCGGCGTGATCTGCAAGTCGCTCCTCGGCAAGGCGCACACCGTGATGGCCGAGGGCGGCATGGCCGCGGCCCTCGGCAACGTCGACGATCGCGACAACTGGAAGGTCCACTTCGCCGACACGATGCGCGGCGGCCAGTACGTCAACAACTGGCGGATGGCGGAGCTGCACGCCAAGGAAGCGCCGGACCGCGTCCGCGAGCTGGAGCGCTACGGCGCCGTCTTCGACCGCACGCCGGACGGCCGCATCCTGCAGCGCAACTTCGGCGGCCATCGCTATCCGCGTCTGGCCCACGTCGGCGATCGCACCGGCCTCGAGCTGATCCGCACGCTGCAGGATCACACGATCCACAAGGGCGCGACGGTGCTGATGGAGCACACCGTCGTGTCGCTGCTGCTCGACGACGGCCGCGTCGCCGGCGTCGTCGCCTACGACCGCGAGCGCGGCCGCTTCCACGTGATCCAGTGCAAGGCGCTGATCCTCGCCTGCGGCGGCCTCGGCCGCGCCTTCAGCATCACCAGCAACAGCTGGGAGGGCACCGGCGACGGGCACGCGCTGGCCTACGCGGCCGGCGCCGAGCTCATCGACATGGAGTTCGTCCAGTTCCATCCGACCGGCATGGTGTGGCCGCCGTCGGTGAAGGGCATCCTGGTCACCGAGGGCGTGCGCGGCGAGGGCGGCATCCTGACGAACAGCGAAGGCCGCCGCTTCATGTTCGACGACATCCCGGACAACTACAAGCCGCAGACGGCGACCGATCCGGAAGAGGGCTGGCGCTACACCCAGGGCGACAAGAGCGCGCGCCGGCCGCCCGAGCTGCTGACGCGCGATCACGTGGCGCGCTGCATCAACCGCGAGGTCAAGGCCGGGCGCGGCTCCCCGCACGGCGGCGTCTTTCTCGACATCGCCTGGATCAAGGAGAAGCTGCCCGAACGCGGCCGAGCACATCCGCAAGAAGCTGCCGAGCATGTACCACCAGTTCAAGGAGCTGGCCGACATCGACATCACCACGACGCCGATGGAGGTCGGGCCGACCACGCACTACGTGATGGGCGGCATCCGCGTCGACGGCGACTCGCAGATGTCGACGATTCCCGGCCTGTTCGCCGCCGGCGAGTGCGCCGCCGGCATCAACGGCGCCAACCGCCTCGGCGGCAACTCGCTGTCGGATCTCGCTCGTCTTCGGCAAGCGCGCCGGCGAGTACGCGGCCAAGCACGCCCGCGACGGCACGCGCCGCCAGGGTCGACGACGGCGCCGTCGAGCGCGCCATCGGCGACGTGCTGGCGCCGTTCGATCGGCCGACCGGCGAGAACCCGTTCGTCGTGCAGCACGACCTGCAGGAGATGATGCAGGACCTGGTCGGCATCGTCCGCCGCGAGGACGAGATGCAGCAGGCGCTGGTGAAGCTCGAGGCGCTCAAGGCGCGCGCCGCCAGGGTCGGCGTGGCCGGCCACCGCGAGTACAACACCGGCTGGCACACGGCGATCGACCTGCGCAACCTGCTGATCGTGTCCGAGGCGATCACCCGCGCCGCCATCGAGCGCAAGGAAAGCCGCGGCGGCCACTTCCGCGAGGACTTCCCGGACAAGGACAAGACGTTCGGCAGCCTGCAACATCGTGCTGAAGAAGACCGGCGGCGGCATGCAGGTCGAGCGCGTGCCGATCCCCGAGCTGCCGGCCGAGCTGAAGCAGGTCATCGAGGAGATGGTGAACTGATGGCCGCAGCGACGTTCCGCATCTGGCGCGGCGAGGGCAATCCCGCCGGCGACGGCAAGTCGGCGCCGCCGACCGGCTCGTTCACCGACTACCGGACCGAGGTCTCCGAGGGCATGGTCGTCCTCGACGCCGTGCACCAGATCCAGGCCGAATCGGCCAGCGACCTCGCCTGCCGCTGGAACTGCAAGGCCGGCAAGTGCGGCTCGTGCTCGGCCGAGATCAACGGCAACCCGCGGCTGATGTGCATGACGCGGCTGAACACGCTCGACCTGACGCAGCCGGTGACGGTCGAGCCGATGCGGGCCTTCCCGCTGATCAGGGATCTGGTCACCGACGTCTCGTGGAACTTCCGCGTCAAGCAGAAGATCAAGCCGTTCAAGCCGCGCCAGCCGGACGCGCCGGACGGCACCTGGCGGATGCAGCAGTCGGACATCGACCGCGTCCAGAAGTTCCGCAAGTGCATCGAGTGCTTCCTGTGCCAGGACGTCTGCCACGTGCTGCGCGACCACCAGCAAGCACGACGAGTTCGTCGGCCCGCGCTTCCTGACCTACGTCGCCGCGCTCGAGATGCACCCGCTCGACACCGCCGATCGCATCCGCGAGGTCAAGGACGCGATGGGCTCGGGCTACTGCAACATCACCAAGTGCTGCACCAAGGTGTGCCCCGAGCACATCACGATCACCGACGACGCCATCATCCCGCTCAAGGAGCGGGTCGTCGACGAGTTCTACGATCCGGTGACGCGGCTGCTGAAGATGTTCCGGGGCTGAGCGCCGACTGCGACTCGGAGTCGACGGCGCGCACTCCGGAGCCTGCAGGAGGCTGTCATGTTCGATCTGAAGCCGCTCTCGAAGAACGCGATCCCGGCGGCGCTGGCCAAGGCCGAGCGCTATCGGCTGCTCAACGAGCCGATGCAGGCGGCGAGCATCTGCGAGGACGTCCTGCGCGTCGAGCCGGACAACGCGCGCGGCGCGCGTCGCGCTGATCCTGGCGCTGTCGGACGAGTTCGCCGGCGCCGAGCAGGCGGCGGCGATGGCCCGGGCCCGGACGCTGCTGCCCGGCCTGCCGACCGAGTACGAGCGCGCCTACTACGCCGGCATCCTCGCCGAGCGCCGCGCCCTGGCCCAGCTCGAACACGGCGGCGTCAGCGCCGGCTTCTCGGCCTACGACGGGCTGCGCGAGGCGATGGACTGGTTCGAGAAGGCCGAGGCCACGCGCCCGGCCGACAACGACGACGCCATCCTGCGCTGGAACGCCTGCGCCCGCGTCCTGATGCGCCACCCGCACCTGCAGGCGCGAGGCCGAGGAGCGCGACATGCCGCTGGCGCTGGAGTAGCCACAAACCCGCGGGCAGCGTGGGCCGTGGAGGGAGACGACAGCGCGCTCCCGATTCGAAGCGTGCGGTCGACGGCGCTGGGCATCCCGCTGCCTCCGTTCTTCAGCCCGCGTGTCACGGCGACGGGACACGACACACCGCAGGGAATCCGCATCCGCGTGAGACTCGAGTTGCCGCCCCTCGGTGTCCTGGTGGAATATGGGGGTATCGTGTCGATCGTGGCTACGGCGGGAGGCCATGATCGCCGGGCGCCGCGCGTGGCCAGTCCGTAGGGACTACGAGGATAAGGCCTGCGAGGAGCGCGTACCCTCAACCCATGCGAGTCGTCATCACAGGTGGACCGGGCGCCGGCAAGACGGCCCTGCTGAACGAGCTCAGCCGCCTCGGCTTCGCCACCGTCGACGACACGCCGCGCGCCATCATTCGCGCCCGCCGGGCCCGCGGGCTGAGCCCGCGGCCTCCGCCGCTGGAGTTCGCGGACGCGGTGCTGCACCGCGAGATCGAGCTGTACAACCAGCATGGCGGGGAAGGGCTCACCTTCTTCGACCGTGGGGTCATCGACGCCCTGCTGATGGTGTCGCATGCGGCACCGGAGCGCCGGGCCGAAGTCGCCGCGCTCGCCGCCGACCATCCCTACCATCGCGTCGCCATCTTCCTTCCGCCGTGGGAGGCGATCTACGTCAACGACGAGGAGCGCGACCACCCGTTCAGCCACGCCGTGCGCGTCTACGACGCGCTGGCCGCGTGGTACGGCGCGTGTGGCTACGACGTCACGCCATTGCCCAACGTGCCGGTCGCCGAGCGGTGCCAGCTCGTGCTCTCGCTCCTTCACGTCAGGACGTAGACGGGCCGATCATCGCCCCCGGCTATGGGCGTCGTCATGGCCCTCGTCCATGCTGGCGGCGGCCGTCTTCGTCCCACGGATGGCGGAGGGCGTCTACTCGGGCCTGGATCGCGACGCACCGCCGGCTCTCCACCTGCTCGCGAACGTGTGGCTCTTCATGAGCGTCGCTGTCTGGTTCTGGAGCTACTGCCGGGCCCATCGTGTGCACTGGCCGATGGACATGGGCTGGTTCCTGATGCTCGCATGGTTCGTGATCGTGCCCTACTGCGTCATCAGCCGTGAGCGCTGGAGGGGCGTCGGGCGAATCGCGCTCTTCGCGCTGGCTCTTGTGGCGTCCCTGGCGGCGGAGTGGGTCACAGCGCTCACGGTCCACGCGCTGGTCTGGGCTTCATAGAGCGATTGCCTCGAGCGCGTCCCAGGGCACCCGCGCACCGTGATATGAGGAAGAGTGATGCCGAAGAGAACGCGTGGAGCGACGCTGCTCGCAGGGGTCTTTTTCGTGGTGGGTCTGGCCGGGCTCTACGCATCCTGGGCCGCCTGGCCAAGGACGGCCGGCACGTCGCCCCTCATGGCGCTGCTCGCCCTGACCTGGGGTTTCACGTATATCGTCACCGCCATCCTGACGTGGCGACGTTCCCGCCTCGCCGCCGTGAGCTTCGTTGCCGCGATCGGCTTGCTGCTCCTTCCGGCGAGGTTCCTCGTTCCGGACGGCGGACTCGTCGTCCCTGCGGTGGTGGTCCTCACGCTCGTGGCCCTTCTCGGCGTTCGCTATCTGCGCGGGCTGCGCCGGGCCGCCGCCTGACGAGGGACGGGACACATGGAAGCGACGACGGAGCGAGAGATTCGGGACCTGGTTGCGCGCTGGGACGAGGCCATGATCGGCAATGATCCGCACGCCATCGGAGCGTTCATGGCGGAGGAGTGGGTCATCGTCGGATCGGACGGCAGCGTGGATGGCAGGGAGCGGTTCCTGGCGCTGATCGCGTCCGGCGAGTTGAGTCACGACGTCATGACCACACGGGACATGCAGGTCCGCGCCTACGGGCAGACGGCGGTGACCGTCGCGAGCGGTACGTCGGGAGGCCGCTTTCGCGGCTCGCCCTTCCTGCTGACGGAGCGCGCCTCTTGTGTGTTCGTCAAGGACCACGGCCGCTGGGTCTGTGTGCTGACCCACTTGTCCTCGCTGGCTGACGGACCGGCCTGACGCAGGGATCGCCAGGGCCGATGCCGTCGTTCATCGACCACCTCGAGGCGCAACTTGGCCCGATCACCGGCGGCTGCCGGTTGTGCGACGGCGTACAGGGCGTGCGGTTCGCGGATTGCCCGAGGCCGGGATCGGCGACCTTCATGACGCTCGGCCTGACCCACCACGTGTTCGATCAGGCCAGCGGCACGGGCGTGCAGGCTGGAGTTCGTCATCGCCTGTCACGACGAGTTCGTCGCATCCTTCAACCCGCTGTCGCTCCTGGCGGACATCGCCGACCGCTGCCTGCCGACCCATGCCGCTCCGGCGCGCGGCACGGTCTTCGGTCCAGCCGGGCGCTTCTTCGCGGCGTCGGAGATGGAAGCCCTCTATTGCACGGTGCCCACCTGCTATCCCGATGGCGTTGGGCGAGTTCGGCGGGTTTCCGGAGCCATTCGTGCCCATCTGGCTCGTGCCGATCACCCGCAGCGAGGCCGCCTACGTGCGCAGCCATGGCTGGCCGGCGTTCGAGGCACGGCTGGACGCCGCGGCGCCGGACCTGCTCGACCTGCGTCGAGCGGCGGCAGTCGAGGGTGACGCGTGACCGCGTGGCGCTGCGTCACCGGCCAGCGTCATGCCGATCGACGACCCTGGGTAGCGGCTCACCCTTCGCGTGTGTGCCGTGCCCGCGCCTCGCGCCGTTCATCCAGCTCGAGGTGGAAGCGGTGCAGGAAGTGCTGGACGGCCGGCGCGAGCAGCACCGCGACCATGGTCAGGAAGAACACCGCGCTGAAGAGCGAGTAGACGATCGCGAACAGCTTGCCGGGCGGCGAGTCCATGCGGTCGACCGGCCCCATGCCGGTGAGGATCATCGCGGCGTTCAAGGTCGCGTCGAGCCACGGCAGGCCGTCGAGATAGTGATAGCCGGCCGCCCCGATGGCCAGGGCGCCGGCGATCAATCCGCCGACGATGGCGCCGTTGCGGGCGAGGCGACGGACCAGGGCGGCCCGCGACGGTCGGTGGGGCAGGGACGACATCGCCTCACGGTAGCGCAGAACGGCCGATGAGGCGGCGCGCTGCGTGGCTGTCGTGACGTGCGGGTCCTGACGGACAATGGCACCATGGACCTTCAGCTCCGCGACAAGCTCGCCATCGTCACCGGCTCCAGCAAGGGCATCGGCCATGCCATCGCGACCAGCCTGGCGCGTGAAGGCGCGCGCGTCGTCGTCAACGGGCGAGCCGAGGCGTCGGTCGCCACCGCGGTCGAGGCGATTCGAGCCGTCGGTTCCGAACGCCGTGCTGCACCCCTTCGCCGGCGACCTCTCGAAGGCCGACGTCGCGGAGGCGCTGGTGCGCGCGTTCCCGGAGCCCGACATCCTGGTCAACAACCTCGGCATCTTCGAGCCAGTGCCGTTCGAGCAGATTCCGGACGAGGACTGGCGCCGCTTCTTCGAGGTCAACGTCCTCAGCGGCGTGCGTCTGAGCCGGCTGGTACTGGCCGGCATGAAGGCGCGCAACTGGGGCCGCATCGTCTTCATCAGCAGCGAGAGCGCCGTCCAGATTCCGACCGAGATGATCCACTACGGCATGACCAAGACGGCGCAGCTCGCCGTATCGCGCGGGCTCGCCCAGTTGTGCGCCGGCACCGGCGTGACCGTCAACGCCGTGCTGCCCGGGCCGACGCGGTCCGACGGCGTCGAGGACTTCGTCGCCGCCTTGAGCGGCGGCCGTCCGTTCGAGGAAGCCGAAGCGGACTTCTTCAAGACGGCGCGCCCGACGTCGCTGCTGCGCCGCTTCGCGACCATCGAGGAGGTGGCGAGCATGGTCACCTACGTCTGCAGCCCGCTGTCGTCGGCGACAAACGGCGCGGCGCTGCGGGTCGACGGCGGCGTGCTGATGTCCGCCGTCTGACCGGGTGCGAGGGAGTCCACATGCCGTTCGGCATCGAATGGACGGCGCCCACCTGCGACTGCGTCGTCTGCAGCCAGTGCGGCTACGTCCATTGGTTCTTCCCGATGAAGGAGTAGCGCCGCATGGTCAAGGTGTCTCTCATGGCCTTTGCCCTGAGTGCGTCGACGACACTCGCCGCGGCCGAGCCGAAGGCCTATCTCCAGGCCGGGTTCGGGCGCACACGGACGGCGCCTCGGCAGCGCCCCGCTTGACGGCGCCGGGCGGTGCCACGGACGATGCGGCATGCAGTACGTGAAGTTGGGACGCACCGGCGTCGAGGTCTCTCGCCTGTGCCTGGGGTGCATGACGTTCGGCGTGCCCGATCGCGGCACGCACCCGTGGACGCTCGACGAGGACAAGAGCCGGCCGATCATCCGGCAGGCGGTCGAGTCCGGCATCAACTTCTTCGACACGGCCAACAGCTACTCCGACGGGACCAGCGAGGAGATCACCGGCCGCCTGCTGCGCGAGATGACGCGCCGCGACGACATCGTCGTCGCCACCAAGGTGTTCTTCCCGACCGGCACGCCGGGTCCGAACGCGATGGGCCTGTCGCGCAAGGCGATCTTCCAGGGCATCGACGCCAGCCTGCGGCGGCTCGGCATGGACTACGTCGACCTCTACCAGATCCACCGCTGGGACGATCGCGTGCCGATCGAGGAGACGCTCGAAGCGCTGCACGACGTGGTCAAGGCGGGGAAGGCGCGCTACATCGGCGCGTCGTCGATGTACGCCTGGCAGTTCGCGACGGCGCTGCAGGTGGCCACGCGCCACGGCTGGACGCGGTTCGTCACCATGCAGAACCACGTCAACCTGCTCTATCGGGAGGAAGAGCGCGAGATGCTGCCGCTGTGCCGCGCCGAAGGGATCGGCGTGATCCCGTGGAGCCCGCTGGCCCGAGGCCGGCTGACCCGCGACTGGCGCGAGACGTCGGCGCGCGAGGAGACCGACGAGGTCGGCAAGCGGCTCTACACGGCCGCGGTCGACGGGGATCGTGCCGTCATCGACGCCGTGGCCATGGTCGCCGCCGCCCGCGGCGTGCCGCGAGCGCAGGTCGCGCTGGCGTGGGTGATCCAGAAGGCCGGCGTGACCGCACCGATCGTCGGCGCCTCGCGGGTCGGGCATCTCGACGACGCGATCGCTGCGCTGACGCTGCGTCTGTCCCCGGAGGAACTCGCCGCCCTCGAGGCGCCGTACTTCCCGCATCCCGTGTCCGGTATCTGATGACGCACGGCGGCACGATTAGAGCCCGGCGTCAGCGCCCGGGAGCAGCACCTTGACCGGGTAGGCCTTCTCGCCGGCCAGCACCTTGATCGGCAGGTTGTTCTCTTTCAGCGGGATCGGGCACGTCGTGTACGGGTTGAACGCGCACGGCGGGTTGTAGGCCTGGTTGAAGTCGAGCACGACAGTGCCGTCGTCGGCCAGGTCGGCGTAGAGGAAGCGCGCCGCCTCGTAGGTCTCCGATCCGCTCGAGGTGTCCTTGAACACGATGTAGAAGCGCTTCGGCCGGGTCGTGAACGGCCGCAGGCGCAGCGTCCGGCCCTGGAGCGGGAATTCGACCACGCCCTGCGTCGTGAAGGTGTCGATGTCGCCGTAGGTGTTCGCCACCTGGACCTGCTTCGGCTCCGGGTCGGGCCGGAAGCGGCCGACGACGCGATACGACAGGTCGATCGGGAACCACGTGAACCCGCGGAAGTCCTTGGCCAGGGGACCGTCCGGATCCTTCACCCGCAGCGACCGGGATCCGCCGCTGACGTGCACGACCAGCCGCACGGTGCCCACCGTGAGCTCGTCGGCGCCCGGCGCGCTGTCGTCACGCAGCTCGGTCTCCGCCGTCACCGGCTGATCCTTCTTCAGGACGGTCACGCCGCTTGCCGGCGCGAACCGCACCGTCGTGCCGCTGAGGGTGAAGCGTCCCGACCTTCGCCGGCACGGAACCCGGCAGGACGATGGCGTTGCCGGCGGCGCTGCCAGCGGTGTTGGCGCCGGGCCTCAGTGGGAACAGGCCGGCGATGCTGACCCAGTCGCGCCGATAGTCGCTTTCGTGCTTGGCGCGCCAGGCCTCGTTGACGGCGATCGGCGATGCGGGGGGCGTGGTCGCGGGGCCGGGAGCCTCGCCCTTCGGGGCGTCGTTTCGGCACGCAGCCAGGAGCAGGGAGGCGGCGACGAACGCGAGGGGGCGGAGCCGGGCGGTCCGAGGCATCGTCAAGCGTACCCGATTGGCGGCGCCGGCGATTCCCGAGGTCTGAGTGGAACGGCCGGCTGCGGCGGCCGGCGTCCCGGCCCCACGCACGTCGTTCCTCGTCCGGTATTTGTATCTTGATTAAACAAACGGCCTCGGTTAGGATCGCCGCCATTCTTCCAATGGCGCTCGGAATGGCTGTCAACGGCGAGTTGACCGCGCACGTCTAGTTGCGCCGTTTGACAAATGCGCCGTATCAACCCCTCGAAGTTCCGCATCGCGCATCGCGGCACCAGCCGGGACATCAACAGCCGCATCGTCCTGAGCCTGGTCCGCACGCACCAGCCGATCTCCCGCGCAGATCTGGCCCGGACGATGAGCGTGAGCCGGGCGGCGGTCACGCTGATCGTCAACGATCTGCTGGGCCGGAAGCTGATCTTCGAGGGCGCGACCGGCGAGACGGTGCGCGGCCGCAAGCCGACGTTCCTCTACATCGACTCGCGGAGCCGCGCCGTCGTCGCCGCCGACATCCGGGCCAGCCAGACGTTCCTGATGCTCGCCGACCTCCTCGGCAAGCCCCTGGCCGGGATCGTCTCGCTCCCGACCCGGCGCGAGCCGAAGGCGATGATCGAGGTGCTCGCCGCCGGCATCAAGAAACTGCTGGCGGAGCATCCCGACGTCGAGTCCTGCGCCGGCGTCGGCGTCGTGGTGCCGGGCATGGTCGAGCACGCCACGATGCGGGTGCTGCATGCGCCGACCCTCGGATGGCGCGACGTCCACCTGCGCGATGGCCTGGCGGCGGCGACGGGCCTGCCGGTCGCAGATCGAGAACTCCGGCCGGGCCTGCGCTCTCGCGCAGATGTGGTCGCTGCGCGCTGACGCGGTGTCGATCCCGAGCGAGCTGGTGTTCGTCAGCGTCTCGGACGGCATCGGCGTCGGCGTGATCATGAACGGCGAGCTGTTGCGCGGCCGGCACAACATCGCCGGCGAGTTCGGGCACGTGCCGCTGTCGCTCGACGGGCCGCGCTGCTCGTGCGGCGCCAACGGCTGCTGGGAAGCGTACATCTCGAACCGGGCGACGCTGGAGCGCTACTTCGGCCGCCCGCTCGAGGCCGCCGGCCCGAAGGACGCGGCGCACCGCAGCTTCACCATCGACGATCTGGTGTCGCGGGCGCGTGGCGGCGACGCCAAGGCGATCGCCGCGCTGGCGGCGACGGCCCGCTATCTCGGGCTCGGGCTCGCCTCGATCGTCAACGCCGTCAATCCGACGTGCATCTACGTCGGCGGCGAGATCACCGCCGCCTGGGATCTCATTGCCGGCACCGTCCGCACGGCCCTGGTCGAGCGCACGGTGACCGCCGCCGCCGCGGAAACCGAGCTGCGTCCGGTGCCGGTGCACGAGCATCCGCGGCTGCACGGCGCGGCGGCGCTGGTGGCGGCGCCGGCCTTCGCCGCGCCGGTGGTGGCGCTGATCCGAGGCGCGCGGCCTGAAACAGAAGGAGCGACGATGCCGATGACGACCGAGACGCTGGCCCCGACCACCTGCGTGGTCCGCAACACCGCGAGCCGCACAGGCCGGACCGAGGCGGTCACCGCCGGGCCGGTGATGCGGCACCTGCACTACGGCCGGATCATCCTCGACGGCGCCGACACCCCGGTCCGCTTCGACACCGGGGATCGGGAGACGGCGCTCGTCTGCCTGCGCGGCGTCGCGACGATCGCCATCGGCGAGATCGCGCGTCACGCTCGACCGCTACGACGCGATCTATGCACCGCGCGACGCCGCCGTCGAAGTGAGCGCCGGCGCCGGTGGCTGCGATCTCGCCGAGATCTCGGCCGCTGTCAGCGGTCGCCACCCGGTGCAGGTCGTCCGCTTCGCCGCCGTGCAGCGGGATCCGTCGCTGCACGTCGCCGCCGGCGGCCCGACGGCGAAGCGCGACCTCAACGTGCTGATCGGCAAGAACGTCCAGGCCGGCCGGATCATGGCCGGCGTCACCTTCAGCGAGCCGGGCAACTGGACGTCGTGGCCGCCGCACGAGCACGCGGCGATGCTCGAGGAGGCCTATCTCTACATCGACATGCCGGCGCCGGCGTTCGGCGTCCAGCTGCTCTACACGGAAGCGCGCGAGCCGGAGGTCGCGACCATCGTGCGCGAGGGCGACATCGTCCTCATGCCGAAGGGCTACCACCCGAACGTCGCCGCGCCGGGCGGATCGATCAACTTCCTGTGGATGATGGCGGCCCACACCGAGGAGAAGGACCGCCAGTACGGCGTGGTCAACGTCCACCCGGACTTTGCCGCCACGCCCTCCGGGCTCGACGCCGCCCGGGCGACGAAATGAGCACGGCGTCGCCGGCGCCCGATCGCTTCCGGCTCGATGGCAAGGTCGCCCTGGTGACCGGCGCCTCTCGAGGACTCGGTGCCGGCATGGCGGCGGGCCTCGCCGCCGCCGGCGCCGACGTCATCCTGCACGCGAGCGCGCAGCCGGCCGCCGCGACGGCCGCCGCGATCGCGGCAGCCACCGGCAAGACGGCCGCCGACGCTGACGGCCGATCTGGCCGATCGCGCCGCGGCCGAGCGGCTCATGACCGACGCGATCGCCGCGCACGGCCGCCTCGACATCCTGATCAACAACGCCGGCATGGTCCGGCGGCGGCCGGCGGTCGAGCATCCCGACGACGACTGGGACACCGTCCTCGAGGTCAACCTGTCGAGCATCTTCCGCCTGTGCCGGGCCGCCGGCCGCCACATGATCGACCGCGGCCAGGGCGGCAAGATCGTCAACATCGCCTCGCTGCTCTCGTTCCAGGGCGGCATCACGGTCCCCGGCTACGCCGCCGCCAAGGGCGGCGTCATGCAGTTGACCAAGGCGCTCGCGAACGAGTGGGCGGCGCACCGCATCAACGTCAACGCCATCGCCCCGGGCTACATGGAGACCGACAACACCGCGCCGCTGCGCGCGGATGCGGTGCGGAATCGCCAGATCACCGAACGCATTCCTGCCGGGCGCTGGGGCACCCCGGAGGATCTCGCCGGCGCCGCGATCTTCCTCGCCTCGCCGGCCTCCGACTACGTCAACGGGCACGTCCTCGTGGTGGATGGCGGCTGGATGGGCCGCTGAAAGGGAGCAGGTCAGGAGACTTCTCGCAGTGATTGGCGTGATCGCCGGTCTCGGACTGTCGGCCGTGCCCGCGCTCGCGCAGGACTACCGCGCCCGCGTGCAGGGGCGGGTCGTCGACACCAGCCAGCGGCGTTGCCCGGTGTGAGCGTCAAGCTGACCAACCAGGCCACCGGGGTGGCCGTCGATCGGCTGAGCGACGGCGAAGGGCGCTACCTCTTCGACTTCGTCGACCCCGGCATCTACGCCTACGCCAACGACTACGCGCCCGGCCGCTGATGCCCAGGCGCGCGTCAGTCGCTGACGGCGCCCGCTGCCGGAATCGGTTCCGGCGTCAGCGCGGCCTGCGCGATGCCGTCGATGAGCCCGGCGAACACCGCCCCGTGGAACGGGGCGACGCTGTACCAGTAGGCCAGGCCGAGCAGGCCGCGCGGCCGGAAGCGGGCCGTCTGCACCACTGTGGCGCCATCCTGGCCGTCCGCGCCGTGCGCCGGCTCGATCCGGAATTCGAGGATCGCGTCGCCCGGCACCCGCATCTCGGCCCGCAGCGTCAGGCCCGTCGGCGGATCGATGGCGGCGACACGCCAGAAGCCGACCGCGTCGCCCCAGGCCAGCTGGGTCGGATGGCGGCGCATCCGCTGCCAGCCGGGTCCGCCGATCAGGCGATCGAGGATGCCGCGCGTCAGCCACAGCCGGTTGTAGCGGTACCAGCCGCGCCGTCCGCCGAGCGTCGCCACCGCCGTGAACACGGCGACGGGTGAGGCCGCGACGAAGCGCTCGCGTCGATCCTCGAAGACCTTGCCGCCGGCCCAGTCGGGGTCGCCGGGGATCGGCCCGGCGGCCGTCCAGGTGCTCTCGACGTCGGAGCGTGCTTCCGCGGCGAGCGCCAGGGCGATCGACTCCTTCACCGTCAGCAGCGGCTGCGGCATCAGCGTCGCGGCGCTGGCATCGGTGACGACAACCGGATTGCGCAGGCCTTCGGCCAGCGGCCGCGCGATCGCGGCGTCGACCGGCGTCACGACGTGGATCCACAGGCTGCTGATGCGCGGCGTGAACAGCGGCACCGGCAGGATCCGCCGCCGCGGCAGGCCGCGCGCCTCGGCCATCAGCTGGATCAGGTCGGCGTACGAGACGACGTCGGGACCGCCGATCTCGAGGGTGCGGCCGGCGGTGTCGGGCACGGCCAGGCAGGCGACCAGGTAGTGCAGCACGTTGCGCACCGCGATCGGCTGGCACGGTGTGCTGACCCACTTCGGCGTGATCATCACCGGCAGGCGCTCCGTCAGGTAGCGGAGGATCTCGAACGACGCCGAGCCCGAGCCGATGATCATCGCGGCGCGGAAGACCGTGACCGGCACGCCGCTCGCGGCCAGCACCTCCTCGACTTCGCGGCGCGAGGCGAGGTGCTCGCTGAGCCCCGACGTCTCGCGCGAGCCGAGTCCGCCCAGATAGACGATGCGGCCGACGCCGGCCGTGTGCGCGGCGGCCGACACCGTGCGCGCCATGTCGCGATCGCGGTCGGCGTAATCGCGACCCGCCGACATCATCCCGTGGACCAGGTAGACGAGCGCGCCGCACTCGCGCAGCGCGGTGGCGACCGCGGCCCCGTCATCGAGGTCGACGGTGACGATCTCGACGCGCGGATCGCTTGCCCATGGCCGATCGGCCAGCTTGCGCGGCGACCGCACCAGGCAGCGGACGCGGTAGCCCGCGGCCACGAGACGCGGCACCAGGCGGGCGCCGATGTAGCCGGTCGCGCCGGCGACCGCGACGCGTGCCGACTCGTCCGTGTTCGTAGCCATCATCCATCTTAGAATGGCCCCGCCGCGGAGGACGCGCCGCGGCGCGCTACTTCGCCGTCCTGATCCGGATGCGGCGATATTCCATCTGGCCGCGATCGCCTTCGACGCCGATCGGCCCGGTTGCCGGGACTTTCACCTCGACGTCGAGCTTCTCGCCGTTGACGGTCGCGGTGGCGACCCCGTTGGCGACGGTGACGACCATCTCGTTCCAGTCCTGAGGCCGGTATTTCGTCAGGTTGGTGAAGGGCCCGGCCAGGGCATAGTCGCGGCACTGCAGCTGCGGCCCGCGCAGGTAGACGCCGCTGTCGGCGTTGGGCGTGGCCCGGAACTCGAGCTTCAGCACGAAGTCCTTCGGGAACTCGCGTGTCGTCCACAGCTGCTGGATGCGCCGCGCCTCCGGCGGCGTCGTGACCACGAGCCGGCCGTTGACGGCCTGGAAGCGGCCGTCCGGGCTGGACGTCTTGCCGTCGAAGGGCAGCGTCTTGTCGACGAACGGCCAGGCCGCGGCGTTCGGATCGGACGCCTGCCAGCGCTTCGCGCTTTCCTTGTCGGCCGCGGTCGTCGGCCGCAGGCCCCAGCCGGTCAGGTCCTTGCCGTTGAACAGGCTCTCGAACCCGGGCTCCGGGGTGAAGTGGTCCGCCTCCGTCTCGATGTAGCCGAGCGTGGCGAAGATCGGCCGCAGGGCGGCCGCGAACTTGATGTAGCCGTAGTCGTTCGGGTGCAGGACGTCGGGGAACTCGGACAGGATCGGCTCGCCGGTCTTCTCGGCGAACAGCGTCCACGTGTCGAGCGGGATGACCTGCGGATCACCCTTGATCGACGCCATCCGCAGCGCGTTGATCGTCTTGATCTCCTCGGCCGGGCGCCGCATCGACACCGAGCTCGGCATCACCAGGCAGGCGATGATCGGCATCTTCGGGTTGTGCGCCTTGAGCGTGGCGATCAGCAGCCGGAAGTCGCTGTCGATGGTCTCCGGCGTCGCCTTCTCCTCGAGGTCGTTGGTCCCGATCAGGATGACGACCGCGCGCGGGTTGAGATCGAGGACGTCTTCCTTCAGGCGGATGAGCACGCCGCGGGTCGTGTCGCCGCTGATGCCGCGGTTGGCGACCTTGACGCCGGGGAACACCGCGCCGAGGCCGAGGCCCCAGCCCTGCGTGATCGAGTCGCCGAGGAACACCACCGCGCCCTGATCGCGCTGCACCTGCGTCGACCACAGCGTGCGCCGCTGCTTCCACAGGCTCTGGAACCACTCCATGCGGCGGATCGGCCCGGTGCCGGGCAGCCCGTCGTCGGTCGCCGGGATGGCGAGCCGATCGGCCGCGCCGGGCGCCGGGGCGATGGCCGGCGGTGGAGTGACCGTCGGCGGCGTCGCCGGACTTCGAGCCGGGCTCTGACCCGGGGAGGATGGCGGAATCTGCGATGGGGCGGCGACCTGGGCCGACGCGGAACCACTCGAAATCAGCAGGCAGGCCGCAGCCACGGCTCCGCGGAGGTCAGACCAATCAAAGCGCATGCGCGGAGAATATCCGAAAAGCGCGCGCCAACCCACCCCGTGACGACTCCGGAGTCGTTTCCGCGGCACGGCAACGGATCGCCGGCCGGTGCCGTCTGACCTCGACGAGCGTGGCCTCCGCCGGGCTCGCGGAGGTCTGCCCATGGGTATCGTGCGGTCCGCGCTTCGTCACCTCGCCGGCGCGCCCGGATTCACCGCCATCGCCATCCTGTCGCTGACGCTGGGGATCGGGCCGACGACGGCGATCTTCAGCCTGATCGACGAGCTGCTGCTGCGATCGCTGCCGGTGGGGCGGCCCGAGGAGCTGGTGCTGCTGCGCGTCGAACACGGCCGCGGCGGACGCATGAGCCACGCCGGCGAGGGCCAGGGCGGCATCGATCCGGTGACCGGCCGCGAGGTCCAGACGCCGCTGTCGCTGGCGATCTTCGAACGGCTGCGGGCGACGCCAGCGCCGGCGGCGTACATCTTCGCCTCGGCGTCGTTCTCGCGGGTCAGCGTCATCGCCGAGGGCGTGCCGGAGCCGGCGATCACGGCGCAGTACGTCTCCGGCGACTACTACGCCGGGGTCGGGGTGACGCCGGCGATCGGCCGCCTGATCGCCGCCACCGATGACGCGGCGTCGGCGCCGCCCGTCGCGGTGCTGTCCCATCGCTACTGGGAGCGCCGGTTCGGTGGGCGTCCTGACGCGATCGGGCGCACGATCCTGATCAACAAGGTGCCCGCCACCATCGTCGGTGTCTCCGCCGCCGGCTTCGACGGCACCGAACAGGTCGGCGAAACCGTCGACGTCTCGGTGCCGCTCGCGCACTTCCTGCTCTTTCAGCCCACCCGGCCGGGCCGCGCCAAGCCCGGCTACTGGTGGCTGAGCGTGATGGCACGGCTCGCGCCCGGCGCCACCGCCGATCAACTCCGGTCCGCGCTCGAGCCGGCGATGCAGGCGACCGCCCGCGACGGCTGGATCTCGCCCGACCACGCCCTGGCCGATCGGCCGGCCGATCCACGGCTGCTCGTCGAGCCTGGCGCGCAGGGGCACAACGAGACGCGGCGCGCGCAGCGGACGCCGCTGATACTCCTGCTGGCGCTCGGCGGCCTCGTCCTCGCCGCCGCCTGCGTGAACGTCTCGACGCTGCTGGTTGCGCGGGCCGACGCGCGGCGACGCGACTTCGCGCTGCGCCTGGCGCTCGGCGCCAGCCGGCGCGGCATCGTCGGCCAGTGCATCGTCGAGGCCCTCCTGCTCGCAGGCACGGCGGCGCTGGCGGGCGCCGCCCTGGCGTGGCTGTCGCGCGACCTCCTCCGCTCGCTCCATCCCTTCGGCCGCAATCCGACCGCCGTGCTCGATCTGCCGCTCGACGGACGGATTCTCGCCGCGACGGCCGGGGTCTCGGTGATCTGTGCGCTGGCGTTCGCGCTGCTGCCGGCGCTGCAGGCCAGCCGGATCGATCTCGCCACCGCCTTCCAGGGCGGCACGCGGACACTCGGCAGTCGCCGGCGATCGTGGGTGCTGCGCGGACTGCTCGCCGTCCAGGTGGCGCTGTCGCTCCTCCTGCTGATCAGCGCCGGCCTGTTCTCGCGGACGCTGGCCCGGCTCGACGCCGTGGACGCCGGCTTCGACCAGCGCGGGCTGCTGCTGTTCCGCATCGACGCCACGTCGGCCGGCTACGCCATCGATCGGGTGGTGGCGCTCCAGGATCGCATCCGCGACCGGCTCGCCGCGATGCCGGGCGTGCGCGACGTCACCTACACGCGGGTCCCGCTCCTGTCGCGCACGCGGCAGAACAAGTCGTTCGTGCTGCCCGGCAGCACGACCGGCCGTCCGCGCGCGCCCGTCAACACCAACGGTGTCGCGCCCAACTTCTTCGCGGCGTTGGGCCTGCCGATCCTGCGCGGCCGCGGCTTCGGCGAGGGCGACCGGGACGGCGCGCCCAAGGTCGCGGTGGTCAACGAGACGTTCGCGCGGCAGCAGTTCGGCGGCGCCGATCCGATCGGCCGCCGCGTCGCGTTCGGCGCGCCGGCGTTCGACGACGTCGTCGAGGTGGTTGGTGTCGCGCGGGACGCCAAATACACCGACCTGCGTGGCGACGTCCCGCCGACGATCTACCTGCCGGCCTACCAGAGTGTCGAAGGCGCCGCGGCGTTCGCCGTCCGTGCCGCCGGCCATCCCGCCGCCCTGATGCCGGCGGTGCGGGCCGCGTTACGGGACATCGATCCGACGCTGCCGGTCCTCGACCTGCGGACGCAGCACGAGCAGATCGAGCGCCTGCACGCGAGCGAGCGCCTGTTCGCCTGGCTCTCGACCTTCTTCGGCCTCACCGCGGTCGCGCTCGCGGTGGCCGGTCTGCACGGGTTGCTGGCGCAGGCCGTCCAGCGGCGCACCGGCGAGTTCGGACTGCGTCTCGCGGTCGGCGCGACGCCGGCCAACCTCGGCGGGATGATCGTGCGCGAGGCCGTCGGCCTGGCGGCGGTCGGCGCCGTCGTCGGGCTCGGTGCGGCCGCGATCCTCGGCCGGCTGGTCGCGACGATGCTGTTCGGGGTCACGCCGGTCGACCCGGTCACCTACGGCGGAGCCGCCACGTTCGTCGTGGCGACGGCCGGCATGGCGTCGCTCATCGCCGCGCGCCGCGCCAGCCGCGTCGAGCCGCTCGTCGCCCTGCGACAGGGCTGAGCGGACGTCGGCGTCCACTAGGCGACTCGAGGAGGATGTCGATGCCCACCGAAGGCCTGTGCGCACGGCGGCGATCAGGTCCGGCCAGGGGCGCGAGATGACGCAGGCGTTGATGCCGCCGACGCCGAGCGACAGCTTGCCGGCGAGGCCGGCCGGCGCGGCGCAGGCCTGGTCGAGGACGAAGCTGCCGTGCAGCGACTCGATCGCCGGGTTGAGCGCGTTGGCCGGCAGGGCGGTCGGATAGAGCTTGCCGCGCGCGAAGCCGAGGTACTGCGCGGTCAGCTCCCAGCCGCTGCCGGCGCTCATGCCGTGGCCGAACGTGCCCTTGCGGGCCGTCCCCAGCACGGTCGGCGGCAGCGCCGAGCGCAGCAGCTTGACCTCGTTGTAGTCGCCCGGCGTCGCGGTCGCGTGCAGATCCCACGTGCCGATGTCGCCGGCGACGGCGCCGGCGTTGGCGAGGGCCTGCTCGATGGCCGCGGTCGGTCCGGCGATCGTCGGCGTGATGATGTGGTCGGCGTCCGAGCTGACGCCGACGGCGATCGGCTCCATGCCCAGGACCTTGAAGCCGCGGGCGGTCATGTAGTCGTGGTCGCCGAGGATCCACACCACGGATCCGCCGGCGACGTGCGTGCCTTGCAGGCGCGTCAGCGGCAGCGAGACGCGGCCGTCGGCGGCGAGGACGCGGGCGCTGAAGAAGCCGCCGACGATCAGCGGGTGCGGCGGTGGATCGGTGGCGCCGACCACGACCGCCTTCGCTTCGCCGCGGCGGATCGCGTCCATCGCCAGCTTGAGCGCGACGCCGAAGGTGGAGCAGGCGGCCACCGGCGCGAAGGCCAGGCCGGTGATCTTGCCGAGCATCGAGATCTGCGCCGCCGGCGTGTTGTGGATGTTCCACACGACGTCGGCCGACACCTCCCAGGGCGCATCCGGGGCGCCCCATTGCTGCTGCAGCTTGCCGCGGGCCGCGTCGCGGGCCCGGATGACGTGCATCTTGCCGCTGTCGACGCTGCCGGTGATGCCGGTCTTCTCGATCTCGGCGAGGGCGGCCAGGTACTGCCCGAGCTCGGGCGAGCGGTCGGCCCAGTAGCGATGCCAGGCGTCGACGGCGGTCTGGCGATCCTCGGGCTCGGCGTGCACGGCCGCAGCGGCGGCCGGCGCCGGCGGGACGCCGTCGACCGCCGGCGCTGCCGTGGCTGTCGAGGTGGGCGCGCAGGGCGCTGTTGCGGCCCGGTTCGGCCCAGAAGCGGTCCCAACGACGCTGCGCCTTGTGCAGCGCGATGCTGGCGTCGTAGAGCCGGCCGATGTTGCCGAGACCGGTGCCCACGTAGACGTGGGCCTGCTGACCGCAGCTCCTGCAGCACCGCTTCGAGGCCGGGGTTCTGGCGGAGGGCCTGGATGAACGCGCCGATGGCGTACATCGACGGCCAGTCCATCTTCTCCTCGAGCTGGGCGAAGCGGCGCGGCGGAAAGCGCTCGGCGATCCACTCGCGATAGTCGGCGAAGCGGAAAGCCGGGTTGCCGGCGAGGAAGTTGCTGGTGCCGAAGCCGTTGAACGGCGTCAGCCAGCTGTCGGCGCCGTCGAGGTTGGTGGCGAACGCGTCGATGTCAGGTGAGCGGGGCGCCACCACGCCCCACCCGAAAATTCCCACACGGGTCACCCGTGCATTCTGTCAGACCGTGAGGTGATTCTTCACCACGTCGTCGGTCAGGCCGTCGATCGGGCCGCCGGCGACGACCCGGCCCTTCTCGAGGACCGTGAAATCGCTGGCCACCCGCCGGGCGAACGGCAGCTTCTGCTCGACCAGCAGGATGGTCAGCCCTTCCTCGCGGTTGAGGCGCAGCAGCACGTCGCCGATCTCGTGGACCACGTTCGGCTGGATGCCTTCGGTGGGCTCGTCGAGGATCAGCATGGTCGGGTTCAGGACCAGGGCGCGGCCGATGGCGAGCTGCTGCTGCTGGCCGCCGGACAGGTCGCCGCCACGGCGCATCCGCATCTTCTTGAGCACCGGGAACAGCTTGAAGATGCGGGCCGGAATCGCCGGCGCCTTGGTGACGCTCAGGCCGACCTGGAGGTTCTCCTCGACGGTCAGCTGCGAGAAGATCTCGCGGCCCTGCGGCACATAGCCGATGCCGAGCCGGGCTCGAGCCTCGGCCGCCAGCGGCCCGAGGCCGCCGCCCTTGAAGGTCATCGTGCCCGAGTCGCTGCGGATGAGGCCCATGACGCACTTGAGCAGCGTCGTCTTGCCGGTGCCGTTGCGGCCCATCAGGCAGGTGCGCGAGCCCTGCTTCACCGTGAGGTCGATGTCCCACAGGATGTGGCTGCCGCCGTACGACTGGTTCAAGCGGGATACGGTGAGCATCTCTGACTCAGGACACTAAGCTCCGAGATACACGTCGATGACGTCCTGATGGTTCTGGACGTGGTCCATGGTGCCTTCCGCCAGCACGCTGCCTTCGTGCAGCACGGTGACGTTGCGGGCGATCGATCGCACGAACTCCATGTCGTGCTCGACGACGACGACGGAATGCGCGCCGGCCAGCGAGACGAGCAGTTCGGCGGTGCGCTCGACCTCCTGCGGTGTCATGCCGGCGACCGGCTCGTCGACCAGCAGCAGCTTCGGGTCCTGCATCAGCAGCATGCCGATCTCGAGCCACTGCTTGTGGCCGTGCCCGAGCGCGCCGGCGATCGCCTCGCGCCGGTCGGCCAGGCCGATGGTGGCGAGCACGCTGTCCATGCGATCGCGGCCGGCGGCGGTGAGCCGGGCGCGCAGCACCTTCCAGAACGACCGCGGTCCGGCCAGCGCCAGCTCCAGGTTCTCGGCCACGGTCAGGTATTCGAAGACGGTCGGCTTCTGGAACTTGCGGCCGATGCCGGCCCGGGCGATCTCCGGCTCGCTCATCGTCAGCAGATCGAGATCGTTGCCGAAGCGGGCCCGGCCTTCGTCCGGCCGCGTCTTGCCGGTGATGACGTCCATCATCGTCGTCTTGCCGGCGCCGTTCGGGCCGATGATGCAGCGCAGCTCGCCCGGCTCCACGTAGAGCGTCAGCGCGTTGAGCGCCTTGAAGCCGTCGAAGCTGACGGTCAGCTTCTCGAGGTAGAGGACGTCGGTGGCGAGGGTCATGCCGGGCGCACTCCCAGCCGCCGCGTCGCGAACCACGCGCCCGGCCGCAGGCCGACCAGGCCTTTGGGCAGGAGCAGCGTCGTCAGGATGAACAAGCGCGCCGAGGGCGTAGAGCCACACTTCCGGCAGCGCCCCGGTGAAGTAGGTCTTGGCGTAGTTGACGAGCAGGGCGCCGGCGACGGCGCCGTAGAGCGTGCCGCGCCCGCCGACCGCGACCCAGATCACCACCTCGATCGAGTTGATCGGGGCGAACTCGCCCGGGTTGATGATGCCGACCTGCGGCACGTAGAGCGCGCCGGCGACGCCGGCGATCACCGCCGAGACGACGAACAGCCAGAGCTTGTAGGACTCGACCGGGTAGCCGAGGAAGCGCGTCCGGCTCTCGCCGTCGCGGATGGCCCGGATGACGCGACCGGCCCGCGAGCGGAGCAGCGCCCGCGTCAGCGCGTAGCTGGCCGCCAGGGCGACCACCGTGGCGACGAACAGCGACGATGCGCGTCGCCGGCGCCCCGAGCGGGAAGCCGAGGATGTCCTTGAAGTCGGTGAAGCCGTTGTTGCCGCCGAAGCCCATGTCGTTGCGGAAGAACGCCAGCATCAGCGCGTAGCTGAGCGCCTGGGTGATGATCGACAGGTAGACGCCGGTGACGCGCGACCGGAAGGCGAGCCAGCCGAAGGCGAGGGCCAGCAGGCCGGGCACGAGCACGCACCATGATCGCCGCGAACCAGAAGTGATCGAAGCCGTACCAGAACCACGGCAGCGCCTTCCAGTTCAGGAAGACCATGAAGTCCGGCAGGATCGGGTCGCCGTAGACGCCGCGCGTCCCGATCTGCCGCATCAGGTACATGCCCATCGCGTAGCCGCCGAGCGAGAAGAAGGCGGCGTGGCCGAGGCTGAGGATGCCGCAGTAGCCCCAGATGGCGTCGACCGCCAGCGCCAGCATCGCGTAGCAGAGGTACTTGCCGAGCAGCGTCAGGACGTAGGGCGACAGGTGCAACGGCGACGACGGCGGCAGCAGCGCGAGGATCGGCACGACGACGGCCGTGACGGCGAGCAGCCCGTAGAGCACGGTGCCGCCGGTGTCGTCCCGCAGCGCCGCCGGCAGCCGGGTGGCGATGGACATGCTAGATGGTCGTCCTGGTGATGCGTGGAGGCATTAGTGCTCCGCGGCGCGACCGGTCTGCGGGAACAGGCCGCGCGGACGCCGCTGGATGAAGAGGATGAGGGCCACGAGCACGACGATCTTGGCCAGGACGGCGCCGACCGCCGGTTCGAGCAGGTTGCTGATGACGCCCATCGTCATGCCGCCGATGAGCGCGCCCCACAGGTTGCCGACGCCGCCGAAGACCACCACCATGAACGAGTCGATGATGTAGGCCTGGCCGAGATTGGGGCCGACGTTGGTCAACTGGCTGAGCGCCACGCCGGCGATGCCGGCGATCCCCGAGCCGAGGCCGAAGGTCATGGCGTCGACGCGGGCCGTGCGGATGCCCATGGCCCGGGCCATCGGCCGGTTCTGCGACACGGCGCGAATCTCGAGGCCCAGGCGAGTCCGCCGCAGCACGAGCAGCAGCAGCAGGAACACGATGATCGTGAACGCGATGATGTAGAGGCGGTTGTAGGTCAGGCTGAGCGCGTCGTTCAGCTGCAGCGTGCCGGACATCCACGCCGGCGTCGCCACCGACCGGTTGAGCGCGGTGAAGATCGAGCGGACCGCCTGCTGCAGCACCAGGCTGACGCCGAAGGTGGCGAGCAGCGTCTCGAGCGGCCGGCCGTAGAGGAAGCGGATGACGGTGCGTTCGATGACGACGCCGGTGAGGCCGGAGACCAGGAAGGCGGCCGGAATCGCCACGGCGATCGACCAGCCGATCTGGTTCGGCATCAGCGTCTGCACGACGTAGGTGGTGTAGGCGCCGAGCATCATCAGCTCGCCGTGCGCCATGTTGATCACGCCCATGACGCCGAAGGTGATGGCCAGGCCGATGGCCACCAGCACGAGCACGGCGCCGAGGCCCAGGCCGAAGAACAGCGTCTCGGCGCCGGAGTAGATCGAGCGGGCCTGCTCGATGCGATCGATGGCGTCGCCGGCGGCGGCGCGGATGTCGGCGTCGGGCTCGACGAACGAGCCGTCCGGCGCCTTCTCGACGATCGCCTTCAGGCGGTTGAGGACGTCCGGGAGCAGCCGCTGCGACAGCACCTGGATGGCGGCGAGCCGGGCCGCCTTGTCGCCGCCGTCGAGGTCGGCCATCGCCAGGCCGGTCAGCATCTCGCGGCGGACGCGCGTCTCGTATTCGGCGTCGACGCGCTCGCGGAGCAGCGCGGTCGTCTGGGCGTCCGGCGAGCGCAGCAGCTCGGTGACGGCGTTGAGCCGCACCGCGGCATCCGTGCTGGCCAGGTCGGTGCGGGCGACGACGCCCTTCAGCACCCGACGCAGCCGATTGTTGGTGCCGATGCGGGTCACGGCGTCACGCGGTGACGAGCCGGCCGGCTTCAGCGTGACGGGATCGAGGAGCGCGGACGACGGCAGGGTTTCGTCGGCGGAGGTGGCGACGAAGACGCCCTGGTCGGGCGCCCGCACCACGAGCCGGTCCTCGAGGAAGGCGCGCAGCACGACCCGCACGCTGGCGTGGCCGGTCGCGACCAGCTGCTCGACGATCGCTTCCTTGTCGGCGAAGCCGGCGTCACGCAGGCTGGTGACGAGGCCGGCGAAATCGGGAGGTGCGGCCGGCGTGGCGGAAGGAGCCTGGGCCGCGAGGGGAACAGCCTCGGCCGGGGCCGGCGCAGGAGCGTCCTGCGCGGCCGCCGGCGAGGCGAAGAGGAACACGGCGGCGAGCAGCGCGGCCATACGCCGCCACTGCCCGCCGACCATCGGGAATCCGTGGATTCACGCTTACTTCGTTCCCGAGCAGACCTTGGTCTTGGTGTTGTAGTTGCCGCACTTCAAGGTCACCCAGTCGGCCGTCAGATCCTTGCTGCCGGGCAGGAAGTCCGACCACGCGTCGCCGGGCACCGTCGCCGGCGTCTTCCAGACCACGTCGAACTGGCCGTCCGCCCGCACCTCGCCGATGTAGACCGGCTTGGTGATGTGGTGGTTCGGCAGCATCTCGGCGATGCCGCCGGTGAGGTTCGGCGTCTTCAGGCCCGGGAGCGCCGCCAGCACCTTGGTGACGTCGGTCGAGCCGGCCTTGGTCACCGCCTGCGCCCACAGGTTGAAGCCGATGAAGTGCGCCTCCATCGGATCGTTGGTGGTGCGCTTCGGGTTCTTGATGTAGGTCTGCCACTTGCTGATGAACGCCTTGTTGCCGGCGCCCGGGATGCTCTGGAAGTAGTTCCACGCCGCCAGGTGGCCGACGAGCGGCTTGGCGTCGAGGCCCGAGAGCTCTTCCTCGCCGACCGAGAAGGCGACCACCGGGATGTCCTCGGCCGAGACCTTCTGGTTGCCGAGCTCCTTGTAGAAGGGCACGTTGGCGTCGCCGTTGATCGTCGAGACGACCGCCGTCTTCTTGCCGGCCGCCCCGAAACGCTTGATCGCCGCCACGCGCGTCTGCCAGTCGGAGTGGCCGAACGGCGTGTAGTTGATCGAGATGTCCTCGGCCTTGACGCCCTTGGCCAGCAGGTAGGCCTCGAGGATCTTGTTGGTGGTGCGCGGATAGACGTAGTCGGTGCCCTCGAGCACCCAGCGCTTCACCGCCAGATCCTTCATCAGGTAGTCGACCGCGGGGATCGCCTGCTGGTTCGGCGCGGCGCCGGTGTAGATGACGTTCTTCGACGACTCCTCACCCTCGTACTGCACCGGGTAGAAGAGCAGGCCGTTGTTCTTCTCGAACACCGGCAGCACCGACTTGCGCGAGACCGAGGTCCAGCAGCCGAACACGACCGCGACCTTGTCCTTCTCCAGCAGCTGCTGCGCCTTCTCGGCGAACAGCGGCCAGTTGGAGGCCGGGTCGACGACCACCGCCTCCAGCTTGCGCCCGAGCAGGCCGCCCTTCTTGTTCTGCTCCTCGATCATCATCAGGACCGTGTCCTTCAGCGTCGTTTCGCTGATGGCCATGGTGCCGGAGAGCGAGTGGAGGATCCCGACCTTGATCGTGGGCTGCTGCGCGCCGACGAACGAATATGCCAGCGGCGCCGCGAAACATGCCACCGCGGCCAGCCACACCTGTCTACGCTTCATAAGCGACTACTCCTTGGGAAAGAACACACGAACGGCGCGAGCCGACAGCTCACATCTGGATCTGGAGGCCGATGCCGACCGCTTTCGAGTCCTGGCGCACGGCCGAGAACGTGGTGTTGCGGAAGAAGAACATCACCCGGGCGTTGTGCTCCTTGATGATGTAGTTCAGGTTGATCTCGGTCGTGTCCTGGTCGTAGTCGTCGGTGACGCCCTCCTCGAAGCTCGCCTTGGCGAACTTGCCGAGGATCTGCAGCTGACCGGGCTGCTCGCCCATCTTCGGGAACAGGTAGGCGCCGAGCACGTAGGCGCCGTGGCTGTTGGTGTAGTTGGCGTCGTAGCCGCCGAGCCCGTCGTAGGTGTTGAACTGGCTTTCGACGGTGACCACGCCGCCGCCGCCAAGCTTCTTCTCGAGCAGGAAGTCGACGTTGGCGGCGGTGTCGCCGTCCTGCGCCTGCACGGCGCCGCCGATGGCGAGCAGATCCTTGGCGCCGTAGTAGGTGCCGTTCAGGTAGTAGCCGTCCTCGGCGTCCCACAGATCGACCTGGACGCGGCCGGCGAAGAGCGGGTCGGTGTCGCCGGTGGCCGACTGGCCGTCGAACAGGCCGCCCGAGACCTTCACCTTGTCGAACTGGCCCCAGTACATGACGCCGTTGTCACGGCCGGTGGCGACGAACGGATAGCCGTCCTGGATGCCGTCGGTGTAGACGCCCCAGTGGCTGGAGTAGTACGGGCCGTAGAGGTTGGAGCGATCGCTCGGCGGCAGGAAGCGCCCGACCCACAGGTTGAACTTCGACGACGTCGAGATCTGCGCGACCGCGTCGAGCACGCCGATGGCGTTGGTGCTGCCGTTGTACTCGGTGTTGAACATGAACTTGATGTTCTTGGTCGCCGAGCCATTCACGTAGAGGCGGGCGCTGTTCAACAGGAACTCGTTGGTGCCGTCGCCGTCGTCCGGCTTCGTGTACTGGTAGCTGCTCTGGAGGCCGGCGCCGATCGTGACCGCGGGCGCCGAGGTCTGGGCGAGGGCCGGGGCGGCTCCGGCGACGGCGAGGGCGGCGAACCCGCCGGCGATCCAGGAGCGGTGAGTGGGCATGTAAGCGAATCCCTTCGGAAGTGGCACACCCGTGCCGGTGACGTTGGCGACGATGCGGCGCGTCGACGCTGTTCGCCGCGCGCCGCTGGCCGGGGGTGCAAAGTGGGATCCAAGGCTCAGCCGGGCGTCGAGGCCCGTATTTGCAGGGTGTTTCGTCTCCGCAGGCGGTTACAAGCAAGCGACAATCGCGGCGGCAGGCCGGTATGTTCAGACGTAAATGTCTGAAAGCGACCCGTGGCGACCGCTCGAAGCGAGGCCTCGAGGCCTGTCGCGACGCGCCGATTTACGGGCAATCTGCGACGGGATGGCGTCGCGGACGACGCGGCCTTCGCGGCGAGCTGACATTTGTGTCGATTGTTGAAAATTTACCGACACGAACGTCTCATGCGACCGGGCGTACAGGAACGGGCTCGCGGTGCTACCATCCACGCCGTGTCGGGACGGGCAGCTGGCGTGGCGATCGTGGAGCCGGCCGCGGCGACCGCGGACGCCGCGATCCGTCGCGGCAGGGTCACGGTGTCGCCGGGCCCGCGCGGCAGCGTGGTGACGCGCGCCTATGCCGAGAGCCCGCTGAAGTGGCTGACGCCCGGCAACAGCGGGCGCGCCGCCTGGGTGTTCGCGGCGTCCTACGGCGGCGGCCTCGTCGGCGGCGACCACCTCGCGCTCGACGTCGACGTCGAACCCGGCGCCGCGGCACTGCTCTCGACCCAGGCCTCGACCAAGGTCTATCGCTCGGCGACCGGCGCCTCGACCCGCCTGACGGCGCGCGTCGGCGCCGACGCCGTCCTGGTCAGCCTGCCCGATCCGGTGGTCTGCTACGCCGGCTCCGACTATCGACAGACGCAGACGGTCGATCTCGATCCGTCGGGCGGGCTCGTCGTCCTCGACTGGATGGCGTCCGGCCGCCGCGGATCCGGCGAGCGCTGGGCCTTCGACGGCTACGCGTCGTCGACCAGCATCCGCATCGGCGATCGCCTGGCGATGCACGACGCCGTGCGCCTCGAGCGCACCGACGGCGACCTCGCGGCACGGGCCGGCCGGTTCGACGTGCTGGCGCTGCTGGTCGTCGCCGGCGCCCGGCTCGCGGCCGACGCGGGCGTCTGCTGGCGACGGTGGCGGCGATGCCGATCGCGCGCCGCGCCGAGCGTGGTGGTGTCGGCCAGCCCGTTGCCCGGCCTCGCCTCGGCGCCGCCTGGCGGCGTGGTGCGCCTGGCCGGTGCGCACGTCGAGGACGTCCGCCGCGTGCTGCGCGGCCTGCTGGACTTCGTGCCCGCGCTCCTCGGCGACGATCCCTGGGCCCGCAAGTGGTGACTGGTAGCCAGCCGAGACAGACCACTAGGTGACGCGATGCATCTGACCCCGCGCGAGATCGACAAGCTGACGCTGCACCAGGCCGGGGTGCTGGCCCAGAAGCGGCTGGCCCGCGGCCTGCGCCTGAACCATCCCGAGGCGGTCGCCCTGATCGCGACGCAACTCCTCGAGTTCATCCGCGACGGCCGCTCGGTCGCCGCGCTGATGGATCTCGGCCGCCAGCTGCTCGGCCGCGACGACGTCATGCTCGGCGTCGCCGACCTGATCGAGGAGGTGCAGGTCGAGGGCACGTTCCCGGACGGCACCAAGCTGGTGACGGTCCATCATCCGATCGCCGCCCAGGCCGGCAATCGCGCCCTGGCCCTCTACGGCAGCTTCCTGCCGCTCGATGCGGCGGCGCCGGTCGGCACGGCCCCCGAGCTGCTCGGCGACGCCCCTGGCGGCGTCACCGCGATCGCCGGCGACCTCGAGCTCAACGTCGGCCGCGCCGTCACCGAGCTGGCCGTCACCAACCGCGGCGATCGGCCGATCCAGGTCGGCAGCCACTATCCGTTCGCCGAGACCAACCGCGTCCTCGATTTCGATCGCGGCAAGGCGGCCGGCAAGCGCCTCGACATCCCGGCCGGGACCGCGGTGCGCTTCGAGCCCGGTGACACGAAGACGGTTCGCCTCGTCGAAACCCGCACGTCGTAGTTCCCGGCCATCGCAGCCACGCCACCATGCCCCACCGCATCTCGCGCCAGCACTACGCCGCCATCTACGGTCCGACCACCGGCGACAGCGTCCGCCTCGGCGACACCGGCCTGGTCGCCGTCGTCGAGAGCGACGCCACGCACTACGGCGACGAATGCAAGTTCGGCGGCGGCAAGGTGCTGCGCGACGCGCAGGGCCAGGCGGCCGGCATCCCCGACGCCGACGCGCTCGACTGCGTCATCACCAACGCCCTGATCGTCGACTGGACCGGCATCCGCAAGGCCGACGTCGGCATCAAGGGCGGCCGCATCGCCGGCATCGGCAAGGCCGGCAACCCCGCGGTGATGGCCGGCGTCACGCCGGGGATGATCGTCGGCGTCACCACCGAGGCGATCGCCGGCGAGGGGCTGATCCTCACCGCCGGCGGCATCGACTCGCACATCCACTACATCTGCCCGCAGCAGGTCTACGAGGCGCTGGCGAGCGGCGTCACGACGTTCGTCGGCGGCGGCACCGGCCCGGCGACCGGCACCAACGCGACGACGTGCACGCCCGGCTCGCGCCACGTCGAGCTGATGCTGCAGGCGACCGATGCGCTGCCGATGAACTTCGGTTTCCTCGGCAAGGGCAACACGTCGAAGCCGGAAGGCCTGGCGGAGCAGATCCGCGCCGGCGCCATCGGCCTGAAGCTGCACGAGGACTGGGGCTCGACGCCGGCGACGATCGACTGCTGCCTGGGCGTCGCCGAGGAGTTCGACGTCCAGGTGGCGATCCACACCGACACGCTGAACGAGTCGGGCTACGTCGACGACTCGATCGCCGCCTTCAAGAACCGGACGATCCACACCTACCACACCGAAGGCGCCGGCGGCGGCCACGCGCCCGACATCATCAAGGTCTGCGGCGAGGCCAACGTCCTGCCGAGCTCGACCAACCCGACGCGGCCCTTCACGGTGAACACGCTGGACGAGCACCTGGACATGCTCATGGTCTGTCACCACCTCGACGCCGACATCCCCGAGGACGTGGCCTTCGCCGAGAGCCGCATCCGCGGCGAGACGATCGCCGCCGAGGACGTGCTGCACGACCTCGGCGCGATCAGCATGATGTCGAGCGACAGCCAGGCGATGGGCCGCGTCGGCGAGGTGATCACCCGGACGTGGCAGACGGCGCACAAGATGCGCCACGAGCGCGGCGCGCTGGCCGGCGAACGGGCCGGCAGCGACAACCTGCGCATCCGCCGCTACATCGCCAAGTACACGATCAATCCGGCGATCACGCACGGCCTGGCCCAGCACGTCGGCTCGGTGGAGGTCGGCAAGCTGGCCGATCTGGTGCTGTGGAAGCCGGCGTTCTTCGGCGCCAAGCCGGAGATCGTGCTGAAGGGCGGCTTCATCGCCTGGGCGCAGATGGGCGATGCCGAACGCCTCGATCCCGACGCCGCAGCCGCTGCAGATGCGGCCGATGTTCGGCGCCTACGGCCGCGCCATCGGCGCCACCTCGCTGGCGTTCGTGTCGAAGGCGGCGCATCGAGGCCGGCAGCGTCGGCCGCTACGGCCTCGCCAAGGCGGCGGTCGCCGTCGGTCCGTGTCGCGGCCTCACCAAGCGCGACATGAAGCTGAACGACGCGCTGCCGAAGATCGAGGTCGACGCGGAGACGTACACCGTCCGCGCCGACGGCGAAGTGCTGCGGGCCACGGCCGCGGCGGTGCTGCCGCTGGCGCAGCGGTATTTCCTGTTCTAGCGGGTGGTGCGGCGGTGCTGATGGCGCGAGCCGGCCGGCGGTGACGATGCAGGACGCGCTCGTCTGGCAGCTCGTCGACTCGGCGTTCCCGACCGGGGCGTTCGCGCACTCGCTCGGCCTCGAGTCGGCGTGGCATCACGGCGAGATCGCGTCGCGCGACGACCTGCGGCGCTTCGTCGAGGCCACCATCCTGCAGACGGCGAGCGGCACGCTGCCGCTGGTCAACGGCGCGCATCGTGAGCCGGCGCGGCTCGCCGAGTGGGATGCGCGCAACGACGCGTTCCTGAGCAATGCCGTCGCCAACCGCGCCAGCCGGCAGCAGGGGCGGACGCTGGTGGCGAGCGCGGCTCGCATCTTCGCGTCTTCGACGCTCGATGCGCTGCTCGCGCGCGTCCGTCGACTTCCAACTACCAAGCGTCCAACGTCCAAGGCACTCCCAATTCCCAACTCCCAAACGCTGCCGCCACAGCTGTGCGCGCACGTCGCGCCTCTGACGGGCGCGGTGTTCGCGGCGTTGGGCGTGCCGCTGGAGACGACGCAGCGGATCGTCCTGTTCGTCGCCGCGCGCGGCGTGCTGTCCGCGGCGGTGCGGCTCGGCGTCACCGGCAGCTACGACGCGCAGCGGCTGCAATCCGAGTGCGCGGCCTGGTCGGCGACGGTCCAGGCGCGCTATCACGCCGCCGGGCCCGACGACCTGGCCCAGACCGCTCCCGTCATCGACATCCTGCAGGGCGCGCACGACCGGCTCTACTCGCGCCTCTTCCAATCCTGAAGCGAAGCCTCCGATGCACTACATTCCCGGCCAGCCCCCATACCACGGCGATCCGGACAGCCCCGGCGCCTTCGAGCAGCGCCCGGTGCCGCTCGATCGCGATTTCCACGCCCGCGCCTTCACCGTCGGCATCGGCGGCCCCGTCGGCAGCGGCAAGACGGCGCTGCTCCTGGCGCTCTGCCGCGCCCTGCGCGACGACAACAACATCGCCGTCGTCACCAACGACATCTTCACCCGCGAGGACGCCGAGTTCCTGACCCGCAACCAGGCGCTCGCGCCCGAGCGCATCGCCGCCGTCGAGACCGGCGGCTGCCCGCACACGGCGGTGCGCGACGACATCAGCCAGAACCTCGACGCGCTGCAGCAGCTGATGTTCGCGTTCCAGCCCGAGCTGCTGTTCGTCGAGAGCGGCGGCGACAATCTGGCGGCGCAGTTCAGCCGCGAGCTGGCCGACTTCACCATCTACGTGATCGACGTCTCCGGCGGCGACAAGATCCCGCGCAAGGGCGGGCCGGGCATCACCCAGTCCGACCTGCTGATCATCAACAAGACGGACCTGGCGCCGCTCATCGGCGCCGATCTCGGGGTGATGGAGCGCGACTCGCGCCGGATGCGCGGCACCGGCCCGTTCCTGTTCACCCAGGTGACGCACGGCATCGGGATCCCCGAGATCGTCCGGCACATCCTGGCGGCGCGCGCCGCCGCGATACGACCGGGCGGACCTGACCGGCGACGTTGGGAGCCGACGAGCCGTGCTAGGCTGAAATCCCCCTTCTTCGTGCCGGAGGTGCGAGTGCGTTCGCTCTTTCGTCGGGTCGCGATCGTGACCGTGTTCGGGATGGCCGCCTGTGGCGATTCGCCGCCGCCGGCGGCGCCGACGGCTCCAACGCCCCCGCCCGCCGGGCCCCCGTCGGTGCTGCGCACGAGCCTGACGCCCGGCGAGGTGGCCTTCACCGGGACCGGGCAGAGTGCCCGGCTCACCGTCACGGCCATCTACAGCGACGGGACCACACGCGACATCACGTCGGCCGTGAACTGGCAGATCGACAAGCCCGACGTCGTGTCGATCGACGGCGGGCTGCTGCAGGGCGCGGCTACGGGACGACCACGTTCTCGAGCGAGTACCAGGGCAAGTTCGTCGGTCCGGGGTACGCCTACATCAGGATTCCCGCCGACCTGCTGGCGCCGCTCACAGGCGTGGTTCGCGATCAGTACGGACGGCCCGTCGCGGCGCCCAGATCGTGGGGACGGGCGGCCTGGCCATGGGCGCGACCACCGACGCCAACGGCGCGTTCGACCTGGGCCTGACCTACGGGCCCGTGCCGTTGCGGCTGACGAAGTTCGGGCACCAGGCGACCGAGATACCGTGCAGGTTGCCGGGCCGACGCACGCGAACCTCGCACTGCGCGAGAACCCGTCGCCATACGTCGAGCGCACCTTCGAGGCTGACGGCCAGGGGACGTGGCAGACGCACCGCATCGACGCGCGCGCTGGAGGCCCGCTCGACGTGCTGGTCGAGTCGCGCTCCTGCGACTACCGGAATGCCATCGGTGTCCTGACGGTCCGACTCCGCGGCGGCAGCGTGCTGCTCGACGACCAGATCGTCGGCTGCGGCGCGCGCGTGAGGTCGGATGCGGTGCCGCGGCGACGAGGCGCAGGTCGAGGTGACGATCTCCACTCCGGGCACGTATCGCGTGACCTCCGCGTGCCGCGATAGGGCGCGCCGGGCCTTTCCGTCCGCTAGCGGATCGGCTTGCCGGCGCCGGGGTGATCCGCGTTCCAGTCGACGCCGACCCAGGACGCCAGCGTCGCGGCCACCTGATTCGTCGAGAGCGGCGCGCCGCCGCGCCACTCGCCGCGCTGCGTCATCTTCGGCGTGACGAAGGCCATCCAGACGCGTTCGGCCTCGGGGTACTTCTCGCCGTGGTGGCGCCAGCCGTCGGCCTGGTGGCCGCGGCCGTGGTCGGTGGTGATCAGGAGGTGCGTCCGGCCGGCGTAGTCGGGCTGCGACTGGAGCCACGTCCACAGCTGCTCGAGCCAGCGATCGGACGCCGCGTAGGCGTCGAGCAGCCGGTCGTAGCGGCCCTCGTGCGCCCAGCTGTCGGTGTCGTTGAACGACAGGTACAGCACCCGCGGCCGCGCCTGTTCCAGATAGGCCTGGGCGAGCCGGAAGGTGAACACGTCGAGCCGCGCGTCGTTCCACGGCGCCTTGGCCAGCGTCTGCAGCTCGTTGAGCATCGCGACGTCGGCCCCGGCGATCGGCAGCGTCTCGTAGCCGGCGTTGATCGTCGTCGCCCCTTCGGTGTGCTCGGCGATCGCGTTGAAGACGTCCCAGCTGGCGATCGTCGCGACCTGCGCCGGCGCCAGCTTCAGCTCGCGGCCCAGCCGCTCGAGCACCGTCTCGCGCGGATTGCGGACCGGGTCGTTCGAGGTGATCTCGGCGTCGAAGGCCTGGCCGAGCAGCAGCTCGGCGTAGCCCGGATACGAGAAGAGCCGCCGGTTCGACAGCTTGACGTCGCTGCCGAGGGCGGGATTGCCGGCGATCGAGCCCTGCTCGGAGACCAGCCGCCAGAAGAACGGCAGCAGCTTGCGGCGCCGCTCCTCCGGCGTCGCCGCCCAGTAGCGCTGGTAGGTGGGGGAGTCCTCGGGCCGCTGGTCCTTCTTCAGCGTGCTCTTCAGGATGTCGAGGTCGAGGCCACCGAAGATCTCCTCGTGTCGGGCGCCGTCGAGGGTGATGAGGATGACGGCGTCCGCGGACGCTGGCTGCTGCGCCTGCGTGGGTGGCGTGGCCAGGGTGAGCGCGGCCGCGGCCGCGCATGCGATCATCCATCGACGGGTCATCGCGATAGCCTACAGCCTTCACGCCCGAGGCCACATGCACTATCCAGACATCGCCATCACCGACGACCTCGTGCCAGCGGCCGCGGCGCCGGCCTTTCAGCACGTCGTCGACACCTACGCCAGCGAGACGAACAAGGTCGTCGCGGTCTGGCGCGGCTTCGCCGACGCGGATCTGGACTACCGGCCGCACCCGCGATCGAGCTCCGTCGGCGAGATCCTGAAGCACCAGCTCCTGTCGGAGCGGCGCTTTTTCGGCGAGTTCCTCGGGATCGCCGGAACCGCTGGCAGCGGAGGTCCTGCCCGCGCCGCTGATCGTGGCCTCGGCCATCGGCCGCCTGTGCGCGCTGGCGGTGCCGCGGCTCGCCTTTCTCGCTGAACGGCCCGAGCCGTGGTGGCTGACGCGGGTCGCCTTCTTCGACGTCGAGCGCGAGCGCGCCTGGATCGTCTGGCGGCGGATCCTCCACACGGCGCATCACCGGACGCAGCTCTCGGTGTGCCTGCGTCTTCTCGATCGTCGCGTGCCGCCGACCTACGGGCCGACGGCCGACGCGTCGTGGGACGGCGCCGATCCGACGACCAGCGTGGATGCGGCCGCGCGCCGCTGAGGCCTACCCATGACTCCTGACGACTTCCGCGACATCGTGCTGGCTCTCGACGGCGCCGTCGAAGGCGCTCACATGGGCCATCCGGACTTCCGCGCCAACGGCCGGATCTTCGCCAGCCTCCACTCGGCGGATCGCTTCGGGATGGTGAAGCTGACGCCCGACGAGCAGGCCGTGCTGCTGGGCGAGCATCCGGAGACGTTCGAGCCGTCGGCGGGGGCCTGGGGCCGCCAGGGCTGCACCAACGTGAAGCTGGCGACCGCCGACAAACGGTCGGTGCGTGGCGCCGCCCGGCTCGCGTGGGAGGCCGTGATGGCCACCGCCGCCACCGAAGGCGCGCAAGCCGAAGCCGTCCTCGCCGAAGGCCGGCCGGCGCAAGGTGGCGCGCCCGGCCGGCCCGCAAGCGGTCCGCCTGATCGTCACTCGCCGAGGAAGTCGGCGAACGCGCTGCAGCTCCTCGACGTGGTCCAGCACGGCCTTGACGGCCATCAGCATCGGCACCGCCAGGAGCATGCCCCAGACGCCCCACATCCAGCTCCAGAACAGCAGGCTGGCGAAGATGGCGATGTGATTGAGGCTGCCGACGCGGCCCAGCAGGATCGGCGTCAGGAGCCAGCCCTCGAGCGAGGTGATGACCAGGGCGACGCCAGCCACGGCGAGGGCCATTTCGATGGTGCCGAACTGCAGGTAGCCGATCGACGGCCAGGCCGGCGGTGACGATGATCGGGCCGAAGTAGGGGATCGAGTTGAGGACGCCGGCGGCGACGCCCCACACGATGGGCTGCTCGAGACCGAGCGCCCACAGGCTGGTCGCGGTCACGATGCCGACGACCGCGCTGGTGAACATCTGCACCAGGAGGAAGCGCTCGATCTGCGTGCTGATCTCGTCCAGGATCTGCACCGTCACCCGCTTCCTCGCCAGCGTCGGGCCGATGTGCTTGACCAGCTTGCGCTTGAACAGGTCGTTGGCGACGAGCAGGAAGTAGGTGAGGAAGCCGACCATCACCGCCTGGCCGGTGATGGCGAGCGCGCCCATCGAGCCGTACCACAGGTAGCTCGAGGCACGCAGCGGCGGCTCCTCGATCTGCACCCGCATGACGCCTCGCGGCGTGTTGCTCGACGACGACACGTCGGCTGCCGCCCGGTCGAGCTCCTGCGCCGTCTTCTGCATCGAGTCGAGCGTGGTGGGCTGCGGTGACGGCCGGCGCAGCTCCGTTCTCAGCTTGCGCACGCCTTCAGGGAGCCGATTGACCACGGCCATCACGTCGCCCGACATCGCGTAGGCGCCGCCGCCGACGCCGCCGAGCGCGACGAGCAGCACGAGCGCGGCGCCGATCGCGCGCGGCAGCCGCCAGCGCTGCAGCCAGTCGACGATCGGGTCGAGGGCGTAGAACAGCAGCCCGCTCACCACGAACGGGATGATCACCTCCTGCGCGAGGTGCAGCATCGCCACGATCACGCCGACCGCGATGATCGTCAGCGAGACGCTGCGCACGTCGACGGGCATGTGGACGCGGAACGGCTCGTCGCGCCGCGCGGCGGCCTTCGTTCGGCGCCGTCGACCGCATCCTGCGCCGGTGGTCGCCGGGCATGCCGTCCGGGAACGGGTCGGTGAGGCTGGCCACCGTCGGGCGGCGCCGCCGACTCGGGTTCGGGCGTCATGCTCGAGATGCCTTGCACGAATCACTCCGTCGCCGCGGCAACGTTCTTGCTCCTTCACCGGCCGTGAGACCGCCCGACCGGCGGTTCTGTCGGGATTCCAGACAGCGTCGCCGGCTCCGTCGAGGGAGAGAGAACGCAGATGACCCAACCCAAGCAAACCGGTGCCGTCCGCGCCACCGTCGCGGACCCACGGTCGACCTACGTCACCGGGCTCTACAACACGCCCGAATCGGCCAACCGCGCCTATGACGAACTGCGCACCACGCACGGCTACGGCGCCGACGACATCGACGTCGTCATGTCCGACGCCACCCGCGACCGCTACGTCGAGGCGGCCGGCGCCACGCTCGAAGGTCGAAGAGGGCAACAAGGCGGCGACCGGCCTGGCCACCGGCGGCGCCATCGGCGGCGGCGTCGGGGCGGCCCTGGCGGCGATGTTCGCGGTGGGCGCCTCGATCGTGGTGCCAGGCGTCGGCCTGGTGATCGCCGGACCGATCGCCGCGGCGCTGGCCGGCGCCGGGGCCGGCGCCGCGACCGGCGGCATCATCGGTGCGCTGGTCGGCGCCGGGATTCCCGAGGATCGCGCGATGGTCTACGAGAAGGGCCTGACAGACGGGGGCGTCGTCGTCGGCGCCCGCGCCCGTGACGACGCGCACGCCGCGGAACTGGAACGGGATTTCGAAACCTACGGAGGAACCGGCGTCCGCCGGTAACGAGCCATGCGCTACATCATTGCCTGGCTGCTCGGCGTGCCGTTCAGCGTCATCGTCGTCTGGTACATCCTCAGTCACGCCGCCTGCGGCTCGTAGCCCGCGGACGGTGACGCCGGCCCGGGCTCCGGGCCGGCCGTCGCTGGTCGGGGCGATCGTCGCCCGCGTGCGGCGGAGGGGCGGACACGCGATCGCGCTAGTCGCAGGGTTGCGCGCTGCGGCGAGAGGCCGAGCGTGAAATGCCACCGGAGACAGCGCCTCGCCGTCGAGGCGTAGCGACGTCCGGCGCGCGGCCGCAAGCTCGGCAAAGATCGCCCGAACCGCGGTGCTGACGTCGGCGGGCTTGTAGCGGCTGAACAGCGCATCCGCGAGGACGATCGACACGACGGCGTCGACGCTGTCGGCCGACGTCATGGCTTTCCGCACGGCGTCGACCAGCACGGTGGCGTGGCGCTGATACACCGCGAGCTCCGACCAGCGGAATGGTCGGACGCATGTTGCTGTCGAGCACGTGGCCGGTGACGATGAGGTCGACATCCGTGATGGTGGCGATGCCTCGTCCGATCGTCTGCGGCATACGAGATACCGCTCCCGCCGTCGTTCGGCGTGATCTCCAGCACCTCGTCCTTCTTGACGATGTCGCCGACGTGCATGATCCGGCGCGACGGAAACACCACCCAGGCGTCGCCGTCGGTGTTGGAAGGGCCGAAGTAGTACAGGTCGATCCGCTCCTTGCCTCGCATCAGCGTCAACCGATCGCGAAACGTCGTCTGCGGGAGGGCGCGCGCGTTCGCGCCCTTGAAATTCTCGCGCTGCTGCAGCCGCGACCGGGTCTGCTCGTGCGCGACGACGACGACACCGTCTTTGGCGAAACGGTAGTTGTTGCCGGAATGGGGCGCGTGAGAGTTGGTGTTGATGAGCGTCGTGACCGGTTTGTCGGTCACGTTGCGAATGGCGTCCTCGAGGGCCGGCCCCCACCAGCCATTCAACATCGAATCGACGAGAATGACGCCATCGTCGGCGACGACGGCCAGGACATTCATGCCCGTGCCCACGAACAAGTAGACGCCATCCGCGATCTTATGGGTCTGGAGCACATACTTCCGCCGGTGCAGGTACAGGCTCGTCGAGAGAACTGCGCTGATCGCGGCGATCGCGACGATCACTTTCATTCGCATGATGGCGATTCGGCGCGGGACGGTTGTCGGACCAGCATCCAGGTGTACAGGCGCCTGCTGTTGCCGGCGCCAGGGATTCTACGCGTTCTACCCCGGGTCGCCGCCGCCGATCTAAGGCCCGGGACACCGCGGCTTGTGCGGCGGGCGGTGTCGCGACCACACTACCGGCGATGGACCTCCGCATCCGCCGCCTGTCCCCCGACGCCGTCCTGCCGTCCGCTGCGCATCCCGGCGATGCCGGCCTCGATCTCCACGCCGCCGCGACCCTGACGATCGCGCCCGGGGGCTGGGTCACCGTGCCGACCGGCCTCGTCATCGAACTGCCGCCGGGCACCGAAGCGCAGGTGCGGCCGCGCAGCGGCCTCGCCCACCGGCACGGCGTGACCGTGCTGAACGCGCCGGGCACGATCGACGAGGGCTACCGGGGCGAAGTCGGCGTGATCCTGATCAACCATGGCCCGGCGCCGTTCGAGGTCACGCCGGGCGCGCGCATCGCGCAGCTGGTGGTGCAGCGGCGCCTCGAGATTCAGGTGGTCGAGGTCGATGCGCTGACCGAGACGGCGCGCGGCGCCGGCGGCTTCGGCTCGACGGGAGCATAAGCAGCCATGGCCCAGAAGTTCTGGTTGATGAAGGTCGAGCCGAGCGCCTACACCATCGACAGGCTCGAACGGGACGGCACCACCAGCTGGGAAGGGGTGCGCAACTACCAGGCGCGCAATTTCATGCGGGACGAGATGCAGGTCGGCGACGGCGTGCTGTTCTACGCCTCGAACGCGACCCCGTCCGGCGTGACCGGTTTGGCGAAGATCGTCAAGGCCGGCTACCCGGACGCGACGGCCTGGACCAAGGGCCATCACTACTTCGATGCCGAGAGCCGCGAGGACAACCCGACCTGGTACATGGTCGACATCGGCTTTGTCGAACGCTTTCCGGCCGTCGTCGCGCTCGAGACGCTGAAGACCGCGCCCGGCCTCGAGAAGATGGTGGTGACCCAGAAGGGCAGCCGCCTGTCGGTGCAGCCGGTCACCAAGGCCGAGTACGACACCGTCTGCCGGCTCGGACGGAAGCGGCGCTGAGCGGTCTAGGCCGGCGGCGGCCGCACGCTGAACGCCAGCGGCAGGCCGAGGAAGGCGGCGTAGCGCTCGGCCGCCTCCTCGGCGGCAGCGAGGTGGACGCGGCTCAGGGCCCGGTAGGGCAGCAGCTGCACCTCGACCCCGCGGGCCTTGACGGTGCGGCGCCAGAAGCCGCCGAAGCGTCCTTCGACGCACAGCAGGTGCGCGTAGCTGTCCATCGGATCGGTCGGCTGCGCTCGGCCCGGCGCAGCGCCGCCGTCGGGCTGCGATCCTGTAGGCGATGAAGTACTCGTCGTAGTTCGGCAGCAGGTGCACCGGCCGGACATCGTCGCGCCGCGTCGCCTTCGGCCCGGTCGGTGCCGACCAGTAGGTGTGGTCGCCGATCCTTCGGTCCGCAGCGCCGGGGAGACGGCCTCGAACGCGCGCTTCGCCTCGCCGACCGTCAGCCCGGACCACCACACGAAGTCGTTGACCGTCACCGGCCCGTGGCTGCCGACGTAGCGCTCGGCCAGCGCCGTGCGCGCGTCCTCCGGCGTCAGCACCGGCGGCGCCACGCACCCGCTCGTCGAAGAGCGCGTAGGTGAACTGCTTGCCGGCGCGCGGGCCGCTGCAGACGACCTGATCCAGTTCGAGCACGAACATGATCAAGCCGAGGCGGATGCCCGACGCCTCGATGCCCTTCGCGGCGAGCGCCTGTGCCGATGGCCGCGCGCGTGGCGAACCGGCCGCCGCCGAGCGTCCTGCTCGACGACCCGGCGGGCGCGTGTCATCAGGGCCTGCGTCGATCTCGTAGGTCCGGTACATGACCCGCGATCCGCAGCTGGACGCGCGGCGCCACCGCCGTCAGCACCCAGCGGATGTCGGCCGGCGCGATGAAGTGCCAGGTCGGTCGCGGCCCGTGCGTGCGGATGATCGTGCCGTCGGCGAGCGCCCGATCGAGCTGAGCGTCGGTGAGGTCCGGCGCCCGCAGCGTGAGCGCCCACTTGGCGCCGGCGTAGTCCTGGGCCTGGACGGCGCCGAACCAGGCGACGACGGCGGCCGGATCGGCCGGCATCGGCGCAGCCAGACGCTGCGCGCGCATGCGGCGCGCGATGAACGGATCGGGAGCGGCCGGCATCAGGCGTGCATCTTCAGCAGGACGAGGACCTCGGCGGGCGGAATCGGCTCGATCGTGACGAAGGCCGGCTCGCCGGCGAAGCGCCGGCCACGGACCGGCGAGCCGCGACCCGGCCGGGTGCGGACCGGTGAACGTGCCGGGCGCGGCGCCGGCCTCGGCGGTGTTGACGACGACCAGGAACTCGTCGCCGATGCCGCGACAGCTCGCCCGACACCACGACCTGGCCGCCGCGCGCCGCCTCGCCGTTCGGGTTGACGAGCACGAGCGCCTCGTCGGTGTCGAGGATGCGCGACCAGGCGATCAGCTCGCCGGCGGCCGGCAGCGCGAAGTCGCCGAAGACGCGGATGGCGCGCTGGTACTGGCGGCCGACGCGCAGCACCGGATGCGCGGCCCGCGTCGCGCACAGCGCGGCGATGCGCCGGTAGGCCGGGTGCGCCGGGTCGAAGGCGTGCGTGTCGAAGGTGCCGAACGGCCCGAAGCCGGGCAGCGTCTCGTCGCGCTCGCGGACCTGCGTCTCGAGATCCTCGGCGTGCGGCGCGCGCGGGTGGGCCGGCCCGAACATCGCCTCGCGCAGGTAGCGGTCGTTGCCGCCCCAGCCCTGATCGGCCAGGAACGGCAGCTGGCTGGCGGCCGGGCCGGCGAACGCCTGCTCCGATCCGTAGTAGAGGCACGGGATGCCGAGCGCGAACAGCTGGATCGCCGTCGCCGCCACGATCTGCCGATCCTTGACCGGCGAGGCGTCGGGGATCTCCGCCGAGAAGCGCAGCTTGCGGCCGAAGACGTGATCGTGGTCGTCGACGATCGAGACGTGGCGATCGCCGAAGGCGCGGTGCGACTCGAAGCCGCGGCTGGCCTCGTCGAAGGCGCCGAAGTAGTCCGCGGCCGGCCGCAGGCCCTTGGCCACGTCGGTGCAGGAGCAGGCGCGCGCCGCCGATGTCGAGCGCGGCGGTCAGGTTGCGGCGGGCCGCGGCCAGGTGGTCGATGAAGAAGTCCTGCGCCTCGTCGCCGCCGGCGATCTCGCCGACGATCAGGAAGTTGCGCTTGCCGATGCGATCGGCGAACTCGCGCAGGGCGCCGCAGAAGTTGCGCGCCTCCTCGAGCGACAGGTGCTTGACGGTGTCGAGACGGAAGCCGTCGCAGTCGCTGAGCGCGATCCAGTACTTGTAGCAGTCGACCAGGGCCGAGCAGCGTCTCGCCGCCGTCGAGCGCCAGATCCTTGAGCGCGAAGAAGTCGGTGCGCTTGTGCTCGGCGTGCGCGTCGTCGAGCTCGCCGGCGCCGAGCGAGCCGGCGCCGGCGCGCGTGTAGTGCCGCGGCGCGCGCAGCTCGATCGGCCAGACGCCGTCGTGGATCGCCGGGCGCCGTCGTCGAGCCCTGCTGGTGCTCGTCGCGCAGCGCCGTCGTCCAGCCCTCGCCGGCGCCGTCGGCGGCGCCGTAGAACTGCGGGAAGGCCAGGTACGGCGGCTCGTTGCGCAGGCCGTCGAGGCCGGCGTCGGGCGCGACGTAGCCCCAGTTGTCGCCGGTGTGGTTGGCGATGATGTCGAGGATGACGCGCAGGCCGCGGGCGTGCGCGTCCTCGCAGAGGTCGGCGAGATCGGCGCGCGAGCCGAAGCGGGGATCGACCTCGAGGAAGTCCTGGACGCCGTAGCCGTGGAAGGTGTCGAGGCGGGCCCGCTGCTTGAAGACCGGGCCGATCCACAGCGTGGTGACGCCGAGGCCCTGCAGGTAGTCGAGGCGGCCGCGGATGCCGGCGATGGTGCCGCCCTGCCAGCGCGCGCCGGATGCCGCCCACTCGCGCCAGTCGATGTCGGGCCGGGCCGGCGTCGTCCGCAGCGCCGCCCGCCGCGTCATGGTCAGCAGCTCGCGGGTCGCCTCGCGGCCGTCGCTGAAGCGATCCGGCAGCAGGAAATAGAGCACCTCGTCGCGCCAGTCGGCCGGCGACGGCGTGTAGCCGCCGAGCGCGGCGGCGCGCTCGAGCAGCGTGTGCACGTCGTCGAGCGAGGTGGGCCGGGCGGTGGTGACGATGTCGCGTGGTGCCACGCGGACCTTTCGGAGAGAGCGGCCTAGGCGCGACCGTCAGCGTCCAGGAGACGTCGGTCTTGACGGACGGTAGCAGACCTTGTCGTCGCAGGCCTGGTAGTCGAAGCGGCCCGGCACGACCAGCGCGCCGGGCTTGACCGACGCGGCGATCGCCAGCGTGGCGGTCACGGTGAACGTCTTCTCGAACACCGCCAGCGGCTCCGGCTGGCCCTCCTGCCGGAAGTCGACCGCTGGCGGGTACTTCGTCGCCGTGACCGTGACGCCGGCCGGCGGCGTCAGCACCAGCGCGGTCGGGAAGAAGGCCGGATCGCGCGGCTTGTCCGACTGCACGTGGACGTCGGGCGGCAGCGCCACCGTGAGGACGATGCGTCGCCGGGCGGCCGCGCGCGGATGGTCGGCGGTCTCGATGGCCGTCGCGAGCGTCGCCCGCGGCGCCCGCATCTGGGCGATCGGCGCGACCCCGCCCGCCACCCACAGGAGCGATGTCATGACAGCGGCGGCCGCCGCATGGCGAATCATCAGACGGCATTCTGCCATCGAAGGTGCGGCGGCGCAGGCTTCGCCGCCGCCCTCGGGGTGCCGCTGTCCGCTGGCGGCCGCGGCTGCCATTCGGTTGAGCGGGCCGGCGGTGGCTTCGCCCGAGGCCGGCTGCCGCCACGAGCGCGACTCGATGTCCTCGAGCAGGGCGTTCTGGTTGTTGATGCCGATCAGGCGGAAGGTGGAGCAGGACGCCGTTCAACCGGCGGCGGAAGATCGTGCCGGTGTGGCGCAGCGTGCAGTAGCTGACGACGATCGGCTCGCCGCCGACCTGGCCGAGAAGCGCCGCGGCATCGTCCCGAACCGCGACTCGACGTGTCCGCGCTGCGGCACGACGCTGACCGTCGCGGCGCCGGGTACCGCTGGGCGGATCGGCCTCGCGGCGGGCGTACCGCGGGCTCGGGCCGCACCTCGTGCTACAAAAGACGGCGATGCCTTCGCGCCTGCGCCGCACGCTGGTCGCCGCCGCTGTCCTGGACGCGTGCGGGCTGCTCGCCAGCCGATCCGTCGATCTCCGGGCGCAGCGGCGAGCGCCGACGCCAGTCTCCGGCTATCGCGTCGTCAAGACCTATCCGCACGACGCCAACGCCTACACGCAGGGCCTGATCTTCCGCGGCGGGTTCCTCTACGAGAGCACCGGCCAGCACGGACAGTCGACGCTGCGCAAGGTGAAGCTCGAGACCGGAAAGGTGCTCCAGCAGCGCCGCATCGACAGCGCGCACTTCGCCGAGGGCCTGGCCGAGTGGAAAGGGCGGCTGATCCAGCTCACCTGGCAGTCGAACGTCGCGTTCGTCTACGACCTCGCGACCTTCGCGCCGGTCGGGACGCTGAAGTATCCCGGCGAAGGCTGGGGCCTCACCGCCGGGCCGGACAGCCTGATCCTCAGCGACGGCACCGCCGATCTGCGCTTCCTCGATCCGGCGACGTTCAAGGAGCTCCGCCGCGTCACCGTGCGCGAGGGCAGCACCGCGATCGATCAGCTGAACGAGCTGGAGTTCGTCCGCGGCGACGTGTGGGCCAACGTCTGGCACACCGACCGGATCGCGCGCATCGATCCGCGAACCGGCCGCGTGGTCGGCTGGATCGATCTGAGCGGCCTGATGGCGATGTACCGCCTCGACGCCGAATCGGTGCTGAACGGCATCGCCTACGACGCGGCCAGCGGGCGGCTGTTCGTCACCGGCAAGATGTGGCCGAAGCTGTTCGAGATCCAGGTCGTGCCGAAGGCCGCCGCGTCCAGCCAGCGTTCGAAGGAGGAGTAGCGCCCATGACGTCCGCCCGTCTCGCCGCCATCGGTCTCGCCTGCTTCGCCGCCGGTGCCCTCAGCCACGCCACCCTCGCCCAGAGCCGGAAGGCGGCCTTCGACGCGGCCATCTTCGAGGGCAGCGCGCCGGCGGTCGGCACAAGCTGCTCGAGAACGCGCTGGTGCTCGCCGAGGACGGCAGCTGGGAGCGGATCGCGGTCGGCCGGGCCTGGTACCTGGGCGGCGACAAGGCCAAGGGCCAGCAGATCCTCGACGGCGTCACCTCCGGCAAGAAGGTCGAAGGCAGCGACTGGTTCCGCATCGGCCGCATCTATGCCGAGGCCGGCGAGTGGCCCAGGGCCGTCGAGGCCTTCGACAAGGCGATGGCGATGAACGCCGACGACGATTCGGGCAGCATCGAATACGGCGCCTTCGCCAACGTGCAACAACGACCGCACCAAGGCCGAGGGGCTGTTCCGCACCGCGATGCAGAAGAAGCCGAAGGAGTTCTGGCACTGGGTCAACGCCGGCGGCTCCTATCTCGGCGTCAAGCCGCAGTAGCCGGCCGCAGGTGTCGTCACGCTCGGCATGGCGGCGATCGAGACCTTCAGGCCGGGAATCCTCGCCGGCAGCTTGGCGCCTGGCGAGCAGCGGATTCGACGGGAATGGCGGCGGTTTGGCCGCGTTGGACGTGAAGACGATTGGCGAGGCAGGCAGGTTCCTCGTCGCAGGAACGTCGATGCGTGAGGCCGGACGTCAGCCGGACGCGAGTTCGCGAGATGCGCCGGGACGCTGCTGCCGTCGATTCGCAGCTCCGCCGCGCGTGATCGGCAGCCTGAAGCGGCGCGGCCCGGCGCTGCCCGGATTCAGGTAGAGCACGCCATCCCGTTCGGTCGCCGACGGCTTGTGCGAGTGGCCGTAGACGACGACGCGGATCCCGTGCGCGTGCGGCTGCAGCGTCAGCGCCGCGAGGTCGTGGAGCACGTAGATCGTGATGCCGCCGAGCGTGACCCGCGTCGTCTCGGGCAGCCGGCTCGCCCACGCGTCGGCGTCGACGTTGCCGCGGATCGCGGTGACCGGCGCGATCGCCGCCAGCGCGTCGAGGATCGCCGGATCGCCGACGTCGCCGGCATGGACGATGTGCTCGCAGCCGGCGAGAAAGGCGGTCGCCTCCGGGCCGCAGCAGGCCGTGCGTGTCCGAGATGAGGCCGACCCGCATCACGCGTCGCTCTCACGGTGCGGATCGCCCGGACTCGCTCGGTTCGATCGCGCACCGAGGCGAGGAGCTCGCGTCGGCGTCGTCCCAGGCGACGCGCCAGTGGACCTGCGAGCCGCCGCCGGGCGGTTCGACGATGCCGCGCTCGACCTCGCGGCCGCCGATGCTGGCGTAGAAGCGCCGGGCGGCGTGGTTCTGCTCGAACACGTACAGGTAGACGCGTTCGGCCGGAAAGCGGCGCAGCGTCTCGTGGGCCGCCGCTTCCAGCAAGCCGCCGGCCGATGCCACGGCCCTTCTGGCCGGGCACGACGTGCAGGTTGTCGACGAGCGTTCCCCAGGTGGCGTCGGCGCCGCCCAGCAGATAGACGAAGCCCACCGGGCCGGCGCTCCGACTCGGCGATGAAGCCGTAGTTGGCGTGGACCGGCGCCTCGAGCCGCGCCGCCCACACCTGCCGGCGCTCGGTCGCGATGTCGCCGTCGAGGTATTCGTCGCGCAGCATGCCGCGATACGCGCTGCGCCAGCTGGTGGTGTGCAGGTCGGCCACGGTGGCGGCGTCCGCCGCGACGATCGGCCGGATGGTGATCGCTCCTCGCTCCATGAACGTTCCGTCGTGCGCTGAGCGACCGACCGCGTCGATCCGCCGAGGGACTGCCAGTATCTTCCGGATCAGCCTGCGGCCGCGCCCGGCGTGTCGCTGCCGGCATCGACGGCAAGACCTATGCGTGGCCAGCTTCAAGGCGGCCAAGGCGCTGGTCGTCGTCTTCACCGCGGTCATGCCGACGGCGAGGTCTAGAAGGGCGGATCAAGAAGCTGGTGACCGACTACGCCTCGAGGCGTCGCTTCGCGTATCCAACCGAACAACGCAAGGCGGTGAGCCGACGAGATGAGTTACACCGACCTCGGCGACGCGATCGAGGACATGAAGACGCGGGCCGAGCACCGCGCCTTCAACGTCCCGTTCCTGTACGACGGCGAGACGCAGGATGCGCGACGAAGTCGGCCCGGTCGCGACGCCGCACGTCTTCGTCTTCGACCAGGCCGGAAGCTGCGCTACCAGGGCCGCATCGACACAGCCCGCGCGACGTCTTGCGCCAAGGTCGCGGACACGCGCCTGTGCTCGACGCCGTGCACGCCGGAGGCACCGTGCCGGTCGAGAAGACCCGACGGTCGGCTGCTCGATCAAATGGCTGAGAAGACCGCGTCGACCGACGCCGAGCAGGATGCATCAGGAAAGAGCCGGTGACGGTGACGACGTCGACGCCGCCGGGCAGCAGCGCTGGCAAGAACGCGACAGCGGAAGACGCGGCTGATCAACTTCTGGGCGACGTGGTGCGCGTCGTGCACCGCCGAGGTTCGCGATCTGCAGGCGACGTGGCGCATGTACAGGAAGCGCCCGTTCGAGCTGGTAACGGTCGCCATCACTTCCCGACGACCGATCCCACGAGCTGATGAAGGTGGTCGATCCCGACAGGAACGGGTCCGAGTATCACTCGATGGTGATCGCGCGGGCGGCAAGGTGCTGATCAAGGGCAACGGCACGCGTCGGATGCTGGGACGCGCGCGGCACTCAGTGGCAGCTGTGGTCCCGACGTCGCAGCGGTACGTCGGCGCCAGCACGGCAGACGATGAGAACGCACGCAGTAGTTCGGCGCTCAGCTGCGGAGGAGCCACGTGCGAACCGCCGGGCCTGGGGATGGAACAGGTGGCGAATCCGGCGACCAGGCGCCGAGCGTAGACAGGCGAGGACGACGGCGAGCAGCAGACCGGCCCAGCGCGTAGAGCGGCGTGCCGAGCACTTCCAGCGCCGTGATGGCCGCTGCGACGGCGAAGCCGGCGGGCACGCCCTGGCTGGTCAGCCATCCGCCGAACGGCACGACCCCGCCGCCGGCGAACCGCATCCAGCCGTGCGCCGCGATGAGGCCGGCCAGCGTCACGCGGAGACAGACCCAGGCGAGCCGAGCGCGGGCATCGGACGTCGCCAGCATCGTCGGGAGCGGTGGGCTCATGGGAGCTGAGTATCTCTCAGCCCAGCGCCTCGAGGTTGGGATTGAACGCCACCTCCCACAGGTGGCCGTCCGGATCCTGGAAGTAGCCGGCGTAGCCGCCGTAGAACGTCTTCTGGGCGGCCTTCACGATCGCCGCGCCGGCGCGCTCGGCCTGCTGCATCAGCGCGTCGACCGTCGGCGTCGGACGACACGTTGTGGGCCAGCGAGAACTCGGTGGCGCTGGCCGGCTGCACCGGCAGACCGCAGTCGGCGGCCAGGCTGCGCCGCGGCCACAGCGCGAGCTTCAGGCCGGGCTGGAGGTTGAAGAACGCGACGGCGCCGTTCTCGAACTCCGTCCCGACGATGCCCTTGGTCGCGAGGCCGAGGCCGTCGCGGTAGAAGGCGACGGCGCGCTCGAGATCGTCCACGCCGAGCGTGATGAAGGTGATGCGTGGCTGCATGAGGATTGTCCGTCTCGCGCGAGGTTCAGTACAGCCAGACGCGGGCGCCACGGGTGAACCTCGTGCCGGTCTGGGGCCGTCGCTGCTCGACGCCGACAGATCGACTGGGATTCGGGGCGCATCAGGTACAGTCGCAACGCCTCGACCCGGGATCGCTGGACGTGGCACGAGACGCCGAGCATCTCCTGCCACGCGGCGCGCCACAGCGACGGACGGATGTGGATCGGGTCGACGCCGTACCACGACGGCCGCAGGGCCACGAAGCGCAGCGCACGGTCATGGGCCAGACGTTCCAGTCCGGCATGGACGTGCTCGGCGGTCGCAAGCACCTCGGCGTACGACAGGCGAGAGGACGGTGTGAGCACCGATCGGAGCGCGAGAAACCCGCTCGTGGACAGCCGTCGAATGCTCTCCATCGGCAGGCCGGTGAGCACGATGTCGTCCGAGACCATCGCCAGCCTGGTCACGGCTTCGTCGACCCACGACAGGATCTGCGCGGCCGAGAAGCCGTAGAGGATGTCGTTGCCGACGTCGGTCACCAAGGCGTGGGTGGGAACGGCGGGCGCCGACGCCAGCCGCGTCCACGAGTCCGGACTGCAGGATGCCGGGCAGCCGTCGCACCAGGAACGTGCTGGTGGCGCCGTACGACCGACCGTGGCCGAGCGCGGCGACGACTTCGACGTCCGGGCCCCACGCGGCACGGGCCGTGGACACGACCGTCTGGAAACCGCGGGTGAGGTTGCTCGCGCCGATCGCCACCACCCGCGCGATGGGCGCCGCCGGCTCGGACACGGTCAGCCGAAGGCGATCTGCGCGCTCGGCGTGGCCACGATCGCCGGGCCGAAGCTGGTGAGATCGACGAGCGTGGCGTTCTCGTGCGCGCGGATCTGCGCGGCGCTCGCGTGCGGCTTGTCGTGGGTCGTGTGGGCGTCAGCGGCCAGCGTCACCCCGTAGCCGAGGGCGGCGGCGCGGCGCGTCGTGGTGTCGATGCAGAACTCCGAGGCGAAGCCGCAGACCACCACCCGCTGGATCTGCCAGGAGACGAGCAGCTCCTCGAGGTCGGTGCGCAGGAACGCGTCGGGCGTGGTCTTGCGGACGACGGCGTCGCGCGGCTCGACGTCCAGGCGCGGGTCGAGCTGCCAGGCCTCGGAGCCGAAAGGGAGCGACGCGGACTCGTGCTGCACGAGCACGACCGGCACGTCGAGGGCCCGGGCGCGGGCGGCCAGCGCGTTGATGCGCGCGATCACGGCGTCGGCCTCGAAGGGCCGCGGCTCGGGGTCGAAGAGGCCGCGTTGGACGTCGATGACGAGGAGGACGGTGTTCATGCGGACCCTTCGAGTCTACGCTTCCTGCGACACCTCCGGCCGCGTTCGTGCGAGCATCGGCGTCGCGTTCGCCATTTCCGTCAGGAGGTCCTCGTGCGTCTGCCGTCCCTGTCCGGTCCTGCGCTGTCCGGTCCCGTTCTGGCCGGTTCCGTCCTGGCCCTGCTCGCCGCCGTAGCGCCGGCCGCCGCTCAAGGCTGGGTCGCCGCCCACCGATGCCCAGCGCTGTCCCTCGAAGTGGGGGGCGAACGACACTCGCGGCTCGGCCAACCACATGAAGCCGGCGTCGGTGCTGGCCGCGATGCAGCTGGTGAAGACCGGGCAGGTCGTCGAGCTGGGGCGCGAGCTGTCGGCGACGATGCCGTTCTTCGGCACCCGCCGCTTCGACCTCCACACCAAGCGCACGGGCATCAATCCGGGCCGCAACCGCCGCGGCACCAACGAGGAGCTCGTCATCACCGAGCTGGGCCACGCCGGCACCCAGTTCGACGCCTTCCCGCACCAGATGATCGGCGGCAGCTTCTACAACTGCGTGCCGATGGACGAGAACGCGACGCGCACCGGCTTCACCAAGCTGGGGGTCGAAAGCGTCGGCTCGCTGATCGCCCGCGGCGTGCTGATCGACGTGGCCGCGCTGAAGGGCGTCCCGGTCCTGCCGGACAACTACGAGATCACGCCGCAGGACCTGGAGCAGGCGCTGGCGCGCCAGAAGCTGACGCTGAAGCCGGGCGACGCCATCCTGATCCACACCGGCTGGGGCACGCTGTGGAACGTCGACAACGCGCGCTACGTGAAGACCTGCCCGGGCATCGGCATCGCCGCCGCCGAGTGGCTGGCCAAGCAGGATCCGCTGCTCGTCGGCGCCGACAACTGGCCGGTCGAAGTCGGCCCGAACCCGGATCCGGACCTGTCGCTGCCGGTGCACCAGGTGATGCTGGTGGTGCACGGCATCCACATCCTCGAGAACCTGAAGCTGGACACGCTCGCCGCCGAGCGCGTCCACGAGTTCGCCTTCGTCGTGCAGCCGCTGAAGATCAAGGGCGGGACGGGATCGACGGTGGCGCCGATCGCGATCCGGTAGTGACGCCGCTCTTCGCGGCGGACCGTGGCCTGTACACCGTTGTGACTTGACCGACCAACGGTCGTATATTTGCCGTCGAAGCGCTGTCGGCCGCCGGCCGCTACCGCCGCGACGTCTACTGACCCGCCGCGCGGCCGATTCCCGGCCCCAGGCCGGGAACCGGGGTCAACGCTAGTCCAGGGGACTAGGCGCCGGCACCCTTGGGCGGCGCCCAGGGGTTGTCGTCGGCGGAGGGGCCGTAGGTCGAGGCGACCTTGGCGTCGAGCAGCCGCAGGTAGACGGTGAGCTGCCCGCGGTGATGGGCGAGGTGGGTCAGCGTGTCGGCGACCACCTGGTGGCGCAGGTCGTTGGCCACCGGCTGGCCCTTCATCTTGAGCGCCCAGCGCGTGGTGTACAGCTTCTGCTCGTCGATGCCGGCCAGCGCGGCGCGGCCCTTGGCGGCGAAGCCCTCGTGCTGCGTCAGCAGGTCGTCCGCCGCCTGCCACGGCTCGGGCTTCATGTTGCCGGCGGCGAGATCGAGCTCGTCCTGCTCGCAGACCATCGCGATCCACAGCGGCATCATCGCCACCAGCTGGGCGAGATAGCTGAACTGCATCGACTTCGGATGCGGCTTCCAGTCGGCTTTGCCGCCCGGCACGTTGGCGAGCACCTTCGTCGAGATCGCGACCTCGCGATCGAACAGCGCGAGCAGACCGTCTTTCAGCGTCATCGATACCCTCCTCGGCACGCGCCGCATCCGCCGCAACGCTGGGCTTCCACGTTGCTCGGCGTCGCGAACGGCGACCTCACACGATACCTCTCCGGCGCGCTGGAGACGAGCTCGGCTGCACGACCCTGTCAGATGCCGCCGGCGCGGCCGTTGTCACACCGTGGCGGACACCAGCCGACGCGACACGAGCCGGCACGGCGCCGGTGACCCGGTGAACCCGTGTGCAGCGCGGTGCGTCGGATTCGATGCCCGCGCCGGTCGCGGGCGCTCGCCGGGTGGAATCCGCCGCTCGCCGATTCGTCCGCAAGAGCCGGTCAAGGGCCGTGGATATACTGGCGTCCGTCGTGGCTGACCTCAAAGACGAACTCGCGGCGTTACGCATCGAGCGCACGCCGGAAACCGGCGGCTCGCGCTGGGTGGCGTGGCTCGCCGCACTGTTGCTGCTGGGCGCGGCGGGCGCCGGCGTGTGGTTCTGGATGTTCCGCGAAAAGGCCCTGGACGTGCAGGCGGCCGTGGTGCAGGAGCGCGCCACCGGCGGCGCTGCCGGCGGCGGGGCGTCGGTCCTGAACGCCTCCGGCTACGTCACGGCCCGGCGCCGGGCGACGGTGTCGTCGAAGGTCACCGGCAAGGTGACCGAGGTGAACGTCGAGGAGGGCATGGCGGTCCGCGAGGGCCAGGTCCTGGCCCGGCTCGACGACGCCCAGCCGCGCGCCGCCCTCGAACTGGCGAAGGCCCAGGCCGAAGCCGCCCGTCGCGCCGTCCGCGAGAGCGAGGTCCGCGCTGCGCCGAGGCGAAGCTGACGCTGCAAGCGGCGGCTGCAGCTGGTCAAGGACAGCCTGTCCACCCAGGCCGAAGTCGATCAGGCGCAGGCCGAGGTCGATTCCGTCGAGGCCCGGATCCAGGCGGCGCAGCAGCAGGTCGCGGTCGCCGAGCGGCAGATCGCCGTGCAGCAGACCGACCTCGACAACACCGTCATCCGCGCCCCGTTCAGCGGCGTCGCGCTGTCCAAGGACGCCCAGCCGGGCGAGATGGTGTCGCCGGTCTCGGCCGGCGGCGGCTTCACCCGCACCGGCATCTCGACCATCGTCGACATGTCGTCGCTCGAGATCGAGGTCGAGGTCAACGAGGCCTACATCAACCGGGTGACGCCGAAGCAGCGCGTCGTCGCGGTGCTCGACGCCTATCCCGACTGGGAGATTCCGGCGCACGTGATCACGATGGTGCCGACGGCGGATCGCCAGAAGGCGACCGTGCTCGTCCGGGTCGGCTTCGACGCGCTCGATCCGCGAATCCTGCCGGACATGGGCGTCAAGGTCCGCTTCCTTCGCGACGAAGCGCCCGAGGCCGCCGGCGCCAACGCGCCGGCCCGCCCCCTGATCCTGGTGCCGAAGAACGCGATTCGCACGACCGGCAGCGACACCGTGGTGTTCGTGGTCAAGGGCCAGGTCGTGGAACAGCGCGCGATCAGGGCGGGCGGCGCCGATGGCGATCGCGTCGAAGTGATCTCGGGCCTCCAGTCGGGCGAGCGCGTCGTCGCGCCGGTGCCCGACACCCTCAAGGACGGCACCGCCGTCAGCGTCAAGCCGTAGGCGCGTCGCATCAGATCGTCAGCAGGAGCGTCAAGTCATGGCCGATTTCGGGACCCTGGTCCGCATCGCGGACGTCCACAAGTTCTACAGCCGCGGCAACGAGCGGGTCGACGTCCTGAAGGGCGTGAACTTCACCATCCCGAAGGGCGACTTCCTGGCCCTGATGGGGCCCTCGGGCTCGGGCAAGACCACGCTGCTCAACCTGATGGGCGGCCTCGACACGCCGACGAGCGGCGCCGTCGAGATCGGCGGCATCCGCATCAACGACCTGTCCGGCTCGGCGCTCTCGAAGTGGCGCTCGCAGCACATCGGCTTCGTCTTTCAGCTCTACAACCTGCTGCCGGTGCTCAACGCCGAGCGCAACGTGGAGCTGCCGCTGCTGCTGACCAAGCTGTCGAAGGCGGAGCGGCGGAAGCGGGCCCAGATCGCCCTCAAGGTGGTCGGCCTCGCCGACCGGACGAACCACTATCCGCGGCAGCTGTCGGGCGGCCAGGAGCAGCGCGTCGGTATCGCCCGCGCCATCGTCACCGATCCCGATCTGCTGCTGTGCGACGAGCCGACCGGCGACCTCGATCGCAAGTCGGGCGACGAGATCCTCGACCTGCTGCAGACGCTGAACCGCGAGCACGGCAAGACCATCGTGATGGTCACGCACGATCCGCGCGCCGCCGAGCGGGCCAAGCGGACGCTGCACCTCGAGAAGGGCGTCTTCGTCGAAGCGGGAGTGCCGGCATGAAGTACCTGCCGCTCGTCTGGAAGAGCCTGTGGCGGCGGAAGGTGCGCACCACCTTCACGCTGCTCTCGATCTTCATCGCCTTCCTGCTGTTCGGCATCCTGATGACGATCCGGGCGGCGTTCTCGCTCGGCATCGACCTGGCCGGCCTCGATCGGCTGATCCTGATCCACAAGATCAGCCTGGTGATGCCGCTGCCCGAGTCCTACAAGGGCCGGCTGCAGTCGATGCCCGGCGTCGAGATCGCCACCCACAACAGCTGGTTCGGCGGCGTCTACCAGGATCCGAAGAACTTCATCGCCCAGATCGCCGTCGAACCCGAGCCGTTCATGGAGATCTACAAGGAGTACAAGCTCCCGCCCGAGCAGATGAAGGCGTGGCTCACCGATCGCCAGGGCGCCATCGCCGGCAAGGACGTGGCCGAGCGCTTCGGCTGGAAGGTCGGCGACCGCATCCCGATCCAGGCGACGATCTGGCAGCCGAAGGGCGGCGGCACGACCTGGGAGTTCAACCTGGTCGGCATCTACGACGGCGATGCCGGCGTCGACAAGACGCAGTTCTTCTTCCGCTACGACTACCTGAACGAGAACCGCGCCCAGGGCGAGGGGCTGACCGGCTGGTACATCGTCAAGATCAAGGATGCGTCGGAGTCGCTGAAGATGGCCCAGGCCTTCGACGCGATGTTCGCCAACTCGCAGGCGGAAACGAAGACCACCACCGAGAAGGGCTTCATCGAGGGCTTCGCCAAGCAGATCGGCGACATCGGCTCGATCATGATCGCCATCCTGGTGGCGGTGCTGTTCACCATCCTGCTGGTGGTCGGGCAACACCATGGCGCAGGCGGTCCGTGAGCGCACCAGCGAGCTGGCGGTGTTGAAGACACTCGGTTTCTCGGACATCGCGGTGCTGAGCCTGGTGCTGGCCGAATCGTTGTTCGTGGCGCTCGTCGGGGGCGGGCTCGGCCTGTTCGTGGCCTGGCTGATCGTGCTCGGCGGCGACCCGACCGGCGGCTTCCTCCCGGCGTTCACGCTGCCCGGCCGGGACATCGTGATCGGCGTGGCCCTGATGGTCGCCGTCGGCATCGTCGCCGGCATCCTGCCGGCGGCCGGCGCGATGCGGCTCAAGATCACCGACGCGCTGCGGAAGGCGTAGGACCCTCCACCATGTCGTTCCTGACACAGATCGTTTCCGTCGCCTGGCTGAGCGTCCGCACCATCCGGCAGCGCCTCGGGTCTTCGGCCGTGGCCGTCGTCGGCATCGCCGGCGTGGTCATCGTCTTCGTCGCGGTGCTGTCGATCGCCGAGGGCTTCCAGGCGGCGATGAAGAACGCCGGTCAGCCGGACCGCGCCCTGATCATGCGCGGCGGCGCCAGCGACGAGATGTCGAGCGGCCTCGACGGCGAGGCCGTCGAGGTGATGAAGCAGGCGCCCGGCATCCGCCGCGAGAACAACGTGCCGCTCGCCTCGACCGAGCTGTACGTGATCGTCGACCTGCCCAAGCGGTCGACGATGACCTCCGCCAACGTGCCGCTGCGCGGCATCGTGCCGGCCACGCCGCAGGTGCGCTACGACGCCCGCATCGTGCAGGGGCGGATGCTCAACTTCGGCACCAACGAAGTGATTGCCGGCCGCGGCGCCGCCGCCCAGTTCGCCGGCCTGTCGGTCGGCGCGCTGGTCAAGACCGGGCAGGTGACCTGGACGGTGGTCGGCATCTTCGAGTCCGGCGGCAGCGTCGTCGGAGTCCGAGATCTGGGCCGACGCCCGCACCGTGCAGGGCGCGTTCCGCCGCAACAACAGCTTCCAGTCGGTGCTGGTCCGGCTCGAGTCGCCGGCCCAGTTCACGGCGATGAAGAACTGGCTGACGACCAACCCGCAGCTCAACGTCAGCGTGGTGGACGAGTCGGTCTACTACAGCGAGCACTCGTCGAACATGACGTCGCTGATCCGGACCGTCGGCTTCGGCATCGCCGTGCTGATGGCGGTCGGGGCCGTGTTCGGCGCGATCCTGACGATGTACACCGCCGTCTCGACGCGGACGCGCGAGATCGCGACGCTGCGCGCCCTCGGCTTCAACACGACCTCGGTCGTGATCTCGGTGCTGGTCGAATCGCTGGCGCTCGGCGGCCATCGGCGGCGTGGCCGGCGGCCTGCTCGCCTACGTCGCGTTCAACGGCTACCAGACGTCGACGATGAACTTCCAGACCTTCAGCCAGGTGGCGTTCGCCTTCGCGGTGACGCCCATCCTGCTGCTGCAGGGCCTGACCTATGCGCTCGGCGATGGCCTTCGTCGGCGCGCTGCTGCCGGCTCTCAAGGCCGCCCGCTTGCCGATCGCCTCGGCCCTGCGCGAGCTGTGAACGACGCCTGACGCCGAGCCCCATGCCATCGCCAGCCTGCGTCCGTGAGGTCGTCGCGCGATGAAGGGGTGGCTGCGGCGCTGGCGGGCCGATTCGTGGGTCGACGATCGTGAGCGCGCGGCGCGGCGGCAGCGCAGCCGGCGGCGTCTCGGCCGCCTCTTCGCCTTCCTCGGCCTGCTGCTGATCGGCGGACCCGGTGCTTTCATCGGGATCGTCTGCAGCGGCGGCGGATCGCAGGCCGCCGCGCGATCTGATCGCGCCGTTCCCGATGCCGGCCCGCGACGAGTCGCTGACCTTCCTGACGGTGCCCGAGCACCTCGTGGTGGCGCAGACCGACGAGTACGCGCGGCACCTCGCCCGGTCGCGGCCGAGCACGTTCCCGCACTTCACCGCCGCTCGCGACTACTGGGGCGCGATCAGCACCGCCTGCGGCGTCACCACGCGGGAGTACGCCTTCAATCCCGGCCAGCAGATCACGCTCGGCCTGCTCGGGGCCGGCCACACGGCCGAGCAGCTGATCAAGGGCATCTACGAAGGCACGCTCGGCCGCGCCGTCGAGTGGCTGTTCTCGAACGACACGCCCGAGGATCGCTTCGCCGCCGAGACCGCCGCGCGAGCTGGCACGCTTCGAGCGCGGCGCGCCGTGGCAGCAGTTCCCCTTCGGGGCGCGCCTGCAGCAGCTCTGGTCGGCGACGCCGATGTGGGGCCCGCACGTCCTGCGCAAGTGGGAGCGCCGGGTCGTGCTCAGCGCCGAGTACGGCGTCAAGTCGGTGTGCGCGTCGCTGGCGCGGCTGATCGCCGCCGACGCCGGCCGACAAGGACACCGCCCGGCTGCACGCCTGGGTCGGTACCGCGACGCCGGCGGTGCTGCAGGCCCACGGCGCCGAGATCGTGTCGACGGTGGGGCCGGGCTCGTTCATCGTCACGCTGCCGCGTGGCGAGGCGTTCACCCGCAGCGTCGTCGGCCTGGTCGGCGGCGGCGTCCAGGGTGCTCGACGTCGCCGGCAACGACGAGATCGCCCTGACCGCCATCGAGAAGGGGCCGGCGCCCGGATCCGGCGGGCGTGCCGGAGGCGCCGCCGGCCGGACGCGTGCTGGCGACGGATCCGCTGCTGACCGAGCCGTCGGCGCGCCGGCTGACGGTGCGGACACCGCTGGCCCGCCTGGCCGACACGGCGGCGTGGCTGCAGCGGCGCGGCGCCGTGCTCGAGCGGCTCTACGACTACTGATGGCCCGCTGATGGCGTGGCGCGCCATCGCGTCACTCGAGCGGCCGGGCCGGCGCGTGACGCGGGCCATGGCGGCGGTCCCGGTGATGTCGACGGTGTCGATGGTGCGCCGCCGGGTGGCCTCGTCGGCGCCGGCTTGCCGGGAAGCGGCTGCAGTATTCGTCGACGGTCATCGAGACGAACCGCCGTCACGGAGGCCTCGATGTGCGCCGTCGGGAGGAACGCCTTGCGCATGTGCGAGGCGTCGCCGGTGGCATGGCCCTGCAGGTAGTGGGGAGTGCAGCCCGCACGCCGGCGTCGTCCGGGCGGGACCGAGCCTGCGGCGCGAGGAGGCTGACGAGGATGGCGAGCAGGGCAGCATGCCGGTCTACGCCGGGCGGGCCGCTGCTTCGTCACGGCGCATCGGTCAGGTGTAAGGTAGACAGCTCGACTACTTACGTGGGAGGACACATGTTGAAGCGTTCGACGTTCCTGGCGGCCCTTGCGGGCGCCGTCGTGTTTTCGTCCAGCCTGATTGCGGAGGTCACCAAGGCCGACCGCGACAAGCTGGTCGACCACCTGAAGAAGACGGAAGCCGCGTTCCTGAAGTCCATCGACGGCGTCAGCGACGCGCAGTGGACGTGGAAGTCGGCGCCGGACCGCTGGTCGGTGGCGGAGGCGGCCGAGCACATCACCAAGTCCGAGGACATGCTGCGCGGCATGGCCGAGGGCACGATGAAGGCACCGGCGACGCCCGAGGTCCTGGCCAAGACCAAGGGCAAGGAGGAGATGATCCTCAAGACGATCCCCGATCGCAGCCAGAAGTTCCAGGCCCCCGAGCCGCTGGTGCCCAAGGGATCGTTCGCCTCGAAGGCGGCGCTGATCGACGCGTTCAAGGCGGCCCGCGCCAAGACGCTCGCCATCGCGGGCGGCACCACCGACCTGCGCGCTTACGCGGCAGGCCGGGCTGCCGATGGGCGAGATGGACACCTATCAGACCATCCTCTTCCTCAGCGCCCACACCGAGCGCCACACCAAGCAGATCGACGAAGTGAAGGCGACCGCCGGTTACCCGGCGAAGTAGCGCCGCCGTTCCAGGAGCCGAGGAGGAGGCGCCATGCCGGCGCAAGGTCGTCGCGTCGAAGACCACGACCGACCACGGCCAGCGTCTCCGCCTTCCTGGAGGCGATTGCGGACCCGGCGCAGCGGGCCGACTGCTGCGCGCTCGCCGGGCTGATGACCGAGGCCACCGGCGAGCAGCCGCGGATGTGGGGCGCGTCGATCGTCGGCTTCGGCGAGGTGTTCTGCCCAGGATCGGGTGGCCGGCTGAGCCATGCGCCGCTCCTCGGCTTCGCGCCCGCGAAAGTGCGCGATCAGCGTCTATCTGATCGACGGCGTGCACCAGCACGCGGGCGAACTGGCCGCGCTCGGCGACCACGACCTGGGCAAGGGATGCCTGTACCTCTGGAACCTGGCATCGGTCGACGCGAAGGTGCTGCGCCGGATCCTGGCGGCGTCGGCGAAGAACGCGACGCGGATGTTTCCTGGCCGGCCAGGCTAGAACACGAGCGGCGGGCCGACGTTGACGATCCCGTAGCGCTCGCGAGCCACCTCTTTGTCGGCGGCGGTGCCCGTGCCGAAGTAGCGGCCGCGTGCGCTCAGGTCGCGAAAGAACTGCTCCACGCGGCCGGCCGGCGTGAAGCCGACCATCAACCGCCCCGGCGTGTTGCCGACGAACGCGAACGCATGCGGCACGCGCCGTGGGTCCGAGGACCGAGTCACCCGGCTTCAACTGGTAGCGCTGGGTGCCCGACTTCGACGATGTACTCGCCGGCGAGGCAGTAGAACCACTCGTCCTCGTCCTGATGGAAGTGCTTCGGCGGCCCACCCTTCGCGCCGCTCGGCTGCTCGGTGAGGAAGAACGCGCCGCCGCAATCCTGCGTCGACACCTTGATGAACAGCGGGCTGCCATCAGGCAGCTTCAGCGGCGGTCCAAAGCGGCTGTCGCCAGCCGCAACCCTGACCCCGACACGCGGACGGATCGGCGGTCGGCTGCTGTGCCAACGCGCCGGCGGGGAGCGCTGCCATGGCCCCGAGGAATGCCCGACGTCGAACTGTTCCGTGACTCACGAACCGCCCTCCTTCTCGCGCGAAGCCGCGCGTCCGCGGCAGGTGCCTGCACGCGCGTCCGGAGCATAGACGATTGCCGCCGCGTCGGATTGGTCGCGCGTCGCGGTCCATCGATTCTGGCCAGACTTTCGCGCGTTCCTTGATCTCGCCCGAGCGCTCAACTATTGTTCGGGGCTCATGCATGCCCTGATTCGCGCCTCCCTGGCGGCGGTCCTCGCCGGCGGTCTGGCCCTGCTGCCAGCTCGCGGTCTCGACGCAAACCCCTCCGGCCAGCCGGGCCACACGCGCCCTATCAGGACCTGTCGCTCGACTTCGAGGCCCGCGCCAAGGATCTCGTCGGCCGGCTGACGCTCGAGGAGAAGGTCGCCCAGCTGATGAACGACGCGCCGGCGATCCCCCGGCTCGGCGTGCCGGCCTACAACTGGTGGAACGAGGCGCTGCACGGCGTCGCCCGGGCCGGCACCGCGACGGTGTTCCCGCAGGCGATCGGCATGGCGGCGTCCTTCGACGTGCCGCTGATGACCCGCGTCGCCGACCGCCATCGGCGACGAGGGCCGCGCCAAGCACCACGAGTTCGTGCGCCGCGGCGACCGCGGCATCTATCGCGGCCTGACCTTCTGGTCGCCCAACATCAACATCTTCCGCGACCCGCGCTGGGGCCGCGGCCAGGAGACCTACGGCGAGGATCCGTACCTGACGGCGCGCATGGGCGTCGCCTTCGTCAAGGCGCTGCAGGGCGACGATCCGAAGTACTGGAAGGCCGTGGCGACCGCCAAGCACTACGTCGTGCACAGCGGCCCCGAGGCCGATCGACACACCTTCGACGTCAGCCCGAGCGAGCGCGATCTCGCACGAGACCTATCTGCCGGCGTTCCAGGCGCTGGTCCAGGAAGGCAAGGTCGCGTCGGTGATGGGCGCCTACAACCGCGTCAACGGCGAGTCGGCGTCGGCCAGCCCGCGCTTCCTCGGCCAGATCCTGCGCCGCGACTGGGGCTTCGACGGCTACGTCGTGTCCGACTGCGGATCGATCGACGACATCTTCGTCGGCCACAAGATCGTGCAAGACCGCCGAGGAGGCGGCGGCGCTGGCGGTGAAGGAAGGCTGCGACCTCGAGTGCGGCACCATCTACAAGTCGCTGAAGACCGCGGTCGAGAAGCAAGCTGATCACCGAGGCCGGAGATCGACGTCGCGCTGACGCGGCTGTTCTTCGCCCGCTTCAAGCTCGGGATGTTCGATCCGCCGGAGCGCGTCGCAGTACGCGCAGACGCCGTTCAGCGTCAACGAGGCGCCGGCGCACGACCAGCTGGCCCGCGAGATGGCCCAGGCGTCGGTGGTGCTGCTCAAGAACACCGGCGTGCTGCCGCTGGCCGCGAACACGAAGAAGGTCGCGGTGATCGGCCCCAACGCCGACGAGATCATGACGCTGGTCGGCAACTACTACGGCACGCCGTCGAAGCCGGTGACGCTGGTGCAGGGCATCCGCAACGCGCTGCCGGCCGGCGACGTCGTCTACGCCCGCGGCGTCGACCTGGTCGAGAACCGCCAGGATCCGCGCGCGGTGCCGCCGATCCCGTCCCAGTATCTCGCGGCCGGCCGCCGGCTCGACCGAGCAGGGGCTGAAGGGCGAGTACTTCAAGGGCAAGGAGCTGCAGGGCGCGCCGATCGTCACGCGCGTCGACCGCTCGGTCAACTTCCGCTGGGATCGCCTGAACCCGACCACCGAGCTGGTGCTGCAGGGCCAGATGCCCCTGCGAGCAGGCGCTCGGCAACGACGAGTTCTCGGTCGCGGTGGACGGGGCAGCTCGTGCCGCCGGTGACCGGCCGCTACGAGATGACGGTGACGGGTGACGACGGCTTCCGCCTCGACGTCGCCGGCCAGCGCGTGCTCGACGAGTGGACGCCGACGCCGCGGGCCCGGGCCCGCAGCGCGATGCTCGACTTCGAGGCCGGCAAGGCCTACGACGTGAAGCTCGAATACTTCGAGAACATCCGCGACGCCGAGGTGCGCCTGAACTGGAAGCAGCCGGGCGCCAAGGATCCGTACCAGGAAGCGCTCGACGCGGCCAAGGCGGCGGACGTGGTGATCTTCGCCGGCGGCCTCAACGGCGAGGTCGAGGGCGAGGAGATGCCGGTGATCTATCCGGGCTTCGCCGGCGGCGACCGCACCGAGATCGCGCTGCCCAAGACGCAGCAGACGCTGCTCGAGGATCTGCACAAGACCGGGCAAGCCGGTCGTGCTCGTGCTGATGACCGGCTCGGCGCTGGCCGTCGAGTGGGCCAAGGCCAACCTGCCGGCCGTGCTGGTCGCCTGGTATCCCGGTCAGCAGGGCGGCAACGCCATCGCCGACGTGCTGTTCGGCAAGGTCAATCCGTCCGGCCGCCTGCCGGTGACGTTCTACAAGTCGGTCGGCCGACCTGCCGCCGTTCGCCGACTATTCGATGAAGAACCGCACCTACAAGTACTTCACCGGCGAGCCGCTCTACGCCTTCGGCCACGGCCTGTCCTACACGCGGTTCGACTACACCGGGATGCGCGATCGCGCCGGCGGCGGGTGCCGCGGCCGACGCCTTCGACGTGTCGGTCGACGTGCAGAACACCGGCACGCGGGCCGGCCACGAGGTGCCGCAGCTCTACGTGCGGGCCCTCGACGCGACGCGCCCGATGCCGCTGCGCGAGCTGCGCGGGTTCACGCGCATCCACCTGGCGCCCGGGGCCCGGCAGCGCGTATCCTTCCGCGTCACGAAAAAGGACCTGGCGTTCTACGACGAGGCGGCCAAGCGCTTCGTGACGGCGCCCGGCGAGTACGAGATGGCCGCCGGCCGCTCCAGCGCCGACCTGCCGACCACCGCCCGTGTACGTGTTCCGTAATCGTGCTCGGAGCATGCTCCGAGCAACTTGCAGTAACTGCCATCGAGCCGGGCTCTGAGCCGGGCTTCAGCCCGGGAGAGATCGCATGAATTGCACACCCACGTTCGCCCTCATCGCCGCGCTCGCCGCGGCGCCGGCCGCCGCGCAAGTGTCGCCGGCGAGTCCGGCCCGACCGCGCCGCCGCCGACCCCGGCCGCCCAGCCGGCGGCGCGGCCGCCCCAGGGGCCGCCGCGTCCGCAGGTCAACTCGCCGGTCGTCGATGGCGAGACGACGACGTTCGCGATCTACGCGCCGAAGGCCGAGCGAGGTGACGCTGAGCAGCGGCGAGATCGATCGCCTGCAGCCGGGGCGCAACAAGGCGTTCACCAAGGGTGACAACGGCGTGTGGACGCTGGCGGTGACGCCGCTGCCGCCCGGGATCTACGAGTACTCGATCGTCGTCGACGGCGTGTCGATGGCGGATCCGTCGAGCCCCAACGTCGTCGGCAACGTCCGCGGCGCGCGCGGCACGGTGGAGGTGCCCGGCCCGGCCGGCAAGCCGCGGCACGACGAGTGGCGGCCGGTCGCGCACGGCAGCCTGACCCAGCACTGGTACGACTCGAAGGCGACGCAGACGCGCCGCCGCATCCACGTCTACACGCCGGCCGGCTACGGCACCTCGACGAAGAAGTACCCGGTGCTCTATCTCCTGCACGGCGCCGGCGACAACGACGCGCACTGGTCGCAGCTGGGGCGCGCCAACGTGATCGCCGACAACCTGCTCGCCGACGGCAAGATGGTGCCGATGCTCATCGTCATGACCGACGGCCACCCGTATCGGCCGCAGCAGGGCGAGCAGGGCGGACGTGAGAAGGCGAGCAAGATGTTCGAGGACGATCTGCTGACCGAGATCCAGCCGCTGGTCGAGAAGACCTATCGGGTCGACACGACGCGGGCCCGCCGCGCCCTCGCCGGCCTGTCGATGGGCGGCGGCCAGACGCTGAACGTCGGCCTCGGCCACCCCGATCGCTTTGCCTACCTCGGCGCGTTCAGCGCCGCGACCGGCGGTGCCGACGCGCACGTGCAGGCGCTGGCCAAGAACGCCGCCGCCTTCAACAAGGACTCGCGCCTGTTCTGGATCCGCATCGGCAAGGACGACTTCCTGCTGCAGCAGAATCGCACGCTGGTGGAGTCGCTCAAGAAGGCCGGCCTCGAGCACGTCTACGAGGAGACCGACGGCGCCCACATGTGGGGCTTCTGGCGCCAGGCGCTCGCCGATTTCCTGCCCAAGCTGTTCAAGCCGGCCGGCGCGACGCCCGCCGGGCCCGCGCCTTCCGCTGCGCAGTAAGCAGCCCGAACAGGCGAACGCCCGGTCCAGCGGGGGCTGGCTGGGCGTCGCGATTCGCGGCCGGCCGAAGTCGGCCGCGAGCGTCCGCCCTAGGGTCGCCGCACTCCCCAATAGCCCCAGACGAATCCGAGATCGCGGCGCAGCGCGTATCGCTCGGCACAGGTCACGCAGAGCCACTCCCCGTCCTCGTCCTGGTAGCCGGATGGGCCGTCGTCTCGGCCGATCTCGGCCAGCAGAACAGACAGTGCTCGTGATCGCCGTCGGACGTGGCGGGACATCCGGCGGGTCCAGGCCGCGCGGATCGAGATCATCGTCCGCGGCTGAGGCCGTCAGCCAGGGCGCGAGACCGCTGCACGGCGAGGGCGCGTCGAAGGTCGCCACGCGCGTGTGCTCGTCGAGCGCGATGAGGTCTCCAACCAGCGGATCGGGTGTGCCAACGTTCAGCCAGCTGCTGCAGATGTTCACGCTCCGCAGATGCGTGAACACGCCGTGGATCAGGTTTTGGCCGACGCGGACGACGATCTCGCGCACGACGAGAGCCGGAAGGTCGTGGAGTGACGTCGGCATCCGCTCCCATTTTGCCCGGCATCAAAGGAGAACGCCCGTCCACGGGCATATGCCGGGGACGGGCGTCAGATTGCGGCGACCGATATCGTGTCGGCCGCCGCGTCGGCGAAGCCGAATCAGAGGTTCAGCTGCATCACGGTGTTCGAGACGGCCGTGCCGCCGAGCACCAGGCAGTTCGCCGTGATGTCCTGCTTGCCGCCGGCGACGCGCTCCAGGTCGCTGTCCGACAGCTCGCCCTCGGCCGCCGCGTAGGGGATGATCACGTGCACGGTTTCGGCGGTGTCGGCAACGGCCTTGACCGTCGTCGCGCCCAGCTGCGTGTTCAGCTGCTTCTCGATGGTGCCCTTGGGGTCGCTCAGCAGCGCGGCGCGGTACTTCGGGTTCTCCGCCGCGAACTTGCCGACGAGGTCCTGGATCTGGCCGCGGGTCATCTTTTCCATGGTGTGTGTGCTCTTCTTCTTGGTAGCGATTCGTTTGGGTTTCCGACCGGTCATCGGTCGGTCACGGCCTCACTAAGAGCAACCGCGGTGCCAAGTGCCAGCCGCATGACAACGTCAATGAACTTGGGCAGATCCGTGCGTGGTCGGCGGCGCGGTGCCAGGTCGGCCTGGGGCGCCAGCTCCATTCGGCGTTGCCCTGTCTCCAACCGCCGGCGGCGCGCCGGTGCGTCAGATGGCGATGCCCAGGCGCACGCGTTCCCGGCCGATGAAGGCGTCGGCATCGACGGCGCATCGCGTGATGCACAGATCGTCGGTCTTCGGATCGCCGAGCGCCTGGTACATCCGGGCCAGCCCGAATTGTTCGTCGCGTCGAGACGATGAACGCCCGGACGGTGTAGCGCGGCCAGGGATTGCCCTCCGCCGCCCGTCGGATGCCCTCCGAGGTCACGTCGTTCAGATTGTCGACGCCGGTGAAATCGCAGATCTGGGCCCACTCCGCGTCGAGGACGCCGTCCTTGAACAGGGCGGAGATCCGGGCCATGTGATTCAGCAGGTCGGTGTCGCTGAGCGTGCCCCAGCCGCGCGTGTAGACCGTGCGCGTCGACGGCATCAGCTCGAAGTCGGCAGGCATGGGCGCCTCCAGTCTGGCTGACTGTACCGCTCAGCTTACCGCATGGGCGGCTCCGTGCGACGCCCGTACAAGAGAAAGCGCCCGGCCCCAACATGCGTGGGAACCGAGCGCCTTCCGTGCCGGCAGGTTCGGGGGAACCCGCCGGCAACTGCTCGCGACGGCGCCGGAGGGGCGCCGTCGCCAACGATCAGAGGTTCAGCTGCATCACGGTGTTCGAGACCGCCGTGCCGCCGAGCACCAGGCAGTTCGCCGTGATGTCCTGCTTGCCGCCGGCGACGCGTTCGAGGTCGGTGTCCGACAGCTCGCCCTCGGCGGCCGCGTACGGGATCACCACGTGCACGGTGTCCGCCGTGTCAGCAACGGCCTTGACCGTCATCGCGCCCAGCTGGGTGTTCAGCTGCTTCTCGATCGTGCCCTTGGGGTTGCTCAGGAGGGCCGAGCGGTACTTCGGGTTCTCGGCAGCGAACTTGCCAACGAGGTCCTGGATCTGGCCGCGCGTCATCTTTTCCGCCATGGTGTGTCTCTCTTCCTTCTGTCGAATCAGTCGTTTGGGTTTCCGTCCGACCATCGGACGGTCACGGCGTCTCGTAGAGCAACCGCGGTGCCAATCGATGCCGTTCGAATCGTGTCAATGAAATCAGGGTGTTCCTGTGATTGCGACCGGGCGCCACCGGACCGGGATGGGGCACCAGCTCCAATCCGCGGGCTGCAGCTCCATCCGCGCCGTCCGTCAGGCACTCACGTGCAGCGCCATCGACGTCTGGTCGCGGATCGCGGTCTGCAGCTGCCCGCCGAGCAGCAGCTTGATACTGAGAGGTGACACCGCGATGACGGTCGACACCACCGGGATCGGCACGAGCGACAGGAACGGCGCGACCACGATCCACACGATGTAGTGCCAGGCGGTGCCGCCGAGCGCCCGGGCCGCGGCGCCGGCGACGATCGCGAACCACGCGTAGAGGCCGACCTGCCCGACCAGCAGGCCGAGCGAGAACGCGATCATCGCGCCCGACGGTTCCGGGCCGCTGCCGGCCACGATCATCGGCCACAGCACGGCCGCGATCACCGCGCACAGGTAGCCGACGAAGGCGCGGCCGAGCCTCGCCTCGATGTGAATCAATTCCTCGATCGTCCTCGCCATGTGCCGTCCTCAGGCTTCTATAACGCGCCCACCTCCACCGCCGAACAATCGGGGATCGAACGCCTCGGGGCGCGCGACCACCACCTTGGCGGCGTCGCGGTCGAGGAAGGCCTCGGCGGCGTCGTCCCAGCCGCTGACGTGCGCCGTCACCAGCGTCGGATCGAAGCGCCCGCTGCTGACGAGGTCGAGCAGGTCGGGCAGATCGGCTCGCGGATGCGAGACGCCGACGTGCAGGCGCGCGCCCTTCAGGTACATGTGCCAGAGCGGCAGCGGCGTCCCGCAGCGGAAGTAGAAGCCGACCGCCGTGCACACGCCGCCTGGCGCCAGCGCCCGGATCGCGAAGTCGAGACCGGCTTCGCGGTTGCTGGCGTCGACGGTGATCGGGTATGGCGTCGACAGCGGCGGCAGCGCGCCGCGCAGCCAGCGCGCCCGCGGCCGCAGCGCGATCGGGTTGGCGCCCAGCCGCTCGGCGATCGCCAGGTTGGCGGGATCGCCGTCCACGTAGTCGACCTGCGACGATCCGAGCGCCACCGCGAGGCCGGCCGCGTAGAGGCCGATGCAGCGCGCCGCCCCGCCGACGACGAGCACCGGGGCGCCGGGGTCGGCGCGCAGGTGCGGCGCGACCGTGCGCCAGGCATCGGGCAGGTTGTCGCTGGCGCCGGCCAGGGCGAGCGGCGACATCGCCGCCGGCACCGGGACCAGCATGGCGTCCGCGAACGGCACGCGCAGCACGTCGCTGACCATTCCGCCCCAGCCTCCGGTGCGGCCGCCGAAGCCGTAGGCGGCGAGCCGGGACGCCTTGCGCTCGCACTGCGAGGTGAGCCCGCGCCGGCAGGTGCCGCAGGCGCCGCACGAGATCGCCCACGGCACGACGACGCGCTGGCCGATGGCGACCCGCCGCACCGCGTCGCCCACGTCGATCACCTCGGCGACGCATTCGTGTCCGTAGGCAAACGGCCCGGCGAAGGGCCGATGGCCCATCTCGTGGACGTCGGGATCGATGACGTGCAGCGCCGCGCCGAGCTGCAGCGCGCGCGAGAAGTCGTGAAACAGGAAGAGGCAGTCGCCGTCGCAGCGCGAGGCGACGATGGGGCGCACCAGGGCCTCATCCGGCCCCTGCAGCCGCGGCCGCGGGACCTCGCGCCATTCGAGGCGTCCCTTGCGGATGAACGTGAGCGACGGGATCGTGGCAGACATGCCGCTACGGTCGCCGCGTTCGGCGCCGCCGGCGGTCAGGTCTTCGTCCGCCGCGTCACACCCGCATCAGGCATTCGTCCGGCGCCGTGTCGTCGCCCGCGGGCGTGGCGATGGCGCCCGCTTGTCGGCGCGTCGCGGCGTGGCCCGATCCGCATCGCTCCCCCGGTCGACCGACAGGCGCTCGAGGACGAGGTCGAGGTTGCTCCGCATCACCACGTAGGGCACGACGCGCTGGCTGTCCGGGATCCGCTCCCGCCGCTGCAGGAACTGATAGAGCGCCTGCAGCGCGATGCGGCCCTGCGTCAACGGCCGCTGGTAGACGGTCGCGGCGACCTTGCCGGCCCGGATCCAGTCGACCAGCTCGGGGAAGAGATCGGTGGTGATCACCGTCAGGCCGTCGAGCCGGCCCTCCTCCTCGGCGGCGCGCAGCACCGGCATCGAGTTCACCGTGCTGACGTAGAGGCCCTTCAGGTGCGGATGGGCGCGGAGGACGTCGCGGGCGCGGCGATGGGCTTCGCGCTCGTCGTCGTGCGCTTCGATGATCGGGCCGAGCGACAGCCCGGGGTTCGACGCCGACAGGCTCGACACGAAGCCGCGCAGCTTGTCGGCGTGGTCCTGCGTCGCCAGCCAGCCGGTGAAGAACCCGACCTGGCCGGTGCCGGCCGTGAACCGGCCGAGCAACTCGCCGGCGACGGCGCCGACGGTGAACGAGTCGGCCGACACGGACAGCAGGCGCGGGCTGTCCGGCGCGTCGGTCACCACGCAGACCACCGGGATGTTGCGGCGCGCCGCCTCGCGGAGGTGCGGCGCCAGCGCGGTCGGGTTGCCGGGCGCGATGATCAGGCCGTTGGTGCCGTCGGCCAGTGCCTGCTCGAGCAGCGGGATGTCGCCGTCGCCGAGGTGCGGATAGGTGCGGTAGTCGACCTGCAGCGTCGGCGCGAACGGCGCGGCGCCTTCGCGGATGCCGTCGCGCAGCGCATCCCAGAAGAGCGCGATGCGGTGCGGCAGGTGGACCGAGATCCGTACCGGCTTGCGCGACTGCAGGTAGCGCGCGGCCAGGTTCGGCGTGTAGCCCAGCCGTTTGGCCAGCTCGAGGACACGTGTCCGCGTCGCCTCGCTGATGTCCGGCTTGCCGTTGAGGGCCCGATCGACGGTGCCGATCGAGATGCCGAGCTCGCGCGCGATGTCCTTGATGCCGATCGGCGCCGCCGGCCGCAGCTTCGGTTCGCGCGCCATTTTGGCCACATCTTAGCCCCTACAGCAGGCCTGGGAACGAGTGGCTCTGCCGCAGATCGCAGACTCGAGCAGCCTGGACCAGATTAGTCCTTGACACCTGAAACAACTAGGACTAGGCTGGCGCCGCCTTAATGCCGTGAACGTTCACGGAATCTAACGCCAGCTCTTCTGCGTGCTTTTCAGGATGAGCTGGGCGTATTTGCGGTGCGCTTTTGGACGGTCAGCTCGTCTGGAGAGACGAACATGCCGATTTCTAACCGCGTCTTGCAAGGCCTTGTCGCCGGATTGGTCGTCCTGAGCGTCCTTGCTCCGGGGACCCGCGCCGCCGCCCAGCGCTCTGACCGGGCCACCATCAGCGGCGTCGTCACCGACGAGCAGGGCGCCGGCGTGCCCGGCGCCGTCCGTCACCATTCGCAACGAGCAGACCGGCGTCGAGTCCGTGCAGGTGACCAACGACTCGGGCGCCTACGCCGTGCCGCCGCTGGTGCTCGGACGCTATACCGTCAGCGTCGACCTCCAGGGCTTCAAGCGCGCCGTGACGTCCGGCATCCTCCTGCAGGGCGGCGATGCCGTCCGGCACGACGTGGCGCTGTCGGTCGGCGGACTGAACGAAGTCGTCGAGGTCGGCGTCCACCGAAGGCGGGTTGAGCGAGACCCGGCCGGACGTGAGCCATACGGTCAACGAGAAGTACTACCAGGATCTGCCGTTCGTGACCGGCTCGGACGTGCGCCTGGCGGAGTCGGTGCTGCTCATGCAGCCGGGCTATCTGCCGATGCGGCCGAACGGCGACCCGATGTTCCGCGGCAGCCAGTTCAACTCGCGCATCAACGGCGGCCAGGCGATGGCCACCGAGAACTTCTTCGACGGCGCGGCCTTCGGCTACGCCAGCGGCCATCAGCAGAGCCACGAAAGCACGCCGCCGGTCGAGGCCGATCCAGGAAGTGAAGGTCATCACGACGACCTACTCTGCGCAGTACGGGCACACCAGCGGCGGCTTCATCGACTACACGAGCAAGTCCGGCACGAACGCGTTCCACGGCAGCGTCTACGAGTACATGGCGGATGACGCGTTCAACAAGAACACCGTGTTCGCCGAGCGGGGCGGCATCAAGAAGACGCCGATCCGCAACGACAACTTCGGCTTCACGCTCGGCGGTCCGATCCGTCGGAACAAGACGCACTTCTTCACCAACGTCGACTACACCCGCATCCGCTCGGGAACGATCGCCGGCTTCGGCAATACGACGCCCATCGACGCGTTCAAGAACGGCGACTTCGGCGCGCTGCTCACCAACAACCGGATCGGCACCGACGCGCTCGGCCGGCCGATCATGCAGGGGCAGATCTTCGATCCGCAGACGACCCGGACGGTCAACGGCATCCCGGTGCGCGATCCGTTCCCGGGCAACGTCATTCCCGGCCGGTCACCCGCTGCGAAGCGTCGTCGCCTCGCGGATCGTGCCGCTGATGGTGCAGACCCGACCGCGAAGGGCTCGCCAACAACGTCGCTGGCGTCGGGACGGGCGACCAGACGTGGGAGCTGGACGCGCGGAACATCATGGGCCGCGTCGACCACAACTTCTCGCCGGCCTTCAAGTTGAGCAGCAGCTTCTATTGGAACCGGCGTCCCTCGGTGCGCAACTGCGAGGGCGTGGACGGGTGCAACTACGAATCCGATCCGGCGTCGGCGCCTGAAGAAAACACCAACTACTACGGGAGCGGGTTCTTCCAGCGCATCTCGACGCACCATGCGCACCAGCAGTTCGACTGGGTCATCAGCAACAACCTGCTGAGCCACTCGACGGTCGCCTGGGACCGCTGGTTCATGGGCGGCAACCACCTGTCGGCCGGGGCGAACTGGCCGCAGCGGCTGTGGGAGGGCACCGCCAGCCCGACCGGTGGCATCGTTGCGCAGGATGCCGGCCCGCCGTCGATGCGCTTCAACGGCGGCAGCGTCCCCTACACGCCAATCGGCCTCGAGGCGTGGCCGCGGTTCGGCTTCGAGAAGAACGACCGCTGGCAGTTCTCGAGCGACATCACCTGGGTGAAGGGCCGCCACGCGATCAAGAGCGGATTCGAGTTCCGCCATCACAATTTCCCGTCCCGAGGCTGGGCCGGGGGCGCTACGGGTGGGAACTTCAACTTCGATCGCCTCGGCACCGCAGGGTTCGACGCGGCCGGCAACAACCTGAACCAGACCGGCGATCCGTTTGCGTCGTTCCTCCTGGGGCAGGTTCATGCGTCGAATCAGAACATCCCGGTGTTCCACACCTTCCGGGAGACGTATACCGCCTTGTTCATCAGCGACGAGTTCAAGGTGTCGGACAAGCTGACGCTGACCGCCGGCCTGCGCTTCGACTACGAGTCGGCCCGCACCGAACGCGAGAACCAGTACTCGACCTTCAGCCCGACGACGCCGAACCCCGGAGCAGGAGGAATTCCGGGCGCGATGATCTTCGCGGGTGAGGGGCCGGGGCGCTCGGGGCAGACCAAGTTCGAGGACGTTCCCAAGGATGCCTTTGGTCCGCGCCTTGGCTTCGCCTATCGAATCGACGACCGGCAAGCCCTTCGCGGCGGCTACGGGATCTACTACGCGAACGTCGCGTTCAACCAGGGCGGAGCGCCGACCCAGGGATTCGGATCGAGCCCGTTCGCGCCGAACAACACCAACGGCATCTTCCCCGCCCATCACCTGGACGTGGGCTTCCCGGCGGACAGAGTCCAGTTTCCGCCGTTCATCGACCCCACCATCAACATCGGTGGCAACGTCATCGCCGTCAACTCCGACGGTCTGACGCTGCCACGTTTCCAGAACTGGTCGGTGACCTACCAACGCCAGCTCACCGACAGCATGATGCTGACGACCTCGTACATCGGGAATCGCGGCAGCCGGTTGAACCACCACTGGCAGACGTATGGCGTCGACGCGAACATGAACGATCCCGACGTGCTGCGGCTGGGTACGCCGGTGCTGCAGGCCAACATCAACTCCGACCTGGCGCGCAACGCCGGCATCACGCCGCCGTATCCCGGATTCACCGGCAACGTGGCCCAGGCGCTGCGGATGTACCCGCAGTACCAGAACGTCCAGTGGCGCGGAAACCCGGTTGGCCGGAGCCAGTACCACGCGGCGGAAGTGGTACTGGAGCGTCGGTTCTCGCGTGGCCTGCAGGCGCGCATCGCCTACACGTACTCGCACCTCATGAACAATGGCGCCGAGGTTGGGCAGGGCGGTGACGGTCGCAACGCTGGCATTCAGAATCCCGCCGATCCGCTGCCATGGATCCTGAGCGACGACGACACGCCGCACGTCGTGCTGAGCGGGTTCACCTGGGAGGTTCCCGGCCCCAGTGCGGGTGCGATGAAGCATGTGCTCGGTGGCTGGAACGTCAGCGGCGTCCTGCGCTACGAGAGCGGCCGGCCGATGACCATCACCATGACCAACGACCTGGCCGGGTTGCTGTTCAACACCCAGAAGCGGCCGAACCAGGTCGGCGAGGGCATGGCCGACTTCGGCGACTTCGATCCGTTCGCCGATCGCTACTACAACCGCGACGGCTGGGCGGATCCGGGCCCGCTTCAGTTCGGGAACGCTCCAGAGCGCGATGGCCACGTACGAGGCTTCCGCAATTTCAGCGAGGACGTCAACTTCTTCAAGGTCTTCCCGCTCACCGACCAGAAGAAGCTCCGCTTCGAGGCTCAGGTCGGCAACCTGTTCAACCGCACGGTCTACTGCAATCCAGCGTCGAACTTCAGCGGGACGGACTTCGGGCAGGTGTTCACGCAGTGCAACACCGCGCGCTCCGTTCAGCTCGGGTTCCGGTTCGACTTCTAGTTCATCATCGGACCGAGATTCGCGGCCCGCCCTGTCCGGAGTCTTCGAGACACTCCGGAGGGGCGGAGCCCTTGCTGCGCCAGGCCGACCCGGCCATCCCGCCTCGGACGTCAGGGCTCTTGCAAGAAGCCACCGACCACCTCAGGAAATGCACCCGGCTGGCACCGGACCGGCTGTCCTCGTGCTACTACTACCTGACGCCCGTGGCGGGGGAGCGGGGCAGCCACGAGGAGCGACGGCGGTGCTCGAGGAGCTGCTCGTGCGGAATCCCGACCATGCCGGGGCCAACGAGGTGCTCGCGATGCTGACGATGAGCGCGCAACGCCAGGAAGACGCCGAAAGGCGCCTGCGCAAGGACGAGGCGTCCTCGTGCGGGCAGCTACGTCTGGATCCGGACCGATGAGTCCTCGCTACTTCGCCTCCACATCCGTCGTGGTGTTGCTGAGTGCCACGGGTGCCGCTGTCCAGACGCAGAGCTCGGCACGGGCGCCACGCGCACCGGCGGCACAGACGACGCCGGCATTCGGTCCGGAATATACGGTGCCGCAGTTGGAGCAGGCGCTCGACAAGAATCCCAACGATCCGAAGGTCAACGTCGCGCTCGGTGTGGCCTACCTCGAGCGGGGAGACTCGGCCCGCGCGCTCGAGCGGCTGCAGCACGCCGTGCAGGTGGCCCCCGATTTCGCCGACGCCCACAACTGGCTCGGTGTGGCCCTGCTCGACCGGGCCGACTTCCCCCAGGGCATCGCGTCGCTGCGGAAGGCGATCGCACTCGCCCCGAAGAACGCGCGGGCGTACGCCAACCTGGGGTCGGCGCTCGGCAAGAGCGGCGAGTTCGACGAGGCCGTCACGGTATTCCGACAGGCCCTCGCGCTCGACCCCGAGAGCCTGGGCGCGCACTTCAACTTGGGCATGGCGCTCCGGGAAAAGGGCGACATCACGGCGGCACTGCCGCACCTGCGGCGGGTCGTCGAGGCCGATCCGACGAATGCCTCTCTGCACTACGAGTTCGGACAGGCGCTGAGCCAGAACGGCGAGCTCGGGGGAGCGATCGCGGCCTTCGAGCGCGCGCTCGAGATCGATCCCGAGTTGCGCGAGGCGTACTACGCGCTCGGGGCCGCGTTGAAGCAGCAGAGCGTTACCGCGCGGAAGCCGGCCCCGCCGGCCCCGAGCGCCGCAGACGAGGCCGTCGGGCGCGCGAAGACGGCGGCGGCCGGCCGGGATCTTCGGACGGCGGAGGGCGCGCTGAGCGAGGCCCTCCGGCTGGATGCCAATCATGCGGAGGCGCACACGCTGCAGGGCTATGTGCTCGGGCAGCAGGGCAATCTGTCCGCCGCCCTTCCGCACCTGCAGCGCGCCACGGTCCTGCGTCCCGAGTGGGCCGAGGCCCGATACAACCTCGGTGCGGCCCTGTGGTACAGCGGCGCGGGAGAGAAGGCGATCGCCGAGCTGCGCGAGAGCGTGCGGCTCGATCCCGGGTCAGCCGGTGGGCACGCGTTCCTCGGCATGGCGCTACGGGAAACCGGCGATCTCCCCGGTGCCCGCGCCAGCCTGCAGCGCGCGATGGCCCTGGCGCCGGCCATGGCGGCCGCCTACGTCGATCTCGCGGTGGTCTTCCTGCGCGCCGGGAACCTGGAGCAGGGGCTCGGTCAGCTCGAAGCCGGGCTGAACGTTCCCGCGCCAGTGCCGCCGCCGCCCGACTGGGATGCGGCGATTGCCGCGCTCCGTCAGGCCGCCGCGCCGAGTCGCACCCGGCCAGAATCGCACCAGGCGCAGAACGTGCTCGGGCTCATGCTCGGACGGAAGGGGGCCCCCGGCGATGATGTGATGGCGGCGTTCCGGGCGGCCATTCGCCTTCGCCCCGACTACGCCGAAGCCCACAACAACCTGGGATTGGTGCTCATCCAATCGGACAAGGACGAGGAAGGCATTGCGGCGCTTCGTGAAGCCGTTCGCCTCGCCCCGGCGTACGCGGAGGCCCGCACGAACCTCGGCGCGGCGTTGACGTCGACCGATGCCGAGGCGGGCATCAAGGAGCTGGAGGAGGCGATCCGGCTGTCGCCGGGATCGGTCAAGGCGCTCTTCAACCTGGCGGTGGCCTACGGCACCAGCCCCGCGCACGGGCCGAAGAAGGAGATCGAGCACCTCGAAAAGGTGATCGCGCTGGACCCCGACTTCCCGCGTGCGCACCTGGCGCTCGGCAAGGCGCTGCTGCAAGAGGGCAAGGCGGCCGACGCGGTCACCGCGCTGCAGAACGCCGTGAAGCTCGCGCCCGACAGCGGCGAGGCGAACTACCAGCTGGGGCTGGCGCTGGTGCGGGTGGGGCGCAAAGAGGAAGCCGCGGCGCAGTTGAAAAAGGGTCGCGACCTGGTCGCCGCCGGCGATCGCGCCCAGAACGCCCTGCTCGACGTCGCGGACGGGAGAGCCGCGCTCCAACGTGGGGATGTCGACGAGGCAGTATCGAAGTTCCGGCGTGCGAGCCAGCTGCGGCCGGAGGCGGCGGAGCCGCAGCGTCTGCTCGGCGAGGCGCTGGAGCGTCAAGGCGACGTCGCCGGAGCGGCCGCCGCCTACGAGAAAGTGTTGTCGTTGAGCCCGCACGATGCCTCCGCCAGGCGGAGCCTGGAGCAGCTCCAGTCACGCCGCGGGGCGGCCACCGCGCCGACGGCCGGGCCGGGCCCGGCGCCCGCCACGCCGAATCCGTCCACGCCGAATCCGTCCACGCCGAATCCGTCCACGCAGAGTCCGTCCACGCCGAGGACGTCGGTGACCGATCTTCTTGCCGCGCCGCTGACCCTCACGCCGGGTTCCGGCGTCTCCGGTTGGGACGACCGTGCGCGCGTGACCGAGCTCGAGGGCTACATTCGCGACGCCAAATGGATCGACGTCGAACCGTTGCTGACGAAATACGTGGCGGAGCGGCCGAAGTCCTCCTGGGGCTGGTACGCCCTCGGCTACACCTATTTCGCGCAGAAGAAGATCGGCGAGTCGATCAAGGCGCTCGCCACGTCACTGCAGCTCGATCTGAAGAACGTCGAAGCGCACAAGATCCTCGGCCGCAATCTCACGATCATCGGCCGGTTCGACGCAGCGCAGGTCGAGTTCGAGCAAGCGATCCGCTACAAACCGGACTCCGCAGAGAGCCACTACAATCTCGGCAAGCTCTTGTCCATGCAGGACAACTGGGAGCCGGCGCGAACGGCGTTCGAGGCCGCCCTGCGAATCGATTCCAGCTACCTCGAGGCCCTCGATGGTCTGGGCTTCGCCCTGGAAGCGCTCGGCGACGATGCCGGCGCCGTGGCCAGGTATCAAGAGGCGATCGCGCTGAATGCGGCCCGCGGCGGCCACTTCGCGGCGGCGCACGTCAACCTGAGCGCCTATTACAACCGTACCGGGAACCCGGCCATGGCGCTCGAATACGCGCGCAAGGCCATCGAGCTCGATCCCAGATCCGATCGGGCGTGGTTCCAGAAGGCCAAGGCCGACGAGCACGAGGGCCGCCTGAGCGACGCCGCGACGGCCTTGAGCGAAGCGATCTCCCACAACCCGCGTTCGTCTTCCTACTATTACGTGCTGGCCGGCGTGTACCGACGCCTGGGCTGGATGGACGACAGCAAGACCGCGCTGGAGCACTACAAGCGGCTCGACAAGGAGTCCGCCGAGCTCGAGAAGCAGCGCCGCAGCATCGCGAGCGAAGGCGCGACCACGCCACCGGGACGGAAGCGTGAATAGCCGGATCGAGCGCGCCCGCACGCGCCGCGGCTTTCTGCAACTCGTCGGCGGCTCGCTCGTCACCGCGGTGGCGGCGGAGCATGACGTGTCCGGACGCGAATTCTCGCCGCCGCGTCGGCAGGCCGGTCCGGACGCCATACCGACCCCCATGGTGTTCACGGACGTGACCCAGGCCGCCGGCCTGGGACGTGCCGTCAACGTCTCGGGAAGTCCCACCGACAAGCAGTTCCTGCTCGAGGAGATGGGCGGCGGCGTGGCGCTGTTCGACTACGACAACGACGGCTGGCTCGACATCTTTCTGGTCAACGGCAGCAGCTTCGATCCCGCGGTCCGCGATCGGAAGCCGACCAGCTATCTGTTCCACAACAATCGCGACGGCACGTTCAGCGACGTCACGCAGAAGGCGGGACTCACCCATTCCGGATGGGGCCAGGGCTGCTGCGTCGGCGACTACGACAACGACGGATTCGACGATCTGTTCGTCAGCTATTGGGGCCGAAACGTCCTCTACCGGAACAACGGCAACGGCACCTTCACCGACGTCACCGATCGGGCGGGGGTGGCCGGGCCCGAGCATCAATGGGGCGCGGGCTGCTGCTTCCTGGACTTCGATCGCGACGGGCACCTCGATCTGTTCGTCTCGAGCTACGTGAACTTCGAGCCGACCCGAGCTCCCCGCCCGGGTGCCAACGCCTATTGCCGCTACAACGAGATCGCCGTGCCCTGCGGTCCGCTCGGCTACGCGGGAGGGACCAACCTCCTCTACCGCAATCGCGGCGATGGCACCTTCGAGGACGTCTCGGAGGCGTCTGGCATCGCGCGCCCGCGCGGTCCTTCGTCGATGGTGTTCGTCGGCAGCAACTGGCGGCCGACGGGCTCCTACGGCATGGGCGCGGCAGCCGCGGATTTCGACAACGACGGCTGGCCGGACATCTACGTCGCGTGCGACACGGCGCCGAGTCAGTTGTACCGCAACAATCACGACGGGACGTTCCGCGAGGTGGCGCTCCAGGCCGGATGCGCGTTCGACGAAGGCGGCGTCGCGCTCGCCGGCATGGGCGTCGGCGTCGGGGACTACGATGCCGATGGCTGGCTCGACATCGTCCGCACGAACTTCTCCGAACAGGTCACCACGCTCTACCGCAACTACGGAGCGGGCGCGTTCGAGGTCGCGAGTCTCAGGGCCGGGCTGGGCGTCAACCGGAAGTACGTCGGCTTCGGCGTCAACTTCCTCGACGTCGACAACGACGGCTGGAAGGACATCTTCATCGCCAACGGCCACGTCTACGCCCAGCTGGCGAACCGGCCGCTGCACCTCACCTACCGCCAGCCGAAGCTGCTCTACCGCAACCTGGGGAACGGCCGCTTCGCCGACGTCTCCGCGGCGGCGGGAACGGCCATCACCTCGCCGAACCTCGGACGCGGCTGCGCCGTCGGCGACCTCGACAACGACGGCAACGTCGACATCGTCGTCAACAATCTGGACGGTCCGCCGACGCTGCTGCGCAATGCCGGCGGGAGCCGGCACAATCGGGTGCAGATCAGATGCGTCGGCACGCGATCGAACCGGTCCGCGATCGGGACACGGGTGAAGGTCACGAGCGGCGGCCGGGCGCAGATCGACGAGGTCATGAGCGGGTCGAGCTACTACTCCCAGAGCGACGTCCGCCTCCACTTCGGCCTCGGCCGCGCCGCCACGGTCGATCGGATCGACATCTCGTGGCCGTCGGGCCTCAAGGAGACCGTCCGTGACCTCCCGGCCAACCATCTCTATGTCGCCGAAGAGACGAAGGGCATCGTCAGCCGGCGCCGGTTCGGGTAGCCGCCGGTGGTGAGACTGCGAGGCGCGCTCGGCTCGGCGGGAGCAGGGCTCGCGCTCTGTACGCTGGTATCCGCTGCGCAGAACGTGGAGTTCATCGACGCGACGAAGGCGGTGGGCATCACGTTCACGCACGCCAATTCGGCTACCGCCAGCAAGTATCTGATCGAGACGATGGGGGGGGGCGTGGCTCTCCTCGACTACGACGACGATGGCCGGCTCGACGTGTTCTTCACCAATGGCGCGAAGATTCTCGACCCGATGCCGTCGGGCGGACGGCCCGACAAGTCCGAGCCGACGTATTGGAACCGGCTCTATCGGCAGGCCGCGGACGGCACGTTCGCCGACGTCACCGAGAAGGCGGGGCTGACGGGGATGCCGCAGAACCAGTACGGTATGGGCGTCGCCGTCGGCGACTACGACAACGACGGGCACGCCGACCTCTACGTCACGAACTACGGCCGCAACACCCTGTATCGCAATACCGGGCGGGGCACGTTCGACGACGTCACCGCGCGGGCGGGCGTCGCGGCCGGCGGGTGGAGCGCGAGCGCCGGCTTCCTCGATTACGACAACGACGGCCACCTCGATCTGTTCGTCTCGCGGTACCTGGCCTGGAGCTTCCAGGACAATCGGCACTGCGGCGACAAGAAGCCGGGGTTCCGCGCCTACTGCCACCCCGACAACTTCGAGGGGATCGCCAACGTCCTCTTCCGCAACAACGGTGACGGGACCTTCACCGACGTCTCCGCCAAGGCGGGTCTCGCCGGCGTCAGCGGCAAGGGGCTCGGCGTGGCGTTCTCCGACTACGATGACGACGGGCGGATGGACGTCTACGTCGCCAACGATTCGGTGCCGTGTTTCCTGTTCCGGAACAAGGCCGACGGCACGTTCGTCGAAGAGGGCCTGCTCGCGGGCGTCGCGTTGAACGAGGACGGCAAGACGTTCGCGGGCATGGGCGTCGACTTCGGCGACTACGACAACGACGGGCGCCCCGACGTCATCGTCACGGATCTCTCGAACGAGAGGTATCGTCTCTTTCGCCACAACGGCGACGGCAGCTTTCGCGACGCCACCAGTACGCGCCGGCATCGGGGGCGCCACGCTCGCGTTCTCGGGGTGGAGCACGCGGTTCTTCGACTACGACAACGACGGCTGGAAAGACCTGTTCGTGGCCCAGGGACACGTGATGGACACGATCGAGAAGACGTCGCCCAACCTGCGATACCTGCAGCCGCCGCTCCTGCTGCGCAACGAGAGCGGCCGCTTCGTGCGGGTCGTCGCCGGCGCGGCCTTCGAGCAGGACTGGGCCGGCCGCGGCGCCGCGGTCGGCGACCTGGACAACGACGGCGACCTGGACGTGGTCGTCAGCAACGTCGGACAGCGGGCGGTGGTGCTGCGCAACGACGGCGGCCAGCGCCGCGGCTGGCTGCGGATCGTGACCCGCGGCACGCGCTCGAACCGCGACGGCATCGGCGCGCGGATCAAGGTCGTCGCGGCGTCCGGGCTGGTGCAGCACGTCACGGTGTCGACCGCGGCCGGCTACCTGTCGGCGAGCGATCGGCGGGTGCTCGTCGGCCTCGGCGACGACACGTCGGCCACGCTCGTCGAGATCCGCTGGCCCAGCGGCGCCGTGCAGACGTTCGAGCGGGTTGCCGCCGGCCGGACGCTGGTGGCGACGGAACCGGCCGCGGCATCCGGCGGGAGCGCCCCGCGATGATGACCCGCCGCGCGCTGATGACGCTGCTCGCCGGGTCGGGCCTCGCCGGATTCGGCGCGCCCGCGGCGCCGGGCGGCGCGGTCTTTGCCCAGGGCGTGTCGACGCGCGCGGTCAAGCCGATGCCGCGCGGCAAGCCGTCCGGGCTCCCGTTCCATGCCCGCTTCACCGACGTCGCCCGGGCCGCCGGCCTGACCCATCCGAGCGTCTACGGCGGCGTCGACAGCAAGCGCTACATCGTCGAGGTCGTCGGCTGCGGTGTGGCCTTCCTCGACTACGACAACGACGGCTGGCTCGACGTCCTGGTGCTGAGCGGAACACGGCTCGAGGGTGCGCCGGACGGCGCGACCAACCGCCTGTATCGCAACAACCGGGACGGCACCTTCACCGACGTCACCGCCAAGGCCGGGTTGACCCGCACCGGCTGGGCGTCGTCGGTGACCGTCGGCGACTTCGACAACGACGGCTTCGAGGACCTGTTCATCACCGGCTACGGCTACGACGCGCTCTATCGCAACAACGGCGACGGCACCTTCACCGACGTCACGGCCAAGGCCGGGCTCGTGCCGGCCTCGACGCGCTACGGCGGCGGCTGCACGTGGATCGACTACGACCGCGACGGCCGCCTCGATCTGCTGGTCGCGCGCTATCTCGACACCACGCTGGAGCAGCTGCCCAAGCCGGGCGAGAACGCCGACTGCCGCTGGAAGGGCGTGCCCGTCAACTGCGGCCCGCGCGGCCTGCCGACCGGCTTCGTGCAGTTGTTCCACAACAACGGCGACGGGACGTTCACCGACGTCAGCAAGGCGTCCGGCGTCGCGGCGGCGGCGAAGTCGTATCCGATGACCGCCGTGGTGGCCGACTACGACCACGACGGCTGGCCGGACATCTACGTCGCCTGTGATTCGACCCCCAGCTGGCTGTTCCGCAACCAGCGCGACGGCACGTTCCGCGAGGAGGCGCTCGAGCGCGGCGTGGCGCTGAGCGAGGACGGCCTCGAGCAGGCCGGCATGGGCATCGCCATCGGCGACTTCGATCTCGACGGCAGCGTCGATCTCTTCAAGACCCACTTCGCCGACGACACCAACGGCCTCTATCGCGGCGACGGCAAGGGCTTCTTCGACGACGTGACGATCCGCGCCGGCATCGGCGTCGAGACGCGCTACGTCGGCTGGGGCGCCGGCATGGTCGATCTCGACAACGACGGCCTGCCCGACCTGTTCATGGTCACCGGCGGCGTCTACCCGGAGGTCGAGCGCGCGCTGCCGGCCTACCCGTTCAAGACGCCGCGCCTCGTCTTCCGCAACCTGGGCAACGGCCGCTTCGAGGAGCTGATCGAGGAGGCCGGTCCCGGCGTCGCCGCGGCCCACGCCAGCCGTGGCTGCGCCTTCGGCGACTTCGACAACGACGGCGACGTCGACGTGCTGATCTGGAACATGAACGAGCCGCCGTCACTGCTGCGCAACGACGTCGGCGGCAGCGGCCACTGGCTGAAGGTGCTGCTGGCCGGGACGACGTCGAACCGCAGCGCGATCGGCGCGCGCGTCACCGCCCTCTACGGCGGCCGGAGCCAGGCGCAGGACGTCACCGCGCAATCGAGCTTCTATTCCGTCAACGATCGCCGTCTGCACTTCGGCCTCGGCCAGGCCACGAGCGCGGACCTGGTGATCCGCTGGCCGAGCGGGACGACCGAGAAGATCGCCAACGTCGCGGCTGGGCAGCTCGTCGTGATCCGTGAAGGGGCAGGCATCCTGCGGACGCAGAAGATGCCCTAGCCCACCGGCAGTCGATCGCGGCGAATGGAGGCCGACGACGTCAGGGCGGCGCCGCCGGCCGCGGCGTGAACGAGAACTCTTCCCAGTGGTGGTAGCAGAGCACCCAGCTCTCGTCGAGCGGGCTGATGGTGACGTCGTCCGTCCCCGGGTAGCAGAAGACCTCCCAGTGCTCGCGGAAGGTCCGCCAGGACGTCTCGAGGGCGGTGCGCGTGATCCCAGACGATGGCGATGCGCTCGTCGTCGGCTGGCGTCAGCGCCCGAAGGGCCGCGCCGACCTCGCGCGCGCCGGCCTCGTCCTGGCAGGCCGCCGGCACATGCCGGGCGCCAGCCTCACGGGCCACCACGCAGGCCGCCGTCAGCGGGCCATGCAGCCCCGCCGCCCGCGCCGGGGTGAGCGGGCGGACGTCGCGGAGCGCCTCGCCGCCGCGCCGCGACCAGCGCTCGTCGGTGAAGCGCCAGGCCAGCGGGAACTGGTTCATCGGCACCACGTCGGCGGCGTCGATCGTGATCACGTCAGGGCTTCCGGTGGCGGCCGAGCCAGCGGACGCGGCCGGTGATGGAGCGGCCGGGGCTGCCGTAGAACGTGCCGTAGTCCGGCGATTCGACGGTGCCGTTGACGCTGGTCGGGTTCTGGTGGCCGGTCACGTTGCTCATGCTCGCGCGCAGCGCCCAGGCCTGCCCGAACAGGTAGGTGCGGCGCTCGAGGCCGAGGGTGACGTCGAAGTAGTCGGGAAAACGCCGGGAGTTGGCCGCGCCGACGACGAAGCCGGCGCTGTCGGCGGACGAGTAGGGAAAGCCGGTGCGGTACTCGATCAGGTACGACACCGACCACGGCTTGCGGAACGTCGGCAGGTAGGCCCAGGTCACGACGCGGTGCGGAGTGTCCCAGGACGGCGGGCCGGTGTTGTCGGCGGCGACGAAGTAGCTGTCGGGGGTGTTGCCGAGGACGGCGTTCGAGCGGGCCGACGATCGCGTGTAGCCGACCAGCCAGCCGTACTCGGGGCCGAAGCTTTGCCGCAGCCGGACTTCGCCGCTGTCGTAGCTCTCGGTGCGGCGGCTCTCGAGCGTGTAGATCGCGTCGATGTCGGCGCTCGGCATGCCGAAGTAGGCGAGGCCGTTCCGGCCGCGGCGCGACAGGCCCTGCAGGTGCAGATGGATGCCGGCCGGCAGCCGGCGATCGAGGGTGGCGGTCCACGTTCGTGCGCCCGGGCTGGCCAGCGACTCCCCGACGACGAAGCGGGAGAGCACGAGCGATCCGGCGCCGTAGGGCGGCGCGTAGATCGACACCGGCGATTGATCCAGCGCGGCGGCGAACGGCTGCAGCCGCGCCGCGTCGTGCGTCACCGCGAAGCCGGCCGACACCTTGAGCCCGTCGCTCGGCACCCAGGCGGCCATCACCCGCGGCGACACCGTGCTGTCGCGCGTCAGCGAGTCCCAGTCGACGCGGACGCCGGCGTGCACCGCCAGGCGCGGGTGCACCGTCCAGGCGTCCTGGACGAAGGCGGCCAGCTCGCCGGCGACCTTCTCCAGCCGACCGCTGCCGAGATACGCGATCGAGCGGATCAGCTGATCGTCCTTGTCGTAGAGCTCGATGTGGCCGCGCGTCGCGTTCTGGCGGAAGGCGACGCGATTGAGATCGGTGCCGGCCTTGATCTGGTGCGTGCCGGCCCAGGCGATCGGCGGCGCGTAGAAGTTGGCGATGACCTGATCGCGGATGGCGTCCTGGCGGCCGTCGTAGTAGTAGTTGCCGCGCCGGCCGGAGGGCGTGGTGATGAAGGCGTCGTGGCCGCGCGGGGTCAGCCGCAGCACCGTGCGGTTGGCGCCGTAGCCGGCCTCGAGCACCGCGCCGCTGCCGAAGACGTACTGATCGCGGACGTTGGCGAACCACTGGTGCGAGCGCGCATCGCGGGTCGTGGACACCGGATCGAGCGGACCGAGGCCGAGCCGCCGGCCGACGCCGGTGCTGGCGACCACGCCGACCTGCAGCACGTTCTTCGGGGTCAGGTTCACCTGGCCGCGCAGCAGGTTGCTCATGCGCCGGCTGGTGCTGGAGTCCTGGCCCTGGGGCAGCTCCTCGACGAAGAACTGGTCGTACTCGCCGATGAAGCTGTCCGAGAACCACGCCCGCTTGCGGGCCAGCGGCCCGGAGGCCGACAGGCGCGGCGTCCAGTCCTGGATCCGCAGGCCCTTCTCGCGGACGATGGTCGGGAAGAAGTCGGTGGCCGAGTAGCGGAAGCGATCGCCGCCGACGTGCGTGGCCACCTCGATGACGCCGCCGCTGCCCTTGCCGAACTCGGCGGCGTAGACGCCGTTGCGCACCGTCAGCGCCTGCACGGCTTCGACGCTGACCTTCGGGATCGAAGCCGCCGTTCAGCGGATCGCCGACGTTGAAGCCGTCGAGGATGAACAGCGTCTGGCTCTCGCGGGCGCCGTCGACGTGGATGCCGCCGCTGCCGTCCATGACCACGCCGGGCAGCGTCCGCAGCGCGTTCTTGACGCCGTGCGAGCCGTTGAACGGCACGTTCATCGCCTCGGCGCCGCTCAGCGCCTGCTCGGTCGACGGCTGGCTGATGCTGGCCGGATCGCCGCGCGACGTCACGTCGAGCGACTCGAGGTGCTCGCGCACCGGCAGCAGCGTCAGCAGCAGGTCGCTGCCCGGCGGTCAGCGTCTCGAGCTGGTGCTCGATGGCGTAGAAGCCCTGGCGCTCGACGCTGATCCGGTAGGCGCCGGTCGCCGGCGATCTCGACGACGAAGGTGCCGGCGGCGTCGCTGGTGGCCCGGCCCACCACGTCGTCCGACGCCGGCGTCCGCAGCACGACGTCGGCGCCGGCGACGGGCGCCGCCGTGTCGCTGATCGTCCGGCCGACGATCCGCACCTGTGCCTGCGCCGCCGCGCCGAACACCAGCAGGCACACCACGCCCAGCCAGGCCGGGATGCCCGCGGCTGACGGTCGGATCATCGCGCCCATCATGCGGGACGGGGACGGCCAGCGTCCAGCCGGGCGTTCAGCGGTCGAGCTCGCTTCCTGGCGTCGGTCAGGCGAGCCTCGCCCCGTGCTCGACGAGGAGACGCCGCAGCAGCGATCGATGGCAGCGGCTCTCGTCCTCGCAGTAGCAGCCGACCGAGAAGTCGGTCGTCTGCGAGAGCGCCGCCAGCAGGACCAGCGCGTCGCGAGCGGCGGGCGCCGACATCTCGGCGAGGTACTTCCGCGAGAAGCCGCTCCACCTGGCCGGCGTGTCGGCGGCCAGCCCGAGCTTCATGGTCTCGAGGCTGGGCGCCAGCGTCGGAAACCACACGTCGTACCAGTCCTGCGAGGCGAACTCGGCCTTCGGGACGCCGCGCGGCGGCCGGCGCACCGTGCCGATCCGCGTGCCCTCACCCTTCGCGCGTGGACTGCCGAGGCGGACGATGCGAATGCTCATGCCGCCTCCGTTGCCGTGTCGCTCAGCCGCCGTGGCTGGCGATGGCGTCGAGGAACTGCTGGCCGAAGTCCTCGGCCTTGCGGGCGCCGACGCCGGGCACGTGCAGCAGCGCCGACATCGATCCCGGCTTGGCCTTGGCCATCTCGCGCAGGGTGCTGTCGTGGAACACGACGTAGGGCGGCACGCCGCGGCCCCGCGCGATCTCGAGGCGCAGCGCCCGCAGCGCGTCGAACAGCTCGCGGTCGACGCCTTCCCACGACTCGCGCTCGACCCGGCCCATCGCGCCATCGCGTCCGCCGCGCGACCGCGACCGCGTGGACGCCTTGGGCTGGCGGCAGAGCACGATGTCGGCGGGGTCGACCTGGCCCTTGAGCATGGCGACGCCGGTCGCGGTCAGCTCGACGACCGGGTAGTCGCCGGGCGTCCGCTGCAGGAAGCCGCGCGCGATGAGCTGCTCGATGTAGCCCTTGATCTCGGCGGCGCTCAGGTCCTTGAGCAGCCCGAAGGTGCTGAGCGCGTCGTGGCCGTTCTGCGCGACCTGCGGCGTCGACTTGCCTTCGAGGACCGCGGCGACGTGGACGAGGCCGAAGCGCTGCTTGACGCGCGCCACGCACGAGCCGATCTTCTGCGCCAGGATCAGCGGATCGTCGACCTTCTCGATCTCGCCGAGGCAGACGTCGCAGGCGCCGCAGTCGGTGCCCTCGTAGGGCTGGCCGAAGTGCTCGACCAGCGTCTTGTGCCGGCACTGGAACGCGCTCGCGTAGCGCTCCATCTGCCGCAGGTGGGCGACGTCGGCGTCGCTCAGCTCGCCGGACAGCTCCATGATCCGCTTCCACTTGAGGAAGTCGGCGGACGCGTAGAGCAGCAGGCACTCGGCGGCGAGGCCGTCGCGGCCGGCGCGGCCGGCCTCCTGCTGGTAGTGCTCGAGCGACTTCGGCGCGCCGGCGTGCACGACGAAGCGCACGTCGGAACGATCGACGCCCATGCCGAAGGCGACGGTGGCGACGACGACGTCGGCGCGCTCGTCGATGAAGGCGTCCTGGTTGCGCGAGCGCTCGTCGTCGGACAGGCCGGCGTGGTACGCCACCGCCTTGTGGCCGGCGTCGGCCAGCGCCGCCGCCGTCTGGTCGACGTCCTTGCGCGAGATGCAGTAGATGATGCCGGCCTCGCCGCGGTGCGCGGTCATCACCGCTTCGAGCTGCTGCTCGCGCGACAGGCGCGGCCGGACGCGGTAGATCAGGTTCGGCCGATCGAAGCTGCCGACCAGCACCAGCGCGTCGCGCAGCCCGAGCTGCCGCACGATGTCCTCGCGGACGCGCGTCGTGGCGGTCGCGGTGAAGGCGTGCATCGAGACCTGCGGCCAGACGCTCGCGCAGCGCGCCGAGCTGCCGGTACTCGGGCCGGAAGTCGTGGCCCCAGTGGCTGATGCAGTGCGCCTCGTCGATGGCGAGGTAGCGCACGCCGCACCGCGCCATCAGCGCCTGGAAGCCGGGGCCGCCGTCGCCCATCAGCCGCTCCGGCGACACGTAGAGCAGCTTGAACTTGCCGTCGCGCAGGCCGTTCGATCGTGGCCTGCCGCTCGTCCGACGACATCGTGCTGTCGAGACGCGCCGCCGGCACGCCGCTCGCCAGCAGGCCGTCGACCTGGTCCTTCATCAGCGCGATCAGCGGCGACACGACGAGGGCGATGCCCGGATCGTCGCCGATGAGCGCCGGCACCTGGAAGCAGAGCGACTTGCCGCCGCCGGTCGGCAGCACGACCACGCTGTCGCGGCGGTCGAGCACCGCCCGGATCGCCGAGCCCTGCAGCGGCCGCAGCGCCTCGAACCCCCAGTAGCGCTGGAGGACGTCGTCGACCGACGGCGGCAGCGGTTCGACGACCGTGCTGACTGGGCTCACGTCCGTCCTACTTCTTGCCGGCCGCGGTCAGCTTCAGCGTCCCGACCCTCGCGCCGGGCACTTCGATCGATCCGTAGAGGAGCGCCCGCAGCTTGTCGTTGATGTCGAGGCCGCCCGACGGCAGCAGCTGCGTCATGAACACGACGACCAGCTTCTCCTGCGGATCGACCCAGTACTTGGTGGCATAGGCGCCGCCCCACCCGAACTCGCCGACCGAGCCCGGACGGCCGGAACGGCCGACGTGCTCGGTGATCTCGAAACCGAGGCCGAAGCCGAAGTTGCCCTGCTGGTAGAGCGTGCCGTTGTGGTTGCTGGTCATCAGCTCGACGGTCTTCGGGCTGAGGATGCGGGCGCCATCGAGCTCGCCGCCGTTCAGCAGCATCTGCAGGAACCGTGCATAGTCGCCGGCGGTGGACGTCAGCCCGGCGCCGCCCGAGAACGAGGCGCGCGGGCCATCGACGTAGGCGCCCTGGTTGCGGCCCGTGTCCGGCGCACGGACGATGGTCAGCTCCGGCGTGGCCGCGTAGTTGACGGCGAAGCGGTCGCGCTGGTCGGGACGGATGAAGAACTGCGTGTCCTTCATCTTCAGGGGATCGAAGATCCGCGTCTTGAAGAACTGGTCGAGCGGCTGACCGGACGCCTTCTCGACCACCGCGCCGAGGATGTCGGTGTTGTAGCCGTAGATGTAGCTTTCGCCCGGCTGGCCGTCGAAGGGCAATGTCGCCAGCTTGTCGATCCACACGCCGATCGGCTCGGCCTTGTCGGCGAAGTACCACTCGTCGAAGCCGGCCGCCTTGTACAGCGCGCGTGTCGCCGCGTTGCTGCCGTAGCTGACGCCCGAGGTGTGGGTCATCAGGTCGCGAACCGTGATCGGCCGGCGCGCCGCAACGGCGGAAACCGGGCTGTTCGGGGCGGCGTTCAGTGCCGGCGGCACCATCACCGTCGTGCTCTTGTAGGCCGGCAGGAACTTCCAGACCGGATCGTTCAGGAGCAGCTTGCCCTCGTCGAGCAGGATCATCGCGGCCACGGTGGTGACCGCCTTCGACTGCGACGCGATCCGGAAGATGGTGTCCGTCCGCATCGGCACGGCCTTCTCGACGTCGGCCTGACCCAGGGCGCTCGAGTAGGCCACCTTGCCGTCCCGCAGGATCATCGTCACCGTGCCGGCGACGCGCTTGCGATCGACGTAACCCTGGAGCAGCTCGGTGATGCGCGCCAGGCCCTTCGCCGACAGGCCGACGGACTCCGGTGACGCCGTCGGCAGCGGTGCGGCTGCGGGCGCCGCGACGGCCTGCGGCGCGGGACGCGCCGACGCCTGGGCCTTGGGCGCGACTTCGGAAACGAGGACGCCCGCGGCGATGGCGCAGGCGAGGGAGAAGGGCAGCGGGCGACGTTGGCGCATCGCCCGATTCTACTAGGTTGGCGGCCGCGCTCTCACGCGCGGCGCCTCCTTGGCAGCGCCTTACTTGGTGGGGCAGAGCGTGTCGGTGAGCGTCTGGAGCACGACGAGCCCGCTGCGGCCGCGGCGCTGCAGCGTGTAGGTCGTGCCTCGCGGCACCATGCTGAACGTGCCGGCGGAGAGTGGCACGTCGGCGATCGGCAGTACCAGCAGGCCTTCGCCGCCGACGACGTAGATCAGCGCCTCGGCATCGGGGTGGGCCTGGTCCTTCAGCGGATCGCGGATCTGCAGGACGTTGGTGACCGAGGTCGCGCCGCAGGCGACCTGCGTCGTCTTGGCCGGCTCGCGGTTGCCGAGCATGTTGCGCTCGATGAACTCCGGAATCGCGACGGTGCGCGGCTGCGGCGCCTGCAGCGGACCGCGGCCCGAGATCGGATCGTTGCGGGTCGGCTCGGGCGCGGGCGGCGGCGGAGGCGGCGGCGGAGCCGGGGTCGGCGTCGCTTCGATTGGCTCCATCCCGGCCCGCAGCACGACGTCGCGCTCGAGCGTGATCGTCGTCGGGGACTCGAATCGCAGGCGGTAGGTGCCGGCGCGCAGCGAGAGGAACCGCACCGTGCCGGTCGCGTCGGTGACGCCGGCGCGTGTCGCCCCGCCCGTGGCCGTCACGTTGGCGCCAACCAATGGTGCGCCGCCCGAGTCTGTCACCTTGACCGACATCGTGAGCGTCGCAGACGACGAGGCGCGCGGGCGCGGCGCGGCGGGGCGCGGCTGCGTCGGGCGCGGCGTCTCGACGGGAGCGGCCGGTGGCGTCGCGGGGGGCGTCTGGACGGCCGACTCGGCCGCACGCACGGACAGCCCCGCGAGCCCGGTCGACACGGTCAGGAGGCCCGTCACGAGGAGAGCCGTGGCAGGACGAATCATGCCCGTAACTTACATCGATCCACGCGCCCGGAGGGAGAGAGAACGCGCGCTCGAGCCGGCATCCGCCGCGAACCTAGCCCGTCGGACAGGTCAGGAGGTCGTCGAAGTCGGGGCGGAGCGCAAAGCCTGTCGGGCGCAGGTCGCGATCGATGCGCCCGTCGACGATCCGCACCACCGCCGACATCTGGCCGACGTCGCCGCCGACCAGGTTCGGGAGATGCCCGCCCCGGACGATCGCCGACAGGTAGTGGCGCAGGGTCCCGAGGCTCAGCCAGCTCGTCGGTCGCGCCTTCGGGACGCCGAAGGCGCGATAGAGCGTACGTTCCGGGTCCGAGACGCGTTGAAGATCGATGACGCCGTAGCGCGCGAAGAAGGCGGCCGCCTGCGGCTCGGGGTGCATATGAACGAAGACCACCGTCGTTCCGTGACTGGTCATGGTGGCGCGGCGCGCGGCGACGTCGGCCACCATCTCCTGGCACAGCGGGCAGCCGAAGTGGCGCAGGAAGACGAGCACCAGCGGTCCGGCCGCGGCCAGGCTCGCCAGCGTGTCGCCGTGGGCCGTCCGTGTGACGAGCAGCGTCTGGTCGGGAATGGGCGGGGACATGGTCGGGCGGCGGATGTCGTAACCCGGAGTGTACGCCGGTTGGTCGGGAGCGGACGCTTTGGCGTCTCCAGCGGTCAGTCCGGTCATCCCCCTTCGACTCCACCCCGCGCAATCGCCGCGAGAACAAATGGCGCGGCTGGGGCACGCCATTTGCAATCCGGCCCGATCCTCGCGGGTGCCGCGCATGACGCGTGGCGCGAGATCACTCTCTTCCAGGGGCTCTCCGTGACATCCATCGGTTCGTTGGCCACCCTCGGGTTCGTGCTGGTCCTCGCCGCGGTCTCGCCGGCGGCCGCGGCTCAAATGGCGTCCAAGGAGGACGCCGTGGTGACCGCCACGGACTCGGGCTGGGTGGTCTCGAATGCGCTCGTCACCTACGGTGTCGGCTTCGACGCCAACGGCGACCTCGTCGCCCAGGACCTGCGCCGCACCGGCCAGACCCGATCGTGGCGGCCGGCGCCGGTTCGCGACACGGTGTTCCGCATCGACGACCGCGAGCTGACGCTCGCCCGCAACCACGCCACCGGCTTCCGCCACGTCGGCGCCGACGTCGCCGACGTCGGCACCGGCCTCGAGCTGCGGCTGACCTTCGAGGATGCCCGCGACGGCCTCCGCGCCCGCCGCATCTACGCGATTTATCCGCAGGTCGCCGTCATCGAAGCGTGGACCGAGCTGGAGTCGATGAACGGCCGCTCCAACGCCATCAGCGATCTCGTGTCGCTGCCAGCTGGTCGTCGACGGAGCGCTGGCCACGACGGTCGACGGCCTGTCCGGGCCGGAGGAGACGGGTGGGTCGTTCGCGCTCCACCATCACGTCGTCGGCGAGGACGCGCCGCTGACGCTCGAGGAGCGCGGCCGGTCGACGCAGCGTTCGCTGCCCCTGGTCACGCTCGCCTCGGCGAACGGCACGCTCGTGTCCGGCCTCATGTGGTCGGGCGCCTGGCGCATGGATCTGGTCGGCAAGCCCAATGGCCGGACCGAGCTGACGGCGTGGCTCTCGGCGACCACGACCAGCGTGACGCCGGCGCGCCCGGTGTCGATGCCGCACGCGATCATCGGCCTCGTCGAGGGCGACGAGGCGCAGGTGGCGCCGGCGCTGCACCGGTTCATCGTCAGCGCGCTGCGCGGCGGCCGCCTCCTCGAGCCGCTGGTCACCTACAACACCTGGTTCTCGAGCGGCGCCTACATCGACGAGGCGTCGATCGACGCCGCCATGCACGCCGCGGCCGCCGCCGGCGCCGAGCTCTTCGAGCTGGACGCCGGGTGGTACGAGGGCGCCGGCGCGCTGCACGCGTTCGATTTCGCCTCCGGGCTGGGCACCTGGCGTGTCGACCGGGCGAAGTTTCCGAACGGCCTGCGACCGCTCGCCGATCGGGCTCACGAACTGGGCCTGCGGTTCGGGGTCTGGGTCGAGCCCGAGCGGGTCGATTTGCGGACGGTCGGCCAGCCGGGCATGGCCCGCGAGGCGTGGCTGATGCGCGACAACGGCCGCTACGAACCGGGCGTGCCCAACAACGAAGCGCGCACGGCGATGCTCGACTTCGGCAACGCCGAGGCGCGCGCGTGGGTCTTCGAGAAGGTGAGTCAGCTGATCGCCGAGTCGGGCGCCGATCACATCAAGTGGGACAACAACGCCTGGGTGCAGAACAACCGGCCGCTGGCCGGATGGGGCACCGCGGACGCGAATTTCCGCCACGTGACCGGCCTCTACCAGGTGCTGGCGGCGCTGAAGGAGCGCTTCCCGTGGCTCCTGATCGAGAACTGCTCCGGCGGAGGCAACCGACTCGACCTCGGCATGCTGCGCTACACCGATGCCGGCTGGATGGACGATCGCACCTCGCCGTCGGCCCACGTGCGTCACAACCTGCAGGGGCTTAACCACGTTCCTGCCGCCAGCCTACCTGCTCTCGTATCTGCTGCACGACGCCACCGAGCCGATGCACGAAGCCGCCGACCTCGCGCTCTATGCGCGCAGCCGGATGCCCGGCGTCTTCGGCCTGTCGTTCCCGCCGGAGAGCCTCGACGAGCGCGACATCGAGCGGCTGCGCGGCGAGACCGATCGCTGGAAGGCGCTGCGTACGCTGCAGCAGACCGCGAGCGCGGTCCTCGTGTCGCCGCAGGTGCTCGGCACGCAGTCAGGACCGTGGGACGGCACGCTGCTGGTGTCGCCGGGCCGCGACGCGGCCGTGCTCTACGCGTTCCAGAACGACGGCGACGTCGAGGGCGTCAACCTGCACATGCGCGGGCTCGACAGGACCTTCGAGTACGTCGTCCGCTCCGATCGCGAAGGCGACCTCGGCGTCATGACCGGCGGCAGCCTCATGGACGACGGCCTCGACCTGTTCGAGGCCGAGAGCACGGCCGCCCATCTCCTCACGTTCACCCGCGTCACGGCTGAGGAAGCCAGCGCGATCCGCGCCCGCAGCCGCTAAGTCGGACTATCATCGGGCTCCCCTACGTCGCGCCGGCGCTGCCGCCGGCTGCGGGAGCCGTGCATGGTCCGACAAGCCTCCTTCCTGTTGTGTCTGGCGCTCGCGGCGCCGGCCTCGGCGCAGACGGTGCGCATCAGCATCCCAACCGGCGGCCTCGACTCCAACGGGCCGAGCAACGCGGTGGCGATCAGCGGAAGCGGCCGCTACGTCGTCTACGAATCGGCGGCCTCGAACCTGGTCGGGACCGATACGAACGGCGCGACGGACATCTTTCTGTGCGATCGCGACGCCGACGGCGATGGCGTTTTCACCGGTGACTTCCGCGGCGGCTGCTCGACCAGCCGGCTGACGGGACCGGGCGCCGTCCAGGCGAACGGTCCGAGCAGCGATCCGCAGATCACGGCTGACGGGCGCTTCGTCACCTTCGCCTCGACGGCGACCAATCTTGGCCCGGCGGCACCGGCTGGCGTGTCGCAGGTCTACCGGCTCGATCGCACGACTGGAACGATCGTGCTGGTCAGCGTGAACGACGCCGGTGTCGCGGGAGACCTCCATTCCACCGACCCGGCGATCAGCGACGACGGAAACGTCATCGCCTTCACCTCCCTGGCCTCGATGCTCGTGCCAGGGGCGGCGACCACGACATCCGGCATCTTCGTCCGCGACGTGACGGCCGGCCGCACGACGAGGATCACGCCGCCCGGCCCGACGTCTCCCCTGCACTACGTCGAACCGCGACTGTCCGCCGACGGCCGACGCCTGGGCTATCAAGCCATCAACGCCATGCGTCCGACGGTGTTCGGCGCCGTCGTCCACGACCGCGCCCTCGGCACGACGACCGAGCTGCGGCCACCAATCGCGTCGACGGCGTTCCTGACGGCGTCGGGCGGCCAGGCGATTACGTTCCAGTCGATCGGGGGCGACGTCATCCGGCACGCCCTCGATCTCGGCACGTCCGAGACGTTCTCCCGGCCGGTCGGAGCCAACGGCGGCGCCGCAGCCGTATCGCCGAGCGGCCGCTTCGCGGTCGGGGGCGGAACGGCCATCGACTTGCAGTTCGGCGGCGCGAACACCACTCTGCTGCCATTCCTGGCGGTGGCGTTCGATCGAAACGATCGCTGGCTGGCGGTGTCCACGACCTCTTCGACCCTCGCGCCGACCGGCGAGGACACGAACGCCGCGGCCGACATCTACGTCCTCCCGGTGAACAATCTGTTCGACGCGGATCAGGACGGGCTCGTCGACGGCTGGGAAACCCGATACGGCGTCACCGACCAGGCCGCCGATCCCGACGCCGATGGCGCGACCAACGCGCAGGAGCACGCCGCCGGCACGCATCCCTCGGTCGCCTTCAGCCGCTATCTGGCCGAGGGGGCCACCGGGTCGTTCTTCACGACCGACATCGCGCTCGCCAATCCCAATCCGGACCACGCCGGTGTCCTGCTGACGTTCGACAAGGGGGACGGCACCCGCGTGCGCCGGTCCGTCACGGTGCCGGCCTGGGGCTCGACCACCGTCCAGGGTGCGGCGCAGTCAGGCCTCGAGTCCGCGGACTTCGCCACTACCATCGAGAGCAGCAGGCCGATCGGCGTGGCCCGGACGATGGCCTGGGATACGCGAGCGACCACTGACGCCGGGCGAGGCTACGGCATGCACCTGGAAACAGGCCTGCCGACCCCGTCGACGACATGGTTCCTCGCCGAAGGCTCGACCGTGCTCGGCTTCGATCTGTTCTACCTGCTGCAGAACCCGCAGGCCAGTGTGACGCATGCGACCGTCCGCTTCCTCCTGCCGAGCGGATCGGTCGTGACCCGGACCTACGACCTCGCCCCGGGTAGCCGGACCACCGTCCATGTGAACCAGGTGCCGGGCTTGGAAGAAATCGACGTCTCGGCTGACATTGCCGCCGACGCCCCAATCGTCGTCGAGCGCGCGATGTATCGGAGCGCACCCGGCCAGCCGTTTGCGCTGGGGACCGGTAGCGCCGGCGTGACCGCGCCGGCCGCGCAGTGGTTCCTGGCCGAGGGCGCGACGGGGAGCTTCTTCGACCTCTACGTACTCATCGCCAACCCGGGCGGCACCGACGCCACTGTCGAGGCGCGCTACGCCAAGCCGGACGGCACCGTCGTGACCCGCCAGTACACCGTGCGTGCCAACAGCCGCTTCAGCGTCTACGTCGATGCGATCCCGGGGTTGGAGAGCACGGCGGTGGCCACGACGATCACGTCGACGAACAGCGTGCCGGTGGTCGTCGAGCGCGCGATGTACTGGCCGGGCGGCTTCTTCGACTACTACGAAGGTCACACGTCGGCAGGCAGCACGACGACGGCGGGCCGGTGGGTCGTCGCCGGTGGCGAGAGCGGCGGACCGGCCAATGCGCAGACGTTCGTGCTGGTCGCCAATACCAGCAGCCAGCCGGTCGCTGTGCAGTACAGCGTGCTCACCGAACCGGGCGACGAGCCCGTGCCCCCGTCACCGATGTTCACCCTGCCGCCAAACAGTCGTAGGACGATTCCGTTCAGTGCCCCAGGCGGCCGCTTCGGGTTCGTGATCCAGACCATCGGTCCAGAAACCAGCCTCGTGGTCGAGAGCGCGGTGTATCGCACCGTCGACGGACGTCCTGTGGAGCGCCGGCGGCAACGCCCTGGCCACGCCGCTGCCATAGGTCGCTCGTTGGCCGTGCGCCCGCAGCTGCTGCCGGCGCACGGCCTGATTCACCGGCCCTGACCGTTCGCGTACGCGGCGGCGAGCCGTTCGTCGACGCGGAGGCTGGCATGGTGGGCGTGCGCGAGATTAAGGACGTCGCGGCGGCAGGGCGGGCGACCGCGTGAGCGGCAGCGTGCGAGGCGCTCTCATAGGTGGCGCCTGGGGCATCGGCCTCCTGTTCTGGGCCTTTGCCGCTGCGGGCTCTGGCCACGGATCGGTACCTGCCGTTCGGACTCGTTGCTGCCCCCGTCTCGAGTCTGTTCCGCTTCGGCGTGCTGCTGGCGCCAGTCCTCTGGGCCGCCATCGGATATGCGCTGACCACACAATCCGGCGCTGTGGCGGTCGTGCTTCTCGCGCTGCATGTCGGAGGTGCCCTGACGACGCTCGTGTTCGGCACCCCGTGGGAGGCATCACGTCAGCAGTGGGCGCAGCTGGCTGCCCCTTGGGCGTTCGTGCTCGTCTGGCCCGGCTTTGCCGCCTACGCGGTCGGTGTGTTCGTTGCGAGCCACACGGCACTGCGTCAACTGCTTCGACAGCCGTGACGGGCACGGATGCCACAGCGGCGGGCTCTCCGCCGTTCGATCGCCCGCCTACGGTCCCAGCACCGCCGTCTCGCCGACGTCCAGGATCCTGAAGTCGTCGGGCGGGACGCCGGCCGCGGCGCGCGCGTCGGCGAGCAGCCGCGCGGGGGCCTCGAAGCCGTCGTCGGCCAGGCGGAAGTAGCTGTGGTGCGTGGCGATCGACACCTTGGCGCCGACCTCGCGGTGCGCCTGCACGGCTTCCTCCGGCGTCATGTGGAACGGCTTCATGAACCAGCGCGGTTCGTAGGCGCCGATCGGCAGGAGCGCGACGTCGGGCGCGCCGAGGCGCTCGCGGATCCCCGAGAAGAACGGCGCGTAGCCGGTGTCGCCGGCGAAGTAGATCAGCGGCGCGTACGGCACCTTGAGCATGCAGCCGCCCCACAGCGTCTTGCGCTTGTCGACCATCGTCCGGTTCGACCAGTGCATGGCCGGCGTCGCGGTGATCGTCGCGCCGATGACGTCGGTCGACTCCCACCAGTCCAGCTCGGTGACCGGCCCGATGCCCTTGCGCTCGAGCGGCGCCTTCAGACCGAGCGGCGTCACGAACGCCGGCGCCCGCTGCGCGGTCAGCCAGCGCAGCGACGGGATGTCGAGGTGATCGTAGTGGTTGTGGCTGATGAAGACGGCGTGGACGGCGGGCAGGTCGCGCGGCTCGATGCCGGGCGGCCGCACCCGCGGCGTGCCGATACGTCCGCCCGGCCCGGCGTGCGTCGAGAACTGCGGATCGGTGAGCAGCGTGAAGCCGTCGACACGGACCAGCACACCGCAGTGGCCGATCATCGTGATCGCAGCCTGGCCTTCCTCGACCGTGCCGGGCGGCGCGAGATAGCGCCGGTTCTCGACGGCCTTGGGCCACGGTTCGCGCCGGGCCGTCGCCCACCAGCGGAGCAGATCGGGAATCCCGCGATCGATCTGACCCCACGGGTTGAAGAAGCGCTGCTCGGCGACGTCGAAATGATCGGTGGCGACGTCGCGCCAGCGCTCGCGGGCCATGCAAGCCAGGGTAACGGACTAGTAGACCGACAGGTAGCGGGCGATCTCCCAGCCGCTGACGCGCTCGATGTATTCCTGCCACTCGTTGCGCTTGGCCTCGAGGAAGTGCTCGTAGATGTGGCGGCCGAGCGCCGCCTGCACCACTTCGTCCTTCTCGAGTGCGTCGAGCGCGTCGCTGAGGTTGCCGGGCAGCTCGTCGATCCGCAGATGCCGCCGCTCACGGAAGCTCATCTTGTGGATGTTCTTGTTGATCGGCGGCCCGGGGTCGAGATCCTGGTCGATGCCTTCGAGCCCGGCGCACAGCGTGACCGCGAGCGCGAGATACGGATTGCAGGACGGATCGGGGACGCGCAGCTCGACGCCGGTCGCGGCGTCGCGCCGGGCCGGCACGCGGACCAGCGGGCTGCGGTTGCGCTCCGACCACGCGATGTTGGTCGGCGCCTCGAAGCCCGGCACGAGGCGCTTGTAGGAGTTCACCAGCGGGTTGGTGATCGAGCAGAAGCCCCTGGCGTGCCGCAGCAGGCCGGCGATGTAGTTCAGGCACGTACGGCTCAACTGCCACGGCGCGTCGGGATCGAGGAAAGCGTTCTGGCCGTCGGCGCTCAGCAGGGACTGCAGCAGGTGCAGGCCGGATCCGTTGCGGCCGTAGACCGGCTTGGGCATGAACGTGGCGTGCAGGCCGTTCTGCTTGGCGACGTTCTTGACGATGAAGCGGAAGGTGCTGACGTTGTCGGCGGTGACCAGCACGTCGTCCTGGCGGAAGTCGATCTCGTGCTGGCCGGCGGCGACTTCGTGGTGCGCCGCCTCGACGTCGATGCCGATCGACTCGAGCGCCAGGACGATCTGCCGGCGCACGTCCTCGCCGAGGTCGACCGGCGCCAGGTCGAAATAGCCGGCGGCGTCGTGGGTGTCGGTGGTCGCCTGGCCGTCGCGCGTCTGGAACAGGAAGAACTCGGCCTCGGGCCCGCAGTGCATCGCGTAGCCGGCCGTCGAGGCCCGGGCGATGGCGCGCTTCAGCGCGTGCCGGGGGCAGCCCTCGAAGGGGCTGCCGTCGGGATTGTGGATGTCGCAGACCAGGCGGCCGATGCGCTCGCCCGGTCGGCGAGGTCCCCGGCAGGACCCGGAAGGTCGTCAGGTCCGGCCGCAGGAACATGTCCGATTCCTCGATCCGGACGAAGCCCTCGATCGAGGAGCCGTCGAACATGATCTGGCCGTCCAGCGCCGAGGCGAACTGGCGGTTCGGGATCTCGACGTTCTTGATGACGCCCAGGATGTCGGTGAACTGCAGGCGCATGAACTTGACGTTCGTGCGCTCGGCCAGCTCGAGGATCTTCGCCTTGCGTTCGGCGCCACCGGGGTCGGCGGGCGGGGACTTCGGGTCGGCCATGCGGGCAGGGCTCCTGGCGGTCGAGGACCGGCCGGCTGGGCCGCTCCGGCGTCTGATTGCTCGGACCCTGCAAAACGGGCCCTCTCTTCATTATGGAGGAACGTATGGGATTCGCGAGAATGACGGCGTTGTCGGCGATGGCGGCCCTGGTCGGCGCGGGCGGGCTCTACGCCGCCGCCGCACCGGCGGCCGGCCAGGAACGCCGCGTGATCATCGAGAAGGACGGGGACGGTCCGGACCGCATCATCGTCCGGGGCGGGCAGGATGCCGACGGCCAGGACCAGGACGGCCGGCGCGTCGTCATCCGGAAGATTCGCGGCCCCGAGGACGGTCCCGGCTTCGACATCTTCGGGATGGGCGGCTCGCGGGTCGGCATGGTCGTCCGCGACGTCGAAGCCGCCGACGTGACCAAGGAGAAGCTGGCCGGCGTCGGCCGGCGCCATCGTGACCGAGGTCGGCAAGGAAGGGGCGGCCCAGAAGGCCGGCCTCAAGACGGGCGACGTCGTGACGTCGTTCGACGGCGAGCGCGTCCGCAGCGCCCGACAGCTCGAACGGCTGGTCGAGGAGACGCCGGCCGGCCGCTCCGTGAAGGTGGCGGTCCAGCGCGCCGGCGCCGCGGTCACGCTCGACGTGACCCCGGAGGCGCCGAAGATGGCGCAGTTCGCGCCCGGCATGCCCGGCGCGGGCGCCGACACGTTCGGCTGGCAGCGGCGCGGTCCCGGCCCCGGTCCCGGTGGTCCCGGCCCGGAGTCGGAGCGGCCCGCGGGGCATGCCCTTCCGGTTCGAGATGCCGGCCGGCCGCTTCGACTTCGACGGCGAGCCGTTCATGGCGGCGAGCCGCGGACGCCTCGGCGTCCGCGTCCAGGACCTGTCCGACGAGCTGGCCGGCTACTTCGGCGTGAAGTCGGGCGTGCTGGTGGCCGGCGTCGAAGCGGATACCCCGGCGGCGAAGGGCGGCGTGAAGGCCGGTGACGTCATCACCGCGGTCAACGGCCAGGCCATCACCGATGCCGGTGAGCTGCGCCGCGAAGTCGCCAAGGTCGAGGACGGCAAGACGGCCGATCTCGCCGTCACCCGCGACAAGAAGGGGCTGACGCTGAAGGTCGAGGTCACGGCCCGCGACCGCACCGTCGAGCGCAAGATGCGTCGCTCGCTGTAGCGGGCTCAGGACGACTCCGGAGTGGATGTCCACTCCGGCGTCCGCCGGATCGGCTTCAGGTCAGATCGGCGAAGCGGCTGGCGGCCCGCTCCCGCCCGTCGGTTCCGGCCGCGGCGGCGCGGGCGGCGCTCCCGCCGATGACGATCTCGGGTCCGTTCGCATCGGCCGGCCGCGGATCCACGGCCAGCAGGCCGGCCAGCTGGGCCGCGAAGATGCGCGTCAGCGCCAGCGTCGCCGGCTGCCGATCGTTGCCCGGCGGCAGCTCGATCGTCACCACCCCGGCGACGCCCCCCGCGGTGATGATCGGCACCACCAGCGCCCCCGGCGCCTCGCTGGTCCCGCGGACGGAGCGCGCCTCACCGCGGGTGAAGGCGACCGCCACCGGCGTGTCGCTGGACAGCGGAATGGTGCCCATCCGGCCGATCGTCGTCGACGCGTAGCCGGCCGACAGGCCCGGCCGGAGCGACATCCTGGGCCTGGTCGAAAATCCACACGATCGTGCCGCGCGAATCGAGGACGCCGTGCATGCGCTCGACCAGCCCGGCGAGCTCGAGCGGCTGCTGCACCCGCGCCAGGGCGCCGCAGACGTCGGCCGCGGCCTGCAGGGCGGCCGGTGAGGCCGCGCGCTCACCGAGTCGCGGCCCCAGCTGGTCGTCGGCTGACACCGGATCCGGCGCCGGCACCACCGTCTGGACGGGCGTCAGCTCCGCCGCGTGCGACGTCGGCATGCGGGCCAGTATCAGCGCGACGAGCAGCGCCACGCCGCAGGCGGCGAGCGCGACAATCGCCTGCCCCTGGCGGATGGCGGCCGCGGACCCCGGATCGAGGACGGCCAGCGCCGGCCTCGACGGCGGCCAGTTCGCGCTCGAGCGCGACGCTGGTGTTGATGGCGTCGCCATAGAGCAGGTCGTGCGCGTGGTCGCGCAAGCCGGTGCCGGCGAGGTCGGCCATGCGGCCGTCGAGCCGCCGCGTGGCGGTGACGGCGGCGCGCAGCTTGGCCACGGCGACCTGCGTGGCCGGCGGCGCGGCGGCGGCGGTGGCGGCCGCTTCGAGCGTGCCGGTGCAGGCGACGAGCGCCTCGAGATCGTTGGCGGCGCGATCGCGCCAGACGCGGACGTCCTGGCCGGGCGCGGTGTAGGCGCGTTCCACGGCGCGGAGGTCGAGCATCGCGGCGCGGCAGTCGGCGAGGGCGGCCGCCGGTCGCCGCGTCACCGACGGATCGCACGTCGAGACCGCGGTCGAGTCGCACGATCTGCCACGCGGCGGCGGCGAGAGTCAGACCGAGGACGAGGAGGAGAATCGGCCGGACGATGCGGGCAGGCATCCAAGTATCGACGCCGGTACTATAGCGCGATCGTCAAAGAAATGGCGTCTTGTCCGGGACGCCGTCCGGGACACGTCCCGGACGCCGTCCCGGACAGAACGAATGATCAGAAATTGAACTGCAGGCGCGACCACCAGCGGACCGCGTGGCGCGGCTGGTCGTCGCCGATCGGCAGGACGAGGTTGCTCTGCAGGCGAAGCGCCGGCGTCACGAAGTAGGTGCCGCCGGCCTGCAGCTGATGCGAGGTGAGCGCGTCGGCGTCATCCTCGACGTCGACGAAGCGCGCCGCCAGCTCGTAGCCGGCGTAGTGCGGCGTCGGCTGCTTCGCGTGGTGCTTGTAGGCGCCGATGACGCTGAAGCCGGCCGTGTCGACCCGCGTCGCGTAGTCGCGCCGCTGCGCCAGCCGCTCGACGGCGATCCGGTACTCGCGCGCCTCGTAATTGAGATCGACGCCGTAGCGATGGCGCGTGCCCGCCGCCTGCTCGCCGGTCTGGACGTTGGCGCCGACCGACAGGTGCGGCAGGTGCGGCACCCTGGTGGCGATCCGGCCGACGACGTCCTTGGCGTCGTTCTCGTCGGCGCGGTTCTGTCCGGTGCCGTTGATGATCGCCGCGCCGTAGGTGAGCCAGCCGCGCCACGGCTCGACGTTGAAGACCATCAGCCCGAGGTCGCGCGACGGTGCCAGCGAGGTGCCGATCACCGAGCGGTCGATGAGCTCCAGCTTGGAGTAGGTCGTCAGCCGTTCCAGGCTGAACGGCGCCACCATCTGGCCGAACTGGACGGCGAACTGCGGATGGGCGGTGAACTGCAGGTAGGCGTCGCGCAGCACGCGGCCGTCGTTGGTCACGTTGGCGAAGTCGCCCACCAGATGCCAGGTGATCTTCGCGGTGATGGCGCCGGAGACGCCGAGCCGCGCCCGCGGCACCGAGAAGGTGTCCGGCGGCTCGCCGCCGTCGTCCGAGCCGTCGGGCGCGCGGCTGCTCGCGGCGACGATGGCGTCGGCCTGGACGAAGCCGGAGAACGTGACCTTGCCGACTCGGACCGGCGGCGGCGTTGCGTCCTGGGCGGCGGCAGGGGCCGCCGTCGCGAGCAGGCCGAGTGCGACACGCAGCACGAGCGTGGCGTGCGGCCGACCCGGCGAGCGCGTCCGCATCAGAACGACGGCAGGTACTTCTGCAGGTAGCGGGCGATGAGCGAGAAGCGGTCGGTGACCAGCAGCACGCCGATGGCCACCATCAGCAGCCCGGCGACCACCTCGATCAGGCGGTAGTACTTGCGGACGCGCTTGAACGCCGCGAAGAAGCGATCGACGGCCAGCGACGTGGCCAGGAACGGCACGCCCAGGCCGAGCGAGTAGACGGCGAGCAGCGTCGCGCCGTGCGTGACGGTGCCCTCCCGCGCCGCCAGCGCCAGGATCGACCCGAGGATCGGGCCGATGCACGGTGTCCAGCCGAAGGCGAAGGCGAGGCCGACCACGAACGCGCCGAACGGCCCGGCCGGTTTGCGCTTCACGTCGATCTGCGCCTGGCGGTAGAGCGCGTTGATCTTCAGCAGCCCCATCGTGTGCAGGCCGAAGAGGATCACCGCGACGCCGGCGATCTTGGTCAGGATCCAGAGCTTGTCGTTGATCAGCCCGCCGATGCTGCTGGCCGAGGCGCCCAGGGCCACGAACACCGTGGTGAAGCCCAGGACGAAGGCGAGCGAGGCGAGGAAGACGCGCCGCGTCGTCCCTTCGGGCAGGGCCGTCCCGGTGTGCGCGCCCTCGAGCGACATGCCGGAGATGAACGACAGGTAGCCCGGCACCAGCGGCAGCACGCAGGGCGAGACGAACGACAGAAAGCCGGCCACGAGGGCCGCGAGGTAGGAAACGTCGTCCACGAGGGTTGGATGCCTTCCCCGGCTACTTCGTTTCGACCAGCGGAATCACCTTGCCGGCCGGCCGCCGCTGCAGGGTGTCGGCGAACTTCACCGGCGGCAGGTCGTTGAACAGCACGTCCCACTTGCCGCGTTCCATCGGGTTCGACGACTGCAGCCAGTGCGAGGCGGTCTTCACCTCGTTGAACGACACCGTGTCGATGCCGGCGAGCCCGGGCACCTGGCCGGCCATCGCGGCCAGGTCGGCGCGCACGTCGGCGGTGGTCTTCATGGTCAGGCCGGCGCCGAGGGCGGCGGCGAGCTTGAGCAGGACGACCGTGTCCTCGAGGGCGTAGCCCGGGGGCGGAATCACCTTCGAGGTGGACTGCAGCAGGCCCTGGCCGTTGATGTAGCAGGCTTCCTTCTCGACCCAGCAGGCGCCCGACAGGACGACGTCGGCCGCCTCGGTCAGCGCCGAGCCGACGACGCCCTGGACGATCGAGCGTCTTCAGCGTGCCCGCGGTCCGCGCCGCGGCGATCCAGGCGACGTCGCCGAGCGAGCCGGCCGGGCCGGGATCGAGCACGAACAGGGTCGAGACCTTGCCGGCCTCGACGTCGGCGCGCAGGCCGTCGAGCGACGGCGCCGCCTCGCTCGCGGCCGCGCCGGTCAGGCCGAGCAGCCGGGCGCCGCCGACGTTCGGGGCGTCCACCGTCGGCACGACGAACTTCACGCGGGCCGGCTGCGGCTTGCTCACTGGTGGTCCAGGTGACGTCGACCGACTGCGGGGCCGCGTCGCCGAGGACGTGCTGCGCGAGCCGCGCGGCGACGTAGAGCTCCTCCGTCGACGCATGCGCCGACAGCAGGAAGCGCGGGCCGGGCGCGCCGGCGGCGCCGGGCTTCAGCGCCTTGGCCGCGGCCGCGACGGCGGTGTCCCAGGGCGCCGGGGCGAGGCCGCCGGCGCCGCGCACCATCGGCTGCGTCAGGCGGGCGTCGCCTTCGATCCAGTGGTAGTCGAAGCGGCCGATGTCGCACATCCAGTAGCCGTTGACCGCCTCGTTGAGGCGCGGCGTGACGCGCACCAGCTGCGCGCCCTTGGCCCATTCGGGCTTGGCGCGGAGCCACATCGTGGTGCTGCAGCCCTTCTCGCAGAGCGTGCAGATCGTGTCGACGGCGCTGGGGTTGTCCCACGGCCGCGACTTGAAGCGGTAGTCGCGTGTCGTGATGGCGCCGACCGGACAGACGTCCATGAGATTGCCGGAGAGCAGCGAGTGGACGCCCTGCTCGGCGAAGGTGGCGATCTCGCTGCCGTTGCCGCGATTCATGATGCCGATCTGGGCATCGCCGTCGATCTGATCCATGAAGCGGACGCATCGCGTGCACAGGATGCAGCGGTTGCGGTTCAGCATCAGCGTCGGCCCGAAGTCGACGTCGGCCTTGACGCCCTCACCGTCGAACGTGCGGCGCGGGAACTCCATCCGGCTGTCGTCGCGGCCGAAGGCGTAGGAGAAGTCCTGGAGCGGGCATTCGCCGCCCTTGTCGCAGACCGGGCAGTCGAGCGGGTGGTTCAGCAGCAGGAACTCGAACACCCCGGCGCGGGCGTCCTCCACCTCCTGGGTGGCGGTGTAGACGACCATCCCTTCGGTGACCGTGACCGAGCACGACACCTGGAGCTTCGGCATCTTCTCGATCTTCACCATGCAGACGCGGCAGGACCCATCCACGCCCAGCGCCGGGTGATAGCAGTAGTAGGGGACCTTGATCCCTGCCTCGATGGCGGCCTGGAGGACCGTACGGCCCTTGGCGACCGTGATCTGCCGGCCGTCGATCGTGAGCGTGACTGTGTCCATAAGTCTCTGGAACGCGCGTGCTGCCGCGGAAAAAGCCCACCGGATCATATACCGGCCGGTGGCTCGGCGGGGGCGGCCGCCGGCGGCCTGCCGGGCCTGGTCCGCGAGGCTTGACACCCCACGGACGGGTTCGTAAACTACCGATCCCCCGTAGAGTTCGCGTCCGAGCCACCCTCGTTCCCGAGGAGGCGTTATGGAAGCCGTTCGGGTCAGGTTAGGGTCCCTGGTCGAGTGGGCGGTGGCCGCCCTGTTCCTCGCTCGCCTCCGTCGGCGTCGCCTCGCTCGCCATGCGCGAGTTGCGAGCCACGGCATCGGTCAGCGCCCCGGCCCCGGCCTTCACGGTCGCCGCGCCGGCCGGACTGGCCGAGCGCGCCGTGTCCGTCCAGCACCTGCTCTTGTCGGCCGGCAAGGAAGTGCGCGTCGGCACCAGGCTCGCCGACGTGGTGACCATGCTCGGCCGGGCGGCCGAAACCGGGGTGGAGCGCGCCGACGTCGGACCGCTCGGCGAGCGCTTCACCCGGTTCTACGACTTCGGCGGCACCCGCTTCGCCCTGGTCTTCGAGCCGATGGACGGCCAGCAGCGCGTGACGGCGATCTACATCCAGTAGGTCTTCGGGCGAGCAGGGCGCCGTGACGTCCAGTGGCGCACAACCGTGTTGTCTTTAGGCAGGGCGAGGCGCCCTGGATAGCGGTGCGGGCATTCCTTCCGCGCTCCAGGTCGCGGCGTCGGTCCCGCGCGCTCGCGGCCGGCTGACTGGCGCGACAAGCAACGCTCGCACCCCCGTGCGCGCGTCACGTCTGTGAGCCTCCCGCGCGCGGGTCTCCTGCGCCGAACCGCGACTCCGCTGCGTCGGCTTGCTCAAGTCGCGCTGCAGGAACGCCCGCACCGGTCTTCACCGCGGCGCGCGACTGCCAAGGTGCAGAGCGGGCAGGCTCTGTCGAAGCTCGTGTCGACGCCGGCCGAAGCAGGGCTTGCCTTCGGGCTATCCCACTGCAACAGCGACGGAGCGTCGTCGGCGTGTATGCACTCGCACGCTGTATGGCTCGCGCTCGACGTTCTCCTGACGCCGCCCGTCGATCGCGCTGCGTCCTCGTGAGCCAGCGCCTCGCCGATGCCCGAAGAAGCGCCGACGATGACCGCGGTGGGGCGCGAATCACTGTCCATGTGTGTCCGTATGTTGCCCCAGTCGTCGGGCTTGCGTCATCGCGGCTCGCGGCGCCTGGCGAAGACCGGTGCGGGCGTTCCTGGAGCGCGACTTCGAGCAAGCCGAGGAGCGGAGTCGCGATTCAGCGAAGGACGACCCGCGCGCGGGAGGCTCACAGACGTGACACTCGACGGGGGTCGAGCGTTGCTCGTCACGCTAGTCGCCGGACGGGAGCGCGCGGGACCGGCGCCGCGAGCGGAGCGCGGAAGGAATGCCCGCACCGGGATCAGGGCGCTCGCCGCGGGAACGCCCGCCATGGGAACGCCGTCGCAACGCGCTCGGCCTACGGCAGACATGCCCGAGCGTCGTCCCGTTCGCGGGCTCAGTCGCGCGACGGCTTGATCTGCTGCAGCGCCTGGTTGTTGCTGACCGGCTCGCCCGCGCGCGTGCGCGGCGGGGCGCCGCGCTCGACGATGACGAGCGCCTGGTCGTCGCGATTCAGCTCGATCGCGCGGACCGGGCCGGTGGCCGGCCACTGCACGAACGTGGAACCGTCCGCCAGCTTGACCAGGTGATCTTCGGTCGCGCCGGAGGCGTAGACGATCGTCGCCGTCACCGGCACGTCCATCACCGGGCCCAGCTGATCGATCCGCACCGACACCGATTGCCCGGTCGCCTCGAAGGCGACGCGGAGCCGCGGCGTCTCGGCGCTGCGGATCCACCCGTCGAAGAAGCGGTTCAGGTCGCTTCCCGACGCCTGCTCGAAGGCGCGTTGCACGTGCCGCGTGCCGATCTTCGTGTAGCGCGCTTGCGTGTAGAGGGTGCGGAGGGCGCCGAAGAAGGCGTCGTCGCCGACCCAGCGCCGCAGCATGTGCAGCACCAGCGCGCTCTTGTTGTAGAGGAGGGCGCGGAAGACGCGTCCGTCCTCCTGCAGGTGGCCGAGGCGATACCCGAGCCAGATCGGGCCCTGATCGCTGTAGGCGGTGGCGGTGGTCCGCAGCTTGCGGCGGATGTCCTCGACGCGGTCGGCGTCCAGCGAGCGCTCGGCGTAGAGGAGCGCGAAGTACTGCGCGAAGCCCTCGCTGATCCATTGCTCGTGGTAGCTCTCCCAGCCGATCGCGCCGCCCCAGAACTGATGGGCGATCTCGTGCGCGAGGAAGAACTGCGGAAAGCCGTCGAACGCGACCGGGTCGTTCGACCAGGTGAACTTGGTGGCCGGCAGCGGCTGGTTGACCAGCGCGAAGTAGGCCGGGCTGTGCCCGCCCGGGCAGCGGGTCGTCGACGGCCGCCAGGGTCAGCGTCCGATACGGATAGTCGCCGAGCACGTCGCCGTAGACCTTCAGGATCGCGGCGGCCTGCGCCGACAGGGCGCGGCCGCGGCCCATCTGGCGGGGGTTGGCGTGGACGGCGACGCTGATCGGCGACGGCTCGGTCAGTTCCGTGTCGCCGGCGAGCCCCAGCCGGGAGACCACCGTCGAGAAGTAGCGCGCCGGCTGGTTGACGAGGAAGACATAGCGCAGGCTGGGACCGCGCGTGGTGGTGACGCGCACGGGGTTGCCGGAGGCCGGCGTGCCGGAGGCGACGCACGCCCGCCGGTCGGGCACGGTCAGGTGCAGCACGCCGGTGGCGTAGTCGGTCACCGGCGCCTGCGGATACCAGTAGCTGCGGTTGCTGTAGACCAGGCGCGGTTCGGCGGTCAGCGCGAACTCCTCCTGGACGGCGACGTCCTGCTGCGGCGCCACGGCCTCGCGATCGGGGCTGGCGCCGGCGAGGCGGCCGCCATAGGCGATCGTCAGCGTCACCGTGGTGCCGCGCACCAGCGTCCGCGGCAGGTTGATCAGCACGCTGTTCTGCCCGCGCACGCGCATCGCCAGCAGCCGGCCGAGGCCGTTGTCGCCGAAGACACCGTAGACGTTCAGCGATTCGGCGAGGCGCAGCGTCAGGGTGCCGATGGCCGTCGCGCGGACGGTGACGCGCATCTCGGTGCGGCCCTCGATCGTCTGGCGATCGGGATCGATGGCGGCGGTGATCGCGTAGTGCGCGACGTCGTAGTCGGCCTCGTCGTCCTCGCTGAACGAGGCCGAGCCGCGCGTCTGCAGCCGGTGCGTCGACGCGTAGACGGCGATGTTGCGCTTGCGCGCCCGCTGGAAGACCGAGATGTCCTCCGGCCTCGCCGCCGGAGCGGACGTAGGTGAGCGTGCCGAAGCGGCTCCTGGTGCGAATCTCGGCGAGGAAGTCGCCGACCGGCGGAATCAGCGACCATCGCTCGCGGCTCAGGTCGGCGAGCTCGATGCCGAACGACTTGCCGATCTCGTCCTCGAAGATCGCCTGGGCGCGGCGGAGCGTCGAGGGCGACACCGGCTCCTCGGTGAGCGTGCCGCCGACGTGGTCGGCGCGATCGACCGGGTGATAGCGGAGGAAGGTGGCGCTGATCCCGACCCGCAGCTCGGTCTCGCCGGAGAAAATCCGCAGCTGCCCTTGCTCCATCGGCGGCTTCGGCGTGAACTGCATCGCGCCGTCACCCAGCACGACGAGCCCGGTTTCGCCCTCGGCCGTGACCGCGGCGAAGGCGACGCCGGTCGGGAACGTGAGCAGCAGATCCTCGGCGCGGACGGCGAGATCGCGGACGCGGTACTGCTTGCTGGCGTCGAGCGCGAGGCGGTAGAGGCCGTCGGCGGAGCTGAGCGACTCGGCGTCGGCGAGGCGCCAGATGCCGTCGGCCGGCGTTCGCGTCGCGTCGATCGTCCACGTGCGCGCCGCCGCCCGGCCGCCCTCGTACTCGACGAAGATCTCGAGCAGCAGCCGGAAGCCGGCGTCGTCGGGGGCATCCTCGAGCGGCGCGCGATCGCGCTCGCGGATCACCGCCCGCACCGCCCGCGCGACGGCTTGCGACTGGGCGAAGGCCGACAGGCGATCGCCGTTGGCGGTGGCGGCCGCCGACGTCATCGCCAGGATCTGCGTCGGCTCACCGGCGACGAGCGCCTGCTCGAGTCGACCGTACAGGGCGGCGAGCCCCGTGTCGACCGACGCAGACGCCACGGCGGGCGGGGCTGCGGCGGGCTGGGCCGACAGCGACGCTCCGCTCGCGACGGCGAGGCCGAGCACGACCAGCGCGCACGACGACCACCGGGCCAGCAGCCTCAGATTGAACCTCTGTAGACATCTTCACACAGCTCCGGAAAGCCCGGCCGGAAACCTCGGGCAGTTCAGCGGGGCGGGAGGACGGTTCGTCAAAAGCCCCGGCCGGGCGCCCGTGGCCAGCCGGGCCGCGATTCACCGGCTCGTGTGTGGATGAGCAGGCGCGCGCGAGGCCGCGCACGCGCCGCGAGCGCTTCAGGCGCGCCGGAGGACGAGCACCGTCAGGTCGTCGGCGACGCGCGCATCGCCGACGTGGGCGAGCACGGCCCGCTGCACCGCCTGGGTGATCTCCGGCGCCGACCCGCTGGACCACGCGGCCAGCACGGCGTCGAGCCCCTCTTCCTCGAACGGCACGCCGGCCGGGTTCTCGGCTTCGGTGATGCCGTCGCTGTAGGCGACCAGCATGTCGCCCGAGGCGAGCGACTGCTCGCTGGTGGCGTAGGTCGTGCCCTCGAACAGACCGAGCGCGACGCCGGTCGCGTGCAGTTCGTCGATGCGGCCGTCGGCGCGGCGTATGCGCGGCGGGTTCTGGCCGGCGTTGACCCACTGCATGTGCCCGTCCGGATCGAGCACGGCGAAGAAGATCGTGACGAACCGGGAGCGCGGCGCGTGGCGCAGCAGCTGCACGTTGAGCCGCTCGAGCAGCGGCCCCGGCGCCAGGCCCTCGTCGACCAGCGTGCGCAGCATCGCCAGCAGCAGCGCCATCAGCAGCGCCGCCGGGCTGCCCTTGCCGGCGACGTCCCCGAGCGCGACGATGACCCGGCCGTCGGCGAGCGGGATCATGTCGAAGAAATCGCCGCCGACGGTGTTGGCCGGGCGCGTCTCGCCGTGCACCTCGATGCCGGGCGCGCGGAACGTGCCCTGCGGCAGCATCGCGCGCTGGATGTCGCGGGCGACGGTCAGGTCGTGCTTCAGCGACAGGCGATCGGCCACCTCGAGGACGATCAGCAGGTTGAGGAGCACGAAGCCGATGCACAGGAAGATGATGCTGTCCTGCCAGGTCGGGATCGGCAGGCCGATCTGGACCTCGTTGACCTTCAGCAGCGTCACCATCTCGAAGCCCGCGAAGAGCTTGATCAGGCCGATGATCGTCGAGATCAGGGAGACGACGTAGATCGTCCGATGCACCGGCGACAGGCGCATCGTGAAGGCGACGAAGAACAGCTTGGCGTAGGTCAGCGCGCGGAGGTGCCACGGCTGCTGATCGATGCCGGTGCGATCGATGCCGCGCGAGAAGAACTCGTAGGCCTCGCGCGTGTCGCGCGTGAACAGCAGCTGCAGATCGCTGGCCTTGAGCCCCTTCGTGTAGACGTCGAAGAGCTCCTTGGCGCGATGCGCGGTCCCCGGCGGCGTCTGGCCGGCGGAGCCGGTCGAGGCAGTGGTCACAGTGTGCCGTTCCCCAGATTCGACGCGGTCAGACGAGGCCGAGTTCCCGGCCGACCTTGGCGAAGGCGTCGAGCGCGAACTGCAGCTCGTCGCGCGTGTGCGTGGCGGTGACGATGGCCCGGACCCTGGCGCGGTCGCGAGCGACCGTCGGGAAGGCGATCCCTTGCGCGAAGACGCCTTCGGCGAAGAGGCGATCCGACAGCTGCATCGCCTTGGCGCCTTCGCCGACGATCACCGGCGTGATCGGGCTCTCGGTCGGCCCGGTGTCGAAGCCGAGCGTCCGCAGGCCGGCCTGGAAGAAGCGCGTGTTGTCCCACAGCCGCTCGATGATCTGCGGCTCGGCGAGGAGCAGCTCGATGGCGGCGAGGCAGGCGGCGGCGACGGCCGGTGGATGCGACGTCGAGAAGAGGAAGGGCCGGGCGCGGTGATGCAGGAAGTCGATCAGCGCGCGGCTGCCGGCGACGTAGCCGCCGAGCGCGCCGACCGCCTTCGACAGCGTGCCGACCTGGACGTCGACGCGGCCGTGCATGCCGAAGTGATCGACGGTGCCGCGGCCGTTCCGGCCGAAGACGCCGCTGGCGTGCGCGTCGTCGACCATCATGATGGCGCCGTACTCCTCGGCCGCGTCGCACAGGCCGGGCAGCGGCCCGAGGTCGCCGTCCATGCTGAACACGCCGTCGGTGATGAGCAGCTTGCGCTGGCCGGCCGGCAGCCCGCGCAGGATCGTGCGTGCCGCGTCGACGTCCTTGTGCGGGAACACCTTGATCGTCGCGCGGCTCAGGCGACAGCCGTCGATGATGCTGGCGTGATTGAGCTCGTCCGAGATGACGACGTCTTCCTTGGTCAGGATCGACGACACGGTGCCGGCGTTGGCGGTGAAGCCGCTCTGGAAGACGACGACGGCGTCGACCTTCTTGAAGTCGGCGAGGACGCGCTCGAGCTCGGCGTGGATCGCCATCGTCCCGGCAATCGTGCGCACCGATCCGGAGCCGACGCCGAGGCGCTCGATGGCGTCGATGGCGCGGGCCTTCAGCGCCGGATGGTTGGTGAGCCCGAGGTAGTTGTTCGAGGAGAGGTTGACGACGGAGCGCCCGTCCACGACCGAGCGGTGCGCCTGTTCGCCGGCCAGCTCCCGCAACGGACGGCGCAGCCCCTGCGCGGCCAGGGCGTCGAGCTCGGCGGAGAGATAGGCGAGAGGATCCGTGCGCATGCCGGGGAGTATAGGCGCGGCGCCCGGCTCCGCGACGCGCGAGGTGTGTCCTAGAACCCGCCGCGGCTGAAGGTCAGCGCCAGCACCGCCATCCACGGCACCACTGCGGCGGTGACGTAGAGGAGGGTGAGGAGCGCCACCGCGCGGTGGACCGAGGCGAGGTGCAGGATGATGCCGAACCCGGCCGCCGACAGCTTGGCGATGGCCAGCGCCGGACCGTGCCCGGCCGCGCCCATCAGCCAGTGCAGCAGCGGGTTGCCTTCGATGTCGCGGCCCAGCAGGCTGACCCCGAGGTACGTCAGGGCGCCGTCCAGCGCCTGGGACACGAAGAACAGGACGATGACCGCGTTGCCGAAGCGCTCGGACTGGGTGAACGCGACGATGCGCGCCGACCAGGTCCGAAACGTCGACGAGAAGTCCGTGGCGAGGGGAGCGGACACGTCCATCGTGCCGGGGAACATATCAAGCTCCGTGCCACCGATGCACGTCGAGTGTGCGATGCGCACACGGCCGAGTTTGCCCCGTATTCGAACGGGATCGCGGCGAGAGGGCGCCGCGATCCGGAGAGAGAAGGGCGGTCGCCGGCTGACTTCAGTCGGTCGGCGCCGGGCCACGGGCGCCGTTCAGGCCGAGGCGAGGTAGCGGCCCGTGAAGGCGGCGATGTCGTCGTAAATGCGCGCCAGTTCTTCCGGCTTGGGCAGGAACACGACGCGGAAGGTGCCGGCGGCCGGGTCGCAGCCGAAGCCCGATCCGTACACCACGAGGACACCCGTGTCGCGCAGCAAGGCCAGGACGTAGTCCTCGTCGGTGCGGCCGGGCGGCAGCGTCACCTGGGCCATGGCGTAGAAGGCGCCCTGGGGCATCACGCACCGCATCCCGGGAATGGCGTTCAGGCGGTCGGCGGTGAGCTGCGCGCGCTCGAGCAGCGCGGCGTTGAAGACCTGCTGGTGCGACCGGTCGCCCCGCAGCGCCGCGGTGATGGCGTGCTGCATCGGCCCAGGACTGCACAGCCGGCCATCGGCGAGCTTCTTGATCCCGGCGAGCGCCGGATCGAGCCGCTTCGTCCGGCCCACTGCCATCCAGCCGCCGCGCCAGCCGGGCGCCAGGTACGCCTTCGACAGCGACGAGTAGGCGACGATCGCCGCGTCCGGCGCGTGCGAGCCGAGCGGTTCCACCGGGCCGGCGTAGGCGAGATCGCCGTAGACCTCGTCCGACAGGATGACGATGCCGTGCCGCTCGGCCAGCTCGATGATCGCCAGCTTCGTCTCGCGCGGGTAGACGGCGCCGGTCGGATTGTTGGGGTCGATCAGCACGATGGCCCGCGTCCGATCGGTGATCAGGCTCTTGATGTGGTCGAGATCGGGTTGCCAGCCGTTGTCCGGATCGGTGCGGTAGAACACCGACCTGGCGCCGATCTTCGCGACCACCGCCGTATAGAGCGGGTAGGTCGGCACCGGCACCAGCACCTCGTCGCCGGGATCGACCAGGGCGTTGAGCGTCAGCTCGATGCCCTCGGACGTGCCGGTGGTCAGCAGCACGCGATCGGGATCGACCGGGAAACCGCGGGCACTGAAGTCGTCGGCGACGGCTTCCCGCGCCTCGGCGATGCCGGGCGATGGCGTGTAGCCGTTCTGGCCATGCCGCATGGCCCGGCTGACCGCCTCCACCAGGTGGGGGGGCGTCTCGAAGCCGGCCGCAATCGGATCGCCGATGTTCAAGTAGCGGACCGGCCGCCCGGCCGCTTCCACCTTCCGAGCTTCGGCCACGATGTTGCGGATGGCGTAGGTGAAGCTGTTGACCCGACCGGCGACCGGAATCGCCGATGTGGTGGAGGGCGAGGAAGGCATCTGGAAATTCTACTCTCGTCCCCGATGCCCGATTCCGCGTCACCCGCCGGAGCGGCCTTCGCCCTCGCCCTGAGTTTCGCTCGCCGACGAGTGCATGGGCGGTCGAGCCCTACAGGTAGGGGTCGGCGCACACAGCCCCCAGAGATGCTGTGGTAGAGGCGTGATTTCCTCCAGCCCCGGATAAGCTCGACCATGGTGCCAGCGACGGCCTGACAGCCAGCTCGACCCACGCATTTGAGCCTATCGCAGAGCTTGATTGGAACCTTTTTACATAGTCAGACCCCGATCCGGGTAGTCCTTTCATCATTTTGACCCTTCGAGGGATACCCCAAGCCCTGCTGTGATCCGGGCCTAAACCGATAAGTGGCGTGTCAGCCTGCACTTGTGGGGATTGGCAGGCTACTTGGATTAGGGAGGTCCCGTGAGACGACGTGACACACGGTTTGCGCGGATGTGCACAGCGGCGGTGATGACCGCTGCGATCGGCCTTCAGCCGGCAACGGCGACGGTGGCCGTGGCGCAAACGCCGTCCTTCCGCGCTGCGGTGGATGTCGTCTCGGTGACGGCCGTCGTCCGTGATTCGCGCGGCCGGCCGGTCAACAACCTGGGTCGTGAGGACTTCCAGGTCTACGAGCGCGGCAGACTGCGCCAGATCGTCCAGTTCAAGTCCAGCGACCAGGGCCCGATCAGCCTCGGCATCCTGTTCGACGTCAGCGGCAGCATGCGCGGCGCGATGCAGATGCAGGCCGGCCAGCGCGCCGTCGAGCACATCCTGAGCTGGGTCAACCCGACGCAGGACGAAGTCGGCTTGTTCTCGTTCGACGCCGAGCTGCGCACGGAAGTGGATTTCACCACCGACCTGGCCAAGGTCAAGACCGCGGTGAACTCGCTGACGGCGGTCGGGCAGACGTCGCTCTACGACGCCATCAACAAGACCGCCGCGGCCCTGGGCAACCGGCCGTCGCCGCGCCGCGCGGTGATCGTCATCACCGACGGCATCGACACCAGCAGCAAGCTGACGCCGTCGCAGGTGTCGGGCATGGCCAGCGCCATCGACGTGCCGGTCTACGTGATCGCGGTGCTCTCACCGCTCGATCATCCGGGCCAGGACCACGCGGTGGTCGGCGCCGATTCGTCGCCGGTGGCGACGCACCTGTCGAACCTCTGCGTACTGGACGGGGGGCACGCTGTTCATGGTCAGCGCTCCGACGCACGCCAGCCAGGCGGCGCGGGACCTGATCACCGAGCTCCGTCATCAGTATCTGATCGCCTTCGAGGCGGCCAGGGAGCCGGGCTGGTACGAATTGGACGTGAGAACGAGGCGCCGCGAACTGACCGTGCGCGCCCGAAGCGGTTATTTCAGTCAGTCTCGCCAGGGCTAAACGCCGGGCATTGCCGTCGGCCTTAGAGCCGAGGAGGGTCGTAGTCATGAAGAAGCTGTTGATGATTGTTCCGGTGGTGGCGCTCGCGGCGGGTACGACCGGCTGCGCCACGAAGAAGTTCGTGCGGACCGAAGTCGGTGCCGTGAACGAGAAGGTCACGACGCTCACCTCGCGGGTCGAGGAGAACGAGCAGCGCATCAAGGCGGTCGACACCAAGATCACCGAGGTCGACACCAAGTACGACCAGCGTGTCGGTCAGGTCGATCAGAAGGCGACGGCGGCCGGTCAGTCCGCGACGCAGGCGTCGCAGGCGGCCAAGGACGTCGACGGCAAGCTGACGGCGTTCGAAGCCAACAGCCGCAAGCTGGTCTACGGTCTGGTGCTGAACGAGGCGTCGGGCGGCTTCAAGTTCGCCGCGGCGGCGCTGCCGGACGAGGCGAAGGCGCAGCTCGACAAGCTGGTGGCCGGCGTGGCCGCCGACCCGAAGGCCGTGTTCTTCGAGATCGAAGGTCACACGGATTCGACCGGTGCCGCGACGACGAACGAGCTGATCGGTCTCGAGCGTGCCGAAGCCGTGAAGCGCTACCTGTATGAGCAGCACCACGTGCCGCTCCACAAGATCAGCGTGATCAGCTACGGCGAGACCAAGCCGGTCGACTCGAACGGCACCCGCGCGGGCCGCGCCCGCAACCGCCGCGTCGAAGTGAAGATCCTGTCGCCGGAGGCCGCTGCGGCCGAACAGACGACGGCTCGCACGGGCTCGAACTAGCAAGGCTCCGGTCGCCCGTCGGGGCGACCGGTCTGGCACGACCGTGCCGTGGCGAGAGCCGCGGCCCGGGATCCTCTCCCGGATCGAGGACGAACACATCCCAATGTCAGGCACGGGGCCGGGGTGGCGAAAGCCGCTCCGGCCCTTTGTCTGTACGCTCAGGCGTCGTCGTCCGTCTTCACGCCAGTCGCGTCGTCTTCATCGTCCGTCTCGGCGCTCTCGTCGGCGTCGCCTTCCTCGGCCTCGCTCTCCTCGGCGTCCGCTTCGAGCCCGTCGAGGAGCTGCTGCAGGCCCTGCCACTCGGAGTCGTCGAACATCTCGATCTCGAGCGGATACGGCGGGTGGCCATCGAGGCTGGCGTTGAGCGCGGCCACGAACGCCTCGGCGTCGGCGGCGTAGTAGCGCCACTCCTTGTGGCCGGCGCCGGTGATCGACGCGACCTGGACCCCGGTGCCACCGCGCTCGGTGCCCGCCGCGACGGCGTCCTCGAACGCCTGCATCAGGGCGCTGTCGTCGTCGGTCGGGAGGCCGGTGTCGGTGCCGGCATAGGGCCAGCCGATCACCACCAGGTGGGCATGCCGTTGCCGCTCGGCGACGGCCGGCATCTGGCCGCGGACGCGAATGATGAGGGACTCGCCGTCCTGGTCGGCAATCCCGATGGTCCACGTGTCGTCGGCGAACGATGCCCATCTCAGCCCGTGCCCTTCTCGAAGGTCGCCCTGGTCAGGCGGAAGACGTCGCTGTCGCCGCCGCTGCCCGTCGCCGTCTCGCCGGTCTTCACCGCGCCGATCTTGGCCAGGGCCTGCTGCGATCGCATGTTCCGCGGCCCGACCACGAAGATCACGGCGTCGACGAAGCGGAACGCGTGCGCCAGCATCAGGCGCTTCAGCTCGCCGTTGTAGACGCCGCCCCAGTAGAGGCGCGAGAGGAACGTCCAGCCAATCTCGACCTGCGACGCGGCTTCATCGTAGCCGTGGAAGCGCGACGAGCCGATGACGAGGCGGTTGGCGCGATCGATGACCACCAGGGCGCCGCCGGCGGCCAGCGCCTCGTCGAAGAAGACGCGGAACACGTCGATCTCGTGGCGGTTACGGGCCGGATGCTGCTCCCAGATCAGCGAGTCGGAGGCGACGGCGTAGAGCGCTTGCCAGTCCTCGGCCGTGAGCGGTCGCAGCTCCAGGCGATCGCCGACCAGCGTCGGCTGGGCGTCGAAGGGCACGCGGCTACACCTCGGTGACGGCTTCCCAGAGCTGGGGATACCGCCGCACGAAACCCGTCGCGTCGACCTCGAGCACGCCGGCGTATTCGAAGCGCGGCGACTCGTAGGCGTAGGCGCCAGCGGTCTGGCGGCGGTAGACCTGTTCCAGCACTTCCAGCTTGAAGGTGCCCTCGTCGAGCCAGGCGGTGAAGGTCGTCGCCCGCTGGCCGACCGGCAGGTCGAGCCGTCGCAGCGCGATCAGGTTGGTGGCCGGCGTGAAGCCGAGGTCGAGGTCGACGCAGTCCATCGACGGCAGCACCTCGTCGCCGTTCATCGTCCAGGCGCCCATGGCGGTGCGGGCGATGTAGAGGTCGACGGCGCGGGCACCGGTCCAGCCGCGGACCCGTCCCCAGCGGGTGCGCCACGACGCGTCGCAGGCGACGCTGTAGTCGAGGCGGGCCGGGGTGCCGTCCTTGTCGAACACCGCGGTGCCTTCCAGCTCCCATCCGCCGTGCTTCTCGATCAGGCGGCAGGCGTCGTGTCCGGGTGTGTCGAGCCGGGTCCAGAGGATCGAGGCGACGGTCATCGTGAATCGACCCGGTTACGAGGGCGGTCTTTACCTTATTCGATTTTTCCGGGGCCGGCGTCGAGAAGCGGCGGCTGGCTCCGACTACACCTCGAGGGCGGCGGTCAGGTGGGGCATCATCCTCCCTGCACCCCGCCGCAACGAGGCCGATCGATGCTCTCCATCACGCCGTTTCTCTGGTTCGACACGCAGGCCGAAGAGGCCATGCAGTTCTATACCTCGATCTTCCCGCGCTCGAAGGTCGTCTCGGTCCACCGCAACGGCGACCAGGTGATGTCGGTCACCTGGGAGCTGGAAGGGCAGCGGTTCATGGGCCTGAACGCCGGCCCGCATTTCACCTTCAACGAGGCGGTGTCCTTCTTCGTCTCCTGCGAGACCCAGCAGGAGGTCGACGAGCTGTGGGCCGCGCTGATGGCCGGCGGCGGCACGCCGTCGCGGTGCGGCTGGCTGAAGGATCGGTTCGGGCTGTCGTGGCAGGTCATTCCGACCGCGCTGCCGCGGCTGCTCGGCGATCCCGACCGGGCCAAGGCCGGCCGGGCGATGCAGGCGATGATGACGATGCAGAAGATCGACGCGGCGGCCTTGCAGCGCGCCTTCGACGGCGCCTGACGGCGTCCGACGCCCGCCTACCAGTCCGAGCCGGCGGTCACCGGGCGCTGCTGCTTCTTGCCCTTGTTGAAGGCGTAGGACTGCTCCGGCACCTGCTGCAGCGCCTTCTCGAGATCGTCCTTCGGGGACGGCGGCGGCGGTTCCTTCGAGCGTTCGCGCTCGAGCCTGGCGCGGATGATGGCCAGGTTGGTGCGGGCGTCGTCGTTGGCGGGATCGTGCCGCAGCGCGGCGATGAACGATCGCGCGCTTTCCTCGAGCTCCTCGGTGCGCTCGAGCATGATGCCGCGGTTGTAGTGGGCCCGGGCCCGCTCGACGTCGGTCCGGTAGAACGCCGCCGATCGCGCGAAGGCCATCGCGGCGTTCTTCGGGTCGTCCTGCCGGGCCAGCGCGACGCCGACGTTGAACCAGGCGATGGCGGCGGCGTCGGTGTCCTGCGCCGCGCGGCGATAGGCGTCGATCGCTTCGCGGGTGCGGCCGCGCTGCAGCGCGATGTTGCCTTCGCGGATCGCCTCCCAGCCGTCCGCGGCCGTGGCCGGCGCGGGGGAGAGCAGCAGGAGCAGCGACGCGACGGCGGTGGCGGCCACCCGCGGACGCCGTTCCGGCCACAGCCGTTCGAGCGCGAGGCAGACGAACGCGGTCAGCAGCAGCGCCGTCCACCAGATCGTCTGGGCCGGCTGGTCGGCGGCGCCGGGCGCGCGCAGGCGTCCGGCGAGCTGCGCCAGCGCGTTGTCGTCGACACCCGCCACATGGATCCCGCCGGTGGCGGCGGCCAGTTCGCGCAGGCCCTTGTCTTCGAGCTTGGTGACGCGCGTCTCGGGGTTCGGCGGCAGCAGCTCGCCCGGCGGCGGACGCCGCACCGGCATGGCGATCCCCTGCGCGGTGCCGACGCCGACGGTGTGTACGACCACGCCCGCCTGCTTGGCGGCGGCCGCGGCCTCGGCCAGGCCCGAGCCGGTGTCCTCGCCGTCGCTGACGACGATCAGCGTGCGCCGGGCCCGGCCTTCGCCGAAGGCGGTGACGCTGCGCGCGATCGCCGGTCCGAGGACCGAGCCGCCCGGGATCGCCATCTGCGTCGAGCCCGCTTCGTCCAGGGCCAGGCGCAGCGCGCCGAGATCGGACGTGAGCGGGCAGGTGAGGAGCGGCTCGCCGGCGAAGAGGACGAGCCCGACCGCCCGCGGCGAGACGCGATCGACCAGCCGCGCCAGCCAGGCGCGGGCCGCCGCCTGGCGGCTCGGCGCCACGTCGGTGGCGTCCATGCTGCGCGAGATGTCCAGGGCGATGAGGATCGATTCCGGGACCGCGGCCTGCGGCGTGGCGGCCCCCGTGCCGGTCAGGCCGATCACCGATGCCGTGGCGCTGCCGGCGGCGACGGCGAGCAGCACGACGCGGACGAGGCCGCGCAGCGTCGAGCGCGGCACGACGACCGCCGGGCCGTGCCACGCCTGCCGGGCGCTGCCGCGACTCCACTCGCGCCAGGCCGCCAGCGCGCCGACGAGCAGCGCGGCGACGAGGCCGGCCACCAGGCCGACGTCGATGCCCGCCGTGAGCAGCGCGTCGGCGTTCACAGCAGGTCCCTCAGCCACAGACGGGAGATCATCAGCTCCAGGAACAGCGCGATCGACGCGGCGGCGCCGAGCCAGGCGCCCATCGGAGCCGTCTGCCGGCTGGTGACGATGCGCTCGGCCGGCTCGATCCGGTCCAGGGCGGCGGCAATCGAGGCGGCCGCCTGTCGCTCCGTCGCCCGGACGAAGGTCCCGCCGCCGGCGGCGGCCACGCGGCGCAGCGCCGGTTCGTCGATGCCGAGCGGGATCTCGACGACGCCCAGCTCGGTCGGGAACGGGACCAGCCCGTCGCGGCCGACGCCGACCGTCAGCACCGTCATGCCCTGCCGCGCCGCCAGCCGCGCCGCCTCTTCCGGCAGCGGGCGGCCGGTGTTGCTGGCGCCGTCGGTGAGGACGACGATGGCGCCCCGCGCCGCCCGCGCCGTCTGCAGGCGTCCGAGCGCCCCGGTGATGGCGACGCCGATGGCCGTGCCCTCGTCGCTCTCGGACACCGTGATCGTCTGCAGGCGATCGACGACCGAGGCGTGGTCGATCGTCAGCGGACAGGCGATGGCATGATCGCCGGCGAACAGCAGCACGCCGATGCGATCGCGCGGCCGCGTCTTGACCACCGACTGCGCCAGCGCGATCGCCGAGCCGAGCCGGTCGGGCGTGCCGTCGCGGGCCCGCATCGACTGCGACACGTCCATCAGCAGCAGCACGTCGAGGCCGGGACGCACCGATTCGCGCGCCGGGGTGATGCGCTCCGGCCCGGCCAGCGCGACGACGACCAGCGCGAAGGCGATGGTCCGGCAGGCGCCGGGCAGCCAGCGCAGGCGCACCCGCCAGGTCGTCGGCACGGCGTCGAACCAGGCCAGCGACGACACCGCCGGCAGCGGCGCGCGGCGCCAGCGCCGCAGCAGCCACAGCACCGGCGGGACGGCGAGCAGCACCAGCCAGCCGGGATGGGCGAAGACGACGATCTCGGACAGCCACGGTGGCAGCGTCACGACGCCCTCGCCTTCGGCGGCCGCTGGGTCGCCGCGGTCGTGCCCATCGACTGGACGACGCCGCCGGCTTCGCCGATCGTCGCCGTGTGCCGGTGCGGCGTCGGCGCGACGTTGCCGAAGCGCACGGCATCGACCGCGGAGAGCGACGTCCGCAGCCGGGCGGCGAGCCGCACGCCCTCGGCGCCGATGCGCGCCAGGTGGTTGGCGAGATCGGGCGAGGGCAGGGAGGCGGTCGGGCCGGGCGCGACGCGGCCGACGCCGAGGCGCAGGATCTCCGCCGCGCGGGTGTAGGCGGCGCGCGCCTCCTCGGGCGTCTGCGTCGACGCCTCGCCCAGCTTCGCCAGCTCGCGCTGCAGCTGGCGGAAGAAGGCGAGCTGCCGGCGGCGGCGCAGCGTCCGCAGCCACCAGGCGACGAGCGGGATCGAGGCGACGCCGACGATCAGCGACAGGATGCCGCCGATCAGCGCGATGCGCGGCCACGGCGACTGCGGCGGCGGATCCTGCGGCCCGACCATCGGCCGCAGCGGCATGTCCGCCGTCACCACGGGCGCCGTGACGGTGGCCGTGAGCCGGGTGTCGATCCAGTAGGCGAGGGTCTGGCCCCCGGCGGCCGCGTAGTCGAGCGCGAAGCGCGGGACGGCGTGCTCGCCCTTGTCGAAGGCGGCCAGCGTCACGCGCCACTGCTGCCGCCAGCCGGCGTCGTACTTCTCCATCGGCGTCGAATCGATCGACAGCACGTCGAAGGCGCCGAGGCGTTCCTCCAGGCGCGGCCGCACCGGCTTCGATCGCCGAGGGCGCGTCGATGGCGAGCAGCAGCGTGAGGCGATCGCCGATCCGGGCGCGCGCCGGCTCGAGCGTCACCGTGAGCCCGAACGGTGGCGTGACCGCAGGCGCCGCGGGCCTCGGCCGCGCGGCGCAGCCTGCGCCGCGGATCGCGCCGGCTTCGAGCCGGGCTGCGAGCCCGGCCTGGACCCGGGTTGGATGGCAGAAAGTGCCAGCAGGAGGACGACGGCGATCATGCGGCGCCCCGGACGCGGCAGATGCTGGCGAGCTGGCCGACGAGCGGCCGATCGGTGCGGATGGCGACCGGCACCGCGCCGGCGTCGACCAGCCGGGCGCGGATCTCGCTGCGCAGCCCGATCGAGCGCTGCGCGTAGGCGGCGCGCACCGTCGCCGAGCCGGTGTCGACCCAGCGCGTCGCGCCCGACTCGGCATCCTGCACGCGCACCAGGCCGGCGGCCGGCAGCTCGTGCTCGAAGGCGGTCGAGATCGTCAGGCCGACCACGGTGTGGCGCCGCACCGCCTCGCGGATCGCGGCGTCCCATCGCGTGCCGAGGAAGTCGGAGACGACGACCAGCACCCCGGGTGTCCGCAGGGTGCGCAGCGCCCGGTGGATCGCCTCGTCGAGCGTGCCCGCCGGACACGGCGAGGCGTTCCAGTCGATGCGCCATCCGCGTCGCGTGGGCGAAGCCGCGGCGCGGCGAGAACGCCAGGCCCTTCTCGCCGGTGATGGCCAGGCCCATGCGCTCGCCGTCGCGGGCGCCGACGAAGGCGAACAGCACCGCGAGGGCCGCCGCCGCGTCCCACTTGTCGGGGTGCGGCCCGGTCATCGACGGGCTCGCGTCGAGCACCAGCATCAGCGCCGTCGCGTGCTCCTGCTCGAACAGCTTGAGCATCGGCCGGTTCTGCCGCGCGGTCACGTTCCAGTCGACCATGCGGATGTCGTCGCCGTGCTGGTACTCGCGATAGCCGGCGAAGTTGAGGCCGTGCCCGCGGAACAGCGATCGATGGACGCCCGGAGTCGGCACCGAGCCCGGCCGCATGAAGCGGAAAGCCACACGGTGAGCCGACGCTCGCAGACGGCCGATGTCCATCAGGGCGCTCACCGAGAACATCCCAACTTCCAACGACCAACTTCCAAGGCACTCCCAACGCCCAACTTCCAAGGGGCACGAGCGCGCTGCTGTGGGCGATGGCCATTGGGAGTCTGCGGCGTCTTGGGAGTTGGGAGTTGGGAGTGCCTTGGTCGTTGGTCCCTTGGCTACTTGGAAGTTGACGGCACGGTCACGGTACCGGAACCGCAGCCAGAATCTTGGCCACCACTTCGTCGGCCGAGACGTTGTCCGCTTCGGCGTCATAGCTGAGGATCAGGCGATGGCGCAGGACGTCCATCGCCACTTCCTTGACGTCCTCGGGCAGCACGAAGGCGCGGCCGGCCAGGGCGGCGGTGGCGCGGGCCGCCTGCGTGAAGTGGACCGCGGCGCGCGGCGAGGCCCCGAAGCGGACCAGCGGCGCCACCGCCTGCAGCTTGAACGCGGCCGGATCGCGCGTGGCGCGGACGAGGTCGAGCACGTAGGCGAGCACCCGCTGATCGGCGAACACCTGGCTCAGCGTGGCCCGCGCGGCCAGCAGCTCCTCGGCCGTGACCACCGCCTCGATGCGCGGCGCCGCGGTCTCCGGGTTCACCTGGCGCGTCAGGATCTCGAGCTCCTCGTCGCGCGACGGATAGGTGACGCGGACCTGGAACAGGAAGCGATCGAGCTGCGCTTCGGGCAGCGGGAAGGTGCCTTCGTGCTCGACCGGGTTCTGCGTCGCCAGCACCAGGAACGGCTCGTCGAGGCGGTGCGACTCGGGGCCGATGGTGACGGAGCGCTCCTGCATCGCCTCGAGCAGCGCGCTCTGCACCTTGGCGGGGGCGCGGTTGATCTCGTCGGCGAGGACGATGTTGGCGAAGATCGGGCCCTTGTGGACGGCGAATTCCAGCGTCCTCGGGTTGTAGACCATGGTGCCGATCAGGTCGGCCGGCAGCAGATCCGGCGTGAACTGCAGGCGCTGGAACTTCAGGTGGCACGCCTGGGAGAGGGTCTTGACGATGAGCGTCTTGGCCAGCCCCGGCAGGCCTTCGAGCAGCACGTGGCCGCCGGCGAGCAGGGCCACGATCAAGCGGTGCACCAGCTGCTGCTGGCCGACCACCTGCCGTCCGATCTGGTCCGACAGGGCGTGGGCCCAGGGCATCGGCGCCACGGCGCGGTCGCGCCCCGGGCCTGCGTCAGTGCGAACGGTCATGGGGTGCTGGCTCCTGAGGGAGGCTCGCGAAGGGCCCACACGCGAACGGAACGATCGGCGCCGGCCGAGACGAGGCGGGTGCCGCCGGGCGCGAAGGCCAACGCGGTGACGCCGCCGGCGTGGCCCTCGAGGCGCGCCAGTTCCTGCGCGGTGATGACGTCGATGACGCGGATCGAGGTGGCGTCGCCGGCGACCGCGAGCGTGCGGCCGTCGTCGGCGAGGGCGAAATGCGCGGCGTTGCGGATGGTCCGGAAGGCGACACCGGTCTCCGGATCCCAGAGCATCACGGCGCGGGCCGGGGACGTGCCCGCGGCGCCGGCGCCGTCGCCGCTGGTCACGAGCAGGCGGCCCGATCGGGCGAAGGCGACGGTGCGGACCGTCGTGCCCGGACCGTGCGCGACGAACGTCCGGATCTTCTGGCCGTTCGCCTTCCACAGCGTCAGCGTGCCGTCGCCGCCGCCCGAGAGCAGCGTCTGGCCGTCCGGCGAGATGGCCAGCGCCGAGGCGTGGTCGGGCGCGTCGATGCCGAACGATCCGCCGCCCTTCGTCCAGCCGCCAGAGGGAGAAGCCCTTGCTGCGGCCGTCGGCGGTCATCTCCTGGGCCAGCGCCCGGGTCGCGTCGCTCGAGATGGCGCGGAACAGGAGGCCGATGTCGCCGGCGAGCTGGGTGCGTTCGGCGCCCGCTGGCCAGCTCCCAGATGCGCAGCGAGCCGTCCTCGGGCCCGGCCGCCGAGATCGCCGCGGTGCCGTCCGGGGTGAAGGCGACGGTGATGATGTCGCTCTTGTCGCCATGCCCGGTGAATCGGGTGACCGGCTGGCCGCGCTCGAGGTCCCAGACGCGGACGGCGCCGTCGCCGTGGCCGCCGCCGGAGAGGGCGCGGGTGCCGTCGCGGGACACCGCGAGGCTGACCGGGGACGCGGTGTGGCCGGCGAGGGTCCACAGGAGCCGCGCGCCCCCGGTCGTGTCGGGCGCCGTGGTCGAGGCTGTCTGGGCCGTCGCCCCGCCGCGGCGGCGGACGGGGCCGCCGGCCCGAAGGGCGAGCGGCCCATCCACAGCAGCCATCCGCCGACGCCGCTGGCGAGCACCACCACCGCGACGGCGGCGGCGGCCACGGGGCGTCGGGTCATTCGACGACGATGATGAACCGGTTCGCCTTGAACTTGTCCGGCGCGGTGATCTTCAGGGTCGCGGTCGGCCCGCCGACCTGGACGGCGTAGTCGACGCCGGCGACGAAGATCTCCGGCACCAGCGTCACCTTCTTGACCTTCTTCAGGCCGAGCGAGGCGGCGTCGATGGGAATGTCCTGCGATTCCATCAGGTTCAGCGACGACATCTGGTCCGTCACCGGGTTCCACTTGCGCATGTTCTTCTCGAGCAGCTTGCTCTTCACCAGCGCCTTCTTGGAGCCGACGATGAAGCGCAGCGTGTTGGCCTCGGTCTCGCGGCGCTGCACCTCGGCGCGCTGCTGCTCGGCCGTCTCGGTCATCGCCTTCAGCTCTTCGGCCGAGCGCGTCAGGGCGGCTTCCTTCTCCTCGGTCGCGGTCTTGAGCGCGTCACGCTCCGACGAGGTGTCGGCCAGATCCTTGAGCGCCTTGTCACGCGACTCCTCGAGCAGCGCCAGCACCTTCTTGGCGTGATCCTGCGGCGTGATGGAGGCCTTGCCGCGCGTCACCCACGTGCCGAACTGACCCTTCTGGTAGTAGGTCCAGACGCGGAAGCCGGGCACCAGCGCGTCCTGCAGGTTGATCTGCGAGACGATCTCGTAGGCCTTCTTGGCCGGCACGCCCTGCTTGACCAGGAAGTTCATCGCGATGCGATCGTGGCGATCGCCTTCCTTGGAGACCACGCTGGCCGGCAGCTGCGTCTCGAGCGGTCGAGACGCGTCTTCATCTGCTGCATCTCCTTGTCGCGATCGATCAGGTCCTGCAGCAGCGTGCGCAGGCCGGCCTTCTCGGTCTTGATCCGCTCGGCCAGGAGGGTGCGCTGCTCGTCGGTCAGCTCGGCGCCGAAGCCGGGCGGAAGCGAGCCGCCGCGCTGCTGGTAGCGGTTGATCAGCTGGCCCATCTGCTGGTTGGTGGTGGCCTGCTGCTGTTCGAGCTTCTCGTACTCGACCGCCATCTCGGACAGGGAGGTGACCTGCGCGTCCGGCGCCTTGGCGACCTCGGGCTCGGGCGGCGGCGGCGGTTCGGCGGGCTTGTCGGCCGTCTTGTTGCAGCCGACCGCAAACGCGATCGCGGCCAGCGTCAGTCCCAGGCGTCGTGCGCTACGTCCCCACATCAGCGGTCTCCTCGCTTCGTTGTCCGTTGGTTCAAGGCTCTTCGGATGCCGTGACCGGCGCGGCGTCGACGACCGGTGGCGCCGCCGCCGGCGGTCCGGACTGGATGCGCTGGCGCACCAGGTCGGTGAGGCGCTTGACGTCGGCCTGACCGACGCCCGCGGCGCTCAGCCGGCCGGCCACTTCGAGCGCCTTCTGGTACTGGGTGCCGGCCTTGCCGGCATCCTTGCCGACCGCGTACAGATCGCCGAGATCGACGTGTGTCGCGAGCAGCTCCTGCCGCACCGAGGCGTCCGGCTGCTGGCTGTTGCGATCGAGGTAGCTCCAGAGGTTCTCGGCGATCTGCAGCGTGCGGGTGGCGCCGGCGCGGTCGTTGAGGGTGCGGCCCGAGATGCCACCGAGCGACCCCGCCAGCTGACGGTAGCCCTTGGCCACGTCGATCAGCAGGTCGCGCTCGGTCGATCCGGAGGCGCGCTGGAGATCGGTGAGGTACTGCATCCAGGTGCGGAGCAGCACCGCACGGGCCGCCTGCGCGCCGGTGTCCGGCGTCACCGCCAGCAGGCGATCGACTTCGGCGAGGCGCTGCCCGAGCTGCCGCACTTCCGCGAAGCGCTTCTCGGCCTTGGCCGTGCGCGCCTCGGCTTCCTGCTGCGCGACCGACGCCTGTCGCCACATCCAGAGCGCGCCGCCGGCGACGAGGAACAGCAGCCCGGCGGCGGCCAACCCGATGAGACCCGCGCCCGAGCCGCCGGACCGGCGGGCCGGGATCGGCGCCCCGACGTCGCTGCCGCGGACCGGCTTGGCGGTCGTCGCCGGTGCAGGGACCGGCGCCGGTGCGGGCAGCGGGGCCGGCGCGGCGGGCGGCGGCAGCGGGGCGGCCTGGACGGGCTTGGAGATCGGCGGCGGCGCGGGTGGCGGCGCCGGGGGCGCCGGCATCGGCGGCGGCGCCGCCGGCATCGGGGGCGGCGCCGACGTTGATCGGCACCGGCGGGCCCCACGCCGGCCGAGTCCCGGAGGACGCCGGCGACTCGTGCGCGACCGGAATCCGCGGGCTGGTGTCGGCGGTCGGACTCGGGCTCGTGAGGCGGCCTCGGCAGCGTCACGGTGCCCGACGTCGAGCCCGAGCCGTCGCCCGGTCGGGAGTCGGAGGCGGGCGGGTCCGCCAGGGCGCGCATCTCCTGCGTGCCGTCGCTTTCGGCCGCGCCCGGCCGGTAGGCGGGCTGCGTGCCCGACCCCGGCACGATCACGGTGGCGCTCTCGCGCCGGATCATCGTGGCGCTGTCGGGGCGTCCGACGAAGGTCTCGTCACCGCCGGCGTTCGGCGCCGGCGAGATGAAGGTGCGGGGACTCGATTCGTGCGAAGCGAGCAGGGCGCGAGCCTCCGCCAGCAGGCGCTGGTCGCTGCCGAGGCGGGCGGCCAGCAGAGCGTCCCGGGCATCCGGCGGGGCGAACAGCGCCGCGTCGACCGCGTCACAGAGCTGGCGGTACAACGCGGGCGACAACCATTCGGTTGCCGCGTCCTCCGGACGGTCGTCCTGTTGCGACATGATCGGACCCTGGTGGCCGGAACTCCGGGTCTGCTATTGCACCTTGCGGCGCGTGATGGTCACGAGTTCGCTGCCGCCCATGGCGGTCGAGGCGACGGTCATGCCGACGTACTCGAAGCCCTGGGCGCCCGTGTCCGACAGCTCCTTCTGCATGGTCGAGGTCTTGCTCGTCGCCAGCAGGCGATACTCCCAGCGGTCCTTGCTGGTCACGTCGCGGTCCCGTTCCAGGATAACGACCACTTCCTTCCCCCCGAACATCGACGAGAAGACGCTCTGGCCCTTGTATTCGAAGCCGGCCGAGCCGGCTTCCTGCAGCTCGCGCTGCATGGTCGAGGTCTTGGTGGTGGCGAGGAGCCGGTACTCGAAGCGCGGGCTGGCGTTGGCCACCCGGGTCATCACGACCACGACCTCGTTGCCGCCGAAGGCGGTCTCGCCGCCCATGGTGCCGCCGAATCGGAAGCCCGCGGCCGCGGCCTCGGACATCTCCTTCTGCATCGTGGAGGTCTTGTTGGTGGCGAGGACGCGGTACTCGACGGTGTCCGCAGCCGCGCCTTCGACGGCGGCTGGGCTGACGGAAAGAGCGACGGCAAGACAGGCGCCGCGCGTGGCGCGGGCGGCGAAGAAGGTCATGACCAAGCTCCCTCCGGGGTAGACGAGCCGGTCAGATTATGGGCACGGGGGTCGCCCGCGGCAAGTGATTTAGGGCGGAAAACACGAAGCGGGGTCCCGGGCTGGCGCCTGGGACCCCGCTGATCGTTGCCGTGGAGTGCAGGTATTAAAAGCCGACGCGCATCCCGAGTTCGACCCGGCGGGGCTCCGCCGAGGCGAGCGCCTGGCCGAAGAACGTCGACGTCAGCACGCCCGAGTAGCTGCGGTAGTTCACCGTGTTCGTCAGGTTCGAAATCTGGGCGAACACCTCGAAGTTGACCCGGCCGGCGTTGCCGCCCGGCCCGCCGCCGAAGCCGCCGCCGCCCCCGCCGCCGCCGGGGCCGCGACCGCCGCCGCCGCCGCCGCCGCCGGGACCGCGGACGATCACCGGCCCGCCGCCGGGACCGCCGGGGCCCTGGTCGCCGCCCTTCGGCTGCCCGATGCTCTTCTGCCAGCTCAGGCGCAGATCGACGTTCAGCTGGCCGTCGCCGCGGGCGCTGTTGCGGCCGACGCCGACCGGCCGGTCGTTGAGGACGTTGTCGGCGTTGTCGTCGAAGCCGGTGGTGATGTTGTACGGCGTGCCCGACTCGTAGCGCATGTTGAGGTTCGAGCGGAGGCCGTACTTCAGCGGCACCGAGGCGAAGCCGAAGATGCGGTGCCGCACGTCGCCGCGGGTCGGGCCCCACTCGGCGGCGAGGTCGCCGCCGTTCATCGGCAGGCTGGTGGCGCTGTCGCCGTCGTTCATCGCCTTGGCCAGCCGGTAGTTGATGGTGCCGAAGATCCGCTTCGGCGCGTAGTTCAGGTTCATCGACAGGTCGATGCCCTGGCTCTTCGCCTCGCCGACCGCATCGACGTAGGTGATGATGCCGAGCGTGGGGAAGGGCACGACGCCGTTGACCTTGGCGTTGAGGTTCACCGCGCGGAACTCGTCCGACGTGCGCTGCACGTAGTAGTTGCTGCGGAACTGCGCCCAGCTGGCGAAGGCGTGCTCGACGCCGAACGAGGCCCGCGTGATCTGCGGCATCACCAGGTCGGACGCGATCCGCGTGACCGACGGCGTCGACGCCGCCGCACCGGTCAGGTCGACGTTCGGGTAGGTCGGGTTGCGGACGATCAGGTCGCGCTGGCGCTCGCCGTCGAGGCGCAGCGCCTGCTCGTAGAGGCTGTCCTCGTACCAGTCGTTGAAGACGCCGAAGCCGCCGCGGACGGTGGTGGTGCCGCTCTTGAAGGGCGTCCACGCGAAGCTGGCGCGCGGCGACAGGTTGACGTTGTCGCCGAGGTGCGTCTGCGCCTCGTAGCGGATGCCGTAGCTCACCATCAGGTTCTTCTGCACGCGGAAGTCGTCCTGCAGGTAGGCGCCGAACTGGAACGACTTGTACTCGACCAGCGGGTCGCCCTGACGGACCGAGAACTGCTGCGCCTGACCGGCGAGGAAGGCCTCGGCCGACGAGAACGTGTAGGTGCCGTTGAAGTTGCGCAACTCGTCGCTGCGGTAGGAGCCGCCCTCGACGAGGATGCCGGCGCGCAGCGCGTGCTTCTTGCCGAGCGCGAAGTCGAGGTTGTCGGCGAACTCGATGGTCTTCGACCGGCGACCGCCGGCGATCTGCGCGCCGCCGCTGGTGAAGGCGTCCTGCACGCGCAGCGTGAGGTCGTCGCTGAGCGAGTCGACAGCGCTCTCGTTCCAGTCGACCTCGAGGCGCATCTTCGTTGCGCATCTTGCGGAAGATCGGGCCGCTCGTCGAGACGCGGAACTCGTGGCCGCGCGTCTCGCGATCGTAGGCGCGGTCGTAGAGCTCGAAGCCGCCGACGCCGAGCTGGTTCTGTTCGTTGGCGTTGCGCGAGAACTCGACGCGCAGCATCTGGTTCTTGTTGATGGCGTGCTCGACGCGGGCGTTGAAGTTGACGCGGTCGGTCTTCGGCGAGACGACGCCGTCGAACTCCGTGCCGTCGACGTTGCGGGTGCGGATCGTCTCGGTGTCGAACGAGTCCATGCCGCCGATGTTGAACGAGAACGACGTCTTGCCCTTCTTGATCGGGCCGTCCATCGAGTACTGGTAGCGGCGCGCCTGCTCGGACGGCTTGTCGGTGGCGAAGGCGTTGCGCGCGTTCAGCGACTCGTCGCGGAAGGTCAGGCTGGCGTTGTTGCGCCACTGGCCGTTGCCGGGCCGGGTGCGGATGTCGACGCGCGGGAAGCCGGCCTCGTGGTTCTCGGCCGAGTAGGGATCGAAGCGGAAGCGGATCTCGGCGATCTGCGACTTCGGCGGCAGGCGGCCGCCGGAGAAGCCGTTGACCCGCAGCACCGCGCCGGGGCCGGCCATCTGCTGCAGCTGCTCGGCCATCTCCTCTTCGTCGTCGGGCAGGGCGTCGATCTGGTCCGCCGTCAGCGCCGACGAGAAGTTGTCGCTGATGTTCTGGTCGGTCTTGTCGCGGGTGACCTCGACCTCCTCGACGTAGCCGGCGATCGGCAGCTGCGACGTCGCGGCTTCTCGCGCCGGCCGCGGCGGACGTTGATGTCGGTGATCTGCGTCGTTTCGAAGCCGATCGACTCGACCTGGATGACGTACTTGCCGGGCGCCAGGTTGTCGATGATCGCCTCGCCCTGGTCGTTGGCCGTCGTCGTCTTGGCTTCGGTGCCGGACGGCGCGTTGGCGGCGACGACCGAGACCGCGGCGCCGACGATCGCCGCGCCGGTCTGGTCGAGGACCAGGACGCGGATGCTGCCGGCGTTCGGATCCTGGCGCTCGCGCGCCGGCGGCCGGCGCGGCCGGCTGGGCCGACGGCGGCCGGGGCCTGCGGCTCGGCGTCCTGCGCGACGGCGAGGCCGACGGTGACGCTGGTGGAGAGGGCGGCGACGGTCGAGCAGCCGCGCGAACCAGGCATGGGTCTTCATGATCAGTTGCTCGTCTTCCGCTTGAACTGCTCGTCGTCGAACTTCGGGTTCGCCTTCGACTTCTTCAGTTCCCACTCCTCGGTCGGCTTGTCGCCGGTCTGCATCGTGAAGTGATGCGGCATCTTCACGCCGCCGACGTCCTTGTGCTCGGTGATGAACATCGAGATGTCGACCATCTTCGGCGGCGGCGGCGGGCCGGCGGCCTCGCGCTCGGCGCGGATGCGGGCGCGGAACTGGCCTCGTCGGTCTCGCCCTGGTTGCGGGCCGGGCGCTGTCTGCCGGATCATGCGGCGCTCGCGCTCCTGGTAGGTGAGCATCACCGGCAGGTGCGTCTTGGCGTCGACGAACAGGCGGGCCGTGAAGTCGCCCTCGCCCTTGACGTCGAGCACCTCGGCCTCGCCGTCCGGCGATTCGGCCTTGCCGACGTAGGTGAAGTGAGAGCGCCGAGGTCGCCTCCGTGCCCGGGAACATCGCCAGCGCCGTGCGCCAGAAGCTCTGCTTGGCGATGATCGTCGGGTCGAAGCGCTGCGCCGCCGGGACCGCCGGGCCCGCCGGGGCCGCGGGCCGCCCGGGCCGCCCGGGCCGCCACCCGGGCCGCCCGGACCGCCGAAGCGGAACGCCATGCCGCCCGGGCACCGGACCGAGCGGGCCCATCCAGCCTTCGGTGCCGTTGAACGTCTGCGCGATGCGCGGACCGGGGTTGGGGCCGAACGAGAACTGCTCGACGCGCTGGAACTTGTCCGGCAGCCGCGAAGTAGAGCTCGAGGTCGCCGGTCATGTCCTGCTCGCCCATCGATGCGGCGGTAGGTGCCTTCGAAGCTCACCGTCTTGAGCGCCGCGATCTTGCCGTCGCCGCCGATGCGCCTTCCGGACCTCGCGCGAGCACGGCCAGCGACTTCTCGTCGCTCGCCGCCGGAGCCGAGGCCGCACGGGCGCTGCCGCCGCCGCCGGAGCCGGCTGCGCGGCCTGGGTGGCGGGCGCCTGGGCGAAGCCCAGGCTGGGGGCGAGGAGGGGCGCCGCGACGATCGCGGCGAGGAAGGCGCGCGTGGGAGTGAGGTGGGTCGGCATGGGCGTTCTGTCTTGGTCCGGGGCCGGCGATTCGTCCGGCGCCCCAATCTTTCAGGTGGACAACGTGTCTGGGCAGGTTGGACGTTGCCCCGGGTTCAATTGTTGTCCCCCGGCGCCGCCATTTGGTTAACCGTGCGCTAAGACTTTGTTAAGCATGTAAAAGCTGGGTTTCCCGACGATTTTCGCGGGTTCGGCGGGGGTAATCTCAGGGCAGCGATTGCATCCGCGACCCCCTATGCTCCGAGCCCTCCTGCGCCGCCGCCCGACCCGGACCGAACTCGCCGTCGCCGCCATGGCGGTGCTGCTCGGTGTCCTCGCCGTCCTGCAGTACCGATGGGTGGGCCAGCTCAGCACCGACGAGCGCGAGCGCTTGCGGTCGCACGCCGACAACCAGGCCGAGAACCTCACCGAGGAGTTCAACCGCGAGCTGACCCGCGCCTTCTTCTGGCTGCAGGTCGGTCCGGAGCTGCGGCGGGATGCCCCGCTCGAAGCGGAAGTCGACCGCTACGCCCGCTGGTACACGGCGGCGCCGCGACCCGAGCTGGTGAAGACCATCTACCGCCTCACCGAGCCGCCGGCCGAGACTGGGGCGTGGACGATCGAGCGCTTCAACCGCGAGCCGGCCAGGCTCGAGGTCGTCGCCTGGCCGACCGAGCTCGAGCCCATGCGGGCCCACCTCCAGCAGGCGCTCGAGGCGCAGCGTCGCGGCACCGCCCCGGTGCGTCTGTTCTCGACGTTCGCGGCGGTTCCGGCCCTCCTGATCCCGCGGATGGGACAGTTCCAGGAGAACCGCGACGGCCGGGTGCTCAGCACGACGTCGGTCCGCGGCTTCACCGTCGCCGTGCTCGATCGCGCCTATCTCGAGAAGGATCTGCTGCCGCAGCTCGTCGAGCGGCACTTCCGCCTGTCACAGGATCCGACGGTCTACGTCGGCGTCTATGGGCCGGGGGGCCTCGCCTTCACGGCGCCCAGCGGCGCCGGTGCCGGAGTCGCTGCGGACGGCTCCCGACGTCACCGACGACGACATGTTCGAGGTCCGGTTCTTCGAGTTCCGGCGCTTCGTCACCGATCGCCGGGTCGAGCCGGTGACCGGTGCGCCCGGCGCCGTCGCCGGCGCGACCGGTCCGACGACCGGTGTGGTGAAGGCGCCAGGCGTCCCCCCGCCACCACCGCCTGCCCCCGGCAACGCCGTCATCGTCACGCGCGAGGGGCGGGGCAACGCGTTCCGCGGCCGCGGCGGCCCGGGCGGCCCGCCCGGGCGTGACCCCGCGTCGCACTGGAACGTGCACGTGCTGCACCGCGCCGGTTCGCTGGACATCGCCGTCTCGCACGCGCGGCTGCGCAACCTGCTGGTCAGCTTCGGCGTCCTGCTCCTGCTCGGCACGAGCATGGGCCTGGTGCTGATGACGACCGGGCGGGCGCGGCGCCTCGCCGCGCAGCAGCTGGAGTTCGTCGCCGGCGTGTCGCACGAGCTGCGGACGCCGCTCGCCGTGATCCGCTCGGCCGCCGAGAACCTCGCCGATGGCGTGGTCGCCGATCCGAAGCAGGTGAAGCGCTACGGCGACGTCATCGCCGGCGAGGGCCGCCGGCTCACGCAGATGGTCGAGCAGATCATGGAGTTCGCCGGCTTCGAGAGCGGGCGGGCCACGCTCGACGTGCGGCCGGCCGATCTCGGCGGCATCATCGAGGACGCGCTGCGCGGCGCCGATCCGCTGGTCCGCGATCACCACGCGACGATCGAGCAGCGCGCCGCGGCCGACCTGCCGGCGGTGCTGGTCGATCCCGCCGGCGGTGTCGCGCTCGCTGCAGAACCTGATCGTCAACGCGCTCAAGTACGGCGGCGCGCCGCCGGTCGTCGTGGTCGAGGCGCGGCGGGCCGACGGCGCGCGGCGCGAGATCGCCGTCACGGTCAGCGACAACGGTGCCGGCATCGCCGCCCGCGATCTGCCGCACATCTTCGAGCCGTTCTATCGCGGCGGCGACGCCACCGCGCGGCAGATCCACGGCAGCGGCCTCGGCCTGAGCCTGGTCAAGCGGATCATGGACGAACTGGGCGGGCGCATCACGGTGCGCACCGACGCCGGCAAGGGCAGCGCCTTCACGCTGCACCTGCCGCTGGCCCCGGAAGGGGCGCTGGCCGGCGGGCCGGCGGAGCGCCCGGCGGCGGCGACCGGCCTCGGCGATCCGCGCGTGCCGGCGTAGTCCGCGTCGCGGGCAAGTCCCGGTGCGCATGACGGCGGTGCGCCGGGCGACGTCGACGATCGGCTCCTCGGCCGAAACTGGCCCCACGCCGTGGCGGATCTGCGCCAGACTGAGGGCGTGGCTCGCATCCTCATCGTCGAAGACGAACCCGGGTTGGTGCTCACCCTGAGCGATCGCCTCGGGCGCGAGGGCCACGTCGTCGAATCGGCGACCAACGGCCGCGACGGCCTGGCTCGCGCCTCGCAGGAGCCGTTCGATCTGCTGCTGCTCGACGTGATGCTGCCCGGCCTCGGCGGCTTCGACATCCTGCGCGACCTGCGCCAGCAGGGCGTCGAGACACCGGTGATCATGCTGACCGCCCGCGGCCAGGTGATCGACAAGGTGCTCGGCCTCAAGCTCGGTGCCGACGACTACCTGACGAAGCCGTTCGAGATGATGGAGCTGCTGGCGCGGATCGAGGCGCGGCTGCGCCGCGACGCGCCCAAGGACACGGTCGACGCCGACGCCTACCGCTTCGGCGCGGTCCAGGTCGATTTCCGCAAGGCGGAGGTCACCCGCGACGGGCAGCCGGTCGAGCTCTCGGCGCGCGAGTATCAGCTGCTGCGCTACTTCATCGAGCACCGCGGCGCGACGATCTCACGCGACGAGCTGCTCAATCACGTGTGGGGCTACCACGCGATGCCGAACACGCGCACCGTGGACGTCCACGTCGCGTGGCTGCGGCAGAAGATCGAACCCAATCCCAAGCATCCGCAGTACGTGATCACCGCGCACGGCTTGGGCTACAAGTTCGCGGGCTGACGGACGGCCACGCGACGATCGCCGCGGCCGCGTGCGGCGCCGGCGACGCGCCCAGCGTCGCCGAATAGCAGGCGCACGAGAAAGGGCCGCCCGCGAGCCGCGCTGAGGGCGCGGCTCGCCCCCAACACGGCTGCGGCAGAAGATCGAACCCAATCCCAAGCATCCGCAGTACGTGATCACCGCGCACGGCTTGGGTACAAGTTCGCGGGATAGGCGGCCCGTGCGCCGTGCCGTCAACTCCCAAGCAACCAAGCGACCAACTTCCAAAGGTACGCTCAACGCACGACTTCCAAGTGGCTCCACGCACTCGGCTTGGGAGTTGGGAAATTGGCGCCGCCTTGGTCGTTGGTTACTTGGTTGTTTGGTTGCTTGGTGGTTGAGAGCCGACCCGCGCTGGACACGCGGGTCGTATCGCTTCTACTGAGGCTGAGGGCTGCAGAGCGCGATGCCGTTGAACCCGTTGTCGCTGCCCTTTTCCGGGCACAGCTGGCCGCGGATCTCGCCACCGGGGTTGGCCTGCGAGTGGACGTTGACGTAGGCGTTGCCGGAGGCGATGGCGACCATCGCTTCTTCCATCGATCGGACGCCGCGTTCGGGACGCGCCGTGAAGGCCCGCGTCGAGCCGGCCAGCCGGAACGGCCCCGAGACGCCGATCGCCGTCGGCGCGAAGTCGATGATGATCGGGCCGGCGGTGCCCGGTGAGCCGACGTGGATGTGCGAGGCGGTGAGGCCGGTGGGGTAGTTGAAGACGTCGATCACCCACGTGATCTCGCCGGCGGCGCGATCGAGCGTGATGGTGGCGAAGCCGTAGGCGCCGGTGTTGACGGCGGTGGGCGCTTCCGACCCGCCGCTCAGCACCGCGCGCAGCGTCTGTCGGCCGTCCTGGGCGCGCGGGGCAGTCGTCGCGCCGACCACGAGCAGGGCAGTCATCAATCCGTAGAGGAACGTTCTCCGCATGGAGATTCTCCTAACCGTGTGAATTGGGCGTTCACGAGGCAGACGAAGACCATACGCCGTTTCCGGGCGCAGAGCAACGATCCCGCGGCGGTGGCGGACCTGGGATGTCCGGCCCGTCACCCGACACTACGGGCCGCCGGGCCGGACGGTTTGAGGCGCTCCATCGCGCCGGCGAAGGTGTCGATTTCGTCCAGCGTGGTGTAGAGGTTCGGCGTCACCCGCACGCCGCGCGTACTCGTCGTGGACGATCGGGGTGACGATGATGCGGGCGGTGTCCCACAACGTCGTGGCGATGGCCGCAGGCGTCAGGCCGTCGACGCCGACGGTGCCGATGGCGCCGGCCTGGGCCGGGTCGAAGCTGGTGTGGATGTGGAACCGGGGCTGCGTCCGCAGCCGATCGGCCCACCGGTGGCGCAGGTAGCGCAGCCGCGCCGCCTTGCGCGGCATGCCGATCGTCTCCTGGAACACCAGCGCCTCGGCGATGCTCAGCGCCGTCGCCGCCGGATGCGTGCCGATCTCCTCGAACTTGCGGATGTCGCCGGCCAGCCGCGCCGCCGCCGGCGTCAGCGGCCACAGGTCCTTGATCAGCGGGCGCCGGACGTAGAGGAAGCCGGTGCCGACCGGGGCGAGCAGCCACTTGTGCAGGCTGGTGCCGTAGTAGTCGCACTCGAGGTCGCGCAGCGCGAAGGGAAAGTGCCCGTAGGCGTGGGCGCCGTCGACGATGGTCCGGATGCCGCGGGCGCGCGCCATCCGGCAGATCTGCTGGATGGGGAAGATCTGCCCGGTGAGGTTGGTGATGTGGCAGACGTGGATCACCTTGGTCTTCGCCGTCACCGCGGCCTCGAAGCGCGCCGCGAGATCGGCCAGCGACGGCGGCGGCACGGGGAAGGCGATCTTCTTCAGCACGACGCCGTTGCGGGCGACGCGCTGCTCCCACGTGTCGAGCATGCGGCCGTAGTCCTGGTTGGTGGTCAGGACCTCGTCGCCGGGCGCGAGATCGAGCCCGAGCTGGGCGATCTGCAGCGCCTCGCTGGCGTTGCGCGTGATGGCGAGCTCCTCGGGATCGCAGCCGGCGCTGGCGGCGAGCTGGCGCCGCACCGCCTCGCGGTTCGGCTCGAGCACCTGCCACATGTGGTACGCCGGCGACTGGTTCGAGATGTCCAGGTAGCGCTTGTAGGCCTCGTGGACGACCCGCGGGCTGGGCGACACGCCGCCGTTGTTCAAGTTGACGATGCTGCGATCGAGCGTGAACCCGAGCTGGATCTCGCGCCAGAACGTCTCGTCGCGGGCGACGTCCTCGGGGTCGCGATCGCCGGCGCGATCGACAGCCGTCCTGGCGCGGAGCAGCGCGTCGTCGGCCAGGACCGCGGCCGCCGCCAATCCGATCCCCGCCGTCCGCCGCAGGAACCGCCGCCGGGATCCGTCGCCGTGGATGGGCCATCGCTGCGCATGGACCCGGAGTATAAGACTCTGGTGAGTGAGATCGCCCACTGAGATGGCTGCCGCACGCGCTGCGCTGGTGACTGGGACCCGCCGCATCGGGGGCGCGATTGCCCGAGCCCTGGCCGCCGACGGCTACGACGTGGCGGTCGCCTGGCACGCCTCGCGGGCCGAAGCCGAGGCCGCGGCCGGAGCGGTCCGCGCGGTGGGGCAGCGGGCCGTGCTGCTGCAGGCCGACCTCGCCGACCCCGCCGCCTGCCGGTCCCTCGTCGATGCCGCGGCCGAGCAGCTCGGCGGGCTGTCGGCCGTCGTCCTGGCGGCGTCGCGCTTCGATCGGATGCCGTTCGACGCCCTCGACGCGGCGGCCTGGGACCGGGCGCTCGCCGTCGATCTGGACGCGTCGTTCCGCTGCGCCCAGGCCGCGATCCCGCACCTGCGCCGGGCCGGCGGCGGCCACCTCGTGCTCTTCTCGGACTGGGTCGCCGCCAGCGGCCGCCCGCGCTACCGCGGCTACCTGCCGTATTACGTCGCCAAGCGCGCCGTCCAGGCACTCGGCGAGGCGCTGGCGCTCGAGCTCGCGGCCGACGGCATCCGCGTCCACGTCGTCGCTCCCGGGCCCATCGTGCCGGCCGCCGGCAGCGACGCCGGAGGAGCGACGCCAAGGTCCTGGCGGCCACGCCCCTCGGCCGCTGGGGTGGCGAGGACGAGGTCGCGCAGCGGGTCTGCGGCCTCCTGCGCTCGACCTTTCTGACCGGGGAGACGGTCCGGGTCGATGGTGGCCGACATCTGGCCTGATCGTCCGATCGCCGCCAAGCGCGGCCGTCGACCATCGGCGACCGCCCGCCGTCTACCCACTCGATGCCCGCGCTGCTACGGCCGAGTACGATTTTTGCTACCTCAAGCAGCTCTACCCCTTGGGCTGTCAGGAAAACTGTAGCGAAAGCCTACAGTTGGGCTCCTCTCATCCCACAGTGGGCATCGCTCTACCCACGCGGATCCAGCGGAGCTCGTTGCATGAACCGGACTGTCAGCGCCCGTTCCAAGACCCCTGCCACCCCGCCGCCTCCTCCCCCGCCGACGCCTCCCCCGCCATCCGGGCAGGATCTGTCCGCCCTGCTCGCCGCGATGCAGGCCGTGCGGGACGGCGACTTCTCGGTGCGCCTGCCCGGGCGACTGGACCGGCCTGCACGGCAAGATCGCCGACACCTTCAACGAGATCGTCGCCGCCAACGCCAGCATGGCGCGCGAGCTCGAGCGGGTCGGCACGACGGTCGGCAAGCAGGGCAAGACCCGCCAGCGCGTCCGGTTCGGGTCGCCGGCCGGCGCCTGGGGCGAGATGGAGACGTCGGTCAACACGCTGATCGACGACCTGCTGCGGCCGACCACCGAGGTGACGCGCGCCCTCGCGGCCGTCGCCAAGGGCGACCTGCTCGCAGACCGTGCGCCTCGACGTCGACGGCCGGCCGCTCGAGGGCGAGTTCCTGCGCTCGGCGACCATCGTCAACACGATGATCGAGCAGCTCGGCGTGTTCACCTCCGAGGTGACGCGCGTCGCGCGCGAGGTCGGCACCGACGGCAAGCTCGGCGGCCAGGCCGAGGTCCGCGACGTGTCGCGGCGTCTGGAAGGACCTCACCGACTCCGTCAACTCGATGGCCAGCAACCTGACCGCTCAGGTGCGCAACATCTCCGAGGTCACCATCGCGGTCGCCAGCGGCGACCTCTCGCGCAAGATCACGGTCGACGTCCGCGGCGAGATCCTGCAGCTCAAGGAAGCCATCAACACGATGGTCGACCAGCTGCGCTCGTTCGCCTCGGAAGTCACGCGCGTGGCGCGGGAGGTCGGCACCGAGGGCCGGCTCGGCGGCCAGGCCGTCGTGCCCGGCGTCGCCGGCACCTGGAAGGATCTCACCGACTCGGTCAACGCGATGGCGCGCAACCTGACCGACCAGGTGCGCAACATCGCCGAGGTCACCACCGCCGTCGCCCGCGGCGACCTCTCGCGCAAGATCACGGTCGACGTCCGCGGCGAGATCCTCGAGCTGAAGAACACCATCAACACGATGGTCGATCAGCTGAACGCCTTCGCCTCGGAAGTGACGCGCGTCGCGCGCGAGGTCGGCACCGACGGCAAGCTCGGCGGCCAGGCGCAGGTGCCCGGCGTCGCCGGCACCTGGAAGGACCTGACCGACAACGTCAACTTCATGGCGAGCAACCTGACCGCGCAGGTGCGCAACATCGCCGAAGTGGCCACCGCGATCGCCGGCGGCGACCTGTCGAAGAAGATCACCGTCAACGTCAGCGGCGAGATCCTGCAGCTGAAGGAGACCATCAACACGATGGTCGATCAGCTGAACGCCTTCGCCGGCGAGGTGACGCGCGTCGCGCGCGAGGTCGGCACCGAGGGCAAGCTCGGCGGCCAGGCCAAGGTGCTCGGCGTCGCCGGCACCTGGAAGGACCTGACCGACTCACGTCAACTCGATGGCCAACAACCTGACGGCGCAGGTCCGCAACATCGCCGAAGTCGCCACCGCCATCGCCAGCGGCGACCTGTCCAAGAAGATCACCGTCGACGTCAGCGGCGAGATCCTGCAGCTGAAGGAGACCATCAACACGATGGTCGATCAGCTGAACGCCTTCGCCGGCGAGGTGACGCGCGTCGCGCGCGAGGTCGGCACCGAAGGCAAGCTCGGTGGCCAGGCCCAGGTCGCGCGGCGTCGCCGGCACGTGGAAGGATCTGACCGACAACGTCAACCTGCTGGCCGCCAACCTGACCACGCAGGTCCGCAACATCGCCGAGGTGACGACCGCCGTCGCCAACGGCGACCTGTCGCGCAAGATCACGGTCGACGTGCAAGGGCGAGATCCTCGAGCTGAAGAACACCATCAACACGATGGTCGACCAGCTGAACGCGTTCGCCGCCGAAGTGACGCGCGTGGCCCGCGAGGTCGGCACCGAAGGCAAGCTCGGCGGCCAGGCGCAGGTGCCCGGCGTCGCCGGCACCTGGAAGGACCTGACCGACAACGTCAACCTGCATGGCCGGCAACCTGACCGCGCAGGTGCGCAACATGTCGAAGGTCGCGACCGCCATCGCCAACGGCGACCTGTCGCAGAAGATCACCGTCGACGTCAGCGGCGAGATCCTCCAGCTCAAGGACACCATCAACACGATGGTCGACCAGCTGAACGCGTTCGCCGGCGAGGTGACGCGCGTGGCGCGCGAGGTCGGCACCGAAGGCAAGCTCGGCGGCCAGGCCAACGTGCCGCGGCGTCGCCGGCACGTGGAAGGATCTGACCGACACCGTCAACTCGATGGCCAACAACCTGACCGCCCAGGTCCGCAACATCGCCGACGTGACCACGGCCGTCGCCGCGCGGCGACCTGTCGCGCAAGATCACGGTCGACGTGAAGGGCGAGATCCTCGAGCTGAAGAACACCATCAACACGATGGTCGACCAGCTGAACGCCTTCGCCGCCGAAGTGACGCGCGTGGCGCGCGAGGTCGGCACCGAAGGCAAGCTCGGCGGCCAGGCGCAGGTGCCGGGCGTCGCCGGCACGTGGAAGGACCTGACCGACAACGTCAACTTCATGGCCAGCAACCTGACGGCGCAGGTGCGCAACATCGCCGAGGTCGCGACCGCCATCGCCAGCGGCGACCTGTCCAAGAAGATCACCGTCGACGTGCGCGGCGAGATCCTGCTGCTCAAGGAAACGCTCAACACGATGGTCGAGCAGCTGCGCTCGTTCGCCGCCGAAGTGACGCGCGTGGCGCGCGAGGTCGGCACCGACGGCACGCTCGGCGGCCAGGCGGTGGTGCCCGGCGTCGGCGGCACGTGGAAGGACCTGACCGACAACGTCAACCTGCTCGCCGCCAACCTGACGACGCAGGTGCGCAACATCGCCGAAGTCACCACCGCCGTCGCGCGCGGCGACCTGTCGCGCAAGATCACGGTCGACGTGAAGGGCGAGATCCTCGAGCTGAAGAACACCATCAACACGATGGTCGATCAGCTGAACGCCTTCGCCGCCGAAGTGACGCGCGTGGCCCGCGAGGTCGGCACCGAAGGCCTGCTCGGCGGCCAGGCGCAGGTGCCCGGCGTCGGCCGGCACGTGGAAGGACCTGACCGACAACGTCAACGTCATGGCCGCCAACCTCACCGAGCAGGTGCGCGGCATCGTCAAGGTGGTGACCGCGGTCGCCAACGGCGACCTCAAGCAGAACCTGACGGTGAAGGCGAAGGGCGAGGTCGCGGCGCTCGCCGACACCATCAACAACATGACCGGCACGCTGGCGACCTTCGCCGACCAGGTGACGTCGGTGGCGCGCGAGGTCGGCGTCGAGGGCCGGCTCGGCGGCCAGGCCAACGTGCCCGGCGCCGCCGGCACGTGGAAGGACCTCACCGGCAACGTCAACCTGCTGGCCGCCAACCTGACCACCCAGGTGCGCGCCATCGCCGAGGTCGCGACCGCGGTGACCAAGGGCGACCTGACGCGATCGATTCAGGTCGACGCCCGCGGCGAGGTCGCCGAGCTGAAGGACAACATCAACACGATGATCGACAACCTGCGGTTGACGACCGACCGCAACACCGAGCAGGACTGGCTGAAGACCAACCTGGCCCGCTTCACCGGCATGCTGCAGGGCCAGCGCGACCTGGCGACGGTCGGCAAGCTGCTGCTCACCGAGCTGGTGCCGCTGGTCAACGCGCACCAGGGCGTCATCTACCAGAAGGCGGCGGATTCGCCGGCGGCGCTCGACATGCTGGCCAGCTACGCCGACGCCGCCGAGCGCGGCTATCCGGACCGGCTGCAGTTCGGCGAGGGCTTCGTCGGCCAGTGCGCGCGCGACCGCAAGCGCATGCTGGTCACCGACGTGCCGCCCGACACGGTGCCGGTCGGCTCGGTGTTCTTCACCGCGCTGCCGCGCAACGTCGTCGTCTTCCCGGTCGTCTTCGAAGGCCAGATCAAGGCGGTGCTCGGCCTGGCCTCGCTGCACGAGTTCTCGCCACCGCACCTCGCCTTCCTCGAGCAGCTGACCGCCAGCATCGGCATCGTGCTCAACTCGATCGAGGCGACGATGCAGACGGAGGGCCTGCTCAAGCAGTCGCAGCAGCTCGCCGGCGAGCTGCAGACGCAGCAGCGCGAGCTGCAGCAGACCAACGAGCAGCTGGCGCAGAAGGCGCAGCAGCTGGCCGAGCAGAACGTCGAGGTCGAGCGCAAGAACCAGGAGATCGAGCAGGCGCGGCGCGCGCTCGAGGAGAAGGCCGCGGAGCTGGCGCTGACCTCGAAGTACAAGTCCGAGTTCCTGGCCAACATGTCGCACGAGCTGCGCACGCCGCTCAACAGCATCCTGATCCTCGGCCAGCAGCTCGCCGACAACCCGGAGCGGCAACCTGACGCGGCAAGCAGGTCGAGTTCGCGCGCACCATCCACGGCGCCGGCACCGACCTGCTCAACCTGATCACCGACATCCTCGACCTGTCGAAGATCGAGTCGGGCACGGTGACGGTCGAGGCCGAGGAGATCTTCTTCACCAACCTGCTCGACCTGGTCGGCCGCACCTTCAAGCACGAGGCCGAGAACCGCGGCCTGTCCTTCGAGTGCAGGTCGAGCCCGGGCTCGGCCGGCGCATCGTCACCGACTCGAAGCGCCTGCAGCAGGTGCTGAAGAACCTGCTGTCGAACGCCTTCAAGTTCACCGCGCAGGGCGGCGTGCGGCTGAACGTCTCGGCGGTGACCGCGCGGCTGGACGCCCGACCACCCGCTCCTCAGCCAGGCGGCGCGCGTCGTCGCCTTCGAGGTCGCCGACACCGGCATCGGCATCCCGCCGGAGAAGCAGCGCATCATCTTCGAGGCGTTCCAGCAGGCCGACGCCAGCACCAGCCGCAAGTACGGCGGCACCGGCCTCGGCCTGGCCATCAGCCGCGAGCTGGCCAGCCTGCTCGGCGGCGAGATCCAGCTGCGCAGCACGCCCGGCGTCGGCAGCACGTTCACGCTCTACCTGCCGCTGCGCTACGTCGGCCCGACGGCGGCTCAACGTCCGCGAGCGCGGTCGCGCCGGCCGCGTCGACGACCATCCGCGGTGCCCGGTCCGCGGCCCGGAGCGTGCCGATCGAGCAGGTCGCCGGACGACCGCGAGCACCTCCAGCCGGGCGAGCCGACGCTGCTGATCGTCGAGGACGACCCGCACTACGCGCGCATGCTGGTCGACCTCGCCCACGACCACGGGCTTCAAGGTGCTGGTCGGCGGCGCGCGGCGCCGACGCGCTGGCGCTGGCGCGCCAGTACCGGCCGACCGCGGTCTCGCTCGACGTGTTCCTGCCCGACATGCTCGGCTGGACCGTGCTCAGTCAGCTGAAGCAGGATCCCGAGACGCGGCACATCCCGGTGCAGATGGTCACGCTCGACGAGGATCGGCAGCACGGCCTGGCCCGCGGCGCCTTCTCCTTCGTCACCAAGCCGACGACCACCGAAGGGCTCGAGGCGGCGCCATCGCACGCATCAAGGCCTACGCGTCGCCGCGCCGCAAGCGGCTGCTGGTGGTCGAGGACAACCCGGCCGAGCAGCTGTCAGCATCTCCGAGCTCCTCGGCCACGACGACATCGACATCGTCACCGCCGACACCGGCGCCGCGGCGCTGGCGGCGCTGACGGAGCAGCCGGTCGACTGCGTGGTGCTCGACCTGCGGCTGCCGGACATGTCGCGGCTTCGAGGTGCTCGAGACGATCAGCAGGACGAGCGACGCTGCGCCGACCTTCCGGTCGTCGTCTTCACCGGCCGGGAGCTCTCCGCCGAGGAGGACGCGCAGCTGCACACGCTGGCCCGCAGCGTCGTGGTCAAGGGCGTCGAGTCGCCGGAGCGGCTGCTCGACGAGACGGCGCTGTTCCTGCACCGCGTGCGTCGCCGACCTGCCGCGCGAGAAGCAGAGCATGCTCGAGCGCCTGCACCGCTCCGACGACGACCTGGTCGGCAAGGCGGTGCTGGTCGTCGACGACGACGTCCGCAACATCTTCGCGCTGTCGAGCGTGCTCGAGCGGCGCGGCATGAAGGTGCTGACCGCGAGCACCGGCAGCGAGGCGATCGAGCTGCTGGAGCGCACCGACGACTTGTCGATCGTGCTGATGGACATCATGATGCCGGAGATGGACGGCTACCAGACGATGCGGCGGATCCGCGAGAACCCGGCGCTGCGGCGGCTGCCGATCGTCGCGCTGACCGCCAAGGCGATGAAGGGCGACCGCGAGAAGTGCCTCGAGGCCGGCGCCTCGGACTACCTCGCCAAGCCGGTCAACACCGAGCAGCTGCTGTCGGCGCTGCGCATGTGGCTGCACCGCTGATACGGACGCCGCGAGCGCGATAGGCTCTGGAGTCTGAATGGCGGTCCCCTCGACCGACGCGGTCAACATCCTGCTCGTCGACGATCAGCCGGCGAAGCTGCTGACCTACGACGCCATCCTCGGCGAGCTCGGCGAGAAGCTGATCACGCGCCAACTCGGCGAGCGAGGCGCTCGAGGCACCTGCTCAAGCACGAGATCGCGGTCGTGCTGGTCGACGTCTGCATGCCGGAGCTCGACGGCTTCGAGCTGGCGGCGATGATCCGCGCAGCATCCGCGCTGCCAGAAGACCGTCGATCATCTTCGTCTCGGCGGTGATGATGACCGAGCTCGATCGCCTGCGCGGCTACGAGAGCGGCGCGGTCGACTACGTGCCGGTGCCGGTCGTGCCCGAGATCCTGCGCGCCAAGGTCAGCGTCTTCGCCGAGCTGTACCGCAAGACCCGGGCGCTCGAGCGAGCTGAACGCCGAGCTCGAGCGCCGCGTCGCGCGCGCGCACCGCCGAGCTCGAGGCGCACCACCGCGGCGCTGCGCGAGGCGGACCGCCGCAAGGACGAGTTCCTGGCGATGCTGGCGCACGAGCTGCGCAATCCGCTGGCGCCGATCCGGACCGCGGTGCAGCTGCTGCGGCTCAAGGAGCTGCCGGAGGCGCACAGCATCCGCGCCCGCGACACGATCGATCGCCAGGTCGAGCACCTGGTCCGCCTGATCGACGATCTGCTCGACGTGTCGCGCATCACGCGCGGGATGATCACGCTGCAGCGCGAGCCGGTGCCGGCCGGCGCGATCGTGGCCCGGGCCATCGAGATCACGCGGCCGGCCATCGACGCCAGGCGCCACGAGCTGGTGCTCGATCTGGCCGACGATCCGCTGACGATCGAAGGCGATCGCACCCGCCTCGTGCAGATCACCGGCAACATCCTGCACAACGCCACCAAGTTCATGGAGCCGGGCGGCCGGATCGTGCTCCGCGTCACCCGCGAGGGCGAATCGGCCGTCATCACCGTCAAGGACGACGGCATCGGCATCCCGGCCGATCGCATCGACCGCGTCTTCGACCTGTTCACGCAGGTCCACCGCGACGGCGACGGCTCCCAGGGCGGGCTCGGCATCGGGCTGGCGCTCGTCCGCCGTCTCGTCGAGATGCACGGCGGCACCGTCGACGCGCGCAGCGACGGGCCCGGGCGCGGCACCGAGCTGCGCGTCCGCCTGCCGCTGTCCGCCGAGCCGCTGGCCGGCGAGCCGGTCACGCCGCAGGTGGACGCCGAACCGCTGCCGCCGCAGGAGCGGCGCCGGATCCTGGTCGCCGACGACAACAGCGACGCCGCCGGCGCGCTGTCCCTGCGGCTGGAGCTGGCCGGGCACGACGTCCGCACCGCCCACGACGGCCTCGAGGCCCTGGCCGTGGCCCGCACCTTCCAGCCGGAGGTCGTGCTGCTCGACCTGGGCATGCCGTCGATGGACGGCTACGAGACGGCGCGGCACCTGCGCCGGCTGTCGTGGGGCAAGCAGGCGCGCCTGATCGCGCTCACCGGCTGGGGCCAGCAGCAGGATCGCATCCGCACCGCCGAGGCCGGCTTCGACGTCCACCTGGTGAAGCCGGTGTCGGAGCTGGACCTCTTTCGAGCCATCGCCGCGAGCGAGACGAGCCGCGCCGAAGTGACGCCGTCGAGCTGATCGCGCCGCTGCCCGAGTCAGAACCGCCAGGCGAGGCCGCCGCGCACCGGACCGAACACGCCGGCGTCCGGCTCGCCGGCCCGGCTCTGGAACATGAGCCGAAGGTCCGCGAACCCATCCAGGTGCTCGGTCAGGCGCACGCGGGCGCCGAAGCCGGGGAACACCAGCATGACGTCGTGCTCGACGCGGTCGGGAAAGAATGCGTTCACGTTCGGGCGGGAGACCCCGCGCCCGGCGCCGACCAGCACATAGGGCGCGAGGCGCTTGTAGGTGATCGGCACGTAGCGGAACTCGCCGCTGACGAACGTGGTGGTGGCGCCGCGCGTGGCCGCGTAGCCGTCGTCGTAGAACGTCACGTCGGTCGGCACGTGGCTGCGCTCGGCGTTGACCACGACGCCGAAGCGTCGGCCGAACGAGAGGCCCAGCCCGATCGACTGGGTGTCGCCGCCATCGCCGAGGTGCGAGCCGGCCGCTCCCTGAACGCTGACACCGACGCCGGTTGCCTGCGCCGCTGCGAACGTAGCCGGGAGCAGCGACAGCAGGGCGACCGCGAACAGGAGCCGTACCGTCTCGAACGCCTTCATGTCCATGAACGGGAAGGCGAACCAGGCGGCCCCGCCGGCTCACGGCGTCCGCTGCGATCCGCCTGTTTGTGACGAAGGCGGGACGGGCCTAGGCTATCCGTCCGTCGAATGCCGTGGGGGTCTCACCACGGGCTGCTGGATGCCGGCGCGATCGAGGATGGCCTGCAGCGTCGCCTGGGTGCGGACCAGCGGCAGGTTGCTGATGTAGAACGCCCGGGCGCCTTCCTCGACCAGCGCCCGGATCGTGCGGGCGCAGATGTCGACGGGCGTGTCGCCGGCGGCGAACTCGGCGGCCAGGCCCTCGGCCGGCACCGGCATGAAGTCGCCGAGGATCTTCAGCGTCTTCGGGTTGGCGCTGCGGTAGTAGAAGACCCCGAACACCCCCGGGATGCCGAGATCGCGCCGCGCCGCTTCGGCGACGAAGGCGCCGACCTTGGCCCGATCGTGATGCGAGACGATCTGGGTGAGGTAGAAGTCGGCGGTGGCGTCGCCGTCGAGCAGGTAGCCGACCTGCGAGGCCGGGGTGTGGTGCGGGTTGGCCCAGCCGCCCAGCCGCAGATCGGGCTCCGCCGCGCGAATGGCCTGGCGCAGCTCCCAGGCGTGCCCGACGCAGCGGGGCGCGCCGAGCGTCTTGTCGCCGCCCAGCACCACCAGCCCCTGGAAGCCGTGCTGGCGGGCCCGGGCCGCATAGGCCAGGCAGAAGTCGAGGGTGTGCTTCGTCGTCAGGAACGGGACGATGCGCGAGCGGTCGACGTCCTGCCCGAGGTTGGCGACGAGGTGGCGGAGGTTGTCCTCCTCCTGCGCCCCGACCGCGCTGTCGGTCAGGCACACGAAGGTGTCGCGCCGGGTGAGCGCCCGGACGGCGTGGTAGGTGTCGATCCACGCGCCCATGCCGGCGTGGGTGTCCAGCTCGGCGCGCGGTGGACGCAGCTCGGCGGCGATGACGATGCGCGACCGGCCGTCGCCGGGCCGCTGCAGCGCCTCGAGGAAACCTGTGCCCATGCGCGCCGGATCGGGGAAGGCCGCGGCGGTCAGTTCTGCTTCACCTTGTAGCCGGCCGGCACCTCGAAGATCGCGGCGTCGACGTCGCCGGTCTCGATCTTGGTGACGACGTGGGCCGAGTCGATCTTGAAGAAGCGGCCCATGACGCCGGCCATCGGGCCTTCGCCCTTCAGCTCGGCGTGCAGGTTCTGATCGAGGGCGACGCCGGCTTCGGCCATCGTCTTCTGGAAGTTGGCCATGCCCTTGGCCATCGCCGCGCCGGGACCCTGCGCCCCGCGCGGATCGCCCAGGACGAAGCCCTTCTCGGCGACGGCGGTGTAGAGCCGGTGGTAGTCGGCGTAGCCGGGCGCCTCCTTCGAGAGGCAGGCGGGGCCACTCATCGCCAGCGCCATCTGCATCTCGGGGCCGCCCATGCTGAACGGCACTTCGACCATCACCTGGTGCACCTTGCAGGTCACCCCGGCGATCGTCTTGGTCTCGGCCGTCGGCGTCACCGACGCCTTGATCTGGCCGGTCGAGGTCTTGCTCAGGGCTTCCTGCAGCTTGGCGGCCGGCATGATGGTCGCTTCGCGCTTCTTGTCGTCGATCGTGATCATGCGCTGGCCCTCGATGTCGAGGATCAGCGCCGACGACTTGTCGCCCTGCATGGTGTCGATCCGCATCCGGTTGCCCTTGATGCGGGTCGTCTGCGTGCCGTTCAGATCGCCGACCACGGGCGCCTTTCCGCTGGTGGTCGCGGTCACGGTGACGTCCGCAGCGGCGGGAGCGGCGACGAGACAGGCGAGCACGAAAGGAAGGGCGGTCGATCGCATGAAGATCCTCCGGGTCAGGGGTGGCTGCCGGCCCAGCTGGGCCGGGTCTACGGACGTAAGTATAGCGAATTGCGTGGGTTAAGGGTTTCGTCGCGCGACTGGCGCACAATGGGGAGGGTCGATGGAAGCGCACGCCGCCGCTCGCACGGTCGAACTGTCGAGAGAGGGCGAGGCCCGTTTCCGGCTGCTCGTCGAGCACAGCTCCGACGGCCTGTACCTGATCGGCCCGGACGGCCACGTCAACTACGCCAGCCCGCCGGTCGAACGGCTCCTCGGCTTCGAGCGGCGCGAGCTGACCGGCCGACACTTCCTCGACTACCTGCATCCGGACGACCGCGACCACGCCGGCTGGTTCTTCGCCGACATCCTGAGCAAACCCGGCGTGGCGCTGCGCGCCCGCTACCGGTGCCTGCACCGCGACGGCGAGTTCCGCCACCTCGAGGCGGTCGGGGTGAACCGCCTCGCCGATGCCGAAGTCGCCGCCGTGGTCATCAACTTCCGCGACGTCACCGAGCGCCGGCGCGCCGAACAGGCGCTGGTCGAGAGCGAGGATCGCTTCCGGGCCGTCTTCGAATCGGCGCTGGTCGGCATCGTGCGCCTCGACCCCGCCGGCCGCATCGCCGACGCCAACCGCGCCCTCGTCGAGATGTTCGGCCATCAGATCGAGGAGCTGCGCGGCCGCATCATCACCGACTTCATCCACGAGGAAGAGCGGGAGCAGGCGGCGCGCGACTGGCGCGAGCTGGCCGAGGGCGGCATCGAGCACAGCCGCGCCGAGCGCCGCATCGTCCGCCGCGACGGCCTGCCGCTGTGGGTGACGCTCACCGCGTCGATGGTCCGCGATCAGCAGGGGCACCCGCGCTTCGCCATCGCGATGCTCGAGAACATCACCGAGCGCAAGCAGACCGAGGCGGCGCTCCAGGAGACGAACCGGCGGCTGGCCGGCTGGGTCTCCGAGCTCGAGGAACGGCGCCGCGAGATCGCGCTGCTCAGCGAGATGGGCGACCTGCTGCGCGCCTGCCGCAGCGTCGAAGAGGCGTATGGCGTCGTCGAGCCGATGGCCCGGCAGCTGTTCCCCGAGGAGTCCGGATCGATCAGCGTGATCGGCTCCGGCAGCGGCGCTGGTCGAAACCGTCGCCCAGTGGGGGGCGGTGCACTCGTCGACGATCTTCTCGGTGGACGACTGCTGGGCGTTGCGCCGCGGCCGGCCGCACACCGTCGACCACGGCGAGCGCGGCCTGGTCTGCAAGCACGCCGGCGAGCTGGGGCCGTCGGCCAGCATCTGCGTGCCGCTGCTCGCCCAGGGCGAGCTGCTCGGGGTGCTGCACCTGAAGGTCGGCGCGCACGGCCGCTCGTTCGACACGCGGTTCCGCTTCGTGATGACGGTGGCCGAGCACGTCAGCCTGGCCATCGCCAACCTCAAGCTGCGCGAGACGCTGCGCAGCCAGTCGATCCGCGATCCGCTGACCGGCCTGTTCAACCGGCGCTACATGGAGGAGTCGCTCGAGCGCGAGATGCGCCGGGCCTCGCGCGGGCATCACCCGGTCGGCATCATCATGCTCGACCTCGACGACTTCAAGGGCTTCAACGACACGCACGGGCACGACGCCGGCGACACGCTGCTGCGGATCACCGCGACGACGATGCAGCGCAGCGTCCGCGCCGAGGACATCGCCTGCCGCTACGGCGGCGAGGAGTTCGCGCTGATCCTGCCCGAGGCCTCGCTGCTCGATTCGGTGCATCGCGCCGAAGCGATCTGCGAGTCGGTCCGCGCGCTGGCCATCGAGCACCGCCGCCAGCAGGTCACCGGCATCACGATCTCGGCCGGCGTCGCCGTCTATCCCGAACACGGTCCCACCGGCCATGCCGTGCTGCGGGCCGCGGACGCGGCGCTCTACCAGGCCAAGGTCGGTGGCCGCGACTGCGTCTACGTGAACCGCGGCGGCCTCTTCGTGCCTGCTCTTGGTCTCGAGCGCGAAGAGGCTTAGGCGCGACGCAGTCCGAACGTCCAAGGAACCAAGGGACCAAGGAACCACCAGGACACCAAGGAAGCTCCAACATCCAACTGCTCAACGGCCGGTCGTTGGCCATTGGGAGTGCCTTGGTCCTTGGTCCCTTGGTTCCTTGGAAGTTCGCATTGGCCGTGTCGGTGGCCTGCGAAGCCAGCCACCGACGCTACAATGCGGCCATGCCTTCGCTGACGTTCCACGGCGCGGCCCGCACCGTCACCGGATCGAAGCACCTCTTCGAGGTGGACGGGCGCCGCATCCTGATCGACTGCGGGCAATTCCAGGGCCGCAAGGACCTGCGCCTCCTGAACTGGACGCAGTTCCCGTTCGACCCGAAATCGCTCGACGCGGTCGTCCTGACGCACGCGCACCTCGATCACTGCGGGCTGCTGCCGCGCCTCGTCGCCCAGGGCTACAAGGGGCGCATCTACTGCACGCCGGGCACCCTCGAGCTGTGCGGCTTGGTGCTGCCCGACGCCGGCCGGATCCAGGAAGAGGACGCCAAGCAGGCCAACAAGTACCGCTACTCGAAGCACGAGCCAGCTCAGCCGCTGTTCACCGAGAACGACGCCGCCCGCGCGCTGACCCAGCTCCAGCCGATCGGCTACGAGAAGACCTTCGACCTCGGTCACAACCTGTCCTTCGAGTTCCTGCCGGCCGGCCACCTGCTCGGCTCGGCCTACGTCCGGCTGCACGCCGGCGGCGGGACCATCCTGTTCGGCGGCGACCTCGGGCGCTACGGCCGGCCGGTGCTGCCGGATCCGGCGCCGGTCGATCACGCCGACGTGCTGCTGGTCGAGTCGACCTACGGCGATCGCCTGCATCCGGCCGATGACGACGGCGAGCGTCTGGCCGAAGTGATCCGCACGACGATCGACCGGCGCGGCAAGGTGATCGTGCCGTCGTTCGCGATCGGCCGGGTCGAGGAAGTCCTCTACTGGGTCAAGCGGCTCGAGGAAGAGGGCCGCATCCCGGTGGTGCCGGTCTACGTCGACAGCCCGATGGCGCACGAGGCCCTGAACTTCTACTCGCGGCGCACCGACGAGCTCGACGACGAGATGAGCCGGCGCGGCCGCGCCGTGAAGATCTTCGCCACCAAGCGCTTCACCGTCACGCGGTCGGCGCAGGAGTCGAAGCAGATCACCGCCTCGAAGCTGCCCTCGATCGTGATCTCGTCGTCGGGGATGGCGACCGGCGGGCGGGTCCTGCACCACCTCGCCGACGCGCTGCCCGATCGGCGCAACACCGTGCTGTTCGTCGGCTTCCAATCGGAGGGCACCCGCGGCCGGCAGCTGGTCGACGGCGCCACCGAGGTCAAGATCCACGGCCGCGCGATCCCGGTGAACGCGACGGTCGTCCGGCTCGACGGCATGTCGGCGCACGCCGATCAGGGCGAGATCGTCCGCTGGCTGACGGGATTCAAGACGGCGCCGAAGACCACCTTCCTGGTGCACGGTGAGGTGGCCTCGATGGAGGGCCTCAAGACCGCCATCGGCGCCGCCCTCGGCTGGCACGTGGAGATTCCCCAGATGAACGAGACGGTGCAGGTGCTCGGATGACGACGCCCGCGACGTCGGCCGCGACCGAGCGGCCGTACCTCCTCGAGCGGATCGGCGAGGCGGCGGTGGTGCAGGTACTACGCCGACGGCTTCGACGCGCTGCCGGCGTCGACGAAGATCCTCGCCTGGCACCTCGCCGAGGCGGCCCTGGCCGGCCGCGACATCTATTACGACCAGCGCCACCGTCACAACCTGGCCCTGCGGGGCACGCTCGACGCGCTGGTCCGTCACGCGGATGCGCTGCCGGAGGCGAGCCGGGCGGCGATCGTCCACTACGCCAAGCTGGTCTGGATCCACACCGGTCCCTACCACTCGCTGACGTCGCGGAAGTTCGTCATCGACCTGTCGCGCGAGGCGTTGACCGAGGCCGCCCGCGCGGCGGCGGCGGCCGGCGCCCGCTTCCCGCTGCGCGACGCCGAGACCGTCGACGACCTGATCGCGCGGCTGGCGCCGGTGCTGTTCGACGCCGCCGTCGAGCCGATGGTGACGAGCAAGATGCCGCCGGCCGGCCAGGACATCCTGACCGCCAGCGCCAACAACCTGTACGACGGCGTCAGCCTCGCCGACCTCGACGGCTTCACCGAGCGCTACGAGCTGAACGCCCGCCTGGTCAAGACGCCGGCCGGCCTGGTCGAAGAGGTCTATCGCGTCGGCGGCCGCTACGACGCCGCCATCCGCCGCATCGTCGGCCACCTCGAGGATGCCATCGCCCTGGCGCCGCCGGCGACGGCCGCGGCGCTGCAGGCCCTGGTGCGCTTCTACCGCACCGGCGAGGTCGCCGATCGCCGCGCCTACGACATCGCCTGGGTCGCCGATCGCGACTCGCCGGTCGACACCATCAACGGCTTCATCGAGGTCTACATGGACGCCCGCGGCTGCAAGGGCTCGTGGGAAGCGGTGGTCTCGTACGTCAACGCGGACAAGACCCGGCAGTGCCAGGCCATCGCCGACGCCGCGCAGTGGTTCGAGGATCGGATGCCGTGGGACCCGAAGTACCGCAAGCCGGCCGTGACCGGCGTCTCGGCCCGCGCCATCGACGTCGTGGTCGAGTCCGGCGATGCGGCGCCGATGACGCCGATCGGCATCAACCTGCCGAACGATCAGGCCATCCGCGAGACGCACGGCAGCAAGTCGGTGTCGCTCTCCAACATCTTCGACGCCTACAACAAGTCGACGCCGGCTTCGTTGCGCGAGGAGTTCTCGTGGTCGCCGGAGGAGGCCGCCCGGGCCGAGCGCTGGGGCGACTTCGCCGCCGAGCTGTCGACCAACCTGCACGAGATCATCGGCCACGGCTCCGGGCTGGTCGAACCCGAGGTGTCCGAGGACTTGAGCAACCGCCTGCGCGAGCAGTACTCGACCCTCGAGGAGACGCGGGCCGACCTGGTCGCCCTGTATTTCGTCGCCGATCCGCAGCATGGTGGCGCTCGGCCTGTGCGCGGCCGGCGATCACCGCGACATCGTCCTGGCCGAGTACGAGGGCTACGCCCGCAACGCGCTCGTGCAGCTGCGCCGCGTCCGCGAGGGCACCACCCTCGAGGAAGATCACATGCGCAATCGCCAGGCGATCGTCCATTGGCTGATGGCGCACACGACGGCCATCGAGCGCCGCACGCGGGACGGCAAGACCTACTACGCGATGGTCGACGCGGCGGCGTTCCGGGCCGGGTGCGGGCGGATGCTCGCCGAGGTCCAGCGGATCAAGGCGCAGGCCGATCATCGCAGCGGCGGCGGCGCTGTTCGAGGCGCACGGCACGCACTTCGCGGCGGCGCTGCGCGACGAAGTGCTGGCCCGCACCGAGGCGCTCGATCTGCCGGCCTACACCGGCTTCGTGCAGCCGGAGCTGGCAGCGGTGCGCGATGCCTCCGGCGCCATCGTCGACGTGCGCATCTCGTATCCGTGCGACTTCGCCGCCCAGATGCTGCGCTACGCCGATCGCTACGCCACGCTGCCGGCCTGACGGGCCATGGCCGTGGTCGTCGCCGCCCAGCGCCCCGTCACGCCCGCCGCCGAAGATCAGGCCATCGACTACGTGCTGCGCCTCGGGCGCGCGCTGCACGCCTACGGCTACGCCTCGCCGGCGCTCGAACGGGCGCTGGTGACGGCCTCGGCGCGGCTCGGCCTGGTCGGCCACTTCTTTTCCACGCCGACGTCGATCTTCGTCGCCTTCGGGGCCGGGTCGGCGCAGCGCACCTTCCTGACCCGCGTCGAGCCGGGCGGCATCAGCCTCGGCAAGCTCGCCGACGTCGACGGGAACGCCCGCGCGGTGGGCGAGGGCACCCTCTCGCCGGCCGAGGCGCTGGCGCGGATCGAGGCGGTGGACCGCGCGCCGGCGCCGTTCGGGCCGCGGCTCGAGACGATCGCGTCCGGTGTCGCCTCCGGGGCCGCCTGCCGCCTCCTCGGCGGCGGCGCCGAGGACATCGCCGTCGCCACCGGGCTCGGCGTCATCATCGGCGTCCTCGGCCTCGTTGCCGGCCGGCTGAAGCTGCGACAGGGGATCTTCGAGCTGGTCTCGGCGGCCATCGTCTCGGCGGCGGCCTACGCCGCCGCCATCGCCGGCCTCGGCTCGTCGCCGTCGATCGCGACCATCGCCGGGCTGATCATCGTCATCCCCGGCTTCTCGCTGACCATCGCCATGACCGAGCTGGCGGCCCGCCATCTCGTCTCGGGCACGGCCCGGCTCGCCGGCGCCTTCATGCTGTTCCTCGCCATCACCTTCGGCGTCGCCGTCGGCCGGCAGCTCGCGACCGCGGCGCTGGGCGCGGCGCCACTGCCGCCGGTCGTGGCGCTCCCGGTCTGGACGCTGTGGGCGGCGGTGGTCGCCACGCCGGTCGCGGTGACCGTGCTGCTCCAGGGCCACGCCCGTGACATGCCGTGGATCGTGCTCGTGAGCCTGGCCGGCTTCGTCGGCGGGGGCGCGGGCGCCGCCCTCCTCGGGCCGTCGCTCGGCGGCTGTCTCGGCGCGCTCAGCGTCGGCCTCGCCGCGCATGCCTACGAGCGCTGGCGCCGGCGCCCCGCCCTCGTCGTGCTGGTGCCGGGCGCGCTGCTGCTCGTGCCCGGCAGCAGCGGCTTCCGCAGCCTCGCCCTCCTGCTCGATCAGCAGGTCGTCGGCGGCGTGGACGCCGCCTTCGCCACCCTGCTGACTGCCGCCTCGCTGGTCGCCGGCCTGCTCCTCGCCGAGATGATCGCCGAGATGATCGCCGACCGCTAGCGCGCCGCGCGCCGGGACCTGTCACGAATGAGGCCGGGGGACCACTACATGTGGGGAGCGGTTCGCCCTGTGCTCCAGGGTGCTAGCATGAGCGCTCCAGCTTCCACAGCGCGATCCTGTCGACCCATGACGGCTCCCCCCCTGCCAGATCCCGCGGATCGGGAGCCGCCTGACGGCCAGAGCCCGTCGCTCCTCGGCCCGGGGAAGACGGTCAACGGCCGGTATCGCATCGAGCGCGAGCTCGGCCGGGGCGGCATCGGTGTCGTCTACCTGGCTCGCGACCTCCGGCTGCACGACATGCCGGTCGTCATCAAGTGCCTGCTCGACGACTCGACGCAGAACGCGTGGCTGTCGAAGAAGTTCCTGCAGGAAGCGGAGGCGCTGACCCGCATCCAGCATCCCGGCGTGGTCCGGGTCATCGATCGCGATCGGACCGCGGATGGCCGGTCGTTCTTCGTGATGGAGTTCGTCAAGGGGGCATCGCTGCGATCGGCGATCCGCTCGACGGGACTCGAGCTGGAGTTCGCCGCCGCCATCGTCCGCGATCTCGGCCAGGCGCTGAGCGCGGCGCATCGGGAAGGCGTGCTCCATCGCGACCTGAAGCCCGAGAACGTCATGCTGGAGACGCTGAGTGACGGCGAGCAGCGCGCCAAACTCATCGACTTCGGCATCGCCAAGGTCCGCGACTCCCGGGAGGGCGCCAGCACCGAAGTGGGCACCTTGTCGGGGTCGCTCTTCTATCTGGCGCCGGAGCAGCTCCTCGGCGCGCCGGCGTCGGTCGCCAGCGACATCTATGCGTTCGCGGCGGTCGCCTACGAAATGCTGACCGGGCGCCGTCCGTTCAACCCGGATGCCCCGCATCACATCGCGGCGATCACGCAGCTCATGACCCTGCAACGAAGCGGGCACGTCGTCCCGCCGCAGCACCTGCGGCCAAGCGTGTCCGCGGCGGCGCAGGCGATCGTGCTGCGCGGGCTGGCGTTCGATCCGACGGCGCGCCTGGCGGATGCCAGGCAGTTCGGCGACGACCTCGCGCAGGCGCTCGTCGAAGGCAACCCGGACATCGAAGCGGCCACGGTACTGCGGCCGGGCGTCGCGGCTCCGGCGGGGGCGGGCGAGGCGGCGCTGCCGCGATCGGATGTCGCTCCGACTCCGCTTGTCGCGAGCGCGCGCGTGTCGGCGCCCGTCGCGCCATCTCCCGTCCGGCAGCCACCGACGCGGCGGCGAGGCTGGCTCGTCACCGTCGCCGCGGCCGCGGCGCTCGGAGCCACGCTCGGCCTGGTCTATCTGGCGACGACGTGGCGTTCGTGGGGGCGTTCGCCGAGTGCGCCAGCCGCGTTACAGAAGGAGGCGAAGACCGAACGGGCTCCGCTGGCGGACGTGAGGACGCTGACCTACGCGGTCACGGTGCAACGCGATCCGACGCGATTCCCGGGACAGCCGGCGGTCCCCTCGTCCGGCGCGGAGATCTTTTCCGCCGGCGATCGCGTCCGTCTCGCGTTCACGAGCGCCCAGGGCGGCCATCTCTACATCTTCAACGAGAGCCCTCGGCGGTCCGACGGCTCCGCGGAGCGTGAACGTGCTGTTTCCGTCGCCGACCAGCAACGACGGCTCGGCACGACTCGGCCGCGGCCAGACGGTGACGATCCCCGACCGCGGCGACGGCTTCGTGTTCGACGACCAGGAGGGTGTCGAGAAGCTCTGGATCGTCTGGTCGGAAGCCGCCCAGCCCGAGCTGGACGCGATGCAGCGTTACGCCAACCCGCGGGACCGCGGAGAGATCAACAGACGCGGCCGACGTCGACGCCGTCGACGCGTTCCTGCGGCAGCACCGATCGCCGGCCCCGGACGTGGCCGTCGACGACGACGCCGGCGTGACGACGTTGACGGCGCAGACGGACGTCTTCGTCCGGCTGATCAAGCTCGCACACCACTGACGGAGGCTTCCGACGTGGCCAAGGCGGGTGGACGACGCGGTGCGGCGAAGGGACGAACGAGATGAGAGCAGCAGCGAACCGACGCGGAATCTCCCGGCTGTCTCGTGGGCTGCCAGCCGCGCTGGTCGCGGCGCTGCTCGCGCCGGCGTCGCCGGCGGATGCGCAGACGCCGCCCCTGCCGCGAGCCGAGCTGGTGCTGCAGACCGGGCACACGGCGTCGGTCAATGCCCTGGCGCTCAGTCCCGACGGTCGGTTCGTCGTGTCCGGCAGCGAGGACGTGACGCTGAAGATCTGGGATACGGCCACCGGCAACGTGCTCCGGACGCTGTCCGGGCACGATCAGCCGGTGCTGGCCGCGGCCATTTCCCCCGACGGCCGATGGATCGCCTCCGGCGGCGCCGACGCGACGGTACGCCTCTGGGACGTCGTGACGGGAGAGTCGACGCGGGTGGCCTCGCACTCGAGCGCCGTCAAGAACGTGGTGTTCAGCGACGACGGCCGGCGGCTGACGTCGCTCGGCAACAGCGAGGTCAAGGTCTACGACCTGGTCGCCAAACGGCAGGTCACCTCCGTGCGATCGGGGACCGACTCGGGCCCGCAAGGCATGGCCGCGACCGGGGCCATGGATCAGGTCGCCACGGCCTTGTCGCCGAACGGCAGGCTGGCGGCCCTGGGCGGAGGCTTCACCTACAAGAACGGCGTCATGGGCTTCGGCGGTGGCCTGCGCACCCGGCCCCTGCGCGTCATCGACGTCGCGACCGGCAAGGAAGTGGAGTCGTTCAAGCTCGCCGGCAACCTGCCCAGCCCCACCGATCTGAGCTTCAGCCCGGACAGCCGCCTGATCGTCGCCAAGTTCGTCGAGCGCGGCGGCCAGGGCCTCAACATGCAGGGCTCGCTGAGCGTGTTCGAGATCGCGACCGGTCGCGAGCTGAAGAAGCTGCCGTCGGCCGACGGCATGGGCATGGGCGGCATCGCGTTCAGCCCCGACGGCAAGCTGCTGGCGTCCCGGGTCAACGCGCTGGAAGGATCCGTGACCCTGATCGAGACCGGCACGTGGCGCGAGGTGCGGGCGCTGGCGAAGACCGGATTCGACCTGAACCTCGCCGACCTCCGGGCCACGCCGCTGGCGTTCAGCCGCGACGGCCGCTGGATCGCCGCCAGCCTCGGCGACGGCGTCGCGCTGTTCGACACCGCGACCGGCGAGAGGATTCTGAATCTGCGCACCCGCCAGCGCCTGAGCGCCGTCACGACACGCGGCAACGAGCAGGCGGCGGCCAACGAGGCGATGGCCCAGGCCGGCGTCGATCCCGACATGATGAGCCAGCTGCGCGAGACGATGCGCGGCGTGACCGGGGCCGGCTCGCCGTTCGAGCAGATCGCCGGCCTCAAGTCGGGCTCGCCGCTCAACTTCAGCCCGGACGGCAGGCTCCTCAGCGCGTCGCATCCGCAACGTCGTCTGGGATCTGGTCGCAGGCGCCCCGCAGCCGCCGAAGGCGCCGAAACCGGGAGCCGACGCCAGCCCGACGACGATGGCCGAGCTCCTGGACATCGGGGCCACGCCGACCGCCTACAGCCAGGACGGCCGGTTGTCGGCCGCCGTCAGCGCCGACACCGACGGCAGCTTCGCCGTCGTGGTGAAGGACGCCAAGACGGAGGACGTCGTGCGGCGCATCGCGGTGGGCACCGTGGCCGCCGGCTCGAAGGGAAAACGGCCCGCCGGACTGCCCACGGGCATGCCCGACATGTCCGCGGCCATGGTGAACCCGATCCAGATCTCGGGCCTGGCGTTCTCGGCCAAGGGACTGGTCGTGCACTACTGCCAGATGAACCTCGGCAAGAGCGGCGGCGGGATGCTCGGTGGCGGCGGCTTCTTCGGAGGCGGTGGCGGCAGCCAGGAGTGCCACGTCGTCACGACGGACCCCGTCAGCGGCAAGCAGCTGCGCGACCTGAAGCTCGACGGACCGAAGGACGCGATCGGCGGCATGCTGTCGGGATCGACATCCACGATGAGCCCGGACGGCCGCGTCCTCGTCACCGTCGAGATGAGCGGCTACAGCGGCGGCGGTTCCAGGTTCGGTCTCGGCCTTCCCGGCATGCGAGGCGGCGGCAGCGCGCCAGGCCCTCCTACACCATCACGACGACCGACCTCGAGAACGGCAAGAAGGTCTGGGAGACGAAGACCGAGTCCGACAACCCGCTGCGTCCGCCGAGCGTCGGTGTTCAGTCCGAACGGGACGCAGCTCGCGCTCGTCGCGCAGGACAAGGCGCGAACCGCGATCAAGGTCTTCGACACCGCGACCCGCCGCGAGGTGTCGTCGTTCGACGCGCCGTCGTCGAACATCCGCCGCATGGTCTTCAGCCGCGACGGCAAGCGCCTCGCGCTGACGTATGGATCGGCGGGCGCGTCCGCCGCCTTCGGCAGCACCCGGACGATGCGGCAGTCGGACACCGGCGAGCCGGTGGTCACGATCCACGATCTCGCGACCCGGCGGGCCCTGACGCTCACCGACGACACGTCGATCGCCGGCGTGGCGTTCGACGTCTCGGGACGCCTGGTGGCCACGCTGGGCGAGGACGGCAACGAGGATCTCTGGGATGCGCAGTCCGGCGAGCGGGTGGCGACGCTGGTGAACCTCCCCGAGCTCGGGGCCGTTCGGCGCCACCGAGTGGCTCGTCGTCACCCCTGAGGGCCTGTTCGACGGTTCGCCCGGGGCGTGGCAGCAGATCATGTGGCGGTTCTCCGCGAACACCTTCGACGTCGGCCCGGTCGAGATCTTCTTCAACGAGCTCTACTACCCGAGCCTGCTGAGCGACATCGTCGCCGGCAAGCGTCCCAAGGCGCCGCGCAGCCTGCCGCAGATCGATCGCCGCCAGCCCGAGCTCCACGTGACGCTGGACTCGCCGGCGGCGGGCGACTGTCGCGTCGCGCACCGTCGCCGTCTCGATCGACGTCGCCGAGATGGCGGCCGACGGGACGCACGCCACCGGCAGCGGCGCGCAGGACGTCCGCTTGTTCCGCAACGGCACGCTCGTCAAGGTGTGGCGCGGCGACGTGCTGAAGGGGCAACCGCGGGTCCGCCTGCAGGCGACGCTGCCCATCGTCGCCGGGCCCAATCGCATCACGGCCTACGCCTTCAACCGCGACAACGTGAAGAGTCCGGACGCGTTCGCCGCGGTCAACGGCAGCTCGCAGCTGGCGCGGAAGGGCGTGTCCTACGTGCTCGCCTTCGGCGTCAACGAGTACGCCAATCCGCAGTTCAACCTCAAATACGCGCAGCCCGATGCCGTCGCGTTCGCCGAGGAGGCGCGGGCGCAGGGGGCCAAGTTCGACGTCTTCGAGCGCGTCGAGGTCGTGTCGTTGCTCGACCGCCACGCCACCAAGGCCAACTTCCTGGCGGCCCTGAACCGACTCGCGACCGGCGCCGACCTGCCCGCGGGCGCCGCGCCGGCCCTGGCGCGGCTGCAGCGGGCCCAGCCCGAGGACGCCGTCACGATCTATTTCGCCGGGCACGGCACGGCGCAAGGCGCCCGCTTCTATCTGGTGCCGCACGATCTCGGCTACGCCGGCTCGCGCGCCAGCGTCGGCGCCGCCAGCGTCGAGGCGATCCTGTCGCACAGCGTCTCGGATCTCGAGATCGAGACCGCCGTGGAAGGGCTCGACGCCGGCCAGATGCTGCTGGTCATCGACGCCTGCAACTCCGGCCAGGCCCTCGAAGCGGAGGAGCGCCGGCGCGGGCCGATGAACTCGAAGGGGCTGGCGCAGCTGGCCTACGAGAAGGGGATGTTCATCCTCACCGCCGCCCAGAGCTATCAGGCGGCGCTCGAGACCGCGCAACTGGGCCATGGCTACCTGACCTACGCCCTCGTCGAGGAGGGGTTCAAGAAGGGCCTGGCGGATCGGCGGGCGAAGGACGGCGAGATCACGGTGCGCGAGTGGTTCGACTACGCGACCGATCGCGTGCCGGAGATGCACGACGCCGCGGACGGATCGCGGCTGCTGCTGCTGCAGGACGACAAGGCCGGGGATCCGAACGTCGTGCGGAGCCTGCAGCGCCCGCGCGCGTTCTATCGCCGGGAAGTGGAGCTGCGCCCGGTGATCGTGGCGCGGCCGTGAGCCGACGGGAAAGAGGCTGAGCGATGACGATGATCGAGACGCGGCGTCGAACGAGCGGGCTGGCGTGGCTCGCAGCCCGTGGTGAAAGTCTCGCTGCATTCGACGGGCGATGCATCCCGGCGCTCGGCGTTGCTCGTCGGTCGAATACTCCCGGTATTCTCCCTCCTCGCGCCTTGATCGCCGGGCGCCTCGCCCGTCTCGGTGCGACGCGGCACTTCCACCACGGGCTGCTAGCGGCCGTGCTCCGCGGACTGGCACCGCTGGCGGTCGCGTCGATGGTCCTGCTGTCGTCCATGCCGGTCGGCGCCCAGGGCGACACCCGGAGCCTGTGGGACAGCGAGTTCCTGAGCAAGCGCGCCCCCTCCACGTCGAAGCCGCGCCCCCGGAAGGCGCCCGCCTATCGGGTCGCCACGCCGCCGCCGCCGGATCCGGCCGCTGCCGCCAAGCCGTCCGCGGCTGCCCTGCCGGCGCCTGGCGAGCTCGTCGGGATCACGGTGTGGCGACTGCGGCGATCGCAGGCGTCCGACAGCGCCGAGTCGCGCCTGCTGGTGCAGGAGACGGAGAGCCGCCCGGAGACTGTCGAATGGACGCCGGAGCGCGTGGAGGTCGAGACGCCGTTCGCGGCCGGCGATCGCGTGCGCCTGAGCATCGAGTCGCCGCGCGAGGGGTATCTCTACGTCATCGACCGCGAGCTGTACGCCGATGGCACGACCAGCGACCCGTATCTGATCTTCCCGACGCAGCGGATGCGCGACGGCGACAACTCGGTGCGCGCCGGCAAGGTGATCGAGCTGCCGGGCAAGTCCGCCTTCCGGCTCACGCCGCTGCGCCCCGACTATCGCGGCGAGCGCCTGACGATCCTGGTGACCAGCGAACCGCTGCCCCAGGTGACGGTGCCGGCCAACGCCGAGCGCCTGGACCCGTCGCTCGTCGCGCAGTGGGAGACGCAATGGGCGGCGGCGGCCGAGCGTCTCGAGCTCGTCGGCGGGGTGGGCCAGGCCTATACCGGCGTCGAGCGGGACGCCGCGGCCCAGGGACGGCTGCTGACCCAGGGCGACGCGCTGCCGCAGACGCTGTATCGCGTCCGGGCCGCGCCTGGCTCGCCGGTCTTGATCTCGGTGCCGCTCACGATCGCGAAATGAGCGACGCCGCGCCCCGGTGACTGGCAGCTATCGGCCGCGCCCGGCCGTCATCGTCGCCGCCGGCGCCACGGCGGGGGGCGTCAGGGTCGCGCCGCGGACCAGCTCGCGCAGCCTCTCGAGGCGGAACGGCTTCTGGAGGAAGCCGGCCAGGTCCTCGCCTTCGAACAGCGTCGAGGCTTCCTGGTGGCTGTAGCCGCTCATCAGGATGATCGGCACGTCGGCGCGGATGGCCCGCAGGTCGCGATAGGTCTCGTCGCCGCGTGAGCCCGGCATCGTCAGATCGAGCAGGACGATGGTGAACGCGGCCGGCCGCTCGCTCAGGATCTCGACCGCCTCGGCGCCGCTGGCCGCGGTCTCGACGTCGAGGCCCATCGAGACCAGCATCCGCGTCGCGACGTGCCGCACCGACGGCTCGTCGTCGACGACCAGGGCCAGGCCGCGGCCGTGCCAGATGGGCGCCGGCTCGACCACGGTCGTCTGCGGGCTGGCGACGACCGTCGAGGCCGGCAGCAGCAGGCGGAACGTGGTGCCGAGGCCCTCGTGGCTCTCGACCTTGAGCGCGCCGTTGTGGGCCCGGACGATGCCGAGCACCGCGGCCAGGCCGAGGCCGCGCCCGGTGAACTTGGTCGAGAAGAACGGATCGAAGATGCGGGCCAGCGTGTCCGGGCTCATGCCGCGGCCGTTGTCGGCGACCTCGAGGAAGACGTAGCGGCCTTCCGGCAGATCGGGCGAGAGGTGCGTCGACGCCAGGTAGCCGGCGTCGGCGTCCATGACGCCGGTGGTGACCCGGATCACGCCGGTCTTGCCTTCGTTCGCCTCGGCGCCGTTCAGCACCAGGTTCATGATGATCTGCCGGATCTGGGTGAGGTCGCCCTCCACGATCGGCAGGCCCATCGACAGCTGCAGCTCGAGGCGCACGGTGCGTCCGATCGAGGCGCGGATCAGCGACGTCGTCTCGTGCACCGCGGCGCTGAGGTCGACGTGCCCGATCTCGAACCGGCCCTTGCCGGCGTAGGCGAGCATCTGGCCGCACAGCTCGGCGGCGCGCTCGGTCGACTGCTCGACCTGCTCGAGGCAGGCGTCGATCTCGCTCGGCACCGTCGAGCGGCGCGCCAGGTTGGCGTGGCCGAGGATGCCGGTCAGCAGGTTGTTGAAGTCGTGCGCGATGCCGCCGGCGAGCAGGCCCAGGCTCTCGAGCTTCTGCGTCTCGCGCAGCTTCTCTTCCATCGCCGCCTTCTCGGCCTCGTTGCGGCGGCGCTCGGTGATGTCGCGATCGAACGCCAGCAGGTAGCGATGGCCGCGGACGCGGAAGGCCTGCGCGTGCATCTCGATGTCGACCACGTCGCCGTCCTCGCGCGCGTGCGCCAGCTCGATGCGGACGCGGTCGTCTTCCGGCGCCATTTCCAGCGCCTGCTGCAGGGCGTCGCGCTGGCCGGCGCGCTGGAAGTCGGCGAGGTGGCGGCCGGCGAGCGCGTCGGGAGCGACGCCGTGCATGTCGCCGGCGGCGGGATTGGCGGCGAGCACCTTGCCGACGTGCGGCGGCTCGCCCTCGAGCATGAAGATCGCGTCCGGGGCCTGGGCGAAGAGCGCGGTGGCGCGCTGTTCGCTCTCGCCGAGGGCGCGCATCGTCTCGTTGCGCTCGGTCGTGACGGCGCCGACCAGCAGCGAGGTCAGCGCGCCGACGGCCAGCGACACCTGGATCAGCAGCGTCTCGCGCTCGCTCGGCGCCGCCGTGCCCGGCGGCTCGAGCAGCACGTGCCCGGCCAGGGCGACGCCCGACACCACCAGCGTCGCCGCGGTCGCGCCGCGGACGCCGAAGCGCATCGCCACCCAGATGGCGACGGGGAAGGGCAGGTACTCGAGCGGGGAATGGACATCGCCGCGGACGCTGGCGAAGTAGGCGACCATGCCGGCCGAGGCGAGCGCCAGCACCAGCGCGCCGAGCTCGACCAGCCGGGCCGGCGAGGGCATGCCGTGGCGGCGGTAGCCCGACCACGACATCAACGGCGGCGCGACCAGGAGGCCACCCATGCCGGTGCCGACCATCCACGTCAAGAGGCCGCGGCCCAGCGACGGCCACAGCGGCGCACCGACGGCGAGCGTCGCCAGGGTGCCGACCATGCCGCCGGCGATCGCGGTGACGACGATGGCCACGACGAGGGCGAAGGCGTCGACGAGACGCGACAGGTCGACACGGAAGCTGGGCCACGCCTTCAGGACGAGCGCGCCGGCGACGGCCTGCGCCGTATCCACGGCGGCCAGGGTCCACACGGCTTCCGCGGCGCCGCCGCGGCCGAGGACGCCGCCCAGCAGCAGCGCCGGCCAGGCCCCGATCCCGCGCAGCGTCAGCGCGGCCAGGCCGATGCCGGTGGCCGGCCACAGCCACGAGACGTGCGTTTCCGTGCCGACGAAATAGGCGCCGGTCCGCGTCGCCGCCGCAGCGACGATCGTCAGGCCGGCCTGCTCGAGCAGGTACCAGCCGATGGTGCGAAGGCGGGCGGTGTTCATCGCACCGCGGGGCCCAGCATGCGGATGGTTCCGGCGACCGCGTCGACTTCGACGTCGGCGCCGATGGGGAGCGTGAACTGGCGATCGATGTGGCCGACGAGGGCGCCGCGCCAGGCCGGCACGCCAAGCGGCTTCACGTGATCGTCGAGCAGATCGGGGATGGTCAGCGACCCGAAGCCGGCGTCCGGCTCGCACTCGTGACACGTGCCCCACACCACGGCCCGCGCGCCCTTCAGCACGCCGGCGAGGGACAGCTGCGTCAGCATCCGGTCGATGCGGTAGGGCGCTTCGTTGACGTCCTCGAGAAACAGGACGGCGCCGCGGAAGTCCGGCAGGTAGGGGCTACCGAGCAGCGCGGTCAGCACCGACAGGTTGCCCCCGAGCAGCCGGCCGCGGGCCACGCCCGGCGTGATCGTCTTGATGCGGTACTCGGTCTGCGCCAGCGTCTCGCCCTTGTCGCGCGGGTTGCTGAAGGTGACGGCTTCGCCCTGCAGCACGACCCGCCGGAAGAAATCGGCCGACGTGGGGTTCCAGTCGGAGGCGCCGTTCGGCCCGTGGAAGGTGACCAGGCCGGTGCGGGCCTGGATGGACAGCAGCAGCGCCGTCAGGTCGGAGTAGCCCATCAGCACCTTGGGGTTCCGCCTGATGGCCTCGAAATCGAGATGCGGCAGGATGCGGGCGCAGCCCCAGCCGCCGCGAACGGGCAGCACCGCCTTCACGGACGGGTCGGTGAACATCGCCATCACGTCGGCGGCGCGATCGCGATCGGTCCCGGCCAGCGACCCGCGCCGATCGAGCAGGTGCACGCCGCGCTTGGCGACCAGCCCCAGGGCGGCCAGCGTGTCCTCGACGACGTCGATGTCGATCGGCTCCCAGGTGGCACTGGCCGGATCGACGAGCCCGACGACGTCGCCGGGGGCGAGCCGCGCCGGGCGCACCGGCTCGATGACGGCGGCCGGCGCCGGCTGCGGTCGCGCGGTCGCGGACGCCGGGCGCGGCAACACGAACGCCGCGCTCGCGGCACCCGCAGCCAGGCCGACGAGGGCGCGCCGTGAGACGGCCGAGGGGGGCAGCCGATTCATCACCGTCCCACTATATGCAAACAGCTCGCACAGTGGCACAGCCGTGCGAACGGGCTGGCTTGCTGGCAGCCCGCTTGCGTATGCTCCACCGATGTTGCGCGTTTCTGCATGAACACGTCTGGCGTTCTGGAACGGGAGGTTCGACCGCCCGTGGGTGGCCGATCTCGGTGTATTCCTTCTTTACACGGTTGTCAGTGTCGTTTTCACATGGCCGCTGGCGACGAGCCTGGCCGATCTGACGCCGGCACATTTCGATCCGCCGTTCACCGCGTGGCGGCTGGGCTGGATCGCGCATCAGCTCGGTGCCGCCGGGCACCTCTTCGACGGCAACATCTTCTGGCCCGACCGGCGGACCCTGGCCTACTCCGACGCGGTGCTGCTCCAGGGCGTCATCGGCGCACCCTTCATCGCCCTCGGCATCGGCCCGAACGCCGTCGCCAACGTGCTGATCCTGGTCGGGATCGTGACGTCGGCGTTCTTCGCCTACCTGCTGGCCGCCCGGCTGTCCGGCCACCGCGGCGCGGCGATCGTCGCCGGCCTGGTGTTCGCCTTCTCGACCTACCGCCGCGTCCACCTCCAGCACCTCGAGCTGCAGTGGGCGCAGTGGATGCCGCTGGCGTTCTGGGCGTGGCACCGGCTGCTCGACACCGGCCGGATGCGGGACGGCCTCCTGTGTGCCGGCGCCATCCTGCTGCAGCTGCTGTCCAGCCTGTACTACGCGATGTTCCTGGTCATCGGCCTCACCGTGGTCGGCGTCGTCACCCTCATCGCGCGGCGTGGCCGGCTGGCCGCACCGGCGCTCCTGGGTCTGGCCGGCGGCGCCGTCATCGCCGCCGGGGTCGCCCTCACCTACGCCCAGCCCTACGCCTACGCGAGGGAACGACTCGGCGATCGCTCGCTGGCGGAGACCTCCCGCTACAGCGCGACGACCAGCCAGCTTCCTCACCGTCACCCGCGACAGCGTCCTCTATCACGGCGTCCTGCTCGCACGAGGGAGAAGGGGAGACCGAGCTGTTTCCCGGCATCACGCCGGTCGTGCTCGCCGGCGTCGCGCTGGCGCCGCCGACGACGGCGACGGCCGTCGCCTACGGGCTCTCGCTCGTCGTCGCCGGGGACATGGCGCTCGGCACCAACGGCGTCACGTTCACGCTGGCGCGCGAGCACGTCTCGGCGCTGCGGGCGCTGCGGGCGCCGGCCCGCCTCGCCATCCTCGTGCAGCTGACGCTCGGCGTGCTGGCCTCGATCGGGCTGGCCCGCGCCGCCCAGCGCTGGCCGCGGGCCGGCCCGACGCTGGTCGCGGCGTCGGTGTGCCTGATCCTGGTCGAGTACGCCAACGGCCCGCTGGCCGTCGAGCGCCTGCCGGTCAAGCCGCCGCCGGTCTACCAGTGGCTCGCGACCCAGCCCAAGCTGGTGACGCTGGAGCTGCCGACGCCGAACCCGGCGGCGCTGCCGCTCCACGACCCGTTCTACATGTACGCGTCGACGTGGCACTGGCAGCCGCTCGTCAACGGCTACAGCGGTCACTACTCGCCGCGCTACATCGCGCTGATCAGGGCGCTGCGGACGCTGCCGAGCCGGGACGCCACCGTCGCGCTCACCGAGATGGGCGTGCAGCGGATCCTGGTGCACCAGGGGTTCTACCCGCCCGACGTCTACGTCCCGCTCGTCGTCGCGCCTGGAGGCGGACCCGCTGCTACACCTCGAGGCGGTCTCGGCCGATCACGTCGGCGAGGTCCGCGTCTACGCCTTCCTGCCCGGCTTCGGCCCGCGGTAACGAGCGGGAACGCGCCCGGATCGTGCGGGTCAGGCGTGCGCCGACTTGACGGCGGGCGCCTCGGTGCTCAGGATCGCGGCCATCGTCGATCCGTCGATGTTGCCGCCGGACAGCACCACGCCAATCCGGTTGAAGCCGGTGATCGCCCCGGAGAGCAGCGCGGCGACGCCGAGCGCGCCGGACGGCTCGACGACGATCTTCAGGCGGTAGAAGAGCACCCGCACCGCCTCGATGATGGCGGCCTCGGACACCGTCTGCATGTCGTCGACGTAGGAGAGGACGAGCGGGAAGGTCAGCGTCCCGAGCGACGGCGTGCGCGTGCCGTCGGCGATGGTGGCCGGGTTGCGGACGGTGTGCAGCGTCTGCGTCCGGAACGACCGCGTGGCGTCGTCGCCGAGCTCGGGCTCGACGCCGATCACCTTGCAGCCGGGCGCCAGCGCCTTGGTGACGATGCCGGTGCCCGAGAGCAGCCCGCCGCCGCCGCACGGCACCACGACCGCATCGAGCCCGGTCACGTCCTCGTGCAGCTCGAGGATCGCGGTCGCCTGGCCGGCGATCACGTCGCGGTGATCGAACGGCGGGATCAGCGTGGCGTTCTCCTGTTGCAGCAGCTCGTCGGCGATCGCCTCGCGCGATTCGGTGGCCGGGTCGTAGAGGATGACGCGCGCGCCGAAGGCCGCCGTCGCCTCGCGCTTGATCGCCGGCGCATCGGCCGGCATCACGATGGTCGTGCGGACGCCGAGGAGCTGGCCGACGCGGGCGACGGCCTGGGCGTGGTTGCCGGAGGAGTAGGCGACGACGCCGCGGGCCCGCACGTCCTCGGGCAGCGCCGCGATGGCGTTCAGCGCGCCGCGAAACTTGAAGGCGCCGACGCGCTGCAGGTTCTCGCACTTGAGGAAGACGGCGCCGCCGGCGCGCACGTCGAGCGAGGTGGAGTGCAGCACGGGGGTCCGGTAGGCGTGCGGCTTGATGCGCCGCGCCGCTTCCGTCACCTCGTCCATCGATGGACCGAGCGGGGGCAAGGCCGGCTTCATCCCCATATAGTAGGACGGTGAGCATGCTCGCCGCCTGCATCAGGATCGCCACGCTGATCGCCGCGGTCGCCATCGCGCCCGCAGCGCAGGAGACCGTGCCCGGGCTGGGGACCGGACGCCCCGTCGCGCCGGGCGTCGTCCACTTCACGCTCGCCGATCCGGGCCTGCTCGATCCGCGTGCCCCCGTCTCCGTCCAGCTGCTCCGGCTCGACCTTGCTCAGGTCGACCTGACCACCGACCTCGCCCTCGGCAACCGGCAGGGTCGTGCCACGGTGCTCTCGGCGGCGCGGCGGCGCCAGGCGATCGCGGCCGTCAACGCCGGCTTCTTCGCGCTGCACAACGGCGATCCGATCGGGCCGCTGCGCGTCGACGGCGAGCTGGTCAGCGACGGTACGCTCGGCCGGGCGGCGGCCGCGCTGGTCCGCGACGACCGCGGCGGCAAGCCGGCGTGGCTCTTCGATCGCGCCGGCGTGTCGATCTCCGCCGTGGTCGAACGCGGCGGGAGCATTCCCGTCGACGGCGTCGACACGACGCGCGCGGTCGGGGCGCTGATGCTCTACACGCCTCGCTACGGCCCGGACAGCGACACCGCGCCGACGGGCATCGAATGGGTCCTGGAGTCGTCGGGCGGGAGCGCCTACACGGTCAAGGAGCGACGCTGGCACGTCGGCAAGACGCCGATCCCGCGCCGCGGCCTGGTGCTCTCCTATGGTGGGCTGACGCCGCCGGCGCCGCTCGATCGCCTGGCGCCGGGCGAACGCGTGACGGTGCGGGAGACGTGGAAGCCGGCCAGCGGACAGGCGGCGGATCGCTGGCGGGCGGCGCTCGACGTCGTCAGCGGCGCCGGTCTCCTGCGCCGCGGCAACGCGGACGTCCGCGGCTGGGATGCCGAGCACCTCGCCAGCGGCTTTCTCGGCCGCCACCCGCGCACGATGTTCGGCATCGACGGCAAGGGCTACGCGTGGCTGGTCACGGTCGATGGCCGGCAGCCCGACGTCAGCGCCGGCATGACCATGGTCGAGCTGCAGCGGCTGGCCCGCCGGATCGGCCTGACCGACGCCCTCAACCTCGACGGTGGCGGGTCCACGACCATGGTCATCGCGGGCACTATCGTGAACCAGCCGTCCGATCCGACCGGCGCCCGCACGGTCAGCGACGTCCTGCTCGTGATTCCACGCCGGCCGTCGCCGGGCGCCGCAGGACGCTGAGGTAAGCTGTCCGGGTCATGACCCGCCGCGATTTCCTCGCCCAATCGAGCGTGGCCGCGCTGGTTCCGCTGGCCCCTCGCGGCGCGGCCGCCCAGGACCGGTCCGTGGCATCTCCGGCGACCACCCAGGCGCCGGCCCGCGCCTTCACCATCAACCTGATCTGCGGCTTCATCGGCGTCAACGCCAGGACGCAGGCGGACGTCAACGCCCTGGCGTCGCGGCACGGGTTCGAATCGGTCGAGGCGCGCGGCCCCGAGCTGGCCGCGATGTCGGCCGACGACCTGTCCCGCCTGCGCGACGACATGGCCGGCAAGAAGCTGGTGTGGGGCGCCGCTGGCCTGCCCAACGGCGTGCGCGCGGACGCGGCGACGCACGAGCAGGAGCTGAAGACCCTGCCGGCGCTCGCCGCCGGCCTGAAGCGCGCCGGCGTGACCCGGATCAGCACGTGGATCAGCCCGTCGAGCGAGACGGTGCCTTACGTGAAGAACTTCCGGCTGCACGTGGCCCGCTACACCGAGGTGGCGAAGATCCTCGACGGCGAGGGGCTGCGGCTGGGGCTCGAGTACGTCGGCACCCCGAGCCTGCACCGGCGGCCGCGCCACGCCTTCGTCCATTCGATGGCCGAAGCCAGGGAGCTGTTCGCCGAGATCCCGACCAGGAACGTCGGCTTCGTGCTCGACTCGTGGCACTGGTTCACGGCCAGCGAGGGCGAGGCGGAACTGCTCTCCGTCACGGCACGGGACGTCGTCGCGGTCGATCTCAACGACGCCCAGAAGACCCCGCTCGAATACCTCGTCGACAACCAGCGCGAGCTGCCGGCGACGACCGGCGTCATCGACGCCGGCCTCTTCCTGTCGGCGCTCGCCCGCATCGGCTACGACGGCCCGGTGCGCGCCGAACCCTTCAACGCGGCGCTGAACGCGCTCGACGACGACGCCGCCTGCGCCGCCACCGGCCAGGCGATGCGACGGGCCGTCGCCAAGATGCGGACGTGAGCAGCCGATCCCACACCGCCAAGGCGGTCCGTTCGCCCTCGTCCGCCCGCCCGGCCCCGACGGCCCGACCGGGGGGACGGCCTTCGGCACGTCCTACTGGCTCGACCGGGTGGGGCGCCGTCCGGCGCCGGCCACGCGCCTGGCCGGCGACCTCGAGACCGACGTCGTCGTCGTCGGCGGCGGCCTGACCGGCTGCCTGACGGCCTCGCTGTTCGCGCGGGCCGGCGTCCGCGTGGTGCTGCTCGAAGCCGAGCGCATCGGCGACCGGGCCGCCCTGGATGCCGGCTGGCTGCTCGAAACGCCGGGCGTCGACTTCCTCGCGCTGCAGGCGGCGCTCGGGCTGAAGGACGCGCGGCGGGCCTACGAAGCCTCGCGCAAGGCGGCCCTGGACGTCGCCGCGTTCCTCCGCCGCCTCGGTCCGAAGCTGGCGCCCGAGCCGCGCGAGGCCCTGGTCATCGCGGCGACGCCCGACGCGGCCGCCGCGCTCGAGCGCGAGCGGGCCGCCCGCCTCGCGGCCGGACTCGACGCCGTCTGGCTGCCGGCGCGGCGCGCCGCGACGGAGAGTGGCGCCGACCTCGTCCGCGGCGCGCTGAAGACGCGCAGCGAAGGCGTGATCGATCCCTGGCAGACGGTCCGCGCGCTGGTCGACGTCGCGACCGCCGCCGGGGCGCGGCTGTTCGAGCTGTCGCCGGCGACCAAGGTCCGGCACACCCGGACCGGCGTCGAGGTGGTGACCGCCAAGGGCACCGTCCGGGCCAAGGCGGTCGTCCTCGCCACCGGCGCGCCGCGGCCGCTCGTGGCCGCCCTGCAGCGGCACGTCCGCGTCGACCACACCTACGTCGTGGTCACCGAGGAGCTGCCGGCAGCGATGCGTCGGGCCGTCCCCGCCGACGCGGTGGTCCGCAGCCTCGGCGGCGCCGCTCGCCGCATCGCTGACCAAGGGCGGTCGCGTGGTCATCCAGGGTGGCGACCAGCCGCCGGTAGCGGCGCGGCTCGCCGAGCAGGCCCTCGTCCAGCGGACCGGGCAGCTGATGTACGAGTGGTCGCTGCGCCACCCGTCCGTGTCGGGCATCCAGGCGGCCTACGCCTGGACGGCGACGCGCGTCACCGGCCGGGACGGGCTGCCCATTGCCGGCGCCCATCGCAACTTCCCGCACCATCTCTTCGCGCTCGGGCTGGGCGGCGACCGGCCTGGCCGGCGCCTGGCTGGCGGCCCGGATCGTCCTGCGGCAGTACCAGGGCGAGCCCGAACCCGCCGACGCCATCTTCGGCTTCGGGCGCCTCTGGTTGAGCGGAGGACCCGAGACGACCAAGGACGGAGTCAGCGGAGGACGCACGTGCGTTCGTATTCCGCACTTTGGTCGACCACCGAACGACTCGCGTAACCGACTTGCTTGTCCACGTTTGTTCCGTGTCTTGACACGGCGCTGGCGCGGCGTAATACACTCTGCCCTTCTCAGAAACGGACAGTGGTTGATTCGAGACGCGAATTTGTTCGCGCCGCGGATCCCAGTCAGGAGTGCACATGCGAAGGGTTCGGCTGCTCGCGTGGCTCGTTGCAGCCATCTGTACGGCGGCGACGGTGTCCGCCCAGGTCACGACGGGATCGATCGTCGGGACGGTCTCTGACACGCAAGGCCAGGTGGTGCCGGGCGCCACCGTCGCCATCAAGGAAGTCGGCAAACAGACCGTCACCACCGTCGTCACCGACGCGAACGGCGCCTACACGCGCCCCGTTCCTCAACCCCGGCAGCTATGAAGTCGAGGTCGAGCTGACCGGCTTCAAGAAGTACGTCCGCCAGGGCATCACCGTCCAGGTGAACGACCGCGCCCGCGTCGACGCCAGCCTCGAGGTCGGCCAGCTGACGGAAGTGACCACCGTCATCGGGGCGGCGCCGCTGGTCAGGACCGAGTCGTCCGAGGTCGGCACGGTCATCGAGGAGAAGTCGATCCGCGAGCTGCCGCTCAACGGCCGCAACTTCGCGTCGCTGGTCTACCTCGTCCCCGGCGTGACGCCGGGCCAGCAGGGCGAGAACCTCTCCGGCGCCAGCACCTTCAACCCGCGCGGCGCCTCCAACTTCAACGCCCTCGGCCAGCAGGCCAACACCAACGGCTGGCTCGTCGACGGCATCGACAACAACGAGTTCACCTTCAACACCGTCATCGTCTCGCCGTCGGTCGAGTCGGTGCGCGAGTTCAAGGTCCTGAACGGCGTCTTCTCGGCCGAGTTCGGCCGCGGCGCCGGCGTCGTCTCGGTGTCGACCAAGTCGGGCTCGAACGAGTTCCGCGGCACCGTCTTCGACTTCATCCGCAACGACGTCTTCGACGCGCACAACTACTTCGCGCAGCGGGTCCGCGCCGACGGCAGCGAGGTGCCCAAGGCGCCCCTCCGCCGTCACCAGTTCGGCGGTGCCATCGGCGGTCCGCTGAACCTGCCGGGCTACAAGGGCACCAACCGCACCTTCTTCTTCGCCGACTACTCGGGCCTGAAGGAGACGCGCGGCCTGTCGTTCGTCAACACGGTGCCGACCGCGGCGCAGCGCAACGGCGACTTCAGCGACTTCCGCAACGCCGACGACCGGCGCGCTCATCGTCATCTACGATCCGCTGACGACGCGGCCGAGACTCCGGCCAGGCCCGGGCGGGTTCCTGCGCGATCCGTTCCCGGGCAACATCATTCCGCAGAACCGGATCAACCAGGTCGGTCACAACGTCGCCAGCATCTATCCCGAGCCGAACCAGCCCGGCAACGTCAACAACTACCTGAACACCGCCAACCGTGAGGTCACCGAGAACCAGGTCACCGGCCGCGTCGATCACCGGCTGTCGGACAGCGACTCGTTCTTCGTCCGCTTCACCTACGGCAAGTTCAAGCTCGACGCGCCGCAGGGCCAGGCGGCCTGCTGCCTGCCGACGCCCGAGCAGGCGGCGGCCCGCTTCGACCTCGGGCCCTTCGTCGCCGGCATCCAGAACACGCGCCTGACGACGCACGGCCTGGCCTTCAACCACACGAAGATCATCGGCTCGGGCTTCGTCAACGAGTTCCGCTTCGGCTACGCCCGCACGCTGCCGTTCACGACCCAGTCCGACTACGGCACCCAGGCGGCGACGTCGCTCGGCATCCAGGGCATCAACGTCAACGAGATCACGACCGGCCTGCCGAACCTCAACATCGCCGACTACACCGGCCTGTCCGGCGGTCCGGCGTTCCTGCCGGTCAACCCGAAGCAGGTGCACTACCAGTTCGAGGACGCGCTCGTCCACGTCCGCGGCCGTCACCAGTTGAAGGTCGGCTACCGCTGGGTGTGGCGCACGCCGTCGCCGCTGACCCACGACAACACGCGCAGCAACCTGAACATCGGCCGCAACTTCGTCAACAACCCGGTCAACAACACCGGCGGCAATGGCCTGGCGACGCTGCTCCTCGGCTACGTCAACAACGGCTCGCGCGGCTTCCTGGAGCGGACCTACGTCCTCGACGTCCACGAGCACGGGATGTTCATCCAGGACGACTTCAAGCTGCGCAACAACATCACCGTCAACGCCGGCCTGCGCTACGAGATCTTCACGCCGGGCGTCGAGCGCGAGGATCGCCTGACCAACTACGACGCGGTTGGCAAGCGCTTCATCTACGCCGGTCAGGATGGCGCGAGCCGCTCCGCCAACAAGAAGACGCAGTACGGCAACCTGGCGCCGCGCATCGGCCTCGCCTGGGACATCTCCGGCAACGCCACGACGGTGCTGCGCACCGGCTACGGCATCACCTACTTCCCGATGCCGCACGCCGCCGGCAACATGATCGGCCTGCAGGTGCCGTACGCGATCAGCCAGAACTTCAGCACCGAGACCAACCCGCTCAACTACTCGAACCGTGCCGCTGATCTCGCAGCCGTTCGCGCCGATCGCAGACGGTCCAGCCGCGGACCACCGCGGAGCTGAACGCCGCCAACCCACGCGTGCTCGGCCACTCGTTCGAGAACGAGACGCCGTACACGCAGCAGTGGCACCTCGGCCTCGAGCGGGCGCTCTTCACCAACTACATGGTCGAAGTCGGCTACATCGGCTCGAAGGGCACCCACCTGGTGTTCGGCTACAACCCGAACGAGGTGCAGCCCGGCACCGGCACGCAGGCGTCGCGCCGGCTGATCCCCGAGCTGAGCAACATCTCGAACATGATCCTGTTCGATCCGCGCAACCGCTCGACCTACCACGCCGGCATCCTCAAGGTGCAGCGCCGGTTCACCAACGGCGTCCAGTTCCTCACCAGCTACACCTGGTCGAAGTCGCTCGACTACGGCGGCTCGGCGGCGAGCGGCGGCGGCAGCACGGGCGGCCCGCAGACCGTCACCAACCTGAACGCCGGCAAGGGGCCGTCGGGCTTCGACGTGCGGCACCGGCTGGTGTTCAGCGGCGTCTACGAGCTGCCGTTCGGTCCGGACAAGCCGATGCTGAGCGAGGGCATCCTCGGCCAGATCGTCGGCGGCTGGCAGCTGTCGGGCATCGCCACCTTCCAGGGCGGCCGTCCGTTCAACGTCAACCTGCAGACCGGCGTCAACAACGGCGCGCCGAGCTGGCCGAACCGCATCGGCTCGGGCGAGCTCGACGATCCGGATCGCGCGATGTGGTTCGATCCGACGGCGTTCGTGGCGCCGCCGGCCAACACCTACGGCGACGTCGGCCGCGGCGTGCTCTACTCGCCGGGCCAGAAGAACATCGACGCGTCCCTGACGCGGCGCTTCGGCTTCGTCGGCACGTCGAACCTGATGGTCCGCCTCGATGCGTTCAACCTGACCAACACGCCGTACTTCGGGTTCCCGAACGCCAACATCGGCTCGCCGACGGTCGGGCAGATCACCACGCCTGAACGGCGACAACCGCATCCTGCAGCTGGCGCTGAAGCTGGACTTCTAGCTGCGTGAAGGGGGCCTGTGCGCGACGACCGTCGCGCGTGGGCCCTTCTTCGAACTCCCAACCTCCAACCGCCAATTTCCAAGGCACTCCCAACTCCCAACTCCCAAGCCGGCCTCGGCTTCAGAGGTCGGCCGCAAGGTTGGCCGTTGGGGGTTGGCAGCTCCTTGGAGCGCTGGAAGTGGGAGTTGGGAGTTCGAGCGCGCTCAGACGCGCGCGAGCAGGATCTCGGCGAGCGCGTCGTCGTCGAGCGCGACGGGGTTCGCCTTCATCGAGCTGGCCTGCTTCGCCTGCGCGACGACCGCCGGCACGTCGGCCGCTGGTGAGGCCGTAGGCGGACAGCGGCGGCAGGTCGAACTGGGCGACGAAGGCGGCCAGGTCGCCGGTCATCGCCGCCAGCTCGGCGAACTTCGGATCCCCGGTGCGCGCCGCGTTGATCGCCACCACGTGCGGCAGCAGCACCGCGCACACCGCGCCGTGCGGCGCCGGGAAGCGGCCGCCGATCGGTCCGGCGAAGCCGTGCACGGCGCCGAGGCCGGCGTTGGCGAGCGCCAGTCCCCCGCACAGGCTGGCGTAGGCCATCTCGGCCCGGGCGGCGCGATCGCCGGCGCACGCCGCGGGCAGCGCGGCGATGACGCGCGGGATGGCGTCGCGGCAGATGGCGTCGACGAAGGCGTTGGCGCGCGCGCTGACGAACGGCTCGATGACCTGCGTCAGGGCGTCGAGGCCGGTCGAGGCGGTGAGCGCCGGTGGCAAGTCGTAGGTCAGTTCGGGATCGACCAGCGCCACCGCCGGCAGCATCTGCGGGCTGCGCAAGCTGGCCTTGACGCCGTGCGCCGGCGAGCCGAGGACCGCGTTCCGCGTCACCTCGGATCCGGTGCCGGCGGTGGTCGGCACGCAGATGCACGGCAGCGACGGCCGCGCCAGCGGCTGCCCGTCGCCGATGATCTCGAGATAGCGCAGCGGATCGCCGCCGTTGGCGATCAGCGCCGCCGCGGCCTTGCCGAGGTCGAGCGCGGATCCGCCGCCGATGGCCACCACGATGCTCGACGTCGGTGAACGCCGCCGCGCGGCGGGCGTCGTCGACGGTCGGCTCGCCCTCGACGCGGACGTGGTGCGCCGCGTCGATCGGCGATCGGCGATCCGCGGCGCCCGGTGACGAGCAGCGTGCGCCGGCCAGCGATGAGCGCCGGCAGCTCGCGCGCCCTGCCGGCGCCGAAGACGATGCGCGCCGGCGGTGGCGAGCTCGAAGGCGCCCGGCGTGCTCACCGCGCGTCACCGCGGGCTCACAGCGTCTCGGGGAAGATGGCGCGGTACTTCGTGCTCGAGCGCGGCTCGGCCATCAGCGGCGCCACCGCGTCGCGCCAGGTGGCGTAGTGGGCCGTCGCCTTGTGCGCGGCGGCGGCCTCGGGCGTCCGGTAGATCTCGATCAGCTCGCAGCGCGTCGGGTCGTCGTCCTGCTGGATGACGTCGAAGCGGGCCACGCCAGGCTCCTGGACGCTGGCGCGCGCGTTGGCGAGCGATGCCTCGCGGAACGCCTCGATCCCGTCCGGAACGACCTTCACGTGCACGTGGACGATGACCATCTTGCGGCGACCGAGCCTTGGACGTTGGGAGTTGGGAGTGCCTTGGAAGTTGGCCCTTGGTAGTTGGTCGTTGGAGGTCGTCAGCCGTGCTCAGATCCAGTTGTAGGCCTTGATCGCTTCGCCGACCGACTTGTGCTTGCGGATCAGCGGCAGCATGCGCTGCTCGCGCAGGGCGATCTCCTCGGCCCGCTTGAGCACGGCCTCGGCCTTGTCCTTGGGCACGGCGACGACGCCTTCTTCGCTGGCGACGATGATGTCGCCGGGCGTGATCGTCACCCCGGCGCATTTGACGGGGATCTGGTTGGCGACGCTGGCGTAGCGCGTGACGGCGTTCGCCGGCGAGATCGACCGCGCGTAGATCGGCAGGCCGAGCGCGCGGATCTCGCGCACGTCGCGGACCGCGCCGTCGATCACCATGCCGGCCATGCCGCGGACCTTGGCGGCGGTGCCCATCAGGCCGCCCAGGGCGGCGACGTCGAGCGAGCCCTCCATCACCAGCACGCCGACGTCGCCCGGCTTCGCGGCGTCGATCATCTCGACCGAGTGCTTGGCCGCCGTCGCCGGCGTCGACTGATCGGCCGGCACAGCCCGCAGCAGCGACGTCGCCGCCCGGCCGACGAAGGCGCCGGTGACGTAGGGCCGCACGTCGTGATCGAGGAAGCCGCGGCCGCCGCCGACCTGGTCCATCGCGTCCGAAATGTTGGCCGGGCTGACCTTGGCGAAGCGGGCCAGCATCGGGTCGGCCGCGGCGGCCGCGGCTGGCGTGGCCGGCTTGAGTCCGGTCGGCCGGGGCGGCGTCTGCGGCACGGCCTGGGCCGCGAACAAGCCGACCGGAATGGCAATGAGAGCCGCGATGACGAGATGGCGGTGGGTCAGGGTGATGGTCACGAGCCGCTCCTTGTGCCGACGGGCGATCAGGGGTGATGTCCGGTGGGGACGACCCACGGCCAGACGTAGGCGTAGAGCATCACCAGGAGGCCGACCAGCGACGCCAGCGTGAGGCTGTGCCAGAAGACCGCCTTGAAGATCGCCGCTTCCTTGCCTTCCTGGTGCGTCGCGACGCTGGCGACGACGATGCTTTGAGCGTCGATCATCTTGCCCATCACGCCGCCGGTGGTGTTGGCCGAGGCCATCAGCACCGGGCTCAGGCCGAGCTGCTCGGCCGTCACCTTCTGCAGGTTGCCGAACAGCGCGTTCGAGCCGGCGTCGGTGCCCGTGAGCGCGACGCCCATCCAGCCGAGGAGGGTGCCGAAGAACGGGTAGATCCAGCCGGTGCGTGTCAGGCTCAATCCCAGCACCGCGTCCATGCCGGCGTACTTGGTCACGTAGGCGAGGCCGACCATCGACGAGATCGCCGTGAGCGACGGGATCAGCTGCCGGACGGTCCGGCCGAAGACGGCGGCGGTGCGCCCGAAGCCCATGCCGAGGAACGGTGCGACCAGGAACGTCGCCACGACCACCGCCGTGCCGGGCAACGCGAACACGTTGAGGTCCATGACCGCAGCCTCGGGCGTCGGCACCGGCGCCACCGGTGCGACCTTCAGCACCTGGTTGTGGAGCACCGGCAACGGCACCGCGAGCGCGCTGGACCGCAGGTACTTGTTCGTCGCCGGATGGCCGGTCGCGAAAATGAAGACCGAGGCGACGATGAACGGCGACCAGCCCTTGAGGATCTGCCCAGCCGACAGCGTGGGGCCGCCGAGGAGCGCTTCGGATTCCGCCGCCGCCGCGCTGCCCGCTTCCGGCGGGGCCACGCGCTCGATGTTCCGCGGCGACCAGACCTTCAGGAACAGCACCGTCACGAGGAGCGAGAACAGGGCCGAGGTGACGTCCACCAGGCCGGCGTCGCGGTAGTTCGACCAGTAGAACTGCATCGCCGCGAACGACGCGCCCGACACGAGGAGCGCCGGCAGCACTTCGAAGGTGCCTCGCCAGCTGGTCATCGTCCGCACCAGCCAGATGGGGAGGATCAGCGAGAACGGCGGCAGGATGCGGCCGGCCATCGCCGAGAGCTGCCACTCGTCCAGGCCGGTGACGCCGACCAGGGTGCGGATCGGGTTGCCGACGCCGCCCCACGCCACCGGCGCGGTGTTGGCGATGAGGCACAGCACCGCGGCATCGAACGGCCGGAAGCCGAGGCCGATGAGGAACGCGCCGGCGATGGCCACCGGCGCCCCGCCGCCGCCCGTGCCCTCGAGGAAGGCGCCGAAGCAGAACGCGATCAGCACCGCCTGGATCCGCCGGTCGGCGGACAGGCGCGCGATCGATCGTTTCATGACCGCGAACTGCCCGGTCTCGACGGCGACGTGGTAGAGGAAGATCGACGCGACGATGATCCACGCGATCCGGAACAGGCCGAACACCCAGCCGGCGAGCACGGCGCCGCCGACGAGCGGCAGCGGCATGTCGAAGGCCAGCAACGCCAGCCCGATCGCCACGAGCATCCCGGCCAGGGCCGCCACCCAGACGCGGGCGCGCAGCGCGACCAGGACGAAGAACAGGGTGACGACAGGGAGTGCGGCGACGGCGGTCGATACCGGCCACGCACCGAAAGGGTCGTAGTGTTGGCTCCAGGGCATGGATTGTTGAGGCTGCGCGGACTATATCCACCCGCTGCCGAACCGTGCAAGAAGTGCCGAAGGCTCGAAGAAAATGCTCGGCTGGCTCGGGCTCGCCACCGCCGGGATTGAGGCGTATCCTTACAGTTTCGTAACCGCCCCCTGAGCCAGCCACGGCGCGAGGCGGCAAAACCCTCGGTAAAGCCTACGCGGCGCGTGCTTTGAGGTCGAACCTCATGGGCACGCGCTTTGCGATGGCTCGGCTTCACCGCCGCGCGGGCGCATACGGCTGTGATGTGGAACGGCTGGCCAGGGTCCGATTAGGGGACACGGCGGATGGTGCCGGGTGGTCGGGGGCGGCGTGTCAGGAAGGTCTTCGCATGGGACGACGTGAACAGCAGATCGAGCACCTCCTCCGGCGCGCCGGCTTCGGCGGCAGCCCGAACGAGATCGATTTCTATGCGGAGATCGGCGTCCGCGGCACCATCGACCTCCTGACCAACTTCGAGCAGATCCCCGACGACGTCGACAGCCGCATCGGCCAGGCCGGCTACGTCAGCGTGACGACCCGCGGCACCTTCGCGCCGCACCTGAACATCACCGACGCCCGCCAGCGCTGGCTGTTCCGGATGGTCCACTCCGAGCGCCCTTTGCAGGAGAAGATGGCGCTCTTCTGGCACAACCACTTCGCGACCGCCTACACGAAGATCGCCGGCGCCTACGACGGCACCGAGGCGACGCGGATGCTGGCCGCCAAGCCGGCCGAGGATCGCGACGGCACCAAGGGGCAGCTCGAACTGCTCCGCGAGCACGCCCTGGGCAACTTCCGCGACCTGCTGATCGCCATCTCGAAGGACCCGGCGATGCTGGTGTGGCTGGACGGCCGCGACAACATCGCCACCCGACCGCAGGAGAACTACGCCCGCGAAATCATGGAGCTCTTCACCATGGGCGTGGCGCCCTACAACGAGGACGACGTCAAGGCGGCGGCCCGCGTCTTCACCGGCTGGAACCTCACCCGCTTCGGCCCGAGCGGCGCCTACTACTACCGCTACGAGTTCCGCGCCAACCGGCACGACAACACGACCAAGGACTTCACCTTCCCGATTTACTCGAACGGCAGCGGCGCCATCGCCGCCAACGGCGAGCAGGAAGGCATCGACTTCATCAACGCCGTGTGTGCCCACCCGGCCACCGGGCCGCGCCTGGTGCGCAAGCTGTGGGCCTACTTCATCAGCGAGGTCGTCGAGCCGCCGCAGCCGTGGGTCGACACCATGGCCGGCCTCTACTACTCGTCCGGCTACAACATGCGCTGGGTGGTGCACGCCATCCTGTCGTCGCCGGAGTTCTGGGATCCGGCGGCGGTCTTCGCCCGCTACTCCTGGCCGGTCGAGTACGTCGTCCGCTCGATCAAGGAGACCGGCTGGGCCGGCTACTCGGTCGACTCCTCGCTGAATCCGATGCTGAACATGGGGCAGTCGCTCTTCGAGCCGCCCGACGTGAACGGCTGGGATCTCGGCCAGGGCTGGTTCTCCACCGGCGCGATGCTGAACCGGATGAACTACGCGGCGTCGCTCACGACCAACCAGCGCATCAACCTGCGCAACGAAGCGCGGCCGTTCGCGCAGACGCCGCAGGGCGTGATGTCGTTCGTCATGGAGCGCCTGTCGCCGGCGACGCTGGAACCGCAGTCGTACAACGAACTGCTCGCCTACCTTCGCGCCGGCACGAACTGGACGGCGTCCGACAACGAGCTCCGCACCAAGGTCGCCGGGGTCATGCACCTGGTGCTGGGCTCGTCGTACTACCAGCTGGTTTGAGGCGTTATGGCATTCACACGACGTGATTTCGTCAAGGGCGGCGTCGCCGCCTTCACCTGGGGCTTCGCCGCGCCGGCGTTCCTGTCGGACGTGGCCCAGGCCCAGGGTGCCGCCTCCCGCAATCTGGTGGTGCTGTATCTGGGCGGCGGCAACGACTCGCTGAACACGGTGATCCCCTACGGCGACGCGTTCTACTACTCGCGCCGTCCGACCATCGCGATTCCGCCGGGCTCGGTGCTGCAGGTCGGCTCCGACGGCGGCGGCAACGCGATCGGTCTGCACCCCAACCTCGCCGGGTTGCGCAACATCTACAACCAGGGCCGGCTCGCCATCGTCCAGCGCACCGGCTATCCGAATCTGAGCCGGTCGCACTTCCTCGGCACCGACATCTGGTCGACGGCGAGCATCTCGGCGCCGCAGGGCCCTGGCTGGCTCGGCCGCTACCTGGACACGCTGCCGTCGCCGGTCGATCCGCTGATCGGCTGGAACACCAACCGCGAAATGCCGCGGACGATGATCGCCCGCACGGTCTCGGTGCCGTCGATTCCGAGCCCGGCACAGTACGCGTTCTCGAGCCCGAACAGCGGCACGCCCGACCAGGGCTTCGCTCGTACCTCCGCGACCCGCATCTCGTCGCACGTGCCGGTCAACCGGCCGCACCTGGCGTTCGTCAACGCCTCGGCGCAGGGCGCGTTCGCCACCATGGATCGCGTCGCCACGGTGGCGCAGTACGCACCGACCGCGACCTATCCGAACACCGGCCTGGGCAACGCCCTGCGCGCGGTCGCCGGCGCCATCGTCCGCGGCATCGGCACCAAGGTGTTCTGGGTGCAGACCGGCGGCTACGACACCCACGCCCAGCAGGGCACCGGGAGCCAGGCGACTGGCGCCTACCAGAGCCTGATGGCGACCATCGACGGCGCGATCACGGCGTTCTACACCGACATGCAGAACCAGGGGCTGATCGGCCAGACCACGCTCCTGACATTCTCGGAGTTCGGCCGCCGCGTCGGCGAGAACGGCACCCAGGGCACCGACCATGGCGAAGGGCGGCGTCATGTTCGCCCTCGGCGGCGGTATCCGAGGCGGCATCTACGGGACCGGCCCCGAACCTCAATCCGTTCGTCGGCAACCCGACCCTGTCGGGCGACCGCGGCGACGTCCGCTGGGACATCGACTTCCGCCGCGTCTACGCCGAGATCCTCGACCGCTGGCTGGGCAGCAACTCGGTCGCCGTGCTCGGCGGCGACTACCGCAACTACGTCGGCATCCTGCCGGCCCCCTGAGCCGCGGCCGCGCCGGCCCGCGCGCGGTTCTGAGGGAACCGCGCGCAAAGCCAATATAATTCCCGGCGCCCGTGGCAGTTCCCCACACGATCGGTCGCTACGAGATCCTCGGCTCGATCGGATCGGGCGGGATGGGCACGCTCCTGCGCGCCCGCGACCCCAAGATCGGCGGTCGCACGGTCGCCATCAAGCTGCTCAAGGAAGGCATCGACAACGACGAGATCCGGCGCCGCTTCATGCAGGAAGCGAACGCCGCCGGCGTCCTCGAGCACGAGAACATCGTCCGCATCTTCGACGTCGGCGAGCAGGACGGCGAGCCGTTCATCGCCATGGAGTACATCGACGGCGAGACGCTGTCGATGTGGATCCGGCGCAAGGAGCCGGCCTCGTTCACCCGCAAGCTGCGGCTGCTCGAGGAGCTGTGCGACGGCCTCGCCTACGCCCACACCTTCAACATCGTCCACCGCGACATCAAGCCGGCCAACCTGATGGTCGAGAAGCGGCGCGGACGCCTGAAGATCCTCGACTTCGGCATCGCCAAGCTGGCCGACTCCGGCATCACCAACGCCGGCGCGCTCATCGGCAGCTTCAACTACATGTCGCCCGAGCAGGTCCGCGGCCTGCCGATCGACCATCGCTCCGACATCTTCTCGTGCGGCGCGGTGATGTTCGAGCTGCTCTCCTACAAGCAGGCGTTCCCCGGCGGGCTCGGCGACGGCGTGCTGGGCCGGATCGCCGAGCAGCCGTCGCCGCGACTGCGCCAGGTGGTCGCCGACGCCGACCCCGAGATCGAGCAGATCATCTACCGGGCGCTGGAGAAGGACGCCAACCGCCGTTATCCCGACCTGCCGGCGATGCACCGCGACCTGACGCGCGTGCGCCGGCGCCTGGAGCGGGAAGAGGGGGCCTCCACCGACGAGCACGCCCGGCTCGACCCGGATGACCTCACCCGCGGGCCGCAGCCGCCGGGCACGCCGCGGCCGACGCCGCGCCCGGGCAAGGACAGCGTCCTCGATCGGATCCGCAAGGAGCAGATCGCCCAGCACATGGACGCGGCGGTCAAGGCGCTCGACGCCGGCCAGTTCGAGGAGGCCATCGAGCACAGCTACCGCGCCAGCGCCGTCGACGAGCACGAGCCGGGCCCGCACGAACTGCGCGGCCGGGCCCAGGCCGCGCTCGACGAGCGCCAGGCCGACGATCACCTGTCGGACGCGCAGTCGGCGATCGCGCGCGGCGACCTCGAGGCGGCGGACGCCCTGGTGGCGAAGGCCATCGAGATCCGGCCCGGCCACACCGGCATCGGCCCCCTGCGCGAGGCGGTGGCGAGGGCCCGCAACCAGGTGGCGCTGGCCGCGGTCATGCAGCGGGCGCGAACCGCGCTCGAGCGCAGCGACTGGACCGGCGCGATCCGCGCGACGACGGAAGCCGAGCTCTACCAGCCGGGCTTCGACGAGGCGCGGCAGATTCGGAACCGGGCCCAGGCCGCGATCGACGAGCAGGCGGCGCGCGAGCGAGCGCGGCAGGATCGGATCCGCAACGCGGTGGAGCAGGCCCGCCGGGCCATCGTCCACGGCGCCCTCGAGGAAGCGCAGGCGCACGCCGATCAAGCGGCCCGCGACCGCGCCGACACCCGCATCCTCGAGAGCCTGCGCACCGAGATCGACCTGGCGCGGCAGCAGGCCGAGTCGTCGGCGCGGCGCAGCGCGCAGGCGGCGGCGCTGATCGGCGAAGCGATCGGCAAGTTCAACGCCGGTGAGTTCCGCGCCGCGATCGTCCGCTGCGATGCGGCCTTGCGCATCCACGCCGACGAGCCGCAGGCGCTGGACGTCCGCCGCCGCGCCCAGCGGGCCATCGAAGAGGAAGAAGAGCGGCAGCGGCAGGCGGCGGAAGCGGAACGTCAGCGCCAGGCCGCCGAGGCCGAGCGGCAGCGACTGGCCGCGGAAGCCGAGCGCCGGCGCCAGCAGGAGGCGGCGGACGCGGAACGTCAGCGCCAGGCCGCCGAAGCCGAGCGGCAGCGGCAAGCCGCCGAGGCCGAGGAGCGCCGTCGAGCCGACGAGGACGCGCGGCTGGCGCACGAGCAGTGGGAGCACGCCGCACGGGCCGAAGTCGCGGCCGCGTGGCACGACGTCGAGCAGGGACAGTTCGACGCGGCGACCGCGCGCCTCGAGCGCTTCGCGCCCTCGCACGAGGACGTGACGCGGGCCCTCGCGGCCGTGCGCGCCGAGATCGCCGATCGCCGCGCGCAGGCGGAGGCTGCGGCCCGTGCCGAGCGCGACGAAGCGGCGCGACGGCAGGCCGAAGAACAGCGCCAGCGCGAGGAAGAGGCCCGGCGGGCCGAGGCGGAGCAGCGGGCGGCGCGGGCCGCCCGGGCCGCGGCGCTGGCCGACACCTCGCGCGAGCTGGCCAGCGCCGGCCAGTATCCCCAGGCCCTGGCCACGCTGACCGAGGCGACGCGCCTCGATCCGGGCAACGGCGCGCTGCAGGAGCTGACGCGCCAGATCCGCGACGCGAAGACGGCGCACGAGACGGCCGAGAAGCGGGCCCGGGACCTGGCGGCGAAGCTCGCCGAGGCGGAGAGCCGCTTCGCTGCTGGCGACCTGGTCAAGGCTCGCAAGAGTGCCGACGCCGCTGCCCAGATCGACGCCCCGGCCACCGCCGCGCTCCTGGCGCGCATCGCCGACGCCGAGGCGCGCGCGGCGCAGGAGAAGATCGAGCAGCAGAAGGCCGCGGAGGCGGCGCGGCTCGCCCGCGAGCGCGATCAGAAAGTGACCGCGCTCCTCGCCAAGGCGAAGAAGGCCAGGAAGCCGGCCGATGCGCTCAGTTTCCTCGAGGAAGCGCAACGTCTCGACCCGCAGCGCCCGGAACTGCCGGCGTTGATCGCCCAGCGTCAGGCCGAGATCGCGCTGCGGGCGCCGTCGCCGTCGCCGCCGGTGCGCCGATCGCGCCGCGCCGCCCGTGGTCGGCGTGCCGGCACGCAAGACATCGCGTCCGCTGTCGCCCGCCCTGCTCGGTGGCGCTGCGGTGGTGGTGCTCTTCTTGATCGTCGGCCTCTGGTACGCCCTGCGCGATCCGGATCCGAAGCCGACGCCCGGCGGCGGTGTCACGGTCGTCGATCCGAAGCGGCCCGATCCGGACAAGCCGGACGAGCCGCCGGTCGTCGCGCCCTCGTCGGTCAGCATCGTCACCGAGCCGTGGGCGAACGTCACGCTGACGCCGGTGGCCGGCGGCGACGCCACCACGTGCATCACCCCGTGCCGGCTCCAGCTGGCGCCCGGCGACTACCAGATGGCCTTCGAGAACGGCGGGCTGTCGCAGCCCCTCACCGCGCCGCTCACCGTCCCTCCCGGCCAGCCCGTCGAGGTGCGCCGGAGGATGCCCGGCTTCGACGTCGATCGCGCCGTGGCCAGCATCGTCGGCCGCTAGCGCAGGGTCGTCGGGCCGGCATCCGCTGTCCGCCGGCGCACACCATCACACAGCCGCGCGCCACGGTCGCGCCGGCCGTCTGTTCGTCACCCTGCTTCGGGACGTTAGTTCGATGGGCGCACCGAGGCGCCCCGTATACTGGTCCGTCAAGTCCGGCCGATGGGGTCCGGGCCGCTAGGAGGCACGATGCTGAGGGGACGAAGCCTGGGACAGGCAATCGGGGTTGTGGCGCTGGTGTGTGCCACGTTCGGCGTATCGACCGCGTACGCGCAGGTCGACTACGAAATCATGGCCTCGCTCCAGTTCAACTTCTCCAACCCCGGCGCCCGCAGCCTGGCGATGGCCGGCGCCCTCACCGGAGCGGGTGACGACGCCACCGGCGCCTGGACCAACCCGGGCGGCCTGACGAACATCACCCGACCGGAGGTCGGCGTCGAATTCCGCGCCTTCAATTTCGAGACGCCGTTCGTCTTCGGCGGCCGCTTCAACGGCGCGCCGACGAACCGGGGGATAGACACACTGAGCGGCCTGACCACCGGCATCTCGAAGGACTCCACGCACAGCCTGTCGTTCGTCTCGGCGGTGGTGCCGAAGTCGCGCTTCGCGTTTGCGTTCTATCGGACCGAAGTGGCCAACTTCGAGACCAACGTCCAGACCAGTGGGCCCTTCTACGACGATCCGGCGGTCGGTGTGTGCACGGCGGCACGCGACGATCTGTGTGTCCGCGTCCGGCCCGTCAGCGGGAGTCTCGATCTCAAGATTTCCAACTTCGGCGGCTCGGCCGCCGTCCGGCTCACCGACCAGATCTCGATCGGCGTCGGTGTGTCGCCTACGACTTCGAGATCGACTCGACGAATAGGCGTTTCAACATCTCGGGGTCGCCGCCAGGCCGCGCCTGGTGGCTTCTTTGGTGACCCGTCGTTCACGATTCCCGGTAACGTCAACTCGACCGAGTTCATCAATGGCGAGGACACCGCCCTCGGCGTCAACGTCGGCGCATCCATTTCGCCGAGCGACAAGTTTCGCATCGGCGCGAGCTACCGCCAGGGGCCGAAGTTCGACATCGACTACCGGCGCGAGCGGGCGGACGGCTCGTTGATCAACGGCGACTCGAGCCAGCTCAAGGTGCCAGACGTCATCGCCTTGGGTGTGCTGGTCAAGCCGACCGAGGCGCTCAACGTGACCGTCGACTTCCGCCGCATCCAGTACTCGCAGCTGACGAGCGAGATGAACGCCGGCTTCGTCGACGTCGACCCCGACGATTACGGCATCGACGACGGCAACGAGCTGCGTGCCGCCGGCGAGTACCTCTTCACCAACCTGCCCTCGCCGCTCTCGGCGATCGCCATCCGGGGCGGCTTCTGGCACGACCCCGACCATCGCATCCGCTACACCGGCCCGTTCGGTCCGGACACGGTGCTCTTCCCCGAGGGTGAGAGCGAGATGCACTACACCGGCGGCGCCGGCGTCGTGTTCGAGAAGGTGCAGTTCGACATCGGCTTCGATCGCTCCGAGACGGTGAAGACGTTCTCGGTGTCGGCGGTGCTGCGGTTCTAGCCACCGCCGCGGCGGCGCGAGCATGACGAAGGCCGGGAGGGTGACCTCCCGGCCTTTGCTGTTTCTGGGCCGTGCGGCGGACGGCTCAGCTTCCGCTCAACAGCTGCAGGATGCTCGGTGAGATGAAGCGCTGATCCGCCGTCAGCGCTGGCGGCTGCCGGCTTGGCCAGCGCGTAGTGACGCCGTGCCTCCGCGACCAGCGCCGGCCGCTCGCCCTGCGGCGCCAGCAGCGCCTGGGCGGCGCGGCTGCTGGCCAGGAACAGGTAGATGCGCGGCGACGTGACGCCGCTGCCGACGGCCCGCTCCAACTGGTCGGCCGATTCCTTGTAGTCGCCCGACAGGAACAGCTTCACGCCGAGCCGCTCGATGTTCGCGACCCTGGCCACGCCCTGCAGGCTGGCGCGCAGCCGCTCGACTTCGGCGCGCAGGCCGGCGAGAGCCGAGTGCCCGGGCGCCACCGCCTCGAGGCGAGCGACCTGCGTCTGGGCGGCATCGAGTTCCTGCCGGCGAGCGCGGCGCGGGCGCTGATCGGCGATGCGCAGGGCCTCCACGCTCTGGGCCGCATCGATGGAGCGGCGCAGCGCCAACGCCTCCTGGCGCCGGATGGCGTCGGTCGGCAGGCTTTCGGCCGAGGCGAGATGGCTGCGCGCCTCGGTGTAGCGGCTCTGCGCGCAGCGACACCTGCGCCGCATCCATCGCCTGTCGGAAGCGAGGCAGCCAAGCTGGTTCCGCCGGCGTCACGGGCGGCACCGGGCGGATCGTGGGCGTGCGTGGTGGTGTTGCCCGGCTGCGTGCCGGGATTGGTCGGCGTCGTCGTCGAGTTGGCCGGCGGCGGGGTCGGGTTCACCGGCGGCCGCACGACCTCCACCGGCGGGGTCGGCCGCGCGACGTTGCCGGCCAACGCGCGTCTGCTCGTCGCGAATCCGCTGCAGGCTCGTCTGGGCCAGGGCATAGTTCGCCCGATCGTCCGGCTTCACCAGCTCGTCGCGGACGGCGCGCTCGAGGAAGTCCTGCGCCTGTTTGGCCCGGTTGCTGCGCGCGTAGATCAGTCCCAGGTAGAAATCGGGAATGAACGGGCGGTAGACGACGGACGAGAAGTTGGCCCGCCGCGACTGCTTCGGCGCCCGGGGATGATTGCGGGCTTCGATCAGCTTCTGCTCGGCGAGGGCGTCGTTGCCGCCCTTCTCGAACAGCTCGACGCCGTCTTCGTAGGCCTTCGCCCAGGCCTGCTGCGCGCCGGCGGGAGCCGGCACGAGAAGCACGGCGGCGAGTGCGAGAACCAGCCAGCGCATCGGGAAACCCCATCATACGCCGCCGATTGCCGCACGGCGGGCCGGGTGTAGACTACTGGCCAGCGCGGCCTCCCGGCCGTAACTGCGCACCGATGCGTCCCTTCCTGCCGATCCGCCCGGCCGTTGCGCCCATCCGCCGAGCCGGCCGGATCCGTAGACACTCATGAGACCGCCGGCGTGATGTGGCTCTTGTGGGCGGTCGTGCGGATGGTGCCGCAGAGGGACCCCGGCGACGGGGCCGATCTGGAGACGGTGCGCCGCATGGCGGACGGTGACGGCCAGGCGCTGGCCACGCTCTACGACCGGCACGGGCGGGTGACCTTTTCGCTGGCGCTGCGGATCCTGAGCGAGCCGCTCGAAGCGGAGGAAGTGGTCCAGGACGTGTTCGCCCAGGCCTGGAAGCAGGCCGGGCGCTACGACCGATCGCGCGGCGCCGTGGTCGCGTGGCTGCTGATGATGACGCGCAGCCGGTCGATCGATCGGGTCCGGGCGCGCCGGGCGATGCCGGCCTCGACTGGCGATCCGGACCAGGCCTTCGGGCTGATCCCGGACGCCGCGGACGGACCGGAGCGGGTGGCGCTGACGAGTGAGCGCGCCGCTCGCTTGAAGGAAGCGCTCGACACGCTGCCGCTGATCCAGCGGGTGCCGATCGATCTGGCGTTTTTCGAAGGGTTGACGCACGTCGAGGTGTCGGAGCGCCTGGAAGTCCCGCTCGGGACGATCAAGACGCGCATCCGGCTGGGGCTGATGAAGATGAAGGACGCATTCCTGGGAGGCGCTTCGTGAGCGTGGCCGACCGGGAAGAGCTGCGCGAGCTGGCCAGCCTGCATGCGCTCGGCGTCCTCTCGGCCGAGGAGCGGGCGGCGCTGGCGGCGGCGATGGCGGCCGACGCCGAGTTCGCCGCCGAAGTGCGCCAGCTCGAAGACACGGCGGGCGCGCTCGGGGGCGTCGCGGCCCAGGTCGATCCGCCGGCGCGGCTGCGCGCGCGGGTCCTCGCGGTCGCCGGGATCGAGGACGACGGAGGCGCCGGACGCCGGCGCCTGTCGGCGGCCGCATCGCGTGCGGCGCGCGGCGACGCTTCGGCGTCCGGCCGCGGCGGATCGCGGGCGCTGCCCGGCTGGCTGGCCGCCGCGGCCGCGCTCGTCCTGGCGTCAGGGCTCGGCGTGTGGGCCCTGCAGCTGCGCGGATCGCTCGAGGCGATGAACGCGCGGGTCGATCGCGCCGAAGCCGAGGTCGTGCGCATCCAGCGCACGGTGGGCGAGGCGCAGGAGCAGACGCGCATCCTGCAGGTGAACAACGCGGTGCTGTTCGCGCCGGACACCCTGCGCGTCGACCTGGCCGGCGAGGGCCCGGCGCCGGGCTCGACGGCGCGGGCGTTCATGAGCCGTCACAGCGGCGTGGTCTTCGCCGCCAACCAGCTGCCGGCGCTGCCGGCCGATCAGGTCTATCAGCTGTGGGTCGTTCCGGGTGGCGACAATGCCGCGCCGATCAGCGCCGGCCTGCTGGCGCCAGACGCGAGCGGCCACGCCTCGCTGTACTTCCCGATGCCGGGCAACGTGCAGGTGGCCGCCGCCCTTGCCGTGACGGTCGAACCGGCCGGCGGCCGTCCGGCTCCGACCGGCGCCCGCGTGCTCCTCGGCGGCGTGCCCGCCACGTCCACCGGCTAGCCGCTCGTTCCCCAGGGCTCGAGGGCCGCCAACGGCGGTCGTCGTCAGCGAACGTCGATGCGTGCCGTGTGGCACGGTCCGCCCGCTTCGCTGAACCAGGTCACGCCTTCGCGCACGAGATCGATCGCCAGCAGGTAGGCGCCGGGCACCGCAGGCGCGCGGACGGCGACGGTGGCGCGGCACGTCTCGCCGGGCGCGAGTGGCCGCGGCAGGTCGCTGCGCAGGCCGTCGAACTCGACCACGGCCTCGGCCGGTGTCAGCCAGTGGTAGCTGATGTGCACCGGATGCGGGCCGTCGCTCCGCCATTCGTCCCATCCCGCGTTGACGACGTCGACGGTGATCGCGTCTCCGGCGCCTGGCGCCAGACGGCCGGGGCCCTCGTACGTCGCGTAGCGGACGTCGCACGCGCCGGCGACGCGTGACGTGACGGCGCCGGCGGGCGCCGGCTCGGTCGTCGGCGGCAGCCGCGCGTCGATCAGGCCCGCCTCGGTCGTGGCGGCGACCACCCAGTGCTTCGCCGCGCCGTCCCGCCCGCGTTCGAGGAGCAAGGCATCGGTCGCGCGCAGCAGGGCGTAGCCCAGGTCGCCGGCGATCGGCCGCAGCGGGCTCCGCGCGTGCGCCGCCGGCGGATAGCGATCGATGCCGGCGATCGTGCCGGTGATGCGCAGATCCCAGCCGGCGAAGAAGCGGGCGAAATCGTCGAGCGCATAGCGCCGCTCGACGGCGCCTTCACCCTGCGCGGGTGACGCCGCGGCGGTCGCGGCCGCTCCGTTCGCTGCCGCACGCGGTCGCTGCCGACGCCGGCCGCTGACGCCGGCGTGGCCCCGCAGATCGCTTCCAGGCGATCGCGGATGCTGGCCAGGTCGTCGACCAGCCAGTCGACGTCGACGCCGCGCGCCCAGCGTCCACTCCAGGTCCCGGCCGGTTCGATCAGCAGGCACCGCGTCGTGCGGTCCGACAGCCAGTCGATGAACGCGCGCGGCCGCTCCAGATGATGGAACGCGTCGAACATCGTGACCAGCCCGTAGCGATCGCCGGGTGGCAGGTGCTCGGCGTCGCCGACGTCGAAGCGGATGTTGCCCAGGCCGAGGCGGCTGGCGTTCGCGGTGGCGCGGCGGACGGCCTGAGCGCTGTGGTCGAGGCCGAGAAAGGCGAGCGAGGGATGGCGCCGGGCCATCTCGCAGGTGATCTCGCCGGGGCCACAGCCGAGGTCGAGCACGGTGCCCGACGCCGGCATCAACGCCTCCGCGTGGTCGGCGAAGCGCCGGATCGTCAAATAGCCGGGGTAGCCGGGGTCGAAGGGGTCGTAGTCCTGCGCCTCGTAGAGCCGCTCGTGGTAGGTCCGGTCGCTGTCCGCCGACCACGCGCCCCGCCACCAGCGCAGCCGGCGCACGGCCAGGAAAGGCAGCCGGGCGAGGGCGCGAAACACCGGGCGAGCCTATCACGGCGACAAATTGCCGCACTTTCGCGGTTTCATCCCCATCCAGGCCGCGTGCCGCCCCGTAGAGCCTCGTGAACGGTCGGGATCGTCCCGGCCACCCGTCCCGCGAGGTGCATACGTGAATAAAACTGCGTGGTGTCTGTCCGTCGGCCTGCTCGTGGCCGCCGCGATGGTCCCTGGGAAGGCGTCGAGCCATCGCGAAGCGCCGCTCATCGCGCTCGATCCCACCGCCGACAACACCGACGTCTACGCGTTCGTCGACCCGAACGACAAGGACATGGTGACGCTCATCGCCAACTACATCCCGTTCCAGTCGCCGGACGGCGGCCCGAACTTCTACCTGTTCGACCCCAACGTGCTCTACGAGATCCACGTCGACAACAACGGCGACGCGGTCGAGGACGTCACCTTCCAGTGGCGGTTCACGACCGAGCGCCGCAACCCGGCGACGTTCCTCTACAACACCGGCCCGGTCACCTCGATCGACGATCCCGACCTGAACGTGCGGCAGTTCTACAGCCTGACGCGCGTCGACGGCCCGCGCCGGACCGGCAGCGCCTCGCTGCTGTCGGGCCGCCTGCCGGTGCCGCCGCCCAACATCGGCCCGCGCTCGACGCCGAACTACGGCGGGCTCGCCGGCGGCGTCCAGCAGGTGCCGCCGATCGGCATGCGCGTGTTCGCCGGCCAGCGCGACGAGGGCTTCTACGTCGACCTCGGCATCTTCGACCTGCTCGGCGTCGGCAGCGGCGAGCTCGAGGACAGCACCGCCGGCTTCAACGTCAGCACGCTGGCGATCCAGGTGCCGATCGCGCAGCTGACGCGCAGCGGCTCGCGGCCGAGCGGACCGAACGACCCGAACGCCGTCATCGGCGTGTGGGCGACGGCCAGCCGGCAGGCGATGGCGACGCGGACGCCGGGCCAGATCGCCTACAGCGGCGACTGGGTCCAGGTGTCGCGGCTCGGCATGCCGCTCGTCAACGAAGCGGTCATCGACCTGGCGCGCAAGGACGTGTTCAACGCCATCGAGCCGACCGCCGATGCGGCCGCGCTCGACCGCGTCCTCGATCCGGAAGTGCCGAAGCTGCTCAACCTGATCTTCGGCGTCAGGACGCCGCCGGCGCCGCGCCAGGATCTGGTGACGATCTTCCTGACCGGCATCCCCGGCCTGAACCAGCCGCCGAACGTGCGGCCGTCCGAGATGCTGCGGCTGAACATGGGCATCCCGCCGGTCGGCATCGACGATCGCGGCTACGACCGCCTCGGCGTGCTCAGGGGCGACGTCGGCGGCTTCCCGAACGGCCGCCGCGTCGGCGACGACGTGCTCGACATCGTGGTGCAGGCCGCGGCGGGCGCGACGCCGCTGACGCCGGCGTTCAACACCGCGCCGAACAACACGCTCGGCGACGGCGTCGACCGCAACGACGTGCCCTACCTCAACACGTTCCCCTACCTGGGCATCCCCCGCGGCGGCAACCGCTAGGACGGCCGGCGCTCAGGCCCGGCTCGAGGCGCTCCGAGCGGCTCCGAGCCGGGCTCGGAGCCGGGCTGCGAGCCGGCTCGGACCCGGGCTCGGACCCGGACGTGGCAGAGATTGAAACTGGTCGGCGGCGAGGACTGACGTGATGCAGAAACTGCGACCGTGGATCCCCGTGCTCGTGTGCGCCATCGTGGCGGCGGGCGTGTATGCGCGCAGCGCGCGGCCGACCCGCGCCTACTGCCGCGACGCCGCTGGCGGCCGGCACGCCCGGGGGCGCGCCGACCACGCGCGACGGGCCTGACGCAGACGATCGCCGCGCTCGAGCGCCGGCTGGCCGAAGAACCGGCCAACGGCGTCGCCGCGGCCCGGCTCGCGGACGCGCTGCTGCGACAGGCGCGCGCGACCGGCAACGGCGGCCTGGCGATCCAGGCGGAAGGCGCGCTGCGGACCGCGATCGCCGGGCGGCCGAGCTACGAGGCGCAGCGGATGCTCGGTGCCGTGCTCGCCTCGCAGCATCGCTTCCGCGACGCGATCGCCGCCGCGGAGCAGGCGCGCGACGATCGAGCCGGCCGACGCCTGGAACGAGGGCGTGATCGGCGACGCGCACCTCGAGCTCGGCGAGTACGACGCCGCCTTCACCGCCTTCGAGGCGATGATGCGCAAGCGGCCGTCCGCCGCCGCCTACGGGCGCGCCTCGTACGCCCGCGAGCTGCAGGGCGACCTCGATGGCGCGCTGCGGTTGATGCAGATGGCGCTCGACGCCACCAGCGGCCACGATCCCGAGTCGCAGGCCTGGCACCACGCCCAGCTCGGCGATCTGCACTATCACCGCGGACAGCTCGCCGACGCCGAGCGCGAGTATCGCCACGCGGCCTTCACCTTCGCGGATCATCCGCTCGCGCTCGCCGGCCTGGCGCGCGTCGACGCGGCCCGCGGCGACCTGACCGCGGCGCTGGCCGGCTACCAGCGACTGCAGGCATCCGCGGCGACGCCGGAGTACGCAGCGCGGATGGCCGAGCTCGAGCAGGCGCTCGGCCGGCCAACCGAGGCAGCGCGGCATGTCGCGCTGGCGGAGCAGGGCTGGCGACACGACATGCCGGAGCCGGCCCAGCTCGCCCGGCTGCTGGCCCGGGATCGCGGTCGCGCCGCGGAGGCCCTGGCGATTGCCGAGCAGGCGGCGGCGACACGCCAGGACATCTTCACGATGGATGCGGTCGCGTGGGCGGCCTTGCGCGCCGGCCGGCTCGCGCGCGCCGTCGAGGCGTCGCGCCTGGCGCTGCGGACGGGCACCCGCGATCGCGGCATCCTGTATCATGCGGCGGCGATCGCGGCCGCGGCAGGCGATCGATCGACGGCGCGGACGCTGGTGACGCGAGCCCTCGACGGGCATCCGACGTTCGATCTGGTGCTCGCGCCCGAGGCGCGGACGCTGCTCGCCTCGCTGTGAGGTGGACGCGCCGGCCGGGGCATCCGCGCCGCGCGATCACTCCTGTCCCTTGATCCGGTCATGCGCCCAGCGTCGATGTCTTGCCCGCGGATCCGGTGGCGCTGGCTGGCGGCGCTGGTCGCCGCGATCGTGCTGCTGGCGCCGTCGGCCGCGCCGACCCTGCGCGCGCACGATCTGCGCGTCACGCACGCCACGCTGACGTTCTCGTCGGGGCGCTATCAGCTCGACGTGATCGTCGATCCCGAATCGCTGCTCGCGCGTCTCGAGATCCACAGCGACCGCACGCCGTCGACCGGCCTCACGGCGGATCAGATCGTCGAGCGCATCCACGCGCTGACGGACGTCGCGCTGGCGCGCACCGCCATCGAGTTCGACGGCGTCCCGGCCTCGCCCACCGTGCAGTTTCTGCCAACGTCCACGGTGCCTCCCGGAGGATCATCGGAAGCGCCTCCCGGAGCACCTCTCCGGGAGCACCTCCCGGAGGGAATCCGGGGGCACAATCGGTAGCGGCTCCCGATGCCCCTCCGGGAGCAGGTCTGCCGTCGCTGCTTCCACCGGGGACGCTCCGTTTCGCCGGCGACGTCCCGGCAGGAGCGCGACACTGCCGGCTCACCTACGGTCTGGTGCTCGGGTCGTACGCGCTGACGCTCGTGAACGCGGCGGGCGAGCGGTCGGCGCCGATCTGGATCGTCGGCGGGCAGCCGAGCGCCGCGCTGGATCTCCGGGCCGGCTTCGTCGACCCGCCGTGGTGGGCGACGGCGATCGAATACGCCAGCCTCGGCTTCACGCACATCCTGCCCAAGGGGCTGGATCACATCCTGTTCGTCGTCGGGCTGTTCCTGCTCGGCACGCGCTGGCGTCCGCTGCTGCTGCAGATCACGCTGTTCACGGTCGCGCATTCGGTGACGCTCGGCCTGTCGATGCTGGGCATCGTGTCGCTGTCGCCGTCGATCGTCGAGCCGCTGATCGCCTTCTCGATCGCCTACGTCGCCATCGAGAACCTGTTCACCACCGAGCTGTCGCCGTGGCGCGGCGCGCTCGTCTTCCTGTTCGGGCTGCTGCACGGCCTCGGCTTCGCCGGCGTGCTCGGCGAGCTCGGCATGCCGCGCGGACAGTTCGGCCTGGCGCTCGTGTCGTTCAACGTCGGCGTCGAGCTCGGCCAGCTGACCGTGATCGCGCTCGCCAGCCTCGCCGTCGGCTGGTGGCGGCTGTCCCGGCGGGAGGCCTACCGCCGCTGGGTCGTCGTTCCCGTCAGCCTTGCCATCGCCCTCGTCGGCCTCTACTGGACCGCCACCCGCGCCCTCGGCTGAAGGCGTCCCGGAGACTGTCCGGGAGCCGCTCCCGGACGCCGTCCCGGACAGATTGCAGGATCAGCGTACGGCGGACAGTTTGATGATGCGGTCGTCGGCGGCGACGGGCGTGGCGCGGCCGTCGCGGTTGCTCGTGCACAGGTAGAGCGAGCCGTCGGGGCCGTTGACGACGTCGCGGATCCGGCCGAACCGGCCGGCCAGCAGGCGTTCGGTCGCGGCAACCCGGTTCGGGTTGTTCGGGTCGAACCGTACCCGCAGCAGGTGCTGGCCGGCCAGCGTGCCGACGAACAGGTCCAGCCGGAAGCCGGTCATCGTGGTCCCGGTGTAGAACGCCATGCCCGACGGCGCGATCGACGGCGCGAAGAAGGCGATCGGGGTCTCCATGCCGGCCCGTGTCTGGTCGGCCTCGATCACCGGCCAGCCGTAGTTGCGCCCGGGCTGCAGCCGGTTGATTTCGTCGTTGCCGGTCTGCCCGTGCTCGGAGCCCCACGGCTCGCCGGTCACCGCGTGCCAGTCGATGCCCTGCGGATTGCGGTGCCCGTACGAGTAGATCGGTGAGCCGGCGAACGGGTTGTCGCCCGGCACCGTGCCGTCGTCGTTGAGCCGCAGGATCTTGCCGGTCAGCGCCCCGAGATCCTGCGCCGTCGACGGGGTGGCGACGTCGCCCATCGTCACGTAGAGCTTGCGGTCGGGGCCGAACTTCAGCCGCGCGCCGTCGTGGATGTCCGCGGCCGCGACGCGATCGAGGATCACCATCGGCTCGCCCAGCGTTCCGCCAACGTCCCGGTAGCGGACCACCCGCAGCTCGCGCCCGCCGCCGGCCAGCCGCGCCGTGTAGGCGAGGAAGACGAAGCGGTTGCTGGCGAAGTCCGGATGCACCGCGATGCCGAGGAGTCCGCCCTCGCCGACGGCGGCGACGTCGGTCAGCGTCAGGGCGGGCGCCGCGACCAGCTGGCCGCCCTGCAGGATGCGGACGCGGCCGGGCCGCTCGGTGAAGAACATGCGGCCGTCCGGCGCGAACGCCATCGCCCACGGGATCTCGAGGTTCTGGGCGACGACCTCGACGGAGAACCGGATGCCGTCGGCGGCCGTGACCACTTCGCCGGGCGGCGCCGGTGGGGTCGGGTCGGGATCGGGCGGCGTCGGATCGTCGCAGGCAGCGCCGGCGGCGACGACGATGAAGGCGAGCGTGACGACCTGTGACCAGCGCCGGAGCACCGCAGTCCTCCTTGCGCCGTCGTCGGGGGCCGACGCCGCACCGTCAGCCTACCGCAGGCCACCGGCCGCAAAGCTCGACGGCGCGGTGCATCTGACGCCCGCGGTCGGACCGGGCGGAGAGCGAAGGGTGGTGCCGCTGCTAGCGGCGGAGGACCGGCACGCGGCTGACGCGAGCGATCAGCCAGGCGCCGTCGATCTTCGTCAGCTCCAGCGTCAACTCGGCGGCGTCGACGCTCTCGAGCTCGCCAGGCGCGATCCCGCTCACGTGAACGACGGCGATGACGTTCGCCCGGCCCGCCGCGGCATCGACGGTCAGATCGACCACGTCGAGGGTGACCGTCACCGGACCGGCGGTCCGCAGGAGCGCCGCCAGGCCGACGATGGTGTCGCGTCCGTGGATCGTCGGGCCGTCGGGGCCGGCCTGGACGACGGCGTCCCTCGCCAGCCGCTTGGCCAGGCTGGCCGCCCGCGCGACCCGCTGGAAATCGCCCTCGCGGGCCGGCACGGAGGCCGCGTCGGCGGCGGCGGCCAGCGTCTGCCGGACGGCGCGCGCGTCCGTCGGCCAGAAGAGCAGGGCGGCCGCGGCCATGGCCACCGCCGTCGCACCGAGAGCGACCCGGCGCATCAATTGATCAACCGGCCCAGGATCCGGCTGCGGTCGGCCCGGCCGAAGTCGTGGTGCTTCTCGAGCATCGACCGGTTGTCGCCGATGACGAACACCTCCTCGGGCCCCAGCCGGGCCTCCGCGACGTTCCAGGCCAGGCGATAGACGCAGTACGGCTCGTCGAGCGGCAGGCCGTTGACCACGACCTGCCCGTCGTCGATCCGGACCCGTTCGCCAGGCAGCGCGATGATCCGCTTGACCAGCACGGCCGTGCCGCCGCGCATGGTGATGGCGACGACATCGCCCCGGCGCACGTCGCGCCGAACCGGTAGGCCAGGCGGTTCACGAGGAGAAGCTGTCCGTCTCCGTAGGTCGGCGTCATACTCGGGCCGTGCGCCCGGACCGGAACCAGGACGAACCGCGAGCCGAGGAGCAGCGCCAGCGCCATCGCGAGGCCGCGGATCAGGCTCCGGCCCAGGGATCGACCGACGAGGAGCTGACGGAGGTCCATACTTCTCAATCGGCACGACGCGGCCGGTGTTCGACCGCCGGGGCCGATGGCGTTAAACGTCTCGGACGGCCCTGTTCGCCCTCGATCGCGCCTTCGTCGCCGGCTCTATAGCCGAGCCTGACTTGTGCCGATCTGTGATAATGGAAAGTCCGTTCAGGAAGAGGTGTGCGACCGATGGCCACTGACGGCTCCCCAATCGATATCTCGATTCTCGAAGCGCTGATCGAACTCCGCAAGCAGCAGGCACAGGTCGACCAGTTCTGTCAGCGCGCCGAAGAGCGCAAGGACAAGGTCGAAGCGGCGGTGTTCGCCCGCGTGATGGCCGACTACGGCAAGCGCCGGGCCGACCTCGAAGCGGAGGCCGCTCCCCTCGTCACCAAGGCCCTCGTGGAGTACCGCAAGCTGCGCGCGAGCTTCGAGGCGGTGCGCGCGACGCAGGCCGCGGCCCGGCTGGACAAGGAAGAGATCGAGTTCCGCCACGCGCTCGGCGAGGTGGACGACGCGGTGCAGACGGACCGGCTCAAGGAGCCGGAGCGGCTGATCGCCGAGACGACCGAACAGCTCGCTCGGGCTCGACAAGCAGGAAGCGTTGTTCGCCCAGGCCCTGCCCGGCATCGATCTCGAGGCGGCGTTGAACGCGGCTCCGCCAACGGAGCCGGAGCCGCCGCCGGCTCCGCCCGCCCCGGCGCCCGCCGGCGCGTCCGGCAGCCGCGCCGCCGCGACGTCCGGCGCCAAGCGGGCCGCGTCCGGCACGTCCAAGGCCGTGAGCGGCTCCGCCAAGGCGGCTCCGCCGCCCGAACCACCGCCCGCCGAACCGGATGATCCGGCGACGAGCGGGACCGTCGAAGTGGCGGCGCTGCGGATGCCGATGGAAGAAGCCGTCGAGTTCGCCGACGCCGACATGACGATGCTCGAGAGTTCCGGTCCGGCCTCGGCCGACTTCGCCTGGCCGCCCCTCGACGACGGCCTCGTGTCGGTGCCCATTGCGCCCTCGGGCACCTTTTCCGTCGGCAACAAGGCACCGACGCCGCCGCCGATGCCGGCCCCGCCATCGCGCGACGTCGATGTCGAGGACCGCACCTTCATCGTCGCCGAGGCGCTTCTCCTCAGCGAGGCCGACAACGGCCAAGCCGTCAACTTCCGGCTGACGGCGCTGACCTACATCGGCCGCTCCGAGGACAACCAGCTGCGCCTGCTCGATCCAGGCGTGTCGCGCCGGCATGTGCTGGTGATGGCCACGCCCGGCGGCTACACGATCCGCGACCTGGGCTCGCAGAACGGCACCTACGTCAACGGCAACCGGGTCGACGAGAGCCCGCTCACCGACGGCGACCGCATCACCATCGGCGAGATCAACCTCGTGTTCCGCGGCGCGCCGGCTGCGGTGTCGGCCTAGCCCCCATGGAGCTCAAGGTCACCCGACATGGCGCGGCCGGCCAGGTGGCCGTCCTCCACCCGGGCGCGCAGGTCGACGGCCGCTCGGCGTTCCAGTTCGAGCAGGACGTCCTCGAGCTGCTGCAGGACGGCACCAAGTACATCGTCGTCGATTTCGCCGCCGTCAACCTGTTCGCCAGCGCCGGCATCCGCGTCCTGATCCTGCTGCTGCACAAGCTCGATGCCCGCGACGGCGCCCTGGTGCTGAGCGGTCTCAACCAGTACATCCGCAACGTGCTCGACGTCTCGGGCCTGACCAGCCAGTTCACGCTGGTCGCCAACATTGCCGATGCCGTGAACGCGATGCCGGCCGGCGAGGACACCAGTGAGACGGGCCAGCTGGCGCGTCGGGTGCTCAAGCTGCTCTCGATCGGCGACCACGTCCCGACCGGGGCGTCGACGGTCGCCGAGCCGGTCGCGCAAGAGCTCGCCGACCGCGCGATGCATGCGCTGTCGAGGCGACGGTAGTTCCCTGACATCATGCCGGTCCTCACCCTCCAGAATGGCGAGCGGGCCGGCGCGGCGTTCCCGTTCGATCGCCCGGTCGTCCTCGGCCGCGGCCGGCGCGCCGACATCGTCGTCGACGACCCCAGCGCCTCGCGCCAGCACGCCAAGATCGAGCTGCACGGCCGCGACTGGCAGCTGAACGATCTCGACAGCGCCAACGGGACGCACCTCAACGGCCGCCCGATCTCGCGGCCGACCGCGATCCGTCCCGGCGACCTGATCGGCATCGGCGGGCTGACCTTCCGCTACGAGCCGGACGCCAAGAAGGAGCCGAGCGACAGCACCGTCTTCTTCGTCGAGGAGGAGTCGCCGCAGTCGCAGATCATCCTCGCCAAGCCGGTCGAGCTCGACCCGCCGGCGCCGACCGATCCGCGCCAGGCGCAGGTCCTGATCCGGCTCGCCGAGATCCTCGGCACCGCGTTCCAGGAGAGCGCCGTCCTCGACTTCGTGCTCGACGAGCTGCTCACGTCGGCGCCGCGGGCCGAACGCGGGCTCGTCCTGACCTACGAAGAGGACGGCGGCGAGCTGGTGCCGACCAGCATGCGGGCGCCCGGTGGGGTGGCCCCGGCTCGCGTCGGCTACAGCCGCACCCTGATGAAGCAGGCGCTGGCCCGGCGCGAGGGGCTCGTCATCCTCGACGCGTCGAGCGAAGGCAAGGCGTCGAATTCGGACTCGCTGCTGATGCTGGGCCTCCGCTCGCTGCTGTGCGTGCCGATCACGTTCCGCAACGAGGTGTTCGGCGTCGTTCAGCTCGATGGCCGCCCCGGCGGCGGGACCGTTCACGGAGAACGAGCTGGGCACGGCGCTCGGCTTCGCCGCGCAGATCGGCATGTCGATCGCCTACGTGCGCCTGCACAAGCGCGAGTTGAAGCGGGAGCTGCTCGATCGCGACCTGTCGCTGGCCCGGCGCGTGCAGCAGGACTTCCTGCCGCAGCGTCCGCCGGAGGTGCAGGGCTACGGCTTCGCCGTCGAGTACACGCCGGCGCAGGCGGTGGGCGGCGACTTCTTCGACTTCATCCAGCTCTCGCCGACGCACGTCGCGGTCATCGCCGGTGACGTGTCGGGCAAGGGCGTCTCGGCGGCTATCTTCGGCGCCCGCGTCACCAGCGACTTCCGCTACCAGTCGGTGGGGCAGACCTCGCCGGCGACCATCCTCGAGCGCGTCAACAAATCGCTGACGCACGTGTCGCGCGACGCGATGTTCGCCACCGCGGTGGTCGCGGTCATCGACACCGCCAACGGCCAGGTCGAGATCGCGGTGGCGGCGCACCCGCTCGGCGTCCTGCGCTCGGCGAGCGGCTGGTCGCGGCTGGTGGGGGCGACCGGCGGCCCGCCGATCGGCATCCGCGATCGCGCCACCTTCCCGCAGACGTCGCATCCGCTGGCGCCGGGGGACACCGTGCTCTTCTACAGCGACGGCGTCACCGAGGCGATCAACGTCGGCGACGATCAGTACGGCAACGAGCGGCTGCTCGCCGCCATCCGCCCGGCCGGCGGCTCGATCCGCGAGATGACGCGGGCCCTGGCCGACGACGTTGCCCGCTTCTCGCAGGGCTGCGAGCAGCGCGACGACATCACCATCGTCGCCTTCGGCCGCTCGAAGTAGCCGCGGGATCGGCGATCGCGGATCGAGGGATGCTTCAGCGCTCGAGGCTGAACGTGACCGTGACCGTCATGATCACCGGCACCGTCACGCCGTTCAGAAGCGTCGGCTCGTACTCCCACTGCCGCACGGCGTCGAGCGCCGCCTGGTCGAGCAGGGGAATCGAGCGCAGCATGCGCGCGTCCGCCACGCGGCCCTCGCGATCGATGGTCGCCTCGATGATCACCCTACCCTGGACGCGGGCCGACTGGGCGATCTGCGGATAGACCGGCTGGACGTTGCGCGTCTTCCGCGGCGCCAGAATCTGTCCGCCGACTCGGAGCGGCATCGGGGCGGGCGGTGGCGCCTCCGCCAGGCCGCCCAGGCGGCTGCCCAGCCGGGCGCCCGGCCGCGACCCTTCAGCGGCCGCGGCGGTGCGCTTCGCGGAGGTCCTGGCGGCCCGCGCCGATCCAGCCTCGACATCGGCGTCCGCCGCCGGGGCGTCAGGTGCGGCCTGGCCGGCCTCCGCAGCGCTCGGCGCCAGCGTGTCCGGCGGCGCGCCCGGCGGCGCCTCGAGGGGCGCACCTGCCGCCGCGGGCGCCTGGCTCACCGGCGCCTCCGCGGCCGCCGGGGCATCCGTCGCCGGGGCCGACGGCGAGAGCCCGCCGCGGTTCATCAGCACGATCATGATGGCCGCGGCGGCGCCGGCCGTCAGCGCGACCAGGCCGATGGCGCCGACGATCAGCAGCGGCACCAGGGGTGACGACCGTTTCGGCAACGGCGGCGGCGGCCGGCACGTAGCCGGACGCTGGCGGCCCCGGCGGCGGCCCGGGTGTCGGTGGCGGAGGCGGCATCGGTGGGGGCGGAGGCGGGGGGAAGGTCATGGCGGTGTCCCGGCCGGGCAGGGCTCAGAGCCGCGCGTCGACCGCGTCGGCGAGGCCGTCGTCGGCGAGCTCGGACAGGCTGGCCAGCGAGAGGGCGTAGACCAGGCGCGCCAGGAAGGTCGGATCGATCAGGTGATCGGCGTGGCGCGTGGCCATGACCGCCAGCTGCCGTGTCGCCGCGGCGACGAGCGCGCAGACCTCGGCGAAATCGGCGTCGTCGAGCCTCGGCGTGCCGCGATAGTTGGCCAGACGGCCACCGGGGCGGAACGCCGGCAGGCGGTCGACGCCGAGCAGCACGCGCGCGATCCCGTCCGGATAGACGCCGAAGGCGCGGACCAGGCCGACGAAGTCGGCGATGATCTCGTCGGTGGCGTGGCTGCGGACGACGCCGAACAGACGCCAGGTCAGGTCGTGCGTCGACTCGTGCTCGGCGCGGACGATCAGCGATCGCTCCAGCCACTCGGTCTCGGTGACACGGACCTCGGACCCGGCCACGCCGCTGTACGGTCCCCGGCTCAGGATCACGAACCGATCCTGGTAGCGGGCCTTCTGCGCGGCGAAGCGGCCCAGTTCCTCGCGCCACGCGTCGTCGTCGCCGGCCGTCCCGCTCGCGGCTTCCCACTCGCGCCGATAGCGGGCGACGCGATCCCAGTTGTTCAGCCCCTTGACGAAGCACGCGCCCATCGACGGCGGAACCTCGCGCGGCTCGTTGCGCTCGGTGAAGGCGCGGACCAGCGACTCGAAGTCGGCGCGGGTGCCGGCGATCAGCAGCGGCAGCGGGCCGGCGACGCCGTCGCTGAAGGTCAGGATCAGCGACTCGGGCCGCTCAAGCAGCAGGCCTGGGCTGAAGGCGTCGGCCTCCTCGAGCTTGCCGCGGCGCGTCGCGGCGGCATAGGCGGGCTCCTGCGAGACGCCCTCCTGGATCGGGAAGCGCAGCTGCGGAAACACGGCGGCCAGCGCCGCGAACACGCCAGCCTCGCGCGCCCGCTGTCCGTACTCGCGCCACACGACGACGTGCGGCTCCTCGGCCCGCGCCCGCGCCAGCTTCTCCGCGGCGCCGTCGTCGGCGCGGTAGGGGTGCTCGAGGTAGGCGCGCAGGGCGTCGGACATGCAGCCGTCGGTGATGAACCCGTTGAGCGAGGTGGACGGGCTAGACCATCTGCCGCTTGGCGAGGGCGGCGAACGCGCCGTCCTTCTCCATCAGCTCCTGGTAGGTGCCCTGCTCGATGATCTGGCCGGCATCCAGGTAGCAGATCTTGTCGGCGTTGATGATCGTGCTGAGCCGGTGGGCGATGACGATGCGCGTCGCCTCCATCCGCTCCATGCTCTCGGAGACGATCTGCTGGGTGCGGTTGTCGAGCGCGCTCGTCGCCTCGTCCAGGAACAGGATCTTCGGCTTGTTGACGATGGCGCGGGCGATCATCAGGCGCTGCCGCTGGCCGCCGGACAGCGTGCCGCCGCCTTCCGAGACGTAGGTGTGCATGCCCATCGGCATGTTGCGGATGTCCTCGGCGAGGCCCGACTTCTCGGCCGCCTCCCAGGCGTCCTCGAGGGTGCGGGCGCTGGCGCCGCAGATGTTGCGGAAGATCTCGGTCGGCATGACGCGGCTGACCTGCAGCACGACGCCCATCTGCTGCCGCAGCATGCGCACGTCGATCGACGACAGATCCTGCCCGTCGAAGTAGATGGTGCCCGACGCGGGCGACTCGAAGCCGAGCATCAGGCGCATCAGCGTCGACTTGCCGCAGCCCGACGAGCCGACGAAGGCGACGAACTCGCCGGCCTTGATCTTGAGCGACAGGTCGCGGACGATCGCCGGCCCGTCCTGCGTGTAGCGGAAGGTGACGTGCGAGATGTCGATGGCGCCGGACAGCCGGCCGGGGAAGCCCTTCGTCCGATCGACCTCGGGCGGCGTCTCGAGAATCGGGATGATGCGCTCGTAGATCGGGATGATGCGCAGCAGGTTCAGCGAGGCGTCGCCGAGCGCCTGCATGGCGCCGAGGAACAGCCCGTAGGCGGAGTTGAAGGCGATGAAAGCGCCGACCGACAGCCCCGGCTGCGCCGGTTTCGGCCGCCTTGGCCTGCTCCGACATCATGATCGTGAAGATGGCGATCGACGACAGCACCGGGAAGCAGGCGGCGAACACGCCGGCGACGTTCTGGATGTTGCCGACGGTGAAGCTGATCTTGCGCTGCTGAGGCGAACTCGCGGGCCCACACCTTGAAGGCGTGGTTCTCGGCGCCGGCGATGCGCAGCTTGGAGACGCCGCTGATCAGGTTGAGCACCAGGCCGGCGATGGCGCCGCGGTACTGGATCTCCTGCCGCTGGTAGCGCAGCTGCAGGTAGTTCGCGGTCATGTTCACCGCGACGAAGAAGATGGTGAGGCCGATCGCCACCATGGCCAGCGTGCCGTTGTAGCCCATCATCTGGATCACGTAGAACAGTCCAGACAGCGATCCGAGGATGGCGGCCACGCCGGCGCCGGCGATCAGTTCCTGGATCTGGTCGATGCCGCTGGCGCGATCCGACAGATCGCCGGCGGCGAACTTCCGGTAGAAGTTGACCGGCAGGTTCAGCAGGCGATCCCATACCGCCGCCTGGACGCTGTTCTGCATCCGCGACTGGATGCGGATGGTCGTCACGCCCTGCACGAACTTGAACGCCGCCGTCGCCAGCGCCGAGAACATCAGCGCGACGCCGAAGACGAACAGCGTCTCGCGGTCGGCCTGCGGGATCGCCTCGTCGAAGATCTTGCCGGTGAAGTACGGCGTCGCCGAGCCGAACGCGCCGATGGCGATGGCCGTGAAGAGCAGCCACTTGATGTCGGGTCCGAGACCGCGAGCGGCGAAGCCGATGACCTGACGGACGCTCAGCGCGCCGTCCGGGAACGGCCGGTAGAAGGTGAAGCCGAACGGGGTCAGCTTCTCGCCGACGGCGTTGGTGACCTTGCCGCGCTCGCCGGTCTTCGGGTTGACGTACCTCGTACGGACCGGGTGCCCTTCGGCAGCAGCGCGACCGGCAGGCGCGTTTCCGCTTCCTGGCCGAGCAGCGGGCCGTGGTCGTAGTTCCACCAGTCGTCCCGCAGCATGACGAGACGGGTGCGGAAGCCGGAGGACGCGGCGACCGCCGCGACCTGTTCCTCGTAGACCAGATCCTCGGTGGCGCCCGGGTTGGCGCGCACCTCGATCCCGGTCGCGTGGCCGACCAGCGCGCACGCCTTGAGGACCGGCTCCGAGCCGACCGAATCGAGCAGCTCACGCGGCGTGTCGCTCTCGGTCCGCATGACGGCGCCGATGGCGTCGTAGGCGGCTTCCTCGGCGGCTTCCTTGTGACTGCGCCTTGGCCTGCAGGCGGACGTACTCGTCGACGTTGGCGAGCTTCTTGTTGACGAACTCGCACTCGCAGAGCGCCCGGTGGAAGACCTGCAGGCTCAGCCAGAAGCTGGCGTCGGCCGACCACCTCGCCGGTCTTCTTCGGGGTGAGCACCAGCTCGCCGAATTCGTCGCCGAGCGGGCGGATCCACGAGTCCGGCGTGATCGGGAAGAAGGCGCGCTTGCGCGGGAACACCAGCGTGCTGACGTCGTCGTAGAGGACGCTGCCGCTCCACAGGTCGACCCAGACGACGCCGTCGGCGCTGGTCGCCTTGTTGGTGCGATCGAGCTTCAGCTCGACGCCCGCCTTCAGGGGCAGCTCGTTGACACGCTTCGCCGTCGACGGCGTCAACGCCTTCGACAGGCCGCCGACCCAGGTGTCGAGCAGCGCCGAGACGCTCTCGCCCTGCTGCGGCATCCGCGCCAGCTGCTGCAGGCGCGTGACCGGGATCTTGCGCACCTTCGAGCCCTGCTTCGGCACGACCAGGAAGCCGGAGCCGAGGGCGTAGCCCTTCAGGTCGAAGCCGAAGCAGCACTGGCCGGTGCCGATGCCGAGGAAATGCGTGCGCTGGCCGACCGGCGCGCCCTTCTCGAGCGCGACCGTGAAGATCAGCAGGCCGCCTTCGACGACGTAGTAGAGGGAGTCGACGTCGTCGAGGAGGAACGGCCGATGCGCGCTGACCTCGATCAGCTCGCCTTCCTCCTCGATGCGCCGGGCCTTCTCGGCCATGCCCGCGGTGGCCGGCATGACGAACGTGTGGCCGACCTCGTGCTCGCCGGACGCGAGTCCCTCGGGACGCCGGAAGAAGCCGGTCCCGCCGGCCCGCGCGGCGTCGCCGAGCGCCTCGCGCGAGAGCATCTGCGTGCCCTCGATGTCGACGCCGGGCCCGACGACCTTGCGCATGTGCTCGGTCGGATGCGGGGCCGGCACGTGCCCGCGCGCCATGATGTACTGCGTCGCGTCGTCCTTGGCGGCAGCCGGCGGCGGTGCCGGTGCGGGCGGCTTCGGCGCGGGCGGCGGCGGTGCTGGCGGCTTGCGCCGCGACCGGCGGTGCGGACGGCGGCTTGACGGGCGGGGCCGGCGGCGCGGCCGGCGGAGCCTGTGGTGGCCTGGCGGCGGGTGCGGCGGCGCGACCGGGTGCGGCTTGGTCACCGCGGCCGGCAGATCCGACGGTATCCGGTTGGTGACCCCCGACGGCGGCTCGGGTGGAACTGGCGGCGCCGGTGCTTTGGCGATCGGCGGCGGCGCGGGCGGCGCGGATCGGCGGCGGCTGGCGGCGGCGCGAGACGGCGGGGAACCGGTGGCGGCACGGGCGCCTTCGCCACCGGCGGCGGGGCCAGCGGCGGCGGGGCCGGCGGCGCAGCGGGCGGGGCCGGCGGGCGGGCGAGCGGCGGTGGCGCCGTCGGCCGCGCCGATGGTGGCGGAGCGGCCGGCGTCGCGGGGACTGCCGGTGCCGCGGGGACCGCCGGTGCGGCCGGACGCGCCGACGCCGGCGCGCTGTCGGCCACGACTTCGAGGACGATCGCCCGGCCGAGACGGACGCGCTCGCCCGGCTGCAGCACGCGGTTCTTCACCGCCTCGGTGCCGACCCAGACGCCGCCGGCGCTGTCCAGATCGACGATGCGCAGGCCGTCCGCGGTGCGCTCGACGCGGGCGTGCCGGCGCGAGACGTCCTTCTCGCCGACGATGATGTCGCACGTCTCCGAGCGTCCGAGCGTGGCGAGGTCGCCGGTGACCGGATAGACGTGCCCGAGCGGGACCGAGGCCGAGCCCTCGACCACGCGCAAGCCGAGGGTGCCGGCGCGAGCCGGCGCGTCCGGCGGGCGCGGCGAACTGCGCGCGGTCGGCCCGACCGGCGCCAGCGACGGCACTTCACCGGGGCCGGAGCGCACCTCGAACACCGTCGCGCCGATGCGGAACTGCTGGCCCGGGACGATCTGGCGATCCGAGATGCGCTCGGCGCCCATCCAGACGCCATTGCCGGATCCCAGATCGCGCACGCGGATCCCGTCCTGGGCCGGTTCGAGCTGGGCGTGCTGGCGCGAGACGCTGCGATCGTCGAGCCACAGGCCGGCGGTGCGCTCGCGGCCCACCGTGACCGACGACTCGAGGCGGATCTCGTCGCCCGGCTTGAGCGATTCCGAGGCGACGACGCGCAGGACGAAGGCGCGGACTGAGGAAGCAGGCATCTGCGTCTTGTTACTGGTGGCCGACGAGGTGCTTGTACGGACCGTCGATTTCTTTCATCTCGTCGTGCGTGCCGCGCTGGACGATCTGGCCGCGCTCCATGACGATGATCTCGTCGCTGTCGCGGATCGTGCTGAGCCGGTGCGCGATGATGATGGTGGTGCAGCCGCGGCGGCGCATGCTCTCGTCGATGAGCATCTCGGTGGTCGGGTCGAGGGCGCTGGTCGCTTCGTCCAGCACGACGATGGTCGGCTCGCCGACCAGGGCGCGCGCGATCTCGAGCCGCTGGCACTGGCCGCCGCTGAAGTTGCCGCCGCCTTCCTGGACCCGCGACTGGTAGCCACCCTCGCGGGCGGCGATCACCTCGTCGATGGCCGCGTCGCGCGCCGCCGTCACGACGCGCGGGCCGGCGATGGTCGGGTCCCACATGCGTGACGTTCTCGGTGACCGAGCCGCCGAACAGGAAGACTTCCTGATCGACCACGGCCAGCGAGTTGACGATGAGGTCGCGCGGCAGGTTCTGCCGCGGCACGTCGTCGAACAGGATCTCGCCGCCCCACGGCTCGTAGAGGCCGGAGATGAGCTTGGCGACGGTCGACTTGCCGCTGCCGCTGCCGCCGACCAGCGCCACGCGGCGGCCGGGCTCGACGATCAGGTTGAAGTCCTCGATCAGCGGCTTCTCGAGCGGGCTGTAGCCGAAGGTGATGCCGCGCAGCTCGACGCGCCCGGACAGCTTGACGCGCGCGCCGGGCGGCCGGATGACCGCGGAACTCCGACCGGCTTGCCGTCGGCGCCGACGGCAGCGCCGGCCCCGGTCGCGGCTCCGGCCTTGCCCGTCGCCGCTTCGGTCTGGTCGCGATACTGGGCGTCGGCCGGGTAGCGCAGCACGTCGTCCAGGCGGTTCATGTCGGCCTGGAGCTCCTGCAGCGACGCGCCGAAGTTGACGAAGCTGGCGAGCGGGCGCGTGAAGCTGCCGAGCAGCGTCTGGTAGGCGACCAGCATGCCGACGGTGAAGTCGCCGTCCATCACCTTGAGGCCGCCGAGGACGAGCACCGCCGCGGTGGTCAGCGGTCTGCACGAACGGCGGCACCGCGCCGCCGATCTGGCCGAGCACCCCGAGCTGCTGCTCGGTGTTGATCGACTTGGCGTAGTAGCCGGCCCAGCGGCCGAAGAACTCGCCCTCGGAGCCGGTGGCCTTGAGGGTCTCGATCATCTTCAGACCGTTCATGGCCGTGCCCTGCAGCTTGCCGCGATCCTGCTTGAGGCGCCGGCTGGCGTCGGTGCGGGCCCGGCTCGCCGCCTTGACGGCGGCGATGTTGAACGCCGAGAGCAGCAGCACCGCGAAGCGTCAGCCTGACGTCGTAGAGGAACATCAGCGTCGCGTAGAAGATCGTCAGGACGCTGTCGATCGTCGTGGTCGCCAGCCTGGCCGCCGATGATCTTGGCGACGTCGTCGTTGATCTGGACGCGCGAGCCGATCTCGCCGGCGAAGCGCTGGCCGAAGTAGGCGGCCGGCAGCCGCAGGATGTGGTTGAAGAAGCGGCTCGACGTGCCGAGCGCCAGCTTGGTTTCGAGGCGCAGCAGGTAGTAGCGCTGCAGCCAGGTCAGGACCGCCTGGATGGCGATGGTCGCGGCCATGAACCAGAGCAGCGGCCGGACGATCCAGTCCTGGCTGCCGACCAGGTAGTCGTCGATGAAGATGCGCGTGAAGGTCGGAATGACGAGGCCGGGGACGACCAGCAGCAGCCCGCAGATCATCACGTAGAGCAGCGCGCCCTCGGAGCCGACCAGGCGCCGGCGCAGCGCCGGCAGCATGTTCGGCGGCCTGGCCGCCCTTCTGGAACTCGGCGCCCTTGGCGAAGGTCAGCACGACGCCCGAGTAGGAGCCGTCGAGCTCGGCCATCGAGATCTCGCGCGGCCCCTGCGCCGGATCGTTCAGGTAGGCCTTGCCCTTGCCGAACCCTTCGAGCACGACGAAGTGGTTGAAGTTCCAGAACAGGATGACCGGGAAGGGCAGCGTGTAGAGCTTCTCGATCTCCTCGTACTTGTAGCCCTTGGCCTCGAGGCCGTACTTGCGCGCGGCGCGCAGCACGTTGCTGGCCTTGCTGCCGTCGCGCGACACGCCGCATTCGTGGCGCAGCTCCTCGAGGGCGACCCAGCGGCCGAAGTGGGCCAGGATCGTTGGCCAGCGCCGCGGCGCCGCACTCGACCGCCTCCATCTGCAGGATGGTCGGCGTCTTGACGCGCTTGCGCGGCGGCGGCGGAATGGCCTTGGGTTTCTCGGCCTCGACGACGGCGTCGTCCGACATGTCTCGTTCTCGGATCCGGGGCTCAGGCGACGCCGAAGGTCTTGCGGAGGAACGGCATCACCATCGTGATCGGCGCCTTGCGGGCGACCACGATGTTGATCGACACGAGGGTGTTGCCGCCGATCTTGGTCGGTGGGCCGCCGGACGTCGACCACTCGAAGCCGCTCGCCGTCGACTCCTTGACCTTCAGCGCGGCCCGGACCTCGATGACGGTCCCCTGCGCGGTCAGCTTCTTGGTCACGGACTCGTTGCGCATGCGCGACATGATGTAGGCGTCGGTGGCGGCGAACTCGCCGCGCTCCGACACGTTGGCGAGCATGAACCCGAACTCCTCGCGCTTCACGTCGGTCGGCGACACTTCGGCCGGCATGCCGGCCAGGATGCGGCGGCCGACGGAGGCGTCGACGAAGGCGATGACCTGAACGGTGGCGGTGGCGTCCTCGAGCGTCGCCACGACGTCGTTCTGGGCGACGGTGTCGCCGATGTTCTTGCGGACTTCGATGACGCGGCCGGCGACGCTGCTGGTCAGCGACTCCTGCGAGCCGACCCGGGCGAGCACCCGCGCCAGTTCGGCCTTGGCAATCTCGATCTGGGTGTTGAGGCCGGCGCCGCCGGACCGCGCCGAGCGGGCCCGATTCTCCTCGGCCGAGATCTGGCCGTTGAGGCTGGTGATCTGCGACTGGGCGGCGCTGACCTGGCTGCGGGCGCCTTCCATCCGCTGCGCCGTGATGCCGCCGTCCTTGAACAGCGGCTCGAGGCGGGCCACTTCGGCCTGGGCCCGCTGCAGGTCGAGGCGCTTCAGGTCGAGGTCGCCGCGCAGGCGGGCGATCTGCCCCTGCGCCGCGGCCTCGGTCTGGCCGGCGTCCATGCTCGAGGACGCGCGCTGCTGTTCGAGCTGCTGGACCTTGGTCCGGGCGACGTTGACCTCTTCGTTGTTGCCGGCCGCCGAGATCGTGCCGAGCACCTGCCCGACGGTGATCGTCTGGCCTTCCTTGAGGTCGAGGCTGGACAGCGTGCCGGACCCGGTCGAACGGATTTCCTTGTTGGCGCCGCCGCGCAGCAGCACGCCCTCGCCGTTGATCCGTTCGGGGATGGAGCCGAGGATGCTCCAGACGATCGTGCCGACGAGGATGCCGGCGACGGTGGTGAGCGCCATCCATCCCATCGGGGACGTGACGCGCATGAGGACGTCGAGCCGCTCGGGCGACGCCAGCTTGTCGAGCGCCGCTTTCCGGAAGAGGGGATTTTCTGACATGGCCGCTGCCTGTGAAGAGAACTGAGCGTTTTCGACTCCGAGGACCACGCCGACGTATGACGCGGCCGGACGAACCGGCCGCGTCCGCCTTGCCCGACGGATCAGCGCACGACGAAATCGGTCGGCACGAACCGGAGCGACTCCGACGCGTCACCGAGGCCCGAGAACGAAACCAGCTGACCGGCTTCGTAGCGCAGCCGGGCGAGCGTGCTCAGGTAGACCTGCTGCTGACGCAGCAGCTGGGTCTGGTCGCCGAGCAGTTCTTCTTCCGTCGTCAGCGTGTCGATCAGCGTCAACTCGCCGGCCCGCAGCTGGCTGAGGGCGCCGTCGAAGGTCTGCTGCGTCCGCTCGACCGCCTCACGCGCCCGCAGGACGCCTTCGGCCGCCGCCCGCAGCGTGCCGACCACGCCGGTGATGTTGTCGCCGATCAGGCGGGTGCGATCGCGGAACTGGATTTCCGACGAGCGCAGCGTCGCCTGCGCCTGGGCCAGACGGCCCTTGGCGGCGTTGTTGCCGATCGGCAGCTCGAACGAAATCGAGGCGGTGACGAACGGCTCCCAGCGGCCGCTCAGCCCGCGCCAGTACCCCTTCGGCGAGTAGAAGCGGTGCGTCTCGCCGATGGGATTGTTCTCCTGCGGCAGCTCCGAGAAGATCGGGGTGCGCTCGTCGGGCAGGAAGCGGAAGTTCTCGCTCTCGAAGGCCTGCGCGATGCCGGCGCTGAGGTTGACGTCGTAGACGCGGCGGGTGTCGGCGCGGGCGCCGGCGGCGAGCTCCGCCGAGGCACGGCGGGCCTGGTCCAGCGTCAGCCGATCGCGGCGCGACTCCATCGCCGCGGCGATCAGGGTCGCCACCGTCTGCTGATCGACGCGGACGTCGGCGAACCGATCGGACGCCAGCGGCGCGTCGCCCAGGCTGCCGACGTCGATGCCCATCGCTTCGGCGAGGCTCATGCGAGCGTCGACGAGCTCCGCCTGGGCGCCGGCCACCGAGGATTCGACGACGGCGGCGCGCGCCTGGGCGCGCGACCCCTCGACGCGGGCGGCTTCACCGCCGCGCACCCGCAGGTCGATCAGCGAGACCAGCGACTTCTGCCGCTCGGACGAGGCCTGCGCCAGCTTCAGGTTCTCCTGTGCCGCGATCAGGCGGATGTAGGCGAGCACCGTCCGGTAGACTTCGTCGGTCGCGGTCTGCCGCGCCTGCTCTTCGCGGGCCCGCACCGTGAACACCGAGGCCCGCTCCTGCGCGGCGACGCTGACGCTGCCGCGGCCGCGGCCGAGCGGCATCACCAGCCCGAAGGTCAGGCTGGACGGGAAGCGCGGCGGGAAGCCGGCGCCGCCGAACGTCGGGTCCAAGGTCTTGTCGCGGAAGTTGTTTTCCTCGCTCTCGAGGAGCAGCTCGACGCTGGCCGACATGCCGTTGCGCAGCGGCTTGTTGAGGGCGGTGCGCAGGCTGACGTGCCGGGTGAACTGATCCACCGGCAGCGGGCCGAGGCGCTCGAGGGCGAGGCGGGCGCGGGCCGCGACCGCTTCGCTGATCTCGGCGAGCAGGCGCACCGCTTCCTTCGGCGCTTCGACGCCGCTCAGCAGGATGCCTTCGAGACCGAACGGCCGGCCCTGGTCGACCTTCACCAGCCGCCCGTAGCTCAGGTCGAACAGGATGGCGTCGAGCGGGTCCTGGGCGAACGCGCCGTTGCAGAACCCGCGCAGGTCGATGCCCAGCGACCGCTCCAGGTCGGCGATCACGAACGGGAACTGATCCTGGTTGATGCCGAGCGCCGCCACTTCCGATCGATCGAGGCCGTCGAGCGTGACGGCGTCGGTGGCGAAGTCGAAGCTGAAGTTCAGCGGGCAACGGGGCAGGGGCGGCGCGGTGTCGTTCTCCGGGCTCGTCAAGGTGGCCAGGATGTCGCGCAGCTGCAGGTTGGCGCCGGTGAAGCCGAGGTGCAGCTGCTTCATCAGCGTCCGGTTGTTCAACTGCTGCCGCAGGAAGCCGGGCGCCACCGGCTGCTGCGTGTAGTCGGCGCCCGGCGCGAACGTGAACGTCGTGTCGAAGAGGCCGTTGGCCTGTCGCAGCTGGGCGCGGGCGGTGAGCGTGTCCTGCGCGGCCAGCGACAGGCGCGGCTGGTACTTGAGGACCAGGTCGACGGCCTGCGACAGCGTGATCTGCGGCCCGGGCGCCTTGCCGCCGGTGAACGGTCGGGCGGCGACGACATCGGCGGCGATCGTGCCGGTCACCGGCGGCAGCGGCACGACCGGCGCCGTCTGGACCGGCTGCAGGCCGGGCCGCGGCTGACCGGTGACCGGATCGACGGTGCCGGGCGGCGGCGTGCTGGTCGCCGGCGGCGTCGGCGTCTGTGTCCGCGGCGGGGTGGCCGGAGGCGTGGCCGGCCGCGCCGGCTGCGGCCGGGTGGTCTGCGGCCGTGTCGTGGCTGGCGGGGCGGGCTGCCGCGGCGTCGCCTGCGCGCCCGCGATCGCGGGCACCAGCGCCAGGCTCAGCGCGGCCGCGACCGCGATGGGCGTGCGCATCATCGCGGTCTCCCGGCGGCCGTCGGCAGCGAGACGAGCGTCGGCGCGCTGACCGTGGAGTTGGTGACCAGCGTCCCGCTCTCGAAGCGGAGCTGGGCGAGGAGGTTGGCCACGGCCTGCTGCGCGGCGATGGTCGAGAGGTCGGTCTCGGTCGCCTGCTGCTCGGTCTGGATCGTGTTGATCAGCGTCGACTCCCCGGCGCGGAAGCGCGAGAGCTCCGACGTGATCGTCTGGTCGTAGTACCTGCGACGCGGCCTGCGTCTGCTTCAGGCGGCCGATCGTCTCGACCAGGGCCGAGGCGGTGCGGGCGACGTTCAGGCGCACCTGCCGCCGCAGGTCGGCGGTCTCGATGACGCGGGTGCGGCGCTCGGCGTCGCGGGCGGCCAGGCGGCCCTTGGCGCTGTTGTTGCCGAGCGGCTTCTCGTAGTTCAGCGTCAGCGTGAAGCTGGGGCCGACCCACCGATCGAGCGCCGCGGCGTATCCGTCACGGCGGTAGACCGGCCGCTGATCCGCATCCAGTGCCTCGGTGGCGACGTCGCCGACTTCACCCAAGGCGGTGTAGAACATCGACGCCGAGAGGTCGAGGCGCGAGCGCAGCTCGGTGACGGCGTTGCGCTGCAGGATGGCGGCGGCCTCTTCGCGGCGCGTCGCGGCTTCGACGTCGCGGCGCTGGCCGGGCGCGGCCGTCGCGCCGATCCATGGCTGGAGGGCGGCGGCGTCCGGCGCCACCGGGAACGGATCCTTGGCCGCCGTCGGCAGCGTGGCGTCGACGCCGCTGCTGGCGACGCCGAGCGCGGCGGCGAGCTCGACGCGCGCGTCGTAGAGGCGCTGCCGCGCGTCGAGGACGCGCGAGCGGGCCCGGGCTTCGCCGGCCTGCGAGCGGGCGAGCTCGACGCGGGCCAGCTCGCCGCCGTTGACGAGCGACGTGGTGGACTTCAGCAGGTCGCCCTGCCGCGACACCGAGCGCTCGAGGATGGCCAGCGACTCCTGCGCCGCGCGCAGCTCCCAGTAGGCCTGGGCCGTGCGCAGGATGCTGGCGGCGCGCTGGTGCTCGACCTCGAGCGTCCCGGCCTGGGCCTCGATCGTCGCGGCGCGCTCGCCGGCGGCCATCGCCTCGCCGCCGCGGCCGCGCAGCAGGGGCAGCAGGAAGTCGGAGCCGAGGCGGGTCGTGTAGAGGTCGTTGATGCCCTTGCCGCCGAACTCCGCCTTGCGCTCCTTGCCCTTGAAGTTCGAGCCCTCGGAGGTGAAGTCGACGAACGGCGCCACCTGGATGCCGTTGCGGAACAGCTTCGAGAACTGCAGCTTGGCGCGGGTGTTCTGGAAGACCTCGTCGTCCGGCGCGTCGCCCAGATCGTCGCGATTCTTCCGGCGCGATGCGCAGCGACTCCCTCTGCTGATTCAGGTTGTTCTGGAACTGGTTGGAGGCCTCGGTCAGAAAACTGCTGCGAATCTGCCGCAGCTGGTCGGCCTGCGACGGCGTGCTCGAGATGAGGGCGTTGAGCACCTTCACCTGCGCGGCGAGGTTGGCGCTCAGCGATTCGAGCTGGTCGATCTGCTGGCTCTCGCTGCCCGGGGGGAGCGAGAGAATCTGGCGCAGCAGGTTGACGGTCGTTTCGGCGTCCCGGACATCCGGCCCCGCCTGATCGATGAAGTCCTGGAGCTTGCTGCCGTTTGTTGCGCTCGTCCTGCTTGCGCGACTCGGTCAGCTCCTGGACGCGGTAGCTGTATTCGACGCCGCCGGTGATGGCGGTGTCGAAGATGCCGGCCTGCTCCTGGGCGAACCCGGCGAGGCGGTCGGCGCTCGCCGCGCTCAACTGGATTGTCGAGTCGTGGCGCAGCGTCAGGCGCAGCGCTTCCTCGAGGCTCACGCCGTCCGCGCCGAAGGTGATGACCGGCGCGGCCTCGACCGGCGTGGCGTCGGTGACGGGCCGCAGGCGCGCCGCGCCGGTTGGCGCCGGCTGCCCGGCCGGCGTGGTCACCGGTGCCGACGTCGTGCCCGGCGCCGGGGGCTGGCTGGTGGGCGCCGGCGAATTGGGAGGAGGAGGCTGTCGGGGGACGGCCTGGCCCTGTGCCGTTGTGGCCATACCGGCCAGGATGAGTGCCGACACCGGGCCGATGACACGAACGATGCGACGCGGACGACGCGCCACGCTGCTCCTCATAACGAGACTCCTCACTTGCGATCCGACTGGTACGTCGCCGAAGGGGTGCGAGCCGTCAGGCCCGCGAACCGGCGGGGTAGGCTCATCGCAACACTCAACGCCAAAGCCACGTGACCCGAACGCCGCGGTCATGGACGCCCGCGACGCGCACCGGCGGCGAGCGCGGGGCGACACGCGTCGAAGTCGGCCACTGGGCGGCGGGATTCTACCAGAACTGCCGCGGGTGATCGGGTCGTGTTCGGATGGCGGGCGAGGCCCGTTAGTACTGGGCGTTGGCGGACGACGCGCCGTTCCGTCGCGTCGCCGTCGTCCTGTCCGCGCGATTGCGGGCGGCACCCCCCTGTGCTAGGCTCCGGGGCGTTTCTGTGGGTCTGACTATGATGCGTGAGTTGTCGCGGCTGATCGGGGCATCGGCGTTGGTCGGTCTGGGCGCCCTCGGGATCGCCGCGTGCGAGGACTCGCCGGTCGGCCCGTCGCTCGGCGCCGTGCCGGTGACGAACCTGGGGCTGAAGCCGTCACAGGGGGGCAACGAAGGTCTGTGCTGCTGCCACGTCACCGGCCAGGCCCGCAACGACAACAGCGTCGCCGTTCACGTCACCGTCAAGTTCGCGGCCTTCAACGCCGTCGCCCGGGCCCAACGCCCCCGCGGAACCGCTGTCGACGATCCTGTATTTCATCAAGGATCTGCAGCCCGGCCAGACCCATCAGATCGAAGCTCCCGGCTTCATCTTCCCGTGCAGCCAGATCCCGGAAGGGATCCGGAACGTGAAGACCGAGGTCGAGGTCAAGGGCATCACGTACCCGCCGTTCTAGCGACCGATACGGGGTCGCTGGGCCGCCCAGCCGGGTCGGGGCTGGCGCGCTTCCGTCCACCCTTGGTGTCTTGGGGACTCGTCGATATTGACCCGCAGTCGCCATGCGTTCCTCCCCTTCGGCCGCACCAGCGGTCACGCCCGGCGTTGTCATGGTTGACGAGCGCGCGCTCTGTCCACCCGCCATGCGCCTGCGCGCGCTCTCGATCGAGCGCCTCGGCGCCGATCGGGCGATCGAGCTGGTGGGGCTCGCGCCCAGCCTCAACGACGCGCTCAGCAAGCTGGAGAAGGTCGCCAAGTACCGCGAACCGGTGCTGATCACCGGCGAGAGCGGCGCCGGCAAGGAATTCTTCGCCCAGGCGGTGCATCTGTTCGGCGGCACCCGCCAGGCCCCCTTCGTCCCCGTCAACTGCCCGCAGTACCAGGAGGGCAACCTGACGGTGAGCGAGCTGTTCGGGCACACCCGCGGCAGCTTCACCGGGGCGGTGGCCGATCGGAAGGGCGCCTTCGAAGAGGCCGACGGCGGGGTCATCTTCCTCGACGAGATCGCCGATCTGCACGCCAGCGCCCAGGTCATGCTGCTGCGCGCCCTGGCCACCGGCGAGTTCCGCCCGGTCGGCGCCGCCCGCTCGCGGACGGTCGACGTCCGCGTGGTCTCGGCGACCAACCGGCCGCTGAACCAGCTGGTGATGACCAACCAGTTCCGCTACGACCTGCTGTTCCGGCTGCGGCAGTTCCACATCGCGATCCCGCCGCTGCGCGAGCGCGGCGACGACTGGCGCCTGCTCACCGACTACTGGCTGGCGCGGCTGGCCCGCCAGTACGGCGTCGCCAAGCGCTTCTCCGCGGCGTCGATGCGCGTGCTCGAGCGGGCGCCGTGGCCGGGCAACGTCCGGCAGTTGATCGGGGTGGTCAAGACCGCCTACGCGATGGCCGACTCGTCGACCATCGAGCCCGACGACTTCACGTTCCAGCTCCAGGAGGCCGAACCGGGCGCCGCCGGCAGCGACGGCCCGAGCCCCTACGAGCGCGTGGTCGATCTCGGCGAGGACTTCTGGGCCAGCGTCTACGAGACCTTCATGAACCGCGACTTGAACCGGTCGCAGGTGAAGGCGGTCATCCGCAGCGGGCTGACCGCGGCGGGCGGCAACTACCGGAAGGTGCTCGAGCTGTTCCGCCTGCCGGCGACCGATTACCAGCGGTTCATGGATTTCCTGCGCCATCACGACCTGAAGCCGTGACGAGGGTGGCCCCTGTGGAGTCGCTGTCCGAGCTCACCCACCTGACCGGTGACGAGCGGCGCCAGATTGCGATCGGGGCCGCCAGCGTCTTCGAGCGCACCGCCTTCGCGCTGGCCGGCAAGGCCGTCCGCAGCGAGGCCTTCGCCCCGACCGAACAGGCGCTCGGCGTCCTGCGCGCCTGGATCCAGGCCTACTCTCCCGGCGATCCCGAAGCCTTCGAGCGGCGCCTGCACTGGGACGACCTGTCGATGACGGACGTCGCCCGGGCGCTGTCGGAGCCGCCGATCGCGATCGTCGAGCCGGACTGGCTCGCGCACATCGACGCCATCGCCGGGGTCGCCCGGCTCGTGGCCGGCGAGCTCGACGCCGGCCCGCTGCCCGAGCGGGCGCTCTACGCCGCCGGGCGCCGCGCCCGGGCGGTCGACGTCCCCCGAAGCCGCGCGCGACGCCGAGCTGCCGCCGTTCTTCGATCTGCTGGTGCCGCTGCTGCGGGTGGCGCGGCGCGGCCTGGCGGCGGAGTACCCGCCGGCGATCTTCGGTCCGCCGGCGCTGGCGCGCCTCGAACGGCAGCTGCTGCGGACGCTGGCCCGCACCGCGGAGCTCGCCCTGTTCGACGAGCTCAAGGCCTTCCGCGCCGCCGATCGCGGCGGCTACGACGCCTTCGTCCGGTCCCAGCTCGAGGCCGGCCTGGTCCCGCTGTTCTGCGACTATCCGGTGCTGGCCCGCCAGGTGGCGGTCCTGATCGGACGCTGGGTGGCCGCCACCGCGGAGCTCGCGTCGCGGATCGTCATCGATCGCGAGGCGCTGGCCACGACGTTCGCCGACGGCACGGACACCGGCCTGGTCGTCGACATCGAACCGGCGCTGTCCGACGCGCATCACGGCGGTCGCCGCGTCGCGGCGCTGACCTTCGCCTCCGGCCTGCGGGTCGTCTACAAGCCGCGCAGCCTCGCGCTGGACGCCGCCTACGGCACCTTCCTGGCGTGGGTGGCGGCGCAGCCGGTGCCCGCCGGCAGGGCGCCGACGTCCCCCGCGCCGACATCACCGGAGGGTTCGCCGCGCTCGCCCTGCGGGTGCTCGATCGCGGCGAGTACGGGTGGGTCGAGTTCGTCGAGCAGGAAGCCTGCGCCAGCGTGGCCGACGTGCACCGCTACTTCGCGCTCGCCGGCGGCCTGGTCTGCCTGACGCACGTGCTCCGCGGCAGCGATCTGCACATGGAGAACGTCATCGCGACCCGCCGCGGGCCGGTGCTGATCGACCTCGAGATGCTGCTGCAGCCGGTCGGCAAGGTCGCCGCCGCGGCCGCGCCGGCGCTGCCGAGCGGCGAGCCGGTCGCGGCCGGCCCGGCCGGCCCGACGAGCGGCCCTGGGTCGACGACGCCGGGCGCCGACAGCGAGAGCTGCCTCACCACCGGGTTCGTGACGATGGTCGAGTCGAACGGCGGCGAGGTGTTCGATGTCGGCGGCCTGCGCGGCACCGGCGCCGGCGTCGCGGCGCTCGCCGGCCGGGTCTGGCACGACCTCGACAGCGACGCGATCCACGTCACCGACGACGCCACCTTCACGACCCGCGTCCGCAACGCGGTCCGCCTCGACGGGGCGATCCAGGCGCCGGACGCCTTCGCCGCCGACCTGCTGGCCGGCTTCGACGCCACCTATCGCGTGCTGCTCGCGCACCGCGACGCGCTGCTCGGCCCGGGCGGCCCCCTGGCGGCGTTCGCCGGCACGCCGGTCCGCGTCCTGCCGCGGCCGACCACGCAGTACGCGTCGCTCCTCTATCTCCTCACCCGGCCGCGCTACCAGAAGGACGGCTGCCGCTGGAGCACCGCCTTCGACGCGCTGAACCGCGCCGTCAACGGATCGCACGACGCGCCCGAGGTGTGGCCGGTCCTGGTCGCCGAGCGGAAGGCGCTCGAGGGGCTGGACGTGCCGCATTTCACCGTGCACGCCGACGACACGGCGGTGCGCGTCGGCAAGCGCACGCTGATCGAGAGCCGCTACGCGCGGCCGGGCCTGGCGGCGATGCGCGACCGCATCGCCGGCCTGTCGCCGGCCGATCTCGCCGCCCAGCTGGCGCGGATCAGCCGCGCGCTGTCCGAGACCATCCACACCCGCTATTCGACCGAGCCGGAGCACGCCGCCCACACCGAGCTGGACGTCACCTCGCCCGACTTCCTGGTCGACCACGCCCTGTGGATCGCCCGCGAGCTGGTCGAGCGGGCCGTCGCGACGCCGCACGGGATCGGCTATGCCGGCTGGGCGCTGCATGGACGAGACCGGGCCGCGCCGGCACCATCTCTACGACGGATCGCTCGGCCCGGCGGTGTTCCTGGCCGCGGCGGCGGTGGTCTCCGGCGACGATCGCTGGCGCCGGGCGGCGCGCGACTTCGCCGACGGCGCCTACGTGGCGGTGGCCAAGGGCATCGTCGACGACGACGCCATCGGCATCGGATCCGGCGCCGCCTCGGTGGTCTACGGCCTGACGACGATCGGCGCCCTGCTCGGCGACGGCACGGCGATCGACCTGGCGCGGATGGCGGCCCGGAGCATCGCCCCGCACCGCATCGCCCGCGACACCGCCCTCGACGTCATCGGCGGGGCCGCCGGCGCCGCCCTCGGCCTGCTCGCCTTCTACAAGGTGAGCCACGACCCCGACATCCTCGATCTGGCGACCGCGTGCGGCGACCGGCTGCTGCAGATGGCCGTCCCCGGCGATCAGGGGCTGTCCTGGCGGGCCCCGGACGGGCGCGTCTACACCGGCTTCGCGCACGGAGTGGCCGGGATCGCCTACGCCCTCGGCCGGCTGTACGACATTACCGGTGAGCGTCGGTTCGGTCGGGCCTCCTCCGACGGTTATCGCTATGTGGCCTCGCGATACCTGGACGCGGCGCAGAACTGGCCGGTGCTCGGCGAGCCCGTGGAGGGCGTCGCCGGCCTCGGCCCGTCGATGGTCGCGTGGTGCCATGGCGCCCCCGGCGTGACGCTGGCCATCTCGCTCGGCAGCGCCGACACCGTCGACGCCAAGCTGCTCGATCAGCTCGAGCCGTCGCTGAAGACCACGGCCGGCGCCTCGCCGCACATGGCCGATCATCTCTGCTGCGGCAACATGGGCCGCTGCGAATCGCTGTTCACCACCGGCCGGCGGCTGATGCGCCGCGAGGCCGTCGAGGGCTCGCGCCGGCTGGCGCGGGTCGTCATCGCCCGGGCCCGCAAGGCCGGCCACTTCTGCCTGGCCGCCAACGGGTTCGAGTACCCGTATCTTCGACCCGGGCTTCTTCCGGGGCGTGTCGGGGATCGGCTATACGCTGCTGCGGCTGGCGGCGCCATCGAGCCTGCCATCGGTCGCCGCCTTCGAAGCACCACCGTCCAGCGTGCGGCCCACGCGATCCCCTCTGGGGTAAGGAGTAGTCGTTCATGCGCCGTTCCGCCGTCCTGTCGCTGGCCCTCGTCGTCGCGCTTCCCGCCTGGGGGGCTGCCCAGGTCATCACCCTTCCGGCCGAGCCCGGCTTCGGCTTCCGGGACACGCCGCCGACCGTGCCGGCGTCGCGCCTGATCCCGCAGGCCATGGCCGACGCGGCGAGGATGAGCGACTTCCGGGCGAACGTCGATCTGTCGCGGGCGTTCGTCGTCGGCACCGATCTGTCGGGTGTGCCGGCGCTGCTGAACGTCGGCATCGCGCAGCAGCTCACCACCTTCCCGCAGTCGACCTCGTGGGGCGGGCATCTGGACGACACCAAGGACGTGACCGGCCCGATCGCGCGGTCGTCGTTCGCCGAGCGCGCCGCCACGCTCGGCAAGGGCGTGTTCTCGTTCGGCTTCGGCCAGCAGTCGCTCCACTACGACCGCATCGACGGCATCGACCTCGAGAACGGCGACCTCACGTTCGTCTTCCAGCACAACAACTGCTGCGGGCCGAACGCCAACCCGGGCCAGCTCACCGATCTCGCGCCCGACTTCGAGCGCGACCTGCTGCAGCAGAAGGTCGGCATCGACATCGATCGGAACGTCTTCGCCACGGTGCTCGAGTTCGGCGTCACCGATCGCATCGACCTCGGCGTGGTCGTGCCGTTCGTCAAGCTGGACATGCACACGCGGGTGTTCTCGCAGATCCTGCGGACGGCGACGCCGCCCACCGAGGCGGAAGAGCACGGCAACGCCATCCCGATCCACGCCTTCGACCCGCTCGGCCTCAGCAACCGCACCACCTACGCCAGCGCGCACGCCCGCGGCATCGGCGACATCGTCGTCCGCGGCAAGGCCCAGCTCGTCAAGACCGAGGAGGGTGGCGTGGCCGTCGCGGTCAACGTCAGCCTGCCGACCGGCGACGAAGAAGACCTGCTCGGCACCGGCGTGCTGCGCGTCGAGGCGCGCGGCGTCTGGTCGCAGCAGTTCGGGCGCGTCGGCGCCCACCTCAACGGCGGCTACACGACGTCCGGCGGCTCGCTGCCGGCGTCGCTGACCGCGCCGGTCGATCCGCTGTCGATCCGCGGCGTGGCCGGCGACGACCAGCTGAAGCTGCCCGACGAGATCAACATCGTCGGCGGCGTCGAGGTGTCGGTCGCGCCGCGGGTCGGCATCTCCGGCGACATCATCGCCCGCCAGATCCGCAACACCTGGCAGTTCGCCGGGAACCCGGCGACGTTCCCGTCGCGGACGCCCGGCGGCAACCCGGCGGCGGTGTCGGTGGCCAGCGACCTGGCGGCGCTCGGCCAGGCCAACATCACCCAGATCCTGGCCGGGCTCGGCATGCGCGTGCACATCGCGCGGCCGCTGCTGCTCAGTTTCGACGTGCTGCTGCCGGTGTCCGGCGACGGCCTGATGCCGAAGGCGGCGGTCATCGGCGGCTTCTCGCTGGCGTTCTGATCGCGCAAACCACGGTAATATCCCGGAAATGGCGACGCCGGATTCGAAGGACGCGTACTCCAAGGCCGTCAAGGGCGGCGACGTGGTGTTCAAGACCGGCGAGGCCGGCTCGGACCTCTTCATCATCGAGGAGGGACGGGTCGAGCTGTCGGTCGGGCAGCCGCCGCGCACCTACACGCTCGAAGTCGGCGACTTCTTCGGCGAGCGCGCCCTGGTCAACGACCAGCGCGACGGCACCGCCAAGGCGCTGACCTCCTGCCGGCTGCTGCGGATCGATCGCGGGACGTTCACCGCGATCGTCAAGGTGCACCCCGAGATCGCCCTGATGATGCTCCGCAGCCTGCCGCGTGAAGGCGGGCAGAGCGCGGCGCCGGCGGCGGGCGCGCCGACGACGGGCGTCCTGGTGACCTCGACCAACGCGCATTTCCCGATCGCCAAGACCGACATGCTGGTCGGCCGATCGAGCCAGGCGTCGGGCTACACCGCCGACATCGATCTCTCGGGCCACGATCCGGACAAGACGCTGAGCCGCAAGCACGCCCGCATCACCCGCAGCACGGAGGGCGTGTTCCTGAAGGAAGAGGAAGGCCGCAACGGCACCTTCGTCAACGGCACGCGGGTCGGGCCCGGGCAGACGGTGCGTCTCGCCGAAGGCGATCGCATCCGCTTCGGCCTGGTCGAAGTCGAGTTCCGTTCCGCGTAGGGCGCACCATGAGCGCCCCCGAGTCCGCCCCGCTGCCGCCGGCGTCCGAGCCGGTGGCCGAGAAGCCCGCCCGGCCGGCCGACGCCGAGTCGCGCCTCGCCAAGCTCACCTCGGTCTTCACGCCGGCCATCCCGGTCAGCCAGGGCGCCGTCTTCGCCGGCCGCCTGGAGCAGATTCAGCAGGTCGTCGACGCCATCGGCCAGCCCGGCGTCCACGTCGTGATCTTCGGCGAGCCCGGCGTCGGCAAGACGTCGCTGGCCAACATCCTGTCGAAGCGGCTCGGCTCCGAGAAGAAGGCGGTGGTGGCGCCGCGCGTCACCTGCGAGCGGACCGACGACTTCTCGTCGCTGTGGCGCCGCATCTTCGCCGACATCAAGGTGGCGCGCGAGCGCGCGGTCGTCGGCTTCGGCGCCTTGAAGCGCGAGGAGCAGGGCTCGCTCGACGAGACCGTGCCCGAGATGGTCACCTCGGCCGACGTCAAGCGCGCGCTGACCTCGGTCGGGCGCGGCTGCGTCCTGGTCGTCATCATCGACGAGTTCGATCGCATCGGCGACCCCGAGGTGCGGGCCACCTTCGCCGACACGATCAAGGTCCTGTCCGATCACGCCGTGCCGGCGACGCTGATCCTGGTCGGCGTGTCGGACACCGTCGACGGCCTGATCGAGCAGCACGGCTCGGTCGAGCGGGCGCTCGTCCAGGTGCGGATGCCGCGGATGTCGTCCGGCGAGCTCGAGCACATCGTGACGCGCGGCCTCGAGCTGCTCGGCATGACCATCGAGCCCGAGGCCCTCGAGCACGTCGCCCAGCTGTCGCAGGGCCTGCCGCACTACACGCACCTGCTGTCGCTGCACGCGTCGCGGATCGCCATCGACGCCGGCCTCGATCGCGTCGACACGCCGCACGTCGTCCAGGCCATCGGGCGGGCCCTCGACAAGGCGCAGCACTCGATCAAGGGCGCCTACGCGGCGTCGATCGCCAGCCGGCACGAGCGCAACTACTACCCGGACGTGCTGCTCGCCTGCGCCCTGGCCCGCAACGACGACTTCGGCTTCTTCGGGCCGGCGGACGTCCGCAGCGCCCTCGATCGCCTGTCGCCCGGCACCTACAAGGACACCCGGATCGAGCGCCACCTGACGCACTTCGCGCCGGCCGGCGAGGATGCGCCCGACGGCATCCTCTACGCCGAGGCGCGGCCGCAGGGCCGGCGCTACCGGTTCCGCAACCCGCTGATGCAGCCCTACGTGATCCTGCAGGGCGTCTCGAGCGGCCGCGTCACGCGCGAGATGCTCGCGTAGCAGCCGTCAGCAAGGCGACGCCGAGGGCCGCGACGAGGTCTTGATTCAGGCGAGACGCCGCTGACGCGGGTCGTCACGCTCCGGGTCGCTGGCGCCGGCAGCCGCGCGGGCTTTCGCAACCGTCAAGCAACGGCCAACCCCCAGGAACGTCCGACTCCCGAGTCCCGCGGGCGCTGAGGCGAGCTGCCATCCGCCCGGAATCTCACCCCAAACGCTCCCGGCGAGGACGGGCGATCGGCGTCGGGAGTTCCTTGGGAGTAGGCAATTGCGACTCGCGAGTTCGGCGCTGCGCCCGCGCCGCGGCGCCGTCAGGCGCGCATCAGCGGCGTCTCGCTGCGTTCGGATCGTCCTAGAGTGGCGTTAGGCCAGCGAAGGCGGCCCACCGGCCGTCTACTGCTTCTCGTACTTCACCAGCAGCGCCGTGATGTTGTCGCGGCCGCCGGCTTCGAGGGCCAGGTCGATCAGCGTCTGGGCCCGCTGCTCGAGCGTCTTGTCGGTGTCGACGACCTCGAGCATCTTGGCTTCGGGCACCAGGTCGTGCAGGCCGTCGGTGCAGAGCAGCAGCGTGTCGCCGTGGCGGAGCGGGCGCTCGCTGATCGTGATCTCGGTGTCGGTCAGGGTGCCGATGGCCTTGGTGATCACGTGCCGCAGCGGGTGCTTTTCGAGCTGGGCGGGATCGATGTTCGGCTCCTGCGCCTTGAGCGCCGACAGCCACGAGTCGTCCTCGGTGACCTGCGAGATGGCGTGGTCGTTGACCAGGTACATCCGCGAGTCACCGACCGAGGCGTAGGTCAGCGTCTCGCCCGAGACCGAGGGCCGCGACGACGGTCGTGCCCATGCCGCCGTACTGCGGCCCGCTCTCGCTCATCTGGAAGACGCGCCGGTTGGCCAGCCGCAGCGCGGTCCGGATCCGGTTGGCGTCGTAGGACAGGCCGGTCTCGACGCCGAACGGCCAGGTGAACTCTTCGTCCTCGCGGGTCCGCTGGATGAAGCCGAGGACGCTCTCGAGGGCGAGCCGCGAGGCGATCTCGCCGGCGTTGTGGCCGCCCAGCCCGTCGGCCACCAGATAGAGGCCGAGCTGAACGTCGTAGTAGAACCCGTCCTCGTTGATCTTCCGGACGCGACCCGGATGCGTGACCCCGTGGACCGTGAGCATGCTGGGCACTATCGCACAGAACAGATGGATCCCGGTGGCCGCCAGCCGGTGCCGGCGGCCCGATCGCAGGCTCAGAACACGTAGTCGAGGCCGAGCACCAGCGTCGGCTTCGGCTTGAGCCCGCCGTCGCTCATCGGGAAGAGGACGTTGGCGTTGAGCAGCAGCGTCTTGGCGACGTTGATCTTGGCGCCGATGACGCCGAGCAGCAGGTTCACGCTTGCCCTGGTCCTCGAGCAGCGAGAACTCCCGCGTCGAGACGAACGACGGCTGCGGCAGCGCCCCGGAGCCGCGGTTCTCGTAGGTGTTGTCGCGCAGCTCGAAGCGCGAGACGTCCAGCAGCGTGCGGCCGTGCACGTCGAAGCCGACGGTCAGCTTCGGATGCGGCGCGACGTTCAGGCCGAAGACGTAGTTGAACTCGTTCGGGAAATCGAGGTCGACGTCGGCGACCGACAGGTTGGGCACCAGATCGAGCCGGTGATCGTCGCGTCGACGTCGATCTCGCTGGCCACGGCGCTCGACTGGCCGCTCGAGAAGGTGTAGCCGATGTTGACGTGCGGGCTGACGCGCCCGTAGTCGCCCGAGTAGATGAACGAGAACGCGGTCCGGGTGGCGCCGGTGCCGAGGAGCTCGTCCTCGTCGCCGGTCGGCAGCCGCAGGTCGAGGCCGGCGGCGAGCGACGTGACGTCGCCGCGCAGGAAGTTGTACTTGGCACGGACCGACAGGTCGCCGAGGCCGCTCGACGATCCGCTCTCGGTGAAGGTGGCGCGATCGGCGCCGTTGGTGTCGAAGCTGTGCGTCGTCGTCGTGGTGCCCGATCCCAGGCGGAAGATGCGGCCGTCGACGCGGGCGTCGAGGTCGACCGTGACGATGGGGATGGCGACGCCGATGTCGAAGTTGTCGGTGACGCCGTGCGTCGCGAAGAACACGCTGGCCCGCGAGCTGATGTCGAGCGACAGGTTCGACTGCAGCAGGTCGCGCTCGAAGGCCGGGTTGAAGTCGGTCGGTGCGCGGGCACGCCGGGCGCCGGGCAGCAGTTGTTGTGGACGCGGATGAACGACAGCTCGCCCGAGTCGAGCGGCGACGCCCTCGAACGAATCGAAGCTGGTCGAGCGGAACGCCAGGCCGACGTTGGTCTGGCCCTTGCCGAGGGTGATGGCCCGCTCGGCGAAGGCCGGGCCGAACGTCTCGCTGCCCATCGACACTTCACCGGTCATCGAGTTGGTGGTGAAGCTGAAGCCGCCCGACGACGAGCCCGAGCGGGAAGGACAGCAGCTGCGCGCCCAGCTCGACGTTCATCTGCCGCGCCGAGCGCGCCAGGCTCTCACCGACGAGGAAGTGCGGCTCGTGGACGACCAGCGTCCCGGGCTGCGTGCGGTTGATGGTGGATTCCTGGATGACGCGACTGACGAGGCCGGCGAGCGGCCCCTGCGCCGCGGCGGCGGCCGGGACGGCCACGCAGCACAGGGCCGGTCAGCGACAGCATCCGAGTTGGACGACCAACGAACATGAGTGACTCCTTCACGGGACTGGGAACCGACGGGTGAGCGTACACACCCCCCGCGGATGGTGGCTCGGCTCACACCCCGACCCCGATATAACGCCGCCGGGTGACGAACCGAACCGCGTCACCTTCGTCGCCGGCGCCGGCCCTTCCTGTAGAATGCGGGCAGCCGCTGGCGTGTCCGACGCGGCGCACGAGAGCGCGCGGAGAGCCCCGGTTGCCGCCATTATTGCCTGAGGCCATCGGCAAGTACACGATCGAGCGCTTCATCGAAAGCGGCGGCATGGGCGACGTGTATCTGGCCCGCGATCCGGCCCTCGATCGCCCCGTCGCGATCAAGTTCCTCCGCGAGGGCTTCGACAACCAGGAGATGCGCGAGCGCTTCGAGCGCGAGGCGCGCGCCGCCGGCCGGCTGTCGCACCCCAACATCGTCACGATCTACGAGTTCGGCATCTTCGAGAGCCGGCCGTTCATCGCGATGGAGTTCGTCCGCGGCGAGCCGCTCTCGAAGCTGATTCGCCGCCGCGAGCCGATCTCGCTCGTGCGCAAGCTCGAGATGATGGAAGGCCTGTGCTCGGGGCTGGCCCACGCCCACAAGACGGGCATGGTCCATCGCGACATCAAGCCGGCCAACCTGATGGTCGACATCGACGGCGGCGGCCGCTGAAGATCCTCGACTTCGGCATCGTCCGCATGGCCGGCTCGGGCCTGACCTCGCACGGCGTGCTGGTCGGGACGATCAACTACATGTCGCCGGAGCAGATCACCGGCCGCGGCACCATCGATCTGCGCAGCGACGTCTTCGCCGTCGGCGCGGTGCTGCACGAGCTCTTCACCTACCAGCGCGCGTTCCCGGGCGAGATGACGGACGTGCTCTACAAGATCGTGCACGCCCAGCCGGAGTCGGCCGCCACGCTGGTGCCGGGCCTCGATCCGGGCATCGTCCGGGCCATCGATCAGTGCCTCGAGAAGACGGCGGAGCGCCGCTACCAGGATCTCGGCGTGCTGCGGCGCGATCTGGCCCGGATCCGGCAGCGGCTCGAGGTCGAGGAGCAGGACACCTACGGCCACACCGCGCTGACGATGCGCCAGCCGAAGGACCGCTCCGGTGCGCATCGCATCCCGGGCTCCGGGCGCGCCCGCGTCCGGGGCGCCGCCGTCCGGGGCACCGGTCTCCGGGACGCCGTCGCCATCGCGCCCCCGTCAACGCCGCGGTCCTCGGCCGCCGTCGGTCGCCGTCGGCGCAGACGCCGGGATCCGATCGCGCCCGGCGCGCCGCCGAGGCCGCCGCGGACCTCGAGCGCGCGCAGCGCGCCGCCGAGGAGGCCCGGCTCGAGCTCGAGCGCGAGGCCGAGGAGCAGGCGCGGCGTCGAAGCCGAGCGCCTGGAACGCGAGCGGCAGGAGGCCGAGCGCGTGAGCTCGCGAACGGCAGGCCCGCGAGCGGGCGGAGGCCGAACAGGCCCGGCTGGCCCGCGAGCAGGCGGAGCGGGTCCGGGCCGAGCAGGCGCGCGCCGAACAGGCCCGTCTCGAACAGGCGCGGCAGGAACAGGCCCGTCAGGAGCAGCTGCGCGCTCGACAAGGCGCGGGCCGAGGACGCCGAGCGGGCCCGCCTCGAGCGCGAGCGGCAGGAACAGGCGCGCCTCGAGGAAGCGCGCCTGGCCCGTGAGCAGGCCGAGCGCGACCGCGCCGAGGCGCAGCGCAAGGCGGAGGCCGAGGCCAGGCGCCAGGCCGAGGAGCGACGCCAGCAGCGGGCGCGCGATCTGGCCCAGGCCCAGAAGGACGTGGCCGCCAGCCGCTTCGCCGAGGCCGTGCAGCGCCTGCAGCCGTGGGCGGCGGAGGCCGCCGGCGACGCCGCGTTCGCCGCCGCGCTGCAGCAGGCGCAGGCCGGCGTCGCCCGGCTCGAGGCCGAGCGCCGCGAGCAGGACGCGCTGGCGCGCCAGCTCGATTCGGCCAAGGAGCTGATCGTCCGCCAGGACTTCGCCGGCGCCGGCAAGGTCGTCCAGGCGATCCTGGCGGCGCACCCGAATCATCCGGCGGCCAAGAACCTCGAGAAGGAGATCGCGCGTGGCGTCGAGTTCCGCGCCAAGGCCGCCGCCGCGGTCGAGCGGGCCCGGGCGCTCTTCGACGCCAAGCCGGGCGAGGCGATGGAGCTGCTCGAGCGCTTCACGCCGGCGCACGGCCTGGTCGACGGCGCCCTCGCCGACATGCGCGAGCGCCACGCCGCCCGCGAACGCGAGCGGCTGCGCCGCGAACAGCAGGCGCGGCGCCAGCAGCAGATCGACGCGTTCACCGGCAAGGCCGGCGAGCTGGCGCGCAACCGCGCCGTCCAGGGCGGCGTCGCGGCGGTGCTCCTGCTCGTCGTCGTGATCGCGTCGTGGAGCTCGATCTTCCCGCCGCAGGCCGGTCGATCCGGCAGACCGGGGAGCCGGCCGCCGACGTCGACTCCGGCGACCAGCCGACGACCACCGCGCCGCCGCCGCCGGACCGTCGCGCCGCCCCCGGCAACGGCGACCGTCGATCCCGGCCAAGGCGCGCCACGCCGGTCGACACGCCGAAGACCACCGCCCGTCGATCCCGGCACCGCCGCGCACGCCGACCGACGGCCGCGATCCGCGCGTCGCGGCCCCGGTCGGCACGAATCCGGTCGCCCCCGGCCACGCCGCGGCCCGGCCCGGGCACCGCCGACGCCGAACCCGACCACCGGGCCAGCCGAACGGCGCCAACCGTCCGGCGCGATCGTCGGTGCCGCCGGCCGCGACCCCGACGCCGCCGGATCCGACGCCGCCCGCCAACACCCGCGCCCGGAGCCGCCGCCCGGACACCGCCGCGCCGATCCGCCGCGCGACACCGCCAAGGTGACCGTGCCCGCCGCCGGGCACCGATCTGGTCGAGGTCGCCGAGCGGGAGATCGATCAGTGGATGCAGGCCTATCAGCGCGGCCTACCAGGCGCTCGACGCCGGCCGGGTCAAGGCGATGAATCCGGCCTCGACGTTCCAGCCCGGCCAGTACAACTCGGCCGAGCGTCACGCTTCGCGAACGTCGACATCGCAGCCGCGCGAGGACGGTCAGTCGGCCGTGCTGCACGCCGACGTGCAGTACCAGTACGGCTTCAAGCGCGGTGAGCCGCCGCCCTGCCGTCGGCGCGGGTCGCGTGGCGGATGCGCAAGACGCCCGCCGGCTGGGTCGTCGAGAAGTAGCGCCGTCGGCCTGCTGCCGCCCGGTCAGCGCTCGGCGGCGCGGCGCCCTTCCTCGATGTCGACGGTGACGAGCAGCGCACCGCCGGCCACGAAGAACAGGATCACCGACAGGATCGCGGCGCGGTTCGAGTGGGTGAGCGCGACCGCCACCGAGAACAGCAGCGGCCCGAAGATGCCGGCGAACTTCTCGAAGACCGAGAAGAAGCCGAAGAACTCGGCGGTCCGGTCCTTCGGAATCAGGCTGGCGAACACCGACCGGCTGAGCGCCTGGCTGCCGCCCTGCACCAGGCCGACCAGCGCGGCGAGCAGCATGAAGTCGCGCGCCGTGGTCATCCGGAAGGCGAGCACGCGTGATCACCGTGTAGAGCACCAGCGAGCCGAGGATCGCCGGCTTGGCGCCGACCTTGGCGGCGATGCCGCCGAACACGAACGCCGACGGCACGCCGATGAACTGCACCAGCAGCAGCGCGCCGATCAGGCTGCCCTGGTCGATGCCGACCTGGGTGCCGTAGAGCGTCGCCATGCGGATGATGGTGCCGATGCCGTCGTTGTAGAGCATGAACGCGACCAGCATCGCGAAGGCGTGCCGGTAGCGGCGCAGCTCGCGCAGCGTGCCGAGCAGACGCCGGAAGGCGGTCGCGATCGACGCGCGTGGCCGCGCGTCGCGGCATCGACCGGCGGCTCGGACACGCGCCGCAGGATCGGGATCGTGAACAGCGCCCACCACACCGCGACGCTGACGAACGCGAGCCGCGTCGCCACGCCGGCGTCGGGCAGGCCGAACCACGCCGGCTGCTGGATCCAGGCCAGGTTGATGGCCAGCAGCACGCCGCCGCCGAGATAGCCGAGGGCGTAGCCGGCCGACGACACCCGATCGAGCTCCTCCGGCCGGGCGATGTGCGGCAGCAGCGCGTCGTAGAAGGTCAGCGAGCCGTAGATGCCGATGTTGCCGAGCATGAACAGCGCCGAGCGCCAGCATCCAGTCGCCGCGGCCGACCAGGCCGAGGCCGGCGGTGGCGGCGATGCCGATGCCGGCGAACAGCGCGAGCAGCCGCTTCTTGCGGCCGGTGGCGTCGGCGAGCGCGCCGAGGATCGGCGAGATCACCGCCGATCACCGTCAGCGCGATCGTGGTGGCGATGCCGAAGCGGAAGGTCGCCGTCGCGTCGCCGAGCCCGTCCGCGGCGACCTTGGCGTAGTAGATCGGGAAGACGGCGGCGACGACCGTGGTCATGAACGCCGAGTTGGCCCAGTCGTACCAGGCCCAGGCGCGCAGCTCGGGCCGGTCCAGGCCGATGCGGGCCAGCCACGACCGGGCCGGGGCGTCGACGACGGGTGCGGCATCAGCGGAGACGCCGTGGAGTTGGCATGGGGTCCGGGCCGGTGCGAGTCAGAACGTGCGGCGCGCGACCCACTCGCGCAGCAGCGAATCGACGACGACGTAGCGGCCGTCCGGCTCGCGGGCGACCAGGTCCTGCCGCACCAGCGCGGCGAGCGCGGTCTGCACGCTGGAGGCGCCGCCCAGGCGATGGCGGTGCCGCGTCTCGGTCGCGAGCAGCTCGACGCCCTGCTCGAGGACCACGGCGCGGAGCGCGGCGCGCTGGCCGAGCGTCAGCCGCAGCCAGGTCGCCTCGAACAGCATCTGCTGCTCGCCGAGCAGGCGGTGCAGCGTGGCGTGCAGGTCCTCGAGGCCGACGGTGCGGCGCTTCAGCGTCGTCGCGCGATCCCAGGTCTCGTGGGCGAGGCGCTGGACGTCGTAGGGGAGGTTGCCGGCGAGGTCGACGATGGCCTCGCCGAGGCCGGCCTCCGGCTTGAGCCCGGTGGCGGCGAAGCGCGCCTCGAGGAAGGCGGCGAACTCGTCGGCCGGGATCCGCTCCAGCCGCATGACCGGGCCGGCCTTGTAGAACGGCCGCTTCATGCCGACCATCTGCTCCATCAGGCTCGGCTCGGATCCGGCGAAGACGTAGCCGACCTGGCGCTGCTGCTGCACCGCGGCGCGCAGCGCGTGCTCGACCTGGCCGTTGTCGAAGGCGGTCACCGCCTGGAACTCGTCGAGGGCGATGACGATCTGGCGACGGAGCCGCTCGGCGAGCAGGCCGGGGAGCGCGAACACCTCTTCGGCGAGCCGGCTGGCGTCGCGCGGCGTGCGGACGGCGGGGAAGGACACGGCCAGCGCCGGCGCCGCCGGGCCCGGCTTCGAGCCGCACGTCGGGCCGCGAGCCGGGGAACAGCTCGCGCATCCAGCCGCGCGCCTTCTCGGCCTTCGTCTCGAGGGCGAGCAGGGCGCGGGCGTAGCCCTCGAGGAAGGCGACGTAGGAGCTGAAGCTGCTGACCGTCAGCTCGAGCGTCAGGATCTTGCGGCGGGCGAGCTGGGCCAGCGCCTGCCGCACCAGCGACGACTTGCCGTAGCGGCGCGGCGAGATCAGGAACACCTTCTGGCCCTCGGCCAGATCGGTGATCAGCCGGTCGAGCTCGACGACCCGATCGGCGAACGCCTCGAGCGGCACGATCTCGCCGTAGACAAAAGGATTCTTCATCGCGTTACGTCGATCGACGTCATGATAACGCAAATCGACGTAACGACCAGCCGGGCCTCGAGCCCGGCCTGGACCCGGGATGCGCTGCAGGAACTGCCAGGTGCTGCTGAGTCACGATCCGGGCGGCGGCGGCGGCGCGCTGGGGGTCGGCAGCGGTGCGCCGGGCACCGCTTCGACCGGCACTTCGACCGCCGACTCGGGCCGGATCACCCACTGCGCGTAGGTCGTCCAGTCGGTCCGCTCCTGCGGCAGCCACGGCAGCAGGCGACGACCGTCGCTGCCCGGCAGCGCCCAGCTGCCGATCGTCACCGCCGCGGACGACAGCGACGGCGTGGCCGCGGCCGGCATCCGCACCCGGAACGTCATGCCTTCGGGCGGGATGGCGAGAAACGTCGAGCACCAGCTCGCCCGGCACTGGGTGCCCACCGGCGTCGCCCGGACGGGCACGATGGCGGTCGGCAGGTGCAGCGTCGCGCCAAGGCCGTCGCGCTGCGGTGTGACCGCGACCTCGTAGTCGATCTGTCCGGGTGAGTCGGCGGCCGGAACGATGCGCGCGACGACGCGCGCCGGCGCCGGTGTCGCCTCGCCTGGCCGCCGGAACCGGAACGCGCCCGAGGCGGCGCCGACCGTCACCGAGGCGGGGATCGGCGTGCCGCGATCGACCGGCCGCCAGCGCGCCGCCTGATCGGAGGCGTGCGCGAGATCGAGGCCCGGCTCGTTGCCGGCGACCTCCCACCACGCCTGCCCGGTCAGCGTGTCGTGGACGTAGACCACCGAGCGGCGGGCCGGACGGTCGGCGGTGTAGGCCGGGGCCATGTAGGCCAGGCTGAGCGTGATGGCGAACGCCGCGAGCAGGCCGGCGCCCATCGATCCGTGACCGCGGCGGCCCTCGGACGAAGCCGATCAGCGCCGCCGCCACCGGCGGCACGATCATCACGCCGACGAAGGCGATGAACAGCGGCAGCACCCAGACCGGCGTGACGATCGGCAGGCGGCCGAGCACCGCCACCAGGAACTCGAAGAGCATCAGGCCGTCGCCGAGGAACAGCAGCGTCGTGACGACCGCGACCAGCGCCGACGCGGCGCGCATCCACGGCGTCCGTTCCGGCGGCACCACGGCGAGGGCGGCGCCGGCGATGGCCAGGCTCACCGCCCACAGCGGCGCCGCGAGCGGCGCCTTGATCTCGAAGACGGCGACGACGATGCCCCACAGCGGCAGCGTCAGCGCCCAGACGGTGGCGGGCTCGCGGATGTAGCGGACCCGCTCGGGTGCGACCAGCGCCAGCCGCGTCAGGAGCCACGTGCCGAGGACGCCGCTGACGGCGATCAGCGCGCCCGTCCGCATCGGCGACGCGTACCACGGATGGTAGACCGCGCTCGAGGCGACCAGCAGCCACGACGCGCCGACCATCGCCGCCGATCGCGGCGAGGAGCGCCAGCACGCCCCACAGCGCGGTGGCGACGAACCGGATCACGTCGCCGCCGGCGAGCGCGCCGCACGATGCGGATCCAGGCGACGAGGCCCAGTCCCAACGCCAGGATGCTGAGGAGGCGGCCCTGCCAGTCGGCCAGGATGATCACCGTGTGCTCGCTCGACCGAGGCGAAGCGGACATCGCGGTCGCCGGTCAGCCGATCGAGGGCGTCCAGCGCGCGCATGGTCGTGACCGTGCTCTCGCCCATGTGCAGCAGCGTGTCCGACGACACGCGGTCGGCGGTGTCGCGCGAGGTGTGGTAGGCGTGGCTGTTGCCGACCGGCGCCATGTTCAGGCCGGGGATGCCGGCGGCCTTGAGGATCGTGAAGTCGGTGTCGTTGGGCAGCCGCTGGTAGATCTCCAGGGCGTACGAGGCGCCGTGCGGACGCGGCGCGGCGCTGGCCCAGGCGCGGATCATCGGCTCGTTGTTGGGGCCGGATTCGAACAGGATGGCCGGGCCGGTCGATCCCGTCGACTCGAGGTTGACGTAGCCCTTGAGCCGCGCCCGCAGCTCGGCGTCGCCCATCGCCCCGACCGCGCCCATCAGGCCGAGCTCCTCGCCGTCGGTCAGCAGCACGATCAGCGTGTGCTTCAGGCCCGGCGCGGCGGCGAGCAGGCGCGCGGCTTCGAGCGCGACCGCCGTGCCGATCCCGTCGTCCATCGCCCCGGGCGCGATCGCGACCGAGTCGTAGTGCGCGACCAGCGCGAGGGCGTCGTGACGCGAGCCCGTCCGCGTGGCGACGATGTTGGTGACGCGCATCGTCCGCCCGTACTCCGGCCGCGACGCGTCGACGGTCTGGGTGCGGACGTCGAAGCCGTAGAGGCGCAGCTGATCGACCAGGTAGGCGCGGGCCGCGGCGTTGGCCGTCGATCCGGTCGGCCGGGGCCCGGCATTGGTCAGCCGGTCGAGGTGGGCGCGGGCGTTGTCGACGCGGAAGGGCACGTCGCTCTGCCGGGCGCAGCCGGCGAGCCGAGAGGGACCGCCAGCGCGAGCAGGACGCGAGCGCCATCCCGCGGCGGCTCTGTCGCGAGGGGGAGAGCCGGCCGGGGAGGGCTGCAGCGCGTGGTCATGGCGGATTCAGGCTCGGGGAATGGCCGGCTGGAGCGCGGGATCGTCGAGCGAGAGCGCGCCCGTGTAGACGGCCATGCCGACGACGGCGTCGATGCCGAGCGCGTCGAGCGCCAGGATCTCCTCGCGGGTGCGGATGCCGCCGGCGGCGGTCAGCGACTTCGCGGTCGCGGCGCGGACGGCGCGCACGGCGTCCATGTCGATGCCCTGCATCAGCCCCTCGGTGTCGACGTGGGTGTAGAGGAAGCCGCCGCAGAACGGCTCGAGCTCGCCGACCGCCTCGACGGCGGTGAGCGCGGTCGCCTCGGTCCAGCCGCGGATCACGACCTTGCCGCCGGCGCTGTCGACGGCGGCGATCACCCGATCGATGCCGACGGCGTCCGCCAGCGCGCGCGCGAAGGCCAGGTCGACGCGGCCGTCCTTGAAGAGCGCCGAGCTGACGATGACCTGCTGCGCGCCGGCCGCGATCAGGGCCTGCGCGCGGGCGATGGTGCGGACGCCGCCGCCGACGCGGCAGGGGAGCTGGCGCGCAGATGCGCCGGACGATGGCGTCGTTGGCGCCGGTCTCCAGCGCGCCGTCGAGGTCGATGAGCTGGACGCGCGGGTAGTGCGCGAACTTCCGCACCCAGGCGTCGATGTCGTCCGAGGCCAGCGCGAGCCGCTTGCCCTGCACCAGCTGGACGACCTGTCCGCCCTTGAGATCGATTGCAGGAATGAACATCTTTGTGTCGCGGCTCTGGAGGCTCGGGCTGCCCGAAGGTGCTCCCGGAGCCGTCCCGAGGCGTCCCGGAGGGCGTCCGGGACGGGGCGGGAGCATTGTAATTAGCGCAATGTCTTGCGGACGACGAGTTTGAGGCCGGACCAGGTGTCGTCGACCGCGCAGACCTTGACGTCGACGAAGCCCAGCGGCAGCGCCATGTCGCGCACGGTGTCCTCGGTCACTTCGCTGTCCAGCTTGGCGGCCTTCTTCGGCCACGACACCCAGACGATGGCTTCGGGGCCCAGCCCCGCCCGGGCGCGGTCGAGCACCTCTTCCAGCCGGCCCTTCCTGGTCACGAACGCGTGCAGCAGCTCGACGTCCTTCGTCAGCCGCGTCGCGAAGGCCACCTTGCCGCCCATCGGCGCGATCAGCGCGGCGTAGTCCATCGGCGCGTCGAGGACGTGGAGCGTCATGCCGGGCTTGATGCCCAGCTTCTGCGGCAGCGGCGTTCCCGAATACCCGGCAGCAGCCATGCGGCGTTATCCTCCGGTCGCGAGGCGCATGGGGATGCCGGCCGAGGCAAGGTGCTGCTTCAGGTCGCCGACGCCATGCTCCGAGAAGTGGAAGATCGACGCGGCGAGCGCCGCATCGGCGCGGCCGCGGGTGAACACGTCGGTGAAGTGGTCGAACGATCCGGCGCCGCCGGACGCGATCACCGGGATCGACACGGCGCGCGAGACCGCCGCGGTGAGCTCGCAGTCGAAGCCGCTGCGGGTGCCGTCGCGATCCATCGAGGTGAGCAGGATCTCGCCGGCGCCGCGCGCCGCCGCTTCGCGCGCCCATTCGACCGCGTCGCGGCCAGCCGCGGTCGTGCCGCTGCGGGCGTAGACGGCGAAGCCGTCCTGCCCGGCGGTGGTCGGGCCGCGCTTGGCGTCGATCGCGACGACGACCGCCTGGCTGCCGTAGCGGACGGCGAGGCGGGAGATCAGGTCGGGATCCTTGAGCGCGGCGCTGTTCAGGCTGACCTTGTCGGCGCCGGCGTCGACCACGGCCGCCGCGTCCGCCTCGGTGCGGATGCCGCCGCCGACGGCGAGCGGAATGAACAGCGTCCGCGCCACCTCGCGGATGGTCTGGGCCAGCGCGCGGCGCGTCTCGAGCGTCGCGGTGACGTCCAGGATGACGACCTCGTCGATGCCCTCGACGTTGTAGCGGGCGGCCAGCTCGGCGGGATCGCCAGCCGACCGCAGTCCCTCGAACTTCACGCCCTTGACGACCTGTCCGTCGCGGACGTCCAGGCAGGCGATGATCCGCTTCGACGCGCGGTGCGCAGTTCCTGCGACGCTCTTCGGCGCCACATCGAGCTGTCCGGGACGGCGTCCGGGAGCGCCTCCCGGACGCTCTCCCGGACGGTCTTCGGGAGCGCCCTGGATCCGCAGGCAGAAATTGCGGAGCATGGCGAGGCCGGCGTCGCCGGATTTCTCGGGGTGGAACTGCAGACCGAAGATCGCGCCGCGCTCGACGACGCTGGCGAACGTGTTCGGGCCGGTGGACGTGGTGGCCGCGGTCGCGTCGCCGACCGGGGCGGCGAACGAGTGCGTGAAGTAGGCCTGCGCGCCCGGCGCGACACCGGCCAGGATCGGTCGACGGCCGCGTCGGGTTCACCGCGTTCCAGCCGACGTGCGGCACCTTGAACTCGGCCCAGCCCTCGGCGCTCAGCGCCACCGACGGCTCCCACTCCGGCCCGAGCTTGCCGCAGCGGCCGGCCAGCAGGCCGAGCCCCGGCAGCCCCGGCGCTTCGGTGCTGCCTTCGAACAGGAACTGCAGGCCGAGGCAGATGCCGAGGAGCGGCTTGCCGGCGCGCGCGTGCGCCAGGATCGCCTCGCGCCACGGCGCGTCGAGCACCGCCGTCGCCTCGAAGTGGCCGACGCCGGGCACGATCAGCCCGTCGGCGCCGGCGATCTGCGACGGCGCCTCCGGCGTGAACACCTCGGCGCCCGCCGCCGCCAGCGCCTTGCGCACCGACGTCAGGTTGCCGGCGCGATAGTCGATCAGCGCGATCCTCACGACCGCCACCCCTCCGCGCCAGCCATCACAGCAATCCCTTCGTGCTCGGCAGCATCGTCTTCAGCTGCTTGTCCTTCGCACACGCGACCCGCAGCGCCCGCGCGAACGCCTTGAACACCGCCTCGATGTGGTGGTGGCTGGAGCGGCCGTAGAGCACCTTGACGTGGACGTTGGCGCGCGCGCCGATCGAGAAGCCCTCGAAGAAGTCGTGGACCAGCTCCGCCTGCAGGTCGCCGACCTGCTTCACCTTGCAGCTTGAGGTCGACGGCGACGTGCGGCCGGCCACCGAGATCGATCGCCGCGACGGCCAGCGTCTCGTCCATCGGCATGATGAAGTAGCCGGCGCGGTTGATGCCGCGGCGATCGCCGAGCGCCTGCGCGATCGCCTCGCCGAGGGCGATGCCGAGATCCTCGACGGTGTGGTGCTGGTCGACGTCGAGATCGCCGGCGCAGGCGATCTTCAGGTCGAAGGCGCCGTGCCGCGCGAACAGCTCCAGCATGTGATCGAGGAAGCGGATGCCGGTCCGCACGTCGTAGCGTCCGCGGCCCTCGAGACCGATGGCGAGCTGGATCTGGGTTTCGGTCGTCCGACGGTCGATCACGCCACGGCGCACAGGATGTCCTCCAGGGCCGCCAACGCCTGCTCGGTGTGAGCCAGGACGCCGGCGGTGATGCGGATGCAGCCCGCGCAGCCCGGCTCGCTCGAGCGGTCGCGGACGAAGATGCGGCGCTGCGCGCAGCGCCTCGACGATCGCGGTGGCGCGGCCGCCGACGCGAATGAGCACGAAGTTGGCCTCGCTCGGCCAGTACGCCAGGCCGAGCCGATCGCAGACGGCGTAGACGCGGGCCTTCGAGGCGCGCACCTGGACGCGGTAGGCCTCGAGGTGCGCCTGATCGCCGAGCGCCGCTTCGAGCGCGACGGCCGCCGCGACGTTGATGCTGTAGGGCGGCAGCGATCGGCGCAGCCGCGCGATCACCGCCTCGTCGCCGACCACCGCGCCGATGCGCAGGGCGGCCAGGCCGTAGGCCTTGGCGAACGTGCGGCCGACGACGACGTTCGGCGCCGTCGCGCAGCTCGCCGAGGAAGTGCGCGTCGGTGAAGTCGGCGTAGGCCTCGTCGACGAAGACGAGCCCGTCGGGCAGCGCCCGCGCCAGCGCGTGCACCGCCGCGGCGGGATCAGCAGGCCGGTCGGGTTGCCCGGGCTGGTCAGGTAGATCACGCGCGTCCGCGGCGTGATCGCGGCGAGCATGGCCTCGAGCGGGAACTGCAGATCGGCTGGCGGCGCGACCCGGACGATGCGTCCGCCGACGGCCTCGATGCAGTCGGCATACATCCCGAAGCACGGCTCGGCGATCAGCCCCTCGGGCGCGCCGGCACGCCGCCGCCGACCTGTCCCGGAGCCTGTCCCGGAGTCGTCCCGGACGCCGTCCCGGACGCCGTCCCGGACGAACTGCTGAGCTCGCCGCCCGGATCGCGCTGCAGATACGCGATCGCCGCCGCGAGGATGCCCTCGTCGAGGCCGTTGGTCAGCAGCAGCCGCGCCGGATCGACGCCGAGATGCCGCGCGCACACGTCGTTGACGCGCGCCGTAGTCCGGATAGATGGCGGCGTCCATCGGCGACAGCGCCCGCAGCGCCGCGATGACCGCCGGCGAGCAGCCGCCGGTGTTCTCGTTGAGGTGCAGGCGCAGGCCGTCGCCGAGCTCGGGCTCGCGCTGGTACTGGCTGGTCATCGCCGCGCTCCCTGCCTGCCGCCGTCGGGCGACGTGCCGCGGCGACCGGCGCCCCGGCTGCCGCTGTCGGGCGCGACGCGGATCCGGATCGACGCGGCGTGCGCGGCGAGGCCCTCGGCGTCGGCCAGCGCGATCGCGGTCGGCGCCAGCCGCTGCAGGCCCGTGCGCGGACAGCGTCTGCACGCTGGAGACGCGGACGAAGTCGGCGGCGGACAGGCCGCCGCGGAAGCGGGCCGCGCCGCTCGTCGGCAGCACGTGGTTCGAGCCGGTCGCGTAGTCGCCGGCCGCCTGCGCCGACCACGGCCCGACGAAGGTCGCGCCGGCGGTCGGGATGCGGGCGGCCATCGCCGCGGTGTCGACGACCAGGTGCTCCGGCGCCATCGTCGTCGCAATCTCGATCGACTGCGCGACGCTGCGCGTCACGATGATGCCGCCGCGCTTCGCCAGCGACGCCCGCGCCGTCGGGTTCGCCGCCGCCTGGGCGATGGCCGCGGTCCGCACCGCGTTGGCGAGCCGCTTGCTCGAGGTGATCAGGACGGCGCGCGCGTCGGGATCGTGCTCGGCCTGGGCCACCAGGTCGGCGGCGATCCAGTCGGCGCGGCCGGTGTCCGAGACGATCACGATCTCGCTCGGCCCGGCGAAGAAGTCGATGCCGCAGTCGCTGCGCCACCAGCGCCTTGGCCGCCGCCACCCAGGCGTTGCCCGGGCCGACGATCTTGTCGACGCGCGGCACGCTCGCGGTGCCGTAGGCCATCGCCGCGACCGCGTGGGCGCCGCCGATGCGGTAGAGCCGCGACACGCCGGCTTCGAGCGCCGCCGCCAGCACCGCCGGTTCCGGCCGCGGGCAGCAGGCGATCACCTCGCCGACGCCGGCGACGCGGGCCGGGATCGCCGTCATCAGCAGCGACGACGGCAGCGGATAGCGTCCGCCGGGGACGTAGCAGCCGACGCGGGCGAGCGGCGTCACGCGCTGCTCGACGACCACGCCGGGCCAGGCGGCGGTCCGCGAGCCCTTCGGCACCTGCGTCCGGGCGATCCGGCCGATGACGCGGGCGGCCCGCTTGATCGCCGGCGCCGACCGGGCGGCTGACGCGCTGGGCGCCGGCTTCGATCTCGGCGCGCGGGATCTCGACGGCGCCGGCCGGGCCGGATGCCGGCAGCTTGTCGAAGCGCCGCGCGTAGGCGACGAGCGCCCGATCGCCGCCGCGGCGGACGTCGGCCACGATCGCCGCGACGCGCGTGACGAGCGCGGCGTCGCCGGCCGGATCGGTGGCCAGCAGCCGGTCGAGCGCGCGCGAATCCGAGGCGGAGATGATCTTCAGCATGGCAGTCGGGCAGTCGTGCCGCTACATCACGATCTTGTTGAGCGGGTACTCGACGATGCCCTCGGCGCCCGGCCGCCTTGAGGCGCGGGATCAGGTCGCGCACCGTGCGCTCCTCGAGGATCGTGTTGAGCGCCACCCAGTCGCCCTCGGCGAGCGGCGAGATGGTCGGCCGGCGCAGCGCCGGCAGCAGGCCGAGGATGCGCGCCAGGTCCTCGCGCCTGGCGTTCAGCATGATGCCGACGCGGCCCTGCGCGGCGATGGCGGCCTTGAGCAGCAGCGAGATGTTCTCGAGCTTCTCGCGCTTGGCCGGATCGAGCCAGGCGTCCTTGTTGGCGATCAGCTGCGTGTTCGACTCCATCACCGTGTCGATGATGGCCAGGCGGTTGGCGCGCAGCGTCGAGCCCGTCTCGGTGGCTTCGACGATGCCGTCGCACAGCACCGGCGGCTTGACCTCGGTCGCGCCCCACGAGAACTCGACCAGCACCTTGATGCCCATCCGCTTGAAGTACTGCTCGGTCACCTTGACCAGCTCGGTGGCGATGGTCGCGCCCTCGAAGTCCTGCGGGCGCTTGAAGCGCGAATCCTCGGGCGCGGCCAGCACCCAGCGGACCTTGCCGAAGCTCTGCTTGGCGTAGACCAGGTCGCAGACGCTGACGACCGGCGGGATGTTCTCGCCCAGGCTCTCGACGGGCAGCACCGCCGCGCCGAGCTGCTCGGCGATCCAGTCCTGCCCGGTGAGCCCGGCGTCGAGGATGCCGTCGGCGACGTAGCGGGCCATTTCCTGGGCCCGGATGAGCATGCACTCGATCTCGGGATCGTCGACGGTGGGGAAGTAGGAGCGCGAATTGACGTAGACGTTGAAGCCGGCGCGCGCGAAGAGCGCGACGGTGGCGTCCTGCAGCGACCCCTTGGGGATGCCGAGTCGCAGCTTCATGACCGCACCTGCCCCGACGCCGGGGCCGACGCCGGCGCGTCCACCGGCAGCTCGCGGAAGCAGGTCCGGGTGCCGGTGTGGCAGACCACGCCGTCACCGAGGCAGGTCGCCTCGACGAGGATGGTGTCCTCGTCGCAGTCGATCCAGGCCTTGGCGACCTGCAGCTTGTTGCCCGAGGTCTCGCCCTTGGTCCACAGCGTGTTGCGGGTGCGCGAGAAGAAGGTCACGAAGCCGGTCCGCCGGGTCACGTCCCAGGCCTCCTGGTTCATGAAGCCCACCATCAGGACGTCCCGGGTGGCGGTGTCCTGCACGACTGCCGGCACGAGGCCGTGGAATTTGGAGAAATCGATCGTCGTCATGGTCGTCTATCGCGCGTGCCGGCGGTCAGGTCGAGCCGATCCGGGCCGGCCCGATCGGAACAGGCGCGGGCAAAAAAAAACGCCTCGCCGGGATGGTCGGCGAGGCGTGCGTCTCGGGCGTGTTCGAGCCCTTTACTGTCCGCGCGCACCTCGACCGACCCCATGGTGAGGATGGCCCACATGGTGGAGCAGATGATGGCGCTGGGCGGACAGGGACACGGACACCGGCCTCAACGGTACCCGCAGGCCTCGAGCCTTGTCAACCGGCGCGGCCTGGCGCGGCATTCGACCATATACTCGCTCGTTCCATCAGCGCCGGGCGCCCACCAGTCCCCGGCGACCGGCCCTGCCCGATGGAGGAACGGTGCGCGACAGCGAGAGCGAGGCGGACGCCCAGCGGATCGTCGGCAGCCTGCGCGAGAGCGAGCAGCGGCTGCAGTTCTTCCTCGATCACGCGCCGGGCGCGCTGGCGATGCTGGATCGCGAGATGCGCTACCTCGCGGTCAACCGCCGCTGGCAGGCTGACTACGCACCGGCCGGCGTCGATCTCATCGGCCGTTCGCACTACGAGATCTATCCCGACCTGGCCGAGCACTGGCGCGCGGCGCACCGGCGCGGCCTCGCCGGCGAAGCGACCCGCGTCGAGCGCGAGCGGGTCCAGCCCTTCCCCGATGGGCCGTTCGTCTGGATGCGCTGGGAGGTGCAGCCCTGGCTCGACTCGACGGGGGCGGTCGGCGGCATCGTGCTGTTCGTCGAGGACATCACGGCCGTCGTCGAGGCCGACGAGGGCGCGCGCGCTGGCTCGCGCCGACCTGGCCGGCCTCATCGCCACCATCGACGGCATCGTCTGGGAGGCCGACGCCGCCACGTTCCGCTTCACCTTCGTCAGCGCCCAGGCCGAGCGCCTGCTCGGCTATCCGGTCAGCGCGTGGCTGGACGATCCCGGCTTCTGGGCGGCGCACATTCATCCCGCGGACCGCGACGCGTCGGTCCGCTACTGCGTCGAGTGCACCGAAGCCGGCCGCGACCACCAGTTCGACTACCGGATGATCGCCGCCGACGGGCGCATCGTCTGGCTGCAGGATCGCGTGACCGTCCACGTCGTCGAGGGGCGCCCGGTGACGCTGCGCGGCGTGATGGTCGACATCACCGAGCGCAAGCACGCCGACGCCGCGCTGCGCAACAGCGAAGAGCGCTTCCGCATGCTCGCGGACACGGCGCCGATGATGGTGTGGGCCTCCAACGCCGACGGTCAGCCGGTGTTCATCAACCAGCGGTGGATCGCCTTCTTCGGCCGTCAGATCCACGACGTGTCGCCCGACGGCTGGTACGAGTTCCTGCATCCCGACGACCGGGAGGCCTGGGCCGCCGTGCAGCGCCGTGCGTTCGAGGCGAAGCAGCCCTTCGAGGTCGATGCCCGCTCGCGCCGCGCCGATGGCGAGTATCGCTGGGTGACGACGCACGGCGTCCCGCGCTTCGACGCGTCGGGCGCCCTCGATCGGCTACATCGGCACCAGCATCGACGTCACCGATCGCCGGCGCGCTGAAGAGACGCGGCAGCGGCTCGAGACGCAGCTCCGGCAGTCGCAGAAGATGGAGGCGATGGGCACGCTGGCCGGCGGCATCGCCCACGACTTCAACAACCTGCTGGCCGCGATCGGCGGCAACCTCGAGCTGACGTCCATGGATCTCGGCGCCACGCATCCGGTGCAGGAAAACCTGGACGAAATGCGGCGCGGCGTCCGGCGCGCCACCGAGCTGGTGCAGCGCATCCTGACCTTCAGCCGACCGGAGACGCACGAGCAGCGCCCGACCCAGCTGGCACCCGTCGTGGCGGAAGTGGTGCACCTGATGCGGCCGCTGATTCCGGCCGGGATCGACCTGGCGCAGCACGCCGCGCCGAACCTGCCGGACGTGATGGCCAACGCCTCGCAGGTGCACCAGGTCATCGTCAACCTGGTCACCAACGCCTGGCAGGCGATGGACGGTGGCGTCGGGCGGGTGGAGGTGCGGCTCGAGCCCTTCGTCGTCCCGCCGGCGCTGTGCCAGGCGCACGGCGACCTGCGCCCCGGGCCGCACGTCTGCCTGGCCGTCGAGGACACCGGGCACGGCATCGACGCGGCGACGATCGAGCGCATCTTCGAGCCGTTCTTCACGACCAAGCCCATTGGCAAGGGCACCGGCCTGGGCCTCTCGATGGTGCACGGCATCGCCCGCGGCCACGGTGGTGCGGTGCTGGTCGAGAGCGAGCTGCGCCGTGGCTCGACGTTCAAGGTGCTCTTCCCGCCCTGTTTGCCGGCTCAGAGCGAGGCGCCGGATGCGCCGGTCGTGCCGCAGGCGCTGTACGGCCACGGCGAGCGCATCCTCTACCTCGACGACGAGGAGCCGCTGGTGAAGCTCGCAGTCCAGTTCCTCGATCGACTCGGCTACCGGGTCAGCGGCTACACCTCCGCCGAAGAAGCGCTCGCCGCGTTCCGCCGGGAGCCCGACGCGTTCGACATGGTGCTGACCGACTACAACATGCCCGGTCTCTCGGGCATGGACGTCGCCCTGAGCGTGATGAGCGTGCGCCCGTCGATGCTGGTCGCGCTGGCCTCCGGCTTCCTGCCCCCGGAGGAGGCCGAACGCGCCCGCGCCCTCGGCATCCGCGCCACGATCCGCAAGCCCTACACGCTCGAGGACCTCGGCGCGACCGTGCAGCGCCTGCTGGCCACCCGGCCCCGGCAGACCTAGTGTCCCGAGTCAGAGATTCGTTGACGAATGGTCCGGGCGCGGCGCCCGGATCGCCAGGCGCGAAGAGCGAGCGTATCGGGCATACGCGAACGATGAGCAACGCCGCGAGGCGGGATGCCCCGCCCGGAATATGTCGGCGAATCTCTGACTCAGGACAGCTGCGGCTCCTCGCCGACGTGGCGCAGGGCCGGGCGATCGCCTCGCTGGCGCAGGAAGGCGGGCTGTCGTCGGTGCTGTGGGCGGGGCCGGAGCGGACCTCGCTGTCGGTCAAGCAGGGCTACCACGCCGTCCAAGGGACGCGCCGCAAGGGGCCGATCAGCCTGAAGCTCGGATTCGCCTCCGACGACTTCGGCTACGCCATCGATCTGGGACTGCCCGCCCCCGGCGGAAGCGTCTTCGATCACGATCCCGAGATCAAGCGCGAGGTCGTGTGGAGCGGCCCGACGCTGCGGCCCGCCGCGGTCCTCGTCGATCGGCGCGGCCCGTTCGTGCGTTCGCGGGTCGACGACGATTGGTTGATGCTGACGCAGGGCCTGTCCAGCTTCGACAGCCTGATGACGCACTGCGCCGATCCCAAGGGGACGCCGGAGGCGCTGCTGCTGCGCGAGTCGATCCGCGGCTGGCGCTTCTACGACCACTTCCGCACCGACGCGGCGTCGCCGGCGCGCCTGCCGCAGATCGGCACCCATACGCCGGTGCTCGGTCACGACGGCCGCGACCTCGCCGCGGCGCTGGAGACGATCCGCGTCATCGGCGACGACGAGGCGCTGGCGGCCGCCATCGACGACGCGTTTCCCGGATCGGACGTCTCGGTGCGCGTGACCGAGGGCTGGTTCGCCGTCGAGATGCGCCAGCACGGCCTGCTGCGGCCGCTCGGCGCCGGTGAGCTCTCGGACGGCACGCTGCGGTACCTGCTGTGGATCGCCGCGCTCCTCACGCCGCGGCCGCCGCAGCTGCTGGTCCTGAACGAACCCGAGACGAGCCTCCATCCGGATCTGCTGCCGGCCCTGGGCCGCCTCATCGTCCAGGCGGCGAAGCGCTCGCAGGTGATCGTCGTGTCGCACGCCGGCGGGCTGATCGACGCGCTGCAGTCCGAGCCCGACTGCCACGCGGTCGTGCTGCGCAAGGACGTCGGCGACACGCAGGTCGCGGGCACGCTGGCGCCGCCGCGCTGGGAATGGCCGGCGCGCTGACGGTTCGGCCCACAATGGCAGCCATGCGCCTCGTGCTCGTCCATCACGCCGCCGCCGTCGGCCCCGACGTCGATCCGCAGCGCCCACTGTCGATGATCGGCCGCTTCGACGTCGAGCGGCTCGCCGCGGCGGCGGCCGCGCAGGGCGCCAAACCGGCCGTGATCTGGCACAGCGGCAAGCTGCGATCCCGCCAGACGGCCGAGGCCTTCTGGAAGGCCTGCAACCCGTTCGCGGAGTTCAAGGTGATGCGCGGCCTGCAGCCGTCCGACGGGCCGTGGCTGTTTCGCGACGTACTGGCCGAGGAGCCGCGCGACCTGCTCGCGGTCGGTCACATGCCGAGCCTGCCGCGGATCTTCGCGCTGGTGAGCGCCGGCAGCGAGGATGCGCCGGTGGCCTTCCCGCTCCATGGCGCGATCGCCCTGGAGCGGGAACCCGACGACCGGTTGTGGAAGGAAGTCTGGCGGCTGCCGTAGCAACCGGCCCGTGACGGCCGCCGAGGGCGGCCGCACCACGCTAGAAGCGGAGCGACAGACCGACCGTGGCGCGCCAGAAGTCGAAGTCGCCGAGATCGAAGTCGCGCGGGTCGATGATGATGCCGTCGGCGCCGGCCTCGCCCTGCAGGCTGCGGAAGTAGCGGATGTCGCCGCGCAGCCCGACGTGGTCGTTGAAGAAGGCGGTCAGGCCGCCGCCGGCGTTCAGCGCGAAGTCGTTGCGCGTCACGTCGTCGAACACGTCGCCGGGGCTGGTCACCGACGCCCGCATCAGGCCGGCGCCTCCCGAGACGAACGGCGACACGCCCTGCGGCTTGCCGCCGCCGAAGCGGACGTTGAACATCAGCGTCGTGATGTTCAGCTTGCCGTCGAGGTTGCCGAAGGGATCGTCGCTGCCGAAGAAGTTCGGCGCGAAGCCGAGATCGATGTCGACGCCGGCGCCCGAGCCGAAGCCCAGCACGGCGCCGTAGACGTAGCGGTTCTCGGTGGTCTCGCCGCCGAACGTGACGCCGGTGAAGGGCGTCAGCGTCGTCTGGGCGGCGGCTGGCGCGCTCACGAGCGCGCCGAAGAGGAGTGCGGGAAGGATCGCGTGTCGCATGGATCGAGTATAGGGGCCGGGTTGCGAAGCAAAGCTCGAGCGCGGTTGACGCTCGAGCTGCGGGTCACTGCTGGACGGTGCCGGTCACTGCTGAACGGTGATCGAGACGGGAGCGGTGAGGCGGACCGTCACCACCGCGCCGGCGCGAAAGCGCGCTTCGCTCGGCTTCTGCGCCGCGGTCACCGCCGTGCCGGCGCCGGCGCCGGCCGCGGCACCGATCGCCGCGCCCTTCTCGCCGCCGAAGATCGCGCCGATGATGGCGCCGCCGGCGGCGCTCGCGCCGATGCGCGCGCCGGTCTTGCGGCCGACGCTCTCGCCTTCGCGGAACAGCGTGTCGGTGGCGATCGCCTGCGTGTCGCCGTCGGCCAGCACCAGCGTGTGGAAGCGGATCTCGATGCGGCCGCGCTCCTTGAACCGGCCGCCGTTCTCGACGCGGGTGACGGTGCCGCGGACGCGTGAGCCGGCCGGGATCACGACCGTGCCGTCGATCTTCACGTCGCGGGCGACCCGCGCGTCGACCCGATCCTCGGCTGCGCCGTTTCGCTGGAGACGCTGTGCTCGATGGCGAGGCCGATGACCGAACCGGCGGGGACGTCGAAGGTGTCGGCGATCGAGACCTGCGCGGCCGACGGCCTGGCTGCCGTCTCGACCGGTGCCGGCGGGGCGGCGACCGCCACGGCTGGCGGCTCGGGCGCGGACATCTCGACTGCGGGGGCCGGCTCGGCCGTTCGTGCGGGCGGCAGCGGAGCCTGGGCCGTCGGCGCCGGCGTGGCTGCGGCGACCCGCGGCGCGATGGCATCCGCGCGCTTGTGGCCACGCGGCTTCTCGACCGGCTCAGGAGCCGGTGCGGCCGGCCGGCGGACAGGATTCGCCGCCGGCGGGGCCGCCACCGGTGATCGCTTCGACGCGTACGTCCGGCGTCTCGGGCGCCGCCGTCGCGACGCGGCGCTGCGCGGCCGTACGACGGACGAGGCAGCGGCACGTGGCCGCGGGCGCGCTCGACCGGGGCGACCGATGGCGGCGCCGCCGGACGCGCCTCGACGGTGGGTAGTTCGGTGACGATGACTCTGGGCGACGTAGCCGCCGACCCCGGCGGCGAGGACCGACGCCCCGGCGACGGCGAGGAAGACGAGGGGCGACCGCGCCGCTGGGCGGGTCGAGCGCGCCGGCGACGGGGTTGGGGGCTGGGTGCTCACGTGCCTGTCCTCCGCCCGGCGGCAGACCTGCCGGACCGGGGTTCGATTCGCAAGAGACGTGCCGCGGACCGGATCGCCTCCGGCGCACTTTTCGGCCGACCACGGCCTCGTCCGACAGCCCCGATTGTCTCCTCGCGTGTCCCTATGGGGGGACTGCCCGACCGGTATCCGCCGCGCGAGGGGCTACACTTTTCGGCGTGTCGAAACCCGCGGTGGTGGTGGTCGGCGCCGGCCTGGTGGGGTCGGCCGTGGCCTGGGAGCTGGCGTCCCGGGGCGCGGCGGTGTCGGTGTTCGACGCCCGGGAGCCAGGCTGCGGCGCCACCCAGGCCTCGGCCGGCATGCTCGCCCCCTACACCGAGGTCCGGGCCTCGGGGCCCTTCGAATCGCTGTGCATCGAGGGACTCGAGGTCTACGAGGACTTCGTCGCGCGGCTGCGGCGGGACGACGGACGCGGCCTTCGAATTCACCCGCTGCGGATCCCTGGAACTGGCGCTCGACCAGGCCGGCGAAGCGCATCTCCGGCACGAACACGCCCGCGTGTCCGCCTGGCCCGCGGCAGGGGCCGAATGGCTCGAGCCGGCCGAGGTGGTCCGACGACAACCGGGGTTGTCGCCGGAGGTCCGCGGCGGGCTGCTGCTGACGCAGCAAGGGCGGGTTGCTCCGGCGGATTTCACCGCGGCCATGGTCGCGGCGGCCCGCCGGGCCGGTGCCAGCGTCACCGCTGCGGCCCCGGTCTCGCGGCTGGCGCGGGTCGGCGGCGGCTACGAGGTCCACGCCGGCGGCGCCACCGTCCGGGCCGACGTCGTCGTGATGTCCGCCGGCAGCTGGGTCGGCCGCATCGACATCGGCGAACCGTCCGCGCCGGGCGTCCGTCCCATTCGGGGACAAGTGCTGCTGCTGCGACCGCGGATGCCGGTGACGTCGCGCATTCTCTGGGGACCGCGCTGCTACCTGGTGCCGCGCGCCGATGGCTGCCTGCTGGTCGGGGCCACCGTCGAGGACGTCGGCTTCGACGAGAGCACCACGATCGCCGGCCTGTCCGGGCTGATGCAGGCGGCGATCGAGCTGGTCCCGGCGCTGGCCGACGCGGCGCTCGTCGAGGTGCGCGCCGGCCTGCGACCGGTGACGCGCGACGAGCTGCCGGTGATCGGCGCCCGTGCCGGCGAGCCCGGTCTGGTCTACGCCGCCGGTCACTACCGCAACGGCGCGCTGCTCGCGCCAATCACCGCCCTGATCGTCGCCGACGCCGTGCTGGACGGCCGGCGGCATCCCGCGCTCGACGCGCTCGGGCCCGACCGCCCGGGCCTGTGACGTCCTCGAGGAGATCCGTCATGCCGAAGCTCACCGACCCCGACATCGCCACACGTCTCGAGACCGTGCCACAGTGGACGCGCGACGGCGATCGGATCCACCGCGAGTTCACCTGTGCGACGTTCGCCGACGCCGTCGCCTTCATCGTGCGCGTCGGCTTCGACGCCGAGGCCGCCGATCATCATCCCGACATCGCCGTGCACTACACACGTGTCACGCTGACGTTCTGGACGCACAGTGAGGGCGGTCTCACCGCCAAGGACTTCGCCGGCGCCGCCGCCGCCGACACCGTCGCGCCGCGCTGAGCGCCCAGCCGGATTCCGCAGGAGACCCACTGCCATGCTGATCTCGACCACGTCCACGCTCGACGGCAAGCCGATCAAGACCTACCTCGGTCTGGTCTCCGGGGAGGCGATCCTCGGCGCCAACATCTTCCGCGACATCTTCGCCGGGATCCGCGACATCGTCGGCGGACGCTCGCACGCCTACGAGCAGGAGCTGCGCAAGGCCAAGGACATCGCGGTGCGGGAGATGGTCGACCAGGCGCAGGCGCTCGGCGCCAACGCCATCGTCGGCGTCGATCTCGACTACGAGAACGTCGGGCAGAGCGGCGGCATGCTGATGGTCAGCGCCAGCGGGACCGCGGTCGTATTCGAGTAGAGCCGTCAGCGAATCGGGAAGATCTGCTCGACGTCGTCGGCCGGGCGGGGGATGACGTGGACCCCGACCAGCTCGCCGACGCGGCGGGCGGCGGCGGCCCCGGCGTCGGTTGCCGCTTTCACCGAACCCACGTCGCCGCGTACGATAGCGGTCACGAGACCGGCGTCGACCTTCTGCCACCCCACGAACACGACGTTCGCGGCCTTGACCATGGCGTCGGCGGCTTCGATCATCCCGATCAGGCCACGCGTCTCGACCATGCCGAGCGCGTCGCCGATGTCGACCTTGGGAGCCGCCGCGGGAACGGGGCTTGCCGGGCTGGCCTTCGGGGCGTCGTTTTGAGCCACGCCCGGATTCTACTCACAAATTTTCGATGACTGCAGTCTTTCTCTTCCTGTCTCTGGTCGCTGCCGCCGCCCCCGTTCGGGTGACCGGCCGGGTCACCGATTCCACTGGCGCGCCGGTCGCGGCGGCCATCCACGCCGCCTCGGCGGACGGGCCGATCGTCGCCCGGAGCGACGCCCGCGGCGCCTTCGCCGTCGACGTCGATCCGGTGCCGGCCGAGGGCGTGGTGGTCGTCGCCGCCGGCTTCGCCGCGGAGCGCGTCTCGGCGGCCACCCTCGGGACCGGCGGCACGGTCAGCATCGTGCTGCGGCCGGCCGCGCTCGCCGAGCACGTCACCGTCACTGCCGGTCGCCGCGAGCTGCGCGGCGCCGATTCGCCGGCGGCGACCACGGTGGTCACGTCGGCGGAACTGCTCAGCTCGGCGGCCACGACCGTCGACGACGCGCTCCGCTACACCCCGGGGTTCACGCTGTTCCGGCGTTCGTCGTCGCGCGCCGCCAACCCGACCACGCAGGGCGTCACGCTGCGCGGGCTGTCGGCGTCCGGGGCCAGCCGGACGCTGGTGCTCGCCGATGGCGTGCCCCTGAACGACGCCTTCGGCGGCTGGGTCTACTGGAGCCGCATCCCGCAGGCGGCCATCGATCGCATCGAGATCGTCCGCGGCGCGACCAGCGATCTCTACGGCGCCGACGCGGTCGGCGGCGTGATCCAGGTGGTGCCGCTCGACGCGCAGCGGACGCGCGCCCGCCTGTCGGTCGACGGCGGCTCGCTCGGCACGTCGCGCGTCTCCGGGTTCGGATCGGCGCGGCTGGGGACGGCGCACGGCCTCGGCATCAGCGCCGGCGTCGAGCGGTTCGAGACCGACGGCGCGACGATCATCGCCGCGGCGGAGCGCGGGCCGATCGACACGAACGCCGGCGTCCGCGCCTCGTCGTGGCTGCTCAACGCGGCCTGGAACGCGGCCTCGACGGGGCCGCTGGCGAGTGTCAGCGCGCGCGTCCAGGGCTTCGACGAGGACCGCACCAACGGCACGCCGCTCCAGACCAACGACACCAACCAGCGGCAGGGCAGCGTGCGCGCCAACGGCGCCGTCGGCGGCGGCGTCTGGCAGGCGGCCGGCTTCGCCTCGACGCAGAGCTACGACCAGTCGTTCACCGCGGTCGCGGCCGGTCGCGCCAGCGAAGGGCTGACCCAGCGCCAGCGCGTGCCGAGCGAGGCCACCGGTGGCAGCGCCGACTGGCTGCGGACGTTCGGCCGCGCGACGCTCGTCGCCGGCGGCGAAGGCAAGCGCGTCGAAGGCACGACCAACGAGACGCGCTTCGTCAACGGCGTGCAGCAGCCCACCACCCGGGCCGGTGGCATCCAGACGACGGCGGCCGGCTTCGCGCAGGTCACCGTGCAGGCGGCGCCGCAGTGGACGGTCGTCGGCGGCGCGCGGATCGATCGCATCACCACCGAGAACGTCGTCAGTGGCACCGAGGAGGGCGACGCCCACCCGAGCGCCCGCGGATCGGTGACCTGGCAGGCGTCGCCGCTGTGGTCGCTGCGCGGCACCGCCTACCGTGCCTTCCGCGCGCCGACGCTGAACGAGCGCTTCCGCAACTTCCGCGCCGGGGACACCCTGACGCAGGCGAACGCGGCGCTGGTGGCCGAGCGCCTGACCGGCGGCGAGATCTCGGCGCTGCTGGCGCAGCGGCCCATGGAGCGGGCGCGCGACGTTCTTCCACACGGCGCTCGACGACGCCATCGCCAACGTCACGCTGTCGGTCACGCCGGCGCTGACCACCCGGCAGCGCCAGAACGCGGCCAAGGTGCGCAGCCGCGGCGTCGAGCTCGAGGCCGACTGGCGTCCGACCACGCAGTGGAGCGTCAGCGGGCAGCTCACCGCGACCGCGGCCGGCTTCACCGGCGGGGCGGCCGGCCTCGACGGGCTCGACGTGCCGCAGGTGCCGAAATACCAGGGCGCGGTGTCGGTGCGCTTCACCGATCCGCGCTACCTGACGGCGACGCTGCAGACGCGCGTCGTCGGCCGGCAGTTCGAGGACGATCGCAACACGCTGGTCCTGGATGACGCCGCGGTCGTCGACGTGTTCGCCAGCCGGGCCGTCCACTCGCACCTGCACCTCTTCGTCGGCGTCGAGAACCTGTTCGACACCGAGGTGCAGGTCGGGCGGACGCCGATCCTCTCGGTCGGCCTGCCGCGCACGGCGCACGGCGGCGTGCGCGTGTTCTGGCGCTGAGTCGCCGCGGGTCGTGGTCAGCCGCGCGCGCCGATGGCGGCTTCCACCTGCCGGCGCCGCGATCGGCTCACCGGGACGCGCGTGCCATCGATCAGGCGCAGGCAGCTGTCGTCGCGGGTCGCCAGCTCCTGCACCGCATCGAGGTTGACGATGGCGGCGCGATGCGCGCGCACGAACACCGTCGGATCGAGCTCCGCTTCGAGCGACGCCATCGAGACGCGGACGAGGTGACGGCCGCGCGCGGTGTGCAGCAGCACGTAGTAGTCCTCGGCCTCGATCCAGTGGATCTCGCTGGTCTTCAGCACCACCGAGCGCTCGCCGACCTTGAAGGCGAGGCGCTGCAGGTAGTGCCGGACTCCGGTCGGAGCCGTCGGCGGCGGCCGGTCGGGCAGATTGGCCGGCAGGTTGGCCGACAGCGACGACAGCTCGTGCGCCAGCTCGCCGAGCCGCCGCTCGCGGATCCGCCGCTTGGCGCGGTCGAGCGCGTCGCGGAGGCGATCGTCGGAGAACGGCTTCAGCACGTAGTCGAGCGCCTTCACGTCGAAGGCACGCGTCGCGTAGTGGCTGAATGCCGTGACGAAGACGATCGCCGGCCCGGCGTCGTCCACCATCTCGGCCACGCCGATGCCGGACATCTCGGGCATCTCGATGTCGAGGAACAGGATGTGCGGCCGGTGCTCGGCGATGAGCTCGTGCACCAGCGTCGCATCGCCGCACTCGACCACCGAGGCGACGTCGGGATCGGCCTGGACGAGCGCGCCGACCATGCCGCGGGCCAGCGGCTCGTCGTCGACGACGAGGACGCGGAAGCCGGTCATGCCGAGGCCCGGGCGAGGTCGGCGGGCGGCTCGGGCGGCAGGTCGAGGACGACGAGCGTGCCGCCGCCGGGCGCCGCGCTCACGCTGAGCGAGGCCGGACCGCCGTAGAGGTTCTGCAGGCGCGTCGAGATGTTGGAGAGCCCGGTTCCGGCATGCCGGGCGAGGTCGAAGCCCGCCGGAACGCCGGCGCCGTCGTCGCGCACGGTGACGCGCAGGCGGCCGCCGATCATCGACGCGGCGAGCTCCAGCCGGCAGCGGCCGGCCTTGGCGCCGATGCCGTGGCGGAACGCGTTCTCGACGATCGGCTGCAGCAGGAAGGCCGGTACCAGGCAGGCGTCAGTCGACGGATCGACGGCGTAGGTGACGTCGAGCCGATCGCCGAAGCGGACCTGCTGCAGCTCGATGTAGCCCCTGGTGAAGTCCAGCTCGATCGGCCAGGTCGTGACCTGCGACGGGGTGCGATCGATCGTCGCCCGCATCAGCTCGCTCAGGCCGAGCAGCATCTTCAGCGCCTGGTCGTTCGAGCGGATGCGGATCAGCGCGGCAATCGAGTTGAGCGTGTTGAACAGGAAGTGCGGCTGGATCTCGAGGCGCAGGGCGTCGAGGCGGGCCCGCACGACGTCGGCCTCGAGCTGCGCCTCGCGCACGGCGAGCCGGCGCGCCCGCTCGCTGACGGCGAACATCCGCCCGACGACGGCCAGCCCGGCGTACAGCAGCGCGTCCGCGACCAGGTGCGATTCGAAGAAGTTCCGGAACGCCTGGCCGAAGGTGTAGGCCTCGACCGGGACGTACGGCTGCAGCACCACGGTGAACGCCGCCGCGACGGCGAGGTGGCCGGCGATCAGCGGCACGCCGGCCGCGGCGACGCGCAGGTAATCGCGGGCCGCCAGCGTCACGCGCCCCAGCCCGGCGCCCAGGCGCAGGACGATCCAGGGCGCCACCAGCGCCCAGTAGACCCACCCGGCGAGCTGCCAGGCGAGGATCTTCCAGAAGGCGTGGCCATGGTTGATCATGGCCAGGTAGGTCTGGGTCGAGAACGAGATCGAGAGGACGACCGCCAGCCCCACGCCGAGGGCGACGATGCGCGCGGCGGTGCCCTTGAGGATCGACGACATCGGTCCTTCGACGATAGCGCGAGCGGGGCCGCTGTCGGACCGCCGCATCGACCGTTCGCTGCGCCGCGACGGCCGTTCGCTGAATCGTCGGGGTGGTCGCTACGCGGCCGGGGTGTGGACCGGCCCGCGGCGGCGGCGGCGACGGCGGCGACGGCGGCCCGGCAGATCTTCGGCCGCGGCGGCGTGGGCCGTCGCGTGCGCCTCGGGTTCGGCGAGCACGGCCTTCCAGTGGTCGACGACCTCACGCTCGTCGCTGTAGATGTCCAGCCAGGTCAGCGCCTCGCGGAAGACGCCGCGCGAGAGCAGCGCGTGCTGGTGCCGCGACGCCGACTCGATGTCGCGCATCTTGGGCACGATCGCCTGGAGCTGCACGAAGCGCTCGACGTCCTTGCGCGGCACGGGCAGGCGGCCGAGCGCCGGATACCACTGCTCGCTGACGCCGAACTTGCGGTGCGCGCCGTCCATCTGCCCGAGCGGCTCGAGCAGCGACCCGACCAGGATGGTGTTGGTCAGCGCGTCGGGGGCGTCGGTGAACTGGCGGCGCCAGGCGTCGAGCCGGGCCAGCGAGGCGAAGAACTCGGCCGACAGCCCCTCTTCCATTTCCGGGCTGATGTGCTCGATGAGGCCGGCGCGGGCCAGGCCCGAGAACGACGACTCGGCGTAGCCGCTGCGGAGGATCTTGAAGTACTCCTCCATCAGCCGCGGCGGGGCGCTGAAGCGGATGTGCGGGCCCACGTCCTCGATGGCGGCGACGACCGCCGGGTCCATGTCGAAGCCGAGCCGCTCGGCGAGCGTCACCGCGCGCAGCATGCGGACCGGGTCCTCCTGGAAGCGCTCGACCGGGTCGCCGATGGACCGGATGACGCGCGCCTCGAGGTCCTGCAGGCCGCCGACGAAATCGATGATCGAGCGATCCGACGAGTCGTAGAACAGCGCGTTGACGGTGAAGTCGCGGCGGAAGGCGTCTTCCTCGGGCGTCCCGTAGACGTTGTCGCGCTGGACGAGGAGGTCGGCCTGGCCTTCCGGCTCGGCTTCGTCCTTCGGGACGTTGCGGCGGAAGGTGGCGACCTCGATGGTCTTGGGGCCGAACTTCACGTGGGCGAGACGGAACCGCCGGCCGATGATCCAGCAGTTCCGGAAGCCCCGTTTTATCTGGTGGGGCTGGGCCGACGTGCCGATGTCGAAGTCCTTGGGCCGGCGTCCGAGGAGCAGGTCTCTCACGCTGCCCCCGACGAGGAAGGCCGTGTGGCCGAGCTCCTGGAGTCGGCTCATGACCTTGAGCGCGTCCGAGTCGACGTCGCGGCTGGAGAGAGTATGCTCTGAACGAGGCAGGACGATGGGGTCGACCATCGTTCGGGAATTATAGCAGGCTATGGCGGATACGGTTTTCCGGCGGCTGGCGGCACCAGCCCTTGCGCTCCTCGTCCTGGCGTCGCCGGCGGTGGCCCAGCCGGCCTCCGTCGTGGTGGCGGACCCCCTGGCACCGGCCCGGACCCACTACAACGAAGGCCGCTTCGACGCCGCCATCGAGGCGGCCCAGGCCGTCGAAGGGGTGGTCGGCGCCCCGGCGACGCTCATCATCGGCCGGGCCGGCCTGGAGCGCTTCCGGACCACCGCCGACCCAGCCCAGCTGGCTGCCGCCCGGACCGCCCTCAGCCACGTCGATGCCGTGCGGCTGTCGCCACGTGACCGGCTGGACCTCGTGGTCGGGCTGGGCGAGGCGCTGTTCTTCGACGAGCACTACCACGCGGCCGCCGACCTGTTCGAGTCGATCCTGGACGACGTCGCGGCCCTGGGGCCGGCGCCGCGCGACCAGCTCCTCGACTGGTGGGCGACGGCCGTCGACCGGCACGTCCGGGGCATGGCGCCCGACAAGCGGGCCGAGGCCTTCGATCGCCTCGTGGCGCGGATGGAGGCCGAGCTGCGCAAGGATCCGACCTCGGCGGCGGCCGCCTACTGGGTCGCCGCGGCGTCCTTCGCCCGCGGCAACGTCGACCGCGCCTGGGATGCCGCCGTCGCCGGCTGGGTCCGCGGCATCCTGTCCGTCGACCGCGGCATGACCCTGCGCCCCGACCTCGATCGGCTGGTCCGCGACGCGATCATCCCCGAGCGTCTGCGCCGGCTCCAGGCCGGCCACCAACGGCGAGGCCCAGGCGACCGAAGCCTCGATGCTCGCCGAATGGACGCTGGTCAAGGAGCAGTGGGCCAAGCCGTAGGGCCCGTGTCCTCGGAGCGCCAGCCCGGCAGGTTGCCCCGCGTCAGTCCTTCAGTGCCGTGAACGGGTCGACCGTCGTCGCCCTGATCGCAGGACCGATGGTCGCGATCAGCGCGGCGCCGACCAGGACCAGCGCGACCAGCGCGTAGGCGACGGGATCGGTCGGCGGCGTGGCGAAAAGGAACCGCGCGATCAGCCGGGCGAACCAGTAGGCGCCGGCGGCGCCGAGCACGATGCCGACGGCCACGAGCCACGTGCCCTGAGTCAGGACCATCCGCAGGACCGTACCCCGGCTGGCTCCGAGCGCGATCCGAAGTCCGAACTCCCGCGTGCGCTGGCTCACGGACGTACCTGACGAGGCCGGCCAGGCCGGCGAGGGTGATGACCAGCGCCAACGAGGCGAAGAGGGCCAGCAGCGCCGTCGTCACGCCCGGCGAGGTCAGGCGCTCGCGGCGCAGCTGATCCAGCGTCCGCACTTCCTCGACCGGCAACTGCGCGTCGGCGCCGCGGACCGCCGTCGCGAATGGCCGCCTCCGTCGGTCCGCCGCTGTCGTGGCTGCGAACCAGCACCCGTCCGCTCGGGCCGGCGACCTGCGTGTAGGGGAGGTAGAACTGCGCTTCGATCGCCCGCTCGGAGGCGCCGTAGAGCCGGAAGTCCTCGACGACCCCGACGACGGTACGGGTCACGCGGTTCTGCGGCGGCCCGACCGTGAACCGCCCGCCAATCGGATCGCCGCCGCCCCAGAACTTCGGACATCGCCCGGTTGACGATGGCGACGCGGCGCGCCGTCGAGGGTGTCGCTGGCCCGGAAGTCGCGGCCGCCGAGCAGCGGCACCTCGAGCAGGTCGAAGTAGCCGTCGCTGGCGACGTTGGGATCCGCTTCGAGCCGGAGCCCGTCGGCCGTGGGCCGTCCTTCGACCGTGACGATCACCTGGCCCGGGGTGACGCTCGCCTGCGGGACGGCGTTGGTCAGCGCGGCGGCGCGGACGCCAGGCGTCGCACGCAGCGTCTCGAGGATCCGGGCCTGGACCCGGTGAGCCTCGGCCGCCGTGTTCATGCGGCTGAAGTTGCCGAAATACGCTGCAGTCAGCACGTTGTCGCTGCGATAGCCGAGCGGCACCGACGCGAGGCGGTAGAGGCTCTGGATCATCAGCCCGGCGCCGACGAGCAGGACGAACGAGACCGCGACCTGTGCCACGACGAGCCCGGCGCGCAGGCGCTGCCGCTGCCGGCTCTCGCCGGCCTGCGCGCTCCCTTCGCGCAGCGCCGTCATCAGGCCGCGCGTCGGCGGCCAGCGCCGGCCTCGCCCCGAACACGAGCCCGGTCGCCACCGATACGGCGAGCGCGAACAGCGAGCACGCCGCCGTCGATCCCGATCTGGGCCGTGCGGGGCGTGAACCGGCCGACGAACTCGACCAGCAGTCTCTGGGCGGCGTAGGCGAGGGCGACGCCGAGGACGCCGCCCGCCGCCGCGACGAGAAGGCTCTCGGTGGCGAGCTGCCGGAACAGCCGGCCGCGGCCGGCGCCGAGCGCCGTCCGCAGGCCGAGCTCGCGACCCCGTCGCATCGACAGCGCCAGGGCGAGGTTGGCGACGTTGGCGCAGGCCAGGAGCAGGATCAGCAGGGTGGACGCGCCGAGCGCCAGGAGCAGCGGCCGGCTCTCGGCGGTGAGCTCGTCCTGGAGGGACGCCGTTCGCCCGGTCAGGCCGCGTGAGCCGGTTACCTCGTGGTCGCCGGCATGCGCGCCGTTGAACGACTCGGCCACGGTTCGGACTTCGGTCGTCGCCCGATCGATGGGAGCGCCGCCGGCCAGGCGTCCGAACACCCGCAGCGCCGCGAACGAGCGATGGCCCTGCTGCGGGTTCGTCTGCGCGCCGGCCCGGAACGGGCAGGCGGACGTGGACATGTAGACGTCGCTCGCGACCGGATACTGCGGGAACGGCGGCAGCACGCCGACGACCGTGTGCGGCCGGTTGTTCATCCGCAGCACGCGGCCGATGACGCCGGCTTCGCCGCCGAACTTGGCCAGCCAGTACTCGTGGCTCAGGACCAGCACGGCCTCGGCGCCGATGGCGTCGTCGCCGGCGCGGAACGTGCGGCCGAGACGCGGCCGCACGCCGAGCATGTCGAAGAAGTTGGCCGACACGACGCCGGCCTGGATGCGGTCGGGCTCGCCCTGGTTCAGCAGCACGAACGACATCGAGTGATGCTCGACCAGATCCTTGACCGACTGGAGGCGGGCCCGGTAGTCGTCCAGCTCCTGGATCGAGACGCCGGCGTCGACGACGTTCGACGCGGGTGCCGACTGCTGCACGAGCACGAGCTCGTCACCCTTCGGGAACGGCAGCGGCGCCAGCAGGACGCCGCGAATCACCGAGAACATGGCTGTGTTCGCGCCGATGCCGAGGGCGAGCACGCTGACGGCCGCGGCCGAGTAGCCGGGCGAGCGGCGGAGCGTCCTGAGGCCGAAACGGATGTCCTGCCAGAGCGTGTCCCAGAGTGTGATGCCGCCCATGTCTACGGCCTCCGGTAGGGATCATCGCGAGGCGGCGGCGGGGCGGATCCGCTTTGCAGCGAATGGCGGGCTGGCTGCAGCGAGCGGCGATTCACCCCGAGGGACGCATCTCAGGATGGGCCGAGCGTCTGCGCCGGCTCGAGGCAGCAGCGGCGAGGCTCGGCCACGACGGCCACGATGCTCGCCGAAGGGACGCTGGTCAAGGAGCAGGGGTCGAGCCCTGACGGAGACCCGCCGCGCGCGCGGGCTCAGGACTTGGCGTCCTTCCAGTTCTCGCCGATGCCGACGTCGACCGTCAGCGGCACGCTGAGCGCGGCCGCGCCTTCCATCTGCGTCTTCACGATCGCCGCGACCTCGTCGACGGCGTCGGCGCGCGCTTCGATCAGCAGCTCGTCGTGGACGGTGAGGATCATGCGGGCCCGATCGCGCAGCGGCGCGAGGGCGCCGTGCAGGTCGATCATGGCGCGCTTGAGGATGTCGGCGGCGGTGCCCTGGATCGGCATGTTCACCGCGATCCGCTCGGCCCCGGATCGCAGCATGCCGTTCCGGCTCAGGATGTCCGGGACGGCGCGGCGGCGGCCGTACAGCGTCGAGACGAACCCCTTGGCCTTGGCGTCCGCGATGGTGCCGTCGAGATAGGCGCGGACCGCGGGGAAGCCGGCGAAGTAGGCGGCGATGAATTCCTTGGCCGCCTCGGTCGTGACGCCGATGTCGCGCGACAGCGTGAACGCGGTCTTTCCGTAGAGCAGCGCGTAGTTGATGATCTTGGCGCGGCGCCGGAGCTCGTGCGCCGAGAGGCCGCTGTCCTCGCCGAACACCTTCAGCGCGGTGCGGTCGTGGATGTCCTCGTCCAGGCGGAACGCCTCCGACAGGTTCGGGTCGCCGGACAGGTGCGCCAGCACGCGCAGCTCGATCTGCGAGTAGTCGGCCGAGATCAGGCGCCAGCCGGGCTCGGCGACGAAGGCGCGGCGGATCTCGCGGCCCAGCTCGGTGCGGATCGGCACGTTCTGCAGGTTCGGGTCGCGGCTGGAGAGCCGCCCGGTGGCCGCCGTCGTCTGGCTGAACTGCGTGTGGACGCGGCCGGTCGTCGGGTGCACCAGCGTCGGCAGCGCGTCGAGGTAGGTGCCCTTCAGCTTCTGCAGGCCGCGCCAGTCGATGATCTCGCGCGGCAGATCGTGGGTGAGCGCCAGCTCCTCGAGGACATCCTGCGCCGTCGACGGCGTCTTGGCGGCGCCGGTGCGCTTCAGCGCCGGCAGCTGCAGCTTGACGAAGAGCACGTCGCCGAGCTGCTTGGGCGAGTTGATGTTGAAGCGCTCGCCGGCGATCCCGTAGATGCGCTCGGCGCGCTCGTCGAGCTCGGCTTCGAGGCGCGCCGCCTGACCGGCCAGCACCTGTGCATCGACGCGCACGCCGGCCCGTTCGAGCGCGATCAGCACCGGGATCAGCGGGCGCTCGAGCGTGTCGTAGACCGTCGTCAGGTCGGCGGCATGCATCTGCTCCTCGACGATCGGCGCGACCTGGCGAGCCAGATCGGCGCGCTCGCCGGCCCACGTGAGCAGCGTGGCCGGCGCGACGGCGCCCGGCGAGATCGCCTTGGCTCCCTTGCCGACCACCGATTCGAGCGCGCAGGCGCGATACGTCAGCAGCTCGAGCGCGATGGCGTCCAGCTCCGGCTCGGAGCGATTGGCGTCGAGCAGGTAGCTGGCCAGCTCGGTGTCGATGTCGATGCCGGCGAGCGCGACGCCGTGCTCGGCCAGCACGACCGCCGCCTGCTTCAGGGCGTGGCCGACCTTCTTCACCGATGCGATCTTCGAGCAGCGCCTGCAGCGCCGGCGGCATGGCGGCGCGCGCCGGCCCCGCCGGGACGTCGGCCGCCGGCTCGTCGAAGAGGCCGCCCTGCGCGGCGGGCGCGCTCGTCGCGGCGTCGGCGGTGCCGTGCGTGTGGGCCAGCGGCACGTAGCGGGCCTGGCATGCCCTGGTCGAGATGCTGAGGCCGACCAGCGTCGCCCGCATCGGCGAGATGTCGTCGGTGACGACGTGCAAGGCGAACGATCCGGCGTCGCGGCACTCGGCCACCAGCGCCGCGATCCCGGCCGGCTCGACGACCGCGTAGTCGCGTTCGACCGCCTCGGCGGTCGGGGCGTACTGCGAGACCAGCGACCGGAAGGCGAGATCGGTGAACAGCTTGAACGCGTCGGCGCGGATCGCGCCGGTGTAGCGGCACGCCTCGGCGTCGAACGTCACCGGACAGTCGGTGTGGATCGTGACGAGCGCCTGGCTCTGGCGGGCGTCGTCGGCGTGCGCCAGCAGCGCCTCCCGGTAGCGCTTCTGGGTGACCGTGGCCGCGCCGGCGAGCAGCGATTCGAGCGAGCCGAACTGGCGTGATCAGGTCGCGCGCGCCCTTCTCGCCGATGCCGGGGACGCCCTTGACGTTGTCGGACGTGTCGCCCATCAGCGCCAGGACGTCGATGACCTGCTCGCGGCGGCACGCCGAACTTCTGCTTCACGCCGTCGGCGTCGAACCACGTGCCCGGCTCGCGCGGGTTGTAGACCTGGATCGGACCGCCGACCAGCTGGAAGAAGTCCTTGTCGCCGGTCACCAGCGCGACGTCGAAGCCCCTGCGCCGCCGCCTGCCGCGCCAGGGTGCCCATCACGTCGTCCGCCTCGTAGCGATCCGTCGTCAGGATCGGCACGCCGAGCGCGCGGCAGGCCTGGTGCACCAGCGGCACCTGATCGATCAGGTCGTTCGGCATCGGGCTGCGCGTCGCCTTGTAGTCGGCGGCGAGGTCCCGCCGGAACGTCGGGCCGGCCAGATCGAATGACGCCGCGATGAACTCCGGCTTGTGGTCGGCGATGAGCTTGAGCAGCATCGTGACGAAGCCGTAGACGGCATGCGTGACCTGACCGGTGGCGTTGGTCATCGGCGGCAGCGCGTGGTACGCGCGGTACATCTGGTTGCTGCCGTCGATCAGGAAGAGGCGGGATGCGGCCATGTCGGGCGGGACGAAAGTTATATCATCCACCCGCATGACGGTCGGGGTGGGGCGCAGCGCACGGCTGCGCCGATGGATGGCGGCGACTCTGCTGGCCGCGCTGGCGGTCGGCGGCGCGGCGTGCGGCAGCGGCCTCTTCGGCCGCGAATACGAGTACGAAGAAGAGGTCTACCTCAAGGTCGACGGGTCGGCGACGGTGGTCGTCAACGCGTCGCTGCCGGCGTTGTCGGCGCTGCGCGGGGCGCCGGCGTTCGACGACGGGGCCGGCGGTGTCGATCGCGACGCGGTCCGCCGCTTCTTCGAGTCCCCGGTGACCCGGGTCGCCCGCGTCGGCCGGCCCTGGGCGCGGCACGGCCGCACGTTCGTGCAGGTCCGCGTCTCGACCGACGACATCCGCTCGCTCAGCAAGTCGGTGCCGTTCGCGTGGTCGACCTACGCCTTCACGCCGCGTGGCGAGACGGTGACCTTCGTGCAGGCGATGGGCCCGGCCGTGCTCCCCAACGCGGCCGGCCCGTGGCAGGGCGGCGAGCTGGTGGCCGTGCGGCTGCACGTGCCGGCCAAGATCCAGTTCCACAACGCCCCGTCGAAGCGGGTCGAGCGCGGCAACATCGTGTCGTGGGAGCAGTCGCTCAAGGACCGGCTGGCCGGCAAGCCCTTGCGCGTCGAGGTGCGGATGGAGCGCAACTCGATCCTCGCCTGGACGCTGACCATCTTCGGCGCGTCCGCCGCGGCGGCGGCGGTGCTCTTCGCGCTCGTGATCTGGTGGGTACGGCGAAAAGGGCGCCCGGAAGCCGCCTGATACCGGCGGCGTCCGACACGCCCTCCTGATTCACGTCCGGGCCATCCGGCCCGGGCGTCTCCTCAGATCTTTTCGAGGTCGCCCTTCATCTCGTCGTCGGTCTTCAGGGCGTTCTTCACGTCGAAGGCGCCGAAGCCGACCGCCAGCGAGCGGGCCAGCGCGCGCTCGACGTTGCTGTTCACGACGCCGGCCAGCGTGACGTGGCCGTTCTTCACGACGATGTGGATCGGCGGCTGCGCCATGTTCGCGTAGTGCCAGAACGACGGGTTGCCGTAGATGGCGCGAGCGATCCGGAAGCGCAGCTGGTCGTCGAAGATGGAGACGGGCAGCACCTGGATCTTGTTCTCCACCACGTTGACGCCGGCGACGCGGGAGACGCGGCGCGCGATGTCGTCCTTCTTGTAGGGCATGGTCACGTGACCGGTCAGGGTCACCACGCCGTCCTCGACCGACGCCGAGATGTCGTCGAACACGGTGAAGTTGACGTAGCCCAGCACCTGGTTCGACACGTCCTTGAAGACGGCGAGGTTGGCGCGGCCGAGCAGGGCGGCTTCGTCGTCCGCGAACGCGTGCGGAGCGAGGCCGAGGGTCAGGGTGAAGGCGAGTGCGACGCGGGCAATGGATTTCCTCATGACGACACCTTGGGGACGGTTCATCTGACCGCCATCAGTGGAGCCGCCGTTGGGCGTGTCCCGTCGGCTCCTTCTGTCGGCCTCTTAGATCAAACCCCGTGCCACGTGGCGTCGAGCACTTGTTCCTTGGATTTCGATCCGGCGAGCCGAATCGCCCTGCGGGGTGTCCACTGGCGTGGACGACGGGCGGGCTCGACCGCTGTCACGGTGCCTCCGATGGCGCGCGAAGACGGGTGGCTAGACCAGCAGCATCGTCGCGATGCCCGCGGCGATGAGCAGCGTCTGTCGCACGGGGTGGTTGGCCTGCTGGTGGCTGTGCAGCCCGGGGATGAGGTCGGCCATGGCGACGTAGAGGAAGCCGCCGGCGGCGAACGCGAGGAGGTAGGGCAGCGCCGACGGCAGCTGGCTCGCGGCCACGTAGACCGCGACCGCCCCGACGACGCCGGTGGCGCCGGAGGCGACGTTCAGCAGCAGCGCCCGCCGCGGCGTGTAGCCGGCGTGCAGCAGGACGCCGAAGTCGCCCAGCTCCTGCGGAATCTCATGCGTGGCGGCGGCGAGCGCCGTCGACAGGCCCAGCGGCGCCGACGTCAGCACGGCCGCGCCGATGATCACCCCGTCGATGAAGGTGTGGAACGCGTCCCCGAAGATGACGAGCGATGCGGCGCGGGAATGCGTCGCGCATTCGTCGTCCTCTTCGTGGCAATGGCGCCAGATGACCAGCTTCTCGAGGACGAAGAAGCTGAGGATGCCGGCCAGGAGGGCGAAGACGCCCTGGCGGGGCGGCACGTGCTCCAGGGCCTCGGGCACCAGGTGCAGCAGCGACGAGCCGAGCAGCGTGCCGACCGCGTAGCTGACCAGCCACGGGACCAGCCTTCCACGCGTCTCGGCGGGGAAGAGCAGCAGCGTCGCCGCGATCAGCAGCCCCGCGAAGCTCCCCACGAGGCTCAGGCCGATTGCGAGCGGCAGACCTTGCATCCGCCGCGCATTCTACCCGCGTCGCACTTCCTGCCACGTTTTCCCCGCCCTCCCCGCACACGGTCCGGGACGGCGTCCGGGACGGCGTCCGGACGGCATCCCGGAGGACGTCCCGGAGCGTCTCCGGGAGACGCTTCGGGAGAACCGGTGTCAAATGCCGGCATGGGGTTCTTCGACGTCTTCGCCAACAACGTGCTGGTCAAGCGGCTGCGGGGCCAATCCGGGCAGGCCGAGCTGATCGCCCAGATGATTGGCACCCGCCTCGGCGACCGCGTGCTGGTGATCGGCGGCGGCGACGGACGCCTCGTCGCGGCGGTCGGCGGGCCCACCGGCCTCACCGGGCGCGTGACGGCGGTCGAGGCGGACGCGGCGGTCGCCAACAGGGTCGAGCTGGCGGCGACTGCGGCCGGCGTCCTCGTCGAGGTGTTGGCAGCCCCCCTCGAGCGACTGCCGTTCGAGGACGCGGCCTTCGACGTGGCGGTCGTGCCGATGCCGGCGACGGTGGAGGCGGCGACCGGCGCGCTGACGGACGCCTGGCGGGTCGTCCGGACCGGCGGCCGGGCGATGGTGGTGGCCGTCGCCGGCGTGCCGCCGCCGGCCGCCATCATCGACGCGCTGGGCCGGTCCGGCTTCCGCGCCGCGCGCCTCCTCGGCGAGCGCGAAGGGCTCGCGTTCTACGAATCCTCGCGTCCGGCGACCAGAAATCCTGGGTGATATAGTGTCCGGCCGTGAAAGCACCCGTCGAAATCGCTCCTGCACAAGGCAAGCTCGGGATTCTGCTGGTCGGCCTCGGCGCCGTCAGCACGACGTTCATCGCCGGCGTCTTCGCTGTCCGTAAAGGTCTCGCCAAGCCCATCGGTTCGCTGACCCAGATGGGCACCATCCGACTCGGCAAGCGGACCGACAACCGCACGCCGATGCTCAAGGATTTCGTCCCCCTCGCCAGCCTGGACGACCTGGTCTTCGGCGGCTGGGACATCTTCGAGGACAACTGCTACGAGGCGGCCAAGACGGCCGGGGTGCTCGACGAGCGCCTCCTCGACAAGGTCCGGGAGGAGATGGAGGGCGTCAAGCCCATGAAGGCCGTCTTCGACCCGTTCTACGTCAAGCGGCTGCACGGCCCGAACGTCAAGACCGGCAAGAACAAGCTCGACCTGGCCGAGCAGGTCCGCGCCGACATCCGCCAGTTCAAGCAGGCCAACGGCTGCGACCGGCTGGTGATGATCTGGTGCGGCAGCACCGAGATCTTCGCCCAGGAGGGCCCGGCCCACCAGAACCTGGCGGCCTTCGAGCAGGCCCTCGAGACCAGCGACATCTCGATTCCGTCGAGCATGATCTACGCCTACGCGGCGATCAAGGAGGGGATCCCGTACGCCAACGGCGCCCCCAACCTGAGCGCCGACATCCCGGCCCTCCAGGAGCTGGCGGCGCAGACCAAGACGCCCATCACCGGCAAGGACTTCAAGACCGGGCAGACGCTGATCAAGTCGGTGATCGCGCCCGGCCTGAAGGCCCGCCTCCTCGGCGTCAACGGCTGGTACTCGACCAACATCCTGGGCAATCGCGACGGCGAGGTCCTCGACGATCCCGAATCGTTCAAGACCAAGGAAGAGAGCAAGAAGGGCCTGCTCGACTACATCTTCCAGGCCACATCTCTACCCGGATCTCTACGGCCACCTCCACCACGTCGTCCGGATCAACTACTACCCGCCCCGCGGCGACAACAAAGAGGGCTGGGACAACATCGATCTGGTCGGCTGGCTCGGCTACGAGATGCAGCTGAAGATCAATTTCCTCTGCCGCGACAGCATCCTGGCGGCGCCGATCGTCCTCGACCTGGTGCTGTTCCTCGACCTGGCCCGCCGGTCCGGCCTGAGCGGCATCCAGGAATGGCTGTCGTTCTACTGGAAGAGCCCGCAGCACGCCGCCCGCCGTCTATCCTGAGCACGACCTGTTCATCCAGCTGATGAAGCTGAAGAACACGCTCCGTTACCTCAAGGGCGAGGAGCTGATCACGCACCTCGGCCGCGAGTACTACGACTAGTCGGCAACCCCGGGACGCCGCAGGTACCTCATGTCAGCTCCCAAGATGATGCCCGCCCTGCTGGGCGGCCTGTTCATCGGCGTCCTGTCGTCGCTGCCCTACATCAAGGGCGGCAACGTCTGCTGCTGCCTGTGGGTGATCAGCGGCGGCGCGCTGGCCGCGTGGGTGATGCAGCAGAACACGCCGCGCCCCGTCACGCTGGGCGAGGGGGCGGTCGTCGGCCTGCTGTCCGGCGTCGTCGGCACGGTCGTGTGGATCGCCTGGGGCGTCATCGGCCTGCTCGTCTTCGCGAGCTCGCCGTTCGACATGGCGGACTTCCAGCGGGCGATGGGCGAGGCCGAGGGCATGACGCCCGAGGCCCGCGAAGCGCTGGAGAGCCTGAGCCCGGCGGTGATGCTCGTCGTCGGCGGCGTCATCTGGGCGTTCGTCTCGATGGCGTTCGCCACGCTGGGCGGCCTGCTCGGCGCGATGCTGTTCCGGCGCAAGGGCGGCCCCGGCGTGCCGACGCCCGGAACGCCGGGCGCGGGGCCGGTGAACCCGACCTTCGCCCCGCCGACGTTCACGCCGCCGGCGCCGGTGGTGCCGCCGCCGTTCGTGCCGCCGCCGCCCACGCCGCCTCCGCCAGCGGCGCCGCTGGGATCACTGGCGCCGCCCCTGCCGGTGTCGCCGGCCGCGCCCGACGTCGACGCGACACCGCTGCCGTCGTCGGCCGCCCCGTTCGCCTCGATGCCGGCTCCGCCGGCTCCCGCACCGGCGAGCTGGCCGGCCCCGCCACCGGGCGGCTGGCCGCCGCCATCGGACGACCCCTACGTCGGCGACGCGCCGACGATCATGATCCCGGCCCACCGACTCGAACCTGCCGTCGTCGCCGAAGCCGCCCGCGCCGCCGGCGCCGCCATCGGGTGCGGTGGTGCCGCCTCCGATCGCGAGCCCGACTCGCACTGACCATCGCCGTCACGGCCCCGGGCCGCCGAGGGGTGCCATGCCGCAGCCGACAGATCCGTCCTCCACCGACATCTCCGTCGCTCCTGACCGAGGAGCGCACCTTTGCGCCGCCCGCCGCCTTCACCGCGGCCGCGCACGTCAGCGATCCCGCCGTCTACGACACGGCGGCGAAGGATCCCGAGGCGTTCTGGGCCGGCTTCGCCAACGAGCTCGAGTGGATCACGCCGTTCACCAAGGTGCTCGAGTGGAAGTCGCCGGACGCGAAGTGGTTCGCTGACGGCCAGCTGAACGTCTCGGCGAACTGCCTGGATCGCCACGTCCGCACCGCGCGTCGCAACAAGGCCGCGATCATCTGGGAGGGCGAGCCGGGCGACCGCCGGACGCTGACCTACTTCGATCTCTACCGCGACGTGAACGCGTTCGCGCACGTGCTGCGCGGTCTCGGCGTCAAGAAGGGCGACCGCGTCGCGCTCTACCTGCCGCTGATCCCCGAGCTGGCGATCGCGATGCTCGCCTGCGCCCGCCTCGGCGCCGTGCACAGCGTGGTCTTCGGCGGCTTCAGCTCGGAGTCGCTGCGCGACCGCATCAACGACTCGGCAGTGCTCGGTGCTGGTCACCGCCGACGGCGGCTATCGCCGCGGCCAGCTCGTGCCGCTCAAGAAGATGGCCGACGAGGCGCTTGAAGGACACGCCGTCGATCCGGCACGTCGTCGTCGTCCAGCGCGATCAGACGGCGCGCTTCCCGGTGCACATCCAGGAGGGCCGCGACCACTGGTATCACCGGCTGATGCAGGAGGCCGGGCAGCAGCGCGTCGAGCCCGAGCCGATGGACGCCGAGGACATGCTCTACATCCTCTACACGTCCGGCACGACCGGGAAGCCGAAGGGCATCGTCCACACCACCGCCGGCTATCTGGTCGGCTGCTACGCCACCACCAAGTGGGTCTTCGACATGAAGGACGAAGACGTCTACTGGTGCACGGCCGACATCGGCTGGGTGACCGGCCACAGCTACGTCGTCTACGGCCCGCTCGCCAACGGCGCCACCGTGGTGATGTACGAAGGCGCGCCGGACTGGCCGGACAAGACCCGCTTCTGGCAGATCGTCGAGCGCTACGGCGTGACGATCTTCTACACGGCGCCGACGGCCATCCGCGCCTTCATGCGCTGGGGGACCGAGCACCCGGCCACCTGCGATCTGTCCAGCCTGCGCCTGCTCGGGTCGGTCGGCGAGCCGATCAACCCCGAAGCCTGGATCTGGTACCACAAGGTGATCGGCGGCGAGCGCTGCCCGATCGTCGACACCTGGTGGCAGACCGAGACCGGGCACATCCTGATCTCGCCGCTGCCGGGGCTGACGACCACCAAGCCGGGCTCGGCCACCCGGTCGTTCCCCGGCATCGCGGCCGAGATCCGCCGGCAGGACGGCGCCGCCGTCGAGGTCGGCGGCGGGCTGCTGGCGCTGACCAAGCCGTGGCCCGGCATGCTGCGCGGCATCTACGGCGATCGCGAGCGCTTCCAGAAGACCTACTTCAGCCAGTGGCCGGACGGCGTCTACTTCACCGGCGACGGCGCCCGCCGCGACGAGGACGGCTTCTACTGGCTGCTCGGCCGCGTCGACGACGTGCTGAACGTCGCCGGCCACCGCATCGGCACGATGGAGGTCGAGAGCGCGCTCGTCGACCACCCGGCGGTCGCCGAGGCCGCGGTCGTCGGCCGGGCGCACGAGATCAAAGGCCAGGCGATCACCGCGTTCGTCATCCTGAAGGGCGGCATCGAGCGCTCGGAGCGGCTGATCGACGAGCTGCGCCAGCACGTCGCCAAGAAGATCGGGGCGATCGCGCGGCCCGAGGACGTGCTCATCGCCGCCGACCTGCCGAAGACGCGGTCCGGCAAGATCATGCGCCGCCTGCTGCGCGACATCGCCGAAGGGCGGGCGCTCGGCGACACGACGACCCTGGCCGATCCGGCCGTCGTGGCCAAGCTGAAGGAAAGCTACCAGGACGACCAGGGCTAGCGACGGAGGAGCTGGCGATGGCGTCGGGCTCGTGGACAGCTGAAGGGGCCCCTCGCGCATCGCCGGCGTCGATCCTGCTGGCCGGCGGTCGCCGCCGCGGCCCCGGCAGCCGGCCGGCGTCCGCCGCGTCCGCCGGCTCCGCCGGCAGTCCGCCGCGACGCCCCCGGTCGTCCGGGCGCGTCGACCGAGGCCACCTGCGCCACCGCCCCGCTCGGCGTGCGGGTCGTCTCGGTGCGGCGGGAGACCGTCGACAGCATCCGCGTGGAACTGTCGCTGGCCAATCTGGCCGCCGCCGACGACCTGGACGCCCGGATCGGCGGTCGCGGCGGCGGCGCAGGCGGCCGTCGAGGCCCTCGACGACGCGTCGGTGCTGTCGGCCGACGGGCGGCGCCGGATGTTCGCCCTGCGCGGCAGCTCCGGGCAACGGGTGGGCTCGGCCGTCACGGTCCCGGCGCCGGGCCGGGCCGAGGCCTTCTGGGCGCTGTTTCCGGCCGCCGAAGGCGAGGTGAGCGTGCTCCTGCCCGGGTTCGCGCCCGCTGGCCGGGCTGACCGTGGCGCCGCGCGCCCGGGTCAGCCGGAACCCTGATCCGGCGCCTCGTCGTATCATCAGCCACATGGCGCTCATCGAAACCAAGGACCTCTGGAAGACCTACGTCATGGGCGAGGAGGAAGTGCACGCCCTGCGCGGCGTGTCCATCCAGATCCAGCGCGGCGAGTACGTCGCCATCATGGGGCCCTCCGGCTCCGGCAAGTCGACGCTGATGAACCTGATCGGCTGCCTCGACACGCCGACCAAGGGGTCCTACCTGCTGAACGACAAGCAGGTGAGCCAGATGAACGACGACGAGCTCGCCCGCATCCGCAACGAGGAGATCGGGTTCGTCTTCCAGACCTTCAACCTGCTGGCCCGCGCCACCGCGCTGCACAACGTGGAGCTGCCGCTGATCTACGCCGGCATCGACTCGAAGACGCGGCTGCAGCGCGCCAAGGAGGCGCTGCTGAAGGTCGAGCTCGGCGAGCGCATGAGCCACCGGCCGAACGAGCTGTCGGGCGGCCAGCGCCAGCGCGTCGCCATCGCCCGTGCGCTCGTCAACAACCCGTCGATCCTGCTCGCCGACGAGCCGACCGGGCAACCTCGACTCGAAGACCGGCGTCGAGATCATGGCGCTGTTCGAGCGCCTGCACGCCGCCGGCAACACCATCGTGCTGGTGACGCACGAAGCCGACATCGCGGCGCACGCGCACCGGGTGATCTCCTTCCGCGACGGCCAGGTCGAGAAGGACGCGGCCCGCACCGCGCGAACCCGCGACCGCTCGCGCACTGAGTCGACAGACGACTCCGGAGTTGACGTCCGACTCCGGAATCGTTCCTGTCTACACCGCGGCCCAGTGGCCCGGGCCGATCTCCCGCAAATCCGCTCCCGGCTTGATCGCGTCGCGATCGAGCTCCAGGCGCGTCGTCGCCGCGTCCGGATCCGGCTGCGGCACCGCTGACAGCAGGGCGCGCGTGTAGGCGTGCTCGGCGCGCTGGTAGACCGCCTCGGTCGGCCCCATCTCCACGATCCGTCCGCGATACATCACCGCCACCCGCGTGCAGACGTGCTGCACGAGCCGCAGATCGTGCGCGATCAGCAGGTAGGTCAGGGCGAAGCGCGCCTGCAGGTCGACGAGCAGGTTGATGACCTGGGCCTGGATCGACACGTCGAGCGCGGACACCGGTTCGTCCGCGATGATCAGCGACGGGTTGAGCGCGAGGGCGCGGGCCAGGCCGATGCGCTGCCGCTGGCCGCCGCTGAACTCGTGCGGGTAGCGCCGCCGCAGCTCCGGATCGAGGCCGACGTGCGACGAGCAGCTCGGCGACCCGCGCCGCCCGCTCCGCCTTCGTGCCGATGCCGTGGATGACGAGCGGCTCCTCGACGATCGTCTCGACCCGCATCCGCGGATTGAGTGACGAGTAGGGATCCTGGAAGACCATCTGCATGTGGCGCCGCGCGTCCCGCAGCGCCCGGCGGTCCAGCGCGAGCACGTCCTGGCCGTTGAACGTGACCTGGCCCGAGGTCGGTTCGATCAGGCGCAGGATGCAGCGCGCTGCGGTGGTCTTGCCGCTGCCCGACTCGCCGACCAGCCCGAACGTCTCGCCCTGCTCGACCGAGAACGACACCCGATCGACGGCGCGCGTCTCCGACACGCGGCCGAACAGGCCGTGCCGCTGGCGGTAGATCCTGGTCAGGTCGCGGACGTCGAGCAGCGCCATCGGGCTCAGACGGCGGCCGCGGCGGCTGGCGCCGCGGTGTCGCGGACGCGATGGTGGAGGAAGCAGCGGACCGGTGCGCCGCCTCCGGCGCCGGGCGCCAGCGCCGGCAGATCGGCGCACGGCTCGAAGCGATCGGCGCAGCGCGGCGCGAACGCGCAGCCGGACGGGATGTGACCGAGGCGTGGCACGGTGCCCTCGATCGCCCGCAGGCGCGTGCCGTGCGGCCCGGGCAGCGAGGCCAGCAGGCCGCGCGTGTAGGGGTGCTTCGGGTCGCGGAAGATCGCCCGCACCGGCGCCTCCTCGACGATCCGCCCGGCGTACATCACCGCGACGCGATCCGCCTGCTGGGCCACGACGCCGAGATCGTGCGTGATGAGCAGCAGGGCGAGGCGCAGGCGCGTCTTCAGGTCGCGCAGCAGATCGAGGATCTGGCCCTGGATGGTGACGTCGAGCGCGGTCGTCGGTTCGTCGGCGATCAGGAGCTTCGGCTGGCAGGCGAGCGCGGCGGCGATGAGGGCGCGCTGGCGCAGGCCGCCGGAGAGCTGGTGCGGATAGTCGTCGACGCGCCGGTGCGGCTCCGGCACGCGCACGGCGTCGAGCAGCTCGATGGCGCGGGCCCGCGCCGCCTTGCCGCGGGCCAGGCCGTGCACGGCGAGCGCCTCGGCGATCTGGCTGCCCACGGTGTAGACGGGGTTCAGCGCCGTCATCGGCTCCTGCAGCACCAGGCCGATCTCGCGGCCGCGGACGGCGCGCATCTCGCGCTCGTCGAGGGCCAGCAGGTCGCGGCCATCGAGCCGGACGGCGCCGCTGACGATGCGGCCGGGCGGGTCGACCAGGCGCAGGATCGACAAGGCGGTCAGCGACTTGCCGCAGCCCGACTCGCCGACCAGCGCCAGCGTCTCGCCGGCGTCCAGGGAAAAGCTGACCCCCGAGACGGCGGACACCACCCGGCCCTCGATGGGGAAAGCCGTGGTGAGGCGGTCGACGTCGAGCAGGGGCATCGTGGGATGCGGAAGACGCGGCAGCCGTGTGCGAGTCCGGCTCAGTGTAGTCGAAAGTTCCGGCTCGAGCAGACAAGGGACGCGCCCCCGGCAGCATTTCCTCACCCCTCCAGCGGACCTCGAAAATCGCTGTAAAATCAGGTGAAATCAGCGGTTCTTCCGCCTTGACACCCGTCTGAAACGGGGCCTAGAATGCGCTCAGTTGTGATCGCGGCGCGGCCGCCCTCCATCACCAGCGAGGTTCACCATGGACGACACCGTCAATCGGTTGGCGAAAGAACTGGCGCAGGCCATCCGGGCGGCTGTGGCGGCGGATCAGACCGTCGAAGCGTGCCGGGCCAAGGCACGCGCCGCCGGCTACGAAATGCACCTCTCGATCGACGCCGAGGTCGGCTTTGCCAACCGGTCCAAGCCGACGGCCGTGGTCAAGGTCCGGCGCGCCGGCGCCGGGACGGTGAGCGCCTCGACGGGAGCCACGCAGCCGAACACGCCGACCAGCCCCCTGGGGTTCTCGACGGCCTCGAGCAGCGGCTCCGCCAGCCTCGGCGCGAACGGCAGCCTCACGCCCGCGCCGCCCGACCAGCCGTGAGCTCTCGGCCAGCGATCGGCTGTTCCTGAAGTCGCTGCGCATCGCCCCTGACGAGCTGCCCGAAGTGAAGGGCTGAGCGTCCGCGCTCCCGGCGCTGAAACATCAAAGGCGGCCCGCCAAGGCCGCCTTTGTGCTGTACGCAGAATCTGCAAGTTGCTCGGAGCAAGCTCCGAGCAACCTGAGTCAGCTCGGAGCATCGCTCCGAGCACGGCTGTCAGACGAGTCGCTTGCCGGTCATCTCCGCCGATAGCGGCAGGCCGAGGAGGCCCAGCATCGTCGGGGCGACATCGCACAGGGCCCCTGCCGGCAGCTGCCGCGGCTTCGCCTCGCCCGGCCCGGCGACGTAGATGTAGTGCACGAGATTCGTGGTGTGCGCGGTGTGGGGCGCGTTCAGCGTGTAGTCCCACATCTGCTCGCAGTTGCCGTGATCGGCGGTGACGATGGCCGATCCGCCGGCGGCGAGGATCGCCGGGATCACCCGCGCCAGGCAGGCGTCGACCGCCTTGACCGCCTCGATCGCGGCGTCGAGGCTGCCCGTGTGGCCGACCATGTCCGGGTTGGCGAAGTTGCAGATGATCACGTCGTGCTTCTTGGCCGAGACGCTGGCGATCAGCGCGTCGGCGACGCCGGCCGCGCTCATCTCCGGCTGCAGGTCGTAGGTCGGCACCTTCGGCGACGGCACCAGCACGCGCTCCTCGCCGGGGAAGCACTCCTCGCGTCCGCCGTTGAAGAAGTAGGTGACGTGCGCGTACTTCTCGGTCTCGGCCAGCCGCAGGTTGGTCAGCCCGTGCGCGGCGAGGACCTCGGCGATGTAGCCGGAGGCCGGCTGCGACGGGTAGACGACCGGAAAGGTGTAGCTCGGATGCGTATTCCGTCATCGTCGTCAGCGCGACGTGCGGCCAGGCGCCGCCGCGCGAGCGATCGAAGCCGTCGAAGTCGTCGAACGCCAGCGCCCGCACGATCTGCCGCATGCGATCGGCGCGGAAGTTGAAGAGCACGACCGAGTCGCCGTCGCGCATCGGGCCGACGGCCGCTGCCGTCGGCGCCGACGATGACGTGCGGCTTGATGAACTCGTCGGTGACCTGCTCGGCGTAGGCCGCTTCGATGACCTCGCCGGCCGACCGCGCCGTCGGCCCTTCGCCGTGGACGATCGTGTCGTAGGCGAGCTTGGTCCGCTCCCACCGCTTGTCGCGATCCATCGCCCAGTAGCGGCCCGAGATCGAGGCGATGCGCGCCGACGCCGGCGGCCGCAAGCGCGGCTTCGAGCGCCGCGACGTAGGCGCGCCCGCCGTTCGGCGAGGTGTCGCGCCCGTCGGTCAGCACGTGCACGAACACCCGCGACACGCCACGCGCCTTGGCCAGGCGAATCAACGCGTGCAGGTGCTCCTGGTGGCTGTGGACGCCGCCGTCCGAGAGCAGGCCGATCAGGTGCAGCGCGTGCGTCGACGCACCGGCGCACCGGTCGTAGGCGGCCAGCAGCGCCGGGCGCGTCTCCAGGTCGTGCTCGCGGATGCTCTTGTCGATCCGCGTCAGGTCCTGGTAGACGACCCGGCCGGCGCCGAGGTTGGTGTGCCCGACCTCGGAGTTGCCCATCTGGCCGGCGGGCAGGCCGACGGCCTCGCCGGACGCCTCGAGCGTGCCGCTCGGATAGCGCGCCAGCAGGTCCTGGAACGTCGCCGGCTCCGCCAGCGCGACGGCGTTCTGATCGCGCTCGGCGCGAATCCCCCAGCCGTCCAGGATGATGAGTGCGAGCGGACCAGGCATCGGCCTACTTCAGCTGCTTCAGCGCGGCGCGGCCGGCGTACTTGGCGCTCGAGCCGAGGGCTTCCTCGATGCGGAGCAGCTGGTTGTACTTGGCCACGCGATCGCTGCGGCACAGCGACCCCGTCTTGATCTGGCCGGCGCGCGTGCCGACGGCGAGATCGGCGATGGTCGAATCCTCGGTTTCACCCGAGCGGTGCGAGGCGATCGTCGTGTAGCCGGCCGCCCACGCCATCGCCATCGCTTCGAGCGTCTCGCTGACGGTGCCGATCTGGTTGACCTTCACCAGCAGCGAGTTGGCGATGCCCTTGGCGATGCCTTCCTTGAGGATCACCGGGTTGGTCACGAACACGTCGTCGCCGACCAGCTGCACCTTCGAGCCGAGCGCCTTCGTCAGCCGTTCCCAGCCCGGCCAGTCCGCTTCGCTGAGCCCGTCCTCGATCGACAGGATCGGGTAGTCGCGCGTCCACTCGGTGTAGAGCTCGATCATCTCGTCCGAGGAGCGCGTCCGGTCGCCGGACTTCTTGAAGACGTACTGGCCGTCCTCGAAGAACTCGCTGGCGGCGACGTCGAGCGCGAGGACCACGTCGGTGCCGGGCTTCACGCCGACCTTGCCGACCGCTTCCATCACGAGGTCGAGCGCGTCCTTGTTCGACTTGAGGTTCGGCGCGAAGCCGCCCTCGTCGCCGACGCCGGTGGCGAGGCCGCGCTTCTTCAGGATGCTGCGCAGCGCGTGGAAGATCTCGGCGCCGATGCGGAGCGCCTCGCTGAAGGAGCTGGCGCCGACCGGCATCACCATGAACTCCTGGAAGTCCACGTTGCTGTCGGCGTGCGCGCCGCCGTTGAGGATGTTGCACATCGGGACGGGCAGCAGGTCCGCGCGCTCGCCGCCGACGAGGGCGTGGCGCAGGGCGCCGATGTGCTCGTAGAGGGCGACCTTCTCCTCGGCCGCGGCGGCGCGCAAGGCGGCCATCGAGACGGCCAGCGTCGCGTTGGCGCCGAGACGGCCCTTGTTGGGCGTGCCGTCGAGGTCGACCATGGCCTTGTCGAGCGAGGCCTGGGTGAATTCCTTGCCGGTGAGCGCCTTGGCGATCTCGCCGTTGATGTTGCCGACCGCCGTCCGCACGCCCTTGCCGAGGTAGCGGCTCTTGTCGCCGTCACGGAGCTCCAGGGCCTCGCGCGTCCCGGTCGATGCCCCCGAGGGCACAGCCGCCCGCCCGAAGGCGCCACTGGCGAGCTCGACGTCCACTTCAACCGTCGGGTTGCCCCGCGAGTCCAGAATCTCTCGTCCAACGACACGCTTGATGTTCACGAATGCTCCTCGATCGTGCAGTTTCTGCTAGTTGCTCGGAGCAAGCTCCGAGCAAGCTCCGAGCAGGTCGGTCCCGCGGCGGCCGGCCTGCGGGAGATGTTCTCAGATTTCGGGCTCAGGCGCCGCGCCGGTCCCACTCGCCTTCGACGCCCAGGACCTCGGCCGGCGGATCGATCACCAGCGGCTCGTCGTCGGTGGTCACGACGACGATCCCCGACTCGGTGACGGTGTGCCGCTTGCGGTCTTCCTCCGGGTGATAGCCGATGCACGCCCCGCGCGGGATGAACACGTCGCGGTCGATGATGGCGCGGCGGATCCGCGAGTGCCGGCCGACGCGGACGCCGGGCATCAGGATGCTGTCCGCGACGTCGCAGAAGCTGTGCACGCGGACGTTCGGGCACAGGATGCTGCCCGAGACGCGGCTGCCCGAGATGATGCAGCCGGCGGAGATGATCGAGTCGAGCGCCCGGCCGCAGCGCAGCCCTTCGTCGGCGAAGACGAACTTGGCCGGCGGCGCCTGCACCTGCCAGGTGCGCATCGGCCATTCCGGATCGTAGAGGTTGAACTCCGGGTTGACGTGGCACAGGTCCATCGACGCCTCGTAGTAGGCGTCGAGCGTGCCGATGTCGCGCCAGTACTTCGAGGCCTTCTTGTTCTGATCGTAGAAGCGGTAGGCGACGACCTGCGCGTCCTTGATCAGCGCCGGCAGGATGTCCTTGCCGAAGTCGTGGTTGGTGTCGCGGGCGGCATCCGCCTCGAGCGCCTTGTAGAGCGCGTCGGCCTCGAAGATGTAGATGCCCATCGACACGAAGGCGACGTCGGGGGAGCCGGGCAGGCCGATCGGCTCGCGCGGCTTCTCCTGGAAGCCGCAGACCGTGTCGGTCGCGTCGACGGCCACGACGCCGAAGCGGGTGGCCTCCTCGACGGGGACCTCGAGGCAGGCGATCGTCGCCGCCGCCCCGCGCTCCTGATGGAAGCGCAGCATGCGCGCGTAGTCCATCTTGTAGACGTGGTCGCCGGACAGGACGACGATGTGCTTCGGGTTCTCGCGCGTGATCGAGTAGAGGTTCTGGTAGACGGCGTCGGCGGTGCCGAGGTACCAGTGCTCGCCGACCCGCTTCTGCGGCGGCAGGATCTCGATGAATTCGCCGAGCTCGTCGGCGAACACCTTCCAGCCCTGGCGGATGTGCCGCGACAGCGAGAGCGACTTGTACTGCGTGGCGATGTAGATGCGGCGGAAGCCGGAATTCACGCAGTTGGACAGCGTGAAGTCGATGATGCGATACGGCCCGCCGAAATAGACGGCGGGCTTGGCCCGTTCCTTCGTCAGCGGGAAGAGGCGCTCGCCGACGCCTCCGGCCAGGATGATCACCAGGGAATCGGCCGGCATACGGCGCGTAGGATACCACGGTGGTCGACCACTTACAGGCCCTCAACTGCCGTTCTGTCAGTGACTTGAGCTGGCCCTGCGCGGTTTGACTTGGCCCCGATGGTCGCCTATGATCACGAGCGGTTCGTGGTGCCCCCAGGGCGCCCCAAAGTCCGTCGTTGCGGTCCATCCGCGGTCGTTTCTGGGAGCCAGGCTTTTCATGCAGAGTATCCCCACCCGGACCTCCATGGTCCTGGCGGCGCTGGTCGTCGCCCTCGCCTCCGTTCCGGTCTCGCCCCTGCTCGCCCAGCGCAAGGACGACAAGGACAAGAAGCCCGCGGAAGGGCTGACCGCGGCCCAGCGCCAGGAAGTGGCGCCGCTCGCCCGTCTCGCTGATGAAGTGATGAAGGGCGCGGCGGCCGGCACCTACCTGGTGACGGCGCCGAAGGATCCGTCCAAGGAGCGTCGCGCCGTCGCAGCCGGCGCCCGAGGCCGTTGGCCTGACCTTCCGTCAGGACTTCCTGAAGGCGCAGCAGGGCCTGATTTTCGTCCCCTTCACGTTGCTGGTCGACGCCGGCAAGCTGACGTCGCCGGTGACCGGCTACCTGCGGATCGCCCCCAAGGGCGCGACCGGCCTGCCGACGCCCGAGAAGAACGAGAAGGCGCCGACCTATCCCTTCGAGGACATCTACTTCGCGGAATTGCGATCGGGCGGCGCCGGCCAGCCGTTGCGCCTGACGCGCGCCTTCGCGGTGGCGCCGGGCACCTACGACGTCTACCTCGCGCTCCGCGAGCGGCCGGCGGGCGGCACTGCGGCGGATGCGCCGGTGAAGGTGGCCCTCCTCAAGCAGGAGCTGGTCATCCCGAACTATCACGGCGACGAGCTCCAGACGAGCTCGGTGCTGGTCGCGGACAAGATCGAGCCGCTGACCGCGCCGGTTGCCCCCGAGGCGATGAAGGAGCGGCCCTACGTCCTGGGTGACAGCGAGATCACCCCGGCGGCCGACCTGAAGTTCAAGAAGACCGAGGAACTGCAGCTGGTCTTCCAGATCTACGGGGCCAAGCTGGGCGCCGACAAGAAGCCCGACGTCTCGGTCGACTACGTCTTCTACCAGAAGGAAGCGGCGGGGGAGAAGTCCTTCAACCGCACGCCGACGCAAACGCTGTCGGACAAGACGCTCCCGCCCAACTTCGATCCGGAGATGGGCCATCAGCTGATGACGGGACAGGGCGTGCCGCTCCAGAGCTTCCCCGAGGGCGACTACCGACTCGAGATCAAGATCACGGACAACAAGAGCCAGAAGAGCGTGACGCGCGACGTGCTCTTCACGGTGCAGGCGGCTTCCTGAACGACCCCCGGCCGGTTGGCCGGGGCCCGGCATGGTGCCGGCCGCGCAGGGAAACGGGAACGAACACGGGTACGGTTCGACGAGGAGGCTCCCCGATGTCCTCACTCCTGCCGCTCGTCCTGCTGACGGCCGCCGTGGCCGGTCACGCGCCCGTGTCTCACGCGGGCCAGCCGCAGGCGAGCCGCGCCCGTTCGGCCGCGCCCGCTCCCGCCCCCACCCGCACGCCCGCCGCGCCCACCCGCCGCGCGCGCACCGCCGGCCAGACGCCGGTGATGCTCACGGCGAGTGTGCAGTCCGGCTGGATCGAGGGCCTCGTCACCGACGACCGGGACCGCCCCATCGTCGGCGCCGCCGTGACGGCGCAGGGCCGCGACCTCCTCATCATCGAAACCGACCGCGTCGGCCGCTTCGAGCTGCGCGGCATCCCGGCGGGGACCTATCTGCTGCGCGTCCAGGGCCGCGGCTTTGCCGCCTCGCGCCGCGAGTTCGTCCAGGTCGTGCCGTCGCGCGGCACGCACTTCGACGTCCAGCTGCGGCGCGCCGCCGCGCCCGTCATGGGCCCGACCGGGACCGCCGTGCTGGCCGCCGGCGTCGGCATGGCCTCGACCGCGGCCGTCGCCGTCGAAGCGACCGTGCCCGGCGCCATGCCCCCCGATCGTCGAGGCCGAGGCGGTCGAAGCGATCCCGCACGATCACTCGTCGGCGGCCTGGCGGCTGCGGCACGCCAAGCGATCGGTGCTCCGCGAGACGACCTCGCGCATCGACGACGTCTCGCAGATCGAGGACGAGGACTTCTGGCGCTCGATCGCGCGGCTCGAGAACGTCGCGTCGTGGACGCTCGGCGTCGGCCGATCGGCCGCCTCCGCGGTCCTGAACGGGGCCCTCAGCGGCCGCGTCCAGCTGCTCACCGCCGGGGCCATCGACCAGCCGTTCGAGGCGTTCACGACCGACGACATGCCGGCCGGCATCGCCTTCGTCCACCTCGCCGGGCCGCTCAGCACGCGGACGACGTGGAGCGTCGAGGCGGCGACCGCGCGGGGCGGCGTCAACTCGTGGTTCGTCGGCGGCACCTACGCGACGGTCGTGGCGGACTCGCACGGCGTCGAGGTGCACAGCGCCTACAGCCGGCAGAGCTCGGCGGCAGCCAGCGGCGTCGCCGTCTTCGGGATCGAGGACGACGCCCGCAGCGCCGGCGGCGTCGAGGTCGTCGACCACTGGACCATCAGCCCGCGCGCGATGCTCGACGTCGGCGGTCGCTACGAGCGCTACGACTACCTGCGTGATCCCGGGTTGTTCAGCCCGACGCTCACCGCCTCGCTGTCGCCGGCCGCGCGCACGTGGATCCGCGTCACCGCGGCGCGCGAGATGAGCGCGCCCGGCGCCGAGGAATTCGTGCCGCAGGCCTACGGCTCTCTGTCGCTGCCGCCGCAGCGGACGTTCTCGTCGCTGGTGACCGGCGCGCCGCTCGAGGCCCAGGAGACGCAGCACGTCGGCGTCTCGCTCGAGCAGGACATCGCCACCTTCCGCGTCGCGCTGACGCACTTCCGCCAGCGCGTCGACGGTCAGCTGGCCACCGTGTTCGATCCGAGTCTCGCCAACGGCCGGCGCCGCGCCGACCTGAGCCACTACGGCGTGGCCAGCGTCGGTGATTTCGCCGCCAGCGGGTGGGGCGTGGGTGTCAGCCGCCCGGTCGGGACGCACCTGCGTGGCGGCCTCGAGTACCGCATGTCGGACGTCGATTGGCAGGCCGGCGACGCCGTCGAGGCGGTGGCCCGGGTCGCGCCGTCGGCGGTGCGGGCCGCCCGCGAGCGCATGCACGGCGTGACGCTGCGGCTGGACGCGGCGGCCCCGCGTACCGGAACGCGGTTCTCGGCGGCCTGTCGCTACAACTCGCGCTTCACCCGCGGCACCATCTACGAGGACACGCCGGCCGGCGCCACCCGCTATGACGTGCAGGTCTACCAGGGCGTGCCCTACCTGAAGGGCGACAACGCGCAGGTGGAGCTCGTGTTCAGCGTCGGCAACCTGCTGCGCAGCGGCCTCGAATCGGTCGGCTCCCTCTACGACGAGGTCCTCGTCGTCCGGCCACCGACCCGCGTCGTCGGCGGCGTCACGGTGCAGTTCTAAGTCGGCGCCGGCCGTCGCGCCGGCGCCAGCGCCTCCCTCCGACTCGGCCGCAGGTCTTACCTCTCATCCGGTCGATTGAATCGTGTATCCTGAGTTTTGGATCGGGTCGGCGACCCGTGTCTGCTGAATCACTGTAAGTTGTTGTGCGCGTAGAAGAAATGCCACGCCCAATCAGGCATTTGCTGGAACGGCCTTTGCTACGACTTCGCCAGTTCCACGCTCCATGGATTCGGTTCGTCTGCTGAACTCGCTTCGCCTGGTCGGACTGCGCGCCGTCGTTCGCGCGCTCGTGCCGATCCTGGTCGCCGCCGGCCTGCTCGTGCTGGTGATCGCGAACGTGCGCGTCCGCGCCAGCTGGCTCGAGGCCGAGGACGGCGTGCTCTGGGCGTCGAGCCCCGAGGGCGTCGTGGCGCGCGAGCTGAGCCGAGACGGTGCCGGCGCCCGCGCCGGCCTGACCGCCGACGACCTGCTCGTGGCGATCGACGGGCGGCGCGTCGACGTGCCCAGCGACGTCTACGAAGCGCTGCACTCCGCCAGGCCGGGCGACACCGTCGTCTACACCGTCCTCCGCGGTGGCGTCCGCCAGGGGCTGATTCAGCTCACGCTGCACCAGACCCCATCGGGGTATCGCACCCTCTACATGGTGCAGGCGCTGGTCGCCATCTTCACGCTGCTGGTCGGCTGCGCCGTGCGCCTGCGCCGGCCGGGCGATCAGGCGTCGCTCCACTTCTTCTGGCTCTCGGTGGCGTTCTTCGGCGTGTTCGGGTTCTCGTTCAGCGGCCGCCTCGATCGGCTGGACTGGGTCTTCTACTGGGGCGACGTGGTGGCCCTCCTGCTGCTGCCGCCGCTCTTCCTGCACTTCGCGCTGGTCTTCCCCGAGCGGCCTCGCGCGTGGGTGCGGACGCCCCTCGGCCGGGCCGTGCTGCCGCTCTTCTACCTGCCGGCCGGGCTGCTTGGCGGGCTGCGCGCGGCGATCCTGCTGCAGCCGTCGGGGCTGTTCCAGCCGGCCGGCGGCGCCGGCTTCACCGGCGCGCTCGAGACACTCGATCGGATCGAGCTGCTGGTGCTCGCGGCCGGCCTGCTCGGCGGCCTGGGCATCATGGTGCGGGCGCTGCGGCGGGTCCGCTCGATGACGGCCCGGCGCCAGCTGCGCTGGATCGTCGGCGGCACGGTCATCGGCGGTGTCCCCTTCCTCGCCGGCTACGGGCTGCCGTGGGCGGCCGGCTTCGACGCCGGGCCGCAGCTCGGCTTCCTGACCATTCCGCTCGGCTTCCTGCCGCTCGCCTTCGCCTCGGCGGTGGTCCGCTATCGCCTCATGGACGTCGAGGTGATCATCAAGCGCACGGTCGTCTACGCCGCCGCGATCACCGCGATTGCGACGATCTACGCCGTGCTGCTGAAGCTCGCCGGCAAGGTCTTCACCGACGCCGGCGGCCAGTCGCACACGATCATGGCGGTGCTGGCGACGCTGGTCGTGGTGCTGCTCGCGCCGCTGGTCAAGAACACCATCCAGACGCTGCTCGATCGCGCCTACTACCGCGACCGCTACGACTACCGCCGGGCGCTGGTCGCCTTCGCCCGCGAGCTGAACACCGACCTCGACCTGCAGCGCCTGAGCGAGCGCCTCGTCGACCGCGTCGTCGACACGCTGGTGCTCGACCGCATGTGCCTGCTGCTGACGCCGGTCGCCGACGAGACGCCGCGCCATTTCGTGGCCGCCCGCTCGGTCGGGTTCCTGCGGCCGCTGCCGCCGCTCGACGCCGCCTCGGGTATCGGCAACCGCGTCCGCAGCGGGCAGACCGTCAACCTCGACGAGCCGTTCACGATGCGGCGCTTCACCGTCGACGAGGTGAGCCACTGGCAGCAGCTCGGCGTCCATTGCTTCGTTCCCTGCGTCTCCAAGGAGGGGACGATCGCGGTGATGGCGCTCGGTGGCAAGGAGAGCGGTGAGCCGCTCAACAGCGAGGACATGGCGCTGCTCGAAGCGGTGGCGGCGCAGGTCGCGACGGCGTTCGAGAACGGCCGGCTCTATCACCAGCTGCAGCTCAAGGCCGCGGAGCTCGATCGCGAGCGGCGCTTCAACGAGAACGTCATCGAGTCGCTCGACGACGGCCTGCTGGTGGCCGGGCTCGACGAGCGCGTCGTCCGCTGGAACCCGTCGCTCGAGCGCCTCTACGGGCTGCCGCGGGCCGAGGCGGTCGGCCGGCGCCTCGACGAGCTGTTCGACGGCGAGCTGCTCAGCGCGCTGCGCGCCCACCGGGTGGCCGCGGCGGCCGGTCAGCCATCCAACGTGTCGGTGCTCTACCGCGTGCCGATCGTGTCGCGGCACGCCGACGGCGGCCGCCCGCGGCTGGTCAACGTCGCCGAAGCGCCGCTGCGCGACGTCGACGGCCGCACCGCCGGCACCATCGTGATCCTCGAGGACATCACCTCGCGCGTCCAGCTCGAGGAGCAGCTGCAGATCTCGGAGAAGATGGCCTCGATCGGCCTCCTCGCCGCCGGGGTCGCGCACGAGGTCAACACGCCGCTGACCGGCATCTCCAGCTTCACCCAGATGCTGCTGGAGGGCGCCGACCCGGACGATTCGCGGACCAAGCTGCTCGAGAAGATCGAGCGCCAGACGTTCCGCGCCGCCAAGATCGTCAACGGCCTGCTGAACCTGGCCCGGCCGCCGCAGACCGACGTCGGGCCGATCGATCTGCACGTGGTGATCGCCGACGTGCTGTCGCTGCTCGAGCACCAGTTCCGCAACGGCAACGTGCAGGTGCGGAAGGATTTCGCCACCGAGGCGCTCATCGTCCCGTCGGTCGAGCACAAGCTGCAGCAGGTCTTCCTGAACCTGTTCATCAATGCGCGGGATGCCATGCCCAAGGGCGGCTGGCTGTCGATCACCACCCGCATCGACGGCGGGCAGGCGGTCATCGACGTGGCCGACACCGGCGGCGGCATCCAGCCGGATCACCTGTCCCGCATCTACGACCCGTTCTTCACCACCAAACCGATCGGACAGGGCACCGGACTGGGCCTGTCGATCACCTACGGCATCGTCCGCGAGAACGGCGGCGTCATCACCTGCGAGAGCGGAGAGGGCAAGGGCACCATCTTCCGGCTGCTCTTCCCGCTGGCGCAGGACGCGGCCTCCTTCCGGGCGATGGGCCGCGACGCGGCCGACACCGGCCACCTCAGACAGGCGGGCTCATGACACGTCACGGCTCGATTCTCGTCATCGACGACGAGGAAATCATGCGCGAGATCCTGGAGACGCTCCTCACCCGCGAGGGCTACCAGGTCCGGCTCGCCACCAACGGCACCCAGGGCATCGAGCTGGCGCGCTCGATGCCGTTCGACGCCGCCATCGTCGACGTGATGATGCCGGGCATCGACGGCATCGCCACGCTCGAGGAGCTGAAGACCATCGACGAGGATCTGCCGATCGTCATGGTCACGGCCTTCGCCTCGATCGAGACGGCCATCGCGGCGATGAAGCGCGGCGCCCTCGACTACATCACCAAGCCGTTCAAGAACGACGAAGTGCTGGTCGTGCTGCGCAACGCCCTCGAGCGGCGCCAGCTGGTGACCGAGAACCGCGCCCTGCGCCAGAACCTGCAGACGCGCTACCACAAGTTCGCCAACATCATCGGCCGCAGCCCGCGGATGCGGCAGGTGTTCGATCTGATCATCCAGGCCGCGCCGAGCCGATCGACCGTGCTGGTCAACGGCGAGAGCGGCACCGGCAAGGAGCTGGTCGCCCGCGCGCTGCACACCAATTCGCCGCGCGCCGAGAAGCACTTCGTCAGCGTCAACTCCGGCAACCTGCCGCCCGACCTCCTCGAGTCGAACCTCTTCGGCCACGTCAAGGGCGCCTTCACCGGCGCCGTCTATCCGAAGAAGGGCCTGTTCGAGGTCGCCGACAAGGGCAGCATCTTCTTCGACGAGATCGGCAACGTGCCGCTCGAGACCCAGTCGAAGCTGTTGCGCGTCATCCAGGAGCGCGAGTTCATGCGCCTGGGCGGGGTCGAGAACATCAAGGTCGACGTCCGCATCATCGCCGCGACCAACGTCGACCTGCGCCGGATGATGGAAGAGGGCCGCTTCCGCGAGGACCTCTACTACCGGCTGCACGTCATCACGATCCAGCTGCCGGCGCTGCGCGAGCGCAAGGAAGACATCCCGCTCCTGGCGCAGCACTTCCTCGAGAAGTACGGCGAGGAGAACGGCAAGGTCGGGATGGAGATGACGCCGGATGCGCTCGATCTGCTGATGGAGTACGACTGGCCGGGCAACGTCCGCGAGCTCGAGAACGTCATCGAGCGCGCCGTCGTGCTGTCGCCCGGGACGCGCATCGACACCGACCTGATCCCGGAGAACGTGCGCACCTCGCGGCCGTTCCAGATCCCGACCTTCGTGGTGCCGCCCGAGGGCATCTCGTTCAAGGAAGTCACGAGCGACTTCGAGAAGCGCCTGATCGAGTCGACGCTGGAGGCCGCCGGCGGCGTCCAGAAGCGGGCCGCCGAGCTGCTGCACATCAAGCCGACGACGCTGAACGAGATGATCAAGCGCTACGACATCCGGCCGCGGCGCAAGAAGGCGAGTGCCGGCTCCGGCCGCGATGCCGACGTGGCGCTGCCGGAAGACGAGCCCGAGGTCGAGCCCGCCCGCGGGTAGCGGCCCGGCCGCGCGGCCGGCGTCGCCGGCAACGCGGCGCAGCCTCGCGCGGTTCTGCGCTCCGCTCCGCCGGCCGTCCCCGGTCCGTCCCTGCGACGCGGCGCGACAGTCACCGTGTTCGGAACTTCCGGCCTCCAACGTTCATCTAAGTACTCAGGATTCACGTAGGAGGGGACATGCAGATATCCGTGACCGAGCTGGTGACGATGCTCGTCGTATACACGGCGATGACCGGAAGCGGCATCTACTGGCTGTGGCACCGGGCGCTGCCGCAGAAGGCCCGCGCGACGTGGGCCGCCGCGCTGGTGGTGATGCCGGTTCCGGCGATCATCGCCTTGGGGTCGTCCGTCCGGGCTGGCACCAGCGCTGATCGCACCACCCGTCGGGGTCAGCAAAGCGGCAGCAGGATGCGGACGGCCGTTCCCAAGGCGTCGCTCGTGAGCTCGACGAGCCCGCCGTGCGCCAGGGCCGTCTCGCGCACCATCGCCAGGCCAAGCCCGCTGCCCGCTGCGGGCCCCTTGGTCGTGAAGAACGGCTCGAACACCCGCGCCTGCAGCGCTCGTGGAATGCCTCGACCGGTGTCGGACACCTCCACCACCGCGTAGGTCACCGGCACTCGCCCGCGTCCGCCCTCGTTGCCAGCAACCCAACGGATGGCCGACCGCGCCGTAACGTGCAGCGTCCCGCCATCCGGCATGGCGTCGCGGGCGTTCAGACACAGATTCAGGATGGCCCGCTCGATCTGCGCGACATTGACGCGGACGAGCAGCGCGTGCGCTGGGCAGCACACCGATCCAGCTGGAAACGGCGCTGCCATGACCACTGCGATCCGCGTGTCGGTCCGGGCGAGAAGCCGCTGACGACGACCCGGGACACGGCGCTGCTGATGTAGATCTCGCCGCGCAACACGGCCCGCAAGGCCAGCGGCAGCTCGGCGACCGCGGCGTCCTTGAGCAGGTAACCGGCGGCGCCGGCTCGCAGCGCCTGCAGCACGTAGGCGTCGGTGCCATGCATCGACAGCACGATCGTCCGTGTCGCCGGGGTGGTCGCGCGAGACCAGCGCCGCCGCTTCCAGCCCGTTGAGGCCAGGCATGGCGATGTCCATCAGCACGACGGCCGGGCCGGTGCGCGGCGATGACGTCGAGCGCCTCGCGGCCATCGCTCGCCTCGAGCACCGTTCCGACCTCGGGCAGCCCGGCGAGCAGGGCGCGGAGCCCGGCCCGCACGAGCGTGTGGTCGTCGGCGAGCAGCACGGTGCAGTCTCATGACGCCACCACCGGTGCCGCTGGCGACGCCGGCGCGCGGCCAGCCGGGAACGCGCAGGCAGACGCTCGTGCCCCGTCCGGGCGCCGAATCGACCTCCAGGCTGCCGCCGGCGAACGCCGCGCGCTCGCGCATGCTGACCAGCCCGAGGTGCTGGCCGGCGCGCGGCGCCCGCCGGGCGTCCGCGGATCGAAGCCGCGCCCGTCGTCGATCAACCAGATTGCCAGCTCACCGCTGTCGACGGCGGGCCGCCAGTGACAACCGGCTCGCCTCGGCGTGGCGCAGCACGTTGGCGAGCGCCTCCTGGACGACGCGGTAGGCGGCCAGCTCGATCGACGGCGGCAGGCGGGGCAACCGGTCCGGCACGTCGAGCGTCACGGCGAACGCCGATCGATCGACGTGCCCGTCGATCAGCGCCTGCAACGCCGGTCCGAGGCCGACCTCGTCGATCAGCGGCGGTCGCAGGCCGCGCGCGAAGCCGCGGACGTCGCGCAGCAGCTCCTCGGAGATCGCGACGCAGTCGTCGACCGCGCGCCGCGCATCTGGTCGGGCGCGAGCCGCGACAGCTGCAGCTTCATCCGCAGGGCGGTGAGCCGCTGGCCGAAGTCGTCGTGCAGCTCGTGCGCCAGCCGCCGCCGCTCGTCCTTCCTCGGCTTCGCGCACGCGGCCGGCCAAGGCCTGGACCTCCCCGGCCTCCGTCCGGACGCGATCGAGCAGCCTGTCGCTGTGGTCGACGGCCGCCTCGAGGTGCTGCGTGACGTGCCCGATCGTCGCGACGAGCCCCGCCGTCAGGGACGTCAGGAAGAACCAGAGACGCACGTACTGACTCGGCCACGCGATGTCGAACAACGCCGGCGCGCCCGCCATCGCCAGCAGCCACGGGACCAGCCAGGTCACGCTCGCCGCGGCGAGCGTCCACCAGCCCCAGCGCGTGCCGCCCATCAGCGCGGCGAAGCTCGGCGCTGACCGGAATCAGCGCGCCATGGAACGGGATCTGTTGCGCGTAGACCATGACGAACGCGTTGGTCCACACGAGGGCGCCGACGATGACGCCGACGCGCGCGCGCGGCGACAGCCGGTGCGACAGCGTCATGGCCGTCGCCGCCAGCGTCACCCGCCGGGATGCCCGCCGCCATCGCCCGCATCTCGTCCGGCGTGTAGGTCCGGAGCGCCGAGGCGACGCCGTCGAACAGGATGGCCAGCGGCAGCACCGGCACCGGGTAGGTCCAGAACAGCCGCGACCGGCGGAACGGCCGCACCCCGCCCCCGAGCACAGGTCGAGGACGCGGGTCGCGCCGGCCCGCGCCAGCGCCGTGGCCAGCACGGCGCCACCACCGCGTGCGCATTGCCCACCCGCATCGCCGTCGCCAGGTCGTCGGTGGCGGCGTCGCGGAACGTCCGCGGGCACGTCAGGGCTTGAGCGCTGCCATCAGGCCTTCGTACTTCTGCATGATGACGTCCCAGCGGTAGTTGGTCTTGACGTACTGCCGGCCGTTGCGGCCCATCTGGGCGCGCAGGCGATCGTCGGCGAGCAGCATCTTCAGCGCTTCGGTGAACTCGTCCGCGGACGACGTAGTAGAGGCCGGCCTGGCTCTTGCGGCAGTGGTCGACGAGGACGTCGCTGCGGCCGTTGACCAGCAGCGGCGTGCCGACCGCCATCGCTTCGAGCGCCAGCAGCGACAGGCTCTCGTGCGGCGACGGCACGACCACGACCGTGGCCGCTTCGAGCGCTTCGGCCCGCTCGGCCTCGGACAGCATGCCGGCGAAGCGCACCGACGGATCCTCGGGCAGCGGCATCAGCTTCGCGCCCATCAGCACCAGCGTGGCATCGCCGCCGGTCCGCTGGTAGCCGTTGAAGTACTGCAGCAGCTCCTCGCAGCCCTTGCCCGGATCGATGCGGCCGCCGTAGAGGGCGACCGGGCCGTGCAGGCGGTGGCGGCGCCGGAACGCCTCGCCGCGCCCGCGCATCCGGCGGCGGTTGCCGTAGCCCTTGTCCGGCGAGTTCTCGTCGTCGTTGGCGGCGGCTTCGGCCGCCTCCGGCGTGCCGGGGTGGGGCCGGTTCTGCGGCAGGTCGACACCGCAGCCGACCGTCGCTTCGGCCGTGGCGCGGATGTCGAAGATCGAGTTCAGGAAGCGGCGCTCGACGTCGGTGTTGTAGGCGATCGCCTTGGCCTTGCGGAACAGGTCGCGGTAGATCCGCAGCTTGATCGCCGGCTCGTCGTGCGCGGTCGGCACCAGGATGCTGCGCGACGGATCGATCTGCAGGCCGAGCGCGGTCGGCGCGTAGAGGCAGGTGAAGAAGATCAGGATGTCGTAGCTGCGGTGCGTCCGCTGCAGGTGCTCGAGCAGCCCCGGCGCCACCGGGCCCTGGCGGCGCAGCCAGTCCTGCTCGTCGGCGTCGGTGTGCGGGTAGTTGAAGATCCAGTCCGAGAAGCGGTTGAACTCCTCGATCTCGCGCGTCTCGCTGACGGCGAAGCGGCGCACGGCGACGCCGCGGACGCGGTCGACGCCCTTCCGGATATTCGTTCTTCCAGGTGATGTAGTCGCGGGCGCAGGTGGTCAGCACCTCGACCTGGTGGCGCTGGGCCAGGCGCTCGGCGATCAGGCGGGCGTGGTACTCCGAGCCGCCGAGGATGTCGGTGCCGTAGCGCTGGACGACGAGCGCGATCTTCATCAGGCGAACTCCGCGATCAGAGTGTCCAGCTCGCGCGAGGTGCGGTGATCGCCGAAGTCGGCGAGGCGCTCGCGCTGGCCGGTGACGACGCGCCGCCGGACGTCCTGATCGTAGGCGAGCACGCCCAGCCATTCGGCGGCGAACTCGAGGTCCTTGGGGTTGAAGACGACACCGGCGCCGCCCATCGTCTCGGGCACCGCCGCCTCGCCGTAGGCGAGCACCGGCACGCCCGCCGCCATCGACTCGAGCAGCGGCACGCAGAAGCCCTCGTGCTCGCTCAGCGAGATGTAGACGTCGGCGTGGCGGTAGAACGCCGCCAGGTCGGCGTCGGGCACCGGGCCGGTGAAGAAGAACCGATCGTGCGGCATGTCGTATTCCCGCATCAGCGCCAGGATGGCCTTGTAGTAGCCCGGCACCGCGTCGGTCTTGCCGACGAAGATGAAGCGGTAGTAGGCGTCGACATAGCGCTTGTAGTGTTCCGCCAGCCGGATGTGATCCTCGATGCGCTTGTTGGGCGCGATCCGGCCGACGAACAGGAAGTTTACCAAGCCGTCGTCGAGGAAGCGCGAGAGCGCCGGCCGCGGCGGCGCCTTGGTGATCCGGTCGAGATCGACGGCGATCGGCATCACCCCGGTCGGCGCGAAGCCGAGCGACTCGAGCTCGCGGCGGTTGAAGTCGGAGTCGCCGAGCGCCAGATCGACGTGCCCGACCAGCGTGGCCAGCTCGCGCCGGCCGAACGCGGCCAGCCGGAACATGTTGGCGTCGTAGCCGGCGAAGAAGTGCGACGGCGTGATGTTGTGGTACTGCAGGACCCGGGCGCCCGGCAGCGTCGCGAAGGCGCCGGTCATCGGCGACGGCAGCGCGAAATGGAAGATGGTGACGTCGCCCGTGCGGGCGGCGTCATGGGCGAACGGCAGGACGTCGTCGCGCAGGTCGTCGTCGACCGTGAGGGCGAAGATGTCGGAGGTGTGGCCCTTGGCCCGCAGCAGATCGCGGACCCGCCGGGCGCTGTCGCCGATGGCGTCGCCCCGGTGGGCGGCCGGCACCCACTGGTTGATCGATCATGGCGCCGCCGCGGCGGTCTTGCCCTTGGCGGAGTCGACCGGGCGCGGCAGCGCATTGTAGGCGGCCGGGCGGTACTGGTGGAGCTCCTCGAGCTGCTGGGTCTGGGCGAACCGATCCCAGAAGTCGAAGGCCACCGGTGGCGGCGGCTGCGGCGGCATCGCCCGCACCCGCTCGACGAAGCCCCTGCACCAGGCCGGCGAAGTCGCGCGCCAGCAGGCGCGCCAGCGCCGCGTCCTGGGCCTCGACGATCTGCGCCTCGAGGTCGGGATCGGTCAGCACGGCGTCGACGATCGCGGCGACGTGCGACGGGGTCTTGTCGGTGTAGAGGACGCCGCCGCCGTCCATCGTCGCCGGGATCGCGGTGGCGGCGTAGGCGACCACCGGGAGGCCGACGTGGAACGCTTCCATCAGCGGCACGCAGAACCCCTCGTGCTCGCTCGCGCACAGGAACAGGTCGGCGACCTCGTAGCAGGCGGCGAGCTCGGCGTCCGAGACGTGACCGAGGAAGTGGACGTCGTGCGCGCCGAGGTCCGCGATCAGCTTCTGCAGCATCGCGAAGTAGCGCTCGAAGCCGCCCGACGAGCCGACCAGCAGCAGCCGCGACCGGACGTTGTGGCGCGTCTTGTAGGCGTGGAAGTGCCGGATGACGTTCTCGATCTTCTTGTTCGGGATGACCCGGCCGACGAACAGCAGGTTGGTCCAGCCGTCGTCGAAGGCCTGCGCCAGCGTGCGATCGGGCACGACATCGAGATGATCGAAGCTGGGGACGACCGGCAGCACGTCGGTGCGCGGGAAGCCGAGCTCGACCAGCTCCTGTCGATTGAACTCGGAGTCGCCCAGCGCCAGCGCGCAGCGCGACGCGTAGGCGCCCAGCTCGCGCCGACCCAGGTAGCAGAGCTCCACCAGCAGCGGATGGACGCCGGCGAAGTACACCGGCGGCGTGATGTTGTGGTAGACGAGGATCATCCGCCCGGGCAGGGCGTAGGCGACGCGGGAGGCGCGCGACCCGATCGAGAAGTGGTGGATGAGGACGGTCTCGGGCATCGCCTCGTCGATCAGCTCGCGATAGTCGCGGGTCAGATCCTCGAGCCGCGAGTCGGCGGTCTCGACGAAGATGTCCGAGCGGTAGCCGGCGGCGCGCAGCACCTTCTGGATGCCGAGGACTTCGTGGCCGATGGCGTCCCCGTAGCCCAGCGTCGCCAGCACCTGATGGACGGCCGGCCCGGAGGCCGTCGAGACGGCGGGATCGTTCGCGGCGGGCGAACCACCTGCCGCCGGGCCCGTCACCCGTTCCTCCGCGGTGGCCGCCGTTGACGGCCTTGCCGGTTCTGGCCCCGGCGCCCGTCCTGGCGATCCCGCGGGCCCTTCTGGCCTCCGCCGCCCTTGCCCGGCGATCCCTGGCCCCCGGCGTTGCTGCCGCCGTTGCCGCCGCCACTGCCGCCGGCTTGCGGTCCGGGCTGGGCCGGAGCGTCCGCCGCCCTGCCGATCGCCGGGCGGCCGCTCGCCTTGCGGGCGATCGGGACGGCTGCCCTGCGGGCGCCGGCCGCGGCCATGCGGTCCGCTGCGGACGGCCTGCCGTCCGGCGACCGGGGACGGCCGCGGCGACGGGCCGGCGGGCGACGCGACCGGGCCACGGCGTGGCGGTGCTGGGCAGCCGCCGGTTCGTCGTAGGCGACCGGGCCCTTGGCGATCGCGTCCACGATGTCCTGCGCCGGCGCCAGCGTCCGCCGCCGGCGGGTCAGCCAGCCGGGGAGCGGATCGAGCGCCACCGGCGCCGTCGCCCGCGCGCGACAGCTGGCCGAGCATGTCGTCGTACTTCCGCTGGATCACCGGCCAGGCGTAGTGGCGCTCGTAGAAGCGGCGGCCGTTCTCGCCGAGGGCCGTGTGCAGCGGCCGGTTCGACGTCAGCGTGAACAGCGCCTCGGCGAACTCGGCGAAGTCGTCGTAGTAGAGGCCGGCGCGGCTGCGGATCGTCTGGCCGCGCAGCACGTCGCAGCGGCCGTTGGCCAGCACCGGCTTGCCCAGGCCCCACGCCTCGAGCGCGACCATCGACAGGCTCTCGAACCGCGACGGCATGATCAGCGCTTCCGAGGCGGTGATGGCGTCGAACTTGTCGCGATCGGAGATGAAGCCGAGATGCCGGATCCGCGGATGCGACGGGATCGGCAGGATGGAGTTGCCGGCGAGGATCAGCGAGAGCTGCTGCCCGAGCCGCGGGCGGTAGTTGCCGAAGTAGTCGAACAGCTCGGCGCAGCCCTTGTTCCGGTCGATGCGCCCGACGTAGATGACGAAGGGGCCGGCGACGTCGAACTTGCGCCGGAAGCGATCCGGCGCCGTCTCGCGCGGCAGGTCCGAGCCGATGCCGACGACCACGCCCGGCACCGAGGCGTTGCCGGACGCCGCCTGGATGATGGCGCGCTCTTCCGGCGAGTTGTACATCAGCGCCCGCGCCGCTCGGAACACCGGCCCGAAGATCGAGAGGCCGAGCGCGGCGTCGCGCTCCGCCGTCGGGACGAGGATCGCCTTGTGCGGGACGCGCCGCACGCCGTGATAGGCGTGGTAGTAGCGATAGCTGAAGAACAGGAAGAAGTCGAAGGCGTCGGCCTGCTGGCCGATGTAGTCGATCAGCGCCGGGCTGGTCGGGCCTTCGCTGTCGAGCCAGGCGAGCTCGTCGGCGATCGAGTGCGGCCGCCCGAAGACGAGGTCGGAACGGTCGGCCGAAGTCTTGCGGATTGCGCTCATGGGCGACCGGGAACCGGCGCACCGGGACGCCGTTGATCGTCTCGCTGCCTTCCGGGTAGTGCGCCTTCCAGGTGACGTAGTCGTGCGCGCAGGTGGTGAGCACCTCGACGCGGTGCCGCCGCGCCAGCATCTCGGCGACGTAGCGCGCGTGCAGCTCCGCGCCGCCGTTGATGTCGGCGCCGTAGCGCTGGACGACGACGGCGAGCTTCACGGTTCGCCCGAGTCGTCGCCGGGACGGGGCGCGGGGGAGCTCGCTGTCGCCGGCCGGTGCCGGCGCATCCTGCGAGCCGGGGCGTGGACGCCACCGGTGCGGCCGTGGCCGTCGGGCGCGTCGTCGGGACCGTCGTCGTAGCCGGCTCCGTCGCCCGCGTCCGGCCCGCCATCGTCGCCCTCGTCGTCGCCGCCGTCACCGGCCGCCTCGACGCCCGGTCCGGCTGCGCCCGGGGCGCCGGGCTGGCTGCCCTCGGGACCGCCCTCGGGGCCGGCGCGACGGCGTCCGCGCCGCCGGCGCCGCCGGCGCGGACCGCGTCCGTCGCCGGCATCCGTGCCGGGTGCGCCGCTCGCGGCCGGCGCGGCGCCTTCGCCTTCGTCGCTGCTGGCCGGCGCGGCGGCGGGCTGTGGCGGTGGCGGCGGCGGCGCCAGCGGCGTGCCCGGCCGATACTGCACGACGCCTTCGAGGGCGCGCGCGCGCCGCTCGTCGAAGTCGAGCCGCGTGCTCAACGACTCGACCAGCATCCGCAGGTTCTTCACTTCGATGCCCAGCCGCGTCGTCTCGACGACGAGGTTGTTGAACATCTCGAAGTTCAGCGCGTCCAGCTCGTCACGGGTCTGCAGGCGCTGGCTGACGCGGCCGAACAGCTCGCGGTGCTTGGCGTTGATCGCCGGCTGCATGTGCAGCGGGTGCGTGATCGCCCCGATGTTGATGAACAGCTTGAGGATGGGGCTGAGCAGCTGGCGGATGCCGCGCAGGATCTTGCGCGGCAGGTCGCGCGACGACCCCAGCGTGACGTCGGGGTCGAACGTGTAGTCGGACGGGAACTCTTCGCCGGCGAGGAAGAGCGGCGCCGGCTGGTGCTGGCGCTTGAAGTGTCCGAGCAGATCGGAGCGGACGGCGCGCGGATCGAGGAAGCGATCCAGCTTGACGCTGGCCAGCTCGCGTATTTCCGCCTCGGTGTAGTCGGCGCCGCGCTTGTCACGGACCCGCGCCCGGATCTGGCGCATGATCTGCTCGACGTCGACGTGGTCCGCGCGGACGGAGAAATCAGACATGGTCTTCCGGCGATCGCGGGGCGCGCGCGACCGCGCGCCCCCGATCGAAGGTGCGGTTGGCCCGACGGGGCCAGGCCCATGACGAGCCAGGCCCGGGACGGGGGAGCGGCCGACCGGCTAGGCCGCGAAGCTCTTGACCGCTTCGGCTTCGCCGTCGTAGCTGTCGAAAATCGTGATGAGCTTCGTGATGACGAGCAGGTCCTGAATGCGCTTCGACACGTTCAGGAGCTTCAGTCGGCCGCCCTGGCGGCTGATGCTCGTGTAGGTGCGCACGATCTCGCCGAGGCCCGCGCTGTCGATGTAGGGCACCGCTTCGAGGTTCAGGAGGATCTTCTTCTTGCCCTGGCTGACCAGGCTGGCGATCTTGTCCTTGAGCAGCTCGTCGCCTTCGCCCAGCGTCATCTTGCCCTTGAGATCCAGGATCGTGACGTCGTCGACGACCCGTTCTTCGATCTGCATTCCCGATACTCCTGTCGCGCGGAAGTCCTAGACGCAGCGGACACTAACACGAGTACCCACACGCGTCAACGAACCGAGCGCCGAGCCGAAGGTGGAGCGCCGGACTGTCGACGGCGATGCCTCGCATCGCCGGAGGCGACGCGCCCGCTGCCGCCGCGTCCGCACGCGACGATGATCTACAAGCCGGACGCCCCTGGCGCCTTCCGCTGCTGAAAGCACGAGCGGCACAGAACCGGCCGCCCTTGTGTGGGCTTGAACGGCACCGTCGTCTCGCGTCCGCACGAGGCGCAGGTCGCGGTGGTCTCGACCCGCTCGCGCGGCGCGCCCGGTGCCGGCCCCTGGGCCGCGCGCTTGGCCTTGCAGGCGCGGCATCGTTTTGGCTCGTTGCGAAAACCCTTGTCGGCGAAAAACGCCTGCTCACCCGCCGTCCAGATGAACCCGCTTCCGCAGTCGACGCACTGCAGAGTCTTGTCCTGGAACTCCATTGGCCCGCTCCCAAGCCGCGCCCACGAGCAGGCGGCCTGCTTCAGGGGACAACTTCAGGCGCCTGACCCAGGGCGGCGGGGGGGCGGACACGAACCCGAACGACGTGCTCTCGGGCCCGTGCCTGCGGCACCGTGGCCATGGAGGAGGGTCCGAACCGACCCCTAGTCCAAATCCCGGCGTTGCTTCTTGCGACTCCGCTTCCGGGCGAGCGCCTGCTTGGCGCGACGCTTGTCGCCCGGCTTCAGATAGAACGAATGCTTCTTGATATCCTTGATGATATCTTCTTGCTGAACCTTGCGCTTGAAACGGCGGAGGGCGCTTTCGATGGATTCGCCGTCCTGCACTTTCACTTCAGCCACTAGTACGAGCACCCCCTCCCGGGCCAAATTTCCCAACGGCCTCGCAGCGCGCGGGATCCCTCTCCTGAAACAGCCTGAGAGGCAAACAAGCACTATAGTGAGCATGGGCTGGCCGCGTCAATAGCGCAGCCGGGCCGGCTTCCGGGCCGGTTGCCCGGCGGTCGCGAAACCACATACAATCCCTCGCCTATGAAGGTCCTCGTGGTGGGCGGAGGTGCGCGTGAGCACGCCCTGGCCTGGAAGCTCAGCCAGGAATCCGGCGTGTCGGCAGGTGGTGACCGCCCCCGGCAACCCGGGAACGGCCCAGCTGGGTCCTGCCTACCCGTCTCGGCGACCGACATCGACGGCCTGGTCGACCTCGCCCGGTCCGAAGTCGATCGACCTGACCGTCGTCGGCCCGGAAGCGCCCCTCGAGCGCGGCCTGGCCGATGCCTTTGCCTCGGAAGGGCTGGTGCTCTTCGGGCCGACCCGGCAGGCGGCCCGGCTGGAAACCAGCAAGGCCTTCGCCAAGCACCTGATGGGGATCGCCGGCGTGCCGACGGCCCGCTACCGGGTCGCGGAGACGCCGGAGGAGGCGATCGCCGCGGTCGAGGAGCTCGGCGGCGCCGTGGCCCTCAAGGCGGACGGCCTGGCCGGCGGCAAGGGCGTCATCGTCGCCGACACGCGCCGAGCAGGCGCTCGACGCCATCGAGGCGCTTGATGGTGCACCGCAAGGTCGGCGACGCCGGCCGCACGCTGGTGGTCGAGGAGCGGCTGGAAGGCCCCGAGGTCTCGTTCTTCGTCGTCGCCGACGGCGACCGCGCCGTGTCGCTGGCGCTCGGCCCAGGATCACAAGCGCGCCTACGACGACGACCAGGGGCCGAACACCGGCGGCATGGGCGCCTTCTCGCCGAGCCCGCTGCTGACGCCCGATCTCGAGGCGCGGGTGATGCACGAGGTCGTCGACCCGGTCATCGACGCGATGAAGGCCGATGGGTCGCCGTTCCGCGGTTTCCTCTACGTCGGGCTGATGCTGACGGCCGACGGCCCCAAGGTCATCGAGTTCAACGTCCGGCTCGGCGATCCGGAGGCGCAGGTGGTGCTGCCGCGCCTGCGCTTCGATCTGGCCGAGCTGCTGATGGCGGCGGCGTCGGACGGTATCCCCGCCGGGTTCCGTGCGCAGGCCAGCGACCAGCCGCACGTCGGCGTCGTGCTCGCCTCCGGCGGCTACCCGGAGCACGTGCACCTGGGGCACGGCATCAGCGGTTTCGATGGCGCCGCCGCGCTCGACGACGTCCTCGTCTTCCACGGCGGCACGCGCAAGGACAAGGATCGGATCGTCACCGCCGGCGGCCGCGTGGCCACGGTGGTCGGCCGCGGCGTCGACTTCGCGGCCGCCATCGAGCGCGCCTACGCCGGTGTCGCGGCGATCCAGTTCGACGGCATGCACATCCGCCGCGACATCGGGCGCAAGGCACTCGGAGGCCGATGATGATTCGTCGTGTCCTGTCCGTCGTCGCTGTCGCCGCGCTGGCCACGCTGGCCTTCTGGAATCAGCGCGAGTCTCCGGTCGGCGCCGACGCGCTCAGCGAGCTGGCCGCCGGCGTGTTGTTTCGGGCCGATCGCGGCAGCGCCGCGCGCGCCGTTCGTCGACCGTTGGGAGCTGGCGCTTTCCGGAGACGCCGCCGGCCGAGCAGGCACTCACGCTGCAGATCGGCGCGCCCAGTGGCACGACGGCGACCGGACGTATCACGGCGGCCGCCGGCAAGCCGGAGGCGCTGCTCGATCACCTGGCGGGGGTCCTGGCCACGCAGACTGGAAGCCGCTCCCGCCGTCGCGCCGGTGACCAGCCTCGACGTGACGCTCACCCTCCTCGGCGATCGAACCTGTCGGCCGGGCACGGCGAGGTCGGCGCCACGGTCATCGCCGGCGCGTTCGTCGCCGAACCGGCCGGCGACTGGCGCGTCTACCGCCTCACCTTCGGCGAGGGCGGGCCGAGCTGCTTCTTCGGCATCAGCGGCGCCGAGCGCGCCGCGGTGCTGCTGCCGCGCGCCGTCGAGGACGGCCCGGCCATCCTGAGCCGATTCCGCGCGCTGCTCGCGCGGCGTCCGGTCACCAGCTAGGCCGTCGACGGTGGCGATCATCGAGGCGCGCGGGCTGGCCCGCGCGTTCAGCACCAAGCAGGGACGCGTCGAGGCCGTGTGCGGCGTCGACTTCGCCGTCGAGCCCGGCGAGATCGTCGGCTTCCTCGGCCCGAACGGCGCCGGCAAGACGACGACGCTGCGGATGCTCACCACGTTGCTGCAGCCGACCGCCGGATCGGCGACGGTGGTCGGCTGCGACCTGCTCGCCGATCCGCAGGGCGTGCGCGAGCGCATCGGCTACGTCTCGCAGGTGGGCGGGACGGATCCCTCGTGCCCGGTGGCCGAGGAGCTGATCCTGCAGGGCGAGCTGCACGGCCTGTCGCGGGCCGAGGCGCGCCGCCGCGCCGAGAGCCTCTACGACGATCTCGATCTGCGCGCGATCGCGACCCGGCCGGCCGGGTCGCTGTCCGGCGGCCAGCGCCGTCGGCTCGACATCGCCCTCGGGCTCGTGCACCGTCCGCCGCTGCTGTTCCTCGACGAACCGAGCACGGGCCTGGATCCGCAGAGCCGCAGCCACCTGTGGGATCTGGTGCGCCGGCTGCGCACCGAACAGAAGACCACCGTGTTCCTGACCACGCACTATCTGGACGAGGCCGACGCGCTGGCCGATCGGCTGCTGATCATCGACCACGGGCGCATCGTCGCCGAAGGCACGCCGGACGCCCTGAAGCGCCGCATCTCCGGCGACGTGGTGACGCTCGAGATTCGCGGCGACATCGGGCGGGCGCGGCAGGCGATCGCGGCCCACCCGGGCGTCCGGGACGTGACCGGCAGTGGCGCGACGCTGCGCCTCACCGTCGACCACGGCGAGCGGGCGCTGGTGGAGCTCGTGCGGCTGCTCGACGACACCGGGGCGAGCCTCGTGTCCGTCAACCTGGCCCGCCCGACCCTCGACGACGTCTTCCTGACCGTCACCGGCCGGTCGCTCCGCGAGGACGCCGCTCCGGCGGCGTAGGAACCTGTGCGCCTGCTCCGCGACATCCTCCTGATCTACCGCCGCCAGGTGCGGCAGTCGCTGCGCGTGCCGATGACGCTCGTCCTCGGCCTGCTCCAGCCGATGCTCTACCTGCTGTTCTTCGGGCCGGTGTTCTCGCGCGTGTCGGACTCGTTCGGGACCGAGGCGACCGGCCTGCAGCTCTTCGTGCCGGGCATCCTGGTGCAGCTGGGGATGTTCAGCAGCGCGTTCGTCGGGTTCGGCATCATCGCGGAGCTGCGGCTCGGCATCATCGAGCGCTTCCGCGTGACGCCGGTCAGCCGCCTGGCGCTGCTCCTCGGCCGGGTCCTGCGCGACGCCTCGCTGCTCGGACTCCAGGGGTGCGTGCTGCTGCTGCTGGCGCTGGCCCTCGGGCTGCGGGCGCCGGCCCTGGGCCTGCTGCTCGCGCTGGGGCTGGTCCTGCTGCTCGGGATCGCGCTGTCGTCGCTGTCCTACGCGCTCGGCCTGGTCACCCGGCAGGAGTTCGTGTTCGCGCCGTTCCTGAACATGGTGCTCGTGCCGGTGCTGCTGCTGTCCGGCATCCTGCTGCCGATGTCCATGGCGCCGCCGTGGCTGCGCACGGTGTCACGCTTCAACCCGTTGTCGCACGTGGTCGACGCCATCCGCGACGCCTTCCTCGGCCGCTACGCGACGATGAACGTCCTGGCCGGGACGCTCGCCGCGGTGGCACTCGCTGTCATCGCCGTGACCCTGGCGACGCGATTGTTCCTCCGCGAGAACGCCTGACCGAATAGCCGGGCTGGCCGGCCTCGTCGAACCGCCGGCTTTACCGCGCCGTCAAATTGCCATAGACTCTACAGTTACGGCCGGCTGCTCGTCACGAGCGGACGGCCGTGTCAGTTTCGCCCATGCCCAATCGGCCCGTCGAGGTGAGCCTCGAGGTGAATCCCGCTTCCCGGCTCGACGTCATCGACGTGGGTCAGGTCGTCCGGGATCAACACGGCGACGCGCTCCAGCCCTTCCCGCGGGCGCTGTACTGCTCCTTCCACACGACGGCCGGCTACCTCGATCAGAGCCTGGCGACGCGTCTGCGAGCAGGAAGGGGAGCCCGGCGTCGAGCCCTTCGTGAAGGTCTTCAAGACCATCTTCCCGGAGGGCGCCGGCTACGAGCACGACAAGCTGGAGAAGCGCACGGAGCTGTCCGACGAGCAGAAGCGCAACGAGCCGCAGAACGCCGATTCGCACCTGGCGTTCATCGGCGCCGGCCTGCGCAACTGCGTCACCTACCGCCACCGTCCGGGCGAGCCGGTCTACTTCGTCGATCTGGACGGCGTGAACGAAGGCCACGCCCGCCAGCGCCAGACGACGATCGTCGGCTTCAGCGAGGAAGAGGAAGTCGTCCGCGAGCGGCTCGTCATCCCGGTCTCGGCGCACCCGATCGACTCGGTCAACCTGAAGGATCCGAAGCTCGGGCTCTACGAGCAGATCGAGGCGCTCACCGCCAAGTACGACGTGCCCAAGGGCCGCGTCCGCATCGAGCTGGCCAAGGGCGAGCGCCACGCCGGGCTGACCGTCAACGAATACGAGACGCTGCTGATGCGGCACGACCTCGCCGAGGTGCTGCGCGAGCCGCTGCGCTTCATGCGCGAGAAGGCGTCGCACCTGCTCGCCCGCCCGCGCGCCATCCCCAACCGCAGCCTGGACTACGCCAAGTACGACATGGTCCAGATCTTCAACCAGCTGTTCGACCACTTCCGGATGAACGAGTCGATGGTCGAGCGGCTGGCGGCGCGTGTGCTGGCCGTGCCGGCGTCGCGATTCCTGCGGATGAAACGCTCGGTCAGCCTGCTGGTGTCCGATCGGCTGACCGAGGGCGACGGGCGGCCGGTGCAGGGCACCTACCAGAGCCCGATCCTCGTGCAGTGGGCGAAGGCCTCGGCCAAGCAGCGCGAGGTCGAAGTCGTCCTGACCCGCTTCAAGTAGCCCGCTCAGCGCGGCGCCGGCGTCAGCCGCGGCCGCGGCGGCTGCCGGCGCGGCCGGCGCGGCTCGGCCGTCGGCTGGCGCTTCGTCGTCGCCCAGCACGATCTCCAGCTTCGGCGCGGCGGCGCGCAGGCGCTCGACGCCGGCCGGCGTCACCGCCGTCTGCCACAGGTAGACGCGGCGCAGGCGCGGCAGCGCCGCCAGCGGCGGCAGCGCGGCGTCGGTGACCCGGGTCCCGTACAGATTCAGCGATTCGAGCTGGGCGAGCGGCGCCAGCGCCGCGATGCCCCGATCGGTCACGCCGGTCCGGCTCACGTCCAATCGGGTCAGGTTGGGCATCCGGCCGATGGCCGCGAAGGCGGCGTCGGAGACAGCGGTGTCCGCGACCGTCAGCCACAGGACGTGCGGCGCGAGCGGCCCGAGGGCGCCGACGCGCCCGTCGTCGGCGGGCGGCTGGCGGCCGGTCAGGCGCACCTGCAGGAAAGGCGATCCATCGGCGACGGGCCGGATGTCGACGCCCTGATCGCGGATCGCGGCGACGCGGCCGGCATCCGGCGGCGCCAGCGAGACGGCCGGGATCGTCGGCCCGCCGCGGACGAGCGGGCCCAGCCGCGCCTCGACGACCGGCACGCACGTCGGGCGGGACGTCGAGATCGCTGAGCGGCTGGTCGAACGAGGCGCCGCTGTCGACCCACCACCGCAGCAGGCCGGCGTCCGCGGCCGGCAGCGGCCGCTGGCCGCGCGGCGGCATCACGTCGGCGTGATCCGCCGGCAGCCACACCCGGCGCACCAGCTCGCTCGACAGGGCGCGGCCCGGCGTCAGCACCGGTCCGTGGTCGCCGCCCTTCAGGATCGCCTCCGGCGTGGCGAGCACGAGGCCGCCGCGCGGCGCGCTCGGGCGCGTGGCACGAGACGCAATGGCGCTGCAGCACCGGCTGGACCAGCGCGCCGTAGACGGGCGCGCGCTCGATCGGCCCGGTGAAGGCGGTCGTCGTCGCCGCCGATCCGCCCAGCAGCGTCCGCAGCGAGCGCCGGCGCGAACTCGGTCAGGTAGTCCTCGCCGTGCGTCAGCGTCGCGCCGAGATGCCCGGCGGCGGTCAGGGCGAGCAGCGTCAGCGCGAGCGCGACGCGGACGATCGCGTCGCCCGCGCCGGTGCGCTGCCGGCGCCAGGCGGCGAGCGCCGTGATCAGCGCGCCGATGGCGACGACGATCCCCAGCTGCAGGTGCCGATCGAAGGTCGCGCCGCCGTAGCCGCCGGTCGCACCCAGGAGGTAGCCGACCCCGGCGGCGATCGCCGCCGCCATCGCCGCGACGACCAGCAGCGGGAAACGCGCGGCCAGCCACGGCGGGCCGGTCCGCGCGCCGCAGGGCGAGCAGCTCGAGGCCGCCGGCGAGGAGCAGGAAGGCGATCGGGAAATGGACGAGCAGCGGGTGGAAGCGGCCGACGAAGGCGCCGAGATCGCGTCACGCGAGCAGGTCTTTCACCACGTGCCCGTGCACGTCGGTCAGGCGGTAGCGCCGGCCCTGGTGCTTGAAGAGCAGGCGCTCGTGGTCGACGCCGAGCAGGTGCAGCATCGTCGCCTGGAGGTCGTGGACGTGCACGCGGGTCGCGGACGACGTTGTAGCCGAGCTCGTCGGTCTCGCCGTAGGTGAAGCCGCGCTTCACGCCGCCGCCGGCCATCCAGATCGATGAAGCAGCGCGGGTGGTGATCGCGGCCGTAGTTGTCCTTCGTCGAGCTTGCCCTGCGAGTAGATCGGTGCGGCCGAACTCGCCGCCCCAGATCGACCAGCGTGTCGTCGAGCAGGCCGCGCTGCTTGAGGTCGGTGACCAGCGCCGCCGACGGCCTGGTCGACGTCTTCGGCACTGGTCGCGGATGTCGCTCGGGCAGGTTGCCGTGCTGGTCCCAGCCCTGGTGATAGAGCTGGATGAAGCGCACGCCGCGCTCGGCCAGGCGCCGCGCCAGCAGGCAGTTGGCGGCGAAGGTGCCGGGCTTGCGCGCGTCGGCGCCGTAGAGGTCGAAGACGTGCGTCCGGCTCGGTCGAGAGGTCGATCAGCGTCGGGCACCGCCGTCTGCATGCGGTAGGCCATCTCGTACTGCGCGATGCGCGCGTCGATCTCCGGGTCGCATGACCTCGCGCGTGCTGCGCTGCGTTCGAGCGCGCGCAGCGTGTCGAGCATCCGCGCGGCGGCTGGCCGCGATCGATGCCGTCGGGATCGTTCGAGGTAGAGCACCGGATCGCCTGCCGCCGCGGAACTGCACGCCCTGGTGCTGCGACGGCAGGAAGCCGCTGCCCCAGAGCCGCGAGTAGAGCGGCTGGTCGCCTTCGCGGGCCCGCGACAGCAGCACGACGAAGCCGGGCAGGTTGGCGTTCTCGGAGCCGAGGCCGTAGGAGAGCCAGGCGCCGATGCGACGGCCGGCCGGCCTGCTGCGAGCCGGTCTGGATGAACGTGATCGCCGGGATCGTGGTTGATCGCGTCGGTGTGCATCGACCGGACGATGCACAGCTCGTCGACGATCTTCGCCGTGTGCGGCAGCAGCTCGCTGACCCAGGCGCCGGACTTGCCGTGCCGCGCGAACTCGAACTGCGAGCCGGCCATCGGGAACGACTTCTGGTCGGCGGTCATGCCGGTGAGGCGCTGGCCCATGCGGATCGACGCCGGCAGCTCCTCGCCGTTCATGCGTGCGCAGCCGCGGCTTGTAGTCGAACAGCTCGAGCTGCGACGGGCCGCCGCTCTGGAACAGGTAGATGACGCGCTTGACGCGCGGCACCAGGTGCGGCGACGGCGAGCAGCGGCACGGCTCGCCGGCGCCGCGTCGGTCGCGGCGGCCGAGCAGCCGAGCGGATCGAGCAGCGACGCCAGGGCCGTCGAGCCGATGCCGAGGCTCGCCGCCGACAGGAAGTGCCGCCGCGAGCCGTTGAACTTCAGGTCGTCCAATGGCAGTTCTGCACGTTGCTCGGAGCCAGCTCCGAGCACGATTACCGTTTCGTAACGGCGTCGTCGAGGTTCATCACCGTGCGAGGCGACGACGGTCGACGCGGCGAGCTCCGGCGACGTCGAGCGCCGGCCGGCGCGCTTCGACTCGCCGACCGCCAGCAGCTTCGCCGCGGCGGTCCGCGTCCGCTGCGGAAGCGCGCCAGCTCGTCGCGATAGAGCGCTGCGAGCGCGGCGCGCTCCTCGTCGGCGGGCGCGCGGCCGGTGAGGGCGCGGAAGGCAAAGGTGATCGCGGGCGTCGAGCGTCGGCGCCGCCGTCGCGCGAGCATCCGCGCCGCCGAGCGCCCGCGCCGCCTCGACGAACTGCGGATCGTTGAGCAGCACCAGCGCCTGCAGCGGCGTGCTGGTGCGCTGCCGGTTGACGGTGCAGACCAGGCGCTCGGCGGCGTCGAAGCTGATCGCCGACGGCGGCGGCGACGATCGCTTCCAGACCGTGTAGAGGCTGCGGCGGTACAGGTCGTCGCCCTTCCCCTCGCGTGTAGGTGGTCGCGTTCCGCGTCGCCAGCGCCTCCCACAGCCCGGCCGGCTGATACGGATAGACGCTCGGCCCGCCGATCTTCGGCACGAGCAGCCCGCTGGCGGCGAGCGCCGCGTCGCGGACCTGCTCGGCCGACAGCCGGTAGGCGGGACCGCGCGCCAGCCAGTCGTTGTCCGGATCGCGCTCGCGCGCCGCGGCGTCGGCGACCGACGCCTGCCGGTAGGTGGCCGACAGCACGATCTGCTTCTGGAGCGCCTTGAGGTCCCAGCCCGAGGCGACGAACGTGCGTCGCCAGCCAGTCGAGCAGCGCCGGATGCGACGGCAGGCGGCCCTGGCTGCCGAAGTCGGCCGGCGTGGCGACGAGGCCGCGGCCGAACAGCTGCGCCCAGTAGCGGTTGACGATGACCCGCGCCGTCAGCGGATGCCCGGGCGCCGTCAGCCAGCGGGCGAGGCCGAGGCGGTTGGCCGGCGCGTCCTTCGGGAAGGCGCCGAGGACGGCCGGCGTGCCCGGCGTCGACGCGCTCGGTCGGCGCGTCGTAGGCGCCGCGCGCCAGCACGAACGTCGGGCGCGGCACGGCGCGATCGCGCATCGCCATGACTTCGACCAGCGGCGTGAGCGAACGCGTTCTCCTCGCCGCGGACGCTTGGTCGCGCGCCGCCAGCGTCGACGCGCAGGCGCGGATCGGCGCGCAGCAGGTAGTGCTCGCGCAGCGCCGCCTGCTGCGCCGCGGTCCGCGCGGCCGCCGGCGCCTTCAGGATGTCGCCGAGCGGATCGGCCACGCCGGCGAGCGCCTGCGCCTCGAGCCGCGACAGCTGGCGATCGTAGACGCGCAGGTCGTCGACGGAGACGTCGTCCAGCGTCTCGTCGCCGCGGCGGCCGATGCGGATCGGCGGCGAGCCGGTCCAGTTCTTGCCGAAGCGGTCGTGGACGATGCTGCGCCGCAGGTGATCGATCACCGTCGTCGCGGCGGGGCGCGTGCCGTCGACGAACAGCCCGATGCCGGCGGCGCGGCTCGACCCGTCGTAGGTGAGCAGCACGTGCTGCCACGCGCCCGGCTTCACGACCGGCCCTGTCTCGATCGCGATCTGCGTTGTCGGGACCGACGTGGTGCAGCCCGGCGGTCAGCGAGCCGTCGGGGCGCAGCAGGATGTCGTAGCCGCGGTAGCCGTCCATCACCCCGCCGGTGCGCGCCAGGAGCGGCCCCGACGTGCCGGCGCGATCGATCCGCACCCACAGGCCGACCGAGAACGGCTGGTTGCGCTCGAACATCGCGACCGTCTTGCCGGCCGTGATGAAGCTGTCGCCGACGAGCTGAGCCGCCTCGCCGATCTTGCCGGGCACGGTCGTCGGTCGGTCGATCCTTGTCGCCGACGCGGCCGCGCTCCTTGCCGTCGACGAGGTTGGCGAAGATCAGCAGCGTCGCCGGCTTCGGCTTCGGCGCGCCCGGCTGGGCGGGTTCTTCGGATCCGGCTTGGGCGTACTCGATCACCTGGACCGGCGCCTCGAACGGGAAGTGCGCGACCAGCCCCGGCGGCCTGGCGACCGCGGCGCGCGCCGCATCGGCCGCGCCGGCGAGCCAGCGCGCGAACCCGGCGTCGTAGGTCGCCGCCGACGGATCGAGCTCGGCCTCGAGCGCGGTGATCCGCGCCGCCAGCGCCGCGATCGTCGCGTCCTGCTCCGGCGACGTCACCATCACCGTCGGGCTCGGCACGCCCGGAGTAGGGAATCTGTCCGTTCTCGTTGACGTTGTTGAAGAAGCTGTAGAGCCGGAAGAACTCCTTCTGCGTGACCGGGTCGTACTTGTGGTCGTGGCAGCGCGCGCACTCGACGCGTCAGCCCCAGGAAGGCGCGGCCCAGCGTGTTGACGCGATCGACCACGTACTCGGTGCGGTACTCCTCCGCGACGATGCCGCCTTCCTGGCTCTGCATGTGGTTGCGGTTGAAGCCCGTCGCGATGCGCTGCTCCTGGGTCGCGTTGGGCAGCAGGTCGCCGGCCAGCTGCCAGGTGATGAAGTCGTCGAAGCGCAGGTTGCGGTTGAAGGCGCCGATGACCCAGTCGCGCCACGGCCACATCTCGCGCATGCCGTCGTCCTGGTAGCCGTGCGAGTCGGCGTAGCGGGCGACGTCGAGCCAGTCGGCGGCCATGCGCTCGCCGTAGCGCCGGCGAGGCGAGCAGGCGATCGACGACGCGCTCGTAGCGCGTCCGGCCGACGTGTCGGCGAGGAACGCGTCGATCTCCGCGACGGTCGGCGGCAGGCCGGTGAGGTCGAACGAGACGCGGCGCAGCCAGATCTCGCGCGGCGCCTCGGGCGACGGCCGCCAGCCCTTCTGCTCGAGCGTCGCCAGCACGAACCGATCGAGGTCGGTGCGCGCCCAGCCGGCGGTCCGCACGTCGGGCACGGCGGGCTTGGCCGGCGGGATGAACGCCCAGTGCGGCTTCCACTCGGCGCCCTGCTCGATCCAGCGGATCAGCGTCGCCTTCTCGACCTCGTCGAGGGTCAGGTGCGACTCGGGCGCCGGCATCATCACCTTCGGGTCGGTGCTGGTGATGCGGCGGACCAGCTCGCTCTTCGAGGTGCTGCCGGCGACGACGGCGCGATGCCCCGATTCCAGCGTGGCGAACGCCGCCTCCTTGAGGTCGAGGCGGAGCCCGCCTTTGCGCTGCTGCTCGTCCGGGCCATGGCACTTGAAGCACCGGTCCGAGAGCAGCGGCTTGACGTGGAAGTTGAAGTCGACGCGGTCGGGCACGCCGGCGATCGGCGGCGCCGACGCCCGGCACGCCGCGCTGCCGAGCGCCAGGCTCAGAGAAGCCGCACAGAACGCGCCGGCCGCCCAGAGGGCGACGGTCCGCCGGTAAGGGGGGTGCACGGTAGCGCCATTATCCGCTTACCGCAGGGACTCCGCTACCCGCAGGCTCCGATCACGGCTGAGGCTGCTGACGGCGTAGAGGCGCCCTGGGCGGCTGACGAACACGGTCCACTCCGAGTCGCCGCCGTCGCCAGCCTCGCCGATGACGATGGCCGTCCCGCCGGCGAGGGGCATGGTCTCGACGGTCACGGCCTTGTCTCTCGGCACGTCCAGCAGCCACGCCGGATGGGCTGCGTACTCCTGGCCCAGCGTCCGGGCCTCCCACCACGAGAGCCCGCCGGCCCGGAAGATCGCCTCGGCGAACCGGTCGAGCGGGAACCCGGTCGGCAGCTCCAGGTGGATCGGCGGCGTCTGCAGGATGGTGACGTCGTCACGACGACGGCCGACCGACGTCGTCCCCGCATACTCCGCAACCACCGATTGACCAACCGTCCCCCGCAGGGTGACGCCGTCCCACTCGACGGGCACGTCGACGTCGTGGGCGCCGACGGCGGCCAGCCCCGCCAACACCCTGCCCCTGTCGATCCGCTGGCTCAGCGCGACCGGTGGCAGCACGCTCAGGACCGGAACGCCCGGGCAGCGCGTCGGCCGGCGGCAGCTCGACCGCGTAGCCGGCCAGTGCCGACGCCTCCTCGACTGACGCGACCGCCTGCGATGCGCCGCTGATGCTGATGTTCGTGTCGAGCGGGGCCTTCGACAGGTCGAGCCGCACCACCTCGAGGCGTGACACGAACAGGCGGTACCACAGTTCCTGCGCGGCCGCACGACCGGACGGCCCGAGCAGTGCGACGGCCACGAAGACGACGGCGGCGGCCGCGGCCAGCCGGACCGGCCGGCGCTGCCGGTGCGATCGTCCGCGGGGTGCGGCGTCCAGCGCGGCGCGCGCACGCCGCGCATCGGGCTGCCAGTGCGGTTCGGTGACGGCCAGGCGGGCGGCGATCCAGTCGTGCTCAGATGTGCGTTCCATAACGGACCTCGTAGGCCTTCTTGAACGCATCCTGGGCACGGCGCAGCAGGCTGCCGACCGACGTGGCCTGCACCCCGATCGCAGACGCCATGTCGGCGTAGCTCAGATCCTCGGCCCACAGCAGGAGCAGCGTCGCGTCCCGCCGCCGCAGCGCCGCGAGCACGACGCGCACCTGCCGCCGATCTTCGGCGCCGGCGTGCAGGTCGTCGGGCGTCCGCGGGGCGACGCCGAGGTGCGCGAGCACGCGCTCCACGCGGGCCCATCGCTGGTCGCGGCGCCAGGCGTCCAGCGCCTGGCGCACCGCCGTGCGATAGAGCCAGCCTTCGGCGCCGTCGCCGTGCGCCGCCGGGTGGTGCCGCCAGCGGATGAAGACGTCGGCCGCGATCTCTTCGGCGCGCGCCTGATCGTGGACGATGCGTCCGACGACCCGCGCCAGCCGCGCGTAGTGGTCGCGGAACAGTGCCTCGAACCGGTGGCCTTCGATCACGGCCGCGTCGGGCAGCCTGGTCGTGTCCACTGCGTTCACGATCCAGGAACGCGCGAGCCGGCCCGTTTGTGACACGCCGGCGTGAGTAGACTGGCGCATGGTCCGACCGATCCTCGCCATCCTGCTGACCGCCGCGGTCGGCGGCTGCAAGGCCCGTCCCGCGCCGCCGTTTCCGGCCGGTGCGCTCGTCGATCTCTCGCACGCCTACGACGGGAAGGCGATCTTCTGGCCGACCGCCGAGGCGTTCCAACTGGAGAAGGTCGCCGATGGCGTGACGCCAGCCGGCTACTACTATGCCGCGAACGACTTCCGTACGTCGGAACACGGCGGCACCCACGTCGACGCGCCGATCCACTTCGCCCAGGGACGCCAGACGGTCGACCAGATTCCTTTGGAGCGGCTGGTCGGCCCGGTGGTCGATCGTCGACGTGACCGCGTCGTCGTCTCGCAACTCCGACTACCAGGTGACGGTCGCGGACATCGAGGGCGCCGAGTCGCGCGACGGCCGGATCGCGGACGGCGCGATCGTACTGATCCGGACCGGCTTCTCGAGGCGCTGGCCCGATGCCGCCACCTACCTGGGCACCGCCGAGCGCGGTGAGCCGCCGTCGCCAAGTTGCACTTTCCCGGCCTGCACCCCGACACGGCGGCGTGGCTGATCGCCAACCGATCGATCGCGGCGATCGGGATCGACACCGCCAGCATCGACTACGGCCAGTCGACGCTGTTCGAGTCGCACCGCGCGCTCTTCGCCAAGGACATCCCGGCGTTCGAGAACCTCACCAACCTCGACCGCCTGCCGGCGCGGGTGCGCACGTCATCGCGCTGCCGATGAAGATCGCCGGCGGCAGCGGCGCGCCGCTGCGCGCCATTGCCGTCCTGCCGCGCTGAACCGCTGGACCACCCGGAACGAACGCCGGCTCCCGGGCTCGAGATCGGTATGCCCACGGGTGCCGCAGCCGCACGGTGGACGCCGCGCCGCCTCGCGATCGTCGTAGGCGCCGTCGCACTCGCCGTCGTCACGGCCGGCCTCGAGGTGCATCGCAGCCGGGGCTGGGGCTCCTTCGACGTCCTGTTGCGATCCAGTCGGCGGTCGCCGGCGCGCTCGCGGGCGAGATAGCCTGGCTGCTCGCCACCCTCGGCGTCGACTGTCGCGACTCGCCATCGTGCTGGCCGCACTCTCGTGGGCCGCGTGGCTGGCGTTCTTGTGCTTCGCCGAGCCGTTCGTCCCGTTGCGCCTGACGTTGGCGAGTTCGTCCACGACGCGCCGATGGCCGTGGCGAACCGGTCCGTCGGGACGTTCGGATCGGTCAACGCGGCGGATCGTCTGCTGAATCTCGCCGCCGGACCAGCCGTCTGTCTACATGAAGGCCGCGGTCTTCCTCGCCTGGCCTTCCGTCGACGACGTCGCGTCGTCGTACGTCGTGGCCGGCGCTCGCCAGCGTGCTGTCCACGGCGTTCTGGCTGGCCGCCGGCAACGCGCTGGCGGCCAGGCTGGAACGCCGGCGTGCGATTAGGCGCTTCGCTTCGAAGACCAGGTTGAACGGCGACTGCACGGCGCGGCGGAACGTCGTGAAGCCGGCGCCCTGCACGACATCGCGCAGCCGGCCCTCGCCCGCCTGTGCGCCGAGCGCGAGCCCGACCTCCTGCGCCAGCGAGCACGGCGTGCAGATCAGCGTCGACGCCGCGTAGTAGGCGCGGCCGACCGGGTTGAGGTTCTCCTCGACGCGATCGCCGGCGTACGGCTCGACGATCATCCAGCTGCCGCCGGGCGCCAGCGTCGACAGCACGTGGCGCGACGCGCCGGCCGGATCGCCCATGTCGTGCAGGGCGTCGAACACGCGTCACGAGGTCGTAGCCGGTGCCGGGGAAGTTCTTGGCCCCGGCGACCTCGAAGCGGCAGCGGTCGCCGATCCCGGCCTTGCGGGCGCGGGCGTTGGCGGCGTCGATCGACTCCGCGTGCGAGTCGAAGCCGACGAAGCGCGACGTCGGATAGGCCTGCGCCATGATGATCGTCGAGGCGCCGTGGCCGCAGCCGATGTCGGCGACGCGCGCGCCGGCGCGCAGCTTCGCCTCCATCCCGTCGAGCGCGGGGATCCACGCCTGGATCAGGTTGCCGAGGTAGGACGAGCGGAAGAACCGCTCGACGCCGTGGAACACGCCGTGATCGTGCTCGTGCCAGCCGACGCCCTCGCCGGTGCGGAACGCCTCGGTGAGCCTGTCGACGATCCGGCCGGCCGCGACCGCGGTCTGGAAGGCGCCGACGATGAAGGCCGGGCCGTCCTCGTCGGCGAAGGCCATCGTTTGCTCGGGCGTCAGCGAGTAGCGGCCCGACTCGGCGTGGTAGGTCACATAGCCCGAGGCGGCCTGCGCGTTCAGCCACTCGCGGACGTAGCGCTCGGCGGTGGCGGTCTGCGAGGCGAGGGCCGCGGAGGTGAGCGGGCCGTGGGTCGCCAGGGCACGGAACAGGCCCAGGCGGTCGCCGATCACGACCAGCGGGGCGATGTCGGCGCCGCCGAAGTCGACGATGGCGCGGCCGAGCAGCTCGTGCAGCTTCTGCTCGTCGATGACGGGCGCGGCGGGGCGGGTTGGGGGGCGAGGGTGGCGGTCTGCATGGTCGAGGCCTTGGAAGTTGGGAGTTGGCGTTGGGAGTTGGCAGTTGGTGGTTGGAGTTGTCCGAAGGCGTTTGCGTCCACCGCCAGTCTGGAGGCACCATCGACCTCGGAACTTTGCCGAGCGGGGGAGCGTCTTGCCCGATCGGCCACGCGCCACGGTCGCTTGCGCGATCGGCCGCGCCACTTGCCCGATCGACCAGAACACGCCGGCCCGAGTCCGTCGACCAGACACCATGGACGCCCTGTCCGAACTCCTGCGCGCGGTGAAGCTCTCCGGCGCGATGTTCTACGTCGCCGAGTGCTCGAAGCCGTGGCGCGTCATCTCGCCGCCGGCGGCGACGCTCGGCCGCTACCTGGCGCCCGACGCGAGCCACGTCATCGAGTACCACCTGGTGGCCCAGGGCACCGGCTACATCAGGGTCGGCACCGAGACGACGCCGTTCGCCGCCGGCGACCTGCTGATGGTGCCGCACGGCGACGAGCACGAGATGGGCAACGGCGTCGGCGGGCCGCTGTATCACTCCGAGCAGGGCATGGAGGCGCTGCTCTCCGGGCGGGCTGCTGTGCTCACGGATCGGCGGCGGCGGCGAGGAGACACGGCTGGTGTGCGGCTACCTGGCCTGCGACGCCGGCCTGATCCGTCCGGTGCTGGCCGGACTGCCGCGCGTGGTCCGCGTCCACCTGCGCAACGATCGCGGCGGCGCCTGGCTGGAGCAGTCGATCCTGCACGGCGTCGAGCGCGCCCAGGCGGCGGCGCCGGGCAGCGACGTGATCCTCGCCAAGCTGGCCGAAGTGCTGTTCACCGAGGCGCTGCAGCGCTACGTGATGCAGCTGCCGGCGGGCCGGACCGGTTGGCTGGCCGGCGCCGGCGACGCGACGGTCGGCCGCAGCCTGGCCGCGCTGCATCACCGCCCCGCGCATCCCTGGACGCTCGACGAGCTCGCGGAGGAAGCCGGCGTCTCGCGATCGGCGCTCACCGAGCGCTTCGCCCGCTATCTCGGCGAGAGCCCGATGGCCTATCTCACCGACTGGCGGCTCGAGCTCGGCGCCGAGTCGCTGCGCACGTCGAGCCGCAGCGTGCTGCAGGTCGCCGCCGAGGTCGGCTACGAATCGGAAGCGGCGTTCAACCGGGCCTTCAAGCGCAAGTTCGGCAGCCCGCCGGCGCAGTATCGGCGGGCGTCGCGGGCGCAGCGGTCCGAACCGACCACCCAGGTCTCAGCGGTCTGACGCCGGCGCCAGCGCCTCGGCGTAGGCCTCGGCCGTGAATCCCACCAGGATGCGCTCGCCGTCTTCGCTGTCGATGGTGAGCACCGGCCGCTTGATCATCGAGGGCTTCGCGATCATCAGGTCGATGGCCTTCGCCTCGGTCAGATCGCGCGTTTCGTTCTCCGGCAGCTTGCGGAACGTCGTGCCGGCGCGGTTGCACAAGCGCTCCCACCCGACGTCCCGCGCCCAGCGCGCCAACTGCGCCCGCGTGATGCCGGACGCCGCGTAGTCGTGGAACGCGTAGGCGATGCCGCGGGCGTCGAGCCAGGCCCGCGCCTTCTTCATGGTGTCGCAGTTGCGGATGCCGTAGATGGTGACGGTCAGTGGAAACCTCCCAACCGCGGATCGCACGCCCAAGGCTCACAGACGATCGGCAAGGGCCTGGGCCGCCGACGGTTCGGCGCGTGCCCCGCGGACGCCTTCGTCGACGATCAGCTGGCCGCACGCCGCGCGGATGTCGCGGCCGCGGCTCTTGCGGACCGAGACGGTCAGCCCCTTGTCGGCCAGGATCCTGGCGAAGGCATCGACCCGCCCGTCGTCCGGCCGCTCGAACGGGATGCCGGGTGCGGCGTTCAGCGGCAGCAGGTTGATCTTGCCCTTGATCCCGTCGAGCAGCTTGACCAGCCGGCGGGCGTCGTCGGGCGTGTCGTTGACGCCTTGCAGCAGCACGTATTCGAAGGTGATGCGGCTGCGCCGCGTCGCCGGGAAGCGCTTGCAGGCGTCGATCAACGCCTCGAGGTCGTACTTGCGGTTGATCGGCACCAGCGCGTCGCGCTGCTCCTCGTGCGACGCGTGCAGCGAGATCGCGAGGTTGGGCATGAACGGTTCGCGGCCCAGCTTCTCGATGCCCGGCACCAGGCCCACCGTCGAGAGGGTGATGCGTCGGGCCGGCACCGCCAGGCCGGCCTCGCTGCCGACGATGCGCAGCGCGGCCATCGTCGCGTCGTAGTTGTGCAGCGGCTCGCCCATGCCCATGACCACGATGTTGAAGGCGCGGTCGGGGGCGGCGAAGCCGAGGTCGTGGGCGAGCACCCGGACCTGGCCGACGATTTCGCCGGCGGTCAGGTGCCGGGTCAGGCCCATCTTCCCGGTCAGGCAGAAGGCGCAGGCCATGGCGCAGCCGACCTGCGACGAGATGCAGAAGGTCTGCGCCGGCGTGTCCGGGATGTAGACGCTCTCGATCCGGGTCCCGTCGGCCAGCTCGAAGAGGTACTTGGTCGTCCCGTCGGTCGAGACGTCCTTCCGGACCAGCGTCGGCGTGGTCACCGTCCAGGCGTCGGCCAGCGTCGCCCGCAGGGCCTTGGGCAGGTCCGACATCGCGGCGAAGTCGGTGACCCCGCGCCTGTGGATCCAGGCGAAGATCTGCTTGGCGTGGTAGCGCGGCGCCCCGGTCTCGACGAGGCGCGATTCCAGCTCCGCCAGCTCGAGGCCGGCGATGTCCGAGCAGGCGGCGCTCCGCGGGGGCGGGTGTCATGGCCTAAGTGCCAAGCGCACAAGCGCTTAGCCAATCGTCCATGATAGCACGCGCGGGCTCCGCCTGGCACCTCGCCGGCCTGCCAGCAGGGGGAGGACCGGGCGTTATAGAATCCGAGTTTCCATGATTCGACGCGAGCTTCACCCTACCGGCCTCCGCCTCGTCACCGAGGCGATGCCGCACGTGCGGAGCGTGTCGATCGGCGTCTGGCTGACGCGCGGCTCCCGCCACGAGAGCGATGCCCGCAGCGGCATCGCCCATTTCGTCGAGCACATGCTCTTCAAGGGGACCGCGAACCGGTCCGCCGAGGACATCGCCCAGGAAATCGACTCGATCGGCGGCCACCTCGACGCCTTCACCTCGAAGGAATACGCCGGCTACTACATCAAGGTGCTCGACGAGCACCTGCCCAAGGCGGTCGACCTCCTCTCCGACATCGTCCGGCGCCCGCGCTTCGCGCCCGACGACATCGAGAAGGAGAAGAAGGTGATCCTCGAGGAAATCAAGATGGTCGAGGACACCCCCGACGATCTGGTCCACGAGATCCTGACCGAGCACTACTGGCGCGGCCACCCGCTCGGCCGGCCGATCCTGGGCGTGCCGGCCACCGTCGAGGCCCTCTCCGAGAAGGCGCTCACCAGCTACTTCGCCGAGACCTACGTCGCCTCGAACTTCATCGTCTCGGCCGCCGGCAACTTCGACCACGACCGGCTGTCGGCGCTGCTGTCCGAGGCCTTCGACGGCGTCCGCAAGACCGGGCCGTCGGTCGAACGGCGGCGGGCCGTCCGACAGCGGCGGGGTGATCCTGCGCGACAAGGACCTGGAGCAGAGCCACATCGCGATCGCCGCGCCGGGCTTTCCGCAGAGCCACGACGACCGCTTCGCCTGCTACGTGCTGAACACCGTGTTCGGCGGATCGATGAGCTCGCGCCTGTTCCAGAACATCCGCGAGAAGCGCGGCCTGGCCTACGCCGTCTTCAGCGGCATGACCGCCTACCGCGATGCCGGGATGCTCACCGTCTATGCCGGCTGCGCCGCCGAGACCGTCGGCGAGGTGATCGACCTGGTGGTCGAGGAGATGCGCGGCATGAAGCGCGAGGCGATCAGCGGAGCCGAGCTGCGCCGCTCCAAGGATCATCTCAAGGGCAGCCTGATGCTCAGCCTGGAGAGCACCTCCAGCCGCATGACGCACCTGGCCCGCCAGGACATCTACTTCGACCGCCACGACACGCTGGACGAGACGCTCGCCCGGATCGAAGCGGTCACCGCCGACGACGTGCAGCGCGTCGCCGCGCGCCTGTTCTCCAACGGCTCGCTCGGGGTGACCGTGCTCGGGCCGGACTCCGAGGGGCTCGTCGCTGCCCCCCGATCGACTGGATCTCGCGTGATTGCCCGCTACACCTCGCCGGAAATGGGTCGCATCTGGAGCGACCGCCGCCGCTTCGAAACCTGGCTCGAAGTCGAGACCGTCGCCGCCGAGGTGATGGCCGAGGCCGGCCTGGTGCCGCGTGAGGCGGCGCGCGACATCCGCGCCAAGGGCGACTTCGACGTCGCCCGCATCGACGAGATCGAGAAGACGACGCAGCACGACCTGATCGCCTTCACGACCAACGTCGCCGAGTACGTCGGGCCGAGCGCGCGCTGGCTGCACTTCGGCCTGACGTCGTCGGACGTCGTCGACACGGCGCTGGCGCTGCAGATGGTCGAGGCGACGGACCAGATCCTGGGCCGGATCGAGACGCTGCTGCCGATCGTCCGCCGCCGCGCCGAGGAGCACCGGCACACGGTGATGATGGGCCGGACGCACGGCGTCCACGCCGAGCCGATGACCTTCGGCCTGAAGCTGGCCACCTGGTATTCGCAGCTGCAGCGCGACGTGGTCCGCCTGCGCCGCGCCCGCCAGACCGTCGCGGTCGGGCTGATTTCAGGGGCCGTCGGCACCTTCGCGCACCTCGATCCGTCGATCGAGGCCGCCGTCTGCGCCCGCCTCGGACTCGAGCCGGCGCCGGTGTCGTCGCAGGTCATCGCCCGCGATCGCCACGCCGAGCTGCTGACGACGCTGGCGATCTGCGCCGCCTCGCTCGAGACCTTCGCCCTCGAGATCCGCGGCCTGCAGAAGACCGAGATCGGCGAGGTCGAGGAGCCGTTCGCCAAGGGCCAGAAGGGCTCGTCGGCGATGCCGCACAAGCGCAACCCGGTCGGCTGCGAGCAGATCGTCGGGCTGGCCCGCCTGGTCCGCAGCAACGCGATGGCGGCGCTCGAGAACGTGGCGCTGTGGCACGAGCGCGACATCTCCCACTCGTCGGTCGAGCGCGTGATCCTGCCGGACAGCTTCGCGGCGCTCGATCACATGCTGCGCCGCTTCACCAGGATCGCCGACGGCATGGTCGTCTACCCGGAGCGGATGCGCGAGAACATGGAGCGGTCGCGCGGCGTGGTGTTCTCGGGCACGATCCTGCTGGAGCTGGCGCGGCGCGGCCTGTCGCGCGAGCGCGCCTACGAGCTGGTGCAGCGCAACGCCATGCGCGCCTTCCACGAGCGGACCGATTTCCGGGCGCTGCTGCTGGCCGACGCCGACGTGACCGCGGTGCTGCCGCCCGAGGAGATCGCCCGGGCGTTCGACCTGCAGGTGCAGCTGCGCAACGTCGGCGCGATCATGGATCGCGTGTTCGCCGAAGCGGCCGTGCCGGCCGCCGTCTAGTCGAGTAGCTTGGAACGACCGTCGATGCCACAGACCTACAAAGCCCGAGTGTTCGTCACCCTGAAGCCGTCCGTGTTCGATCCGCAGGGGCACGTGATCGTCGAATCGCTGCACGGCATGGGCTACGCCGGCGTCGCCGACGTGCGGCAAGGCAAGTACTTCGAGCTGGACGTGCAGGCCGAATCGGCCGACGCCGCCCGCGCCATGGTCAGCGACGTGTCGAACCGGCTCCTCGCCAACCCGGTCATCGAAAGCTTCAAGGTGGACGTGGCCTGATGAAATTCGCCATCGTCGTCTTCCCGGGATCGAACTGCGATCACGACGCCTATCACGCGACGACCGCGGTGATCGGCCAGCAGGCCGAGCTGATCTGGCACAAGGAGACCGACCTCAAGCGGCGCCGACGCCGTGATCCTGCCGGGCGGCTTCGCCCACGGCGACTACCTGCGCACCGGCGCCATCGCCCGCTTCTCGCCGATCATGAAGAGCGTCGAGGCCTTCGCCGCCGCCGGCGGCCCGGTCGTCGGCTTCTGCAACGGCTTCCAGATCCTGCTCGAGGCCGGCCTGCTCGAAGGGGCGATGCTGCGCAACCGCTCGCTGCAGTACCGCTGCGAGCACGTCCACGTCCGCGTCGAGCGCAACGACACGCCGTGGACGTCGCTGTGCGCGCCCGGCCTCGTGATGCGCATCCCGATCGCGCACGGCGAAGGCAACTACTTCGCCGATCCGGCGGTCATCGACCGTCTCGAGAAGAACGGCCAGGTGATCTTCCGCTACGCCACCGCCGCCGGCGAGACGACCGACGATGCCAACCCGAACGGCTCGCTCCACAACATCGCCGGCATCTGCAACGAGCGCCGCAACGTCGTCGCCCTGATGCCGCACCCGGAGCGCGCCTGCGAGCCGGTGCTCGGCAGCGGCGACGGCAAGATCGTGCTCGACTCCGTCGTCGCCTCGCTGCGCGCCGGCGTGCCGGTGGTCGCCGGCCGATGACCTCGGATCGCCCGGCCCCGCCGGCCATCGTCGGCCGCATTCTGGTGGTTTCGGCGATCGTCATGTTCGCGCTCTCGATCCTCGTGTGGAGCGACGCGCTGCCGTTTCTCGGGCTGGGCGCGGACGCCCGGCCCCTCATCGGCGGCGCGCTGCTGCTCGCCGGCCTCTTCGACCTGGGCATGGCCATCGCGATGATGCGCCGCGCCCGCTGACGACACCCCTGCGCAGCACTGACACGATGCCCTTCGACGCCGCTACTCTCGACCGACACGGCCTGAAACCCGACGAGTACGACCGCATCCGGCAGCTGCTCGGCCGCGAGCCGAACCTGACCGAGCTCGGCATGTTCTCGGTGATGTGGTCGGAGCACTGCAGCTACAAGAGCTCGCGCGTCCACCTGAAGACGCTGCCGACCACCGGCCCGCGCGTCGTCCAGGGGCCGGGCGAGAACGCCGGCGCCGTCGACATCGGCGACGGGCTGGCCGCGGTCTTCAAGATCGAGTCGCACAACCACCCGTCGTTCATCGAGCCCTACCAGGGCGCGGCGACCGGCGTCGGCGGCATCATCCGCGACATCTTCACGATGGGGGCGCGGCCGATCGCGCTGCTCAACGCGCTGCGCTTCGGCCCGATCGACAACCCGCAGACGAAGCGCATCGTCGCCGGCGTCGTCTCCGGCATCGGCGGCTACGGCAACGCCATCGGCATCCCGACCATCGGCGGCGAAGTGTTCTTCGACGAGACCTACGCGCTGAACCCGCTGGTCAACGCGCTCTGCCTCGGCATCGCCCGCATCGAGGACATCATCAAGGGCCGCGCCGAGGGCGTCGGCAATCCGGTCTACTACGTCGGCGCCAAGACCGGCCGCGACGGCATCCACGGCGCGACCATGGCGTCGGCGGAGTTCGACGAGGCGTCGGCCGAGAAGCGTCCGGCGGTGCAGGTCGGCGATCCGTTCATGGAGAAGCTCCTCCTCGAGGCGTGCCTCGAGGTGATGAAGAGCGACGCGCTGGTCGGCATCCAGGACATGGGCGCCGCCGGCCTGACCTGCTCCACCTGCGAGATGGCGGCGCGGGCCGGCACCGGCATCGACTTCGACGTCACGCTCGTGCCGCGTCGCGAAACCGGCATGACGCCGTACGAGACGCTGCTGTCGGAATCGCAGGAGCGCATGCTGCTGGTCGTCAAGCTGGGCCGCGAGGCGGAAGTCGAGCGCGTCTTCGAGCGCTACGATCTGCACGCCGCCAAGATCGGCACCGTGACCGGCGACGGCCTGGTGCGCGTCCGCGAAGCCGGCGTCGTCGTCGCCGAGATTCCCGGCCCGGCGCTGACCGACGAAGCGCCGCTCTACAACCGGCCGATGAAGCGGCCGGCCGACCTCGATACGCTGCGGACGATCGACGCCGACGCCCTGAAGCCGCGCCTGTCGCTGCGCGACGCCGCGCTGGCGCTGCTCTCGTCGCCGACCATCGCCAGCAAGCGCTGGATCTACCGGCAGTACGACTCGATGGTCCGCACCAACACGCTGGTGCCGGCCGGGTTCGGCACGCCGGTCGTGCGGGTGAAGGAATCGGGCAAGGCGCTGGCGATCTCGACCGACGCCAACGGCCGCTTCGTGCTGCTCGATCCCAAGCAGGGGGCGATGCTCGCCGTCGCCGAGGCGGCGCGCAACGTCGCCATGCGCCGGCGCCGTGCCGATCGGCGTCACCAACAACCTGAACTTCGGCAACCCCGAGCGGCCCGAGATCATGTGGCAGCTCGGCCAGGCCGTCGAAGGCATCGGCGAGGCGTGCCGCGCCTTCGAGATTCCGGTCACCGGCGGCAACGTCAGCCTGTACAATGAGACCGACGGGCGCGCCATTCTGCCGACGCCCGTGATCGGCGTCGTCGGTCTCCTCGACGACGCCTCGGCCGTCGTGGATCGCCGCTTCCGCGGCGAGGGGCGCACCGTGATCCTGATGGGTGAGCAGCGCGGCGAGCTCGGCGGCAGCGAATTCCTCAAGACCGTGCACGGCCAGGTGCGTGGCGTCCCGCCGCGCGTCGACCTGGAGCGCGAGCTGGCGGTGCAGCGGATCTTCCCGGCGCTCGTGGCCGAGCGGCTCATCGAATCCGCCCACGACGTCTCGGACGGCGGCCTCACCGTCACCCTCGCCGAGTGCTGTTTCGACACCAACGGCGTCGGCGTCAGCGTCGACATCCCGGCGGCGATCGGCGAGCCGTGGGCCGGAGCCGCCTCGGACGCGATGGCGGACGAGCAGACGCTGTTCGGCGAATCGGCGCCCATCATCGTCGTCTCGACGGCCGCCGGCGCAGGCCGACGTCGTCGTCGCCCGCGCCGTCGCGGCCGGCATTCCCGCCCGCGTCATCGGCCGCACCGGCGGCTCGCAGATCCGCATCACCATCGACGGCCGCGAGGCGCTCGCGCTGACCGTCGCCGAGGCCGAGACGGCCTGGGGCACCGCGATCGAGGCGCGGATGACGTCGCGCCGGGCCGGAGCGGCCTGAGCCACGAGCTCGGCGTCGGGAGTCGGCAGCAGCACAACGACACATGGACAAATTCCGCGACGAGTGTGGCGTCTTCGGCATCTTCGGGCACCCCGAAGCGGCCAATCTCACCTACCTCGGCCTCTACGCGCTGCAACATCGCGGACAGGAGAGCGCGGGCATCGCGTGCGTCGGACGGCCAGCCGGGTGCAGCTGTCGCGGGCCATGGGCGAGGTCAACGACTGCTTCGACCAGGCCAAGCTCGCCGCGCTCGATCGGCGACATCGCCATCGGCCACGTCCGCTACTCGACCGCCGGCTCGAGCCGGATCGAGAACGCGCAGCCGATGCTCATCGAGTGCGCGCACGGCCAGTTCGGCATCGGCCACAACGGCAACCTGGTCAACGCCAGCGAGCTGCGCGACGAGCTGGTGCGCCAGGGCGCGATCTTCCAGTCGACGTCCGACACCGAGGTCATCGTCCACCTCTACGCGCGCTCGAAGGCGCCGACGGTCGAGGGCGCGGTCGATCGAGGCGCTCGCCGACGTGCGCGGCGCCTATTCGCTGGCGATGATCACCAAGGATCAGCTCGATCGCCGCCCGCGATCCGCACGGCTTCCGGCCGCTCGTGCTCGGCCGTCTCGGCGACGCCGTCATCGTCTGCTCGGAGACCTGCGCCCTCGACCTGATCGGCGCGACCTACGTCCGCGACGTCGAGCCGGGCGAGGTCGTGATGATCTCGAAGCAGGGCGTCAAGTCGATCAAGCCGTTCCCGCCGCAGCCGCTGGCGCACTGCGTGTTCGAGCACGTCTACTTCGCCCGCCCCGACAGCTACGTCTTCGGCCGCAGCGTCAACGACGTGCGCACCGAGTTCGGCCGCCAGCTGGCGCGCGAGGCGCCGGTCGACGCCGACGTCGTCGTGCCGATCCCGGACTCGGGCGTCTGCGCCGCGGTCGGCTTCTCCGAGGCAGTCGGACACGCCGATGCGGTTCGGCCTGATCCGGAACCACTACATCGGCCGCACCTTCATCGAGCCGCAGCAGTCGATCCGCCACTTCGGCGTCAAGATCAAGCTGAACGCCGTCCGCAGCATCCTCGAGGGCAAGCGCGTCGTGCTGATCGACGACTCGATCGTGCGCGGCACGACCAGCCGCAAGATCGTCAAGTTGATCAAGGCGGCCGGGGCCAAGGAAGTGCACATGCGGATCAGCTGTCCGCCGACGATCTCGCCGTGCTTCTACGGCGTCGACACGCCGCGCCGGTCCGAGCTGATCGCCGCGACGCACACCATCGAGGAGATCCAGACCTATCTCGGCGCCGACAGCCTGGCCTATCTGAGCCTGCCCGGCATGCTCAGCGCGGTGGCGCCGAGCCAGCGCTCGTACTGCACGTCCTGCTACACCGGCACCTACCCGGTCGAATTCCCGCGCGACAAGCACTCGTACCTGCAGCTCGCGCTGAAGCTGGACAAGGTCGGCTAGCCGGATGCGCGCGCGTCGGCTGGCAACGGTGACGGGCGGCCTCTGCGCGGCCGTCCTCGCGGCGGCGACGGGCGGCGCGGCGTTCGCGCAGGCGCCGCGCCGAAGGGGCCGCCGGCGGACGGGCCGCCGCCGGTCCCGCGACCCGCCACGGCGCCGCCGGTCGCGCGGCCAGCCCCGCGCCGCCGGTCGCGCCGCGATCGCCCGCGTCGGGCGCCCAAAGCCGGTCGCGGGCGCTCCCGCCGGCCAGGCCCCGGCTCCCCGGACGCTGGCGGCCGCCATCGACGATCTCGGCAAGCTCGATTACGCCGTCCGGACGGCGGCGGCGTCGGCGGTTCGCCGGGCGCCCGCCGAGCAGGCCGTGCCGGCGCTGATCAACGCCGTCACCAGCCACGGCGACGGCTACGTCCGCTTCCGCGCGCTGGTGCTGCTGGCCGGTATCGGCGATCCGCGGACCCGCGACGTGATGATCCCGGCGGTCGACGACGTGAACGACCGCCTGCGCGAGGTCGCCTACGCCTGGCTCGAGTGGAACCCGGAGCCGTCGCTCGCGCCCAAACTGATCGCCAAGCTCGAGACCGAGGTGTCGGAGTTCGTGCGGCCGGCGCTGGTGCGGGCGCTCGCCGCCCTGGGCAGCGATCCGGCCGTCCGTGCCGCCCTGCTCCGCGACGTGAACCGCGGTGAGGACGTCTTCCGCGGCGCGGTCATCGACGCCCTCGGCCAGCACAAGGCGACCTACGCCGTGTCCGCGATTGCGACGGTCGCCGCGCTCGACGGCCCGCTGCAGGACGACGCGGTCGTCGCGCTCGCCCGCATCGGCGATCCCAAGGGCCTCGAGGTCGTGATCGCGCAGCAGGGCAAGGCGCCGCGGCCGCGGCAGCCGGCGCTCGCCGCCGCCATCTGCCTGCTCGGTCGCAACTGCGAATCGCACGAACGGTTCCTCACCGAGACGCTGACGTTCACCATCAGGAATCTCGGCCACCAGGAGCTGGCCCGGTCGGCGGCCGAGGCCCTCGGCGTGCTGGCGCGCAGCGGTCGCACCAGCGCCTGGGACGCCCTGATCACCATCGGCGAGCCGTCGGTGGATCCGGTACGGGCGCCGATTGCCCTGGCGGTCGCCGGCGCGGCGGTCGGCGATCCGGCCGGCGTGCTCGGCGCGCTCGACCGGGCGTCCGATCCGAAGGCGGCGCTGCTGCTCGTCCGCGACGGCTTCGACATGCTCGCCGAGGATCTGGCCGAGGAGCGCTTCTACGCGCGGATCCGCGCCCTCTACTGGCAGGCGCCCGCGGGCTCGCCGGCGCGCGCGCGCATCCAGCGCGTCATGACGGCGCTGGATTTCTGATCGCACGACCGGAACAGGGGTGGCGGGACACGAGATGGACTACCAATCGAGCGGCGTCGACATCGACGCCGGCAACGAGGTCGTACGGCGCATCAGGTCGCTCGCCAAGGGCACGTTCACGCCGGGCGTGCTGTCGGAGATCGGCAGCTTCGGCGGCCTGTTCAGCCTGGCATCGCTCGGCGCGCCGGACGCCGTGCTGGTGGCCAGCGCCGACGGCGTCGGCACCAAGCTGAAGGTCGCCTTCGACAGCGGCGTGCACGACACGGTCGGCGAGGATCTCGTCAATCACTGTGTCAACGACATCCTGGTCCAGGGCGCCGAGCCGCTCTTCTTCCTCGACTACCTCGCCACCGGCAAGCTGTCGCCCGACGTCGCCGTCGCCATCGTCGGCGGCATGGCGCGGGCCTGCCGCGCCAACGGCTGCGCGCTGCTCGGCGGCGAGACCGCCGAGATGCCGGGCTTCTACCAGCCGGGCGAATACGATCTCGCCGGGTTCATCGTCGGCGCCGTCCGCACGGATCGGATGATCGACGGCAAGGCGATCTCGCCGGGTGACGTGATCGTCGCCCTGCCCTCGAGCGGCCTGCACACGAACGGCTATTCGCTGGCCCGCCGGATCGTCTTCGAGCACCTCGGCCTGACGGTGGCGAGCCCGGTCGCCGACCTCGGGACGACGGCGGGCGCGGCCCTCCTGGCGCCGCACCGCTCCTACCTGCCGGTGATTCGCCCGCTGCTCGGCACGGGGCTGCTGAAGGGGCTGGCGCACATCACCGGCGGCGGCGTCACCGACAACCTGCCGCGGGTGCTGCCCGAGGGCACGAGCGCCGAGATCGACCGCCGCGGCTGGACCGTGCCGCCGCTGTTCGCGTGGCTGGTGGGCGCCGGCGGCGTGCCGCGCGAGGACGCCTGGCGCACGTTCAACATGGGCATGGGCCTGCTGGCCGTGGTCGCGCCCGGCGACGTCGATCGCCTGCAGTCGGGACTGCGTGCCGCGGGCGAGACGCGGCGCGTCGGTCGTCGGCGTCATCGTCACCGGCGACCGCACCGTCCGCTACCGCGACTGACCCATGGCTGCCCCGCGCCGTCTCGGCATCCTGATTTCCGGTCGCGGGAGCAACATGCTGGCGATCGGCGAGGCGATCGCCGCGAGCCGCCTCGACGCCACCATCGCGGTGGTCGTCTCCAGCCGCGCCGGGGCGCCGGGGCTCGAGCGCGCCGCCGCGGCCGGCATTCCCACCGCCGTCGTCTCGCCCAAGGACCACGCATCGCGCGAGGCCTGCGACGCCGCGATCGTCGCGGTGCTGCGCGGCCACGGCGTGGAGCTGGTCTGCCTGGCCGGCTACATGCGCCTGATCACGCCGGCGTTCGTCGCGGCGTTTCCCGACGCGATCCTCAACGTGCATCCGTCGCTGCTGCCGGCGTTCCCCGGTCTCGACGCGCAGCATCAGGCGTGGACACACGGCGTCAGGATCTCGGGCGCCACCGTCCACTTCGTGACCGCCGAGCTCGATGCCGGTCCCATCGTCATGCAGGCGGCGGTGCCGGTCGAGGACGGCGACACCGAGGAGCGGCTCTCCGCGCGCATCCTCGTCGAGGAGCACCGCATCTACCCGGCCGCGATCGCCAAGGTGCTGGCCGGCGGCTGGCGCATCGACGGCCGCCGCGTCGTCTCTGACCATGGCGGGCTGCGCCGGCGATGCCGCTCAGCTCCGAGGCCTCGCCTCCGCCGGCTACGCCGCTGTCGCTGTCATCGTCGGCCGCGAGCGCGATCGCGCCAGCGGCACGTAGCACGGGCCCGTCGCGGACGCGACGCTCTCGAACAGCGTGACCGCGTCGATCGGCGCTCGCCGGCCGGCGGCGGCGTCTGCGCCACGGCCTCGCGGATCCTGCCGGCGACCCGTGACCGGATCGCGGCGGATGCGCGCGATCGTCACATGCGGCGCGTAGACGCCGACTCGATCCGGCTGCCCGATGCCGACCACGCGCGGCTGGATCCAGGCGTGCAGCCGCGTCAGCGGATCGGAGCCGGCGTCGGTCCCGAGCCACAGCACCCGCGGCCGGCCCGTTGCCGGGAAGATGCCGCCGGCCCGCAACGTGACCTCGAAGGGCGGCTCGGCCACGCGATCGCCGAGCGCGGCGCGCAGCGTCGCCAGCGCCGCCCGATCGATCTCGCCGAAGAAGTGCAGCGTGACGTGGATCCGCGCGGCCGGCACCCACGACAGGGCCGAGCGCGTCGCGCGGCCGAGCGTGCGAGCGACGGCGCGTCCCCACTCGTGCGCCGCGTCCGAGCGTGTCGTGCAAATCGACGGCGAGGAAGACGCGCATGTGCGGAGCCGTCGGCCGCCTGGACGCGACCCCCAGCATATATAGTGACCGCCGATGAGCCTCGACGAGCAGCTGGCCTACCTGACCAAGGGGTGCGTGGACGTCGTCCGGCGCGAAGACCTGCGCGGCAAGCTGGAGCGCGCGGCCAAGGCGGGGACGCACGCTCACCGTGAAGGTCGGCTTCGATCCGACCGCGCCGGACCTGCACCTGGGCCACACCGTCCTGATCCGGAAGATGAAGCACTTCCAGGATCTCGGCCACCGCGTGGTCTTCCTGATTGGCGATTTCACCGGGCTCATCGGCGACCCCACGGGCCGCTCGAAGACCCGGCCGCCGCTGACCCGCGAAGCCATCGACGCCAACGCCGAGACCTACAAGCAGCAGGTGTTCAAGCTGCTCGATGCGGAGAAGACGGTCGTCGATTTCAACAGCCGGTGGCTGAGCCCGCTCACCAGCTACGACTGGGTGCGGCTGCTGGCCCGCTACAACGTGGCCCAGATGCTCGAGCGTCGCGAGTTCCGCCAGCGCTACGACAGCGGCCAGCCCATCGCCCTGCACGAGTTCATGTACCCGATGTCGCAGGCCTACGATTCCGTGTTCCTGAAGGCGGACGTCGAAATGGGCGGCACCGATCAGCTGTTCAACCTGAACGTCGGCCGCGACATCATGCCGGCTTTCGAGCTGCCGCCGCAGGTGGTCATGACGGTCCCGCTGCTGGTCGGTCTCGACGGCGTCGAGAAGATGTCGAAGAGCCTCGGCAATTACGTCGGCGTGACCGAGGCCCCGGGGGTGATGTTCGGCAAGCTCATGTCGGTGTCCGACGAGCTGATGTGGACCTACTACGATCTGTTGACCGACCGGACCCCGGCCGACATCGCCGCGCTGAAGGCGGATGTCGCCAGCGGTGCCGTCCATCCCCGGCGCGCCAAGGTGGACCTGGCCAAGGCGATCATCACCGACTTCCATTCGGCCGACGCGGCGGCGGCGGCGGAAGCCGAATTCGACCGCATCTTCGTCAAGAAGGAAGCGCCGGACGCCGTGCGCGAGGTCGAGGTCGTGGCCGGCGCTGCCCCGGACGGCGACGCCTCCACCACCGTCTACGCGGGTGACGGCCTCAACCGCATCCTGGCCAAGTGCGGCCTGGCGGAGTCGGGCAGTGAGGCGACGCGGAAGATCAAGCAGGGCGGGGTCAAGATCGACGGCGTGAAGGTCGTCGATTTCGGCTGGAAGGTGCCGGGGCCGGGGACCTATCTGCTCCAGGTCGGCGCCCGTCAGTTCGTCAAGCTGGTCCAGCGCTAGCGAGCTGCCCCTACCGTCGAGTTGGCGTCCTGACGCCTTGACTCAGGCCCAACCCCTGCCTAGTATGGGCGCTCCCGTAAGCCCGTCAAAGGAGCTCGTCT
>CAVRKP010000008.1:1240000-1337465 GCA_963721565.1 Vicinamibacterales bacterium
TCCTGAGGTGCCGAAGCGAGAGTCTTCGGACTCATAAAGTCATCGACGCCACGCTGCCGAGAAAAGCCTCTAAGGAGTGTTTTGGGTACCCGTACCGCAAACCGACACAGGTAGGTGAGGAGAAAATCCTCAGGCGCAAGTGAGAACCCTCGTTTAGGAACTCGGCAAATTGGCCCCGTAACTTCGGAAGAAGGGGTGCTCCGCTAGCGTGGATGGACTTGCTCCTGAAGCGTGAGGGAGTTGCAATAAAGAGGCCCAGGCGACTGTTTACTAAAAACACAGGGCTCTGCGAAGTCAAAAACGACGTATAGGGTCTGACGCCTGCCCGGTGCCGGAAGGTTAAAAGGAGGGGTTAGCCGCAAGGCGAAGCTCTGAATTGAAGCCCCGGTAAACGGCGGCCGTAACTATAACGGTCCTAAGGTAGCGAAATTCCTTGTCGGGTAAGTTCCGACCTGCACGAATGGCGTAACGATCTGGGCGCTGTCTCAACGAGGGGCACTGCGAATTTGTGGTACCGGTGAAGACGCCGGTTGCCCGTGGCTAGACGAAAAGACCCCGTGCACCTTTACTACATCTTAGTAGTGAATGCTGGCGCAGTATGCGCAGGATAGGTGGGAGACTTTGAACCCAGGCTTTCGGGCTTGGGGGAGTCAACGGTGAGATACCACCCTTACTGCTCCGGCGTTCTAACCTCCACCCGTCATCCGGGTGAGGGACACTGCTAGGTGGGTAGTTTGACTGGGGCGGTCGCCTCCTAAACTGTAACGGAGGCGTGCGAAGGTTCGCTCAGGCTGTTTGGAAATCAGCCATAGAGTGCAAAGGCATAAGCGAGCTTGACTGCGAGACAAACAAGTCGAGCAGGTGCGAAAGCAGGCCTTAGTGATCCGGTGGTTCCGCATGGAAGGGCCATCGCTCAACGGATAAAAGGTACGCCGGGGATAACAGGCTGATCTGGGCCAAGAGTTCACATCGACGCCCAGGTTTGGCACCTCGATGTCGGCTCATCGCATCCTGGAGCTGTAGCAGGTTCCAAGGGTCCGGCTGTTCGCCGGTTAAAGCGGTACGTGAGCTGGGTTTAGAACGTCGCGAGACAGTTCGGTCTCTATCTGCCATGGGCGCAGGAGATTTGAGAGGACCTGACCTTAGTACGAGAGGACCGGGTTGGACGCACCTCTAGTGTACGAGTTGTCCCGCCAGGGGCAGCGCTCGGTAGCTACGTGCGGAAGCGAGAAACGCTGAAGGCATCTAAGCGTGAAACGCTCCTCAAGATGAGATCTCCCTGGGTAGTGATACCCCTGAAGGCTCCTGGAAGACTACCAGGTGATAGGCCAGGTGTGTAAGAGTGGCGACACTCTAAGCTTACTGGTACTAATCAGCCGTGAGGCTTGACCATATTTCCTTCGGTTCGTGGCGGAAGCTGCCGTTTGCAGGGTGTTCAGTTGTCGACACGATTTTTGACATTGCGGCGAAGAGCATGCAGCAGCCGGAGATAGGCTGCTCCCCAGTTCGACGCGGACCGGCCGGGTATTCCGGCGGCCCTGTCGGCGCAGGAACTTGTTCCTGTGTCGATCGCAATCTGGCGATCGCACGCGACTGCGCGTGCAACAGTTTCCCGGTGGCTATAGGAGAAGGGTCACACCCGTTCCCATTCCGAACACGGAAGTTAAGCCTTCTACCGCCGATGGTACTGCAAGGGAAGCCTTGTGGGAGAGTAGGTCACTGCCGGGAATAATTCTCTGAAAGGGCCCGAGGCGTTTGCCTCGGGCCTTTTCGTTTGTACGGCGATCCCTGCCGTTCTGCCACCGCGCTGGTGGCGGAGCGCCCCCAACGTTGCAGCCGTCGGCGCGCCGCTACTCGGCCAGGAGCTGCTTGCGCGCCTCCGCGAGCTCGACCCGCCGGGCGTCGTCGATGGTGGGAAACCGCAGGTCGAGGCTCTCGAGCGCGTCGACGATGGCGTTCGACACGACCAGGCGCGTGAACCACTTGTGGTCGGCCGGCACGACGATCCACGGCGCCTCGGCCGTGGCGGTCCGCTGGATGGCGTCCTCGTAGGCCGCCATGTAGGCCTTCCAGTGCTGGCGCTCGCGGACGTCGCTGGCCTGGAACTTCCAGTTCTTCTCGGGCGTGTCGATGCGAGCGAGGAAGCGCCGCTTCTGCTCGGCCCTTGACACGTGCAGGAAGAACTTGCGGATCACGTAGCCGTTGCGGGCGAGATAGCGCTCGTGCGCGGCGATGTCCTCGAGCCGTTCCTTCCAGATGCGTTTGCTGACGACGGCTGCCGGCAGCCGCTGGCCGGCCAGGATGGTCGGGTGGACGCGGACGATCAGCACTTCCTCGTAGTACGACCGGTTGAAGATGCCGATGCGGCCGCGTTCCGGCAGCGCCCGGGACGTTCGCCACAGGAAGTCGTGATCGAGCTCCTCGGCCGACGGCGCCTTGAAGGCGTGCACCTGGCAGCCCTGCGGGTTGACGCCGGACATGACGTGCTCGACGGCGCCGTCCTTCCCGGCGGCGTCCATCGCCTGGAAGATCAGCGAGCACGCCCCAGCGATCCTGGGCGTAGAGCTTCTCCTGGAGCGCGGCCAGGCGCTTGGTGCCCTCCTGGAGCAACCCCTTGGCGCGGTCCTTCATCTCGGCGGGCAGGCCGCCGGTGTCGGCGGGATCGACGTCACGCAGCCGGAACTTGCGCCCGTTGGTGACGAGGTAGGGCTTGAGAAGGGTGCGGTGGGCCACGCCGCATTCTAGGCCGTCGCCGGCGCGCGCGCGATGCTTGCCGCCACACCGAGCCCGGAAGCGACTTGTCGAGCCGGGCGTCCGTCGAGGAAGATGAGCGTCCTCCATGGATCTCGCTCCAGCCGACCCGGTCGAGCGCTTCTCGGACGTCGAAGTCCGGGTCGAGCGCGTCCGCCGGACCGCCGGCTTCGTCCTCGCGCCGCTCGTCTTCGTCGCGCTGCTGGTCGCGCCGCTCGGCATCGCCGCCCCGGCGCACCGGTTGGCCGCGATCCTCGCCGCGGTCGTCGTCCTGTGGGTCTGCGAATCGCTGCCGCTGGCGATCACCGCCATCCTCGGCCCGATTCTGGCGGTCGTGCTGCAGGTCGCGCCGGCCCGCCAGGTGTTCACCTCGTTCGCCGATCCGGTGGTCTTCGTCTTCATCGGCGGCTTCATGCTCGCCGAGGCGATGTTCGTCCACCGCCTGGATCGCCGCATCGCCTTCACCGCCCTGGCCTCGCGCTTCGTCGGCTCGAGCGCCGGCCGGGCCCTGGTCGTCTACGGCGCCGTGACCACCTTCATCTCGGCGTGGATCAGCAACGTCGCCACGACCGCGATGATGTATCCGATCGGCCTGGCCATGGCGGCGCACGTCGTCGGAACGGGCGATCGCGACGACACGGCCGGAGCCGGCGGCGAGAGCGCGGGCGGCCGCTCGCCCGCCGCCCGGCGCTTTGCCCTCGGCATGATGCTGATCACGTCGTTCGGGGCCTCGGTCGGCGGTCTCGCGACGCCGGTCGGGACGCCGCCGAACCTGATCGGCATCGGGCTCATCGAGCGCGTCGGCGGCCGCAAGATCACCTTCCTCGAATGGACGGCGATCGGCCTGCCGGCCGCCCTGATCCTCTTCGCGGTGGTCGCGACGATGTTCGTCTGGGCCTGCGGCCGCGGTCTCCAGCTGTCGAGCGGCGGCCGGGCGGTCGTCGCCGCGGAACTGCAGCGGCTCGGCCGGCTCACCCGCGGCGAGCGCAACGTGCTCATCGCGTTCGGGATCACGGTCCTGCTGTGGATCGCGCCCGGCCTGTTCGCCGCCGTCGGGCAGAGCGAGTCCGCCTTTGCCCGCGGGTGGCAGGCGTCCGTGCCGGAGTCGGTCGCGGCGATGCTCGGCGCGACGCTGCTGTTCCTGCTGCCCATCAACTGGGCCAAGCGGCAGTTCACGCTGACCTGGGATCAGGCGTCCCGCATCGAGTGGGGCATCGTGCTGCTCTACGGCGGCGGCCTGGCGCTCGGCGATCTGGCCTTCACGACCGGCCTGGCCCGCGCCATCGGCGAGGGCCTGACGTCGTGGACGCCGGCGCCGACCACGTTCAGCCTCGTCGTCCTGTTCACGGCGGTGGCCATCGTGCTGTCCGAGACGACCTCGAACACGGCTTCGGCCAACATGATCGTCCCGGTCGCCATCGCCGTGTCCAGGGCGTCCGGCCTCGATCCCCTGGCGCCCGCCCTGGCCGCCACCCTGGGCGCCAGCATGGGCTTCATGATGCCCATTTCGACGCCGCCGAACGCCATCGTCTACGGCTCGGGCCACGTGCCGCTGACCGCGATGATGCGCTACGGCGTCGTGCTCGACGTGGCCGGTTTCGTCGTGATCGTCGCCCTGGTGAGCTGGCTGGTCCCCATCGTTTTCCACTAGCCGGCCGTGCTACCCTGGAATGCCACGCCAGCTGTGCCGATCCGTGCAAGGCGATCCGATGCCGAAACGCTTTTCCTTCGCCCTCGTGTGCCTCGCCGTCGCCGCCGCGGTGTCGCCCTCCGGGCGGGCCGAAGCGCAGTCGACCTGCAGCGTCCAGACCCAGAACCGGTTCGTCCGCGACGCCCTGGTCGAGTACTACTACTGGAATCGTGAGCTGCCGTCCCTGAACCCGGCGACCTTCGCCTCGCCGCAGGCCTATCTCGAGGCGGTCCGCTTCAAGCCGCTCGACACCACCTACTCCTACATCGCCAATCGCGCCGATCAGGACGCCCTCTATTCCGCCAGCCAGTTCGTCGGGCTCGGGATGACGACGCCGTTCGACGGCCTCGAGATGCGGGTGTCCGAGGTCTTCCCGAACAGCCCGGCTGCCGAAGCCGGCCTCAAGCGCGGCGATCGTCTTCTGGCCATCAACGGCCGCACGGTCGCCGACTTGAGCGCGGCGAGCGACTTGTCGTCGGCCTTCGGCGCCGCCGAAGAGGGCGTCGAGGTGGCGCTCGAGTGGCGCCCGCTGGAAGGGCCGGATCGACAGGCGAGGCTCGCGAAGCGCGTCGTCACCATCCCGACCGTCTCGCTGACGAAGCTCTACGAAGTGGACGGCCGCAAGGTCGGCTACATCGTGTTCCGGAACTTCGTCGATCCATCGGTCGCGGCCCTCGACGAGGCGTTCACGGCCTTGCGGGACGCCGGCGCCACCGAGCTGGTGCTCGACCTGCGCTACAACGGCGGCGGTCTCGTCAGCGTGGCCCAGCATCTCGCCAGCCTGATTGGCGGCGAGCGCACCACCGGCAAGGTCCTGGCCGAGTACGTCCACAACGATCGCCATCGCGAGCTCAATCGGCAGCTGCGGTTCGAAACCAAGCCGAACGCGCTCGACCTTGAACCGCCTCGTCGTGATCACGACCCGGGCCTCCGCCTCGGCCAGCGAGCTGATCGTCAACGGCCTGCGGCCTTACCTCCCGGTCGTCGTCATCGGCGATCGCACCTTCGGCAAGCCGGTCGGCCAGTACGGGCTCCCGTTCTGCGACAAGGTGCTGAACGCCGTCTCATTCGTCCTCAAGAACTCGCAGGGCGAGGCCGACTACTTCGACGGCCTGCCGGCGACCTGCGCTGCCGGCGATGCGCTCGATCGACCGCTCGGCGACGTCGAAGAGGCCTCGCTGAAGGAGGCGTTCGTCTACCTGCGGACCGGCGCCTGCACGGCGGCCGTGCCGGCACAGCCGGGCCAGGCCGCAGCGCGCCGGCTCCGCCCGGCGGTGCAGCCGACCGACGGCTGGCAGCAGCTGCTCGGCGCCTGGTAGTCGCCCCGTGAGCGAGCGCCCCGCGGATCCGGCCACCATCTCCGGGGCGTCGCCAGCCACCCGCACGTCGCGCTTGCCGGGAGCCCGTGCGGCGATGCTGGCCATCCTGGCCGCCGTCGCGAGTCCGCTGGCGGCCCACGCCGGCCTCCTTCCGCCCGGCGTCGCCGAGGGCATCTTCCGGGGCGCGATTCCGCTGGCGCTGGTCGCCATCGCTGATGGCGGTGGCGGGGATGCGGCAGTCGGGACGCATCGGCCGCGGGATGGTGACCGTCGCCTTCGCGATCGCCGCAGCGGCGGTGCCCGTCCGGACCTGGATCGCCGCGCGAACCGCTCCGCCCATCCACGACGTGACCACCGACCTCGACAACCCGCCGCGCTACGTCGCCGTCGCCAGGCTGCGCGTGCCGCCGGCGAATGCCGTCGTCTACGCCGGCGACGCCGTCGCTCGCCAGCAGCGCGCGTCGTATGGCGACCTGCGCCCGCTGGTCGTCGAGGCGCCGCCGCCACGCGTCCTGGCCATGGCCGCCGATACGGCGCGGGCCGAGGGCTGGACGGTGCTGGCGCAGGACATCGGCTTCGGCAACCTCGGTCGGCTCGAGGCGTCCGATGCCACGCTCCTGTTCGGGCGGATCGACGACATCGTCGTGCGGGTGACGCCGCACCCCGCCGGCAGCCGCGTCGACGTGCGCTCGAGCGCCCGCGACGACACCGCCGACGCCGGGCGCAACGCGACCCGTATCCGGCGCTTTCTCGCGTTCCTCGCCGAGCGCGCCGCCGCCGAGCCGGCCGGCACGCCGGTCTCATGATGATGACCGCCCCGCGGGTGCTGCCCGCGCTCGCCGTCGTCGCGGTCCTCGTCTCCGGTGCGTCGGCCGGTGCGCAGCCGTCAGCCGCCTCGCCACGGCCGATGACCGCCGTCGACCTGATCGACGTGCCGCGGCTGTCGGATCCGCAGCTGTCGCCGGACGGCGCCCAGGTCGTCTTCCTGCGGTCCGACGCCGACTGGCACGCCAACAAGCGCATCCCGCACGTGTGGCGCGCGCTGGTCGCCACGGGCGAGACCACGCAGCTCACCGCCGGCGTCGATGGCGAAATGAGCCCGCGCTGGTCGCCCGACGGGCGCAGCCTCGCGTTCATCGCCAAGCGATCCGGCGACGACGTCGCCCAGATCTACCTCCTGGCGGTCGCCGGCGGCGAAGCGACGCGCCTCACCGCGCACGACACCGCGCCGACCGCGCTCGCCTGGCTGCCCGACGGCCGGGCGCTGCTGTTTCTGGCGCCTGAGGCGAAGACGGCGGCCGAGCGGGCGCGCGAGAAGGCCAAGGACGACGTCTACGCCTTCGACGAGGACTTCAAGCACGTTCATCTGTGGCGCGTCGAGTTGCCGTCGACGGCCTCGCCCTCGACCGGGGGCGCGAGCCGCCCGCCGGTCGGGCGCGTCGCCCGCGTGACCGGCGGCGACTTCACCATCGGGGCCTTCGAGGTGTCGCGCGACGGTCGCCGCGTCGTGCATCAGCGGCTGCCCGATCCGCTGTTCGGATCGGCCGAGCGCGGCGAGATCTGGCTGATGGACGCCGATGGCCAGCGCCCGGTCCGGGTCACGACGAACACCATCGCCGAGAGCGCGCCGACGCTGTCGCCCGACGGCACCGAGGTGCTCTTCACGGCGGCCGCCAACGCCCGGCTCGAGGGCTATCACAACGGCAAGGTCTTCGCCGTCGCCGCGGCCGGCGGGACGCCACGCCTCGTCACGCCGGCCGATTTCACCCACGAGGTCGAGCGGGCGGAGTGGGCCGCCGACGGCAGGACCATCTACTTCGTCGCCAACACGGGCGTCAGGACGCAGCTGTTCGCCGTGCCCGCCGCCGGCGGCGCGCCGCGCGCGCTCACCAGCGGCGATCACACCGTGCTCGGGTGGCGCCACTTCGAGGGGCCGGACGCGCACGTGTTCGGCCTCGACGAGCCGTCGAACGCCGGCGATCTCCGCGTGCTCGGCGCGGCCGGTCCGACCAAGCGGGTCACGCACGTCTTCGACGATCTGGCGAAGACGTTTCGCCTGCCGCGGGTCGAGGCGATCACCTGGACCGGGGCCGACGGCGCCACCATCGAGGGCCTGCTCACCTATCCACTGGATTACGTCGCCGGGACGCGGGTGCCGCTCGTCGTGCAGACGCACGGCGGCCCGGCGTCGTCGGATCGCTTCGGCTTCGGCGCCTGGAGCAGCTACACCGCCGTGCTCGCCGCGCACGGCTACGCCGTGTTGAAACCGAACTACCGCGGCAGCACCGGCTACGGCGATCCGTTCCTGCGCGACATGGTCGGCCACTACTTCAAGAACGCGCACCTCGACGTCCTCGCCGGCGTCGATGCGCTGATCGCCCGCGGCATCGCCGACCCCGATCGCCTGATCAAGATGGGGTGGAGCGCCGGCGGGCACATGACGAACAAGCTGATCACCTTCACCGATCGCTTCAAGGCTGCGTCGTCCGGCGCCGGGGCGGCCAACTGGGTGTCGATGTACGCGCAGAGCGACGTGCGCTCGTATCGCACGCCGTGGTTCGGCGGCACGCCGTGGCAGGCCGGCGCGCCGCTGGACGTCTACTGGGAGCACTCGCCGATCCGCGACGTCGCCAAGGTGAAGACGCCGACCATCTTCATCGTCGGCGAGAAGGATCCGCGGGTGCCGCTGGCGCAATCGATCGAGATGCACCGCGCCCTCAAGAGCCTCGGCGTGCCCACGACTCTGTACGTGGCGCCGCGCGAGCCGCATGGCTTCCTCGAACTGCGCCACCAGCTCACCAAGATCAACGTCGAACTGGAGTGGTTCGAGCGGTGGGTCGGCAAGCGCCCCTACACCTGGGAAACCGCGCCCGATCGCGACCCCGATTCGGCCTCCGGCCACTGACTCTGGTTTAATGCCTCCCGTGCAGCAGATCCCCGTCGAGTTCGCCCACGATCGCCGTGTCCGGACTCGGAACAAGACCTACTACCGCGTCAACCACTGGCCGATCTGGATCTTCGTGTTCTTCATCGCCCCGGGACCGCTGACGTTCGACCTGTTCGAGCGCGGCTTCGACGCCCGGATGACGATCTGGCTCGGCGTCGTGATGGCCGTGACCGGCTATTTCGGGCTGCGCGGCCGGCTGCCCGGCTGTGAGCCGGCGCCCTACATCATCCGCTTCACCGAGGATCGGCCGAACCCCATCTACCGTCGCATCTGCTACACGGTGGCCTGGGGCGAGGCGGTGGCGTTCGCGGTGCTGAACATCGTCGGCCTCGTCGTGGCGATCGCGACCGGCACCTGGATGCTGAAGGAGATCTACCGCTACGCCTACTTCCCGCTGGCCGGGTCGGTGTGGACGCTCGGGGCGCTGGGCCTGCTGCCACGGGTCAAGGCGTCGACGGCGGGGGAGGGGCACGAGCGCCGCTATTTCTACGGCACGGTGTGGGCGGTCGCGGTGGCGCAGTCGGTGGTCTGGATTCTCTATCTGCTGCTGCCGCGGACGGTGCTGTGGGACAGCGTCAAGCTGGCCGTGTTCCTGGGGATCCTGGCGGCGATGGGCCGGCTCGCCTACCTCGGACGCCTGCCGCGGACGCGCCCGATCGTGCCGGGCGAGTGGGCCTCGCTCGACTAGCCCTCAGCGCGACAGGCCCTGCATGCCCCGCGACATCGACGCGCTGACGTCGTTCACGCTCAAGCACCTGCGCGACCGCTGGTGGGACGCGACCTTCACCGCGTTCCTCCAGGAAGCGCTGCTGCCGCAGGCCGGCGAGCGCGTCCTCGACGTCGGCTGCGGGGCGGGGACCGCCGAGCTGATCCTCTCGGCGCTCCAGCCCGGTGGCGTGCACTTCGTCGGCGTCGACCTGGTGCAGGCGCGGCTGCGTGACGCCCGACGAGCGATGCGCGAGCAGGGCGTCGCCGCGGAGCTCGCGACGGCGGACGCCGCCCGCCTGCCGTTCGCGCCGGAGAGCTTCGACGCGGCGTTCGCGGTCGCGGTGCTGCAGCACGTGCCGACGCCGCGCGTGGTGATCGACAACCTGCGCCGGGTGCTTCGTCCTGGCGGGCGCCTGGTCCTCGCCGAGCCGGACAACGCGGCCCGCTACTGGTTCAGCGATCCGGCGTCCGGGCACGAGGTCTTCGCCCACGCCACCGAGTTCTATTCGCTGGTCGAGGAGGCCGCCGGCGAGGACGCCGATCCGTCGATCGGGCCTCGGGTGCCGCGCCTGCTGCGCGACCGCCGGGTTCGAGGTTCTGGGCGTGCACCTGGTGCCCGTCTCGCTGACCCGGGCCGGCGCGCCGGTGCCGCGCGTCTGGGACGAACGGCGGGCGGCTATCACCGCCGCCGTCGAGGCCGCCCGGGGCACGCTCGCCGAGGAGGCGGGCCGGGCGCTCGCCAAGGCGTTCGACCGCTACGCCAAGGAGGCGGACGAGTGCCGGGCCGGGCTTCCTCGAGATCCAGAACACGATGCTGATCGTGACCATCGCACAACGCGGTCCGGAGGCGCCACCGCCGCCACCTGTGGCAGGCGATCGGGCCGCGCGCCCAGAGGGCGCCCGACCCGCGGCTCCTGCCGGACGAAAGCCAGGGCGCCGTGGCTGAGGGCTGGCACGGCTGGGACGAGTACGCGGCGTTCTACGACTGGGAGAACGCCCGCACCGTCGGCCGCCGCGACGTCTCGTTCTGGCGCGGCCTCGCGGCGCGCGCCAAGGGCCGGGTGCTCGAACTGGGCTGCGGCACCGGCCGCGTCCTGGTGCCCATCGCCCGCGACGGCCGGCGCATCGTCGGTATCGACCGATCGACGCCGATGCTGGACCGGGCCCGCGCCAAGCTGGCCCGGGCCAAGGCCCGTCCGGGACCGGGCGCCCCGCGTCTCCGGGCCGCCCTCGTCCGCGGCGACATCCGGGAATTGCCGTGGCGCTCGGGGACGTTCGGCCTGGTCATGGCGCCGTACGGCATCCTGCAATCGCTGACCCGCGAAGCCGACCTGCGCCGCACCCTGGCCGCCGTCCACCGCGTGCTCCGGCCCGGCGCGCTCTTCGGCATCGACCTGGTGCCCGACGTGCCGCGCTGGAGCGAATACGAGCGCCGGCTGACGCTGAAGGGCTCGGGGCCGACCGGCCAGCCGATCCAGCTCGTCGAAACCGTGCGCCAGGACCGCAAGCGGCGGCTGACCACGTTCGACCAGGAGTTCATCGAGGGCCGCGGCCGGGCGAAGACCGAGCCGGCGCTTCTCGCTGTCCTTCCGGACGGTCGACCTGCCGACGCTCCGGCGGCGCCTCGAACGGGCCGGCTTCGAGATCCAGGCCGTTCTCGGCGACTACGACGGCCAGGGATGGGACGACCGGGCCGATACCTGGGTCATCGTCGCCCGCCGGCCACTCGAGCGGTGACACCGACGGTCGCCACTGCTAAGATCGCCGGCCATGTCCGGCCATTCCAAGTGGCACTCCATCAAGCACAAGAAGGGTGCCCTCGACGCCAAGCGCGGCAAGATCTTCACGCGCATCATCAAGGAACTGACCGTCGCCGCCCGGGTCGGCGGCGGTGACCCCGCGATGAACCCGCGGCTCCGCACCATCGTCGCCGACGCCAAATCGGCGAACATGCCCAACGACAACATCGCGCGCGCGATCCGTCGCGGCACGGGTGAGGAACCGGGCGTCAGCTACGAGGAGGTCACCTACGAGGGCTACGGCCCCGGCGGCGCGGCGGTGATCGTCGAGACGGTCACCGACAACCGCAACCGCACCGTCGGCGAGATCCGCCACATGTTCGGCAAGCACGGGGGCAACCTCGGCGCCGAGAACAGCGTGGCCTGGATGTTCGACCGCAAGGGCTACATCGTCATCGAGAAGTCGAAGGTCGACGAGGAGACGCTGATGGCGGCGGCGCTCGACGCCGGCGCCGACGACCTCCGCGACGACGGCGAGCACTGGGAAGTCATCTGTCGGCTCCGGCCGTCTTCGACATCGTGTCGCGAGGCCGTCCGCAAGCTGGTCGAGCCGGACAGCGCGGCCATCGCGATGCTGCCGAAGAACCTGACCAAGCTCGAAGGCAAGACCGCGCAGGCAGATGGTGCGGCTGATGGACGCGCTCGACGACCACGACGACGTCCAGAAGGTCTGGTCGAACTTCGACATCGAGGAAAAGGAGATCGAGGCCTCGCTGGCGTGAGGATCTTCGGGATCGATCCCGGCTCGGTCTGCACCGGGTTCGGCTGCGTCGAGAGCGACGGCAGCCGGCACCGCCTGGTGTGCTGCGGCGCCATCAAGGCGCCGGCCCGCGCCGCCTTTCCCGAACGGCTCCGTCACATCCACACCGCGCTCGTCGAGATCCTCGCCGAGTGCCGTCCCGACGCCGTCGCCGTCGAATCGCTGTTCCATGCGGTCAACGCCCGCAGCGCGCTGCAGCTCGGGCACGCCCGCGGCGTCGCCCTGCTGGCCGCGGCGCAGGCCGGGCTCCTCATCACCGAATACGCGCCGGCCGAAGTGAAGCGCGCCGTCGTCGGCTACGGCCGCGCCGAGAAGCATCAGGTGCAGCACATGGTGACGCTGCTCCTCGGCCTCGCCGAGCCGCCGGAGCCGTTCGACGCCTCGGACGCCCTCGCCGTGGCCATCTGCCACGTGCACACCAGCGGCCTCGCCAACGGCGCCGCCATCCCCGACGCCGCGCCGCGCCCGCCCGGTTCGCCCGCGCTGCCGCGCAGCTGGCGCGACTACAAGGTGGTCTAGCCGCGATGATCGCAGTGCTGCGCGGCCACCTGCTCGAGAAGCATCCCAGCCGCCTGATCGTCGACGTCCACGGCGTCGGCTACGACGTCCAGGTGCCGGTGTCGACGTTCTACCAGGCCGGCGAGACCGGTGCGGCGGTGACGCTGCGCATCCACACCCACGTCCGCGAGGATCAGATCGCGCTGTTCGGGTTCGCCACCGCGCTCGAGCACGACCTGTTCGAGCGCCTGATCGGCGTCAACGGCATCGGCCCGAAGCTGGCGCTGTCGGTGCTCTCGGGCATCGAGTCCGCCGACTTCGTCCGCGCCGTCGAGCAGGGCGACGTGACCCGCCTCACCCGCATTCCCGGCGTCGGCCGCAAGACGGCCGAGCGCATGACGCTCGAGCTGCGCGATCGCCTGCCGAAGGTCGACGCCGCGACGCCGGCGCCGTCCGACCGCCGCCGACGGCTCGCGCGGCGACGTCGTCTCGGCGCTCGTCAACCTCGGCTACCAGCCGGCCGCCGTCGACAAGGCGGTCGATGCCGTCGTCAAGGGCGCGGCCGGCGACGCGACGTTCGAGGATCTGCTGCGCCACGCGCTGCGGCAGCTGTCGCGATGACCGGACCCGAGCCGATCCCGCCGCGGCTGGTCGGCGGCGCCGCCGCCGACGACGAGCGCCAGGACGACGCCGGCCTGCGCCCGCGCACGATGAACGAGTACATCGGGCAGGATCGCATCCGCGAGAACCTGCTGGTGTCGATCCAGGCGGCGCGGCAGCGCGGCGAGGCGCTCGATCACGTGCTGCTCTACGGCCCGCCGGGCCTGGGCAAGACGACGCTGGCGCACGTCATCGGCAACGAGCTGGGCGTGCCGATCCGCAGCACCGCCGGCCCGGTGCTCGAGAAGCCGGGCGATCTGGCCGCCATCCTCACCAGCCTCAAGGCGCGCGAGGTGCTGTTCATCGACGAGATCCACGGCATGTCGCCGGCCATCGAGGAGATCCTCTATCCGGCGCTCGAGGACTACGAGCTCGACCTGGTCATCGGCCAGGGCCCGGGCGCGCGCTCGGTCAAGGTGCCGCTGCAGCCGTTCACGCTGGTCGGCGCGACGACGCGCACCGGACTGCTGACCGCGCCGCTGCGCAGCCGCTTCGGCATCGTCCATCGCCTCGACTTCTACGCCCAGTCGGACATGGCCGAGATCGTCCGCCGCTCGGCCCGGATCCTCGGCGTGCCGCTCGACGACCGATGCCGGCACCGAGCTGTCGCGCCGGGCCCGCGGCACGCCGCGCATCGCCAACCGGCTGCTGCGCCGCGTCCGCGACTACGCGCAGGTCCGCGCCGACGGGACCATCACGCTGGCGGTGGCGCAGACGGCGCTGGCCATGCTGGAGGTCGACGCGCACGGCTTCGACGAGATCGATCGCCGGCTGCTGCGCACCATCATCGACAAGTTCGGCGGCGGGCCGGTGGGCCTCACCACCATCGCCGCCGCCATCAGCGAGGAGCCCGACGCCATCGAGGACATCCACGAGCCGTTCCTGATGCAGCTCGGGTTCATCGATCGCACGCCGCGCGGCCGCGTCGCGACCGCGCTCGCCTATCAATACTTCGGCCTGGTCGCGCCCGGCCGGGACAACCGCCTGTGGTGAGCCGATCCGGCCCGCGGCGGGTCAAGATCGCGTCGCTCGCGACCTACGTGCCGCCGCGGCTGCTCACCAACGCCGATCTCGAGCGCCTGGTCGAGACGACCGACGAGTGGATTCTGCAGCGCACGGGCATCCGCGAGCGGCACGTCGTCGATCCCGGCGTCGCCACGTCCGACCTGGCGGCGGAGGCGGCCCGCGAGGCCATCGCCCAGGCCGGCCTGCGGCCGGATCAGATCGACCTGATCGTCGTCGGCACCACCACGCCCGACACGATCTTCCCGAGCACGGCCTGCCTGGTGCAGCACAAGATCGGCGCCACCAGGGCGTGGGGCTTCGATCTCGGCGCGGCCTGCTCCGGCTTCACCTACTCGCTGGCGACGGCGGCGCAGTTCATCGCCAGCGGCATGCACCAGCACGCGCTGGTCATCGGCGCCGACGTCATGTCGAGCATCATCGACTACACCGATCGCACCACGTGCGTGCTGTTCGGCGACGGCGCCGGCGCGGTGGTGCTCGCTCCGGCCGACGACGACCCGGGCGCCGGCGGCATCATCGACTTCGCCGCCGAGATCGACGGGTCGGGCGGCCCGGCGCTGTGCATGCCGGCCGGCGGCAGCCTGCGGCCGGCCTCGCACGAGACCGTCGACCAGCGGCTGCACTACGTGCACCAGGACGGGCAGGCCGTCTTCAAGTTCGCCGTCCGCAAGACCGAGGAGATCTGCCGCCGGCTGCTCGAGCGCAACGGCCTGGCGCCGGGCGACATCGACCTGCTGGTGTCGCATCAGGCCAACCGCCGCATCATCCAGCTGGCCTCGCAGAAGCTCGGCGTCGACCCGGCCCGGGTCGTGATCAACATCGAGCGCTTCGGCAACACCACCGCCGCGACCATCCCGCTGGCCCTGGCCGACGCGCTCGCCGAGGGTCGCCTCCGCCCGGGCCATCTCGTGATGCTGACCTCGGTGGGCGCCGGCTTCACCGTCGGCGCCGTGCTGCTTCGCTGGGCCTGACACCGGCTGCCGCCACGGCGGGGCCCGTCCAAGCCGGATTAATGGCTGCCCCGGCGGAGACTTTACGTGTCAGGGCGACACAAGTGTGCGCTTGACTCGGCTGACGGTGTGTCACGGCAAACTGTTGTAAATGAGTAATTTACGGCGTTCGATGCGGCTGAGTGCCCGGCCGGCGTGAGCGGCAGCCATCTTGCTCAAGACGGCACTCGCGGTTGCTCGCAATGCCTTCGAACTCACCCGGCCCAGACGCCTCTCCCCACTCGTTCGGACTCACCAACGCCGATGGCGCCGGGCCGGCGCCCGTGCTGTGGCGGTTCCTCAACGGACCGCGCGAAGCGTTCTGCCTGCTCCACCCGCACCCGATCGGTTTCGAGCTGCGCTACATGCTCGATGGCGTGCAGCTGATCGGCGTCGTCTCGACCGACGTCGCCGAGCTGCAGGCAACGCGCCGAACAGTGGCGCGGCCGCCTGATCCTCGAGGGCTGGGCCGAAGTCGAACCGCGCGCGCAGCCCTTCGCGCGCGTCCGCACCGCCGGCAGCGGCCGGTAGCGGCGTCTCGCGCGGCGCCCCGCCTGCCGCCCGCTCGACCTTCGCGCTAGCGGCGGAAGTCGGCGGACCGCCGGCGGGGCCGGTTCCGCAGCCTGGCGACCGGCGGCTCGGGCGGCGCGGTCGACGGCGGTTCCGCCCGCAGCAGCACCACGCTGCGAGACTGCAGCGCGATAGCGTTCGCCACCGACGAACCGGCGCGGCGCCAGTGCCGCCTGGCTGGTTTCGTCGCTGGTGTCGAACAGCGCCACCCACGTCGCCCTCGGCCTTCGGCAGCACGAACCCGATCTCGAGCGGGCCGGCGTTGAAGAGCGCGACCAGCACGTCGTGTTCGTGCGGGTCGGTCAGGCCGGTGCGCTCGTCGACGACGGTCGCCGAGATGCGCATGCCGACGACGGACGTGTCCTCGCTCCAGGCCGCCGGCGACATCTCCCGCCCGCGCGGGTCGTACCACACCACGTCCTTGTCGCCATTGTGCCCGTGCCCGTCGAAGTAGCGGCGCCGGCGCAGGACCTGGTGCGCGTGCCGGATGACGATCAGCGATCGCGTGAACTCGAGGAGCTGGCGTTCGGCCGGCGTCAGCGTCCAGTTGACCCAGCTGACTTCGTTGTCCTGGCAGTAGGCGTTGTTGTTGCCGCGCTGCGTCCGGCCCATCTCGTCGCCGGCGCAGATCATCGGCACGCCCTGCGACACGAACAGCGTGGCGAGGAAGTTGCGCACCAGGCGGAGGCGGCCGGCCTCGATGGCGGCGTCGCCGGTCGGCCCTTCGACGCCGCCGTTGGTGCTCAGGTTGTTCGACTCGCCGTCGTTGTTGTGCTCGCCGTTGGCCTCGTTGCGCTTCTGCGTGTAGCTGACCAGGTCGCGCAGGGTGAAGCCGTCGTGACAGGTCACGAAGTTGATGCTCGCGGTCGGCTGCCGGCCGGCGCCCTGGTAGAGATCGCTGCTGCCGGCGACCCGCGTCGCGAGCTCCGGCAGCTGGCCGCGATCGCCGCGCCAGTAGCGCCGCAGGCCGTCGCGATAGCGCGCGTTCCACTCCGACCAGCCGGCCGGAAAGCGCCCGACCAGGAAGCCGTGCTCGCCCAGATCCCACGGCTCGGCGATCAGCTTCACCCGCGACAGCACCGGATCCTGATGGACGGCGTCGAAGAACGCCGCCGACGGATCGAAGCTGCCCGTCTCGCGCCCCAGCGCCGGCGCCAGGTCGAAGCGGAAGCCGTCGACGCGCATCTCGGTCACCCAGTAGCGCAGGCTGTCCATCACCAGCTGCAGCACCTGCGGATGCCGGACGTTCAGGGTGTTGCCGCAGCCGGTGAAGTCCTCGTACTGGGCCGGGTGGCCCGGCTGCAGCCGGTAGTAGACCGCGTTGTCGAGGCCGCGGAAGGCGAGCGTCGGTCCGAGGTGGCTGCCTTCGCCGGTGTGGTTGTAGACGACGTCGAGGATCACCTCGAGCCCGGCCGCGTGCAGCGCCCGGACCATCATCTTGAATTCGCGCACGGCGTCGAGCGGCTGGAAGCCGGAGCCGTAGCGCGACTCCGGCGCGAAGAAGCCGAGCGTGTTGTAGCCCCAGAAGTTGGTCAGCCCGCGGTCGCCCAGGTGCCGTTCGTCGGCATGCGCGTGGACCGGGAGCAGCTCGACGGCCGTCACCCCGAGCGACTTCAGGTGCTCGATCACCGGCTCGCGAGGCGAGCCCGAGGTAGGACCCGCGCAGATGCTCCGGGACGCCGGGGTGGAGGCGCGTGAAGCCGCGGACGTGCAGCTCGTAGAGCACGCGTGTCCTGGAGCGGCGTGCGCCGGCGGATGATCGTCGCCCCAGGCGAAGCCGCCGTCGACGACCGCGGCGAGCGGCGCCCAGGGGGCGCTGTCCTGCGAGTCCGGGCCTGCGGGGCGTTGGCGGTGTGGCCGAGCAACGAGTCGTGCCAGCGCATGCGGCGGCCGACCGCCCGCGCGTAGGGATCGAACAGCACCTTGGCGCTGTTGAAGCGGTGCCCGGCGCCGGGCGCCCACGGCCCGGTCACGCGATAGCCGTACAGGCTGGCCCGGCATGAGACCGGGGACGTAGCCGTGCCAGACGTGGTGCGTGCACTCGCGCAGCGGCAGCCGCGCCTGCTCGCGATCGGCGTAGGGCGAGTCGAAGAGGCAGAGCTCGACGGCGCTGGCGTGCGCCGAGTAGATGGCGAAGTTGACGCCCGAGCCGTCCCAGGTGGCGCCGAGCGGTGAGGGATGGCCGGGCCAGACCCGATGGACCTGCATCCCGGGGGAGTCTATACCGGCCGCGCGTCCACCCGGCCGGGACGCCGCCGGCGGCTCACGGCAGGTAGTGGGCGAGCGCGGCGTCGAGGGTGCGGTGGCGGAACGGGTAGCCGGCCGCGTCGAGGCGGGTCGGCCGGACCCAGGCGCTGGACAGCGCCGTCTCGTCGGCCATCTGCCGGCCGAGCAGCACGCGGACCGCAAAGGCCGGAACCGGGATCAGCGCCGGACGGTGCACGGCCCGGCCCAGCGCCGTGGTGAAGGCCGCGTTCGAGACCGGCTCCGGTGCGACGACGTTGACCGGGCCGGCGATCCGTTCGTCGAACAGCGCGTGATGGAAGGCGCCCACCACGTCGTCGAGACCGACCCAGCTCATACCCTGCCTGCCGTCGCCGACGCGGCCTCCGGCGCCGGATCGAAAGAGGAGCCACAGCGGCTTCAGCAGGCCGCCGGCGGGGGTCAGCACCAGGCCGAGGCGGAGGTGGGCGACGCGCAGGCCGGCGGCGCGGGCGGGCTCGGCCGCCGCTTCCCATTTGCCGACGACCGCGGCGAGGAAGCCGCCGCCCCGCGGCGCGCCCTCGTCGATGGGCGCGCGCCCCTGGAAGCCGTAGAAGCCGATCGCCGAGGCGCACAGCAGCGTCCGCGGCGGCTGCGGCAGGGCGGCGAGGGCGCGGGCCAGATTCGCGGTGCCCTGGACGCGGCTGTCGCGGATCATCGCCATCCGCTTCGGCGTCCAGCGGCGATCGGCGACCCCGACGCCGGCCAGGTGGATCACCGCGTCGAGCGGCGGCACGCGTTCCGGCGCCGGGAAGCCGGTCTCCGGATCCCACAGGACCCTGTCGGGCGCGTCCGCTGGGCCGGCTGACGCGGTGGCGCCGCGCACGAAGCGCACGACGCGATGCCCGCCGGTGGTCAGGAAGTGGGTGAGCGCCGTGCCGACGAGGCCCGAGGCGCCGGTGATGCCGACGGTGAGCCGCGGTCGATCGGCGACGCGGGCATGGGCGGCGAGGTCGGCGGCGAGCGTCTCGTGCCGGTAGCGCAGCAGCGCCGGCAGCCGCGAGGCCACCGCCCAGCGAGCGACGGCGCGGCCAGCCGGACCGGCCGGGCCTTCGAACGCGATGCGGTCCTCGAGGATCGACGCCGACGACGCCATCGGCGTGCATCGCGTGGACGTGCCGCCAGTGGGCAAACGGGCCGGAGATCTGGCGGTCGGCGAAGCCGTGCGGCGGATCGACGTCGCCGTGCTCGGACACCCACCGCAGGCGGACCGGCCCGAACGGCACCGACAGGGTGACGGTGCGTGCCGTTGGCGATGCCGCCGGAGCGGGCGACGACGCGCACCCGATCCCACGGCGGCATGAGCCGCTCGAGCGCGCCCGGGCGGGTGTGCCACGCCCACAGCTCCTCGACGGAGACGGGCATCGGGCTGCGCCGGACGACGCTGTCCATGCCTCAGTCTAGTGCTGCGGCGGCATGTCCGCGGCGCGACGTCGGCCGACCCGCCCTTCGCGTCCACTACGATGAGGCGTGCGCGTCGCCGATTTCGACTTTCCGCTGCCGCCCGAGCTGATCGCCCAGGCGCCGCCCGCCGAGCGCGGCACGTCGCGGCTGCTGGTGCTCGAGCGCGAGACGCGGACGGATCACGCACGGGCACATCGGCGACCTGCCGGCGTGGCTGCGGGCCGGCGACCTCCTCGTCGTCAACGACACGCGCGTCTATCCGGCCCGGCTGCTCGGCCGCCGCGAGCCCAGCGGCGGTCGTGTCGAGGTGTTCCTGCTCGAGCGCCTCGAGGCGGATCGCTTCGACGCGCTGGTCCATCCGGGCCAGAAGCTCAAGCCCGGTGCCGTGGTCGTGCTGGAAGGCGAGCCGGACGAGGACGGCACGCCATCCCCCCGCCTCTTCGGCCGCATCGAAGGCCGCGGCGCCTTCGGCCGCCGCACGATCCGCTTCGCCATCGGCGCGCCCCCCGCGGACACGAAAGACGACTCCGGAGTCATGGGTGCCGATCCCCTGCCAGCCGGGCCTGCACCCGGGCTGGATCGCAGAATCGACGACGTCATCGACCGCATCGGGCACATGCCGCTGCCGCCCTACATCGCGCGGCCGGACGCCGGCGCCGACCGCGAGCGCTACCAGACCGTCTACGCCCGCGAGCGCGGATCGGTCGCGGCGCCGACCGCCGGCCTGCACTTCACGCCGGCGATCCTCGCGGCGCTCGAGGCGCAAGGCGTCGAACGCGCGGCGGTGACGCTGCACGTCGGCTACGGCACCTTCAAGCCGGTGCGCGTCGAGGACGTCGAGGCGCACGTCGTCGATCCGGAGCGCTACACCATCGCCGCGGACGTGGCGGCGCGGCTGCACGCGGCGCGCGCCGGCCGGCCGCCGGATCGTCGCGGTCGGCACGACCACCGTCCGCGCCCTCGAATCGGCCGGCCGCGGCGGATCGATCGCCGCCGGCGATGGCGTCGCCGACGTGTTCCTGCATCCCGGCGGCACCCCGATCGCGCAGGTCGACGCGCTGCTCACCAACTTCCACCTGCCGCGCTCGTCGCTGCTGATGCTGGTGTGCGCCTTTGCCGGCCGGGACGCCGTGCTTCGCGCGTATCATGAGGCGGTTGCGGCGGGCTACCGGTTCTACAGCTACGGCGACGCCATGCTGATCGTCTGATCCGCCTTCGCCCTTCGGGCTTCGGCGGCGCGCGAGCCCGGGTCGACGCCTGCGACGGGTTGGCGCGGCAAGGGGGAGAAAGCGATGACGCAAGGACGCAGTTACGTGGCCGGGCTGGTGACGGGCGTGGTGGTGACCGGGGTCGTGGCGCTGGTCGGCATGAAGGTGACGGCGGCTCCCGAGCGTGCCGCCGGCGACGCCGTCGCGCCGGTCACGATGCTGGCGCCCGCGGGGCAGGCCGGCGGCAAGATGCCCGAGCCCGCGGTCAAGGTGCTGCTCGAGAACGCCCAGGTGCGGGTCCGCGAAGTGACGTTCGCGCCGGGCTCGGGCGACACGCACACGCATCCGTGGGCCCACGTCGGCGTCATCCTCACCAAGGGGTCGCTGGCGTTCGCCGACGCCGGCAAGACCGAGGAAACCGTCGCCTTCGAGGCCGGCTCGGTCGGCTTCCGCGAAGCCAAGGTCACGCACCTCGCGCGCAACCCTGGCACGACGCCGATGAAGGTCATCGAAGTCGAGGTCAAGTAAGGCCCTCCGGGCCGTCAGACGATCGCCGGCGCGCCCCGCGGCCGCCGGCACCTTGCCGTGAAGCTGCCCTACGCGGAATTCGATCTCTCCGGTCTCCAGAGCTATCCGCTCGCGTCGCGGCCGAGCAAGGTGCGCGTGGCCGACTTCGCGCGTCCCGCCGCGTCGCCGGCCCTCGGCGACGTCGTCGCGACGCGTTCCCGGACCTGCTCGGTGGCGCCGACTTCAAGGCGGTCGTCGCCGCGCTGCGTGCCGCCCACGCCGCCGGGCCGTCCGATCATCTGGGGCCTCGGCGCGCACGTCATCAAGACCGGGCTCGCGCCGATCCTGATCGACCTGATGGAGCGCGGCTTCGTCTCGGCGCTGGCGCTGAACGGCGCCGGCGTCATCCACGACTTCGAGATCGCGCTGGGCGGCTCGACGTCGGAGGACGTCGACGCCGCGCTCGGGCCCGGGCGCTTCGGCATGGCCGAGGAAACCGGCACGCTGCTGAACGGCGCCATCAACGACGGTGTCGGCGACGGCCTCGGCCTCGGCCAGGCTGTCTGCGAGTATCTGGCCGGCGCCGCCCCGCCGCACGCCGGCGTCAGCCTGCTGGCCTCGGCGGCCCGGCTCGGCGTGCCGGTCACCGTCCACGTCGCCATCGGCACCGACATCATCCACATGCACCCGGCGGCCTCGGGGGCGGCCCTCGGCGAGGGCAGCCTGCGCGACTTCCGCTACTTCGTCTCGAACGTGGCGCACCTGGCCGGCGGCGTGTTCCTGAACTGCGGCTCGGCGGTCATCCTGCCCGAAGTGTTCCTCAAGGCGGTGGCCCTGGTCCGCAACCGCGGCCTGTCGCTGGACGGCCTGACCACGGTCAACCTGGATTTCCTGCGCCACTACCGGCCGATGACCAACGTGGTCAGCCGACCCACCTCGGGCGTAGGGAAGGGCTATGCCCTCGTCGGACATCATGAGATCCTGATCCCTCTCCTCGCCGCCGCGCTGACGCGCGGGTGAGCCCGGCCACCCCCGACAAGACACCGTGCTGCCTTTCGATACCCTCGCCGGCCAGCAACCCGACTGGGACCATCGCGTCGACCTGACCGCCGGGCTGCAGGTCGTCCAGGTCTTCACCGCGACCGAGGACGAACTGTCGCGGATCGAGGTGTTCCTCGTCCCCGACGCCAACGGCGCCGACACCGGCCTGCGCTTCTCGCTCTGGGAGGGCGGCGATGCCGGAGCGACCGCCGGCGAGCCGCTGCGCGCGTCGCGCCCCGGTGACGCCGTGCCGATCCACGGCCCGGGCTGGTTCTCCTTCGACTTCACGCCGGTCGCGGCGAGTCGCGGCCGCGTCTACACGCTCGGGGTGGAAGCCAGCCGCGGCGTCGGCCTGATGGCGCATCGCGGCCTCGGGTCGCGGCTCCGGGTGGCCGGCCGCAGCGTGCCCGGCTCGATCGCCTTCCGGGCGGTGGCCCGTCGCTCGACGGCGCTCGGCATCCACTTCGATCAGGTCCGCGAGAGCATCGCCGCGCAGCAGACGCGCCTCGATCAGGGGCCGCTGCACGTCCGCCTCGAGATCGCCTCGACCTGCAACCTGGCCTGCATCATGTGCCCGTTCGGCGCGCCGGGCGGCTACGGGCCGGCCGACGGCATCCGCTTCATGACGATGGAGGTGTTCAAGGCGGTCGAGCCGATGCTGTCGCGGGCGCTGACCATCAACGCCTTCGGCCTCGGCGAGCCGTTCCTGAGCCCGCACTTCATGCCGATCCTGCGGCGGTCGCGGGCTCGCTGAACAACGACGCGGTGGTGTTCTGCTCGACGAACGGCGTCACCTATCCGGAGCGCACCATCACCGCGGTCGTCGCCGAGCGCCTGGTCAACGTGCTGCAGATCTCGGTCGACGGCGCGACCAAGGAGACCTACGAGCACGTCCGCGTCGGCGGCCGCTTCGACCTGCTGATGAAGAACCTGCGCTTCCTGCAGCACGAGAAGCTGCGGCTGCGCTCGCGGGTGCCGTCGACCAAGGTGCAGATGGTCATCATGCAGCCGAACATGCACGAGGTCGTCGACGTCGCCCGCGCGATGATCGATCTCGGCGTCGACGTGCTGCGGCTCGACACGGTCAAGGATCATCCCGAGCTCGAGATCACGCGCTACGATGATGTCCGGCGCCTGAACGATCAGCTGCAGGAAGCGATTCATCTCTGCACGCCAGCACCGCGTCGCCATCGAGGGCACGCTGCTGACCGAGATCGAGCCGATGCTCGACGAGTCCGCGGCGCGCGAGGGCATCGTGCGGCCGAAGCCGGCGACCGCGGCTGATTCCGCTCGTGCCGGACGAAGCGAGCCGGACCCGCGGCGCCGGCATGCCGGTGTGCACCGCGCCGTGGGAAAGCTTCACGCTGGGCGCCAACGGCGAAGTGCGCCTCTGCTGCCACTACCAGAAGGTGATGGGCTCGACGCTGACGTCGTCGTTCGAGGACGTCTGGAACGGCCAGACCTACCTCGACGTCCGCGAGAGCCTGTGCACCGGTCACTACGAGGATCTCTGCGCGCGCTGCCTCGAGACGTCGAGCTTCATGCCGGACCAGGAGATCCGCGGCGTCTACCGCGAGCGCCGGGTCGAAGCGGCGCGGCTCGAGGCGATCGCGCCGGATACCTGGTCGGCGGCGAAGGGCCGGCACCTGGACGACCTGCGGGACGCCGCCGCCACCACGCCGGCCGGGCAGGCGACGGTGCGCTGCGCCGCGCTCTTCGACGGCATCGCCGCCACGGCGGAGGGGCCGGTCGAACTGCGGGGTGACCTGCGGCTCGCGACGACGCCGGGCGCCGAGGCGCGCGTCGCCGTCGTGGTCGGCGGCGTGGTCGCCGATCTCGTCGTGCCCTCGCCGCAGGGCCGCGGCCGCTGGAGCTGGCAGGCGGTCGCCGACGCCCGGCTGTTCGTGCGCGGCGCGGCCATCGACGTCTGGCTGGTCGAGGCGGGCGGCGGCCGACTGACGTTCGCGCCGCTGACGCTCGAGCGCCCCGAGCTCGCCGACCTCGGCCCCGGGCCGCTCGGAACGACGGTCGTGCGCATGGCGGCGGGCCACGCCATCCCCGTCGTCTCGGCGACGGCCAGCCCGCTGATCGGCCAGCTCGATCCGGTCGTCACCGACGATCGATCGATCCGCACTCGGCGGCTGGGCGCTCGACTGGCGGCTGGCCGGGCCGGGCACCGTCATCGGCGTGTTCGCCGACGGCACGCTGATCGACGAGGTGGCGCCGTGGATCGAGCGGCCCGACGTCGCCGACGTCCTCAAGCTCGACCCGAAGCGCGGCGGCAGCGGCGGCTGGGCCCGGTTCCAGCGGGCCGATGCCTCGCAGCCCGAGTGGCTCTGCACCGGCTTCTTCATCGATCTGCCGGTCGCGGTCGCGCCGTGGCTCGCCGACGCGCACATCCAGGTGATCCAGGTGTCGCGGGAGCTGGGCCTGGCCACCGAGGTCGTCTACGGCCCGGGCTATCCGTTCGGACCGCGTCCGGTCGCCATCGCCATTCCGGTCCTGCGCCCGTCCGTCCGGTAGCCCGTTACGGTGCGATGCGGCCGTCCTGCGGGCGGCCCAGCTGTCTTTTGAGGCCGGCGCAACGCCTGCTATACTCAGGGTTTCGCGCCGGAGTAGCTCAGGTGGTTAGAGCGAGCGTCTCATAAGCGCTAGGTCGGCGGTTCGAGTCCGCCCTCCGGCACCAACAACACCACCCCACCCCCCTTCCCGGACTGTCGCGCACGACCGTCCGGGTCTTATGTCCACGCTCCTCGAGCGGGTCCTCCAGACGGTTTCCGAGCAGGCGCTCTTCGGGGCCGGCGACGTCCTCGTCGTCGCCGTGTCGGGCGGTGCCGACTCGACCGCCCTGGCGTTGCTCGTGGCCCAGCTGGCGCCGGACCTCGGCGCGCGGCTGGCCGGGCTGGCGCATCTGAATCACCAGCTCCGCGCCGCCGCCGACGGCGATGAAGCGTTCTGCCAGGATCTCGCCGCCCGGCTCGGGGTGGCGTTCGACAGCCGCCGCGTCGACGTGGCGGCCGAGGCGCGGGCGCGCAAAACTTCTGTCGAAGATGCGGCGCGCACCGTCCGATATTCGTTTCTGAGCGACGTCGCGGCGGATCGTGGGGCGACGCGGGTGGCCGTCGGTCACACGCGCAACGACCAGGCGGAGACGGTGCTGCTGCGTCTGGCGCGGGGCGCGGGGCCGACCGGGCTCGCGGCGATTTACCCGCGGGCCGGGCAGGTGATCCGGCCGCTGCTCGATGCGCGGCGGAGCGACGTGGAAGCGTGGCTGCGTGCGCGCGGACAGGGGTGGCGCGAGGACGAGAGCAACCAGGACCGCGCCTTCGCTCGTAACAAGGTACGGCACGAGTTGCTTCCGTGGTTGACCGGCGCGTTCGGGGCCGGCGTCGTGGACGTGCTGGCGCGGCAGGCGGCGTTGTCCCGCGACGATGCCGACTGGTTCGAGCTGGTTGCGACCGAAACGGCCTCCCGTCTCGTCATAGAGGATGGGGACGGCGTGAGGCTGGAGCCGGGAGCGCTCGGTGCGCTGCATCCGGCCATCGGCCGGCGAGTGGTGCTCGCCGTCCTGCGGCGCGTTGCCGCAGCCGGCGCGGGCGCCGAAGCGGCCGCGGAGGCGCCTTCGTCGGGTTCGACCACGTCGATGCCGTGCTGGCGCTGGCGCTGGCCGGTTCGGGGGCGGTCGATCTGCCGGGGCAACGGGTCGAGTGCCGGAAGGGATGGCTGCGGTTCCAGCCGCAAGTGTCCGATCCGGCCCGGCAGGGACGCCGACGTGGCCGGCCGGTCGTCGCGGATGACTCGCCGGAGGCCATCGGGGTGTCGGCGGTGTCAAAGTCGTCAGGGGACCATCCAGGCGCTGACGCGCGTCAGGACGGCGGGCCGGACGTCAGGCCCGGGACCGAGACGGAACCGCGCGCCACGGGCGGGCCGAAGTGTGCAAGAAGTGTTAGTCTAGAAGGTCACGCCCCAAAGGGAGGCCGAGGTTGAGTTCCACGCTGAAGAACCTGCTGTTCTGGGTCGTCCTGATCGTCGTCGGGATACTGATCTGGAATTTTTCCAACAATTTCCAGCAGCGCGATACCCCGATCCCGTTCAGCCAGTTCATCGAGACCCTGGACAAGGGCGACATCGAGACGGCGATGATCGAGGGCAACGACGTCTATGGCACGACGCGCCAGGGGACGAAGTACCGCACCTACGCGCCGGACCAGTACGAAGGTCTGGGCAACAAGCTGGTCGACAAGAAGGTCAAGCTCGAAGGCAAGCCGCCGACGGCCAGCCCGTGGGCGGCGATCATCTACGCCTGGGCGCCGCTGATCATCATGATCGGCTTCTGGATCTTCATCATGCGGCAGATGCAGAGCGGCGGGAACAAGGCCCTGTCGTTCGGCAAGAGCCGCGCCAAGCTGTCCTCCAGCTCGCAGAAGAAGGTGACGTTCAAGGACGTCGCCGGCGTCGACGAGGCGAAGGAGGAACTCCAGGAAATCATCGAGTTCCTCAAGGAACCGCAGAAGTTCCAGAAGCTCGGCGGACGCATCCCCAAGGGCGTGCTGCTCATGGGCTCGCCGGGCACCGGCAAGACGCTGCTGGCCCGCGCCGTCGCCGGTGAGGCCAACGTTCCGTTCTTCTCGATCTCCGGTTCCGACTTCGTCGAGATGTTCGTCGGCGTCGGCGCCTCGCGCGTCCGCGACCTGTTCGAGCAGGGCAAGAAGAACGCGCCCTGCATCATCTTCATCGACGAAATCGACGCCGTCGGCCGCCACCGCGGCGCCGGCCTCGGCGGCGGGCACGACGAGCGCGAGCAGACGCTGAACCAGCTGCTCGTCGAGATGGACGGCTTCGAGTCGAGCGAGGGTGTGATCCTGGTCGCCGCGACCAACCGCCCCGACGTGCTCGACCCGGCGCTGCTGCGCCCGGGCCGCTTCGATCGCCGCATCGTCGTCAACCGTCCCGACGTGAAGGGCCGCGAAGGCATCCTCTCGGTCCACACCAAGAAGATCCCGCTCGCCGACGACGTCAACATCCACGTCCTGGCGCGCGGCTCGTCCGGCTTCTCGGGCGCCGACCTGGCCAACCTGGTGAACGAAGCGGCGCTCAACGCCGCCCGCTACAACCAGAAGGTCGTCCGCATGGTCGACTTCGAGTTCGCCAAGGACAAGGTGCTCATGGGCGCCGAGCGGCGCTCGATGATCATCAGCGACGACGAGAAGAAGGTCACGGCGATCCACGAGGCCGGCCACGCGCTGGTCGCGGCGCTGCTGCCCAACGCCGATCCGGTGCACAAGGTCACGATCATCCCGCGCGGGATGGCGCTCGGCCTGACGATGCAGCTGCCGGTCGACGACAAGCACAACTACTCGCGCGACTACCTGCTGTCGCAGGTGGCGATCCTGCTCGGCGGCCGCATCGCCGAGGAGCTGACCCGCGGCGACATCACGACCGGCGCCGGCAACGACCTCGAGCGGGCCACCGAGATGGCGCGCAAGATGGTCTGCGAGTGGGGCATGAGCGACGCGCTCGGGCCGCTCACCTTCGGCAAGAAGGAAGAGCAGATCTTCCTCGGCCGCGAGATCGCCCAGCACCAGGACTACAGCGAGGACACCGCGGTGCGGATCGACCAGGAGGTCCGCCGCATCGTGATGGACAACTACAAGCGGGCCAAGGATCTGCTCGAAGGCCACCGGCCGATCCTCGACGCCATCGCCGACGAGCTGCTCGTCCGCGAGGTGCTCGATGCCGACCAGGTCAAGGCCCTCGTCGCCGGCCAGGCGCTGGCCGAGCTGATCAAGCCGGCGCCGTCGTCGACGCCGATGCCGCCGGCCGACGATCGCCGCGGCACCCGCGAGCGGTCGCCGCTCGTGCCGCCGATCCCGAAGCCGCTCGCCCAGGAGTAGGCCTGGTCGTCGTCGGCGCTACTCGGTCCCTCTCCCTGACGGTCGTGCGCTCGCCCTCGGCGAGCGCACGCTCGTCATGGGCATCCTCAACGTCACCCCCGATTCCTTCGCCGACGGCGGCCGCTATCGCGACGCGGCGCACGCCGTCGACGTCGCCCTGTCGCTGATCGACGCCGGCGCCGACCTCCTCGACATCGGCGGCGAATCGACCCGGCCCGGCGCCGCGCCCGTGGCCGCCGAGGACGAACGGGCGCGCGTCCTGCCGGTCATCACGGCGCTGGCCAGGCAGGCCACCGTCCCCCTCTCGATCGACACCTACAAGGCCGACGTGGCCGCCGCCGCCCTCGACGCCGGCGCCGTGATCGTCAACGACGTCAGCGGCCTCGCCGGCGACCCGCAGATGGCGGCCGTGGTGGCCCGGCGGCGGGCCGCCTTCGTGCTGATGCACAACCGCGGGCGCTCCGACGCGATGTACGCCCGGGCCGCAGTACGGCGAGGTCGTCCAGGAGGTCGGGGCCGAGCTCGAGGCCGGCCTGGCCGTGGCGGAAGCGGCCGGCGTGGCCCGCGAACGCATCGTGCTCGACCCCGGCATCGGCTTCGCCAAGCGGGCCGAGGACAGCCTCCGGCTGCTGGCGCGGCTCGACGACGCGGTGTTCGCGACGCTCGACCGGCCGCTGCTGCTCGGTCCGTCGCGCAAGTCGTTCCTCCGGGTCGGGCTCGGCGAGCGGCCGCCCGGCGAGCGGGAATGGGGCACGGCCGCGGCCGTCACCGCCTGCATCCTGGCCGGCGCCCACATCGTCCGCGTCCACGGCGTCGACGCGATGGTGCAGGTCGCCCGCGTCACCGACACGATTCTGGCGGCGCGGCAGGCCTGATCGCCCGAAAAGGCGGCCCCCGGCCGCCGAGGGCGACCGCCCGGCCCGCGCGACGAATACAATGCCTCCGTGCTGCCGGACGCCTTGAGCGCCCTCGTCCATCGGACGTCGTTCACGTGGTGGGATGCCATCGACATCCTCCTCGTGGCGATCCTGATCTACGAGGCCCTCAAACTGATCCGCGGGACGCGCGCCGTGCAGATGGCGGCCGGCTCCGGCATCCTCGTCCTGCTGTTCATCGCCTCGACGACGATGCCGCTGCAGACGGTGAACTGGCTGATCCGCAACATGGTCGGCTACATCGTCTTCGCCGCCATCGTCCTGTTCCAGTCGGACATCCGGCGCGCCCTCGCCCATTTCGGCCGGGCGCCCTTCTTCCGCGTCCTGACCCGGCCGGAGACCGGCAACGAGACGATCGAGGAAGTGGTCGTGGCGGCGAGCACGCTGGCCGGCCGGCGCCAGGGCGCCATCATCGTGATCGAGCGCGAGATCGGCCTGCGCAACTACATCGAGAGCGGCATCCCGCTCGACGCCCAGGTCACCTACGACCTGCTGGTCAGCATCTTCCAGCCGACCGGCGCCGCTGCACGACGGCGCCGTGATCATCCAGGAAGGGCGCATCGCGGCGGCCTCCTGCTTCCTGCCCCTGACCGTCCAGCCGGCGCTCAGCCGGGAGCTGGGCACGCGCCACCGCGCCGCCATCGGCCTCACCGAGGAGAACGACGCGGTGGCGGTGATCGTGTCGGAGGAGAGCGGGCTGATCTCCATCGCGCTCGACGGCACCATCGAGCGCGGCCTCGGCCCGACCGACCTGCGGGCCCGCCTCAAGGATCTGGTCGTGCGGCGCCGCACGACGGCGGCGCCGGTGCGGGTGAGGGGGTAACGCGATGGCCTACCATCCGTTCCGCCACTTCGGGCTCAAGGTGCTGTCGATCGCGCTGGCCGGCGCCATCTGGCTGACCGTCGGCGATCAGCGGGCCATCGAGCGGCCGATGCGCGTGCCGCTCGAGTACCACAACATGCCGAGCCACCTGGAGCTGTTGTCGAGCCCGCCCGACTCCGTCGAGGTGCGGCTGCGCGGCCCCTCCGGCACCATCGGCCGGCTGCTGCCGGGCGAGGTGGTGGGGGTGCTCGACCTGACCGCGGCGCGTCCGGGGACCCGCCTGTTCCATCTGCTCGCCGACGAGGTGCGCGTCCCCTACGGCGTCGCCGTGTCGCAGGTGAACCCCGCCTCGGTGTCCCTGACGTTCGAGCCCGCGGCCTCCCGCGTCGTGCCGGTCGTGCCGGTCGTCGATGGCGAGCCGGCGGCGGGGTATCGGGTCGGACGCATCCAGTCGTCGCCCGAGCAGGTCAAGGTGATCGGTCCGGTCAGCCACGTCGTCGGCATCACGAGCGCGACGACCGAACCGGTCTCCGTCGCCAACGCCACGACCAACGTCGTCGATCGCGTCGTGATCGGCGTGGCCAACGAGCTGGTGCGGCTCGATCAGCCGCAGTACGCCACCGTGACGGTCGAGATCGTGCCGGCGGCCGAGGACAAGCGGCTCGAGGGCGTGCCGGTGGCGGCCCGCGGGCTCGGCGACGGCCGTTCGGCCCGCATCGAGCCGGAGGCGCTGGTCGTCGTGCTGCGCGGCGCCCGGGCCCGGCTGCTGCCGCTGACGACGGCCACCGCCTACGTCGACGTGACCGGCCTGCCGCCGGGACGGCACGACCTGCCGGTCAAGATCGATCCGGTCGCCGACGTGCAGGTGGCGGCGATCCAGCCGGCGACGGTCGCCGTACGCATCCGCTAGCGCGCCAACGACGGCAAGGAACAACGACGACATGAGCAAGCTGTTTGGAACCGATGGTGTGCGCGGCGTCGCGGGGACGCCGCCGCTCGACCCGGCAACGGTCACCCGCCTCGGCGCGGCGCTGGTGCGCGTGCTGCCGCACCGCGGCGCCGGCCGCGTGCTGGTCGGCCGCGACACGCGCGAGTCGGGCGACTGGATCGAGCAGGCCCTGGCCGCCGGCGTCGCCAGCCAGGGGGCGCAGCTCGTCTCGACCGGCATCGTGCCGACGCCGGCCGTCGCCTACCTGACCGGCTCGCGCGACTTCGACGCCGGCCTCGTCATCTCGGCGTCGCACAATCCCTTCCAGGACAACGGCATCAAGGTCTTCTCCGGGCACGGCCAGAAGTTCGCCGAGTCGCAGGAGCGCGACATCGAAGTGCTGGTCGCCGATCCCACCTTCCGCGTCGATGTCGAGACGGCGGCGGCGGTGACGCGCGAGGACCTGGTCGAGGCCTATCTCGATCACGCCAAGCAGATGCTGCCGGCGACCGGCGCCCTGACGGGCGCGCGCATCGGCCTCGACTGCGCCAACGGCGCGACCGCGACCGTGGCCCCGCGGCTGTTCCGCGATCTCGGCTTCGAGGTGTCGGTGATCGGCGCCGAGCCGGACGGCCGCAACATCAACCTCGAGTGCGGATCGACGCATCCCGAGTGCCTGTCGGAGCTGGTGCAGACGCGAGCAGCTGCGCTTCGGCGTCGCCTTCGACGGTGACGGCGATCGCGCCATCCTGATCGACGCGGACGGCAAGGTCGTCGACGGCGACGCCGTGCTCTACCTGTGCGCCAAGCACATGCGCGCCGGCCGCCGCCTGAAGGGCGACGCCATCGTCGCGACCGTGATGAGCAACATCGGCCTCGAGATCGCGCTGCGCGACGCCGGCATCGGCATGCTGCGCTGCCCGGTCGGCGACAAGTACGTGATGGAGGAGCTGGTGCGGCGCGATCTCGCGCTCGGCGGCGAGCAGTCCGGGCACGTGATCTTCTCGGAGCACCTCTTCACCGGCGACGGCATCGTCACGGCGCTGGCGGTGGTGCGGGCGATGGTCGATTCCGGACGCGAGCTGTCGGCGCTCGCCGGCGAGCTGGTGACCTATCCGCAGGTGCTGGTCAACGTGCGGGTGAAGGAGAAGAAGGCGCTCGACGCCGTGCCGGCGATCAAGGCCGTCACCGACGCGATCGAGACGAAGCTGACCGGCGCCGGCCGCCTGCTGATTCGCTACTCGGGCACCGAGCCGCTGCTGCGGATCATGATCGAAGGCAAGGACCAGCGCGAGATCCAAGGCTGGGCCGACGAGATCGCGGCCGCGGTGCGGACGCATCTCGCCTGAGACGGCTGCCGCGATGGTCAAGCTGAGCGTCAACGTCAACAAGGTCGCCACGCTGCGCAACTCGCGCGGCGGGCGCGTGCCCAGCGTCCTCGACGCCGTCCGCACCATCGTCGAGGCCGGCGCGCCCGGGCATCACGGTCCATCCGCGCGCCGACGCCCGCCACATCACCACGCAGGACGTCCGCGACATCGCCGCGGCGCTGGCGCCGCTGCGCGGGCGGGTCGAGTTCAACATCGAGGGCGACATCCGGCCCGACCTGATGGCCCTCGTCCGCGAGGTGCGGCCCGATCAGTGCACGCTGGTGCCGGTGCTGGCCGGCGAGGTGACCAGCCAGGGCGGCTGGCCCACCGACACGCCGGTCGCGTCGCTGCGCGGCAGCCATCGACGGGCCTGCGCGCCGACGGCATCCGCGTCAGCCTGTTCATCGACCCCGAACCGGCCGCGGTGCGCTGGGCCGCGGAGCTGGGGGCGGACCGCGTCGAGCTGTTCACCGAACCGTTCGCCCGGGCGTTCGAGGCCGGGCCGGAGGCGACGGACGCGGCGATGCGGGCCTGCACGGAGGCGGCGGAGACCGCGCACCAGCTCGGACTGGGGGTCAACGCCGGGCATGACCTCGACCACCGCAACCTGGTACGCTTCCGGGAGCTGCCGCATCTCGACGAGGTGTCGATCGGCCATGCGCTCGTCAGCCGGGCGCTGTTCGATGGCCTCGCGGCCACGGTGCGGGCGTATCTGGACGTGCTTGCGATGACGAAGGAATCGGTGGCGCTCGGCGTGGCGGGCGTCCTGTTCGGCTTTCTGACCGGCTGGATCATCGGTGCCCAACAGGCCCGGCCCGCCTCCGCGCCACCCGCGGCCAGCGCCCCGGCTGCCGCAGCGGGGCCTCGGGCGGCAGGCGCTCCGGCGGGGCAGGCCCCTGCGGAGGCGCCGCGGCGTCGACCAGGCGCGGATCGACGATCTGCGCAAGCGCGCCGCCGACAACCCGCGCGACGCCGCCGTCCGCGCCGAGATCGGCAACGCCTACTTCGACGCCGAGCGCTATCCGGAAGCCATCACCTGGTACGAAGCGTCGCTCGGCCTCGAGGCGAAGAACGTCGACGTCTCGACCGATCTCGGGGTGAGCTACTACTACGCCAACCAGGCCGATCGGGCGCTGGCCCAGTTCGAGCGCTCGCTGCAGCTCTCGCCGAAGCACACCAAGACGATGCTGAACATCGGCGTCGTGCGGGCCTTCGGCAAGCAGGACCTGAACGGCGCCGCGACGATCTGGCAGCAGGTCGTCGAGATCGCCCCGGAGAGCGCCGAGGGCCGCGCCGCCAAGCGGATGATCGAGGCGGTGCGCTCGGCTCATCCCGACACGCCGGCCGGCGCCGCGCCTGGCGCCGCTCCCGGGCCCGGCGCCAGCGCCACGCGGCCGCAGGGGAACGGCGGCGCATGATCCGCTGGATCCTGACCGCCATCGCCCTGCTGCTGCTGTTGCGGCTGGTGCTGCGCTTCGTGCTCGGCCTGGTGCAGGGGCTGGCCTCGCCGCCCGGCGCCGCGGCATCCGGCGGCGCCACCGGCGGCCGGCGCCAAGATCGCCGGCGAGCTGGTCCGCGATCCGGTCTGCTCGACCTACATCCCGCGCGAGTCGGCGATCACCGTCCGGGTCGGCGGCGAGACGCGCCACTACTGTTCGACGGCCTGCCGCGACAAGGACGCCGGCCGCGACGCCAACGCATGGGACGGGCCGCGCATGGCTAGCGCGGGCGGGCGAAGCGAGGGGCAGCTCCGCGAGGACATCGTCGAGCTCGGCCGCCGTCTGTGGGCGCGCGGGTTCGTCGCCTCGAACGACGGCAACATCAGCGTCCGCCTCGACGCCGAGCGCGTCCTGACCACGCCGACCAGCGTCTCGAAGGGCTTCATGACGCCCGAGATGATGGTCGTCACCGACCTCGCCGGCCGCAAGATCAGCGGCGAGCGGAACGCGTCGTCGGAGTTGAAGATGCACCTCGCCGTCTACGAGCTGCGGCCCGACGCCCAGGCGGTCGTGCACTCGCACCCGCCGCTCGCGACCGGGTTCGCCGTGGCCGGCATCGCGCTCGACAAGGCCGTGCTCGCCGAGGTGATCTGCACGCTCGGGAGCATCCCGATCGCCGACTACGCGACGCCGTCGACGGCGGAGCTGCCGGCGGCCGTCGCCCGCTACATCAAGGCGCACGACGGGCTGCTGCTCGCCAACCACGGCGCGCTGACGGTCGGCAGCGACCTGTTCAACGCCTATTACAAGATGGAGACCATCGAGCACTTCGCGCAGATCAGCCTGGTCGCGCGGACGCTCGGCGGCGAGCGGGTGCTGTCGCGCGACGAAGTGCACCGCCTGCAGGGGCTGCGCTCGATGTACGGCATCACCGCGCCGGCCCCGATCTGCACCGACGCCCCGGCCACGGCCGGCGGCGGCGAGACGTGCCAGGTGGTCCAGGCGCCGGTGACCGACGGCTCCCGGCTGGTCGCGGACCCGGACCGCGGTGAGCCCCGCCACGGGGCGGCCGCCGGGGCCCGAACCAGTCCGACCGGCGAAGCGGAAATTCGGCTAACATACCGCCAACTCGCGGCCCTCATCGAGGACGCCGTGCGTACGGTCGGCTCAGGAGGCTCAGATGGGTGAAGCGTTGGGCATGGTCGAGACCAAGGGTCTGGTCGCGATGATCGAGGCCGCGGATGCCATGGTCAAGGCTGCCAAGGTGACGTTGGTCGGCTGGGAGAAGATCGGCGCCGGCTACGTGACGGCCATGGTGCGCGGCGACGTCGCCGCGGTCAAGGCCGCGACCGACGCCGGAGCGGCGGCGGCGCGCCGCGTCGGCGAGCTGGTGTCGGTGCACGTGATCCCGCGCCCGCACGCCAACCTCGAAGACGTCCTCCCGATCGGCAAGGCGGCGAAGTAAGGGCTCCGCCCGGCCCGCGCGCCTCTCTGGGCCGCGGGCGATTCCCATGCTGCTCGCCCGCGTCACCGGCACGGTCGTCGCCACCCGCAAGGACGAACGCCTCGTCAGCACCAAGCTGCTCGTCGTCCGGCCCATCGATCCGACGGGCAAGGCCGAGGGCTCGTCGCTCGTCGCCGTCGACACGGTCGACGCCGGCGTCGGCGAGACGGTGCTGATCGTCAGCGGCAGCTCGGCCCGCATGGCCACCGGGATGAAGGACTGCCCGGTCGACGCGGTCATCGTCGGCATCGTCGACGAGGTCACGACGGCCGGCTGACGCCGCCGTCCACGGTCCCGTCCATGCAGGTCGCACGCGTCGTCGGGACGGTCGTCTGCGCCCACAAGGACGAGCGCCTGTTCGGCCTCACGCTGCTGCTGATCCAGCCGCTGGCCAAGGACGGATCGCCCTTCGGCCGCACCCTGGTCGCGACCGATGCCGCGGGCGCCGGCGTCGGCGAGGACGTCTTCTTCGTCCGCGGCGCCGAGGCCTCGTTCCCGTTCCATCCCCGCACCGTGCCGACCGACGCGTCGATTGTCGGCATCGTGGACTCGGTGTATACCTGATCTGAACGTTCGACTCATGCAGATCGCCATGGTCGTCGGCACCGTCGTCGCCACCAGGAAGCACGCCGCCCTCGAAGGCGCCAAGCTGCTGCTCGTGCAGCCGCAGACGCCGGAAGGGCGAGTCGCGTGGCCCGGTGCTGCTGGCGATCGACTCGGTCGGCGCCGGCGTCGGCGAGCGCGTGCTCGTCGTCATCGAAGGCAAGGCGGCTGGCGATGCCCTGGGCCGCCGCGGCGCCCCGGTCGACGCCGCCATCATCGGCATCGTCGATCAGGTGGACGACACGTTCGCCAGCAGTCCGTTTCCGGAGGCCGCCGCCGCGGCGCTGCCGGCCGCGTCATGACCGAGGACGATCTCCGCGCGCTCGTCCGCCAGGCGGTGGCCCGGCATCTGTCGGCGCGCCGGGCCCGGCGCCGACGCCGCCACCGGTCCCGACCAGCCCGCGCCCGGTGTCCATCCGAGCTTCGGCCGGTATCTCCTGCCGCGCGAGCCGGGTGACAGCGGCGCCTGTCTCATCGAGCCCGCGGTGAAGTGCAATCACTGCGGCTTCTGCCAGTCGCACGGCTTCTGAGTCCGCCCTTCCGTACCCGATGTCGAAACCCAAGGTCCTCGTCACGCGGCTCCTGCCCGAGAAGCCGCTCGATCTCCTCCGCGAGCACTGCGCCGTCGATCTCTACGACAAGCACGATCCGATGCCGCGCGAGCTGCTGCTCGACAAGGTCGGCAAGGTCGACGCGGTGATCTGCCTGCTGACCGATCCGATGGATCGCGGCATCATCGAGAAGTGCTACTCGGTGCGGGCGATCTGCGACGTCTCGGTCGGCTACAACAACGTCGACATCGCGGCGGCGCGCGAGCGGAAGATCTGGGTGACGCACACGCCCGACGTGCTGACCGAAGCCACCGCCAACCTGACCTGGGCCCTGATCCTGGGCGCGACGCGCCGCGTGGCGGAAGGCGATCGGCTGATCCGCCGCGGCGGCTGGACCGGGTTTCGGCTTCGACTTCCTGCTCGGCAGCGATCTGTCCGGCAAGCAGCTCGGCATCATCGGCATGGGCCGCATCGGGCAGGCCGTGGCCCGCCGCGCCCTCGCCTTCGGCATGGAGATCGCCTACCTGCCGAGCGCCCGCAAGCGGAAGCGGCCGGCGTCGCGCTTCGACGACGGCCTGCGCGCGACGCCGATGCCGTTCGACGAGCTGATGCGCACCTCGGACGTGATCGCGCTGCACTGTCCGCTGACGCCGGAGACGCATCACCTGATCGACGACCGGGCGCTGTCGCTGATGAAGCCGACCGCCTATCTGGTGAACGTGGCCCGCGGCCCGGTGGTCGACGAAGTGGCGCTGGCCAAGGCGCTGCGCGAGCACCGCATCGCCGGCGCCGGCCTCGACGTGTTCGAGAACGAGCCGACCGTGCACGCCGACCTGCTCGGCCTCGAGAACGTCGTGCTGCTGCCGCACATCGGCAGCGCGACCGTCGAGACGCGCACGGCGATGGCGCAGCTCGCCGTCGACAACTGCCTGGCCGTGCTCCAGGGCCGGCGTCCGCCGACCCCGGTCCCCGAGCTCACCGACCTGCCCATCTACTCGTGAAGCGCGCGTCCGGCGCAGGTTCGTCGGCCGCGGCGCCGGCCGTCGGTCCCCGCGGCGCTCCCAGCCCCGAGCGCGTCGACGCGATCATGAAGCGCATCGGCGCCGGCATCCGCGCCCTCGCCCTGCCGGCCATCGAGAAGATCTCCGAGGAGCAGTCGGGCACGGCGTTCCACGTGCTGATCGCGACGATGCTCTCGGCGCAGACGCGCGATCCGGTGACGCTCGAGGCGTCGACGCGGCTGTTCGCCAGGGCGCCGACGCCCGAGGCGATGGCCAGGCTGTCCGAGGCGCAGATCGAGAAGCTGATCTACCCGGTCAGCTTCTACCGCAACAAGGCGGTGCACGTGAAGGCGACGTGCCGGAAGCTGCTCGACGAGTTCGGCGGCGTCGTGCCGTCGACGATGGCGGAGCTGCTGACGCTGCCCGGCGTCGGCCGCAAGACGGCCAACCTGGTGCGGATCGTGGCGCACCGGCGTCCCGACAGCATCTGCGTCGACACGCACGTCCACCGGATCGCCAACCGCTTCGGCTGGGTGCGGACACGGATGCCCGAGCAGACGGAGCGCGCGCTCTACGAGGTGACCGCGAAGAAGTGGTGGTCGCGCCTCAACCTCTACCTGGTGACGTGGGGCCAGCACGTCTGCAAGCCCGTCTACCCGCTGTGTCCGCGCTGCCCGGTGCTCGATCTGTGCCCGCGCATCGGCGTGACGCACGTGGGGAAGGGAGAGCGCTCTGTGTTTCTCCCACGATAGAATCCGCTCATGCGCCACGCGATCGTCCTGATCTGCGCCCTCGCGGCGGGGGCGTCCGCCACCGCCCAATCGACCAAGCCGGCTCCGCCTGCCGCCTCGAAGCCGGCCGCGCCGGCCGCCGAAGCCGGCCGCGCCAGGCCGCCGCGCCGGTCGCCGGCAAGACCCCGGTGTTCCGCATCGAGACCGCCAAGGGCGTGATGGTCGTCGAGACCTATCCGATGGACGCGCCCAAGTCCTTCGAGCACATCCTGGCCCTGGTGAAGAAGAAGTTCTACGACAACCAGGCGGTGCACCGCGTCGTGCCCGGCCAGGCGGTGCAGTTCGGCGATCCGCAGACGCGCAACATGATGCTGGTCGACTGGTGGGGGCGCGGGCCCGAACAGCGGCAGCGGCAGCCCGATCGGCGTCAGCGAGGTATCGAAGACGCGCAAGCATCGCCGCGGCACGCTGTCGATCGCCAACGCCGGATCGCCGGCGGCTCGGCGACAGCCAGCTGTTCGTCGCGCTGCGCGCCGTCCCCGGCGTGGGACGGCAAGTACACGATCCTCGGCCAGGTGACGTCCGGGAGTCGAGGTCGCCGACAAGCTGGCCCGCGGCGACAAGATCAAGTCGTTCACGGTCAGCGGCGCGCCGTAGAACTGCGCTCGCGAGCCGGCCGGGCGTTACTTGCCGGCGTCGGGCACCGGACACTCCCGCACGGCGCAGAACGCCTGGAGCGCGTCCTGGACTTCCTTGCGCGCCCGCCGCTTGGTGCGACGCTGCTTGTAGCCGACCGCGGCCGATCGGATCTTGCCGATGCCGCCGACCACCAACTCGCCGACCGACGGCAGACCGTACGTCGGGTCGAAGGCGTCCTCGTCGAGGGGATCGAAGGTCCACGCCTGCTGCCGGACTTCCACCCGGAACATCGGAATCTCGCTCGACGGCGGCGGAACCTGCACGACCGGCGGCGGCTCGGCCAACGCCGCGCGGATGCGCTTCAGCGACGCGGGTCGCTGATCTGCGCCTGAGCCGGCAGCGGCAGCAGCAACAGCGTGCCGACCATCGACAACGGCATCAGGCAGGTCCACTTCGTCATGGCGCTCCAGTCCTCTGCGCTTATGACGCCACGATGGGCACCGATGGCCTGGAAGACCCCGCCTCGTCGATGCCGGCTGCCTCACCGCTCCCGGTAGACGATGCCGTGCTTCTTTCTGTTCGCCTCGATCTCGGCCGCGGTCCGATTCGGCCGCAGCGAGTCCTTGAACGTCTGTTCGAAGCCCGGTGGCGAGTAGACGGCGCTCATGCCCAGGGTGCTGTCACCGGTGTTCCGGAGGCCGTGCCAGACGCCTTGCGGCACGTAGACCGCCGCGCCCGGCCCGACCGGAACCTCGCGATCGCCCAGCGTCGCGATGCCCTGTCCCATGCGAATGAAGATGATCTCGTCTTCTCGCTCGTGCAGATGGACCCGGATGGCCGAGCCCGGCGGCAGGTCCTCCGCGATCATCGACATGCGGACGCCCGGCGTCTGTTGTGAATCGATCTTGATCGTGACTTCGCGTCCGCCGGCGAGGGGAATCCGCTGACCGTCTGCCGCGTGCAGGATCGTCCCGGTCCACGGCGCGGCAGCCTGAGCGGATCCGGTCGCGTCCGCGCCGGCCGGGATGGCGGCTATCGCGGTGAGGCCAGCGCCGCGGAGGAACGTCCGACGGCGGAGCCCCGTCACCTTCGCCGCCATGGTCAGACCTTCCGCAGCTTCGTCACCCGGCCGACCTCGACCCACTCGGCGACGAAGATGTTGCCGTCGCTGTCGAAGCAGGCGCCGTGCGGGCAGATGAAGCGGCCGGGGATGAAGCTTCTCGCGCGGCTCGCGGCGCAGCGGGTTGTTCCACTCCGGATCCTGCGAGTCGCCGAGGTGGGCGACGATGGCGTTGCTCTTGTCGAGCAGCGTGATGCGGCCGTGCAGGTCGGGCACGACGACCAGGCCCTTGTGCTCGTCGAAGTGGCAGGGCAGGCGGAAGCCGGGAATGAAGTCGACGTGCTGGCCGTCCAGCGTGAAGCGCTGCAGGCGGTTGTTGCGGCGATCGGCGACGACGAGCACCGGTGAGGCGCCGCGCGTGTCCATCCAGATGCCGTGCGGCTCGATCAGCTGGCCCGGCTCCGAACCGCGCCCGCCGAACGTCCGGATGTGTTTGGCCTTGGCGTCGTACTGGTTGATGTAGAACGAGCCGTAGCCGTCGGCGACGTAGACGTCGCCGTTGGGGGCGATGGCGACGTTGGTCGGGTTGTACTTGGCCGGCGTGCCGTCCGCGGCCGGCTTGTAGCCGTCGACGGCCGGCGGCGCGTCGATGCTCCACACGACCTCGCCCTTCAGCGTCGTCTTGACGACCGCCGCCTGCCGGCCGGGTTGCGGCGTCATCTTCGGGTTGGCGGCGTTGGCCGTCAGGTAGAGGTATTCGTCCTTCCCCTCCTTGCGGATGTGCAGCCCGTGCGCGACGCCGCGGAACTCCTTGCCCCACGAGCGGACGAAGGTGCCCTTCTGATCGAAGACCACGACCGTGTCCGGCCGCTCGCTCGTCGCGTGCACGGTGTGGTGCACGTACATGTGGCCTTGCGCGTCCTGGACGACGCCGTGCGTGTTGCCCCAGGCCAGGCCCGCCGGCAGCGTGCCGAAGTCGTGATCGGCCTCGTAGGTGTAGGCCCCGGTGCCCATGATCGGCTTCTTCGAGCCGGCCTTGTCCTGCATGCCCAGCAGCGTGAGGGGCATGACCGACGAGACGAGCGGCGCGGCCGCGGCCGTGTGGAGGAATTCGCGTCGGGTGCTGGGCATGTGCGTCCTCAAGGGGCTGGCCACGGAGGCCTCAGGCGAAGAGATCCAGGTGCGGTTTGCCGACGCCGTCGCGGGTGACGTAGATCGGCCGCTTCTCGGCGACGTAGGCGGTGTCGGGCGGGATCCCGAGGGCATGGTAGATCGTCGCGTGCAGATCCTCGATGCCGATCGGGTGCTCGATGGTGGTGCAGGGCCGCTCGTCGGCGGTGCGGCCGTAGACGAAGCCCTTCTTGATGCCGCCGCCGAACATCAGGACCGATCCCGCGGCGGTGAAGTGCCGGTGCATGCCGTAGTGACGGATGTCGGTCATCACGTCGGGCATGTCGATGGCCTGGTCCTTCACTTCCTTGCCGACCTTGCCCTCGGTGACCGCGTCGCGGCCGAACTCGCTGGCCAGCACCACCAGCGTGCGATCGAGCAGGCCGCGCGTCTCGAGATCGCGGATCAGCGCCGCCACCGGCGCGTCGATCATCGCCTTCATGTCCTTGGCGTGCTCGTGCCCGTGCTCGTGCGTGTCCCAGTGGACGAACGGGATGTACTCGGAGGTGACCTCGACGTAGCGGGCGCCGCCCTCGATCAGCCGGCGGGCGAGCAGGCAGCCGCGGCCGAAGCGCGACGGGCCGTAGGGGTCGCGGCTGGCGGCCGGTTCGAGCGAGACGTCGAAGGCCTTGGCCGCCGGCGACGACAGCAGGCGATCGGCGGCATCGATCGAGCGGACCAGCGATTCGCGCTGGAACTCGCCGGCGTTGCGGTGCACCGGATCGCCGGCGAGCAGCGCCTGATAGAGCTGGCGGCGGCTGCGGAAGCGCTCGGCGGTCACCGCCTTGGGCGGCTGCACCGCCGACGCCGCGTCGCGCGGATCGACGATCAGGAACGGCCCGTGCTCGGCGCCGAGGAAGCCGGCGGTGTGGAACGCCTTGAGGGTGCCGATCTCGCCGGCGCCTTCGACGGTCTGGCCGATGGCGACGAAGGCCGGCATGTCCGGGTTCCGCGGTCCCAGCGTCCGCGAGATCATCGAGCCCAGGTGCGGCATCGCCATCGGCTGCGGCGGGATGTAGCCGGTGTGCCAGTGGTACTGATGGCGCGAGTGCAGGATGAAGCCGAGGTCGGCGGCGGTGAAGCCGCGGATGACGGCGCCGCGGTCGATGACCGCGCCGATCTTCTCCAGGCCGGCGGTGAACTTGATGTGATCGACGGCGGTGTCGATGGCCGGGAAGGTGCTGAGGACCTGGTCGGCGCGGACACCCGGCGCGAACGGCGTGTAGCGCTTCGGATCGAAGGTCTCGGTCTGGGCCATGCCGCCGGCCATCCACAGCACGATGACGGCGTCGGCGGTCGTCTTCTTCGGCGCCGTGTTCGGTGCCGATTGTCGCGAGGCCTGCAGCACCGGGGCACGGCCGGTCAACGCGGCCAGCGTCGCGGCAGCGGTGGCGCCCATGAAGCCGCGGCGGCTGACGCTGCGGTAGATGGCGCGCTCTTCCGGGGTGAGCGTATCGCGTTCGTCCATGGCGCCCTCAATCGAGGATCTGGAACTCCGGCATCATCAGCACGGCCCAGAGCAGGTCGGCCAGGCCGTCGGCCGATGCCCTGTCGCCGGCGTTGGCTCCGCGGACCGCGGCCAGCGCAGCGCTGCGCTCCGCCGGCCGCGGCGGCCGCCCGAGCGCGTGCCGGAACACGCGATCGACGGCGGCGTCGGCGGTCGTGAGCGGCGGCGCGACCGGCAGCGGCGCTCCCGGCATCGCCGGCAGCAGCCGATCCAGGTTCGGCGCCACGTCGAAGACGTAGAAGCGCAAGCGCGGGATTGAGCGTCGATCCGACCTCGCTGCGCGGGTTCTCGATGCCGATGGCGCCGCGGAAGCGCGTGAAGCCGCGTCCGGCGATGTCGTAGACCATGACCGACGGGTTGCCGACCCGGATCCCGCCGCCGCGCGTGCCGGGCATCTGCAGCGGACCGGTGCCGCGGCGGGCGCCGGAGGCGTCGACCGGCGTCAGCTCGGTGAGCGCGGTCGTACCGGCCGGACCGATCAGCTCGGCATCGCCCCACGCCGGCAGCAGCGCTTCGGGGAGGTTGGAGCCGGTGTCCTCGACGACCAGCCACAGGCGGTCGGCGCCGGTCACGTCGATGTCGAAGGCGATCGGGACGGCGTTCCGTCCGGCCACGGCGCGCGTGTAGCGGCTGGTCGGATCGGGCGGCAGCTCGCCGAGCATCCGCCGCGCGCCGCGCGCCAGCCAGCGCGACAGGACCTCGCCGTTGGTCAGCTCCAGCGCCTGCAGCGTCGTCGCGTCGGTGGCGCGGATCGAGGTGACCTGATCGCGGATCGGCCGGCCGAGCGCGCGCGTCATCGTCGACGACGGCGCCCGCCACTCGCGCGCCTGCACGCCGGCCGAGGTCGGCTGCGACGGCGGCGGCGTCGCCGGATCGCGCTTCGCCGGCGGCCCGCCGGGCGACGGGACGGCGCGACGCTCCATTCGCCGGTGATCGCGCCGACGGCGTCGGCGAACTGTTCGGCGCTCAGGCGACGCACTTCCGGGCCGCGGAAGACGTAGCCGCGGGCCGGCGGCTCGGCCTCGCGCCGCACCGCCGGCAGCTGATAGGCGCGCGACGACACGATCGTCGCGATCAGGTGGCGGATGTCGTAGCCGTGCTCGGCGAAGTCGGCCGCCAGCCAGTCGAGCAGCGCCGGGCTCCACGGCTCGCCGTCCATCTCGTCGACGGCGGCGACGATGCCGCGCCCCATCAGGCGCTGCCAGACGCGGTTGACCAGGGTCCGCGGCAGCCGGCCGAGCCGCGGATCGGTGAAGGTCGCGGCCGCGGCCGCGCGCCGATCGACCAGCGCGCTCGATCGCGGCGTCCGGGCCAGGCCGGGGAAGAGGAAGCCCGGTCCGGTGTGCTTGTCCTGCGGCAGGTCGCAGCGGAACATCTGCAGCGTGTCGTCGGGCGAGAAGTAGGCGGCGAGGCCGTAGGCGTCCTTCAGCTTCCACTTGTCGACGAAGCTGTCGTGGCACGACGCGCACTTCAGGTTCACGCCGAGGAAGACCTGCGACGTGTTCTGCGCCGCCTGCATCCACGGCGTGACCGCGGCGCTCGTCTCGCCGCGCCAGTTGACCCCGTTGACGAACCCGGCCGGATCGTCGGGCTCGGCCGGATTGATCAGCGCGGCCACGAAGCGGTCGTAGGGACGGTTCTCCTGCAGCGCCCGCAGCAGCCACGGCGTGATGCTCTGGCGGCCGGCGTCCTCCGAGAAGTAGGTGACGCCGTCCTCGTTGCGGAGCAGGTCGTTCCAGAACGAGATCCAGTGGTCGGCGTAGCGGGCGTCGTCGGCGAGGAGCGTCTGGACCAGCGCGGCGCGCTTGCCCGGCGCGCGGTCGTCGACGAAGGCCTGCAGCTGCTCCGGTGTCGGCAGCAGACCCCACAGATCGAGATAGGCCCGGCGGGCGAAGCGCGCGTCGTCGATCAGCGCCGGTTCGGTCGGGCCTTGGGTGCGAAGGTAGGCCGCGACCAGCCGGTCGGCCGGCTGGCGCCAGGCGGGCCACGTCGGGCCCGGGACGGCCGGCCTCGACAGCGTCAGCGGCGCCACCCACGGCGCCCGGGCCGGCGGACCGCTCGCCGTCGCCCGCGCGCCTTCGTCGATCCAGCGCGCGATGAGGGCGATCTCGGCCTCGGGCAGCGGGTCGTCGTCCTTGGGCATCGGCTCCTCGTCGCCGACGCCGCGCAGGCGCTGGAGCAGCATGCTGTCGGCGTTGCGTCCGGGCAGGACGATGGGGCCGTCCTTGCCGCCGTCGAGGACGTCGGCGTAGCTGTCGAGCGACAGCCCGCCCTTGCGCTTCGTGGCGCTGTGGCACTCGACGCAGCGCGTGGCGAGCAGCGGCTGGATGTCGCGTGGGTAGTCGACCGGCGCGGCGGCGCGCGGTCGCGCCTGAGGCGCCGCGGCAGCGGTTCCGGCCGCTCGGCCGGCAGGTGCGCGGCTGCCGGCCTGCTGGGCGGCCAGGGCCGCTCCCCAGCTCAGTGCGACGCACGCGGCGAGGAGTCGGGGGCTCATCGGCGGCCTGTCAGAGTTGCGGACGCGCGTAATGATAGCCGTCCGCGCGATCGACGGCGACCGGCAGATCGAACAGCTCGGACAACGGGCCGGCGGCCAGCATGTCGGCCTTGCGGCCGTCGCCGGCGATGCGGCCGGCCCGAAGCAGCACGACGCGCTCGATTTCCGGGATGATTTCCTCGAGGTGATGGGTGACCAGGATCACCGTCGTGCCCTGACGGGCGACCGCGCGGACGCGCTCCATGAAGGCGTGGCGCGCGGCGAGATCCAGGCCCGACGTCGGCTCGTCGAGGACCAGCGCCCGCGGCTCGGTCACCAGCACCCGCGCCAGCATCACGCGGCGGGCTTCACCGCTCGACAGCTCGTCCAGGAAGCGCGCGCCGAGATGGCTGGCGCCGACCGTCTCGAGCGCCGCCCGCGTCCGCTGGCGCATCGCCGCGGTGACCTCGCCGTAGCGGAGCACGCCCCAGGAGGCCAGGAACGCCGACAGCACCGCGGCGTCGGCGCGGATGCGGCCTTCGGTGTTGCCGGCGACGAACTGCACGTGCAGCCGGGCGGAGACCACGCCGAGGATCCGGCGCAGCTCGAAGATGTCCCAGTCGTGCGCGGCCGAAGACCCGCACCGGCGGCTGGCCTTCCTCGCGCGGGAGCGGGCGCTCGGCGTTGGTCAGGAGCCCGATCAGCAGCGACTTGCCGGCGCCGTTCGGGCCGAGGATCGCGGTGTGCTCGCCGTCGCGGATGGTGAGGCTCAGCCGATCCAGCACCGGGCGGTCGTCCTTGATCACCGTCGCGTCGACCAGTTCCAGGATGGGTGGCGGCATCACGATCAGGGCAGATCCTCCGGCCGCACCGGGCGTCGCCGCGCCCTTGCCGGCCACCGTCATCCACTGGCGGACCTCCCACCTCGCGACGAGGCCGTTGAGCACGTACGGGTCGGTTTCCGCGAAGCGGCGTGCCGCGTCGGGCGAGTCGCCGGTGAACAGGAGCACGGCGCGATCGACGGGGTCGGTCAGGATGCCGCCGAGCACCAGCTCGCCGCGGTCGTGGGCGGCCCAGGCCAGCCGCAGATGCTCGGCCCGGAGCGGGGCGCGGCGCTCGACGTAGTCGGGGACGAGCTGGTAGGTCAGCAGGAAGTGCATGAGGCGCTCGGCGATCGGGATCTGCCAATTATAGTGGCCGGGTGAGGCCGGACCGCGCGTCCCTCGTCGTCTCCGCGTGTCTGCTGGTCGGCAGCTTCTGCGACGTGCCCCGGGTCCAGGCCGGGCTCGCAGCCCGGCCTGCGCTGGCTCAGCCGGTCCCGCTGGCCGGCCGACGGCGTCGCGCGACTGGTGGCCGCGGCCTTCGAACAGACGCGACACCCGGCCCGCTACGACGGCGCCTACCGCCGCATCCCCTATCCGATGGGGGACGTGCCGGCCGACGTCGGCGTCTGCACCGACGTGGTCGTCCGCGCCTACCGCTCGGTGGGCATCGACCTGCAACAGCGCGTGCACGAGGACATGCGGGCGGCGTTCGCGTCCTACCCGAAGGCGTGGGGCCTGAGCCGGCCCGACCCGAACATCGACCACCGGCGCGTGCCGAACCTGCAGACGTATTTCCGCCGCCGCGGCACGGCGCGTCCGCGCTCGTCACGGGCAACCGACTACGAGCCCGGCGACCTGGTGACCTGGATGCTTCCGGGCAACCTGCCGCACATCGGCGTCGTCAGCGATCGGCGGTCGGCGGACGGCCAGCGGCCGCTGATCGTCCACAACATCGGCCGGGGGCCGCAGATCGAGGACATGCTCTTCGCCTACCCGATTACCGGCCAGTACCGCTATCGGGGCGAATAGCGGCGGAACGATGGACGGGCCGGCCGAACCGTAGCACCATGGACGGTTGCTGGCCGACACGGCGCCGGCCACCGGAAACGACGGAACTGGAGCACCCAGATGGCACTGCAGCTCGGCGACACCGCCCCCGACTTCACCGCAGAGACGACCGAAGGCCCGATCAGCTTTCACCAGTGGCTGGGCGACTCGTGGGGCGTCCTGTTCTCCCACCCCAAGGACTTCACCCCGATCTGCACCACCGAGCTGGGCTCGATGGCGCACCTGAAGCCGGAGTTCGACAAGCGCAACACCAAGATCATCGGCCTGAGCGTCGATCCGGTCGACAACCACGCCCGGTGGGCGGTCGACATCAAGGATGCGACCGGCTTCGCCCCGAACTACCCGATGATCGGCGACACGACGCTGGCCATCGCCAAGGCCTACAACATGCTGCCGGCCGATACGGCGGGCACCAGCGAGGGACGGACGGCGGCGACCAACCAGACGGTCCGCACGGTCTTCATCGTCGGCCCGGACAAGAAGATCAAGCTGATGCTCGTCTACCCGATGACGACCGGCCGCAATTTCGGCGAGATCCTGCGCGTCCTCGATTCGCTGCAGTTGACCGCCGCGCACAAGGTGGCGACGCCGGCCAATTGGGAGCAGGGCCAGGACGTGGTCATCGCCGGCTCGGTGTCGGACGACGACGCGAAGAAGATCTACCCGGACGGGTGGCGCGCGCCGAAGCCGTACCTGCGGTTCGTCAAGCAGCCGGGCCAGTAACTCCGCGGGGGGCGCCCGTTCGCGCCCGATCCACTCCGGTTGACCGATGATTCTCGAGCAGTTCTACCTGCAGTGTCTCGCGCACGCCTCGTACGTCATCGGTGACGAGGCCAGCGGCATGGCCGCGGTCGTCGATCCGCAGCGCGACGTCGAGCAGTACCTCGCCTTCGCGGCGGAGCACGGCTTGCGGATCGGGCACGTCATCCTGACGCACCTCCACGCCGACTTCGTGGCCGGGCACGTCGAGCTGCGCGATCGCGCCGGCGCGACGATCTACCTGGGGGCGGCGGCGAAGGCGGACTACGCCTTCACGCCGCTCCGCGACGGCGACGCCATCGAGTCTCGGGCGCGTGCGGCTGCAGGCGCTCGAGACGCCGGGACACACCGCCGAATCGATCTCGCTGCTCGTCTTCGACGCCGATCGCAGTGCCACCGAGCCGCAGGCGGTGCTGACCGGCGACACGCTGTTCGTCGGCGACGTCGGGCGTCCCGATCTGCGCGTGGCGCTCGGCTGGTCGGCCAACGAGCTCGGCGGCCTGCTCTACGATTCGCTGCACGACAAGCTGCTGGCGCTTGCCCGACAGCACGCGCGTCTACCCGGCGCACGGCGCCGGATCGCTGTGCGGCAAGGCGCTCAGCAAGGAAACGTCGTCGACGATCGGCGAGCAGCGGCGCGCGAACTACGCGCTGCAGCCGATGAGCAAGGCGGCCTTCGTCGAGCTCGTCGACCGCCGACCAGCCGGACGCGCCGTCCTACTTCACCTACGATGCGGTGCTCAACAGCCAGGAGCGGCCGACGCTCGACGAGACGCTGGAGCGCGAGTGAGCGCCCTGACGCTGGACGCGCTGCTGGCGCTCCAGGCCGCCGGCGCGCAGGTCCTCGACACGCGCGACCCGGCCGAGTTCGCCGCCGCGCACCTCGCCGGCAGCATCAACATCGGGCTGGGCGGCCAGTACGCGACGTGGGCCGGCACCGTCCTGACCGCGCGAGCCGATCGTCATCGTCGCCGACCCCGGCCGCGAGCACGAGGCGGCGATGCGGCTCGGACGCATCGGCTTCGACCACGTCGTCGGCTATCTCGATGGCGGGCTCCACAGCGTCGAGGCGCGGCCCGACCTGACGGTGTCGACCGAGCGGGTCAGTGCGCAGGTCGCCGCCGACCGGGTGGCCGCCGCGCCGGCAGGCCGGGCGCCGGTCATCGTCGACGTGCGCGCCCCGGCCGAGCGCCAGCAGAAGCGCATCGCCGGCAGCATCGGCATCCCGCTCAACCACCTCACCGAACGGCTCGCGGAGCTGCCGCGCGATCGGCCGCTGCTCGTCTACTGCGCCGGCGGCTACCGATCCTCGATCGCCGCCAGCCTGCTGCAGCGCGCCGGCTTCACCCAGGTCAGCGAGATCGCCGGCGGCATCGCCGCGTGGGACGCCGGCCGACTTCCACTCGACAGCTGACGTTCGGCCCGCCGGCCGAGGCGGTAGCGGCACGCAATGCGCATGCGGATCTCCGTCACAGGAGGGCATGCATGAGCCGTCACATGAACGAACAGTCGACCAAACGGCACGTCTCGTCGGGCCCGTCGTTCGCTACCGTCGGGTTCGGCACCGCCATCGGCGTCGGCGTCGGAAGCCTCTTGGGTGCGGCCCTCGGCGACATGCCGGTCGGCATGGTGGCCGGGCTCGGCATCGGCGTGTCGCTCGCCATGGCGCTGGACTACGCCCGTGGCCGAGGCCGCAACAGCGGAGGGACGAGCTGACGGCCGTCTGGCAGCAGCCGGCTAGACGATGACCGATCGCGCACGGAGGAAGGCCTGGCCGAGGTCGGCGCGGCCGTCGACGCGCACGTGATGCGCCGCGTCGCGCTCGGACAGGGCATTGAACAGCAGGCGCCACGCCGCGTCGTCGCTCAGCCGGAGGCGGGTGACCGGCGCGTCCGGCTCGCCCCGCCACAGCGTCCAGCGCGTCGTCTCGCGCGCCAGCGTCCAGCGGCCGCCGCTGGCGCCGTCGATGTCGAGAGCGATCGCGTCGCCGGGCTCGGCCGCGACGTCGCGGAAGGCGTGCGGCAGGCCGCGCAGCGCGACGTCGAGCACGGCGGCGAGGAAGCGCGGGTCGGGGAGCGGCGCGGCGCCGACCGCCAGGCGGATCTGCGCCTGGTGGTGCCAGAGCTCGGTGAACTCCCGGCCGAGGTCGAACCAGCCCGCCGACGCGTCCTCGCCGGCCCATGACACCGGAAACAGGGCCGGCGCGTCGAGGGCAGCGCCTCGATCCAGTCGGCCGCGTCGGTGCTGGCGCGTTCATAGAGGTCGGTCAGTACCCGCGGGCTGAGACGCCCGGAAGCGGTCACCCACTGCGCGTTGAGGTCGTTGATGAAGGCGACGAAGTCCCGATCCGAGGCGATTGGCCGCGCCGGCGGCGGGGGCGCCATGCCGTCCCGATGGAAGGCGAGCCGCCGCAGCGTCGTGTCGAGGAGGTGGGCCACGATGTCGCGCACGCGCCAGGCTCCGGCGATGGTCGGCCGCTGCCAGTCATCGGCGGGCAGGGCCCTGAGCAGGGCCACCAGCGCGTTGGACACCGGCCGGAACAGGAGCGCGTGTCGATCGGAGCGAGGGGCTGAGGCATGGGGTTCCTGACGAAGGACACACCGGCGCAGCGAACGTGACGCCGCGTTGATATCCTGACGCGAGTGCCAGTCATGGTCGAACAGCCGAAGAACTACATCACGCCGGGCGGGTTCCGGCGCCTGCAGGAGGAGCTCGCCCACCTGTGGAAGGTCGAGCGGCCGCCGGTCGTCACGACCGTGACCTGGGCCGCCGGCAACGGCGATCGATCCGAGAACGGCGACTACATCTACGGCAAGAAGCGGCTGCGCGAGATCGACCGCCGCATCCGCTACCTGTCGAAATGCCTGGACGGCGCCACGGTCGTCGACAACGCCGGCAAGACGCTCCAGCAGGTCCGCTTCGGCGCGACGGTGACCATCTCGAACGAGGCCGGCGAGGAGCGCGAGGTCACCATCGTCGGCGTCGACGAGCTCGATTCCGGAGAGAGCAAGGTGTCCTGGCGCTCGCCGCTGGCCCGGGCGCTCCTGACGGCCAAGGTCGGCGACACCGTGACGCTGCGCGCCCCGCGCGGTCCCGAGGAGCTCGAGATCATCGCCGTCCGCTACGACGACCTGCGCTAGCGCGAGGCCTTGGCCCGCTTCGCCGGCGCGCGGCGCGCGGGCGTGGCCGCGGCACCGCCGCGTCCTCGAACAGGCCGGCCTTGGCGTCCTGCGTCGTCTCGACGATGCCGGCGAGGGCCGGGTAGTGCTCGACGAAGGCCGGCGGGTAGCCGCCGGGGTTGGGCAGGCCCAGCTTGTCGCGCAGCATGACGGCGTTGGCCGCGGCTTTCCCCTCGAAGTGGTTGTTCGTGTAGAGGTACATCTTCTTGACGAGCACCTTGACCGCTTCGGCGATCTCCACGAACGGTTCGAGCTCCTTCTCCGCATACAGGTAGTCGTAGCGGTCGGCCGACTTCTCGTGGTTCCACCAGGCCTTGGCGTTGCGGCCGTGCAGGCGCAGGTAGTAGAAACCCTCCACGTTCGGCAGGAAGTTCTGGGCGATCGACAGGCGGAACTTCGGCTCGTCGATCTGCACCCACGCCGCCTTCGACGCGTTCAGCACCTGCAGCGTGGTCTTGACGTCGTCGCTCCAGGTCTTGTGGCGCAGCTCGACGGCGACGCGGTAGTCACGCAGGGCGTGCGTCAGCCAGGCGAGGTGGTCGAGGCTGGCGGCGTCGTGCTTGAAGGACGCCGGGAACTGCACCAGCAGCGCCCCGAGCTTGCCGGCCGACGCCAGCGGATCGATGGCCCGGCGGAACTCGTCGACGTCGGCCGCGGACACGCCGGCCGCCGCCAGGGCCTGGTCGTGCGGCAGCGTCGACTTCTCGGCGACCATGTCCTTCGGCGCGCCCTTGGGCGGCTTGGTCAGCCGGTCCAGGAACATGCGCGGGTGGGTCAGCTTCTGGAACAGCTTGACCGAGAACTCGAAGCCCGAAGGCGTCCGCTCCACCCAGCTCCGGGTCACGTCGACGGTCGGGATCCGGTAGAAGGTCGAGTTCACCTCGACGGTGTCGAAGTGCTCGGCGTAGGCCCGCAGCTCGTCGAAATCCTTGGCCCGGCCGCGCCGTGCCGGGTAGACGATGCCGGTCCACGCGCCCGCGCCGGAGGGGTAGCTCCACCCGGCCGTTCCGATGCGGATCGAGGAATCGCGCACCGGTCGATTGTAGGCCGGGCCCGGTCCACTACAATCTCAGGTGTCCGGCCGCGTGACGCGCGGCCGGAGAACCTGGCGCGGGCATGCTGACGGTCTTCGAGATCTATCCCTCCATCCAAGGCGAGTCGACGCACGCGGGCCGGCCCTGCGTGTTCGTGCGGCTGGCCGCCTGCGATCTCCGCTGCACGTGGTGCGACACGCCCTATGCCTTCACCGGCGGCCAGAAGATGCCGCTCGAGGACGTGGTGGCCCGTGTCGCCGCGCTCGGCGTGCCGCTGGTCGAGCTGACCGGCGGCGAGCCGCTGCTGCAGAAGGAGGCTGTGCCGCTGATGGCGCGGCTGCTCGAGGCCGGCCACGAGGTGCTGCTCGAGACCGGCGGCCACCTCAGCGTGGCCGACGTGCCGGCCCCGGTCGTGCGCATCGTCGACGTCAAGTGCCCGGGCAGCGGCGAGGCGGCGCGGATGCACTGGCCGAACCTCGACGTGCTGCAGCGCCACGACGAGGTGAAGTTCGTGATCCGCGATCGCGCCGACTACGACTACGCCCGCGACGTCGTCGCCCGGCATGCGCTTGACCGGGCGCGTGGCCGCGGTGCTGTTCTCGCCGGTGCACGGCGCCCTCGATCCGCAGACGCTGGCCGGCCTGGATCCTCGAGGATCGCCTCACCGTCCGCCTGCAGCTGCAGCTGCACAAGTACGTGTGGAGCCCGGAGACCCGCGGTGTCTGACCTTCATGCCGGCCCGACGCCGTCGTCCTCCTCAGCGGCGGCCTCGATTCCTACACCGCCGCCGCGCTCGTCGCTGCCGACGGCTATGCGCTCAACGCGCTGACCATCCGCTACGGCCAGGTGCACGCGCGCGAGGTCGACGCCGCCCGGGCGGTCGCCGCGGCGCTCGGCGTCCGCCGCCATACCGAGCTGGATCTCGATCTGCGCGGCATCGCCGCGTCGGCGCTGACCGGCGCGTCCGCGGTGCCGAAGGATCGGCCGATCGACGAGTCGATCCCGTCGACCTACGTGCCGGCCCGCAACACGATCTTCCTGTCGCTGGCGCTGGCCTGGGCCGAGACGCTCGGCGCGAGCGACCTCGTCATCGGCGTCAACGCGCTCGACTATTCCGGCTATCCCGACTGCCGGCCCGAGTACATCGCCGCCTTCGAGGCGATGGCGGCGCTCGCCACCAGGGCCGGCGTGCAGGGCGGGCGGCTGAAGATCCACACGCCGCTGGTGAGCCTGTCGAAGGCCGACATCATCCGGCGCGGTCTCGCGCTGGGCCTGGACTACGGCCTGACCCACTCCTGCTACGACCCGCGACCGGACGGCGGGCCGTGCGGCCACTGCGACAGCTGCGTGCTGCGCAGCAAGGGGTTCGCCGAGGCTGGCGCGGTCGATCCCGCGCCACGCTGACGGCCGGGCCCGGCCCGGCCGTCGTGCATCCGGCGCGCCGGCAATGACAGACTAGGCCCGATGACGCGCCTGTACTACACCGATCCAGCCCGCCTCTCGTTCGAGGCGCGGGTGCAGCGCTGCGAGCCCGCTCCGCCGGCGCACCCTGGCGCCTTCGCGGTCTGGCTGTCCGAGTCGGCGTTCTACCCGACCACGGGCGGCCAGCCGTTCGATACCGGGCACCTCGGCGACGCGCGCGTCGTCGACGTCTACGAGGACGACGCCGGCGAGGTGGTCCACGTCGTCGATCGGACGCTCGAGCCCGGCACCACGGTCGCCGGCGTCGTCGACGCGGCGCGTCGCCTCGACCACCGCCAGCAGCACAGCGGCCAGCACGTCCTCTCGGCGGCCTTCGTCCGCACCGCCAACGTGGCCACCGTCAGCTTCCATCTCGGCGCCGGCGTCTCCACGATCGATCTGGCGCGCGAAGTGACGCCGGCCGAGATCGCCGCCGCCGAGGACGCCGCCAACGCCGTGATCCTCGAGCATCGACCGGTGACGATCCGCTTCGTCTCCGGCGAGGAAGCGGCGGCGCTGCCGCTCCGCAAGGAGCCGAAGCGAACCGGCGAGCTGCGCATCATCGACATCGCCGACTGGGACATCTCGGCCTGCGGCGGCACGCACGTCACGCAGACGGGCGAGATCGGCTCGCTCGCGGTGCGCGGCTGGGAACGCTTCAAGGGCGGCACGCGCCTGGAGTTCGTCTGCGGTGGCCGCACCCTGGCCAGCTTCCGCGAGTTGCGGGACACCGTGACCGCGGCGACCCGGCTGCTGTCGGTCCTGCCCGGGGAGCTCAATCCGGCGATCGCCCGACTGCAGGAAGAGGCACGCGATCTGCGGCGATCGCAGCGGGATCAGCAGAGTGAGCTGGCCGGCTTCCGGGCCGCCGCGCTGGCGTCCTCGGCGGAGACGATCGGCGCGCACCGCGCCGTGCTCGCGGCGATTCCCGGCGCCGACGGCAACGCGCTGAAGGCACTGGCCACCGCCATCGCCGCGCAGCCCGGCCTCGTGGCGGTGCTGGTCGGGGACGCCAGGCCCGCCGTCGCGGTCGTCGCTCGCAGCGCGGATGTGGGCCTCGACGCCGCGGCGCTGTTCAAGGCGCTCGTCGGCCGTTTCGGCGGCAAGGGCGGCGGGCGGCCGGAGCTGGCGCAGGGTGGCGGGCTCGACGCCTCGAGCGACGCCATCCTCGACGCTGCGCGCGCAGCGCTCAGTGCTGGCTGATCACCCGTCGACGCCGCGAGGCGTTCACCGCGGGTAGCCGGCGGTGGGCGGCGCCGGCGCCTCGCGTTCCTTCGCCATCAGTGCAGTCAGGGCGCGGTCGGTGATCACGTCGATGGCCGATCCGCGTACCTTGAAGTTGTTGGCGATGATGGCGAAGGCGAGGCGCTCGCCGGCGAGCGTCGTCGCGTAGCCGGCCAGCGCGCGCACGTTGGACATGCTGCCGGTCTTGGCGCGGATGCGGCCCTGCGCCGGCGTGCCGCGCAGCCGCCGCTCGAGCGTGCCGTCGACGCCCATGATCGGCAGCGTCGGCTCGAACGCGCCGGCATGGCGCGCGTCGCGCCATGCGCCGCAGCACCGCCACCAGCGCGTCGACCGTGAGGTAGTCGTAGCGGGACAGGCCGGATCCGTCGGCGACGATCACGTCGTCCGGCGGACACGCCCCACGTCGCCAGCGTCCGTTCGTAGGCGCCGCGCGCGGCCGCGAACGGATCGACGTCGGGGACGTCCGAGTCGAGCCCGATGCGGGCGTTCAGCGTCTCGGCGATCAGGTTCTGGCTCACCTTCATCAGCCGCACGGCAATCTCGCGCAGCGGCGGCGACTCGTGGACGAACAGCAGCCGGCGGGGGCCGGCCGGCGGCTCGGCGAGCTCGTCGATGTCCGCGATCTCGCCGTCGTGCGTGATGCCGGCGCGGCCGAGGGCGGCGCGAAAGGCGAGCAGGAACCCGCGGCTCGGGTTGTCGACCGATACCGTGCGCACGTAGTCGCGGTCCGCCCGCGGCACGCTGCCGGTCACTTCCAGCATCCGGGTGAACGGCCGCCGTCGCGTGAACACCGCCGCCGGCGTGTCGGCATCGGTCGTCGAGACCTCGCCGGTGATGACGAGATCGTTGGCGGCCGGTTCGACGCGGATCGACGCCGGCGTGCCGGGCCGCGGGCCGGCGACGATGGTCAGCTGCACCACGCCTTCGTGGTAGATGCAGCGCGCCGGCGGGCGTGGCGTAGCCGAAGGCCAGGTCGTCCCAGGCCCAGCCGGTGCCGAGCGCCTGGTCGGGCAGCGCATCATCGTCGGCGACGAGGCGGCCGGCGATCCGCCGCACGCCGAGCGCCGCCAGCCGGGCGGCCCAGTCGTCGAGGACGCGCGGTGTGCCGGCGCGCTCGCCGATGGTGGGATCGCCGTCGCCGGCGACGACGAGATCGCCGCGCAGGACGCCGTCCTCGAGGGCGCCGGTGGCTTCGATCCGGGTCGAGAAGCGCGCGTCCCAGCCGAGGCGCTCAGCGGCGACCGCGAGCGTGACCACCTTCATGGTCGACGCCGGCATCACGAGGAGCCGCGGGTTGCGCTCGAAGAGCACCTGCCCGGTGTCGAGCGAGACGACCTTGGCCGCCCACAGCGCGTTGACGTCCCGGGTGTCGAAGATGTCCGCCAACCGGTCGGCGAGGCCGCCGACGGCGCCGGCCGGACGGCGGCAGCGGAGGCGCGGCTTGCTGCGCGGAGCCCGATCCGCTCGAGCGCCGCGACGAACGCCAGGGCCAGGCCGGTGATCCGCCACCGCATGACGTAGCTTAGCGCGCCCGCCGGCGGCTACTTCTTGCCGGTCGCGTCGAGCGCCGTGACGACGTCGGTGACCGCCGGCGCCAGGAGCCGGGCCGCGCCGGCTTCGCCCTGGCGGACCGCGTAGTAGTCCGGTCCGGCCTGGTGGATGACGACCGTTTCCTGCTTCTTGCCGTCGTCGAAGGCGGCCTGGATGCGGGCGAACTCGGTGGCGCCGGCCGGGAGGGCGTCGACGAACGCCTCGGCCCGCAGCGTGGCGACCTTGTTGACCAGGTCCTCGATCTTCGCCTCGTCGGCGGCCGGCGTCGGCGCCACCGCGATCCACTTCAAGGTCGCGTCCTTCTCCGTGCCCTTCTTGCGTTCGAAGGCCGTGGTCGCGGCGCCCCGCGTGATCGCCAGGCGCGTCGCCGTGAAGGGCCGGAAGGCGAAGACGTCCTTGGTGCGGAAGTCGGCGGGGTTCCGGGTCAGGTCGTCGGCCAGCGCCTTGTCGATCGTGAACACCAACGACCGCGAGGCGTCCTTGGCGTAGACGGTCGCCGTCCGGCGAGGCCTTGCCGATCAGCAGCTCGGCGACCGTGCCGCCGGCGCCGAGCGTGAGCCGATGCTCGGCGGGATCGAGGCCGAACTCCTTGAACGTGTGCGGGCGACCGGCGGACGGGGCCGCCGGGCCGCCAGGCGGTCGCCGCCGGTGCGGTCGCCGGCGTCGCGACGGGGCGTCGGGATCCCAGGCGATCGCCTTCATCTGGCCGTTCGACAGCCGGCTCAGCACCGCTTCGATGACGCCGAAGTCGGCGCGCGCGCTGACCGGCGCCACGACGCTCCAGGTATCCGCCTGCCGGGCGACCGTCGTCCTGGCGGGACCGGCGGCGACGTCCAGGCGATCGATCTTCTCGCGATCGAAGGTCAGGACGCGCTTGTCGCGGAAGCCGAACGCGCCCTTGTCGAAGGTGCCTTCGAGGTAGCCGGACACCAGGAACACGCGCGGCGCGTCGGCCAGCTTGGCGTAGAGGTCGCTGCCGGTGGGGTTCTTGTCGCCGAGGAGCAGTGTCCGCGGCGCCTTCTCGCCGGCGACGCGGAACGTGATGGTGACGCGCGGCTTGGCCAGCCCGAACGCCGCGAGGTCCTTCGGCTGTTCGTCGACGACCCGCTGCACGTCGGCCGAGGCCAGGGTCGTCGCCGTATTGGTCGTCTCGGTCTGGTCGGCCGGCGCGGTGATCGGGGCGACCACGCGCCAGGTGCCGTCGGCCTTGCGCAGCGTCGTGGCCTCGCCGCTGCTGGCGACGATCTGCAGCTCCTCGACCTTGGCGCCGTCGACCCCGGTGAACACCTTGCCGGCGGTGCCGCCCGGCCCTTCGGCCGGCGCCGGCTCGCGGTGCCGCTCGACGAAGTACAGGTAGGCCACCATCGCCGTGGCCGCCGCGGCCAGGATCGCGGTGTTGCGCCCGCGGTTCATCCCCGTCGCCTCCACCAGTTGTAGACGCCGAGCCCGAACACCGCGCCGGGCACGAAGATCAGCGACAGCCAGCCGACCAGGCGCAGCTGATCCTGGGTCATCGTCACCCGTCGATCGTCCGGCGACTTGGGCCGGATGGCGATCATGTTCTCCTGCTCGGCGAGCCAGTTCACCGCGTTCATGAACAGGTCGATGTTGCCGCTGAAGGAGATGGTGCTGTTGGCGGCGAAGTCGGAGTCGCCGATGACGACCACGCGCGTCTCGGGTGGCTTCGGCGCGTCGGCCGGCTTCTGGCCCGGCTGCGGCGGGGCCGGCGGCGGCGCATCCGGCGCCGGCAGGCTGATGGCCGCGCCGAGGATCATCGGGCCCTTCTGCTCGGTGGCGTCAGCCGTCGGCGGTGCCCTTGTCGATCAGCCCCTTGACGTCGGTCTCGGCCCAGCTCAGGCGGCCGGTCTCGATGAGCGGCTGCGCGTTGCGCGCGCCGCCGGTGGCCGGCGCCACCGATCGGGCCAGCGGGAACATCGTGGCGAGGGCGAAGCGCTCCGTGATCGGGTGCGGCGGATACGCGGCGGCGACCGGCGCGACCGGCCCGCGGCTGACCGCCTGGCCGACGGCTGCTCTGGTCGACGATGATGTTGTTGCCGACGTCGATGCCCCATTCGGCGGCCAGCGCCACCAGGCTGGTGAGCGGCGGGTCGTCGGCCTTGAGCGGCGGATCGAGCAGGAACAGCGCCTTGCCGCCCTTGTTCAGGTAGCGTCCGCAGCGCCTCGATCTCCGGCCGGCAGGAAGTCGCGGGTCGGGCCGGCGACGATCAGCGCGGCGGCATCGGCCGGCACGTCCGGCTCCTGCACCAGCGCCAGCTTCCCGACGGTGTAGTTGTCGCGCTGCAGCGCGGCGTTGACGCCGGCGTAGCCGTTCAGCTCGTCGTTGCTGTCCGGGTCCTTCTCGCCGTGGCCGGTGACGAAGTAGACCTTCCGCTGCAGGCCCTGGACCGCCTTGACGATGGCGTTGGTGATGTCCTGCTCGTCGGTGCTGGTGACCCGCTCGACCCGCTTCTGGTACTCGACGACGATCGTGCCGCTCGACTGGATCTCGTACTGGCGCGCCCGCGCCGGATCCTTGTTGATGTCGACGTACTCGACCTGCACCTTGCTCGAGAGGTAGCGATACTCGCCCAGCCGATCGCGGAACGGCTGCATGTCCTCGGTCAGGGCGAAGACGATGAGGCGCAGCGGCTCCTTGAGGGAGCCGACCACCCGGCGCGTCTGGTCCGACAGGGTGAACTCGCGGCGAGGCGGTGAGATCCCAGCGCTTGTTGTACTTCTCGGCCAGGTAGTTGAGGCCGACCAGCAGCGCGAGGACGACCACCACGCTCACCGCGGCGAGCGCGGCGTAGCGGGCCGGCCGCTTGCTGAAGCGTGCTCGCCATCTCGCGCCACTGACTGATGGCGTAGATGACGATGCAGACCAGGCCGCCGAGCGCGAAGCCCTGGCGCAGCGTGACCAGGTCGTCGCGGAAGAGCCAGGTGGCGACGCCGGCGAGGACCAGGGCCACGCCGGCCCAGCCGAGGATGTTGGCGATGCGACCGAACATATGTGGTGTCTACCCGCGCCAGCGTTCGGCGTCCACGCTGCGCGCGGTCAGGAACAGGCCGAACGTGATGACGCTCACGTAATAGGCGACGTGCTTGGTGTCGAGCACGCCCTTGGTGAAGTCGTCGAAGTGCTCGAAGATCGAGACGGCCGACACGGCGGCGAGCGCGGCGGGCGACGTCACGAAGTCCTTCAGCCAGCCGACCAGCAGCAGCATCAGCAGCAGCGTGAAGGTCAGCACGCCGGCGATGATCTGGTTCTGGGTCAGGCTCGAGATGAACAGGCCGAAGGCGATGAAGCTGGCGCCGAGCAGGAACAGCCCGAGGTAGGACGTGGCGACCGGCTGCCAGTCCGGGTTGCCGTAGGCGAACAGGCCCAGCACGCTCGGCAGCGTCACCGCCAGCATCGCCGGCGTAGAGGCCGAGCGCGCCGAGGAACTTGCCGAGGATGATCTGCACGTCGGTGAGCGGCGCGGTCAGCAGCAGCTCGATCGTGCCCGACCGCTTCTCCTCGGCGTAGGAGCGCATCGTCACCATCGGCAGCAGGAACAGCACGATGACGCTGACCTGCATGATCAGCGGACGCAGCATCATCTGGTTGATGTTGACCGCTGCCTGCCCATCGGGTTCGAGCTCATCTTCATGCTCTCGAGGACGAAGCCGCGCAGGAAGAGCCAGAACATGTAGCCGAAGGCGAACGACGAACAGCCCGATCACGGCGTAGGCGATCGGCGAGTTGAAGTAGGAGCGCAGCTCCTTGTTGGCGATGGCGAGGATGTTCGACACGATGGGCCTCAGGCGGCGGCGTCGGGCGCGGCGCCCTGCGCTTCGCCGGTCGTGAGCTGGAGGAAGATTTCTTCGAGGCTGAGCCGCGTCGGCCGGAGCTCGACCAGGCCCCAGTCGCTGCGTCACGATCAGCCGCGCCACTTCGCGCCGGCGGTCCTCGCCCTTGTGGCAGTCGATCTCGAAGCTGGCCAGCGTGCCGCGCTGTTCGACCGGCGTCACCCGCGAGACGCCGGGCACGCCGCCGAGCGCCGCGCCGATGTCGGTGCCCGCCGGCGCGTCGACCTGCACGAAGATCGTCTGGCTGCCCTGGATGCGATCGGTCAGCGCGTCCGGCGTGTCGATCGCCACCACCTTGCCCTTGTTGATGATGACGACCCGCTCGCAGGTCTGCGAGACCTCGGGCAGGATGTGCGTGCTCAGCACGATCGTGTGCGAGCCGGCGAGCCCCTTGATGAGGTCGCGGGTCTCCATGATCTGCTTCGGGTCGAGGCCGGCGGTCGGCTCGTCGAGGATCAGGACTTCGGGGTTGTGCAGGATGGCCTGGGCCAGCCCGACGCGCTGCTTGTAGCCCTTCGACAGCCGGCCGCACTGCCGGGCGGCGACGTCGGCGACGCGCGCCTTCTCCATGGCGGTGTCGACCTGGGCCCGCAGCGCCTTGGCCGTGACGCCGCGGATCCGCGCCGACGAACATCAGGTAGTCGCGGACGGTCATGTCCGGATAGAGCGGCGGCGTCTCCGGCAGGTAGCCGATGCGGCGCTTGGCCTCGATGGGCTGGTCGAAGATGTCGAAGCCGGCGATGACCGCCTTGCCGGCCGTGGCCGGCATGTAGCCGGTCAGGATCCGCATGGTCGTGGTCTTGCCGGCGCCGTTCGGTCCGAGGAACCCGAGGATCTCGCCCTTGTCGACGCGGAAGGTCACGTCGTCGACGGCGGTGAAGCGGCCGTACTGCTTGGTGAGGTGCTGAACCTCGATCACCAGTAACTCTCCCTCTTGACGCCGGCTGGCGAGGCCAGCCCGAACCCGGCATCGTAGTCGCACGCCAAAAACAGTGTCAACGCCATTCCCCTGAGCGGTTTCCGGGGAAATCGGGAACGGTCGGGCATGGAGCGATTCCCCGTGCCGCGGCCGCGTGTTAACATATGAGCACCTGCTCATATGATCACAATCAGCGCCGCAGATACCGCAGACTCCGCTCTCTTCTACGACCGCCGAAGGCCAAGCCACGACCGGTACTCTGCTGGATGAGCGTGCCGCCGAAGAGCTGGCGGCGACGTTCGCCGTGCTCGGTGACCCGACGCGCGTCCGGCTCGTCGACGCGCTCGCCCACGGCGAGCTCTGCGTCTCCGATCTGGCGGCGGTGGTCAGCCTGTCGGAATCGGCGGTCTCGCATCAGCTCAGGCTGCTGCGGAGCCTTCGCATCGTCCGCGCGCGACGGGCCGGGCGGCAGGTCTACTACCAGCTCGACGACGCGCACATCCGGACGCTGCTGGACCAGGGACGGCGGCACATCGAGGAGGCGCGCGCGTGAGCACTCTGCACGCTGGCGCCGCCGGGCCTCCCCGGGTCGGCGACCGCGTCGTCGGGGACGGGAGGCGACGTGGCTGGCGCCGCTGAGTGCGTCGTCTGCGTCGACCACACGGAGTCCACCTTCCGCGTGGAAGGGCTGTGCTGCCAGCACGAAGCCGAGTTGCTGTCGCGCCGGCTGGGCACGCTCCGCGGCGTCGAGCGCACCTCGACCGACGTCGTGCGGCAGCGCCTTCGCGTCGCCTACGACGCCGCCGTGACGTCGAGCGGCGCCATCACCGAAGCGGTGGCCGAAACCGGTCTCCGCGCCTTCCCCGACGACGAGACGCGCGACGACCACGCCGCCGCCGTCCGCATCCGGTGTGCCGTGGCTGGCGATCAGCGCGACGGCACTGGCCGGCGGCCTGGCCGCGGTCGCGGCCGGCGCGCCGCGGCCGTGGTCGGTCGCGCTCCTCGCCCTCGCCGTCGTCACCGGCGGGGCCACCACGCTGCGGCGGGCCGTCGCCTCGGTGCGGCAGGGCCGGCTCGACATGTTCGTGCTGATGACGGTGGCGGTCGCCGGCGCCGCGCTGATCGGCGAATGGATCGAAGCGGCGACGGTGGTCGTGCTGTTCGCGCTGGCGCAGGCGCTCGAGCGGCGCAGCCTCGACCGCGCGCGCCACGCCATCCGCACCCTGGTGGCGGACGCCCCGGTCGACGTGATGCGGCGCCGCGGCGCTGCTGCTCGAGCGGGTGGCGATCGCTCAGGTCGCCGTCGGCGATCTGCTGGTCGTCGGGACCGGGCGAGCGCATCGCGCTGGACGGCGACGTCGTCGCCGGCACCAGCGACGTCAACCAGGCGCCGATCACCGGTGAGTCGCTGCCGGTGACGCGCGCCGCCGGCGATCGCGTGTTCGCCGGCACCGTCAACGGCACCGGCGCGCTCGACGTCCGCGTCACCGCGATCGGCGACGACACGACGCTGGCGCGCATCATCCATCTGGTCGAGCGGGCGCAGGCCACGCGGGCGCCGTCGCAGGCGTGGGTGGATCGCTTTGCCGCGCGCTACACCCCGGCCGTCCTCGGGCTGGCGGCGCTGGCCGCTGTCGTGCCGCCGCTGGCGTTCGGCGAAGCGGCCGGCGACGCGCTCTACCGCGCGCTGGTCCTGCTGGTCATCGCCTGCCCGTGCGCGCTCGTGCTGAGCACGCCGATCTCGATCGTGTCGGCGCTCGCTGCGGCGGCGCGCCGCGGCGTCCTGATCAAGGGCGGACTGCACCTGGAGCGCCTCGCGGCGATCACCGCGGTAGCCGTCGACAAGACCGGCACACTGACGCACGGCGTCCTCGGCGTGGTGGACGTCGTCGCGATCGACGGCGTCGAGGCGCCAACCGTGCTGGCGACGGCCGCCGCCGTGGCGGCGCGCTCGCCGCATCCGGTCGATCGCGCCATCGCCGCCCACGCGCGGCACGCCGGCGGCGCCGGCCACGTCGCGCTGCCGCCGGCGGCGGACGTCCAGGCGATGCCCGGCCTCGGCATTTCCGGCAACGTCGCCGGTGTCCGCGTCGAGCTGGGCTCGCCGCGGCACTTCGCGGCGCGCGGCTGGCTCACGGCGTCGCTGGCGGCAGCGGCCGACGCGGCCACGGCGCAGGGCCTCCAGGTCGTGCTCATTTCCCGCGGCGGCCAGGCGATCGGCCTGGTGACGCTGGGCGACGAGCTGAAGACGCACGCGCGCGACGCGGTCGCCGAGCTGCGCGCGTCCGGCGTCCGCCACGTCGCGATGCTGAGCGGCGATCACGCGCCAGCGGCGGACGCGGCCGGGCAGGCGAGCGGCGTCGACACCGTCGCCGCCGGGCTGCTGCCCGATCAGAAGGTCGCGCTGGTCCGGGATCTGACGGCGCGCTTCGGGCCGGTCGCGATGATCGGCGACGGCGTCAACGACGCGCCGGCGCTGGCCGCGGCGCACGTCGGCATCGCCATGGGCGCGGCCGGCACGGCCGCCGCGATCGAGACGGCCGACGTCGCGCTGATGTCCGACGACCTGCGCGGGGCGGCCCACGCCATCCGCCTCGGCCGGGCGACGCTGTCGACGATCCGCGTCAACGTCGCCGCCGCACTCGCCATCAAAGTGCTCACGGTCGTGCTGGCCCTCGCCGGCGTCGCGACGCTGTGGATGGCCGTCCTCGCCGACGTCGGCGGCTCCCTCATCGTCGTCGCCAACGCCCTCCGCCTCCTCCGCACCAAGTAACCCTCCCGGACGCCGTCCGGGAGAGCGTCCGGGAGCGTCCGAGCGTCCGGGACACGCTCCCGGACGGGCTCGACTCGTTGCAGATCCTGCGACGTGTGCGACGATACGGCCGATGCAAGGACGGCTGACTCTGCTGTTCGTCGCGGCGCTGTTCGCCGCCTCCTGCGGATCCGACGACGAGCCGTCGCCGACGACGCCGACACCGTCGTCGCGGCTGGCGATCGCGCCGCAGCCCGACTTCCTGACCGTCGGATCGTCGGTCCTGCTCGAAGCGCGGCTCACCGACGGGACGTCGCCGGCGCGGGTCGTCGCCGCCGACTGGAGCAGCAGCGACGGGCGCGTCGTCGCGGTCGATCGCGCCGGCCGCATCTCGGCGCTCGCGCCCGGCAGCACGACGATCCGCGCGACCTTCGGCGCCGACACCGCGACGCTGGCGATGCGCGCCGCGCCCGACTTCGCCGGCACGTGGACCGGGACGCGCCGCGTCACCGCCTGTATCCACCCGCGCCCCGACGTCTGCGCCGCGACGTACCCCACCAACCGCACCGTTTCGACGACGCTGGTCCTGACGCAGGCGCGCGAACGCGCGACCGGGACGCTGACCCTCAGTCCGCCGCTGGCGTCGCCGTCCGCAGCGGTCAGCGGGACGATCGCCGAACTGGGCCGGCTGACACTCGACGGGGCGATCATCGCGACCCCGTCGAGCGGCGCCTCGACGACGCTGGGCACGCTGGCCGACTTCCGCGTCGAGATCGAGTCGACGACCGGCATCATGCGCGGCTCCTTTGCCGAGGCCCGCACCGACGCCGACGGCACCGTGTGGCGCGTGACCTGGGAGATTCAGGGCCTCAGCCGCACCCGTTGAGCGCCCAGGGCTCGAGGGCCGGGGCTCAGGCCTTCCGGTTCGAGAAGAAGCTGCGGTCCACGAACTCGTCGAGTTCGGTCTGCGCGGCCGGATCGAGGCGGTCGAACTGGACGCCCATGCCGCTGCGGGCGTCGCTCCACGCCACCGTCGCCTCGGCTTCGATCTCGCGGCCGCCGCCGGGGATGCGGAAGCGGACACGGAGCCGCCGGCCGACCGCCAGCGGCGTCATCGTCCGCAACTGCAGCCCGCCCTTGCTGACGTTGGCGCTGACCGCCGAGGCGATCACGTTGTCGACGCGCAGCGAGACCGTGACGGACAGCGCGACCCGCGGGCTGGCCCGCCGGTTGAAGCTGTCGGGAAAGAGGTGCGGGGCGAGGGCCGACAGGATGTGGGTCGGCGTGGTGTACTCGTTGATGAAGCCGCTGACCTTGTGGGGGGCCAGATCGCGGACGCTGCGGGCGTTGGCGATGGTGCCGCTGAAGATCAGCATCGGGGCCTGGCAGCCGCCGTCGCGGATGGTCTTGAGCAGGTCGATGCCCTTGCCGCCCGGCAATTGCAGGTCGATGACGAGGAGATCCAGGCGCACCCCGGCCCCGCGCAGGCAGGCGAGCAGCTCGGGTACGGTTCCCGCGAGGATCGGTCGATGCCCCGCGTCCGAGAGCGCCGCCGCGAAACGGTCCCGCACGTAGGCGGTGTCGTCCGCGATGAGGACGGTCTTGGCGACCACTGGATTTATCCGTCACATTCTGCCACAAGGCCCAATTTCAACGCGTTCTTGCCATTGCCGGCGCTTGCGCCGTCTCGCGCGCAGGCTGTTATAATCCGGCTTCGCTTCGGCCCCTGACGGCACAGCGGGTCGCGGTTCGGACCACAACTGGAGCGTGAGATGGCCACCTGCCCGGCGTGCGACGCGGATGATCTGGAAGTCGACGAGTTCGATGTAGAGGAAGGTGACATCGTCAACTGTCCGGAGTGCGGCGCGAGCCTCGTGGTCAATAGCTTGTCCCCCCTCGAGTTCGAGACATCGGACGACGAGGATGAGGACGACGACGACGAGGAAGAAGAGGAAGACGAGGACGGCGACGACGAAGACGACGCCGACGACGAGGATGAAGAAGACGAGAAGGAGGACTGGGAAGGGTAGCGATACGCCGCCCGACACCATGCTCCCCGACGCACGCGCGCTCGAGGCCGAGCGCGCGTTGCGCGACCTCGTTTCCGGGTTCGGCTCCGTGCTGGTGGCCTTCAGCGGCGGTGTCGATTCCGCCTACCTGGCCTGGATCGCCCACGACGTGCTGGGCGATCGGGCGCTCGCGGTGACGGCGCTCAGCGAGAGCTATCCCGCGCACCACTACGACCTCGCCCTGACGCTGGCCCGCCAGGCCGGCTTCCCGCACGAGGTCGTGCACACCCGCGAGATCGACCGGCCGGAGTACCGCGCCAACCCGGTCAACCGCTGCTACTACTGCAAGGACGAGCTCTACACGGTGCTCGGCGGCGTGGCGCGTGCGCGCGGCCTCGCGGTGATCGTCGACGGCAACAACGCCGACGACCGCGGCGACTACCGGCCCGGACGCCAGGCGGCGCGCGAAGCCGGCGTCCGCAGTCCTCTCGATGAAGTCGGCCTCGACAAGGCGGCCATCCGGGCGCTCGCGCATCGCGCCGGTCTGCCTCAGTGGGACGAGCCGGCGTCGGCGTGCCTGTCCTCGCGTGTGCCCTACGAGTCGGCCGTGACCCCCGAGAAGCTGCGCGCCATCGAGCAGGCCGAGACGGCGCTGCGCGCGCTCGGCTTCCGCGGCTGTCGGGTCCGCCATCACGACGACGTCGCGCGCATCGAGCTGGCCCGCACCGACCTGCCGCGCGCCATCGAGCCCGAGACGGCGCAGGCGATCGCGGCGGCGGTCAAGGCCGCCGGCTTCCGCTTCGTGGCCCTCGATCTCGAGGGCTATCGCACCGGCAGCCTCAACGACCGCATCCCGCTCCGGGTGGTCGGCTGACGGTCGTGCCGCAACCGGATTCCGCCGCTACGGACGCGCGGTCTCACGTGCGCGCCTGGACCTGGCTGGCGCTGGCGATCGGGCTCTTCGCGTTCCTCCTGCACGTCGTCTGCGGCCCCGGCCATCTCGACGACATCGACGCCATCAACTTCACGCTCGGCGTCCGCGACTTCGACGTCGCGCAGCATCAACCGCATCCGCCCGGATACCCGGTGCTCATCGCGGCCGCGAAGGTGGTCGCCGGCGCGGCCGCAGCGGCGGGCGGCCTGTCCTGGCTGGTGCCGGCGCCCTGGACGGCGGTCCCGGTCGAGACCGCGGCGCTCTCCCTGATCGCCATGCTCAGCCGGCGGCCTGCTGATCGCGGCGCTGGCGCCGCTGGCGCGGGCCGTCGGCAATGACCACGAAACGGCGCTCGTCGCCGGGGTCCTGGCGATCGTCTGCCCGCTGACGTTCGTCACGGTCAGCCGTCCGCTCAGCGACGCGCCGGGGCTGGCGGCGGCGCTCGGCGTCCAGGCGCTGCTGGCGACGGCCTTCGCACGGCAGCGGGGCTGGCGTGCGCGCGACGTCACGCCAGCGGAGCTCGCGGCGACTGGCCGCCTCGTCGTCCTGGGGGCGTTCGCCGCCGGGTTCGCCATCGGGCTGCGTACCCAGACGGCGTGGCTGACGCTGCCGCTGCTGGTCCTCGTCATCGCCGATCGCGCCGGCCGGGCCGCCGCTGCGGCGATCGTCGGCAGCGCCGTGACGTTCACCGCCGGCGTCCTCGCCTGGGCGATCCCGTTGATCGTCGCCGCGGGCGGCCCGGGCGCCTACTGGCGCGCCCTCGCGTCGCAGGCCGGCGAGGATCTCGAGGGCGTGGACATGCTCCTCACGAGCACGCGCCCGCTGTGGCGGCTGGCGATGAACCTGCTGCAGACGTTCGTCCTGCCGTGGGGACCGCTGCCGGTGGCGATCGCGGTGTTGACGCTCGCCGCGATCGGCATCGTCGTGCTGCTGCGCCGCGATCGCCGCGGCCTGGTGCTGCTCGCCGGTGCGGCCGCTCCTTACACGATCTTTCATCTGGTCTGGCAGGAGAACGTCACGACCCGATACGCGCTGCCGATCGTGCCGGCGATCGCCATCCTGGCGGCGGTCGGCCTGCGCGGGCTCGGGCCGGCCACCGTCGGGCGATGGGTGCTGCGGGCGGGCGGGGCCGCGATCGCCGTCGTCTGCCTGGCGGGCAGCCTGCCGGCGCTCGTCGCCTACACCGGCGAGCGGGCACCAGTCTTCCGCCTGTTCACGCGACATGCGCCGTGCCGGCCAGCCGCAGGACGTGGTGGTGGCGATGCACCGGCGGGCCTACGCCGAGACGCGTCGCGTCCGCGGCTGGATCGGGGCGCAGGGTTTCCCGTGGCGGCTCCTCGACGCGCCGCACGGGCACGAGTGGCTCGAGATGGGCCGCTACTGGCGCGAGGGCGGCACCGGCCGGACCTGGCTCCTGGCCGACGTGCGCCGCACCGACCTGGCGCTCATCGATCCGGCGAGCCGCCGCGCCAACGGGCACTACGACTGGTCGACGCCGTTCGCCGCCGGCGTCCTCGGCGGCACCCGCCCGGCGTCGCTCGACTGGGTGGTGATCGACGGACCGCCGGCGTGGTTCCTCGGCGAGGGCTGGGCGCTGTCGCCCGAGGTCGCCGGTGTGTCGAACGCCGACGGCAAGGGGCCGTCGCGTGGCGGGGCGGTGGGGTGGCTGCGGCCGAGCGCCGTGCCGCGTCGCCTGGTGATCGGCGGTCGAAACCTGGGCGGCCCCAGAGCGCCGGCCGCTCGGTTCACGCTCCGCCTCGCCGATCGCATCGTCGACACCTGGGACGTCGCCAGCACGCCCGGCTTCTTCGTCCGCAGCCGTCATCCTGCCAAGCTCGTCCGTTAAAGCCGCAGGCGCAGGATCTGTCCGGACGGCTCCGAAGCCGCCTGGCTCTGAGCTGGCGCGGTCGGAGCGCGGCTCAGCTGAGCGTTGGAGCGGCTCTCGTAACGGCCGGCGGCGGACGGGTCGACCGTCATCGTGCCCGACGGCGGTCGAGCAGTTCGGCCTGCAGCCGCTCGATACGGTGCAGTTCGCCTTCGCGGAAGGCTGGAACGAGGACGAACTGCAGCCGCGGACAGGCCTTCGATGGCGCTGGTCGAGCGGCGAGTCGTGGATCCAGGTCTGGCCGGTCGATCGCGACGTCCGGATACGACTGGTTGCGGAATCACCACTGAAGACCTTCGACGATGCGCCGATAGTCACGTTGACGGCTGGTGAGCGCGAGCTGGTCCGGATGACCCCGGGCGAGAGTTTCCGCATCGACGCCATCGTGCCGGCGGACGTGCTGCGCGCGGCCAATGGGCGGATCGCACTGCGTTCGAGCCGGACGTTCGTGCCCGCCGAGCACGTTCGCGCCGGCGATCCACGGTCCGGTGACCGACGGGCGCTCGGCCTCCGCGTGTTCGAGGCCGAGATCACCGACGCGAGCCGGCGGGCAACGCGATGACGGCCGCCGCGGGTCGCGGCCACGGTTCGGCTGCGTGTATAGTTTCGTGGTCTGTCGGCGCGGCGGATGGTCGCGCCCTCTGGCCCTTCTCCCGGGAGTTCCCTCGATGTTTCAATCTCGTGCGCGGCTGTTGACCGTTTCCCTGTGTCTGGCCATGTTCCTGGCGGCCTGCGGCAAGAAGCCGCCCCCGCCGCCGCCGGCGCCGCCTCCGCCGCCGCCGGTCGAGGCCACTCCGCCGCCGCCCCCGCCGCCGCCCCCGGCTCCCACGCCGGTGCCGGAGACGCGCGTGCCGACCGAGGACGAGATCTTCGCGCGCATGTCGCTCGAGGAGCTCAACGCCAAGAAGCCGCTCGGCGACGTGTTCTTCGCGCTCGACAGCTCCGACCTCGCCGACGAGGCGCGGGCGTCGCTGCAGAAGAACGCCGACTACCTGAAGCGATGGACCTCGCTCCGCATCTCGGTCGAGGGACACTGTGACGAGCGCGGCACGGCCGAATACAACCTGGCGCTCGGCGAGCGCCGCGCCACCACGGTTCGCACCTACCTGACCAGCCTGGGCGTCGGCGCCGATCGGGTGACGGTCGTCAGCAAGGGCAAGGAGCAGCCGTTCTGCAACGAGCGCGCGGACAGCTGCTACTCGCAGAACCGCCGCGGGCACTTCCTGATCACCGCGAAGTAGTCGCGGATCGCGTCGACTGGAAACGGCCGGCCTCTCTTTGAGGGGCCGGCCGTTTCATTTTCTGCAGCACTTTTCGTGTGCACCCCGCACACGCTCCGGGACGGCGTCCGGACCGTGTCCCGGAGCCCGTCCCGGAGGCTGTCCGGGAGACCCCGAGCGCGATGCCCGTCGCGGACGCCGTCTGCGAGGGCTAGGCGATTTCGGAGCCGAGGGCGAGGGCGGCGGCGCGCGGATCCCGGGCGCCGAGGATGGGGCGGCCGACGACGAGGTAGCTCGCGCCGGCGGCGATCGCCTCGGACGCCGTGAGCGTGCGCGCCTGATCGTCGGAGCGCGGGGCGCCGGCAGCCGGCGTCGGGCGGATGCCCGGCGTGACCAGCAGGAACTCGGGGCCGCACAGCGCCCGCAGCCGGCGCCGCCTCCTGCGGCGACGAGACGACGCCGTCGATCCCCGCCTCGCGCGCCAGCACCGCCAGGCGCTCGACCTGCTCGGCCATCGGCCGGCCGACGCCCACGCCGGCCAGCGCCGTGTCGTCGAGGCTGGTGAGCACCGTGACGCCGACGACCAGCGGCGGCGTCGTGCCCAGCTTGGCGGCGGCATCGCGCGCGGCGTCCGCGGCAGCCTTCATCATGTCGGCGCCGCCCGACGTGTGGATCGTCAGCATCCACACGCCGAGCGCGGCCGCCGAGCGCACCGAGCCGCCGACCTGGTGCGGGATGTCGTGGAACTTCAGGTCGAGGAAGACGCGGTGGCCCTGCTCGACGAAGCGGCGGACCAGCGCCGGCCCTTCCGCGGTGAACAGCGTGCCGCCGATCTTGAGGCCGCCGACGGCGCCGGCGAGGGTGGTGGCGTGACCGATGGCGTCGGCCGCCGTCGGCACGTCGAGGGCGACGAGAATCCGGGAATCAGAGGTCACTGCATGTGTCGGTCGGGGCCACCCGCATCGCGGCTAGGAGGTGGCGCATGAGGGTTCGGCGGCCTTCTGCTCTTCGTCTGCACCGTGCCGACGAGATCGGCGACACGCGGGATGCGGTGGCGCTCGAGGTAGGCGGTGATGCCGTCGAGCAGCTTCGGCCACAGGAACGGATCGACGAAGTTGGCGGTGCCGACCTGGACGGCGGTGGCGCCGGCGATCAGGAACTCGAGCGCGTCCTCGGCGGTGGCGATGCCGCCCATGCCGATGACCGGGATCCGCACCGCCTGCGCGCACTCGTAGACCATGCGCACCGCGATCGGCCGGATCGCCGGTCCGCTCAGGCCGCCCATGCCGTTGGTCAGCTTGGGGCGCCGCGTCTCGATGTCGATGGCCATCGCCAGGAACGTGTTGACCAGCGACACGGCGTCGGCGCCGGCCTCTTCGGCGGCGCGGGCGAACGAGGCGACGTCGGTGACGTTGGGCGTCAGCTTGGGAATCAGCGGCAGCGGCGTCGCCTTGCGGACCGCGGCGATCACCTCGTGCGCCGCCGGCAGGCTGCAGCCGAACTGGATGCCGCCCTCCTTGATGTTCGGGCAGGAGATGTTCAGCTCGATGGCGGCGACGCCCTCGGCGTCCGACAGGATGCGCGACACTTCCGCGTATTCCTCGATCGTGCTGCCGCAGACGTTGACCATCACCACCGCGCCGAGGGCGCGCAGCTCGGGCAGCGTCTCCTTGACGAAGCGGTGGACGCCGACGCCCTGCAGGCCGATCGCGTTGAGCATGCCGGCCGGCGTCTCGACGATGCGCGGCGGCGCGTGGCCCTCGCGCTCGTTGAGGAACAGGCCCTTCACGCATACCGCGCCGAGCGTCGCCAGATCGATCGTCGCGCCGTACTCGACGCCGTAGCCGAAGCAGCCGCTGGCGGCGATGAGCGGGTTCTTGAGCGCGAGCGAGCCGATGGCGACCGACAGATCGGGCGGCACGGACAGGGCCGGCGTCGAGGCAGCGGGCGACTCAGGTGCGCTCAATGCGAGAGCCCCTCCCAGGCCAGCGCGGATCCGCGAAACGTCGGCCCGGCCAGGCACGAGCGCACGAAGTGCGGCGCCCGTCCCGGCTGGACGAGCGGCACCACGCAGCTGTAGCAGCCGCCCATGCCGCAGCCCATCGTCTGCTCGAGCGACACCTCGACGTCGTGGCCGTGCCGACCGGCGAGCTCGGCGACGGCGCGCATCATCGGCGTCGGGCCGCAGACGTAGATCGACGGCCCGGCCTCCGATGGCAGCGTCGCGAGCGCCTGGCCGAGCGGCGTCGTGACGTAGCCGTGCGCCCCGGCGCTGCCGTCCTCGGTCGCGGCGCGGACGTCGATGCCGAGCTCGGCGAACCACCCGGCGTAGTGCAGGTCGCTGGCGCGCCGGGCGCCGTAGAACAGCGTCGGACGGAGCCCGCGGGCGAGGCACGACTCGGCCAGCGTCGCGAAGGGCGCCAGGCCGACGCCGCCGGCGACGAACCAGACCGGGCGATCCGCGGGCGGCGGCGTGAACGGACGGCCGAGCGGCCCGAGGCAGGCGAGGCGCTCGCCCGGCTCGAGCCCGTAGAGCAGCCCGGTGCCCTTGCCGACGATCTTGCCGAGGATCGAGACGCCCGTCGGCGTCCCGGCGCGCGTCGCGCAGGATCTGGAAGACGGAAAACGGCCGGCGCAGCAGCGGGTCGTGGCCGCGGCCCGGCTTGACCATCACGAACTGTCCGGGCTGGGTCCGGGCGGCCACGTCCGGCGCGTCGAGGGTGAGGACGTGGTAGTCGGGCGAGAGCCGGTCGTTGGCGCGGACCACGGCCTCGCAATCGACCGGGGCGACGCGGGCCCCGGCGGTGTCGAGCAGCATCACGTCAAAGTATATGCGTCCGCACGCGGGCGGCGTAGCCGGTCGGGCCGCCGGCGGCCAACGAGGTGGCGGTGTAAGTTGGTCTGGCCATGCGCTACGTGCGAATGCTGACGAACGCACTGCTGGGCGGCCTGCTCGGCGCGGCCTTCGTCACCATCCTGGTCCTGCAGCTCAATCGGCAGATCCCGCTGTCGTGGTCGACGGCGGCGCCGCTCTACGCGCCGGCTGGCGCTCTTCTACGCCCCGCATCTCACGGTGCTCTTCTACGCGATGCTGATCGCGCGCGAAGCCCTGGCGCGGCGGCCGCTGTCGCCGGGCTGGCTGAGCATCCGCATCCTGTCCTGGGTCGGCCTGATGGTGGTCGGCGCGGCGGCGGCGCTGATGTGGGCCAACTTCGTCGGCTACGGGCTGGCGCTCGACGAGGACTCACGGCGGCGGCTCGGCGCGGCGGCTGGCGCCACCACCCTGTGCGCGGTGCTCCTGCTCGTGATCGCGCTCGTCCACTACTCGTTCGGCCGGCGCGGCAGTCGCGTCGGGGCGACCCTCCTGACGCTGACGCTGGTGGCGTCGGTCGGCTTCCCGCTCACCGCCCGCGGCTGGGGCGATCCGCGGCCGCTGGCGTCCCGCGCCATCGACCTGTCGCCGCTCGCCGGGGCCGAGATCGAGGGCGGCCGGGTCACCATCCTCGCCGTCGACGGCGCCTCGCTCGACTACATCGCGCAGCGGGTCGCCGACGGCCGGCTCCCGGCCTTCGGCCGGCTGCTCGAAGGCGGCGTCTCGCTCTATCTCGAGACGGTGAAGCCGACGCAGCCGATTCCCGTCTGGACCGTCGGTGGCCGCCGGCAAGCTGCCGCCCCAGACCGGCGTCCGCGCCGCTGCGCGCTACGAGTACGGCCCGCCGGCGGCCATCGAGCTGCTGCCCGGCTACTGCTTCTCGCAGGCGCTCGTCCACTTCGGGCTGCTGCACGGCGTCCGGCTACCACGCGACCGCCGTGTCGGCGCGTCCGCTGTGGACGATCCTCAGCAGCCAGCGGGTCTCCGCCGGCGTGGTCGGTTGGCCGGTGACCGCGCCGGCCGTGCCGCTGCGCGGCTTCCTGATCACCGACGAGTTCGAGCCGGGCGCCGCCGCGCGCATCGCCGGGGTGGCGATGGCAGGGGTCGGGACTGCGGCCTTCGGGGCGCCGACCGAAGCGGTGCTGCGGGCGACCGCGGTCGCCGCCGGGCCGCTCGCCATCCGCGCCGGCACCGTCGAGGATCCGCCGATTGCGCGCGACGCCTGGCGCCGCGAGATCGCCGTCCAGCTGCGCGACGAGTATCGGCCGCGGCTGCTGGCGGTCCGCTACGAGGGGATCGATCGCGCCGGTCATCAGTATCTGCGCTACGCGCGCCCGCGCGCCTTCGGCGGCACGAGCCAGGACGGCGAGGCGCAGCTGGCCGCGATCCTCGACCGGCACTACGCGTTTCTCGACACCGAGATCGCCCACGTGCTCGACACGATGGGGCCCGAAGACGCCCTGTTCGTGGTCTCGGGGTTCGGCATGGAGCCGGCCGGGCTCGGCAAGCGCATCCTCGCCCGCCTGCTCGGCCAGCCGGACGTGCCCGGCTCGCACGAGAACGCGCCGGACGGCTTCCTGCTGGCCTATGGGTCGCCGATGCGATCGGGCCGCGCGCGCCTCGGCTCCATCGTCGACGTCGCGCCGACGATTCTCTACCTGCTGGGGCTGCCCGTCGCCCGGGACATGGACGGCATCGCCCGCACCGACCTCTTCAAGCCCGCCTTCACCGCCACCCGCCCGATCGCCTACATCCCGTCCTACGAGCGGTGAGGCCGCGACGTCACGTCGGGAGTGACTGGAGTCGTCGTCGCTCCGTCGTCAGTCGAAGACGATCGTCTTGTGCCCGGAGACGAGGACGCGGTGGTCGAGATGCCAGCGCACCGCCCGTGACAGCACCACCTTCTCGACGTCGCGGCCCTTGCCGATCAGATCCTCGATCTGGTCGCGATGCGAGACCCGCGCCACGTCCTGCTCGATGATCGGCCCTTCGTCGAGCACGTCGGTCACGTAGTGCGCGGTCGCGCCGATCAGCTTGACGCCGCGATCGAAGGCGGCGTGGTACGGCCGCGCTCCGGTGAACGCGGGCAGGAACGAGTGGTGGACGTTGATGATGCGCTGCGGATACCTGGCCACGAAGGCCGGCGACAGCACCTGCATGTAGCGGGCGAGCACGATCAGCTCGATGCCGTGCGACTCGAGCAGTGCCAGCGCGGCAGCCTCGGCAACGGCCTTGCCGCCGGGCGCGACCGGGATGTGATGAAAAGGGATGCCGTGGAAGGCCGCCAGCGCCTGCGCGTCCTGGTGGTTGCCGACGATCAGCGGCACGTCGCAGCGGAGCTCGCCGGTGCGATGGCGGTAGAGCAGGTCGACCAGGCAGTGCTCGTAGCGCGAGACGAAGATCGCCGTCTTCGGCCGATCGCCGAGTATTCGAGGCGATAGTCGATGCCGAACCGATCGACGAGCGGCTGGAACGCCGGCGCGAAGGCGGCGTGGGCGACGTCGAAGCCGTCGAGGTCGAACTCGACGCGCATGAAGAAGCGGCGCCGCTCGTTGTCGCGGTGCTCGGCGGCGTCGAGGATGTTGGCGCCGTGCTCGAAGAGGAAGCGCGAGATCGACGCGACGAGGCCCTTGGCGTCGGGACAGTCGACCAGGAGGACGGCGGCGTTCACGGCCGCATGCTATCAGCCGGCGGCCGCGCGCCCGGGTCAGGCCGCCTTGGCGGCGGCGAGGGCCGTGAGGACGCGATCGATGCCGGCGATCGAGACCGGCTTGGTCAGGTAGTCGTCCATGCCGGCGGCGAGGCAGCGCTCGCGGTCGCCGTTCATCGCGTGCGCGGTCATGGCGATGATCGGCAGGTGCCGGCCGGTGCCGGCCTCGGCCCGGCGGATCGCCTGGGTCGCTTCGAGGCCGTCCAGTTCGGGCATCTGCACGTCCATGAAGACCGCGTCGAACAGCTGCGTGGCGGCGCAGCGGACGGCCTCGGCGCCGTTGCCGGCGATCGTGACCTGGTGGCCGCGGCGCTTGAGCATGGCGGTCGCCACTCGCTGGTTGACCGGATTGTCCTCGGCGACGAGGATGCGCAGGGTGGTGCCGGCGCCGGCGCCCGGCGCCCGCCCGGCGGCGTCGACCGGCGTGCTGCCGACCACGGTCCCCGCGACCGTGGCGACGCCCATCGTGTCCCGCGGACTCGGGGCGCTGCCGGCCGCGGGCGAACCGCTCGTTCGGGTCGTCAGGGCCACCGCACCGGGTACCCGGCCAGCGTCGACGTCGGTTCCCTCCACGGCCCCGGCAGGGAGCACGGCGGCAGGCGTCGCAGCGACCGTGTCCGACGTTGCGGCCGATCGCGCGTCCGCCTCGGCGCGCGCGGCGCGGCCGCTGGCGCCGGTCACCGACACCACCCTCGCGACACCGTCGCTGCCCGGGTCGCCGTCGCCGAGGTCGCTCTGCGGCCGGGTCGCGCGAATCGTGAAAGCGAAGGCGCTGCCGCGACCGGGCTCGCTCTCGAGCGACATCGCGCCGCCCATCAGGTGGACCAGCTTCGAGGCGATGGCCAGCCCCAGGCCGGTGCCACCGTACTTGCGCGTGTTCGAGCCGTCGACCTGGGTGAAGGCGTCGAAGATGCTCGCCTGTCGCTCGCGCGGGACGCCGATGCCGGTGTCGCGGACGACGAAGCGGACGACCAGGGCGTCCGGCTCACCGGCGACCGAGGTGACGCTGGCGGTGACGCCGACCGATCCGGCGTGGGTGAACTTGATGGCGTTGCCGACCACGTTGACGAGCACCTGGCGGAGGCGTTCGGCGTCGGCCACGACCACGTCCGGGCCGGTGCCGTCGACGGCGGCGGTGATGGTCAGTCCCTTCTGCCGAGCCGGCACGTCGAACAGGTGCGCGGCATCGGCGACGAAGTCGCGCACCGAGAAGGCCCGCGCGTCGAGGTCGAGGCGGCCGGCCTCCATCGTCGAGAAGTCGAGGACGTCGTCGATGACCCGGAGCAGCGAGTCGGCCGACGACTTCACCATCGCCAGGTAGCGCCGCTGTTCCTCGTCCTGCGGCATCTCGAGCAGCAGCTCGGTGACGCCGAGGACGCCGTTCATCGGCGTCCGCAGCTCGTGGCTCATGTTGGCCACGAACTCGCTCTTGGCCCGGCTGGCGGTTTCGGCGTCGTCCTTGGCGATGCGCAGCTCGCCGGTCTGCTCGCGGACGCGGCGGCGCAGGGTCACGGTCCAGGCCAGCGTCAGCAGCACGGCCGTCGTCAGGCCGCCCAGCAGCCACAGCGCGCGTTCGGTCGTCAGCCATGGCGGCGGCTCGACGACGCGGACCGATTCCGGCGAGCCGAGGATCAGCCGGAAGCGATCGGGCGACGCGCTCGTGCGCGGCGGCCCGGTCATCGCCACGACGCCCGTGACGTCGACGACGGCGCCGACCGGCGGTGTCAGCAGCGCGGCCCCGGCCGCGGCATCGAGATGGGCGGACACCAGCGTCGTATCCGCCTGCAGCACCAGGACCGCTTCCGCCGGCGTCGCGTAGAGGCGCGTGATGGTGCCGCGGATCCGCACCAGCTCGCCGTCGCGATCGCTCTGCAGGCTGCCGGGGTCGATCACCTCGACCGGCGGCGGCAGCGGCCGCCGGCCGATGCGGCGCAGCCGCGCGTCCTCGAGAATCGGCGTGAAGCCGCTGGCGCGCGGAAAGCCGACCGCCTCGATGACGTCGCCGGCGCTGGCGAGGTGGCGCTCGCGGCTGAAGACCTGCACCGTGCCGGTGTCGTCGCGGACGTAGAGCCACGCGCCCTGCGCCGCCAGCACGTTGCCCTTGATGTGCGTCAGGACGGTGGCCCGCTCGCGGCTCTCGAAGCTGAGGATCTCCCCGGCCGGCTCGATCGGCAGGGCGAACGGATCGGCGCCGGCCGGTGTCTCGACGACCAGCTGGGCCAGCGACGGCACCTGGAAGTGCGTGCCGACGATCTGGCGGCGCGTGTTGTAGCGGGCGCCGACGACGGCGACGAACCGCAGCTGGGCGTTGACGCCGAAGCCAGTCGGCCACTGCGCCTGGGCGGGCACCGGCACGAACGCGTCGAAACGCTCCCGCCCCATCGCCACATCGATCCGGGCGACGCCTTCCTCGGTGCGCACGCCGCGGACGATGCCGCGTGCTTCGACGAGCTGGCTGTCGAGCGCGCCGGTGGCCAGCGTCTCGAGCGTTGCCGGGCGGGGTCTCGGCAAGGCGCCCGAACTGCGGACGCGGATCCGCGCCGCGGTGACGATCGGCGCGAAGTCGCCGGGCGCGGTGTGACCGGTGACCTCCACCAGATCGCCGGGGCGCACGTCCGCCGGCGCGTCGGTCGTCTTCGTCGCCAGCACGGAGACGCCGGCGGTGTCGTCCTGCACGAAGAGCGCGTTCCAGCTCGCGTGCGTGAAGGTGGCGCGGCCGACGATGGCGACGTCGTGGGCGGCCGCCGCGTCCGAGGGGCGCAGCGAGCGGACCCCGGCCGCGGTGGTGATGCGACGCCGCTCGGCGGGTGGCGGGTACTGCGTGCCGACCGGCTCGATGTCGGTGGCCGCGTCGATGGTCACGCGGCCGACCGCGTCGGTGTCGGTCAGGCGGCGCGGCTCGTCCACCACGCCGCGGACCCGCACCATGTTGCCCATGTGCCGCCGCAGGGTCGCGAGCGGCACCCGCGGCACGTGGGCTTCGACGTGGCGGCCCTGCAGCGAGAGGTGCATCGACGGCACGCCGGAGGCGACCGCCACCGTCTGCACCCAGCCGGTCAGCTCGACGCGGCGTCCGAGGGCCCGGCCGCTGGTCACCTCGAGCGGCGCGACCGGCTGCGCCGCCGGCGGCTTGCCCGGGGACGACTCGACGATGCGTCTGCACCACGAAGCGGATCTGGTTGCCGGCCCGCCGCGCCTGGGCCTCGACCACCACCCGGCGCCCGGGCTCGAGGCCGCTCGCCTGCTCGAGGGCGGCACCGTGCGCGCCGTCGCTGAGAAACACCACGTCGCCGCCGCTCGACGTGCCGGTCACGGTGCCGGCGAGGCGGACCGTGCGGCCGAGAGCCACGCGGCCCGATTCGACGTCCGTCACCACCCGGCCGAGCGGCCGGACGGGCTCGCCGCAGGCGAGGACGATCGCCGCACACGTCACCGCGACGGCGACGGCGGTCGCGCGGGCGATGCGGGAGACGATGGTGCGATGCGGCCCGGTCACCACGGACTCCTAGGCGGCGGGCGGCTCGGCGCGATGCTGCCGAGCGGCCTGAATCGACGAGAGCACGCGGGCGATCTCGCTCAGGGAAATGGGTTTGGTGACGTAGTCGTCCATGCCGGCGGCGAGGCAGCGTTCGCGGTCGCCGGGCATGGCGTGGGCGGTCATCGCCACGATCGGCACGCGGGCGCCGGCGCCGGCCTCGAGGCGCCGGATCTCGCGGGTGGCGTCGAAGCCGTCGAGGTCGGGCATCTGCACGTCCATGAAGATGACGTCGCAGCCGCCGGCGCCCCACTCGGCGATGGCCTCACGGCCGTCCGAGGCCAGGACGCAGTCGTGGCCCAGGCGGGTCAGCATCGCCCGCGCCAGCTTCTGGTTGACGACGTTGTCTTCGGCGACGAGGACGCGCAGGCGATCCGCGTCGGCGGCAGCGGCCATCAGCCGCGGACCGGCCGGGACAGCCTGGGCATCGACCCGCTGGCCCGCGGCGACGGCGAGGGCCTGCCGCAGCTGTGACTGGCGGACCGGCTTGATCAGGTGCGCCGCCACCTGCAGCTCGCGGCAGCGGTCGAGATCGCCCGGCTGCCGATCCGAGGTCAGCATGACGACGACGGTGCCGTCGAGGTGATGCCGCGCGCGCGCGCGCTCGAGCAGCGTGAAGCCGTCGACGCCGGGCATGTGGACGTCGACGAGCAGCAGGTCGAACGGCGTCGCCGCCTGGCGGGCCGCGTCGAGCGCGGCCAGCGCCGCCGTGCCGTCGGCGGCGAGCGTCGGCAGGAAGGCCCACAGGCGCAGCGTTTCCTCGAGGATGCGGCGGTTGGTCTCGTTGTCGTCGACGACCAGCACGCGCAGGCCCGGCGTGACGTCGACCGGCGTGGCCGGCCGCGCCCCGACGCCGTCGGTGCCGGTGGCGGCGCCGGCGGCGACCGTGAACGTGAAGATGCTGCCGTGGCCTTCGCGGCTGGTCAGCGCGATCGTGCCGCCCATCAGCGTCACGAGGCGGCCCGAGATGGCCAGGCCGAGGCCGGTGCCGCCGAACGATCGGGCGACGCCCGCGTCGGCCTGCTCGAAGGCGTGGAACACCTTGGCCTGCTTCGACTCGGCGATGCCGATGCCCGTGTCGCGCACCGCGAAGGCCAGCGTCGGGCGGCGCCGGTGTGGCGTCGGCGGCCAGCGACACGTCGATGGCGATCTCGCCGGACGGGGTGAACTTCATCGCGTTCCCGGTCAGGTTGACCAGCACCTGGCGGATGCGCTCGGCGTCGGCGACCAGCTGCTCGGGCACGTCCGGGGCGACGCGGAAGGTGAGCTCGAGGCCCTTGCGATGCGCCGGCAGCGCGAACATCTGCGCGGTGTCGGCGACCAGGTCGCGGACGGCGAAGGCGTGCGGGTTCAGTTCCAGCTTGCCGGCCTCGATCTTCGAGAAGTCGAGGATGTCGTTGATGATGTGCAGCAGCGCGTCGGCCGAGGTCTTGACGATCTCGAGGTATTGCCGGTGCTCGGGCGGCTGCGGGGCGTCGAGCAGCAGCTCGGTCATGCCGAGCACGCCGTTCATCGGCGTCCGGATCTCGTGGCTCATGTTGGCCACGAACTCGCTCTTGGCGCGGCTGGCGCTCTCGGCGGCGAGCGTCGCTTCGCGCAGGGCCGCGGTCTGCGTCAGCACCCGGCGCCGCAGCGTCACGATCCAGGCGAACGACAGCGCCACCAGCGCGGCCAGGCCGGCCACCATCCACACCACGCGCGCCCCGGTGAACCACGGCGCCGCTTCGATCACCGTGATGCCGGCTGGCCCGGCGACGAACAGGCGCAGGCCGCTCGGCACCAGCCGGTTGCTGGCGCGCGTCGCCTGCACGGAGGCGACGCCGGCGACCTCGACGACGCTGCCGAGATCGAGCGTCGGCCCGGGCGCGCCCGCGGTGCTCGAGGAGCGCCGAGAGCGCGGTCGGGCCGGCCTCGATCATCAGCACGTCCTCGTCGTCGCCGTCGACGTGCTGGCGGAGGACGCCGCGGATCGCGGACCAGCTCGCCGTCGAGCTCGTTCTTCAGCAGATCCTTGCCCGGCAGCAGGTGCGCCTCCGGCAAGGCGGCGCGGCCGACCTTCTTGACCGCGGCGTCCTCGAGCGTCGGGACCGTAGTCGCCCGGCTGCGGGAAGCCGACCACTTCGACGATGTCGCCCGGCGTCAGCGCCGCCGGGTCCCGCGGGTGGACCTCGAGGCCGCCGGCCTCGTCGCGGATGAAGATCTCGTTGCGCCGGGCGACGAGCACGGTGCCCTTGATGCGCATCAGGTGACCGGGGCGGCCCGTCGGCGAGAACCCGAGCACGTGCGAGGTGGTCCGGAGCGGCAGCGCGTCGATGCCGGGCCCGGGCCGGTCGATGCGAATCAGCGAGGCGGCCGGGACGAAGAGCTGGGCGCCGACCATCTGCCGCCGGGTGTTGAAGCGGGCCCCGACGACCGCCGTCACGTGGATCTCGGCGTCGACGCCCAGGCCGGCCGGCAGCGACTGCGTCGCCGAACGACGGCACGTAGGTCGTGAAGCGCTGGTTGTCGTGCGACAGCCCGATGATCAGGTGTTGCTGATCGTCGCGGGTGATGTCGCGGACGACGCCGTCGAACTCGACCAGCTGGCTGTCCTCGAGGCCGGCGAGGAGGCGGGACATGTTGGTCGGGCGCGCCGGCGGCAGCGGGCCGTGACCGACGACCGTCAGCCGCCGCGCGACGATCATCGGCGCGAACTCGCCGGGCCCGCTCTCGCCTTCGAGCTCGACGACGTCGCCGGGCCGGCACGGCGGCAGCGGGTGTTCGAGCTGGCTGACGAACACGTAGATGCCGGCCGTGGCGTCCTGGATCATCAGCATGTTCCAGGGCCGATCGACGAGCGTGACGGTGGCGCGGAGCTTGACCTGGTGCGCCAGGGCGGCGTCGCGCGGATCGAGCCGCCGCACGTCGTCGACGGTGGTGAGGACGCGGCGATCGCCGCCGGCGCTGCGCGCCCGACTCGAGCGGCACGCAGATCGCGCCATCGACGAGAGACCGAGGCGGCCGAGCGGCTCGCCGTTCGGGCTGATCCGGGCCGGCCAGACCGTGCCGGTGACGCGCACCTGGGCGCCCAGGAAGCCGGTCACCAGGGCGCGGGCGACGCCGCGGGCGTCGATGTCGTACTGGATGCCGCGGCTGGTCGCCGTGATGCGGACGCGGTCGGCGGCGGGCGTGAGCCCTTGCAGCTGCGCCTTGAGCTGGACGCGCTGGCCGAGGAAACGCGGCATGGTGCAGCTCGCCGGCTTCGATGAGGACCGGCGTCGGGCAGCGCGCCGGGCGTGACCGACACGACCCGCGACACGGTCATGGTCGGGACGGCGCCGTCGGCCGTGCGCAGCTGGCCTTCGACGATCGACGCGCGCGCCGGGCGTCGGCCGGGTCTTCCACGCGGCGCGCTGCGAGCAGGATGCCGCGGGCGTCGTCGGCCAGCAGGGTCAGATCGGCGGCCGGGTCATCGTCGGTGACGATGCCCGCGACCGTGACGGACCCGCGGAGCGCGCCCCTGCTCCAGTGCGACGACCGCGGCCTGGACGGTCAGGCCGGCACGCCGTCGGCTGGCACGGGCGCGCACGCACGCGGCCATGGCGAGCGCATCCCGCGAACAGGCGCCAGCCCGGCCAGGCGGATACCGGGCCCACTGGCGTGGAGCGCGCGCGACGGGCTGGGGGGCGGCCATACGCAGACTCTCGAAGTAATCGACGGCCGCGGCAGCGGCTAGAATGGAGCCTCTCACTTTTTCCAGCATTTCTCCTTCAGAAGGGGTCTCCCGTGCCTTCATCCGACCGTCGTCGCCAATTTCAGTGGACGAACCTCTTCGTCGTGTCTATCGCCATTGGCATGGCCAGCGTCGCTCGGGCAGGCGCCGCCGGCCGGGGTCGGCCAGTTCGCCGGGCACGCCGACGTCGGCACCGTGCTCCACGCGGGTTCGGCCGCCTACGACCCGGCGACGCAGACCTACACGGTCGCCGCCGCCGGCGAGAACGTGTGGGGCACGGCGGACGCCTTCCATTTCGCCTGGACGAAGATGGAAGGCGACGTCGCCATCGAGGCCGACGTGGCCTTCGTCGGCGCCGGCAAGAACCCCCACCGCAAGGCCATGCTGATGATCCGCGAGGGCCTCGAGGCCGATGCCGCCTACGTCGACGCGGCCGTGCACGGCGATGGACTGACCTCTATTCAGTTCAGGGCCGCCAAGGGAGGCCCGACCCAGGAGGTCCAATCGAACGTCTCCGCACCGGCCCGGGTGCGGATCGAGCGCCAGGGCGACTACGCCCGCCTCTACGTCGCCGAGGCCGGCCAGCCGCTGCGCTTCTCGGGTGGCGCCGCCCGCGTCGCCTTCGCCGGGCCGCTCTACGTCGGCATCGGCGTGTCCTCGCACGAGAAGGACGAGGTCGTGAAGGCGACGTTCAGCAAGGTCGTGGTGCAGACGCTGGCCGCGCCGACCAAGCCGCCCGTGCTCTACAGCACCCTCGAGACCGTGCCGCTCGGCACCGCGTCCACCGACCGCCGCGTCCAGTACGTCAGCACGACGCGGTTCGAGGCACCGAACTGGTATCCGGACGGCAAGGCCTGGCTGGTCAACTCGGGCGGCAAGCTGCTCAAGATTCCGATGGGCGGCGGTCCGGTCGAGACGGTGAACACCGGCACCCGGACACGCAACAACAACGACCACGGCATCTCGAAGGACGGGGCGTCGATCGTCATCAGCGACCAGACCGAAGGCGCCACCGGCGAGCGCGGCGGGCCGTCGCGCATCTACACGCTGCCGATCGCCGGCGGCGAGCCGACGCTCGTCACGCCGCTGGCGCCGTCCTACTGGCACGGCATCTCGCCCGACGGCGCCACCCACGTCTACTGCGCCCAGCGCAACGGCGAGTTCGACGTCTACAGCATTCCGTTCGCCGGGGGCGAGGAGAAGCGGCTGACGACGGCGCCCGGCCTCGACGACGGACCCGAGTACTCGCCGGACGGCCAGATGGATCTTCTTCAACTCGGTTCGCACCGGCCTGATGCAGATCTGGAAGATGAAGCCGGACGGCAGCGAGCAGACCCAGGTGACGACCGACGAGTTCAACACCTGGTTCGCGCACCCGTCGCCGGACGGCCGCTTCCTCGTCTTCCTGTCCTACGACAAGAGCGTCCAGGGACACCCCGCCAACCAGGATGTGCGGCTGCGGCGGATGACGCTCGCCACCGGCCAGATCACGACGGTGGGCCGGTTCTACGGCGGCCAGGGGACGCAGAACGTGCCGAACTGGTCGCCGGACAGCCGGACCGTGGCGTTCGTGACCTACCAGCACGTCCCGCAGTGGTAGACCGCTGCCCGGTGGGCCGAGCGCCGACCGCGTAAGATCCAGTGGTCAGACGACTTGCCTGGGTCGATGCGGGCGTGAACTTGGAGTAAATTGGCGGCCCCGGCCAGCCGTAGTTCAACTACCGAACATTTCCCGATTCTCGAGGTATCAGGATGCGCATGACGATGCCGCGCTCGCGCGGCGACAACCTGGGTGTGGTCCAACGGTCGTGGCTCGTCGCCGGAGCCCTCGCGCTCGCGACGGTCGCGGCGCAGGCGCAGACGCCACCGCCGCCACACCGCCCCCGCACCGGCCGCCGCGCCCGCGGCCGGCCCGCAGCAGCGGCCCCAGGCCTACCAACCGCCGGCCAACGGCCGCAAGCGGATCCTGATCATCGCCCAGACGATGGGCTGGCATCACGATTCGATCTCCGACTCGCTGGCCGTCCTCGTCAAGCTCGGCCTCGACTCGAATCTCTACGACGCCGAGATCCGCACCGACAGCGAGTGGATCACCAAGCAGCGCGTCAACCCGATGCGCAAGAACCTGATCCAGTACGACGCCATCGTCTTCTGCAGCACCACCGGCGAGCTGCCGCTCAGCGACGAACAGAAGGCCGACCTGATGTCGTTCGTCAAGGACGAGGGCAAGGGCTTCGTCGGCATCCACGCCGCGCTCGACACCTTCTACAAGTGGCCCGAGTACGGCGAGATGATCGGCGGCTACTTCGACGGTCACCCGTGGAACACCTTCGACGCGCCGGTGATCATCGAGGATCCGACTTTTCCGGCGGTCAAGCACTTCACGAGCAAGACGCTGGTGCTGAAGGACGAGATGTACCAGCCGAAGTCGTGGTCGCGCGAGAAGGTCAACGTGATCATGCGCCTCGACGACTCGCAAGCTCGATTACGCGAAGACGAAGAAGGCGCGCGCCGACCGCGACTTCGCCATCACGTGGTCGAAGATGCACGGCAAGGGCCGCGTCTTCTACTCGTCGCTCGGGCCACACCCGCGAGTCGTGGCAGGACCCGCAGGTCCAGAAGATGTATCTCGAGGCGATCCGCTGGGTGCTCGGCGGCAGCGAAGGCAGCACCGCGACGCATCCCAAGCGCTCAAGCAGATCAGAGCCCGACCGACATGGCACGTATGGCAAGGACGAGATCGATGAAGACGCGGACGCAGGCACGACGCGGACGCGCCGGCGTGGTGGGCGATGGCGGCCGCCGCGGTGGTGTTCGGGGCCAGCCTCTCGGTGGTGGCGCAGCAGCGGCGGCCGGCCGTCGCCGGCGCCGGCCAGGGCGGCGGCATCAACGGCGTCGGATCGAGCGAGGTCGGCGCCGACTTCTCGCCGAAGGAGCCGGTCAAGCCGCTCTCGCCGAAGGACCAGCTCGCGAAGTTCATCCTGCCGCCGGGCTATCACCTCGAGCTGGTGCTGTCCGAGCCCGACGTGATCAGCCCCGGCCAGATCGCCTTCGACGGCAACGGCCGGATGTTCGTCACCGAGCTGCGCAGCTACATGCTCGACGCCGACGCGACCGACGAGAAGCTGCCGACCAGCCGCATCAGCCTGCACGAGAGCACCAAGGGTGACGGCGTCTACGACCGGCACACCGTGTTCGTCGACAAGGTGTCGACGCCGCGCTTCGTCACCCCGCTCGATGGCAACGCCATCCTGACGATGGAGACGGACACCGACGAGATCTACAAGTACACCGACACCGACAACGACGGCGTCGCCGACAAGAAAGAGCTGTTCTACAAGGGCGCCGGCCGCATCGGCCAGAACCTCGAGCACCAGCCGAGCGGGTTCATCTTCGGGATGGACAACTGGATCTACAGCACCTACAACGCCTTCCGCCTGCGGCCGACGCCGAAGGGCGAGGTGCTGAAGGAAACGACGGCGCCGAACGGCGGCCAGTGGGGCCTGACCCAGGACGACTACGGCAAGGTGTGGTTCGTCGACGCCGGCAGCGAGCGCGGCCCGGTCAACTTCCAGGCGCCGATCCAGTACGGCGCCTTCAACGTCGACGATCAGTTCGACGACGACTTCCGGGTGGTCTATCCGGCCTACGCCGGCGGCCACGCCGACACGCAGGGCGGCATGGGCCGCGTCCGCATGCCGATCGGCGTGCTCAACCACTTCACCGCGACCTGCGGCCAGGACATCTTCCGCGGCCACCGCCTGCCCGACGACCTGCGCGGCGACCTGCTCTTCGCCGAGCCGGTCGGCCGCCTGATCCGCCGCGCCAAGGTGTCGGTCAGCCAGGGCATCACGCGCCTCGAGAACGCCTATCCGGGGTCGGAGTTCATCACCAGCACCGATCCGCTGTTCCGCCCGGTGAACATGGTGACCGCGCCGGACGGCACCATCTACATCTCGGACATGTACCACGGCATCATCCAGGAGGCGAACTGGACGCGGAAGGGCACCTACCTCCGCAAGAAGATCGAGCAGTTCGGCTTCGACAAGGTGATCAACCACGGCCGCGTGTGGCGCCTGGTGCACGACTCGAAGAAGCCGGACTTCACCAAGCCGAACATGCAGGCGGCGACGCCGGCGCAGCTGGTCGGCTACCTGTCGCACGCCAACGGCTGGTGGCGCGACACCGCGCAGCGCATCCTCGTGCTGCGGCAGGACGCGTCGGTGGCGCCGGCGCTGACGGAGCTGGCCAGGACCGGCAGCAGCCTGGTCGGCCGCTTCCACGCGCTGTGGACGCTCGAAGGCCTCGGCAAGCTGGACGCCGCGCTCGTCCGCGAGCTGCTGAAGGACGTCAGCCCGCAGATGCGCGTGCAGGCGATCCGCGTCAGCGAATCGCTGGTCAAGGCCGGCGACGCGTCGTTCGACGCCGACGTCCGCGCCCGCCTCAAGGACGGCGACGCCAGCGTGATCCTCCAGGCGCTGCTGACGCTGAACCTGCAGAGCCGCGCCAAGCACGGCACCGACGACGCGGCGCGCATCGCCGAGATGACGAAGGTCGTCGAGGGCGCGCAGGCGGCGACCAAGTCGAAAGGCGTGAAGGAGATCGGCGATCAGCTGATCCGGCCGGCGCAGTTCACCGGCGGTGGCGGCGGCTTCCGCCTGATGGCGCCGGAGCAGCTCGCGACGCTGAAGAAGGGCGAGGGCATCTACACCGAGCTGTGCTTCTCGTGCCACGGCGGCGACGGCAACGGCGAGCCGCTCGCCGGCGCGCCGGCCGGGACGACGATGGCGCCGCCGCTGGCCGGCTCGCCGCGCGTCACCGCGCACAAGGACTACGTGATCCGCACCGTGCTGCACGGTCTCACCGGTCCGGTCGACGGCTCGACCTACTCGAACGTGATGATCCCGATGAACGGCAACGACGACGAATGGGTCGCGTCGATCGCCTCGTTCATCCGCAACAACTTCGGCAACCAGGCGTCGTTCGTCTCGGCGGCCGACGTCGCCCGCGTCCGCGCCAAGACGAAGGACCGCGCCAACTTCTGGACCGTCGAGGAGCTCGAGGCCGCGGTGCCGAGCCAGATCGTGCCGCACGCCGGCTGGAAGGCGATGGCCAGCCACATGCCGGGCAACGCGCTGCGCGCGGTCGGCGGGCTGATGGTCAACGGCCGGCCGCAGACCGGCGCCTGGTCGACCGGCGCGCGGCAGACGGCCGGCATGTCGCTGACGATCGACATGGCCGCGCCGGCCACCGTCGCCGAGATCCACTTCGACTCGCCGGCGGCGTTCGGCGGCCAGGGCGGCGGCGGTCCGGGCGGGCCGCTGGCGGCCCGGCGCGGCCCGGCGGGCCTGGCGCCGGGCCCGGCGCGGCCTGGCGCGCCGGCCGGGCGCTGCGCCGGCTGCGCCGGCTGCGCCGCCGCGGCTCGGCGCCGCGGCGGCGCCGGCCGGCGGCGCGGCGCGGCCGGCCGGTGCCCCGCGCGCGGCCGGCTGGTGCCCGGCGGCGGCGGACCGCCGGTCGGCGTCTCGACGCATCCGCGCGCCTACGACGTCCACGTCTCGCTCGACGGCCAGAAGTGGGGCCTGCCGGTGGCCAGCGGCAAGGGCGCGCCGGGCAGCACGACGATCGTGCTCGAGCGCCCGGTCCGCGCCCGCTACATCCGCATCACCCAGACCGGCACCGAGGACGCGCCGGCCTGGAGCGTCGCCCGCCTGCAGGTCTACGGCCCGCCGGCGCCGTCGAGCCCGGCGGCCAGGCCGAGCGCGCCGTAGCGCCGGCCGCTACGACTCCGGAGTCGACGAAGCCCCGGTGCACCACGCGGTGCGCCGGGGCTTCGCACATCTGGAGCGGGTGGAAACATCGGGTGACACCGCCGGACCGATAGCTCGGGTCCCTCCGGCGTCAGGCGTCGACTCGGCATCCCTGCGGCGACCAGGTCATTCGAAACGCAACGCCTCCGCCGGATCGATGCGGCCCGCACGTCGCGCCGGGACATAGGCCGCGATCGCGCCGAAGGCCAGCAGCGTCAGCGCGCAGGCGCCGAGCACGCGCGGGTCGCCGGGCTCGATGCGGTAGAGCAGGTCGGTGAACAGCCGGCTGGCGGCGAGCGCGAGGCCGATGCCGGCGGCGAGGCCGATCGCGAGCGCGATCAGCGTCCGTCGCAACATCAGCCGCACCACGATCCCAGGTGTCGCGCCGAGCGCGAGGTGGATGCCCATCTCGCGGGTGCGCCGCGTGACGCCGTGAGCGGTCACCACGATGAGGCCGGCGGCCGCGATCACGAGCGCAAGCCCGCTCAGGCACAGGAAGACGGTCGATCCGAGGCGCAGCGGCTTGAGGTGCGGCTCCAGGACGTCGCTGAGTGGCCAGACGTCCACATAGGGCAGGTTCCCGGCGACCGTGGCGGTCTGCCGCTGCAGCGCGGGCACCATGGCGGCCGGATCCCCCTGCGTCCGGACGAGCACGGCGCGATCCGCGATGAAATCGGGGAACCGGCCGATGGGCAGGAAGTAGAGCCTGATGGGCGGATCGGAGCCGACATGCGGGCCGGCCAGCCCGTTCGCGACGACGCCGACGACGCGCGCACACTCGACACCCGCGACGCGGATGCAGGAGCCGAGCGGCGACCGATCGCGCCAGAAATAGATCTTCATCGCTTCGTTGATGACGACCACCGGCGCCGCACTCGGCGAGTCGTCGGTGGCCGAGAACGCGCGACCGCTGATGACGCGCAGGCCGACGGTCCGGAAGAACGCCTCGTCGACGACGTTGATGTAGGGGCCTTCGACGAAACCCGTTCGTGCGTGGCTGCTGTCGTGGATACCCGGAATCTCGAAAACCTTGGCCATGCCTTCGATGAACGGCCGCTGGCCGACGACCGAGACGGACGTCACGCCCGGAAGGCTGCGTCATGGCTTCGGCAAGGCGCAGGTGCGCGCCGGCCTGCTCGGCTGGCCGGCCATCCTCTGCGAGCTCGCTCTTCGCCGCCACGACGCGGGGGACGGCAAGGCCGAAGTCGTCCTGGCGTCCCAGCCACACGCTGGTCGCGAAGAGCGCCGCACCGACCAGCAGCGGCACGGAGAGCGCAACCTGCGCACCGACGAAGACATCGAGGAGGGGGGACGACCCGCTGCGCCGGGCGACACGGCCCGGGGTGGCCATCCGAGCGCGGGTGAGGCGCAGCGCCGGCGCGAGGCTGAGGACCAGCGCGGCCAGCGTGCAGACCGCCACGGTGACGAGCGTGAGGCGGACGTCCAGCGGCACCACCGTCGCCGCCATGGGCGGCAGGAAGTAGCGTCGCACCAGTACGCCCACGGTCATCACTACGGCGAGTGCGGCGACGCCGGAGACGGACGCGAGCAGCAGCGCTTCAATCGCCGTTTCCCGCAGCAGCCGCAGGCGGGTCGCACCGAGGGCGGTCTTGAGCGCCAGCTCCCGGCGCCCGGCGCAGGCCGCGGACCAGCAGCAGGTTGCCGACGTTACCGCAGGCGATCAGCAGGACCAGCGTCGACACCGCCGCAATCGGCGGCGACCGCGCGCCATCCCCGGTCCCGCCCGGGGCCCGGGCGGGAGGCAGCTCGCCGAAGGAGATCGCCGTCCGGTCGTACGCGTCGTCCCAGTTATCGCCCTTGACGGCGCTCGAACACATGGCTCGCGTGTGTTTCGGCCCTGTCTCGGCTGACACCCGGGCCGCAGCCGGACGAGGCCCATGGCCGAAGTAGTGATCGCCGGTCTTCCACTCCGGGTCGTCGTCCTTGCGCGGTGCGAGCGGTAACCACAGGTCCACAGGGTCGTCGTCGATACCGTTGAAGCCGCGCGGCATCACCGCCACGACGGTGTACATCTGCTTGCCGAGGCGTATTGGCTTGCCGATGACTGTCGATGGCGCCGCCGAACTCGCGCTGCCACAGGCCGTGGCTGATGACCGCGCCGTCCGGCACGACCGGACGCGTCGTGCTCGGGAGTTGGCCGAGGGCCGCCTTGACGCCGAGAACGTCGAAGTAGCCCTCTGTGGACGAGACGGCGTTGAGCCGCCGAGCCTCAGCGCCGTGGCCCATGCTGATGCGGTCTTGCTGGAACGCGCCCCAGACTTCAATCTCCTGCGGCAGGCCGGCGACGAGCCTCTCGAGCGTGACGTAGTTGCTGCGTATCATGCCGGGCCGGAACGGAGTCGGTCCGATGTAAATTCGACGGGCCAGATCGGGCCGATCCACGTGGGCTGGCGCGCGTAGGAGCAGACGATCGAGCACGTCGGCCATGACGACCGTGGTGCCGACGCCAACCGTCAGGAGCGCGATCGCGGCGACGGTCGTGCCGCGGTCCTTGATCAGCGCGCGCGTGGCGAAGCGTACGTCCTGGAAACAGCGTGTCGATCGACGGCCAACGGCGCTGATCGCGGAACGCCTCGCGCGTCTGCGCCACGCCGCCGAACTCGCGCCGCGCCCTGAGCCTGGCGTCGGCGGGTGAGAGGCCGCGTCGTCACGTCCTCCGCGGTGAGGTGCTCGAGGTGCAGCTCGATCTCGTCGGCGAGCTCGTCCTCGCGCCGGCGTCCGAGCAGCATCGCCTTCGTCCGGCTCCAGCGCACGCGCCATTCGGTCACGGCTAGACCTCCGGTTCGAGCAGTCTGTTCACCATCGCGACGGTGCGGGCCCACAGGTCGGCCTCGACCGCGAGCTGCTTACCTCGCGGTGATGGTGCCGACCGGCCCGGCGGTTGTTCTCGCTGACGCCGTACTCGCTGTCGATCCAGCCCTTCTGCTCGAGCCGCAGCAGGGCGGGGTAGATGGTGCCCTGGTTGAGGGCCAGCGAGCCGGCCGCGACCTGCTCGATGCGGCGCGCGATGCCATAGCCGTGCTGCGGCCCGAGCGCCGCGAGCGTTTTCAGGACCATCAGGTCAAGGGTCCCGTACGGCACTTCCGACGACGAAGGGGGCAGGGGCATCGGTCACCTCTGTTGAAGGACAACAGGAGTATCGCCCAAGACCTGTTGAAAGGCAACAGGTCTCCGCGACCAGCCTACTCGACATCGTCGGCGTGTAGGTCCAGGTCCAGGCGCCGCTCTTGATCGTGAAGGACGCCTTGTCCGCGGACACCGTGAGGTTCGGATCCGAACCGGGCGGGGCGGCGAGCATCAGCGGCGAGGGCACCACCATGCGTTCGGCCACGTCCTGCTCCCACGGCTGAATCGTCCGCGGCTCCTGCACGCCCTGGCAGCCGGACACCACGCGTATCGATGGGAAGCGGCGGATGCCCTTCGACTCGAGCGAGCCGCCGGCCGTGCCACCGTCTTCAGGTCCACGTGATCGTAGGCGCCGTTCGGCGTCGGCGCCGGGCACGACGGGTGTGTGTTGCGCAGGTCGCGGACCTGGCGGCGGTATTGGTGATCCTCGGCTCGCCGACGATCGGTGTTGGTTTCAGATTCCAGTCGAGCTCGATCTCGACGCGGTCGGTCACGGTCGCCGTGCCGGCCGGCTCGCGATAGGCGATGACCGCCGGGCCGTCGGTGCCGACACCGACCATGCGGTAGTGCACGACCTTCGCGGCCGTCCACCTGCCGATGGCGGACGCGTCGACCGCCTGCGCGTGCGCGAGGGTGACCGGCGCGACGGCGGTGGCGGCGAACCGACGATCAGTGCGGCGACGAGCGACGGGCGGAGCATGCTTGAGCATCCCACCACTGCCGTGTCCAATGCGTCCCGGCTGGTGCCGCGCGCTCCCAATCACTACCTGGGCGCTCACGCCCGAGCCCACTCGCCGGACAAGGTGCTAAGACACGTGCGTAAGTGTTTAGAGTCGGATATTTGGCGGCTCATCCCATGCACAAGCCGTGCGGCTAGTGGATTGGCTCGCGGAGCGTTCCCTGCCATCTTGGCCGTGGTAATTATCTCGGCCTGGATAATTAACGTGGCCATGATATTTACCATGGCCGTGGTAGGCTTGGCGTCGCTTGGCTCAAGAGACCCAGATGGCATCTCAAGATTCTTCCCGCAAATCGTCGCGAGGCGACAGTTGGCGAGCAGCCGCGGACCGATTCCGGGTTCTGCTGGAAAACCACGGCTGGCGGCTCAAGTCCGTGCCGCGCGACAACGCGCACGAAGCGGATTTGCTCGTTCGAAAGGGCTCCGTCTCCTACGCCGTCGAGCTCAAGGCGGCTTCGGAGGGTCGGAGCGACCGCCTCGTCCCGCTCTTCTCGCAGGCCGCCCTTCAGGTGATGCGGATCGAGCGGCGCAACGCCTTACCGCTGGCGGCGGTCTGCGCCCCCAGGGTGCCGATGGCGGTCGCCGAACAAGTGCTCGAGTTTGCGGCCAAGTATGTTCCCGATGAAGTCGCTGTTGGCGTCTTCGACTTCGAGGGCCTGGCGATGTTTCGTGGGCCAGGCTTGGACGCGCTCAACGCGCAACCGTCAGGGCCGCCCCGCTCCTTCAGTCCGCTGCGCGAATCGCGGCTGCTGTTCTCGGATCTCAACCAGTGGATGCTGAAGGTCCTGCTCGCGAACGAGCTGCCAGACCACCTGCTTTCGGCGCCGCGCGGACGTTACCGGAACGCCTCTCAGCTGGCTCGAGCTGCGCAGGTGTCCGTGATGAGCGCTTTTCGCTTCGTCGAGCAGTTGCGCGACGAAGGGTATCTGCACGAGTCCGCATCCTTCCTGCAACTCGTCCGTCGCGAGAGCCTCATCAATCGGTGGCAGGCCGCGAGGGACCGTGCACCTCGAGAGTTCCCCATGCGCTTCCGGCTACCCGGCAACGAAGAGGGCCAGCTCCGAAAGATCGTCAGCAGCGGGCGTGCCTGCTTGGCGCTGTTCGCTGCGGCCGACGCGCTGAAGCTGGGATTCGTCAAGGGCGTCTCGCCGCATGTCTATGTCGAGCGCCTACAGCCGGCAAACATCGCGGCCTGGAAGAGCCTTCGTCCGTGCCAGCCTGGCGAATCGCCGGACGTCATGATGCGTCAGGCGCCGGTGCCTCAGTCCATCTTCCGCGGCATGGTCAGGGCTGATGGAGCTGCGGCATCGGACGTCCTGCAAGTGTGGCTGGATGTCGCTTCGCATCCGTCCCGAGGGGTCGAGCAGGGAGCGCTAATCCGCCAGCGCGTCCTCGAACCTCTCATCGGTTTCGGAGCCTGAGGTGGAAGACGCTGGCTCCTTGGGGCGACTCATCAGAGCACTTCGGCCGTGGCTCGGCCACATCGTGATCGTCGGCGGCTGGGCCCATCGGCTCTATCGATCGCACCCCCTCGCAGGAGACCCTGCAAGCAGAAGCTTCGCTACCTCGACGTGTTGCTGGGCGCTCCATGGTCTGTGCATCTCGAGCCTGGTTCGGACATTCCTCTCGAGCACCCAACCGATGTGCTGTTGCCGAACCCCGTCAGCTTCATCATCCAGAAGCTGCTGATTCACGGGAAGCGACAACCGAACAAGCGGGCGCAGGACCTGCTCTACATACACGACACTCTCGAGCTGTTCGGCGGAGCGTTGGACGATCTGCGGACCGTGTGGCGCGAGCGGGTGCGTCCGTCCTTGGCGGGCAAGACCGCCAACCGCGCCGAGACGCAGGCGCGCGCCTTGTTCGCCAGCGTCTCGGACACCATCCGCGAGGCAGCACGCATTCCGGAAGCTCGCAATCTCTCACCGGAGAACCTGCGGGCCGCCTGCGGGGACGGGCTGGCAGAGATTCTGAACTCCTGAGCGAGCGTGTGCATCCGGCGAGGTGCCGTTCGGGCGGGTCGAGCGCCGGCCTATTGCAGTGCCGCGATCTCCGCGCCGTGCCCCATCCTGTCGCCGTTCTCCGTCCTGAGCTGCCTCCTGGTGGTAGACCTGCTTCGCTAGGGCACGCGATGCACCGCGACCGTCGACGGAAAGGCCCTGCGCACCGCCGCGGTGACGCCCCGTCCGGCGACGCTCAGCTCGCGCAGTCGCGGCAGTCGGGCGAGGTGCGCGATGCCGTCGTCGGTGAGGTGGTGGCAGGTGTCGAACGTGATCCGCTCGAGCGAGTCCATCGTCGACAGGAGCTGCGGCGTGCGATCGGTGATCGTGGTGTAGCTGTTGAAGTAGTACGTCAGCTTCGCGAGCGCGGTGATGTGCTCAGTCGCGGCGTCCGTCGTGTCGCGGCAGTACATCAGGATCAGCGACTCGAGTTCGCCGCAGCGGCCGACGTGGCGGTAGCCGGCGTCGGGGATGTCCATCGGCATCAGCTCGCGCAGGGCGGGGAAGTCGGGCAACGCGGCGACCGCATCGTCGGAGACGTTCAGGCAGCTCACCGACAGGCCGTGGATTCGCGGCATCCGCGACAGCGCGCGGAAGCCGGCGTCGCGGAGGCCGTGACAGCGCCGTCCCCAGATCTTTTCGATCGTCGTCGAGTGAGCCAGCTGTACCCAGCCGTCGTCGCTCGCCTGGGTGTCCTGGATGGCGAGGAACCGCAGGTGCGGCATCGCCGCGAGCCCGGGCATCCACGCATCGGTCGCCTCGACCGACAGGCGGGCCAGATGCGGCAGCTGTCGCAGGGTGTCGAGGCAGGCCGGCGTGATGCGGAGCCGCGCGTCGTCGACGTTGAGCGCGAACAGGCCGTCGAGACCGCGCAGATGGGCCAGCCCGCGATCGGTGAACGGCCCGCGGAGCATCAGGAAGTTCGGCTCGGCGTCCCACCCGAGCAAGTCGAGGCGTTCCGCGCCGCCCTGCCACGCCTTGAACACCGGCCATTCGTGCAGCAGGGCGATCCCCTCGTCGGTGACCCCGGCGCCGCTCTGAAAACTGTGCAGGAACGGCTTGCCGGCCAGCGCGCGGATCGCGACATCACCGGTGTAGGTCCAGGCCAGGTTCACGTCCCGCAGGGCATCGCAGCCACGGAGATGCGCGACCCCGGCGTCGGTGATCGACGTGCCGGAGAGATTGAGCGTCTCCAGGCGCGTCAGCCGGCCGATGGCCTCGAGCGTGTCATCGGTGACGTCGCGTACTCCGGACAGGTCGAGCGCGGTGGTGTCTTCTCGTTCGAGCAACTCGCGCAGCCGCTCCGCCTTGGCCTGCGCGACGGTGGTGATGTGCGGCGAGCCGCCCGGCAGGTTCGCGGCCGACGCACGCAAGGCGTCCCATGTCTCGAAACCGCGCTCGTGCGCGACGAGGTAGCGCGCGTCGTCGAGGGTGATCGCGACGTCGCCGCCCGGCTCGGTTGGCCGCTTGCCGAGATCGAGCTGGACGTAGGTGCGCATGCCGGACCAGGCCCGGCGATGCCAGGTGAAGCGGTAGTGGCGCTCCATTGCCTCCGGCGTACCGGTGCGATAGGCCTCGAGCAGGGCGTCGGCCATCGCGTCGTACTGGGCCAGCGTCGCCGCGCTGCGGGCGGGATCGGGTTCGAGCGCGCGCTTCAGGGCCGTCCAGCCCTCGAAGCCCTGCTCGCGGGCCAGCGCGAGCTGCACGTCGCGCAGCGATGGCGTGGGCGGTCCGCCGGGGAGCACGCGCGCCAGTCGCGCGCGCGCCTCGGCGTCGCCGCCGGTGATCTGCGCCAGCCAGCGCTTGGCGTCCTTCTTCAGCGTTTCGAGCGTGCGGCGGGCAAACGGATGGGGCATGACACCTTCCTCCACGATGCCTGACGTCCGCTGAATCCAGGCGGGAAGAAGGGTGACCGACGATGGTCGAACCCGTGGACGGGTCGGCCGAAGCCCTGGCCGCGGACCGGAGGCGCCCCGACGCGCACTGAGGTCGATTGTGGCGTGGCGCGGCCGGTTGGTCAAACGGTCGCGCCTCGAGGCCGCCGCCAGGCGCGCTCCATCCCGCGGCCCATGACGTCGATCCTCGCGTCTCGTCGCGCTGTCGCTCGCCGTGCTGCTCCTGCCGCTGCGCTCGTCCGCGCAGGAGCCGCGTCCGCAGAGGTGTTCTGTCGGGCGAGAACCCGTACATCGCGTTGCGCAACACGCCGGACGGTCCGGCGGTCGCCCGCGCCAGCTTCTGGCAGATCCACTTCAGTCCGGTCGGCACCGGCCACGTCTGCTTCGTGACGGTCGGGGAACAGGGCCAGCCCTGCGCCGTCCGCGTCGCGCTCACCGACAATCGCGCCGCTGTCCGACTACCTGGTGAAGGACGTGCTGGCGACCTTCGACAAGGCCTATGTCGACTGGCCGTTCACGACGGTCGCCGGTGCGACGTTCGGACGCAGCGGCGACGCCCGGACCGACCAACGCGAGACGTGCACGGCATCCGGCTACGACATCGGTGTCGTGGCGGGATCTCCAGACGCCGGGGCTGGTCGACATCCTCCCGGCAGTCGTCCGGCAACCCGTTCGGCATCGCCTATCTGCGTATTCCCACCGGCGGCGCCTCGATCACCGATCAACGGGAGCCGGCGCCCGGGGGCTCCGGTTCCGGCCGGCTCGTTCCTCGCCTTCGGCGAGACCTGGATCAAATAGCGCGACGCGACTCCGGAGTCGTCCTGGCTTGGCGCGTCGTCTCGGCACGTCCTCAGCGCACGGTCGGCGCGTCGAGGAAACGCAGGATGGCCTGCATCGTCTGGTCGCCTTGCGGCGAGGCGGAAAGCTCCGGGACTGCACGTGGTGGCGCCGTCCAGCACCACCAGTTCCTTGGGGCCGCCCGCCTTCTCGTCCTGCGCGCGGATCCGGGCCAGCGGGCCGCTGGCGTTGGCGTCGTCGCGCGCCACGATGAACAGCGCCGGCACGCGTAGCTGCTCCGGGTAATAGACCGTCATCTGGGCGATGAGCACCACGCGATCAATCACTCCTGGCGCGTCGATGGCCGCCTGGGCCGCGGCGCCGCCGCCGAGGCTGGCGCCGACGATGGCGATGGAGGCCGCGCCGGTCTCGCGCAGGTAGCGCACCGCGGCGAGCGCATCCTTCGCCAGGCAGTTCGCGTCGTAGCCGCAGCCGCTGTCGCGCCCGGCTCGCGCCTCCACGGAGGACGCGGAAGTAGATGGCGACGACGCGGAAGCCGGCCCCCAACAGCACCTGCGCCTGCGGCGCCCAACTGGTCCGGTCGAAGCGTCCGCCGTGCAGGAGCAGCACTGCGCACGGCCGGACCGTAGACATCGGCCTGGAATAAATCCGCCTCCGGCGCTGTGATGGTAATAGCGGCCGGGGCGGTCGTCGGCGGAAGAGGCGCGGGTTGAGCGGACGATGACACTGGCGCCGTCAGTATCGCCGCGAGCAGCAGCGCGCCCGTCATCGAGGGCGCGCTCCGTCAGAGTCCT
>CAVRKP010000009.1:0-532991 GCA_963721565.1 Vicinamibacterales bacterium
GCAGCTGCCGGCCGGCGGCGACGAGAATGGCTTCGCGGCCGGCGCCGGAGACCTGGAAGAAGATCTGGCTCTGGTTTTGAGCTGGATTTCTTGTCGTCGAGGCGACGCGACAGGAGCATCAGCCGGTAGGCGGCGAGCAGCTCGTCGCGGGTCAGGTCGGCCTCGGCGCTCGTGGAGTCGCCGGCTGTTCGTGAAGCGCCCTCGGATGGAGGGGCCGGGGTCGGAATCGACCCGGATGGCGTGGCAGTAGCTGGAACAGCTTCAGCGGCGCGCTGGTCGGCCCGGGAGCGCATGGGCGAACTGATGAAGTATACGTGGGTCCGGCCCGCTGGCGGTCCGACATCGGGCGACGTTGGCAACGGCCACGCTCCGCCGGGGCGGTGGTCGGCCGGGAATGTCAGGTTCGTCCGTAGGGACTGGGGCTCGGTGGCCAACCACTCCGGCCGGATGGGCAGAACAGGTCCAGCGTGAAGGGGTCCTCGATGGCCTCGGCCTGGTGCGGGACCTGCGGCGGGACGTGCAGGATCTCGCCTTCACGGACGATCACCTCGTCGCCGTTGACGAGCGCCCGCAGCGCGCCCTGCAGCACGTAGGTCATCTGCTCGCTGTCGTGCGCGTGGACCGGGCACCAGCGCGCCCCTTCATGTAGTGCTGCGCGACCATCTCGCGGGTGCCGCTGACGATCTTGCGCGACACCATCTCGGTGACCTTCTCGAGCGGGAGCTCGTCCCAGCGATAGAGGCGGAAGGCCTCGCGGTCCTCGGTCGGCATCAGTGGACCCGCGAATCCCAGCGCTTGCCGCCGTCGTGGACGCCGAAGCGCTTCTTCATCCGGTTCATCCGCCACTTCACGTAGCGGTACTTGATTTCGGCCCACGGGCCGCCGCGGCCCAGCGTCAGATAGAGGTAGCCGAAGATCAACCCGCCGAGGTGGGCGAAGTGCGCGACGCCACCGCCGCCGCGCGCCGACTCGTAGAGCACGAGCAGGCCGGCGAGCAGCACGTAGATGCGAACCGGGATCGGGAAGATGAAGTAGTAGATGATCCGGTTCGGGAACAGGATCGCGTAGGCCAGCAGCAGGCCGTAGATCGCGCCCTGACGCGCCGATCGTCGGGGTGACGTACGGCTCGCGCCGCCGCCAGAATGGCAGCAGCCCGACGACGAGGCAGGTCAGGCCGGCGCCGACCCCGCAGACGAAGTAGTAGCGGAGGAACGCCGTCCGGCCCCAGCGGCGTTCGAGATCGACGCCGAACATCCACAGCGCCAGCATGTTGAAGATCAGGTGCATGACCCCGGCGTGCAGGAACAGGTAGGTGACGGGCTGCCAGACGTAGCCCGGAGCACGAGCGCCGGCGTCAGCCCGAGCCACCCGATCAGCGGGTGGTTGACGGCGTAGTAGGCCGAAGGGCGTCGACGAAGTCGGCGATGTACTGCACGACGAAGACGCCGATCGTCGCGACGAGCAGGGCCTTGACCGCGGGCGTCGGAGCGCCGGGGCCGAGGGTGTACGCGACGGACGACGCCGAGCCCTTCACGGCCGGCATCGTACCACCCTGCCGGGGGATCGCGAAGGGCGCCGGCCCGGTGTCAGCGGCGGCGGCGGGCCAGGCGGCCGGCGACGCGGCTCCAGACGCGCCCGAAGGCGACCTCGAACTCGTGCAGCCGCAGGAGCCGGGCGGTGAGGGCCAGCGTGCCCAGTCCCAGGCTGATGGCGAGCCCGACCCGGACGGCGCGGCGCCACGGTTCATGGCCGGCCCAGTGCAGCGACAGCTGATGCTCGACGCCCCAGGCGACCGCCGCCATCGCCGCCGACGCCACCAGCACTTTCAGCAGCGCGGTGATCAGGCGGCGATCGTCGAGGCCGCCGAGTCGACGCCGCAGCATCCAGTAGAGCAGGGCGGCGTTGGCCAGCGCCGCGATGCCGGTGCCCAGCGCCAGGCCGGCGTAGCTCAGGCTGGTGCGCACGAGCGCCAGGTTGAGCACGACGTTCAGGATGATGCACGTCATCCCGATCGTGACCGGCACGCGGGAGTTCTTCAGGGCGTAGAACGTCGGCGAGGCGATCTTCACCGCCGAGTAACCGATCAGGCCCGGGGCATATCCCATCAGCGACGCCGCGATGCCGGCGGTGTTGGTCGCGTTGACGCTGCGATACTCGACGAGCAGCTCGACGATGGGGCCCGCCAGCGCGATCAAGCCGAACGACGCCGGCACGTTCAGCATCAGCATCATCCGCGTCGCCTGCGAGACGTCGTTGCGCACGCCCTCCATGTCGTCGGCGGCGGCGTGACGCGTGATGCCGGGGATCGCGGCGGTGGCGATCGACACGCCGAACAGCCCGATCGGCAGGTACATCAGCCGGAACGCGAAGCCCAGATAGGTGACCGCCCCTTCACCCTCGCTGGTCGCCAGGTAGACGTTCACCAGCTGGTTGATCTGCGCCGCGGCCAGGCCGAGCGTGCCGGGGATCATCAGCCGCACGATCTCGCGGAAGCGCGGATCGGTGAAGCCGAACTGCGGGCGGAAGCGGAAGCCTTCCTTCCGCAGGGCCGGCCACTGCAGCGCCACCTGCGCGACGCCGCCGAGCAGCGTGCCGATGGCCAGGCCGACCATCGCGTGCCAGCCGAGCGCCGGCATGAACGGCACGATGAGGAAGGCGCTGGCGATGCAGGCGACGTTGAAGGCCGCCGGGGCGAGGGCGGGCAGGAAGAACGAGCGCAGCGCGTTCAGCATCCCCATGCTGGCGACCGCGACGGCGATCAGCATGAGGAACGGGAACATCACCTGGGTCAGGGTCGTGGTCAGCTCGAGCTTGCCGGGCGTGGCGGCGTACTCGGGCGCGATCCACGACGTCAGCGGCGCCGCCAGCAGGATGCCGGCGATCGTGATCACCCCGGTGATGACGATCAGCCCGGTGATGACGATGCGCCCCAGTTCCCAGGCCGCCTCTTTGCCCTTGCCGTGCAGCTCGCGGGTGAAGGTCGGCACGAACGCCGCGCTCATCGCCCCTTCGGCGAAGAGGTCGCGGACCAGGTTGGGGAGCCGGAACGCCACGTTGTAGGCGTCCATGACGTGGCCGGCGCCGAAGGCGGTCAGGAACACCCAGTCGCGCAGCAGGCCGAGGACGCGGCTCGCCATGGTGGCGATGCCGACGAGCCCGGCCGACCGCGCCACCCCGGCCGTTGGCGTTCCGGCTGGCACCGGCGCGATCGGCACCGGCGCGGGCGTCTCTATCCCTGGCGGGCCCGACTCACTCATCGGCCATCAGCCTAGCAGCACTGCGCGTGACGTCAGCGCTCCCAGCTGCCGTCACGGCGCCGCGGGATTCGGTTACAGCCTGCCGCGCTTCGCGTCAGCCGGCGTCGGCGGCGGGGCATTCCTTCCGGGCTCCGGTTCCGCAGGCCGGCAAGCCGCGCTCCGGTCGCAGCCTGCCGCCGCTGACGACGCCGGTCCAAGCGGTCGTGCCTTCGCACGACCGGCCGGCGCTGGACCTGCGCGCGTCTTGCGTGGCTTCGCTGCGACGGCCTGCTCCACAGTCGCCCTTCAGGAACGCCTCGCCACCGAAGCGACGGCTGGCGTTCGCGGCACGCTCCCGAGCGATCGCTCCGTTCGGCGCTGGCGGCCGCTGGAGCCGCGGCTTCTCGGGGATGCCGCCGAGGCCGGCTGAACGCGGCCTCCGATGCTCGCCCTCGATGAACCAGCCCGAGCTGTCAGGTGCCGGCGCCGCGGGTTCGCGACCGCGCGTCCTCTGCCAAAAGGCCGCCCGCGCGCGTGTCGGAGAAGTGGCGCGGCGATGCCTTACCTGGCAAGGAGGCGGCCGGCCGAGGCTGACGGAGGACGCTGAACGCGTCCTCCGTCTCAGGGCCGAGGCCAGGAGGCCGCCCGCGCGCGTGTCGGAGAAGTGGCTCGGCGATTCCTTACCGGCAAGGAGGCGGCCTGCCGAGGCTGACGGAGGACGCTGAACGCGTTCCCTGGCCGTCTCAGGGCCGCCGAGAGCCAGGAGGCCGCCCGCGTGCGTGCGGACACGAGGACGCGGAGTCCTCCGTACCGAGCAAGGAGGCAGCCCGCGTGGCGCTGAACGCGCCATTCTTCTCACGGCCGCGTCCAGAAGGCTGCCGCGCCGAGCGCTGAGGGCGCTCGGCGCAAAAAAAACGGGCCCCGGATGGGATCCGGAGCCCGAAGGAGGATGATGAGAGGCTCTTGTCGAACCTGTCATTGCCATAGACGATGGTGGTCGGCGAAAAGTTTGCTGGACCGTCACCCGATCCATTCCAGCCACGCGCGGACGGCGATGAGCACGGCCGGAATCGCGAGGGCCATCGCGGCGCCACGGCCGGCCGGACCACGCGTCCACAGCCACGACGCGCCGCCGGCGGCCAGCAGCGCGACCGCCGGTGTCACCGCGTAATAAAGCCGGCTGATGAATTCATCGGTGTAACGCTCGAATCGCGGCTCGACTGGCGCGAGGACCGAGACGCCGCCGACGAGGGCGGCGACCACCAGCGAGGCGGCCACGAGCAGCGTGGCGCGATCCCGACCGGTTCGCAGCGGCAGGCGCACCAGGCCGACCAGGGCGAGCAGCAGCAGCGGGGCGCCGTAGGCGGCGACGGCCAGCCTGGCCGCGCGTCCTGCGCGCTGCACCCGGGACGTGCCGACCAGCACGCTGGATCCCGACGCCGGCGGCGGTGCGGCTTCGCTCCGCGGCTGGCCAGATGGTGCGGACGAGGCGGCCTGACCTGGCCCCACCTTCTGTGCTGATCGGAACGCATCGCCGAAGTGCCGGTAGTAGAGCCCGAACGCCAGGAGTGTGGCGACGAGGGTGGCCGCGAGGACGACCAGCCCGGCCGTTCGATCCTCACCCGTCCCGCGCCAGGCCACGAGGACGGCAGACGCGCCGACGAGGCCGCCGAGGAGCGCGATCAAGCCGACGTGCGAGAGCAGCCCCAGCAACAGGAGCGCCACGAGCCCGACGATCGCGAGCGGCTGCCGCCAGCCGAGCCGCCACGTCATGGCCGAGGCGATGGCGATGGTGGCGATCGACTGGCCGAAGGCGTAGGTCTGGTTGGCGTTGCCGATGACGACGAAGGGGAGCGGCGCGAGCAGATAGGCGGCGACCGCCCACACCCCGGCCCACGGCAGCTCCCAGCGTCGGCGGACCAGCGGATAGAGCGACAGCGCCGCGAGCACGTGCGCGACGGCCACCACGACGCGCAGGAGCATGACGTGGTCCCGCGCCAGGCCGGCCCACGGCACGGCCACGACGTAGAGGCCGGGCGCGTAGGGGAACTCGACGCCCGAGGGCATCGGCTGGGTGAAGAAATACTGGCCGGCGAGGACCGTCGCCAGGTTGTGGGCGTGGAACACCGCGTCCACGACCGGCTTGCCGGGGTGGAGCAGCCCGCCGACGCCGAGCACGAGCGCGAGGACGGCGATCGCCACGGCGACACCGGACGGTCCGGCGAGTGGCCGCCGCATCAGCGCCGCCGCTCCCGCGACGATGGCGGCCAGCGCCGCTCCGCCGCCGGCGATGCGTGGCACGGCATCCAGGTAGCTGCGCGTGTACGGCCCAGCGCCCGTCGAGATCGAGACGCCCTGTGCGATGGCGAACGCCACGAGCAGGACGAGGCTCCAGGGGAGCGGTGCGCCGGCGACGACGAGCGTCGCCGCGACGATCGCCCCGGCGAGCGCGGCCGCCCGCACGGCCCGCGGCGGCGGCGCCGGCAGGCCGTCGGGGAGGAGGCGGATCTCGTCGAGGATCAGGCCGAGCCGGCGCGAATCGCCCGGGCCGGGGACGAACGTCGGCGCGACGTCGATGGCGATCCGCGTCGGCCGCCGCCGCGCGTCCGGCGGGATCGGGGCGCGAATCTCCTGCCAGTGCGGTCCGACCGGCGCCGTCGCCAGCGTCGTCCCGTCGACGGCGATGGTCGCGGCCGGCAGGGGAAGGCTCGCGTCCCGACCGGCCTTGGCGCGCAGCACGAGGGTCCACGCCCGCGATCGGTCGAGGCCGTCGAAGATCAGCGTGACGCGGTCCAGGGTCCAGGCGAACGACAGGCCGTCCGCGTCGAACTCCGTGGGGTGGAGTCCGCGGGCGATGGCCGGCGCCGGCGTGACGTCGAGCGGCGCGACGAAGGCTGGCGACCAGGCGTGGACGCCGTAGAGGGCCGTGGCGCCGGCCACGGCGCCGACGACGGCGGCCACGATCACCCGGATCAGCCACGGCTGGGCGGCCGCGCGGTCGAGGACGGCCGCGGGCCTCGACGCGGCCGCTGCGTCGGTCATGCGACGGGCCCGGCCGCCAATCGCGCGCCGAGTGACGGCGCGAGCGCGGCATACAGCGCGAAGTACTGCCGACGGACGGCGGTCGGCCGGAAATGCTGCTCGAGGCCGGCGGCCGTGGTGGGCAGCGTCCGACGCGGACTGGCCAGCCGATGGACGAGCGCGGCGGCGAGCCGCGCGCTGTCCTCGCGCGGCACGACCGCGACGTCGTCGCCGAAGAGGCGGTGCAGCTCGACGCCGCCGGGATGGTCGGCACTCACCACCGGCGTGCCGCAGGCGAGCGCTTCGACGGCGACGGTGGGCAACGCCTCGAGCAGCGAGGGCAGCACGAACGCGTCGGCGGCGCGGTTGTAGTCGGCGACGATCTCGTTGTCGACGAGGCCGGCGAAGCGGACGTGCGCGGCGATGCCGAGCGCCGCCACCTGCGCTTCGAGCTCGGGGCGCAGGGCGCCGGTGCCGCAGATCACCAGTTCGGTATCCGGGCAGGCGCGCAGCACGGCTGGCATCGCGTCGAGCAGATGCCGCTGGCCGGCCAGCGGATGCAGGCGCTTGACGTTGACCAGCACGTGGCGCCGCGTCAGCCCGAGCCGCTGCCGCAGCGCGGCGCGCGCCGCCTCGTCGATCGGGGCGAAGCGCTCGACCACCGGCGGATACGCGACGCTCAGGCCGGGCCGCGTCAGGCCGAGCTCGAGCGCCTTGTCGTGGAGGCCCTGGCTGTAGAAGGTGACCGCGGACGCGCGGCGATACATCGCCGTGAACAGATCGACGACGCGCTTCGGCCGGTAGTGCCAGATCTCGGTGCCATAGAGCGTCAGCACGGTCGGGATGCCGCGGCGATGGGCCAGGCGGGACAGCACCTCGGTCAACAGGCCGTTGCTGTGCAGGTGGACCAGCGTCGCCCGCGCCAGCAGCGGCTCCGCTTCCTGCGCGATGCGGCGCGACGCGGCGAACGACGTGACCCGCAGCAGCTTGAGGATGCCGCTGCCCTGCGACGGCGTCGACCACGTGACGGGCCCGGCGACCGGCGCCGGCGCGCCGGCCCGGGGCGGGTGCGCCAGGTAGCCGACCTCGACGCCGGCGTCGGCGGCCCAGGCGCCGAGGTGGGCCGGCAGCAGCGCGTTGGCCGCCTGGTCCGGTGGGAGGTGCGGGGTGACGTGCAGGATCATGGCGTCACCCCGGCGCTCCGATGTGCGCGTCGCGAAACTCGCGGAAGGTGCGCGGCACCGCGCCGAGCTCGGTCGTGGCGAAGGCCAGGAACCGATCGAGCCGCTCGAAGAAGGCGTCGAGCTCGCCCTGGGTCTTGTTGTACGGGCTGCCGCCGACGATCGCTTCGCTCGAGTGGAAGATGACGTTGAGGAGCGGGACGCCGTCCTCGGTGAGCCGCCGGGCCAGCGCGCACATGTCCTCGAGCGACGAATAGGACGGCCGCAGCCATTGCATGCGGGCGACACCGAGCTTCTTCAGGATCCGCTTCGTCTGGTACGGCTTCGGCGCCCGCGCCCAGGCCAGCGCCAGCGCCCGCGGCATCCGGCGGTGCAACGCGGTCGAGAGCGGCAGCTCCAGGACGCCGCTCGATCCCGGGCGCGTCGCCTGGTCGTAGGCGAGGTAGTACGGCGTCAGCGGCGCATCGGCGAAATCGGGCCCGCCCTTGTGCGACTCGCAGAACAGCGGGCTGACGCTCGAGTCGACGAGGTAGCCGGCCTGCTCGAGCGACGAGACGTGCGCGGCCGAGAAGCCGAAGCGGCCGGAGCGATACGACACCGGCCGGGTGCCGACGGCGTCCTCGATGGCCGTCGTCAGCGCCTCCAGCTGCGCGTCGAAGCGGTCGGGCGTCAGGTCGAGCGCGTAGAGATGGCGCTGCAGATCCGCGGCCGTCGACGGCGGCGTCTCCCACGCGTGATGGTGCGCGCCGATCTCGCAGGTGTGCGACTCGCGCAGCGCCCGCAGCACGTCGGCGGATCGCCGATCCGTGGCCACCGGCCAGGTCACCACGTAGGTCGGTCGCACACCATGCCGGCGGAAGCGCTCGTGCAGCGCGGGCAGCGCGTAGAGGTTCTCGAAGGTCGGCCGCTGGCGCGCGGCCAGCGACCATTGATCGTCGCTCTCGGTGTCGATGCCGACGAGCAGACTCGGCGCCCCCGCCTTCGCCCGGTCGGGCTTCGGCGCGGTGAGCTCGCTCGCCTTCGCGGGCTCGCTCATCGGTCCTGATCCGAGTCGCCCAGCGTGACGTGCCAGTTGTCGGTCTTGGTGTAGAAGTCCGGCGGCGGCGCCAGGGCGTTCAGCTTGATCACGAACTGCAGCGTCGAGGCGGCCTGGGCGTAGCCCTCGGCCTTGAGGACCTTGCGGAAGAGCGCGTGCTGGCAGAAGCCGCGAATCTTGTCCGAGTCCTCGGCCCGCGCTTCGCGGTCGACCCAGCGCAGGAGCGAGACGAGGGCGTCCGGATCGTCGGGATCGACCAGGAAGTCGACCAGCAGCGTCACCTTGCCGCGCGGCTCGCGCGCGTGGCGATAGACGACGTAGCCCTGCGCCTCGCCGTCGCGATAGAGGGCGGCGATCGCGTAGCGCACGTGCGGCGGCGAGACGAACTTCCACTGCAGGTAGGCGGCGTCGCGGCGTACGGCGACGTCGAAGCGCGGCGCCAGGCGGGCCCACAGCCTGTCGAACGACGCGTCGAACCGGCGGATCAGCCGTACCTCGCCTTGCAGCGGCTTCTGCCGGGCGACGAACTTCACGTAGGGGAGCGTCACCGCCGAGACCAGGCGGTTCAGCACCATCGGCCACTCGGCGCGGCGGAAGGCGCGGCGCGTCAGCGGCTTCACCAGGTACGGCACCGGCCCGACTTCGGGCCAGCGCATCTTCTGGAAGAGGCGGTGCGACGAGGGCGACAGCCCGAGACCGAGCGCGGCGCCGACGTGGCGATCCCAGGTGTTGAAGAGCAGCTCGCCGAGGCCCTGGCGCTGCCGCTCGGGCGCGACCATCACGTCCATGCCCCAGGAGCCGACGACGTCCTGCCCCTTGATCGAGAGCGCGACCGGCATGGTCGCGTACTGGCCGATGATCGACGGCCCTTCGCGCGCGATCCAGATCAGCGGGTCGGTGCCCGGGTTCTGCGGGTTGAGGCGATACTGCCAGTCCCAGCGCAAGCGACTGGCTTCGGCCGCGTCAGGGCCGAACACGCGCCGGTAGAGCGCGTCGATCGCGTCGCGATCCTCGTACCTGAACCGGTCGATCACCATCGGGAATTGAGCAGGCTGTGCGTGGACTCAGGGCTCGGACGAGAATGGAGCGGCTACGTTGACCGCCGATGCATCCCGCCGGGCTGCGTTGCTCGTCGCTTGCATACACCCGGTATGCGCGCTCCTCGCGCCTTGCCGGGCGGGCGCCTCGACGCCCAACGTGGCCGCTCCATTCACGTCCGAACCCTAACGGAGGACGTACTCCATGTTACCAATCACCACGTCCTGCGTCAGCGCGCTCTCCCGCAGCCACCCGGGAATCGGCCCCGGCAGGCGGCGGAAGGTGCCGGTCAGGTGGAGGTGCTCGCGGGCGATGCTGAACCCGGCGCGGGCGATCTGGGCGCGCAGCCGGCGGACGCGGACCAGCTCCAGCAGGTCGTCCGGCTTGGCGATGCCTTGTCGCGCCAGCTTGATGAACGAATTCTGGGTGATTTGTTCGCGGAGCGTCCAGGGCGCATGCCGCGACAGCGCCCGAAAGGTGCCGAACGCAATCCGCCGGCCCAGGAGCAGGTGCAGCGGAATCGGCACCCTCAGCCGGGGCAGGTGGGCGCCGGCGAAGGACAGATAGGGCGCCGTGGACAGGTACATCCAGCCGCCGGGCTTGAGGACCCGCCGGGCCTGGGCCAGGTAGGCGTCGGCGTCGGCGACGTGCTCGATCACGGCGTGCGAGAGCACCGCGTCGAAGCTGCCCGCGGCGAACGGCAGGCGCGTGCCGTCGGCCTGCAGGAAGTCGAGGTTGGTGAGGGTCTTCTCGCCCGCCAGCCGGGTGCCGGCATCGCGGAAGCGGTCGACGAGGTCGATGGCGACCACATCGGCGGTTTCCTCGGCGAACGACAGCGGCATCCCGCCGCCGCCGCAGCCCATGTCGAGGACCCGACCCTCGAGCCGGACCCCGGACTGGTCGAGGAAGGCGAAGACCTTGGCGCTGCGGAAGTACTCGAAGAGCGCGTAGTCGTACTCCGACCGGAAGCGCAGGTCGGCGTGGGCCTTGATGGCGGCTGAATCGATCCGTCTCACGGAGCTTGGCGTTCGGCTGGGAGCTGGGCGGGGACGGCGGGCGGGCCCTTGGCGATCAGGGCCGCGCGATCCCGGCCCGATGTGGTTTCGGCCACGTCGAAGGTCCAGACCGCCCGATGCTCGGGGTAGGCCGCCAGGACGTCCAGGATGACCGCGCCTTCGTAGCCCGTCCGGGGCGCCACGTAGGTCAGCAGCCATGGTACATCGTTCCGCGTCGAGGCGGTCGTCGTAATTGCCGAAGCTGCGGCCGACGAAGATGGGCCGGATGCGATTCTCGAGGGCCAGGCCGTTGGCCAGCTTGCCGTGGACCAGCGTGCCCGGCGGCAGCCGGCGGCCCAGCTCGCGCGACGCGTCGACGTTGGCGTAGCTGCGGCCGGCCGCGAACTGGAGGAACTGGGTCAGGCCGCCCACGACGACGATGACGACGATGGCCATCCGCCGCCGCCGGCGTCCACGGGCGGCGGGCCTCCGCGGTGAGCCGCCGCCGGTAGATCCAGGTCACCGCCGTCGCGGCGACGGCCAGGGCGGCGCCGGTCCGGACCGCCGGGCGCACCTCGTAGAGGAAGGCCAGGCGCACCAGCGATCCGAAGACGACGTAGGCGGCGTAGAGGGCGAGCGGGACGAAGGCGAGGCGCTGCCAGCCGCGCAGCGGCGCCAGCCACGGCGGCACGATGGCGCGATCGGCGGCGAGGGCTCAGGGCGGCGAGGGCGGTCAGGGCCGGGATCAGGAAGATGAAGCGGCGTTCGTTGCCGACGTCGTGCAGCAGCAGCTCGACGACGCCGACGCCGACCCACAGCGCCAGGAGCTGCTCGGCCGGCGGCCGCTTGAACCAGTCGAGCGCCCGCGCCACGAACGCCGCCAGGCCGAGCCCGACGACGATCCACATCCGCGACAGCACGTCGTGCAGCACCGGGAACCACGAGACGCGGTTCAGCAGCGACTGGATGTCGTAGGACGGCTTGCGCGTGACCGACATCTGCCAGTTGTAGAAGCGGTATTCGTTCCACTCGGGCGCGACGAACAGCGCCAGCGCGAGGCCACCGGCGACGGCGAGGCCGGCCAGCGTCCACAGGCCGGCCGCGCGCCGCCGATCCCCAGCCAGGCCCGGCAGCGCGATGGCCACCAGCGCGGTGAGGCCGATCGCGCCGACGAAGAACACCGCCGCCGCCTTGATGAAATAGGCGGCGATGGCGGCGACGCCGGCGGCCGCGCCCCATGCCGGCCGATCCTGCGCCTTGGCGAAGGCCCACCAGCTGACGACGATCGCCGCCGCCATCGGTCCTTCCATGATCGCGGCGCGGTCGTACATCAGGCCGGTGTAGTTGGTCGCGAGCAGGCTTGCCGCGGCGAGGCCGGCGGCCCGGCCGCCGACGCGCGCGACGCCGCAGCCCAGCGCCAGGACGGCGATCACGCCGAGCGTCATCGGCACCACGCGGGCCTGCCACGTGCCGACGCCGAACGCCGCGAAGGCGCCGTACTCGAGTCCGGTGAAGACCGGCGCCACGTACATCGGGTTCCAGTCGTCGGTGCGCCACGTGCCCCACAGGGCGCGATTGCGGGCGTTGTGCGTCCACGCGCCCTCGTCGTGCCAGACGACGCCGACGGTGGTGCGCCACGGCGGATCGGCGGTGGGGTAGAGGCCGCGCAGGATCGCCGCGAGCACGGCGATCGCCAGCCACGCCAGCCAGCGGCGCGAGGGCGAGGGGCGCCCGGTCGCGGCGGGTGAGGATTCGGCGGGCACGGGATTGAAGTCTCGCCGTGGCGAATTCGCGCCGGCGGGACACAAGTATAGTTGGCGCGTGCGGCTCTCGATCGTCGTTCCCACCTACAACGAGCGCACCCGTCTCGGCGAGCTGGTCGAGGCGGTCTTCGCGGTCTTCGCCGCGCACGGCATCGACGGCGAGCTGGTGATCGTCGACGACGGATCGCCGGATGGGACCGGCGCGCTGGCCGACGATCTGGCGACGCGCCACCGCATCCAGGTCGTGCACCGCGCCGGCAAGCTGGGGCTCGGCACGGCGGTCATCGCCGGCTTCGCGGTCGCGCGCGGCGAGATCCTCGGCGTGATGGACGCCGACCTGAGCCATCCGGCGGAGGCTCTGCCGCGCCTCCTCGGCGCGCTCGAAGGCGCCGGCCCGGCAGGGGAAGGCGCCGACATGGCGATCGGGTCGCGCTACGTGCCCGGCGGCGGGGTGCGGAACTGGCCGCTGATCCGCCGTGCGATGTCGCGGCTCGCCTGCCTGCTGGCGCGGCCGATCACGCCGGCCCGGGACGCGACGTCCGGCTACTTCCTGGTCCGCCGCCACGCGGTCGACGGCGTGCAGATCGCCGCCGGCGGCTTCAAGGTCTGCCTCGAGCTGCTGGTCCGCGGCCGCGTCGCCTCGGTCGTCGAGGTGCCCTACACGTTCAGCGACCGGGCGGCGGGCGAGAGCAAGATGTCCTGGCGCGAAGCGACCGGATACCTGTGGCAGCTCCGCGATCTGTGGCGCGCGCGCCGGACGCGCTCGACGCCGCAGCGCTTCGTCCGCTTCGAGCCTTGACCGCGCGCTAGCGCTTCTTCCAGCAGATCGCGCGGCGGTCGATCTCGACGATGGGATCGGTGATGCCATGCGCCGCGCGATATTCATCGACGGCGCGCCGGCAGTCGTGCAGGTTCAGGTAGTCGTCGCAGACCAGGTAGCCACCGACCGACAGCTTCGGGTACAGAGCCTGCAGGACGTCCGCCGTGGATTGATACAGGTCGGCGTCCATGCGCAGGATGGCCAGGGCCTTGATGGGGGCGGTCGGCAGGGTGTCGGAGAAGAACCCCTTGAGGAAGACGACCTGGTCGTCGAGCAGGCCGTAGCGCGCGAAGTTGCCGCGCACGGTGTCCAACGACTCGGCCATGTCGCCCTCGCGCCACCACTGCGCATTGGCCTCGGCTTCCTGGTCCGGCGAGGGCAGACCGGCGAAGGAATCGACGACCCACACTTTGCGATCCGTGACGCCCAGCGAACCCAGGACGCCGCGCATGAAGATCGTCATGCCGCCGCGCCAGACCCCGGCCTCGAGCAGATCGCCAGGCACGTCGTGCTGGACCACGTCGGCGATACACGCCTGCATGCTGTCGAACTGCCGTGTCCCGAGCATGGACTCGGCGTCTTCGGCGCGATTCTTCGCGGCGTGGCCGGACTCGAGGTAGTCCTCGGCGCTGGTGCGCACGCGACGGACCACCTCCAACCCCATCGAGGCGAGCAGGCTGTTGACGATCCGCACGAACTGGCGCTTGCCCGGAAATCCGGCGCGCCAGGTGTGCCGTTCCCAGGTGCGGATGAACAGCGCGCGCGTGATGGCGCGCTTCAGAAGGTCCAGATACTGGTCGTGGGTGACGGCGCTGGGCGAATTCGCGGACGGAGGCGTCAAAAAGGTCTCTCCCGGGACGCCCGGACGGGCGCGCTTCCAGCGCCAGTATAAGCGCGACCCTGCCCGATCCCGCGCGCGCTAAATCGTGCACGCAGCCGCTGTCACGAGCGCGGCTGCCGAACGGTCTGCACTGATCGGCTCGGGATGCACGCGGCGACCTACCTCGGCAACGAAGTCCGACCATCGCGACGGGCTGCGTGCGTCGCGTCAGTCGGAGCGAAGCGCCTGCATCACGTTGACGCGGGAGGCGCGCGCCGCCGGAATCAGCGAGGCCACGATCGCGGCCGCCACGAGCAGCAGGGCCGCGCCGAGCAATCGGGAGGACACCCGGCAGGCGCACGTCCTGCGATGTAGCCGCCGACGAGCCGGGCGAGGATGAACCCGCCGGCGACGCCGGTCACGATGCCGACCGCGGCGATGACGGCGCCTTCGCGCAGGACGCCGGCCAGGAGGTGGCGCGGCTCCGAGCCGATCGCCAGCCGGACGCCGAACTCGCGCGTCCGCGCGCTCACCGAGAACGCCAGCACGCCGGCCACGCCGACGACCGCGATCAGCAGCGCCACGCCGGCGAACACGCCGAACACCAGCGCGTTCAGCCGCTCCGGCGCCAGCACTTCGGCTTTCACGTCGTCGAGCGTCGCCACCTGTTCGACCGGCTGCTCGGCCGACAGGTCGCGGATGATGCGCGTGATCGGCGCGACCAGCGGATACGGATCGGTGCGGGTGTGGACGAACAGGCGGCCGCCGCCGAACTCCTGGCCCATCGGGTGGTAGACGTTCATCGCCGGCCCCGGCACGACGTTCTCGTCGTCGATGTCGCCGACGACGCCGACGATGCGGCGGCGGTCGGTGCTCATGTCGATGAACTGCATGACCGGGTCGGTCCAGAGGATGTGGCGGTTGACCGCGTCCTTGTTCGGGAACAGCTGCTGCGCCAGGCTCTGGCTGATGATCACCACCCGCTCGCTGTCGCGCCGATCGCCGTCGTTGAAGTCGCGGCCGGCCAGCAGCGGCACGCCGAGCGCGGCGAAGAAGCCCGGCGACACCGTCCGGAACTGCGCCCGCGGATCGTCGTCGGCGCTGGCGCGGACGTGACCTTCGTAGGAGAGCTGGAAGCCGGGGCCGAAGTTGCCGGCCTCGCGCCACGGCACCTGGGTGCCCACCGCGACCCGCTCGACGCCGGGCACCGCGGAGATGCGCCGCATCGCTTCCTGGTAGAAGCCGATGACCTGGTCCGGCGTCCGGCCGTAGGACATCTCGGGGACGACCAGCGTCAGCACGTTGCGCGTCTGGAACGTCGTGCGGGCGGCCTGCAGCGCGAACAGCGTCGTCGAGCAGCATGCCGGCGCCGGCCAGCAGCACGAACGACGCGGCGATCTGCGTGACGGCGAAGAGGCGCAGGCGGCGGTTGGTGCCGGACGTGATGCGCACGCCGCCGGTCGACGAGCCGAGGCCGCCGGGGCCTTCCGCGGTCGGCAGGCGCGGCACGAACGCCAGCAGCACGGCCGCCAGCAGCGCCAGCCCCACGCCGACCCACAGCAGGCTGGCGTCGACCGTCAGCTCGAGGGCGCGCACGGAGAAGCGCGCCGCGTAGCGCGACAGCAGCGCCACCATCGGCCGCGCCAGCGCCACGCCGAGGATCGCGCCGGCGCCGCACAGCAGCAGGCTCTCGGCCAGCAGCGTGCGACGCAGCGCCCAGGCGCTGGCGCCGAGCGTCGCGCGGATCGCCAGCTCGCCTTCCCGCCGCACCGATCGGGCCAGGATCAGGTTGGCGACGTTCGAGCACGCGATGATGAAGACGAGCCCGGAGGCGGCCAGCAGCACGAGCAGCACCGTCCGGGCCGGCGAGGCAATCTGGTCGCGCAGCTGCACGGCATCGACGCGGAAGTCGCCCTTCTTCGGGTAGGCCTCGGGGTGGGCCTTCATCATCGCGCCGTGCACGCCGCGCAGCTCGGCCCGCGCCGCCTCGAGATCGCGGCCGGGCCGCAGCCGCCCGAACAGCTCGGTCATCCGGTGCACGCGGCCGGTCACCATCTCGGCCTCCAGGTGGTGCGGGCTGGTGACGACGTTGGCGATCATCTCGGTCTCGGACGGGTAGGGCACCGACGGCTCGAGCACGCCGACGATGGTCGCCATGCGCTCGTCGAACCGCACCGTCTTGCCGATCACCGACCGGTCGCCGTTCAGCGTGGTGGTCCAGAACCGGTGCGTCAGCACGGCGGCGCCGGCGGCGTTCGGGCCGTCGTCGTCCGGCCCGAGCAGGCGGCCGAGGACGGGCTTCAGGCCCATGACGGCGAAGTACGACCCGTTGACGACGCCGGCCCGCACGACGCGCGGCTCGCCCAGGCCGACCATCGTGAACCCGATGGTCGAGAACTCGCCGAAGTCGGTCGAGCGTGGTGACCCGCGCCCGCAGGTCCTGGATCTCCGGGACCGAGAAGACGACGCTGTCCTGCCCGAGGCCCTGGGCGCTCTGACGGATGTAGATCAGCCGATCCTCGTCGCGGTTGACGAGCGGCTTCAGCAGCACGCCGCGGACGACGCTGAAGATCGCGGCGTTGGCGCCGATGCCGAGCGCCAGGGTGACGATGACGGTGGCGGCCAGCCCCTTGACGCGCATCAGCGAGCGAAAGGCGTAGCGAAAGTCGGTGAGGAAGCTCATAGAAATGCCGTCTGAATCCTCTTACACGGGCGCGGGTCGATCCTTTGCGCTCTGCTGGCAAGTCGGACGGCCGGCGTCGATATGACAGCGGGCCCGGCATCGACGCGCGTGCAGTATGGACCAGGCCCGTGCGTCGGCCCGGCGTCTGTGCAGGCCAGGGCCGCGTGCGTCATCGACGCGGCGCGCGATCGAGGATGGCGTAGGCGCGGCCCGTCGTCGGCTCCTCGTGCCAGGCGACGAGCGAGAAGCCGACGCGCTGGTAGAAGCGCGCACCGACGCCGTCGGCCCTGCGACGTCGGGTCGACACCGAGGATCGAGAGGGACCAGGCCTCGGCCGGGATGGCAGCTGCGGCACGCGCCTGCATGAAGTCGGTGATACGGCGATAGCGCTCGTAGCCGCGCCGGCCGCACAGATCGGAGAGGAGGGCGTGCTTGGCCTCGTGCTCGTGCGCCTCGACCTCGGGCGTGCGCGGCAGCAGCCACAGCGCGGCGCCCACTGTCGGATCGTCCGTGACGACGCGGCCGTCCGCTCGGCCTCGGCCAGCGAGTACGCCATGTAGCGCGTCAGCGCGGCCGCGTCGCCTCGTCGCCGACATGCTCGACCAGGATCGTCTGGTAGAAGACGTCGCCGATCAGGGCATCGACCAGTGCCGGAACGGCCGGATGCAAGGCCGCGGACGTCACGACGTCGCGAGCCGGCCGACGCTGTCGCGGATGTCGCGCAGCACCGCGACGTGACGCGGCGACAGCGCGTGCGGCGCGGCGCCGACGGCGGCGGCGGCTGCCGCTGCCGCGCGTTCCCGCGGATGCTCGTCGCCCAGCCCGGCGGCGCGGGTCCGCTCGACCGACACCAGAATCTGGTTGCGGACGGCGTCGGCGTCGTCGAGGCCCTGCAGCAGGCCGACGTGCGCGCCGAGCGAGGACGCCTGGGCGTGCTGTGCCGTGGCTGGCGACCCCGCCGCCCGCCGTCGTCACCAGGACATCGGCGATGCCGAAATAGCGCTGCAGCGGCCCCTGCCGCACCTCGACGTTCTGGACGTTCTCGAAGCTGATGGTCGTCTCGTGGATGTTCAGGATGCCGCGGCGGATGCGCAGGCTGCGATCGGTGAGCACGTACCACGTCGTGTCGTAGCGCAGGTGGATGCCGACGTAGGCGACCACGTCGGGCAGCACGATCAGGGCGAGGGCCGGCAACGCCAGCACGAGGCCGAGGATCGGCAGCGCGACGCTGACCGCCACCCAGCCGACGATCGGCAGGATGTCGCCGGGGATCAGCGCGATCCAGAACAGGAACTTCAGGTAGCGGAGATAGCCTTCCGCCGGGCGGATCGAGCGGACCGGCTCGCCGGTGGCCGGCAGCGTCGGCGGATCCGCCGGCACGCGGAACCAGGAGACGATCGTCGCCCACACGCCGCGGTAGATCCAGGCGGCGGCCGCGTCGACGTGTCCGCTCACGCCGGGCTCCCGGGGCCGCCGCCGCGCGACTCGAGGCGGCGCAGCGCGTCGCGGATCTCGACCAGCAGCGCGAGGGCTTCGTCGCCGGCCTCGCCGTCGGCTGCGGCGCTCCTGCGCCGGGGCGTCGGGACGGCGCGCGGCGTCCGGCGTCCGATCGCGCACGCCCCGCATCTTCGTGTAGAGGAAGTCGCGCAGCGCTTCCGCCTCGAGCACGCCCTCGATCGTCACCTCGGGGCTCGCCGATCCGGCGGCGGTCTGGATGCTCACCGTGGAGAGGCCCATCCAGCGCTGCAGCAGGCCGTTGGTCAGGTGGATGTCCTGGATGCGGCGGTAGGTGATGTTCACCTCGCTGCGCCAGAGCAGTCCCTGCGCCCGCCAGATGCCTTCGTCGTCGAACCGGTAGCGCAGCGTGCGGTATTTGATCCACAGCACGAACAGCGTGATCGGGAACGCGAATACGGTGAGCAGCGCGACGATGACGTAGTACTTCATCAGCCGCTCGTCGGGGCGGGTGATGGTCGAGGGATCGAACGGGCGCGACGCGGCGGTCACGCGGCTGAGTATGCCTGAAGTCCGGTTCACCGTAGCATGCACGGAGGAGGGCTACCGCATGAGCGATCTCACCGCCCGCTGGGTTTCCTGGGAGCCATACTTTCGGAGCGTCCTCCGGATCATGGCGGCCTTCTGCTTCATTCAGTTCGGGACGGCGAAGCTGTTCGCCTTCCCGGGCTCCATGCTCCCGGACGGCGGCACCTTTGCGCTGGCCAGCCAGACCGGCATAGCCGGCTTGCTCGAAGCCGTCGGCGGGTCGCTGCTCCTCCTCGGCCTGTTCACGCGGCCGGTGGCCTTCATCCTGTCCGGCGAGATGGCGTTCGCCTATTTCCTGGTGCACGCCCCGAAGGGCTTCTGGACCGCGTTCAACGGCGGCACGGAGTCCGTCGTCTACTGCTTCCTGTGGCTCTACTTCTCGGCGGCCGGAGCGGGGCCGTGGAGCCTCGACGCGCTCCGGCGCCGCTGACGGGGCGGCCCGCCCGGTTTCGGCTACCAGGAATCGCCGGCGCGTCTCGCGCAGGTCATCGGCCAGGCGCGATCGAGGACCGGCGAGGCGGGCGTGCGCAGGATCATGAGCGAGTCATCGTCGTCTGGCGTGCGCTCGCGGCGCCCGTCGGGGTGCCTCACCCAGGTCGGACCCTGCCAGCGCTTCCACCCCAGACGCTCGTAGAAATGCCACTCGCCGGTGGACAGCGCGCCGAGCTCGTAGTCGCGCTCGATGATCGGGGCCAGGGCGCGCATCGCCGTGGTTCCCAGGCCGGTGCGTTGCCGTGCCGGCAGCACCGCCACGGCTTCGACATAACCGGCCTGCAGGCTCGTCCCGCCGGCGTCGAGGATGCGCGGCACCACCGCGGCGTGGGCCACGATCTGGCCGTCCGTCTCGACGATCGCGTGCGTCCCGCCGAGCGCATGCGCCCAATCGTCGTCGCTGAACGCGCCGGCGAAGGCGGCGTCGAGGAGCGCACGGATCGCGGCGAGGATGGGCGCGTCGAGATCCGACGTCGCGAGGACGCGCACCGTCACGAGATCCACGTGTGCAGCAGGCCGTCGACCCGCCAGCCCTGCCCGTCACGGGTCAGCACGTAGTCGTAGCCCGTGCCGCAGCAGTTCGTGCAGGACACGCTCAGCGACAGGATGGCGCGCGTGCCCGACGTGTTCTGCCGCGAGCGGAAGTCGACCTGCATGCCGTCCGCGGCCCGGCCGCCGGCCTGGAAGCGCCAGCCGGCGTCGTCGAGGATCCACACGCCGCCGCGCGCCTCGTCGTTGAAGACCGCATCGCCACGCGTACGCGGCAGGCCGAGGCGCAGGGCCGCGGCGATCATGCGGTCCTCGTCGGTCCGCGCCGGCAGCGCGTCCACGTTCCACGGCCCGTGCCGGATCCAGCGGAGCGCCTCGCCCGCCGATGAGTTGTCGCCGGCGCCGGTCGCCGCGATCAACCGCTCGAGGGCCGGTGCGGCCTCGCCGTCACGCAGGATGCCCAGCGCGAAGGCTGCCGACTGTATCGATCCCCAGTCGCGGCCGAGCGGCTCTTCGGCGAGGACGCCGCGCAGGGCGGCGCGATCGGCCGCCGCGCCGCGCTGCCCCATGACGGCGACGTAGATCGAGCGCCGCCGCATCTCGTCGGCGGCGGCGTCGGCGCGCAGTCCGCGGATCGCCGCTTCGCTGCTCACGTCACCGTAGCCGAGCGCGTAGCGGGCGGCGATCTTCTGCGGCTCACTACCCTCCGCGAGCAGTTGGAGCAGTGCCGGCACGTCGGCCGACGCCGTGTCCAGGATGAGCGTGGGCGTCTCGTTGCCGAATCCGCTCCACTCGGCAGCGCGGGCCCAGGCGACGACAGGCGATGCGGGCGGTCCCGGCGCCGCCGCGACGAGGATGCCGGCCGAGCACAGCACCACGAGCACGGAGACCGGCCACAGGCGGCGAAGCGCGACGGTCAGTCGGGGCATGAGATCCTCCTGACGTGGTTAGTCGCCGCGGGCCCGCGCAAGTTCCCTGCCGCCAGCGGCCAGCCGCCGTCATCGATCGGGCGTGCGCGGTGACGCCCGAGCCCTGACGAAGGCGCCGGCTTCGTCGATGGCGCGCTGGCCGTCGGCGGTGGCGTCGCGCATCAGGTGCCAGACGTGCACCATGTCGTCGTAGACCGACAGCGTCGTGTCGACGCCGGCCTCGCGGGCGCGCTCGGCGAAGGCGCGGATCTGATCGACGAGGACCTCGGCGCCGCCCGCCTGGATCAGGAGCGGCGGCAGCCCGCGCAGGTCGGCGAACAGCGGCGAGACGGTGGGGCTGCGCGGATCGACGGCACCGAGGTAGCTGGCGGCGGCCAGCCGGCAGTGCCGCTCGCCGACGAAGTCGTAGCGCGCGTTGCCCTGGAAGCTCGCGCCCGAGCACGACAGATCGACCCACGGCGAGATCGCGACGCCCGCCGCCGGCATCGGCTCCCCGGCGTCGCGCAGGGCGATCAGCGTGCTGAGGACGAGCGTGCCGCCGGCCGAATCGCCGGCGAGGACGATGTCGCGCGGGGCGATCCCCTCGCCGACCAGATGGCGGTAGGCGGCCAGCGCGTCCTGATGGGCGGCCGGGGCCGTATGTTCCGGCGCCAGGCGGTACTCGGCGGCGAACGTCCGGGCCCGCGCCGCTCGCGCCAGCGCCCCGACCAGCAGGCCGTGCGTCCGCAACGAGCCGAAACAGAAGCCGCCGCCGTGGAAGTAGAGCAGCACCGGCCCGCTCGCGTCCGGCGGCTGGACCCACGTGCCGTCGAGGGCATACGGGCTGCTCTCGTATCGCGTGAACCGCGGCTGCAGGCCATCGACCCGCACCCGGCTGAGCGCCTCGCCGACGTTCCGCCACCGGACGATGCCGATCCTCGGCATGACCGACCACGATCCGCGGTAGGCGGCGACCGTCGCCTCGAACCGGGCGCTCCAGGCCGGACGCCGCCGGCGACCGATCGCCCGGCGGCTCAGGGCGGCAATCGCGCTGCCGATGGCAGTCGCGGGCACGCGGAGCGAGTCGCCGGGGCGTGCCCGTGGTGGCGGTGGCGCGGCGTCGTGGTGGACCATGTCGGAACGTTAGACGAGCCGAACGGCCGAATGGCTCACCGGCCGATCGGCCGCCGGTCGACCGTTCCTGCCAGGAACTCGCGCGGCTGCCGCCGGAACAGCACGAAGTTCCCGAGCTCGCCGGCCGGCTGGTAGTCGCGACCGAGCCACTCGACCAGCGTCGGCTGGCGTGAGAACCAGGTGAACGAGTCGATGGTGTCCGGATCCCAGTCGCGCCGCTGCAGCGCGACCAGCGCCGGCTTGTGCGTCTCCAGTTCGGCCAGCAGCCCGCTGACGCCGTAGCCGGGCCAGCCTTCGCCGAAGCCGACGATCAGCGGCCGGCTCCAGAAGAAGCGCGTCGCGCTGCGGCGCTCCGACTGGAGCAGCGCGCCCGGCGAGAAGCCGAGCACCAGCACCGACTCGGTGGGCTGGACGCGCTCGGTGATGGCCTGCGCCAGCTCGCGCACGGCGAGCGCCGAGTACTTGTCGCCGCTGTCGCGCGTGCCGAACCGCGCCAGGTAGTCCTCGCGCGAGCGCGCGCCGGTCCAGGCGCTCAGGTCCCACTGCAGGTAGTCGACGACCTTGCCGACGTTGACGACGCGCTGCACGGCGATGGCGACCGCGACGATGGCGAGCGCGCGCGTCACCGGGCGGAGGCGGGGCCACGCCCACGCCGCGGCGACACCGAACGCCAGCGCCAGGGCCGGCGCCGCCTGCAGGAAGTACTGCGGCAGGCCGCGGCTGCCGTTGACGGCGATCGACAGGCAGGCGGCCGCGACCCACAGCACCGGCAGGATGTCGGGCGTCCCCGTGCGCGCGCGCCGGATCAGCGCGGTGAGGAGGATCACCGCGCAGCCGAGCCCGCCGACGAACCACAGGCCGTCGACGCGGGCGCGCTCGATCGGGAAGCGCAGCAGGTAGCCGAGCATCGCAAAGCGGCTGGCGTAGGTCTCGCCGGAGTAGAAGACGTTGTAGCTGATCGTCGCGTGATACAGGTCGTCGAAGGCGCCGGCGAAGGCGAAGATCGCCAGCATGGCGGCGACGACGGTGACGAAGCCGGAGGCGACGGCGACGCCGGCGGGCAGCAGGCCGCGGATGCGCGCGCCGAGCGTCGTCGCGTCGTCGCGCCGCCACCACCAGAACGCCGCCAGCGCCGCGGCGATCAGCACCGCGCCGGCGTTGTACTTGTAGACGAAGGCGCAGCCGAAGAGCGCGCCGGCGGCGAAGCCGAGCGCCTGGACCCGCCGGGCGCCGGCGTCCAGCGCCGCGATGCAGCAGCAGCAGGCCGGCCGTCGAGACGAGGCCGATGAAGACCTCGCACTGGCCGCGCGCGCGGACGCCGCCGAGGCGTCCCCACGACGGATCGCCGAGGAACAGGAAGATCAGCGCGGCGAGCTCGCCGGCGCCGGGCGGACCGATGCGCCGGCCCAGCGCGAGCAGCAGCAGCGCCGTGGCGACGGCGACGACGAGGTCGGCCGCCGGCACGACGCGCTCGTCCGGCCAGATGGCCCACAGGACGGCGTAGGTGGCGTGGATGCCCGGCGGCTTCTGATCCCAGGCGTCGCGATACGGCAGCTCGCCGTGCAGGATGCGCTGGCCGACGTAGCCGTAGAGGGCCTGGTCGGCGCCGGCCGGCTGCTGCAGCGACGGCAGGCGCAGCGCGACGCAGAGCGCGAACAGCGTCCAGAAGATCCCGCGCGCGAGCCGGGTGTCTGCACGGAAGGACGCGGAAGCCCGGGTGCCGGCCGCCGGCTAGTCGGCGGCGCGCGGCGGCCCGCGGTCGCGGGCCGTCGCCGCCGGCGGCGGTGGCGTCGAGCCGAAGATCAGCCGCGGCACGATCTCGCCGACGACGCGCCACTTGGTCGTGACCAGCCGCGCGATGTCGCCGGCGTGCCGGGCGACGTAGGTCGGCCGCAGGAAGAAGCGGCGCTTGGCGCGGTTGATCGCCTTCATCACGATGTCCTCGTCCAGCCCGTTGCCGCGCAGCAGGTAGTACGAGTACTCCATGCGCGACCAGTCCTCGCTGGCGAGCAGGCCGTCGCGCTTGGCCTTGGCGTAGAGCTCGGTGCCCGGGTAGGGCACGGCCGGATAGAAGTTGGCGAAGTCGGGGTCGAGGTCGATGGCGTAGTCGGTCGTCAGCTCGAGCGCCTTCGGCGTCTCGCCCGGGTAGCCGAAGATGAAGAAGGCGAACGACTTGATCCCCGAGGCGCGGAGGTTGGTGAAGGCGGCGCGGATCTTCTCCTCCTCGAGGCGCTTGACCATGTCCTTGCGCGTCTCGGGCGACGCCGATTCGATGCCCATCGCCAGCATCCAGCAGCCCGACTTGCGCAGGCGGGCCACGAATTCCGGATCGGTCAGGTTGTCGGCGCGGGCGTTGCCGAACCAGTGGATGCCGAGGTTGCGCGCGATCAGCTCGTCGCAGAAGCGCGAGAACGTCTTGTTGTTGAGGGTGACGGTGTCGCCCCACAGATAGAAGTGCGACACGCCGAGCTCGCGCTTGGCGCGCTCGATCTCGTCGACGATCACCTTCGGGTCGCGCTCGCGGAACTTGTGGCCCTGGTGGATCGGCGCGACGCAGAAGTCGCACGAGTAGGGGCAGCCGCGGCTGGTCTCGACGATGATGTACGGCTTGCCTTCGAGCGGCAGCGTGTAGTGCGACAGCGGCACCAGGTCCCAGGCCGGGAACGGCATGGTCAGGAAGCCGGCGAACGAGCCCTTGGCGGTGTGCGGGACGATCTCGGCGGCGGCGCCCGTGCCGCGCCGCCACGTCACCGACGGCACCGACGCCAGCAGCTCCGGCGTGAACGCGGCGCCGGACGCCAGCGCGACGATCGCGTCCTCGGGCTCGCCGACGATCATGGCGTCGACCTGCGGCACCCGGCCCATCGACTCGGCCGGCACCGTCGACGCGTGCGGCCCGAACGTACACCAGCGGCCGCGCCGAAGTGCGCCTTCAGGCGCGCCATCTCCTCGACGTCGGGGTCGAGCGTCGGCGTCGTGCTCGGAAAGACGATCAGCTCGGGCCGGAAGCCCTCGGCCTCGAGCTGCGCGATGACCGCATCGGTCGACAGCTTCGCCGCCGTCTGATCGATCAGCCGGAACGGGAGGGTGCGCTCGCGGAAGAGCGCGGCGCACGACCAGCAGCGAGTAGGGCGGCTTGGTCGTGCCGAGCACTTCCTCGCGCTCCTGGCAGCGGCCCTGCCGCGTGAACGCGATGCCGTTCACCGGCGGCGGGATTGATCAGCAGCGTTCGCATAGATGGCGGACTACGGTTCGGCGGGCGCGGCGAGCGCCTCGACCGGCGACGATCGCCGGCAGCACCTTGGCCGGCTTGGTGGCCGGCAGCGTCGGCGGGGCGCTCAGCTCGACCTTGCAGCAGCGCCGGCAGACCGGGAACAGCTCGTGGTCGAGCAGCTTCTTGCGCAGCGCGACGTATTTCTCGCCGTTCCACACCTCGCCGAGCGTCTGCGTCGTGAGGTCGCCGACCTCGACGCGGATGAACGGGCAGAAGAACACCTTGCCGCTGAACGACACCCGGGCGTGCATGAACGGGTAGAGGCAGCGGCCGGCGAGCGGCGTGCCGGGCGTGTAGTAGGGATCGACGAGCGGCGGGTGGACCTTGGGGCGGTAGTCGAAGAGCACGCCCTTGCGGGCGCAGGCCGCTTGCAGCCGTTGCACCTGCTCGCGGACGCGCGTCGGATCGACGCCCGGATCCTCGGTGATGTAGGTCGAGATGATCTTCGGGTCGGTCTCGCCGATCATCCGCAGCGTCTCGTCGCGCTCGGCGGCGGTGGCGTACATCAGGTGGTTGAGGCCGATGGCGTCGACGCCCAGCTCCTCGGCGACGTCCACCATCTGCTCGAGCGTGTCGAGGCTCTGCTCGGCGACCGTCGTGTTGATGCTGACCCGCAGCGGCGCGCCCTTCCTCTTCGCCGCGGCCTGCAGCCGGCGCAGGCCGTCCGAGGTGCGCTGGAACGTGCCCTTCACGCCGCGGGCCTTGTCGTGCAGCTCGCCGGGGCCGTCGATCGAGACCGAGACGTGCGTCAGGAAGCCCAGGCGGGCCAGCTCGGCGAGGGCGTCGGCGCGCTCGTCGCTGATGATGGTCCCGTTGGTCGTGAGGTAGCCGCAGGTGTAGCCCTTCTCGCGGAAGACATCGAGCACGCTCAGGATGTCCTTGCGCATGAAGATCTCGCCGCCGGTCAGGTTGACCTGCAGCTGGCCTTCCGGGAAGGCGCGGCGCAGGGCGTCGAGCGGCAGCTCCTCGCGCCACTCGCCCTCGACGTTCAGCAGGTCGCCGACGTAGCAGAACTCGCACGTCAGGTTGCAGCGCATCGTGGCCTCGTAGACGAGGCCCATCGGCAGCGGATCGGCGCGGCCGGTGCCGTCCTTGATGAAGCGGCCGACGGTGTGCTCGTGCTTGCGGCGGCGCAGCAACGCGTGGGCGCGCCGGGCGAGCGGCAGCGCCCGGGCCTGGTCGACGACAGCGCGTTTCAGCGTGGAGAGGAGCGTCAACGAGGCAGCTTCCAGATCTCGAGGCCTGGGCCCGGGCGCTGGAGCGCGGGGTGCCAGGGCGTGTCCGTATTGTGCAGGAACGGCGCCACCCGGGCGCGAACTGCGTCGGAAGCCTCCGTCCGGTAGGGCGATACGACGGCCACGCGCGTGGCGACGGCCATCAGCCGGGCCCGGAGCGGAACCGCCGCCGGATCCTCCGTATTGTAGCGTTTCAGCACGACGTACTGCACGCCGAGCCGGGTCAGCGGCTCGAGCCCGCTGGCTCCGGCCGAGGTGGGGCCGTCGGTGAAGGCCCGCGGGCTGACGTAGATCTTGTCGGCGTCGAGCCCCCCGTCCCCCAGGTAAATCGTCCGATAGGCCGGCGCGGGGTAGGGGTCGCAGGCCGAGGCGGATGGCGAACTTGGTCGAGGCCCGGCCCGGGTCGCCCAGGGTCGCCGTGAGCGCCTCGACCAGGCTGTCGCGCGACTGGGTCAGGGCCACCGAGTAGGGCTGGACGAGGATCGTCGAGCCGGGCGGCACGTGCTGCCTCGATCCACGACTGGGCCAGGGTCCGCGTATCGGCTTCGCGGAAGAACAGGCCGATCTGGCGGCTCTGCGTCGCCGCCGGCAGGGCCAGCACGGCCGCGAGGCCCGCGGTCAGGGGCGTCGTCCGCACCAGCAGCGCCACCCCGGCGCCGGCGAACACCGCCAGGAACGGCAGGACCGGGTTCAGGTAGCGGCTGGCCGCGACCGTGTGGCTGAGGAACAGCAGGAAGGCCAGCGGGAAGGCGCCGAGCAGCAGCGCCTGCCAGGGCCGGCGGCGAGCGACCGTGACGACGCCGATGAGGGCGGCACCCAGGCCGGGCAGGCCGAGGCCTTCCGACGACAGCAGCCGGAGATAGGCGCCGGCGCTCGGGAACGGCCCGCTGCCGAGCGTGGCGGCGCGGTCGACCACGATCTGGCGGTTGGCGACGACGTCCTGCCAGGCGGTGTGCGGCTCCACCAGCAGAAATGGCGACAGGCGCGAAGAAGGCCGCGGTCGCGCCCAGCCCAGCCCACGCGCCGGCCGTCACCAGCGCACCGACTGCCGGTCGCGCCGATCCCGGCGGTCGCCCGAACGCCCCGAGCCGCGCCGCGATGGCCAGGACGAGCGGCAGGGTGAGGAAGATCGCGTAATAGTGCGTCGAGAAGGCGACGCCGCAGGCCGCCCCGGCTCCGGCCAGGGCGAGCCGCGTCGGTGGCGCGACGACGGCGTTGGCCGCCTCGCCGACGCGCGCCAGGCGCATCAGCACCACCATCGCCGCGACCACGGCCAGCGTCACCGGCACGTCGTGCTTGACGTAGTGCGCGTCGCGGACCGCGGTCGGCGCGACCGCCAGCAGCAGGGCGGCCGTCGCCCCGGCGCGCCAGCCGGCCAGCCGCGCGCCGAGGATCCAGGTGAGCCACACCGTGGCCACGCCGCAGACGACGCCGAGCACCCGCCCGGCGTGGTAGACGCCCGACGGGATCGAGGAAGAACTGCGTCTGGAAGGCGCCGATGCGACGCGATCGCGCCGGTCATCCAGCTGTAGGCGAACCAGCCGCCGACCCACGCGAAGAGCACGTAGAAATAGAACGTCGGGTAGAGGAAGTTGTGCGGGTTGAGATCGCCCCTGGCGAAGCCGAGGGCGCGCGACATGATCGCGACCTCGTCCGGGTTGTAGACGGCGGGCAGGCCGAACGACAGCCCGGTCGCGCGCAGCCACTCGGCCAGCGCGAGGAGCGCAACGAGCAAGGCGAGCCGCGCCGGCGTCCAGCGTACGGTTCATGGAATCTGCTGATCGTCGGCGAGCGCGACGTCGGTGGCGGCGGCCGCGGGGCGCGGGGCCGGCCCGCCCGGCGCGCACGCGCTCCAGCATCCGGCCCAGCGTCCGCAGCTCGCGCGCGTCGAGGAAGCCGAGCGCGGCGAGGCAGCCGGGGAACGCGACCGTGACCACGCCGCCGCGGACGAGCCCGGAGACCAGCGGCGACATCGCCGGCAGCGACCACGCCGCGACATAGGCGGTGGTGCCGGCGACGCCGATCCGCGCCAGCCGGCTCCACTCGAGCGGAATCGGGTAGACGCGCTGCGACAGGATGAACGCCGTGCCCGCCATCACGCCGTAGGCGGCGGCGTTCGACCACGCCGCGCCGAGGCTGCCATAGCGCGGCACCAGCAGCAGGTTGCTGACGATGCTCGTCGCCGCGGCGGCGCCGGTGGCGACCGGGTAGAAGCGGGTCGACTTGGTGATGTTCAGGCCGATCGACGTCAGCAGGTAGACGCCGTGGAAGCCGACCCCGAGGCCGATCCACGGGACGATGGGGGCGGCGCCGTGGAACTCGGGCGGCAGCACCCAGCGCACGACGTCGGGGCCGACCGCGGCCAGGCCGGCCACCAGCAGCGCCAGGCCGGCGATGCCGTAGGTCGTGACCAGGCGGAAGGTCGCCTTGGCCTCGGCCGTCTTCATCGTCTGGAAGTAGAAGGGCGCCCAGGCGTACTCGAAGGCGTTCAGCACCAGCTTCAGCGCCATGCCGAAGCTGGCGCCCATCTGGTAGAGGCCGACCTCGCCGAGCACCGAGAACAGCCGCAGCACGTGGCGGTCGGCGACGAACATCACCTGCTGCAGCAGGCCGTGCGGCACCCGCGGCAGGCCGAAGCCGAGCGCGTCGTCCAGCACCGCCCGCGAGAACGTCAGGCGGATCAGCGGCAGGAACCAGCGCAGCATGACGATCGAGAAGATCGCCGAGACGACCAGGTCGGCCAGGACGAAGCCGGTGACGCCGAGATCCAGGCCGATGATCAGCGCGAAGCGGATCAGCAGCGTCGCCGCCGCCCGGCTGGTCGTCAGGGCGACGAACGTGGTCGGCTGATCCGTCATCCGCAGGACGTGGAACGGGATGAAGTAGAAGCCGATGATGAAGGTGTTGAGCAGCAGGATGCCCAGGGCGAGGCGGTAGCTGCCCAGGCCCACCGCCGGGGCCAGGTACGGCAGGCCGGCCAGCGCGATCAGCGAGCCCGGCGCCGCTCACCACCACGAGGAACCAGAACAGCGTGCTGGCCAGCACCTGGCGGGCCCGTTCGTCGACGCAGTCGTAGTAGAGCCGCATGAACGCGGCGTCGAGGCCGAAGCGGAAGATGATCTTGGCGGGCAGCTCCATCGCCAGCAGCAGGCCGATGGCGCCGTAGTCGTCGGGCGTCAGGAAGCGGGCATAGAGGGGCAGCAGCAGGAAGCTGATGACGCTGGTGGCGACGTCGCCCAGGCCGTAGACGGTGAAGCTCCTGCCGAGCGACCTCAGGCGGTCCAGCACAGCGGAAGTATAGGCCGCGTGATGCGGCGCAGACGTCGTCCTGGACGCGCAGTCTCGTAGAAACAGAGAGCTCGAGGTCGCTGAGGTCGTCCCCTGCGGGGCGAGACGCCGCTGAAGCGGCGTGGGTGCTCCTTCCGCGCTCCACTTCCGCAAGCCGGTAGACCGCGCTCCAGCTGCAGTCGGCCGCGTCGCGCCGCAGGCGGCGCTGCACGGCCGCAGCTGCTGACGCCGGACCGAAAGCGGTCGCGCCTTCGCGCGACCTGCCGGCGATCCGGCCTGCGCGCGGTCTACGCTGACGCAGGCGTCGGCTTGCTCCAAGTCGCGCTCCAGGAGCACCCACGCCGCTCGCCCTGCCGGCGTCCTGAGCCAGCGCCGACATCCGGACCAGCGCCGACCGCTGTCGACCTCTGCCGCGATCGCTGGACCGACGCGCTGCCATCGCGTCCTCCGAGCGCCGGACTCGCCCGGCCGTATCTGCAGCGAGAGTCCGGGGACGACCTCGAACGCATCGTCGTCGATCACGTGCCGACTCGCGACCACGAGACAGCGGACCTCGACGCAGTTCGGCATCCCGCTCCAGGATCGCCTCGACGGAGCTGGCACGCCGGGCCAGCTGCTCGATCGACCGGTGCCCTCGCGCCGGCGGATCGACAGTTCGCGCGCGGCACTGGCGCGCACGCCGAGCTCATCGACGCCGTTCGTGAGGTCAATCGAGGACTCACGGCCGCGCGGCGTCTTCGCGTCATCAGCGCGAGCCCGCCAGCCAACGACACGCGTGACCGCAACGAGGTGGCCGTAGCCATTCTCCAAGAGCACGTCCTTCAAAACAACGAGAAGGCACTCGTCGTCTTTGGCGCCGGGCATCTCTGGCATCGGGAGGGAGGGATCACCGACGTCCCTTCAGGCGATCATCCCCGGGCGCGTCTTCGTCGTGGAATCGCTTGCCGACGTCGCAAGTGCGCACCGAACGCCAGCACATGATGAGCTCGACCAGGCTCTCGCATCTCTGGACAAGGCGGTGTCATCGCCGGAACGGCCTATCGTGCTGCCGTTGAGGGGATCGGCGGCGGGAATGCTGGTCGCAAGCCCGTTCTATCTGGGCCAGGCGTTGCTTCCTGCGACGACGACCCTTGCCGATCTCGACGATGCGGTGGTGTTGTTTGGTTCGGGAGCGACTTCGCAATCGACCATGGTGGTCGGGCAACCCTCGCCGGAATCGCAGCCTCGGTCGTCAGGCCTCATGGCCCTCGAATATCAGACCAAACATCTCGAGATCGCCGAGATTGAGCAGCGGCTCCGGGAGAACGGCATTCGCGTTCAACTGGACGCTCCTCTGGACGGCGCAACCGCCTGCGTCATCAAGGAGGTGCTGCGCGACTTGTTGAGGGAACGAGGTTTTGCGGATGCGGAGGTCGGGCATCGGACGACCCTGGTGCCCGCCCCAGGAACCAGGGTCAAGAAAGTGACCTTCACGATCGATGAAGGCAAACGCTCCCGACCCCGGGAGCCGTCCGGAGTCTCCCCAGCGGCTCGCTGCGACAGGTGAGCCGCCGGCGGTAGCGGCGGCCACATAGCCCCTGCCGCTCCAGTGCGTCCCGTTCCACGGGACGTCGATAGTCGCACTCGAACTGACGCCGGAGCCGGTGCCTGACGCAGCCACGAGCCTCGCAGTTCAGGACGCCGGCAGGTTGAGCGGTGCGGGTGTTCCCGGAGCGCGACTTGGAGCAAGCCGACGCCTGCGTCAGCGTAGACCGCGCGCAGGAACAGGCCGGCAGGTCGCGCGAAGGCGCGACCGGTTTCGGTCCGGCGCAGCAGCTGCGGCCGTGGGGCGCGACGCCGTGTGCGCGCTGGGGCGGCCGACTTCGGACGGAGCGCGGTCTACCGGCTTGCGGAAGTGGAGCGCGTAGGGAATACCCTCGCCGCTTCTGCGGCGTCCCACCAAGCGGTGCGGCGTGCGGCTGCGGCTCTCGCGCGCTAACGCCGGCGCAGCGTGACGATGGCCAGGAACGACAGCGACGGCCACGGCATCACGCGAGTCAGGGTGCGGTGCCGGCCGGCGGAGGCCGCCCATTCATTCGAGAAAGTGCAGTTTTATGAGGTAGATCGCTGGTGTTCCGCGCCACGCCCCCTATGACGGCGCGTACAGCACGAAGGGCCGCCCCGGCGTCAACCGGAGCGGCCCTTCGGAGCGGGTTCAGCGCGGCGTGCGGGCGCTCAGAAGCGGCCGGCGCCCGTCCAGCGGCCCGGCTCCTCGCCGGTGAAGACCCGCCACGTCAGGCCAGGCGTGCCGCAGTGGCTCTCGAGGATGTCGACCAGGTAGACCTGGTCGGAGCCCTGCGCGGCACCGCTGCCGTAGTAGTAGGCCAGTTCGTCTCCGGCCGCGATCACCGGGCACGCCGTTGTTGTCCCGCTCCGAGCGGGTCGGCTTGGCGTTGTAGCCCCACCGCGGATCGGTCTGGCGCAGTCGATCGACGACGTAGTCCAGCCACGGGTTGTTGACGTACTTCAAGCCGTTGGGGCACGACTGGGCCATCAGCTCCGGCCGCTCGGCGTTGATCTGGGCGACCAGACCACGCGCGTCGGGCAGGCGCGGACGGTTCGGATCCGGGGGCAGCCCGGCGCCGGCGCCGGCCGGGACAGGCGGCGGATAGACGTTCTGGTCGCCGCCGAGCCGGCCCAGGTAGTCCTGGTGGAAGCGGTAGCCGTTGGCGCCGGCCCCGCCGATGAGGTCCCACGCTTCGCGGGTGCTGCAGCGCACCAGCACGTCGTCGGACGGCGGGCGTCCACCCCCGGCGTCCTTCACGCACCAGTCAGGATCGCCGCCCTGCGGGTTGAAGACCGGATGGCCGAAGTGGACGATGCCGACGGCCCGCCACAGGAAGTCGACCCGGCTCTCGCGCGAACTGCCGGAGCCGAGGTTCCAGCGCTCCCCGTCGTGCACGTCGAGGATGATCGCGAAGGCCTCCTGGAACCCGATCGAGCGCTGCTGCCCGACCGCGGCCGCTACTGCCCGACGTCCGCGGCGGCAGCGGCGCCAGGAAGTCGACGAGGGCGGAATAGGCGGTGAAGGCCGCACCCTGTTCGGCGCGCACGCGCCACCGGTAGGTGGTGTCGAACTTCAGGTCGGTGTCGAGCGCCACCGAGGACTGGCCGCCGGCGGCCTGCGGCAGCGTCCGCGTCAACGCCAGCGTCGTCCCCTCGAACACCTCGACGCGATAGGTGAAGGTCGACGCCGCGAAGCGGCCGGTCGCGTTCGAGAAGGTCAACGTCGGGCGCACCGTGTCGAGCCGCACGCCATCGCGGGGCGACAGAGGGGCGGGAATCGACGCCTTCAGCGTGCTGCCATCGGGCGCCGCCGGCGCGCCACTCGGCGCTGTCGGCGAGCCGGGCACCGGCGCGTCACCGGCGTCCTTGCCACACGCGACCGCCAGCAGGGAACAGAACACGGCCACACCGTATCGAGCCACTCTCATCGTGCATCCTGACCAGGAAAGGGCGGCGCCAGCGCCGCCGCGGGAACGGGCAGTATAACCATAGAAAAATTCACGCTTTGGCGCGTTCGTGCCAAGCGAACGTCCAGCGCACGGCCTGCTTATCGGTCAACGGGCCCGGCGCAACACCTTGCCGCGCGGGGACGTGGTCTGTTCGACGATGAGGATCGACCGCGTCTCGCAGACGAAGCCCGGCGCCCGACGCCAGGCGCGGACGAATGCTCCTGCGGCACGACGATGAGGGCGCTGTGCTGGCTCGACGCTTACCGGCTCCAGGTCGGGGTGTTCGAGCTGGTCGAGCACCGCCGAGTTGCGCAAGTCGGCGAGAGCGCTGATCGCCCAGTCCTCGAGGGCGAGAATGCGCACGGCCCGCCACCGACGTCCTCGGGCAGCGTACGGCCGACAGCTCGAAGAGCGACACGAACTTCGGCGGCCAGGCCGGATTGCCGGGTGGATGCCCAGCAGCCACGGCGGCACCACGCTCACGCCGACGCCGCCTCGCCAGGACCCTGACCCGTCGAATTCGTCCCGGCGGCGGCGATCGATCATGACGAGCGGCGGCGCAGCGTGACGATGGCCAGGAACGACAACGACGGCCACGGGAGCAGGCGCGTCAGGGCGCGGTGCAGCCAGGCGCGATCCGCCGGCTTGCGGCGGATCCACGACGTGAGGACGGGGACGGTGGGGAAGACCCCGCGTTCGGCGACGAGGTCGAAGCCGGCGCGATCGAAGAGCCGGCGGTACTCGGCCAGCGGCCGATCGCCGGGATGCTTGATCTCGCTGGCGGTGCGGATCAGGCGGCCGGTGAGCAGGAAGTGCACGCGTGATTGCAGGTGCGCGAGGTTCGGCACCGAGACCAGCAGCTCGCCGTCCGGCGCCAGGACGCGGTGCAGCTCGGCGAGCGCCGTCGGCTGATCCTCGTAGGCGAGGTGCTCGAGCACGTCGAGGCACATCGCGCGCGCGAAGCGGCCATCGGCGAACGGCAGCGCCAGCAGCGAGCCGCGCTGGACGTGGGCCGACGTGTAGTTGGCGTCGACGCCCTCGATCGCCAGGCGTCCGGCGAACTCCTCGACCAGGATGCCTTCGCCGCAGCCGGCGTCGAGCACGCGCGTGCCGGCCGGCAGCGCCTGCAGCCAGCCGCGGACGCGTTCCAGCTTGGCGAGGTAGGTGGGGAGGTAGTCCCAGGTCGGGTCGGGCGCGCGGTGGTAGTCACCGCGCGCCGCGTACTCGCCCGACGCCGTTGCCGGTCTGGCGGCAGCCGGCGACGGGCCGGCCGCCGGGGCGTGGGCCAGGGGCTCGGCGTCGGACGGCGTCACTCGGGCGGCTGCGACGGGTTGTACGGGTTGGCGTACTTGGCGCGATCCGGCTCGACCGGCGTTCCGCTGTCGGGGACCTGCGGGCGGCGGCACCCAGTCCGCCGGCAGGTTGTAGGGGTTGAAGAACTCGCCCTGGGCCGGCGTCGGGGCCGCCTGCGCGCGGCGCCACGCCCGGCTGCGGCAGCACCCCCGGCGCGGTCGGGACGCCCGTCGGGACATTCGTCGGCGCACGCCCGGTGGAGCCGGGCGGCATGCCGATGCCCGGCATCGCGGTCGGGACCGACGTCGGCTGCTGCTGCTGCTGGAGCTGCTGCTGCCGCCGCTGCTCGAAGTACTTCTGCGGGTTGGCGTAGTCGAACTGCGTTTCCGGCGGGCGGCGTTGACGCCGGCCGCGGCCGCCGCGGCGGCGTTGCCGCCGTACGGGCCGCTGTTGCCGTTGGCGCCGACGTACGGCGAGCCCGGATAGGCGTTGGGGTAGGGGTTGGCGACCGGCGAGTCGGGCATCGGCGGCTCGACCTGCTGGAACTGCTCGACGTCGTTGCGTTCCGGACCGGCGGCGACGTTGCCTTCGTCGCCGACGGGCGGCGCGAACGCCTGCGGCATCTCCGGCATGGTCTGCTGGAAGGCGCCCGGCGGCTGGGCCGGGGACGGCATCCCGCGCGACCCGCCGAGCGAGGTCACGGGCGCCGCCGCGACCGGCGTCGTGGCCCGGGCCATCACCACGACCCGGTCGAACCGGGACGGGCCGGCCGGCGTGTCGGCCAGCGCGACGCGGTCGATGGCCATGTAGCCGGGCACGCCGCGCATCACGACCTCGAGGGCCTGCTTCTCGGGCATGTCGACGATGTGGAGGGTCACCGGGGCGCCGAGGAGCTTGTCGGCGCCGACGACCTTGACCTGCCCCTGGCGCTCCCATTCGGCCAGGATCTGGCGCAGCGAGGCCTGTTCGGCCTTCAGCGTGACCTTGCCATCACGGATGACCAGCGACACCCCGGGCGTCGCCGTTTGCGCCGTCGCGGGAGGCGCGACCAAGGCCAGCACGGCCATGGCCGGCAGCATGTGTTTCAGCATGTCATCCGTCCTTCTCACCACTCTACGCCCTCGTGACGGGCCTGCCAACCGAGGCCTCGTGTCCCGCCCGATTGGCGACAGGCACTAGGCTTCGACGACGACACCCCCCGCCGTGGCCGGATCTTCGGCTCGAGCCTGCGCGCGCTTTACCTCGACGACGAAGGCGCCCAGCGCCACCAGGTAGCAGAAGCTGCCGACCCAGAAGGCGGTCGAGATGGTGGTGCTGAGGGAGATGGCCACCGCGAGCACCGATGCGCACACCGAGGTGGCGCCGTTGACGCCCCACAGCCAGGGCGTCAGCGCCGGGCGCGTCCGGGCCATGCCCAGGCCGAGCGGGAAGGCCATGCCCATGAACACCCCGGGCACGGCCAGGAGCGCCGCCGAGACGGCGATGCGGACCGGCGTGGCCGCGCCTTCGATCCGGTGCGTCAGGAGCGGCGTGATGAGGCCGAAGACGATCAGCAGGCCGAGCAGGCCGCCGAGCCGGACCAGCCCGGCGGGGCCGACCGCCCCGGGCGCGATCCGGCTGGTCAGCGCGCTGCCGATGCCGCTCGACAGCAGCAGCGAGAACAGCACCACCGTCAGGCCGTAGGTGGGGTGGCCCAGCACCACGATCAGGCGCTGCATCTGCGACGTCTCGATCAGCATGAAGCCGAGGCCGATGGCGGCGAAGAACGTGACCAGCGGCGCCGCCCCGGTCAGCGCCCGTGCGATCCGAGGTCACGAACAGCGGCACGCCGATGCACAGCGCGGTGAGCAGCAGCACGGTGAACAGCAGCGTGCCGAGCACGAACGACCGCTTCCATGTTGTGCGACGACTTGCCGTGCTTCAGCAGGTCGAGCCGCAGCACGTCGCGCAGGCGCAGCATGTTGAAGAAGAACGGCGAGTCGTCGGTCGGCGGCGCGATGTTGATCGGATGGGCGGCGACGACCGCGTCGAGGTCGGCGCGCCGAGGCCAGCCGCGCCAGCATCGGATCGGTGGCGCTGGTCGCGTCGAGCGACACCTGGAAGCCGAGGCGCTGCGCCTGCGCCGCGAGGGTGGCGCGATCGGTCGGCGTCGAGCGGCGACGGGCTGACGAGCAGCGTGCCGATGCCGTCGGGGGCGTCGTCGCCGCCGTCGCCGCGGATGCTGCGGACGATGGCCATGTGCGCCCGCGGATCGGCGACGCCGCGCCGCTGCAGCGCCGCGGTGGCGAGCGCGCGTCATGCGGTAGACCTCGCCCGGCCGATCGCTGAACGACCAGCGCGACACGCTGAGCAGGCCGCGCGGCGTCATGTGCGACAGGAAGATGTCCCACGCCTCGACGGTGTAGAGCGAGTTCTCGGACAGCACGAAGGCGCCGGCCGCCGTCGCCGCCCAGGTGTCGATCAGCGAGATCTGGATGACGTCGTAGCGCTCGTCGTTGCGGGCGATGAAGCTGCGCGCCTCGTCGTTGACGAAGCGGACCCGCGGATCGCGATCGAGGTGGCCGGTGAACTCGCCGAAGCGGCCGTTCAGCGGTCTCGAGGATGTTGGTGTTGATCTCGACGCCGGTGACCTTGGTCGCGCCGAAGTGCAGCGCCGACAGCACGTCGCGGCCGCCGCCGACGCCGACGACCAGCGCGTGCCCCTTCGGCCGCAGGTAGTAGCCGATGTTGGTGACGTCGTACTCGAGGTGCTCGGCCTCGGCCGGCGTCGCCGGCTTCTTGGTGAGGACGGTGCCGGCGGCGACGTCGATGTCGAGGTGCAGCTGCTTGACGGTGCGATCGGCCGGGAAGTTCGGGCTCATGCCCCAGGCGTACGGCTTCTCGTCGGCGTCGGGGTTGCCGAACACGCGGATGCGCGAGTACGAGTTCCAGCGCTCGTAGAGCGGCCGCGCCTCGAAGCCGGCCTTGACGTAGAGGATGCGCAGCACCGGGAAGCCGCGCCAGACCAGCACCGTGTGGCCGGCGGCGGCGACGATCAGCGCCAGGCTGACCAGCGCGCTCCAGCGCACCAGCCGCGTCGATCCTTCGTCGAGGGCGTAGAAGACGCCGCCGATGGCCGCCAGCGCCGCGATCGCCAGCACCGCCGTCGGGCCGTCGGTGATCTCGAGCAGCCACACCAGCAGGACGCAGCCGAGCGCCGCGCCGATCAGGTCGAAGGCGTAGAGCCGGCCGACGTCGCGCGGGAAGCGGGTCAGCGTCAGCGCGACCAGGATGCCGCTCAGCACGAACGGCGCCGCGATGACCGCGTAGGTCAGGACGATGGCCCAGATCGCGACGATCGACGGATGGACGCGGAACGGGATCGAGAGCTGGGTCAGGAAGCTGGCGACGACCAGCGACCGGGAAGAGCACGCTGCCCGACCGCCAGCTGGCGGCGCACGCCGCTCGGCCGGGAACCAGGCCGGCTTCAGGTAGACGACCAGGGCGCCGACCGTCATGCCGAACATCGCGACCGAGATCGCGACGAAGGCGAAGTGGTACCACATGGTGACGCTGAAGATCCGGGTCAGGAGGATCTCGTACATCAGCGTCGAGAGCGCGACGAAGGCGAGCCCGAAGGCCGTGCGGCGGCTGGCGGCGGGCGAAACCGACAGCATAACCGGACCAGTCTAGTGCACCCGTCGATTCAGGCTATGCTCGAGGCAGCTCCCCCGGCCCTCGCAGGAGACCGTCGATGCCTTTCCCTCCGAGTCCACGTTACCCGCCTCGATTCCGGTGATCCTGCTGTCGCAGGACGCCCGCAGCGCGTTCCTCCGCCGCACCTACACGCACCTGTTCCTGGCGGTCGGCCGGGTTCGTCGCCTTCGAGCTGTTCCTGTTCAACGCCGGGCTGGCGCTGCCGATCGCGCGCGGCATGCTGAGCGTGCCGTGGCTGCTGATCCTCGGCGCCTTCATGCTCGCCGGCTGGCTGGCGCGCAGCGTCGCCGCGAGCGCCGCCTCGCCGGCGCTGCAGTACGCCGCGCTCGGCGGCTACGTCGTGGCGCAGGGGCTGATCTTCGTGCCGGTCCTGGTCATCGCCCAGCTGCGGATGCCGGGCGTGCTGCCGGCCGCGGCGCTCACCACGGTCGTCGCCTTCGCCGCGCTCACCGCGGTGGTGTTCGTGACGCGCAAGGACTTCTCCTTCATGCGCGGCATCCTGACCTGGGGCGGCATCCTGGCCCTGGTGCTGGTGGTCGCCGCCGCGATCTTCGGCTTCGAGCTGGGCGTGTTCTTCTCGGTCGCGATGGTCGCCTTCGCCGGCGCCGCGATCCTCTACGACACGTCGAACGTGCTGCACCACTATCCCGAGAACCGCGCCGTCGGCGCCGCGCTCGAGCTGTTCGCCTCGGTCGCGCTCCTGTTCTGGTACATCCTGCGGCTCTTCATGAGCCGCAAGTAGGCCGCGACGACACGGTCGTGTCGCGTTCGCCGCGGGCGCGTCAACGTGCGTTGACAGCAGGGCGGGCGACACAGCAGGTTGCGCCGCACGTTGGCGGCGATCGATCGCTGAGCGTCCGAGGGTGGCGCTGCTACGCCGGCGGCGCGGCGCGGCGGAGGATCGCGGCGGCGGCGACCAGCCGGACGCGGCCGATGCCGTCCCGGAGCAGGCGACGCAGCTCGGCGACCGGCGTGGCCGGATCCTTGGTGATCACGTCGGCGACGAGCGTCCGCACGGCGGGGTTGGGATCCTGGGTCCCGGCCTGCAGCGGCTTCAGCGCCGCCGTCCGGTCGGTGTCGAGCAGCATCGACGCGGCCTGGTAGCGCACGGCGACGTCGTCGGCGTCGAGCAGCGGGCGCACGGCGTCGACCCAGCCCTTGTCGCCGCGGGCCCGGCGCGCCCCGGCGACGCGCAGCCGGGCGTCGAGGGCCGGGCTGGTGGCGCCGGCCGCGAGCAGCGTCTCGCCGCCGGTGGCGCCGAGGTGGGCGAGGGCGACCGCCGCGGTGAACCGCGAGAACAGCTCGCCGGTCTTGGTGACCTGCTGCAGATCCGGCACGAGACCCTGCAGCTTCAGCGTCGCCGCGCCGTCGGCCGCCGTCGACTGCACCATCGCGTCGCGGACGCCGAGGGCGTCGCGCAGGATGGCTTCGGCGCCCGCGCCTCCGCCGGCGATGACGGCTTCGAGCGCCACGACGCGTCCGCTGCCGGTCGATTCACGATAGGCCTGCGCCGCGCGCTTGGCGGCGGCGGCGTCGCCGAGGCGGCAGAGCGCGACGATCGCCGGCCACGATCGCGTGCTCGGCGGGGTGGCGGTCGCGTATTCGGTGAGCATCGCCCGCGCCCGGACGCCCGGCTGACCGGGCAACACCGTGAGCGCCGCGATCGCGTCGATGTGCAGCAGCGGCTCCGACTGGAGCGCTTCGAGCTCGGCGACGGCGATGCGCGACAGGACGGCGGTGTCCTCGATCTTCACCACCGCGTAGTAGCGGTCGTAGGCGTCGAGCGCCTCGGTCCGCTTGCCGAGGCCGAGCAGGGCATCGACCTTCACCGCGGACGCCGTCGGGTGCCCCGGTGATTTGGCCAGGACGGGATCGACCAGCTCGATGGCCTTGGCGGCGTCGCCGCGTTCGAGGGCGGCCCGCCCGGCGCGGGTCGTGCGCTCGGCGGCATCGGCGGCATTCGCCGGTGGTGCCGCGGTCGGCTTCGTCGCGGGCCGGCTGGCGCGGCGCCGCCGGACCGGGCCGCCGCGTCTGGGCGTCCGCCGCCGGCAGGCCGGGACCGATGGCCACGGCCAGGGCCGTGGCCAGGCCGGCGCCGAGGAGGCCGGCCCGAATCGATCGGGCCGGCGCACGGGGCGCGCGGGCAGTGGCAGGCACGATCAGCGGGCGAGCCGAACGCGGCCGAGCCGGCGCGCCAGTAGTCGCTGCCGGCCCGCTGCCGGTAGATGGCGTGCTCCACGACGATGCCCCCGCCGGTGAACACCCGGACCGAGGTGGCGAACGAGGTGCTGGCCAGGCTGCCCGGCGGCATGCCCTCCGACTGTTCGACCTCACGTAGCAGTTGGCCCATATGCAGAGTCAGACGTCCGTAGGCCGGAACGGTCTTCCGCAGAGCCGGCGGCAGCGTCACCTGTCCGTAGCCTTCGATCTGCAGGCTGATGTCGACGACCGACGTGAAGGCCGACGGGTTGGCCAGGATCAGGTAGGTGTCGAACTGGCCGCCGGCGACGCCCTCCGGGAGCGACCAGAAGCCGGCCGTGTTGACCACCCCGGCCGTGCTGGTGCCGTCCACGCGGCCCGAGCCCCAGTAGATGGAACGCTCGGCGACGAACGGCGTCTCCGAGCTGAACTTGACCGCGGTGCTGCCGACCATCCCCAGCTCCTGGTTCAGATACACCGTCTGGCGCGAGTTGGCCGGCACGAGGTAGGTCCGGTAGATGTGGCCGTGGGTTTCGGTCAGGAAGTCGGAGTGCACGATCAACGCGTAGTTGTACGGGTTGACGAACAGGTAGAACGTATCGAACCCCGGCGCCGCGGCGCCTTCGGCGAAGTACCAGTTCCGGCTGGCGCCCGGCGAGCCGAGGGCGGTGTGGCCGCCGACCCATGGGGTGCCGACCGGGGTGCCGACCGGCCGCCAGTACATCGACCGCTCGGCGACGATGCCGACCGTCGAGAACATGATCGCGCTGAAGTCCTTGCCGGCCAGCTCCGGGATCAGCCCGGCGTTGATCGTCAGGCGCTGCAGCGGCAGGACCTGGTACTGGTAGCGCACCGTCACGCCGTCGGCGCGCTTGAAGTAGAGGTCGACGTTGACAGCCACGGCGTTCGGGTTGAACAGCAGGTAGAAGTTGTCGAAGAGCTCGCCGCCGCGCGAGCCCTCGGCGAAAATCCACTGCGTGTTGGTGAAGTGCACCGCGCGCTCGCCGGTGCTCACCTCGAAGTTCGGTCCGAAGTACATCGAACGCTCGACGCTGATGTCGCCGCCCGCCGTCTGCGACTGGAAGACGGCGCTGTAGGAGCCAGGTCCGATCTCGGCGCCCAGGTTGAGCGTCAGGCGGCTGCGCGCCGGCGCGGTGAAGGCCTTGGCGTACAGCCGCCCTTCCTCGGACGTGAAGTAGGCCCGCACCGCCACCGGGTACCGGGTTCGGGTTCTGCAGCAGGTAGAAGGTGTTGAACCCGCCGGCGACGCTGCTGGCGGCGCCCTCGGCGAAGAACCAGCTGCCGTTCGGTACGGTCGGGCCGGTCAGCTCGAGGGTGGCTGGCGGCGGCGGGGGCGGCGGCGGTGGCGGCGGTGGCGGCGGCGGGGGCGGGGCGGCCGCGCCCGTCTTGATGCGCTGCCCGGTGATCGCGCCGAAATCGCTCGACGTCACCACCAGCCATTCGCGCCGCGCGCGGTGGCTGGTGACGCGGGGATTGTAGTTGCCGTTGCGGACCGCGGTGGCGGTCACGTCGAACTCGACGTCGGGGACGCCGTTGGCGGAGATCTGCGCCCCGGCGTCCTCGCGGCCGCGGCCGTGGAAGACGATGAAGTAGGTGTCCGCGACCGGGTTGTAGGCCAGCCCCAGCGCATCGTAGGACGGGTAGTTGAAGGCGAGGAGCGTCGTGCTGCCGAGTGGCGTGCCGTCGGCCGCGACCGGGCGTCCGTAGATGTTGGGCTGGGTGTACCAGGCGACGAAGAACTGGCCGCGGGCCGAGTTGAACTCCACCTGCGGCACGTAGACCGCCGTGCCCGTGGCGACCTCGCGGACCGGGCCGAGCGCCGCCGGTGGCCGCGGCGACGGTGCGGACGTGGACCGCGCCGGGCCCGGCCGGGTTGTAGTAGTGACCGTAGGCGACCAGGAACGAGTCGGTGTTCGGGTTGTAGGCGACGCTCGGCTCACGCTGCCAGTGGTTGTCGGTCGTGATCGGCAGCGGCCCGCCGACCAGCGAGCCGTTGAGATCGACCAGCTGGGCGACGATGTCGTCGAGCGGCGCGATCTGGTGGTAGGCGACGAGGAAGCGGCGCGATCCGGTCGCATAGCCCACGTCGATGCCGAGCTCGGCGTTGCCGCCGCCGGCTGGCGCCCCGATGAAGAAATCGGGCCCCGTGAACAGCGGCACGCCGTTCGCCGCCGCAGCGGACCAGCCGACCCCAGACCTGGTAGACGTTGGGGTTGACGCGCGTGTCGTACCAGACGACGAGGAACCCGCCGAGCTCCGGGCTGTAGACGGCGCGGGCGGCCTGGTTGTGCGAGCCGACCGTCGGCACGTCGAACTGCGCGCCGAGCGGCGTGCCGTCCTGCGTCACGAAGCGGCCCTTGGTGAGGTTGCCGGAAACGGTCGAGGTAGACGGCGTTGACGGGGTCGAAGGCGACGTCGGGCAGCCGCACCGTGCCCCAGTTGCCGGCAGTGGCGAAGCTGGGCCCCTCGCGCGACGCCTGGGCCGCGGAGGTGTGGGGAAGGACGAGCTGGGCGAGAACGACGAGCGCGGCGCCGAGCGTGAACCGCGAGACTACCATTCACTCACTCCTGCAGAAAAACGGCCGCGCCAGGCAGGCGACCGGCCAGTCTATCGGTTGCAGGCGTGAGAGCTGTATGGGACGCGGCTGCGGCGATCGGACCGGCGGCCGTGACGGCGCAGGTGCGCCGCCACCGCCGCGGCGAGACTCGACTACTGCGGGATGCCGAACGCGGCCGAGCCCGCGCGCCAGAAGTTGGCGCCGTCACGCTGCCAGTAGATCGCCTCTTCGGCGACGACCGGATCGCCGCTCAGCACGTTGACCCTGGTGCTGAACGACTTGCCGCGGAGGCTGCCGACGGGACGCCCCTCGGCCGTCTCGAGCGCCGTGAGGAAGTCGTTCATGTAGATGGTCAGGCGCTGCCCGGCACGCACCGTGCGCAGCAGCTCGGGCTGGGACGCCGTGAACCGGCCGACGCCCTCGATGAACAACGTCAGCCGGACGGTCGCATCGTTGCTGCCCGGGTTGGCGAGCAGCAGGTAGGTGTCGAACTGGCCGCCCGACGAGCCTTCCGGGAAGTGCCATTCGGACGCCGCGGCCGACGCCCCGATGACGTTGGTGCCCTCGACGCGCCCGGCGCCCCAGTAGATCGATCGCTCGGCCAGGAACGGCAGGGTGTCCGAGGTGAACGTCGAGGCGACGCCGCCGATGTTGCCGAACTCGCCGTTGAGGTAGATGGTCGAGCGCGACCGCGGCGCCATCGTCACGACCTTCTCCATCGGCATGCCCGCTTCCGGCAGGAAGCGGCCTCGCACCGTGATCGGCACCTCGTTCGGGTTGAGCAGCAGGTAGAACGAGTCGAACCGGGTCGCGGCCGCGCCTTCGGCGAACACCCAGGACGTCTGCGGGGCCGTCGCGCCGACGCTGGCCGTGCCGCCGACCCACGCCGGGTCCGTTCCGCCGATCAGCCGCCAGTACATCGCCCGCTCGGCGATGACGCCGGTTGCCGCGGTGATGGTGGTGCTGAAGTCCTTGCCGGCGAGCTCGGGGATGGCGTTGGCGTAGAGCGTGAGCCGCTTCTCCGGCGCCACGGCGTACTGCTTGGTGATCACCTGGCCCGCGGCGGTCAGGAAGGTCACGTCGACCGTGGTCGCGGTCGGCAGCGGGTTGAAAATCAGGAAGAAGTTGTCGAACAGCTCGCCGCCGCGCGAGCCCTCGGCGAAGTACCAGTGCGTCGCCAGGTTCTTGGCCGCCGAGACGCCGGTGCTGCCCTCGAAGTTGGGGCCCCAGTAGATCGAGCGCGCGACGAAGATGTCGCGCCCCGGCGTCGTCGACTGGAAGATGCTGCCGAACGAGCCGACGCCGGCCGCGCCCTGCAGCGTGACGGTGACCCGGCTGCGCGCCGCCACGGTGAACCGTTGGTACTTCAGCACGCCGTTGTCGGCGACGAACCAGGCGCGCGCGTCGATCGGATCGTCGTGCTCGTTGGCGACCAGGTAGAACGTGTGGAAACCGGTCGGGGTGCCGCTCTCGGCGCCTTCGGCCATGAACCAGCTGCCGTTCGGCACGTTCGGGCCGGTCAGCTCGATCGGCGGCGGCGGCGGGGGCGGCGGCGGCGGCGGGCCGCCGCCGTTGGCGAGCGTCTTGATCCGCTGCGCGCTGGCCACCACGAAGGCGGTGGCCGTGGTCATCATCCACTCGTTGCGCACCGTGCTGGCGGCAATGCGGGGATAGAAGTTGCCGACCTTGTTGCCGGTCACCGTCACGTCGAACTCGCCGCTCGGGATGCCCGTCCCCGACACCTCGGCGCCGACGTCCTCCTGCGGGAACGTCGAGGGCGCCCGGCCGTGGACGACGGCGAAGAACGTGTCGGCCAGCGTGTTGTAGGCGACGCCGAGCGAGTCGTAGCCACCGTAGTTGACGATCATCGGCACCGGCGGCGCGGCCGCCGCGCCGTCCGGGTTCACGAGCCGGCCGTAGTAGATGCCTGCGGTACCCGGGGCTGGCCTGCCACCAGCTGAGCAGGAACTGGTTGTTCTTCGTGTTGTAGGCGACCTCGGGGACGTTGGTGTTGTTCGAGGCCGTCATGTCGGTCGCGGCGCCGAGCGCGCCGTCGACCGCGCTGACCGTGCGGGACTGAATCGTCGCGGGCCCTGCCGGCTCGTAGAAATGGCGATAGGCGACGAGGAACTTGTCGCTGGCCGGGCTGTAGCCGACGCCCACCTCGCCCTGGAAGTGGTTGTCGAACGAGATGTTGATCGGCGCCCCGACCAGCTGGCCCGTCGTCGAGACGAGCTGACCGCGAACGTCGTTGGACGGAGCCGCGCCGCCACCTGCCTGGTGGTACGCGACGAGGAACCGCTTGCTGGCGGACGAGTAGGCCACCGCGGCCGCACGCTCGGGGTTGACGCCGCCCGTCGCTGCGCCAATCAGGAAGTCGGGGCCTGCGAAGGTGGCGACGCCACCTGCACCGTAGCTCAGCAGGCGACCGTAGACCCACGCGACGGCGCCGCGCGGATCGCTGCGCACGTCGAGCCACGTCACCAGGAACTTGCCGTCGCCGTAGGCGACCCTGGCGACCTGGTTGTAGGCGCCGCTGGATGAGATGTAGAACTCGTTCGACCCGAGCGGGACGCCGTCGGCGGTCTGGAACCGGCCATGGGCCATCGCCCCCGACACCACCAGATAGACGTTGTTGACGGGGTCGTAGGCGATGTCGGGATAGCGCAGCGAGAAGCCGGGCCAGGCCCCGGCGGCGGCGAACGTCGGACCCTCGCGAGAGGCTTGGGCGTGGCTGGGAGTGGGGAGCGCCGCGACGCTCGACAGGATCAGCGCAGCGGCGGCAGTGACGAACCGCGAGGCAACCATCGTTCTGTGAAACTCCCAGCGGAGACGAGACACCCGGGGCAGGAAGGACTACCTGAAGCTAATCGGCCAGACGCGGCAACACTGTATTACGGCAGGCAGAGCTGCTCAATGCTGAGTTTGCGGAGGGGGAAAACAGCCGCTTCTGCGGTTTTATGGGCGCTGGAGGAGCAGCGGAGCCGAGCGGCAGCCGGCTTCGCCGCGCCGGGGCGCGGCGGTCACACCAGCTTACCGATCCAGAGCGGCGAGTCTTTCTTCGGCAGATCGCAGGACTGGCAGATCGAGGGGCCGCCGTGGTCGAGGTGCGCACGACGCACCTTACGGTAGGCGGGGCCGTTCCAGATGTCCTTGATGGTGCTGGTGCGCAGATCGCCGAGGACCTCGCGGCCGTCGAAGTCGGCGCAGCACAGCGAGACGCGGCCGTCCCACAGCACCGTGAAGGTCAGCCACGGCCGGTAGCAGGGGAAGCGGACGTCCGATTCCTGGTTCAGCGTCCCGGCCCAGTTGTGCAGGTCGGTGACGTGGATCTTGTCGGCCTTCTTCCGCCAGTGGGCGATGAAGTGCTGCTCTTCCGCCGAGTTGTTCTGCCGCACGAAGGACAGGATCAGCTTGGGGCGGCGCTTGCCGGCTTCGTCGCGGATCTGGATCAGCCGCTCGACGTTGGCGACGACCTTGTCGTAGTTGAGGCCGAGCCGCGTCGATTCGAAGACTTCCTTGCCGGCGGCGTCCATGCTGATGTTGATCGCGTCCAGCCCGGCGTCGACCATGCCCCGGGCGGCGCGCTCGGTGATCAGCGAGCCGTTCGAGATGAGCCCGACCTCGCGGATGCCGATCGACTTGGCGTAGCGCACCTTCTCGACCAGGTTGCGGTCGGCGAAGGCCTCGCCGTAGTTGTGCATCCGCATGTGCGTGATGTTCAGCGCGGCGCACTCGTCGGCGATCTTCTGGAAGAGCGCCATGTCCATGATGCCCTCGTCGCGATGCATGTCGTCGCGCGGGCAGAACACGCACTTGGCGTTGCAGATGTTGGTGCTTTCGATCTGCACGATCTCGGGCAGCGTCGGCGCCTCGTCGACGCCGAGCGCGAGCAGCATCCGCCGCACCGGCTTGGCCTGCTTGCGCAGCAGGGCCTCGGTGGCTTCCCGGGTCCGGCGTTTGATCGACGCGCTCATCCTCACTCGTATTCTCGGCCGTTATCGTGTCCGAATGTAGTCGATCACGCGCGTCAGGGTTTCGTCGAGCTGGACCTTGGGCTCGTAACCGACCAGTCCGCGGATCTTGCTGATGTCCGGCACCCGCCGCGGCATGTCCTCGAAGCCCGCTTCGTAGGCCTGATCGTAGGGAATGGTCACGATGTCCGAGGTGCTCGCCGTCATCGTCTTTGATCTTCTCGGCCAGGGCCCGCATCGAGATCTCTTCGCCGTTGCCGATGTTGAAGACCTGGCCGATGGCCTTGGGTTCGCCCATCAGCCGGATCAGCCCGTCGACGACGTCGCCGACGTAGGTGAAGCTGCGCCGCTGCGTGCCGTCGCCGAACACGGTGATCGGCTGGCCGGCCAGCGCCTGCCGCACGAACGTCGGGATCACCATGCCGTACTGCCCGGTCTGGCGCGGCCCCACGGTGTTGAAGAGCCGGATGACGATCACCGGCAGCTTCTTCTCCTTCCAGTAGGCGAGAGCCAGGAACTCGTCGATCGCCTTGCTGCAGGCGTAGGCCCAGCGGTGCTTCGACGTCGGTCCCATCACCAGGTCGGCGTCCTCGCGGAACGGCACGTCGACGCTCTTGCCGTAGACCTCGGACGTCGACGCCACCACCACCAGCCGCTTCTTCTTGTTGGCGTGGCGCAGCACGACCTCGGTGCCGTGCACGTTGTTCTCGATCGTGTGGACCGGCTCTTCCACGATCTTCTTCACGCCGACCGCCGCGGCGAGATGGAAGACGACGTCGCAGCGATCGATCTGCTCGGCGAGCACCGGCTCGTTCTGCACCGATTCGATGATGTAGCGGAAGCCCGGCTGGCCCTTCAGGTGCTCGATGTTGTCGATCGAGCCGGTGGAGAGGTTGTCGAACGCCGTCACCTCGTGGCCCGCGGCCAGCAGAGCGTCGGCGAGGTGGGATCCCACGAAACCGGCACCGCCGGTGATGAGCACGCGCATACGGTCAATCGACCATTATAGGGCTGCCAGCCCGGGTCAGCCCGGCCAGCGCCTCGGCCGCCCGGGCGGCGGCGCCCGCCGCCGGTCCGGATGCCGCCCGATTCGGCGCAGGCGAGGCCGGCGGCGACCAGCTCGGCCCGCGCCGCCTCGTCCAGCAGCAGCCGCGCCAGGGTCCCCGGCAGCTCGCCGGGGTGGTAGACGCCGGCGATGCCGCCGGCGACGACGAACGGCGTCAGGTTGTTGGGGACGCCGAGCGACAGGGCCGGCATCCCGAGGGCCATCGCGTCGATGGCGACGGTCGAGTTGACGGTCACGACCAGGTCGGTCGCGGCCAGCAGGGCCGCCAGGTCGAGGCTGGCCGGCGCCAAGGCGGCCGCCGGCGAGGTCGCGAGGGCGGCGGCATAGAGGTCCGGCGTTTCAGCCGGGTGCGGCTTGACGATCAGGCGGGTGCGCCGGGTGCCGCCAGCCGCGGCCTCGACCGCGCCGATGGCCCCGACCAGCAGCGGCAGCCAGCGGCCGAGCTGGGCGTGCTTGGAGACGACGACCGCGGCGCGATCGACGTCGGCGAGGCCCAGCGCGGCGCGAGCCGTCGCTCGCTCGTCCGGGCCGATGGCGCGGACGCGCGCGGCGAGGCGCTCGAGACCGGGACTGCCGGTCACGGCCAGCGCCGCCCGCGGGAACGCGCCGGCGAGCTCGAGGTGGTGCGAGGCGACGCGATCGAAGACCACGGTGAGATCCGGCCGCGGAAAGCCGATGTCGTGCGGGCGCGTCGGCGACGGCTGCATCTCGTCGCGCTCGTGCAGGTAGTTCAGCCAGCGGCGGTAGATGAAGCCGTGCTGGATGCCGGCGCACGGGATCCCGCGCCGTCGCGCCTCGAGCATGATGGCGCGGCCCCAGCCGCCGGCCTCGGCGTAGGTCAGGACCAGCCGCGGCCGGGCCCGCTCGATGGCGGCGCCGGCTTCGTCCATCGCCCGCGCCGACCACGGGAACTGCAGCGTGGCGATGCCGCGCAGCTCGGGCGCCACCAGGTCCCAGGCGTCGTAGCTGGCGATGCGGGCGGCGGCCCGCATCGCCGCGCTCGCCGGTCAGCGCCGCGGCGACGTCGTAGCGGGCCCGCCAGACGGCGCGCGATCCGGCCAGCGCCGCCATGCGACGCGAGCGCTTCGACCGGCACCACGGCGCCGTCGCCGCGCGGCTGGCGCCAGCCGGGCATCAGCGGATGCCACCAGCGCCGCGCCTGGAAATTGCGGCGCGGGCCGACGCCGACCAGCTGGATCGGGGCGGCGCCGGTCGCCGCGAGCGCGTCGAGCACCGGCGCGATGTAGCCCTCTTCGCCGGTGGCGTCGCGCCAGAAGGCGCTGTGCACGAACGCCAGCGTGCCGCCGGTCGCGAGGGGCGGCCGCCGCGCCGGGCAGCGCCCGCCGCGCCTCCGCCGCCCACGTCAGCAGGCGGCTCTTCACGCCGGTCGCCGTGTCGCGCGACGCCGCGCCGGCCCGGCCGACGTCGGTGCCCGCCAGCAGGCCCGAGATCGAGGCGCGCCGCGACCTGCGGCAGCAGGCAGCGCAGCGCCGGCCCGCCATCGACGATGCCGATCCGCGTCGGGCCTTCGACCTCGCACACCGCATCGAGCGTCAGCGCGGTGCGCCACAGCGCGTCGACGACGCCCTCCTTGTGCAGGAACAGCTCGGCGAACCACCACAGCGAGTCGCCGCGGTAGTGGAAACGATCGCGCAGCGATCGGCCGGCGACGTCGACGTGGCGCAGGCTCTTGATCCAGGCGTTGGCGCGGCCCGCCGCTTCGTCGGCGATGGCGCCGGCGCCGTAGCTCGTCGAGATCGATGCGTCTCGAGGCGGCCGGCGCGCTCGATGGCGAGGCGGCCGATCACGCGCCGCTCACCCGGCTGCCTCGCGGCCCGGCTCGGTCTCGGCCGCGAGCGATCGCGCGGCCGCGATGACGGCGTCGACGGTGACGCCGGCCAGGCAGTCGGGCGTGTGGCCCTGGCAGCGCTCGGGCGGCTTGCGGATCCGGTTGCACGGCGCGCACCAGCAGGTCGATGCGGACGACGCGATGCGCGGTGTCGCGCGGCGCGTAGCGCACCGGCATCGACGGCCCGAACACCGCGACCATCGGGGCGCGGACCGCCGCGGCGAGATGCATCGGGCCGGTGTCGCCGGTGAGGACGAGGCGGGCGCCTTCCAGCACCGCGGCGAGGACGAGCAGATCGGGGCCGGCCGGTGAGGTCGACGACCGCGACGTCGGCGGGCAGCGGCGCGCGGACCTGGCCGGTGATCGCGGCGTCGCCCGGCGCGCCGCTCAGCACGACGGCGGCGCCCGAGCTCGCGGGCGATCGTGCGTGGTGGCCGCCGCGAACCGATCGACGTCCCACTGCTTGATGGCGCGCCCGCCGCTGGCGTGGACGACGACGTAGCGCGGATGCGAGCCGACCAGGTCACGCGCGGCGCTGCCGCGCGGCATCCGGCACGTCGAGCCGGAAACCGCCAGCCGGGGCTCAGCCCCGGGGCTCTGCCGCGGGTTCAGCCCCGGGTTGAGCCCCGGGCTCCGGAAGGCAGCGGCGACCAGGGCGGCGGCGTTGTCGGCGGTGTGGCGATCGACGCGATGGTCGACGACGTCGGTCAGCAGCGGGCCGCCGCCGGCCATCGCGAAGCCGACGCGCCGCCGCGCTCCGGCGAGCGCGATCAGCGCGTGGCTGCGGATGTCGCCCTCGAAGTTGATGGCCAGGTCGTAGCCGCGCCGCGCGCCAGCTCCACGCCGTCGACGCCAGGCGGCCGATCCCCTGCGCCGGCGGCGCCGCGGGCCAGCCACGGGGCGTCGAGCGTCTCCACGCGATCGATGCCGCGCAGGCGCTCGGCGATGGCGCGATTCCAGCTGCCGACGACGAGGTCGATGCGCGGCGCCGGGCGCGTGCGCCCGCACCGACTCGATGGCCGCCGCCGACATCAGCAGATCGCCGATCCGCTCGAGCCGCAGCAGCAGGATGCGCCGCGGCGGCCGCACGGCCGGCGCCCGTCGCGGCCACAGCCGGGCGACGCCGGCGCCGAGCGCCAGCACGCGGTCGGCCGCCGCGACCAGGCGTCGCTCGCGCGGGTCGTAGATCTGCAGACTCGGACATCGGCGCTCTAGCGTACGTCCACGCGATCGACCATGACGCCGAGATCGCGATCGTCGGGCGACGCCGCAGCACCGCCTTGGGGCGCCACACGTTGGTCACCAGCTTGAGGCGGACCGGCGTGCCGCTGGCGCCGGCCGCGGCCGCCAGCGCCGGCGGAATGGCCAGCGTGTAGGGCTTGAAGTCGGGCCCGACCGTCGACGCGGCCGAGCACCTGATCGTTCATCGAGACCTCGACCGACGCCGGCGGCACCTGCGGCCGGCCGCCGCCCGTCGTCCATCACGAGGGTGATCGTGCGATCGTCGCCGCTCACGCCCGGCAGATTGAGGTACGACACGTCGCGCGACCAGCGGAACGTCGTGCCGTTGGCGTGGCGCTCCTTGGCGTGGAAGCGCAGCACGTTGACGTCGTCGTTGACGCCGACGTCGAGCGCGACGTCGCCGGCCGGCGGCCGCCGGCGGATCGACGAAGCGATAGATGCTGAAGTCGAACTCCTTGCGCCGGACGCCGCCGGGCAGCGCGTTGACGGCCGAGGACCACTCCGGCACCTGGAACACCTCGGTGCCGATCGGCTGCGACGGCGATGGCCTTCGTCAGCAGCTCGGTGCCGCCGCCGCCGACGAAGTAGACGGCGGCGTACTGTCGCCGCGCCCAGGCGATGAAGCGCTCCATCGTCGCCGCGTCGGGCCGCCGGTTCGGCAGCAGCAGCACGTTGCGGGCGTAGATGTAGGCCAGCGGCAGCGCCAGCACGTGGACGTCCGAGGCGTCGCGCGACTCGACGATGACGAGGTCGCGATCGCCGAACGTGCCGGCCAGCTTCTCGAGCCGCGGGATCACGCCGGCGTACTCGACGTGGCCGATGAGCGGCGCCGACCGCGTCCAGAACATCACCGCCAGGGTCGCCGAGCGACGACGCCGCCGGCGCCGGCGCGGAGCCGGTAGCGCCAGCCGCGATCGTCGTCGGACCAGCGGCCGAGCGCGGCGAAGGCGACCAGCAGCAGCGCGCCGGGCAGGATCGATGGGCAGGAACCGCCGCGTCATCCAGTAGTGCACCGGCACGATGCGGATCTTGTAGAAGAAGAACGTCGCGTAGAGCGTGAACGTCAGCAGGAAGACGCTGTCGCGGGCGACGAAGCGGCGCAGGGCGACGAGGTAGCCGACCAGCGCCGTGAACAGCCCGAGCGGCAGCACGTACCAGCGCGAAGCTGCGCAGGGCGATGGCGTCGTGCTCGGCCAGGCGGCCGGCGGCGACGCGGAAGAAGTAGGCGTAGATCGACCAGCAGCACGGCGGCCGCGGCCATCACCCGCCACACCCAGGGCAGCAGCCGCCGCACCGCCGGCAGCTGCGCGCGCGCCGAAGACGATCGCCAGCGCCGCCGCCGCCGCCAGGCCGCCGATCGCCATCTGCCACAGCGGCAGCGCCTGCGAGCCACACCAGCGGCATCGCCATGTACGGCTTCATCAGCCCGAGCAGGTAGATCGCGGCGGCGGCGAGCCAGACGACGAGGGCGGGGAAGAAGCCGACGACGGCGGGCAGGCCGGCCATGCGGCCGAGGGCCGCGGCGCCGACGAAGCCGGCGACCGCGATCACCATGTCGATCCGCAGGAACAGCAGCATGCCGAGCAGCGAGGCCGCCACCGACGCCGAAGAAGGCGAGGCCGTCGACCTGGGCCCGCGACCACGCCAGCATCGCCGCGAACAGCAGCGTCTGGGCGACGACCTCGGCGTTCGGGATAGCCGCTGAACCAGACCTCGATGACGTTGATGGCGAGCAGCAGCGTGCCGGCCGCGGCGACCGTCCGGCCGAACAGGCGCGCGCCGAGGAGGTAGACGCAGACCAGGCCGAGCAGCGTCCAGAAGTGGGTCACGCGGCGGACGCCGGTGAGCCCGTCGAGGCCGTAGCCGATGGCGATCGACGCCGGCAGGAAGTGCGGGAACTGGCCGAGGATCGGTGCCCGCCTGCGGATCGAGCACGTAGAAGCCCATGAAGCGCGAGCCGTAGTAGCTCGGCGTGTCGTGCGACGGGCAGGACCAGGTCGCGGAACTCGGCCGGGACCGAGGCGATGACCGGATCCTGGGCCACCAGCGCGCCGCGCTGCGCGATCTGGACGCCTTCGTTGACGTAGCCGCCGGGATCCTTGCCGCCCAGGACGTATTCCGCGGGCGCGCCGTAGAGCCAGAGTCCGCCGGCGACGATGGCGACCGGCACCAGCGCGCCGAGCGCCGGGCCGGGGCGCCTCGGGGCCGAGGCGCAGGCGTCCGCGGCAGGCGATCGCCAGCAGCATCGAGATCGCGCCTCAGGATCAGCAGCAGCCGATCGAAGCGGTACCAGCCGAGCCAGGCGAGGCCGAGCGTCAGCATCACCGACAGGCCGCTCGACAGCACGACGGCCCACACCGCCCGCTCCTCGGCGGGGAGCGCGGCGCGACCGCGCGGATCGAGCACGGGCAGTCGGAAGAGGAGCGCCCCGGGCAGCCAGGCGACCAGGGCGAAGGCGAGCAACGTCCGTAGGGTCATCGAGGATCGGCCCTGCGCGCGCCGAGCCGGGCCGCAGGACGGTACAGCATACCGCTCGCGTGCGGGCAGCGCCGGGCGCGCCCGCTGGTCACGACGGCCCCGTGCTACTCTCGCCCGGATGCCGGGACCCGCCTTGCCGGACGGGCGCCGCGCTCCGTGACTCGCAGCCATCGCGGTTCCCGGGCGACTGATCCGCCGACTGCTCGTGGCCGCGCTGGTGCTGGGTGCCGAGTTCGCCGCGTTCGAGTCGTTCCTCCGCTGGCAGGGCGGGAGCGAGGCGGCGCCGGTCTTCCAGCAGCTGTTCATGCCCGACGCCGCGATCGGCTACCGGCTGCGGCCGGGCCAGTCGGTGGTCTACACGACGCGCGAGTTCACGACGCCGATCGCCACCAACGCGCAGGGCGTCCGCGACGACGCGATCGGGCCGAAGGCCGCCGGGCGAGCGCCGCATCGTCGTCCTCGGCGACTCGCTGGTGCTCGCGGTCCAGGTCCCGCACCAGGCCACGTTCACGCAGCGGCTGCAGGCCCGGCTCAACGCCCGGGCGCCGGCCGGCACGCGTTACCGCGTCATCAATGCCGGCGTGCAGGGCTACGGGCCGGTCGAGGAGCTGCTCTTCTATCGCCACGTCGCGGCCCGCTTCGAGGCGGACGTCGTGGTGGTGTCGACCTTCGTCGCCAACGACGCCGTCGAGGCGTTCGACGCGGCCTGGCGGCTCGACGGACGCCGTGCCGCCGAGCGTCGCCGTGCGCGAGGAGACGGAGCGCACGCTGCGTCGCCTCGTCCGCCGCAGCATGGTCCTGCAGATCGCCCGGCAGCGCTACGATCAGGTGCGCGATCGCGCCAGTGACGGCGGCGCGCCGAGCCGGCCGGTCGGGTCCTATCTCGCCACGCCGCCGCCCTACATCAGCGGCGGCCTCGAGGTCGCGACGCGCGCCCTCGGCGAGCTCGATCGCGACGTCCGCGCCGGCGGCGGCGCGCCTGGCGATCGCCCTGATGCCGGCGCGCTTCCAGCTCGATCCCGGCCGAGTACGAGCGGCTGCGCGCCGCCACCGAGCCGACGGCCGGTCCGCTCGCCGTCGACGGCGCGACCGAGCGCTTCCGCGCCGCGGTGGCGCCGCTCGGCGTGCCGACGCTCGACCTGCTGCCGGTGCTGAAGGCGGCGCCGGCCGGCCAGTTCTTCGTGCACACGGTGCACTTCACGCCGGCCGGCCATGAGACGGTGGCGGCGGCGCTCGACGCCTTCCTGCAGCGCGAAGGGCTCCTCGAGCCGCGGACGGGGTCGACGGAGTGACGTCGGGGACGCGACGCTAGTGGTCTTCAACTCGATCCACTTCGTCGTCTTCTTCGCGGTCGTCTACGCGGTCTACCGAATCCTGGGCCACCGCGCCCAGAACCTGTGGCTGCTGGCGGCCAGCTACTACTTCTACGCCGCCTGGGACTGGCGCTTCACCGGGCTGCTGGCGGCGTCGACGCTGGTCAGCTGGGGCGCCGGGCTGGCCCTCGGCCGGCCCGAGGTCCGCGCCTCGCGGCCGCGATCGCGCCGCATCCTCTGGGCGGCGCTCGGCTTCCTGCTCGCCGTCCTCGGCTTCTTCAAGTACGCCGGCTTCTTCGTCGACTCGGCGTCGCGCGCGCTGGCGGCGGCCGGCCTCGACGTCGGCTGGCCGATGCTGGCCATCGTCCTGCCGCTCGGCATCTCGTTCTACACCTTCATGGCGATGGCCTACGTCGTCGACGTGTATCGCGACGAGATGCCGCCGGTCACGAGCCTGGTCGACTACGCGCTGTTCGTCGCCTACTTCCCCCACCTCGTCGCCGGCCCGATCCTGCGAGCGCCGGCGCTGATGCCGCAGTTCGCGGCGCCGCGCGTCGGTCCGGCGCGAGGATCTCGTCACCGGCAGCTGGCTGATCGCGACCGGCCTCTTCAAGAAGATCGTCATCGCCGACAACCTGTCGCCGATGGTCGATGCGGTCTTCGATCCGGCCTTTCCGGCCGCCGGCGGCGACGTGCTGATCGCGACCTACGCCTTCGCCCTGCAGATCTACGGCGACTTCGCCGGCTACTCGGACATGGCGCGCGGCATCTCGCAGTGGTTCGGCATCGAGCTGAACGTCAACTTCCGCTTCCCCTACGCCGTCACCAACCCGCGCGAGTTCTGGCGGCACTGGCACATCAGCCTGTCGACGTGGTTGCGCGACTATCTCTACAAGCCGCTCGGCGGCAGCCGCGGCGGCGCCTGGGCCACCAACCGCAACCTGCTGATCACGATGGTGCTCGGCGGCCTGTGGCACGGCGCCGCCTGGTCGTTCGTCCTGTGGGGCGCCTACCAGGGGCTGTGGCTGGTCGCGCATCGCGGCTACGAAGCGTGGCGCGGCACGCGCGCGCGCGCCTCACGCCTCGCCTCGCGTCGGCGCGTGGTTCGTCACCCTGCACCTGGTCTGCTACGGCTGGCTGCTGTTCCGGGCCCGCTCGTTCGAGCAGATCCGCGCCATGACGTGGGCGCTCCTCACCGACTGGCGGATCAGCCCGGAGGTGCTGCCGGAGGTGCGGACGCTGGTCGGCTTCGCGCTGCCGCTCGTGCTGCTGCACGCCTACGAGTGGTGGAAGGACGACCTGCTGGCGATCCCGAAGCTGCCGCTGGTGCCGCGCTACGCCGTCTACGGCGCGCTCTTCTACCTGATCCTGCTGTTCGGCTCCTTCGGCGGCGCGCAGTTCATCTACTTCCAGTTTTAGGGGGGTGCGGCGGGGGCAGAGTGAACAGAGACGATCAAAGGATCATCACAGAGGAACGGAGGGCACGGAGGAACGGAGTCGATGGATCGTCGTCTCCGAAGTCTTCGATATCAACGTTCTCCGTCGCTCCATGTCCTCCGTTCCTCTGTACGATCCCTTCTCCGTTCCCTCCGCCCCTCCCGTCCCTCTAGAACGACAGGCGCACGCCGAACTGCAGCGTCCGCGGATCGCCGACCGCGGTCACGGTGTCGAACGACGACACCGGCGTCGACGGGAACGACCCGGGGCCGAACGTCGTGTTCCGCGTGATGGCGTTGGTCCGGTCGGTCAGGTTGAAGGCCTCGACCAGGCCCTGGATCTGCGTGCCGCCCCGAAGCGTGAACGATCGGCTGAGGCGCAGGCCGAGGGAGAAGAAGTCGCTGCCGGTGCCGGCGTTGCGCGGGATGAAGTCGACCGCGCGGACGTCGAAGTTCGCGGCCGACGCCGAGCCGTCGGCGAACGGGCGTCCGCCGGTGCCCTGCAGGCTGTTCACGCCGGTGACGATGTTGAACGGCAGCGACGAGTAGTACTGCAGCATCGTGCTGGCCTGGAAGCCGTGCCACACGCGCTCCCACGGCGTCGTCGCCGGCGTGGTCGGCGAGTTGGCCGACGCGCTCACCACCAGGCGATGCCGCTGGTCGTTGTCCGACCGGCCCCAGTCCTTCCGCACGTTGCCCGGATCGGTCGGCGAGCTGAAGAACGCCTCGCCGAGGTCGTTCATCGACTTCGACAGCGTGTAGGCGACGCGGATGGACGACCAGCTGCGCGGCCGCTGCAGGTAGGTGACGTGGAGGCCGTGGTAGGTCGACTCGCCGACGCCCTGATACTGGCTGTTGTTCATGTAGGCCGCGACCGGGCGGCAGCCGTTGTTGGTGCCGGCCGCCACGCACTCGGGTACGTTCTGGTTGATCGACATCAGCAGCTGCTCGCCGCCGACGAACTGGTAGCCGACGCTCAGCGTGCGGCTGCCGCCGAGGCCGCGTTCGACCTCGACGTTGGCCTGCTTCGAGTAGGCGTTCTGCAGCCGCGTGTCCATCGTGGTGATCGAGACACGGGCCGTCGACGGCAGCCGATCGGGCAGGATGTTCGGGAACACCGGGGCGCCGGCCTGCGTCGGCAGGATGCCCGACACCTGCGGCTGTCGCAGTTGCGTCACGTCGGTCGTGTTGCCGGCCGACAACAGCGCGTTGGCCACGGCGCGCAGCGGCACCCGATCGAAGAAGAGGCCGGCGCCGCCGCGCACGACGAGATCGCGTGACGCCGTCGGCGTCCAGACGAATCCGGCCCGCGGCGAGACGTTGTTCCGGTCGGTGTCGACCGTCTCGAGGAACTGCAGGTCGTAGCGCAGGCCGAGGTTCAGCGTCAGGTTCGAGCCGGCGCGCCACTCGTCCTGGGCGAAGAGGCCGACGTTGCGGTTCTTCTGGTTCACCACCGGGTCGCCGAACGTCTGGGCGAAGCCGTTGTAGGTGCCGGTCAGGAAGTTGGCGAGCGACGAGAACGTGTAGCTGCCGCGGAAGGTGCGGAGGAACGTGATCGTGTCGTCGTTGTAGAGGAAGTCGACGCCCGCCCGCAGGGCGTGCGCGCCGACGCGATGCGACACGTTGTCGACGACCTGGACCATCGTGTTCTGGCGCCGGGTCGGGCTGCTGGAGAAGGTGCCGAACGTCGCCACGCCGGCGATCGATGACCTGCGGGCCGGCCTGGTCGGTCGAGAACGCCTTGAGGTCGCCGTGGGCGACCTGGACGCGCGTCTCGTTGACGGTGTTCGGCGAGAGCGTCCAGACGTTGCTGACCGCCATCGACTGATCGACGTTGTCCAGGCTCGTCGAGCCCGACGGGGCGTTGAGGGTGCCGGCGCCGCGCGCGTTCTCGGCGCTGACGTCGTAGCGCGCGTAGCGGACGGTGAACTGGTCGGCGCCGCTCAGCTGATGATCGATCTTGGCGAGCGCGTTGGTCGAACGCACCGGGTTGGGGTAGATGCCGGTCGCGACCGGCGAACCCGGATAGCCGATCTGCGCCAGGCGCGCGTTGATGGCGGTCGCGTTCTCGGGCGAGATCGAGACGACCCCGGTTTGATCGAGCCGCTTCCGCTCGACGTTGGCGAAGTAGAAGGTGCGATTCCTCGCGATCGGTCCGCCGAGGCTGGCGCCGATCTGCTGCTGGTCCATCGGCAGCTTGGTGCCGGTCAGAGCGTTGCGGCCGTTGAAGGCGTCGTCGCGGAAGAAGCCGTAGACCGTGCCGTGCCGGGCGTTGGTGCCGCTGCGGGTGACGACGTTGACGTAGCCGCCGAGGGCGCGGCCGAGCTCGGCCTGGCCGCCGCCGGTGACGACCTGGAACTGCTCGATGGCGTCGACCCCGAAGGTGATGCCGGACAGGCCGGCGGCATCGTCGTTGGCAGACAGGCCGTCGACGATGAAGCCGTTCGAGAGGTTGCGCTGGCTGGCCACCGAGATGCCCTGGCCCGGGACGGCCGATGTCTCGGCGAACAACTGCGTGCTGTTGGTGTTGGTCGGCGAGACGCCGGGCACGAGCAGCGCCAGGTCGAGGAAGTTCCGGCCGTTCATCGGCAGGCTCTGGACCTCGGCCTGGGGGATGGTGCCGACGATCTGGCTGCGCGCGGTCTCGAGGGCCTCGGTGTCGGCCGCGACGGTGACCGACGTCTCGAGGCCGGCGACGTCGAGGGTGATGGCGACGTCGAACGCCGATCCGGCGCTCAACGCCAGCGTGCGCGTGGAGTCCTTGAAGCCGGGCAGCTGTGCCCTGAGCTCGTACTGACCGATCCGCAGATAGGGAAACCGGAAGCGCCCCTCGGGGTCGGTGGTCGCGTCGACGGAGATGTTGGTCGCCGTCTGGCGGGCGGTCACGAGCGCGCCGGGCACGCTGCGCCCCTGCGGATCGATCACGCGACCGCTGATCGTCGCCTGGTTGATGGTTTCCTGTGCGGCCGCGAGGCTGGCCGTGGCCACGCATGCCACGACGAGCCCGATGAGCCGCCGTCCGTTCGATGCCATGAAACGTTCTCCTTCAGCGGGGAGGCGCCGGCGATGCGCGGCGTTGCCGCGGGCGCCGGGCCTTCGACCCCTGGGTTCTCGAGTGATGCGAGCCCGGCGACCGGCGGCCGGCGGGCATGACAGGCGACACGCACGCGTCGTCCGACGCGTCGGGCCGTCAGGGCGTGAGCCGCTGCACGCGGATGACACCGGCCTCGCCGGACCCGGCCGTCCAGGCGACCACGTAGCCGTCGTCGAGCGCCGCGACCGACGGGTAGGTGCCCGGGCCGAGGACCTGTGGTTCGGCCGGTTCCCGGATCGGCTGCGCGACGACGCGCCGGGTGCCGTTGGCGACCTCGTCCCACAACGCCACCGCGGCCGATCCCGACGGCAGCGCCGCCACGACCGGATGCGCCGCGGCGCTGCCCGGCCGATCGAGCCGCCGACGCGGCGTGAACGTCCGACCGTCGTTCGTCCGCGCGTGATAGATGGCCTTCTCCGGGGCGGCGTCCGGCGTCGGCTGCTCCGCCAGCGTCGGCCACACCACGTGGATGGTGCCGCTGCCGCTCGCCGCGAGGCCGGGGCCGTCGTCGGGGCAGGCCTGGATCTGCCAGCGATCCTGGCTGACGCGAATCGAACGGCCCGGCCGGCCGGAGGCCGGATCGAGCACGCTCATCGCGATGTCGCGCTCCGACGTCGGGAAGATATGGCGCCAGGCGAGGACCATGTCGCGCGCCCCGAGCCGTCCCGTGGGCGAGACGCCCGGCGCGAGGATCGCGGTCTTGCAGCAGAAGCAGACCCCGGTGGCGCCGAGCGCTTCGCTCGTCTGCCGACCGGGCCCGACGACGCCGTAGAAGACCTCCTGCAGCGGGCCCGCCCCGGTGGAGCCGCCGTGGTGATGATGCCCGCTCCCCGCCGCCGGCCCCGCGGCGGCGCCCGCGGGCGGTCCCGCGGCGGCCTTCTTCGCCGCTTCGGCGCGGCCGTCGAGCCAGGCCGCGTACCAGGTCCCGTCGGCGCCGGCGGCCAGCGCGGCCCAGCCGCGAATGCCCGCCGCGTTGCGTCCCGACACGTCGATCGGGGCGCGCGAAGGTGCGGCCGAGATCGGTCGACTCGGCGAGACGGATCACCGGGCCGGGCGGCATCGTGCCGGCCGGCGCGACGCCCGTCGCGGCCGGCGCCTTGGCCGTCCAGAGCACCGCGATCGCCGGTCCGCTCTCCCGGACCGTGATGGCCGCGCGAGGCGCGCGCTCGCCGCCGAGCGCGGCTTCCCCGGCGTGGCGTTGACACGCACCGGCGCCCCGAACGAGCGCCCGCCATCGCGGCTCACCGCCGCGTAGACGTCGGCGGCGCCGTCGCGGGTCGCCCCCCACGCGGCGACCACCGTGGCATCGCGCGCGGCGATCGACACGTGGGCGTTGCCCCGGCCGGCGACGGCAATCGTCACCGGCTCGCCATCGGGCAGCGGCGCGGCGCCCAGCGATGCGACGGCGACGCCGGCCGCCGCAAGCGGGAGGAACGAACGGAACATGAACGCCATCGACGATCCTTCGCGAATGGACCGGACGTCAGCGGGATCGGTCGTGGATCGCCGCCGCCGTCGACACCTGAGGGCCGAGCCTGGTGCCGAACACGGCACCCAGCCAGGACGCGAGCGGGATCAGGCGCGGGGCGGGGGCGCCGGGGGCGAGGCGGAGAGGCGCAGCGGCGTCTCGGCGAGGGACGGACGCGCGACGCGGGCGAACAGAGGCGCGTCGAGCGAGGCGATGGCGGGCAGCGTGCCGGCGACGCTGACCTGGCCGAGGAGCGCCTGCGCATCACCGGCGCAGCTGCAGCGCATGCCGCCGGCATCGGGCGCCGGCGCCGGCGCGTGGTCGGCGTGGCGCGCCGCAGCAGCCTTGCGGTGCATCGGACAGGTCGCGGCGGTGCAGGCCGCGGTGCAGGTGTGGGGCGCGGCGGCGTCGGTGCCGTGCCGATCCGCGGCGGCGCCGTGCTGATGGCCGTGATCGCAGACGCAGGCCGCCCGCGCTGCCGCGAGCGGCAACCCGGCGACCAGCAGCAGGGCGATCACGAGGCCCACCAGGCGGCGGGCGAGATCCAGCACGTCTCTACCTTACCAGCCCGCGGTGAAAGTCCCGCGGCATTCGACGGGCGCGTCGCCCGTCTCGATGCGACACGGGACGTCCGCCACGGGCCGGTCCCCCAAACCCGGCCGGCCGTCAGCCGGCGACCGCCCGTCCCAGGGCGTCGAGCACCGTGTCGACGGTCGCGTCCGTCATGTCCGGATAGAGCGGCAGCGACAGCAGTTGGTGACAGGCGCGGTCGGCGACGGGGCAGTCGGCCGGTTCCTCGGTGGCCAGGGCGGGCTGCCTGGGAATCGGGACCGGGAAGTGGATCAGCGTCTCGACGCCCTCCGCCTCGAGGCGCGTGCGCAGCGCGTCCCGCTCGCTGCTCAGCACCGGGAACAGGTGGTAGACGTGGCCGGCGTCGAACACCGGGGGCACGGACAGCGTCCGCCCGGCCGCCGCCGCGGCCGCGACCACCGGCGCCAGGCCGGCCCGATAGCGGGCGCCGAGGGCGCGGCGCCGGGCCGTCCACGCCGGCAGGCGCGCGAGGCGGGCGCGGAGGATGGCGGCCTGCATCTCGTCGAGCCGCGAGTTCACCCCGAATTCCTCATGGTGGTAGCGGGTCGTCTGGCCGCCGTTGCGCAGCCGGCGGATGCGGTCGGCGAGGGCGCGGTCGTCGGTCAGCACCGCGCCGGCGTCGCCGAGCGCGCCGAGGTTCTTGGTCGGGTAGAAGCTGAGCGAGCCGGCGGCGCCCATCGATCCGACCGGCCGGCCCTGCGCACGTCGCGAGGTGCGCCTGGCAGGCATCCTCGACCACGGCGAGCCCGTGCCTGGCGGCGATCGCCAGGATCGCCGGCATGTCGGCGGCCTGGCCGTAGAGGTGCACCGGCATGATCGCCGCGGTGCGCGGCGTGATCGCCGCCTCGATGGCCGCGCGGATCGATCGTCAGCCGCTCGGGATCGATGTCGGCGAACACCGGCCGCGCCTCGGCCGCCATGATCGCCAGGGCGGTGTAGGCCGCCGACAGCGGCGTGGTGATCACCTCGTCGCCCGGGCCGATGCCGAGCCCGCGCAGGATCAGCGACAGCGCGTCGGTGCCGGTGCCGACGCCGACCGCGTCGGCGGTGCCCGATGCCGCGGCCAGCTCCTGCTCGAAGGCCTGCAGCTCGGGCCCGAGGATGAACCAGCCGCGGTCGAGGACGCGGGCGATGGCGGCGTCGATGGCCGGGCGATCGTCGCCCGGACGCAGCGACAGGAACGGAACCCGCGGGGAGGGTGACGAAGACATGGGTAGTCGGGCGCCGCGGCGCCGGCCGATCAGGCCAGGTAGCGCGGCAGGTGCTGTCGATAGTACGCGATCGTCTGCGCCAGCCCGTCGCGCAGCGTCGTCTCCGGCACCCAGCCGGTGGTCTCGCGGAAGCGCGTCGAGTCGGCGTAGAAGCTGCCGATGTCGATCGCCTTCTTCTCGGCCGGCCACTCGACGAGCCGGTAGGTGCCGGTGCCGGCCGTCTCGATCAGCAGCGTGACCAGCTCGAGATGGCTGATCGGCTGGGCGCCGCCGACGTTGAAGACCTGGCCGTTGACGGCGTCGGTGGCGCCGGCGCGCAGGAAGGCGTCGGCGGCGTCGTCGACGTAGACGAAGTCGCGCAGCTGCAGCCCGTCGCCGAAGATCTGGATCTCCTGGTCCTCGACGACGAGGCGGACGAACCAGCCGATGAAGCCCTGCCGGTTGTGCCGCACCAGCTGGCGCGGGCCGTAGATGTTGGTCAGGCGCAGCGAGCAGGCGCGCACGCCGAACACGTTGTTGTAGACGAGGTGGTAGTACTCGCCGGCGACCTTGTTGATGCCGTTGATGTCGGTCGGCCGCACCAGGTGGGTCTCGTCGACCGGCAGGTGATCGGGCTTGCCGTAGACCTGCCGCGTGCCGGCGTAGACGACCTTGGCCGCCGGGTTGTGATTGCGGCACGCCTCGAGCAGCGTCAACTGGGCGCGGCAGTTGATGTCGAGATCGTTGTACGGGTCGCGCATGCTGTCGATGTGACTGACCTGGCCGGCGAGGTTGAAGATCACCTCGCGATCGCGCACCAGGTAGTTCATCGTCGTGTCCTGCCGGATGTCGGCGATGTTGACGCGCACCTTCGACTCGATGCCGTCGATGTTGAAGAGGTGTCCGCCGTAGTCGTCGATCAGCGAGTCGACGAGGAGGACGTCGGCGCCGAGCGCGGCCAGCTGCCGGGCCAGGTTGCTGCCGATGAAGCCGAGGCCGCCGGTCACCATGACGCGGCGCCCGCGGTAGAAGTCGCGGTAGTCGGCGCTCATGCGCGCGGCGATCCGGGGCCCGGTCGACCGCTGGCGGGAGACGCGTCGGCGCGCACCTCGACGGCGGCGCCGCCGCCGCGCAGGTGGACGCGGCGGACGACCAGCGCCCACCACAGCTTCATGACGTCGATGCCGGTGCGGCCGATGCGGCGGACGTTGAAGAACTGCGAGGTGCCGTGGGTGCGATGGTAGTGATGCACCGGCACTTCCGCGATGCGGAAGCGCGCGTCGGTGATCTTCTTCATCATCTCCAGGCAGATGACGCCGCTGTCCTTCTCGAGGCGGATGCGCTCGAACATCGAGCGCCGCAGCAGCCGGAAGTCGCAGTCGACGTCGCGGACCTTGAGGCCGAACAGCAGCTTCACCGTGTGGTGGTAGACGCGGCCGATGACGATGCGGTGGAACGGATCGGAGCGGCTGATCTTGTAGCCGTTGACGAGGTCGACGTCGTCGCCGCGCCGCTCCCAGAGCACGCGTCATCTCGGCCGGGTCGTACTGGCCGTCGCCGTCGGTGTAGAAGACCCAGTCCTTGCTGGCGGTCGCGAAGCCGCTGCGCAGCGCGCCGCCGTAGCCGCGGTTGCGCACGTGGTGCACGACGCGGAGGCGCGGGTAGACGCGGGCCAGCTCGTCCAGGATCTCGGCGGTGTTGTCGGCGCTGCCGTCGTTGATGACGATGACCTCGTGATCCGGCGTCAGCGTCGCCGCGGTCATCAACGCCGTCATCACCAGGCTGGCGATGGTGCCGGCGTCGTTGTAGGCCGGGAAGAACACACTGAGACCGGGAGGAGGCGTCATGACAGGGGGCGATTCCGCGTCGTCATGTTAGTCCGCCGTCCCGAGAGCCGGACAAGGCGCCACCGCGGGCGGCGTCGTAGGCCGCCTCGAAGGCCCGGGCGACGCCGTTCCAGCCGTGATCGGCCTGCACGCGGCTGCGCGCCCGGGCGCCCAGGCGGGCGCCCAGCTCGCGGTCGGCGAGCAGGCGGCCGATGGCGGTGGCCAGGCCGGCGGCATCGCGCTCCGGCACCAGCAGGCCGTTGTCGCCGTCGGTGACGACGGCGCCAATCCCGCCGGCCGCCGTGGCGACCAGCGGCGTGCCCGACGCCAGCGCTTCCATGACGACGTTGGGCAGGCCGTCGACGTTGCCGGCGTCGTCGCGGATCGACGGCACGACCGCGACGTCGGCGGCGGCCAGGACCAGCGGTACCGACTGGTGGGCGAGCAGGCCAGGGAAGCGCACGTGGTCGGCCACCCCCGCCTGCCGCGCGCGGCGCGCGCAGCTCCGATTCCAGATCGCCGTGCCCGGCGATCACCACCTGCAGCGACGGGTGGCGCGCGACCAGCGCCGGCACCGCGTCGATCAGGTATTCGAACCCCTTCTTCTTCACGAACCGGCCGATCGTGACGACCAGCGGCACGTCGGCGGCCACGCCGAGCAGGGCCCGACCGCGAGCCCGCGCCTCGGGGCCGCGCGGAAAGCTCTCGGCGTCGACGCCGTAGGGGATCACCGACGACCGGGCGGCGTCGGCGCCGAGCCCGACGGCTCGATCGCGGAGATCGGCGCTGCAGGCGGTGACCCAGCGGGCGCGGGCGAAGGTCCGGCGCGCCACCGTCGCCGGCGACGGCGTGGCGCTCGGCGACGAACACGTCGGAGCCGTGCAGGCTGACGACGAGCGGCCGGCCGGCGGCCGCGAGTGCCGCCATCGCGCCACCGGGGACGACCCAGTGGCCGTGCACGATCGTCGCGCCGACCCGCCGCACCAGCCGGCGCGTCGCCACGATGCCGGCCAGCAGGCCGAGCGGCGCCGATGCCCACGCCGTCCACTTCAGCGCGACGTCGGCCTTGAGGCCCTCCGCGTAGCCGAAGACGTTCAGCGACGGATGCGGCGCGTAGTGGAACGGGTGGAGCGTGACGCCGCCGCCCTCGAGCGGGCGATCGAGCTTCGGGTGCCACGGCAGCACGACATGGACGGCGTGGCCGCGGGCGGCGAGGCCGCGCGCGATCGGCTCCATGAAGGTGCCGTGGATGTCGCCCGCGAAGCGCGGGTACGACGTCGCCACCATCACGACGGTTTCGGCGCATGGTCGCTAGATCGCGCGTCGGGGTGCGCGACGTCAACTCCCAACTTCCAACTCCCAACCTCCAAGGCACTCCCAATTCCCAACGCCCAACCGGGCTGGCAGCGCCGTCGACGCGCTTGGGAGTTGGACGTTGGGAGTGCCTTGGGAGTTGGAGTTGGAAGTTGGGAGTTGGCGCGCGCACGATCGTCCTACGTCCGCCGCGTGGCGCGCCGCAGTACCACTCGCCACGGCATGTAGGCGGATTCGAAGATCACGCCGCCCGACATCTTCGACTGCCCGACGCGGCGCTCGACGAAGATGATCGGCACTTCGCCGATCGAGCAGCCGCTGCGGTGCGCTTCGTAGAGCATCTCGACGAGGAAGGCGTAGCCGTCCGAGACGATGCGCTCGAGCGGCACCCGGCCGAGCGCCTGGCGCCGCCAGCAGCGGAAGCCGCTGGTGCAGTCGGCCACCGGCAGGCGCGTCACGGCGCGGATGTAGCGGTTGGCGAAGGTGCTGAGGATCAGCCGGTGCAGCGGCCAGTTGACGACGCTCACGCCCTGCAGGTAGCGCGAGCCGATGACCAGGTCGTGGCCGCCCTGCAGGGCCATCGCGACCATCTCCGGCAGGTACTTCGGGTCGTGCGAGAGGTCGGCGTCCATCTGGCAGACGAAGTCCTCGGTCCGCCCGCGCGCAATCGACAGCGCCTCGATGTAGGAGCGGCCGAGCCCCTTCTTGCCGGTGCGGTGCAGCACCTCGACCCGGTCGGGAAACTCGCGCGCCAGCGCGTCGGCGACCTCGCCGGTGCCGTCCGGCGAGCGGTCGTCGACCACCATCACCCGGAAGCCGGGGTGGGCGATGACGGCGCGGACGAGCCCGGGCAGGTTCTCGCGCTCGTTGTAGGTCGGGATGAGGACGAGCGTCGTCGGGACGGCGGGCGCGGAGGTCGACACGGCGGAGCTTGACGATGGTGCGATGGTCGGCACGGCGTCACAGATTACACGACGGGGTCGCGCCGGCGCGACGCGCCGAGGGCGGCGGCGGCGATCAGCGCCGGGTCCATCACCGGCAGCCGGAACCGTTCCTGCGGAAAGAACACCAGCGCCGCCAGGACGGTCGACGCGGCCAGGGTGAGCAGGGCCGCCGGGCGGGTGCCGGCCGGGGCCCGGACGAGGCCGGCCGCGGCCGCCGGCAGCAGCACCAGCAGCGACAGGACGGAGGCCCAGAAATAGCGCGGCGCGTGCAGCCGGTAGGACGGGCCGAGCGGGACCCACGTGTACCAGAACTTGCGCGCCTCCAGGCCGAGCCACCACACCGGATCGGCGGCGATGAAGCCCAGCGCCTCGCGGTAGTAGATCGGCTCCAGCGCTTCCTCGGACAGGCCCGGGTGGCGGGCGCGGAACTCGAGGTTGCGGAGCTTCAGGTGCGGGTTGGCGGCCAGGTCGCCTTCGCCGATGGCCTCGCGGTGGTTGCCGGTCCAGAACGTGACGCCGCCCTCGGACGCGATCAGCACGAGCCGCTGATGGACGACGGCGTTGCGCACCGTCCACGGCGCGATCGCGGCGAGGGCCACGACCGACGAACAACGCGGCGCGGCGCAGCCCGACGCGGCGGGATCGGGGCGCGCCACAGCAGCAGCGCCGCGGCCAGCGGCAGGAAGAACAGCATGACCGGCCGCGTCAGCGCGCCGGCGCCGGCGGCGAGGCCGGCCAGCGCGATGGCGCGCGTGGCGCCGGCCGCCGCCTGCGATGCCGCGCGGCCCATCCGTCACGCGGCCGAGCCACGCCGCCGCAGGCCAGCGCGATCACCGAGTAGAGCTGCTCGCTGAGGGCGTAGGCCGGCAGCCACACCAGCGGCGGGAAGAGCGCGGCGATCCAGGCGGCGGCGGTGGCGGCGCGATCGCCGGCGGCGCGCCGGACCAGGCCGGCGAGCAGCGAGGATGCCGGCCGCGCCGAGGATCGCCTGCACGACCTTCACCGCGGCCGGCACGTCGGCGGGCAGTCGTCCGGCGCGCAGGTCGGCGTCGAGCCACGTCAGCGGCGCGAGGAAGATCGGATAGCCCGGGGCGCGGCCGAAGCGCTGTACGCTGGGCGACCGCCGTCAGCCGCGGCGGCCGGGCTCGCCGGGCAGCTCGGTGGCGAAGCCGCGGCCGTGCGCGACGTTGACGGCCAGCGTCAGGTACTCGCGCTCGTCGTGCGTCAGCGGCTTGCCGGTCCAGTAGGCGAGGCCGAAGGCGAGACGCAGCAGCAGCCCGACGGCCACCGCGGCAGTCGCACCGCCGCGTCATCGGCGTCAGCCCTCGCTGCGACGCGCGCAGCGCCGAGATCTGTTCCGAGACCAGGCCGACGAGGAAGATGATGACCGCGAACATCAGCGCGAGCACCGCGCCGTTCGGGATGTGGCGGTCGTGGAAGACGTTCCACACGCCGTAGGCGACGCCGACGGTGAACGACAGCGCGCTCAGCGGCAGGAAGATCCGCATCGGGCTGAAGATCGTGATCACGCGCAGCAGGATCAGGAAGAACTTCACGCCGTCGCGGGCGAAGCGGATCTTCGAGTGGCCGGTGCGCTGGCGGGCCAGCACCGGCTCGAAGCGGACCGAGTGGCCGGCCCGGATGAAGCTCAGGGTGATCGTCGTCGGCGACGAGAACCCGTTCGGCAGCAGGCCGAGGAAGTCGCGGACGTACTCGCGCCGCATCGCCCGGAAGCCGGAGGTGAGATCCGGGATGTGGCGCCCGGCGAGGTAGCCGGCCAGCCAGTTCAGCATCGCGTTGCCGATCCGGCGCCGGCCCGAGGCCTGCGTCGAGGCGTCGCGCGCGCCGACCACGAGGTCGTACTCGCCGAGGCCGTCGACGAGGCGGCAGGCGTCCTCGGGCTTGTGCTGGCCGTCGCCGTCGAGGATCAGGACGAACTCGCCGGTGGCGCGGCGGATGCCCGACTTGACCGAGGCGCCGTTGCCCTTGTTGTAGGGATGCCGCACGACGGTGGCGCCGGCCGCGGCGGCGTGCGCGGCGGTGTCGTCGGTCGAGCCGTCGTCGACGACCAGGATCTCGTGCCACGCGCCGGCCTGGCGCAGCGCCCGCACGACCTCGCCGACGGCCGCGCCTTCGTTGAACGCCGGGATGACGACCGAGGTCGCGGTCGGATCAGCCATGCCGCGTGGCCGTCCCGACCAGCGTCCGTTCGGTGTCGGCCGGCGCGGTCTCGCCCGGCGTCGGCAGCCCGTCGAGCTCCAGCTTGCGGACGCGGTACTGCACGTCCTCGAGGATCTTGCGGCTGCCGGAGATCAGGTCGGCGAGCAGCCCGATCAGCAGCACCTGGAAGCCGACGATCAGCAGCACCGCGGCCAGGATCAGCGACTGCAGCTTGCCGTAGCCGCTGCCGGTCCAGTAGTAGTAGAGGAAGCGCGCGAGATGAGGAGGCCGGCGGCGAGGAAGGTGCCGCCGATGTAGGAGAAGACCTTGAGCGGCTCGTACGACGCGTAGATGCGGACGATGGTCGCCGCCGAGCGCTTGATGTAGCCGAACATGTTGTCGAACAGCCGCGACTCGCGCGTCACCGCGTTGGTGCGGACCTCGACGTGGGCCACCGCCATGCGCCGCTTGCCGGCCTGGATGATCGACTCGAGCGTGTAGGAGAACTCCGAGACGATCGTCATCCGCAGCGCGGCGTCGCGGGTGTAGGCGCGGAAGCCGCTGGTCGTGTCCGGCACCTGCGTGCCCGACACCTGCCGCACCACCCAGCTGCCCAGGCGTTGCAGCAGCTTCTTCGACGGCGACATGTGCGCGATCGCCTGGATGTTGCGATCGCCGATGCAGATGTCGGCCTCGCCGGCGAGCAGCGGCGCCAGCAGCAGCGGGATGTCGCCGCCGGCGTACTGATTGTCGGCGTCGGTGTTGACGATGAAGTCGGCGCCCAGCTTCAGCGCGGCGTCGATGCCGGCGGTGAAGGCCGCGGCCAGCCCCTTGCGGCGGCGGAAGCGGACCACGTGGTGGACGCCGCAGGCGCGGGCGACCGTCGGACGTGCCGTCACGCGAGCCGTCGTCGATGACCAGCCACTCGATGACGTCGATGCCGGGGATCGCCGTCGGCAGGTCGCGCAGCGTCGCCGGCAGCGTGTCGGCTTCGTTCAGGCACGGGATCTGGATGATCAGCTTGGTCACGCGCCCACCAGCCGATCGATGACGCCGTGCCACGTGACCTCGGAGGCGCGGGCGAAGCCGGCCTCGCCGAGCCCGGCCGCGTAGCCGCGATCGGCGTGCAGGCGCGCGAACGCCGCGCCGACCGCCTCGGGCTCGGGCGCGACGACGGCGCCGTTGACGCCGTCGACGACGAACTCCAGCGGGCCGCCGGCATCGGTCGCGGTGATCACGGGCTTGCGGGCCAGGAAGGCTTCGAGCGTCACGTATCCGAAGTCCTCGTCGAAGGGCGCGTAGACGACGCCGAGCGCGCCGGCATAGAGGTCGAGCAGCGTCGCGATCGTCGATGGCGCCGAGGAACGTCACGCGATCGCCGAGCCCGAGCGACGCGACGAGCCGTTCGGTGTTGGCCCGCTGCGTGCCGTCGCCGGCGACGACCAGCCGCAGCGACCGGTCGGCGTGGGCCAGCGCCCGCACCGCGAGATCGATCCGCTTGACGCTCTCGATGCGGCCGACCGACAGGATGTAGTCGCCGTAGGGACCGGACCGGATCTGCTCGGCCAGCCTCGGCGGATGATACAGCGCCTCGGCGTGCAGGCCATTGTAGCGGGCGAGCCGGCCGGCGGTGTTCCGGGCGTTGGCGAACAGCCGCCGGCACTCGCCGAGCATCTCCCGATCGAGCGCGATCAGCCGATCGCGGAGCGCGACGTCGCCTTCGAGGTGGTGGAAGTCGCTGTAGACCGTGCCGGCCAGCTCGTAGGCGGCGCGGTACTGGTGGATCAGCCACGCCACCTTGTTGGGGTGGCGGACGAAGTAGGAGGGGAACTTGGTGCCGATCGCCAGGTCGATGCGGATCCCGTTGCTCTCGCTCAGGTCGAGGAACCGCCACGCCGCGGCGTGGGTCAGGATCTCCTCCTTCGGGTACCACTTGAAGGGGACGCTGACCAGCTCGGTCTGGTGACCGTGCAGGCGCAGCTGTCGGATCAGCTCGCGGACGTGGTACTCGGCCCCGCCCTCGACGAAGGGGACCTGGGCCTCACAGACGACGATGCGCATAGGACCGCTGGAGCTTACCCGGTCCCGTCATGGAACGGACACCATCCCTGGTGTTGGGGCCTTCGGCCAACCGCAACCGTCAGCGAACATAATACGTAACCCCTTGCTTCAGGAGAGGTTACGACAAGATTTTGATTGACACCCTTGGGGGTCGGTCCTACTCTTTGCGTGGACCAAAGTGGCCTGAAGTGGAGCAAGAAGAGTGCTAAGGGGACACGCGGAGGCGAAAATCGACGAAAAGTGGCGGCTCAAGCTGCCGACGTCGTATCGCGCCGAGATCGAGGCGATCTGGAAGACCGCCTCGGTGTACGTGACCTGCGACAAGCACACCGGCGACCACGTCCGCATCTACCCGATGCCCGTGTGGGAAGAGATTGAAGCGAACCTCCTCAAGATGGGCTCGACCGACGAGTCCCGCCGCCGCTTTCACCGCTGGACCAGCTTTTACGGCCAGCCGGACGAGATCGACAGCCAGGGCCGCGTGCTGATCCCGACGACGCTCCGGGCGCCGGCGGCGATGCAGGGCGAGGTGGTTGTGCTGGGCTTGGCGCAAGTTCTTGAAGTCTGGAATCGCGAACGGTTCGACAGCCAGAAGCACGACGAGCAGTTGACCAAGGACGATTATCTCAGATTGTCCCAGTCCGGCGTCTGACGAGTTCGGGATCTGAAAGGTCGCGGATGACGGGTCACGCGCCGGTGATGGTGGCCGAGGCGCTGCGCTGGCTGGAGCCGGCGCGGGGCGGCGTGTTCGTGGATTGCACCCTGGGGCTGGGCGGGCACTCGCAGGCGCTGCTCGACGGCGGCGCGTCGCGCGTGGTTGCCATCGATCGCGATGCGGAGGCCATTGCCATGGCGCGTGAGCGGCTGAATGCCTACGGCGATCGGGTGGACATCGTCCACGCCGACTATCGCGACCTGGCGACGGTGCTCGAGGCCCGCGGCCTCGCCGCCGTCGACGGCATCCTCGCCGACCTCGGCGTCTCGTCGATGCAGCTCGATGCGATGGAGCGCGGCTTCAGTTTCCGCGGCGACGCGCCGCTCGACATGCGGATGGATCGCAGCCAGGGGCCGACGGCGGCCGACAAGCTGCGCGACGTGAGCGAGGAAGACCTGGCCGACGTGATCTATCAGTACGGCGAGGAGCGGCATTCGCGGCGGATCGCCCGCGCCCTGGTCCGTGCCCGCGACGAAGGGCCGGTGGCGACGACGAGCGAGCTGGCGGCGATCGTCCGCCGTTCGGTGCCGCACCGCGGCTACCAGCGCATCGATCCGGCGACGCGCACCTTCCAGGCGCTGCGCATCTGGGTCAACGGCGAGCTCGACGGGCTGGAGCAGTTCGTCCGCGACACGGCGCTGCGTCTGCGCGCCGGCGCCCGCCTCGTCGTCATCGCCTTCCACTCGCTCGAGGACCGCATCGTCAAGCACACGCTGCGCGGCCTCGATCGCGAAGCCGGCATCGTCCGCGTGCTGACGCAGCGGCCGGAGATCGCCGGCGACGACGAAGTCGGACGCAACCCGCGCGCGCGCAGCGCCAAGCTGCGCGCCGCCGAGCGGACTCGCCCTGGCAGGAGCCTGACGATGGACTTCGAACACGCCATCAAGATGGACGTCCGCAACAACCCGATCGTGCGCGAGCTCGATCAGGCGCGGCAGCGCGAGCTGTGGCGATGGATGCTGGTCGGCGGCGCCCTCGTCGGCGTGATCCTGTTCTCGCTGTGGCAGCGCTTCAGCGTGATGCGCGTCGCCACCCAGATCGAGAGCACCGAGCGCGAGCTGTCGCAGGAGCACGAGCTGCAGCGGCGGCTGCGCCTGGACGTCGAGCGGCTGTCGGCGCCGCGCCGCATCGAGCAGCTGGCCCTGCGGGCGCGCATGGTCCACGCCGATCGCGCGACGACGCGGATCGTCGTCCGCCCGATCGAAGGCGCCGGCGGTGAACAGGTGGCCGCCGCGGGCCGAGGTGCGGATCGCCGCGCACGCCGCCCGTTCCGTCGCCGAGGCGCACCGATGAACGACTGGCGCGCGACCTTCGCCAAGCGGCTGACCGTGCTCGCCGCGATCTTCGTCGCCTGGGTCGGCGTCGTCGAGGCGCGCCTCGTCTACCTGCACGTCATCCAGCACGGCGCCCTGCTCGAGCGGGCCGACGAACAGCAGCAGTCGCGGCAGGCCATCCCGGCGCCGCGCGGCGAGATCACGTCCCGCGACGGCAGTCCGCTGGCGATGTCGGTACCCGGCTCCGCGCTCGAGGCGACGCGGTCGCTGATCGCCGATCCCGAGGCGACCGCGGCGCGGGTGTGCCGCGCCCTGAACGACTGCGACGCCGCGGCCAGGCGGCGCTGGCCCGGCAGCTGCGCTGGTCCGGGCCGCGGCGCGCGCTACGTGTTCCTGCGTCGCAAGCTGAAGGACGACGCAGGCGGCGGCGCTCCGGGCGCTCAACGAGCCGCACGTCCGCGTCGTCGAGGTGCCGCAGCGCTCCTATCCGGGCGGCGTCGCCGCCGCGCACCTGATCGGCTACACCGACATCGACAACAAGGGCCAGACCGGCGTCGAGCTGGCGCATGGAGACGCTGCTCGCCGGCCGGCCCGGCCTGCAGCTGGTCGTCAAGTCGCCGCTGCGCGGCCACTCGCGGCTGCTCACGCGGCTGCTGCGCGCGCCGGTGCCGGGCGCGACCATCGAGACCACCATCGATCGCGACCTGCAGTTCATGGCCGAGCGGACGCTCGCCGAGGCGGTCGAGGCGCACGACGCCGACGGCGGCGCGGTCGTCGTGATGGATCCGATGAACGGCGACATCCTGGCGCTGGCCAACGCGCCGACCTTCGATCTCAACGACTACGGCATCGCCACCGACGCCGAGAAGCTCAATCGGGCGGCGCAGCACATCTACGAGCCGGGCTCGACCTTCAAGTCGTTCGTCGCCGCCGCCGCCCTCGAAGTGCTGCGCATGCCGACGACGCGGATGTTCGACACCAGCGCCGGCTACATCAGCTTCGGGCCGCGCCGCATCCACGAGTTCGGCGGGCACCGCTACCAGGCGCTGTCGTTCATGGACGTGATCGTCAAGTCGAGCAACGTCGGCGCGATCAAGATCGGCCAGGCGCTCGGGCTCCGACGTCGTCAGCCGCTACGTCTACCGCTTCGGCTTCGGCGAGACGCTCGCCCGCGACATCCCGCACCAGCGCGCCGGCCTGGTCGACAAGCGGCTGCCGCAGTTCAAGCCGAGCGAGCTCGCCTCGCTGTCGATGGGCTACCAGATCGGCGTGACGCCGCTGCAGATGGTGGCGGCGGTCGGCTCGATCGCCAACGGCGGCGAGCTGGTCGCGCCGCACGTCGTGCGGGCGACGATCGTCGACGGCGTCCGCACCGAGGTGCCGCGCCAGGTCGTGCGGCGCACCATCCCGACCGAGATCGCCGACGACCTGACGACCATCCTCGAGCAGGTGGTCGAGCGCGGCACCGCCAAGGCGGCGCAGCATCCCCGGCTACACCATCGCCGGCAAGACGGGCACCGCCGAGAAGCTCGAGAACGGCCGCTACTCGAAGGTCCACAACAACGTGTCGTTCGTCGGGTTCGTCCCGTCGCGGCAGCCGCGGGCGGTGATCCTCGTGGTGATCGACTCGCCGCGCCGCGGCGGCCGCACCGGCGGCGCGGTGGCGGCGCCGGTCTTCCGCGCCGTCGCCGAGGCGACGCTGCGCCGGCTCGGCGTGCCGCCGACCGCCCCCGAGGCGCACGGCCTCCTGGCCGGCCGCACCACGCCGGCCGGCCCGACGCCGGTGAGCCTGCCGACGTTCGATCGCGCACCTCGATGCTCGACGCGGCGCCGGCGCTGGCGACCGCGCCCGGCACCGTGCCCGACGTCCGCGGCCTGTCGGCGCGGGAAGCGGCTCGCGTCCTGGCCGCCGTCGGGGTCGAGGTGCGCCTGTCCGGCAGCGGCGTCGTGGCGCGCCAGCAGCCGGCCGCCCGGCACGGTGATCGGTCCGAACCAGACCTGCGATCTGGTCCTCGTCCGCGCCGTCGCCCAGGCCGATCCGGAACGCGGGCTCGAGCCATGACCCTGGGCCAGCTCCTCGAACGGACGTCGTCCCTCGTCGCCCTCGATCTCGTCGCGCCGCTCGGCGCGGCCGATCGGGCGCGTCCGGTGGCCGGCGTCGAGTTCGATTCCCGCCGCGTCGTCCCCGGCAGCGTGTTCGTCGGGCTGAAGGGCGAGAAGCTGGACGGCGCCGCCTACGCCCAGCAGGCGCTGGTGAAGGGCGCCTGCGCGGTCGTGGCGGAGGCGCCGGCGCCGGCCGGCTGGACGCTGCCGTGGGCCCGCGTCGCCGACGATCACGCGGCGCTGGCGGCGCTGGCGGCGGTGTTCTACGGGCACCCGAGCGACGACCTGCTCGTCGTCGGCATCACCGGCACCAACGGCAAGACCACGACCAGCTACCTGACCGCCGGCATCTTCGACGAGGGCGGCGTCCGCTGCGGCCGCCTCGGCACCGTCTCCTACGACGTCGGGGGCGTCGAGCGCGACGCGCCGCGGACCACGCCGGAGGCGACCGACTTCCAGCGCATGCTGCGCGAGATGGCGACCAACGGCTGCGGCGGCTGCGCCGCCGAGGTGTCGTCGCACGCGCTGGTGCTGAAGCGCGTCGATCACGTCCGCTTCGCGGCCGGCGTCTTCACCAACCTGACCCGCGATCACCTCGACTTCCACCACGACATGGCGTCGTACTTCGCGGCCAAGCGGCGGCTGTTCGACCTGCTGCCGGCCGGCGCGACCGCGGCGGTGAACGTCGACGATCCCTACGGCCGCGAGCTGGCCGGGTCGCTCAAGCGGCGCATCACCTTCGGCATCGACGAGCCGGCCGACGTCAACGCCGGGCCGTTCGACCTCTCGCTCGACGGCGTCAGCTTCGAGATCCAGACGGCGCGCGGCTCGATCCCGGTGCGCTCGACGCTGCCCGGCCGGCCCAACGTGTCGAACATCCTGGCCGCCGCCGCGGTGGCGATCGGGCTCGACCTGCCGCACCGGGCCATCCAGCAGGGCATCGCCCGCGTCACCCGCGTCCCCGGCCGGTTCGAGCGCGTCTCGACCGATCGCGACGACGTCTGCGTGGTCGTCGACTACGCCCACACCGACGACGCGCTGAAGAACCTGCTCGAGACGGTCCGGCCGATGGCCAAGGGCCGCCTCATCACCGTGTTCGGCTGCGGCGGCGAGCGCGATCGCTCGAAGCGGCCGCTGATGGGGGCCGTCGCGGCGCGGATGAGCGATCTCGTGGTGCTCACCTCGGACAACCCGCGCGGCGAGGATCCGCAGACCATCCTCGACGAGATCGTGCGCGGCATCGTGCCGCCCGGCGATCGCCCGGCGGTGCACCACGGCCACGTGCTGCCGCCGATCCGGGTGACGCCGCACCTGTCGATCGTCGATCGCGGCATCGCCATCGAGCGGGCGGTGCGCGAGGCGAAGCCCGGCGACACCGTGCTCATCGCCGGCAAGGGCCACGAGAAGTACCAGGTGATCGGCGACAAGTCGCTGCCCTTCGACGACGTCGCGGTGGCCCGCGCGGCGCTCGACAAGCGCGGCTCGACGAGCGTGTCGGTGGCGGGGCGGACCGATGAGTGAGCCGGCCCTGACCCTCACCGGCGGGGAAGTGGCCGACGCGGCCGGCGGTCGCGTCGTGCGCGGCGACGCCCGGGCGCCGTTCGGCGTGTTCGGCATCGACTCGCGGGCGATCGTCGCCGGCCAGCTGTTCGTCGCCATCGCCGGCGAGCGTCACGACGGCCACGCCTTCGTCGCCGACGCACTCGACCGGGGGGCGCGCGGCGTGGTGGTGGCCGAGGGCCGCGGCGGCGCCGTGTCCGGGCGCGACGACGAGCCGGTCGTCGTCGAAGTGGCCGACACCACCCTCGCCCTGCAGCGGATGGGCCGCGCGATGCGGCGCAAGAGCGGCGCCCGCCTCGTCGCGATCACCGGATCGGCGGGCAAGACGACGACCAAGGAAGTCTCCGCCGCGTTCCTGGCGCTGCGGCACCGCACGTTCCGCAACCGCGGCAACCTGAACAACCACATCGGCCTGCCGTTGTCGCTGCTCGAGCTCGGGCGCGACGGCGAGGTGCCGGGCATGGCCGTCGTCGAGCTCGGGATGAGCGCGCCCGGCGAGATTCGCACGCTGCTCGGCATCGCCGAGCCCGACGTCCGCGTCTGGACCAACGTCGCCGAAGCGCACCTCGAGCACTTCCCCTCGGTCGAGGCGATCGCCGACGCCAAGGCGGAGATTCTCGAGGGCGCCGACGCCGATGCGGTGCTGGTCGCCAATGGCGGCGACGCCCGGGTGATGGCGCGCGCCGCGCGGTTCGCCGGCCGCACGGTGACCTTCGATCTCGATCGGCCGGCCGACGTGTCGGCCACCAACATCGAGTCGCGCGGCATCCACGGCATGGCCGCCGACGTCGCCACCGCGGAAGGATCGGTGCGGCTGGAGACGCCGCTCGTCGGCCGCGGCAACCTGGCCAACATCCTCGCCGGCCTCGCCGTCGGCCTCGACGCCGGCGTGCCGCTCGACGCGATGGCGGCGCGGGCGGCGACGCTGACCCCGCCGTCGCATCGCGGCGAAGTGCGGACGCTCGCCTCCGGCGTCACCGTCATCGACGACGCCTACAACGCCAATCCGCTGGCGGTGGAGCGCGCCCTCGACGTCCTCGGCGCCGGCACGGGCACCGCCGGCCGCCGCGTCGCCGTGCTCGGCGAGATGCTGGAGCTGGGCCCGGAATCGGCGGCGCTGCACGCCCGCGTCGGCCGGGCCGCCGCCGGCATCGGCGTCGACGTGCTGGTGACCGTCGGCGGCGCTCCGGCTCGCGCCCTGGGCCGCGGCGCCCTGGACGCCGGCCTGTCCGCCGACGCCATCCGCCACGCCGACACCAGCGACGAAGCCGCCGACATCGTCGCCGTCCCTGGTGCGGCCCGGCGATCTGGTGCTGGTCAAGGGCTCGCGCGGCGTGCGCCTCGAGCGCGTCGTCGATCGCCTCGCGGAAGGGGCGCGCTGATGCTCTACCACCTGTTCCTCTGGCTGCACGAGACGACACCGTGGCTCGGCGCGCTGAACGTCACCCGCTACATCACCTTCCGCACCGCCGCCGCCAGCATCACCGCGATGCTGATCAGCCTGGTCGTCGGGCCGATGCTGATCAAGCGGCTCAAGGGCTTCCAGTTCGGCCAGGTGATCCGCCCGGAGGGACCGGCCAGCCACCGGCCCAAGGCCGGCACGCCGACCATGGGCGGCCTCCTGATCCTGGCTGCGGCGATCGTGCCGACGCTGCTGTGGGCCGACCTGAAGAGCCCCTACGTCTGGATCGCGGTCTGCTCGACGGTGGCGTTCGGCGTGGTCGGCTTCCTCGACGACTACCTGAAGATCTCGCGCCGCTCGCACCACGGCCTGTGGCCCCGCTACAAGATGGGCGGCCAGATCGTCGTCGGCCTGGCGGTCGGCCTGACGCTGTACTACCTGTCGTTCCCCGAACACGGCGAATACCACACGCGGCTGATCGTCCCGTTCCTCAAGGACCGCATCCCCGACCTCGGCTGGGTGTTCGTGCCGTTCGCGGTGCTGGTGCTCGTCAGCTCGTCGAACACCGTGAACCTCACCGACGGCCTCGACGGGCTGGCGATCAGCGCCTTCGCGGTCGCCGCGGCCGCGTTCACCGCGCTGGCCTACGTCACCGGCCACAAGGTCTTCGCCAGCTACCTCCTGATCGTGCCGTTCACGCCGGCGGCCGAGATCACGGTGTTCTGCGGCGCCCTGGTCGGCGCCAGCCTCGGCTTCCTCTGGTTCAATTCCTATCCGGCCGAAGTGTTCATGGGCGACGTCGGGTCGCTGGCCCTCGGCGGCGCGCTCGGCACCGTCGCCCTGCTCATCAAGCAGGAACTGCTGCTGCCGCTGGTCGGCGGCCTGTTCGTGGTCGAGGGGCTGTCGGTCATCATCCAGGTCGCCTCGTTCAAGCTCACCGGCAAGCGCGTGTTCCGCATGGCGCCGCTGCACCACCACTTCGAGCTGGTCGGGTGGAGCGAGCCGAAGGTCTACGCCCGCTTCCTCATCGTCGCGATCGTGTTCGCGCTCACCAGCCTGGCCACCCTGAAGCTGCGATGACGACGACCCCTGCCTTCAGCGTGTCGGGCCAGCGAGTCGTGGTGGTTGGCGCCGCCCGGAGCGGTGTCGCGGCTGCCCATCTGCTGACGACACGTGGGGCGAGCGTCGTCCTGACCGATACGCGCGAGGAGATCGCGGCCGCCGACGAGCTCCGGCGCGCCGGCGTCGTGCTCGAACTGGGCGGTCATCGCGCCGAGACCCTGAACAGCGCCGACTTGATCGTCCTCAGCCCAGGCGTGTCGCCGCGACAGACCGACGTCGCCGCGGCCCGGGCCGCCGGCGTCCCCGTCATCGGCGAACTGGAGCTGGCGTCGCGGTGGCTGGTCGGGCGCATCATCGCCGTCACCGGCACCAAGGGCAAGTCGACCACCACCACGCTGATCGGGCGGATGCTCGAAGCGGGCGGCCTCAAGGCGCTGGTCGGCGGCAACATCGGCGTGCCGCTCTCGACCCAGGTCGCGGCCTCGACGCGGGACGTGATCCACGTCGTCGAAGCCAGCAGCTTCCAGCTCGAGACCACCGAGCAGTTCCGGCCGTGGATCGCCGTGCTGCTCAACCTGTCGGCGGATCACCTCGATCGGCACGCCTCGCTCGAGGAGTACGCCGCCGCCAAGGGCCGGATCTTCGCCAACCAGCAGGCGGACGACGTCGCCATCGTCAACGTCGACGACGCGCCGGCCCGGGCCCTGGCGCAGACGCGGGCGCGCCTGCTGCCGCTCAGCCCGTCGGCGGCGATCGACGACGGCATCGTCGTCACCGCGGACACCATCGCGCACCGGCGCGGCGGCGTCGACACGCCGCTGGTGCCGGTCTCGGCGGTGCGGCTGCTCGGCCGGCACCTGCTCACCGACGTCGCCGCCGCGGCCGCCGTCGCCGAGATCGCCGGCGTCGAGCCGGAGGCGATGGTGCGCGCCGTCGAGGGGTTCACCGGCCTCGAGCACGCGCTCGAACCGGTGTCGTCGATCCAGGGCGTCGGCTTCGTCAACGACTCGAAGGCCACCAACATCGAGTCGGCGGCGCGGGCCATCGAGAGCATCGACCAGGGGCTGGTCGTGATCCTGGGCGGGCGGTTCAAGGGCGGCGACTTCGGCGCGCTGCGGGCGCCGCTCGTGGCCCGCCAGGCGACGGTCGTGGCGCTCGGCGAAGCGTCGCCGCTCGTCGCCGCGGCGCTGTCGTCGTCGGTGCCGGTGCGCCTGGCGGCGTCGATGGACGAAGCGGTGCGCATCGGGTTCGCCTCGGCGCCGCCGGGCGGAACCGTACTGCTCGCGCCGGCGTGCGCGAGCTTCGACATGTTCGCGGATTACGCCGAGCGCGGCCGACGGTTCAAGGACGCCGTCGCCAGGCTGGCGTTCGAGGTGAAGAACGTGCGTGAGCAGTGAGCAGTCATCAGTCAGGCCGCGGCGATGAAGAGCTGACCGCTGGGAACACAGGCCGCCCTGGCCTGTGAGGTCGGTGTCCCATCCCATGGTGGGGCTGATGACTGCTGACCGTTCACGCACGGATCCGGCCGACGACGACGCGTGAGTCGTCCACGTCGGACCGTTGGCGTCGTCGCGGACGACGCCGGAGTGGTAGCGGGATCGGCAACGACGGGTTTCTCGGCCGACTACGGTCGAGTCTTTAGGGTTTTCGCAAGAAGGACGTTTTCATGGCCCGCACACTGCGATCGGACAAGGGGCTGTTTCTCGCCGTGCTGTTCCTCGTGTGCGTCAGCGCGGTGATGGTGTCGAGCGCCTCGGCGGCGGCGGCGCTGCAGAACAACTGGCACGTCATCCGCTACCTGTTCAAGCAGAGCACGTGGGTCATCGCCGGCTTCCTGCTGATGGCGGTGACGATGAAGATCAACTACCGCGGCTACCAGCAGCCGTTCGTGGTCTGGTCGGGCCTGGGCATCATCGCCGTCAGCCTGCTGATCGTCCTGGTCGCGGCGCCGGAGATCAACGGCAGCAAGCGCTGGTTCGGCATCGGCGGCATCGGCGTGCAGCCGTCGGAGTTCGCCAAGCTCGCCCTGGTGCTGTTCCTCGCCGACCTGATGTCGCGGCGGATGGACAAGGTCAACGACATGACCGCGGTGGTGGTGCCGGTCGGCCTGGTCGTCGGCGGCCTGGTCGGGCTGACGCTGCTCCAGCCCGACCTCGGCACGTCGGCGTTCCTGGTGATGCTGTCGGTGATCATGATCTTCGCCGCCGGGCTGCACTATCGCTACCTGCTGGGGGTCGCGCTGTGCGGCCTGCCGACCCTGGCCGCGCTCATCCTGCTGTCGCCGCGGCGCGCCGAGCGGCTCGAGCGCATCCTGATGTGGATCGATCCGTGGTCCGACGCCGCCGGCGGCGGCTTCCAGATCATCCAGTCGTTCATCGCCATCGGCTCCGGCGGCGTCACCGGCCGCGGCTTCATGCAGGGGCTGCAGAAGATCGGCTTCCTGCCCGAGTCGAACACCGACTTCATCTACGCGGTCATCGGCGAGGAGTTCGGCCTCATCGGCACCACGCTGGTGCTGCTCGCCTTCGTCGTCATCGCCTGGCGCGGCTACCGCGTGGCGACGACGATGCCCGACACCTACGGCTCGTTCCTGGCCCTCGGCCTGACCACGCTGCTGGCCGTGCAGGCGCTCGCCAACATCAGCGTGGTGATCGGCGTGCTGCCCAACAAGGGCCTGCCGCTGCCGTTCGTCAGCGCCGGCGGCTCCTCGATGTTCGTCTCGATGCTGGCCGTCGGGATGCTGCTGAACCTGTCGCAGCACACCGCGCCGCGCCTGGTCGGCGGCATGCGGGCGGCGGAGGCGTGATCACGGGATGAGCGACACCAGCCTGCGCGTCGTGATCGCCGGCGGCGGCACCGGGGGACACCTGTTCCCGGGGCTGGCCATCGCCCGGGAGATCCTCGCGCGCCGGCCCGACGCGGTCGTGACGTTCGCCGGGACCGCGCGCGGCATCGAGGCGCGTGCCGTGCCGGCCGCCGGCTTCGCGCTCGACACGATCCGCAGCCTCGGACTCAAGGGCAAGTCGCCGGTGGCCTTGCTGCGCGGCATGGCGACGCTGCCGCTCTCCGCGGTCGACGCGATGGGCGTCATCGCCCGCCGGCGTCCGCACGTCGTCATCGGCGTCGGCGGCTACAGCTCCGGGCCGATCGCGGTCGCCGCCTGGCTGCGCCGCGTGCCGGTGCTGCTGCACGAGCAGAACGCGCAGCCCGGCCTCACCAACCGTCTCGTGGCCCGTGTCGCCCGCGCCATCGCCTTGACCTACGACCGGACGGCGGCGGATTTCGGCGACAGGAGCTTCGTCAGCGGGAACCCGGTTCGCCCCCAGTTCCTGCAGATCGGGCCCGAGCCAGCGGGGGCGAGGAGGGTGCTCATCTTTGGCGGCTCCCAGGGCGCGCACGCGATCAACATGGCCGTGGTCGAGGCAGCATCGCAGCTGGCGCAGGGCCACGCCACCGCCGCACGTCACGCATCAGACCGGCGAGCGGGATCTCGCCGTGGTTCGCGACGGGCTGGCGCGGGCCGGCCTGGCTGCCCGCGTGGAGCCCTTCCTCGATCGCATGGACGAGGAGATGAGCGCGGCGAACGTGATCGTCTGCCGCGCCGGGTCGACGACGCTGGCCGAGATCGCCGCCGTCGGGCGGGCCGCGATCCTCGTGCCGCTGCCGACGGCGACCGACGATCATCAACGCAGGAACGCCGAGGCGCTGTCGACGCGTCGGCGCCGCCGAGCTGCTGGAGCAGCGCGACATGACCGGCGCCACGCTGGCCGCGCGCATCCTCGCCCTGCTCGACGACGAGCCGCGCCGGACGCAGCTCGCCGCCGCCGTCAAGCGCTTCGCGCGGCCGGACGCCGCGCGCGTCATCGTCGATCGCGTGCTCGAGATCGCAGTCGCGGTCGCGAAAGGAGTGCCGCAGGCGCGTGATGCTGGGCCGGACGCGACGGATTCATTTCGTCGGCATCGGCGGGATCGGGATGAGCGGCATCGCCGAGCTCCTGGCCAACCAGGGCTACGCCGTGAGCGGCTCGGACGCCAAGGCGTCCGACGTGACGCGACGCCTCGAGACGCTCGGCGTGCGCGTGCTCACCGGCCATGCCGCCGAGCACGTCGGCGACGCCGACGTGGTGGTGGTGTCGTCGGCGGTCAAGCCGACCAATCCCGAGGTCGTGGCGGCCCGGGCGCGCGCCATCCCGGTCATCCCGCGCGCCGAGATGCTGGCCGAGCTGATGCGCCTCAAGCAGGGCATCGCGGTCGGCGGCGCGCACGGCAAGACGACGACGACGTCGATGGTGGCGCTGCTCCTCGATCGGGCCGGCCTCGATCCGACCGCGGTGATCGGCGGCCGCCTGTCGGCCTTCGGCAGCAACGCCCGGCTCGGCCAGGGCAGCTACCTCGTCGCCGAAGCCGACGAGAGCGACGGCTCGTTCCTGTTCCTCTCGCCGGTGATCTCGATCGTCACCAACGTCGATCGCGAGCACCTCGATCACTACGGGTCGTTCGAAGGCGTGCTCGACGCGTTCGTCGCCTTCGCCAACAAGGTGCCGTTCTGGGGCGTGGTCATCGCCTGCGCCGACGACGCCCAGCTGATGGCGCTGCGGCCGCGGATCACCCGCCGCGTCGTGACCTACGGCATCGACAGCGCGGCGTGCGACGTCAAGGCCTCGGCGGTCGCGCTCGAGGCCTTCGGATCGACCTGCCGGGTCGCCGCCGGCGGCCGTGAGCTCGGCACGATGCGCCTGTCCGTGCCCGGCCGGCACAACCTGCTGAACGCGCTCTCGGCCGTCGCCGTCGGCCTCGAGCTGGGCCTGCGCTTCGAGGCGATCGCCGCCGCCCTGGTCGAGTTCCGCGGCGCCGAGCGCCGGTTCCAGCCGCTGGGTGAAGCGGCGGGCGTGCTCGTGGTGGACGACTACGGCCACCACCCGACCGAGATCACGGCCGTCGTCGCCGCCGCCCGCGCCGGCCTCGAGCGGCGCCTCGTCGTGGTCTTCCAGCCGCACCGCTACTCGCGGACCGAGCGGCTGCTGCCCGAGTTCGGTGCGGCGCTGGCCACGGCCGACGTCGTCGTGCTCTGCGACATCTATCCGGCCGGCGAGGATCCGATCCCCGGCGTGACCGTGGATGCCGTCGCCGCGGCGGTGCAGGCGGCCGGGGGGCCGGCGCCGGTCATCGTCCGCGCCATCGACGACGTGCCCGCCGGGGTCGCCGCCCTGGCCCGCGCCGGCGATCTGGTGATCACGCTGGGCGCCGGTTCGATCGGCACCGTCGGCGCCAAGGTGCTCGCCGCCATCACGGCCGGCGCCGGTGACACCGGAGGGGGCCGCTGATGGCCGTCAAGGCGCCGGCGGACAAGCGCTTCAAGCGCGGCCGGGTGAAGACGCCGCGCAAGGCGGCCCGTCGCTGGACGGCGCTGATCCGGCCGCTGGTGAAGTGGTCGGTGGTGCTGCTGCTGGTCGCCTATGCCACCGGCCGCGCCCTGGCGCTGGTGACCGGGTCGCCGGCCCTGCGCATCAGCCACGTCGTCGTGCACGGCCATCACCACCTGACGCCGGCCGACGTGCTGTCGCGGGTGCGGATGCTCGACGGCGAGAACATCGTCCGCGCCGACCTCGAGGCGGCGCGCCGCCGCCTGCTGGGGTCGCCGTGGATTGCCGACGCGACGCTGCGCCGGCAGCTGCCGGCGACGATCGAGATCGAGATCGAGGAACGGCGGCCGGTGGCGCTGGCCCGCCTGGCCCGCGGCGGCCTGCAGCTCGTCGCCGCCGACGGGATGGTGCTCGGCCCGGTCGGCATGGCGCAGGCCGGCTTCGACCTGCCGATCGCCGACGGCCTGGCGGCCGTGCCCGGGCGCTCGCTGTCCGGCCCCGGCGTCGGCATCGGCGTCCCGGCCCGCGTCGATCCGGCGCGCGCCGGCCTGGTCGGGCGCCTCGTCGACTCGCTGCGCGAGGACGAGGCGCTGCTCAAGCTCGTGTCGGAAGTCGACGTCACCGACGTCGAGGACGCCGTGGTGCTGCTGGGCGACGATCCGGCCCGCGTCCACCTCGGCGATCGGGAATTCGCGCGCCGCGTGCGCGCCTATCGCGACCTGGCGCCGACGCTGCTGCAGCACGTCGACGCCATCGATTCGGCGGACGTGCGCTACGACGGGCGCGTCTTCGTCAGGCCCGCGCGGGGACGGTCGGCGGCCGCGGGGCAGCCGTGAGGGAAGGGGACAGGCAATGGTGAGCAGCGAGGAACGCTACGTCGTCGGGCTCGACGTGGGCACGTCGAAGGTGGCCGCGATCGTCGGCGAGGCGCGCGACGACGGGTCGCTCGACGTGATCGGCGTCGGCATGGCCGATTCGCGCGGGATCCGCCGCGGCGTGGTGGTCAATCTCGAAGCGGCCGTCGAGTCGATCAAGAAGGCGCTCGAGGAGGCCGAGCTCACCGCCGGGATCGAGATCGAGGCCGTGCACCTGGGGCTGTCGGGGGCGCACATGAACGGCCTCAACAGCCGTGGCGTGGTCGCGGTCGCCGGCAAGAACAAGGAGATCATGCGCGAGGACGTGCGCCGCGCCCTCGACGCCGCCAAGGCCGTGACGCTGCCGGCCGGGCGCGAGATCATCCACGTCCTGCCGCAGGACTTCGTCGTCGACGAGCAGGACGGCATCGGCGCGCCGCTCGGCATGACCGGCTCGCGCCTCGAGGTCAACGTCCACATCGTCAACGGCGCCACCAGCTCGACGCAGAACCTGATCGCCTGCGTCAACCGGGCCGGCGTCCACGTGATGGAGTCGACGCTCGGCCAGCTGGCCGCGGCGGAGGCGGTGCTGACGCGCGACGAGAAGGAGCTCGGCGTCGCCCTCGTCGACATCGGCGGCGGCACCACCGACATCGTCATCTACGAGCGCGGCGCGGTGTGGCACACCGGCGTCGTCGCCGTCGGCGGCGACCACTTCACCAACGACATCGCCGTCGGCCTGCGCACGCCGCTGCCCGAAGCCGAGAAGATCAAGCGCCGCTGCGGCTGCGCCCTCACGACGATGGTCGGCGAGGACGAGACGATGGAGGTCGCCAGCGTCGGCGGCCGCAAGCCGCGGCTGATGCCGCGCCGCGTGCTGTCGGAGATCCTGCAGCCGCGGGCCGAGGAGATCTTCCACCTGCTGTGGGACGAGATCCGCAACGCCGGCTGCGATCGCTCGCTCAACTCCGGGCTCGTCCTGACCGGCGGCGGCGCCAACCTCGAGGGGATGGCCGAGATCGCCGAGCAGATTTTCGACTTGCCGGTGCGCCGCGGCTTTCCGGCCGGCGCCGGCGGGCTGATGGACCACGTCAGCACACCGGAGTGCGCCACCGCCGTCGGGCTGGTGATGTACGCGCACCGCCACTACGCACAGCCGAACCGGTCGGGCTCGGGGGGCGCCTTCGCGCGCGCCTTCGTCCGGCTGCGGGGCATGTTCCACAACTTCCTGGGGTAGAGCTCTGGCCGGATGAGCCGCTTCATTCCGGCCAGGTCCTTGCGTTCGCGGCGCGGACGCCAAGACGCACGAGAGAGAAAGACGGAGGGCGATTCATGATCGACGACACGCGCACGGACCACGAAGAGGGGACCATCATCCGGGTCGAGCCGCTGCGGCTCAAGCTGGACGAAGCGCGGCGCGAAGGCGCACGTATCAAGGTGATAGGCGTCGGCGGCGGCGGCGGCAACGCCGTCAACCGCATGGTCCGCACCGGTCTCGAGGGCGTCGAGTTCATCGTCGCCAACACCGACCTCCAGGCGCTCGCCACCAACGCGGCGCCGACGCGCATCCAGATCGGCGGCAAGCTGACCAAGGGCCTCGGCGCCGGCGCCGATCCCGACATCGGCCGCCGCGCCGCGCTCGAGGACACCGACAAGCTGATCGAGGTGCTGTCGGACGCCGACATGGTGTTCGTCACGACCGGCCTCGGCGGCGGCACCGGCACCGGCGCCGCGCCCGTCATCGCCGGCCTCGCCTCCGAGCTCGGCGCGCTGACCATCGCGGTCGTGACCAAGCCGTTCAAGTTCGAGGGCAAGCGCCGCGCCTCGCAGGCCGATCGCGGCCTCAACGAGCTGCGCGACGCCGTCGACACGGTGATCACGATTCCGAACGAGCGGCTGCTGGCGACGATCGATCGGCGCACGCCGCTGCCGGAGGCGTTCTGCGCCGCCGACGACGTGCTGCGTCAGGCGATCCAGGGCATCTCGGACCTGATCCTGGTGCCGGGCATGATCAACCTCGACTTCGCCGACGTGAAGACGATCATGTCGGGGATGGGCTTCGCAATCATGGGCACGGGTACCGGCTTCGGCGACACGCGAGCCACCGACGCCGCCCACGGCGCCATCTCCAGCCCCCTGCTCGAAGACGCCTCGGTCAAGGGCGCGCGCGGCGTGATCCTGAACATCACCGGCGGGCCGGACTTTTCGCTGGCCGAGGTCAACGAGGCCGCGACCATCATCCAGGAGGCCGCGCACGAGGACGCCAACATCATCTTCGGCGCGGTCATCGACCCGGAGATGGAGGGCAAGGTGAAGATCACCGTGATCGCCACCGGGTTCGACCGGCCCGACGCGCAGTTCGTGGCGCCGGCCAGCAAGACGCCGGTCGATCTCGAGCACTACACGCAGTGGCGGCGCGACGAGGCCTACGAGCGGCCGGCCGTCGCCGCCGGCGGCGGAGGCGGGCGTGGCATCGCCATCAACCGGCGCACCTACGTCGACATGCCGCCGGCCGGCGTGACGTTCGGCCCGCCCAGCGAGGCGCGCACGGCCGACGGCGCCACCGCGCCCGGACGGCGACTCGCACCCGCTCGACGTGCCGGCGTTCATGCGGCGCCAGGACGGCTGACGGCGTCCGCCATCGCCGGCTACTGGTCAGGCGGCACGAGCCAGTTGTAACAGTGTAGCTGCGAGTCTACACTGTTACAGCCATGGCCCTGAACATCCGGAACGCCGAGGCCGAGCGCCTGGTCGCCGAGCTGGCCCGTCGGACCGGGGAGTCGAAGACCGACGCCGTCATCAGGGCGGTCCGCGACCGCCTGGCCCGGCTTCGCGGCACGTCCCGGCTCGAGGAGCTGGAAGACATCGCCGAGCGCTGTTCGCGGCTGCCGGTCCGCGATCCGCGGCCGGCCGACGAGATTCTCGGCTACGGAGACGACGGGCTGCCGCGCTGATGGTCATCGACACGTCCGCCCTGGTCGCGATCCTGCGTAACGAGCCCGAGCGCCGCGACTTTCTCGAAGCCATCGATGACGCGGACGCGTGCCGCGTGTCCGCCGCCACCCTCGTCGAGGCGTCGATCGTCATCGAGGCGCGCTTCGGCATCGAGGGCGTCCACGCCCTCGACCGTCTGCTGCAGCGCGCTGGTGTGGAGGTCGTGCCCGTCGATCTCGAACAGGCCCGGCAGGCGAGGCAGGGCTTCAGCCGGTTCGGCAAGGGCCGTGACGTCGCCGGGCTGAACTACGGCGACTGTTTCTCCTACGCGCTGGCGACCGTCGTCGGCGAGGCGCTGCTGTGCAAGGGCGACGACTTCTCGCATACGGACGTCGGCATCGCCGTGCCGCCTCGCGCCGCTGGAGAGTAGGCGCGAGCGCGGAGCGCGGCGCCGCGCCGGCGTCCTCAACGGGCGCGGTAGCGCATCGAGACGCCGCCCGCGCCGACTTCGACCACGGTCGTGCTCACGGTGCGGGCGTCCTCTCGGGCCATGCAGATCGCCCACGGCGCGCCACGCGGGTGCGTGGTCTCGGCGTGCAGGGCGACCAGGTCCTCGCGGGACGGCTGCCCGATGATCGCGGGCGAAGGCCCGGAAGCGGGCGTGCCGGGCCGGGATCACGGCGCGCGGATTCCACGACGAACTGGTGAGGAAGCCGCGCCGCGGATCCAGTCGGCGCGACCTCAGCGCCGCGCCGTTCCAGGTGAACACGCGCGGCGACGCCGAACGGCCGATCACGAACAGGCGGAACGGCGCGAACGAGCCGAGGCCGGCCGCGCGCAGCCGCGCGGCGTCGGGGATGGCCGGCTCCGCGGCGAGCGTCGACACCAGCAGGCCGCGACTCGTGCGCGGCGGCGCCGCAACGACGCCCACGTCGTCGACGGGACGTCGCGCTGTGCGTGACGCGCTGGTCTCACGTCCGAGGCCGGCCATCCGCCTGGGCGGCTGGTGATTCAGCAGCGCCAGCACCACGCCGGAGTCGCGGACCGCGATCCAGGTGCCGCCGGCGTCGCCGTCGACCGGTGCGGTGAAGCCGCCGCCATCCGGGGCGCCTCGCCAGCGCCGCGGCGGACGCGCCGCGGCGCGGTCCCGCCGTTCGTCGCGGTTCATCACCACGACCAGGCGGCCGCGCGATCGCGACCAGCTCACCGAGCACATGTCGAGAGTGTGGATCAGGTACGGCGTCGGGCCACCGTCCGCCTCGCAGCGGTGTCGGGCGCTCCGACATCCCGCCGCTGCCGCACTCAAGACGGCGTCCCGTGGACCGATTATCCGACTGTGACCCTCCTCAGGTACGCCGCGGCCGGCGCGCTGGCGCTGGCCATGATCTGCTGGCCGTCGTTCGTGGCGGCGCAAACGCCACCCGGCGGCTGCACCTGTCCGTCCGGCGCGGAGCAGCTCCTCGAGCAGACGGATCACATCTTCATCGGCGACCTGCTCGAGGTGACCGGCAGCGGGGAAGAGGCCGGCACCGCCTCCATCCGGGTGCGCGAGAACCTCAAGGGCGACCTCACCGGCGTCGTCGCCGTCCGCGACGTGCTCGCCACGCGCTGCAGCTGGTCGGTCTTCGAGATGGCGTCGCCCGGCCGCTACATCGTCTTCGCCAACCTGGACGAGGGCGAACTGGCGACGCCGGCCTTCTGCCCGCAGACCCAGCCGGTCTCCGGCTGGACGGATCGGCTGGCGCCCTTTCGTGCCTATGCCCGCGCGAACCGACCCGGCCGGACGACCGCCGCGGCGCCTGCCCCGACGGCCGGTCGCCAGACCGTGCCCGCGCCGAAGACCGGCTCGTAAGTCGTTGAGCCGCTTGGGCCGGACGGCGTCGCCGCCGGGCCGCGTGTTACCCTGAGAGGCTTGGCCACCCCGAAGACGAACACGCAGCGCGAGAACGCCCGCGCCACCCTGGCGCGGGAGGTGGGGTACGTCACCAAACCCCACGCCGGCAAGCTGCGCATCGCCCTGGCCTTCCCGAACACCTATTGGGTCGGGATGTCCAACCTGGGCTTCCAGACGGTCTACAAGCTGTTCAACGCGCTCGACGACGTCGTCTGCGAGCGCTTCTTCCTGCCGCCGAAGCAGACGCTGGCCGAGCTCGAAGCGAAGAACATCCGCCTCGTCACCCTCGAGACGCAGACGCCGGTCGCCGACTTCGACGTCATCGCCTTCTCGGTGTCGTTCGAGTGGGACTACACCAACGTCGTGACGCTGCTCCGCCGGGCCGGCCTGCCGGCCTATGCCGAGGAGCGAACGGAGCGGCATCCGCTGATCGTCATCGGCGGCGCCGTCACCTTCGTCAACCCGGAGCCGCTGGCGCCGTTCGCCGACGTGATCACCGCCGGCGAAGGCGAGTCGCTGGTCCCCGATCTCGTCGATGCGGTGCGTGGCGGCGGCAGCCGCGGCGACGTGCTCCGCCGCCTCGTCACCAAGACCGGCTTCTACATCCCGTCGTTCTACACGCCGCGCTACGACGACGCCGGCCGGCTCGCGTCGATGGACCCCGTCGAGGGCACCGGTGCGCCGTCGACGGTGCGCAAGGCCGCCGTCAAGACCACCGAGCGCCTCGATCCGCCGCACACCACCCTGTTCACCCCCGACACCGAGTTCGGGTCGCGCTTCCTGATCGAGGTGGTCCGCGGCTGCGCCAACCTGTGCCGGTTCTGCTGGGCGGGCTACAACTACCTGCCGGTCCGCCCGTTCCCGGCCGATCGCGTCCTCGAGCTCGCCGCTGCGGCGAAGCAGTACTCGTCGCGGGCCGGCCTCGTCTCGATCGCGCTCTGCGATCACCCGGAGATCGAGCGCATCCTGGCCGGCCTGGCCGAGATGGGCTACTCGATCAGCCCGGCGTCGCTGCGCATGGACGACCTGACGCCGTCGATCGTGAAGCGCCTGCGTGAGAGCGGCGAGCGGTCGCTGACCATCGCCCCGGAGTGCGGCTCCGATCGGCTGCGGCGGGTGATCAACAAGACCGTCACCAACGACGAGATCATCGAGCGGGCCGAGGTGATCTTCGCCAACGGCATCGAGAACCTGAAGCTCTATTACATGATCGGTCTCCCCACCGAGACCGACGAGGATCTCGAGGCGATCCGCACGCTGACCCTGCAGATGCGCGAGCGGATGCTCGTGCACGGCAAGGCCCGCGGCCGGCTCGGCCGCATCGTCGGCAGCGTCAACCCGTTGATCCCGAAGCCCGGCACCGCGTTCCAGTGGCTGCCGATGGAAAACGTGAAAGAGACCGACCGCAAGATCGCCAAGCTGCGCAAGCTGATGTCGGGCATCGACAACGTCTACTTCACGATCAAGAGCGAGCGGCACTCCTACTACCAGGCGCTGTTGTCGCTGGGCGACCGCCGCGTCGCCGCCGTCATCGTCGCCGCCGAGCGCAACGGCGGCCAGTGGCGCGCCGCGGTCGCCGAGACCGGCGTGGACGCCGACGCCGTCATCTTCCGCGACCGCCGCGAGGACGCCCGCCTGCCCTGGGACATCATCGACGGCGGCCTCAAGCAGAGCTTTTTCCGCAACGAGTTCGACAAGTCGACCCGCGCCGAGTGGACGCTGCCGCCGAAGCGCGCCCGCGAGAACCAGATCCTGATCCCGACGCTCTGACTCAGAGGTCGCGCGGTCCTTGCGGCCGGCCGGCGTCCACCCATGTGTCCACTTCAGCGGCGGTCGGTCGCCGGGCTTGGTGCTTCCACGCGGCTTCGATCTGCCTGAGGACCGACTGTCGGTCGGTGCCGTGGCGTCCCATCATCCTCGCACCTCCTGTAATTTGAACAGTTGAGTCGTTGCTCGCTCGAGAGTGACGCGCGTTGCCGACGGCCTGACTTCAAGGTTCGTCGATCCGAGATCTCGACAGATCTTGCGAACCAAGAGGTCGTTGATCTCGGTGTGCCGCGGAACCGTCGACGCTCGGTGCAGGGCTCGATTGACGAACACCGTGTGCCGAGCCCCTTCCCGCACCAGCTCACACCCCTGCGATTCGAGGTGCGTGAGCAGAGCACGCCGCTTCACGCGCCAACGGTCAACGGCTCCCGGATGACGTCTCCAGGTCCGGCCGCCTCACTGGCGAGCAGCCGATTGGCATCGAGAATCAATTCCGCCGCTTCATGAAGGTTGTTGCGGGTCTCGGCGAGAGTCGCGCCCTGGGCATTTGCGCCGGGAAGCTCCTCGACGAAGCCCACGTAGCCTTCCGGGACCTTGCGAAACACCGCCGTGAAATGAAGGGCCATGCCCCCATGATAGGAAGTCATCCGACACCTCACAAGGTGGAGTTCGCGGTCAGTGCTCAACCGTCTGCGTCGTGTCGGCGGCTCACGGGCGGCGCCGGATCGGCGGTGACTCGCCACCTGCTGCGCCTCGTACTCGGCGAACGCCTGCAGGATCAGGGCGCGCAGCGGCTCCTGCGCGGTCGAGTCGACGACCGGCCGCAGCAGCGCGAAGCTGCGGCGCTCACCGTTGACCGAGAAGCGTGCGGGCCGGGAACGTGACGTTGCGGCGCCCGCTGCGCGGCGCGCGGCTCCCAGATCGAGAAGCCGACCAGCTTGAGGCCGTTGAAGACGCCCTCGTCGAAGAGGACTTCCGCGTCGGCGATCTTGCCGACGGGGGTGGACGAATCACTCGGAAGAATGCGGATCACCATGCGGGTCACCTGCCTTTCGGCGGTGACCACTGCAGCCGTCGTGCCGATCCGTAGCCGCGGGCGCAAGTCGCGCGCCGACGGTGAGTTGTCGCGATCGGCGGGCCACGTCGCCCGTCGCGGCTGGCGCGATGCGACAACCGCGGTGCCGCAGCACGCGAGCTGCTCGCCGGCTATTCCGCGATCAGCATCACGTGCACGATCGCCAGTTCCGCGGTGTGGGTGATGGTGACCAGCCCCTTGGTGGCGCCGAGCCGCTCGAAGTGGCGGCGCGCGGCGCCATGGAACGCCAGTTGCGGCGGGCCGCCCCTGCCGCGCACGACCTCGATGTCGCGCCACAGCACGCCGGCCGACTTGCCGGTGCCGATCGCCTTCATCCCGGCTTCCTTGGCCGCGAAGCGCGCCGCGTAGGAGCGCGGCGGCCGCGCGCGGCGCCTTGGCGTCGCAGTAGGCGATTTCGCCCTCCGTGTAGACTCGATGGCGGAAGCGATCGCCGTACTGTGTCGAGCATCGCCGCGATGCGCGGCACTTCGGTAGCGTCCAGACCCAGTCCCACGATTCGCATGACAACTCAGGTTACCCCGGCCGCCTCGCATCCGCCCGATCCGGCCGCGCCGTTCGCGTGGGAGCGGGCGCCGTGGGGCTGGGTGCTGACCTGCGCGCCGCTGGCCCGGCTCGGCCGTCATGGCTTCACCGCCCGCGACCTGGATCCCGGGCGCGGCGCCGGCCCGGATGCCGCGTGGGCGTCGATCGCGGCCTGGCTCGACGTGCCGGTGGCGTCGCTGTGGCGGCTCGACCAGGTGCACGGCTGTCGGGCCCTGCGCGTCGACGCCTCGGCGCTGCCGCCGGGTGAGGTCGCTGCCGTCCGCGGACGCCGCGATCACCACCCGGCACCGACGTCGCTGTGGCGGTCAAGGCGGCCGACTGCGTCCCGATCCTGCTGGCGCACCCGGCGGGCGCGGTCGCCGCCGTCCATGCCGGCTGGCGCGGCACGGCGCAGGGCATCGCCGGCAAGACGGTGACGGACCTCGCCGCCGCCGCCGGCGGATCGGCGCGCGACATCGTCGCCGCGATCGGTCCGTCGATTGGCCCGTGCTGCTACGAGGTCGGGCCGAGGTCCGCGAGACGTTCCACGTCGCAGGCTTCGCCGAGACCGATCTCGACCGCTGGTTCCTGCCGGCGGAGTCGCCGCGAGCGACCCACGTCCTCGACATGTGGCGCTCGAACCGCGATCAGCTCGTCGCCGCCGGCCTCGATCCGGCAACGTCCACGTGGCCGGACTCTGCACGGCGACGCACAGCGACTGGCTGTGGTCGTATCGGCGCGAAGGCCCGAACGCCGGCCGGATGCTCGCGGTCATCAGGCGCGCGTGACCACGGAGGATCCGGCTACCGCGTCGTCGAAGGCGTGATCGAAAGAGCGGCGCGGCCGATCAGGCGCGCTTGAGGGGCAGGGCGCGGACGTCGCGGTCGAGGGCCTGGCGGACGCGGCTGACGAGCGTCAGCGACGTGAACGGCTTCTCGAGCAGGTCGACGTTGCGTCCGAGCTGCTCGCCGAGGCTGCCCGGGTAGCCGGACATGAACAGCACGCGCAGCAGCGGCGCGGTCAGGCGCAGCTTGTCGGCCAGCTCGCGGCCGGTCATGCGCGGCATGACGACGTCGGTGATCAGCAGGTCGATGTCGCCGGCGCCCTTGCGCCAGACGCAGCGCCTCGCGGCCGTCGCCGGCGTCGAGCACGCGATAGCCCTTCAGCTTGAGGGCTTCCATCGCCAGCGAGCGCACCATCGGGTCGTCCTCGACCAGCAGCAGCGTCTCGCGGCCGATCGGGCCGTCCGTCAGCACCGTCTCGGGCCGCGGCGCTTCGGCGGCGTCGCTGATGGCGGGGAAGTAGATGGTGAAGCGCGAGCCGCGGCCGCGCTCGCTGTCGACCTGGATGTGGCCGCCGCTCTGCCGCACGATGCCGTAGACGGTCGACAGGCCGAGGCCGGTGCCTTCGCCGATGCGCTTGGTGGTGAAGAACGGCTCGAACACGCGCGCCCGGGTGTTGGTGTCCATGCCGATGCCGGTGTCGCTCACCGCCAGCATCACGTAGGGCCCGGCCTCGAAGTCGGGCGCGCCGGCCAGGGCCCGCGCCGGCAGGTCGACGTTGGCGGTGACGATGCCGAGCGTGCCGCCCTTGGGCATCGCGTCGCGGGCGTTGACCGCCAGGTTCATCAGCACCTGCTGCAGCTGCGCCGGGTCGACCTTGACCCGCAGCAGCCGCGGATCGAGCGACGCCGACAGCTCGATGTGCTCCGAGATCAGCCGGCGCAGCATCTGGCTGGCTCTCCTCGACCACGGCGTTCAGGTCGATGACGCGCGGCTGCAGGAACTGCTTGCGGCTGAAGGCGAGGAGCTGCCGCGTCAGCAGGCTGGCGCGCTCGGCCGAGCGGCGGATCTGCAGCGCGTGCCGGGCGATCGGATCCTGCTCGCTGAGCGAGCCCTGCATCAGGTCGACGTAGCCGAGGATCGCCGTCAGCAGGTTGTTGAAGTCGTGGGCGATGCCGCCGGCGAGGCGGCCGATCGACTCCATCTTGGTGGTGTGGGCGAGCTGGGCTTCGAGGGTCCGCCGTTCGGTGGCGTCCTCGACCAGCAGCTCGATCACGCCGTCCGGGCTGCCGCCGGTCTCGAAGCGGCCCGACAGCCGCACCGCCAGCGGATCGCCGTCGCGGCGCCGCCAGTTGGCGTCGACGCTGAGGGCCCGGCCGGCGTGGCGGATGCGATCGAGCAGCGTCAGGAACGCGTCCGGCTCCTCGTAGATGTCGGCGCCGAGGCGGACGCCGACCAGCGAGTCGGGGCTGGCGTGGCCGAGCATGGCGGCGAGCGCCGGGTTGCCCTCGACGATGGTGCCGTCGACGTGACAGCGGCAGATGCCGTGCACGGCGTTCGAGAACAGCTCGCGATAGCGGGTCTCGGCGAGCGACAGCGCCTGCTCCTGCGCCCCCGAGGCCCGCGACCGGAACCGGAGCAGCAGGGTGATCGGGCGCGTCGTCGCTGTCGCCGTTGGCCAGCGACGTCGCTTCGAGTCGCACGTCGACCAGCGTGCCGTCGTCGCGGCGCAGCGGGACCGTCGTCTTGAGCAGGCCGCGGGCGTCGCGGCAGGCGGCCAGCCATTCGCGCAGCCGCGGGCCGTCCGGGGAGAGGTCGCAGATGGAGGTGCCGTTGCGCAGCGGAATGACGAAGTCGCGGGCGGCGGCATTCGACGCCACGACCCGGCCGCGCTCGTCGGTGAGCGCCATCGGCTCGGGCAACGATCGCGCGAACGCGAGGAAGGCTTCCGGCGTCATGTCACCGACGGGCGGGGGCCCGATCAGGGTCGACGGCGTTCACGCGCGGCCGCCTTCGCCGCCGGCCGCCTCCGGCGGACCGGGCGCCGCGGCTGGAGCCGGCGGTGGCACGTAGAGAATGCGCTTGCACGATTCGCACAGCACGATGTCGTCGCCGCGCCGCGCTTCCATGATCTGCATCGGCCGCACCGTGACCTGGCAGGCCTGGCAGTGGCCGTCGCGGATGGCGCTGACGGCGATGCCCCGGCGGGCGGCCGCCGTTTCGGCGAACAGCCGGACGTACTGCGGCGTCATTTTCTGCTCGATGCTGGCGCGGGTGGTGATCAGCCCGGCGATCTCGGCTTCCAGCCGGCCGCGCTCGGTCTCGACGTCGGCGCGCACGCCGGTCGCCTTGCGCTCCTCGGCCACGACGGCGGCGTCGGCCGCCTTGAGCGCGGCGGCAAGCTCGTCGGCCTGCATCATCAGCGTCAGGATCTGATCCTCGAAGGTGCGCACGCCCTCTTCGGCGGTGGCAATCTCGTGCTGCATGGTGGTGTATTCCTTGTTGGTCTTCACCTCCATCAGCTGATCCCGGTATTTCGTCAGCCGGCCTTGGACGACGCCGAGTTCCTTGTCCGCGGCGCGCCGCGACGCCGTGTTCTCGGCTGACCTGCGCCGCGGCCGCGTCGCGGGCCGCCTTGGCGGCGGCGACCGCCGCGTCCGCTTCCGTCACCCGCGCCGGCAGGTCCGCCAGCCGGCGCTTCCGCTCGCCTGCGTCCGTCTCGAGCTGCTGCAGGCGGATCAGGTGTTCCAGGGACGGATGCATGGAGCAGACAACGGTATCACGGCTCCGACTGGCGCCCGGCGGTCACCGTCAGCACGCCGTTCATCAGCCGCCAGTGGCCGGGGAACGTGCACACGTAGGGGTAGGCCCCGGGCTGGCCGGGGGCCCGGAACTGGATGGTGATCGACTGGCCGGGCTCGAGCAGCCGGGTCGAGGTCAGGATCTGCGGCAGGTCCGGGCACGAACTGCTGGACCTGGCCGGCCGGACTGCTCATGAGGGCGTCCGCGGCCACGCCGATGGCCGGCAGCGACCCCGGGGTGCCGAGGATGAAGTTGTGCGGCATGACGTCGGTGTTGGTGATCACCAGTTCCACGAGCTGCCCGGCGCCGACGCTGAGCGCCGGCTGATCCCACTTCAACTGATCCTTGATGACGCCGAGGCGCAGCACGACGTCCGGCTTGGCCGTGACCGGCGTGGCGGCGAGGACGGCGTCCGCCGGCGGCGGTGTCCCGGCCGACGCCAGGTGCGCCGCCAGTTCGCCGGGGCGGTTGTAGAGGGCGGCGGCGTTGGTCTGCCGCTCGACGCGGTACTGCCAGGCACCGGCCAGCGACACCTTGGTGTCGCCGCTCTGGGCGAGCAGGGCATCGGGCGCGCCGAGGAAGCCGCCGTCGCCGCGCAGGTTCTGGATGCGGACGGTGACGGTGTTGGCGCCGGGCTTGAGGACGCCGGCCGGCACCTCGAAGATCTGCGGGCTGCGGCCGGCGGTCGGGTCGACGGCGGCGGCGGCGACGCTGGTGCCGTTCACCCACACTTCGCCGATGTTGCCGATGCGCCCGAAGCGGAGCGTCGCCGCGCCGGTGCGGTCGGCCGGCCAGTCGATCTGCCGCGTGAACCACACCACGCCGTCGAAGGCGGTGAGGCCGCGCGATTCCCAGCTGCCCGGCACTTCCATCGCCTTCCAGTCCGAGGCGAGGACGCCCGTCGCCGGCTGGCGCCAGTCCGGCCGGGCGCGCCCGAGTCGCAGCCCGATGGGCAGGGCGTCGATCGCCAGCTTGGCGGGATCGGCCTGGTATTGCGTCAGGAACGCGCTCTTGTGGCGGTTGCCGGCGATGTAGAGCGCGCGGCTCAACCAGCGATCGCCGAAGTTGGCCGGGTCGAGCGACGCGGCGTAGATCGCCTTGCCGGCGTCGTCCGACGGCGGCAGCTCGGCGACGCGCAGGATGGCGGCCATCCGCGTGTGCAGGTCGGCGTCGGCGAGGACCTTCGACCCGAGAATCGCCGCCGTCGTCGCGGCGGCCGTCTCCGGCGTCGCCGGCAGCACCATCGCGGCGGCCTTGCGGACGCCGGCGGCGGGGTGGGTGAGGGCCTGCGACCGCGGCGCGGCCGCCCTCGCTCGTCGTGCTGGTGATGGCGCCGAGGCCGTGCAGCGTCCACAGCGCGTGGAAGGCCGCGCCGTTGGTGCCGATGGCGTCGACGCCGCGATCGGCGGTCAGCGCCACGAGCTGCGGCACGACGTCCAGCTTGCCGCGCTCGACGAGCAGCCGCTGCGCGTGCAGCCGCCACAGCATGTTGTCGTTCTTCAGCGCGGCGACGAGCCCGGCCGGCGTCGGTCTTCGACAGCTTCGGCGTCGTCGCCGCCGGCGCGTCGCGGTAGACGACGCGGTAGATGCGGCCGCGCGACTTGTCGCGCATCGACGTCTCGTAGGCGTTGCCCGGCCCGTTGCTGTGGCCCGGCGGCGTCGGGTTGTGCTGGTTGATGAAGGTGTACCAGTCGGCGACCCAGACGGCGCCGTCCGGGCCGACCTGGGCGTGCACCGGCGAGAACCACTCCTCGGCGCCGGCCATCAGGTTCCAGCCGTCGCGGGTGACGTAGCCGGCGCCCTGCGATTCGACGATGCCCTGGCCGACGAGGTGCGCGGTCGGCTCGGTGATGAACGCGATCCGGTTCCAGTACGCCTTCGGGAAGGCGCGCGCGGTGTAGAGCTGATGCCCGGCCGCGGCCGTGTAGCCGCCCCAGACGTCGACCTGGCGGATGTACGGCGTCAGGAAGTGCGCGGTGTAGAACTGCGCCAGCGCTCTGGTAGCCGGGGCCGCTGACGGTGCGCACGCCGGCGGTCAGCTCGGGCACGCCGTCGAAGAAGCGGTTGGGGATGGCGACGTGGAAGCTCGGGTCGTTGTTGGCGGTCGAGCCGAAGACGTCGCCGGTCTCGTTGAAGCCGAGGCCCCAGGTGTTGTTGGTCGAGCCGGTCATGTACTCGAACTGCGAGCCGTCCGGCCGGTAGCGGTAGACGCCCTGGCCGAACTTCATCGGCGTGCCGTTCATCGTCGCCGGCGTAGCCGGAGTAGCCGACCGTGCCCCAGACGTAGTTGTCGGGGCCGTAGTTCAGGTTCGAGGGCCCGGCGTGCGTGTCGGTGATGCCCCAGCCGGTGCTGAGGATCTTCTTCACGTCGGCCTTGTCGTCGCCGTTGGTGTCCTGCAGGAACAGCATGTGCGGCGCGGCCGAGACGATGACGCCGCCGTTGGCGAAGACCAGGCTGGTCGGCAGGTTCAGGTGGTCGGCGAAGACGGTGACCTTGTCGGCCTTGCCGTCGCCGTTGGTGTCCTCGAGGATGCGGATGCGGTCGTCGCCCGGCGCGCCGCGCAGCACGCGGTTCGGATAGTCGACGGCCTCGATCGACCCACAGCCGGCCGCGCTCGTCGAACGAGAACGTGATCGGCTTGCCGCCGAGCATCGGCTCCTGCGCGAACAGCTCGACCTTGAACTCGGCCGGCGTCTGGATGAACTTCTGCGAGTCGGCCGGCGTCATCGGCAGCTGGTACTTCGGGGCCGGATCGCGCTTCTCGTAGTTCGGGACGTTGAAGCCGTCGACGTACTCGACCGCCGGCATCTTCAGGCGCTGCCAGGCCGGCGCGCGCCTGGTCGTCGCACCGCCCACACGATGCCGTTCTGCGACCAGCTGCAGGAAGCCGGGGTTGCCCCAGGTCCGCTCGTCGTGGCCGTAGGCGGTGTAGAAGACGCGGCCCTTGCCCTGCGTCCGCACCCAGGTGTACGGCTCGCGGCCCGCGGCGTCGACGCGCTCCATCAGCACGGTGCGATCGACCGGGTTGTGGCGGGTGTGGACGTAGGTCTCGTCCCAGGTCGAGAACGGCTTGAGGCCCTTCATCACCGGATGGTCGGGGGCGATGATCTCGGCGGTGAAGTCGCCGGTGCCGTGCGTCGAGGAACTGGCCGCCGACCATCGGGATGAAGCGCGGCGACTTGGTGAACATGAACGAGGCGGAATGGAGCGCGACGAGCGCCTTGCCGCCCTCGACGAAGTCGACCAGCGCCTGTTCCTGCTCGGGCGTGATCGTTTCGTGGTTGGCGTACATCACGATGCCGTCGTAGTGCTTCAGCGTCGCCGGGACGAGCGCCTGCTCGGGCGTCGACACGTGCGTCATCTGGATGCCCTTGCGGGCCAGCGGCGCGGCGATGAGCGGCAGCAGCTTGCCGGACGGATGAAGATCCTTGTCGTGGCCGAGGAACAGCAGCCGCAGCGGACGGGCGGTCTCGGCGGCGGGCGCCGGGGCCCGGGCCGCTGCCGGGCGCGGCGCCGGTTGCGCGGCCTGGCCGGACAGCGACACGCCGGTCGGCAGGGCGGCGGCCGCCGCCACGGCCGCGACGGCGACGACGGCGGAGCGGATCGAAGCGCTGACGCGGATCATTTCGCGGCCTTTCTGGAACTCGCCTTCGCCTTCGGCGTCGGCGCGGCAGGGATGGACGTCCGGGCTGCCTTCGGCTTCGGGCCGAGGCGCATGTCGCGGAAGCGGCGGGCCTGCGCCTCGATGCCGCTCTCGGTGGCGAGGCGCTCGATGCTCGAGGCGCCGAAGAACCCGGCGATGCCGGTGGTGTGGGCCAGCACGTACTCGGCGTCCTCGGGCTCGGCGATCGGGCCGCCGTGGCAGAGCACGATGATGTCCGAGCGGACGGCGCGGGCGGCGTCGTGCATGGCCTGGACGCGTCTGGCCGACTCGTCGAGCGTCAGCGCGGTCTTGGCGCCGATCGATCCCTTGGTGGTGAGACCGAGGTGCGCGACCAGCACGTCGGCGCCGGCCTTGGCCATCGCCTTGGCCGAGTCGCCGTCGAAGACGTAGGGGCACGTCAGCAGGTCGATCCGGCGCGCCTCCCGCACCATCTCGACCTCGAGGTCGTAGCTCATGCCCGTCTCCTCGAGGTTGGCGCGGAAGACGCCGTCGATCAGGCCGACGGTGGGGAAGTTCTGGATGCCGTCGAAGCCCATCGCCTTCAGGTCGCGCAGCAGGACGGGGATGATGCGGAACGGGTCGGTGCCGCAGACGCCGGCCAGCACCGGCGTGTCGCGCACGACCGGCAGCACCTCCTTCGCCATGTCCTGGACGATGGCGTTGGCGTCGCCGTAGGGCAGCAGCCCGGCCAGGCTGCCGCGCCCCGCCATCCGGTAGCGGCCGGAGTTGTAGATGATGATCAGGTCGACCCCGCCACGCTCGGCGAACTTGGCCGAGATGCCGGTGCCGGCGCCGGCGCCGACGATCGGCTGGTGTCTTCCGTATACGTTCACGGAGACGGGACAGCGAGGTCTTTCGCGGAATGAAGGGCATCGTTCAGGCCGATGGCGTCGGGGACGACGGGGCGCGCAGCGACGCCCAGGGGGATTCGCCGGAGACGTCGACGAGGGCCGGGCCCTCGAAGACCGCCGGCGACAGGATGGCGAGGAACACGAGGTCGGTGTCGCCGGCGTTGTAGGTGCCGTGCACGACGTCCTTGGGGATGTGCGCGATCTCGCCCGGGCCGAGGCGCTTGACGTCGCGGTCGACCCATTGCTCGGCCAGGCCCGAGACGACGTAGATGATCTCCTCCATCGCCGGATGACGGTGGAAGGCGTGGCCCTTGCCGGGCGGCATGGTGACCCGGACCAGCATCAGCTGGTCGGCGGCGGTCAGCCCGGCGCGCGACAGCCAGTCGTGCGGGCCCCAGGGCGAGGGCTCGACGACCGCCTCGGCGGCGGTCACGAAACGCAGGGGGTCTCTCTCGGACATGGCGGGCAGGCGAAATCATATACTTCCCGCAGCGCCCGGCCGTTCACCCCCCGGTCCGGGCCGCTCGCACCGTCCCGTGGACGGTCCTCCGCGGATGCCCGACGCTCCCAGCCACGCCGGACCGTATCGCCTGGTCTCGCACATCGCGTCCGGCGGGATGGGCCTCGTCTACCTCGGCGAGCGCGAGGACGGACGGGAGCCGACCCGGGCCGCCGTCAAGCTGCTGCGGCGCGGCATCGACGAGGACCAGACCCGGCGCTTCGCGGCCGAGCGCGAGATCCTGGCGACGCTCCAGCACCCGAACATCGCCCGGCTGATCGACGCCGGCGTCACCGAGGACCATCGCCCCTACCTGGTGATGGAGTACGTCTCGGGCCTGCCCATCGACCGCTACTGCGACAACCACCGGCTGGCTATCCGGCATCGGGTGGCGCTGCTGCGCAGCGTCGCCCGGGCCGTCGCCCACGCCCACCAGAACCTCGTCGTCCATCGCGACCTGAAGCCGTCCAACATCTTCGTCACCCACATCGGCGTGGTGAAGCTGCTCGACTTCGGCATCGCCAAGCTGGTCGAGCTCGATCCCGATCGCACGACGCAGATGACCGGACCCGGACTGCGGCTGATGACGCCGTCCTACGCCAGCCCCGAGCAGGTCACCGGCGGCTTCGTCACCACCGCCACCGACGTCTACGTGCTGGGCCTGCTCCTCTTCGAGCTGCTCACCGGCCTGCGGGCGCAGGAGGCCGACGGCCTGAGCATCCCGGAGGTCGAGCGCATCGTCGTCGGCACCGAGGTGCCGCGGCCGAGCGACGCGGTCGACGGCCGGGCCGCGGCGGCGGCGGACCCGGCCGCGCGGGCCGAGAGCCGCGCCACCACGCCCTCGCGGCTGCGGCGCCAGCTGCGCGGCGATCTCGATCGCATCGTCGGCGTCGCCACCCGCAAGGATCCGGCGCGCCGCTACCCGTCTGCCGACGCCCTCGCCGCCGACCTCGATCGCTATCTCGCCGGGCAGCCGATCCAGGCCCGCGACGAATCGCGGGCCGACCGGATCGGCACGTTCGTCCGCCGGCGCTGGCCGGTCGTGGCCGCGGCCGCGGTGTTCCTGGTGCTCCTGGCGACCTACGCCGTCACCGTGACCATCCAGGCGCGGCAGGTGGAAGTCGAGCGCGACCGCGCCCGCGCCGCGCAGGACGTCGCGGAAGGGGTCACCACCTACCTGGTGCGGATGTTCCAGGCGAGCGACCCGAGCGAGACGCGCGGCGACACCATCACCGCCAAGGAGCTGCTGGCGACCGGCGTCGCGCACGCCGACACGCTGGCCGCCCACCCCGCGACGCAGGCGCAGCTCCTCGACGTCATCGGCCGCGTCTACCAGAGCCTCGGCCGCTTCGACGAGGCGCTGCCGCCGATCGAGCGCGCGCTGGCCACGCGCCGGCGGCTCTACGGTCCCGACCACGTGCTGGTCGGCGACTCGCTGACGCATCTCGGCGACCTGCTGATCCTGCGCGGCCGCTACCAGGAGGCCGAGGCGGCGGCGCGCCAGGCGCTGGCCATCCACGAGCGGGCCTCAGGGCGGGGAAGCGCGGCGGCCGCCGAGGATCTCGGGCTGATCGGCGCGTCGCTCGCCAGCCAGGGCGAGCGCGTCCAGTCGAAGGCGCTGCTCGACGAGGCGTTGACGCTCCGGCGGCGCGCTGCTGAAGCCCGACGACCCGGCCATCGCCGAGAACCTGAGCGCGCTCGCCTTCGTGGCCTCGGGCACCGGCGACTACGCCCAGATGGAGACGCGCTACGCCGAGGCGTTGGCGATCCTGCGACGGGTGTTCGGCGAGAAGCATCCGCGGCTGGCGCTCGGCCTGAACAACCTGGCCGCGGCGTACGACACCCGGGGCCGCTACGACGACGCCTATCGCCTGCACAAGGAAGCGCTCGAGATGCGGCGGCAGCTGTTCGGCGACACGCATCCGGCCGTGGCCACCAGCCTGAACAACCTGAGCACGGTCCTGCAGAAGCAGGAGCGGTACGCCGAGGCCGAGCCGCTGGCGCGCGAAGTGGTGGCGCTGCGCCGCCGGCTGCTCGGCAACGACCATCCGAGCACGATCAACGCCCTCAACAATCTCGGCGCGCTGCTCACGCGATCGGGGCGGGCACGGGAAGCGGAGCCGGTGCTGCGGGAAGGGGTCGCGGCGGCGACGCAGCGCCTGCCGGAGGATCATCAGACGACGCTCTACGTGCAGATGTCGCTGGCGGCGGCGCTGGCGCGGCAGGGCAAGGACGCCGAGGCCGACGCCCTCCACACGCGCGTGCACGCCATCCGCGCTGAAGGCGCTCGGGCCCGAGCACCCCGACATCGCCGCCGGCCTCTTCGCGCGCGGCCAGTTCTTCGCCGATCGCCGCCGCTACGCCGAGGCGATCCCGCTGCTGGCGCAGGCCCACGCCATGCGGCAGAAGCTGCTCGGCGCGGCGCATCCGGAGACGACGCGGGCGGCGAAGGCGCTGGAGTCGGCCTATCGCGCCACTGGCAGGACCGCCGAGGCGAAGGCGCTCGCGCCCGGTTCGCCCTGACGCTCAGGTGAGCAGCGCTGCGATCGGCCGCCCGGCCGGGTGCGGCGACGGCAGGCCCAGCCACTGCGCCATCGTGGCGGAGACGTCGGCGAGGCTGACGGCCGGCAGCCGGCCCTGGCCTCGCGGTGCCGCCCCGGCCGGCGCGTCCGTGCGGATGGCGAGCATCTCGTCGACGCCCTCGGCGAGCAGCAGGTGCAGCGTCCGCTGCCGGTAGGCCGGGCTCTTCCCGGCGTTCAGCCACACGTAGTGCGACAGCTGCTCGACGTCGACGAACGAGCCGACCGGATCCTCGATGTCGGGGATCTGATCCGAGGCGCGCGGCTGCGAGAAGAGCAGCAGGCTGCTGAACGGCTTCATCTTGTCGCGGACGCCGTAGCGGGCCACGAGCAGCCGCGGCTGGGCGCGGCGGATGGCCTGCACCGCGGCCCACTCGACGAACGTGTTGTTGACGAACAGGGTGCCGTTGCCGGTCAGGAACAGGTCGCGGACGAAGGCCTGGACGACGTCCGGCGCGTGCCGCAGCGCGCCGGGCCGCGGCGCGATGCGCAGGCTGCGGGCGTAGGCGGCGAAGGCCTGCGGGCTCTCGACGCCGGTCTGGATTTTCTCGTAGAGCGCCTTGGTCAGGTCGTCGCGATAGCCGCGCAGGCGGTCGTAGCTGAGGCCGGTCGAGGTCACCGCCGGTGACGGCGCCGGCCCGGTCGCGGCCGGGATTCGGTGCAGGCGTGCAGCGCCTCGTTCGACTCGATGATCCAGGCGTCGAGCGGCGTCGCGCCCGGCCCGCTGCCGGCCGCGGCGATCAGCGACGGCGCGCTGACCGGCGCCGCCGCCGAACAGGCCGCGCAGGAAGGCCTCCGATCCGCGGGCGCCGTCCAGCGTCAGCGGCATCCGCACGCCGACGCCGCCGAAGCGGCTCCACAGCTGCTCGACCTTGCACGGCGATGTCCCGCGCGTAGATCTGGACGACCAGGCGGCGCGGCCCGTCGGCGGGATGCAGCTGCGCGTCGAGCGCCGGCTGCACGGCCTGGAACACCGCGTCGACGTCCTGCCGCCACCGCGTCAGCAGCCGCCGCCGGCGCAGCACGCCCTGGGCCTCGTCCTGGAAGGCGCCGGGGGCGCGCGTCACGATCCGATCGACGCCGGCCTCCGCCTCGACGCGCGCCACCGCGGCGAAGAGCTGGTCGCGGCCGGTCCCGGGCAGACCCGCCAGGTGCTCCAGCAGCGCCCGCTGGTAGGCGCGCTCGGCGTCGAACAGCGTCGACCACTTCTCCAGCTCGATCAGGATCGAGGCGTGGAAGGTCGCCGGCAGGCGCTCCAGCATCGACGCGTGCGGCCGGGCCAGCGTGGCCGCCTCGCCGGTGAGCCGGGGCTCGAGCTTCATCGCGGCAGGCTCAGGCGAGCTCGGCGAGCGGCTGGCCCTCGCACTCCGGCATCTTCACGCCGAGGATGCGGGCCACCGTCGGCGCCACGTCGGTCGTCTTGATCGGACGCTCGGTGCCGGCCCCCTTGGGCACGCCGGCGCCGAGCGCGACCAGCCAGACGCGGCGGCACGATTCGTCGCCGCTGCGATGGTTGGCGAAGCCGTTGCCGAGCATGTCGCCGTCGCGCCCGAGCTCGGGGACGACCAGCAGCGTGGTCTTGTCGCGATAGGCCGGCAGCGACTGGGCGTGCTGCCACAGCTCGTGCGTCAGGCGATCGGTCCGGCGGATCGCCTCGAGGTAAAGGGAGTAGGCGCCGTAGTGGGCGATGTCGATGTCCCAGAAGTTCACGACGATCAGCGACGGCGACAGCCGGTTCATGATCTCCTTGGTCATGAAGTAGGTCAGCTCGTCGCCGCTGGTCGGCACCATCGGGTCGTTGAAGTAGTCGAGGAGCGACTTGGCCAGCGTCGCCTTGAGCTCGGGCCCGAGGCGGCGGCCGGCTTCGAAGACCTTCCAGCCGAAGCCCTCGTAGCCTTCGTCGAGGGCCAGCATCATCCGCTCGGCCAGCACCCGTCGATCCTCGACGCCGGGCCCGGCGTCGGTGCTCACCGCCGACTTGATCGTCTCGATCAGCAGCTGCTTGGGCAGGATGACGTTGGCCGAGTAGGGGTCGCCGTAGTCGCGCAGCTTGCTGCCGCCCATCAGGCTGAAGCTCTTGTTGGTGGCGATGACCCAGGCTTCCTCGGGCGGCAGGTTGTGCTGCTTGCGGAACAGCTCGAAGATCGTCGGCGTCACCGGCGCCTCGCTGCCGTAGGCGTCCACTTCCTGCCGGGACCCGGTCACCAGCGCGCCGGTCGAGTTGAAATGGCCGGTGATGCCGTCGTAGCGCGCGGTCGGATACACCAGCCCTTGCGGGACCAGCTCGTTGGCCAGGTGCGGGATGTTGACCCAGCCGCTCGGCGCCAGGCTGTCCTCGTAGCGCACGCCGCCGCCGAAGGTGACGACGATCACCTTGCGGTCGGGCCTGGCGGATCGTGCGGACGCCGTGCCGGCCGTTGCGCGAACAGGCGGCGCGGCAGCCACCACTCGGCCATCACGGCGGCGAGCAGTTTGAGCGCGTCACGCCGCGGACGGCGCTGAGCGGAGTGGCCTCGCGCAGCGCATCCCAGGCTCGGGAGGCGCGGCCGCCGTAGGCCTCGCGTCCGGGGCAGTCTCCGCTGGCTCGTCATGCTGGCTCCGGCCATCAGTACTCGGTGATCTCGCCGCCGGCGATCTTGCGGACGTCGTCGGGGAACTCGAACGGATGATCGACCCCGGGCAGGATGTCGCCGGTCTCGGAATAGTAGGGCATGCCGTCCGCCTGCAGCCCGCGGCCGCCCTTGTCGAGGAAGGTGAGCGACGTGATCAGCTTCGACGACTTGTAGCCGTACTTGTGCGGCAGCACCAGCCGCAGCGGCGCGCCGTGCTCCGGCGTCAGCGCCTCGCCCTGCATCGCGGTCGCGAACAGCGTCCGCGGGTGGAGCAGGTCGTCCAGCTTCACGAAGTCGTAGTACTTGTCGGCGCAGTCGACGCGGACCCAGCCGGCCGTCGCCTTCAGCGGCGCCAGCTTCAGCAGGTCCTGGGCCCGGAAGCCCTCCCAGTCCACCCGGCCCGACCAGCACTGCACGCACTTGAGGCGGCTGTTCTGCTTCACCTTCACGAGCCGGTCGAGATCGGCGGTGGTGAGCTGCAGCGGCTCGTGGACGAGGCCGCCGATCGACAGCCGGTACGCCGCCGGATCCGGTACGCGGATGGGATTGAACGCCATCACCTTCAGGCCGAACCGATCCGGCTTGTTGGTGGGGATGATCCACTTGCCGCTGTGGCGATCGGGCTGACCGGCGGCCACGGGCCGGTGCGCCGCCCAGGCGGCGGCGAACAGCGTCGTGTGGATGAAGGTCCGCCGGTTCATGACTCAGTCACTGCATTTCACGACGCACGGCACGCATCAGGACGCCGGGCAGCCCGGCACCCGGCGGGCGACGAACGGCACTTGCTGCACGATGCCCGCGCCCTCACGAATCACCACGAGCCGATCGGCGGGGGTCGCCGCGATCACCTCGCGGGCGCCACCCAGCCACGTCACCTCGATGCGATCGGCCTGAGCCCGGGCGCCGAGGCCGAACGACAGCGTCAGTGCGTGCTGCGACCCGAAGCTGCCGCCGCTGCGCACCTCGTCGATCAGCCGCCGGCCGTTGGACACCACGGTGACCCGCGCGCCCAGGCCGCTGCGGTTCGACGTCGTGCCGATCAGCTGGATGGCCAGCGCGTGGCCGTCGCTCCTCCCAGTCCCGCAATCATGCAACAGGCTGGGGGCGGCGTGCATGTTGTTCACGACGATGTCCTGGCGGCCGGTGCCGAACAGGTCGCCGACCGCGGCGCCGCGCGCCGCCGAGGCGGCCGCGATGCCGGCCCCGGCCCGCTCCGAGACGTCGACGAAGCGTCCGGCGCCGCCGTTGCGATAGAGGACCTTGGCCTGGCGATAGCGGTAGCGGCCGCCGACCTGGTCGGCCTGCGGATACACGTGTCCGTTCACGGCGAAAAGGTCCGGCCACCCGTCGCGGTCGACGTCGAGGAAGCCGGTGCCCCAGCCGAGGAACCGGGTGTTGGCGCCGAGGCCGGCGGCGAGCGTGGCGTCCTCGAAGGTGCCGTCGCCCAGGTTGCGGTAGACCGACGTGGTGTCGTCGTCGAAGTTGGTCTTGACGATGTCGAGCCAGCCGTCGCGGTCGTAGTCGGCGGCGGCGACGCCCATGCCGGCCTGGGCCCGGCCATCGGCGGTGAGCGCCACGCCGGCCCGCAGCCCCACTTCGGTGAAGCCGCCCGCCTTGTCGTTGCGAAACAGCAGCGAGGCCGAGGAGTCGTTGGCGACGTAGACGTCGGACCACCCGTCGTTGTCGTAGTCGAGGACGAGGGGGGTGAAGCCGAACGCCGGGCGCGCCTTGAGCAGCCCCGCCTTCTCCGACACGTCGACGAACGTGCCGTCGCCGCCGCCGCGGAACAGCGCGTTCTGCGAGCCGGCGAGGCCCTGCGGCCCGCACATCACCGGCCGCCCCTTCCAGAAGCAGTCCGGCCGGCTGCCGGGCGGGTGGCGGTCGGCATCCTCGTAGGCGACGTAGGCCGACACGAACAGGTCGAGGCGCCCGTCGCGATCGACGTCGAGGAAGGCGGCGCCGGTGTTCCAGCGCGGGCGCGAGGCCGGGAGCCCGCTCCGGCCGGTCACGTCGCTGAAGGTGCCGTCGCCGTTGTTCCGGTAGAGGACGAGGCGCCCGTAGTAGGTGACGAAGAGGTCGATGTGGCCGTCGTTGTCGATGTCGCCGGCGCAGGCGCCCTGCCCCCACCCGCGCGCGGTGAGGCCGGCCTTGGCGGTGACGTCGACGAAGGTGCCGTCGCCGGCGTTGCGATAGAGATGGCTGGTGGGCGCCTCCTCCAGGGGCACGCCCCGCCGCGCCCCGTTGACCACGAAGATGTCCTGCCGGCCGTCGCCGTCGTAGTCCAGCAGCGCCACGCCGCCGCCGGTGGTTTCGAGGATGTAGTCCTTGGTCGTCTCCTCGCCGACGATCGTCGATGCCGTGAGACCGGCGGCTGCCGCGAGATCGAGATAGTTCGCGACCGCTCCAGGTTCCGACTTTGCTCGCGGTGCGGCCGATATGGCGAGTAGCACGAATACGCTACACGTAGTTCTTGACACCCAGTCCATCGATGGTACTTACTGCCGGAAACGTTCACGGTCAAGGCTGATTCCGCGGCGACGTGTGCCCGCCCCTGGGTATCCGTCCGCGAGTGTCAGCAACGGTTGGAAGGGGGACGAATGTTCAGGCTGTCGTCACGGGTCGGAGCCCGTGCGCTCGGTGCCACGCTGCTCCTGCTGCTCGCGGGCTCACCCGCCGCCGCGCAGGTAGACACGGGCACCATCCTCGGTACGGTCAAGGATCAATCAGGCGCGGTGCTGCCTGGTGCCACCGTCACCGTCACTCACGAGGGCCAGGGCTTCACCCTGACCACCGTGACGCGGGAGGACGGCACGTTCATCATCACGCCGATTCGCACCGGCGCCTACACGGTCCGGGTCGAGTTCCCCGGCTTCCGCAAGACCGAGCGCCGCGCCGTCGGCGTCAGCATCCAGCAGAACTCGGTCGTCGACTTCTCGCTGGATCCCGGCAACCTCACCGAGGACGTGGTCGTGACCGCGTCGGTGCCGCTCCTCGAAACCGGCACCGGGACCGTCGGCCAGACGCTCGGCTCCGACGTCATCGAGAACCTGCCGATCAACGGCCGCGACTACACGATCCTGGCCCGCCTCAGCACCGGCGTCGTGCCGCCGCAGCCCGGCGCCCGCGCCCCGCTGATGTTCTCGGCCAACGGCGTCCGGCCGGCCCAGAACAACTACATGCTGGACGGCATCGACAACAACACCAGCAACGTCGACTTCCTGAGCGGCGTCGCCTACATCGTCAAGCCGCCGGTCGACGCGGTCGACGAGATCAAGATCCTCACCAGCTCGTTCAGTGCCGAGTACGGCCGCGCCGGCGGCGCGGTGCTCAACACCACGCTCAAGTCGGGCAGCAACCAGTTCCGCGGCAGCCTGTGGGAGTTCGCCCGCGACGACGCCTTGAACGCCACCGACTTCTTCGCCAACAAGGCCGGCCTGAAGAAGGGCAAGTACGTCTCGAACCAGTTCGGCATGACGGCGGGCGGTCCGATCAAGACCGGCAAGACGTTCTTCTTCGCCGACTACGAGGGCAGCCTGATCTCGCAGGCGCGCACCTGGGTCACCACGGTGCCGACCGCGGCGCAGCGGAACAGCGGCTTCACCAACTACTCGGATCTCATCTCGCTGCAGAGCGGCAACGCCGGCACCGACATCCTCGGCCGCAGCTTCCCGCGCGGCACGGTGTTCGATCCGGCGACCACGCGGCAGCTCGCCGCCGGGCAGGTCGATCCGGTGACGGGCGTCGCCGCGACCCGCGCCGGCTTCGTCCGCGACGCGTTCGCCGGCAACCAGATTCCCGCCGGCCGCCTGAGTGCCGACGCCCTGCGCCTGATGATGCTCTACCCGGAGCCGAACCTCGCCGGCCTGAACAACAACTACGTGGTCAACCGTCAGGGCACCGACGACACGCACTCGTTCGACGTCCGTGTCGACCACAACTTCAGCAACGCCGATCGCTTCTTCGCCCGCTACAGCTTCTCGGACAACCACAAGCTGCGGCCGTCGCCGTTCGACGGGCGACGCCGACGGCGGCGGGTTCAACGAAGGCGACGAGAAGGTGCGCGTCAACGGGCTCGCGGCCAGCCACACGCACATGTTCTCGCCGACGCTGATCAACGAGGCGCGCTTCGGCCTGAGCAAGGAGCACACCAACCGCCTGCAGCCGGGCGGCGACGACACCAGCGACCTGCCGGGCCGCTACGGCATCCTCGGCATCCCGCAGGTCGACGGCAACGGCGGCCTGCCGGCGCTGCGCCCGAGCGGCCTGACCGCAGCTCGGACACGACGGCTGGGTGGTGAGCGAGCGCTTCAGCAACACGGTGCAGTTCAGCGACAACCTGACCAAGGTGTACAAGTCGCACACCTTCAAGGGCGGCTACATGTACCAGAACATCTTCTTCGGCTCGACCCAGCCGCCCTACGCGCGCGGCGAGTACTACTGGGACGGGCGGTACACGTCGCTGGTCAACGCCACCGACAACAGCACGTCGCGGGCGCACTTCGTGCTGTCGCAGATCGCCGTCGCTCGGTCCCGGGCGGCGTCGACTTCCTGGGCGGCATGCACGACATCCGGGTCTCGCCGTTCGGCTCCGTCGACGCCTTCAAGACCTACCACGGCGCCTACGCCCAGGACAGCTGGCGCGTCGGCAACAAGCTGACGCTGAACTACGGCCTGCGCTGGGACTGGTTCAGCCGCGAGCAGGAGCGTGAGGCCGAGCAGGCCAACTTCGTGCCCGGCCCGGATGCCCAGTATCTGATCCCGGCCGAGTGGCGTGACAAGCCGCTGTCCCAGAGCTTCGTCAACAACCTGCAGCGGGACGGCATCGACCTGGTCTACACCGACGAGTACGGCAGTGGCCTGGGCAAGATGCCGAAGAACAACTTCGCGCCGCGGCTCGACGCCGCCTATCAGCTGAACGACAAGCAGGTGATTCGCGGCGGCTACGGCCTGTTCTACGGCGCGTTCGAGAACCGCGGCGGCAATCCCAGCCTCGGCTACAACTACCCGTTCCAGTTCACGCTGATCTACCAGGCGCCGAACGACACCACGCCGAACCGGCTCGGCGACGGGTCGCTGGTCGACACTGGACGCCCGCGAACCGGATCGCGCTCGATCCCCTCAACGTCAACGCCAACGGGCTGACGCTGCGCGGCGTCGAGTTCGACTACACGACGCCGCGGTATCACAACGCCAACGTGATGTATCAGCTCGAGCTGCCGGGCCAGCACGCCGTCGAGGTCGGCTACGTCGGGACGCGCGGCCGCAACCTGGAGACGTTCACCGGCGTGAACAACGTGCAGCGCCTGCTCCCGCCGGGCACCAACCTGCAGCAGCACGTGCAGTTCCCCAACTTCGCGCGCAACTCGATTCTCGTGCGCACCGTCGGGGTCAGCTCGTACGACTCGATGCAGCTCAAGTTCCAGCGTCGCTACCACAAGGGGCTGCAGTTCCTCGTCAGCTACACCCTGAGCGAGGCCAAGACCAATGCCGGTGACTCGCTCTCGGGCGGCGGTGTCGGCGGCCTGCGGGCGCCGGACGTGGCCGGCTGGGATCTCGAGAACGACATCGGTCTCTCCGGCTTCCACACCAAGCACGCGCTGGTCGCCAGCGGCAACTTCGATCTGCCGTTCAAGGGCGCGATTCTCGGCGGCTGGCGGTTCAACTGGGTGGCGTCGTTCTACAGCGGCCAGGCCCAGACCGTCAACTGCACGCCGGCGACGGGCGGCGGGACGGGCTGTTACGCGCTCGTCGTCGGTGATCCCTATGCCGGCAACAACGACGTGACCAACTTCTACAACGCGGCCGCGTTCGCCAACCCGGCGCCGGTGGCGACGATCGGGCAGACCGACTTCAGCCCGCTCGGCGGACCGCGCAGCCAGGTCACCGGGCCGCCCCTGAGGCAGCTCGATGCCGGTGTGGCGCGCCAGTTCCGTCTCTGGGGACAGAGCAAGGCCGAGTTCCGCGTCGAGGTCTTCAACCTGACCAACACGCCGGCCTTCAACCTGCCCGGATCGCTGAACTTCGGCGACGCGCGCAACTTCTCGAGCATCACCAGCATGCGCAACACGCCGCGGCAGATGCAGATCGGCTTGAAGTACTACTGGTAGCGTGCGTGTCGACTGGCCCGGCGCCACCGGATAGGATCCTGGTGGCGCCGGAGCCAGACGCGTGACCCACATCCTTCGTCCGCTCGTCGCCTGTGCGCTCGTCCTCGCCCTGCTCGGCGAGGGCGCGCACGCCCAGGCGCCTCCCGCGCGCCCCGCGCCGGACCTCGGCCCACCGACCCGACCCAGACCACTCCCGCTCCGACCGTGGACGCTGCCGTCGAACGGCGGCTCCTCGATGCGGTCCGCCGCACCCCTGACGCCTTTGCCGCGCGCCACGCCCTCGGCGAGTTCTATCTGCACGCCGGCCGGATCGCCGCGGCCATCCCGCACCTCGAGCGGGCCCGGGCGCTCGACCCGGCCCACCCGGCCAACGGCTACGACCTGGCCGTGGCCTATCTCGAGACCGGCACGCTCGACGCCGCCCGCGATCAGGTGCGGCGGCTGCTGGCGGCGAAGGAAACCGGCGAGCTGCTGAACCTGCTCGGCGACGTCGAGGCGCGGGCCGGCGATTTCGCCGCCGCTGCGGTCGGCTACCAGCGCGCCGCGCACCTCCAGCCGACCGAGGACCACCTCTTCGACTGGGGCGACAATCTGCTGCGGCTGCGCGCCTACGACGATGCCGCCGACGTCTTCATCGCCAGCCTCCGCCGGCATCCGGCCTCGGCGCGCCTGCACATCGGCCTGGGCATCGCGCAGTACTCGCGCGGTCGCCACGAGGACGCCGTGACGTCGTTCGCCAAGGCCGCCGATCTGGCGCCGGACGATCCCCGCCCCTATGTCTTCCTCGGCGAGATGTACGGCGTGGTGCCGGCGCAGAGCGCGGCCATCACCGAACGCCTCGCCCGGTTCGTCGCGCTGAAGCCGCGCAACGCGGACGGCCAGTACTACTATGCGATGAGCCTGTGGCGCGGCCCCGCGGACGGCGCCGCCGATCTGGCGCGGGTCGAGGCGCTGCTGCGCCGGGCGACGGCCCTCGACGCGGCACACGCCAAGGCGCGCCTGCAGCTCGGCATCCTGCTGTCGGAACAGCGGCGCTGGCGCGAGGCGATCGTGCCGCTGAAGGCCGCGGTCGCTCTGGCGCCCACCCTCGCGCAGGCGCACTTCCGGCTGTCGCAGGCCTACCGCCGCACCGGGCAGACGGCGCTCGCCGAGGCGTCGCTGGCGACGTTCGAGAAGCTGGAGAACCGCAGTCCCCTGGAACCGGTTCCAGGGGACTAGCCCGCCAGCGAGGCCGCCGCGGCCATGGCCGTGTAGCGGGCGGCGACGCTGCCGACGGTCGCGATGCGTCCGGCGAAGTTGCCGAGGATGCGGTCCAGCGTGCGATCCATCCACGGGCCCATGCGGCGCAGGAAGATCCGGTTGCGCAGCCAGTGCCCCTCGGTCTGCGGCCGCCGGGCGAACTCCCACGGGTGCACGTAGTAGGCGGTGTCGCCGGTGCGGACGCGCGTCGTCAGCGCGACGTTGGTCCAGTGGTAGCCGATGACGCGGGTGAAGATGCTCGACCCGGCGGCGATGTTGATCACCGGGAACGAGGGCAGCGGCACTTCGACGATGCGGGCGTCGCCGGGCACGGCGATGTCGTCGTAGCTGGGGCGATACGGCGACAGCGGCGCGTTGGCCCAGCCCTGGTACTTGCCGCCGACCGCCCGCGACACGGCCACCGACGAGTCATAGACGAGGCCGTGCTGCTCGAGGATCCGGGTGGCCCAGGACGGGTAGACCAGGTTGGGAGCGCGGTAGCCGGTCGGGCGCGTGCCGCTCAGGCGCTCGAGCAGGTCGAGCGATTCGGCCAGCTCCAGGGCGAAGCGCTCCGGGCCGAGCACCGGGATGTCGACGTGACGCATGCCGTGCGAGGCGATCTCGTGGCCGTGCGCCGCGATCTCGCGGATCAGGTCGGGATACCACTGGGCGATCTCGCCGAGCACGAAGAAGGTGACGCGGCAGCGGTGCGCGGCGAAGATCTCGAGCAGCCGACGCGTCGGCGGCAGCACTTCGCCGGCCGGGACTGGCGCGCCGTAGATGCGGCGCAGCACGTCGCTGGTGTCCGGGACGCGATGCGCCTGCTGCCCGTCGATCCAGCGGCGCGAGTGGAACCACTCCTCGAGGTCGACCGACATCGCCACGCGATGCCCGGAGTCGGGGCGGTCGGGCACGGGGGCCACCGTCGCCGTCCGGTCAGCGCGCCGGCGGGGCGCCGGCCGACGCCTCGCGGCGCGTGAAGCAGAGCACCGAGAACGAGTGACCCAGGTGCCGCTCGCGCTCGACGAAGCCGCCGTCGCGCAGGGCGGCGGCCACCGCGTCCGGGGAGCGGTAGTAGAGGTGGAAGTCCTTGAAGCGGGCCAGCGCGTAGCGGATCGTGCGACGCCAGAGCGGCCCGCGCGTGTCGGCGATGACCACGCCGCGGCGGACGTGCGGCAGGACGCGCGCCATCAGGCCCGGCAGGTCGGCGTAGTACTCGATGACGCCGACGAGCAGCGCGAAGTCGGCCGCCGGCACCGGCGCCGTCAGCACGTCGGCGACCTGGAACGTCACCCGATCCTGCAGGCCACGCGCCTTGGCAGCGGCCGTCGCCGTCGCTACCATCGTCTCGGCGATGTCGAGGCCGGTGACGCTGGCCGCGCCGAGGCGCGCCGCCTCGAACGACACCTCGCCGGTGCCGGAGCCGATTTCGACGACGTGCGACCCGCGCACGCCCATCTCCTCCAGCATCCGCCCGACGATCTCGGTGCGCATGACGAACGTCTTGCGCCGGAAGAAGCGGTTGGCGACGGCGTGGAGCGGGTTCCGGCCGCCGCCGACGAAGGCCTGCTGGTAGTCGTCGGCGAAGCTGCCGAAGTAGCGCTTGGCTGCCTCGGCGTCGCTGGCGAGGCTCGGCTGACGGGTGTCGGAGGGCAGGGCCGGTCGGGTCACGCGGCCGAAATGTACCACAACGCGGCGGCGCGGCGATTGGGGGCTCAGCGCTCGCGAAGGGCCTGGATGAGCCTCGCGCCGCCGCCCGGCGCCTTCAGCAGCGTCGCCCGCCGCGCCATCGCCAGCAGGTCGCGGAGCGCGTCGCGATCGATGCGCGCCAGACGGACCAGCACCACGGGATGCGGGTCGTGGTACGCGGTGAGGTAGTAGGTCTGCGGCGCGTCGTCGAGGAGGAGCTGCCGGTCGCCGCGATCGACGCGCACGACGAGCGTGTCCGGCTCGGCGACGGTGTCGAGCGCCATGCCGGCCATGAAGCAGCCGCGGCAGCGCAGCACGGGCGAGCCGTCGTACTTGATCGCCGCCTCGACGTCCGGCCATGTCCGGGCGACGTCGCGGACGATGGCGAAGCGCGTCCCATCGCTGAAGCGCCTGCCGGGCCACGCCCGTCACTATGGCAGACGCGCGGCGTCAGCGCGGCCAGACGAACACGGTGCCGGCGAGCAGGACGGCGCCGGCGATCGAGACGAGGACGCCGTTGCGGAAGCTCCGCGGCGCGAAGCGCAGCTCGACCTGCCGCACGCCCGGATCGACGCGGCAGCCGAGGAAGTCGCCCTCGACGCGCACGGTCTCGATCGGCCGTCCGTCCGCGGTCGCCGTCCAGCCGTGGTGGAAGCGCTCGGTGAACGCCAGCGTCAGGGGCGCCTCGACGCGCACCGCCGCGGCGAGGTGCCCGGGCCGATCCATCGGTCAGCTGCGCGAGGCCGCCGGCCTCCCGTCCGTCCGCATCGAGGAGCCGCGCCCGCGCCACGCCGCCGCCGTCCTGCCGGCGCAGGCCCTCCGGCGTGAACGTCCACAGGGTGCCACCCAGCCGCCTCGATTCGGAGCCGTTGAGCGGATGGTGCGCCGCCGGGAAGAAGCCGGCGTAGCCGGTCGTCAGGCGGTAGCCGCGCAGGACCAGCACGTTCTTGACGAACGGGCCGTCGTCCGGGGCCGCCGCGTAGCTGTCGGCCGGACGCTGCGGCGCCGGCTTGATCGCGACCAGCAGCCGCGGGATGGCGATGGCCGGGTCGGTGTAGACGAAGCCGATGCCGTAGAGGCCGAGGTCGGCCGCGGTGACCACGATCAGCAGCGGCACCGCCCAGCGCACGCGGCGCGCCGCCAGGACGACGAGCAGCGTGACGAGCGCGACGACGGCGACGCCCGGAGCCGCCGTCGCGACGCTGGCGACCTCGCGGCGCGCGTAGCGCAGCAGGTGCGCGTTCAGGGCCGCCGTGGTGGCGATGCCGAGCAGCGCGGGAATCCAGAGCGCCGGCGACGGCCTGGCGGGCGCGACGCGGCCGTCGCGGATGGCCAGCAGATCTTCGAGGGCCACCACCGCGAGGAGCGCCAGCGCGAACTGCACGAGGACGATGTAGCGGGCCGGCGCCCGCATCGAGCCGACCACCGGCAGGTAGCCCAGCACCTGCGCCAGGCCGCCGTAGCGGCCGAGCGCCAGCACCAGCAGGATCGCCGCGAACACCGTGGTCCAGAGGATCAGCGAGCGGCGATGCGCCAGCGCCGCACGCCGCGTCCAGACCCAGATCAAGCGCCACCGGCAGCAGGGCGCCGGAATAGATGCCGAACTCGTGCAGCCACGGATGATCGTCGGCCGTGTAGCTGCCGCCGACGAGCGCGTGCGGCGACCAGAACTGCAGCAGGTTGAGCGGGTGCAGCGAGTAGGCGAGCGAGAAGGCGGGGCTGAGCGCCGCGCGATCGGAATGGGCGATGGCGTCGGCCGACGGCAGCACCTGCAGGCCGCCGAGGAGCACGCCGATGGCCATCGCCGCCGCCAGCGGCAGGACGGCGCGCCAGCGCCCGGTCTCGAGCCCGCGGCCCGCGGCGAACGCGGTCAGCGCCAGCCCGTTCCACCAGATGCCTTGCGGGAACCCGATGAGGAACTGCGACCCCAGGAGCAGCGCCACCGCGGCGAAGGCCAGGCGCCGGGTGCGGCGGTCGTCCTCGACGAGCAGGACGTCGGCCGCCGCCAGGAGCCACGGCAGGTGCGCGACCACCGCCACCATGTTGATGTGATGGTGGTGGAGCAGCATGAAGCCGCTGAAGGCGATCAGCATCGCCCCGAAGAGGGCCGGTACCGTCTCGAACCGGAGACGTCGCAGGAGCCACCAGGTGCCGGCGAACGCCCCGACGTAGTTGGTCAGCAGCTCGACGTTGAACGCCATGCGCAGCGGCAGCAGGCGATAGAAGAGCAGATGCAGCGGATGGAAGACGCCGGTCTGGCCCTCGCCGTGGAGGTAGAGGCCCGAGAAGATCGCCGGTGTCCACAGCAGGCTGTCGCCCTTCTCGAGCGCCTGCTGATAGAGGTGCCGGAGCGGCAGGTGGAACCAGGACAGGTCGTTGTAGATGAACACCCGGCCGCGCAGGAGCGGCAGCGCCAGCGGCGCGAGGAGCGCGGCGCTGCACAGCAGCACGACGAGGGTGAGCCGGCCCGCCGGCTCATGGCGCGAAGTGGGCAACGGCCGGATTATACCGGCCCCAATTTCTTGGTCTTGCGGCCGCGCTCTCACGCGCGCCCGCGGGCCGCTACTTCATGAAGCTGCGGACGGTGACCGAGGCGCTGAGCGCGTCGTTCTGCGGATCGTCGAGGGCCAGCAGATCGCGCAGCTCGGGCGACAGGCCGGCCTGGACGTCGGCGTCGAGCAGCTGCTTCTGGTACTGCTGCTGCGGCTTGTCGCGCCGGCAGTAGAAGGCGTGCATCGCCAGCCGCGGCGCGGCCGTGCGGTTGGCGGTGCCGCCGTGCCACAGGTGCGAGTTCATCACCGCGATGCTGCCGGCCTTGCCGATCAGCAGGATCTCGTCGCGGGTGCGGCGCCATCGGATCGGCGAGGACGTCCTGCGGCCGTGTCCCCCAGGTGTGCGAGCCCGGCACCATCCGCGTCGGGCCGTTCTCGGCGGTGAAGTCGTCGAGCAGCCACACGGTGTTGCAGACCCAGTAGCCGCGCTCGTCGGGCAGCGCCGACATGTCGACGTGCAGCGGCTGGCCGTCCTCGCTGTGCGGATCGGCCGAGCGGGCGTTCAGGCTGCTCAACTTGGCGTCGGCGCCGAGCACGTGGCGGACGCCGTCGAGGACGCGCGGCAGCGCGATCGCCCGCCGGAAGACCTCGCCCTTGTTGACGAGGTTGGCCAGGCGCCTGGCGTGCTCCTCGGTCTTGAACTCGTGCCCGGCCTGGTCGCCTTCCTTCTCGAACTGGGCGACGATCGCCTCGCGCAGCGCGTGCAGCAGCTCCGGGCCCATCGCGTCCTCGAGCACGACGTAGCCGTCGCGATCGAGCTGGTGGCGTTCCTGTTCGGTCATGGCGATTCCGATGCGGTGGTCGTGTTCACGTGTGCGCGGCTGACGAGCACGGGCGCGCCCGGCCGCAGCCGAAACCGGCCGTGTCCCGAGAACGCCCGGCGGGGGCGGCCCTGCAGTACGGCGAAGCGCGGCAGCATGTCGAAGGCCTGCAACAACAACAGCGCCGTCGCCCCGCGATCCGTGTTGCCGGACAGGGCATCGTATCGCGTCTGCGTCAGGGCCTCGGCGACGGCGGGCAGGGCGTCGAGGTCGGCCAGCACGACCGCGCCGCTGTCGACGGCGACGATGTCGCGGCGCGCGTCCGCGCGACAGGCTCGAGGTCGGCAGGGCGAACACGGTACAGCCCCGGCGTGAACGGCGACGAGCTCGTGCACGGCGACGCCGCGCGGCGCCAGCGCGACCAGCGCGCGCCGCCGGCCATCCGCGTCGAGCGGCGGCCATCGCCTGCGAGCGCCTCGCGGTGGCGGTCGAACGTCGCGAGATCGAGCAGGGCGAGGAACCGCGAGCGGAGGACGAAGCGGACCGGCCGGTCCGCGGACACCGTGTTGAGGAGGCGCTCCTGCTGCTCGTCGGCCGTGCGTACGTCGCCCGCAGCGACGTGAAGCGATCGACGCAGACGTCGCAGACGCGGGCCGCGTTCTTCTTGGCGACGAACATCTGCTCGTTGAACTGGTCGGGCCGCCGGCCGCAGAAGCTGCAGCTGCGGCCGCGGCTGGCCCGGTCGACGTAGGCCTCGGCACGCGCCCGCGTGTAGCCGGTGCGGAGCCAGCGGGTCGCCGATGCGGGGTAGCGACGCTCGGCGGCGGCCTTGGGCGTCGGCCAGCGACGGGTAGTCGATCGCCGTCCGCACGTTCCAAGTCCGGCCGCAGTGCATCAGCCACCACCGGCCCGCTGCGGTCGCGGCGATGGCGCGGCGAGGCACGCGGCCGAGCAGGGTGGCGCCGACGTACATGCGGCCGCGCCCGTTGAAGCCGACGCCGCGACCGAGCAGGGCGTAGTGCGTCGTCCAGGTTCCGGCCTGCATCACCAGGGGCGGCCGGGCGCTCATGCGTGCGCCGGCCGGCCATCATGTGGAAGCATGCCGCCAGTTGTATCATCCAGCCCGCACCGTCCAGAAGACGCATGAGCGAGAGGCGATGAGCGTGGGTGAGGCGTCGGTGGGCTCGAAGGCGACGTGGTGGTGGCGCGCTTCCGCGGCGAGCCGACGGAGGCGCTGCTGCGGTCGACTCACGAGCAGGTGCTCCGTCTGGCCGGCGAGGCCGGCGGGCGCGCGTCCTCTACGACACGCTGGAGATGACGGCGCCGCCCGTGGACGTGCCGTGGTCGCAGCGCCTGCTGGACGATCAGCTCGGTGCCATCCGGCTGAAGCGCGCCATCGTCGTCTCCGACACCAAGCTGGCCTACCTGGCCCGCCTGGCGTTCGGCGACGGCGACTACCGCGTCTTCTACGACGACCGCGCCGCCGCGGTCCGCTGGCTGACCGGCGCCGACTAGCGCAGCGGCCGCCGGCCGACTCAACGTCGGGCGGTCGCGATCACGTAGACGACCGATGCCGCCGCGACGCAGCCGCCGAAGGCGATCCACTCGGATCGGGTCAGCCCGGTGAGCAGCCAGAGGATCACCGGGATCGGCCAGGAACGGCGCGACGCCGGCCAGCGGCAGCCGCGCACCGCCGTCGCTGCCCGCGCCGTCGCTCGCAGCCGCCACGCCGCCACCGCGCAGCCGAGGTAGAGCGCCAGCGCCGACGCGTTGGCGAGGATCGCGAGCGGCTCGAAGGTGCCGGTGATGGCGAGCGCCAGCGCCAGCAGCGACTGCACGACGATCGCCGCCTGCGGCGTCCGATAGGTCGGATGGACGACGGCGAGGGCGCGCGGCAGGTAGCCGTCGCGGGCGAGCGCGAACACGACGCGCGGCACCGACAGCGTCATGCCGCCGAGGTAGCCGAACATCGAGATGGCGGCGCCGGCGAGCAGCAGCGCCCGGCCCCAGCCGCCGAACGCGGCGCCGGCGGCATCGGCCAGCGGGGTCGGCGACGCCCCGAGCGCGCCGCCGAGGATCCCCTGCGCCGACAGCTGCAGCGAGATGTAGAGCAGCCGTGATGCCGAGCATGGCCAGCCCGATCGCCTGCGGGACCGTGCGCGCGGTGTCGCGCACTTCGCCGCTCGGCGCCAGCGCCGATCTCGACGCCGGCGAAGGCGAACACCAGCAGCAGCGACGTGCGGGCGACGTCGGCGGCGGAGGGCCACGCCGACACGGTGAGGTGATCCGGCTGCACGTAGAACAGCCCGCCCACGGCGATCAGCAGCAGCGGCAGCAGCTTGGCGACGGTGGCGATGGTGTTCAGCCGCGCGCCGAGGGCGACGCCGCGCAGGTTGATGAGCGTCCAGAAGGCGAACGTCACGACGAGGACGCCGGGCCGGTACGGGGCGAGCGCCGGCACCAGCCCCCCGACGCTGGCCGCGAACACCGTGGCCACCGCGGCGCTGGCGAACAGGCCGAGCAGCCACAGCATCACCCCGGAGAGGAACGCCGCGTAGCGGCCGAGGGCGACGCCGACGTAGGCGTACGGGCCGCCGGTGAGCGGCACGCGGCTGCCGGCGTCGGCGATGCACAGGACGATCAGCCCCATCGCCACCGCGCAGACGACGTAGGCCAGCGGCGCCGCCGCGCCCAGCGACTGGGCGACGCTCGATGGCAGCCGGAAGATGCCGCCGCCGACGGTGATGTTGACGATGCCAGCGGCGAGCGCGACGGTGCCGATGGCCCGGAGCAGCGGTTCCTTGGCGTCGGCCGAAGGCGTCGGGGCAGCGGCGGGGGATCTCGACATGGGCGGCCAGCTTAGCAGCCGCAATGCTAAGTTCCTCGGAGCATGTCGCCGCCTTCGACCCGAGACGCGTGCCTGGCCCTCGACCGCGCCGACGCCCTGGCGCCGTTGCGGGCCCAGTTCGCCCTCGACGCCGCCGACGCCGACGGCCTCGTCTACCTCGATGGCAACTCGCTCGGACCGCTGCCGCGCGCGACCGCCGCGCGGATGCGGCAGGTCGTCGACGAGGCGTGGGGCCAGGGCCTCGTCCGCAGCTGGAACAGTGCCGGCGCGACGATGCGGCCGACGGCTCGGACGGGGCCGGCTGGATCACGCTCGCCCAGCGGATCGCCGACAAGATCGCGCCGCTCGTCGGGGCTGGCCCGGGCGAGGTCGCCGTTGCGGACTCGACCTCGATCAACCTGCACAAGGCGCTGGCGTCGGCGCTGCACATCGCCAACGGGCAGGATCGCGCCGCCGCCGCGTCGTGCTCTCCGAGCGCACGAACTTTCCGACCGACCTCTACATCGCGGACACCGCTGGCGCGTCAGCAGGGCTGCGAGCTGCGCCTGGTCGATGCCGGCGGACCTGCCGGCGGCGATCGACGATCGCCCCGCGGTCGTGCTGCTGACCCACGTCCACTATCGGACCGGCCGCATGCACGACATGCTGACGCTGACGCGCGCGGCGCATGCCGCCGGTGCGCTGATCGTGTGGGATCTGGCGCATTCGGCCGGAGCCGTGCCGGTGCAGCTGCACGGCGACGGCACGCCGGATGGCGCCGCCGACTTCGCCGTCGGCTGCGGCTACAAGTACCTGAACGGCGGCCCCGGCGCCCCGGCCTTCCTCTGGGCGCATCCGCGTCACACCAGCCGCATGGACGCCGAGGGCTGGCGCCAGCCGCTCGCCGGCTGGTTCGGCCACGCCGATCCCTTCGCGTTCGAGCCGACCTATCGGCCGGCGCCCGGCGTGGCGCGCTTCCTCTGCGGCACGCCGCCCATCCTGTCGCTGGCCGCGCTCGACTGCGGCGTCGACACCGTGCTGGCGGCCGAGCCCGTCGGCGGGCTGGCGGCGATCCGCCGCAAGTCGCTGGCCCTGACCGACCTGTTCATGGCGCTGGTCGACGCCCGCTGCGCCGGCCATGGCGTGTCGATCGTGACGCCGCGCGAGCCAGGGCAGCGGGGCAGCCAGGTGAGCCTGGCGCACGCGGCGGGCGGTCACGCGCTGATGCAGGCGCTCATCGCCCGCGGCGTGGTCGGCGACTTCCGCGCGCCGGACATCCTGCGCTTCGGGTTCACGCCGCTCTACACGCGCTTCGTCGACGTCTGGGACGCGATCGATCGCCTGGTGCAGGTGCTCGAGTCCGGCGAGTGGCGCGAGGCGCGTTTCCAGGCCCGCGCCGCCGTCACGTAGGCGTCGCGCGACGCGGCCCCGAAGAGCGTCCGCGCGGCGGCGAACAGCGGCGACGCCGGGTCGCCGAGCTCGAGGATCACGTCGAAGTGGTTGCGGCCGGCGATCTCGAGCGTCGTGCACGGCACGCGCGTCGGCCGCGAGCCGTGCCGCGAAGGCCCGGCTCTGCGCCTTGAACGCGGCCGTTTCGATCTCACCCCAGGCGACGACGGCGGGGCAGAAACGGCGAGGCGCTGTCGGCGCCGGCGGCAGCAGATCCAGTGCGGCGGCGGTCGCCGCGTCCAGGCCGAGCGCGTCGTTGATCGACGTGCCGATGAGCGGCGCCACGTCGAAGATGCCGGAGACCGGCACGATGCCGCGCAGCGGCGCCGGCGCGGCGTCGACGCAGGCTGCGGCCAGGTAGGCGCCGGCGGAGCTGCCGGCCGCGACGATGCGCGCCGGATCGAAGCCCAGCGCGTCGGCCTGCGCGTGCAGCCACGCGATCGCCGCCCGGCACTCGTCCACGATCGCCGGCAGGCGTGCCTCGGGCGCCAGCGTGTAGCCGACCACCGCGTGCGCGAAGCCGGCCGCGTGCCAGGCCGGCGCGAGGAACGCCGAATCGTCCTTGGACAGCTCCTGCCAGTAGCCGCCGTGGAAGTAGACCAGCAGCCCGGGCCGCCGCGCCGCGGCCGGCGCTGGGAAGTAGTCGATCAGCGCGCGCGGCGACGGACCGTAGCGCAGGTCGCGCTGCACGGGCAACGTCCGGCGCGCGTGCTCGCTCTCGCGCCGGTAGCGGTCGAGGAACGGCGCGTAGTCACCGCCGATGACCGAGCTGGGCGAGTATTCGCGCTCGCGTGTGGCGGAATCGAGCGTCGCCATGGAGCTCACGAGCACACGGTGAGGGCGCGTGTGCGCGACACTCAGCGCTCGCGCAGCGGTCGACCGGTGCCCTGGTAGCGCAGCTGGGTGATCTCGGCCAGCACCGAGAGCGCGATCTCCGCCGGCGTGCGGCCGCCCAGATCGAGGCCGACCGGCGCATGGATCGCGGCGATGCGTGACTCGTCGACGCCCTGCTCGCGCAGCATGTCGGCGATGAGGACCGTCTTGCGCCGGCTGCCGAGGAGCCCGATGTAGGGCACACGTGTCCCGACGGCGGCGGTGACGCAGTCGGCGTCGAGCTTGTGTCCGCGCGTGGCCACGACCAGGTAGGAGAGCGCGGCGTAGTCGAAGGACGCGATCGTCGGCATCAGGTCGCCGCTCAGGACGGTGGCGCCGTCGAAGCGGACCGGATCGGCGAACTCCGGGTCGATCCTCGATGACCACGACGTCGAAGTCGAGGAGGCGGGCCTGGCGGGCGATGGCCCGCGAGACGTGGCCGCCGCCGGCGATCACCAGCTGCGGCCGGCTGGTCACCGGTTCGACGAGCAGCTCGCGCCCGTCGTCGAGGGCGACGAGCCGGGCGGTGCCGTGCCGCATCTGCTCGATGCCGGCGTCGCGGGCCCGCTCGTCCTGCTGGCGCGAGCCGAGCGTCCCGAGCATCCGCCCGCCGGCGAGGACCAGCGCCCGCCCGTCGAAGCGCAGGGCGCGGCCCTGTCGTAGGAAGAGCGACACGAACGCGACCGGGGGACCGCCGGCCGCGGCCGTCGCGGCGGCCGCGAAGGGGTCGATGCCGTCGACGGGCGCCGGCCACGCCCCGCCGGCGCCGCGCTCGGCCAGGATCCACATGGTGCCGCCGCAGACCAGCCCGGTGTTCCAGGCCAGTTCCTCGGTGAGCTGGTATTCGCGCAGCGAGGCCGGCAAGCCGGTCAGGACGTGTGTCGCCGCGTCGATGGCGTCCGCCTCGACGCAGCCGCCGCCGAGGGTGCCGAGCGGCCGTTCGCCCGCCGCGCCGGTGAGCACCAGCTTCGCGCCGACCACCTGCGGCGTGCTGCCCTGGGTCCGCACGACGGTGGCCACTGCGAACGGGACGCCCGCCGTGGCGAGTTCGTGCATGCGGATGAAGGGCGATGCCATGGTCGGAGACGGTTGGACGCGCCGATTGAGGCCTTGCGCGCGCCTCACCCCTACTCTAATACTTGAGCCTTCCGGAGCCCCCATATGCCCTATACCCTGACCGTGAATGGCCGTGCCACGACCGTCGACGTCCCGGCGGAGATGCCCCTGCTCTGGGTCCTGCGCGATGCGCTGGACCTGAAAGGCACCAAGTTCGGCTGCGGCATGGCGCAGTGCGGCGCCTGCACCGTCCACCTCGATGGCGAGCCGACCCGCGCCTGCGTGACGCCCGTCTCGATGGTCGGGGCCAAGAAGATCACCACCATCGAGGGGCTCTCGGCCGACGCCACGCATCCGGTGCAGCAGGCCTGGCTGGCCCACGACGTGCCGCAGTGCGGCTACTGCCAGGCCGGCCAGATCATGAGCGCCGCCGCGCTGCTGGTGAAGAAGCCGAACCCGACCGACGCCGACATCGACACGGCGATGGCCGGCAACCTCTGTCGCTGCGGCACCTACGTCCGCATCCGCGCCGCCATCCACGACGCCGCCACGCGCAGCCGGACCTCGCAGCGCGCGTCCGCCGAGGCGAAACAGCCGGCCACCGTCACGCCGCGCTGAGCGAGGAACCGACCATGACCGCACCCATGCATCGCCGATCGTTCCTCCAGATCTCCGCGCTCGCCGGCGGCGGCGTGCTCATCGGCTTCTACCTGCCGCCCGTCCTCGAGGCGCAGCAGGGCGGCACGCCGCCGCCCCCGCCGCCTCCGCTCTCGCCGAACGCGTTCATCAAGATCCTGCCCGGACGGCAAGGTCGATCCTCACCGCCAAGAACCCGGAGGTCGGGCAGGGCATCCGGACCAGCCTGCCGATGCTGCTCGCCGACGAGCTCGACGTCGACTGGAACGTCGTCAGCTACGAGCAGGCCGACGTCGACCCGGTGAAGTACGGCCCGCAGTCGGCGGGCGGCAGCACCGGCACCCCGACCAACTACACGCCGATGCGACAGGTCGGCGCCGCCGCCCGGCAGATGCTGATCGCCGCCGCCGCGACGACCTGGAACGTGCCGCCGGGCGAGTGCACGACGGCGTCGGGTCAGGTGAAGCACGCCGGCTCGAACCGCTCCGTCGGTTACGGCGAGATCGCGGCCACGGCCGCGGTCCTGCCGCCGCCGGATCTGGCGACGGTGAAGCTCAAGGACAAGAAGGACTTCAAGATCATCGGCACCAAGGTGCCCGGCGTCGACATCAAGAAGATCGTCACCGGCCAGCCGGTCTTCGCCATCGACTTCACGCTGCCCGGCATGCTGTCGGCGGTGTTCGAGAAGTGCCCGGTGTTCGGCGGCAAGGTGACCAGCGCCAACCTCGATGAGATCAAGGCGCTGCCCGGCGTGAAGCACGCCTTCGTCGTCGACGGCGTCGGCGATCCGAACACCCTGGTCGCCGGCGTGGCCATCGTCGCCGACACCTGGTATCAGGCGAAGACGGCCGCGCCAAGCTGAAGGTGGTCTGGGACGAAGGGCCGACGGCGTCGCAGAGCAGCGGCCGGGTTCGCCGCCAAGGCGGCGGAGCTCGCCCCGCAGCCGCCGGCGCAGTGGATCCGGCAGGACGGCGACGTCGACGCGGCGCTGGCCGCTGCCCCGGCCAAGGCCGAAGGCGCCTACTCCTACCCGTTCGTCTCGCACGCGCAGCTCGAGCCCGAGGTGTGCACGGCGAAGTTCGAGAACGGCAAGCTGGAAGTCTGGGCGCCGAGCCAGACGCCCGGTGCCGCGCTCAACGCGCTGATCAAGATCATCGGCGTGGCCCCGGCCGACCTGACGTTGCACCAGCTGCGCGGCGGCGGCGGCTTCGGTCGCCGGCTGTACAACGACTACATCGTCGAAGCGGCGTGGATCGCCAAGGTCGTCAACGGCGCGCCGGTCAAGCTGCTGTGGACGCGTGAAGACGACATGGCGCACGACCTCTACCGGCCGGGCGGCTTCCACTACCTGAAGGGCGGCGTCGACGCCGCCGGCAAGCTGGTCGCCTGGCGCGACCACTTCGTGACCTACGGCAACGGCAAGCAGACCGCGGCGACGGCGGGCATGGGCCCGGTCGAGTTCCCGGCCGCCTACGTGCCGAACCTCGGGCTGGGCATGACGATGATGCCGCTCGGCGTGCCGACCGGCGCGATGCGCGCGCCGGGCAGCAACGCGCTCGCCTACGTCATGCAGTCGTTCATCGACGAGCTCGCGCACGCGGCGAAGAAGGATCCGCTGCAGTTCCGGCTCGACCTGCTCGGCACGCCGGTGATCGCCCTGCCGGCGCAGGCGGACGGGCGCCCCGCGCCGACGCCGCTCAACGCCGACCGCATGAAGGGCGTGCTGCAGCTGGCGCGCGACAAGTCGGGATGGGGCAAGGCCAAACCGGCCAAGGGCCGCGGCCTCGGCGTCGGCTGTCATTTCAGTCATCGCGGTTACTTCGCCGCCGTCGCTGACGTCAGCGTCAGCGCCGCCAAGGCCGTCACCATCCACAGGGTCGTGGTCGCCGGCGACATCGGGGCGCAGATCATCAACCCGCTCAACGCGGAGAACCAGGTCCAGGGCAGCGTCATCGAGGCGATGAGCCTGCTCATGAACTGGGAGATCACGATCGACAAAGGCCGGGTGATGCAGAGCAATTTCCACCAGTACCAGCCGACCCGGATGCCGCACGCGCCGGCGGTCATCGAGGCGCACTTCCTCGAGACCGACAACCCGGTCACCGGGCTGGGCGAGCCGGCGCTGCCGCCGGTGCTCGGCGCCATCGGCAACGCGATCTTCGCCGCCAGCGGGGCGCGGCTCCGCGATCTGCCGATGGCGAAGAGCGGCTATTCCTGGGCCTGATCCGCGGCGGCGGATCGGGAGGCGCCGGATCGAGGCCGTCGCTCGGCTGTCGATGCAGCGATCGAGGCCGTTGCTGCGCTGTGAGGGCGTTCGAGACGACGAGCATGAGCGACATCTTCAACTTCATCCTGGTGATGGTGTCGCTGGTGCTGGCCATCGGCGTCACGCATCTCGTCAGCGGCATCGCCGCGCTGGTCAGGCTCCGGGGGCGCGTCCGGCTCGAGCCGCTGGTGCTCGTGTGGGCCGCCAGCCTCTTCCTGCTGGCCGCGATCTACTGGTGGTCTCTGTGGGATCTGCGGAGTGCCCAATGGCGCTTCCCGCACTTCTTCTACCTGCTGCTGGCGCCGACGCTCCTGCACGTGGCGGCGAGCCTCCTCGTCTCGACCGACCCAGAGGACGTGAAGCACGGTGTGGCGTCGGAGTTCGAGCGGATCCGCGTCCCGTTCATGGCCGTCATGTGCGTCTTCTCGGGGCTGGTCATGGCCGACGGCTGGATCGTGGGCGCCGAGCCGCTGTGGACCCCGTACCGTCCCGTCCAGATCTGGACCATCGGGCTCTACGCGGTGGGCGCGTTCGTCGGCCGCGACGCGGTGCAGCACGCCGTCGCCGGCCTGGTGCTCTTGACCTACACGGTGGCCGGCTTCTTCTTCCGCTTCATGCCCGGCGCGTTCGGTCCTAGGGCTCGTGTAGGGGCGAGGTCGGCCGGCACGTCGACGTCGCGCAGGACGCCCGCGTCGCCGACGTCGAGCCGAATCGTCGCCGATCCGAATCCAGCCAGGCCGTCCTTCAGGGTCGCCGGTCGGCGCCAGCGTGAGCAGCCGATCGCAGAGCGGCCTCGGAATGGCAATCGGATGGCCGTTGCGGCCGTCGTGGACGGGCACCACGACCGATCCCGTTTCGGCGGCCCGGGCGGCGACCGCCGCGATGGCGGAGGCCGGCACGAACGGCATGTCGGCCGGCAGCACCAGCACGACGTCGCCGCCCGGCGATCGCCAGGCCGGTCTGGATCGACGAGAACATGCCGCGCGTCGGGTCCGGGTTGACGATCGTGGTCACGCGCGCTGTCGGCCAGCGAGGGCACGGCGTCGAAGTCGTCGCCGGCGCGGACGACCACGATCACGCGCTCGACCCCCGCCTGCAGCAGCGAGGCGAGCGTCCGTTCGAGCAGCGGGACGCCGCCGACATCGGCGACCAGCTTCCGCGACGCCGAAGCGCGTCGACTGGCCGGCCGCCGGCACCACCGCCGACACGCCAGTAATACGGTGGCGACGGTGCGCCCGCTCAGCCACACCGCAACCGGAAACGGACAGTGGCGTCGACGAGCGCGCCGGGCCGCCGCCAGCCGCGAATCGCCAGTTCTTCGCCGCGGAAGCCGCCGCGGCGTGCAGGAGCGCGCGGCCCGTTGACCACGTCGACGTTCGTGACCGAACCGTCGGTGGGCTCGACGGCCAGCCGCAGCCGACACGTCGCCGAACACGCGGGCGCTGATGGCGATCTGCGGCATGACTGGCGCGGTATACGCCTGGGAGCGCCAAGGTGTCGGCATCGACGAGCTCGACGAACGTGGGATGGCGCCCGGCCGGAGGGCCGGAATAGCGCGGCCAGGGTCGGACGACAGGTATTGCCCGTACTTGCCGCTGAGCATCGCGGGCACGACGGCGGTGCCGAGCGACACGCGCCGCGCCATCACGTCCGTCGGTCGGCGCCGGCGAACGGCTCGGCCCGACGCTGTCCAGCGACGAGGGCGCGCACGCGCGGCAGGATCGCTCCACACCGCGGCGACGTCGGGCGCTTCCCGCTCGAGGGCATCGCGATCGGGAACGGCGGCGTGCGGACACGAACTCGCGATCATCCCGTGCCGCAGACGGCGGCGATCGGCCTCGACACCGCCGCGGGCGTCGATCGGCTGCCAGCGCGGCACCCGCGAATGGGCCTGATCGATACGAGCCTGCGTCATCGAGCAGATCGGTACCGCGGCGCGACGGCCTGAACGGTGGTGCCGCGGAGCGTCGTTTCAGCGGCCTGCACCTGCCGCGACGGGCAATGCTGGTTGACGCGAGCTACACGGACCGCCCGCACGCGGACGTCGGGACCGACGGGCTCGACGAACACGAAATCGTCACCTCCCTCGACGGTCTGCCGAAGGTGGAGCGAGCGCAGCTCCGCCGGCGGCGCCTGCGCGTCCGGCCCGGCCCCCGCAGACATGACGGCCGTCACCAGCGCGAGCAGCAGCGGCCTGGTCATAGGCGACAATGTTAGCGCGTATCACCGCCCTGTTCCAGGATCCCGCCGACGATGAAGGGTTCACCGTGATCCGGCATGCGCGGGGCTGAGCTGACGGGCGGCCGCCCACCCACCCGCGGCTCGAAGCAACCTTCACGGCGCTGCTGCCGTCCAAGCCCGGAGACCATGGTCTTCCCGCACCTGCTCCAGGATCTCCGCTACACCGTCCGGACCCTGCGCCGCGACGCCGGTTTCGCCGTCTTCGCCATCCTGATCGCCGGGCTCGGCATCGGCGCCAGCGCGACGGTCTTCAGCGTGGTGAACACGCTGCTGCTGCGGCCGCTGCCGTTCGCGCGGCCGTCCGAGCTGGTGTGGATCGCCAATCGCGACGCCCCCGGCCTGTCCGGCCAGACGACGCAGGTCGGGCTACCTGCTCGACCTGCGCGAGAAGACGCAGACGATGTCGGCCGTCGCCGGCTACTTCGCCTTCTACGGCGTCGGCGACAACCTGCTGAGCGGCCGCGGCGAGCCCGAGCGGCTGAGCGGCGTCCCGGTGTCGGAGAACTTCTTCGACGTGCTCGGCGTGAAGCCGCTGCTCGGCCGCTCGTTCAACGCCCAGGAGAGCGCCTGGAAGGGGCCCAAGGCGGTCATGCTCGGCGCACGCGGTCTGGGAGCGGCGCTTCAACCGCGATCCGCGCATCGTCGGGTCGTCGATCGTCATCAACGACGAGCCGCACACGGTGGTCGGCGTGCTGCCGGCGTCGTTCGACTTCGCCACGGTCTTCGCGCCCGGGCAGCCGCTTCGATCTCTATCTTCCCGTTCCCGCTGAGCCCGGAGACCAATCGCTGGGGCAACACGATGGCGATGATCGGCCGGCTGAAGCCCGGCGTGACGGCGGCCCGGGCCCACGCCGAGGTCACCACGCTGGCGCCGCAGATGCGGCGGGAGCATCCCGAGCGCAACGACTTCATCGGCCTCGTCCGGCCGCTGGCCGACCACGTCAGCGGCAACATCCGGCTCGCGGTGATGGTGCTGGCCGGCGCCGTCGGGATGGTCATGCTGATCGTCTGCGCCAACCTGTCGAACCTGCTGCTGGCGCGGACGGCGGCGCGGCAGAAGGAAATCGCGATCCGCATGTCGCTCGGCGCCGGACGCGGGCGGCTGCTCGGCGCAGATGCTGACCGAGGGCCTCGTGCTCGTCCTCGGCCGGCGCGATCCTCGGCCTGGCGCTGGCGTTCGCCGGTACGCGGCTGCTCACGCAGCTCGACGCCGTCAGCATCCCGCTGCTCCGCGACGTGCGCCTGGACGGCGCGGTGCTGGCCTTCACGGTCGTCGTCACGCTCGATCACCGGCATCGTCTTCGGCGTGGCGCCGGCGCTGCACGCCTCCGGCGCCGGCATGGGCCGTGCCCTGAAGGACGCGACCCGCGGATCCACCGAAGGCCGCGAGCGCACCTGGGTGCGGAACGCGCTGGTCGTCTCCGAGATCGCCTTCGCCTGCGTGCTGCTGGTCGGCGCCGGCCTGCTGATCCGCAGCCTGGTCCGCGGTGCTCGACGTGAAGATGGGCTTCGAGCCGGCCCGCAGCGCGACGATCCGCGTCGATCCCGACAGCCGCGTCACGACGCCGGAGCAGCGCCTCGCCTACCTCGACGACGTGCTGCGGCGCGTCGGCGCAGGCGCCGGGCATCGAGCGCGCCGGCGATCACCGACGCGCTGCCGCTCGGACGCAATCGCACCTGGGGCGCCGGCGCCAAGGGCGTCACCTACGAGCGCGGCCACGTATCCCGCTGGCCTTCGTCCGCGTCGTCACCGAGGGCTACCCGGCGGCGATGGGCATGCCGGTGCTGGCCGGTCGCGACCTGACGGCGAGCGACGGGCCGGGCGCCGAGCCGGTCATGCTGGTCAACAAGACCCTGGCCGACGCGCTGTGGCCGGGGCAGAACCCGATCGGCCAGTACATCAGCGGCGCGCTGCAGCGCCAAGGAGCGCCGCGTGGTCGGCGTCGTCGGCGACGTGCGGCATCTGTCGCTCGAGCAGCCGTCCGGCAACGAGATGTACATGCCGGCGCGCCAGTGCAACGACCTCGCCGGCGCCTACCTCGTCGTGCGCTCGAGCCTGCCGACCGCGCAGCTCGGCGTCGACCCTGCGCACCGCCCTCGCGCCGATCGCGCCCAACCTGGCCGGCAACGACTTCCGGACGCTGCAGCAGATCGTCGATCGGTCGACGTCGCCGCGCCGCTTCACGGTGCTGCTGCTCGGCGGCTTCGCGCTGTTCGCGCTGGCGCTGGCCTCGCTCGGCATCTACGCGCTGATCTCGTACTCGGTCAGCCAGCGCACGCAGGAGATCGGCATCCGCATGGCGCTCGGCGCGACCGCCCGCGACGTCCAGGCGAGCATCGTCGGGCAGACGCTGCGGCTCGCCGCCATCGGGCTGGCGCTCGGCGCCGGCGCCTCCTGGCTGCTGGCCCGCAGCGCCGTCCGGCCTGCTGTTCGGCGTGACCGCCCGCGATCCGCAGACGTTCGTCGGCGATGGCCGCGGTGCTCGCCGTCGTCGCGCTCGTCGCCGGCTACCTGCCGGCGCGCCGCGCCTCGCGCATCGATCCGATGGTCGCGCTGCGCGCCGATTGATCGACCGCGCGGCCATCGATCGGCCCGGTTGGCGCGTCAGTCGCGGATGCACCGGACGGCGAACGCACCCAGCTTCTCGCCGTCGGCGTGGCGGTTCATCGAGACGCCGTTTCGCCCGAAGTTGTAGAACCAGGCCGTCGCCGCGCCCGTTTCGGTGGCCGTCCAGTAGAACCCGTGCGCGTCGATGCGCTGGTACTGCGGGTCCTGGTCGCTGCGTCCGCCGCCGAACACGATGTCGAAGCCGGACGAGCCCCCGGCGATCAGCGCCTCGTAGGCGGCGCGCCCCTTGTCGGCAGTGTCTTCCCGCAGGCCGCCGTAGGCCACGCCCAGCCGCCGCCACTCGTCGTTGGTCGGCAGGCGCCAACGGTTCCCGAGCGCCGGACACGCTCGCCGCGCCGCGGCCCAGGTGTAGAGCCTCCCGTATTTTCGGCAGTTCTCCGCCGATCCGTCGTAGCAGGAGGACGGCGCCACGTCGACGTCGACGTTGGTCGTCGTCCACTCCTTGCCGTCCGCCATCCGCTTGAAGGATGGGTCCGCGGCCGCGGCCATGGTCACCGCCAGCCCCAGGACGATCGAGGTCATCAGCGCGGGCACGGTTCGTCGGCTCCACATCGGCTACTTCCTCACGACTGCTTGAGCGCTTCGATCGGCTGGATCCGAAGGGCGCGGCGGGCTGGTTCGACGCACGCCAGCATACCGACGACGAGCATGATCGCGGACGTGACGATCAGGGGCGGGACCATGTTGGCGGCGGACACGCCGGCCGACTGCCAGGCGAAGAACAGCAGCAGGCCGTTGCCGACGGCCACGCCGCTCCCGACGAGAGCCACGGCCGGTAGAGCACACCTCGCAAGAGCACCGGTCGGCTCGCGCCGAGGGCGACGCGCAGGCCGATCTCGCGGGTTCGACGGGCCACGCTCACCGACATCAGCGCGTAGATGCCGGCCGCGGAGAGGAACAGGCCGAGCGATACGACGGCGATGACGGCGACGGCGCCGATCACCATCGGCACGTCCTCCTGCCAGACGAGATCGTCGAGCGAGTGCAGATCGCTCAGGCGCAGCCCGGGATCGAGTGCGGTCGCAATCTCGCGCACCCGTGGGGCGAACGCCGTGGCGTCACCGGCGGTGCGGACGCCGAGCACGAGCGTCGGGGCGGCCGCCGGCGTCGTCGCGCGGAACAAGTAAGGCGCTTCGCCGTGATCGGTCGGCGTCATGCCGATGTCGCCAACCACGCCGACGATCTCCATCCAGGGCAGCGCCGCGGCCGCGCTGGACGTGGCGGGCGCGTCCTCGAGATTCGCGACGGCGATAGCGGACCCGCGCGCCGATCGGGTCCCGCCCGGCCAGGAAACGCCGGACGAAGGCCTCGTTGACGATTACCGCCGGCGCGTCGGCGACGCGATCGCCGTCGTGGAAGTCGCGCCCGGCGACGATGCGGACCCCGAAGGCGTCGAAATAGCGCGCGCCGATCGCCGCGGACCACAGGTTGGGGATCAGTACCGGAGCCGCCTGCGGCGAGGTCTCGACCTGGGCGGCCCGCACGTCCACCTCCATCCCCGGCAGGCGATCGCCGAAGGTGACGGCGCGGACGCCGGGCTCCTGCCGCAGCCGGCGCTCCAGCTCGGCGTAGGTCAGCGCGTAGCGCGTGGCGTAGGTCGCGTCGGGCTCGTCGGTCGCGCCGGCGAGCGCGCTGACGATCGAGATCCAGCCGGACGCTGACGTACTCCTCGGCCGGGAAGCGGTCACGAATCTGGCGATCGCGCAGCGCCTCGGTCGGAGATGCCCCGGGCCGGCGTGAGGCAGATGACGGCGAAGGCCACCTGGATGATCATCGCGCCGGTCCAGACCTTGCCGAATCGCAGCGTGGCGCCGGCGCCGAGGCTGCGGAGCTGCGTGTGGATCTGCGACCGGGTGGCCTTCAGCGCCGGCAGCACGCCGAGGACGGCGGCGCCGGTCGCGGTCAGCACGGCCGGCAAACAGGACGGTGGTCGGCTTCAGGCCGGGATCGACCCAGAAGGCGGAGCCCGCCGGTGTCTCCGGAGTTGAAGGCATGGGTCGCCCACTTCAGGGCGACATGGGCCACGGTGAGCCCGACGGCCGCGGCGGCAGCCGACAGCACCAGGGCCTCGACGAACAGCTGGAGGACGATGCGTGGGCGGCTGGCGCCGAGGGCGAAGCGCATCGCGATCTCGGCGTCGCGGGTGGCGGTCCGCGCGTAGACGAGCGTGCCGACGTTCACGCACGCCACCGCCAGCACCAGGATGATCGGCAAGTGCGTGGCGGCGAACTCCAGCGGCGCGGCGTCGCCGGGTGACTGCCCGCCGTAGGCGAGGACCCGCGGCCGCAGGTGCTCGTGCGTGGCCGGGGAGAGCGACCGCACGCGATCGGTCAAGGTCGTGACCTCCGCGTAGGCCTGCGCCTGACGTGAAGCCGGGCGCCAGGCGCGCGACGACGCGGATCGGCCGGACCGGTGAGCGGTTCGTATCCGGCCGGCGACACCGTCAGCGGCGTCCAGAGGCGATGGTTGACGGGAAAGGCGAACCCCTCCGGCATGATGCCGACGACGGTGACCATGTCCCGCCCGATCTGGATCGGCTGGCCGACGATGCTTGGGCGTCCGCCGAACTGCCGCTGCCACACCGTATGAGCCGAGGACGACCACCGGTGTCGCACCCGGGCGTTCGTCCGATTCGAGGAGCGGTCGTCCGAGCAGTGGAGGCACGCGCGCCAGCGCCAGTGCCGCGGCGGTGATCTCGGCGGCGGTCACCGGCTCGCGGCGGGTGCCGCCGATGACCAGGTTGCGCTGCACGGTGCGATAGGCGCCGACGTCGGTGACCGAACGCGCCGCGCGCCGCCAGCCGACGAAGTCGTGCATGATGCGGTGCTCGTCACCGCCTCTTGCGCGGATCGCGCATCTCGATCTCGACGATGCGGTCGCCTTCCGGCAGCGGGATGGTCGGCCGCCACATCTGGCGGGTGACGTCGAACCACGCTGCGCCGATCCCGATGGCGATCGCCAGGGCGAGGCCGCCGGCGACCGTCAGGCCGGGATACTTCGCCAGCATGCGGAGACCGAGCTTGTAGTCCTGCATCATGATGCTTCCGTGAATCCGCGACACGCATGACGCGGGCGCGGAGGAGCGCCAGCGCCATGTCGAGGGTGTCGACGATGGTGGCCAGGTGCGCGGTCCGGCCGCGGCGCAGCCGGTGCCGGCGCGCTTCGTCCAGATCGCCGAGCACGTCGTCCACCTGTCCCGGCGGACAAAGCAGCCGCAGCAGCGCGACGCTCCAGCGCGGCAGGCCGCCGCTCACGCCGGTTCTCCCATGGCGCCGTCCAGGTCGCCGACCATCGCCTGGATGGCGGTGGTCGTGGCCCGCACCGCCTTGACGCCGGCCGGCCGCAGCGTGACGAGCCGGCGCGGCTTGCCGCCGCGCTCGGCGCGCGGCTCGCCGAGCCGGGTGTCGACCAGCCCCTTGGCTTCCAGCCGCTGCAGGGTCGTGTAGACGTTGGCCGGGCGCACCGATCGGCCGGTGCGCTGCTCGATGGCGTCGGCGATCGACACCGTGTACGCCTCCTCCGGCCCGAGCCGCAGCGAGGCGAGCAGGACGAGGAGCTCGAATTCGGCGAGGGGAGAGGTCACACCCATTTAAATCACAATGTGACTATATTACGCCTCGGCCGGTCTCGCGGTTCCGCACGTTGGCCGCCGACGGCTAGCTCTTGAAACACCGGTCGCTGGCAGCCAGAGGCCCCGGCGCCGCTGTCAGGCGCGTCGCAGCAGGCGCGTGCTGGCCGTCACCGCCCACTGCGTGACGAGGAACAGCGCCACGATCGCGATCACGTGCACGACCACGCGGCCGTAGCCGTCGGGGGCTGGATTCAGGAACGGGTAGGGATACCAGCCGACGACGGCACCGCGGGTCAGCAGGTAGATCAGGTAGACGATCGGGAAGGCCGGCACCAGCAGCCAGTCGCGGTCGCGCCCGTGCGGGCCGGGCCCGGTCGCAGCAGCCAGTCGGCGACCACCGCGACGGGCATCACGTAGTGCAGGAGCACGTTGATCCACGGCCGCAGCGTTCCCAGGTCCACGTCGCGCAGCAGGATCGAGAAGACGATGCCGACGACCGTCATGTAGACGACCGCCATCCCGCGCAGCCGCTGGTCGGTCGGTGACGGCGGCCGGCCAGTCCACGAGAGCGCGGCGAAACGGATCAACACGCCGGCCGCCAACAGGTTCGACGAGGTTGGTGAAGTAGCTGAAGAAGTTGACGACGTCGTAGCCGGCCGCCGCGTGGATCGCCAGCTGCCAGCCGATGGCGGCCAGCGTCAGCGTGCCGAGGAGCAGACGGACGGCCGCGGGCATGGCAAGGCCGGGCGGGCGACTCAGCGGGCGCCGCCGCCGACGAATCGCAGCCGCACGTCCAGGTCGGTCGCGCCCTGGCGTGGCACGGGATGGCGCGTGTCGGTCGTGAACATGAGGCGCCGCCCGTCGCGGATCTCGGCGAACAGCGACAGGCTGGCGCGCGGATCGACGGTCGCCGCCGGGACCGACAGATCGAACACGAACGGTGGACCTTGCGTGGCGGGAATCGTCTGCGTCGCGAGGGTCCGCGCCGGCGCGCCGACTCGCGACGTGTCGCGCAGCTCGACCCGGACCGTCGCCGAGCGCGGCAGCGCCAGCCGCTCGAGGAACATCACCCGGCCGCTGACGCGCACCGCCGCCGGCCCGGGATCGGGTCGCGAGTCCGGGCAGACGTACGGCACCGTGGCCAGCCGATACCGTTCGTCCCGACTCTCGCCGCCGCGCAGGCGCAGTCGCAGCCGCAGCTCGCCGGCCCGCGGCTCGCTCACGTCGGCCTCGACTCGGGCGCCGTCCTCGGTCCATTCGATCCGTCCCGGGCCGGGCGCGCGCCACGTCACGAGCCGATAGGTCTCGCCGCACGAATCCATCAGCAGCGTGCCGTCGGCCAGGAAAATGCGGAGCGTGCCCGGCGCCGCCGCCGCATCGGTCGACAGCCACGTCCGCCCGACGAAGCGCGGCGCCGCGGGTGCCTGCGCACCGGCGCCAGAGGGTGCGATCAGCATCACGCCACACACCAACAGGAGAGCTCGCACTGATGGCTCCTTCGAGAGGTCGGACCCTCGCGGATGGCGCAGGAAGATGCGTGCCAGCGACCACACCGACGCCGCCAAACCATATCCGATCCGGCTAGTCTTGGCGCGTCTGAGAGGTTTGCACCGTCGTGGCCAGCTCGACGCGGCTCGCGCCTGACGAATCATCGCCCTGGGGCTGGCACGACGCGCCACTTCGGCCGATACTGACTTGCCAGCGCAGAAATCCGGGACACCGCCCCGAACGGATGAGGTTCCGTGGGTATGTCGAGACGCGTTCGAACGTATGCACTGCTCGCCGGCGCGCTCCTCCTCGCCGGCGCCCGCGGCGCGGTTGCGCTCGACCGGGTGACCTGCGTGACGATCCGCACCGACGAGACCGTCGCGTCGGTCGCGCAGCGCATCACCGGCGACGCCCGGAACATGCAGGCGCCCTGGTTTCAGATCGTCAATCCGATCACCTCCAGGCCGGTGCCCAAGGCGCGCTACGGGTTCGTCTTCGCCGGCTGGAATGCCTGTACCACCACCGCCGAGCCGCCGCCGGAGGCCGCGATCGAGCCCGCCTCCCTGGTGCTCTCGACGGCGCGCCTGGCCGCCGTGCCTCCGGCGCGTCCTGTCGCACCCGCCGCGCCGCCGGCGCCGGCCGTGGTCCTGTGGGCGTCCGCCGGGCATCTGGAGCAGCCTGGCCCTCGTCCTGGCCTTCGTCTGCTGGCTGGTCGACGATCGGCTCGCCGGGCGCCAGGACACGCTGCGGGCCATGAAGCACTACGCGGAACGCTTCGTTGCCGAGTTCGAGCGGCCGTTGCAGCAGCCGCACCGGTCGCAGCGGCCCATTCAGTCGCGGGTCCGGTTCAAGCCCGGTCAGGCGCGCTTCGACGTCATGCTGGCGCCAGACGCCGGGCTCCGGTATCCGAACCTGACGGATCACAAGAGCAACGTCACTTACGACGTCGTGCGGATCCAGCGGGCACTCAGCGAACATGCGTTCGTCAGCAGCCGTCCGTACGCACGCGGCCGGTGGGTCGTCGTTCCCTTCCGATTCAGGGTCGGGACGCAAAGAGGCAGGTGGCGCGTGCGACTCCTTCTCCTGAGCACCGGCGGTGGCGGCGGCAACATCCTGCGGTCGGTCAAGGCGTTGTTCGAGCAGGACCTCGCCGTCACCGAGCGGGGCGATCCGGGCTACGCGGCACGCTTGCGGGCCGCGGTGGCCACGCGCTTCCTCGATACCAACGAGTTCTCGCTGGCCGACGTCCCGCCCGAGGAGCGGATGCTGATCGGCCCTCGGACGACCGGCCGCCTCGGCGCCCGGCACAATCCGGAGGTGGCGCGCGAAGCGCTGGCGGAATCCCGCGGCGAGGTGGAAGCGCTGCTGCAGGAGCACGCCATCGTCGTCCTGATCGGCACCGGCGGCAAGGGCACCGGCGCCGGGACGATGTTCCCGCTGGCGCAGCTGGCGCGGCAGCATCGCCGGCTGGTGCTGCCGATCTTCGTCCGCCCGTCCTTCGAGCGCCACGAAGTCGACAAGCGGCGCTACGATCACGCGCTGGACGTCGTCGATCGCTTCGACGTCGCCGGTATCCGGTTGATGGAGATCCTGAACGATCGCGGCTACACCGAGGCGAGCCCGCAGCCGCAGGCCGCGGTCTGGGAGCGGATGAACACGCCCATCGCCCGGGGGCTGCGCGGTCTCATTTACGTCCTGTGGGAGCTGTCGCAGGTCGATCCGTCGGACTTGTCGATGCTGTTCGCGGGGCCGGGCCGGCTCCGCCTCGGCTTCGCCGACATCGACGCGCCGGCTGGCCAGGAACCCGGCGACGTGGAGATCGAGCGGGCGGCGAAGCGCTGCTGGGAGAACCCGTACTACGCGTTCGGCAAACCGCCGGGCACCTCGCTGGTCTGCATCCAGGGCGAGTGGTCGAACGTGGTCGATGCCCGTATCAAGGGCTCCCTCGCGACGCTGGCGATGGGCGGCCAGAGCGACGCGCCCTACACCCCGCTCTACGCGCGCGCGGCCTACTCGCCCAGGCCGTGGGGCGTGACGATGCTGCTGGCCGAACACACGGGCCAGCACCAGCCGCTCGACGTCGACTGGTCGTTCGCGCGAGAAGCCCAGGGCCCGCCGCTGTCCGCCGGCCGGGTCGACCACGAGGACCGCATCCACGCCGTTGCCGACGCCGCCGTCCTGGCGCCCGGCCAGCGGTCCGCCGCGAGCCCGTCGCCGGGTCGGGAGGTTCCGGCGCTCGCGATGGAGGCCCGACGTGCGCGCCCGAGGCCGGCCGCGCCGATCTCCGAGACCGTGGCGCCCGTCCCCAGATCTTCCGGGGGGTTCACCAGCCTGCTCGAGTTCGCCGTCGCCGTGAACCGCGCGGATCCCGCCGCGCTCGCGGTGGCGCGCGACGACGCCGCCGGAATCCCGATCGACGGCGCCGACGTGAAGAAGCTGCTGGGGACACTGTGGTTCCGCGGCGTCGTCCCCCAGCTGTCGGCAGCGTGGCGGACCCGTCTCTTCGACGCGCTCCGCGCGAGCGCCGAGTTTCCCGACCACACGGTCAAGGTGGGCCGGAAGCACGCGCGCCTGAGCGAGCTCGGCTCGGCGCAGTTGCGCGAGGCGGCGGCCCGTCGATCGCCGCAGGATGCCATCCGCCAGGACGCGGAGCTCCTCGCGGACGTCGCGCGCATCTGGGGCGACGACGCCTTACGGCATCTGCAGTTCCGCGAGGTGGCGCCGCCTACCCGCACCGTCCGGGTTTTCGATGCTGCTCGAAGGCATCGGCTTTCGCCCGCGGACGAAGGCCGGCGCGCGCGGCGCGCCGTGAACGTGCCAGGCGCCGAATCCACTGCGATGGCGACCCGGCGGCGCGCTCGTCATGAGGCGCCTCGACGGCTAAGGCGCCATCGGGATCGGGACATGACGCGGTCGGCGAACCTCGGGCGGCGTGGCGAGAGCTGGTTGCCGAGGCTGCCCGACAACGGCAGCTACAATGCGCCATGGTCGACGCCGCGCGCCCCAGCCTGCTGACCCGGTTCCTCTCGCTCGTCGAGCGCGGCGGCAATGGGCTGCCGCACCCGGTCACGCTCTTTGCCGGGATGGCCGCACTGGTGGTGGTCGTCTCGGCCATCGCGTCGGCGGCCGGGCTGAGTGCGGTGCATCCCGGCACGGCCCAGACCATCAGGCCGGTCAGCCTGCTGACGCTCGCGGGTCTCCATCGCATCATGACGGAGCTCGTGACCAACTTCACGAGCTTCGCGCCGCTCGGCACCGTGCTCGTCGCGATGCTCGGCATCGCCGTGGCCGAGGGGACCGGGCTGATCTCCGCCGGGCTGAAGCTGGTCGTCCTCTCGGCGCCGCCGCGCGCCCTCACGCTGGCGGTCGTCTTCGCCGGCGTGATGTCCAACACGGGCGGCGAGGTGGGCTATGTCCTCCTGATCCCGCTCGCCGCGATCACGTTCCAGGCCGTTGGCCGACACCCCCTCGCCGGCCTCGCCGCGGCGTTCGCCGGCGTCTCCGGCGGCTACAGCGCCAACCTCCTCCTGGGAACGGTGGACCCGTTGCTGGCCGGCCTGTCGGAGGAAGCGGCGCGCCTCATCGATGGCGGGTACCGCGTGAACGCGTCGGCCAACTACTACTTCATGGCCGTGTCCACGTTCCTGATCACGGCGCTGGGCGCGCTCGTCACCGAGCGCGTCGTCGAACCCCGTCTCGGGAGCTACGCCGGCGGGGCCGCGGCCGGCACCGAACTCGCCACCACGCTGACACCTGCGGAGCGCCGCGGCCTGGCCTGGGCCGGCGCGGCGGCGGCCGTGCTCACGGCGGTGGTGCTCTGGGGCACCGTGCCCGACACCGGTTTCCTGCGCGACCCGAAGACCGGCGACCTGCTCCGCTCGCCGTTCATGAGCGGCATCGTCGCCATCATCTTCGCCGCCGGCCTGATCGTCGGCGTGGCGTTCGGCCTGGGCGCGCGGACGGTCTCGAGCGACAGCGACGTGGTGAACGCGATGGGCAAGGCCATGGCGACGCTGGGCTCCTACCTGGTGCTGGTGTTCTTCGCGGCGCAGTTCGTCGCCTTCTTCGGCTGGACCAACCTCGGGCTGATCATCGCCATCCATGGCGCCGAGGCGCTGAAGACGGCGGGGCTGGGCACCATTCCGCTCATCGTCGCCTTCGTGCTGGTGTCGGCGACGATCAACCTGTTCATGGGCAGCGCCTCGGCGAAGTGGGCGATCATGGCGCCCGTCTTCGTGCCGATGTTCATGCTGCTCGGCTACACGCCGGAGTTCACGCAAACTGCCTACCGGATCGGCGACAGCACGACCAACATCATCTCGCCGATGATGTCCTATCTCGCGTTGATCATCTCCTTCATGCAGCGCTACCGGGCCGACGCCGGCCTCGGCACCCTTGTCGCGACGATGCTCCCCTACTCGATCACGTTCCTGCTCGGGTGGACGCTGCTGCTGATCGTCTGGATCCTCCTCGGCCTGCCCGTCGGCCCAGGCGCGCCGATCTACCTGGACGGTCGCTCGATCGGTGGCGTCGCCGGATAACACGCCACGTCCGCTGCAACAGAGCGAAGAAGTGGTGGACCAGAACCGCGCGAGTTGGGACCCCTTGCTCAGATGGTTGCGCTGGGTTGGCGAACTCAGGCCTGCCGCCTGACGGCAGGACAGCGGCGCCGTCTACGGAGCGGCAGAGTGGCTGTACATCGCCGCCGTACGACGGATGATCTCAACGAGATACGCAAGACACCACGCGCCGCCGAGAGCCGGGAAGATGACCCGTCGGAACGACGCCACACCCACCATCCATGGCCATGCCTTCGCTGGTGGCTCCGCTTGCAGCATCACGTGACATCGCGGCGCAAGTGGCGCGCGCGGCGCGGGGAGACGTCGTAACTGGGCAATCTCGCCAGGCTGGTCAGGAACTCGTCGTCCTCGCGGCCATCACGTTCAGCGGTCATGTTGCAAATTCCTTCGTCAGTGTCGCGTGAGCGGTTGTCTCGCGGAGCTTCTCCGCGAGTGCCGCGCGAGCCCGCGACAGGCGTTGGCGCAGGGCCTCGGGGCTGATGCCACACACCGCCGCCGCGTCGGTGGCCGTCAAGCCTTCGTGACCGACGAGCAAGAGGACCTCCCGGTACTGCGGTGAGAGTGTCGACAGGGCACGTTCGACGCGCCGTCCGAGTTCACCGGCCGCCGCCAGGTCGAACGGCGAGGGCCACGGCGCCGGAGACGGCCACAGTGTCAGCAGTTCTGGGACAAACGATTCCTCCAACACGTGCGTCACGGCGGTGGCTCCAATACAGATTGCGCGCAACCGTGAAAAGCCATGGTCCCAGACGTGTGTCAGGGAGCAGCCTGGCCGCGTGCCGCACCAGCCGGAGCCACGTTTCGTCGAGCAGATCCTCGGCGAGCGCTCGATTTCGGGTCATCCGCAGCAGGAAGGCGAACACCCGTGGTCGGTAGACGTCGTACACCTCGTCGAACGCACCGGTGTCGCCGGCGCTGAGCCGCGCCACCAGCAACCGCTCGTCGTCGTCTGGAGCCATCGGTGTCATAACCCGCCAGGCGGTCGAGCGTGACACGTCACGGACCGGCCTCTGGCGAGTTGTACCCCAAGACGTTCAATCAAGGAGGAACCATGCCGAATCTTGCGGATCTGCTCGGACAAGTCAGCCTATTCGCGAAGCTCACGATGTTGGTGGCCGTCTTCGCGTTCGGTCTCGCCGTCGCCTACGTCTTTCGGCCGACCGAGCAGAAGCTCCTGCTGATGCGGCCGGTCTCGCTGGCCGCCATCTTCGCGACAGTCAGCGGGCTGCTCGGGGGCTGGATTGCGGTGCTCGGGGGCATAGCCGCGACGCCGGATGGACACCTGTCGATGATGAGGGTCTATCGCGGCATCGCCGAATCGCTCACCGTCGGCTTCGTGTCGTTCGGCCTGCTCGCCGCCGCCTGGATGCTCGTGGCTGTCGGCGGGCTGCGACGTCACGCGGCTTCTTGAGCAGCGAAAGATGGGCGGGTCCGCGAATGGATTCGCGCCCGCTCGTTCGGTCGCGAAGCGACCGAACGGCGTGCCCGGATTCCTGGTGGGCCCAACCAATTGACGAGCGGTAGCGAGGAAATTGGTGGGCCCACCAGGATTCGAACCTGGGACTGGCCGGTTATGAGCCGGCGGCTCTAACCGCTGAGCTATGGGCCCGAGAGACCTGCCCGGCGCGGAAGAACGGGCAGGCGAGCGAACGATGAGCCCGGAGCAGCAGCGGCGGTGGGGGATACCGCCGCTGCGCCCGGGTCGACACTACGTGCGGCCTTCGAGGAAGGCCTTGAGCTTGCGGCTGCGCGACGGGTGGCGCAGCTTGCGCAGCGCCTTGGCCTCGATCTGGCGGATCCGCTCGCGCGTCACCGCGAAGTTCTGGCCGACCTCCTCGAGGGTGTGCTCGCTGCCCTCGCCGACGCCGAACCGCATCTTGATCACCTTCTCCTCGCGCGGCGTCAGCGTCTTGAGGACCGCTTCCGTCTGTTCGCGCAGGTTCAGGTTGATCACCGCGTCCGACGGCGAGAGGACGTTGCGGTCCTCGATGAAGTCGCCAAGATGGCTGTCCTCCTCCTCGCCGATCGGGCGTCTCGAGCGAGATGGGCTCCTGGGCGATCTTCAGGACCTTGCGGACCTTGGCGACCGGGATGTCCATCCGCTGCGCGATCTCCTCCGACGTCGGCTCGCGCCCGAGCTCCTGCACCAGCGACCGCGAGGTGCGAATGAGCTTGTTGATCGTCTCGATCATGTGCACCGGGATGCGAATGGTGCGGGCCTGATCGGCGATGGCGCGGGTGATGGCCTGGCGGATCCACCACGTGGCGTAGGTCGAGAACTTGTAGCCGCGGCGGTACTCGAACTTGTCGACGGCCTTCATCAGGCCGATGTTGCCTTCCTGGATCAGGTCGAGGAACTGCAGGCCGCGGTTGGTGTACTTCTTGGCGATCGAGACGACCAGGCGCAGGTTGGCTTCGACCAGCTCCTTCTTGGCCTGCTCGGCTTGCTGCTCGCCGCGGTGGATCGTCTCGAGCGTGCGCTTGAGCCGCTCCGGCGACTCCTTGAGCGCTTCGCTCTTCTCGCGGATCTTGAGGCGCGTGTCCTTCTGCCGCTTGGCGAGGTTCTTCTTTTCCTCTTCCTTCAGCTTCGGCGCCTTGCGGCCCTTGGCCGTCAGCTGGCGCTCGATGTAGTCGACCTCGCGCTGCAGGCGCTGGACGTCCTCGACGCGCTCCTTGACGGCGTCGACGAGGCGGCGCTTGACCACCTCGGTGAACTCGATGCGGCGGATCAGCTGCGACAGCGCGACGCGGGCGCGCATCGACTTCCAGCGGGCTTTGCGGTACGGGCCGACCGGGCGCTTCGGCACCTCGGCGACCTTGGCCTCGCGCTTCTCCCAGTCGCCGTGCGCCTTGGCCACCGCGTCGATCTGCTTCAGCACCTCGCGGGCGCGCTCTTCGACGCGCTCGTCGGTGATCTCTTCGTCGTTGAAGATCACCAGCTCGCGGATGGTGCGCTTGCCGGCGCGCAGCTGATCGCCCATGTCGATGATGGCGCGCGCGATGGTCGGCGTGCGCGAGATCGACTTGATGACGGCCAGCTTGCCGCGCTCGATGCGCTTGGCGATCTCGACCTCGCCCTCGCGGGTGAGCAGCGGCACGGTGCCCATCTCGCGCAGGTACATGCGGACGGGATCGTTGGTCTTGTCGAGCGCGCCGGGGGTGAGGTCCAGCTCCGGCTCGTCGCCGGTGCCGCCGCCGTCGGGGCGTTCGCCGAGGAGCTTGTCCTCGCGATACTTCTGCTCCGAATCGACGACCTCGATGCCGGCGTTGCCGAAGGTGCTGAACAGGTCGTCCAGCTCCTCGGACGAGGTGATGTCAGCGGGCAGCAGCTCGTTGATCTCCTCGTAGAGCAGGTAGCCCTTCTCCTTGCCCACGGAGATGAGCTGCCGCACTTCGTCGTATTTCTCTTCGATCGACAACGTCCGTTCCTCCTGCCTGCTCCCCTTTACCGTATCCCGGGAAGCGGCTCCTTGACCACGTCCCCCGGCCGCGCCGGGGCGTTCGGGCAGCTCGCGGCTGCTCATCCTTCTGCTTGGGCGTCCCGGGCGTCCCGCATCTTGCGGGCCAGGAGCTCGTTCACGTCGACGCCCCCCGAGGCCCCCCCGGATTGCTGCAATGCGTCGATTTGACGCTGAATTTCCTGTCGTTCCCGCGTGGCCCGGCGCTCCCGGAGCGCCCGGATGCAATCGGCCACCGGGGCCGGTTTCGCCACTTGCGCCGAAAGTCCGGTGAGAAAGGCCACGTCGGCCTCGCCCAGCTCCGACAGGAGCCGGGAGGCGACCGATCCGGACCGCCCGTGGGCCCGTTCGTCCCGGGCCAGGGCCTGGGCCGACTCGAGCAGGGACCGGGACGCCAGGCCGACCAGGTCGGCCGGCTCCAGGCTGCTGACGGCGTCGGCCGCGTCGGCCGGCGTGGACATCAGGTGCGTCAGCAGGTCCCGCTCGGCCTCGGTCAGCTGCGCCCGCGAGACCGGTCGCGGCGTCGGGGCGGTGGTCTTGCGGGCCACCGCGGCCTTGCGGATCTCGTCGCGGACGACGTCCTCGCTGATGCCGGCCCGGAGCGACAGCCGATCGGCGAACTGGTCGCGGGCCGCGGCTTCCGGAATCCCCGCGGCGACGGCCAGCATCGCGTTGAGGAAGGCGAGCCTGCCCCCCGGCGTCGCGGTGTCGTGCTGCTTGACGGCGCGATCGACCAGGAAGTCCAGATACGGCTGCGCCCCCTCGACCATCGCCTGATAGGCCTCGCCGCCTTCCTCGCGGACGACGAGGTCGGGATCGCGTCCGGCCGGCAGCAGCGCCACGTTGACCTCGAAGCCCTCACGGATCAGCAGGTCGCACGAGCGCACCGCGGCGCCCTGGCCGGCGGCGTCCGGATCGAAGCTGAGGACGACGCGCGCGGCGAAGCGGCGGAGCAGCTGCGCCTGCGGCTGCGTCAGGGCGGTGCCGGAGCTGGCGACGACGGCGGTGACGCCGCCCTGGATGGCCATCGCGAAGTCGAAATACCCCTCGACCATGACCGCGCGGCCCTGCTGGCGGATCGCGGTCTTGCTCACGTTCAGCCCATAGAGCGTGCGGCCCTTCGAGTAGATCGGCGTCTCCGGGCTGTTCAGGTACTTCGGGACCTGGTCGGCCTCCATCGCCCGGCCGCCGAAGCCCACGACCAGGCCGGTCTCGCGGCAGATCGGGATCATCAGCCGGTTCCAGAAGCGATCGGACAGCCGCCCGTCGCGGTCCGCCACCAGCCCCGCCTTCACGGCGAGCTTCGGATCCAGGCCCTTGCTCTTCAGGTGCGAGAGCAGCGTGTCGCGACCCGGCGGCGCGAAGCCGTAGCCGAGCGACTCGATGATCTGCGGGTCGAGGCCGCGCTTGTCGAGCAGATCGCGGCCGCGCCGGCCGGCCTCGGACGCCAGCACCTCGCGATAGAACTTCGCCGCCACTTCGTGCAGCGCGATCAGGTTCTCGCGCTCGCCGTCGGCGGCCGCATCGCGGTTGGCGTCGCTCCCCTCCGGGATGGCGACGCCGAACTTGCGGGCGAGGACGCGGACGGCCTCGGGGAAGCTGAGGCGCTCGTGCAGCTCGACGAACTTGAAGACGGTGCCGCCGACGCCGCACCCGAAGCAGTGGAACAGGCCCTGCTCGCGATTGACGCCGAACGACGGCGACTTCTCGTTGTGGAACGGGCAGAGGCCGACGTAGCGGTTGCCGACGCGCCGCAGCGACACCGTCTCCTGCACCACCTGCACGATGTCGGCCTGCATCCGCAGGTCCTCGAGGAAGGACTGGGGAAAGAGCGCCATCAGTCCTTCAACTCCACGACCGTCACGCCGCCGCCACCCTGGTTGGGCGGCGCCCCGGCCGCCCGCACCACCTGCGGATGCTCCGCCAGGAACGCCGTGAGCGCGCGGCGCAGCTGCCCGGTGCCGTGACCGTGGATGACCCGCACCTCGCGCAGCTCGCCGAGCATCGCCTGATCCAGGAACTTGTCGGTCCGCTCGATCGCCTCGGGCACCGTGCAGCCGATGACGTTGAGGTCGGACGGCATCGCGTCCGACGACGTGATGTTGACGTTGACGTGCACCGTGGCGGGCGCGGCCGCCGGGCCGCCCGAGCACCACGAGGTCGGCGACCGCCGCCTTCAACCGCTTGCCGTTGACGCTGATCTCCGCGGTCTTCCCCTGGACGGACGTGACGACGCCTTCCAGCCCCGGCGGGACACGGACGCGCATGCCGACCTCGGCGGGGAGGCTGGCCGGCTCCGGCGGCAGGAGCGCGGCGGCGTCGCCGGGCGCCCCGCTCTGGACGCGGCCGGCGACGGCATCGAGGGCGGCGAGGGCATCGGCGCGCAGATGCCCGGTCTCGCCCGTCGACAGGCCGCCGGACACCCGGCCGCCCGATCGTGAGATGCCACCGCCGCGGGTGACGAGTCGCGGCGCGGCGGCGGCGTCGGCCAGCGCGCCGGCCTTGGCCCGGGCCTCCTCGACGACGCGATCGATCTCGCGCCTGGCGTCGCGCAGCCGCAGCTGCAGGGCGTCGTCGGCCTTGCGCTGGGCGCGCTGCTCGCGTTCCTTCACGGCCTCGACGCGGGCCCGCAGGTCGTTCTCGGTCGAGGCGAGCGCGAGCCGGAGCTGGGCGACCTCGCGGCGTTCGCGATCGAGAGCCTGCAGATCCTGGTCGACGCGGGCCAGGTGCTCGGCCACCTGCGACTCGCGGGTGGTGCGGAAGCCGCGCGCCGCGGCGACGATCGACGGCGGCAGCCCGAGCCGGGCGGCCATGTCGAGGGCCAGGCTGGCGCCCGGCGATCCGTAGATCAGGCGATAGGTCGGCGCGAACGTCTCCGGGATTCACGCTGAAGGCGGCGGCCACCACGCCAGGCGTGGTCGCGGCGTACGACTTCAGGGCGTCGTAGTGGGTCGTCGCCAGGACCAGCGCGCCCCGCGCCTTGAAGTGATCGACCAGCGCCATGCCGAGCGCGCCGCCCTCGACCGGGTCGGTGCCGGCGCCGAGCTCGTCGAGCAGCACCAGCGCGGGCATCTCGAGCGTCCGATCGATCGCCGCGATGTTGGTGACGTGCCACGAGAACGTGCTCAGGTTGGCGTCGATCGACTGCTCGTCGCCGATGTCGGCGAAGATCGTCCGGAAGACCGGCAGCGCCGAGCCGGCCTCGGCGGGGATGTGCAGGCCGCACTGCGCCATCAGCGCCAGGAGCGCCGCCGTCTTGAGCGCCACCGTCTTGCCGCCGGTGTTCGGGCCGGTGATGACCAGCACGCGGGTCGGCGGGATCAGCTTGACGTCGACGGCGACCGGCTCGCGATCGCGGGCGACGCGGGTGCCGCCCTCGTCGCGGGTGCGCGAGACGACCGCCGGAATCAGCAGCGGGTGGCGGGCGCCGGTCAGCTCGAGGCGGCCATCCGTCGACAGCCCCGGCGCGCTGGCCCGGCAGGCGGCGGCGAGGCGCGCCTTGGCCTGGACGACGTCCAGCGCCGTCGCGGCGTCGATGGTCTGCGCCAGCTCCTCGCCGCGCAGCCGGAAGGCGTTGGTCAACGCGGTGAGGATCCGGAAGACCTCGGCCTTCTCTTCCTCGTTCAGCGCGATCAGCTCGTTGTTGATCTCGACGGTCGCCAGCGGCTCGAGGTAGAGGCTGGCGCCGGAGGCCGAGCTGCCGTGAATCAGGCCGGGGATGGCGTGCCGGTGCTCCGACTTCACGACCACCACGTAGCGCCCCTGGCGGTCGGTGACGACCTGTTCCTGGAGGTACTTGGCGGTGTCGCGGCCACGCAGGAAGCCTTCCAGGGTCGTCCGGAGCTTGCCGCGCTGGCGGCGCAGCCGGTCGCGGATCTCCCGCAGGGCCGGACTGGCGTCGTCGGCCACTTCGCCGGCGCCGTCGATTGCCTTGCGCACGGCGCGGGTCTCGGTCGCGAAGGAGGCCAGGCTGTCGGCCAGGGTGCCCAGGCGGGGCAGGGCCTGCCGCGGCTCGCGGCGGATGACCGTCCGCACCTGGTCGATCGAGTCGAGCGCGTCGGCCAGCCCCAGTAGCCGCAGCGGCTCCAGGGGGCCGTCCGGGGCGGTCAGGTCGGCCAGGGTGTCGGCGAAGTCCGCCGGCGCCCGCAGCGGGAACGCCGGGTGCCGGTCCAGCAGGTAGACGCCTTCCGACGTCTCGGCCAAGGCGGCCGCCACGGCAGATCTCTCGCTCAATGGCGTCAGCTCGCTGGCGCGCTCGGCGCCGAGCGGCGTCAGCGCGAAGCTCGCCAGCGCCTCGAGGACACGGGAGAACTCGAGCGCCCGGAGGGTGCCTGGATGCATGCGATGTCGGTGGAGCCCTGCCGGCCGGCCTGCCAGGCAGTGCAACCGCTGATTTTAGCACGGCTGGGCCGTTTGCCGGCTGGGGACGATCAGCCGATCGGGCGGACGCAGGATTCGAGCCGCGAGGGCGGCCGCCCCGAACCCGTTGTCGATGTTCATGACCGCGATGCCGGAGGCGCAGCTGTTCAGCATCGCCAGCAGGGCGGCCAGCCCGTTGAAGCTGGCTCCGTAGCCGATGCTGGTGGGGACGGCGATGACCGGGGCGGCGGTCAGGCCGCCCACGACGCTGGGCAGGGCGCCTTCCATGCCCGCCACGACGATCAGGACGCGCGCCGCCTCCAGTTGGTTCCGGGCGTCGAGCAGGCGGTGGATCCCGGCGACACCGACGTCGTACAGCCGCTCGGCGGTCAGGCCGAGGGCCTCGGAGCAGACGGCGGCCTCCTCGGCGACCGGCAGGTCCGAGGTCCCGGCGCAACAAATGAGTACCGGCCCCGCCTTCGCCGTCGGGTCGCGGCCCGGCTTCGGCCCGGCAAGCCCGGCCAGCTCATCGGCTGGGCGGACGATGGTTCGGGACACTGCATCGAAGCGGCACTGTGTCAGCTCTGCGGACACCGCCGCGCCCATCTCCGGCGTCGCCCGCGTGACCAGCAGCGCGTGGCCACGCCCGGCGATGCGCCGTGCAATTTCTACCACCTGGCTCGTCGATTTGCCCAAACCGAAGACCACTTCGGGCTGGCCTTGCCGCACGGCGCGGTGGTGATCGACCTTGGCGAAGCCCAAATCCTCGAACGGCGCGGCTCGAAATGCCGCGATGAGTCGGGCCGCGGCGTCGTCGGCGGGGGCATCCCCGCGGGACACGGCGGCGATCAGGGCGCGGATGGTGGCATCGGTCATGAGACTTGCAAGGGTCGAGGGCGGACGGGTCCATGTCGGCCCGGTCCGTGCCATGCAGGCGTGCGCATCAAGCCGGCTGAGGTTTGACGCATCTCCTCCGGCGCGAATAGGATGCTTGATTCAGCGCGCCCACTGAGGGGCGCGCCCCGACAACCATGACCTTATCCGAAGGGCTGATTCTAGCGGCGTACTTCTTCATCCTGTGCATCCTCGCGGTGTACGGATGGCACCGCTACTACCTGGTGTTTCTCTACATGAAGCACCGGCAGAACGTGCCGGGCCCGCTGCCCGCGCCCGATCCGCTCCCGGTGGTCACCATCCAACTGCCGATCTACAACGAGATGTACGTGGTCAACCGGCTCATCGAGTCGGTGCTGGCCATGGACTACCCGCGGCACCTCCTCGAAATCCAGGTGCTCGACGACTCGACCGACGAGACGCGCGAGATTGCCGAGCTGGCCGTCCGCCGGCACGCCGAGCAGGGCTTCGACATCAAGTACATCCACCGCATCGACCGGACCGGCTACAAGGCCGGCGCGCTCGATGCCGGGCTCAAGATCGCGCGTGGCGAGTTCGTCGCCATCTTCGACGCCGACTTCATCGCCCCGGCCGACTTCCTGCGCGCGCACCGTGCCGCAGTTCGCCAACCCGAAGATCGGGATGGTGCAGGCCCGCTGGGGCCACATCAACCGCGACTACTCGCTGCTGACGCGCGTCCAGGCCATCCTGCTCGACGGCCACTTCGTCCTCGAGCACGGCAGCCGCAACCGCGCCGGCTGCTTCTTCAACTTCAACGGCACCGCCGGCATCTGGCGGACCGCGGTCATCGCCGACGCCGGCGGCTGGCAGCACGACACGCTGACCGAGGACCTCGACCTCTCCTACCGCGCCCAGCTGCGCGGCTGGAAGTTCGTGTTCATGCAGGACCTCGTCTCGCCGGCGGAAGTGCCGGTCGAGATGAACGCCTTCAAGTCGCAGCAGCACCGCTGGGCCAAGGGCTCGATCCAGACCTGCCGCAAGGTCCTGCCGCGGATCCTGCGGTCGGACCTGCCGTTCCTGGTCAAGGCCGAGGCCTTCTTCCACCTCACCGCCAACTTCAACTACCTGTTGATGGTGCTGCTCTCGCTGCTCATGTTCCCGTCCATGTACGTGCGCTACAACATGGGCTGGACCGAGATGATGCTGATCGACGTGCCGCTGTTCTTCGCGGCGACGTTCTCGGTGTTCAACTTCTACATGGTCTGCCAGCGCGAGCTCTTCCCGGACACCTGGAAGTCGCGCCTCAAGTACCTGCCGTTCGTGATGTCGATCGGCATCGGGCTGTGCATCAACAACGCCCGCGCCGTCATCGAAGCGCTGATGCACAAGGAGAGCGGCGAGTTCGCCCGCACCCCGAAGTACGGCATCGAGCGCGACTCGGACGACTGGCAGGGCAAGAAGTACCACCAGATCGAGCTGGCCCAGCCGCTGATCGAGTGCGCCCTCGGCCTCTACTTCACCATCACGGTGTTCTACGCGCTGGCCAACGGCATCTACGGCACGCTGCCGTTCCTGGTGCTGTTCCAGGTCGGCTTCCTCTACACCGGCCTGCTCTCGATCGTCCAGCAGGTCGGCGGCGACAACATGGCGCTGCGCACGCAGGCGGCGGGTGAGTAAGGCCGGGCTCGAGGACGTCGTCGCGACGTCGTCGGCGATCTGCTGGATCGACGGCGACCGCGGCATCCTGTCCTATTGCGGCTTCGACATCCACGATCTGGCGCAGCACGCGACGTTCGAGGAGGTCTGCTTCCTCCTCTGGCATCGCCGGCTGCCGACGCGGGCCGAGCTGGGCGATCTGCAGACGCAGCTCGCCGAGGCGCGCGTCCTGCCCGAGCCGATCGTCCGGCTGCTCAACCAGCTGCCGGCGTCGGACGGCATGGACCTGCTGCGGACGCTGACGTCCGCGCTGGCCCACTACGACAAGGACGCCAAGGACAACTCGGCCGCCGCCTCGCTACCGCAAGGCCGTGCGCCTCACCGGGCAGCTCGCCAGCCTGGTCGCGGCGATGGGCCGCGTCGAAGCGGGGAAGGGCCTCGTCGCGCCCGATCCGGCGCTGTCGCACGCCGCCAACTTCCTCTACATGCTGACCGGCGATCGGCCGAAGCCGACCGCCGTCAAGGCCTTCGACATCGCCCTGACGCTGCACGCCGATCACGAGCTGAACGCCTCGACGTTCGCGGCGCGCGTGATCGCCGCGACGCTGTCCGACGTCCACTCGGCCGTCGTCGGCGGCATCGGCGCCCTCAAGGGCCCGCTGCATGGCGGCGCCAACGCCGACGTGATGCGCCTGCTGCTCGAGCTCGGCGCCGACGCGACGCCCGAGCGCGTCGAGGACGCGATCCGCGGCAAGCTGGCCAAGAAGGAAAAGATCCCCGGCTTCGGCCACCGCGTCTACCACACCGAGGATCCGCGGGCGACGCACCTGCGCCGCATGTCCAAGGCGCTCGGCGCCGAAGCGGGCGAGCCGCGCTGGTACGCGATGTCGGAGCGCATCGAGGCGCTGGTCAAGGGCGAGAAGAAGCTGAACCCGAACGTCGACTTCTACTCGGCGTCGACGTACCACACGCTGGGCATCCCGATCGCGCTGTTCACGCCGATCTTCGCCGTCAGCCGCGTCTCGGGCTGGACGGCGCACGTCCTCGAACAGCTCGCCAACAACCGCCTGATCCGCCCGCGCGCCGACTACACCGGTCCGACCTATCCGCAGGGCTGGATCCCGCTCGACCGGCGCTAGCTACGATTTCGTGGCCATCGTGGCGGTCCTGGTGGGGCGGGGGTGAGCCGGCCGGCCGGGCGCCGGACGAGCGCGCTGTCTCATCGCGCGGCCGACGTCACGGCATCTACCCGGCGTCGCCGCGAGGCAGGGCACGGAGGCGCTCCGCGGTCGTCGCGTCGGCCGGAAAGAACGCCTCGACGGCGAGCTCGGACAGCGTGACGTCCAGGGGTGTGCCGAACACGGTGATGGTGCCGAAGAAGGCGAGCGTGCCCGTCGGCGTGACGAGCTCCAGCGGGACGACGACGCCGGCGTAGTCGCGGGACACGCGGCCGGCCACGCTGTGCGCGTTCGTCGCCGGATACTGCGCGAGCTCGTCGAGCAGCGTGCGCAGCACCGCGTCGCCGGTGTCCGCCACCTGCCGGCGCAGCCGCGTCAGCAGGTGATCGCGCCACTCGGCGAGGTTGGCGATCCGCGGCGCCAGGCCGAGCGGGTGCAGGCCGAGCCGCAGCACGTTGGCCGGCGGGGCGAGGAGCGACGCGTCGACGCCCTCGAGGAGCGGACCGATCGAGGCGTTCGCCGCGACCAGCGTCCAGTGCCGATCGACCGCCACGGCCGGGTACGGCTCGTGACCGCGCAGCACCAGGCGCACGGCGTCGCGTGCCGCGTCGAGCGCCGGATCGTCGAGGGGACGCTCGGCGAACCGCGGCGCGAAGCCGGCCGCGACGAGCATCAGGTTCCGCTCGCGCAGCGGCACGTCGAGCACCTCGCCGAGGCGGAGGATCATCTCGCGGCTCGGCGTGGCGCGCCCGGTCTCGATGAAGCTCAGGTGGCGGGTCGAGATCTCGCCGTCGCACGCCAGATCCAGCTGACTGCGTCGCCGGCGCTGTCGCCATTGCCGGACGAGATCCCCGACCGCAGCGGGCGCGATGGTGGCCATGACCGCGACGATATCGCAGGCCCGGCGGCCCGCCCATTACCTGCCAGGTAATCGACGAGCGGCCCGGACAGCGCGAGGATGGCGTCGAACGGGGGCGGCGTCGATCGGGTCGCGCGGTGCGACAGAGGCCCGACCCCATCTGCGCGATGGAGTTTCGTCATGACGATCACGACTTCGACCTTCTCGCCCCAGGCCACCACCGGCAGCTTCCTGCGCAACGTGCTGCTCGCCGACGCGCTCGTCAGCGGTGCGACGGGCGTCCTGATGGCGCTCGCCGCCGGCGTCGCTCGAGCCGATCCTGCAGGTGCCGGCGTCGCTGCTCCGGATCGCCGGCCTCGTGCTGCTGCCTTACGCGGCCTTCGTCGCGATGCTGGCGCGCCGCGACGTCCTGTCGCGCGGCGCCGTGTGGGCGGTGGTCGCGGGCAACGCGATCTGGGCCGTCGACTGCGTGGCGCTGCTCTTCACCGGCTGGATCGATCCCAGCCTGCTCGGCGTGGCGTTCATCCTGGTGCAGGCGCTGGTGGTGGCGGCCTTCGCGGAGCTGCAGGTCGTCGGCTTGCGCCGCCTCGCATGAAGGGGAAGGCGGTTCACGGTGGCGGAGGGTCGACCCTTGCGATACGCGACATAGACACCCGCGTTGTCGGCGAAGGCGCTGCGTGAACCCGCACGCTCGCAGCAGCCCCCGACGCGCCTCGCTCAGGCGCTCCCGACGCAGCGCCGTCCAGTGCACGTCCGGACGGCACAGCGCCTCGCGGTCGGCGAGATACAGGCGTCCACCGAAGCGCCACAGCTGCTCCGCGGCGACGCCACGCTGCCCCGAATCGGCCATCATCGAGGCCAGTCGGACTATCCTCGGAGCGCCGACATCGGACCGGCGCGCGCGCCCGGCGCGCGCGGGCCGGCGCGGCACCTGCCGCCGCGGGCGCGACCGTGACGACGCACCGGGCCGAGCCCGCCATCGGCGGCCGCATCACGAGCAGGCCAAGCGGCCGAACCAGACGTCCAGCGCACGCGCGGCGTGCGACCGGCGTTCACCCATGGCCATGCGCGGTCGGCATCGGGGCGGACACTTTCAGGATGGCGGCGGCAGCCGCTTCCGCCAGGCGTCGGCCTCGGCCGGGCGCCCCGCGGCGACGTAGAGGTCGACGAGACGGCGGCGCGCATCGGCCACGACCGGCGCCTTGTCGCCGAGCGCCGTCGTCAGCGTCTTCTCGGCTTCGAGCAGCATCGGCTCGGCCTCGGCGAAGCGGCCGGCCAGGACCAGGTGCGCGCCGATGCTGCTGCGACTGGAGGCGAGGAGCCAGTGGCCGGGCGGCAGGGTCCGCGCCCGGACCGCGAGGCTCTCGCGCAGCCAGCGCTCGGCCTCCTCGTGGCGTCCGAGCGGACCCAGGGCGCGGCCGAGCAGCGACATCGCGAACGGCACCATCGGATGGGTGTCGGTCAGCGTCTTGCCGCGCAGGGCCAGCACCTCCCGCGCCATCGGTTCGGCCCGCGCGTATTGCCGCATCCAGATCGAGCGAGTCGGCGTAGTTGGCGAGGGTCCACGCGTAGTCGGGGTGCTCTGCTCCGTGCGTCCGGCGGCGGATCCGCAGCGCCTCCTCGTAGATCGTGAGCGCCTGCTCGCGGTCGCCGGCGTACCACAGGGCGCTGGCATACGGCGACAGCCGGTCGGCCACCAGCGCCGCGTCCGGGCCCATGGCGGTGCGGGTCATCGTCGCACGGCTTCGGCGTAGAGCGCGACCGACTCGCGGTGCCGGCCGAGGCTGGTGAGACGCGAAGCCGAGATCGGCGGCCACGGCGGCTCGCACCTCCGGGCCCAGTCCGCGCGCGCGAGCCAGGACGCGGGCCTGCTCGAAGAGCGGGATGCGCCGCGTCGAACTTGCCGTTGCGTGACAGCAACCGCCCGCGCTGGTCGAGCACCTCGACCTGCCAGCCGGGATCGGGCTCGGGGTGACGCTGCCAGGTCGCCGCCGCCTGGTCGAGGGTGCGCTGCGCCTCGTCGAGCTCGCCGTTCAGCTCCTGCGCCTCGCTCACGCCGCTCAGGAGGCGCGCCGTCTCGACGCTCCCGCCCGGCATGGCGCGACGTTCGGCGGCGAGGGCCAGCCGCAGCTGCTGCTCGGCGGCCTCGTAGTTGCCGAGGGCCGAGGTAGGTGCGCCCGATGATGCCGCGGACCTCGGCGGCCAGGGCCGGCGTCGGATCGAGCGCCGCGGCGTCCTTGGTGGCCTTGGTCAGCACGTCGCGCACCAACGCGTCCTTGCCGAGCGCCCCGGGCTCGGCCGAGCTCAGCATCGACGCCAGGAAGCGGTCACCTCGGACGCCCGCCGGCTCTGCGCATCGGCCCGGCGCGCCTGGACGATTGCGGCCAGCAGCCCGCCGACCAGCGCGACCACCGCGAAGACCACCGCCGCCGTCTCGAGCCTCCGGCGGCCCATCAACTTCCGCAGGCGATAGCCCACGCTGTCCGGCCGGGCGAGAATCGGCTGGCCCTCGGCCCAGAACTGCAGGTCGTCGGCCAGGTGGCCGATGCTCGCGTACCGCTGCTCGGGCTCGTGCGCCAGCGTCTTGCCGACGATCGTCGTCAGGTCGCCGGCGAGCGTGCGCCGCAGGGTCGCCAGCGACGTCTGGCGCGCCCGCGCCGCGGCCTCGGTCACGACGGCGTGCGGCGCGGTCGTGGTCGTGCGCGCCAGGGCCCGTTCGACCGCCGCCATCAGCGAGGTGCGCTCGCCGAACGCCGAGGCGCCGGTGAGCAGCTCGAACAGCACCAGGCCGAGGCTGTATTGATCGCTCGCCGTCCCGACGGCGTGGTTCATCAGCTGTTCGGGGCTGGCATAGGCCGGCGTGAGCGGCGGGCGCGACGTCGTCGCCAGGCGGTCGGGCTGCAGCAGCGTCGCGGTGCCGAAGTCGACCACCTTGGCGCGGCCCCCGGTCGTGATCAGGATGTTCGACGGCTTGAGATCGCGGTGCAGCACCAGGTTTCGATGCGCGAACGCCACGCCGTCGCACACCTCGGCGAAGAGGCGCAGGCGCTCGCGGACGTCGAGCCGCCGCTCGTCGCAGTAGCGATCGATCGGCTGGCCCTCGACGTACTCCATCACGAGGTACGGCTCGCCGAAGGCGGTCACGCCGCCGTCGAGCAGGCGGGTCAGCGACGGATGCTCGAGCGCCGCCAGGATCTGGCGCTCGGCCCGGAACTGCGCCACCAGCGCCGGATCCGACAGCCGCAGGTCCATGATCTTGATGGCGACGCGCTGCTGGAACTGGTCGTCGGCCCGCCGCGCCTCGTAGACCGCGGCCATGCCGCCGCGGGCGATGAAGGCCGTGACCTCGTAGTGGCCCAGCCGCAGTCCGAGGTGCGGATCCGCGGCCTCTGGCGGGGCCCCCGCCCCGGCGTCCTGATCGAGCAGCGCCCGCACGTCCTGCGCCAGGGCGGCATCATCCGCGCAGCGAGCCGTCAGCTCGCGCTCGCGTTCCACCCCCGCCGGCAGGTCGGCCAGGTCGTGGAACATCGCCTCGATGCGCTGCCAGCGGGTGGGGTCCATGCCGATGCGACGAAATACTACCGTGCGCCGGCCCTCGCCCCGCGCGGCAGCGGTCTCACGTCTGCGGACACCCCGCCGATTGCGATCCACGGAGCGCATGGACGTGATTCGCAGAATGACACTTGGTTTCGCGGTGGCCGCCGGCCTCCTGCCGATCGCGCCCGTGGCGGCGTCGGACGGCCCGGCCTCCGGCCCTCTCGCCGGCACAGGCACTGGAGCGGCTGAAGGACGGCAACGAGCGCTTCGTCAGCGACGTGACCGCCGACCTGCACATCGACGCGGCGCGGCGAAGCGAGCTGGTCGCGGCCAGGCGCCCTACGCCCTCGTGCTGTCGTGCGCCGACTCCCGGGTGCCGCCCGAGCTGGTGTTCAACACCGGCCTGGGCGAGCTGTTCGTGGTCCGGTCGGCCGGCGAGGTCCTCGACCGGTCGATCCTGGCCAGCCTGGAGTACGGCGCCGAGCATCTCAAGTCGCCGCTGCTGGTCGTCATGGGCCACGAGTTCTGCGGGGCGGTGAAGGCGGCCAAGGAGCGCAAGCCGGGCGTCTCGATGGGCCCGAATCTCGACTTCCTGCTCAAGCAGATCCAGCCGGCGGTGGCGCGGGCCGACAAGGCGATCTTCGACGAGCCGCTGCGCGCGGCGGTGCTGGCCAACGTCGAGCTGATCGTGGCCGACCTGCAGGTGCAGAGCCCCATCCTCCACACCCTGGTGGAGCGCGGCAAGCTGCAGATCGTCGGCGCCTTCTACGAGCTGTCGACGGGCCGGGTGTCGTTCTCGAACGTCGTGGCCGGCCGGCCCGGCCCGGCGCAGACCCGGCGGGCGCCCGCCGGCGGCCACCCCGCGCCGAACGTGGTCACGGTCCGCCCGCAGCCGGTGGCGCGCCGCCCACCCCGCCCCGCCGCCGCACTGACACTGTTGGCGGCCGCGTCTCCGGCGCGGCCCCGGGCGGCTGCAGTACAATTGCGGGTCGGCGCCCGGCGTCGCCCCCCGCAATGGATCTCCAGCAGATACGCAATTTCTCGATCATCGCCCACATCGACCACGGCAAGTCGACGCTGGCCGACCGCTTCCTCGAGACGACCGGCGCCCTGCAGGCCCGCGAGCTCGAGGCCCAGCTCCTCGACAGCATGGACCTCGAGCGCGAGCGCGGCATCACCATCAAGGCGCACGCCGTGCGCCTCAACTACACGGCGAAGGACGGCAAGACCTACGTCCTCAACCTGATCGACACGCCCGGCCACGTCGACTTCTCCTACGAGGTGTCCCGGTCGCTGGCCGCCTGCGAGGGCGCGCTGCTGGTGGTCGACGCGTCGCAGGGCGTCGAGGCGCAGACGCTGGCCAACGCCTACCTGGCCCTCGACGGCGGCCTCGAGATCGTGCCGGTGATCAACAAGATCGACCTGCCCGGCGCGCAGGTCGACGAGTGCAAGCGGCAGATCGAGGAGATCATCGGCCTCGACGCCTCGAACGCGGTCCTGGCCTCGGCCAAGACGGGCATCGGCGTCGACGAGATCCTCGAGGCCATCGTCGAGCGGATGCCGCCGCCCAAGGGCGACCACGACGCGCCGCTCAAGGCGCTGATCTTCGACTCCTGGTTCGACCCCTACCGCGGCGTGGTCGTGCTGATCCGCGTCATCGACGGCGCCATCCGGCCGGGCATGAAGATCCGCTTCATGATCGCCGAGCAGGACTACGAGGTCGAGGCGCTCGGCGTCCTCTCGCCGCGGCCGCTCGCCATCGCAGGAGCTCGGCGCCGGCGAAGTCGGCTTCCTCGCCGCCAGCATCAAGAACGTCACCGACGCCAAGATCGGCGACACCGTCACCGAGACGGCGCGGCGCACGGCGACGCCGTTCCCCGGCTTCCGCGAGATGAAGCCGATGGTCTTCGCCGGGCTCTACCCGACCGAGAGCCACGCCTACGCCGAGCTGCGCGACGCGCTCGAGAAGCTGCGCCTGAACGACTCGGCCTTCGTCTTCGAGCCGGAGACGTCGCTCGCGCTCGGCTTCGGCTTCCGCTGCGGCTTCCTCGGCCTGCTGCACATGGAGATCGTGCAGGAGCGGCTCGAGCGCGAGTTCAACATGGAGCTGATCACGACGGCTCCGGGCGTGCTCTATCGGGTCACGACGACCGACGGCGCCGTCATCGAGGTCGACAACCCGGCCAAGCTGCCCGACCCGTCGCACATCAAGCAGATCGAGGAGCCGATCATCACCGCCCTGATCCTGACGCCGTCGGAGTACGTCGGCGGCCTGCTGCAGCTGTGCCAGGAGAAGCGCGGCGTGCAGAAGGCGCTGGAGTTCAAGGCGTCCGACCGCGTGCTGATCACCTACGAGCTGCCGCTCAACGAAGTGGTGCTCGACTTCTACGACCGGCTGAAGACGCTGTCGCGCGGCTACGCCTCGCTCGACTACCACGTCAGCGGCTACCGGGCCTCGCCCCTGGTCAAGCTCGACATCCTGGTCAACGGCGACCCGGTCGACGCGCTCTCGGTCATCGTCCACAAGGACAGCGCCTACGACCGCGGCCGCGCCCTGGCGGCGAAGATGCGCGAGCTGATCCCGCGCCAGATGTTCGAGATCGCGATCCAGGCGGCGATCGGCGGACGGATCATCGCCCGCGAGACGGTCAAGGCGCTGCGCAAGAACGTGCTCGCCAAGTGCTACGGCGGCGACATCAGCCGCAAGCGCAAGCTGCTCGAGAAGCAGAAGGAAGGCAAGAAGCGGATGAAGCGGGTCGGCACCGTCGAGATCCCGCAGGAAGCGTTCCTCGCCGTCCTCAAGGTCGGCACCGAGGGCGGCAACTAGCCGTCACACCCCACGCCATGCCCCAGACCTACGAGAAGTCGTCGGCGCGCGAGTACTTCGAGTCGATCGTCATCGCCGTGATCCTGGCGCTGTTCGTCCGGACCTTCGTCGTCCAGGCGTTCAAGATCCCGAGCGGCTCGATGGAGGACAACCTCCTCGTCGGCGATCACCTGCTGGTCAACAAGTTCGTCTACGGCGGCGCCCCGACCGCGCTCGAGCGGGCGCTGCTGCCGGTGCGCGACATCCACCGCGGCGACGTCATCGTCTTCAAGTTCCCGAAGGAGCCGGAACGCGACTTCATCAAGCGCGTCATCGGCCTGCCCGGCGAGACGGTGGAGCTCCGTCGCAAGGGGGTCTACATCAACGGCCAGCCGATCGACGAGGCGCCGTACCACCTGAAGCTGAAATACCCGGTGCCGCCCGAGGGCGCCCCGCAGCAGGACATGCTCGACGCCTTCGGCCCGAAGACCGTGCCGGCCGGGCACCTGTTCGTGATGGGCGACAACCGCGACGACTCGCTCGACAGCCGCTACTGGAATTTCCTGCCCCTGAACTACGTCAAGGGGCGGGCGATGACCATCTACTTCTCCTACGACCCGGACGCGACCGGGCCGGCCAGCGTGCTCACCTCGATCCGCTGGCGCCGGCTGCTTCCGTCAGGTGCACTGACGCGGCGCCAGGCCCGGCACCGGTCACGGCGCTGCGCGCCGCGGCGCGGCGCTGCACGCTCTCTGCGCGTCGCGGCCTGCTCAGCCCTAATGCCGGGTCTGGCCGGGCCGATACGCTGGCAAATGGTGAAGGTGACCATCAAGCTGGCGATCGTGGCTCTCATCGCCAACGCCCTGTACCAGACGGTGCCGTACTACTACACGCACTGGCAGTTCACGGACGCGATCAAGGAACTGGCGACCTATCCGGGCCAGCTGTCCACGCTGCCGATGGTGCTGCAGAAGTGCGAGCAGATCGCCAAGGACCACGGCCTGGACCTGACCAAGGAAGACTTCGACGTCAAGCTGCCGCCCCAGGGCAGCAACAAGACGGCGACGATCGACGTCAGCTACGAGGTCGTCATGAAGCCGATCCCCGGCCGGCCGATGCCGCACGTCTTCGCCGTCCACGCCGTCGGCGACACCCCGCGCTTCGGTTCGCTCACTCCGTAGGCGTCTCCCTCCAGGCCGAGACGCCGCGCGATCTCGGCGGGCGTGAGCCCGTCGATCGCCAGCGTCTTGTCGCGCGCGGTCGCGCCGCGGGCGATGACTGATCCGTCGCTGCGGCAGGCCGAGCCGTTCGGCGAGGAAGGCGATCAGCGCGTCGTTGGCCGCGCCGTCGACCGGCGGCGCCGCCAGCCGGATCAGGATCGCGTCGCCGCGCCGCCCCGAGATTTCGGTGCGGCGGGCGCGCGGGATGACGCGGACGTGGATCAGCGTCGGCGCCATGCCGGCCACAGACTAGCAGCCGGCCAGGCGGGTGGAGCGGCGGCCACGCTCGGCGCAGCCGCCTCCGGCGGACGGCTACGCCGGCCGGGCGACCGGGACGGCGGCGGTGGCGTTGCCGTTGGCGGCGGTGCTCACGCCGGCCGACGTGTCCATCTTCGGCCGGTGCAGCAGCAGCTTCTCGTCGCGCTCGGCCTGGTGATCCTGCGTCCGCATGAAGTCGAGGGCGTAGGACAGCGAGGCGATCGACGCCTCGAGCGAGCCCTCGACGTCGCGGCGGCGGAGGCGCATCTCGTTGATGTCGCGATCGAGCTCGGTCAGCCGGCCCTGCGCCTTCTGCAGGAGCAGGTCGGCGCGACTCTCGGCTTCGCGGAGGATCGTCTTGGCCTCGACCTCGGCGTTCTCCTTGATCTGGTCGGCGAGGCGCTGCGCGGTGAGCAGCGTGTTGCGCAGGGCGTTCTCGCGCTCGCGGAACTCGTCGAGGATCGTCTCGTTGCGGGCCGCTTCCTGGCGCAGCCGATCGATGTCCTTGAGGGCCTGTTCGAGCTCGTAGGCCGCGTCGGTCAGGAACGGCGTGACCTCGTCGGGATCGAAGCCCCGGAGCTTGTTCCGGAACTGGGCCTGCCGCAGGTCGAGGGGCGTCACCTTCATCGAGGTCTCCTTCGCTGGTCTGCGGCCGTCTGCGGGCGCGCGCTCGTGCGTCCCCGCGCAGAAGCGTAAAAGCAAGCACCGTTCCGGCCGGGCGATTCCGGCCGGCGCGACCGCGCGTGCACGGAAAACGCCCGCGAATGCGCAGTGACTGCCGCCGGTCCGCCATTCTGGCGCTGACGGTTTCCTGGCGCCGCGACGTCAGGCCTGTCGGTTTCTCGACCGCCGCTCCCCGGCTGGTCCGGGCGCCGGCGCCGCGCGAAGCGCTTGTAAGATGGCGCCGTTGCGCGCGTCCTCCAGCCAGCCCCGCCGTCGCTCCCGACGATGCCACGCGTCGAGCGGCGGCTCGCGATCGGGGCCCTGATCGCCGTCGCCGCCTGGGTCGCCTGGGCCGGCGGGATCTACAGCTACGACGACGCTTTCATCACCTACCGGATGGCCGCCAACCTGGCCGCCGGCCACGGCTTCGTCTACAACCCCGGCGAGTGGCACCTGGGCAGCACGGCGGCGTTCTACGGCCTGATCCTGGCGGCGCTCGGCCGCCTGGCCGGCCCGGACTGGATCCCGGCCCTGTCCGGCGCGCTGTCGTGCGCGTCGATGCTGGCGACCGGCCTGATGCTGCCGGCGCTCGGCGCCGGGGCGACCGACCGCGCCGCCGGCTGGCGGGCCGGGGTGGCCGCCGGGCTGCTCTACGTCGCCAGCCCGCTGCTGTTCGCCACCTTCGGCGGCGAGATGCCCTTCCTGCTCGCGCTGGCCGTCGGCGCCTTCCTCGCCGAGCGACGCGGACGCCCGATGCTCGCGGCGATGCTGGCGGCGCTGGCGGCCCTCACCCGGCCCGATGGTGTCCAGGTCATCGCCGTCGTGCTGGCCACGATCGCCGTGCGCCACCGGCGGCTGCCGTGGCGCGAGGGGATGCTGGCGCTCCTGGTGCTGCTGCCGTTCCTGGGCCTGGCCTGGCACGCCTACGGCTCGCCGCTGCCGTCGACCCTCCAGGCCAAGCTGGCGCAGCGGGACAGCGGCCTGTGGGGCGCCTTCGGCCCGGGCCTGGTCGACTGGCTGCGCCTGTTCCTGTGGGACAGCACGCGGCCGAACCTGGGGTTCGCGCCGGTGACGCCGCCGACCCTGTGGCTGTGGATCGCCGCCGGCACGCTCGCCATCTGGCGGGTGCGCGTCGTTCCTCCCGCTGCTGGCGTGGGCGGCCGCTGTTCACGGCGTCCTACGCGCTGCTGCGGGTGCCCTTCTACCACTGGTACGCCGCGCCGCCGGCGCTGGGCCTCTGCATCCTCGGGGGCGCCGGGCTCGCCTGGGCGATCGATCGCGTGATCCGCGGCGTCGCCGCCGCCGATCGCGCCGCCGTCCGCTGGCCGTCCCTCCCGACCGTCGCCGTGGTCGTGGCGGCCGTGGGCATCTCGCTGCCGCCGCTCGCGGCGCTGCCGCGGACGTCGCGGCTCAACGACAACGTCCGGCTCTACATCGAGGCCGGCCACTGGCTCGCCGCGCACACCCGGCCGACCAGCCGGGTCGGCTACTACGAGATCGGCTACATCGGCTTCCACGGTCGCCGGCCGATGGTCGACGCGCTCGGGCTGATCGATCCGGCGATCGCGCCGGCGGTGCGCGTCCACGACTTCGGGCGCGCGTTCCGCACCGCCCGCCCCGACTACATCCTGGAGAAGCCTGGCGCCGGGTTGAACACGTTCCTCGCCGAGCCGTGGTTCGCCGAGGAATACCGCCTCGAGACCGAGCTGCGCGTCGGCGCCGAAGGCCTGCGCATCCACCGGCGCCTCCGCCCCTGAGTACGCAGTTTCCGCAAGTTGCTCGGAGCATGCTCCGAGCACGATTACGGTTTCGTGCGGGTGCCGAAGATCGCGCTGCCGACGCGGACGATGGTCGCGCCCTCGGCGATGGCGACCTCGAAGTCGTGGCTCATGCCCATCGACAGCTCGGCGAGCTGCGCCGCGGGGATGCCCTCCGCGACGAGCTCGTCGCGGAAGGCGCGCAGCCGCGCGAAGACCGGCCGTGCCGCGTCGGGATCGTCGTAGAACGGCGGCAGCGTCATCAGCCCCACCAGCCGGGCGGCGGTGAGACCGGCCGCGGCGCGGACGATGGCGCGGGCGGTGTCGGGCGGCGCGCCGAACTTGGTGTCTTCGCCGGCCAGGTCGACCTGGACGAGGATCTGCGGCCGGCGCCGGCTGTCGGCGGCGGCGTCGTCGAGCCGGTGCAGCAGATCGAGCGAATCGACCGAGTGGATCGCGTCGAACGGCCGGCCCGCCTTGCGGGCCTTGTTCGACTGCAGATGGCCGATCAGGTGCCAGCGGATGTGCGGGATGCTCCGCCGACAGCGCCTCGATCTTGGGCAGGGCTTCCTGGACGCGGTTCTCACCGAAGTCCACCTGGCCGGCGGCGATCGCGGCGCGGATGGCGTCCAGACCGAAGGTCTTGGAGACCGCGACGAGCCGGACCGCGTCGGCGGCCCGGCCGTTCGCGTCGGCGGCGCGGGCGATCCGCTCCCGCACCGCCGCCAGGTTCGCGGCGATGATCGCCGCGTCGAGCGACTCGGTCACTTCGGCAGCTGAGCCAGGAACGTCTTGACCTGCTCGGCGTACTGACCCGTCGGCGCGTACTTCAGATAGCTCTCGAACGACGCGCGGGCCGCCGGCATGGCGCCGGTGTTGAGGCTCGCCATGCCGACCCAGTAGTGGGCGTCGGCGTAGTCCGGCTTGGCCTTGGCGGCCGCCTCGAACTGGACCTTGGCTTCGGCGTACTTCTGCCCGTTCCACAGCACGACGCCCTGATTGAACAGGCTCTCGGCGCTGGCGCCGGCGCCGCCGGAGGTGCCGCCCGCCCGCTTCGCCGCCTCGGCGACCATCGCCGCGGCCTTGTCGAACTGCTTGTTGGCGTTGAACATGTTCGCCATCTGGTTGTACGGCTCGGGGGCGTCGGGCTTGAGCGCACTGGAGGCGAGGAAGGCCTCTTCGGCCTTGGCGAAGTCTTTCTTCGTCGCGTAGGCGAGGCCGATGTTGAACTGGCAGGCGTAGCAGTCCGGGTTGACCGCCTTGGCTTCGGTGAACTTGGCGATCGCCTCGTCGAGCTTGCCGGCCTGGATCGCGGCGGTGCCTTCGGTGAAGGCCTTCTGCATCGTCTCCTGCTTGGCGGCCTCTTCCTTCGTCATCCCGGGGGCGCCGGCGGCGCCGCCCTTGCCGAGCGTCATGTCGACCTGCTCGGCAGCGCCCAGCGTGATGCGGACCTCGGCCTTGTCTTCGCCGATGCCCTCCTTGGAGGCCGTGACCGTCCACGTGCCCGGCTGCAGGCCGATCTGGATGTACTCGCCCTTCTTGTTGGTGGTGACCTTGAACCGGCGTGCGCCGCTTTCCTTGGTCTCGAGGATGACCGTCGCGCCTTCGACGATCTTGTTGGCCGAATCGACCACCTTGCCCTTGATCATGCCGGTCGATTGCGCCGACGCCGGGACGGCCCCGAACACCAGGCCGATTGCCACCACGGCCAGCAGCCCGAGCCGGCTCCGCTTCGTCTTGCCCCACTGCATCACGATTGCCTCCGCATTGTCGGTTCAGCGCGCCTGACGCGCACCGGGGCAGCATACACCCGTTGTTTTGCGCCCGGAACGGGCCCGGAGGACGTCCGGCGGCAGGCCGAACCACCCGAGCTGTTCGGTGTGCGGGCGGGCAGCGTTTATAGCCAAAGAACCGACACTTCAGGGACCCGGAAGCCCATGCTTCGTTCAGCACGCTTCGCCGCTGCCTACGCCTCCGACGGTGATCCGACGAACACCGGCGGGTCGACGCCGCCCGACGGCGACGTGCCCGCCGCCGGGGACACGCACGCCCGGAGCGAGGATTCCCCGGACGATCCTGCTCGTCGAGGACGACCCGGTGGTGCGGCACGTGGTGCGGCTGCTGCTCGAGCTCGAGGGCGACGTGGTGCTCGAGGCCAGGGACGGCGACGACGCGCTCGCCATCCTCGGCGGCTACCACGGCACCCTCGATCTGCTGCTGACCGACGTCATGATGCCGGGGCTCAGCGGGGCGGAGGTGTGCGACCGCGTCCGCGCCGGCCGGCCGGGGCTCCCCACCCTGTTCATCTCCGGCTTCTATCCCGAGGCGGTCTTCCCGGATCAGCGGCTGCCCGAGGGCGCCGCCTTCCTGGCCAAGCCGTTCATGCCGGAGGAGCTGATCGAGGCGGTCGACGAGCTGCTCGCCGCCGTCCTGGGCGACGGCGCCGTCCGCCTGCCCCGCGCCGCGCGCGCCCGCCGCGCCCGCTTCTGACGCCGTCGCCGGTCGCGCGGCCGCGCGCTGACGCGGCCGCCGCTCAGCGCCGGCGGTCGGCCCGCTCCATGAAGCGCGAGATGTCGTCCAGCGACCGCGTGATCGGCGCCGGCGGCAGGCTGGCCAGGAAGCGGCGGCCGTAGCCCATCGTCTGCAGCCGGGGATCGAGGATCGCCAGGATGCCGCGATCGTCGCGGTGGCGCAGCAGCCGGCCCAGCCCCTGCAGCAGCGTCAGGATGGCCAGCGGCACCTGCAGCGCGGCGAACGGATCGCCGCCGCGGGCCGCGATGGCTTCCAGCCGGGCGGCCACGATCGGATCGCCGGGCGAGGCGAACGGCAGCTTGTCGATGATGACGCAGCTGAGCGCGTCGCCGACCACGTCCACGCCCTGCCAGAAGCTCGACGTCGCGAACAGCACCGCGTTCGGTGTCCGCTTGAACGTCTCGAGCAGCACGCCGCGCGGCGCGGTGCCTTGCGTCAGCATCGGGTAGGGCAGCGCCCGCGCCACGCGCTCCCGCACCGCGTGCATCGACGCGTAGCTCGTGAAGAGCACGAAGGCGCGGCCCTCCGTCCGCTCGAGGATCGCGATGACCTCCTCGGCGGCGCGGCTGGTGAAGTCGGGCTGCCGCGGGTCGGGCATCTGCCGCGGCAGGTAGAGCAGGGCCTGCGTCGCGTGATCGAACTCCGACGCGAGCACGGCTTCGCGGGCCTCGTTGACGCCGAGCCGCGACCGCACGTAGTCGAACGCCCCGGCGATGGTCAGCGTCGCCGAGGTGAGGACGGTGGTGCGGGCGCGATCGAGGACCAGCTCGCGGACGATCCCGGACACCTCGATCGGCAGGGCCCGCACGTGGACGCCGGCGCCGCGCGTCTCGACGAAGAAGACGAAGGCCGGATCGTCGGCCCGCAGCACGATGCGCAGTTCGTCCCGGAGCGCGGTGGCGCGGCGGGCGAGCGCCGCGGCCTCGTCCGGCACGGTGCCGCCGCGGCCGATGCCGTCGGCGAGCGCGCCGAGCGCGTCGAGCAGCGCCAGGCCCGCTTCCCCGGCCGGCGCCAGGGTCTCGGCGGTCACGCGGACGCGATCGTCGAACAGCCCGGGGCGCGGCGGGCGGCCGGCGCCCGGGCAGCAGCGGCGCCGGCGCCGCCGCGGAAGGCCTCGCCGCGCAGGGCGCGATCGAGCGGGCCGGCGCCCGGCGGGCTGCCGGCGCTGGCGCGCTGCGCCGCCTCGGCCACCGCCGCGAAGAACCCCCGCCCGGCGCCGTGCAGGGCCAGCGTCGCGCGCTGCAGCGCGTGCCGCGTGTCCATCACGAGATCGGCCTGGCGCAGCACGCGTTCGGCGTCGTCGACCAGCGCCTCGACGCGGTAGTTGCTGACGGCGACGCCGAAATGCTGCGTCGCGACGTCCTCGAGCTGGTGCGCTTCGTCGACCACCAGCACCGGGCTTTCCGGGATCACCTCGCCGAAGGCGTGGTGGCGCAGCGAGGCATCGGCGCACAGCAGGTGATGGTTGACGATGACGACGTCCGATTCGGCGGCGCGCTGCCGCATCCTGGTGACGAAGCAGTCGGCGTAGCGCGGACAGGTCGCACCGGCGCAGGTTTCGGAGGTGGCGGCGATGTGCGGCCAGAACGGCAGGTCGTCGGGCAGCTCCTCGATCTCGCCGCGGTCGCCGGTGTCGGTGGTCTCGGCCCAGGCGTCGATCAGCGCGAAGTGCACGCGATCGACGTCGGTGCGCAGCGCCGGCGATTCCTTGAAGATCTCGTAGCGCTGCAGGCAGAGGTAGTTGCCGCGCCCCTTCATGCAGGTCGCGGTGAAGGACACCGGCAGCACGCGGGCCAGCAGCGGCAGATCCTTGCTGAAGATCTGCTCCTGGAGGTTCTTGGTGCCGGTCGAGACGACCACGCGCTGGCCGCTCAGGATGGCCGGGACGAGGTAGGCGAGCGTCTTGCCGGTGCCGGTGCCGGCCTCGACCAGCAGGACGCCGCCGTCCTCGAGCGTGTCGGCCACGGCGGCGGCCATGCGCCGCTGGCCGTCGCGCGGCTCGAAGGCGGCGCAGCGTCTGCGCCAGCGGGCCGTCGGAGCTGAAGATCGCGTCGACGCGCGCGCCGAGCGACATGGGCGGCTGCCGGCCCTAGCGCGGAACCGGGCCGGTGGTCAGGTGGAGGCCGGTCGGGTAGAGCGGGAACTCGTCGCAGAGCGCTTCCACGTCGGCCTTCACCGCGGCCAGCGCCGTGCTGTCCTCGGGCGCCGCCAGCGCCCGCGCGAAGAGCGACGCGATGCGATCCATCTCGGCCTCGCGCAGGCCGCGCGTGGTCACCGCCGGCGTGCCGACGCGGATGCCGCTCGCCACCATCGGCGGGTTCTTGTCGAACGGGATCGCGTTCTTGTTGACCGTGATGGCGGCCTTGCCGAGGGCGGCCTCGGCGACCTTGCCGGTCAGCCCCTTCGAGAACACGTCGACGAGCATCAGGTGGTTGTCGGTGCCGCCGCTGACCAGGCGGAAGCCCTGCCCGGCGAGCGCCTGCGCCAGCCGCGCGGCGTTGGCCACGACCTGCTGCTGGTAGGCGGCGAAAGCCGGTTCGGCCGCCTCCTTGAAGCAGACCGCCTTGGCCGCGATCACGTGCATCAGCGGCCCGCCCTGGATGCCCGGGAACACCGCCTTGTCGAGCTCCTTCTGGTGCTCCGCCTTGCAGAGGACCAGGCCGCCGCGCGGACCGCGCAGCGTCTTGTGCGTGGTGGTGGTGACGAAGTCGGAGTGCGGCACCGGGCTCGGGTGCAGGCCGGTCGCGACCAGGCCGGCGATGTGCGCCATGTCGGTCATGACCAGCGCCCCGACCTCCTTCGCCGCCGCGGCGATGCGGGCGAAGTCGATCTGGCGCGGGTAGGCGGACGCGCCGATCACCACCAGCTTCGGCTTGTGCGCGTGGCACAGCCGCGCCACTTCGTCGTAGTCGATCCGCTCGTCCTCGGCGCGGACGCCGTAGGGCACGATCGTGTAGAGCTTGCCGGAGAAGTTGAGCGGATGGCCGTGCGTGAGGTGGCCACCGTGCGCCAGGTTCATGCCGAGCACGGTGTCGCCCGGCTTCAGCGTCGCGAGGAACACCGCCATGTTCGCCTGCGCGCCGGAGTGCGGCTGGACGTTGGCGTGGTCGGCGCCGAACAGCGCCTTGGCCCGGCTGATGGCCAGCGATTCGGCGACGTCGACGTCCTCGCAGCCGCCGTAGTAGCGGCGGCCGGGGTAGCCCTCGGCGTACTTGTTGGTCAGCACCGAGCCGACGGCTTCGAGCACCGCCAGGCTGACGAAGTTCTCCGAGGCGATCAGCTCGAGGCCGCTGTTCTGGCGCGCCACCTCGCGGTGGATGGTGCTGAAGATCTCCGGGTCGGTCTCGGCGAGGGTCCGGGAGAAGGCGGCGCGGCTGGCGGTCGAAGTCGTGGACATGCGGTGGATCGGGCTCTCTCGCGGCGGCGCGTCAGGCGCCGGTCTTGACGGTGGCGGGCGCACCCTGCTCGAGCGCCGCCACCTTCTGCAGGCGCCGCTCGTGGCGGCCGCCTTCGAATTCGGTCTTGAGGAACAGGCGGACGAGGTCCAGGGCGCGCTCCGGCGGCGTCACGCGGGCGCCGATGGCCAGGACGTTGGCGTTGTTGTGCTCGCGGGCCAGCCGGGCCGATTCGAGGTCGACGACCGGGGCAGCCCGGATCCCGGCGATCTTGTTGGCGGCCAGCGCCATGCCGATGCCGGTGCCGCAGACGAGGATGCCGCGGTCGAACTCGCCGCCGGCGACGGCCTTGCCGACCTTGGCCGCGAAGTCGGGGTAGTCGACCGAGTCGTCCGAGTCCGTGCCGAAGTCCCGGTAGGCGACGCGCAGCTCGTCGAGCGTCTGCTTGATGATGTCCTTCAGCTCGAAGCCGGCGTGGTCGGCCCCAATTGCAACGCGCATAGACGGCGCATTGTACTATACGGACCGATGTCGTCAGTGGTCGTCACGCCTCGCGGCGTAGAGCGCGCAAAGTCCGGACACGTTTGGATTTATCGTTCCGACGTCGGCGAGGTGTCGGCGGCGCCCGGCGACGTCGTCGATGTCCTGGGCCCGCGCGGCCGGCCGCTCGGATCGGCCTTCTACAGCGACCGTTCACAGATCTCGCTGCGGTTGCTCACCGTCGGCGGGGCCGTCGTCGCGCCCGATTTCGTCCGGGCCCGCCTCGATCAGGCGATCCGCTTCCGCGAGTCGCTGGGCATCGACGCGACCGCCTACCGGCTCGTCCACGGCGAAGGCGACCTGCTGCCGTCGCTGGTCGTCGACCGCTACGGCGACTACCTGGTCGTGCAGACGCTGTCGCAGGCGACCGATCGGCTCCTGCCCGACATCGTCGCCGTGCTCGGTCGATCGGCTGCGGCCGGCCGGCATCCTGGCCCGCAACGACGCCAAGGTCCGCCTGCTCGAGGGGCTCGAGCAGGAGGTGACGGTCGCCCACGGCTCGGTGCCGGACCGGGTGCCGGTGCGCGAGGGCCGCGTCACCTCGGAGGTCGACCTGCGCGGCGGCCAGAAGACCGGCCTGTTCCTCGATCAGCGCGAGAACCGCGAGGCGGCCTTGCGGTACGCGCGCGGGCGCCTGCTCGACGCGTTCAGCTACGACGGCGGCTTCGCGCTGGCGCTGGCCCCGGCCTGCACCGACGTGGTGGCCCTCGAGATCTCGGCCGACGCCAGCGCGCGCATCCACGCCAACGCCGCCCGCAACGGCATCAGCGGCGTCGACGTGCGCACCGTCAACGTCTTCGACGAGTTGCACGAGCTCGACCGGCGTGACGAGCACTTCGACACGATCGTCCTCGACCCGCCGGCCTTCGCCAAGAGCAAGGCGTCCGTGCCCAAGGCGCTGACCGGCTACAAGGAGATCAACCGGCGGGCGCTGCGCCTGCTGAACCCGGGCGGCATCCTGGTCACCTGCACCTGCTCGTACCACGTCGACGACGTGCTCTTCGAGGACGTCGTGCGCGCCGCCGCGGCCGACGCCGGCGTCGCCGTGTCGATCGTCGAGAAGCGCATCCAGGGCCGCGACCACCCGGTGCTGCTCGGCGTCCCGGAGACGCTCTACTTGAAGTGCCTGATTCTCAGAAAGCTGTAGGGCAGTCGTTCACGCGACGTTAGCCGCGCATCCACACGAGGCCGACGACGATCGCCAGGGCTGACGACGCCGACAGGATCAGGCGGCGGTGGCGCGGCGCGTCGTCCGAGCCGGCGACCAGTCCCAGGCCGTGCGCGAAGCCGCTCATCGCGGCCACCGTGCCGATCGCGAAGCCGGTCAGGTAGCCGAACGACGCGGCGGCGGAGGGCAGCGCCAGCGCCGGCAGCACGCCGAGGAAGTGCGAGGAACCGGCGACGCCGTGCAGCACGCCGACGGCCGCGGCGGCGCGCACGTGGACGTGCGTGTGGATCGGGCCGCGCAGCACCCGCGTGAAGCCCCACAGGCCGATGCCGACCAGGGTGACGCCGACGATGCGCTCGCTCCACGACGACAGCGCGTCGAGCGGCAGCGCGCCGCGCAGCGCGAGGGCCAGGAGGCCGACGGCGAGGACGCCGCCGGAGTGGCCGAGGCCCCAGAGGAAGCCGGCCCGCCACGCCCGGCCGCGGCCGCCGGTGAGCGGGGCGACGGCGGCCAGGTGGTCCGGCCCCGAGAGCACGTGGATCAGGCCGGCGATGAGCCCGGCCAGCGTCGCCGCCAGCATCGCGGCATTGTGTCACAGCGCCCTCGGCCGGTCGGACGGGCCGGGTGGCGGTTCAGCGCTGGTAGCCGCGCCGGGCGTGGATCGCGACGCCGCGGCGGCCGGGTACGCGTACGTCGACGGCGTGCCAGCCGCGCTGGGCGACGCTGGGCGTGTAGGTGATCTCGTAGCGGGCGCGGAACGACGTCAGCGAGTCGCTGGAAGGCGGCGGCGAGCTCGGCCCCGGCGCCGCCGTTGCGGACGCGTCCGCCGGTGGTCGCCGCCAGGTCGCCGAGGAAGCGCTCGTACGGCGTCGCCAGCCGCACCCGGTTGTCCGGCCGATCGGGCTGCAGCACCGTGCCCGCCTGGAGCCTCGTGCCGGTCACGGTCGCGTCGCCGGCGACGATCACGTCGACGACGGCGTCGCTGGTGCGGGCGAGGGTGATGCGCGTGGCCCGGCCGCGTCCAGCTCGCGGTGTCCTCGCCGTCGCTGAAGACGAACACCAGCATCGGCCGATCGCGCCCCGTTCCCCAGACGAGCGCGGTGGTCACGGCGTCGACCAGCGAGGTGCGGCCCTGCGGTGTCAGCGCCTGCAGCCGTGCGGCGAGCGCATCCGGCCGCGTGTCGCGCGGCCCCAGCGACAGCGTGTGGTCGAAGGTCAGGAGCGTCGCCCGGTCGGCGGCGGTGAGCTGGCCGACGAGCGCCATCGCGCCGGCCCGCAGATGCTCGAGACGGGCGCCGCGGACGCTGCCGCTCACGTCGAGCGCGATGGCCACGTCGATTGGCTCGCGGTCGAGCGGCCGGATGCGGATCTCCTGCGGCTGGCCGTTGTCGCTGACGGCGAAGTCGGCGGCCGTGAGCCCGGCGAGGGGGCGCCCCCGGTCGAGGACCAGCGCCTCGATGCGGACGGCGTTCGCCTCGGTCCGGAATTGCGGCGCCAGAACGGCGAGCGCGGCGCCGAGGACGAGGAGGCGCATCATCGCCACGCCTCGAAGGATCGCTGCAGCTCGGTCAGCGCGCCGGGCAGGCGCCAGCCCTGGCCGCCGACGTAGCCGAGCCAGGGATCGGATCGCTCGCGCATGTCGCGCTCGGCGTGCACACCGGCCAGCGTCGCCCGCGCCGCGTCCACGGCCCGGCGATGGCGCGCAGCCGCGCCAGGGCCACGACCGGGGCCTGGGCGCCGGGCCACGCCTGCAGGGCGCCGGCGTACGCCGCCAAGGCTTCCTCGGGGCGCGCCTGCCGCTCGCGCAGATCGGCCAGGAAGAGCGATGCCAGATAGGCCTGACGCGGGTCGGGCTGCAGCGTCATCGCCAGGCCGAGATGCCGATCGGCCTCGTCGAGGCGATCGAGCTGCGCGAGCAGCCGGCCGAGGCGCAGGTGCCCCTCCGCCGAGTCGGGGTGCGCGTCGACCGCCTGGCGGTAGACGCGGACGGCGGCCTGCAGGCGCAGCTCGATCTCGCCGTCCAGCTTGACGTCGGTCGGCGCCTGCTCGCGCGCCCCGCCTCGGCTCTCCATGCTGGCGACCGACGCTCGGCGCTCCATGGCGACCGACACGTCGCGCTCGGCCGCAGCGATGGCGTCGGGGCGCGTGCGCAGCTCGGCGAGGGCCCCGCGCGCCAGCCACAGTTCGACGTCATCCGACGTGTCGCGGGCGACGAGGCCGATGGCCCGGTCGAGGCCGGCTTCGTCGCGCAGGTACTGGAGCACCCACAAGAGGACTCGCGGCGCCGTCACGGCGAGGCGGGCGACGGCGGCCGCTGCATCGGGGCGTCGGGCGATCTCCTCGCAGCGGGCCGCGAGCCGCACGAGCACGCCGATGTGGAAGCTGACGCCGGCGGCGTCACGCGTCGAGCCGGCGGCGACGAGGGCCTCGGCGTGCAGCGCCAGGACGCGCGGGTAGGCCAGGCGCCAGCGCGCGATCACGCGATCGCGGACGTCGGGCGACGCGCCTTCGAGATCGCGCGGCTGGCAGCTCTTCGCCCCGTCGGCGCGGCAGGCCCGATCGAGGGCCTCGAAGACCCGGTCGACGTCGCGCAGCCGGAGCGCCGCCAGCGCCACGATCGCGTCTCGCTCGGCGCCGGGCTGATAGCGCGCCACGACGTCAAGATAGGGAGAGCCAGCCGCTGCCGGCGCGTGCGCGGCGAGGGCAGTGACGAGCACGAGGGTGTGGACCATGGCGGGACGTCGCGGGCGTCAGCGCTGATAGCCGCGGCGCGCGTGCACGTCGGCGCGGCGGCCGGGCACGCGCACCTCGACCGCGTGCCAGCCTGGCTCCTTGCTGGTGGCGGTGTAGGTGATCTCGTAGCGGGCGCGAAACTGCTCGAGCGACTCGCGGAACGCGCCGGCCAGGCCCGCTCTGGTTTCGCCGTCGCGCACGCGGCCGCCGGTCTGCGCGGCGATGTCGGCCAGGAACCGCTCGTGCGGCGTCAGTGCGGTGGGCCGGCCGATCGCGCGATGAATGCGGCGATGGCGCGCTGGTCGGCAGCAGCTCGCCGGTCACGACCGCGTCGACGACGGCGTCGCTCGCTCGCGCCAACGCCAGCGCCTGATCGATGCGCGTCCAGCTCGACGTGTCGCGTCCGTCGCTGAAGGCGAGGATCAGCATCGGCCGCTCGCGCCCGCCCGACCAGACGAGCGCCGCCGTCATCGCATCGATCAGCGACGTGGGGCCGCCGGCGGCGAGGGCGGCAAGCCGCGCGTCGAGCGCGTGCGGGCTGGCGTCGCGCGGACCGATCGTCACCTGGTGGTCGAAGGTGACGAGCGTCGCCCGATCCTGCGGCGTGAGCAGTCCGATGAGCGTGCCGGCCGCCTGGCGCAGCCGCTCCAGCCGCGCGCCGCTGACGCTGCCGCTGACGTCGAGCGCGACGGCGACGTCGATCGGCTGCGCGGGCCAGGGCGCGGACGGGATGGTCTGCGCCACGCCGTTGTCGGTCACCGTGAAGTCGCCGGCGGCGAGCCCGGCGACGGGCCGGCGGCGGTCGACGACAAGCGCCTCGATGCGGACGACGTCGACGCTCGCCCGGAACTGCGGCGCCGCGGCGGCGACGGCGAGCGATGCGGCGAGCAGGGCGCGGATCACGGCTCGGCCTCGAAGGTCTCCTGCAGCGCGGCGATGCCCGACGGCAGGCGCCAGGCCTGGGCGCCGATGTATCCCATCCAGGGATCGGAGCGCTCGGGCGCGTCCGGGACGCGGTCGAGATGCACGCCGGCGAGTGCGGCCCGCGCCGCCTCGGTGATCCCTCGACAACGCCCGCAGACGAGCGATGCCGAGGCTGGGCGACTGCGCGCCGGGCCAGTTCTGCTGGGCGACGCCGTAGGCGGCGATGGCGTCGACGACGCGGCCCTGTCGTTCGTAGGCGTCAGCGAGGAAGAGGGCGGCGAGGTAGGCCTGGCGGGCATCCGGTCGCAGGCCGGCCACGCGTCGCAGGTGGGCTTCGGCCTTCTCGGGCTGGCCGAGGCGCAGGAGCAGCCGGGCCAGCCGGAGGTGCGCTTCGAGCTCCGCCGGGTGATCGGCGATGCAGCGCCTCGTAGACACGCGCCGCCGTTTCGACCCGCCGTCGGTCCTCCTGCGCGAGCACGTTGTCGCGGGCGATGGTGTCGAACAGTCCGCGGGCACGCACCGGCGTTGGCTACGGCATCCGGGGTGGCCCGCAGCTCCTCGAGGGCTCCGCGGGCCAGGCGCACGTCGACGTCCTCGAGCGGCTCGACGCCAGTCGACGACGTGATGCCGCGGTTCGTCACGGCACGCGAAGGTCTCGAGGGCCGCGGCCAGCCCGCCCTCCTCACGCAGATACTGCAGCGCCCAGAGCGTCAGGTGACGCCCCTGCGCGGCGACACGGGCGAACTCGCCGGAGGTGTCGCGCCGATCGCGTGCCACCTGCTCGATTCGCACGATCAACCGGAGCAGCACGGTCAGGTGCAGCCGCATCGCGGCGAGCTCGGTGGTCGGGTCGCACGTCGCCAGGGCTTCGACGTGGAGCGCCAGCGCGCGGGGATACAGCCGGCGCCACGTCGCCGCGGACTTCGGCTTCCTGTCGAGCTCCTCGATGACCTGGTCGGCTTCGCGCAGGCGCAGCGCCTGCAGCGCGACGATCGCCTCGCCGCTCGGTGCCGGGCCCGTACTGCCGCACCACGTCGAGGTAGGGCGAGCGGACCTCCGCCGCCGGCTGCACGGCGAGCAGCGCCACCACGCCGAGGGTCGCCAGCATCGGATGAGAATAACGTCTGCGGCTGGCAGAGGGCACAGGGCTGGTTCTGCGGCCGGCCTCTCACGTCCAACCGCGGCCCGCGTCTGACCCGACCTGACGGTGCTGCGGGTGCTAGAATGCCGGGCAGCCGCCAGGGGTATCCGCCTTCGCCCGACGGCTTAGGCGGATTGAGACAGTTCCCTTGGAACCTGAACCGGTTCACACCGGCGGAGGGAGCGCGGCGCCGTGGCTCACGGCCTGCGTCCGCCTTCCGGACACGCGCAGCGAGCCATGTCCCCAAAGACACCCACGGACACCACCCCGACGCTCGACCAGACGGCCGCCCACGTCGGCGACTACGGCGACGCCTTTCCGCACTCGACCAAGATCTACGTCGCCGGCGAGTCCGGCGTGCGAGTGCCCGTGCGCCGCATCGGCCTGTCGCGCGGCGAGCCGTCGATCGACGTCTACGACACCAGCGGCCCGCTCGGCCTCGATGTCCGCGACGGGCTGCCCGAGCTGCGGCGCGAGTGGATCCGCGGCCGCGCCGTCACGGAGGTCGAGCGGCGACTTCCGCCGGCGCCGGGCAACGACATGCGCGACGCGCTCACGGCGCGGACGCGGCGGGCGCTGCGCGGCACCGGTCCGGTCACGCAGCTGCACTACGCGCGCAAGGGCGAGATCACGCCCGAGATGCAGTTCATCGCCATCCGCGAGGGCTTCGGCGCCGACTTCGTCCGCGACGAGGTCGCCCGCGGCCGGGCCATCATCCCGGCCAACATCAATCACCCCGAGCTCGAGCCGATGATCATCGGCCGCCACTTCAAGGTGAAGATCAACGCCAACATCGGCAACTCGGCGGTCCGCTCGTCGATCGAGGACGAAGTCGAGAAGCTGCGCTGGTCGACGCTGTGGGGCGCCGACACGGTGATGGACCTGTCGACCGGGGCGCGACATCCACGAGACGCGCGAGTGGATCATGCGCAACTCGCCGGTGCCGATCGGCACGGTGCCGATCTACCAGGCGCTCGAGAAGGTCGGCGGCCGGCCGGAGGACCTGACCTGGGAGATCTACCGCGACACGCTGATCGAGCAGGCGGAGCAGGGCGTCGACTACTTCACCGTGCACGCCGGCGTGCTGCTGCGCTACGTGCCGATGACGGCGCGGCGCCTGACCGGCATCGTCTCGCGCGGCGGATCGATCATCGCCAAGTGGTGCCTGGCGCACCACCAGGAGAGCTTCCTCTACACGCACTTCCGCGAGATCTGCGAGATCATGCAGGCCTACGACGTGTCGTTCTCGCTCGGCGACGGGCTGCGTCCGGGCTCGATCGCCGACGCCAACGACGAGGCGCAGTTCGCCGAGCTGAAGACGCAGGGCGAGCTGACGAAGATCGCCTGGGAGTACGACGTCCAGGTGATGAACGAGGGGCCCGGCCACGTGCCGATGCATCTCATTCGGGAGAACATGGAGAAGCAGCTCGAGTGGTGCAGCGAGGCGCCGTTCTACACGCTCGGGCCGCTGACCACCGACATCGCGCCCGGCTACGACCACATCACCTCGGCGATCGGCGCCGCGATGATCGGCTGGTACGGCACCGCGATGCTCTGCTACGTGACGCCGAAGGAGCACCTCGGCCTGCCCAACCGCGACGACGTCAAGGCCGGCGTCATCGCCTACAAGATCGCCGCGCACGCCGCCGACCTGGCCAAGGGCCATCCGCGGGCGCAGGCCTGGGACGACGCGCTGTCGAAGGCGCGCTTCGAGTTCCGCTGGCAGGATCAGTTCAACCTGGCGCTCGATCCGGTGACGGCGCGCGCCTACCACGACGAGACGCTGCCCGCCGACGGCGCCAAGGTCGCGCACTTCTGCTCGATGTGCGGGCCGAAGTTCTGCTCGATGGAGATCACGCAGCAGGTCCGGCAGTACGCGGCCGACAAGGGCCTGGAGACGCGCGACGCCGTCGAAGCCGGCATGCAGGAGAAGGTCGGCCGAGTTCGGCGGCGAGATTTACGTGCGCCAGCCATAGAGCGCCGCACGCAGGTTCCAAGGAACCAAGGTCCAAGGCACTCCCAACGGCCAACCAAGACGCCGAAGGCAAACGGCTTGGCGGTTGGTCCCTTGGGTCCCTTGGTCTCTTGGTCCCTTGGTCTTTCGGGCGGCTACGGCGTCGCTGCCGTTGCGGGCACGATCTGGATGATGGTGGGGAAGCGGGCCGGCTGCGCGCCGCGAGTCGGGTTCAGGTAGCCGCCCTTGCCGCCCCACGTGTAGTCCTTGACCGTGACGCTGGGCGGGAACGCCATCGATTCCTCGCGGAACCGGCCGGTGTCGAACATGTGCACCGCCGGGGCGTCGTAGACCAGCTCGCCGCGGTCCTTCAGCACGCCGCGGTAATAGGTGACCAGATCGGCGAAGCTGTTGGCCGAGCCGAACAGGTAGTAGCGCTGGCCCTGACCGGCGTCGAACGAGCCGAGGAACACCGCGGACGGATGGAGCGCGACGCCCAGCGCCACCTCGGTCGGCGGCGCTTCCGCGTGCTGGCGCGGTGGCGGCCGCAGCGGGAACGGGCGCTGGAGCGGGCCTGGCGGCCGGCGGCTGCGCCACGGCCGGAACGGCCACGACGAGGGCGCCGAGGACGAGCGCGACGACGGCTTCCGCACGCATGGACCCGATTATAGCCGTGACCGATCCCGTGACGTGGCTGCGCACCTGTGAAGACGCCGAGGCCTGGATGCTGGCGGCGCTCGAGGCGCTGGTCCGCATCGAGTCGCCCAGCGACGACAAGGCCGCGGTCGATCGCTGCATGGATGCGCTGGCGACGCTGGCCGGTGAGGCCGGCGGCCGGGTCGATCGCGTCGCCGTCGCCGAGGCCGGCGATCACCTCCGGCTCGCGTTCGGGCCGCCGCCGGCGTCCGGCGCCGTCCGCCTGCTGCTGCTCGGGCACGCCGACACGGTCTGGCCGCTGGGAACCTTGGCGGCGATGCCGGTCGAGCGCCGCGACGGCGCGCTGCACGGGCCCGGGGTCTACGACATGAAGGCCGGGCTCGTCATCGGCCTCCAGGCGCTGCGCGCCCTCGGCGCCACGCTGGCGGCGTCGGTCGTGTTCCTGGTGACCAGCGACGAGGAAGTCGGCAGCGCCACATCGCGCGCGCTGATCGAAGCCGAGGCCCACGCCGCCGATGCCGTGCTCGTGCTCGAGCCGGCGCTCGAGGACACGGCGCCGCCGATGGGGGGCGTGAAAGTCGGGCGGAAGGGTGTCGGCGAATTCCGCCTGGACGTGACCGGTGTGCCTGCCCACGCCGGGCTCGAGCCCGAGAAGGGGGCCAGCGCGGTGGTGGAGCTGGCGCACCAGTTGCTCGCCATCGGCGAGCTCGCTCGCCCGGAGCGCGGTACCACCATCAACGCCGGCGTCGTCGGCGGCGGCACGCGGGGCAACGTGGTGGCCGGGCATGCCTGGGCGGCGCTCGACGTCCGCATCACCGCGATGGACGAGGCGACCCGGATCGAGCAGGCGCTGCGCCAGCTCGCGCCCATCGACCCGCGGACCTCGCTCCGCGTCTCCGGTCGGCTCAACCGGCCGCCGCTCGAACCGTCGCCGGCCGGAAACCGTCTGTATGATCAGGTGGCGGCGATCGCGCGCACCCTCGGCCACCCGCTGCCAGCCGGCAGCGTCGGCGGCGCCTCCGACGGCAACTTCACGGCAGCATTGGGGATCCCGACGATCGACGGCCTGGGGGCGGTCGGCGGCGGCGCGCACGCGCGGCACGAACACGTCCGGCTCGACGCCTTGCCGTTGCGGGCGGCGCTGCTGGCCGGTCTGATCGATCGGCTGAGCCGGACCGGCGGCGCCTGAGGGGACGCTCGGGCGACGGATCGTCGTTTGCTAGGAGCAGAGATATGGGTAACACACTGAAGACCACCGTGCTGCTGGCCACGCTTGAGCGGCCTGCTGCTCGTGATGGGAGACCTCCTGGGTGGCCAATCAGGGTTGATCATGGCCCTCGGCTTCGCCGTGCTGATGAACGCCGGGTCGTACTGGTTCTCCGACAAGATCGTGCTGGCCATGTACCGGGCCAAGCCGGTCGGTCCCGAGCATCCCCTCTACCAGCTGGTCGAGCGGCTCTCGCGGCGGGCCAGCCTGCCGATGCCGAAGGTCTACATCATCCCGGACGCGTCGCCGAACGCCTTCGCCACCGGCCGCAACCCCGAACACGCGGCGGTCGCCGCCACCGAAGGCATCCTGCACCTGCTCAACGAGGACGAGCTCGCCGGCGTCGTCGCGCACGAGCTCGCCCACGTCAAGCATCGCGACATCCTGATCAGCTCGGTGGCGGCGACGATCGCCGCGGCGATCATGTTCGCGGCGCAGATGGCCCACTATCGCCGCGCTGTTCGGCGGCGGCCGCTCGTCGGACGATCGGGACGGCGGCGGCAGCAATCCGATTGCGCTGCTGGCGACCCTGCTCCTGGCGCCGATTGCGGCGACCCTGATCCAGTCGGCCATCTCACGCTCGCGGGAGTTCGCCGCCGATGCCGGCGGGGCCGAGATCGCCGGCGGCGCCTACGGCCTGGTCAACGCCCTGCGCAAGCTCGAGATGGGCGCCAAACGCGTGCCCTTGGAGGCCAACCCGGCGACGGCCCACATGTTCATCATCAAGCCGTTCACGGTCGGCGGTCTTCTCTCGCTCTTCAGCACGCACCCGCCCACCGAGCAGCGGATCGCCGCCCTGATGGGCCGCGCCTAGGGTCCGCCCGGTTCCGGGCTGAGGTCAGGCTCGCGCCGCCCACTCGGCGAGCAGATCGCGGAGCGTGGTCTCGAGCGGGATCTCCGGCGCCCAGCCGATCGCGGCGCCGATCTTGTCGCGCGTGCCCAGCAGCAGCGGTTGATCGACCGGCCGCAGCAGATCCGGCGCCACCTGCACGTCGACGCGGACGCCGGAGAGCGCAATCAGCCCGTCGAGGACGTCGCGCACGGCCACCGCCTGGGCCGAGCAGACGTTGTAGATCTCACCCGGCGTGCCGTCGGCCATGAGGCCGGCGTAGGCGCGCACGACATCGCGGACGTCGGTCAGGTCGCGTCGCGCGGTGAGGTTGCCGACCTTCAGCACCGGCTCGGCCTGGCCACGGGCTATGGCCGCGATCTGGCGGGCGAAGTTCGGGGCGAAGTAGTCGGCGCTCTGGCGCGGACCAAGGTGATTGAACGGCCGGCAGACGATGATGGCGACCGGGGTGGTGTCGCTCGCGTGCCGCGCGATCATCTCCTGCGCCAGCTTGCTGAGCGCATACGGGCTGGCCGGCCGCAGCGGGGCGTCCTCGCTGGATGCGGTGTCGCCGGGCTGATAGACGAACCCGGTGCTGGTGACCAGCGCCCGCGCCTGCGGCGCGTGCCGGGCCAGTGCGCGCAGCAGGTGATCCGTGCCCATGGCGTTGACGCGCAGGACGTCCGTCGGCTGGGCGAACGACTTGCCCTGGTGGGTCGCGCCGGCGAGGTGGTAGACGCGATCCGGTGGGTCGGCGGCGATCGCGGCATGGACCGCGTCGGCGTCGAGCAGATCGACGCCGCGCCACGTGATGGCCGGGGCGCCGGCCGGGGGCGGGTGTCCGCCCGGACGATGCCAGGCGACGACCCGCGGCGCGTCCGCGCCCGTCGCCAGAAGCCGATCGAAGAGGTGACCGGCTGCGAAGCCGGCGCCACCGGTGACGAGGACGCTCCGACCCGAACGGCGTGCGTCGCTGGAACTGGCCACGCCGGCGCTCAGAGTGTCTTGCGTTCGCCGTACTGCGCCTGGTAGTAGGCCTTGTAGGCGGCGTCCTGATCCTTGATCGGGCGCCACCACCACTCGTTCTCGCGGTACCAGGCGACCGTCTGGGCGAGGCCTTCCTCGTAGTTGTGCTTCGGCGCCCAGCCCAGCGCCTGCAGCTTCGAGGTGTCGAGCGAGTAGCGGCGATCGTGACCGGGCCGGTCGCTGACCCGCTGGATCAGCGACGTCGGCCGCCCGACGAGCTCGAGCAGGCGGTGGGTGAGATCGACGTTCTTCACCTCGTTGCCGCCGCCGATGTTGTAGACCTCGCCCGGCTGGCTCTTCTCGAGCAGCAGGTCGACGCCGCGGCAGTGATCCTCGACGTGCAGCCAGTCGCGGACGTTCTGCCCATCGCCGTAGAGGGGCACCGGCAGCCCGTCGATCAGGTTGGTGATGAAGAGCGGGATGACCTTCTCGGGGAACTGGTTCGGGCCGTAGTTGTTCGAGGCGCGGGTGACGATGACCGGCACGTCGTAGGTGGCCCAGAAGCTGTAGGCGAGGCGATCCGCGCCCGCCTTGCTCGCCGAGTACGGGTTGCGCGGCCGCAGTTCGTCGGTCTCGCGGCTCGAGCCTTCCGGCACCGAGCCGTAGACCTCGTCGGTCGAGATCTGCACGAACCGCTTCAGGTTGGGCGCCTGGCGCGCCGCCTCGAGCAGCACGAACGTGCCGATCACGTCGGTCTTGATGAACTCACCCGCCTCGCGGATCGAGCGATCGACGTGCGTCTCGGCGGCGAAGTGGACGACGTAGTCGGCGGCCTGGACCAGCGGCGCCGCGATGGCGGCGTCGGCGATGTCGCCGTGGACGAAGGTGTGGCGCGGGTTGGCCCTCGAGGCTCTTCAGGTTCTCGAGCCGGCCGGCGTAGGTCAGCTTGTCGAGCGTGGTGACGTGCCAGTCGGGGTGCGCGTCGATGGCGTAGCGCACGAAGTTGCTGCCGATGAACCCGGCGCCGCCGGTGACGAGGACGTTGACCATGTCGCGAAGCTGCTCTGTCTGCGGGTGCGCTGCCGGCTAGAAGCGGCGGCCGCCCGCGGTGCCCGTGGCGCCCTGGCCGATGCCGAAGGCGCCGAGAATGTTGGAGAACGAGCCGACCCCGGCCAGGGTGAACGAGATGTTGAAGCGCTTGTCCTGCGGCACGATGAAGCGGCTGATGTTCGGGTAGTTGTAGGCCTGGTATTCGATGCCGATGCCGCAGCACTGAGCATTATAGAAGAGTCCGATCCGCTGCTGCACCAGCGTCTTCTCCGACAGGTTGAAGTCGAAGTGGTAGGCGCCGCCGACGTGACTGCCGCCGAAGTTCACATTTGTGCGCGAACTGAGGAAGTTGTTGGGCGGCCGGTTCAGCGGATCGATGATCTGCAGGTATTTGCGCTGGCTCCAGCCGCCGGTGGTCTCGAGCCAGGCGCCGGCCTTGACGGTGCCGTTGGCCTGGATCGTCTCGAACTCGCCGGCCTCCTGGTTGTACTCGAGGCGCAGCGACGCACCGACGGCGTTGGTCGGGTTGGCGCGGACGGTCAGGGCGATCGGCGAGAAGTTGCTGGGCGGCTTGCCGAAGAAGCCTCCGGAGTAGGCGCCGTCGTAGCTGCTGGCGCGGGCGTCGGAGTAGTACGACTGCTGCACCTGGACGTTGAGGAACTCGCGCACCCGCGGCCCCGGCGCTCCGTCGGCCCCGGCCCGCCGGCGCGCCAGGAAGCGGTTGGTGACGCCGTAGGTCACCCGCGTCGTGCCGCCGTAGGTGTAGTCGCCGCCCTCGATCTTGACGATCGAGTCGTAGTCGTCGAAGGTCGTGGTCCGCTGGATCACGAATTCCGGTTCGACGACGTGCTTGAAGCGCTCGGCGTAGCCGCTCTCCGGCGTGTTCCACACCTTGGTGAGGATCGGCCCGGTCAGGCTGGTCCGCATGTCGTAGTACCTGGCGGAACAGCGGCTCGTTGACCTGCTCCCGCCCGTCCAGCCTCTCGGTCCAGTAGGTGTTGTGCCAGGTGAGCGACGAGCGGATCGAGAGGAACGGCCACTTCGTCAGCGGGAACTGCAGCGACGGGCTGACGTCGAGGCGGGTCAGGCTCTGGTCGTCGCTCTTGACGCCGTCGGTGGTGTTGAAGCGGACGATGCTGGCGTACTCGCCGGCGGCGGTGACGTAGAGCGGCAGCGGACCGAGCTTGGTCAGGGCGCGATTGAACTGGATGCGCGGTCGGCCGCCGATGGTCTGCGAGTCGTCGTCGCCGTAGAAGATCTCGTTGATGCCGTAGGTGGCGCTGATCGAGTTGCCCTTGCCGAGCGCGCCCGAGACGTTGCCCTGGTAGTTCCGGGTCCGCAGCGACTGGTTGTAGAGGTCCTGCTGGTACTGCTGCTGGACGGTGACGTCGCTGAAGTAGTCGACGCTGCCGCGGGCGCGGAAGCCGGCCGGCAGCGCCTGCACCACGTTGGTGCGGATCTCGAAGCTCTGGCGCGCCGGCTGGGTGATGTCCTGGCCGCCCTGCTGGAACGTGGTGGCGCGCTCGTTCAGCCGGTACATCCGGAACTCGCCGTTCGAGCCCGCCGACGCCACGTAGCGGTACTCGCCGCCGTAGCCCTGGCCGGTCCGGGTGAACCAGTCGTGCATCAGCGTGAGGTCCTGGCTGCGGTTGATCGCCCAGAAGAAGGCGTTGCTGAGCGACGAGCCGCGGATCGTCGAGGTGCCGTAGACCGGCATCAGGAAGCCGGTCGACCGATCCTCCTTGTTGATCGGGAAGTACATCGCCGGCACGTAGAACAGCGGCACGTCCTTGACCTTCAGGACGGCGTTCTTGAGGATGGCGCGCTTGTCGACGACCAGCGTGACGGTGCTGGCGGTCACCTCCCAGCGCGGGGTCGGCTGGACGCAGGTGGTGAAGCCGCCCTTCTTGATGCGGTAGCGGTCGACGCCGAGCTTCTCGATGGTCTCGCCGTAGAAGAACGCGTCGGGCTCCTGGCCGCCGAAGAAGCTCTTGTCGACCTTGTCGCTGACCGAGGCCGATCCGAAGGCGTTGAAGAAGGTGCCGGTGCGTGATTTCGTGTCGAACTCGGCCCGATCGGCCGAGATGCGGCTCGACTGGGTGACGAACACGACGTTGCCGACCGCGACCAATCGGTGCTGGTCGTCGTAGTAGTCGGCCACGTCGGCCGAGAAGCGGATGCCCTGCGAGACCAGTTCGATCTCGACCGCGCCCGAGTAGCGGACGTGGTGCAGGCCGAGGCGCTCCTGGCGTGCCGCCGAGCCGAGCCGGATGTCGGTGCCGGCCGCGGCCGGCGTCGTCGGGACCTGCGCGCCGGCGGCGGGGGCGAGCACCGTGATGGCCACGAGCGCGGCGAGCGCGCCGACGACGGAACGAACACCCGGTTTCCAGGGGAACGAGCACGACGCCGCAGGATAGCACTGCCATGCGGCTCAGTTCCTTGGCTCGAATCGACCGGGCTGGAACGGGTCGGGCCGGCCCAGCCGCGGATACACCTCGCCGAGCAGGAAGATCGATCCGGCGACGACGATGTCGCGCGAGCGCTCCCACGCGGCGTCGAGGGCCGCGGCCGGCGAGGCCGCGAGGTGGACGCGTCCGGGCGCCGCCATTCCCATCGCGTCGAGGGCGGCCTCGACCTCGGCGGCGAGCGCGTCCGGCCGCATGGCGCGCGGATCCGCGAACGCCGTGACGACGATGTCGCCGACCACCGGCGCCAGCGCGCGGATCATGCCGCGCACGTCCTTGTCCTGCGCCGCCGCGAACACCAGCGGCAGCCGTGCGCCCGGGGCGGTGCGGGCGAGCCAGGCCGCCAGCGCGCGGGCGCCGGCCGCGTTGTGGGCCGCGTCGAGCAGCGCCCGCCGTCCGTCGGGGAGCGCGACGCGATCGAGGCGTCCCGGCCAGCGTGCCTCGGCGAGGCCGGTCTCGACGGCGCGGCGATCGACGTGGAGCCCGGCGTCGTCGAGCGCCTCGAGCAGCGCCACGGCGACGAAGGCGTTGGCCGCCTGGTGCTCGCCGGCGAGGGCCAGGCGCACCGGGCCGTAGGTCCGCGTCGCCGTCTGCAGCGTGATGGTCAGGTGGCCGTCGGCGACGTCCCCGATCACGCATTCGACGCCCTCGGCGGCGTAGACCAGCGGTGCGCCGGCGGCTGTCGGCGGCGGCCGACCACCGCGTCGAGCGCCTCGTCGGTCAGATCGCCGATGACGAGCGGCACGCCCGGGCGCGCGATGGCGGCCTTCTCGGCGGCGATGGCCGCCTGCGTCGAGCCGAGCCAGGCCTGGTGGTCGAGATCGATCGAGACGATGGCGGTGGCCACGGGATCACAGACGTTGGTGGCGTCCAGACGGCCGCCCAGGCCGACTTCGATGACCGACGACCTCGACCTGCGCCCGGCGCAGCGCCTCGAAGGCGACGGCGGTCATCGCCTCGAAGAACGTGAGCTTTTCGGTGAGGCGGCCATCGGCGAGGCAGGCGGCTTCGACCGCGAGCACGTCGGCGATCGTCGCCTCGAACAGGTCGGCGTCGAGCGGGACGCCGTCGATGGCGACGCGCTCCTCGGGCCGAACCAGATGGGGCGAGGTGTAGCGGCCGGTGCGGAACCCGGCGGCGCGCAGGGCGCGCTCCACCATGGCCGCGACCGATCCCTTGCCGTTCGTGCCGGCGATGAGGACGATCGGGCAGGCCCGCTCCGGATGACCGAGGGCGGCGACCATGGCGCGGATGCGCGACAGGTCGAGCTTCCAGCTCGCGCGGTCCGGGTCGAGGAGGCGATCGAAGGCGGCCACGGGCGCGCCGCTTACACCACGGACCCGGCCGGTGCGGTCTCGACCGTCGCGGGCGCGGGCGCGACGCGGGCCGGCGCCGCGTCGTCCATGAACAGGTGCAGGAGGCGGCCGATGGTGGCCTTCATCTCGCGCCGGTCGACGATCAGATCGAGCATGCCGTGGGCGAGCAGGAATTCGCTCCGCTGGAATCCCTCCGGCAGCGTCTGCCGGATCGTCTGCTCGATGACGCGCGGCCCGGCGAAGCCGATCAGCGCCTTGGGCTCGGCGACGTTGACGTCGCCCAGCATCGCGTAGCTGGCGGTCACGCCGCCGGTCGTCGGATCGGTGAGGACCGAGACGTAGGGGAGCCGGGCCTGGCTCAGCCGGGCCAGCGCGGCGCTCACCTTGGCCATCTGCATCAGCGACAGGATGCCCTCCATCATCCGCGCCCCGCCGGAGCAGGACACGATGACGACGGGCTGCCGGGCGGGGATGGCGCGCTCGATGGCCCGGGTGATCTTCTCGCCGACCACGACGCCCATGCTGCCGCCGATGAAGCTGTATTCCATCGCCGCCACCGAGGTCTCGATGCCCTCGATGCGGCCGGTGGCGCAGACCACGGCGTCGAGCATGCCGGTGGCCTTGGCGCCGGCCTTCAGGCGCTGGGTGTACGGCTTGGTGTCGATGAAGGCCAGCGGATCGGTCGAGCGCAGGCCGGCGTCGTGCTCGACCCAGGTTTCCCCGTCGAACAGGCTGCGCAGGCGATCGAGCGAGCCGAGCCGGAAGTGGTGCGCGCACTTCGGGCAGACGTGGAGGTTGGCCGCCAGGTCCTTGTTGAAGATCGCCTGCCCGCACTCCGGGCACTTCACCCAGGTGCCTTCCGGCACGCGGCTGGATTTCTCGGCCGGCGCCATCGGCTTCCGGTCACGCTTGAACCACGCCATCGAAGGCAGAGTATAGCGGTTTCGGCGGACCGCCGCCCCGGGCGCAGCCCGGCCGCGGAGCCCGGGTCGAATCGGCTCCGGAGCCGTGGGCTCAGCCGCGGGGCACGTAGTAGCGGGTGCCGCGGCTCATGCCCTCGATCTGGCGCAGCAGGTCGTCCAGGGTCGGGTCCGGCCAGCTCAGGTCGAGCTGCGAGGTTTCGACGACCAGGAGCGGCGTCGCCGTGTGGTGGAAGAAGAAGTGGTTGAACGCCTCGTTCAGCTCGGCCAGCCGGTCGAGCGGCGGCCGGCCGGGTGCGGCTGGTCGCGGCGCTCCTTGATCCGGCGCCGGAGGACGTCGGTCGGCGCCTGCAGGTAGATGACGAGGTCGGGCGGGGCGATGTCGGCGCTCAGCAGCTCGAACAGCCGCTGGTAGATGAAGAGCTCGTTGTCGTCGAGCGTCTGGTAGGCGTAGATCTTGTCCTTGTCGAACAGGTAGTCGCTGACCGTCGCCTGGGCGAACAGATCCGCCTGCTTGAGGGCCGACTGCTGCCGGTGCCGGGTGAGCAGGCGGAACAGCTGCGCCTGGAAGGCGGCGCCGGAGCGGCCGCCGGCCGCGTCGCCGTCGAAGGGGTTGGTCGACTCGTCGATCACCAGCGCCGCGTCGAGGCGCGTCGCGAGCCGTTCGGCGAGCGCGGTCTTGCCCACGCCAGCCGGGCCTTCGATCGCGATGTGCCGATGGGTCAAGGCAGCGAAGTATATCTGATACGATCCGCCGGGCCCGTGCGCATCGAACTCCTCGAGCTTCGCCTGCTGCGGCTGCCGCTCGTGCGCGCCTTCGAGACCAGCTTCGGCCGTGTCGACGCCCGGACCATCGTGCTGGTCACCGTCCATGCCGAGGGGGCCGCAGGGTGGGGCGAATCGGTCGCCGATGCCGACCCGCACTACAGCGGCGAGACGGCCGATTCCGTCTGGCGGGCCATCGACACCTATCTCGCGCCGCGCATCCTGGCCGCCCCGATCGCCCATCCGCGCGATGTCGGCGAGCGGCTGCGCGGCGTCCGCGGCCATCACATGGCCAAGGCGGCGGTCGAAATGGCGATCTGGGATCTCCATGCGCGCCAGCTGGGGGTGCCGCTGCAGCAGGTGCTCGGCGGCAGCCGTCCGACCGTGCCGTCCGGGGTGTCGATCGGCATCGAGGCCTCGATCGACGCGCTGCTCGATCGCATCGCCATCGAACGCGAGGCGGGCTACCAGCGCGTGAAGATCAAGATCAAGCCGGGCTGGGATGCCGGCGTCGTCGCCCGCATCCGCGAACGCTGGCCGGCGCTGCCGTTGATGGTCGACGCCAACGCCGCCTACCGGCTGTCGGACGCGGCCACGCTCGCCGCCCTCGACGCCTTCGACCTGCTGATGATCGAGCAGCCGCTGGCCGAGGACGACCTGGTCGATCACGCGACGCTGCAGCGCGCGCTGCGGACGCCCATCTGCCTCGACGAGTCGATCGACACCCGGGCCGACGCCGCCGCGGCGATCGCGCTCGGGCGCCTGCCGCATCGTGAACATCAAGCCCGGCCGCCTCGGCGGCCACGCCGAATCGATCGCGGTGCACGACCTGTGCGCCGCCGCCGGCATCCCGGTGTGGCACGGCGGCATGCTCGAGAGCGGCATCGGCCGGGCCCACAACCTCCATCTCGCCTCGCTGCCGCACTTCACCGGGCCGGGCGACATCGCCGCCAGCGAGCGCTATTTCCTGCCCGACGTGATCGAGCCGCCGATCCGCGTCGCGCCCGACGGCACCGTGGCGGTGCCCACCGGGCCCGGCATCGGCGTCACCATCGTGCCCGACCGCGTGGATCGGGCCACCGAGCGCCGCCTCGTCAAGAGCGCGCGCGCCGCCTGAGGAGCACTCATGCATCGACGAGACGGACGGCAGACGGGCGCGGGACGACGGCGGCCGCGACGAACGGCTGCTGTGCTGCTCGATCGCGGGGCTGCTGGTGGTGGGGCAGGCGGCCTGCAAGGAGACGGCGCCGCCGGTGCTGGTGCCGCCGCAGCCCACCTATGGCGAGGACAGCCGGCGCAATCATCCGCCTCGAGGATCTGCGGGTGCTCCGCGATGCGCCCGATTCGCCACGCGACCTGACGGCGATCGCCACCCGCAGCGACGCGCGGCTGCGCCGGCGGGCCGCGTTCGCGCTCGGCCGCGTCGGCGACGCGGCCGGTCGACCGGCGCTCGAGGCGCTCCTCGGCGACGCGGAACTCGAGGTGCGGCAGTCGGCGGCGTTCGGGCTCGGCCTGCTGGGCGACAAGGCATCGGTGCCGGCGCTGCTCGCCGTGCTGAACGGCGACGCGTCGCCGAAAGTCCGCGGACGGGCCGCGGAGGCGCTCGGTCTCATCGGCGACGCGTCGGCGGCGGCGCCGATCGGCGCATATCTCACCAGCCTCATCGCCGCCGGGACGCTGGCCAGCGTCCCCGCCGACGAGATGGGCTGGCCGCTCGCGCCGGAGGTCGACGCCTGCCGCCTGGCGATCTACGCGCTCGTGCGCCTGAAGGCGCCCGACGTGCTGCTGCCGGCGATCCTCGATGGGCAGGGGCAGCCGCGGAGCGAATGGTGGCCGATCGCCTTCGCCTTGCGCCGCACCGACGACGCGCGGACGCTGGCGCCGCAGCAGGTGCTGCTCAAGGGGAACGGGTTCTACAGCGCCGCCTTCGCGGCGCAGGGCCTCGGCCTGTCGAAGCAGCCGGCCATCGCCGTGCCGCCGCTGCTCGAGGTGCTCGCGTCCCCGACGGCGCGACCGGCGGTGCGCCTGCAAGCGGTGCGTGGCCTCGGCCGGCTGGGTGACGAGCGCGCGATCGCGCCGCTGGTCGCGCTGCTCGACGAGGCGACACTCGAGCCGGCGCTGCACGTCGAGGTGGTGACCGCCCTCGGCGCGCTCAAGGCCGCGCCTGCCGTCGATCGGTTGCTCGATCGGCTCGGCGACCCGTCGCCGACGATGCGGGCGGCGGCCGCCACGGCGCTCGCCGCGATCCAGGGGCCGGAGTTCCTGCAGGTGCTGTCGGGGGTCGATCCCGACCCGGACTGGACGGTGCGGGCCGCCGTGGTGACCGCGCTGGGCACGCTCGGCGACGCGGTGCCGGAAGCGGCGTGGAAGCCCTACCTCGACGACACCGATCGGCGCACCTGGGCGGCGACGCTGAAGGCGCTCGGGTCGGCCAAGACGCCGGAGGCCCGGGCGACGCTCGAAGGCCTGCTCCGCGCGCGCCTCACCAGCGAGGACGTGATCGTCCGCGCCACCGCCGCCGAGATCCTGGGCGAGACCAAGCCGGCCGACGCCGCCACGGTCCTGGCGTCGGCGTGGCAGGCCGCCAAGGCGGACATCGACATCGATGCCCGCGTCGCCATCCTCGAGGCGCTGGTCACGCTGAAGGCCGACACCGCCACGACTGTGCTGACGGAGGCGCTGGCCGATCGCGACTGGGCGGTCCGGCTCGAAGGCGAAGGCGATGCTGCGCTCGCTCGACGCGGCGTCCGCCGCCGAGCCGGTCCGGCCCGCGCCGACGCGGCTCGACCTGCCGGACTACGTGGCGCTCGGCTCACCCACGGTGTCGCCGCGGGCCTACATCGACACCTCGAAGGGCGCCATCGAGATCGCCCTGGCGGTGCTCGACGCGCCGATCACGACCCACAACTTCGCGCGACTGGCGGAGCGCGGCTTCTTCAACGGCCTGCGCATCCATCGCGTCGTGCCCGACTTCGTCGTCCAGGACGGCGACCCCCGCGGCGACGGCAACGGCGGCCCGGGCTACACGATCCGCGACGAGCTGAACGACCTGCCCTACCTGCGGGGCACGGTGGGCATGGCGCTGTCGGGGCCGGATACCGGCGGCAGCCAGTGGTTCATCGCCCATTCGCCGCAGCCGCACCTCGACGCCAGGTACACCGTGTTCGGCCACGTCGTGGCCGGCATGGACGTGGTCGACAAGCTGACGCAGGACGACACGATCGTTCGCATCCGCGTGTGGGACGGGACGCCGCGGCCTGAAGCGCCGGCTCCGCCGGCGCGCTGACGCCGCGGAACTCCCAACTTCCAAACTCCAACTCCCAAGGCACTCCCAACTCCCAACTGCCAAGGGACCGTCGCCGACGCCGCTTCGCGGGGGCCGTGTTGGGAGTTGGGCGTTGGGAGTGCCTTGGGACGTTGGACGTTGGAAGTTGGGCGTTCGCGGGGCGAGGCGAACGCGGCGGCGCGGTCGACCGCCGTACGTAAAAAAGGCCCCAGCGGGGGCCTTTTGTCTTTCGACGCGAGAGGATGCGGAGCACCCTCTCGCGTCTTTGGTCAGCGAGAGCGGCCTAACGCTTCTTGGCCGTCTTCTTCGCCGCCTTCTTTGCAGCCTTCTTTGCCATGTGACTAGTCCCCCCCTTCGTCAGGGTCCCTTCGTCCTTCTCAGGATCGTGCAGGGTCTTGAGGTCCGAGAGTCTCGCCGCGTGCTCCGTGCCGTCTGCCCTCTGGCACGACGCACCGGACACCGGCGCTCTCGACGCGTTGGCTGCGGGTCCGCTTCCTGCGTGGCCCCGCACGGGTGCCTGACCGGGGCGCTAGACGCGTTTCACGCGCGCGCCCGGGTCGTGCGGGCCTCGACTACCGCTTCTTCGCGGTCTTCTTAGCGGCCTTCTTCGCAGCTTTCTTCGCCATGTAGCCTCCTGGTTTTGTGACGCTCAGCATTTCAACTAACGATTCCCATCCCTACAGGTGGGCTGAGCGGTCCACCTGCACACAACATGTAGATTATGGATGAGAAAAACGGCCTGTCAAGCACAAACTTTTACAAATGTCAAAAGTTCGGGCCGTCCGAACAGGCGATGCGGAAGGTGCGGTCATCACAATCATCCCCCCGTGTCAAATGAGGGGGTGATGCTCAAGGATATCGGCGCACTCGCGCCGAAACTTCAACGAAAGGCCGTCGGCGTGCGGGCGCGTTCGAGGCGCTCGATCGCGCGCGACGCGGCCTGGCGCGTCTCCGCTGCGGCACCGAACGTCGTCGCCGCGCGTCGATACGCGGCGAGCGCGCCATCGCGATCGCGCTGTTGCTCGCGCAGCCGCCCGCCGAGCAGCGCCGCCTCGCCGATCGTCGCGGCCGGCGTCGTCTTCGCGGCGGCGAGCGCCGCGTCGAGCTCGGCGATCGCCGGCGCAGTGCGCTGCCTCGCCGCCAACACCCGCGCGTAGTGCAGCCGCGTGATGCCGTTGTGCGGATCGAGGGCGATCGCCTGGTCGAAGCGCGGCTCGACCGGCGCCGCGGGGTCGGCGGTGAACGCGCGCCACGCCTCGAGGCCGAGACGATGGGCGCGGCCCTTGGCCTCCGGCGTCGGCTTCTGCAGCAGGCGGCGTGCCGCTGCGCCGAGCCCGAGCGGGTCATGCCGCGCCGTGGCGGCGTCGACCTGGCGCAGCAGCGCCTCGGCGTCGGCGCGGTTGCCGAGGCGATCGTGCGCGCGGCCGAGCGCCAGCGCGACGCGATTGGTGATGCCCCACGGGACGAGCGGCGCCGTGCCGCGCAGCCGCGTCAGCTCGGCGACGGCGAGATCGGAGTCGCCGAGCGCGTCCAGGGCGGTGGCGAAGCCGAGGTGGGCCTCGGACCGGGCCATCGCGCTCTCGTTGACGGCGTTGGTGTCGGCCAGGCGGGCCAGCTCGCGCCAGCTCGCCAGGGCCGCACTCGTATCGTGGAGGTAGACCTCCTGCGCCTCGGCGATGGCGCGGCGGAAGAACGGGTTGCGCGGGTGCTGGTGGACCAGCTCGTCGAGGAGCGCGATGGCGTCGGCGGCGCGGTTCTCGTACCAGAAGTAGACGACGTGGAGCTGGAACGCGGCCTCGTCGGCGAGCAGCTGGCCCGACTGGCGCGTCTGCTGCATCCGCGCCAGGCCGCGGGCGCGATCGCCGCCCGGCAGCATCAGCAGCACGCGAAGGATGCGAGCGGCCGTGGGCGCGATGTCCGCGTAGTACCTCGTACAGGCCGAGGCCGAATTGCGCGTCGACGAGCCCGGGCGCGAGCGCCAGCGTGCGATCGAGGGCGTTCTTCACCTCGCGCCCGTCGCGGGCCGCGCCGAGGCGCTCCTGCCGCAGCACCCGCCACTGGACCCGCGCCCCGTAGGCGCCGCCGAGGTAGAACCAGGCTTCCGCCTGCGTCGGCTCGCGCGCCGTCCACGCCTCGGCGGCGGTGATGGCCGCCGTCACGGCGTCGTCGAAGGCCACGTCGCGGCTGCGGTCCTCGGGATCGATCTGGATGCGCCAGAACTGCCGCGTGGCTTCGAGGACCAGGCAGGCCTCGTCCGGCGCCGGCGGACAGGCGTCGCGCGATCAGGGTCCGCGCCCGCTCGAAGTCGGCGTCGATGATCGCGTCGTAGGCGCGGGCCAGGCGATCGCCGCCGGTGAGGATCGGCGGCGGGACCGGCGCGGGCGGCGGCGGAGCGGGCCGTCCTGACCGGGCGTCGGGTCTGGCCGGCCGCCGGCGGCGCCGCGAGCCCGATGCAGACCGCGACGACCGACAGGGTGTGCCCGACGCCCATCTGGAGGTCAGAGCACGCTCGTCCGCAATTGCTGCTTGGCCGTGTGGCGCTCGAGCGCCAGGTCGATGAGGCGATCGATGAGGGTGGGGTAGCTCACCCCGCTCGCCTCCCAGAGCTTCGAATACATGCTGATGGTCGTGAATCCGGGGAGCGTGTTCACCTCGTTGAGGAACAGGCGGCCGTCGTCGCGGCCGAGCAGGAAGTCGACCCGGGCCAGGCCGGCGCCGTCGATGGCCGTGAACGCCGCCTTCGACAGGCGCTGCACCTCGGCCAGCTGCGCCGGGCTCAGGTCGGCCGGGACGATGGTCTTCGAGCCTTCGTCGAGATACTTCGCCTCGTAGTCGTAGAACTCGCGCGACGGGACGACCTCGCCGGCGACCGAGGCCTCCGGCGAATCGTTGCCGAGGACGGCGCACTCGATCTCGCGGGCGTTGGCGACGCCCGGCTTCGACGACGATCTTGCGATCGAAGCCGGCGGCGAGGTCGAGGGCGGCGTCGAGCTCGCTGGCGTCGTGGACCTTCGAGATGCCGACGCTCGAGCCCAGGTTGGCCGGCTTGACGAACAGCGGCAGGGGCAGCTTTGCCAGCAGGCCCGTCGCGGACGCCGGCGCGGTTGCGGACCCACTCCGAGCGCAGGACGACCGCGTAGTCGACCTGCGCCAGGCCGTGCTGGGCGAAGACGACCTTCATCATCGCCTTGTCCATGCCGACGGCCGAGGCCAGCACGCCGCAGCCGACGTAGGGCAGGTTGGCAAGCTCGAGCAGGCCCTGGACGGTGCCGTCCTCGCCGTAGGGACCGTGCAGGACGGGGAACACCACGTCCAGACCCATGCTCTGGACGACGGCGCCGTCGCCCTCGCCGCGGTGATGATCGCCCTTGCGATCGGCGGGACGGTCGATGCTGAGGAGCGGCTCGTCGCTCGGGCGGGCCATCAGGTGGACTTCGCGCGCCGCCCGCGGCGCCCGGCCCGCTTCGAGGCGCGCGTGCTCGATCACTTCTGCCGCCGACATCGCGTTCGGCGCCCGCTCGGCGAGGGCCCAGCGGCCATCCTTTTCGATGCGGATCGGGACCGGCTCGTAGCGTTGTCGATCGAGGTGCGCGAAGACGGCCGCCGCGGACGCCAGCGAGACCTCGTGCTCGCCGGAACGGCCGCCGTAGATGACGCCGACGCGAAGACGCTTCATGGAGCGACCATCGTCAGTCCGGGATGTCGAATTGTCAATTCGCGTGTAGCCTTTTGCTGAATGGACAGGACGGCTCGCTGAGCATGCCCGCCGGCTTCGCGTTCCGCGTCACGCATCGCGACGGGCTGGCCCGTCGCGGCGTGCTCGAGACGCCGCACGGGCCGGTCGACACGCCGGTGTTCATGCCGGTCGGCACCCGCGCCACCGTCAAGGGCGTGCTGCCGCGCGACCTCGCCGAGATGGGCGCGCGCATCGTCCTCGGCAACACCTATCACCTGTACCTGCGTCCCGGCGACGCGCTGGTGGCGCGTCATGGCGGCCTGCACCGCTTCATGGGCTGGTCCGGCCCGACGCTCACCGACAGCGGCGGCTACCAGGTGTTCAGCCTCGGCGATCGCTGCCGGCTGTCCGAGGCCGGCGCCGAGTTCCGCTCGCACCTCGATGGCAGCAAGCACCTGCTGACGCCGGAGTCCGCCGCGGACATCCAGTCGCGGCTCGGCGCCGACATCGCGATGGTGCTGGACGAGTGCACGGCGTTCCCCGCCACGCCCGACGTCGCCGCGCGGTCGCTCGAGCGGACGGCGCGCTGGGCGGCGCGGGCGCGGGCGCGGCACCTGGCCATCGCGGCGGGGGAGACCGACGTCGTGCCGTCGACGCCGGGCCAGGCGCAGTTCGGCATCGTCCAGGGCGGGGTGCACGAGGAGCTGCGGCGGGTCAGCGCCGAAGCGACGATCGCCGTCGGCTTCGAGGGCTACGCCATCGGCGGGCTCAGCGTCGGCGAGCCGGTCGACGTCATGTACGACATCGTCGGCCGGACGACGCCGCACCTGCCGGCGGATCAGCCGCGCTACCTGATGGGCACCGGGATGCCGGACGACCTCGTCGAGTCGGTGGCGCGGGGCATCGACATGTTCGACTGCGTGCTGCCGACGCGCAACGCGCGCAACGGCCAGCTACTGACCCGCACCGGTCCGCTGAACATCCGCAACGCGCGCTTCGCCGACGACCCGGCCCCGATCGACGACGCGTGCCGCTGCTACACATGCCGGCACTTTTCGCGCGCGTATCTTCGCCATCTGGTGTCGACTGGTGAGATGCTGGGGGCCACGCTCGGATCGATGCACAACCTCTTCTTTTACCTTGACATGATGGAGACCATGCGGAAGGCTATTGAATTCGGGTCGTTCGAGGAGTTCAGACAGGACTTTCACCGGACGTTCTCCCGCCAGCCGCTCACTCGATGATCGCGCCCGAACTCCTTACACGTGTGCTTGCCGCCCCCGCGGCTCGTTTCGAGGCGCTTGGCGCGCAGCCGGTCCTCGCCATGGGCGCGCAGACCGACGCCAGCGGTCCCTTCTGGGTCCAGCTCGCGCCGTTCGCGCTCATCCTCGGCATCTTCTACTTCGTCATCCTGGCTCCGATGCGCAAGCGTCAGAAGAAGGTGGGGGAGTTCCAGGACAGCCTGAAGGTCGGGGACAAGGTGGTCACCACCAGCGGCCTCTACGGGACGGTCGCCAAGGTCGGAGACGCCTCCGTACAGCTGAAGATCGCCGACAAGGTCAACGTCGAGGTGACGAAGGCTTCCGTCGCCGGCTATCAGGGACAGGATCCGGTCGTGCCCGAACAGGGCGCGCTCTAGAGCGGCGAGCCGGTGCGCCAGTCGCGCCCGTGATCTGCCGCATGCGCCAGCCATGAAGAATCTCAAGTGGAAGCTCCTCACCATCCTCGGGGTGATCGCCTTCGCGGTGGCGATGATCTACCCGCCCTTCGACACGCCCGGCCAGCGTGGGCGGATCAGCCTGGGGCTCGACCTCAAGGGCGGCGTGCAGCTGGTGCTGCGCGTCAAGACCGACGAGGCGCTGCTGTACACCAGCGAGGACGCGGCTGAGCGCCTCCGTCTGGCGATGCGCGAGAAGAACATCGTCGGGCCGACCGTCACAGTGCCGAGCCCGACCCGGATCGTCGTGGCCGGCCTGTCGGGGCCGACCGACACCGCGTTTCGCGGCCTGGCCGACGCCGAAACGGCGCTGAGCAGCCAGTACGCGCGCACCGGCGGCGCCGGCGGCTACACCTACGAGATGCGGCAGCCCATCGCGCAGACCCTGCGGACGCAGGCCGTCGAGCAGGCGCTGCAGACGGTCGAGCGGCGCGTCAACGCGCTCGGCGTCTCGGAACCGATCGTCGCCCCCTACGGTTCAGCCGGCGACCAGATTCTGGTGCAGCTCCCCGGGGTCAACGACCCGGACCAGGTCAAGCGCCTGATCGGCACGACCGCCCTGCTCGAGCTGAAGATCGTGGAAGGTGGCCCGGCCGCCTCGGAGGCTGCTCTGCTCCAGTCGGCCGGCGGCGTGATGCCGCCGGAGATGGAGGTCGTCAGCGGGGCCGATCGGACCAGCCCCGGGGTGCTCTCCTATTACCTGGTACGCAAGGTGGCGCCGGTGACCGGCCGCGACCTCAGCAGTGCGCGCGCCTCGGTCGACGAGAACAACCTGCCGGCCATCGGCTTCTCGATGAACCGGGCGGGCGCCATCAAGTTCGGCAACCTGACCGGGGCGAACATCGGCAAGCCCATGGCGGTGATCCTCGACAACCGCGTCGAGACGGTGGCCACCATCCAGGGGCGGATCACCGACAACGGGCAGATCTTCGGCAGCTTCACCGCGCAGGACGTGGCCGACTACGCGATGATGCTCCGCTCGGGCGCGCTGCCGGCCGGGCTGACCTACCTCGAGGAGCGGACGGTCGGTCCGACCCTCGGCGCCGACTCGATCCGCGCCGGCGTCACCGCGTCGCTCGGCGGTCTGGCCCTGGTGGCGGTCTTCATGCTCGTCTACTACAAGCTGAGCGGCTTCAACGCGATCCTCTCGATCGTCCTGAACCTGCTCATCCTGCTCGCCTTCATGGCCATGGCCGGGGCGGTCATGACCCTGCCGGGCGTCGCCGGCTTCATCCTGACGATCGGCATGGGCGTCGACTCGAACGTGCTGATCTTCGAGCGCATCAAGGAAGAGCTGGGCCTCGGCAAGGGCGCCGAGCGCCGCCGTGCAGGCCGGCTTCGATCGGGTCTTCTGGACCATCGTCGACACCCACGTCGCGTCGCTGGTCGCCGCCGCCTTCCTCTTCCAGTTCGGCACCGGTCCGATCCGCGGCTTCGCCACGACCCTGTTCTTCGGTCTTCTCTCGAACGTCTTCACGGCCGTCTTCGTCTCGCGGACGCTGTTCGAGTTCATCCTGTCTCGGCGCCAGCAGCCGCAGTCGCTGAGCATCTAGCCGCTCGCCGCGCCCACCAGACCACCGGCCATGCAGATTTTTTCCAACACGCATTACGACTTCATCAAGTGGCGGTGGCACGCCATCGCCCTGTCGGCGGTGATCATCCTGGCCGGCGTCGGCGTGGTCATGCAACGCGGGATCCCGCTCGGCATCGACTTCTCGGGCGGCACCATCGTCGTCTTCAAGTTCGAGAAGCCGGTCGGCGAGGACGCGGTCCGCAAGGCGATCGAGAGCGTGCCCGGCGACAAGGTCGTCCAGCAGTACGGCAAGCCCGAGGACAACAGCGTTCTCATCCGCGTGCCGCAGACGGCGGGCGTCGAGGAAGGCTTCAACCTCGAGAAGGACGCCAAGGCGCTGAACGACGCCGTCAAGGCGAGCAACCTCGGCCCGTTCCTCGAGATCAACCGCGAAGTGGTCGGGCCGGCCATCGGGGAAGACCTGCAGCGCAAAGGCCTCTGGGCGACGCTGCTCTCGGTCCTCGGCATCACCGCCTACATCGCGCTGCGGTTCCGCCTGACCTTCGCGCTCGGCGCCATCGCTGCGACGTTCCACGACATCCTGGTGACGCTGGCGTTCCTGGCGTTCTTCGGCTACGACCTGACGCTGAACGTCATCGCCGCGCTGCTGACGATCACCGGCTACTCGGTCAACGACACCATCGTCATCTTCGACCGCGTGCGCGAGAACATGCACACGGCCCGGCGCGACGATCTCGAGAAGATCGTCAACGACAGCGTCAACCAGACCCTCGGCCGCACGCTGATCACCGCCGGCACGACCTTCCTGTCCGTGCTGGCGCTCTACCTGTTCGGCGGCGAGGTGCTCGAAGGCTTCGCCTTCACGATGCTCGTCGGCATCGTCAGCGGCACCTACTCGACGATCTTCATCGCCGCCGCCGTCGCCATCCTCATGAGCAAGCGGGCCGCGGGACCGCCGTCGGGCGCGGCGGCCACGGCTGCGGCCGCGGCCGGCACCGTCCGTGCGTCGAGCAGCGGCAAGAAGACGGCGTCCCGGCCGACACGCAAGGTCAACGCCCGCTAGGTGCCGTGGTCGACGCCTGCGTGGCATCGCGACGGCCTAGGCCATGTCGATCCTGATCGCCGCGCTCCTGGGAGCCGTCCAGGGCATCACCGAGTTCCTGCCGGTGTCGAGCTCGGCGCACCTGCTGCTCGGCCGGGCCGCGCTCGGCTGGGGCGAGGAGCCGTTCGGGCTGGTCTTCGACGTCGCGACCCATCTGGGCACGCTGGTCGCGGTCATCATCTTCTTCCGCGACGATCTGCTGGCGATGGTCCGCGCCCTGCCGCGGCTGTTCACCGCCGCCCCGGAAGCGCGCCTGATGCGGCTGGTCGCCATCGGCACGATGCCGGTGGTGCTCGTCGGTCTCCTCTTCGCCGACTGGATCGAGGCGCACGCGCGCCTGCCGGTCGTCACCATCGTCACGCTGTCGGTCGGCGCCATCGGCCTGCTGCTGGTCGAGCGGCTGGGACCGCGCACGCGCGGCGTCGACGACCTGACGCCGGTCGACGCGACCGCCTTCGGCATCGCCCAGGCGGCGGCGCTGATCCCGGGCCTGTCGCGGTCCGGCAGCACCATCACCATCGGCATGCTGCTCGGCGTCCGGCGCGAGGCGGCGGCGCGCTTCTCGTTCCTCCTCGGCATCCCCGCGGTCGTGGCCGCGGCGGGGAAGGCCGGCCTCGAGATGCGGCACGTGCCCATGTCGGGCGAGCTGGCGACGATCTTCGCCGTCGGCATCGTGTCGTCGGGCGTGGTCGGCTACCTGGCGATCCGGTTCCTGCTCCGCTACCTGGCGACGCACCGGCTGGACGTGTTCGCCTACTACCGCCTCGCCCTGGCCGCGGTGGTCTGGTACTTCGTCCACTGAGGCCGCCGCCGTGCTGACCGCCCTGCGCCGGTCGTTCGTCACCGGGCTTCTTCGTGACCGTGCCGCTGGTGATCAGCGTCACGGCGCTCTACTGGATCTTCGACGCCGTCGACAACGTGATGGCGCCGGTCTACGATCGGCTGCTCGGCCGGCACGTGCCCGGCCTCGGCCTGCTGACGACCGTGCTGCTCGTGCTCCTGGCGGGCGTCGTGGCGCACCAACGTGATCGGCCGGCGGCTGCTGCGGCGCACCGAGCACTACCTGATGCTGGTGCCGGTCTTCCGCACGATTTACGCACCGGTCAAGCAGCTGATCCTGGCGTTCTCGCCGGACAACGAATCAGGATTCAAGCGGGTCGTGCTGCTGAACGACCCCGCGCGGGGCAGCCTGCTCGGGTTCCTGACGCGGGAGTTCACGGTGCCGGCCGGCGATGGCGGCGCCGGCCGAGCTGCTGGCCGCGGTCTACGTCCCGACCAATCACCTCTATCTGGGCGACATCCTGATCGTCCGGCTGAGCGACCTGCGCTACCCGGCCCTGACCGTCGAGCAGGGCATCCGGGTGTTCCTGACCGGCGGGATGGCCTTGCCCGCCTCGGTATCGGTCCGGCACGACGCCGCCCGACTAGCGCCGTTCCTCGCCCTCGCAAAGCTGAGCCACTCGGCGTGCCGCAGCGCGCGCGCCGCGGTGGTGACTTATGTTACGCTGCCGCGCTTTTATGATGATGCCTATCACTTTCAGGAATGCATGGGCCGCGGTCGTCGCGGCCCTCGTGCTCTTGGTCCCGGCGGCCGTGGCCGCCCAATTGCCCGACGCGCCGGCCGGCGCGCCCGCCGCCGCTCATGCCGGCGCTCAGGCGCACGCCCCTGGCGGCGAAGCGAATCTGGTGCTGCCCGACCTGTCGCAGGTCCGCTTCACCAGCCTCGGCGATCTGGACGGGCACACCCTGCTCAGCCTCGGCTTGATCGTCACCCTGGCCGGCTTCGCCTTCGGGCTCGTCATCTACTTCCAGCTGCAGCGGCTCCCGGTGCATCGCTCGATGCGCGAGATCTCCGAGCTGATCTACGAGACCTGCAAGACCTACCTGATCACGCAGGGCAAGTTCATCCTGCTGCTCGAGCTGTTCATCGGCGCCGTCATCGTCCTCTACTTCGGCGTGCTGCTGCAGTTCACGGCCGTCAAGGTCGCGATCATCCTGGCCTTCAGCCTGATCGGCATCGCCGGCAGCTACGGCGTCGCCTGGTTCGGCATCCGCATCAACACCTTCGCCAACTCCCGCACCGCGTTCGCCAGCCTCGAGGGCAAGCCCTTCCCGCTCTACGCCATCCCGCTCAAGGCCGGGCATGAGCATCGGCATGCTGCTCATCTCGGTCGAGCTGTTCCTGATGCTCTGCATCCTGCTGTTCGTGCCGGGCGACTACGCCGGCGCCGTGCTTCATCGGCTTCGCCATCGGCGAGTCGCTCGGCGCCGCGGCGCTGCGCATCGCCGGCGGCATCTTCACCAAGATCGCCGACATCGGCTCCGATCTGATGAAGATCGTCTTCAACATCAAGGAAGACGACGCCCGCAACCCCGGCGTGATCGCCGACTGCACCGGCGACAACGCCGGCGACTCGGTCGGCCCGTCCGCCGACGGCTTCGAGACCTACGGCGTCACCGGCGTGGCGCTGATCACGTTCATCCTGCTGGCGGTGCCGGACTCGACGGTGCAGGTCCAGCTGCTGGTCTGGATCTTCATGATGCGCGTCGTGATGGTCATCGCCAGCGGCGGCTCCTACCTGGTGAACGAGGCCATCGCGCGCGGCCGCTACGCGCGGCGCCTCGACGATGAACTTCGAGCAGCCGCTGACGCAGCTGGTGTGGCTGACGTCGATCGTCTCGATCGTGCTGACCTACGTCGCGTCGAAGCTCCTGATCCCGACGCTGGCCGGCGACACCACGCTGTGGTGGAAGCTGGCGACCATCATCACCTGCGGCACGCTGGCGGGCGCGGTCATCCCGGAGCTGGTCAAGATCTTCACCTCGACCGAGTCGTCGCACGTGAAGGAGGTCGTCGCGTCGTCGAAGGAGGGCGGCGCGTCGCTCAACATCCTGTCCGGCCTCGTCGCCGGCAACTTCAGCGCCTACTGGCTCGGGCATGAGCATCGTCGCGCTGATGTCGATCGCCTACTTCGTCAGCGGCTACGGCTTCGACACGGTGATGAAGGCGGCGCCGGTCTTCGCCTTCGGCCTGGTCGCGTTCGGCTTCCTGGGCATGGGCCCGGTGACGATCGCCGTCGACTCCTACGGCCCGGTCACCGACAACGCCCAGTCCGTCTACGAGCTGTCGCTCATCGAAGGCATCCCCGGCATCGCCGCCGAGCTCAAGAAGGACTTCAACGTGACCGTCGACTTCGAGCGGGCCAAGCACCTGCTCGAGGAGAACGACGGCGCCGGCAACACGTTCAAGGCCACCGCCAAGCCGGTGCTCATCGGCACCGCCGTGGTCGGCGCCACGACGATGATCTTCTCGATCATCGTCGGCCTCACCGCCGGGTCTGACCGCAGAACCTCGACAAGCTGTCGCTGCTGCACGCCCCGTTCCTGCTCGGCCTGATCACCGGCGGCGCCGTCGTCTACTGGTTCACCGGCGCCTCGATCCAGGCGGTCACGACCGGCGCCTACCGCGCCGTCGAGTTCATCAAGGCCAACATCAAGCTCGACGGCGTCGAGAAGGCCTCGGTCGAGGACAGCAAGAAGGTCGTCGAGATCTGCACCAAGTACGCGCAGAAGGGGATGTTCAACATCTTCCTGACGGTCTTCTTCTCGACGCTGGCCTTCGCCTTCGTCGAGCCGTACTTCTTCATCGGCTACCTGATCTCGATCGCGCTGTTCGGCCTCTACCAGGCGATCTTCATGGCCAACGCCGGCGGCGCGTGGGACAACGCCAAGAAGATCGTCGAGGTCGAGCTGAAGGCGAAGGGCACGCCGCTGCACGCGGCGACCGTCGTCGGCGACACCGTCGGCGATCCGTTCAAGGACACCTCGTCGGTGGCGCTCAACCCGGTCATCAAGTTCACCACCCTGTTCGGCCTGCTCGCGGTCGAGCTCGCGGTCAAGCTCACGGCCGACGCCGGCGCCGGGGTCAGCCACGCCCTGGCCGGCGGTGTTCTTCGCTGGCCTCGATGTTCTTCGTCTGGCGTTCGTTCTACGGCATGCGGATCGGGGCCGGGCGCCTAGGCGGCGCGGGCCCGGCTGGACGGTCGGCCGCCCCGTCCGGCCGACCCGGCCGTCACTTTTTTTACAAATCGGATGGAACTTTTCGCTGGCCCGATGCGGTGGACCTGGTGTCTAACGGAATGACGGGCATCCCGTGGGTGTTTCGACGCCACGGTCGGGCAGCAGGACACCGTGGGATGCGCTTCGTTGACGACTCGTGTGGCGCTGGTATAATCCCGGCTCTCCACACGGGTTTTCGGGTCGGATAGCGCGTTTTCGAGGAGGCTAGGTCTGTGCCGAAGGACATGTTCGGCGACGTCGTCGAGCCGTCGATCAAGGTAGGATCGCAGGCGTGGTACACGGTCCCCGTGTCCATTTTCGTCCACGTGGTGCTGGTGGGAGGCGTGATCATCGTCCCTCTCCTCGCCGCGGACGTCCTGCCGGTTCCACCGACGATGATGGCGTTCGCAGTCGCCGCGCCACCGCCACCCCCGCCGCCGCCTCCGCCGCCGCCGCCCGCTGCGGCGGCGCCGACGCCGACGCCGACGAACGTCAACCCCAATGCCGCGCCCGTCGAGGCGCCGAAGGAGATCCTGCCCGAAGCGCCGCCCGCCGCGCCGCCCTCGGTCGGCGTCCCCGGCGGCGTCGTCGGCGGTGTCCCCGGCGGTTCACTCGGCGGTGTCGTCGGCGGGCTGCCGCAGGCCCCGCCGCCGCCGCCGCCCCCGGCGCCGGTCCGCGTCGGCGGCAACATCCGCGCGCCGCAGAAGACCCGCAACATCGCCCCGGTCTATCCGCAGATCGCCCAGTCCGCTCGCGTCCAGGGCGTGGTGATCATCGAAGCGACGATCGGCCCCTCGGGCAAGGTGCAGGACGCGCGCGTGCTGCGCTCGATCCCGCTCCTCGACCAGGCGGCGCTCGACGCCGTCCGCCAGTGGGAATACAGCCCGACGCTCCTGAACGGAGTGCCGGTGCCGGTCATCATGACCGTGACCGTCAACTTCACGCTCCAGTCTTAGCGAGCCGACCGACCCGTGACCGTTCGACTCGCATCGCGCATTTCACGTTTTACTGAAGACCCCGCAGGCGGCGGCGCGTCCCGGCCGCGGCCTGCTTCTTCGACTGCACCGGAGGCTACGACAGATGGAATCGATCTTTCACATGTGGGCGCAGATGGGCTGGATCGCGAAGGGCGTGGCCTTCGTTCTCTTCATCATGTCCTTCTGGTCCGTCGGCGTCGCCGTCGAGCGCATCTACACCTTCTCGCAGGCGCGCAAGCAGTCGAAGCTGTACGCTCCGCAGGTCGCCAAGCACCTCAAGGAAGGCCGCCTGAAGGAAGCGATCGCGCTGTCGCAGTCGAAGCAGTACCGCTACAGCCACCTCGCCAAGGTGGTGCTGGCCGGCCTGCAGGAATACCAGTTCCAGCACGACTCCGCCGGTGGCGAGAAGCTCAATCGTGAGGATCTGCTCGACACCGTCCGCCGCGCCATCCAGCGCGCGACCGCGCTCACCGGCAACGACCTGAAGAAGGGCGTCAGCGCCCTGGCCACCATCGGCTCGACGGCGCCGTTCGTCGGACTGCTCGGCACGGTCGTCGGCGTCATCTCGGCCTTCCAGGGCATCGCGGCCTCGGGCTCGGGCGGCATCGGCTCGGTGTCGGCCGGTATTTCGGAAGCGCTCGTCGAGACCGCGCTCGGTCTGGTCGTCGCCATCCCGGCGGTGTGGTTCTACAACTACCTGACCGGCCGCATCGAGTACTTCAACGTCGAGATGGACAACAGCTCGTCCGAACTCGTCGACTACTTCATCAAGAAGACCGCGTAGCGTTCAGGCTCGCGCGATCGGTGCCGGCCGGTAGACGGGCGGCACCGACGCTTCCGGCCCTGCGGCCGGGACAGAGCAGGAGAACCGATATGTCAATGAGCCTGGGAAGCAAGCAAGGGCGGACCGGTTTCCGAAATCAACGTGACGCCCGCTCGTCGACATCATGCTGGTGCTGCTCATCATCATGATGCTCATCGCGCCGCTGCTGCAGAAGGGCGTGAACGTCGACCTGCCGATCGCCGACCACGTCGTCGACAAGCCGGACACCCAGCAGCAGACCGTCGTGCACGTGACGGCGGACAAGCAGTTCTACGTCAACAACGTGCAGGTCGATCCGCGCGACCTGGTCGACAAGATCCGCTACGCGCTGGAAGAGAAGAAGGAAAAGGTCGTCTACCTGAAGGCCGACGCCGATGCTCCCTACGGCGCGGTGATGACGATGATGGACCAGCTCCACGAAGCGCAGATCGAGAACGTCGGGCTGATCACGGACACCCGCAAGAAGCCCGGCGAAGCGGGAGGCAACTGATGGCGCACGCACATCATCACCTCGGCGCCGACAAGGTCGTCTCGGCCGAGATGCCGCAGCCGACTGCGGACATGAACGTCACGCCGCTCATCGACGTGCTGCTCGTGCTGCTCGTGATCTTCATGGCCGCCCTGCCGATGACGCAGAAGGGCACCGACATCAACCTGCCGCTCGAGTCCGGCACGCCGGACGCGTCGGCGCCGCCGGACCAGATCGTCGTCGAGATCACGGCCGACCACCAGATCGCGGTCAACAAGCAGCCCGTCGACATCGGCGGGCTGACGGTGATGCTGCGCAACGTCTTCGAGACGCGCCGTGAGAAGACCATGTTCATCGTCGGCGCGCCGACCCTGCCCTACGGCGAAGTCGTCGCCGTGATCGACGCCGCCAAGGGCGCCGGTCTGGAGAAGGTCGGCATCGTCACGGAAGGCATGCGCACGCAGGCAGGCCTTCCGGGACGCGGGAACTGAACCCCTCCTTCGGCCACTAACACTGCAAGACCCGCGCGTCGCCCTCACGGGGCGGCGCCGCGGGGCTCGCTGCGGCCACGCAGCGGTGCAGGGTTGGTCAGGTTTCTCACAGCCGATCGTCAGTTGCTGCCCGAGGTGTCTCGGGAGGAGGGGAGTCGTGTCTCACGTCACCAGGAAGCATCTCGGCGCCGATACCGTGCTCGCGCCCAGCCGTCCCGCCCGCAGCGCGGACATGAACGTCACGCCGCTCATCGACGTCCTGCTCGTGCTGCTCGTCATCTTCATGGCGGCGCTGCCGATGACGCAGCGAGGGCACCGACGTCGACCTGCCAGCCGAGACCCAGCAGGGCGGCCAGCCCCCACCCGACAGTCAGATCGTCCTCGAGCTGACCGCCGACCGCCGGATCGCGGTGAACAAGGAGGCCGTCGACCTGGCCGGCCTCACGCCGCGGCTGCAGGCGATCTTCGCGACCCGGCGGGAGAAGACCCTCTTCCTCGTCGGCGCGCCGAGCCTGCCCTACCGGGAGGTCGTGGCGGTGATCGACGCCGCCAAGGCCGCCGGCATCGACAAGGTCGGCATGATCACCGACGGCATGCGCGCCCGGGCCGGCGCCTAGCGTTCGTCCGGTGCCGCGGCCGGACCGGCCAGGCTGGCGCCGCTCGGCCTCGCCCGCCGGCGGCGGCATCAGCAGTGAGGCGGCCACTGCCCCGGCCAGCAGGACGCCGATGATGCCGAGCGACCACTCGATCGGGAGCTTGCCGCCGGCGGCGGCGTCCAGCCAGACCATCTTCAGGCCGACGAAGACCAGCACCAGCGCCAGCCCGTAGTGCAGGAGGTGGAACCGCTGCACGGCGTCGGCGAGCAGGAAGTACATCGCCCGCAGCCCGAGGATGGCGCAGACGTTCGAGGTGAAGACCAGCAGCGGCTCACGGGTGATGGCGAAGATGGCCGGCACCGAGTCGACGGCGAAGACGATGTCGGACAGCTCGAGCACCAGCAGCGCGACGAGCAGCGGCGTCGCGTGCAGCCGGCCGGCCAGGCGCACCACGAAGGCCTGCCCGTGCAGTTCCGGCGTCACCGGCAGCACCCGCCGCATCAGCCGCAGCAGCGGGTTGCGGCCGGGGTCGACCGCCTGGGTCGGCGCCACCATCATCTTCACGCCGGAGATCAGCAGGATCACGCCGAAGGCGATGACCACGGCGTGGTACTGCATCAGCACCGAGCCGAGCGCGACGAAGATGGCGCGGAAGACGAGCGCGCCGAGGATGCCGTAGAAGAGGACCCGGTGCTGGTAGCGGGCCGGCACGCCGAAGTAGCCGAAGACCAGCACGAAGACGAAGACGTTGTCGACGGCGAGCGCCTTCTCGACCAGGTAGCCGGTCAGGAACTCGAGGCCGACCCGGGTGGCGACGTCGGCCGGGAAGCGGGCCAGGGCGTAGCGGTAGAAGCCGTAGTTGACGGCCGAGCGCGAGCGCCACCCAGACGATCGACCAGGCCAGCGACTCGCGGAACGTGACGGCGTGCGCCTGGCGGTGGAACACGCCGAGGTCGACGGCCAGGACGACCAGGACCCCGGCCGTGAACGCGGCGTAGACCCACCAGAAGTCGGCGAACGGGAAGAGCAGGTCCATCGCGTCACGCCGGGCGGACGGCCGCCGCGCAGGCGCGCGATCCGTGCCTCCATCGGCGGATGCGTCGAGAACAGCGCCGACAGCCCGCCGGCCAGCGGGTTGACGATGTAGAGGCTGGCGGTCGCCGGCTGGACCTCGGCCGGGATGTGGGCCGCGGCTCGCGACAGGCGCTCGAGCGCGCTGGCCAGCGCCTCCGGATCCCCGGTCAGCCGCGCCGCGGTGGCGTCGGCGACGTATTCGCGCGATCGCGAGATGGCCATCTGGACCAGCATCGCGGCGATGCGGAGCCACCATCGCGAAGAGCAGCGCGCCGATGGTGCTGCCGCCGGCCCGTCGTCGTCGCTCGAGCCGCCGAAGAGCGCCGAGAACTGCACGCGCGTTGGCGATGCCGCTGATGACCGCCGCCAGGCCGGCGGCGACCGTGGCGATGGTGATGTCGCGGTTGCGGATGTGCGCGATCTCGTGGGCGATGACGCCGCGGACTTCGCGGCGCGACAGCACGCGGAGCAGGCCGGCGGTCACGGCGACGGCGCCGTGCGCCGGATTGCGGCCGGTGGCGAAGGCGTTGGCGTAGTCCTCGCTCGACGAGGTACAGCCTGGGCGTCGGGATGCCGGCGGCCTGCGCCAGCTCGCCGACCATCTGGTGCAGCTCGGGCGCTTCGTCCGCGCCCAGCAGGCGGGCGCCGCTGCTGCGCAGGACCAGCCGATCCGAGAAGAACCAGCTGCCGAGGTTCATGCCGACGCCGATGATGGCGAACAGCCAGGCGTAGGACGGGGCGGCGTAGCTGCCGGCGCCGACGACGAACGCCGTGAGCGCGCCAAGCAGCAGCACGGTCTTGATCTGGCCGGTGATCCGGCCGGGCACGCGGTCGATGTTCATGGTCGTTCCCTCCACGACGACCAGTGTAGGAACCGCGTGGCATCCATAGACAATGTCAAATACTCTGCGTGATACATCGAGTATTTCTATGTAGATAGCCGTCGGGAGACGCCCATGGAATGGTTCAACTACCACCACCTGCTCTACTTCTGGACGGTGGTGCGCGAGGGCGGCGTCGGCCGCGCCGCCGACAAGCTGCGCCTGTCGCAGCCCACGGTGAGCGCGCAGGTCCGCGCCCTCGAAGAGCGGCTCGGGCGAGAAGCTGTTCACCCGCGTCGGCCGCCGGCTCGTGCCGACCGACGTCGGGCAGGTGGTCTACCGCTACGCCGACGAGATCTTCGCGCTCGGCCGCGAGCTCGTCGACACCGTCCAGGGCCGCGCCACCGGCCGGCCGCTGCGGTTCGTCGTCGGCGTCGCCGACGTCCTGAGCAAGCAGATCGCGTATCGCCTGCTGGCGCCGGCGCTCGCCCTGCCGACGCCGGTCCGGATGATCTGCCGCGAGGCGCGGGCCGAGTCACTGCTCGCCGCCCTGGCCGTCCACGAGATCGATCTGGTGCTGGCCGACACCCCGGTGCCGCCGACCGTGCACGTGAAGGCCTACAGCCACCTGCTCGGCGAGAGCGACGTCACCTGCTTCGCCGCGCCGGCGCTGGCCGCGCGGCTGCGGCGGCGGTTCCCGCAGTCGCTGACCGGGGCGCCGATGCTGCTGCCCGGCGAGGGCACGGTCGTCCGCCGGCAGCTGGACGACTGGTTCCAGGCCACCGACATCCGGCCGGTGGTCGTCGGCGAGTTCGACGACAGCGCCCTGATGAAGGCGTTCGGCGAGCAGGGCGCCGGCGTCTTCGTCGGGCCGACGGCGATTACCGAGGAGATTCGCCGGCAGTACCGCGTCCAGCCGATCGGCGGCATCGACGCCGTCCGCGAGCGCTTCTACGCGATTTCCTACGAGCGGCGGATCAAGCACCCGGCGGTCGCGGCGATCGCCGAGGCGGCGCGTTCCGGCCTCCGTGGCGGAGCCCCGCCGGCCTGAAACGCAAACGGCCGGTTCCACCCAGGGGGCAGAACCGGCCGCGATCCGTCGGCCAGGCGAGGGGTCGCCCGGGGCTTTGCTGGCCTACCGTCCGGCCGCCGCCGGCGCGCCGGTCTGCTGGAGCTTGCGGATGTCGAGCGCCTTCTTCAGCACTTCGTCGGCCTGCTTGATCAGCTCCTGCTGCTTGGCCGGGTTCTTCTCGACCTTGCTCGCCTGCTGCCGGAGCAGCAGGTTCTTGTAGGTCAGGGCCTCGAAGTAGTCGGGCCGGAGCTCGAGGGCCTTGTCGACCGCCTCCATGCCCTTGGCCAGGTACTCGGCCACCTGCGGGCCGGCTTGAGGGTGAAGTCCTTGCGGACCTTTTCCTCGTAGAACACCGCCATCTGGTAGAAGTTCTGCGGGTTCTTCGGCTCGATCTGGGTGATCCGGGCGAACGACTCCATCGCCCGGTCGAACTCGCCCTTGCGGTTGTAGAACTGCGCCGACGTCGACCAGACCTCGGTCTTGTCGGGCGCGGCCGCCTGCGCCTGCTTCATGATCTCCTCGGCGTCGTCGATCTTGCCGGCGTCCTCGTAGATCTTGACCAGGGCGAAGTAGCTTCCGGGGTCGTTCGGCTCCATGGCGATGAGCTGCTTGACCACCGGCTCGGCTTCGTCCGGCTGATTCAGCTTGTCCTTGGCGTACAGCGCCGCCATGAACTGCAGCGTGCGCTTGCGCAGCAGCTTGGTTTCTTCCTTCTGGTCGACCAGCTTCTCGGAGGCGATCTTGTAGTTCTTGAGCGCGTCCTGGCAGGTAGCTGTCGTTCAGTTCGTTGCCCTTGCGGGCCGGCTTGTACAGGTTGTCGTAGCTGTTGGCCAGGAAGAAATAGGCCTCGTTCAGGGACGGATCGGCCTCGATGGCGTTCTTGTACTCGGCGGCGGCCCCGCGATAGTCCTGCTGGGCGTACAGGGCGTTGGCATCCTTGAAGTGCTTGCTCGCCTTCAGCTGGCCAAACTGTCCACAGCCGACGAGGCTCAGGCTCAGCGCAGCGACGATGACCCCTTGGCTCGTCAGAAAACCCTTCGACATAGCGATACGTTCCTCTGGATCTGGCCGGAAAACAGCGGCAATCCGGGCAGTATAGTGAGCCCCCCGGACACGGTCAAGCGAACCGGGACGGGTGGGGCGGCCACGGTATCATGGACTCCGGCGCCGTGTCGGGGCCGTCCAGTCTCTCCTTAGACACCATCGCGATGATTCGGTTCGAGGATCTCGTCGACAAGGTCCGGGCCAATACCCCTGACGCCGACATCGAGCTGCTGAGGCGGGCCTACGTCTTTTCGGCCCTGGAGCACAAAGGGCAGGTCCGCCATTCCGGCGAGCCCTACCTGGTCCACCCCCTGGAAGTGGCCAGCCTGCTGGCCGACATGCGGCTGGACGTGGTGGCCATCGCCGCCGGCCTGCTGCACGACGTCGTCGAGGACACCCTCACCACGCATCGGGCGGATCGAGGAGCTGTTCGGGCCCGAGGTCGCCCATGTCGTCGAGGGGGTGACCAAGATCGGGGCCATCCCGTTCGCCTCCAGCGAGGCCCGCCAGGCCGAGAACTTCCGCAAGATGCTCCTGGCGATGGTGGACGACATCCGGGTCATCCTCGTCAAGCTCGCCGATCGCCAGCACAACATGCGGACGATCGACCACCTGCCCGAGGAGCGGCGCCGGCGGATCGCCCAGGAGACGCTCGACATCTACGCCCCCATCGCCAACCGGCTGGGGATGAGCAAGGTCAAGAACGAGCTCGAGGAGGCCTCGTTCCGGGCCCTGGAGCCGCAGGCCTACGACACGCTCAAGGCCAAGGTCGAGAACAAGCGGCGCGTCACCGAGAGCGTCATCGAGGAGCTGAAGCGGACCATCACGCACAAGCTCGGCGAGGCGCAGGTCCCGGTCCGCGAGATCGACGGCCGCATCAAGCGCCTCTACAGCATCTTCCTGAAGCTGAAACGGCAGAAGATCGAGCTGGAGCAGGTCTACGACCTGGTCGCCATCCGCATCGTCACCGACTCGGTCAAGGACACCTACGCCGCGCTCGGCATCATCCACCAGACGTGGCAGCCGATTCCGGGCCGGGTGAAGGACTTCATCGCGATGCCGCGGCCGAACGGCTACCAGTCGCTGCACACGTCGGTGGTCAGCGACCGCGGCCTGCCGTTCGAGGTCCAGATCCGCACCATCGCCATGCACCGGATCGCCGAGGAAGGCATCGCCGCGCACTGGAAGTACAAGGAAGGGCGCGTCGGCACCAAGCCCGACGAGCAGTACTTCCGCTGGCTGCGGCAGCTGATCGAATGGCAGCAGGAGATCCGCGATCCGCAGGAGTTCATCCAGCACCTGAAGATCGACCTCTACCCGGAGGAGGTCTACTGCTTCACCCCGCGCGGCGAGGTCAAGGCGCTGCCGCGCGGCGCCACGCCGATCGACTTCGCCTACGCCATCCACACCGACGTCGGCCACCAGTGCGTCGGGGCCCGGGTCAACGGCTCGATGGTGCCGCTGCGGACGCACCTGAAGAACGGCGACATCGTCGAGATCATGACGCAGCCCGGCCACAAGCCGAGCCGCGACTGGCTCGGCTACGCGACGACCTCACGGGCGCTGCAGAAGATCCGGCACTACATCCACGGCGAGGAGAAGACGCGCTCGCTCGAACTGGGCAAGCGCATCTTCGACAAGGAGGCCCGGCGCTTCGACATCTCGTCGAAGGTGCTGACCGACGAGGCGCTGCTCAAGGCCGCGCAGGAGCACGGCCTGCAGAAGATCGACGACCTGATCGCCGCGGTCGGCTTCGGCAAGATCTCGGCGCGGCAGGTGCTGTCGAAGATCACCGGCGTCGACGAGCTGCGCGAGAAGCCGCCCGAGACCGGCCTCGCCTCGATGGTCAAGCGCGTGCTCCGGCCCGGCCCGGACCGCATCAAGGTCAAGGGCATCGACGACCTGCTGGTCGTGCGCGCCCGCTGCTGCAACCCGATCCGCGGCGAGAAGATCATCGGCTACATCAGCCGCGGCAAGGGCGTCTCGGTGCACTCGGCGTCGTGCTCGAACGTCGTCAACCTGATGTACGACCCGGACCGCCGCATCGAGGTGGAATGGGACAGCGCCGGTCAGGGCGACGGCGCCTTCACCGTGCGGCTGGCCGTGCAGGTCGAGGACAAGAAGGGGATGGTCGCCGCGGTCAGCGCCAAGGTCGCCGGCATGAACACCAACATCCGCTCGATGGAGGCGATCACCGAGGACACCCGCGGCCGCATCGACATGACCGTCGAGATCGCCGACATGAAGCACCTGGAGAAGGTGATCAAGTCGGTGAAGGCGGTCAGCGGCGTGCTCGACGTCGAGCGCATCTACCGCTGACCGCCGCTGGAGACCGGCCTCTATCGCTGACCGCCGGGACGACTCCGGAGTCGTCCGTCAGCCGACGCGGGCGATGACGTCGATCTCGACGCGGACGTCGCGCGGCAGCCGCGACACCTGGACGGTCGACCGCGCCGGCGGAGGCGTCGGGACGTAGGTGGCGTAGACCGCGTTCATCGCCGCGAAGTCGTTCATGTCGAGCAGGAAGACGGTGGTCTTCACGACATGCTCGAAGCCGGCGCCGCCGGCCGCCGAGGATCGCGCCCAGGTTGTCCAGCACGCGGCGGGTCTGGGTGGCGATATCTCCCTCGACGAGGGTCCCGGTGGCGGGATCGAGCGGGATCTGTCCCGAGACGAACAGCAGGTCGCCGGCCCGGATGGCCTGCGAGTACGGTCCGATGGCCTGCGGCGCCCGATCGGTGGCGAGCGCCTGATGGGCCATCAGGCGGCCTTCACGACCTTGTTCGACTTGATGCAGCGCGTGCAGACGCGGATGCGCTTGGTCGCGCCGTCGATGACCGCCCGGACGCTCTGGAGGTTCGGGTTGAAGCGGCGGAGCGAGACGTTGTGAGCGTGACTGACGATACGACCGAACGCGGGCTTCTTGCCGCAGAGGGCACAGGTCTGAGCCATGGCGATAACCACCTGAAAATCGCGCCGGGGCTCCATCGTGACCGTCCACGGGACCCGCGCAAACCCCGAATTCTAGCACACGGGTCCCGCTTCCTGGCCGATCTGCCGGCCAAATCGGGGAATCGCCCGCTCCGCCGATCCGGTCGGGCCAAGTCGGCCCCGCCGCGCCGCCTGGGCCGTAGTTTGCATTGGCGTGCACATGGGCCTGCAGGCGCCGCGCAACCGGCGCCGATTGACCGGATAACGCCGGCAAGGCAGGCGGACGGAGGGACCAGGCCGTGGATGATGCCGTGAGACTGTGTCCGGGAGAAGGGGTCACCGACTATTTCCGCGAGCTCGTCGACGATGTCGCCGGGCAGCAGCGGCTCGGGCTCGACCCCATGACGTCCTACTACGTCGTCCAGCTGCTGGCGACCTTCACCCGAACCGACGCCGCCGCCTGCGAGGTCTTCTGGACCGACCAGCCGATGGGGGCGCTCCTCGGTGAGGCCATCGCCGCCGGCGGGTCCGAGCAGCGCCGGCGCCTCAGGAAGGTCGGCGACGCCTCTCTCGTCCTGTCGGGCCTGTTTCCCAACCGCCTGGCCCGATCGCTGGTCGACGTCGACTACTACATGCGCATCGGCGGCATCGCCTACGACTCGCTCAGCCACGACGAGGCCGACCTCTTTGCACCGGCCTTCGGCGAGCTGGCCAGCCGTTTCGGCGACGTCGTCGACCTGCTCGGCGACGTCGGCGAGCGCTGCCAGCTCGGCTCACCCGCCGATTTGCTGCGTCTCTACGAGCGCTGGCAGAAGACGGGCAGCGTGCATTGCGCCCGCCGGCTGGTGGCGCGCGGCGTCATCCCGGTCGCGGCGTCCAACTTGCCGGTGCACTGACCCGCCCAGCTGCACAGGTTGAGTGTCGCCTCGACCACCCGCTTTCGAAGAGTGGAAGGCGCTGACGTCGCACGTAAGTGGCCGCTCCAGGTGACAGCTGTGTCGGAAACGTGACACTGGGCCATGGGGGCGAAACCGATCGCCATGATGCGGCGTCTAACGCTGTGGTGCCCGCTGCCAGGCGCGCTCGAGGAACCAGGGTGTAAACACTCTCCAGCACAGGGACTTATAGGACGGTAACGGCCAACGCGGTGGCGCCAGGCGCGGCACGAACAGCGCCTCCCACGCCTCATCCGCCGGGTGCCGCCGACCGTAGTCTGCACTGACGCGTGCAGCGGGTCACCGGAAGCCCTCCAGGTAGCTCGTCCAGGCATTCGAATTGCATAGTCGCTAGCAGTCCGGAGGGCAAGTCCGGGGTGAGCCGAAGACTCGCTCTGGACCACGCCGAAAGGAGCGTCGGGGTCATGAAGAAAACAAAGGCCGCAGTCGCCAACGGGGCGTCCAAGAACGCCGTAGATTCACGCAGCCAGCGTTACGACGAGCTGCGCACCATCCTCGAGGATCGCCGCCGCGAGATCCAGTCCGAGGTCCAGTCGCGCATGAAGGACGTGCGCGCGGACACCGGGCAGGCTGGCGTGGTCGACGACGTCGAGACGTCGGAGTCGGACATCCAGGACGAGATCGAGTTCGCGCTCATCCAGATGAAGGCCGAGACGCTCCACCGCATCAACGAGGCCCTCGAACGGCTCGAAGAAGGCACCTACGGGCGCTGTTTCGAGTGTGGCGAGGAAATCGAGCCGCGGCGCCTGCGCGCCCTGCCGTTCGCCGTCCGCTGCAAGGACTGCGAGGAAGCGCGGGAAGTCGCCGCGCAGCGCGAGCGAGTCCTGTCCCGCCGGACCGGGTTCGGACTCGACCTCGCGCACTAATCGGACCGCCGGCCTGACCGGGCCCACCGCCCGGTCGGGCACGGTCGGCCCGGTCAACGATCGCCATCCGGCAGGGCCCCCCTGCTATCATTTGCCGGCTCCGCGTACCGACGTGGAGCCGGCGTTTCACTTTTTGCGTCCATCCGCGACCGTTTGCCGGGCAGGCCAATCGTCTGGTGTCGTTTGCATCTTGGCTCGAGCGGGTACGCATGTGGTGGGCCGGCCGGGCTCCGGACGCCGCGGGTCCACCTGCCGACAGGAGCATCTCTATGAGCGCGGAATCCGACCGCCTCGAGGCCGAAGAGGTTTCGAGCACGGAGCGGCCGTTCATCCCCGACACGTTGCCCGTGCTGCCGCTGCGCGACACGGTGCTGTTCCCCAACTCGTTCATGCCGCTCGCGGTGGCGCGCGAGGCGTCGGTCCGCCTCATCGACGAATCGATGAACGGCAGCCGCCTCATCGCGGTGTTCACGCAGCGTGACGCCACGGTCGAGGAACCGACCGAAACCGACCTCTACGACATCGGGACGGCCACCCACATCCACAAGATGTTCAAGCTGCCCGACGGCAGCCTGCGGCTGATCGTCCAGGGGCTGTCCCGCGTGCGCCTGAAGCGGCTGACGTCGCTGCGGCCCTACCTGCTCGCCGAGGTCGAGGAAGCCGCCGAGATCAACCGGCCCGAGGACCGCCTCGAGATCGACGCGCTGCAACGCAACATCAAGACGAGCTTCCAGCAGATCGTCTCGCTGTCGCCGCTGCTGTCGGACGACCTGCAGACGCTGGCGCTCAACATCACCGAGCCGGGCAAGCTGGCCGACTTCATCATCTCGAGCCTGCCGACGCTGACCACCGCGGTCAAGCAGGAGGTGCTCGACACGCTCGACGTCCGCGCCCGCATGGACCTGCTCAACCGGATCCTGATCAAGGAGCTCGAAGTGCTCGAGCTCGGGTCGAAGATCCAGTCGCAGGTGCAGTCGGAGGTCGGCAAGAACCAGCGCGAGTACTTCCTGCGCGAGCAGATGAAGGCGATCCAGAAGGAGCTGGGCGAGGACGACGACCAGGCCAAGGAGATCGACGAGCTGCGCGAGAAGATCCAGGCGGCCGGCATGCCCGAGACCGTCCTGAAGGAAGCGACCCGGGAGCTCGATCGCCTGTCGAAGATGCCGGTGGCGGCGGCCGAGTACACCGTCTCGCGCACCTATCTCGACTGGCTCGTGTCGCTGCCCTGGACCAAGCGGACCGAGGAGGTCATCGACCTCCCGAAGACGAAGGGCGTCCTCGACGCGGATCACTCGGGTCTCGAGAAGGCCAAGGACCGCATCCTCGAGTACCTCGCGGTGCGCAAGCTGAACCCCAACGTGAAGGGGCCGATCCTCTGCTTCGTCGGCCCTCCGGGCGTCGGCAAGACGTCGCTCGCGCGCTCCATCGCCGCGGCGATCGGCCGCAAGTTCGTCCGCATCTCGCTCGGCGGCATGCGCGACGAGGCCGAGATCCGCGGCCATCGGCGCACCTACATCGGCGCCCTGCCCGGCCAGGTCGTGCAGGGGCTGCGCCGCGCCGAGTCGCGGAATCCCGTGTTCGTGCTCGACGAGATCGACAAGCTGGGCGCCGATTTCCGCGGCGACCCGGCCTCGGCGCTGCTCGAGGTGCTCGATCCGGAGCAGAACACCGCCTTCCGCGACCACTACCTCGACGTGCCGTTCGACCTGTCGGACGTGTTCTTCATCACCACCGCCAACGTCCTCGATCCGGTTCCGCCGGCGCTGCGCGACCGCATGGAAGTGCTCGAGCTGGCCGGCTACACCGAGGAGGAGAAGCTGCAGATCGCGCGCGAGCACCTCGTCGCCAAGCAGGTCACCAACCATGGCCTGACGCCGGAGCAGCTGGTCTTCACCGACGAGGCGATCGCCGCGGTGATCCGCGGCTACACCCGCGAAGCCGGCGTCCGCAACCTGGAGCGCGAGCTCGGTGCGCTGTGCCGCAAGGTGGCGCGGCGACGCGCCGAAGGCGACGAGGCGTCGGTGACGCTGACGCGCGAGACGGTCGCGCAGATGCTCGGCGCGCCGAAGTTCCTCGACGAGGAAGTGCACGAGCGCACCGCCAAGCCCGGCGTGGCCATCGGGCTGGCCTGGACCCCGGCCGGCGGCGACGTGCTGTTCGTCGAGGCGACGCGCATGCACGGCGGCGCCACGCTGACGCTGACCGGCCACCTCGGCGACGTGATGAAGGAATCGGCGCGGGCCGCCCTGTCCTGGGTCCGCCGCAACGCCGGCCGCTATGGCATCGACGCCGACTTCTTCAAGGCGGCGGAGATCCACGTGCACGTGCCGTCGGGCGCCATCCCGAAGGACGGTCCGTCGGCCGGCGTCACCATCGCCACGGCGCTGGTGTCCGAGCTGACCGGGCGGCCGATCCGCGGCGACATCGCGATGACCGGCGAGATCACGCTGTCCGGCAAGGTGCTGCCGGTCGGTGGCATCAAGGAGAAGGTCCTGGCGGCGCGTCGCGTCGGCGTCCGGCGGGTCATCCTGCCGCGCCAGAACGAGAAGAGCGTCATCGAGGACATCGGGGAGGACCTGCGCAAGGACCTCACCATCCACCTGGTCTCCACCATCGACGAAGTGATCGACCTGGCGCTCATGCCGGCGGCGACGCCGGTCGTCGACGCCATCCCCGAACCCGTCCACTGAGGCGGGTCCGGGGGCGGGTGTCTTCTACCCCCGGCTCCGGGCGACGAGCGTCAGCGCCGCCACCGTTTTCAGGTCGGCGATCTCGCCGCGGTCGACCATCGCCCACGCCTCGTCGAGGGTGAACGTCCGCGGCTCGACGTCCTCGTCTTCGTCCTGGTGCGCCGGCGTCGACGGCTCCTCGAGATCCGTGCACAGATAGAACAGCATGCGCTCGGTGCAGAAGCCGGGTGTCGGATAGAGCGTGGTCAGGTGGCGAACGGTGCCTGGCACCAGGCCCACTTCCTCATGGCATTCGCGCCGGGCGCCGGCTTCCGGATCCTCGTCGCGGCCGAGGCTGCCGGCCGGCACTTCCCAGAGATCGGCGCCGGCGCAGTAGCGGTATTGCCGGACGAGGATGATCTGGCCGGGACCGGGCACGCACAGCATCACCACCGAACCGGGATGCCGGACGACCTCGAGGTCGATCTCGGGCCCGTGCGGCAGGCGCACCCGATCGACGGTGACGGTGAAGATGCGGCCTTCGTAGATGGTGCGGGCCGCCAGCACGGCAGGGGGGGCCATGCGGCTTAGCTTACCCAAGGTCTGCGCGGGCGGAACCGCCGTACGCGAAAAAGGCCCCCTCCCCGTCGGGGGAGAGGGCCTGGAGAGCCGAGGGGATGGTCAGTTGAAGGTGTAGCGGAAGCTGAGCATCATCACGTAGACGTCGGCGATGCCGGCGTTGGTCTGGTAGCGGCTGCGTGAACAGGTCGTTGTTCTGCAGCGCCATGCGGTAGGTCAGCCGGCCGGCCGCGTCGACCGCCGCGTTGGTCAGGATCTGGTTCTGCCGGATGCGCTGGCTGACGCCCCAGTCCGAGTTCAGCAGGTTGCCGAAGTTGGTCACGTCGAGCCGGATCTGGCCGCCGTGCCGCGCGCCGCGGACGCGTCTTGAACACGTCCTGGACGACGCTGAAGTCCATGCGCTTGACCATCGGCAGGAACACCGCGTTGCGCCTGGCGTATTCGCCGCGGTGCTTGCTCAGGTAGGGATCGTTCTGGATGTACTGCTCGAACGCCTCCGCCTGCTGCTGCGCGGTGAACGTCCGGGCCGCGGCGCCGGTGCCGGTCGTGAACTGCGCGAAGCTCATCTCCGACTGATCGCGCGGGATGTAGATCAGGTCGTTGCCGCTGGCCGTGTCGCCGTTCATGTCACCGGAGAACACGTAGCTGGTGTTGCCGTTGGTGAAGGCGTTCCAGAACACCGAGACGCTCGTCGAGCCGAAGCTGAAGAACTGCTTGGTGTAGGTCGCGTTGATGAACGTGCGATGCCCGGGCGAGCTCGCCGCGTAGGCCAGCTCCGGGTTGTTCGGGTCACCGAACTGCGCGTTGCCGGTGAACGATCCGGCGGCGACCGAGCCGGGATCGATCAACGTTCTTCGCCTCGCCGTAGCTGTAGGCCGCCTTCACCTGCAGGCCGGCCTGCAGGTTCTTGGTGACGCTGCCGGCGAAGTTCCAGGCCCGGCCGTCGTTGGCGTTGGTCAGCACGATGGCGTTGGTGACCTGGTTGCCGGGGGCGTTGTTGATGCGCGTCACGCAGCCGGCGGCGTTGGCCACCGTGCACGACGTGCCGGTCCAGCGCGGGCGCTGATCGGGGCCGTTGAACGTCGTCTGCGCCGCCGGCAGGTTGGCGTTGTAGTAGGAGGCCCCGTTGACGTCCTTGTTGTAGATGAACTCGGCGGTGCCGACGAGTCCCCAGGGCAGGCGCTGGTCGACGCCGATGTTGGTGCGCCACGTCTGCGGGAACTTGAAGTCCTCGTCGGTGACGGCCAGGTCGACGCTCGCGGCCGGCGCGCCGGTGACGTTGGTCGGCTTGTAGCGTTCGGTGTCGGTCGTGAACGGGAAGGCGTTGGTGTTCTCGGCCTGGACGAAGCCGGTCAGCACGCCGGTGTTGCCGATCTGGTTGGAGATCCAGACGAAGGGCGGCTTGCCGGTGAAGACGCCGGTGCCGCCGCGGACCTGCGTGCTGCGCTTGCCGGCGACGTCCCAGTTGAAGCCGACGCGCGGCGACCAGAGCGGCGAGGCCTTGGGCAGCGCGCCGGTGCTGAACTGGACCGGCGAGCCGGACGGATCGCGGAAGGTCAGCGCGTCGACGTTGGCGTTGGCGTAGGCCGTGTCGCCCCACGCGGCGACGTCGACCCGGACGCCGCCGGTGATGGTCAGGTTCGAGAGCGGCCGGAACTCGTCCTGCACGTAGCCGCTCGAGTAGCAGCACCTCGAGCGGCTGCAGCGGCTTCTCGAGGCCCGGGATGTTCATGTAGCGGACCTGGAAGCGGCGCAGCGAGATCGGCGACACCGTGCGGTTCGGGTTGGCCAGGAAGTCGTTGGCGTCGGTGTAGAAGTCGGCCAGCGAGTTGTAGACGTAGGCGCTCTGCTTGCCGGGGAAGAACACGTTCTCCGACCGGTACTTCTCGACCGCGCCGCCGAACGTCAGGGTGTGCTTCTTGCCGAACTTGGTGAAGCTGTCCTGGAGCTGGAAGGTGTTGTAGCGCAGCTCGTTGTTCGGCGTGAACGGCTCGGAGCCGAAGGCCGTGTAGCCGGTGCCCGCGCCGTCGAGGATGTCGACGAACGGGAACAGCGTGCCGACGTCGCCGCGGCTCTCGTCCTGCTTGGTGTAGCCGACGATCAGGTTGTTCGACATGCTCGACCCGTAGGTCGAGTTCCACTCGCCGATGCCCGACTTGATGTTCTCGAGAATCGTGTAGTTCGAGCTCTGGAAGTTGAGGAAGTTGCTGCGAGAACGTCGGCCGCCCGAAGCCGAGCGACGCCGAGCTCGACAGGTTGACGTCGGTGCTCGAGCCGAGCTGGCTGTAGCGGAACGTGACCTTGTTCGACGTGTTCAGGTTGTAGTCGCCCTTGATCAGGAACGGCTTGGCCGGCGTCTTCTTGCTGATGTTCTCGTAGCGGCCCGGTCTCGTAGCTGAAGCTGCTGCGAGAGGAACGCGCTCAGCGTGTTCAGGTCGGAGGCGGTCACCCGGGTCGTGTTGCCCTGGGCCGGCGCGCCGCCCGGGTTGGCGACGAAGGTCGACAGCGGACGGCGTGTCGTCCTGCTTCTCGAAGCTGCTGAAGCCGAACAGCCGGTTGCGGATGAACGGCCCGCCGACCCAGAAGCCGGTGTTCTTGGTGGTGAAGGTGCCGGGGTTGAAGGGCAGGCCGGCGGCCTCGGTGCCGACGAAGTCCTCGTTGCGCGTCCGGTGGTAGAACGACCCGGTGATCCGGTTGGTGCCGCTGCGGGTCACGGTGTTGACGCCGGCGCCGACGAAGTTGCCCTGGCGGACGTCGTAGGGCGCGATGCTCACCTGGATCTGCTCGATCGCCTCGAGCGAGATCGGGGCGACGCCGGTGCGCTCGCCCGGCTGGCCGGCCGAGGCCGAACGAGTTGTTGAAGTAGGAGCCGTCGACCGTGATGTTGTTCATCCGGTTGTCGGCGCCGGCGAACGATCCGCTGCCGCTGTACTGCGGCGATCAGGCGGGTGATGTCGTTGATGCGGCCCGACACCGTCGGCAGGAGCGCCAGTTCGGCGCGGGTCACTGCCGTCGAGGCGCCGGTGCGCTGCGAGCCGAACGTCGCGTCGCTGGTGCCGCGCACGGTGACCTGCTCGGCCACGCCGGCGACGCTCAAGCTGAAGTCGAGGTCGGTGGACGTGCCGAGCGTGACCGAGATGGCGTCCTTGGTCTGGACGCCGAAGCCGGCGAGCTCCGCCTTCACCGTGTAGGGCCCGCCGACGCGCATGCCGAGGATGGCGAAGCGGCCGTCCGCCTGTGTGACAGCCTCGTAGGACGTTCCCGAGGGCTCGTGAATCGCCGTGACGGTCGCGCCCGGCACGACCGCGCCCTGCGCGTCGTTGACGACGCCTGCCATCGATCCCGTGGTTACACCCTGAGCGGCGGCACTACCGGCCGCCAGACACATGACGAGCGCCGCGCACAGCGTACGCTTCATCCATCCAGCTATATGCATTTCAGTCTCTCCTTCCGAAAGGGCTTTCGGACGGAAGAGATTCTATCGCGGCGTGTGCGACGCGGTTGTGTCGAATGCAGGGCATCCGAACATTCTCGTCGGAGGCAGACTTCGGGCCACGACGTGTCCTGCGCCGGCTGCATGGCGTCCATGTCTGCCGGGGCCGCCGCTAGTAGACCAGGTGCTCCATGTCGTGGCGCAGACGCTCCACCACGTCGGCCAGATCGGCCGGCAATTCCGAGCGGAACTCCATCGCCCGGCCGTCGCCCGGATGGGCGAACGACAGCCGCGCCGCGTGCAGGAACGGCCGATCGAGCTTCTGCACGCCGCGCAGCTGCGGCGGGACCCGTCGATGGACGCCGCCGTAGAGGGCGTCGCCGACGATCGGATGGCCGATGCCGCTCAAGTGCACCCGGATCTGGTGCGTGCGGCCGGTCGCGATGCCGACGCCGACCAGGCACACGCCCGGGAACGGCTCCGACCACGTGATGCGCGACACGGCGGTGCGGGCGCGCCGCGCCTTGGTCGACATCTTCTGCCGGTTGTTGGGGTCGCGGCCGATCGGCTCTTCGATGCGGCGCCCTGGCGAGAGCACGCCCCACACCAGCGCCGTGTATTCCTTCTCGACGTGGCGCTCCTCGAACTGCGACGACAGCGCCTCGTGCGCGGCGTCGTGCTTGGCCACGACCATCAGGCCTGACGTGCCCTTGTCCAGGCGATGCACGATGCCCGGCCGCAGCTCACCGCCGATGCCGCTCAGATCGTCCACGTGGTGCAGCAGCGCGTTGACCAGCGTCCCGTCGGCGTGGCCGGCGGCCGGGTGCACGACCATGCCGGCCGCCTTGTCGATGACGACGATGTCGGTGTCTTCGTAGACGATGTCGAGCGGCAGCGCCTGCGGCTGCGCCGCGGCGGGCGTCGGCGCCGGCACGTCGACGGTGATGTCCTGCTGCGCCTCGACCGGCAGGCTGGGCTTGATCTTCTCGGGGCGCGACGCCGCCGACCTGGACCTTGCCGTCCTTGATCAGGCGCTGGATCTGCGACCGCGACTGGTGCGGCAGGAGCGCGGCGAGGGCGGCGTCGAGGCGGAGGCCGGCCTGTTCGTCGGGGATCGCGAGCGTCAGCGTCACGCGACCTTCCGGGCGGCCGCCAGGTCGCGCGTCGGCGCCGGCTGCCGCGAGAGCCACCACAGCATCGCCAGGCTGAGCGGCACCAGCACGATCGAGATGATCTGCGAGAGGGAGACGGCGTCGCCGAAGTAGAGGCCGCGGCCACGATCGCCGCGGAAGAACTCGATGACGAACCGCGACAGCGCCGTAGACCAGCATGTAGCTCCAGAAGGTGCGGCCCGGGAACGGCCGGCCGCGCTTCTCGAACAGGAGCAGGCCGGCGAGGATCAGGGCCTCCGCGCCGGATTCGTAGAGCTGCGTCGGGTGCAGGTGCACGTTGAGCGGCGTGCCGGCGTTGGCCAGCGCGAACGGATCGGTGAAGACGACGCTCCACGGCACCGTGGTCTCCTTGCCGTAGCAGCAGCCGGCCAGGAAGCAGCCGAACCGGCCGATGACGTGGCCGAGGGCGATGCCCGGCGCGAAGACGTCCGTCGTCGTCCACATCGGCAGCTTGTGCCGGCGGATGTACCACAGCGCGACGATGACGGCCAGGATCAGCCCGCCGTAGAAGACGCCGCCCGACTGCGCCAGCGAGAGCAGCTGCGTGGGGTCGCTCGAGAACAGCCGCCAGTCCTGGTAGAGCAGCAGCAGCTTGGCGCCGACCAGGGCGCTGACGATGATCCAGATGCCCAGGTCCATCACCCGGTCACCGTTCAGGCCGCGGGCCCGGGCGCGGACGAGCGCCAGCCTCAGGCCGGCCAGATAGCCGAGCGCCAGCAGGAGTCCGTAGCTGTAGAGGGTGACGGGGCCGAGCTCAAGCAGGCGAGGGAACATGGGATCCGGTTCGGAGCATGTCGAAGATCAGCAGGACGGCGCCGCACGATATGCAGGTGTCGGCGACGTTGAAGGCCCAGAAGTGCCAGGTGCCGACGTAGACGTCGACGAAGTCGACGACGGCGCCGGCGACGACGCGATCGATCAGGTTGCCGATCGCGCCGGCGACGACCAGCGTCAGCGCCAGGCGCGACAGCCGCGTCTCGGAGCCGATCGTCAGGGCGTAGAAGACGATGGCGCCGAGCGCCGCCGTCGCCAGCAGCGCGACCACCACCGCCTTGTAGGCGAACTCGAGCCGATCGAGGAAGCCGAAGGCCGCGCCGGTGTTCAGGGCGTGCGTCAGATTGAGGAAGCCGGGAATCACCTCGACCGAGTCGTAGAGCGGGATGGAGGCGCGGATCGCCGCCTTCGACACCTGGTCCGCGACGATCAGCGCGATGGCCAGCCAGAGCTCGGGCCGGGCCCGCCAGCGCGTCGCGGCGGCGGCCGGGCCGGCACCGCCGCCGGGCGGCTCCGGGCGCGAGACGGCGCGTCCGCCGTCGGCGAGGTCGACGCGGTCGCTCATACCAGCTCCGCGACCGCCTCGACGCAGCGGCCGCACAGACCGGCGAAGGCCGGCTCGGTCGAGATGTCGTGGACGTAGCGCCAGCAGCGGATGCACTTGGTGCCGTCGCTGCGCACGACGTCGACGGTCACATCGGGGCCGTCGCCGTCGCTGGCCTCGCGGATCTCGGTGCCCGACACGATGAACAGCATGTCGAGCTGGGCCGCGCTCTCGCGCAGCAGCGCCAGCGTCTCGCCCCGCGCGTGGACGACGACCCGGGCTTCGAGCGACGTCCCGATCGTCTTGGCCTGACGATGCGTCTCGAGCGCGCCGTTGACGACGTCGCGGATCGCGATCAGCTTCGTCCAGCGCTCGACGAGGGCGTCGTCGCGCCACGTGGCCGTGTCGGCCGGCAGCAGGGCGAGGTGCACGGACGTCTCGCGCGCACCGGGCAGGGCCCGCCACAGCTCGTCGGCGGTGATCGGCAGGATCGGCGCCAGCAGGCGGGCCAGTCCGTCGACCATCACGGTACATCGCGGTCTGCGCCGATCGGCGCGCCTCGGAGCCCGTCGCCAGCGTGTAGACGCAGTCCTTCGAGACGTTCGAGTAGAACGCGCTGATGTCGACCGTCGCCAGGTGCGTCAGCGTGTGGACGATGGCCTGGAAGTCGAACGCGTCGTAGGCCTCGCGGGCCCGATCCGCCGCCGCCGCGTAGCGGGCGAGGATGTAGCGATCCACTTCCTGCAGGCGCTCGACCGGCAGGCGATCGCGGGCCGGATCGAAGTCGTAGAGGTTGCCGGCGAGGAAGCGCAGCGTGTTGCGCAGCTTGCGGTAGGCCTCGACGACGCGGGCGAGGATCTCCTTGCCCAGCCGGACTTCCTCGCGGTACTCGACCATCGCCGCCCACAGGCGGATGATCTCGGCGCCGTGCTGCTTGATGACGTCCTGCGGCACCACGGTGTTGCCGAGCGACTTCGACATCTTGCGCCCGTCGGTGGCGACGACGAAGCCGTGCGTGATGACGCGCTCGAACGGCGCCCGCTGCCGCGTGCCCAGCCCGACGAGGAGCGAGCTGTGGAACCAGCCGCGGTATTGATCGCTGCCTTCCAGGTAGACCGCTGCCGGCCACGTCAGCGCCGGGTTCTGCGCCAGCACGGCCTCGTGGCTCGAGCCGGAGTCGAACCAGACGTCGAGGATGTTGGTCTCGCGATCGAAGGCGGTGCCGCCGCACGACGGGCAGGCCGTGCCGTCGGGCACGAACTCCTCGAGGGGACGCTCGTACCACGCGTCGGCCCCGTAGACGTCGAAGATGCCGGCGGCACGATCGATGAGCGCCGGCGTCAGCAGCACGTGCTGGCAGGCCTGGCAGGCCAGCGCCGGGATCGGCACGCCCCACGACCGCTGGCGCGAGATGCACCAGTCCGGCCGGTTGGCGAGCATGTTGTGGATGCGCTCCTGGCCCCAGGCGGGCACCCACTGGACACCCGTGATCGCCTCGAGCGACTGCTCCCGCAGCGTCCGCCCGCCGGCCTCTGCCGAGGCGCGATCCATGGCGATGAACCACTGCGACGTGGCCAGGAAGATGACCGGGTTGTGGCAGCGCCAGCAGTGCGGGTAGCTGTGGCCGAAGTCGGCGCGGTGCCACAGGCGGGCGCGCTCGTGCAGCGCCTCCTCGACCTTCGGGTTGGCGGCCCACACCTGCAGGCCGGCGAAGAGCAGCACGTCGTCGGTGTAGTGCCCGCCCGGGCCGACCGGCGCGTAGACGTCGAGGCCGTAACGCACGCCGGTGACGTAGTCGTCCGAGCCGTGACCCGGCGCGGTGTGCACCACGCCGGTGCCGGCCTCGAGGGTGACGTAGTCGGCGAGGACCCCGATCGACGGCCGATCGTAGAGCGGATGCTGGAAGGCGAGGCGGTCGAAGAGCTCGCCCTTGACGACGACCAGCGGAGCGCCGAGCGCCTTGCCGGTCGCCTTGCCGACCGTCTCGGCCAGCTCCGAGGCGAGGATCACCACGCGCCCGTCGAACTCGTAGGCCCCGTAGTCGAAGTCCGGATGGAAGGCGACGGCGAGGTTGGACGGAATGGTCCACGGCGTCGTCGTCCAGATGAGCACCGACACGGCGCGGCCGGCCAGGGCCGGGATCCGGGCGGCGAGGTCGTCCGCCGCGGTCGGGTGCAGCGGGAACTCGACGTAGATCGAGGGCGACTTGTGGTCCTCGTACTCGACCTCGGCCTCGGCCAGCGCGGTGCGGCAGTGCGTGCACCAGTGCACCGGCTTCTTGCCCTTGTAGACCATGCCTTGCTCGACGAACCGGCCCAGGGCGCGCACGATGGCCGCCTGGTAGCCGTAGTTCATCGTCAGGTACGGCTCGGACCACTCGCCGAGCACGCCGAGCCGCTTGAAGTCGACGCGCATCTGGTCGACGAAGCGGGAGGCATAGGCGCGGCAGGCGCGCCGGAAGTCGGCGACGCTCATCGCGGCCTTCTTCGGGCCCAGCTCGCGGTCGACCTTCAGCTCGATGGGCAGGCCGTGGCAGTCCCAGCCCGGCACGTAGGGCGAGTCGAACCCGGCCATCGTCCGCGACTTGACGATGAAGTCCTTGAGAATCTTGTTGAGCGCCGTGCCGATGTGGATGTCGCCGTTGGCGTAGGGGGGGCCGTCGTGCAGGACGAACCGCGGGCTACCGCGTCGGGCCGCACGGATGCGGGCGGAGAGCCCCTCCGCTTCCCAGCGCGCCAGCACCTCCGGCTCGCTGACCGGCAGGTTGGCCCGCATCGGAAAGTCGGTGCGCGGGAGATTGACGGTGTCTTTCCACTCGGGCATGGCTCCCGGCATTGTACCCGGGAGCGCGGCCCGCGGCCGCGCGCCGCGGCGCGCCGCAGCGCCACGCGGAGCAGCCCTCGGGGCTGCCCGCGGGATTGCCGCGGGGCGCGCTGAGGGCACGCCCCGCCAACAGGAGAGAGCGGCCAGCTAGGGCCGGCGGATGCGGCCGGGGCGCGAGCCGGTCGTTCGGCCGGTCGTCGGCTGCGCCGTCACGGTGACCGAGAACGCGCCCTGGTTGTCGTCGACGTTGTCGTCGTTCACACCCAGGTAGAGAAGACCGGCGTCGGGCATCGACAGCGGGCCGGCCTGGTTGCCGATGCCGAACACCCGCCCGTTGCCGACGCGACCGATGAGCGACCCGGCGAGCGCGCCGGGCATCGGCTCGCCCGTGATGCGTCGCCCGAGCTTGGAGCCGGCCGTCGTCGCGACGTCGTTGCGGTCCGGGCTCAGCTGCACTTCGCCGGAGGCGGCGAAGGTGACCTGCTGTTCGCGCGTCACGGTGATCCCCGTCGACACCCAGCGCTGATTGCCGGCGACGGTGACCGCCCCTGCCTGTCCGCCCGTGGTCGGCGTCGACGTGTCGACGGGCGCCGTGCCCGGGGAAGCGACCCAGATAGAGCCGACCGACCTCCGACAGGCGCACCCGGCGCTCCTCGCCCGACGTCGCCCGGAAGACCACGGTGGTGCTCTGGGGCGTATTGTTGTCGGGGTTGGCGAATTCGAAGTTGATCATCCGGCCCTTGACCAGCTGACCGCCCATCAGCAGCACGTGGTCGTCACCGCGCGCTTCGCGCAGCTCGGTCTCCGGCAGGCCCTGCGCACCGCCGACGAGGTCGACGAGCGCGACGTCGCCGATCGGGATCTTGCGTTCCTCCGACTGGCTGAGCCGCAGATAGAGCAGGCCGTTGGTGAAGCCGTCGAGGCGGCCGACGACGCGCTCGCCGCCGCGGAGCAGGGCGGTGACGCGGTCGTCCGCGGATGCCTCGGTGGCGAGGCCCAGCGATGCGACGAGCGCGGTCGCGAGCGCGACCCGCGGCGTCAGGCGGAAGCTCCCGATGAAACGTAGCGACATGACTTGTCCCTCCAGCGGCATGGTAAGGTGCCAGCGTGGCTGACACAGCGGGGGATGCTGCAAAAGAAGCGCCAGCCGCAGATCTCGGCCCAGCTCAGCCAAGCCGCCTCGTCATCGGCGTCGCCGGCGGTTCGGGCTCCGGCAAGACCACCGTGGTGCGCCGGATCGTGGAAGTTCTCGGCCCTGACTCGGTATCCATCCTCGACCACGATCGCTACTACCGCGACCGGCTCGACCTGCGCCTCGAGGATCGGGCCGCCCTCAACTGGGACCACCCCGACTCGCTCGAGACCGATCTGATGGTCCGGCACGTCGCCGACCTCAAGGCCGGACGGCCGGTCGAGGCGCCCCTCTACGACTTCGCCCGCTACGTGCGGCGCACCACCACCGAGACCGTGCCGCCGCGGCGGGCGATCATCGTCGAGGGCATCCTCATCTTCGCCGACGCCGCCCTCCGCGCGCAGATGGACATCAAGGTGTTCGTCGACACCGACGACGACGCGCGGTTCATCCGCCGGCTGCAGCGCGACGTCGCCGAGCGCGGGCGCACGATGGACTCGGTGATCGAGCAGTACCTGGCCTCGGTCAAGCCGATGCACCTCGAGTTCGTGCAGCCGAGCAAGCGCTACGCCGACGTCATCCTGCCGCAGGGCGGCCACAACAAGGTCGCCGTCGATCTCCTGCTGACCCTGATCCGCAGCCTGGTCTAGCGGGCCACGCGGCCCGGCGGACGCCTGCCGGCCCTGGGCCACATGACGGCGTGCGCTTCGCCGATGGCTGTCGCGCCCTGTCCAACGGCAACGCCGCGATCGTTGATCGCGAGCGGGGTGGCCTCGGCGGCGCCCGGCATCGTGCCGAGGTCATGCATGACGCCGTCTTGCCAGACGAACGGCCGAGGGCCGGTTCGGCCGACCACCACGCGACGGTTGTTCAGGCCGGTGGCCTGGCTGAAGGCTTGGCCCGGCAGTAGCCCGAGATCGATCAGGCCGCCGTCGTCCCACAGCGTCGCGAGGTGCTCGAGGCCGGCGCCGAAGCGCCAGCCCGCGATCTGACCGCGCTCGTTCAACGCGGTGGCGCTCGCGCTGCCCGAGCCCCCGAAGTCGGTGAGCACCCCGTCCTCCCACACGAACGGACTGGCCGGCCCGTCGGAGTGCAATGACGTCCCCACCACCACGCCTCGATCGTTGATCGACGTCGGGTAGGTATAGGTCCAGCCCGGAAGCAGGCCGACGTCGATCATCTCTCCGTTCCGCCAGAGGAAGCCACCGCCGCCCTCGACCCGATCGCACGAGCCGACCACATCGCCGTGTTTGTTGATGGCGTTGGCTGCGCAGTTGAGCGCAGCCGGCAGCTCGCCCAGCTCGGCGATCACGCCGTCCTCCCACATCACCGCGCGGCTCTCGAACAGGGCGTTGGTGGCGGACCCGACGATCTGCCCGTGGTCGTTGATCCCGCTGGCGCCGCTGAAGCCGCCGCCGGGAAGCGTCGGCAGCACCTCCATGCGCCCATCGCGCCACAGGAACGCGCGGTAGGTCACCGAATCGACGTTAGCGATGCCGACCACGTGGTTGTGGTCGTTGATGGCGCAGGCCGAGCTGAAGGGCCCGCCGAGCGTGCCGAGATCGACGATGGCCGACGACTGGCCCCCGTCCTGAGCGGTCGGTGAGGCGGGGACGGCGGCGACCGTCGCGACGGCGAGCGTGAGGCCGAAGCTACGAAGCGTCATGGCATTGCTCCTGGCAAGGTCAGCGATCGACGCGACGCGGATGGTGCCTGCCCGCGCCAGGCCACAGGATTGCGCTGGGCAACCCTTCGTATTGCGGGATCGTCGCCTGGCCGGCCACATCGCCGCGCTCATTGATCGCCGTGGCATATGCGGCGTCGCCGCCGGGAAGGAACACCCGAATCGCGCCGGTCTCGCCCCTGGACCAGACGAAGCCACCGCCGCCCGAGCCGTTCGCCCCGACGACCTGACCACGGTCGTTCAGCCCATACGGGATGGCGCTCGTCGAACCCGCAACCGGCTGGATCACCGTCGCCGTTCCATCCTCCCAAAACAGGCCTTGCCCGCGCCCATCGGGGCCTGGGCCCTCGCCGGCGATCTGACCGTGCCGGTTGATACCGACGACCCGCTCGAATGGGCGGTCCGAAATCGAGTTCAGGTCCGTCAGCACGCCGTCCGCCCAGATGAACGGGAACCGCGACAAGTCCGGCCTTGATGCATTGCCCACCACGACGCCCGCTTCATTCACATCGACGGGACTGACGTAGACGTCGGGCGGTACCGTAAGCCGCTCGAACACGCCGTTCCGCCACAACACGGGAACCGTCTCGGTCGGAAAGGAGCACTGGCCGACGATCAGGCCCCGGTCGTTGTTCGCCACCGCGTAACAATGCGCATCGGCTGGCGCGTCGAGCCGGTGCACTTGCCCGCCAACCCACAGCGCCCCATCGCCCAGCCCGTCGCCGAAGTCGGCGACGCCGACGATCTCGCCATGGTCGTTGATGTCGGACGCGTGACTGCCGCCCCTGGCAGGAGGGTCGAGGTCGCGCAGCACGTCATCCCAGACGTAGGCGTGGAACCGGCCTTCGTCATCCGGAAAGTTCATGACGCCGACCACCTGGCCGCGGTTGTTGATCGCCTGGGCCAGACTGTACGGATGTCCGGCACCGATGTGGACGATCGGCGGCTGCGTCATGACACGCGCCGCGCCGACCGCCGCTGTCGCGCAGATCGACAGCGAGAGGACGATGTGGTGAGAAGGCATATGGCGCTCCTGACTGCTCCGGACGGTGTGCCAGCCGCGCGCGCTGCCGCTGCGGCTACGGCAAAGCGATGTCGCGAGGGAGGCGAATCGCGCCTCGAGGGCCGGCCTTGGGTACCACCACCCCCTCCGCGGCCCACCCGTGCTCGGTGTCGCGGCCCACGACGGTGCCCCGCTCGTTGATGTCGCTCACCAGGAAGTACGGGGAGAGGAACCGGAACGTGCCGCGCGACCACACGAATGGTCCGTCGCCGCTGCGTCGACGAAGTGACCGGTGCCGACGACATCCCCGCGGTCGTTGATGCCCCACACCTGCCCCCGGAAGACGCCCCAGCTGCCGCCGAGCGGCAGGACGGTGTCTCGGTCCCAGATCACGGGTTCGATGTCGCCCGGTGTGGCGCTCCTCTGGACGTGGCCGGCGACCTGGCCGCGGGCGTTGACGGCGGTGGCCGCGGCGCGCGTACTGCCGGCGAGGGCGCCGAGGTCGGTCAGGACGCCGCTCTCCCACCGGAACGCCGTCGACCGTCCGGTGCCGTCGGACATCGTCCCGACGGCCACGTCGGCGTCGTTCAGGGCGGTCACCTCTGCCCGGCTGTATCCGGGCAGCGCGCCGATCACGACCCGCTGCCCGTCGCGCCAGTTCCAGGCGCCGCAGCGGAAGCCGATGTGTCCCTTGTTGTTGATGGCCGTCGCCGCGCACCCCTCGCCGCCCGGGAGCTCGATGGCCTGGCTCTGCTGCCAGAGCACCGGCCGGACGCGGGGGGAAAGCCCGTCGGTGTTCACGCTCAGACCCACCACCTGGCCGAGGTCGTTGATGCCGAAGGCGCGGCTGACGGTGTCACCGGGCAGCGCGCCCAGGTCGATCAGCTGTCCGTCCTGCCGCAGGATCGCGTGCTCCGAGTCCGTATAGGTGACGTCACTCCAGCCGACTGCCGCGTTGTCGTTGTTGACGGCCCACAGCGTGCTGAAGACGCCGCCGAGCGTGCCGATCCGAATGGGCTCCTGCGCTGCGGCGGGCGAAACGGTGCCGGCGGCCGACGCCAGCAGCGCGAGCCCGAAAGTGATGAAGAGCCGTCGCATGTGAACTCCTTCAGCTGCGTGTCTCGCTGGTCAGCGGTCCGAGCGGGTCGAGGTCGATGACCGCATCGTGCGCCGACAGCGAGGGAGTGGCGAACGAGGCAAGCGACGCGAGCGCAAGGGCAGGGAGCGGGAGTGGTCTCGGCGCACGCGCCCTCATCGCAGACCGCCGTGCACCGGAACGCGCGTGCTCGCCTTCGGCCACACCGCGCCGTGCGACTCGAACCCGGAGGCATCTCCCCGGACGCGGCCGACGGCAACGCCGCGCTCGTTGATGTCGTTCAGCGACGTCGCCTGGTCCAGCAGGAGGAACCGGCCGTCCCGCCACACGTGTCCGCCGAACTGGGTGATGGGGCCGGCGAAGGCGTGGACGGCGACCTCGCCGCGATCGTTGATGTTGCGGGCGTAGCCGTAGACCAGGCCCCAGGCGCCGGCGAGCGGCCGGACCTGCCCGTCTTCCCAGATCACGGGATCGTAGAACGACGGATTGATGACGTAGCCGACGATCTGGCCGCGCGCGTTGATGGAGGCCGCCACCCCGCCGAGCGCGCCGGCGGGCAGCGGCAGCGCCTCGACCTGCCCGTTGGCCCAACGCACCGGCGTCGAGCCGCTGGTGCCGACGACCACGCCGGCGTCGTTGACGCCGTACGCGCCTGCCGACGCCGGCGATATAGGTGAGGACCGGAATACCGGTCCCGGTCCGCCAGAGCGCCGCGCCGCCACACTCGCCGACGATGTCGCCGCGGTTGTTGATGCCCCGGGCGCGGCAGCCTTCGGCGCCTGGCGGCGTGAGATCGATTGTCTGGCCATCGCGCCAGAGCACCGCGTGGAACCGTTGGTATTGGTACTCGCTGCTCCAGCCGACGATGTCGCCACGGTCGTTGATGGCTTCCGCGGAGCTGAGCATCATGCCCGGCAGCACCCCCAAGTCGATCAGCCGTCCATCGCGCCACAGCATGGCGCGATTGCTGTCGAGGCCCATGACCTCGCTGTAGCCGACCGCCTCGTTGCGGTTGTTGACGGCGAGCAGGTAGCTGGACCCGAAGCCGAGCGTGCCGACGTCGATGAACGATGACTGAGCCAGGAGTGGCGCGGCGACGACCGACGCCAATGAACCGAGCGCGGCGACGACGCAAAGGCGCAGGCGCTTCATTTCTTCCTCCAGGTGGGTCGTGGCGGGAGGCGAATCCTCGCACCACGGCGCCGCGCCGTCAACCTGAACCGCAGCCCCCACGGTAGACTCGGATCGATGCGCCTGCGCGACCTCGATTCGCACGACGACTTTGCCGCCGTCGTCCGCCTGCAGCGCGAGGTGTGGGGCGACTACGACGACATCGTGCCGCGGTCGATCTTCGCGGTCGCGGTCAAGACCGGCGGCATCCTCGTCGGTGCGGAAGACCCCAGCGGACGGCTCGTTGCGTTCGTGTTCTCGCTGCCGGGCCTGCGCCACGGCCGCGTCGTGCAGTGGTCGCACATGCTCGGCGTGACGCCGCAGGCGCGCGGCCAGGCGCTCGGGCTGCGCTTGAAGCTGGCCCAGCGCGAACGCGCCCTGGCCCGCGGCATCGAGCTGGTCGAGTGGACCTACGATCCGCTGCTCGCCGGCAACGCGCGGCTCAACGTGCGTCGGCTCGGCTGCGTCGTCGAGGCCTACCTGGATGACGTCTATGGATCGTCGACGAGCCCGCTGCACGGCGGCGTGGCGACCGATCGTTTCATCGCCTCGTGGCACGTTGCCTCGCCGCACGTGGCGCGCCGCGTCGAAGCCGGGGCCATCGTGGCCCGCGACGCCTCGGTCGGCCTGGCGCCGCACGTCCTGCGGACGCGCGAGGCGGCGGCCTTCCGCGCGCCGCACGGCGAGCCCGACCTGTCACGCGACGAGCCCCGGCTCCGCGTCGAGATTCCCGCCGATTTCGCCCGGATGCTGATCGAGGCGCCGGAGCTGGCGCAGGCGTGGCGGCTGGCGGCGCGCCGGGTGTTCCACACCTACTTCGCGCGCGGCTATCGCGTGGTGGACATCGACGGCGAGCGCGGCGCACCGCGCCCCTCCTATCTGCTCGCGCTGCGGCCGCCGCCGGCGGCAGACGCCGGGCCGGCCTGAGCGCGCCCGCGTCTACCGGCCGGCGTCGATGCCTCGGCTGAGCAGCGCGACGCGGGGGATGCCCGGCCAGATCGGCCTGGAACGAGGCGGACACCCAGCCGTGTGTCCGCGCCGCGGCGGCGACCGCGTCGGCCTGCCCGATGCCGATCTCCAGGACCAGGCGACCGCCGGGACGCAGCACCCGGGCCGCGTCGGCGATCAGCCGCTCGATGATGGCCAGGCCGTCCGGGCCGGCGTAGAGCGCCGCCGCCGGTTCGTGGCGGGCGACGTCGACGGCGACGTCCGGGCTGTGCTCGGGGATGTAGGGCGGATTCGACACCACGACGTCCACCACCGGACGCGCCGACAGCGGCGCTCAGCAGATCGCCCGCGACCAGCGCGACGCGATCGCCGACGCCGTGGCGGCGCGCGTTGCGCCGCGCCACAGCCAGCGCCGGCTTCGACCGATCGAGGGCGACGATGCGGGCGTCGGGCCGGGTGACGGCGATGGCGATGGCGATGCAGCCGCTGCCGGTGCCGACGTCGACGACGCGGGCGCCGGACCCGGCCGGGGGCAGCGCGGCGAGCGCCGCGTCGACCGCCAGCTCGGTCTCCGGCCGCGGAATCAGGACGTCCGGCGTGACCTCCAGGTCGAGGCCGTAGAACTCACGCGTGCCGGTGAGGTAGGCCACTGGCAGCCGATCGACGCGGCGCTCGACGAGCGCCGCGAGACGTTCGACGAACGCTGGCGGCGCGGGGTCGCGGCGATGGGCGAGGAGCCGGGCTCGAGTCCAGCCGAGCACGTGCCGGGCGAGGACGTCGACGTCGGCGGACGCGTCGCCGGCGTCGAGGCCAGCGTCACGGAGGCGGCGCACCGCCGCCGCGAGCACGTCGTGCAGCACGGCCGCGGGCATCGGTTGCTATCCTACTGGAGTATGTCCATGGCGCAGGCGCTGCTCCCCGAGTTCGACCACGAGGCCGCGGTGACGCGGACCATCCTCGAGCGCGTGCCCGAGGCCCAGGCGGGGTGGCGGCCGCACCCGAAGTCGATGACGCTCGGCGAGCTGGCGATGCACCTCGTGTCGATCCCCGCCTGGGCGCGTCCTCACGTTGCGCCAGCCGGCCTTCGATCTGGCGCCGCCGGGCGAACCGCCGCACGTGCCGCCGGCCTGGGAGTCGCTGGCGCACGCGCTCGCGGCTGTTCGACGAGACGATCGCCCGGGCGCGGGCGGCCCTCGTCACCACGACGGATCTGGAGCTGGCGCAGCTGTGGACGCTGAAGAAGGGTGGCGCGAAGGTCCTGACCGCGCCGCGCGGGTCCGTGCTGCGGTCTTTCGTGCTGAACCACGGCGTCCACCATCGTGCCCAGCTGGGGCTCTACCTGCGGATGCTCGACGTGCCGGTCCCGGCGATGTACGGACCCACCGCGGACACGAAGTAGGGCTGCGCGGCCCGTCCCGCCAGCACGGCGGCGCCGAGGAGCACCAGGGCGATCCACAGGAGATCCGCCACGAGCAGGTGGGCAATCTGCAGCCACACCGGCGCCAGCAGCAGCACGTTGACGGCGCCGAGCACCGTCTGCAGCCCGGCGAGCAGCGCCACCCGCGCGCCGGGAGCGAGGAGGCGTTCCGGCCCGTCACCCTCGATCGGCAGGCGGGGCGCGACCAGGATCAGCGCCAGCGCGACGATCGTCGCCAGCGTCGGATGAATCACGCGCAGGCGCAGCAGCGCGTGTGACGTCGGCGAGAGGTCCTGCGCGAGCGCGTGCGACAAGGACGTCGCCGGAAAGAGCGTGTCGCCGAGCGCCGCGACGGCGCCGCTCACGCCGACGATCAGGAGCCCGACGACGAGCGCCCCGAGGAGCGCCGCGCGCCCGCCGCGGCCGGCGACGGACAGGCCGCCGGGCCGATCCTCCAGCCAGCGCGCCGTCAGGGTCATCGCGCCCAGCAGCAGGAACGTGTTGGCCAGGTGGACGGCCATGAACAGCGCCCGGGCCATGCTGCGGTTGTCGGCGACCAGCTCGAACAGCACCAGGCCGGCGCCGACACCGGCCTCGGTCAGCATGAACAGCATCGACCAGCCGGCGGCGCGTCGGGCCGGATGCCCGGCCGGCCGCGATCGCCAGACGGCGACGACGAGCGCCAGCAGCGCCAGCAGGGCGAGGCCGCTGGTGGCGCGGTGGGTGAACTCGATCAGCGTCTCGACCGTGGCGTCGCGCGGCAGCGCCACGCCGTTGCAGAGCGGCCAGTGCTGGCCGCATCCGGCGCCGGATCCGGTGGCGCGCACGAACGCGCCCCAGAGGATCACGACGAGGTTCCAGGCCACGACAATCCACGCGAACCGCGCCAGCCTGTTCACGGCGTGCTCCGCATCGTGTGATCATACCGGCGATGACGACGCGGCACACGGTCGAGACGGGTGGGCAGACGATCTCGTGGCTGGAGTCGGGCCGCGGACGGACGATGATCCTGCTGCATGGCTTTCCGCTGCACGCCGGCATGTGGGAGGCGCTCCACGGCACCACCCCGCACGGCTGGCGGCTCATCACGCCGGATCTGCGCAACTTCGGCGAGTCGCGGGGCACGCCGGCGCTCTCGGTCGACGACCACGCCGGCGATGTCCTGGCGCTGCTCCGGCATCTGGGCTGCGAGGACGCCGTCATCGGCGGGCTGTCGATGGGTGGCTACATCGCCCTGGCCGTCCACCGCATGGCGCCGCAACGCTGCCGCGCGCTGATCCTGGCCGACACGCGCGCCGAGCCCGACACCGACGAGGCCAAGGCCAACCGCGTGCGACTGCAGGCGACGGCGCGCGAACGCGGTCCTGATGCGGTCCTGCAGGCGATGCTGCCGAAGCTGGCCGGCCCGACCGCCCAGGCGGCGGGTGTCGTGCCCGGGCAGCTGCAGACGCTCGCCCGCGTCAACACGGCCGAAGGCGTCGTCGACGGTCTCGAGGCGCTGAAGACGCGGCCCGATGCGACACCGGGCCTGGCCGTCGATCACCTGTCCGACGCTGGTGGTGGTGGGCGCGGACGACGCGCTGACGCCGCCGTCGTCCGCCGAGACGCTCGCGCGATGGCATCGCCGGCGCGCAACTGGTCGTCATCCCCGACGCCGGTCACATGTCCAACCTCGAACAGCCGGTCGCCTTCGCGCTGGCCGTATGGAGCTTCCTGCGATGACCCCATGCCGCCGTCCGCGTTCGATCGCGGCCCTGCTGCCGTTCGCGCTGGCCGCCGCGACGGCCGTCGCGGCCATCGCCACGCCGGCGGCGCAATTCGCGCCGCCGTCGACGGTCGATCCGCTGCACCGGCCCTACGATCAACTGCTCGACCTCAACGTCCGCGACGGGCTCATCTACTACCGGGCCCTCAAGGGATCGCGCGGCGGCTTCGATCGCTACGTCGCCTCGCTCGACGTGCCGACCGCGGAATACGACGGCTGGACGCGCCCGCGGCAGATCGCCTTCTGGCTGAACGCCTACAACGCGTTCGTGATCGACAGCGTGCTCGACCACTATCCGATCGCCGGCCGATCGCCCGCGTATCCCGCCAACAGCCTGCGCCAGGTCCCGGGCGTGTTCGAGAAACAGGTGCGCCGCGCCGCCGGCCGCCGCCTCACCCTCGACGACATCGAGAAGACGGTGCTGGCCGGCTTCGGCGATCCCCGCCTCTTCCTGGCGCTCGGCCGCGGCTCGGTCGGCGGCGGGCGGTTGCGCAGTTCGGCGTACAGCAGCGACACGCTCGACGCCGACCTGGTGAAAGTGGCGGGGGAGTGCGTCACGCGGGCGGAGTGCGCGTCCATCGACGCGTCCGGCAGCGTGCTGGCCGTGACCGCCGTCTTCAGCTGGCGCGAGGCGGAGTTCGTCAAGGCGTTCGGCGACGACGCCCAGTCGACCTATCCGGGGCGCAGCCCGCTCGAACGGGCGATCCTGCACGTCCTGGCGCCGCACTTCCTGCCGGGCGAACGGCAGGCGCTGGCGAAGAACGACTTCGCGGTGCGCTTCACGCCCATTCGACTGGCAGCTGAACGATCTGACCGGCGGGCGTCCGCGGTAGCGGCTCACGCCTCTCGGGCCGGCGCCGATTACCTCGGGGAAGGCGCACAGGTGCTCGAGCAGCTCGGTCCCTCTACCACTCCCGTCATCGCGGACAACGGTGCCAACGGCGGCGCCACCGCGGTGCCGCACGCCCGCTGGCTGCGGATCAGCGTGACCCGCAGCGGACGCGTCGTCGTCCAGGTCTGCTTTCCCTCCTACGCGGTGCTGAGCCTGAGCGATCTGGTCCCCGAGGACGTCCGCGTGCACATCGTCGGCGAGCACGTCGATCTCGAGGCGGTCGCCGCCGACGCCGCCGCCCGCGGCTGCCCGGCCGGCGAGCTGTTCGCCATCAGTTCGGGCGAGCACGGCGTCCGCGCCTGGCTGGACTAGTCCCGCCCCTCCGCTTCTCCGCGGCTCCTGTGAAAGCCTTTCTCCGTTCCCTCCGCCTTCTCTGTTTCCTGCCCCCACCCCGGCAATCGCCGCGGCACCTTCTGATATCGTCTCCGCGTGGAGCGGCTGGTGTGGACCCCGTCCGAGGTCGTCGACGTCGATGGTCCGCGCGCGATGCTGCGCGCCTACCTCGAGCAGCGCGACGTCCGGACGCTGCTGGCGACCCGCTATCGGAGCCGCGTCGCGGCGGCATGTGACGTCGGCTGCGGCTTCGGCCGGATGACGTCGCTGCTCGGCGAGTTCGCCGAGACCGTCGTCGGCTTCGAGCGCGAGCCGGCGCTGGTGGCGACGGCGCGGGCGCTGCTGCCCGCGGTCGACGTCCGCGCCATCGAGCGGCTGGCGCACCTGCCGGCCCCCGATGCGAGCTTCGACATCGGCCTCGTCTTCACCGTGCTGCAGCACGTGCCCGAGCCCGGCGTCCTCGACGTCGTCGCCGAGCTGCTGCGGGTGATGAAGCCGGACGGCACGTTGCTCCTGTGCGAGGAAACCGACGTGACGCTGGAAGCGGGCGACCGCGCCCACGGTGAGCTGGGCTACACCTGCGGCCGTGCCCCCGACGTCTACGGCCGCTGGCTGTCGCCGTGGCGGCTGGTCGCCGCCAAGCCGCGCGTCATCGAACCCGACTACCCGCGTCCCGACGTGGGCTCCTACATGCTCTTCGTCGGCCCCGACGTGCGCTGATCACCCGCATGGACCTCCAGCTTCGCGACACGGTCGCCATCGTCACCGGATCGAGCCGCGGGCTCGGTCTCGCCAGCGCGCTCGCCCTCGCCGCGGAAGGCGCGCGGGTCGTCGTCTGCGGCCGCGACCAGGCCCGGCTCGAGGCCGCGCGCGCCCAGGTTGCCGCCGCGGCCGGGAGCGTCCGGCCAGGATCGGGTCGCTCGCCGTGCCGGTCGACCTGTCGACGCCCGAGGGACCGGCGGCGCTGATCGAGCAGGCCGTCTCCCGCTTCGGCGGCGTCGACGTGCTGGTCAACAACGTCGGGATGGCCAAGGGCGCCGGCCTGGTCGACACGCCCGACGCGGCGTGGCAGGAAGCACTCGACTACACGCTCTATCCCGCCGTGCGTGCCTCGCGCGCCGCCGTGCCGCACATGATCCGGCGCGGCGGTGGGTCGATCGTGCTGATCGCGTCCATCTACGGCCGCGAGGCCGGCGGCCGGCTCACCTACAACGTCGTCAAGGCCGCCGAGATCAGCCTGGGCAAGGCGCTGGCGCGCGAGCTGGCGCCGAAGAACATCCGCGTCAACACGATCGCGCCCGGGCTCGATCCTCTTCCCGGGCGGCTCGTGGCACCAGCGGCAGCAGGCCGACCCGGCCGGCATCGCCGACTTCGTCGCCCGCGAGCTCCCGTTCGGGCGCTTCGGGCGCGCCGAGGAAGTCGGCGACGCGGTGGCCTGGCTGGTCTCGCCGCGCGCCAGCTGGGTCAGTGGCGCCTGCATCCCCGTCGACGGCTGCCAGGGACGATCGAACATCTGACGGGACGCCACGGCGCGTCGCCGCCAATCAGATAGGCTCTAGCCGATGACGCAGTGGATCGAGGCCGCGGCCGACGCGCTCTTCATGCCGTGGATCGTGGTCCTGCTGTTCGGGGCCGGCCTGTTCCTCACGGTCCGCTATCGATTCGCCCAGTTCCGGCTGTTTCCGGAGGCGGTGCGCACGGCCCTCGGCCGCGAATCGGAAGGCACGCGCGGGGCGCTGACGCCGTTCCAGGCGTTCATGACCGCGCTCGCCGCCTCGATCGGCACCGGCAACGTCGCCGGCGTCGCCACCGCCATCATCTCGGGCGGCCCCGGCGCGCTGTTCTGGATCTGGTGCTACGGCCTGGTGGCGATGGCCATCAAGCTGACCGAGGCGATGCTCGGCCGGCAGTTCCGCGTGACCACGGCCGACGGCCTGTCGACCGGACCGATGTACTACCTGCGCGACGGCCTGCGCTCGCCGACCCTGGCCTGGATCTACGCCCTCGTCGCCGGCGTGGCGGCGCTCACCACGACGCCGTTCACCCAGCCCAACTCGATCGCCGACGTCCTGCGCGCGCAGGTCGGCATGCCGACCATCGCCTCGGGCATCGTCCTGGCGGTGCTCACCTGGCTGGTGATCATCGGCGGGCTGAAGTCGATCGGCCGCGTCGTCGAGCGGCTCTCGCCGCTCAAGGTCGGTCTCTACCTCGCCGGCGGCCTGGTCGTGATCGTGACCTACGGGGCGCGGCTGCCGGAGGTGCTGACGCTGGTCGTCACGCGAGGCGTTCTCGACGCGCGCCGTGGCCGGCGGCTCGGGCGGCGTCGCCATGCTGGTCGCGCTCCGCTACGGCCTGGCCCGCGGCATCTACGCCAACGAGGCGGGCTACGGCACCGCCGCGGTCGCCTACGGCACGGCGGCGAGCCGGGAGCCGGTGCAGCAGGGCCTGCACGCGATCGTCGAGGTGTTCATCGTGTCGTTCGTCACCTCGACGATCAGCGCGCTGGTGCTGCTGCTGACCGGCGCGTGGCAGGGCACCGAGCGTGGCGCCGGTGCGGTCGTGGTCGCCTTCGAGGCGGCGATGCCGGGCGTCGGCGGCTGGCTGGTCGCCTTCTGCGTGTTCCTCTTCGGCTACACCACGCTGATCGGCTGGGCCTACTACGGCGAGCAGTTCCTCGAGTACCTGTTCGGCCGCCGCGTCAGCGTGCCGTATCGCTGGATCTACTGCCTGCTGATCCCGTTCGGGGCGGTGTCGCGCGTCGACGTGGTCTGGGCCTGGGGCGACCTGATGAACGCGCTGCAGGTGTTCCCGAACATGGTCGGCCTGCTCGGCCTCAGCGGGCTGGTGGCGGCGACCCTCGCGGGACGTAGAGCGACAGCGACCCCTCCCGCGACACGAGCGTGAGATCCAGCAGGTCGATGGCGAAGGCGATCAGGTCCGGCGAGGCGCGCGTCTCGTCGACCACCACGTAGCCGAGCCGCGTCCGCCGCAGGAACTCGCCGGCGCCGGCCGCGGGCGGCGATGCGTCCTGATCCGCCGCGAGCGTCTGCCCCTCGCTGAGCGTGAACAGCGCGTTCAGCACCGGGCGCGCGCTGGCCGCGAGCCGCCGTCGCGGCGAGACCCGCGACAGGTAGCCGCCGATGATCGCCCTTGCCGTGCGCGGTCTGGAAGTACTGCGTGCGGGCCGAGAAGTTGCCCATCGAGGTGGTGCCGTCGCGGAGCCCGACCGGCAGCTCGAGGACGCGCACCCGCGGCCGCGGATCGGCGGCGATGGTCTGGAAGAGCGCCGGGATCGTCGGCCGAGTAGAGCGTCCGCGGCGCCGGCACCAGCTCGACGGCCAGCAGCAGGCACACGACGGCCAGGATCTGCCGGCGACGCTGCGGATAGCGGCGTCCCAGGTGCGCCAGCGCCTGTGCCAGCAGCAAGCGCCACGCACAGCGACGCGAGCACGGCGAACCGGCCCGGTGATCGCACCAGCCCGAGGATCGGCACGTAGCGCAGCACGCTCCAGGGCATCGGGATCTGCGTGTTGAGCCCGGCGACGTAGACGAAGGGGCCGAGCGCGAGCAGGGCGTAGAACACGGTCGCGCCGACGCGGACCGGTGACGGACGCCAGCCGTGACGCCACCACGCCGCGACGATCACCAGGAGCGCGACCAGGGACATCGACCCGACGGCTTCGGGCATCGCGTTGTCGTCGGTGCCGGCCCACGCGATCAGCCGCGCCTCCATGGCTGGCGCCCCACAGCGCGTGATTGGGATTGGGCAGGAACAGGCCGAGCAGGTCGACGCCGCGCGGGCTGCTGCGCCACAGCGGCGCCGACCAGTCGGCGTGGCCGGTCATCACGTGGTCGCCGAGCGCGTACAGCACCGGCGCGAGCAGCAGCATCATCACCGCGCCCGCGGCGACGGCGGCGCGGACGACGCGCCCAGGCTCGCCGTCGCGGCGCAGCGCGAAGCGATGCGGATAGGCCAGCGCCAGGCGCGCCAGCAGCAGCACCGTGAGCGACGAGCATCGGCGTGTAGAGCGTGTGCGCCCTGACCTGGATGCCGAGGAGGTCGACGGTGCCGCCGCCGCGCAGCGCGATGGCGAAGACGAAGCTGCTCACCGCGACGAGCAGCAGGTTGAGCGTCCGGCGCAGGCCGACGATGCGGACGACCGGCACGTCCACCGCCCGTTCGACGCTGACGAACTGGACGAGCAGGTTGATGCCCGCCATCAGCAGGCAGAAGACGCCGTAGTAGGCGTCCGAGAACGTCGCCCAGGCGACGACGGCGCCCAGCGCGAACCCGTAGCGCAGCTGACCGGTGGCGCCGAGGCGGCGCAGCAGCAGCGCGAAGATCGGCAGCGGGGCGGCCGCGACGAGGCTGAAATGGCCGACGCCGCGGGCGATGAGCACCGGCGACAGCGCGAAGACCGCCCCGGCGATCAGCGACTCGGCGTCGCGCCCCGTCATCTCGCGTGTCAGCAGCCACGCCGCGTAGCCGGAGAGCGCGATGTTGAACAGGAAGACGAGGTTGAACGCCGCGACCAGGCCGACGAGCGGGATGAGCGGCCACGCCAGCACGTTGGCGGCCGTCGTGTAGTTGTGCAGGCTGAGGTTGGCGGGCGCGGCGTCCGGCGCGCCGCCCAGGATCGAGGTCGTGTAGAAGGGCAGCCGGCCCTGCTGCAGCTCGTGCTGTGAAGACCCACGTGTTCCAGACGTAGACGCCGGTGTCGCGGGACGGTGGACCGGTGAAGGCGTCGTCGAGGTGACGCACCAGCGGCCAGGTCGCGACGACCGCGACGATCAGGAACCCCACGAAGATGGCGGCGTGCCGCCCCGCGCGACGGACCATAAGGCTGAGCTAAGGGACGGGCATCCTAGCACGTCTGCAAGGCTCGAGCAGATGAGGTGGAAGAGTCGGCCGGAAAGGGGCGCTTTCGCCTCTTGATCGCGCCCGTCGCCGGCTGCTACGTTGTGTCGACACGAATGCCTCCGCCGCCCTCGTCCCGCAACACCCTCGACCGGACGCTGGTGCCGGCGCCGTCGGCAGCTCTGCCGGTCACCAAGTCGGCGAATACCGAGCAGGCGATTCTCGACGCGCTGGCCCGCCTCGGGTCGGGGTCCGGCAGCGCCCGGGCGCTGCTGGACGCCCCCACCGCCGGGCCCGGCGCGACGCCGGCCGGGGCCGCGCGCGCTGGCCGATCCGCACGCGATCGTGTCGGGGGACATGGTCGTCACCGCCGTCCGGCGCCTGCCGGCGGCGGCGGCGATGTACGCGCCGATGCCCGAGGCGCTCGATCGGCGGCTGGTCGGCGCGCTGGCGACGCGCGGGATCCGCGAGCTCTACACCCATCAGGCCGAGACGATGGCGCACGCCCTGGCCGGGCGCAGCACGGTCGTCGTCACGCCGACCGCCTCCGGCAAGACGCTCTGCTTCAACGGCGCCGGTCCTCGACGCCATCCTCAAGGACCCGTCGACGCGGGCGCTGTATCTCTATCCGACCAAGGCGCTGGCCCAGGATCAGCTCGCCGAGCTGCACGGCCTGGTCGAGCTGATCGACGCGGGCGCCGAAGCGGCGGAGGGGCCGGCGCGAAGGCGGCCGCGCCGTCCATCGGCGTGTTCACCTACGACGGCGACACGCCGCAGGACGCGCGCCGCGCCATCCGCGGCCGGGCGCACATCGTGCTGAGCAACCCGGACATGCTGCACGCCGGCATCCTGCCGCACCACCCGCGCTGGGCGAAGCTGTTCGAGAACCTGCGCTTCGTCGTGATCGACGAGCTGCACGCCTACCGCGGCGTGTTCGGCAGCCATCTCGCCAACATCCTGCGGCGGCTGCGCCGCGTCTGCCGGCACTACGGATCGTCACCGGTGTTCGTCTGCACGTCGGCGACCATCGCCAACCCCGTCACCCTCGCCGAGCGCCTCACCGAGACGCCGATGGCGCTGGTCGATCGCAGCGGCGCGCCGCGGGCGGAGAAGTTCTTCGCCTTCGTCAACCCGCCGGTGGTCAACAGCCAGCTCGGGATCCGGCGCTCGTACCTCGCCGAGACCCGGCGCGTGACGCTCGAGTTCCTGCGGCGGCATCTCCAGGCGATCGTGTTCGCCCAGAGCCGCCTCGCCACCGAGATCCTCACGACGTATCTCAAGGAGGACTGCCAGGGCCCGCCCGGCGCCCCGGAGATGGTGCGCGGCTACCGCGGCGGCTACCTGCCGCTGCGGCGGCGCGAGATCGAGCGCGGCCTGCGCGAGGGCAGCGTGCGGGCGGTGGTGTCGACGAGCGCGCTCGAGCTCGGCATCGACATCGGCGCCCTCGATGCCTCGATCATGGCCGGCTACCCCGGCACGATCGCCGCGACGTGGCAGCGCGCCGGCCGCGCCGGCCGCCGCGCCGGCCGATCCGCCGCGGTGCTGGTGGCCTCGAGCGCGCCGCTCGATCAGTTCATCGTCCGGCATCCCGACTACTTCTTCGGCGCCTCGCCGGAGCAGGCCCTCGTCAACCCGGACAACCTGCAGATCCTGCTCGATCACATCAAGTGCGCGGCCTTCGAGCTGCCGTTCCAGGCCGACGAGCGCTTCGGCCAGGAAGATCTGCGGGGCGGTGCTCGGCCTGCTCGGCGAGGAAGGCTTCGTCCACCAGGCCGACGGCCAGTGGAACTGGACGCACGAGTCGTATCCGGCCGATGCGGTCAGCCTGCGCTCGGTGTCGTCGGACAACGTCGTCGTCATCGACGTCACCGTCGACCCGCAGGTGATCGCCGAGACCGACTTCACCAGCGCCCCGTCGATGCTGCACGAGAAGGCGATCTACATCCTCGAAGGGCAGCTGTTCCACGTCGAGCGCTTCGACTTCGACCACCGCAAGGCCTACGTCAAGCGCGTCGACTGCGACTACTACACCGACGCGATCAAGTATTCGAAGGTCACGATCCTCGACGAGCGGACGCCCGCGGTCGACGATGCGAGCGGGCTGGTCCGCCGTAGCCTGGCCGAGGCGGAGCGCACGGTGAGGTCCACGTCGTGTCCCGCGTCATCGGCTTCAAGAAGATCCGCTTCTACACCAACGAGAACGTCGGCTCGGGCGAGCTCGACCTGCCCGAGCAGCAGATGCACACGACGTCGTACTGGCTGACGGTGCCGAAGGACGTGCTGGCCTCGGCTGCCGGCCGACAGCGAGGCCAGGCGCGACGGCGTCAGCGGGATGGCGCAGGCGATGCGGACGGTGGCGCAGCTGCTGCTGATGTGCGACCGCAGCGATCTCGGCGTGTCGGTCAACGCCGAAGGCGAAGCGTCGACGGGTGCCGCGCCGGCTGGCCTTCGGGGCGCCGAAGCCTTGGCCAAGGCGCCCTCCATCGAGGAGCCGCGCATCTTCATCTACGACAACTATCCCGGCGGGATCGGCTTCAGCGCGACCGCTGTTCGAGGTCCAGGATCGGCTGCTCGAGGCGAGCGCCGACCTGATCGCGAGCTGCGAGTGCCGAGCGCGGCTGCCCGTCCTGCGTCGGGCCGATCGGCGAGATCGGGCCGCACGGCAAGCGGGTCGCGCTCGATCTGCTCGAGCGGCTGACCGGCCGCGTCGCGGTGGCGGCCGCGGCCCGGCCGGCGATCGACGACGGCGAGGTGCCGTTCTAGTGTCGCACGCTCGATCGGCTGCGCGCGCTGGTCAGGGCACCGGTCCCGCCTCCGCCACGGCGGCAGGCGGGCACGGCCCGCGCCCGCGAGCTGACCTACGAACCGGTCGGCGACGACGGCCTGCCGCTGATCGAGGCGCCGCTGTCGGCATCGCTGGCCGGCGCCACCGAGATCGACGGCCCGCTGGGCAAGGCGCTGGTCGTCGAGCGGCACTACGCGCCGGCCGACTGGCACGGGTCGCTGCAGCTGCGCGACGCGCGCGTCACGCCGGACGACGTCGCGCTCATCGGCCGCGATCCGGCGGCCGCCGATGCGCCGCGGGCGCGCATCCTCTATCTGGATCTCGAGACGACCGGCCTGTCCGGCGGGGCCGGCACCGTCGCGTTCCTGGTGGGCTGCGCGCTGTCGCGCGAGGACGGCAGCTTCCTGATCCGCCAGTTCGTGCTCCCGAGCTTCGCCGCGGAGAAGGCGCTGATCGGCGCCGTCAGCGAATGGGCGCGGGCCGAGGCGGCGGTGCTCGTCACCTACAACGGCCGCACCTTCGACGTGCCGGTGATGGAGACGCGCTGGGCGTTCCATCGGCTGCGCTCGCCGTGGGACGAGCTGCCGCACCTCGACATGCTGCACGTCGCGCGGCGCCTGTGGTCGAAGAAGCACGGCCGCGATCCCGAGCGCGCGGCGTGGGACGCGCCCGAGGACACGAGCGGCTGCCGGCTGGTGCACCTCGAGCGGACGCTGTTCGAGGTCGAGCGCGTCGGCGACGTCCCGGGCTACGAGATTCCCGGCCGCTACTTCGACTTCGTCCGCCGCGGCGACTGGTCGGTGCTCGAGCCGGTCCTGCACCACAATCGCCTCGACCTGCTGTCGCTGGCCGGGGTGACGGCGCGGGCGGCGCGGTTGCTGCGCACCGGGGTGTCCGCCTGCACGCGGGCCGAGGAAGCGGCGCTGCTCGGCCGCGAGCTGCATCGGCGCGTCCGAGGCCGCGGGGGCCGAAGCCTGCTATCGACGCGGGCTGGACGATCTGGCCGCGGCGCATCCGCTGCGGGCCGACACGCTGGCCGGCCTGGCCCGGCTGTTGCGCAGCCAGCGCCGCTACGACGACGCGGCGGCGTGCTGGACGGAGATCACCGGGCTGCGCGGCGTCCGCGCCGGCGCTGCGGCAGGAAGCCACCGAGGCCCTGGCGGTGCACTTCGAGCACCGTCGCTGCGACCTGGAGCGGGCGCACGGCTACGCCGAGCGGGCCCGGCACGCCGAGCTGACGCGGCCGGGAGCCGGACGCACCGGGGCCGACCGCCTGGAGAGGCGGCTGGACCGGTTGCGACGGAAACTGTCTGGAACCCGTCCCGGGAACGAGGCCATCGCGACCTCGCCGGGACCGGGGTTGTTCTAGGGGCCGACCGCAGGCTTCACATCGAGCCCAGGCCCGTCCGGCCGCGCTAGTGCGCGGCGGCGGGCTTGCTGGCGTCGGTCTTGGCCTTGGCCTGCGCCTGACGATCGGCGACGGTCTGGGCGCCGTACTTCCGCTTGAAGCGCTCGATGCGCCCTTCCGTGTCCAGCAGCTTCTGGCGCCCCGTGTAGAACGGGTGGCACGCCGAGCAGATCTCGAGGTGCAGCTCCTTGTTCGTGGACCGGGTCTTCCAGGTCGTCCCGCACGAGCAGCGGGCCTCGACCTCGTGATACTTGGGATGAATGCCTTCCTTCACGACCACCCTCCGTAGGCGAAACATCGAAGTATAGCACTACTGGTTCGTGGCTGCCGCGCCCGCCCTGGGCGTCAGCGGTAAGCCGCTCTGCCTCAGAGCTTTGCGGCGCTCATGGCGGCGCGAATCTCGGCCAGGTGCTTCGGAATGGCGTCGTACGGCTCGGGCTTCGACTCGTACTCCAGGACGAGGTAGCCGCGGTAGCCGGCGTCGCGTCAGGAGCTTCACGATCCGCGGGATGTCGGTCACCGTCTTGGCCCGCGACCGGTCCGGCCTCGACCTTGAGCTGCACGTTCAGCGCGTAGGGGACGATCTTGGCCAGCTCGGTGTAGACGTCGGCGCCGGTCGACGTTGCCCGAGTCGAGGTTGACGCCGAACCAGGGCGAGTCGACCGCCTTCACGATCGGCAGCATGCGATCGATGTTCGTCAGGTAGTCGTGGTTCTCGAGGCCGAGGATGACGCCGCGCGTCGACGCCATCTCACAGGCGCGCCGCAGGTTGACGATGGCGTTCTGGATGCCCTGCTCCTCGGTCACGTCCTGGCCGGCGGGACGCCGGCGAAGACGCGGATGACCGGGGCGCCGAGCTGGGCGTAGTGATCGAGCCACATGTCGAGATGGCTGAACCACTTCTCCAGCTCGGCGCCGGCCGGCGAGCGTGAAGTTGTTGCGGATGGCGCCGCCCGAGATGTCGAGGCCGTTGACGTGGCAGCGCCGCTTCAGGTCGTTGAGGTAGGCCTTGGTGACCTGCTCCGGGAAGAAGTACGAGGTCAGCTCGACGGCGTCGGTGTCGAGCGTCGCCGCCCAGTCGACGAAGCCGAGCAGGTCCATCGCCCGCGGCGTGCCCGGCTTGGCCTGCAGGTACTGCCGCATCGAGTAGGCGGCCAGTCCGATGCGCAGGCGCGCCGGACCGGCGCGCTTCACCGGGTCCATGGCGAGCGCGGGGACGGGCAGGGCAGTGGCGACGGCCGCGGCGGCCGTGCCGGTGAGGAAGGTGCGGCGCGAAGGCATCATGAGCGGTGTCCTACGGAACCTGCCACGTGCGCTCCCAGCGATGGGCGCGCAGGGCCGTCGACCAGATCGGCGCCGAGCGGCGGCGCGTCGCTGGCGGCGATGTTCGACGTCGACGTGGCCGAGCGACCGCATCCCGGGGATGGTCGTCGAGACGGCCGGGTGGTGCAGGATGAAGCGCAGCGCGAGGTCGGGCAGCGAGCTGCCCGGCGGCACCAGCGCCTTCAGCGCTTCGACCCGCGGCAGCGTCTCGGCGATGGTCGCCTGGCGTGAAATACAGGTTGCGCCAGTCGCCCTTCGGCCAGGTCGTGTCGGCGGTCAGGGTGCCGGTGAGGCTGCCTTCGTCGAACGGCACCCGGGCGATGACCGCGACGTCCTTGTCGAGGCAGGCGGGGAAGAGCGCGTCCTCCGGAGCCTGGTCGAAGACGTTGTAGACGACCTGCACCGCGTCGACGAGGCCGGTGTCGAGCGCCTTCAGCACGTTGTCGGCTTCCCAGCGGTTGATGCTGATGCCGAAGCCCTCGATCAGGCCGCGCGCCTTCAGGTCGGTGACGGCGCGCTTCCAGCCGTCGTCCTCGACCCAGGCGTCGCTCCAGACGTGCAGCTGCTGCAGATCGATCCGCGAGACGCCGAGGTTGCGGCAGCTCGTCTCGGTCATCTCGACGATGTAGTCGTAGGGGAAGACCTGCGCGATCGGCGTCGACGCCTTGCCCGGCCAGACGCGGTTCTTCGGCGGAACCTTGGTCGCGACGTAGAGCTTCTGGCCGGCGTGCCGCTTCAGCGTCTCGCCGAGCAGCTTCTCGCTGTGCCCGTCGCCGTAGGCGAACGCCGTGTCGAAGAAGTTGCAGCCGAGCGCGACGCTCCGGTCGAGCGCGGCCAGCGACCGCTCGTCCTCCGAGCCCGGTCCACCCGCCCATGCCCCACATGCCGTAGCCGATGTCGGAGACCGACCACCCCAGACGACCGAACCTGCGTTGATGCATAGACGGCCATCATAGTCGATCGAGTCGGCCACGACGACGCTGCGCGGGACGACTCCGGAGTCATCGAGGCGACGACTCCGGAGTGGTCGAGGCAGAAGCCGGCGTTTTCAGCGGGTGGTGGAGGACGGACTCCGGAGTCGTCGGTGAGGAAGACTCCGGAGTCGTCGGGGACGAGTCAGTCGTTGCGGCGGGGCGGCTTGGCGCGGTGCGGCCGGTCGCGGGCGGACCCTCGCGGAGCCGGCGCGCCCGGGACGTTCGGCGCCGGCGCCACCGCCGGCGTCGCGGTCGCGGCGGACCGTGACCTTCTGCCCGCGCAGCTTCGGTCGCCGCGAGCGCCTCGATCACGTCGTCGGCGACCTCCTCCGGCACCTCGACCAGCGAGAAGCGATCGGCGATCTCGATGCCGCCGATGAAGGCCGACTTGAGGCCGGTCTCGCCGCTGATCGCGCCGACCAGGTCGGCCGGGCGGACGCCGGCCTGACGCGGCCGGCGCCGATCCACAGGCGGGCCATCGGCTCGCCGGTGCCCGCGGCGCTGGACCGCGGTCCGGCCCCGAGCGCTGCGGGCGATCGCCGTCGTCGCGCGACGGCCGGCGGTCCGGACGTCCCGGGCCGCGATCGCGATCGCGGGAGTCGAACGCCCGCGGCGGCGGCGCCGTCGGAATCTCGTGATCGTCGGTGCCGGCCGACGACGCGGCGTGCAGCAGCGCCACCGCGGTCGTGGCGATGGCGACGATGTCGAACTCCTGCGCCAGCGATTCGACGACGACGCGGACGCCGTCGTGGCCGCCGGCGAGCAGGGCCTCGCGCAGCGAGGCGCGGGTCACGTCGAGCTGCTTGGCGCGCAGGTCGGCGACGGTCGGGATCTGCGCGATCTCGATCTTCGACTTGCTGGTGCGCTCGAGCGACTTGATCCAGCGGTGCTCGCGCGTCTCGACCAGGGTGATCGCCGTGCCGGTGCGGCCGGCCCGGCCGGTGCGGCCGATGCGGTGCAGGTAGACCTCGGCCGACGCCGGCACGTCGTAGTTGACGACGTGGGTGATGTGCGTGATGTCGAGGCCGCGGGCGGCGACGTCGGTGGCGATGAGGACGTCGGCCTTCTGCGACCGGAACAGGTTCATCACCTTGTCGCGCTGCCGCTGCTCCATGCCGCCGTGCAGCGCCTCGGCCCGCTGGCCGTGGGCGTTGAAGGTCTCGACCAGCGACTCGACCTCGAGTCGGGTCCGGCAGAAGACCAGCGTCGCCACCGGGTCTTCCATGTCGATGATGCGGGCCAGCGCCGCCGGCTTGTGGGCGCGCGAGACGACGTAGGCGACCTGGCGGACGCGCGGCGCGTCGCCCTTGGCCGGCCTTCTCGCTCTCGATGGTGACCCGCGCCGGATCCTTCTGGTGGCGCTTGGTGATCTGCAGGATCCGCGGCGGCATCGTCGCCGAGAACAGCGCCGTCTGGCGGGCCTCGGGCAGCGCCGCGAAGATCGCGTCGAGGTCGTCCGAGAAGCCCATGTCGAGCATCTCGTCGGCTTCGTCGAGGACCAGGATCTGGAGGCCGTCGAGCTTCAGCGTCTCGCGGCGGATGTGATCGAGGACGCGGCCGGGCGTGCCGACGACGACGTCGACGCCGCGCTGCAGCGCCCGGATCTGCTGGTGCATCGGGGCGCCGCCGTAGAGCGGCAGCACCGAGGCGCCGAGCGTCTTGCCGTACTTGTGGACCGCTTCGGCGACCTGCATGGCCAGCTCGCGCGTCGGCACGAGCACGACGCCGGAGATCTCGCCGGCCTTGCGCCGGGCCGGCCGGTCGGCGGCGATCCGCTGCAGCATCGGCAGCGCGAAGGCCGCGGTCTTGCCGGTGCCGGTGCCGGCCTGCGACAGGATGTCGCGCCCCTCGAGCAGGAGCGGGATCGACTCGCGCTGGACGGGGGTGGGCTCTTCGTAGCCCAGGGCGGTGATGGCGGCGACGAGCTCGGCGCGGAGGCCGAGCTCGTCGAACGTACTGGAGGAGGTTTCGGTTTTCAGGGTGTGCGCTTTCTTGACGTCGTCGCCGCGCGGGCGGCTCTACTTCCCGCCGCTCATCGCCGAGAGGAACTCGGCGTTGTTCTTGGTCTTGCCCATCTTCGAGATCAGCAGCTCCATCGCCTCGACCGGCGACAGCGGGTTCAGCACCTTGCGCAGCACCCAGACGCGGTTGAGGTCCTCCTTGGCCATGAGCAGCTCCTCCTTGCGCGTGCCGCTCTTCTGGATGTCGATGGCCGGGAACACGCGGCGATCCGCCAGCTTGCGATCGAGGTGGATCTCCATGTTGCCGGTGCCCTTGAACTCCTCGAAGATCACCTCGTCCATGCGCGATCCGGTGTCGATCAGCGCGGTGGCGATGATGGTCAGCGAGCCGCCGTCCTCGATGTTGCGCGCCGCGCCGAAGAAGCGCTTCGGGCGCTGCAGCGCGTTGCTGTCGACGCCGCCCGACAGCACCTTGCCCGACGGCGGCACGACGGTGTTGTAGGCGCGGGCGAGACGCGTGATCGAGTCGAGCAGGATGACGACGTCCTTCTTGTGCTCGACCAGGCGCTTGGCCTTCTCGATCACCATCTCGGCGACCTGGACGTGACGCTGCGCCGGCTCGTCGAAGGTCGAGGAGATGACCTCGCCCTTGACCGAGCGCTGCATGTCGGTCACTTCCTCGGGCCGCTCGTCGATGAGCAGCACGATCAGGTAGACCTCGGGGTGGTTGGCCGTGATGCTGTTGGCGATGTTCTGCAGCAGCATCGTCTTGCCGGTGCGCGGCGGCGCGACGATCAGGCCGCGCTGGCCCTTGCCGACCGGCGTCATCAGGTCGAGGACGCGCGCCGACAGGTTGTCGCCGGCGGTCTCGAGCTTGAAGCGCGCCTGCGGATAGAGCGGCGTCAGGTTCTCGAAGAAGACCTTCTCGCGCGTCCGATCGGGCGGCTCGAAGTTGACCGCTTCGACCTTGATCAGGGCGAAGTAGCGCTCGCCTTCCTTGGGCGGCCGGATCTGGCCGGAGACGGTGTCGCCGGTGTGCAGGTCGAACTTGCGGATCTGCGACGGCGAGACGTAGACGTCGTCGGGGCCGGCCAGGTAGTTGTAGTCGGGGGCGCGGAGGAAGCCGTAGCCGTCGGGCAGCAGCTCGAGGACGCCTTCCGAGAAGATGAAGCCGCTCTTCTCGGCGCGGGCCCGCAGGATCTCGAAGATCAGCTCCTGCTTGCGCAGGCCGGTGGCGTTGGGGACCTCGAGCTCCTTGGCCAGGTGCGTGAGCTCGGTCACGCCCATGTCCTTGAGCGTGGCGAGGTCGACGACCGGCGCTTCCGGCCCGCCGCCGCCTTCCCGTTCGGGCCGCTCCGGCCGCTCCTGGCGGTCCTGCTGTCCGCCCTGCGGTCGCTGCCTGTCCCTGGCGGTCGTGCCGGTCGTGACCGGTGCTGCTGGCCGGGCGCCCGCCTTCGGCGCGGTTGCCGCGCTCGGGCCGCTCGCCCCGGTCGCCGCGTTCGGGCCGGTCTCCCCGGTCGGCGCGCTGGGGCTGCTGGGGCTGGGGCTGGGGCTGGGGCTGGGCTGCGGCTGGGGCTGCGGGGCTGGGGCTGCTGAGCCTGCTGGGGCTGCTCGGCCCCGGCGGACTGCTCGGCGCGTTTCGGCCCCTTCGTCGGCGGCAGCGCCTCCGGGCGCAGCAGCCTGACGATCAGAGTCCACAGGTCGGTCATTCCTTCGCCCGTTGCGGCCGACACCGGCAGGACGGGGGCGTTCAGTTGTCTGGTCCATTTGTCGAGGGCGCGCCGGCGATCGGCGCGGGAGAGCTTGTCGATTTTCGTTGCGACGACGGCAGCGGTGAGTGGGTCGGATGCGGTCCCGGTGTCGTCGTTCCGGGCCGCGTGGGTCGTGAGCGTGCGAATCCAGTCCCAGGCCGCGACGTCCTGCGGCAGCCCCGGGTGGCGGGCGTCGACGAGCTGCAGCAGCGCTGCCGGCCTCGTCGCACCGCCGAAATAACTGTCCAGGCGGAGCCGAAACTCCTCCTGTGCCTCCTCGCCGCCGCGGGCGTATCCGTAGCCCGGCAGGTCGACGAGGTAGAGGCGTGACACCGGGGCGAACCGATCGAACGTCACCCGGTAGAAATTCAAGAGGCGGGTCTTGCCCGCCGCCGCGCTGGTCCGCGCCAGCCGCTGCTTCAGCAGCGCGTTGATCAGCGTCGACTTGCCGACGTTCGACCGGCCGACCATCGCCAGGTGGGGTGCGTCGAACGGCACCCCCCGGGCGTCGGCCGCGCTCGTGACGAACTCGGCGCTGACTACATGCACGTGCACGCCGCTGCCCGGAACCGACTGGGCCCAGACCCTAGTGCGTAATCGTGTCGTCCGACGCGTCGGCCGCATCGGCCGGCGCCTCGACGGCCGACGCCGGCACGCCCAGCGGGATCGGCCCGGCGAGCGCCTGTTTCAACACCTCGTCCATCCCCTCGACCATGTAGATCTTCAGCTGGTCGAGCACGTTCTTGGGGACGTCGGCGAGGTCCTTCTCGTTGTCCTTGGGGACGATGATCGTCCCGATGCCGGCGCGGTGCGCGGCGAGGAGCTTCTCTTTCAGGCCGCCGATCGGCAGCACCTTGCCGCGCAGCGTGATCTCGCCGGTCATGGCCACGTCCTTGCGGATGGGCACCTTGACCAGGGCCGAAATCATCGCGGTGGCGATGGTGATGCCGGCCGACGGGCCATCCTTCGGGATGGCGCCCTCGGGGACGTGGATGTGGATGTCGGCCCGCTTGTTGAAGTCGGCGGCCAGGCCGAAGATCTCGGAATTGGAGCGCACGTAGCTCATCGCCGCCTGCGCCGATTCCTGCATCACGTCGCCGAGCTTGCCGGTCAGCGTGAGCACGCCCTTGCCGTTCATCAGGGTCGCTTCCGTCACCAGGATCTCGCCGCCGGCTTCCGTCCAGGCCAGGCCGGTCGCGATGCCGATCTCGTTCTTCTGCTCGGCCAGCGTCGGGCGGTACTTCGGCACGCCGAGGTACTGCGTCACCCGTCTCGGGCGTGATCGTCCTCGGAGAAGCTGGCGCCCTCGTTGACGACCTTGCGGGCCACCTTGCGGCAGATCGACGAGATCTCGCGCTCCAGGCTGCGGACGCCGGCCTCGCGCGTGTAGCGCTGGATGACGGCCTGCAGCGCGTCGTCGGTGAAGGTGATGTTGGCGCTCGTCAGGCCGGTCGCCTCGACCGCCTTCGGCACCAGGAAGCGGCGCGCGATCTCGACCTTCTCGAGCTCGGTGTAGCCGGCCAGCTGCAGCACTTCCATGCGGTCGCGCAGCGCCTGCGGGATCGTGTGGAGCACGTTGGCCGTGCAGATGAACATCACGTTCGACAGGTCGTACTCGGTGTCGAGGTAGTGATCGAGGAAGCTGCCGTTCTGCTCCGGATCGAGCACCTCGAGCAGCGCCGCCGACGGGTCGCCGCGGAAGTCCATCGACATCTTGTCGACTTCGTCGAGCAGGAAGACCGGGTTCATCGTCCCGGCCTTCTTCATCATCTGGATGATCTGGCCGGGGAAGGCGCCGATGTAGGTGCGGCGGTGACCGCGGATCTCGGCCTCGTCACGCACGCCGCCGAGCGACAGGCGGACGAACTTGCGGTTGGTGGCGCGGGCGATCGACTTGGCGAGCGACGTCTTGCCGACGCCCGGAGGGCCCGAGAAGGTGAGGATGGTGCTCTTCGGCTTCTTGACCAGGCGTGCGGACCGCGAGGAACTCGAGGATGCGGTCCTTGATCTTCTCGAGCCCGAAGTGGTCCTCGTTCAGCACCTGTTCGGCGCGGACGAGGTCGCGGCTTTCCTTGGTCTTCTTGTGCCAGGGAACGGCGATCAGCCAGTCGAGGTAGTTGCGCGAGACGGTGGCCTCGGCCGACATCGGCGGCATCGACTCGAGCCGCCGCAGCTCCTGGATGGCCTTTTCCGCCGTTTCCTTCGGCATCCGCGCCTGGTCGATCTTCTTGCGCAGCTCCTCGACCTCGTTGCCCTTGTCGTCCTTGCGGCCCAGTTCCTTCTGGATCGCCTTCATCTTCTCGTTGAGGTAGTACTCCTTCTGCGCCTTCTCCATCTGCTTCTTGACGCGAGACTGGATGCGGCGGTCGACCTGGAGCTTGTCCACCTCGCCCTCGAGCACGGCTGGCGATGCGGTTGAGGCGCTCGACCGGCGAGACGATCTCGAGGAGGTTCTGCTTCTCCTCGACGCCGACGAGCAGGTGCGCGGCGATGGTGTCGCCCAGCTTCGACGGATCGTCGACGCGGACGGCGGCGATCATGGCGTCGAAGTTCAGGTTGTTCGAGAGCTTGACGTACTGCTCGAACATCGAGACGACGCGGCTCATCACCGACTCGATGTCGGCGGGCACGTCCTTCGAGCGCGGGATCATCTTCACGACGACCCGGAAGAAGCCCTTGTCTTCCTTCCACTCGACCGCGCGGGCGCGATCGACGCCCTCGACCAGCACCTTGATGTTGCCGTCGGGGAGCTTCAGGCTCTGCACGATGTTGGCGATGCAGCCCATCGTGAAGATGTCGTTCGGCTGCGGCTCGTCGACCGCGGCGTCGTGCTGGGCCGCCAGGAAGATCCGCTTGTCCTTGCCGAGCGCGTGTTCGAGGGCCCGGATCGACGACGGGCGCCCGATCACGAACGGCATCATCATGTGCGGGAACACGACGACGTCCCGCAACGGAACGATGGGGAGGGTCTCGTACACTTCCATAGGGTGGGGGCTTTGCTGCAGGAGGGGAGAGGGACGCGTCGTGGCGTCCCTCAGCCCGCCTTTTCCATCAGCGTGATCGGCTTCTCCCGGGCCTCGACCACGTCGCGGGTGATGACGCACTCGCGGATCTTCTTCTGACCCGGCAGCGTGTACATGAGATCGAGCATCAGGTCCTCGATGATCATGCGCAGGCCGCGGGCGCCGATCTTGCGCTGCAGGGCCAGCTCGGCGATCGCCTCGAGGGCGTCGTCGGTGAAGCGCAGCTTGACGTTCTCGTACTCGAACAGCCGCTGGTACTGGCGCGTGATGGCGTTGCGCGGCTGGGTCAGGATCTGGACCAGCGCCGGCCGATCGAGCTCGTGCAGCGTGCCGACGACCGGCAGGCGGCCGACGAACTCGGGAATCAGGCCGTACTTGATCAGATCCTGCGGCTCGACGCCGCCGACGATCGAGCCGGTCTCGAGCTTCTGCGGTCCGCGCAGCTCGGCCTTGAAGCCGAGCGTCTTCTTGCCGATGCGGCGCTCGATCACCCGATCGAGGCCGACGAAGGCGCCGCCGCAGACGAACAGGATGTTGGTCGTGTCGACCTGGAAGAACTCCTGGTGCGGGTGCTTGCGGCCGCCCTGCGGCGGCACGTTGGCGACGGTGCCCTCGAGGATCTTGAGCAGCGCCTGCTGGACGCCCTCGCCCGACACGTCGCGGGTGATCGAGGGGTTCTCGTCCTTGCGGCAGATCTTGTCGACTTCGTCGATGTAGATGATCCCCTGCTGCGCCTTCTCGATGTCGCCGTTGGCGGCCTGCAGCAGCTTGAGGATGATGTTCTCGACGTCCTCGCCGACGTAGCCGGCTTCGGTCAGCGTCGTCGCGTCGACGATCGTGAAGGGGACCGACAGCAGCTTGGCGAGCGTCTGCGCGAGCAGCGTCTTGCCGGTGCCGGTCGGCCCGATCAGCAGGATGTTCGACTTGTTCAGCTCGACTTCGTTGCGCGTCTTCGACTGCTTCTGGATCTCGATGCGCTTGTAGTGGTTGTAGACGGCAACCGCGAGCTTCTTCTTGGTCTGTTCCTGGCCGATGACGTACTCGTCGAGGAACTTCTTGATTTCCTGCGGGACGGGCAGGGCCGAGCGGGTGCCGTCGGGCCGCTGGAAGCGGTTGTCGTCGGCGATGATGTCGTTGCAGACCTCGACGCACTCGTCGCAGATGAAGACCGTCGGGCCCGGCAATCAGCTTCCGGACGTCGTTCTGGTCTTTGTTGCAGAACGAGCAGCGGAGCACTTCGTTCTCGCCGTTCTTCTTCACCATGTGTGTCCTGCGTCGGAGGCGTCGGGCGGTCCGCGGAGCGTGGCGGCGGGTAGCGGCGGCGGCCGCCCCGCCCGCGGCCACTTCACGTGTGACGGGCGTCTAGGTTCGCTTGCGGATGACGTCGTCAATAATACCGTATTCCTTGCCCTGGTCCGGTCCCATGATGTAGTCGCGCTCGGTGTCGTCCTGGATGCGCTTCAGGGGCTGGCCGGTGTGCAGCGCGAGGATTTCGTTGAGCCGCTCGCGCATGCGCAGGATTTCCCTGGCATGGATGTCGATGTCGGTGGCCTGGCCGCCCAGGCCCGACATCCACGGCTGGTGGATGAGGATCCGGGAGTTGGGCAGCGAGTAGCGCTTGCCCTTGGTGCCGGCCGACAGCAGCACCGCCGCAATCGAGGCCGCCTGGCCGATGCAGTAGGTCGCCACGTCCGGCTTGATGAACTGCATCGTGTCGTAGATCGCCAGCCCGGCGGTGATCGAGCCGCCCGGGCTGTTGATGTAGAGCAGGATGTCGCGGTCCGGGTCGTCCGCCTCGAGGAACAGCATCTGGGCGATGATCAGGTTCGCCACCTGATCGTCGATCGGCGAGCCGACGAAGATGATGCTGTCCTTGAGCAGCCGGGAAAAGATGTCGTAGGCGCGTTCCCCGCGGTTGGTCTGCTCGACCACCATCGGGATCAGCTGGTTGTGCGGCGTGTGCATGTGCGGTTGGACCCGGAATCGCGAAAGCGGACTCAGCGAGCGAGGTGAGCCGGGACGCGGACCCCGCGTCCTGCGGGGGCCGGCGTCGTGGCAGAGCGGGGACCGGCGGGGCGCCGGCGGGGCACCCCGGCCTAGATGGCGAGAATCGTAGCACGCGACAAGGCGTAATCAATCGTCTTCTCCCGGCGCAGACCCGTGAAGATCCGGCCGATGGCGCGGTCCTTCTCGAGCCGCTTGCGGACGCTCGTCGAGGCTCTGGCCGTGCTGCTCGGCCAGCCGCGCGATTTCGGCGTCGACGTCCTCGGCCGACACCGCGATCTGCTCCCGCCGCGACAGCTCGTCGAGCACCAGCGCGCACTTGACGGTCTCGACCGCCGCCTCGCGCTGGCCTTCCCGCAGCTTGTCCCAGTCGAGCGACATCTGCCGCGGATCCATCGCCCTGGTGCGACAGCTGGTGGACGAACTCCTCCAGCCGCCGATCGACTTCCCGGCGCACCAGCGACTCCGGCGCGTCGCCGTCGACCCGGCGCGCCAGCTGCTTCAGCAGGTCCTGGCGCACGTCGCGGTCCTGGTTCCGCTCCGCTTCGCGCGTCAGCCGCTCCTTCACGAACGCGCGCAGCGCGTCCAGCGAGTCGTAGCCCAGGTCCTTGGCGAACTCGTCGTCGAGCGCCGGCAGGACCTTCGTCTTCACGCCGGTCACGGTCAGCGCGTATTGCACCGACGCGCCGGCCAGCGACTCGACCGGGTATTCGGCCGGGAAGGCGACGGTGAACGTCTTCGCCTCGCCGGCCGCCAGCCCGGTCACTTCCGCGTCGAATCCCGGCGGGTTGCCCTCCGCGCCGATCTCGATGCTGACCCCCTGGAGCTGCTCCGGCTCCACCGCTTCCTCGCCGTCCTTGGCGAGCTTGCGCCGCGTCATGTCGGCGACCACCGTCTCGCCGTGCTGCGCGCCGCGCCCTTCGACCGGCTCGAAGCGGGCCCGACCGGAGCGCAGCCGCTCGATCGTCGACGTCACTTCCTCGTCGGGCACGCTGACCGGCGGCTTGCGCAGCTGGATCGCGTCGAGCGGGCCGGGGTCGACCGGCGGCGCCGTCGCGATCGCCGCCGTGAATTTCAGCGGCTGGTGCTCGTCGATCGAGACGTCCTTGACGTTCGGCGTGTCGACCGGCTCCACCCCTCGCTCGCGCAGCACGTCGTCGACGGCCCGCGGAATCAGCTCCTCGGCGACGTCCTGCAGGATCTGCGGCATGAAGCGCTGGCGGACGACCTTGGCCGGCACCTTGCCCGGCCGGAACCCCGGCAGCTTCATCGTGCGCGCGTAGCCGTGCGTGACGCGCTGGATCTCGTTCTTCGACGACCTCCGTCGGAATCTCGACGACGAGGGACTTCTCGGTGACGCTGACGTCCGTGTACTCGACCTTCATGGGGTGTATCGGTCCAATGAGCGGATCCTTAAGGGGGGTGGGGACCTCGAGGAGGGGGCTGAAACCCCCATCTTGGCATACGGACCGGCTGAGGACAATCAGACTGGGGGGTGTTTCCGGCGTTCGGCGTCCCGCAGGCGCTCCGGCCCCAGGCCGGCAATCTGATATCCCTTTGGATGCGTGCGGTTGCGGGAATCGGTGAAGAAATGGGCGGCGCCCCGCGCCGGCAGGAACCGGATCACCCGGCCGCGGAGCGCCAGGCTGCCGGAGACCACCCGCCTCAGCAGCGGGTGCGGCCGGGGGAAGCCGAAGGCGTCGAGCATCGTGTCGTCGAGCAGGGCATAGATGCCCTGATGAACGACCGGCGCGAAGATCTTCGGATACCACCCGGCGAACAGGTCCCGGGTCGCCTCTCCGATCTTCCGGTTGGTCTCGGTGTAGCGGAACGTCCGGCGCTCGTAGGCGTGGGCCCACGCCTCGAACGCCTGGTCGCTCGGCGGGATGTCCGCAATCCCCATCCGTTCCCCGACGTGGCGCCAGAACCAGTAGAAGGCGAGCCGCTCGTTCCGGCTGCTGGGGCGCCAGCAGAACCGGTCGATCCACCGGATCGGCTCGTAGACGAAGGTCGACAGGACGTAGAGAGAGTCGTCGTTGGCGATCGTGAAGTGGCTGTGCGCCCAGTTCATCCGCTCGAGCGCGGCCCGGCCGCGGCCGTCGCCACCTCGAGCGCCCGCACCAGATCCCAGGGGAACTCGTAGCCGAACGACAGGTGGACGATGCGCTGGCAGTCCCGCTCGGGATCCAGCCGCTCGATTTCCCGGAGATTGTCGAAGCGTCCCATCGATCGGCTCTACGGACGACCTGGAAGCTGAGATTGCGGATACCTGGTGCGAGAGGGGAGGGTCGAACTCCCAAGGCCTTGCGGCCGCCGGCTCCTAAGACCGGTGCGTCTGCCAATTCCGCCACTCTCGCCCGTTTTCCGGGGACTGGCTGTATGCCATAGTAGGGCACGTATCGCCACGGCCGGCAATCGCGCCGACTTATGACCCAGCCGATCGACGACCGCGGCGGGGCCAGGCCAGCGGGCACGCTCTCCAGCCAGCCCCGGGCCGCCCGCACCGCCGAACGCATCCGCTTCAGGGCAACCCCCTCGCGGCAGCGCCTGCCCTCTCTGCGGCTGAGGTGCAGGAAGTCGTCGAGGAGGGGCGCCGTCGCTTCGTCGCCAGCTTCCCCGGCCGGTTCGAAGCTGCTGACGGTGCTGATCGAGACGGCCGGGAGCGGCGACGCCGACGCCCTGCTCGACTTGCAGCAGACCGCCCACCGGCTGGTCGGCCGGGCCGGCGCGACCCAGTTCCTGCAAGCTCGCCCAGCACGCCGCCGCGCTCGAGACGCTGGCGACGCCCGATCCCGGCGCCAGCTTCGACGACGCCGGCGGCGAGCCGGCTGCTCGGCGACATCTGGAGCGCGTTCACCGAGGAGCGCGCCTCCGTCGCGACCAAGGGACCGGCCCAGGCCGGTGCCCGTCGAGGCCCGCCAGACGGTGCTCATCGCCGACGACGACGAGGATCAGCACTACCTGATGTCGCGGCTGCTGCACCGCGCCGGCTTCAAGGTCGCGGTCGTGACCAAGGGCGCGAGGTGTTCGCCCAGGCCCAGGCGACCAAGCCGGCGGTCATCCTGCTCGACGTGCAGATGCCGGATCAGGACGGCTTCACGACGGCGCGGCAGCTCAAGGGGCATCCCGAGACCGCCGGCATCCCGCTGATGTTCCTGACCGGCCGCAGCACCGTCGACGATCGGCTGGCCGGCCTGCGCATCGGCGCCGACGACTACGTGTCCAAGTCGGTCGATCCGCGCGAGCTGGTGCTGCGCGTGCAGAAGCTCTGCGACCGCGTCCCGGCGCCGGTCGCGCCGGCCCCGGCCGGGGCGGAGCCGGAGGCCCCCGCGGCGCCGCCGGCCGGGCCGACGCTGGTCGTGTCGCGCCCGCCGGATCGGCCGTGGCTGACCCGCGAGGCCTTCCGGGATCGCGTCCGCGACCTGCTCATCCGCACCTGGGGCGCGCTGGTCCTGGTCCGCGCCGCCAGCGACACGGTGTCGGTGGGCCATTGGCTCGCCGAGCAGCTGCGCCGCCGCGATCTGGTCGGCGAGACCGACGGCGGCGAATGGGCGCTGTTCCTGCCCGAAGAGACGTCGTCGGGCCTGGCGCCGCGGCTCACCGATCTGCTCGATCGGCTCAAGCTGACCATCGCCGCGCCCGGTCGCGGCCGGCCTGGCCGCGATCGACGGCGCCCGGCGCCGCCTTCGAGACGCTGTTCGAGCAGGCCGACCAGGCGCTGGCGCACGCCCGCTCGCGCGGCCAGCTGCTGGTCGAGTTCGCGCACGCGGGCGCGGCCGGCGCGGCGCCGATGGTGCTGCTCACCGACGACGACCCCGAGGTGACGCGCATCACCGACGCGCACGTCCGCGCCGGCGGCTATCGCACCCAGCTCGCCTTCGACGGCGAGGCCGCCTTGCGGGCGATCCGCGAACAGAAGCCCGATGCGATCGTGCTCGACCTGATGCTGCCGAAGCGGACCGGCTTCGACGTGCTCGCCGAGCTGCGGCAGATGCCGGCGCCGCGCCCGAGCGTGCTGGTGCTGTCGGCCCGCGGCCGCGAGGAAGACGTGACCCGTGCCTTCGCGCTCGGCGCCGACGACTACATGATCAAGCCGTTCAGCCCGCAGGAGCTCATCGCGCGGCTGGGGCGGCTCCTGCGGTGATCGTCGCGACGCTGTGCGCGGCGCTGCTCGCGACCACCGCCGCTCCCGGGCTCGCCGCCGACCCATCCGCATCACGCCCGGCGCGCAGCCGGTCGCAGCGTCCGCGCCGTCTCCTACGAGGACGCCGAGCGGATGGCGCGATCGGGCGACACACTGCGGCGCGATCGCGGCGTTCCAGGCGCTCGCCGCCGCCAACCCCGACGACTTCGACTCGCGGGTGTGGCTCGGCCGGCTGCTGACGCGCGTCGGGCGCCGCGCCGAAGCCGTCACGCTCCTGCGCGACGTCATCACCCGTTCGCCGCGACAGGTCGACGCGCGCGTCGCGCTCGGGGCCGCGCTGCTCACCAGCGGGCGGGTCGACGACGCCTACGCGGCGGTGCAGGACGCCGAGGCGCTGCAGCCGAACAGCGCCGACGTCCTGGCGCTGAAGGGCCGCATCCTGCGGCACCTCGGCCGGCCGAGCGAGGCCTACGCCGCGCTCGACGCCGCATACACGCTCAGCCCGCGCGACGAGGACATCAGCATCGTCCGCGAGCGCACCCGTCGCATCGTCGCGCACCGGGCCCACGTCGGCGTCGCGCGCGAGGCGTCGCGCGACGGCATCCCCGAGGCGTCGATCGTCGACGCCGACGTCGACGTCCATGTCGACGACGCCCGCCGGATCTTCGGCCGCGTCCAGTGGCAGGATCGCGCCGGCCTCGACGACACCCGGGCCGGCGGCGGCATCGAGTGGCGGCTGGGCCGCCACGTGCTGAGCCGCGGCACCGTGCTGGTGTCGCCCGGCTCGCCGCGGGTGGCCCGCGCCGACCTGTCCGGCGAGCTCGAGTTCGCCGCCGGCCGGACACAGCCGGCCATCGGTGTGCGCTACCTCGACTTCGCCGGCGCGCGCGTCTGGATCCTCGCGCCGTCGATCAGCGTCGATCTGACCGACAACGTGGCCGTGGCGGCACGCTACTACCGCAGCGAGTCGGAGTTCCTGCCGGTCGGGCAGCGCGCCGGCAATAATTCCGGCGCGATCATGGCGCGCTGGCAGGCGGCGCGCCGGCTGTCGCTGTCGGCCGCCTACGCCCGCGGCAACGAGAGCTTCGACATCCTGTCGGTCGATCGGCTCGGGCGCTTCCGCGCCGACACGGTGGCCGGCGGCCTGCGCATCGATCTGCGCTCGCTGACGTCGCTCGGGCTCGGCGTCGAGCACCAGTGGCGCACCGGCGATCGGCAGCTGACGCGGATCACGGTCGACATCGTCCAGCACTTCTGAGGGACCGCGGCCGATGTTCCTGCTGTCGGACCTGTTTCGCGACTACCTGATCGTCTTCCTCCAGGCGAGCTTCATCGCGCTCGGCGTGCTGTTCGCCTACGTCCTGATCCGCCACGCGCGTCGCCAGCTGGCGCGAGCAGCGCGACGACGCGGCTGCGGGCGCTCTACCAGCCCGACGTCGACGCCGTGCTGTCGGCGCACGCGGCCGGCCGATCTCGAGGCCGCGATCGCCCGGCTGCAGCCAGGCGCCGCCGCGGCACCTCGACCAGATCGGCGCGCTCCTGATCAAGCCGCTGCGGGTGGCATCAGGCTCGCCGGTCGACGCGGCGCGGGCCGCCGCGCTCGCGCTCGGCCTGATCGATCGCTGGAAGAAGGATCTGACGGCGCACGCCTGGTGGCGGCAGGCCGAGGCCGCGCGGGCGCGCTCGGCCTGGTCCGGGCCGACGGCGCGCTGCGGCCGCTGCTCGCCTGCCTCGACGATCCGCACGAGGAGGTCCGCGCCGCGGCGGTCGAGGCGCTCGGCCACCTCGGCGATCCCGGCTGCGTGCCGGCGCTGCTCCGGGCGCTGCCGGACGCCTCGCGCCACCAGCGGGCCCGCGTCGTCGAGTCGATCCGCGAGCTCGGGCCGAGCGTCGCCCACGCGCTCGTCACCCACGCCCGCGTCCCACCCCGACGATCTCGCCATCGTCGCCGAGCTGATCGGCTTCACCGGCGCGGCCAGCGCCGCCGACGACCTGCTGGCGTGGTCGAGTCACGCCGACCCCACGGTGCGGGCCGCGTCGCTGCAGGCGCTGGGCTCGCTCGGCCTCGACGATCGCGCCTACTACTACGTGCTGCGCGCGCTCGGCGACTCCAGCGAGGCGGTCCGCGCGATGGCCGCGCGCGCCCTCGGCCGATCGCGGCGCGCCGATGCCGCGCCCTACCTCGCCCAGCACCTCGGCGACGAATGGCTGGTGGCGGCGCACGCGGCCACCGCGCTGCGCATGCTCGGGGCCGCCGGCGAGCGCGAGCTGGCGGCCCGCCAGGAGACGCCGGGCCTCGCCGGCGTGCTGGCCCGGCAGATGCTGTGGGAGCGGCGTTCGCGACCGGAAGGGGGCGGCCCGGCATGAGAGGCGCCTTCATCACGCTCCTGCTCGTGTTCGAGCAGTTCGTGCTGCTGTACTTCTTCGCCATCAACACCTCGTACCTGGTGTGCTCGGTGCTGGCGTTCTTCCAGCTGCGCCAGCACCGCCACCGCTGGACGACGCGCGAGCTCGAGGCGGTGGTGCAGTCGCCGGCGACGCCGGGCGTCAGCGTCATCGCCCCGGCCTACAACGAGCAGACGACGATCGTCGAGAGCATGCGCTCGCTGCTCCTGCTCAACTACCCGCAGTTCGAGGTCATCTGCGTCAACGACGGATCGAAGGACGAGACGCTGAAGCGCGCCTCGGCGGCCTTCGACCTGGTCGAGGCGCCGATGGCCGTCGGATCGGTGATCAAGACGGCCAAGGTCCGCGGCATCTATCGCTCGCTGACCCACGCCGAGTTCGTGATGGTCGACAAGGAGAACGGCGGCCGGGCCGACGCGCTCAACGCCGGCATCAACGCGGCGCGCTATCCGCTCATCTGCCTGATCGACGCCGACTCGCTGCTCGAGCCGAACGCGCTGAGCCAGGCCGTGCTGCCGTTCCTCGAGTCGCCCGGACACGCTCGGCGTCGGCGGCATCATCCGCGTCGTCAACGGCTGCAAGGTCGAAGCGCGGCCGGGTCACCGAAGTGCGCGTGCCCGGCAACTGGGTGGCGCGCTTCCAGGTGGTCGAATACCTGCGCGCGTTCCTGGCCGGCCGCGTCGCCCACTCGGCGATGGGCGCGCTGCTCATCATCTCCGGCGCCTTCGGCGTCTATCGCCGCCAGGACGTGCTCGACGCCGGCGGCCTCGAGCACAAGACGATCGGCGAGGACATGGAGCTGTGCGTCCGCCTGCATCGCATCATGCGCGATCGCAAGCAGCCGTACCGGCTGGTGTTCGTGCCCGATCCGGTGTGCTGGACCGAGGTCCCGGAGAGCACGCAAGATCCTCGGCAACCAGCGCAACCGCTGGCAGCGCGGCCTGTTCCAGGTGCTCGGCTACCACCGCAACATGATCGGCAACCCGCGCTACGGCGTCGTCGGCATGCTGGCCCTGCCGTACTACGTGCTGTTCGAGGCGCTCGGGCCGGTCATCGAGATCTCGGGCTACGTCGTCACCATCGGCGCGCTCTACTACGGCCTGATCAACTGGCGCTACGCCGAGCTGATGTTCCTGCTGTCGGTGGTCTACGGCACGCTGATCTCGCTCGCCGCGGTCGTGCTCGAGGAGATCTCCTACCGCCGCTACAAGCGGGTCAGCGACCTGCTGCTGCTCATCGGCCTCGGCGTCATCGAGAACTTCGGCTTCCGCCAGCTCACCACCTGGTGGCGGATCAAGGGCACCTACGACTTCCTGCGCGGCAAGGGCGGCTGGGGCGCGATGACTCGGACGGGATTCTCGGCAAAGTAGCCTTGCGTAGGGGCGACGCCTGAGGCGGTGCGGGTGTCGGACGCTTGAGGCGGTGGGGGTATCCCTTCCGCGCTCGGCCATCAGCCCGAACGCGCCGGCACCAGACGCGTTCGCCCATATGGCTTCCGCAGGCCGGCAAGCCGTGCTCCGGCCGCAGTAAGCGTCAGAGCAGGCGCGCGCAGCCTCGCGCGCGCCCGTGTCTGCCCGCCTGCGCACGTCTTGCGTGACGCGGCGTCGCCGCGCTGCGTCGGCCTGCTCCATACGAGCGCCGAAGGAACACCCGCACCGCTCACCCGGCGCGTCCCTGATCGCCAGATCGAAATTGCCGCGCGGAGCACATAGGTGCGGTGGGGCTGCGCGACGACCTGCGGCGATGCGGCTGTTCCTTCTGCGCTTCCGCAGGCAGGCAAGCCGTGTTCCGGCCGCAGCACGCGCCAGGATCAGGGGCGCGAACCGCCTTGCGGACACCCGCAGCCCGTGGTCGAAGTCGAGAACCGCTGTTCTTGCATTCATCGTCGGCCGCTGGCGCAACGTCGTCGCGACCGTCGATCGGCCTCCGCATCGTGCGAGGCAGCGTCGCTTCGAGCGTTCGTCAGTCAGCGTGTCGGGAGTGCTTCAGCCACGGGCCGCTGGAGGCCGGGCCCTGCACGAGTGCGACGACTCGCAGCGCAGGACGCCGCAGGGAAGGCGCGTCTGGTGTCGGCGCGTTCGGCTGATGGCCGAGCGCAGACGGAATACCCGCGCCGCTTCAGGGCGTCGCGCCCGGCAAATTGGGAGTTGGGAGTTGGCTGTTGGGAGTTGCGCCTGGCGCCTAGCCCTGGCGGGACTTCTTCGGCTTCGGGGCCCGCTTGTCCTCGACGCCCGCGCCCAGCGCTTCGAGGCGCTCTTCGTAGTCCTGGATGGTCTGCTCCAGGTTCGCGGCGTTCTGCGTCGAGCAGCTCTTCGAGCTCCTTGCGGGCGTCCTGCTCCTGCTGGAGCTCGGCGCGCAGCTCCTCGACCTGGCGCTGCAGCTTGGCCGCGGTCAGGGCGACGGCGTCGTCGGTGACGATCTTCCGGCTCTTCTTGGCGTCGTCGCGCACCGCGCGGCGACGGCGGCGTCGGCGCGGGCCCGCTCGGCGTCGACGGCGGCCGAGCGCCTGGTCGCGCTCGCGGGTGAGACGCTGGGCGTCGGTGCGCGCGGTCTTCAGCTCGTCGATCGCCTGGCGCGCCGACGTCTCGATGGCGGCGTACCTGGCGGCGGTGCGCTCGGCGTCGACGCCCTGGGTGGCGACGCGCATGCGCTGGCCGTCCAGCTCGTTGCGCAGCGCCGCGAGCTCCTCGGTCGTGGCCGCCAGCTGGCTCTGCGCCCGCGCCGCCGCGACCTCCGATCGCGCCGCATCGGCGACCAGGCGCTCGAGCTCGACGATCTTCGTCGCACCGGCGCGCTCCTGCTCGCGAGCCCGCTCCAGGTCGCGCTGCGCGGTCTCGAGCCGGCCGCGCAGCTCGTCGCGCTCGCGCTGCGCGACATCCAGCCTGATCGCGCAGCTCGTCGCGCTCGCGGCGTGCAACGTGGCCGGCTCGCGCGCCTCGTCGCAGCTCCGCGCGTCCGGGTCAGCTCCGGCGCAGCGCGGTGAGCTCCTCGCGCGCCGCCTCGACCATCCGGGTGAGCTCGTCGTCGGCCGCGGTCAGCGAGGCGACATCGGCGGCGAGGTCGGGCCCGGCCGGGGCGACGGGCTCTCGCAGCGATCGCTTCGGCGCGCAGCTCGCACGCGCATCGCGAGCTGCGGACCGCCCGCCGGGCCCGGCAGCACCGACAGCGCCTGCAGCACGACCTGCACCGTCGGCGCCGTCGGCGCGGCGCGCGTGAAGATCGGCGACTCGTCGTAGCCGCCGGCGAAGCCGTCGGCGATCAGATTGGCGATGCCGGCCGCGTCGTCGGCGACGAAGAACGACGCGAGCGGCGTCCTGTCGAGCTCGACGCCGTCGGCGAGCTTGGTGCACGCGGCGTTGGGGTGGACGATCGTGCCGTCGTCGTCGACGACGACCACCGGCACCGGCAGCGCGTCGAACGCCTTCCAGAACAGGTCCTCGCGCGGCGTCGCGTCGCCCCGGCCGGATTCGACCGGCTGCCACGGCGTCCAGGCCGCGTCGCGCAGCGCCGCCGCCAGCGCGTCGCCCGACGTCGTCTCGATGACGCAGGCGTTGGCGAGCGAGGAGACCGACGGCGGCAGCGCGGTCTGCTGCGGGACGAAGATGGCGATCGAGGCGCCGAGCGGCGACGTGCCGCAGCGCCGCCAGCGTGCGCTCGAGCGCGTCCGGCCCGATGGCGAAGTCGAACAGCAGCACGTCGTGCTGGCGGGCGATGTCGGCGATGGCGTCGGCCTTCGCGTGCATCACCGTGGTCAGCACGATGTCGCGGCGGTGGCCGGCGAGGATGCCCTGGAGGCGCGCGGTGCGGTCCTTGGTCGTCGAGACGAACAGCACGCTCAGCCCGGCGGTCGGCGTGGCGCCGGATCGGACCAGCCGAAGCTGCCGCCGCCGTCGAAGCTCGCGTCGTCGAAGCCGCTGCCGGCGTCGGGCGTCGGGGACTTGCGCGACGGCGGCGAGCGGCGGGGCGACCGCGACCGGGGGCGACGGGCTCGGCGATGGCTCGAGCGGCCGGCGCCGGGATCGGCGGCTCGGCGTCGACGCGCGGGCGGCGTCGGGCGCCGCCGCCGGCGGCGTCCGCGGCGACGCCGTCGGCTCGCGCGGCCTTGCGCCGTTCGTGCGAGCGCTTCTCGATCGTCTTGCCGCTCGACGCCGGCGGCTCGACCACCGGCGGCGGGCGGCGGCTCGACGCGGCTCGACCGGCGCGGCCTCGACGGCCGGGCGCCGGCGTCGGTCGCCGCGGCCTCGCGCCTGGCGCGCTCGCGCGCCTCCACCGCGGCGGCCAGCGCCAGCGGCTGATCGAGGGCCAGCGCGGTGTGGAACGCCAGCTTGCCCGAGGCCATGCCCTGGACGAGCGAGCGCACGACGGTGCCGGCGGCGATGGTCGTCTCGGTGCCGACGACGATGCGGACGGTGCCGCGCGCGCCGACCAGCAGGCGCGTCTCCGACTGGAAGAGGATGCCCCGCTCGGAGAAGTTGATCAGGGTGACTTCGGATCCGCCGAGCAGGCGGACGCTCGCCTTGCCGAGCAGGTCGGCGGGGAAGCGCGGCGACGATCGGCGATCGCTCTCGACGGCGTCGGAGCGCTGCGGCTCACCCATGGTTCACGGCCCGGTCCGTCTAGGCCATCGCCGCGGTCGCGTCGGACAGCCGGGCGAGGTCGGGCAGGACCAGCGTGGTCTCGCCGACGTCGACGACGGTCCGCGTGCAGCGGCGATCGAGCGGGAAGTCACGCACGGTCGGCGCGTGGGCGATGGGCAGGCGCACCATCTGGATATCGGAGGCGGCCAGCACGCCGAACAGGTCGCGCGAGCTGCCGCGCCGGCAGACGATGAGCCGGGCCGGATGCGGTGGTCTGGCGGTGATCGGTCATCAGCCGCGCCGGCAGGTCGACGACGACGAGCGGCCGGCCGCGCCAGTGGCACAGCCCGCGGACGTGCGGCGGCGCCAGCGGAATCGGCAGGATCTCGGGGACGAAGGTGACCTCGACGACCTGCGCCGCGCTGAGCGCGTAGGCCAGCGGCTGCGCCTCCGACTGCGACGTCTCGGCCGAGAACACGACGAGATGGCCGAGCGCGGCGCGGCGCGCCAGCCGGGTGCGGGCGCGGCTCGCCGGCGTCTCTTCCGCGGCCGCTCGCGGACCGGCGTGTCCGTCGGCGGCGTGGGCGCTGCCGCCGGTGAACGGACGCACGTCCAGCACCAGGTACCACTGGCCGTTGACCTGGGCCATGGCCTCGAAGTGGCGCGCCGTCTCGCCGCCGGCCAGCGGGCTGAGCGGGATGCGTTCGGTGGTGTCGAGCGGCTGCGACACCCTTTCGACGCCGAGCGCGACGCGGCCGGCCGGCGTCTGCAGGTGGAGCACCCGCTCGAACGCGGTCGGCGGCAGGCCCAGGCCCGGCGCGAGGTCGACGATGCCCTCGCGATCACGGCCGACCCGGCCGGTGCCGGCGACGTGGCGCATGTCCACCGCGACGGTGTGGCGGCCCACCGTGCAGAGGACCACCGAGCCGAGGCCGTGATGAGAAGGCGTCATCGGACTAGGCCCCCGTGTCCGACATGCGGCGGACCATGGCCAGCAGCTGCTCGTCGCTGTACGGCTTGGTCAGGTAGTCGGCGGCGCCGTTGTCGATGCGCCTTGCGGCGGTGCTTGTCGCCGGCGCGCGAGGTGATCATCGCGACCGGGCAGGCGGGCCAGCACTTCGTTGGCCTTGAGCGCGGCGAGCAGCTCGTAGCCGTCCATGCGCGGCATCTCGATGTCGGTCAGCACCACGTCCGGGCAGCGGCGGTGGCGCTGCGCAGCATCTCGATGGCGTCGAGGCCGTCCTTGGCCGTCAGCGGTGTCCAGCTGGCGCCCTTGATCAGGTTGCTCATGACGCGGCGGACGCTCGGGCTGTCGTCGACGATCATGACCGTCAGCGTGTCGCGCTGCGTCTTGACCGGCGCCGCCGGCACGTGCGTCACGACCGGCTCGGCCTCGTGCTTGCCGAGCAGATCGACGACGTTCAGAATCGGCACCACGATGCCGTCGCCGAAGATCGTCGCGCCCATGATCCCGCGGACCCGCTGCAGGTGGCGGCCGAGCGACTTGATGACGACTTCGCGGCCTTCCACGATGTCGTCGACGACCAGCGCCACTTCCGACTCGCCGACGCGGACGATCAGGACCGGCAGCTTGCTCGGCGCGTCGGCGATGTCCGGAATCTCGAGCGCTTCCGACAGGCGCACGACCGGCAGCAGCTTGCCGTTGAGCGAGACGACGCGGTCGCGCAGCATGCGCGCGCTCTCCTCGGCGCCGAGGCGGAGGATCTGCTGCATGGCGGCGAGCGGCACCGCGAACGGCTGGCCGTGCACGCGCACGATGAGGGCGCGGATGACGGCCAGCGTCAGGGGCAGCCGGATGGTGAAGGTGGTGCCTTCGTTCGGCGTCGAATCGATGCTGACGGTGCCGCGCAGCTTCTGGACGGTGTCGCGGACGATGTCCATGCCGACGCCGCGGCCGGAGACGTCGGTCACCTTGTCGGCGGTCGACAGCCCCTGCAGGAACACCAGCGACATCACGTCGGCGTCGCTGAGCGCGGCGGCACGGTCGGCGGACAGGAAGCCGCCGCTGACCGCCTTCTTGCGCAGCTGCTCGGCGTCGAGGCCGCGGCCGTCGTCGCGGACGCGGAGCACGGCCTGGGTGCCTTCGTGGTAGGCCGACAGCCAGACGCGGCCGCGCGCCGGCTTGCGCAGCGAGCGGCGGACGTCCGGCGTCTCGAGGCCGTGCCCGACCGAGTTGCGCAGCATGTGCAGCAGCGGCTCGGCCATCGAGTCGAGCACCTGCGAGTCGAGCTCGAGGGTGTCGCCGTCGAGGACCAGCTCGGCCTGCTTGCCCTGGCGATCCGCGGTGACGCGCACGGTGCGGTGGAGGCGCGTCGCCAGCGTCCGCAGCGGCACCATCCGCATGCGCATGACGCTTTCCTGGACGTCGTTGGCCAGGCGGCGCTGCCGGTTGAGGAGCGAGTCGAAGTCGCCGAGCAGGTTCTCGAGCTCGGTGCGGACCGCGAGCGAGTCGCTGGTCGCCTCCGACATCTCGCGCGTCAGGCGGTGGAACTCGGTGTAGCGGTCGAACTCGAGGTCGTCGAAGCCGTGGCCGCCGCCGGTGCCGGCCGGCATGGTCAGCGCGCTGGCGCCCGGGGCGAAGCGGGCCCCGTCGGTGCCGGTCGCGGCGTAGACCGGGTCCGCGCAGCAGGGCGGTGGTCTCGTACTCCGATTCGATCTGGCCGGAGGCGCGGCGCAGACGGCCGGTGCTGTGGTGCAGCTCGGTGATCTGCTGTTCGAGCTGGACGACGCGCTGCTCGAGGGCGGTGCGGCTGATGACCAGCTCGCCCATCAGCTTGGACACGCCGTCCAGCTTGGCGAGCGGCACGCGCACGAACTGGCGCGCGCCGGCGGCCGCGGCGGCGTCGGCCATGGCGGCGTCGTTGGCGGCGCTGGCTGCGGCGGTGACGGCCGTCGGCCTCGTCGGGCTCGGCCGCGGCGTCGGCGTCCAGATCGACGCCGATCGAACGGGCGGCGGCGGCGATGCTGCGCCACCGCGGTCTTCGCCGCGACCTCGACGTCGGCGGCCTCGGCCGGCGCATCGTCGACGGCGGCGCTTCGACGGCGTCGACGGCGACGGCCGTCGCCGCGGCGCATCGGATCCGCTCGGCCACGATCGGGCCGTCGGCGCCGATCGGCCTCGACGACGCCGCCGGCCTGGACGATCGGCAGGATCGAGTCGAACTGCCGGTAGGTCGTCTCGAGCGAGTGCGCCAGCTCGGACGGCGGCGTGCCGCCGACCAGCTGTTCGAGCTGTTCGGTGGCCGCCAGCAGCAGGCTGGTCAGGGCCGGCGTCGCCGGCTGCTCGTTGTCGTAGAGCGCATCGAGGAGGTCTTCCATGCGATGCGCGAGCTTGGTGACGCTCTGGAAGCCGACCACGGCGGCGGCGCCCTTGAGGGTGTGCGCGCTGCGGCGGATGTCCTTGAGCGTCGGGCGATCGCCAGGCGTGCGGTCGAGGACGACCAGCGACGCGCTGACGGTGCGGAGATGCTCCTCGGCTTCGAGCCGGAAGATCTCGAGCATCTCGGGATCGATGTCTTCGTCGGCCGGCGCGTCCTCGAGGCCTTCGTTGCCGAAGCTGAGCGGCTCCGGGCCGAGATCGTCGGGCGAGCCGTCGAACGAGAACGCGTCACCGAGCGAGGCGGACAGCGGATCGCCGACTGCGGCGACGCGTCCGCGTTCGCCGCCGCCACGTCGGCGATGACGGTCGAGCCGCTGTTCGATTTCGTCGAGCTGCGCCAGGACCTCGGCGCCGCGATCCGGCGCCAGCGTGCCGCCGACGAGCGCGAACTCCTCGAGGATGTTCTCGGTGCCCCGCGCGAAGGCGCTGAGCTCGTCGAGACCGACCATCGACGCCGCACCCGCGATGGTGTGCGTCAGCCGGTAGGCGGACTGGATGTCTGACGCCTGGCTCTCGTCGGCGAGGTAGGCGAGCAACCCCTCCCGGATGCCGGGCAGGTAGCTGCGGGCCTCTTCGACGAACGCCAGCAGAATGGCCGGGTCGCGCTGTGCACTCATCTCGTGGGTCCGTCCTGGGTGGGCCGCCGGAGGCGGTCGCGGCGTGCGACCGGCCTCCGGCGTCCGGGATCCCGGGGCTTGCTAGGCGACCTTGCGCGTCGGCTTCGCGCCGGCCTTGCCGGCGTCGGCCGGCAGCTTGAACGGGGCGACCGCGCTGCCGAGGTCCTCGCTCAGGTTGACCAGGTTCTCGACCGTCGTCGAGGTCTGCTTGGTGCCCGACGAGACCTGCGACGTGAGCAGCGAGATCTCGCTCATGGCGGCCAGCACCGACTCGGAGTTGTCGGCCTGGCGGAGCGCCGCTTCCGAAATCGTCCGGCTCAGTTCGGCCAGCTGCTGCGACACCGAGCGAATCTCGCTCAGCGCCTGACCGGCTTCGTTGGCCAGGCTCGAGCCGTCGACCACTTCGCGAATCGTCTCTTCCATCGAGGCGACCACTTCGTTGGTTTCCGACTGGATGCTCTTGGTCAGCGCATCGATCTGCTTGGTGGCGCTGGTGGACCGTTCAGCGAGGCGCTCGACTTCCTCGGCGACGACGGCGAACCCGCGGCCGGCTTCACCGGCCATGGCGGCCTGAATCGACGCGTTCAGGGCGAGGATCGACGTCCGGTCGGCGATGTCGTCGATCAGCTTGACGATCTCGCCGATTTCCTGCGACCGTTCGCCGAGGCGCTTGATGCGCTTGGCCGTTTCCTGCACCTGGTCGCGGATGCGGCCCATCGCCTGGATGTTGTTCTGCACGGCGCCGGCGCCCTGTTCGGCGTTGGCGAGCGACTGCTCGGCGACCCGGGCCGAGGTGACGGCGTTCTTCGAGACGTCCTGAATCGAGGTGGCCATCGAGGTGATGGCGCTGGCGGTGTCTTCGATGCGCGTCGCCTGGTGGGCCGAGCTCTCGACCAGCTTCTGTGACGCCGACTGAATGGCGACGGCGGTCGACGACACCTGGCCGGTGGCCGTGCGGACCTTGGCGATCAGGCCGCGCAGCTCGATGATCATGTAGTTGAAGGCGTCGGCGATGGCGCCCGTCATGTCGGCGGTGACCTCGGCTTCGGACGACAGGTCGCCGGCGCCGACGTTGGCCACTTCGTCCAGCAGCTTCATGATCGACTTCTGCAGCTGGTTGCGTTCGTCCTGCGACTGGACGAGGGCCAGGGTGCGCTCGAGCATGTTCTTGAACGAGTTGCCGAACCGGTCGCGGCCGCTCTTCGGTTCGACGGTCATGGTCAGGTTGCCGGCGGCGATGCCGTCCGAGACCTTGGCCATGTTCTCGAGGTAGTCGACCAGCTGGCGGAAGGCGACGCCGAACGCGTCGTTCTTGGAGCGCGGGTTCACGCTGACGGCGAGGTCGCCCTCGGCCACCTTCTGCGCCGTGCTGGCCATCTCGCGCAGGTAGTCGGTCATGCGGTTCATCGAGGCGATCAGCTGACCGACCTCGTCGTTGCCGGCCGGCGTGGCGCGACGCCACCAGCTCGCCGCGGGCGAGCGTGTCGGCGATGCGGACCGCTTCCTGGAGCGGACCCGCCAGCGAGTTCACGATCAGGAAGCCGATGAGGGCGGCCATCAAGCACGGCGCTGGCCGTGATGCCGTAGGCGAGGTACTTGCGGTTGGTGGCGGCCGAGATGCGGGCGTCGAGCATGCCCTGCAGGGCGCGCGAGGCGTCATCCCAGCTGCGGACGCTGGCGGCGAGGGCGCGCTCGGCGGCGTCCTCGACGCCTTCCCGCGACGGGGCGGCACCGGAGTCGCCGCGGTCGACGACGTTGCGCGTCACGCGGTCGGCGAAGGCCGCCGACGTCGCGGCGTGCGCCTCGAGGCCGGGGCGGGTCGCCGCCAGCTGGCCACCGGGGTTCTGCGACGCGCCCTTGGCCATGCCGGCGCGATGATCGTCGACGCCCTGCCGGAGCTGGCCGAGCTGCACCAGCAGCTGCATGCGCTCCTGCGGGTTGACCGCGCGCTCCGTCGGCAGCGACTGGACCATCTTGACGACGCCGTAGATGTTGCGCTGGTTCTCGACGCTGTGCCGGACGACCGCTTCCATCGTGTAGTAGGAATCGAGGTCCGGGTCGAGGATCAGGTTCGAGGTGTCACCGACGTAGGCGAAGGTGTCGACGACGCTCTGAATCAGCTGCTCGGTGCGGGCGGCGCGATCCTGCGGGCTGGCGCTGCCGGAGGTCTTCTGCCACTGGTCGCGCAGCGTGGTGAGGCGCTGCGAGGTGTTCAGCAGCGTGCCGTACTGCTGCTCGGCCACTTCGAGGGCCTTGAAGCCGCCTTCCACCTTGGCGGCGGCGCCGCTGTCGCCGGTCATGCCGTAGGCCGGCAGGCCTTCGAGCACCGTCTTCAGCGCGCCGAGGTAGTGGTTGCCCGCGCTTTCCTTGTCGGCGAAGTCGATGGCGAGGTTCTTTTCCTGGCGCAGCAGGACGACGAGCACCAGGGTGGGGATGACGAACGCCAGGCTCAACAGGCCCAGCTTCTGCCACAGTTTGAGGTTGCGAAGCATGACTGACGACTCCTTAGGCGACCTAGATGCGCGTGACCACCGGTGTCACGCCGATTGGTGATCCGCTACCGCGCTCCGGCGCCGTCCTCGAACTGGCGCATGGGTTTCGACTGCAGGAGACGATCGGCGTCGAGCACGACGACGAGGTCGTCTTCCAACTGGTACAACCCGCGGGCGTACGGCGCGACTTCCGCGTCGTAGCCACGGGTGACGCGCGCCAGCCGCGCGTCCTCGAACGCCTGGATCCCGTCGACGCTGTCGACGAGCACCGCCGTCCGCACTTCGTCACCGGCCGGCCGCAGCGCGAGCATCCGCTGCTCGTGCGACGGCTTGCCGAGCTTGCCCGAGAGGAACCCTTCGAGGTCGAGCATCGAGACGATGTCGCCGCGGAGGTTGGCGATGCCGAGCACCCAGGCCGGCACGTGCGGGAGACGCGTCACCTTCGGCGGACGCGCGATCTCCGAGACGGCGGCCAGCGGAATGGCCATCGTGCGGGCGCCGAGGCGGAACACGACGTGGGCGGTCGAGACCGCGACGTCGGGCGTGCGCAGCGGCTCGACCGGCTCGGACGTGAGATCGGCATGCAGGCCGGCGAGTGCCGCCTCGATCAGGTCGTGCGCCGTCGGCGCGGCCGGTTCGGCCGCCTGCGTCGGCCACGGCAGCACGACGCCGGTCAGCTCCAGGGGCTGCGTCGGCGGAATCGAGGTCGACCGCCTCGAGATCGAGGAGCGGCGCGACGTCGAGGTCCAGCTCCGGGACCGCGGCGGCCCACAGGGCATCGGCGTCGGGGTGGGCGTCCGCGGCCGGCTCGGCCTCGGTGGCCTCGAACGGCGTCAGGGCGAACGCCGCATCGCCCTCATGGTCGACGGGCGGCCACGAGCTCGTCGATCGGTCGGCGACGAGGTCTTCGACCGCGCCTCGACGGGCGCCTGCGGCGTCCTCGACGGGTCGGCAACGATCCTCGACGGGGGCCGCGACGGCGTCCTCGACTGGCGCGGCGACGAGCTCGGCCATCGGCGTCGCGAAGATGTCGCCGGACATCGGCAGGTCGAGGGTCAGCGCCTCGTCCGACAGCGGCATGTCGGCGAGGGCGTCGAAGAAGTCGAAGGCGTCGAACGTGTCCGGCCCCGGCTCGTACGGCCGGCGGCCATCAGGTCGGCGTCGAAGGCCGGCTCGATGACGGGTTCGCCGAAGGCCGGCGCGGCGATCTCGGCGTCGAACAGTCCGGCGGCGTCGAAGATCGCCAGGCTGTCGGCGGCGGAGGTCTCGGCCACGACTGCGTCGGTCGCCGCGGTGTCGGTGGTGACGACGTCGACCGCCAGCGGATCCGCCGCCACCGCGTCGGTGACCGGTCCGGCGTCGCGACGGGCGGAGCGAGCGGCTGCAGCTCGACCGAGACGCTGGCGAGAATGGCGGCGTGGATGTCGTCGACGTTGGTCGTGGTCGACGACGAGTCGACGACGACCGGTTCCCAGGCGCGCGCCGGCAGCGGCTCGACGCTGGCCGTGACCGCGGTCTCGGCGACGGGGAGCTCGGCGACGGCGGTCGGCGCGTCGGGCGCCGGCACGATGGTGGAGACGTCGTCCGCCACCGGTCCGGTGGCGAAGACGTCGGGCCACAGGTCGTCGCCCGCGCCGGGCGCGGACGGACGCACGTCGCCCTGGCCGAGCAGTCGCTCGAGCAGGGCGTGCAGGTCGTCCTGGGCCTCGGGCTGCGAGGCGTCGGCGTCCTGGCCCGGGTGCTGGGGATCGAGTGGCCCTACCATCGGTTGCTCTCCGTGGACGTTCGGTCAGGAGCGGATCAGAACAGGCGCGCGACCGCGGCCAGGAGCGCGTCCTCGTCGAACGGCTTGGTCAGGTACTCGTCGGCGCCCTGCTTCATGCCCCAGAACTTGTCGCTGTCCTGGTTCTTGCTGCTGAGGAGCAGCACCTTCATGCCGCTGGTCTCGGCGTCGGTCTTGAGCTGGCGCGTGACCTGGAAGCCGTTCTTGCCCGGCATGATGATGTCGAGGATGGCGAGACGCGGCTGGTGCTTGCGCGCCTGCTCGAGTGCGTCGTCTCCATCGGTGGCCGTGACGATCTGGTAGCCCTTCTTGCCCAGGGCGCTGAGAACGAGTCGGAGTTCGGTCGGGCTGTCGTCGGCCACGAGGATCGTGTTGTTCATCTGTCGGCTCCTGCTTCCCTGTGTTGCGGTCGTACGGTCCCTCGGCGCTTACGCGGGGACGAATGTCTGGAGGACGCGCGACAGCGCATCCGGTCCGAACGGCTTGGTGACGTAGGCGTCGGATCCCGCCATGCGGCCCCGCGCCTTGTCGAAGAATCCGTCCTTGCCCGAGATGAACACCACCGGCACGTGCTTGGTCTCGGCCGCGCCCTTGACGATCTTGCAGACCTGGTAGCCGTCGAGCCGCGGCATGGTGATGTCGAGCAGGATGAGATCCGGCGTCGTCGTGCGGAGCACGGTCAGCGCGTCCATGCCGTCCTCGGCGATGAGGACCTTGCAGCGCAGCTTCTCGAGCTTGGTGGTGACCACCCGGCGGATCGTCGGGCTGTCGTCGACGACCAGCACGATGGCGCGGGGCGGCTTCTCCGGTCGCGGCGGGCCGCAGCGTGGCGGCCAGCGAGGCCACCTGCGCCGCGAACATCGTGTCGTGCGGCCGCTTGGTGACCGAGCGCTCGAGGGCGGCCAGGCCTTCGGTGTACTTGCGCAGGTTGAGCAGCGCCATGCCGTGCCAGTAGGGGTCGGCGTGCTCGCCCTGCGGGGCCAGTGCTTCCTCGATCCGCGCGACCGCCATCTCGAGGCGTCGAGGTGTCGGTGCGGCGGGTGGCGAACAGCAGCGACTGATCGGTCAGCGTGGTGACGCCGCCGCAGGTCGGGCAGACGTCGACGGCCTTCTCGCGCAGCGTCTCGCAGAACGGGCAGGTCCAGTACTCGCCGGCCTGGGCCGCGCCGACGTTGGACAGCACCGTGCCGGGCGCGATCGGCCGGCGTGGCCGTACCGGCGAAGTTCGGCATGTCGGCGTCGAGCGGCGGAGCCGGCACCGGGTCATCGGCGCGGCGCGTCGCCTTCGCGGCGGTCGTTCTGACGACGCTCGACGAACTCGCCGGCGGACGACGCCAAGGCGCCGTCGTTGACGACGGCGCGCAGCGCCGACGCCGGCAGCTCCGGCACCGATCGGTGTCGACGGGGCAGCCATCAGCACGTCGGCCAGCGAGGCCTCGGGGACGGGCATGTCGGCCACGGGCGCCTCGACGACGCGGCCTCGACGATCGGCGGTCGGCGCAGCGGCGACGGGCGCTTCGACCAGGGGCGCCGGCGCGGTCGCCACGAACGGCGGCTCCGCCGGAACCTCGAACACGACGGTCTCGGCGGCGACGTCGGTGGCGGGCGTCTCCACCGCGGGCGCGTCGGCGAGGAGAGCGCGACGACGCGTACCTCGATCACCGGCTCCGCTTCGACGAACACGGTGGCCGCCGGCTCGGAGACGAAGTCGACGGCCGTTTCCGCCGGCGCCGGCGTCCACGGTGAAGTCGACGGCGGCCGCGTCCGCCACGTCGGCGACCGGCGCCGCCTCGGCAACCTCGAGCAGCTCGATGGTCGGGGTCTCGGCGACGACGACGGCCGCAGGGGGCGCGGCGGACTGCGGCGCGCGGAGGGCGTCCAGGCGATCGGCGGCGTTCTGCCGTTCGTCCGCGTCCTCGGCGATGAGCGCCATCAGCGACCAGGCGTCCTCGGACGTGTTGTCCAGCGCCAGGCTGCGGCGCAGCGCGGCGCGCGCGTTGGCGTACTGGCCGGCTTCGATTTCGGCGCTGGCCTGCTTCAGGTGCGTCTGGGCCAGCTGCTTCTCGGCTTCGATCAGCGTCGCCCGGGCCTTCTCGTTGGCCGGGTTGATGCGGAGGACCTGCTTGATGAGCGCGACCTGCTCCTCGGGCGACTCGGCCAGCGCGGCGAGGCGCAGCCAGGTGACCTCGTGGGCCGGCTCGAGCCGGACGATCTCGGCGAAGTGCTGGCGGGCCGCGCCCATGCTCTTGTCGCGCACGGCGGCGATGCCCTGCTCGGTGAGCTGGTTGATCACCTGCTGGCGGGCGCGGCCGGCGAGGGCCTTGGCGCGGGTGTCGGTCGGGTTGAGCGCGCAGGCGCGCTCGAGATACGCGAGCCGCTCGATCGGGTCGCCGGCGAGCGCCGCGCAGGCGAGCCAGACCTCAGGCGACGACGGCGCCAGCCGGATCGCCTGCTGCAGGAGATCGTGCGCTTCGTCTCGGCGGTTGGCGAACGCCGCCGCGGCCGCTTGCGCGAGGATGCGGGTGATCGGCGTCGCCGCGGACACGTCAGGTCGCTGCTGCAGGTCGGGCATGGTCGTCTGAAGCTCCTTGGCGCCGTGCTCCCGAAAACGTCGGGCGTCCGGCGTGAGCCTCTACCGCCCAAGCAACCGCGGTGCCACTCAGCCATGCCGATCGGGTTCACGTCGATGCACACCAGGGCGCGACGTTCATGTTTCGACGCGAGTTGCCGCCCTGCCCAAACCGGGCAGCCGTGTGCGGGAGTGTGAAGTCGGCAAACCGACCGGAGCCGTCGTGCCTCCGACTCATGGCGGGTCTCCGCGACGGGAATCCGACCGGCGCAGCGGCGTGAAGCGGCCGTCGCCGCCGGCCCGCGCCGACTGTCGGCGAGCGCCGTCGCGACCGGCGACCGCGTCATCGGTCAGCGATCACCGTCGACGCCTGCAGTCGGGTCGTGATTCCGATCGGACGCTACCGCGGAGTCGGCGAGAGAGGCGCGGGAACCGGCCGATCGCTCCAGCTGCCTCCGGACGCAGCACGGCCTAGCGCGTCCAGGAGCCGTAGGGCCAGGCGTGCCCCATCGGAAGACATCGAACGCACTCGACACGCAAGTGACGGTAGGCGGTCGCGGTGGCGAAGGCGAGTGCCGTCGTGCGGCGAACCCAAGGGCGCCAGTCCATAGCTGCTCCTTCGGACGAATCGTAGCGGAACCAGCCTCGCGCTCCGCAGGGCCTGCTGCCGCGGCTGATGCGCTCGCTGCTCAGGACGCCGCAGAGAGGCGGGGCGGGCGTTCCCGGAGCGCGACTTGGAGCAAGCCGACGCCAGCGACAGCGTAGAGCGCGCGGAGGCTCGCTGCCGGCAGGTCGCGCGAAGGCGCGACCGCTTTCGGTCCGGCGACGACAGCTGCGGCCGTGCGCCGCGCCGTGTTCGCGTCGCGAAGGCGGCCGACTTCAGCCGAAGTGCGGTCTACCGGCTTGCGGAAGTGGAGCGCGCAGGGAATGCCCGCGCCGCGGCAGGGCGTCGACGGCTGAGGGAAGATGGCCCGCGATCAGGGCGTGGACGCCGTGTGGGCGGGATGCCCGTCCGCGGCAGGGTGTCGACCCCTGCCGCGAAGCGGACTGCGCGGTGCGGTGTCAGCGGTGAATCGGCGGCGGCTGCGACGGGCCGGAGCCCGCCGGCCGCTTGTTCAGCACCTGCATCGCCATCGCGATCATCCCGGCGACGTCGGACACGCTGGCCGGCACGACCAGGGTCGTCGACTTCTGCGCCAGCTGGCCGAACTGGTGGACGTACTGCTCGGCGACGCGGAGCTGCACGGCTTCGTAGCCGCCTTCGAGGCGGATCGTCTCGGCGACGCGGCGGATGCCCTCGGCGGTCGCCGAGGCCACCGACAGGATCGCCGCCGCCTGGCCCTCGGCCTCGTTGATCTGCTGCTGTCTTGCGCGCTTCCGAGGCCTTGATGACCTGCTGCTTCTCGCCGTCGGCGTTGTTGATGGCGGCGTCGCGCTGACCTTCGGACGTCAGGATCACCGCGCGCTTCTCGCGCTCGGCCCGCATCTGCTTCTCCATCGCGGCGAGCACGTCGGCCGGCGGGGTGATGTTCTTGATCTCGTAGCGCAGCACCTTGACGCCCCACGACTCGGTCGCCTTGTCGAGCTCGTTGACCACCTGCGTGTTGATGTTGGTGCGCTCCTCGAAGGTCCGATCGAGGTCGATCTTGCCGACCTCGCTGCGCAGCGTCGTCTGCGCCAGCTGCGAGATGGCGAAGTGGTAGTCGGAGATGCCGTAGGAGGCGCGCTCCGGGTCGAGGATCTTGAGGTAGAGCACGCCGTCGACCTGGACCTGGACGTTGTCACGCGTGATGCAGACCTGGGCCGGGATGTCGAGCGCCGTCTCCTTCAGCGAATGCCGGTAGCGGATGACGTCGACGAAGGGCACGAGGATGTGGAAGCCGGCGTGGAGCGTGTTGTTGTAGCGGCCGAGCCGCTCGACGACGTAGGCGCTCTGCTGCGGGACGACGATCGCGGTCTTGGCGACCACGATCAGGCACACGATGACGACGGCAATCGCGAAGATCAGAGGTCCGTTCACGCTGCAGACTCCTTCTTGTGGCGGCTGATGTCGGTCAGGTCGTAGCGGATCTCGGCGACGATCGGGCGCGTGCCGGCGAGCGATGGCGACGAGCGGTGCGCAGGCGTTCACTCAGGCGCCTTCCGCCGTGAGGTGGAGCGTCAGGCCGTCCACTCGGCGGACCGCGCAGCGCTGGCCGCGGTGCAGCGACGTCGCCGCCGATGTTGAGCGCGCTCCACGCCGGTGCCGCGCAGCTCGGCGCGGCCCATCGCCCCGGGCGCGATGTCTTCCTTGACGACCGCGATGTCCGAGGTGATCGGTCGATGGCGGATGTGCGTCGCGAGGCGCGCATGCGCCGCAGCAGCGGATCGCGGAAGAAGAAGAGGGTGACGACGGAGAGGGCGCCGAAGGTCACCCACTGGACCCACGGCGGGCCGGCGATGCCGAGCAGCGAGAGCACGCCGACCAGCAGGGCGCCGACGCCGAAGAACAGGATGAAGAAGCCGCCGGGAGTGGCCAGCTCGAGGAGCCCCAGGCCGAGGCCGAGCACCGCCCAATGCCACCACTGCATGTCCATGACAGTCTCCATCCCACTCAACCGCGGCCATTATGGACGGGATAACAGAGGCCTCACAAGGCGCCATCGGCCAGCGGCATTCGCCGGGCGCGAGTGGCGTGGCCAGCCGTGCGACCGCCCGGCGTGGCCGGATCAGGCCGGTGCAGTCGTGAGCAGGGCGCGTGTGCGCAGCCAGCCGGCGAGCCGGTCCGGCCACGTCACGAGCGCCGGATCCGTGCCGCCGAGGCCGACGCCGTGCGGGCCCGGTTCGTAGATGTGCAGCTCCGCCGGCACCTTCGCCTTCCGCAGCGCGAGGTAGAACGCGACGCTGTTCTCGGCCGGCACGCCGGTGTCGGCGTCGGTGTGGAAGAGGAACGTCGGCGGCGTGTCGGCGGTCACCTGCCGCTCGTTCGACAGGTCGTCCAGGATGTCGGGGTGCTGCTGATCGGGGGCGAGCAGCATGTTCCGCGAGCCGCGGTGCAGCCAGGTCTCGGCCAGCGTGATCACCGGGTAGGCGAGGATCGCGAAGTCGGGCCGCGCGCTCTCGCGGTCGATCGGGTCGGCGGCGCCGGCGTCGCCGCGGTCGACGTGCGTGGCGACGGTGGCCGTCAGGTGGCCGCCGGCGGAGAAGCCCATCAGGCCGACGCGCTCCCGCTGGACGCCGAACTCGCCGGCGCGCGCCCGCACGCAGGCGCAACGCCCGGCGGGCGTCGCCGAGCGGGACCGGGTGCCGATAGCGCGGGCCGAGCCGGTAGCGCAGCACGAAGGCGGTGACGCCCAGCCCGTTCAGGAACTCGGCGACCTTCGAGCCCTTCCTTCTCCATCGACAGGTTGCGGTAGCCGCCGCCGGGGCAGACGACCACGGCGGCGCCGCGCGGGTCGGGGCGGTCGGCCACGTACGGCGTGATCTGCGGGACGTCCTCCGGCGCGGTGCCGAGCCCGCCGGGCGCACCGAGGGGCCAGAGGTCGATGGGCGGCCGGCGTGCCATTGGCCCACAGGATACTCGGACTCCTACGTTGGATGAGGTCGCCGGTGCCGCGCGGGCGCGGCGTCCTCCCGGGCGATGCGGGGCTTCGCGGTAGGATCTCCCGATGTCGCGTCTGCCCGTGCTCCGGTGGTTCGACTCGCGACCGCCACTCCTCACCGTGGACGAGCCCGAAGCCGGACCAGCAGTTCGCCGGCTGGATCGACGTGCGCGGGTGGGCCGTGGCCCCCAGTGGCGCGCCGCTCGCCGTCCGGATCTCGGTCGATGGCCAGGTCATCCGCCTGATGAAGCCGGACGCGGCTCGTCCCGACGTCGTCGCCGCGTATCCCGGGATGGCCGGCACGGATCGCTGCGGCTTCGAGACGCGGCTCACCCGGGACGAGCTGCCCGACCGTGACGGCGTGACCTTGACGTTCGACCTGCTCGTGGACGACTGGGCCGGACGCGCGCGGCAGCGGGCCGGGCGCAGCGTGCCCGTGCAGCGTCATGCCTCGGCCCTGCCCCTCGGCGGGACCGGCAAGGTGGATCACTACATCACCAGCGCGCCGGATCCCGGCACCTCGTCGACATCTTCGCGGGGGAGTGGAGCTCACGCCTGCCGCCGCCGTTCGAGGCCGTTCCCGCCGGCCCCTTGCCCGTCTTCGCCGATCCGCGCGTGGCCTGGGCCATCACCGCGCTCGGCGGCGTCGAGGGACGGCAGGTGCTCGAAGTCGGGCCGCTCGAGGGCGGCCACACGTGGATGCTGGAACAGGCCGGTGCGGCCCGCGTGATCGCCGTCGAAGCGAACGCGCGCGCGCTGCTCCGCTGCCTCATCGTGAAAGAGCTCGTCGGCCTGCCTCGCACCACCTTTCTCCTCGGCGACGCGCTCGCCTACCTCGAGGCGTCACCGCCGCCGTTCGATGCGGCCATCGCGGCCGGTGTGCTGTACCACATGACACGGCCCGGGGCCTTCCTGCGGGCGCTCACCGCTGCGGCGCCGCGCGTCTTCGTCTGGACGTGCTACTACGACCCGCTCCATCCGCCGCCCGCCACCGTGACCGAGGCGCGCCCATCGGAGGACGGCGGGTTTGCGCATACGCTGTATCGCGTGGACTACGCCTCCGAGGGCGGCGGACGGGTGTTCTGCGGCGGCACGTCGGCCCACGCCTACTGGATGAGCCGTGACGACATCCTGGGATGCGTGCGGCACGCCGGACTGACCGACATCGAGATCGCCTTCGACGAACCGAACAACAGCTACGGCGCCAGCTTCGGGTTCGTGGCGCGGCGCCCCTAGCCCGCGACCCCGCACCCGTGTGAAAGGCCAGACTCGACCCATGTCCGCGACCCCCGATCCCCACAAGCCCCTGCGCGACGATGTCCGGCTGCTCGGCGAGCTGCTCGGGCAAGCGATTCGCGCCCGGGAAGGGGATCAGAGCGTTCGCCCTGGTGGAGCGCGTCCGGGCCCTCGCCAAGAGCGGCCGGTCGGGCGACAGCAGCGCCTTCGACACGCTGGCGTCGGAGCTCGGCGCGATGCCGCTCGACGAGGTCCTGCCGGTCGCCCGCGCCTTCTCGCAGTTCCTCAACCTGGCCAACATCGCCGAGCAGCACCACCGCATCCGGCGGCGCCGCGCCTACCAGCAGTCGCCCGACCTGCCGCCGCAGCGCGGCTCGTGCGAGGAGACCTTCGGCCGGCTGATCGCCGCCGGGCTGACGCCGGCCGAGCTGCGCGACGCCGTCTGCGCGCTCGAGATCGAGCTGGTGCTGACGGCGCATCCGACCGAGATCGTCCGCCGCACGCTGCTGCAGAAGTACGACCGCATCGCCCGGGCCCTGGCCGAGAAGGATCGGCCCGACCTGACGGTGTGGGAGCGCGAGACGGTGGTCGAGACGCTGCGCCGCGAGATCGCCGCCTGCTGGGAGACCGACGAGATCCGGCGCGTCCGGCCGACGCCGCTCGACGAGGTCCGCGGCGGGCTGCTCGTCTTCGAGCAGACGCTGTGGCAGGCGCTGCCGCGCTACCTGCGCGAGCTGGATCGCGCCCTGCACGCAGCACACCGGCTCGGGCCTGCCGCTCGAGGTCTCGCCGATCCGCTTCGGCACGTGGATCGGCGGCGATCGCGACGGCAACCCGAACGTCACGCCGGACGTGACCCGGCAGGCCGTCCTCCTCGGCCGCTGGATGGCCGCCGACCTCTATTTCCGCGAAGTCGACCTGCTGCGCAGCGAGCTGTCGCTGGCGCACGCCAGCGACGAGCTGCGGGCCCGCGTCGGCGATGCGGACGCGCACGAGCCGTACCGCGCCCTGCTGCGCGAGGTGCGCGAGCGGCTGCTGGCCACGCGCAAGTGGGCCGAGAGCATCCTCGAGGATCGGCGCACCGGCGCCAGCGGCCCGGTCACCGCCAGCGCCGGCCCGGAGGTCTACCTCGAGGCCGAGGCCCTGGCCGAGCCGCTGCGGCTCTGCGATCGCTCGCTGCGCGAGACCGGCAACGCGGTCATCGCCGACGGCCGCCTCGCCGACATCCTGCGCCGGCTGGCCTGCTTCGGCCTGACGCTGGCGCGGCTCGACATCCGCCAGGAGTCGGACAAGCACACCGCGGCGCTCGACACCATCACGCGCGCGCTCGGCCTCGGCTCCTACGAGGAGTGGAGCGAGGAGGACCGCCAGCAGTTCCTGATGCGCGAGCTCGGCGGCCGCCGCCCGCTGGTGCCGCCGCAACCTGCGCGGCGTCGCCCGAGGTGCAGGACGTGTTCGACACGTTCCGGATGCTGGCGCGCCTGCCGTCGGGATCGCTCGGCGCCTACATCATCACGATGGCCTCGGTGCCGTCCGACGTGCTGGCGGTGGAGCTGCTGCAGCGCGAGTTCGGCGTCGCCCGGCCGCTGCGCGTCGTGCCGCTCGTCGAGACCGCCGACGATCTGCGCCAGGCCGGCTCGATGCTGCGCCAGCTGCTGTCGGTGCCGTGGTACCGCGAGCGGATCAACGGCCACCAGGAAGTGATGATCGGCTACTCCGACTCGGCCAAGGACGTCGGCCGGTTCGGCGCCGCGTGGGAGCTCTACAAGGCGCAGGAGGCGATCGTCGAGGCGTGCCGCGCCACCGGCGTGCGGGTCACGCTGTTCCACGGCCGCGGCGGCAGCGTCGGCCGCGGCGGCGGGCCGACCTACATCGCCATCCAGTCGCAGCCGCCGGGCTCGGTCGACGGCGCATCCGCGTCACCGAGCAGGGCGAGATGATCCAGGCCAAGTTCGGCCTCGAGGACATCGCCGTCCGCACGCTCGAGATCTACACGACCGCGACGCTCGAGGCGAGCCGGATGCCGGTGCGCCAGCCGACCGCCGCGGAGCGCGAGCGGATGGAGGCGATCGCCTTCGCCTCGCGGATGGCCTACCGCGGCCTGGTCTACGACCATCCCGCGCTTCGTCGAGTACTTCCGCGCGGTGACGCCGGAGCCCGAGCTGGCGCTGCTGAACATCGGCAGCCGCCCGTCGCGGCGGCCGGGCGGCCGCGCCGGCGTCGAGTCGCTGCGCGCGATCCCGTGGCAGTTCGCCTGGACGCAGACGCGGCTGCTGCTGGCGTCGTGGCTCGGCGTCGACGGCGCCATCGGCGACGACGCTGGCCCGCGGCGAGGGCGACGCGCTGCGCAAGATGTACCGCGAGTGGCCGTTCTTCCGCTCGGCGCTCGATCTGATCGAGATGGTGCTGGCCAAGGCCGACGCCCGCATCGCCGCGCAGTACGACCGCGAGCTGGTGCCCGGCCGATCTGCAGGCGCTCGGCGACGACCTGCGCGCCCGCCTGCAGCGCGCCATCGACGCGGTGCTGAGCGTCACCGGCCACGCCGAGCTGGTCGGCGACAACCCGGTGCTGCGGCGCTCGATCGACGTCCGCAACCCGTACGTCGATCCGATCAACCTGGTGCAGGTCGAGCTGCTGCGGCGGTCGCGCAGCGGCCAGGCCGACGAGACGCTGGAACGGGCGCTGCTGGTGACGATGAACGGCATCGCCGCCGGCCTGCGCAACACCGGCTGACGACGGCGACGTCGGCCGATCCCGACCACGCCGTCCGATTCCGGTCAGTGCTGAACAACGACTCCGGAGTCGTCCTGTGGTGACCACTCCGGAGTCGTCCCATTGGCGTCAGCGCGGCGGGCGCGAACGCGCTAGACTGAACCTCCACTCAGTTGGAGGCCGCCATGAGCGAAGCGTTGCACCTGCAGGAGCGCGAACTCGCCGACGCCATGCTCGAAGGGATCGAGCGGCGGCCGGACCAGTCGTTCGGCGAGTACTACCGCGGCCGCAAGAGCTCGTGCGCGCTCGGCGCCGCCTACGAGGGCATCTACCGGATCCCGCGCAACGCCGACGGCATCCGGCCGAAGCGGCTCGATCTGCTGTTCGACTGCCTGGACAACGAAGTGCGCCGCTGCCCCGCGTGCACGCAGAAGCGCCTGCCGATCGGCGCCATCATCATCCATCTCAACGATCACCATCAGTGGTCGCGCCAGCAGATCGCGCAGTGGCTGCGCGACGACGCCGACGCGCGCGCCGCGGCGACCGCGGATAGGCCGGCGTCCGACGGCGCCGCCGCCTGTCGCTCAGTCTGCGCTCAGGCGCAGCGGCGTCAGCTCGGTCGGCAGCTGTTCTTCGAACAGCAGGCTCGTGTCCCGGGCGCTGCCGTGCCCGGCGCAGGCCGAGGGCTGCGGCGGCGACCGCCGACGATCACGGCCAGCACCATCGCGACACGGTGATCGTGGACTGATGCGCGCAGCATGAGACCCGTCGCGAACGTGAACGTCACGTAGGCGGCGAAGGCCTTCACGCACATCTGCGGGAAGAACCCCTTGCCGGGGAGGTAGGAGCAGGTGAACGGCACGCGGCTCCAGCCGGCCATCAGGAACTCGGCCAGCAGCCAGCCGATCGCGGCTTCCACCAGCCACGCGCCGATGGCGCCACGGCCCATCACCCACCATTGCAGCGGCGCGATCGCCGCGATCGGCAGCGCGACCGCCAGGGCCAGCACGGTCCGGACACTCGCCGCGGCGACCTCCGCGCGGCCGTCGACGTCTTCCGCCATCCGGAAGATCCAGTTGGCGCGCAGGTCCAGCGGCATCGACAAGGCCAGCCGGATGGCCGGAATCGACAGGAACACCATCGTCATCGGCGTCCAGAGCAGCGTCCAGACGAGCGCGTCGTCGGGCGCGGCGTGGTGCGCGCGCGGCCAGTCCGCGCCGACCAGGCTGTTGAGGACCAGGCCGCCGGCTCCGGCCAGCAGGCCGACGACCAGGCCCTGGTGCAGGACGCTCCGCCGGATCGTCAGCGTGACGAAGCGCTGCACCGCGCCGCGCACCGGCGCGCCCCGATAGGCGCCGTCGACCGGCGGCCGCAGGACGCCCGGCGTCGCCGGAGCCCGACGATTGGAACGTCACGCGATCGAAACGCCGGTAGAGCCGGACGTAGGCGACCACGGTGATCGCGACCGCGGCCAGCCGTCCCCAGCACGGCTTGCGCGGCGAGCGCGGCGCGAGTCGCGTCGCCGAGCAGCCAGCGTTCCAGACCGGCGAACCAGGCCGGCGGCGCCCAGGGCAGCCACCACGCGTGGGCCTCGAAGGCGCCGGCGGCGGCTGGCAGGCGCGACACCAGCGGCAGCGCGAACACGAGGCCGGCGATCAGGATCGTGCGGATCGCGCCCGAGAACACCAGCAGACGGTGGCGCGACCCGAGGAGCACGAGCAGGCCGTGGATGGCCAGGATGCCGAACGCGGCGAACAGGCTGGCGGCGACGCTCGCGGCGAGGAAGGCCAGCGCGGCCAGGATGAACGACCCCGTCTGCATGGCGCCGATCAGCGTCAGCGCGGCGAGCGGGAGCAACCCGAGGTGGGATCCGACGACGAACAGGCCGCCGAAGAGCAGGAGCGCGGCCAGCTTCGCGCCGAACACCACCGCGCGCGACAGCGGCTCCGCCATGAGGATGCGGAAATCCCTCTCGTCCGGGAACAGCGACTGGCTCGACCAGCGCCATGGCGCTGGCCACGATCCACATCGGCAGGGCCATCAGGAACGCGTGGTCGGCGACGACCTCGCGCGCGTAGGCCTCCGGATCCGCCGAGAGCCCGCCGTACTTCGCCATGAACACGCGCGTGAGCAGCAGCCCGGCGGCGATCGCCAGCGCGAGGCCGCCGAGCAGGACACGCTTCAGGGCCTCGGCGCCTTCCTCGGACAGGATGCCGAAGTCGAAGAGCGACGTGAAGAAGTGGTGGATCAGCACCACCGCGGGGTGTTCACGCACGGCTCACCGCCCCGACATCGTGTCCAGGATCTCCCGGGCGAGCGGCGCGAAGTCGGGCTGATGCGTCGCCCGGACGAACGTCTCCTCGAGCGAGTCGGGCCCGTCCCGCTCGAAGTCCGCGACGGGCCGCTCCAGGGCCACCCGTCCGGCCGACAGCACGATGACGCGCGAGCACAGCTTCTCGACCATGTCGAAGCGGTGCGTGCTGAAGAAGATCATCCGGCCGTCGCTGGCGAGCATCCGCAGGAGCGTGCGCAGGAGCAGGCCGGCATTGACGTCGAGGCCGGAGAACGGCTCGTCGAGCACGAGCAGCCGCGGGTTGTGGAGGAGCGCGGACGCCAGCAGGACGCGCTGGCGCATGCCCTTCGAGAACGCCGTCATCGACGTGTAGCGGCTGTCGTGCAGCTGGAGGATCCGGAGCAGTTCGGGGATGCGCGTCTGCAGCGTCCGCGACGGCAGGCGCCGCAGTCGACCGACCAGCGTCAGGTACTCGCCGGCGGTGAGGTGCGCATACAGCGAGGGCTCCTCGGGGACGTAGCCGATCTGTCGCTTGTAGGCGATGGGGTCGTCCGCCGCCCGGATGCCCAGGAGCGACAGATCGCCGGCGGTCGGCTCCAGCAGCCCGACGACGAGGTTGACCGTGGTGCTCTTGCCCGAGCCGTTCGGGCCCAGGTAGCCGACGATCTCGCCGGGGTGGAGCTCGAAGCTGACGCGGTCGAGTGCCAGCAGGCCGCCATAGCGCTTGGTCAACCCGCGGGCCTGGAGCATGGCGGCTACCGGCGGCCGATCCGCCGCGGGCGGTACATGCAGAGGTTGAAGACGATCGTCGTGACGATCACCATCACCGCGACGGCGATGAGGAGCACCAAGCCGACCATCTCGGACGTGTCGACGTCGGCGCGGATGCGCATCGTCACCCGCCGCGCCACCGACGCGACTCCCGCCGCCAGCAGGAGCGAGCAGCAGCCGGCGACGATGCCGATGACCGGCAGCCCGGTGCGCAGCCACTGCACCACGATGGTCCGGCCGAGATCCACGCCCATGACGCCGCGCAACGTCCACAACGCCGGGCCGCCGCTCGCGGACACTTCACCGCGGGCCTCGTCGAAGTCGGCCGCCATCTCGTCGCCGTGCTCGCGGCGGAACTCGGGCGGACACAGGCGGAGCGCCGCGCGATACAGCCGGGCGTCGAACGGACGGCGCAGACATCGGCGGCCATCGCGTCAGCCTCGCGATCCCCGCGGCTGGATCCGGTGCGCCCGCGCGGCGTCGAGGATGGATCCGAGCCGGTCCACTTCCGCCCGGAGCGCCTCGCGGCCGTCCCGCGTCATGCGGTAGTAGCGCCGGCGCTGATCGACGTCCGCGGCGGGCGGCGCCGACTCCTCGACCCAGCCGGCTTCCATCAGCCGCTGCAGCGTCCCGTAGATCGTCCCCGGGCCGAAGCGAAGCTGGCTGCCGACGTGGAGCTGGACGTCCTTCAGGATCGCGTAGCCGTGCCGTTCGCCGCCGGCCAGCGCCAGCAGGACGTGCACGACCGCCGGAGTCATCGCTGCCATATGTCCGCAGCAGGTATACCTGCTGCAGTAATAGTTGTCAAGCGCGCCGCCAGTGGACGCCGCCACGATCAGAACTCGATGCGCAGGCCGGCCGACGGGATGAGCGGCAGCAGATTCTCGGTCGGTTCGGGGACCAGCCCGGAGCGCTCGTAGAACGGCTGCTCGAGCGCGCGCTGGTTGCGGCGGCCGGTCGCGTTCAGGACTTCCACGAACAGCGTCAGCCGGCCGTTCCGCACCTCGAAGGTGCGGTTCGCGCGCAGGTCGAGGCGGACGTAGTCGGAGATCCGCACCCGGTTGCGCTCGTCGCCGAGCGCCACGTCGTCGCCGAGGCGCTGGTAGTAGCCGACGATCGGCACGTTGGTCGCGGCGCGGAAGCGCGCCGACACGCTGGTGCGCTCGCTGAGCCGGTACGATCCATACAGCGTCAGGCTGTGCCGCTGCTCGACGTCGGACGGCCACGTCTCGCCGGTGATGCGGTGCGTGTAGGTCGAGTCGGCGTAGGCGTAGCCGATCCAGCCGGACAGGCCGTTCGGGACGCGATGGGTCAGCGTCAGCTCGACGCCGCGGACGCGGCCGTCGAGGGCGTTGGCGTAGAGCGGCGGCCCGATCGGGCCGCTCGGCACGCCGTTCACCAGGCGGTCCTCCTGGTTCTCGAAGAACAGCATGTCGGCCTCGTCGCGATCGAACAGCGTCGCCTGCCAGCGCCACACGCCGATCTCCTGGCCGAGACCGACATCGAGATGGCGCGCCCGCTCGGCGCGGACCGGATCGCCGAACGGGTTGGTCGCCTGGAGCAGGTCGGGGGATTGGCGATAGAGGCCGCTGCCGCCCGCGATCAGGAACCGGCCGGGCAGGCCGAGCTCGAGGGTGATCCACGGCGAGGCCAGGGTTTCGTCGGACGTGCCGAAGCGATCGACGCGGACGCCGGGCGAGATGGTGAGCGCCCGGTGCGGCTGCAGCCGGGTCGAGAGGTAGGCGCCCTGACGCGTCCGCCGCGCCGAGCCGCCGCCCGAGAGCCGCTGCCCGTCGTTCAGGTAGCGGTATTCGTCGAGCGATCCGCCGAGCCATTGCAGGTGGACGCCGCCTTCGATCGTCGAGCCGCGCGGGCCGGGGATCACGGTCGTGGCGCGGTACGAGACGTCGCGCTCGCTGCCGGTGCTGAGCGGCTGCGCGGCCGGCGTCAGGTTCCGGAACCGGTTGAAGACGCCATAGAGCTGCTGCGTCAGGATCGCGCGCCGGCCGAGCGACGATCGCAGCGTGCGCGGCGCTCATGACGGTGCGGTTGAGGCCGACGTCGAGGGCGTTCAGGCTGCGCCGGTCCTGGCCTTCGTCCCAGCGCGAGCGTCCGGCGACGAGCGTGCCGGTCAGCGTGTGACGCGGCGTCAGATCGTAGACGGCCTTCGCCTGCGCGTCGACGAAGCCGAACGTGCCGGTCGTCTCGGGATCGATGCGGTGGATCAGCCAGTCGATGTAGCTCTTGCGGCCGGTCACCAGCCAGGAGCCGCGCCGGGCGCGGCCGATCGGGCCCTCGGCCACCGCCGACGCCGCGATCGCGCTGACCGCGACGCGGTACTGGCGGCGCGCCCGCGAGCCTTCGCGGAGGCGGAAGTCGACCTGCGAGCCGGTGCGGTCGCCGTAGCGCTGCGGGTAGCTGCCGAACAGCACCGACGCGCCTTCGAGGACGTCGCTGTTGAGCATGGCCAGCGATCCGGTGTCGCGCGCCTGGCGGACGGTGTGCACGAGCAGCGAGCTGGGGATGCCGTCGAGCGTCACGCTCAGGTGATCGAACGGCGCCGCCCGGATCGAGAAGTCGCTGCGATAGTCGTCGCTGCCGCCGACCCCGGCCAGGGTCTGCACGGCGCGCATCGGGTCCTCGGTCAGCGTGCTGCGCAGCTCCTCGATGTCGGCGCTGCCGATCGTGATCTGGCTGGCGACGCCGCTCTCGCGGGCGGCCGCCGCGCCGGTGACCTCGACGTCCTCGGTGTAGGTGCCGGTGCCCTCGGCGAGCGGGATGGTCAACTCGAGGGTGCCGCCGGCCGGGATGTCGACGTCACGGCGGACCAGCGCGTAGCCGATCAACGACACCTCGAGGACGCCACGGCCCGCCGGCAGGTCGGCGAGCAGGAAGCGGCCCTCCGGGTTCGACAGCGTGCGCCGGCCCGTGACGCCATCGAGGCTGACGCGGGCGCGTTCGATCGGCGTGCCGCGGCTGGCGTCGACGACGACGCCGCCGATGGATCCGGTGGCCGACTGCGCCGCGGCGATGGCGGCGGCGAGCAGACAGACGACCGCGGCCGCGCACACGCGCGCCAGGGCACCGGCATCCGAGGGCATGCGGCGTATGGTAGCGCGCCGCGCCGACGAGCCTCAGTCGTTGACGGCGTCGAGCAGATCGAGCAGGCGCCGCGGCGGGAACGGCTTGATCAGCCCGGCGAAGATCCAGCCGGGCGGCAGCGTCGACAGCGTGTCGTCCATCAGCCGCGTGTGGCCGCTGCACAGGATCAGGACCACCGCGGGGTTGGCGCGGCGGATGGCGAGGATCGAGTCGCGCGGCTGCAGGCCGTCGAGGGCCAGGTCGAGCACGACCACCCGCGGCGGCCGTTCCGACAGCAGATGCACGGCCTCGTCGATCGTCGTCGCCCGCCGGACCACGCGGCCGGCCGCTTCGAGGACGGTCTGCAGGGTCTCGAGGAAGGCCGGGTCGTCGTCGACGACGAGCACGCTGCCCTCGAGCGCGCCGATCTTGTCGAGGAGGCTGGACAGCGTGGCCCAGGGCAGCGGCTTGGGCAGGATCTGCAGCACGCCTTCGCGTTCGGCCGCGGCGAGCAGATCCGGCGCCGCATAGGCGGTCATCAGGATGACCGGCGTCTGCGGCTGCGTTTCCCGAATCACCCGGAAGGCCTCGACGCCGTTGATGCCGGGCATGCGGACGTCCATCAGCACGGCGGCGAAGCGCTGCTTCGACGCCGCTTCCACCGCCGCCTCGCCGCTGTGGACCTCGGTCGCCGTCCAGCCGCGGCGCCGCAGGATGTCGCACAGCGTCCGGGCCATGCCGGGATCGTCGTCGGCGACCAGGATGCGCTTCATGCGGTCCTCCCGCCGTCGTCCCGCGGCAGGCTCAAGGTGAAACGCGCGCCGCCGGCGTTGTCGTCGACGACGAGCGTGCCGTCGTTGGCTTCGGCCAGGCTTCGCGACACGGCGAGGCCGAGGCCGATGCCGCGCGCCTTGGTGGTGAACAGCGGCTCGAAGATCTTGGCCCGCAGCTCCGCGGGCACGCCCGGCCCGTCGTCCTCGACGTGGAGGTGCGCGTGCGTGTCGGAGGCCGTCGCCGTGACGCGGATGGTGCCGCCGCGTCCGTCCAGGGCCTGCACGGCGTTGACCAGGAGGTTGAACAGGATCTGCCCGATCTGCGTGACGTCGACGCTCACGCGCGGCAGGTCCGCCGGCACGTCGACCGACGAGCGATACGCCCGCCCGCACGGTTGAGGCGCGCCTGCTGCGCGGCGACGATCTCGGCGAGCGACGCCGAGTCGCGGCGCGGCGGCCGGACGCGCGAGAAGTCGAGCAGGTCGCCGACGATCTTCTCGGCCAGGCCGATCTGGGCGCGCAGCATGCCCAGGTATTCCTGGACGTCCGGCGGCGCGTCGGGCTGCACCATCTCGAGGTAGTAGACGGCGTTGGTCATCACGCCGAGCGGGTTGCGCAGCTCGTGGCCGACGCCGCTGGCGAGCTGACCGAGCATCGCCAGCTTCTCGCGGCGGACCAGCTGCTCCTGCGTCTCGTGCAGCTGCGCCATCGCCTGCTCGAGCTCGGCGGTGCGCGCCTTGATGCCGCTGTCGAGCCGCGAGTAGCCGGCCTGCACCTGGTCGGCCATCGCGTTGAAGGCGTCGGCGAGCCGCCCGACCTCGTCGCTCCGGTCGGCGCGGACGCGCCGGGTGAGGTCGCCGCCGGCGAAGGCCTCGGCGGCGGCGGTCAGATCGGCCAGCGGCGTGGTGATGCGCCGGCCGATCACCCACGCGAGCGTCGCGCCCAGCACGACGAAGAGCGCGCCGATCGGCAGCATCGCGTTCCAGAAGGCGTGAGCGGTGGCGAGCGCGTTCGCCTCCGGCGTCTCCGCCCAGATGGTCCACGGCGTGCCGGCGACGCGGCCCGTCGGTGCCGAGCCAGCGCGAGCCGTCGGCGCGCCGATACGAGACGACCTCGTTGCCGGCGGTCTGCGGCGGCGCCTCGACGCGCTCGTCCGAGGTCCGTCCAGACGTCGTTGGTCCGCGAGCCCAGGCGCAGCCGGTTGCCGGCCCCGATCAGGCGGCCGATCGCCCGCCCGGCGCTGGCGGGACGCGGCCCGGCGCCGGAAGACGACGAAGCCGCGCCGGCGCGCCGTGGCACCGGCCGGCTTCACCTCGGCGACGTGCTCGGAATAGAGGATCGGTCGCCGTGCGCGCCGAGCGGCATGATGCCGGCGGCCTTCGGCGCCTCGAACGTGGCGTCCGCCGGGAAGCCGGGCCCTCCGCGTCCGGGCCGGCGAAGGCGTGGGCGAGCCGTTCGCCGGAGGCGCTCCACAGCTCGACGCTCAGGTTCGGCGGCGGCGCCGCCAGCAGCGTCGGCCAGCTGCTGCTGCGCCGCCGCCGTCGGTCGCCGGATCGCTCGGCGCTCAGCCGGCGCTGCAGGACGGGGTCGGCCGCGGCGCGCCGGGCCTCCTCGACCCGCTGCGCCAGCCTGGCGGCGAGGAGCTGCGCCCACTGGCGTGGCGTTGGTCTGCAGGCGTCCGCGGGCCGCGTCGAGCACGGACCGGCGCACCGCGAGGTACGACGCCGTCCCCCCGGCGCCGACGATCGCCACCAGGAACAGCGAGATGATCAGCGGCAGCCGCCGGCGCAGCGATCCGCCGCGCCGCCGGCCGGCGGTCGGGGCCGGATGTGCCAGCCGCGCGGGCAGACTGCGAGGTCGACGACGCATCAGTCATTCGCACCACCGCTTCACCGTCACGACATACTGCTGGGGAGGGTGAGTGTATCAGCCGCCGGCGCGATCGGTGCGCGCCGTTGCCCACCGGGCGAGCGCATGCAGGGCGATGCCGGTCGCCGTCGCCACGTTGACAGAATCGGCACCCGGTGACATCGCGATGCGCACGTGCCTGTCCGCCAAGGCGAGCGCCGCTTCGCCGAGCCCCTCGCCTTCGGCGCCGACCAGCAGGGCGATGGGGCGATCGGCGCAGGCCTCGGCGAACGTCTCGAGCGGCTGCGCCGTCGGTCGAGGCGTCAGCGCCGCCAGGACGACGCCCGCGGCGCGGAGCCTGGCCAGGGCGTCCGGCCACGGCTCGAGCCGGGCCCAGGGCACGACGAGCGCGGCGCCCATCGCCGTGCGCAGCGCCTTTCGATACAGCGGATCGACCGACGACGGATCGAGCAGCACGCCGGCCGCGCCGAAGGCGTGCGCGTTGCGCAGGATGCTGCCGACGTTGTCGGCCTGGGCGATGCCTTCGACGACGACGAGCGGATGGCCCGGGCGCGGCGGCCGCGATCAGCGCCTCGGGGTCGAGCGCCGGCGGACGCTCGGCGATGGCCAGGCAGCCGCGATGGAAATGGAAGCCGCCGATGGCGTCGATGACGTCGGGCGCGGCGAGGTAGAGCGGGAGGTCGGGCCGCGCCGTCGAGGCCGGCGGCGGCCTGACGCCGCCAGCGCCGCGAGGCCGGCCTCGCTCACCAGGATCGATCGGATGCGGAAATGGGGAAGGGCCAGCAGCCGGCCGACGACGAGCCGGCCTTCGGCGATGAAGAGGCCGCGCCGCCGCACGAGCTCGGGCTCGCGGACGGCGCGGTAGTCGTGGACGCGCGGGTCGTCGGCCGAGAGGATCCGATCGACCGGCACCCGCGCCTCGTTCGTCCGGCTCAGTCTAGCGGCGCTTGCCGCCGCGCCCGGTCGCCTTCTTCGTGGTGCCGCGGCCGCTGCCGACCACGGTGTCGCCCTGCTTCAGGCCGCGCACCTTCATCGGCAGCCCGAACAGATCGATGAAGCCGCGCGCCGCGGTGACGTCGTAGTCCTTCATCGCGAAGCTGGCCAGCTTGGTGTCGTAGAGCGAGAGCGGCGACTTGGCGCTGGTGGCCGCGGCGCGGCCCTTGTACAGCTTGACCTTCACCTTGCCGGTCACGACCTGGTTGGCGTGATCCATGAAGGTCTGCAGCGCCTCGCGCAGCGGGTGGAACCACTGCCCGTAGTAGACCAGCTCGCCGTACTTGAGCGCCGCCTGCTGCTTGTAGTGGTAGAGGTCGCGTTCGAGACAGAGCTGCTCGAGCGCCTTGTGCGCCTCGTAGAGGATGGTGCCGCCCGGCGTCTCGTAGACGCCGCGGCTCTTCATGCCGACGAGGCGGTTCTCGACCAGCGTCACCTGGCCGACGCCGTGCTTGCCGCCGATGCGGTTCAGCTCGGCGATCAGCTCGTGGCCGCGGCCGCGATAGCTGGTGCCGTTGACCGCGACCGGCGTGCCGGCCTTGAACTCGACCTCGACGTACTCGGCCTTGTTCGGCGCCTGCGTCGGCGGCACGGAGATCGTGTAGACGGCTTCCTTCGGCTCCTCGGCCGGATCCTCGATCTCGGCGCCCTCGTGCGAGATGTGCCAGAGGTTGCGATCCTGCGAGTAGATCTTCTTCTTGCTCGCGGTGATCGGGATCTTGTGCTTCTGGGCGTAGTCGATCGCCGTCTCGCGATCGTTCAGGCCGTCGGCGAGGAACTGCGGATCCTTCCACGGCGAGATGATCGCCAGCGTCGGATCGAGGGCCATCGAGGTCAGCTCGAAGCGGACCTGATCGTTGCCCTTGCCGGTGGCGCCGTGGCCGACCGCGTCGGCGCCGGTCTGGTGCGCGACCAGCACCTGGTGCTTGGCGATCAGCGGCCGCGCGATCGAGGTGCCGAGCAGGTAGTCGGCCTCGTAGGTCGCGTGCGCGCGCAGCATCGGGAAGCAGTAGTCCTCGGCGAACTCCTTGCGCAGGTCCTTGACCACGACCTCGTCGGCGCCGCTCTTGTAGGCCTTCTTCTCGATGTCCTTGAGCTCGTCGCCCTGGCCGAGCTCGGCGGCGAAGGCCACCAGCGTGACGCCGGGGTAGCGGCCCTTGAGCCAGGGGAGGATGACGGACGTGTCCAGCCCGCCGGAGTAGGCGAGCACGATCTTCTTCGGAGCGGTCATGCGCGAGGTGCCTCGATGTCGAAAGAAATGCGGAGCTGTCGCTGACGCCCACGCGTCCAGCGGAACACGTCATTCTAGTCGACGGCGCGGGCCTTCGGCGTGCGGTTCCGCGACCGGCGTCACTCTCGCCGAGCGACGGCCACGGGCACGTCCCGGGCCGCCAGCACCGTTCGCGTCTCGCCCACGGATAGCGATTCCACGATCAGCAGCTGCGGCTGCTCGAGCGGCTGGTGCCCGCTGCCACGTCGGTGCAACAGCGTCGGGAACGCGCGTGTAGCGCACGAGCACGATCGGCGGCAGGGCTTCGACCGCGAGGACCTCGACGCGCTGTCCGGCGACCTCGAGAGCCGACCCCGCCCGCAGCGGCAGTTCGCCGGCGATCCGGTCGCTCTGGAACCGGATCTCGGCGTCGGCGCGCAGCGAGAACGGGGCGTCGCGCAGCGTCGCGAGCGCCGCAGGATCGACGGTGAATCCCGCCGCGACCGACATCTCGGCGGTGGGCGGCGTGTCGGTCAGGAGCGCCGCCCGCACTCCGGCCAGCCGGAGCCATTGCCAGGCCACCGTTGCCTCGACGGTGTCGCGCCCGATGAGCCGGTTGTTCCGTGTGATGACGGCGGCCGTCACCTCACGCGGCAGGGGCGGCAGCGTGAACATCAGCGCCGAGCGGCACGGGCAAGCGCTTCGGCAATCGGCGGTGTGCGTCGAGGGTTTCCCGGCTCGGTGGCTGGATGCCGCTGACGTCGAGCCGGCCGGCGACGAGGCGTTGCAGTGGCTCAGGAGCCGAGTATCCAGTGGCGGCCGGCCGGTACGGTCAGGCGGATCGCCAACAGCGCCAGCGCGAGCGCGGCCGTCGATCGTCCACCGGCGGTGCCGGTAGTGGAACGCCAGCGCGGTCAGCCCGGCGAGCGTGACGGCTGCCGCCGTCCACCAGCCGTGGCTGTGGCGGGCCTGCCAGTCGTTACCCAGCGCCCCGGGCTGACATGCTCAGCCAGTCCAGCTCCACCGCGTCCGTTCAACGACCGGTCCCAGTAGGCCAACGCCCGCCAGGGTCAGGAAGCCGAGAACGATCAAGGAGGCGGCCGTGACCATGAAGCGTGGGCAACGTGCGGGTGAGCAGGGCCAGCGTCCACGCCGGCACCACGATGGCCCCGGCCAGCACCGCGATCTGCACGGTGGCCGCGGCGAGCGCCGCGATCGGGGCGCCAACGGCGGCGAGGCGCGCGGCGTTGACGATCGCGGAACGACGACGACGAGCAGGGCCAACGTCAGCACCTTGCCGAGGGCCAGGGCGGTCGGCGGGATCGGCTGCGTTCGCCAGAAGGCCCGGTCGTCCGACGGCAGGTCGGCCTGCACGATCACCACGGTCGCGGCGACGGTCATCACCCATGTGACGGCGTCGAACAGCGTCGATTCCGCGGTGCCGAACGCGCCGCTGAAGGCCCCGCCGACGCCGACCGGCTGGACGCGCAGCGCCCATTCCACCAGCGCGGCCCGGCTGAACTCGAGGCCGACCATGGCGGCCGCAAGAGGCGGAATCGACGCAGGTCGAAGCGCACCAGGGCGTAGACGCTCGCCGGCAGCGAACGCCGAGGCGCAGTCGCGCGGCGGCGTTCATCGCCGCACCCCCGCGGTGGCCGCGACGTCCGTTGATCTGGTCAGCGCCACGAAGACCTCGCGCAGCGACATCGGGCTGGTTTCGATGGTCGCGTCCGGGAACGCCTGGCGCCACGCGGCTTCGGCGGCCGGCGATGCCGCGAATCGACGAATCGTGCGGCGCGGCCGTCGACCGTGAACCCGAGCCACGAGGCCGGTCGCTGCGGCCGGCGCCGCAGCGCCGTCCGGCAGCGCGACGTCGACGCGACGGAAGCGAGCCAGCAGCGGCGGCCATCGGCTCTTCGACGAGCAGGCGCCCGTCGGACGAGGAAGCCGACGTGATCGGCGAGCCGCTCGACGTCGTCCATCTCGTGCGACGTCAGCAGCACGCTCCAGCCGTCGCGATCGGCGAGGCTGAGGACGCCGGTGGTGAGGTCGTCGCGGACGACCGGATCGAGGCCGCTGAACGGCTCGTCGAGGATCAGCAGGCGCGGCCGCGGCGCCAGTGCCAGCAGGCACTGCACCTTGATGCGCGTGCCGCGCGACAGCGTCCGGATGCGCGCCCTGGGGATCGAGGCCGAAGCGGTCGCGCAGCTCGGTGGCGAGCGCCGCGTCCCAGGTCGGATACCACGGCCGGCAGAAGGCCTCGATCTCGCCGATCGTCAGGTTCGACGGGATGCGCTGGTTCTCGGAGACGTAGCCGATCTGCGCGAGGTCGGCCGGGCCGAGCGCCGCGAGTCGACGCCGAGCACCCGGGCGACGCCGCTGGCTCGGCGCCCGCAGGTTCATCAGCGTCTTCAGGGTCGTCGTCTTGCCGGCGCCGTTCGGGCCGAGGAGCGCGTAGATGCTGCCGGCCGGCACGCGCATGGTGAGCGTCGTCGACGGCGCGGGTCCGGCCGTAGCGACAGGTGAGGGCGTTCGGTCTCGATCGCGTGGTCCATCGACGTCACCTCGAGTCGTCCAACGCCTTCCACCGCGCGCGCACGATGTCGATGAGATCGGCCAGCGCCGAGGCCGAGCCGGCGCGCTTCGACCACCAGCGGCTCGGCGAGCCGGTCCTCCAGCGCGGCCAGATCGGCCCGTCGCGCCGTGGCCGTCGCCGCCGGCCCGCGGCTCGCGGCGGTGCGGTCACCACCGTGCCGATGCCGGGCTCGACGGCCAGCAGTCCGGCCTCGACGAGCAGCGCCACGATGCGCTGCGCGGTGTTCGGGTTGACCTTCAGCTCCTGGCTGAGCGTCCGCACCGACGGAAAGCGGTCGCCGGCACGCAGCTGTCCCGACACCACGGCGCGCGTCACCGCGTAGACCACCTGGTCGACGACGGGTTCGCCGGGGCGCAGGGCGATGGAGAAAGGCAGCATCGGCTGGTGTACCAGTTCGCGGTGGTACAGCGACGTGTACCTAGTTACGCTGGTACACCAGCGATGTCAAGGTGTGGGGAGGCAACGACGACTTCGGGGTGATGGGGCGGGAAGGCGACTCCGGAGTGAACAAGCGACTCCGGAGTGGAAGGCCACTCCGGAGTGTGCGGAGGTGGCTATCGCTTCGTCAGGTCGCGGAGGTAGATGTCCTTGAAGCGCATCCGGCCGAGGCCGCCGGAGTGGAGCTGCAGCGAGATGTAGCCGTCGAACGACTTCGGCGTCGGGTCGGTGAAGTCGACCATCGGCGTGCCGTTCAGCCACGACTGGTAGCGGCGGCCGACGACGCGCATCCGCATCTCGTTCCAATCCGTCGGGCGGATCACGGTTTCGAGCTCCGGCGCCGGCCAGACGACCCAGTTCCGGCCGTCGCCGTAGAGGCCGCCGGTGTGGTGATTGAGCACGCGATCGATCTCGAACTGGAGGCCCTGCGAGATGTCGACCGAGCCCGGCGGGAAGTCGGAATGGAAGAACACGCCGCTGTTGCCGTCGGCTTCGACCTTGAAGCGCAGGGTGAGATCGAAGTCGACGTACTTCTGCTCGGTGCGCAGGTAGCCGTACTCCTTGGTCACGCCGACGCCGTAGATGGCGCCGTCGTCGACGGTCCACTGCTCCTGGCCGACCTTGACCCAGCCGGTCAGGTCCTTGCCGTTGAAGAGCTGAACCCAGCCGGGTTCGGCCGGCTTGGCGGCGGGCGCCTGGGCGAGGAGGGCCGACGCGGGCAGGAGATCGCCGGCGAACGGCAGACAGGCGCAGAGCGCGGCGGCAACGAGGGCCGGGCGCAGGAAGGACGTTCGATCGCTGGTTCATGTCTGACACCCCGTGGGTTGGACGACGCGGATGCGATTGCCATCCGGATCGCGGAAGGCGATTTCGGTGAGGCCCCAGGGCATGGCCGCCGGGCCATGCTCGAGCACGACGTCCTCGTGGGCGGCCCACTCGGTGACGAGCGTGGCCAGCTCGATGGTCCAGATGCACAACTGGCCGTCGCGGCCGACATCGGTGCGCTCGGTCAGGATCACGCTGGCGCCGCCGCGGCTCACCGACACGGTGGCCGGCTCCTCCCGCGCGGCCTGGTGCCACCAGTCCTGACGGAAGGCGAGGCGTCCGCAGTAGAAGCGGACGCTGCGCTCGGCGTCGGCGACGCGCAGCACCGGGATCGCCGACACCACCACATCGGCGGTGGGCGCCGGCAGCGTCGGCACGGGCGCGGGCGACAGGGGGGCGTCGTTCCCCGACATCGCGTCAGCCTAGCAGAATGCCGGCATGCGCGACCCCGTGCAGTCGTGACGAGCCGCCGTCACGGTGTCATCCCGACGCAGCGTGTGCGCTTCAAGCCTCCCCCCTGTCGGACCGATTGAAGTCGTGCGGAGGTCGAGGCCCTCGACCATCCGCGGCCCCATGCCCACCTTGACCCGAACCGGCGCGTCGCTGACCGCTCTCCACACGCCCGCGCGGGCCCGACCGTGAAGGTTCCCGGCGGCCGCCGCGCTTCGTCGTCCGGGTCCTCATCGCGTCGTTCGCCACCGTGGTCCTGGTGCTGGTCGCGGTGATCTCGCTCCTCGGCTACCAGGCGCGGCAGGCGGTCGAGGCGCGGGTGCGCGAGGAGCTCGAGGCCGGGACATCGACTGGTGGCGTTGTCGCAGGACGAGCGGCAGCGCAACGCCACCGTGCAGGCCACCGTCCTGACGCAGAGCGACACGCTCGCCAACGCCTTCGAGCAGTTCCGCGCCGGGCGCAAGCTGGCCGGCGACGACGAGCGGCTGACCGCGCTCGAGTGGGAACTGCGCAGCATCGAGGCGCTGCTCGACGCGGACGTCGTCGGCGTCGCCGATGAAGCGGGCCGCATCCTCTGCGCCTCGGGCCGCTACACCGCGGCGTGGACCAACGAGCGCCTGATGCTCGACACCGACGCGCCCGGCCCCTTCGAGGCCTTCGTCACCGCCCGCGATCAACCGTTTGCCGTGACCGCCGCCCCGATCCGGATCCGCGGCGGCCGCATCGGGCACCTCGTCGTCGGCACCGCGCTCGATCAGCGCTACCTCGAACGCCTGGCCCACCTCGCCCACTCGGGTGTCGCCATCGTCATCGACGGCCGCGTCTTCGACAGTGCGCTGACCCCGCGCGACCCGGCCTTCCGCACCGCGGTGGCCAAGGGACTGCTGATGTCCGGCGTGCTCGAGGTCAACGGCGAGGTGTTCGCCTATCGGCAGATCCGGCAAGTCGGCCCGGCCTCGTTCTATGCCATCGACTCGGTGACGCAGAAGGTGCGCGGCCTGACCGAGGCGGCGCTGCCGAAGCTGGTCGGCATCGTGATCGCGAGCCTGGGCCTGTGCCTGCTGGCCAGCTTCCGGCTGGCGCGCTCGGTCAGCGCGCCGATCGATCGCCTGTCGCGCGAGATGGCGGAGATGGCCGAGGTCCAGGTGGCGACGCGGCTGCCGACCACACGGGCGTCGAGCCGCGAGGTGGCGGCGCTCATCGCCTCGTTCAACCGCCTGTCGAACTCGCTGTCGTCGGCCCGCGCCGAAACGGATGCCGCCGTCGTCGGCGCCATCCGCGCCCTCGCCGCGGCGCTCGACGCGCGGGACGGCTACACCGCCGGCCATTCGGAGCGCGTCAGCGCCATCTCGGTGGCGATCGGCCGGCAGATGCAGATCTCGGACGCCGAGATCGAGGTGCTGCGCCTCGGCGCGCTGCTGCACGACATCGGCAAGATCGGCATCAGCGACAACATCCTCGGCAAGGCCGGGGCGCTGACCGACGACGAGTACGAGATCATCAAGAGCCATCCCGTGCTCGGGGCGCAGATTCTCCGCACCGTCGCCTTCCTCGAGCCGCACCTGCCGATCGTCGAGCTGCATCACGAGCAGCCCGACGGCCTCGGCTATCCGCACGGCCTCAAGGGCGAACAGGTCCCGATCCTGGCCCGCATCGTCCACGTCGCCGACGCCTTCGACGCGATGACCACGGCCCGCGCCTATCGCGCCGGCCGCCCGGCGTCCGATGCGCTGGCCGTCCTGTGGCGCTTCGCCGGGACGCAGTTCGACCTGGACGCCGTCCGCGGCCTCTCCGCCGCGCTGCCCGAGTTCCTGCACGGCCTGCCGGTCCGCGACGAGCGTCCGCCGGCCGAGGTCGTTCCGATGCGCCGGGAAGCGTGATCCCGCGCGCAATGGCGTGACATCGGGCCCGGCCAGTCAGGCCCGACCCGCGGCTAGAATACGAAGATGACGATCACACGCCTCGTGCTGTCGCTGGGCCTCGCCGCGGCCGTCGCGCCCGTCGCGCTGACGGCGCAGGCGCCTGCCGATCGGTCGCGCCGCGAGCCGGCCCCGGCCGTTCCCGCCGCCGCGCCTGTCGAGGCCAGCCGGCGCGTCGTGGTCACGGCGCCCTTCGCCACCGCCTACAGCTGCGCGGCCGTGACCTGCCGCGTCGTCAGCGAACTGGACAAGGGCGTCATCCTCACCGTCGTCAAGACCGACGGCGAATGGCACCAGGCGATGGTCCGCACCGGCGACACCGCGATGACCACCGGCTGGGTGCGTGCGACGCAGGTGGCCGCCACCGCGGACGTCACCACCCGCATGACCAGCACCGAACGCAGCGACGGCATCTTCCGTCCGGCGGCCGGCACGTCCGACGCTGCCGCGGACGCCGGGCCCGATGCCCGCGGCTGCCTGACCTGCCTGGCGACCCGGCAGCCGACGCAGGAGGAGTGGAGTGCGGCGCTGGCCGACGCCGCGGCCCGCAAGGCCAGCCCCGAGGCCTCCCGTGTCGCCCCCGGCCTCGCCGACGGCCGCACCACCGACGAGCGGATGCGCGATACGTTCAGCCAGCGTTACGAGCCCGAACTGAAGCGCCTCGGCGGTATCGCGAGCGGTGTCGATGCGGACCTGCAGGCCTACCTCGCCTCCTGCTTCCAGCGTTTCGCGTCGATCCCGGTGGAAGGCGCGGCGCCGCGCTCGACCGCCGTCGACGAGATCCTGAAGGCGGCGCGGTCCTCGCCGGGTGCCGCGCGATTCGCGCTCTGGTCGGGCAGGGCGGCGTTCAAGTGGAACCCGACCTGGGCGCCGCAACCCAACGACAGTTCGTCGGCGCCGTCGTGCGAGCGGCTGTGGGAGGACGCCCGCGGGCGTGCCGATCGGCTGAAGGTCGATCTCGAGTACCTCGAGCGCGATGCCAGCGAGCAGCACATCTATCCCGGCATCGTCCGGGAGATGCTCGCCGCCTACGGCCTCGCCGAGGCCTCCGGCCAGCCCCCGACGCCGCCGCTGACCGACGTCCGCTGACCGACGTCCGCTGAACCGACATCCGCCGGAGGGCGGCCCGACCCGGAGCACGGGATCTTCCGGTGCACCGGCGGGCAGGGCCGGGATGCAGGGACGTCGAGCCGGGCCGATTGCCGGATCGCATGCTCCCTGCGATGTGGACCCGGCGGCGACGCCAGCACCTTGTCGGCGATTCGGCGCCCGCGCCTCGTTTCGTGGTGCGGGTGGTCGCGATCGCGTTCGCGACCGTCGTCGGCGTGCTCGGCGCGGTGTCGGCGGTGCTCGTGCTCGAGACGCGCGCCGTCGTCGAGCGCGGCATCGCCAGCGACCTCGACGCGGCGCAACGTCAGCTCGCCGCCTCGCAGCGCGATCGCCAGCGCGAGGCGTTCCTGCGCGCCACCCTCATCTCGAGCAGCCCCAGCCTCAAGACCGTCCTCGAGTCCTACCAGGAACAGCGCGACTTCGGCGCCGACATCGCCGCCCGCGAGCAGCTCGAGACCCTGCAAGGCGAGGCCGATCGGATCGCCGCGCTGCTCCGCTCTGACGGCCTGGCCGTGGTCGGCCTCGACGGCCGCGTCGTCGTCAGCGCCGGCCCCACCGCCACGGGGTGGCCACGCGGCACCGTCCTCCGCATCGCTGACGCGGACACCATGGAGTCGGATCAGGTGATCGCGGTCGGCGCTGCCACGTTCCGCGCGACCGTCGCGCCGATCGCGGCCGGCGACGGCCTGCGCCTCGCCTTCCTGGTCGAAGCGCGGCGGCTGGATGCGCGCTACGCCGCCGAGCTCGCCGGTGAGGCGCGATCCGAGATCGGCGTCCTCGTCGACGGCCGCCTCGTCGCCACGACGCCCGGCGGCCCGGCGCTGGGGACGCTCGCGGCGGGCCTGCGGCGCGGGGAACTCCCGGCCCGCGGCGGCGCCTTCGACGCGGCCGGCGCCCGGCACGCCTACCTGCTCGTCCAGCGCGTCGGGCCGGCCGCGATCTACGCCGTCGCCTCGATCACCGCGGCCCGCGACCGGGCCACGGCCGGGGCGGTGCCGCGGCTCGTCGGGATCGTCGCCGGCGGACTCGTGCTGTGCCTGGTGGCCAGCGTCGCGCTGGCTCGCCGCGTGGCCGCGCCGATCGATCGTGTCTCGCGCGACATCCACGCGATGGTGGAATCGCAGACGACCGCGCCGGCGCCGCCGCCGCAGCAGGCCATCAAGGAATTGGACGCCCTCGGCGCCACGTTCTCGACGTTGCTGCAGACCGTGCACGAGGCCCGCGCCGAGACCAGCGCCGCCTACCTCGGTGCCATCCGCGCCCTGGTCGCCGCACTCGATGCCCGCGATCCCTACACGGCCGGCCACTCGGAGCGCGTCAGCCTGCTCTCGATCGCGATCGGCGACGCGATGGGGCTCGGCCAGGACGACCTCGACGTGCTGCGCCTCGGGGCGCTGCTGCACGACATCGGCAAGATCGGCATCAGCGATGCGATCCTGACCAAGCCGGCCGCGCTCACGGCGGTCGAGTTCGACGAGATCAAGCGCCACACGCTGCTGGGCGCGCAGATCCTGCGGCCGATCGGGTTCCTGGAGGCGCACGTGCCGATCGTCGAGCTGCACCACGAGCGGCCCGACGGCACCGGCTACCCCCATGGCCTGCACGGCGACGAGATCCCGATCCACGCCCGCATCGTCCACGTCGCCGATGCCTTCGACGCCATGACGACGGGGCGCGCCTATCGCGACGCCCGGCCGGCCTCGGCGGCCGTGGGCGAACTGTGGCGTCACGCCGGCACCGACTTCGACGTCCCGGCGCTGCAGGGGCTGGCGAGCATCGTGGCGCGCATGGACACCGCGGCGCTGACCGCGAGCGCGTCTCCGGCCGGCGGGACGGCGACGCCGGACAACGCCGGCGCCGACGAGTCGGACGCCGGTACGGTGCTGCCGTTCGAGCGCCGCGTCTCGTGAGTCCGCGGTCCTTCCGCCGGAATATCTCCGCACGTCTCTGACGCGGGACACTAGACTCGCGGGCATGCGCGAGCGTGTCGCCGCCGCCAGCCTGAGCGTTCTTCTTTTCGCCGGGGTCTCTGGCGCCACTCAGGCGCCGCCGCCCGTCGACGCGGCGCGCGTCCGCGACCTGCTCGTGCTGATCGGGGCGCCCGACCAGAAAGGTGCGCTGGAGGCGGCCGAAGAACTGCAGCGGATGGGGCCCGGCGTGCGCCCGGCAGTGGTCGAGGCGTTGCAGACGATACCGGCGTGCCAGGTGCAGTTCGTGGCCTCGGGCGTCCTTCAGCAGTTGCAGCTCGAGCCCGCCCTCGTCGAGGCCACCCTCGTCGCCATGGCGCGCGGCGCCTGTCCCGCCTCGACGCTCGCCGATGCCGGCCTGCAGCAAGAGGCCGCCCTCGCGATCATCGACCGGCCGGGCGGCATCCGGCTGCTGGCCTCGCTGCTCCGCGATCGGGATCCGTTGGCGCGGCGGCGGGCGGTCTTCGCGCTGGATGCGCTGACGGAGCGACTCCAGCCGGACCATCCGCGCGCCATCGCCCCGACACCCGAGATTCTGGCGGCGGCCGCGGCGGTCCTGCAGCCGCTCCGCGATGTCGCCGTGTCGGAAGGCCAGAAGGCGATCCGCTGCCTGGCGTTCGAGGCCGTCGATCAGGCGCGCCGCCTGCCGCACGAGGGGTTGCGCAGCCCGGGCCACCACGCTGCTGGCGCACGCCGACGTCGATTGCGGCCCGGCCCCGGGCACGACGGAGCGACGGGGCGGCGACCGATCGGATGCCTCGCGAGAGCTGGGAGGCGATCATCTCACGGCTCGACTCGCAGCCGCCGGCGCTGGCGGCGCAGACGTCGTCGGCCCTGGCCGCCGCGGGCGATGACGTGGTGCCGCTGCTGCAGCAACGCCTGCGGCAGACGGACACCTGTCGTGGGCTGGCGCTCGTCGCCGGCGTCCTGGCGTCGCGGCAGGTCGCGGCCGCCGATGTCGAGGCGACGTTCGCGCGGGTCGTGGCGGGCACGTGCAAGGGCCGCGACCCGTTCGCGCTGACGCTGGCGCAGAGCGCCGCCAACACCTTCGTCGCCCGGCCCGACGGCATCGCCCGGCTGGCCGGCCACCTGACCAGCCGGGATGTCGCCGTCCGGCGGCGCGTCGCCAGCGCCCTCGCCGTGCTCTTCGAGCGGCTCGGGATGGGCGAAGCCGCCCGGCCGACCTCCGACCCGTCGATCGTGGACGCGGCCCGCGGCGCGCTGCCGGCTCTGGTCACCACGGCGACGACGGAGCGCGACCAGGCGGCCCGGTGCCAGGCGGTGCTGGCCCTGCAGCGCGCGCAGGAGGCGCAGGACGAGGGGCTCCGAGCCGAGGCCGACGCGCAGACCCGGGGGCGCACCATCCGCTGCCTCGCGCCGCCCAACCCATGACCGGCGAGCGGACGGATATACTCGCCCGATGAGGGCCCTCTCGCGTGCGGTCGCCATCGTCACGACGGCCGTGCTGGCGGTGCTGACGGTCGGCCTGACGGCACAAGTGCCGGCGAACCGACCACGCATCACCGGGATCGATCACATCGTGTTTCGCGCCAGCGACGCCGCGGCGGCGAAGCGGTTCTATGGCGAGGTGCTCGGCCTGCGGGCGACAGTGGCGGCGTGCCGCCGGGACGCCGGCGGGCCGTCCATCGGCGCGACTGCAGTTCGAGGTCGGACGCCGCCACGTGATCTACGTCGACGCCGACCTGCCGGCGGGCGAGGACGAACGGCTGCGGCTCCTCGCCTTCTCGACCCCGGACCTCGAAGCGCTGGCCGCGCACCTGACCGCCAAGGGCGTCACCGTGACGCGCATCACGGCGCCCGGGCCGGCTCCGGCGATCGCCGTGTCGGACCCGGACGGGCACCCGCTGGCGTTCGTCCAGCGCGAATGGCCGCCCAAGGATCTGAGCCAGCGGCCGGTCGTCTTCCGCGGCGCCGCACCGCTCGTCGACGCGCATCCTGCACGCCGGCCTCACCATCCGCGACGAAGCGGCGGCGACCCGGTTCTACAAGGATATTCTGGGGTTCGGGGAGATCTGGCGGGGCGGCCGGTCGGACGGCGTGACCGACTGGATCAACATGCGGGTGCCGGACGGCACCGACTATCTCGAATACATGCTGGTGACGTCACCGCCGGACCGGCGGCAACGCGGGGTGCTTCATCACGTGGCGCTCCTGGTGCCGGACATCCAGGCGGCGTGGGAAGCGGCCGGCGCGCGGACGCCGGCGGGCGAGCGGGCCAGGCTGGGCCCACCGAACGTGGGCCGCAACGGCCGCTGGCAGCTGAACCTCTACGATACGGACGGCACGCGGACCGAGCTGATGGAACCGTTCAGGGTTCGCTGAGCCTCGGCGTCCGGGCGCGTGTCGATCGACCAGAAGAGCAGTTGCAGGCTGCCCCAGGCCATGGCGAGGCCGAGGGCGGCGGAAACGGCGAAGGCGGCAAGCAGGACGATCAGGTTCATGGCGGCGTCTTCCTGGTCAATCGGCGCAAGTCACGGCAGCAATAGGGACGCCCGGGAGATTTCCCGCATTCTGGCGTCGACGTCAGGAGGACGCATCGCATGGCAGTGCCCTCGGTGGTGATCGCGTGGGTGGACGAGGTAGCCCAGCTCACTACCCCCGACTCCATCGTCTATTGCGACGGAACCGAACCCGAACGCGATCGCCTCGTGGCCGAGTGCCTGGCGACCGGTGAGCTCATCGAGCTCAATCAGTCGCGCCTGCCCGGTTGCTACCTCCATCGGAGCGCGCCGCACGACGTCGCGCGCACCGAACACCTCACCTTCGTCTGCACGGACCGTGCCGACGACGTCGGGCCCAATAACAACTGGATGGCGCCGGCCGACGCGAAGGCCAAGCTGACGCCGCTCTTCGCCGGGTCGATGCGGGGGCGGACACTGTACGTCGTCCCGTTCCTCATGGGCGTCCCGGGGTCGCGGTTCGCCAAGGTCGGGCGTCCAGATCACCGACAGCCGCTACGTCGTGCTGAACATGCGGATCATGACCCGCATGGGCACGGTCGCCCTGGACCACCTGGCGCACCGACCCGACGTTCACCCGCTGCCTGCACTCGCTCGGCGACCTGAGCCCGGACCGCCGCTTCATCATGCACTTCCCCGAGACCAACACGATCTGGTCGGTCGGCTCGGGCTATGGCGGAAATGCCCTGCTCGGCAAGAAGTGCCTGGCGCTGCGCCTGGCCAGCTGGATGGCGCGCTCGGACGGCTGGCTCGCCGAGCACATGCTGATCCTCGGCATCGAGAGCCCGGACGGGCAGGTCCGCTACGTCACCGGCGCCTTCCCGTCGGCCTGCGGCAAGACCAACCTGGCGATGCTGGTGCCGCCCGAGAGCATGCCCGGGTGGAAGGCGTGGACGGTCGGCGACGACATCGCCTGGCTGCGGCCCGGGGCCGACGGCCGGCTGTAGGCGGTCAACCCGGAGAACGGCTTCTTCGGCGTCGCGCCGGGCACCAGCCGCAAGACCAACCCGAACGCCGCCGAGATGATCTCAGCGCGACACGATCTACACCAACGTCGCGCTGCGTCCGGACGGCACGCCGTGGTGGGAAGGCCACGACGATCCGCCGCCGGCGCAGGCGATCGACTGGCAGGGGCGGCCGTGGACGCCGGCCTCCGGCGAGAAGGCGGCGCACCCGAACAGCCGCTTCACGACGCCGGCGATCAACTGCCGCTCGCTGTCGCCGGAGTTCGACAACCCGGAAGGCGTGCCGATCGACGCCATGATCTTCGGCGCCCGGCGGCAGCGGCGCGTGCCGCTGGTCTACGAGGCGCGCAACTGGACGCACGGCACGTTCCTCGGCGCGACGCTGTCGTCCGAGACCACCGCCGCCGCCACCGGCAAGGTCGGCGTGCTGCGCCGCGATCCGATGGCGATGCTGCCGTTCTGCGGCTACAACATGGGCGACTACTTCCAGCACTGGCTGGAGGTGGGCGCCTCGCTGTCGCGGCCGCCGCGCGTCTTTCGCGTCAACTGGTTCCGCACCGGCGCCGACGGCAAGTTCCTGTGGCCCGGCTTCGGCGACAACATGCGCGTGCTGCGCTGGATCCTCGAGCGCTGCGAGGGCAGCGGCGCGGCGATCGACACCCCGATCGGCTTCCTGCCGAAGATGGACGCCATCGACAAGCGCGGGCTGGCCATCGGCGACGACATCCTGGCGCGGCTGCTGCGGGTCGATCCGGCCGAGTGGGTCGAGGCCATCGCCGGCCAGGAGGACTACTTCCGCCAGTACGGCTCGCACCTGCCGGCGGCGCTGCACGCGGAGCACGACGACCTGGCGCAGCGGATCCACGACACGATGGTCTTCGACCCGCACCACCCGTAGGTGGCCGGCCGGCTCGCCGTGCGGGAACTGCCACGGGAACTCCAAGGGCCAACCCGCCAACTCCCAGGGAACTGCCAACTTCCGCGGCACGCCGGCTCTCAGGCACGGCCAACGACCGACGACGGCGAAGCCGGGTTGGCTCATCGGAGTCGGCGAGTCGGCGAGTTCGCGCGAGGCCGGCGCTGCCGGTGGTTCGGTCCCTCGGTTTCCTTGGAAGTTCGCGCTAGCGCGCCGCGCGGCGCAGCCGCGCGTAGAGCGCGTCCGCCACATCGGTCGACAGCCAGCGGATGTGCACGCGCGTGGCCGCCGCTCGCGGCGCCGGCGGTGTCGACGCGCACGCGCGGCCATGCCCCAGCGGCGATCGAACGGTGAGCGCTCGAGGCTGACGACCTGGACGCGGCCGGCCCGCACCAGGCTGACGTGGCGGGTCGTCGTCGCGCTGCGGAAGCACAGCGTGTCGCCGGACCAGGCGAACGCCGTGAACCGCGCCGCGACCCAGGCCTGCGCGGTGAAGAGGGCGGCGACGGCCAGGCCGATGGCGATCGCCCAGCGGTGCGCGGCACCGTAGCTGGCCGCGCCGATCAGCATGGCGAGCGCGAGCCGCACGCGCAGCAGCCGGCGGAACGCCCGCGGGTCCACGCCGTGCCAGTCCAGCGCGTCGAGATCCGGCGCCGCGGCGGCGCCGATCGGATGGACTTCGCGCACCAGCGCCGACACCCGCGCCGCCGGGACGATCGGCACCAGCACGTGGCTGCCGTCGGCGCCCTGCTGCTGGTGCTTCTCCGCCGCCGACGCCGCCGTGTCGATGGTGAGCGTGGCGCGGCCGAGCAGCCACATCAGCGGCTCTTCCGACACCGTCAGCTTCTGGATGCGTGCCCGCGGGATGGTGCGGCCGACGCGGGTCAGCAGGCCGTAGCTCTGGAACAGCTCGCCGCCGCGGGTGGTCAGCGAGAACTCGTAGTGCTTGATCGCCGACCACACCGCCGACAGCAGCCGGAAGACCAGGACGGCCAGCAGCGACGAGCAGCGCGATCTCCAGGATCAGCAGCGGCGTCGCCTGCCGCAGCCGGCCCCATGCGCCCACAGTCGACGGCAGATAGCGCTCGACCATGCCCCAACCGTCCAGGTCGAGCTGCCACAGCGCACCGGCCCCGGCCGCGATCACGACCCAGCCGCTGGCGGTGAGCAGCCCGTGCAGCAGCAGCTCGCGCGCGGTCGAGTGCCACGAGGACAGCGGGCGCCGGCGGCGGCCTCGCCTGGCGTCGCCGTCCGCGCGCGGATCGCCGACCGGGAGTCCGCGCCGGCCGAGACGCACCGCTTCGCGCAGCTCGGCGACGGCATCGAGCGAGAGCACCGACAGTTCGCCCTCGGCGCCGGCACCAGTGCCGGTATCGAGACGCACGACCGCGACGCCGGCGATGCGGTGCGGCGGCGTGCTGCACCAGCTCGATGTTCTGGACGCGCGCGTAGGGAATGTGCCGCTCGCGCTTCCAGATCAGGCCGCGCGCGATCACGATCTCCCGCCGATCGAAGCGGTAGGCGAGCGTGAAGTACTGCACCAGCTCGAACAGGAGAAGCAAGCCGGCCGGCGCCAGCAGCCAGCCGTCGACGTCCGGCCAGCCGCCGGTGGACGTCCCGTCGACGCGACACGGCCAGCGCGACGACCGCCGGGATGACGAGCCCACGCAGCCCGTAGAGGCGTGCCGACGAGCGCGAACACCAGCGTCAGCGGGTGCAGGCGGCGCCAGCCGGCGTCGTTGCGCTGGTCGCCGGGGCTCGTGTCGACGGGGTCGTCAGACGGCATCGGCCGCTCCGTCGGGCGGTCCGGCGCCGGGTCGGTGGCCAGCAGCGCGTCGCGGACGGCCAGCGCCGTGTCGTGGCTCAGGCCCTCGATCGGGATCGAGGCGTGCTCGGTGCCGGCCGTGTAGACCACCAGCGTGGCCAGGCCGAAGCGGCGCTCGAGCGGACCCTGGGTGACGTCGGTGTGCTGGATGCGCGATCGCGGCACGCTGATCTGGTGACGCCACAGCCAGCCGTGCTCGAACTCGAGGCCGTCGGCGTCGAGCCCGACCCACGTCGTCTCGTAGCGGAGCCGCGGCCGCGTGATGGCTGAGCAGCGCCAGCCCGCCGAAGAACAGCCATGGCCGAGGAGCGCCGGTGCCGAGCCACGAGACGAGCGGGGCGCCGCGTGCCGATCAGCGTCGCCAGCGCACGCCGCCGCCGACGACGACCAGCAGCACGCCGGTGAACGGTCCAGCCGCCGAGGCGGCCGGCGGTCACCGAGCGCGGATCGAGGCGCTGTCGGGCGAGCGCGCCGTCAGGGAGATCGCGCCGACAGGATGCACGCGCTAGGTCGGCCATGACGTCACGATCAGGTGCAGCGGACGTGCACGAACAGCGTCACCTGGACGATGACGTCGAAGTAGCGCTGCGGCAGCAGCCGGTTGATGGCCCAGCCGGCGGCGACGCCGAGCGGCAGCATGGGCAGGTACCGCAGATCGAGGCGCAGCGTCTCGGTCGTGATCAGGCCGGCCGCGAGGTAGGGCGGCACCTTGATCAGGTTGTTGACGGTGAAGAAGATGGCGTTCGAGGCGACGAACGCCTCCTTGGACAGCCGCTGCGCCAGCAGGAAGATGGCGACGATCGGTCCGGCGGCGTGGGCGATCGCCGAGGCGAAGCCGGTGGCCATGCCGACGAGCACGCCGTCGACCACGCTCGGCTTGTAGACGTGGTCCGGATACCAGCGCTCGCGCACGACCAGCAGCACCGCCATGATCAGCCCGACGATGCCGATGGCGAGCGACAGCGCGTTGTTCGAGACGCGCGAGACGAACAGCATGCCGACGCCGATGCCGACGACGCCGCCAATCTGCAGGTCGCGGATGGCGCGCCAGTCCCACTGCTTCCAGTAGAAGCCCATCGTGAGCACGTCGGCGACGCACAGCAGCGGCAGGATCAGGCCGATGGCCGTCCGCGCCGGCATGGCGCTCGCGACCAGCGGCGTGGTGAGCATGCCGAGGCCGGTGGCGAGGCCGGCCTTCGACAGCCCGACGAGAAACGCACCGAGGTAGGGGAGGAGCGAAGGGCCCATCCCGCCGCTACTCGATCTTCCCGGTCACGGCTGCCGGCTTCTGCCCGCCGCCGACGTTCATCTCGCGATCGATGGCGACGGTGTCGCCGTTGAACTTCAGGGTCAGGTTGAGGATGAACGGCGTCTCGTAGAGCGCCACCTTGGCGACGAAGGTGTCGACCGTCGTCCAGGCGCCGCTCGCGGCGGCCGGCTGCTCGACGAAGTTGCCCCACGCCAGGCGGCCGGTCTGCCACTCGCCCTGCTTCAGGCCGATGGTGTGCTCGGCGCCTTTCACCTTGAGCTTGATGGTGTTGTTGCCGCCGTCGCCGCGGACCATCGTCAGGGACTCGAGGCCCTGGTCGTTGGCCGCCACCTTGTACGGCTTGTCGAAGATCACCGCACCGGACGCCGGGCGCAGCGTGCCGCTGATCGGCTTGACCGTCAGCTTGGCGAGGCGATCGACCAGCGTCTGCCTGGCCGCCAGGTTCTCCGGCAGCTTGGCCGCGCCGAGTGCCGGCAGCAGCTTCTCCCACACCTGGTTCATCACGCCCTGCATGTTGCGCGTGCCGCTGGTCATCGCGATGACCGTCTCCTGATCCGGCAGCACCATGCAGAACTGGCCGTGCGCGCCGTCGCCGCGGAACGACGTGTTGCGCGAGCGCCAGAACTGGTAGCCGTAGCCCTGGTCCCAATCGGATGTCGGGCTGCTGCCGTTCGACGTCTGCCGCGTCGTGGCCGCCGTCACGTAGTCGGCCGGCACGATCTGCTTGCCCTGCCACTGGCCCTTCTGCAGATAGAGCTGGCCGAAGCGGGCGATGTCCTCGGTGCGCAGCCAGAGCCCGGTGCCGCCGACGGTCACGCCCTCCGGGCTCGTCTCCCACCGCGGCGTGCCGATGCCGAGCGGCGTGAACAGGCGCGACTGCAGGTAGTCGGCCTCCTTCTGCCCGGTGGCCTTCTGCACGATGGCCGACAGCAGGTAGCTGGCCGGCGTGTTGTAGAGGAAGATCGTGCCCGGCTTGTGCAGCACCGGGTGCTCGAAGAACGTCTTCGTCCACGTCGTGCTGCCCTGGAAGGACGGCTCGGTGCGATGCCCGGTCGACATCGCCAGCAGGTCGCGGATGCGCATGCCCTTCTGGAAGTCGTTGCCGGCCGCCGGCGTCACGTCGGGGAAGTACTTCAGCACCGGGTCGTCGACGCTCAGCTTGCCCTCGGCCTGGGCCAGGCCGACGGCGGTCGAGGTGAAGCTCTTGGTGAGCGAGAACATCTGGTGCGGCGTGTCGGCCGCGAACGGCGCCCACCAGCCTTCGGCGATGACCTGGCCGCGCCGGACCACGATGATGCTGTTCATCGTGTCGACGTTGCCGTCGAGCGCCTCGATGAAGGCGAGCAGCGCCTGCGACGAGACGCCCTGCGATTCGGGCGTGGCCCGCGGCAGCTTGTTGGCGACCGGCGGCAGCGGGGCGACGTTCGGGCCGGAGGGTTGGGCCGCGGCGGGCCCGGCGCACGCGAGCGGGGCGGCGACGGCGGCCGACAGCAGCGCCACGCGCACGCGGGACCACGGGGAGCCGGGCGTGGCCCGGCGCAAGACGATGGACATCGAGTGAAAGCTCCTTGGAAACAGGACGGGGCATTATCCGTCGGAATGTGGTCTGACCAGCAACGGGCGACGCCGCGCCGCGCGAGCCACCTCGCGCAAGACCGCGTGACCGACCGGCCGGATCGGTCGTAATGACCCGGCAGAAGGGGGCTTCCGACATGCTCACTGCCGCCGAGACCATCCGCATCCGCCGACGTCGACCTGATCCGCCGCCTCAAGGCCGGCGACGAGGATGCCTACGCCACCGTCGTGCGGACGCTGGGCGGGCGGATGCTGTCGGTCGCGCGGCGCTTCCTGCGCGACGAGGAGGCGGCGCGCGATGCCGTCCAGGACGCCTTCCTCTCGGCCTTTCGCGGCATCGCACAGCTTCGACGGCGAGGCGCAGCTCGCCACCTGGCTCCACCGCATCGTCGTCAACGCCGCGCTGATGAAGCTGCGCACCCGGCGGCGCAAGCCGGAAGAATCGATCGAGCCGATGCTGCCGGCCTTCGCCGAGGACGGGCATCACGCCACGCGTCCGGTGAGTGCCTGGACGATGTCGGCCGAACAGGCCCTGCTGCGCCGGGAGACGCGCGAGCGGGTCCGGACGGCGATCGCCGAGCTGCCGGAGTCCTACCGCACCGTGCTGCTGCTGCGCGACATCGAGGAGCGCTCGACGCGCGAATCCGCCGACCTGGTCGGCGTGTCCGAGAACGCGCTGAAGCTGCGACTAGCGCGTCGACGGCGTCGTCAGACGGCATCGGCCGCTCCGTCGGTCGGTCCGGCGCCGCGGTCGGTGGCCAGCAGCGCGTCGCGGACGGCCAGCGCCGTGTCGTGGCTCAGGCCCTCGATCGGGATCGAGGCGTGCTCCGTGCCGGCCGTATAAATCACCAGCGTCGCCAGGCCGAAGCGGCGCTCGAGCGGACCCTGGGTGACGTCGGTGTGCTGGATGCGCGAGCGCGGCACGCTGATCTGGTGGCGCCACAGCCAGCCGTGCTCGAAGGCGAGGCCGTCTGCGTCGAGCCCGACCCACGTCGTCTCGTAGCGGATCCGCGGCCCGCGGTGGCTGGCGAAGGCCAGCCCGCCGAAGAACAGCAGGCCGAGGGTGCCTGTGCCGAGCCAGGAGACGAGCGGCGCGCCGGTGCCGATCAGCGCCGCCAGCGCCCCGCCGCCGGCGACGGCCAGCACCACGCCGGTGAACATCCAGCCGCCGAGGCGACCGGCGCTCACCGAGCGCGGGTCGAGCCGCTGTCGCCCTGGGGCCCCGTCCGGGGGATTGGCCGCCTCGCCCGGACGAAAGCCTAGGTCGGCCATGACGTCACGATCAGGTGGACGGACGTGCCGAGCAGCATCACCTGGACGATGACATCGAAATAGCGCTGCGGGAGCAGCCGATTGATCGCCCAGCCGGCGGCGACGCCGAGCGGCAGCATGGGCAGGTAACGCAGATCGAGGCGCAGTGTCTCGGTGGTGATCAGGCCGGCCGCGAGGTAGGGCGGCACTTTGATCAGGTTGTTGACGGTGAAGAAGATGGCGTTGGAGGCGACGAACGCCTCCTTGGACAGCCGCTGCGCCAGCAGGAAGATGGCGACGATCGGTCCGGCGGCGTGGGCGATCGCCGAGGCGAAGCCGGTGGCCATGCCGACGAGCACGCCGTCGACCAGGCTCGGCTTGTAGACGTGGTCCGGATACCAGCGCTCGCGCACGACCAGCAGCACCGCCATGATCAGCCCGACGATGCCGATGGCGAGCGACAGCGCGTTGTTCGAGACGCGCGAGACGAACAGCATGCCGACGCCGATGCCGACGACGCCGCCAATCTGCAGGTCGCGGATGGCGCGCCAGTCCCACTGCTTCCAGTAGAAGCCCATCGTGAGCACGTCGGCGACGCACAGCAGCGGCAGGATCAGGCCGATGGCCGTCCGCGCCGGCATGGCGGTCGCGACCAGCGGGGTGGTGAGCATGCCGAGACCGGTCGCGAGACCGGCCTTGGATAGTCCGACGAGGAAGGCGCCCAGATACGGAAGGAACGAAGGCTCCATCCCTTCGCTACTCGATCTTCCCGGTCACGGCGGCCGGCTTCTGCCCGCCGCCGACGTTCATCTCGCGATCGATGGTGACGGTGTCGCCGTTGAACTTCAGGGTCAGGTTGAGGATGAACGGCGTCTCGTAGCAGCGCGACCTTGGCGACGAAGGTGTCGACCGTCGTCCAGGCGCCGCTCGCGGCGGCCGGCTGCTCGACGAAGTTGCCCCACGCCAGGCGGCTGACCTGCCACTCACCCTGCTTCAGGCCGATGGTGTGTTCGGCGCCTTTCACCTTGAGCGTGATGGTGTTGTTGCCGCCGTCGCCGCGGACCATCGTCAGGGACTCGAGACCCTGATCGTTGGCGGCGACCTTGTACGGCTTGTCGAAGATCACCGCGCCGGACGCCGGGCGCAGCGTGCCGCTGATCGGCTTGACCGCCAGCTTGGCGAGGCGATCGACCAGCGCCTGCCGGGCCGCCAGGTTCTCGGGCAGCTTGGCCGCGCCGAGGGCCGGCAGCAGCTTCTCCCACACCTGGTTCATCACGCCCTGCATGTTGCGGGTGCCGCTGGTCATCGCGATGACCGTCTCCTGATCCGGCAGCACCAGGCAGAACTGGCCGTGCGCGCCGTCGCCGCGGAACGACTTGTTGCGCGAGCGCCAGAACTGGTAGCCGTAGCCCTGGTCCCAATCGGACGTCGGGCTGCTGCCGTTCGACGTCTGCCGCGTCGTCGCCGCCGTCACGTAGTCGGCCGGCACGATCTGCTTGCCCTGCCACTGGCCCTTCTGCAGATAGAGCTGGCCGAAGCGGGCGATGTCCTCGGTGCGCAGCCAGAGCCCGGTGCCGCCGACGGTGACGCCCTCCGGGCTCGTCTCCCACCGCGGCGTGCCGATGCCGAGCGGCGTGAACAGGCGCGACTGCAGGTAGTCGGCCTCCTTCTGCCCGGTGGCCTTCTGGACGATGGCCGACAGCAGGTAGCTGGCCGGCGTGTTGTAGAGGAAGATCGTGCCCGGCTTGTGCAGCACCGGGTGCTCGAAGAACGTCTTCGTCCACGTCGTGCTGCCCTGGAAGGACGGCTCGGTGCGATGCCCGGTCGACATCGCCAGCAGGTCGCGGATCCGCATGCCCTTCTGGAAGTCGTTGCCGGCCGCCGGCGTCACGTCGGGGAAGTACTTCAGGACCGGATCGTCGACGCTCAGCTTGCCCTCGGCCTGGGCCAGGCCGACGGCGGTCGAGGTGAAGCTCTTGGTCAGCGAGAACATCTGGTGCGGCGTGTCGGCCGCGAACGGCGCCCACCAGCCTTCGGCGATGACCTGGCCGCGCCGGACCACGATGATGCTGTTCATCGTGTCGACGCTGGCGTCGAGCGCCTCGATGAAGGCGAGCAGCGCCTGCGACGAGACGCCCTGCGATTCGGGCGTGGCCCGCGGCAGCTTGTCGGCGACCGGCGGCAGCGGGGCGACGCTTCGGACCGGAGGGTTGGGCCGCGGCGGGCCCGGCGAGCGCGAGCGGGGCGGCGACGGCGGCCGACAGCAGCGCCGCGCGCACGCGGGACCACGGGGAGCCGGGCGTGGCCCGGCGCAAGACGATGGACATCGAGTGAAAGCTCCTCGGAAACAGGACGGGGCATTATCCGTCGGAATGTGGTCTGACCAGCAACGGGCGACCGCGCCTCGCCGCGCCGCGCGAGCCACCTCGCGCGCGACCGCGTGACCGACCGGCGGGATCGGTCGTAATGACCCGGCAGAAGGGGCTTCCGACATGCTCACTGCCGCCGAGACCATCGCATCCGCCGACGTCGACCTGATCCGCCGTCTCAAGGCCGGCGACGAGGAGGCCTACGCTACCGTCGTGCGGACGCTGGGCGGGCGGATGCTGTCGGTCGCGCGGCGCTTCCTGCGCGACGAGGAAGCGGCGCGCGACGCCGTCCAGGACGCCTTCCTCTCGGCCTTCCGCGGCATCGACACCTTCGACGGCGAGGCGCAGCTCGCCACCTGGCTGCACCGCATCGTCGTCAACGCCGCGCTGATGAAGCTGCGCACCCGGCGGCGCAAGCCGGAAGAATCGATCGAGCCGATGCTGCCGGCCTTCGCCGAGGACGGGCATCACGCCACGCGTCCGGTGAGTGCCTGGACCGATGTCGGCGGAACAGATCGCTGCTGCGCCGCGAGACGCGCGAGCGGGTCCGGGCGGCGATCGCCGAGCTGCCGGAGTCGTATCGCACCGTGCTGCTGCTGCGCGACATCGAGGAGCGCTCGACGCGCGAGGCCGCCGACCTGGTCGGGGTGTCCGAGAACGCGCTGAAGCTGCGGCTGCACCGGGCGCGGCAGGCGCTGGCGACGAAGCTCCAGGGCGTGGCCGTCGGCGCCGCGTAGCGCGTGCCGCGGTCAGCGTGACTGCGACGGCTTCGGCGACCCCACCCCGACGGATCCGAAGCCGAGGCTGGTGCGTGCACGGACGAGCGTGTTCGGGCGCTTCACCCGCACCTCGATGGCCCGCGGCCCGGTCGACCGGTCGCCGGCGCGGTAGGCCATGACGTAGTAGCTCCGCCGATCCGCGTCGACGCGGGCGAGCGCATCCGTCAGGTCGTTGGTGTCGGCGACGTAGAGGCCCCCCGTCAACTCGGCGAGCGGGCGCAGACCTCGCGAGGGATCCATCTCGGGGATCCGGGACGGCGCCAGCCGGGCCGGACTGCTGACGCTCGACAGCTCGGCCGCGGTCAGGCGCCGTCGCGCCGGGCTCGGCGGGCCGGAGACCTGCAGGCCGGCGCGTCGATGGTGTAGAAGCTGACGTGCGCCGGCGCCGCCGCATCGGCGACGAGCTCGAGGCGGGGAATCACGTCCGGGACCGCCAGGCCTTCCGAGAACAGCACGATCGCGCGGCGCCCCACATAGGCGTTGAGCACCTCGACGAGGCCGCGGAATCCCGTGCCTTGCCGTTCGGCTTCGAAGGGGCGCATCCCTTTGACCCACAGGCCGGGATCACCGATCGATCCCGGCATCTGCGAGCCGGGATCCTCGGCCGACCCCCGTCGGTAGGCGTCGTCGCGAAAATCCGGCGGCGTCATCGAGGCGGTGCGGATGGCACGATGCAGCGTCACCCGATCGCGCGTGAAGGCGGCCACCTCCGTCAGCGCCTTGTCGAAGACGTAGATGCCGGCATGGTCGCCCGGCGCCAGGCGATCGACGAGCGCGTGCGCCGCCCGCGTCGCCGCGGCGCGCGGCCCGGTCGTCAGCTGATGGAACACGATCGCGAAGATCGACTGCGGCGGGCCTTGTGCCGGGTCGGCGGCGAGCGCAGCGAGGCGTCGCCGCCTTCGCGGCCGCGTCCGTCGCCGCACTGGCGGCGCGGCTGCGATCGAACCAGACGAGCGGCTGGACGACCCCGTCCTCCAGCACCTCGAAATCGGCTGCCTCGAGGTCGACGATCGGCCGCCCGCGCGCGTCGCGGACCACCACGTCGAGGTGCACGACGGTGGTCTCGGCGCGGAACTGGACCTGCGCCGCGGCCGGGGCGGCGATCGAGAGCGCGAACAGGATGGCGGTGAACCTCGGCCACGACGGCTCCTTCCGAAGGGGAGCCGGCATCATAGCGTGGCCGTCAGTCGAGCCGGCGCCAGCGCGCCGGGGGCCGACGAGCGCCCAGCCGGCGGTGCGATCGGTCTGGCCGGCAGAACGCCGAGCATTGGCGTACCATCTGGCCGGCGCGTGACCACCGGCGCGGCCGCACCGTAGACAGCCGACAAGACGTCTCGTGACCCCCGAACAGGAGCTCCACGCCGGCGCGCTGATGGCGCGCGCCCAGGGCGGCGACCAGCCGGCCTACGACGAGCTGCTGCGTCTCGCCGCGCGGGATGCGCGCGGGCTTCGTCGTCGCGCCGCGTCGGCGCGGTCGACTGGGTCGAGGACGTCGTGCAGGAGGCGCTGATCACCATCCACCGCGTCCGCCACACCTACGATCCCGGCCGGCCGTTCGGGCCGTGGTTCTACGCCATCGTGAACAGCCGGATGATCGACGTCCTGCGGTCGAAGAAGCGGCTCGGCGCGCGCGAGGTGGTGGACGAGGCGGCGATCGCCGCCCAGGCGGCGCCGCGCGCCGCGGCTGCCGACGCGGACGTGCGCGAGACGCTGGCCCGCGCCGTGGCCGGGCTGCCGCGGGTGCAGCGCGAGATCGTGTCGCTGCTCAAGTACGACGATCTGTCGGTGCGCGACGTCGCCCGGCGCATGGGGATGACCGAGTCGGCCGTGAAGGCCTCGGCGCATCGCGGCTACAAGCTGCTCAGGAGGACCGTTGGGCTCACCGACGTCGAACACCGACCAGCTGATTGAGCGGCTCGTCGCCGAAGCCTCGCCGGTGCGCCGCCTGGTCGATCCGCGGCGGCGGGCGGCGCTGTGGACCGCGGTTGCGCTGGTCTGCGTCGGCCTCGGCGTGGCCTGCACTACGGCGTCCGCCTCGACCTCGGCGACGCGATGTCGTTCGTGCCGTTCCTGCTGCGCGTGCCGCTGATCGCCGCGACGATGTGGCTGTCGGTCGTCACGGCGCTGCGCCTGTCGATCCCCGGCGCCGATCAGCGCGCCTGGACGCGCTGGTGGCCGCTGCTGCTCCTCGGCGCGCTCATCGCGGTGGTGGCGGCGGAGTCGGTGGTCGTCGCGCTCGTCGGCGAGGTGGGATCGCCGCTGCGCGCGCTGGACCTGCGTCCGCAAGCTGACGTTCGTCGGCGCGGTGCCGGCCCTCGGCGCGATGGTCCTGATCCGCCGCGCCGCGCCGCTCGACCCGGTGTGGGCGGCGCTGCTCGGCCTCGTCGCCGCCGGCGCCGCCGGCGCGCTGACCTCTGAGCTGGCCTGCCCGGTCCGGCAGCCGATGCACGTGATGCTCTGGCACTGCTGCCGATTGCCGTCTACGCCGCGCTCGGCACCGCCGCCGTCTGGCTGGTCGTCAAGCTGCGCCGCGGCTAGCCGCTCGCGCGCGTCGGCGCTAGAAGCCGACGCGCAGCTCGCCGACGATCTGCCGCCGCGTCACGTCGCCGAAGACGTGCTGCAGGATCTCCTCGTCGAACAGGTTGGTGATCTTGAGCGACGTGACCAGCCGATCGCCGCGCCATTTGTAGCCGACCGTCGCCGACGTGATCGTGAAGGCCTCGGTCGGGCCGTGGAAGCGCGAGTCGAGCACGTCCTGCCAGAACGCCGAGCTCGCATAGCTGACGCCGGCGTTGCCGAGCCACTTCGGGCCGTTGTAGCCGGCGCCGATGTTGAAGTGGTGCTGGGACGGCAGGTTCAGCTCCGAGATGTCGAAGCCGTCCGGCTCCGGCTCGGGCTGGTAGGAGTAGTTCACGTAGGCGGTCAGCGTGTCGGTGACCAGGCCCTCGACGCCCAGCTCGATGCCCTTCTGCCGCACCGAGCCGAGATTCAGGTAGGTGAACGTCGACGGCAGCCCGTTGCCCGGACCGAAGCGGCCGGATTGCAGGATCAGCTCGAGGGCGAGCGGCGAGATCGGCCAGCCGGGCGGCGGGTTGGTGGCGCGGTACGAGCCGCTCTGGGTGAAGAAGATCGAGTTGTCGGTGTCGTTGACGTAGAACGCCGCGCTGACCGTGGCCCGGTTCGTCGAGGATGCCGGTGTAGCCGATCTCGTAGGCCGTCATCTTCTCTTCCTTGAGGTCCTCGTTGCCGAGGCGCATGGACCGGGAAGACGAACTGGCGGCCGGCCAGCGCCGGGTTGAGGGCGCCGAGGTCGAGCACGTTGGCGAGCGTCACGTCGAGGTAGTTGTTGACGTGCGACGGGGCGCGGTAGGCGCGGTTGAACGACGTGCGCACCGTCTGCGACGGCGTCGGCTTGTACATGAACGTCAGCCGCGGCGAGAAGACGAGGCCGCTGATCGACGAGAACTTGTCGACGCGGGCGCCGATCACGGCGCGGAAGTGCTCGTTGAGGAAGATCTCGTCCTGGCCGTAGACGCCGGCCTCCGTGCGCGAATCGCCGCGCGGCGCCAGCGACAGGTCGAAGCTGTTGTAGCGGACGTTGCCGCCGTAGCTGACGACATGGCGGTCGCGCCACGTGCGCACGTGGCTGCGCCTCGACGTCGAAGGTGGTGTTCCGGAAGGCGAACGGGATGAACGTGCCGGTGGCGTCGCGCGACAGGCGGTTGGTGGCGTCGCCGTCGAGATGGTTGACGAAGGCGTTCACCTTCAGCGCGCCCTTGCTGTAGTTCACCTTGCCGTAGGCGAGGAAGGTGCCGCGGTCGATGTCGAACGGCCCGATGCCGGTGTGAATCATCCCCTCGGTGCCGGCGAACCCGCCGGCGAAGACCAGCTTCCGGCCCGTGTCGGGCGAGTCGAGGTCGACGCGGACGTCGAACTTCGGCTGGCTGGTGCCGCTGTTCTCGTAGTCGGGATACGGCGTGTTGGTGGCGTTCGGGATCAGGCCGCTCGGCCGCCCGAGCGCGTCCTGGGTGGAGAAGCCGGCGGTGACCTTGTAGGCCAGCCGATCGGACGGGGCCGCCGCGTGGCTGCCCGAGATCGAGAAGAGCGATCCGTTCGACCGCTCGACGCCGGCGGCGTCGCGTCCGAACGTGCCGACGGAGACGAGCAGGCTCTCGCCGACCAGCTCGCGCGGCGACTTGGTGATGACGTTGACCACGCCGGTCAGCGCGTTGGCGCCCCACACCGCCGACGCCGGACCGCGGATCACTTCGATCTGCTTGATCTCGGACGGGTTGACGGGAAGGAAGTCCCAGGCCACGAAGCCGAAGAAGTCCTGATAGATGGAGCGGCCGTCGATGAGGGCGAGCTGCGAGGTCGACAGCGTGCCGCTGGCCGACCGCGACACCAGGTTGATGTCGCGGGCCGACGTCTGCGTGACGTTGAGGCCGGGCACCGCGCGCAGCAGCTCGGCATAGCTGGCCGACGGCGAGGAGGCGATGGTCTGTGCGGAGATCAGGCTGACGGTGGCTGGCGCGTTGACCAGCTTCTGCTCGACGCGGGACGCGGTGACGACGACCTGGTCCTCGTACTTCGGCGCTTCGGTCGGCTGGTCGGGCGGGCGGAGTCTGGTCGGGCGGCTTCTGCTCCGCCGGTTGGGTGGGCGGGGCCGACGGGCTCGCCGGTTGTTGAGCGACAGCCTTCGCCGGAACCGCCAGCACAAGGCACAGCAGCAAGGACTCGCGCAGTCGAGGCATCGTGCCCCAAACATAAGCGCATCGTCAGGGGAGGACAAGCGCTTCTACCCGCTCAGCCGGCTGGCCGGGCGCATGCCGCCCAGACCGGCAGGAGCCAGATATATGAGGAAGGCAATCGTGTGCACGCCCAACAGGCTCCATGCGGCGGCCGCCGGCAGACGCGTGAGGCCGTAGGCGCCGGCGGCGAACAGCAGCGCGGTGGTCACCGGGCTGCCGTGATGGATCGACGCCTGCCCCGGCGCGAACACCAGAAGGCTCCAGAGCGCGAGCGCCACCAGCGCCACGATCGCCAGGCGGCGCACGGCGTCGTCCGGCGTGCCCGGCCGCGGTGGGGCAAGTGCGAGGACCAGGCCCAGGAGCAACGCCCCGAGCGACGCGCCGTGGTGGAAGAACTGCTCGACTTGCGCGTGCCCCACCGAGGCGGGCCAGATGACAACCCGACGATCACCGACCTGCGAGGCCAGGTTCGCGGCGCGGATCCGCGGACGTGCTCGGCCAGGGGCCGCGCCACGTTGGCGCGAACGATGGCCTCGGCGACGGAGCCGTCCGCTCGCCCGTCCGCCAGGTGCTCTCGCATCAGGCGCCCGGTCGGCGGGTCGACGAGAGCTTGATACGCGAGCCACGGCGCGAAGAGCATCGCGGCCGCGACGAGACCGGCGATGGCAGTGCGCCGTGTCGGCCGCAGCCGGATGATCGGGCTTAGCAGTGGCCAGCACAGCGGCACCGCCAGGAGCGTGAACGCTGGACCCGGATGCGCCAGCAGCGACAGCGCGCCGAGCGCGGCGGCGAGGATCGCGCGCGCCCGTCTGGCGGGTGCGGCCGCGCGTGGCGGGTCCATCGCGATGGCGAGTGCGCCGAGCATCAGCGACGCCGCGAACAGCTTCGGCCACGTATAGATCGGGTTGATGAAGAAACAACCCGGACACCGCGTCTGGATCGCCGCGAGCAGGCGATCGCCTGCAGGGCCCGGCGCGACGCCCACACGTCGCTCTGCAGCAGATACTCCGCGAAGGGCACGAGCTGAATCGCCGCGAGCGCGAAGCCGAGCACCGCCGCCGGTGCGAAGCGTCTGACCAGGCAGAGGAGGGCCGTTCGTGTCTGCGTCCAACCGGTGACGCTCGAGCCCCGGCAGTCGACGCCAGGCCGGCGAGCACGTAGGCGGCCTGCAAGAGCAGCACCTTGTAGCTGGTCTCGGGTGGCCGGCGAGGACCACAACGGCGACCAGCAGCGCCAGGAGCGCAACGTCGCGTGCCGAGCACGACGCGAGCAGGCGACAGCAGCCCAGGGCAGGAACGGCAGCCACGCCGACACGTTCGACACCGGATGCTCCGCCCAGCACACGCTGAACAGATTCAGCAGATACGCCGCGGCGCCGAACCAGCGGCCGGCGGCGACACGTCCCGTCGACCGAGCAGGAGCCACAGGCCGCATCGGCGCAGAGCGACGACGGCGGCCGCCAGGCTGGCGCAGAGCGTCACGCCGACCAACGGCAGACGCACCGCCGGCGCGAGGAACGCGATCCAGAAGATGGCGTAGGAGAGGACCGCGGTCGCGAGCAGCGTGAGCAGTGCGAGGAAACGCCACGGCAGCGCGGCCCAGGCGCGCAACAGCAGCGCCGGCCCCAGGCCCAGCGCCTGCACTGCAGCGACGACCAGCAGGCCCGTGACGAGCGTGGACACGTGGGCGCGATTCTACGCGTGCGCCCCCACGGGAGGCGCGTCGCCTACGACGGCCGCGGGCTGAAGCCGTAGGCCAGGAAGCCGCCGTCGGCGGCGAGCACCTGGCCGGTCACGAACGACGCGGCCGGCAGGCAGAGGAACGCGATCGCCGCCGCGGCTTCGTGCGGTTCACCGACGCGCTCCATCGGCGTCACCGCGAGCACACGCGCCAGCGTCGCGGGGTCGCCGAGGATCGGCTCGACCAGCGGCGTGCGGATGTACCACGGCGCGACCGCGTTGACGCGGATGCCGTCGCGGGCCCACTCGACGGCGAGGTAGCGCGTGAGGTGCTCGATGCGCGGCCTTGCTCATCGCGTAGACGGCACCGGTGCCGACCGACACCTGGCCGGCGACCGAGCCGACGTTGACGATCGCGCCGCGACCCGACGCGGCGAGCCGCGGGTGCAACGCGCGCGACAGCTCCCACGCGCACGTCACGTTGGTGTCGAGGATGCGGCGGTAGTCGTCCTCGTTCACGTCGAGCGACCGCGTGCGGACGTTGGTGCCGACGTTGTTGACGAGGATGTCGAGGGCGTCCCAGGCAGCCGGGATCGCCGCCGACCAGCGCGGCGCGGCCGTCCGCGGTCGCGAGGTCGCCGTCGACGAGGCGTGAGGCGCCCGGCGTCGCGCGCCGCGATCAGCCGCGGATCGAGATCGTCGAGGTCGCGTCCGCCGGTGACCACCGACGCGCCGAGCTCGAGCAGCTCGCAGCACCATCGCCAGCCCGATGCCGCGCGTGCCGCCGGTCACGACCGCCCGCGCACCATCGAGCCGCCAGCGCGATTCAGCGATCATCGTCAGAGGGCCCGACAGGAGGAGAGGGACGCGCCAGACGGCTGCCCGCTGAGTGCGGACGCGGTGCCGGCGACGGACGCGCGGTCGAGATATGTCCGATACGGTGGCAGCCGGCGCGCAGTGCCAACCGAGGCTGAACGCCTCGGTTGAAACGCGCTGCGCGCTCAAAAGCTGCCCGCGCGCGGTTCTGAGGGAACCGCGCGCCAACAAACTGGGGTGGATGACGGGTTTCGAACCCGCGGCCTCCGGAGCCACAGTCCAGCGCTCTACCCCTGAGCTACACCCACCATAAGGGCCTGCCCGCCTCCACCTGTCGGCTTCGGCGAGGAAGCCGTCGCCTGTCCCGCGGACAGCGTCGGCTCCAACCCCGGAGTATAGCATCCCGGCGCGCTGGCACCAGCGAGCAGGGCGAAGTGGCGGTTTTGCCGCGGAACCTTCCGGGCAACCCGCTGTCTAACGCAACACAGCACGAAGGCCTTCGTGACGTTCGATCCCGGCGACCGGCCGCGCCCCCGCAGGCGCGCCGTGCGCAGCGACCTTGCCACGGAGGCCACCATGTCCCACGAGCTCTTCGTCGACGTCACGTCCGCCCGTCCCCGCACCGAGCCCGCCACCGGCGGCACCATCGCCGTCTCGATCGTCGCCCACGCCCTCGTCGTCGCCGCGGTGATCGTCGTGCCGCTGCTGGCGACCGACGCCCTGCCGATGCCGACGGGTGTCGTGCCCGCCTACGTGCCTGACGCGCTGCCGCCACTGCCGGCGGCGGCGCCGGTCGTTCCCCGCACACCGACGTCCGCGTCGACGCCCACGACAAATGCGATACCCCGTCGAGGCTCCTGACCAGATCCGTGACGAAGTCCTGCGGCCGCCGGCGAGCGACTTCACCGTAGGTGTCGTTCCTCCGACCGGCAGCGGCCCCCTCGTCGGGGACATCGGCGGGACCGAGGTCGGCGGTGCCGCAGCCGCCGCCTCCGCCGCCGCCCGTCGTCGTGCAGAAGCCGGTGCGGCTTCGGCCTACGAGATGCCGCGCAAGGTCCACGACGTCGCGCCGCGCTATCCCGGAGATCGCGCAGCGGGCCGGCGTCGAAGGCGTCGTGATCATCGAAGCGGTCATCGCCGTCGACGGCACCGTGCGCGACGCGCGCGTGCTGAGGTCGGTGGCGCTGCTCGATCGCGCCGCCGCTCGACGCGGTGAAGCAGTGGCGCTACGCGCCGACGCGCCTGAATGGCGTCGCGGTGCCGGTGATCGTGACGGTCACCGTACAGTTTCGCTTGCAGCGCTAGCGTGGACGGATAGAGTAGTGCGCGATGATTCGAGTCGCGCTGATCGGCACCGGCGGCATCGCGCTCGCCAACCACGTTCCCGGCGTTGCGCTCTGTCCCGAGGCACGCATCGTCGCGCTGTGCGACGTCAACCCGGTGGCGCTCGAGCGCGCGGCGCAGGCCACCGGGGTGTCGCGCACCACGACCGATCCGTTCGAGATCGCGCGCGACGAGGGCGTCGACGCGGTGATCATCGCGACGCCGAACCGCGTCCACCACGCGATCGCGCTCGCCGCCATCGGCACCGGCAAGCACGTGCTGTGCGAGAAGCCGATCGCGATGACGGTGGCCGAGGCGCGCGAGATGCTCGACGCGGCCGAGTCGGCCGGCATCGTCCACATGACGGCGTTCACCTATCGCTTCGTGCCGGCGATGCGCTACCTGCGGCACCTGGTGTCGAGCGGCGCACTGGGTGATCCCGATGCACTTCCGTGCACAGCGGTTCCAGGACTGGGGCCGTCGCGATCTCGCCTGGCGGCAGCTGAAGTCGGAGGCCGGGCACCGGCGAGCTCGGCGACATGCTGTCGCATCGCCTCGACTACGGCCATCACCTGATCGGCCCGTTCGCCAGGATCAGCGCGCTGATGCATCGCGTCTACGACACGCGCGTCGACGCCGCGGGCGCCTCGCACCCGGCCGACGTCGACGACTGGGTCGCGTGCATCGGCACGTTCCGGCAGGGCGCCACCGCCTGCCTCGAGAGCACCAAGGTCGCCTCCGGCCGCGGCGACGGCGCGACCGGCCACGACCTGTGCGAGATCAACGGCACCGGCGCCAGCGCCAGCTACCGCCTCGGCGATCCGCACGGCGTGCAGATGGGCCGCAAGGGCGGCCGCTTCGAGCGCGTCGCGGTGCCGGAGAGCTTCTGGGTCGAGCCCGGCTCGCCGCGCGATCCGCGGGCCGGCGATCCGCTGCAGGTCTTCCGCTACGACCAGACCTGGCGCTTCCTCCAGTCGATCCTCGACGGCTCGCCGGTCGGCCCGTCGTTCCGGGCCGGGCTCGACGCGCAGATCGTGATGGCGGCCATCGAGCAGTCGGCGGCGACCGGCGAGACCGTCAGCATCGACCGAGCTGACCCGGGCGTCGCGAGCCGGCACATCACTAGCCCAGCAGTGCACGAAACGCCGCCGGTCTGGCAGCGACAGCCGCTGAGCAAACAAGGCTGTGTTGGCCTTGCGCGGAGCGTGTGCCGATTGTCGGAACGTGCACACGGTCCTCAGCCTCGCCTTCTTCAGCCTGACCGCGCAGGTCGCCGGCGTCGTCGCTTCCGCGGCGCGCTGTTCACGCTGGCGCCGCCGACGCCGCGCCGGCCGTCGCTGGTCGCCGACGCCGCGGCGCAGTCCTACCCTTCGCCGGCACCCGCTGGGGCGCGTCGATCGCCGAGACGCGGACGGCCCTCGCGGCGCACGGCTTCCAGTTCGAGGAAGAGGCCGCAGGCGGCGACCTGGTGTTCCTCGGCCAGCTGAACGACCGGCCGGCCATCGTCATCGCCCTGTTCGGCGAGCAGGGCCTGACCAAGGTGCTGGTGTCGCTGCCGACCGAGGAAGGCTCGACGATGGACGTCTACCGCGAGATGCGGAAGGTCCTCGGCGGCGAATACGGCAGCCCGGCCCTCGAGGTCGAGCGCTATGCCTACCCGTTCGCCAACGGCCAGCACAAGGGCTACGAGATGACGGCGCTGCGCACCGGCAAGGCCACCATCGGCGCCAAGTGGCAGACCAACGGCGAGAACCTGGGCATCAAGATCACGGAAGCCCTGATTGTAGCGGCCCACTACGAATCGCCCGCCTGGGCCATCGAAGCCGAACGCCGCCGCCAGTAGCCCGCGCGGCCCCGCGCCTGGGCCGCCTCGGCCGCGCGTCGGCGCGCGGCCGCGCGGTATACTCCACCTTCTTCACTGGTTTCCGGGTGTGCGCTCCGACCGCCTGCGGGCGGCGTCCGCGCGCCCGCAGGAGGTGTGTGGTGGCAGGCAACGACAACGGTCGCGAGATCTCGCGGCGGCAGTTCACGGCAACGCTCGGCGCGGTCGCGGGTCTCACGGCAGGGGCGAACCTGCTGACGCCGGCTGAAGTGAGTGCGGCGCCGCACATCAATCCGCGGATCATCGGCGCCAACGACCGCGTCGTGGTCGCCAGCATCGGCGTCCGCGGCCAGGGCAACTCGGTCAAGCGCGGCTTCGCCAAGCTGGCCAACGTCGAGATCAAGACGCTCTGCGACGTCGACGAGAACGTCGGCCGGCTGCGGCTCGACGACAAGGCGCTCGCCGAGCGTCGCGACCTACAAGCCCGGGCTTCGAGCAGGACCTGCGCAAGGTCTACGACGACAAGGACGTCGACGCGGTCATCATCGCGACGCCCAACCACTGGCACGCCCTCGCCACGATCTGGGCGCTGCAGGCCGGCAAGCACGTCTACGTCGAGAAGCCGTCGAGCCACACCGTCGTCGAAGGCCGCCGCATGGTGCAGGCCACGGCGCGCTACAAGAAGATCGTGCAGGTCGGCACGATGAACCGCAGCCGGCCGGCCGTGATCAAGGCCATCGAGTTCATCAAGGGCGGCGGCATCGGCAAGGTCTACATGGCCCGCGGCCTGTGCTTCAAGCCGCGTCCCGGCATCGGCAAGTACCCGGACGGTCCGATGCGGCCGGGCGAGCAGTACAAGCTGAACGAAGCGACCAACACCGTCGAGCCGATCTACGACGCGGCCTACCTGGCCAAGGTCGACTACGACCTGTGGCTCGGACCGGCGCCGGCGCGGCCGTTCAACCGCAACCGGTTCCACTACAACTGGCACTGGCACTGGGACTACGGCAACGGCGACACCGGCAACCAGGGCCCGCACCAGTTCGACATCGCGCGCTGGGGCCTCGGCAAGCAGGAGCACCCGGTCAAGATCAAGTCGGTCGGCGGCTACTTCGGTCCGGAGGCCTCGCAGGAGACGCCCGACCTGCAGACCACGACCTACGAGTACGCCGACGGCGTGATCATGGAGTTCGCGACGCGCGGCCAGGCGACCAACGCCGAAGGGCCGGTCGAGATCGGCAACATCTTCTACGGCTCCGAGGGCTATCTCTGGATCGACGCCGACGGCCGCAAGTGGCAGTCGTTCCTCGGCCGCAAGATGGAGAAGGGGCCGGGCTCGGACGGTGCGGCGGCCGGCTCGACGCGGCAGCGATCCGCGCGTGCTGACCAGCATCGAGTACCCGCACTACCAGAACTTCGTCGACGCGATCCGCGCCGACGATCCGAAGCTGCTGACGTGCGACGTGCTCGAGGGGCACCTGTCCTCGACGCTGCCGCACCTGGCCAACATCTCCTACCGCGTCGGCCGGGCGCTGACCTTCGACCCGAAGAACGAGACGATCGCCAACGACAAGGAAGCGAGCGCGCTGCTGACGCGCGACGTATCGCAAGGGCTTCGAGCTGCCGACGATCAGCGGCGGCGCCGGCACCTCGAACAACAACGAGTAGCCGCCCGCTCGTCCCTCCCCACTCCGGAGTCGTCCCCGACGGCTCCGGAGTTCTTCCGTCGCTACGGGCCGCGTTCTTGCCGTTGCCGGGTTTTGCCGGCTTGACGGCGCGCCATGGCGGAAACAGCAGGGTTGCGCCGCTGCCGAGTCGTGCTACGCTGACCGGGTCATGAGCGGAGCGCGTTCCTCCACGCCTATTTCCCGCCCACGGCCCCCGTCCACACAGTCGGGGGCGTTACGCCCGGAGGCCGCCCGGCCTCGGCGTGTTGTCGTTGCACCTGTAAGTAGCTCGTCGCCGCGGCGTCCGCCGCCGGCACGGGCCATTCGTTTCCTCACCACCGAGTTCGCGTGAGCGCCGTGCGGAGGCTCTGTCTCCGTCCGTCCGACTCGCGCCCGTGATCGCCGTCGGCGTCCATGTCGACGGCGGTCGTGTGCCGCCATCGCGATGGACGTGTGTCCGTCGAGGAGTCCAGATCCATGTTCCGTCGTTCGTTCGTCGCCGCCGCGCCCGCTCGCGCTCGCGCCGTCCTGCTTCGCCGTCGCCCGACCCGCCGCCGCGCAGCCGCTCCGGCCGGCCCGGCGCCCGCGGCAGAGCCCGCCGGACGCCCGCCGATCAGACGCCGAAGACGGCCGAGGAGAAGATCCAGGAGCTCGATCAGCAGATCCGCATCCTGGCGCGACAGATCGAGATCGAGAAGGAGGCGGCGGACGCCGCCAAGGCGACCGCGCCGGCCGTCGCCGCCGGCGCCGGCGGCTTCGAGATCCGCTCCGCCGACAGCGCCTTCCGCGTCCGCATCCGCGGCTACCTGCACGCCGACAGCCGCTACTACGGCGACGACGACGACAACCGCGGCCTCGACACCTTCATCGTGCGCCGGGCCCGTCCGATCCTCGAGGCGACCTTCTTCAAGATCTTCGACTTCCGCGTCATGAGCGACTTCGGCGGCGGCACCGCGGTGGTGCAGGACGCCTACGTCGACGCGCGCTTCTCGAAGGTCTTCAACCTGCGCGCCGGCAAGCAGAAGCCGCCGCTCGGCCAGGAGCGCCTGCTGTCGGCGACCGACATCCTGTTCATCGAGCGCGCGCTGCCGACGGCGCTGGTGCCGAACCGCGACGTCGGCGTGCAGGCCTACGGCGAGCTGGCGCCGTGGCTGGCCTACAACCTCGGCGTCTTCAACGGCGTCGTCGACGGCGGCAGCGGCGACGTCGACGCGGCCGACAGCAAGGACGTCGTCGGCCGGGTGGTCTTCACGCCGTTCAAGGCCGACACGAAGTCGCCGCTGCAGACGCTGCTGTTCGGCGTCGGCGCCAGCGGCGGCCGGGAGATCGGCACGCTGGCCGCGCCGGCGCTGGCCCAGATCCGCAGCGGCGGTCAGCTGGTGTGGTTCCGCTATCGCACCGACGGCACCGCGCCGAACACCACCATCGCCGACGGCCGGCGGTCGCGCGTCACCGCCTTCGGCCAGTACTACCTGGGCCAGCTCGGGCTGCAGGCCGAGTACGTCGCGGTCGCGAGCAGGCGGTGCGGCGCGCCGCGATGGCCGACCGCGTCGAGCAGGCAGTCCTGGCAGGCGACCGGCTCGTGGGTGCTGACCGGCGAGACGGCGACCGGCCGGGCGATCGCGCCGCGCAAGGCGTTCGATCCCTCCAAGGGCGCGTGGGGCGCCTTCGAGATCGTGGCCCGCGCCAACGCGCTGACCGTCGACGACGCGCGCGTTCCCGGTGTTCGCCAACCTCGATCAGGTCGCGCGCAAGGCGACCGCCGCCGGCGTCGGCCTCAACTGGTATCTCAATCGCAACGTGAAGATCGCCGCCGACTACGAGCGCACGGCGTTCGAGCGCGGCGCCGCCGCCGGCGCCGATCGGCCCGACGAGCACGCCCTCTTCACGCGGTTCCAGATTGCCTTCTGATTCTGCCCATCCTCGCCCGTCGCGATCGGGCCGTTCAACTCGGGCCGTCGGCCCGGAAAGGTGTCAGCATCATGCGTCGTTCGTTCCTGCTTTCGTCGTTGGCCGCCGTGGCGGCCCTGCTCCTCCCTGGCGCCGCGCCGGCGGCCGCCCAGGGCAAGCCGGTCACGCTCCTCAACGTCTCCTACGACCCGACCCGCGAGCTCTACAGGCGATCAACGCCGCCTTCGCCAAGCAGTGGAAGGCCAAGACCGGCCAGAAGGTCACCATCAAGCAGTCGCACGGCGGCTCCGGCAAGCAGGCGCGCGCGGTGATCGACGGCCTCGAGGCCGACGTCGTGACGCTGGCGCTCGCCTACGACATCGACGCGCTCGCCACGCCAGGCAAGCTGATTCCCGCCAACTGGCAGACGCGGCTGCCGCAACAACAGCACGCCCTACACCTCGACGATCGTGTTCCTGGTGCGCAAGGGCAACCCCAAGGGGATCAAGGACTGGGACGACCTGGCGAAGCCCGGCGTGGCGGTCATCACGCCGAACCCGAAGACCTCCGGCGGCGCGCGCTGGAACTACCTGGCGGCGTGGGGCTACGCGCTCAAGCAGCCCGGCGACGACGAGGCCAAGGCCAAGGCCTTCGTCACGACGCTCTTCAAGAACGTGCCGGTGCTCGACTCCGGCGCGCGCGGCTCGACCACCACCTTCGTGCGAGCGCGGCATCGGCGACGTGCTGCTCACCTGGGAGAACGAGGCGCTCCTCGCGCGTCAAGGAGCTGGGCACGGACAAGTTCGAGATCGTCGTGCCGTCGCTCAGCATCCTGGCCGAGCCGCCGGTGACCGTCGTCGACAAGGTCGTCGACAAGCACGGCACGCGCGCGGTCGCCGAGGCGTACCTGAAGTTCCTGTACACGCCCGAAGGCCAGGAGATCGCCGCCAAGCACTACTACCGCCCGCGCAACGCCGACGTCGCTGGCCAAGCACGCGGCGACAGTTCCCGAAGCATCGAGCTGTTCACGATCGACGAGCTGTTCGGCGGCTGGGCCAAGGCCCAGGCGCACGCACTTCGACGACGGCGGCATGTTCGACCAGATCGTACAAGCCGAAAACCAGGAGGGTCGCTGAGCGCAGCGTCGCAGGCGCCCGGCTCGGGCGTGCAGGCGCGCGCGGCGTGTGCTGCCCGGCTTCGGCCTGACGCTGGGCTTCACCGCTGACTCTACCTGAGCCTGCTCGTGCTGATCCCGCTGGCCGCGCTGTTCCTGCAAGCGTCGAGCATGCAGCGGCGCCGCGCTTCTGCGAGGCGGTCGTCGACCGCCGCGCGCGCTCGCCGCGTACCGGCTGACGCTTCGGCGGCGCTCGGCGGCGGCGGCGGCGATCAACGCCGTGTTCGGCGCTGCTCGTGGCCTGGGTGCTGGTGCGCTACCCGTTCCCGGGCCGCAGCATGCGTCGACGCGCTGGTCGACCTGCCGTTCGCGCTGCCGACCGCCGTGGCCGGCATCGCGCTGACCGCCGTCTACGCGCGCAACGGCTGGCTCGGGCAGCTACCTCGAGCCGCTCGGCATCAAGGTCGCGTTCACGCCGCTCGGCATCGATCGCTCGCGCTGACCTTCATCGGCCTGCCGTTCGTCGTGCGCACGGTGCAGCCGGTGCTGCGAGGAGCTCGACGCCGAGGTCGAGGAGGCCGCGGCCATGCCTCGGCGCCGAGCCGCTTGGCAGACGTTCCGGCGCGTGATCCTGCCCGGCGCTGCTGCCGGCGCTCGCTCACCGGCTTCGCGCTGGCGTTCGCGCGCGCGCTCGGCGAGTACGGCTCGGTCGTCTTCATCTCCGGCAACATGCCGATGCAAGACCGAGATCACGCCGCTGCTGATCATGACCAAGCTCGAGCAGTACGACTACGCCGGCGCGACGGCGATCGCGGCCGTGATGCTGGTGCGTCTCGTTCGTGCTGCTGCTCGGCCATCAACCTGCTGCAGCGCTGGGCCAGCGAGGCGCCGAGGCATGAGCGGCATGATCGCCAGCCGGCGACGCACGTGCCGGCACGCCGCCCAGCGACGTCGCCGCGGCAGCGCCGTGGGTGCGCGCCGCTGCTCATCGGCATCGCCGCTGCTGTTCCTGGGCGTCGCTGCCTGTTGCTGCCGCTGTCGGTCGTGTTCGCTCAGGCCTTCTGCAAGCGGCGTCGGCGCGTTACTTCGACGGCGCTCAGCCGACGCCGGACACGCTGGTCGGCCGTTCTGGCTCACGCTGCTCGACGGCTGCATCGCGGTGCCGCTGAACGTGGTGTTCGGCGTCGCCGCCGCCTGGGCGATCGCGCGCTTCGACTTCCGCGGCAAGAGCGCGCTGATCACGCTGATCGACCTGCCGTTCGCGGTCTCGCCGGTGATCGCCGGCCTGATCTTCGTGCTGCTGTTCGGCGCCCAGGGCTTGTTCGGGCCGTGGCTGCCGGAGCACGACATCAAGATCATCTTCGCCGTGCCGGGCATCGTGCTGGCGACGACCGTTCGTGACCTTCCCGTTCGTCGCGCGCGAGCTGATCCCGCTGATGCAGGCGCAGGGCAGCCGACGAAGAGGAGGCGGCGCTCGTCGCTGGGCGCCAGCGGCTGGCAGATGTTCTGGCGCGTCACCCTGCCCAACATCCGCTGGGGCGCTGCTCTACGGCGTGATCCTGTGCAACGCGCGCGCGATGGGCGAGTTCGGCGCGGTGTCGGTGGTCTCCGGCCACATCCGCGGCCAGACCAACACCCTGCCGCTGCACGTCGAGATTCTCTACAACGAGTACAACTTCGCGGCCGCGTTCGCGGTGGCCTCGCTGCTGACGCTGCTGGCGCGTCGTCACCCTGCTGCTCAAGAGCCTGGTGCGAACGCCGCGCGAGCCGCGCTGCGCGCCAGCGCCGCGGAGCGAGTACGTCATGTCGCATCGAAGTCCGCAACGTCAGCAAGCGCTTCGGCACCTTCACCGCGCCTCGACGACGTCAACCTGCGACGTCCGCGTCGGGCGAGCTGGTCGCGCTGCTCGGCCCGTCCGGCTCGGGCAAGACCACGCTGCTGCGCATCATCGCCGGCCTCGAGCCGCCGGACTCAGGGCACGCATCGCGCTTCGACGGCGACGACGCCACCGGCGACGGCGTGCGCGAGCGCCACGTCGGCTTCGTGTTCCAGCACTACGCGCTGTTCCGCCACATGACGGTGTTCGAGAACGTCGCCTTCGGCCTGCGCGTCCGGCCGCGGCGGCTGCGACCGTCCAGAAGGACATCCGCGCCTCGGTGCAGCGGCTGCTGACGCTGGTGCAGCTCGAGGGGCTGGCGCAGCGCTACCCGTCGCAGCTCTCCGGCGGCCAGCGGCAGCGCGTCGCGCTGGCCCGCGCGCTGGCGGTCGAGCCGAAGGTGCTGCTGCTCGACGAGCCGTTCGGCGCGCTCGACGCCAAGGTGCGCCAGGAGCTGCGGCGCTGGCTGCGCCGGCTGCACGACGAGATGCACGTGACCAGCGTGTTCGTCACCCACGACCAGGAAGAGGCGCTCGAGGTCGCCGATCGCGTGGTGGTGATGAACCACGGCAAGATCGAGCAGGTCGGCACCCCGGACGAGGTCTACGACCAGCCGGCGACGCCTTCGTGATCGACTTCCTCGGCCACGTCAACGTGTTGCATGCCCGGATCGAGGACGGTCGCGCATGGTCGGCAAGGTTCCGCTCGACGTGCCGGCTGGCCGCGCGCCGGCCCCCGGCAGCGGCAAGCTCTACGTTCGGCCGCACTCGGTCGCCATAGAGCCGGCCGCGAGCGGCACGCCCGGCTTCCCGGCGACTATCGTCCACGTGCACCGCGCCGCCCGAATCGTCCGCGTCGATCTGCGGACGGCGTGGGGCGACGCGACCTCGTCGAGCTGTCGCCGGACGCCTGCGATCACCTGCGCCTCGCGGTCGGCGACGCGGTGGTGCTGGTGGCGACCGATCGCGACGTCTTCGTCGTGTCCGACGACGGCGCCCTCAGCCCCGGGCAGCCCGGCGCCGCCCGCGGCCGCTGCCTGCGGTTGAGGCCCCGATCCGGGCAATCAGCGCCTTGTCGTCGGGGAAGAGGCCGGCGGCAGGGAGCCGCGCGAGCAGCTCGGCCCGGATCGGCCCCTTGGCGAAGACGGCCGTGAAGATGGTGCGGCCTCGGCTTCCTTGCCGATGAGCCAGCGTCACCGCCTGCCAGAACGGCAGCTCGACGTCTCGGGCGCGATCCCCGCCGACGCCGCATACTCCTGCAGCGCCGCCTCCACTTTCTTCTCCGTCATCAGCTCGTCGCCGCGGTTGGCGTGCGTGTCGGCCTTCTGCAGGGCGACGACCCGCTTCGCTCGGCGACCGGCTGCGGATGATCGTCGACGCGCAGATCGAAGGTGCGATCGCCGCCGACCCACGGCTTGCCGGTGCCCTTGGCCTTGACCACGATCAGCGCCGCCGACTGCCGGCCGCGGACGTCACCGCCTTCGCGCTCGGCGGCTTCGAGCGCCGCGATCAGGCGATCGGCGAGCGGACCGGTGGCGGCCTCGAACGCCTTGGCCATCGCCGGCCAGACGGTCGGCTTGCCCATCATGTTGGCCTGGACGAGGTACTGCGCGCCGACGTGGGTGGCCGGCCGCGGCGATCGCATGCGAGCCGGTGTAGGCGTCGACGGCGCCCCGGCCGCGTCGACCATCGCCACCTGGCGGCCGTTGCGCCCGGCGTCCGCGGCGACGAGCTGCGCCAGCGCCTTGGGCGCGGTCACCGCCCTGCCGCATCAGCTCGAGTCCCTTCGGGCCGTAGGCGGGATCGACCAGCGACTGCGTGGCGACGACGCCGACGCCGGCCTCGGCCCACGTGACGATCGAGCCGACCGAGAACCAGTGCGACTGCACCGCGATGCCCATCTCGCCGGTCGCCGGGTCGCGGGCGACGATGGAGTAGGTGTGGACCAGCGGATCGGCGGCGGCCGGCGCGGCGGCGGACGGTGAAGATCCGATCGGGGCCGACCCGATCGGGGCTGATCCAATCGGGTCATCCGACGGCGGTCAGGCGGGCGGCAAGGGCGGGGACACGCATCCGCGCATCCTGGCAGATCACGACCGCTTGCGTATACTGCCGGCCATGATTCACGTGCTTGCCACCGTGTCCTTGAATCCCGGCACACGCCCGCAATTCCTCGAGGTGTTCAACGCCAACGTCCCCGCCGTCCTCGCCGAGGACAGCTGGGTCGTCGGCGCCGCCGTCGACGCGGCCACCGACCTCGTGGTCCAGCGCCGGCTCGGCCCGACATCGTGTGGTGGTGGAGAAATGGCGCGACGTCGCCGCCCTGAAGGCGCACTCCGCCGCGCCCCACATGACCGCCTACCGGGTGAAGGCCAAGGACTACCTCCAGGCCGTCTCGCTCCAGATCCTCTCTCCCGCCTAGCCGATCCGCGAGCTCCGCCGGACCCGGGATCGGAGCAGTCTCGTGGCCGTTGCTCGGAGCGAGTCGCGGATGCACGGGGCATGCCCCAGCACCGGGAGGTGACGCCCGGGTCGGTGCCGCGTGTATGCTGGACGCCGATGGATGGCGACGACGATTCGTTCCGGGGCCGGGCAGCCCCTCCGAGGACGAGAAGGCGGTGGCCTTCGTGACGGTCCGGTACTGCCACTTCGTCAGCTGGGGCCTGCACGATCGGCGTCCGCCCTGCCTGTGGCTCCCGGCCACGCTCTTCGACTGGCTCGCCGGCGTGACCAGCCTGCGAAGGGTCGACAAGAAGGACCAGACGCGGCTCGACGCGACGCGGTGCGCCAAGCTCGAGCCGGAGCTGCTGCGGCTGCTGGCCGCGCCGCTGCCGGAAGCGGAGCGCAACGCGGCCAGCAAGGTGCTCCGGCGCGTCCGCGAGGTCATGCAGCGCCCGGCACCGAGCTGCTCGTCGAGGTCATGTGACCGTCGCCGACCGGTCCGGTGCCATAGGCTGGCCGCCATGCGGTTCCCGGCGACGCGGCGGTCGGTGCTCGAGCGGGTGCGCAGCGCCGACGACGGCATCCGCCGCGAGGCCTTCGGCGACCTCGCCGCGGGCTACTGGAAGCCGAGCTACCACTACCTGCGGCTGCAGTGGCGGCTGACGCCCGAGGAGGCCGAGGACGCCGTCCAGGCGTTCTTCGCGACCGCCTTCGAGAAGCAGTACGTCGAGCGCTACGACCCGGCGCAGTCGAAGTTCCGCACGTTCCTGCGCGTCTGCCTCGATCGCTTCGTCCAGAACCTGCGCAAGGCGGCGGCCGCCGAGAAGCGCGGCGGCGGGGCGGCGCTGCTGTCGCTCGACTTCCCCGGCGCCGAGCGCGAGCTGGACGACGATGGCGCGGCCGAGTCGCCGACCCGGATCGCTTCTTCCACGACGAGACGGTGCGCTTCCTGTTCGCGCGCGCCGTGGCGTCGCTGCAGGCCGCCTGCGCCGCGGCCGGTCGCGACGTCGTCTTCCGCGTCTTCGAGCGCCACGATCTCGCGCCGGCGTCCGAGACGAGCTACGCCAGCGTCGCGGCCGGACTGGGCATCAGCGTGAGCCAGGTGACCAACCACCTGCACGCGGCGCGGCGCCAGTTTCGCGACCTCGCGCTCGGCCACCTGCGCGCGCTCTCGGCGACCGACGACGAGTATCGCCGCGAGGCGCGCGAGATCTTCGGCCTGGAGATCGAGCCGTGACCTGCCGTGGCGCGGGCGGCGGGGAGCGGCTCGCCGACGGCGCGATCGCGCGGCTCCGCGAGGCGGCGACGTGGCCGGCGCTGCCGCCGGATCGCTACGAGATCCGCCGGCCGATCGGCCGCGGCGGCATGGGCACGGTCTACGCCGCCTACGATCGGCGGCTCGAGCGCGAGGTCGCGATCAAGGTGTCGAACGCGCCGGCGCCGTCGAGCGATCTCGAGGCGCGGCTGCGCCAGGAGGCGCGGGTGCTGGCCCACCTCGAGCATCCGGGGATCGTGCCGGTGCACGACGCCGGCGCGCTCGACGACGGCCGCTGGTTCTACGTGATGAAGTACGTGCGCGGCGAGACGCTGCCGCAGCACGCCGCGGCGCTCGCCGGCGAGGCCGCCGCGCCTCGCCGTCTTCGAGCGCATCGCCGAGACCGTCGCCTTCGCCCACGCCGCCGGCGTCGTCCATCGCGACCTCAAGCCGTCGAACATCATGGTCGGCGCCTTCGGCGAGGTGCTGGTCCTCGACTGGGGCGTGGCGAAGATCCTGTGCGATACCGATGAGCTGTCGTCGGAAAACCGGCCGTCGTCCGGGACGGACTCCGGGCGACGTCGGCGTCCGGGACGACTCCCGGACGGCATCCGGGACCGCGTCCGGGACGCGGATCGGGACGCCCGGCTTCATGGCGCCGGAGCAGCAGCGCGGCGACGCCGCGACGGCGGGGCCCGCCGCCGACGTCTATTCGCTGGGCGCGCTGCTGCTACTGGCTGCTGACCGGCACCACCGCGCCGGCCGACGCGGACGGCATCGCGCGCGGCCTGTCGGCCCGGCGGCCCACGCCGTCCCGGCGGCTGCGCGCGATCGTGGTCCGCTGCCTCGCCGACGCGCCGGCAGATCGCTATGCCGATGCCGGGGCGCTGGTCGAGGACCTCGCGCGCTATCGCGCCGGCCTCGCCGTGCTCGCGCATCCCGAGTCGGTGTTCGAGCGCGCCGGCCGCTTCCTCGATCGCTACCGCACGTTCATCCTGCTGGTCGCGGCCTACCTGATGATGCGGGCGCTGTTCGCCTGGCTGCAGCGGCGGCTAAAGGCCGCCGCCCGCCGCGTGTAAGAGGGATCGCGAGGAGAGACACATGAACAAACCCGTGCTTGGATTGCTGCTGGGCGCCGTGCTGGGCGCCTTCGACGGCCTGACCGCCCTGGTCTCCGCGCCGGAGACGGCGCCGCAGATCATGGGCATCGTCATCGGCTCGACCGTCAAGGGCCTGATCGTCGGCGCCATCGTCGGCTGGTACGCCACGCGCGTGCCGTCGCTGGCCAAGGGCATGATCGTCGGCCTGGTGGTGTCGGCCTTCTTCGCCTTCCTGATCGCGGCGATGCCCAACGAGCAGGGCGGGCACTACTGGCTCGAGATCATGATCCCCGGTTCGATCGTCGGCCTCATCGTCGGCTACGCGACACAGACGTTCGGCCGCGCGCGCGCCGAGCGTGTCCGGGCGTAGAAAACGTAGACAGGGGTAGACTGGCGGGGCCATGGGCCCTGTCGAATGATCGTCACCCGACGCTTGACCCTCGTGCCGGCCACGGTGGCCCTGGCGCGAGCGGAGCTGCACGACCGTGCCGCGTTCGCCGACCTGCTCGGCGCCGTGGTGCCCGACGCGTGGCCGCCCGCGACGGTCGTCGACGCCTTGCCGCTGTTTCTCGGCTGGCTGGAAGCGGCGCCGGATCGCGTCGGCTGGTTCGGCTGGTACGGGCTGTGCCGCGACACCAGTCTCTCGGGCCTGGTCCTGGTCGGCGGCGGCGGCTTTCTGGGCCCGCCGGAGGACGGCGTCGTGCAGATGGGGTATTCCGTCCTGCCCGAGTTCCAGCGCCGCGGCTACGCCACCGAGATGGTGCGAGGCCTCGCGACGTGGGCCTTCGTCCAGCCGGACGTGACGGTCATCGCGGCCGAGACCGAATGGGCCAACCCGGCCTCGGTCCGCGTCCTCGAGCGCAGCGGATTCCAGCCGGCCGGCACGGCCAGCGATCCCGCCGGCGCCCGGTTCGAGCTGCGGGTGTCGCCGGCGGTGACCGCGAGTCGCGTCGACGCATGATTCTGAACCACCTGAATCTGGCCGTCACCGACGTGCCGGCGGCGCGGCGCTTCCTCGAGACGTACTTCGGCCTGCAGGCGCACACGAACCCCTACAGCGGCGAGCCCACCGGCGCCGCCGACCACCCGAGCTTCGTCGTGCTGTTCGACAATCGCGGCATGGTCCTGACCCTGATGAAGGCGCGCACCGCCGACTACCCGGGGACGTTCCACATCGGTTTCATCCAGCCGACCGAGGCCGCGGTCGATGCCTTGCACGCGCGGTTGACCGCGGACGGCTTCGACGCCGATCCGCCGGCCCGTTCGCACGCGTGGACCTTCTACGTGAAGGCGCCGGGCGGCTTCGTCGTCGAGGTGCTGTGTTGAGGACACCACGGCGGCCGTAGCGGCGCGGCGCGGCGAGCTGACGGCGAGGTTCGCCGAAGCCGGCCTGGCCTGAGCCAGCGCGGGATACGTGAACAGCAGGAAGTGCGTGGCGTTCACCGCGAAGTGGGTGAGGATCGACGTCTCGACCCGTCCGCTTCGCTGATAGACGCCAGCGCATAGCCGCTGCCGGCGAGGGTGGCCAGCACCACGTAGCGCCAGCCGCCGGCCGGCGTGGGCCAGGCCGAAGGCGAGCGCGCTGACCGCCACCGCGACCGACGCCCGCGTAGGCGCGACCGGCCATCGCCGACCCGACCTCGCGCTGCAGGAACCCGCGGAACAGCGCCTCCTCGCTGACGCACGTCAGCAGCAGGTTGATCGGCGCCCACACCCAGAACACAGGGGTCCACCGCGGCTCGAACCGCACGAAGCCAAACGCGAGCGACGCGGCCATGACGACTGCGATGGTCGACCCGACGATCGGCGCCGCCCGCCCGAGCGCCGCGCGCCAGTCCGCCGACCGGGCGGAGCGGTGCGAACGACCCGATCGCGAGGATCAGGACGCCGGCGAGCGTCTTGTCGACGTTGACGTATTGCGTGTACGGCATCGCGCCAGGGGAGAGGACGACGTCGCGCAGGACGACGGGGTTCTGGAACCCGGACATGGCGTGGGCGGCAAGGAGCCCCGCCATCACGGCCACCACGGCGAAGGCGAGCAGCCGTTGCCAGGGCGCCTCGGTGCGCCGAAAGGTCGACACCGCCGCGACTGCCGTCACCATCAGCGCGGCGAGCAGCACCCACCAGGGTCGTATCCACAGGGCCAGGACCGTCGCGAACAGCCCGGCGATCGCGACCAGGGTCGCCGCGGGCTGCGGCTCCAGGGAGGGCATCGCGCATTCTGGATCGGCGCGTCACGGAAAACGGCGAGGCGGCCGTATGTGCTGGCGATGCGTACCTTGCCACGTTCGTTCGCCCTCGCCCTGGCCGCGTTCGCCGGCCTGGCGGTCATCCATGACGCGGCCGCGCAGACGCCGCAGAAGCGCTTCACCGGCGGCCCCGTCACCCTCGCCGACCAGGGCAGCTTCTTCATCGGCGGCGTGACCAAGATCAGCGAGTTCGCCTCGATCCCCGGCGCGCCGCCGGGACAGACGCCGCCGGCGCCGACGCCGCAGCAGATCACCATCGGCCAGATGTACGTGCAGTTCCAGATCCCCGCCAAGATCAAGGGACCGGGCTGGCCGGTGATCATGGTGCACGGCTCGACCCACAGCGGGGCCGCCCTCGAGTCGACGCCCGACGAGCGCGAGGGCTGGTACCCCTACTTCGTCCGCAAGGGTGTGGCGACCTACGTCGTCGATCAGGCGGGCCGCGGCCGATCGGGGTTCGATCATTCGGTGCTGCACGAGGCGCGCGCCAAGGCGCTGGCCGGCGACGCCGCCGGGGCCGCAGCGCTGCTCCCGAACTTCGGCCGCATCAGCGACACGCAGGCGTGGACGTTCTGGTTCGGCCACATGCTGCCGGCGGGATCGACGCTGGCCACCGGCGGACAGGTTGATCAAGCACGCCGACGCCGGTGATCCGCAACCGGTGGATCCGAAGAAGGCGCACGTCGCGCCGCTGTTCCCGACCGACGCGGCCGGCGCGTACTACAAGCAGCTGCTGCCCAACGCCGAGGTCACGCTGCCCGGATCGACCTGCGCGACCTGCACGCCGCAGAACCTGGCCCCGGCCCAGACCTGGACTCCGCAGGCGCTGGCACTGCTCGTCGAGCGCCTCGGCGGGGCGGTGATCGCCACGCATTCGCAGTCAGGGATCATGGGGCACCACGCCGTCCGCATCCTCAAGGAGAAGGGCAAGCTCGGTCTGGTCAAGGGCCTGATCACCATCGAGGGCGGCTGCTCGCTGGCGCAGAGCGGCCTGACCGCGGCCGACTTCGACGCCATTCCCTACCTGGTGGTGAAGGGCGACTACGCCGGCACCAGCCAGCAGTGCCAGGAGAACGTCGACGCGTTCACCAGGCGCCGGGCCGCGAAGCAGGGGACCGCCAAGGCCGACTACTTCAAGCTGGACGACATGAAGATGCTCGGCACGACGCACATGATGATGCTCGACGCCAACAACCTGCAGATCGCCGACCTGATGCTGGCCTGGACCGGCACGCACGTCGCCAAGGCGCCGAAGCGCTGACGGGCGGACCGCCGACGACGCCGGAACGACGGCGCGCCGCCAGGCGAGGCGGCACGCCGCGGGCGCTAGCGTGCCGGGCCGGCGGCCGCCGCGTCTCGTCGTTCTTGCCGATGAAGTCTTCGATCAGGACGGACGCCAGTTCGCGCGGCCCTGGATGGCTGGCAGCGAACGATAGTCCTTTCCGCCCACCCATCCAGCACCTGCGGTCGATACGAAGGTGTCGCCATACCTTCGTCTGATGGATCCGATGGCCCTCGTCTGGTCTCATGCGGTCGGCTCGAGCGCGGCCCGTCCGGCGCGGACGGTGCCGTCAGCGTTCACGAGCCAGAGCCCATAGGTCACGACAATCAGGAGGTGGACACCATGACCCCGAGTGCGGTGCAGCAACGCAGTGAACAGGTCAGCGACGCGGCGGCCATCAGGCCCTTCCGTGTGAACGTGCCGGACACAGCGCTCGCCGAATTGCGGCGGCGCATCAACGCGACCAGCTGGCCCGAGCGGGAAACGGTCCCGGACGCATCGCAGGGCGTGCAGCTCGCGACGATGCAGAAGCTCGCGCGCTACTGGGCGACGGACTACGACTGGCGCAAGGTCGAGGCGCGGCTGAACGCGCTGCCGCAGTTCATCACCGAGATCGACGGGCTCGACATCCACTTCATCCACGTCCGCTCGAAGCACGCGAACGCGCTGCCGATCATCGTCACGCACGGCTGGCCCGGCTCGATCATCGAGCAGATGAAGATCATCGATCCGCTGACCAATCCGACGGCGCACGGCGGCAACGCGTCGGACGCCTTCGACGTCGTGATCCCGTCGATGCCCGGCTACGGCTTCTCCGGCAAGCCGACCGCGACCGGCTGGGACCGCAGCCGCATCGCCCGGGCCTGGGCGGTGCTGATGAAGCGCCTCGGCTACACGCGCTACGTGGCGCAGGGCGGCGACTGGGGCGCGCTCGTCACCGAGCAGATGGGCGTGCAGGCGCCGCCCGGGCTGCTCGGCATCCACACCAACATGCCCGGCGCCGTTCCGGCCGACATCGACAAGGCGCTGCCAGCCGGCGCGCCCGCGCCGGCCGGTCTCTCGCCGGACGAGACGCGCGCGTTCGAGCAGCTGCAGTTCTTCTACAGCAAGGGCGTCGCCTACGCGCTACGAGATGGGACTGCGCCCGCAGACGCTGTACGGCATCGCGGATTCGCCCGTCGGCCTGGCCGCCTGGATCCTCGACCACGACGCGCGGAGCTACGCGCTGATCGCCCGCGTCTTCGACGGCGAGCCGGAGGGCCTGACGCGCGACGACATCCTCGACAACATCACGCTCTCCTGGCTGACGAACACGGCGCTCTCCGTCGGCCCGTCTCTACTGGGAGAACAAGCTCGCCTTCTTCGGCGCCAAGGGCGTCGTCGATCCCGGTCGCCGTGAGCGTCTTCCCGGACGAGATCTACCCGGCGCCGCGCAGCTGGGCGGAGCAGGCCTATCCCAAGCTGATCCACTACAACACGCTGGACAAGGGCGGCCACTTCGCCGCCTGGGAACAGCCGGAGCTGTTCTCGACGGAGGTTCGCGCCGGCTTCCGATCGCTGCGCACCTGATGCCGTAGCGCCTCGGGCATCGACCATCGACCGCGACGGATCGTCGACACGTCGCCGCGGACGGCTCGCAAGGCAGCCTTGTGGCCTCCGCGGCAGCGTTCTCTCGGATACGCCGCCGAGTTGCCGCATTTCGGCCACGCTCGACCGCTAGCCTCGGGTCATGGACCAGGCGAGCTCCCAGGACTACCCCCGCTGGCGTCAGCTCGTCACCGACGCACAGCGGGCGCTGGCACCGTCGCCGTGGGCGGCGCGCCTGGCGGGCTGGCTGCCGGGCGCCACCGACGTACACGTCGAACGCCACGAGATCGTGCTGCCGGCGCTGCGCGCCGAGCCGCCCGCTGCGCATCGCCTTCGCGTCGGACTTTCACGCTGGGCCGATCACGCCGCCGCTCTTGATCGATCGGGCCGTGGACCGCCTGATCGAGGCCCGGGCCGATCTCGTGCTGCTGGGCGGCGACTTCGTCAGCCTGCGCGCCGCCGACGCCGCATCGCTGGTGGCGCGCCTCGCCACGATCCCGGCGCCACTGGGCCGCTACGCGGTGTTGGGCAACCACGACCACGACTCCGATGGTCCGGCGATGGCGGCGATGCTCGAGGCTGCCGGCGTGACGGTGCTCACCAACCGGAGCGTGCGCCTGCCGGCGCCCGTTCGCCGGCATCAGCCTGTGCGGGCTCGACGATCACACGATGGGCGCGCCGGACGCCGGCGCGGCGTTCGCGGCGGCGGCGCCGGTCCGCATCGTGCTGATGCACGCCCCGTCCGGGCTGCTCGACGTCGGCGCCCACCCCTTCGCGGTGGCGCTGTGCGGCCACACGCACGGAGGCCAGATCGCCCTGCCGAACGGCTGGCCGGTGCTGACCGCGTGCGGTCCGCTCTCGCGCCGCTACACGGCGGGCCGCTACGCGCTCGACGAGGGCCGCACCCTCCTCGTCAGCCGCGGCGTCGGCTACACGGCGCTGCCGATCCGCCTGAACGCGCCGCCGTCGATCACGCTGTGCACGATCGACGCCAGGCGCGATCGTCACTTCGCCGGCGGTGTCTTCTTCAGCCAGCTGATCGAGCCAGCCGAGGACGGTCTCGTGCCACAGCACGCTGTTGGCCGGCTTCAGCACCCAGTGGTTCTCGTCCGGGAAGTAGAGGAACCGGCTCGGGATGCCCTTGCGCTGCAGCGCGGTGAAGGTCGACATGCCCTGGGTGTCGACGACGCGGTAGTCGCGGCCGCCGTGGACGACGAGCATCGGCGTCTTCCACTTGGCGACGTGGTCGATCGGGTTGTGCTTGCGTAGCCGGCCGGGTTCTCCCACGGCGTGCCGCCGTGCTCCCACTCGGGGAACCACAGCTCCTCGGTGTCGTAGTAGGCCATCCGCTCGTCGAGATTGCCGTCGTGGTTGACCAGGCACTGGAAGCGGTCCGGCCAGTTGCCGGCGATCCAGTTGATCATGTAGCCGCCGTAGGACGCGCCGAGGGCGCAGACCTGCTCGCCGTCGAGCCAGGCGTACTTGCGCGAGCGCGGCGTCGAGGCCCTTCTGCAGGTCGACTCAGCGGCTTGCCGCCCCAGTCGCCGCGGATCGCGTCGGTGAAGGCCTGGCCGTAGCCGGTCGAGCCGTGGAAGTCGATCATCACCGCGGCGTAGCCGGCGCCGGCGTAGGTCTGCGGGTTCCAGCGGTAGTGGAAGTGGTTGCCGAACGAGCCCTGCGGCCCGCCGTGGATCAGGAAGGCGACCGGGTACTTCTTGCCGGCCTCGAAGCCGACCGGCTTCACGACGTAGCCGTGCACGGTCTCGTCGTTCCAGCCCTTGAACGAGAACTGCTCGGCGTCGCCGAAGCGCGATGCGGCGAGCGCGATCCTTGTTGAAGCTGGTGCGGACGACCGGCGCCGCCGGCGGACGCGTCCGTCGAGACGATCTGGATCTCGGCCGGCGACTTGAGGTCGTCGACGAGCACGGCGATCGCGTCGGCGGCGCCGGTCGTGAGGCGGGCCGGGCCGCCGACGGTGCCCTTGTTCAGCAGCGCCTTGGCCGTGCCCGTCGCCACGTCGATGGCGAAGAGCGACTGCTGGCCGACGTCCTGCGCGGTGGCGTAGAGCGTCTTGCCGTCGCTCGACCAGACCAGCTCGTTCGGTGAGCGATCCCACGTCTCGGCGAGCGACGCGGTGCGGCACGCTGGGATCGCCCCAGTTCACCAGCATGATGCGCAGCGTGTCGGCCTCGAAGCCGGCGCGGGCCATCGACCGGTAGGCGAGCTGCGTGCCGTCGGGCGAGAAGACCGGCCCGGTGTCGGTGCCCTTGTTGGCGGCGGTCAGGTTGCGCGGCTTCTGGCTGCCGTCGAGCGGCGCGACCCAGAGGTCGAGGTTGGTCGACCAGGCCTCCTCGCGGCCGGCGTCGCGGGCGGTGAAGACGAGGCCGCGGCTGTCCGGCGTGAAGGTGAACTCCTCGGCGCCGCCGAACGGCTTCGACGGCGCGTCGGCGTCCATGCCCTTCATCACGTCGACCGGTGCGGCTGCTCGCCTTCGATCGGGCGCCACGAAGAGGTGCGAGCGCCGGCCGTCCTTCCAGGTGTCCCAGTGCCGGAAGAGCAGCGAGTCGTAGAGCCGGCCGGTGGCCTGGCGCTTCTCGTCGGCGGCGACGCGGTCGACCGGTGCACGCCAGGTCGGCGCAGTCGATGAAGACCTCGAGGGCGACGGCCAGCTGCTTGCCGTCCGGCGACAGCTGGAAGGCGCCGACGTCGAGCGGATACCTGGTGACCTGCGTCGCTTCGCCCGCCTGCGCCGCCGGGCATCCGCCAGACCTGCGACGAGCCGCCGCGCGACGACAGGAAGTAGATGGTCTGACCATCGGCGCTCCAGGCCGGGCTGGTGTCGCTGGCCGGGTCGGCGGTCAGGCGGACCGGCGCTCCGCCGTCCTTGGCATCGACGGTCCAGATGTCGGTGCGGCGGCGGTTCGCCTCGCGATCGAGGGTGCTGACGGTGAAGGCCAGCCGCTGGTGGGCGCTCGAGCTGGCGAGCTCGGCCAGCCGATCCATCGCCACCAGGTCCTGGACGGTGAGGCCGGCCGGCGCGGCGATGGCCGCTGCGCCGGCGGCAATCACGAAGGGAATGACGAGACCGCGTCGCATGCGTCGTATCTCCTGGGATGAGGATGCGGGGTCCTGCGGCGGATTGTACCGCGACCGTGCTGTATGCTCGGATGTTCGGGGCGGGAGGGCGCGTGAGGTCGATGACAGCGGGACGGGAATGGCGGCAGGGGACACGGCGCGGCGGGGCAGTCGCGCTGCCTGCTGGCCGGAGTGGTCGCGGCAGCGACCGCGGCATGCGGCGGCGGGCAGGCGCCGGCCGGCGCGGGCGCGGCGCCGCCGCCGACGCCGGTCGAGACGGTGACCCTCGGCAACTCGCCGGTCGAGCGGACCAGCGAGTTCGTCGGCACGGTGAAGTCGCGGCGATCGACGACCATCCAGCCGCAGGTCGACGGCATCATCCGCCGCATCGCGGTGACGTCGGGCGCCCGCGTGGCGCCGGGCGCGGTGCTGGTCGAGATCGACGCCGAGCGGCAGCAGGCGTCGGTGTCGGCCCTGCAGTCGCAGCAGGCGGCCCGCCAGGCCGACTTCGGGCTGGCCAAGCAGCAGGCCGAGCGGGCCAAGACGCTGCTCGACGCCGGCGCCGGCTCGCAGATGGAATACGACCAGGCCGCCGCCGCGCTCGCCGCGTCCGAGGCCCAGGTCAAGGCCATCGACGAGCAGATCCGCCAGCAGCAGGTCGAGCTCGGCTACTACCGGGTGACGGCGCCGACGGCCGGCATCGTCGGCGACATCCCGGTGCGGGTCGGCGATCGCGTCACGCCGGCGACCGTGCTGACGACGGTCGACCAGAACGCCGGCCTCGAGGTCTACGTGAACATCCCGGTGGCCGATGCCACCGGCCTCAAGCCGGGCCTGCCGCTGCGCATCCTCGACGAGCAGGGCAAGGTCAGCGGCACCTACAGCGTCGGCTTCGTCTCGCCGAGCGTCGACGACGCGATGCAGACGGTGCTGGTCAAGGCCGACGTCGAGGCCGGGCGCTTCCGCACCGACCAGTTCGTGCGCGTCCAGATGGTGTGGAGCACGCAGCCGGGCGTGACGGTGCCGGTGGTCGCGGTGAACCGCATCAACGGCGAGTACTTCGCCTTCGTCGCCGAGCCCGACCAGAAGGGCGCGACGGTCGCGCGTCAGCGCGGCGTCACGCTCGGCCCCGTCGTCGGCAACGACTACGTGGTCGAGGGCGGCCTGAAGGCCGGCGACAAGCTGATCGTGTCGGGCATCCAGAAGATCGGCGACGGCGCGCCGGTGAAGGCCACCGAACGGGCCGACGGGGAAATCCTGACCCATGCTGTCCGACGTCTTCATCCGCCGGCCGGTCCTGGCGACCGTCTGCTCGCTGCTCATCATCCTCGCCGGCGCGATCTCGATCCCGACGCTGCCGATCGCGCGCTATCCGGACCTCGACGCCGCCGGCCGTCACCGTCAACGCCTTCTACACCGGCGCCAACGCCCAGGCGGTCGAGAGCGCGGTGACGACGCCGCTCGAGCAGGTCATCAACGGCGTCGAGGGGATGACCTACATCACCTCGTCCTCGACCAACAGCGGCGCCTCGACGATCACGGTGACGTTCGACATCGGCCGCGATCCCGACCTGGCCGCGGTCGACGTGCAGAACCGCGTCAACCAGGCGCTCGGCCGCATGCCGGCCGAGGTCCGCACCAACGGCATCACCGTCACCAAGAACAGCGGCCGGGTTCATGGGCGGGCTCGGCTTCTACTGCCGAGGACAACCGCTACAGCACGGCGTTCATCAGCAACTACCTCGACGTCTACGTGCGCGACGCCATCAAGCGCGTGCCCGGCGTCGGCAACGTCCTCATCTTCGGCGAGCGCAAGTACGCGATGCGGCTGTGGCTCGATCCGCAGAAGCTGGCGGCGCGCGGCCTGACGGCCGGCGACGTCACGACGGCGCTGCGCGAGCAGAACGTCCAGGTCGCGGCCGGCGCGGTCGGCGACGCGCCGGCCGACGCCGACCAGATGTTCACGATCAGCGTGCGCGCGGCGGGCCGGCTGACCGAGGTGGAGCAGTTCGAGCGCGTGGTCGTGAAGGCCGGCGCGGACGGCGCGCTGGTGCGCGTCAGCGACGTCGGCCGCGTCGAGCTCGGCGCCGAGACCTACGCCTCGAACCTGCGCTTCCGCGGGCTGGCGGCGTCGGGCGTCGGCATCCAGCTGCTGCCGACCGCCAACGCGCTCGAGGTCTACCAGGGCGTCATGGCCGAGATGGCGCGGCTCGAGCGCAACTTCCCGCCCGGGCTCGAGTGGCGGCTCGCCTTCGACAACGTCGCCGTCGTCCGCGAGTCGATCGTCGAGGTGCTCAAGACGCTGGGCGAGGCCATCGTGCTGGTCATCCTGGTGATGTTCCTGTTCCTGCAGAACTGGCGCAGCACGATCATCCCGGCCATCACCATCCCGGTGTCGCTCATCGGCACCTTCGCCTTCGTCAAGCTGTTCGACTTCTCGATCAACACGCTGACGCTCTTCGGCATCGTGCTGGCGACCGGCATCGTCGTCGACGACGCCATCGTGGTCATCGAGAACATCGAGCGCCACATGAGCGAGTACAAGAAGGGCGCCCGCCAGGCCGCGCACGACGCCATGCGCGAGGTGTTCAGCGCCGTCGTCGTCATCGGCCTCGTGCTGGTCGCGGTGTTCGTGCCGGTCGCGTTCTTCCCGGGCACCACCGGGCGCCTCTACCAGCAGTTCTCGCTGACCATCGCCTTCGCCGTGGTGCTGTCGGTGTTCAACGCCGTGACGCTGACGCCGGCGCTGTCGGCGCTGCTGCTCGACCGCGAGACACACGCGCACGGCCGCTTCTTCACCGCGCGTCAACCGGGTCATCGACGGCGGCACCAACGGCTACGTCCGCCTGCTGCGCTGGTCTCCATCGGCGCACCGCTTCGATGCTGGCGCTGCTCTTCGTGGCCTCGCTCGGCGCGACCTGGCTGCTGTTCCGCGCCGTGCCGACCGTCGTTCGTGCCGGCCGAGGACGAGGGCTACTTCCTCACCATCGTCCAGGCGCCGGCCGGCGCCTCGCTCGAGTACACGACGAAGATCGCCGAGCAGATCGAGAAGATCCTGGACAAGGACCCGGACATCCAGGCGGCGTTCTCGGTGATGGGCTTCAGCTTCAGCGGCGCCGCGCCGAACAACGGCATGATGTTCACGCGGCTCAAGCCCTACGACGAGCGCGCAGGGCGCCGAGCACTCGCTCGACGCGGTGCTCGGCCGGCTGCGCGGCCCGCTCAGCGGCATCTCCGGGCGCCAACGTCGTGGTGTTCCCGCCGCCGGCCATCCAGGGCCTGTCGGCGTTCGGCGGCTTCCAGTTCCAGGTCCTCGACCAGTCGGGCGGACCGATCGCAGGCCTGTCGCCGGCGCTGGGCGCGGTGATCGGCGCGGCGCCGCCAAGTCGAACCAGGTCGTCGGCGCGTTCTCGCAGTTCCGCGCCAACGATCCGCAGCTCGAGGTCACCATCGATCGCGACCGCGCCCGCAGCCTCGGCGTGCCGCTGCGCGAAGTGACCGACGCGCTGCAGGTGTTCATCGGCTCGCAGTACGTCAACGACTTCGACTTCAACAACCGCGCCTACCGCGTCTACGTGCAGGCCGAGCAGCAGTTCCGCGCCAAGCCGGCCGACCTCGGCCAGCTCTACGTGCGGTCGCAGACCGGCCAGCTGGTCACGGCTCGACAGCGTCGTCCGCTTCACCGAGGTCACGGCGCCGCAGGTCATCAGCCACTTCAACCTGTTCCGCTCGGCCGAGATCAGCGGCAACGCCGCGCCCGGCGTCAGCTCGGGCCAGGCGCTCGACGAGATGGAGCGGATCGCGCGCGAGAGCGCTGCCGCAGGGCTTCGACTTCGCGTGGGCCGGGCAGTCGCTCGAAGAGAAGAAGTCCGGGCTCGCAGGCCGGCCTGCTCTTCGGCGTCAGCCTGATCCTCGTCTACCTGGTGCTGGCGGCGCAGTACGAGAGCTGGGTGCTGCCGTTCATCATCCTGCTCGGCGTGCCGCTGGCGATCCTCGGCGCGCTCGGCGCGCAGCTGCTGCGCGGGCTGTCGAACGACGTCTTCTGCCAGGTCGGCCTGGTCATGCTGATCGGGCTGGCGGCCAAGAACTCGATCCTGATCGTCGAGTTCGCCGAGCAGCTGCGCGAGCAGGGCCGATTCGATCATCGACGCCGCCCTCGAGGCCGGCCGCATCCGCCTGCGGCCGATCCTGATGACGTCGCTGGCCTTCATCCTCGGCGTGCTGCCGCTGGCGCTCGCCACCGGCGCCGGCGCCGGGGCGCGCAACTCGGTCGGCACGGCGGTCGCCGGCGGCATGATCGTCTCGACCATCCTGTCGATCATCTTCATCCCGGTGCTCTACGTGATCATTCGTTCGATTGCGCCCGGCCGCGTCCGCGGGCACGACGTCGAGGTGGCCGTGCCGGAAGCGGGTGACGCGCATGCGTAGCGTCGCTGGTCGCCCTCCTGATCGCTCGTCGGCCGCGCCGGTCGCCGCCCAGGACCTGCCGCCGATCCCGATCCCGGCGCCGGTCGGGCAGTCGGTGACCTTCGACGACGCGATCCGCATCGCCCTCGAGCGGCATCCCGACGCCGCCCGCGCCGCGCAGGCGATCCTGCGCGCCGAGGCGCTGCTGCAGGCGTCGCGCAGCGTCTTCCTGCCGTCGCTGAACGGCACCATCACGACGACGGTCCTGAACGAGGCGCGCGGCTTCGAGGGCCAGGTCACCCAGCCGCAGACGCAGTCGGCGTTCGGGGTGCAGGCGGCGTTCCCGGTGCTGGCGGCGTCCCGCTGGGCGCAGGCCGCGCAGGCCCGGGACCAGGTCGGCATCGCCCGCATCGGCGCCGAGGAGACGCGCCGGCAGATCGCGCTCGCCGTCTCGCAGGCCTACCTCGCGGTCTTCGCGCAGCGGCGGCAGGTGAGCGTCAACACGCGCGCGCTCGAGAACGGGCGGGCGCACCTGTCCTATGCCAGCGCCCGGCTGCAGGCCGGCGCCGGCAGCCGCCTGAACGAGCTGCGCGCGGCGCAGGAAGCCTCGACCGACGAAGTGCTGCTGGAGGCGTCGCTGCTCGGCGCTGCGGCGGACGCAGGAGGCGCTCGGCGTGCTGCTCGTCGCCGACGAACCGGTCGACGCGGCGGCCGAACCGGTCTTCGAGCATGCCCGGCGAGCTGCCGTCGACGTGGCTGTCCGGCCGCGTCGACGTCCGCCTGGCCGATGCCGAGATCTCGGCCGCCGAGCGCGTCCGCCGCGACAGCTGGAAGGACTGGGTGCCCAGCGGCACGGCGTCGTTCGCAGCCGCAGTACATCACGCCGGCCGGGCTGTTCCAGCCGTCGAACACCTGGGCGGCGGTGGTCCAGTTCGCGGTGCCGATCTTCGACGGCGGCCAGCGCCGCGCGGCGGCGCGCCAGCGCGACGTGAACCTGGAGCTGACGCGGATCGATCGCGCCGACCTCGAGCGGCGCATCCGCTCCGACGAGCGGATCGCGCGCGAGGCGGTGCAGAGCACGGCGCGGGCGCTCGAGTCGGCCCGCCGCGCCGCGGCCCAGGCCGAGGAGGTCGTGCGGATCACCGACGTGGCCTTCCGCGCCGGCGCGACCACCAACCTCGAGGTGATCGACGCGCAGCGCCGCGCCCGCGACGCCGAGACGGCCGCCGCCGTGGCCGAGGATCGCGCCCGGCAGGCCCGCCTCGATCTGCTGGTCGCGCTCGGCCGCTTCCCGCGCTGAGCGTCGCGCAGCCGGCTGGCCGCGGCCCGCGGCGTGCGTCTCGATCGGCCGCTCGCGGCGTGCGCTCAGTCGGGAATCGGCAGGTCGAGCGCCACGCGGACCTGCCAGCGGCCGTCGGCGGTCCGCTGGAACCAGTCGACGAACGGCCGCACCTCGAGGATCACCTCGCCGTGGAAGCGGCAGCGGGCGTGCTGCTGGCCGCTGACCAGCGCCGTGCCGCCGCCGAGGTCGATCTCGAGATCGGTCAGCGTCACCGACAGCACCTCCGCCGGGAATCTCGCAGACGGCGCGGATGAAGGCGTCGCGCGGCGTCGACGCGCCCGCCCGGCACGCGCAGCTGGAAGTCGGGCGCGAGCAGGCGATCGAGGGCGGCGGCGTCCTTCCGGCCGATGGCTTCGGCGAGCTCGGTGGCCGCGGCGGTGATGCGCTCGCGGTCGTCGCTGCGGTCGCGATGGTCCATGCGCCCGCAGTCTTATCACGCGCGGCGGCCAGCGGCCATATTGACAAATTAATTTGTCCAATGCATACCGTGCTCGGCCATGGCCGGCCTCGTCCGTCGCGCTCGTCGACGCCCCGGAGGTGCTGCGGGCGGCCCTGCCGCCGCTCCGGCGCCGCCTCCTGCGAGCGCCTGCGCGAGCCGGCCTCGGCCGTCGTGGTGGCGGGGGAGCTCGGCCTGCCGCGCCAGCGGGTCAACTACCACCTGCGCGACGCTGGAAACGGCCGGCCTGCTGGAGCTGGTCGAGACGCGCGCCCGCCGCGGCTGCACGGAGCGCGTGCTGCGGACGAGCGCCCGCGCCTTCATCGTCGATCCGCAGGTGATGGCGCCGGCGTCCACGCCCGCCAGCCGCGCCCGTCGCGCCGCGGCGCGCCAGGACCGCTTCGCCGCCGGGACGCTGGTCGACGCCGCCTCCGGCGTCGTCCGCGACGTCAGCCGCATGCAGGCCCGCGCCGGCGCCCAGGGGCAGCGGCTGCTGACGTGTGCCATCGAGACGGAGGTCCGCCTGGCGTCGCCGGCGGACTTCGCGCGGCTGTCCGCGGTGCTGGCGACGCTGGTCGCCCGCGCCGTCGCCGACATCGGCGTCGCCGAGGGCGGCCGCAGCTATCGCGTCGTGGTCGGCGCGCATCCGACCCCAGCCAGGAGATCCCGCCGATGAGTGCCGCAGAGAACCCGCCCCAGACCCCGGACGCCCCGGCGCCGGAACCCCGCCTCGTGCTCGACGTGACCATCGCCGCGCCGATCGCGCGCGTCTGGCAGGCGCTGCGCGATCCGGCGCTGCTGGCGCAATGGTTCGGCTGGGACTACGACAAGCTGGCCGAGGAGATCGACGTCATCTTCGCGACCTACGGCGTCGAGGCCGAGCCGGGACGCCGCCTGGAGATGGGCGGCGACGTGTTCGAGCTCGAGGCGGTCGGCAGCTCGACGCGGGTCCGGCTGGTGCGGGCGGAGGCGCCGAAGAGCGACACCTGGGACGGCGTCTACGACGACATGGACGAGGGCTGGCGGACGTTCGTCGCCCAGCTCGCGTTCTGGCTGGAACTGCAGCAGGGCGTCGATCGGGCGACGATGCCGCGCCGGACGATCTACCTCGCCGGCCATCGCGAGTCCGCGGACGGCCCTGGGCTGCTGGCTGCGGCCGGACTCTCCGCGATCGACCAGGTGGCGGTCGGGCAACGCTACGAGGGCACGGCGGTCACGGGCGAGCCGCTGGCCGGCGTCATCCGCTTCCGAACCGAGCACCAGGTCGGCCTCTCGGTCGACGCCTGGGGGCCCGGGATGCTGGTCCTGGCCGGGCGTCCGCCGAGCCCGAAGTCGCCGCACGGCGGCGGGTTCGCGCTGCTGACCACCTTCGGGGCCAGCGAGGAGGGCCTGGCCCGCCTGACCGAGGCGTGGTCGGCCGCGTGGCGGGGCGCCTTCAGCCCGCGTCACGCTCCTGCCCTAGGCCGGCTATCATCGAAGGGCGGCATGGACGACGAGATCTGGTACGTCACCAACGGCGAATGGCGAATGGGGCCGCTGGCGGTCGACGACGTCATCGAGGTCCTGGGGCGCGACCACGCACCCGGCACGCTGCTGGTCTGGAAGGAAGGCCTCGAGGCGTGGATGCGGCCCGAGCAGGTGGCCGAGCTCACCGCGGCTCGCGCCCGGCCGGCCACCGCGTCGGCGCCGCGGAACTGGCCCGCGCCGACTGGCGTGGGCCCGGCATCCGCGCCCGGCGACGGGGGCAGGTCGGTCCCGCCGCACCCTGGTTCCAGGTCGGCACGGCCAAGCTGCTGCTGATGTGCGTGGTGACGTTCGGGCTCTACCAGATCTACTGGTTCTACCAGCAGTGGCGGCACGTCCAGCGGCGCGGCGAGCGCGTGCACCCGGCGCTGCGCACGCTGTTCGCGGCGATCTTCTGCTACCCGCTGTTCCGGCGCGTCTCGGCGGACGCCGTCGATCGCGGCGTGCCGCAGGTGCCGTCGGCGGTGGCCTGCGCCGTGGCCTTCGTCCTGCTGTCGATGACGTGGCGTCTGCCGGCGCCCTGGTCGTCGATCTCGCTGCTGTCGCTGCTGCCGCTGGCGATGGTGCAGCGGGCCGCCTCGGCGGCGGCGCTCGCCGCGGTGCCGACTGCCGACCCGAACACGCGGCTCACGCCGGTCAACTGGGTCGGGGTCGTGTTCGGCGTCTCGCTGCTGGTGATGGCGGTGTTCGCCGAGACCCTGGCGCCGGCGCCGCAGCCGGAGCCGGCCAAGCCGACTCCGACGGTCGTCACCGCGCAAGCGGCGTCGAACTGACGCGTCAGGCCAGCGTCAGCTGGAGCCGGGTCACCGACGCCGGCGGGAAGCGGTGCACCAGGATCCCGTTCTGCACCGCGCCCACGGTCGCGTCCTTGAGCACGACCGCGTTCGGGTTGGCGAACGTGTTGTGGGCCTGGATGTCCGGCGCCGACAGCTGCATCCCCTTCACCGCGCCGGAGACGGCGCCGCGGACCGCGATCTCCACCTCCTGCGCCTCGCTGACGTGCGGGTTGGTCACCGTCAGCGTGAGCACCTTGTCCTTCACGCTGGCCGATCCGCTGAGGCCGAGGACCAAGCCGGTGTCCTTGGGGCGCTGGTAGGAGATCGCCGGCGCCGACACCATCGTGCGCACGGACTGGCCGCCGACGTGCGGCCCGTAGAGGTCGAACACGTGGTAGGTCGGCGTCGTGATGCACTGGTCGTCGTGCGCGATGAACAGCGACTGCAGGCAGTTCACGAGCTGGGCGATGTTGGCCATCGCCACCTTGTCGGCGTGCCGGTGGAAGGTGTCGAAGGTCAGGCCGGCGACGACCGCGTCCCGCATGGTGCTCTGCTGGCCGAGCAGGTGAGTGGGGTGGGCCTCGGTGCCGGCCTTGAACCAGGTGCCCCATTCGTCGACGAACAGCTTGACCCGGCGCTGCCGGTCGAACTCGTCGATCACGGCCCAGTGGCTCGTGATCAGGTGCTCCATGCGGTCGGCTTCCTTGACGATCTCGTACCACTCGGGGATCGAGAAGCCGATCGCCGGCCCCTTGCGCTGGTCCCACCCGTTCTTCGCCGGATCGCCGAAGCTCAGGTTCTCGGTGTAGTGGTGCAGGGCGAAGCCGGCGACGCGGCCGATCATCCCCGGCCCCTTCTCGGTCAGCTTGCTGAAGAAGCCGCGCGTCCAGTTGAGGTCGCCGCTGCTCGGGCCCGAGGCGATGTAGGACAGCGGCGTGTCGAAGCCGGGCACCCATGAGGTGAAGCGGCGGAACTCGACCGCGTACTCCTCGGCGGTGAAGTCGCCGCCGCAGCCCCAGCTCTCGTTGCCGACGCCCCAGTAGCGGACCTTCAGCGGATCCTTCTCGCCGTCGCGGGCGCGCAGGTCGGCGAGGGTCGTCGTGCCGGCCGGCGAGTTGCAGTATTCGACCCACTGATAGAAGTCGCGCGCCGGCAGGCTGCGGAGGTTGGCGGCGAAGTACGGCTCGCTGCCGAGCAGGCGGCAGAAGCGGGCGAAGTCGACCGAGCCGAAGTGGTTGGGGTCGTACTTCGACGTGCTGACGGCGTCGCCGCGGGTGCCGCCGGCCCAGAAGTTGGTGCGGCGCGGCCGCTGCGTCGCGCGGGCCGGTCCCGTCGCGCCAGTCGTAGCTGTCGGCGAAGCAGCCGCCGGGCCAGCGGATGGCGCCCTTGGGCAGCCGCTTCATCCCGTCGATGCACCGCTTGGCGGATGCCGTGGGTGTTCGGGATCTTCGAGCCTTCGCCGACCCACACGCCGTCGTAGACCACGCCGCCGAGGTGCTCGACGAAGTGGCCGTAGACGTCGGCGCGTGATCGGCCCGATCGGCTCGTTGACCAGCACGTCGATCCGCGCGGTGGCCGCCTGGCTCGTGCGCGGTGCCACGGTGAGCGCCGCCGCCGTCGCCGCCATCTTCAGGAAGTCCCGACGTTCCATGTGTCCTGTCCTCCGCCGGCGACTCTACCAGACCCCCCGTAAACGTTCACGGCCAAACCTCGCGTCCCGGCCCGGGCGGCTCTCGAGCTGCCTCGGAGCCGCTCCGGACACTGTCCCGGAGCGCCGTCCGAGACGCCGTCCGGGACAGGTTGCAGGAACTTCCGACTAGAATGGTCGGATGCGGACACTGGCGGCGTTCGTCGTTGCAGTTTTGTTGATCGCGGCGGCGCCGGACGCGCAGGCGCCGCGGTCGGTGCTCGTCTTCGCCGCGGTCAGCCTGAAGGGCGCGCTGGACGAGGTCGGCGCGCTGGTCGCGCAGCGGACCGGCGTGACGCTGAAGCCGTCCTACGCCGGGACGTCGCTCCTCGCCAGGCAGATCGAGGAGGGCGCGCCGGCCGACATCTTCTTCTCGGCCGACGAGCAGTGGATGGACTACCTCGCCGAGCGCGCGCTGATCGCGACCGGCGTCGCGCGTCGACGTGGTCGGCAACCGGCTCGTGCTGATCGCGCCGAAGGATCGCGTGCCGGCGCTGACCATCGGCCCCGGCTTCGCGCTCGCCGCGGCGCTCGGCGCCGGTGGACGCCTGGCCGTCGCCGATCCCGTGAACGTGCCGGCCGGACGCTACGGCAAGGCCGCGCTGACCACCCTCGGCGTGTGGGACAGCGTGGCGTCGCGCCTCGCGCCGGCGGACAACGTGCGCGCCGCGCTGGCCTTCGTCGCCCGCGGCGAGGCGCCGCTCGGCATCGTCTACGCGTCGGACGTGGTCGCCGAGCCGGGTGTCCGCGTCGTCGACACCTTCCCGCGTCCGGACGCATCCGCCGATCGTGTATCCGGCGGCGCTGACCCGCCGCGCCACGCCCGAGACGCGAAGCCGGTGCTCGACGCGATCGCGTCAGCCGAGGCCCGCGCCATCTTCGTCAAGCACGGCTTCCAGGCGCCCGGCTCGTAGGTTCCGTCTGCGCGGCCACCACGCCGCCGGTCGCGCTTCTACTCGCTCAGGCGACGGCCAGGAACGTCGCGTTCGGATTCTCGCGCTCGCAGTACTGCAGCTCCCAGTTCGACTCGAACAGCAGCACCGGCCGCTCGTCGCGGTCGACCGACTGCAGGACGCCGAGGGTCGGCAGCTTCAGTTCGGTGTTGGCCGCGTCCTCGGGCCACTTCACCCAGCGGGCGATGGTGTACTTCAGGCGATCGATGTCGCACTCGACGCCGTATTCGCTCTTCAGCCGCGCCGCCACCACCTCGAACTGCAGCGCCCCGACCACGCCGAGGATCGGTTCGCGCCGACCGAAGATCGGGAAGACCACCTGCATCAGGCCTTCTTCCTCGAGCTGCCGCACGCCGTCCTCGAACTGCTTGTAGCGCGTGTCGCGCAGCCGGACGGCGGCGAAGAACTCGGCGGCGAAGTGCGGGATCGGCGGATAGGCCAGCTTCTTGCCGGCCCACAGCGTGTCGCCGATGGCGAAGCGCCCGGGGTTGACCAGGCCGACCACGTCGCCGGCGACGGCGCTGTCGACCGTCTCGCGCTCGCGCCCGAAGAACCGGTTCGGCCGCGACAGGCGCACCGGCGCGTTCAGGCGCGTGTTGGTGACCTGCATGTCCTTCGACAGCACCCCGGAGCAGACGCGCACGAAGGCGATGCGGTCGCGGTGCCGCGGGTTCATGTTCGCCTGGATCTTGAAGACGAAGCCGCTGAAGTCGGGATCGGCCGGATCGACGGTGCCGGCGCTGGACGGCCGCGGCTGCGGCGGCGGCGCGAACTCGGTGAGGCCGCGCAGGAACGGCTCGAGGCCGAAGTTGGACAGCGCGCTGCCGAAGAACACCGGCGTCTGCTCGGCGCGCAGGTAGGCCTCGTGATCGACCTGCGTGCCGGCCTGCGCCGACCAGCGAGGCCGACTCGCGCAGCCGCTCGGCCGCGTCATCGCCGATCAGCTCGCTGAGCGCCGGATCGTCGATGCTCGACACCTCGATCTCGGCGCGGCGGGCGTTGTGCAGCGTGCGCTCGTAGAGCAGCACCTGGTTCTTGCGCAGGTCGTAGACGCCCTTGAAGCGGTCGCCGTCGCCGATCGGCCAGTTGACCGGCGCCGCCGCGATCTGCAGCACGCGCTCGATCTCGTCGAGCAGCTCGAACGGATCGCGGCTCGGCAGGTCCAGCTTGTTGACGAACGTCAACATCGGCAGGCCCTTGTTGCGGCACACCTCGAACAGCTTGCGGGTCTGCGTCTCGATGCCCTTGGCGGCGTCGATCACCATCACCACGCTGTCGACGGCGAGCAGCGTCCGCAGCGTGTCCTCGGAGAAGTCCTTGTGGCCCGGCGTGTCGAGCAGCGTGACCTTGCAGTCGTAGAGCTCGAACTCGAGCGCCGCCGAGGTGATCGAGATGCCGCGCTCGCGCTCGACGTCCATCCAGTCGGACACGACGGCGCGCTGCGCCTTGCGGCCGCGGACGGCGCCGGCCAGCTCGATGGCGCCGGCGTAGAGCAGCGTCTTCTCCGTCAGCGTGGTCTTGCCGGCGTCGGGGTGGGAAATGATGGCGAAGGTGCGGCGCCGGGCCACTTCCTGGCGCAGGGCGTCGGTGGCGGACGGGTCGAGCGTGACGGACATGCACCGCCGATCTTAGCAGCCCCTCCGGTCGTGGCAGGATCAGGCCTCGCCGCGCTTGACACCCCGGCCGGTCGAGCCGCTACAGTTGTCAGTAACAATGAAAGCCGCGTCGCCCTGGACCCCGATCTCGAGCAGGATGCCGCGGCGCTGCACGCCGCCGTCTCGGACCTGGTGCGCGTCTACCAGTTCCGCGACCGCGATCGGATCTGCTGCCACGACATCTCGGTGACCCAGTGCTACGCCCTCGAGGCGGTCGCCGAGCACGGCCCGATGCGGCTCGGTGCGCTCGCCGAGCGGATGGTCCTCGACAAGAGCACCACCAGCCGCGTCGTGGCGACGCTCGTGCGCAAGGCGCTACCTGACGCAGAGCCCGGACGCGACCGACGCCCGGGCCACGGCCATCGCCGTCACGCGGAGCGGTCGGCAGCTGTATCAGCGCATCACCCGGGACCTCGTCGCGCAGCAGCACGAGGTGCTGCAGGACCTCGATCCCGCAGATCCGCGACGGCGTCGTCGAGGTGATCCGCCGGCTGGCGCGGGCGGCGGAGAAGCGGTTCCTGTCGGGGGTGAGCGTGTCCGGCGCGGCCTGCGCGCCGGGTGACGCCGTCCTGTTGCGACACCGACGGGTAATGCGACTCGAGACGGACCGGCCAGGCGACCTGGCCATTTCTCCTGGCTCGATATGCGTTGGCTAGTAGCAAGCGTATCGTGTGGAGGATGACGATGCGGACGACCGACAGCATCAGCGACGTGACGACGGCAGTCCGTGAGAAGTACGGGGATGCGGCGCGACGGGTCTGATCGCCGGACGGGGACCGCGTCGTGCGGCACGTCGCCGTCGGCCGATTCGTCGGTGCGGCTGCGGCTGCGATCCGGTGTCCGCCGATCTCTACGAGGCGAGCCAGACCGAGGCCCTGCCCGCCGACGCCGTCGGCGCCTCGCTCGGCTGCGGCAACCCGACCGCGCTCGCCGAGCTGAAGGCCGGCGAGATCGTCCTCGACCTGGGCAGCGGCGGCGGCATCGACGTGCTGCTCTCGGCCCGCCGCGTCGGACCGACCGGCAAGGCCTACGGCCTCGACACGACCGACGACATGCTGGCGCTCGCCGAGGCCAACCGGCAGAAGAGCGGCCTCACCAACGTCGAGTTCCTGCGCGGCGACATCGAGCGCATCCCGCTGCCCGACGCCTCGGTCGACGTCGATCATCTCGAACTGCGTCATCAACCTGTCCGGCGACAAGGATCGCGTGCTCGCCGAGGCCTTCCGCGTCCTCAAGCCGGGCGGCCGCTTCGCGGTCAGCGACGTCGTGGTGCGCGGTCAGCTGCCCGCCGCGGTGCGGCAGTCGATGGAGCTGTGGGTCGGCTGCGTCGCCGGCGCGCTCTCGGAAGACGACTACCGCGCCAAGCTCGCCGCGGCCGGATTCACCGGCATCGACGCTCGAGGTGACGCGCGAGTACAGCTTCGACGACGCCAGCTCGTTCCTCGCCGCCGAGGGGCTCGACGCGCAGCAGCTCGCCCGCGACGTCGTCGGTCGCGTCGTCAGCGCCTTCGTGCGCGCCAGCAAGCCGGTGCAGGCCGACCGTGGCGGCCGAGCCTGCTGCGGACCGACCTGCTGCGGCTGAGGCGCGCCAGCGGGCCGGCGGCCGGCCCGTGCTGCAGGCCGGACTCGCCGAGCACCTTCGAGGGCCGGCGCACCCGACGGGCGGTGAGGCCGAACGGCTTCACCGTGCGGTCGTTGATGTAGGTCAGCGCCGTCTCGACGTCGTCGGTGACGAGCAGCAGGTCGAGGTCGCGCCGATCGATGGTCTGCTCGCGCACCATGACGTCGAGCTGGGCGCGCGAGCGGCGCCCAGTAGTCGACGCCCATCAGCACGACCGGGAAGTTGCTGATCTTGCCGGTCTGGATCAGGGTCAGCGCCTCGAACAGCTCGTCGAGCGTGCCGAGCCCGCCGGGCATCACCACGAAGGCGTACGGAGTACTTCGAGCAGCAGCGTCTTGCGGACGAAGAAGTAGTCGCACAGGACGCACGCGGTCCATGTAGCGGTTGACGCCCTGCTCGTGCGGGAGCCGGATGGCGCAGCCGACCGATCGGCCGCCGGCCTCGCGGGCGCCGCGGTTGGCGGCTTCCATGATGCCCGGGCCCGCCGCCGGTCATCACCGTGAAGCCGAGGCCGCGTCAGCCCGGCGCCGATCTCCCGTGCCATCGCGTAGACCGGATGCGATCTCGGGCGTCCGCGCCGAGCCGAAGACGGTCACGCACGGCCCGACGAAGTGCAGCGCCGCGGAAGCCGGTGATGAAGTCGCGGACGGCGACGAGGACCAGCTGCAGCTCGCTCCATCGGGAGCGAGGGCCTTCGAGCAGGAGGACGTCGCGATCGGCGGCCGCCGCCGCCGGCGACGGCTTCGGCGGGTTCGGCTGCTCCGGCGGGATCGGGTGCGCGGGGCGGTCGGCGACGGACGGTTCGGCGACGCTGGCCACGCCATTCGTCAGCGGAACAGCCGCTGCACGAAGTGGTAGAGCGCTGTTCGCCAGTGCGTGGGGTCGTGCGCGTGGCCGTCGACGTGCCAGACGTGCGGGACGTCGTGCTCCTTCAGGTAGGCGTGCACGCCCTGGCTGATGCCGATCAGGCCGTCCTTGTTGCCGCAGGAGAGGAACAGCAGCTTGAGCTTGTCGCTTCGCCGCGGCCGGATCGGGGACGAGTTCGGCCGGCGGCTTCGTGTTCGGGGCGGACGAGAAGCCGCCGACCCAGGCGAAGGTGTCGAGGTGCGCGAGCCCGAAGTTCAGCGACTGGCCGCCGCCCATCGACAGGCCGGCGATGGCCCGCGTGCTCGCGGTCGGCCTTGACCGAGTAGTCGCTCTCGATGGCCGGGATGACGTCGTCGAGCAGGTCGCGCTCGAAGACCGCGAAGGCCGGCGCGGTGGCGAACGACGTTCTCCTCGGCGCGGTCGTTCTTCTGCGCCCGGCCGTTGGGCATCACGACGATCATCGGCACCGCCTTGCCGTCGGCGATCAGGTTGTCGAGCAGCACGTTCGGCGTGGCGAACGCGCTGCCACTCCGTCTCGTCGCCGCCGATGCCGTGCAGCAGGTAGAGGACCGGATACTTCTTGTCCTTCGAGTAGCCGGGCGGCGTGTAGACCTGCATCTTGCGCCGCGTGCCGACGGTCTTCGAGTCGTACTCGATCATCTCGAGCTTCGCCGTGCGGGATGCTCTCGCGCCGCTCGAACAGGGCCGCGGCGGCTCGGGGAAGGCCGGCACGTCGTCGGGCTGCAGGACGATCGGCCGCGACATCCGGGCCCGGGCCGCCTGCGCGTCGCCCTGGGGCGGCTGTCCGGCCGCGGCGGCTGGCGCCGGCTTGCGGCGCCGGCGTGCCGGCGGTGCCGGTGCGCCGGCGCCGGTGCTTGGGCGCCGGCGCTGCCGGCCACGAGACGGCGCCACACAGCGCCGCCACCATCCAGTGCCTTCGTCATCGTCGATGTCCTCATGTCGTGACTACGCGGATCACGCGGTCAGCGTGACACGGCCGTTGCGTTCGGTGCGGATGTCGATCCGACCACGCCGGCGCGCGCGGGTGCCGCGGGGCGCGGGGCGGTCGGATGCACGACCGGCGTGCCCGGATCGTGGATCGCGGATAGAACGCGTTCGGGTTGGGCCGGCCGCCGGCGCCGACGGAGCGCCCTCGACGCGAACCGCGGCGGCGGTGCGGACGCGCGCCACGCCGCCGCAGCCGCGAGCGCAGCTCCGCCGCGGGCCAGCGCTCCCCCGACCCACGCGATGTCGACCTCGAAGCCGCCGCGCGCGCGGAGCCCGCGGACGCTGCCGCTCGGCCACGCCGTGGGCAGCGCCGGCAGCAGGTGGATCTCGCCGGCGTGGCTCTGCACCAGCATCTCGACGATGCCGGCGGTGGCGCCGAAGTTGCCGTCGATCTGGAACGGCGGGTGCGCGTCGAACAGGTTGGCGTAGACGCCGCCGCCGCCGCGGTAGTTGGTGTCGCCGGTGTCGACCAGCGTGCAGCAGGCGCGACAGCAGCGGAAGCGCGCGGTCGCCGTCGAGCAGCCGCGCCCAGAGGTTGATCTTCCACCCCATGCTCCAGCCGGTGGCCTCGTCGCCGCGCAGCTCGTGCGAGCGGCGCACCGCGGCGAACAGCGCCGGCGTGGCCGCGGTGATGTGGCGCCCGGGGTGCAGGCCGTAGAGGTGCGAGAAGTGGCGATGCGTGCGGCTCCGGCTCCTCGAACTCCTCGCTCCACTCGAGCAGCTGGCCCTCGCTGCCGATCGCGTAGGGCCGCAGCCGGCGCGGGCGTCGAGCAGCTGGCGGCGGAACGGCGCGTCGATGCCGAGGGCCTCGGCGGCGTCGGTCGACGCTCGACGAACAGGTCGCGGATCAGCGCGAGGTCCATCGTCGCGCCGGCCGAGATCGCGCCGGGCTTGCCGTCCGTGCGGAAGCGGTTCTCCGGCGACGTCGACGGCGCCGTCACCAGATGCCCGCGGCCGTCGTCGACGAGCGAGTCGAGGCAGAACTCGGCGGCGCCGCGCAGCAGCGGATAGGCGCGTCGCCGCAGCCAGGCGAGATCGCCGCCGAACAGGTAGTGCTCCCAGAGGTGCTGCGACAGCCACGGGCCGCCCATCTGCCACGTCGCCCACACCGGGTCGCCGCTGCCCCAGTCGCCGACCATGCCGGAGTGGCGCCAGACGTCGGAGTTGTGGTGCGCCGTCCAGCCGCGGGTGCCGTAAGTCGAGGCGGCCGTCCGCGCGCCGGTCACCGCGAGCTCGCCGATGAACGCGAGCAGCGGCTCGTGCAGCTCGGCGAGGTTGGCCGACTCCGCCGGCCAGTAGTTCATCTCGGTGTTGATGTTGATCGTGTAGTTCGAGCTCCACGGCGCCCGCACCTCGTCGTTCCAGATGCCCTGCAGGTTGGCCGGCTGCGTGCCCGGCGCGGCTCGAGGCGATCAGCAGGTAGCGGCCGTACTGGAAGAGCAGCTCGACGAGGCCGGGATCGGCGCCGCCGCGCGTCGCGATGCGGCGGTCGGTCGGCAGCGGCTCCGCCGGTGCCGCCGGCAGCTCCAGCGACACGCGATCGAACAGCGCGCGGTGATCGGCGACGTGGGCCTCGCGCAGCGTCGGCCACGGCGTGGCGCGGGCCGACGCGAGCTGGCGACGACGATCGGGCCGGGGTCGCGACCGTCGCGGGCCGGATCCTTGTCGAAGCCGTTGAACCCGGTGGCGGTCGGCGATGAACAGCGTCGCCGCCGTCGGCGCCTTCGACGCGGAGGCCGGTCGCCGACGTCGTGACCCGTCCACCGTCGGCGGCGCGGCGAAGCGCGAGCTCGAAGCGCATGCCCGGCAGCGTCCGCCGGCCGTCCTTCGGCGTGGCGGCCGATCGGCGCGCCACTGGCCGCCTGGCTCGCCGCCGTCGCGCCCGTACTGCACCGGCGCGTCGCTGCCGTAGTAGCTCGGGTCGACGTGCGCCGGCGCGACGCCGCGCAGGCGCAGCACGCCGTCCTCGACGGAGACGCCATGCCGCAGCGGGCTGGCGGTGCGGGCGTCGAAGGTCACGAGGCCAGGCCGATCCGCGGCGATGCGGATCGCGATCACGCCGGCCGGGTGGCTGGCGATCACCTCGCGCGTGTAGCGCGACGTCGCCGACCTGGTAGCGCGACGGTCGCGACGGCGTCGCCCAGATGCAGCTCGCGCCGGTAGCTGCGTCCCAGGTTGCCGTGCTCGAAGGTGAGCCAGACGTCGCCGAGCGGCAGGTAGGACTGCGTGAACGCGCCCATCAGCCCCTTGGCGGCGGCGTCGGCCGCGGGGTAGTCGCCGGCCAGCGTCAGGCGCCGCACCTCGGCGAGCGTGGCCGTGGCGTCGGGCCGATCCCAGGTCGACGGGCCGCCGGACCACAGCGTGTCGTCGTTGATCTGGAGCCGCTCGACGCCGACGTCGCCGAAGACCATCGCGCCGAGGCGGCCGTTGCCGACCGGCAGCGCCTCGACCCACTTGCTGGCGGCGCGGCCGTACCACAGCGCCGGCGCGGGCCGCGGCGGCCGGCGTGACCGACGTCGCCGGCGCCTGGGCGGCGTCAGCGGCGTGGACGAGCGATCCGCGGACGCCGTCGATCGGCAGGGCCGCGGCCGCGAGGAGGGACTCGACGAACTGGCGCCGCTTCATGGAGCGCGGCGTCAGCCCTGCGACGACGACGATCGGGCACTGCGGCCGGCGCCGCGCCGGGCGCCAGCTTGTGCGCGTTCGCCTCGGCCTCGAGCGCGAGCTGCATCGCCAGGAAGGTGTGCTTCTGCGGCATCGACGTCTCGGTGCGGTTCAGCACGTCGTCGATCAGCTTGCCGGCGAAGGGCAGCGCGACGTCCTTGCAGTCGATGTAGCGCGTCTCCTTCTGGTCGACCAGATAGAGGTGGCTGCCGCCCTGCTTGCCCGAGGCGATGTCGATGTTCTTGCGGATCTCGAGGTAGCCGTCGGTGCCGAGCACCGTCAGGCGGCCGTCGCCCCACGTGGCCAGGCCTTTCGGCGTGAACCAGTCGACGCGGACGTAGCCGGTGCCGCCGTTGCCGCGGATCATGCAGTCGCCGAAGTCCTCGAGGCCCGGCTTGTCGGGGTGATGCAGGTTGCCGACCTGCGACGCGACGATCTTGGCCTCGGTCGATCCGGTGAAGAACAGGAACTGATCGAACTGGTGCGAGGCGATGTCGGTGAGGATGCCGCCGGTACTGTTCCTTGACGTAGAACCAGTCCGGCCGCGGCGTGCCCTGCAGCTCGCGGTGCGGGCCGAGGCCGACCGTCTGGATGACCTTGCCGATGGCGCCGGCCTGGACCAGCTCGCCGGCCTTCACGGTGGCCCGGTTCTCGTGCCGCTCGCTGTACATCACCGAGTAGATCCGCTTGGTGGCGGCCTGGACCTTGCGCACCTCGGCGAGCTGCGCCAGCGTGGTCATCGCCGGCTTGTCCGAGAGGAAGTCCTTGCCGGCCTTCATCACGCGGATGCCGAGCGGCGCCCGCTCGTTGGCGATCGAGGCGCTGGCCACCAGCGCGACCCGCTTGTCGTCGAGGATCTCCTGCTCGCTCTTCGCGAGCACCGCCTTCGGGTAGCGCTTGCCGAACGCCGCCGCCAGGTCCGGCTCCTTGGCGTAGAAGCTGACCAGCTCGGCGCCGGCGCGGACGAGCGCGTCGCACATGCCGTTGATGTGGCCGTGATTCATGCCGATCGCGGCGATCCGGAGGCGCGGCTCGCCGCCCGGTTGCGCGGCCGCCGCCTGGCGCCTGGGCGGCCTCGCCCTTGCGCGCGGTCAGGACGAGCGGCGCGGCGGCGATCGCGGCGGTCGACAGCGATGACTTGAGGAAGGTGCGCCGGTCGGTGTGCGTGGTGTCCATGCGTCTGCTCCGCGTGGGCCAACCCATCGGCCCTCCACTGTCCTGACGACCTGCCGTCCGGGCGTGTTTACCGCACTATAGTCTGCCGGGAGCCAGTGCTCCGGTGTTCGACGACCTCGCGCCAGGCCTGACGCTCCGGCGTCGTCAGGACACCGGGGCGGCGATGTCGTCCACGAAGGACGGGTAATCCACGTACCCGGCCAGCCGTGTCCGAGCCCGGCTGCAACGCTCCGTCGAGGCGAGGCCGCGTGTGCTCCGCCAGGAAGACCAGGTAGCCGGCGACGCCCTGCGCGTAGCGCAGGCGGGCCTCCGGGCTGACCGCATAGAAGCGCGCGCGCTGGGCGTACCCGGCCGCGCTGTGGTCGCCAAGGGCGGCCTTCTCCGGCCGGCCGCCGGCGGCGAGCACGTAGAGGAAGTTGTACTCGAAGAAGAACATGTGGTCGGCCGAGGGCGTCAGCGCCTCGAGGGCGGCGCGGCAGGCGGCCGGCGACGCGAAGACCTCGACGGGCCGGCCGACGGCCGCCAGCGAGGTGGTGACGAACACCCGCGCCATCTTCTGCTCGGTGGCGTCGGCGCTGAACGCGCCAGCTACCGCCATGTCGATGCGTGAAGCGGTACCAGTCGCGCCACAGCGCGGCGTCACCGGCGTCCCGCGACTGCGACAGCGCCACGCCCATCTCGTAGGTGTAGCGGCCGCTGGTCTTGATCTCGAGCCGTCCGCCGGTCACCCGCCCCATGACCTGATAGTTCTCCGCCGACTTGCCCGAGCCGGAATGGAAGCCGATGCTGACGTCGAACCGCTGGCAGACGTCCCACTGCGCCTGGATCAGCGCCAGCAGCCCGTCGTTGTCGGGATACGGCGTGTTCTTCTGGAAGCCGAGGGCCGGGGCGACGAAGTTGACCGGCATGCCGAGCGTTCGCAGAGGGCCAGCATGATGGCGGTGGTCGCGGCGGTGGTGAGCCCCGGCAGCTCGTCGATCGAGAGCTCGCGCAGGTAGCGGCGGCCGGCGTCGGTCGTGAAGGCGGCGGCGCGGACGGCGGCGTACTTCTCGTCACGGCGCTTCATCTTCTGCAGCGGCGTCCAGACCGTGGCCAGCAGCTGGTCGAACGCCGTGTCGTCGAGCTCGACGCCGGCCGCGGCGACGCGGGCGCGCGTCCCGGCCACGACGTCGGCCGGGATGTCGGCCAGCCGCGCCGGCTGGTCGAGGGCGAGCTCGGGCGACAGATCGAAGGTGATGTAGCTGGCCAGCAGGCAGCCCTGCACGAGGGCGTCTTCGCGATCGTCGAACTTGCCGCCGATCGGCTGGTGGTCGGCGTTGAAGGACCAGGCGATCCGGCGGCGATGGAAGCCCGTCTTCAGCTTCGAGAGGACGCAGCCGTGGCTCATGCCCTCGACGCTCTGGCCCTGGTGCCCCTCGGGCACGCTGGTGCCGATGAAGGGAAAGGGCACGGTGTCGAGCCGGTCGGCGAGCATCGCGTCGACGTCGTAGACCAGCTCGCGCGGAATGCGAGTTCTGGTTGGCGGTGAGGCCGAGGTCGAGGGCGCTCATCGCCCACTCGACCGCCGGCCAGTGCAGCGTGGTGAAGCGGGCGCCGACGCCGAGCGTGCGCTCGCCGAGGCGGGCGCCGGCGGTCGGGAAGATCGTCGAGTCGGCGTCGTGCTCCTGGACGAGGTTCTTGAGCGCGAGCAGGTTGTCCCAGGTGGCCGGGAAGAACGTCGCGCCGGCGTGGGCGGCGCCGTCGGCGAGCGGCATCGCCGGCCGCGTGGAGCTTCCACGCACAATCACCGGCCGCGTTCTCGACCAGCGTGAACGCTCCGGGACGCGTCTCGAAGCGGCTCGTCCCGTATTCGGTGACGCGTCCGGCCCGGATGTCCGCGGCCAGCGCCGGCCAGTCCAGACAGAAATCCGGCGAGATGCAGGGATTCTGCGCGATGCGCAGATCGTGGCGCAGCAGGAAGGTGTTGATGGCGGACATGGGCGGTGCCGTCAGATCGTCATGGCGTGGTAGCCGCCGTCGACGATGAGCTCCTCGCCGGTGATGAAGGAGCCGGCCGTCTCCGAGGCGAGCAGGAGCGTGGCGCCGATCAGCTCGCGGGCCTCGCCGAACCGCTTCATCGGCGTGTGGCCCATGATGCTGGTGACGCGGTCGGGCGACAGGATCTTGCGGTTCTGCTCGGCGGGAAAGAACCCGGGGACGAGCACGTTGACGCGCACGCGGGCCGTGGCCCACTCCCGCGCCAGGTTGAGCGAGAGGTTGTGCACGGCGCCCTTCGAGGCGGAATAGGTGATGACGCGGGAGAGCGGGACGACCCCGGACATGGACCCGAGGTTGATGATCGAGCCGCCCTGTCCCCGCTCGACGAGGTACCGGCCGAACACCTGGCAGCCGAGGAAGACGCCCTTCACGTTGACGCGCAGGATGCGGTCGAACTCCTCCTCGGTGATGTCGAAGAACGGCGTGGCGGAGTTGATGCCGGCACCGTTGACGACGACGTCGACGCGGCCGCTGCGCGCGAGCACCGCGTCGCGCAGGCCTTCGAGGTCGGCCTTGCTGGTGGCCTCGGCGGAATGGAACCACGCCTGGCCGCCGGCGGCCGCGATGGCATCGAGCCGGGCCTGGGCCTTGTCGGCGTTGCGACCGACGATGACGACCTCGGCGCCGGCGCCGGCCAGGCCCTCGGCCATGGCGCCGCACAACTCGCCGGTGCCGCCGATGACGACGGCGACCTTGCCTTGGAGACCGAAGTAGTTCGTGAGGTACGTTTCAGGGTTCATGGGTAGGGGTCGATGGTGTGGGGGACCGGCGGCGCATCGCAAGAAGAAATCGGCTAGGCGTGCGACGACTGCGCCGCGACGGCCGGCTGATCCAGCTTCGCCGCTCGCCGGGTGGCACGCCTGGCCCGGCGGCGAACGGCGCGAACGCGGCGGATGCGGCGGATGCGGCGAGCGCGGCGGCGACGCCGGCGATCGCGATGCCGGGACGGACCGGGCTGCCGTCGCGCGATCGGACCGGCCGGGTCATGGCCATCGTCGATCGACGACCTGCGCATGTCGTTCCGCAGCATCGTCGACGTGCGGCGCATGCTGGACCGCTACGTCGACGCGCACGTCCAGCCGGGCGATCTCGTCGCCATCATCCGGACCGCGGGCGGCGCCGGCACGCTGCAGCAGTTCACGACCGATCGCCGGCTGCTCAAGGCGGCGGTCGAGAAGGTCCGGTGGTCGGCGCGCGTCTGGCCGCACAATCCGAGCGGCCTCTGGGACCGCGGCCGGGGCGGGCTGGCCGATCGCTTCGAGCGCGAGGTGACGCTCGAGGGTACGCTCGGCGCCCTCGCCTACGCCGTCCGGGGCATGCAGACGCTGCCGGGACGCAAGACCGTCGTGTTCGTCTCGGAGGGCTTCCCGCTCGTCACGCCGCAGCGCCGAGACCAACGACGCCCTGCCCGAGGTCGAGCAGGTAATCGACGATGCCAACCGGGGCGGCGTCGTCATCTACGCGATCGATCCGACGCGGGCTGGTGAATCCGACGATCGGCGTCGCCGGGACGTTCAGCGCCCAGCGGAGCGGATCGGACCCGAGCTATACCGGCCGCAGCCCGATGCCGCCGACGCCGGCGGTCTCGACCGCCAGCGCGCGGCTGTCCGACGACGCAGGCCGCGCTCGAATACCTGGCCGAAGCAGACGGGCGGGTTCGCCGTGGTGAGCAGCAACGATCTGTCGAATGGTCGTGACGCGGATCGCCGACGACACGCGCGGCTACTACCTGATCGGCTTCGACACGGGGCTGGCGCCCGGGGGTTCGGGCCGATCGCGGCGACGTGCGCATCCGCGTGCGGCGCAAGGGTCTGGAGATGCGGGCGCGCCGGGATCGCTTCGGCCCGGCCGATCCGGAGGCGTCCGCCGCCGTCCGCGCCGGCCGATCCCGCTGATCTCGGCCGCGCTGTCGCCGTTCGCGACCGGCGGGCTGGACGTGCGTCTGCGCCGCCATGTTCGGCCACGACGCGGCGGAGGGCTCCGTTCGTGCGGACGCTCGTCGCCGTCGATCCGGCCGGGCTTGACGCTGGCCGAGACGCCGCGCGGACGCGAGGGCGAACCTGACGCTGCTCGTGTTCGCGCTCGACGACGAGCGGCGGCGTCGTCGGCCAGGCGCGCGAGGTCGTCGCGGTGCGGCTCGATGCCGAGGCCTACGCACGAGCGCGCGCAGCACGGGCTCCGCTACGGCGTCCGCCTGCCGTTCAAGAAAGCCGGGGGCTACCAGGTGCGCGCCGCGGTCGCTCGACGAGCGGTCGAGGGCGCATCGGCGCGGGCGCGCAGTTCGTCCAGGTGCCGCGCGTCGGCGCGGGGCGCCTCGCGATGTCCGGCGTCGTCCTGTCGGTCGCGCGACGGCGACGAGGCAGCCGCTGGCGACCGTGTTCCCGCGCCGCAGCCGGCTCGAGTACCGCGGCACCATCTACGACGGCCGGCGCGGTGAAGGCGAAGTAGCGACGCAGGCGACGGTGTTGCGCGACGGCCGACCCGGTCTACTCGGCTCCGCCGGCGGCAGTGGCCATCGCGTCGGCAGGTGCCGCGGAGGTCACGCCGCTCGCGTTCGCGGGCACGCTCGACCTGGGCGACGACCTGACGCCCGGCGTCTACACGCTGCAGGTCAGCGCCGTGCCGGCGACCGCGGAGCGCCAAGGGTCCGCGGGCGGTGCAGTGGGTGGACTTCGAGGTGCGGTAGCAGCGGTGCCCGCTAGGCGCGCGACGAGTGCGCCGCGGCCGGCTGATCGAGGCGCTCGCAGGTCGGCGCGGAGCGACGCCATGATGCGCCTCGACGGCGGCGACCTGTTCGTCGCTGTCACGGCGACGCCGAGGCTGGCGATCATCGCGCCCTGGCGGGCGCTGCGGGCGCCGACGATGCAGCCGGTGAGGCCGGGCGTCTGCAGCAGCACGCCGATCGCCAGCTGGCCGGTGCTCAGGCCGCTCTCGGCGGCCAGGTCGCGGAGCTGCGCGATGGCGTCCAGGTGTCGCTCGAAGCGGGCGCCCTGGTAGTCCTTGTGGTCGCCGCGGGCATCGCCCTCGGCGAACGTCTTGCCCTTCTTCCACGTGCCGAACAGCAGGCCGCGGAACAGCGGCGAGTAGGCGATCACGCCGAGGTTCGTCGCGGCGGCATAGGGCAGGACGTCGGCGGCGACGGCCGGTCGCAGGATGCTGTAGGGCGACTGCACCGAGTGCAGCGGGACGCCGGTGGCGCGCCACTCCTCGAGCTGCGCGACCGAGTAGTTCGAGACGCCGATCGCGCGGATCTTGCCGGCCTTCAGCAGCTCGGCGCCGACCGCCGCCGTCTCGGGAATCGGCTGCTCGACCGGCCAGTGGAGCTGGTAGAGGTCGATGGCGTCCACGCCGAGGCGTCGCAGGCTGGCGTCGCACTCCGCCCGGATCTGGGCCGGGGTCGCCGACTTGACCGCGTTCTCGCTGTTCGTCGCCGAGGCCGAACTTGGTGAAGACCAGCGGCCGGCGGGCGGCGGGGAGCTCGCGCACCGCGCGACCGACCACCTCTTCCGAATGGCCCGAGCCGTAGATCGGCGCCGTGTCGATCCAGTTGACCCCGTGATCCACGGCCGCGTGGATGGCCTGCGACGCTGGCGTCGTCGTCCTGGCCGCCCCACATCCAGCCGCCGGTGGCCCAGGTGCCGATCCCGATCGTCGAAATCTCGAAGCCCGAAGTGCCGAGTACTCGTCGCTGCATGCGGAAATTGTAACCGTGCTCGGAGCTTGCTCCGAGCAACTCGCGGAAACTGCGTACCCGGGATAGGATCGGACGTTATGCTCCGAGCCGGAATCGTCGGATTGCCCAACGTCGGCAAGTCCACCCTCTTCAACGCCGTCACCCGCACGCGCAAGGCCGAGGCCGCCAACTATCCGTTCTGCACCATCGACCCGAACGTCGGGATCGTCACGGTCCCGGACGCCCGGCTCGCCGTCCTGCAGAAGATCGCCAAGACCAACGTCGTCATTCCGGCGGCGATCGAGTTCGTGGACATCGCCGGGCTGGTCAAGGGCGCCAGCCAGGGCGAGGGGCTCGGCAACAAGTTCCTGACCCACATCCGCGAGGTCGACGCCATCGTCCAGGTGGTCCGCTGCTTCGACGACGAGGACATCCACCACGTCTCCGGCTCGGTCGATCCGGTGCGCGACATCGAGGTGATCAACACCGAGCTGATGCTCTCCGACCTCGAGTCGGTGAAGAAGCAGCGCGAGCGCGTCGCCAAGGACATGAAGAAGGGCGACAAGGCGGCGGCGGCGCGAGGACGCCGTGCTGGCGAAGATCGAGGCGGCGCTCGACGCCGGCAAGCCGGCGCTCACGGTGACGCTGACGCCGGAAGAGAAGGCGATCGCGCGCGAGTTCTTCCTGCTGACGGACAAGCCGACGATCTTCGCGTGCAACGTGAAGGACACCGACCTGGCCGGCGCGGACACCAATCCCTACGTCGCCAAGGTCCGCGACTACGTGAAGACACACCTGGCCTGCGAGGCGGTCGTCATCAGCGCGCAGATCGAGAGCGAGCTGGTCGACCTGAGCCCCGACGAAGCGGACGCCTTCCTCAAGGATCTCGGCGTCGACGGAGAGCGGCATGGGCTCGCTGATCCGCGCCACCTACCATCTGCTCGGCCTGCGCACCTACTTCACCGCCGGCGAGAAGGAAGTGCGCGCCTGGACGATCCACGCCGGCGACACCGCGCCCAAGGCCGCCGGCGTCATCCACTCCGACTTCGAGCGCGGCTTCATCAAGGCCGAGACCGTCGCCTACGACGACCTCGTCGCCTGCGGCTCGATCGCCGCGGCCCGCGACAAGGGTCTCTACCGGATGGAAGGCAAGGAATACGTCGTCGCCGACGGCGACGTGCTGCTGTTCAAGTTCAACGTCTAGCCAGCCAGCCCGCGGCTCAGTCCGGGGCTTAGCCCGCGGCGTGGACGCAGGTCTTGACAACTAGTTTAGTTGTAACTAAAATGTAGGCCATGTCTGCGGTGCTGCCCGTCCTGCCGGTGCTCGCGTCGCCGCGGCGCCAGGAACTGCTCCGGCTGGTGTGGGACGAGGAACGCTGCGCCGGGGACCTGCACGCGGCGATGCCGGACATCACGTTCGGGGCGGTGTCGCTGCAGCTCAAGGCCCTGGCCGACGCCGGGCTGGTGACCGTCCGCGCCGAGGGGCGGTTCCGCTACTACCGGGCCCGCCGCGAGGCGCTCGGCCCGGTCCGGCAGGAGCTGGAGCGCATGTGGGACAGCGCGCTCTGGCGCCTCACGTGGCACGCGGAGCTGCGCCAGGCCCGGCGCGGCCCGCGTCCGGGCACGCCCCGTTCCGTCCGCCCCCGCAAAGGATCAGCATGAGCGCCTTCCCGCATCTCCTGGCCCGCACCGTCGACATCGGCGCGCCGGTCGACGTCGTGTTCGAGTACTTCACGAACAGCGCGCTGTGGGCGGCCTGGTGGGGCCCCGGATCGGAGATCGACGCCACGGTCGGCGGGCGGATGCGCATCCGGCACACCAACGGGGTCGAGGTGACCGGCGAGGTCGTCGACGTCGATCCGCCGCGGCGCATCGTCTTCACCTACGGGTATGCCACCGGCGACCAGCAGCCCGCGGTCGGCGGATCGCAGGTGACGATCGCGCTCGAGCCGCGCGGCACCTCCACGCGTCTCAGCCTGACCCACGCCTTCGCCGAGGTCGCGCACCGCGGCGCCTTCGTGCAGGGCTGGCGCTTCCAGCTCTCGGTCTTCGCCACGACCATCGCCGATCGCCTGCACGCCGGAGCCGGCCGACACCGTCGACGCCTGGTTCGCGGCGTGGTCCAACCCGGACGGCCCGACGCGGGATGCCTCGGTCGAGCGCATCGCCTCGACCGACGTGCGCTTCCGCGATCGCTACAGCCTCGTCCAGGGCCACGAGGATCTGCTGGCGCACCTGGCCGCGGTGCATCGCTTCATGCCGGGCCTGCGCATCACCCGCGAGGGCGCGGTGCGCCACTGCCAGGGCATCGTGCTGGCGGACTGGGTGGCGCGCGCCGCCGACGGCGCCGAACGAGGCCGCGGCCAGAACGTCTTCACCCTCGGCGGCGACGGCCGGATCGTCGACGTGGTCGGCTTGTGGCGCTGATCGCCGGCACCGCCTGATCCGGCTGCACGAACGGCCAGGGATCGATCGCGCCGTCGTCGTAGATGCCGAAGTGCAGGTGCGGCGGCGTGGTGCGGGCGTTGCCGGTGTTGCCGACGTAGCCGAGCACGTCGCCGGCGGCGACCAGCGTGACGGCGCCGATGGCGTGGCGATCCAGGTGCGCGTAGTAGAACGTGCGGCCCTCGGTCGGCGCGTAGACCCACACCACGGTGCCGCCGAGGCGATTGCTGCCGGCCCGGGCGATGCCGCCGGCGACGGCGCGGACCGGCGTGCCCGCGCGGCGCGAAGATGTCGATCCCCTGGTGCTGGCGCCGGCCGGCATCGCGGGCGACGCCGAAGCCGCTCTGCATGCCGCGCCGGTCGACGTCGGCGATGGGGAAGGGGAGCGAGGCGAGCGTGCGGATCGCCACCGTCGCCCGACCCGAGGCGGCCAGCTCCGCCTGGGCCCGGACGACGTAGTCGCCCGGCTCGTCCACGTCGTGGATGAGCGACCGACGGCCGGGCGGCATCGACGCCACCGGCTCGCGGCGGCTCGTCCGGTTCGCACCCGGAACAGATCGACGAACAGCGGAGCCTGGGACGGCGCCGGCGTCGCGGCGTCGAAGTCGACGGCGATGGACAGCCGGCGGCCCGCGCGGCACGGTCACGCGATAGCCGAGCGCGCGCGCCTCGGTCGGGCTGGTCCCCAACCCCTCCGTGCGACGGAACGGCGCCGCCATCGGCGCCGCCTGATCGAGCACGCGCGTCGCCGCGTCCAACCACAGCCGCGCGTCCGCCGAGTCCGCCAGGCCGGAGCGTTGCAGCATCACCACATACGCCGCGTGCGGCGTCGGCGGCACGAGCAGGCCGCCTGGACCGACGCATGCGGAGGTGGCCACGAGCACGAGCACGAGCGCCGCCGCCCGGCGAGTCATGCCGGCCAGCACTGCAACACAAATACCGCGAGCCGAACCGTGCCACGGCGGCGAAGTGGTTCGCGGATTGCACCGCCCTCGGCGTGCGCGCCTCGATTGCGCGCGTGGAGGTTACACATGGCAGATCGATACGAAGACCAACACCGTCGTGACCGTGGCTACCGTCGAGACGAGCGCGGCTTCGTCGACCGCGCTGGCGACGAGGTGCGGTCGTGGTTCGGCGACGATGAGGCCGAGCGCCGGCGCCAGATGGACGACCGGGAACGCGGCCAGTTCCGCGACCGGGACACCTTCGCCGGCGGTTCACGATCCGGCGCGTACGACGACCGCCGTTACGGCCAGAGCGGCGAGTACGGCAGCAGCTACCCGACCGACCGCGGGGCGTACGGCTACGGCGATCGGTCCTATGGCGCTGGCGACCGCTCGTTCGGCTACGGCGACCGGTCGTCGGGCTCGAGCTACGGTTCCGAGCGCTCGTCCGCCAATCCGTCCTACGGCGGCAACTACTACGGCAGCGATCGGTCCGTCGGCAGCGGCTACGGCCCGAGCTCGCAGTACGGCCCGGGTTCCTCGACGTTCGACAGCGAGCGCAACCGCGGCGGTGCGTGGTTCACGGGTCGTGGACCGAAGGGCTACCAGCGGTCCGACGAGCGCATCAACGAGGACGTCTGCGATCGGCTGTGTGACAGCGGCGAGATCGACGCGTCCGAGGTCGAGGTCCGGGTCAGCGGCGGCGAAGTGACCCTCACCGGCAGTGTGTCGGATCGGAACCAGAAGCGGCGCGCCGAGGACCTGATTGAGCAGGTCTCGGGCGTCCGCGAGGTCCACAACAACCTGCGGGTCGGCCAGGGCCAGTCCGATACGGCCGCCTCGTCGCGGTGGAGCACCGCCGGCAGCGGCACGACCGACCAGGGCGCCAGGGGGCAGGGCAGCCAGGGCACCGCGACCGTCGGCGCGGGCGGCACGAGCGCCGAGCAGCCGGGCAATGTCCTCGGCGTGGCGGGCGGAGCGCCGGACAAGACGTCCAGCGCCGGCCGCCGCTGAGTCGTCGCCGCGTCCGGTCGGGCGGGTTGGCGCACGACGCGCCAGCCCGCCCGTTTCGCCGTTTCTCAGATGCGCAGGAAGATGCCGGCGCCGATACATCCAGAGCAGGACCAGCCAGAAGATCGCCAGCGCCGCGAAGCCGGTGAGCACCGGCACGAAGGTCGGCCCGAGCCAGGCGAAGGGCGCCGTGCCGAGGTGGATGTGGAGCGCGTCCATCGTGTAGCGGTCGGCGACGTGGACGATCACGTACATCGCGATCGAGTTCATCGCCGACCACCAGGAAGGGGAAGGCGACCCGCGTCCAGCCGCGCAGATCGATCGCCGCATACCAGCCGGCGAGAAACAGCGCGGCCCAGCCGGCGCTGAAGACGGCCCACGACGGCGTCCAGATGCGCTTGACCAGCGGGTTGACGCCGAGGACGTGCAGCACGACGCCGAGCACGATCGCCGCGCGCGCCCCACGCCGCCAGCCGCCACGCCGTCGCCGGCACCCTCGGCGCCGTTCTCAGCAGCGCCGCCGGCCAGCAGCCCGAAGATCATCGTGGCCAGTGACGGCACGAAGTTCAGCGTCAGGTAGCCGCCGCCGTTGAAGCGGAACGGCGACTCGCGCGGGAACAGGTTGAGGAACCAGACGTCGGCCGCGTGCGCGAGGTTGACGTTCTTGTCCCAGTGCGCGGCGAACCCCGACAGGTGATGCGGCCAGCCGACGGGCACGCCGACCGACGGCCAGTCGAAGTCCGGCGGCGGCAGCGGATACAGCGCGAAGGCGGCCCAGTAGCCGACCGCGATGGCGCCCGCGGCGACCGCCTGCCAGCGCGGCCGCGCCCAGGCCAGCAGGAACAGGAACGGGTAGCCGAGCCCGATCTGCGTCAGCACGTCCTCGAAGGTGAAGTAGGTCTGCGGGCGCCCCTGCGAGCGCAGGAAGATGCCGAGCGCGACCAGCAGCAGCGACCGCCACAGGGCGTGGCGGAACAGCGTGCCGAAGGCATCGCCGCGCGCGCGCCGGCTGGCCACCGAGAACGGCAGCGCCACGCCGACCATGAACATGAACGACGGCTGGATCAGGTCCCACGGCGTCACGCCGACCCACTCGCGGTGCTCGAGCATGTCGGCGACGAAGAACGCCAGCGCCGTTGCCGGGATAGGTCTGCAGCAGCGCCCGCGGCAGCCGCGCGATCTCCGATGCCATCAGCAGCATCGTGAAGCCACGGAAGGCGTCGAGCGAGGTGAGGCGGGCGGCCGGCGCGGCCTCGGGAGCGGCCATCGCCGCTCATCCTACTGGAAAAGGCCGGTCGGGCCGCTCAGGCTTTCTCCGAGTCCTTGAACGACCGCGTCGGCCCTTCGTAGACGGGCACGCCGGTCAGGATGCCGCGGAATTCGCGGAGCGGCTCGCCGACGCGGATGCCCCCGTCGTCGAGGCGGAACTCGCGGATGGTCCGCTCGTGCCGGCTGCCGCGCTTCTTGACGACCGAGATGGCCTGGCGGACCTCTCCGGCGGCTTCGAAGTAGCGCATCAGGATCACGGCGTCGGCGAGGTAGCTGGCGTCGACGGGCGCGTTCATCTGGCTGCCGATCATGCCGTGGTGCGCGGCGATGAGGAGGGTCGCGACGCCCTGCTGGCCCAGGTACATCAGCAGCTCGTGCAGCTGGATGGTCAGGAACCGCTCGCCCGGCATCGCGTTCAAGTAGCCGTTCAGGCTGTCGATGACGACCATCGACGCCCCGGCGCTGACCGCCTCGCGGATCCGGTTGGTGAACTCGCCCGGGCTGAGCTCGGCGGGGTCGACCTGCTGCAGGCTGATGCGTCCGGTCTCGAGTTGGGCCGCCAGCCCGATGCCCAGCCCGTCGCAGCGCGACAGCAGCGTCGCCGGACTTTCGTCGAAGACGAACAGAGCCGCCCGCTGGCCGCGCTCGGCGGCTGCCGTGGCGAACTGGGCGGCCAGCGTCGACTTGCCGGTCCCGGCCGCCCCGGCGATCAACGTGCTGGTGCCTTCTTCGAGTCCGCCGCCGAGCAGGGCGTCCAGCTCTTTCACCCCGCTGGCCAGGCGGACGCGGCTGGTCACCTTGCGATGTTCGGCGGCGACGAGCCGGGGGAAGACGCGCAGGCCGCCGCGCTCGATCACGTAGTCGTGATAGCCGCCGCGAAACTTGGTGCCGCGATACTTGACCACGCGGAGCCGGCGGCGCTCCGAGCCATAGTCGGGATGCTCCTGTTCCAGGCGGATGACGCCGTGCGCGATGCTCTGCGTCTGCAGGTCCTGGTCGGTCGCCGTCATGTCGTCGAGGAGAATCGCCGTGCATTTGCGGCTGGCGAAGAACTGCTTGAGGGCGAGGATCTGCCGGCGATACCGCAGCGCACTCCCGGCCAGCAGGCGCAGCTCCGACAGCGAGTCGAACACCACGCAGCTGGGGTGGAGGCGGTCGACGGTGCGTCAGGATCTCCTTGATGGTCGCGCCCAGCTCCACCTCCGAGGCGTGGAACAGGGTGTACTGCTGCTCGGGGTCGAGCGAGTCCTCGGAGGGAATCAGCTCCTGCAGGGAGACGCCCTCGAGCGTCCACCCGTGCGAGGTGGCGACCGAACGCAGCTCTTCCTCGGTCTCGGACAGCGTGACGTAGAGCACCGGCTCACCGCGCGCGGCGGCGGCGCGCAGCACCTGCATGGCGAGCGTCGTCTTGCCCGAGCCCGGCATGCCCTCGACGAGAAAGAGGCGGTTCCGCGCCAGCCCGCCGACGAGCACGTCGTCGAGGCCGGCGATACCCGTCGGCGCGAGGCCGGGAGCTTCTGTCGATGGCGGGACGGGCATCACGTGCGCAGCGTATCCCGAGCGGCGCCGCAGTGCCAGCAGGTCGCGCGAGCAGCTGAGCCGGAGGGGCTTACGGCACGATGCGGAGGCCCGTCGGCGCCGCGGGCGGACCGCTCGGCGCGGTGCCGCGCGGGATCACGAACAGCGTGACGCTCTGCGCCGGCAGCGTCGCTGTGAGAGCGTGTGCGCGCCCGAGACCGGCGACGTCGGCCAGCCGCGTGATCGCGTTCGCCGACGTCAGCTGCCACACCTCGCCGGTGTCGCCGTGCGTCACGTTGGCGAGCGTCGACCGTGGTCGGCGCCGACGCCGTGCTCTTGTTGACGACCATCACCGTGATCGCGCCGTCGCCGATCCGCTCGCGCCGCGAACGCCGAGACGACGTCCGGGTTGGCGGTCGTCGCGGCGATGCTGGTGTCGCCGAAGGTCGAGCGGCGGCCGTCGTAGTTGCGATACAGCTTGATCGCCTTGTAGGTCGGCGTCGCGGCCGCCGGCGTCGCCCAGCGCGCCGCCATGTCGAGCCCTTCGCGGCCGAAGATGCCGAGGATGTCGGCCTGCGTGGTGGCGCCGTTGATGTGCCCTTCCGCGCCCCAGTTGTACTCGGTGATGCCGATCTGCGTGCCGGCGTAGTACTGGGTCACCCAGCCGCGCAGCCGCGGGATCAGCCGCACGCGATCGTCGATCCACGTCTCGTCGACGTAGTTCGGATCCCAGAGCGAGCGCGTCGACCGGTTGCGCCGCTGCTGCATGGCCGGCGAGACGTCGTCGCTGAACTCGCCGCCCTGCGGGTAGTAGTGCACGGTGAACACGTCGAGCAGCCGCCGGCCGGCGGTCGGCCGAGCGCTGGCGCATCTGATCGAGGAACCACGGCAGGTAGTCGGCGCCGCCGTGGTTGACGCGATCGGGCAGCGTGCCCCAGCCGTGCTGGCTGCCGTACTGCTGGTCGTAGCCGCTGTAGAAGTAGCCGCTCCAGCCCCACTCCTCCGGGCCGACGACGAGCGCGCCGGCATCGACGTCCTTGATCGCGGCGGCGAAGTCGACCGTCTTGTTCAGCGATCTCGTCCATCGTCGCGCCGGTCGGATGGACGTCGCGATGCGTCGCGTGCCAGATGCTCGGCTCGTTGTCGAGGACGTAGTAGCGCAGGCCGCCGGCCGCGCTGGTGCCCCAGCGGCCGACGAGGTGCTGCACCCACGGCCTGCTGGAAGGCGCACCGACGACGGCACGTTGGCGTCGTTCGGATCGTTGCCGGTGACGAACTGGCCCGTTGCTGCGGATGCCGTTGCCGGCGTCGGGCATCCACTGCCAGTCGCTGCCGGTCTGGGCGCCGTACTTGGCGATCGAGAAGCTGGCCAGCTTGCCGCGGTTCGGGCCGAGCCGGGCGACCCAGTCGATCGTCGGGATGGTCAGCATCGCCTGCGCACCGGCGGCGCGGGCGTTGGCGATGAACGTGTCGCCGACCTCGCCGGGCGTGGCGCTCGCCGCCGCGATGCTCTCGAAGTACCAGTCGGCGCCGCGGTTGTCGGCGTTCTGCTGCCAGTTGGTGCGGGTCGTGTTGTTGCCGCCGTAGCGGTTGAGCGGCACGTTCAGGTCGGCCAGCTCCGCCGTGCTGGCGTGGGCGACGCCGTAGACGTTCGGATCGATGGCGCGGCGGTTGGCCGCGGCGTCGACGGCGATCGGTGACCTGTGCGGTCGCGGCGGCCGGCCAGCCGGCGAGGAGCAGGGTGATCGCGGCGAGCACACACCTCGGCATGGCCTGGCGCGGAGACGCAGGATTCGTGCCGGAGCGGCGGGCCGCCGATCTGGCGGGTCGCAGCCGTCCCGTCGGGCCGGTGACATTTCGCGTCGGTGATGTACAAGATGGCGCGATGACCTTCGAGGATCTTCGAGCCGCGGTCGACCGCGGCACCCCGCTGCCCGAGGACGCACCGGTGCTGGTCCGTGCCCTGTGGCACGACGCGACCGGCGACTGGGACGGCGCTCATCGCGTCGCCCAGGACATCGAGACCGCCGACGGCGCCTGGGTCCATGCCTACCTGCACCGCAAGGAAGGCGACGTCGGCAACGCCGGCTACTGGTATCGCCGGGCTGGCAAGCCGGCCGCGTCCGGGCCACTCGACGCCGAGTGGCGGGCGATCGCCGCCGCCCTCCTCGACGGCTGACGATCACGCCCAGGCGTCGCGTCACGCCGGCTCGCTCGCGGGGACGTCCGAACGGCCGCCGCCATAGAATCTGGCGCATGGTTCCCCCGCGCTCGCTCCGCGTCGTCACGCGCGCCCTCTGCCTGGCGCTCGGCTGCCTCGGCGTCCCACTGGCCGCGCAGCAGGGGCAGGCCCCGCCGCCCCGGACGCCGTACGACACGCCCGACATCGGCAAGGCGCTCGAGATCCCGCGTGCCGGCGACGACTACGAGCGGCGCGAGGTGAAGATCCCGATGCGCGACGGGGTGAAGCTCTTCACCGTCATCGTGGTGCCGAAGGGCGCCACGGGCGCGCCGATCCTGCTCACGCGCACGCCCTACAACGCCGGCCGGCGCAGCGCCCGCGCCGCCTCGCCGCGCGATGCTGGCGACGCTGCCGCAGGGCGACGAGGTGTTCGTCGCCGACGGCTACATCCGCGTCTTCCAGGACGTCCGCGGCAAGTACGGATCGGACGGCGACTACGTGGTGACGCGGCCGCTGCGCGGTCCGCTCAACGGCACCACGACCGATCACTCGACCGACGCCTACGACACGATCGAGTGGCTGGTGAAGAACGTGCCCGAGTCGAACGGCCGCGTCGGCATGCTGGGCAGCTCCTACGAGGGCTTCACGGTGGTGATGGCGCTCGTCAACCCGCACCCGGCGCTGAAGGTCGCGGCGCCGATGAGCCCGATGGTCGACGGCTGGATGGGCGACGACTGGTTCCACTACGGCGCCTTCCGCACGCCGAGCCTCGACTTCCTCGCCGGCCAGACGTCGGTCCGCGGCGCCGGGTCGGGCATCCGCCGCACCGTCTACGACGACTACGAGCTCCACCTCCGGGCCGGTTCGGCCGGCGCCTACGCGACGGCGAACGGGCTCGATCAGCTCGCCGCCTGGCGCAAGCTGAGCGAGCACCCGGCCTACGACACGTTCTGGCAGGAGCAGGATCTGGTGCGGGTCATGGCCAAGCAGCCGCTGACGGTGCCGACCATGTGGATCCAGGGCCTCTGGGATCAGGAAGACATGTGGGGCGCCATCCAGACCTGGCTGAAGGTCGAGCCCAAGGACCGCACCAACGATCGCAACTACCTGGTGATGGGGCCGTGGCGCCACAGCCAGGTGAACTACGACGGCGCCTCGCTCGGGCCGCTGCAGTGGGAAGGCGACACCGCGCTCCAGTTCCGCCGCGACGTCCTGAAGCCGTTCTTCGACCAGTACCTGAAGGCGGGCGCGCCGCGTGCCCAGACGCCGCCGCGTCTTCATCTACAACACCGGCGAGAACCGCTGGGACCGCTTCGAGCGCTGGCCGCTGGCCTGCGCGACGGGCTGCGCGTCGCCGCTGAAGCCGCTCTACCTCACCAGGGACTTCGGGCTGTCGTTCACCGCCCCGGCCGCGGCGGCCGGGCCGGCCTCCTACGACGAGTACGTCTCGGATCCGGCCAAGCCCGGTGCCCTACGTGCCGCGCCCGGTGCGGTTCGGCGACGGCGAGACCTGGCGCACGTGGCTGGTGATGGACCAGCGCGCCGTCGCCGGCCGCCCCGACGTGCTCGTCTACCAGACGCCGGTCCTGACCGAGCCGCTGCGGATCAGCGGCGCCGCCGGTCGCCAACCTGATCGCCTCGACCAGCGGCACCGACAGCGACTGGGTCGTGAAGCTGATCGACGTCTATCCGGACGACGTGCCGAGCCGAGCCGGAGATGGGCGGCTACCAGCTGGCGGTGGCCATGGACATCTTCCGCGGCCGCTACCGCGAGAGCTTCGAGACGCCGACGGCGCTGGCGTCGAACGTGCCGCTGGCCTACCGCTTCGTGCTGCCGACGACCAACCACGTCTTCCTGCCCGGCCATCGGGTCATGGTGCAGATCCAGTCGATCGTGGTTCCCGCTCTACGACCGCAACCCGCAGACGTTCGTGCCGAACATCTTCTTCGCCCAGCCGAAGGACTACGTGAAGGCGACGCAGCGCGTCTATCGGGCCGGCGCGACGGCCAGCTTCATCGAGCTGCCCCTGGTTCCGGCGGCCACGGCACGGGCTGCCGCGCCCTCCGCGCCTGGCGCGCAGCCGTGACGAACAGGACGAGGGCGATCGCGACCATCACGCGTGCCGAGGGCCATGAAGCCGACGCCGAGCCACCAGGCGACGCCCGCGTTGCCGGCGACCTGGGCGAGGTAGGAGGCCCGGGTGCCGGAGCCGATGGTGGCCGCCTCGAGGCCGCCGGCGGCGGCGGTGCCGCGGAGGAACACGGCTTCGCCCGCCACCAGGCCCGAGTAGTTCGTGTCGATGATCTGCGCGGTGTCGCGCCACTGCGTCTTCGCCCAGGTGATGGCGTAGCTGGCGTTGACGCACCCGCACGCTGCCTCGTCGCCGACGATCAGGTGCAGCGGCGGCGTCACCTTCTCCACGACCTTCCAGTCGCCGCGGCCGTCGTCGTCCCTCTTGTCGCGCCGCTCTTCCTCCTTCACGTAGGCGACGAAGTCGCGGAAACGGACCGGCTGGTCGGGGGCGATGCGGCCCTCGATCAGCACTTCGAGTCCCGGCGGCAGATCGGTGAGCATGATCGCATCGGGACTCGGAAGCGCCACCAGCCGGGCGTGCTCGGCGGCGACGATGCCGGGCAGGTAGTGCCAGACCACGAAGCCGGCTCCGCCCAGCACGAGCCCGATGCCGCCGACGATGAAGCCGGCGACGCGCGGGCCGGCGCCCGGGGATGACATGGACATGCGGGCGCGATTCTACGCGCCCGGCCGGGCTCGGGCCGCTGCCGTCGGTCGGTGCGGGGACCGGGGCCGGCGTCTCGGTGACCGGCGCCGCGGCGCCCTGCACCAGCGTTACCGTGGTTCTCGGATCGGGCATGATGGATGCCCTGCGGCGTCGAAGGCCTTCTTGATGCGGCGCCGCAGCTCGCGGCCGATGTCCCACTGCGTCAGCGGCCGCGCCTTGATGCGGACGCGCACGGTCATCTGGCCGTTGCCGAACGCTTCCACCGCCTGCACTTCGACCGGCGCGAGCACGTTCGGGGCGAACGCCGGATCCTCGGCCACCGCCTTGCCCACCGATCGCAGCACGTCGACCACGCGGTCGGTGTCCTCGCCGTACGGGAAGCCGACGTCGACCACGGCGAAGGCGAAATCCTTGGTCAGGTTCGACAGCGTGGTGATCGAGCCGTTCGGGAAGACGTGCACCGTCCCTTCGTGGTCGCGCAGCACGATGGTGCGCAGGTTGATGGCCTCGACCAGGCCGCCGGTGCCGTTGATTTTGGCGACGTCGCCGACCCGGACGTTGTCGTCGAGGATCAGGAAGGCACCGGAGATCAGGTCCTTGACCAGCGTCTGGGCGCCGAAACCGACGGCCAGGCCGACGATGCCGGCGCCGGTCAGCACCGGCATGATGTCGACGTTCAGCTCGCGCAGGATCATCAGCAGGGCGACGCCGAGGACGAGGGAGGTGAGCGCGTTCTTGACCAGGCGGCTCAGCGTCCGGGCGCGCTTGACGTGCTCGACGCGATCGGGCCCGCCGCCGTGCATCACCTGCGCCTCGAGGCGGGCCGTCGACGTCGCGATGACGCGGACCAGCAGGTAGGTGAGCAGCGCCACCACCAGGATGCGCAGGCCCGAGCCGACGAGCCAGGCGATCAGGGCGCCGCGGCTGGCCTGGATCGGCACGCCGGCCCCGGCCAGGTCGAGGGCCGGCAGCAGCAGCGCCGCCAGCACCACGAGGAAGATCACCGCGCGCGCCACGCGCATCGGTTTCTGCCAGGCCTGGCGGCGATCGCCGGCGCCATCGGCGAAGGCGAAGTTGGCCAGGGCCGAACAGGTCAGGCGAACCGCGAGCGTCGCCACGCCATAGGCGACGAGCACGGCGAGGCCGACGGCCATCGCGATGCCGTCCCAGCCGCCGTGCGGACCGGTGAACCATTCGATCACGCGCATCCGCCCCTCATGCCAGGCACCGCTGGACGGCGGCGTCGTTCCATTCGACGCCGGTGCCGACGACGCCTTCGATCCGCGACAGGCCCTGCTCGACGCGGAGCGGCGCGGCGAGGATCGGGTTCCACCAGTCGCAGTACTCCAGCCAGTGGGCCATCGGCGTCAGCGACAGCAGCTGCGCGCTGACCTCCGACCAGAGGTGGGTCGACACGCGCAGGCCGGCGGCCTCGGCGAGGGTGGCGGCCTTCAGCCAGCCGGTGACGCCCAGCATCTTCATCACGTCCGGCATGACGACGTCCGAGGCCTGTGCCCGGATCGCGTGCGCCATGTCCTGCGGGCCCCACCAGTTCTCGCCGCACTGGATCGGCGTGTCGACGGCGGCCGCGATCTGGGCGTGGCCGGCGAAATCGTGGGCCAGGGTCGGCTCCTCGACCCAGCCCAGGCCTTCGCTCTCGAGGACGCGGATGCGGCCGATCGCGTCGGCTGGCGTCAGGCTCTGGTTGTAGTCGACCATGATCGAGACCGCGGGCCCGACCGCCTCGCGGATGGCGCGGATGACGGCGAGATCCTCCTGGACGTCGGGGTAGCCGATCTTGGCCTTCACGCCGGTGAAGCCGCGCGTCGCCCAGGCCTCGGCGGTGCGGGCGGCGCCGGCGGCGCCGTCGTAGCCGACCGCGCCATAGACGCGCTGCGGCCGCTCGACGCCGCCGAGCAGGCGGACCAGCGACGTGCCGTGCGTCCGCGCCAGCGCGTCCCAGAGCGCCATGTCGATGCCCGAGATGGCCATGCCCGACCAGGCCTTGGGTGCCGAGCAGGCGGAAGCGGGCCGCAAGGGCATGCCAGCGTTCGGCCGGCGCCAGGGACTGACCGACGACGAGGGGGGCGAGCTCCTGGACCAGCGACGCGGTCGCCGCCAGCGCCGCGGTCGAATAGGTGAAGACGATGCCGTGGCCGGTGACGCCGTCGCTGGTGACGACGTCGACGAGCACCAGCGGCGACTCGGCGATCACGCCGCTCGCGGTGCGGTGCGGCTCGGGCATCGGCACGCGGACGGCGCGGACGCGCAGCTCGCGAACGGTGGCGGTGGCGGCCAGGGACGCGGTCGACATGACCGCCCACTTTACCAGCGGCGGGCGGCGCCGGATCGGGCCCCTACCTCAGCACGCCGCGCTCGCGCAGGATCGCGTCCACTTCGGGCCGGCCCGTCGGCGCGTCGGCGGTGACCGTCGCGCCCGCCGCGAAGAGCGCGCGGAGCGAGGCCGCGTAGTCGCCGCGCGGCGCGTCGCAGAACCGCGCGCCGTGGAGCAGCCAGCCGGGCGGCGTCGCCTGGAAGGTGCGGTCGGTCCGGGTCGTGTCGGCGCCACGGGCGAGGAGCGGCGCCACCAGCGCATCGTGGCCGCGCCAGCAGGCGAAGTGCAGCGCCGTCGCGCCGTGTTCGCCCGTCGCCTGGACGCCGACGTCGGCGGCGAGGAGGCCCAGCACCGCCGCCGTGTGCCCGGCATCGGCGAGGTCGGGCAGCAGGTGCGCGTCGGCGGACGTCAGCTTCGGTGGCTTGCCCTGCGGGCCGGCGGCGTCCTGGCCGGCACAGGCGAGCAGGTAGCGATCGACGTCGCCGAGGGCGGTGTTCGCGCCGGCGTCGCGCAGCGTGTCCGCCAGCGCCTCGCGGCCGAAGAGCACCGCCATCGCGTAGGCCGTCCGGCCGTCGATGCGGCGGGCCTCGGTGGCGGCCCGGTGCGCGAGCAGCAGCCGCACCATCGCCGGCGATCGATCGCGCCAGACGGCCCAGTGCAGCGCGGTCTCGTGCCGGCCGTTGGTTTCGTTCGGATCGGCGCCGGCGTCGAGGAGCAGCGCCGCGCCGGCGACGTCCTCGCGATCGAGCATGTGCTTCAGGACGTGCTCGCGGATCCGCGGCCGCCGCTCGAGGAGCAGGCGCAGGCACTCGAGATCCGGGTGCTCGGTCGAGTGGTAGATCGACTCGTCGTCGTCGACGCGCGCGCCGCCGTCGATCAGCACGCGGGCCAGCGCCGGGTTGTTGTTGTAGCCGGTCGCCCCGTAGAGACACGGGAACGGGTTGCCCGGGTACCGCGCCATCTCGAACGTCGCGTTCGGATCGGCGCCGCGCGCCAGCAGCAGCCGCGCCGTCTCGATCAGCGCCGGCGCCCGCGGCGAGTCGCGCTGGGCGTAGCGCGAGAAGCAGACATAGGCCAGCGCCGGCATGGCCAGCGGGCCGGCCGTGGCGGCTCGCACGTCCACGCTGCCGTTCTGGAGGGCCTGCGCGACGGCGTCGGCGTGGCCGAGCACGAGGGCGTGGAATGGGCTGGCGGTCTCGAGACCGGGGTCGTCCCGCAGCCGGGCGTCGGCCGCGGCGCGATCCTCTGTCGCGACGTCGAGGAAGTCATCGGCCACAGGCGCAGCATAGCGCGGTGGCCGCGCCCGCGGCATGTTGGCCGTTTCCGCGATCCGCCCCGGGTCGAGGCCGGGCTCGGAGCGCGGCCTGAGGTCAGGCGCTGAGGCGGAACTCGAGTTCGAGGCCGCTGACTTCCAGCACGTCGCCGTGCTCGAGGCCGCGGCGGCCGCTGAGCCGCTGGCCGTTGACCAGCGTCTTGCCGGCGACGGGCGTGGCGACGTAGCTCTCGCCCATGCGGGCGATCTCGACGGCCAGGCGCGGCTTGAACCAGCCGCGCAGGCGGACGAGGGCGTCGCGGTCGCGGCCGATCGCGGCCGTCGAGTCGTCGAGGCGATACTCGGAGAGGTCGCTGCGGCCGCTCAGGACGTGCAGCCGGCCGACCGCCGGCAGCGGCGCCGGCGCGGCGGGAACCTCGGCGGCAGCCGCAACGGCCGCCTGCTGGGCGCGAGACTGCAGGCGGGCCTGCGCCGCCGCGAGCAGCCGCTGCTGCTGGTCGGCGTCGAGGATCACGGTGCCGCCGAAGTCCGGCATCTCACGCCCGGGCAGGTCGGGCGCGTCGAACTCCGCCTCACCCATCCGGTCGAAGAAGATCTTGTGCTTGCCGACGAGGATCGTGTCCCCGTGCCGCAGCGCCCGCTTGGAGACCTTGTCGCCGTTGACGAACGTGCCGTTGGTGCTGCCGAGGTCCTCGACCACGAACTGCGGGCCCTCGCGCGCGATCCGGACGTGATGGGACGAGACCGCCGAGTTGTCGATCACGATCGTGTTGTCGGGGAGGCGACCGATGGTCACCGCAGCGGTGTGCGACACCGCCGTCTCCTTCAACACTCGACCCTCGAACAAAAGCACCAGCTTCGGCATGGATGAACCCGTGACCTCTCTTGCCAATCGGCCTGCCGGGGCCAACCGTGCAATCGGCCCGCTCGCGCTGCACGCGGGTGCACGCGGCGGCACACGTCCGGCGGGCCTGGTCGAGCCCGGGCCGGGCGTGATCCGTCAGCTGGCCGAGCGGACGTATTTCTGCGCGTCCTTGAACGTGGGTGAGTGCGGCGGGACTCGCTGATACGCGGCGCGCGCCAGCACCGGATCCTTGAGCCGCAGGTCGTAGAGGCGGGCCGCCGACGCCCAGGCGTCGTAGTGCGTCCGCGCGTAGTCCTCGCCGAGGTCGCGATACGCGTCGGCCGCGAGGTCGAAGCGCTGGACCCGCTCGTAGGCCTGGCCGAGGCGCCACAGCGCGTGCTCGCGCTCGCGGCCGCCGCCGCCGAGGTCGACCAGGGTGCGGTAGGTGACGAGCGAGGCCGGCACCGCCTTGCCGAGCACGTCGTCGAACTGGTAGTTCTTGCGGCGCGACTCGATCTCGCCGCGCGCCAGCAGGGCCCGCGGCACGAACGGATGGCCGCCGAAGCGATCGACGACCTCGGTCAGCAGCTTGTGCGCGTCGGCGTCGCGGCCGCTGCGCTGGGTGGCCAGGATCGCCTGCGCCTGGTAGTACATCGCCTCGGCGGCCTTCTGGTGCACCGGGTAGCGGGCGACGACGGCGGCGAAGGCGGCGACCGCGTCGTCGGCCTGGTTCTGGCGCGTCAGCACGTGCGCCAGCACGATCTGCGCCTCGATGCCGGGCGTGGTGTCGCCGGCCTTGGCGGCGACGTCGCGCAGGATGCTGATCGATTCGTCGAAGCGGCGGGCGGTGAGCGCCGCGCGGGCGGCCTGCAGGTCGCGCTCGAAGGTCGGGGGCGGCGGCAGGCCGCGGCCGCGGTCGCCGCCGTGGACGCCGCGCGCTTGCCGCCGGGACCGGTGCCGGGCGTCGCCGCCGGTTCGGCGATCTGATCGGAGGGCGGATCGAGCCACACCGTCGTCGCCGGCGCGGGTGACGGCGTCAGCGATGGCAGCGGCGGCGCGTCGTTCGGGGCCAGGGGCGGCGCGCTGGCGCTGCCGATCGAGGCCGGGCCGGCGCCGTTCGTGCGCAGCAGCCAGGCCGGCAGGCCGACACCGGCCGTGATGGCCACGCCGACGGCCACCATCCACGCCGTGGACAGGCGCGCGCGCCGCGGTCCGGCCGCGACGAGGACCGGCAGCGGCAGCGGATCGACGTCCGGGGCGGGCCCCGGCGCGTCGGTCGCCGGATCGATCGTCGGCGCGGCGGCCGCGGCCATCGGCCGCGACACGGGCGCCATCGCGCCGTTCTCGACCTGCCGCTTCAGCCGCTGCAGGTCGGCGCGCAGATCGGCGGCGCTCTGGCAGCGCAGGTCGGGGTGCTTCTCGAGGAGGCGCCCGACGATGCGTTCGAGCTCGCCGGGGACGTCGGCGCGCAGCTCGCGCATCGGACGGGCCGCGCCGCCGAGGATCGCGGCGGCGACGTCCGGCGGGTCGGCGCCGTCGAAGGCGCGCGTCCCGGTCGCCATCTCGTAGAGCAGGGCGCCGAGCGAGAACAGGTCGGCGCGGCCGTCGACGATCTCGCCGCGGATCTGCTCGGGCGCGATGTAGTGCAGCGTGCCGTAGAGCGCGCCGGCGCCGGCGGTGAGCGGGCCGGCCGTGTAGCGCGAGGCGCCGCCCGGCGACGAGAGCGTGGCGATGCCGAAGTCGAGGATCTTGGCCTGGCCGCGGAACGTCACGAAGACGTTCGGCGGCTTGATGTCACGGTGGACGATGCCGTGCGTGTGCGCGGCGTCGAGCGCGTCGGCGAGCTGCACGCCGAGATCGATCACCTGCGGCAGCGGCAGCGGCCCCTGGGCGATGAGCCCTTCGAGGGTCTGCCCCTCGAGCACCTCGAGGACCAGGAACTGCTCGCCCTCGGCTTCCTCGTACTCGTAGAGCGTGCAGATGTTCGGATGGTTGAGGGCGGCGATGGTCCGCGCTTCGACGAGGGCGCGGGCGCGATCCGCCTCGCTGGCGTCTGGCGGCAGGCGCTTCAGGACCACCGGCCGGCCGAGGACGAGGTCTTCGGCGAGGTAGACCAGTCCCGACGCGCCCTGGCCGAGCTTCATGACGACGCGATAGTGCGACAGCGTTCGGCCGGAAATGTCCACGTGCTAGTGTCCTGCGTCAGAGATCCGCCACACGATCCGCGAACGGGGCATCCCGCCTCGCGGCGTTGCTCGTCGCTCACATATCGCCGATATGCTCGCTCCTCGCGCCTGGCGATCCGGGCGCCCCGTCCGCGACTCGTGCAACGAATCTCGGACTCGGGACACTGATCACCCGTTCCTGACATCGGCCGCTTTCTGTCACGCTTCATCGCGCCGGCGCAGCCGCGGGCAGCGACGTGCACCGCCAGGAGGGAACGGAGGGGGAGGGAACGGAGGCGGGAGCGCGGAGGAGGGGGAGGAACCCGAAAACAAGGGATCGATCACGGAGCCGCGGAGGGCACAGAGTAACGGACACGACTGTCGCGATCGAATCTCCGCGGCTCCGCGTTCTCCGTGTGCTCTGTGATGATCTTTCGCTCCGTCTTCGCCGCCGCGTCTTCCTACGGCCGGATGACGGTGCCGTCCTTGCGCCGGGTCGTGCCCCACGAGTAGTCGAAGTTGGGCGGGCCGGCCGGGATCGGATACTTCGCGGCCAGCTTCTCGTCGACCTCGACGCCGTGCCCGGGCGTGTCGTTGGCCAGCATGTAGCCGTTCTTCTGGACCGGCGCGCCCTTGAACACCTCGCGTGTCGGCTCGGGGAAGTTGCCGCCCTCGTGGATCCCGAAGTTGTAGGTCGCCAGCTCGAGATGGAGCTGCGCCGCGTGCGCCACCGGTGACGCGTCGCCGGGGCCGTGCCACGCCGTCCGCACCCCGAAGAACTCGCCCATGGCCGCCACCTTGCGGGCCGGCGACAGGCCGCCGATCTGCGAGATGTGGATGCGGATGAAGTCGATCAGCCGCTCGGACATCAGCGGCAGGTACTCCTGCACGGTGTTGAACAGCTCGCCCATCGCGATGGGGATGCTGGTGTGCTGGCGCAGCTGCCGGAACCAGGCGTTGTCTTCCGGCGGGAACGGATCTTCGAGGAAGAACAGGTTGTACGGCTCGAGCGCCTTGCACAGGTTGATGGCTTCGTTCAGCTGGACGCGCTCGTGCACGTCGTGCAGCAGCTGGACCTCGGGGCCCAGCTTGGTGCGCAGGTGCTCGAACAGCTTCGGCAGCATCCGCACGTAGGGCGCCGATTCCCACACGTCGCGCGGCGCGGTCGGGCCGATCGGTTCGGTGGCCGCGTCGGCCGCGCCCGCGGCGCCCGACCGGGCCGCGCCGTAGGTGGCCAGGCCGGGCACGCCGCCCTGCACCCGGACGTAGCGGAAGCCGGCCTCGATGCCCTTGCGGGCGTTGTCCTCGACTTCCTGGAAGTCGCGTCCGCTGGCGTGGTAGTAGCAGTCGGCGCCGTGCCGGACCTTGCCGCCGAGCAGCTGGTAGAGCGGCAGCCCGGCGCGCTTGCCGAGGATGTCCCACAGCGCCATGTCGACGCCGCTCATCGCGTTGAACAGCACGCCGCCGTTGCGCCAGTACGAGCTGACGTAGGACGCCTGCCAGATGTCCTCGATCTCGTCGACGCGGCGGCCGATGAGGAACGGCTTCAGGTACTGATCGATGGCCGTCTGCACCACCAGCGCGCGCTGGGTGAACGTCGCGCAGCCCCAGCCGTGCAGGCCGGGCTGATCGGTGACGACCTTCACCAGCACCAGCCGGATGCGGTTCGGCGCGGTGAGGATCGTCTGCACGTCCTTGATCCGGATCACCGGCAGCCCGCGTGGGGCCGGCGGCGTTGCCGGGACCGGCGGCGTCTGCGCCTCGGCGCCCGAAGCCGTCAACAAGCCTGTACCGGCGGCCAGAGTCCCCGCCGACAGCGTCCGCAATGCGTCACGTCGTTGCATCGATTGCTCTCCCGGTTGATCGAATGGCGGCATCCTGTGCGCAATGCCGATCGCTGTCAAGGCACACGACCCGAACGGTGAAATCCGGCCAAGCGGCCGGTCGGTTCGTCGTAGCGGGCCGCGGGCGCGGTCGGCTCGTCCGGTCAGCGGACGGCGCCGTCGCGGAGCAGCGCAATCGGATAGAACGTGTCGCGCCAGCGAACGCCGCCGCGGCGCAACGTCAGGACCATCGACCGCACCATCGCGTACATGGGCAGCGGGTAGAAGAACGGCACCAGCAGGCCGACAGCCGGTGACCAGCCGACGCGCGGCGCGCCAATCGCCGCCGGGATGCTGAGCAGGAACGGCGACAGGCCGCAGGCCAGGCCCAGCCACGTGCCCGAGGCCAGGCCGGCCAGCGGGATCCCGAAGAGCAGCGCGATGACGAGGGCGCCGGCGATCGCCACCGGCGTGCGGAAGTTCACCGCGGCGAAGTAGTTCTTCTCGGTCAGGCGGATCGCCGCCCCGACGCTCGTCGCCCACTCGCAGAGCACGTCCTCGGCGCCGAGGAAGATCCGCGACCGGCCGCCGGCTCGCCGGATCAGCAACGAGAGTCGCACGTCGTCGAGGATGGTCAGGCGCAGCGCCTCGTAGCCGCCGCTGGCGCGATAGGTCGAGGCACGGACCAGGTTGAACGCGCCGATGCCGAAGTGCCCGTCCTTCAGGTCGCGGTTGGCGGCCGAGATCCAGTTGGCGACGCTGGCGCCGAACACCAGATACCAGACCTTGGCGCCGAGCGTCGGATCGACCGGGCCCGGCGTGAGCGCCACGTGATCGGCCTGCGCACGGGCCGCGGCCGACAGGGCGCGCGCGAGCACGTCCGGCGAGAGGCGGCAATCGGCGTCGGTGAACAGGATCCAGGCGCCGGCGGCGGCCGCCGCGCCGGTGTGACAGGCGTGGCACTTGCCGAGCCAGCGATCGGGCAGCGACGTCACCTCGATGACGCGCGCGCGCGGATCGCCGACCCCGAGCCGTCGCACCACGTCGGCCGTGCCGTCGGTCGAGCGATCGCTCACGACGATCACCTCGAGCGCGACGCCTTGCTGCGCAAGGAGCGCCCGCACGGTGTCCGCGATGGTGGCCGCCTCGTCGCGCGCCGCGATCACCACCGAGACGTGGACCGGCGTGGCCCAGGCCGCGTCCGGCGTGTCGAGCGGCGGCAGCCGCCGCACCCAGCGCTGGTGCCACAGCGTCGACGCCGCCATCGCGAGGAAGATCAGCGCCGTGAGAGCGTAGGCGCCGGTCGACCACCACGACGCCGGCGCCAGCGTCATGGCGCCGTGCCGTAGTGCTCGGCGCGCTTGCGCTTCAGGAACGCCACCGAGCGCGCCATCTCGTCGAGGCCGTTCATGCCGTCCTCGAGCGAGATCCAGCCGCTGAAGCCGACGCCGGCGAGGATGCGGAAGATGGCGTCGTAGTCGTTCAGCCCCTGTCCGGTCTCGCCGTGCATCAACTTGGCCGAGTAGCCGGCGGCGCCGTCCGCCGACTTCAGGTCGTCCAGCGTCGCGCCCGGCGCGAGGTAGCGATCGGAGGCGTGCATCGAGACGACGCGGTGCTTGACCTTGTCGAGGAAGGCGACCGGATCGAAGCCGCCGACGGTGGCGTTCGACGGGTCGTACTGGACACCGAAGGCGGGCGAGTCGATCCGCTCGATGATCTCCAGGAAGATGTCTTCCGGCTGCGCGAACTCCGGATACTTCCAGGTGCCGTCCTTGTAGTGGTTCTCCATGCACAGGACGACGCCGCGCCGTTCGGCGTACTCGAGCGAGCGCGCCAGCCCCTCGACCGTGCGGGCGATCCCGTCGGCGCGCGTCATGCCCGGATAGCGCTGGCCGCTCAGCGTCCGGCAATGCCGGCCGCCGAGCCGCACGGTCAGGTCGATCGCGTCCTTCTGCCGCTGCACCTGCCGCGCCCGCTCGTCGGCGTCGGGATGGGTGAAATCGGGCGAGAAGCAGACCAGCGACGTCGGCTGGCCGGTCTCGGCCAGCGCGGCGACGACGGGCTCGACGTCGGCCTCGTCGAACGATCGCAGGAAGCCGTCGTAGTGCTCGATGCCCTCGCCGCCGAGCGACGGCGCCTCGCGGATCCAGGCCAGGTAGTCACGGGTGCCGGCGACGAAGTCGTCGAACCAGCACTTGGGGAAGACGGAGATGCGTGGAACAGTCATGCGTGGGGTCGCGCTCACCAGGTGCCGGGCGCGCCGACGGCGAACTGCTCGAGGTCGAGGACGCTGCCGGTGATCACCGCGCTGTCGTCCGAGGCGAAATAGGCCGCGGCGTGCGCGATGTCGAGCGGCGACGAGCAGCCGGTCGAAGGGCCGTGGTCTTGACCGCGTCCTGCAGCCAGTCCGCCGCCAGGCCTTCCTCTTCGCGCTTGACCCGCTCCTCGCCTTCGGTCAGCGTCCAGCCGACATTGAGCTGGTTGACGCGGACGTGGTGCCGGGCGAAGCCGACCGAGGCGTTGCGCGTCAGCGTCATCAGCGCGCCCTTCGAGACCGAGTAGGGGCCGAGCGTGTCCATGCCGACAGTAGGCGTTGATCGACCCGATGTTGACGATCGAGCCGCCGCCGCGCGCCTTCATCGCCGCGAGCGCTTCCTGCATCAGGATGAACGGCGCGCGCAGGTTGATGGCCATCATCCGGTCCCAGAACGCCGTCGTCGCGCTCTCGATCGGCGCGCGGGACGTCGAGGCCGGCGTTGTTGACCAGGATGTCGAGGCCGCCGAAGCGATCGACGGCGCCCTGGACGAGCGACAGGCACACGGCTTCCTCGGCGAGGTCGCCCTCGAGGAAGGCGGCGTCGCCGCCGCGCGAGCGGATCGTCTCGACCAGGCGCGCGCCGGCCTGCGCGTCGCGGCCGTGCACGACGACGCCGGGCGCCGAGGCCGGCGAAGTGCTCGGCGATGCCCTTGCCGATGCCCGACGTGGATCCGGTGATGAGCGCGACGCGGTTGGCCAGGGTGGGCATGGGCGTGAGCCTCACATCGACGGCACGAGCACCGACTTGATGACCTCGCCGTCGTGCATCGCGTCGAAGGCGCGGCGCCAGCCGGGAAGTCCACTGCGCAAGCCGACCACGATCTCGGGCTTGGCCATGCCGGTGGCGAGCAGGTGGATCACGCGCTCCCACACCGGGTAGTTGTGGCTGAACGAGCCCTGCAGCGTGACCGCCTTGCCGACCAGCGGGTTGATGTCGATCGGGATCGTGTCCGGCGACCAGCCGACCTTGGTGACCTGGCCGCCCGGCTTGACCAGCTTGAGCGCGGCATCGAGCGGGCGGCTGGCGCCCGAGGCCTCGCAGACGAGATCGGCGCCGAGCGGGTCGAGGCTGCGGACCAGCTCCTCGAGCGTCGCCGGTCGAGGCGTCGACGGTGTGGGTGGCGCCGAGCGCGCGCGCCGCCTCGAGCCGCGGCGCGTCCTGCGTCAGGCCGACGACGATGAGCGGATTGGCGCCGGCGAGCGCCGCCATCCGCGTGCAGAGCAGGCCGATCGGGCCGGGGCCGAAGACCACGACCATGTCGCCCGGCCGGATCGTCGAGTTGACGCACATCGACTGATAGGCGACGGCGTGCGGCTCGCACAGGCAGGCGTGCTCGAACGGCAGCGAGTCCGGGATCGCGGTGCAGGCAGCGGGCCGGCGTCGCGACGTAGGAGCGCCATCGCGCCGTTGACGCCGTAGCCGAAGCCCTTGCGCGTCGGGCACAGGTTGTAGCGGCCGGTGCGGCACATCAGGCAGTCGCCGCAGATCACCGCGGCGGTCTCGCTGACGACGCGGTCGCCTTCCTTGAAGCCGCGCACCGCGCGTCCGGCCTTGGCGACGGTGCCGCAGAACTCGTGGCCGAGCACCACCGGCACGTTCACCGCCCAGGAGTGCGTGGCGTGGAACTGGTGCACGTCGGAGCCGCACACCGACACGGCGCCGACCTGCAGCAGCACGTCGTGCTCGCCGATCTCGGGAATGGGAATCTCACGGAGCTCGACCGACAGCGGCTCGAGCGCGTACTGGACGACGGCGGCTTGCGTGGAGGCCATGGTCTCGGCGTTTCTCGGCTCTAGGGGCCCGAATCTAGCGGCTGGCACGCGTGGCCAGCGGCGTCTTGCGGATCTCGCTGCAGATTTCGCGGAGGATGCTGCCGAGGTCGGAGCCGCTCGGCTTGAAATCGTCGGCGGCGATGACCAGCGGCGCCCCCAGCACGACCAGCGGCGCGCCGTACGACGGGCAGGCGATCGCCTGCGCGATGCTGAGGCCGCCGACAGCCTGGACGGGCACGTCGACCGCCGCGACCACCGCCGCCAGCTCGTCCAGCGGACTGAGCCCCTTCACCAGCCGCCGCTCGTCGTAGCCGATGTGATGGATGACCACGTCGACGCCCAGCGACGCCAGCCAGCGCGCGTTCTCGACGCGATCGGCGGCCAGCATGTTGTCGCCCATCACCTGGATGCCGAAGGCCCGACCGGCGTCGACGCAGTAGCGGACGGTGGCCTCGTGCGCCCGGCCCATCACCACCACGAAGCTGGCGCCCGCCTTGGCCATCAGCTCGGTCTCGCGGTAGCCGCCGTCCATGATCTTCAGGTCGGCGATGATCGGGTGCGTCGGGAATCGCTCGTGCAGCGCCCGGACGGCGGGCGCGCCGGCCGCCAGGATCAGCGGGGTGCCGGCCTCGAGCCAGTCGACGCCGGCGTCGACGGCGATCTGGGCGGTGGCCAGGGCCTCGTCGAGGTCGGTGAGATCGAGCGAAATCTGGACGATCGGGGCGGTCAGCTGACTCAGATCCATGCGGCGCGGCAGAATATCACCGTCGCCTCCTCGGGGACCATGCGGCGACGTCACCGCTGTTCGATCCGGCCGCCGCTCGCCGTTCTAGCAGGTGACGGCTGTCCCCCCATGGCCGGTGGCGCGCGGTCGCGCCACGAGGAGAATCGCATGCGTCACCCATCGGTCGCCTGGATGCTGCTCGCCGGCTCGGTCATGGTGGCGGGGTGCCGCTCCGGTTCGACGCCGGCGGCGGCGAGCGACGGCACGGGCACGCGGCTCGGCCCAGCCCGGCTCGGGAGATGCGGACGGCCTGGCCGCGCTGCAACGCGAAGCCGCGGCCATCGGGCAGGGCTCGGGCCGCCCGGGGGTCGCTGCCGCGACGGCCGAGAAGGCCGATCCCGCCGGCGCGGTCGCCGTGGTGCCGGCCGTCGACGGCCGCGCGCCGGCCAACGCCTCGGTGCATCCGAAGGCGAGCGAGACGACGATGACCCTGGTCGCGTCACCGGCGACGCGGCTCCGCCGCGATACGTCGAAGGCCGCGGTCGAGGGCGGCCGTCCGGTGGCGCCGCCGCGATCCTGGCGCGGGCTCGGCTTTGCCGCCGCCAGCTACGACCCGCAGACGGGCGTCGACACGGCGCTGCTCGCCCCCACCGATCGCGCCAAGGGCCGCGGCTACACCTACGCCTTCCTGGTCCTCAACGAACAGCTCTCGGATCCGCTGGAGAAGTCGCTGCAAGGCCTCGGCGTGCAGCTGCTCGGGCCGCACGGCGGCGCGCAGAAGGCGCGCGTGCCCGTCGATCCGGCGCGGTTGCGCGCCGTCGCCGCTCTGCCCGGCATCGAGTCGGTGGCCTACGCGCGCACGAATCAGAAGGTCGAGCCCGCGGCGCGCGACGCGGCTACGCGCTTTGCCAAGCAGCTGCCCGGCCTGCCGGTGATCGTCAGCGCCTTCGACGCGGCGGCGCTGGAAGAACTGCGGGCCTGGCTGGCGAGCGCCAAGGCCACCGTCGGGCGCGTCGACATCCAGTTGCTGTCGGTCGCCGCGGTGGTGCCGGCCGAGCGCCTCGACGATCTCGCCGCGCTCGACACCGTGCTCTATGTCGAGCTGAGCCGTCCGACGACCGGCGGCCATGACTTCAGCATGGCCGTGATGGGCGCCGACTACATCCGCCCGGGCGGCGCCGGCACGCGGTTCTCGGGTGCGCCGGTCATCCTGGGCATCCTCGACACCGGGTTCATGGTCGGCGGGGCCGCCGCGACCACGCACCAGGATCTGAACAAGTTCGGCTGCGGCCGGAACTTCTCGAGCGATGCCGCCGGCGTCTGGAACGACCAGAACGGCCACGGCACGCACGTGCTGGCGACGATCAGCGGCACCGGCACGGCGCAGGCGCGCTTCCGCGGCGTCGCCACCGGCATCGGCGGATCGGGGACCACCCGGATCCGGGCCGCCAAGATCTGGAACGCGAACAACAGCGGCACCAACGCCGCCATGCTGAACGGACAGGACTTCATGGACGACGGGGCCGAGTGCGGCAGCGATCGGCCGCACCTCGTCAGCATCAGCGGCGGCGCCCAGGGCACCAACCAGACCGGCACCGACTCGCTGTCGCGCAGCCTCGATCAGCGCGTGTGGGACGCCCGCCAGACGTGGGTCGTGTGCGGCGGCAACACCGGCCCGGGCGGCGGCACGATCTGGTCGCCGGGCGTGGCCAAGAACGCGATCACGGTCGGCAACGTGCTCGACAACGGCGACGGCACCATCGGCGACGCGGCCGGCAACAGCAGCCTGGGACCGACCGGCGACGGCCGCATGAAGCCGACGCTGGTCGCCACCGGCAACTCCATCCGATCGGCCCGCGCCGGCACCACCAACGACTACACCGACAAGAGCGGCTGCAGCATGGCGACGCCGCACGTGTCCGGCATCGCCGCGACGGTGATGGAGCACTATCCGGAGTTCCGCACCCTGCCGCACCTGATGCGGGCGCACCTGCTGTCGACGGCCCTGCTGCACGACAACGTCACCGCGCCGCTCAACAACACGCCGGCGCCGGACACGACGCGCAACACCTTCGGCCTCGGCCGCGTCTCGCCGTACGTCGCGCACTGGGCCCACTTCAACGCCAACGGCTGGTCGACCCACTGGGCCTGGCGGACCATCACCCGCAACCAGTGGGGCTTCCGCGACATCGACGTGCCGCGCGGCGCGCGCCGGCTGATCGTGGCGATGACGTGGGACGAGCCGGCAGCCAGCGCCGGCGCGTCGGCGGCGGTCGATCACGACCTCGATCTGTGGATCGATCGCGAGCCGTTCTGCACGCCCGACCCGAAGGGCCAGTGCGGCGAGTTCGCGTCGCAATCGTGGATCGACAACGTCGAGTACCAGATCATCGAGAACCCGCCGCCCGGCACGTACCGCCTCAAGATCATCAACTGGGATGCGCCATCGTCCGGCCTGCCGGCGGCGGTGGCGGCGACCATCGTCATGGGCCCGACGGCGCCGAACTTCACCGTGGCGGGCTCGCCGTCGCCGACGGGCGCCGTGCCGCCGGGCCAGCGGATCACCGTGACGACGACGGTGTCGAACCCGTCGTGGATCCTCTCCGGCGTGCACCTCAGGGTGGCGTCGATCCCCGCCGGCGTCACCCTCGAGCAGGTCGAGACGGTCCGCGAGGACAACGTCACGATGACGTTCCCGAACGTTCAGGCGATCAGCCTGGGGAGCATCGTCCAGGGCGACAGCCGCCGCGCCGCCTGGCGTTTCCGCATCGACACGCCGGGCGCCAAGACCATCCGCTTCACCGCCCGATCGGAGAACGGCGGCGTCCGCGATCTCAGCGTCACCATCAACGCCGGAACCTGATCCGGCCCGTTGACGTCTCTTCCGGTTGTCGATAGTCTAGGCGTCGTATTGTCGACCGTCTAGGCATCGGCGCCGGGAGGGCGTAATGGGCAAGCCATCCGACTTGATTCAGGGCACGCTCGATCTGCTGATCCTGAAGACCGTCTCGCTCGAGCCGAAGCACGGCTGGGCCATCGCCAAGCGCATCCAGCAGGTGAGCCAGGATGCCCTGCAGGTCACGCAGGGCTCGCTCTACCCGGCCCTGCACCGCCTCGAGCAGCAGGGGTGGCTGCGCGCCAAGGCCGGCCAGACCGAGACCGGCCGCGAGGCGAAGTTCTACGCCCTGACCCCGGCGGGCAAGAAGCAGCTGGCGCGCGAGCTGGAGAGCTGGGATCGGCTGTCCGGCGCCATCGGGCTCGTCGTCCGCGACGGGGAGGCGTGACATGGCCCGCACCTTCGAACGCCTCTGGCACCGCCTGCGCGCCCTCCTGCTGCGCCGCCGCGTCGACACGGCGCTCTCGGCCGAGATCGCGCTGCACCTCGACGAAGCGACGCGCGAGTACGTCGCCCGCGGCCTGAGCCCGACGGACGCCCGCCTGGCGGCGCGGCGCGACTTCGGCCCGGTCGCGCTGGTCGAGGATCAGTGCCGTGACACCCGCCGCGTCGCCATCGCCCAGAGCCTGGTCCAGGACCTGCGCTACGGCCTGCGCGCGCTCCTCGCCCAGCCGCTGGTCCTGCTCGCTGCGACCGCCTCGATCGGCGCCGGCGCCGGCGCCACGGCGTTCGTCGTCAATCTCGCCTCGGAGCTGCTGTTCGCCAGGCCGTCGGCGCGTGACGTCGATTCGCTGGTCAACATCAGGCTCGACGGCAACAGTCACGTCTCCTACGCCGACTGGCGGGCGCTCGACGAGACCGGCGTCCTCGACGGCCTGGCCGGCTACCACATCGAGGGATCGGTCAACATCCGGCAGGGCGATCGCACCGACGCGGTGGTGCCGATGCTCGTCACGGCCAACTTCTTCGACGTGCTGGGTGTGCCGGTGGCTCTCGGCCGTGGCTTCACGGCGGCGGAAGCGGCCGCCGGGCGCGAGCCGCGCCTGGTCGTCGTCAGCGACCGCTTCTGGCGGACCCGCCTCAGGGCCGATCCAGGTACGGTCGGCCGCGCCCTGATCGTCAACGGCGAACCCTACACGATCCTCGGCGTCCTCCCGGCGGGTCTCAAGGCGATGCCCGGCTTCGGCCTCGCGCCCGACGTCTACCTGCCGTTGAGCCGCGGGCTGCTGCCCAGCCTCGACCATCCGCACGCCGGCGCCACGCAGCTCGTCGGACGCCTGAAGCCCGGCGTCGGCATCGATCAGGCGAGCGCCGCCCTCGACACGATCGTGCAGCGCCGGCGAATCGAGAATCCCGACCGGCCGCGCCGCCTCGGTGAGATGACCCCGGTCACCAGTGGTGTGTCCGGTCTCGGCAAGATCTGGGGCTTCTTCGCCGTGCTGGTCGTGGTCGGCGGCCTGGTGCTCGGGATCGCCTGCGCCAACGTCGCCGGACTCCTCCTCGCCCGCAACACCGTGCGCCAGAAAGAGCTGGCGTTGCGGGCCGCGCTCGGCGCCTCGCGCCTGCGCGTCGCCCAGCAGCTCTTCGTCGAGTCGATCTGGCTCGCGGTGCTCGGCACCATCGCCGGCGTGCTCTGCATGCTGGGCGCGATGACCCTGCTCGGCAACGTGCCGTTGCCCTTGCCGCTGCCGCTGGAGCTGGGCGTGCCGCTCGACTGGCGGCTCTTCGCCCTCACCCTGTCGATGGTGGTCATCGCGACCCTGGCGAGCGGCGTCCTGCCGGCCCTGAGCGGCTCGCGCCTGACGCTGTCGCCGGCGCTCAAGCAGACGGAGCGCACGTATGTCCACCGGCGCTGGACGCTGCGCGGCCTGCTGGTGATCGGCCAGGTGACGCTGTCGGTCTGCCTCGTGGTGACGGCGCTGCTGTTCGTCCGCAACCTGTCGCTGGCGCGGACGTCGAGTCCCGGCTTCGACATCCGGCAGACGGTCGTCGCGCAGCTCGGGCTGGTCGAGAGCCGCTACACGCCCGAGACCCGCGTCGCCTTCCTGCAGCAGGCCGTCGAGCGCGTCGAGGCGCTGCCCGGCGTCGAACGCGCGGCGTTCGCCTTCGGCATGCCGCTCAGCGTCAGGAACGGCCGCACGTCCGGCGCGCGCCTCACCATCGCCGGCGCGCCGGCCACCTCCGGGTTCCTGGCGCGTTGGGCCGAGAACTACGTCAGTCCCGGATACTTCGACACGCTCGGCATCGCGCGCCGGCAGGGCCGTGACTTCACCGCGGCGGACACCGTCGGCACGCCGCCGGTCGCGGTCGTCAACGAGACGTTCGTCCGGCGCTACCTGAGCGGACGCACGCCTATCGGGCTGCACGTCATGCTGCCGGGGGCAGACCACGACGTCGATCACGAGATCGTCGGCGTCGTCGCCGACAGCCGGTATCGCAGCATCGGCGAGTCGCAGATGGCGGCCATCTACTTCCCCTACCTGCAGCGGCCCGCCGATGGCCGCGTCGTGCACCTGCTGGCGCGAGTGTCGGGCGACCCCGCCGCCAGCCTGCGCCCGGTGACGTCGGTCCTCGCCGCCCTCGATCGCTCGGCCGCCGTCGACGTCCAGACCGTGTCGCAGTCGCTGGCCTTCGCCTTCCTGCCCAGCCGCGTCGGCGCGGCGCTGCTCGGCGGGCTCGGCGCGATCGGGCTGACGCTGGCCATGGGCGGCCTGTTCGCGATGGTGTCCTACTCGGTGACGCGCCGGACCAAGGAGATTGGCGTGCGCATGGCGCTGGGCGCGCCGGCCGGCGCGGTGGTGCGCCTGGTCGTCGCCGACGCCGTGGTGCTCGTCGCCACCGGCCTGGCGATCGGACTGGCGCTGGCCGCGCTCGTGACGCAGCCGCTGTCGATGTTTCTCGTCGAGGGGCTCAGCCCGCACGATCCGCTGGCGTTCGCCGGCGCCGCGCTGCTGTTCGCGATGGTCAGCGCCGCCGCCACCGTCCCGCCGGTGCGCCGCGCCATCGGCGTCGGCCCGCTGGTCGCGTTGCGCACGGAGTAGCGGCTAGGATCAGGGCCCATGGCCCCGAATCCGATTCCCGCAGCCGCTGCCGTCTACGCGTCCTACCCGTCGCTCGTCGATCGCCGCGTCTTCATCACCGGCGGCGCCGACGGCATCGGCCGCGCTCTCGTCGAGCAGTTCGCCCGGCAGGGCAGCCGCGTCGGCTTCGCCGACATCCAGGCCGAGCAAGGGACACGCGGTCGTGGCCGCCTGCGCCGACGCCGGCGCCAAGCACACGCCGCGCTTCTACGAGGTCGACCTCGTCGACATCGCCGCGTTGCAGCGGGTGTGCGCCTCGGCGATCGTCGATCTCGACGGGATGGACGTGCTCGTCAACAACGCGGCCAGCGACGATCGCCACACCTGGGAGGCGATGACGCCGGAGTACTGGGACGACCGCTTCAACACCAACCTGCGCCACTACTTCTTCGCCATCCAGGCGCTGGCGCCGGCGATGATCGCGCGCGGCGGCGGATCGATCGTCAACATCGGCAGCAGCTGCTACCACATGCAGGAGGACTTCTTCCCCGGCTACGCCATCGCCAAGTCCGCCGTCGAAGGCCTGACCCGGACGATGGCGCGGACGTTCGGCCCGCACAACATCCGGATGAACGCGGTGCTCCCCGGCTGGGTGGCCACCGAGCGGCAGCTGGCCAAGTGGTGGACGCCGGAAGGCGAGGCGGGCACCCTGCGCGACCAGGCGCTGAAGCGCCGCATCCACGCCGACGAGTTCGCGCAGATGGTGCTGTTCCTCGCCGCCGACGATGGCGGCGCCTGCACCGCGCAGAGCTTCCTGGTCGACGGCGGCAGATTCTGAGATCGCTCCCGGGTCCAGGCCGGCTCGGAGCCCGGCTCAGCGGAGGCGGGGGCCGGGCGCGTCGAGCGCCTGGCGCTGGGCGGTCGGCGAGCGCGCCGAGATCGCGCAATCCGGTCTGGGCGGCCATCCTGCTGGCCAGGTCGTACTGCGAGCGCGCCGTGTCGGTCTGACCGTCACGGGCGAGCGCGTCACCGAACTTGACGACGATGGCGACGATCTCGCGCGGCGCCGGCCGATCGCGGGCGGCGGCGCCGGCCGCCAGCTCGAGATAGCGCCGGTAGTGCGGCAGCGCCTCGCGGGTCGCGCCGCGGGCGTCCAGCCGCTCGGCCAGATAGAGGTGCACGCGCCGTTGCGACGGATCGCGATCCACCGCCTGCTGTCCACCAGCGCTCCGCCGCGGCCGCGTCGCCGAGCCGATCGGCGAGGACGCCGGTGTTGACGAGCGCGTCCACGTCGTCCGGCCAGCGCGCCAGCAGCGCCTCGCTGGCGCGGTAGGCCTCGGCGAAGGCGCCCGCTTCGATCTGGCGCCGGACCAGCGCCGCGCGCCAGCGTCGGATTGTGCGGGTTGGCGTCGACGGCCCGGCGCATCGCCGCCACGGCCGCCTGGCGATCCCCGGCGGCGCTCTCCGCCTGTGCGAGGCGCAGATAGGTGCCGCTGTCGTACGGGTTCAGGCGGGCCGCGTCGGCCAGGTGCTCGCGCGCACCGTGCCCGATCGCGAGCAGGTAGCGCCACTGATCGACCAGCGCCAGGGCGAGCAGCCCGGCGATCAGCGCCCCGCGCCACGCCCACCGGACGATCGGATGGCGCGGCGCGGACCGGCGCGCGCGGCGGCCGCCGGCGCCGCGGTCGCCGCGGTCTGCACCAGCACGCGGCCGACCCGCGGGTCGCGCAGCTTCCAGACCACGCCGTCGATCATGAAGTGATGCAGGTTGACGATGGCCGCGACGATGAAGACGCTGGTGGTGAAGTCGAGGCGCCAGCCGTAGCTCGCCAGCCACGGCACCGGCAGGAACAGGGCGATGCCGCCGGCCACGAGGGTCGTCCAGTAGCGCCACGGGCTCCAGCCGCCGGCGCGTGTCCCCTGCTCGGCGTCGCGCTTGGCGAAGTAGCGCGTGATCCACAGGTATTGCGCCGAGTGCATCACCGCCAGCATCCCGGAGCTGTAGCGGGTCTGCGGCGCGTCGATGGAGGCCAGCCAGCCGAGCGCCACCGGCAGGACGAACCACAGGGCCTGCGTCGCGTAGAGGGTGAGCGGCGCGAGCAGCGCCCGGAGCGGGACACGCCGCGCGATCGGCGCGAACGCGGCGCAGCCGCCGACCAGGAACGTGAGCCCGGCGCCGGCCTGGACGATGCCGGCGCTCGACGACGGCAGCCCCAGCGACAGCACCAGCGGATCGGCCGAGGGCCCGGCGTTGAACGCCGCCAGGAGCATGACGAACGAGGCGAGGAAGGCGAGGTGCAGCCGCCGCCGTTCCTCGGCCGACACGTCGACGCCGGCCCGGCGCAGGAACATCATCAGCACGCCGAAGTTCTGGCCGGTGTAGTGCCACGGGCTCCACATCACGTAGGCGGTGAAGAGCCAGGGCACCAGCGGGAACCAGCCGTGCGCCGCGACGCCGAGGGCGACGAGGCCGGCCGTCAGCCAGTGGGTGTAGAGGCGGTAGGCCCCGCGATCGTCGCGCCCGTAGGCGCGATAGATCGTGGCCATGTAGTGCGGGTAGTTGCAGACGAGCGCCAGGCCATAGAAGACCGCCGACCAGCGCGGGACGTCGCGGTCCACCAGCGCGTAGGAGACGGCCAGCAGCGGCAACGACCAGCCGCCGCAGCCCACCAGCAGGTCGAGCCACGGACGGCTGATCCAGACCGGCCGGGGTGGCGGGGCGTTCACACTTCCACTATCGGCTCGCTCTCGCTGCGCGGACAGGCCGGCGGCGGCCGATGCCGCCGCCCCGGCGGTCCGCAATCCCGACCGGCGCCGGTGCGCCGATCAGGGCTGGTAGTCGTCGGCGAGCAGCTCGATGGCGACGGCCACCCCGTCCAGGCCGCCGGCGGCCCCGGCGGCGCGGTAGGTCAGGTAGATGCGCTCCGGCTTGGGCCGGGCGCCGCAGGCCACCTGCCCCGGGGGCTCGCTGCGGTAGGTGAAGAACTCGACCTGGCTGAAGGTCTTGGCGCTGACCCGCAGCAGCCGCGACGGCAGGCGGACCTTGAAGATCACGCCGTCGCGCGGGCACTCGACGCCCTCGAACATGCCGATCTCCCGGACGTCGCCGGCGCCGACCAGGCGGAAGACGGGGATGACACGCGGTGGCGCGCCTCGATCGGATCGTCGGCGGTCGCAGCGGTCGCAGCGGTTCGGCCGTCCCGGCGGCGGTGGACGGCGACGTCGCCGTCGTCGCGCCCGCCGTCGTCGCCGCATCGTAGGCCTGGAGCTTGCCGAGGTACTCGATCAGCCGCTCCGCTTCGCGGCGGATCCAGTCGACGGAGCCGCGCGCCGCGAGCGCATCGAGCGCCGGACGCACCGTCGCGTCGCGCAGCTGGACGCGGGCGCGGGCGTGGAGCAGCGCGTACTCGTGCCGCTGCGACAGCTTGAACGCGGCGGCGGCGGCGGCCATCGCGGCGGTGGGGTTGTCGGCGATCAGCCAGGCATGGGCGGTGAGGCCCTGCGCGTCGGCCAGGGACGGTTGCAGCAGCTTGACGCGTCCGAGCAGGGCCAGCGCCTCACGGGCGGATGCCGGCGTGATGGTGGGCGAGTGCTCGCCCTCGCCGCGCAGCAGCAGGCGGGCCTGGTAGTAGGCGGGCAGGTAGTCGGTGTCGCCGGCGGCCTTGACCGCCTGCGTCAACAGCGTGCGGGCGGCGTCGGCGTTCCCCTCGGCGGCGCGGATGCGGCCCAGCACCGCCTGGGCCCGCGCGTGGTCCGGCGTCAGCTTGAGGGCGGCATCGGCCCGCGCCGCTGCCTCGCCGTAGCGGCGCGACGCCAGCAGCAGATCGGCATAGGCCGCCTGGCCGTCCGCCTCGCTCGGCTGATCGACCGTCCAGTCCTTGTCGATCTGGACCTTGTCCTGGAAGGTGTAGCGCATCGACGGGTAGGCCTGCTGCTGCACGTACTGCCGCAGTTCCTTCTCGAGGTCCGCTTCGCTGACGCCGAACGCCTCGCGCACGGCCTGTGCCGCCGGCATGCCGCCGGCGTGCTTCTCGAGATAGGCGCCGAGCTGCCCCTGGCGCTTCGGGTTGCCCGATCAGCAGGTAGTGCACCAGCGCCCACGATTCGGCGTAGAACACCCCGCGGCGCGAGCCCTCGTTGTAGAGCGGCGACTTGTGATCGACGGCGAGCAGCTCGGTGAGCGGGATGAAGCGCTCGCGCAGATCGAGGACGTGCTCCTCCTTCACCCGACCGAGCTTGGCCTGCCGATCGCCGAACATCTCGTAGCTGCTGTAGTACTCGGCCAGCCCTTCGTTGAACCAGACCGGGACCTCGGCCAGCGCGTTGCCGACCAGCAGGTGCACGTACTCGTGGAAGATCGTCGGGTAGGCGTACTCGCCGGCCTCGGTGGTGAGGGTGATGTAGTAGGCGCCTTCGGCCTGCTGGAAGTAGCCGCCGACCTCCACCCGCTTGCCGTTGAAGAGCGGCATGAACGGCTGGTAGTCGCGCTTCGAGCCGAAGACGTGGACGACGATCGGCGCCGGCATGGCCTGCCGGGTGCTGGGGAAGACGCGGCCGAACACCTCGCGGAACTGCTCCATCCGCTCGGCCACCCGGCGCAGGGGCCGCTCGCCGTTCTCGCCGATCAGGACGAAGTTCGGGGTCCGCAGCCGCGTGAAGCGCGACGTCTCGGCGCCGGCGGCGCGCAGGCCGGACTCCGCGAGCGGGGACAGGCCGACCGCGAGCGCGACGACGGCGCAAAGGAGTCGCGTAGGCAACACCAGCTCCTGGACGAAAGGGGATCCACAGTGTAGCTCGGTCGAGCTGGCCGCCCGCGGCTGTTCAGCGACGCCCTGTTGCCCGGCTGGCGGTTCCTGGCATAGCCTCCCTGCACCGCTTTTGCTCTTGGCGACAACTTGGAGGATGCCGATGCGTGCCGGAACCGCGTGCGTGATGGTCGGGATAGGGCTGCTGGTGCTCCGCGCGACGCGTGGCCGCGGACGATGCGCTGGCGCAGCGGATCCAGCACACCGAGCCGGCCAAGTACCGGCCGCTGACGGCGGTGCACGGCGGCGCCGGCAACATGGCCTTCGCCGGCCTGCTCGCCCGCGGCGCGGTGACGCCGCACTTCAACTTCCTGCACCGCGGTGAGATCCCCGCCGGCAGCGGCATCGGCCACCACTTCCACAACACGGCCGAGGAGATGTTCGTGATCCTCGGCGGCGAGGCGCAGTTCACCGTCGACGGGCGGACGTCGGTCGTCAAGGGGCCGGCCGCCGTCCTCTGCAAGCAGGGCCACTCGCACGCCATCTACAACCACAGCAAGGAGCCGCTGCAGTGGATGAACTGGCAGGTCGGCGCGACGCCGAACATCTCCGACGCGTTCGACCTCGGCGACGCCCGCGTCGGCGTGCCGCTCGATCCGATCCCGGTGTTCATGACGGCGCGGCTCGATCGCGCGCTGGTGCGGCCGGCCGCGGATGCGCCGGGGGTGACGACGCGCCGCCTGTATGCGCCGCAGGTGTTCACCACGCCGTGGACCTACGTGGACCACGTGCTGATCGCGCCCGGCACGAGACGGCGGCCAAGCCGCACGAGGCGATCGGCGAGGCCTACTACGTGATCGCCGGCGCCGGGAAGGTCACGGTCGGCGCGGACACTGCGCCGATCGCCGCCGGCGACGCCATCCCGGTCCGCCTCGGCGAGACGAGCCGCTTCGCCTCGGCCGGACCCGACCCCCTCGAACTGCTGGTGATCGGCGTGGCCAAGGATGTCGAGGCCAAGACCGCGTTCATCCTGGCCAACCCCCCGCGCCGCCCCTGACCGGCGGCGGTGAAGGAGCACAGACCGTGAATCGACGTCGCACCCTGAAGTCGTTCGTCGCCGCCGCCGCGGCCGCCGTCGGCGCCCATCGCCTGCTCGGCGCGCGCGTCGCGGCGCAGACCAAGCACATCCGCCTCTACGTCGAGATGGACGTCCCGGCGGCCACGGAGCAGGAGATGCTGCGCATCTTCCACGAGACCTTCGTGCCCGAGGCGGTCAAGCACGAGGGCTACATCCGCGTGAAGCTGCTGAAGAAGCGCGCGGTGCTGCTCGGGACGGCGCCGGCCAGCCACACCTTCCGCTTCGAGCTCGAGTTCGAGAACGAAGAGCTGCGCCAGAAGTGGATCGCGTCGGCCGCCCACCAGCGGGTGTGGCCGCCGGTCGAGGCGATGATGACCACGACCAAGGACTACCCGGTCGTGCTCTACGACGAGGTCTAGGCTCGCAGCGCGGTTCGACAGCCACGGAGCCCGACATGTCCGCGCCCCTCGACCGACGGGACTTCCTCACCCGCACCGCGCTCGGCGCCGCCGCCGGGCTCGCCCTGCCGCTGGCCGCCAGCCTTCGCGCAGGGCCCCGCGGCCGGGTCCGGGATAGCAGCTCGGCCCGTTCCATCGGCGCCGGCCGGGATGTTCGTCTCGCTGCCGCCGTGGGCGGTCGCCCGCAACGTCGGCTGGCCGGAGCAGGCCCGGCTCGCCGCCAAGGTCGGCTACAAGGGGATCGACTGGGCGTTCGGGCCGGCGAAGACGGCCGGCGTCGATGCCACGCGGGCGCTCCTCGCCGAGCTGGGCATCGTCGCGACCATCACCAACCTGCCGATGCAGAACCCGCTCGGCGGGGAGGAGGCGGCGTTCGAGGCGCAGCTGCCGAAGCTCGCCGAGGACGCGGCGTTCTGCCAGGGCATCGGCTGCCGGCGTTTCCAGCTCGTGCTCGGGGCGACGACGGTCAACGGCCAGTCCAAGGACGAGCGCTGGGCGCTGGTGCAGCGGCGCCTCGCGGCGATCGGCGGCGTCCTGGCCAAGCAGGACGTCTCGCTGAGCCTGGAGTTCCTCGGGCCGCTGATGTTCCGCCGGGCCAGGACGCGGCCCGGCGCGCCGCCGCCGGATCCGGCGGCGCCGCCTCCGCCGCCGCCCGTGCCGTTCGTCTGGACGCTGCCCGAGACGCTGCGCCTCTGCGAGGCGTCGGGGCCGAACATCGGCGTCACCCTCGACGCGTGGCACTGGTATCACTCCGGCGGCACGGTGGCCGACATCCGCGCCGCCAAGGCCGCGCGCATCCTCCACGTCCACGTGTCGGACGCCAAGCCGATGCCGCCGGAGGACGTCCTCGACAACATGCGCCACCTCACCGGTGAGGGCGTCATCGACCTGATCGGCTTCTTCCAGGCGCTGAAGGCGATCGGCTACCAGGGCGGCGTCGCGCCGGAGACGATCGGGCCGCGCATCCCCGACGGCATGCCGCCCGAGGAAAGCGCGCGGCTCGCCCTCGAGGCCACGACCGCCACGCTGAAGAAGGCCGGCGTCGCCTAGCGCACCGCCGCGCCGTTTCTGCGACGTGTCCCGGGTCGGGCCCGGCTCCGAGCCGGGCTCGGAGCCCGGCTCGGGCTGGCTCGTCACGGCGTCGGCACGGCGGGGTGGCAATCGCGCCGGTGCCGGCTATCATCGAATCCGTGAAGCTTCTGCGATCGGTTCGGCTCCTGTGGCTCGCGGCCGCGCTGGCGGCGGCCGTTCCTTCCGTCCTTCCGGCACAGGCGCCGGCGCCCGCGGCGACGGGGGCTCCGGCCGCGGGCCAGGCGGCGCCGCCGATGTCGCCGCCGGCCGAGACGGCGCCGCTGACCGTCGCGGTGCCGGTCGATCCGCGGATCACGGTCGGCACGCTGCCGAACGGCCTGCGCTACTACATCCGCCACAACACCAAGCCGGCCGGGCGCGCCGAGCTCCGCCTCGCCGTCAACGCCGGCTCGGTGCTCGAGGACGACGACCAGCGCGGCCTCGCGCACTTCGTCGAGCACATGGCGTTCAACGGCACGCGCCACTTCCCGAAGCAGGAGATCATCTCGTTCCTGCAGTCGACGGGGATGCGGTTCGGCGCCCACGTCAACGCGAACACCAGCTTCGACCAGACGGTCTACCTGCTGCAGATTCCGACCGACGACGGCGCGGTCATCGATCGCGCCTTCCTCGTCCTCCGCGACTGGGCCACCGACGTCACCTTCGAAGCCGACGAGATCGACAAGGAGCGCGGCGTCGTCCTCGAGGAGTGGCGGCTCGGCCTCGGCGCCGACGCGCGGACGCTGCAGAAGCAGCTGCCGGTGCTGCTCAAGGGCTCGCGCTACGCCGATCGGCTGCCGATCGGCATCGCCCGAGAGCATCCGCACGTTCTCGCCGGAGCGGTTGAAGCAGTTCTACAAGGACTGGTATCGCCCGGACCTGATGGCGGTCGTCGCCGTCGGCGACTTCGACGCGGCCGCCGTCGAGGCGCTGATCAAGAAGCATTTCGCGCCCATCGCCGCGGCGGCATCGCCGAAGCCGCGGCCGCGCTTCGACGTGCCGGAGCATCCCGGCACGCGCTTCACCATCGCCACCGATCCCGAGGCCACGGTGACCGTCGTCAACGTGTCGAGCGCGCTCGCCGCGCGCGACCAGACGACGATCGGCGCCTATCGGCAGCAGACGGCCGAGCGCGTCGTCTCGGGCCTCCTGTCGGCGCGCCTGGGCGAGCTGTCGCAGAAGCCGGACGCACCGTTCCTCGCCGCCGGCACCAGCCGCGGCCTGTTCGTCTCGGCCGCCGAGATGACCTCGATGACCGCGGTCGTCCCCGATGGCGGCGTCGAGAAGGGCCTCGCGGCGCTGTTCGCCGAAGCCGATCGGATGACGACAGTTCGGCATCACCGAGACCGAGCTCGAGCGCTACAAGGTGGCCACGCTGCGCGCCTACGAGCGGCTGTCGCTGTCGCGCGACGAGCACCAGTCGGGGACGCTGGCCGACGAGTACATCCGCAACTTCATGCAGCAGGAGCCGATCCCGGGCATCAACTACGAGTACGCCCTGGTCAAGCGCTTCCTGCCCACGCTGACGCTCGCCGAGGTCAACCAGATCGCCAAGACCTGGATGCCGGACCGCAACCGCGTCGTCGCCGTCAGCGGACCGCGAGAAGCCCGGCGTGACGATCCCCGACGAGGCGAAGCTGACCGCCATCATCACCGGCGGCAGCGGCAGCGGCCTCACCGCCTACGTCGATGAAGTCACCCAGAAGCCGCTCCTCGACAAGCCGCCGACGCCGGGGACGATCGTCAAGACCGAGGAGAAGCCGGCCTACGGCATCACCGAGTGGACGCTCTCGAACGGCGCCCGCGTCGTCGTCAAGCCGACGACGTTCGCCCGCGACCAGATCCTCTTCCGCGCCTTCAGTCCGGGCGGCACGTCGCTGGCGCCCGACCGCGACTTCATCGCCGCCGACACCGCCAGCCAGGTCGTCGCACAGGGCGGGCTCGGCCACTGGACGCGCATCGACCTGTCCAAGAAGCTGGTCGGCAACAGCGCCTCGGTCCGGCCCGAGATCGACGAGATGCGTGAGGGGCTGATCGGCGGCAGCGAGAAGGACGACCTCGAGACGCTGTTTCAACTGACCTACCTGACGGTCGCCGAGCCGCGCGCCGACCCCGACGCGTTCCGGGCGATGACCGGGCAGCTCAGGGCGGGATTGGCCAACCGCAACGCCGAACCCGAGGCCGCCTTCAACGACACGCTCAACGCCGCCCTGACCCAGAACCACGTGCGCTCGCGGCCGCTCACGACCGAACTGGTCGGCGAGATGAGCCTCGAGAAGTCGCTGGCGTTCTACAAGGATCGGTTCGCCGACCTGAGCGACTTCACCTTCGTGTTCGTCGGCAGCGTCGACGTGCCGACGCTGAAGCCCCTCGTCGAGCGCTACCTGGCCAGCCTGCCGTCGCTGAAGCGGCAGGAGAAGGGCCGCGACGTCGGCATCCGGCCGCCCGATACGGTCGTCGAGAAGGTCGTCCGCAGCGGGCGCGAGCCGAAGAGCCAGGTGAGCGTGATTTTCTCCGGCCCCTTCGTCAACACGCCGCGCGAGCGGCTGATCCTGCGCGGCATGACCGACGCGCTCGAAGGCAACCTGCAGCGGGTGCTGCGCGAGGAACTGGGCGGCACCTACGGTGTCAGCGTCGATCCGCAGTTCGCCAAGCTGCCGACGCCGTCGTACCGCGTGGCCATCACCTTCGCCTGCGATCCGGCCCGGACCGACGCGCTCGTCAAGGCGCTGTTCGACACCGTGTCGCAGTTCAAGACGAACGGCCCCAGCGACAACCAGATGGCCGACGCCCGCGCCGCCCTCGCCCGCGACTACGAAGTGAACAGCAAGGAGAACAGCTACCTGCTCAATCAGCTCGCCTTCGCCTACGAGCACGGCGAGGATCTGCCGGCCGTGTTCGATCGCCGGCCGCTGAACGAGCAGTTGACCTCCAGCGCCGTGACCGAGGCGGCGCGCCGGTATCTCGACCTGCAGCGTTACGTGAAGGTGACGATGGTGCCGGCCGGCGACGCCGCCGCCCAGTAGCGGGCGGTGCAAGGACAGCGCGACGGCGGGCGCCAGGCACCGTCCCCACGTGTAGCGCATCACGACACTGCCATCCCAGAGTGTTCACCTTCGAGGGCGGTCTGGCGGCCGACTGAGGGCGCAATTGTCACAGTGTGAATGCACGCACGAGGCACGGGCCTTGCAGCCCATCTGGCGCATGCCGATCCGCCGCAAGCCATCGAACCCCTGGGAATCCGAGTTGCTCCGCCTGGGACGTCGCTTTGTTCGTGACGCGGTCCGTGACGCCGCGAACACCGGCACCCAGCTCGCGCTCGGCGGGTTCGAGACCATCGAATCGGCCATCTCCCAGGCGGTCGGACCCGCCGGCGAGCGGCGCGGCCTTCGGCTCGTCGCCATCGACGGCCGCCTCGTGCCGGATTGTTTGGCCGGCGAATAAATACGCCATCCCACCCCGACGTAGGGAGGGCAGATGCCCTCCATTCCTTCCTGCCTCGTCTCGCCGGCGCCAGCACCGGCTGTTTGGCGCTGTTCCTGATGGTGGCGGCCGCCGCCATCCTGGCCGGGCCGATCGTCTCCAGACCGGTGCTCATCGCTCAGGCGGCGACGGCCCAGGGCGCGGCTCCGGCCGCGAGCGGCAAACCGCAGGCGCCGGATTGGGCCTATCCCGGCACCGCGACGCGCACCCAGGTGCCGCCGCCGCCCGACCTCCGCCGCGCCAGCACGCACTTCCAGATGCCGCTCGGCATCTTCGAGGGACAGTCGGACGTCGGCACCGCCGTCGTGCCCGGCCGCGCCAGCTTCGACCAGGCGACCGGCGCGTACACCATCGCGTCAGCCGGATACAACATCTGGTATTACCGTGACGAATTTCGTTTCCTGTGGAAGCGGATGTCCGGTGACGTCTCGCTCGCCGCGGACATCGCCTACCCGGATCCGAACGGCTACGGCGACCGCAAGGCGGTCCTCGTCATCCGCCAGGATCTCGACGACGACTCGGTGCAGGTCGTCGTGGCGCCGCACGGCGCCGGCATGATCCAGCTGGCGCAGCGGGCCACGCGGGGGGCACGGGTGACCGACCTCGAGTACCGCGTCGGCAGCCGCGGCGGCCGTCCCGGCGGGGCGTCGCCGGACAGCCTCGTCCCGATCATGGCGAAGCGCGTCGGGCTCGAGAAGCAGGGCGATACCTACCGCCTGTGGGTCAGCCTGGAGGGCGAGCCGATGCGTCCGTGGGGGCCGCCCGTGACGCAGACGATCGCCGGGCCGTTCTATGTCGGCATCGGCTTCTGCTCGCACCTGCCCGACGTCGTCGACACCGCGGTCGTGTCGAACGTCGTGCTCGAGAACGCTGCCGGCAGGATTCGCTGAGACGCGCGAGTGGCCGGGCTCGAGTCGCGGTAGGCTGTGCGTGGCGCATCGGCGCCACCCGCCTCAGTCACCGCCACAGGAGTCCCCATGTCCCGCCGTTTCGCCGCTCTCGTCATCGCCTGCTGCTGTCTCGCCCTCGTGCCCGCCGCGGCCGTCGCCCAGCCTGGGCCGGAGGTGAAGAAGCTCGAGCCGTTCGTGGGGCGCTGGCGCATCGACCTCGACGTCAAGGCGACGGCGACGACGACCGCCGGCAAGGCGTCGGGGACCGAGGACTGCGAGTGGTTCGCCAACCTGCACGTGGTCTGCCGATCGGAGGCCACCGGCGCCGCGGGGTTGTATCGATCGATGCGGACGCTCAGCCATGCGCCGTCGGTGCAGTCGTACGCCTCCTACACGGTCGACAGCCTGGGCTACGCCGTGCTGACGTTCGGCAAGCCGGTCGGCAGCACGTGGACGTTCTCCAGCGAGGCGACCGGCTTCAAGGTCCGCTCGGTGGTCAAGCAGACCAAGGACGGCTACACGGCGACGTCCGAGTACGCCGGCGCCGACGGCAAGTGGATCACGGCGACCGTCGTCACCGCGACGCGCGCCAAGTAGGGCGGACCGATCGAGACGCGACGGACCGATCGAGGCGCGACCGCGCCAGGTCGAGACGCTATCGCGCCAGCTCGATCCGCGCGACCACCGGGAAGTGGTCGGACGGGTAGCGCTGGTCCTGCGCGGTGCGGACGATGCCGGCGGCCAGCACCTTCGTCCCGGGCTGCACCAGGACGTAGTCGATCTTCTCGCCGGTCGTCTGGCCGAATTTGAAGCTGCTGAAGGAGCCGACTTCCTTCTCGTCGCGGTGCAGGGCGCGGAAGGTGTCGACGAACGGCGGCGCCGCGGCACCGGCGGCCGGCACGGCCGCGGGTCCGCCCGGACCGACCAGCACGTGCAGCGCCGCGTTGGCCTCGCCGGCGTTGAAGTCACCGGTGACGATGACGGGCTCGGACGGGATCGCGCGCGCCGTGATCCGCTCGAGCAGCAGCGCCGTGCTCTTCTCGCGCGACGGCTGCGACTCGTGGTCGAGATGCGTGTTGTAGAAGGTGAAGGCGCTGCCGTCGCGGTCGATCAGGCGCGCCCAGGTGGCGATCCGTGTGATGCGGTTGCCCCAATGCTTCGAGCCCGGCACCTCGGGCGTGTCCGAATACCAGAACGTGCCGCTGCTGGCGACATGGAAGCGCGTCGTCCGGTAGAGGATCGTCGACGCTTCGCCGGCGGCGCGGCCGTCGTCGCGACCGACGCCGACCGCGGCGTAGCCCGGCACGGCGGCGAGGATCTCGTCGACCTGGAAGCGCAGCGCCTCCTGCAGCCCGATCAGATCGGCGTTCTCCGAGCGCAGCAACGCGAAGAGCATCTCGCGGCGCTTCGTCCAGTGGTTGTCGCCGTCGTTGGCGGTGCCGTAGCGGATGTTGAAGCTCATCACCGACAGCGGGCCGGCCTGGGCCGGAAGCTGCGGCGATGAGGGCGCGACTGGCGATGGCGCGGCCGTCTGCCCCGAGGCGCGCCGGACGAGCGCGACCACGGCGAGCGAGGCGACCGATACGGCGAAGGAGCGGCGCGACCAGCGAGGCAATGGCATGGTGAGGCGGCACTATACTACCGGCCTCACCGCCCCCTGGGAGCCCGGCATGATGCGACACCGACGAGTGCGAGGGTGGACGGCGTCGATCCTCGCCACAGCGCTGTCGGCTGGCTCGGCCGTTGGTGCCACGTCGCCCGTGCAGCGAGAGACCGGGTCGATAGCCGGGCGGACCGATCGGCTGTTCGCGGAGTGGAATCGGCCTGACGGACCAGGCTGCAGCGTGGCCGTCAGCCGCGCTGGCGCGACCGTGTTCGAGAAGGGCTACGGCGTCGCCAACCTCGAGCACGGCGTCCGGATCGGCCCAGCGTCGGTGTTCCACGTCGCGTCGGTGACCAAGCCCTTCACCGCGATGAGCATCCTGCTGCTCGCCCGGGATGGCCGGCTGTCGCTCGACGACGACGTCCGGCGCCACCTGCCGGAGTGGGCCGGGCCGCCCGGCGTGACGATCCGTCACCTGCTGAGCCACACCGGCGGCCTGCGCGAGGCCTTCCTGCTGATCGAGATGGCGTCGCCGCGCGACGGGAGCCTGCACCAGCGCCTCGTCGACGTGCTGACGCGGCAGCGCGGCCTGTCCGAGCCGCCCGGCATGCGCTTCGCCTACAACAACGGCGGCTACGTCCTGCTCGCCGAGATCGTGCAGCGGATCAGCGGCCGCTCGCTGCGGGCCTTCGCCGACGAGCGGATCTTCCGACCGCTCGGCATGCGGCAGTCACACCTGCACGACGACCTCGGCGAGATCGTGCCGGCGTTGGCGACCGGCTACACCCGCGGCGCCGATGGCGCCCTGCGGGTCGCCCGGCTGCCAGGCGTCGTGGGGAACGCCGGCCTCTACACGACGGCCGCCGATCTCCTGCGCTGGCTGCGCAACTTCTCGGCGCCCGTCGTCGGCGACGCCGCGCTCTTCACGGCGATGGAGACGGTGCCGGCGCTGCCGGGTGGCGAGACGACCGTCTACGGCCTCGGCCTCTGGGTGGAGCGGCCGGGCGGTCGCCTGACCGTGTCGCACGGCGGCGGCGATCCCGGCGCGAGTGCCTACGTGGTCCGCTACCCGGAACACGGATCTCGGCATCGCCGTGCTCTGCAACATCGATGGCGTCGACGTGACGGGGCTGGCGCGGGGCGTCGCCGACATCCATCTGGGCCCGTCGACGGCCGCGGCTCCGGCGTCCGCGGAGACGCCGCCCACGCCGGTCACGGTGCCGGCGACCGCGCTGGCGGCGAACGAAGGCCTGTATCGCTCGCCGGGCGACGAGTCGCTGCTGCGGATCTTCGTCCGCGACGGCGTGCTCCACGGCAGCCCGGGCGCCGGCGCCGACGGCGGCTGGCCGGTGACGCCGCTCGGCGGCGATCGCTTCGCCATCGCGACCACGCCGATCGTGCTGGCGTTCGCCGCGGCCGCGGACGGTGGGCGGACGCTGCGGATCGTCGGCGAGCGGCCGACGCCGGCCGTCCTGGAGCGCGTGGCGTCCTACACGCCAGCGGCGGCGGACCTGGCGGCGCTGGTCGGCGACTATCGCAGCGACGAGCTGTCCACCACCTGCACGCTGCGCGTGAGCGAGGGCACGCTGACCGCCGACGTGCCGGGCCGCGCGTCGATCGTCCTGCAGCCGATCCGGCCCGACTCTGTTCGCCGGCTCGCTGCTCGGTGCGATCACCGTTGCCCGCGATCGCACCGGCCGCCCGACCGGCTTCACCGTGCACGCCCATGCCGCACGCGGCGTGCGGTTCGATCGCCTGCTGCCAGCTGCGCCTCGATGAGGCCGAGGAGGCCCGACATGCCGAACGACCGCTACACCCAGGCCATGCTGACGATCATCGCCGGCGCCTTGCTCTATATCGGGGCGATGCTCTCGGGCGAGCCGGCGTCAGCGCAAGGGACCGCCGCGCCGCGCGGGCTGCTCAGCGAGGACGCGCGGCCGCAGCCGGTGGTCGTCGTCGGCTGGGGCACCGTGCAGGCCGACGGCCGGGTCACGTTGAACATGGTGCGCGACGCCCACGGCCTGCACACCGACAGCACGCTGCCGGTGGCCGTGCAGGCCACCCCGCAGCGCCCGCTGCCGGTCGTCGTGCAGCCGGGGCCGCGGCCGATCGACGTCACGGTGGGCGCCACGCCGCAGCGGCCGCTCCCGGTGGCGATCCACGGCATCAAGGCCGGGGCCGACTGGGACACCATCCGGACCAAAGTCGACAATCAGCCGCTGACCCGCTTTCCTGGCCCGCCGTGAGCGGGTCGTCAGGGCGTCGGGCGAGACGGCGCCCCGGCAGGCCGTCCTGCTGCCAGCCGCCGCCCAGGGCGCGATAGACCTCGACGAACGAGACGAGCTCGGCTTCGCGCGCCTGGGCCAGACGGATCTCGGCCTCGAAGAGTCGCGTCTCGGCGTCGAGTACTTCGAGATAGCTGGTGGCGCCGCCGCGGTGCGGATGTCGGCGAGCCGCCGGGCGTCGCGCGACGCGGTGGTGAGCTGCTCCTGCTGATCGCGGAACTGCGCTGCGCGTCCGACGCTTCGCGGAACGATTGCTTGACCGTCTGCGCGTAGCGCGCCGTCGCCTCCTCGGTGCGGGCCCCGGCCAGCGCCACCTGCGAGCGCGTGCGACCGGCGGTGACGATCGGCTGCGCGGCGCCGATGGCTGCCGTCCACACGCCGGCGCCGCCGGTGAAGAGCGCGCGCAGCGCCGTGCTCTGCAGGCCGCCGCTGCCGGTGAGGCGCGATCGTCGGGAAGTAGCTGGCACGGGCCACGCCGATCTGCGCGTTGGCGGTGACCAGCGCCTGTTCCGCCTGCTGCACGTCCGGTCGTCGAGGTGCTGGAGGCGGTCGACACCATGCACCGCCACACCGTCCACCGGCGTCGCGAGCACGAGCCGTACTCGGACCACACCTCGATCCGCTGACGCCCGCGCTGGCCGTTGGTGACGGAACGCCGCGGGCGGTCGCCACCGCTGCTAGGGTCGGAGCAGGCGCACGTCGAAGACGGCGCCGGTTCGCGAGCCGGGCTTGGCCACGAACCGGACCGTGATCGGCCCGCCCCCGGCCTCACGGACGGCGTCGTCGGGGATCGGATAGGTGACGTCCTCGAAGCGGTCGTGCGTCCGGCCCTCGAGGTGCACCTCGGCCAGGCGCAGCTCGCCGGCGAAGATCTCGAAGTGCCGGCCGCGGTCGCTGCCGTAGTAGGTGACGCGCAGCTCGAACGGGCCCTTGGGTGACGTCGGCGTGAGCGCGTAGCTGAAGAAGCCGGTCGCCTCGCGGTAGGGCCGGCCGTGCAGGACGCCCGTCGTCGCCCCTTCGCTTCGCACGCCGTGCTCGACCTCCGGCTGCTGCTCGCCCGGCACGACGCGATCGAGCGTGCGTCGCTCGAGGGCCAGCCGCCCTTTCTCCTCCGACTCGCAGCTTGCCGACGACCGCCGCGTAGGACGTCGGCGTCGCCGTGCGCCAGTAGAGCATGTAGCGGCTGTCGTGGACGCGGAAGAACGGCACCAGCTGCAGGTCGCGCGCCGCGCGCGGCTGGATGAGGTCCCGCGCCGTGAAGGTCAGCGGGCGTCCCGCCACCGGCGTGATGTCGTCGGCGAGCCGCGTCGGATCGCCGACCAGCATCGGGGCCTCGGTCAGCGGCAGGTAGGGGCCGGGCGAGACGTGCGCCATGCGGCCGTCGCCGGCGACGAGCCCCGCGACCGGCGCCGGCTCGGTCCGGGCGGCGAGCAGGATCGGGCCGTGCAGCACGGCGACGTAGTCGCGGTCACCGGGCAGCGACTCGATCGTCGTCCGCATCGGCAGATCGACGTCGACGCGATCGCCGTCGCGCCAGTCGCGCTCGATGGCGGCGTAGGACGACGGCGTCGACGACACCGGCCAGGGCGCGCCGTTGACGCGGATCCGGAGGCGGCCGGCCTCGACCCAGCCGGGGTGCCGGACGCGCAGCGCGAACCGGCGGGGCTCGCCCAGTCCGACGACCAGGCGGGTCGACGGGGCGTCGGGAAAGGTGGTCTCCTGGCGCAGCGTCAGTCCGCGCTCCGCCCAGCGCAGCTCGGAGGCGACGAACAGGTTGACGGAGACGTCGTCGCCGGCGTGCGCGTAGACGAACGCGCCGTACTTGCCGTGGTTCTCCATGCCGGTGCCGACGCAGCACCAGAAGCACTGCGTCGGCTGCGAGTAGACACGGTAGTGGCGCGGCCGGATCGGCGTGAAGTAGACGTAGCCGCCGTGATCCGGATGCTGCGTCGACAGGATGTGATTGAAGAGGGCGCGCTCGTAGTAGTCGGCGTAGAGCGCCTCGCCGGTCCGGGCGAACAGCCGCTCGGTCAGCCGCAGCATGTTGTAGGTGTTGCAGGTCTCCGGGCCTTCGCGCGACTCGAGCATCGAGGTGAAGTCGTCGGTCGGGTTGAAGTGCTCGCGGACGCTGTTGCCGCCGAACGCCACGCTGCGATGGCGCGCCACCCGATCCCAGAAGTAGGTGGCGGCGGCGGCACCGGCCGGATCGCCGCCCAGCTCGGCGATCCGCGCGTAGCCGATCACCTTCGGGATCTGCGTGTTGGCGTGCTTGCCGGTCAGCGTGTCCTCGCTCCGCGTGAGCGGCGTGAGGAGGGCGCGATCGGAGAAGCGCTCGGCCAGCGCCAGGTAGCGGCGGTCGCCGGTGATCGCCGAGACGTCGGCCAGCACTTCGTTCATGCCGCCGTGCTCGGCCCGCAGCATCTGCTGCACCTGGTCGTCGGACAGGGTGGCGACGAGGCCGGCGGCCCAGTCCGCCAGGTGCACGAGGACCTCGCGCGCGTCGGCGTTGCCGCCGACCAGGTAGGCGTCGCGCAGGCCGGCGAACAGCTTGTGCAGGTTGTACCAGGGCACCCACGTCCCGTTCAGGCCGAAGCTCTCGGCCTTGATGCTGCCGGCGGCGATGGCGGTCCACAGCGTCCGGCTGCCCGGGATGGCGCCGACGTAGCCGTTGCCGTGGGCTCGCTGGCATTCGGCCAGCTCGCGGATCATGTAGTCGAGCCGACGTTTCGCCTCGGCGTCGCCGGTCGCCGCCCACGCCTGCGCGAGCGCCGTCAGGTAGTGGCCGGCGGTGTGCCCCTGCAGGCCGGTGGACTCCCAGTTCGGGTAGAGGTCCGCCTTGGGCGCCAGGCCCGCTTCCGTGCGGAAGGGCGCGAGCAGCCGATCGACGTCGAGGGCGCGGACGTACTGCGCGTTCAGCGCCTGCGCCCGCGCGAACGGTCCTTCCAGCAGCCGCACCTGCGACAGCGGGAAGGTGGCGAGGCGGAGGCGTGCGGCGGCCGCTTGCGGCGCGGGTGCTGCCGACGGCGTCGACACCAGCCTGAACCGCGCCGTACGCCGCCGAGGAGCGAGCGACGGCGACGCCGAGCAGCAGCAGCCCCGGGTGCCGGGACATGTCAGCGATTCTACCGGAGCCGATGCGCGATACGCCCGTCGGCGCTGCCGCCCGGGTCGCGCCTGATCTGCCTCAGAGGCCCAGCGCGACGCGATAGGTCAGGATCTGCTGTCCGCTGCTGAGGCTCACACGCGCGCCATTGCCCACATTATTCACGACGCGGATCGCCCGCGCGGCAATCCCCGCAGTAGCAGCAGGAGCAGGACGGGGACGATCATCTCGGCGGAGAGGAAGCTCTCGCGTCAGCGATATGCCGCAAGCGATGAAAATCGCGAGCAGATAGGCGGTGCCAACATGCTGACATCCACCGCCAGCGTTCCGCCGACGACACGCCCAGCCTGGCGATACAAGCTCCGGATGACGACAAAGATGGCGACCAGCAGTGCGATAGCAGCGGCCGACCCGAAGGGAACGCTGCGGGCGGAGTCGAGCACAGCATAGCGTCCGAAGTTGAGCTCCCCCTGATTGAGCACGAACGGTGCGAGCAGCCGTTCATCGCGGTGACGCCTACCGATCGGAGCCACCAGCGGAGGCCATCGCCTCGATGGCGATCGCGGCAAGCGGAGAATCACGCCGATCAGGCACCTCGCCGAGCCGGAGGATTTCACCAAGCGGCGCTACAGCCTGCCCGATCCGTTCACCAGCTGGGAGGGGATCGAGGTGCGGCGCCAGGCTACGGGCCGCTCCGCTCCAGGTCGAGAAGCAGAAGGGAAGGCGACCGACGCGCCCACCGAGTCGGTCCGCGCCCAGCCGAACACGCCATCGACTCCGGCACGGAACGCCCACGACCAGATTGGCGAGGATCAAATAGTCGACATGATGGATTGTCTTGCGGCGATGTTCGACGCGATCGACGTGAGCGGTTCCGAGGCAGGTGAAGTAGTGGTGGCCTCGCAGCAAGGCGACATATTCGCCGGTGTCGGCGAACGCGATGGAGTTGCGCCGCGTCTCGACGACCTCAGAGCCGTAGAACGAGAAGTAATAGACGTTCGCCAGGACGAGCGCCAGGAAACCCACCACTACGGACATCACGCGCGTAGGGCGGCGGCGATCCCGGGCGTCGGTCACTGTATGCATGCGCCTCTGACAAGTGCACGATCGACCGGACCTGATGACGCGCCATGGTGACGAACGCGATTCGTGACTTAGGGACCGAATAAGATGCGCGAGCTCTTACTAGCTCGTCATTATAGCCACTGGGGGTGTGGCGCGGCACAAAGTGCGAGGCGGGCGGATCGAGGTGCGACGTGGCCAAGGCCACGTCGCCGAGGTCGCCAGGGCGGCAGCGAAGCGAAATCGAGCGGCTGCCTAGGTCGTCGGCGGCGTGCCCTTGGCCTGGACGACGCGACGCGCCAGGTGGTTCACGACGGCGGCATCGGTCCGCAGCGCCGTCAGGTAGGCGGCCCGGAGCAGCGCCTCCTTGCGCGTCTTCAGCGTGGTGGTGATCTGTTCCTTCAGGCCCGGCGTGGTGAGGTCGCGCTGCCCGGCGGGCTCGCGCGCCACCACCAGCACGATCGTGAAGGCGCCGTTGCCGGCGCTGGCCACGTTGACGGTGCCGGCCGTCTTGTTCAGCACGGCATTGCGGAGCGGCGGCGGCGCCTGCTGCAGCTGGGACACCGGGATCAGGCCCATGTCACCGCCGCGCTGGGCCGAGGCGGGATCCTCGGAGTAGCTGGTCGCCAGCTCGCGGAACGACCCGCCGGCCTTCAGGCGCTGCATGATCAGCTGCGCCTTGGCGGCCGCTGCCTGCGGCGTCGCCGCGTCGTCGCCGGTCGTGTTGGCGACCTGCGCCTCGCGCTGCGGCGTGATGACGATCTGGGCGATGTGATACGCCTCCTCGGCCAGGTTGAACTGGGCGCGGTTGGCCGCGAAGTACTGCGTCACGTCCGGATCGCCAATCGCGACCTGCTTCGACACCTCCTGCTCGAGGACCTTCTCGGCGAGCAGCTGACGGCGCAGGCTCTCGCGCACGTCGGCCTCGGTCAGGCTGCGCCGCGACAGCTCCTGCTTGAACTGCTCGTCGTTGAGGCCGCCGCGGGCGTTGGTGAAGGCGGTGTCGAGCTCGGCCGCCGGCACCTCGATCTTCAGCGCCGGCGCCTTGGCGAGGATGAGATCCTGCAGGATGAGATCGTCGAGCACCGACAGCTTGGCGCCGACCGTCTCCTCGGCGGAGAGCGTCTCGTTCGGATCGCGGACGCGGCGGAACGCCTTCTCGGTGACGTCCTTCGTGATCGGGCGGCCGTCGACGACGGCCCAGGTGTCCGCGGAGACCGCGGGCGCGCTGGGCGTGGTCGTCGAGCCGCAGGCCGACGACAGGAACGCGGCGGCAAGGGTGGCGGTCAGGAGCGTGCGGGGCGGAATCTGCATGTCGCGGCGATCGTACTGTCGGAACGCGGGCCAGACAAGGTCAGAACACCAGCTTCATCCCGATCTGCACCTGCCGCGAGTCCATCCGGGTGCTGTTGATGACGCCGAAGGTCGGGGTCCGCAGGATCCGTCCGGGCTGGTTCCAGATCGGATGGTTGCCGACGTTGAAGACCTCGATCCGCAGCTCGGCGTAGGTCGTGCCCGGCCAGCGGAAAGCGCTTGTTGGCCGACGCGTCGACGCTGACGATGCCCGGGCCGATCAGGGAATTGCGGGCGACGGTGCCGTAGCGGAACGGCCCGCCGGCCGGGTTGCGGTCGACGAACGCGTTGGTGTTGAACCAGTTCGTCCGGGTGCGCTCGTCGACGGCAGCTCCCATTCCTCCCCGGTCGGATCCGGATAGCAGAGGCCGCCGCCGTTCTGGATGGTGCCGCCGCCGCATTCGACGGTGAACGGGAAGCCGTCCTGCAGCGTCACGATGCCGCCGATCTGCCAGCCGCCCGCGATCCAGTCGAGGACGCCGCCGCTGTTCAGCCACCGCCGGTCCCGGCCGACCGGCAGGTCCCAGAGCCACGACGTGGTCCAGCGGCGGCGGAAATCGAAGGCCGACAGCCCGCGCTCGAGCCCGAGGTCGTAGTTGTTCGACGGCGTCAGGGCATCGCCGTCGGTGGTGCGGACGCCGCTGCCGTTGTCGATCGACTTGCTGTAGGAGAACGAGCTCAGGAGGCTGAGCCCTTGCGAGAAGCGCCGCTGCACCTTCAGGTAGAGGGCGTGATAGCTGGAGTGCCCGGGCGCGCTCATCACCTGGATGCTGCCGAACTGCGGGAAGGGACGGGCCAGGTTGGAGTTGGCGAGCTGGCTCGGCTCGGGGTTGTTGTAGCTCATGAGCCGGCGGAGGTGGACACCGGCCGAGCCGAAGTAGGTGACGTCGAGGCTCGTGCTGCCGGTCAGCTCGCGCTGGACGCCGAGCGACCACTGGCCCACATAGCTCGACGGCTCGTCGTACTGGGCGGCCAGGATGAAGGTCGGCGCGCCGGTGCGGGCGAACGGCTGCTCGAAACTCAGATTGGGCCGGAAGGTCTCGGCCGGCTCGTCGCGGCGGATGGTGAACGGGGCATTCCGCACCGTGTCGAACACCGCGTTGCCGATGTCGCGCACGTAGTAGATGCCGCTGCCGGCGCGCACGACGGTCCGCGGCGTCGCCATCCACGCGATGCCCCAGCCGGGGCGCGATGTCGTTCTTGTCGGGCCGGTAGGCGCCACGTCCGAACCGGCCGTCGCGCACGTACTCGACGTTCGGGGCCAGCCGGAAGGCCGGGTCGCCCTCGTAGGGGTCGCCCTCGCCGGTCCGCACGAAGATCGGCGGGTGCGAGTTGGCCCAGTCGAAGTCGATGTTCACGATCGCGTCGTTCTGGTCGGTGAACGGCTGGTCGTATTCCCAGCGGATCCCGTAGTTGACGGTCAGGTTCGAGCCGACCTTCCAGCTGTCCTGCGCGTAGAGGGCGAAGTAGTTGGATCGGAAGTTGGCAATCGGCGCGCCCACCTGGCCTTCCGATCGATTGAAGTGCCCGAGCAGGAAGTCGGCGAAGGCGGCGCCGCCGCGCTGCGCCGCCGGCAGCAGCGGGTTCTGCGTGTAGCGGCCGTCGAAGGCCCAGCGGCCGCGCGTGACGACGCCGCCGATCTGGTCGTAGCGGACGTGGCGCAGCTCGCCGCCGAACTTGAACGAGTGCTTGCCCAGCGTCCAGGTGAAGTTGTCGACGACCTGCAGCGTCGTATCGTCGTTGATGAACGGCGCGTCGCTCTCTTCGCCGATCCCCGAGAGGCCGGTGACGCCGATGTTGGGCACGCCCCAGTAGAGCGGGTTGTCGTTGGGCAGATTGATGCCCAGCCGCCCGACCACGTTGTCGACGTTGGCCCGCGGCGAGATGTGCCCGTTCTTCAGCTTGCCGAGGCCGAACCGCAGGTCGTTCAGCTTGTTCGAGCCGAACACCCGGGTGAAGCCGAGCGCGACCTGCTGCACGTCGGTGTCGGTGTTGCTTCCCATGTCCGGGATGGCGAACGGGTCGTAGCCGAGCTCTTTCGAGATGCTGTGGCGGAAGAACCAGCTCGAGTCGCCGCTCTGGGTGAAGTCCAGACGGTAGGTGTACTGGTCCGCGTCGATGCGGCGCGGCTCGTCGTTGACGTAGTTGGCGCCGGTCCGCTCCTGCTGCGCCAGCGGCCAGTACTCGAGGCAGCGCGCGCGACACCGGATGGATGCGGTTGGCCGGGATCTGGTTGCCGGGGAAGGGCGTCGGGGCCTGGAGCACGTTGCCGGCGGCGTCGAACACGCGCGTCGCCGGGTCGTAGATGGGCACCAGGTTGCCGCTGCCGTCGCGCAGGCTCGAGAAGTCGCCGGCGCGCCAGGCGGTGAGCGGTACCGACGGCGTCGCCGTCAGCGACTTGGTCTCGCGCAGGCCTTCCCAGTTGAACATGAAGAAGAGCCGGTCGCGGCCGTTCAGCAGCTTGGGGATGACGACCGGGCCGCCGAGCGTCGCGCCGTACTGGTTGCGCTTGAACGGGGGAATCGGGCGGTCGTCGCGATCGAAGTAGTTCTTCGCGTCGAGCGACGAATGGCGCGCGAACTCGAACACCGTGCCGTGGTACTGATTGGTGCCCGACTTGGTCGAGGCGTTGATCTGCGCGATCGCCCGCCCGTACTCGGCGTCGAACAGGCCGGAGAGGACGTTGAACTCCTGCAGCGCGTCCACCGACGGCAGCAGCATGTAGGAGTTGAAGTTCAGGTCGGTGTTCTCGATCCCGTCGAGGGAGTAGTGGTTGTAGTGGATGCGCTGCCCGGCGACGTTCAGCGCGAAGCTGTTGCGTTGCCCGCCCATCCGCTGCTTGCCCTGGCTCGACGAGGGACCGTTGGTGGTGGCGCCCGGAATGAGCGAGGCGAGCTGCAGGTAGTTGCGTCCGTTGAGCGGCAGCTCGACGATGGCCCGGTTCTCGATGACGGTGCCGACCGCCGAGTTCGACGATCTGCAGCAGCGGCGCGCCGCCGGTGATCTCGACCACCTCGGTGAGCTGGCCGACCTCCAGCGTGATCGGGATGCGGCTGGCGCTGCCGACCTGCACGGTGACGTCGCGGCGCTCCAGGGTGCGGAACCCGCTCAGGGTGGCCTTGAGCGTGTAGACGCCAGGTTGGATCGCCGGCATCACGTAGAGCCCCGACTCGTTGGTCTGGAGCTCGCGGACGGCGTTGGTGCTCTGGTTGGTCAGCGTGATCGTCACGCCGGGCATCGGCGCGCCGCTGGGATCGGTCACGACGCCGCTGATCTCGCCGGAGGGCGCCTGCGCGCGGGCGAGGGTGGACAGGCAGAGCAGCAGGACCGAGATGGTCGCCAGGAGCCGCGGGGACATGAACGCCTCCGTTCCAACGAGAACGCGCCGCCTGTGGTAGCTCCGGCGGCGCCTGCGTTCATTCACGCCTGCCCGGACGGATAATGTTCGCGACGTGGAGTTAGAATCTCGAACTGAAATGTCAGTGATAGGTAGCACGCGGATTCGAACGGGGTCAAGCACACGTCGTCCGCGGCGGGTTTCTTCATCGACGGACGGCAGCCTTGCCGACCGCGCCTACCTCGCCATTCGCGACGACATCCTGCGCGGCCAGCTGCCGCCGGGCACGCCGGTGTCGCGCCGTCGTGTCGCCCGCGAACTCGGGATGAGCGTTCTCCCGGTCACGGAGGCGCTGCGCCGGCTGCAGGAGGATGGCCTTCTCGAGACGCGCGCCCGCGCCGGGACTCGCGTGCGCGTGCCGAGCGACACCGACGTGCGCCAGTTGTACGAACTGCGCGAGGCGCTCGAGACGCAGGCGGCGCGGCTGTTCGCGGAACGCTCGACGCCGGCCGAGCACCGGGCGATGGTGCGGACCGCGCGCGACGTCGATCGGCTGTTCGCCCGCCTCGCCCGGCGCGGCCAGGATCCGGCGCTGCGCTTCCTCGTCCATCAGCGGCACGTGCAGCTGCACATGCAGATTGCGCAGGTCGCGGGCAGTGAGCTGCTGCGCCAGATGATCGAGCGCAACCATGTGCTCATCCTCAACTGGCTGTTCGACATCGCGGGACGGCGCACGCCGCTGCCGCCGCAGTTCCACGCTCGGCTCGCCGCGGCCCTCGTCTCCGGCGACCCCGCCCGGGCCGATGCGGCGATGCGGGCGCACGTCCGTCATGGCCTGGCCGAAGTGGCGGGTGGCATGTCCGCGCTGACCGCCTCCGAATGGCGCGAGTCGCGCCGCCGCCGGCGTCCGTGAGTGGCGCCCGAGGCCGGCCGCGCCTCGACGCCGGCCGTGCGCCCGTTCCGAAGGGGCCACAACGAGCGCTTGAGCGCCGGGGCTGGTCGCGGTAGCCTGTGGGTTCCATCCCCCAGACAGCGAGGCCGCCATGTGCCCGTCCGCGTTCGTCCCTGCCCGACCCTGGGTCACACTGATCGCAGTGTGCCTGTTCGTGCCGCTCGGCGTCAGCGCCGACGATCCGGCCCACGAGAAGGTGACGGTCAAGATCCGGCCGGTGGTGCTCTTCGCCGGTGGGGACGTCCGCACGACCGTTCGGACGCCGCGCGACCACCGCAACCGCGGGCTGCGGGTCGTCGTCGAGGGGGCCGATTTCTTCGCCAGCTCCGACGTCCAGTTGGACGGCGTGGACTCCGCGACGACGCACCAGTTCACCTGGAAGGAGCTGCCCGGCGGGCCCTATCGCGTCGACGCCATTCTGGTGCGGGAGGATGGCGAGAGGACCACCGTCACCGAATGCTTCTCGGTCCTGGGCAATGACGACAACGAGTCCGGCAGCGCCGCCCCCAGCTTCCCGACGCGCCGGCGACAGCAGCGGGCGCCGACGCCGCCGGAAAGCTCGGGCGTGAAGTCGGGCTGCTGATCGCCGGCTGCGGCCTCGGCGTGGCCACCACGCGGCCTACCAGTCGACCACCGAGCCGTCGTCGGCGTCGAACTGCGGCATGGTAGGGCCGCGGTTCGCCGACCTGCGCCATCAGCTTGTTCTCGTCGATGGTGATGCCGAGGCCCGGCTCGGTCAGCAGCGGACGATGGCCGTTCACGATCGGCGGCAGCGGCTTGGCGAGCAGGTCGGTGTACTCGTTGTCGCCGCGCTCCTGGATCAGGAAGTTGGGGATCGCGGCCGCGATCTGCAGGCTGGCCGCCAGCGAGCACGGGCCCTGCGGGTTGTGCGGCGCGAGCGGCGTGTAGTAGGCCTCGGCCATGCCGGCGATGATCTTCAGCTCGGTGATGCCGCCGGCGTAGCAGACGTCCGGCTGCAGGATCATCGCGGCGCGCTTCTCGAGGATGTCCTTGAAGCCCCACTTGGTGAAGATGCGCTCGCCGGTGGCGAGCGGGATGTGGGTCTTCTTGGCCAGCTCGGCCATCAGCTCGATGTTGAGGGCCTGCACGACCTCTTCGTAGAACCAGGGATTGTACGGCTCGAGCGCCTTCATCAGACCATGGCGGTGGGCGGCTGGATGGCGCCGTGGAACTCGACGCCGATGTCGACGTCCGGGCCCATCTTCTCGCGCAGCGCCTTGAAACGCTCGGTGACCTCGCCGACCATACTTGCTGGCCTTCGTTGTACTTGAACGGCGGCGCGCGTGGTCGCCGCGCAGCTGCACCTTCATGGCGTTGACGCCGTTGGTCAGATTCGGGCTGGCCGTAGACGCGGCACGCGGTCGCGCGTCGGTCCGCCCATCAGCTTGTAGACCGGCACGCCGTAGACCTTGCCGGTGATGTCCCACAGCGCCTGGTCGATGCCGCTCGAGATCGCCGTCTTGATCGGGCCGCCGCGATAGAAGGCGCCGCGATGGATCGCCTGCCAGTGGATGCACGACGCGGCGCGGGTCCTGGCCGATCAGGTAGTCGCCGACCTCCAGCGCGCCGGCGGCGCAGGCCTTGGCGTCGTCCTTCAGCATCTCGCCCCAGCCGGTGATGCCGGCATCGGTGGAGATCTTGACGAAGACCCAGGAGTTCTTCAGGACGAAGGTCTCGATCTTGGTGACCTTGATGACGTCCTTGGGACCGACCTGGGCCGCATCGGTCTGCTGGGCGCCCCAGGCGGCGTGCAGGCCGAGCGCGGCCGATCCCCCGAACAATCCCCGGAGCCAGGTGCGGCGGTCGATGGGCGAGATGGACATAGGCGGGCGGGAGTATACGCGCGAAGCCAGCCGCGTCGAGCGGCTTTTCTACCGGCCTTCCTACCGGGGCGTCCGGGCGCACTGGTCGTCGCTGCCGCGGGTGAAGATCATCCTAGGAATCGTCAGAACTCTACTAGCGACCGGATCGCGACTGACATACGGTCGCAGCCTCTCTCTATCGCCATCGCCACCGCGCGCCGCCGCGCGGCCGCTCGAGGACTGCTGACCGCACAAGGAGCCGTATGCGAACGTGTCTGCCGGTGATTACCAGCGTGTTGCTGTGCTTGGCCGCATTCGGCAGCGCGGGCGTGTCTGCTCAGGACACGAGGGGCACCATCTCCGGAACCGTGACCGATCCGCAAGGCGGCGTCCTGCCTGGCGTAGCCGTGATCGTGTCCAATACCGGCACCGGTACAACCACGCGGCTGACCACCAACTCCAGCGGCTACTACGAGGCGCCCCTGTTGTTGCCCGGCGACTACAGCGTCACGGCCGAGATCACCGACTTCAAGCAGTCCGTCCGCTCCGGCCTGACGCTCGCGATGCGCGACCGCCTGCAGATCGACTTCCAGCTCGAACTCGGGAGCGCGACGGAGTCCGTCACCGTGACGAGCCAGGCGCCGTTGCTCGACACGAGTACCGTCAGCACCGGCAGGGCGATGACCAACCGCGAAGTGATGGATCTGCCGGTGCTCGGCAACAACATCACGATGCTCAGCCGGTTCGCGCCCGGCGTGCAGGTTCCCGGCACGACCCAATTCCTGGTGCAGGGGCAGGTCGGCGGCGGGTCGCAATACAACGCGCCCGGCGGTGTCGGCGGCAACGAATGGTCGATCGACGGCGCGTCCACCAACGGCACCGACCGGCGCGTCTCGATCATGCCGAGCCCGGACACCATCGACGAGTTCAAGATCGAAACGTCGAACTTCGACGCCTCGTTCGGCCACTCCACCGGCCTCAACATCTCGATGTCCACCAAGTCCGGCAGCAACCTGCTGCGCGGCACGGCGACCTTCCAGTACATCAACCAGGACTGGAACGAGGCCCCGTACTTCGTCAAGCAGGCGCGCGAGCAGCAGCTGGCCGCGGCGCGGGCCGCCGGCAATCAGACCGAGATCGATCGCCTGAACGCCACGCCGCTGCTGCCGCCCGGACAGACGCGGAACTATCACGGCAGCCTCGGTGGCCCCGTCTACGTGCCCGGGGTCATCGACGGGCGGAACAAGCTGTTCTTCTTCCTCGGCTACTCCAAGCTGCGCAATCGCCAGTCGGCGAGAGCCAGCGAGTTGAACTACACCGTCCCGACCGAGGCGATGCGGAACGGCGATTTCTCGTCGCTGCTGGCCATCGATCCGGTGCGCTACCAGATCTACGACCCCCTGACCACGCGGCCGGACCCGGCCCGCCCCGGCCACTGGGTCCGCGATCCGTTCCCGGGCAACATCATTCCGCGCGATCGGTTCGACAACCCGTTCTACGACTTCTACACGTCGCGGATGCCGCTGCCGAACACGACCATCGCCGCCAACCGCGATCCGGTCAACAACTTCATCGCCTCCGGTATGCCGAATACCGTGGACTACACGTCGTTCAACGGCCGCGTCGACTTCCAGGCCAGCAACAAGCATCGCTTCTTCGTGCGCTGGCTCAAGAGCAGCTTCCTCGAAGGCGCGCAGGACTTCACCTATTCGACCGAGCCGGGCCTGATGAACTGGGACGAGAAACGTCCGGCCTACACGGTTGCCGCGGACTGGACCTACGCGATGAGCGCGTCCACGCTGCTGAACGTCACCGTCGACACCAACGGCTTCCTGCAGCAGAACCAGCGTCTCGGCACCCGGCAGTACAGCCCGACCGACGTCGGCCTGCCGGGATACCTCGACGAGAAGTGCGGCGACGGCTGCGTCCTCCCCAGGATCATCTGGCCCGGCATGACGTACTGGGGCGGCGACATGATCATGAGCACGCCGGTCGATTCGGGCCCGAAGGGCCGGGCGCAGGGCATCAAGGTCAACCTGACCCAGGTTCGCGGCTCACACACGCTGCGCGGAGGACTGGACTTCCGGCAGCACTACCGCACCCAGATCCAGGCCGGCGGTTTCACGTCGGGCAGCTTCGCCTTTTCCAACGCCTTCGTCAGGAAGGATGAGGACGGCTTCACGCCCGGCCGCGTCGGTCGGCCTCGATTGGGCGGCCTTCATTCTCGGCATGCCCAACGAAATGGTCGTCGACACCAACGACACCTACGCCCTGTTCAGCCCGTACTATTCCGGGTTCGCGCAGGACACCTGGCGGGTGAACCGCAATCTCACCCTCACCCTCGGCCTGCGCCTCGAGTACGAGCGTGGCGCGACCGAGCGCTACGACCGCGCCATCGCCTACTTCGATCCGAACCTCGAGCTGCCGATTTCCGCCGCCGCCGAAGCGGCCTACGCGCGCAATCCGATCCCGGAGCTCCCGGCCAGCGCCTTCGACGTCCGCGGCGGGCCGGTCTACGCCGGCGTCAACGGCACACCGCGCGAGCTGTGGAAGAGCGAGCTGATGTGGCTGCCGCGTGTCTCGGCGGCCTGGCAACTCGGCCCCAAGGCCATCGTCCGCGGCGGCTACGGCGTCTACTACGACACGCTCAACGTGATGAATTCGGCGATCGACCAGTTCGGCTTCTCGCGCGCCACCAGCACGCAGCTCACCAACGATGCCGGCACCACCTGGCTCGCGGGCGACCCCAGGAACGGCATCTCGCCGCTGGTCGATCCCTTCCCGCTCCGCGCCGACGGCAGCCGCTACGATGCGCCGGTCCGCGACGCGCTCGGATCCATGGCCCGCGTCGGCGAAGGGTTCACGTTCGGTCGCTACGACCGGCAGCATCCGCGCGTGCAGCGCTGGCGAGCCGGCATCCAGCGCGAGCTGGGCGCCAACATGCTGGTCGAGGCGTCCTACTGGGGGCAGTATGCCGACCGGCTGTTCGTGACCACGCGCCTCGACGCCCTGCCCGAGCAGTACTGGAACGCGAGCAACACGCGCAACAACGCGATTGCCAGCAACCTGAATCAGCAGGTGCCCAATCCGTTCTACATCGGCAACTTCGAGTCGCTGCGGACCTCGGATCCGGCGCTCTATCGGCAGATGTCCACGCTGTCGCAGTTCACCAGCCCGACGATCGCGAAGAACCGGCTGCTGCGCCCGTTCCCGCACATGAACGGCTTGAACGACACCGCGCAGAACACCGGCGCGGCCCGGACGCACGCGCTCGAGCTCAACTTCCTGCGCCGGTTCGCGCAGGGCTTCATGGTGAACGCGTCGTACACGCGGATGTTCCAGAAGAACCGGACGTTCCTCGACAACGAATACGAGACCGTGCCGACCATCTGGTACCCCAGCGATACCGCCCGCCCGCACCGCGTCACGGCGACGGGTCTCTACGAGCTGCCGTTCGGCCAGGGGCCGCCGCTTCCTGCAGGACGGGACCGCTCAATCACATCCTCGGCGGCTGGCAGGTCGCCGTCACCTATGAGTACCAGCCCGGGCCGCTGCTGGCCTGGGGCAACAACTTCTTCTATCGCGGCGACCTCGGCACCTTCGCCGACGACGCCACCTCCGTCGACCCGACGCTGGAGCAGTGGTTCGATACGTCGCTCCCGTTCGAGCGCGTCACCGCCAACCAGCCCGCCGCGTTCCAGGTCCGTCCGTTCCCTCGTTTCGTCGAAGGCGTGCGGGCCGACGGCCTGAACCAGTGGAACCTCAACGTCCTGCGCCGGGTGCGCCTCACCGAACAGCGTTCGCCTCGAGGTCCGGGCCGACATCATCAACCTGCTCAATCGTTCGCAGATGAACCCGCCCGACCTGTCGCCCACGTCGACGAACTTCGGGCGCATCACCAGCCAGACGGCGTCCCTGAATCGCTTCTTCCAGGTGCAGGGACGCTTGCTCTTCTGAGCCTTCGACGCACTACAGGGGCCGCAGCGTCGGCCAGTCCAGCTCGAACCCCTGTGCGCGCAGCCTTTCCTGGAACGCCTGCAGCCGCGTGGCGCCGCCCCGGATACCCCGGGGCGGTTCTCTGACCTCGAGTGCGTGAGCGACCAACGCGCCGGCGGCTTCGCCGATGTTCCACTCCACCGGATGCAGCCGGTAGCAGCCGTTGGTCAGGTGGGTCGTGCCGATGTTCTTGCAGGCCGCGAGCAGGTTGTCGACCCGCTGCGGCAGCAGCGCGCCCAGCGGAATCTGGAACGGCAGCGAACTGATGTCGACGTAGTTGCGGTTGGCGGTGCTCGGATGCAGATCGATCCGATAGGCCCCGACGCCGACGCTGTCGTCGAATCGCGCCGCCGTCACCGCCTCGCGCGCCAGGCCGGTGGCCGCCATGCGAGCCTCGGTGCCCACATGCTGCTCGACGATGGTGAACGCCGCCTTGATGCGACGGCTCTCGCGGACGTAGATCGCCTTGGCGAGTCCGTCCGTCGTGCCGAGCAGATCACCGCGTAGCCGCAGGCCGCGCCAGCCGGCGCCACCATCGGCCCGCGGCGCCTCCGTCTGCATCCAGTAGAGGAGCGACAGGCTGACCGCCTTGCTGCGCTCCCGGTGCCGGGCCGCGTCCTGCGCCGGCACGCCCAGCAGCGGGCCCAGCCAGTAGTCGTTCTGTGGCCAGTTCACCAGCGAGATGCCGCCGGCGTAGGTGCCGGGCTCGAAGTTGGCGGGATTGGCCAGCCGCCGATAGGTGAACAGGTTGAGCCCGCCGCTGCCGGGCCCGGTCGGATCGAACGTCACCTGGCGTGTCCGCAGCGTCTGCGGATCGCTCATCTGCCAGCTGAGGAGACGCCCCGGCCACGCCGGCGTCATCGCGGGCACGTAGTCGCGCCAGAAGGCGTAGTCGGCGGGCCGATCGATGGTGTGGTCTTCGCCGGGCACGTAGTCCATCGCCAAGCACCAGGTGACGGCCTGCTGGTCGAGGGGATTGGCCCGGTCCGGGGCGCGCGGCTCGCCGGTGTCGGCGCGTGACTCGGCCCCGATGACGAACTCGGTCCGCGTCAGCGGCAGCAGGTCGCCGAGCTCGGTCGCGTCGATGAAGTATGGCGCCGTCAGCACGCTGCGGCGATCGGTCGTGCGATCGCGTACGGTCACGGCGCGGACGCGATCGCCGTCGACGTCCGCCGCGACGGGCTCGTGTTCGAGCAGGATGCGCAGACGGCCGGTGCTCACGTAGGGCGCGAGCATCTGTTCCAGCACGGCGACCGCCACCCGCGGCTCGTGACAAAGGCGTGAGACGCCGCCGTTGCCCGGGTTCAGGAGGACGTTGCCGCGGGCGCGGGCGGTGAGCGGGAAGTGATCGCGATAGTAGTCGCGCACGCCCTGGCGAAACTGCCGGTAGGCGCGCGTCGAGCCGAAGCTCTCGATCCACGGATGCTCGTCGGGCGGAACGGCCTGGGAGGTCAGCTGTCCCCCGATCCAGTCGGTGTCTTCCGTCAGGATCACCCGCAGACCGGCGCGGCAGGCCGCGAGCGCGGCGGCGCATCCGCCTACGCCGCCGCCCACGATGACGAGATCGGCGGCCCGCTCGACCGAGCGATCCGTCCGCTGGATGCGGATCCAGCCGGTCGAGGCCAGCGCCGGCAGGGCCAGCGCGGTCGTGGCGAGGAAATGTCGACGTCGGATCATGGTGAGCCAGGCTCCCCAGAGGGTCGCTCTTCCCGCAGGGGTCGGGAAGGCGCCGCGTATGGCCGCCGCGCCGGGACGGCCACCAGCTCCCGCTCGGGCCAGCGCAGCGCGGTCGAACCGGCCGCCCAGCACGCAGCCGGTATCGATGTTGATGGTCCGGTTCACCCACAGCGGTTCTCGCACCGGGGTGTGCCCGTAGACGACCGCGGCGCGGCCTGTATAGCCCGCGACCCAGGCGAACGGCACTGGGAATCTTGCAGTCCCGTCGTCGCCGGCGGTTTCGGCGACCGTGGCAAAGGTCAGCGCCTCCGCCGAGTCGAGGCCTTGCAGATCGCCGCGCAGACCGGCGTGGGCCACGACCAGCCCGCCGCCGTCGAGGACGTAGTGGCTGGCGAGGCCATCGAGGAAGCGCTGCACGTCCTGCCGGACGTCGATGGGCGCGGCCTCGAACTCGGCGAGGGAGCGATCGAGGCCGTGGGCAATCGGGACGTCCGCGCCGGCCAGCTTCCGACGCAGCTTCAGCTCGTGGTTGCCGGTCACGCAGAGGGCGGTGCCGGCTTCCACCATCCGCCTCGCAGTCTGGAGCGTGTCGATGATCCGCGGCCCGCGGTCGACCAGATCGCCGAGGAAAACGACCTTCCGCGACTGGGGATGGGTCCACAGGCCGGTGACGTGACCGACGTAGCCGAGGCGTCCGAGCAGTTCGTCGAGCTCGTCTTTGCAGCCGTGCACGTCACCGATGATGTCGAACGGGCCCGAATCGGTCGGGCGCTGGCAGCGTGATGGGGCGATCGGCAAGACGGGCCGCAGTCTACAGGCCCTCGACGGCGTCGTGAAGTGGTACTCTCCCTTCATCGAGCCGATGCCGACGTGCGACACGCGGACATCGCCGAGTCGGATCGCGGCGCTCCCGCGCTTTCGGGCGCGAAGGCGCGGGTGCATACTTCAGCCGATGATCGAGGTCATGAACGAAGGTGCTGCCTGCTGGCGACGCGCGGTGCGTCGGGCGCTCTGTCTGGCGATGGTGTCGCTGCTGCTGTGTGCGGCCGACGCGTTCGGCGCAGACGGTCGGCGCCGCGCTTCCGGCTGGCGATCGTCGGCCTCACCCACGGGCACTCCTTCATTGCGTTCCGCACGCTGACGAAGAACACCGCCGTGGAGGTGGTGGCCATCTCCGATCCGAGCGCCGACCTGCGTGACTCAGGCGGCCGGCATCTGGCCCGGCGTCAAGCTCTACGACGACCATCGACGCCTGCTCGACGAGGTGAAGCCCGACGGCGTCTGGTCGTTCGTCGACAACCACCAGCACGCTCGACGATCACGAAGGACTGTGCGGAGCGCGGCATCCCGGTGATGTTCGAGAAGCCGATGGCGACGACGCATGCCGATGCCATCGCGATTCGCGACATCGCCAAGGCGCGCGGCATCCAGGTCGTGATCAACTCGCAGCCGCCATGGTGGCCGGCCAACCACACCGCGTCGCAGCTGGCGACGTCGGGCGAGCTCGGCACCGTCTGGCGCGTGCACACGGTCAGCGGGCACGGCGGGCCTGGGGGCGGGCCGGGTGGCGGCCCGGCAAGCGCTCCGGCAGGTCGGGCGAGCCGGGATCGGACCCGCCGGCGGCTGGCCCGGCCGCGACTGGCGCGCCGGCGAGCTCCCGCGCGCACCGCCGGCAGCCGCGCGTTCTGGTCGATGCTCAACAGCGCCGAGCGGGGCGGCGGCGTGCTGCTCGATTTCGGTCCCTACGGCGCCGCGTGGGTGCGCTGGTACCTGGGCATGCCGACGACGGTCTACGCCATCCGCACGCACACACGGCGCGACGTCTACCAGGTGCCGACGACCACCGCCATCGTCGCCTCGTATCCCGATCACCGGATCGGCCTCATCGAGGCGTCGTGGGACCTGCCGCGCAACATCGAGCAGCTCGAGGTGTTCGGCGACCGCGGCAGCGTCGATCTCGTGTCCAACTCGGGCAGCCAGTTGATCCGCTTCGAGACCTGGGCGGGACGCGAGAAGCGCGAGGTCCCGCTCGTCACGCTCGAGCCGCACTGGGCCGACCCGGCCACTTATTTCGCGCACGCGGTGCAGGCGCGGCGAGGTCGACGAGTTCGTCAGCGCCGCGTTCCACGCCGACGTCATGGCGATCCTCGAGGCGGCCCAGCGGTCGGCCGACACCGGGCAGCCGGTGACGTCTCGCCTCCGTCATGGGCCGCTGAGCCCGCGAGAGGAGGCGCGCCGCGCACTGGGCGGCCCGTCGGAGCGCCGCGACGTTGCGAAGCCAACTGACCAGTGGGTTCCACTGGTGAAGCTTTGGTCCACCATCGTTGCGGTCCGACCGCGGCACCGCCGCGTGATCGACGCCATCATCAATGGAACCATGGTCCGGCGGTTTCTGGCGTGGCGGTCACGCGGTCGGCCAGCGGTTCAAGGTCGGGACACCGGGGTCACCCAAATCCGTGGGTGACGGCACCGCACATCCGGATGTCCGATGCGTCTCGTAGTTCCCGTATGTGGGATTGGGCGTCGGTGCCTGTGCTGGTCGACCGGGCGTTGACGATCGCCAGTCGACGCTCGCGCTACGAGCGTCCTTCGATCAACCCGAGACTGAAGACTTGGGTCGATGCCGCATCGTCCAATCTCGACCTGGCTGCGTAGTGCCTGAGTGACCCGTCGCTCGATGCGAATCCCGAGGAGCTGCTGTGGGTTGACCTCCTCGCCATCGCAGCCAGACGCTTGGAACTCCTGAGCGGCGGCGAAACGCTCTAGTGGGTGAAGAAGCTGACCGGTACCCGTTGCGTCGCACGCCCAAGGCCTGACTACTACCCTGGTGACTAGCCGTTGCTTCCGGTCGACCGGTCGCGCTGAGCGAGTTCGATATCGCCACCGATAATCCGCTGATCGCTATGGTTCACTGTGCGAGTGCCGACTCGTCCGGCTCTCTGACAGTGTATTCGCCGCTCTGGCGAACCCCGCCAGACGCGCGACCCTCGACGAACTGGGCCGAGGCGCTCGCACCGTCAGCGAACTGGCGGGGCCCCATGGCATGACGCTGACGGGGTTCATGAAACACGTCCGTGTCCTGCAGGCTGCCGGCCTGATGACGTGTGCCAGGGAGATGCGCGCGCTGACGTGCGCACTCGAGCCACGTTCACTGCGAGAGGTGAGCCGATGGCTCGCCAGCCGGATGCGATGTGGTCGGCACGCCGTGGTCGCGCTCGAACGTCACCTACATCAACGCCAGGCTCGGACCGCACGCGGACTCACGCGGGTAAGAACCGCCGGCCATGACAGGAGTCAGAAGAAATGCCCACCAAGACGTCGTCCTATGCTCACGACACGATTGTCCTTGAGCGACGCCTGCTGTTGTCCGAAAGCCGTCGCATGCGAGACGTTATCGAAGGCCGCCCAGCGCGCTCGCTGGCACGTGCCGGCCGACGGCTGGGAAATCGAGAGCTTCCAGCAGGATTTCCGAGTCGGCGGGAAGGAAGAAAGCCGATTCGGGCCAACGGGTGCCGCCACGCTGCATGACATCGGCACGTGTTCAGCGACATCGTGACGGACTGCCGCATCGTGAGTGCCGGCACGATGCACGACAAGGACGTCCGCGCGTCGACCACGCTGTGCACGGTGGAGTTTCCTGAGAGGGACATGATGTCTTCGCGAGGTGCGCGACGGCTGTGCGGAGGATGCTGAACCGACCCCACCGCGGCCGAGCCGAAATTTGCCCAACGACATGCCTCGCTCCAGACGAGCGGCGCCGCCGGGCACTGAAGGCTCGCGGGCACTTCGGAAAGCAGCGGGAGCGGCATCTTTGGTCCGGTTGACTCGCGGTTCGACTCGCGACCCCGGTTCAGGCAGCAGCTCAGGCGCGTTTGCGAGCGGCCGCCAGCACGACTCCGACAAGCCCTGAGTCTCGTTGGGATTCCAGCGTGACGCTCTCGATTGTCGATGCCTCCATGTCGAAACCAAGGATGGGCAGGGCGCGCCGCAGGTCTTCTTCAGTGATGCGCGCGCAGGGATAGCGCGTCTCGCCGACCAGGTAGAAGTCGGTATCGCGTAGACAAGAGAGGAACAGCATGCCGCCAGGGCGAACGATGCGGCACAGATGCTCCATCACCGACTCCCACCGCGGGATGGAGATTCCGACCTCTTCGGTGCAGTAGAACGCGCCGACCACGGGATAGGTGTCTGCCACCTCGCAGAATCGCTGGCTGCTTCAGGTCACAGGCGAGCAGGCGCCCGATGCGGGCCCGCGCATCCGCCTCGAGCAGGTCGACCTCTTCCTCGGTGGCTCCCGCGACTGCAACTCGACGGTCAGGCGGGCGTACTGCCGCCAACTGTAGGCATCCGGCGCCTCGCGTCTGCCACCGCCGCACGGCGGCGAGGTTCTCCGGCAGGTAGTCCGCCATGTCGACCGCGGAGACATAGGGCACGAACGGGAAGACGTGGTGGATGGTCGGGCCGCAGCCGACTTCGAGCATGCGCGGTCGGCCGTCGATACGTCGAGCGTGGGTGGTCAAGAAGGACAGCACCGCCCGTTCGTCCTCCGTCGGCGGGTGGTCGCCGTAGAACGTGGCCACGTATTCGGTGGTGAACGATCGGGTCTGCTGAAAGTCGAACAGTCCGTCCTCGCATGCGAACGAGGGGCCGTGCGGCCGTCGACGCTGCCGTGGTTGCTCGATCATCGGCTCACAGCACTTTCACGGTCAGGAAGGCGGGATCGGACGCCCCCTTCAGGACGGCACCGCACCGATGCATCGCCTGCAGGTACTCGACGATGTCGTGGCTGAACACCTCGCCCGCCATGATGATCGGCACGCCAGGCGGATAGGTGGCGATGGTTTCGCCGGCCACTCGGCCCGCGGCGAGACCGATCGGGACGCGGCGCTTTCGCGCGAACTTGGCCTCGCGTGGGCAGCATCGCCTCTGCGGCATCGGCGGCGGATCCCAGCTGACGAGGCCGGCCGGTCGGCGCCCTCCTCCAAGATGGAACGCAGCGCCTCGAAGACCGCGTACAGGTCGGCATCGGTCGTGCCGGGAGTGACGAGGAACAACACGTGCCGGTGCGTCGCCATCTCCGGGTAGACGCAACGGGCGTTCAGGTCGGCGCTCGACCTCGAATCCGGTCAGGCCGGTCTGTCCGAGTTCGAGCGTCACCCGGGTTCGATCGATGTCCACGAACCCCGGACGGTTGGCATGTTCCAGGCCCAGGACGCGGACGCCTGGGAGCTCGCGACAGGCCGCCGACAGCGCGTCGGCGCGGTCCAGGGCCTGCCGCCAGAGCCGGTCGCCCTCGGTCCTGAGCTGGGCGATGCCGATCTCGAGCGAGGCGAGGATCGGATACGAGAACGAGGTGCTGACCAGCCCGAGCTCGTTCACCTGCTCGTACAGCCCTTCGATCTGCGCCTCGCTCCGCAACAGCAGCAGGCTGCCCTGCGACAGCGCCGTCGCGACCTTGTGCGTCGACTGCGTCACGTAGTCCGCGCCGAGGTCCTCCGCGGCAGCAGGCAGCGCATCGCAGAAGTGGAAGTGCGGCGCATGCGCGGCGTCGACGACGACAGGCAATCCTCGCGAGTGCGCGGTGGCGATGACAGCGCCCAGCTCGCCGACGATGCCGAAGTAGTTGGGTGACGTGAAAAAGACGCAGTCGATGTCGCCGCTGGTCGCAAGCACGGCGTCGACATCCGCGAGCGTGGGACCGAGCGAAATGCCGAGGTCGCGATCGTAGGGCGGGGCCAGGTAGACGGGCTCCAGCCCTCCGTGGATGAGCGCTGCCGTCACCGAGCTGTGCGCATCCCGGTTGACCAGCACCCGTCCCCCGGCGGGGCAGGCCGTCAGCAGGGCCAGGATGTTCAGCATGGTGGTTCCGTGGGTCGACGGAAAGCTCCACGCCATGCCGTAGGCCTCGGCTAGATTCCGTTTCAGCCGCTGAACCGGGCGATCGCCGGTCGGCACGAACAGGCTGCCGAGGTCCGTGATCGAGGTGCTCTGATCGAGCTGAAAGGCCCCGCGCAGGAGCCGTGCGCCCTCAGCCAGTGCAAGGTGTTCGGGCAGCATCACCGCTCGCACACGCTACTCACAGGAGCCGAAGCAGCTCCGGCCGCCCGCGATGGCCGGGGGTCGCGAACGAGAGCCCGTGCTTGGCGACGTGCAGCAGCGCCGCGGTCAACGGGGCCGCCTGACTGCTGCCGCCGGCCCCGTCGGCCGCATCCAGCAGCGGCCGAGCACGCGTCGCATGGCAGGCGGTTCCGCTGTCGCGTTGCGGCTCTCTCTGGGCATGCCGTCGCCTCCTTGGCCACTTCGGGCGTCGGGCGGACCTGCCCGGAGCGCCCTCATCGGGATCGTCATACGGAGAATTCGGCACTTCTGCGCACTTTCTTGAGCGACCGGTGTCGATCCATGGCTGCCGCTCAATCTTTCTCCTGCCGGGAGCCGATGTCCCAGATGCGCAGGCGGCTCCAAAACGGGGCCCGATCAAGGTCGCTCGTGGCGAGCGGCGTGCAGAGGGAGGTAATTCCGGTGACCGGCAAGCATCGTCTCGTAATCACCCGTACCCTCGCCGCCGTGGTGGCGCTGCTGCTGACCCGTGGGCCAGCCGAGGCGCAGAATGCCACGGCGCCGGAGAAGGTCGCCAAGGACCTGTCGGAGCTCAGCTTCGAGCAGCTGGTCGATCTCTCGATCGACTCGGTGTACTCCGCGTCGGCGTATGCGCAGAAGATCACCGAGGCGCCCGCGTCGGTCAGCATCGTCACCAGCGAGGATATCGACGCGTTCGGCTACCGCACGCTCGAAGACGTTCTGCGCGAGCGTGCGCGGCTTCTACGTCACGAACGACCGGAACTACACCTTTCTCGGCATGCGCGGCTTCTCCAGACCCGGGGACTACAACGCGCGCATCCTGCTGCTGGTCGATGGCCACCGCATGAACGACAACGTCTTCGGGAGCGCGCTCCTGGGGACCGAGTTCGCCTTGGACCTCGACATCATCGAGCGGATCGAGATCGTCCGCGGTCCGAGCTCGTCGCTCTACGGCACGAGCGCGTTCTTCGCGGTCATCAACGTCATCACCAAGAAGGGCGAGACCATCGGCGGCTTCGACGTCGCCGGGAGTCTGGGCAGCTTCGGTACCAGCCGCGGCCGCGTCACGCTTCGGCAAGGGGTTCGCCAACGGCGCGCAGATGCTGCTCTCGGGTTCCGCCTACGAGAGCGACGGCCAGCACGAGCTGTACTTCCCGAGTTCGACGCGCCCGAGACCAACTTCGGTGTGGCTCGCGACGTCGATGGTGACTCGTCCACGCACTTCCTCGGAAAGTTCCGCGTCGGTGGGTTCAGCATGGCGGCGCTGCACGGGTCACGCGACAAGACGGTCCCCACGGCGTCGTTCGGCACCGTCTTCGGCGACCCACGAGCGGGAACGGTCGAGACCCAGCAGTTCGTCGACGCGCAGTACGAGCGCACCCTGGCGAGCCGCTGGCACGCCGGCGGGCGCGTCTACTTCGACCGATACGCTTACGACGGCACCTACCCCTATCCTGCGGATGAAACCGGAGCAGCGGGCTCCGTGCTGAACCTCGACTTCGCCCGCGGCAACCGGTGGGGAGCTGAGGTAAAGCTGCGCAGACGCGTGGCGCAGCGTCACACGCTGGCGTTGGGCTCGGAGTACCGCCGCAACTTCCGCCAGGATCAGGTACAACTACGACGTCAGGCCCTACCACCGCTACCTCGACGACCGCCGCAGCTCGACGAACTGGGCGGTCTACGTCCAGGACGAGGTCAAGCTGCACGAGCGGCTGCTGGTAAACGTAGGCCTCCGGCACGATCAGTACGACACCTTCGGCGGGACCACCAATCCGCGCGCCGCGCTGATCTACACACCGGCGACTCGCACGACAGTGAAGCTGCTGTACGGCCAGGCATTCCGCGCGCCGAACGCCTACGAGCTGTTCTGGCGGCAGGACGACGTCGCCAAGCCGAATGCGGTGCTTCGGCCGGAGACGAACAGCACGTCGGAGTTCGTCCTGGAGCAGTCGTTGGGTTCCGCGGTCCGCGTCGGCGTCACCGCGTTCCACTACCGCGTCGACGATTTGATCAGCCAGCAGACCGATCCCATCGACGATCTGCTCGTCTACAACAACGTCGATCGCATCGACGCACGTGGGCTGGAGCTCGAAGCCGAGGGTAAGTGGTCGTCCGGCCTGCTGGCCCGCACCAGCTACACCTACCAGAACAGCCGCAACCACGCGACGCTCCAGCCACTGACCAACTCCCCTGCGCACGTCGCCCAGGTTCTGGTGCGGGCGCCGCTAGGCCGGCCGGGACTATCCGCCGGGTTCGAGAACCAGCTATCTGAGCGAGCGGCGGACGCTGGCGGGGAACCGCGTGCCGTCGACAGTCCTCGCCAATCTCACAGTGCTCTCCCGACACCAGAAATCGGGCATGGAGATTGCGGCCAGCTTTCTCAACCTGTTCGACGAGCGTGTCGCTGACCCTGGCTCCGAGGAACATCGGCAGGACAGCATCATCCAGAACGGGCGCACGTTCCGCATCAACGTGCGCTACCGGCTTCCGCTCGGCAAGTAGACGGCAGCCGCCCATGACCCGGGATCGCGGCGTGACGGGCGTTGGCGGGTCTACTTCGCCGGGCGCTGACCGGCGCGATGGTCGTCATCCTGGCCTGGCCGGTGCCGCGGCCGCGGACGCGCCACGTTCGCCGGAATACCTGATCAAGGCGGCCTATCTCTACAACTTCGCGATGTTCGTGGAGTGGCCGCCGGACGCCTTCGCGCTCGGCCGACGCGCCGCTCGTGATCGGCATCGTCGGCCCCGACCCGTTCGGGTCGGCGATCGACCACGCCGTGGAGAACAAGCGGATCAGCAAGCGGCGCATCGTGGTGGAGCGAGTGCAGCCGCACCAGGACTTGCGGCACTGCCAGATCCTCTTCATCGCGGCGTCGGAGCGGGGCCGCATCGGCGAGCTGTCGCAGCGCCTGCAAAGCCAGCCCATTCTCATCGTCGACGACGCGCCCGAGCCCGGCAAGCGCGCGGGTGCCGTGGAGTTCGTGGTGACGACAACAAGGTCGGCTTCGCGATCAACCTGGACGCGGCGCGCCGCGCCCGTCTGATCATCAGTTCCAAGATGCTTGGCCTTGCCAAGACGGTCCGCTGATCGAGAGGAGAGCGTCATGACCTTCTTCACGCACGCCTCGATCAAGCGCAAGCTGATGCTGATCACGACGGTGACCAGCTCGCTGGCGCTGCTGCTCGCGTCGGCGGGATTCGTCCTCTACGACCTGGCGGCGTTCCGCACGCGCATGAGCCAGGACCTGATGACGCAGGCGGAGATCATCTCGGCCAACAGCATGGCGGCGCTGGCGTTCAAGGACGAGCGGACCGTGAGCGAGTTCCTGGGCGCGCTGCGCGCCAAGGAAGAGATCGAGGCCGCGGCCATCTACGCGCCGGACGGGCGCGTGTTCGCCGTCTACCATCGCGACCCGCAGCGCCGACGCGACTGCCGTCGCGACCCGAGGCGACCGGCTACCGCTTCGACGAGAACGCGCTGCACGTGTTCCACCACATCGTGCTGCACGAGCAATCGCTCGGCACGCTCTACATCCAGTCCGACATGCAGCAGTGGTACGCGCCGGCTGCGGAACTACACGGCCATCGTCGGCGTTCTGATGCTGGGGCGGCGCTGTTCGCCCTGCTGCTGTCCTCGCGCATGCAGCGGATCATCTCACAGCCGATCCTCGATCTCGAGCAGACCATGAAGCGGTGTCTGCGGAGAAGACGTTCTCGCTGCGGGTCACCAAGACGCAGGACGACGAGATCGGCGCGCTGATCGACGGCTTCAACGAGATGCTCGCCGAGATCCAGGGGCGCGACGCGGCGCTGCAGTCCCGCACCAGCGAGTTGGAGCAGGAGGTCACCGAGCGCCTGCGCGCGCAGGACGAGCTCAAGACGCTCAACACGACGCTCGAACAGCGCGTCGCGGAGCGGAGCGCGGCGGCCGAGCAGCGCGCCGAGGAGCTGGCGCGGTCGAAGGACGCGCTGCAGCGGCAGACGCGGATCCTGCAGTCGATCCTCGACACGATGAGCGACGGCGTGATCGTCGCCGACGGAGACGGCCGCGTCATCATGTCCAATCCGGCGGCCGCGGCGCTGCTGCACCTGGAGGTCGAGGACACGCTGACCACCGACTGGATTGCCCGCCACGGCTTCTACCTGCCGGACACGGTCACCGCCTACCCGCACGAGCAATTCCCCCTGATTCGCGCCGTGGCCGGCTCGCCGGTCGAGGGGGCGGTCGTCTTCGTGCTCGACGACATCAAGGCGCCGGACGGCATCTGGCTGAGCATCGACGCCATGCCGCTGACCGACGAAGGCGGCATCCTCCACAACGGGCTCGCCATCCTGCACAACATCACGGCGCAGAAGAGCGCCGAGGAAGCCCTGCTGCGGCCAAGGACGCGGCGGAGGCGGCCAACCAGGCCAAGAGCCGCTTCCTCGCCAACATGAGCCACGAACTGCGCACGCCGCTGAACGCCATCATCGGCTACAGCGAGATGCTGCAGGAGGACGCCGAGGACGACGGGCACCGACGACCTCGATCCCGGACCTGCAGAAGATCCACGCGCGCCGGCAAGCACCTGCTCGACGCTGATCAACGACATCCTCGACCTCTCGAAGATCGAGGCCGGCAAGATGAAGCTGTTCCTCGAGACCTTCGACGGTCGGGCGCTGATCGAGGACGTGGTCACCACCGTGCAGCCGCTGGTCGAGAAGAACGGCAACTGCCTCGACTGTCCGCTGGCCGACGATCTCGGCGCCATGCGACGCCGACTCGACCAAGGTGCGGCAGGCGCTGTTCAACCTGCTCAGCAACGCCTGCAAGTTCACCGCGAACGGCACCGTGACGCTGGACGTCGACCCGGAAGCCGAGGAGCGGCAGCGACTGGATGTCGCTTCAACGTCAGCGACACCGGCATCGGCATGACCCCGAGCAGATGGCGCGGCTGTTCCGCGACTTCACGCCAGGCCGACGCCTCGACGACGCGCAAGTACGGCGGCACCGGCCTCGGCCTGGCGATCAGCCGCGCCTTCTGCCGCATGATGGGCGGCGACATCACCGTGACCAGCGAGCTCGGCCGCGGCTCGACGTTCCGGCTGGAAGTGCGCGGTCCCCGCCGCTGGCCAGGCCGGCCGGGTGGCGGACCGGCCGCGGCGCGCGCCGCCGTCGCCGACGGCGAGCCGAGGGCACCGGCCCGGGTCACGGTCCTGGTCATCGACGACGATCCGTGAACATGCGCGACCTGGCGACGCGACTCGCTGGCCAAGGACCGGCCTCGACATCGTCACTGGCGTGCGAGCGGCCAGGAAGGCCTGGCTCGTCGCGCGACAGGCCGAAGCCCAACGTCATCACGCTCGACGTGATGCTGCCGGACATGAACGGCTGGCTGGTGCTGAAATCGCTCAAGGAGCGGCCGGAGACAGCCAGCATCCCGGTCGTGATGCTGACCGTGCTCGACGACCGCACGACCGGGTTCGACCTCGGGCGCCTCCGAGTACCTCACCAAGCCGATCCACCATGCCGCGCTGGTCGACGCTGCTGCTAGCGGCGTCGGCGCCCGCGCCGGCGGTGTCGTCCTGGTGGTCGACGACGATGCGGCGGTTCGGGAGATCATGCGGCGGTCGATCGAGCGCGAGGGACGGAAGGTCGTCGAGGCCCACGACGGCGTCCGCGCCCTGGAGCCGGTGGCCGGACCCGCTCCGGATCTGATCGTGCTCGACCTGGCGATGCCTCGTATGGACGGCTTCGAATTCCTCGAACAGCTGCGCGAGAGCGACCGCACCGGGGACGTTCCGGTCGTCGTCCTGACCGCCAAGGACATGTCGCTCGACGAACGCGCCGATTTGAGCGGCTACGTCGAGCACGTCATCCGCAAGACGACGACACCAGCTCGCTGAGCGACCTGATGCCGACCTGCGTGCTGACGTGCGCGCGGCCGCGACGCGGCGAGCCGGAGAACAGTCCGATGCGCTAAGATCCTGCTGGTCGAAGACAACGAAGATGAACCGCGACATGCTGTCGCGCCGGCTCGAACGGCAAGGCTACACCGTCGTCATGGCGCTCGACGGCGAAGACGGCGTCACCGAGGCGCCAGGTCCGAAGCGCCGGACCTGATTCTGATGGACATGAGCCTGCCGGTGCTCGACGGGTGGGAAGCGACCCGACGCATCAAGGGCGAGCCGGCGACCCAGCACATCCCGGTGATCGCGCTGACCGCGCACGCGATGTCGACCGATCGTGAGAAGGCGCTTCGAGGCCAAGTGCGACGACTACGACACCAAGCCGGTCGAGCTGCCGCGGCTGCTCGGGAAGATCCGGGGCCTGCTCGGCGAGGACGGTACCGCGTGAAGCCCAGCCCGCCCACGCTGCTCGTCGTCGACGACTCCGAGATGAACCGTGACCTGCTGTCGCGGCGTCTGCAGCAGCATCGCTACGACGTCGTCACGGCCAGCGATGGCCAGGCGGCGCTGGACCTCGTCGCGCGCGGCTCGGTGGCGCTCGTGCTGCTGGATGTCGAGATGCCGGAGATGAGCGGGCTCGACGTCCTGCGCATCCTGCGGGAGCGGTATACGCGCGTCGAGCTGCCGGTCATCATGGTGTACGGCGCGGCAGGAGAGCAAGGACGTCGTCGAGGCCTTGACCATCGGGGCGAACGACGACGTGACCAAGCCGATCGACTTCCCGGTCGCCCTGGCCCGCATCGAGACCCAGCTCTCGCTGGAGTACGCCGCCGTGGCGCTGCGGGACAGTGAGGAGCGTTATACGCTGGCCGTTCGCGGCGCGAACGACGGCATCTGGGACTGGAACCTGCGGACGGGCGCCCTCTACGTGTCGCCCCGCTGGAAGCTGATGCTCGGCCTCGAGGAGCACGATCCGATTGGGGCACCCGACGACTGGCTCGAGCGCGTGCACGGGTACGACGTCACGTTGCTGCGCGAATCGATCATCGGCACATCGGCGGACAGACGCCGCAGTTCGAGAACGAGCACCGTGTGCGCCACGAGGATGGCAGCTATCGCCGGGTGCTGGCGCGCGGCCTGGCCATCCGCGACGGCGACGAGCGCTGCTACCGCATGGCGGGGTCGATGACGGACATCACGCACGGCAAGGTGTCGACCCCTGACGGGGTCCCCAATCGCGTGCTGTTCCTGGACCGCTTGAGCCGCGTGCTGGCCGAAGCAGCCGCCGCCCGGACAGCATGAACGCCGTGCTGTTCCTCGACCTCGATTGCTTCAAGCTGGTGAAGACAGTCGGCCACGTCGTTGGGGATCAGCTGCTCGTCGGCATCGCCCATCGCCTGGAGGCGTGCCTGCGCGCCAGCGATACCCTGGCGCGGGTCGACGCGGAGCACACGATCGCCCGCCTCGGCGGAGACGAGTTCACGATCCTCCTCGAGAGCATCCGCCACGTCGCCGATGCCAGCGCCGTGGCCGAGCGCATTCACCGCGAACTGGCGGCGCCGTTCCACATCGCCGGGCACGAGGTCTTCGCGTCGGCCAGCGTCGGCATCGTGACGAGCGTGCACGGCTACGATTCGCCCGAGGCCGTCCTGCGCGACGCCGACACCGCGATGTACCGGGCGAAGGCGCTCGGCAAGGCCCGCTCCGAATTGTTCGACACCGGCATGCGGCAGCGCGCGCTGGTGCGTCTCCAGCTGGAAACCGACCTGCGCCACGCGATGGAGCGGGGCGAGTTCCAGCTGCACTATCAGCCGATCGTCGAGCTCGCGACGGGCCGCCTGTGGCTGGCTTCGAGGGCCTCCTCGCTGGCAGCACGCCGAGCGCGGGCGATTCTGCCGACGGATTTCATTCCGGCCGCCGAGGAGACCGGGCTGATCGTGCCGATCGGCATCTGGGTGCTTCGTGAAGCCTGCCGCCAGACGGCATCCTGGCACGCCGAGTTCGGGCCGGCGCTGCCGCTGACGGTCAGCGTGAATCTGTCCGCCAAGCAGTTCATGCAGCGGGACCTCGTCGAGCAGATTGAAGTGGCGCTCCGCGAATCCGGGCTGTCGCCGGCGCAGTTGAAGCTCGAGATCACGCAGATCGATCATCGAGAACATCGATTCGGTGGTGACGAAGATGCTGCGGCTGCAAGGCCATCGGCGTGCCACTGGCGCTCGACGATTTCGGCACCGGCTACTCGTCGCTGAGCTACCTGCATCGGCTGCCGATCGACACGCTGAAGATCGACAAGTCGTTCGTTCAGGCCGTGACGCAGGACAGCGGAGAAATTGTCAGTGCGATCATCGGCTTGGCGCACACGCTGCGCTTGGACGTGATTGCCGAGGGCGTCGAAACGCCCCGTCAGCGTGCCCGACTGGCCGGGCTGGGTTGCGAATTTGCGCAGGGTTACCTGTTCTCTGGGCCGAAGCGGGCCGACCTCATCACAGAGTTGATCCCCGCGCTGTCCGTGGACCTTCCGCGCAGCGTTGCCGTAGCGGCCCGGTAGCGGCCTGCGCAGAGCCGGGACGATAGCGACTACGGATGCGGCTCCGCCGGCACCGATGGCGCCCACCACCGTCCCGTTGAACCCGGCCGTGAAATCATCGAATACGGCGTCGTCGCCGGGCAGATAGCCGACCAAGAATCCCGAAGCGGCTCCGGCGATCGCCGCGGTCCACACCGGGTGGCGCCCGCACCAGCTGCGCCGACGCACCGCAGCCGGAGACAGCGGCGGTGGGTGTGTTGCAGCCGCTTCGGCTTCGGCGAACCGCGCCACTTCACTCTGAATGGCTCTCCCGAACGACGTTACGCCACCTGACGATGGGCTCGGCGGCGGCTCGGCATGCGACACCGAAGCGACGACCAACAAGAGAAGAACGGATCCGTTGCGCACCATGGCCTGCCTCCCCTCGTAGGATGCGCGAAGGGTCGCAGCACAGTGGCTCTGCGTCCGCCCGACGCGCCGGAAGCGACCCTGACTGCCCATCGATTACCTGCGTCTGGACCGATTCGTTCGGTCGAAGACCAGCCTGATCGGCCGCTCATCAAGGCAGGTTGCCGAGGAAGCCCTCAATCGCCGCGATCGTCTCATCCGGGGCGCTGAGGTTGGGGCAATGGCCGGTCGCCTTCATCGGCACCGGTCCGCTGTGCTTCATGCGGGCATGCACATAGGCACCCACGGCGGCGGGCGCAATGATGTCGTCCGCGCACTGCAAGATCAGCGTGGGGACGTTGACCAAGCTCAGGTCTGCACGGTTGTCGGAAAGAAAGGTGACCCTGGCAAAGTGCTCGGCAATCGCCGGGTCGGTTCGGCGAAAACTGTCGGCCAGCTCCGCCCCGAGCTCCGGGTTGTATGGGTTGCCCATGATGGCCGGTGCCATGGCGGCCGACCACCCGAGGTAGTTGCTCTCCAGCGACTGCAGCAGCTCGTCGATGTCGGTCCGCGAGAAGCCCCCGACGTAGCCTTCGTCGTCGAGGTAGCGGGGCGACGGACCGACCAGGATCAGCGCCTCGAAGCGCGCCGGCTCACGAGCGCCTGCGAGGACGCCAATCATCACGCTCACGGAGTGGCCGACGAAGATCACGTTCTCGAGCTCCAGCTCGCGGCAGATCTCCAACACGTCCTGCGCATAGCCATCGAGCGTGCCGTACCTTCTCACGGTTGTAGGCGGTGACGTCCGAGCGCCCGGCGCCCACGTGGTCGAACAGCACAACGCGGTATCGATTCTCGAAAACCGGCGCCACGAAACGCCACATGTTCTGGTCGCACCCGAAACCGTGCGCGAACATCATGCATTTCGCGCCGCGGCCGGAGATGCGGACGTTATTTCGTTCGGCGACGGTCACGAGTTCTCCCACGGCGGGCAGCGAAATGCCCGAGTCCGGCTCAACATCGAAACATGGCTCGGCGCGACGCACCTCGCAGGCGACGCGCCCTGCGCCATCGAGGCGCGGCTGGCGAGCGAAGCGCGCCTGCTCGACGCCATCCACCGCGCGTGACCGGGCTCGATGTCCGGGATGTGAAGCCCGACGCGTCTGAGTCAGCGGTCGCCCTTGTCGCCTTGACCGTGTCACCAGGAGTGCCCTAAGGGGACTTCCCTGCGCTGTTCCTACTGACGCCGCTTGAGGGGACGAACATCCTTTGGTAGTTTGGGGCTGCTGGCACACGACCGCCTCAGGCGGATAAAGTCGCCTCACGACTGCCGATGTCCGCCCCATCGGCGCGTGCGGCCAGGTTCCCATCGATCAACCGGTCCTGCTCGGCCAGGATGTGGACTTGCCGCTGGCGGGCGGCCGCGAGCGCGTTGCGGTCGTTCGTCCGGACTGCGGCGATGGCCTGCCCTTGCGCAGCGATCATCTCGGCCTGGAGCGCCCGCAGCCGCGCGACGAGCTCACGACGTCGCCCCTCGGCCCCGCTTTCGGGCACCCTCGCTCGCAAGCCACGACGGTGCATCGCCAGCCCTGGGTGGGCCAGCTCGCTGACGGGACACTGCAGGAATGCCGCAAGCTTCTCGACCGTGGTCCGGCTCACCCGGCCGCCATATTCCACGGAGGCGATCGTGTTCTCCGAGACGCCGACCGCGGTCGCGAACTCCACCAGAGACATCCCAAATCGACCAAGCCGAGCGGTCCGAACGATGTCCTTCAGCGTTGCCATGTGGGCCGCGTCATTGTCGACCGGCCTCGCTCACGCCGCTATTGGGGAATGCCCCACTTCAGCCGGCCCAGAGGCGCGGGGCTAGGCCTACGAGCAAGCGAGCGGCATCTGCGCCTTGCCGAGCAGCGCCTTGGCAATCGTGAGCGACACGTCGTTGGCGACGACGAGGCTCAGGGCTTCGCTCTCCGTCAGGTGCGACGCACTCTTCCACGCGAGCGTGGGCTTCTCGCCGGCGTAGTCCGTCACGTCGATGCTGACCGCGTAGGTGTCGGCCGCGCCGCGATAGACGAGCGGGAGACGGGGAAGCCGGACCATCTGCTTGCCCGTACTGTCCCAGGCGTCTCGCCCGCGCGACGACGCGCAGTGTCGAGCCTCGAGGACGGCGTCGTCCTTCGGCAGGCTCGTCAGGCGCTCAGAGACGAGCTCGAATGCGCCCCACTCGATGACCGCGTAGCAGCGTTCGCCGGTGCCCGGCTGCTCGGTCACCGGGCGCGCGGCGCGGACGACCACGACGTCGCCGTCGTGCGGTTCGATGAAGGTGATGTCCATGCCGGTTGCTCGCGCTACCGCGCGGTTGTTCCAGTGGTGCTGAGCCTGATCGCCGTCGTCTTCAACACCGCGCGGCGGATCTCTTCGCTGAGCATCGCAGCCATCCTATCGACGTCGCTTCGACCGGGGCAAGCCGTGGTCGTCCGGCGCGCTTCGCGACGTGACATCACTCGGGCTTCGGGATCCACGCCCGGCCGCGTTCGTCACTGGGCTTCTGGGCGAGGCCTGGGGCGTCTCGCGATCAGGGGCCTCGATCGCGGCCAGGAAGGCCCGCGCCGCTACAGGCCCGCTCACGTCGAGCGTAATCGGCCCACGGTGCGGCTCCAACGTGATCTGCAAGCGGAGGCCGCGAGCCGGAGTGTCGCTCGTGCTCCACCGCGGCGGCGATGAAACCCACGATGCCCGGCCCGTTCTCGAACAGATACCGATACCCGGTCGACAGGTCGAGGCGCTCGCTCGCCAAGCGCAGCAAGTCTGGCAACGGGTCGTCGAGTGGCGCGCGCCGCCCAGGCGGGGCATGCACCGTGAGGAAGCGGCGCCAGGTTCGCGGCCGCTCGCCCCTCGGCAAGGACGGCATCGACCCGCTTCAAGAAGGTGGTCGGCATCATCCAGCCTGCTCCTTGCGTGCCGCGCGGTCCTTGTCTCCGAGCCGCCGCGACGCGGTCCTGGCGTGCCCTCGAGCTCGAGGACACGAGTCGGCTCGACACGAGACAAATGGACAGGGAAGCCGCGGGCTGGCGACAGCTCGACGGCCAATCGCATCACAGATCGCGCACGAACGTCTCCACGGCGAGGGATGACCCCGAAGGCGAGAACAGCCTGCATGCTGCCCTGCGATCGCTGCCGTCAAGCCGGCCGGCTTCCAGCGCGGCGCGCCTGTCGTCGCGGAGTGTCCCGCGCGAAGTCGTGGACCTTGACGTCGCCGTCGTGCGGCTCGAGGAACGTCGTTCCATGGGTGTCAGCGCTCGTCGGACAGATCCAAGCCGGTCACGCCGCGTCGCAGGCCGTTCGCGTGCAGGACCCGGGTCACGAGCGCGATGATGGCGTCCGGGAGACAGGGCTTCGGACGAATCTCATCGAACAAGTGCTCAAATCCTTCGAGTCCCCGGGGACGCGCGGTGTGCGCGACGACGGGGATGCCGCTGAAGGTCCGGCTCCGCGCGTAGCCGTCGGGTGGTTTCGATGCCGTCCATCTCCGGCATGTAGACGTCCATCACCACGATGGCCGGGTGGTGGAGTTGCGCCAACATCAGGGCTTGCCGCCCGCTCTCGGCGACGAGGACGCCATAGCCGGCCGCCTCCAGTGCGAAAGAGAGCATGTCTCTAGTGTCGGCGTAGTCATCGACCACGAGCACGGACATAGGGCTCAGCATAGGCAGCGTGGCCGGCCTTGCGCGGCGACGCCGCGAGCGTACCACTGCTCCCGTGGACCGTGGCCTGCAACTCCATGAGGCACTCGCAAGCCGAAGTCTAACATCCGCTGTCTTCCCATGAAGGGGGCCGAGCGTCCCGAATCAGAGTCGCTGAAATATTCCGGGCGGCATCCTGCTGCTCGGCGTCGCTCGCTGAATATTCCCGATGTTCCCCCTCCTCGCGCCTGGGATTGGCGGGTCTCTGCCCCGTCTCGGTGCGACGCGGCACTTCCACCACGGGCCGCCAGGGGATTTCTGCAGCTGCAGCAGATCCGCAGTCGATCTAGGATTGGTCGCGTGGGGAGCCCCCTCAGAGAAGGCGCTCCGCCGCGGAGGCACTCAGTCGCAGCACGCGGGCATGCGGCGCCGCGTAGACCACTCGACGGCAAGATTGCTCGGCGTCCACAGGGTCCAAGCGGGTGGCTCGAACCACCTCGCGGAAGCCTTCGCGTGGATTCAGCGGCCGATCTGCTTCACGCGGAGAGCGTGCTCCACGGCATCGAGCCGAGAAGCCGCACGCCCCCAGGCAACAGGTGAGGCATCCCGCCAGCTACACCGTCTCGGGTGCGGATCCCAGCACGCCCATCTAGGGAGTTCTTGATCGGATTGAGCCGGCCGATGCGGCCGACCTCGGCGCAGCTTGCCGTATTCGCCCTTCAGCTCGGCGAACGTAGCCATGCGTCTGCCAAACGGCGACGCAGCACCGCGACTTCCCCGAGCCGCCCCCTTCGCTTGCCCCGGGCGGTCGGTATGGCTGGGCCAGCCCGGCGCGACCTCGGCAACGGCCCGCGATGGCTCTACCTCGCGCTGCGCTTCTGTGTTAGCCGGCGCCAATCGGCCCGCGGATCGGAGTCGCCGTGGACGGGGCCGGAGATGGTCGAAGGGTTTTCAGAGGTTGGAGAAGCTGATGATGCGGGTGCTGTTCCTTAATCGGCAGGTGACGACACTGGTGTCGTCCCGGGCCACGGACGAGACGGCGCGCGAGGAAGCGACGCGCATCGTGACGAGCTCGGCGTGCTCGCAGGCACCATCCGCGTCGGCGACAGCGACTCGGCCGCTTGCGAGCAGGACATCGACGCACTCAGCCTCAGGCTCTCAAAGCTCGGACCGAAGTGAGCGAGAGTGATGCCTTCGACCGCCCCGAACATGGGCCAGCCGATCTCCTTCTGGTTCTGGAAGAGCAGTGGCGGTGAGCGACAGAACCGAAGCCCAAAGGGCATCCGGCTCCCTGAGACCATGGCCGTCGCTCTGGCGGTTGTCTCCGACGAGTCGACCGACGTGCCGCTGCTGCGACGCCCGACCCCTACGAACCGCGCCGGCGTGACCGTCCTGCTCGGGCAAATGCGCAGGATGCTCGAGGACGTCGAGCGTGACACTTGGCCACGTTCGTCGCGGGCGTGACCTCTTGCGACGGTGGCCGCTCCAACTCGGCCACCGTCGTCGCGTTCTCTGGGGTATGCACAGGACCAATCTACGACTGCTGTGGCAGCGCCTTCGGAGCTACCTGCCGACGATGTCGATGAACACACACACCGCGTGCCGCGACCGAGCGGATCTCTCGTCGGAACGTCAGGCGGCCGCCTCGAAGGCCGCGTCGCACAGGCGCGCTATCCTGCAAGTGGAGACTCAGGACGTCATCACACGATCCTGGAACTGCTCGCGATCGCGTTGCGAGGTATGTCCCTCTGGCCGACGTCGTTGCGAACGCAGCAGACCTCCGCGGCTGCGTACTGCTCTCTCGACCAGCGGGTCTGGCGCCATTGCCGAGCACGCCATCGCACCCTGGCAGTGCCCTTGCTCTCCTCGGGGTCGAGGAAGACCGGGCAATGCCGAACACAGGGCGGATCGCGGAGTTGCTCTCCACCCGCATCGGGCCTCGGAAGTGGAAAGGCCATGCCTCGAAGATGCCGTCGGGCTGGCTGCCCCTCGCAACTCGCCGTCGACCACGCGCTCATGGCGCTATCCCTGGTCGAGGCCGCCATTCGTGAGGGCGCAGACGCCAAACTCCTTGCTGGACTGCACGACACCGTGGAGCACATCGGGCATCGCCTGGGCGTTCCTCGTCGCTCGCTCAGGCCAGGTCAGGGCCCACGCCAGACCGCCACCTCGCCGGCGGTGAGGTGGCGCGCCCGGCTGGACTCGAACCAGCGACCACCGGCTTAGAAGGCCGGTGCTCTATCCAACTGAGCTACGGGCGCGTGTGAGGGTATGGAGATGCGGGCTAGACCGCGCCGGACGGAGGGGCCGGCCGCTTCGCGTCGGCCTTCTTCGCCTTCTTCTTGTCGGCTTTCTTGCCCTTCTTGTCGGCCTTGCCGGCGTCCTCGGCCTTGGCGGCCTTCTCGGCCTTCTTCTTGTCGCCCTTCTTGCCGGCCTTCTTCTTGTCCTTCTTGCCGGACTTCTTGTCTTCTTGCCCTTGTCCGAGCCGAGGCCGGCGACGTCCATCTCGGACAGCAGCGCGACCGCGCGGTCGCGGACGTCACTCACCGCCTTGACGACCGCGTCGCGTGGGCCCTGCCAGGCGCGCCACTGCTTCTCGGCGTTCCCCAACAGCGAGCCGAGGCCCTCTGCAATCGAACCGAGAGTGTCGTCAGCCGGCTGGGTCGATGCCTTCTTCTTCGCCACGGTGCCTCCAGGAAGTGAACGGGACGTTCGAGCGTCGCCGTTCATTCTACGCCGGGGCCGAAGCGGGCCGTCAGGACCGGCACGAGGGCGGCGGCGACGCGGCGCTCGAGCTCGCGGCGATCGGAGGTGTCGCCGGCGAAGTCGTCGACCCACACCTTGCGATCGCGCCGGGCGTCGACGAGCCGCACCTCGACCCACAGCCGCGTGCCGGTGACCTGGATGCGACCCTTCGACGACCGCCTGGACGCCGAGCTCCGACGCGATCGTCGACAGCGACGCCTGCCGATCGCGAAACGGCATCACGCTGGTGCGCGAGGCGACTTCGACGGCGGCGTGCCGGGCGAGCTCGGCGATCAGGCCGTCGGTCACGGCGTCGGCGAGCGCCTCGGGCACGACGTCGGCGGCGGTGTCGTAGCGGGTCAGCGGCAGCACCGCGACCTGGATCCGCGACGAGGCCGACGCGGTGTTGCGGCCGACGACCTGCCAGCCGACGACTACGGCGACGAGCAGGCCGGCGGCGGCCAGCGCGAACGGCAGCCAGCGGCGCGGGCGAGGCGGCGGCGGAGGACGATGCCGCGGGCGATGCCGCGGGCTGGGCTGCGGCCATGGACTCCGGAGTCGTTCCCTCGACGGCCGCTACTCCAGCGGCTCCCGTGACGATCGACTCCGGAGTCGTCGGGACGGCCGGCTGCAGTCGTCGGGCCGGCGGGGGCCGACTCGAAGGTGGCGGCGTAGCCGCCCTTCTCGACCCGGATCAGGACCGGGTCGGCGCGGCCGGGGCCCTCGAAATACTCCGCCAGCTTCGATCGGAGGCGGCGCGCCTCGACGCGGACGATCGAGTCGAGCCGCGGGTCGTAGTCCGTGGGCCGGTCGAAGACCTCGGTGCCGAGGCGGTATTCCTTGAGCTGGTCGCCTTCGCCGTCCAGGGTCCGCTCGACCACGAAGCGGAGGAACCGGCTGAGGCGATCGGCGTTGGCGAACCCCGGGCTGGCCAGGATGCGATCGAGCTGGACGCGGACGGCGTCCGCCTCCGGGGTGGGGAGCATGCGCCCAGTATCGGCCGAAAACGCCGGCCGAACGATGACGCGCGCCGCCGGTTTCCGGCCGATTTCCGGCGATCTCACCGTGAGATCACCCCGCGGCGGGGTTGGTTCGAGGCGGGAACATGGCACACACTGCGCCGTGCTCACGCGCCTGCTGGTCTGTCTCCTGCTGTCCGTCGTCCCCCAAACCGCGACGGCGGCATCCGTGTTCACCGCGCGTCCCGACGATCCGGCGGCGATCCACGTCGACGTCCCGGCGGCGCAGCCGGCCGACGCCGATCACACGGCGCTGCTCCAGGCCGCCCTGGATCGCGCCGCCGCCAGCCCCGGCTGGCGGGATCGTGCTGGTGCCGTCCGGCCGCTATCGCGTCACGGGGACGCTGATCGTGTGGCGCGCCGTCCGCGTCATCGGCTACGGCGCCACCCGCCCGGTCTTCGTCCTGCCCGAGCGGACGCCCGGCTTCCTGACCGGGCTGGGCGTGATGATGCACTTCACCAACGCCGGTCCGGCCGCGGGCCGGGCAGGGTGGACCGGCCACTCCGCCGCGCGTGGCGTTCCCGCCGCCCGGCTTCGTGCCGGCCAACGAGACCATCCCGGACGCCAACCAGACGACCTTCTACTCGTCGATGATGAACGTCGACTTCGAGATCGGCGACGGCAATCCGGCGGCGGTCGCCGTCCGCTTCCACGTCGCGCAGCACGGCATCCTGAGCGACATCGACTTCCGCATCGGGTCGGGGCTGGCCGGCATCATCGAGGTCGGCAACGTCGGCCAGCGCCTCCGGTTCGTCGGCGGACGCTACGGCATCATGGCCACCAGCACGTCGCCGTTCTGGCCCTACACGCTGATCGACTCGGTCTTCGAGGGCCAGCGCGAGGCGGCGATCCGCGAGCACCAGACCGGCCTGACCGTCGTCCGCACGACGTTCCGCAACGTGCCCGTCGGGATCAGCATCGACAAGGGCTACTCCGACAACCTGTGGCTGAAGGACGCCCGGTTCGAGCGCGTCGCGTCCGCCGCGGTCGTCTTCGACCAGCCGCAGAACGCCCTGACCCAGATCGGGGCCGAGGGTGTCATCTGTGTCGACACGCCGGTGTTCGCGCGCGAGCGGGGCAGCGGCCGCACCGTCGGCTCGCCGTCGCCGGCCTACCGCGTCCGGCGCTTCAACCACGGGCTGTTCGTCCGCGGCAGCGACAGCACCGGCCAGCATCGACCAGCGGTACGATGCCGAGCCGCTGGCGGCGGCTCCGGCGCCGCTGCCGCCGGCGCTGCCCGCGCTGCCGCCGATGGATCAGTGGGTCAACGTGCGGACGCTCGGCGTGAAGGGCGACGGCAAGACCGACGACACCAAGGCGCTCCAGGCGGCGGTGGCCGGTCACCGCGCGCTCTATTTCCCGTCGGGCCTCTACGTCGTCAGCGACACGATCACGCTGAAGGCCGACACGGCGCTGATCGCGCTGCATCCCGAGCACGACGCGGATCGATCTCGCCGATCGCGTCGAGGCGTTCGCCGGCGTCGGCGAGCCGAAGGCGGTGCTGCTGGCACCGCCGGGCGGGAAGACGATCGTCAGCGGCCTCGGCGTCTTCCCGGGCGCCACCAACCCGCGCGCCACCGCCGTCCTGTGGATGGCCGGTCGCGAGTCGTACCTGAACGACGTCATGATCCACTGGTTCGCGCCGGGCCCGCCGGGCCCGGGCGGCCGCGGCCGCGGCGGCGCGCAGTACCCGAGCGTCTGGGTCACCAAGGGTGGCGGCGGGACGTTCCACACGATCTGGAGCGCCGCGCCCAACGCGCAATCGGGGTTCTACGTCTCCGACACGACGACGCCCGGCGTCGTCTACGAGCTGTCGGCCGAGCATCATCTCTACGGCGAGATCAAGCTGGATCGGGTCGAGAACTGGGAGTTCCACGCGCCGCAGACCGAAGAGGAAGCGTCCTCGAGTCCGGAAGCGGTGGCCTTCGAGATCACCGACTCGAAGAACATCACCATCGCCAACTATCGCGCCTACCGCGTCACCCGCAGCTACAACCCGTTCGCCGCCGCGATCCGCGTCTACGGATCGAGCGGCATCCGCTTCCGCAACGTGCAGGTGAACGCCGAGCACGGCTACGGCGTCTGCGACGCCAACGGCTGCGGCACCAAGCTGCGCGCCGGCAAGTTCGCCTTCGACAACGCGCTCCAGGACATGACGACCGGCCGCGAGGTGCGCGAGCGGCTGTTCGCGGTCCTCGACCTGAACCCGGCGCTGCCGGCGTCGAAGGCGCCCGACCAGAAGCCGGTGCCGGTCCTGAAGGCGTCGATCGAGAAGCTCGCCGGCGACTTTCATTCGATTTCCGGCGCGGCAGTGGACGCGGCGGGCACGCTCTACTTCGTCGACCGCCATCAGCAGCGGATCTTCTCGTGGTCGCAGTCCGGCCGGCCTGAAGATCGTCCGCGACGCGCCGCTCGACGCCGTCAACCTCGGCGTCGATCGCTCCGGGAACCTGCTGGTGCTGTCGATGGCCGGGCGGGCCGGCACGGTCTACGCGTTCCGGCCCGACGGCCCGCGGGACGCGCTGACGGTGCTGCAGCCGCAGCCGCGCCCGACCGGGCCGGCGGCGTCTTTCCTGCTGCCGTCGACGGTCTGGGCCGACGGTCAGTTCCGCAGCCATCTCGATCTCGCGACCTACGAGTACGAGACGCTGGCGCGAGATGTTCACCCGCGAGGTGACGACGGCGCAGCCGATGGCCTACGTGTCGCCGGACGGCTCGCTGGTGCTGCCGGCATTCCGGGTCTTCACGCAGGAGGCGGGCGGCAACTATCCCGGGATGGACCGAGCCGGCTGGCGCTGGTCGCACGCCCTCGATACGTTCAGCCTGGTGCCGGCGCGGCCGGGCGAGCGCACCTACCTGACGAGCGGGGCCGAGAACCGCACCTACGGCGGCGTCGTCCGCGACGACGGCACGCTCGGGGATCTGCGGCTGTTCGCCGAGCGCGGTGGCGAGAGCGTGGTCGCCGACCGCGACGGGAACGTCTACGTCGCCAACGGCCAGATCTTCGTCTACCGTCCGAGCGGCGAGCTGTCGGGGCGGATCGACGTGCCGGAACGGCCGACCGGCTTGCGGTTCGGCGGGCCCGACGGGCGGACCCTGTTCGTGCTCACGCACCACGCGCTCTACAGCGTGAAACTCCGCTGATTCATTGGTGTCTCACCGTTACCTCACGCCTCCTCCCTCCCTGGGCCGCCGTCACACCGGGCACGCTGCGTTCGTGGCGCTGCTGCCACCCCGTTCCACAGGAGCATCCCATGCTGTTCTGCCGACCCCTCGCCGCCGCAACCGTCGCCGCCGTCGCCGTCGCGTCGAGCGCCACGCCCGCGGTCGCCGGGCCACCGTTCATCTGCCACGCCTTCGAGCTGAGCGGCAACCCGTCGCTGCCGTGGGGAAACGTCGCCGCGGCCGGCTGGAACAACCCGAACCCGACCTACGACATCAGCCGGCTGCCCGTCGACGTCACGACGCTGCTGACCCCGACCACGCCGGTGTCGGCGCGCATGGAGACGCTGCGCCGGGCCACCATCTACGCCTCGCGCGACAAGGCGGTGGCGGCGTCGCTGCTGAAGGCCCTGGAGGCGCGGGCCGAGGCCAACAAGGCCGACGCCAACGCGCTGTTCGACGCCGGCTTCCTGACCGAGGCCTACCGCCAGGCGTCGCGGGTCTATCAGTGGGACATGCTGGCGGGGCGCGCCAAGGAGCAGTGGACCATGCGCGCGGAGCCGGCCGGGAACGGCGCCAGGCTGATCGACGCCGCGGTCGCTTTGAACACGCCGCAGTCGGCCGAGATGCAGAAGGCGCGGCAGCTCCTGCGTTGAAAGCTGCTCGCGTGCCGGCGCCGCGGCGCGCCCAGCGCCGCGAGTAGCAGACGGCACGCCCAAAGAGCAGCCCGCGGCGGCTCCTGAGGGGAGCCGCCGCCACCCAAAGAGGGGGAGGACCCGAGACGGAGCGGTCAGTGGCGGCCTGGCCTGGGAGCTGGCCGCCGCTGACTCAGTTGCCCCGTCTCGGTCCGAAATCCTGACTGGTCCTGGCCGGCGCGGCGGGCGCGCTGGTCGGGGCGACGCCGAGGACGCGGCGGCGTGCCTCCCGGACATCGGCCGCGAACTCCTCGGCCTGGCTGCGGACGGCGTTGCGCACCGTCTCGCTGACCTCGGATCGCTGCGCCAGGATGATCTGGCCGGTGTACCAGGTCTTGGCGCGGATCGGCGTGGTCGCCATCGCTTCGAGGTAGACGTCCTGGACCGCCGCGGACGACACGTCGATGGCACACGGGTCGCGGTCGTCGCACAGCACCGACACCTGGACGTAGAGCGCCGGCATCACGCCTTCGCCGCGCACCCGCAGGCCGTTGCTCCGCAATTGCGCCTCGGCGTCCGCCTGAATCAGCTCGCGCGTCAGCGACAGCGTCGCGGCGTCGGGCGTCATGTCGTCGACCAGCACGCTGACCTCCTCGACCCGCTCGAGGGGGATCAGGCGGCGCTCGGCGGCAGACACCGTGACGGGGCGCGACGTCGCGGCCACGGCCGCGGCCACGAGGGCGGCGACGGCGACGCGAGACAGCAAGGGGAGCTGGGCGGAACCAGAAACCATCTGGCCGTGTGCGGTGCAAGCGGGGTGCCACGCACGCCGCGGGAAATGCCATGAAAATCGCGGGGATCGGACGTGGCGGCCGCTCCGTTCCCGTACCCAAAGTCAGCCGTCCGAGGAACAACCCGGCTGGCACGCCGAGCGGTGGGCAACCCTATTCGTCGTCCCAGCCCTTACAATGCAGGGCGTCGGTAGCCCGCCTGCAATGCCCCTTTTCACCCTGGATTCCGTCTCTGTCGCCTTCGGTCACCTGCCGCTTCTCGATCGCGTCGCCTTCCAGGTCGATCGCGGCGAGCGGGTCGCCGTCATCGGTCGCAACGGCACCGGCAAGTCGACCCTGCTGAAAATCATCGCCGGCGCGCTGCCGCCGGACGGCGGCACGCTCTGGCGGCAGCCGGGCGTCGTCGTGGCGCGTCTCGAGCAGGACGTCCCGCTCGCCACCAACAAGCCGATCTTCGACGTCGTCGCCGAAGGCCTCGGCCCGCTCAGCGAGGTGGTCACCGCCTACCATCACGCCGCGCACGACGTGGCCCACGACGCGACGCCGGCGGCGCTGGAACGCCTCGGCCGCCTGCAGCACGAGCTCGACGAGCGCGATGGCTGGCGGGTCGAGGAGCGCGTCGAGATGGTCCTCGATCGCCTGGGCCTGCCGCGCGACGTCCCGGTCGACACGCTCTCCGGCGGCTGGCGCCGCCGCGTGCTGCTGGCGCGCGCGCTGGTCGCCCAGCCCGACGTGCTCGTCCTCGACGAGCCGACCAACCACCTCGACATCGATGCCATCGCCTGGCTCGAGGCGTGGCTGCTCGAGTACCCCGGCGCGCTGGTGTTCGTCACCCACGATCGGGTCTTCCTCGAGCGCGTCGCGACGCGCATCGTCGAGCTCGATCGCGGCCGCCTGACCTCGTGGCCCGGCGACTACGCGATCTTCACCCGCAAGAAGGAGGAGTGGCTCGAGAACGAGCGCCTCCAGCAGGCCAAGTTCGACAAGAAGCTGGCCGAAGAGGAAGTGTGGGTCCGCCAGGGCATCAAGGCGCGGCGGACCCGCAACGAAGGCCGCGTCAAGGCGCTCGAGGCGATGCGGCAGGAGCGGGCCGAACGGCGCGAGCGGCTCGGGTCGGTGAAGCTCTCGGCCGAGCGGGCCGAGTCGACCGGCAAGATGGTGTTCGAGGCCGAGGGCGTCGTCGAAGGCCTACGGCGCCTCGACCATCGTGCGCGATCTGGCGCTGCGCGTGCAGCGCGGCGATCGCATCGGCCTGGTCGGCCCGAACGGCGCCGGCAAGACCACGCTGCTGCGGCTGCTGCTCGGCGACATCGAGCCCGACGCCGGCGAGGTGCGGCGCGGCTCGAACGTGCAGGTCGCCTACTACGACCAGCAGCGCGAGCAGCTCGATCCCGAGCGCACCGTCTTCGACACGGTCGGCGACGGCAACGACATGGTCACCGTCAACGGCGGCTCGAAGCACGTCCACGGCTACCTGCGCGACTTCCTGTTCTCGCCGGAGCGGGCGCGCTCGCCGGTCAAGGCGCTGTCGGGCGGCGAGCGCAACCGCCTGCTGCTGGCGCGGCTCTTCACCAAGCCGGCCAACGTCCTGGTGCTCGACGAGCCGACCAACGATCTGGACCTCGAGACGCTGGAGCTGCTCGAGGCCGAGCTCGTCGCCTGGACGGGCACGCTGCTGATCGTCAGCCACGATCGGCGCTTCCTCGACAACGTCGTCACCAGCATCGCTCGTGTTCGAGGGCGACGGCCGCGTCGAGGAATACGTCGGCGGCTACGCCGACTGGGAGCGTTACCGCATCGCCATCGGCGCCTCGACGTCGCTGGCGTCGGCGATCGACGCGGCCGGGCGCCGAGGCCGCGCCGGCCGCGACGCCGCCCGAGCCGCCGGCGCCGGTCCCGGTGGCGGCGCCGACCAGGAAAGCCCCGTCCGCGCCGCCGCAGACCGGCAAAGCGGCGGCCGGCAAGGCCGCCGCGACGGCGAACGGCCGCCGCCGGCGCCGGCCGCGTCCGCGAAAGTGAAGCTCTCGTTCAAGGAGCAGCGCGAGCTGGCGGCGCTGCCGGCCGTCATCGAGGCGCTCGAGGCGGAGCGCGAGGCCCTGCGCGCGCGCACGACCGCGCCCGAGTTCTACAAGGAGCCGGCCGACGCGATCCGCGTCGCACTGACGCGGCTCGAGGCGATCGATCCGGAGCTGGCCGCCGCCTACGATCGCTGGAACGTGCTCGACGCGCGCGGCTGACGCCGCCGTGTCTTACACTGCCGGCATGCACACGAAGGCACTCCTCGGATTCGCGGCCGCGCTGCTCCTCGGCGTCTCCGCCGTGGCGGCGCAACAGCCGGCGCCGGCGCCGCCCACGTTCGACAACGCGGCGTGGACGACGCCGGCCGAGGCGTTCACCATCGTCGGCCCGATCCACTACGTCGGGACCAAGGACCTCGCGGCCTACCTGATCACGACGCCGGCCGGGCACATCCTGATCGACGGCGCCGTGCCGAGCATGGCCGGCGCCATCGAGACGTCGATCGCCGCGCTCGGCTTCAAGGCCCAGGACATCAAGATCCTGCTGACGACGCAGGCGCACTTCGATCACGTCGGCACGCTGGCCCACTTCCAGAAGCTCTCGAAGGCCAGCGTCCGGATCATGCAGGGCGACGAGACGCTGGTCGCCGACGGCGGCAAGTCGGACTACCTGCTCGGCGGCGTCGCCGCGGCGCAGTTCACGCCGGTGAAGGTCGACGTCGTGCTCCAGGACGGTGACACGGTCTCGCTCGGCGGCATCACGCTCACCGCCCTCAAGACGCCGGGGCACACCCCGGGCTGCGCGACCTACACGATGTCGGTCACCGACAAGGGCAAGACCTACGCGGTGGTGTTCCCCGGCAGCACGACGGTCAACCCGGGCACGCGGCTGGTGAAGAACCCGTCCTACCCGGGGATCGCCGACGATTTCCGTCGCACCTTCGATCGGCTGGCGTCGCTGAAGCCCGACATCTTCCTCGCCGCGCACGCCAGCTTCTTCGACCTCGAGGGCAAGCGGGCCCGGATGAAGACCGAGGGCGCCGCGGCGTTCGTCGACCCCGCCGCCTACCGCCGGCTGCACGCCCAGAAGCGCGAGGCGTTCGAGGCGGCGATCAAGGCCGAGAGCCGCTAGCCGAACGCCGCACGACTCCGGAGTCGTCAGGGCGCCGGGATGGCCGGAATCAGGACGGTGAAGCGGCTGCCCTGACGCGGCGCGCTCTCGACCGCGATGGTGCCGCCGTGCTGCCGGACGATGCCGAAGGCCGTGGCCAGGCCGAGGCCGGTGCCGCCAGTCGGGCGCAGCTCGACGGGCCGGCCGGCGCCGGCGCCTGATCCGGTTCCGACCACCCGCGACGGTCCCGCGACGGGCGTCGGCTTCGATGGCGGCGACGCAATGCCGCGGCCGGATCCCCCGCCGCCCGCCGGCGGGCCGGCGACGCCGGCGCCTGCCGCGACGCTCATCGCGTGAGCCGTCGCCTTGGTCGTGAAGAACGGCTCGAACAGCCGCGCCTGGACGCTGGCGTCCATGCCGATGCCGTCGTCGGACACCTCGATCGCGGCGCTCGCCGCGGACGGCATCGGCGCCGATCCGTTCGAGGCGCCGTTGCGGGTCACCGAGACGCGGACGTGGCCGCCGCCGGCCGCGGACACGGCGTCGCCGGCGTTGGCGACGAGGTTCACGACGACGCGCTCGAGCGCGCCGGCGTCGCCGCGGATCCAGATCGGACCGGCCGGCATGGCGATGTCGAGCCGGGCGCCGGCCGGCATCAGGCCGATGAGGCGACCGCCCATCCGCGTGACCGCGGCCGCCAGGTCGATCGGCTCGAGCGTGACCGGCTCGGCCCGTCCGGCCGCGAGCAGCTCCTTCGACAGGCGCGCCGCGCTGTGGGCGGCGTCGCGGATCTCGGCGAGGGCGGTCTGCGCCGCACCCTCCGGGCCGTGCATGCCGTAGTCGGCGTGGGCGAGGATCGCGGTGAGGCAGTTGTTGAAGTCGTGGGCGAGCCCGCCGGCGAGGCGGCCGATCGAATCGAGCCGCTCGGCCCGCTCGAGCCGCTCCGACAGCTGGCGCCGTTCGCGGACCTCCATCGCGCGCGCGACGAGCCCGGCGACCCAGCCGGCACTGCACTGCTCGAGCACGGCCCACTGGTGCGGCGTGCCGATCTGCTCGTGGCAGACGACGCCGACCAGCCGTCCGTCCCGGCGGATCGGCGCATCGAGCATCGAGACCACCCCGTGCGGCACCAGATACGAGTCGGTCAGCTCGCTGGTGCGCGGGTCGCGCCGGGCGTCGTCGGCGGCCAGCGTCAGCGACGATTCGAGCGTCGCCAGATAGCGCGGGCACGACGAGACCGGGCGCGGCCGCTCGTGCGCCCGCGTCGATCGCACGAACAGATCGAGGCAGACCAGCGCCTTGCGATCCTCGGTGAACTCCCACACGCTGACCCGCTCGACTTCCAGCAGGTCGGCGGCGCGCTCGATGATCCGGGTAATCGCCTCGTCGAAGTGCCAGAAGTCGGAGCGCAGGAGCTCGAGATAGGTCTGCTGGTGCCGCACCAGCCGGTCCATGAACTCGCGCCGTTCGCCGTCGGTGCGCTTGTGGGTGTCGGGCAGCGACAGCACGCCGCGGATGCGCCGCCCGAGCTGTTCGCTGGACGATTCGGTCGACCAGTGGCCGGCGGCGCCCCACCGGAAGATCACCGGCAGCTCCGGCCGGGTCCGCTGGATCTCGTCGAGCCCGGTCCGCCAGTGCGACGAGCTGACCGGTACGTCGACGACCAGCAGATCGATCTGCGATCCGGTGACCGTGCGGGCCAGATCCTCGCCGGGGGAGAGGGCCAGGAGCTGGCAGGGGATGCCTTCGTCAGCCAGCTCGGCCTTGAGAAGGAACGAATCGTTCGGGCTCTCCGCCAGGTGGAGGACCTGCGCCGTGCGTGCCATCGATAGCCTCGCTGTCTGCTTTGGTCCGACGTTCGAGCCTGGGGGGCGACTCCCAGCTTAGCAGCCCGCGGTGACGGACACCACGCGGCCTTCGTCCATGGCCACGATGGCTTCGGCGCGGGTGGCCACTTCCCCGACGGCGTGCGTGACGTAGAGCGTCGGCAGTGCCAGTTCCTGGCGGAGGCGATCGAGATAGGGCAGGATCTCCTGCCGCCGGGCGACGTCGACGGCGGCCAGCGGCTCGTCGAGCAGCAGCAGGCGCGGGCTGGTCATGAGCGCGCGGCCGAGGGCGACGCGCTGTCGTTCGCCGCCCGAGAGGCGGGCCGGCCGGCGGGCCAGGAGGACGTCGAGGTCGAGCATGTCGACGACCGCCGGCAGCGTCAGCCGCCGCGCCGGCAGCGGCGTGAACCAGTGGCCGTAGCCGAGGTTCTGGCGCACCGTCAGGTGCGGGAACAGCCGCGACTCCTGCGTGACGTAGCCGATGCGCCGGCGATCGGGCGGCACGAAGATGCCGCGGCCGACGTCGACCAGCACCTCGTCGCCGAGGGCGATCGTGCCGGCGTCGGGCCGGATCAGCCCGGCGATCAGGTGGAGCAGCGTGGTCTTGCCGGCGCCGGAGGGGCCGACGATCGCCGTCAGGCCCTGGCCGGCCCGCAGGGTGATCGCCAGCCCGATCCGCTCGAGGCGATGCCGGATGTCGACGGCGAGGCTCATCGGCGCACCGCCGTCCGCCGCGCCAGCGCCTCGGCCGCGATCAGCGCGACGAACGAGACGCCGACCGAGAGCGCCGCCAGCCGCCAGACGCCGGCGTCGCCGCCGGGTGTCTGCGTCAGGGCGTAGATGGCCAGGGCCAGCGTCTGCGTCTCGCCCGGGATGTTCGAGACGAAGGTGATCGTGGCCCCGAACTCGCCGAGGGCCTTGGCGAAGCCGAGGATGGCGCCGGCCAGGATGCCCGGCCCGGCCAGCGGCAGCGTGATCGTCAGCAGCCGCCACGGCGGCGAGGCGCCGAGCGTCGCGGCGGCTTCCTCGAGCCGCGGATCGACGCTCTCGACCGAGGAGCGGATGGCCCGCACCATCAGCGGGAACCCCATCACCGCCGCGGCCAGCACCGCGCCGGTCCAGCGGAACGCGAAGACGATGCCCAGCGTGTCGGCCAGCCAGCCGCCGATCGGGCCCTGCGTGCCGAAGGCGCGCAGCAGGAAGTAGCCGGTGACGACCGGCGGCAGCACGAGCGGCAGGTGGACGATGGCGTTCAGCGCCCCGTGGCCCCAGAAGCGGCGACGGGCGAGCAGCGTTGCCACCGCGATCGCCGGGCCGAGGGCCGCGAGGGTCGCCAGCGCGGCGACCAACACGCTGAGGCGGAGGATCTGCAGGTCGTCGGACGTCCAGGCGAGCATCGAATCGGAAACGATAGCAGGCTACCGCGCCTGACCGGCGCGGTGGCGGCGCGGCGTCCAGTGCGGCAGGTGCGTGGCGAGCACGTCCACCAGCACCGATCCGGGCGTCGGCTTGTGCACGATGTCGGTGAAGCCCTGCTCCCGCAGCGACGCCGGCGTCAGATCGTCGCCGCCGCCGGTCACGGCGATCACCGGGCCCTCGTAGGCGGCGGCGCGCAGGTGCTCGGCGACCTCCAGGCCGCTCATGCCGGGGAGATCGAGGTCGAGCAGCACGGCGTCGGGTCGCCGGGTCGTCAGGGAGGCGACCGCGTCCTCGCCGCTCGGGGCGAGGATCACCTCGGCCCCGGAGCGCTCGAGGACGACCGAGAGCAGCTGCCGGATGTCCGGCGAATCGTCGCAGACGAGGATCGCCGGCTTCCAGTCGGGAGCGACGGAGGGTGCCGCCGCTGTCGCGGCGCCAGCCGTCGTGCCGCCGTCCGAGGCCGGGCCTGGAGCCCGGCCTGCCCCCGGCGGACCCGGAGCGAGGCTCGCCGTCAGCGTCGCCAGGTCCGCGATCGGGGCCACCACCGGTGCCGGCACGGTCAGCGCGAACCGCGTGCCGGCGCCCACGGTCGTCGCGGCGAGGACGAGGTCGCCGCCCATCAGCCGCGCCAGCCGGCGCGACACGCTCAAGCCGAGCCCGGAACCGCCGGCGCGCGCCGCCGCCGGGCTGCCGAACTCGAACTCCTCGAACACCCGCTCGCAGGCCTCCGGCTCGATGCCGGATCCGGTGTCCTCGACGGAGACCTGCAGCGTGTCGGGACGCCACGAGACGTCGATCTGGATGTGCCCCTGCTCGGTGAACTTGGCGGCGTTGGCGACCAGGTTGAGGACGATCTGCCGGACGCGCAGCTCGTCGATCAGGAGCCGCTCGGGGACGTCGGCGTCGACGTGGGTGAGGACGGCGACGCCTTCGCCGCGCGGCAGGCCGTCGATCGTCGCGACCACGTCGCGCACCACCTGCCGGACGGACGCCGACTGCGGATCGGCGGCGACGTGCCCGGTGGTCAGCCGCGCGTCGTCCAGCAGGTTGTTGACCAGACGCAGCAGGTGCGTGCTGTTGCGGACGATGACCTGGGCGTAGTCGTGCCGGTCGCTCGAGCCTGCCCCGTCCTGGCCGAGCAGGCGGCCGAAGCCGAGGATCGCCGACAGCGGCGTGCGCAGCTCGTGGGCGACGTGGTTGATGAACCGCGTCTTCAGCTCGGTCGCCCGCTCCGCGGAGAGGCGCTCGGCGACCAGGCGCAGACGCTCGCGCCGCAATCGCACCAGTTCCTGCATGCCGAGCGCGCCGGTGGCGCCGAGGGCGGCGACGAGCGGCGTCACGAGCGCGGTCCGCTGGTGCAGCGTCACGAGCAGCGCCACGCTGAGGGCCGGCACGGCGATCCAGGCGACCGGCAGCGCCAGCACCAGCCGCGCCGGGGTGTCGCGGCGGGCGCCGTCGATGGCGAAGGGCACGACGAAGGCCACCAGGAACAGCACCGTGTCCCACGGCCAGGTCGCCGGCCGCAGCACGCGCTCCTGCGCCAGCAGCGCCGCCGAGAGCCGCGCGAAGTCGACCCCCGCGATCCGCCCGCGCGGCGTCTGGATCGAGTAGTCGAGCATCAGCGCACTGGCGCCGACCACGACGCGCCGATCGCGGACGAGCGCCGCCAGGGCCGGATCGGCGGCGCTGGTCAGCGCGGCCCGTGCCAGGCGATCGAAGCGGATGGTCGTCAGCCCGTCGAGGCTGCGCGGGTACCAGAGCTCGGCGCGCCCCTGCTCGTCGACGGGGAACGCGCGCGCGCCCAGCCGCAGCGTGCCGCCGCCCAGCGACGGTGTCCAGGTCAGCGCCGGCACGTCCGCGGTGTCGGCCCGCCGCGCCACGGCGGCCAGGCCGATCGCCGGCAGCACGGCGTCACCGGCGCGATGCAGCAGCGCGACGCGGCGGACGACCCCGTCGTCGTCCGGCTGCACCGTGACCACGGCGATGCCGCCGGCGCGCCGCAGCGCCGGACGCGGCGCGGTCACGTCGGCCCATTCCATCGCCGGCACATCCGCCGGCACCTGCCAGCCGAGCCCCTTCATCGACGTCGCGTTGGCGGTGTCGGCGGTGAGCGCGAAGGGCACCGTTGCCGCGGCCACCACCGTGCCGGGCGCCCGATCGAGCGCTGCGCTCAGCTGGGCGTCGCCGATCCGCGGTTCGGCGAAGAGCACGTCCAGCACGATGCCGCGCGCGCCGTGCACGCGCAGGTAGTCGACGACGTGCGCCCACACGTCGCGGCCGTAGGGCCACGAGCCGGCGAGCGGGGTCAGCTCGGCGAGGGTGCGATCGTCGACGTCGAAGACGATCGAGCCCGCCGGCCGCGTCGGCCAGCGCTGGTGCGACGAGGCCGGCGGTGAAATCGCCGAGCCAGCGATCGAGCTGACGGGCGACCGGGGTCGTGCCGACGGTCGCGGCAACGGCGAGGCCGGCGAAGATCGGCCCGAGACGATCGCTCCACCAGCGGCCGGCCTTCATCCGGCCACCAGGAACGCGGCCAGCACCGCGATCGGCTCGAGCAGCCACCACCACGATCGCGTCGGGATCGGCGCGACGTCGAAGGCCTGCACGGGACCGTAGGGCCCCTCCGTCCCTTCCGCGTTGACGATGGCGATGCGGACTCCGTACGGTCCGGGGGCCGGCCGCGCCGTCGTCAGCTGCGGCTCGGCGACCCGCGTGTCGATCACCGGCGCGTCGAAGGCGGCGTCGCGCGCGAGCTGCACGCGGTAGCGATCGCCGGCGAGACCGGCGGCCCAGCGGAGCGCGAGCGTCGTCTTGTGCGCGGTGTCGGCATCGGCGGCGGGCCCGGCCGGCGGCCTCGCCTTGAGGGTGAAGGTCAGCGCGTCGTTCCACGGCCCGAGGTCTGGCGTGCCGTCGGCGCCGGCCGCGCGCGAGCGAACGCGCCACGTGTAGCGGCCGGGCGCGAGCGGCGCCTCGAGGCGCGTGTCGGCCAGGCCGGTCCGGCTGACGATCGGCGCGGTGCCGGCCGCGGGCACCAGTTCGAGGTCGAAGCCGGCCGCGGCGGCCGGCCGCGTCCAGGCGAAGGCGGCGCGATCGCCGAACAGCACCGCGTCGATGGCCGGCGCCTGCGCGATCGGCGGCTCGGGGCGGGCGTCGACGTCGAGGCGCGCGATGGCATCGGCGCCCTCCAGGCCGTCGGCGTCGATGGCGCGGATCACGAGGCGGTAGGCGCCGTCGGCGAGGTCGGCCCAGCTCGCGTCGGGCTCTGTGACGACACGCTCGTCGATCAGCGGATCGCCGGCGGCGGTGCCGCGCAGCTCGGCGCGGTAGCGCGCCGCACCGGGCACTGGCGTCCAGCGCACGCGGACGGGCAGCCGCTGCTGCAGCGGCACGGTGTCGACGCCGGGCGCCGGCAGCAGCGCGCGCGGCGGCGCCAGCGGCGCATCCTGCCGCGCCACGGTGCCGAACCCGGCCGCGACGTCGAGCGCGTCTGCGGCGCGCGCCACACCGACGGTGCCGTCGGTCACTTCGGCGAGCGCGGCCGTCCCCGCTTCATCGACGCCGACGCGGAAGGTGGTCCCGCGTACCGCGGTCGTCACGACGGGCGTGCGTATCAGGTAGCGCTGACGGCTGCCGCCGCCGGCCGGCACGGTGTTCTGGATGCGCCCCCGGCGCAGGTCGATGCGCGTGCGGGCGGCGCCGTCGGCGGGGACGGCGCGCAGCTCCTCGAAGCCGACGTCCGCCCCTTCGCCGATCGTCAGGGTCGCGCCGGTGGAGAGGCGGAGGCCGACCGCCTCGCCGGTCTGCGTCGTCACGCGCGCGCCTTCGCTCAGCGTGGCGCCGAGGAGCGCGACCGTGGTGGTGCCGTCGGCGAGCCGGACCCGCGGGCCGCCGCGGACCCACAACACTTCGGCGCTCGCCGGCACGGTGCGCAGCAGATCGATCGGGATGTCGAGGGTCCGGCCCGGCTGCAGGCGCCGCGGATTGCGGACCCGGTTGAGCCGCTGCACGAGCGGCCAGCGGCGGGGATCGGCGAGGAGCGAGCGCGACACCGCGATGAGGGTATCCCGCGGCGCGATGGTATGGACGTAGACGTCGGACGGCGGCGGCAGGGCCGCCGCCGGCGCGGCTTGTTGCTGGGCCGCTGCCTGCGTCCACGATGCCGATTCCGACGAGGAGCGCAGCGATCGGTAACCGCACGACGGACGGGACCTCCCCAGCGCGCCTCGCCGCGCGCGGCAACACAATAGCAGATGGCGGAAGGGTCCATACTGGAGGGGTGCAGCCCTTCCTGGCCATGGTTTTCGCCCCGTGGACCCGGCGTGCGCGCCAGGCGGCGGTGGCCTCGGCCGTCCTGGCCAGCATGATTCTCGCCGGATCGTCCGGGGCCGCCCTGGCCCGGCCGCCGCTGCCCGCCACCCTGGCCCGCCATCTGCGAGTCCGAGGGCTTCACGGCCGTCGATCTGGCGGCGATCGCCGCCGGCCGGGTCGTCGCCCGCGGCCTGCCGCGACCCGATCGCGACGAAGCCGGCGCCATCGGCGTGGTCCGCATCAATCTCCCGCCCGCCGCCTTCCTGGCGCGGTTCCGCGACATCGTCCGCTTCGAGCGCGGCGGCGGCGTCGACGCGGTCGGCCGCTTCAGCGTGCCGGCGATGCTGTCCGATCTCGAAGGCTACGTGCTGCCGGCCGCCGACGCCGTCGACATCGCCGGGTGTGCGCTCGACGACTGCGACGTCAACCTCTCGGCCGGGCAGATCGGGCGCCTGCGCGGCGTCGACGGGCGGGGGCCCGGCGGCCGGGCGAAGTTGACCCAGGTCGCCCGGCAATGGCTGGCCGAGTACGTCGCGGACTACCAGAAGCGCGGCAACGAGGCGCTGGCGGTGTACCGCGATCGCGAGCCGGCCTTCGCGCTGCAAGGACGCCAGCGCGCGGCTGCTGCGCCAATCGACCGAGCTGCAGCGAACCGCGCCGGCGATCGCCGCCTATCTCGATGGCTACCCGGCGGCGCCGCTGCCGCCCGGCGCCGAGGAGTTCTTCTACTGGTCGGTGATGTCGTTCGGCATGAAGCCGATCACGCGGGCCAACCACGTCGTGGTGATGCCGGTGAACCACGACGGGCTGGGCGGCTTCGTGGCCGCGTCGCGGACGCTCTACGCGTCGCATTACTTCCGCGACGGGCTCGAAGTGAAGTACGTCGTCCCGGTGCCCGGAGAGAGCGGCGCGTTCTATCTGCTCAGCGTCAACCGCTCGCACAGCGAATCGCTGCTCGGTCTGAAGGGGCTGCTGCTCGGCGGCAAGATCCGCAGTTCGGCGCGCAGCGGCGTCGACCGTCACCTGGTTCACGTGAAGAGTCAGGCCGAGCGCCCGGCGCCCTGAGGCACGGCCGTCGACGGCGAAGGCCCGCTGCCATGCGTCGAGCGTCGATTGCACTTGAAAGACTGGTCAGACCAGTCGTAGCATCGGCCGTTCCCGTTTTCCGTTCCACGGTGTCGAGAGGTGAAGGCCGATGAGTGTTCGCGCGACGCGTCGTGATGTCCTGAAGCTCGGTGGGGCCGCCGCGGCCTCGCTGGCGATGTCGCCGGTGCTCGAGGCGATGGCCGCCGCGGGCGGCGCGGTGCCGGCCTGGAAGCCACTGCCGATCGGCACGCAGGCGTGGTGCGTCCGCATGCAGCTGCGGACCGACATTCCCGGCACGCTGGCCTCGGTCTCGAAGGCCGGCTTCGAGCTGCTCGAGCTCGAGAACGCCTTCGGCAAGAGCGGCGCCGAGTGGAAGACGGCGCTCGACGCCGCCAAGCTGAAGGCCGCCGGCTTCCACCACAACCTGACCGATCTCTTCCCCGACAAGCTGAACGCGACCATCGAGTTCAACCAGGCGCTCGGCAACCAGAACCTGATCATCCGGTCGCTGCCACCGGCGGTCTACAACTCCGTCGAGATGCTGAAGCAGACGGCCGACACGATCAACGACGTCGCCGAGAAGCTGAAGCCGCACAAGCTGCGCGTCGGGTACCACAACCACACGACCGACTTCAATCGGCTCGACGGCGAGTACTGGTGGAACCGCTTCGCCGACGGCACCAGCAAGGACGTCGTGCTGCAGTTCGACACCGGCAACGCGTCGGAGAAGGACGGCGTCGACGTCGTCGAGGTGCTGAAGCGCAACCCGGGCCGGGTGAAGTCGATGCACATCAAGCCGTTCTCGAAGGCGTCGCCGAACGCCTTCATCGGCGCCGATGAACTGAAGTGGGCCGAGATCATGACGGCGGCGGAGACCGTCGCCGGCGTCGAGCTCTACATCATCGAGTACGAGAAGGCCACCGGGCAGCCGCCGATCAAGGATCTCGAGGCCAACCTCGCGGCGTTCAAGAAGCTGCGCGCGTAGCGGGGCAGCCCGCCTCGCCAAGACATGCCGCCCGCGTGCGGACGCCGCGACGCGCCCAGCGTCGCGCATAGCAGTCCGCACGCCCAAGGGGCGGCCCGCGCGCGGTCCTGAGGGGACCGCGCGCCAACAATCACTGCCAGGAGCCGTACATCGGGTTCGGGATCACGAAGATACCGTGACCCGAACTCGTTGAACGCGTCGTCGCCGCTGCCGCGGATCGCCTGGGACAGTTTCGGGAAGTCGGTGATGTTGTCGCCGACGAACGCGACCACCGTGAGGGGCGGCAGGATCGACGGCAGCAGGCCGCTCTGCACGGCCTCGAAGCGCGGGTTCTTGTCGCCGCTGTCCGTCCGGCACAGCATCAGGTCGTAGAGCGAGGCCGCGCGCCTCGAAGCACCGCCTTGGTGTCGGCGCAGAGCGGCTCGCGCCGGTTGGTCACGATCGCGATCTTGCCGCCGAGCGCGCGGACGCGCGTCAGGAACGCGGCGGCGCCCGGCAGCGCCGTCGCCTCGCGGCGACGCACCCAGGCGCTCCACGCCTCTTCGTCGTGCGGCCGGCCGGCGCGCTCGATCTGATACGCCAGGTTGCTGATCACGGTCTCGTCGGCATCGAGGACGACGCCCCACGTGCCGGCGGCGCGGCCCACGGCGGCGCGCTCGACGTGGTCCTCGGCCATCCGGTAGGTCTGGCGCACGGCGGCTTCGTACTCGGCCGCATCGCGCACCCAGCGGATCTCGAGGCCGGGCTCGGCGGTTGGCCGCGCCGGTGCCGGGCTGGGCGCCGTGGCTGACGCCGCGGGACCGGCGTGCCCGTCGGCGCCTGTGCGGTCGCGCCCGGCGGCGGAGGCGGCGGCGCGGGCGGCCGCGGCGGCGCGTTCTTGTGGCAGCCCGCGGCGAGCGTGAAAAGGAGTGCAATCGGGACCAGGCGCGTCGACATCGTGCCGACAGCATATCCGGCCGCCGATGCGGCGGCGCGACGCGCGGGCCGACGTCACGCCACTGGGTGCGGCCGGACAAGGGATGAGAGGATGGAGTCCCCCCAGATTGTGAGCTGCATGCGCCGACTCTTCCTTCCGGCCGTCTTGTCCTTGTGATCTCGTTGCCGGCCTTCGCGCAGACGGCCGAGATCCTGCACACGTTCCACGGACCGATCGGCGGTACGGGGCTGTCTTCGCCTTCGACGCCGCTCGCCGGTGCCGACGGGTTCGTCTACGGTCTCGTCACGAGCGAGCAGGCGTCGGTCCGCTCACGGGTCGCCTACCGCCTGAATCCGATCACGGCGGCGCTCGAGCTGAAGGGAAGCTTTCCCGACGAGATCGGAACGAACCTGGCCGAAGGGGCTCCCGGAGTCCTGTATCGCTTTTCCTCTGTCCTCGTCGCTGGCATGCGCAGAACGCGCGTGTTCCGCCTGGACGCCGCTTCGGGTGCGATGACGACCGTGCTCGATCAGACCGAGCCCGCGTCGCAGGGCGACTTCCAGCCTGGCCTCGTCCGGACGCCCGATGGCAGGTTCGTGGGACTGCGGGATGTGTGGGATGGGGCGACGTGGGCCCGCTTGGCGGCGGTGCGCTTCGATCCCCTCGCTGGCACCTTGACCGAAGTCGCGTCGACCGGCATCTACTCGACGTGGTCGGTTCCGATCGTCGCCGGCGACGGCCGCATCTACGTGACCGCGAGCGACCTCGGCTTCAACCCGGGCGGGACCAGGAACGTGCAGCTGCAACGTATCCGTGACGATAGCGGCGAGTTCGAGCTGGTGCTCGCCTTCCGCATCGCCTACGACAGCAGTCCCACGCCCATGGCCGGTCCTGGAGCAACCGTGTACGTCCAGGCCTCCAACGCCGGCATCCGGCGGCTGCTGCAGGTGGATCCCACGGTGACGCCGGCGTCGTCCGCCACGATGTGCATCGGGTCCGCCGCCAATGTCGTCGGGCCGAACGGACAACTCTACGAAGTTGGTGAGACAGTGCCGAACTTCGGAGTGAGCCAGGCAGCGCTGAGCGCGTGCGACCCGGCAAGCGGACTGGTGACGTCGTCTCCGCTGGCGGGCCGCATGTTCGGCGGGACCTTCGTGGCCGGGCCGGGTGTCTTCGTCGGCGGCCTCCTGTATGGTGCGCTGCCCAGCGCGCTCTTCCGGGTCGCGGTCACCGGCGGCCTGGCGCCCATCGACACCGACGGCGACGGTCTGTCGAACGAGTGGGAAACGCGCTACGGCCTGGATCCCCTCCTCGACCAGCGGCAGCCAGGGCGCCGCTGGCGATCCGGACGGCGACGGCATCACGAACGTCCAGGAGATGACGGCCGGGTCGCACCCGAGAGGCCTGATCACGCGGTTGTTCGCCGAGGGGGCGACGGGAACGTTCTTCCACACCCAGTTCGCGCTCGCGAACCCTACGGCATTTCCGGCGACGGTGGTCCTGCGGTTCCAGACCGAGGGCGACGCCACGACGCCCCTGAACGTCACGGTCTGGCCTGTACTCACGGCTCACCATCGATCCATCGACGATCGCCGGGCTCGCGGCCGCCAGCTTCTCGACCGTCGTCGAATCGGACGTCTTCGTCGCCGCTGACCGGAAGATGACGTGGGACGCGACGCGCTACGGCAGCCACTACGAAACCGGCGTCGCGGCGGCGTCGACCTCCTGGTATTTCGCCGAGGGCTCGACGTCGGGCGATTTCTTTCTCTACTACCTGCTGCAGAACCCGGGCGATGCGACGGTGACGGCGACGATCCGCTACCTGCGGCCGGCCGGTTCGGCACCGGTGGAGCGGTCGTACACCCTGCTGCCGCGCAGCCGGCGGACCATCGCCGTGAATCTGGAAGGCCCTGAGCTGTCGAGCACGGACGTCTCCGCGGTGATCACCGCGTCGGCGCCGATCATGGCGGAGCGCGCGATGTATCGGAACACCGCGGGGCAGCTGTTCGTCGCCGGCCACGACAGCGCGGGCGTCACGGCACCGGCGCTCGAGTGGTTCCTGGCCGAGGGCGCGTCCGGGCCCTTCTTCGATCTCTTCGTGCTGCTGGCGAACCCCGGCTCGACCGCCGCGAGCGTCACCGTCGACTACCTGCTGCTCGGCGGCGGCGTGCTGAGCAAGACGTACACGGTAGCCGCGGCCTCACGCCGAACGATATGGGTGGACGCGGAGGAACTGCCGGCGGGGTCCGGGGAGCATCCGCTCGCCAATGTTTCGGTGTCGGCGGCCATCCGATCGACCAACGGTGTGCCCATCGTCGTCGAGCGGACGATGTGGTGGCCGGGCCCGGAGACGACGTCGAACTTCTGGGACGAAGCCCACAACGCCTTCGGGACGACGGCCACGGCGCCGGCCTGGATCGTCGCCGGCGGCGAGACCGGCGGCGCCGACGCGGCGGAAACGTTCGTCCTGGTCGCGAACCCGTCGTCGACGGCGGGCACCGTCCGCGTCACGCTCCTGCGGGAAACGGGCCGAACGATGGAGTTGACCTTCCCCGTCCCGGCGTCGAGTCGCACGAACATTGCGATAGGCAGCCACTTCAGGGAACGCGATGCGTTCGGGAATCTCGTCGGCGTGTCCGGCCGCTTCGGCGTGCTCGTGGAGAGCGTGGAGACCCCGCCCCTGCCGCTCGTCGTCGAGGCGGCGACCTACGCCAGCCCCGGTGGCGTGACGTGGGCCAGCGGCGGTGCCGCGCTGGCGACGCCGATACGCTAAGTCCTCGATCGCGCTGTTCGAGCAGGGCGGCCGCACGAGCTGGCGGCGAGGAGCCCGCCCGCGGCCCTCGAAGACTAGCTACCGCCCGCCGTCCAGACGAGGAGATCGCGGCCGCGATTGCGGCCGCCAAGGCCGAGTCGAGGGCCGCGTCGCCCAAGGACATGGGCAAGGTGATGAAGGTCCTCACCAGAAGGCGCGCAATCAGGACCAGGCGCGTCGACATCGTGACGACAGCATGTCCGGCCGCCGGTGCGGCGCAGGCCGACGTCACGCGACTGCGCGCGGCCGGACGAGAGAGATGAGAAGATGTAGTCCCCCCAGATCGTGAGCGACATGCGCAGCTTCTTCGTTTCGGTTTCGGCCTTCTTGTCCTTACTGGCCTCGTTGCCGGCCTTCGCGCAGACGGCTGAAATCCTGCACGCGTTCCACCTGCCGGAGGCAGGAAGATCGGGCCTGGCGCGCGCGGCGGACGGCAGGCTCTATGGCATCAGCGCGTCGGGACTGCTGCGGATCGACCCAGGCGGAGCCGTCACGATCGTCCACGCCTTTTCGCGGGCCGACTTCTTCAGCAGCTTGCCAGCGCCGATGGTCGCCAGTGACGGCACGGTGTACGGCCTGACCCATGCGGGGGGCACGCATCGAGCCGGCTCGATGTTCGCGTTCGTGCCGTCGACAGGAGCGTTCCGCACCGTCTATTCGTTCCCGACGTCTGCGGCAAATGAACCCAAGAGCGCCTTCGTGCAGGCGTCGGACGGACTCCTGTATGGGACTGTCCGCGGACAGATCTGGCGAATCAATCCCGCCACCGGCGCGGCCCTCGTGCTCGCGAAGACCCTCGCGACCGACTGGGTCGCAGTCGACACCGTGCTCTACGGGACAACCAGCCAGGGGTCCTTGACGAGTCAGCAACTCGTCCGGTTCGACACGGCCAGCGGCACGACGACGGTCCTCCACACGCTGGCCGGCGGCCGGCGTTTCGTTGCCCCCGTTCGCGCAACGGACGGGCTGATCGTCGCGCTGGCCGGCGTAACGTCTTCGAGCCCACCGGCGCCGACGGCGCAAGTGGCCGTCGTGGATCCGTCGACGGATGCGGTCAGCGTCGTCGACGTCGCCGCGTTCAGGACCTTCGTCTACGGCGGCCCTGCCGCGGCACCTGCCGAAGCCGGCGACGGGCACTTCTACGGCATGGCGTACCAACGGGCAGGTGCGCATCTACCGCCTCCGGCGGTCGAGCGGCGGGGCGCTTACGTCCGAGCTCTTGCCGGTGACGGTGCCGGGAGGCCCGAGAGGCTCGCTCGCGCTGTCGGCCGACGGCTTCATGTACGGGGTGAGCCAGTTCGACGACGTCTACCGGTTCGATCCGCTCGAGCAGGGTCGAGCGGGTGACGAGCTCCAGTTCGCGGTCGTGCACGGGATCGGCAACACGGAGCTGTATTCCCCTTCCACCCCGCTCGCCGGTGCCGACGGGTTCCTGTACGGTCTCCTCAAGAGCGTGCAGGCATCGGTCCCGTCGCGGGTCGCCTACCGATTGAATCCGACCACGGCGGCGCTCGAGCTGAAGGGAAGCTTTCCCGATGAGCTCGGAACGAACCTCGCCGAAGGCGCTCCCGGAATCCTGTATCGCCTGTCTTCCGTGCCCGTGGCCGGCGGCATGCGGAGAACGCGTGCGTTCCGCCTGGACGGCGCCTCAGGCGCCGTGACGACCGTGCTCGATCTGACGGAGTCCGCTACGCAGGGCGACTTCCGGTCGGGCCTCGTCCGGACACCTGATGGCAGGTTCGTGGGACTGCGGTATGTGGCGTCGTTTAACCGATTGGCAGCGGTGCGTTTCGATCCGGTCGCTGGCACCTTGACCGAAGTCGCTTCCATCGACACCAACTTCTGGAGGTGGTCGGATCCGATCGTCGCCGGCGACGGCAGCATCTACGTTATTGCGAGTTCGACTTCAACCTGCCGGGCAGGACGACGAACTCGCAGCTGCAACGTATCCGTGACGATAGCGGCGAGTTCGAGCCGGTGTTCGACTTCGACATCGCCTTCGACAGCAGCCCCGCCCCGATGGCCGGGCCTGGAGCAACCGTGTACCTCCAGGACTCCAACGCCGGGATCCGGCGGCTGGTGCAGGTGGATCCGACGGTGACGCCGGCATCGTCCACCACGATTTGCATCGGGTCCGCCGCCAACGTCGTCGGGCCGGGCGGACACTTCTACGAAGTGGATCAGGGAGTGCTGAGCGCCTGCGACGCCGCGACCGGACAGGTGACGTCGTTCCGGCTGCCGAGACACATGTTCGATGGCGTCTCGCTGGCCGGGCCTGGTGTCTTCGTCGATGGTCTCTTGTATGGCGCGCACTCCGACGCGCTCTTCCGGATCGCGGTCACCGGCGGTCTGACGCCCATCGACACCGACGGCGATGGCCTGTCGAACGAGTGGGAGTCGCACTACGGCCTGGACCCCTCCTCGACCAGCGGCGACGACGGCGGAGCAGGCGATCCGGACGGCGACGGCATCACGAATGCTCAGGAGATGGCGGCCGGGTCGCACCCGAGAGGCCTGGTTACACGGCTGTTCGCCGAGGGGGCGACCGGAACGTTCTTCCGCACCGAGTTCGCGCTTGCCAACCCCACGGGAGCTCCGGCGATGGTGGTCATGCGGTTCCAGACCGATGGCGGCGTCACGGTTCCCCTGAACGTCACGGTCTTGCCGTACGCACGGCTTACGATCGATCCATCGACGATCGCCGGGCTCGCGGCCGCCAACTTCTCGACCGTCGTCGAGTCGGACGTGTTCGTCGGCGTCGACCGGAAGATGACGTGGGACGCGACGCGCTACGGCAGCCACTACGAGACCGGCGTCGCGGCGGCGTCGACCACCTGGTATTTCGCCGAGGGCTCGACCTCGGGCGACTTCTTCCTCTACTACCTGCTGCAGAACCCGGGCGACGCGACGGTGACGGCGACGATCCGCTACCTGCGGCCGGCCGGCTCGGCGCCGGTGGAGCGCACGTACACGCTGCTGCCGCGCAGCCGGCGGACGATCGCCGTGGATCTGGAAGGCCCGGAGCTGGCCAGCACGGACGTCTCCGCCGTGATCACGGCGTCGGCGCCGATCATGGCGGAGCGCGCGATGTATCGGAACCGAGCGGGGCAGCTCTTCGCCGCCGGCCACGACAGCGCGGGCGTCACGGCACCGGCGCTCGAGTGGTTCCTGGCCGAGGGCGCGTCGGGGCCCTTCTTCGATCTCTTCGTGCTGCTGGCCAACCCGGGCCCGACTGACGCGAGCGTCACCGTCGACTACCTGCTGCTCGGCGGCGGCGTGCTGAGCAAGACGTATACGGTGGCCGCGTCGTCGCGCCGAACGATCTGGGTGGACGCGGAGGAACTGCCGGCGGGGTCCGGCGAGCATCCGCTCGCCAACGTCTCGGTGTCGGCGGCCATCCGATCGACCAACGGTGTTCCCATCGTCGTCGAGCGGACGATGTGGTGGCCGGGGCCGGAGACGACGTCGGACTTCTGGTACGAAGCCCACAACGCCTTCGGGACGACGGCCACGGCGCCGGCCTGGCTCGTCGCCGGCGGCGAGACCGGCGGCGCCGACGCGGCGGAAACGTTCGTCCTGATCGCGAACCCGTCGTCGACGGCTGGCACCGTCCGGGTCACGCTGCTGAAGGATACGGGCGACCCGCCGCCTGTCGCGTTGACTCTCCCCGTCGCGGCATCGAGTCGCACGAACATTCCGATCGGCAACCGCTTCAACGGCGTGTCCGGCCGCGTCAGCGTGCTCGTGGAAAGCGTGGACACGCCGCCCCTGCCGCTCGTCGTCGAAGCGGCCACCTACGCCAGCCCCGGCGGCGTGACCTGGGCCAGCGGCGGTGCGGCGCTGGCGACGCCGATACGCTAGGCTTGTCGCATGGCTCTCATCGATCAGGTCACCAAGGACATCGCGGAAGCGATGAAGGCGCACGATCAGCTGCGGCTCGGCGCGCTGCGCATGTTGAAGGCCGCGATCATGAACCGCGAGGTCGAGAAGAACCGCGGCCTCGAGCCGACCGAGGACATGCTGGTCGTGCAGCAGGCGGTGAAGCAGCGCCGCGACTCGATCGAGATGTTCGAGCAGGGCGGCCGCCACGAGCTGGCCGCCAAGGAGCGGGCCGAAATCGCCGTGCTCGAAGCGTACTTGCCGGCCGCCGTCCCGGACGAGGAGATTGCCGCCGCCATCGCCGCCGCCAAGGCGGAGGCCGGCGCCACGTCGCGCCAAGGACATGGGCAAGGTGATGAAGCTGGTCACCGCGAAGTTCACCGGCCGACCGGTGGACGGCAAGGCCCTCAGCGAGAAGGTCCGCGCGGCGCTGTCGTAACGCGCGCGGCGGCGTAGTAGAGTAGGTCAATCGTCCGTTCGGCTGTCCCCCCTGCAGCCGATTGCACCCGGTCCCGTCGGATACGGATACGTGACTATGCGAATCGTCAGGGCTGTCGTCCTCTGCCTGCTGCCGTCGCTCGCGGCCGCGCAACCGCTGCAACCGGTCCAGATCCTCCATCAGTTCACGCCGTCGCCGTCGGTGCCGGAAGGGGGCCTGCTGCAGGTATCCGACGGCAGCTTCTACGGCGTGACGTCGGACACGATCTATCGACTGGGGACCACCGGTCAGGTGACGATCGCCGCCAGGTTCACCGACGCAGTCGGGGCGACGGGCACGCTGGTGGCCGGGGCGGGCGGCGTGCTCTACGGCACGACGCAGTGGGGCGGGGACGGCGGACAGGGCACCGTGTTCCGCTTCGATCCGGCCTCCGGTGCGCTCAGCACCCTGCACGCGTTCACCGGTCTTCAGGAAGGCACGTCGCCGTTCGGCGGACTCGCCATCCTCGGTGGGCAGCTCTACGGGGTCACGCGCCAGACGGTGTTCCGCACGGATCCGACGTCGGGCGCCACGACCATTCTCTACACGTTCGGCGAGGGCCCGCTGGGTCTCCACAATCCGACCAGTGGGCTCACGGCCGGCGCCGACGGGTTGCTCTACGGCACGACCATGACCGGCCCGGGGACCTTTCCGACCCTCGGTCTTGGCGCGCTCTATCGCCTCAATCCCGCCACGGGCGCCGTCTCGGTGGCGCACGCGTTCACCGACATCAACTCGCCGGACGGCCGCCTCCTGCTCGGCCCCGACAACCGAATGTACGGGAGCGCGATGAGTGGTCCGGGCCTGCCCGGGACTGGCGTCGGTGGGATCTACCGCTTCGATCCCGCCACCGACGGCTACGAGTTGCTGCACCAGCTCCCCCAGTCGAGCAGCGTCCGGTCGCCTGGCCCGCTGGTCATGACGCCCGACGGCAGCCTCTACGGCGTCACCCTGGGTGAGGCCATGAACGTCGTGCCGGCGCTCGTGAGCACGCTCTTCCGGCTGCGTCCCACTGGCGGCAGCTACATCTACGAGGTGGTGCGGACGTTCGACTTCGCGACGACCGGTGTCGGCAGTCGCGCCGAGCTGGTCCGCGGCATCGACGGGCTCATCTACGGGTACGCCAAGCAGGGTGGTGCCGCCGGTGCCGGCACCCTCTACCGCTTCGACCCCGCCGCCGGTGGCCCGCCGTCCGATCCGCTGTCGTTCACCGTCCTGCACGCGTTCGTGCCGACCACGACGTGGATGCCGTCCGCGCCGGTGTTCGGCCCCGACTGGGATGCTGATGTACGGCTCGACCAGTCAGGGCGGCAGCGCGCAGCGTGGCGCGATTTACGCCCTCGACCCGACGACCGGTGCGGTCACCATCCGCGCCAGCATCCCGGGGACACCGCCGGGTACGTGGCGTACGGCGAACACGCCGCTGATCGTCGGGGCCGACAACGCGCTCTACGGCACCACCACGGCGGCGACGACGACCGCCGACGAGCACGGCATCGTGCGGTTCGAGTCCGCCGGCAACGCCGTGACGCACGTGCTCAACAGCACGGTGCCGGCGGTGGGCGGCGGCCCGTATCGACTCCCCAGACCCGATTCGCCGCTGGTCAGGGCGCCGACGGGGGATCTCTATTTCGTCCGGGAGAAGACGCTCTATCGCCGGGCCACGAACGGCACGGTGACGGAGGCGGGCACTGGTGGCATCGGGCCCACGAACATCGCACCGGAGCTCGGTCCACCCGTGCTCGGCGGCGACGGACGGGTCTACGTCATGATCTCGACGGTCGTCAGCCAGCCGAATTCGCCGACCCCGTTCATCCGGACCACGCGTATCTTCCGGGCGAACGCGGCGACCGACACGCTCGACGAAGTCGTGAATCTCGGCAGCCTGCAGGCCGCCAGCCTGGTGCCGGCGCCCGCGGGCGCTCTCTACTTCACCATCTCCAGCGGCACCAGCGCGGAGGTCCGCCGACTGGATCCGGCGACGGGCACCCACGCGCCCGTCTGCAGTTCGTCCGCGATCGGCGTGCTGTCGTCCATCACGCCGGTCGAGGGGGCGATCGTCGGCTACAGCTACACCGATGCGCGGCAGCGGCTGTTCGTCTGCCAGCCGTCGACGGGCGCGGCCGAGATCAGAATGCTGCCGCCGTCGATCGGCATCTTCCGTGAGCCGCTCGTCGCCATCGGCGGGGTCCTGGTAGGGGCGACCGCGGACCCACTGGTGGTCCGCAGTTGGGGTGTCCCCAGTCCGACGCCGCGACAGCCCGGTGGCGCCCTGGTGCGCTTCACGCTGGCCGGGCCGCAGCCGTTCCTCGACTCCGACGCCGATGGATTGTCGAATCTCTCGGAGACCGCCTACGGACTCGATCCGTTCGACGCGACCGGCGACGACGGCGCCGCCGGCGATCCCGACGGTGACGGCCGCTCCAACGCCCAGGAGCTGGCCGACGGGACGCATCCGCGCGGCGTGCTGACCCGCTACTTCGCCGAAGGCGCTACCGGGCCGTTTTTCCGCACGCGCCTCGATATCGGCAACCCCGACGACGGGCGCGCGGCGACCGTGCTGGTCCGCTTCCTCACCGATACGGGCGCCCGCATCTCCCGGACCGTGCTGGTGCCACCCGGATCGCACAATTCGCTCGATCCGTCGACGATCGCCGGGCTGGAACACGCGGCCTTCTCGACGGTCGTCGAGGCCGACCTGACCGTCGCCGTCGACCGCACGATGTCGTGGGATCCATCCGGCTACGGCAGCCACATCGAGACGGGCGTCGTCGCACCGGCGACGACGTGGTACCTCGCGGAGGGCTCGACCTCCGGCCCGTTCGCGCTGTTCTACCTGCTGCAGAACCCGCAGGCGACCGCTGTCGACGCGACGGTGCGCTACCTGCGCCCGTTCGGCCTGCCGCCCATCGAGAAGGTCTACACGCTGGCGCCGTTCAGCCGGCGGACGATCGTCGTCGATGGCGAGGGTGCCGAGCTCGCCAGCACCGATCTGTCGGCGGTGATCACCGCGCCGCTGCCGATCGTCGCCGAGCGGGCGATGTACTACTCGCAGCCGAACCAGGCGTTCGCCGCCGGCCACGAGAGTGCCGGCGTGACCGCGCCCGCGCTCGAATGGTTCCTGGCCGAGGGCGCGACCGGGCCCTTCTTCGATCTGTTCGTGCTGATCGCCAACCCGAACCCGTTGGTGGCGGCGGTGGAGGTCGAATATCTGCTCGTCGGCGGCGGCACGCTGACGAAGACCTACTCCGTCGCCGGCAACTCACGGTCGACGATCTGGGTCGACGACGAGCAATTGCCGGCTGGTTCGGGGCAGCGGCCGCTGGCCAGCGGCTCCGTGTCGATGACCGTGCGCTCGACCAACGCCGTGCCGATCGTCGTCGAGCGCACGATGTGGTGGCCGGGCCCGGGGTTGACGACGAACTACTGGTACGAAGCGCACAACTCGCCCGGCGCGACCACGACGGCGACGCGCTGGGTCGTCGCCGGCGCCGAATCCGGCGGGGCGTCGGGCACGCAGACCTACGTGCTGATCGCGAACCCCGGGGCCAGCCCGGGCCAGGCGCGGGTGTCGTACCTCACCGCTGACGGCCACCAGCACACCGGGGCGGCGATCGACTTGCCGGCCAAGAGCCGGACCAGTGTCCCAGTGAGCTACCCGTCAGCGAGCGACCAGCGCAGCTTTTCCGTCCTGGTCGAGTCGCTGGGGACGGTGCCGGTGCCGATCGTCGTCGAGCACGCGACCTACAGCAGCCCGGGGGGCGTGACCTGGGCGAGCGGCGGCAACGCCCTGGCGGCGCCGCTGCCGTAGATCAGGGCAGCGGCACGCCGTACTTCGCGGCGTAGGGCTCGAGCGCCGGCATCGCCGTCGGCGGCAGCGTGACGCCGGCGCGCAGGTGGTGCCGCCGGCGCGAGAGCGCGCCTTCGCCGGGCAGCCGCACCGGCGGCCGGCCCGGCGCGACCGGCGTCGTGCGGCACAGTTCGGCGAGATAGGCGGCTTCGCGCACGAAGGCGTCGCGGCCGCCGAACGCGTCGGGATCGAGCACCTGCAGGAACACCGACGCCTGCCAGCCGGTCGGCTGCTGCGAGCGGCCGTAGCCGGCGAGGCCGGACGTCAGCGCTTCGACCATCAAGCCCAGGCCGAAGCCCTTGTGCCCGAGGTCGAGGCCGCCGAGCGGCAGCAGCGCACCGCCAGCGTCGCCGCCGATCGCCGCCGGATCGTCGGTCGCGTGGCCGTGCCGATCGACCAGCCAGGGCCCCGGCAGGCGTCCGCCCTCGGCCTTCACCCGCTTGACCATCGCGTTGGTCGAGGTCGACATGCTGACGTCGATCAGCACCGGATCGGCGTGCCCGGGCCCGGTGGCCAGCGGATCCGGCCCGGTGGGGAAGCCCATCGCCAGCGGGTTGGGGGTGATGCGCGAGGCGATGCCGCCGTGCGGCGCCACGCCGGCGCCGGCCGGATCGGACGTCAGGAGCAGGCCGACCAGCCCGGCGTCGGTGATCGACTTGAGGTAGGCCTGCAGGCAGCCGATGTGATGGCTGCGCCGCATCACGACCGTGACGACCGGGTGCGCGAGGAGCCGCGATCGCGTTTCGGCGATGGCCTTGCGCACCAGCCACGGGCCGGGCAGTCGGTGGCCGTCCCAGGTGAGCGCGGCGCCGACGTCGTTGACCACCTCGGGCTCGCCGGTCCTGGCCATCGTGCCCTGCTCGATCTCCTTCAGGTAGAGCGCGAGCATGTCGAGGCCGTGCGTGGTGTGGCCGAGGAGATCGCCCTCGACGAGGATCTCGGCGACGGCGCGGGCGCGATCGGCCGGCAGGCCGGCCGCCTCGAGCAGGGCGATGGCGAACAGGACGAGCGCGTCCGGGCGGTAGCGGCGTTCGTCGACGGGCGGCATCGGTTCAGTCATCGGTCGGCGTCGGTGTCAGGCGTCGGCAATCACGAAGCGCCGGGCCTTCATCTCGAATCGGGGGAGGGCGTTGGCGGCGACCGGGTGCACCGCGACGGTGAGGCCGAGGGCCTCCTTCAGGCCCATGGCGACGGCCTGCGCGATCGCCGCGCCGTCGCTGCCCGGCCGCACTTCGATCTCGACGGTCAGGTGCCGCATCGCCGACTCGCGCGCGACCGTGGCCCGGAACTCGACGACGTCGTGGTTGGCGCGCACGACCGCGTCGACGGCGGTCGGGTAGACGTTGACGCCGCGAATCGTCACCATGTCGTCGGCCCGGGCGAGGATGCCGCCGTCCAGCCACAGATAGGCCGGTCCGGTGGCGTGCGGCGCGGTGCGGGCGCGGACCACGTCGCCCGTACGGTAGCGGATCACCGGGCTCGCCGTGCGTCCGAGATTGGTCAGGACCAGCTCGCCCAGCTCGCCGTCGGGGACGGGGCCGCCGTGCCCGTCCAGGACCTCGGCGACGAACTCCGCCTCGTTCACGTAGAGGCCGCCGGGCCGGTCCCAGTCCTCGAAGGCGACCGGGCCGACCTCGGTGAGGCCGTAGTGATCGATGACGCGAGCGCCCCAGGCGCGCTCGATGCGGGCGCGGACCGCCGGCAGGCTGCCGCCGGACTCGCCGGCGACGATGATCGTGCGCACGCCGCTGGCCGTCAGCGGCGCGTGCGCGCGGTCGGTCTCGGCGACTTCGGCGAGGCGGAGCGCGTAGGTCGGCGTGCAGCAGAGGACGGCGGGCTGCGCCGCGTCGATCAGGGCGAGCCGCTGGTGGCTGGTCATGCCGCCGCCCGGCACGCAGTGCGCGCCGATCTGGCAGCCGGCCTCGAAGGCCGTCCAGAAGCCGAGGAACGGCCCGAACGAGAACGCGAACAGCACCCGATCGCCGGGGCCGACGCGGGCCGCCGCGAACACCGACTTCCAGCAGTCGAGGGCCCACTGCCAGCTGGCGTTGGTGTCGAGCCAGCGCAGCGGGCGGCCGGTGGTCGAGGACGTCTGGTGATAGCGCGTGTAGGCCGCGATCGGCTCGGTGTGGGCGCTGCCCCACGGGCCGTTGGCGTCCTGGTCGGCGATCAGCTCCGCCTTGGTCGTGAACGGCAGCGCGCCGACCCCGCCGCGCGCGACGGCGGCCGCGTCGACGCCAGCCGCCGCCAGCTTGCGGGTGTAGAAGGCGTTGCCGCCCGGCTCGGTGATCCGCGCGACGAGCTGACGCAGGCGCTCCGCCTGTCGCGCGGCGAGCGCGCCGCGGGCCGTGGTCCAGGCGTCGACGGTCATGCCGGCTTGTCCGCCGAAGCCTCGGCGAAGGCGGACGGAAGAGGGCGACGAGCGCCTCGGGGATCGGCGCGGCGCGCATCGTCTGGTCGGCGTTCCGCTGCACGCAGACGATGGTCATGCTGCCCTCGGCGACGGTCTCGCCGCGGCAGACGAGCCGGCAGCCGTAGGTCAGGCTGCGCGTCGAGATCCTGCGTGACCGCGAGGTGCACCTCGAACTCGTCCTCGAAGCGCAGCGGCCGCTTGTAGTCGAACGAGGCCGCCACCCGCGGCCAGCCATGCGTCGGCTCGGCCGGGAAGATGGAGATCCCGTTCTCGCGCCACAACGCGTGCTCGGCTTCCTCCATGTAGCGGAAGAAGTTGCTGAAGTGGACGATGCCGGCCGCGTCGGTTTCGTAGAACTGGACGCGGCGGCGGTAGGACGAGCGCCGCTGCGGCACGGGCGTCCAGCCGATCAGATGGACGCCTTCGGGCTTGGTCATGATCGTTGCGCCTTGCCCGGCGCGGCGTGGCCGGCCGGACCGGCGTGCCACGGCGCGATGTCCGTCTTGTCGGCGCCGGCGAGCGCGTCCATCGGGCCCCAGACCGCGATCGGCCGCCTCGGTGAACAGATCGCCGATCAGCAGGTCGGTGATGGCGCCGCGCAGCTCGGGATGGTGCCGGATGAACGTGCCGAAGTTGAAGCCGGCGTAGTACTCGCAGACCAGGCGCCGCATCCGATCGATGCCCTGGTTGAACATCGGCGCCCACACGCCGAGCGCGGCCTTCGACGTGTCGCCCTTGGCGAGCGCCGCGGGATGGCGTCGGCGGCCAGCTCGCCCGACTTGAGGGCCAGCATCACGCCCGACGAGTAGAGCGGATCGAGGAAGCCGAAGGCGTCGCCGACCATCACCCAGCCGTCGCCGGCCAGCTCGCGTGGCGCGGTAGGAGTAGTCGCGGGTCGCGAAGTAGCCGGTGACGCGCTTCGCGTTGCCGATGCGATGCTTGATGTACGGCGTGTTCTCGACTTCTTCCTCGAAGGTCTGCTCGATGCCGCCGCCGCGGTTCTTGAAGATGTCGTCGAACGGCCGGACGATGCCGCAGCTCAGGCGATCGCCGTGCAGCGGGATGTTCCACAACCAGCCGCGCTTGTCCGGCGTCTGCACGACCAGCGTGGCCCCTTCGTCGCGGTTGGCGTCGCGTGGCCGCGCCTTCGTAGTAGCTCCAGATCGCGCCCTTGTTGAGCAGCGGATCCCAGACGCGCAGGCCGTTGCGGTTCATCAGCATCGCCGCCTGGCCGCTGGCGTCGACGACCACCGGGGCGCGGACCTCGCGGCGGGTGCCGTCACGATCCTGGATCTTCACGCCGACCGCGCGCTCGCCCTCGAAGATCACCTCGAGCACGTGGACGCCTTCGTGGGCGTCGACGCCGTGCTCGCGGGCGTTCTCGAGCAGCATCTGGTCGAACTCGCCGCGCATCGACCTGCCACGTCTGCGAGCACTCGTGCGGCTTGTTGTCCGCGAAATAGAACGGCGCCGACAGCTTGCCGTTGGCGCTGACGAACTGCACGCTGCGCTTCTGGACGAAGTGGCTGGCCTTCATCTTGTCCAGCATGCCGAGCCGCTTGAGCACCCAGTAGGTCTCGGGGATCAGCGACTCGCCGATGTGGAAGCGGGGGAAGGTCTCGCGCTCGAACAGCTGGACGCGGCGCCCGTGCTGCGCCAGCAGCGTGGAGACGGTCGACCCGGCCGGGCCGCCGCCGATGACGACGACGTCAGGGGACGTGGGCAGCAGTCATGACACTCTCGGGGCCGCTACACCAGCGGCAGGATCTCGACGATGTCGCCGATCGCCTGGCCGTCCAGCATCACCTCGGTGCGCCGGCCGTAGAGCGTCTTCTCCTCGCGCATCCAGAAGACGCCCATCATCTCGTCGTTGGGGACGACCGCGAAGAACTGGCGCGGCATGCTGGTGAAGTCGACGCCGGCGTCGCGCAGCAGCCGGCCGAGCGGCACCCGGTTGCGGCGGATCTCGGCCTGCACCTTGCGCGGCAGGGCCGAGAGCTTCATGCGGATGGCGCCCATCTCGACCGGCCGGCCCGAGTACTCCTGCGCCAGCAGGACCCGCCGGTAGTACCAGGGGCCGCTGGTGAAGGTCGACAGCGGCCGCAGCACGACCCGGCCGCCGAAGTGCGCCTCGAGCGTCAGCGTCATGTCGCGCTGGTGCACCAGCAGCGACCGGTACGGCTGCGGGATGTCGGCCGGGCGCGATCGCCGTCGCCGCCGGCGGCTCGAGGCCGGCCTTCGCGTAGGCGAGGTCGAGCGGATGGAGCGGGCTCGGCATGCTAGGTGTAGCGGATGCCCGTGTGCTGGGGCAGGAAGAAGCGGTGCAGCAGCGACGTCGACGCGCAGCAGCGCCTGGCGCGTCAGCGCGATGCGATCCGGCGCCGAGCGCCGCCAGGTAGCCCTCGCGCTGCAGCGACGCCAGCGGCGCCGCGAAGCGATCGAGCACGTCGACGCCGTACTTGCCGGCGAAGTAGGACGGCGCGCACCGCGCCCTTCTTGAGCTGCAGCACGAACTCGCGGATCAGCCGCTCGTCGGCGGTCGGCCGGTAGGCGCGCGACAGCGGCAGCGCGCCGGCCTCGATGCCGGCGGCGTAGGTCTCCCAGGTGTCCAGGTTCTGCAGGTGGACGCCGTTGACGTGGCCGAACGAGGCGACGCCGAGGCCGACCAGGTCGGCGCCCTGCCACAGGCGATCGCGGTAGACGAAGCGTGGCCTTGGCCGGATCCTTCACCGCGGTGTAGGCGCTGCCGACGTGATACCCGGCGCGCTCGAGCCGCGCGAACGCCTCGTCGACCCAGCGCCGCTTGGTCGTCCCAGCGGCGCCACCGTCTCCTCGAACTGGCCGAGCGTGCTTGATCATGTCGCGGCTGATCGTGGTGTTGAAGGGCAGCTCCATCTGGTAGATGGTGACGCTGTCCGGCTCGAGCTCGAGCGTCCGCTCGACGGCACGCGGTCCAGTTCTCGTCGGTCTCGCCGAGCATGCCGGCGATCAGGTCGATGTTGATCTGCGGGAAGCCGAGGCCGCGGGCGAACGCGTAGGCGCGGCGCGATCTCGCGGCGAGCGGTGCGCGCGGCCGTTCAGCTCGCAGGATCCGATCGTCGAAGTGCTCGACGCCGAGGCTCAGGCGCGTGACGCCGATCTCGCGGATCGCCGAGAGCTTCGGCTCGGTCAGCGTGCCCGGCTCGCACTCGAAGGTGACTTCCTCGGCGCGGTCCCACGGCGTCGCCGCCTTGAGGCGCGTGACCAGGCCGCCTGCAGCTGCGTCGTCGACAGGAACGACGGCGTGCCGCCGCCGAAGTAGACGAAGTCGAGCGTGCCGCCCGGCGATGGCCGGCAGTGGCGGCGTAGAGCTCCCACTCGCGCGCGAGCAGATCGAGGTAGGTGCTCGACCTCCTCGGCGTTCTTGTCGGTGTAGACGCGGAAGTAGCAGAAGTGGCAGCGCTTCCGGCAGAACGGGATGTGCAGGTAGAGCCCGAGCGGCGTGCCCGGCACCGGCGGCGCGGTGCAGGGCCGGCAGGCGCCTCGGTCGCGACCGCCTCCGGCGTCCAGACGGAGAACGGCGGATAGTTGGCGACGAAGTAGCTGCCGACTTCGGTCTGGGCAGGTCCGGGGGATTCTGGGGTGGTGACGTCGCTCATGGCCGGGGGCCAACCCCCTCCCCAGACTACGCTAGCGCACTCCGAAATGCTTCATGATCGCGTCGCGCATCAGGTCCGGCGGCAGCAGTCCCTGGGCCAGGATCGCGTCGTGGAAGGCCTTCTGGTCGAACTTCGGGCCCAGCGCCTTCTCGACCGCGGCGCGCAGCTCGAGCAGCCGCGTGTAGCCGTAGAAGTACGACGTCGCCTGGCCCGGGCCCGCGGAACGTGTAGCGGTCGACTTCCTGGCGGACCATCGCCGGCGACAGCACCACCTGCTCGGCCAGCACCGTGGCCGCCTGCTCCGGGGTGATCGTCCCGGCCTGCAGCTCGGGATCGAGGAAGGCGCGGGCGGCGCGCATCAGCCGGTGCTGCAGCGAGATCAGGCGGCCATCGGGCGGCATGTACGGCTGCACGATCTTCTCGGAGTAGAGGCCCCAGCCCTCGACGTTGGTGCTGTTGAACGAGAACAGCACCCGCGCCGTCGACACGCCGGCCTCGACGATGCCGGCGAACTGCATCTCGTGGCCGGGCCGCGCCTCGTGCGCGGTCAGCGTCCACGACGCCGCCTCGAAGGTGAAGTCGTCGCTCTTGAGCGTCGTGCCGTCGGTCGACGGCACGTTCAGCGGCAGCACGAACTCGCCCTGCTCGCCGGTGTTGCCGATCAGGCGCGGCGGCCGCATGTTCGGGGCCGGCGACGCCGCCGTCTCGGCCGCCGAGGCCAGGCGGATGCGGGCCGGCCGCGACGGCAGCGTCACGAGCTTCTCGCGGGCGATGATCGTCTCGAGATCCTTCAGCCGCGACTGGTAGTGGGGCAGGATGGCCTCGCCGACCAGCTGCTGCTTCTTCAGCTCGCGGATCACGTCGCGGTAGTCGGTGACGGTCCAGCCCTTGGCCTTGGCGACCTCGGGCGCGAGCGCGCTCATCTCCTTCTGGATGGCGTCGAAGGCCTCGTGCGCCATCTTCGGCGAGCTGCGCCGGCGGGATGTCGACGCCGTACTGCCGCAGGTTGCGGGCGTAGACCTCGGGCGGCAGCCGGAAGTCGGTGCGTGCCTTGGGCAGGATCGTCTCCGCGCACGAAGGCGTCGTAGGCGGCGAGCTGCGTCTTGAGCAGCGCGACGTCCGCCTCGTAGCCCTTGATGCCGTACTTGTCGAACAGCGCCGGGATGCCGTCGACGAAGGCGGCGCTGTCGGCCAGGCTGCGCTCGACGGCGGCCTTGGCCGGGAAGAGCAGCCCGGGCTCGTTCATCCGCGCCCGCGTCTCGGCCTCCGCCAGCTTGGCGTAGGGCCCGCCCGGGTAGCCGACGCCGACGTACTTCTTCAGGCGCACCAGCGCCGCCTGCCGCCGCGCCGGCGGCACCTGGTCGTCGAGCAGCCCGCGCAGGCCGCCGAAGACGCCGCCGGCGACGTTGAAGAACGGGACGAAGTGCTTCTTCTGGACGGCGAAGCCGTCGAGCGTGTCCTGCGGCGTCCGCGATCATGATCGCCAGGTCCTGCTTGACCTGCGGATCGGTCTCGGCGGCGTGCTTCGCGCGCAGCGTCGACCAGCGCCGCGTCGACGATGGCCTTGGCCCGATCCTGGTAGCCGGGCGTGATGTCGGTGATGGCCTCGTCGTAGCCTTCGAGGCCGGTCTGCCCGGCGCCCTCGGGCGACAGCTTGGCCTGCGCGTCCAGCCAGATCTTGGCGAGCTCGTTGCTCTTGACGACCCACGCCGGGAGCGCGCGGGCGTCGCGGCGGCCGGCGGGGCCGGCTGGGCCTGGGCCAGGAACAGCGCGCTGTGCGGCGCGGCGACGACGGCGGCGAGGATGAGCGCGGCGGCGCGGCGCGGACCGGCCGCGGCTGGCGGGTGGTGGTCATGCCCGTCAGCATAACGCGGCGCCTCGCCGCTGCCGCCGGTCCGGGGATGAACTGCGTGCCGGACGCTTTCAGCGGGCGGCGGCGAGCTTCCAAGCGAACCAGGGGAACCAAGGGACCAAGGGACCAAGGACAACCAAGACCAGGACCAAGACAACGCCAACGGTCAACGACCAAGGCACTCGCAATTCCCAACGCCTCAATGCGTCGCCGCGACGTTGCTTGGTTCCTTGGTTGCTTGGTTCCTTGGCTCCTCGGTTCCTCTGAGTGCGGCGATCGATGGCCGCCGCCGTCAGCGGAACGTAATCGTGTCGAACACCCGCTTCTCCATCTCGTCGGTCTTCTTCTCGTCGAAGGCGTGCTTCTTCAGGAAATCGTCGGTGATCCGGATGCCGAGGCCCGGCCCTTCGATCGGCGGGATCGAGCCGCGGTCGCCGCGCAGGCCGCCCGGGATGATCTCGTTGAAGATCGCTTCGTCGGGCTCGAAGAACTCGAGGATCAGGAAGTTGGGGATCGAGACGCAGGCGTGAATCGACGCCACGGTGCAGATCGGGCCGTTCGGGTTGTGCGGCGCCACCGGGATGTAATACGAGTCGGCCATCGCCGCGATCTTCTTGAACTCGGTGATGCCGCCGGTGCGGGCGATGTCCGGCTGGATGATGCGGACCGCCTGCCGCTCGAGCAGCTCGCGGAAGCCGTGCCGGCCGAAGATGCGCTCGCCGGTGGCGAGCGGCGCGTCGACGTTGCGCTGCACCTCGACCATCGCGTCGATGTTCTCGGGCGGCACCGCCTCCTCGTAGAAGAACAGGCGGAAGCCCTGGATGGCGCGGATGATCTCGATCGTCGACTTGGTGTTCCAGCGCGCGTGCACGTCGATGGCGATGTCGTAGTCGGGGCCGCCGGCCTCGCGAATCGCCTTGACCAGCGCCACCGCCTCGCGCAGCTGCGGCTGCGTCACCTCGCGGTTCATCGGTGAACCGGAGAACGGATCGAACTTGCAGCCGGTGTAGCCCTTGGCGACCAGCTCCTTGGTGCGCTTGGCGTACGACGCCGGACTCTTCTCGACGCCTTCCGTCCAGCCGTTGGCGTAGACGCGCAGGCGCTCCTGGACCTTGCCGCCGAGGAGCTGGTAGACCGGCACGCCGAGCTTCTGGCCGACGATGTCGTAGAGCGCGATGTCGATGGCGCTGATGGCGGCGAGCACCACGCCGCCCATGCCGTTGTAGTAGAGGAACCGGTACATGCGGTTCCACAGCTGCTCGATGTTCCAGGCACTCTCGCCGACGACGATCGTGCTCAGGTTGCGGATGGCGGCGGCGATCGGCTGGACGCCGGGGAAGTTGGTGCCTTCGCCCCAGCCGACCAGGCCGTCCTCGGTCTCGACCCGGCAGAAGAGCCACGGCCCGTAGCCGCGCACGCCGGTGAGGAGCACGGCCTCGCACGTCTTGATCTTCAGGCCCTTGGGCCCCTCGGGGCCGGCGTTGGCGCCCTGGGCCCAGAGCGGACGGGTGCCGGCGGCCAGCAGGCCGCCGGTGAGCCCGAGCGTGGTGTGGTGCAGGAACGAGCGGCGGCCGGAGCCGCCGGGAACGGTGTGCATCATGTCGACTCCGCGGGGGGGAGGCGACATCTTAACTCCCGAAGTGCGACGAGGGCACGCAACTCCCAAGTCTGCCGGTCACGGCAGCGAACGACGGTCGGACGTTGAGAATCTGACTGCCTGGAGTCGGTTCTGGGCACTCCGGAGTCGTTCGTGCGGCGGACGTCCACGCCGCTAGAAGACGATGCGCTCCTGGACCACCGCGCGCCCTTCGCGGATGCCGACCTCGGTGTAGCGGCCGCGGCCGCGGCCCCGGCCGCGACCACGTCCGCCGCCGCCGTCGTGGCTGGCGATGACCAGCATGCCGATGCCGACGCCGGCCATGACGCCGCCGGCGAGGAAGGCGGCCCGCCGGGCGTTCCGGCAATCGCCGCCCGAGATGTCGGTCTCGAAACAGTCGCTGTCGTCGAGCACCGCGCCGAGGGCGATGAGACCGGCGCCGCCGGCGAGCAGGCCGAAGCCGGTCCACTTGACCGCATCGCTGCCGCCACGGCCGCGGCCGTAGCGCTGCATGAGGGCGGCGCGCGCCGCGCTGTCGGCGATCGGCGTGGCCGGACGGGCCGGCGGCACCGGCGGCTCCGCGGCGGCGATCGCCGGCAGGCCGGACAGGACGAGCGCGACGACGAGCGCGAGCGGACGACGGAGCGGAGAGGAGCGCGGGAACATGGGGGACCTCCTGGCAGCGCGCCCTGCGATCTTACCGCGTCGATCGCGTCGCCGCCGCAAGCGCGGCGACCACCTCCTCATCCGTAGTCGGCTCGAAGTCCGCGTACCACGCGCCGACGGCCCAGAACGGTGACGGCGTCACGAGGGCGACCACCTCATGCGCGACGGCACGGAGGCGTCCGCAGGCCTCGCGCCGCCGCGACCGGCACGGCCACGACGATGCGGCCCGCGCCGCGAGCGGCGACCGCCCGGCAGGCCGCGTCCATCGACGCCCCGGTCGCCAGGCCGTCGTCGACGACGACGACGGTGCGGCCGGCGAGCGCCACGGCGGGGCGCTCGCCGCGGTAGACGCGCAGGCGACGCTCGAGCTCCGGGCGCTCGCGCGCCATCGCCCGCTCGATCGCGTCGCGGCCCAGGCCCAGGCTGTCGAGGACGTCGTCGTTGACCAGCGCGACGTCCCCTTCGGCGATCGCGCCGATGGCCAGCTCCGGCTGGCCAGGTGCGCCGAGCTTGCGGACCAGCAGCACGTCGATCGGGGCGGCGAGGACGCGACGCCACTTCGGCGGCGACCGGCACGCCGCCGCGCGGCAGGCCGAGCACGACGACGTCGTCGCGATCGGCGAAGGTGCGCAGCCGGGCGGCGAGCGCGCGCCCGGCCTCGAGGCGATCCGCGAAGCGCATGGGACGCGCCTTACGGAAGCGCTGGGATGTCGGCCGCGGGCGGCGGCGGCGCGGCGCCGCGCAGCGTCCGATGTGGCACCACGAGGACCGCGCACGGTGCCTGGCGGACGACGGTGTCGGCTACGCTGCCGAGGAGGAGGCGCCGCACCAGGCCGTGGCCGTGCGATCCCAGCACGACGACGTCGGCCGCGTGCTCTTCGGCGTAGCGGACGATCTCGTGCGCCGCGGCTCCGACGAACACGGCCATGGTGACGCTGTCCGGGTCGAGCGCGCGACTCACCGCGAGCGTCGCCAGCTGCTTGAGGGCGGCGTCGGTCGAGACGTGCTCGGCCGCCCGGGCGTCCAGCGGCGGCACGTCGTCGGTCCACAGGGCCGGAATCGGGCTGGGCACCACGTGGACCAGGTGAACGCGGCTGCCGGCGTCCGCGGCCGCGATGGCCAGGGCGGCGTCGAGGGCGTCGGGGGCGGCATCGCTGAAGTCGAGAGCGGCGACAATCGTCTGGAAGCGGGACATGGCGTCGACCTCCGTCCCACTTTACGCCGGTCGGCCGCCGCTGTCAGACCCGGCCGCCCAGGCGGGCCAGCGCCGCTTCGAACGCCGTCAGGTCGCTGGAAGACCAGCGCCGCCGGCGCAGACGCGCCGAGCTCCGCCGCGAGGGCGCCGCCGAGCCAGAGCTCGATGCCGCCGGGGAGCCGGCGCGCGATGCGATCGATGTCGGCGGCGGCGCGGGCCCGCGTCTCGGTGTAGGTCAGGCCGAGCACGACGGCGGAGGCGCCGCTGCGACGGGCCGCGTCGACCACCTCGTCCGCCGGCAGCTCGACGCCGAGATAGGTCACGCGGACGCCGGCGAGCGCCGCCAGCAGCGCCGCCCCGAGGATGCCGAACTCGTGCCGGTCGCGCGGCAGCGTCGTCATCAGCAGGTTCGGCCGCTTCGGCGCGTGCGGCATGGCCCGGATGACGCCGCCGAGCAGGCTGCGCAGCACCGCCGACAGCAGGTGCTCCTGCGCCGGTCGACAGCCGGCCGTCGTGCCACTCGACGCCGGTGTGGCGCATCAGCGGCAGCACCCACGCGTGGACGAGATCGCGTGGCGGCAGCGCGGCGGCGACGCGGCCGATCTCGCGCTCGACCTCACTGGCGTCGAACCGCCGCAGGGCGGCGAGGACGCGGCCGAGCGGGGCGCCGAGGCCGGCCGCCGGCTCCTGGACGATGCCGCCGCGCCGCGGCCGCCGTGGCGCCGTCGCCGGATCGGCCGGCAGGGCGGCGCCGAAAATCGGGTTCGGCGTCTCGAGCAGCGCGGTCAGGGCCGCGTCGTCGAGCCGTGCCAGCCGGCCGACCGCGTGTCCGCGCGACACGGCGGCCGCCACCAGCTGCAGCCGCCGCACGTCGGCGTCGCCGTAGACGCGGCCGCGCTCGTCGCGGGACGGCGTGACCACCTGGTGCCGCCGCTCCCAGGCGCGCAGCGTGTCGACGGTGAGGCCGGTCAGTACCGCGACGGCGCCGATCGGGTAGCGCGACTCCGACATTCGCGCACAGTAGCGGACCGGGGCTTGTTTTGTCCATGTCCAGCCTTTGTCCAGGACATGTCATTGACAACACCTGGACGAAGCCCTGACGATGCCAGGGTGCAGGTCGCAGTGGTGGGTGGCGGCGTCTCCGGTCTGGTAGCGGCCTTCGTGCTCGGCCGCCGCCACGACGTGACGCTGTTCGAGGCCGAGCCCGATGCCGGCGGCCACGTCCGCACCGTCGCCGTGGACACGCCCGACGGCGCCGTCGCGGTCGACACCGGCTTCATCGTGTTCAACGATCGCACCTACCCGTCGTTCACCCGGCTCCTCGATCGGCTCGGCGTCGCCAGCCGCGACACCGAGATGAGCTTCAGCGTCCGCTGCGACCGCAGCGGCCTCGAATACAACGGCACGTCGCTGAACGGCCTCTTCGCCGATCGCCGGCACCTGGTCAGCCCGCCGTTCCTGGGCATGCTGCGCGACATCCTGCGCTTCAACCGCGACGGCGCCGGCCAGGCGATCCGGGCCGGCCGCGCCTCGGTCCGCAGCTTCCTGGCCGCCCATGGCTATGGCCGCCGCTTCCGTGACCACTACCTGCTGCCGATGGGCGCTGCGATCTGGTCGTGTCCGACCGGCACCTTTCTCGATTTTCCGGTCGGGTTCGTCATGACCTTCTTCGCCAACCACGGCCTGCTCACCGTGCGTGATCGGCCGCAATGGAAGGTCGTGCGCGGCGGCAGCGCCCGCTACGTGGAAGCCCTGGTGGCGCAGTCCGCCGGCGCAGCTTCGGCTGCGGACGCCGGTCCACGGCATCCGGCGCGCCGCCGACCACGTCGCCGTGCGCAGCGCCCGCGGCGTCGAGCGCTTCGACGAGGTGGTGATGGCCTGCCACGCCGACCAGGCCCTGCACCTGCTCGAGGATCCGTCGATGGACGAGCGGCAGCTGCTCGGGGCGTGTCCCTACGCACCGAACACCGCCGTCCTGCACACCGACGCCGGCTGGCTGCCGCGCCGCCGCCGCGCCTGGGCCGCGTGGAACTATCGGGTGGCGGCCGATGACGGCGCCCTGCCGGCGGTGACGTATCACATGAACCGCCTGCAGCACCTCGAGACGCCGCAGCAGTACTGCGTGACGCTGAACCCGGTCGAGGCCATCGCGCCCGGCGCCGAGATCGCCCGCTTCACCTACACCCATCCGATCTTCAGCGCCGCGCGCGTCGACGCCCAGGCGCAGCACGCGACGCTGATCCGCCGCCGCCGCACGTCGTACTGCGGCGCATACTGGGGCTACGGCTTCCACGAGGACGGCGTCCGCAGCGCGCTGGCCGTGACGGCCGCGTTCGGGGAAGGGCTGGACTGATGGAGAGCTGCCTCTACGAAGGCTGGGTGACGCACCAGCGCGCACGGCGACCTCCGGCACGCCTTCCGGTTCCCGTTGGCGATGCTCTACCTCGACCTCGACGAGCTCGACGACGTGTTCCGCGGACGCTGGTGCTGGTCGACCGGTCGGCCGGCGCTGGCCTGGGTGCGCCGGACCAATCATCTCGGCCCGCCCGACGCAGCCGCTCGCCGATGCCGTGCGCGCCCTGGTCGCGAGCCGCCTCGGCACCCGGCCGGCCGGGCCCATCCGCCTGCTGACGCATCCGCGCTACGCCGGCTACGTCTTCAACCCGCTCAGCCTGTTCTACTGCTTCGACGCGGCCGGCGAGCGCATCGACACCGTGGTCGCCGACGTGACCAACACGCCGTGGGGCGAGCGTCACCAGTACGTCCTGCCGGCGGTGACGTCGACGACGCGGGCGCACGCTGCGGCGGCGACGCCCTGATCGCGCGCCACGCCAAGGCGTTCCACGTGTCGCCCTTCCTGCCGATGGCGCTCGACTACGACTGGCGGATCGGTCGACCCGGGCGCCTCGCTCGGCGTGCGCATCGCGGCGTCGACGCGCGCCGCCACGCCGGCTGGCGACCCGGTCTTCGTGGCGACGCTGACGCTCCGGCGGCTTCCCATCGACGGTCGCTCGCTTGCCGGCGTGCTCGTCCGCTTCCCGGCTTCAGACCGCTCAGGTCGTCGCCGGCGATCTACTGGCAGGCGCTGCGCCTGTGGTGGCGCGGCGCGCCGTTCCACGCCCATCCCGGTGGCGACGGGAGGCGACCGATGAGTGCGATATCGGCCTTCGCCGGTGCCGGGCGTCTGGGCGGCCCTTGCCCGGCGCGGCTTCGCCGGGCTGCGGCACGGCCGGCTGACGGTCGTCGACGGCCAGCGGCGCGAGACGTTCGGCGGCGACGGCCAATCCGACCTGGCGGCGACCATCACCATCGCCTCGCCGGCCGCCTACCGGCGGCTCGTCCTCGGCGGATCGCTGGGCGGCGCCGAGGCCTACCTGCGCGGCGAGTGGACCGCCGACGACCTGCCGGCGGCGCTGCGCATCCTGGCCGCCAACCTGGACGCGGCCGATCGCTTCGAGTCGGTCCTGGCGCGGGCCCTGAACCTGCCGACGACGGTGGGCCACCGGCTGCGCCGCAACAATCGCCGCGGCAGCCGCCGCAACATCCGCGAGCACTACGACCTCGGCAACGACCTGTTCGCCCTCTTCCTCGACGAGACCATGACCTACTCGTGCGGCGTCTTCGAGCGCGAGGACGCGTCGCTGCACGAGGCCAGCGTCGCCAAGCTCGATCTGGTCTGCCGCAAGCTGGCGCTCGACGCCGACCATCGCATCCTGGAGATCGGCGGCGGGTGGGGCAGCTTCGCGCTGCACGCGGCCCGGCACTACGGCTGCCACGTCACGACGACCACCGTGTCGCGGGCCCAGTACGACGTGGCCACGGCGCGCGTCGCGGCGGCCGGCCTGGGCGATCGCGTCACCGTGCTGCTCGAGGACTATCGCGACCTGCGCGGAACGTTCGACCGGCTGGTGTCGATCGAGATGATCGAAGCGGTCGGCGCGCGCTACCTCCCGGACTACTTCGCCGCCTGCGCCGCGCGCCTGGCGCCAGGCGGACAGATGCTGCTGCAGGGCATCGTCCTGCCCGAGTACCGCTACCGCGCCTACCTGCGGTCGGCCGACTTCGTCCAGCGCTACGTGTTTCCCGGCGGCGCGCTGACCTCGCTGGGCGCCATCGCGCAGGCGATCGGGGCCGGCACCGACCTCAGCGTGCTGCACGTCGAGGACCTGTCGCCGCACTACGCCCGCACGCTGCGGCTGTGGCGGGAAGCATTCCTCGCCCGGCGCGACGACGCACGGCGCCTCGGCTACGACGAGCGCTTCGTCCGCCTGTGGGAGTTCTACCTGGCCTACTGCGAGGCGGGCTTCGCCGAACACTGCACCAGCGTCGTCCAGATGCTGCTGACACGGCCGCTGCGGCATGCGGCGTCGGCCTGGGACGACGTCGCGGCGCACGTCGTGCGGCGGCCGGCGCTGACCATGCGCACGACGACGCCCGGGGACCTCGCATGAGCGTCCTGGCCATCGTGTCGGTCGGATGGGCCGCCGCAGCCGCGCTGATGACCGCGGTGTGGCTCGTGCAGCGGCGCACCCGCAACGCCGGCATCGTCGACGTCGCCTGGTCCTTCGCGACGGGAGGGCTCGGCGCGGCGTTCGCGCTGGCGGCCGACGGCGCGTGGCCGCGCCGGCTGGTGGTCGCCGCGCTGGCGGCGACGTGGGGCGCACGGCTGGGCCTCCATCTGTGGCAGCGCGTGGCCGTCGAGGACGAGGACGGCCGGTATCAGCAGATGCGGCGCGACTGGGGCGCGGCCGCGGATCGCCGGCTGCTGGTGTTCTTCCAGCTGCAGGCGCGTGGCCGCGGTGCTCTTCGCGCTGCCGATGCTGGCGGCGGGGCGCAGTGCCGCGTCCGCTCGGCCTCCTCGACGGCATCGGCGTCGTGGTGTGGCTGGTCGGATTGGGCGGCGAGGCCATCGCCGATCGGCAGCTGGCCGCGTTCCGCGCCGATCCGCGGCAGCGCGGCCGCGTCTGCCAGGCGGGCCTGTGGCGCTACTCGCGCCATCCCAACTACTTCTTCGAGTGGCTGCACTGGTGGGGCTACGTCGCCCTCGCGGTCCACTCGCCGCTGTGGTGGATGCCGCTCGCCGGGGTGGCGGCGATGGGCTACACCATCACCCGCGTCACCGGTATTCCGCCGACCGAGGCCCAGGCGATCCGCAGCCGCGGCGACGCCTATCGCGCCTACCAGCGCACCACGAGCGCCTTCGTGCCGTGGCCGCCGGCACCCGATCCCAGGGCAGAGGAGACGGCCATGAGCGCGCTCGCGACGGCGATCGCGCTGGCCGAGGGCGGCTGGCTGCCGGATCCGCTGCTGCGCTGGGGCATTCGCCAGGCGTGTGCCCGTCGGCTGCGCGACGAGCGCCGGCGCCGCGGCGCCGCGACCGATGCCCAGGCCACCGCCGCTGTCGTGCGCGGTCTGGCGGCCGCGGACATCGCCCTCGTCCCGGCGCTGGCCAACGCCCAGCACTACGAGGTGCCGGCGGCGTTCTTCCAGCGCGTGCTCGGTCCGCGCCTGAAGTACAGCTGCGGCTGGTGGGGCGACGGCGTCGAGACGCTGACGGCAGCCGAGGAGGCCGCCCTCGAGCTGACCATCGCCCACGCCGGCATCGTCGACGGCATGCGGATCCTCGAGCTGGGCTGCGGCTGGGGCTCGCTGGCCCTCGAAGCCGCGGACCGGTTCCCGGGCAGCGCCATCGTCGCGGTTTCCAACTCGACGACGCAGCGGGCCTTCATCGAGGCCGCGGCGCGCCGTCGCGGCCTGCGCAACCTGGTCGTCGAGACGGCGGACGTCAGCCACTACACGCCGGCCGGTCGTTTCGATCGCGTGGTGTCGGTCGAGATGTTCGAGCACGTGCGCAACTACCAGGCGCTCCTGGCCCGTATCGCCGGCTGGCTCGAACCGGAGGGGGCGCTGTTCGTCCACGTCTTCTGTCACCGCCGCTTCGCCTACCCGTTCGACACGGCCGGCGACGACAACTGGATGGGGCGTCACTTCTTCTCCGGCGGGCAGATGCCGAGCCTCGACCTGCTGCCGTCGGTGCCGAGCCCGCTGACGTTGGAGGCGCAATGGCGCTGGGGCGGCGAGCACTACGCGCGCACCGCCAATGCCTGGCTCGCGCAATCTCGACGCGCACCGCGACGACCTGACGCACATCCTGGCCGGCGCCGCGGGCGGCGGGCCGCTCGCGCTCCGGTCGCTGGCGGCTGTTCTTCCTCGCCTGCGCCGAGCTCTTCGCGACGGCCGGCGGCACCGAATGGGGTGTCGCGCACTACCGGTTCGGCCACCGGACATCCAAAGACACGACGGGAGGAATGCCATGCGCGGACGTGAACTGCTGATCGGCGGCTGCCTGGTGACCATGACCGCGGCGATCACCTACGGATTCGTCGCCGGCGACTTGTGGCGCGAGGGGCGGGTGATCATGCGCCTGCCGTGGGGCGTCATCTCGGTGATCGACGTCTACGCCGGCGGGGCGCTGTTCGCCGGCTGGATCGCGGCGCGCGAGCGGTCGATGCTGCGCACGGCGGGATGGGTGGTCGCCATCTTCGTGCTCGGCAACTGGGCGACGTCGCTCTACGCGCTGGTCGCGCTGCGGACGAGCGGCGGCGACGCCACCCTGTTCTGGCTCGGCCCGCACGCGCGCGCCTGAGCGCGGCCGGCCGCGGCGCCGGCCTCCACGTCCGCCACCTTACGGCAGCGGCGTGCCGAGCGACGCGTGGCCGGCGGCCCACACCATGCCGCCGACATCACTGTAGGTCGCCCGCTCCACCACGATCTCGGGGCCGTCGCTCTCGATGAGCATGCCGAAGACCGCGCTGCCGTTCTGGAGGAGGCCGGGGACGGCGCCGGCCGGGACGTTGACGCGGCTGTTCGGCGGCAGGGCGACGGTGTGGGTGGTGAGTGGGCCGTCCTCGGTGCGCAGCACCGTCAGCGTCGCGGTGCCGGCGAAGCCGGACGTGTTGGCGATGAGCACGAAGGTCTCGCTGCCGTTGCCGGACACGCCGCCGGCGACGGCCCAGCGTCGCGACGTCGCCGTCGAGCCCGCCGACAGGTGGCCTTCCTGCCACTGGCCCTGGCCCGGCCACCACATCGAGCGCTCGACCACGATGCCGACCCCGTTCTGCGATTCGAGGATCGCCGACACCGGCGTGTTCAGCAGCCGCGCATCTTCGTCGTCGACCCCGATCGTGAGCCGGCTCTGCGCGGCGACGCTGTACGTCTTGACGATCGGCGCGCCGGTCGGCAGCAGGTAGGTCACCTGGACCTGGGTCGCCTGCGTCGAGGGGTTGGCGATCAGGTAGAACATGTCGAAGAAGTTGCCGGTGGCGCCCTCGGCCAGGAACCAGCGGGTGTTGGTGGCGGTCACGCCGGCTCCGGCGTGCCCGGCGCCGAAGACGATCGCCGGGTTCTCCGTGTTCATGTACATCGAGCGCTCGACCAGGATCGGCACGTCGGAGGTGATGCGGGCCGAGACGTCGGTTTCGGCGAGCCCGGCCACCGCGTCGACCGGGATGGTGAGGCGGGCCTCCGCGGCGATCGTGTAGGACACGCTGATCGGAACGCGCGGCGTCGGCCGCAGATAGGTCACCTGGACCTGGGCCGGCGTCGCGCCCGGGTTCTGCAGCAGGTAGAACAGCTGGAACCGACCGTGCGTGGCGCCTTCGGCGAGGAACCAGGTCGTCGACGGCGCCGCGGTCGCCGTTTCCGAGTGGCTGCCGTAGCCGCCGCCCCAGGTCATGACGCGATCGGCGACGGTCGGCTGATCGGATTCGATCACCGTCGAGAACGACGCCGCAAAGCGGCCGTCGGCGACGATGTTGCGCTGCTGCCGCGCCGGAATCGGCAGCGGCGCCGCCCAGCCGCGGCCGTTGTCGCCGAGGAAGCGGGCGACCACCGTCGTCGCCGTCGTGCCCGGGTTGGCGACGCTGAGCGTGGTCTGGAAGAAGCTGTTGCTCGCGCCTTCCGCCAGGTAGCGCGTGTGCGTGCCTCGCGGGTGGCTGCCGCGCTGGAACTCGGCCAGGTTGGTGACGCCGTCGGTGTCGGGGTCGGCCGCGGCGTCGGCCTGGCTGGCCGGGTTCAGGCCGAAGAGCGTCTCCCAGGTGTTGGCCATGCCGTCGCCGTCCGTGTCGCGGTCGAGGACGTAGACGTCGACGGCGCCGTCGATGTCGCCGGGGACGCCGGCGACGTTGGTCTGGAAGATCACGAAGCGGCCGTTCGCGCTGGCGTTGCCGATGGACGCGCCGGCTTGCGCGGTGATGATCATCGTTGGATCGTCGAGGCCGTTGATCACGTCGGAGACGCCGATCGCGCCGGTGACGACCGGGGTGAGGCTCAGCCCCCGGTAGGTGAACCGACGCCCGTCCCAGCTGCCGAACGCCCGGCCCGGCCCGCTGTAGGTAATCCGACCGAGCGAGCGGTCGGCGATCCAGTTCTCCGAGCCGACGCTGGTCGGCGCCGCGAGCGAGCTGGGGACGCTGCGCGCGTTGACGGCGACGCTGGATCCGTCCGGCGCGACGAACACCTGGTCGGCGTCGACGCGATAGGTGACGGTGGTCGGCACGCCCTGCAGCGTGAACACGCCGGCTGGTCACGATCGGCGGGGCCGGGACGCGGCTGGTGGTGCCGGCGAGTCGATCGACGACGAAGGGACGCCGGCAGGCGGGAGGCTCGCGCTCGCAGGTGACCGTGTCGGTGTCGGCGCTCAGCAGGGTCGAGGCGGAGACGAAGGCGATGACGTTGCCGTCGGTGCTGATGGACGGGCCGTTGCTCGGCAGGTCGACCTGGCCACCTCCCGACGCGACGCTGACCCGCGCGGTCGTCCCGACCTGTCGATCGAACAGGAACACGTCGGTCACTTCGTTGGTGTCGCCCGCCATGAGGTTGGACGCCGCGGATTCGTAGACCACCCAGCGGCCGTCACCGCTGATCCGCGGATCGTGGCTGGCGCCGTTCGGCTCGGCGCCGCCGAGCCCCGTCGTCACCCGCGTCGTCGTGCCGTTGGTGCGGTCGCGGAGGTAGATGTCGGGACAGTTGCCGGTCTGGCCGTCGAACGTACAGAAGGCGGCGTCACCGGCCGCGAGTGGGGCGCGCGAGGTGAAGACGACGTAGCGGCCGTCGTCGCTCATGTCCAGCTGCCCGGTACCGTCGGTCGAGGCGTCGAAGTCGGTGCCGCTGTCGCCCACCCGCTGGAGACCGTCCTGCGCCACGCTGACCCGCGTGGTCTCGCCCAGGATCAGATCGCGGACGAAGATGTCGGTCGAGCCGTTGATGTCGCCGATGACGAGATTCGACGCCGCCGACTCGAACGCCGCGAAGCGCCCGTCCGCCGAGAGCACGCCGACGCCGTTCGCGCCGTTGGGTTGGGCGCCGTTCAGGGCGACGGTGACGCGCGTCTGCTGCGCCGCGGCCGGCATCGCGAAGCCGAGACAGGCGATCAGCGGAACGACGCGGCGGGTGAGCGCGTGGATCATCGAGGCTCCAAGGGGCGAGGTGGACGGCAGGCGATCAGGGGAGCGGCGTGCCGAGGGCGGCGCTGCCCGCCGACCAGAGGACGCCGTCGTGGTTGCCGTAGATCGCGCGCTCGACGACGATCGGCGGCCCGTCGCTGGCCACCAGCGTGCCGAACCACACACCTGACGGCGTGGCCGGGCCGACCACCTGGCTCATCGGCACGGTGACGCGGCTGTTGGCGCGACGGCAGACGGGCGGGGCCCGTTCGCACGTCACCGGGCCATCGAACCAGCGTCAGCACCATGCGCGTGATCTCCGTTGTGCTCGGGGGGCCCAACCTATCGCGGCTGGTTCCCCGTGGCAACCGGCGATCGGCGCCGACGACGGGTCTTCGTCGACGGCCGCCCCACCTGGCCGGCCACCTCGACCGGCAGTCGCGTCGTCTCCTTCGCCGTGCCCAGCACGATCGTCGTCCGTGTCCGTGCGATGCCGAGCCGGCCCTTCAGCTCGTCGGCGAGCACGGCCTCGAGCTCGCCGAGGCTCCGCGCCCGCACCTTCAGCAGGAAGTCGTCGTCGCCGGCGACGTGATGGCACTCCTGGATGAGCTCGTGGCGGCGGACCGCGTTCGAGGAACGCGGCCCGCGACCCCTGCGACGCCAGGGTCACCGCGACGAAGGCCAGCACGGGAAAGCCGGCCGCGTCCGGATCGAGCACGGCCGCGAACCCGCGGATGGTGCCGTTCTCGGCCAGCTTGCGGACCCGCTCCGCCGCCGCCGGCGCCGACAGGCCGAGGGCCGAGCCGAGGTCGGCCCAGCTCACCCTGCCGTCCTCGTTGGAGAGAGACAATGGCCTTCGAATCGATGGCATCAAGCATGTGACGTCAGTGTAATCGATTGTATTGACGTTCATATGCTTACGATCAAAACTATCGGAATGACCACGGCACCCGTTCGCCGCGACGCCCGAGACACTCGAGATCTTCGTCGCCGATTGGCACGCCGGCCGCGTCTCGCGCGGCGAATGGACGCACGGCGCCCACGTCGCCGTCTGCGCCTACTACGCCTTCGCGCACGATCCGGACACGACGTTCGCCATCGTCAAGGCCGGCATCCTGGCGTTCGCGCGCGCCTGCGGCATCGTGCATACCGCGACCAGCGGCTATCACGAGACGCTGACGCGCTTCTGGACGCTGGCCATCGCGGCGCACGTGCGCACCTGCGGTGCGGCCGATCGCTGGGGCGCGGTGCGGGCAGCGCTCGAGCGCTTCGGCGACGACCGCGACCTGCCGCAGCGGGCCTACAGCTTCGACGTGGTGCGGGACGTGCGGGCGCGGGCGGAGTGGGTGGCGCCGGATCGCGCCGTCGAGGGTGCGCCGGCGGCGTAATCGCGCTGGCCGCCGCTCATCGCTTCTTGGCCAACCCCTTCGGACGGGCGGCCCCTGCCTTCGGGTTCCCGGCCACCATCGCCACCGCGGCCTCGATGCGCCGCGCGCGCGTCTCGGGCTTCCTGGCGTCCTCGATGGCTTCGACGTGCTCGCGCTGGTGCGTGTAGCTCAGCGCCTGCCAGGCCACCAGCGTGCCCGGAGCCGCCTTCAACGCACGCAGCAGATCGGCCGGCGCGTCGACGGTTCGCGGCGCGGTGTCGAGCGCGACCGTCACGGCCACGGTTTCGCCACCGTGCAGGCCGGCGGCTTCGCGATGCTCGCGGCGCAGGCCGATGCAGACCGGGCCGCCCATCGCCACGATCGCGGCTGCGGAACGCGTAGCCGTTGATGGTGACGGTGACCGGCGCCCGGACGCGTACCGAAGACGGCCTTGGGATCGAAGGGCAGGACGATGAAGCAGCCGGTGCCGTCGCGGTCGACGGTGGCGGAGAAGGACCGGGCGGCCATCGGGTCAGGTCTCGTCTGGAGACGCCGGCGCCGCGCCGATCTGACCGGCGCAGGCCGCGCAGATGCAGCTGCGGTCGCGGGCCTCGTCGGGGATCCGGTCGAGCGCCGCGGCCGGGATGGCCGCGGTGAAGCACCAGCAGGTGCTGGCGCCCGCCGCGAGGCCGCAGCCGTTCGGGCCCGCCGCAGACCGGGCAGATGTCAGGCCGGACGGTCGGGGCGACGGCAGTGTCGGCGGGGTCGGACACGGGCCGAGTGTAGCAGCCCGGCCGCCGGCGGCGTCGGTCCGCGCGGCTGGCTAGCGCGCGAGGTTGAAGGCGACTTCCACCGTCGCGGTGACCGCGACCGGCGCACCGTTCTTCAGCGCCGGATTGAAGCGCCATCTTGCGGACGACGAAACAAGGCCGGCTCCGAGGAACCGGCCTTGCTGGCGCCGGGCACGATTGGTCGGGATCAGGCTTCGTGCGCCGGCGTGAGCTTGGCGGCCGTGCGGCGGGCCCGCCGGCCGGCGCTCCACAGGCGCAGGCGATCGAGGTAGAGATAGACGACCGGCGTCGTGTAGAGCGTCAGCACCTGGCTCATGACCAGGCCGCCGACGATGGTGATGCCGAGCGGCTTGCGCAGCTCGGCGCCCTCGCCCTGGAACAGCATCAGCGGCAGCGCGCCGAGGAGCGCCGCCAGCGTGGTCATCAGGATCGGCCGCAGGCGCAGCAGGCAGGCCTCGCGGATGGCGTCGTAGGGCGAGATGTCGTTCTCGCGCTCGAGCTGCAGCGCCACGTCGATCATCAGGATCGCGTTCTTCATCACGACGCCGACCAGCAGGAAGACGCCGAGCATCGCCACCAGGCTGAACTCGGTGTTCAGGAACTGCAGCGCCAGCAGCGCGCCGACGCCGGCCGACGGCAGCGTCGAGAGGATCGTCAGCGGGTGGATGTAGCTCTCGTAGAGCACGCCGAGCACGATGTAGACGATCAGCAGCGTGCCGAGGATGGCCAGCGGCTGGTTGCCCTGCGCCTGCTGGAACAGCCGGCTGTTGCCCTGCATGCTGCCCTGGATCGACGACGGCATGGCCAGCAGGGCGACGGCCCGCTCGATCGACGTCGTCGCCTGGCTCATGCTGACGCCGGGCGCCAGCTCGAACGAGATCGACGTCGAGGCGAACTGCTGGAAGTGGTTGACGCGATCGCGGGCGACCGTGTGCTGGTAGGAGCTGAACGACGACAGCGGCACGGTCTGGCCGCCGGCGACGACGCGCAACCGATCGAGCGCCTCCGGTCCCTGGGCGAAGCCGGGCGCGACCTCCATGACGACGCGGTACTGGTTCAGGGCGTTGTAGATCGTCGAGACCTGACGCTGGCCGAAGGCGTTGTTCAGCGTGTTGGTCACGTCGCTCATGCCGACGCCGAGCTGCCGCGCCGTCGTGCGATCGACGTTCAGCGTGACCTGCTGGCTGGCGATCAGCTCGTCCTCGATGCCGGTCAGCTCGGGCAGCTCGGCGAGCGCCGCCCGCACCCGCGCGCCCCAGACCCGCAGCGCCACGATGTCGTCGGCGAGCAGCGTGTAGCTGTACTGCGCGTTGCCGCCGCCGCCGCCGAAGCGGATGTCCTGATCGGGGTTGAGGAACATGCGGGCGCCGGCCAGCTTGGGCAGCGACAGCCGGATGCGGTTGGCCACTTCCTGCGCCGACGCCTTGCGCTCCTTGAGCGGCTTCAGGCGGACGAAGGTCTGGGCGTTGTTGACGCCGCGGCCGCCGCCGATGAACCCGGCCACGCTCTGCACCGCCGGGTCGGCGAGGATGGCCTTGCGGTAGACCTCGATCTTCGGCTGCATCACCTGGAACGACGTGCCGTCGTCGCCGCGGATGAAGCCGCCGAGCTGTCCGGTGTCCTGGTTGGGCAGGAAGCTCTTCGGCGCCGCGATGTAGAGGCGCACGTTGAGCGCCATGACGCCGAGGAGCAGGCAGATGACCAGCGGCGCGTGCTTCAGCGACCACACCAGCGTGCGGTCGTAGCCGCGCAGCAGCGCGGCGAAGGCGCGATCGGTGCCGCGCTTCCAGCGCGTGCGGCCGTTCGTGCGACGGCTTCAGCCAGCGGCCGCACAGCATCGGCGTCAGCGTCAGCGAGACGCACCAGCGAGATCATGATCGCCGCGACCAGCGTGATCGAGAACTCGCGGAACAGCCGCTCGACGATGCCGCCCATGAACAGCAGCGAGACGAACACCGCGACCAGCGCCAGGTTCATCGACAGCAGGGTGGCGCCGACTTCGCGGGCGCCGATCAGCGCCGCCTCGAGCGGCGGCACGCCCTTCTCGACGTGGCGCGAGATGTTCTCGAGCACCACGATGGCGTCGTCGACGACCAGGCCGGTGGCGACGATCAGCGCCATCAGCGACAGGTTGTTGAGCGAGAAGCCCCACAGGTACATCACCGCGAAGCTGCCGATCAGCGAGACCGGCACGGCCGCGACCGGGATCAGCGCGGCCCGGACGTTGGCCAGGAACAGCAGCACCACGACGATGACCAGGGCGACGGCGATGAGCAGCGAGCGCTCGGCCTCGTGCAGCGTGGCGCGGATCGCCGGCGAGCGGTCGCTGGCCACGTGCAGCTCGACGCCGCCCGGCAGGAAGGCGCGCAGCGCCGGCATCTGCTCGGTGATGGCGTCGACCGTCTCGATGATGTTGGCGTCGGGCTGGCGGCTGATGATCAGCAGCACCGCCGCGTCGTTGTTGAAGTAGCCGCTGTTGAAGCGGTCCTCGACGCCGTCGGTGACCTTGGCGATGTCGGCCAGCCGGACCGGGGCGCCGTTGCGGTAGGTGACGATCAGCGGCTCGTACTCGGCTGGCCTTGGTCAGCTGATCGCTGGCCTGGACCTGCCAGAAGCGGGTGGCGTCCTCGACCCCGCCCTTCGGCCGCAGCAGGTTGGCCTGCGAGATCGAGCGGCGCACGTCGTCGAGGGCGATGCCGTACTGCATCAGCGCGTACGGCTGCAGCTCGACGCGGACCGCCGGCAGCGAGCCGCCGCCGACGGTGACGTCGCCGACGCCGGTGACCTGCGCCACCTTCTGCGCCAGCACCGTCGAGGCCAGGTCGTACATCTCGCTGGTCGTGCTGCGTCTTCGACGTCAGCGCCAGGATCATGATCGGCGCCTGCGACGGGTTGATCTTGCGGTACTGCGGCATGCCCGGCAGGGCGCTCGGCAGCAGCGAGCGGCTGGCGTTGATGGCCGCCTGCACCTCGCGCGCCGCGACGTTGATGTCCTTGCCGAGGTCGAACTCACGTTGATGCGGGCCGACCCCTGCGAGCTGTTCGAGGACAGCTCGCTGACCCCGGCGATGGTGCCGAGGGCGCGCTCGAGCGGCGTCGCCACCGTCGAGGCCATCGTCTCGGGGCTGGCGCCCGGGCAGGTTGGCCGAGACGAAGATGACCGGGAAGTCGATCTGCGGCAGCGGCGACACCGGCAGCAGCGTGAACGCCACCGCGCCGGCGAGGACCACCGACAGGTTGAGCAGCGTGGTCGCGACCGGCCGCTTGATGAAGGGAGAGGAGAGGCTCATGGCAAGGCTCAGGCCGGGGCGTCTTCGACGACCAGCTTCGGCTGCGGCTCCGTCGACCAGCGGCGGCCGAGGCGATCGAAGAACAGGTAGATGACCGGCGTCGTGAACAGCGTCAGCACCTGGCTGACGAGCAGGCCGCCGACCATCACCAGGCCGAGCGGCTGGCGCAGTTCGGCGCCCGAGCCGCTGGAGAACATCAGCGGCAGCGCGCCGAAGAGCGCCGCCAGCGTCGTCATCAGGATCGGCCGGAAGCGGAGCAGCGCCGCCTGGTAGATGGCGTCGACCGGCGACATGCCGTCGTTGCGCTCGGCGTCGAGGGCGAAGTCGATCATCATGATCGCGTTCTTCTTGACGATGCCGATCAGCAGGATGATGCCGATGACGGCGATCAGGCTCAGGTCGGTGCCGACGATCTTCAGCGCCAGCAGCGCGCCGACGCCGGCCGAGGGCAGCGTCGAGAGAATCGTGATCGGGTGGACGTAGCTCTCGTAGAGCACGCCCAGCACGATGTACATCGTGACGATGGCCGCGACGATCAGCAGCAGCGTGCTGTCGAGCGAGGAGCGGAAGGCTTCCGCCGCGCCCTGGAAGCGCACCTGGAGACTGGCCGGCATCTGCAGCTCGCGCCTGCGCGGTCTCGATCGCCGCGACCGCTTCACCCAGCGACACGCCCGGCGCCAGGTTGAACGACACCGTCGCCGCCGGGAACTGCCCGGCGTGGTTGATCACCAGGGCGGTCTCGCGCTCGACCACCTTGGCGATGTTCGACAGCGGGATCTGCATGCTGGTGCTGCCGCTGCCCTGGCCGGCCGCGGCGCTCTGGCCGCTGACCGAGGCGGCGACGTGGATCTGGCCGAGCGAATCCGGGCCGAGCTGGTAGCGCGGCGACGCCTCGAGCACCACGCGGTACTGGTTGGCCTGGGTGTAGATGGTCGAGATCAGGCGCTGGCCGAAGGCGTCGTAGAGGGCGTCGTCGATCGCCGAGACGCTGACCCCGAGGCGGCTGGCGGCGTCGCGATCGATGTCGACGAACGCCTGCAGGCCCTTGTTCTGCAGGTCGCTGGCGACGTCGGCGAGCTGCGGCAGGGTCTTCAGCTTGTCGATCAGCCGCGGCACCCACTCGGCGAGCCGCTCGGCGTTCGGATCCTCGACGATGAACTGGAACTGGGTGCGGCTGACCCGATCCTCGATGGTCAGGTCCTGCACCGGCTGGAAGTAGACGGTGATGCCCGGCACCTTGGCGACGTTGCTCACGCAGCCGCGCGATGACCTCGTTGGCGGTCAGCGAGCGCGACTCGATCGACTTCAGCGTGACCAGCATGCGGCCGCTGTTGAGCGTCGCGTTGCCGCCGTCGATGCCGATGAACGACGACAGCCCGTGCACGTCCGGGTCCTGCAGGATGACGCGCGCCGCCGCCTGCTGGCGCTCGGCCATCGCCGAGAACGAGATCGACTGCGGCGCCTCGGTGATCACCTGGATGGCGCCGGTGTCCTGCACCGGGAAGAAGCCCTTCGGCACCCACATGTAGAGGAGCACGGTGACGACCAGCGTGGCGACCGCGACCAGCAGCGTCAGCGGCTGGTGGTTCAGCACCACCCGCAGCAGCGAGCCGTACCAGGCGACGATGCCGTCGAGGACGGCGCCGGTCTTGCGATAGAACCAGCCCTGCTCGTGCTCGTGCTGGTGCTTCAGCAGGCGCGCCGCCATCATCGGCGTCAGCGTCAGCGAGACGACCAGCGAGATCAGGATCGAGACGGCCAGGGTGATGGCGAACTCGCGGAACAGCCGGCCGACCACGTCGGCCATGAACAGCAGCGGGATCAGCACCGCGATCAGCGACACGGTCAGCGAGACCAGCGTGAAGCCGATCTCCTCGGCGCCCTTCAGCGCCGCCTGGAACGGCGTCTCGCCCATCTCGATGTGGCGGGCGATGTTCTCGACCATGACGATGGCGTCGTCGACGACGAAGCCGGTGGCGATGGTCAGCGCCATCAGCGTCAGGTTGTTGATCGAGAAGCCGGCCAGGTACATCACGCCGAAGGTGCCGACCAGCGACAGCGGCACCACGATGCTCGGGATGATCGTCGCCGGCACGTTGCGCAGGAACAGGAACGTGACCAGCACGACCAGCGCCGATGGCGAAGATCAGCTCGTGCTGCACGTCCTCGACCGAGGCGCGGATGGTCTCGGTGCGGTCGCTCAGCACGGCCACTTCGAGGGTCGACGGCAGGCTGGCGGTGAGCTGCGGCAGCAGCTCCTGGATGCGGTCGACGACCTCGATGACGTTGGCGCCGGGCTGGCGCTGGACGTTGATCAGCACCGCCGGCAGCTCGTTGGCCCAGGCCAGCAGGCGGCGGTTCTCGGCGCCGTCGACGATGTCGGCGACGTCCTTCAAGCGGATCGGCGCGCCGTCGCGGTAGGCGACGATCAGTTCCTTGTAGGCCTCGGGCGAGCGCAGCTGATCGTTGGCGTCGAGGGTGAACGACCGCTGCGGCCCGTCGAAGCTGCCCTTGGGCTGGTTGACGTTGGCGGCGGCGATGACCGCGCGGATGCTCTGCAGGTTGAGGCCGTTCGAGGCCAGCGCCTGCGGGTTGGCCTGGATGCGCACGGCCGGCCGCTGGCCGCCGGCGATGCTGACCAGGCCGACGCCGGGCAGCTGCGACAGCTTCTGCGCCACGCGCGTATCGATCAGGTCGTAGATCTGCGGCAGCGGCACGGTGCCGGAGGTCACCGCCAGCGTCAGCACCGGCGTGTCGGCCGGGTTGACCTTGTTGTAGACCGGCGGCTGCGGCAGGTCGTTCGGCAGCAGGCTGTTGGCGGCGTTCATCGCCGCCTGCACTTCCTGCTCGGCGACGCTGAGCGGCTTGGCCGAGCTCGAAGCGCAGCGTGATCACCGAGGCGCCGCCGGAGCTGGTCGACGACATCTGCGCCAGGCCCGGCAGCTGGCCGAACTGCCGCTCGAGCGGCGCCGTCACCGAGCTGGTCATCACCTCCGGGCTGGCGCCCGGATAGAAGGTGACGATGCGGATCGTCGGGTAGTCGACCTGCGGCAGCGCCGAGACCGGCAGCAGCCGGTAGGCGAGGATGCCCGACAGCAGCAGCGCCGCCATGAGCAGCGCCGTCGCGACCGGCCGGAGGATGAAGGGGCGGGAGAGGTTCATGACCGCGGCCCGGGACGCGCGCCGCCCTGACCCTGACCGCCGCCCTGGCCGGCCGGCCGCTGGCCGCGCGGCCGCTCACCGCCCTGGCCGGCCGGGCCCTGACCACCCTGGCCCGGGGCGCCCGTGGCAGGCGCCGCCTGGCCGGGGGCACCCTCGCGGGCGCGCCCTGGCCGGCGCCACCCGCGCCGCCGCGACCCTGCCCGCCGGCGCCGCCGGCCACCCGGGCCACCGGCGCCGCGGCGGCGACCCGTCGGCGGACCCGCCGGCGCGCCGCCCTCGGGCACGATCTCGACGCGGGCGCCCTCGGTCAGCTGGTCGACGCCTTCGAGCACGACCTGCGCCTGCGGCGCGAGGCCGGTGGTCACGCCACCTTCTCGCCTTCGGTCGGGCCGAGCGTGACGCGCTGGATCGACACGGTGCTGTCCGGCTTGACGACGTAGACGAACTCGCCGAACGCCGCGCGCTGCACGGCCGCCGACGGGATGACCGTGGCGTCGTCGAGCGTCCGCACGCGCAGGCGGATGTTGACGAACTGGTTCGGGAACAGCGACTCGTCGGCGTTCTCGAAGGTCGCGCGCAGCTTGATGGTGCCGGTCGCGGTGTCGATCTGGTTGTCGACGGTCTGCAGCACGCCGGTGGCGAGCTTGATCGCGTCGGCGCGATCCCAGGCCTCGACCGGCAGGCGCTGATCGGCGCGCAGCGCCTCGAGCACCGCCGGCAGCTCGGTTTCGGGCACGGTGAAGATGCACCGAGATCGGCCGCATCTGGGTGATGACGACGATGCCGTTGGCGTCGCCGCTGCGCACCATGTTGCCGGCATCGACCTGGCGCAGGCCGAGGCGGCCCGTCGATCGGCGCGACGATGCGCGCGTAGTTCAGGTTGAGGCGGGCGCTCGCGACCTGCGCCTCGCTCGACTGGATGGCGCCGTTCAGCTGCCGGACCTGCGCTTCCTGGCCGACCACCTGCTGCGCCGTGATCAGCTGTTCCTGCTGCAGCTTCTGGTAGCGCTCGAGGTCGGTCTGGGCGTTGCGCAGCCGGGCCTGGTTCTCTTCGAGCGCGCCCTGCGCCTGCGACAGCTGCACCTGGTAGGGCCGCGCGTCGATCTCGGCCAGCACCTGGCCCTTCGCCACGCGCTGGCCCTCGGTGAAGTTCACCCTGACCAGCTCGCCGTCGAGGCGCGTGCGCACCGTGACGGTGTTGATCGGCGTGACCGTGCCGAGCGCGCGCAGGTAGACGTCGAGGTTCTGCGCTCCGCGGCGGAGACGACGCGGACCGGCACGACCTGGCCGCGACCGCCGCCGCGGCACCGCCGCCGCCGCCGCCGAATCCGCCGCGGCCGCCGCCGCGCGCCCTGCGCGCGGCGGCTTCTCGGCCGGCGCACCGGTGCCGAAGCGGTAGACGGCGTAGCTCCCGGCCCGAGGAGGAGGAAGCCGATCACCCACAGCTTCCAGCGGGATTTCGGGGCGGCTTCGGAGGCGGGCGTTTCGACAGTCGTGTTCATGGGGGGTGCTGGGCGGACGGACAGAAGAAGCTACGCCGCCGGCCCATCCAATTGTTGCGCGGTCCGGGCCGCGTGGCCAGCTGTGCAACCCCACATTTTACGATGGCTTAACAACTTCTTACGACGGCTTAACAACTGCGGGGCGGGCCCCGCGCGAGGCCTTCCGACGGGCCAATTCCGGGGGCAATCCGGTTGTTCGACATGGATCCCGCCCCCGGACCGTGCGTCGCCTCAGGGCGCAGCCGGCGCGTCGGATTCCTGATCCGGGGCGCCGTTGGCCTCGAGCCAGGAGAGCAGGCGCGCAGGCTGGCGGTGGCGACGCCGATGCTCGTGTCGGCGGCCCCGTAGTAGACGTGCAGCGTGTCGCCGTCGTCGCCGAGCGTCGTGCCGCACGGAAACACGACGTTGCCGACGTCGCCGTGCAGCTCGTAGGGCGCTTCCGGCCCGAACACCCACGGCTCGCCGCGCTGCAGGCAGCGCTCGGGATGCTCGAGATTCAACAGCGCGAGCCCGACGCGGTAGAGCGCGCCGGCCGCCGTCCGTCGCACGCCGTGATAGAGCATCAGCCACCCCTTCGCGTCTCGATCAGCGGCGGCGAGAGCCCGATCTTGTTGGCGTCCCACCAGCCGCCGCGCCGGGCCTTCAGCACAGCTCGGTGGCCGCCCCAGTTCCGAAGGTCGGGCGAGTACGAGATCCAGATGTGCGCCCCGCCGTCGTGCGATCGGGCGATGGATCAGCGCGAAGTGGCCATTGATGCGACGGGCAAGAGCGCGGCATCCTTGTCGTCCGGCTGCATGACCAGCCCTAGCGCTCGAAGGTGCGGAAGTCGCGGGTCATGGCCAGCGCGACGCCCGGCCCGCCCTGCCCGAACGCGGTGTACGCGATGGCGTAGTGGCCCAGCTCCTCGACGTACGTGATGCGGGGATCCTCGATGCCCCACAGCTCCTCCGGGTGGTGCGTCGGATCGGGGACGAGCGTCGGGGCCTCGGTCGATCACCCAGCCGTCGACGCCGTTGGCCGATCGGGCCGCGGTCAAATGCGAGTGACCGCGGCGATCTTCGACCCGGCAGAGCAGCAACGTCGTGCCGTCAGGCAGCTCGTGGCGGCCGGGTTGAAGACCGAATGGGCCGGATACGGCCACTGGTCGGCGCGCAGGATCGGATTGCCCGCGTAGCGGTGAAACAACGTCTCGAACCCAGTACCTTATCCACGCGTCCTCCTCACCGGCCGATCGAGACCGCGCACGTCGACGAGGGCCAGCAGGAACGACAGCGTCGATTCGGCGCCCTGGTTCTCGTTCGGGCGCTCGTCGTGCAGGCCGTCGCGGCAGCCGCCGGTCGAGGGGTCGTAGAGCCAGCGATCGAGCTGGTTCTGCCCAAGAAACCAGTCGAACGCGATCGCGCGTGTATCGCCCAGGTCGGGTCGCCGGTCACCTGCTCGGCGTCGAGGCACGCCGTGACTCGTGGCCGCTTCGATCGGCTGCTGATCGAAGCGCGCCGCTTCGCCACCGCGGGTCGCGGAAGCCGTTGGAGCCGATCGGCGCGAACAAGCCGTCCGCGGTGCGCTGTCGCCGATCAGCCACGTCGAGCGAACGCACGCCGGCCGTGACCATGTCGGCCCGGCCCATCCGTGCGCCGGAGGCGATGAGCGCTTGGGGCAGGCGCGCGTTGGAGTACGTGAGCTCCTCGAACCACCGGCCATTTGTTCGACTGCGTCGCACGAGGTCGTGCAGGCGCTCGGCGAGACGCTGCGCGCGCCCTCGCCCGGCGATCGCCGTCGCAGGCGCGCAGGTACTCGTCGATGCCGAGCAGCGCGTGCCCAGGCGCGCGGGCTCGTGAACGAGCGTGACCGGCAGCGCGGCGTGGAAGAGCTCGTGGCCAGCGCGGCGCCCGGTCTGGCGCCCGCCCGATGACGGTGCCGAGCGCCCAGATCGCGCGACCGTGGCAGTCCTCGGAGCCGAGCTCGCCGGCCCAGCGACGCGAGTAGCGTCATGAAGTTGCGAAAGCGGCCCCTCGCGCGGGTCGAAGGCGTGGGGACGAACGCGAGGTAGCGGCTGGCGAGCGCGCGCACCGCGGCGGCGGCTCGCTGCCGGCCTCCTCGATCAGCGTGATGAGCTGCAGCGCGCGCGCGTTGTCGTCGAGGCAGTAGCCGTCGTCGTAGCGCGGCACGCCGAAGGCGGCGTGCTGCAGCACACCCGTGTCGTCGGTCAGCGCGCGCAGGTGCTCGAGGTTGATGTCGGGCAGCGCGAGCCGCGCGCTGGGCCGAGCGGCGTCGCCTGGAGCGATTGACGCGGACGCGTGCTTGGCGTGGTCGCGCGCGCGCCGCTCGAAAGGTCTGCAGGTAGTCGCGCGCGACCACGCGGGCCACAGCATGCCGCGGCCGAACGCGGCGGCGCGCGCGCCGAGCTGCCATGCGGCGTGGCTCGTCTTCGGTCGAGAGCTCGCGATCTCCGCCGCGATGCGTCGGCGAGTCGCGCCACGGCACGAGCACGCCGCGGCCGTCCGCCAGGAGCTCGCGCGCGTACCGATACGGCGTCGAGATCACCGCTTTGCCCGCGCCGACCGCGTACGCGAGCGTGCCCGACGTGCTCTGCTCCGGGTTCAGGTACGGCGTGACGTAGATGTCGGCGGCGCCGAGGAACTCGGTCAGCTCGTCGTGCTCGACGAAGCGATCGTGAAAGATCACGTGCTCGTCGACGCCGAGGCGCCGCGCGCGCGCTTCCAGCATCAGCCGATACGCTTCGCCGTGGCGCTCCTTGACGTGCGGATGGGTCGCGCCGAGCACGATGTAGACGATGTCGGGGTGACGCTCGAGGATCGCCGGCAGCGCGTCGATCACGTACTCGATGCCCTTGTCCGGCGACAGCAGACCGAACGTCAGCAGGACCGTGCCTGCCCCTCGACGCCGAGCTGTCCTTGCTGTGCAGCCTGGCGTGGGCACGGACCGGGATGCCGTGCGGGATGACGTCGATCTGCTCTGCGGCAACGCCGTGCACGTCGGCGCAGCAGGCTCCGCGCCGTGCTGCTCATGACGACCAGGCGCTCGGACAGCCGCGACAGCTCGTCCATCACCGCGCGCTGCGGCGGCGTCGGGCTCGGGCAGGATGGTGTGCAGCGTCGTGACGATCGGCATGCGCAGCTCGCGCAGCAGCGTGAGCAGCGTGGCCGCCCGCGCGCGCCGCCGAAGATGCCGTACTCGTGCTGGAGCGAGACGACGTCGACGTCGTTGACGTTGAGGAAGTCGGCGGCGCGCCGGTACGACGCAACGTCGGCTTCGGCGATCTCGAAGCGCACCCGCTCCGGATACGCGTGCTGCCGGCCCGCGTCGTTCATCGCCACGACGAAGCAATCGAGCCGGGCGATGCCTCGGCGAGCGCCGCGCTGAGATCGGTGGTGAACGTCGCGATCCCGCATTGCCGCGGCAGGTGATTGCCGATCATCGCGATCCGACGGATCAGCGCGTTGGCGGACGTGTCAGGGCGAGGCGGTTCGGCCGGGGTGGCGATCGTGCTGGGGGACATGGAGCTCCTGAAAACGCCGGGGAGACCGAGGCCCCCGGTCGGCGCGGTGCGGCGACTCAGGGGCGCGTGGGCGAGCCGTCGCGGGATACCCGCGACGTAGGTGTCGTGTTGCCGCGTGCCCACCAGTAGAGGTGGCGGCCGACGATCGCCAGGCCGGCGCCCAGCGTCAGCGCCATCGCGACGGGAATCAGGGCTCCCGCCAGGAGCAGCCAGCCGATGTCTTTGAGGAAGGTCACGTCACGGGCTGACGGATGATCGCCGGCCCGGGAACAGCATGCGCCGGGAGCAGGCGCACGTCTGTTCACTACGTGACAGCGGACCGGCCGCGCCCCGTCATTTCGGCTCGCTTTTTGCCGAAAGGGCGCGACATGCTTGACCCGTTCATGGCGACCAAGCGAGCCCGGACCGTCGCGAGTGCCACCGTTCCACCGGCGGTGGATTGGCGGGGCATCGAGACCCGGCGCGTCGAACACGAGGTCGGCGCCGGGATCTTCGCCCAGGGCGATGCCGCGGCCAGCGTGATGTACGTCGAGCGCGGCAGCGTCCGGCTGTCGGTCGTGTCGCCGTCCGGGAAGGAAGCGGTGGTCGCGGTCCTCGGTCCGCGGTCGTTCTTCGGCGAGGGATGCCTGGCCGGCCAGGCGGCGCGGATGGTGACGGCGACGGCCATGACGGCCTGCACCGCTTTGGTCGTCGACAAGGGCGAGATGGCCCGGCAGCTGCACGATCGGCCGGCCTTCTCCAACCGGTTCCTGATGCACATGCTGGCGCGCAACATCCGCGTCGAGGAAGACCTCGTCGACCAGCTGTTCAACTCGAGCGAAAAGCGGCTCGCCCGCACGCTCCTGCTGCTGGCGCGCTATGGCAACGACAGCCGGCGGTGGTGCTCCTACCGAAGCTGTCGCAGGAGATGCTGGCCGAGATGGTCGGCACGACGCGCTCGCGGGTCAACTTCTTCATGAACAAGTTCCGCAAGCTGGGTTTCATCGACTACGACGGGGCGGGCTTGAAGGTGCACGGCTCGCTCCTCAGCGTCGTCCTGCACGAATGAGCCCAACGGCCGGGCTGCCTGGCGCTGTGCAATTCGGCACAACACGCCAGCGCCCGATGCACTACGCTCGCGGGATGCAGATCGACTTCATGAAAGCGTCGCTGGGCGGCGCGTGGCTGATCGGCCTCGGCGCGATCGCCGTCTCGGACATCTTCACCTCGGGCAGCGGCCGGGCGCTGGTGTTCGGTTTCGGCCTGGTGCCGATCGCCATCATGTGGATGTTCTGGGCGCCGCCGCAGGTGAGCCTGTCCGCGGCCATCAGCAAGGCCCGGGAGTAGCGCCATGGATCGCATGACGACGCCGGCCAAGCCGAAAGCGCCGGCGACCTTCCCTTCAGTCGGCGATCGCGTCCAGCACGAGCAGTACCGGCGTCGGCACGGTGACGATGCTCGACATCTACCACACCGTGATCGATTTCGACGCGCACAGCCTGCGCCGGTTCGTGACCCACCGCGTGGTGCTGGAGCGGACCGACGACCCCGGCCCGACGGCGAGCGAGCGCCGGGTGATCTCGGCGCGCCGGGCCAAGGAAGAGCGCGCGCGTCAAGGCGGCTGGCCTCGTCAAGGAGAAGGTACCGCCCCGTCACGGCGTCGCCGCGCCAAGCCCAGACCCCGAGGACGCGCCGGCGACTCCGACGGCGCCCGCCGTCCGACACACCCGCCTGAGACTCGGCCCCAGCCGGCGGCCCCGAACGGGCCGCCCTCGGCGGGCCGCCCCGCCATCCAGCGCGCCGTCACGCCTCGGGCGTGATCGCCGAGCACGATGTCGAACCGCGCCGGCCAGCTCGCCGATCTTCGACTTCCTTCATCGGCGCGAAGTCGACGATCACCGACTCGCGGCCTTGTCGTCGCGGATGCCGCGGAGGACGCCGTCGCGGTCGTTCTGCGGCTCGCCCTTGATGTAGCACTGCGTCGTCAGCACTTCTCCTGCCCCTTCGTCTTGACCGCGAAGTGGATGTGCGGCGTGCGGCCGGGGTACGGCGACCGGCTTGATCGTGCGGAAGTAGTATTCGCCGGTCGAGCCGGTCAGGAAGCGGCCGAAGCCCTGGAAGTTGCTGTCGCGCTTCTCGCGTTGCCGCTGCCGGTGTGCAGGTAGACGCCGTTGTCGTCGCACTGCCAGATCTCGACCAGCGCGTTGCGGATCGGCTCGCCGCTTGGCGTCGAGGACGCGGCCCGTGAGGTGCGTGACCTCGCCGACCGCCGGCGTGATCGCCGTCGTTGACGATCAGCAGGTCGTTGTCGGTGTCGAGCGGCAGCTTGTCGGGATAGAACGGCCCTTCGGTCTGCTGCGGCGTCAGCATCAGCTCCTCGGCGAACACGCCGGGGGCGTAGAGCAGGCCGCCGCCAGCCACCGCGAGCGTTGAGAGGAAGTGCCGACGGGTACAGGGGCGGGTCCAGGACGATCATGCGAGGCCTCCTCTGACGTGGTCGCGGGCCCGCTCA
>CAVRKP010000010.1:0-107227 GCA_963721565.1 Vicinamibacterales bacterium
GCCGAGCGCGGATCCGCCCGGAAACGCTTTCGCGGCGAGTACCTCGTCGATGACCACGACCCTGTGTTCGGGCGCATTGTCCGCCTCGACGAACGTCCGACCTGCGATGAGTCGGGTTCCGACCGTTTCGAAATAACCCGGCAGCACGGCTTGATAGTCGACGGCATGGAATCGGCTCGGATCGGTCAAGGCGTCTTCCTTGCCCCATCGGATTGGATACATCGGATCGGCGAGTGGAAAGGGACTGGCCGCCGTCGTCTGTTCGACGCCCGGAATGGCGCTGACGGCCGAATGGAGCGCCCGCATCGTGGCTTCCCGGCGTTCAGGCGTCGTGGACTGCTCAAACCCGAGGACTTGAAACGTCAGTAAGCCTGGAGGGGCAAATCCGGGATCTATCGTGCGGAGAGCGATGAAGCTCCGGAGCATCAAGCCCGATCCCACCAGCAACATCAGCGACAGGGCGATCTCAGTGACGACGACGCCAGAGCGCAGCGCTCGGCCCCTTTCCAGTCCTGCCGTGCTGCCGGCCATCCGCAGGAAGCCAATCAGATCCGTTCGAGAACCGCGCAGGGCTGGCGCGACGCCGAACACCGCGGCGGCGCTCAGGCCGAGTAGCGCCGCAAAGGCGAACGCGACAGGGTTCAGCCCGATGGACTCGAGCCGAGGCAGATTCGCAGGTGCCACGGCGAGGAGTGCCTGCAGGCCACCCCAGGCCAGCGCCAAGCCGAATATCGTTCCGGCGCCGGCGAGGACCAAGGCCTCCGCCAGCATCTGCCGAACCAGGCGCCACGAGCTGGCGCCAAGCGCCGATCGGAGCGCGAGCTCCCGTTCACGCAGCGACGCTCGGACGAGCAGGAGATTGGCGACGTTGGCGCACGCGATGAGCAGTAGACAGATCGCCGCGACCATCAACGCGACCAGAGCCGGTTTGACCTGCGCGATGAGATACCGATGAAGGGGCTCCAGCCGGATCTGGAATCCGGCCGTCTGCCAGAGGGGGAACTCCCTCCGCAGCCCGGCGGCCACCGCGTTCGCCTCCGCCCGCGCCGCCTCGAGGCCAACGCGGTCTCGCAATCGTCCGACGACCCGGTGCGAGAACATTGCTCGTTGACTGGCGTCGGGCGACAGACGGGCGGCTACCCACACATCCGGGGATCGCTCGACGTTCTGCTTCGGCGGGAAGAGCAGCTCGAACCCGGGAGCAAGAACGCCGACGATCTGCGCGCCCGCGCCGGTGCCTGCCAAGCCCTGCCCCAGTGCAGCGTCGCTCCCCCCGTAACGCCGCTGCCAGTACTCGTAGCTCAGCACCGCGACGGTCGTCGAACGCAGCAGGTACGGCTGGCCTGGCGGTCCGGGCTCCTTTCCCTCCAGCGGCTGCCCATCCGCGTTCGTGAACGTGCGACCCATGACGACGGCTCCGCCTAAGAGCGTGAGAAAGTTCGGCGACACGGATGCAAACCGAACGTCCTCCACGGTGCCATCTTGATGGCGGACGACCGTGCGTCCCGTCTGAACGGCGGCGAAGTCCTCGAACGTGGTCCTCGCACCGCTACGCAGGTCAAAGTAATCCGGACCCGAGAAAGGAAGATCGACCGCGTTGCGTTGTCTCAATTCGGCCGTTGCGACGACCAGCCGGTCGGCTCCGCTGTAAGGGAGCGGACGTAACAACACCGCTTCGGCGACCGTGAAAATGGCCGTGCTTGCGCCGATGCCGAGTGCAATCGTCGCGATCGCAGCCGACGCAAGGAGACGGCTCCGCCAGAGCGTACGTGCCGCGTAGACAAGGTCGTTCAGCACGCAGGAATGATAACCACAGATCGGAGAAGCCCCGCGAATACGTGCGGAGTACACCGGGATAGGGGCCGACTAGCAGAGTTCAGCAGTCTCTGACCTCATCCTCCCTGTTCTGACTCTTTAGTTTAGGGCACGCGTCGCGGCTGTTGACCTACAGCAGCGACCAGCGGAGGCAACGCCCGAATAGCCTCCTCGCTAGTGCGCAAGGAATTCTGAAGTGCGTGCCGGACCACACCGAGGAGCAAGGCGTCGAGTGGAAACCAGAGAAGGTGCTGACCCGTGACGTCGTGGGCGAGGCGATGTCACGGGACGCGCAGGTTGAGGATCGTCTGCCGGGTGCCGTCGATCGACACCGGCACGGCGGCGGCGTCGATCTCGCGCAGGACCTCCGCGTCGTACCAGGCGCCGAGTTCCACGCCGACGAGCGTGGCGACGCGATAGTGCCCGGGCCGGAGCCCCGTGGCGGTGTAGTCACCGAACGGCGAGCTGACGACGTAGCGGATGCGCTGCGCGCTCAGCCCGCGATAGCGCTCGTCGATGGGGTAGACGAGGACCGCGGCCCCGGGCACGGGCCCACCGGTCTCATCGAGCAGCGTCCCAGCGAGCGAGCCGCGGTGCTGCGTGAGCGTCGCGATCGCGCCGTTCACGGCCTGTCCGGCCTTGACGTCGAGCGTGTCGGCGAGCAGATCCCGGCCACCGAGCGTGACGGCATCGAGGAACCACGTCTGCGGCTGTCCCCTGAGCGCGGCCGACAGGTGATACGAGCCAGGCGCCACCGCCGCGATCTCGAATCGGCCGGCCGCATCGGGCCTGACCGTGTGCGGTTGCAGATACCGCGTCAGCGCGTCGTGTCGCGCCGGCTCGAGTCGGACGTCGACACGGCCGAGCAGGTCTGGGCCGGCAGGGCCCCGGCCGTGGAGCACGACCTCGCCCCGGACGGTCGCGCGCTTCGCGACCCTGGAGCCCGACGTCCGTCACGTCCGCGTTGGCCACGACGACGGGGACAGCCGCGAGCCATAGCATCGGCGATGGGGAGGAGCGCCCGCGTTGCGTCAGCACCAAGGCGTAGCGGCCGGGTGGGATATGCCAGAAGCGGAAGCGGCCATCCGCGGTGACGCGCATGGCCTCCGGCACGTCGCCGAGCGCGTCGTCCCGGTTCAGGAGCTGGATCACGGCGTCCTGATCCGGACCGAGCGCCAGCCCGGCGACCGTGCCTTCGACGCGGGCCAGCCGGGTGTCCGCCAGCCGGAGATCCCCCGCCGCGCGCTCCTCGCCGGGACCGATCGCGATCGTCGTGCGCGCCCCGGCCGGGGTGCGATGGCAGGCCGGCGCGTACCCACGCACAGGTTCGATGCGAGCCGGGAGCTGGGCCTCGAGCGCCGCGAGCCGCTCCGCGGCCGCGGCCGCCGCGGGCCCGGTCGCCAGGCCGGCACTCTGGCGCGCCCGGTCCACCTGCAGTTGGAGGCGTTGCGCGTCGTCGAGCGGAGCCGTACTCCGCGCTGACGCGCAGACCAGGTAGCCGGCTGGCCAGAGCGAGTGGAGTCGGTAGACGCCGCGGTCGTCGGTCCTGGCCTCGGCCTTGATCAGGAGCCGGCGGTGTCCGGACGCCATCGAGATCTCCAGCGCGCGCACCGTCGCGTCGACCAGCGGATGCCCGCGCTCGTCGACGACGCGGCCGGTGACGACGCCGAGACGGGGCAGGCGCAGCCGGACCTCGCGATGCTCGCCGGCTTGCAGCGTGAATCGTCGGCCGGCATACCGGTAGTTCCGCTGGCCCTCCTGGACCGGCAGGAAGCCGTCCTTGGTCGCGCCGATCCGGTAGCCGCCTGGCGCGAGCTCATCTGAAGCTGAAGGTGCCGTGTGTCATCGGTCCGCATGCTGAGGCTGCCGTTCTGCAGCGTCGGTCCGTAGAGCGTGACGGTGGCATCGGCAATTGGCGCGTCGGACGCATCCACCACCGTGACGGTGACGTGCGGCGGCGCGACCCGCGCTGGGGGGACCTGGGCTGCTGGCGCGGCGACGAGCGAGGCGAGTAGCGCGAAGGGCAGGTGAGCGAGCCGCATGGGTTCACCGCTGGGGCGAGGACATCGTGGGCGCCTGACGAGCGCGCGGATCGTGGCCGATCCTTGAGAGACCACGAGTTCTCATAGGCGGCGCAGAATCTCAACTGGCTGGAGCCGGGCGGCGCGACGCGCCGTCGGCGCACTCGCGAGCAGCACGCCCGCGGCTATCGCGGATGACACCATCAGGACGCCGCCAAGGTCCACGACAGGGACGCCGTGGAGCGAGGCGCGCAATAGGTGCGCGCCAACCACAGCGAAGACCCAGCCGATGCTGAGGCCGACGAGTCCCGTCCAGAGAGCCTCGCGCAGGACTGATTGGACAAGTGCTTTGCGCGTTGCGCCCAATACGTGGCGCACGGCGAGCTCTCCCAGCCGCTGTCTGAGCAGGTAGGTCTGCGTGCCATAGACGCCGAGGAGCACGATCAGGCAGGTCAGAGCGCTGATCGCCAACGTCGTGCGAGCGGCCGTCCTCGGGCGAGCGGCCGCGGCCGCAACTATCGAGTCCAGTGTTCGAGGATCGCTGGTCGTTCCGGCTGAATCTACGATGCGCGCCGCGTCGTCGATCGCACGAATCGTCGAGTGCACCCAATCCGCGCTCGCCGAGTCTCTGACCCTCGCGACGACGGTCATGTTGGCGAAGGGCATTTGGAAGAAGGGAATGTAGAGCGTCGGCACCGGTGGTGCCTGCAACGACTTGTTCAGCACGTCATCGACGACGCCAACAACCGTCGCCGTGCGCGTCGCGCCGGCGAACTCATAGGACACGTGTGTCTGCCGTGACCCGTCGCGCGAGCGCACGTGGCGAGCAAGGCTCGAGCTGGCGATGGCAACCGCCGGCGCGTTGGGGTCGTCGACATCCTGGAAGGCGCGACCCTCATGCGATCCGGATCCGCAAGGCCTCGAAATAGCGCGGTGTCACGAGTCGAAGTTCAGCGTAGGTTGACGGCGCGTACCGTGTGGCTGGCGGGATCCAGACCGGTACCAGATCCCATTCGCTGGTAGGGATCGACAGGAAGGCCGCCGACCGCGTGCCGTACGGCTGACTGAGTGGAAGGCCACGTATGCCTGCGGGCACGAGAACGTCGGGGACTTCCTCCAAACGTCGCAACAGGTCTGTGTAGACGGCCACCCGCCTGGAAGGGGTGTCGGCAGCTCCACGCGATAGAACAAGGCGCTTGGACACGACACGGTGTGCGTCGAAGCCCGTACGCACGTGCCCAAGGTTGGTCACCGTCCGGTGAAGCAGCCACGATCCATACACCAGGGACGTCGCAAAGGCGATCTCAGCCACCACGATGACGAAGAACAGTCCGCGCGTTCCGGCGCTCACGACGTGCGCTGTGGACGTGCGCCACGCCGCCGCGTGCGGTGTGTGTGCGCGAGCAAGGAAGAGGCGAAATGTCGCCAGCACGAGAAACGCCGCGGCGCTGCTGGCCACCGCGACGCCCGCGACTGATCCAAAGGAGACATCGCTCAAGCCGGGGGCGCCGCCCAGGGACGTGAACGCCCGCAGGAGAGCGGGCAAGACCCACGCAGCAACGATCAGGGCGCCGGCCAATCCACCGGCTACGAGCACCCCCACTTCGAAGAGTGCTGAGCCTATCAAGACGAGCGGCGGCGCACCGAGGACGCGCTGCAGCGCGTACGAGGGGGCGCTGGCGAAGTGCCGAACACTCAGCAGCAGCATGAGGTTCAGCAGCGTCGCGAGCATCAACAGCGCTCCAGCGACGAGCAGAACCGACATGGACGGCTTCGACCGAAGCCGTTATCGCATCGCGGGTACGTCTCGACCACGGCGTGCCGCGTCTCGTTGAGCGCCGGATCGGCACGCATCAAGGACGTCAGCTCCGCCGCGGCTGCCGCCACGCTCATCCCCGGTCGCAGCCGGCCGACAACGAGACGTGTGCGCGAGGGAACCCCTGCGCGCGTGTCGATGGGCCACCACACGTCAGTGGAGTTGTCGACGAACTCGAAGCGTGGCGGCAGTACGCCAATTACCTCGTAGGCTGCGCCTGAAAGCGAGATCGACCGACCGACGATGTCAGGTGAAAGGCCGAAGCGGTCGCGCCAGAGACGATAGCTGAGCACGACGCGCCGGCTCCCGACATCGTCCGGCGTAAAGAAGCGACCGGCTGACGGCGACACGGCGAGTACCGAAAAGAACTGGAAAGTAACGGGGCGACATTCAAGCTCTGCCGCAGGGCCGCCGCCATCGAGCACCAGCGGCGCACAACTGGTATCGACTGCCGCCAGTCCCTCGAAGGAGCGCGAATGATCCATCCACCGCCTCACGTTGGCGACCGCGCTGGCAGTCCGTCCAAGGCGAGGATCGTGTTCGAACACGAAGACCAGCGCCTCTGGCCGCGGGAAGGTCGACGGCGTCCAAAGAGTGGCGCGCGCGAGGCTCCAGACAAGCTTCCGGCACCCAGTGCGCAAGCCAATAGCAGTGCGGCGAAGCCGGTGAACACGGCATCATGGCGTAGATGGCGGACGCCGAGCCGAAGATGAAGCACCAGAGAGTCGGTGAGACGCATTGCGAGCTGGCGGCGTTCCGGGTGTGTGTCGCAGTCTACGCTACGCAGGACGCTCTCGTCTGCAGGCGGCTGAAGCGCGGGGACCGGGAATCAGCCAAGGGCGAACGAGTCGTCCGAGTACCTTGAATCTGAGGGGCGAATCTGGCCGTGCCTAGAGATACCAGAAACGAGGCGGCACTCGCACATTGGCGTATCGTGTCGTGACCAAATGAGAGCCGCCGGTGCCAACGGGTGAGGCGAGGGCGACCCGGCTGCAATTGCGGCAACTCGAGACGAGACGCAGCAGTAGCGTCCCCGTGGGCGCTCGGAGCGCGCCCGCATCAGATCGGGGTAGGTGTGAGTGCGAGTCCTCGCTAAGGGATTCGAGCATCCGCGTAGAATCGGTGTCCCCTTCTTCCGAGTATTGGGAGTCTCCGTATGAGGATCGGTCGAGCATTCCTGACAGTCCTGTTCGTCTCGGCGGGTGCGGCGCTCATCCCTCGCGAGGCTGCCGCTCAGGGGCACGGCGTCATCACCGGCCGGGTCGTGGACGAGCGAGGCGATCCGGTCGTCAACGCGACCGTGGTGGCGTGGGCGCCCACCATGAGCGGCGGATATCGTCGGAGCTTCCACGACGCGGAAGCTCGGAGCGACGACCGCGGCATCTACCGGCTGCACTCGCTGAGACCGCGCCGGTACGTGGTCTGCGTCGTGCAGGGCTTCCAGCCGCCACCGCTCGACGAGGCGCAGCGCCTGCAATACGACATCGACCGCGTGCGCGAGACCGCCGAGCTCACGACCGGTCCGGCGAGCGATGCGGCGCGCGAGCGGCTGGCTCAGCTCGAGGCACGGCTGCCCACCCACGTCGATCCGGTCCGAGGCTTCGCGCCGTCTGCTACGCGGACGCGAAGGGACGCGCGTGACCTTCGGGCTGGCGGCCGGCGAGGAGCGGGCTGGCATCGACTTCCGGCTCACTCGGACCCGCTTCGCCCGGATCGAGGGAAAGGTGGTGGGCCTGGCGCTCGCGACGGACGAAGACGCCATGCTCCAACTCGTGAACGAGGACGAGGAGCTGGGGGATGTGCGCTCAGTGGTCCGTGTCCCTCCCAGCCGGCGGTTCCTGTTCAGGGACGTGCCGCCGGGTCGCTACGCCCTGGTCATGACCGTGCAGGGGCGTGTGCAGGGCGTCCGGCGCCGCTCGCGGGTTCTCGCGGGCATGCCGATCGTGGTCGGGGACGCCGACCTGCGCGGGCTCGAACTGACCGTCCCGAAGCCGGCCAGCGTCGCCGGGCGACTCGTCCTGCGCGACCGCACCACTCCGCCAGCGGGCGGGCTCACCCAGGTGACGATGCGCCTCACGTCGATCGAGCACGACGCTCTGAACCGCCGTGGGGCCGGGTATGCCGTCCAGGTCGATGGCGACGGCCGCTTCACGTTTCCCGAGGTGCGACCAGGGTCGTACCAGATCACCGGCAGCGTCCGTGAACCGACGACGTCGTGGTTCCTGGACACGGTCTCCGTCGCCGGCCGCGACGTCACCTTCGATCCCGTGGACATCACGGCGGGGCAGATCGTGACGGACGTCTTCGTCACGCTGACCGATCGCCGGGCCTCGCTCGCCGGCACGGTGGTCGATGAGGCGGGCCGCCCCGCCGCGCGGGCCGCGGTCTTCGTCTACGCGAAGGACCCGCGAAGCCGGACGCCGCGGGATATCGCTTGGCCATCGGCTACTCGTCCGATGACGGTGACTACGTGGTCAAGGGCCTGCGCCCCGGTACCTATCGGGTCGCCACGCTGTCCGCACGTCGAGTTCGCCGCCTGGTTCGAGCCAGGCTTCTTCGACCAGCTCGATCCCACCGCCACGGCGGTGTCGATCGTCGGCGAGGGGCAGACGATCCTCAACGTTCGCGTTCGATCGGCTGACCGATGACGCGCCTGGCTCGCGCGGTGGATGTTGACCTGTCGTCGGGCTATGCCGCACTCCAAAGCCCTTGAAGGTGTCGCAGCCAGCCGAGCAATGGGTTGCAGCTTTCTGAGGTTCTGGTCCGCGCAGGTTCGTGTGTGTAAAAGCACTCCACATGACTACAAATGGAGTTATAATGACACACCATGGCGGTGCTCCAAAGCCCATCCGGACCAGGAGCATCTTCCGTCTCAAGGAAGCCAAGGCACTTGGGCTCCACCCTGAGCAGGTCCGAAGGCTGACCCGCAGGGTCACCTGACCCGCCTGGGCCGCGGACTCTACGCGCCAGCCTCCGCGGAGCCAGGCGAGTACCACACGCTCGCCGAGGTCGCGAAGCGGGTGCCCAAGGGCATCGTGTGCCTGCTGACGGCTCTGAGGTTCCACGCCATTGGCACGCAGCACCCACGCGAAGTCTGGCTGGCCGTGGACCGGCGCGCGGCGATTCCGAAGATCGATGTTGCGCCCGGTTCGGATCGTGCGCATCTCCGGGGCGGCGCTGACCGCCGGTATCGAGGAGCACGATATCGAAGGCGTGACCGTGCGGGTGACGAGTCCTGCCCGGACCGTCGCGGACTGCTTCAAGTTCCGCAACAAGATCGGTGTCGATGTCGCCGTCGAGGCGCTCAGGGACTACCGCCGCCTGCGGAAGGGCACTGTCGACGAGCTGTGGCGCCAGGCAGATCAGCTCCGAATGACCCGAGTGATCCGGCCATACTGGGACGCCATCGCGTCATGAAGGGCAAGACTCCGGTCAACGTCGGGGCGTCCGTCAGAGCGCGGCTGCTGAAGGTGTCGAAGGAGCGTCACGAGGACTTCACGCTGATGCTCATGAACTACGCCGCGGAGCGCTTCCTCTACCGCCTGTCTCGCTCCAACCGGCGGGACCAGTTCGTCCTGAAAGGCGCGATGCTCTTCGCCGTGCGGATCGGTGAGCCGTACCGGCCGACACGCGACCTCGATCTGCTGGGAACGGGCGAGCCCACGGAGGCAGCCATCGAGGCGGCCGTTCGCGACATCGTGACGACGCCGACGGATGACGACGGCGTGAGCTTCGACCTGGGCACGCTGCAGGTCCAGCCGATCCGGGAAGACAACCGCTACGGCGGCATCCGCGCCATCATGCAGGCACACCTCGACGCGGCGCGTATTCACGTCCAGATCGACGTCGGCTTCGGCGACGCGATCACTCCGGCGGCACTCGACCTGGACTTCCCGACGCTGCTGGTCAACATGCCGTCGCCGAACGTGCTGGCGTATCCCGACCGAAACGATCGTCGCGGAGAAGGTCGAGGCCATGGTCGATCTCGGTCGCTCCAACAGCCGCATGAAGGACTTCACCGATCTCGCGATGGCGGCCCGGCGCGTGGCCTTCGACGGTGACACTCTGGTCGCTGCGGTTCGAGCCACATTTCGACGCCGACAGACGCCGCTCCCCGACGGCGAGATCATCGGGCTCAGCGACGAGTTCGCTCAGGATGAACGAGCGCAAGCGAACTGGCGTGCCTTCGCCGGAAGAAGCCAGCTGCAAGGATTCGAGTCGCTAGCCAATGTCGTGACCGAACTCCGGCCGTTCCTGTTGCCGCCGCTCGAGCACGCGCGGACCGGCGAACCGTTCACGGCGCGCTGGAACCCCGGTGGCCCGTGGACGCAGCACTCGCCGACGCTCCGATAAGTGCCCAGACCATCGGGAGCGCATGGCGCGGGTCAAGGCCGCGCAGCGCCGAACGAAGTGAGGGCAGCCTTGACGCGCGCCTTCGCTCCCGAAACAATCGCCAGTCGGAGCGTCGACCAGTCCCGGCAACCACGCATCAGACGAGGCGTCACTCGTGGAGGACGTCTGGCTGAAGCAGGCCATCGACGGGAAGTTCCGGTTCGGGACACTGATCCCGGCAAAGCGAAGGGGCGGAAATGTCTCTACAACTGTATGACCGTGTGGCCCTCCGGGCGTCCTTTCCTGAGCACTCACTTCGAGCCGGAGACGTGGCTACGCTGATTGACTTCGTGGAGCATCCCTCGTCCGGACCACGCGGCGTGCCTCCTGGAGCTCTTCAACGCGCTCGGCGAATCGATCGGTGTCGTGACGGTTCCTGAGGATGCCGTCGAGCCCCTGCGTGCCGATGAAGTCCTGACAGTCCGCCCCATGGCCATTGCCGGCTGAATCGCGCCAGCGGAGTGATCCGAGCGCAGACTCCGCCGACGCTCCGATAACTGCCAGACCACCGGGAGCGCATGGCGCGGGTCAAGGCCGCGCAGCGCCGACGGAACGGAGGGCAGCCTTGACGCGCGCCTTCGCTCCCGAACAATCCCGGATCGGAGCGTCGGTGTTCCCGGCAGAAGTGGCCACGATTGTGCGGGACATCCTGGCGTGTTCGCATGCGGGATCTGCACGCTGCAGCAGGGCCACAACGGACACCGGCAGCCGAGACGTGAACGACCCCGGGGCCGCGGGCTGATCGGGCCAAGGGCACCTTCAGCGGGGTCGTTCACGTCTCGGTTCCGTTCCTGTACTGGCCCTGTCGCCGACAGGAGCGGCAGAGAACGCCGCTCCTTCAGCAGCATCGTCGCGGACGCGCAAGTCGTTGCGCACCGGCGCGTTGCTGCGGCCCCCGTCGTCGCGCGCATCACATCACCACCGAGCGCTCGCGCGATGGCCAGGGGGTTGAGGCACGGGGTTGAGAACGCCGAGCGGCTGATGTCCCCCCTGTGGTCTCCCTTCTCAACCCCCTTCTCAACCTCGCCGCCCGTCGAACGCGACTGGCCAACCAGGGGAGAGAGATGACGGTACGAGTGTGGCAGGACGAACGATTCGACGCGGCCCGCGCCGCTCTCCAGCGCCCCGGTGATCGACGCCTGACGATGGGCTGTTGAACACCTCGTCGCCGTGCTTGATCCAGCGGCGATACAGGTCGTCGAAGCGAGGCGCGCTGAACGTCCTGGTGCCGGCTCGGAAGACTGTCTTCAGCCTGCGGCGTCGCGGTGCGTCTGGATGGCGGCCTGTCCGGCACTCGAAGTAGCGCTTCAGGTCGGCGATCAGTCGCCGGAGTCAGCGACGACTCCAGCTCCTCGTGGACGGCCGTCTGGTAGGCGTCGTGGGCGTGGCCGAAGCGGCGTGGGAACACGATGCGTAGTGTCCATTGCGGCAGGCTCTGGAGCAGCGGCACGTGGGCGCGGAGGAAGGTCCGGAAGGCATCCGGCCACGGCTCCGCGGCGAGGTAGAGGACGACGATTCGGCCGTCAGCCTGCACGCCAATCGGGAAGCCGTCGGGCACCTTCATCTCGGGTCGTCAGGGGCAGCGCCGCCGCCTTCTCGGCGGGCGTCGTCGAGCCACTCGTCAGCGGGCGTCGAGAGCACCGCGTCGAGCAGCATCAACGCGTTCGAGGGCCAGGCGCGGCGACACCGGCCGACGGTAGCGGCTGGAGGGCTCGCCGATGGCGTGGTACAGCAGCCGCGAGTGCACCAGGTAGAGCCGCGCGCGGTTGTGGACGCACTCGATGGCGCGGGCGTGTCCACGCCGGACGAGGCGGTCGAAGAAGGCGTTGCACTTGGCGCCCTGGGCGATGCCGGCAACCTGCGCGTACTGCCGCGGGACGCAGACGCCGGAGTGCCGCATGACGAGCGCCAGGAAGCGCGCCTGACGCTCGGTGAAGCCGTGTTCGACGATGGCCTGGATGCGGGCAGCTGACGCCTGCTCGAGGGACTCGGCGAGGTGGACGGCGTCATCGCAACAGCTCCTCGGCGACGCTCGGCGTCCGGCCGCCGCGGCCGCCTCGGCGCACCGCCGCCACTGCCGCTGATGCGGAGGCTCGACCCGCCGTAGGTGGAGAAGCCCGAGCGCGCCACGCTCGCGCCGTGCGCGCCCCGGTAGTGCGGCGTGACGACCTCGATGTCCTCGCGGTCCCAGCGGCCGTCGGGCTCCTGGTATTCGATGCGCAGGTCGGGGAAATGCACCTCGTCGTCGAAGTAGGGGAGGTCGTGTTCGGCGGCCCACTCCTGAATCTCTTCCGGCGTGCGTTCCGGGTGGCCGTCGTAGTCGTCGCGGTCCTTGTCGCGCTCGTGGAGCCAGCGCTGGTAGTCGCTCTTCAGCTCGTGGTCGAGGACGACGCGCTCGACGTGGGCGCCGCGCTCGCGGAGACGCTCCTCGGCCTTCTCGTAGGCGCGGTAGACCTGCAGGTCGTGCTCGCGTTCGCGCGAGCGGACCAGGCCGGCGTGGAAGGTCTGGCGGTGCTCTGGATGCGTGTCCCGGTGACGCTCCAGCAGGCTGCGTCCGGCCTTGGTCAGGCCACCGCATGGTCGCGGTAGCCGGGCACGCGGGCCGTCTCGATCAGGCCCTGCTCGCGCAGGTGACGGAGGTCGCCTGAGCGGACGTCGGCTCGGCTCGCCGTCGTGGTCGCGAAGGTCACGACTGGAGACCACTCGGAAGGCGCCGACCGTGGCCAGCGTGCGCGACTCGGAGCCGCGCAGGGTGTAGTCGCGATCGCGGTCGCGGACCCGCTCGCGTTCGGGGCCGCGCGGCAGGTCGACGTGACGCGTGAACACGTCGCGCGGCTCTCGGTCACGCCCCAGCGCTTCGCGGTCGCGGGCGTCCCAGCGGGCATCGTCTCTGGCGTCGCCGTGACGGCTCGTCGGCTCTCTGCCGGTCACTGCCGGCCCCGCGCCCCAGCGACCGCGCGTCGTCGTCGCCGCGTCCGCGTGGCGGCCTCGTCGCGCGGGTCGTCGAAATCGTCGCGGGATCGAAATCCACGATGCGCCCCTCTCCATGGACCGCCACGATCGCCACCTTCGGCACCCGGATTCTTGGTGACAAATTGGTGACAATCGTGCGTGGTTTCGGGTGGCGCGGCAGTTGCCGCCCACGTCGAAAACGTCAATGAAAACGGGCTTGGGCGTGGTTGGGTTGCCTCGGGTTGACCCCTGTCGATCGAACTCATAACCCAAAGGTCGCGGGTTCAAATCCCGCCCCCGCAACCAATCCTCACTTTCGTTCGTCCTGGTTGCGCAGGCCGTCCCGGCCGGACGTGCCGCTGGCCGTGTCTGCGGCCGCCGGAACGGTGTCCGGCAGCACCAAACCCGGTAGGATTGTGCCGAGCCGCTGTCAAGGTGGGCGCCCGGTCCTGGTCAGGCCTGGGGCCGAGCGCCGCTGCCGGGCTTTAGCGCGCTGCGCAACTCGCGGGAGCCCTCCGATGCGAGCAGCCCGTGCCGCGACCGGAAGGGCCTCGCGTGCAGCTCTCAATCAACGGGTTACGGGCGGTCAGGGCCGCTGGTCGCTCCACAGGCCGTCCAAGTCGCCCTTCAGGAGCTGATACGAGTCGCTGCCCAGGCGATTCTCGGCCATGAGGATGTCGTAGTTCTCGACCATGTAGCCATTGAACATCAACACTTCGTTTCCAGTTCGCAGGCCCTTGCCGTGGGTTTCGACCCATTTCTCCCACAGGCGGCGAACTTGCGCCCGCCTCATCATCTCCGAAGGGTTTTTCCTCTTAGCCATCTCACGACGATAGCAGAGCCGTCAGCCCATCTTCGTGAGTCCTTCGTCTGGATTCGTTGTGCCGTGCTTTCGCACGGGGACGCCGGCATGCGGGCATGCCGGCATGCCGACACGCTCTCCGTCAACTCGACCGTGAGACTTCGCGGTCTGCGGAACGCCGAATCACCGGTCGGGGACCCGCAGGTCGCCAGTCGTGGCCGCGAACTCTAGCGCGCGGCGACGGACAGTGGGTCAGGCCGGACGCGTGGCGACCGGCAGGATGTCGCGAACGTTGACTGAGGCGGGCAGGGCCCGCCCGCCATCGTGCACGCGACATGCAGCGCGCCGTCCCGCCACTCGCGCAGGCGATACAGCGTGCAGAAGTCGAAAAATCCGGAGCCGCACCGCCCTGGCCGCCGACCAGCTTGCCGCCGCGCCGCACGTTGTCCTGCATCCACGCCGGCACCAGCAGGTGATAAAGGTTGCGCTGAACCTCGCCGACATGGAAGGAGGTAGGGCGTCATCGTCACACCCATTGAGGGTCAGCGGACCAGGGCGGGGAGACTCGCCGCGGCAATCGCCTGACCATGACGCTTCTCGTGCTCGTTCGGCACGTGAAACGCAATCTGCCTCGGCCAGATCCGGGAACTCGGCCTCGAGCACCTCGCGCGCGCCCCGGACGATGTCGTCACCGCCAGGGCCGGACGTGACGCGACCGAGGACGAGGACGTGCTGCAGATCGTAGAACCCCGCGAAGTGCGCGACACCGTAGCCAAGGTAGGTTCCGATCGTCTGATAGATGCGCTTCGCGCGCGGGTCGCCCGCGGCCATGAGGGACTGCACCAGTTTGAGCCGATCGGGCAGACCCATGTCGGACGGCGAGTCGATGCCGGCCACGGGCATCAGCCGGCCGACGCACTGCTGCGAGAAATACTGGGAGCCCACGCCGTAATCGCCCGACCACTCGTCGGTCGCCGCGCCAGGGTGATAGTCGATGGGCACGAACGCGAGCTCGTCCAGCCACGAGGTGATGTTGCCGTCGGCCGTGACGTAGCCGGCGGCGGTGCTGGTGCCGAGCGCGATGCCGAGGATGGCGCTGGCCCCGAGCGACATCGAGCCGGCGAGCGCGGTCACCTCGCCGTCGTTCACGACCTCGAACGGCACGTCGCCCCAGGCTCGGCGCACCTCGAGGAACAGGTCCTTCACCCGCGCATCGAACACGTCCTTCGGCACGCCGCGAAAGAGCGAGCCGGCCTTGACCCGGTTGTTGACGTAGACGCCGGCGGCGCTGCCGCCGATGGCGTCGACGCGCGGGAGGTGCGCGGCGGCCTTCGCCAGCGAATCCATGATCCCGTCGACGTGGTACTGCGGATCCGGCTGGTGGTACGGGTCCCACACCGTCTCCTCGCTGAAGACCACGCGGCCGTCGATCACCGCCGCCACCTTTCGATCACTGCCGCCCAGGTCGAAGCCGATCCGGCAGCCCTCGAGATGACGTCCGAGCGGTCGCGTCTCGGAGCGCTCGGCCGGCAGGTCGCGCGTGGGCACGACCTCGAGCGGATGGTCGAACATCTGCTCGCACACGAGGGACGCGTCGAAGCGTCCCGTGGCGGTGTCTCGGTAGTGCGCGGCGAGCTCGGCGACGAGCGCCGGCGGTCCATCGACGAACAGGCGCCAGCCGCCGCGTGACCACAGGAGGAACTTGACGAAGCGCTCCAGATGCGTGGCGTTGGCGGCGGCGCGCGGATGCGACGCCGGCAGCACCCGGGTGTCGAAGCGGAACGTCGAGCCGTCGGCCTGTTCGAGCGCCAGCCTGACCGTCACCGGATCGGGCGTGGCGGCGACGAGCGCGTCGAAGGCGCGCACCGCGAGCACGGCGGGACGAAAGGCCGGGTCGAGTGCGGGGGTGATGCGGGGCGCGATGAGCGGGAGCGAAGCCTGCGTGTCCATCCGGATGCCGAATCCTGCCGGGCGCGAAGCGAGGAGCGCCGACCACCGAACCGACGCGGCGCCCGGGATCGCACCGACCGGCGGCACACGATATCATCGGCCCGACGATACGCGGAACCGTCGAATCGAGCCCGCAGTCCATGTGGCGTATCCCGCGGCGCGGCCTCAACGCCGCCACACTGAGCCCCGACCGCATGGCAGACGGTTGTCAGCGGGTCCAGCGCTGCCACGGACGGGAAGACTTGCCTGGCCAGCGAAGACGGTGACATCGTAGCCCGCGCGGCCAGTCGACGCTCTGTCGCGATCGGCTGGTGGTCGCCCTGGGCTCAGCTCGAAGAGCCCCGGAAAGGTCACGCATGAGAACAGCGCTTGCCTGTGCAACAGCCATCGCCGTGATGCCAATCGTGCTCGGCGGCAGCCAGCAGATCTCGACAGCCCCGTTGTTCGACGGCAAGACGTTCACCGGCTGGGAGGGCAACCTGGCGCACTTCCGGATCGAATCCGGCGCGATCGTCGCCGGCACGCTGGCCGCGACGATCGAGCGCAACGAGTTCCTCTGCACGACACGGCAGTTCAAGGATGTCGAGCTGCGTCTCGCCGTGAAACTGCTGGGCGGCGATCAGGCGAACGCCGGTATTCAGTTTCGCACCCAGCGCATACCCAACCACCACGAAGTCAGCGGGTACCAAGCCGACATGGGGACCGGGTGGTGGGGGGCGCTCTATGACGAATCGCGCCGCAAGAAGGTCCTGAAAGGACCGGACCAGGCGACGATGAAGCACGTGATCAAGGCGGGGGAGTGGAACGACTACATCATCCGCGCCCAAGGTCCTCGCGTGCAGCTCTCGATCAACGGGGTCCAGACCGTCGACTACGTCGAAATGGATCCGACGGTCGGGGACAGCGGCGTCATCTGCGTGCAGATCCACAGCGGGCCCGCCAGCGAGGCGTGGTACCGCGACATCACGGTCGCGGAGCTGAGTGCGGCGCCATCGCGGTGAAGGTGTTCGCCACCGCACGCAGGTGACGCTCGATCGACTCGAAGCAGGAACCAGGCTCGCCGACGGCGAGCACGGAGGCCTGGCCGACGCTCAGGCGAGCGATGGCCCGGCCCGCGTCGATGTCCCCGAGTGGCGGCCTCGTCGGCAGCATCGCTGCTTGTGTTCGTCTGCACCAGGCTCACTGGGTCGTGCGACATCGTGCCCCAATGACGAGGTTATGAGGGCCGCATCCAGTTGTAGGTTTGGGAGACGAGCGTAGCCGCGGACCAGTGCGTCCGACGTCTCGTCACGGCACCACGATTGTATGAATAGGGGAGTCGATGTGGCATCAGCAATCGAGATTCGGACGGCGAGCAGCGACAGCGACCAGCAGGCCGTCATCGCCCTGATGACCCTGGCCTTCAGCGCCGATCCGATGGCCCGCTGGGCGTTTCCGGATCCGGACAGCTATCTTCGGGCTCTGCCGCAGATGGCGCGCGCCATGGGCGGCAAGGGCTTCGCACGCGGCGCGGTGCACCTTGCCGTCGACGGGGCCGCTGCGGCGATGTGGCTGCCGCCCGGCGTTCAGCCGGACAACGAGAACGCTGACGGCCATCGCCGAGGAGTTCGTGCCCAAGGCACAGCAGGCCGACATGGAGCGTGTGTTTGCCCAGATGGAAGCCCACCATCCATCCGACCCGTGCTGGTACCTGCCGCTGATCGGCGTGGATCCACGATGCCAGGGGCGCGGCTACGGGTCAGCCCTGCTGCGCCACGCCCTCGAGCGATGCGATCGCGACGGCATGCCGTCATACCTCGAGTCGTCGAACCCGCGAAACATCCCGCTCTACCAGCGGCACGGTTTCGAGATCATCGGCTCGATCCAGGCCGGCACATCGCCGACCGTGGTGGCGATGCTGCGGCCGCGACGCTGAGCCTTACCCGCGGTCGCGCCGCAGCGTCACTCCGCGACGAGCACCGGTGCCGGTCGCCGGGCAAGCGCGAGCTCGCCGCTGAAGCGGAGCCACACACGGTAGGCAGGGCCGAGGATGGCGACAGCCATCAGAATCCTGACCAGATACATGTCGCCGTACCAGAACCAGGAGAAGGACACCACGCCCATCGCGCCGAACAGGAACCGGCCCCAGAACTGTCCCGTGTCGTTCCGCATCTCCACCCAGGCGATGAAATACCCGATCAATGCCAGCACGCCGAAGGCGCCAGCCATGCCGAAGTTCCTGAAGGGGACGACCACGACGTGAATACCGCCGGCTGAGATGCCGACGAACCACCAGTTCGGCCCCCGATCCGCTTCGAGCGGGCGCTTGATGCCCACGGCACGAGTCAGGATGCCGGGGGGCAGCGACAGCAGGTAGTCACGATACGTCTCTCCGTATAAGTAGTGCGCTGTCCCCTTCCTGAACTGGCCTGCCTGCGCCAGATTCGTGAGGAGGACAGAGGTCCAGGTATTCTCCTTGAGGGCGTTGACCAACCGGCTGTTCAGTGACAGCCGCGCTCTACTCTCCGCCCCCGCCAGGCTCGTCCGTACCGCACCAAGCACGACGAAGAGAACGAGGATCACGATGGCCGGAATGGCGACTCGGCGGATCCGCCGCCAGGCCAGGGCCGTTCGTCGAAGCAGGTCGTCCGATCGTCCACCTGTCAGGTAGAGCAGCGCGAGCGCGGCCAACAGGCCGGTGCATTCCCGATCGCCGCGCATGACCTGCAGCACGACCACGATGAAGCCGGTGATGCCGGCGATCAGGACGAACTTCCATCGCTGCCGCCACACGAGGACGTCGCGTTCCGCATCGATGGCGAGGAGGACGATCAGCACGTACGACAGGAGCCCGGCGGCGTTGAAGTTCATGGGCGCCGCAGCACTCGCCGAGTCCCCGCTGTTGTAGGCCCGCTCGAGAATGGTCGCCGCCGGCGCCACCATCCACGACAACAGCAGGGCAAGCGCGCAGGCCGCCGCGAACATCAGGATGCCCAGTGTCCGATCCGGTCGCGCAACCGTGACCGGACGGCGCCCCATGACTGCCTGCGCGGCATGCAGCCCCGCCAGCAGACCCAGCAATCCGACGATCCCGACGCTCATCATGGCTTCACTGACGAGGCGATCGCGAATCATGGCGACGGCCAGCGGCGTGTACCACCAGGCGTAGTACGGATCGAAGAGATGCCCGATGGTCACCAGGAAACAGACTGCGTACAACACGATCATCAGGCGCGGGAGCAGCGACAGCCTGGTGGCGGACTGCACGGTCAGCCCCCAGATCGCGAGGCCGGCCATCAGGACGACGCTCCACGTCAGCGGCAGCATGTGCCCGAAGACGAAGAAGGCACTGACCACCAGCGCCATCAGCGACAGAGACAGCGCCGAGATCAGGTAGTCGAAACGTCTCATGGCATCACCGTGGCGGCGTGGCAGGGATGGTCACGGACATCCCGCTTGGACCGAGCATCCCGATCGTCCATGCCATGAACGAGAGATAGAGGAGGCCGTAGACCACCGAGACATAGACGACACCGTCGATGCCGTAGAGCCAGGCGCCGACGAAATTCAAGAGCGTCCCGGCGATCGCAGCCCCGACCTTCGGCTGGATGAGACGTCGCGTGTCCGGGTTGATCATCCCCACGACGGAGAGGACCTGTCCGCACGCAAACAGCCCGCTGCCCAGGATCATGGGGCCGAGCAGGTATGACATGCGAGCGTAGTCCGGCGCGACGAAGGCCCCGAAGATGCGGTGATGGAAGACGCTGGCCAGAGCGGTCGCGGCCAGCGTCGCCGCCAGCGTCGCGCCGACCAGGGCGAGGCCGAGGCGGTGGCTGCGCGCCGTGCGTGCCGGATCGGTGCCGGCCCCGGCATGGCTGAACAGGATGGGCTGCGCCACGGCCATCATCAGCATGGTGAGCATGACGACCGGGTAGTAGCCGAGCTGATAGACCGCCGCATACAGCCCGACGTCGACGCGGCCGCGCATGAATTGCAGCGCCCAGCGGCCCGAGACGAGGTAGAGCCCGACGAAGATTCCCCACGTCGCAATCGGCCACGCGTAGGCGCGAAGCTGTCGATCCCAGACCGCGATGGAGGCGGGATCGGCCGCGACATGGCGAACGACGGCGATGTCCGGGATGCGGCTGAGAAACCAGCTCTGGGAGATGAACACGAAGCCGCAGGCGACGCAATACCCGAGCATCGCCATGTCGCTGCGAGGCCCGACCCACGTCACGAGCGCCAGCGCGAACCCGAAGCGCAGCCACTGGCTCGAGGCGTCGTGCCAGGCCACGATGGCCCGCTGCCGCGCCGCGTTCTGGATGGCGCTCATCGTGACGGACGCGCCGGAGAGCAGGCAGAAGAGGACGGAGAACGCGGCGAGCGGCAGCCACTGGTAGCCGGCCAGCAGGGCGAGCACGGCAAGAAGGACGCCCGACACGGCGAGCAACAGCCGCAAGCCGAAGCCCGTGAATCGGCGGACCGCGCCCAGGAACGCCGGCAGGTCGCGCGACTCACTGGCCACGGAAAAGTAGCGAAGGCTGGCTTCGTACAACGGTTGCAGCACGCTCAGCTGCGCGAAACTCGCGACCGTGATGCCCAGCGCGAGCTCGCCGTAGCGGCCCGGATCGAGGGCCGTCGTCAGCAGCCTGACGCCAATGAGACTGCCGATCGCGCTCAGTCCCTGTCCGGCTCCGACCCAGAAGACTTCCCGACTGATTTGCGTCAGGCGCTTGGACTGGAGCAAAGCGACCTCACACCGCCTTCGGGGTGCGTCGGTCCTCGGTCAGACCAGCCGTCGTGATGTACTCGATCAGGAGCGCCCCGATGACCGACGCCACGAACCCGACAAAGACCGCGGCGACGACCGTCATGAGGATTCGCGGCGCCGAGGGCCGGGTGGCGGGGACGGCCAATCCGACCGTCTGGAGCTGGTTGCTGTCCGTGGCGACGACGACGCGCGCCTGGTCGTAGCGGCCGGCGAGGTCCTGGTAGGTCCGCTGCGACAGTTCACGTTCCAGCTCGAGGCGCGCCAGCTGCGACTCGCGGTCATAGAGCTCGGTGAGCTGCCGGATTTGCGCGCCGTCGAGTTTGCGCTTGTCCACCACCTCGTTCCGACGGCTCTCGAGAGCGGCCAGCCTCGCGCGTCCCGTGGCGACCTGGAACTCGACCGCTTCGTAGACCGGATTGAGGAACTCCGAACGCCCTTCCGGCATCGGCGGGAGCGGATTCGCCGTTTCGGGGCGTTCAGGCAGGGTCTGGTCGCTGCAGCTGCACCCGCCGCGCCTCGTCGATCGACGCGTTCAGCATGTTGCCCTTGGCGCTGCCGAGTCGCCGGACGTCGAGCACCCGTTGCAGGCCGCTGAGCTCTTTTTCCGCCCGGTCGAGACGCGCCTGCTCCGCGGCGATGTCGAGCGTCAACGGCAGCAGATCGCGGCGCGCCGCCAACAGCGCCTCCGTATCCCGCCTTCGCAAATCGAGCTGGGCCGAGGACTTGAAGTCGAGCAGGCGCTTCTGCGCATCGTCGAACCGCGAGCGGGCCTGCTCCAGCTGGGACTGGATGTCGTTGCTGGCCGCGGTCGCGGCGTCGAACGTGAGCCGCTGATTGAGCTTGACCGCCGCGGTGACGATCCCGTTCGCGATCTTGGCGGCGAGCACCGCGTCCCGCATCTGGACGTGCACGATCAGGAGGTTGGTGGCCGGCACTTCCTCGATCTCCACCGACTTCGCCAGAAACGTCTGCGGATCGATGCTGTGCGGCGGCTTGTCGAGGCCGAGATCCGCCAGGGCTTGCGCCGTGAGCGATGGATTCTGGAGCAGGCCGCGGTAGGTGCCCGGCGGGACCGCCGCGCCGGCACCCCTGGGCGGGGCGACGATCACCGTTGCCGAGGATCGGTACTCCTTCGGCGTCGACAGCCCGACCAGCAGCGCGATGATGCCGACGACGATCGTGACGCCGACAATCAGCACGCCCCGACGGGCGACGATGCGAATGTAGTCAATCAGCCGGGGCTCGGCGCCCACGATCAGCGGGGTGGGTTGGACGGCATCCGTCGAGGCCCGACTGGGGGCGGCTGGCACCATAGGTGAGGCTACTCCACGTAGGTCTTCGGTCATCTCGAAATACGTCCCGGGCCGATCGTGGACGTCGACCGACGAACGGCGGTGCCGCGGGGATGGCGAGGAATCTGGACGAGGGTGACGATGACGCGTGCCAAGAGGATGTCGAACCGCCCGTCCCAGCCGTACGTCCGCAGGAGGTTGCGCGACGATTATCTGGACCGCGTCCTGCCCCTGTCAAGGCAACGGGCGGTCAAGGGCTGGCGATTCGCCGGGATGGGTGCGCTGCAGGGCGAGCCGTGCCTATAATCCGCCTCGAAGGGGATATCGCATGCGTGCCAACCGTCGCGTGTTTCTCGCCGGTCTCACGGCGGCGCTCGCTGCGCCAGCCATCCTCCGCGTCCCGTCCGGCGAAGCGGTTCCCGATCGCCTTCTCCACCCTGGGCTGCCCGGCCTGGAGCTGGAAGACCATCGTCGATCAGGCCGATCAGCTCGGCTACGCCGCACTCGAGCTCCGAGGTGTGGCGGGGGAGATGGATCTGACCAAGGTCGCCGAGCTCTCGGGTTCGCGCCTGGCGGACACCCGGAAGGAGCTCGCGGCACGCGGCCTCGTGATTTCGGACCTCGGCGCCTCCTCCCGCATGCACGAAAAGGACGCGAAGACGCGCGCCGCGCAGCTCGACGAGGGCCGCCGGTTCATCGACCTGGCGCACGCGCTCGAGGTGAAGTACGTGCGTATGTTCGGCGACAAGATCCCGGAAGGCGAGCCACGCCAGGACGTCATGGCGCGCGTGGTCGAGGGCTTCCAGCAGATGGCGGCGCACGCCAAGGCCGCCGGCGTGACCGTGCTGATGGAATCACACGGCGATTTCACCCGCTCGAAGGATCTCGTCGCCATCGAGAGCGCGGTCCATTCGGAGGGCTTCGCGCTGCTCTGGGACGCGCATCACACGTTCGTCGCGGGGAACGAGGCGCCGGCCGACACCTATGCCGCCATCGGCCGCTTCGTCCGGCACACCCACCTGAAGGACTCGAAGGCGGTCGGTACGGACCGCCGCTACGTCCTGACGGGCACAGGGGAGGTGCCGGTCAAGGCGCAGGTGGCCGTGCTCGCGAAAGCCGGCTACAAGGGTTACTACTGCTTCGAGTGGGAGAAGAAGTGGCACCCCGAGATCGAAGAGCCCGAAGTGGCGTTCCCGCACTTCGCGCGCACGATGGCCGCCTATCTGAGCGAAGCCGGGGTCGTCGCGACGTAGCCGGCCGGTAGGGGCGTCACCGGGCTCGTCGTCCTAAGCCTCGACGCGCCGGACGGTGGCCCGCCGATCGCGGAGACGCCGCGGGACCGCGGTGCCAGCGGGAAGGTGGTCTGCGGCCCGTCGGGCGAAGCCGCCGACGCGCGGAGTGGGCAGCGAGACGACGCGATTGGTGGCCCCGAGACTCGAGAGTTGCTGGCTCGCTTTCTCGACGAGATCCTCGACGGCTGCGACGTCGCCCGGCACTGCACCCAGCCACGCCGTTGCACGATTCAGCGCGGCAATCACGTCTCGGGCGTCGGCCTTCATCGCTTCGGCGCGAAAAGCCGCCAGCACAGTGAGCGCGTGCTGCTCGAGCAGTTGGATACGGGCGAGAAGGGCGTGGCTCCGGCCCGTCGAAAGGGCGTCGGTCGAGGGGCTCGGCTCCATTGCCACCTCACCAAGGCAAAGTCATGCCAAGTGCCTGTCGACGGGCCGATTGGATCTCCACGAGCGACTGACGGTTTTCGTCGGCGTCAGTCAGCCTTCTGTGAACCTTTCGTCTCTGACCGCCTGGCGAATTCAGGTGGACGACGCCGGGCGCAGCCAGGTCCGGCGCGCGGCCCGGGACATAGCTGTCGCGCCACCTCCCACGCGTCCGGCGACACGACGGCCGGCGTGGCCATGGCGGCCAGAGTGTCTTGCGTGTTTGTCGTTCAGTGATGGACGTGTCGTCAGCGTAGCCTCCGTGCCTCTTGTTGCGGGTATTCGAGCTGCATGGCGACGACCTGTGCCGTCCGGTTCCCGTAGCGCTCGCGGATCTCCTGCAGGGCCTCGTCCAAGGCCTGTGCCGGTGGTCGGCGTCCGACGGCTGGAAGCAGACGCTCCACCGGCCACGTGGTCGCGGCCCGATCGGGAAGGATGCGGATGCCGTGGCGCGACTCGATGGGGCCGCTGGTGGCGGCGAAGGTCACCGCCCGTGACCGATACGTCCGCGACCAGGCGTCGGCCACCAGCGCCAGCGTCACCTCGTCGATCCCCGGCGACAGCGCGATTCCCAGTTCTTCGCGATTCCAGAAGGCGAGCCGATTGCCCAGGACGGTCAGCGCGAACGGGCGGGTCAACGCGAAGGCGCTGCTGTCATGGCGTGTGTCCCATCGCGTCAGGCCCAGATCACGGGCCACGGCCTCGGCCCGGTCAGGCCCGGCGATCGCCTCGATCAGCGTGAGCGCCATCGGCATCGAGGCGGTGATCCCGGTCGTCGTCGCCACGCCCCGCTCGATCACCAGCCGGCGATTCGGGACGTAGACGACCGTCGGGGTCTTCTGCCGCAAGCGCTCGAAGGTAGTACCAGTGTGTCGTCGCACGCGTGCCGTCGAGCAGGCCGGCGGCGCCGACGACCTTGGCCCCGGCGCAGACGCCGATGATGGTGGCGCCGGTGGCCGCCTGGCGCCTGATCCACGCCAAGGCCGCCGGATCGTCATCGCGGCTCATGGCCGGCACGATGACGTAGTCGGCCCCGTCCGGATATTGCGCGTCGAAGGCGGCGACGGTCGCGTCCGGTTGGACGGTGAGGGCCGGGTAGAGCGCGACGGGCCCTGGCGTCGTCGCCACCATCGTCACCTGCGCGACATCGGCGCGCCGCAGGATGCCGGAGGGCATCAGATAGTCGGTGGTCTCGGTGGCGTCGTTGAGGCCGATGATGGCGATCACCGGGCGCTGGCGCTTCGGCGGCTTCAGCGCGGCGACCATCGCCTCCACCTCCTCGCTGCCGATCGACGGCGCGCCCGTCGATGCGGTTTCCGCCGGCAAGGACAGGATCCAGCCGCCGAACCCGACCAGCCCCAGCCCGATCACCGCCGCGATGCTCTTGAGAACCATTCGTTGCTGCATACGCGCCTCGACGCCCATCCTACGGCGGGGCCATCCTGTCTGAAATGACACAAGTCGGGCGAAAACTGCCATGCGCCGCGTCGTCGCCGTCGGGCTGCACCCGGGCTTCCAGCTGCTCGATGCCGCAGGACCGACCAGTGCGTTCGAGATCGCCGAACGGTTCCGGCCCGGCAGTTACTCGCTGCGACTGCTCGCGCCCGGCGGCGGGCCGATTGAAAGCTCGTCCGGCATCACGGTGTCCACCAAGCCGCTGCGGCACGGCGCGTTCGACACGATCATCGTGTCGGGCGGCGAGATCGTCGCGCTCCGCGGCTGCGGCGGCGACGATCGTCACCTGGCTCGAGCGGGCGAAGGCGCGCCGCATCGCCAGCGTCCGCTCGGGCGCCTTTCTGCTGGCCGAGGCCGGGCGGCTCGACGGCCGACGCGCCACGACACACTGGGACAGCTCGGATCACTTCCGGCGCCGGTATCCGCAGGTGACGCTGGATCCCGATCGCATCTTCGTCCGCGACGGCGGCATCTGGACCTCGGCCGGCATCACCGCCGGCATCGATCTGGCGCTCGCGCTCATCGAGGACGATCTCGGCTCCGAGGTCGCGCGTCAGACGGCGCAGCAGCTCGTCGTCCACCAGCGCCGGCCCGGCGGCCAGTCGCAGTTCTCGGGACTGGTGGAGACGGGCGGACGAACCGGCAGGTTCGCGGCGCTGATCGACTGGATGCGCGCGCACGTGGCCGAGCCGCTGACCGTCGAGCGCCTGGCCGATCGCGCCGCCATGAGCCCGCGCCACTTCGCCCGGGTCTTCACCGCGGACATGGGGACGACGCCGGCCAAGGCCGTGGAGCGCTTCCGGCTGGAGGCCGCCAGGACTGCCGTCGAGGGCAGCGGCGCCTCGCTCGAGCAGATCGCCGAGTCTGCCGGCTTCGGCGACGCCGGGCGCATGCGTCGGGCGTTCCTGCGCACGCTCGGGCTCCCGCCGCAGGCATTGCGCCGCGCCGCGCGCACCTAGCAGCCCGTGGTGAAAGTCCCGCGAGGCACCGAGACGGGCGAGGCGCCCGTCGAATGCCGTGAGACTTTCACCACGGGCTGCTAGCCCTGGCTCCGTCGCCGCGTTCCGCGGATTCCCACCTGTTCATGTGGCGACTCGGCGGATACCGGCTGTCAGAGTCGATGATGCCAGCGCGTGAGGCTGGCACAGCGCGGACTAGGAGAAGCGATGGCCACGATGAATCGTCTGGACGCGTCACGGCCGTGCCGATGCGCGACCGTCCTGCTGCTGGCTGCGGCGTGGCTGGGCCTGGCCGCAGCGACCACCCATGCGCAGGGCCCCGGCCGGCCGGACTTCGACAGTGACGGCTTCAACGACCTCCCCGTGGGTGTGCCGTTGGAGGCGCACAGCGGCAAGAGCGCCGCCGGTGCGGTCGACGTGATGATGGGGGCGGGCCACGACGCCGGCGCCGTGCCGGGCCTGACCAAGAAGGGCCGCCGCTGACGCTAGAATCGGCTGTGTCCTTCGGAGCCTCTCGCCTGCTCACGCCGGCCGCCGAGCGGCAGCTCGTCGACGTGCGCCAGCACCTCGGGCAGCTGCGGGATCTGCTGGTGGCGCTGCCGGCGACGGCTGCCGATCTGGAAGCGCTCGTCTCCTCGATCCGGCAGCTCGACGAGCTGTTCATGATCGTCGTGGTCGGGGAGTTCAATGCCGGCAAGAGCGCCTTCGTCAACGCGCTGCTCGGCGAGCGCGTCTTCGAGGAAGGCGTGACGCCGACCACGGCGCGCATCCAGCTGATTCGTCATGGATCGGTCGCGGCCTCCGGCGACGACGCGTCCGGCACGCAGGTCCTCGCCGCGCCCGTGGAGCTGCTGCGCGACCTGCAGATCGTCGACACGCCCGGCACCAACGCCATCCACCGCGAGCACGAGCGCCTGACCCGGGACTTCGTGCCGCGCGCCGACCTGGTCCTCTTCGTGACCTCGGCGGATTGTCCGTTCACCGAGTCCGAACGCGCCTTCCTGGAGACGATTCGCGACTGGGGCAAGAAGATCGTCGTCCTGGTCAACAAGGCCGACATCTTCGAGAGCGAGACCGAGCTGGCGCAGGTGCTGGCCTTCGTCGACCAGGCGGCGACGCAATTGCTCGGAGCCGCCACGCAGCGGTTCGCCATCAGCGCCCGGCGCGCGTGGCGCGCCAAGCACGGCGACCCCGAGCAGTGGGCGGCCAGCGGCTTCGGGCCCCTCGAGGACTTCCTGCGCGACACCCTCGACGACGACGAGCGCTTCCGGCTGAAGCTGGCCAACCCGCTCGGCGTGGGCGGCGCGCTGGCGGCGCGATACGAGGCCGTCGCCGCCGTCCGGCTCAGCGTGCTGTCCGCGGACGTCGAGGCCCTCGATGCGACGACGCGGCAGCTGGCCCTCTACGGTGAAGATCTGGAGCGCGGGTTCGAGTTGCGCATGACGGCGGTCGAGAAGGCGCTGGTCGAGATGGAAGCGCGCGGCCAGGCGTTCCTGGACGACACGCTGCGCATCGGCCGTGTCTTCGACCTGCTGAACCGGCCCCGCATCCAGCGCGAGTTCGAGGAGCGGGTCGTCGCCGATGCTCCGGTGATCGTCGAGCGGCGTGTCGCCGAGCTGATCGACTGGCTCGTCGACCAGGACCTGCGCCAGTGGCAGGCGCTGGTGTCGCAGCTGGCACAGCGCCGGCAGGAGCACGGTGCGAGCCTGCTCGGTGGAGAGGACATCGGCGCCTTTCAGACGGATCGCCGCAGCCTCCTCGAGTCGGTCGGCCGTCAGGCGCAGCGCGTCGTCGAGACGTTCGATCGCCGGGCCGAGGCCCAGTCGCTCGCCGACGGCGCCCGTACCGCGGTGGCCGCGACGGCGGCGATGGGGGCGAGCGCCCTCGGCCTCGGCGCCCTCGTCACCGTGGTCGCGACGACGGCCGCGGCCGATGTCAGCGGCATCCTCGCCGCGAGCGTCCTCGGCGCGGTCGGGATGCTCATCCTGCCAGCCAAGCGCCGCCGCGCCCGGGCCGAGCTCGAACGCAAGGTCGCGGACCTCCGTCAGCGACTCACCGCCGCGTTGCGCAGCGAGTTCGTCACGGCTCGCGATCGGAGCGCACAGCGCCTGACGGACGGCATCGCGCCGTACAGCCGATTCGTTCGCGCCGAACAGGGCAAGTGGGCCGGAGCGCGCACCGCGTTGGCAGCCTGGCGGGATCGGGGCGCCGCGATGCCGAACCACGTCGCGCACGCGCCAGCCGAGAACCTCGACTGACGTGACTATCTGGCTGGCGCCCTAGGGCGCGAGGAAGCGGCGCGCACCGTCCAGCGCTCGCGCCAGGGTCACCTGATCGCCCAGCCGCCCGCACGCCGCGGCTTCGCCGAGCGTCGTCGAATCGCGTGGCGGGGACGTCGCGCATCCGTCGCGCTCGAGGTCGAGCCAGACGACCTTCACGTTGCCGCGTCGCGCCAGCGCGGCGTTCGCCGCGAGCCTGGCCCGTCGGTCCGTCGAGACCGTCGCCGACCGGCCGATGACGACCAGCACATGCCGGGTGCCTCCGAGCCTGGCCAGCGACCCGAGCGTGTCCGCCACCGTCGCGTCGAGCGCCGCGTTGGCCTTCTCCGGATCCGCCGGGTCGCGGAAGGTGTAGGCACCTGTCCTGAGCGCCTCGGCGATGGGGGGCAGGACAGTGGGGGCGTCCGTCACGTCGATGGCCAGTCCGCCAGGGCCACTGGTGATCGCGGCCACCCGGACGCCGCTCACCAGGAGCGTGCGGTGCACGGCATCGATGCCTGCGGCGGCGTGGCGCGCCTGGTCGACGCCGAGGAGCTTGGTGTCGTCGATCACGATCATGACCACCGGTCCGGCTCCGTCATGCCCGTCGAGCGGGGCGCCTGTGAGGACGAAGACGGCGGCCGCGGCGACCGTCAGCGTCGAAAGACTTGTGTTCATGGGTACGACTCCCGGCAGGACGCGGATCATTCGACGATCGACCATCGTTCTCGGCCGGACCGGGAGGCGCGACGCGCGCTCACGGGTGGCAGCCGTGCGATTCTTTCCCGTTCCGTGCGTTTGATCCGGGTATGACTCCCATGGCCGAGGGCGGCGAACTCACGGTCGGGATGTTCGAGCGGCACGCGCGCGGTGTCCGGCGGTTCCTCTACCGCCTGACGCGCGACCCGGCGGCCGCCGACGACCTGGCCGGCGAGGTGTTCCTGCGGGTGGTCCAGGCAGCGCCGGGCTACGAGCCGCGCGAGCGCGAGGCGGCCTGGGTCTTCCGCATCGCGCAGAACGTGTGGCGCGATGCGCACCGTCGCCGCGTCCGGTCGGTCGAGGACGCCATTCCTGCCGACGGCGCGGCCGCCGCCAGCCAGGTCGAGGCCCTCGATCTGCAGCGCGGGCTCGACGCGCTGCCCGAAGACGAGCGCGTCGCCCTCCTGCTCGGCGAGGTCGGCGGTCTCAGCTACGCCGAGATCGCCGAGGCCACCGGATCGACGGTGCCGGCCGTGCGATCGCGGATCTATCGCGCGCGACAGGCCCTGCGCGCCCGACTGCTGCCGCCGCCGCGGGCGACGGTCGTTCCCCTGCGAGGTTCCGATGACGACTGACCATGCCGCGCTGTTCTCGGCCCTGATGGATCGCGAGCCGGTCGACCCGGACGCGCTCGCCCGTGCGCTCGACGACGCCGAGGCGAGGCGCGCCCTCGTCGCGTTCGCCACCGTGCGGCTCGGGCTCCACGCGCCGGCGCCGGGCGAGGCTGAGTGGATCGCGAGGCAGCCGCAGCGCCGCGCCCGGACGCCGCGCCGCGAGCGCTGGCGCCTCGTGGCGGCCGCCGCGCTGCTGGTCGCCGGGCTCGGCGCCGGCGTCGTCGCCGAGCGGTACCGCTCGCAGCAGCGTCCACCCGAGCCGACGCGCGTCGTCCAGTTCGATCCCATGTCGACGAATCGACCGTGAGGTGCCACATGTTCTCGCACACCCGTTCAGCCTCAGCGCTCGTCTCGCCCTGCTCGCGGTGGGCTCGCCCTTCCACACCGCGGCGCAGCCAGCGACGGCGCCCGGTTCCCCGCGTGTCCCGGTCCTCGTGGTCTCGGTCGTGCCGGGCTTCCGCGTACCCACGTTCCAGAAGGCGGTGGGCGGCGAGATCCCGCTGACGGCGGAGGCGGGAGTGCCGCTGGCCATCACGTCCGACGCCGGCGGTGCGTGCTCGACCCGGCTGCAGGCGCCCGGCGATCCCTCGGATGTCGATCCGAAGGGATCGGCATTCTGGTTCATCGAGGCGTCGCTCGTGTCGCGGGAAGACGACGAGGCCACGGTCGATGTGCGCTGGCAGCGCCGGGTGCCGCGGCCGGGCGTTCTGCTGGAAACCGATGTGACCAGTGTCCGCCGACTGGTGCTGCGGAATCGTGCCAAGGGCATCCTCGACCTGGTGCATGCCGCGCCGGGTGCGACGGAGGTCTGCGATAGCCTTGCCATCGCGCTGGAGCTGCGCTTTCGCTCGCCCGGCAACGGCGATGCCGACGCCGGCTTCGGCTACGACCTGTGGCTGGTCGACCGCAGCCCGGTCGATGCGGCTGCCCCGGTGCGGACTCGAATCGAAGCGCGGCAAGGGACAGAGGCGGCTTACACGCTGCCGCCCGTGACACTCTCTGGCCGCGAGGGGCCCGCTCGTGTCAGCGTGGTCGGCGCAGTGATCGGGGAAGCGCGCGCCGACGGTGCCGTCGACCTCCAGGTCGATAGCTGGCTGTCGGCCAGTAGCGGACGGGGATCGTCGGGCAGCGGCGGCCGCAAACGGCTCGTCGTCCAGCCGGGCGAGACGATCGAGTTCCAGCTGCCTGAACCCCTGAAGGCGAAGCTGCCGGCCGATCTGCAGGCGCACGACTTCGCGCTGCGCGTGACGACCTCGCGGCTCTGGTAGCCTCCCGCGGGCCAGTTCGGGTCAGGCCTTCGGCTCGAGCAGGTCGAGGACCTGCTCCTGCCGGAGCAGCGTCATGCCGAGTCGCTGCGTCGAGATGCCGTCGCGCAACAGATAGTCGAAGCGCGGCCGATCGCCGCTGACGTCGGCAGCGAAGTGCAGGAAGTGGACACGCGGATCGTCGCGCAGCGCCGTGGCGACGTCGACGACGTGGGTGGCCACGAACACCAGCGCGCCGTGATGCGCGACCAGCCGCGAGATCACGGCGAGGCTGGCTTCGGCGGCATCGTGGACGTTGGTGCCGCGGAAGGGCTCGTCGAGCACCGCCAGCATCGAGTGATGGTCGTGCAGGGCGAGCGCCAGGGCGCGGATCCGCCGCACCTCGGCCAGGTAGAAGCTCTCACCGGCGGCGAGGTCGTCGGTGATCTGCACGCTCGAGAAGATGGTACCGACCGCGGGGAACTCCATCGAGGCGGCCGGCACGCCGCAACCGGCATGGGCGAGCAGCACGGCGGTCGCGACGGCGCGCAGGAAGGTCGACTTGCCGGCCATGTTCGGCCCGGTGACGACGCAGACGCGGATCCGGTCGTCGAGGTACAGGTCGTTGCCGATGCCGCCGTGGGCGGCATCCAGGAGCGCGTGGCGCAGGCCTTCGACGGCGAGACGCGATCCCGGTCGAGGATACGTCCAGCCGCGCTCGGCCGTAGTCGCCGCAAGGCTCCACATGGCGTCCACTTCGCCGGCCGCGCCGAGGATCGCCGTGAGGCTGGCCTTGGCGGCGTCCCGCGCCACGGCGTCGAAAGCCACGCAGCCGCGCGCGCCGCGGCGAGACCGGAGGGCTCGCAGCGTGTCGACGTGCGGAGACGCGAGCGCCGCCGTGAGCCGAGCGCCGACGGCCCGCAGGACGGCCGCATCGGCGGCGGCGAGCCGCTCGCCGAGCGATGCCGCCGCGGCGAGCGCGGCCAGGACGCGTCGACGGCCGTCACCGATCGCGGCCAGGTAGTCCTTGAACCACTGTGCCCGCCACAGCCCGAAACTGGCCAGCGCCGAGTGCGCCGAGGGCAGCTGCCACGTCGAGTCGAGATAGCCGTGCACCGCGTCGGCGCCGATCGCGTCGAGCAGGCGGCCATAGCCTGGCAGATCGCCGGCGATGGCCTGATGCGCCCGCTGGCGCCTGACGATCTCCGCGGCGTCGTGGGGTGGTGCGGTCAGGCTCCAGCGAAGGTGTTCACGTCCGGCGCGCGAGCGCGTGCGATCGACGAGGCTCCAGAGCGTCCGGCCACGGGGCGTCGACGCGTCGAGGACGTCCAGGTCGCGCAACGTGGCAGCGTCGATCAGCACGGAAGTCGGAAGTCGGCCAACTCATCCAAAGTGCACAGCATTGGTGGAGGTCGTGCGACCCGAAGGAATTAGCCGGCACGGCCCGAGCGGGCGGAGTATAACCGCTCCATGGTTGAGAACCGACGACCGGCCGCGGCCGTCGTGCCCGCCCTCCTGAGTGGCTTCCTGTGGCTTGGCGGGGGAGCCGCATTCGCCCAGGCGCCCGCGCCACCGCCGCCCGACCCCGGCCTGTGGGAAGGCACCGCCGGCGCCGGTCTCGCCCTGACCCGCGGCAACAGCGATACGCTCACCTTCAACCTCGCCTTCGATGCCACGCGCGACCCGAAAACGCGCAACGTCCTGAAAGCGAAGGGGCTGTTTCTGCGCGGATCGCAGGACGATGAGCTGGTCGCCAACCGCCTCTCGTTCGCCGTCCGCGACCAGTACGCGCTGAATGAACGGGCCTTCGTCTACGGCCAGGTCGAATACCTGCGCGACACCTTCAAGCTGATCGACTACCTGATCGCGCCGACGGCGGGCGTCGGCTACAAGATCGTCGACACGCCGGCGACGAAGTTCGCCGTCGATGGCGGCCTCGGCGCCGTCGTCGAGAAGAACCCCGACGTCGACGCGCGCACCAGCCTTGCCCTCACCGCGGGCGAGAAGATCGAACACCAGGTCACCCCGACGGCCACGCTCAAGCAGTCGGTCACCGCGCTGTGGAAGGCGGATGATCCCGCCGACGGGCTCTACACCTTCTCGATCGGCCTCGCCACGAAGATCTCGGAGCGCCTCCAGCTCTCGTGCGACCTGCTCGACACGTTCAAGAACCGGCCGCCGACGCCGGAGACGAAGAAGAACGACGTCGCTCTGGTGACGGCCATCACGGCCAAGTTCTGACGTCGCGAGACCCCCGTACAGGAGAGCAGTCAATGAACATCCTCGACGTGATCATGAACGCGCAGGGCGGCAACACGGTCCGGCAGGCCGGAGCGCAGGTCGGCCTCGGCGAAGCCGAAACCGCGACGGCCCTCTCGGCGCTGGTGCCGGTGCTGGCGGCCGGCTTCCAGCGCAACATGGAGAGTCCGGATGGCCTGACCGGGTTGCTTGGCGCGCTCACGGGCGGCGGCCATCAGCGCTACATCGACGATCCGACCGCGCTGGCCGGGGCCACCGCGGACGGCAACGGCATCCTCGGGCATGTGCTGGGCGGCAAGGACGTCAGTCGCGCCCTGGCCGATCGCGCCTCGACCCAAACCGGCATCAGCCCCGAGGTGCTGAAGCAGCTCCTGCCGATCGCGGCGTCGCTGATGATGGGCGCCTTCTCGCGGCAGCACGCCCAGGGTGGGCTCTCGATGGCGGCCGGGGCCAGCCCCGGCACCGGTTCGGGCGGCCTGATGGATCTGCTCACGCCGCTCGTCGACAAGAATCGCGACGGCTCGATCATCGACGACGTCGGCGGGATGATCGGCCGGATGTTCGGCGGGCGCTAGCAGCCGCCTTCTGCCGGCCACTCGGCTGGCGCCCGGGTCGCCAGCCACAGGATGAAGTCCGTCGCCGGCGGCGTCGCGCCGTGACGCCTGAGGAGCCTGGCGGCCTGCGCGCGATGGCCGTGTGAGTGCAGGCAGACCTGGAGGTAGGCCTGGGCCACCGAGCACGCGCCGTTCGGAATCAGGGGACTCGTCAGCGTGCGCTCGAGGTCGCCCGCCGTGGCGGCGTCGAGCCAGGCCGCTTCCTGGGCCTGCGTGCGCGCGTATCGCGCGATGAGCGCGTCGAGCGACGGGACCGGACGGGCCTCCTCGTCGTGCACGAACGGCAGCCCCAGGATCGACAGCAGCCAGAAGCGATTCGCGAGCAGAATATGGTGGAGCAGGTCGTGCAGTTCGGGATCCGCGCTCGCCCCGGCGTGCCGGCGAACCGCCAGCAGCAGGGCGGCGTTGGCGTGTCCCTTGTGCGCGACCAGGTCGCGAAACATCTGCAGCATGCGGCCTGGATCGTCGCGGACGATCACCGGCCGTTCGCCAGTAGGTTCACCCGCAGGAGAGGAGACAGCATGTCCGTTGCCAAAGTATCCGAGATCAGTGCGACGTCAGCCAAGAGCCTGGAGGACGCCGTCCAGCAGGGCCTGACGCGGGCCGCCAAGACGCTGCGCAACGTGCGCGGCGCCTGGATCAAGGAGCAGCACGTCCGCTGTGACAACACCGGCAAGATCAGCGAGTACCAGGTCAACATGATGGTGACCTTCGTGCTCGACGACTAGCCCCGCTCAGTCGCCGGCGTCGTCGAGGCGGCCGCTGGTCAGGTAGCGGCGCGTCTCGGCGGCGACCACGTTCGACAGCAGCAGCAGCGCGATCAGGTTCGGCACCGCCATCAGGCCGTTGGCGAGATCCGAGAAGTCCCACACGAAGCCGAGCGTCGCCACCGAACCGGCGTAGACGGCGACCACCCACAGCAGGCGATACGGCAGGATCGACGCCTTGCCCCACAGGTACTCGGCGGCGCGCTCGCCGTAGTACGACCAGCCGAGAATCGTCGAGTAGACGAACGTCAGCAGGCCGATCGTCAGCATGATCGGGCCGAAGGTCGGCATGGCCTGGTGGAACGCGCCGGCGGTCAGATCCGAGCCCTTGAGCGCGCCCAGGGCCGGGTCGGCCATGATGGCCGTGACGACCACGAGGCCCGACAGCAGGCAAATCACCACCGTGTCCCAGAACGTTCCCGTCGACGAGACCAGGGCCTGGCGCACCGGGTTGCGGCTCTGCGCCGCGGCCGCGACGATCGGCGCCGATCCCAACCCCGACTCGTTCGAGAACAGGCCGCGCGCGACGCCGTAGCGCGCCACGCTGAGCACTGTGGCGCCGACGAAGCCGCCGGCGGCGGCGGTCGGCGAGAACGCGCTCTGGACGATCAGCGAGATGGCCGGCAGCACCAGGTGGCTGTTGGTGACGAGGATCACCACGCACCCGGCGACGTAGACGACGGCCATGAATGGGACGAGCAGCGCGCAGACCCGGGCAATGACCTTCAGGCCGCCGATCACGACCACCGCCGTCATCAGCGCCTGGACGATGCCGGTGACGTGGACGTTGACGCCGAACTGCGAGGCCGCCAGCGTCGAGATGGAGTTGGCCTGCACCATGTTGCCGATGCCGAACGAGGCGAACACGGTGAAGAGCGCGAACAGCACCCCCAGCCACTTCATGCCGAGGCCGCGCTCGAGCGCATACATCGGCCCACCGAGCATCGTGCCGTCCGCGGTCGTGACGCGATACTTCACCGCCAGCAGGGCTTCGCTGTACTTGGTGGCCATGCCCAGGACGCCGGTCAGCCACATCCACAACACGGCGCCCGGTCCGCCGAGACTGACGGCGGTCGCGACGCCGACGATGTTGCCGGTGCCGATCGTCGCCGCCAGGGCGGTCGTCAGCGCCGCGAACGGGCTGACGTCGCCGGCGCCGCCCTTCTCCGCGGTCACCGACAGGCGGATGGCGGTCAGCAGGTGCCGCTGCATGAACCCCGTCCGGATGGTCAGGAAGATGTGGGTGCCGAAGAGCAGGATGAGGAGCGGCGGGCCCCAGACGAACGCGTCGGCGGCGCTGATCCAGCCGTGCAGGGTATCGATCATGCCCGCTGAGCATGCCCCGGAACCCGCGGGAAGCAAAGCCCCTTGCCGGGCGCCCCAGTGGGACTGCACCGCCGGCGGCCGTTCGCGGCGGTCGGGCGGCGCCCTTCCGGGCGCGCTACGGCTTCGGGATGCGCAGCGTCGCGCTGATCATCGCGCTCCCGCTGATGGCGTAGAGCAGGACCAGCGGGTGGAGCGTGGCCGGGCCGATGCGCATCACGCCCAGCCACATCGAGTCGCCCGTCCGGTCGACCCAGAAGGCGGCGGCCAGGATGGCCACGATCACGACGCTGGTCGGGATCGGCGTGCCTTCGAAGTACTTCACCTTGCCGGTCGTCTCGTCGGCGAGCGCCGCGGCCGTGGCGTTGAACCGCGCCAGGCGGCTGACGCCGCAGACCACGAAGTAGGTGAGGATCGAGCATGTCCCAGCCGCCGCGCAGGCCGAGGGTGAAGCCGAGCACCGCCGGGGCGACGCCGAACGAGATGACGTCGGCGAGCGAGTCCAGGTCGCCGCCGAGTGTCGACTGGCGCCGGCGGTCGAGCCGCGCGACGTAGCCGTCGAGGACGTCGCAGAGCAGCGCGACCGGCAGCAGCACGAACGCGATCCACATCCAGCGCGCGTCGCCGGTCTCGACGTAGTCGAGGCACAGGAAGAGGGCGACGGTGCCGCAACTCGCGTTGCCGATCGTCAGGGCGTCGGCCCAGGTGTACGAGCGGAGCATCGACAGGTGAGGGCGTGGCTCGGCCATGGCCAACACGATACGCCGGCCAGGCCACGACGCGCGGCATCACCCCGGGTGCGTGCTAGGCTGACGCCATGTCGAGCGCGCTGGCTCGCGGGGAAGCGAGACGGCCGCGGACCCAACCGCGGCGATTCCGGCAGCGCCGGGTGCCGCGCCACTGGCGGCATCGCCTCGCGCCCCATGTCGCCCTCCCGCGGCGCCGGCGCCGCATCGTCCGCGGCGCGCTGGCGCGCGTCCGCGGCTGGCTGTGGTGGCCGATGCCGTGGGCCATCGCCTGCACCTGGGCACTGGCCACCGACCACTGGTGGTGGGCGCTCGGCACCGGCCTGATGGCGGCGCTCAGCCAGGCCATCGCCCTCCGCGACGCGGGACTGGCCTTCGCCGTCGATCACCAGATGCCGGCCGACTCGCAGGAGTTCCTCGACAGCATGCAGGGCTCGACCGGCGTGCCGCTGGCCGGCGGCAATGCGGTCGCGATCCTGAACAACGGCGACGAGTTCTACCCGGAGATGCTGGCGGCCGTCCGCGGCGCCCAACGCTCGATTACGATCGAGGCCTACATCTACTGGCACGGCGAGATCGGGATGGCGTTCGCCCAGGCGATCGCCGACCGGGCCAAGGCCGGCGTGCCGGTCAAGCTGCTGCTCGACACGGTCGGCTCGGCGACCATCGGCGACGAGATCCTGACGGTGCTCGAAGCCGGTGGCTGCCAGTTGGCGTGGTTCAACCCGATCGACTGGTACACGCTCGATCGCTTCAACTACCGGACGCACCGCAAGTCGCTCATCGTCGACGGGCGCATCGGCTTCACCGGCGGCGCCGGCATCGCCGATCACTGGCGCGGTCGCGCCCAGGACGCCGAGCACTGGCGCGACATGCAGGTCCGCGTCGAGGGGCCTGGGGCGGTGCCCCTGCAGACCGGCTTCGCGCAGAACTGGCTGCGCAGCACCGGCGAGATGGTCAGCGGCCCGGCCTTCTTCCCGACGATCGGCGCGGCGGGTGGCGTGGCCGTGCACACCGTGCTCAGCTCGCCCTCGGCCGGCGCGTCGCCGGTGCGGACGCTGTATTACCTGGCCATCGCCTCGGCGCGGCGGTCGATCCGCATCGCCAACCCCTATTTCGTGCCCGACCAGGTGGCGCTCGATGCGCTCCGGGCGGCGCGCGAGCGCGGCGCCGACGTCCAGATCATCGTCTCGGGCATCCGCAACGACAACTGGCTGGCCAGGCGCAACAGCATCCGCCTCTTCGGCCCGCTGCTCGACGCCGGCATCGAGGTCTACGAGTACAACCGCACGATGCTGCACCAGAAGACGATGGTCGTCGACGACGCGTGGGGCACCATCGGCACCACCAACTTCGACAACCGGTCGTTCGCGTTCAACGAGGAGAGCAACGTGTCGATCCACGATCGCGCCTGCGTGCGACGCCTGGTGGCGATCTTCGAGGAAGACCTGGCGGTCAGCGACCGGGTGACGCTCGAGGCCTGGCAGCGCCGCGGCGTCTTCGCCAAGGCGCAGGAACTGGTGGCGGCGCTCTTCGAGGATCAGGTCTAGTGTCCCGCCACATCACGCTGCGTGTCGCCACCTACAACATCCACCGCAGCCGCGGGCTGGATCGCCGCACCGATCCGGCGCGGATCGCCGAGGTGGTGTCCAGCCTCGAGGCCGACATCATCGCCCTGCAGGAGGTCGTCGGGGCCGGGGCCGAGGGCATGGGCCAGGCCGAGGAGATCGCGGCCCTGCTCGGCATGACGCCGGTCATGGCGCCGGTGCGGCTCCTGCGCGGCCGCCCCTTCGGCAACGCGATCATCGGCCGGTTCCCCGTGTGCGGCCACCACCGGCACGACCTGACCTGGCGCGGCCGCGAGGCGCGCGGCGTCCAGCGCGTCGACCTGCAGATCGGGAAGGGCATCCTGCACGTCTACAACGTGCACCTCGGGACGGCCTTGCTCGAGCGCCGCGCCCAGGCCGTGCACCTGGCGCGGATCCTCGATGCACCGAACGAGGGCGAGCCGTGCGTGATGCTCGGTGACTTCAACGAGTGGCTGCGCGGGCCGGCCACGCGCGTCCTCACCGAGCGGCTCGGCAGCCTCGACCTGCGCGGCTATCTGCTGAAGCGGCGCCGCACCTATCCCGGCGTGCTGCCGTTCCTGCATCTGGACCACATCTACTACCGCGGCGACGTCGAGATCGTCGCCGCCGATCTGAAGCGGACCCGCACGGCGCTGATGGCGTCGGATCACCTGCCGCTGATCGCGGATCTGAAGATCGGCTTCTGAGCGCACGGCGACCTGACGCGTCGGTGGACCGACGGCGTTGCGCCGCGCCCCGCCGCGTGTACAGCGTGACGAGTTCGGGCGTTCCTCTTGATAGACCGGCTACGCGCCCCCCTGGCCCGGTCGTGAAAGAGAAGCGACCATGACCAAGAAGAACACCGGCGGATTCGACTCGCCGGGTACGCCCGACCCCACCGGCCCGGCGCGATCCGACGACACCACCTTCGAGGCGCCAGGCCCTGAAGGCGCCATCACCATGCTGGCTGCCGAGGCGGAGGCCGAACAGTTCCTCGCGCAAGTGGACAGCCAGCTGCTGGCCGCCAAGGCCGCCATCGAAGCGCTGCTGGTTCCGGGTGCGGGCGACGGCATCTCGCTCCAGACGGCCGACGTCATGTCGGCGAACATCGTCGGCGTCGGGATCGGTGTCGGCGATGGCGTCTCGGCCGGCGTGCCCGGCGAACCGGTGCTCGAGGTCTACACCATCGAGCCCGAGCCGCTGTCGGACACGCGAGCCCGGCTGGCGTCAGCCGCGTCGGCGGCCGGCGTCTCGGCGCTGTCGGACGCCACCGTGCCGATGCGGATGGTCCACACCGGCCTGATCGACATCTATCCGCATCGCATGCGTCTGCGGCCGGCGCCAGGCGGTATCAGCGTCGCGCACACGGCGGTCACGGCCGGTACGCTGGGCTGCCTCGTGCGCGGCACCAGTGCGCCGCGCAGCAACCGCCTGATGGTGCTCAGCAACAACCACGTGCTCGCCAATTCCAACGGGGCCGCCGTCGGCGACTCCATCCTGCAGCCCGGCCCGTTCGATGGCGGGCACCATCCCGCCGACCAGATCGCGGTGCTCGAGCGGTTCGTGCCGATCAGCTTCGCGGCCGGGGCCTCGAACCAGGTGGATTGCGCGACGGGCTGGGCCTGGCCGGATCGCGTGCGTCGGGACATGATGCGGCTGACCAGCGGCACGCCGACGTTCTTCCGGGTCGGCGCGACGCCCGTCGCGGCGACGCTGGGGCTCGCCGTGGGCAAGTCGGGCCGCACGACGCAGCTGACGAGCGGATCGGTGACGGCCATCGGCGTGACCATCAACGTCAACTACGGCGCCGGCCGCGTGGCGCGGTTCGTCAACCAGATTGCCGTCCGCGCGCCGTCCGGCGACTTCAGCCAGGGCGGCGACTCGGGTTCGCTGATCTGGACGTGGGATGCGCGGCGGGCACCGGTCGGGCTGCTGTTCGCCGGCGGCGGTGGGACGACCTTTGCCAACCCCATCGCCACGGTACTGCGGGCGCTCGATGTGCAAATCTTCGCCTGACGCCGCATAATGCGGGAAGGGGACCCGCCGCGACCGGCCGACGGTCGGCCCGAGCGCGGGTCCCCAGCTCTTCCCGGAGGAACCGCTGTGGCGCAGAAGCCCCCTGACGCGTCTCTCGACTTCCTGTCGGGCGACCCGGCCCCCGTCACGTCGGGGTCCACGCCGTCCCCGGCGTCGACCGTCCTGCCGCAGCGTGTCGTGGACGACCTGATGCGGATCGCCGGTGTGGACGGTGTCTGGGTCGAGCAGGATCCGCGCGGGGCGCCCGTCGTGGTGCTGCACTACACGCCCGCCGGTCCGGCCGCCCATCTGCCGACGCGTGTGCAAGGGATGCCGACGCGGATCGTCGGTGGTGAGCCCATCCGCGCGCTCTGACTCCTTGATTGTGCCGCGACGCTCATCCCCAGCCGCCCGAGCGGTGGTGCTCGCGCTGACGGCGTTCCTGCTCGCCGCGCGCCCCGGGCGCGCCGACGACCTGACCACGGTCGCCGAGCGATCGGACTACCAGCGCACCGGCCGCTTCGACGAGGTCCAGCGGCTGTGCGCCGCCTTCGCGACGACGTGGCCGAAGCAGGTCCGCTGCGTCGAGTTCGGCCGGACGCCTGAGCAGCGGCCGATGCTCGCGCTCGTCGCCTCGGGCGACGGCGCCGTGACCGCCGCCGCGGCGCGCAGCAAGGCCCGGCCCGTGGTGCTGATGCAGGGCGGGATCCACGCCGGCGAGATCGACGGCAAGGACGCCGGCTTCCTGGTCCTGCGCGAGATCCTCGAGGGCAAGGTGCTGCCCGGCGTGCTGAACCGGGTCACCTTCGTGTTCGTCCCGGTCTTCAACGTCGACGGACACGAGCGCGTCAGCCGCGCCAACCGGCCGAACCAGGCCGGGCCCGAGGAGGTCGGCTGGCGGGTCACCAGCCAGAACCTGAACCTCAATCGCGACTACGTGAAGGCCGAGGCGCCCGAGATGCAGGCGATGCTGCGCCTGCTGAACGAGTGGGATCCGATCCTCTACGCCGACCTGCATGTGACCGACGGCGCCCAGTTCGAGCACGGCGTGTCGTTCAACGTCTCGCCGACGCTGGCCGGGGACGCCGGGCTGCGCGCGGCCGCCGGTGGCCTGCTCCGGACGCTCCTGCGCGAGCTGACCGAGCAGGGATCGCTGCCGCTCGACTTCTATCCGTCGCTGATCCGGAACGACGACCCGACGTCGGGGTTCGCCGTCGACGTCGGACCGCCGCGCTTCTCGCAGGAATACTGGGGCGGGCGGCGACGGATTGGCGTCCTCGTCGAGACCCATTCGTGGAAGCCGTATCCGGTGCGGGTACGGATCACGCGCCACAGCATCCTCGCGATGCTGGCGGCGGCGGCCGCGGACGGCGCGGCCTGGCGCGAGGTGGCGACGGCGGCGGACGAGCGCGCCACGCGTGTCGGCGGGACGGCGGTCGTCCTGGGACACAAGGCCACCGAGCATACGAAGCCGATCGAGTTCCGAGGCTATGCCTATCGCCGCGAGCCGTCGCCGATCTCGGGCGCGCTGGTGACCCGCTACGATCCGTCGACGCCGCAGATCTGGCGGGTGCCGTTGTTCGATCAGGTGGCGCCGTCGATCACCGTCGACGCGCCGCGCGGCGGCTATGTCGTGCCGGCGGGATACGCCGGGCTCGTCGCGGCGAAGCTGGCGCTGCACGGCATCGAGAGCCGCGTGCTGCCGGCGCCTGTCCCTTCGCTCGCGGTGCAGGCGTTTCGTGCCACCAAGGTGACGCTGGGGACGGCCACGTTCGAGGGCCGCACCACGGCCACGCTCGCCGGCGCCTGGGCGGCGGAGACGCGGGACGTAGCGGCCGGATCGCTGTTCGTGCCGATCGCACAGCCGAACGCCTGGCTGTTGATGACGCTGCTCGAGCCGTCCGCCGCCGACTCGCTGGTCGGCTGGGGCTTCTTCAACGTCGCCTTCGAGCGCCGCGAGTACATGGAAGCCTACGTGGCCGAGCAGTGGGCGGGCGAGGCCATGGCCAAGGACCCCGAACTGCGGCAGGCCTTCGAGACGCGCCTGGCGGAGGACCCGGCGTTCGTGCGCGACCCGGCGGCGCGGCTCGACTTCTTCTACCGCCGCCATCCGGCCTTCGACGACCGCTTCAATCTCTATCCGATCTACCGCACGGCGACCGTCGTCCGTTGAGCGCGAGAGATCGCCTGGGCCTCGTACCAGCGGTGCGCCGGCGTCGGCCTGGCGCCGGCCTGGCGGCGGGCCGGGTGGCGACGGGCTGCGCCGCATCGGTGCTCGCGGCGCTGGCGATCGGGGTCTGGGCCGAGGCCGCCGCAGCGGCCAGGAAGGCAATCGTGGCGGCCGGCGGCCGCGTGACGCAGTGACGTGCATGACAGCGATCCGGCGTGTCAGCCGTGCGTGCCGGTCCGCTTGACGACGCGCGCCGGCGGCGCGACCGGGCGCGTGCGACGGGTGATGCGTCCGACGGTGCGTGCTGCCGGCGGCACGCGTCCGACGGTGCGCGCGGCCGGCGGCGCCGTGACGCGCGTGGGGCCGACGATGCCCTCGAGCGCCAGGACGGCCTCGAGTGCCTCGTGCGCCTGCGCGTGCAGGACTTCGCTGGCCGCGGCGCCTTCCTCGGCGTTGGCGGCGGTGCTCTGCGTGACCTGACCCATCTGCGAGACCGCGGTGGCCACGTGCCCCAGGCCCTGGGCCTGTTCCCGGGTCACGGCGTGGATGCCGCGCAGCGACTCGGTCAGCGTGACCGTCGCCGCGGTGATGCCGGCGATCGACGCGCTGACGTGCTGCACGGAGCCATCGCCTTCGGTCGACCGGGCCATGCTCTCCTCGATCAGCTGCGTCGTGTCCCGGGCGGCCTGCGCCGCGCGCTGGGCCAGGTTGCGGACCTCGTCGGCGACCACCGCGAAGCCCATGCCGGCCTCGCCGGCGCGGGCCGCTTCGACGGCGGCGTTGAGGGCGAGGATGTTGGTCTGGAAGGCGATCTCGTCGATCGTCCGGATGATCTTCGAGACGCGCTGGCTCGACTCGCGGACGCTGGCCATGGTTCCGACCATCTGGCCGATCGACGCGTTGGCGTCGCGGACGCGCGCCGAGACGTCGGCCATCAGCGAGGCGGCCTGGTCGGCGTGCTCGGCGGCGCTGCGGGCCATCGAGCCGATCTCTTCGGCCGATGCCGACGTTTCCTCGAGCGTGGCGGCCTGCTCGCTGGCCGCCTGGGCCAGCGAGTTGGCGGAGGCCGACACGCTGTCGGCCGTCAGGACGACCTGGCTCGAGCTGCCGCGCAGGTTCGCGGCGATGCGGCGGACTTCCCGCGACGTGCGGACGCCGATGCGCCACCACAGGATCACGCCGCTGAGCACCGCCAGGAGCGAACAGCCGAGGACGGCCCAGCTCGCGTAGCGATGGGTCTGTTCGGCCCGCGCGTGATTGGCGGCCGAGATCTCGAGGTTCAGCTCCTGCGCCTGGTTCAGCACCTCGCGCATCACGTTGAACTGCCTGGCGGCGTCGCCGAGCGACAGCTCGAGGGCGGCGCGGCGGCTGGCCCTGGTGTTGGTCTTGCGCAGCGCGAGGATCTGCGCCGTCGACGTCTCCCAGGTGGCCCGGGCGGCCTCGTAGGCGCTGACGAGCTCCTGCTCCTTCGGCGTCCGCGCCAGGGCGCGGTAGCGCTTCCAGCGGTCCGTGGACTGGCCGAGGTTCTCGACGTGCGCCGCGATCATCTTGTCGAAGAGCGGCGAGCCGGGCTGGGTCACCATCAGCGTCCGCTCGGCCACCAGCAGCTGCTGGAGGTCGCGGTCGGCCTCGACGAGCGAGTCGAGCGCCGGCATCTCCCGCGTGTACATCTCGGCGGCGCCCTGCCGGAGGATCTGCGAGCTGCCGACGGCGGTGGCGCCGACGGCGATCGTCAGGACGATCAGGGTGCCGAAGGCACCGGCCAGGCGCTTGTCGAGAGTCCAGCGCGAGCGGGGTGTGCGAGCCATCCCTTTCTCAATCGGTCGGGCGCCAGCACTCTTGAAATGGCGAGCAAGTCACCGGCGGGGCTGGGCCAACGGCCGGTGCGTCCGGCAGCCGTCAATCGGCCCGGAGCGCCAGCAGCGGATCGGCCCGGGCGGCCTGGCGGGCCGGCCACCAGGCGGCGGACAGGCCGGCCAGCCCGGCGGCCGACGGCGATGGCGCCGAGCGCCAGCGGATCGTCCGGGCGCACGCCGATCAGCACCGGGGCGACGCCGTGTCCCAGACCGACCGCCGACACCACGCCGAGGAGGACACCGAGGCCGGTCAGGCCGAGCGCCTCGCGCAGCACCAGCCAGCGCAGCCGCCGCCGCGTCGGCGCCGAGCGCGGCGCGGATGGCCAGCTCGCGCCGGCGCGAGGCGACCGCCAGCGTGACGACCGCGGCCAGGCCGACGATCGCCAGCCCCGCCGCGACCGTCGCGAAGGCGACGAAGACGCGCATCAGGAAGCGCCACGGCGCGCTCTCACCGTCGACGACGCTGCGCATCGTCACCGCTTCGCCGACCGATCCGGCCGGATCGACCTCCGTGACCGCGGCGCGGATCGCCGCCGAGACGCCGGCGACGTCGCCGGCGGTGCGGACCATCAGCGTCGCCGGCGCGGTTGTGGCTCTGCGCGACGGGCGCGTAGAGGTCCAGGCGCACGTCGTTCAGGCCGCGGAAGCGCACGTCCTGCACGACGCCGACCACCGTCTGCCACGCGCCCGCCGGCGCGTCCTTGTCGCCGATGCGGTAGGTCGGCTCGCGCAGGCGCTGGCCGATCGGATCCTGGCCGGGCCACAGCCGCCGCGCCGCCGTCTCGCTGACGATCACCGCACCCGGGGCGGTCGTGCCGTCGGCGTCGGTGAACAGGCGCCCGCGGACGAGGGGCGTGCGCATCGTCTGGAAATAGCCGGGCGACACGGTGACGAAGTTCAGGTGCGGGTTCAGGCCCCACGTCGAGGGATCCGTCACCGGCTGGCCGGGGAACACCGGCTGGTTGTCCCAGCCGATCGGACCGTTCAGCGGCCGCACCATCGCCATCGACGCCGAGGCCACGCCGGGAATCGCCTGCACGCGCGCCAGCAGCCGGTCGGTGAAGGCGTTCCACCGCACGATGTCCGCGGCCGGCGCCCCGGCCTGAATCGCGAGGAGGTGCTCGGGGTCGAAGCCGAGGACCGTCGCGTCGAGGCTGCGGACCGTGCGCAGGAAGAGCGCCGTGCCGAACAGCAGCGCGACGGCCGTGCCGACCTGCGCGACGACGATGGCGCGCTGGATGCGACGGCCGCCCGGGTCGGAGGCGACGCTCGGACCGTGCGCGAGGACGCTCAGCGCGTCGACGCGGCGCGCCACCAGCACCGGCCACAGCGCGCAGATCGTCGCCGTCGCGAAGGTGGCGGCGGCGCCGAAGGTCAGGACCCGCAGATCGAGCAGGGTGACCTCGCCGAGGCGCGGCACGTCGCCCGGCGCCAGCCAGAGGAGGAGGTGGAGCAGCGCCCAGGCCACGCCGAGGGCGGCCGGCGAGCGCTGCCGCCGTGAGCACGCACGCTCTCCGCGAGCACGTGCGCGGTCGAGCCGGCGCGCCGAGGCGCCGAGGGCCGAGCGGATCGCCAGCGCGCGCTGGTGCCGCGACGCCCGCGACACCTGCAGGCCGGCGACGTTGGCGGCGGCGATCAGCAGCATCAGCAGCGCGCCGCCGAGCAGCACGCGCAGCACCGGGCCGGCCGGTCCGAGCAGGTAGTCGCGGATCGGCTGGACGACGATGTGCTGCGGCGGCTCGGGGCCGCCCTCGCGGTCGCGGCCGTGCGAGACCTGCGTCAGCTCCCGCGCCGCCGTCGCGACGTCGACGCCGGGCTTCAGGCGTCCGACGGCGTAGAAGACCCGCAGCCACTTCATGTTGCGCTCGAGCTCGCCGGGACCGCGCGGCGAACGACCGCAGCAGCGGGCGCCGCCGGCACGAACACATCGGCGCCGCGCGGGTAGTCGAAGCCGGGCGGCATGATGCCGACGACGGTGATCGTGATCGGCGGCGACTCGGCGTTCAGTTTCACCGGCACACCGCGGCCCGACGACCGTCGGGTCGCCGCCGAAGTGGCGCTGCCAGAAGCCGTGGCTGATGCACCATCGCCGTCGGCCGGGCCGGCGCGTCGTCGCTCGCCGGTCAGCCAGCGGCCGCGCGCCGGCGGGCGTGCCGACGGTGGGGAAGAACGACGACGAGACGGCGGCCACGTCGGCGTGCGCCGGCTCCGCCTTGTCCACGAGCTCCAGGTCCCAGTTCACCGAGCCCACGACGGCGAGGTGCTCGAAGGATCGCGACCGCCGCTGCCAGTCCTCCGTCTCGCCGTAGGCGACCTCGATGATCGGCAGGGCGCGCCGGTCGTCGCGCTGCCAGATCACCGTCACGCGCTGCTGGTCGGCGAAGGGGAGCGGCCGCAGGAGCACGGCGTCGACGATGGCGAAGATGGCCATCACCGCGCCGATGGTGACGGCGAGAAGGGCGATGGCCACCGCGGCGGTGCGCCAGTCGTGGCGCAGGGCGCGGACGGCGTGACGGAGCGACTCGGGCAGCATGGCGAGCCTCCTGGCGGCGCGGATGCCGCATTCTAGCGGAGCCTCCGACCCGCCGGCATCTGCGCGTCCCTGAACAGCACCGTTCGGATCCGGACACGTACTCCGTACTCGGAGCGTGCTCGGAGCATGCTCCGAGCACGCTCCGAGCAACTTGCAGAAACTGCGACGTGGCACGGGGCTTGATACGGTCGAGGCATCCATGACGGCTCCCGCCCCCGCCAAGGCCCGCGTGCTCGTGGCCGACGACCAGCCCGACATCATCGCGGCGCTCCGGCTGGCCCTGAAGACCGCGGGCTTCGAGGCGTCGAGCGCGGCGTCGATCGAGGAGATCACCCGCCAGGTCGAATCCAGCCAGTTCGACCTGCTGCTGATGGACCTGAACTACGCCCGCGACACGACGTCCGGCGCCGAGGGCCTGGCCTTGATCGGCGAGATGCACGGCCGGCACCCGCACCTGCCGATCGTGGCGATGACCGGCTGGGCCAACGTCGACACGGCCGTCGAGGCCATGCGGCGCGGCGCCCGCGGCTACGTGCCGAAGCCGTGGGACAACGACGCGCTGCTCGAGATCGTCCGCCGCGAGATCGATGAGGGACGGGCGGCGCGTCGCGCCGATGCCCACGCGACGCGCGAGTGGACCGAGGCGCGCGCCATCCAGCAGGCGCTGCTGCCGAGTGCGCTGCCCGCGCTCGCCGGCGTCGACCTGGCGGCGCGCTGGGAGCCGGCGTCGTCTTTCGGCGGCGACTACTACGACGTGATGCCGATCGGCGACGACGCCGTCGCCATCTGCATCGCCGACGTCTGCGGCAAGGGGCTGCCGGCGGCGCTGCTGATGTCGAACGTGCAGGCGACGACCCGCGCCTTCATGACGCCCGGCGTCCTGCCCGAGCTCGCGGTGTCGGCGATCAACCGGGCCCTGTGCCATCACGCCGCGCTCGGCCGCTTCGTCACGCTGTTCGTCGCGATCTACGACCTGCCGACGCGGACGCTGCGCTTCTGCAACGCCGGCCACAACCCGCCGATCGTGGCCCACGCCGACGGCCGCGTGACGCGCCTCAGCGCCGGCGGCCTCGTCGCCGGCGCGTTCGACACGGCCCGCTACGAGGGCGGGACCATCGCGCTCGGCCCGGGCGACCGCGTCTGCCTGTTCACCGACGGCCTGTCCGAAGCCACGGCGGCGTCGGGCGCCGAGTTCGGCGATGCGCCGCTCGTCGACGTGGTCATCGGGCATCGCGGCGCTCGACGCGGCCGGCGTCGTCGCCGCGCTGTTCCGCGAAGTGCAGGCGGCGACGGGCGGCCCGTGCCAGGACGACGCCACGGCGCTCGTGCTCGGCGTCCGCTGACCTGTCTCTCGCTACGGCTCGCGCAGAACCTCGCGCACCCGGGCGGCGAGCGACGCCGCCGAGAACGGCTTCTGCAGGAAGGCGACTTCATGGTGCTGGATGCCGTGGCGCACCACCGCGTCGCTGGTGTAGCCGCTCAGATACAGCACCTTGACGGACGGGAAGCGCCGCGTGACCGCGTCGGCCACCGCGCCGCCGTCGATCCCCGGCATCACGACGTCGGTCACCAGCATGTCGAGCGGGCCGGTGTGCCGTGCCAGCAGGGCGAGCGCGTCCTCGCCGCTGGCCGCCTCGATGACCGCGTAGCCGTTGCGCTCGAGGATCATCCGCGCCAGCTTGCGGACGCCGGCCTCGTCCTCGACCAGCAGGATCACCTCCGAGCCGCCGGGTGGATGGGCCACGACCGGCGGCCGCACCGGCACCGGCTCCGCGACGGCGGGGAAGTGGATCGCGAACGTCGTCCCGCCGCCGACCTGGCTCTCGAGCTCGATCCGCGCCGCGCTCTGTTCGACGATGCCGTGCACGACGGCCAGGCCGAGCCCGCTGCCGCGGCCGACGCCCTTGGTGGTGAAGAACGGCTCGTAGGCGCGCGCCTGGACTTCAGGCGTCATGCCGGTCCCGGTGTCGCTCACGACGAGCGACACGTACGGCCCGGGTACCGTGCCCGGGTGCGTCTGGACGTAGGCGGCGTCGAGATCGACGTTGCGCGTCGCGATGGTGAGGCGGCCGCCGACCGGCATGGCGTCGCGGGCGTTGACGGCGAGGTTCATCAGCACCTGACTGACGAGGCCGACGTCGCCGCGCATCGGCCGCAGGGCGGGCTCGAGCGCCGTCGTCAGCTGGACGTCCTCGCCGATCAGCCGCCGCAGCATCGTCTCCATGTCGCCGACGACGGCGTTCAGGTCGAGCACCACGGGCTCGATGATCGTCCGGCGGCTGAAGGCGAGCAGCTGCCGCGTCAGGCTGGCCGCGGAGTCCGCCGCCTGGGCGATCTCGACGATGTTCTCGCGGTTGGGGTCGTCCTCGGCTCAGCGCGCTCAGCGTCAGGCCGCTGAAACCGGTGATCACCGTGAGCAGGTTGTTGAAGTCGTGGGCGATGCCGCCGGCGAGGCCGCCGAGCGCTTCCATCTTCTGCGAGTGCCGCAGCTGCTCCTCGAGCCGGCGGCGATCGGTGATGTCGAGCGCGACACCGAGCAGGTGCGGCCGGCCGCGGAGGGTGATCCGCTGCGCCGAGAACAGCATCGGCGTCAGCGCGCCATCGCGCGTGCGCACGTGCCCTTCGACGGTCGTGCGGCCCTGCTCGAACACGTCGCGCATCCTCGCCACGAAGAGCGGCCGCTCGTCGACGGCGACGAAGTCGAGCAGGTGCAGGCGCGCCACCTCGTCGGGGCCGTAGTGGGTGAAGCGCTCCAGCGCGGCGTTCCAGCGCACCATCGTGCCGTGCTCGTCGGCCAGCGCGATGAGCCCGGGCAGGCTCTCGAACAGCGTCTCCGAGAACGCGCGCTCCTGGCCTAGTTGCGTCTCCGTCTGGCTGTGGCGGACGACGTCGGCGAGGATGTTGGCGACGCTCTGCAGGAACACCGCTTCGTCCTCGGCGAAGCGATGCGGTCCCTGCGCATCGGCGGTGAGCACGCCGTAGGGCCCGTGCTGCCCTTCGATGGCCGCGCCGAGGGCGCGTATGCCGCCGTCGTCGCGGACCTCGGCCGGCCGCGCGGCGCGCGGATCGATCTCGACGGCGACGGTGCTGCGGTCCGGGCCGAGCACGTCGCTGATCACGTCCACGGTCGTGGTCAGCAGCACCGGCAGATCGCGCGTCTTGAGGGCGAGCACGCCGAGGCGAGCCACGGCTTCCTGCTGGCGCAGGCGCCGCTGCACTTCGTCCTGGGCGAGCCGTCGCTCGGTGATGTCGATCCCGGAGGTCAGCACCTCGGTGATGGTGCCCGCCGCGTCGCGGAGCGGGACGAGGATCACGTCGAGGTAGCGGCAGGTGCCGGGCGCGACCTGGATGTCGAGCTCGCCCCGGACCAGTTCGCCAGCGGCCGCGCGGCGGACCATCTGCAGGGCGCGCGCCGCCGTGACCGGGGAGTGCGCCACCCACGGCGTCTCGTCGATGCGCCGGCCAATCGCATCGGCCCGGGTCACGCCACCGGCGAGCAGCGCGGCCTGGTTGACGTCCAGCATGATGCCGTCGGTCGAGTAGACGGCGACCAGCGCCATCAGGCTGTCGATGATGTGTCGCAGGCGAGCCTCGCCGCGGGAGGCGACCACACGTTCGCCGCCCTCCAGCTCGCGGACCACGCCGGTGAAGAAGCGCTCGCCGCCGGCGGTGAACGCGGTGAGGGCGAGCTCGCAGAAGAACGTGCTGCCGTCCCGGCGGCGGCCTTCGACCCGCTGCGGCGTGCCGAGGAGACTGGGCTGGCCGGAGGCCAGGTAGCGGCCGAATTGGGCGTCGTGCTGGCGGCGGTGGGGGAGCGGAATCAGGAGAGCGACATCCTGGCCGATGCACGTCCGCGGCCGTATGTCCGAACAGGCGCTCAGCCGCCGTGTTGCAGGCCGTGATGCGCCCCTGCGCGTCGATGGTGACGACGGCGTCCAGCAGGCTGTCGAGCAGGGCAGGAAAGTACTCGCTCGACACGGGCAACGACTCTCCACGGACGGGCATGAGGCACCTGGACGCGTCCTTCGAAGGGGGGCGGCGATTGTGCCACGATTTGCCTGGCACCTGCCTCGTCCGCCGCCAGCCGTCGAGCCAGGACCACGACGTCATGTCCCTCGGCTTCGAAGGCCCGGCCAACACCTGGCCGACGTGGCCCGACCCACCAGGCAGGACGAAACGCATGGGGAATCCTGTGCCGTATTACCCGGTAATGTCACGAGGCGACCGGACCGCGCCGCCTGGACGGCCAGCCCTCCTGAGGCCGGCTCTCCTGGGGCTGGCGCTCGGCGCGTTTGCCGTCGTCGCGCTCGCCGTCACGCAGGCGCAAGAGCGGCAGGCCGCCCGACCGCCGACGGCGGCGTCCGCGGCACCCGCCGCCTCGACGGACTGGCCGCAATGGCGCGGGCCCGGCAGCGGGGCGACGGCAGGATCTGGCAGCCTGCCCACCACCTGGAGCCCCACCGAGCAGCTGGCGTGGCGCGCCTCGATTGGCGGCCTCGGGACGTCGTCGCCGATCGTGGTCGGCGATCGCGTCATCGTCACGTCGCAGATCGGCCGGGTGCCGGTGGCCAGCGGCGCGCCGCAGCTGGCGCGCGACGATCGCACCCTGGCCGGGCGCGAGCAGGCCATCGGCGGCGCCGCCGGTGCGTCCGCGCCGGGCGGCGCGGACGCCCGGAGCGAGGTCGTGCTGGTCGTCGAGGCGTTTCACCGGCGCGACGGTCGCCGGCTGTGGCAGCACAAGACGGCCGCCGTCGGTCCGTTCACCGAGCTGCACGAGAAGCACAACCTCGCGACGCCGACGCCGGTGAGCGACGGCGAGCGGATCTACGCCTGGTTCGGCACCGGGCAGATCGTCGCGCTCGATCTGCGACGGCCGCCATCTCTGGACCCGCCAGCTCGCCGACGACCTACGGTCCCTTCGACGCGCAATGGGGGCACGGCAGCTCGCCGGCGCGCTATCGCGACCTCATCATCCTGCTGTGCGATCGTCGCTCGAGCGCGGTGCTGATCGCACTCGATGCGCGGACCGGCAAGGAGCGCTGGACCGCGCCGCGCGGCAGCGGCCGCGTCTCGCACAGCACGCCGGTCGTGATCGCCGGGCCCGAAGGGCGACGAGCTGCTGGTCAATTCGTCGGCGCGCATCGACGCCTACGATCCGCTGACCGGCCAGCTGCTCTGGTACACCGGCAGCGAGCGGCAGACGCCGATCCCGTCGGCGGTCTTCCAGGACGGCCGCATCTTCCTCACCCGCGGCTACCGCAACAGCGACGTGCTGGCGATCCGGCCGGGCGGCCGCGGCGACGTCACCGCGACGCACGTCGACTGGACGGCACCGAACGGCGGATCCTACGTGCCGTCGCTGGTCCACTACGACGGCCTGATCTACCTGACCAACGAGATCGGCATCGTGAGCTGCCTCGACGCGGCGACCGGCGAGCGGGTCTGGCGCCATCGGCTCGGCGCCGTCTTCTTCGCGTCGCCGGTGGCCGGCGACGGCAAGATCTATTTCGTCAGCGAGACCGGCGAGACCTTCGTCCTCAAGGCCGGGCGCACGCCGGAGGTGCTGGCGACCAACGATCTGGGCGAGCGCTTCATCGCCTCGCCGGCCATCGCCGGCGGCCGGATCTTCCTGCGGTCGGATCGCACGCTGTTCGCGGTCGGGAAGTAGGCGAGCGGCTCCGCTGGCGGCCGCTCGCCGCCGCACAGTCCCGCCGTGGCCGGCGCACTTCCGGCTTCCGAAACGACCGGCGATGTGCGAGCGTATCGGCGTCATGGTCATACCACTCGCTCGCCGATGGCCCGTCGCCGCCGCCGCGGTGCTGCTCTGCGTCGCGCCCGCCGGCGCCCAAACCAAGGCGCCCCTGCCGCCGCTGCCCGCGCCGCTGTCGATTCCGGCCCCGGCCGCCGCCACCACCGCGCCCTACGCGCCGCAGCCGATCGTGCCGGGCGGCATCGTGGTGCCGCTGTATCCGGCCGCCTCGCCCAGGCTGAAGGCCGACCGCGTCCGCGAGGCCGAGACCTACGCCATGAGCCAGGCGGTGCCCGGCCGGATCTCGAGCATCGTCAACATCCACAACCCGAGCATCGAGATCCACAAGGTCGATCGGGGCATCAACACCGGGGCGGTCGTCATCCTGGCGGCGGGCGGCGGGCACAACACGCTGAACGTCGGCACCGAAAGCGCCGACTTCGTGCCCTTCTTCTACAACTACGGCGTCAACACCGTGATCCTGCGCAACCGCCTGCGCAAGGACGGCTACGACGTGGCCGCAGACGCCAACGCCGACGCACAGCAGGCCATCCGGCTGGTGCGCGCCCATGCCGCGGAGCTCGGATTCGACCCGAAGAAGATCGGGATCATGGGCTTCTCGGCGGGCGCCGAGCTGTCGTCGGCGACCGCGGTCTTCTATGAGGCCTTCGACGCGGCCAACGCCGATCCCTCGGATCCGCTGGCCGGCATCTCGTCGCGACCCGACTTCGTCGGCATCATCTATCCGGGACCGACGCCGTTCGCGCGGAACCGGGTGGCGCCGCCGATTCCCAAGGACGTGCCGCCGGCCTTCCTCGCCAGCGGCGCCTCGGGCGATCGCGGCCACGCGATCTGGGCGATGGACTACTTCGGCGCGATGCTGCAGCTGGGTGTCCCGAACATCGAGATGCACCTCTACGGCAACGGCCGGCATCCCGGCGACCCGCTCCCCGACGGCAGCCGGCAGAGCGGCGGGCTGACGGATCGCGGCGACATCCCGCTCGGCACGTGGCAGGCGCGTTTCGCCGACTGGTTCCGCGACCTCGGCTTCCTGCAGAAGCCGGGTGTGGAGACGAAGGCGGCGAAGGACGTCGCCGCCTTCGTGGCCAGCCCGCCGCGTCCGGCGGGGCAGGCGGCGCCGGCCGCGCCCGCGCCGAACGGCGGGCGCTGACAACTTCCTGGCGTCCCTTGGTTCCTTGGTCCACTTGGGAGTTCGCTGTCGGCGTCCGCCGCCTACGGCCGGCTCGCCGAAGTGGGAGCCGGCGCCGGCGCGTCGGCGTCGGCGTCGGGATGCGTCGCTCGTACTTCGGCCGCGCCGGCGCCGGCGGCGCGGTCTTCAGCTGCGTCATCGCCTCGACGATGGCGCGTTCCAGCTGCGGGTCGATGCCCTTGGCCAGCTCGGTCGGGTTCTCGTCGACCTTGATGTCCGGCTCGACGCCGACGCCCTCGGCGAACCAGTTGCCGCGGACGTCGTACATCCGGAACGTCGGCACGGTGAAGCCGCCGCCGTCGACCAGCTCGGGCGCGCCCGACAGCCCGATCAGCCCGCCCCACGTGCGCGTGCCGACCAGCGGCCCCATCTTCGCCTCGCGGAAGTAGAACGGGAAGGCGTCGCCGCCCGAGCCGCTCCAGCCGTTGATGAGCATCACCTTCGGGCCGCGGTGCGCAATCGGCGGCCACTGCCAGTCCTCGCCCTGCCGGACGGCCCAGTAGGCGAGCATCGGCCGGTTCAGCAGCTCGATGAAGCGGTCCGGGATCTGGCCGCCGCTGTTGAAGCGCTCGTCGATGATCAGCGCGTCCTTGCGCCACTGCGCCATGAACTGCCGCATCAGCTCGTTCTGCGCGTCGACGCCGGTGCTCTGCACGTAGATGTAGCCGACGCGTCCATTGGTCGCCGCGTCGACGCGGGCCCGCCGCGCTTCGATCCACTCGCGATAGCGCATCTGCGTGTCGTCGCCGAGGCAGCGCACCGTGACCTGGCGCGCCCCGGTCGCCGACGGCGTGCCGTTGACGGTGAGGATCACCGTCTTGTCGGCGAGCCCCTGGAAGGCGGCCAGCGGATCCTGGTCCGGGCGCAGCGCCACGCCGTTGACGGCGAGGACGTAGTCGCCCTCCTTGACGTTGACGCCCGGGTCGCGCAGCGGCGACCGGGCATCGGCGTCCCAGGTCGCGCCGCCGGCGATGTGCGTGATGCGGTAGGCGCCGTTCTCGAGCGCCCAGTCGACGCCGAGCACGCCGACGCCGCGCTTCGGCGGCCTCTTCGACGTCGCCGCCGCCGCGGTAGGTGTGCGACGCGTTCAGCTCGCCCATGAAGTCGCCGAGCACGAAGTTGACGTCCCAGCGCGTCACCGCGGCGTCGATGAGCGCCTGGTAGCGCGTCCGCAGCGCCGGCCACTCGACGCCGTGCAGGCCGGGGTCGTAGAAGAAGTCGCGCTGGAAGCGGAAGGCGTCGGCGAACATCTGCTTCCATTCCGCCTTCGGATCGACCGTCGTCTCGAGCTCGCCGGTGCGCAGCGGCTTCTCGAGCTTCTGCGCCGCCTTGACGTCGACGAAGCCGAACTTCTTGTCGTTGTAGACGAACAGCTTCTTGCCGTCGGCGGTCGGCGCGAACGCCTCGACCGCGTCGAGGACGGTCTTCTCCTCGCGCTCCGTCAGGTCGTAGTAGACGAGGGCCGCCTTCTCCTCGCCGCTGCCGGTGCGCGGGCTGCGGCGGTAGAGCACCTTGCCGGCGACGGTGGCGAGGTGCGAGTAGTTGCCGGCCTTGGGCGGCAGGGCGACGACGCGGGCGTCGAGTCCGTCGAGCTCGATGACGACCGGCTTGGGCGTGTCCTTCTTCTCGGCCTTGTCGGTGTCTCCTTCGCCGATGCGCCCTCTTTCGCCTCGTTCTTCTTCGGCGTCGTCCTTCTTGGCGTCGTCCTTCTTGTCGCCTCGTCTTCGTCGTCGTCCTTCTTGTCGGCGTCCTTCGCGTCGCCTTCGACGTCGTTGCGCGACGCCAGCGGCGACGGCACGTCGGCGCGCAGCGCCATGGCCATCACGCGGGTCGAGTTCGGGTAGCTCCAGCCGTTGTCGAAGTCGGAGTAGACCGGCTCGAAGGCGCGGTTGGAGAGGAAGAACAGGTACTTGCCATCGGGGTCGAAGACCGGCGACAGGTCGGTGAAATACCCGGGCGTCGCCTGGGTCTTCTTCGCCGCCGTCGTGTCGTAGAGGAAGATCGCCGCGTTGGCGGTCTCCTTGACGCCGCGCGACCACGTCAGCCAGCGCGAATCGGCCGACCAGCGCAGCGGCATGTTCTCGAGCGCGTCGTGCGCCATCCACACCGGGACCTGGTCGATCGCGGTGACCGTGCCGCTGGCGACGTCCAGCAGGCGCAGCGTCTCGGTCTGATCCATGAAGGCGAGCCGCGCGCTGTCCGGCGACCACTGCACCGGATAGCGGTAGCCGGCGCCCAGCGTCGTGACGGCCTTCTCGGCGCCGGTGCCGTCGGCCGGCCGCAGCACCAGCTCGTACTCGCCGCTGCGATCGCTCCAGTAGGCCAGCGTCTTGCCGTCCGGCGACCAGCGCGGGTAGCGCTCGGCCGTGCCCGAGCTGCGGGTCAGGTTCAGGACCGGACCGAACTCGGCGGGGACGGTGAAGACGTCGCCGCGCGCGCCGAAGACGGCGCGCTTGCCGGTCGGCGACGGCGCCGCCGATCGGATCAGCTCGGCGACCGATTCGGTGCGCGGCTTGAGCGTCGTGCGATCCGTGATCACCTGGATGGCGACCTCGCTGGTCTTCTGCGTCGCCAGGTTCAGCAGGTAGAGGCGGCCGCCGGCCTCGAACACGATGTCCTCCGGCCCGAGCGCCGGGAAGGTCACGTCGAAGTCGCCGAACTGCGTGACCTGCCGCACGGCGCCGGCCTTGTCGCGGGCCCAGATGTTGGCCCGCTGGTTGGCGCCGCGATCGGAGAGGAAGTAGAGCGTGTCCCCGTGCCACATCGGGTTCTCGTCATTGGCGTCGCTGCTGGTGACGTTGGCCGCCGTGCGGGTGGCGAGGTCGAACGTCCACACGTCCGCGGCCCAGCCGCCGCGATAGCGCTTCCACGTGCGGAAGGCCTGCGACTGCGGCAGGTAGGCGAGCTGCGTGCCGTCCGGCGAGTAGACGGCGAACTCGCCGTAGGGGACCGGCAGCTTCTCGGCCGGGCCGCCGGCGGCCGGCACCAGATAGAACTGGTTGTAACGCTGGCGGCCGCTCTCGCGCGGCGCGGCGAACAGCACCCGCGTGCCGTCCGGATGCCAGTCGAGCACGCGGTCCGGCATCGGATGCCAGGTCAGTCGCGACGGATCGCCGCCCTGGGCCGGCACCGTATAGACGTCGGTGTTGCCGTCGTAGTTGGCGGAGTAGGCGAGCGTCTTGCCGTCGGGCGAGAAGCGCGGGAACGATTCCTCGCCGCGCGGCGAGCTGAGGCGGACGGCGACGCCGCCCTGCTTCGGCACCACCCAGATGTCGCCGGCGTAGACGAAGGCGATGTGCGTGGCCGAGACGTCGGGCTGACGCAGCATGCGGGCGTCGATTTGCGCCGCCGCCGGCGCGGCGGCGACGAGCGATCCCAGGACGACGGACAGGGCCAGGCGGAAGGGCAGACGCATCGATGGAGCTCCTCGAAAATGGGACCCTGATTCTAGTCCCGCCCGGTGCCCGAAGGGCGGGCCGTCCGCCCCGCGTCGCCGCCGCCTCGTCCCGCGCCGCTCGGGATCGCGGCCGGTCCTCCGATCGGCGTCAGCGCGGCGTCGCCGCGCCACCGCCCGCCGCCGGCAGCATGTTGCGGATGCCGGCGATCTTCCACGCCGTCCCGTCCTTCACGACCAGCCACGACGCCCACATGCGGCGGGTCGTGCCGCCGGTCTGGGCGATGTCGTAGCGCGAGTCGGCGATGGCGACGTTGGCGGCGATCATCCGTACGGTCTCGATGGTCAGCGTGCGGGTGCCCTGCGTCTGCTGCGATGACGCGAGCGACCCGGTGACGACGGCCTCGCGGCCGCGCCGCCATTCGCCCGAGGAGACGAGCTGGTCGGCGTCGGCGGTGAACAGCGCGGTCAGCGCGGCGGCATCGCCCTTCTCGCGGGCGGCGGAGTAGGTGGCGACGAGGGCGCGCACGGCGGCCTCGTCGGACGCCGGTGCCTGCGCGGCGGCGGGCCCGGCGGCGACCAGCAGGACGGCCAGCAGCACGCATGACGGGAGCAACCTGACGAGAGCGGGACGGAACATCGGAAAGACCTCCTGGGAACCACTCCACGGTGGCAAGGGCGGTTGCGATCCTAGCCGCGATCGGCGCTGGGGCGGCTCGCCGGGCCGGCGTTCACCTGGATCGTCGACAGTCTGGCGCTCGTCGAGCCGGACCGGAAGGACTATGCTGGAACCATCCATTTCCGGGAGGTGATTCCGATCGACCGCGCGGTCTCGGGGAAGCGGCATGCCGACGTGGCGTCCGATCTCCACAATGTCGCCTGGTTCCTGCCCACGTACCGCGGCCGTTCGGCGGGACGCCGGATGCGGATGCGGCCCCTTGCCTTCCTGTTTGTGGTCGTCTCGGCGGTGGTCGCGGCCGCAGTCGCGCCGGGCGCCGTCCAGCAATCCGGACAGGCACCCGACAGACAGCCGACGCCCGATGCCACGCCGACGCTGCGAGCCAGCGTCGAACAGGTCGTCGTCGACGTCGTCGTCACCGACGCCAACGGCGCCGTGGTTCCCGGGCTCACCGCCGCGGACTTCGAGATCGCCGACGGCGGCAGCCCGCAACGCATCCTGACGTTCACCGAGGTCACGCTGCCGGTCGAGCGCCGTGCCCCCGGCACCTCGCGACGACCGGCCGAGGTGCGCAGCAATCACGCGATGGCGCAGGGCCGCGTCTATCTGCTGCTCCTCGACGACCTGTTCGTGATGGCGGCGCGGACGCCGGGCGTCCAGCAGGTCGCCCGCGACTTCATCGATCGCTACGTCCAGCCCGGCGACCTCGTCGCCGTGACGACGACCGGGGGAATGGCAGGCACCTCGCAAGCCTTCACCGAGGACATGGCGCTGGTCGGCCGCGCCGTCGATCGCTTCGTCGGCAAGAAGGTGCGATCGGCGGCGGTCGACAAGCTCAATCAGGCCTACCAGGCGCGCGAGCTCGACCCGATGCGGACGCGCCGGGCCGGCAACGCCAACGGCAACCTGTTCAACCGCGACGGTGCGGTGCTGGGCGTCAACGCCATCGACGAGGAGCTGCTCGAACGCGGCCGCACGACGCTGCGGACGGTGAAGAACGCGGTGCAGTCGCTGGCCGGCGCCGGCGATCGCCGCAAGACCGTGGTCTATGTCAGCGAGGGCATCGACATCCAGCTCGGCGCCGGGGACACGACGGAGATCGCCAGCGAGATCCAGGCCGTGCTCGGCCAGGCGGCGCGCTCGAACGTCGCCATCTACGCCCTGAGCCCGCGCGGGCTGGCCGGCCAGGGTGACGAGATGACGGAGCTGCGGGCGCTGCCGACGGGACAGACCGGGCCGATCGGCGCCAACCACACGCTCAACGACATCCAGAAGGAGAAGCGGTTCGCCGACACGATGCTGCGGACCGTCGCCGAAGGCACGGGCGGTGCCGCAGCCGTCGACACCAACCAGCTCGAGACCGCGCTCGAGAAGATCGTCGCCGAGAGCAGCCACTACTATCTGCTCGGCTACACGCCGCCGGACGCCAGGCGCGACGGCCGCTATCGGCCGATCGCGGTTCGCGTGAAGAGGCCCGGCCTGCACGCCAGCGCGCGCAAGGGCTACACCGCGCCCGACGATCGCGAGGCGAAGCCCGAGCCGCTGAAGGGGCTGCCGCCGGAGCTCGGCACGCTCCTGCGGCGGCCGCTGCCGTCCGCCGGTCTGCCGCTGGCCGCGCACGCCGTGGCGTTTCCCGCGGCGACCGACAACGTCAGCGTCACGGTGGAGATCGGGCCCGGCGCGCTCACGTTCACGGCGCAGGGCGACAAGCGCATCAACGCGCTCGACGTGGCGATCCTGCCGGTCGACGCCGCCGGCCGCACGCATGGCCTGACCCAGGGGCACCCGCAGCTGACGCTGGCGCCGGACATGGCGGCGACCGTCACGGCCAAGGGCCTGCGGTTCTCGCATCGGCTGACGCTGGCGCCGGGCGAGTACCAGCTGCGGATCGGGGTGCGGGAGAGCGGCGGCGCCGCCGGGTCGGTGCTCTGCGACCTGGTCGTCCCCGACCTGACGGTGCCGGGGCTGGCCATGACGTCGATCGTGGCCACGACGTCGTCGGCCGTCGCCGTGCCGTCCGCCTACAACGATCCGGTCCTGCTCTGGGCGCTGGGCGGGCCGCCGACCACGGCGCGGGCCTTCGATCGGACCGATACGGTGAGCGCCTACGTCGAGCTCATCGACGCCGGCGCCACCGACATCCGCGACGTCGACATCCTCACGGTCGTGCGCGACGGGCGCGGCCGCGACGTCGTCCGCAGCCCGCAGCCGAAGGCCAACGGCCGCGTCGCCGCGGGCAAGAGCTTCGCGTATGCTGTCGACCTGCCCCTCAAGGCGCTCGCGCCCGGCCGCTACGTGCTCCGCATCGAAGCCCGTGCCAGCGGGCTTCGCGGAGCCGCTGGCGCGCGAGCTGACCTTCGACGTACGGAGCCACGCGCCATGAGACGAGTCGTCCTGCTGTCGTTGTTGGCCGTCCTGCCGCTCGCGGGCGCCGCCCAGGGACCGACGTCGGCGCCACAGCAAGCAGCGATGTCGCCGCCGCCGCAAGGACTACTACCTGCTCGGCTACGCTCCGCCGGACGCGGCCCGCAACGGGCGCTACCGGACGATCGACGTGCGGGTGAAGAACCGCGCCTGGCGCGTCAGCGCCCGCCGGGGCTATCGCGAGCCGGACGACGCGCCGGCGCGCAAGGCGGCGGAGAAATCGGCGCGAGCGATCGCCGCCGGCACCAGCGGGCTCGCCAGCGGTCCCCTGGCCGCGCTGATCGGACGGCCGGTGGCTACGCGCGGCCTGCCGATGACGGCCCAGGCGGCCGCATTCCCGGGGGAGACCGACAACGTCCGCATCATCCTGGAGCTCGGCGCCGGGGCGGTGAGCTTCGAAAAGAGCGGCGATCGCGAGACGTCGCGGCTCGAACTGGCCATCGTGCCGGATCAAGGCCGGGGGCACGGTCCTGCCGAGCATCGAAGCCCGCCTGCCGCTGGCCCTCGACGCGGCGACGGCGCAGGTCGTCCGCGAGCGCGGCGTTCGCGTGGTGCAGGCGGCCACGCTGCCGCCCGGCGACTACCAGCTGCGCATCGCCGTCCGGGATCCGGTGCGCGACATGGCCGGCGCGGTGATCTGCGAAGTGACGGTGCCGGATCCGAAGCATCGCCGGCTCCACCTGTCGGGGCTGGTCGTCAGCAGCACGCACGCCGGCGGCCTGCCGTCCGTCAGCCGCGACGAGGATATGGAGCGCGGTCTCGGCGGCCGCCCGCCGACGACCAGGCGGACGTTCGGCGTCGGCGAGACGATCAGCGTCTACGCCGAGATGGTCGATGGCGGGGGCGCGCGCGCGCGAGACGTGACGCTGACGACGATCGTGCGCGACGCGCAGGGTCGCGAGGTGGTGCGGCAGCCGCACGCCGGCGCCAACGCGGCGGTGCCGGCCGGTCGCCCGTTCGGCTTCGCCGCAGATCTGCCGCTGCGCACGCTGGCACCCGGACGGTACGTGCTGCGGGTCGAGGCGCGTGTCGCTGGTGCGACCGACGCCGCGCGCGAGATGCCCTTCGAGGTGACGCCGTGAGCCTTCGACGCGAAGCCGTGATCGCCAACTTCAGCGGCCGCCGCGCCGTCTTCCTGGCGGTGGTGTTGTCCCTGACGACGACGGCCGCGCAGCAGCCGGTGACCCCGACGCTGCGCGCCTCGGTCGACCAGGTGGTGGTGGACGTCGTCGTCACCGACGCCGACGGTTCGCCCGTGCTGGGCCTCACCGCGGCCGATTTCGAAATCCGCGAGCGCGGCGCCGCGCAGTCGGTCGCGACCTTCTCCGAGGTGTCGCTGCCGGTGGTGCGTCGCGCACCAGGCACCCTGGCTCCGCCGGCCGGCGACGTGCGCTCCAACGTCCGCGCCAACGACGCCCGGGTCTACGTCCTGGCGCTCGACGACGTCAACGTCGCACTGTACCTGACGCCCGTCGTGCAGCGGGCGGCGCGAGAGTTCGTGCATCGTTACGTGCAGGCCGGCGATCTGGTCGCCGTCGTGACGACCAGCGGACTGGGTGTCACGCGCCAGGAGCCGACCGAGGATCTGACCCTGGTCGAGGCCGCCATCGCGCGGTTCGCTGGGCAGGGGGGCGACTACGTGAGCACCGCGTCGCAGGCCAAGGTGGCGCGGGCCCGCGCGACGCGCAACGCCGATCCGATGACCACGCAGCGCCGATCGACGACGCTGATGGACGACGGCAGCGTCGGCGACACCGACGACGCGTCGGACGAGGGGCGGGTGCGGGCCTTGACGACGCTGCGCACGCTCGAGAACGCGGCCACCTCCCTCGCCGGCGTCGGCGGCCGCCGCAAGGCGATCGTGTTCTTCAGCCAGGGCGCGCCGATTGCCATGCGGGACGGCGAGTTCCTCGACGCGCAGTCACGCGTCCTCGGCGCTGCCGCTCGCGCCAACGCGACCATCTACTCGCTCGATCCGAATGGCCTCGATCATCCGACGGCATTCGACGCCCGCGCCCTCGTGCAGCCGGCCGGGTCGCTCGACCCGCAGGCCCTGCAGCATTCGCGCGACATGAACATCGCCGTCAACGGCGTCGTCGTTCAGCGGCGGTTGATGGCCGCCACCATGCTGCGGACGCTGGCCGAAGGCACCGGCGGGGCGGCCGCCATCGACAAGACCAACCTCGGCCCGGCCCTGGAGCGCATCGCCACCGACAGCAGCCACTACTATCTGCTCGGCTACGTTCCGGCCGATGCGAAGCGCGAGGGGCGCTATCGCGAGATCGAGGTCCGGCTGAAGCGGCCCGGCCTCCACGTCAGCGCCCGCAAGGGCTACGTCGAGCCCGACGACAAGGCCAAACGGAAGAACGAGCCCAAGGGAACGGCGCAGGGCCCGCTCGCCGAGATGATCCGCCTGCCGGTGGCGTCGGCGGGTCTGCCGTTCAGCGTGCATGCCGTCGCCCTGCCGGGGGCGAGCCGCAACGTCAGCGTCGTCGTCGAAGTGGCGCCGGACGCGCTCACCTTCGAGGCGCGCGGCGACCAGCGGGCCACGACCGTGGACCTGGCCATCGTGCCGGTCGGGCCGGGCGGGCAGGTGTTTCCGGCCGTCGACGGTCACGCCAACCTGACGCTGCCGGCCGCGGACGCCGACGTGATCGCCGCGCGCGGCGTCCGCATGGTGCATCGCCTGACGCTGGCGCCCGGCCGCTACCAGCTCCGCGTGGCCGCCCGCGAGACCACGCGTCAGCGCGCCGGGTCGGTCATCTACGACCTGACCGTTCCCGAGATCAAGGCCGGCTTGGCGCTGTCGGGGCTGCTGTTGAGCAGCACGCAGGCAGGCCGGATCCCGACCTCCGAGCGGGACGCGGCGATCGAGCAGGCCCTCGGCGGGCGGCCGCCGACGACGTCGCGGATCTTCGCCACCGACGACGTGCTCAGCGTCTACGCCGAAGCCATCGACGCCGGCGCGACCGCCGCGCGCGACGTCCAGATGACGACGATCCTGCGCGACGGCCGCGGCCGCGAGCTGCTGCGGAGCCCGCAGGCCGGGGCGAACCGTAGCGTCGCGCCCGGCAAGAGCTTCGCCTATGCCATCGATCTGCCGCTGAAAGCGCTGGTGCCAGGGCGTTATACCTTGCGCGTGGAAGCGCAGGCCGACGGTCTGCGCGAGCCGATCGGACGCGAGGTCGCGTTCCAGGTGAGGGACCCGAGTCCATGAACGGGCGACTCCGGGCGCGGCTGGCGTCGATGCTGACCGGGGCCGTCGTCGCCCTGATGCCGCTTGCCGCGCAACAGTCCGTCCAGCCGCCGCCGCCCGGGACGCCGGTGCTGCGGGCCTCGGTCGATCAGGTGATCGTCGACGTGGTCGTCAGCGACGAGCACGGCGGCGTCGTCCCGGCGCTGACCGCCAGCGACTTCGAGATCTACGAGCGCGGCCAGCGGCAGGCCATCGGCACCTTCTCGGAAGTGTCGCTGCCGCTGGTGCGGCCGCTGCAGGCGACCGCGCCCGTCGCCGTGTCCGACGTGCGCACCAACCAGCGCCGGCCGGAGGGCCGCATCTACGTCATCGTCCTCGACGATCATCACGTCGGGGTCGCCCGCACCGGGGTCGTGCAGCGGGCGGCGCGGGACTTCCTCAACCGCCAGGTGCAGGCCGGCGATCTCGTCGCCGTGGTGACGACGACCGGCGTCGGCGGCGCCTTCCAGGACTTCACCGAGGATGGCGCGCTGGCGAGCGCGGCCATCGATCGCTTCGTCGGCCGCCAGCCGGGCGAGACGGCCGCGCTGCAGCAGACGTCCGAGGCGGCCTTCGTCGCCCGGGCGGCGCAGATCGCAGGCGCAGGCCACCCAGCAGCAGGCGGCGGCCCAGGTCGGCGCCGATTTGTCGGTGAACCAGGCGGCGGCGACGCAGGCGGAGTCGGCCTTCGGGGCCCGCAACGCCGATCCGATGGCGGTGCGCCGCAACGCGACGGCGATCATCGCCGACGGCGCCATCACCGACAACGACGATGCCGCCGTCGAAGCGTCCGAGCGGGCCCGCATCACCCTGCGGACGCTGCGGACGGTCGCCGAGGGGCTCGGCGGCATCCCCGGCCGCCGCAAGGCGATTCTCTATTTCAGCGAAGGCCTGCCGGTGACGCCGCGCGCCGCCGACCTCGTCGACGAGCTGTCGCGGGTGACGGCGGCCGCCGCCCGCGCCAACGTGACGCTCTACGCCTTCGATCCGCGCGGCCTCGACCTGCACATGGGCGCCGAGCTGCTGGCGACCGGCGTCTCGCCGTCGGCGCAGCTGCAGCAGAAGCGCCGGCTGTCGGCCGACATGTTGCGCAGCCTGGCGGCCGAGACGGGCGGCGCGGCGACGCTCGAGACCAACGACATCACCGGGGCGCTGGCGCGCGTGGCGAGCGAGAGCAGCCACTACTACCTGATCGGCTATGCCCCGAGCGACGCGGCCCGCGACGGGCGCTACCGCTCGATCGACGTGCGCGTGACGCGGCCCGGGCTGCGCGTCAGCGCCCGCAAGGGCTATCTCGCGCCGGACGATACGGCGCCGCCGCCGCCCAGCTTCTCGGGCCTCGGGCCCGAGCTTTCCGAGCTGGTGCGCCGGCCGATGTCGACGCTCGGCCTGCCGCTGTCGGTGACCGCCGTGCCGCTGGCGATCGAGTTCGACAACGTCGCCGTGACGGTCGAAGTCGGGGCCGAAGCCCTCGGCTTCGACGAGCGCGACGGACGCCACGAGAACACCGTCGACCTGGCGATCGTGCCGGTCGGGCTCGGCGGCAAGGTCTATCCGATCGTCAACGGCCACGCCCGGCTCTCTCTGCCGCGCGGTGATGCCGACGCCGTGCGGACGCATGGCCTGCGCATGGTCGAGCGCCTGACGCTGCCGGCCGGCACCTACCAGCTCCACGTCGCGGCGCGCGAAGTGCGCCATGGCGGCTCGGGCTCGGTGATCTGCGACCTGGTCGTGCCGGATCGCGCGGCGCCGGGGCTCAGCATGACGCCGTTGCTGGTCAGCGGCACCCGCGCCCGGCGCGTCCCGTCCGCCAACCGCGACGATCGGGTGCTGCGCGCGCTCGGCGGCAGCCCGCCGACGAACAGCCGCGTCTTCCATCGCGACGAGACGCTCAGCGCCTACGCCGAAGTGGTCGACGGCGGCGCCACCATCCGCCGGGACATCGAGCTGGTGACGATTGTTCGGGACGCGCGCGAACGGGACGTCGTCCACAGCGTGCGGCCCAATGCCAGCGATCGCGCCGAGCCCGGCCGCAGCTTCCCCTACGCCATCGACATCCCGCTGCGGCTGCTGCCGCCGGGTCTCTACCTGCTGCGCGTCGAAGCCCGCGCGACGGGGACCGCCGGCCCGATCGTGCGCGAGGTCCGCTTCGAGATCGCGGCCGGTTGACTCGCGAGGGCGTCGGCACCAGAATGCGGCCCATGCCCAGCCGGACTTCTTTCCTCGCCCTCGCGCTCGCGCTCAGCGCACCATCGGCGCTGTCGGCGCAAACGCCGCCCGCCGCGCCCACCCCGTCCACGCCGGCGGCGCGCCCGCAGGGCGACCCCAAGCTCACCGAAGTGTGGGAGCCGGTCCCGCCGGTCGTGACGCCGTCGCCGGATCAGGCGACGCCGACCCCGGCGCCATCCGACGCCATCGTCCTGTTCGACGGCAAGAACCTGAACGAATGGGTCAACGTCAAGGACCAGTCGCCGGCCACGTGGGTGGTCGCAGGACGGCGTCTTCACCGTCCACAAGCCGAGCGGCAACATCGAGACCAAGCGGAAGTTCACCAACTACCAGCTCCACCTCGAGTTCCGCGTCCCCGCCGGCACGACCGGCGCCGGCCAGTCGCGCGGCAACAGCGGCCTGTTCCTGGCCTCGACCGGCAACGGCGACAGCGGGTATGAGTTGCAGATCCTCGACTCGTACGAGAACAAGACCTACGTCAACGGCCAGACCGCCAGCATCTACAAGCAGGCGGCGCCGCTGGCCAACGCGTCGCGGAAGCCGGGCGAGTGGAACGTCTACGACGTGATCTGGACGGCGCCGGTGTTCAACGCCGACGGCACCGTGAAGTCACCGGCCCGCGTCACCGTGCTCCACAACGGCGTGCTGGTGCAGAACAATTTCGAGCTGAAGGGCGGCACGGTCTACATCGGCCAGCCGACCTACAAGGCACACGGCCCGTCCGCGCTCAAACTCCAGTCGCACGGCGACCCGAGCCCGCCGATCAGCTTCCGCAACATCTGGATCCGCGAGCTGTAAGGGATCGGGCGCGGGCGCGGGCCGTGCTCGGAGCGTGCTCGGAGCATGCTCCGAGCAACTTGCAGAAACTGCGACAGGCGCCACGGCTACGCGCGGTGGCCACGTCTTCAGATCAGCCCGTAGAATCGCGCGGTCTCCGCGGATCCGACGTTAGGATGTGGCCGTTTCTGCACCGCCGCGGCGTCGCAATTCCTGCACGTTGCTCGGAGCATGCTCCGAGCAACCTCCGAGCAGCGCTAGTCCGCCGGACGGTCGAGGCGGCCGGAGCGCCTGAGCTCGGGGAAGGCCCTGGCCATGCCGAGCACCACGACCAGGGTGCCGATGCCGCCGGAGACCACCGAGACGACCGGGCCGAAGAACTGCGCGACGGTGCCCGACTCGAACGCGCCGAGCTCGTTCGACGTGCCGATGAACAGGCCGTTCAAGGCCGAGACGCGGCCGCGCATCGCGTCCGGCGTCAGCACCTGGACGAGCGTCCCGCGCAGCACCACGCTGATGTTGTCGCAGGCGCCGAGCAGCACCAGCAGCCCGAGCGACAGCCACAGGTTCGTCGACAGCCCGAAGGCGATCGTCACGGCGCCATAGCCGGCGACCGCCGACAGCAGGGCGCGGCCGGCGCTCTTCCACGGCGGCCGGTGCGCCTGCACGAAGGCCGCGGTGACCGCACCCAGCGACGGCGCCGCCAGCAGCCAGCCGAGCTCGCGCGGCCCGACGTGCAGGATGTCCTTGGCGTAGACCGGCATCAGCGCGGTCGCCCCGCCCAGCAGCACCGCGAACGTGTCGAGCAGCATCGCCGCCAGCAGGATGCGCGTGTCGCGCAGGAAGTGGAAGCCGGCGGCGAGCGACGCCCACGAGAGCTCGCTGCGCGCCGGCGGATCGTGGTCGTAGCGGAGCCGCGACACGAGCAGCACGAACGTCAGCGCCGCCGCCGTGTTGAACAGGTAGATCGGGAAGCCCTGGTGGAAGAGCGCGATGAGCAGGCCGCCCAGCGCCGGTCCGCCGATGCTGGCCAGCTCGAAGAAGCTCGAGTTCCACGACACGGCGTTGCGGAAGAGCGGCGACGGCACGATGCGCGGCAGGATCGCGCTCCGCGCCGGCATCCAGAAGCTGCGGGCGGCGCCGATCAGGATCAGCAGCGCGTAGAAGACCCACAGCGGCGCCGGCGTCACCGAGTCGAGGGCCAGGCCAATCGAGCCCATGAGGCTGACCGACAGCGCCGAGAACAGCACCCGCTTGCGGTTGTAGGCGTCGGTGACGTGCCCGCCGAACGGCGCCAGCAGCAGCTGCGGGGCGAACTGGGCGAGGCCGACGTAGCCGAGATGGAGCGCCGAGCCGGTGCGCTCGTAGATCTCCCAGCCCAGGGCGACCTTCTGCATCTGCAGGCCGACCAGGAAGACAAAGTTTCCCGTCAGGTAGTGGCGGAAGCTCGGGATTCGGAAGGCGGCGTAGGGGTCGTGCGGCTCCAGCGGCGTCGATTCGTCTGACGTCACGTCGCTCTCTATACTATCAACCTCGACATGGCTGCCTTCCATCTCGCTCAAGTCAACGTGTCGCGCCTGCTCGCGCCGATCGACTCGCCGCAGCTGCGCGGCTTCGTGTCACGGCTCGACGAGGTCAACGCTCTCGCCGAACAAAGCCCCAGGCTTCGTCTGGCGGCTCAAGGACGACAGCAACAACGCGACGGCGGTGCCGATTTACGAGGACGACCGGATCATCGTCAACCTGTCGGTCTGGACGTCGATCGAGGCCCTGCGGGCCTTCACCTACTCGGGCGCGCACCTCGAGGTCTTCAAGCAGCGGCGCGACTGGTTCGCACACCTGAAGGATGCGGCGGGCGCGATGTGGTGGGTGCCGGCGGGACACGTGCCCGACGTCGCCGAGGCGCGTCAGCGGCTCGACCACCTGCGGGCCCAGGGCCCGAGCGCGTTCGCCTTCCCCTTCGGCGCGCCGTTCCCGGCCCCCGCGGAAGCCGGATGCCGGCGGCGAGACGGGGCGGTGAGCCGGCGTCCGCGCATCGCACGCCGTGAGCCGGCGCGTCCGACGATCACGCATTGTCTGGACGAGCCGATGTCCGACGCTGCCGCGCCCCTGGTCGCCCGCCCATCCGCCTCGGCGACGCCTCTTGCCCTCTGGCGGCGGGCGCAGGCCACGGACCGGCTGTTCATCGCCTGGTTCGTCGGCCTCGGAGCCCTCGTCGCGTGGCATCGCCCCGACGGCTGGCCGGTGCTGGTCGGTCTGCACGTCGCCGCGATCGCGCTGATCGCGGCGCTGGTGGCCGGAGCCGGCCGGGCGCCGGCGGCCCACGCGTGGTATCCGCTGCTGGTGCCGCTGGTGACGTTCCCCGAGGTGGCGCGGCTGAACCTGCTCGTCGTCGGCGCCTGGCAGGACGCGCCGCTGCTCGCGTTCGAGGCCTGGCTCTTTCCGGAGCCGCCGACCGTGTGGCTGCCGCGGGTGACGCCGCTGGTCCTGGCCGAGCTGTTCCGGGCCGGCTACCTGTCCTACTTCGTCCTGCTGCTGATCGTCGCCGGTCGATTCCGGCGCCGACGCGAGGAGGCGCCGTTCCGCGGCGTCATCGCCGCGTCGGTCCTGGCCTATCTCCTGTGCTACGTCTTCTTCCTGGCCTGGCCGATGGAGGGCCCGGCCCATACGCTGCGGCACCTGGCCCGGGAGCCCCTGGCCGGCGGGCCGCTGCGAGACCTGGTGCTCCTGGTGCAGCAGGCCGGGGTGCACGGCAACGCCTTTCCCAGCGCGCACGTCGCGGGCGCGCTGCCACCGCTCGTCTTCGCCTGGCGCTACGCCCGTCGTCTCGGCCTCGTGCTCGCGGGGCTCATCGTCCTGATGGGCCTGGGCGCCGTGCACGACGGCTATCACTACGCCTCGGACGTGATCGCCGGGGCGGTGGTCGGGGCGGCGGCCGCCGCCATCGTGCTGGCCGCGCAGCACGCTCCGGCGTGGGCCCGGCGCCTCAACCTGCCGACGGCGTAGCGGCGCGGCGGTCGAGCACCGGCCGCGCCGCGCGATCGCGACCGTGGATCGCGATCGTGGATCAGGACGTCGGGCCGATGCGGAAGGCGCGGGTCAGCCGCTGCGGCGTCGGCGGCCGGCCGTCGTCGATCGGCACTTCGAAGGCGCGGCCGATCCGGTTGCCGGCGGGATCCTCCAGCGTCTCGAGCGCGACGATGGTGTAGCTGCCGGCGCGCCACGGCTCGCGCGGCACCAGCTGCCAGCGGCTGTCGGTCACGTCGAGCGAGATGTCGCCGTCGATGGCCTCGCCGTTGGCCGACGTGATGCCGATGGCGCGCAGCGCGATGGCGTGGTCGAGCGGCGTCGGCGTCCGCAGCGCGACCGGGTCGCGTGTGCCGGCGGCCGGGGCGACGATCTCCCAGGTCGCGAGGTCGAGCGGTGCGGAGAGGGCCCGGCCGGCGGTGAAGCGGTGTTCGAACGGCTCGACCAGCGGCGCCCCTTTCGCGTCCTTCCAGGTCGTGGCGATCTCCAGCGTGTAGCGCCGTCCGGCGACCAGCGGCCGTCCCATCTGCTCGTTCGGCAGGATGCCGGCCTTGACGCGGCCGGGATCGAAGAACAGCGTGTAGCGGGTGAAGTCGTGGTTCCAGAAGCCGCCGTCGACCGGCAGGAACGCGCCGGCGACGACGCCCTCGCGGTCGTCGGCGAGGGTGACGTGCGGCAGGCCGCCCTCGCGCGACATCGGCGTCGAGAACCAGATGTAGAAGCGCAGCAGGTTCTCGGGCACGGTCGGCCCGGCCGGGGAGACGCCGACGACCCGCGCCTCGGCGACCGGCATCGCGCCACCGGGGATCGACACGGTGGTGACGACGCTGTGCGGCTCCTCGCGCCGGAAGCGGCCCAGGTCGGCGCGGACGTCGTAGCGGCGTCCCGGCTGGAAGGGGAACGCCGGCGTGAAGCGCACGCCGCGGTCGGTGACGCTGTAGCGCCCGGCGACGGGCGGCGGCGACGCCTCGGGGTTGGCGGCCTGGACGCTGACCTTGAGCAGCGACTCCCACATCGCGGGCGGCGTGTCACCGCGCAACGCGTCGCGCTCGTCGTCGGTGAGGCCGGTGAGGTCGAGCACGGGGTGGGTGGCGCCGGACGGCGTGACGAGCGCGACCGCGAGCGGTTCGGGCGTGGCCGCCGCCCGACGGCAGGATGCGGCCAGCGCGACGGCGACGAGCGCCGCCGCGCCGAGGAGGAGAAGAGAACGGACTCGGCCGTGGACGATCGCTGTCACCAGCCGATTATGGCAGCGGGATCGGCGGCCAACGGCCCGAGTTTCAGCGCCGCGGCTACGGCAGCGCGATCGTCCGCAGCGACAGGCCCGTGTCGGCCTTGGCGAGGATCGCCACCTTGTCGGTGCCGACGCGGTCCAGGTGCTCGACACCCTTGAGCTCGGCCAGCGTCTCGAACGGCACGCCGGCGGTGCCTTCCGGGACCTTGGCGGTGATGCCGGTCGCGGCGGCGAACGAGGCCGTCGGAATCTTCATCACGCCGCGGCTGGTGTTCGACATCAGCAGGTAGTCCTGGCCGCCGCGCGTGTAGACGATCATGTCGATCGGGCGATTGCCGCTGCCGAGCTCGGCGATCGTCGTGCCGCGCACCTTGCTGCCGGGCGTGGCCGCGGTGAGGCTGGCCATCGGGAAGGTGACCAGCGGCGTGCACAGGTAGCCGGCGACGATCTGCTTCGTGCCGCCGACGGTGTAGGGCACGAACGCATAGACCGGCGAGCGGGTCTCCACCGCGCCGTGATTGCCGTGGTAGATCTCGACGCTGGTGCCGGGCTCGATGGTCGAGAACGGGTACTTCACCGCGCGCAGCTTCGACGAGAACTCCTCGTTCGAGAGGCCGGCGACGATCAGCTGGCCGTTCTCGAAGGCCATGTCGGTGATCGACGCCGTGCGCGGATCGCGGCGCGCCTGCGGGTTGGCGACGGGGGCGTTGGGCAGCGCCACCGAGGTGTACTTCAGGCCGTTGAGGGCGACCACGTCGAGGCGCCCGGCGCCGTCCAGGCGGAGCAGGGCAGGAGCGGCCGCGCGCACCGGTGCCGCGCATCGCCGCCAGGTAGATCTGCCGCGACGTCGGGTGCACGGCGAGGTCGGTGATGGACACCTGGGCCACGTCCGTGCCGAGGACGGCGGCCACCTTCTTGTCCAGATCCGGCACGTCCGCGGCGCCCGGCGCGCCGGTCGTGGCGCCGAGGTCGAAGGCGTAGATGGCCGCACCCTGCGGATCGGCCGCGAACAGGACGTTGCCCGGGCCGAACGTCAGCGCGCCGAGCGTGGTGGGCGCCGCGCCGGCGTCGGCGGCGGTGACGATGCCGCGAGCGGCGGGGGTGCCGGAAAGCGAGGCCGCGAGGCCGGCCGTGAGCAGCAGAGCGCCGAGTGAGCGGACGCGCATGCGATCCTCCTTGACGGACGTCGGCCGGAAGCGGCCGGAGCGCCCGCATCACCTACCGTATTGGGCCGGCTGATGTTTACCGGCCGCGTGGGCGACGACTCCGGAGTCGTGTCGACGGGCGCCGACTGGTGCCGGACGGCCACTCCGGAGTGGTCTCGGATCAGGGGACGCGGACGGGACGAAAGCCGACCATCCGGTGCGTCTGTACCGACGGCCAGCCGGCGTGGCGGGCGTAGCTGCGCAGGTCGAGCGGATCCATGAAGAAGGTGCCGCCCTTCAGCACCTTGTAGGCGCCGGTCTCGGGGCCCTTGGGGTTCTTCTTCGGCGACGCCGCGTAGTAGTCGCGCGCATACCAGTCCTGCACCCACTCCATGACGTTGCCGGCCATGTCGAAGGCGCCGTAGGGCGAAGCGTTCGACTGCGTCCGCAGCTCGCCGCGGACCGAACCGTCGTAGAAGCCGACCGGCCGCCCGGTGTCGAAGGTCTGTCCGCCGGCGTAGTTGGCGCGGGTGCGGTCGATCTCGTTGCCCCACGGATAGCGCCGCTTGTCGGTGCCGCGCGCCGCCTTCTCCCACTCGGCCTCGGTCGGCAGGCGATAGGTCTTGCCGGTCTTGGCGCTCACCCAGCTGCAATACGCGGTCGCCCCGTCCCAGTTGACGCCGAGGACCGGGTAGCTGTCGCTGTCGGGGGTGCCGCCGCCGTGGTTCTGCGCCTGCGTCCAGTAGGGAATCTGGGTCTTCGGCATGACCCGGCCGCCGGGCCAGTGCTTCGGATCGTCGTAGCCGGGGTCGTCGCGGAAGCGCCGCCACTGGGCGTTCGTCACCTCGTACTTGCCGATGTAGAACGCGTCGACGTCGACGGTGTGGACCGGACGCTCACGGCCGTCGCCGTCGCCGAACGTGTCGCCCATCGTGAACGGGCCGGCGGGCACGTGGACGAGCTCGCCGTAGCCGTCGTCGATCGCCTTGGCCGTCGCCGCCGCGGCTCGGGCCGGCCTGGCCGGCGGCGCCTGCGCTGCCGTCGTCGCCCGAGCGTCGAGGCGCGACTGCGGCGCAACGGCGATGGTCGTCGCGATAGCCGCCACGGTGAACAGGAGCGCGCGACGCCTCACGAGCGGCCCTCCGGCACGAACCCGGCGCGGGCGAGGAAGTGCCGCAGCGCCGGCATCCACGGCGAGAACTCCGGACTGCGCAGGGCGGCGCCGTAGCCGTGGCGGCCCTGCTGGTAGATGTGGATCTCGGCGTTGGCGCCGGCCTTGTTCAGCGCGACGAACAGTTCCGCCGATCCGTTGGCGGGCCCGGTGTCCTTGGCGGCGCAGGTCAGGAAGGTCGGCGGGAACGTCTTCAGGTCCTCGCCCGCCGTTGCCCGGCCGGCGCTGTAGACCAGCACGAGGAAGTCAGGGCCGCGAGGACACGCGCGCCAGCGGATCGGCGGCGGCGGCGTCGCCGGGCTTGGCGCCGGCCGCGACGAGCCGGCCGAGCGCCGATCCCGCCGAGAAGCCGGCGAAGCCGATGCGCGCCGGATCGAGCTTCCACTCCGCGGCTCGGGCCCGCACGACCTGCATCGCGCGCTGGCCGTCGAGCGTGCGCGCCTCGTCGTTGTAGCGCGGCGACAGCCGGTAGGTCAGGACGAACGCCGTGATGCCCCACGCGTTCAGCTGCTCGGCGACTTCGAGTCCCTCGCCGCCGTGCATCAGCATGATGTTGGCGCCGCCGGGCGCGATGATCACCGCGGCGCCGTTGCGCTGGCCTTCGGGCGGCAGGAAGGTGGTCAGGAACGGCGCGTCGAGCGGGCCGTCGCCCTGGGCGAGCGGGACCTGGCCCGGCGCCCACAGCGGGATGTTGACGTTCGGCGGCGTGGCCGGAGCCGGGCGCATGGCGACCGGAGCGGCCGCCAGGGCCGCCGCGGCGAGCAGCGTGGTGAGCATGGCCGACAGTGTGTGCCGCGATCGGGGCGGACTGTCAATCGGCGGCGCGCGCCGCAGCGCGGTTGCCGGCGAGCCACACCAGGCTGGCGAGGCCCAGCGCTGGCAGCCAGAGCGCCCACGGCGGCCATCGGTAGATCGGATACGGGAACGCGGCGCTCACGAACGCCGTCCGCGGCGCGACCGGCGACTCGCCGCTTCCGCGTCGGCGCGCTGCGCGGCGCGGCCAGCGATGCCCGGTGCGTGAGACGTAGGACGGCGTGTCGAGGACGGCGCCGAAGAAGCGCTCGAGGATCCGGTTCTCGCGCCACGCCGTGAACGCGTCGCCGCGGGCCCACGCCTCGTTGCGCGCCTGCACGTGCTGCAGGCCCTCGGTCATGTACTGATCCTCGCGCGAGAAGCGCGGCGGCCGCACGAGCGGCGGATCGTCGTGCGCCCAGCTCTCGGCGCGCTGGTAGTCGAGCTGGGCCAGCCGGTGTCCCGTGTAGCGAGAATCGAACGCGCCGATCCCCGGGCGCCTCGACGCGGTGGCCCAGGTGGACGAGGTGCACGAAGGCGGCGAGCGCGACGACCGTGACGGCGGCGAGGCGCGCCGACGAGGCGAATCGAGCCGCCGGTCCAGCGCCCGCCGGGATCCGCCGGCGGCGTGATCGCCGCGCCGGCCAGCAGGCCGCAGCCGATCGCGACCGCGTTGAGCGCGACGTCGGCCAGCTCGCCGACCCGCGCCGGCAGGAACCACTGGAAGGCCTCGTCGCCGACCCCGACCACGAAGGCGGCCAGCGCCGGCGCCGCGATCGCCGAGGCGTCGGGGCGATCGCGCCACACGCGCAGGAACAGCCAGGCGATGAGGCCGAACTCGACGAAGTGGACGCGCTCGACGGCGCGGATCGCCGGATCGGCGCTGCCGGTCGCCGCCGAGTAGGCCCAGGCGATGGCCAGCGCCGCCGCGAGCAGGCCGTAGCGAACGCGCGCGGTGGCGTGCGGATCCGCGCCAGCGCCACGGCGACGGCGGCGACCGCGACCAGCGCCAGGCCGCCCTCGATCAGGCGGCTGAACGTGCCGGGGAATGCCGCCCGCAGCGCCGACCGCGCGCTGCCGATGGCCGGCGCCGCCAGGACGAGCGCGATCGACGCGGCGATCGCGACGACCAGCGCGACGGCGCCGCCGCCGCGCCGCACGGTCAGCGGACGGCCGGCAGGGTCGCCGCGTCGCCCGTGTTGAGGCACTTCGGATGACCGAAGCCGCCCTTGCTGACCCCGCTGCCACCGGCCGGGTTGTCGGCGATGTCGAAGACGATGTTGTCGGGCCGCGCGGTGTCGCCGCTGACGCCGCCGACGCCGGCCAGGAAGTCGAGGTTCAGCGCCTGGCGCAGACGCCACGCGATGCTGTGGTCGGCGCACGACGTGTCGCCGCTGACGCCGACGCCGCCGACGAGCTGTCCGCCGCTGGCATAGAGCGCGAGGCCGCCGCCGAAGACGTTGACGCCGCCGACTTCCTTGCCGACCAGCGGATCGCCGGCGCTGCCGACGACGGCTGCCGGCACCGGCGTAGGCCGCATCGGCGTCGACCGGGTTGCTGTGCTGCAGGCCGTAGAGGCTGCCGCCGGGCTGGACGGCCGAGTAGAGGTTCGCGGTCGAGAGCGCCAGCCCCTTGGCCTGACCCGAGCCGTTCGACGACGACGTCTTGTCGAGGCTGAAGGCGTTGGCGGTGTTCGCCTTCTGCGCCGAGATGACGCGGCTGCCCGGCCACTGCGCGCCGCGATCGACACCCGAGAACGCGACCGCGCAGACGACGCCGTCGCGGTTCACCACCGTCGCCCACATGTGATTGTTCAGGCCGCTGGTCTCGGCCTGCGTCGCGGCGGCGAGCGCGGCCTTCAAGGCGGCGTGCGTGGGCAGCGAGCGGCAGCCGTCGCCGGCCATGCGTGCGGCCGGCGCGGCCGGCGCCTGGGCGTGCGCGGCGGCTGCGGTGACGGCGATCAGCGCCGCGGTGACGAGCGGGAAGCGGAAGGACCGGGACATCGTGGAACTCCTGGAGCGAGTGGCGCGCAAAGGGGGCTCCAGCGTAGTCGATGCGGCGGCCCCGCGCCAGATCGACGGCGGCGTCGTTCGACCGCTCAGGCCAGGTCGACCGCGACCACCTCGTGATCGAGGATCGACGGCACCTCGACGGTGATCGTGCGGTCGTCGCGGGTGGCCCGCGCCTCGACGCCGGCCGTGAGCAGCGACGCCCGCGTCGCGCGCGTCCCGTCGGGCAGCCTGATCCGCACGCGCTGCGGGCCGATCGGCAGCAGCTCGCGCAACGGTCCCTTCATGCACATCGGATTCGACAGGTTGACGAGGTGGACGGCCATCGAGGCGGCCTGCCGCCACACCGTGACCTCGACGAGGCCGGGGCCGGTCACGGTCACCGGGCCGGCGTCGCGAGACGCCCAGCGGGTCGCGCCGGCGATCAGCGCGCCGTGGTCCGGGCTGAGCACCTCCCAGAAGGTGCGGTCGACGTCCCACGGGAAGTAGGCGACGCGGCCGCGACCGACCTCGCGCAGGTAGAGCGCGGGCTCGTCGGTCCGCTCCTGCCGCGGGAAGACGTCCTCCATCGGCAGGTCGGGATAGGACGGGACCAGCGTCAGGGGCGCGGTCGCCCGGGCGCCGTCCACGGCCGCGACGCGGACTCGCCAGACGCCGTTGATCACGCGCGGCGCGTCCTCGAGTCCGCGCAGCACCTCGTGCCGCGCCCCGTCGCCGCCCTCGAGCGTCAGGTAGGAGTTCTTCATCGGCCCGTCGACGCCGCCGGCATCGCGGACGCCGAACAGATCGCCCAGGCCGAAGTCGGGCCGCCGCCGGCCCGTCTCGTCGTAGCGCGAGCTCTCGAAGGTCGCGACCAGGCCGCCGCCGCGCTGCACGTAGGCGCGCAGCGCCTCGCACTGCGCGTCGGACAGCGCGGCGGCGTTGGCGAGGACGACGCAGGCGTAGCGATCGAGCGTCGCCGGCGTCAGGAAGGCTTCGTGCACGAAATCGAACGGCACGCGCGCTTCGACGAGGGCGTGGTACATGCCGGAGATGTGGTCGGCGAGCGGCCGCTCGGGGCCGGGCGCGTAGAACGCCGACGACTGCTCGGAGAAGAGCAGCGCGACCCGCGCCAGCGAGCCGGTGTTGCGCAGGTAGCGCTCGTGCCGGTGGTGCCAGTCGTAGATCCGCTCGACGACCGGCAGCCAGCGCCGATCGCGCAGCACGCCGGCGAACTTGGCGAACCACGGCCGCATGCCGTTCGCCGTGCCGCTCGCGACCCACAGCCGGATCTCGGCCTCGCTCTGCACCGAGTCCTTCCAGCGGTGCGGCTCCTCGACGCCGACGCTGAAGATGCCGCCGACGGGACGCCCGTCCATCACCGCGTGGTACTCCTTGGCCCGCCGGCCGTTCGACCACGGCGCCGTCAGGCCGCGCCGGGCCTGGTGATCGGCGAACTGGATCGGCGCCTGCATCACGCCGGCGGTCCGCAGGTCGGGCGGGCCGTTCGGCACGAAGCACGCGCCCGGCCCGGGTGCGGCGGATGTCGGCGTCCCAGCGATCCCACAGCTCGGTCAGGCGGGCCTTGCGCCAGGCGATGAAGGCGCGGCGCACCGGATCGGCGGCGTCGGTCGCGCGTGGCAGATCGAGGCCGGTCGCGGCGCGGAAGTTCCGCCGGCAGTGCTCGCAGTGGCACTCCGTCTGGTTGGCCCAGCGGTTGGTGAAGATGCCGTCGATGTCGTAGCGCGAGACGATCTCGCGATGGACCGTCGTCATGAACTCGAAGTTGTAGGGGCCGAGCGCGCACGTGATCCACAGCTCCGGGTTGGCCCAGTGGCGGCGCGGCCGGCCGTCGGGATCGACCGCGATCCAGTCGGGATGCGCCCGCGCCGTGTCGTCGCGGGTCGCGTGCGGATCGGTGCGGGCGAGGATCTGCATGCCCATCGCCCGGCAGCCGCGGACCAGCTCGCCGAACGGGTCGCTCGCGCCGAGCCACGCGCTGCGGTGGTGGAAGGGGACGTCGGTGGGGTAGTAGGCGACGATGCCGCCGGCACTGAGGCAGGCGGCGTCGGCGTGGACGCGGCGGAAGTAGTCGAGCCAGAAGGCGATGTCGACCTGGCCGGGGTCGTTCTCGACGAGCACGAGCTGGGCCCAGCGCATCGGCCGGTCGCACCACGCCGGAGCGGCCGGACGCGGCCCGACCACGGCGGCAGGCACCGCCGCCTGCGGAGCGGCGCCGAGCGCGGGTGGCGCGACCAGCGCGCCCGCGGTGACGGTGCCAAGGGCCTCGATGAAGGCGCGGCGATCCCAGTGCTGTCCGCTCATGACCGGCGATTCTAGGCGCAGACGTGTCGCGCCTGCACGGCCGTGCGCAGTCCGGCACGCGCGCTGTCGAGACGCCGACCGGGAATGGAGGCTGTGCGCCGGCGGCCGATTGAATACGCGTGAAGGGCTGTCCCAGCCGGCTGTACCGACATGTACGGTCGACCTGTCTCGTCGCGGCACTGGCGCTCGGCGTGACCAGCTGCGGCAGCCTCGTCCCGGCGACGCCATCCAAGCCCGTCACCACGGTCGGGGAGATCCGGAACCTTCCGGCGCCGCTGACGGCCACCGTGGACGTCAAGCTGACGGGCACCGTCACCTTCGCCAATTCCGCCCTCGATCAAGCCTGGATCCAGGATGCGACGGGCGGCGTGCGCGTCGATCGCCTCGGCCTCGATCCGCTGGTGCGCGTCGGCGACGTCGTCGAGCTGACGGGCCGCGCCACCATGGGCGGCGCCGCGCCGGTCGTGCTGCGCGAGAAGCTGCGCGTCGTCTCGTCCGGAGCCGCGCCGGCGCCGATCCGGATCGCGGCCGATGACATCGCCGCGGGGCGGCACCAGTACCGGTTCGTCGAGGCGGCCGGCATCATCCGCCATGCGTCGATGGACTCGCGTGGACGCCTCGCCCTGACCGTGCGCATCGACGGCCAGGATCTCAACGCCGGCGTGCGCGAGGTCGGGCGGGCCGATCCGGCGCAATACCTCGACGCCGGCGGTCACGATACAGGGCGTCCTCGTGACCAACCACGACGCCTCCGGACGGACCGGCAAGTCGCGGCTGCTGGTCTCCTCGACGCGCGAGATCGTCATCGTCCGGCCAGCGCCGACCGCCGCCGACATTCCGTTCTTCACGGTGCAGGCCCTCGTCGGCGGCGCGCCGCGGTCGGGGCATCGCGTCCGCCTGCGCGGCGTGGTCAGCACCGACGACGACGGCTTCCGGCTGACGGACGCCACCGGCGCCGTGAAGCTGGCGGCCGCGGGCAAGAGCACGCTGGGGTTCGGCGATGACGTCGAGGTCGCGGGCTTCGCGGCCGAGCAGGACGGCGCCATCCGCCTCGAACAGGCGATGCGCCTCGAGGACGAATCGGCCGTGCCGGTCACCCACCGGGTGCTGACGCGGGCGTCCGAGGTCCGCAACATGTCGGTGAGCGAGGCCAAGCGCGGCTATCCGGTGAAGCTGCGCGCCGTCATCACCTACTACAACGCCCACAACACCACCCTCAACATCCAGGACGCCAGCGCCGGCATCTACGTGCGCGTCGGCAACTCGCCGATCCCGGACCTCGAGGCCGGACAGCTGATCGAGCTCGACGGCTTCACCGGTCCCGGCGACGTCGTGCCGGTGATCACGGCGCCCCGGATCAAGGTGATCGGCCGGGCGCCGATGCCCGCGCCGATGGACATCGACCCGGCCCGCTTCTTCGCCGGCGCCGGCGACTGCCAGTGGCTGCGGGTCACCGGCATCGTCGACGCCATCGAGCGCCGGGACGCGCGGACGTACATCGGCCTGCGCCTCGCACTTCAAGCGCATCGAGATGGTCGATCCAGGGCGAGCCGGCGCTGCCGCCCGGGCCTGCTGCACGCGCGGGTCACCGCGGAGGGCGTCGGCGCCTCGCGCTTCAACTTCCGCCGCCAGATCCTCGGCATCACGCTGCGGCTGCCGCGCGTCGACGACCTGCAGATCGTCGAGGCCGCCCGCGAGCCGACGCGTGACGGACATCGCGGAGCTGCTCCAGTTCACCCCGTCGGCGCGCGGCGACGAGCCGTCGGCGGTGCGGGGCGTCGTGCTGCTGACCAATCCGACCGGGCCGACCTGGCTCGGCGACGACACGGGCGGCGTGCCAGGTGGCGACGCACGCGCGCGGCGCGTTCACGGTCGGCGACGTGGTCAAGGCGATCGGCTTTCCGGAAGCGGGCGCCTTCAACCCGGTGCTGCGCTCGGCCGCGCTGCACAAGGAGGGCTCGCAGCCGGCGCCCGCAGGCGACGGCGATGACCCTCGACGACATCCTCGAGGACGGCTGGGACGCCAAGCTGGCGCAGGTCGAGGGCTACCTGACCGACCGCGCCAGCAACAGCGGACGCGAGCGGCTGACCATCGTCCAGGGCACCACGGCGATCACCGCCGAGCTGCCCGACGGCCAGTCGCCGCGGGTCGAGGTCGGCAGCCTGGTGCGGGTGACCGGCGTCAGCGTCATCGACGCCGCGGCCGCCGGCAACATCGCCATCCCGCGAGGCGTGACGCTCTACCTGCGGTCCACCGACGACATCACGGTCGTCACCAACCCGCCGTGGTGGACGGCGCAGCGGACGCTGACGCTGGCCGCCGGTCTCGTCGTCGTGACCCTCGCCACCCTCGGGTGGGTCGGCCTGCTGCGGCGCCGCGTGTCGAAGCAGACCGCCGACCTGCGGTCGGCCAAGGACGCCGCCGAGGCCGCCAGCCAGGCCAAGAGCGAGTTCCTCGCCAACGTCAGCCACGAGATCCGGACGCCGATGAACGGCGTCCTCGGCATGACCGAGCTGGTGCTCGAGAGCGAGGTCACGCCGGAGCAGCGCGAGTGCCTGACGATGGCCCGCACGTCGGCGCAGTCGCTGGTCACGCTGATCAACGAGATCCTCGATTTCTCGAAGATCGAAGCGGGCAAGATGCAGACCGACGCGGTCGCCTTCCCGATTTACGACGTGATCACCGAGACGGTGCGGCCGCAGGCGCTGCAGGCGGCGGAGAAGGGCCTGGAGTTCGTCTACGACGTCTCGCCGGCCCTGCCGCGAGCGGCTGATCGGCGACGGCGGACGGCTCGGCCAGATCATCACCAACCTGGTCGGCAACGCGGTGAAGTTCACGCGCGAAGGCTCGGTCGCGGTGCATGTCGCCGTCGACGCGCAGACCGACGCCGGCGTGGTGCTGCACGTGCGCGTCGCCGACACCGGCATCGGCATCCCGCGCGAGAAGCAGCAGGCCATCTTCGACGCCTTCACCCAGGCCGACGGATCGATCACCCGTCAGTTCGGCGGAACCGGGCTGGGCCTGTCGATCGCCTCGCGGCTGGTGATCCTGATGGGCGGCCGGATGTGGCTCGAGAGCGAGCCCGGCTGCGGCGCCACGTTCCACTTCACCCTGCCGCTGGCCGATCGCCCCGCCGGCGACCGGCGAGCGTGCAGCCGGCGGCGCCGCTGGTCGCGCTCGCCGGCCGTCGCGTGCTGATCGTCGAGGATCATCCCGGCAACCGCGCCGCGCACGAAGCCGCGGTCCGGCACTGGGCGCATGCAGCCGCTGGCCGTCGGCGGCGCCTTCGAGGCGCTGGCCGCGCTCGGCCAGCCGGGCGACGGCCGCGAGACGCCGGCCCTCGCCATCGTCGACCACCACATGCCGGGCATGGACGGTCTCGAGTTCGCCGAGCGCGCCCGCCGCGACGGTCTCGCGCCGGGGATGCGCTTCATCCTGATGACGACGCCGGGCTCGCCGATCGACGCGAGCGTCGCCGAAGCGGTCGGCATCGTCGAGCGGATCAGCAAGCCGTTCAGCCCGCTCGAGCTGCACGCCTGCGTCCAGCGGGCGCTCGCCGGGCCGGCGACGGCGTCCGCCGCGCCGATACGCCGGCCGGCCGCCGCCGGCGTGCGCGCTGACGATCCTCCTGGCCGAAGACAACCCGGTCAACCAGCGGGTGGCGCAGCGCATGCTGGAGAAGCTCGGTCACAGCGTCGTCGTCGCCAGCAACGGCCTCGAGGCCGTGGACGCCCTCGAGCAGGGCCGCTTCGACGCGGTCCTGATGGACATGCAGATGCCCGAGATGGACGGCCTGCAGGCGACCAGCGCCATCCGGGCGCGGGAGATGCGCCAGGCGATCGAGCGGATGCCGATCATCGCGCTGACCGCCAACGCGATGAAGGGCGACCGCGAGAAGTGCCTGATGGCCGGCATGGATGCCTACCTGTCCAAGCCGATCAAGTCGGCCGAGCTGAAGGACGCGCTCGACAGGTACGCCCGCGCCGCCGCCACCTCGGCGGCGTCGTAGCGATTCTCCAGGTTCGCCCCGCGATCGTCCCCAGTTGGCATCGCGCCGGTGCCGCGGCTGTTCAGCCGGGAGGACACGCGGGCCGGGCCGCGGGGCACAAGGTCGCTGTTCCCGTCATCGCCGCCGTGGTACCCTCATTGCAGAGGCCCAGCCAGCCTGCCTGTGGAGGGTAACTCTGTGCGCTCACCAATTCGATTCGTCGCGTTGTCCGCAGCTCTCGCTGTCGCAGCGAGCCTGCTGCCGGTTGACGCGTCGGCTCAGGGCCGGCGCGGGGGCAGCCGGGGGGGCGCCGCTCGGGTCGCTCGACCTGTCGCCGCGCGGCCGGCCAGCCGTCCCGTCGTCCGCTCCCGGCCCTACGCCCGGTCGTACCGGTCGTCGTACAACCGCTACCGGCCGTATGGCTATCGCGGCTACCGCGGCTACGGCTACGCTACTACCGCAGCTATCCCTTCTGGGGCGCCTACGGCTGGTCGCCGTACTGGGCTCCCTACTGGGGCAGCTACTACTACGGGTATGGCTACGGCTATCCCTACTGGGGTGGCGGCTACTACCGCCGCTACGATCCGAGCGACGCCCTCGGCGCGGCGCGCCTGCAGGTCACGCCGCGGGAGACGGAGGTCTTCGTCGACGGCTACTTCGCCGGCGTCGTCGACGACTTCGACGGCTTCGCCCAGCGGCTGCGCCTGGATCCGGGCGAGCACGAGGTGACGCTGTACCTCGAAGGGCATCGGCCGCTGACGCGGAAGATGCTGTTCACGGTCGGCCAGACGTTCAAGGTCCAGCACGAGATGGAGCCGCTCGGGCGCCGGCGAGCCCGTCCCGCAGCGGCCGGTCCCGACGGCCAAGCCGCCGGCGCCGGCCCGTACCTACGGCCGGCCGGGGACGCGGGCGCTGCCAGGGCGCGCGGCGGATCCCGCCGACGCCCAGCCGGCGCGCGACGAGCCGGGCGTGGACGTCGAGGTGATCGAACCGACCGAACCGCGCGAGTCGCGACCGCGGGTCGAGCGTCCGGGGCCCGATGAGGCGCGCGGCGCGTCGGGCACGCTGTCCATCCGGGTGCAGCCGGAAGACGCCGAGGTGCTGATCGACGGCGAGCCGTGGGCGCGCTCGAGCGGCGAGCGGCTGGTCGTCGCGCTCGCGCCGGGGGTGCACCGCCTCGAGGTGCGCAAGGGCGGCCATGAGACCTACAGCGGTCTCGTGCGCATCCGGCCGGGCGTGGCGACGACGCTGAACGTCGCGCTGGCGCCGGGCGCGGCGCGGTAGCGGATCCGGCGCGGCCGCGGGCGGCGCCGGACGCCACGATTCGCGGCGGCTCGATGGCGTCACGGCCATCGGGTCGCCGCGTTCGCGCGTACGGGACAGACGTTCGTTCGGGAGCGGCGGGACGCAGCGCTGGCGCGGCGCGCGTTCAGCGCCGGCTGGCGGGGGCGGTGGCGCTGGTCGGGACGGCCGGGGTGCCGTCGATGAACAGCACCTCGCCCGGCTTCAGCATCTCGAGCTTGCGGCGGGCCAGATCCTCGATCACGGCCGGATCGGCGGCGTCGAGCCGCCGGGCGCGGATCTGGAGATCGGCGTTGTCCTGCTGGACGCGGGCCAGTTCGGCGGACGTCCGCGCCAGCCGCTCCTGTTCGCGACGGCGTTCGAACCAGCCGTTCTCGCCGACGAGCGCGTCGGCGACCAGCACGAGCGTCACCAGTGCGAGCGCCGGTCGGACGAGGCGCCGGACACGACCGGGCTTGGCTTTGGCGGGAGCGGGCTGCCGTCTGGGTGTCGACGCCGGCGCCGCAGTGCGCGGCGACGTGGTGCGGGACGACGGCGGACGGGGCGGCGCATCGGCCGCGGACGGCATGCTGTAGTAGAACATCAACCGCTGCCATGGACAAGCCAATCCCGACGGTCGACACGCGCTGCCACATCGTCCTCACGACACTGCCGAGTCGCGAGGCGGCGCAGGCGATCGCGCGCACGCTGGTGGAAGAGCGGCGGGCGGCCTGCGTGCAGCTCGTCGACGGCGTGCAGTCGATCTATCGCTGGGACGGACGCATCGACGAGAGCGCGGAGTGCCAGCTGGTGGCCAAGGCGCCGGCGGGCGCGTCACCGGCGCTCGTCGATCGGCTGCGCGCGCTGCATCCCTACGAGGTGCCGGAGATTCTCGACGCTCGAGGCCAGCGGCCAGCGCGGCCTACGCCGCGTGGCTGCACGCGGAGACGCGCGCGCTGACGCCGCGGTCGCAAGGCCAATACCAAGCCACCTCCAACTCCCAACTGCCAACGAGCCCGGCCGACGTCGAGCTCAGCCAGGTTGGGAGTTGGCGGTTGGGAGTGCCTTGGAAGTTGGTCGTTGGGAGTTCCGCGGCCTACGTCGTCCAGCGCCTGCGCCAGGTCCGCGGTCAGATCGTCGATGTCCTCGATGCCCGCCGAGATGCGCACGAGCCCGTCGGTGAGTCCGAGCGCGGCGCGCCGGTCCGCCGGCACCGACGCGTGCGTCATCGACGCCGGGTGGCCGATGAGCGACTCGACGCCGCCGAGGCTCTCGGCCAGCGCGAAGATGCGTACCCGTTCGACGACCCGCCGGGCCGCGTCGAGCGAGCCCATGTCGAAGGCCAGCATGCCGCCGAAGCCGCTCATCTGCGACCGGGCCAGCGCGTGCTGCGGGTGGTCGGGGAGTCCGGGGTAGAGCACCCGCGTCACCTTGGGATGGCCGGCCAGGAACGCGGCCAGCGCCATGCCGTTGGCGCTGTGCTGCGTCATGCGCAGGCCGAGCGTCTTGGTGCCGCGCAGCACCAGCCAGCTGTCCATCGGGCTGAGGATGGCGCCGTAGGCGTTCTGGTAGAACGACAGCCACTCGCGGTGGTCGTCGCGGTTGGCGACCACGACGCCGCCGATGCTGTCGCTGTGGCCGTTCAGGTACTTCGTGGTGCTGTGCAGCACCAGGTCGCAGCCGAACTCGAGCGGCCGCTGCAGCGCCGGGCTGGCGAAGGTGTTGTCGACGACCACGGCGACGTGGCGGCGGTGGGCCACGTCGACGGCCGCCGCCAGGTCGGTGAGCGTCATCATCGGATTGGTCGGCGTCTCGAGCAGCAGCAGCCGCGTCGTCGGCTGAATCGCCGCGGCGATGGCGTCGAGGTCGCTGGTGTCGACGTAGGACGCCGTGATCCCCTGCCGCGTCAGCACCTTCTCGAACAGCCGGAACGTGCCGCCGTAGGTGTTGTCGCCGACGACCGCGTGCTCGCCGGCCTGCATCAGCGAGGCCACCGCGCCGATCGCCGCCATGCCCGAGGCGAAGGCGAAGCCCTGGGCGCCGCCCTCGAGCGCGGCGATGTTGGCCTCGAGCGCGGCCCGCGTCGGGTTCTGCGTGCGCGCGTACTCGTAGCCCTTGTGCTTGCCCAGCGCCTCCTGCACGTAGGTCGAGGTCTGGTAGATGGGCGTGATGATCGCACCCGTCGCCGGATCGGGTTCCTGGCCGGCGTGGATGCAGCGGGTGGAGAAGCGGGCGTCGGGCGTGAGCTTCACGATCGCGATTGTAGCCGGCCGCGCCGGTTCCGGTCGTGGCCGGCGATCGACCGCGAGCTCGGCGGCACAAGTTGATATCATGCGGCCCGACCACGCCGAGAGCGCGGGTCAGTCATGTCCTCACGACGCGAAGCGCCGCCGTCGGGCCGGGCGTCGCGGCTGCCGGCGCCGCCGCCCCTCTTTCGGGCGCTCACCGCGGACGCCCCGGAGCCCGGTCTTCTCGCCCTGCGGCGCCTGTTGCTGCAGCGGTGGCCGGGGCGCGCGCTCTTCGGCGGCCTGACGATCCGGCTGCTGGTCCTGATCGCCGACTGGACCTTCGGCGGCCACGTCGTCACCCGCCTCATCGGGATCTCGGCCAGCCTGGCCATCATCGTCGGCGGCGCCGTGGTGGCCTGGTGGATCTTCCAGCGCGGCCGGGCCCGGTTGCTGTGGCGCGTGCGGGACCGCCTCGTCGTGTCGTACGTCTTCATCGGCGTCGTCCCGGCCCTCCTGATCGGCGCCTTCTTCCTCTTCGGGATCGCGCTGCTGGTGGTGAGCGTCAGCGCCCACCTGTTCATGACCGGCGTCAACAGCGTCACGGCCGAAGCGCGGGCGGTGGCGCGGGCCGCAGTCGAGGACCTCGAGCGCACCGCGGGCCTCGGCTCGGTCCAGGTGGTGTTGAACCGCTACGTCGGGCCCGACCGGACGCACTCGCGCGGCCTCTCGTTGGCGCTGGTGCCGCGGCCACCGGACGCGCGGACGCCGATGGTCGGGGCGGCGCCGATGCGGCAGACCTCGCTCGTGCGGGCCGGGCCGTGGGGCCACCTGACGGCTCCCGATCGGATTCCCGCCGGCGTCGGCCGCGACGACACCACGATGCTGCTGGCCCGCGGCGGCAGCGGCGACGATCCGATTGAGCTGGTGGCGCGGGCGGTGGTCTCGAGCCGGTCGCTGGAGTGGAGCGTCGTCGCCGACGTCCCGCTCGACGAGTCGGTGTGGGCCTCCATCGGCGACACGACCGGCATCCAGATGGTCGACCTGACGCCGGATGCGACCACGACGGCCGGCCTCGTCACCCAAGCGGGCCGGCCGATTGCGCAAGGCTGGGTACGCTACGTGTCCACCCCGGCCGGCGGCAAGTGGGTGTTCCAGCCGCGCGTGTCCATCCCCGTCCGCGACTGGTCGACGCAGGACATGGTCGGCATGACGGCGATGGTCCGGGTCGCGCCGGGCGACATGTTCCGCCGCCTGTCGAGCGCGCAGGGCACGGAACATGGCCGAGACGTTCGCCCTGGTGTTCGGCATCATCGCCATCCTCTTCCTGGTCGTCGAAGGGGCGGCGCTGGCGATGGGCTGGGCGCTGGCGCGATCGATCACCGGCAGCGTGCACGCGCTCTTCACCGGGACCGAGCGGCTGCGCTTCGGCGATCTCGGCCATCGCATCCCGATCCGCAGTCGCGACCAGCTCGGCGAGCTGGCCGAGTCGTTCAACGCGATGACCGCCAACATCGAGACGCTGCTCGAGCAGGAGAAGGAGAAGCGGCGGCTGGAAGAGGAGCTGCGCATCGCGCGCGACATCCAGATGTCGCTGCTGCCGCGGCAGGCCGCCCCGATGCCCGGCCTCGGCATGGCGGCGCTCTGTGTGCCGGCGCGCGAGGTGGGCGGCGACTACTACGACTTCTTCATCCTCGGGCCGCGGCGGCTCGGCCTGCTGGTCGCCGACGTCGCCGGCAAGGGCACGTCGGCCGCGCTCTACATGGCGGAGCTGAAGGGCCTGATGCTCTCGCTCAGCCAGATCCACGAGTCGCCGCGGAAACTGCTGATCGAGGTCGATCGGATCATCGCCGCCAACCTCGACAGCCGCAGCTTCATCACCATGACCTACGCCGTCGTCGATCTCGAGCGGCGGACGCTGACCTACGCGCGGGCCGGCCACACGCCGCTGATCCATCGTACGACCGCCTCGCCGGCGCAGGCGCGGCTGGTCGCGCCGAGCGGCATGGTGGTCGGCCTGCAGCTCGACGGCCTCGAGCATCGCTTCGCCGAGCTGCTCGAGGAAGTGACGGTGCCGCTCGTCGCCGGCGACGTCTTCCTGCTCTACACCGACGGGCTGAGCGAAGCGATGAACGCCGAGGGCGATCTCTTCTCGGACGAGCGGCTGCGCGTCCTCGTCGAAGAGCACGGCGGGCTCGGCGCCGACGGCCTGCGCGAGCGGATCGTGCGCGACGTGGAAGCGCACGTCGGCCACCGCCGATCCGCACGACGACATGACGCTGATCGTCGTCACGGTCGACGGCGCCGACGTGGCGGGCCCGGTCGCGATCGGGGCGACACCGGCATGACCGAGCCGGTCGTCGTCTTCCGGACGCGCTCCGCCGTCGAGGCCTCGATCGTCCGCGGCCTGCTGCAGGCGCACGGCTACGAGGCGCTGGTGTCGCCCGAGAGCGTCTGGGCGATCGTGCCGTCGGCGACGAGCGGCGGCGACGACATCGCGGTGGCGGTGCCGGCGGCCGGCGCCGACGCCGCCCGGCGCCTGGTCGAGAGCCGGCGCGACCTGCCGGCGACGCGCGGCGACGAGCCGAGCAACGGCGAAGGCTTCGCCGGGCTCGAGGCGCGCATCGGCCACCGCTTCGTCGATCGCACCCTGCTCGAGCACGCCCTGACGCACCGCTCGCGAGCGCACGAGGACGTCACCGGCGGCGTCGTCGACAACGAGTCGCTCGAGTTCCTCGGCGACGCCGTCGTCGGCCTGGTCATCGCCGAGGCGCTGTACCGCGAGTTCCCTGACATCGACGAAGGCGCCAAGTCCAAGATCCGCGCCTCGCTGGTGTCGGCCGGTCGGTTGTCGCGTCTCGGCGAGGCCCTCGGGCTCGGCGAACATCTCCTGCTCGGGCGCGGCGAGGAGAAGACCGGCGGGCGCCGCAAGACCGCGCTGCTCGCCGACGCCTGCGAAGCCATCGTCGCCGCCATCTATCTCGACGGCGGGCTCGAAGCGGCGGCGCTGTTCGTCCAGCGCGAGCTGTGGCAGCCGTTCACGGCCGGTGGCGGCGGCTCCGCCGCGGCGGCCGCCGGCGCCTTCGACTACAAGTCGGCGCTGCAGGAGCGGCTGCAGGCGCGCGGGCTCGGGCCTGCCGGAGTACCGCGTCGCCGGCGAAAGCGGCCCCGAGCACGACAAGGTGTTCGAGGTGGAAGTGCGGGTCAACGGCGACGTCGCGGCGACGGCGACCGGCCGCTCGAAGAAGGACGCGGAGCAGCAGGCGGCGCAGCGGGCGCTGCAGGCGTTCGCGCTAGCGGCGAACTCGAGAAAAGAAACCAAGGAACCAAGAGACCAAGGAACCAAGGCAAGACTCCAGACTCCAAAGTTGGTCGCCTTGGTCGTCTTGGTTCCTTGGTCTCTTGAGACGATCGCTAGTCGATTTCGATGATCCCCGTATCGACCGGGCGGGCGCGCTCGTAGATCGTCGCCCGTGCTGGGCCGGCCGTCGCCAGCGCCGGCGCATAGGCCGGGCGCGGGGCGGCGTTGCGCAGGCGGGCCACGGCGTAGACCTGGACCTCGCCGATCACCCGATCCTCGTCCGGGACGCGCGGCCCATGGTTGATGCGGACCCACAGCCGCAGCAGCGGATCGGCGAAGCGGTAGCGCTTGCGATCGCAGGCGACCAGGTCGACGTCCTGGAGCCAGGTCAGGTAGTCCTTGGTCGAGCCCGGCGTGCGATCGAGCCGCTGCGCGATGCCGGTGAGCGTCAGCGGCTCGTCCGCCGCGAGCACCTCGAGGATCGCCTTGAGCGCGCCGTAGCCGCGGGCCCGGTGCAGCCGCAGCTCGTAGCTGAAGCGGCAGCGCGCCGCCAGCTCGCCGTCGGGCGCCATGGCCGCGCCGAAGGCGCTGATCGCGTCGGTGACGCCGCTGGCCCGCAGCTGCGCCAGCTGGCTGGCGAGGCCGCGGACGTAGCCGGCGTGGCCGTCGACGAGCAGGCCGATCGTCTCGGCCAGATCCTGCGCGTCGTCGGACCCGCCGAGGCCGAGCGTTTCCAGGATCGCCTCGGCGGTGAGCGGCTCGACGCGCACGACATCGAAGCGCGCCGGCTCGACGCCGATGAAGCGGCGGACCCGGGCTTCGAAGCGCGACGCCAGCACGAAGGTGTTCGGGCTGTGGGCGATGGCGCGGGCGAGCTCGGCCTGCGCCGCCCGCAGGCCGGGGAAGCTCTCGAACGTCCGCACGTCGAGCACTTCGTCGAGCAGGAACACGGCCGGGCCGCCGTCGCGGCCGCGCGCCGTCATGAAGAACGTCAGCAGCGCGTCGAACGCCTCGCGCGCGCCGGCCGGCGCGTCGGTCGGGCCACCGGTGAACGGCGAGGCCTGGCGGACGGCGTCGTAGCAGCGCTCCGGCGTGGTGGCGACGCGCTCGATGTCGATGTACTGCGCCCGCTCGGGGCCGAGGTCGCGTTCGACGCGGCGCAGGCGCTCGGTCCGGCCGGCGCCGCAGCCGCCGACGACGACGGTCACCGGTGGGCGCTCGTCGCGCGCACGCGTCCGCTCGAGCAGCTGACGATCGAGGAGCATGGCTCGCGGCATGGCGCGGTGTCGGCGAGAGAGCAGATCGAGTGGCCCGGCGTGCGGCGCGAACGTCGTGCGCCGCCGGGGAGGGTAGTAAGGTAAGGAGCCGCCGCGGTGATGTCAACGTCAGCCCGGAATCTTTTTTTCTTGACTTCGCTCTGCCTCGGGTCGCGCCCCTGCTGCGTGCGGCGACTCGGGCGCGACCGCGTCCCGATGGCGCGCACTTCCGCGCGCGGGCTGCTAGAATTGGCGCTTCATGAACATCGCAGTGTTGGGCGCCCAGTGGGGCGATGAAGGCAAGGGCAAGATCGTCGATCTGATGACGCCGCGCTTCGACGTGGTGGCGCGTTATCAGGGCGGCCACAATGCCGGCCACACCGTCTACGTGCGCGGGCAGAAGTACGTCCTGCACCTCATCCCCTCCGGCATCCTGCACGCCGGCGTCACCTGCGTCATCGGCAACGGCGTGGTCATCGATCCGGCGGCGCTGTTCGCCGAGGTCGACATGCTGGCCGGGCTCGGCATCGACGTCGGCGAGCGCCTCCTCGTCAGCGACAAGGCGCACCTGATCCTGCCCTATCACCGCGAGATGGACGTGCTCTCCGAGGCGCGCCGCGGCGAGCGCAAGATCGGCACGACGTCGCGCGGCATCGGTCCCGGCCTACGAGGACAAGATCGGCCGCCGCGGCATCCGCGTCGGCGACCTCGCCGAACCCGCCGGGTCGACGGCGCTGGCCGACGCCGTCCGCGAGAACGTCGCCACCCGGAACCGCCTGTTCGGCAACAGCGAGATGGACTGGCAGAAGGTCCTGGGCGACCTGCGCACGGCGTGGACGCGGCTGAAGCCGTGGGTGCGCGACGTGTCGCTGGTCCTCGACGAGACGCGGAAGGCGGGCCAGTCGATCCTCTACGAGGGCGCCCAGGGCACGCTGCTCGACATCGACCACGGCACCTATCCCTACGTCACCTCGTCGAACGGCACGATCGGCGGCGCCCTGACCGGCCTCGGCATCGGCCCGAAGGCCATCGACGGCGTCCTCGGCGTCGCCAAGGCCTACCTGACGCGCGTCGGCGAGGGGCCGCTGCCGACCGAGCTGAACGGCGAGATGGGACACCGTCTGCGCGAGACGGGGCAGGAGTACGGCGCGTCCACCGGCCGGCCGCGCCGCTGCGGCTGGTACGACGCGGTCGCGGTGCGCTACGCGGTCCGGGTCAACGGGCTCGACGCGCTGGCGCTGACCAAGCTCGACGTCCTCGACGGCATCGAGTCGATCGAGGTGTGCACCGCCTACCGCTGCGGCGGCAAGACCATCCGCGAGCTGCCGAGCGACCTCGCCCAGCTCGCCGCCTGCGAGCCGATCTACGAGACCGTGCCGGGCTGGGACGGCGCGACCAAGGGCGCCCGGCGCTTCGCCGACCTGCCGGTCGGGGCGCGGCGCTACATCGAGGTGCTCGAGGAGGCGTCCGGCGTGCCGGCGGCGCTCATCTCCACCGGCTCCGATCGCGAGGACACGATCGTGCGCGACGACGGCATCGTCGCCGCGTGGCTGAAGCGATGACCGGATCGGCCCCGGCGTCGCGCCTGCCGGGGGCGGCGGCCGCGCCGCGCCGAGATCGCCCTGCGCTGCGCCGGGCTGGTGAAACGCTACGGCGATCTCGTCGCCGTCGACAGCCTCGACCTCGAGGTGCGGCGGGGCGAGTGCTTCGGCCTGCTCGGCCCGAACGGCGCCGGCAAGACCACGACCATCGAGATCCTCGAGGGCCTGTCGACGGCCGACGCGGGCACGGTCGACGTGCTCGGCCTGCGCTGGGGCACGCGACGATCGGCAGCTGCGCGAGCGCCTCGGCATCCAGCTGCAGGAAACGCAGTTCAGCGACAAGCTGACGGTGGGCGAGATCACGCGGCTGTTCCGCTCGTTCTACGCGCGCGGCCGCGGCGTCGACGAGATCCTCGCGCTGGTCGGGCTCGAGAGCAAGCGCGACGCCCGCTACGTGGCCGCTCTCCGGCGGGCAGAAGCAGCGCCTGGCGGTCGCCTGCGCGCTCGTCGGCGCGCCGGACGTCCTGTTCCTCGACGAGCCGACGACCGGGCTCGATCCGCAGTCGCGGCGACAGCTGTGGTCGCTGCTCGAGGGCTACCGCGCCGGCGGCGGCACCATCCTGCTGACGACGCACTACATGGACGAGGCCGAGGCGCTCTGCGATCGCGATCGCCGTCGTCGACAAGGGCAAGGTGATCGCGCTCGGCACGCCGCGCGAGCTGATCCGGTCGCTCGGCGCCGAGCACGTCGTCGAGTTCTCGATGGTGGAAGGGGAGCCGCTGCCCGACGACGCCCGGCTGCGCGCGCTGCCCGGCGTCCTCGACGTGCGGATGCAGGGCGCCCACTGCGGGCTGGTCGCCTCGGAGATGCACGCTGGCCATTCCGGCGCTGCTCGACCTGCTCGGCGAGCGGCGCAACCGGCTGGCCTTCCTGACCACGCACAGCGCGACCCTCGAAGACGTCTTCATGCACCTGACCGGGCGGCACCTGCGCGATGCCTGAGCCGCGGCTGATCCCGCTCGTCGAACTGACCACCGCCCGGCTGCGCGAGTTCCTGCGCGAGCCCGAGGCCGTTTTCTGGGTGTTCGCCTTCCCGCTGCTGATGGCCTTCGCGCTCGGCATCGCCTTCCGGCAGGAGCGGGCGCAGGAGGTGGTCGTCGGCGTCATTCGCGCCGAGGGCAGCACCCTCGGCGTGCAGCTCGAGAAGGCGCCCGGCGTCCGCGTGCGTCCGCTCGAAGCCGGCGAGGCCGACGCGGCGCTGCGTCGGGGCCAGGTGGCGGTCGTGCTCGTGCCCGGACCGCCGCTCGTCTATCGCTTCGACCCGGCCCGGCCCGAGAGCCGGACGGCGCGCCTCGTCGTCGACGACGCGCTGCAGCGCCACGCCGGCCGCGTCGATCCGGTCGCCAGCCGCGACGACACCGTGGTCGCGCCAGGCTCGCGCTACATCGACTGGCTGATCCCCGGGCTGCTCGGCATGAACATCATGGGCACCAGCCTGTGGAGCATCGGCTTCTCGGTGGTGGTGGCCCGCTCGCGCAAGCTGCTGAAGCGCCTGATGGCCACGCCGATGCCGCGCACGCAGTACCTGGCGTCGCACCTGCTGGCGCGCCTGGTCTTCCTGACGCTCGAAGCGGCGGCGCTGCTGGTGTTCGCCTACTTCGTGTTCGGCGTGGCGCCGGTCGGGTCGATCGTCGCTCGTGGCCGGCCTGGTGCTGCTCGGCGCCCTGGCGTTCTCCGGCCTCGGCCTGCTCATCGCCACGCGATCCACCACCATCGAAGGCGTCTCGGGGTGGATGAACATCGTGATGATGCCGATGTGGCTGCTGTCCGGCGTGTTCTTCGCGTCGTCGAACTTCCCGGACGTGGCGCAGCCGTTCATCCGGCTGCTGCCGTTGACGGCGCTGGTCGACGCGCTGCGTGGGGTCTATCTCGACGGCCTGGGGCCGGCCGCGCTCGGCCGCGAGATCCTGACGCTCACCGTCTACACCGTCGCGACGTTCGCCCTGTCGGTGAAGCTGTTCCGCTGGCGCTGAGCGCGTCGGCGGCGGCCGTCTACGACGCGGCGGCCGTGCCGCTGCTCTTCTGCGACCAGGGCAGGAACCCGAACAGACCCTTGCGGCGGCCGATCGCCCGGTTCTTGCCGGCGCGCTTGGCCTCGTAGAGGGCGCGGTCGGCGCGCTTGATGGTGTCGTCGGTCGCTTCGCCGGGGTTGACCTCGGTCACGCCCGCGCTGATCGTGAAGCGCAGCCGCTGGTCCTCGCCGTCGATGCGGAACACGTAGTCGAGCGCGGCGACGCGCTTGACGGTGGCCGTCGTCCGCTCGACCGCCGATTCCAGCGTCGTGGCGCGGAACAGCACGGCGAACTCCTCGCCGCCGACGCGGGCCACGAACTGGTTGTCGCCGGCGTCCTCGACCAGGCGCTGCGCCAGGCAGAGCAGCACGCGATCGCCGACCTGGTGGCCGTAGGTGTCGTTGATCTTCTTGAAGTCGTCGATGTCGACCATCGCGATCGAGAACGGCTGCTTCGAGCGCGTCGCGAGCAGGGTCCATTCCTTCAGCGCCCGATCGAAGCCGCGGCGGTTGGCGATCTCGGTCAGCGGATCGAGCTCGGCCTGCTTCTGCGCTTCGGCGAGCTGCGTCTGCAGCGCGTCGACGCGCTTCGACATCTGCGTGAACAGGACGTCGTCGCGGCGCTGCTTTTCGACGACGGCGTGCTTCAGCTCCTTCGCCTCGGTGGCGATCAGGCGCTTCAGGTCGCGGATGTCGTCGACGTTGGCCAGCGTGCCGATGCGATCGGTCGACCGCATCAGGTCGACGTTGAACGACTTGGCCTGGCCGGCGAGGTCGGCGAGCGTCTCGCGCAGGACCTGGACGACCGAGGTCAGCTCCTTCTCGCGCTCGCCGAGGATGGTGCGCGTGTCCTCGAAGTAGGTGTCGCAGAGGTGCAGGACGCGGTCGACCGTGTCGGCCAGTTCGTGCGAGCTCATGCCGGCGACCAGCGTCTTGCGCAGGCGGTCGACGCGGGTCTGGAAGTCGGCGGTGCGCGGCGAATCCGGGTCGGCGCTCCAGGTCGCCAGGCCGCCGACGATGCTGGCGACGATGTGGATCTGCCACGACGACGGCGACTGGCCGTCGGGGTTGCGGGTGAGGCCGAGCTCGATGGGACGTGTGGTCATGGCACCGGGAGGACTCACGAAAGGGAGTCCCACGGGCGAGTAATCGGCGGCCCCCGGCCGGGCTTGAAAGCTGAAGATGCTAGACTTCCTGGCGGCGCGGGCAGTCGTGTGCAGCGCCGCCGACGCTCCCAGCGCCGGCGAGCCGCCCCCTCGACGGGCGGCGCGACCGTCCGGAAGGGCGGTCGACACCAAGCGGGCCGCTAGCTCAGTGGTAGAGCATCCGCCTTTTAAGCGGTTGGTCCCGGGTTCAATTCCCGGGCGGCCCACCATCGTCGCTTCGCGACGATGGTCGGGCCACCCGGTCATTGCGCGCTCGCCGCGGCAACCTCCGGTTTCCGCACGCGAGCCCAATTCCGGCGCGGCCCACCCCTGTCGTCGCGACGATGGTCGGGCCACCCGGTCATTGCGCGCTCGCCGCGGCAACCTCCGGTTTCCGCACGCGAGCCCAATTCCCGCGCGGCCCCTGCCCTCACGTCGCGCCGATGGTCGGGCCACCCGGTCATGGCGCGCTCGCCGCGGCAACCTGCGGTTTCCGCACGCGAGCCAATTCCGGCGCGGCCCCTGCCCTGACGCTCGCGACGAGGGTCGGGCCACCCGGTCATGGCGCGCTCGCCGCGGAAACCTCCGGTTTCCGCAACGCGAGCCCAATTCTGGCGCGGCCCCTGCCCTGTCGTCGCGACGATGGTCGGGCCACCCGGTCATTGCGCGCTCGCCGCGGCAACCTCCGGTTTCCGCACGCGAGCCCGATTCTCCGGCCGCGAGGCCCCAGCCACTGAGTCGCGCTCGCGACGACGTGGTCGGGCCACCCGGTCATGGCGCGCTCGCCGCGGCAACCTCCGGTTTCCGCACGCGAGCCCAATTCTGGCGCGGCCCACGCCCTCGACGTCGCGACGAGGGTCGGGCCACCCGGTCATGGCGCGCTCGCCGCGGCAACCTGCGGTTTCCGCACGCGAGCCAATTCTGGCGCGGCCCCTGCCCTCGACGTCGCGACGAGGGTCGGGCCACCCGGTCATGGCGCGCTCGCCGCGGCAACCTGCGGTTTCCGCACGCGAGCCCAATTCTCGGCGCGGCCCCCGCCCTGACGTCGCGCCGCTGGTCGGGCCACCCGGTGCATGCGCGCGCTCGCCGCGGCAACCTGCGGTTTCCGCACGCGAGCCCAATCTGCGCGGCCCCTGCCCTCACGTCGCGACGAGGGTCGGGCCACCCGGGCATGGCGCGCTCGCCGCGGAACCTGCGGTTTCCGCCAGCGACGCGATCACGCGACCTTGCGCGGCCGGCCGCCCGTCTTTCCGTTGGCCCGCGCGGCAGGCTGCTTCGCCTTGCTCGTCTTCGAACCGCCGGCGCGGGCGAACTCCTTCGCGGCCGAGCTCCCGAGCAGCTGACGCATCTGCGCGATCACATGCTCCGATCCCGGACGGCTCAGCGCCTGCGCCGCGCACCGTTGACGGATGCCGCCTTCGGCGGCATGCTGCGCCGATCCCCTGGAGGTGCAGCGTGGCGGAACGAACGCTCGGCACGACCTGGCTCGACACCTTGTGGCGGGACGTGCGCCACGCGGCGCGGGCGCTCGCCCACAGCCCGGCCTTCACGGCGACGGCGGTGCTGTCGCTGGCCCTCGGCATCGGCGCCACGACGACCATCTTCAGCGTCGTGCACGCGGTGGTCATCGATCCGTTCCCGTACCGGAATCCGGACACGCTGGTCAGCCTGTCCATCGCCGGCCCGGACGGCCGCAGCAACTGGTCCAGCTACACCATCGACGAATACGTCGAGCTCGCCGAGCGGGCGACCGCGTTCGACGGCCTGATCGCCTCGACGATCAGCGACGTGTCGCTGACCGACGGCGCCGTGCCCGAGCGCCTGCGCGGCAACCACGTCTCGATGAACACCTTCGACGTGATGGGCGTGCCGCCGCTGCTCGGGCGGACCCCGGCGGCGGCCGACGCCCGGCGCCGACGCGCCGCCGGTCGCGCTGCTCGGCTACCGCTTCTGGCAGCGGCAGTTCGGCGGCGATCCGACGGTGGTCGGGCGGACGGTGCGTCTCGACGGCGCGGCGCGCGAGATCATCGGCGTGATGCCGCGGCGCTTCATGTGGCGCGGCGCCGACGTCTACCTGCCGACGCGGTATCGGCGCGGGCTCGAGCTGCCGGGCGTGCAGACGGTCCACGTCATGGGCCGCCTCGGGCCCGGCACGCCGGTCGCGCGGGCCGAGGCGTCGCTGCGTCCGATCGCGGCCGACTTCGCGGCGCGCGCATCCGGATCGATTTCCGGCCGTCGTTCCGCCTCTCGTTCTCCAGCTTCGCCGAGACGTTCGCCAGCAGCCTGGGCCCGACGCTGGGCGTCCTGCTCGGCGCGGTCGGCTTGCTGCTGCTGATCGCCTGCGGCAACGTCTCCAACCTGCAGCTGGCGCGGGCGACGGCGCGGGCGCGCGAGATGGCGCTGCGCGCGTCGCTCGGCGCCAGCGGCTGGCGGCTGGTGCGCCAGCTCCTGACGGAGAGCGCGCTCGCTGGCGGCGGCCGGCGGCGTGCTCGGCGTGGCGCTGGCGCAGGCGAGCCTGTGGGCGGTCACGACGGTGATTCCGCCGGACACCATTCCCGACGAGGCGCACGTCCGCCTCAACGCGCCGGTGCTGCTGTTCTCGCTGGGGCTGGCGACCGTCAGCACCATCCTGTCCGGGCTGGTGCCGGCCTGGCAGGTCGCCGCGGACCGATGCCGCGCAGGCGCTGCGCGACGGCGGCCGGTCGGCGACCGCGGGGGCGCGCCAGGCCCGGCTGCGCGGCGCGTTGGTGATCGCGGAGATCGGGCTGTCGACCGTGCTGCTGGTCGGGGCCGGGTTGATGATGCGGACGCTGGTCGGCATGCAGCAGGTGCCGCTGACGTTCGATCCGACGCGGGTGCTGACCATGCGCGTGCCGCTCGCCGAGGCCCGCTACCCGACGCCGGCGGAGCGGACGCCCGTTCCTGACCGCGCTGCTCGAGCGCGTCAAGGCCCTGCCCGGCGTGCAGGCGGCGACCGTCGACAGCGGACTGCCGTTCGTCGGCGCCCGGCGCTCCCCGGTGACGATCCCCGGTCAGCCGCGCTCGGAGCAGGCCACCCTGGTGCACGAGACGACCGGTGACGCGCTGCGGATCCAGCGGGCCCGGCTCGTCGCCGGCCGCGGACTCGAGGCGCCGGACGTCGGCCACCGTGCGCCGCGTCGCGGTCGTCAACCGCGACTTCGCCCGGCGCTTCTTCGGGGACGCATCGCCGATCGGGCGCACCGTCGGACTCGACTACCTGTCGCGGCCGCCGTTGGGCCTGACGGACACCGGCTTCGAGATCGTCGGCGTGATCGACGACCTGCGCAACGTCGGCCCGCAGCGCGCCCCGGCGCCGGAGATCTACCTGCCCTTCGGCGTCAACGGCCGCTTCAGCTACCTGATCGTCGAGACGGCGGTGCCGCCGCGGCGGCTGGAGCGCGCCGTGCGGGCCGAGGTCTATGCCCTCGATCCCGAGCAGCCCGTCACCGAGGTGCGGACGCTCGACGCCGTCATCGACGCGGAGGTCTTCGCCCAGCCGCGCTTCAGCCTGCTGCTGCTCGGCGTCTTCGCCGCCGCCGGCCTGGTCCTGGCCGTCGTCGGCGTCTACGGCATCGTCGCCTACGCCGTCGCGCAGCAGCGCGCCGAGTTCGGCGTGCGCCTCGCCCTGGGCGCGACGCGTGGCGACGTGCTGCGGCTGGTGCTCGGGCGCGGCGTCCGCCTGATGGCGCTGGGGACGCTGGCCGGGCTCGTGCTGGCGCTGTGGGCGACCCGCGTGCTCAGCGCCGAGGTGTGGGGCATCTCGACGCGCGATCCGCTGGCCTACGTCGCGGTGGCGATCGTCCTCGCCGCGGCAGGCCTCGTCGCCAGCCTGCCGCCGGCGCTGCGCGCCGCCCGCTCGAGCCCGCTCGCCGCGCTGCGCACCGACTGACGGCGCCGCGGCGGCGCCGGCGTCAGCGTACGACGAGCGTCCCGGTCATCCCAGCCACGGTGTGGCCGGGGAACGTGCACAGGAACGGGTAGGAGCCCGGGCCCGGCGCGGTCAGGGTGACCTCGACGGTCTCGCCGGCGCCGGCCATCGGCGTCTTGGCGATCACGCGGCCGGCCAGACCCGGCGCGATGAAGTCGGCGGCGCGGTGCATCGCCCCCTCGTTGGCGAAGCTGGCCGGGTCGGTGCCGGGCTGCAGCAGCACGAAGTTGTGCGCCATCGCGATCTTCGGCATCTGGCCGGTGGTCCGGACGACGATCCGCAGCGACTCGCCGGGCCGGGCCTCGATGCTGGAGGTGCTGAACCGCATGTTGTCGGTCGCGACGAGCTCGACCGTCCTCGTCTGGGCGGCGGCCGAGCCGCCGATGGCGAGGGTCAGGAGCAGGGAAGCGGCGACGGAGCGCAGGGGATACATGACGGTTCGTCCTCTCGGGAGGTCGGGCGGCACGCCCGGTGACTCCTTGCCCACAGCGTAGTGCAAGGACCCTTCCAAGTCCCGGGGGCTCAGGGCGAGGCGGCGCCGGACGCCGGCCCGGCCGTCGGCAGCCGTGGCGCCCGGGACGCGGCCGCATCGACGACGGCGGCCGGCCAGGCCGTCGTCGACGAGGCGACCAGCCCGACGATGCGGTCACCGCTGACCAGCGGCGAGCCGAACGAGGCGCGATACAGCGGGGTCGTCAGCTCGAGTCGATCGGACCGCTGCGAGGCGACCGCCGTCCAGACGACGCCGAGGGATGCGCCGGGCGAGAAGGCGGCGATGTCGCCCGACGATGGTCCCCTTGTCGCCGGCACCGCCCGGCCCGGCGTGTCGGCACCGACCTGCAGGCAGACGAGATTGGACGCGGCGTCGCGATCGCCGAGGCGCAGGCGCTCGCGTCGGCCGCCCACCAGCGTGTAGAGCTTGCGCTCGCGCAGCGTCGGCAGCACCTGCTCGACGGCGGCGAGGTCCCACTGCATCGCCGGGCGATCGCGGGTCGAGCCGATCCGGACGACGCCGCCGGCCGTGCGGAGCCGACCGTCGCCGAGCTGCAGCGCCGTGGCGTCCGACGTGTCGAAGCGCCACGGGGCGATGGCTTCGCGGGTGGTGCAGAACACGCCCGGCGTCCACCAGACCCCGGCGGCACTCCGCTCCCGCGTGGCGGGGCGCTCTCGCGTGGCCGGGCGCCGCCGCCATCGACGGCATAGCGCGTGGTGACGCTCGCCACCACGCCGCTGAAGCGGCTGGCGACGGTTCCGCGCCCGGACAGCCGATCGAGGCCGGCGCCGATCCAGCTCCCCGCGCCGCGCCGCGCGACGTCGGCGAGGTCGGCCCCGAAACGGGTCAGCGATGAAGTGCCCGCGCCGCCGATCGGCAGCTCGAGCACGACGTCGCGGACGAGCGTCCGCGTCGATCCCATGAACAACAGCCGGGCCAGGCGCGGCGTCTCGACCGCCACTTCGACGCTGCTTCGCACCGTCACCTTGCCGGCGCGGACGATGGCGCCGAGATCCTCCGTGCCGAGAGCGTCACGCACGTGCATGCGCACCTGGAGCGGCGCCGGGATGAGCAGTTCCTGGCCAGGCGCAAGGGCCCACGATCCCTCGATCCGCTCGACCCACACCGGCACCCGCCCGACGAACGCGTCGGTGAAGGCGATCGAGCGGATCGTGGCGGCCTGCGAGGCGCGCAGGGCCACTCGCAGCGACAGGTCGACCTGCTCGAGCGACACGCGGCCGAGGGTCGCCTCGACGATCCGCGGTTCGACGCTCAGCTCGTCGGAGCCATCCGCGGCGCGGAGCAGCGTACTCGCGGCGACGACCGCGGCCAGCAGGGCACCGACGACGCGCGGGCGCAGGCTCATCGTGGATCTATACGAAGCGGAGCGCCTGGAGGAGGCATGATAGTTCATGCGCTCCCTGCTCCCGGCCGCCGCGGCGGTTCTGCTGACCGCCACATCCGCCGTCCTCCACGCCGCCGATCCGGTGCCGCTCACCGCGCTCCCGGCCATCGATCCGGCAGCCGTCCTCGCCCACGCCAAGGTGCTGGCCTCCGACGCCTTCGAGGGCCGTGCGCCCGGGACGGCGGGCGAGGAGAAGACCGTCGCCTACCTGGTCGAGCAGTTCACGAAGCTCGGGCTGAAACCCGGCAACCCCGACGGCACGTTCGTCCAGAAGGTGCCGCTCGTCGGCATCACCGCGACGCCCGCGCCGCTGACGATCACCGGCGGCGCCGGCGCCGCGCCGACGACGCTGCGCTGGCGCGACGACGTGGTGGCCTGGACCAAGCGGGTGACCGATCAGGTCGCGCTCGAGCGATCCGAGCTGGTCTTCGTCGGATACGGCGTCGAGGCGCCGGAGTTCGATTGGGACGACTACAAGGGCGTGGACGTGGCCGGCAAGACGCTGGTGATGCTGGTCAACGATCCGCCGGTCCCGGATCCCGCAAGACGCCGTCGGCGCTCGATGCGAAGACGTTCGGCGGCCGGGCCATGACCTACTACGGCCGCTGGACCTACAAGTACGAGATCGGCGCCAGGAAGAAGGCCGCGGCGGTGCTCCTCGTGCACGAGACCGGGCCGGCCGGCTATCCGTTCGCCGTCGTGCAGGGCCGGACCGGCGAGCAGTTCACCCTCGTGACGCCCGGCAAGAACATGGACCGCGTCGCCGTCGAAGGCTGGATCACGCTCGACCAGGCCAAGGCGCTCTTCACCCGGGCCGGCCAGGACTTCGACCGGCTCAAGGCGCAGGCGGCAACGCGGGCCTTCAAGCCGGTGCCGCTCGGCCAGACGGCGTCGATGACCATCCGCAACACGATGCGCCGCGTCGACTCGCGGAACGTCGTGGCGCGGCTCGAGGGCAGCGACCCGGTCGGGAAGGACGAGCACGTCGTCTTCACGGCGCACTGGGATCACTTCGGCGTCGGCGAGCCGGTCGACGGCGATCGCATCTACAACGGCGCCAAGGACAACGCCAGCGGCACCGCGGCGCTCCTCGAGACCGCGCGCGCGTTCACGCGGCTGCCGAAGCCGCCGCGCCGCTCGATCCTGTTCCTGGCGGTGACGGCCGAGGAGCAGGGCCTGCTCGGCTCGGAGTACTACGCGACGCAGCCGCTCTACCCGCTGGCGAAGACGCTGGCCGACATCAACATGGACGCCCTCAACGTCAACGGCCGCACCAAGGACCTGACGATCATCGGCCTCGGCGCCTCGGAGCTGGACACCTACGCCAGGGCCGCGGCGAAGGAGCAGGGGCGCACGCTCAAGCCGGACGCCGAACCGGAGAAGGGGTTCTACTACCGGTCCGATCATTTCAACTTCGCCAAGCTGGGCGTGCCGGCGCTGACGGTCGACGAGGGCGTCGACTTCGTCGGCAAGCCGCGTCGGATTCAGCGAGCAGGTCCGGGCGAAGTGGACGGCCGACGTCTACCACAAGCCCTCCGACGAGGTCACCGCGGACTGGGATCTGCGCGGCCTGGCCGAGGACGTGCAGCTGCTGTTCGCCGTCGGCTACCGGGTCGCCGAGGCGGATCGCTACCCGGCGTGGTCGCCGGGCAACGAGTTCAAGGCGATCCGCGAGGCCCAGCTGAAAGCGGGGAAGTAGCGCGGCGGACCGTGGCGGACGCGCCGCTACGGCGGCGGCTTCGGTCTTGGCGCGGTCGAGCGCGTCGCGCAGGTTCGCGGCGGTCAGCGGCTTGGACAGGAAGTCGTCCATGCCGACCGCGAAGCAGTGCGCCCGCTCGTCGTCCATGACGCTGGCGGTGAGGGCGATGATGCGGACGCGGTTGCCGCGGGCGCGAAGCTGCTGCGTCGCCTCGAACCCGTCCATCTCCGGCATGTGGCAGTCCATCAGGACGACGTCGAAGGGCCGCTGATCGAGCTGCGCGAGCACGGCCAGCCCGTTCTCGGCGTGGGTGACCCGATGGCCGCTGCGCTTGAGCATGGCGACGGCGACGCGGGTGTTGACCGGGTTGTCCTCGGCGAGGAGGACATCCAGCCCGCCGCCGCCCAGCGCAGCGCGCGGCACTTCCGGAGCGGCGTGCATCGGGGTCGGCGTCGCCTCGGCGGCCGGGACGCGCATCGTCAGCTCGAACCAGAAGGTGCTGCCGGTGCCTGGACTGCTGTCGACGCCGACGTGGCCGCCCATCAGCTCGATGATCTGGCGGGTGATGGCCAGGCCCAGGCCGGTGCCGCCGAAGCGGCGGGACATCGAGCCGTCCGCCTGCTCGAAGGCGCGGAACAGGCGATCGAGGGCTGTCCTGATCGATGCCGATGCCGGTGTCGATCACCTCGACGCGGACCGCGGCTTCGCCGTGCGTCGACGCCGGTGGTCGACAGGCGCAGCGTCACGCCGCCCTCGGCGGTGAACTTGATGGCGTTGCCGAGCAGGTTGATCAGCACCTGGCGCAGGCGATGCGGGTCGCCGAGCACCTGCGGCAGCGGCACCCGGGGCGCTTCCATCCGCAGGGCCAGCCCCTTGCGTTCCGCCGACGGAGCGACGATCGCCAGCGCCTGCTCCAGGACGTCGGCCATGCCGAACGCGCACCTGCTCGATGCGGAGCTTGCCGGCTTCGATCTTCGAGAAGTCGAGGATGTCGTCGATGACGTGCATCAGGTGCTCGGCCGACTCGTGCACGACCGTGGCGCATTCGCGCTGCTCGGCGGTCAAGGGCGTGTCGAAGAGGAGCGCCGTCATCCCGAGCACGCCGTTCATCGGCGTGCGGATCTCGTGGCTCATGCGGGCCAGGAATTCGCTCTTGGCCTGGGCCGCGGCTTCGGCCGCGTCGCGCGTCTTGCAGCAGCTCCGCTTCGTGCCGGCTGCGGGCGGTGACGTCGGTGAAGAAGCCGGTGGCGCCGCCGTCGAACGGGAAGACGCGCAGCTCGAACACGCGGCGGACGCCCTCGACCTCGAGCATGATTTCGTGCGTCGAGGTCGGCCGCCCGGCGTCGCCGGCGCCGCTCGGCGCCGAGGCCAGAGCGGTGGCGAAGGCCGGCAGCGCCGTGTCGAGGCGCTGGCCGAGCACCGCGTCCCTGCCGACGCCGGTGGCGCGCTCGGCGGCCGCGTTCCACGACTCGACGCGCCGGTCGGCGCCGAGGACGAACATGCCCTCGTTGATCGACGACACGATGTTGCGCAGCCGGGCGTCCGAGCGCTGGACGGTCTCGAGCACGCTGGACCGCTGCACCATGCGCAGGACCACCAGCGCCAGCACCTGCATCACGCAGAGGACGCCGACGACGCGGATCAGGGAGCGCGTCGACAGCGCGGCCACGGCATCCAGCCGGGCCTCCGCGCTGCGGTGCTGGCGGCGTTCGATGGCGCCGAGGGCCGCCCGCACGCGCTCGAACGCGGGAGCGCCCTCCGAGAGGTCGCGCGCCACGGCTTCCGCGCCGCGGCCCTCGCGGATCGAGGCGATGACTCAGGTCGCGGCCGCCCAGGTAAGCCGTCCACGAGCCGTCCAGGGACGAAACGAGCGCGCGTGCGTCCGCGTCGTCACTGGTCGACGCGAGCCGGCTGATGATCGATCGTGACCCGGGCGTCGGCGCTGCGCGAGCGGTCGACGTACTCCACCTGCCGGTTGGGGTCGGTGGTGGCCAACGCGTACAGCATGCTGCGCCGCGCTTCCTGGATCTCGTACTGCAGGTCGGCGACGGCGCCGAGGCCGTCCACCAGCCCTTGGTACATCTGCTGTGTGTCGCGGTGCGCGCGCCGCTGATCGCGGTACTCGAACGCCGCGACGGCAGCGGCGACGACGCCGACGAGCGCGAACACCGCGGCCGGCCGGCGCAGCCAGGCCGCCTTCGATGGCGTCGTCACGGGAAGAGAGGCCTCGGCCTCGCCCGAGGGGATCACTCGGGACGCGAACATCACGGGGCGAGGCAGCAGCGGCATCACAGCTCGTGGGCCAGGGCAGACGTCCACACTGGTTCCCGTACTGTCACCCAATCGTCAGCGACGCCCGGTCCTTCAGCCGGCGGGCCGGCGCCGCGCCGTGATGTGCACCGCCGTGCCGTTGCGGAGAGCGGTGGCTCAGGCCTGCTCGCGTCCGAGCGCGTGGGCCAGCAGGGGCGCCAGGATCCCGGTGAGGACCACCGGATACTGCAGGCGGTATTCGGCGGAGGGGATGGCGACGAACAGCACGAGGGTGTGGGCCAGAGCCGGCACGAACGGCAGCAGGGCTGCCCGGCCACGCTGGCGCACCGTCACGTAGCCGGCCGCGGCGAGCAGCAGTCCCAGGTGCAGCGCCGGCCCCCACACCACCGCGCGCCACGGCAGTCGCGCCGTCGCTGCCTGCAGCGCGAGCAGGGCGTCGTGCGCGGCCGGTAGCAGCGGACGCGTGGCCATCCCGTATCCGTTCGGGACGATCTCGACGCTCACCAGATAGAAGGTCGCCAGGGGGTTCCAGATCATCGCCGAGACGCAGGCGTGGTGCCGCGCCAGAACACCCGGGCTCCGGAGCCAGGCGTGGCTCCAGGCCCGGTAGAGGCCAGGACGCAGGGCGCGGTACGGGTCGTCGGCGCGCTGCGCCAGCACCGCGGTCAGCGTCGGGATCACGGCCTCGCAGCGATAGGTGTCCAGCCAGCGCGACGCCGGCATGACGGCGTCGATGGCCGCGTAGTCGGCGCGATCGAACGCCGTTCCCGGCCGCAGGCCCGCCGCGATGTGGTGCAGGACGGTCTGATCGCGGAACGCCGGGTGGAACGGCTGGACGTCGAGCCAGCGGAAGACGGCACCCTGGACGAACAGCACGCCGCCGATGGCGAGGGCGACGACGGTGAGCGCGGCCCGACGCGGCGGGCGGAGGATCCACAGGAGGACGACGATGAACAGCATCGCCGTCGGCAACCCGTTGTGCCGGAAGGTCGCGACGGCGGTGAACGTGGCGGCCAACGTCCAGGGGAGCGCGCCGCCGGCGAGCGGCTCGGGGACGCGCGTCAGCCGCAGCGACAAAGCGACCAGGCCGATCATGCCGATCGTGTAGGGGACGTCCTTCCAGAGCGTGACGGCCAGGAAGCCGTTGGCGGGAAGGGCCGCGAACACGACGGTGGTCGCGGCGAGCCACCAGCGCCCCGCGCCGCGTCGCTCGCATTCGCGGATCACGGCGCAGTAGACCAGCGCCAGGGCGACGATTTGCGTCATCGCGATCGGCGCCGGTGACAGCCACGCCCGCGTGATGATCCAGTGGACCATCGTCTGCAGGGGCGAGTGGTAGCCGCGGAACTCGCCGGTCACGAGATCCCGCCACTGCTCGAAGGAGTCCTCCGTCAGGATGCCAGGCCAGAAGGCGCCCAGATAGAGGCTCCAGACGGCGATGCACGGCAGGCCGTGCCGCGCGACGGTGCGGAGGAAGTTGAGCCCGGCCCCCGGCGTCGTCATCGTCGGACCGGGGACAGGCTGACGTCCTTCACGCGGCGATGGCCGGCTAGCGCGGAGCGGTCGTCGCGCCGAGCGTCCGTTCGAGCGCCTCGAGCCGGTCGTTGAAATCGGCCCAGCGCTGCTGCTCGGTGGTCAGGGCGTGCTGCGCCGCCGTCTCGTCGCCCTGCAGCTGCGTCGTGCGCGCCTGCCGCCTGGTGATCTCGTGCTTCAGGTGCATCAGTTGGTCGTCCACGGCCCGGCGCTCGTCCGGGTCGGCAATGGTCGCCGGAGCGGTCGCTGAGGTGCCGCAGCTGCTGCTCCGTCTCGGCTTGCGCCGACTGGGCGTCCAGGACGCGCGTGCGCGCTTCCAGGAGCTGCCGCCCGAGCGTGGCGAGCCGGTTCTCCTGCAGCTGCACGCGACCGAGGAGCAGCTGCGCCTGGCCGTTGTGCGCCGAGGTGCGCTCGACCGCGAGACGCAGCGCCCGGACTTCGGCGACGAGCGCCTTCATGTCCTCGGCCGGGGCGCGCTCCGGCTGTCCGCGGAGGGTCGCGAACCCCGCGGTCGCGACGAGGACGGCGGCGACGAGCATTCGGGGACCGGAGAGCCGTCTGGTCATGGGATGAGCTCCTGAATGGGTCGCGAGGCGGCCGCGACGCCCTCACTTGCCGGGCGGCAGCAGGTAGCGTTTCACGTACGCCGCGCCGTCGGCGGCGCTCTGCATCGAGTTCTGCGCGAAGTTGCCGCCCTGCTCGACGAAGAAATGCTGCATGCCGGAGAACGCCGCGTCGGGCCAGATCTTCGTGTAGTCGATGGTGCCGTTGCCCAGCTCGGTGTAGTCGCGCGAGACCGTGTGCATGTCCTTGACGTGCCACATGACATAGCGGCCCGGCGCCCGTTCGAACCAGTGGCGCGGCGTCTGCTTGGAGTCGTGCGAGAGCCAGTAGAGGTCGATCTGCAGCTTGACCAGCTTCGGATCCGTCTCGCGCAGCACCACGTCGTAGGGGACGCGGCCGTTCTGCTCGACGAACTCGAAGCCGTGGTTGTGATACGCGAACTGCAGGCCACCCTTGCCGATCCGCTCACCGATGCCGT
>CAVRKP010000011.1:0-303474 GCA_963721565.1 Vicinamibacterales bacterium
CCGTCGTCATGCTGCTGGCGGCCGCGTTGGTGCTGAGCGTGCTCGCGCTGATGATCGCGCTGTTCGATCACACCCAGGTGCCGGCGCTGATCGGACTGGTCGGGGTCGGCATCTCGCTGAACATCCTGCCGGTCATCAACTGGTTCACCGCGGCGGTCAATTTGCTGCCCGCGCTGGCCGGCGGCACGCTCTGCTTCGCCGCGCTGGTGTTCCTGGTCCGCGGCCGCAGCCTGTGGTGGGCGGCGGTCGCGATCGTCAGCTACAGCATCGCGGTGCTCGCCTGGGAGCTGGCCTCCCTGCTGCCGGGGTATGCGCTGATCTGGGTGTTGCTGTTCCACACCGGGTCACCTCGGCGACGCTGCGGCAGCTGGCCCGCCGGACCTGGTGGGTCTGGGTGGTGTTCGCCGTCATCGGGGCGTTGACGCTGCTGAACTACCGGCTCAACTACTACTCACCGGCCCCGCCTGCACCGCTGGGCGAACTGGTGCAGGCGATGTACATCTCGCTGCTGGAAACCACCCTGCCGGCCGCCATCGGCTTCCACGATCCGGCGAGTCGCCCCTCACCCTGATCGGTCTGGTCGCCGGGCTGGCCACTCTCGGCTGGCTCCTGGCGTGGACGCTGCTGCCGGAGCCGGCGGGCCTGGCGCGGCTGGCTGTTCGCGCTGCTCGGCTGGCTGGTGCCGTGCACGGCGCTGGTGCTCAACCGGGTGGGCTACTTCGGGGTCGACGTAGCCCGTCCAGGTCATCTACCTGTACCTGCCGACGCTGATCGCCGTCGGCGTGCTCGAGGCGGTCACGGTCGCGCTGGCGGCCGGCCGGTCCCGCGCCGGCGGCGGCAGGTTCCGGGAAGGCACTGCGGACGCCGCAGCGACCACGGTGGCGGCCACGGTGTCGATCATGGTCATCGCGTACCTGTATTCCGCGCCCGTCGACGAGCCACCGGCATCACCACCTCAGCGCGGTCCGGGGCCACGGCGACGGACCGGAACATTGTGCCGACCCTGCTCGCCTCGGCCGACGGCATCAGCACCGACCGGTCCACCTTCAGCCTGATCAACGGCGTGGTGCCGCCCGGCCTGGTGCCGGTGGGCTTCGCGCCGTACAACCGGCTGGACCGGGTGCTGGCGCTGAACGACCCCACCATCCAGATCGACGCCGTCGGCGTACCGCTATACACCCCGGACAGCACCGGCGCGCTGTTGCCGGTGGGGATAGACTGGACCTATCAACGCAGCTTCACCGATCCGGCGTCCGCCACCGGGCTGGCAGTCAACGGCGCCGAGGTGACCGGGGTCGACCCGACCACCGGGGTGTGTTGCCGGCGACGCAACGGGCGCGGCCGTCATCGTTCCGCTGGACGCCGTGTTCACCTCCGACCAGCTGGTGGTCCGGACGGGGTACTCGGTGCAGGCACCGACCACCGCCCGGCTGCTGGCCGGTCCGCCGGACGCCCCGTTCGTCCCGGCCAACGTCGACAACAAGCAGTGGCTGCCCGGTGTCGCCGGTCAGCTGGACACCGTGTCCGCCGGCGCGATCGGCGCGGTCGCGTACGACTCGTTCGAGGTCGGTGCCCGGGTCTGCCTGACGTCGGGTGCGCGGATGCGGGCGCCCCTGCAACCGTCCGGCGGGGGATCAGGATGGCGGCAGCACCCGGGACCCAGCCGGCAACCTAGGACACCGACGACCAGCCGCCCCCGCCAGGCCGTGGTCACCGACGTCCGCGGTCGGCCGATCACGGTGCCGCGGTACTGGCCACCGGTGGCGATCGGCGTGCTGGCCGCGGTCTTCGCCTGGTACCGGGTGCCGGACGGTCAACGCGACACCCTCTACGCCGAGGACGGCGTGCTGTTCCTACCGCGTGGGCGGTCGGCGGCCACTTCTCGCTGCTCTGGGAGCCGTACGCCGGGTACCAGCACCTGGTCCCCAGGGTCGTCTCGTGGGGGGTGACGACCTTCCTGCCGGTGCCGTGGTGGGGCGTCGCGGTGACCGCGATCTCCTGCGCCATCGTCGGTGTGGTGGCCGGGCTGGTCTTCGTCTGCAGCGCGGACGTGATGGCCTACCTGCCGGCGCGGGTGCTGGCCGCGCTGATCACCGTGCTGATCCCGATCGCCGCGGTCGAACCGCTGGGCAACCTGGCGAACCTGCACTGGTTCCTGCTGTACCTGACGCCGTGGCTGCTGCTGGCGGTGCCGCGGTCGTGGAGCCGGGTTGTGGCTGCTCGCCGGCGCGATGCTGGTCGCCACGCTCACCGAGCCGCAGTGCCTGGTGTTCGCGCCGCTGGCGCTGTGGCGGTTCATCACCTTCCCGCGGTCCCGGGTGATCGTCATCGCCTACGGCCTGGGCATGCTCGCCCAGACCATCACGTACCTCACGGCCCCACGGATCTCGGTGCCGGGCCGGCCGCCCTGGCTCTCGCTCGCCCAGGGCTACGTCCTGGATGTGGGGATGTCGATCACCACCTCCAACGGTGAACTGCTCGGCGTCGACGATCCTGCGGGTCGGCTGGTGGGTCGGCTTCCTGTGGGTGCTGCTGATCGGCGCGCTGGCGGTGGTCGGGTTCCTGTTGGGCCGCACCCCGGCCCGGTTGATGCTGGCGTCGCTGCTGCTCGGTTCGGTGGCCCACCTGGAGCCTGTCGTACGTGCTGAACAACGTGCCGGCCTACTACTTCAGCCTGATGGGCCCCGAGCAGCTGGCCAATCCGCCGCTGATCCGCTGGGGGACCGCGGCATCGATGATGCTCGGCCGCCACCATTCCGCTCGCGATGGCCGTGCCTGGTGGAGCGGTTCCCCCGCTGCTGGCCGGCGGCGATCACGGTGTTGACGCTGCTGTTGCTGGTGATGGTGGTGAACCTGACCAACCATTCGGCCGTGGCCGGCAGCGCCTGGTCCGAGCAGGTGGACGCGGCCGAGGCGACCTGCGCCGCGGATCCGAACGCCACGGTGATCGTCACCACCCAGCCGTCGACCTGGCAGGTCGGCCTGCCGTGCTTCGTAGTCGATGGCTGACGTCCGACGCTGCCGGTGGGTCGTGCTGGGGGTCGCGGCGGCCGTGCTGGTGGTCAAGCTGTTGCTGGCAGCGCTCACCCGGGGCACCAACAGCGCCGACACCTGGACGCTGTTCGCCGGCGGTGTCGCGCAGGCCGGCCCGGTCGGGGTGTACGCCCTGGATTTCCCCGGTCAGCTCTACAACCACCCGCCGTTGATCGGTTACTGGCTGGGGCTGTTGAACGTGCTGGAGGGCTGGGGATTCTCGATCCGGTTCTCCATCCGGGCCGCGGCCAGCCTGGCCGATGTGGTGACGGCGGTGGTGGTGTTCGAGCTGCTCCGCACCAGGACGTCGGTGCGCCGGGCCACCGCGTCGGGGGTGCTGGTCGCGGTGAGCCCGGTGCTGCTGGTGATCTCCGGGTTCCACGCGAACACCGACCCGATCTTCGTGATGTTCGTGATCCTGGCGGCCTATCTGCTGGTGGACCGCCGGGTGCCCGCGCTGGCCGGGATCGCCCTGGCGCTGGCGCTGGGGGTGAAGATCGTGCCGGTGGTGGTGCTGCCGCTGTTCGCGGTGTTCGCGCTGCTGGCCGGCGCCCGGGTGCTCGTGCAGCTCGGCGTCGCCTTCGCTGCGCTGACCGCGGTGATCTGGCTGCCGGCCCTGCTGACCGAGTTCTCCGCGGTGGTGGGCAACGTCATCGGGTATTCGGGTATCGCCGCCCGGCCGTGGGGGGTGGCGCAGGCTGGTCCACTGGGTGGGCGACCCGGACTGGGCGGTGTGGCTGCTGACGTACCCGTTCCGGTTCGTCGCGTCTGGCGGTCGCGGCGCTGTTGCCGGCCTGGCTGGTGTGGCGTCGCCACGATCAGTTGCCGGCCGCGCTGGGGCTTTCGCTGGGGTTGTTCCTGGTGCTGAGCCCGGCCTTCGGTCACCAGTACCTGGTGTGGCCGGCGGCGGCGTTGTTCTTCGTCTCGCTGGTCGGCGCGACGGTGTACAACGTGCTGGCCGGAGCGTTGATCATCATCGTCTACCACCGGTGGAACGGCGGCTGGCCGTGGGATCTCGCCCTGGCGTCGTCGATGACCAGCGGTGAGCTTGCGCTGGCCGGTGTGGTGTGGGTCGAACTGACGGCGGTGGTGCTGATCGGGGTGATCGGCCAGCTGCGGATGGCACCACTTCCGTTGACCGGCCGGGGTTCCCGGCCTGGGTGCGCGCCGGCCGGTGAAGTGCGGCACCAGCGCCGTGTCCACCAGGGTCAGCGCGGCGGCGATCGCCATGTGCATGTCCAGGTACTGGTAGGTGCCGAGCCGGCCGCCGAACAGCACCTGCGGCTCGGCAGCCGCGAGTTCCCGGTAGGCCAGCAGCCGCGACCGGTCGGCGGGAGTGTTGACCGGGTAGTACGGCTCGTCGGCCCGTTCGGCGAACCGGGAGAACTCCTTGACGATCACCGTGGCGTCGTCGGGGTAGCGGCGTTCCGGGTGGAAATGCCGGAATTCCAGGATCCGGGTCCACGGCACGTCCTCGTCGGCGTAGTTCATCACCGGGCAGCCCTGGAAGTCACCGATCGGCAGCACCTGCTGATCGAAATCGAGGGTGCGCCAACTCAACTCACCGCGGGAGTAATCGAAGTAGCGGTCCACCGGGCCGGTGTAGACGATCGGCAGCGACCCGCGCGCGGCGGCCAGGCCGACCGGTCCGTCGTCGAAGACGTCGGTGCCGAGCCGGATCTCGATCCGCGGGTGGTCGGCCATCCGCTGCAGCCAGACGCCGTAGCCGTCGACCGGCAGTCCCTCGTAGGTGTCGGAGAAGTACCGGTTGTCGTAGGTGTACCTGAACGGGCAGCCGGGAGATCACCGAAGCGGGCAGCTCTCTCGGGGTCGGTCTGCCACTGCTTGGCGGTGTAGTTGCGGATGAACGCCTCGTACAGCGGCCGGCCGATGGAGGCGATCGCCTTCGCTTCCAACGACGGTTCGGCGCCGCTGGCAGCTCGCACCGGCCTGCTCGGCGAGGAAATCTCTGGCCTGCGCCGGGGTCATCGCCGTCCGGAAGAACTGGTTGATGGTGCCCAGGTTGATCGGTAGCGGGAAGACCTCGCCGCGGTGGGTGGCGAAGACCCGGTGCTGGTAGCCGGTGAACGAGGTGAACCTGTTGACGTAATCCCACACCCGCTGGTTGGAGGTGTGGAACAGGTGCGCGCCGTACCGGTGCACCTCGATGCCGGTGCTGGGTTCCGGTTCGCTCTAGGCGTTTCCGCCGATGTGCGAGCGGCGGTCCAGCACCACCACGTTCAGGCCCAGCTCGGTGGCGCATCGTTCCGCGACCGTCAGCCCGAACAGGCCGGCCCCGACGACCAGCAGATCGGTCACTGCGTGGACTGGGCGAGCACCACGAGCACCAGACCGCCGGCCACCATCACCACACCGAGCCAGGCCAGCGGGGTGACCCTCTCGCCCAGCACCACCACGCTGGACCCGATGATCAGCAGCAGGCCGAGCGCGTTGAACGGATAGGCCACGCTGAGCGGCACCCGGGACAGGGTGGTCAGCCAGGCCAGCGCGGAGATGCCGAAGACCGCCAGCCCACCGATCACCCACGGCGACGTCGCCGCCTTGATCAGCAGCGTTCCGCCGTCCTTGGCGACGGCCGCGGCCACCCCCGTCATGCCGTGCTTGAGCATCAACTGCCCACTCGCCGCGGCGACGACCGCGAACAGCAGCAACAGAAGATTGGGAATGGTCAACGAGGCCCCGATTCGGCTGGCGGATTCTTCCCGCGCGGGTTGATCGCTCATCAGGCAGGAACGGTAACACCGGCCGCCGGCCGGTTCCGGACCCGTGGACGGCGTTGCCGGTACTGCCCGGGTGCCATCCGCAGTACCGCGGCGAGCACCCGCAGACGCAGCCCGAGGCGGAAGTTCGCGTCATCGGGGATCGTCCGCAGCAGCAACCGTCTGGCCGTCAGCGACGCGGTGGTCAGCGTGAATCGGACGAGCTGGCGCGGCGCCACGCCCAGCGGAGCGCACCGGATCAGCGTCAGCAGCCGGTTGCGCTCGTTGTGGAAGTGGAACAACTCCGAGCGCTTGTCCGAGGTCGCGGCGTGCCGGTGCTCCACCACCGCGGGGGACGATCGCGATCGTCCAGCCCGCCCGTCGCAGCCGCCAGGAGGTGTCGAGGTCCTCGTAGTAGAGGAAGAACTCGGCGGGGAATCCGCCGACGGCGCGGACCGCGGCCGTCCGGAGCAGGGCGGCGCCCCCGCAGAATCCGAAGACCTGCAGCTCCCGGGACGGCACCGTTGCCACCGACGCACCGGCCGCCACGTCGATGCCGTACCAATGCGTGTTCAGCGCGGCGCCCAGGTTGTTGACAATCTCCGGCAGGTCCCGCAGCACCATCAACGAGGTCCACGCCGCGACGCCGGGACTCCCGTCGGCCGCTCCCAGCAACTGCGCCAGCCAGTCCGGACGGGGCACCGCATCGTCGTTCAGCAGTGCGACGTACCGGGTCTGCACCAATGGCAGCGCGGCGGCCACTCCGCCGGCGAAGCCCGCGTTCTCGGCCAGCCGATGCACCGTCGCCCCGGGTGCGGCAGCGGCGATCACGTCCGCGGTGCCGTCGGTCGAGGCGTTGTCGATGATCAGCAACCGGTGCGCCGCGGTCTGCGCCGCCAGCCCGGCCAGCGTCTCGCCGAGGAAAGAGGCGGCCCTGAAGGTCACCACGACGACGGTGACCTCGGGCTCGACCGTCATGCCGTGAGGCCCATTTCCTGCGCCATCCACGGCATGACGTGGGTGAGACCGGCGACGACGGTGGCCCAGTCGTGGCCGCTGCCCTCGACCTCGAATTCCTGCGCGTCCATCCCGGTCGACTTGGCCAGCGGGAAGATGTTCGTGACGTCCTGCGGCCCCTCGTTCGACCCCCAGATGAACCAGCCCGACAACTGCGGGTACTTGTTCTTCTGCATCAGGTCGACCGAGTTGATCGACGCGAACTTGGCCGCGTCGCCGCCGAATCCCTGGTCCACCGTCTGCTGATGGCTGCCGAGCGAGACCTCCCATTCACCGGAGATGTCGATGAAGTTGGGGTAGATCTCCGGGTGGTTGGTGGCCAGTTGCAGGGCGCAGGTGCCGCCGGACGACCAGCCGCCGACGACCCAGGTCTTGGTGTCCTGGGTGACCCGCAGCTGCTTCTTGATCTCGTTCGGCACGTCCTGCGTCAGGTACGTCATCGCGTTGCCCTCCCAGGCGTCCGCGCACAGCGGATTACCGGTCTCCGCGCTGAGCGGGTCGGGGACCACCACCACCGGGGCGATGCCGTCATGAGCGGCCGCGAACTCGTTCATGATGTTCGGCAGCCGGTCACCCGAGGAATACGTCACTGGGGTTTCCGGGCTGGCCGGCCATCAGGATGAGCACCGGCAGCGGTTCGGGATTGTCGGCGAAGTAGGCCGGCGGGTAGTACGCCATGCCCTGCCGGGCGTTGAACTTCGAGATGGTGCCGGGCAGGTCGATGGTGCTGGTCTTGCCGCGGCCATCGGCGGGATGTTGTCGCCGGTCGGCTTCCAGGTCTGGGTCAGCGGACCGGGCGGCAGCGTCGGTGAGGTCGGGGTGGTGGTGATCACCGGGACGCCGTCGATGCTGTCGTCGGAGGCCACCCCGAAGACGTCTCCGAGGGTGGGGAACTGCACAAAATGCTTGTTCATCTGGTTGGCGGCGGCGAACACCACCACGATGGCAGCCAGGATCGCCACCAGTTTCTGCCAGACCGGCGACCGGAACTGATGACCGATCGCCAGCAGCACGGCGGCGAAGATCGTCGCGAGCCAGAAGTCGATGATGGTCTCGAGCGGCTTGTCGGAGATTGCCGGACCGAGCAGTTCGCCCGTGAGCCAGCCGCCCAGCGCGGAGACGATCACGACCGCGGGGACCACGTAGATCCACCACCAGCGCAGCGGCCGGATCAGCAGGAACGCGAACGCGGCCAGGCCGAGGATCATCAGCAACCAGGACAACCAGCCATCCTGCAGCGAGACGCCCATGATCCGCCCCCTCCGTTCGCTCGGTCCGTGCCCCGTCGGTCTGCTTGGACCTCATCACACTTGGTCAGGTCAATCTGCCATCCCGTCGACAGCGGGCGTGCCCTCGGCGCTGTTTGTGGTGTGCTGTCGGGATGCTCGAGCTGACCGTCATCGTCGAACAGTGCCTGGCCCCGGTGCCGGGCGGTACCGGTCGGTACGCGCGGGAGATCACCACCGCCATGGCTGCGGCCCCGCCGGCCGGCTGGACGGTGCGCACCGTGACGGCCTGGCATCGGGACACCACGGCAGCGGCGATTTCGGGAACCGATGGGCCGCACCGGTTGCCGGCCGGTCACCGGGTGCTCAGCGAGCTGTGGCGGCGCGGCCTGCCGCCGTCGGTCCGCGGTGCCGCGGTGCACGCCACCACCCCGCTGGCGCCGCGCCGCCGGCACGGCTTGGTCGTGACGGTGCATGACGCGGTGCCGTGGACCCATCCGGAAACGCTCACCCCGCGCGGCGTGACCTGGCACCGGGTCATGGTGGGCCGCGCGGCCGCCACCGCCGAGGCGATCGTGGTGCCGTCGCTGGCGGTCGCGGACGACCTGGCGGGGCTCTTCCCGGCGGCGGCCGACCGGATCCACGTCGTCGGGCACGGCGTCACCCCGCTGCCGCCCCGCCGGATGCCGCCGACCGTCGCCGGCGGCTCGGCCTGCCCGATGGCTACGTGCTGGTCATCGCGACGCTGGAACCCCGCAAGGGCCTCGACGTGCTGGTGCGCGTCGATGGCGACGGCTGCGGTCGGGTGGCTGCGCTGGTCGTCGTGGGACCACCCGGCTGGGGCGGTATCGACGTCGCCGCGGTGGCAGCGGGCGCCGGTCTGCCGCCGGATCGCCTGCACGTGACGGGCCGGCTGGACGATCTGGATCTGGCCGCGGTACTGGCCGGGGCCACCGCGCTGGCGGCGCCCTCCCGCGCGGAGGGCTTCGGCCTGCCGGTGCTGGAGGCGATGGCGGCCGGGGTGCCGGTGGTGTGTTCCGACGCGCCGGCGTTGGTCGAGCTCGCTGCCGGGGCCGCCCTGGTGGTGCCACGGGACGATGAAGCCGCGCTGGCCGATGCGCTGGGCCAGGTGCTCGGCGACGACGCAGCGGCAGCCGGATTGGCGGCCGCCGGCCGGGTCCGGGCGAGCGAGTTCAGTTGGGCGGTGGCCGCGGACGCGGTGTGGCAACTGCACACCCGAGCTAGCCGGCGTTCATCCGATCCGACTGTTCCGTCCGGGGGACGCTCCGGCGGCGCGGCGACCCGGCCGCAGTGGCGCCGTCAGCCGCCAGCTGACGGTCCGGCGCATCAGCTCGGCCTGCGCCCAGGCGCGGCGTTCCCGGTCCTGCAGCACATCCGCCTCGCACTCCAGCGCCGTCAACCGGCGCGCCTGATCGGCGATCACCAGCTTCGCGGCGGCCAGTACTCGTTGCTGGCGCCTAGCGGGTATATCGGACCGGAGGGGTTCGGCGCGGCGCCGGGCGATTACGTGATGCTGGCGGCACGCGTCCGGGGCATCCACGCGCTTGCCCGCCTGACGCGGCCGCGGGTGCTGATCACCGGCCGTCGTCGCTGCCGGATCCCGCCTTCGCGGATCCCGACGCCTTCGCCGCCGGCACCCTCAACGCGACCGCGCATCAAGCTCGCCGCCCGGGTCCAGGCGGCCACCCGCCTCGGCACCGGCCTGTCGCTGACCCTCACCAGCCGCGGCTACGAGCTGCTCGCGCTACGTCCGCGACGCCCGGCCCGTGAGCGCCGCCGACCTGATCGGCGCCGAGATCCGGCTGCGCGGCGTCGTCGAGCCGGGCACAGGGCACGGCCGAGACGGTCCCGGGGCGGCGGGTCGTCGCCGCCACCGCGAGCGACATCGAGGTCGTGCGCCGCGTCGACCAGGGCCCGTCCGCCGCCGCCGCGCGGCCCGTTGACCTCGGTCGCCGCGGTCCGCGGGCTGTCGTCGGGCCCGCCGCACGAGGGCTGCCGGTCCAGGTGCGCGGCCGCGATCACCTATCTGGACCGTGCCTGGACCGGTCCTGTTCGTCCAGGACGCCTCGGCCGGCATCTTCGTCTACTACTCGCAGCTGACGCACCCGATGCCGCGCGTGCGCGCCGGGCGACGACGTCGAGATCGTCGGCCAGACCGGGCCCGGGCGATTTCGCGCCGGTCATCGTCGCCACCACCCTGCGCGTACGCGGCCAGGGCCGCGCTTCCGGCCGGCCACGCCGGCGCGGCTCGAGCAGCTCGTCTCCGGCCGTCTCGACAGCCAGCTCGTCGAGATCGCCGGCATCGTCCGCGCGACGTCGACCGACCCGGACGGGCACGTCTTCTTCGATCTCGCGGTCGGCGAGTCGCGGATCCCGGTGGTCATGCCCGTGCCGCCGGGCACGCCGATGCCCGCCCGGCTCGCCGTCGACAGCCAGGTGCGGGTGACGGCCGTGGCCGGGCACGCGCTTCAACACGCATCGCCAGCTCGTCGGCGCCGAGCTGCTGGTGCCGTCGCCGTCGGCGATCGCGGTCGAGCGCGCCGCGCCCGCCGACCCGTTCGCGGGCGCGCCGACGACGGTCGACAGCCTGCTCCAGTTCACGCTCGGCGACCACGTCGGCCATCGGGCGCACGTCCGCGGCGTGGTGCTGCTCTCGACGCGCGCGGCGGTCTACCTGCGTGACGACAGCGGCGCCCTGGAGGTGCGCGGCGAGGGCGTGGCGGCGCTGCAGCCCGGCGACGTCGTCGACGCCGTCGGGTTCCCCCGCGCCGGCGACTTCAGCCCGGTGCTGGAAGACGCCGTGCTGCGACGGGCCGGCCGCGGCAGCGCCGATGCCGATCGACGCGACGCCATCCGAGCTGCTGCAGGGCCACCACGACGCCGGGCTGGTGCGGGTCCGCGGCCGCGTCGTCGAGCGCTTCTCGACCGCGACCGAGGACGTCCTCCTGCTGCAGGCCGGCGCGATCGCGTTCTCGGCCCACCTCGAGCGCCGCACCGGCGCCGCGCCGCTGGACGTGGGCGCAGGCAGCATCGTCGACGTCACCGGCGTCTCGTCGCTGCTGCTCGAGCGCGCCGCCGTCGCCGACGCACGCCCCGCGGCGTTCCGCTTGCTGCGTCGCGTCGCCGCAGGCCATCGCCGTGGTCACGCCGGCGCAGTGGCTCACGCTGCAGCGGGCCAGCTGGCTGGTCGGCGGCCTGGCCGCGGTCGTCGCTCGCCGGCCTGGTCTGGGTCGTCACGCTGCGGCGGCGCGTCCATCTGCAGACGATCGATCTGGCCAAGGCCAAGGACGCCGCCGAAGCCGCCAGCCTCGCCAAGAGCGAGTTCGTGGCCAACATGAGCCACGAGGTCCGCACGCCGATGAACGGCATCATCGGCATGACGGAGCTGGTGCTGGCGACGCCGCTCGAGCCCGAGCAGCGGCAGTTCCTCGGCATGGTCAAGAACTCGGCCGACGCGCTGCTGCGGATCCTGAACGACATCCTCGACTTCTCGAAGATCGAGGCCGGCAAGCTCGATCTCGAGCGCCGAGCCCGTTCGCGCTGCGGACCATGCTCGGCGAGACGCTGCAGCTGCTCGCCCTGCGGGCCCATCAGCGCTCGCTCGAACTGGCGTGGCGGGTCGCGCCCGACGTGCCCGACGCCCTCGTCGGCGACGCCGAGCGGCTGCGCCAGGTGCTCATCAACCTGGTCGGCAACGCCATCAAGTTCACCGAGGCGGGCGAGGTCACCGTCGACGTGACGCGCGACGACGGCCATCGACCCGGACGGGTGCGCGCTGCGCTTCGCCGTCCACGACACCGGCATCGGCATCGCCGCCGACAAGCAGGCCCTCATCTTCGAGGCGTTCGCCCAGGAGGACGGCACGACGTCGCGGCGCTTCGGCGGCACCGGCCTCGGCCTGGCCATCTCGAACCGCATCGTCGGGCTGATGGGCGGCGCGATCGGCGTCGAGAGCACGCCGGGCGAGGGCAGCACGTTCAGCTTCGCGCTGCGATTGCCCGTCGCCGATCCGGGCGCGCTCGCCCGGGGACGCCGATGCCGCCGCCGCCGACCTCGTCGCCGGCTGCCGGGCGCTCGTCGTCGACGACAACGACACCAACCGGCGCATCCTGGCCGAGGTGCTGCGCGGCTGGAACGTCGAGGTGACGATGGCGTCGGACGGCGAGGCCGCGCTGCGGCTGTTCAGTCCGCCCGCGACCACGGCCAGCGCTTCGACATCCTGCTGGTCGACGTGCACATGCCGGGCATGGACGGCTTCACCCTGGTCGGCGAGCTGCAGGCGCGCTACGGCATCGCCGGCACCGCGGTCCTGATGCTGACGTCGGATCGGCGGCCCGGCGACTCGGCCCGGTGCCGCGCGCTGGGCGTGACGCACCATCTGATCAAGCCGATCCAGCATCACGAGCTGCGGCGCGCGCTGAACGCGCTCATCGACGAACGCGAGGGCACGGCCGCGCCGGCACCGCGGCCCCCGCCGCGGCCACGCTGTCGGCGCCGTTGCGCCGGCTGCGCGTCCTCGTGGCGGAAGACAACGTGGTCAACCAGCGGCTGGCCACGGCGATGCTCGCCCGCCTCGGTCACGAGGCGGTGATCGCCAACGACGGCGCCGAAGCCGTCACCGCCGTCGCCCGCGAGCGCTTCGACGTCGTCTTCATGGACGTCCAGATGCCGACGATGAGCGGCTTCGACGCCACCGCTGCCATCCGCGCCGCGGAAGCGCGGCACCAACGTGCGCGTGCCGATCGTCGCCATGACCGCGCACGCGATGTCCGGCGATCGGGAGCGGTGCCTCGAGGCGGGGATGGACGACTACGTCACCAAGCCCGTGTCCCTCGCGGCCATCGACGGCGCCCTGCGACGGCTCTTCGCCACGACCGCCGCCGCCTGATCGCCGGCCCGGCGTCGTTCCGGAACGCCTCCCGCGACTGCACGGATCAGACGGATCAGCAGCCGCTGGCGAGACAATTGCTTGCTCGTCGCAGCGTGCCCAGCTGTGAACCCCGGCGCCGAATGGGGGGCGGCGTCATGCTCTTCTTCGTCGTGGTCGCCCTCGGACTCAACCGAGAGTTGCTGCCGCACCTGACAGATGCGCTGCCCGGCAATGCCGGCGATCCCATGCTGAACGCCTGGATTCTCAGCTGGGTCAGCGATACGGCCGTGTCCAGCCCGTCGGCGCTCTGGAACGCGCCCATCTTCCATCCGCATCCCAATGCCCTGGCGTTCTCCGAACACTTGATCGGCATTGCCGTGTTCGTGGCGCCGATCTACTGGCTGACGGGTGACCCGATCCTCCTCTACAACATCACCTTCCTGCTGGGCTTCGCCTTCCTTGGCTGGGCGATGTTCATGCTCGTGCGCGCCCTCGCCGGGCGAGAGGATGCGGCGATCGTCGCCGGCGTCGTCGTGATGTGCAGCCCGTACTTCGTGAGCAGTCAAGTGGCGCGGCTGCAGATGCTCACCGCGGGATGGAGCCTGCTCACGCTCCTCTGCCTGCACCGGTGGCTCGAGACCGATCGCCGTCGGACGCTGGCGGGAGTCGTCGCCTGCTGGGCCCTGCAGATCCACTCCAACGTCTACCTCGGCCTCTTCCTGACGGTGCCGGTCGCCTTGATACTCGCGGTCGACGCCGTGCGGCGCCCGGCCGTGCGCACGCTGCGGCGTGCGGGCCGCCTCATCGCCGCGGCGACGATCCTCGGGGCGGTGTCCGCACCGGCCCTGTTGCAGTACGCCGAGGCACAGAAGGACATGGGGCTGGCGCACCCGAAAGAAGAGGTCCGGCAGTACAGCGCGAGCGTGCGCTCGTATGCAACGGTATGGGACGAGCGGGACCCTTCGTGGCTCTGGGCCGACAACGTCTCCGATCGGACTCTCTTCCCTGGGGCGCCGCTCGCCGTGTGCGCGCTCGTGGGTGCGGGCCTGGCGATCCGGCGCCGCGTGACCGGGCGTGGAAGCCAGGCTGCGGTCACGCCGGCGGTCTATCTGCTCGTCGCCGGGGTGGTGTTCATCCTGACGCTCGGTCCCGAGCCGGCGATCGGAGACGCGCCGTTCGGCGGGCCGAGTCCCTACGCCCTGCTGCTCGACCTCGTGCCGGCGCTCGACGGCATCCGGGCGCCGGGGCGTTTCGCGGTCTTCGTCGTCTGGCGCTCGGCGTCGTCGCCGGCGTCGGCGCCGCGGCCCTGCTCGCCGGACGGAGCCGATCGGTCCGCCTCGTCGCCGTGTCGGCGATGACGGCGTGGTCGCTGTGGGACGGCCATCGCGCCTACGACTGGTTGGCCCACCTGCCCGACGAGGATCCCTCGGTCACGGCGGCCTACGCGTGGCTCGCGAGCCAGCCGAAGTCGGCGGTGCTCGAAATGCCGGTGGTGACCGACTTCCAGGCCCAGCGGCCGGTGGCCGGCGCCTCCGTGACCCTGCGCTATCAGCTCGGGGCCCTCCGGCACGGCCACCGGCTCCTGAACGGCAGCTCCGGTTTCGTGACGCCGTTCATGACGCTGCTGCAGAGCCCAGCCTCACCCTTCACGGCGCCGGAGACGGCGCACGATGCGCTGCGTATCGTGCGGGCGGTCGGTGCCCGCTACGTCGTGATGCATCGGCATGAGTACCGCCCTGAGGTGCTCGAGCACGTCGACACGGTGCAGCACGTTCTGCGCGCCGACCAGGCCCAGGTCGAGGCCGTCCGGGAGTTCGGGAGGACCGTGGTGCTGGTGCTCCGGCCTGCGGCAGCGGCTTCTGCGCCGTCACCCCCGGCGCAACTGGACCGCGATGGCTACGAAGTGGCCGCCTCTCACAATGGCGATGTCGTGCATCAGGTGAGCGACGGCAGCCTGGACACCCGTTGGCTCGCGCCCCAGCACGGCCACACCTGGATCGATGTGCAGCTGTCCCATCCTCGCACCGTGCAGGGCGTGAAGCTGGCGATGTCACGCGTTGGTATGGCCGACTATCCGCAGCACCTGCGTATCGTCGGCACGGATGCCAGCGGGGCCGACCACGTGCTCTACGACCGGTCCCCCGTCTACGACGCCGCCATGACCGCCGTTCGCGAACCGGCCGAGCCTGGCGTGCGAATCGGCTGGGCGCCGATAGCGCTCTCGAGCGTGCGTCTCGAGCAGCCCGTGCACGCCGGCGATCGGCCGTGGGCGATCCACGAGCTGTACGTGATGGGCCAGGGCGAGTAGGCCTCGAGGCGACCTTCGCGCCGCATCAGCCGCTCGTGCGTCCGATGATCTCCGACACGGGGAGCAGCAGGCTGGCCCTGGAGCTCGCGGCCGGCCTGGTCGTGAGGATGACGCAGGTCGTGGCCGTGGCCGGATCGTGCCAGAACACGGTGCCGGTGGAACCGGAATGGCCGAACGTCTCCGCAGAGCAGGTCCGGCCGAAGGCGCCCTGCTCGCGCTGCCAGCCCAGACCAAAACTGGGCCGCAGCGTGCCGGTCTGGATCGCGCGCATCTCGCGCGCCGTGGCCGTCGCCAGCACGGCGCCGCCCGTGGATACGAAGGCCTCCAGGAACGTCGCGAGATCGCGCGCGGTCGCGTGGGCGCCGCCCCACGGTGAGGCGAGGTTCCGCCAGTAGGGGCTGTTCCAGTCCCAATCGCTGCGTTCGGCCTCCGGCACCTGACACTGCGCGGTCTCGGCGATCGCGGCGACCGTCCAGGCCGAACGACGTCTGCCGCATGCCGAGCGGACCGAACAGCGTCCGCTTCGCGAACACCGGCAGCGGCTCGCCGCTGACTTTCTCGGCGATCGCCGCCGCCAGCAGGATGCCCATGCTCTGGTAGCTGACCTTGGCGCCGGGTTGGAACAGCAACGGTGTGCGGCAGGTTCGAGCCACGAACTCGGACAAGGGCGCGTGCTGACGGCGAAGCTCGGTGTTCTCCGGCAGCATGTCGGGCAGTCCCGACGTGTGCGTCAGCAGGTGGTGGATGGTGACGGCCCCGCGCTCACCGCCGCGGAAGTCCGGCAGGAACGTCGAGACCGCGTCGGTCAGCGCCAGCTCGCGCCGATCGCGGAGCCACAGGACGGCCGACGCGGTCATCGGCTTGGCCAGCGACGCGATCAGGAACGGCAGATCGGCCTTCGCGGCGCCGAAGGCGCGTGACATCTCCTGGTCCGCCTGACGCACATGCAGCACCGCCGCGGCCACGTCGCCGCTGTCGGTCTGCGCCCGGATCACCCGGCTCGCCTCCTCGAAGCGGGTGGCGAGGTCGGCCGTCTGCGCGGCGACCGCGACATCCGCGGCCGACGCGCCCGTCACGCCGGTGGCGACACCGGCCACGGCCAGGAAGCGACGCCGCGTCAGGCGAACCCCTTGCGCCGGGAATCGAGTAGCCATGTGCACCGCATCTTCTCCAGCGCGGCGGCGCATCGCAAGGGACGAACCTGGAGGGACGCCGGACGTCGCAGCCGGCGTCCCTCTCCTGTCCGGGCGCCCAGGTCCGGCGCTCAGCGCTCGCCGAAGGCGACGGTGGTCGCATACATGACGCGCATGCTGTCCCACGCCCCCTGAGCCCAGCCGTCGGCGTAGCGCACCTCGAGGCGGGCGCCGACACGGTCGGACAACGCGACCCGGAAGCCGCCGCCGGCATTGACCACGAAGCTGTGACCGGTGCGCCACTGCAGCCCGGCCGGGCCCGAGGTATCGGCCAGGTCGACATGACGCTCGAGCCCACCGCCAGCGACCAGGAAGGGGGTGACCCGCCACCCAGTCGGCAGGTCGAAGACCAGGACGGCATTGCTGTTGACCCCGCTGGTCGTCGGCAGGTCGTGGACGGGATTCCGCCGACGGTTGCGATACTCCCCTTCCGCCTGGATGGACAGCCGCGACGTCATCGGCCAGCGGACGGTCACGCCGATGCCCGTCGCATCGCCGCCTGACGTCACATAGGGCGAGACCTCTGTCGGATGCAAGAAACGGCTGGGCGGGGCCGGGTCCTGGGCGCGGGCCGGGCCCGCCAGGGCCAGCACCGCACAGGTGCTGAACGCCACCAGAATCGTCTGTGCCATGGAACTCCTTTGGAGACAGGCGCGCGTCGCGGCGATCGTAGGGTCGCCGGGCCGGTTGCGCCGGCGGCCTTTGACGAACCGGCTGGGCGCTTTGACCAACTGCACGGTCGGGCGTTCGCACGGCTCCGCGACGGCCGTCTGGCTGTTGGCGTGGACGCCGTGATTCATCCCCCGGGTCGTCCCAGCCGATTACGTAGCTGGACAGGTCGATGGCCCAAGAGAGCGTGCGCCTCGCCGCCCGTGCACTGCTCGTCGCCATCGTTCTGACGGCCACCGTACGGCCCGCCGCCGCCCTCGACCCGTCGCGTTCACTGCCGCAGCTGGTGCAGGAGCGCTGGTCGACCGTCCAGGGCCTGCCGCAGGACACGATCCAGACGGTCCTCCAGACGCGCGACGGCTACGTCTGGATCGGCACCCAGGAAGGCCTCGTCCGCTTCGACGGCCACCAGTTCACGGTCTTCGATCGGCAGAACACGCCGGCCATCGCCCACAACAACGTCGTCGCGCTGCACCAGGCCCGCGATGGTGCGCTCTGGGCCGCGACGAGCCGCGGCCTCGTGCGCTACGCCGGCGGCCGCTTCACCGGCTATCTCAAAGCCGACGGCCTGCCGGACGAGAGCATCCAGGCCATCGCCGAAGGCCCCGACGGCACGCTGTGGCTCGGCGCGGCCGGCGGCGGGCTGGTGCGGTTCCACGGCGGCGCCTTCTCGCTGATCTCCACCGCCGACGGCCTGCCGGACGGCTTCGTCTCGGCCCTGCTCGCGGCGGCCGACGGCACGGTCTGGGTCGGCAGCAATGCCGGGCTCCACCGTCTGCGGGGCGGCCGATTCGAGGCGATGACACCGCGCGGCATGCGACCGGACGCGGTCAACGCCATCGTCGCCGGTCCGGGCGGCGTGGTCTGGGCCGGCGGCCGCCAGGGATTGTGGCGCGTCGACGGCGAGCGGATCGACGTCGTCGCCGGCCTCGGTGCGCATCCCGTGCGCAGCCTGTGGCGCGATCGGGACGGCAGCCTGTGGATCGGCACCGAGGCGGGCCTGTCGCGGCTGCACCAGGGGCGCCTCGAGACGCTCACGGCGCCGGACGGGCTGCCCGACGCCGTCGTCATCGCCCTGCACGAGGATCGCGAAGGCGGCATCTGGCTGGGCACCTACAGCGGCGGGCTGGCGCGGCTGCGCGACAGCGCGTTCACCGGCTACTCGCGGGCCGACGGCCTCGCCGACAACTTCGTCCGCACGGTGCTCGAAGCGAGGGACGGCACGATGTGGATGGGCACCTATCGCGCCGGCCTGTCACGGATGCGCGACGGGGTGTTCACGACCTACACCACCCGCGACGGCCTGCCCGAGAACACGGTGTTCGCCATCGCCGAGTCGCGTGACGGCAGCATGTGGATGGGGACCAATCGCGGGCTGTCGCGCTTGCGGCACGGCCGCTTCGACACGTGGTCGACGCGCGACGGCCTGCCGCACGACGCCGTGCGGGCGCTGCTCGAGGATCGGCACGGCACGCTCTGGATCGGGACGCGCGGCGGCGGGCTCGCCAGCTTCCGCGACGGGCGATTCACGCCGCACAAGGTCGCCGGATCGATCGTGCGGGCGTTGCGCGAGACGCGCGATGGCGCGATCTGGGTCGGCACCGATACCGGGCTGTCGCGCATCGACGCCGGCGGAACGCGCACCTACACCACCCGCGACGGCCTCTCGCTCGACGTCGTCTTCGCCATGCACGAGGACGGCGATGGCGTCCTGTGGATTGGCACCTACGGCGGCGGGCTCAACCGCTTCGAGCACGGCCGGTTCACGCGCTACACCACCAGGAACGGCCTCTTCGACGACGTCGCCTACCAGGTGCTGGAGGATCGCGAGGGTTCGCTCTGGGTCTCGTGCAACAAGGGGCTGATGCGCCTCGACAAGCGCGAGCTCAATCTCGTCGCCGCCGGCCGGCAGGCCGACATCCACACCAAGGTCTACGCCGCGATGGACGGGCTGCCAGCCTCGGAGTTCAACGGCAGCTCGCAGCCGGCCGGCTGGGCGGCGCGCGATGGCCGGCTCTGGTTCGCGTCGATCAAGGGCGTCATCGTCGTCGACCCGTCGGCGCTCCGGCCGGACCCGCTGCCGCCGCCGGTCGCGCTCGAGCAGGTCCGCATCGACCGCCAGGTGGTCCTCGGGCGGCAGCACGTTCGCGGCCGGGCCCGGCTCCGGCGAGCTCGAGCTGCGCTATGCCGCGCTGTCGTTCACCACGCCGGCCAGGATCCGCTTCAAGTACCGGCTCGACGGCTTCGACGTCGACTGGCGCGACGCGGGCGATCGGCGCGCGGCCTACTACACGAACCTTCCGCCCGGGCAGTACACGTTCCGCGTCATGGCGGCCAACGCCGACGGCGTCTGGAGCGCGCAGCCGGCGACCGCGGCGATCGTGCTGCGGCCGCACTTCTACCAGGCCACCTGGTTCCATCTGGCGACGGTCGCCACCATCGGGCTGGGCGCCGCGACCTGGATCCGCGGCCGGCGCCGCCTGGTCCAGGCGCGCGAGCGGGCGCTCACCGCGCTGGTCGACGAGCGCACCCACGAGCTCCGCGCCCAGATCGGCGAACGGCTGCAGGCCGAGGCGTCGGCGCGGGACAGCGAATCTCGCTATCGCGAGCTGTTCGACGACGCCCCCGTCGGCTACCACGAGCTGGACACCGCGGGTCGGCTGGTGCGGGTGAACGGGACCGAGCTGCACCTGCTGGGTCATGCCGCCGGCGAGATGATCGGCCGCGGCGGCTGGGAATTCGACGCCGATCCGGACGCGGCGCGGCGCGCCATCGGCGAGATGCTGCACGGGACGGTCCCGCCGGCGCCGACCGAGCGGACCCTGCGCCGCCACGATGGGGCGCTGATCCCGGTGCTCGTCGATTCGCGGCTGGTGCGCGACGATCGCGGCGCCATCACCGGCCTGCGCGTCACCGTGCAGGACATCAGCATCCGCAAGCAGATCGAGGACGCGCTCGATCGGGAGCGGCAGCAGCTCCTGAGCATCATCGCCGATGCCCCGGTGTCGATGGCCATGTTCGATCGCGACCTGCGCTACCTGGCCCACAGCCGCAAATGGGTCGACGACATGGACTGGCCCGGCGTGTCGCTGCTCGGACGGCTGCACTACGAAGTGGTGCCGGACATCCCGGACAAGTTCCGCGACGCCCACGCCCGCGCGCTCGCCGGCGAGATCATCGCCTGTCCCGAGGACACCTTCGAGCGCGGCGACGGAACGGTGACCTGGCTGCGCTGGGCCGTGCACCCGTGGCACGCGGCCGACGGATCGATCGGCGGCATCGTGCTGGTCACCGAGATCATCGACGACCTGGTGCGGGGACGCGAAGCGGCGCTCGAGGCATCGCGCCTCAAGTCCGAGTTCCTCGCCAACGTCAGCCACGAGATTCGCACGCCGCTGAACGGCATCATCGGCATGAGCGAGCTGGCGCTGTCGACACGGCTCGAGCCGGAGCAGCAGGATTTCGTCGCGACGATCCGGTCCTCGGCCGAGTCGCTGCTGACGGTGATCAACGACATCCTCGACTTCTCGAAGATCGAATCGGGCAAGTTCTCGCTGCAGGCGCAGGCCTTCGACGTGCGCGAGGAGATCGCCCAGACGATGAAGATGTTCGTCGTCGGCGCGCGGCCGCGCGGGCTGCAGCTGACGTGCGAGGTCGACGAGCCCGTCCCCGCGATGGCCGGCGGCGATCCCGGGCGCCTGCGGCAGGTGCTGGTCAACCTCGTCGGCAACGCGCTCAAGTTCACCGAGCGCGGCGGGGTGGCGGTGCGCGTCGGCGTCCAGGCGATCGACGGCGACGCCGTGGTGCTGCGGATCAGCGTCAGCGACACCGGCATCGGCATCCCCGCCGACCGGCTCGAGGCCATCTTCGAGCCGTTCACGCAAGCCGACGGCGCGATGACGCGGCGCTTCGGCGGGACGGGGCTCGGCCTGACCATCTCGGCGCGCCTCGTCGAGCTCATGGGGGGCCGCGTCTGGGCCGAGAGCCCGGCGCCCGCCGACACCCCTGGGCGTGACGCAGGCGGCCCCGGCAGCGTCTTCTCCTTCACCGTGCGACTGACCACGGCCGACAGCCGTGCCGCCGACGTCGCCGCACCTCGGGCCACGCCGGCGAGCGAGACGCGCTCCACCGCCGGAGCTCGGAGCACGACCGCGCGGCGCATCCTGCTGGCCGAGGACAATCCGGTCAACCAGAAGGTGGCCTTGCACATGCTCCGCCGTCGCGGCTATGACGTGAGCCTGGCCGAGACCGGCCGTGACGCCGTCGATCTCGCCCGGCGCGAGCCGTTCGACCTCGTGCTGATGGACGTCCAGATGCCCGAGATGGATGGCTTCGCCGCCACGGCGGCCATTCGGGAGTCCGAGACGCGCACCGGCCGTCACCTCACCATCATCGCCATGACGGCACACAGCATGGCCGGCGACCGCGAGCGCTGCCTGGCCGCCGGCATGGACGGCTATCTCTCCAAGCCGATTCGCTCCGCGGACCTGTACGCCCTGCTCGATCGCGAGCTGGGCGAGGTGACCGAAGGCGCGGCCTGACCGCCCGCCGGCAATCGGCTAAGCTGTTGGGACAGGAGACGATGACGATGCTCAACAGACGCGAGTTCGTGTCGGGCGCGGCCAGTGTCGGCGCCATGACGATCATGTCCGCCGGGACGGCGACGGCCGCCGATCCGACGATGAGTTTCAACGTGATCTACCCGGCTCACGACGGTGCCCGGTTCGACGCGAACTACTATCGGTCCACCCACATCCCCCTGGTGATGAAGGTCATGAAAGCCACCAGCGTCATCCTGATCGAGGGTGTGCCGATGGGGACGACGGCCGCGCCGTACGCGATGATCGCGCATTTCCAGTTCGCCTCGGCCGAGGCCATCCAGGCGGCCCTCGCCAATCCGGCGATGGCCGAGCTCCGGGCCGATGTCGCCACGTTCACCGACATCAAGCCGACGGTCATGCTGGGCAAGTCGCTGTAGGGGCTTCGCCGGTGCATCGCGCCGCCGCAGACATCGTGTGGGCGCACTGGCGCGACGGCCGGCGGATGCCGGCGCTGCCCGAACCGGTCCGGCCGCGCACGCGTGCCGACGGCTACGCCGTGCAGGCGGCCTTGGCCGGACGCAGCGCGCACCCGCTCTTCGGCTGGAAGATCGCGGCGACCAGCGTGGCCGGACAGCGGCACATCAACGTCGATGGTCCGCTGGCCGGCCGCCTGTTTCGCGAGCGGGTGTTCGAGCCGGGTGCGGAGGTGCCGTTCGGCGCCAACGGCATGCGCGTCGCCGAGGCGGAGTTCGCCTTCCGGATGGCGGTCGACCTGCCGCCGCGCGGCACGGCTTACAGCGTCGACGAGGTGCTCGGCGCGGTCGACACGTTGCACCCGGCGATCGAGATTCCCGACTCCCGCTACGACGACTGCACGTTGGTGGGCGCCGCGCAGCTCATCGCCGACAACGCGTGCGCGCACTATTTCGTGCTCGGCCCGGCGACGACGGCGGACTGGCGGCGGATGGACCTGGTCGAGCATCCGGTGATCGCGACCGTCGCCGATGGCGAGCCGCAGATCGGCAAGGGCGGCCACGTGCTCGGCGATCCTCGTATCGCCCTGGCCTGGCTGGTGAACGAGCTCTCCGGCCTCGGCCTGGCGCTGCGCGCCGGCGAGGTCGTCACGACCGGCACGTGCATCGTGCCGCCGCCGATCGCGCCGGGCGACCGCATCCGCGTCGACTTCGGCGCCCTGGGTGGCGTCGAGATCCACATGGGCCGGTAGATCGCTCCCCTCGACTGACCCTGGGCGCCGCGAGCCCAGGCGATTGGAGCGCGTCATCCGTCCGTCGACGGCGAGGCGGGCAGCTGCACCGTGACGCGGAGCCCGCCAGCCGGGCGAGGGGCGAGTTCGAGCGTGCCGTCGTGGGCCCGGGCGATGCTCTGGACGATCGCCAGGCCGAGGCCGACGCCGGCGTCATCGGTGCGTATGCGCTCGGTGCCACGCTGAAACGGCTCGACGAGCGTGGACATCACGTTCCGGGGCGAGCGTCTCGCCGGTGTTCTCGACCGTGAGCAGCGCCGCCTCAGGGCGCCGCTGGTCGTGACCCACACGGTGCCGTGTCGAGGCAGGTTGTGGACGATCGCGTTGTGCACGAGGTTCGTCGTCAGCTGCAGCAGGAGCGCATGAGACCCGATGGCGGAGCGCCGGATCGCCGGAGGTCTCGATGCTGAGGCCGCGCTTTTCGGCCAGGGGGAGCAGCGTCTCCGCGGCCTCTTCCGCGAGGAGGGACAGGTCGACGTGCTCCCGGGTGAAGGTGCGCTGGTCGGCCCGGCTGAGCAGGAGCAATGCCTCGGTGAGCGTCGATCGCCCGGGTGTTGATGAAGTGGAGGCGATCGACCAGCGTCGCCGGCGTCGCGGTCCGGATCGTGTGCGGGCCACGTCGAGCAGCGTCTGCGTGATCGCCAGCGGGGTCCGCAGTTCGTGCGAGGCGTTGGCGGCGAATCGCCGCTGCTCGCCGACGTGGGCTTCGAGCCGTTCGAGCATGGTGTCGAAGGCGTCGGCCAGTTCGCGGAACTCGTCGCGGCGACCCGGCAGCCGGATGCGGTGCGAGAGCGATCCCTTCGTCGCGGCGCGGGTCGCCTCGGTGATGCGAATCAGCGGCGCGAGCATGCGACCGGCGAGAATCCAGCCGCCCACGAGACCGAACACCAGCAGGAACGCCACGGCGATGGCCGCGCCCGGAGCGACCGCGCGCAGCAGGAACGCGTGCCGCCCGGGCACCACGGCGCCGAGCAGGCTGATGACCTCGTCGGGCACGTGGCGCAGCACGAAGCCGTAGGTCCGCCCCGGCGGGCCCGCGAGCCAGACGGCCACGAGCATCAGGAACACCGCCAGCATCAGGAACCCGGCATAGCTCAGGGTGAGCTTGAGGCGAACGCTCAGCCCCGGCTCCCTAGCCACGCGTCACGCCTTGACGCTCAGCTCCGGGGAGGGCGTCGATGCGATAGCCGACGCCGGCCACGGTGGCGATGATCCAGGGTTCGCCGAGCCGCTTGCGCAGGGCCGAGACCGTGATGCGCACGGCGTTGGTGAACGGGTCGGCGTTCTCGTCCCAGGCGCGCTGCAGCAGCTCCTCGGCGCTGACGACCCCGCCTTCGGCCGCGACGAGGACCTCGAGCACGGCGAACTGCTTCCGGGTGAGCGCGACGTAGCGGCCGTCGCGATAGACCTCCCGGCGGAACGGATCGAGGCGCAGGCCGGCGATCTCGCGCACCGGCGGCCTGCTGTGGGCGCGCCGGCGGTTGAGGGCCCTGAGCCGGAGGACGAGCTCCTGCAGCTCGAACGGCTTGGTGAGGTAGTCGTCGGCGCCGAGCTCGAACCCGGTGGCCTTGTCGTCGAGGCGATCGGCCGCCGTGAGCATCAGGATCGGCATGCCGCTGCCGGAGGCGACGATGCGTCTGGCGATCTCGTCGCCGGACGGGCCGGGCACATCCCGGTCGAGGACGGCGATGTCGTAGACGTTGAGGCTCAGGAGCTCCAGGGCGGCGTGGCCATCCCCGGCAATGTCGGCGGCGATGGCGGCCAGGCGCAGACCGTCGCGGATGCCTTCCGCCAGGTAGGGCTCATCCTCGACGATCAAGACACGCATGCACCCTCGATGCTACGAGGCACGACATATCGTCAGCATATCGAAAACCGCATACGCGCCGGCAACGCCACGCCGTCTTGAATGGTGGCATGGCCTCCAACGCGCCAGCGCGACACGCCGCCCGTCGCGTCCGCCCGATCCGTCTTGCGGCCTGGCGTTCGCCGCGGCGATGCTCACCGGCGTCCTCGCCAGCCACCTCGCTGGCTCGCCGCTGGCGTCGTCCTCCCTGGGACGCGGCGTGACGGTGCTCCACGCGAGCAGTCCCGCCGTGGCCAGGCTCGATCCGGACCTGCGCCGGGCGCTGCTCCGGGCCGCGAAGGACGCCGCCCGGGACGGGGTCGAGATCGTGGTCAACAGCGGCTGGCGCTCGGCGGCATACCAGGAGCGGCTGCGCCGGCAGGCGGTGTCGAAGTACGGCTCGACCCGCGCGGCGTCGCGGTGGGTGGCGACGGCGGACACGTCCGCCCACGTATCGGGAGATGCGGTCGACGTCGGCCCGGCCCGGGCCACGGCGTGGCTGTCCAGACACGGCGCCACATACCGGCTCTGCCAGGTCTATCGGAACGAACCCTGGCACTACGAGCTTCGCCCCGATGCCGCCGCGGGTGCCCGCCCATGTACGCCGATCCCAGGCACGATCCGAGGATGCAGCAGTGACCATCGACACGTTCGGGCAGGACGTGCGGCTCTCGCTGCGCCTGATGCGCCGCGAGCCGGCGTTCACCGTCACCGGCCCTCGCCACGCTGGCGCTCGGCATCGGCCTCAACACCGCGATCTTCTCCGTCGCCTATGGCGTGCTCTGGCGGCCGCTGCCGTATGCCGCTCCCGATCGGCTGATCGTGATCTCGACGGCGCAGCAGACGGAGACGGGCGTCAAGACCTTCGCGACCTGGTCGCCGACGTCGTACGACGCGCTGCGCCCGCGGGTCACCGCGCTCGACGACTCTCGCCGCCTACGCCTCGATCGACGTCGAGCTCACCGGACGCGGGGAGCCGCTGCAGGTGCCGGCGCTCGACGTGAGTCCGAACTTCTTCGCCACGCTGGGCGTCACGCCCGGCCCGCGGCCGCGCCTTCCTCACCGGCGGCGCCGCGGCGGACGACGATGGCAGCGCGATCGTCAGCGATCGCCTGTGGCGCACGTCGCTCAAGGCCGATCCGGCCATCGTCGGCCAGACCATCACCATCGACGGCCTGCCCCGCACCATCGTCGGCGTGCTGCCGCCGGACTTCAGCTTCCGGCCGGTCATCCGGATCGGCGCGCTGCCGGACACGGACATCTTCCTGCCCAACCGCTGGCTCGGCGACACCGACACGAGCGCGTTCCTCTCCCTGCTGGGCCGCATGAAGACCGGCGTGACGCAGGAACGCGCGGAGGACGAACTGACGGCGCTGGTCAACGACCCGTCGATCGTGTCCGGCGGCGCGCTCGCGATGGAAGGCGTGCTCGCGCCGAACGTCCGCACGCTGGCGCGGACGGTCGGCCTGCAGGAGTACGGCACGGAGCCGGTGCGCGCTGCTGCTGCTGGTCCTCCTCGGGGCGGTGTCGTTCGTGCTCCTGATCGCCTGCGTCAACGTCGCGAACCTGCAGATGGCGCGGCTCAGCGCGCGCCGCGGCGAGCTGTCCGTCCGCATGGCTCTCGGCGCGGGACGCCGGCGCATCGTGCGCCAGCTGCTGACGGAGGCGGTCGTGTTGTCGCTGCGTGGGCGCCGCGCTCGGCGTGGTGCTGGCGCCACCTCGCGATCCACGGTCACGCTGCCGCTCGTGCCGCCGTCCGTGCTGCCCCGCCTCGGCGGCATCGCCATCGACGCGCGGGTCATGGCGTTCTGCCTCGGCTTGTCGATCGTCTCGACGCTGCTCATCGGCCTCGTGCCGGCGCTGCGCGTCAGCGGGGCCGCCTTCGGCGAGAGCCGCGCGCTGCACGCCGGCGGCACGCGCGCGACGAGCGACCGCCAGGGCGAGCGACTGCGGACGCTGCTGGTGGCCACGCAGATCGCGCATGACGCTCGTCCTCCTGATCGGCGCCGGCCTGCTGATTCACAGCTTCGTGCGCCTGACGTCGGTGTCGCCCGGTTTCGAGTCGAGCGGCCGCGACGGGGTCGTCCAGACCGTCCGGGTGACGCTGCCGGAACGCCTCTACGACCAGCCGGAGCGCAGCCAGGCGTTCGCGCGCGGCGTGCTCGACCGCGTCCGGTACCTGCCGGGCGTGACGTCCGCCAGCGTGATCAACTCGGCGCCGTTCGGGATGATGTTCATCCAGAGCGATTTCGACGTCGAAGGACAGCCGAAGTCGACGCTCTTTGCCGGCACGCCGAAGATCGAGGCGGACTACTTCGCGACGATGGGGATTCCGCTGCTGGCGGGCCGCGACTTCACCGTCGCGGGACACGGCGGACGCGCCGAAGGTGGCGATCGTCAGCGAGCGCATCGTGCGCGAATGCTTTCCCGGTGGTCCGGCCGAGGCGCTCGGCCGACGCGTGCGCGTGGACGACCGCGGCGACTGGCTGACGGTCGTCGGCGTCGTCGCCGACATCCGTCAGCGGGGCCTCGATCAGGACGTGAAGCCGATGATCTACGCGCCGTTTCAGCAGGAGCAGGCCGCGCCCTTCCTGCTGCGGTTCGTGTCGTTCGTCGCCCGCACGGGCACGCCCGCCAGCGTGGTCGAAGGGATCCGCGCGGAGATTCGCCGCGCCGCGCCCGACCTGCCGATCGCCGGCACGCTGACGATGGACGAGGCGGTGGCGGCGTCGGTGGCGGCGCCCCGTTTCCGGACGCTGCTGCTGGGGCTGTTCGCCACGACCGCGATGCTGATCGCCACCTGCGGCCTCTACGGATTGATGGCCTACGCGGTGACGCAGCGCCGCCGCGAGATCGGGGTGCGCATGGCGCTCGGCGCCACGCGGCGCGACGTGCTCGGCTTGGTGCTCACGCGCGCGCTGCGCGTCGTCGTCGCCGGCCTCGTCGTCGGCCTCGGCGGCGCCGTCGCCGTGACGCGCGTCCTGCAGCGGTTCCTGTTCGGCGTGACGCCGACCGATCCGATCGTCTTCGCGACGGTCACGCTGGTGCTGTTGGCAGTGGGACTGCTGGCGGCATGGGTGCCGGCGCGCCGGGCCACGCGGATCGATCCGTGGGCGGTGCTACGAGCCGACTAGCCGTCGACGAGGTGCAGCCAGGAATCGACGGCGGCGGGCTGTGGCGGCATGTACGACTGGAGGGGAAGCGACGTCGCGGCGACGACGGCACTGTCGATCGTGGCGGCGGTCGTCCTGATGGGCTCCGGTGTGGTGGCGCAGACGCCGCCACGCTTCGTGGGCGAGTGGACGAAGGTGGCGACGGACGGTCAGGGCGAACCCGGCGTCCACCGGATCATCAGCGAGGCCGCCGATGCGGCTGACGGTCGAAGTGCAGCGTCGGGGCCCGGCCGCGGCTCCGGCCAAGCGCACCTTACAGCGGGATGGCTCGGCGAGCACGAACATGGTCCCCGGCCGCGGCGGCTCGCCGGCCGCGCAGGTCTGGAAGGCGGGATCGATCGCCTGGAACTTGTGCAGGACGAGGAACAGGAACACGCTGGTTCGGCGCGACGCCGCGTACTGCGGGCCGCCCGCCACGCCGGTCGCGACCGTTCCCTTGATCCGCACGGGCGGGGCGTATGCCGTGGCCAGCCCGGCGGCGGACAGTGCCGCGTGCGCCCCCTGCGACTACCCGACGATGACCACGGCGTTGGCCAATTCAGGAAAGGCGGTGAGCGCTGGCCGCACGCTGTCGAGCACGCTCCAACCCTCCGGCCGCACGGCCATCCACGGATGTCTGCCCGGGGTGCCCAGGCCCTGGTCGTCGGCCGCGAAATCCGCGGTGCCCGTCGTGCCGTGCGCCCACGCCACAATCGGCCAGCCGCCGGCGGGTGCGGTTCCCCTCGGAACATAGATCGCCCCGGAGACGGCGAGGATGGTCTTCCCGTCGATGCCGTTCGTCGAGGTGTAGAGCACGCGCAGGCCGCGGGCGGCGTTCGCCAACGCCAGATGGTCCGGCACGGGTTCCTGCCGAAGCAGTGTGCCAGGCGTGTGGGGCAGCTCGCCGTCGAACACATAGAAGCCGGAGACACCGCCGCGTGCTCAGGATCAGGATCGACACGCGGCACCGAGCGTTCACGTCGACACGTCTACCGTCAGCGGCTGACTAGGGTTTGCCCCGATGCCGCACGGCCGCCGGCGGCGGTAGCCTTGCGCCCACAGGCGTGGGAGTCATGCGGCCGCCACGAGGAGGAGGAGACATGGCGAAGTATGGGAAGAAGGCGTCGAGCAGCGTGAAGTCGGCCATGCGCGGCCGAAAGAAGGGCACCTTGAAGAGCGGCTCGGGCCGGAAGGTGAAGAGCCGGAAGCAGGCCATCGCGATCGGCCTCAGCGAGGCGCGAGAGAAGGGCGCGAAGGTGCCACGCGAGGCCTCGTCGGGCGGCCGCTCGCGCAAGCGCGTCGCCAAGAAGCGATAGCGCGACGGTCCGGTCCCATCCGTCGAGAACTGGCAGACTGGCGCACCGAGGACGAGGTAGCATCCCCGTCGTAGCCGCACAGGGCGCTACGAAGCGTGGAAGGGGATCGGGGGATGACCTCTGCGGTATTGCTCGAGCAGCTCGTCGCATTGCAGGAGGAACACGCCGGGGCGCACCGCCAGATGGTCGCCGCCCTCGAGGCGAACGACCTGCTGGGGCTCGTCGACGCGAGCAAGCGCCAGGGTTCGCTGTGCTCGGAACAGGGCGCGCTGCTGGCGGACTACGTCGCCACCGTGGTGACGGCGATGCCGGACATCGACCCGGCCTACCGCCAGCGCGTCGTCGATCTGGCGCGCCAGCTGCGCGATGAACACGAGACCAAGACAGCGGTCGGCCGGCTGATCGGGCGCCGCTGCGGGTCAGCGGTCGCCCTTGTCGCCCTGCCCGCGCCTGGCCTTCGTCTTGGCCTTCTTCCGTCGGTCGGCAGGCAGTGACGTGCCGACGTCGTCGGACTCCTTGAACTGGCCCTTCGCTGCCCGTCGGACGAAGCGCTTGTCGGTGCCGGTATCGATCAGCTCGCGCTTTGCCGCCTTGCGGACGGTCTTCCGGGCCGAGGCCCGCTTTGCCGGCGCCGCCTTGGCCGCGGCCTTCTTCGCTGGTGTTCGCTTTCTGGTCGTTTTCTTGGCCATCGATGCCCTCCGTCGACCGGAATGCAAGGCGAGTGCCCGCTCACGACCAGCGTCGACAGGCGAGGCCCGTCACGGCTTCCAGCCGAAGGCGCGCATCATCACGTGGAAGATGTCGGTGTTCGCCATGTAGCCGCGCACGCGATCGGCCCCCGGACCCTGCGCCGCCACCAGCACCTCTTCGCCGGTGTGGCCGTTGTCCATGCGCAGCGTCGGGATGCGGACGTCACGCCGCTTCTCGGCTTGCGCCTGCGCCTCGGCGGCCTCGAGTCCATCCAGCATCGGCTCGCCGAGGCGGCCGCCCCGCAGCCGCAGGTCGAACGAGTGGTCGGCGGTGAAGATGAGCAGCGTGTCCCGCTTCACCATCTTGGCCGTCGCGGCGACGACCTTGTCCATTTCGAGCATGCGATCGAGGCCATCTCGCATGCGATTGGTGTGGACATCGGCCTCGACCATCAGGAAGTAGCCCTTGCGGTTCTTCGAGAGGATGCGCGAGCGCGGTCCGGACGGCCGTCTCGAGGTCGAAGGCCGATGACTCGAGCAGCACGATCGCGCGCGACGCATCCGCCGGCACGTCCGCTATCGCCGACAGGATCGGGCGGCCGTAGCGGCGCGACACGGCGTCGAGATCGGTCCCTGTCGGCGGCCAGCGCCTTGACGATGGCGGGGCGTCCGCCGCCGATCATCACGTCCACCCCGTCGCCGAACTGCGGCGTGAAGACCTGCGTGAAGATGGCCGCCGTCTGGCCGCGGTCGTTCACGTGCGCATAGGTCGCTGCGGGTGTCGCGCCGGTGAGCGAGTCGTTCGAGATGACGCCGGTCGACAGACCGTGCTCTTCCGCGTACTCGAGAATCGTCTTCAGCCGCCCGCCGTCCTGCTTGCCGCGAACGGTCGATGCCGACAGCGAGACGACACCGTTCATGGTCTTGTGGCCGGTGACGATGGCGGTCATACCGGCGGCCGAGTCGGTGACGATGTGAGCCGCGCTGCTGGTATCGGACAGCCCGATGTGCGGCATGCTCTGCACGAACAGCTGCCGTGGCGCCCCGTGGCCATGCAGGCTCGCCGCGGCCAGCGTCGACGTGCCGCCGGCATCGGCGAGAAAGAGGATGACGTTCCTGGCGCGGCTCTGCGCCGACAACGCCGCCGGCAGGAGGACGAGCGCAATCAGAATTCTTTTCATGAGGCGGGTGGCGCTGACGTCACTGCTCCGGCACGGCGCACGACGGGAACGCGGCGAGCACTGTGTTGCCCTTGTAGCCGAGCTCGTCGAGCAGACCGACGCGGGAGGTGTAGTAGCCGTCCGCGGTCAGGTTCTTCAGCAGGCGGAAGAACCGCACCGGCACGTCCGCCGGTGACGTCGACGACGCCGGCGGTGCGACAGCCGGATTGGGACGCTGCCCGGTTTCCGTCGCGTCCGTCCGCGGCAGGTAGTAGACGCCACCGTCGCCGCCGCCGCTCCGATACCTGGCGATGAGCCGTGCCTGCTGCTGGCGGTCCACTTCGTCACTCAGCGGCTGCAGCATCTCGATCTGCTGCGCTTCGCCGGCGGCGAGGAAGCCTCCGGCGAACAGCGCGCGCGACCGGACCTCGATCCATTCCAGGCCGGCGCGCATCAGCCCTTGATGCTCGGGGTTCAGCGCCACGACGCGATCGATGTACTCGGGCACACCCGCGCCGAGCGCGCCCGGGGTGTCGGTGGCCGGGATGATGAGGTCCGAGACGCGGGAGACCAGCGCGTACTCGGCGGCGCCGAAGAACACCGGCTTGTAGGCCTCCGTGCGCGGAGCGGCCGGTTTCGCGCCCTTCACGTGCACGTGCTGGCCGTACAGTTCGTCGGCCGGGAACGGGAAGGCGCACGTCGCGCCGATCGCGCCCAGGATCTTGAGCGTCTCGCGGCGGGTCTCGCTCACAAGTCCCCCTTCTGCAGCCGGTCGGCGATGTGTCCCGCGGTGCGTGCCGCGAGCGCCATGATCGTATGGGTCGGGTTCTTCTCCGAGGCCGAGGGAAAGACGCTGCCGTCGACGACGTAGAGATTCGCCACGTCGTGCGTCCGGCAGTCGGCGTTGACCACCGACGATCGCGGATCGCTCCCCATCCGGCAGCCGCCCAGTTCGTGGTTGGTGGCAGGCTCGGCGGGAACCGACAGGATCTCCGCACCGGCATGGTCCAGCATCGCCAGGCTCCAGTTCACCATGTCGTGGAACAGGGCGCGCTCGTTCTCGGCCCAGTGGACCTGCCGGCGCGCTCGCGGCAGCCCGAAGGCATCGAGTTGCCCGTAGTCGAGATCGATGAACGATTGCGCGTTCGGCAGCATCTCGCCGTAGGGCGTGAAGACGAAGAACGCCGGATACGATCGTTTGATCGACGCCTTGTACGCCGCGCCGAACCCGCTGACGGAGCGGGCCCAGCCGACGCCACGGCGGTTCTGGTAGTTCAACTGCGCGCCGAAGCTGCGCGCGTAGCTGCGTTTCCGGCGGTGCATGAACGAGGGCAGGTAGGCGTGGTCGAGGAAGCCTTCGTCGTTCGTCGCCGGCGTGCCGGCAAGGTCTTTCAGGAAGCACTCGATCCCGCCGGTGAAATGCGGGATGAAGTGCCGGCCGAGGGCGCCGCTGGAGTTGGCCAGGCCGGTCGGGTAGCGGCTGGACCGCGACATGAGCAGCAGGGCGACGCTCTGCGCGCAGCCGCCGGCCACGACCACGCATCGGCCGTGGACGTCGCCATCGCGCTTGTGCAGGCGATTGAAGAAGCCGACGCCGGTGGCCCGGTTGTCCTTCGACAGCAGGACTTCGCGCACGATCGAGTCGCTGAACACCGTGACGCGACCGGTCTTCTCGGCCGGCGCGATGTGGACGTCGGCCGAGTTGTACTTGGCCACCACGTCGCAGCCGGCCATGCAGTTGCCGCAGAAGTGGCAGGCGGGGCGGGTCGGCGTGCTCACCGACAGCGTCGCCTTGCGCACGTGAACCAGGTCGGCGCCGGCCTTCCGCGCACCGCGCTGCACGATGAGGTCGCTGCACTTCATCGGCACCGGCGGCAGGAAGATGCCGTCCGGCAGATCCTCGAGGTGGTCGAGGTTCCCGCAGACCCCGACCTCGCGCTCGATGGCGTCGTAGTACGGCGCGATGTCCGCGTAGTCGAGCGGCCAGTCCTCACCGGCCCCGTCCGCCGTCCGGCCCTTGAAATCGCGCTGGCTGAAGCGGAGCGCCACGGCGTTCCAGAGCAGGGTCTTCCCGCCGACGCCGCGGGTGCGCTCGGAGTCGAAGCCGGGCTTGCCGGGCCGCATGGTCGGGATGTGCCGGTTCGGGTAGTCGAACGGCATCGCGTGCGTGTTGAAGTCGGTCCGCGTGTTGACGCGGGGCCCGCCTTCCACGATCGCGACCCGCGCCCCGCGCCTGGCCAGGTGCGCGGCGAGCGTGCCACCGGCGGCGCCGGAGCCCACGATCACGACATCGAAGCTGGTACGTTGCATGTGGGCTCAGCCCCGGAGGCGAGGCTCGATCTCGTTGGCATGCTGGTCGAAAACCGTGCTGGTGTCCAGCCTGCCGAGCGCTCTCCCGGCAGGCGGACAGTATTCACACGTGGATGGTGCCGCGCAGGACGATCACGCCGCTGCCGGAGAGCTCCGGATCCGGCGTGAGCTGCACCGTGAGGAGACTGCGGCGACCCATCCGCACGCCCTGCTCGACCACCAGGCGATTGCCGGGCAGCAGGCCGCTGGCGGCGAGGTAGGCGGCGAGCGGTCCGGCCGCGGTTCCCGTCGCGGCGTCTTCCCACAGGCCGACGGTCGGATTGAAGAAGCGGGCATAGGCGGCGGCCGTGCCGGCCTCGTGCGCGTAGACGTAACAGCCCTCCGCCCCGACTCCCGCCAGGACCCGCAGCAGCGTCGACGCTGCCGCCTCGGCACGGTCGACGACCTCGCGTCCGGCGACGCGGACCATCAGGTGCGCGCCCCCCGTGTCGGCGACGCGAGGCGGCGGCGTGGTCAGCACCTCCGACACGTCGAGGCCCAGCGCGTCGGCCAGGGCTGGCACGTCCGGGCCATGGCGGCGAGACGCGGAGGGGCGACTGCCGCATCCGCCCGATGACGCGCCCGTCGCTCCGCTCGAGGGTGATCGGCAACACGTCGGGACCGATCTCCTGCTGGAAGGTCGTGGGCCGGTCGAGCGACCCGAGCTGGCCCGTCAGGGCGAGCCACAACCAGGCGCCGAGGGCGTTGTGCCCGGCCCCGACCACCTCGAAACCAGCCGCGGTGAACGAACGGAGCCGGCGATCGCCTCGCGTGCCCGGCTGGATGAAGGTGGTCTCGGCCTGGTTGAACTCGCGGGCGATGAGCCGCAGGTCGGCGTCGGCCAGCGTCTCACCGCCCTCGACGACCGCCAGCGGGTTGCCGCTCAGCGGCACGTCCGCGAAGACGTCCACGATCCCGACTGCCAGTTCCGCCATACCCCTTCTTTACCAGAAGTCCGTCGTGCTTGCGGCTCCGCGCGCGTTCCCGTACGCTGCCCGATCGGAGACGTTGGCCGTGCCGTCCAGTCCCGCTCGAACATTGCTCGACCGTGTCCGTGCACTCGGCTGGGAACTGACACGCGCGATCCACACGGCCCGAAGGCGGCCGACGCTCAGCCTCGTCGCGATTGCCACCCTCGGGATCGGCATTGGCGCCGGCACCGCGACGTTCAGCATCGCGGATGCCGTGCTCATGCGCTCGCTGCCCGTGCATGAGCCGCAGCGGCTGACGGTGCTCTGGGGCGTCGATCGAGCCGCCGGCGCAGGGCCGGGCGCCAGTCCCCTACCCCGCGTTCAAGGGATTCTCCGACAGCGCGCCGCGGACCCTGTCCGCGGTCGCGGCCATCGACTATCTCGGTGCGGCCGCGATTCCCGTGCGCGACGGAACGGACGGCGTCAACCTGAAGGTCGCGCTGGTCACGGGCAATCTGTTCAGCGTGCTCGGCGTCACGCCGCTGCTCGGCCGTAACATCGAGGCACAGGACGATAGCGTCGCCGCGGCGCCGGTGGTCGCGATCAGTTACGAGCTCTGGCAGCGTCGCTATGGGCGGGATCCGTCGGTGCTGGGCCGCGGCTCACGGTTCGAGGGCAGCGCGGCACGATCGTCGCGGTGATGCCGCGCGGCTTTGCCGTGCCCGAAAAGACGGAGGTGTGGGCGACGGCGCGTCCGTTCCGGCCCGTCGCGGAGACCGCCCCGGTAGACTTCTACGTGTACCTGGTCGGACGGCTCACCCCTGGCGCAACGGTCGAACAGTCCGGGACCGAGCTGACGCATTTTCTCCGACGCAACGACACGCTGCTGCCCAACGTCTTGAGCGGCATGACCGCGTCGGCCAAAGCCCTCGACGACGACCTGCTCGGCGAGGCGCGTCCCGTCATTCGCCTGCTGCTGATGGCCAGCGCGCCTCGTGCTGTTCGTCGCGATCGTCAACGTCGGCGCGCTGTTCCTCGCGCTCGGGCTCGTCACGACGGCATGAACTGGCCGTGCGGGTGTCGCTCGGCGCCACTCCGCAGCGCGTGCTCTTCCTGGCGTTGAGCGACGCGTCGATCATCGCGACCGCGGGTGCAATCATTGGTGTCGCTCATCGCCTATGGCGTGGTGAGGCTGGTGGTGTCCTTCGCGTCCAGGCAGCTCGCCGCGTGCGGACGCGATTCAGGTGAACGCCGCCTCGCTGGCCGTCGCCGTGGCGATCGCCGTCGTCGCCACGGCGGCGTTGGCCGTGGCCTGCGTCTACGGCCAGCAGCGTGGCGGGCCGTCGCGCGCGCTTCAGGCGACGACGCGTGGTGGCACGGGCACGCGGACGGTGCGCCGCACGCAACGCGCCATGGTGGTGGCCCAAGTCACCTTCGCCGTCACCGTCATCCTTGGCGCGGGGCTGGTGGCGCGGAGCCAGTTGCATCTCGAAACCTTGGATCTGGGTCTCGCTGGCGACCGCATCCTGATGATCGAGGTCGTGCCTCCGCAACAAGACGACTACGGCACACCGACGGTCTTCAACGCCGGCGTGGACCGGATCATCGCGGCGATCGCGGCACTCCCGGGAGTGCAGGGCGTGGCGCCGCTCCTCAGCCCGCCGTTTGGCGGCATGTCCGGCTGGGATACGCGGTATCTGTTGCGCGGGCAGGCGCCGGAGGAGGAAGCGCGCCAGCCGCTGCTCAGTCTCGAAATCGCGTCACCCGCCTCGTTCCGGGCGCTCGGCATCGAGATCGTCCGGGGCCGCGCGTTCACGTCCGAGGACAGCGCCGAGGGGCGTCCGGTCGTGATCCTGAGTGAAGCCGCGGCACGACTCGCGTGGCCCGACAGGGACGCGCTCGGCGAGCCGATCAAGGTCGCCGGAACCTGGACCACGGTCGTCGGGGTGTCGGCCGACACGCGCTATCGCGAGCTCACGGCCGTCCGGCCGACGGCGTACCGGCCGCGCGATCAGTTCGAGGCCGCACCGCCGTATCTCGCCGTCCGCACCGCCGGCGATCCGATCGAGCTCGGCGCCCGCCATTCGCCGCGCCGGCGAGGCGATGTGGCCGGGCGCGACGTTTTCGTCGCTGCAGCGGCTCGATGGCTACGCGGCGGAGCCGCTGGCGCGTTCACGCGTGACAGCCGCGCTCTTCGTCGCGTTTGCCGCCATCTGCCTGCTGTTGTCCACGGTCGGACTGTACGGTGTCGTCACGTCCCACGTGGTGGAGCGCAGGCGCGACATCGGCATCCGGATGGTGCTCGGCGCGTCCGCCGGCACCGTGCTGCGAGCCGTGATGCTCGAAGGCGCGACGATGGCACTCGTCGGCGTGATTGGCGGCACGGCCATCGCCGCCGTCTTCAGCGGCTGGCTCGAGACGATCCTGTACGGCGTCAGCCGTCACGACCCTGCCACCATCGCGGGTGTCGCGTTGCTCGTCTGCCTCGTGACCGGCGTCGCTACCTATGTGCCGGCCAGACGCGCCGCCGACATCCAGCCGGTGGAGGCTCTCCGCGAGAAGTGAGCGTGGCCTGCACGCGGCGACGTCCGCCGGCCGATGGAGCGCGCGTTCACAGGTCGCCGTTCACCGCTGCACGGCCGTGTTCGTCCGCCCGTCGATCACCGTGACCTTGTCGCTGAGCCGGTTGGCGACGTAGATCATGTTGGTGGCCGGGTTCACGGCCACGGCCCAGGCCCTTTGCCCGTGGGCACCGTGGCGGTGACGGTATTCGTGCGGCCGTCGATCACGGACACGCTGTCGGCGTGCGTGTTGACGACGTACATCCGGTTCGTCCTGGTGTTGATCGCGATCTGCTGCGGCCACAGGCCGACGCTCACCGTGGCGACCGCCCGCAGCGACGCCCCGTCGATGACCGTCACGTCGCTGCTGCCGTAGTTCACGACGTAGATGCGGTTGGTGACCGCGTTGACCGCCGCCGCGATGGGCACGCTGCCGGTTCCGACCATCGAGACGACGTTCGTCCGCGTGTCGATGACCGTGACCGCGTCGTCGTTCGGCGTCGGCAGATAGAGGCGCGCGTTCCTCTCGTCGAGGGCCGACTCCCACTGATGCACGCCCGGCACCTCGATCCGCGAGCGCGCGTGGGTGGCGCCATCGACGACGGTGAGGAAGGTGTCCTGGTAGCCGACGAAGTAGATCCTGGTTCGCCGTGACGTCGATCGAGAGGGCGTTGCCTTCCGTGCCGGCGCGGATGGTGGTCGCGGCCTTCGTCGCGAGATCGATCACGAAGGGATCCGTGCCGGTGCTGGCCGACACGTAGAGCTTGTTGGTGACGGGATTGAGCGCCGTCAGGCTGCCCCGCTCGGCGGTGAGGGTGTCGACGATCGCGTCGGTGTCGGGATCGATGACCGAGATGGTCCCCGGCCCGCGGTTCATGGCGTAGATCCGGCCGCTGCGCGGATCGAGGGTGAGGTCCTTGACGTTGGCGCCGGTCTTCAGCGTGACGACCGGCCCCGAGGCGCCGCTGACGATCTTGACGACGCCCAGGTCGGGAAACGCCGCGTAGGCCTTGCCGTTGCGCGCGTTGACGACCACGCCCTTGGGGCCGTCGGTGACGCCGACCTCGGCACCGACCGCCACCGCGAGGCCGAGCAGGGCGATCAGCGAAGATGACCGGGCGGCGCGCGGTAGCATGTGGCACTGGTATGCGACGCATCTTAGTGGTTCTCGGCTGGATTGCGGCGACGCTGCTCGGCCCGCTCCTCCGTCGCCGCGCAGCCGCTCGGCACCGGCCCGTCCGAAGGTGCTGGCCTTCTTCACGCCCGGCGGCGAGCTCGATCACGTCCTGTTCGCGCAGCAGGCGATGCGTGCGTTCGCGGCCGCCGAGGCGGACGGCTACGCCTTCGCCGCGACCAGCGACTGGGACGCGCTGAACGAGGCGAACCTGCGGGACGTGCGGGTCGTCATCTGGCTGAACGACATGCCGCGCACGACGGCGCAGCGGCTGGCGTTCGAGCGCTACATGGAGGGCGGAGGCGGCTGGCTCGGCTTCCACGTCGCCGGGTTCGGCAGCAACGCCTGGCCGTGGTTCACCGCGTTCATGGGCGGCGGCCGGTTCAGCGCCAGCAACTGGCCGGCCCTGCCGGCGCGGGTGAACGCCGACGACCCGACGCACCCGATCCTGAAGGACGTGCCGGCGACGTTCGTCGCGCCGATCAACGAATGGTATGCGTGGACGCCGAGCCCGCGCGCCAACCCGGACGTCAAGGTCCTGCTGACGCTGGACGGCTCGAACTTTCCGCTCGGCATCAAGAACACCCTCAACGGCGGCGACATTCCCGTCGCGTGGATCAACACGCGTTACCGGATGGTCTACGTCAACTACGGCCACGGCGACCGCATCTACTCGACGCCGCAGCTGCCGACGATGACCGGCAACAGCCTGCGGTGGCTGCTCGTCACCGCCGGCGGGGGCAACCGGGGTCAGGTCGGGCGGCTAGCAGCCGGTCCGCCCGCCAGCGCCTTCATGATGGCGTGGGCGGCGGCGGCGACCTGCGCTTGGCCAATCGCGAAGCGTTTCGGCGGAAAACGCGTGGTCGGGGCGGAGATGCCGACCGAGGCCACGATGCGTCCGTCGGCGTCGCGGATGGGGGCGGCGACGCAGCGCACCTCGTCGAGGAACTCCCGGTCGTCGATCGCCGTGCCCTCGACACGCACCTTCGCGCAGGCGGCCGCGATCCGATCCAGCGAGAGGAGTGTCCGTCGGGCCGTCGGCTGGAGGGCCACGCCGGCGAGAATCGTTCGGATCTCCGTCACATCGCAGTCGGCGAGGAGCGCCTTGCCGTGGGCGGTGTTGTAGAGGCCGACGTACTCGCCGGCCAGTCCTGCGACCATCACCACGCGGCCGTGGGCCACGGCGTTGTCGACGAGGAGTGCCTGGCTCCCCTCTCGGACGGCCAGGTGCGCCGTCTCACCGGCGGCCTCGGCGAGGCCGCGCACGTGGTCGTGACACACCGCAATCAGCCGGCTGCGGCCGCACTGGTTGGCCAGGCGCCACGCCGATGGCCCGAGCACGAAGGCGTTGGTGCGTTCGGCGTCGGCGAGGAAGCGCCGCTGGCGGAGCGTGTTCGCCAACCGGAAGGCGTTGCTGCGGTCGATGCCGAGCAGCGCCGTCAGGGCCTTCAGCGGCACCGGCTGCGACGACTGGCCGACGGCCTCGAGGATCGACAGCCCCCGGTCGAGACTCTGCACGGTCGGAGTGGCGCGCGATCTTCTGTTCATGGAGGAACGACCAGCGGGGCTCGCCGGCAGCATAGCGAAATGGTCGCCCGCGTGCCAGCGCGTCGTGGCGTGTGCGACGCCATGCGGACCGCGACAGCCGCCGCGGCGACGCCGCGAAATGGTGAAAAACACCCGATCGGGAACGTGCACGGTCGTTGTGTGCGTATAGTAAGATGCGCCGTGCGCGAGCCGTCGAGCCGCGGCCCGCGGCCGCCGACAGCGACGAGCGCGGGCGACAAGGAGCATCCGTGACGCGACTGTGCCTCGTGACCCTGGGCGCCTGGATCGGCCTCAGCGGCCTGGCCTCGGCTCAGCCTCCCGCCGACTGCCGGCCGAATGCGCTGAACATCCCCGGCGCGCCGTATCCGTGTCTCTTCCCCGACAACCGCGTCATGTTCCGCATCGCCGCGCCCGACGCACAGAAGGTGCGCGTCCGCGTCGGCAAGGGCTTCGACATGACGAAGGAGGCCGACGGCCTGTGGTACGCCACGACCACGCCACAGGTGATCGGCTTCCACTACTACACCGTCCAGATCGACGGCGCGGTCGTCGCCGACCCGTCCACGCGGACGTTCTTCGGCGGTGGCTGGTGGAACAGCGCCATCGAAGTCGCCGATCCGGAGGGCGACTACTTCGCGCTGCAGGACGTGCCGCACGGCGACGTGCGCCAGCGCTGGTACCGCTCGTCGGTGACCGGCACCTGGCGTCGCGCCTATGTCTACACCCCGCCCGGCTACGACACCGCCGCGAAGACGCGCTATCCCGTCCTTTACCTGATGCACGGGTGGGGCGAGAACGAGCAGGGCTGGCACGTCCAGGGGCACGTCGACGTGATCATGGACAACCTGATCGCCGCCGGAAAGGCGCGGCCGGCGATCATCGTCATGGAGAACCTCAACGCGGTGAAGCCGGGCGAGAGCGCCGCCCTCTACTTCGCGCGCGGCGTGCTCACGCAGGCGGTACCGGAGCCGCCACCGGCGGCGGGCGCTCCGCCGGCGCCACGACGCCCGCTCGGGCCGATGGGCAGCGGCGTCTTCAGCGAGATGATGCTGAACGACCTGATCCCGATGATCGAGCGGACCTTCCGGGTGGCGCCGGGCCGGGAGAACCGGGCCATGGCCGGGCTCTCGATGGGCGGCTTCCAGACCTTCACGACGACCCTCGCCAACCTCGACACGATTCGCCTACATCGGTGGCTTCAGCGGCAGCACCGGCGGCCGCGGCGGCTTCGATCCGAAGACGTCGAACGGCGGCGTCTTCGCCGATGCCGCGGCCTTCAACAAGAAGGTCAAGGTGCTCTTCCTGGGCATCGGCTCGGAGGAGGGGCCTGGCACGAAGACGTTCAGCGATCAGCTCACCCAGGCCGGCATTCACAACGTCTTCTTCGAGTCGCCCGGCACGGCGCACGAGTGGCTGACGTGGCGGCGCTGTTTCAAGGCCTTCGCCCCGCTGCTGTTCCGCTGATCGGCCAGCGCCATGAATCGTGTCCTCGATTCACGACCCGCGCGCGACGGCGGCCGCGCGCCCGATTCGGACGCCGCCGCGGTGTCCGTGCTTCGCTGGCCGGCCGGCGGCTCCGAGGGCGAGGTCTTCGAGATGTTCAGCGCCCGGCAGGCAGGCCCGTGCGCCTTCCGTGACGGGCAGGCTGCCGAGGGCCGGGAGAACGTTCTGCTGGTCAGCGCGTCGAGGAGTGCGGCCTTCGACACACCGGCGGTCCACTTGTCGTTCGTCAATACCAGCCCCTCGCAGGCCGTCAAGCTGGCGCTCACACTGGCCGGTCCCGCACCGACGTCCCTGGCGGGCACGGTCCTGACAGTGCCGCCCACGGCCGTGGGCGAGGGATTCGACGCCGCGGGCCTGCCCCGGCCGGCCGCCTTCCGCGGCGCCGTGTTGAATGGGAAGGCTGTCGCGATTACGGTGCCCGCCAGGTCGGTCGTGGTGCTCACGCTTCGATAGCCGGCTCGGTGCCCGCCAGCAATACATGCGCCCGTTGACTCGAGCGCGACGCCAACGCTCAGGAGACCTCTCCATGCCGTGGAGTACCACTCGAATCGTCGTCGCCCTGCTCGGCCTGTCGCTCGTCGGCGGCACGGCCAGCGGACAGAACACCAGCTCGGCGCCGATCGCCGTGAGCGTGGACGCGTCGCAGAAGGGGCCGACGATCGACCGTCACCTCTTCGGCCAGTTCGCCGAGCACCTCGGCAAGGGCATCTACGAAGGCGTCTGGGTCGGCCGCGACTCCCCCATCCCCAATACCCGCGGCATCCGCAACGACGTCGTCGCGGCGCTCAAGGCGCTCAAGGTGCCGAACGTGCGCTGGCCGGGCGGCTGCTTCGCCGACGAGTATCACTGGCGCAAGGGCATCGGTCCGGCCGGCTCACGCCCGGTGACGCTCAACCCGAACTGGGGCGGCGTGACCGAGCCGAACACGTTCGGGACGCACGAGTTCATGGACTTCGCCGATCAGATCGGCGCCGAAGCCTACCTGTCGGTCAACGTCGGCTCCGGCACGCCGCAGGAAGCCGCCGAGTGGCTCGAGTACCTGACGGCGCCGACGACGACGGCCCTCGGCACGGAGCGCGCCGCCAACGGCCATCCGGCGCCCTACCGGATCGCGTTCCTCGGCATCGGCAACGAGAACTGGGATTGCGGCGGCAACATGTCGCCGGACTACTACCTCAGCCAGCTGCCGCATCTACAGTCGCTTCGTTCGCAACTTCAATCCGGCCCAGCAGAACGATGCCAACCGGATGCGGAAGATCGCCGTCGGGCCGGGCGGTGGCGAGCCGCGCTTCGCGCTGTGGACCGAGACGATCATGAAGTCGTGGAAGGGCCGCCAGTGGAGCTGGGAACATGGACGGCCTGTCGCTGCACAACTACACGGTGGTGCGCTTTCCGGCGGCCTACAAGTCCGTCGGCTTCGGCGAGCAGGAGTACGCCGAGATCCTGCAGGACACGCTGAAGATGGACGGCCTCATCACGCAGCACGCCGCCATCATGGACAAGTACGACCCCGAGAAGAAGGTCGCGCTGGCCGTCGACGAATGGGGCGCCTGGTACGCGCAGCTCCCGGGCACCACGCCGGGCTTCCTGACACAGCAGAACAGCCTGCGCGACGCGATCATCGCCGCGCTCAACATCAACATCTTCGCGCGCCACGCCGACCGCGTCCGCATGGCCAACATCGCCCAGATGGTCAACGTGCTGCAGGCGATGATCCTGACGGACAGGAGAAGATGGTGCTGACGCCGACGTATCACGTCTTCAAGATGTACGTGCCGTTCCAGGACGCCACGTTCGTGCCGCTGACCTTGGACGCCGGCCGCTACACGCACGGCGCCATCACGCTGCCGCGCGTCGACGCCATCGCGGCGAGGGATGCGGCCGGCACGGTGTGGCTGTCGTTCACCAACGTCGATCCCAACCGGCCGGCCGAGATCGCGGCCACGCTGTCGGGCGTCACGCCGCGGTCGGTCGTCCGGCGAGACGCTGACGGCGCCGGCGATCGACAGCGTCAACACCTTCGACGCGCCGAACACCGTGACGCCCAGGCCGGCCGCGGTCACGCTGACCGGCAACCGCATCACGCTGACGCTCGCGCCGAAGTCGGTGACCGTGATCGCGGTGCGGTCGGCCGCACCGGAGGCGCGATGACGCGCTGGATCGCCGCCGTCGCATGCTGCTCGCCGTGCCGCCGGTGCTCGCGCTCGATGGCGAGCCCGGCCTGCACGATCCGTCGACGGTCATCCGGCCGGACGGCAAGTATCTACGTCTACGCCACGGGCAACGGCCTGCCGGCCTACGTCTCGGACGACGGCTGGACCTGGCGCCGGGCCGGCTCGCGTGATGCAGGCGGTGCCCGGCGGCAAGCCCGGGCCGGACGGTGCTCGCCAAGGGCGGCAACAACACCTGGGCGCCGGACATCATCCGCATCGGCGACCACTACTTCCTCTACTACTCGGCGCCGGGCACGCAGCCCAAGGCCGCGATCGGCCTGCTGGTCGGCAAGACGCTCGATCCCGCCTCGCCGGACTACAAGTGGGAGGACGCCGGACCGGTGGTCTGGTCCGACGGCGTCGAGGACAGCAACGCGATCGATCCCGGCGTGTTCCGCGATCCCGACCGACGGCACGCTGTGGCTCACCTACGGCTCCTACTTCGGCTACATCCGCCTGGTCGAGCTCGATCCGAAGACCGGACAAGCGGCTGCATCCCGGCGAGCAAGCCGGTCAACGTCGCGATCAATTCCGAAGCGTCGATCATGATCGTCCCGCGACGGCTGGTACTACCTGCTGGTCACGCACGGGTCGTGCTGCGCCGGCGCCAACTCCAGCTACAACATCCGCATGGGCCGGTCGCGCAAGGTGACCGGCCCGTTCCTCGACAACATGGGCATCGACATGCTCCAGGGCGGCGGCAAGCTGTTCGCCGGGTCGAGCGGCCGCCACATCGGCCCCGGGCACTTCGGCCTGCTCGACCTCGGCGACGGCGTCCAGAAGTTCTCCCTCCACTACGAAGCCGACCTCGATCGCGGCGGCATCAGCGTGCTCGACATCCGCCCGCTGCTCTGGCGCGACGGCTGGCCGGTCGCCGGCGAGCAACGTCACGGCCGGCACCTACCAGATCGAGTCGGCGCGCACCGGCACGGCGCTCGAGCTGGCCGTGCAGGGCGTGCCGGTGGGCGGCCCGCGGCCGCGGCGGCCCGGGCGGCGGGCCCGGCGGCCCGGACGGCCGGTCGGTCGGCCGCGGCGCGCACGCGCCGCCGCCCATCCCGCCGCAGGAGCCGTCGCAGGTCGGCCAACTGGCCGGCCGGGCCGCGTCGACGTGCGCCTGGCGCCCTACATGCTGCAGGCGCAGCAGAAGTGGACGATCGCACCGGTCGCCGAATGCCGGCGGCTACCCGGGCTCGCCGTACTTCAAGATCACCGATCGCCGGCACCGATCGCGCGCTGGCGGCGACGGCGGATCGCCGAGCTGACGGTCGTGCCCGCGTTCACCGGCGCGCCGGAGCAGCTCTGGCGCATCGATCAGCTCGCCGACGGCACCTATCGCCTGATGCCGAAGGCCGTGCCCGGCAGCTCGAGGCGCCGCTGGCGCTGTCGGCCGTCGGCAGCAGCACGCCGACGCTGGCGACGTTCGGTCCGGCAGAGCGATCGCCAGCGCTGGAACCTCAAGACACCGTGAACCCGCATGACGCCGGATCCCAGCCGATGACCTCGCGTCTTCTTGCCTCCGCGGCAGCGCTCGGCGCGCTGCTGGTCTGCGCTCGTCGCTCCCGCTCGCGGGCCAGCCGCGGACGGCGCCGCGGCCACCGGCGCCGTCGCTCGCACGTCCGACGTCCGCGCCGAAGGCGCCCGACGCCGCCGGCTTCATCCGGCGCTGGCTGGTCCTCGAGCCGATCCGCGTGCCGCCGCCAGCTCACCGAGCAGCGCCGTGCGGGCGGCGGTGGAGAAGGATCGCCGTTCGCCGACGCCTCGCCGCGCTGCCCCGCGCCGGCGACACGGTGGCCGGCGACAGCGGACCGCTGGCATGGCACGCCGTCGACACGCGCAACTACAACGTCAACCTGTACCACTTCGCGTACGCGCTGAACAAGCCGACGTCGAACGTGCTGTTCTGGGCGGTCACGGTCGTCGACGTCGCCGCGCGAGCTGCCGGACGTCCGCCTGGCGATCGGCTCGAACGCCGCCTCGGTGTGGTGGGTCAACGGCGAGGAAGTCGATCGGCGCTCTACAACGATCGCCAGGCGGTGATCGACGATGGCGTCTCGAAGCGGCTGACGCTGCGCCAAGGCGCCAACGTGATCCGCGCGGCGATCGTCAACGCCGGCGGCGCGACCGACTTCTGCGCCCGGTTCATCGACGAGGCCGGGCAGCCGGTGAAGCGGTTCACTGTTCGCCTCGACACCGGGGCGCCGTCGCGATGACGTCCATGACGTCCGACTGAGATCGGCGACAGCTATTCGCGTCGCGCCGGCGCGCAGTCAGGATCGAGGTAGGGTGCGGGCGCTGGCATCCGTCGCGCGAGCGCGGCCCAGCGCCTTGCCCAGCTCGCGCAGCCACAGCACCGAGCTGGCGACGGCCGCGCAGATCGCCCAGTCCCAGGCGCTCAAGGCCATCGTGCCGAACGCCTGCTGCAGCAACGGGAGGTAGACCACGGCCACCTGCAGCACGACCGAGCCGGCCACGGCGGTCCACAGCCAGCCGTTGGTGAACAGACGCTGGAACGCGCTCCGCGTGTCCGACCGTGCGTTGAAGACGTTGAAGATCTGGAACAGCATCAGCGTCGTGAACGCCATCGTCTGGGCGTAGCGCAGGTCGCCGTGTCCCGCGACGAGGCCGCCCGGCATCGAGGCGTCGAGCACGAACAGCGTGCCGGCCGCCATGATGACGCCGACGAAGGCGATGCCGCGCCACATCGCCGGAGTGATGACGCCTTCCCCGACGGGGCGCGGCGGCCGCATCATCAGGGCCTCTTCGGCGGGATCGACGCCGAGCGCGAGCGCCGGCGGACCGTCGGTCACCAGGTTGATCCACAGGATCTGCGTGGCCAGCAGCGGCAGCACGACCGCCCCGCCGCCGGCCTCCAGCCCGATCGGCCCGGCGAGCAGCACGCCGAAGAACATCGTCAGCACCTCGCCGATGTTCGACGACAGGAGGTAGCGCAGGAACTTGCGGATGTTGTCGAAGATGGCGCGCCCCTCCTCGACGGCGGCGACGATGGTGGCGAAGTTGTCGTCGGCCAGCACCATGTCGGCGGCTTCCTTCGAGACGTCGGTGCCGGTGATGCCCATGGCCACGCCGATGTCGGCCTTCTTCAAGGCCGGCGCGTCGTTCACGCCGTCGCCCGTCATCGCCACCACCGCCCCGTCCCGCTGCAGGGCCTCGACGATGCGCAGCTTGTGCTCGGGGTTCACCCGGGCGAAGACCGACATCCGGGCCACCGTCGCCGCCAGCGCGTCCGGCGCGACAGTCGTCCAGCTCGGCGCCGGTGATGACGTTCCCGTCGGTGCTGATCCCCAGCTCACGGGCGATGACGACGGCGGTGCGCGGGTGATCGCCGGTGATCATGACCGGACGGATGCCGGCCCGCCTCGCCCGTGCGACCGCCTCCCTCGCCTCGCCGCGTGGCGGATCGATCATGCCGATCAGGCCGGCGAAGACCAGTTCCTCCTCGAGCCGCCCGTCCGTGTGCGCCGGCCGTCCCGACACGGCCCCGGCCGCCAGCCGTCGCGTGGCGACGCCCAGCGTCCGCAGCGCCTCCTCCGCCAGCGCCTCGTTCGCCTGGAGCAGGGCGGCGCGCCGTTCCGCCGTCAGTGGACGCTGCCCCTCGCCCACGACTTCATGGGTGCACCGCGACAGCAGGACGTCGGGAGCGCCCTTGGTGAACAACACGGCCCGGTCCGGCTCGCGCGCAGTCGCGGTGCACCGTGCTCATCAGCTTGCGCTCGGAGGAGAACGGAATCTCGCCGACGCGGTGGAAGCGCGCGTCGAGCGCGTCGGCATGCAGGCCGCACTTTCGCGCCGCCACGATCAGGGCGACTTCCGTCGGGTCGCCCTGCACGATCCAGCGCCCGTCCGCCTCGTGCACCGCGGCATTGTTGGCCCGGTCGGCGGCCACGAGCGCCTGTTCCAGCTCGATCCACGGCGCTCCGTCGATCGGTCGTCCGCGCTCGTCCGGCACCGCGCCGTGGGGCGTATAGCCGGTGCCCTCGAACGCCGCCCGGCCGCTCGCGGTGACGATCGTGCGCACCGTCATCTCGTTCTTCGTCAGCGTGCCGGTCTTGTCCGACGCGATGACGGTGGCCGAGCCGAGCGTTTCGACCGCCGCCAGGCGCCGGACGATCGCGTGGCGCGTCGCCATGCGCTGCACGCCGATGGCGAGGACGGCCGTCACCACGGCCGGCAGTCCCTCGGGGACCGCGGCCACGGCCAGCGCCACGCCCAGGATCAGCACGTCGAACAGCGGGCCGGCGCCACGCACGTCCTCGACGACGACGATGGTCGCGATCATGACGACGGCGATGACCACGACGACGATGCCGAGCATCTCGCCGGTGCGATCGAGCTCGCGCTGCAGCGGCGTCGCCTCGTCGGGTGTCGCCTTCAGCAGGCCGTGCGATGTGCCCGATCTCGGTCTGCATCCCGGTGGCGGTGACGACGGCCTTGCCGTGCCCCGCTAGGTCACGGCGGTGCCGCTGAACACCATGTTGCTCCGGTCGCCGAGCGGCGCGTCGTCGGCGATCGCGGCGGCCTGCTTCGCGACGGGCAGGCTCTCGCCGGTCAGCGCGGCCTCGGCCGTCTGCAGCGCGGCCGACTCGAGCACCCGCCCGTCGGCCGGAATGGTGTCGCCTTCCTCGATCAGGATGATGTCGCCGGGCACGAGTTGCGACGCCGGGATGCTGCGCCGCGCTCCGTCTCGGATCACGGCGGCCACCGGCGCCGACATCGCCCGCAGCGCGGCGACGGCGGCCTCCGCGCGCGACTCCTGCAGTAGCCCATCGACGCGTTCAGCAGCACGACGGCGAGGATCGCGATCGCTTCGTAGGGGACGGCGGCGTCGCGCTCGATGCTCCACAGCACCGCGGAGAGCGCCGGTCGCGACGAGCAGCAGGATGACCAGCACGTCCTGGAACTGCGCGAGGAACCGTCGCCAGGCCGGCACGGGCTCCTCGGCCGGCAGTTCGTTCGGGCCGTGCCGTGCGAGGCGGCCGCGCGCGTCCTCGTCGGCCAGCCCGCGCCGCTCATCGGTGCGAAGCGCGGCGACCAGCTCGCTCGCGCGCAGCAGGTGGGGTGCGGTGGTCTCCGACATGTCGCGACCGATTGTAGCCACGTGGTGTGAGGATCGGCCCCCAGCGGCCCTCGTGACGCGGCGGCCCGGTCGCGTGGACGACGCCGGCGCGGGCGTTCTTCCGCCGCGAGCCGGCGGCCTGGAGGATGGTAGGCTTCGAGCGCCTGCCCGGCGGCAACCCGCCGGCAGGCTCACGCCAGGACGCGAACCGCGGCGGAACGCCAGCCGCTGACGACGCACGGAGCCGACACTGCCAACCGACGCGAATCCGCCGACGATGTCCACGAGGCGGCTCGCGTGCGGGGACATGGCCGCCAGCCATCAACGGGCGGCGACCCAGTTCGAGTTGCCGGGCCTGACCGCCTGGGTGCACGCGATTCCGGCCGGCTCGGGCGACGAGGGCGGTGACGTGCACTATGTGTCCGTCTGCGATCGCTGCCTGGTCTGCCGGATCGCGCTGGCCGACGTCAGCGGCCACGGCCAGGCCGTCGCGGCGCTGGGCGCGACGCTGCGCGACCTGATGGAACGGCACCTGACGGCGCTGGCGCAGGTCGGGCTGATGCGCGACCTGAACGATGCCGTTCGCCAGGGCCTGGACCAGGTCCATTACGCGACGATGGTCGCGGTCGGCTGGCATGCCCGCCGGCGATTGCTCGTGGTGACCAACGCCGGGCATCCGCCGCCGCTGTGGTATCGCGCCACGCGCCAAGAATGGGTGTGGCTCGAGACGGCGGTGCGCGGGGGGCGCGACCGGGCGGCCGGCGTCCCTCTCGGACTGCTCGAGGCAATCGACTACGACCGTCGCGTGGTCAAGCCGCACCCGGGCGACATCGTGGTGCTCTACTCCGACGGCGTCTCCGAAGCGACCAACCTTGCCGGCGAAGAACTCGGCCGCGACGGACTGCGGTCGATCGCGATGACGCTCAATCCGTCGTCGGCCGCGTCATTCGGGGCGCAGTTGATTGCCTCGCTGGCGCAATTCCGGGGCGACGCCGCGCCGGCCGACGACCATACCGTCATCGTGCTGCACGCGACCTGATCGGCCCCGTCGGCCCGGCATCCACTGCCCACGCAGCCCGGCGCCCCGGCTGCTGCTCACGGGGCATCGTCGAGCGACGCCTCGTAGCGCTGATTGATCAGGTACCGCTCGCCGAGCGCGGCGCGCAGCGGATCGTCGTCCTGCCCGCAGAATCCCCAGTGCAGGTGCCGGCGCCACCCCTCGGCGTGGACGAACCGGCCGGAGAGCGCTCCGACCTCGCGGCTCACGTCGTCCATCGTCCGGAGCAGACTGCTCATGCCCTGCGTGGCATCGAGGAACTGGGCCTGACTGCGGTGACAGCGAAGCGCCGACGTCTTTCGCTCGTGGACGGTGGTCGTATCGACGAAGGCGCCCGGATGCACGCGGCGCCGCAGCCCGTCGCGCAGGCCGTGCGGGTTGGCGTGGTAGATGGTCACCGGCTTCTGGACCGCTCCCCGCCTCGGCACGGTCTGATAGCCCGGCATCGCCCGGACGAACGCCGCCGAGACGGCGAGCCGGCAGGTGTTCATGTGGTCCTCCATGTAGTCCTGCGGCGAATGCGTGAGGATCGCGTCGGGCGCCACGGCCCTGATCACGGCGGCGACGCGACGCAGCGTCCGGGCGTCATAGAAGATGCCGAGGTCGCTGCAGAGCGGCGCATGCCACGTCGCGCCGAGTGCCTTCGCCGCGGCCCGCGCTTCGCGACTCCGCAGCTGCGCTGTCCTCGCCGGGGTCATCGTCGTGCTGCCGAGGTTCCCGGTGGACAGGTTCAGGCAGTGGAGCTCCCACCCACCGGCCCCGAGGAGCAGCAGCGTGCCCGCCATCATGAACTCGATGTCGTCGGGGTGAGCGGCGATCGCGAGGACGGTGGGCATGGGGAAACAGGATACGGCGGCGGCCGGGATCCCCGTCGACGACGCCGGTCAGCGCGCGGCCAGCGGGAGGACGTGGGCCTCGAGCAGCGCGAACAGTTGCTGCCGGTAGGCGTGCCGCTCGTCGTTGACGGCCGTCGCCGAGGTCACCGCTATCACCAGCTCGAGTTCACGGAACACGAGGATGTACTGCCCGCCGAACCCCCACGCGAAGCAGGCGCGGTGGCCGCCGAGCGTCTGGCTCCACCAGCCGTAGCCATACTCCCGCTCGGGATCCCAGCGCGAGCGGGTGCGCGGCTGGCACGACGTCTCGACCCACGCGGCCGGGACGACTTGCACGCCTTTGGCGCGACCGTCGTTCAACCAGAGCTCCCCGACCGCCAGCATCTGGCGGGGCGACATCAGCATGTCGTTGCCGCCGAAGTAGATCCCCTGCGGATCGCGCGGCCAGGGAGCCAGCCTGATGCCCAGCGGCTCGGCCAGGGCCTCGACGGCGAACTGGTGAGTGCTCTTGCCGGTGGCCTTGGTCAGGATGGCTGACAGCAGGTGCGACGACCCGGTGCTGTATTCCATCGACGTCCCAGGGGTGCTGACCATCGGGCGGGCGAGCACATGCCGCACCCAATTCCGGCTGCTCACCCACGCGCCGTAGTTCGGCCCACTTGTCGGCTCCAGGCCCGACCGCATGGTCAGCAGGTCTTCGATCGTGATTTGCCGACGCCTGGGATCGGCGTCCTTCCGCAGCTCCGGAAACCACCGGGCGACAGGTTCGCGAACGCCCGGCAGCTGCTTCCGTTCGATGGCGATACCCACGAGCGCGGCGATGATGCTCTTGGACACGGACTTGACGTTGGCGACGCGGCCGGCCTGCCGGCCCTTGGCGTAATACTCGAGCACGATGCGCCCGCGGTGGCTGGCGACGAGTCCATGCAGTGGCGGGAGCTGGCTCGCCGCGGTGCGGGCAGCCGACGGGCTGGCTGGCGTTCCTGCGGGTGCAGCCGTGAGGGCGGCCGCAAGGACGCCGACACCGAGGAACACGAAGGGGCTCATCAGCCCATGATATCGGCGGCTGCAGAAGAGGCAGACGCGCTTCCACCTGGACAGATCATGGACACGCCAGCGTTCGCGCGTTACCCCAGCCCGCCTCTCCCAGGTTGACTGGCATACTGGCAGCAATGCCGATCCTCGAGGCGCGCGACCTGGAGAAGCGATACGTCAGCGGCGACTCTGCGGTGGTGGCCCTGGCGGGCGTGTCGCTGTCGCTCGAGAGCGGCGACTTCGTCGCGCTGATGGGCCCGTCGGGCTGCGGCAAGTCGACGCTGCTGCACATCTGCGGCGCGATGGATGTGCCGTCGGGCGGCGACCTGCGCTTCGAGGGCCGGTCGCTGGCCGGTCTCGCCGACGACGCGCTGACGCGGGTGCGGCGGGAGCGCGTCGGGTTCGTGTTCCAGGCCTTCAACCTCCTGCCGACACTGACCCTCGCCGACAACATCGCCCTCCCGTGTCTGCTCGCCGGGCTTGCGCCGAAGGAGGCCGGCCAGCGGGCCGCCGCCCTGGCGGCGCGGGTCGGCATCGCCCACCGGCTCGCTCACTATCCGCAGCAGGTTTCGGGGGGCGAGCTCCAGCGGGCCGCCATCGCGCGGGCGCTCGTGCACCGGCCGTCGCTGCTCGTCGCCGACGAGCCCACCGGCAATCTCGATTCCGACAACGGCCTGCGCGTGCTCGATCTCCTGCGCGAGCTGAACGCGGAAACCGGCATCACCATCCTGCTCGCCACGCACGCGGCGGAAGTGGCGGCTGCCGCCGGTCGGGTCATCCGGATGCGCGATGGCCGGCTCGCCGACGTCCCGCACCTGGCGCCCACCCCCGCTCCGGAACCGATGGCGCCTGGTCGTAGCCGCTGATGCGCTGGCGTCTCTTCCATCAGTTCATCATCCGGCGGCTGCTCGGCGAGCGCGTGCGCACCGCGACGACCGTCGTCGGGATCGCCCTGGGCATCGCCGTCGTCATCGGGATTCAGCTCACCAACGCCAGCTCCATCCGCGGCTTCGAAACGGCGCTCGACACCGTCGCCGGCCGCACCTCGATCGAGATCGTGAGCAATGGCGGCATCGACGAGTCCCGCCTGCGGGCGCTCGGCTGGCTGCGCCAGTTCGGCACGGTCAGTCCAGTCATCCAGGGCGACATGGCGATCGTCTCCGGTCCGCCCGCGACCGGCCGCCCCGGCGCCAGTGACCGCGCCCCGACTGGCGCGCTCGCCCAGGTTCGTCGCACCCGCAGCGAGGCCGTCCGCGTCCTCGGCGTGGACATCCTGCGTGACCAGCCCTTTCGCGACTACCAGCTGCTGCGGGTCGAGGGTGGCGCGGCCGACGGCGCCGCGGTCAGCGACGCAGCGCTTCCTGGACATCCTCACCAACGAACGGGCGGTGGTCATCCCGGAGAAGCTGGCGCGCCGCAAAGGCTTGTCGCTGGGCGGTGAGATCCGGCTGCTGACCGGGGATCGCGTGCAGTCCTTCGTCATTCGCGGCCTGCTCAGGGACGAGGGTCCGGCCCGCGTCATGGACGGCAGCTTCGTGCTGATGGACATCGCCGCGGCGCAGCTGGCCTTCGATCGCCTGGGTCGCATCGACCGCATCGACGTGCTGATCCCCGACGGCGCCGACGTCGATGCGACGCTGGCGGCGGTGTCGCCGCGTCTGCCGCCGGGCCTGCGGGCCGAGCGTCCAGCCCGGCGCGGCCAGCAGGTCGAGCAGATGCTCGCCGCCTTCCACCTCAATCTCACGGCGTTGTCGTGGGTGGCGCTGGTCGTCGGGTTGTTTCTGGTCTACAACACCGTCACCATCTCGGTGATCGCCCGACGCGAGGAAATCGGCCTGCTGCGCGCCGTCGGCGTCACCCGTCGGGACGTGCTGGTGCTCTTCCTCGGCGAGGCCGCGGCGCTCGGGGTCGCCGGCACGGTGCTGGGCCTGGGCCTGGGCCGGCTGGTCGCCGACGCCGCGGTCGGCCTGACCAGCACGACGGTGAGCACGCTCTACATCGCGGCCGCGGCGGCGCCTCCCGCGATGACGGCGGCGCAGGTGATGCTGGCCTTCGCCATCGGCCTGCCGCTGTCGCTGCTCGCGGCGGCGCTGCCGGCCCGCGAAGCCAGCCAGGTGCCGCCCACGGCGGCGATGCGCGGAAACGACGTCATCGAGTCGCGGGTGCGCCTGTCGGCGTCGGTGTTTGCGCTGGCCGGGCTGACCCTCGCCGCTGCCATCGTCCTGGCGCTGCTCCCCGCGGTCGGCGGCCGGCCGCTCTTCGCCTACGCGTCGTCGTTCGCCATCATCGTCGGCGCGTCGCTGCTGGTGCCGGCCATCATCTACGGCCTCGCCCGGGTGGCGCGCGCGCCCCTTCGCCGCTGGCTCGGCGTGGAGGGCCTGCTCGCCCACGCCAACCTCGCGTCGGCCATTCCCCGCTTGGCGATCTCCATTGCCGCGCTCTCCGTGAGCCTGTCGATGATGGTGGCGATCGCGGTCATGGTCGGCAGCTTCCGCGACACCGTCACCTACTGGGTCGGCCAGACGCTGCAGGCGGATCTGTTCGTCGGGCCGGGCTTCCAGCCGACGGTCGGCTCAGAGCAGACGCTCTCCCCGGCGGTGATCGCCGCGGTCAGCTCGCATCCACGAGTCGAGACGGTGGAGGCCTTCCGGAACCTGGACCTGACCTACCGCGGCCACCTCGTCGTGCTCGGCGCGGCGACGTTCGAGGTCGTCTCCTCCCGCGGCTCGCTCCTGTTCAAGAGCCCCGCTGACGGACGCCAGCGGCTGCGCGCCGCCATCGGCCGCGACGCGGTGATCGTCTCCGAGGCGTTCGCCAACAAGCACGGGGTCGGCGACGGTGACCGCATCACGGTGGACACGCCGCGCGGCGCCCGTCCCTTCGACGTCGTGGCGGTCTACTACGACTACTCCGTCGATCGTGGCGTGATCATCATGGATCGCGGCACGTTCCGGCGCTATTGGGGCGACCTGCCGCCGACCGGGATGGCCGCGTTCCTGCGCGACGGCAGCGATGCGGATCGCGTCCGGCAGGAGATCCTCGACGGGCTCGACCAGGGCCACCGCGCCTTCATCTACACCAACCGCGCGCTGCGCCAGGAGGTGCTGCGCATCTTCGACAGCACCTTCGCCATCACCTACTCGCTCGAGGTCATCGCCATCGTCGTGGCCATGCTGGGCGTCGCCGGCACGCTGCTGACCCTGGTGATCGAGCGCCGGCACGAGCTCACGCTGCTGCGGCTGGTCGGCGCCGATCGCGCGGCAGGTCCGGCGGATGGTGGTCATCGAGGCCGCGATCATCGGCGCCGCCAGCCAGGCGATCGGACTGGCCGTCGGCCTGGCGCTGTCGCTCGTGCTGATCTACGTGATCAACGTGCAGAGCTTCGGCTGGACGATTCAGTTCCGCCTGCCAGCCACCTTCCTGCTGCAGGCTTCCGTCGCGGTGGTGGTGGCGACGGCGCTGGCCGGCATCTACCCGGCGCACCGGGCGGCGGAACTGGTCGTCGAGCGGGGGGAATAGGACAGGTGCGACACATGCCGCTCCGTGCCGTGGTTGCGGCGTTGCTGGTCGCCATGGTCGTGTCGCTGCCGGCGGCAGGATCGTGGCGGCAGGCGGCGGCCGGCTATGCCTTTGCGTTTCCGCGCGACCATGCCAGCCACCCCGACTTCAAGATCGAGTGGTGGTACTACACCGGCAATCTCGACGCCGCCGACGGGCGCCGCTTCGGCTATCAGGTCACGTTCTTCCGCGTCGGCGTCGATGCGAGGCCCCGACGAACCCCTCGAAGTGGGCGGTGCGCGATCTGTTCGTGACCCACCTGGCGGTGAGCGACGTCAGCGGGCGCCGCTATCTCTTCGACGAACGCCTGAGCCGCGGCGGCCCCGGCCTGGCCGGCGCCGAGACGGATCGCTATCGCGTGTGGAACGACGACTGGACGGCCGGTCTCGACGATCGCGGGCGTCACGCGATCGCGGCGACCGGGGCGTCGCGTCGGCCTGACCTTGACGCTCGAGGAAGGCAAGCCGCCAGCCGTCAACGGCGTCGGCGGCATCTCGCAGAAGGGCGCCAAGGCCGGCAACGCCTCGCACTATTACTCGCTCACGCGCATGCCGACCCGCGGCACGCTGTCGATCGATGGCCAGGCGGTGCCGGTCACCGGCACGAGCTGGATGGATCACGAGTTCGGCACCAGCTTCCTCGAACCCGACCAGCAGGGCTGGGACTGGCTGTCGATGCAGCTCGACGACGGCCGCGAGCTGATGCTGTACCAGCTGCGCCGCGCCGACGGATCCCGCGATCCGCACTCGAGCGGGACCCTGGTCGGTCGCGATGGGACGACGCGTCACCTGCGTGCGGCGGAGTTCTCCCTGACACCAGCCGGCCAGACCTTCAAGGCCCGGTCGGGCGCGACGTATCCTGTGACCTGGCGCGTCGCGATACCGTCGGAGCGGCTGACGCTCGAGGTGACCACCCCGCTGGCGGACCAGGAGCTGTCCACGGGCAAATCATCCGGCATCACCTACTGGGAGGGCTTGATCGACGTCACCGGCCAGGCCATGGGGGCGCCAGTGCGTGGACGCGGCTACCTCGAGATGACCGGCTATCGCGGCAGTCTGGGGCGCGTGCTGTCGTCGTCCTGATCGTCACGGCGAAGATGCGGAACCGCGTCAGGAGCGCCTCCAGCCGCGACGTCACGCTGATCGCCGGCCTCTCAGAACTTGACTCGCACGCCCAGTCGGACGATCCGCGACGAGGCGAACTGTTCGTCGCTGCCGACGTTGTCCTGCGTGTCCGAGCTGGCCAGCACGTTGGTCACGCCGTTGTCCGGGACGTCGTTGATCAGGTAGTCCGTCAGGTCGAGGAAGGCCGAATCCTGGTTCACGCTGAACTGTGGATGATTCAGGATGTTCTCGAACGTGGCGCGGAATTCGACGCTGGCGCCGTGGGCCCGGACGACGGTCTTGTAGAGCCCCAGGTTCACCACCCAGTTGCCCGGTCCTTCGATGATGCCGCGCCTGGCGTTGCCGGTGGTGCCGGGCGCCGGCAGCGCGAACGCCGCGGGGTTGAACCAGCTGGTACGGGTGCGGTCGCCTTCGACCGAGCCGATCACGTCCGGCCGCCAGGACTCGCCGAAGAACGGCACCGTCTCGAGGCCGCGGCCGGTGTTGGCCGGATAGATCGGGTCCGTGCCGTAGGCGAAGTACGGCGTCAGCAGGTTGCCGCTCCGCGCCTGGAGGATGCCGCTCACCGTCCAGCCGCCGAGCACCGCGTCGGCCCAGCCCGGCAGCTGCTGGAGGTGCGTCCGATCTGCGGCCGACCGGCAGCTCCCAGCTGGCGTTCATGATGAAGCGATGCTTCGGCACCTGCGGATCGGGGCCGCGATCCTGCTCGAGATCGTAGGGGTTGTACTGCACGACGCCGAGACTGGAGTTGCCGAGGTCCGGCGCCGTGCTTTCCGATGCCGCGCGGGTGTAGGCCGCCTGGATCGAGAGGCCCCGGTTCAGGCGGCGCGTGGCCTCGATCTGCAGCGCCCGGAACCAGCCGTCGCCGGCGTTCAGCACCGCATTGAGGAACGGATCGAGATTCGGATACGGCAGCCGGGCATGATCGGCCGGATCGTCGAGGTCGAAGGGCGTCGTGCTCGCCGGCATCGTGTTGAGGTCACGGTTGACCAGCAGCTTGCGCATCTCGCTGCCGATGAAGCTGACGCGGACGCCGATCTGGGCCCCGAGTTCGCGCTCGAGCGTGATGTTGTACTGGAGCACCTCGGGACTCTGCAGGTTCAGGTCGACGGCGTTGACCCCGAAGAAGCTGCGCGGGCTGACGGTGCCGGTGGTGAAACCCTGGGCGAGCACCGGCGCGTTGTAGCGGACGCCGTAGCGGAACGGCGAGCGCGAGAGGGCGTCACGCACGCCCTGCGCCGCCGCGGTCGGATAGAACAGTCCGGTGCCGCCGCGGACGACGGTGGACTTCGAGACGCGCCAAGCGAAGCCGACGCGCGGGCTGACGTTGTTGGTGTCGGTGTTGACCAGGCTCGGCCCCACCCCGGCCTGATCCGCCGTTTCCTGCGGCACCGTCGCGATCGCCTGGGGCGACAGGAACCGCGCGATGCCGGCATCCGGCAGGACGAGCGAGCCGGTGACGGGATTGAAGTTGATTAGCAGGTTGTGCTTCTCGACGAAGTTGCCGAGATACTCGTAGCGGACGCCGGCGAAGATGGTCAGGGCTTCGTTCACCTTCCAGTCGTCCTGGGCGAAGAAGCCGAACTCGTGGGCTCTGGCGTCGAGCGGCGAGGTGCCGCGCGTGTTGATGCCGACGTCGCTGCGCAGCGGCAGGCCGAGCAGGAAGTCACTGAAGGAATGGCCGCTGTAGGCGCCGCTGAAGGTGTAGGCGCCGGCCGCCCCGCTGACGCCGAGCGAGAAGCCGTCCACGGCGTGGTTCCGCGTGTAGAACCCGCCGACCTTGAGGGAGTGGCGGCCCTTGACGACGGTCAGGGTGTCGCTGATGGTCGTCTGCTCCTGCCGCGTATCGCGATTGGCGTTCTGCGACGGATCGGTGATCGACCGGATGGCGTTCGCTCCCTGGAACGCGAACGCCGGGAAGCCGCGCAGATTCGCCGCCGTCTACGGTACCTGCAGGCCCAGCTGCGTCGCCACGGTCGTGGCGTCGTACTGGCTCTTGCGATTGCCGCGATCCTGGTTGAGGCCGGCGCGCAGCTCGTTGAACACGGTGCTGCCGAGCACCGCGTTCCAGCTGCCGGTGACGGTTCGTCGAACTCAGGCGGCGATCCTGGACGCCGAGGTTGGGGAAGCCGGCCTGCTCGAACGACGTGCCTGGGTTGCGCCGCTGTTCGCTGACGCGCACGAAGACCGAGTGTCGGGACGAGAGCTCATGATCGACGCGCGCGTCCCAACGATTGCGCTCGGTCTCGAGGTTGTCGAAGTACTGCGCCCGGCCGAGGCCGGAGGCGAGCGGCGTGGCGTTGGCGTGCGGGTAGTAGAAGTTCAGGATGTTCTGCGCCGCCGGGTCGAGTCGATCGGCCGGAATCCGGTTGCCGGGAAATGCCAGCCCGGTCCGCGGATCGACGATCGTCAGCGTCGTCGCGGAGAAATCGCCGTTGCGCATCGCGTCCGTCGGCACGGTGATCGTCGTGCCGCCGCCGACCTGCGCCTGGCTGGATCCTTCGTAGTTCACCAGGAAGAACGTCTTGTTCCGCGCGATCGGCCCGCCGAGGGTCGCGCCGTAGCGGCGCTGGTGCGTATCGAGCAGCGGGTCGCCGCGCTCCAGGCCGGCCAGCGTCTGCCCATACGGCAGCGCGTTCAGCCCGTCGTTGTTGACGTCGAAGAAGCCGCTGCCCGAGAACGCGTTGGTGCCGCGGCGCGTGGTGACGATGACGCCGGCGAGCCCGCCGTATTCGGCGCTGTAGGAATTCGACAGCACCTTGACTTCGGCAATGGCGTCGAGGCCGGGCGCGGAATTGGTGATGCTGCCGAAGATGCCGCCGGTGGATGGCTGGCCATCCTGGATGTAGGTGGCGCCGTAGGAGCGGGCGCCGAGGAACTTGAAGCCGTTGTCGCGGTCACCGACGATGTTGGGATTCAGGTAGAGGAAGCTCTGCACGTCACGGGCGCCCTGCGGCAGCGTCTGCAGCTGCTGCGCGTCGAGGCCGCTCTGAATGGCCTGGCTCTCGCGCTGGATGACGCCCGGGTCGCCGGTGACGGTGACCGTCTCCGTGCGCTCGCCGACCGAGAGGATCGCGTCGGCGCGGACGATCTCGCCGGCGCGCAGGACGATGCCGTCTGCTGGAAGGCCTTGAAGCTCGGCGCGGCGATCTCGACGCGATAGCGCCCGGCGCGCAGGTTCGGCACCTCGTAGTTCCCGCTGCCGTCGCTCTCGGTGGTGCGCGGCACGCCGGTGTCCTCGTCGGTCACCAGGACCGCGGCGCCACCGACGGCCTGATCCTGAGCCCGTCGCGGACGGTACCGCGGATCGTGCCCAGGGTGGACTGCGCGGCGGCGCGGCCGGGCCGAGAGCGCCCGGCAGCAGCGAGATGCACGACCAGCAGCAGCAGCAGACACGCGAGCCGGCACGGCTCGAATAGGGGCGGCCATGAGCGGAATCCTCCTCGCGAGCGGTCGGGAACCGAGCCACCGGATCCGGCGTGGACCGAGGCCCACTATCTATGACTGTCGATTTCCGCTGCAAGCACAGGCGTGGCCGACGCCCGCAGACATGAGACGCGCAGCTCTACCAGGTTCGATAGCGGGCGACGTCCACCCAGGCGCCGCCGCTCATCACGCGCTGCACGCTGCGGATGGCGTGGATGTCGCGCGACGGATCCTGGCCGAGGACGATGAGATCGGCCAGCTTGCCGACCTCGACCGTGCCCAGATCGGTAGGGCGGCGCAAGGAGGCGGCGCTGGTCTGCGTCGCCGCCGTGATCGCCTGCATCGGCGTCAGCCCCGACTCGACCAGGAGCTCCATCTCGCGCCAGGGGGCTTCTCCGCGTCCGGCGAACGGCACCGAGCTGTGCCCGCCGAGGGTGAGGCGGGCGCCGTGCCGGAAGGCCGCCAGCGTGAGGGCCTTCATCTGCGAGAAGCCCTTCAGGTCGATCGCCGGGTCCTGCGTGCGTCTTCGCGCGGCGGTGCCGGCCCGCACCTCGAACACCGCCAGGGTCGGATTGACGAACGGACGCGTGCGCTCGAGCACCTGGTAGAGCCGTTCCGCCTCGGCGCCGGACAGGTCGGCGTCGGCGAACAGGGCGTAGCGGCCCTCGCGCCGCGCGTCGTTGTCGGCGAGCACCGCCTGTCGATACCGCTCGGCGCGCCGGAACGGAACGACGCCGGTGCCCAGCGACGTGATGTGCTCGAGGCCATCGAGGCCGGCGAGGAGCAGATCGCGGGCGTCGAGGATCTCGAGATGCGCGGTGCACGGCACATCGTGCGCCTGGCACACACGCACCACGGCCATCGCGCTCGCGAGGGGCAGGCGGAAGTAGATCTTCAGCGCCGTGGCGCCATCGGCGATGTTGCGTTCGGCGGCGCGTCGCGCTTCTTCGGGATCGCGCGCGACCGTGGCATCGAGCGGATACGCCGGGCGTTCACCGTCGATGTGCGGGCCGGCCAGCGCCATGCGCGGGCCGGCGAGCCGCTCCGTGCGCACGATCGCCTTCAGCGAGTCGAACTGATCGATCCATTGCCCGGGGTCGCGGAACGACGTCACGCCGTTGGCCAGCTGCCGGATGGCCAGCTTCGGATCGCGCTCGACGTGGAAGTGCAAATCGATCAGGCCCGGCATGACGACACGCCCGGCCAGGTCGATCCGCTCGGCGTCCGGCGGGATCGCCGGCTCCAGGTTCGCCGTCCCGCTGCACCGAGACGATGCGATCGCCGCGGACGACGATGCGCATGTCGTCGCGGGGCGGAGCGCCGGTGCCGTCGATCAGGCGGGCGTGATCGAGCACGATCGGTGGCCGTCGGCTGCGCGCGGACGGCGGCGACGCCGATCAGCAGCAACGGCAGCCATGTCCACCGCACTGGTGCGTTCATCCTTGGTCCACGCCACAGCGATGCCGGGTCACCCGACACGCCGCCGGAGATGAGCACCATACATCGGGCGGAGACGAGATGCCCACCTGAACAGGTGGTGATTCGGCCACGGCAACCTGTCAGAGTCGCCGCCGCTTCGCGCATCGATCGTGCGGAAGGAGCTCAACATGACGCGCCGAAGGAACCGGGCGGGAACGCCGTGGCTGTTGGGTCTGGCGATGGCCGCGTGTGCGGCGCTGGTCCCCGGAAACACGCCCCAAGGTCCCGCGGCCGACTTGACCGCCGACAACAGCTGGCAGGTCCGCGCCCGCATGGATCTGGCCGCGACGCCGGCGCGGCGACTGGCGCTCGCCGGGTTGCCCGCCCTCTCGGCCGACGAACGTCGACGGGCGACCGACGCCTACTGGGGCGAGGGCCCGTCCACCGAGGTCAAGCTGCAGATCTTCGACCGGTTCTGGGCCTACACGGACGCCAAGTTCGCGGCCTTCCAAGGCATCCAGGTCAACTGGCGGGCACTGCGCCAGAAATACCGCCCTGAGATCGAAGCGGGCGTGAGCCGCGGACGCATGGCCGCCATCATGAACCACCTGGCGCTGGCCCTCGGCGAGAGCCACACGCAACCGCTCGACGTGCAGGTGAATGTAAACACCGTGCCGGTACGCGGTGTTCCGCTCCTTGCCGTCGGGGCGTGGGTGGCCGATCCCTCGGGCACGTGCGCGACCGCCCTGCCGGACGGGTCGGCGCTCATCTACGCGGCGGTTCCCGACCACCCGCTCGGCCTCGCGCCAGGCGACGTCGTCATCGGATACGACGGCCAGCCGTGGCGGCGCCTGTGGCGGCGGCTGCTCCAGGAAGAGATCCCGCTGTGGCCGCTCTGGTGGGGGTCGTCGCCCACGTCGTTCCAGCATTCCTTCGACATGGCGGCGGCGACCAACTGGCATCTCTTCAGCGTGATGGACATCAGGAAGCCCTCGGGGGAGATCGTCCACACACCGACCAGCCTGATGCCCGGCCCGATATGGTTCGACTTCTGTTCGGAGCAACTGGCGGTGGCCGGCGTGCCCAAGCCGGCCGACCCGTTCGCGGCGCCGGTGTCGTATGGCATCGTCGAGGGGACGCGGATCGGCTACATCTACGTGTGGAGCTGGGGCCGGCCGGGCGGGAGCACGACCGTCGGCCAGGAGTTCGCCGATGCGGTGCGCGCCCTCACCCAGATCGCACGTGTCGATGGGCTGATCGTCGACCTCCGCTTCAACATGGGCGGCTTCGCCAAGGCGCCGCTGCAGGGCATCGGCGCACTGGTGTCCCGTCCGACCCAGACGGTTGGCTCGGACGTGCGCGACGACCCGAACCGCCACTTCAGCATGAAGCGGCTGGAGCGCCCTCGCGACTACCGTCTCGACATCGACCCGGTGACGGGTGAACGCATTGCCGACGCCTACGATGGCCCTGTGGCCGTGCTGGTGGGGCCGGGCGCGCTCAGTGCCGGCGACCTCAGTGCCTTCTGGATGACATTCCCGCGCCGGGCGCGCACCTTCGGCAAGTCGACAGCGACCGCGTTCGCCTACCCCACCCAGCCCGCGCTGGGCAGCGGCACCTCGATCGACCTGCATCCCGACTGGTACGCGCGCATCGCGGAGGGCAATTTCTTTTCCGCCCAGGACGGTGTCTATCTCACCCACCGCGAGTTTCCCGTCGACGAGCCGGTCTGGCTGCGGCCGGCCGACGCCGCCAACGGTGTCGATACCGTGGTCGAGCGGGCGCTGCAGTGGCTGCGACACCACCGGCGATAGCCTCGGGCGCATCCACGACGCAGAAGGTGCGACCGATGCGGAGGACTCGACAAGCGGCGCAGCGATGATCCTCGCGCTAGAACACGAAGCGGAAGCCGATCTGGAGCTGCCGCTGCTCGTAGCCGGCCGACGGCAGCAGTTGACTGCCGCTGGTCGGCACCGTGCCGGTGGGCAAGCCGGTCGCCGCGGTGACGACGAGCGACGCATTCGAGACCGCCGACCACTGGACGGTGTTGAAGAGATTCCTGACCTCGGCCAGCACCTCGGCCTTGCGACCGCCGCCGAGACCGACCTGACGCGACACGCGGAGGTCGACGTTGTAGCGGGCCGGCAGGTTGATCGAGTTGCGCGGAATACCCGGCCGGGCGGTCGCTGTTGACGCCGTCGTTGTTGATCTCGCCGGGGTTGGCGCGCAGGTTGATCGGCACGCCGCTGGCGAACTGCATCGCCAGGCCGACGATGGTGCCGTTGACGAGCCCGCGCGCCAACGCGCTGCCGCCGGCGATCGTCGGCTGCGCCACGATGCTGCCGGTGAAGGTGTGGCGCTGGTCGAGCACGTTGGGGCCCCTGTCGAAGTCGAGGCTCTCGGGGTTGGTGCGGCCGGCGTCGCCCTGCAGCGACAGGGCCCCGGGCATCGGGGCATTGTCCTCACTCTTGCCGAGCGTGTAGGCGAGGTCGAACTGGGTGCCCCACAGACGGCGGCCGGTGACCTGCGCCGTCAGGTTCTTGTAGGTCGACTCGCCGATCGACTGGAACATGTTGATGACGTTGTAGCGGGGGTCGAGCCGCGTCGAGGCGTTCTGCGCCGTGCTGTAGATCGGCCGCCCGTCGGCCAGCCGGCCGGTCGGGTTGATGGCGTTGACGTTGCTGAGCACGGGCAGGCCGCGTGCCCCGGGCGTAGGAGCCGCCGAGCGACACGGCGAAGCGATCGCCGAGCTGCCGCTCGACCTGCAGGTTGTTCTGCCAGTTGCGGGCGACCGAGAACTCGGGTGAGACCGTCGTCAGCGTGTTGGGCGTGGCGCCGGCACCGGCCGACAGCGCGTTGGGGAAGGCGGGCGCGCCGGGCGACGTCGGCTGGAAGCTGGCCGCGGCCCGGGTGTTGGTGCCGTCGTTGATGAGGGCCTGCTCGTAGCTGGCCAGGATCGCCTGGTCGTACATCAGGCCGGTGTTGACGCGCACGACGGTGCGGCGGTCGGCGCCGGCCGTCCACACCAGGCCGAGGCGCGGGGCGACGTTGTTCGTGTCGACCCTGAAGTCGCGCGAGGCCGCGAATGGCGCGTCGGCCAGCGGCGCCGGCACGTCGTAGAGGTCGTAGCGCAGGCCGTAGAGCAGCTTCAACGAGTCGCCCAGCCGCCAGTCGTCCTGGACGAAGAGCCCGTAGAGGTTCGACGAGAAGTCGAGGTCCGGCTCGCCGAAGTACTGCGCGAAGGTGTTGTAGCCGAACGGATTGGCGCCGCTCCTGGCGGCGAGGTAGGCGGCGGTGTTGGCGAAGGTGTAGAGCTGGAACTGGGTGCTGGTGCGCGTGTCGGACGACGTGCTGAACGTCGAACCCGGCCTTGAAGGCATGCGACGCCGCGCAGCCACGTCAGGCTGTCGGTGATCTGGCCGACGTCCTGCGTGAAGGCGAAGCCGGCATCGGTCAGCGCGCCGATGGCCCCGCCGAAGTTGGCGACGTTGGTGATCGTCACCGCCGGGCCGGTGCCGGCGCGGTCACCGGCCGTGCGGCCCTGGGCCCGCGTCGCGTACTGCACGCGCAGCTCGTTGAGCAGCGTCGGCCGGATCGTCGAGACGAGCTGCGCGGACGTCGAGTGCTGCCGGTCGGTGAAGTCGGTGCCGCGCTCGACCGAGGTGATGCCGCCGGCGACGTTGTTGGTGATGCCCTGATCGAAGAACAGGTAGCGCACCGAGAGGCGGTTGGCGCCGTTCACCTGGTGGTCGACCTTGCCGATCGCGAACTTGGCGTCGGCGACCCGGTCCATGTAGCGCGCGTCGGGGATCCCGAGCACCTGCGCCGTGGCCGACGGGATGGTGATGATGCTCTGGCCCGACAGATCGCGCTCGGTGCGCTCGACGCCGGCGAAGAAATGGGTCCGGTCCTTCACGACCGGGCCGCCGATGTCAGCGGTCGTGACGTTCACCTTGGTGGGCGGCTTGGTGGTATCGGTGCGCGGGCCGACGAAGAAGAACGGGAAGCGAGACCATCGACTGCCGCTGGAAGCGGTAGCTGGCCTGGCCTTTGTACGTGTTGGTGCCGGACGGCGTGATGGCGTTGTAGATGAGGCCCATGGTCTGGCCGAACTCGGGCGCGTAGCCGGAGGTCACGACCTTGACCTCGCGGATCATCACTTCCGACATCGGCATCTGGCGCAGGCCGGCGCGGTCCTTCTGCGTGTTGTTGCTGCCGTCGATCTGGTAGTTGACGCGGAGCAGCGCCCCGTTCGAGGTGAGGCGCGTCGCGCCGAACTCCGGGTTCTCGAAGCCGACGACGCCGGGCTGCAGCAGGGCGAAGTTGTACGGGTTCCGCGAGGTGAGCGGCAGCGTCTTGATCTCGGCCTCGCTCAGCGTGCGGCCCTGCTCGATCTTGCCGAGCGTCGACGAGCGGCGCGTCGGCGGTGACCGAGATGGTCTCGCTGACGGCGCCGACCCCCAGCTTCAGGTTGAGGACGGCGGTCTGGCCGGCCGAGAGGTTGATGCCGGTCTGCTCCAGCTTCTTGAAGCCCGCCAGCTCGGCCTCGACCTTGTACCGGCCGAGCGGCAGCAGCGGCGCGCGATAGAGACCGCTGTCGTTGCTGACGACGACGCGGGTGTCGCCGGTGTCGAGGTTGGTGGTCGTCACGGTGACGCCGGGCAGCACGGCACCGGAGTCGTCGGTGACGACGCCTTCGATCGCCCCGTTGATGGCGGTGGACTGGGCGGCCGCCGGCAGCGACGGCTGCGGCGATGAGGAGGAGCGCGAGGAACAGGCGTCGCATGTGATGGGCGGCTCCAGCGCAACGCGGGTGGAAGTAGCAGTATAGCGAGCCGGGTTGAACCTCTTGCCCCTACAATGACGCTTCTGCCTCTTCATTATGGAGCCCACGCCAGGCGGTTGGCCCCGGGTCAGGGCGATCTTCGAGGCGGCGCTGCCGCTGTCGGCCGAGGCGCGCCGTACGCACGTCATGACGGCGTGCGGCGCGGATCGGGAGCTCGCTGGTCGTGTCGAGGACCTGCTCGCGGCACACGATCAGGCGAATAGCTTTCTCGACGGGCCGGCGCCGATCGTCGAGTCCCTGCCCAGGCCACATTTGGAAGGCACACGCCTGGGGCCCTACGAGCTGATATCCCGCCTCGGCGCCGGCGGGATGGGCGACGTCTACAAGGCCCGCGACACGCGGCTCGACCGCACGGTCGCCGTCAAGGTTCTTTCCTCGCTGGACGCCTGCGACTCGCGGGCCCGCGAGCGGTTCGAGCGCGAAGCGCGAGCCGTCGCAGCGCTGAATCATCCCCACATCTGCACGATCTACGACATCGGCAGCGCGGACGACATCGACTTCCTGGTGATGGAGTACGTCGATGGCGCCATACTGCACGGCCCCATGACCCGGCGACGAGGCGCGGCGGCTGGCCTTGCAGATCGCGATGGCGCTCGCCACGGCCCATCGGCACGGCATTCTGCACCGCGACATCAAGCCGGCCAATGTGATGACCACGGCGGGGGGCGTGAAGCTGCTCGACTTCGGCCTGGCGCGCTCCATCGCCGATGGATCGGACGTGACGGTCACGAGTGAAGGGACCGTCGTCGGCACCGTGGCGTACATGTCGCCCGAGCAGGCGCAGGGATGTCGCCTCGACGCGCGGTCCGACATCTTCAGTTTTGGCGCGGTGCTCTACGAAATGGTGTCGGGCAGTCGCGCCTTTCCCGGAACGACGACGCCGCAGGTGCTCAGCGCCATCCTGCGCGACGATCCGCTCCCCCTGTGGCCGGCCTCGCCGCTCGAGCCGATTATCCGCACGTGCCTGGCGAAGGCACCCGCCGGGCGCTTCCAGACCATGGAGGACGTCGTGCACGCGCTCGAACTGGCTGGCGTCGCGCCGCACAGCGAGACGCCCTCGATTGCCGTCCTGCCCTTCACGAGCAGCAGCGCCGACGTGGATACCGAGTACTTCGGTGATGGCGTCGCCGAGGAGATCATCAACGCGCTCACGCAGCTCACCGGCCTGCACGTGGCCGCGCGCACATCGTCCTTTTCCTTCAAGGGCAAGTCGGTCGAGATCGGCGAGATCGCCAGGCGCCTGCATGTGCGCCACCTTCTCCAGGGCAGCGTGCGATGGGCGGCCGGTCGCGTGCGGGTGATGGCGCAGCTCGTCGACGCGTCGAACGGCTTCCAGATCTGGTCGGAGCGCTTCGATCGTGATCTCGCCGACATCTTCGACGTGCAGGACGAGATCGCGCGCGCGATCGTCCGGCGGCTGAAAGTCGAGTTCGCCATCGCGGATGCGGCGCGGCTCGTCAAGGTGACGACCACGAACATGGAGGCGTACCAGGCCTACCTCCAGGGCCGGGCCATGCTGTATCGGCGGGGGCCCTGGATCGCCAGGGCGCTGGAACGCTTCAAGACGGCGGTCGCGCTCGACAAGCAATACGCGCAAGCCTGGGCCGGTCTCGCGGACGCCTACACCGTCCTGTGCTACAGCGGCTACGACCGTCCCGACCGGGCGATGCCGGAAGCGCTGGCCGCAGCGACCCGCGCGCTCGCGATCGATCCGGGGTCGGCGGAAGCGCACAATGCGCTCGCTTGCGCGTCGCTCATGTGGGAACGCGATTTCCCCAAGGCCGAACGGGAGTTCCTCCAGGCCCTGGCGCTGAACCCGAAGTACATCCAGGCGCGGTGCTGGTACGCGCTCTTCTATCTGCAGTGGACCGTCGGCCGGCTCGACGAGGGCCTGGCGCAGGCTGGCCAGGCGCTCGAGGACGATCCGCTGTCGGCCTACGCGGCGCTGGTTCTGTCCCTTGCGTGTGGCACGATTGGTCGGCCCGATCGTGCCCTCGCCTACGCGAAGACGGCCGTGGGACACGACCCGCAGTCGTTCATCGGGCGCTGGGAACTGGCCATCGCGCATCATTGGAACGGGCAATTCACAGAGGCGCTCACGGTGCTGGAGCAGCTCCGGGGGGAGTTGCCCGACAACATCTGGGTGATGCTCCAGATTGTGCCGACCTACGTGAAGAGCGGTCGCCCCGAAGCGGCGCGCGCCGTCTACGACGGGCTGCTGGCGCGCCGGGAGCGGGAGTACGTGCCTCCGTTCGCCCTGGCCGTGTGCGAGGCGGCACTCGGCGACCATGAAGCCGCGATGGCGTCCTGTGTTGTCGCCGTGGAAGGGCGGGACGTGCTGCTGGCGGTCTTCCAGACATGGATGTTCGACCTCGGGTCGCTCCGCGCCGATCCACGTTTCGCCGATCTCATGCAGCGCTTCAACGCGCGCCGGCCCGCGTAGGCGTCAACCGATCAAGGCCGGCACGGGCTCGGCGTCGACAGCCACGGCATCCCTCCCACTTCGGCCAGTCAACAGTTCGCCCAGCACCTCGCCCACCAGGTAGGACGGGCGCGAGGTGTTGTAGGCGGGAAGCTCCGGAAAGATCGACGCATCACAGACACGAAGGCCGTCCACGCCACACACGCGGCATTCCGCGTCGACGACCGCCATGGGATCGCCGGGGCGGCCCATCTTCGCCGTGCCGCTCATGTGATGACCGAAGGCGGAATACCGGCGGAGGTAATCTTCGAGCTGCTCGCGTGTTTCGTACGACGGTCCCGGCAGCACTTCTGCCGCCTCGTATTGTCGAAGGATCGGATGCGCCATCACCTTTCGCAGCAGCTCGATCCCCATCGCCAGGCGCGTCAGATCGGCATCCGCCGTGTGCAGCCCCATATCCACCATCGGCGGCTCGGTCGGGTCGGCGTTCCAGAGCGTGATCCGACCACCTGGGGGGGCCGGCTTCACGCACTCGATCAGGAACGTCGCGAAGGCCTTGGGCGTCGTCGGGTCGATCTGGGTGAGAAACTCGTCGAGATAGGACGCCTTCAGCGGATCGGGGTCGGCCCACCGCTGCGGGTTGAAGTTGAAGTCCCGGAAGAAGGCGTTGAACACGTGGATGTGGAGATCGGGATGCATCGGGTCCGGCGCATCGAATCCGCTGAACCAGTCCATGACGAGCGGGATGTGGTTCTCGGTGAGCGACGAGGGATCGGCATTGGCGGCATACTGCGGGCCGGCCTCGGCCAGCAGCGTCGACTGCCACCTCCACAACTTGTCCGGCAGGTTCTTCATGTGGAAGACGAGGCCGACTTCGGCGTGGTCCTGGAGGTGTTGCCCGACTCCAGGCAGGTCCTTGATCACCGTGATCCCGTGCTGCGTGAGATGGTCCTTCGGCCCGATGCCGGACAGCATCAGGAGCTGCGGGCTGTTGATCGCCCCGCCACAGAGGATGACTTCCTTCTTCGCTGTGATCGTCACCCTGTTGGCGGCCTGAACGCTCGACCGGTGCGCCGCATCGGCCTTGTAGGCGCGCGGTGCGTCCACGACCTCCACGCCGACGGCCCGGCGCCCCTCGAAGAGGACGCGGGCGACGAGCTTGTCGGTCAGAACCTGGAGGTTGTTCCAGCCACTCGATCGCGTCTTCTCGAGCGTGGGCAGCAGGAGGTCGACGGCGGCATTCGAGCGGCGGCCGTCGTTGTGCACCTGCATGTCGCTCCACCCGATGCCGGCATAGTTCCTCGAGTCGTTGTAGAAATCGTGCCGGAACGGCATCCCGCACTCCTGCATCGCGACGTGCAGCAGGTCGGGTTGGAAGCCCCTCTCCAATTTCGCCCGCTTGATATGCAGCCAGCCGGCCTTGCCATGCACCGTTTCATCGACGTACGGCACGTCGAAGTTCTCCATCTTCTTGAAGACGGGGCGCAGGCGCTCGTAGCTCCACCGGGCGTCGCCGGTCTGCCGCGCCCACTCGTCGTAGATGAGGGGCGACCCGCGGCCGTCCACCGTCGCGTGATGGTTGGTGGAGCCCCCCAGGCCGGTGCCTCGGGGGTAGCAGTAGTCCTTGCCGTTCTGCTTCGACACGAACCCCCAATGACTTGGCGACGGGTGGGGGCCGACGGCCGCAGGCATGTCGAGCAGGAACGGAAACTTGGCGGCGGCGACGATGGTCGGATCCGCGGTGTTGTCTGGTCCGGCTTCGACGACAATCACCGAGCGCGTCCCGTCCTCCGCCAGTCGTGCGGCCACCACCGAACCGGCCGCGCCGGCACCCACCACCACATAGTCGGCTTCGTAATTCATGCGTGTCCCAGCCTCTCTTGCCTGGGTAAGCGCAGAATCCCGTCCGGCTCCATCACGCGCCTGGGCGCGAACCGTCACTGGCCGTCCGGCCGCCGGCCCGGCCCCTGCGCCAGCCGTTCCTGGAGCCACGCCCGCGCGACGGTCCAATCGCGTTCGACCGTCGCCGTCGAGACCCCCAAGGCCTCGGCGGCCTCACTGATGCTCAGTCCGGCGAAGAACTTGAGCTCGACGACCTGGCAGAGACGCGGATCGAGGCTCGTGAGCTCGCCGAGGGCCTCGTCCAGCGCCAGCACATCGATCGCCGACGCCTCGGCCGGAACAGCCACGTCGCTCAGGCTCACCCGGACCACGTCGCCGCCGCGTTTGACCGTCCGTCGTTTGCGCGCGACGTCGACCAGGACCTGTCGCATCAGGCGGGCCGCCAGCGAGAGGAGGTGCGCCCGATCGCGCACGCTCATGCGATCGACCTGAACCAGCCTCAGATAGGCTTCGTGCACCAGGGCTGTCGTCTGGAGGATGTGGCCGGGAGGTTCGGTGCGGAGCCGCGCCCGGGCCACGCGGCGTAACTCCTGATACACGAGCGGAATGAGGCGCGTGAGCGCATCCTCATCTCCCAGGTGCCACGCCCGCAGCATGCCCGTCACGTCTACGGCGCGCGAAGGTTCGGCCATGAGGGTGTGGCGAGCCTACATCAAGCCGTGTCCGGGACGCCGGGAGCCGCGAGCACTCGGCCGCCTTGCCGCTTCGATCAGTTCGGAGGAAGTGGCGCGTCGAAGGCAGCGCCTTGATATAGCCTACTCAGGGGGTTAGCCAAGCCCAGACATGAACGGATGGAGGACGGACATGATTCGCGCCAGCGTTCGACTCGCCGCCGTTGCCGCATGCCTCTGCCTCGGCTGGGTAGCCGGACGAGCGCAGACGTCGCAACCTACCTTCGAGATCGTGGTCGACGCGCCTGCCGGCGAGACGACCATTCGGTGCGTGCGTGGCTGTGGACTGTCGTGGGTCGAGCGCGGCGTCTCACCGAACGCGCAGGCCGCGCCGACGTTCACGTTCAAATGCAATGCTCCAAGCGGACGGTGTTCCTCGCAGAGGGTCGGCGGCTGGCTGACGCCATCGGAGTGAGCCCGCGCCGACCGGGCCCTTGAGGACTGAGCGATGATGAAGATCGGTGCGGGCATCCTCGGTGTCGCGCTCATCGCGACGCTGGCCGACTACACCTGGTACACCCTGCAGGTCCGCCACAGCATCGTGACGGGCATCATCCATGGCGCGGTGCTGCTGACGGCGGTCGGGGCCGTGCTCGGGCTCGATGCCGGCAGAGTGGCGAAGGGCCTGCCAATCGGCACGCTCGCCGGGGTCGGCGGCGCCCTCATCTACTACCTGCTGGTCGCGCTCGTGGATCGGCGGACCTATGGCACGGCGATTCCCGCCTCATGGGTCGCGATGTGGCTGCTGGTCGCATGGCTCGACGGACGTTGGCTGCGGGCGCCTCGGCGGCGGCCATGGGGAGAGGTGGCGCTGCGCGGACTGCTGGCCGCCGTCCTCAGCGGGGTGGCGTTCTACCTGGTCATGAACACGCTGTGGGGCCGCCCGCCCGCGACCGGCAGGAACTACGTGGTGCAGTTCGCCGCCTGGGCTGCGGCCTGGGCACCCGGTCTGCTCGCGCTCACGATCGGTGGATCGCGCTTCGCGCCTGAAGGCCGGGGAGTCCCTGCGGAGGCAGGCGCCGTCACCGCGCCGCGGCAGCGATCTTCGCACTGAGCTCGCGATCCCACTCGAGCACGACACGGATGCGGGGCGGCCCGGCCGTGGCGGTACGTACGAGGCCCAGCAGCCGGCCGTCGGCCATCGAGTCGAACGGGGCGCTGAACAGCCAGCCGGAGCCGTAGGCCAGCGTCGCGAGCATGCTGCTCCGGGCCGGCTTCGAAGCGTCCGTCGCGATCGCGCCACGATCGGACGATCAGTTGCGAGTCGCGCATGAACGCGAGCTGGCGCCCGTCGCGAAGGAACGTCGGGAACTCGCCGGCGACTGACGACAGCGCGACCGCGGGCGCCGTCCCGTCCAGCGGCCGCACGTGGATCCGCGGACGTCCGCTGTTGGCGGTGTGGTAGATCAGCCACTGGTCGTCGGGCGACAGCGACCCGCCATCCGCGTACTCCTGCGTCAGCCGCTGCGGCGCCCCCGGCTTGCGCGGGTCGAGGAGCTTCAGCGGATAGACGCCGTCCGGCTCGGAGCCCTGCAGCACCAGGCGGCCGTCGCGGGTCCACGCGACCGGGTCCGTATCATCAGGACCGGCGAGCACGGCCGTCTCCGGGACACTCGAGTCGACATCCTTCACGTAGACGTCGAAATCGCCCTTCCGCATGCTGGTGAACGACAGGCGGCCATCCGGCAGCCAGACGGGGTTCCAGTTCATCGCCGCGATTCGCGCAACATCGTCCGTGCCCCGGTCCAGGTCGAACAGCCGGATCAACAGGCGTCCCGCTTCGAGGCTGGCCGTGGCGACGCGACGGCCGTCCGGCGAGATGCGAAGGCTGACGAACGGCCGCGGAGCGAACGGCAGCGGGGTGAAGGTGCCGTCCGGGCCGATCCACGTCAGGCGGCTGCTCGGCACGCAGCGGACCGGCGAGGTAGGCGATGGTGCCCGTGGGCGGCGGTCGCCATCGGTTGCGGCAGGTCGCCAGCCGGATCGAAGTCCTGGGCGTCGTCGAGCACCGGCACCGCTGCGCCGGTGACCTGCCCGGTCGACACCGAGAACGGCACGGCCTCGTAGCGCCCGGCCCGGAAGAACAGCACGTGACCCGAGCGAATCCACGAAGCCCGCGCGCCCTGGAACAGGACCTGGTATCGGGCGTCCGCCACATTCAGCAGCGCCACGTGATCGTCGTTCAAGCCGGATCCGGCCGCCGCGACCGTGAACAGCACGCGCCCGTCGGGCAGCATCGACGGCCACCAGTGGCCGATTTCATGCTTCGACGGGTCGGGCGTGGTCAGCGCCGTCGGCTGACCCCCGTCGGCCGACACGATCGACAGGCCGGAGAGCCAGGTCCGCGAGAAGATGATGCGGCCGTCGGCCGCCCACGTCGCCCCCGGCCCGGTCGCCGCCTCGCAGACGAACAGCGGGTCGCCGCCCTGCGTGGAGACCTTCAACATCTGCCCGTCGCGGAAGAACCCGACCCACAGGCCGTCCGGCGACACGAAGGGCCAGCGCCCGCCTTCCGTGCCCGGCAGCGCTCTCGTGTCGAGCGCATCGAGCATGCGCAGGAACAACCGGGTCTCGCCGCCGACGCGCCCCTCGAACACCACGAACCGGCCGTCGGCCGGCAGCGTGACGTTCGTGATCGACGTCACCTCGGCCGGGGGCTCGATGGCGAAGCGGATGATGCGGCTCGTCGCGTCCGCGTCGGAGCGCCGGCCGAGCCAGGCGCCCGCCGCGACGACCGTCGCCAGAGCCGCAGCAAGGACACCCCCCGCGACGAACCATGTCGATCGGCGAAGGCGGTGCCTTCCCCGGGACTGCTCCGGAAGCGGCTCCCGCTCGAGGTCGCTGAACACCAGGCGAGCGTCGCCGGCCGCCTGCAGCCGCTGCTGCGGATCGCGCTGCAGGCAGCGTCGGAGCAGCCGGCGCAGCTCGTCCGGCGTGTCGGACGGCAGCCGATCCCAGTCGATGTCGGCGCGCAGAACGGCGGCAATCGTGTCGGAGGTGGTGTCGCCCGCGAAGGGCCGCCGCCCGGTGAGCATCTCGTAGACGACCACCCCGAGGGCCCAGATGTCGGACCGTTCGTCCGCCGCCAGCGCCCGCGCCTGCTCCGGTGCCATGTAGGCGGCGGTCCCCAGCACGGTGCCGACCTGCGTCGTGGCGACACGCGCCGCGCGGGTCGCCTCGTCGCTGGAGGCGCGCGCGACAGGCCCCTTGGCCAGGCCGAAATCGAGGACCTTCACCTCGTCCGCCGCCGAGACCTTGACGTTGGCCGGCTTGAGATCGCGGTGGATGATGCCGGCGGCGTGAGCGGCCTCGAGTGCCGACGCGATTTGCCGGGCGATCACGAGAACCTTGGCGATCGGAACGGGACCTTCGGCGATCCGGTCGGCGAGCGTCCGGCCTTCGACGAGCTCCAGGACGAGGGCAGACACCGGCGGGTCCGCGCCCGCTGGGAGCTCTTCGAACCCGTAAATCTGGGCAATCGCCGGATGGTTCAGCGACGCCAGGAGCTGCGCCTCGCGGGCGAAGCGGGCCAGACGCTCGGGGTCGGCTGCCAGCGTTCCGGACAGCACCTTCAGCGCGACGTCGCGGTGCAGCCGGGTGTCGCGGGCGCGATAGACCTCGCCCATGCCGCCGGCGCCGAGCAGCGCGCCGACCTCGTAGATGCCGAGGCGAGTTCCAGCGCTGAGGGCCATGGGCGGGCTTGAACATAGCACCACCGCCGCAGCTCGGAGCGAGGATTGGTGGCCGGGTCAGTGCACATCGTGGTGGACGTGACCGCACGGGCCGCCGACGTCGACCTGCAGGGTGGAGTGGCGAATCTCGAAGCGGTCTGCCAGACACGCTTCGGCGCGGCGCAGGACATCAGGGACATCTGCGTCGGCGGGAACGACCAGGTGCGCCGACAGGGCGACGAAGCCGCTGGTGATGCTCCACACGTGGAAGTCATGGAGATCGGTCACACCACCAATGCCTCGGAGGGCCGTGCGAACGACCTCGGGATCGATATCTGCCGGCGTCCCCTCCATCAGGACGCTGACCGACTCCCGGAGCAGGGCCCACGCGGAATACACGACCAGCAGGGCGATCAGTATGGACGCCACCGGGTCCACCCAGGTCCACCCGAACACCCAGATCAGAAGAGCGGCGCCGATGGCTTGCGCGCTGCCGAGCGCATCGGTCAGCACGTGGAGCCAGGCGCCACGCATGTTGAGGCTCGCGCTCTTGCCTGCCCGCAACAGGAACAGCCCGGCGACGTTGATTGCCAACCCGCCGCACGCGACTGCGAGCATGAGCGGCCCTTCGACGGCGACCGGTTGCCGCAGCCGCTGCACGGCCTCCACGAGAATCACGAAGGCGATACCCACGAGCGTGGATCCGTTGACCAGGGCCGCCAGGATCTCGGCCCGGAAGTAGCCAAAGGTCCGCATCGGCGTCGGCGCACGCCGGGCGACGCGAATCGCGAACAGCGTGAGCCCTATAGCCGCCGCATCGGACAGCATGTGGCCGGCATCAGCCAGCAGCGCGAGGGAACCCGAAATCAAGCCACCGATGACCTCGGCGGCGGTGTATGCCAGGACGAGACCCAGCGTCCACGCGAGCGCGCGAACGCTCGCCTCGGCGCCGTGCGCGTGCGAATGGCCGTGGCTGGTCATGTCGTCGCCTCGGCCACGCGCTCCGCAGCCAGACGGCGCGCCTCTCGCGCACGAAGCCAACGGTGCACCTGCAGGTAGAACGTCGGCAGCACGAGCAGCGTGAACAGCGTCGACGTCACGAGTCCGCCGATCATCACGATCGCCAGCGGGCGCTCGATCTCCGTGCCGTGCAAGCGGCAGCACCAGCAGCGGCAGCAGGCCCAGGGTCGCCGTTCCGGCCGTCATCAGCTTCGGTCGCACGCGGCCGATGCTGGCCTCGCGCACCGCCTCCTCGATCTCCCGGCCGTCCTGCTCGAGGCCCCGCGTCTGCGTGACCAGCACCAGGCTGTTCTGGACGGCGATGCCGAACAGGCCGATCAGGCCGACGAGCGACGACACGTTCCAGGTCTCGCCTGCGGCCAGCAGCGCCAGGATGCCGCCGACGAACGCGATCGGCACGGTCACCAGGATCAGCGACGCTTCGACCGCCGAGCCGAGGGCGATGTTCAGCAGCAGGAACACGCCGAAGAGCGCCGCCAGATGGCCATCGTCAAGCGCGCGGGACGCGCGCGCCTGGCTCTCGACGCGGCCGGCCAGATCGAAGAAGTAGCCGGCGGGCAGCTTCAGCTGCGCCGTCAGGCGCTCGCGCACTTCGGCCGCGGCGCCGCCCAGATCGCGGCCGGTGACGGACGCCTCGACGGCGATCCGGCGGGTGCCGGCCTCGCGCCGGATCGCGGCCGGGCCGAACGTCTGGCGTGATCTCCGCCAGCTGGCCGAGCGGAATCTTGGTCCCGTCGTGGCCGTCGATCAGCAGCGTGCGGATCGCCGTCGAGGCTGTCGCGCCGGTCGTCCCGCAGGCGGACCACGAGGTCGAAGCGACGCTGCCCGATCCAGATCTGCGACGCCTCCTCGCCGACGAGGCCGACGCTGATGGCGCGAATCACGTCACCCGGCGCCAGGCCGACGCGCGCCGCGGCCTCGCCGGTCGACGGCGATCTGCAGCTGCGGCAGGCCGGTCAGCTGCTCGGCGCGGAGGTCGCTGAGGCCCTCGACACCGCGCCATGATCCGCTCGGCCTGCTCCGCCAGCCGCGCCAGCTCGTCGAGGTCCGGACCGAAGATGCGGACCGAGAGGTCGGCCGGCGTGCCACCGAGCCCCTCGTCGATGCGCATCCCCAGCGGCGTCGTGAACAGCACGGCGACGCCGGGCAGGCGCTCCAGCCGCTCGCGCATGTCGTCTTCGATCGCCGCGAGGTCGCGCGCCCGGTCCGGCTTCAGCACGACCAGCACGTCCGACAGCGTGTGCGGCATCGGATCTTCGGTCCGCTCGGCCCGACCGGTTCGGCGGACGACGTCCTCGACCTCCGGCACCTGCGCGCAGCACGTCCTCGACCCGATGGTTCAGGCGATCGACTTCGTCGAGGGACGGCTTCGGCGGCAGCACCGTCTGCAGCAGGAACGCGCCTTCGTCGAGCTGCGGCATGAAGTCGCTGCCGACGACGAGCGCCGAGGGCCAGCGACTGGCACGGCGAGCAGCACGGTGACCAGCAGCGACGAGCCGCGGGTGCGCGCAGGCAGCGGTCGAGCATCGGCGCGATACCGCCGCTTGACCAGCCGCAGCAGCGCAGACATCTTCGTCCGCCCCGGGCTCGGGCGGGCGCAGGACCAGCGGCCGCGACGATCGGCACCAGCGTCACCGCCAGCACCAGCGCGGCGGCCATCGCCGCGATGACCGCCGCCGCCAGCGGCTGATACATGCGGCCTTCGATGCCGGTCATGCCGAAGAGCGGCAGGAACACGACGATGACGATCAGCGTCGCGAAGGCGATCGGCCGCGCGACCTCGATCGCCGCCGACAGCGCCCGCTCGCGCCGCTCGGCGCGCGTCGAGGCACCCGCCAGCCGGTGCAGGATGTTCTCGACCATGATGATCGCGGCGTCGACCAGCAGGCCGACCGCGATGGCCAGGCCGCCCAGGGTCATGGTGTTCAGGCCGACGTCGAGCGGCTGCAGCAGCAGGCCCGGCGAGCGCGATCGACAGCGGAATGGTCAGCGTCACGACGAGCGCCGCCCGCACAGTTCCCCAGCAGGACGAGGATCACCAGCACGACGAACACGCCGCCGAGCATCACCGCGCGGCCGACGCCGCCGAGCGCGGACTCCACCAGCTGCGGACTGGTCGTAGACGATGCGCAGCTGGACACCTTTCGGCAGGCGTGCGCCGGATGTCCTCCACCGCCTGCGCGAATGCCCGCCGCGACCGGTCACGGTGTCGGCGCCGAACTGCTTGATGACCCGCGCGCTCACGACCTCGCCCTCGAGCCGGTGCGCCACGCCGCGACGGACCGCCGCCGCCTCGCGAATGTCGGCGACGTCGCCCAGCAGGACCGGCACGTCGCCGCGCACCGTCACCACGGTGTCGCGCAGGTCGTCGATCGTGCGCGCACGGCCGAGCGGCCCGCACGGTCCATTCGATCGGACCCCTGCGCGACGATCCCGCCCGACGCATTCAGGTTCGATTCCTCGACGGCGTGCATCACCTCGTCCAGGCTGACGCGCCGGGCCGACATCCGTTCGGGATCGAGCTGCACCTGGAACTGCCGGAGGTAGCCGCCGAGCCGTTCGACGGCGGCGACGCCGGGCACGGCGAGCAGGCGGTTGTTGACCTCGAACTCGGCGAGATCCCGCAGCGTCATCAGATCGGCGCGCCGGCATCCGCTTCGAGCGTGAACTCGAAGATCTCGTTCAGGCGACCGGTGAGGCTCGAGATGAGCGGCGGCTCGGTGCCGGCCGGCAGCTGCCCGGCCACCTGCGCCACCCGCTCGGCCACGAACTGTCGCGACCGGTAGTAGTCGGCGTTCGGCTCGAACTCGATCGGTGACCTGCGCGACGCCGAGCTGCGAGTTCGAGCGAACGCGCCGCACGTCGGGCAGACCCGCGAGCGCGACCTCGAGCGGAATGGCGATGGCGGTCTCGAGCTCCTCCGCACCCATCGCGGCGTTCTGGGCGATGACGTTGAAGACCGGCGCCGAGAGGTCGGGGAACACGTCTCGCCGCAGATCCTGCAGCCAGACGGCGCCGATCGGCGGTGCCGGCGGCGACCAGCAGCGCGGTGAGCAGCGGCGCGCTGAAATGCCGTGCGAATGAGTGCGGGCTAATCATGGCGCGCCTCAGTGGTCCTCGTGACCGGCATCCGCCCTTCTCGGCCTGCGCCTTCAGCAGGAAGGCGCCATCGACGACGATCGTGTCGCCGGCGGCGAGCCCGGAGAGGACTTCGACTTCCGTTCCGAGATCGCGGCCGCGTCCGATGCGCCGGATCTCGAAGGTGCCCTTCCCCTTGGGCAGGAACACGCACCAGTCGCTCGCGCACTCGCTGCACGGCCGCCACCGGCACGGTCAGGATGGGCGTGTCGCTGATCGCCGACCGGCACGCCTGCGGTCGCCGACATGCCGGGGCGAAGCACGCCGTCGGGATTGCGCACGTCAATTCGAACGTCGACCGTCCGCGACTCCGGTCGACACCTGGCGGCCGACGAGCACCACCTGCCCGCTGAAGTCCTGCCCCGGCAGTGCCGAGAAGCGCACTCGCGCCGGCGTCCCGGAGCGGATCCGCACCGCGTCGCGCTCGAAGGCATGCACCGTCAGCCACAGCGTCGACAGGTTGCCGACACGAAACGCCGCGGTGCCGGGCTCGAGCATCTGCCCCTGCAGGGCCCGCCGCTCGATGACGGTTCCAGCCACGGGAGACCGCAGGGTGTAGAACGACGCTCGCGCCGTGTCCGAGGAGCTGTCCGCCGGAAGCCCAACACCCATCGCATGGAGTGACGAGGAGGCGGCGCGGACGGCCGCCAATGCCCCCGCCGCTTCGGCCTCGGCTTCCTGCACTTCGCGTTGCGGGACAATTCGCTCGGCGGCGAGCCCTCGTTTGCGCGTCAAGGCGCTGTCGGCGAGAACCTGCCGCGCCTGCGCGGTCAGGTATTCCGCCCGAGCCCTGCCGACGTCCGTCGACTGCAGTTCCAGCAGCGCCTGATCTCGACGGACGCCCTCGCCAAGGCCCGCCAGCAGCCGCGTCACCCGCGACGCCACCGGAACGCCGACCTCGGCGTAAGCGGCCTCGTCGACGGCCAGTTCTCCCAGCAGCGTGACATGCTCGTCGCCGCGCCTCGACTCGACCGTGGCCGTCGTGATCCGCAGGTCGCGAAGCATCCCGTCATCGATGCGCACCTCGGTCGGGCTCCCGTGGGCCTGCCCGGACTGTGGCTCTGCGTCGCGGACGGCGGCATTGGGCGGAGGGGCCTCGGCCGCTCGCCGGCAACCCGCGAGACCGACCGAGACCACGAGGGCGAAGGCCATCACACGCGTCATCGCAGCACCGCGGCGCTGGCGTCGATGTCGACGCGCGCCCACGCGGCCTCCAGAAGAGCCGTCAGGTAGAGGGCGCGCGTCTCGAGCAGCTCACGCCGGATGACGAGCAGGTCCGGCAGGCCGATCTGGCCGACCTCGAAACTTCGCGCGGTGAGCGCCTCGTTGTCGTCGATGCTGGACAGGGCGTCGGCCTCCAGCACGCGTACCGCAGCGACTCGCCTGTCGTAGGCGGCGACAGCCGTCTCGAGCTCGATACGGATGCGGAGCTTCGCGGCCTCGAGTTCGGTGCGCAGCCGGCTGGCGCGCGCCGACCCGACGGCGAGCAGCTCCTGCCCTTTCGAGAACACCGGCAGCGTCACCGTGACGCCGCCCAGCATGATGCGGCTCCCCTCTTCGCGCTGGTATCGCACCCCGAGCCCGTACTCGGGGCGGGCACGCGATCGGCCCAGGGCCACGTCCGCCTCGGCGTCCCGTGCGGCGGCTTCCAGCGCCCGTAGCTCAGGCCGCGCCGCGGCGGAATGCAGCAACGACGCCGCATCGGGTGGCTGGCCGGGCGCGAGGTTCCCGTCGACGACGATCACGCCGGGCATCTGCAGCAGCGCCCTGAGCGTGCCGAGCACCGCGACGTGCTGGGCCTCGCCAGCCTGCCGCTCGGCCCGGGCCCGTGCCAGAGATGCGCGGGCGAGGTTCACGTCCAGCACCGGGATGTCGCCGGCGCGATACCGCCGATCCGCGGCATCGAACACCGACTGCGCCAGTGTCTCGGCGGTGGCGAACAGACGGATCCGTTCGGCGGCGAACACGGCCTGGTAGAACGTCCGCCCAGCGTCGCGCAGCACGACGCGCGTGGTCTCGTCGGCGCCGGCCGCCGCTTCGGCCAGCCGTGCGTTCGCGCCAGCGATGCGCGCCGACCGCGAGCCGGCCGCCTCGAAGCGTTGCGACAGTCCCACGTCGAGGTCGATCGAACGTGCAGTCGTGTCGTCGATCGCCAGCGGCGACCTCGACTTCCGGGTTCGAGGCCCGCACGGAAGCTCCGGCCACGCGACCACGGGACTCGGCCAAGGCCAGGCGGGCGCTGACGATCTGTGGCGCCTGCTCGCGCGCCCTCGCCAGGACGTCGCTGAGGGTGAGAACGGTCTGGGCGCCGGCGCGGACAGGGCACAACGACACGATGCCCGCCAGCGCCAGCGCATGACGTGCGACACGCATGACTTCCCCCGAATGCTGGTGAAACGCGACCGCGACACGCGGTCCTACGGCACGGACCTAGGAGACGGCAGGTCGGGGGACGTGCAGAACGTCGGCCGGGGCGGCCAACGGGAGGGCACTGGAGGGCTCGAGCCAGTCGACGGGCTGAAGCGGACGCTCGACGAGCACGAGAGACAGCACGACGTCGAACGGCCGCGCGCAGTGGCAACGCAGACACGTCGGCGGACACCTGCCGTCTTCGGGTGGCGCAGAAGCCTCGTCCGACACGCACTGCTCCGGCACGGCCAGCTCGAAGACACCGCTGGTGGTCGCACACAGCAGGCCGACGAGCAGGACGAGCCACAGGGGACGCATGCCGCTGGCCGTTATATCACCAACCTGCCATCGCGTCAGCGCGGTGGCTCACAGCTGGAAGACGAGAAAGGTGCCACTGAGGTTGGCGTTGCTGGCCGGTTTGGTCATGGTCGGGGCGTGACCGAACGCCCACACGAAGCGCGGGTTGGCGACGAAACAGGCCGCGCGCCAGCCGCTGAAGCGCGTCAAGGCCCGGCCCATGTCCGCGTAGAGCGCGAGCAGCGCCTCTTCACCCTGCTCGGCGCCAATGCGCACGCCGTACAGGCGGATTGAAGCAGAAGACGCCCGGCCGCATGTCGCGCACAGCGGGCAGCATGCGCTCGATGTGGTCTGGCGTCAGCTCACGCACGTCACACTCCGCGATGACGATTGAGTCCTTGTATGCCGGACCGGTCAACCCGGCGGCGCGAAGGTTGCCCACCATCGCGGGAATGAGTGCCGCGTCGACGTCGAGCGCGAGCAACTGCGGCACGGTTCCTGGAAACAGGTCGGGCGCTTCGCGCGGCAGGTCCGTGAAGGCAGCGAGATGCCGTAGCGGGAGATCCGAAGGGCGACGGATGGCGGCGCCGGTCGCCAGGCCGGCGGCCTCGATCGGGATCGTCGCGCCGCCGGCCATCGGATCGACGAGCGGCTCGGTGCGTGCGTCCCAGCGCGACAGCATGATCAGCTGTGCCGCCAGGGTCTCACGCAGCGGCGCCGGCCCGGAGGCTACGCGCGCGCCACGCCGATGCCGCGCTCCGCCGCCGATGTCGATGCCGATCACCGTGCGCCGCGCCTCGGGCGTTCCTGCCCGGCGCACGACGAAGACCACGTCAGGCGCGTCGGCGTCGACCTCGGACGCCACGCCTCGCGACGCCAATGTTTCGGCGATCGCGTTCTTGACGACGCCGCGAAGCTGAAGGGGCGAGGCCTCGAAGTCGAGCGAGGGACCGACCTCGACCGAGAAGCGCAGGGCTGAGCCGCCAGGGAGCCTGTCGTCCGACGAGAGCGCCGGCAGCAGGTCGTCGAAGAGCGGCTCGAGCCGCACCGCCGTGCTCGAGCACAGGATCCCAGGAGATTCGTGACGACGTGCGGTGGTAACACGCGGCGACCCAGGCGATGCACGGCTCGAAGGGATAGAGCAGCGTTTCTTCTCCCTCCCGTTTCGGCTTCTCGACGCGCACGTCGAACGGAGAGCGCATCACGAGCCGCTTGAGCTCGGCCTCCATGACGCGGTTGGCGCCGCCAGAACCCGTCAGCCGCAGCTCGTGGCAACGTCGTGCGCTCACACGGCACCCGCGCGATTCACGTCGAGCACGACTGGGCCGGTCGGGATCATCACGGCCGAGTATAGGGTCGGCGACGGCGCCACGCCGCGGCGGACCGCCATAGTCTCAGCGGATCCATTCGCCACCGCTGGCGTCCATTTGGTCACTCCAGAGCTAGCGCTTTGCGTATAGGATGGCCGCTCTCACGCCAGGTTTGACGACTCGTCTCTCTCTCTCGAACCGAGGTTACCCATGCCCCATCTCGTTCGGCTTTGCCTGTCGGCAGCGCTCGCGCTGACCGTCGCTTCGCCCGCGGCTGCCCAGTCGCCGCCGCTCCCCACCGCCGATGCCGACGTCCGCGCGCTCGTGGCGGAGCCCGGCATCGCCGGCGTCTCCGTCAATCCGGCCACCGGAAAGGTTCGGTTCGTCCGCGTCAGGCCCGAACCGGCCGTCACGCCCGCAGGTCCCGGCGCGCCCGCCCGCGCTCGCAGCGCCGACGACGTCGAGGTGAAGCACGGTCGCGCACTGGCCTTCCTGCGGCGGCACGCCCCAGGCGTTCGGCCTGGCGAATCCGGATACGGAATTGACCCGCACGGCTGCCCGGGTGGACACCGACGGCGGCACCCACCTCACCTACGTCCAGCAGCATCAGGGCGTGCCCGGTCTTCGGGGCGGAAGTCCGCACGCACTTCGATCGCAACGGCCAGCTGTCGGTGGTGAACGGCACCCTGGTGCCGGACGCGGCCGCGATCGGGACCGCGCCCGCGCGCAGCGTCGAAGAGGCCAGGCGCGCCGCGCTCGCCTTCGTCGTCGCCGGTCGCACCCGCACGAACCTGGCCGTCCGAGCCGACCGCCTCCTGATCTATCGGGAAGGACTGGCCAAGGGCGTGAGCGGGCCCTCCCACCTCGCCTACGAGGTGGAGGTGGGTGACGGCGGCAGCGTCCGCGAATTCGTCTACGTGAGCGCAGTCACCGGCAAGGTCGTCGACACGATCTCCGGCGTCCACGAGGACCTGAGCCGCCGGGCGTTCGACGGGGCGTTTCTCGCCGGCATCCCGCCGTCCTACCCCGCGTCCCCCTATTGGGTGGAAGGCGACCCCTTCCCGACGGTCTCGACCGAGGCCAACAACATGCTCCTCGCCTCCAAGGAGACCTACGATTTCTTCCGGACCGCGTTCGGCCGCGACTCCTTCGACGGCCTGGGCGCGCGGATGGACCAGATCTTCAACCGGGGCTACTCGTGCCCGAACGCCTCGTGGAACGGCCTGTTCATCTCGTTCTGCGCCGGGTTCACCACCGACGACGTCACCGCGCACGAGTGGGGCCACGCCTACACGGAGTACACGCACGGCCTGATCTACGCCTGGCAGCCGGGCGCGCTGAACGAGTCCGTACTCCGACATCTGGGGTGAGACCGTCGACCGGATCAACGGCCGCGGCGCCGACGATCCGGGTGGCCCGCGCAGCGCCAACGGAGCGACGTGCTCCGCCTACCAGGTCTTCGCGCCGGAGACGCGGGTCATCACGCCGGCGAGCATCGCCGGCGACTATGCCTCCGGGAGCTCCGCGTTCAGCCCGCTCATCACCCCGGCCAACGTCGTTGCCGCCAACGTGATACGCCCCAACGACGGAAGTGCCCCCACGGGCGGTTCGCTCACCGACGGGTGCTGCGGCACGGACGGCATCTGCGCGGTGAATGGCTGGGCCAACGCTGCGGAGGTCGCGGGCAAGATCGTCCTGATCGACCGTGGCGGCGTCTGCACAGCCGGCTTTGCGGCCAAGGCGCTGAACGCCCAGCGCAACGGCGCCGCGGGAGTCATCATTGCCAACGTCGCCACCAGTGGCAACCCCGCCGTCCCGGCCAACATGGGCGGCGCGTCACCGGCCGAGCCCATCACGATTCCCGTCGTCAGCATGAATTTTGCCAACGGCGACCTGCTGCGCAACGCGCTCGGCGGCGGCGAGGCCGTCAACGCCAGGCTGCAGCCCAATGCGGCGGATTCGACCGACAACACGAACCGCTGGCTCGTCGGCGAAGACGTGAACGCCGTCGGCTTCGTCGGCGCCCTGCGCGACATGTACAGCCCCACGTGTCTGGGCGACCCCGGCAAGGTGTCCGACACCGAGTACTTCTGCTCCGCCGCCGACAACGGCGGCGTGCACTTCAACTCGGGGGTCCCCAATCACGCCTACGCGCTGCTCGCCGACGGTGGGTTGTACAACGGCCAGAACATCGCGCCGATTGGCCTCACCAAGGCCGCGCACATCTACTACCGCGCCCAGACGCTCTACCAGACGCCGGCGTCCAACTTCGCCGATCACGCCGACGCCATCGAGCAGTCGTGCAGCGATCTGGCCTCGAGCGGTGCCAACCTCGCCGACCTGACGACCGGGGCGCCTTCCGGCCAGATCGTCACGGCGGCGGACTGCACCCAGGTGGCCAAGGCGATGCTGGCCGTCGAGATGCGGCTGCCGCCTACGCAGTGCGCGTTCACGCCCCTGCTGGCCAAGACCCCACCCGACCGCTGCGAAGCGGGCACCACGATGGTCAACGTGTTCCGCGACACCTTCGAGATCAACCCGGCCGGGCGGTGGAGCGTCAGTCACGAGGCCGTGGTGCCTGCCGACTTCACGCCGCGCGACTGGGTGTGGTCGAACAACCTGCCTCGGCGCGATGGCTCGGCTCTGTTCGCCGAAGACTTCACGGGCGGCACCTGCGCGCCCGGCGGCGACGAGTCTGGCGTCGTGCACGCGGACAGCCCGGCCATCACCTTGCCGGCGGGCGCGGCGAACCCACGCCTGACCTTCGATCACTGGGTCGCAGCCGAGGCGGGGTACGACGGCGGCAACGTGAAGATCAGCGTGAACGGCGGTCCGTGGCTGCTGATCGCACCGGCGGACATCACCTACAACAGCTACAACGCCGCGCTCTTCACGGCCGCGCAGGGCAACACCAATCCGTTGGCCGGCCAGCCTGCCTTCACCGGCAGCGATGGCGGTGCGGTCGACGGGTCGTGGGGCCGCTCGCACGTCAATCTGGCGCCGTACGCCCTTCCCGGCGCCACCGTGCGTCTCCGCTTCGACTTCGGGCAGGACGGATGCGGAGGCTTGTTCGGCTGGTACGTGGATGACGTGCAGCTCTACGCCTGCACGTCGAACGTCGCTCCGGCCATCAGCGTGAACGACATCTCGGTGGTGGAGGGCAACCATCTCTTCAAACCCACGCGAGCCAACTTCACGGTGAGCCTGTCGCACGCCTACGCCAAGCCGGTCAAGGTGCGCTTCGCGACGCTGGACGGCACCGCGCGGCTGCTGGCCGACTACATCCCCTGGATCGGCTGGTGGAACGAGATCACCATTCCGCCGCTGACCCTGTCCAAGGACGTTCCGGTGTGGGTGGTGGGAGAGCGGCTGCGTGAGCCGAACGAGACCTTCTCGCTGAGGCTCTTCGGACCGGAGAACGGCGTGCTCGGCGATGCCAACGGCGTCTGCACGATCACGAACGACGACGGCGGGAGATAGCGCGTCGATTCGCGGGTGACCGGGGCGCTCCAGCCCCGGTCACCCGTTCCTTGTCAGCGGTCGACGACCCCGTCGACGCAGGACGGCTTGACGGTGTCCCAGATCTCGACGACAGCGGCACGAAGCTGCTCGAGATCGGCAGGCACGCCGGTATTCCCGTCCGATGTCCACGACGTGCGCTGCCGGACCGGTGCCTCACCGGCGGTCGTCCGGATCACGTCGAGGTCCCATTGATAGCCATCGCAGCAACCGCTTGGGTTGCCAGGCGCGGTGTAACGCTCGCGCCACGTTTCCGGCCGCGTCGAGGCTAGCGCGGCGGCAACCCGCGTGATCCGCTCCGGCACACGCACGGTGCAGATCGGCTCCCAGCCCTGGGAATCGCGAGTCGCGGTCAGACGGATCACCGTAACGGCGCCATCCGACTGAACGGCGACGCCGCCGACACCACGGCCGGTGATCCCGCCGCTCGATCGGAGCTCCACCCGCCAGCCCGAGGCGGCCGGCGTGCCCTGGCCGGCGAGCCCGACGCTGACCGTCAGCAGCAACATCGCCGCGAACCTGCCCCGATGCCACATGCGCCCTCCATCGACGAGCCACTATGACCTTCGACGGTGCGGTGGGTCGAAAGGCCGTTCCAATGAGGATACCTTGAGGACCGCGCCGGTGCCCCCGGCCTGTTGGCGAACGGCGTCGCGATGCAACCTGCGGACGGGTGGCCTCGTCTAATCACGGCTGTCATGCCACCACCCACTCGGTTGCCGACGTCGGGCGCGATACCGCCTGCACCGCACCCAGCATGGCTGTGGGGCGACCTCTGGCAGGACATCCGATACGCGGCCCGCGTCTTCGTGAAGCAGTCCGCCTTCGCTGCCGCCGCCGTCCTGACGCTGGCGCTCGGCATCGGCGCCACCACCGCGCTTTTCAGCGTCGTCTACGGCGTGCTGCTCAAGCCCTTGCCGTTCCACGAGCCGGATCGGCTGGTGAGCCTGCAACAGATCGCACCGCATGGGGCCGGCACGAATCACGGGCGGGGCACGTACTTGACCTATCGCGAGAACCAGCAGGTCTTCGAAGGGGTCGGCGCCTGGGATCGCACTGAGGTGTCCATCACCGGGGATGGCCCCCCGGAACGATTGCAGGGACTCGAGGTCAGTGCGTCGACGCTGCCGCTCTTGCGCGTTCGGCCGGTGCTCGGCCGCGCCTTCGACGCCGAGGACGATAGACCAGGTGCGCCGCCGCGGGTCATCCTGACACATGGCTTCTGGCAGCGCCGCTTCGGGGGCGCCGGCGACGTCGTCGGGCGGCTCCTCCTCGTCGACGGCACCCCCACCGAGGTGATCGGCGTCCTCCCCGCGTCGTTCACGTTCCTTCGAACGCGTCCGGCGATCGTGCTGCCGATGCCGCTCGACGTCAACGCTCCGCGCGGCATCAGCTTCGGATTTCAGGCGCTCGCCCGGATGAAGCCCGGCGTCACGCTCGAGCAGGCACACGCCGAGGTCGGCCGCCTGATCTCGCTTTTGCCACCGGTGTTCGCGCGGCTGGAGCTGCGGCCGAACGTGCGGCCGCTGGCGACCGACGTGATTCGCGACGTCGGGCGGATTCTCTGGATTCTGCTGGCGGCCGTCGGCGTGGTCCTGCTGATCGCCTGCGGCAATGTCGCCAACCTGTTCCTGGTCCGCGCCGAAGGACGCCATCGGGAGCTCGCGGTGCGAGCCGCACTCGGCGCCGGCCGTGGCCGGATCGCTCGCGTCCTTCTGTCGGAGAGCATGCTGCTGGCGCTCGCTGGCGGGCTGCTTGGTGTCGTGCTGGCGCGGGCGGCCATCGGGCTGCTGCGGACGATCGCGCCAGCGGAGCTGCCGCGGATCGACGATATCGGCATCGACTCGCTGGTGCTGCTGTTCACGGTCTCCGTCTCGCTGCTGAGCGGCGTCCTCTGCGGGATCCTGGCCGTTGTCCGATTCGGGCAACCGAGCATCCCGGCATTGAAGGAAGGCGGCCGAATGGGCACCGACGCTCCCGGCCGTCGCCGGACGCGGGACGCGTTGGCCGCAGGACAGGTTGCCTTGGCGCTCACCCTGTTGATCGTTTCTGGGCTGATGATGCGCACGTCCCTCGCGATGCGGCAGGTCCCGCCGGGGTTCACGCGGCCCGGAGAGGTGCAGACGTTCGTCGTCGCGATACCCGAGAGCCTCATCCGCGATTCACAGCTGGCGGTGCGGACCTTCGAAAGCGTGGCCGACCAACTGGCAGGGGTGCCGGGCGTCACCTCCGTCGGGCTGTCGTCCTCCATCACCATGGATGGCGAGGACAACGGCAACTACGCCGCCATCGAGGATTTCCCCGATCCCGACGGGGCGAGGGTCACGCTCCGGCGCTTCAAGAGCATCGGGCCGCGCTACCTCGAGACGATGGGCAATCGGCTGGTCGCCGGGCGCTCGATCACCTGGAGCGACATCCGGGAACAGCGGCCCGTCGTCATGATCTCCGAGCCTCTCGCACGCCAGCACTGGGGCGATCCGGCCAAGGCGATCGGCAAGCGTCTCCGCGGCAGTTCGCCGCAGGATCCGTGGCGCGCCATCATCGGCGTTTCCGGCAACGAACGAGACGACGGGCTGACACAGCCGCCGACGCCGATCGTCTACTGGCCGATGCTGAACGAGAGCTACGACTGGCGGTCGATGGCCTACGCGGTTCGGTCGACCCGCGTCGGCGCACCTGGCTTCGTGCGCGAGTTGGAGCAGGCGGTCTGGTCGGTCAATCCCGACCTGCCGCTGGCAGCCGTGCAGACCGTCGCGGAGATCCAGGAGCACTCGATGGCGGACACGTCGTTCGCCCTGGTGATGCTGGGGATCGCCGCCAGCGTCGCGTTGCTCATCGGCATGGTCGGGCTCTATGGCGTGGTGGCGTACGCGGCGGCGCAGCGCACCCGCGACGTCGGCATCCGGATGGCACTCGGCGCCGGGATCGTGGACGTGCGGACGATGTTCCTCCGGCATGGGCTGTGGTTGACGACGGTCGGCATCGCCGTCGGTATAGGCTTGGCGCTCGCCCTCACGCGTGTGATGTCGGCGTTCCTGTTCGGCGTCGGCCCGATGGACCCGATCACCTATGCGTCGGTGTCCGCTGCGCTCGCCGGAGTGACCCTCGTGGCCACCTATCTGCCCGCACGCCGTGCCTCGCGCGTCGATCCTGTCGTCGCGCTGCGGGCCGAGGCGTAGGCTGGTCTGCTGGACCGCGGTCGGCGCTGCTACACTCACCACCATGCTGTGCCACTCTGTGTCCATCGTTGCCCTGGTGGTCGCTGTGTCCGTGCAAGGACTGGCCGGGCAGAAGATCGCCGCACCGAATGCAGCCGCGGAAGCCGGCTGGACACCTCTCTTCAACGGGAAGGATTTCACCGGGTGGAAGGTGAGCAAGCCCGAATCGTTCAAGGTCGAGAACGGCGCAATTGCCGCCAACGGCCGGGCGAGTCATGCCTATTACGACGGCCCGTTCCTGGGGCACACGTTCCGCAACTTCGAGCTGAAGGTCGACGTGATGGTGAAGGGGAACGCGACCGGCGGGTCGAACGGTGGCGTCTACATCCTCACCGAGTTCGAGGAGAAGGGCGGCAACGTGCGCGCCTCGGGCGACTTTCCGTCGAAGGGCTTCGAGATTCAGGTCAACAACGCCTACGCCCGGGACCAGGTCAAGACCGGCAGCCTCTATCATGTCGCCGACATCACCGAGTCACCGGCGAAAGACGACGAGTGGTTCACGTTCCATATCGTCGTGAAGGATCGGACGATCACGGTGAAGGTGAACGACCGGCAGACGGTAGCGTGGACACAACCGGCCGACTGGAACGGCGGACGAGAAGGGCCGGGACGCACGGTCACGGCCGCAGGCGGGACGATCGCGCTGCAGGCGCACGATGCCAACAGCGTCGTCTACTACAAGAACATTCGCATCAAGCCGCTGACATAGGGCGGGTGAGTCGGCGGCCCGCTCATCCGAATTTTGCTTCGGCGGGCGCGCATCCTGTTGCACGATGAGACGTGCAACTGCTTCGCAATGTCGTCCCGTTCGAGTCGTCTGCGCTGGCGTGATGCTCGGCGCAGCCGTTCTGGCGCCAGCGCGCGGTTCATGCTCAAACCGACGCCCCACCGCAGTTGCAGGCCCGGCTGCTCGGCGACGGCGCGCCCGTCGTTCTCCTTGGGGGTGGCTTGCTCGGCGCGGACGGCTGGGGCGAGGTTCCTGGCGTCCTGGCTAGAACCCGACGTGTGCTCAACCTGCAAAGCCTCGCCGTGCAGGACGGATTGGAACACCGGTCCCTTCCTGGAGGGGTACTCGATCGAGACCGAAGTGGATGCGCTGGGCCGCACGCTGGAAGCCATGCGCGCCGGCGAGGTGGATGTCATTGGGATGTCGCATGGCGGAGTGGTCGCCCTCGTATTTGCCTTGCAGAATCCGCAGCGGGTGCGCACGCTCACGTTAATCGAGCCGCCCGCTTTTTGGGTGCTTCCAAACCATGGCCGCGATATGGAAGGCGCGCGAGAGATGCAGGCTCTGCTCAGTTCACTGCATGGCCGCACAATTGAGGAGGAGCACCTTGAACAGTTTCGCGTTTCGTGGGCGAGCACGGCGGACGGTCGCCCCGGCTGCTTGCGCAATGGCCGCAGTGGGTCAGATATCGACACTCATTGCGTGGGCTCTACACAGTCGGCGCTTACGACGACGACCCAGCGACGCTTCGACGACTGCCGGTGCCGGCGCTCATCGTGACTGGCGCGCAGACTGCTGCGTTCCACCGCAAGATCAACGACACGTTGCTACGCGCGCTGCCACGCGCCGAACCGTTGGAACTCGAAGCCGGTCACAATTCGCCGACCGCCGATCCGGTTCACTTCGTCGAAGAATGGCAGACGTTCCAGAAACGGTCTGGTCCGCCTACGCGTACTCGTTGACGATCTTCGGTGACGTCTAGCAGCCCGTGGTTCAAAGAGGGGATCGACACGATCGATCTCGCCGTACTACACTCCGGCATGGCCATGGGTCGGCGCAAGGACCGCGGGCGCACGCCGGGGTTGTGGATTGCCACGAGTGACTTGCCGGCGACCGGCGGGCACCCGTTCTACCAGCGGCTGAATCGCGTCCTCGACGACCACGCGTTCGACGACTTCGTCGAGGCCCAGTGCGCCCCGTTCTACGCGGCGACGCGCGGGCGACCGAGCCTGACGCCGGGCATCTACTTCCGCTGCTGCTGATCGGCTACTTCGAGGGGATCGACTCCGAGCGCGGGATCGCGTGGCGCGCCGCCGACTCGCTGGCGCTGCGCGGCTTCCTGGGCCTGGGCCTCGAGGAGACGCCGCCGGATCATTCGACGATCTCGCGGACGCGGCGCCTGATCGATCTGGAGACCCACCGCGCCGTCTTCACTGGATGCTGCAGGTGCTGGCGACGGCCGATCTGGTGCAGGGGCAAGACGATCGGGATCGATGCGACGACGCTCGAGGCCAACGCCGCGCTGCGCAGCATCGTGCGGCGCGACACGGGCGAGACGTATCAGGACTTCCTGACGCGGCTGGCGCAGGCCTCGGGCATCGAGACGCCGACGCGCGCCGACCTGGCGCGGCTCGATCGCAAGCGGCCGAAGAAGGGCCGCAACGCGGACTGGCGGCATCCGCACGATCCCGACGCGCGCATCACGAAGATGAAGGACGGCCGCACGCACCTCGCGCACAAGGCCGAGCACGCGGTCGATCTGGAGACCGGCGCGATCGTCGGCGTGACGGTGCAGGGGGCCGACCAGGGCGACACGACGACGATCGCGGAGACGGTGACCGCCGCCGCGGAGGACCTCGAGGCCGTCGCCGTCGGCCACCGGTGGCGACACCGCGGTGATCGACGAGGTCGTCGCCGACAAGGGCTATCACAGCAATCAGGTGCTGGTGGATCTGGCCGCGCTCGACCTGCGGACGTACATCGCGGAACCGGATCGCGGGCCGCGTCGACTGGCGCGGCAAGGCGGCGGCGCGCGACGCGGTCTATGCGAACCGTCGGCGGATTCGCGGGACCCGCGGCCATGCGGCTGCAGCGAGGCCGGAGCGAACGCCTGGAGCGGCCGAACGCCCATCTCTACGAGACCGGCGGGATGCGCCGGACGCACCTGCGGGGCCACGCCAACATCCTGAAGCGCCTCTTCGTCCACATCGGCGGCTTCAATCTCGGCCTCTTCATGCGGACGCTCCTCGGCGTCGGCACGCCGCGCGGGCTGCAGGGCCGCCTCGGCGCGCTCGATCGGTCTGCTCGTCGCCTGCATCGCCGGCCGCTGGCGCGATGTCATCGCCCGCGTCGTCGATCGCTCGCCATGCCGCGCCCCGCATCATCGCTTCGAACTCCTCTCAGTCAGGCTGTCGGGAGCACTTTAGCCACGGGCTGCTAGGCGTCGCGGGTTACTCGCCTTTCGTGCCGGCGGTTCCGATCGAGACGTCGGCGAGCCCCGAGCGCACCATGTACCAGTAGAGGAACACGCCAGGCAGCGCGATGAGCGTCGTCAGCACGTAGAAGTTCACGTAGCCCATCGACTCGAGGAGCCCGCCGGCCGTGGTTCCGGTGAGGAACCGGCCGGCGATGCTGGCCAGGGCCGAGAGCAGCGCGTACTGGGTGGCCGTGAAACGCAGGTTGCACAGCGCGGACATGTAGGCGACGACGGCCACGCCGCCGATGCCGCTGGCGACGTTCTCGAAGCCGATGGCCCCGGCCATCCCGATGTTGCTGTGCCCGTAGGCTGCCAGCGCCGCGAAGCTGAGGTTCGAGACGGCCATCAGGATCAGGCTGACCAGCACCGATCGCTTCATCCCCATCGACGCGTACATCCAGCCGCCGATGAAGATGCCCACCAGATAGGCGACGAACCCCATGCCGACGTCGTAGAACGCGATCTCGTCGTTGCTGAAGGCCAGCTGATCGAACAGCAGCCTGAGCGTCAGGTTGGCCAGCGTGTCACCGATCTTGTGAATGAGGACGAAGGCCAGCACGACGAGGGCGCCGCGACGCTGCACGAACTCCACGAGCGGGCTGAAGTACGCGATCGCCGCCGCGACCACGCCCGTCGGCGGCGGAGCGGGCCGGCGACGCTGCGGTTCGCCCATCACCACGCCGACCAGCATCGCGGGCAGCGCAAAGAGCGCGCAGGCGGCATAGGCCGCGGCCCACCCGTAGCGGGCGGCGATGACCAGGGCGAGGGCACCGGCCGTCACGCTGCCGATGCGCCAGCCGTACTGGGACATGCCCGATCCGACCCCGAGCTGGTGCGGCTCCAGCAGCTCGATGCGGTAGGCGTCGATCACGATGTCGAAGGTCGCCCCGAGGACGCCGACGAGGATGGCGGCGGCAGCCAGGACCGGCAGAGCCGTCCGGGGGTCGACGCTGCCCAGGAAGACGACGGCGGCCATCACCAGCACGCCGATCAGCCAGAGCCACGAGCGCCGCTGGCCGAAGCGGCCGAGGACCGGCAGGCGCACGGTGTCCACCAGCGGCGCCCACAGCCATTTGAAGTTGTAGGCCAGGAAGGTGAGGGCGAACGCCGTGACCGCGCTCTTCCGGATCCCGTACTGGGCGAGCCGCGTGGTGAGCGTCGCGGCAATCATGGCGAACGCGAACCCCGAGGACACGCCGAGAAACGCTGCCGCGAGTGGCGCCGCCTCGACATAGGGGCGCGCGCCTTCGGGTAGCCGGCCGCGCCAGCCCAGTGGCGCCACCGCGCCCGGTTGGTTCATGCCCTCTACTCTACCCGCGGTCCCCTGTTTGGCGTGCGAAGTCGCCCGGCTCACGGGAATCTCACGCATTGCTCATCCCCTCGTGAAGACGCCGCGGGGTCCCGAAGGCGATCCTGCCGCAGCGCATCCGGCACACGGCCGGCCACCCGCGCGACGGAGGACACGGATGACACCCTGGCATTCGAACCACCAGGCCGGCCGAGCCGCGGCTGCCGGACTGGCACCGCACGCGCTGCGTATCGTGCGAGCGGCTCACCTCGGCATGTGCTTCGGCGTCCGGGATGCCATCGCCCTCGCGATCGAGCACGCCGACGCCGGGCCGCTCACGATACTCGGCGACCTCGTCCACAACCCGACCGTCCTGAGCATCCTCGAAGGGAAGGGCATCGCGGTCGCGCAGGATGTCGCCGACGTCAGGACGGCGACCGTGATGGTGACGGCCCACGGCACGTCCGGACGGACCCTCGCCAGCACCCGCGCCCTGGGACTGACGGTCGTCGACGCCACCTGCCCGCTCGTGCACGTGGCCCACCGCGCCGTGGCGGCCCTCGCCCGCGACGGCTACCACGTGGTCATCGTCGGGCAACGGGACCACGTGGAGGTGCGGGGCCTCACCGGCGACCTCGACCGGTTCGACGTCGTGCTGCACGACGAGGAGGTGCTCGCGCTCGAAGAGCATCCGCGGCTCGGCGTGGCCGCTCAGACGACGCAGGCGGTCGAGAGGGTCCGCCACCTGGTCGCGCTGATCCGCCGGCGCTTTCCACACTCGGATGTGCGCTTCATCGACACCGTGTGCAAGCCCACCAAGGACCGGCAGGTCTCGGCCGTCGACATGGCACGTCAGGCAGACGTCGTCGTCGTGGTCGGCGGCCGGTCGAGCAACAACACGCGCGAGCTGGTGAAGACCTGCGCGCGCTACTGCGCCCGGGTGCATCACGTCGAGACCGACGCGGACATCCGCCCCGAATGGTTCGAGGCAGCGGCGGTCGTCGGCCTCACCGCCGGGACCTCGACGCCCGAGGACGTCATCGACCGCGTCGAGGCGCGCATCCGCGAGGTGGGCTGACGGTCGGTGCTGATCGTCGCTCGAGTGTTTCGTGAGGGCGCTGGCGGCGGTATCCTCGGGTCGTGCCCGAGCTGCCGGACATCCTGCTCTACATGCACGCGCTCGAGCCCCGGGTCGTCGGGCGCCGCATCGAAGCCATCGAGCTGGGCTCGCCCTTCCTGCTGCGTTCGGTGGAACCGCGGCTGGACCGCGCAACCGGCCGGACGATCGAGGGGCTGCACCGGCTGGGCAAGCGGATCGCGTTCGCCCTGGACGGCGGTCTCTTTCTCGTCTTCCACCTGATGATTGCCGGCCGGTTCAAATGGAGTGAGGCGCAGCCCGCGGTCGGTCGCACCCGCAGCGCACGGCCTTCGGCGCTGCTCACGATCCGCTTCGCGCACGGCGCGCTGACACTCACCGAGGCGGGCAGCGTGCGCCGCGCGTCGCTCTACGTCGTCGACGGTACCGAGGCGCTCTCCGCCCACGACCCAGGGCGGGCTCGAGGTGCTCGACAGCGATGCCGCGGCATTCGATGCGGCCCTCAAGCAGGGCAATCACACCCTCAAGCGCTCGCTCACCGACCCGCACCTGTTCAGTGGCATCGGCAACGCCTATTCCGACGAGATCCTGCACGCGGCGCAACTCTCGCCGTTCCGGATGTCACTGAGTCTTTCGGCCGACGAGAGCCGGCGCCTCTACGAGGCGACCTGCGCGACGCTTCGCACGTGGATCGACAGGCTGCGTGAACAGGCCGGCGGGAAGTTCCCGGGAAAGGTCACCGCATTCCACGACGACATGGCCGTCCACGGCCGCTATGGCCAGCCGTGCCCGCGCTGCGGCTCGCCGGTGCAGCGGATCGTCTACGCGGCGAATGAGGCCAACTACTGCGCCACTTGCCAGACGGATGGACGCCTGCTGGCGGACCGGGCCCTGTCGCGGCTGCTGAAGAAGGATTGGCCGCGCACGCTCGACGAGCTGGAGCGCCATCGCCGCAACCTTCGACAGTGAGGAGCCGTCCGCGGATGGCGATCAACGGCTTCTGGCGTAGACGGATCCGATCATCGCGCCGCGGCGTCCCCATGGCGCCTCGACACGGAGCGTCCCGTCGTCGTTGAGCGTGAGCGAGCGAGTCGTTTCCGCTGATGGCTCTCGGCTTTCCCGGTCTGAGACGACTCGGGTGGTGATCACCAATGCCGATCCGGACCATGCGGTCGTCGATGTCGTCGGCTGAGGACCACTCGGTCCCGGCAACACGTTGCGTGCCACCTGCCCATCGAGCCGGTAGACCCATGTGAAGCCCTTCTCGTTGTCGATCGCGATCGTGAGTGTGTCTTGCGTCTGGTCGGCGGTGAACGCCTCGCCAAAGACCGTGATGTTCACCGGCGTGCCGGCGTCCGACACGAGAATGCTGCGGCTGGGAACGACGGTCCACCTTCCCGAGAAGTTGGGGCGGTCCTGGGCTCCGACGCCCGAGCCGACCGCTGCCACGCCGAGCAGGACAAGCGTCGCCGTCCGCATGCTTTTGGCCCTCCGCGAGGTCAGACGCTGCAACGGTCGTCGTGGCCGGGCTGACCTATCGGGCCGGGCAGCCGGTGGTGCGCGACGAGAAGGTCAGGTTCATCACCTTCCACGTGCCGTTCTCTCGGACGAGATCGAAGTGATCGACGCCGCAGTTGCTGACCTTGCCGCCGACACGCACGACGAAGGGCGCCCAGACCATTGCGATGTCGTCGTCGATGTCGACGGCAGGATCCGAGATGCTCTCCTGGAACGCGCGATCCGGTCGAATCCGTTCGGCGAACTCGGTCCAGCTCTGCTGGCGAAGGTTCGACGCCCCGGCCGCGCGCGCACCCGACGCGGTCACGCGGCCATCCGGATACACGTGCCGCAACATCGCCGGGGCGTCGCCGGCCTCGAAGGCGGCGAAAAGCGCACTGATGGTCGCGAGCACCGCGGTCGCTTCGGCGCGCTGGGCGGGAGGCAGATCGGCTGGCTTCCGCGTGGGCTGCGCGGCGGCGGCAGCCGGAAGAACGAGCGCGGTAACCACGACCATGGGCAGGCAGCGCCCGGTCAGGGCCCGCCACCGCCTTGACTCACTCAGCTTCATCGGTCGCTTCTTTCGCACAATGGCCGCGGCGCCGCTCATTTCTGGACGTGCGCCTCGACCATCCAGAGCCACTTGTCGACGCCGCGAGACACCTCTGTAAACAGATCCGCGGTATCGGCATCCTGCAGTTCTGTCGCCTCGTCGATGGCGCGCCGCGCGGCCGACCCGAAGGTGGCGAGCGCACCGCACATGGCGCCGACATGAGCGGTCCACTCGCCAATCGTGAGTGGGTATGCGGGAAGCTTCGACCGGCGCGACACGACCTGCACCGTACCCTCGGCCACTCCGCCCAACGCGACGGCACGCTCGGCAATCAGATCGCCGTACTCGCCCGCGGCCTCGGCGATGCGATCGAACAGATCATGAAGCCCGACGAAGTTCGGGCCCTTGACGTTCCAATGGGCCTGTTTCGCCTGCAGCTGTAGATCGATCGCCTCAGCCAGACGGTCGTTCAGCAGCTGGACGGTTTTCTTGCGCGTGGACTCGGCCAGGTCGTTGCGTGTCTGGTACATCTTGTCACCTCACAATTGGTGTCGCTGCCGTCCAGCGTTCACCTCTGGGCTCGCTCGTAAGTGGTCCGCTGAGGACAATGGCATCAGCGATCATCTGCCGGCCCCTCGCGTTCTACGGATTCTGGGCCTGGGCCGGCCCGCCTTCGCCCTCCCAACGCGCCAGGGCGCGCGCCGCCAGCCTGGCGTTGGTGTCCGGCGGAACGCTGGCCAGCAGCACGTTGAGGCCTTCGGCCATGGTCGGATGCGTGAGGATGGCATCTCGAAGCCCGGTGTACGGCAGGCCGGCGAGCATGGCCGTCTGGACGACGGCGAGCACTTCGCCCGCATCGGCGCCGAGCATCGTGAAACCGAGAATGCGGTCGCTGTCCAGAGCGAGGAGCATCTTCATGAACCCGCGCGTCTCGCCGATGGCGCGGGCCCGCAGAACCGACGTCATCGGGATCCTGGCCACACGTACCGCGATGCGCTGCTGCTGCGCCGTGCTTTCGTCGAGCCCCACCCGTGCGAGCTCTGGATCGATGAAGGCACAGTAGGGAATCAGGCGGTCGCGGGTCGATCTCGCCTTCTGCGCGAGGTTGTCACGCACCACCCGGAAGTCGTCGAAGGCCACGTGCGTGAACTGCGGGCTGCCGGCGCACTCACCCATCGCCCACACGCCGGCGGCGGTGGCCTGCAGTCGATCATCCACCCGGACGAAGCCGCGCGCGTCCAGCTCGATCCCCGCCTCTTCGAGTCCGATGTCGCGTGTCTGAGGCGTGCGCCCGGCCGCGACGAGAATGTCTGAACCTTCGATCGTCCGCTCGCCCGCCGGTGTCCTGACGCGCAGGCGCACCCCATCGCCGGATCGACCCTCGACGTGCTGTGTGTCGGCTCCCAGCACCACCTCGAGGCCGTCCTCCTCGAAGATCGTGTGCACGGCGGCGGCGACGTCCGGATCCTCTCGACCAAGCAACTGCGTGCCGGACTCGACGACGGTCACCCGGCTCCCAAACCGCAGGAAAGCCTGCGCGAGCTCCACGCCCACGTAGCCGCCGCCCAGCACGATCAGATGGGCAGGCAGCCGGTCGAGCTCGAGTGCCTCGACATGTGTGAGCGGTCGAGCGTCGGCGAGTCCGGGCACAGCCGGGATCGTCGCGCGCGTGCCGAGGTTCAGAAACAGGCGGTCGGCGACAAAGCGGCGGGTCCTGCCTCCCGGAAGCCTCGCTTCGACCGTCCGAGGCCCGACGAGGTGTCCTTCGGCGAGGAGAAACTCGAGGTGTGGAACCTCGAACTTCTTGCGGTGGATGGCCGTCATGCCGTCCACCATCTCGCGTTTGCGCTGACGGACGCCGGCCATGTCCACCGCCGCACCCGAGAGGCGCGCACCATACGATGCGCCCCGACTGACCAGATCCGCGACCTTGGCACTGCGGATGACGTTCTTGCTCGGCAGACAGGCGATGTTCGGACACGAGCCGCCAACCAATCCGCGTTCGATCACGACCACGGGCCGGCCCTGCTGCGCCAGGTCCCATGCGATGTACTTGCCGGCCTCGCCGCCGCCCAGGACGACGTTCTCGATCCGTGCCGTTTCAGTCACGTTGAGGCTCTCAGACATACGTCAGCACCCCCCATCTCTCGCGCCTGACTCCACCAGCCCCCAACAATGCCACCTTCCTGTCGCTCGCTGGCAGGATTTGACGCGGGGCGCGCACAGGCGTAGGTTGAGGCTACGCCTAAGACGCTCGCAAGGAGCGTCCCGGGGGACCCAGGTTACTGGGGCGAATCGGTCCAGCGCCGCGACTCCGCGATTGCCGACCGTAGAGGACTTCCAACCTCGAGCCCGTCAGCTAACCCCGTCGGCGTGATTGGAGGCTCGCCGTGCGAACGTCTTCGCTCCTCAGGGCATTGGCTCGTCGTGTGTACGCCCGCTTCAGTGGGCCGGCCGCCTACGTCGGCGTCCAGCGCGGCCCCACGTCGGCCGGACGCACCTGGCGGCTGAATGTGGCCAACGTCAGCATCACCCCGGACACCGACTCCGAGGAGGTTTCATGGAGCGGTTCAGCACGACGCTGGCCGGCGGCGCCGCCGACGGCGAGCCGGAGACGATCGTGAAAGGCGCGTACGGCCACTTGGTCTACATCCCCGTCGGTGCGATGGGCGTCCCCATTGCCGGGACGCTTCCGACAGCACCCCCCGCCGCCGCGGGCAGGCAGTAGCGTGGTAGCGCATTCGACGGTCCAGCTTGGCTACTGCCCGCGCCTCGTCATCGATCACACCTCGGCTCATGAAATGGGCCAGGTGTATGTCCCGCAAGTCAACTGGGCGCTGATGGCGGGCACCCTGGCCATCGTCATCGGCTTCGGCTCGTCCGCCGGGCTGGCCGCAGCCTATGGCATCGCGGTGACGTTGACCATGGTGATCACGACCTTGCTCCTGCACGTGATCTTGACCGATCGCTGGCGTTGGCCATTGCCGCTCGCGCTGCTGGTGACGGGCATCTTCTTGTCGATCGACGTCGCCTTCTTCGGCGCGAACGTCCTCAAGATCGCACACGGCGGGTGGCTGCCGCTGGCAATCGCCGCGCTGCTCTTCACCTTGATGACGACGTGGAAGACCGGCCGCAGCATCCTGGGCGAGCGGCTGGCCGCCCGGGCGACACCGCTGACCGACTTCTTCCCGGCAGTCGAAGCGGCGAATCCACTCCGCGTGCCAGGCACGGCGATGTTCATGTCGGGTCAGTCGAACCTCACGCCCGTCGCGCTGGTCCACAACCTCCGCTACAACAAGGTGCTGCACCGGCATGTGATCGTCTTGACCGTGACCACGGACCCGACGCCCCATGTCACGGGCGAGCGACGCCGCGAGATCCGCCGGCTGGGCGATGGGGCGTCACATCTCGTCGTCCGCTACGGCTTCATGGAAGATCCGGACATTCCGGAAGCCATCCTGGCGGCGACGGCCGACGGTCTCGCCATCGACCCCGATGACATCGCCTATTTTCTCGGTCGCGAAACGCTCATCGTGACGAAGCAGCCGGGAATGGCGCGGTGGCGCGAATGGCTGTTCGTCATCATGACGCGCAATGCGGCGGGGCCCGCCTCCTACTTCCGGCTTCCGCCGCACCGGGTCGTCGAACTTGGCGTACAGGTGGAACTGTAGCGGGAATCGTCGGCCATCCCGGCGCACCTGCAGGGGTGGGCACGCGTGGCCTCGTCGGGATTCGGCGTCCGCGATGGCCAAGGCGACGCGAGAATGCGCGAGTGCGCCGGCACCATGGGATCCAGGTGGGAGACATGCCGTGCTCACGACTCTCCGAAGGGAACGACCTGTATGGCCGCGTCGGGGACAGCACCCAGGAACCTGTCCAACGTCGAGCCTCGCCACAGCGTCTCGACGCGAGATCGGGCCGTCTGGCCGAAGATGACGTGCGTCACGCCCTCCCGTTGCGCGAAGGCGATCAGGCCGTCGGCAGGCCGTTCCGCCCGCACCCGCACGACGGTGGCTCCCAGGCTCTCCGCCAGGCGAATGTTCTCCTGCAGGGCATCGGCATCGCCGTAGCGGATTCGGCCCGGCGTTTCGCGGGGTGTCTCGACGTAAACCGCATACCAGCGGGCGCCCAGACGCCCGGCGATGCGAGCGCCGGTTCGAATGACGCGCGGGGCCAGCGCGCTCGAGCTCATGCAGACCATCACGCGTTCTGGGATGTGGGCGGGTTCCAGGCCCTCTCGCACGCGATAGCCCGCGGCCTTGTCGCCGACCTCGTCGGCCACGGCGCGCAGCGCCAGCTCACGCAGGGTAGACAGGTTGCCGACGCGGAAGAAGTTGGCCAGGGCCTGGTCGACCTTCTCGGGCCGGTAGATCTTCCCTTCGCGAAGCCGCTTGCGTAGTTCCTCGACGGTGGCATCGACGTTGATCACCTCGTCGGCGCGATCGAGGAAGGTGTCCGGCACGGTCTCGCGGACGCGGACCCCGGTCGCCTTGGCCACCGCATCGTTCAGCGTCTCGAGATGCTGGATGTTGACCGCCGTGAGCACCTCGATACCCGCGTCGAGGATGTCGAGCACGTCCTGGTAGCGTTTCGGGTGCCGGCTGCCCTCGACGTTCGAGTGGGCGAGCTCGTCGACGACGCACAGTTCAGGCTGGCGCCGAACGATGGCGTCGACGTCCATCTCCTCCAGCACGACGCCGCGGTATTCCAGACGGCGGCGCGGCACGACCTCCAGGTCTTTCAGCTGGGCCTGCGTGTCGATGCGTCCGTGCGTCTCCAGGTAGCCGACGACCACGTCCCGGCCATGCGCGCGCCGTGCGTTCGCCTCGAGCAGCAGTTCGTAGGTTTTGCCGACGCCAGGAGCCGCACCGATGTAGACGCGCAAACGGGCGCGATCCGCAGCGGTGAGCCGTGCGAGCAGCGCCTCCGGCGACGGGCGGGTCGGCGTCATGGCGGCCTACTTGCGGGGCGCTCGGTCGTCCAGTGCCAGGTTGAGCAGAAGGACGTTGACGACCGGCTCGCCGAGGAAGCCCAGCTGTCGGCCTTCAGTATGGGCCGCCACCAGCGCGCGAACGGCCGCTTCGGCCAGCCCGCGCTGCCGCGCGACCCTCGGTACTTGGAATGCGGCAGCAGCCGGGCTGATGTGCGGGTCGAGCCCCGAGGCGGACGTGGTGACGAGATCGATTGGGATTGGCATGGTCGGGTTGTCGGTGCGGAGCCGGGCCACATCGGCGGCGACGCGATCGATCAGCTTCTTGTTGGTCGGTCCGAGGTTGGATCCTGACGACGCCGCGGCGTCGTAGCCGGCCCCGGCCGCCGACGGGCGCGAGTGGAAATAGCCTGGCGACGTGAACGGCTGGCCGATCAGACGCGAGCCGACCAACCGCCCGTTCCGCTCCAGCAGCTGGCCGTTGGCCTGCTCGGGAAACAGCACCTGCGCCACGCCGGTGATGGCCAGCGGATACGCGACGCCGAGCAGGGCCATGGTGACCAGCGTCATCGAGGCCGCGGTCTTCAGGTGGGTCAGGACGTTCATAGCGGACTCCTAGGCCAGCCCGAGCGCGACGATCAGCACGTCGATCGCCTTGATGCCGGCGAACGGCGCGACGACGCCACCCAGGCCGTAGATCAGCAGGTTGCGCCGCAGCAGGGCGGCGGCGCTCATCGGGGCGAAGCGCACGCCGCGGAGGGCCAGCGGCACCAGCGCCACGATGATCACGGCATTGAAGATGACCGCCGAGAGGATCGCCGACTGGGGCGTCGCCAGGGCCATGACGTTGAGCGGCGCCAGCACCGGAAAGGCGGTCAGGAACATGCGCCGGGATGATGGCGAAGTACTTGGCGACGTCGTTGGCGATCGAGAACGTGGTCAGCGTACCGCGCGTCATCAGGAGCTGCTTGCCGATCGCCACGATCTCGATCAGCTTGGTCGGGTTTGAGTCGAGGTCGACCATGTTGCCGGCCTCTTTGGCCGCCTGGGTCCCGGTGTTCATCGCCACCCCGACGTCGGCCTGGGCCAGCGCCGGCGCGTCGTTGGTGCCGTCGCCGGTCATGGCCACCAGTTTGCCGGCCTGCTGCTCCTTCTTGATCAAGGCCATCTTGTCCTCGGGCGTCGCTTCGGCAAGGAAGTCGTCGACGCCGGCCTCGTGGGCGATGGCGGCCGCGGTCAGCGGGTTGTCGCCGGTGATCATCACCGTCCGGATGCCCATGGCCCGGAGGGCATCGAACCGCTCGCGCATGCCGCCCTTGATCACGTCCTTGAGGTGGATGACGCCGAGGGCCCGGCCTCGCTCAGCGACGACGAGCGGCGTGCCCCCGGCCCTGGCGATCCGCTCCGTCACTTCGGTCAGCGACGCCGGTATCGTCCCGCCGTGGCCCTTCACGTAGGCGATCACCGATTCGGCGGCGCCCTTGCGGATCTCCCGGCCGTCCAGGTCGACACCGGACATGCGGGTCTGGGCCGTGAAGGGCACGAACCTGGCCGCATGGGATGCCAGCTCACGGCCCCGGATGCCGTATTGCTGCTTGGCGAGAACCACGACCGACCGCCCTTCCGGCGTCTCGTCGGCGAGCGAGGCGAGTTGGGCCGCATCGGCCAGGGCGCGCTCGTCGACGCCGTCCACCGGGATGAACCCGGCCGCCTGTCGGTTGCCCAGGGTGATCGTGCCGGTCTTGTCGAGCAGCAGCGTATGGACGTCCCCGGCGGCCTCGACGGCCCGGCCCGACATCGCCAGCACGTTGTGCTGAATCAGCCGGTCCATCCCGGCGATGCCGATCGCGGAGAGGAGCCCCCCGATGGTGGTCGGAATCAGGCAGACCAGCAGGGAGACCAGCACGAACACCGACTGCGGCGCGCCCGAGTAGACGGCGAACGGCTGCAGCGTGACGACAGCCAGCAGGAACACGATGGTCAGGCCGGCCAGCAGGATGTTGAGGGCGATCTCGTTCGGCGTCTTCTGGCGCTCGGCGCCCTCGACCAGGGAGATCATGCGATCGAGGAACGTCTGGCCAGGCTCGGCGGTGATCCGCACCACGAGGCGATCCGACAGGACGCGCGTGCCCCCGGTCACGGCCGACCGATCGCCGCCGGCCTCACGGATGACCGGCGCCGATTCACCCGTGATCGCCGACTCGTCGACCGAGGCGACCCCCTCGATGATCTCGCCGTCGGACGGGATGAACTCCCCCGCCGCGACCACGACGATGTCGTCCCGGCGCAGGAAGGCTGCCGGCACCGTCTCGATGCGGCCGTCGACCCGCCGGTTGGCGATCGTCTGCGTCCGGGCCCGTCGCAGCGTGTCGGCCTGTGCCTTGCCGCGTCCCTCGGCCATGGCTTCGGCGAAGTTCGCGAACAGCACGGTCGCCCACAGCCAGAAGGTGATTTGCAGCTCGAAGCCAATGTCCGGCCGACCCACGGCAACGTCTCGCACCAGCAGCGCCGTCGTCAGCACGGCGCCGACTTCGACGACGAACATCACCGGATTCTTCAGCATCAGCCGCGGATCGAGCTTGCGGCATGCGTCGATGGTGGCCCTTCGAAGGAGAGCGGGATTCCAGAGACGACGAGTCTGCGCGGTCATGATGGGGAACGGGCCTCAGAACGTCGTGCCGGCGTCCACAAGGAAGTGCTCGACGATCGGGCCGAGGCTGAGGACGGGAAAGAAGGTCAGCACGCCGACGATCACAATGACGCCGACCAGCAGGGTCGCGAACAGGGGCGTCGTCACCGGAAAGGTGCCGAGCGACGGCGGCACGCGTGCCTTGGCGCCAAGGCTGCCGGCCAGCGCCAGCATCGGCACGATCACCACAAAGCGGCCCACGAGCATGGCGCCGCCGATCGTCGCGTTGTACCAGGGCGTGTTGGCCGAGAGGCCGGCGAACGCCGAACCGTTGTTGCCGGTGCCCGACGTGAACGCGTAGAGGATCTCCGCGAGGCCGTGCGGTCCCGGGTTGGCGATGCCCGCGGTGCCGAAGCTGGCAACCGACGAGATACCGGTCAGCACGAGGACGGTGAGCGGAAAGACCAGCACGACCAGCATCGCCATCTGGACGTCGAACGCCTCGATCTTCTTGCCGAGGTACTCCGGCGTGCGGCCGACCATCAGGCCGGCGATGAAGACCGCCAGGACGACAAAGATCACCATGCCGTAGAGGCCGGCGCCGACACCGCCGAAGATCACCTCGCCGAGCATGATGTTCACCAGCGGCACCAGCCCGCCGAGCGGCGTGAAGGAATCGTGCATGGCGTTGACCGCGCCGCAGACTCGCGTCGGTCGTCACGGTGGCGAAGAGCGCCGAGTTGGCGATCCCGAAGCGGGCCTCCTTGCCTTCCATGTTCCCGCCCGGACACATCGCGCCCGCCGTCTGGTCGGTGCCCGCGAGCAGCGGGTTGCCCCGCGCTTCGGCCCAATAGGCGGTGGTCACACCTGCGAGGAAGAGGAAGGCCATCGCCGCCCAGATCGCCCAGCCGTGCCTGGGCGACCGGGTCATCCGGCCGAGGGTGGCGGTGAGTCCGGCCGAGACCGCGAAGATGCCGAACATCTGCAGGATGTTGGTGAGGGGCGTCGGGTTCTCGAACGGGTGGGCGCTGTTGGCGTTGAAGAAGCCGCCGCCGTTTGTGCCCCACGCCTTGATGACTTCCTGGGAGGCGACCGGCCCCTGGGCGACCACCTGATGTGTCACCGCGCCCTGAGGGTCGACCAGTGCCACCTGGTCGTACGGGCGGAGGTTCTGCACCACGCCTTGCGAGACGAGCACCAGCGCCCCGACGACGCAGAATGGCAGCAGAACCCACAGGACCGCGCGGGTCATGTCGACCCAGAAGTTGCCGAGGGTTCCACGACGGTCACCTGCCACTCCGCGGATGAGCGCGATGGCCAGGGCGATACCGACCGCTGCCGAGACGAAGTTGTGGTACGCCAGCCCCGCCATCTGGGTCAGGTAGCTCATCGTCGTCTCGCCCACATACGCCTGCCAGTTCGTGTTGGTGGTGAACGAGGCCGCCGTGTTGAAGGCGAGGTCGGCCGGCACGTTGGCCACGCCCTGCGGGTTCAGCGGCAACCACGCTTGCACGCGCATCTGGAAGTAGAGCGCAAGCATCGAGATTAGGCTGAACGCGAGCATCGCCAAGGCGTACTCGATCCACGACATCTCGCGCGCCTCGTCGACGCCCGTCAGCCGGTAGATGACACGCTCGGTCGGCCGCAGCACGGGATCGAGCCAGGTGCGTTCGCGGGCGAACACACGGTCGATGAAGGTCCCGAGCGGGACCGTGACCGCGGCGACCGCGGCGAGCAGGACGACGATCTGGAGCCACCCGTTGGCAGTCATGGTTCAGAACTTCTCGGGACGGAGCATCGCGTAGACGAGATAGACCAGGAGGAAGGCGGACACCACGAGGCCGGCGATCGATTCGGCAGTCATGGGCAATTCACTCGAGACGCCGGCAGCCGGCGGCGTAGGACGCGGCGAGGGCGAAGAACACGATCGTGGCGGCGATGAACAAGGTGTCGGTCATGAGAATCCTCGGATGTCAGCTCGGGGTGCCCGTCGAGCCATCGGCACCACGCGACGGCTGCCGCGGCGGTCAGGCCGCACGCCGGGTACGAGCGGTCCGGCGGCGACGTTCCACAGCAGGGCGGCCAGGACGGCGACCATGCCGATACGAGCGGCGCTGAACACCAGACCAGCGTAGGAGGGCGCGCCTGAGAGGCGGCTGAGAACCGCCTGAAAAGTTGCTGAAAACGCTCGCTCAGGAGGCGCCGGCGACGAACCGGTAGCCGACCCAGGGCTCGCTGAGGAGGAACTTCGGGGCCGAGGGATCGGTCTCGATCTTGCGGCGGAGCTGGGCGACCAGCGTCCACAGGTGCTCGGGCTGTTCGACCGCGTTCGGGCCCCAGATCGCCTTCAGGATGGTCTTGTGCGTGAGCACGCGATCGTGATTGCGGGCGAGCAAGAGCAGCAGTTCGAACTCCTTCGGCGTGAGTTTCACTTCGACGCCGGAGCGGAGGACGCGGCGCCGGGCCTCGTCGATGGCAATCTCCCCCACGACGAAGGACCCGGCGTCGTCGCCGGTCGGCGCGCTACGCCGCCGAAGCGCGGCCCTGATCCGCGCCAACAACTCCTCGGGTCCGAACGGCTTCGTCACGTAGTCGTCGGCACCGAGGTCGAGCGCCTGCACTTTGTCCGCCTCGCCGCCGCGCGCAGAGAGCACGAGGATCGGCACGGCCGACATCGCGCGGACCCGCCGGCAGACGTCGGTCCCTTCCAAGTCCGGCAAGCCGAGATCGAGGACGATGAGGTCCGGCGGCCGGTCGATCGCCGCCTGCAGCGCCTGCGCGCCCGTGCTTGCGACTTCGACCTCGTAGCCTCGAGCCCGCAGCAATGGCGCCACGGCCCGCTGGATGGCCGTCTCGTCGTCGACGAGCAGAATCCGGGCTGACGCCACCATCAGACGCCGGACGGCTGCGCTACGGCCGCCCGCACCTCGGCGGGCATCACGATGGTGAAGATGGCGCCACCAGCAGGCGCGTTCTCGACCCACACCCGGCCGCCGGCGGCGGCCACCAGCCCTCGCACGATGGCGAGGCCCATGCCGGTGCCCGATTGCTGCCCTTTGGCGTTGGCGCCACGATAGAAGCGATCGAACAGGTGCGGCAGATCGGCGATGTCGATGCCTGTTCCATGGTCCCGGACGGCGAGCCGGAACCCCTCCGGACCCGTCTGCGCGTGTACCTCGATCGACGAACCTGGCGGGGCGTACTGCGCGGCGTTCTCGAGGAGGTGCGCCAGGGCGGCCGCGGTCAGGCGCGGGTCGAGGTGGACCGGCTCGTCGGGCTCGAGACGCATGACGACGTCGCGGCCGGCCAGGACGTGATCGACCTGGCCCGTGCCGCGGACACGATCTCGGACGGATGGGTCCAGCGCGCCGTGCGCGCGAGCGATCCGGCGTCGATTCGCGCCATCTCGAGCAGGTTTTCGAAGAGCCGGGTGAGGCGCTCGACCTCGGCAAGGATCACCTCCGCTGCTCGGCGCGCTCCGCTGGTGCCAGTTCCGGGGCATCGACGTTGCTCGCCGCGACCCGGATCGCCGTCAGCGGCGTGCGCAGATCGTGACTGATCGAGGCCAGCAGCGCCGACTTCAGTTGGTCGCTTTGCCGGGCCATCTCCCCCGCTTGGCGATCGCTCGAGGAGCTGCGCCCGCTCGATGGCGATCGCCGCCAAGCCGGCCAGCGTGTCGAGGGTCCCGGGCTCGACGGCGCGTCCGGCAGCGGCAAGCAGCCCGATCGCCTTCGTGCCGACCCGCAGGGGGACGAGTCGCACGCTGCGCCCGGCCACCTCGACGGCGCGGTGGCCGGCATAGGTCCGGGATCGCGCGTCGAAGTCGAGCGAGGCCTGGGCCGACGCGAACGCATGGTCGAGTTCCCGGCGTGGCAACGTCACGGACGTACCGGCATCGAACACCTCCCACGCCGCGTTGCGGGGCAACGCGATGGCCGCGAACGCCAGGTCGAAGCGCCGGCCGATGGCGCGAGCCAGGGTCGTCAAGGCATCGCGGCTGTCGGTGATCAGCAGGACGTCGCGGCTCAGGTCGAACAGGCGCGCCAGCTCGTCTCGCCGGCCCACGGCCTCCTCTGCCCTGGCCCGAGCTTGCGCTGACAGACGGCTGGCGACGACGCTGACGGTGAGGAAGGCGAACAGCGTTATCCAGTTCTGCGGCTCGGCAATCGCGAACGTGCCGACCGGTGGTAGGAAGAAGAAGTTGAGGCCCAGTGCCGCGACGACGGACGTGGCGACCGCCGTTGCGAGGCTCGACGTCGCGGCGACCAGGAGCACGACCATGAGGTAGAGCGTCGCGACCGTCGCCACGTTCGGCCCGAACCACCGCCCGAACACCACCGTGATCGCCGCGAGGGCGGCCAACGCCCCGGCGGCGTGCCACGTCTGGGTGCGACCGGCCACATGCACCCGCCCATGATAGTCGGCGCGACAGCGCCGGTGTCGGCTCCTGGCCTGGCGTCGGCCCTCCACGGGAAGCTCCGTGGGATCGGGCTTCATCGCAGGACCGATCGCAGACGTCGATGGCGAGGCCGGCCGCCTGTTGGTGCGGGGCGTCCCGATCGACGCCTGGCGCGTCGGCGCACGGGCCCGACAGCTCGCGACGACCGTTCTCGGTGCCGGTCGCGCTAGAATACGGCGCGTCATGGCCTTCACGCGCGGTGATCACGTGTGCGCCCTCTATTCCACGACGGCGGAGCTCGCTCGAGAGGTCGCCAGCTTCCTGGCAGAAGGCCTCACACGCCGCGAGAGGTGTTGGTACGGGGCGGCAGGCAACGAGATGGACGCGGTGCGCGCTGCGCTGGAGCAGCGCGGCATCGACGTCGCCGCGGAGACGAGGCGCCAAGCGTTGATGCTGCTCGCCGGAGAGGGCGCCTACGTCGCGCACGGCCGCTTCAACGCCGAATCCACGCTCCAGGTCTTCAACGACGCGATCGAGCAGGTGTACACCGACGGGTTCACCGGGTTTCGCGCGGCGGCCGACATGTCGTGGGCGCTCGAGTGCGAAGACGGCGCGCATCACGTCATCGTCTACGAGGCGTTGCTCAGGACGCTGTTCGCGAACTGCCGGGCCATCGGTCTCTGCCTGTACGATCGGACCAGGATGCCGCTGCCCCTGCTGAATGGGGTCCTCCACACGCATCCCGTCGCCGGCCTGGGCGGCCACTACGGCCCCAACCCGTTCTACGATCCGGGCGTGACGGAGATGGTCGAGGCGGGCGGCGACAGCGTCCTGCGAAAAGTGGCCCAGCTCGACGCCCGCGCACAACGACAGGCGGCCGTTGGGGACGCGTAACGGGCGCTAGGAATCGGCTGGCGACCGGGCGAGGTGCGCCAGTCGATGGCCGATGTGCTCGACGGTGTCCTCCAGTCCCGTGAGCACATCGTCGTCAGCACCCTCACGAACGGCGGCTTCGACCAGGGCCAGCGCCATCAGCGCGTTGTCGACCGCCAGTTGGGAAGGACCGCCGCCGAACGGCGCCTTGAGGGCATGACCTTGGCGTTCCAACGCACGTATACGGTCGATCAACTCCCCCGACCCGCCCCGTGTTCGACATCCCCAGGTCTCCCACGACGTCGAGAGCAAAGGCGCTGCCAGGGGACCTGGAAGTCGCGAGCCCCGCTGCCCGACGCGTCGCAGCTGAGCTAGAATCGACCGCACGGGAGCCATGGCTGACATTACTGCGCTTCTCGATCGCTGGCACGAGGGCGATCGCGGAGGGCTCGAGGCGTTGATCGAACTGGTCTACGGCGAGCTGCGCACGATCGCCCACCGGCTCCTGCGCGACGAGCGCGCCGACCACACGCTGCAACCGACCGCCTTGGTGAACGAGGCCTATATGCGACTCCAGGGCGTGCGCGAGCTGCGCCTGGAGAACCGCGGCCATTTCTTCGGCGCGGCGGCCAAAGCCATGCGCCGGGTACTGGTCGACTACGCGCGCCAGAAGAAAGCGGCCAAACGCGGCGGACCGGACCTCAAGAAGGTGGACCTGACGGCGGCACTCGACGCCCCGATGGACGATCGGCTCGATTTCGAGCGCCTCGACGATGCGCTCGAACGCCTGGCTGAAGTCGCGCCCGACAAGGCGCGGGTGGTCGAGCTCCGCTATTTCGCCGGCCTGTCGATCGAAGAAACGGCGGCGATCATGGGCAGCTCGCCGGCCACGGTCAAGCGGCACTGGGCGTTCGCGCGGGCCTGGCTGTTCCGGGCGCTCTCGGCGGAGGACGGGCCACCCGCCCCGGTGCCGCCTGAGCCGAACGATGGCCGGACGACGCCATGAAGGGCGAGCACTCCGGCCGACGGGCGGGCGGGTGACGCACGTACCATGGACGATCGAGGCGCGGCCTACTGGAAGGACATCGACGCGGCGTTCGCCGAGGCGTCGGACCTCGACGCGGCCGGCCGCGCCCATCTCCTCGGCCTCCGGTTCCCGGACGCGCCGGAGATGCGCGCCGAAGTGGCGTCGCTGCTCGACGCGCACGATCGGGCCGCACACTTCCTGATCGGGGGGCCCCAGGCGCCGGCGCCGTGGGACGTGCCCGCTCCCGAGCCCGGCACCGTGCTCGGCGACTATCTGCTCGCCGAGCGCATCGGCGAGGGCGGCATGGGGCAGGTCTTCCGAGCCGCCCGCGCCGACGGCAGCTTCGACCACCAGGTCGCGGTGAAGGTGACGCGCGGCGTCGTCAGCAGCGGCGAGCCGGTGCGGCGCTTCCGAGCCGAGCGGCAGATTCTCGCGAGCCTGCATCACCCGCACATCGTTTCGCTGCTCGACGGCGGTGTCGCCGAGAGCGGCCACGCCTACCTGGTGATGGAGCTCGTCGACGGGACGCCGATCACGGCCTACTGCACCGATCGCCGGCTCGATCTCGAGGCACGGATCGATCTGTTCCGGCAGGTCTGTTCGGCGGTGCACTACGCGCACCGGCATGGCGTCGTGCATCGGGATCTCAAGCCGGCGAACGTCCTCGTCACCGGCGACGGCGTCGCCAAGGTGCTGGACTTCGGCATCGCCAAGCTGCTGTCACCGCCGGACGATCTGTCGTGGCACACCACCGACCTGCAGCCGGCCCCCCTCACGCCCAACTACGCCAGCCCGGAGCAGCTCCGGCGGCTGCCGGTGACGACGGCGTCCGACGTGTATTCGCTCGGCGTCATGCTCTACGAGATCGTCGCCGGCGTCCGCCCATACAACACGGAAGGCCAGTCGCTCGATCGCATGCTGGACATCGTCGTCCGCCAGGACCCGACCCGCCCCAGCGCGATGGCAGGCGGCGCGACGCTGCCCTATCAGCCCCGCCGGCTGACAGGCGACCTCGACGCGATCGTGCTGCACGCGCTGGCCAAGGACGTCGAGCGGCGATATGCGTCGGCCGACGAGTTGTCCGAGGACCTCCGCCGGTTCCTCAGCGGCCGGCCGGTGGTCGCGCGCGAGCCGTCCCCGCTCTACCTCCTGCGCCGCGTGACGGGGCGCAACCGCATCGCGGTGGGCGTCGCTGCGGTCGCCACGGCGGCGATTCTCGTGGCGCTCGCAGTCGCGCTGGTGCAGTGGCGCCGAGCGGACGAGCAGCGGCTGCGGGCGGAGCGACGCTTCAGCGAGGTGCGGCAGCTTGCCAAGGCGCTGATCTTCAAGATTCACGACGGCGTGGCCCCGCTCCCGGGATCGACGCCGGTGCGTCGGGAGATCGTCGCCGAAGCCGTGAAGTACCTCGATGGCCTGCGGCCCGAGGCCACGGACGATCCCACGCTCGCGCTCGAGTTGGCAACGGGGCATCGCCGGATCGGGCAGGTGCTCGGTGACGTGTCGTCGCCGAACCTGGGCGACCGTGAGGGCGCGCTCCGCCACCTCTCCATCGCCCGCGGCATGCTCGAGCGGCTGGCGGCGACGCCGCCGGTGCATCCCGACGTCCTGCACGAGCTGATCCTCGTCAACCGCGTGTCCAGCATGACCCTCGGCATTCTCGGCCGGCAGCGCGAATCGATGGCGGCGGCGGCGCAGGCCCTCGACGCCGCGGAGCGCCTGGTCCGCCAGCAGCCGAACGACCGCAAGCGGCGCGAGACCCTCGCGGCCGCGCAGTTCGCCGTGGCAGTGCAGCAGCGCGGCCGCGAGTCTGTGCCGGCGTGGCAGAGGACCCTCGCCAGCTACGAGGCGCTGCTCGCCGAGCGGCCCAGCGACGGCAACAGCATGCGCAACGTGGCGCTGGCGCTCAAGTATCTCGCCACGGCGCACGACGGCGAAGGCGACATGGACCGGCCGGAAGCCCTCAATCGGCGCGCGCTGGTCCTCGACGAGCGACGCCTCGCCCTCGAGCCCGATAGTCGCCAGGCCCAGTTCGACGTCGCCATGGATCTGCTCGGTGTCGCTGCCACGCTCGACGAGCGGGGCGATCATCACGGTGCCATTCCGCTGATCGAGCGCAGCATCGAGCTGCGGGCGGCGCTCACGGTCAGCGACCCAAACGACGTCCTGGCGCGCGGCCGGCTGGCCGTGGCGCAGCGCCGGCTCGCCGTCGCGCGTACCGCCATCGGCGAATGGGAGTCAGCGGAGAGGCTGCTCGCCGCCGCCGAGATCGGCTTCGCCGCGGTCAGCCGCGTCCGCAAGGAGCCGTGGCTGGCCAGGGAACAGGCGGGCCTGCTGTCCAGCCGCGCCCATCTCGCGGCCGTCCGCCGGGCGCCGCGTTCGCGGACCTGTCTGCTGCTCGCACAGGCCGGCGCGGCATGGGACGACGCGGCGCGCCGGGGACCGCTGTCGTCGAAAGAGGTGACGAGCCGCGCCGACACGATCGACCGTCTGCAGTCGTGCGCGCCGGCGCCCGGGCGAGCGGCGGCGGGCCTGCACGGCGGCCCGGGCTCGACCGGCCCGCCGAAGCGATGACCGGCCGGAAGGCAATGACCGGCAGGGCGGCGCGAGCCGCCGCCCTGGTCGATCCCGCGTGGGAGGCGCCTCAGTAGAGGTACCTGTCGCGATTCGCCACGCTGTCCCAGCACAGGTCCTGGCCGGTCCGTGACGACAGGGTGAAGCCGGCCGGACACTTGAGGGTCTGTCCTGAACAGACATCCTTGGTCCCTTGCGCGTCCTGGGAGATCGCCGCGTCCTGGCCGCTGATCCCCTGGCCGGCGTCGATGACCTGCTCGCCAGACCGCTGGCAGAGCGGGAAGCGCGCGTGGCCGTCGGCACAGGTCGCGTTGAGCCCGGTGCCGCAGTTCAGCGGCAGCTTCACGACGTTCAATCTCTCTAGCACGGTCCGCCGTCTCTCGATGAAGCTCCTCTCCACCTCCGAGTTCCCAGCTGTCCCCTGCGCCCTGCGGCAGGCGAGATCGGCGGCGTCGGCCCTCTGGTAGCAGGCCCCGGCCTGCGCCTGGCTCTCGCACGCCGTCAGATCGACCTTGTAGGTCGCCGCGCACTTGGCAAGCGCGAGATCCCGCTTCTTGGCATCGTCCGCTCGCACGACGGCACCACTGCCGACCACCAGCAGCGCCAGGACCGGCCCGGCAATCATCCGCATCGATTGTTCTCTAATGGCACTCTCCTCACGTCGCTTTCCCACCGGCAGCCGGCGGCACGCGGTCGGTCTCGATCAGATCGATGCGCAGCCGACGCCCCGTCCGCGGCCGCACTTGGCCAGGCAGCAGCATGTCGTCTGACTGCACGCACAGGACACGTTGCATTTCGCCGCCAGCAGCGGCGGCTCCAGGAAGTCGTGCAGCGTACGGCCGGCGGCCGCGAGCCAGTCGATCGGGGACGCGGCCGCCGCCTTCTTGAGCCCGAGACACTCCTGGATCTCTCCGGGTACGCGTTCGTCGGGGGTCGGACGCATCAGCCTGCCGCCGATGTAGTACTCCGCGGCTGCGGCCTTCCGGGCGCGGACGACGACTTTCGCTTCGAGCAGCCCCTTGTCGGTCCGTGCCGACGCGACGACGTGCTCGCCGTCCTCGAGCTTCATCGTCTCGGTGTCGGGCACCTCGAGGGTGAACACCTTGCATTCGGCGGCCAGGACGACGGCCGCCACCGTCGTCGCGCAGTACATGGCGACGATGGTGGCGACCCTCGCCCACCAGCCTTTCGGCCCGCTGATTCTTCTCACTCGATCATCCTCCTCCGGGTGGCGTCGGGCCTCCCTGACCTACATGGCGCAGTCGGAGCCCCCGCTGGCTCAGGGCGACGTGGAGGGAGCGGATGTCAGCGCACGACGAGCCGGCGCCACGAGGTTCGCGTCGTTCCGCGCCCGGCCACGTCCACGGCGACGACGCGCCAGCGCAGCTCGCCCTTGATGGCTTTCTGCAGCACGAACGGCGGCAGCGCGTACTCGAAGGCGGCTGCCGGCAGGAGCGCCTCGAAGACGAGGTCGTCGCCGGCCTCGATCTCGATGCGGGTGACCGCCGCCTGCGCGATCGACCGCCACCGCAGCGTCGGCGGCGCCGAAGTCGAGACGACAGCCCCGTCCACCGGCGACATGCCGTCCTCGTCGAGCGCAGGGGCTCTGGCCGAGAGCGCCGTGCTCCCAGCCCCGATCACGTAGCGGAGGACGGGCATGGGGAACCCCGCCACCGCGCCACCGTGCGCGATGCCGGAGCCGGCGCCGGCGCCAGCGAGATTCGAGTCGCCGAACTTGTCGTTGGACGCCTCGACGCGTAGCAGCACGAGGTACTGCCCCTCGACACCCGTCGGCAGGCGTGACGGGGGCGGGCCCGGCAGCGTCGCGCGTCCCACCGGCGGCAGGAACATGCTGAACCGCTCGAGCTCGGTGTAGCGCCGCTGCGTGCCGCGCAGCTCGATCGGCAGCGTCGCCTCGGTGAGCAGATCCTCGGGCGAGGGCAGTTCCTGCCCCGGCATCACCACTTCCCATCGGCCAGTCAGGCGGCCCGTGCCGGTGAAGGAGATCGTCGCCGACAGTCGCGGCAACGGCTCGCCTGACCGTGCCTGCAACACCGGCACCTCGAGTTCGAACGCCAGCCGGACGTCGACGAGCGACAGCGGCACGCCGGCGCCGCCAGCCGTCAGCCGGCAGGTGACGCGCACGTACTGATCGGGCCGGCCGTCCGCGGCGACGAACCGGCGCACGTAGAAGAACGACGCCACGTCGCCCGCTTCCGCGGCCTCGTAGGCCCGGCGGGCCACCGACGCCGGCACCGACATGATGTCGGTGAAGCCGCCTGCGCCGCTCGTCTGCGCCCACTGGAAGCGCCGCGGCAGGAAGCCATAGAGCGAGGCCGGGTCGCAACGCAGACCGAGATCGGGCGCCGCAGGGATGGTGTTGCCGCACCACTGCGCCTCGGCGGCGCTGTAGCCGTCCAGGCCGCCGAACGTCAGGAAGACGGTGGTGGCGCCCTGCCCGTTCACGTTGACCCCCTGCGGGTCGACCCGGATCTGCGCCAGCGCGGGCGCCGGCACCCCCAGGCCGACGCCGATCAGCAAGACGGCGAGATGAGCGCGCATGTCAGAACACCCTCAGCGACAGCCCGGTGGCGAGCGTCCAGTTCCGGCGGTCCTGGGTCGTCCCGAAGAGGATCTGGGCGATGTCGGCCGACTGCCAGGTCCACCGCACGAAGGCCCGCGCCCGGGGACGGCTGCCGCCCAGGCGCGGCATCGCGATCAGGTGCGACCCCTCGAGCATCACGTCGTCGATGTCGCTCTGGCTGGCGGCGGGGTCGCGGAGCCACGTCCGGGTCGCCGCGACGGCGAGCGTCGCACGCCGCGTCGGACGCCACGAGCCGTTCAGGGCGACCCGCCGCGTGAGCGCGCGGGAGCCCGCCTCGACGCTCCGTACTCGCTCGTGTCCGACCTCGAACCCGAAATCGAGGGCGGTGCCCGCCGTGAGCCCGAGCGAGCCGACGTGCGACAGGGTGTCGAAGTCGGCCCGCTCACGATCGGGCTGGCGATTGTCCACCAGCGTGCTCGCTGCCGCATAGCCGAGGCGGACGCGTGCAAACGTCCAGTCCGAGCGCAGGGTCTGCAGCGTGCTAGCCTGGTCCGGCACCTGCGCGTCCGACGCGAACCCGCCGTTGGCCGGCAGCAGGCCGCCGACCTGTGACGTCCGGCTCACGGTGTAGGCCACGACAGGCCACCAAGCGCTCGCCGGCGTCGAGCGGGCGCGCAGGGCGCCCAGTGGCAGCGCGACGTTCCCGCTCGTCGTCGCCGTGTCGGTCGTGAGGAGCGACGCGATGCGACCGAGGTTGTCGTGCGACCAGGTGTGCGCGACCTGTCCGAGCACCGCGCCCCACCCGCCCGACACTTCGGCCGTGTGCTGCAGCACGTCGGCGCGCACCGCGTCCGAGGCCCCCACGGGGCGGAAGAGCGGCTCCACCCGTTCGAACCGGTAGGCGGCGACGAGGCGTCCCGGCCTCTTGCCCGCGCCGACCCCCGGCCGCAGCAGCTCGTAGCCGGTATCGACGTAGGCGGCGTCGCTCGAGCGCGCGCGGAGTTGAACCAGCGCGGCGCCCTGCGCGAGCTGGGGATCTCCCGGCGCCTCGAAGCGATTCCTGGCCACGCCGGCGTCGAACCGGAAACGGCTACCCGGCACCGCGCTCGCGAATCGCAGTGAGGCGCCGTGCCCGCGCTCGACGTCGTTGATCTGCCCTTGCGTGAAGCCGCCGCGGGCCTGTCGCGTCCCGCTCACGACCAGCGCCTCGACACGTGCCGCCCCGGCCATCCGCGCGAGCTCGGCGCCGAGACTGGCGACCCGAAGTCGATTGTTGCTCGTCCCGAGGCCCAGCAGGTTGTCGAAGCCGACGATGCTGTTGCCATTCAGAGCGGCCACGGTGACATCGGCGCGGCCGGCCCGCAGCCGAGCCGAAACGCCGCGACTGGCGAACCGCGGCATCAGGTGGCGATGCGACGTGAACAGCAGATGGCCGAGCGAGACCTTCGTCCGGCGCGACTCCACGTCGACGAGATAGTCGGCGAGATCGAGGCGCGGGGCTGCTTGCCCTTCGGTCTGGAATCGCAACGCCTCGGGCCCGTGCGAGACGCCGAGGAGGTTGACCTGCGACGTCGCCGTGATCCCGTTCCGCACGTGCGCCGTGCGCATGCCCAGGGTGGCGGTCGCGTCCTGGAACGTCTCGCGGGGCGGCGCCGGGGCGGCGCCGGCATGCGCCTCCGCTACCTGCCCCTTGCTCTCGAACCCGACCGCCGGCGCCGTCTCCGATCGCTCGAAGCCGCGCGGCGTCAGCACCCGCAGCGAGAACTGGCCGATCGGCTGCCATCCCTGTGACGCGGTGACGCGGAAGACTGCGACCGGCGATTGGCCCTTCGGCAGCGCGACCGGACCCGGCTGATAGCGAAGCATCGTGCCGTTGGCCTCGAATAGCGCGGTCCAGTCCGTCCGTCCGATGGTGACCACCAGGCGCTCGGCGCCCGCGAGCGGACGGCTCAGCGTCAGCTCGAGGGGGTCGCCCGGCGTCAGCCAACGCCCGTCGGCCAGGTTCGCCGACACCGTCAACGGGGCCGGTTCGCCCCGGGCCGGATTGGCGAGACAGACGGTGCCGAGCACGCCGAACAGGACTCGCCGCCAACCGGCCATCGCCAGGGCTTCCGATGCACGCTGCGCACGCGTCAGCGGGCCGCCCGGTAGCTGACGTGGATCTTGATGTCGCCGAGCACCCGGGACGGGCCCGACGGCGGCGCTGCCCCACCATCGCAATAGCTGACGGCGACGTTCCAGGCGCCCGCGGCATCCTGGCTGCTGCCCTGGAACTGGCCGGCCGCCGACAGCGCCGGCCTGGTCGTCGATCCGGCGGTCGTCGGCTTCGCATCGCGCGCGTAGCCGCAGCCATCGGCGATGACCTGGCCGCCGGGCGAGCGCAGCACGGCTCGAATCTTCCGATTCACCTGGCCTTCCCCACCGCCGACGACCGCGACGGGCCACTCACCGTTGACGGACATCACGCCTCCCGCTGGCGGCGGATTCGGCGTGAAGCTCTGGGTCACGGTCTGGCCCGGATCGAGGCGACCGACAGTGACCGTGACCAGGCTGTCGACCAGACTTTTCAGCTGCGGCGGCGCCTTCACCACCGGGTCGATGGCCGCCGGCTGGGCGTAGGCTGGCGCGAACGCCGCGGCACCCACCAGGGCGGCAGCGGCAAGGACGCAGCGGAACGTGAGGGAGGACGGACGATCGATCGGCATTCAAGGCTCCTTCGTAGGCGCGAGGCGCCGCGCTGTCCATACATGGCGCAAAGCCACCAGCCTGCGGCTCAGGCCGGCTCGAAGGTGTGGCTGCCCCAGTTCGCCGGCCGCCATGCAGCTCTGGTGTGGCAATTGCATTCGTCGGCCACATGGTTGAACGTGGCGGTCGTCTGCCAACTCCCGAGCAAGCGCCTGAAGACGACGCGATCCTGCACCCAGGCCACAACTGCTGGCGCGTCGAACGCGCCTCGCGGTTCGCCTGCATCCAGGACGCCGCGGACTATTTCCGCTTGGCCCGGCAGGCCATGCTGCAGGCGCGCCACACCATCTTCAGCGTCGGCTGGGACATCTCGGCGACGCTCGATCTGGTGCCCGGCGGCGCCTCCGACGGCGGGCCGACCCGCCTCGACGAGCTGCTGCCTTGGCTGGTGCGTCGCCGACCCACGCTGCGCTGCTACTTCCTCACCTGGGACTACGCGGCCCTCTACACGCTGGAGCGGGATCCGTGGACACGATGGCGCCTCGGTTGGCGAATGCCCTCGCGCGTGCAGTTCGGGTTCGACGATCACCATCCGTTCGGCGCCTCGCACCACCAGAAGATCATCGTCGTCGACGACGCGCTCGCCTTCTCGGGCGGCATCGACCTGACGGGACATCGGTGGGACACCGCCGCGCATCGCCTGGACGAGCCACATCGGCTGAACGCCGACGGCACGCCGTACGGGCCGTATCACGAAATCCAGGCGATGGCCGATGGGCCGGTCGCCGCGGCGCTGGGAGCACTGGTCCGCGATCGGTGGGACGCGCTGGGCAAGCGCACTCCACCGCTGGCTGTACGCGCGGCGCCTGACCTGTGGCCCGAGGACGTCACTCCCGATCTGACGAACGTCGACGTGGCCATCGCCCGGACGATGCCGCCTTCGGAACGCAACGGGGCGATTCGCGAGTGCGAGCGCTCGTACCTCGACTCGATCGCCGCGGCGACACACGCGATCTACATCGAAAACCAATATTTCACGAACGACGCGCTCGCGCGCGCGCTCGCACGACGGCTGGCGGAGCCGGACGGTCCCGAAGTGGTCGTGGTCATGCCGAAGGAATGCGAAGGCTGGATCGAGAAGCAGACGATGGGCGTGCTGCGGCACGAGGCGCTCGCGCTGCTGGTCGACGCCGACCGGCATCGCCGGCTGCGCCTTGTCTATCCGGTGGCGTCCCGAGCCCGCGATGTCGTCACCTTCGTGCATTCCAAGGTGATGATCGTCGACGACCGCCTGCTGCGCATCGGCTCTGCCAACATGTCGCACCGGTCGATGGGCGTGGATTCGGAGTGCGATCTCATCGCCGACGCTGGCGCCGACCCGGGGCGCCGCGCCGGCGTGCGGCACACCCGCAATCGACTACTGGGCGAGCAGCTCGGCCTGCCGCCTGATGTGGTGACCGCCGAGATCGCGCGGCTCGGGTCGATGGGCGCACTCATCGACGCGCGGGCGGACGCCGATCGCACCTTGCTACCCGTCGACATGACCACGCCGGAGGAGGCACCGCCGGACGCCGTGAAGGCCGCGGCAGATCCCGACGAACCTCTCGACCTCGGCGGCGCGACCGAGGTGCTGCCGCCGCTGGATGCCCGCGCGGCTCGCAGCGCGTTCCGTCTGCGTCTGGCCGCCTTCGCCGTCACCGTGACGCTGCTGATCACTGCGCGCCTGCTGTCGGCTGGAGGCGCAGGTATCGACCGGGCGCTCGACATGTCGCTGTCGCCGTCGAGCCTCTGGATCGCTCTTGCCGTCGTGGTCGTGGCGCACCTCGCGTTCGTCCCGCTGGAAGTTCTCGCCGTTCTCCTCGGCGTGGCGCTCGGATGGGACGTCGGCGGCGGGCTCGCCCTCGCCGGTGGGTGGCTGGGCGCCGTCATTGGCTACCTCGGCGGACGCGGACTGGGTCCGGGCAGGCTCAGCGCCTGGATGAGCCGTCGTGCTTACCGCTCGGCGCGTCAGCTCGGCGCACACGGCGCCGTCGGCGTCGCCGTGCTGCGCCTGATGTCGATCGCCAGCGCCCTGTCCGTCCATATCGTATGCGGAGCGACGCGCGTGCCCGTCGTGGCCTACCTGCTTGGCTCGGCGGCCGGGCTCGCGCCACCCATGTTCGCCCTCGCCGGAGTCGGCAGCCTGCTCGGCACCGCCTTCCGCGATCCGAGCTGGTTCCACGGGCTCACCGCCGCGGCCGGCGTGCTCGGCGCCTGCGCGCTGGCATTCGTGGTGCGCGCACTGCTCGTCGCCCGACAGTTCTCGCCAACGCTACGACGCCATCGCGCCCAGGCGGAGTTCGGCTGATGCGGCCGCCCGGGGCGCGTCTGCGAGTCGCCACCTACAACGTCCACGCCTGTGTCGGCACCGACGGGCGCCACGATCCGGATCGCATCGCCTCCGTCGTCGCCGAACTGGACGCGGACATCGTGGCGCTGCAGGAGTTCACCTACGCCGCCAGCGTCGCGATCGAGACGCGGCAGCCCGTCGAGCTCGTGGCCCTGGACGGCTACGAATGTGCCCTCGGGCCGACGCGCCAGATCGCCGCCCGGTGCTTCGGGAATGCTCTGCTGACGCGTCATCGGATCGTCGAGGTGCACCGACTCGACTTGTCGCTCGACGGCCGCGAGCCACGGGGTGCCCTGGCCGCGACCATCGACGTCGGGGGGACGCCGGTGCACGTGCTCGCCACGCATCTCGGACTGCGCGTGCGCGAGCGCCGCTTCCAGATCCAGCAGCTGCTGGCGTACCTCGACTCGGTCCGGCATGCGCTCGTCGTCGTGCTCGGCGACATCAACGATTGGGTGCCGCTGCGGTCCGTGGCCCAGGTCCTCGATCGCCGGCTGGGAGCGGCGCCCAGGCTGCGCTCGTTTCCCTCGTCGCGCCCCATGCTGTCGCTGGACCGGATCTGGATTCATCCGGCCGGAGCACTGCAAGAGATGTTCGTGCACCGGAGCGCATTGGCGCGCCGTGCGTCCGACCACCTCCCGGTCGTCGCGGATGTCGATCTCGACCAGGCGCCAGTCGCCGCAACCTCGAGCGTCGGAGCCGCCGCTGGCCGGGGGCAGGCGGATGAGGGCGACACTTCAGTCGCTAGGTCTGCAGCGGCAACCGAACAGTGAACTCCGTGCCGCGCCCCAGCCCTTCGCTCCGCGCCGTCAATCCCCCGCCGTGACGCTCCACGAGATTGCGGGCCAGGGTCAAGCCCAGCCCGAGCCCGCCCTTCCGCCCAGGCCCGCTCCGCGCTTGCATGAACATGTCGAAGATCAGCGGCAGCTGATCCGGCGCGATGCCGATCCCGTTGTCATGGATCGAGATGACGGCCTCGTCCCCGGCGCGCGTCAGCGTCACCCTCACCACGCCGCCGGCCGGGGTGAACTTGGCGGCGTTGTTCAACAGGTTGCCGATGACCTGAATCAGCCGGCCAGCGTCCGCGTCTGCCCAGATCGGTGACTCGGGTGACCGGGATTCGATCCGCACCTGCGCCCGCTGCAGCGCTGCTGCACTCGCCTCGATGGCCCGCTCGACGACCAACACCAGGTCGACGCGTTCCCGGTTGATCGCCAGCTTGTCCTGGCCGATGCGACTGACGTCCAGAAGATCTTCGACGAGCCTCGTCATCTGATCGACCTGCCGACGCATGAGGTCAGCGACGCTTCCTGTCGGGCTGTCAACCGAGGGCTCACGGCGCTGCAACTCGATGGCCGCCAGCAGGGGCGCCAAGGGGTTCCGGAGTTCGTGCGCCAGCGTCGCAATGAACTCGTTCTTGCGCTGGTCGGCTGCTTCCAGCAGCCGAGAGGCGTGCTCGGCACGCTTGCGCTCCTGCAGCAGCTCGCGCTCGTAGCTTCGTCGGTTGGTGGCATCGAACAGGGCGACGTGGACCAGCTGCGGGTGTCCGGCGTGGTCGCGGACCTGCCTGGCACTGGCCACGACGGGGCTGACCCGCCCGTTCGGGCCGCGGACCTCCAGCGCGATCTCGCTGACGAACCCCTGCATGCGCAGCAGCGGCGCATAGTGCGTCTCGTAGTAGATGCGCGATCCCATCGTCAGCAGCGCCGGGAAGCGGATGCGGCCGATGATGTCGTCGATCGGCACACCCAACCAGTCGGCGAACGTCTGGTTGGCCCGGACGATTTCCCCGTCGGGCCGTGTGGACAACAACGCGCACGGCGCATTGTCATAGAGGGCCTCGCCCGAATCGTCCGGTCGCGGGCCGGCCTGATCCTCGCTCATCAGGGCAGGTCGGCGAGGAAGCCCTCGATCGCCGCGATGGTTTCGTCCGGCGCGCTGAGGTTGGGGCAGTGGCCAGTGGCCTTCATGGACACCAGGACGCTGTGCTTCATGCGGGCATGCACGTAGGCGCCGACGACCGGCGGCGCAATGATATCGTCCGCGCACTGCAGGATGAGCGCCGGAATGTTGACCAGGCTGAGGTCCTCGCGGTTGTCCGAGAGAAAGGTGACCCTGGCAAAATGCTCCGCGATCGCGGGGTCGGTGCGGCAGAAGCTATTGGTCAGCTCCGCTCCCAGCTCAGGCCGCTGAGGATTGCCCATGATCGCCGGCGCCATCGCCGCCGACCAGCCGAGATAGTTGCTCTCGAGCGATTCGAGCAACTCGTCGATGTCGGTTCGCGAGAAGCCACCGACGTAGCCGTCGTCATCGATGTAACGAGGCGACGGGCCGACCAGGACCAAGGCCTCGAAGCGCGCTGCGTCGCGCGCCCCGGCCAGGACGGCGATCATAGCGCTCACCGAATGCCCGACGAGGATGACGTCTTCGAGGTCCAGCTCGCGGCAGATCTCCAGCACGTCCTGCGCATAGCCATCGAGCGTGCCGTACTTCTCGCGGTCGTAGGCGGCGGCGTCCGACCGCCCGGCACCCACGTGATCGAACAACACGACGCGGAATCTGTCTTCGAAGTGCGGCGCCACGATAGCGCCACATGTTCTGGTCGCATCCGAAGCCGTGCGCGAACAGCATGCACCTGTCGCCGCGACCGGAGACCCGGACGTTGTTGCGCTGGACGACTGTCACAGGGCCACCTGAAGGGTCTTCACGGGTAGGAGTTTACCCTTTGCCACGTCCGAGCAGCGGATCGCTTCGGCCGACGCCGTTCGCATCGGCTGAACTGCGCGTCCAGCGCCGGCGGAGCCTGTCGCGAGGCCAGCCGAGGATGTGTCCGGCTCCACGGGCGCCGTCTCAGTGCCGCCGATCGTGTAGCACGGTCACGATCGCCGACGCCGTTGCGACGTTGCCGCCGTTGTCCGCTGCGCGGACCGTGACGGTGTAGCGGCGGCCATCTCTGACAGCGCCCTTGCGCGCCGCCGGCAAGGAGATGGTGAAGGAAGACTGGCCCCCAGAGCCGACCGCGCAGATCCGTGAGACTTCCGACTTCGAGATGCCGTCCACACCCAGCGCCCGCACCAGGTCGTCGACCTTCCGCGTCGACACCCCGTGCACCTACGCTTCCTGCACCACCGCCAACAGCGCGTGCTCGGCCCGTCGGCGTGGCGGCAGCAGCGACGCGAAATACGTGCCCGGTCGGACTTTCGGGATGGCCAGCTCGATGGTGCCCACCCGCGTGTCCCAGGTCCGCAGGCGCGTCCCGTTACGGTAGGCCGTGCGCTCGCCGGTCCGCTCGTGGCGCTCGGCGCCGATCAAGCCCGCGACCTCCGTCTCCATCAGCGCCTCGGACAGGACCCGAATCCCCTCCCGCAGCACATCCCCATCCTGCCCTCGGAGCTTGCCAACGAACGCTGGCAGATTCATCCTGGGCTTCGCCATCGCGTCATCACCTCCGTGTCGTCTTCTCCCGCCAGAGAGAACTCACGGAACGATGCGCGCTGGCGGCTCGGCTGTCTACGCCGCCCGCCCTACCGAATTTCCACCACGTCCTGGGACTCTAACTCAGACAGGCGTGCAGGGTCGGGCGCTGCCTGCCCAAGGGTGCCTCCGGCTGTCAGTCGGCGATCGCCAACGCGCACCGGCCCGCGCTACGAGCAAGGGTCACGCAGCACCAGCCGCAGTGGCGGATCCTCGATTCGGCGCAAATGTCTGGGTTGGTGGCCCTGACCGGGCACGGCTAGCGGCGGCTGAAGGCTGCCGGGGCATGCGGTAGCACGGGGGCCGACCGGACCGAACGAAGTGAGGGATACAATTCTCGGCTACTCTCGCAGAGCCGACGTTGATCAGCACTTCGACACCCGACGCGTCGATGGGTTGGCGCGAATCCGGCGACACCCGAGAGGACTCGCCTGCCGCGTCGGCCGTATACAAACTGACACCCATGCCAAAGTCTCTTCCGACGCTCGAAGCCGGCGTGCGAACGGCTTTCCTTGCCGCTGGACTGGCCGCCGCAGGCTGGACCCTGCCGCTGGCGTCGACGCCGGATCCAGAGGTCTCCAGCCTGCTGTCAGAGTGGCACGTACCCAGCGCCTCAGTCGCTCAGATCAAGGGCGGCCGGATCGTGCAGACCCGCGCCTACGGACAGCAAAGCTCCTCTGTGTCTGCAACGTCTGACACGCTTTACAACGTTGCTTCCTTGACGAAGCCGGTCTCCGCCGAAGTGGTCCTCCGCCTTGCATCGAAAGGCGTGCTTTCTCTCGACGAGCCGATGGACAGGTATTGGACCGATCCTGATATCGCGAGCGATGAACGGCGCAAGCTGTTGACGCCGCGCATTGCGCTGAGCCATCAGACCGGCTTTGCGAACTGGCGCTCGGAGACCGGTGACATACTCCGCTTCAGAAGCGAGCCCGGAAAGGGTTTTGGCTATTCCGGAGAGGGGTATGAGTAAGTCGCGCGCTTCGTCGAAAGGAAGACTGGCCGGAATCTTGAAGAGCACGCCAGGGAGCTCATTTTCACCCCTGCCAGGATGCGGGTCACAGCGTATTCGCGTCAGCCCTGGTTTGACGGCCGTGTCGCAGTGCCGGCCGATGAGAAGGGCCGATGGCTGACACCGACGTTCGCTGACAAGCCTGTCGCGTCCGATCTCATGTACACAACGGCGCTGGACTACGCCAAATTCCTGCTGCAGGTGATGAAGGATGATGGACTGACGGCATCGATCGCGAGTCAGCGTAGTCGCGTCCAGGTGAGCCTGCGAGAGAAAATGTGCCAGGCCATTGGAGCAGAGGTCTGTCCCGACAGGCTGGGCATGGGTTTGGGTTGGCAGGTTCTCCGGTTCAAGCAGAAGACGGTTCTCATGCACACCGGGCGAGACCCCGGCGTCTACACATTCACGTACCTGTGCCCCACGACCGGTTCGGGTGCGGTCATCCTCACAAATGGTCAGAATGGAAACAAGATGGTCCTGCCTCTTCTCCGGCGCCTCGAAGCCGAACCCGAGTTCGTAGCGTTTCTTGCTGCCAGCATGCGGTAGCGTGGCCTGACGTTTGGCGTGCTGCCGCGCTCCCAGCGATCGGGCCGCTTCGCACGCCTTCGACCTGGCTCCCCCTCATGTGACCTCCGCGTCCTCGTCCCGAAAGGAAGGATCTACACCGTCCAGCCCTCGCCGTGCAGCACACAACGGGGCACCGCACCTCAGCCAGCGGCTGAAGCTCGACCGCCCACCCGGCTCGCATTGCAGCCGTCGCGTTCGGCGCAGCGCGACAACGCGGTTTGGAGATGGTGGACCTGACCGGGATCGGGCAACGCTCGCGGCGGCCGAAGGCTGCCGCGGCATGCGTGTAGCACGGTCGGGCCGACCAGACCGAACGGAGTGAGGGATGGTGGACCTGATTTTCAAGAGTTGGAACCCACTGCTCGGCTGGTTGCAACGAGTGGCGGAACTCCGACGGACGGCATGACGCCTACTGAGCGCACCGACGGACCACGAGCGTTGGCCTCTCCTGCGGCTCACGTGTCACCAATAGGCCAGCCTCGTCGCGCAGCGCCTTCATGAACGCCTCCGGTGTCGCCGCCGCGGCCCGCAGCTCGAAGCCGTAGATGCCAGGCAGACCCGTCCGGTCGACGACCTCGCCGCCGAGGATCTCCTCGAACCAGCGCACCAGAGCGAAGAACGGTAGCGAGTGCACCATGAACGGATCGAGCGGGAACATCGGCGCGTCGGGTAGCCGGCGCATGAAGGCCGCGAACGGCATTAGCGCGCAGCCCGAACCCGGTAGGGGCTCAGGATACCGCCGGAGCGTTCCGCCGGGAGCGAGCATCTTTGTCACGACGTAGACCTCCCGGGCCCGTGTCTCGCGAACTACCGTCAGGCCGAACTCCTCCTCGATCGCCGTGCGCAGCAGGCCGAGGCACGCGGCGAGCGTCTCCTCCTGCGGGAGCGTCAGGAGGAAGTCGAACTTCGTCGAATCGGCGAGCTCGGCGGCGATGTCGACATGCCAGCGGTTACCGTCCCAGCGCGGTGACGACCGCCTCCTCGAGCGTGAAGCCGTAGGCGCCGAAGGAGCGGCCGGCGTGGTTGAGGGCGGGCGGCTGCCCGGCCGGGCTGCCGGAATAGAGGATGTGCGTCGTGCGGGACGGCACGAAGGGGATCTGCGGCCAGCGATAAGCGTTCGCCGGCGACAGTGGCGGACCGGGCGGTTCGCCGCTCCCTGGGGAAACCACGACTACTTGTCGCACCGCTTCGAGGTGAACGCCCTTGGCGTGCAACAGCTGGGCGACGTGGCTGCGCCCGTCGCGCAGCAGCCCGAGCAGCAGGTGCTCGGTGCCGATCGCCTCCTGCATCTGGGTATCGGCCTCCTGCTCAGCCGCGCGCAGAACGTGCATCGCGGCTGGACTGAAGGGGACCTCCTCAACTCCCGGCATCGGATCGCCGCTCGGCAGCCGCCCCGCCACCTCACGACGGAGTTGCTCGACGGAGTCGACGGTGCGGGCGAGCACGCGACAGGCGAGCCCGTCACCCACGTGCAGCAGCCCCAGCAAGAGGTGCTCCGGCTCGAGGGACGTGGACCCGCACCGAGCGACCTCGGTGTGAGCATGGAAGACGACCCGGCGCGCTCGTTCGGTGAAGCGATGCAGCATGCAGCTGAAGCTCCGCGTCCCAGCGGGGGGCCGGAACGGACAACAGACTACCGCGTTGCCGAGGTCCGGCGCAGGCTCGGCTCGCGCGGCTTCGACCTCGCAGATCGTGGATCCGAACCCCTATCTGGAATCAGCGGCTTGGAGAAGGCGACGCGCCGCTACGAGCACGCCTCGACCGTGCTCACCTCCAACAAGGGCTTTAAGGAGTGGGGCGACGTCTTCGGGGACGACGTCATGGCCGCGGCCCTGATCGATCGGCTCGTCCACCACTGCCACCTCGTCACGATTCGCGGCAACAGCTACCGGATGCGGCAGCGCACCGAGCGGTGGCAGGCCCTGCACGCCCCACCAGAGCCCGAATTTACCTCGCGCCGGCGCCGGGTTGCCCGTCAGGAGGTCGTGAACTGACAGACGCTACTGCTGTCGCCAGATCAGATCCGGAACGTCCTGGTCCAGAATCAAGCAGCTCGTCCTTCAGCTAGCACGTTCCGAGATCACGACCTCTGATCTCGTTGCGCTCGGTTATCGACGAAAGCAACTCGACGAGTACGAGAAGCTCCTGCTCGACGCTGACTACTTCGAGCATCAGAAGCGCGAGGTCGCTCGAGGCGCCGAGGGCGTGTGGCAGGCGTTCGTCGAACGAAACAAGTGGATCTTCGGGTATGGGCTCACATACGTGTCCCTCTCCAACCTGGATCACACGACAAGTTGGAACAGGCTGTCGTCGGCCACGACCTGGCTGGAAGGGGGAAGCGGGCCGACGCACTCATGAAGACGAGGGGAGCGATCGAAGCGCTCTGTTTTGTCGAGATCAAGGCGCATACGACCGCGCTGCTGCAGAATGCTCCGTACCGGCCCGGATGCTGGGCTCCTTCAGAGCATTTGGCGGGCGGCGTCGCGCAAGTGCAAGGAACTGTGGAGAACGCGCTGCGGCGTTTGGCCGAGAAGATCGAACCGACGAACGACGCTGGCGAGCCGACCGGCGAGGAGCTGTTCGCGTATCAGCCGAAGTCGTTTCTCGTGGTTGGCCGGCTCGATGAACTACGCTCGGACCGCGGCATCAACGTCGAGAAGTATCGATCATTCGAGCTCTACCGTCGTCATACCCATCGCCCGGAGATCATCACGTTCGACGAGCTGTTTCACCGCGCCCGATTCATCGTGGAACACCTCGACAGCTAGAGCTGACAACCAGCATGAAGACGCTCTGCTTTCAGGTCCAGCCACAGCGCTCTCGCGGAATCGACTTGGGTGCCGTTGCGGCTCTCATGTCGCGAATCGCGCTGTCCTCGGGCGTTCGCGAGTTCACGATTCAGCGTGGCCGGAGTGACACCCTGGATCAACTTTCTATACACGTCGACGTCCGCCGTCGGTATCTGGAGCAGCTTGGAGCAACGAGCCCTGATGCACCGGCGGCTGGCACCTCAGCTGCGTCGGTCATCGATTGTCACGTGCGAGGGTTCGCGCGGCTGGAACAACTTCCGCTGGCTGCATCACTTCGATAGTCGGGAAGCTCTCGATCGGCTCCGCTCCCGAAGCGGTTAGCTGCGCGCTTGGGACAGCCGAAGCTCAGATCTTGCCTGGAGCGTGTCGACCGTCCCGCCAGTGAGGCGAAGACCTAATTCGGGGAGCGACTCAAGCCGCTCGAACGGGCGCGTAGTCCTGTTCTGCCAAGGGCAACTCGCCCAGCTCGGCAAGCAGGCCGTTCAAGCGTTCCAGCGAGACTGCGCGTGGACCAGTGATCTCCACGCCGACGGCCCGACCGCTCTCAGAGTAGTCGACGATCAGCAACCCGTCGGAGGAGGCGACAGTCCGCGCGCTCTTCTCGCCTGTCGCGTGCGACAGGTGCAGGTACGCGGCGAATGCGCGGCCCTTCCGGTACGTCACCTGCAGCGACCGTTCGGTCATCACTCCACCTCGTAGACGGTCACGATCACGAGCAACCTCGCCTCAACGTCTGGCTCGACGATCACGATCCATGGTCGGCCGTGCTGGCGGGTCTTGATCATGTAGCGGCCCTCGATGACGTTGGGCTCGAACCCGCTCGCTCGTTCCAGCATAGCGCGCACGTCGACCTCGGTCACGCCGCGCTGTTCCATGCGCATTTCAGCGTGGCCGACGAACGAGAGCTCCCAGGTCCACCATTCTGGAAACGAGGGCATCGACGCGCCGATCGTAGCATCCGGGATCCTCGCGCGCCACGCGAGCAGCCAGGGTCGAGCGTCGTCGCCCGTAGGGGGGACAGGACAGGGGACAGAACCCCGGGGACGTATTGTCCCCCCTGAAGGCCATCGCCGGCATTGTGGCCGTGGACGGCCGGGCGACGCATGGGCCCACCGGCAGCCCATGAGAACCCGCACGCGCTCAGACAGTTGCCGCCGCCATCGTGACGACGCTGGTGCTGTCCGGCGGCGCAGTGTGCCGCCGCCCGCTTCCCGTTTGATGCAGCAAACGGGGCGTGAGCGACCCCCTTCTCGAGCCACGCAGGCGGCCCCACGGTCCGCCCAGGGGGTCGCTCACGCCCCGATGCACGTGTCACCTGTCTGGCCAGGCGGCGGCCTGCCCGTTGCGGAAGCCTCGCGCCGTAGCAATGTCCCGGTGTCAGCTTTTCGCGGAAACTGGCGTTCAGGAAGGCAGGCGACGACCTCACACCGCAAGGTCGTCGATGCGACGCTGAGCGTCGCTGCGCGCGGCCTGCCCGGCCTGCGACCTCCGCGACGCCGCCCGGCTCACCCGCCCGCGCGGCTCGCCTGCCGGCACTGCCGGTCTCTCCCCTGGTCAGCCTTCCGCCTGACTCCAGGGCCAGCCCGAGCCGAACCATCACGCACCCGATGATGGCCTCGGTCTCGTCCCCGTCAAGGCGCCTCGCTGTGCTCGGCCCACGCTCACGCGTGGCTGCGGCCTTGACGGGATCCTCGACCGAGTCCGCTCTGGCAGATACGTGATGGTTCGGAGACTCCATGGCCGACCTGAGCGAACGTGAACGCGTCCCGGAAGCGATTCCGATCGCGCGATGCCGAGAGCTGCTGGGCGAGGAGGCCGATGGTCTGTCCGATGACGAGGTCGACGAGATCCGCCGCCACGCCCACGCACTGGCGCACTTGGTGGTCGAGATCGCGTCCTGCCGCGACATTCACGCCTGATTGCAGGGGCTCGACGATGCCTGCCTTGCCGCGTGCCGACGTCAGGGCTAAGCTCGGATCCATGGCCGGCGCTGTCATCTACATCCGCGTCAGCACCAAGGAACAGACCGAGAACCTGAGCCTGCCGACCCAGCTCCGAGCCTGCGAGGAGTACTGCCGGCGCGAAGGACTCGAGGTCCTCGCGCGCTTCAAGGAAGAGGGCGAGAGCGCGAAGACGGCGGACCGCACCGAGCTGCAGCCGGATGCTGGACGTTCTGCCGGACGCACAAGGGCAAGCGTGCACTTCGTGGTCGTGTTCAACCTGACGCGCTTCGCGCGGGACAAGTACGACCACTTCGCGCTGCGCTCGCACCTGCAGTCGCTCGGCATCTCGCTGCGGTCGGCGACCGAGCCGATCGACGACACGTCTACCGGCAAGCTGATGGAAGGCGTGCTGGCCGCGTTCGCGCAGTTCGACAACGACGTGCGCTCGGACCGGACGCGCGCCGGCATGAGGGCCGCGCTCGAGCTCGGGCGTGGGTGTTCCTCGCGCCGCTCGGCTACGTCAACGCGCCGCGCGCGATGGGCAAGAGCCTGATGCTCGACCCGGATCGCGCGCCGATCGTGCGACGCGTCTTCGAGGAGTACGCGACCGGCCGCTTCAGCAAGCAGCAGATCCTGGAGCAGGCGACGGCGTGGGGCCTGCGGAATCGACGTGGCGCAGCCTCTGAGCTCGCAGGCGATCGGGATGCTGCTGCGCAATCAGCTCTACGCCGGCATCGTCGACGTGCCGGAGTACGGCGTCCGCAACAAGCGTGGCGACTTCGATCCGCTCGTCAGCGAAGCGACCTTCTTCCGCGCGCAGGCAGTGCTGTCAGGCCGCGCCCTGACTCCCGCGCCGAAGCTTCGCAGTCATCCTGACTTCCCGCTCCGCGGGTTCGTGCGGTGCGAGACCTGCGGGCGTGGCCTCACCGGAAGCTGGTCGAAGGGCCGGAGCGACTACTACGCCTACTACCACTGCCGGCCCGGTTGCCGCGGCGTGAACGTGACCAAGGCGAAGCTCGAAACGCTCTTCACCGACGAGCTGGCGCGACTGCAGCCGACGCCGGGCTACATGCGGCTGCTGAAGGAATCAGTGCTGGGGATCTGGAAGGCGCGCAAGGCGTCCGTCCGCGCCGACCTGGCGCAGGCCGCAGCGAACGGCCGACGCGATCCAGCAGAAGCTCGACCGTCTCGACGAAGCGTTCCTGTTCCAGCGCTCGATCGACATCGAGACCTACGACCGGCACGCCGAGCGGCTGCGCGAGGAGCTCACGCTGCGCGCGGATCGCCAAGCACTCCACGGAGCTCGATGAACTCGACGTGGAAGGCATCCTGGCGTTCGCAGAGCGGGTTCTGCCGCGCGCCGCGGATCTCTGGGTGCAGGCCCCGCTCGAGCAGCGCCAGCGGTTCCAACAGCTGTTCTTTCCGGAGGGAATGGCGTTCGACGGCCAGCGGTTCGTTGGAACCGCGGCAACCGCACCGGCTTTCAGCTACTTGCGAGAGATTCGCCCGGCGGGGGATGGGGTGGTGGACCTGACCGGGATCGAACCGGTGACCTCCTGAATGCCATTCAGGCGCGCTCCCAACTGCGCTACAGGCCCATCCGTGGGGACCGAACGAACATGCGATTCTAGCGCAGCCGTCGGGCCGGCGTCAAAGGCTCCCGATCCGCATGGTAATATTGGCGTGCTTTCGGTCTGCTCCGCCGCCATCCTCGTGCGTAGCGAGCCGCCGTTTTCGAGCGCACTGAGATGGGTGCACACCTCACCTCCTACACGCTGCTCCCGGACGACGACGACTACGACGCCGATCCCGACGACGACTTCGACGACGAAGACGACGAAGAGGACGACGACGAGGACGACGACGAAGCAGAAGGCGGATACCGCCTCGCGTCGCTCTGCCGTGGAGAGATCGTGACCGCCATTTAGGTTGTGCTCCGGGTTGGCAACCGGAGCCAGTGTCCGTCGATCGGCGACGGGCGCTGCCGTCGGTTCCTTGCGCGGGACCGAGTTCGCGCCCGGTGTGGCTCAGCGACGTCCGTCGAGTCATTCCGCATCCCGGGTAGAACCCGGGAGTTCCAATCGGAGGGGTAGGCTATGCAGACTGGGACGATCGCGCGTCTCCTGATCGACAAGGGTTTCGGCTTCATCCGCGATGAAGGCGGGACCGAACATTTCTTCCACCGCAGCTCCGTCCGGGGCGCCGTGTTCGAGCTGCTCCGTGAAGGCCAGCGGGTCGAGTTCACGGTCGAGGAGTCGCCGAAGGGTCCCCGGGCCGGCGAAGTCCGACTCGTCGAGGGCTGAGACCTCTCGTCGTCGATCCAGACCCGGTCGTCGCCCTTCGCGGGGCGGCGGCCGGGTTTTTTCGTGTACGGGCTACGGGCTGGACGGCCCGGAGCGGGCGTGGAGGGATCGGGCCGCGCCGGCCGGGTCAGCCGAGGAGCGCGGCCAGCACGGCGTCGGTATCGGTGAGATCGGCGAAGAGCGCGTCCGGCCGGTGGCGCTCGAGCGCCGCCAGGTCGTAGTTGCCGGTCGCGACCGCGACCGCCTTGGCGCCGCCGGCCCGCGCGCAGCGGATGTCGTGCGGCGTGTCGCCGATGATCACCACCGACTCGGGCTCGATGACGTGGCCGTGCTCGGTTTCGTGCCGCGCGTGCGCCACGGCGATCAGGTCGTCGCGCTCGATGGCGTCGTCCGCGAACGCGCCCCACGTGAAGTAGCGCCACACGTCGAACTCGGCCAGCTTGATCTCGGCCGAGGCGCGGAAGTTCCCGGTCAGCAGCGCCAGCCGGACGTCGTCGCGCCCGGCCAGCGCGTCGAGCAGCGGCCGCACGCCGGGCAGCAGGCCGCGGCGGCCGTTGCCGGGCTGGGTGATCTCCTCGCGCAGCGCGGCGCAGTAGGCGGTCCGGAACGCGTCGACGTCCACGTCCTCGTGCGGCAGGCCGGCGTTGGTCAGCGCGTCGCGCATGATGGTGCGGTCGGTGCGGCCGGCCAGGTCGACCTTCCTCAGCGCGTCCTCCAGGCCGTGCGTCTGGGCGAAGGCCCGGGTCATCGCCCGCGAGCCGGCCCCGCCCGTCAGCACCAGCGTTCCGTCGATATCGAACAGCAGCAATCGCACAACGTCTCCTGACCGGATGACCGCTACGAAAGGAAGCGGCGCCAGCCGCGCGTCGAGGTGAGCGCGCCGGTGCCGCCATTGAGCTTGCAGGCCCGCGTCGCCACGATGTCGGCGAAGGCGGCGTCCTCGGTGAGCGCCACGAGCGTCAGCCGCCGCGCCGCGGCGACGCGGCGGACGGTTTCGGCGAACGGCGTGACGTCCTCGGCGGCGAGCGTCGCCGTCGGGTGCTCGAGCAGCACGATCTTCGGACCGAGCGCGAGCGCCTTGGCCAGATGGGCGCGCAGCCGGACGACCGGCGGCAGGTCGCCGATGGGCCGATCGAGCCGATCGGCCGGCAGCTCGACTTCCGCGGCCAGCGCCTCGACCTGGGCCCGCAGCGGCGCCGGCATCGGATCGAAGTCCAGCGACAGCGGCAGGGCCAGGTTCTGGGCCAGCGACGACCCCTCGAGCAGCACCGCCCGCGGGGTGAGGATGCCGAAGGCGTCGAGCCACGCCAGCCAGTCGTCGCTCTCGGTGATGTCGGCGGTCGAACGGTCCAGCACGCGCACGACGCCGGCGTCCGGGAGCAGCGCGCCGTTCACCAGATCGACGAACACCTCGGCGGCGGCGCGATCGAGACCGGCGATGGCTACGCGTTCGCCCGCCTCGACGATCAGATCGGCGATGCGGAGCGGCCGCAGCCCGCGGTAGTCCTTGACGACGCCGGTGAGCGCGAGCGCGGGCATCAGCGCCCGGGAACCGACTGGGCGAGGCGCGCCGTGAGCCGGGCGAACGCGTCGGGCGGCGCGCCGACCTCGCCGACCCGGTAGACGCGGCCGGTGTCGTCGCCGTGGAAGTCGGACCCGCCGGTCATCAGCAGACCGTAGCGCGCCGCGATGGCCGAGTAGCGGGCCACCGCGGCGTCGTCGTGGTGGCTGTGCCAGACCTCGATCGCCGGCAGCCCGGCCTCGACCCACCGCTCGATGGCGTCGTCGCGTTTGGTCTGTCCGGGATGGGCCAGCGACGCGATGCCGCCGGCGCGGGCGATCATCGCCACCACCTCGGGCACCGGCGCGCCGGTCCGCGGCACGAACGCCGGTTGCCCGGGCGTCAGGAACCTGTCGAAGGCGTCGGAGATCGACGTGCAATGGCCGGCGGCGACCAGCGCGCGGGCGACGACGGGACGGCCGATGGCGCGCTCGTCGTCGGAGGCGCCGCGTCGATCGGCGTCCAGCGTCACCGGCACGCCGAGGGCGGCCAGCCGTTCCTCGATCGCGGTGATGCGCGCCCGGCGATACCCGCGCTGCTCGGCGAGGAACGCCGCGAGCGGCGCCGACGCCGGATCGATGCCGTAGCCGAGCACGTGGACGTCCTTGCCGTCCTCGATCGCGGTGATCTCGATGCCGGCCAGGAACCCCATCCCCGCCGCCCGGGCGCCCGCGGCGGCGGCGGCGATCCCGGCCGTCGTGTCGTGGTCGCAGAGGCTGAAGGTGGTGACGCCGTCGCGCGCCAGCCGGGACGCGAGCGCCTCCGGCGCCAGCGTCCCGTCGGACGCCGTGGAATGCACGTGGAGGTCGATCACGCGCGGGTCGGGCCGGGCTTGGCGGACGTAGCGCCGGGAGCGGCGCCGCGCGCCGGGGTCGTCTTCGGCTTCGGCTCGCGCCGGACCAGGTCGCGGTACTCGCGGATCAGCAGCTCGAGGTGCTCGCGCTCCTCGTCGGCGAACTCGAGGAAGATCTGCTTGCCCTCGGAATCCTCGAAGCGCTCGCCGTACTTCTTGAAGAAGCGGTGCGAGCCCCGCTCGCAGCGGATGCCGAGCATCAGCGCCTCGCGATCGGTGGTGACGCGGGACAGCGCCTCGGCGCCTTCCGCGAACAGGCCGTTGGCCGCGCCCTTGAAGAACAGGAACGTCGGGCCGGGCCTCCAGCTCGGGATCCTGCGCCAGCAGCTCGCGGTAGCGGCCCTCGAGCCGGCCCAGGTGATCGACTTCCTCCTCCGACAGCTTGAGGAACACCGCCCGGGCCCGCGCGTCGCGGGTGATCTTGGCGGCGCGGGTGTAGAAATCGCGGCCGCTGCGCTCGGTGGCGATGGCGATGCGCAGCGCGTCGCGCGCGAACAGCAGCTCGGGCTGGCCATCGGCGGCCGTCGCCGGACGCCCGGTGCGGCACGCCTCGCAGGTGCCGTAGATCTGGACCACGCTCTGGCGGGCGGTGAAGCCGCGCGCCGAGGCCACTTCCTCGATCAGCGACTCGATGTCCGAGCTGAGGAACTCGGACGACGAGTTGCAGCTCTTGCAGATCAGGTGGAAGTGGCGCGGGTGCCGGTAGGAGTGCTCGAACCGGTAGCGGCCCTCGCCGAAGTCGACCTTGCGCGCGATGCCCGCCTCGACCATCCACTGCAGCGTGCGGTAGACGGTGGCGCGGCTGATGCGCGCGTCCTCGCGGCGGATGATCTCGACGAGATCGTCCGCGCTGATGTGCCCGTCCTGCCGCAGGAAGACGTCGACGATGAAGTCGCGCTTGCTGGAGCGCTTGCTCCCGGCGGGCCGGAGGCTGTCGACGTAGGCCGAAGTGGACTGCATGAACGGACCGCCCCGTCGCGCCGGCGGGCCGGCCCGGGGCGCTGAACGGAACGCGGACCTAGGCGCTGAACGACGAACCGCAGCCGCAGGTGGACTTGGCGTTGGGGTTGCGGATGGTGAAGCCGCCGCCCGCCAGGCTGTCCACGAAGTCGACCTCGGCGCCCTTCAGGTAGCGGACGCTGATCGGATCGACGAAGAGGCGCACGCCGTGCGACTCGATGGTCTGGTCGGCCTCGGTCTTGGCCTCGCCCTCCTCGATCATCAAGCCGTACTGGAAGCCCGAGCAGCCGCCACCCTGGACGAAGACACGGAGACCGGCGTCGAGCTTGTTCTCCTCGGTGAGGAGCTCGGTGATCTTCTCGGCCGCCGACGGAGTCACGGAAATCATAGGAACAGTATACCCGGCGCGGGGTCGCCGACGGCAGTCCCGGCAACGTCGGCCGGCCTCGGGCGGGCCTCCCGCCAGGCGCCGGGCCGAGCCCGGGAGGCCTTCCCATGAGCTCCGCTATCCTGCTGCAAGCGCTTCAGTTACACTCACTCCCCATGACCGAGCCCCGGCAAAGGATCAAGCACATCCCGGTGGTCGTCGCCGACATCGTGCAGGAGACCGCCGACACGGTGACGCTGTTGCTCGACGCGGGCGACGACCCGCGCGACTACAAAGCCGGGCAGTACGTCAGCATCGACCCGCACCAGTTCGATGCGATCAAGGGCTACGCGGCGTTCCTCGAGGATTGCAAGGGCCGCAAGGAACCGCCCCGCGCCTACTCGATGGTGTCCACGCCGGACGAGCGCTACCTGGCCATCACGGTCAAGGAAGAGCTGTACGACAAGACGGGGATGAAGTATCCGCCGCTGCTGTCGCCCTTCCTGGTCCACCACCCGCTCAAAGGCGTCCGCATGGAGGTGACCGGCTATGCCGGCGGCTACCACCTGCCGGAGGACATCGCCAGCCGCACCGACCACGTCGTCCACCTGTGCGCGGGCTCGGGCAGCGTGCCCAACGTCTCGATGATCAAGTGGGGGCTCACCCACGTGCCGGCGCTGCGGCAGACGTTCATCTACTCGAACAAGACCTGGAACGACATCATCTACCGCGATGAGCTGGCGCGGCTCGAGGCGGCGCATCCGGGCAGGCTGCGCGTCGTCCACGCACTCACGCGCGAACCGGAGACGTTCCCCTACACCGACAGCGTCCGCCGCGGCCGCGTCTCACCCGACCTGATCCGCGAGCTGGCCGGCGACGTGCCGGCCTGCTTCTTCTACGCCTGCGGCCCGGCGGTCACGGTGTGGGAGAAGCGCGCCGCCAAGGCCGAGAACCGCGAGCCGGCGCCCCGCTTCATGGAATCGGTCCACGCGGCGATGCACGCGCTCGAGGTGCCGAAGGATCACTTCCGCGAAGAGGCGTTCGGGTGACGATCCGCAACGACGCCGAGCGCGACGGCATGGCGGCGGTCGGCCGCCTGGTCGGCGAGGCGCTGCGGACGATGGCCGCGGCGGTCGCGCCGGGCGTGACGACCGCGGCGCTCGACGACATCGGCGCCGCCTTCCTCCGCGGGCAGGGCGCCGAGTCGGCGCCGCAGGCGATCTACAACTTCCCCGGCTTCTCCTGCATCAGCGTCAACGACGAGGTCGTGCACGGCGTGCCCGGCCCGCGGCGGCTGGCCGACGGCGATCTGGTGAAGCTGGACGTGACCGCGCGCCTCGACGGCTACATCGCCGACGCCGCCGTCACCGTGCCGGTCGGCGCGGTCGCGGCCGATCACAAGGCGCTGTGCGACGCGGCGCGACGCGGCGTTCGCCCGCGCCCTGCCGCTACGTGCGGCCGGGCCGAGCGCGTCTCCGACGTCGGACGCGTCATCGATGCCGAAGTGCGCGGCCGCGGCTTCGCGGTCGTCCGCGAGGTCGCCGGCCACGGCGTCGGCCGCACCATCCACGAGCCGCCGGACGTCCTCAACTACTTCAACCCGCACCAGCGCGATCGCTTCGAGGACGGCCAGGTGGTCGCCATCGAGCCGATCATCACGATGTCGCAGACGCGGCTGGTCGAGGACGCCGACGGGTGGACGCTGCGGACGAAGAACGGCGTCTTCGCCGCGCACTACGAGCACACGGTGCTCGTCACCGCCGCGCGGCGCCGAGCTGCTCACGGCGTCGTCGCAGACCTGCTCCGGATCGCCCGCGCTCAGGCTGTGCGCAGGCGGAGGTCATAGCGAGTTCCAGGCGCAGAACGCCGGCACCCAGTCGAGCGGTCATGCGATCACGTCGGCCACTGCACGCCCGACGCGGAGGACGATGCCGGGCACGGCCTCGATGTCGGCCGCGGTCGTCTGGAAGTTCACGATGCACGCGCGCAGCACGTAGCGGCCGCCGATGACGGCGTTCGACACGAACAGCTCGCCGCCGCGCTGCAGGCGATCGAGCAGCTCGCGATTGATCGCGTCGAGCCGGGCCTCGACCGCCGGATCGCCGATCCCCGCGGCGAGCGCCGGCCGGCACGTAGCGGAACGTGGTGATGCTGAGCGACTGCGTGAGCAGCTCCAGCTCCGGGGTGCCGCCGCACCGCGTCGGCCAGCGCCCGCGCCAGGCGCATGTCGTCGCCGATCATCGTGCGGTAGCCGCCGGCGCCGACCTGCCGCAGCGCCAGCCACACCTTGAGCGCGCGGAAGCCGCGCGAGTTCTGCGGGCCGTAGTCGACGTAGTTCGTGACCCGCTCCTCGAAGTGGTAGTAGGGCGGATGGTAGGCGAACGCGGCGCGCAGCTGCTCGGCGTCGCGGACCAGCGCGCAGCCCGCCTCGAGCGGCGCGTAGAGCCACTTGTGCGGATCGACGGCGATCGAGTCGGCCAGGCCGATGCCGGCAAGGTCCGGCGGCGCCCCGGGCGCGGCCGCGGCGAAGCCGCCGTAGGCGCCGTCGACGTGGAACCAGACGCCGTGCTCGCGGCACACCGCGGCGATCGCCGGCAGCGGATCGACCGCGCCGGTGCTGACGGTGCCGGCGGTGCCGACGACCAGCAGCGGCCGATCGCCGGCGGCGACGTCCGCCTCGATGGCCCGGCGCAGCGCCGCGACGTCCATGCGCTGCTCGGCGTCGGTCGGGATCCAGCGGATCGACGCCGTGCCCAGGCCGGCGAGATCGGCCGCCTTCTGGATCCAGGTGTGCGTCTCGGCGGATGCGTAGACGCGCAGCCGCGGCCTGCCCGGCTCCGCCGCTGCCCTCCTGCCGCACGTCCCAGCCGGCCCGCGCCGCGCGCGCCGCCCAGAAGCACACCAGGTTGGCCATGTTGCCGCCGCTGACCATCAGCCCGCCGCAGGTCGACGGAAAGCCGATCAGCTCGGCGATCCAGCGGACGGTCTGGGCCTCGACCTCGGTCGCCGCCGGCGACAGGACGCGCGCGCCGGCGTTCGCGTTCAGCGCCGACGCCAGCAGGTCGCCGAGGATGCCGATCGGCGCCGGCGACGCCGTGATGTAGCCCCAGAACCGCGGATGCGCGTTGAAGAGCGAGTGGCCGAACAGGCGCGTCGGCCGTCTCGGCGAGCAGCGGGCCCGGGCGCGGTGCCGTGCCTCCGGCAGCGGGCCGTCGAGATCGAGCGCCGCCCGCACCGCCGATGGCGCCTCGTCGCGCGTCACCGGCCCGTCCGGCACCGAAGCGAGGAGCGCGGCGAGCTGATCGACGAGCGCGTGCCCGAGCGTCCGGAACGCCTCGGCGTCCAGCGCGAGCGGGGCGTGCCGCGACGAGCCTGCGCCGGCGCCGGCCATGGGTCAGGCTCGGAGCAGGGCCAGCTTTTCGGCCGACGCGGCTTCGATCTCCTGGTGCAGGCTCTTGCCGTGCGCGTCCATGGTGACGATCGCCGGGAAGGCGTCGAACTCCAGGTGCCACATCGCCTCGGGCGTGCCGAACTCGAGCAGCGAGACGCCGTGCACCTTCGGGATCCGGCGGGCGTAGAACTGCGCCGCGCCGCCGATCGCGTTCAGGTAGACCGCGCCGTGCTCCTTCAGCGCCGCCAGCGTCTTGCCGCCCATGCCACCCTTGCCGATGACGGCGCGGACGCCGTACCGCTTGATGACGTCGGCCTGGAACGGCTCCTCGCGGATGCTGGTGGTCGGCCCGGCGGCGGTGATGCGCCAGCCGTCGCCTTCCTTCTTCACCACCGGCCCGCAGTGGTACAGCACGCCGCCGCGCAGGTCGACGGGCGGCTCGTGCTCCATCAGGTGATGGTGCACGGCGTCGCGGCCGGTGTAGGCGCGTCCCGACACCAGCACGATGTCGCCGACCTTGAGCGAGCGGATCGTCGCCTCGTCGATGGGCGCGCGCAGCACCTTCTCCTGGCCGGTCAGCGCGAACGCCGGCGTGCCCGCCGCGGCATCGACCATCGGGATCGCCGCCTGGGCCGGGTCACGGAACTGCCACGCGCGGATCGCCCCGGTCTGCGGATCGAGCAGCACGCCGAGGCGGCGGAAGGCCCAGCAGTCGTAGGCGACCGACACGAAGAAGCTGGCCGGCAGCCGGTTCTGCACGCCGACCTTGCAGCCGATCAGGGTGGTGCCGCCGCCGAAGCCCATCGGGCCGACGCCGAGGCTGTTGACCGTCGCCATCACCTGCGATTCGAGGGCGGCGAGGCGCGGATCGGGGTTGGTGTCGTCCAGCGTGCGGAACAGCTGCTGCTTGGCGTGCGCGTAGCCGGACGTGCGATCGCCGCCGATGCAGACGCCGAGCGCGCCCGGACCGCAGCCCTTGCCCTGGGCGTTCCACACGGCATGCAGGATCGCCTTGCGGACGCCGTCGATCGAGCGGTCGGCGCGCCCGAGGTTGGCCAGCTCGGTCGGCAGCGAGTACTGCGCGTTGGTGTTCTCGCAGCCGCCGCCCTTGAGGATCAGGCGCACCTCGATCTCGTCGCGCTCCCACTGGTCGAAGTGGATGATGGGGGTGCCCGGCCCGAGGTTGTCGCCGGAGTTCTCGCCGGTCAGCGAATCGACCGAGTTCGGCCGCAGCTTGCCGCGCCTGGTCGCCTCGGCCACCGCCTCGCGGATCGTCTGGCGCATCGCGATCTGGTTGGTGCCGACCGGCACGTGGACCTCGAAGGTCGGCATGCCGGTGTCCTGGCAGATCGCGCCCTGTACTTCGCACGCCTGATCGATGTTCTCGGCGATGATGGCCAGCGACTGCGAGGCCCGCGAGCCGTCGATCTCGGCCTGCTGCGCCCGCTTCATCGCCGCCCGGACGTCGGGCGGCAGGTTGGTGGAGGTCTCGGTGATGAGCGTGACCAGGCTGTCGAACAACGCGTGCATCCGGGCATTATAGGTCTGTGACCGACCCCCTCCTCGACCCGGCCCGTGCGGCGGAACGTGCCCGCCTCGTCCACGGCGACGCGCCCCTGCCCGAGCGGATGGCCGTGCGCGCCGGCCCGCTCTCGCTGGTCATCGAGGCCGGCGACATCCGCCACGTCCACGTCGGCGGGCGCGAGGTGGTGCGGCGCATCTACGGCGCGGTGCGCGATCACCTCTGGCGCACGATTCCGGCCCGGGTGACCGGGTTCGTCCTCGAGCGCGGCGACGAGGCGTTCACCTGCCGCTATCGCGCCGAGCATCGCCAGCACGACGTCGCCTTCTCGTGGGACGCGACGATCGAGGGCCGCGCCGACGGCACGCTGACGTTCGCGTTCGACGGCGTCGCCGACGCCACCTTCGACCGCAACCGCATCGGGCTGTGCCTGCTCCATCCGCTGCCAGGGCTGTCCGGGGCGCGGGTCCGGGTGACGACGACCGGCGGCGAGACGCGCGCGCTGCACTTCCCCGACCTCGTCGCCGTCGAACAGCCGATCGTGGGCTTCGACGACATCGCCACGCTCGGCTGCGAGATCGGGCCGGACCTGTGGCTCGACGCCCGGTTCGAGGGCGACGTCTTCCAGGCCGAGGACCAGCGCAACTGGATCGACGCCAGCACCAAGATCTACAGCACCCCGGTCGGCCTGCCGAAGCCGGTGACGGTGCCGGCGGGCACCCGCATTGCGCAGCGCATCACGCTGCGGTTGCGGACCGGAGCGGATGCGGCCGCCCGCGTGTCCGACGCGCCGTTCGTCATCGATCGCGAGCGCGGCGAGGTACGGTTCGGCGACGGCGCGCACGGGCCGGGTCCCGGCGATCGGCACGCGACCGGGCGCCGTGGTCCGCTACGCGCGGCCGGCCCATGTCCGCGTCGACCTCGACCTGGCCGACGACGACGCGGCGTCGGCGCTCGCCGCCGCTGGCGCGTCGCAGCGGGCCGACGGTGGTCCGCCGATCGAGCTGGCGCTGCACGTCCCCGCGGATGCGGACGCGGCGGCCCGCGCGCTGGCGCGGCTCGACCTGGCCGGCCTCGACGTGGCGCGGCTCCTCGCCTTCACGATCGGCCACGACACCACGCAGCCCGCCACGCTGGACGCCGTGCGGGCCTGGCGGGCGCGGCAGCCGGCGGCGGCGTCCGCGCCGATCGCGACCGGCACGCCCAGCGACCTGGCGCGCATCCACCTGGCGCCCACGCCGCTGATCGGCGCCGACGCGGTGACGTGGGCGATGGATCCGCAGGCGCACGCCACCGACCTGACGACCATCGCCGAGACGCCGGACGGCGCCCGCGATCAGGCGCGCACGATGAAGGCACGGCGCCCCGGCGTGGCGCTCGCGCTGGCGGCGTCGTTCGGCCGGCAGGGCCGCGCCGATGCGCGGACGGGCAGCCTGTTCGCGGCCGGCTGGACGCTGGCGCTGCTCGGCGCGCTCGGCGAAGCCGGCGCCGACAGCGTCACGCTGGTGGACCCGTGGCCGGACGGCGACGGCGTCGCGGCGCTGCCGGTGACGCACGTGCTCGCCGCCCTCGGCGGCGCTGCGCGGCGCGCGGCTGCGAGCCGTGGCCACCACGATCGACACGGTGCGCGCGGTCCGCATCGACGCCGGCGATCGCGAAGTGCTGTTCATCGCCAACCTCGCGGCGCGGCCGTGCGAGCTGCTGCTGCCACCGCAGCCGGCCGCCTGGACCACGTGGCTCCTGGACGCCGAGACGCCGCCGGCCACCCGCGCCGGCGGGACGGCGCTCGTCGATCCGCGGATCGCCGGCGCCACGGCCGGCCGGATCGGCCTCGGCCCTTGCGCCATCGCGCGGCTGGACGCGCCGCGCCGCTGACCATGGCCGCCCATGCCCGCCGGACCGCGCCGGACAGCCCCTGGGACACGCTCGTCGCCGACTGCGCGCGGCTGCCGTTCGTGCCGCACGACATCGCCAAGCAGCTCGACGCCGGCGGCCGCTACGAGATGCCGCTCGACGACGAGTTCCCGTTCGAGATCTCGCTGTTCCACTACCGGACCGATCGGCACACGCGCGGCTCGACGTGGCACGAGCGGCTCGAGCTGTTCGTGCCGGTCGAGGGCCGGACGATGTTCCGCATGGGCGAGAGCCAGTTCGACCTGGGGCCGGGCGACCTGCTCGTCGTCGACAACCTGAAGCTGCATCACGTGGTCGACTTCGACGGCTTCGACAGCCGCGCCGTCGTCGTCAGCTTCCGCCCCGAGTTCGTCTACAGCCTCGGCTCGCCGTCGCACGACTACACCTTCCTGCTGCCCTTCTACGCCGCGGCGGCGCGGCGGGCGCGGGTGCTGAAGCTGTCCGAGCATCCGGACGCGGCGGAGGCGCTGCGGCGCCTGGTGCTGTGCCGGTTCGAGGAGCCGGACGGGGCGCTGCAGCGGGCCGGCTGCAAGGCGTTCCTGCTGCAGCTGCTGCTGGAGCTGGCCCGGCGCTTCCGCGTCTCCGAGCTGGCCCACTGGGAGTTCCTGCGCCAGCAGCAGCGGACGCTGCGGCTCAAGCCGCTCTTCGATCACGTCCGCGAGCACTACGCCGAGAAGCTGAGCGTGGCCGAGGCCGCCGGCCTGGTCCGGATGAGCGCGCCGCAGTTCATGAAGACGTTCAAGAAGGTGGCGGGCACGACGCTGGTCGCCTACTTGAACCACGTCCGCCTGGCCAACGGATCGCGGCTGCTGCGCGAGACCAGCCTCAGCGTCGCCGAGATCGCCAGCGCCGTCGGCTTCGCCGACCAGAGCTACTTCGACAAGCGCTTCAAGCGCGCCTTCGGGCGGACGCCGATGGCGTTCCGCGGCGGCGGGCGGTCGAAATCGTCACAAGTTTCGTCGCGTCCGTCCTAGCGCCGGCGCGGCGACGTTCCGTAAGGTGGCCGCCATGCTCCCACGTCGCTCGCCGGCCAGGGCCGGGTACGCCCTCCGGCTCGTCCTCGGCCTGGCCGCGGTCCTCGCCGCCGGCACGGTCGCTGCACGCACAGCCCGCCCCCGGGGCGCTGCCCCGCCTGCAGGTGTCCGAGAACCAGCGCTTCCTGGTCACCGGCGACGGCCGCCCGTTCTTCTGGCTCGGCGACACGGCGTGGGAGCTGTTCCACCGGCTGAATCGCGAGGAGGCCGAGCGCTACCTGCGCAACCGCGCCGAGCGCCGCTTCACGGTCATCCAGGCCGTCGTGCTCGCCGAGCTCGACGGCCTGAACGCGCCCAACCCGTACGGCGAGCGGCCGCTCGTCGACCACGACCCGACCCGGCCGAACGAGCGCTACTTCGCGCACGTCGACTGGATCGTCGCCAGGGCCAACGCGCTCGGCCTGTACGTCGGGATGCTGCCGACGTGGGGCGACAAGTGGAACAAGAAGTGGGGCGTCGGGCCCGGAGATCTTCACGCCGGAGAACGCGGCGGCCTACGGCGAGTGGCTCGGCCGGCGCTACACGCGACGCCGGCGTCGTCTGGATCGCTCGGCGGCGATCGGCCGGTCGAGAGCGACGCGCATCGCGCGATCATGCGCGGCGATGGCGCGCGGCCTGCGCGCCGGGCGACGGCGGCGCGCACCTGATCACGTTCCATCCGACCGGCGGGCAGAGCTCGGCGACCTCGTTCCACGGCGAGGCCTGGCTCGACTTCAACATGCGGCAGAACGGCCACATCGCCGAGTTCACCGGCCGCTACGACCAGACCCGCGCCGACTACGACCGCACGCCGGTCAAGCCGGTCCTCGACGGCGAGCCGATCTACGAGGACCACCCGATCGCGCTTCAAGCGAAGGAGCTCGGCCACTCGATCGCCGTCGACGTGCGGCGGCCGCTCTACTGGAACCTGTTCACCGGCGCCTTCGGCCACACCTACGGCCATCACTCGGTCTGGCAGATGTGGGCGCCGGGCGGAACGCCGGTCAACAATCCGCTGCTGCCGTGGAGCGAGGCGATCGACCAGCCGGGCGCGGCGCAGATGCAGCACGCGCGGGCGCTGATCGAGTCGCGGCCGTTCCTCACCCGCATCCCCGACCCGACGGTGATCGTCGCCGACCGCGTGACCGACCAGCGTGCCCGGCGCCGGCCGCTACGCGCTTCGTCGCCACGCGCGACAGCGGCGGCACGCTACGCGATGGTCTACGCGCCGGCCGGCCGGCCGTTCACGGTGCGCATGGCGGCGATCACCGGGCCGAAGGTGAAGGCGTGGTGGTTCAACCCGCGCACCGGCGCGGCGACGGCGACCGGCACCTTCGCCAACACCGGCGAGCGCGCACGTTCACGCCGCCCGACCCCGGCGAGGCGCTCGACTGGGTCCTGGTGCTCGACGATGCCAGCCAGCGGTTCGGACCGCCGGGCGCCCGGCCCGCCCGGGCCGGCCGGCAGGCCGACGGTCGCGATTGACGGGACGCGTCGCTCTTGCGACGATGGCCTCGTGTCCCCCACGCGGCGCTCCTGCCTGACCCTGCTCTCCGGCCTCGTCGCCGTTCCCCGGCGCGGCCGTCGCCCAGGAGCGCCGACACTCGCGCCAGTTCCCGCCCGACAAGCTCGGCGAGCTCGAAGGGCCGGATCGCGAGACCTGGCAGAAGCCGGACGCCATCATGGACGCGCTCGGCATCTACGACGGATCGAGCGTCGCCGACCTCGGCGCCGGCGGCGGCTGGTTCACGGTGCGGCTGGCGCGGCGCGTCGGCCCGACCGGCCGCGTCTACGCCCAGGACATCCAGAAGCCCATGATCGAGTCGATGGAGCGACGCTTCCAGCGCGAAGGGTTGCGCAACGTCAAGACGGTGCTGGGCACGGCCGAGGATCCGAAGCTGCCGGCGCCGGTCGACGTGGTGCTGATCGTCGGCGTCTATGGCGAGGTGGCGCAACCGGTCGCGCTGCTGAAGAACGTGGCCCAGTCGCTGCGGCCGGGAGGCCGGGTGGGGTCGTCGAGTTCCGGAAGGACGGCCACGGTCCCGGCCCGGACCCGCTCGAGGAGCGCGTCGACGAAGCGGTCGTGATCAAGGACGCGGAGCAGGCCGGCCTGCGCCGGATCAACCGGCCGACACCGCTGCCCTTCCAGTACCTGCTGATCTTCGGGAAGTGAGCGCTCAGGACGCGGCGAGCTGCCGACGAAGCGCCAGACCGTCGGCAGGACGCCGGCCGCGAGGCACAGCTTGACGATGTCGGCGACGAGGAACGGCGTCAGCGTGGCGACCGCCCCGGACAGGCCGAGCGCCGTCGGCCCGTAGGCCAGCCACGACAGCCCGGCGGCGAAGATCACCGCGAGCCCCGCGGTCATCGCCGCGAGCGACGTGAGATACTGCCGATCGAAACGGCGCTCGGCCAGCCAGCCGGCGACGAACGCGGCCAGCGGATAGCTCACCAGGAAACCGGCGGTCGGGCCCAGCAGCCGGGCGGCGCCCGGCGGCAGCAGCGGCGAGGCCGCGAAGACCGGCAGCCCGGCGATGCCGAGCAGCAGGTAGAAGGCCTGGCTCGTGGCGCCGAGGCGGGCGCCGAGCGCGGCGCCGCCGAGCAGCACGATCATCGGCTGCAGCGTGAACGGCACGGGGGTGAACGGCAGCGGCACGCTGATCTGCGCCGCCAGGGCGGTCAGCACCGTGACGAACAGCACGGCGCTGGCCCGGAACGACCACCGACTCGCGGGCGTCGTCGGTGCCCGTGCGCGCACCGGCACCTGACAACGTTCCGACCAACGTGACTGCGGCACCGGTCGACATAGCGGCGGATTCTACCATGCGGCGCGCACTCACCATCGCCGGCAGCGACTCGGGCGGCGGAGCCGGGATCCAGGCCGATCTGAAGACCTTCGCCGCCTACGGCGTCTACGGCGCCTCGGCCCTGACGGCGATCACGGTCCAGAACACCGTCGCCGTCTCGGCCGTGCAGGTGCTCTCCGGCCGCCCTCGTGCGGGCCCAGATCGACGCCGTCCTGAGCGACATCGGCGCCGACGCCGTGAAGACCGGGATGCTCGGCTCGGCCGAGGTGGTCCTCGCCGTCGTCGACGCCCTGGCCGCGCACCATCCGCCGTGGGTGGTCGTCGATCCGGTGATGATCGCCAAGAGCGGCCACACGCTGCTCGAGCCCGACGCCGTCGCCGCGATACGCGAGCGCCTCCTGCCGCGCGCCGACCTGCGTCACGCCCGAACGCCCCCGAGGCGGCGGCCCTGACCGGTCACGAAGTGCACTCCGTCGCCACCGCCCGCGAGGCGGCGCTGCGCCTGCACGCCCTCGGCCCGAGGGCGGTGCTGGTCAAGGGCGGCCACCTGCCCGGCGACGAGGTCGTCGACGTGCTCTACGACGGCCATCACCTGCACGAGCTGCGCGGCCCGCGCATCCCAGGCCCGCACACGCACGGCACCGGCTGCACGCTGGCCTCGGCGATCGCCGCCGGCCTGGCCCGCGGCGCCGGCCTCGAGGCGGCCGTGATCGACGCCCGGGCCTACGTCGCCGGCGCCATCGCCCACGCCCCGCGGCTGGGCCGCGGCCACGGGCCGCTCGATCACGGCTGGCGCGCCCGGGCCGCCGCGGCGCCCGCCCTATAATGGGAGATTCGATGCCGGTCGCGCGCTTCGCCATCACCGCCGACCGGCTCGATCCGGTGCCGCTCACCGCGGCCGTCGTGGCCGCGCACGGCGGCGGCGCGACGCGCGACCGGCGAGCCCGGCGCCGGGGCGGTCGCCAGCTTCGTCGGCCTGGTCCGCGACCAGAACGGCGGCCGGCGGGTGACGCGCCTCGACTACGAAGCCTACGAGCCGCTGGCGCTGCGGGCCTTCGCGCAGATCGAGACGGAGGCGGCGGCGCTGTGGCCGGCGACGGTCCTCGGCCTGCACCACCGCACCGGCCCGGTCGCCATCGGCGAAGCCAGCATCGTCATCGTCGCGGTGTCGGCCCATCGCGGCGCGGCCTTCGCGGCGTGCCGCTACGCGATCGAGCGGGTCAAGCAGATCGCGCCGATCTGGAAGCACGAGTATTTCGAGGGCGGCGACGTGTGGATCGAAGGCGCGGTGGCGGCGGCGGACGACGACGCGGCCCGGGCCCAGGCGGAGCGGCTGGCATGTGCGTGACGGAGCCGACGACGTGCGCGTGACGGTGCGGCTGTTCGCCCGCCTGCGGGACATCGCCGGCACCAGCGAGCTGGCTGCCGACGTCGCGCCCGGCGCGACGATCGCCGACGTGTGGGCCGGCGTGGTGGCGCGGCATCCGGCGCTCGCGCCCGTACGCCGGGTCGCTGTCGGCGGCGCGCAACCTCGAATACACGCGGCTGTCGGCGGCGGTGGCCGACGCCGACGAGATCGCCTTCATGCCGCCGGTCTCGGGCGGCTAGCGCGGCGTCGGATCGGCGACGGAGCCGCGGCGGATTTCAGGACGGAACCAGGACGGTCATGCTCGACAAACTGCAGGCGGTGGAGGCGCGCTACGAGAAGCTGATGAGCCTCATCAGCGATCCCGCGGTGCAGGCCGACGCCACGGCCTATCGCACCCACACCAAGGCGCTCTCCGACCTTCAGGAGACGGTCGAGACCTACCGCGTCTACCGCGGCATCGTCGAGGAGAAGCAGCAGGCCGAGGAGCTGGCGAGCGACCCCGACATGGCCGACCTCGCCCGCGAGGAGCTGACCCGCCTGAACGCCCGGGTCACCGAGCTCGAGGCGTCGCTGCGCGTCCTGATGACGCCGAAGGATCCGAACGACGAGAAGAACATCCTGCTCGAGATCCGGGCCGGCACCGGCGGCGAGGAAGCGGCGCTGTTCGCCGGCGACCTGTTCCGCATGTACTCGCGCTTCGCCGAGCGGCAGGGCTGGCGGCTCGAGCTGATGTCCGAGAGCGTCGGCGACGCCGGCGGCATCAAGGACGTCGTCGCGATGATCGAAGGCAAGCGGGTCTACAGCCGCCTGAAGTACGAGAGCGGCGTCCACCGCGTGCAGCGCGTCCCGGCGACCGAAGCCAGCGGCCGCATCCACACCTCGACGGCGACCGTCGCGGTGCTGCCCGAGGCCGAGGAAGTCGACATCCAGATCCAGGACAAGGACCTGCGCATCGACACCTTCTGCTCGAGCGGCCCCGGCGGCCAGAGCGTCAACACGACCTACTCCGCCGTCCGCATCACCCACCTGCCGACCGGGCTCGTCGTGTCGCAGCAGGACGAGAAGTCGCAGATCAAGAACCGCGCGAAGGCGCTCAAGGTGCTGCGCTCGCGTCTCTACGAGATCGAGATGCAGAAGCAGCACGACGCCATCGCCAAGGATCGGCGCAGCCAGGTCGGCTCCGGCGACCGCTCGGAGAAGATCCGGACCTACAACTTCCGCGAGAGCCGGATCACCGACCACCGGATCAACTTCACCACCCACCAGCTGATGTCGGTGCTCGACGGCGAGCTGGGCGAGCTGATCGACGTGGTGACGTCGCACTACCAGGCGGAAGCGCTGAAGAACGCCAGCACCGAGTCGCCGGGCCCGGCGCCGGCTCGTCGGCCTAGCCCGCCGTCGGCGCGGCTGCGCCGCCACGAACGCCACCAGCGCCTGCTGCAGCCCGGCCAGCTCCTGCTCGAGCGCGTCGGTGAGCTGCGCCGCGCGGCCGAAGTCGCCGGCCTTGGCCGCCTCTTCGATGGCGACCGAGAGCTGCCGGCTGGAGGGGCCGCCGGCCATCGCCGCCACGTTCTTCATCAGATGGGCCTTGTCGGCCACCAGCGGGCCGTTCCGGCTGGCGATGCCGTCGCGTATCGCCGCGAGCACGCCCGGGTATTGCTCGGCAAACGTGTCGCGCAGCTCCTCGAGCATGTCGACGTGCGGGCCGACGGTCGCGAGCAGGTCGTCACCGCTGAAGGTCGCGTCGAGGGCCACGGCGGCTGACTCTACTGCCGGGACCGCCAGGATTCAAGGCGGGTCTGGCGGCCGTCGATTGCCGGTGATGGAGCCGCGTCCGGGCGACGCCCCGCGGCCAGCACCCATGCAGCCGCGCCGGATCACGCTCGCTCCCCACCTTGCGCTGGCCGGCTTCGCCGCCGCCGGGATCCCGGTCGCGATCCTGCTGGCGGTCCACGCGGCAGCGGGGACGCCCGGGCTGTGGACGGCGATCGCCGTCGGGGTCGGCGCCTGGCTCCTGGCCGGCGGGATGCTGGCGCTGCTGACGCGCCGTCTCGCCGGCCCGCTGGAGCGACTGGTCGCCGACACCACCGAACAGGCCATCGCGATGCGCGCCACGCTCGAGCAGCAGGTCGACGGCCCGGACCGCCGAGCTCTCCGAAGCCCGCGATCGCGCCGAGCGCGAGACCCGCCTGAAGGGCGTGTTCCTGGCCGCGATGAGCCACGAGATCCGCACGCCCATGAACAGCATCGTCGGGATGGCGGAGCTGATGGCGGAGACGCCGCTCGACGGCGAGCAGCGCGAGTACTGCGACACCATCCGCACCTCGACCGACGCCCTGCTCGGCGTCATCAACGACATCCTCGACTTCTCGAAGATCGAGGCGCAGGGCGTCTCGCTCGAGGAGCTCGACTTCGACCTGCGCCTGGTGGTCGAGGACGCCGTGGAGCTGCTCGCGGTCAAGGCCGCGGCCACCGGCCTCGACCTCGCCGCGGTCGATCGAGCCCGGCTTCGACGGCCGCTTCCGCGGCGACCCGTCGCGCCTCCGCCAGGTCGTCGTCAACCTGCTCGGCAACGCCGTCAAGTTCACGCCGCACGGCAGCGTCGTCGTCCGCGTCTCGACGCCCGCCGGCGACGGCGCGCAGAGCCGCGTCCGCCTCGAGGTCACCGACACCGGCATCGGCATGGACGCCGACGGCCTGGCGCGGCTGTTCCGGCCGTTCGCCCAGGCGGACGCCTCGACGACGCGCCACTTCGGCGGCACCGGCCTCGGCCTGACCATCTCGAAGCAGATCGTCGAGCGGATGGGCGGCGTCATCGGCGTGGAGAGCGCGCCCGGCCGCGGCAGCACGTTCTGGGTCGAGATCCCGCTTGCCGCGGACGGCCGGCCCTCGCCGGCGCGCGCGCCGCTGGCCCGGCCCGTCACCGACGCCCTGGTGCTCGAGCCGCCGATCGCAGCGCCGAGTCCCTGGTCCGCCTGCTCACCGAGCTCGGCGTGCGGGCGACGCGGGTGGCGACCGCGGGCGACGGGCTCGGCGCCCTCGACGCCCGGCCGGCGGGCTTCGCCGTCGCCTTCGTCAGCGTCGACGCCGTCGACGCCGCGCCGTTCGTCGACGCCTTGCGGCAGTACCCCTCGGCCGCCAGCACCGCGCTCGTCGCCATCGTGCCGGCCGGCCGCCGCGGCGGCGCCGATCTCGATCGCTTCGGGACCGCCCATCGCCTGACGCGCCCGCTGCGGCGGGCCCGCCTGGTCGAGTGCCTGGACACCGTGACGGCGCGACGCCGACCGACGGCGCCGAGCGCCACCCGGCGGCCGTCGCCGTCGACCGATCGCCGGCGCCGTCGGGCGCCGCCGCGTCCGTCCTCGTCGCCGACGACTACTTCGCCAACCAGCGGCTGGTCACGCGCCTGCTCGAGCGGCGCGGCTACGTCGTGGAAGCGGTCGAGCGACGGCCAGGCGGCGGTCGACGCGGTGCTCGATCGGCACTTCGACGTCGTGCTGATGGACTGCAACATGCCGGTGCTGGACGGCTACGCCGCGACCGCGCAGATCCGCGCCCGCGAACGCGGCCGGCGGCTGCCGATCCTGGCGATGACGGCCAACGACTCGGCCGAGGATCGCGACACCTGCCTGCGCGCCGGCATGGACGACTACCTGGTCAAGCCGATCCAGGCGGCGATCGTCCTGGCCGCGATCGCGCGCTGGTCGGCGGACGGGCGCCGGCCCGTCGCCCCGGTCCCGGCCGGCGCTCGGGAGGGTCGCGGTGAGCGACGCGATCGCGCGGCTCGAACGCGAGCTGGCCGCGGCCCGGCACGACGTCGAGATCGCGACGCGGACGCGGTCGGCCTTCCTCGCGGCGATGAGCCACGAGATCAAGACGCCGATGAACGCCGTCCTCGGATCGTCGCGGCTGCTGCTCGACACCACGCTGACGGCGCTGCAGCGCGAGCACGTCGCCACCACGCTCGCCGCCGGCGAGTCGCTGCTGACCATCGTCGACGACGCCCTCGACTACGCCGCGCTCGAAGGCGGCGCGCTGACGCTGGCGCACGTGCCCTTCGACGTCGTCGACGTGATCGACGCCGCCATCCGCCTCGACGCCGCCCGGGCCGACGAGAAGGGCCTCGACCTGGCCGCGCTCGTCGATCCGGCCGTGCCGGCGCAGGTCGTCGGCGATGCCGCGCGGGTCCGCCTGATCGTCCGCAAGCTGCTCGCCAACGCCATCACCTTCACCGAGCGCGGCAGCGTCCTGATCCGCGTCGGCGTGGCCGCGGCGGGCGGGCTCCGCATCGTCGATCGAGGACACTGGCGCCGGCGTCGGCGCCGACGCCGCGGCGCGGCTGTTCGAGGCGTTCGTCCAGGCCGACACGTCGACGACGCGCCGCCACGGCGGCAGCGGCCTGGGCCTGGCGATCTGCCGCCGGCTGGCCGAAGCGATGGGCGGCCGGGTGGGCGTCGACGGCGCGCGTCGGCGACGGCTCGCGGTTCTGGGTCGAGCTGCCGCTGGTGACCGCGCCGGACGCGGCCGCGCCCGCGGCGGTCGCGGCGGCGCCGTTCGCCGGCCGGCGCGCCGTCGTCCTGTGCACGGCGCGGGCGACGCGGGCCGCGGCGGAGCACGAGCTGCAGGCCGCCGGCTTCGCGGTGGCGACGACGGACACCGCCGATGGCGTCCTCGATCACCTCGCCGCCAACGCCGGCACCGACCTCCTCGTGCTCGACCTGCGTGTGGACGAGATCGACGCCCTGGCGATGCGGCTGGCGAGCGCCGCGCTCAACATCGTGCCGCAGGCCGTGCTGGTGCTCGCCCCGACGCTCGACCGCCAGGCGCTGCCGGCGGTGTTCGCGCCGAGCGCCACGTGGCTGCCGCGACCGCTCCTGCGGCGGCCGCTCCGCGAGACGCTGGCCCGCGTCTTCCAGCTCGACGGCGCTGCCGAGCTCGACGACGCCATGGATGCCGTGGGCTCGTTGCGCATCCTCGCCGCCGACGACTACCCCGCCAACCTCCGCATCGTCAGCCGGCTGCTGGAAAAGCACGGGCACACCGTCGAGACCGTGACCACCGGCGCCGCCGCCGCGGCCGCCGTCCTGGCGTCGCACTACGACCTGGTGCTGATGGACTGCCGGATGCCGGAGATGGACGGCTACGACGCCACCGCCCTCATCCGGGCCAGCGAGGGCGACCGCCGGCGGACGCCGATCATCGCCCTGACGGCCAACGACAGCGACGACGACCGCCGCCGCTGCGTCGAGGTCGGCATGGACGGCTTCGTCGCCAAGCCGCTGCGCCCGGCTGCCCTGTTCGCCGCCATCGAGCAGGTCCTGGGCTGCCCCGTCCCGCGCTGACCGCGAACCACCCCGCCCCCGCCTCCGTCTACACTGGGCGCACTCGTCCAGGAGCGTCCATGCCCAACCTGCGCCTCGCCCTTCGGGTGCTGTTCCGCACCCCGGCCCTCACCAGCGTCGCCATCCTGTCGCTGGCCATCGGGATCGGCGCCAACGCCGCCATCTTCTCGCTCTACAACCAGATGCTCCTGCGGCCGCTGCCGGTGCAGGACCCGACCCGGCTGGTGAACCTGGGCGCGCCCGGGCCGAAGCACGGCTCGCAGTCGTCGAACAACGCCGGCAGCAGCGAATACACCTTCAGCTACCCGATGTTCCGCGACCTCGAGAAGGCGCCGACGCGGTTCAGCGGCATCGCCGCGCACCGGCTGCTCGACGCCAACCTCGGGTTCAAGGGCCAGACGACCGTCCGGGGCTGGGCATGCTCGTCTCGGGCGGCTACTTCGGCGTGCTCGGCCTGACGCCGGCGGCCGGCCGCCTGATCGGCCCCAGCGACGACCAGACGCCGGGCGCGCACCAGGTCGCGGTGCTGAGCCACGGCTACTGGCAGCGCCGCTTCGCGCTGAGCCCGACGGTCATCGGCGAGGCCATCGTCGTCAACGGCGTGCACGCTGACGATCATCGGCGTCGCCCCGGAAGGGTTCACCGGCACCACGATGGGCGCCCTGCCGCAGGTGTTCGTGCCGCTGTCGATGCGCGAGCGCCTGATCGCCGGCTGGAAGGGGCTGGAGGATCGGCGCAACTACTGGGCCTACGTGTTCGCCCGGCTGCAGCCCGGCGTCACCATCGACCAGGCCAAGGCGGCGGTCGACGTCCGCTACGCCGCCATCGTCAACGACGTCGAGGCCGGCCTGCAGAAGGGCATGAGCCCGGCGACGCTGGCCCGCTTCAAGGCCAAGCGCGTCACCGTCGAGCCGGGCGCGCGCGGCCAGAGCCGCCTCGACGACGACGCCAAGGTGCCGCTCAACCTGCTGCTCGCCGTCACCGCCTTCGTGCTGCTGATCGCCTGCGCCAACATCGCCAACCTGCTGCTGGCCCGCGGCGCCTCGCGCGCCAGCGAGATGGCGGTGCGGCTGTCGATCGGCGCCAGCCGCTGGCAGGTGGTCCGCCAGCTGCTGACCGAGTCGGCGGTGCTGGCCGCGATCGGCGCGGTGCTCGGCCTGCTGGTGGCGCGCTGGACGCTGACCGGCATCATCGCCCTCGTTCCGGCCGAGGACACGTCCTTCCTGAGCGATCGGATCGATCCGACGACGCTGCTCTTCGCCGCCGCCGTCGCCATCGGCACCGGCCTGCTCTTCGGCCTGTTCCCGGCGCTCCACAGCACCCGCCCCGACCTGGTGACGGCGATCAAGAACAGCGCCGGGCAGCCGTCGGGGGCGCGGGCCGCGTCGCGCTTCCGCACCGCCCTCGCGACGACCCAGATCGCGCTCTCGACGATGCTGCTGATCCTGGCCGGGCTCTTCACCAAGAGCCTGACCAACATCAGCCGCGTCGAGCTGGGCATCGACACGGAACGGCTCGTCACGTTCGGCCTCTCGCCGGATCGCAACGGCTACACGCCGGCGCGCTCGAAGGCGCTGTTCGAGCGCGTCGAGGACGAGCTCGCCGCGATCCCCGGCGTCAGCGGATCCGCCGTGGCGCTCGTGCCGCTCCTCGCCAACAGCAACTGGGGCAACGGCGTCTCCGTGCAGGGCTTCGCCGCCGGCCCGGACACCGACAACGACTCGATGTACAACGAGGTCGGCCCCGGCTACTTCGGCACCGTCGGCATGCGCCTGCTCGCCGGCCGCGACTTCACCCGCGGCGACGTCGAAGGCGGCCCCAAGGTCGCCATCGTCAACGAGGCCTTCGCCCGCAAGTTCAAGCTCACCGGCCAGCGTCGTCGGCTCGCGGATGGGGTCGAGCAACGGCGACGGCACCAAGCTGGACATCGAGATCGTCGGCCTGGTGAAGGACGCCAAGTACAGCGGCGTCAAGCGCGAGATTCCGCCGGTCTACTTCACGCCCTACCGGCAGGATCCGGAGGTCGGCTCGGTCAGCTTCTACGCGCGCACGCGGCTCGATCAGGACGCGCTGCTGCAGGCGATCCCGCGCATCGTGGCCGCGCATCGACCCGAACCTGCCGGTCGAGGAGCTGCGCTCGATGGAGGAGCAGATCCGCCGCAACGTCGGCGTCGATCGGCTCATCTCGATCCTCTCCGCCTCGTTCGCCATCGTGGCGACGCTGCTGGCCTCGATCGGGCTCTACGGCGTGCTCGCCTACACGGTCACGCAGCGGACCCGCGAGATCGGCCTGCGGATGGCGCTCGGCGCCGACGCCGGCCGCGTCCGGCGCCTGATCCTGGGCCGCGTCGGCTGGATGACGCTGGTCGGCGCCAGCGTCGGCCTGGTCGCGGCGGTCGCTCATCGCCAACGCCGCCGGATCGCAGCTCTACGAGCTGAAGGGCTACGACCCGACGGTGCTCGTCTCGTCGACGGCGCTGCTCGTGCTCGTCGCCCTCACCGCCGGCCTGATCCCGGCGCTGCGCGCCTCGCGCGTCAACCCGCTCACCGCGTTGCGACAGGACTGAGGCCGGCCGCGGTCTCGCGTCGGCACGCGGCCGCACCCGCCATCACAACGACGCGTCCTGCGTGATCTCCCAGCGCGGCTGGCCCTCGGGCGCACCGCGCCGCGGCCGCAGGACGATCAGCGTCAGTCCGCTGGCCGGGGGCTTGCCGGCGTAGGTCAGCGTCCAGCGCGCGAGGATCGACGCGCCGTGGACGTCGCTGGGCCTGGCGTTGCCGAACGGCGTGACCTCGAGGCCAGACGCCAGGCGCGTCTCCTCGATGCGAAGGACAGCGTGCCGCGGCTCGCCGCGTCCGGATACTTGGTGCGGTAGCGCGCGAGCACGGCGTCGCGGCCCCGGAGCAGGCCGGTCGGCGAGGCGAACGCGGCATCGGTCGCGTAGAGCGGCGCAGAACGCCTCGAGGTCGCCGCGATTCCAGGCCGCGACCTGCGCCTCGAGCACCGCGGCGACCTCGGTCCGCACGGCCGCCTCCCGGCGCAGCCTGTCGAGCCGGTGATAGTGCCCGTAGCCGGAGCGAGCCGGATCCTTCGGCAGGTCGCGGAACGTGTCGTCGGCGAGCACCTCGTCGGCGGGGGCGAAGCGATGGCCGTGCGCCGCGAGCCAGGTGAACATGGCGTCCCAGTGGGCCGCGCCGACGGCGTTGGCGTGGATCAGCAGCACCTGCGGCGCCGGCCGGCCGAGCAGCCGGTCGGCCACGGGTTCCGTTTCCGTCACCGCCAGGCGCAGCGCCGTCAGGTAGGCCTGCCGCACGTCGTCCATGCCCGCCTGCGTCGCCGGCGGCCACGGCCGTCGGCCCACCGCCGGTCGAACGACCAGTCGGCGCCGTCGAGCGTGACCGGCACGTTGCGCAGGCCGCCGGCGGCGAGGGCCGCGCGCATCGCCTCGACCTTCTGCGGCGTGTCGCCCTCCTGCAGATAGGGGAAGCGATACAGCCGCAGCGTGCGCTGGCGCGGCGCCAGCCACGCCGACAGCGTCGTCCGCGAGGCGGCGACGTCGGCGAGGTAGGCCTCGGACGTCAGCGCCGTGTAGCTCGGATGGGTGTTCGAGTGGCTGCCGATCTCGTGGCCCTCGTCGAGCCAGCGCTGCAGGATCGCCTGGTCGTCCGGCGTCTTGACGTTGCCGGCGATGACGAACGCCACCGCCCGGATCCGCGTGCTTCTTCAGCACGGCGAGCAGCGCCTCGGTGGTCGCGCGGCGCGCCGCGGCGTCGCCGCGCGACGCGGCGCCGGCCAGCGGCAGGTCGTCCACCGTGACCAGGAGCGGCCGGACCGGGCGCGGGCGCCGGCGTCTGGGCGGCGGGACCTCGGCCGATCTGGACGACGCAGGCGGCGAGAAACGCCAGCGCGGCGACGGCCGATCGCGTCACGCTCGAACGGCGCCGGCTCACGAGCGGCCCTCTGCGTCGGCGAGATGGGGTCCACGATCGCGTCGGCCTCGATCTCGACCAGCATGTCCGCGTCGATCAGCGCGCGCACCTCGACCATCGCCGTCGCCGGGCGGATGGCTCCGAACACCTCGCCGTGGGCGCGGCCGATCGCTTCCCAGTCGCGCTCGATGTTCACCACGTAGATGCGCGTGCGGACGACGTCGGCCAGCGACGCGCCGGCCCGCTCCAGGGCCCGCTGGATGTTGGCGAGCGTCTGCTTCGTCTGCCGCGGCGGCGTCGCCCTTGCCGACCAGGGTGCCGTCCTCGCCCGTCGCGGTCGTGCCGGAGACGAAGACGTGCGGGCCGACGCGGACGGCGCGCGAGTAGCCGACGATCGGTTCCCACGGGGTGCCGGTGGCGAAGAGCTGTCGGGGCATGCGGATGATCCCTTTCGATGCATCAGCGCGGGCGCGCGATGCGGTAGAGCACGTGGCGTCGCTGCGGATGCCCGTCCGGCAGGCCCGGATGGTCGAAATCGTCGGCTGGATCGTAGCGCATGCCGAGACGCGCCATCACCGCCCGCGAGCGGGCGTTGCCGGTGGTCGTGAACGAGACGACCTGGGCGAGGCCCAGCTCCAGCCACGCGTGCGCGAGCACGGCGCGCGCCGCCTCGGTGGCGTAGCCGTGTCCCCACTGCGCCGCGGCCAGCCGCCAGCCGATCTCGACACACGGCGTGAAGGGCGCCGTGAACGTCGGGACGGCCAGCCCGACGAAGCCGGCGAACGGCACGACGCCGGGAATCTCCAGCGCCCACAGGCCGAAGCCGCGGGCGGCGTGCTTCGCGTCGATGGCCTCGGCCAGCGCGTCGCTCTCGGCGGCCGTCAGCGGCGCCGGGAAGTGCGCCATCACCACCGGATCGGCGTTCATCGCCGCGAACGGCGCGCGATCGGCCGGACGCCAGCGCCGGAGGATCAGCCGCGGCGTCCTCACCAGGGCGTCGGCTTGTAGTCCTTGAGGAACTGGCCCCACACGTGGGTGCCGGTGTTGAAGCCGCCGATGATCGGGTCGACGATGCGGGCGGCGCCGTCGACGATGTCGAGCGGCGGATGGAAGCGGTGATCGGCGGTCTTGCGCTGCGGCGATCTCGACCGGATCCTCGTCGGTCACCCAGCCGGTGTCGACGCTGTTCATGTGGATGCCGTCGGCGTGGTAGTCGGTGGCCGCGGTGCGCGTCATCATGTTCAGCGCCGCCTTGGCCATGTTGGTGTGCGGGTGCCGCGTGGTCTTGAAGGTGCGGTAGAACTGCCCTTCCACCGCCGACACGTTGACGATGTGCTTGTCGCGATCCGGCGTCTTCAGCATCAGCGGCTTGAGGCGCGCGTTGAGGACGAACGGCGCGACCGCGTTCACCAGCTGCACCTCGAGCAGCTCCACCGACGACACCTCGTGCAGCAGCAGCCGCCACGAGTTGCGGCCGCGCAGGTCGACCTGCTGCAGGTCGGCGTCGAGCCGCCCCTCGGGGAACAGGTCGCGCTGCGCCCGCAGCTCCTCGGCGAGCAGCGGCACCTGCGACAGCGCCGCGGCGTGGGTCAGGCCGGCGACGTCGGCCAGGCGCCGATCGAGCGACGGCGCCCTCGCCGGATCCGCCGCCTTCCGGCAGCAGGTGATAGCCGCGCAGCCCCTCGTAGGCGCCGACCAGCCGGCGCACCTCCGCCGGCATCTCGGACACCGCGGCCTGCTCGCCGGCCATCATGTGGGCGTAGAAGTCGGGCGGCCGGCGCACCGTCTGGCAGGCGTTGTTGACGATGAAGTCGAGGCGCGGCCGCGTCGCCACCAGCTCGCGGCAGAAGGCCTCGACGCTCGGCGTGTGCCGCAGGTCGAGGCCGAAGATCTCGAGCCGATCGGCCCACTCGTCGAAGTCCGGCTCGCGCGCGTAGCGCAGCGCCGAGTCGCGCGGGAAGCGCGTCGTGACGATGACGTGGGCGCCGCAGCGCAGCAGCTTGAGGCCGGTCTGGTAGCCGATCTTGACGCGGCCGCCGGTGAGCAGCGCGACCCGGCCGCGCAGGTCGGCCAGCTCGGTGCGCTTGGCGAAGTTGAACGGCGCGCAGGTCGGGCACAGCTGATCGTAGAAGTGGTGGATGACGGTGTAGCGCGCCTTGCAGACGTAGCAGTGCTGCGGCTCGACCGACTGCGCGGCTCCGCGCCGGCCGCCGTCGACGGCGGCGTCGGCGTCGGTCGACGTCCTGCGGCCGAAGTCCTCCGGCGGAAGACGTTCGGCGTCGTCACCGGCGCCTTGCGGTGCAGCGTGCGGATCGCCGCGGCCTTGATCGTCGTGCACTCGGCCCGCGACGCCTTGCGGCGCGGTGCTCGTCCTTGACTGGCGGCGCCGGGCATAGCGATCGGGCTGTAGACGTGGGCGACGGCCGAGCAGCCGTCGCGCTCCTCCGGCAGCTCGTCGAGGACCGCGATCGGCGGCGATCGATTCGAGCAGCGGTCAGCTCGCGCAGGCGTCGGCGCGTCACGACGGGATCGTGCATGACGGACAGCGTGTTGCCGTCGGATCCTTGAACCAGGCGACTGCCGCCGCCGGGCATAGCGATCCGGGCTGTAGACCTGGGCGATGGACGCGCGAGCAGCCGGTCGCGGTCCTCGTCGGGCAGATCGTCGATGACACGGCGATCGGCGGAAGCTCTGAGCCTTGGCGACTCGAGCAGCGCCGTCAGGTCGAACGCAGGCGTGTCGTCGGCGGTAACGAAGCGAGGCATCGGCGCAGAGGTCATGACGTCGGACATGGCGGTTTCCACGAACCGACCATCGGCGGAGGCATGCGCCCACGGCCGATCGCGCATCGCCGACGCGGATGACGCCGCCGCGGCGAACCGGGTGCCAGCCGCGTGTTCACGGCCACCCGGTAGAAATGGTTGAACGGCGTCGCGTCGACGCCGGCAGGCAGCGTCGCCCGCCGCTGCTCGGCGAACCGCTTCTGAAAGCCGGGGATCGGTTCGCCGGTGCGGGCATCGCGGGACGGCACGACGCAGCGCGCGCACGGGTTGACCAGGACGAAGGCGACGCCGTGCTCGCCAGCCGCCGCGGCGGCGCGGGTGCGACCGCGGCTTCCTGCCGATGCGGCACAGGCCGCCGTAGAACGCATCCTCCCAGAACGCCGGCACGCCGCCGATCTCGATGTTGGCGCGGAAGCGGACCCGCGTCTCCTCGAGCGTCAGATCGAACCAGGCGCCGACCGCTTCGAGCGTGGCGGTCGCGATCAGCGTCGGCCCCGGCGCGTCGGTGTCGTCGGGAAAGCCGGCGGTCGGATTCTCGTGCAGCCGGACCGGCGTCCCCAGCCGCGCCGACATCCAGTCCTCGAGCGGCGTCGTGTCGCCGGCCAGCAGGAAGTGCTGGTCGTCGACCACGGCCGTCGAGGCGTCGGGATCGACGCGGGCGCGGATGCGGTGGATGGCCGGGAACTGCTTGCCGTTGACGAAACGATCGCGCTCGTCGACGAAGGCCCAGCGGCGGTCGCCGGCCAGCGCGCCGGACGGCAGCACGGTGGCGGCGTCGACGCGCGACGGCGTCGAATCCCTTGAGGGGATAGAGATCGATGCGGGCGACCACCGGGCTCGGCACGACCCCCGATTGTACCCTCCCGTATCCGACCTCCGCCTGACCTCGACCGTGCCCGAGGCCGGGACGGCCGCGATCAGGCGAGCGGCGGCCGGCGGAGCCCGTGCCGCGTCGCCTGTTCGAAGGCGTGCGCCATCTGCAGCACGCGCCAGTCGCCGCGATGCCGGCCGACGATCTGCAGCCCGACCGGGAGCCCGCCCGGCGTGAAGCCCGCCGGGACCGAGATGGCCGGCGTGGACATCAACGTGACGTACCAGCAGGACCGCATCCAGTCGATGTAGGTCGCCATCGCCACGCCGTTGACGCGGGTCGGATACGGCGTGTCGATGTCGAACGGCTCGACCTGGGTCACCGGCAGGACGAAGTAGTCGAAGCGCTCGAAGAAGCGCGCGGCTGTCGTCGTACATCCGCGGCGAGGCGGGCCTGGGCCCGGCTGACGTCGGCCGCCGGTCAGGCGCTCGGCCTGCGCGACCTCGAACCGGATCGTGTCCTTGACCCACTCGGGCCGCTGCGCGCACCAGCGGCGCGTAGGTCGCGTGGTTGCCGACGAAGCGCAGCGTCGGGAACGCCTCGGCGACGCCGGCGAAGTCGGGCTCGGCGTCCTCGACGATGCAGCCGAGATCGGTCGAACACGCGGCGGTTGGCGTCGACGGCGCGCGCGGATCGCGGGTTCGCACGGGCATGCCGCCGAAGCTCGTGCCACCAGGCCACGCGCACGCCCTTGAAGCCAGGCCGTCGAGCGGCGCCGCGAAGCGGCGCGCCGTCCTCGGGGATGCGTCAGCGGCCCGTCGTCGGGTCCGGCCATGCGCGCTCAGGAACAGCGCCACGTCGGCGACCGAGCGCGCCATCGGGCCCAGCACCCCGAAGCGGCGACCACGACGCCGCGTCGCGCGGCACGCGCCCGGCGCCGGCCGCAGGCCGACGACGTTGCAGAACGCGGCCGGGTTGCGCAGCGAGCCGCCGGTGTCGCTGCCGTCGGCGATCGGCACCATCCCGCAGGCCAGCGCCACCGCGGCGCCGCCGCTGCTGCCGCCGCAGGTCCTGGTCGGGTCGTAGGGATTGCGCGTCGCGCCGAACACCGTGTTGAAGGTCTGCGAGCCGGCGCCGAACTCCGGCGTGTTCGTCTTGCCCAGCGTGATGGCGCCGGCGGCGCGGATGCGGGTGACGATCGGCGCATCGCTGGGTGGGCACGGCGTCGCGGTAGAACGGCGAGCCCTGCGTCGTGCGGATCCCGGCGGTCTCCACGAGATCCTTGTGCGCGACCGGCAGGCCGTGCAGCACGCCCACCGGCCCGCCGCGGACGATCGCCTCGTCGGCCCGGGCCGCGTCGGCCATCGCGCGCTCGGCGACCAGCGTGACGATGGCGTTGACCTTCGGGTTGACGCGCTCGATCTGCGCCAGGTGCGCCTGCATCACCTCACGGGCGGACACGCTCCTGGCTCGCAGCCGCGCCGCGAGCTCGGTCGCGCTCAGGAAGACGAGGTCGCCGCCCCGGTTGGCCCCCGACGACGCGGGCGTCCCCGTCACCGGAGTCGTCCCGGCCGGCGTGCCCTGGCCACCGCCCACCGCCGACGCCTCGCGCCAGGCGCCGGCGACGGCGGCCGTCCCGAGCACGCGGGTGAAGGCCCGGCGGCTGAGGCCGTCGCCATGCGCGCCGTCGGGTTCACGGGTCACCTCGTTCACCGGGCCTCCGCTCGTCCGGCCGGCCGGACAGAAACGAAGGGCCGGGATGTCCCCGGCCCAGTCGATCCGACACACGCAATCCTGCCAACGATCGAACGATGGCGCGACCTAGGCGCAGCCGCTCGTCGTGCCGCAGTTGGCGCACTTGTAGCACGCGCCGCTGCGGACCATGATCGAGCCGCAGGTCGAGCACGGCGGTGCGTCTTCCTGGTTCTGCATCGCCGCGAACGCCGCGCGTCCCGGCTTGCCGCGCGGCGAGCCGCCCTGCAGCGGCAACGTCGCCTGCTGGACCGCCTCGTCGGCGATGGCCGCCATCGGTTCGGGCACGTTGAGGCCGGCGTGCGTACTTGGCCTCGGCCGAGAGGAACTTCGCCGCCATCCAGCGGAAGACGTAGTCGACGATCGACTTGGCGAAGCGGATCTCGGGGTTCTTGGTCATGCCCGAGGGCTCGAAGCGCGCGTGGCTGAACTTGTCCACGAGCACCTGGAGCGGCACCCCGTACTGCAGCGCGTAGGAGATCGCCTGCGCGAAGGCGTCGGCGAAGCCCGAGATCGTCGAGCCCTCCTTGGCCATCACCAGGAAGATCTCGCCCGGCGAGCCGTCCTCGTAGAGGCCGACGGTGATGTAGCCCTCGTGGCCCGCGATGTCGAACTTGTGGGTGAACGAGGCGCGCTCGTCCGGCAGCCGGCGCCGGATCGGCTGCCGCGCCGCCGCCGCGTCGGCCAGCGGCCTGCGCCGCCACGCCGTTGTCCTTCGAGGTGTTCAGCGGCTGCGTCCGCTTGCTGCCGTCGCGGTAGATCGACACGGCCTTGGCGCCCAGGCGCCACGACTCGACGTAGGCCTCCTGGATGTCCTCGACGGTGGCGTCCTTCGGGCACGTTGACCGTCTTGCTGATCGCGCCGGAGAGGAACGGCTGCACGGCGCCCATCATCCTGATGTGGCCCATGTACTGGATCGAGCGCTGGCCCTGGAACGGCTTGAAGGCGCAGTCGAACACCGGCAGGTGCGCGTCCTTGACGTGCGGCGCGCCCTCGATCGTCTCGTGCTCGTCGATGTAGCCGATGATCTCGCTGATCTCGGTCTGCGAGTAGCCGAGCCGCGACAGCGCCGACGGGACCGTCTGGTTGACGATCTTCATCATGCCGCCGCCGACCAGCTTCTTGTACTTGACGAGCGCGATGTCCGGTTCGACGCCGGTCGTGTCGCAGTCCATCATGAAGCCGATGGTGCCGGTCGGGGCCAGCACGGTGGCCTGGGCGTTGCGGTAGCCGTGCTGCTCGCCGAGCTCGACGCACTCGTCCCACACGGCCTTGGCGGCCTCGAACATGTCCTTCGGCACCGAGGTGCGGTCGATGTCCTTGAGCGCGGCGCGGTGCTTGCGCATCACGCGCAGCATCGGCTCGCGGTTCATCTCGTAGCCGGCGAACGGACCGCCGTGGTCGCGGGCCACGCGCGACGACTGGGCGTAGGCCTCGCCGTGCATGATCGCGGTGATCGTGGCGGCGTAGTCGCGGCCGGCGTCGCTGTCGTAGGGCAGGCCGCGCGACATCAGCAGCGCGCCGAGGTTGGCGTAGCCGAGGCCGAGCGGACGGTAGGCGTGGCTGTTGCGCTCGATGGCGCGCGTCGGATAGCTGGAGTTGTCGACCAGGATCTCCTGCGCGGTGATCAGGTTGCGGCAGGCGGCGCCGAACTTGACGGCCTCGAACTCGCCCTGATCGTCGACGAACTTCATCAGGTTGATCGACGCCAGGTTGCACGCCGAGTCATCGAGGAACATGTACTCCGAGCACGGGTTGCGAGGCGTTGATGCGGGCCGTGTTCGGGCAGGTGTGCCAGTCGTTCGTCGTCGTGTCGAACTGCATGCCCGGGTCGCCGCAGACGTGCGTCGCCTCGGCGATCGGCGTGCATCAGGTCGCGCGCCTTGTAGGTGTCCATCACCTCGCCCGAGGTGATCGAGCGCGTCTGCCACGGCTTGTCGTCGAGCACCGCGCGCATGAACTCGTCGGTCACGCGGACGCTGTTGTTCGAGTTCTGGAAGAAGACCGAGGCGTACGCCGGGCCGGTGAACGAGCCGTCGTAGCCGGCGTCGATCAGGGCCCACGCCTTCTTCTCTTCCTCGACCTTGCAGTTGATGAACTCGGAGATGTCCGGGTGATCGGCGTTGAGGATCACCATCTTGGCGGCGCGGCGCGTCTTGCCGCCCGACTTGATGACGCCGGCGAACGCGTCGAAGCCCTTCATGAACGAGACCGGGCCCGAGGCGGTGCCGCCGCCGGCCAGGAGCTCCTTCGACGAGCGGATCGCCGACAGGTTCGAGCCGGTGCCCGAGCCGTACTTGAACAGCATGCCCTCGGTCTTGGCCAGGCCGAGGATGGAGTCCATCGTGTCCTGCACGGCGTTGATGAAGCACGCCGAGCACTGCGGATGCGGCTCGATGCCGACGTTGAACCAGACCGGGCTGTTGAACGCCGCCTTCTGGTAGACGAGCAGGTGCTTGAGGTCGTCCGAGAAGGCGAGGAGATCGTCCTCGCTGGCGAAGTAGCGCTGCTTGCGGGCCCAGCCGGTGATCGTGTCGACGACGCGGCCGATCAGCTGCTTGACGCTGCGCTCGCGGCTCGGGCGTGCCCAGGGTGCCGCGGAAGTACTTCGAGACGACGATGTTGGTGGCCTGCTGCGACCAGAACTTCGGGACTTCGACGTCGCGCTGCTCGAAGACGAGCTCGCCCTTCTCGTTGCCGATGAGGGCCGAGCGGGTATCCCACTCGATCTCGTCGAACGGGTCGATGCCGTCGCGGGCGAACACGCGCGCGTACTCCAGGCCGGTCGCCTGGGTCGCGTGCGGACGCTCGGTGAGGTCCGCCGTCACGGGAGACGTGCCGGTGTCCATGGAAGTGTTCAACGCGCTCATGGCCGGTGCCGCCGACCGCGCTGCTCCGGTTCCCTGACCAGCCGTTCCCCGATCAGACGCCGTGCCCCTCTGGTGCATATTGCCCCCCGTCCTGACGTCGAACCCGCTGCCCTGGAGCCGGTCCGGTCGCTTGCTGAAGTTCATTTTCTTGCGTACATCGTGTGACAGCCCGCGGACTCGATTGGTGCGATCGAAACCGCGACGCTGGGACATCTAGGGCTTCACACAATGCACGATGGCGGACGCCATAGTGCGCCCGTGTCACACGGCTGTCAACAAGTATTGTACACAACATGTTGGGGCCGGCCCTTAGGGCGAACGCAAGATAGGCGGGCCTCCTGCCGAATTGCGGCTGGGCTTCGCGGCCCACGAGCCGGCGGGGAGCCGGCTTTCACGGGCGCCGGCTCAGCGGTTGGCGAGCGACGTCGAGAGGGCTTCGGCCTTGTCGGCCAGCGACATCGCGAACACGAGCTGGCGCTTCTCCAGGGCCTCGCCGGCCTGGGTGATGAAGCGCCGCGCCGTGTCGGCGTCCTTGCGGCCGTTGGCGCTCAAGCCGCGGTAGTTCACCCGGCCCAGGTTCTGCTCGGCCCGCCGCAGCACTTCCTGCACTTTCTTGGCGGCCTCGGCGTCGTTGGCCGTCTCCCGCGTCCGCAGGAGCGGCGCCGGCGTGGCGGCGGCCGGCACCGGCTCGGCCCCCTCCGCCCGGGCCCGTTGCGGGTCCTCGACGGCCGTCTCCGCCGCCGGGTCGGGCGGGCGGTTGGCCGAGCCGGGCCGGCCGCGCGGCCGGCCGCTGGCTCGGCGTCGGCGGGGCCTCGGCCACGGGTTGCGGCTTCTCCTCGGGCACGACGACCGGGCCCGACGATCCGCGGCGGCACGCTCGGCACCGAGAGCGGCACCGGCGCCGGCGCGGCGGCGATGACCTTCCGGGTACAGCCGCCGGCCAGCAGCGACAGGCCGACCAGCACGGCAGCAGCCGGCCAGCCCGTGCGCGTCGGGGTCATCCGTTCTTGCAGCACAAATCTCATCGGCAGCGGCGGCGATGGCGGCAGGGCACGTCTCTTCGGACGTCAGGTGGCCTGTGGCAGCCGGATGGTGAAGGTCGTGCCGCGACCTGGGGTCGATTGTACTTCGATGTGCCCGTCGTGCAGCTGGATAGTTCGATAGACCATCGACAGGCCGATGCCGCTGCCGGCGTCCTTGGTGGTGAAATACAGGTCAAAAATGCGCGACAGGTGCTCGGGCGCGATGCCGACGCCGGTGTCGGTGATGGCGAGCTCGACCTGACGGTCGGCGCCGCGCCGACTCTCGAAGCGCAGGACGCCGCCGGAGGGCATCGCCTGGACCGCGTTGAGCGCCAGATTGAGCAGGGCCTGGCGCAACAGGCCGCTGTCGGCGCTGACACGCGGCAGATCGGCGGCGCGAGGTGATCGCCAGACGGACGCCGGCGGCGCTCGCCTGCGGCCCGACGACGTCGCCGACGTCGGTGATCAGGCCGGCGAGATCGACCGGCTCGAGGGCCAGCTCCTCGGGGCGGCTGAATTTCAGGAACCCCTGCACCACTTCGTCGAGGCGGCGGATCTCGCTGCTGATCACCGAGACGTGGTTGAGGACCGACGGCGAGTCGACGGTGACCGACGTCGGCACCACGTCGGCGACGCGCAAGCTGCCGCCGCCGTCCGCCGCCCGGGCCACCGGCCGCATGCCCATGCCGCCGCCGCTCAGTTTCTGCTTGAGCAGCTCGAGGTGGATGGTCATGGCGTTGAGCGGGTTCTTGACTTCGTGCGCGACGCCGGCGAGCAGGCGGCCGAGCGCGGCCGCTTTCTGCGAGTAGCGCAGCGTCGACTGCACGTGGCCGAGGTAGCCGAGATCGCGGGCCACCAGCATCACGCCCATGAAGCGCTGGTCGGCGTGCAGCAACGCGTGCGCCATCAGCCACTGCTCGGTGTCGTCGTCCTCGCCGTCGCCCGACAGCGTCAGCCGCCGCGACAGCGGCCCGACCGACTGCCGGGTCGCCAGCGCCCGCTCGACGATTTCGCGATAGGGGTGCAGCTGCGGCCACGCGGTGAGCTTGGAGCCGGCGGCCGCCTCCGGCAGCGCGGCCCGGATCGCGGCGTTGGCGAAGACGACCTGGCCGTCCGGATTGACCATCGCCACCGCGTCTTCGAGGCGATCGACGACCGATTCCACCGGCGCCGCCGAATCGGTCGCCAGCTGCGACCGCACCGTCGACAGTTCGGCGGACAGCTTGTTGAACGAGGCGCCCAGTTCGCTGAACTCGTCGCCGGCCGGCAGATCCAGCTTGACGCCGAACTCGCCGCGGCCGAGGCGGGCGAAGCCGCTCTGCAGGACGTGGACCGGCCGCAGCGTCCACTGCGCGAGCAGCAGCGCGACCAGCGTGCTCACCGCCAAGCGCCGCCAGGCCGACGAGGACGGCGGTGCGCATCGTCTTGAGCAGGTCCTCCCAGATCAGCGCCGTCGAGATGCCGATCCGGATCGTGCCGAACTCGTTCTCACCCTCGCCGCCGAGCAGCAGCCGCTCGCTGACCTCGAACGTGCCCTGCGGACGAGATCGCCTGGATCTGCGTCCACGGATCCTCGCTCAGCAGCGGCTCGAGCTGCGTCTGCGGCTCGAGCACCTGCCCCTCGAGCACCGGCGAGCTGTGCACGATGACGACGTTGCGCGGATCGACCAGGGCGGCGTAGGTGACGTGCCGCGAGTAGGCCATCGACGACTCGAGCAGCGAGCGCAGGCCGCTGTCGGCGCTGCAGCGCCGCGTAGGCGTCCTCGCGCGAGGTGATGACGCGCTGCGCCCGCTCGAAGACGAAGGTGCGCAGCATCTCGCCGCGCGACTGCGTCTCGGTGAGCAGCACGCCGGCGACGAGCGCCGTGTAGATCGCGCTCAGCGCGGTCACGGCGAGCGCGACCAGGAGCACGACCCCGACGACCTGCTTCGTCTTGATGCTGAAGCGCATGGCGACCCCGCCTCGCGACCTGCATCCGGCGGCGCGGGCCCTAGCCCTCGGCGCCGACTTCGGGCGACAGCGTCGCCGCTTCCTGCGCCTTCAGGCGATTGAGCTTGTTGTGCAGCGTCTTGAGGCTGATGCCGAGGATCTCGGCGGCGCGCGTCTTGTTCTCGCGGGTGTGCTCGAGCGTCAGGCGAATCAGCCGCGTCTCGGCTTCGTCGACGGTCATGCCCGGCGTCAGCAGCACCGTCGCCGCCGAATCGTCCTTCTTGGCGTGCGTCAGCGTCGGCGGCAGGTGGGCCGGCTCGATCAGGTCGCCGCCGGCGAGGATGGTCGCCCGCTCGATGACGTTGCGCAGCTCGCGGATGTTGCCCGGCCAGGCATAGTTCTCGAGCAGGCGCATGGCGTCCTGGTCGACGCCCTTGACCGCCTTGCCGTTGCGGGCGTTGAACTCGTTGAGGAACGCCTGCACCAGCAGCGCGACGTCTTCCTTGCGGTCGCGCAGCGGCGGCAGCTCGATGGTGAAGACGTTGAGGCGGTAGTAGAGGTCCTCGCGCAGCTTGCCGCGGCGCACCGCTTCGGCCGGATCGACGTTGGTCGCGGCGATGATGCGGACGTCGACCTCCTGCTCCTGCCGTCCGCCGAGGCGGCGGAACTTGCGCTCCTGCAGCACCCGCAGCAGCTTGACCTGCGTCGCCGGCATCATCTCGGCGATCTCGTCCATGAACAGCGTGCCGCGATGGGCCAGCTCGAAGCAGCCTTGCCGGCGCTCGACGGCGCCGGTGAACGAGCCCTTCTCGTGGCCGAAGATCTCGCTCTCGAGCAGCGTCTCGGGAATGGCCGCGCAGTTGATCGGCGACGAACGCCTGCGTGGCGCGCTGGCTGAGTTGATGGATGGTCTGCGCGACCATCTCCTTGCCGGTCCCCGACTCGCCCCAGATCAGCACCGAGGCGGCCGTCGGCGCCGCCTGCTCGATGACCCGGTAGATCTGGCGGATCCCCTGCGTGCTGCCGATGATCCGGCCGAAGCTCCCGTGCTCGCGCAACTGGCGGCGGAGGATGCGGACCTCGCGCAGGGTCTCCTGGCGTTCCGCCGCCTTCTGGATGAGGATCTGCAGCCGGCGCGTATCGACCGGCTTGGTCAGGTAGTCGTAGGCGCCTTCCTTGATCGCCTCGACCGCGGTCTCGACCGTGCCCTGCGCGGTGAGCAGGATGATCGAGATGTCGCTCATCTGATCGCGCAGCGCCTTGAGGAGGGCGAGACCGTCCATGCGCGGCATGACGACATCGGAGACGATGATGCCGGGGCGGAACGTGGTGATGCGCTGCAGCGCTTCCTCGCCGTCGGCGGCGGATTCGGCGACGTAGCCCCATGACCGTACCAGTTCCGTCAGCCCGAGCCGCGTCGCCCGATCGTCTTCGACGACGAGCACGCGCTCCGAGAGCGACGGCGGTTCACCGGTGGACGACGCGGCGGATTCGAGTTCGAGCATGCGCGTAGGCCTCTGCTAAGTTCGTCGCTGCCGCGCCTGTTGTACAGCAGCGTGAAGAAAGTGTTGTCGCGACGGGCGGACCGTGCAACTTTTGGCAGCATAGCATCGGGCAATATATTTTTTACATGGAAATCGGCGACGACCGCGCGAAATCTGCCCACGGCCGACCTGGCCGAGGCCGATCCGGCAAATGCTGGTACATTCCGCGGCATGAGTCCGGGGCCGTCCTGGCCACAGGCGCTGCTGGAGGTCTTCCTCTGCTCCGGCGCCCCCACCCAGCTCCTCGTCGGCGGCGCCCTGGCCCTGGCCGGACTCCGCCGCCACCGCGGACGGCCAGTTCACCCTGCAGATCCTCGCCTTCCTCGACCGGCCTCGACACGGTGCTCCTCGTCGGCCTGATCCTGAGCCTGCTCGTCCTCGGCGGCGAATCGCCGCGCCGGGTGCTGCTCGGCATCCGGCCGATCCTCGGTGAGACGGTGCGCGGCCTGGCCCTGGTGCCGTGGGTCTTCCTGCTCGCCGCCGTCGTGGTGATGGCGATCGCCCGCTGGGCGCCGTGGCTCGTCACGCCGAATCCGTTCGAGACGCTGGCCTCGACGCGCGGCGAGTTCGTGCTCTTCGCCATCGTCGCCGTCGTCGCCGGCGGCGTGCGCGAGGAGATCCAGCGCGCCTTCATCCTGCACCGCTGCGAGCAGCGCCTCGGCGGCGCCCTCGTCGGCGTGATCGGCTTCGGCATCGCTCTTCGGGCTCGGCCACTACGTCCAGGGGTGGAGCGTCGTGATCGTCACCGGCGTGCCTGGGGACGCTGTGGAGCTTCGTCTACCTGGCGCGCCGCAGCGTCGATCGCGCCGATGGTCAGCCATGCCTCGTTCAACCTGATCGAGGTGATCGCCTTCGGGCTGCTGGCCGGCGCCGGCTGGGCGTGCGCGAGCTGGGCATGAGGCGGCAGCTGGCGGTGCTGGTCGCCGCGTTCGTCGTGACGCTGCCGCTGATCACGCCGCGCATCTACGCGTCGGACGAAGTCCAGTACTTCGCCTACCTGCGATCGCTGTGGTTCGATCACGACGTCTCGTTCGAGAACGAGTACCAGCACTTCTGGGACGCCGGCATCGCGCGCAGCCAGGGCTTCCACGAGACGCTACCTCGAGCGGCGGACGGAAACCGGCAAGCGCATCAGCTTCGCCACCATCGGCGCCGCCATCCTGTGGAGCCCGTTCTACGGCGTCGCCGACGCGCTGGTGGCGGCGGGCGTGGCCGGCGACGGCGTGCGCGACGGCTACGGCACGCCCTACGTCCGCGCCGTGGCGTTCGGCTCGGCGTGGTACGGCTGGCTCGCGGTCGTGCTCGGCTGGGCGATGGCGCACCGCCTCGGGCTGGGCCGCGGCGCGCTGGCCGCGGCGCTCGCCGTGTGGTTCGGCACGCCGCTGATCTTCTACATGTACATCGCGCCGCCGATGGCGCACGCCTGCCAGGCCTTCGCCGTGGCCGCGTTCCTCAGCGTCTGGCTGTGGGTGCGCGACCGGTGGACGCGTCGGCGGCGGTCTGGCGCTCGGCGCGCTGCGCCGCGCTGATGGTGATGGTCCGCGAGCAGGACCTGCTCATCGTGATCACGCCGGCGCTCGACTGGGCGCTGGCCTGGTGGCGCGCGCCCGCGCGACGCCGATCGGACCGCCGCGGCGGCGCCTGGTGGCCAGCGCGCTGGCCGGCGCGGCGGCGTTCGCCATCGCGTATGCTGCCGCAGCTGCTGGCCTACGTACTCGCTGAACGGCTACCCGCGTCCGTCGCTCGCTGGTGACGCGCAAGCTGAACTGGCTGTCGCCGCATGGTCTCGAAGTGCTGGTGTCGCCCGAGCACGGCCTCTTCTTCTGGACGCCGCTGGCGCTGCTCGCGCTCGTCGGCCTGGTCGCCGGCGTGACCGGGCATCTGGGCTGGGCGGCGCGCCCGACGCTGCGGGCGCGGCGCGACGAGCGAGTCGACGGCGTGGCTCGCCGCCGGCCTGCTGCTGGCGGTGCTGTCGCAGGTCTACATCGCCGGCTGCGTCGAGTCGTGGACGGTGGCCGGCGCGTTCGGCCAGCGCCGCTTCGTCGGCCTCTCGGCGGTGCTGCTGGTCGGCCTGGCCGCGCTCTGGCCGATCGGCGGACCGGCGCGGCGCCAGCCCGGCCCGCGCGCGCGGCCTGGTCGTCGCGCTGTTCGTCCTCGGGACGTGGTGGAACCTCGGCCTGATGGCGCAGTTCGGCGGCGGCCTGATGGATCGCCAGCGCCTGACCCTGGCCGACAATGCGTACCATACGTTCGTGACCGTCCCGCGCCGACTGCCCGAGCTCGTCTACCGCTACGTGTTCGCCCGCCACTCGTTCTATCAACCGCCGGCCGCCGCCGCCGACCGCCGGACACCGTCCGGGACACCGTCCGGGACACCGCCGACGCCGCCCCGGTCCTGAGCGCCACCGTGGATCTGCTGTATCTCGCCGACATCCGGCTGCCGCTCGAGCGCGCCAACGGCATGCAGACCGTCTCGACGTGCCATGCGCTCGCCGCGCGCGGGCATCGCGTGACCCTGCTGGTGCGCCCCGACACGGCGGCCGAGGCGCGCGAGCCGCTGGCCTTCTACGGCCTCGAGCCGATCGACGGCTTCGACCATCGCGCGGGTGCCGGTCGCGGGCCCGGCGCCGCTGCGGCGCGCGCACTACCTCGCCGCCGCCGTCCGCCACAGCCTGGCGCCGCCGCGGCCCACCGTGGTGTTCACGCGCGACCTCGGGGTGGCGTCGCTGCTGGCGCACCTGCCGCGGGCCGGACGTCCGCCGCTGGTCTACGAATCGCACGGCTACGCCCCGACGGTGTCGGCGCTGATGCCGACGCTGCACGCCCGCGCCGCCTCGGCGTCCGCGGCGAAGCTGGCCCGGCTCGAGCGACGCGAACGCCGCGTCTGGGCATCCGCCGACGGCTACGTGACGCTGACCGCGGCGCATGCCGAGGAGCTCGCCGATCGGTTCGGACCGCGGCGCGCGATCGCGGTCGTCCCCGACGGCGCGCGGCTGGCCACCGATCGCGACGTTCACCTGGACCGGCCCGCGCCGCGATCGGCCGGTCGTCGCCTACGCCGGGCATCTCTATCCCTGGAAGGGCGTCGACGCCCTGATCGAGGCGCTCGCCCTCGTCCCGGAGGTCGAGCGGGCTCATCGTCGGCGGGCATCCGCGCGAGAGCGACCTGGCGCGGCTGACGGCGCTGGCTGCGGCGCGCGGGCTCGGGTCGCGCATCCGGTTCACCGGGCTGCTGCCGCCGCAGGATGTCGCCGGCGCGCATCGCCGACGCCGACATCCTCGTGCTGCCGAACACCGCCACCGAGGTGTCGGCGCGCTACACCTCGCCGCTGAAGCTGTTCGAGTACCTGGCCGCCGGGCGGCCGATCGTCGCGTCGCGCCTGCCGGCGCTCGACCGAGGTGCTCGAGGATGGCGTCAACGCGCTGCTCGTCGCGCCGGGGGATCCCGCGGCGCTGGCCGACGCGATCCGCCGGCTGGCCGCGGATCCGGCGCTGGCGCAGCGTCTCGCTGCGCGGGCCTTCGCCGACGCCGAGCAATACTCGTGGGCCCGCCGCGCCGAGCGCCTCGACGTCGTGCTCGCCCGCGCCCTGTCCCCGACCGCATGATCTCCGCCACGCTGCTCACTCTCGTCCGCTGCCCCGCTTGCCGGGGGATCCTGGCTTCCGATGCCGATCTCGATGGCCCTCCGGGACGTCACTCCCGGACCGCGTGCCGGAGACCGTCCGGGATCGACGCTCCCGGACGCCGTGCCCGGACAGTGTCTGATTTGCGGACAGTGCGGTACTCGGTATCCGCAGACGTCGGGCGACTACCTGGACCTGCGGCCGCGGACGGCGTTCGCCGAGCAGACCAAATACCTGGACGAGGCCCTGCACCAGGACGCGCGGCACGAGTCGGTCTCGCCGCCGCTCCTGCAGTCGGGCGTGCGGCAGCGGCAGCTGCGGCGCTTCCTGCAGTTCGCGCCTGGCGATCGCGTGATCGACCTCGGCTGCGGCAGCGGACGCTCGATCCTGTGGAACGCGGCGAGCGGCGCCACGTTCACCGGCGTCGACGTCAGCCCGTTCTTCGCGCACGAGGCGCGCGCCACCGCCGACCTCGCGCTCGCCGACCTGCGCCAGCTGCCGTTCGCGGACGGCGCCTTCACCAAGGCCTACGCGCTCGACGTCCTCGAGCACCTGTCGCCCGAGGCGCTGGACGCGATGCTCGCCGAGGCGGCCCGCGTCCTCGCCCCCGGCGGCGCGCTCTTCGTCTACTCGCACGTCCGCAAGAACGCGCCGATCGCCAAGGGGCTGCGCGCCATCAACGCGCTCGCCCGCGGGCTCGAGCGGGTCGGCCTGATCGACATGACGCAGGAGCGCCTGCGCAAGTCGGACCATCTGAACCCGCTGCAGGACATCCCGCACCTCGAAGCGGTCGTCGCGCGCGCCGGCTTCCGCGTCGGCCGGATCCGCTACTACACGCCGCATCGTCGGCGGCTTCGTCGAGAACATCCTGATGCGGATGGCCGAGCGCGCCCTCGCCCGCCGCGCCGACACCCGGCGTTCCGCCGCTCAGAGCCCAGCTCTGAACCCAGCTCAGAGCCGAGCTCGGAGCCAGCCCGCAGACGTCGCGGATTCTGCCGACCCGCCGCACGATTCGACCGCCGGCCTGCGCGACGCACGGCTCAGCGCCAAGGCCCGTCTCGCACGCGGCGGGCCGCTCGTCCGCATCCTGCAGGGCGTCACCGTCGCCATGGACGCGGACCTCTGGCTGTTCGGCCGGATCCGCTCCGGCCCGTTCTTCGCCCGCCTCGAGAAACGCTGACGCCGTGCGGATCCTCTACGCCGCGATCGATCAGGTCGTCCCGGGCACGCTGGGCGGGTCGACGCACGTCCAGGCGGTCGCGGAAGGTCTGGCCGCCCTCGGCCATGAGGTCCACGTGGCCGTGCGGCCGGGATGGCCGTTTCGGCCACGCGTCCCGGGTCGGAGCCGGGCTCGCAGCCCGGCACGAGCCCCGCGCGGATCGCAGATCCGGCGTACCACGACATCGGGACGCCGTTCGGCTCGCCGAACCTGCGGCTCCTCCGCCGCGGACGCCTGCGGGCGCTGGCCACGGCGCTCCGCCCCGACGTCGTGATCGAGCGGTACCACAACTTCGGCGGCGAGGGGCTGCTGGCGGCCGCGCGCCGTCGGGGCGCGCACGGTGCTCGAGGTGAACGCGCCGGTCGTCGACTATCCTGGCTCGACCAAGCGCACCGTGGATCGGCTGCTGATCGCCGAGCCGATGCGCCGCTGGCGCGAGTGGCAGTGCCGCGCCGCCGACCTCATCGTGACGACCGACCGCGCGATCCTGCCCGCCGAGACGCCGGCGGCGAAGGTCATCGAGACCGACTGGGGCGCGGACACCGGTGCGCTTCCGCCCCGGCGCCGCCGGCCCGGTGCCGTTCGCGCGGCAGCCCGGCGACCTCATCGCCGTCTTCGCCGGCGCCTTCCGCGCCTGGCACGGCGTCGGACGCCTGGTCGACGCCATGGCGACGCTGCGAGCGCCGCGGATCGCCGTGGCGCGCGGTGCTGATCGGCGACGGCCCGGAACGCCCCGCGCTCGAGGCGCGCGTCGCCGCGGCACGCCTGCACCCGCGTCGCCTTCACCGGATCGCTGCCCTACGCAGCGATGCCGGCGGCGCTGGCGGCCGCCGACGCCGGCGTCGCGCCGTTCGCGCCGGAAGCGCACGCGCCGCTGCGACACGGGTTCTACTGGTCGCCGCTGAAGGTCTTCGAGTACATGGCGTCCGGCCTGCCGGTCGTGGCGCCGACGCTGCCGCGTCTCCGCGCCATTCTCGACAGCGGCGCGGCCGGCGTGCTCTACGACGGCGGCGACCGCGAGGCCCTGGCCGTGGCCCTCGACACGCTCGGCGACGCCGATCGGCGACGTCGCCTCGGCGCCGCCGGCCGCGCCCGCGCCGAGCAGCACTACAGCTGGGCGGCGCACTGCCGGGCCCTCGACGCCGCCATCGCCGCGATGCGGGCGACGCCGCGCGCGGCGGCCGACCTGCCGGCCGGGACGCCGGCGGGATGACGATGGCCGCGCCGCGTCACGTCCTGCTCGTCACCGACGCCTTCCCACCGGTTGCCGGCGGCAGCGGCTGGAGCACCTACGAGCTGGCGCGCGGGCTGCGCGCGCACGGCGATCGCGTGTCCGTGCTGCGGCCACGCCCCGGCACCCCGGCCGGCCTCCGCGTCGTCGCCGACGCCTTCGACGGCTTCGACGTCCACGAACTGGGCGGCCCGTCGCCGCCGATCCCGTTCGTCCGCAACTACGTCAAGAACGAGCGGCTCGCCGCGCGGCTGGCGCCGGTCGTGCGCGATCTCGTGCGCGCGCAGGCCGTCGACGTCGTGCACGGCCAGCACCTCCTGTCGATCCCCGGCGCCATCGCCGGCGCGCACGCGGCCGGCGTGCCGGCGGTGGCCACCATCCGCGACTACTGGCCGGTCTGCTACTGGTCCGATCTGATCCACGATCGATCGAGCGCGACGCTGTGCCCGGCCTGCTCGGGCGGCATGATGACCCGCTGCGTCCGCGCCCACGCCGGCGCGGCGTGGCCGGCGGCGCTGCCGGCGATCCCCTACATGCTGGCCAACCTGCGCTGGAAGGCCGGCCGGCTCGCTGACGCCGAGGCGGTGATCGCCGTCAGCTCGGCGATGGCGCGCGATCTCGTCGCGCGCGCCCCGGCGCTCGCCGGTCGCCGCGTCGAGGTCATCCCCAACCCGGTCGACGTCGCGACGCTCGAACGCGCGGCGCAGGACCCGCGCCCGGCGGCGGCCGCCGACGTGGCCGGACCGTTCGCCCTCTACGTCGGCAAGCTGGCGTTCAACAAGGGCGTGCAGCACCTGATCCCCGCGCTCACCGCCGCCAGGCTGCCGTGGCCGCTGATCGTCGTCGGCGACGGCCCCGATCGCACCGCGCTCGCGACGGCGGCTCGCGCCTCCGGCCTCGACGTCCGCTTCACCGGCTGGCTGGATCGCGCCGCGACGCTCACGCACCTCGCCCACGCGGCGCTCCTCGTCTTCCCCTCGCACGGCCCCGAGTCACTGAGCCGGGTGCTGCTCGAGGCCAGCGGACTCGGCGTCGCCATCGCCGCGATGGACACCGGCGGCACCCGCGACGTCGTCGTCCCCGGCGAGACCGGGCTGCTCTCGTCGTCGCCGACCGGGCTGGCCGCCGACGTCGCCCGGCTCGTCGCCGACGCGCCCCTCCGCGCCCGGCTCGGCGAGGCGGCGCGCGCGCGCGTGCGGGCCACGTTCGCGACGACGGCGGTCGTCGCGCGAGTGAGCGCCCTCTACGACGCGCTCATCGCCGACAGGCGGGCCCGTGGCTGATGCGCGTCCACTCCGCGTCGCCATCCTGGCGCGCTCGGTCCACCCGCTGCATGGCGTCGGCGGCCTCGAGCGCCACGTCTACGACCTCCTGCACCACCTGGCCCGGCGCGGCCTGACGATCACGCTGCTCACCAAGCCGACCACCACACCGGGGACCATCGGCGCGGCCGGCGACGTGTCGCCGCTGTTCGCGGCGCCAACCGGGCGGATCTGGCTGCGCACGGTGCCGTACGTCACCTTCCCGGGCGCCGGACGGCGCGGCACCACGGTGATCGATCGCGCCACCGCCTACCCGGTCTTCGGCTGGCGGGCCGGCCGCATCGCCGCCGACCTGGTCCGCGGCGGCCACGTCGATCTCGTGCACGCGCTCGGCGCCAGCGGGCTCGGCTACGCGCTCGCCCATCGCCGCGCCGACACCCGCGCGCCGTTCGTGTTCAATCCGCAGGGCCTGGAGGAATTCGGCGGCACGCATCCCGGCTTCGCGCGCCTGAAGCGGCTCGCCTACACGCCGCTGCAGGCGGCCGTGCGGACCTGCGCCCGAGCCGCCGAGGCCGTGCTCGCCACCGACCACGCGCTCGTCGCGCCGGTCCGCACCCACTTGGCGATCGATCCGGCCCGCATCCACGTCGTGCCCAACGCCGTGGATCTGGCGAGCATCGATCGCGCGCGCGCGGCGGCGACCGGTCCCGCGGCCGCCTTGCGGGCGCGGCTCGGCCTGGCCGCCGGCGAACGCCTCTTCGTCAGCGTCGGCCGGCTCGAGGAGAACAAGGGCTTTCACGTGCTCGCGTCCGCGCTCGGCCAGCTGCGGCACCGCCCCGGCGGCGCCGGGGGCTGGCGCTGGGCGCTGATTGGCGACGGCCCGTTCCGGCCGCGGATCGCCGGCGCGATCGACGCCGCCGGCCTCGGCTCGCGCGTCCAGCTCGCCGGCCGCGTCGGCGAGGCCGAGCTCGCCGCGTGGTACGCGGCGGCCGATCTGTTCGTGCACCCGACCCTCTACGAGGGCAGCTCGCTGGTGACGCTGGAGGCGATGGCCTACGGCAAGCCGGTCGTGGCGACTCGCGCCGGAGGCCTGCCCGACAAGGTGCGGCCGGGCGAGACGGGGTGGCTGGTCGAGCCCGGCTCGCCGCCCGCCCTGGCGGGTGCCCTCGCCGACGCGCTGCAGCACGGCGACGACACGCTCGCGCGCTACGGCGCCGCCGGGCGCGCGCTCGTCGAGGCCGCGTTCGCCTGGCCGGTCGTCGCGGCGCAGCTCGAGGCGCTCTACGTCGCGCTCGTGCGGAACGCCGCCGCGGCGCGCCAGTAGCTTCGCGTCACGACACGCCGGTAGCCTCACGTCACGGCACGCCGGTAGCCTCACGTCACGGCAGGCCCCAGCGGATGCGGCGCACGGCCGCGCCGCGAGCGCTGTCGACGCCCATTCCCGCACCACCACCAGCACTGGCCGCCCCGCCGGCCGGCGGCGACACGACGACGATCTCGAGCCGTCGCGGCAGCGTCCGCATCCGTTGCAAGGGGTAGACCACGTGGCGCCAGCCGTCGTCCGTCAGGCGCACGCGATCGATCACGCGGCCGTCGAACCGCACCTCGACCTCGTGCGCCGTCGGCGAGGACCGCCGCATGTCGAACGACAGCTCGGTCGCCTGGCGCGGGACGGTCACCACGGCGCGCGGGCCGGTCCACTGCAGGTACTCGCCGTCGTCGCCGAGCACCGGCGAGGACAGCCGCTCGCCCGCCTGCGAGAACGCCCGGTCGCGGTACTCCTCGGCCAGCCGGCCGGACACGACGTAGCCGTGCACCAGGTGGAGCACCAGACCGACCGTCAGCAGCAGCGTGACGACGCCGAGCCGGCGAGACGAGCGGGCCGGCGATCCGATCGGCGGTTCGAGCGCCTGCCGCCAGGGCGAAGCCGGCGAACACGGTCAGCTGCAGGACCGGAATGTAGAACACCTCCTGCACCTGACCGTAGATCGTGAAGGCCCCTGTGATGCCGAGCGCGATCAGCGCCAGGATGCGCTCGCGGCGCGGCAACGCTGGCCGGCGCAGGGTCCGGATCGCCGCGGCGGCCGATGCGATCACGAGGAGCAGCAAGGCGACGAGACCGACCGCCCCCTTGCCGGCGAAGGTCTGCGCGAACACGTTGTGCGCGCTGCCGTACATGTCGAGCACCGGCGAGTAGCCGCGGGCGTAGTAGGCCCCGCCGGCCCGCAGGTATTCCTGCTGGTAGCGCCAGGCGAACGACTCGCTGCCGCCACCGAGGATCGGCCGCTGCGCGCCGAGCCGGAGGCCGGCTGTCACGTGCGCCTGGCGGTCCGACACTTGGGTGAGGGTGCGCGCCCGCGCCGCGAAGCGATCCATGGCGCCCGGCCCACCGGCGACCCGGATGACGACGGGGCCGGCGACGAGCGCGAGGAGCAGCGCACCGACGGCAACCGCGATCAGCCGCCGCAGCGGCGGCACGGTGGCGGCGCCGCGCGAGTCCGCGGCGAGCCGGACGACGGTCGCGACCACGCTCGTGCCGACGATGGCCCACGTGATCCAGCCGCCCCGCTGGTTGCTCAGGACGATCGCCGCCAGCGTCGCGAGCAACAGGACGGCGGCAGCGGCGACACGCGCCAGGCGGACGCCGGCCGGCTCGCGCGCCCCGGTGCCGGCGGCGCCGGTGGCCGGCCACAGCCACAGCCCCAGGATGACCGGCGTCGCGAAGCAGAGGTATTGGGCGAACCAGCCGGCGTGCCCGAAGGTCGACTGCAGCCGCTCCGCGCCGCTGGCGTTGGTGAACGGATCGGTCGCGCGCAGCAGGCGGAGGTCGAGCAGGCCCAGGCGATCGAGGGCGCCGGCGGCGATGCTGGCGACGAGCCCGACCAGGATGCCGGCGGCGACGAGCCGCGCGGCATCGACGCCGCGGTCCGGGCCGTGACGCGCGCCGTCGCGCCGGACCGCGACGGCCACCGTTACGGCCGCCACTGCGGCGTGCAGGGTCAGCACGACGGTCAGGAGCGGATAGGCGAGCGTGACGACATCGGCGCCGGCGAGCGCGCCGGGCAAGGCACTCCACGCCTCACCGATCGTGGCAGCGCCCACGATCTCCGCGGGCGCGTAGACCGGCAGGCTGCTCAGGCTGAGCAGCGACGCGCCGCAGTAGCCGGCCAGGGCCAGCCCCACGGGTGTGCCCAGTAGATCCAGCACCTCTGCGCGATCGCGCGTGACCAGCCTCGCCAGCCAGCCGGGCACGGCGCAGGCCGTGAGACCGATGAAGGCGAGGAACGGTCCGGTGGTCGGTCGGTTGCCGCAGATGGGCGCCACCGCGAGCAGGAGCGCGACCGCCGCCTCCGGACGCGCCCAAGCCAGCCAGGCGATACCGACGCCGACCGGCACCGCCAGCGTGGTCCAGGCGTCCGGCCGCAGGACGAGCGCCACCGCCCCGAGCGCGGCCACCACGCCGAGGCCGCTCGGCAGCGCCGCACCCGCGGCACCCAGCAGCCGCGGTCCCGTGCCGGCCGACGCGGTCATGGCGGGCTGGAGGGGGGCGCCAGCACCACGATCGCGCGACGGCGCAGGCCGGCGATCCAGTCGTCCACCAGCGCTTGCCGCCGCTCGGCGACCAGCCGGGCGCGGACCTCGTCGCGCACGTCGGCGAACGGCCGCGGCCGGCCATCCCGCAGGTAGTCACGCTCGTGAATCTGGAACCAGGTCAGCGCCTCGTCGTCCGACGGCTGCGCCGCCGCCTCGAAGCGCTGCCGCATGTACTGCTGGATGCGGACGTCGTCCTCGAGCCAGACGGCGAGGCGGCCGGGCGAGAGCCCGAGCGCGGCCAGGCCGGCCTCGCCGACGCGCGCCGCCCGGCTCGCGGCGTCGGACGCGACCGGGGCGCTGCGATCGAGATCGGTGACGGTCGAGAACCGCTCGACCTCGGCCCGCATCAGCTCCCGCACGACGAGGCGATCGACCAGCGCCGCGTCGTCCAGCACGGCGGCGCCGTCGACCAGGTCGAGCGCCCGGACCGCCCGCAGGTCGGACGCCATGATCGGCTGGCCCGACACCACCGCGACGAGGCGATCGGCGACGACGCCCTGCGCGGGGGCGATGGCGGCGACGCCGGCGAGGAGGGGCGCGAGCGGCATCAGAAGGCCTGGCCGATGCTGAAGTGGATGGCGTAGTTCGGCTCGCTCTCGTCCGGCACGCCGCGCCGGCTGCCGAGGCGGAAGCCGAAGTCGACGCGCACCGGGCCGACCGGCGACTTGTAGCGGAAGCCGAAGCCCGCCGAGGTGCGAAGCGCACCGAGGTCCAGGTCGCCGGCGCGGCGGAACACGTTGCCGGCGTCGAGGAACACGACGCCGCCCAGCTCGCGCCACAGCGGCGCACGGAGCTCCGCGTTGAGCACCGTGATGGCGTGACCGCCGGTCGGGAAGCCGTTCGGGATCGAGCGTGCCGACGTCGCCGAGGCTGTCCCGCGCGAAGCCGCGGACCGAGGTGTCGCCGCCGGTGAAGAAGCGCTCGCTCGCCGGCAGGTCGGTGACGACGTCGACGATCGGCTCGCCGTCGGCGCCGACCACGGCGTTGCCGGCGTCGGTCACTCGGGTCGCGTCGCGCTCGAAGCCCCGGGCCAGGCCGACCCGCACGCCGCCGGCCAGGACGACGCGACGGCGCGGCGACAGCGTGCGGTAGGCGAAGACTTCGCCGTAGCCCTTGACGAACCCGACCTGCGACGCCAGCGCCCGCGCCGCCACGTCGCCGTCGACGCCGACGACCAGCCCCTTGGTCGGATCGAGCAGGTCGTCGCGCGTGTCGCGGCGCAGCGCCCCCGAGAACTTCGAGATGCGGACCTGTGGGAAGAGGCGATCGATGTCCGGCCGGTCCTCCGGCGCGATGCGCTCGTCGAGGAGCCGGACCGTGCTGAGCGAGTAGGAGCCGACCAGGGTGATCCGATCCTTGAACCGCCGCGCCCCTTCGGCGAGCACGCCGCGGCGGACGAAGTTGAAGCTCGATCGCACGGCCTGCTCGAAGTAGGCGGTGATGCGGGCGTCGGCGACGTCGAAGACGGACGGATCGCGGAAGCTGACGAGGACACGGTACTCGTTGAAGCCGAAGTCGCTGCCGCCGCCGGCCTGGGCCACGCCGGACGGCCGCAGGCTGAGGCGGGTGAAGAGGTTCATCGACCGGTTCGACCCCCACAGGTTCTGCCGGCCGACCTCGAAGAAGCCGCGTCCGGCCAGTTCGAGCCGTTCGGTGGCCTGGCCGCCCGGTGTCTCCTGGCGCAGGTAGGTGCCGGCCTCGATGCCGGCGCCGTAGCCGATCGACGTCGGCGCCGCTTCCTCGACGGTCACCACGAGATCGCGCTGCGCCTCGCCGCCCTCGCCGACGTCGGTGATGGCGACGCGCCGGAACAGCCCGAGGGCGCGCAGCCGGCGCTGGCTCTCGAACACCTCGGCCAGGCCGAGCGGGTCGCCCGGCTTCAGCGTCAGCGCCCGCACGATGGTGTCGGTCGCGGTGCGGCGGTTGCCGACGACGAGGACGCGTCCGACCCGGACCATCGTCCCCTGCGCCACGTCGTAGGCGATGTCGACGACCGGCTGGCCGATCGCCGGCGTCACCGTCGACACGACGCGGGCGCGGTCGTAGCCGCGGTCGAAGAGGACGGCCGACAGCGCGTCGCGGTCGGTGGCGATGAGCGGCTCGTAGAAGGGGGCCCCGGGGGCCAGCGTGAGCTTGGCGCGCAGGTCGGCCTCGGGCACGCCGGTCAGGCCGCTGAGACGGACGGCGCCGACGCGCACCAGGGCTCCCTCGGCGACGACCACCCGGATGTCGACCAGGCCGCCCTGCCCGGGCCGCGCCGCCGGCGCGGCCGCATCCCGCTCCTCCGCCAGCAGATCGATGCGGACGTCCCGATAGCCGGCGCGGCGGTAGCGCTCGCCGAGCGCCACCTGCTGGCTGTCGACGGCGCTCTCGACGAAGATCTCGCCAGGCGCGACCCGCAGCACCGTGGCGATCTCGGCGCGGCTCAGGGCCTGCGCGCCCTCGATGTCGACGCGGCCGACGCGGAAGACCTCACCGGCCTTGATGGTGAACGTGACGGCGAGCCGGCCCGGCGTGGCGTCGCGGCGGTAGCCGACCGTCGCCTTCCAGTGGCCCTGCTGATGCAGGTATTGCTCGATGCGGCGCAGCGAGTCCTCGAGCAGGTCCTCGTCGACGGAGGCCTCGCGGGCCACCGGCACCAGCTCGGCGCGTCGCGCCTCGGGCACCGGATCGCCTTCGAACCGCAGCGTCACCAGCGGCCCGAGCGACACGGCGATGGCCAGGTCGATCAGCGGGTCGCCGGCCGGCGACGTGCCGGCCGGCGTCGGCCGCGCCGTCGCCGACGCCTCGTAGTAGCCGTCGCGGCGCAGGCGGGTGCGCACCTCGTCCAGCTGTTTCTCGATGGCGGCGCGGTCGTAGATCGCCCCGGCGTCGACGTCGATCTCGCTGCGCACGCGCGGCGGCAGCGCCTCGCCGTCGATCGACACCTTCCCGACGCGGGCCCGGCGGCCGGCGGCGACGTCGAAGCGCAGCGTGGTGCGGCCGCGGGCGTCGGTCTCGAACGCCGTCGTGACGCGCGCCTCGACGAAGCCGCGCTCGGCGAGCTGGGCCGTCAGGAGCTCGGCGGCGGCGTCGGCACGGCCGGGGGCGGGCTGCGCGCCGAAGCGATCGACGACGATCCGCCGGAGCGCACCGGCGTCGAGCCCGAGGTCGCCGCGGAAGGCCAGCTCGCTCACGACGTGCGTCGGCGTCAGCCGGTAGGTGACGCGGATGCCGCCGGCGGTGCCGACCGGCTCGATGGCCGCGTCGGCCCCGGCGAACATGCCGGTGTTGAAGAAGTGCAGCAGCGTGGTCCGCAGGTCGACGAGCGACAGCTGCGATCCGGGCGGCGTCTCGATCAGCGACAGCCAGCGTGGCTCGACCGTCGGCTCGCCGCCGATCGTCACGGCCACTTCGAGCACCGTGTGCCCGGTCCAGGTGCCAGGATCGGCAGGATCTGCAGCCCGGGGCTGAGCCGGCGGGCGGAGCCGCGGGCTGAGCCGCGGGCTGAGCCCAGGCATGGGTCGGCGCGGCGCACGCGAGCGCCGCGATCGCGCCGATCGCGACCGCGCCGCGCGCCACCAGCGCGAGCGCCGCCGCCATCACGCCGTCCGACGGCCCACTAGAACACGTGCCTCACGCGCACGTCGATGGCGTAGGTCTCGTCTTCGTTGCGCGACAGGATCCAGGCGAAGCGGTCGCTCTGGTTGTACTCGATCAGCAGCAGCTGCTCGGGCCGGGCCGACGTGAGCGGCTGGGCGTAGGTCAGGAACAGCCGGTCCGACAGCCGCTTGCCGATGGTCAGGCGGGCCGACGGGGTGAGCCGCGCCGACTGCAGGTTGGACAGGTCGCCCAGCGACGGCGTGATCGACACCGTATCGACGCCGAAGGTCTTGCGCACGACCTTGCCGACCTCCGACGAGATCGGATTGGCCAGCAGCCGCGTCGCCCGCGCCACCAGCAGCTCCTCTTCGGTGCGATCGCGCATCCGCAGCGCGTTCAGCTCGGCATCGCGGGTGTCGCGCAGGTCGCCGAACAGCATCGCCAGGATGTCGACGGTCGAGAGCGGCGGATCGGACGAGAAGTCCCAGGCGAACCGATCGCGGGTGCCCGACGCCCGGAAGGTGACGCGATAGGTCTGGCCCGGCGCGCGCGCCCGCGTCTCGGCCTCGATGTCGAAGAACGGGTCGATGCGGATCGGGTTGGTGAACTCGATGGCGCCGCGCGTGACCAGGTAGCGGTTGCCCTCGAGCAGCAGTTCGCCGCGTTCGATGTCGGCGCGCCCGATGAGCGACGGCCGATCGTAGGTGCCGCGCAGGGTCAGGTCGGCGCTCGAGACGAGGCGGGCCGAGGGGCTGTCGATGCGCAGCGCCGACGGCGCGTCGATCTTCAGGTCGAAGCGCAGCGGGAAGCCGGAGGGCGCGGTCGTCGGCGTCGTCGAGGTCGCGCCGGCCGACGCGGCCAGGCCGAAGAGCCCGGTGCCTTCGGTGTCGACCGACTTGATGAACAGCGCGTCCTTCACGTGCACGGTGCCGGTGAGCACCGGCGATCCGACCGGGCCGCGCAGCGCGAGGTCGGTGTCGACCTGGGACCGGAACCCTTCGGGATAGCGGATCCGCATGTCGCGGCCGACCGCGGTGAGGTTGTAGCTCTCGAGCGTGCCGTTGCGGATGCCGAGGCGGCCGCCGAAGCGGACCTCGCCGCCGCCCATCCGCCCGGCCAGCGTGTCGATGCGCACGCCGCCGGCGTCGAACTCGACCGCGCCGTTGACGCCGTCGATCGAGTGCGGCAGGCCGAAATAGCGGAGCCGGCCGTCGGTGAGCGACGGCGGTGCCGGTGATGACGGGCGCGCCCGAGGCGCCGGTGATCTCGGCCTGCACCTTCGCCGAGCCCGACGCGCGGATGTCGCGGAAGAAGCCTTGCAGCAGGCTCAGGTTGGCGTCGCCGAGCGCCCGCACCCGGATGCGATCCTCGGTGAGGCGGGCGTCGCCGACGAGCTCGAGCGTGGTGCCGTCGCCGACCACCCGCAACTTCTCGATGCGGGCGACGTCGTCCTTGAGCGACAGGCGAATCGGGCCGTCGTTCTTCAGCTGGTAGTCGAACAGGCGCAGGTCGACGTCCTCGATCGACGCCTCGGCGCTCAGCTTCGCCGTGTCGCGCAGCGGACCGACGACGCGGAAGCCGCCGCTCGCCACGACCGTCGTGAAGGGCGACAGGCGCGGCTCGAGCAGGCGGACGTACGGGTCGATCGACGTGCGCGAGAAGCGCAGCGTCAGGTCGGCGTCGCGGGTCGGCGTCAGCGTGACGCGGCCGCCGCCCGAGACCGCCAGCCGCGGCGAGGCGCCTTCGAGCTGGGCGATGCTGAGCTCGTCGCCGCGCACCTCGATCCGCCCGGAGAGCTGGCCCAGCCCCTCTTCGCCGGCGAACAGATCGACGACGCGGCCACGGACGCTGTAGCGCGGATCGTCGAAGGTGCCGCTGCCCGAGGCCGAGAAGTCGAGGAAGCCGGTCAGCGGCAGCGTCGGGAAGCGCGCGATGGCGAGGCTCTCGACCGGGACGCGGCGGGCGTCGGCGTTGAACGAGTAGGTGCCGTCCCAGCCGACGAACGCGGCGCCGGTCACGGCGCCGGTCGACTTGCGCACGTCGAGCGTGTCCAGGCGGACGCCGGTGCCCTCGAACCGCAGCGCCGCCGAGGCGGTGTCGAACGCCTCGCCGTAGGACGAGCCGGCGTCGATCTGCATGCGGCCGAAGCCGAACGGGCCGCGGTAGGGCCCGTAGATGCGGAACTCGCCGGTCAGCGAGCCGTCGACCTGATAGTCGTCCAGCTCGAAGGCGTGCTTCAGATCGACGACCGGGCGGCCGGACATCCGCACCCGGGCGTTGATCTCCTCGCCCTGGTCCTTGCGCGGGAAGCCGAGGCTGAAGCGGCCGTCGATGTCCATCGTCGAGGCGCCGCGGGTGATGCGGGCCCCGGTGATGTCGACGTAGCTGTTCTCGATGACGAGGTCGGCGGACGCGGTGCCCCACTCGACGTCCCACGCCCGCATCCGCTCGCCGGTGAAGCGGCCCTCGACGCGCGGCCGGCGGAAGGCGCCGAGCATCGTGCCGTCGAACTGGCCGGCGCCGCCGACGGGCACGGGACGCGCCGGGCTGCCGAACGCCGTCATCACGGCGGTCAGCCACTGGTCGCTCTCCTGCCAGTCGCCGCTGGTCACGTGGAACCCCAGCTGCGACCGATCGCCCCAGGCGGTCCTGCCCTGCAGCTCGATGTAGGTCGACGGCGTGGCGATCCAGCCCGGCGCGAAGGTGACCCACTCGGCGTCGTAGTCGTAGCGGATGGCGCCGCCGATCGGCGTGGTGAACAGCAGCGGGAACGCGGACGGCTGCCGGCGCGGCGTGACCGGGAAGCCCTTGGCGTTGAGGATCCGCGGCAGCGGCGTGAAGGCGAGCGGTGGGTCGCCGTCGGCGGTCGCGGGGCTGCCCGCGTCCGTCACGGCCGAGGGCGCGGGCACCGACGGCGGCCGGCAGCGTCCGATCCTGCAGCGGCGTCGCCGCCACGACGCGGATCTCGCCGTCGCCGCTGCGCTCGCGGAAGCGGCCGAGCGGCCAGGTCAGGAGGTTGCGGCCGGTGGCGCGGCCGGCGAGCCGCAGGCCGGCGAACTGGCGCGACGCCATCAGGCCGGCGACGTCGAGGCCCTCGTAGGCCGTCTCGAGGCGGGCGATGCCGGGCCGCACCGGATCGCCGAGCGGCTTCATCGAGAAGTCGATGTTCAGGCGCCCGTCGTAGAAGCCGGAGCGCGTCCGGGTCACCTCGAAGCGATCGCGCGTCCAGACGAGCGAGCCTTCCATGCCGGCGAAGCGCCAGTCGTTGAGGTGCATCTCGAGGCTGGCGAAACGGCCGGCCAGCTCGCGGCCGCCCTTGAAGATGTGGTACGTGCCGGCGAACTCGCCCTTGCCGGTGAGTGTGAACGTGTCCCGCGCCCAGAAGATGGCCTTCGACCGCGGAAAGTCGATGCGCGAACGGACGGCGTACGTCTGCTCCGGCCAGCGCGCGGTGTCGACTTCGCCGACGGCGTGCGTGACCGCGCCATCGGTCAGCAGGTCGATGCTCTCGAGGGCGATCTTGCCGCCGTCGATGCGGAAGCGTCCGCTGAGCGCGGCCGCCATCGGCTCGAAGCGCGCGATCTGGATGATGCCCTTGTCGAACGCCGCGGTGCCGCGGTAGGTGTCCGACTTGCGGATCACCACCTCGAGGTTCGGCGCGACGATCGACCACGGCGCGCCACGATCCTGCAGCTCGAAGGTGCCTCGCGTCGCCCGGACCGACCGGACGGTGGTGACGAAGCGCTTCGGTCCCTTCGGCCCGTCGCTGGTGAACTTCGGGAAATTGTGCCGGCCGTCCTTGTAGGTCTCGACCGTCATGTACCAGTCGGCGACTTCGACGTCCTCGACGATGAGGTCGCGGCCGACGATGGTCCACCACGGCACCTGCAGCGTGATCCGCTTGGCGGTGAAGAACGGGCGATCGCCGGCCGTCAGGCCGCCGATGCTCAGGTCGCTGACGACGAAGCGGCCGCTGAGGAGCTGGGCCGACAGGCCGCCGATGTGGAACTCGCGCTTGAGAAACGCCGCGCCGCGGCGCTCCGCCAGGCCGCGCAGCGACGGGCCGAGATCGATGCTGAAGATGGTGACGAGACCGACGGCGAGCACGACCGCGACCGTGGCGAAGACGGCGCGTACGATCCGCCGCAGGCGGTGCAGGCGACGGCGGCGGGGAACGTCTGCGGACGCGTCGGGCGACGCGTCGGGCGGCTCGAGAGTGGGCTCGGCTGAATCCACAGTCACACGTCGGACGCTGGTGCCGGGCAGGCCACCCCTCACTGTAGCAGAAACACCGTGCTTTTCAGGCCCGTTCGGCTCGCATCGGCGGGCGTCCGTGCGCCCGGCGCCTTGAATCACCGGCGACAAGCCGCGACAATAGCGCCGCACAGTGGCCCACGGTTCCGCGATCCCTGCCCCGCTCATCGCCACTGCCTCACCCGTCGATGCGCGAGGCGCGCGTTGGACGTGGATCGCCGTCGGCGGCCTGGTCGCGCTGGCCCTGGCCCTGCGCCTCGGCTGGCTGTTCGTCGTGCTCGGCCCCGGCTTCGCGTGGCACGACGCCGACGCCTACCTCGCCAAGGGCGCACGGCTGGTCGAGTCGGGCGGGTTCCGCTGGACCTACGAGGCGGTGGCCTACCCCTGGGGCGGCCGCGTCTACGCCCTGCCGCCGCTCTTCTCGCTCTACCTCGCGCCGTTCGCGCGCTTCGCGAGCTACCCCTTCAACGCCTTCGTCGGCCTCGCCGTCCTGAACGCGTTGGCCGTTCCGCTGGTGGTCCGTCTCGGGGCGCGCCTGCATTCGCGCGCCGCCGGCCTGCTCGGCGGCCTGCTCTACGCCTGCTGGGGCTCGGACATCGTCGGCCTCGGCCAGGTGCGACAGGAACCCCTCTACCTGCCGCTGGTCATCGCCGCCACGCTGGCGCTGGTGCGCGCGTGGGACGTCCGCGGCGTCACGCCGTTCGCCCTCGCCGGCGCCGCCTTCGGCCTGGCCGCGCTCTGCCGCTCGATGCCGATCTATTTCGTGGCCGCGGCCGCCGTCGCGCTGGTACTGCGCGATCGGCGTGGCGCCGGCCCGCGCGAGGCGCTGGCGATCGTCGGCGGCTTCGCGGCGGTGACGCTCCCCTACAGCATCGCGCTGTCGATCCACCTCGGCCAGCCGACGCTGATCGAGAACCATGGCGGCATCCTGGTCGCGTCGCGCTACCTGCACGGCGGCAACCGGCTCGCCCCGCCGGGCTTCGGGCGCGTCGTCGTCGCCATCCTGGGCGAGATCGCGACGTCGCCGCTGACCTTCGTCCAGGTCACGCTCGATCAGGCGCGCTCGCTGCTGCCCCTCACCGGCGGCCGGTATCTGCAGGACGGCGTGTTCGCCGCATCGGCCTCGTCCGCGGCGCAGTGGAAGCTGGCCGCCCACGCTTTCATCGACGCGCCGTGGCTGCTCGCCATCGTCCTCGCGCCGCTCGGTCTGGTGCTGGCGCGCAACCAGCCGGCGGCGTGGCTGCTGTTCGGCTGGGCGATGCTCAACCTCGGCTTGACCGCCCTTACCGGCTTCGGCGGCTCGCGGCTGCGCGTCCCGTTCGAGATCCACCTGGCGCTGCTCGCCAGCGCCGTCGTCGCCGGCGGCTGGCCGCGGCGGCGTCCGCTCCTGCGTCGGCCTCGGCCTCGCCGGCTCGATTGCGGCGGCGCTGGTGATGGTGCCGCAGATCGCACGGACCGCAGCGGCGCGCGCCAACTACGGCCCGCGGTGGACGCTGAACGGCGAGCGCACCGTCGCGTCGATCAGCGGTGCCAGCGGCGCCAACGTGCTGTCGGCGCCGGGCGGTCTCGACGTCCTGCTACGCAACCCGAGCCCGGCGCCGATCCGCGTGGGCCTCCGCCTCGACGGCGCTGACGTCCTCGCCGCGTCGACGCTGGGTCCAGGCGAGACGCGCGCGATCGCGTGGCGGAGCCTGCCGGCCGGTCTGCTGTTCGTCGAGGTGTCGTCGACGGCGCCGGACGGTCAGCCGGCCGTGGTCGATGTGCAGATCGATCGGCGCTGAGCGCCGGGCGCGTTCGCAGGCGGCCAAGCGATCGCAGCCGCGGCGATGCAGCGGTCGCCGTCAGCTGATGACGACCAGGAGCCGGCCCGATTCGACCGAGGTGCCCTCGGTCACGGCCACCTCGGTCACGCTGCCGGCCCGCGTCGCCGCCAGCTCGTTCTCCATCTTCATCGCGCTGCGTGATCGGCGCCCGCGCCCTCGGCGCGGTCGCAGGGCGATGCAGAGGTCGCCGTCAGCTGATGACGACCAGGAGCCGGCCCGCTTCGACCGAGGTGCCCTCGGTCACGGCCACCTCGGTCACGGTGCCGGCCCGCGTCGCCGCCAGCTCGTTCTCCATCTTCATCGCCTCGATGACCACGAGGCCGCGCCGCGGCTCGACGGTGTCGCCGACCGCGACCAGCACCTTCACCACCTTGCCGGGCATCGGCGCGACGATGCGCTGATCGCCGTTGCCGGCGCCGAGGATCGCGCGCGCCCGACGCCGGCGGGTGGCCAGGGCGACGGCGACGGCGTGTCCGCCGACCACCGCCTCGCCGTCACCGGACGACCCGAGCGTGACCGCGGCGATCGAGACGGCGCCCGTCGCCACGTCGCGCACCGACCACGTCGTCGCGGCGTTGCGCAGGCCGAGGACGGCGGCGTCGATCAGGACGGGCTCGCCGTCATCGATCCGGACGCGGATACACCGTCGGGCCGCCGCCGGGCTCGATGACGACGGTGTGCACGACGCCGCCGGCCACGACCTCGACACGCGACACACTCATCGCAGCCCTTCCCGCCGGGCCGCGTCGGCCCACAGGCTGACCGGTGGTGCGGCCGTCGCGGCGGCCGCCGGCTGCGCGGCCCGCCGCCGGGCTTCGAGCGCCGTCGCGACGATCGCGGTGCGCAGGGCGTCGGCCGCCGCGGCGACGAACGGCCGTCCGTTGCGGGTGGCCAGTTCGGCGTCGAGCGTCGTGGTGTCGAAGCGCGCCGCGGCGAAGTCGTCCTGCGCCAGCAGCCAGCGGAAGAACGGCAGCGTGGTGCGGATGCCGCGGATCTCGTACTCGTCGAGGGCCCGCCGCAGCCGCGCGATCGCCTGCGTCCGATCGCTGCCCCAGGCGGCCAGCTTCGAAATCATCGAGTCGTAGTGCACCGGAACCGTGAAGCCGGCGACGACGCCGCCGTCGTCGCGGATGCCGGGACCGGTCGGCGGCCGCAGGTGCGTGATCAGGCCGGGCGCCGGCATGAAGCGCGCGTCCGGATCCTCGGCATAGACGCGGCACTCGATGGCGTGCCCCGAGGGCATCGCGGCCCGGGCCCGGTCGATGGTCAGGCGCTCGCCGCGGGCGATGCGGATCTGCCACTCCACGAGGTCGATGCCGGTGACCAGCTCGGTGACCGGGTGCTCGACCTGCAGCCGCGTGTTCATCTCGAGGAAGTAGAAGGCGCCGCTGGCGTCGAGCAGGAACTCGATGGTGCCGGCGTTGGTGTAGCCGACGCTCTCGGCGACGGCCGCGGCGGCGGCGAGCATGCGGGCCCGCAGCGGCATCGTCATCACCGGCGACGGCGATTCCTCGACGACCTTCTGGTGGCGGCGCTGGATCGAGCACTCGCGCTCGACGAACGGCACCACGGTGCCGTGGTGGTCGGCGAGCAGCTGCACCTCGACGTGGCGCGGGCCGACGATGCGGCGCTCGAGATAGACCTCGGCCGAGCCGAACGCGGTCGCCGCCTCGGAGCGCGCCGCGCGCAGCGCCGAGGCGAGCTGGTCGGGCCGTCTCGACGACGCGCATGCCACGGCCGCCGCCGCCGGCCACGGCCTTGAGCATCACCGGGTAGCCGACGCGGGCGGCCACCTCGGCGATCTCGGCGTCCGGCGCGTCCGCGGACAGGGGCGTCTCGGTGCCGGGCACGACGGGCGCGCCGGCCCGGATCGCCGCCTGACGCGCCCCGGTCTTGCTGCCCATGGTCCGGATCGCCTCGGGCGTCGGGCCGATGAACGTCAGGCCGGCATCGCGGCAGGCCGCGGCGAAGCCGGCGTTCTCGGCGAGGAAGCCGTAGCCGGGGTGCACGGCGTCGGCGCCGGAGCGGCGCGCCACCGTCGATCAGCTGCGCGATGTCGAGATAGCTCTGCGCCGGCGGATCACCGGCGAGCGGCCAGGCCTCGCCGGCGGCGGCCACGTGCAGCGCCTCGCGATCGCAGGGCGCATAGGCGGCGACGCTGGCCAGCCCGAGATCGCGGCAGGCGCGCGCCACGCGCACCGCGATCTCGCCGCGGTTGGCGATCAGGATCTTGCGCATCGTCAGTTTCTGCACGTTGCTCGGAGCGGATGCTCCGAGCATCCGAGCATGCCCGAGATAGCACGGTCGGCACGTTTCTGCGGCGTCACAACGGGATGTTTCCGTGCTTGCGCGGCGGGTTGCGGTCGCGCTTGGTTTCGAGCCGGCCCAGGGCGGCGATCAGGCGTCGGCGCGTGGTGCGCGGCTCGATCACTTCGTCGACGTAGCCGCGCGACGCGGCGACGTAGGGGTTGGCCAGCTTGTCGCGGTATTCGGCGACGTAGCGGGCGCGCTCGGCCACCGGATCCGCGGCCTGCTCGATCTCGCGCCGGTAGAGCACGTTGACGGCGCCCTCGGCGCCCATCACGGCGATCTCGGCGGTCGGCCAGGCGAAGTTGACGTCGGTGCGCAGGTGCTTGCTCGACATCACGCAGTAGGCGCCGCCGTAGGCCTTGCGGGTGATGACGGTGACCTTCGGCACGGTCGCCTCGGCGTAGGCGTAGAGCAGCTTGGCGCCGTGCGTGATGATGCCGCCGTACTCCTGCACGGTGCCGGGCAGGAAGCCGGGCACGTCCTCGAAGGTGACCAGCGGGATGTTGAAGGCGTCGCAGAAGCGGACGAAGCGCGCCGCCTTCACCGACGCGGCGATGTCGAGCGTGCCGGCGAGGTGCGCCGGCTGGTTGGCGACGATGCCGACGGATCGCCCGCCGAGGCGGACGAAGCCGACCAGGATGTTCGGCGCGTAGTGCTGGTGGACCTCGAGGAAGTGCCCGTCGTCGGCCACGGTCTGCACGAGGGTGTGCATGTCGTAGGGCTGGTTCGGCGATTCCGGCACCAGCGTGTCGAGGGCCTCGTCCTCGCGGTCGATCGGGTCGGTGCCGTCGCCGCGCGGCGCCGGATCGAGGTTGTTCGACGGCAGGAACGCCAGCAGCTCGCGGATCAGCGCGATCGCTTCCCGATCGCCCGGCACGGCGAAGTGGGCGACGCCGCTCTTCACGCTGTGCGTGTGCGCGCCGCCGAGCTCCTCCTTGGTGACGTCTTCGTGGGTGACCGTCCGCACCACATCGGGCCCGGTCACGAACATGTAGCTCGTGCCCTCGACCATCACGGTGAAGTCGGTGATGGCCGGCGAGTAGACGGCGCCGCCGGCGCACGGGCCCATCACCGCGGAGATCTGCGGGACGACGCCGGAGGCCAGCGTGTTGCGGAGGAAGATGTCGGCGTAGCCGGCGAGCGAGACCACGCCTTCCTGGATGCGGGCGCCGCCGGAGTCGTTGAGGCCGACGACCGGCGTCCCGAGCTTGACCGCCAGATCCATCACCTTGCAGATCTTGGCGGCGTTGGTCTCCGAGAGCGATCCGCCGAAGACGGTGAAGTCCTGCGCGAAGGCGTGGACGACACGCCCGTCGACGCGGCCCGCGCCGGCGACGACGCCGTCGCCGGGGATGACCTCGTCGGCCATGCCGAAGTCGCGGCAGCGATGGGTGACGAGCTTGTCGATCTCCTCGAAGGTGCCGCCGTCGAACAGCTCGGCGATCCGCTCGCGCGCGGTCAGCTTGCCGGCGGCGTGCTGCCGCTCGACGCGGGCCGCGCCACCTCCGGCTTCGGCCCGGCGTTCGAGATCGGCAAGCGTGTCCCGGCGGGTCACGAGGAGAAGGTCACCGCGACGGGCTAACCCTTGGTGGCGGCGGCCTGCGCCTTTTCCCAGTCCTTCAGGAAGCGCTCGAGCCCGGAGTCGGTGAGCGGGTGGTTGAACATCTGCTCGATGACCTTGCCCGGGCAGGTGCAGACGTCGGCGCCCATGCGCGCCGCTTCGACGATGTGCTGCGGGCCGCGCACGCTGGCCACCAGCACTTCGGTCGTGTAGTCGTAGTTGTCGTAGATCTCGACGATCTGCTCGATCAGGCCCATGCCCGACGTGGCGATGTCGTCGAGGCGGCCGACGAACGGGCTGACGAACGTCGCCCCGACCTTGGCCGCGATCAGGGCCTGGGTCGGCGAGAAGACCAGCGTCACGTTGACGCGGAGGCCCTCGCCCGACAGCGTCTTGCAGGCGCGCACGCCGGCCTGCGTGAACGGCACCTTGACCACGATGTGCTCGCTGATCTGCGCCAGATCGCGGCCCTCGCGGACCATGCCTTCGTAGTCGGTGGCGACGACTTCGCCGCTGACCGGGCCCTGCACCAGGTCGCAGATCTTCTTGAGGATCTGCTTCGGATCGCCGCCTTCCTTGGCCATCAGCGACGGGTTGGTGGTGACCCCGTCGATGATGCCGAGCGGGACGAGCGCCTCGATTTCCTTGAAGTTGCCGGTGTCGATGAAGATCTTCATAAGTGTCGCTCTCTGCTGCTACCGGGCACCCTCTTCGACCCGGTTGGATTCCGCGCTGCGGTTGGCCGGCGTCGCGCCGTCGACGGCGATCACCGCGTAGACGTAGCGCACGCCCCGGCGCGGCGTGTCGTCGCGATAGGTGGTCTCGCGAATCGGCTGCGCCGTGATGGCGGCCAGGGTCGGCGTCGCCCCGGCCACTCCGACTTCTCCGCGCAGGACCAGATACCCGGCCACGTCGGCGCCGGGACTCGGATCCCAGATCAGGCTGACGCCGCCCTCGCTGCCGACCGCCGCCAGGTTGGCCGGCGGCGGCGGCGCGAACGTGTCGGTGAACGTCGTGCACGCCGTGGCCGACGGCGCGCTTTCCAGCCTGGCGTTGCCGTAGACCCGCATCGCCCGCACCTGGTAGCAGCCTTCCGTGCCGAGCGTGATCGGCCCCTGGGTGAAAGTCACGCCTTCGAGCGGCGTCGGGTTCAGCGGCTGGGGCGAGACCTGCTCGGCGGCGCCGGCGCGCGTGACACGGTAGACATTATAGGTCGTGGGAATGACCGACGGCGCCAGCGACCGCGCCTCGATTTCGCCCGGCTCGGCGGCCCGCTGCACGCGCCGCCAGGCGGCGGCGGACGGGGTCCAGGTGACGGTCGCTGTCGTCTCCAGCGTGACTCACCGCGACGTCGGTGGGCGGCGGCGGCGCGTCGACCAGCGGCACCGCGACGCGGTTCGACACCGCCGACTGCGTGTCGTGCCGGCTGACGCCGACGGCGGCGTAGGTGCGCGAGAACAGCTCTTCGGGCGGCGCCGGACCGAGCGGCCGGACGAGCACGCTCTTGACGGGAGGCGTCGGCGTCGCCCGCGCGTCCGGATGGACGAAGGGTTGAAAGTCGGCCTTCTTCACCCGCGTGACGACGGTCGCCGTCGCGCCCTGCGCCGGCTGCGTCTTGCGCGCGGCGAGCTCGGCGGCGGCCCGGGCCCGCTCGGCCACCGACCCCTGGCTGGGATCGGGCGTCTCGCCCGGAATCTCGGGCGGCGCGATGTCGACCCGCCCGACCATCTCGCCGAAACGGATGAACTGCGGCCCGGCGAGCGACGTGCCGGTCGGATCCTCGGCCTTGCCGGAGATGGCGTAGACCTCGACGGCGACCAGATCGGCTGGCTTGGTCTGATCGGCGTTGGCCGCCGGCACGGTGAACTGGACCCGGATCTCATCGCCCGTCTTGGCGACGGTCAGGTCCTCGATACGGGCGGGCGCCACCCGCAGCGGCGCCAGCGGCGGCCCTTTCTTGCCGCAGGCGGCAAGGGCGAGAAGCACGACGACGATCGCGCGGCGCGCGACGATGGACCTCGACACAGCCGGCAATCGTCGGCCGCGACGGCGCACTCTGTCAATGCTGCCCCTCTGCCGCGCTGGCCGCGGCCGAAGCCGAGGTCGCCCGGGAGGACACCAGCCGAGGACACCGGAAGCCGGCCTGCCGCGCATTTCCCGGGTTGTCGTACACTCGGTCCCTGGCAAGGGTGTTGCAACCACTGGGGCCAGACCGAGCAACCTGCAGCCTCGTGAGGACGGGACTCGCGGAGAACCTTATGAAGCACCTTCTTTGGACTGTCGTGCTGTCGGCCACCCTGGCTGCGCCGGCCGTGGCGCAGAACGCGGTCCCTCGCGGCGGCGGGGCGGCGGCGGATCGAGCTCGGGCGGCGGCTCGGACACCTCGTCAGGCGGCGGAGGCGGCGGCTCGACGACCTCGAGCAGCGGCTCGTCCGGCGGCGGCGGGAGCACCTGGGCTCCTCCGCGGCATCCGCGGCGGCTCGTCGTCCTCGGGCTCGGGCCGTTCCCGCGGCGGCGATTCCGGCTCGACGGCCGGCTCGCGGCGTTCGCCGGGCGCGTCGAGCTCGGGCTCCGGTTCGGGTTCCGGCTCGGATCGCGTCGTCGGCGGCACCAGCGGCCGCACCCGTGACGGCCGGCCGATCACCGGCTACGCCATTCCGCGCGGCACCGTGGTGCCCAGCGGGCGCCCGGGCGGCGATTACTACTACTACCCGCGCGGCCGCGACTGGTACTACTCGCCGTGGTACTACTCGCGCTACTCGCCGTACTACTACACCGGCGTCGGCGCGAGCATCTGGGGCCTGGGCTACATCTGGGATCCGCTGTGGTACGGGCCCGGGCTATGGCCTGGGCGATCCGTGGGGCTTCGGTGACCCCTACAGCTACGGCGGGGGCGGCGGAGGCTACGCGACCGGCGACGATCCGGACGAGATCGAGGGCCAGGGCGGCCTGCGGATCAAGGTCAAGCCGCGCGAGGCCAGGGTCATGGTCGACGGGACGTTCGCCGGGACGGTCGACGACTTCGACGGCAACTTCCAGAAGCTCCGCCTGGACGAAGGGGCGCACAAGGTCGAGCTCCAGGCCGACGGCTTCGAGCCGCTGCGCTTCGACGTCCTGATCGTCGACGGCCAGACGGTGACCTACAAGGGCAAGCTCCGCCAGCGTTAGCGCGGCCCGGCAGTGTGACGGTCGGGCCGGTCTCCAGTCCTGGAGCCGGCCCGAACGTCACCACGAAGACCGACCCGCCGGCGACGCCCGCCTCGACGAAGGCCCGGCCGCCGTGGCGCTCGGCGACGGTCCGCACGATCGCCAGCCCCAGCCCGAGGCCGGGCACCCCACGTCCCACCCCGCGCCGGAACAGGCCGAACACCTCGTCGCGCATGTGGCGCGGCACGCCCGGCCCGCCATCGATGACGCGGAAGCCGACGTCCTGGCCCGCCTGTGAGAAGCCTTCGACCAGCACCGGCTCGTCGCCACCGAACGTGAGCGCGTTGTCGAGCAGGTGCACGAGCGACTGGATCGCCCATTCGGCGTGCGCGCGCAAGAGCGGGAACCCGCCAGCGCTGACGTCGATGCGCCCGGCGTCGTCCGGGCGCTCCTGGCGGACGCGGCGCACCGCTTCCCGCGCCAGCACCGCGCCGTCGACGATCGGCTGATCCGGCCGGATGCCCTGCGCCCGCACCAGCGTGGACACCGCCTCGACGAGCGCGTCCATGCGGCCGGCGCCACGCATCAGGCGATCCAGCAGGTCGCTGCCGTCGATGCCGAGCCGTTCTCCGTGCTCGGCCCGGACCAGGCTGGCGATGCCCGACAGCGCCCGCAGCGGCTCACGCAGATCGTGGGTCGTGACGCCGAGCAGCGTCTCGAGCTCGCGCGTGCGCGCCGCCTCGAGCTCGGCGGCGCGCCGGTGCACGCTGACGTCCTCGACGAACGCGACGCGGCTCGCCGGCGCCAGCCCTTCCGCGACTTCCGCCGCCTGCAGCACCGTCCAGACGAGCCGCCCGTCGCGGTGGACGAAGCGGGCCTCTTCCACGAACGGCGTGCCGGCCGTCGCGGCCGACTCCCAGCCATCGACGACACGCGCCCGATCGTCCGGATGCAGGTTCGCGGCCCAGCCGCGCCCGATCGCCGACCCTTCGACCAGCCCGGCGATGGTCCGGAAGCGGGCGTTGGTGAAGAGACAGCCGCCGGCGCGATCGGTGACGAACAGCCCGACCGGCGACAGATCCCAGATCGCCTGCCACCACGCCGTCAGGTCCACCGCCGGTGTGCCGGTTCGCGCTACCATGACGGGGCGTTCCTCGATGTCCACGATCCCCTCACGCCGTCCGGTGACCGTGCTGAGCGCGGAAGACGACGCCGACTTCCGCCTGCTCGTCACACGTGCCGTCGACCGCAGCGGCCTCGGCGTCGACCTGCGCTTCGTCGAGGACGGTGAGCAGCTGCTCGACTACCTGCGACATCGCGGCTCCTACGCCGACGGCGAGGCGCCGCGGCCCGGCCTCGTGCTGCTCGACCTGAACCTGCCGCGCACCGACGGGCGCGAGGCGCTGCGCGCCATCAAGGGCGACCCGGACCTGCGCGCGATTCCGGTCGTCATCTTCACGACGTCGAACGCCGCCGAGGACGTCGCGCTCTGCTACGCCATCGGCGCCAACGCCTTCGTGCGCAAGCCGATGGACATGCCGGCGCTGGTCGACCTGGTGTCGACCATCGGCCACTACTGGCTCGACGTCGTCGAACCGCCGCGCTGATCCCGTCATGCCGCCGCCTCCCGGCGGCGGTGTGCCGCGGGGATGGTCACGATCAACGTGGTGCCGACGCCGGGGTGGCCCTCGGCGCGGATGCGACCGCCGTGGCGCTCGACGATGCGCGCGCAGACCGCGAGGCCGAGGCCGCTGCCCTCGTACGAGGCGTGGCCGTGCAGCCGCTCGAACGGCTTGAAGATCTTCTCGGCGTGCGCCGGATCGATGCCGATGCCGTTGTCGGCGACGCGCAGCTCCCACAGGACGTCCTCGGCGTCGCCGCGCGGCACCGGACCAGCGCGTCACCTCGACCCGCGGCGCGACGCCGGGACGCCGGAACTTGATCGCGTTGCCGATCAGGTTCTGCAGCAGCTGCCGCATCTGCAGGCGATCGGCCTCGACGGTCGGCAGCGGACCGATCACGACCGCGCCGCCGCTCTCGGCCAGGCCGTGCGTGAGGTCGGCGACGACTTCCTGCGCCACGTCACCGAGCGGCACGGGCGCGAACGGCTCGCCCTTGGCGCGGACGCGGGCGAGCTCGAGCAGGCCGTCGATGAGGCCGGTCATGCGGGCGACGGCGGCCTTGATGCGGGTGACGTAGGTGCGGCCTTCGTCGGTGAACGACTCCGGTAGTCCTCCTCGATCAGGCTGACGAAGCTGGTGACGCTGCGCAGCGGCGCGCGCAGATCGTGCGAGGCCACGGCGGCGAACTCGGTCAGCTCGCGATTGCTGCGCTCCAGCTCGCGGGCGCTCTCCGTCACGCGCTCCTGCGCCAGGCGCCGCTCGGTGACGTCGCGCAGCACCAGCATCGAGCCGTTGAGGCCGGCCGGCAGCGACAGCGGCCGGGCGAAGACGCTGACCCAGCGCGGATCGCGGCCGGCGCCGCGACGCAGGCACACGTCGAGGTCGTCGATGCTCTCGCCGCGCAGGGCGCGATCCAGGGTCTGCTCGCCGGCCGGCCACACCTGCGGATCGGCGGCCATCGCCATGTCGGCCCAGTCGAACGCCGCCGGACCGACGTCGCCGTCGGACCCGAGCAGCTCGCGGGCGGCGCGGTTGAAGACGAGGAACTCGCCGGTCGCGCTCGCCGCGACCACGCCCTCGCCCATCGTCTCGAGCACCGTCTGCAGCAGCGCCTCGCGGCGCTCGAGCGCGTCGCGGGCGATGTTGCGATCGACCAGCGCCTCGAGCAGCTGGTGACTGGTCTGCTGCGCCTCCGCCGAACGGGCGCGGGCCCGCTGCCCCAGCGCGACGACGGCGGCGAGCAGGCCGGCCAGCGCCAGGCCCATCCCGAGGACCGCGGTCGGCAGGTGCGACGGCGCGGCCAGTCCGGAGGCGGCGGCGAGGCCGGCTTCGCGCGAGCGCAGCGCCCACCACAGCACGAGCGTGATGGCGACGGCGACGCCGCCGGCCAGCGCGGCGAACCAGCGCGGGCCGCCCGGGATGGCGCGGCGGGTGTCCAGCCACGCGGTGGCGGCGATCGCCGTTCCGGCCAGCATCGTCGCCAGCGCCATCCGCGGGAGCCCGCCGATGCGCCCGAGCCCAGCCGAGCTCGATCGGCACACCGGTGGCGTTCGTGCCGAGGGCCATCATCCCCATGGCGATCAGCAGCACGCCGGCGTGTCCGAGGATCTCGGACGGCGGCGCGTTGACGTTGCGATCGTGCAGCCACGCACCGCCAGCGCCGCGAGGCAGACGGCGCCGGTGTCGAGCGGCGACGCCACGCCGGACACGCCGGCCCACAGCCCCGTCGCCAGGCTCAGCCAGCCGACGACCAGCCCGGCCGAGCGGCGATGCGCGCCGGAGCACCACGCGGCGATCCCGGCCAGGGCCCACGCCGCGCCGAGCGTATGCCGCGCCAGCTCGGGCTGGCCGGCCATGTGCCAGTGGAACGGCGACAGGACGCCGAACGCGGCGGCGAGGCCGGCCGCGAGACGGCCGGCGGCCGCGACCGCGCGTTCGGTGCGGAGGCGGGTGGCGGACGAATCGGCGGAGAAGCCAGGGAGCATGGCGGAACCGGCAGGTGGCCGGAGTCGGTCAGGATGCCGCGACGGGCGTCGGCCTCTCGGCTGGCGCGGCGCCGGCCGCCACGGGCGCCGCGGTCACCTGCAGCACGAACTGGATGCCGCCGTCAGCGCGTGTGCACGGTGACCTGCATGCGGCCTTCGGCGCCCTCGGACAGGTCGCCCGCGCCGGCGAGCTGGCGGCTGGGCGGCGGCATGGCGAGCGTCCGCCCCGGCGACTCGAGGCTGGTCTTGATCCGGCCGGCGATGATCCCGAGGACCTCGGCGGCCGCGGCCAGCGCGCCGTCTTCCTCGGAGACAGCCGGCGGCGCCCCGTCGCGAGCGATGCCGGCGGCGATCTTCGTGGCCGAGGCGAGATCGGTGTGCAGCGCCATCGTCAGGCGGTCGGCGCCATCCGGCAGATCGATCGCCACCGAGGCGACCACCATCTGCGCGACCGGCCGCGGCTCGACTTCGAACGAGTGTCGCACCTCGAGCTGCAGCATCATGCCGAACACCTGCTCGGCGGCCGTCGCGACCTGGGCGCGCAGCGTCGGGTGCGCGTCCAGCACGCCGCCCGCCTTGGTCCCGCGGCTGCCGATCTTGCTCAACTGGGCGCGCAGTTCGTCGGCACTCGAGGTCCGGATCAGGACGGCGTCCGCCTGTTCGGGCACCGTCGTGGCCGCCGCCCTTCGCCACGAGCGGCGACGATCCGGGTGTCGGCCAGCTCGCCGGCCGCGCGCATCTTGCGCATGAGCAGCTCCGGCCCGAGCAGGCCCAGGTCGCCGCCGACCAGCACGACGCCGGGGCGGGTCTCGACGGCCCGCTGCAGCGCGGCGACACCCGACTGCGCCTGGTGGACGACGCGGCCCGGCGTCAGCGCCGCGGCCACGAACTGGCGGAACTCGTCGTTGCCGTCGGCGACGAGCAGCGGCGTCCGATCCTCGCTGGAGTCGTTGGCGCGGGTGACGCGTTCGACGACGCCGCGGAGGCGCTCGGCGACGCGTTCGGCCTGGAGCGGCTTGAGCAGGTAGTCGGTGACCCCCAGCTCGATGGCCCGGTGGACCGGTCCCTGCTCGCGCGCGGCCGTCATCATGACCACCGGAATGGTGGCGAGCGCCGGCACCTTCCGCAGCGCCAGGATCAGCTCGATGCCGTCCATCACCGGCATCCGCAGGTCGGTGATGATGAGGTCGGGCGGGCGTGGTGCCGCAGATCGACAGGGCGGCCAGGCCATCGGCGGCTTCGGACACGGTGCAGCCGCAGTCGCGGGTCAGCACCCGACGCAGCAGGGCTCGCGTCATGGGCTCGTCGTCGGCAATCAGCACGTTCATGGTCGGAAGCGAGTCCTGCGGCCGGACCACGTAGCGGAGGTGAGACGCAAACCCTTTTGGACTATCGACACCTGGGGCCCTCCCCTACACCGTGTGCCAGCGAAAATCGACGGCGTGGCGGACCACCATGGCGACGGCTGAGGTGCGACGCCCCCGGGCGGCAAATCGCCAGGCGGCGCGAAGGGCTGGCCTAGTCGGCGCAGACGACCTGGTTGCGGCCGTTCCGCTTGGCCTGATAGAGCGCGGCGTCGGCGCGGGCGATGAACTCGGACGGGGTCGACGCGGTCGAGCCCGGCAGCGCGGCGACGCCGATGCTGAGCGTCAGCGGGATGGCGATCGCTGGCGACGAGCGCGTCCACCGGCGCCGGCGACGCCGGCGGCCGAGACCTTGGCCCGGACGCGCTCGGCCAGGACACAGGCGCCGACGTGGTCGGTCTCGGGCAGGAGGACCGCGAGCTCGTCGCCGCCGTAGCGGGCGGCCCGGTCGGTGTCCCGGGCGCAGTGGCTGACGACCGCGGCGACCGCCCGCAGCGCCGCGTCACCGGAGACGTGCCCGTAGGTGTCGTTGACCTGCTTGAAGTGGTCGAGATCGATCAGGATCAGCGCCACCGGGTGACCGTAGCGGTGGCTGCGGACCAGCTCCTCGTCGAGGACACGGTCCATCTCCCGCCGGGTCAGCAGGCCGGTCAGGTGGTCGTGCCGGGCCAGGGCCCGCATCTCGTTGAGAAGCCGGGAGCGCTCGATGGCGTAGCGGATCGTGCGCGACAGCACGCTCGGGCTGAGCTCGGTCTTGAGGAGGTAGTCGGCCGCCCCGGCCCGGACCGTCGCCAGGTCCACGTCCGCGCCCGGCGCCCGACGTGAACATGATGATCGGCGTGGTCACGTTGCGCTGCACCGCGGTCCGCAGCACGTCGAAGCCGCTCTCGTCGCCGATGTGGTAATCGAGCAGGCAGGCATCCCACCGCTCGCTCAGCAGCGCGGCCAGCCCGTCGGACGCCGATGCCGCGCCACTCGAGCTTGTAGCGCGCCGGCTTCAGCTTGCCGAGGTGCGAGCGGACCAGGATGGCGACCGACTCGTCGTCGTCCACCAGCAGCACGCGGACGTGCTCGCTCGGAGCCGCGGTCGGAGAGCCCGGGGAGGCTGGCTCGGTGGCCATAACATAAAATAGGGGACGACGCCCCCGCACTCTATCCAAAGGCGAGGACCGTCGCAATCGCCGCGGCCGGACTGGAAGCGCGGCCGGCGACGCCGCCGACCGCGTCAGTCGGCCCGGAACCGGCTGCGCAACAGGAAGTAAATCGGCACGCCGCAGCCGATCACGACCAGGCCGGCGGCGGCGGGGCCGGGCTCGCGCTGGATCTGGTTGATGACCATCGCCGCGCTCATGAGCGGTGAAGAGCGCCGGCGCCAGCGGGTAGCCCCAGGCCCGGAACGGCCGCTCGGCGGCGGGTTCGCGCCACCGCAACACGAACAGCGCGGCCACGGCGATGCCGGCGAAGAGCACGATCGCAAAGCCGGTGTAGCTGACCAGCTGCGAGAACGTCCCCGACAGCACCAGGATCGGCGCTCCACAGCCCCTGGGCGAGGATCGCCGCGACCGGCGTCCGCCAGCGCGGATGCACCTGCGCCGCCGCCGGCATGAACAGCCCGTCGCGGGCCATCGCGTAGTAGACGCGCGGCCCGGCGAAGACCATCGCGCTGATCGTTCCGGCGGTGATCAGCATCGACAGCAGCATGAGGGCGTTGGCCGCCGCCCCGGCAAAGAGCTGTTCGGCGGCGGCGTCGATGACCCGCAGCTCGAGGTTGGTCAGCCGCTCCATCGGCAGCGCGTACAGGTAGACCGCGTTCATCGCCAGGTAGACGACGACCACGATGGCGGTGCCGAGCGCCAGCGCCCGCGGCAGGCGCTTCGAGGGCTCGCGGATTTCCTCCGACACGTAGGCCGCGGCGTTCCAGCCCGAATAGCTGAACATCACCGGGACGAGCGCCAGCAGCCAGCCGCTGACGGTGACGCCCCCGCCGACGGCGACCGGCGCGGCCGCCACCTCGGGCGGCGCCTGGCCCCAGGTCAGCCCGGCGATGGCGAACGCCATCAGGCCGAAGACCTTGATGGCGGCCAGCGTGTTCTGCACGAAGCGCCCGGGCCCAGGCCGAGGGCGTGGACGCCGCTGAAGACGGCGATGATCGTCACCGCCGCCAGGTTCTGCGGCGAGACCGTGAGCGAGATCGGGCCGAGCGGGATCGCCAGCCAGGGCGTCTGGTCGGCGAACGCCGGCACGACGGTGCCGAGGAAGCCGGCCAGGCCGACGGCGGCCGCGGCGATGGCGCCGGAGAAGCCGGCGACGAACGAGGTCCAGCCGGTGAGGAAGGCGGGCAGCGGACCGTAGGCGGCGCGGAGGTAGACGTATTCGCCGCCGGCGCGCGGACGCATCGTCGCCAGCTCGGCGTAGGCCATGGCCCCGGCGAAGGCGAGCAGGCCGCCGACCAGCCACACCGTCATCAGCGCCCAGTAGTCCGGCGCCAGGCGCGGCGACGATCGCCGGCATCAGCAGGATGCCGCTGCCGATGACGTTCGAGACGACGACCGCGGCCGCATCGACCGTGCCGAGCCGTCGCTCGAGGTCGTGCGGGGCGCTGGCCGGCGGGTCCGCGGGGGAGCGGCCCGTCATCGACGATCCGTCATCATCTGGTGAAGAGCTGCCGATCGACGCGGAACTCGCCGAGGCGAGCCCACTGCCGCGAGCCCTGCTTGACGAACAGCTCCACTTTCGCGTCCTTGAACAGGGCGTGCTGGAGCATCTGCGTCCGCGGGGCGGGACTGGAGTAGCCGAGATCGCTCGACAGGTTGAACGGCCCGAGCGAGCCGCCCGGTTGGAGTGACTGCCCTTCCGTCGCCCAGATCACCTTGGAGCCGAGCTCCTCGGTGTCGTCGACGATGCGGAAGACCGCGTTGAGCTGCAGATACGACAGCGACCGGTCGGCGGCGTTCTTGACCTTGAGCGAGATGGTCGGCACCAGCTTGTTCTGGCCGTCGACGATGCCCTTGTCGAGCCAGCCGGTGACGACGTCGGTCACCTTCAGCGCCTGGCTGGCGTCGGGTTCCGACCCGCAGGATGTCGAGCCGGCCAGGCCGGCCAGGAGCACGAGGAACAGCCACGCGCGGCGCATACGAAGCATTGTATCCGCAGGCCGCGAAAGGTTCCGCGGCCGGCCGGGCCAGCGCGGGCGCGCGGCCGCCGGGGTCAGAACTCGCGGACGTCGACGCGGCGGCGGAGATCCTCCGTCGCGATGCGGCCGGCGAGGCGGTCGGCGAGGTCGCTGCCCTTCACCCGCAGGATGATCGTCACCACGTCGGGCGCGGCGCCGGGCATGATCACGTCCTGGTTGTCGCGGGCGGCCACCGTCAGCCACTCGTCGGGCGCGAGCGGCAGCAGCGCGCCCCAGTCGAGCATCGCGCCGATCAGGGCTTCGCGCACCTGTTCCTCGTAGGCCAGATCCGGGCTGCGCCAGATCAACGCATCGGCGTCGGGCGGCGCGCGTCGTCGCCGATTCGGCGTCCGGCGCCGGTGCCGGTCGGCGCCGGCGCGGTCGACGTGGCCGCTTCGACCGCGGACGCCGACGCGCCGCACCCGGCGATCGCTCGACCGCGCACCTTGCGGCATCGGCCGGACGACCAGCTCGATCTGGTGCATGGCGCGCTCGGCTTCGGCGCGGGCCTTCGGGATCGAGCTCGCCGGTGATCCGCTTGAGCGAGCCGAGCGCCTCGGACGACGCCTTGCTGCTGCTGGCGCATCACCCGCGCCGTCCAGCCCATGCGTCTGGCGCATCGCCGCCGGCACCTCGACGTCGAAGAACAGGCCGTAGCCCTCGAGGCGATAGCCGCGGGCGTGCGCCGCGCCGGTGAGCTGGATCAGATCGGGCGAGACGCGGCGGAGCTGTTCGTTCAGGCGAAGGGCGGCCTGCTGCACCGACTTCTCGAGCACGCCCTCCATGACGCGGACCTTGTAGCGCGCGTCGACGGCCATCTGGCGGCCCCGGTCCGGCGTCACGGCTGGCGGCGGCAGCGGCCGGCGGCGGCGACGGGCCGTCTGGGCCGCGGACGTCGGCCGGGCGCGAGCGCCGACGGCGCGCCAGCGGCCAGGGCGGCGCCGGCAGCCGCGCGCCGGCCGTGGCACCTGCCCGGATCACTGCTGCGGCACTCCCATCGAGACGCGGCGGATCTGGTCGAGCATCTGCTGCCGCTCGGCGTCTCGACGCGGCCGAAGCCCTGCTCGACCTGCACCAGATCCTGCCGACGCTGCAGATCGAAGTCGCGGGTGATTTCGCCGATGCGCAGCTGCAGGTTCTGCTGCTGCCGCAGCTCGCTCTCGTCGAGCGCCTGGCGGAAGCTGCGGAGCAGCGCGGCGCCCTGGGCGGCGGTCGAGCCGCCGTCGGCGAGGGTGCCGGTCGAGACCGGCGTCGCCACGGCCGGACCGGACGGATCGCCGGTGACGGCGTCGACGTGGCCGTCACCGCTGGCCGCCTGGCTGGCGCCGAGCCGCGCGATCTCGCCGCGCAGCGAGGCCAGCTCCTGCCGCAGCGCCGCCGCGTCAGCCGACTCGCCGGCAGCCGACGCCGGCGCGGCGTGGCCCCAGCCGGTGCGAACCGTGAGGCCGGACTGATCGTAATGGACGTCGAGGCGTGCCAGCGCCGCCGCGCCGCCCAGGACGAGGACAGCCGCCGCCGCGGCCGGCAGCGCCCGGTTGCGGGCCGCCCACGCCGTGAAGGATCGGCGCCAGCCGAGCGGCTCGCGGGCCCCGGTCCGGACCACCTCGAAGCCGAGCGCGACGTCCGGCGCCGTCCACGCGGCCAGCTGGGCGCGGACACCGCCGAGCGCCTCGAACTCGGCCAGGCAGGTCGCGCAGGCGCGGACGTGCGCTTCCAGATCGTCGCGAGACGGCGTGGCGCCGGCTTCGAAGTCGTCGTAGAGCAGGCTGACGAGCGCGTCGCCGCCTGGGCAGCGCAGCGATCGATTGCAGAGTGCTCATGTCGGTTCAGCCAGGGGCCGCACCAGGCGGTACTCCCGTGTCGTCCTCGCGGGGCTGGTGACAGGCCGGTTGGCGGCGCCGGGGTCCGATTCCCGCTGCGTCTCCGGGCGCCCGGCCTTCCCGCCTGCGAGGGATTCGATGCCCTGCCGGTCCAGCTCGCGCCGCAGGACCGTGAGGCCCTGGTAGAGGCGCGTCTTGACCGTGCTCAAGGGGCACCCCTGCAGGTCGGCGATTTCCTGAAAGGTCAGCCCCTGGTACTCCTTCAGGATGATGGTGCTGCGCTGCTCCTCCGAGAGCTGCGTCATGGCGCGCTGCACGTGCGCGCTCAGGTTCTGCCGGGCGACCACGTCTTCGATCGACTCGCCCGGATCCGGCTCGGACGCCATCTCGATGACGTCGATGCCCTCCGGGCGCCTGGACGACCGGCGCCCGGCGCTGCTTCCGCAGCCAGTCCCGGCACAGGTTGAGCGCGATGCGATAGAGCCAGGACGAGAACTTGGCCTGGCCGCGGAAGCCGCCGATCGAGCGGAACGCCCGCAGGAAGGTCTCCTGGGTGACATCGCGTGCATCTTCGTCCCGCCCGAGCGTGCGGTACGCCAGGGCGTAGATCGGCCGCTCCCAGCGCTTGACGAGCTGGTTGAAGCTTTCGGTATCGCCATCGATCGACCGGGCGACGAGGTCCTCGTCCGAGGTCATGGTCGTCACATGCTTTGACGCTGCGGGCGGCTGGCTGGCCGGGGCCTAGTTTACCCGGCCGGCGAGCGGCCGACGGCGCGACGGCTACAATACGGGGTTCGCGCACCGCCCGGCCGCCCCTACATGATCCAGCTCGCGCAGCTCCACAAGACCTTCGGCGACCGCGTCCTCTTCGACCACGTCACCTGGCAGATCGGCGATCGGGAGCGGGTCGGCCTGTGCGGCCCGAACGGGGCCGGCAAGACCACCCTGCTGCGCATCCTGGCCGGCATCGACGAGGCCGACTCCGGCCAGGTGGTCACCCCGAGCGGGCTGACCGTCGGCTACCTGCCGCAGGACGGCCTGGACCACCGCGGCCGGACCCTGCTCGACGAGGCGTCGACGGCCTTCGCCGACCTGCTGGCGCGGAAGGCCGAGATGCACACGCTCGAGGCGCGGCTGGGCGACGACAGCGTGCCCGAGGGCGAGCACGAGTCGATGCTGGTCCGCTACGCCGAGCTGCAGGAGCAGTTCCGCCGCGACGACGGCTACAGCATCGACCTGCGGATCGCGACCGTGCTGCGCGGCCTCGGCTTCAGCCAGGACGACTTCGGCAAGCCCACCGAGACGTTCTCGGGCGGCTGGCAGATGCGCATCGCGCTGGCCAAGCTGCTGCTCGGGCGGCCCGGCCTGCTGCTGCTCGACGAGCCGACCAACCACCTCGATCTCGACGCGCGCAACTGGCTCGAGGAATACCTGTCGACCTACCCGCACGCGGTCATCCTGGTCTCGCACGATCGCTACTTCCTCGACGCGGTCGTCACCCGGATCACCGACCTGAACCTGCGCACGCTGACCGACTACGTCGGCAACTACAGCAAGTACGTCGAGCTGCGCGACGCGATGCTCGAGCGGCTGCGCCAGGCCAAGCGCGATCAGGACGAGGAAGTCGCGCGGGTGAAGATGTTCGTCGACCGGTTCCGCTACCAGGCGACCAAGGCGGCGCAGGTCCAGAGCCGGATCAAGATGCTCGAGAAGGTCGTGCCGATCGAGGTGCCGCCCGAGCGCAAGCGCGTCCGCTTCGCCTTCCCGGTCGCGCCCGAAGAGCGGCCGCACCGTGCTCGAGCTGAAGGGCGTGCGCAAGGCCTACGGCGCCACCCGCGTCTTCGAGGGCGTCGACCTGCTGATCGAGCGCGGCGACCGCGTCGCCCTGATCGGGCCGAACGGCGCCGGCAAGTCGACGATGATGCGGATCCTGTCCGGCACCGAGGCGCCCGACAGCGGGACGCGGACCGAGGGCCACCAGCTGGTCATGCAGTACTTCGCCCAGGACGAGGCGACGCGCCTCGACCCGACGCGGACGGTCTACGAGACGCTCGAGTCCGGCTCGTCGATCCAGATGGTGCCGGCGATCCGCACCATCCTCGGCGGGTTCCTCTTCGGCGGCGACGACATCTACAAGAAGGCCGGCGTCCTCTCCGGCGGCGAGCGGACGCGCCTCGCGGTCGCCCGGATGCTGCTCCGGCCGGCCAACACGCTGCTGCTCGACGAGCCGACCAACCACCTCGACATGGACTCGAAGGACGTGCTGCTCGACGCCCTCGAGGACTTCGGCGGCACCTTGATCCTCGTGTCGCACGACCGCTACTTCATCGACAAGCTGGCGACCAAGGTGATCGACGTCGGCGGCGGCCAGGCGCAGGTCTACCCGGGCGGCTACGAGGATTACCGGTGGAGCCTGGCGAAGCGCGAGGAGGAGGCCGCGGCGAAGGCGGCGGCGCCGGTCAAGCCGGCGCACGCCCAAGCCCGCGCCGGCCAAGCCGCCGACGCCGGCCAAGGCCGACGCGCCGCAGCCGCCCCAGCGCGACGCAGCGCCGCGCGCCGCGCCGCGGCCGCCGCCGGCCGGCCGGCGAAGCCGGGCGACGCGCGCGAGGACCGCAAGCGGCAGGAAGCCGAGGATCGGCGGCGCAAGCGCGCGCGGGAAGCCGTCGAGAGCCGCATCGCCGCGCTCGAGGCCACCATCGCCGAGCGCGAAGCCACGATGAAGACGATCGAAGCGACCATGAGCGCGCCCGGCTTCTACGAGAACCACGACACCTCGAAGCCGACCATCGATCAGCACCAGACGCTGATGTGGGAGCTCGGCGACCTGATGCACCGCTGGGAAGAGCTGCAGCAGGAGCTCGAAGCGGCCGGCCGCTGAATCCCGCTCCTCGCTGACCCGACGCCCGCTGACCCACTGCCGATTTTTGGGCGCTCCGGTTCAGCTTTCGTCGCTGAAGTGTGCGCCTCGGCGGCGCCCTGCCGCATTTGGCCATTTCAGTATTACACTTTGGTAATTCGCTGACGGATTCGTCGAGCCCGTCAGCCGGCAGGCCTCGACCGCCAAGTGATTGGACGTCAATCATTTCGGCCCCGATCGAGGTCGGCTGGGCTGGGCACGGGCCTTGCGACATGGGGGGCGGGCGGCTGCACGGCATGCACGCCGCAGAAGCCGGTAGGTACGAGTGCGAGAGGTAGACATCGGGCTTCGGCCCACAGCACGCCGTCAGTCGAATGGCCCCATCCGTCGAACGTCAGCTGCCGAACGCCCGTCCACGCGGCCGCCACTGCCCATCATGGTGAGCGCCACCAGCTCCGACCGGTTCTTCCGGGACATCGTCGGCAGCATGCGCAACGGCGTCATCGCCATCACCCGCGATGGCCACATCGCGGTGATGAACGACGTCGCCTGCCACGCCCTGCACGTCCCGGTGCGCGGCACCAACATCGGCGGCCACTACGCCGACGTGCTGCACGGCGCGCCCGAAGTCGTCCGCATCCTGCACGCCGCCTTCGAGGCGGAGCACCTGCCCAACCGCGCCGAGCTGCGCCTCAAGTCGACCGGCCGGGTCATCGGCTACACGCTGTCGCTGATCCGCGGCGAGGACGGCGAGGTCAGCGGCGCGACGCTGTTCTTCAAGGACCTGACCCGGGTCGAGCAGCTGGAGGAGCGGGAGCGCCTGCGCGACCGGCTGGCCGCGCTCGGCGAGATGGCGGCGGCCATCGCCCACGAGGTCAAGAACCCGCTCGCCGGGATCGAGATCATGGCCGGTCTGCTGCGGCGCCGCCTCGCCGGCCAGACCGAGGCCCAGGCGACGCTCACCGACATCATCAACGAAGTGAAGATGGCCAACGCCATCGTCATCGAGGTGCTCGACTTCGTCCGGCCGATCCGGCTGCAGGTCGAGCCGGTGCCGGTGACCCGCGCGCTGCACGATGCGGTGCACGGCGCCGAGGCGATGGTGCCGCGCCGCGGCACCGCGCTGCGCATCGACGTGCCCGACTCGCTGCCCTCGATCGAGGGCGACGCCGGGCAGCTGCGGCAGCTCTTCACCAATCTGGTGTCGAACGCCTTCGAGGCCCTCGACGGCCGCGGCACGGTGACCATCACCGCGCAGTACGTGCCGGGCGACGACGGCCCGGGCGACACGCTGGCCTCGATGCCGACCGTCGTGGTCGACGTCGCCGACGACGGCGCCGGCATCGCCGACGATCTGCAGGATCGGATCTTCAACCCCTTCTTCACGACCAAGCCGCGCGGATCCGGCCTCGGCCTGGCCATCGTCCGCAAGATCGTCGACGCGCACGACGGGCGGATTTCGGTCGCCTCGCCGCCGTCGGGCGGCGCCCGCTTCCGGGTCGTCCTGCCCCTGAACGCCCTGAACGATCGCTACGACGACCCGGTGCCGCAGGATGGCGGCGCCCCCGGCGGCCCGCGCAAGAGATAGAGAACGAGGTCAACGACAGCCATGGGTCGCATTCTCATCGCCGACGATCACGATTCGCTGCGCCGCGGCCTGGCCCGCGGCCTGGCCGAGGCCGGTCACGACGTCGACGAAGCCCCGAACGGCAACGCCGCCATCGAGAAGCTGCACGAGGGCGCCTTCGACGTGGTGCTGAGCGACCTCAAGATGGGCGGCTCGGACGGCCTCGACGTGCTGCGCACCGCCAAGGCCCTGCACCCCAACACCGCCGTCATCCTGATGACCGCCTTCGGCTCGGTCCACACCGCCGTCGAGGCGATGCGCATCGGCGCCTTCGACTACGTGCCGAAGCCGTTCGAGATCGAGGAGATGGAGGTCAAGATCGACAAGGCGCTGGAGCACCGGCGCCTGCGGCACGAGATCGACTATCTCCGGCACACCCAGAGCGACATCTACGACTTCGACCGCATCATCGGCGCCAGCGGCGCGCTGCAGCGCGTCCTCGACGTCGTCAAGAAGGTCGCGCGCAGCAACGCGACGATCCTGATCCGCGGCGAAACGGGCACCGGCAAGGAGCTGATCGCCGGCGCCATCCACCACAACTCGCCGCGCGCCGGCCGCAACTTCGTCAAGGTGAACTGCGCCGCGCTGCAGGAGAACCTGCTCGAGTCCGAGCTGTTCGGCCACGAGAAGGGCGCCTTCACCAGCGCCGACAAGCAGCGCATCGGCCGCTTCGAGCAGGCCGACGGCGGCAGCCTGTTCCTCGACGAAGTCGGCGACATGAGCCAGAACACGCAGGCCAAGATCCTGCGCGTGCTGCAGGAGCACGAGTTCGAGCGCCTCGGCGGCACCCGGACGATCCGCGTCGACGTGCGGCTGATCACCGCGACCAACCGCAACCTGGCGCACATGGTCGCCAATGGCACACTTCCGCGAGGACCTCTACTACCGGCTGAACGTCGTCTCGATCGAGATGCCGCCGCTGCGCGAGCGCAAGGAGGACATCCCGGCGCTGGCCCAGTTCTTCATCAAGAAGTACGCCGCCGAGCTGAAGAAGAAGGTCGAAGGGCTGACGCCCGACGCCCAGAAGCTGATGCTCCGCTACAACTTCCCCGGCAACATCCGCGAGCTGGAGAACACCATCGAGCGGGCCGCCCTGCTCGCCGACAGCCGCTTCATCGAGGCGGACGACCTGCGCCTCGGCGAGGCGACGTCGAACGCCGACGGCCTGGGCGGCGCCGCGGTGGTGAAGCTGCCGCCGACCGGCATCGCCCTCGAGGAAATCGAGCGGCAGGCCCTGGTCGAGGCGCTGCGGATGTCGAACTGGGTGCAGAAGGACGCGGCGGAGCTCCTGCACATCAGCCCGCGGGTGATGAACTACAAGATCAAGGTGCTCGGCATCGAGCTGCCGCGCTCGCGGCGGGCGGCCGCGGCCGTCGCCGAGGCCGTCGGCTAGCCGGCCACCGTCGCCCATCGGGAACCGGCCGGAGTGCCGGTAAGATACGAGGCGCATCGAGTCATGCGGACGGTGAGCGCCTCTCCTCGGAATGACGGAACGTCGCGATGAGCGACGGCCAGCGCGGCCAGCGCGGGGGCTCGGCCCCGGCGCGTCTCAGCACGCTGCTCAGCGCCGTGCTCGAGTTGCCGGCGGACGAACGCGAACGCTGGATCGACGAGAGCTCGGCCGGCAACCCCGGGCTGCGCGCCCAGCTGCGCGAGATGCTGCGCACGGCGCAGGCCGACGCCGGCCATCCGCACGGCGACGAGACGCAGCTGCTCGAGTCGTCGGGATCGCCGCTGCCGGGCAGCAGCGGCTCGGGGCGCGGCTCGACGCTCGACGAACCGGGCGGTGATCGCCTCGCCCTCGGCCAGCAGATCGGCCGCTACCAGGTCCTCGACCTGCTGGGTGCGGGCGGCATGGGCCGCGTCTACCGCGCCCTCGACGCCACGCTCGATCGGGAAGTCGCCATCAAGGGCCTGGCCGACGCCTTCCGCGGCGATTCCCGGAGCCTGCGGCGGTTCGAGCGCGAAGCGCGCGTCCTCGCCACCCTCAGTCATCCGAACATCGCCGCCATCTACGGCCTGGAACGGCTGAACGGGTCGCCCTACCTCGTCCTCGAGCGGGTCGACGGCGAAACGCTGGCCCAGCGCCTGGTCCGCGGGCCGGTGCCGGTCGACGACGCGTTGGCCATCGCCGTCCAGATCATCGCCGGCCTCGAGGAAGCCCACGCCAAGGGTGTGATTCACCGCGACCTCAAGCCGTCGAACGTCATGCTGACGCCGGCGCGCCAGGTGAAGCTCGTCGACTTCGGCCTGGCCAAGACGGCGGCCGTCCGGGCCGATCGCGAGGAGTCGATCGAGCCGATCACCGAGGTCGGCCTGGTCGTCGGGACCGCGCGCTACATGAGCCCGGAACAGGTGACGGGCGGCGACGTCGACACCCGGACCGACGTCTGGGCCTTCGGCTGCGTGCTGTTCGAGATGCTGGCGGCCCGGCCCGTCTTCGCCGGGCGGTCCGTCTCCGAGGTGGCCGCCGCGGTGCTGCGCGACGAGCCGGACTGGAGCGCACTGCCGGCGGCCGTGCCGCGCGGCGTGATGCGGCTGATCCGGCGCTGCCTGCGCCGCGACCCGCGCGCCCGCCTGCAGCACATCGGCGACGCCCGCGTCGAGCTCTCCGACCTGGATCAGGACACCGAGCGGAGCGGCGTCGTCGCGGCGAGGCCGGGGACCAGCCGGACGCTGCTGTGGACGCTCGCCGCCGCCACGCTGGTGGCGGCCGTCGCCGGCGCGCTCGTCCTCGTGCGACCGCGGGAGCAGGCTCCGACGCCGCCCGTGCGCTTGAGCCTCGAGCTCCCCTCGCCGATCGTCCTCAGCAGCGGGTTCGCGGCGCCCTACGCCCTCTCGCCCGTCTGGATCGCTGTTGGCGGTGGAGGCGACCGAAGGCGGCATGCGGCGGCTCTACGTACGCGAGCTGCGCGATCCCGCCCTGCGCCGGCTGCCCGGCACCGAGGGCGCCCGCCAGCCGTTCTTCTCCGCCGACGGCCGCTGGGTCGGGTTCTTCACCGAGCGCAAGGTGGCCAAGGTGCCGGTCGAGGGCGGGCCGGTGCTGGAAGTCGCCGACGTCGGCGGCAATCACCGCGGCGCGACGTGGGCGGCCGACGGATCGATCGTGATCGCCGCCAGCCAGACGGCGGGGCTGCTGCGCATCCCGGAACGAGGCGGCCGCCCGCAGCCGCTGACGACGCTCGACCGGGCGCGCGACGAGTACTCGCATCGGTGGCCGGACGCGGTGCCGGGAACGCCGTGGGTCATCTTCACCGTCGGCCTCGAGGACGCCACCTTCGACGAAGGCCGGATCGAAGCCGTCTCGCTCGACACGGGCGAGCGGCGCCTGCTCGTCTCCGGCGCCGGGTTCGCGCGCTACGTGCCGGGCCGCGGCCTGCTCTTCGTGCGCGGCGGCCGCGTCTACCTGGTGGGCTTCGATGCCGAGCGCATCGCCGTGGTCGGCACGGCGGACGTGCTGCTGGACGCGGTCCGCTACGACTGGCGCAACGGCGGGAGTCACCTCGCCGTGTCGGCGTCGGGCGTCCTCGTCTACACGCCGGGCGAACCCGTCGCCCACGAGTACTACCTCTCGTGGGTCGGCTCGGACGGCCGCTTGACGCGCGTCGTCGATACGCCGCGCCGGTTCCGCGATATCCGCCGGAGCGCGGACGGCAGCCGCATCGCGGTCGCGCTCGGCACCTCGACGGAGTCGGATCTCTGGGCGGTCGATGCCAACGGCACGCTGTCGCGGCTCTCCTTCGGGCTCTCGCCGTTCCGCCCGACCTGGACGCCCGACGGCCGCGGCATCACGGTCGGGACGCGGAAGGACGGCAAGTGGCGCCTGCTCTCGGTCCCGGCCGATGGCACCGGCCAGCCGCGCCTGCTGCTCGACGGCGCCAACCGGATCTACCCGAACGCGTGGTCGCCGGATGGCCGGCATCTCCTGTTCCAGGAGCACGGCCCGGACACCGGCTGGGATCTCCGCACGCTGGACGTCGACCACACCGGACAGCCGGTGGGTCCGCCGAAGGCGTTCGCGGCGTCGCCGTTCCACGAGTCGAATGCCGCGATCTCTCCGGATGGGCACTGGGTGGCCTACGAATCCGACGAGCTCGACGGCGTCGTGCAGATCTACGTCCGCGCCTGGCCTGATGGCACCGGCAAGGTGCTGGCCTCGACCGGCGGCGCACGCTGGCCGGCGTGGGGCGCCAACGGCGAGCTGTTCTACTGGGAGACCGGCGACAACATGCTGCGGGTGACGCGCACGCGGGCGCACGACGGCCAGTTGACCGTCGGCCCCGCCGAGCCGGTGTGGACGGGCAACATCGCGACCGATGTCCTCCGGCGCATCGTCATCACCACGCCGAACGCACGTTTCGACAACGATCCGAGGGCGGCGCGCTTCCTCGTCCTGGAGAAGGCACAGGCCGGCCCGGGCCCCGAGCTGCGGGCGCCGATCGTCGTGATCGGCCAGGACCGCGATCGCCGCCCCGCCACCGCGGGGCGGTGACTCCGAGGCGCCATGCCCGACTGGTCGTACCGCACCGTGCTGGCACCGGTGCTGTTCGCGCTGCCGCCGCGCGCGAGCCGCGACGTCGCGCTGACGATCATGGGCGGCCTCGGCCGGACCTGGCCGGGGCGTCTGCTGATCGATCTGCTCGGCCACATGCGGCCGCCGGACGGGATTGGCGTCACGCTCGCCGGGCTCGCCTTCCCGTCGCGCATGGGCCTGGGCTGTGCCCTCGATCCCGAGCTGCGCGCGACGAGCGCACTGGCGCGCTTCGGCTGTGGGTTCGTCGAGGTGGGCCCCCTCGTGCGCGCGCCGGGCCGCGGCGGCGTCATCGGACGCGACGACGGCGCGCAGAGCCTCGTGCTGCCGCGGTCACCCGGCCGCTGCACGCCGGCCGACGCGCTGGCGAAGCTCGCCGGACTCGACACCGCGGGGGCGCTGATCCTCGCCCGCCTCGATCTGTGGACCACGCCGGACGCCCTGGACGCGGCCGCGGCTTCAGCGCCGGCGCGATCGCGGCGCTCGCACCGCACGTCGCGGGTTTCACCGTCGCTGGCTCGTGACGCCGCCATCGCCGCCCAGGTCGCGGCGCTGGCGCGCGACCGCGGGCGCCCGTGCTTCATCGTGCTGCCGCTCGATCTCGAGGCGGCCGACGGCGCGGCGTGGCTCGCCGGCGCGCGCTCCGCGGACGGCGTCGTCGTCGACGGCGCCATCGAGGCCGGCGGCGTCCGGCTGGTCGGACGGTCGGCGCGGTCCGCCTCGCTCGCGACGGTGGGCGCGATCCGCGCCGCCTGCGGTCCGCTGGTGCCGATCCTCGCCGGCGGCGGCGTCCACGAGCCGCAGGACGCGCTCGACCTGCTCGCCGCCGGCGCCGACCTCGTGGCCGTCGACAGCGGCCTGGTGTTCGGCGGTCCGGGCCTGCCCAAGCGCATCAACGACGCGTTGCCGCCGGCCTCGACGGCAGCGTCCCGGCCGGTGCTGCGGATCCCGGAGTCGTCGTGGCTGTGGACGCTGCTGCTCGGCCTCGGGATGCTCGCCGGCAGCGTCATGGCCTTGGCGATCGCCACGACCCGCGTGTTGCTGCCCTACGACGAGCAGTTCGTCGGCCTGAGCCGGCACGCGCTGGCCGCGGTCAACGCGCAGCTGCTGCCGTTCCTCACCCACGATCGGGTGACGCTGGCGGGCGTCATGGCCACGATCGGCGTGCTCTACACCGGCCTGTCGTGGTTCGGCGTGCGGCACGGACGGCACTGGGCGCAGGTCGCGATCGTGGCGTCCTCGATCGCCGGCTTCGTCAGCTTCTTCCTGTTCCTCGGCTTCGGCTACTTCGATCCGTTCCACGCCTTCGTCACCGCGATCCTCTTCCAGCTGCTGGTCCAGGCGGTGCACGGCCGGCTCGGGCCGCCCGCCCACCTGCCGGCGCCGATGCGGGTCGAGGATCGCGCGTGGCGGCTCGGGCTGTGGGGCCAGCTCGGGCTCGTGGTGCAGGGCGTCGGCCTGATCGGCGCCGGCCTCCTCATCTCGGCGATTGGCGCGACCCACGTCTTCGTCCACGAGGATCTGCAGTTCCTGCAGACGACCGCGCCGACGCTGGCCGCGGTGACGCCGCACCTCGTGCCGCTGGTCGCGCACGATCGGGCCACGCTCGGCGGCATGCTGCTCGCCAGCGGCCTGGCGATCCTGCTGGCCGCGCTGTGGGGCTTCCGCCCGGGCGAGCGGTGGCTGTGGTGGACGCTCCTGCTCGCCGGCCTGCCCGCCTACGCCGCCGCGCTCGGCGTCCACTACGCGGTCGGCTACCACAGCGCCTTCCACCTCGCGCCCGCGTATCTCGGCCTGGGCCTGTTCGCGGCGGCGCTCGCCGCCTCGTGGCCGTCGCTCTGCCGGCGATGACGTCAGGCCTTCGGATGGGCCTTCTTGTAGACCGACATCAGGTAGGCCATGTCGACGTGCGTGTAGCGCTGCGTCGTGCTCAGGTTGACGTGGCCGAGCAGCTCCTGGATGGCGCGCAGATCGGCGCCCGCCTGCAGCAGGTGCGTGGCGAACGAGTGCCGCAGCGCGTGCGGGCTGATGCCGTGCCGCAGCGAGCAGCGCGCCACGTAGCGTGTCACCAGCCGGTGGACGCTGCGCGGCGTCAGCCGTCCGCCGCGATAGTTCAGGAACAGCGCGGCGCTGTCGTCGCGGCGCTGGCGGCGACCGACCTGCGGTGAGAAGCGCGCACCGGCGCGGCTGCCGCGCGCTCGCCGGCTCGTTCGGCACCGCGTCGGCCGCCTCGCGCGGACGCGTCCGCCGCGCCTCGCGCATCGCGGCGAAGAAGCGTCCGTCGAAGATCGCCTCGCGATCGCGCAGCCACGCCTGCACGGCCTCCGCCGCGCTCTGGTTGAACGGCACGATGCGCTCCTTGCGCCCCTTGCCGAAGACACGCACCATCCGCCCCGAGAGATTGACCGACTCGAGGTCGAGCCCGACCAGCTCGCTCAGGCGGATCCCCGAGGCGTAGAACAGCTCGAGGATGGCGCGATCGCGCCGGCCGAGCGGATTCGAGGTGTCGGGCGTCTCGAGGAAGCGCGTCATCTCGTCGACGCCGAGGTGCTTGGGGATGCGCCGCTCGAGGCGCGGCGCGCTCACCAGCGTCGTCGGATCGCCCTCGATCAGGCCTTCGCGCCGCAGATAGCGCGAGAAGGTGCGGACCGCCGAGATCTTGCGCGCCACCGACGCCCGGGCGATGCCGCGCGCGTGCAGCTCGGCGAGGAAGCCGCGCAGGCTGGCGAGGGTGACGTCCTCGGGGCCGAGATCGGCGCGCCGCCGGCCCGAACCGGCGGCGACGTGGGCGAGGAACTGCGACAGGTCGCTCTCGTAGGCGCGGACGGTGTGCGGCGACACGGCGCGGTTGAACGCCAGGAACTCGAGAAAGCCCTTTGAGCTGCCCCTTCAGCGACGCCGCGATCTCGTCGTCGTCGGGGCTGGCCGGCCGGCCGCGAGCGCTGGCGCGACGGGGGGCAGCCATGCGCGGGTCGCTATCCGAGCGCCGCCGGATCGAGGGCCGCGTCCCGCGTGGCCGGTCCTGATGCCGCCGGCTCCGGATCGACCTCGGTCTCGATCGGGGCGGCGCCGACGTCGCGCCGGAACGCCTCGAGATCGGCGAGCGCCCGCGCCGAGTAGCGCCTGCTTGCGATCCGCCTTGGCGCGCGGCGGCCGATCGAGCGGCGGCATGATGCCGAAGGTGATGTTGGTCGGATCGTAGTGCGCCGGATCGGCGTGCGAGGCGTAGTGGGCCAGCGCGCCGATCGCCGTCGTGCGCGGCGCCACCACCGGGGCCTCGCCGAGCGCGAGCCGCGCCGCGTTGATGCCGGCGAGCAGCCCGGACGCGGCGGACTCCACGTAGCCTTCGACGCCGGAGACCTGGCCGGCCAGGAACAGATCCGGCCGCGCCCGCACCTGCCAGGTCGGACCGAGCACCGTCGGGCCGTTGACGTAGGTGTTGCGGTGCACCATCCCGAAGCGGACGAACTCGGCCTGCTCGAGGCCGGGGATGAGGCGCAGCACGCGCGCCTGTTCGCTCCATTTGAGCTGCGTCTGGAAGCCGACCAGGCTGAAGTGATCGCCGGCCAGCGTGTCCTGCCGCAGCTGCACCACCGCGTAGGCCCAGCGTCCCGTGCGCGGATCGTCGAGGCCGGCCGGCTTCATCGGCCCGAAGCGCAGCGTGTCGCGGCCGCGGTGCGCCATCACCTCGATCGGCAGGCAGCCCTCGAAGAACTTGGTGTTGTCGAAGTCGTGCACCGTCGCCGACTCGGCGCTGACCAGCGCATCGTAGAAGCGGTCGTACTCGTCGCGCGTGAACGGGCAGTTCAGGTAGTCGCCTTGCCCGTCGTCGACGCCGCAGACAGTGCCAACCGCCGCGGGCTCGGCCGCCGCGGCGCGCCGCCGCGGGCGTCGGCCGCGGGCTGGGCGCCGCCGGGGCCGCGCAGCGAGCGATCCCAGCGCGAGGCGCGAAACACCTTGCTGCGGTCGATCGACTCGGCGAGGACGATCGGGCTGATGGCGTCGTAGAAGTAGAGGTGCTCGGCGCCGACCAGGCGCGCCAGATCCGCGGACAGGGATTCCGACGTCAGCGGCCCGGTGGCGAGGATCACGGGCCCGCCGTCGGCGCGCGGCGGCGGGATGGCCGGCACCTCGCCGCGGACGATCGTGATCAGCGGATGGACGGCCAGCGCCGTCGTCACTTCCGTCGAGAAGCGCTCGCGATCGACGGCGAGGGCGGCCCCGGCCGGGACGCGCGCGACCTCGGCGGCCCGCATGATCAGCGAGCCGAGGCGGCGCATCTCCTCTTTCAGCAGCCCGACGGCGTTGTCGAGCTTGTCGCCGCGGAACGAGTTGCTGCAGACCAGCTCGGCGCACCCGTCGGTCTTGTGGACGGCGGTCGGGCGGACCGGCCGCATCTCGTGCAGCACGACGCGGACGCCGCGCGAGGCGATCTGCCAGGCCGCTTCGCTGCCGGCCAGCCCCGCCCCGACGATCTGGACGACCGGTTCACTGGACACTCGCGGACCGTCCTGTGAGGCGTAGAGGATCAGGCGCCCTTGCGGGGCGCCGACTTCCTGGCCGGCGCACGCCGGGCGCCGCCGGCTCCCTTGCGGGCGCCGCTCTTCTTCTGCGGCGGGCCGAGCGCTTCGCGGGCCTTCAGCAGCTCCTCGGCCTCGGCGATGGTGATCGTCGCGGGGTCGGCGCCCTTCGGCAGCGAGGCGTGGGTCGTGCCGTCGGTGACGTAGGGGCCGTAGCGCCCCGACAGCACCTGCATCGCCTTCTCGGTGCCGGGCCGCGCGCCGAGCGCGTTCAGCACCGTGCGCGAGACGCTCTGGCGGCGGCTCTGCTTCGGCTGACGGAACAGCTCGACGGCCTGATCCAGCGTCACCTCGAAGACCGCCGCTTCCGAGTCGAGCGACCGGAAATCGGTGTTGTGCTTGACGTAGGGCGAGTAGGGCCCGAAGTTGGCGACGATCGGCTTGCCGTCGTCCGGATGCTTGCCGACTTCGCGCGGCAGGCCGAGGAGCTGCAGCGCCTGCTCCAGCGTCAGCGTCGACTCGCTGAACAGGCTCTTCGGCAGCGACGAGCGCTTCGGCTTCGCGCGCCTTGGCGCCCTTGGCGCCCTTCTCCGGCATCTCGCCGAGCTGGACGTAGGGACCGTAGCGACCGGTCAGCAGGTAGACCTTCTCGCCCGTCGTCGGGTGGTCGCCGAGCGCGCGCGGTCCCTCGGCCTTGGCGTTCAGCAGATCGACCGCCTGCTCGACGGTGAAGTCGGCCGGCGCGACTTCGTCCGGCAGCGACGCCGTGTGACCTTCGCCGCCTTCGCCGCGGGCCAGGAACGGGCCGAAGCGCCCGATGCGGACGCGGATCGGCAGGTTCGATCGCGGGTCGATGCCGACGTCGACGGCGGGATACGGGATCTGATCGTCCAGCTGGGCCCGCTGCTCGAGGCCGGGCCGGCCGTTCGTGCCGCGGTAGAAGTCGCGGACGAAGTCGAACGACGTCCGCTCGCCGCTGGCGATCTGATCGAGGTCCTCTTCCATCTCGGCGGTGAAGCCGAGGTCGACGTAGTCGCCGAAGTGCGAGCGCAGCAGGCCGGTCACGGCGAACGCCGTGAAGCTGGGGATCAGCGCCTTGCCTTGCCGGAAGACGTAGCCGCGGCCGAGGATCGTCTTGATGATGGAGGCGTAGGTCGACGGGCGGCCGATGCCTTCGTCCTCGAGCCGCTTGACCAGCGACGCGTCGGTATAGCGGGCCGGCGGCGTGGTCTCGTGGCCCTTCGACTCGAGCCGCGCCAGCGTCGCGCCCGGCGCGCCCTCGGCGCCGATCGCCTGGCCGCGGGTCGAGCGTCGGCAGGATCGTCTCCTGGTCGTCGAGCGCCGCGGCCGGGATCGTCGCTGCCCTCGACGTAGGCGCGCAGGAACCCGGCGAACTGGATGGCCTTGCCCGAGGCGGTGAACACGGCGTCGCCCTGACCGGAGGGCGCCGTGATCTCGATCGACGTGCGCAGCAGCCGCGCGTCGGCCATCTGCGAGGCAATCGCCCGCTTCCAGATCAGCTCGTAGATGCGCGCTTCGTCGACGTCGAGCCCCGACATCTGCTGCGGCCGCCGATCGAAGTCGGTCGGGCGGATCGCCTCGTGCGCTTCCTGGGCGTTGCGGACCTTGGTCTGGTACTGCCGCGTCCCGGTGTGGAACTCGGCCCCGTAGATGTCCTTGACCGCCTTGGCCGCCTCGCCGAGCGCCTTCTGGCTCAGCGTCGTCGAATCGGTGCGGTGATACGAGATGAGGCCTTCGTCGTGCAGACCCTGCGCCGCCTTCATCGTCCGGTCGGCCGAGAAGCCCAGCTTGCGGTTGGCCTCCTGCTGCAGCGTCGACGTCGTGAACGGCGGCGACGGACGCTGTACCTGCGGCCGCTCCTCGACGGAGGTCACGGCCCACGGCAGCCGGCCGCGCAGGTCGACGGCGAGCGCGCCGGCGTCCGCCTCGGTCAGCAGCCGGGCCGTCGTTTCCTTCAGCTTGCCGGTCGCCGCGTCGAAGTCCTTGCCGCTGGCGATGCGCCGGTCGGCGAGCCGGACCATCGTGGCGGTGAACTCGCGGCCCTCGGCCGCGATCCGCGCCTCGAGGTCCCAGAACGACGCCTTGTGGAAGGCGCGCCGTTCTTCCTCGCGCTCGACGATCAGGCGCACCGCGACGCTCTGGACGCGGCCGGCGCTCAGCCCGGTGCCGACCTTCTTCCACAGGACGGGCGACAGCGTGTAGCCGAACAGGCGGTCGAGGATGCGGCGCCCTTCCTGGGCTTTCACCAGGTTGGCGTCGACGTCGCGGGCGTGCTGCGATGGCCTCGAGGACGGCTTCCTCGGTGATTTCGTGGAAGACGATGCGGCGGGTCGGGACCTTGGGCTGCAGCACCTCCTGGAGGTGCGCGCTGATCGACTCGCCTTCGCGGTCCGGGTCGGTCGCCAGCAGCACTTCCGAGGCGTCCTTGAGGGCGGCCTTGAGCTCGGCGATGCGCTTCCGCTTGGCCAGCGGGACGACGTAATAGGGGGTGAAGTCGCCGTCGACGTCGACGGCCATCCGGCCCCAGGGCTTGTCCTTGATCTCCTTCGGGACCTCGCTGGCGCGCTCGGGCAGGTCGCGGACGTGCCCGATGCTCGCCTCGACCCGGAATTTGCCGCCGAGGAACCGAGACAGGGTCTTGGCTTTTGCCGGCGACTCGACGATGACCAGAGGTTTCGCCATAAGCCGCCCCTACCTTACCACTGCTGTCGGAGGCGTCCGGAACGCTCCGCCGGGCAACCGCGCGACCCGTCCGGCGATCTCGTGCACGGTCAGGCGGGCCAGCAGCTCGGCCGTCGCCAGGCCGGTCACCGCCGCCAGCCGCGCCAGCGACAAGGCTTCGCCACCGTCCAGCGCGGCGAGGATCGGATCGAGCGACGGCCCTCCGCCGGCGCATCGATCGCCGCTCCATCGGGCGCTCCGGACGCCGCCGGGACGGCCGGCTGCACGGTCAGTCCCAGCGCGGCCACGACGTCCTCGGCGGTCTCGATCAGCGCCGCCCCGTCCCGGATCAGACTGTGGCTGCCCTTGTGCCGCTGGCCGAGCGCCGTCCCCGGCACCGCCATCACCTCGCGGCCCTGGTCGGCGGCGCAGCGGGCGGTGATCAGCGACCCGCTCCGCAGCGACGCTTCGACCACGACGACCCCCAGCGCCAGGCCGCTGATGATCCGGTTGCGCCGCGGGAAGTGATCGGGCGTCGGCGGCGCCGCGGGCGGCAGCTCGGAAACGATCGCGCCGCTGGCGACAATCACCTCGGCAAGGGATCGATGTTCGGGCGGATAGACCGATCGAGGCCGCACCCGAGGACGCCGACGGTCGACGCCGGCCTCGAGGGCGCCGCGGTGGGCCGCCGCGTCGACGCCCCGCGCCAGCCCGCTGGCGACGACGAAGCCGAAGCCGGCGAGATCGCGGGCCAGGGCGTGGGCGACGTCGAGCGACGACGGCGACGCGTAGCGCGAGCCGACAATCGCGATCACCGGCTGTGCGAGGACGCTGTCGTCGCCGTTGATCCAGAGGAGAGGCGGCGGATCGGGAATCGCCGCCAGCCGCGGCGGGTAGGCCGGCGGCGCCGAAGACGACGACGCGGCGGCGCCCGGCGGCGATCGCGTCGAGCAGCGGAGCGGCGGCGGCACGGGCCTCGGTCAGCGTCTGGCGGGCGCGCGCGGGGCCGGCCTCGTCGAGCGCGGCGTCGACGCGGAAGGCGGCCAGAGGTCGGGCCGGCGCGTGCGCGCGGAACGTTCTGAGCAGGTTGGCGCCGAGGGCGCCTGGAAGGACGGACAGCGTGACGGCGGCGGACAGGTCGAGCACGGGGCCTCCTCGGCACGGCGGCGACGGCCGGATCCCCGTGTGACGAACGCCCGCACGAGGAGCGGCCGGACGCCGATGCGTCCAGAACGACCCCCCGGTCGTAGTGTAAAGCGTGGCGGCGTTCGGCTCCAGTTCGCGAGGGACGAACGGTCCGGAAAGTCGGTGCGGTTCGGGGCAATTCAGCCCTTGCTGGCCCTAGGGGGCAGGACTATAGTGGGAGCCATACTCATGGCGAGACCCAGACTGGCAGCCGCGTTCGTGGTAATGGGGCTGACGCTGGCCGTCCCCTCCTTCGCGGACAGCGCGCGAGCGACTCGAAGGCCCAGGTGGACGTTCGGGATCAAGGCGGCGCAGCGCGAGCTGTGGAAGGAAGCGCTCTACCGCTGGAAGCGCGCGGTCGAGGTCGATCCGACCTATGCCGCGGCCTTCAACAACCTCGCCATCGCCTACGAGCACAACGGGCAGTTCGACGAAGCGCGGGTCGCCTACGAGAAGGCACTCGAGCTCGAGCCCAACAACGTGCTCATCAAGCAGAACTACGACCTGTTCCGAGAAATCAATGATCGGGCGAACCGCAACGGCGAACGGTAGCACTCGCAAGCTCGTGTCGTTCGGAGCGGGCGCGCTCGCGCTCACGCTCCTGGCGTCGGGCTGCGTCAGCTTCTACGAGATCCCGATCGAGACGCCGATCAAGGCGAAGCTCGACGTGTCGCCGTTCCAGCGGGTGCACGTCGTCGGCTTCATCGCCGGCGGCTCGGACGACGTCGACGCCAACCTCGAGACGGTGCGGCTGCTGCGCAGCCAGCTCCGCACGCGGTCCGGCCTGCGCGTGATCGAAGCGGACGTGCTGCCGCTCGCCGAGATCGCCCAGGAGATGAACAAGGACTCCGGCGCGCCGGCCGACGCGCCGGCGCCCGAGCCGGCACGCCCGAGGCCAAGCCGACCACCTCCGACATCAAGCCGGCCACGCCCGAGGCCGTCGACCCGGCCGGGCACAGCCCGCAGGCGCCGGCTGGCGCCGGCCGCGTTGAGGCGGCCCGCGTCCGCGACGAGAAGAGCCTGGCCAGCTTCGAGCCGATCTTCGCCAACGTCGAGTACTGGAAGAAGCTCGGCGAGGAATTCCAGCAGCCGCTGATCGTGACCGGCACGGTGCTGTTCACGCCGCAGTCGAAGTCCGGCATGGTGCAGCAGACCCGCGAGACCTACGACAACCTGGGTCGCCGCGTCGTCGTGCCGACGCGCGTCTTCATGGAGCGCAAGGGCTACGTCCTGCGTCCGAAGTTCATCTTCATCGACGGTCGCACCGGCACCCGGATCTACTCGGAGACGTTCCGCGAGGAGCGCCTCTATCCGTCGCAGCAGAACGTGCCGGCGCTGTCGTCCTACTTCGAGCTGATGGACGACGTCATCCCGCGCTTCCTGAACGTGCTGAGCACGCAGAAGGTCCGCGGCACGCGCGTCCTGCTGAAGTAGCCGGGCGGCCACCCGGCCGCCGCCATCCGCCATGCCGGCAACGCCGCCTGGCGCCTCGCGCGTCCGGCGGCGTCGTCGTTTTCGGCGAGCGCCCGCTCGTCCGCTCGCCTTCCGGCGTCCCACTCGCATCGCCAGCGTCCCACTCGCATCCCCCGTTCGGCGCTTCGGCTCACATCTCTTGACGCCACGGAGGGATGCGCCTAGACTCCGCCCACTCTCAAAAGTTCGTCTCTCGTCCTTGTTCGACGGGACCGTGCGGCGCGCATCCTGCGCCCGGTCCGGCCCCCCTGTCTCGCTGGAGGATGGCGTGAACGTACACGTACGTATCGGGATCGTGGCGCTGGCTCTCTCTCTGCTGGCCGGCGTCGGGCGCGTCGGCGCCCAAGGCCTGACCGGCCAAGTCTCCGGGTCGGTGGTCGACGGATCGGGCAGCGTCCTGCCCGGCGCGACCATCACCGTCCAGAACGCCAACACGCAGGTGAAGCGCTCGGTCGTCAGCGACGGCAACGGCCTGTTCGTCGTGACCGACCTGCTCGCCGGCACCTATGACGTCACCATCGCCCTGGAAGGCTTCAAGACCCACCAGCAGACGGGCCTCGTCCTGTCGGCCAACGAGCGCCTGGCGCTCCGGCCCGTCAGCCTCGAAGTCGGCCAGCTGCAGGAAACGGTCGCGGTGACGGCCGAGGCGGCCCGCGTCCAGACGCAGAGCGGCGAGCGATCCGGCGTCATCACCCAGGAGCAGCTCCAGGACATCTCGCTCAAGGGCAAGGACTACCTCGGCATGCTGCGGACGATGCCCGGCGTCGTCGACACCCAGAACCGTGAAGCGCCCGGCTGGAACAACCTCGGCGGCCTCAGCATCAACGGCGGCCGCAACAGCACCATCAACCTGACCTACGACGGCGTCACCAACCTCGACACCGGCTCGAACACCGGCCCGTTCCTGGCGCCCGGCCTCGACTCGATCGCCGAGATCAAGGTGCTGACGTCGAACTACCAGGCCGAGTACGGCCGCAGCTCCGGCGGCACCATCAACGTCATCACCAAGAGCGGCACGCAGCAGTTCCACGGCGGCGGCTTCTACTCGAAGCGCGACGACAAGTTCAACGCCAACGAGTGGCAGAACAACCGGGTCGGCGCGGCCAAGCCGCCCTACAAGTTCGACTACACCGGCTGGCACATCGGCGGCCCGGTGACCATTCCCGGCAAGTTCAACACCTCGCGCAACAAGCTGTTCTTCTTCTGGAACCAGGAGTTCCTGCCGCGCACCAACCCGGGCACGCTGACCAAGCGGACGATGCCGACCGAGCTCGAGCGCCGCGGCGACTTCTCGCAGTCGTTCCAGAGCGGCAACAACGGCGCGCTGATCGTCATCCGCGATCCGCAGACCGGACAGCCCTTCCCCGGCAACATCATCCCGGCCAACCGCATCGACCGGAACGGCCAGGCGCTCCTCAACCTGCTGCCGCTGCCCAACTTCAACGACCCCGACCGGCAGTCGAACTACTCCTTCCAGAGCTCGTTCGAACAGCCGCGCAACGACCAGGTGGCCCGCGTCGACTGGAACGTCGGGCCGAAGACGCTGTTCTACTCGCGCCTCAACTACGGCTACGAAGCCTTCAAGGGCGGCTGGGGCTTCGTCCTGAACAACGCCAACTGGCCGCAGCTGCCGATCGCCTACGAGATCCACAGCTACGGCGTGGTCAACACCCTGCTGCACACGTTCAACCCGACGACCGTGATGGAAGTCACCGTCGGCCTGAACCACGGCAAGCAGACGGTCGAGCCGCTGACCCAGGCCGATCTGCGAACGCAACGACCGGACGCTGGTCGGCCTGAGCGGCCTGCCGCAGTTCTATCCCGGACGCCAACCCGGATCGCATCGTGCCGAACGTCAACTTCGGCGTGGCCGGCCTGAACCTGGCCAACATGCCGACCCTGGGCGTCGAGGGCCGCTACCCGTTCTTCGGCGAGAACGACATCTGGAACTCGTCGGTCAACCTGACCAAGGTGATGGGCTCGCACAACATGAAGGTCGGGCTGTTCTACGAGTACACGACGCGGCCGGCGGCGCGCTCGACGCAGTTCAACGGCAGCTTCAACTTCGATCGCAACACCGCCAACCCGCTCGACGCCAACCACCCCTACGCCAACGCGCTGATCGGATCGGTCAACAGCTACTCGGAGGCCACCGGGCACCCCGACGCCAACGCCCGCTTCCGCAACGTCGAGTGGTTCATCCAGGACAGCTGGCGCGTCAAGCCGAACTTCACCATCGACGCCGGCATCCGCTTCTACCGGATCGGGCCGACGATCAGCGCCGGCGATCAGCTCGCGGTGTTCGACCCGGAGGCCTACAACCTCAACGCAGGCGCCGCAGTTCATCCAGCCGGTCAACACGCCGCAGGGCCGCCGCGGCCTCAACCCGCTGACCGGCGAGATCCTGCCGGCGGTGAAGATCGGCACCTTCGCGCCGAACTCGGGGACGCCGTTCAACGGCACGCGAGATCGTACGAGGACGGGCTGCTCGACACGCCGCCGATCCAGGTGGCGCCGCGCATCGGCTTCTCGTGGGACGTCACCGGCGACGGCCGGACCGCGGTGCGCGGCGGCTTCGGCATCTTCCCGGATCGCTTCAACGACGACATCGTCCTGCAGCACGTCGAGCTGCCGCCGCATCGTCCAGACGCCGACCGCCAACTACACGACGATCAGCGAGCTGCTGTCGACGCCGCTCAGCCTGAGCCCGGCGACGGCGCGCGTGCTCAATCCGCGACTACAAGCCGCAGCAGATCAAGAACTGGAGCATCGGCGTCCAGCGCGACATCGGCTTCAAGCTGCTGGCCGACGTCGCCTACGTCGGGTCGGTCGGCCGACGGCATGCTGCAGACGCGCAACATCAACGCGGTGCCGTACGGCGACGAACTTCCTGGCCGTCGAGCATCGACCCGACGACCGGCGGCGCCGCTGCCGGCCAACTTCCTGCGGCCCTACCGCGGCTACGGCGACATCCTGGTCAGCGAGTTCGCCGGCTTCTCCGACTACCACGCGCTGCAGGTGGCGGTGAACCGCCGCTACACGCGCGGCTTCCGGATGGGCGTGGCCTACACGCTGTCGGACGCGAAGAACGTCGGCGCGTCGTCGACCGCAGAACAACCCGACCGTCAACCCGTTCCTCGACATCCGTGAACGCAACTACGGCAGCGTCGGCCGCAAGCACAACCTGTCGATCAACTACTCCTACGACGTGCCCGGCCTGAGCCAGCACTGGGACAACAAGGTCGTCCGGGCCATCTTCGACAACTGGCAGATCTCGGGCCTGACGAGCGCGCTGTCGGGCGCGACGCTGCCGCTGTCCTACAGCATCTCCGGCGTCAGCGACCTGACCGGCGGGTCCGGCGCGGGCGTCGACACGCGGGTCGACTTCACCTGCGACCCGAACCTGTCGCGCGGCGACCGGCGCTGGGACCGCGCCTTTGCCACCGAGTGCGTGGCGCCGCCGCCGCTGACGACGGGCCGCGTCGGCACGGCCAAGCTGCGACGATCTGATCGGCCCCGGCTACCTGAACTGGGACATCACCTTCAGCAAGAACATCCCCCTCGGCGGCAATCGCCGGGCCCAGTTCCGGACCGAGCTGTACAACGCGTTCAACAACGTGCAGTTCGCCGGCGTCAACACGGCGGCGGTGTTCAATGCCGCCGGGCTGCAGACCAACGCGGAATTCGGGCGCTACACCTCGGCGCGCGACGCCCGCCGCATCCAGTTCACGCTGCGGGTCGACTTCTAGCCGCTGACCTTCGTCACCTGTTCGCCGCCGGCTCCGTGACCGGGCCGGCGGTGGACAGGCCCTCCTCCCGCGTCCGCAGCTGGACGCCAACCCTCGCTTCCTGCTAGGCTTGGTGGTTCGTGCCGTGGCTCACGGCCCGACCGGAGGAGGCCTTCGGTTGGTCGGGGCGGCGGACACCAGGTTTTTCGGGAGGCTCACGTGTTTGCGATCATCAAGAGCGGTGGACGCCAGTTGAAGGTGACGCCAGGCGCCATCGTCGAAGTGGACCGCGTCCAGCTCGCCGCCGGCGACAAGGTGACCATCGACGAGGTGCTGTTCCTCGGCAAGGACGACGGCACCATGCTGTCCGGCGCGCCGTTCGTGGCTGGCGCCAAGGTGCTCGGCGTCATCGCCGGCGAATCGCGCGGCCCCAAGATCCGCGTGTTCAAGAAGCGCCGTCGCAAGACGATGCGGGTGTCGCGCGGTCACCGCTCGACGCTGACCAAGGTCGAAATCAAGGGCATCGAGTTCTAGGAGCACCACAGCAATGGCAACCAAGAAAGGCCAGGGCAGCTCACGTAACGGCCGCGACAGCCAGTCGCAGCGTCTCGGCGTGAAGCGGTTCGACGGCAACCTCGTCTCCGGCGGCTCGATCCTGGTCCGGCAGCGCGGTCGCAAGTTCAACCCCGGCCAGAACGTCGGCCTGGGCAAGGACGACACGCTGTTCGCCAAGGTCACCGGCACCGTGAAGTTCGAAGATCACGGCGGGCACGGCCGCTACATCTCGATCGTCCCGGCCGCCCCGGCCGAGTAAGCCCTTCCGCCCCGATGGCCGGCCGTCCCCGTCTGCGGGACCGGTCGGCCACGGAGAGCTCCCGAGCCAGCCATGTTCGTCGATGAAGTCGACATCGTCGCGGTCTCCGGTGACGGCGGCAGCGGCTGCATGAGCTTCCGCCGGGAGAAGTTCGTCCCGCGCGGCGGCCCCGACGGCGGCAATGGCGGGTGGGGCGGCTCGGTCTACCTCGTGGCCGCGCCGAACCTCAACACGCTGGTCACCTTCCGCTACCACCCGGAGTTCAAGGCCGTTCGCGGCGGCAACGGCGAGGGCCAGAACCGCACCGGCCGCAGCGGCAAGGACCTCGAAATCCTGGTCCCGGCCGGCACCGTCGCGACGACGGTCGACGAGCACGGCGAGCGCCGCCAGGTCGCCGACCTGATCTACGACGGCGACCGCGTGCTGGTGGCCCGGGGCGGACGCGGTGGCCGCGGCAACGCGGTGTTCGTCTCCTCGATCAACCAGGCACCGCGACGCAGCGATCCCGGTGAGCCGGGCGAGACCGTCGCCCTGCACCTGCACCTCAAGCTGCTGGCCGACGTCGGGCTGATCGGCTACCCCAACGCCGGCAAGTCGACGCTGATCTCGGTGATCTCGGCGGCCAAGCCCAAGATCGCCGACTACCCGTTCACGACGCTGGTCCCGAACCTCGGCGTCGTCGACCTGCGCGACGATCGCAGCTTCGTGGTCGCCGACGTGCCCGGCCTCATCGAGGGCGCCCACACCGGCGCCGGCCTCGGCCAGCGCTTCCTCGGCCACGTCGAGCGCAGCGCGGTGCTGGTCCACCTCGTCGACGTGTCGTCGCTCACCGGCCGCGACCCGATCGAGGACTTCGAGATCATCCGCCGCGAACTGGCGCTCTACGAGCCCGACCTGGGCAGCGAGCAGGCCCGCACGCCCATCGCGGATCGCGTCCAGATCGTGGCCCCGTCGAAGATCGACGCCCTGGACGAACCGGAGCGGCTCGAGAAGCTCGTGCAGCACGTCAAGGCCCAGGGGCTGCCCTGCATCCCGATCTCCGCCGTCACGCGCGAGGGCGTCAGCGCGCTCCTCGAGGCGGTGTGGCCGCACGTCGCGGCGAGCAAGGCGGCGGCGGCCGCCGCGCGCCTGGCGGCGCAGCAGGCGCTGCTGGCCAACCCGCAGCTCGACCCGCGGTCGCACGCGGCCGGCCAGGCCGCCGCCGATCGGCGCGCCGCGCACGAATGACGCGGGTCGGCATCCTCGGCGGCACGTTCGATCCGATCCACGACGGACACCTCGGCGTCGCCGCGGCGGCCCGCACCGCGCTCGGGCTGGCGACGGTCCAGCTCGCGCCGGCCCGGGTGCCGCCGCACCGCGCCGGGCCGCTCGTCTCGATCTATCATCGGTTTGCGATGGTGGCGCTGGCCGCCGAGTCGGACGCGTCGCTGATGGCGTGCGACCTCGGGCTCGATTCCACCGAGCCGTCGTACACCGGCTCGCTGCTCGACGCGTTCGAGCAGGCGGGGCACCCGGCGTCGCAGATGGTGTTCATCATCGGCGCCGACGCCTTCGCAGATATCGCGACATGGCGGTACTATCCGGCCATTCTCGACCGCTGCCACTTCGCCGTCGTCTCGCGCCCCGGATTGAGCGTCACCTCGCTGCCCGCACGCCTGCCCGCCCTGGCCAGCCGCTTCAGCGAGCCGGCCGCCGACTGGCCGGCGATCGCCGCGGGTTTTCCTGATCGATTCGCCGACGCCCGACGTCTCATCGACCGAGATCCGGGCCCGGGCCCGCACCGGCGCCTCACTCGAGGGCCTCGTGCCGGCGCCCGTCGCTCGCTACGTTCGCCGGCACGGCCTCTACGCCGCCGCCTGACCGGCAGGTGCCTTGCATGAGTAAATCGACGCCGAGGAAGCGGACTGCGCGCGCAACGAGCGCGACGCCGAAGACGGGAACCCGGAAGCGCAGCGCGGCGCGATCCCCGGCGGCGAAGACCGCGGCGCGCAAGGAGGCGGCGACGAAGAAGTCGCTGGCCGCGGCCGGCGAGCCGAAGGCGGTGCGGCAGGCGCCGGAGCCGAACGAAGAGACGCTGACGCTGGCCGACTACTCGGACCAGGTCCAGGCGGCGGTGCGGGCGGCGTCGGCGAAGAAGGCCGAGAAGATCATGGTGCTCGACCTGCGCCATACGTCGGCGTTCACCGACGTCTTCGTGGTCTGCACCGGCCAGAACGCCCGACAGGTGAAGGCCATCGTCGACAGCGTGGAAGAAGCCTTGAAGGCGCTCGGGCAGCGGGCCACGGCCGTCGAGGGCTACCGCAGCTCCGAGTGGGTGCTGGTCGACTATTTCGACTTCGTCGTCCATGTCTTCACCCCCGAGGCCCGCGAGTTCTACGCACTCGAGCGGCTCTGGGGCAGCGCCATCCGCGTCGAAGTCGCCGACGAGCCCGGGGTGCCCGGCGCCGGCCCGGCAGCCGCCGCCCGGCCTGATCCCCGGCCCGACGACTCGGAGTCCTGCATGCCCGGCGGGACGACTCCGGAGTGGTCCCCCGTCGGCGCTGGCTCGACGCGGCGCTGACCATCCTCTTCGCGCCACCGTGCGCGACCTGCGACGGCCCGCTGGCGCGCCCGTCCGCGAGCGCGGTGTGCGACCCCTGCTGGCTGGCGATCGCGCGCTGGTCACCGCCGTGGTGCGCCCGCTGCGGCCAGCCGCAGCGCCGGCTGGCGGCCGGCGGCCGACATCTGTCCGCGCTGCCGGCGGATCGCCGGCGCCCTGCCGGTCCGCGTCGTCGGGCCCTACGAGGGCCGGCTGCGCGACGTGCTCCACGCCTTCAAGTACGACGGCCGGCGCTCGCTGGCGCCGGCGCTGGCGGCGCTGGTGCGCGACCAGGCGGCCGATCTGCTGGCCACCGCCGACCTGCTGGTGCCGGTGCCGCTGCACCGGGCCCGCCGCCGGGCGCGCGGCTTCAATCAGGCGCACGACCTCGCCGCGGCCATCGGCGGGCCGCCGGTCCTGGCCGCGCTGCGCCGGACCCGCGCGACGACGGCCCAGACGGCGCTGACGGCCGGGGCGCGCCGGCGGAACGTCCGCGGCGCGTTCGCGCGTGGCCGCCGCCGGCTGGGGCCGGGGACGCTGGACGCCCGGGGCGCGCACGGGCGCCACGATCGCCGCGATCGCCGGGCGGGTGGTGGTGCTGGTCGACGACGTCATCACGACCGGCGCGACGCTGGAGGCGTGCGCCGGCGTGCTGCGGGCGGCGGGCGCGGCGGAGGTCCGCGCGGTTACGGTAGCGCGAGCCGTGATCGGACGGCGGCGGTGACGGCGGCGGCGACCGCGTCCTTGGGCTGCTCGCCGTCGATCCGCGTCCAGGTCGGCGGTCGTCGCCGCCTGGCGGCGGTAGCTCTCGCGGACGCGGCCGAGGAGTGCCGTGTCGCGCTCGTAGCGATCGCGGCCCTGCTGCTTGCGGGCCACGGCGGTCTCGGGCGCGATGTCGAGGAGCAGCGTCAGGTCGGGCTGCGGCAGGTGGCGCTGGATGTCGACCAGCCACGCGGCATCCAGCCCGAACGCCTCGCCGTAGGCGACGCTCGAGGCCAGGTAGCGATCGCAGATGACGACGGCACCGGCGGCCAGCCACTCGAGGATCATCGGCTTGCGCTCGTGGCGGTTGGCCACGTAGAGCAGCTGCATCACGTCCGGCTGCCAGCGATGCCCGCTGGCGAGCTCGGCGCGGATCTCCTTGCCGATCGGCGTCGCGTCGTCCGGGAAGGTCAGCGCCTCGACGCGGTGCCCCGCCGCCTCGAGCTGGGCTCGAAGGCGCGCCGCCTGGGTTTCCTTGCCGCTCTGGTCGAGCCCCTCGAACGCGATCAGGGGCATTCGAGGCGCACCATGTCGTCGATCGACTGCGGGCGGCGGATGACCCGCCAGCGGCCGTCGTCGACCAGCACCTCCGGCGCCAGCGGCCGGCGGTTGTAGTTCGAGCCCATCGCCGATCCGTAGGCGCCGGCGTCGAGGATCGCGACCAGCGCGCCGACCTGTCGGCTCGACCAGCGTGCGGTCGCCGAGGAAGGCGTCGCTGCTCTCGCAGACCGGACCGACGATGTCGCACGGCACCGGCGGGACCCGCGCCCGGCTCCAGCCGCACGATCCGGTGCACCGCGCCGTAGAGCGCCGGCCGCATCAGGTCGGTCATGCCGGCGTCGAGGATCACGAACTGGCGGCGCGGCCGCCCGGCGTCGGCCGGTCGGCGTCGGCTCGGCGCGTCGTCGGGCGCCGGCTTCATGTCGATGATCTCGCCGAGCAGCGCGCCGGCGTTGCCGGTGAGCCAGCGGCCGGGCTCGACGATCAGCGCCAGGCCGGTGGTGCGCGCCGCGGCGGACGACGATGGCGGCGTAGGCGTCGACGTCGGGCTCGGGGCCGCCGTCGTAGCTGATGCCCAGTCCGCCGCCCAGATCGAGGTGCTGCAGCGCGACGCCGTCGGCCTTCAGGCCGTCGACGAGGGCGATCATCCGCTCGGCGGCGCGGGACAGCGGCTCCAGCGTGGTGATCTGCGAACCGACGTGGACGTGGACGCCGACCACCTCGAGCCCGGGCCGCCCGGCCATGTCGGCGAGCAGCAGCCGCGCGCGTCGCCGATCGGCACGCCGAACTTGTTGCGCTTCATCCCGGTCGAGATGTTGGGATGCGTCTTGGCGTCGACGTCCGGGTTGACCCGCAGCGCCACCCGGGTGCGGCGGCCCTGCCGGACCGACTCGGCGTCGATCCGCTCGAGCTCGCCGCGCGACTCGGCGTTGATGGCCTTGAGTCCGAGGGCGACCGCCCGGGCGATCTCGGCGCCGCTCTTGCCGACTCCGGTGAAGACGATCTGGTCGGCGGTGAAGCCGGCCTTGAGGGCGACCTCGATCTCACCGACGGAATTGCAGTCGGCGCTGGCCCCGAGCCCGTGCAGCAGCCGCACCAGCGCCAGCGTGGAGTTGGCCTTGAGGGCGTAGTGGACGCGTGTGCCGGCAGCCGGACAGCGCCGCCGTCAGGCGCGCGTAGCGGGTCCGGATCAGCGCCGCGCTGTAGACGTAGCAGGGCGTGCCGACCTCGCGCGCGATCGGCGCCAGCGGGACGCCGTCACAGGTCCAGGTGCCGTCGCGTTCGGCGAAACCGACGGGCCGTCGAGCACGGAGGAAGGCTGGGCGAGCGAGCCGGTCACGGCGGGATCGGACGTCACGGGACCACGGGACACGGCGTCAATTGTATGCCAGGGGCTCTGCCGGGCCGGCCGCGGCACCTTTGGTGTTCCCGGCCGGTTTTGCTATCGTTACCGCCGTCCTCCGCCCCCGCCGGTGACACCGACTGCCATCACGTGACCGAGCCCGATCCCAGCCTGACCGTCGCCCCCATCGATCAACTGATCGAGCGCTGCCTGGCCGGCGACCAGCAGGCGTGGGAACAGATCGTCCAGCAACACCGCCGGCGCGTCTTCAACGTCGCCTACAAGTTCGTCGGCAAGCACGACGAGGCCGAGGACCTGACGCAGGACATCTTCCTCAAGCTGTTCAAGTCGCTCGACACCTTCGACCGCCGCGCCAACTTCCAGACCTGGCTGATCAGCGTCAGCCGCAACCTCTGCATCGACCACTACCGGCGGGTCCGCAAGGAGCGCGAGACGGTCGACCGTGACGTGGACGCCGGCGAGCTGAGCCCGGCCTCGGGCGACCTCAGCCCGTTCGTCGTGCTCGAGCGCAGCGACCGGCGGGAGCTGCTCCGCCGCGGCCTGGACGGCCTGGCCCCGACGCTGCGCTCGGCGGTGATGTTGCGGGACATCCACGAACTGTCGTATCAGGAGATCGCCGACCGTCTGGGCGTGCCCGAAGGCACGGTCAAGTCGCGGATCAACCGGGGCCGGCTCGAGCTGGCGCCGGCAGATCCGCAAGGTGCAGGAGTCGGGCGGCGTGCCCCGCGAGCGGGTCGGCACGATACGGCGCGACGGAGAACGGGCATGAAGTTGACGACGGAAAACCGGGGCGACGTGGCCATCGTGCGGGTCGGCGAGAGCCGCATGATGTACCCGCTCCTGAACGAGTTCTCGACCGAGGTGATCGGCCTGATCGGCAAGGGCACGCGCAAGGTGATCATCGATCTCTCGGGCGTCGGCTACATCGACAGCGCCACCATCGGCTGCCTGATGGATCTCTACCGGCAGATGAACGCCGCCGGCGGGCAGGTCCGCCTGGTCGGCGTCCAGAAGCGGGTCGAGACGATGCTGACGATGACCGGGGCGCTCAACTTCCTCCAGGCCCACCCGGACGAGGCCGGGGCGCTGGCCAGCTTCGGAGGCGCCGCATGAAGACCATCCGCACCTCGCGCGGCACCGGCATCCCGCTCGACAACGACCTGCTCGCGGTCATCGAGGCGCTCTACCGCGACGTGACGGTGCAGCTCGATCTCGATCGCTCGTTCGACGACATGATGAAGGAGATCCGCGCCCTCGTCGATCAGATGACCGACGCCGAACGGGCCGAGTACCTGGTCGAGAGCCTCTTCCTCAACACCGTCACCTACGAGAACGAGCGGCTCGGCGCGCTGATCCGCAAGCTGCCGAACGAATAGCGTGTCGCTGAACTTCCAGGCCACCCGCTTCCGCTGCTCCTGGCCGTGGGAGACCGCGGTGATGCTGTGCGACGGCCGCGTCGTCTGCGGCTGCGCCGATCCCTACGGCAAGCGCGTCCTCGGCGACGCCCGCCAGACCACCGTCTGCGCGATCTGGACCGGCGAGACCGCCTCCAACCTGCGCCGCGACCTCAACGCCGGCGGATCCACGTTCTGCGGCGACTGCCCGCTCAAGCTGCCGCTGGCCGCCGACGAAGCGCCGCGGGTCGGGCCCCTCGCACGTCGGCGACGGCGGCGTGACGCCGCTCCCCCGCCGGCTCTACGTCGAGACCACCGCCGCCTGCAACATCTCGTGCCTCGACGCCTGCTGCGCTCCCGAGACCGGCATCACCAAGACGCGGCAGGCCGGCATGCTCGACATCGCGGTGTTCGAGCGCGTCCTCGACGAGCTCGGCCCGACGCTCGCCCGCCTCGACTTCTTCAACTACGGCGAAGCCTTCCTGCACAAGAAGGCCGTCGAGATGTGCGAGATGGTCAAGGCGCGCTACCCGCACATCTATCTCTACACGAGCACCAACGGCGGCGCCTTCACCGAGGACCGCGTCCGGCAGCTGGTGCGCGCCGGCCTCGACGAGATGACGTTCTCGCTCGACGGCGCCTCGCAGGACGTCTACGTGCGCTACCGCCAGCGCGGCAGCTTCGACAAGTCGACGGCGATGATGCGCGCCGCCATCGACGAGAAGCGCCGCCTCGGCCGCGACGTGCCGGTCATCAACTGGCGCTACATCCTCTTCAACTGGAACGACAACGACCGCGAGATGCAGCTGGCGCGGCGTCTCGCCGCGGAGTGGGGCGTCGATCGCCTGTGCTGGGAGATCACCGATCATCCCGAGAACGCCTACTCGCGCCGGTTCGCGCCTGGCACCGAGGAGCACGCGGCGATCCGCCACGAGATCTGGGACGACAACAACCTCGGCAACGCGATCCCCGGCGCCATGCCGCGGGCGCGGATCGAGGTCCGCGGGGCGCCGGCCGACGCGAAGCTGCTACGTCGCGCCGGGGTCGACGGTCCGCATCGAGACCCGCGTCCGCAACCTGTCGCAGCGGCCCTTCCCCGCCACCGCGACCTACGGCCGGCGTCACGTGCGTCTCGGCGCGCAGCTGGCCACGGCCGACGGCGACGATCGTGGACCGCGACTGGGCCCGCGCCTTCCTGCCGCATCCGGTCGCCGGCGGCCAGCGCGCCGACGTGGGGATCGAGGTGCCGATGCCGAAGGAGCCCGGGCCGCTACGCGCTGCGCTTCGACCTGGTCAGCGAGGGCATCGACTGGTTCGAGACCTGCGGCTCGGAGCCGACCGTGCGCGAGTTGATCGTCAGCGCATGATGCTCGCGGCCGCGGTCACGGGCGCCGTTCCCTACCGCTGAACGGCCTGCACGCTTATCACCCTCGGTCGCTCTCCCGCTCTCTGCTTCATCTGGATTCTGACCGCCTCGGCCACGCGCACCGCGGGCACCTCGATCTCCACGGAACTCTCGATGCACTCGACTCGCACGGCTTCAGAGTGGCCCTCCGTTGGTAGGCCGCCTGCCTTCGTGGTCACCGAACACCACCTAGGCCCGGAGATGGTCGAAGCCTCCTTGAGCGCAAACACCGCCTCCTTGGATAAGCCCAGCTGCTTCAGGTCGGACGCGGTAGTGTCGCGTGGCAGCACGACCAGGTAAGTGCGCCTTCCCAAGTCGCACTCGCTGTCGAGACCAGCCAGCTGACGGCGCCTCCACTCGGTGCAGCCACGCATGCGCCGACGTGTACCAGGGGATCATCGACGGCACAGCCGGCAAGGCTGCACAGCACGAGCGTTCCTGCCGCGATAGCGTAGCCTGGTCGCTCATTCGCACACCGACATTTCTCGTGCAGTCGGCACGACCAGCCGACGCGCATGAATGGCAGCCACAACCTCTGTTGACGATGCCTGCGCCCGTTGTCGGGGAACCCGCGCCGACTGTCACAAGTGCGCCGCAGTCAGACCGGCGGCCGGTTCTTGCGATACGAGTTCTTGATGGCGATCCGGCCGTCGCGGAAGGTGAACAGATCACAGCCGGTCACTTCGACGCGGGTGCCGTCCGTGTGCGTGCCGGTGAACGTCCATTCCGACACCCCGCGATCGCCGGCGATGAGATGCCTGGGGTTCGACCAGCGCGCGTCCGGGAACGCGGCGAACACCGCGGCATAGGCGGCGCGAACCGCTGCCTGCCCCTGGCTTCGCTGTCCATCGACCTGAGGGCCCGCCGAGGCCTGGAACACGCAGTCGTCCGTCATCATCGACATCAGCGCGTCGAGATCGTGTCGGTTCCACGCGTCGGCGAAACGGTCCAGCAAGGCGTGCGACTCGGCGTCCGAGCGTGCGGTGCCGTCCGTCGTGTGGGGTGACATGGTCATGCGGTCCGATCAGGGCTCGTCCCGGCCCTCTTTCAGCCACGCGAGCGGCAGCCGCGCGAACGTGATCCGCTCGTACGGTGCCCGGTCGCCACGTTCGAACAGGACGGCGACGGAGCCGTCGGAAAGCGCCGCCAGGCTGGAGTAGGCGGCCGGTCCCTCGTGCAGGACTCGCGCGGCCGGCCACGTCACGCCATCGTCGTCGCTCACGCGGACCGTCAACCGCTCGCGTTTGCTGCTGGCCGGGTTGGCGAACACCAGCGCGCGGGGCTGGCGCCGCCGGCCGGGCACGGTCGACGAGGCTCGCCTGCGCCGGCGGCTCCAGCAGCCGCGGATCGGGCCGCGCTGCCGTCAGCGTGCGCCCGCCGTCGGCGCTGATGGCGACCATGCGACCGTTCTCCGACTTCGGCGGATGGTTCCGCATGTTCAGCATCAGCCGGCCGTCCGACAGCTCGACGACCTGGCTTTCGTTGGTGCCGGCGTCCGCGGAGGCCCCGATGGCCCAGTGACGGCCGCCGTCGTCGCTGTAGACGATGTGCGAGCGGTGGATGCCCGTCCCGGCCTCGGCGTGGTTCGCGGGCACGACGAGGCGACCGGCGCGCGTCTGGATGCCGATGCCCGGCCCGGTCGCGTACCACGTCCACTCCGGCCGCTTGACGCCGGCGGTGATCTCGGCCGGCGCCGACCACGTCGCCCCGTCGTCCGTGCTCTTCATCACCCACACCGTGCGCGAGCCCTCGCTCGTGCCGGCGATGATGTCCTTTTCGCGATCGGTGCCGCGGTTCTGGGTGGTCAGCAGCCAGAGCGTGCCGGTCTTCCGATCGAGGACCGGACACGGGTTGCCGATGGTGTTCGGGCCGTTGTCGCCGATCACCTGCAGGGCCGACCAGGTGCGTCCGTCGTCGCGGCTGCGCTTGAGGACGAGGTCGATGTCGCCGGCATCGCCGCCGCCGGCCCGCCGCGCCTCGGCGAACGCCAGCAGCGTGCCGTTGCGAGCGGCGATCAACGCGGGAATCCGGAACGTGTGATACCCGTCCTCGCCCGCCTGGTAGACCTCGGTGAACGTGACGGTCGGCGCGGGAGCCTGGCGCGCGGTGAAGACGGACCCACTGACAGCGACGACGAACCACGCGCACGCGAGACCCATGCGATGCAGCCTCGTCGGCCCTGGGGCTCGCTGTCAAGCGGCCGGGGCGGATAGGATGTGTCGGCGTGCCGACGCTCCCTATGAGACACCTGTTCCAACGACTGATGCTCCCAATCGCGGCGTGGCTGGTGACCGTCTCGATTGCCGGCGCCCAAGCGGGGGCGGCAAACGTGACCGCCGAGGTCGACGCCGTCTACGCGCAAGCCGACGCCCTCTACCGGGACCTGCACCGCCAGCCCGAACTCTCGGGGCATGAAGAGAAGACGGCGGCGACGCTCGCGGCCGGCCTGAAGGCGCTCGGCTACGAGGTGACGACGGGCGTCGGCAAGACCGGCGTGGTCGGCGTGCTGAAGAACGGCGCCGGCCCCGTCGTGCTGCTGCGGACGGAACTGGACGGCCTGCCGGTCGAGGAGAAGACCGGCCTCGAGTACGCCAGCACGGCGCGGACCAAGGACGACAACGGCGTCGACGTCGGGCTGATGCACGCCTGTGGGCACGATCTCCACATGGCCGCGTGGATGTCCACCGCCCGGATCATGGCCGGCGCCCGCGAGCGGTGGGCCGGCACGCTCGTGCTGATCGGGCAGCCGGCGGAAGAGACGCTGCGCGGGGCCCAGTGGATGATCGACGACGGTCTGCTCACCCGCTTCCCGCGGCCCGACATCGCCCTGGCCATCCACGACCACGCCCAGCTCCCCGCCGGGCTGATCGGCTACCGCGCCGGGCCGGTGCTGAGCAACAGCGATACCATCCGCATCACGATGTTCGGCTCCGGCGGCCACGGCGCCCGGCCGGAAATGACCATCGATCCGATTGTCATCGCCGCCCGCACGGTGATGGCGCTGCAGACCATCGTGTCGCGCGAGGTGTCGCCGTTCGACTCCGCCGTCATCACCGTGGGCAGCATCCACGCCGGCACCAAGGCCAACATCATTCCCTCCGAGGCGAAGATCGAGCTGTCGGTGCGCTCGCTGACCGCCAAGGTGCGCGCCCATCTGCTGGCCGCAATCGACCGCGTCGTCAAGGCCGAAGCCGTCGCCGGCCGATCACCGAAGGAACCGATCATCGAGCGGTTCGACGGGACCGACGCCCTGATCAACGATCCGGCGCTGACGCAGCGCGTGTCGGGCGCGCTGCAGCGCGTGCTCGGACCGGACCGGGTAAAGGAAGTGGCGCCGGAGATGGCCAGCGAGGACTTTTCGCGGTTCGGCCAGGCCGGCATCCCGACGCTGACCTTGCGGGTGGGGGCCGTCGAACCGGCCGCCTTCGAAGCGGCCGAGAAGAGCGGCGCCGCGCTGCCGTCGCTGCATTCGCCGCTGTTCGCGCCTGACCGCGAACGCGCCCTCAAGACCGCCATCCTCGCCGAGGTCCTCAGCCTGCGCGAGCTGATGCCGGTCCGCACCAGCCCGGCTGCGCGCTGACGTGTCAACGGCAGGTCGCACGGCAATCGCTACCAGACCGTCACATCCACGCCCTGAATCCTCAGCGCTCGGATGAGCTGCGGCGCGACTCTGGCGACTTCTCCGGCGGCAAACCCAAGCAGCCCCCCGATCACCGATGGAGGGGCCTTCATGACGAATCGCACGTAGATCCCCGTGCGCATCGGTACGCACCGTGACGTAATCGAGATTCTCGTAGAGGATGCGGCCCCGGTGGCGAGGGAGATCGACGTCGATGCCCTCGTCATCCACGAGAAGCCGCCGCAGGGTCGTGAGGTGCACCCACGAGAGCATGCCGGCGATCAACGCCCAGGCCGCAGCTCGTCCGACCCAGCTCGGGATCTGGCTTGCCGCAGTTCCTCCGACCAGCGCCACCATGCCCAAAGCCAGCGGCTGAAGCTTCATCACGGGATTCGGCCGGATCTCGAGCACCTTCGCCGCAGGGTCGCCGCCCGTCAGCAAGGCCCACCGCGCCGGCCCAGTGGCACGCTGGCGTTGGCCTGCAGGAACTTGACGCCTTCGAAGGCGATGTCGTCAGGCGTGGGCGCCAGATCGCGCCACACGGCGGCGGCGGTCGACAGCTCACCCAGCGAGAAGCCGAAGCTCTCGATCGTCATCCACCGGTCGTAGCCGAGCTCGGCGACCGTGCCGAAGAACTCCGGCCACGCCACGTGTCCAGAGCCCGGGATGCCGCGATCGTTCTCGCAGACGTGCAGGTGCTTGAGATGCGGCCCGGCGTGGCGCAGCGCCGCGCCGATCGACTTCTCCTCGATGTTGGCGTGGAACGTGTCGAGCAGGATGCCGATGCGCGGGCTGCCGACCTCCGCGCACAGCCGCGCCGCGTCGGCCGCGATGTTGAGAAAGTAGGTCTCGAAGCGGTTCAACGGCTCGATGGCGATCTCGATGCCGGCGGCGTCGACCACCGGCGCCAGGCGCTGCCAGCTGTCGACGGCCCAGTTCCACTCCTCCGCCGTTCGCCGCTGGCCGGTCAGGAACCCGACCGGCGTGTACATCGGCCCGGCGAGCAGGGTGGAACCCAGGTCGCGAGCCGCCTTGATGCAGCCGGTCACGTGATCTTGGGCCCGCCGACGGGCGCCGGCATCTGGCGACGCCAGGCTCGATCCCGCCGGCACATTGGCCACAGCCGTCCGGGCCAGACCGATGCGATCCAATTCCCGGCCGACCGCACCCGCCTCGAAACCGACCGGATCCAGGATTGGCACTTCGATCCCGTCGAAGCCGGCCGCCTTGATCCGCGGCAGCAGGTGGAAGTCCGAGGGGCCGAAGGTCGCGCCCCAGATGTAGGTGTTCACGCCAAACGTCATAGGCAGGTTCCGCCGCGATTCTAGCGGCAACGGCTACTTGCGCAGCGTGGCGGCGGGATCGGCCGCGGCGGCCCGCAGGGCGGGGCCGATGCAGGCCAGCACCGAGGTCGCGGCCAGGCCCAGTGGCGCCGCGACGAAGGCGACCGCGTCGAGCGACGTCACGCCGAACAGCATGCCCTGCATCAGCCTGGCGAACGCGACCGCGCCCACCGTGCCGAGCGCGATGCCAGGCAGGACGACGACCAGCCCCTCGCCCACCACCAGACGGACGAGATCGCGCCGCTGGGCGCCGAGGGTGGCACGGACACCCAGCTCGCGATCCCGCTGGGAGACGCTGTAGGCGAGCGCGCTGTAGAGGCCGATCCCGGCGAGCAGCATCGCGATGCCCGCGAACGCGCCCATCACGCCGGCGGCGAAGCGCGGCCCGTCGAACGACGCGGCGACGCTCGTCGCGAGCGGCTCGATCCGATCGATCACCACCTCGCGGTCGACGGCGCGCACCAGCGCACGGATGTCGGGGGCCAGGGCCGCCGGATCGCCCGCTGTCCGAATGACCAGGTTCACGCGCCCCGAGATCCGCTGGCGGTCGGCGCCGTGGACGAAATACAGCTCCGGCTGCGGCGCCTTGTCGTTGCCGTCCTTCAACACGTTGGCCACCACCCCGACGATCTCCGCGGGGGCAGCCTGGTCGCCGTCGCCGCCGATCAACCCCGGCAGTCTCAGCCCCACGACCCGCGGCACGACGAGGTGCTGCCGCACGAACTCCGCGTTGACGAGGATCGCGCGCGTGCCGGCCTGGCCATCGGCGTCGGCGAAGAAGCGGCCCGATTCGATGCGCAGGCCGACGGCCTCGGCGTAGCCGGGCGTCACGGCGTAGACGCGGGCGCGGCCCTGTGTCGGCTTGCCGCCACTGTACGCTTCCGGCACGGTGAACCCCATCACCGCGGTCTGTTTCATGAGCGGGATCATCGCGCTGGCGCCGGCCGTGCTCACCCCGGGCAGGCGGCGCACTCGCTCGAGCGCCTGCCTGATGAAGAGGTCCGTCCGGACGTCTCCGGCGGCGTCCGGCAACTCCACGGTTGCGATCAGGACGCCGGCCGTCGCGTACCCGTTGTCGACCGACACGAGGCGCAGGAAGCTGCGCACGAGCAGGCTGGCGCCGACAATCAGCACCATCGCCAGCGCCGCTTCGACCACCAGCAGGCCGTCGCGCAGCCGGCGAGCGTGGGCGCCACGGTACCCGGCAGCGGAGCTGCGATCCGCCCCGCGCAGGGCGTCGGTCGGATCCGCGCGCGACACGCGCAGCGCCGGTGCGAGGCCGGTCACGACCATGGCGAACACCGTGGCGACGCTCCAGAGCGCGAGGGCGGGCCCATCGATCGTCACGTCCCCGAGTCGGGGGAGCGTCGGCGGTGCGATCGCGCGTACCACCTGCACCAGCCAGAGTCCGACGAGAAGGCCGAGGGTGCTGCTGGCAATGACCACGACCGTGCTCTCGGTGCACACCTGCCGGATCAGGCGGGCCCGGCTGCCGCCCACCGCAGTCCGAATGGCGAATTCGCGTTGCCGGGCCGCCCCCTGCGACAGCAGCAACCCGGCGACGTTGACGCACGCGATGAGCAGCACCAGCGTCACGGCCGTCGCCATGATCGACAGGGCCGGACGCGCGACCAGCGTCATGTCGTCGGCCAGGGGACGCGCGTGGACGACCGGCGCGCCGCCCTTGCCGAAGAAGAACTCGGACAGCCGATGACCCGGTGCGGCGCGGGCTGCCGCGGTGCCCTCAGCCTCGGCCTGCGACAGCGTGATGCCGGGCTTGAGCCGGCCGAGCGCCGTGAAGACGAACGGTCCGGTCGCCGCGGCAGCCGAGCGCGGAATGACGTAGGGCACCCACAGACGGGCCGCGGCCTCGGGAAAGGCAAAGGCCGGCGGCATCACGCCGACGATGGTGTGCGGCCGGCCATCGAGAGCCAGTGACCGGCCGACGACGTCGCGGCTCGCGCCGAAGCGTTCCCGCCAGAGCCCATCGCTGACGAGCACGACCGGTGCACTGCCCTCCCGGGCGTCGTCGTCGGCGAGCAGCCGACCGGCGGCGGGCGTCACGCCAAGCATTCCAAGAACGCTCGGCGACACCCGCGCACCTGGAACCTTGATGTGCTCGGAGCCGAACCGCGCCTGGAACTCCGCGGAGCCGTAGCCGCCGAGGCCGTCCAGCGTCCGCGGGTGTTCGAGCCAGCCGGCGTAGGCGCCGCGGCTCAACCAGCGATTGCCAGCCGGTGACGCGCCGCCGGGGCGTTCCTCCCACAGCCGCACGAGCCGCTCGGGATTGGCATACGGGAGCGGCCGCAGCAGGACGCCGTAGAGCGTGGCGAACACCGCCAGCGTCGCGCCGATGCCGAGCGCCAGGGTGACGATGGCCGTGAGCGAGACCGCGGGGGCCCGCCGCATCGCGCCGAACGCGGCTCTCAGATCCTGTCGAAGCACATCCACCATCTGCACTCCATGCCAAGATTGTCCACACGATGGTCACGCTCCACCACCCTCTTCTGGCCGTCGCGGTTCTCGCTGTCGGCGAGCTCGCCGTCGCAGCCCGCACCGCGCCAACGACCGCGCCGGCCGGCACGGGACGGGGCGCGGCTCCCGAGCTGGTCTGGGAAGCAACGGCTTCGTATGTCGGCGATGACGCCGCGCCCGTGTTCCGGCTACGCGCCGGCGCGTTCGAGCCGTGGGCGAAGGTCGACCTGGCGCAGACCGGCGGACCGAACGGCCTGCTCGCGGAGCGCGATCGCCTGCTGCTCGGGAGCTGGGTGGTGCGCGGCGCCGGTGGCCAGGATCGGTTCGGCATCTTGTCCACCGTGGCCTACGCGGATGGGTCGGTGCGGCCGCTCGGCGCGCACCGGATCGGCAACATCGACGGCATCGAGCCGGACGGACGCGGCGGCTACACCGTGACCGACTGGGAGACGGGCGACCTGCTGCAGGTTTCCGCCGGCAGCGCACCGACGCGGATCATGACGGTGCGGCGTGGCGCCGCCGACCACCACTATGTGGCCGCGCAGCGCCTGCTCGTCATTCCCCTGGTGCTCGACAACGCGGTCCGGGCCTACCGCTGGGCGTCGGCCAAGTGACGAACAGGCCGGTGAGTCGTCGCCGTCACCCTCTCGGCAAGTCCACCGTGAACACGCAGCCGTGATCGCGCAGATTGCGCGCCGAAATGTGACCGCGATTCAGCTCGGTTCCCCAGCGGCACATGGCGAGACCGAGACCGAGGCCTGTTCGATCCGTGCTCCGCTGCTCGAACGGCCGGAACAGATCGTCGATCCGTCCCTCGGGAAGACCACCGCATTCGTCCTGGACGGCGATCAGGACGCGGTCGACCGTCGCGTCGGCACGCAGCGTCACGGTCGACCCGGGCCTGGTGAACTTGAAGGCGTTCTGCAGCAGGTTCGTCACCACGGCCGTCAAGACGGGGCGATCGGCATCGAGCCAGGCGTCGGCGTCGACCTCGACGACCCGGAAGGACAGGCCGCGCGAGCCCGCCTCGAGGACGGCGGTGGGCGCGAGCTCGGCCACGAACTCCGCGAGCGCGAATCGGCTGCGCTCCCTGATGTCGTGGCGCGAGCGCACCTCGGCCACCGATCGATTGATGATCGCGCGGAGCGCCGCGAGGGTGCGCTCCAGCACGCCCGCGGTGCTCCCTCCCATGCCGACATTTCCGCCCTTGAGCACCTCGAATGCGACGGATGCCGTCGCCACCAGGTTGCGGATTTCGTGCGCCAGGAACCCGAGGCGCTGGTCATCGCCGGAGAGCCCGCCGTCGACCACGGCCTGGTTGCCGCGTCCGTACTCCGTGACCGCACCGGCGATGGCGTCGTCGAGGCACCGGTTCAAGGTGCGGAAATCCTCGACACTGATCGGCGCTTGCCGCTCCAAGGCCAGATCCGTGATGGACTGGCAGACGTCACCGTAGTCGTGCACGACCTGGGAGACGGTGAACCCCTGCAGCCGGAGGTCGTGCCCGTGACGCGCCGCGCTGGCGCCGATCTCCACGCCTGACGACTGGTGGCTGCCCAGCGAGGCGACGAGCTGATCGAGGAACCGCGGGATGCCGTATCCGACCTCGGCGGGTGTCGGCGTCGGGATCGCGCGCGTCGCCACCTTCGCCCGGCAGCGGCGGATGATCTCGTCTCGATTGTCGGTGACGAACGTGTCCAGCATAGATGTCCGGGCTCCCTGTAGAGCCGGCCGGCCTGACTCTACTGGACGCCCGGCTGTGCGGCTGTCCCGTTCGGGACACCAGGCCAGGTGACGGCCGAGCTCCGTACGACCCGCTGAGCTGAGCTTCCACACGGCTGGGGTGTCCACACGAGAGGCCACCCCACTTACCAAGCAAAAAGGCCCAATGAAACAGGGCCCATTCGGTGCGAACGGGAACGGCATGTCGATTGCTCTTTCACCTGGTCGGGTCAATCGTGACCAAGGGAAGGAAGGTCGACATGAACCGCTTCAAGACTGCCACCGCCGCATTCCTCGTCGCCACGTTCATCGGGCTGCAGCCGGTCGCGGCTCTTGCCGACGACGGCCAGCGCCGCTACGGCTACGACGACCAGTGGGATCGCCGCGAAGACAGCCGCGACCGCCGCGAAGAGCGCCGCGATCGCCGCGAGGAGCGTCGCGATCGGCGCGAAGACCGCCGCGATCGCTACGACGATCGCTACGACGATCGCTGGGAAGCGGGCTACGGCACCTGGGATCCGACGCCGTACTACCGCCGTGACGATCGCCGCTACCGCGCCCGCCGGATGGGCCGCGCCGACGTCATCTATCGTGGCTCGGACGACCGCTACTACTGCCGGCGCGATGACGGCACCGCGGGCCTGATCATCGGCGGCATCGCCGGCGGCGTGCTCGGCAACATCATCACCCGCGGGCGCTCGAAGCCGCTGGGCACGATCATCGGCGCCAGCGCCGGCGCGATCATCGGCCAGTCGATCGACGACGGCAACGTCGTCTGCCGCTGACGGCTCGTCGCTCCTGCCCCGTCCGGGCCTCGACCTGAGGCCGGGACGGGGCCACGAGGCCGCCCCGCCAGGGCGGCCTCGCTGGCGCTACTATCAGCGCCATGACTCGCAGGGTTCTCATCGGCGCGCTCGCCGCGGCCGTCACCGTCGCCGCCCTGGGCGCCCTCGACGCCACGGCCCAAGGGCAAGCCAGGCCCCGGCCCAACATCATCCTCATCCAGGCCGACGATCTCGGCTACGGCGACCTGAGCGCCTACGGCCAGGCGCAGTTCGCGACGCCGGGCCTCGATCGCCTCGCCCGCGAGGGCATCCGCTTCACCCACTACTACGCCGGCAGCCACCGTCTGCGCCCCGTCGCGCGCCGCGCTGATGACCGGCCTGCACACCGGGCACGCGTGGATCCGCGGCAACGGCGAGATTCCGCTGCGGGCCGAGGACGTCACCATCGCCGATGCTGCTGCGGGACGCCGGCTATCGGACCGCGGTCATCGGCAAGTGGGGCCTGGGCACGCCGGGCACGACCGGCCAACCGGACAAGAAGGGCTTCGACTACTCGTTCGGCTTCCTCGATCATCGGCACGCGCATCGGCAATACACCGATCACCTCTATCGCAACGCCGAGCGGATCGCGACCGACCTCGACCGCGACTACGTCAACGACCTGTTCACGCGCGAAGCGGAGTCGTTCATCACGGCCGCGGATCCGAAGCCGTTCTTCCTCTACCTGAACTACACCGTCCCGCACGCCGAGCTGCGCGCGCCGGACGACTCGATGGCGCCGTTCGCGGGCCGCTTTCCCGAGACGCCGTTCGTCGACGAGAAGGCCGACGCCCGCCAGGCCGGCGCGACGATCGAGGGCGCCACGCTCCGCTACCGCTCGCAGCCGACGCCGCACGCCGCCTTCGCCGCGATGATCACGCGCATGGATCGCGACATCGCGCGCCTCACCGCGCTGGTCGGCGCGCGGAAGCTCGATCGGCACACGCTGATCCTGTTCGTCAGCGACAACGGCCCGCATCGGGAGGGCGGCGCCGATCCCGCCTTCTTCAAGAGCTCGGGCGGGCTGCGCGGCATCAAGCGCGATCTCTACGAAGGCGGCATCCGCGTGCCGATGATCGCGCGCTGGGTCGGCACGATTCCGGCCGGACGCGTCAGCGATCACGTGTGGGCGCACTGGGACATGCTGCCGACGCTGGCCGAGATCGCCGGCGCGACGCCGCCGCCGCGGCATCGACGGCCTGTCGATGGCGCGCGCGCTGCGAGGGCTCAGCGGCAGCCGACGCACGATTTCCTCTACTGGGAGTTCCACGAGCGCGGCTTCCAGCAGGCCGTGCGGATGGGCGACTGGAAGGCCGTGCGGCTGAAGAAGGACGCGCCGCTCGAGCTCTACGACCTGGCCCGGGATCCGAACGAGCAGCACGATGTCGCGGCCGCGCACCCGGACGTCGTCGCCGACGATCGAGCGTTACCTGAAGACGGCGCGCACCGAGTCGGCACGCTGGCCGGTGCAGTGAGCCCGGCGCGGTCGTCCGCCGGCGTCACCGATACGCGTAGATCGAGATGTCCTGGAAGGCGCGCGGCACCGGCCATTTGTGCTGGTCGGCGCGCATCTGGTAGCCGAAGCCGCCCTGCTCCAGCTGCGCGAGCGTCGCCGACAGGTCGTTGCGGCCGCCGTCGATGTGGTGGTGGTACTCGAGGTGCAGCCGCTTCACCCGGGCGAGCGTGCCGGAGGCGATCAGGTCGGCGAGCACGCGGCCTTCGGCGCCCTCGACATCCAGCTTGAGCAGATCGGCGTCCCCGCGCAGGAAGGTCGAGAGCCGCACGGCCGGCACCTCGATCTGTTCCGGCGACTCGACGCGCGCGCGGATCGTGCTGTTCCGCAGCGGCGAGCCATCGGTCGAGGTGAAGAACGTCGAGCGGCGTCTCGCTGTCGCTGACGGCGGCCTGGTGCACCTCGACGCCGGCCAGGCCGTTCGTCTCCACGTTGCGCGTCAGCAGCGCGAAGTTGCCCGGATCGGGCTCGAAGCACACGATTCGCGCCTCGGGATAGAGCCGCTTGAAGTAGAGCGTGGCCATCCCGATGTTGGCGCCGGCGTCGATGATGAACGGCTGCGGCGTCTCCGTTTCGAAGAAGTAGGTGCTCGCCACGAAGATCTCGTGGAAGAGGAAGCGGAAGACGACGGCGTCCTGGAACGCCACCTTGAAGCCCATCAGCTCGGCTTCGTGGGCGTCGTCCGGCAGCATGGCCAGCGTCGCGGAGCGCGGCCGACGGCGTCCGCCTGCACGTCGGCCGGCAGGGGTGAATCGCTCCGCAGCCGGCGGCCGGCGAAATGCGAGCCGACCAGAGCCTTGATGCGCTGCTGCAGCATGAGAGCCGTCCTCATCCATCGCGCCGGCGGGATACCGCGCACGTCGCAGGGGAGCATTGCACCTCCGGCCGCTCGATGCGAGCTCAGCGGCGAGCGCGGCGTCAGCGTCGGCCAGCGGTCAACGCAGATCGAGCTGGCGCAGGCAGACGAGGCTGCAGGCTAGACGCGGACCGGTCGCGGGGAGGCCGGCGGCGATCGCCGGTTCCGACGACGGGACTTCGACCAGCTGCCACGCGTCACGCTCTTCGAGCAGCTTGGCGGCGAGCTTGGTGTGGAGGGCATGGCCGCCGCGATGCGCCACGATGTGGCCGATCACCGGGTGGCCGACGAGCGCGAGGTCGCCGATGGCGTCGAGGATCTTGTGACGGACGAACTCGTCCTCGTAGCGCAGCGTGTTGTTGAGGATGCCCGTCTCGCCGACGACGATGGCGTTGTCGAGCGAGCCGCCGAGGGCCAGGCCCTGCTGGCGCAGCGTCTCGACTTCCTTCAGGAAGGCGAACGTCCGCGCCGGCGCGATCTCGTCGACGAAGCTCTGCTCGGTGATCGTGATCGCGCGCGCCTGGTGGCGCAGCAGCGGATGATCGAACGAGATCGAGTAGGTGATCTTCAGGTCGTCGGCCGGGTAGATGGCGATGTGCTTGTCGCCCATGGTCAGCGAGACCGGGCGCGTGATCTTCATGAACTTGCGGGCGGCGGCCAGCTTCTTGATGCCGGCCTCCTCGCGAATCAGGTAGATGAACGGCGCCGCGCTGCCGTCCATGATCGGCACTTCCTGCGTGTTCAGCTCGACGATGCAGTTGTCGATGCCCTGGCTGACCAGGGCCGAGAGCAGGTGCTCGACCGTCTCGATGCGGACGCCGTCGGCGCTGAGCACCGTCGCGTAGCTGATGCCGGAGACGTGGGAGACATGGGCGGGAACTTCGACGCCGCCGAGGTCGACGCGACGGAAGCGGATGCCGGTATCGGCCGGCGCCGGGCGCAGGGTCAGGGAGACCTTGTGACCGGAGTGGAGCCCGATGCCCGTACACGATGTCGCACGACGAAGAGTCCGCTGTGGTGTCATTCCACGCCCAGAGATGGTGCCCGGCCACGGGGAGGTTGGCCGGGCCGCAAGCCGCGGGAACAGAAGCAAGACCTGGGCCGTAGCATGTCAAAAATCTGCCATTCGCTGATAAACGCATACGTATCAGCAACTTACGTACGATTACGGCCGATACGGGACGGCAACCACATCCTTACAACTGTGGCTCCACAGCCACAGTGCGATCTGAGGACGCTGTGGCTGTAGCGCCACGCCCACGGAGCTGACTCAGGCCAGCTTGGCCTTGCTCGGGCCCTCGCGGTGCTCGCGAAGGAAGCGGCCGGTGTGGGACGCCCGAGCGCCCTCGATCGTCTCCGGCGGGCCCTGCGCGACGATCTTGCCGCCCTGGGCGCCGCCTTCCGGTCCCAGGTCGATCACCCAGTCGGCCGAGCGGATCACGTCCAGGTTGTGCTCGATGACCACCGCCGTGTTGCCCTGCTCGACCAGCTGGTGCAGCACGTCGAGGAGGTTGCGGGTGTCGTCGAAGTGCAGCCCGGTCGTCGGCTCGTCGAGGATGTAGAGCGTGCGCCCGGTGCCCCGGCGTGACAGCTCGCGGGCCAGCTTGACGCGCTGCGCCTCGCCGCCCGACAGCGTCGTCGCCGACTGCCCCAGCTCGAGGTAGCCGAGGCCGACCTTCTGCAGCGTTTTCAGCTTGATGGCGATCGACGGGAAGTTCTCGACCAGCGGCAGGGCCTGGTCGACCGTCAGCTTCAGCATGTCGGCGATCGATCGGCCGCGATACTGGATCTCCAGCGTCTCGCGGTTGTAGCGGCGGCCCTTGCACGCCTCGCACGTCACGTAGACGTTGGGCAGGAAGTGCATCTCGATGGCGGTGACGCCGTCGCCCTGGCAGGCCTCGCAGCGGCCGCCCTTGACGTTGAACGAGAAGCGGCCCGGCTTGTAGCCGCGGGCCCGCGCGTCCGGCAGCATCGCGTAGAGCTCGCGCAGGAAGGTGAACAGGCCGATGTAGGTCGCCGGGTTCGAGCGCGGCGTGCGGCCGATCGGCGACTGGTCGATCTGGATCACCTTGTCGATCAGCTCGAGGCCGTCGATGCGCGCGTGCGCGCCCGGCTCGTCGAGGGCGCGGTAGAGCTCCTTCGCCAGCTTCTTGTAGAGAATCTCGTTGACCAGCGTGCTCTTGCCGGAGCCGCTGACGCCGGTGACGGCGATGAACAGCCCGAGCGGGAACGCGACGTTCACGTGCTTCAGGTTGTTGTGGGTGGCGCCGACGATCTCGATGGCGCCGCGGGTCGCCGCCCGCCGCGCGCGCGGCTCGACCACCTGGCGCTCGCCGCGCAGATAGGCGCCGGTCAGCGATGCCTCGCTGGTGGCGCCGCTGCCGTCGATCAGCTTCTCGGGCCGGCCCTGGAAGATCAGCTTGCCGCCGTGCTCGCCGGCGCGCGGGCCGAGGTCGATCAGGTAGTCGGCGGTGCGGATCGTCTCCTCGTCGTGCTCGACGACGATGACGCTGTTGCCCTGATCGCGCAGCCGGCACAGCGTCGCCAGCAGGCGGCGGTTGTCGCGCTGGTGCAGGCCGATGGACGGCTCGTCGAGCACGTAGAGCACGCCGGTGAGGTTGGCGCCGATCTGCGTGGCCAGACGGATGCGCTGGCCTTCCCCGCCGGACAAGCGTCGCCGCGCTGCGGCCGAGCGTCAAATAGCCGACGCCGACGTCGTCGAGGAAGCGGAGCGCGGTCGCAGATCTCCCGCAGCAGCCGGCCGGCGACGAGGTTCTCGCGCTCGCTGAACTGGAAGCTCTCGAAGGCGCGCAGGGCGTCCGAGATCGGCAGCGAGACGTACTCGGAGATGGTCTGGCCCTTGACCCGGACGGCCCGGCTCTCGGGCCGGAGGCGCTCGCCTTCGCAGTCGGGGCAGGTGCGCAGGCCGCGCAGCGGCTCGAGCGTCTCGCGGTCGCCCCAGGAGCCGTCGTCGAAACGCCGGCGCAGGTTGGGCAGCAGGCCCTCGAAGCCCTCGCCGAACGGATCGCTCTTGCGCTTGGCGGCCGCGGTCTTCTTGGTCGCGGCGGGCTTGGCCGGCGCGGCGGCGGCGCCGTTGCGCTTCGGGCCCGTGCAGCAGCAGATCGCGCTGCTTCTTCGGCAGCTTGCCGAACGGCACCGTCAGGTCGATGCCGTAGACCTCGCCGAGCCGGTCGAGGGCGCCGGCGACCAGCGCCTTGTCGCCCGCCGCCCACGTGGCGATGGCGCCGCTCGGCCAGCGACTTCGAGTCGTCCGGCACCACGCGCGCCGGGTCGAAGTCCCACGTCGAGCCGAGGCCCTGGCAGGTCGAGCAGGCGCCCTGCGGCGAGTTGAACGAGAAGGCGCGCGGCGTCATCTCGGGCACGCTCAGGCCGCAGGTGGTGCAGGCCATGCGGCGCGAGAACAGCCGGTCGCCGCCGTCCAGGGTGTTGATGACGACGATCTCGTCGGCCAGCTCGAGGGCCACGCCGATCGAGTCCATCAGCCGCTTCTCGAGGCCCGACTTCACGATCAGGCGATCGACCAGCACCTCGATGGTGTGGTTGCGGCGGCGGTCGAGGGCGATGTCCTCGTCGAGGGCGCGCAACTGGCCGTCGATGCGGGCCCGCATGAAGCCCTTCTGGCGCAGCGACGCCAGCTCCTTCTTGAACTCGCCCTTGCGGCCGCGGACGATCGGCGCCAGCACGTTGATGCGCTCGTCGGCCGGGTAGAGCATCACCAGGTCGAGGATGCGCTCGAGCGACTGCGAGGTGATCGGCTCGCCGCAGTTCGGGCAGTGCGGCACGCCGATGGTGGCGAACAGCAGGCGCAGGTAGTCGTAGATCTCGGTGACGGTGCCGACCGTCGAGCGCGGGTTGCTGGCGGTGGTCTTCTGCTCGATGGCGATGGCCGGCGACAGGCCGTCGATCAGGTCGACGTCCGGCTTCTCCATCTGCTCGAGGAACTGCCGGGCGTAGGCCGAGAGCGACTCGACGTAGCGGCGCTGGCCCTCGGCGTAGATGGTGTCGAAGGCGAGCGACGACTTGCCCGAGCCGGACAGGCCGGTGACCACGACCAGCCGATCGCGCGGCAGGTCGACGTCGATGTTCTTCAGGTTGTGGACGCGGGCGCCGCGAACGGCAATCCAATCGGTCATGGGCAGCTTCTGTCGGGACCGCTGGCCGGCTCCGAACCACCCATTCTACCTACCTACGGGACTGCCGGCCCGGGCCCGACGCATGCGTGCCCACCGGGCCGGCGAGTGGCCTGCTCATGCGTCGATTATGGCGACAATCGACGCACCACATGCGTTGAATATGGCTGACGGCGCCTGACTTTCAGCATAATAGACGCACGAGTTGCGTCGAATGTCCGCGTTCATCCACGAACTGCCCGGCTGGCCACACCTCGATTGGAACCACGAACGCGTGGCGCCAGCGCTGGCCGCGGCCAGGCACGTCCAGGGGCGGCTGCTCGGGCGGATGGAGGCGCTGGGCTTCCCGCTGCAGGCCGATGCCGTGCTCCGCACGCTGACCGAGGACGTGGTCAAGAGCAGCGACATCGAGGGCGAGACGCTCGACGCCGACCAGGTGCGTTCGTCGGTCGCGCGGCGCCTCGGCATGGACATCGGCGGGCTGAAGCCGACCGACCGCCACGTCGACGGCGTCGTCGAGATGATGCTCGACGCGACGCAGCGCTACGACGCAGCCGCTGACGCTGGAGCGCTTGTTCGGCTGGCACGCGTCCCTGTTCCCGACCGGACGCAGCGGCATGCATCGCATCACGGTCGGCGCGTGGCGGGACGACCGCACGGCGTCGATGCAGGTCGTGTCCGGCCCGGTCGGCCGCGAGCGGGTGCACTTCGAGGCGCCGGCCGCGGCGCGGCTCGATGGCGAGATGCAGCGGTTCGTCGACTGGTTCAACCGCGATCCGCTCGAGCCGGTGCTGAAAGCGGCGCAGGCCCACCTCTGGTTCGTCACGATCCATCCGTTCGACGACGGCAACGGCCGCATCGCCCGGGCCATCGCCGACATGGCGCTGGCCCGATCGGAAGGCAGCCCGCAGCGGTTCTACAGCATGTCGGCGCAGATTCGCGCGGAGCGGGCCGACTACTACCGCATCCTCGAGCAGACGCAGCGCGGCACGCTCGACGTCACGCCGTGGATCGAGTGGTTCCTGGGTTGCCTGACGCGCGCCATCGGCGGCGCGCAGGGCACGCTGACCGGCGTGATCGGCAAGGCCCGCACGTGGGAGGCGCTGCGCGAGGTGCCGCTGAACGAGCGGCAGCGGCTGGTCATCAACAAGCTCCTCGACGGCTTCGAGGGCAAGCTGACCACGTCGAAGTGGGCGACGCTGACGAAGGCGTCGCACGACACCGCCCTGCGGGACATCCAGTACCTGGTGGAGCGCGGTGTGCTGGTGCAGAACGCCGGCGGCGGGCGCAGCACGAGCTACTCGCTGGCGGCGCCGTCACGCACCTGACGGCATCGCCGCACGACGCGTCAGGCCAGTTCTTCGGCCAGCGCGACGATGATGCCGGCCGGGCCGCGCATATAGCAGAGCCGGTACCTGTCCGCGTACTCCAAGCGCTTGATCGTCATGACCGTCGGTATAACAGAGGCCATCGATGGATGTCACCCAGATGCTCGCAGCGGATGGACGGAACCGGCGCCGGTTCTGGTGGCTCGACGGTCTCGCGCAGGACCTCCGCCACGGAGTCCGTCAGCTGATCCGTCGCCCGGTGTTCGGCGCCATCGCCGTGCTGACGTTCGCGCTGGGAATCGGCGCCAACACGGCGGTGTTCAGCGTTGCCAAGACCGTGTTGCTGCGGCCGCTCGGCTTCGACGCGCCCGAGCAGCTGCTGTGGGTGTGGCAAGTCGACACCCGAACGGGCAGCATCGACGATCGCGTGTCGTGGCGTGACCTCGAGGACATCCGCGGGACGACTCGAGTCTTCGCCTCGCTGGCGATGTTCGGGGCGCGTGCCGCGACCTGGGAGCGAGACGGCCGGCTCGAAGAGCTGCCGGCGCTGGGCGTCAGCGCCAACCTCGCGGACGTCCTGAGGATTCGTCCAGCGTTGGGGCGGCTCCTCGTGCCGGCCGATGCCGAGGAAGGCGCCGCCCCGGTCGTGCTGATCAGCCATGAGCTGTGGCAGACGCGCCTGGGCGGCGCGCCGGACGTCATCGGCCAGCGCTTCCGCCTGGACGAGACCGTCTACACCGTCGTCGGCGTGCTTCCGCCGGGGCTGCAGTTTCCACTGGGACGGGCCCCATCGGCGGGCACCGGCACCACGCTGACGGCGGGCCGGCAGGCGTTCTGGTTCCCCCTGCAGGTGGACCGCGAGGCTCGCGCCTCACGTGGTGCGCGAATGTTCCTGCCGATCGGCCGCCTGAGGCCGGACGCGACGACGGAGGCGGCGAGCACCGAGCTGGCGGCGTTGGGGCGGCGGCTGGCCGCGGAGCATCCCGACACCAACCGGGGCTGGACCTTCGATGTGGTGAGCTTCCGCGACCAGGTCCTCGGCCGGACGCGCTACGGCATCCCCATGCTTGCGGCTGCGGTGGCGGCAGTGCTGCTGGTGTGCTGCGTCAACCTCGCCAACCTCCTGCTTGCGCAAGGCGTAGCGCGGCGAGGCGAGATGGCGGTGCGCGTGGCGCTCGGGGCCAGCCGACGACGCCTCGTGCAGGCGGCGCTCTTGGAGACGAGCCTGCTCGCCCTGCTCGGCGGAGCGGTGGGACTGTTCCTGGCGGAGGCCGTTCTTCGTGCCGTGCGTGTGCTCGCGCCAGCCAACGTGCCCTTCATCCGCGAGGCGACGGTGGACCTCGCCGCCGTGGCGTTCACCGCCGGGCTGTCCCTCGTGACCGCGCTCGTGTGCGGGTTGCTGCCCGCGGTGCGGCAGTCGCGCGTCGGTGTGGCGGCAGCGGTCCCGCAGGGGACGCGCACGACGGCGGGACCGCGGATCCGAGCGTGGCAGCAGCGGCTGCTCATGGGGCAGATCGCGGCGGTGCTGGTGCTGCTCACCTCGGCTGGGTTGCTGCTGGAGAGCTTTCGCCGCCTGACCGGCCAGGACCTCGGCTATCGACCACACGCCGTGATCGCGCTCGACCTGCGGACCCGCGGCTTCGAGACCGGCGAGGCGACGTCGCGGATGTATCGCGCGCTGCACGGGCGGCTGGCGGCGCTCCCTGGCGTCGACGCCGTGGGCACGATTTCCTCGACGCCGCTGACCGGGACGTGGACCTTCACCGAGAAGGCACACGCGGTCGACACTCCCCTGCCGGAGGCCGACCGGCCGTCACTCGCGGGCACCTTCGTGGCCTACGACTATTTCCAGGCCATGGCCATTCCCCTGCTCGGCGGACGCTACTTCCGCGACGCCGACCTGAAGGACGACGACGTCGGGCGGATGGCGATCCTCAACGAAGCGGCGGCGACGGCGCTGTTCCGCGGCCGCCCGGCCGTGGGCGGGCGCTTCACCATCGGCAACCAAGCTCGTGTCCTCGACGTCGTCGGCGTGGTGAAGGACACGCGCGACGTGCGGCTGGAGGACCGGCCGCAGCCGCGCTTCTACCTGCACTACGCGTTCGGCGATGCCCAGGTCGTGGTGCGCAGCCGCGTCCCGCCAGAAACGTTGACGCCGCTGCTGCGCGACACCGTGCAGGCCACCGATCGGCGGGTCGTCGTACGCGACATCACGGCGATGACGGACATCGTCGCCGCGACGGTCGCCGAGCGGCGGTTCCTGATGCTGATGCTGGTGGCCTACGCGGCCGTGGCGCTGGGGATCGCGGCGGTCGGCACCTTCGGCGTGGCCGCCTTTCACGTCGCGCAACGGACCCGGGAATTTGGCGTGCGCCTGGTCCTCGGGGCGAGCCCACGCGGGCTGCTCGGCCTGGTGCTGCTGCAGGCGGGGCGAACGGCGGTCGCCGGCCTGGCGATCGGCCTGGTGTGCTCGTTCGTGGCCAGCCGGCTCCTCGCCAGCCAGCTCTTTGGCGTCTCGCCGCACGAGCCCTGGCTGCTGGCCACGGCCAGCCTGGTGCTCCTCGTGGTGACGCTCCTGGCCAGCCTGCTGCCGGCCCGGCGGGCCACTCGCATCAATCCGATGGGGTCAATGCGCTTCGAATAGGCGATCGATTTCACGAGGAGACAGGCGTCCCATGAAGGCATCTACCTACCTCGTGATCTTCGAGACCGAAGAGAGCGGAGCGATCAGCGCATATGTCCCGGACGTACCGGGTGTGGACGCGGCCGCGCGCAAGCCGAGCGGGCGATCCCCGGGCCGGAGATTCCCACCCGATCAGGTGGTGATTCGGCGAAGGCGACCCGTCATAGTTCGGGCTCCTTTTCGATACGAGGGAGGCACGCATGCGATGGGTCCGGCACGCTTCGATGGTTTGTTTCGCCCTCGGTGTCGGGCTGCTCTCGGGGCACCCGAGCGCTCGTGGCGCGGCTCCGATGGAGTCCACCCGCGCGTCAGACCTGTCCTCCCGGCCGGTGCAGCAGGCGCTGGCCCATCTGTTCGAAGAGGTGCGGCGGCTGCCCGACGGGTCGCTCGCCATCGCCAGCCATGCCTACCGCGCAACGTTCTCGAAGGACGACGGCGTGCGCTTCGCGCCGCGGATCCGGGGCGCCTCTCCGGACACCCTCAGGTGGCAGTATCGCGTCCGTTCCCTCGACATCGGGTCGTCGAGCGTACCTCTTCACCCGGTCACCCCCATCGTCAGCCCGCTCGGCGATCACATCGTCGACTTCGTGCGAACCGGCATCATCGAGCGCTATGAGGGTGAGCGCGACGGCATCGAGCAGATCTTCGTCCTGGCCGAACGCCCGATCGGAGAGGGCGATGTCCGTATCCGAGGTCAGGTGGTGTTCGACGGCGGCCGGCGCCATCGCGATGGTGGGCTGGAGTTCGGTACGGACCCCGCCTCGCTGACCTATCGCAAGCCCGTGGCCTTCGACGCCGCGCGACGGCCGCTGCCCGTTCGCGCCGAACTGGACGGCGACCGTCTCGATCTCGTGCTCGACGGCGCCGCGCTGCAGGGCGCCCAGTTCCCGGTGACGATCGATCCGCTGCTCGGTGCGACGACGACCTATGAGCATGGCTACCTCGACGGGCTCGGGGAGTTCGTGGACGTGGCCTACAACTGGGACCGTGGCGAGTTCCTGCTGGTGTTCGACGCGCCGAATCCCGACGACCTCCCGTACAAACACATCCGAGGCCGGAGATTCTTCGAGCACGGCGATCCGGTCGGTCCCTCCTACCTCGTCAGCGACAAGGGGCTGTCGATCTGCCCCCGCGTGGCCTACGACCTGCACACCAACTCGTACATGGTCCTCTGGAACGACGTGGAACACGACGAGATCCAGGGACGGAAACTCGCCTCCGACGGCACGCCTGTCGGCGGCGAGCTGACCTACGGGCAAGGACACTGGCCCAGGATCGTGGCCCGGAACTTTCGCGAGCACGGCAACGGCGACACGTCGTTCTTCGCGACCTGGCTCCACTGGCGGGAGCCGGCGTCCCTCATCGGCGTGACCCTCGACGAAACCGGCACCGTTCTCGGCGAGGCGCAGGTCAACGGCCGCGCCATAGGACAAACGATCGCGCCGGACGTGGCATACGATCCACGCCTCGATCGCTTCCTCGTGGCCTGGCACTTCGGGGGCGAGCTCCGCGGCCGCACCTTCGCCCCCGACATGGCATCGACGGCGGAGTTCGTCATTACGAAGACGTTGTCGTTGGAGGGGGACGTCTCGGTGGCGTTCGATGCGTCCGCCAACCGGTATCTGGCGGTCTACCACGACCCCGTCGACTTTACCGGACGCCTCCTGTCGTCGGCGCCGGTACCACAAGTCGTGAAGGAAGTCAGCGGTCTGGATTCGCACTCGTCGGGTTTTTCGCACAAGGTCTCGACCGGGCCGGGGGGCTTCGTGCTGACCCATTGGAAGGACTTCCCGGGTGGCGCCTGGGTGCTCAACACCAGGATTCGAGGCGACGGCACGATCATCGATACCTGGATCGTCGACGAAAACAACGGGGGCCGGGTGGGTGCGGCAGCCGGTTTCCATGGCTTCCTTTTCAACGCTCACTCCGGCTACGACCCAGCCATGCCGCAGTACGTGACCCGGGTCGCGAGCTGGCCGCGCTGGACCGCCCACTACGTGCACGGTGGCAGCGGCGACTACGACGGCGATGGCCTCTCGGACTTGGTGCTCTACCGGGAATCCAGCATGTTCCTGGTCCGCACCAAGAGTGGCACCGTCACCGTGCCGTTTCCGCTCTCGGCGGGCGTTCCCGCGCTGCTCGACTGGGACGGTGACGGGAAGGCCGAGCTCTCGGCGTGGCAGCCATCGACCGGCACCTGGCGCATCCAGGTCAAAGATACGGGGGAGACCGAGACCTACGTCCTCGGCCGCGGCGGGGACATCCCCGTTCCTGGCGACTACACCGGCGACGGCCGGGACGATCTCGCGGTGTTCCGGCCGAGCACCGGCAGCTGGCACATCCGCGCCGGGCGCGAATCGCTGGTCGTGGTGCCGTTCGGCGTCGTCGGCGACATCCCCGTACCAGCGGACTGGAACGGCGACGGCGACATCGAGCTGGGCGTGTGGCGGCCGTCGACCGGCCGATGGTATGCCGCCGAAATGAACGGCACCGCGGTGGCGGTCCTGTCGAGCGCGTTCGGCCAGGCCGGCGACACGCCGCTCGCCGGCAACTTCGTGGGCGAGCGCCAAAGCCGACCAGGTCCTCTATCGCCGCCGCGACAGCACCTTCTTCCTCCGCGACGGCGCCACGGCCGCCACGAGCACCAAGGCGCACACCCACGGGCTGCCCATGCCGCTCGACTGGGACGGTGATGGCAAGCTCGATCTCGTCGTCAGCCGCCCCGACGATGGTACGTGGTCCATCAACACAGCGTCGGGGATGACCGCGGCAGCCGGCTTCGGGACAACTGGCGACATACCGGCCGGGGCGCGATGACGGCGCGGATCCAGGTGGATCACTTTCCGAGCGGCGATTGGATCACTTTCCGACCGGCGCGCCCATTGCGGGTGATGTCCAGCTTCTCGGCCGCCGCCTCGAGGTCCGGACTAAACATCTCGCGCGCTGAGCCGGTGAGCGGCACCGGAAACGCCTGGCGCGCGCCGTCGAGGACGTGGACGACGCCCTGGCGCATCACGAAGCGGACGCGCTCGAGGACGGTGACGTCGTCGAGCGGGCTGGTCGCGACGGCGATGATGTCCGCGCTCTTGCCCGGCTCGATCGAGCCGAGCTGACCGGCACGATCGAGGAGCGTGGCGGCGTCGATGGTGGCGGCGCGGATAGCCGCCGCCGGGGTCATCCCGGCCTTGACCAGCAGCGCGAACTCCTTGGCGTTCTTGGCGTGCTCGGAGACGCCCGAGTCGGTGCCGAAGGCGATGCGGACGCCGTCCTTGATGGCCTTGGCGATGTTGTCGTTGTGGGCGAGCGACGGTCTCCTCGGCCTTGGCCAGCGTCGCCTTGCTGGTGGTGCCGGCGCGCGCCTGCGCCAGCGCGGCGTGCGGGGCGACCATGGTCGGCACCAGCCAGGCGTTGGACTTCTTGAACAGGGCGTTGGTCTCGGGGTTGGTGAAGGTGGCGTGCTCGATCGAGTCGACGCCGGCGCGGAGCGCCGCCGCGATGCCGTCGTCGCCGTGCGCGTGGGCGGCGACCTTGCGGCCGTAGAGGCGGGCCGTGTCGACGATGGCCTTCATCTCGTCGTCGAACAGCTGCCGGCCCAGGCCGCCGGCGACGTTGCTCATCACGCCACCGGTGGCGGTGAACTTGATGACGTCGGCGCCCTGCGAGATCTGCAGGCGCACGGCGCGCCGGCAGTCGTCGGCGCCGTCGCAGGTGTTGGTGGCGCGCGCGCGCCGCAGCGCCTCGATGTCCCGATTGGTGTTGTTGGCCCCGTCGGCGTGCCCACCCGACCCGGAGATGCCAGCGCCCGGCCGCCACAATCGTCGGTCCGGCCACGAGGCCGGCGGCGATGCCGTCGCGCAGGGCGGTGATGCTGTGGACGTCGGAGCCGAGGTCCCGCACCGTCGTGAAGCCGGCTTCGAGCGTCCGGCGGGCGTTGTCGACGCCGATGAGCAGGGCATCCTCGACGTCGCGGTTGTTGACCTCGAACCGGGCCCGCATCTTGTTGTCGTCCGCTGAAGATGTGGACGTGGGCGTCGATCAGCCCGGGCAGCACGAACTGGCCCTTGAGGTCGACGAGCCGGGCGCCATCGGTCGGCGCGACGTGGCCGTCGCGCACCGATTCGACGCGTCCGCCGCGGACGACGATCGTGGACGGCCCGCGCGGCGCCTGGCCGGGGCGATCGAGCAGCGCGCCGGCGTGGATGAAGACGACGGGCTCGGTCGGCGGTCTGCGCCCGTGGCGCGGCGCCGAGCGCCGCGACCAGCAGGCCGGCCCAGAGCATTCGCTGTACGAAGGTCATGCGGTCTCCCTCAGATCCGAGGCGGAACGCCGCGGCCGGGCTAGCCTACTCCAGCTGTCCCGCAGTGGAAGGCAACTCCGTGCGGCCCGGGCGGCCCACTGCCTACTCGAGGCCGAGACGCTGTCGCTTGAGGAAGAGGCCTTTGCGGGTGATGTCCAGCTTCTCGGCCGCGGCCTCGAGATCCGGACTGCTGGCCAGGGCGCCCTTCAGCATCGCGCGCTCGACTTCTTCGATCGCCGCCGCCAGCGGTTGGTCGGTGCGCACCAGCATCTGGTTCGGCGAAGCCGCAACCGCCTTCGCGATGGCCGCCTGCCGCTCTTCGGCGATGTCGGACGACAGCGCAGCGGGCGTGATCTCCGCGTCCAGTGGCAGCGTGGCCAGGACGCGCTTGACCTCGTTGAGCAGTTGCCGCACGTTGCCGGGCCAGTTGTAGAGAAGCAGGTGCTCGACGCCCTGGTCCGACAGGTTCGGAACCGGGCGGCCGATCCGTGCGCACTCCCGCATCAGGAAGCGCTCGAAGAACGGCAGGATCTCCTCACGGCGCTCGCGCAACGGCGGGATCGTGATGCGCACGACATTCAGGCGGTAGAACAGGTCCTCGCGGAATCGCCCCTCCTTGATCAGGGCTTCGAGCGGCTGGTTGGTCGCCGCAATGACCCGCACGTCCACCTTCACCGGCTTGGTCTCTCCAAGCGGGTGCACCTCGCCGGTCTCGAGGAACCGCAGCAACTTCACCTGAAGATCGAGGCTGACCTCGCCGATCTCGTCGAGGAACAGCGTGCCGCCCTCATTGGCCCGGATCACGCCCGAGAAAGTTGTCGATCGCCCCCGTGAACGCACCGCGCCGATGACCGAACAAGTGGCTGTCGAGCATCTCCCGCGGCACTGCCGAACAGACCAGCACGCCGAAGCTCTTGGCGGCGCGCGGAGAGGAGTCGTGGACCTCCCGCGCGATGATCTCCTTGCCTGAGCCCGTCTCGCCGGTGATGAGCACCGGCAGATCGGACGGCGCAACCCGGCGCGCCATCGAGTGAATCTCCCGCATCCGAGGAGCAACGAACACGTTGCCCTCGAGCATGAGGCCTTCTTCAACCGGCCAAAGCGAGGTGCGATACTTCTCGTCCCGCCTCAGGCGTGCCAGCCCAACGGCGGCTTCAACGATCGATGCGACGGCGCATACTGTCGCGCGAGCCCCGGGAGCTTCGGACCCGTAGATCTGTAGTTGATACGGGGTGCCATCGTCATCCCCGAGGAGTACGACGGTGGTCGGCGTCTTCTGTGGTGTCGCTTCAGGCCGTTGGCGATCGAAAGTTGTTCTGCGCGAACCGGGAGGTCCGGCCACCACTCGCAGTCTCAGCGCGTTGCGCGCGACGCCAACAAGTTCTGCCGCCTCACGGCCAAGCAATCTCGGATGTCCTCCCAGCGCCAAGAGCGTCGCCGTGCTGGTGGCATCGCCTTCGATTGCGATCTCGCCGGCATCGTTTGGGTCATTCGGGAGGTGCCTATACGGACTATGTCCGCCCAAATCGCTCCAGATTCTGGACGCCCGCGAGAACTCCGCCTCGGCCTTAGCTCGTTCGCCATTGGCTCGTGCCAGCTGGCCTCTGAGCCAATGCACATCGCCGCGTCGACCAACATCGGTCCCGTCTGTCAGCGCAATGAAATCATCGAGCGCGCTACCCGCACCTGGAAGATCATTCAAGTCGGATCGATAGAATGGCGCGCTCCAAGGCCCACTCGGCGCGAAGGTAAGAGTCTCCTCGCTTGTCGACGACCGATTGGCTCCCGAGAATGATAGCCAGGGCGTTCTGATACCTATCGGCCGCCGATTCGCGCCGCGCGCGAACAAGGCGAAATTCAATCTGTGGCCAAGCGGTTAAGGCACAGTCTCGCAAACGGAGTTCCGTCTCTCCCGCCGCCAGCAGGTGATCGCAGCTCTCGAAGTCGCCGCGCGCCAACGCAAGTTGGGCCTGCGAGTCTACGACTGACAGCCACATCTGGCTCGCCTTTGGCGGACCGGCCGCCAATTCCGCAAACGCAGCCTCGGCCTGCTCCCAGTTACCAGCCCAAATGCTCAGGTACCCGATGTTGCTCAGCGCCGCCCACTTCGTTTTCTCGTGCCCAGAAATCTTCGAGAAATCCCGCGCTCTGCGCGCGCTTCGCAGCGCCTCGGATACCGAGCCGTTTAGGCCCTCAACAGAAGACTGCACGATCCACAACGACCCCAGCAGCCAAGGATTCTGGCTTGCCTCAACGCTTTTGAAACCTGCCTCAAGATGCCTAAACGCGCGCGAGCTGTTTCCGCCGCGAGCCTCGAACTCAGCAAACTGTCGATGGAGCAAGGCGAACAACAAAGGCTCGCCGGAGCGGATCACGTTCCGGCGGAGCTCAGTGGCCAGGGACTCGCACGCCTGCGATCCATACTGCTCCAGCAAGGCATTGAACAGGCCCAGCTGCGCCCGACATATCTGCGCCAGATCCTGATTGGCCTCGGCCTGCGTTATGCACTGATTGAAGAGGGCTATCGCATCTTTTGTTCGCCCTTCTTCCCGCACCAGACTGGCGCGCAGCTCAATTATCCGCCGCTCGATGCTCGGGCTCTTAACATTCGCGCATCGATCAAGTGCGGCGAAGGCTGCGGGGAGATGACCGACTCGCCATCTGGTCTCGGCAACGACGAAGGCAGTGCTCCGGAGAATCGGAGGAGCCTAGTGTCTGGATCGCTCGCAGCGCATCGCCAAACCGGCCTGCCGCGAGGTAGTCGCGCGCCAGTTCAATGTTGTTTGATGCCTTCGACACGCCTCAGCCTAGTTCAGTTGTGGCTTGGCTCGGCCGACAGAGCCAACCCAACATCGGGTAAGGACACTACCGCCTGACTTGCATCCGTTGACCTGGTCGATCGCGCCAATTGCTGGTGAACGCGAAGAAAGGTGTCGACCACTAGCGGATCGTACATCACGCCTCGCCGCGCCAACAGGATCTCAATCGCCTTTGAGTCGCTGAGCTGCTTCCGGTACGGACGATCCGACGTCAACGCATCGAAGCAGTCTACGACCGACAAGAATGCGTGCACCGATCGGAATCTCCGTGCCCATGAGTCCTTCCGGATATCCGCTTCCGTCCCAGTTCTCGTGGTGGTAGCGAACGATCGGCTCAACTGGATAGGGAAAGTTGACGGACGAAATGATGTCGGCGCCAATGAGCCGCGTGCTGCTTCATTACTTCGAATTCGTCGCTTGTGAGCGGACCAGGCTTGTTCAGGATCGCTTCCGGAATGGCGATCTTACCGGTGTCGTGTAGAACGGCCGCGGCCTGAATCGCCTTCAGCTGGACCTCGTTCTTGATTCCGATGGCCACGGCGAGCTCGCGGGCGTAGTTCTGCACTCGCTTGATGTGACCATGCGTTACCTGGTCTTTCGCGTCAATCGCGGCAGCCAACGTCTGAACGGTGGCCAAGTACAGCTGGTTCAGTTCGCCGATGTGATGATTGGCGTCGGCCACCCGCGCCATCGACTCTCGGAACGTCATGTAGAGGATGAGCAGCAGCGGGACGACTACGGCGAGAAATGTCCAGCCTGATCCGTCTGAGTAGACGACGACCAGCAGCGACGAAATCGACGCGCCGCCGAAGTAGTTGAGCGAGAGCCAGGCGAAGTGGTCCTGCCAGACGCGATACGGGGAGGTCGCGCTGAGCGAAGCCGATGCAACGGTGCAACCAGGCCGCTATTGAACGCAAAATAGACGAGGGCAAAGCCGAACAAGCGGGACCGATCAGTCGCGGAAGGCCGATCGTGTCCCCGTCGGGCAGCCGCTGCACCGGTGGGATGCCGGCCAGGGCCATGACATTGCCGCCCAGCCAGACGCCAGGCTGGGTGCCGCAAGGTTGAATAGCGCGCGATCGAAGCGCAGCGCTTTCCGCTTGCTGGCCATCTTCAGGTTGATGATGGCCGCGTCGAGAAGGACCGTGAGGACACCGGCGCCGGGCCCGAAGATCAGGACCGCTGAGAAGACGAACGTCTCCGAGATCGAGATCTCGGCCTTGACATTTGGCAGCCGGACGGTCGCGGTACCGCTGACAACCGTCAGGCCGGCGACGAACTAGCCAATGGAGCGCCTGGGAAATCCGTACTACTAGGCGCACCGGCGTCGGCCACGGCGAGCGCCGCCAAGCAGGATCACGCACCACACGTAGACACGGACTCGAAAGTCCACGACTCAGACCTTCGCTGCGACGCGCAGCCCCATCGGGCCACGGCACGGGCCGCTCGATGCGGCTCGCGACTAATCAGTCCAAACGATAATGGGATTCATCTCAATTCCTCAATCTGTCGCGGTTGAGACGGCCTAGTCCACAATTCGCGACGTTGCCGAGTGAGCTAGTCACCCCAGACGATGCTGTCACCCCAGACGATGCGTGTCGCCCCAGACCAGATGCTGTCGCCCCAGACGAGCGTGTCACCCCAGACGATGGTGTCGCCCCAGACGATGCGTGTCGCCCCAGACGATGCGTGTCGCCCCAGACGATGCTGTCGCCCCAGACGATGCTGTCGCCCCAGACGAGCGTGTCGCCCCAGACGATGCTGTCACCCCAGACGATGCGTGTCGCCCCAGACGATGGTGTCGCCCCAGACGATGCGTGTCGCCCCAGACGATGGTGCTCGCCGCCACGCCGGTCATGCGGGCACTCGCGCCCTCAAAAGCCGAGCTTCCGCTCGTGACACGTCTCACCGCCGATGCGCAGCGTCGAGATCCGCGCGGCCGGGCCCAGCTTGGCCATGCGGACGGCGGCGGCGGCGTTCAGGCTGCCCGCTCCGGCGGCGATGACGCCGGCCTGCGGCATGAAGGACGCCGTGCCCTGCAGGGCCAGCTTCACCTGACGGGGGTTGAGGTTCGGGTTGGCCTGGAGGACGAGGGCGGCGGCGCCGGCGACGACCGCGGCCGACTGGCTGGTGCCGCTCAGTTCGAGGTTCATCCCCAGCAGGCCGCGGCGCTGCTCCGGGTGCTCCAGCCACAGCTTCGAGACCGGGCGCGGCCAGCGAGATGATCTTGTTGCCCGGGGCGACCAGGTCCGGCTTCACGAAGCCGTCACCGTAGGTCGGGCCGCGCGAGCTGTAGCTGGCCACTTCGTCGTCCGAGCGCTGCGGCGTGCCCTTGGTGTTCAGCGCGCCGACGGTGATGACGCTCGGCGAGTTGCCGGGCGAGCTGATGGCGCCGACGATCGGCTGGCCGGTCACGGGGTGCTTGCCGAGGTTGCCGGACGAGCAGATGACCACGATGCCGGCGCGCACGGCGCGCTCGACGGCCTGCACCAGCGGGTCGTCCGCGGCGGCTTCCATCGCCGGGTGGCCCAGCGAGACGTTCAGGACGCGGAGGTTGTAGCGCGCCTTGTTCTCGATGGCCCAGTCGATCGCCTCGATGACGTCGCTCGACTGGCCGCTGCCGTCGGCGGCGAGCACCCGCAGGTTGATGAGGCGCGCGCCCGGCGCCATGCCGCGGACGCCGCCCGGCAGGACGCTGTTGCCGGCGATGATGCCGGCGATGTGGGTGCCGTGGCCGTAGAAGTCGCGGCCGGCGCCGCGGGCCCCGTCGACGAAGTCGACGTTGACGGCGACGCGGTCGCGCAGCTCGGTGCGCGGCGCGATCCCCGAGTCGATGATGCCGACCGTGATGCCCTGGCCGGTGTAGCGGCCGACGGCGTCGAGGCCGGCCCACACCTGCTGCGCGCCGGTGGCTTCGGTCGTGGTGGACATCGTCGAATACACCGGCCGATCGGCGGCCAGCGCGCTGACCGCCGGGTCGGCCGCGAGGGACGCCATCGTGGCCTGGTCCACGCTGACGACCGCCCCCGAACGCAGCCGGCGCTCGACCTTCAGCCCGTGCCGCTGAATCAGCGCCTGCACCGCGTCAGGCGAACCCGGAAGAATCAGGCGGCTGCGCTCACCGCGCGCCACCCGGTCGGCCACGTCGTGCGCGACGCGCGCCCGGAACGTCCGAGGACTGTCGGCGATCGCCACGCCTACCATCGCCCACAGCAGCCATACGGCCACCATCACGGCGACGCACACGGACGTGCGGCCTTCCTCGAATGCGAGGGACAGGCCAGCAAGCTTGTTGGAGGGGGAAGTAGAGCGCACCATCTGAAAACCGTCCCAGTCTGTCGGAGCCAAAAGAGCGCTGAGGAGCACTCGCGTATGGCAGAGCCTCAGAGCAGGACTTGTGCCAGATCGCAGAAACTGCAACCCGCACACGGGACTGGGTGCGCAGTCATTGAAACGTTTGTCTAGAAATGACCGAACAGAATCGCCCAGCTCGAGCGGCCCTCTTGTTTCCACTCTGATCGTCCGATGACAAAAGCGCGGGTCTGCGTCGGCAGCACCGATTGGGCCGGCGCCAAGGCAGGCGATGCCTCGCAAGCCTGGATCTGGACCAGACGTATACCTGGTAATGACTGTGCGGACTAGGCTTAGGCAGACTGGACGTCGCCTGGCTTGTGTCCTGACCGGCTCGCCGTCAAACTCGACTGCCCTCGTAGGGATGACCCTTATGCTTTCGCTGCGCCGCCGCATCCCTTCAGGCCTCCTGATCGTCCTCGCCGGGACTTCCCCGGTGTTCATCGCAGCGTGCGGCCGCTCCGAGGCGCCACCGGCGCCGCCGCAAAGGCCGGTCGTCGCCGCCTTCCGCGCCGAGCCGCGCTCGTTCAACCGGTTCGCCACCGGCGATCGCGCCACCGGCCTCATCACCCTGCTGCTGCACGCCCGTCTGGTGCAGCTCAATCACCAGACCCAGGAGATCGAGCCGGCCCTGGCCACCGCGTGGACGCTGGCGCCGGACGGCCGGACCTACACGCTGACGCTTCGCCAGGGCGTGGTCTTCTCCGACGGCGCGCCCTTCACCGCCGACGACGTGGTCTTCACCTTCGCGGCGCTCTACGACCCGAAGGGTGAAGGCCCGCTGGCGAGCAGCCTCAAAGTGAACGGGCAGCCGATCGCGGTGAAGAAGGTCGACGCCCAGACGGTGGTTCTGACGCTGCCGGCCCCGTTCGGGCCGGGGCTGCGCCTGCTGAACGCCCTCCCGATCCTGCCGGCGCACAAGCTGCGCGACGCCCTCGCCAAGGGCGAGTTCGCCAAGGCGTGGTCGACGGCGACGCCGCCGGCCGACATCGTCGGCCTCGGCCCCTACGTGCTGCGCTCCTACACGCCGGGCGAGCGCATCGAGCTGGCGCGCAACCCGCGCTACGGCGCCCGCGGGCCCGGCATCCAGCCCGCCATCGAGCGCCTGACGCTGCGCATCATCCCGTCCCAGGACGCCGAGCGGCTGGCCCTCGAGGCCGGCGAGCTGGACATCATGAACGCCGACGTCCGCCCCGACGACATCAAGGCGATGCGGGCCCTCGAGGCCGCGGGCAAAGTCCGCCTCTTCGACCTGGGTCCGGCCGTCGACCAGGACGCCCTCTGGTTCAATCTCGGTCCCGACGCGCGCAAGCCGGCGCCGGCCCGCCCCTGGCTCACCACGGCGGTGCGGCAGGCCGTCGCCCATGCCGTCGACCGCGCCGAGTTCGTCAACACGGTCTATCTCGGGGCCGGGGTCGTCGCGAACGGACCGGTGCCGCCCGGCAATCGCCACTGGCACGCGGACAAGCTGCCCCACTATCGCCCACGACATCGCCAAGGCCCGCGCGCTCCTCACCGGCGCCGGGCTCACGGACGTCAACGCCGACGGCATCTACGAGACGTCGGCCGGCAAGCCGCTGACGATCGAGCTGCTCACCCAGCGCGGCCACGCCATCCGCGAGCGCGCCGCCGAGGTGATCGCCTCCGACCTCGAGGACGTCGGGCTGACGGTGAACGTGGTGCCGCTCGACGTGCCGGCGCTGGGCGAGCGCCTCGAGAAGGGGACCTACGACGCGGCCTACTTCGCCGTCTCCGCCGGCGACACCGATCCGTCGATCAACCTCGATTACTGGCTCAGCTCGGGCAGCTTCCACGTCTGGCACCCGCGGCAGAAGACGCCGGCGACGCCGTGGGAGGCCGAGATCGATCGGCTGATGCACGAGCTGACCGGCCTGACCGACCAGCGGGAGCGCCGCGTGCGTTTCGCGCGCGTCCAGCAGATCCTGGCCACCGAGCTGCCGACGATCAGCTTCGCGGCGCCGTCGCTGGTCACGGCGACCAGCATGCGCGTCCAGGGCCTCGAGCCGGCGGTGATCCACCCCTACCTGCTCTGGCGCGCTGATACGATGCGCCTCGCGCCGCCGCGCTGACGCGGCCGCCCTGACCCCCATCGTGTGGCGCTTCCTCGTCGCGCGCGCGTGCCTGCTCGTCGCGCTGGTCCTCGCCGCGTCCTCGGCGATGGTGGCGGTGACCAGCCTCGCGCCGGGCGACGTCACCACTGAAGCGCAGCTCGAAGGCGCCACCGCCGAGCAGATCGCCCGCGAGCGCCTTCGCCTCGGCCTCGATCGCCCGGTGCTGGCCCGCGTCGCCGGCTGGATCGGCCCGACGCTGCGCCTCGATTTCGGCACCTCGTTCCGCTACGGCCAGCCGGTCCGCTCGCTGGTGGCGACGCGGGCGGCGAACTCGGCGCTGCTCGCCGGCACCGCCCTCGCCCTCGCCATCGCGATCGGCGTCCCGCTCGGCCTGCTCGTCGGGCAGCGGCCGCTTCCCGCGCCTGGCCGGCGCCGTCGGCGCCATCTCGCTGCTGCTCTTCTCGCTGCCGCCGCTCCTCATCGCGCTCGTGCTGACCGTCGTCGCCGTGCGCACCGGCTGGGCCCCGGCCGGCGGCATGCACAGCGCCGGCGCCGACGAGTGGTCGCTGGCCGCTCGCCTCGTCGACGTCGCGCACCACCTGATCGTGCCGGTGCTGGCGCTGGGGCTGCCGCTGGCGGCGTCGCTCGAACGCCTGCAGCAGGCCGCGGTGGCCGACGGCACGGCGGCCCGGCACGTCCTGGCGGCCAGCGCCCGCGGCGTCGGCCTGGGCCGCTGGCTGTGGCGCGCCCTGTGGCGGCCGACCGCATCGCCGGTGGCGTCGGTGCTCGGGCTCGCCGCCGGCACGCTGCTGAGCGGCTCGCTGGCCGTCGAGCTCGTGACGTCGTGGCCGGGCCTCGGCCGGCTGATGTTCGAGGCGCTGGCGACGCGCGACATCCCGCTCGCCGCCGGCTGCGGCGCCGCCGCGGCGGCCTTCCTCGCCGTGTGGACGACGCTCGGCGACGTGCTGGCGTGGTGGCTCGATCCGCGCCTGCGCCCGGGAGCCACGTCGTGACGGTCCTGGGGCCCGACACGGCGATCGGCCCGGCCGCCGGCCGCGGGCGCCGCCTCGCGACGCGCATCGGCCTCGTCGTGCTGGCGCTCGTCGCCGCCGCCGCGCTCGCCGCGCCGCTGCTCGCCACCAACGATCCGACGACGCAGTTCCGCGAGCACGTGCTGGCGCCGCCGATGCTCCCGCACGTCGTCGACGCCGACGGCCGCTGGCACCTGCGGCCGTTCGTCTATCCGCTGCGCGTCGTCGATCGCCTGGAGCGCCGTTTCGCGGAAGACCGGACGCGTCCGGTGCCGCTCGGCTTCTTCGTCCGCGGCCGGCTGATCGCACCGCTCGACGCGGACGCCGGGCCCGTGGCTGCCCGCTCGGCGCCGATCGGCTCGGGCGCGACGGCTGGGCGCGGCTGATCCTCGGCGCCCGGCGATCGCTCGGCGTGGCGGTCGCCGCCTGCCTCGGCGCGCTGGTGCTCGGACTGGCCATCGGGCTCGTCGCCGGCTACGCCGGTGGCGTCGTCGACACCATCGCGATGCGCGCCGCCGAGCTGGTGCTGGTGCTGCCGGTCCTCTACGTCGTGCTGGCGGCGCGCACCACGCTGCCGTCGACCATTCCGCCGTCGGTGGTGTTCACGATGACCACCGCCGTGCTGGCGCTGACCGGCTGGCCGATCGTCGCCCGCGGTGTCCGGGCGATCGTCGCGCGCGAGGCGCTGCAGGAGTTCGCCGTCGCGGCGCGCGCGCTGGGCGCGTCGCCGGCGCGCGTGGTGTGGCGCCACCTGGCGCCGGCCACGCTGGGCTTCCTGCGCCTGCAGGGCCTGCAGCTCCTGCCGGCGGCGATCCTCACCGAGACGACGCTGTCGTTCGCCGGCCTCGGCTTCGCGCCGGACGCGCCGAGCTGGGGCACGCTGCTCCACGACGCCAGCGACATCGCGGTGCTGAGCGACGCGCCGTGGCTGCTCGCTGCGGCCGGGGCGGTGGTCACGGTCGTGTTCGCCATCAACCTCGCCAGCCTGTCGCTCGATCCGCGCCGCGATCCGCGCTGATCCGCCGGCACGAACCGATACAATGTCGGCGTGCTCTTGAACCTGGCCGGGATCCTCCCTCCCGTCGCCACGCCATTCGTGGACGACGAGGTGGATGTCGGCGCCATGCGCGCCAACTGCGAGCGCTGGATGCGCACCGGCCTGCGCGGCGTCGTCCTGCTCGGCACCAACGGCGAAGCGCCGCTGATCCGCGACGAGGAAGCGGTCCGGCTGGTCGACGCGGCCCGCGAGGCGGTGCCGGCCGATCGCGTGCTGCTCGTCGGCACCGGACGCCAGGCCACCCGCGACGTCATCGCGCTCTCCCGGGCGGTGGCCCGCGTCGGCGCCGACGCCGTGCTGGTGCTGACGCCGTCCGTCTATCGCAACCAGCTGACGCCGGCCGCGCTGATCGCGCACTACCACGCCATCGCCGACGGCTCGCCGGTCCCGGTCGTGCTCTACAACATGCCGCAGGCGACCGGCGTCACGCTGACGCCGGCCATCGTCGAGGAGCTGGCGGCGCACCCGAACATCGCCGGCATCAAGGAATCGAGCGGCGACGTCGCGGTCGTGGGCGAGCTCGTCGTCGCGCGCTGCCGGCCGGCTTCCCCGTCGTCGTCGGCGCCGCGGCCTCGCTCTACGCCAGCCTGCTGGTCGGCGCCACCGGCGGCATCGTCGCCGTCGCCAACGTCGTCCCCGATCTGTGCGTGCGGCTCTACGAGCTGGCCCGCGCCGGCCGGCACGACGACGCGCTGTCGCTGCAGCGGGCCCTGGCCCCGCTCGCCGCGGCGGTGACCACCGGCTTCGGCGTCCCCGGACTGAAGGCGGCGATGGCGCTGGCCGGCTACGAGCCGGGACAGCCGCGGCGGCCGCTCGTGCCGCTCGAAGGCGACGGGCTCCGCACCATCCGCCTGCCTCTTCGACACGCTGTCCACACGGGCGGAAGCCCTCACCGTCAGTTGATCCTCATGTCCAATCTCCCCGACGTCGAACGCCTGCTCCTCGGTCCCGGTCCCAGCCCCGTCTCGCCGCGCATCATGCGGGCGATGGCAGCGCCTGTCCTGAGCCACCTCGATCCGGACATGCTGAAGATCATGGACGACCTGCGGGCGCGCCTCGGCCGCGTCTTCCTGGCGCCCGCCGACGGCTACAGCCTCGCCGTGTCCGGCACGGGCTCGGCCGGCATGGAGATGGCCGTCGCCAACCTGGTGCGCGAAGGCACGCACGTCCTGGTGATCGTCACCGGCTACTTCGGCGAGCGCCTCGCCGATCTGTGCTCGCGCTACGGCGGCATCGTCGGACGCCTCGAGGTGCCGTGGGGCCGCGCCGTCGATCCCGAGATGGTGCGGCGGCAGTTGAAGCAGATGCCGGCCGACGTCGTCGCGATGGTCCACGCCGAGACGTCCACCGGCGTGCTGAACCCGGTCGAGGCCGTCGCCCAGATCGCGCGCGAGCACGGCTGCCTGATGCTGGTCGACGCCGTCACCTCGCTCGGCGCGCATCCGGTCGACGTCGCCGGCTGGCAGCTCGACGCGGTCTACAGCTGCACGCAGAAGGGCCTCGGCGCCCCGTCCGGCATGGCGCCGATCTGCTTCTCGGCCCGCGCCAAGGAGCGCGCCAGGTCGCGCAGCTTCTACTTCGACCTCGGCCTGCTCGAGGCCTACTGGAGCGGCCGCAAGTACCACCACACGATCTCGGCGCCGCTCGTCTACGCCGTCCGCGAGGCGCTGGTCGCGGTCGAGGAAGAGACGCTCGAAGCGCGCTGGAACCGCCACCGCCGGCACCACATGGTGCTGGCCGCCGGGCTCGGCGCGATGGGGCTCGAGCTGCTGCCGCCGGAAGGCGAGCGGCTGTGGACGCTGAACGCCGTGTGCGTGCCGGACGGCGTCGACGAAGCGGCCGTGCGCAAGTACCTGCTGCAGCAGTTCAACCTCGAGATCGGCGCCGGCCTCGGGCCGCTCGCCGGCCGCATCTGGCGCGTCGGCCTGATGGGCAGCGGCTCGAGCAGCCAGTTGATCCTGCTGTTCCTGAGCGCGCTCGAGCGGGCGCTGCGGGCGCAGGGCTTCGCGGTCTCGCCGGGGACCGGCACGGCGGCGGCCGGCGACGCGCTGTCGTCGCTCACCGCCGCCTAGTCGCCTGGACATCATGACTCGGACGAGTCGCGGGGCTTAGGGACGCGTGGCTCGCTGGAAGTACGGCAAGCGCTTCGGCGGATCGTCGTCGAGCCTGATCCGCATCGCACGATGGCCGATCGCCGCGCTGGCGTTCGGCTACGTCTACCTGAGCGCGGTCTATCTGACGCTGCCGGACGTCCGCCCGCTCGCCACGCACGCGCCCGAGACGACGGCGTTCATCGAGCTGCGCGCCCGCGAAGCCAGGCGCGACGCGCGCCCCTTCGAGCGCGTCCAGCGCTGGACCGATTACGACGCGATTTCGCCGAACCTGAAGCGCGCCGTCCTCACCGCCGAGGACAGCGCCTTCTTCGACCACGACGGCTTCGACTACGAAGAGATAAAGAAGTCGGCGGAGATGTGGAAGCGCGGCGACTTCTCGCGCGGCGCCAGCACCATCACGCAGCAGCTCGCCAAGAACCTCTATCTCTCGCCGTCGCGCAATCCGGTGCGCAAGTTTCGCGAACTGCTGATCACGCGGCTGCTCGAAGGCGCGCTGACCAAGCGCCGCATCCTCGAGCTGTATTTGAACGTCGTCGAGTGGGGCGACGGCGTCTATGGTGCCGACGGCGCCGCCCGCACTTACTTCCGCGTGTCGGCCAACGGACTGAGCGCCGAGCAGGCGGCGCTGCTCGCCGGCTCGTTGATCAACCCGCGACGCTACAGTCCGGGGGCGCCGCCGCGCCGGCTGCGCCAGCGTCAGGCGATCATCCTGCGCCGCATGCGCGCCGGCGGTGCGCTGGCGACCGTGGGCGCGCGTCCGTCGAGCGCGCCGCGGGCAATCGAGCCGGCCGAGGAGCAGCCGGCCGAGCTGGAAACGCTGGATGAGGATCCGGAGGCGGCACCGGACGAGACGGAAGAGCCCCCGCACCGACTCGAGCGAGCCAGCTGCGCCGCCGCCGCCCACCAAAGACCCATTGTGAGACACACGTCTTACGGTAGACTCACGCGCGCATATCAGCGTGCCGATTGTCCGTAGCGCGACATGATCAACTACACCGAGTGCTTGACCCGGTTGATGCGGGACGTCGTCACGCGTGTTGAACCGCTGTCGTTCATCGACCCGAACGCGGTGCTGATCTTCGGGCGCTTCGGCCGCAGCGGCGTGGAAGGCCCCTACGCCACCTGCCACTGCCTGTGCCTGCCCGAGTCCGAGCCTGGCTACTACTACTGGCGTGACACCGCGACCGGCGAGCTGACGCGACGCTCCGAGTGGTTCGTGCCGCGCACGCCGCAGGTCACCGTCAACACCAAGCGCGTCGACTACCTGATTTCGGTCGCGCTGCCCCGCTTCACCAACCAGCGCCTGCGCAACACGCGCAAGGCGGCGTTCTATGGTCGAAGGCGAACCGTGGATCGCCAAGCTCGACACCGTGGTGCACGAGCTCTATCACATCGATCCGGCCGGCGCCGGCATCCGCCAGCTGGCCAGCGATGACGGCGAGCAGTCCAGCCAGTGCCACGGTCCGGCGTTCTATCTCGACGTCGCGACCTTCGTGAAGGCCTACCTGCGGACGCAGCCGGATCCGGCCATCTACGAGTTCCTGCGCTACGACTTCGCCGGCCTCACGACGCGCTACGGCCAGGTGGTGGCGACGACCTTCCGCAACTTCCCGTCGTATCCGCAGATCTATCTCGACCCGCTGGCCGAGCAGCCGCAGGGGCCCGAGACGCCGGAGATCGTGCCGCTCCGCCGTGTCTCGCAGCCGCGGCTCTACACGCAGCAGGACGTCATCACGCGCGAGTTCACCGTCCGCGGCACGCGCCGCCTGCCCGTCCGCCGCGTCGCGGCCTGAGGCGCTGCCGCCAGGTCTCGCCGCTACTCGACGGCGATCCGCCGCGCTTCCAGGAACCGGTTGGCCCAGTAGGGCGCCGAGAAGGGCTCGACCCGCACCACGCCGCGTGAGCTGGGCGCGTGGATGAACCTATCCGGCCCCAGGGCAATCCCGACGTGCGTCGGCCCGTTCCCCTCCGTCGCGAAGAACACCAGGTCGCCCGCTTCCGCCTCCCGCACCCGCGAGCCAACCTCGACCTGACGCCGCACCGTCCGCGGCACCTGGACGCCGTGCCGGGCGAAGACGTACTGGACGAAGCCGCTGCAGTCGAAGCCTTCGAGGGTCGAGCCGCCGTTGCGGTACGGCGTCCCCAGCAGATCGGTGGCCGTCCGGAGCATGCCTTCGACCAGGGGACTGGCCGGGCTCGCCACCCCCGACCGGGCGGTCCCGCCAGGGGTCGGAAACGGCCGGGGGACGGCGGACCGTCCACCGCAGGCGGCCGTCGCGGCCGCCAGCGCGAGCGTCACACACAGGGCTAACCCCTTCGCCGAGAGTGCGTTACAGCAACGCAACGCTTGACACGAACGTCGAGGTTGGTCCACAATCCGACTACGAGCCATGGAGCAGACGCTCCTCTTGAACGCCACGTACGAGCCCCTCAAGATCGTCAACTGGCAGAAGGCCGTGACGCTGTGGGTGCAGGGCAAGGTCGAGATCATCTCGGTCTATGACCGAGAAGTGCGCTCGGTCTCCTTTACGTTTCGGCTCCCGTCGGTCATTCGACTACTCCGTCGCATACGGATCAGGCGAAAATTCGACTACGTCCCGTTCTCGCGCGCGAATATCTACGCCCGCGATCATTACACCTGCCAGTACTGCGGGCACGTCTTCCCCACCGGGGACCTGACGTTCGACCACGTCGTGCCCGTCGCCCAGAGCGGCCGCAAGGACTGGGAGAACATCGTCACCTGCTGCATCACGTGCAACCGGCGCAAGGGCGGGCGAACGCCCGAACAGGCCGGCATGCGCCTGATCCGACACCCGCGCCGGCCCGACAAGGCTCCAGCTTTGCGCATCACCATCGGGCTGCGCGACACGCCCGAGAGCTGGCGCGATTATCTCTACTGGAACGTCGAGCTCGACGAGGACAGCTGACGTCCCCTCGCCGGCCTCGCCGCAGCGGCGTCCACCGTGGCTCGAACTGAGCTGACCGGCCTGTCGCCCCACCGCGCCGTAGCGGGCGGACGCGTGCGCCTGACGCTGACCGGGCTGGACGTCGAGGCGGTCGCGCTGCCGCAGGTCCGCCTCGGCGACGACACGCGTCCGCGCGGCCTTCGCGGCGCCGACCAGCGTCGCCTTCGTCGTGCCGCCGGCGACCGCCAGCGGCCAGGTGCCGGTGCGGCTGGACGCCGTCCCCGGCCAGACCGTCTTCCTCGACATCGGGGCCCGGCTCGCCACCGGCGTCCATCAGGTGGACAGCCCGGTGGTCGACGCCGCCGGCACGGTCTACGCCACCTGCAGCGGCTCGCGCGGGCAGCAGTCCAGCGTGTCGGTGTATCGCATCGGCGCCGACGGCGTCCGCGACGTCTTCGTCACCGGCCTCACCAACGCGACGTCGATGGCCTTCGATCCGCAGGGCCGGCTGCACGTCTCCAGCCGCTTCGACGGCACCGTCTCGCGCATCGACGGGCACGGCCGGGCCGAGACGATCGCCTCCGAGCTCGGCGTCGCCACCGGCCTCGCCTTCGATCCCGACGGCGTGCTCTACGTCGGCGATCGCTCGGGGACGATCTTCCGCGTGTCGCCCCTGCGGCCACGCCATCCCCTTCGCGTCGCTGCCGCCGAGCGTCGCCGCCTATCACCTCGCCTGGCACCCGGCGGACGGCGCGCTCTACGTGACCGGCCCGACGATCTCGACGCGCGACCACGTCTACCGGATCGGCCGCCAGGGCGACATCAGGACGGTCTACGAGGGCTTCGGGCGGCCGCAGGGCCTCACCGTCGACACCGATGGCTCGCTGCTCGTCGCCGAGGCGCTGGCCGGCGCCAGCGGCGTCTATCGGCTGTGGCCGGGCTCCGCGCCGGCCGGCGGCACCGAGCCCGAACTCGTCGTGTCGGGCCCGGCCCTGGTGGGGGTGGCCGTGCATCCCGCCGGTGGCTACGTGGTCGCCACCTCCGACACGCTCTTTCGCTGCTGACGCGCCGCCCCGGCGCAGCCCGATTTCCTGCGGCGAATCGCTCGCCTGCGGCGCTCCACGTTTCCAATCTGCCGGGCTTTAAGCTCTGCCTTGTGGCGGACTTTTGTCACCAAATGTTCGGTTGATATAGATGAGCTTTAGCCGCACTGCCCGACGCGCGATCGCAAAACACGCGCAATTGCCGCCATCTATACAATTTCGTGACCGCCTCAGCCTTTGGCAGTCATCTTGAATAGGCTGAGCCGGATTCGTCTCCCCAGACATGCTCCCCGGCAAAACGTACTCACCGGACGTGATCATCGCGCTGCTCCTGCGGCAGCGCTGGCTGATCGTGTTCCCGTTTCTGGTGACGACCCTCGCGGCCGCATCGGTCGCCTGGTATCTCCCGTCGGTCTACCGGTCCACCGCGATCGTCTCGATCGTCCCGCAGCGGATTCCCGAGTCCTACGTCCGCGCCACGGTGACCCTCGGTCCTGAGGACCGGGTCGAGGCGATCCGCCGGGACGTGTTGAGCCGACCGAAGCTCGAACGGATCATCACCGAGTTCAACCTCTATGGCGGCGCGCAGCGGACCGCGGCGATGGAAGACGTCGTCGAGCGGATGCGGAGCGTCGACGTCAAGATGGTCGAGACCAAGGGGAACGCCTTCGAGGTCAGTTTCTCGGCCGGCGATCCGGTGCTGTCCCAGAAGGTCACCGAGCGGCTGGCCGACCTGTTCATCCAGGAGAACATCCGCCAGCGGACGCAGCTGGCCGACGGCTCCAGCGACTTCCTGAAGACCCAGCTCGCGCAGGCGCGGGAACAGCTGGTCGGCACCGAGAAGCGCCTCGAGACCTATCGTCGCGCCCACTCCGGCGAGCTCCCCGACCAGGTCGAAGGCAACCTGCAGGCGATCACGAACACCCAGCTGCAGCTGCAGCAGATGCGCGAATCGATCAACCGGGATCGCGACCGGCGGCTCGCCCTCGATCGCCAGATCGCGGACCTCGAGCAGCCCATCGTGGATTCCCCCTCGCGCGTCGAAGCACCCGGCGTGCCCCAGCCGCAGCGCAGCGTCGCGGAGCAGCTGCAGCTGGCGATCGCCAACCTGACCGACGTGGAGCGCCGGCTGACGCCGGAGCATCCGGACGTCCGGCAGGCCCGGCGAACGGTCGCCGACCTTCGTCTCGCCGAGCAGGAAGAGCAGACGGCTCGAGACGCCGGCCGCACCGTCGTGCTGTCGCCCGCCGAAGAAGTGCGACGGCGCCGCATGCGCGACCTGCGGGCCGAGGTCGCCGGGATCGACGCCAACGTCGCCGTGAAGACGCGCGACGAAGAACGCCTGCAGTCGCTGGCCTCGGAGTACCAGGCCCGCGTCAACGCGGCGCCCGCTCGCGAATCCGAGCTGACGTCGCTGCTGCGCGACTACGACACCGTCAGCCAGCAGTACAAGACGATTCTCACCAACAGCAAGTCGGCGGAGATGGCGCAGGAGCTCGAGCGGCGCCAGGGTGGCGAGCAGTTCCGGCTGCTGGAGGGCGCCAGCCTGCCGGCGCGTCCCAGCAGCCCGAAACGACCGCTCATCCTGGGTGGCGGCGCCGCCTTCGGCCTGGCGGTCGGTCTGCTGGTCGTCGGCTTCATGGAGTTCCGCGACCGCAGCCTGCGCCTGAAGGACGACGTGACGGCCCTGCTGGGGCTTCCCGTCCTCGCCGTGGTGCCGACGATGACCACGCCTCGGGACCGTTCGCGCCAGGCGCGGTTTGCGCTGGCGATGTGGGCGGCGGCGGCAGTCCTTTCCGTGGGCACTGCCATCGCGACGTGGGGCGCGTTGCACCGATGAGCGCCAGACACGCGACGTCGGTCGGCTTCGTCACTCACTGACCACATGTACAAGGCCTTCTTCGGACTCCGCGATCGCCCGTTCGATCTCACCTCCGATCCGCGGTTTCTCTTCCTCTCGAAGGGACACCGGGAAGCGTTGAGCCTGTTGCACTACGGCATCGCGGGTGACAAGGGCATCACGGTCCTCACGGGCGAGGCCGGCACCGGCAAGACCACGGTGCTGCGGGCCGCCTGTCAGCAGCAGCCCGACGGCGCGGTCCAGACGCTGCAGCTGGTCAATCCGCTGGTGTCGCCGCGCGAGCTGCAGGAGTTCATCGCCCACGAGCTGCAGGCTGCTGCCGTCGGTGGTCGAGACCAAGATCGGGTTCCTGCGCACGCTGCACCAGACGCTGCACGAGCGTCGCGCCCGCGGCCGCTTCACCGCGCTGGTGATCGACGAGGCGCAGGCCATCCCCGACGACCTGTTCGAGGAGCTGCGCATGCTCGGCAACCTCGAATCGTCGGCGGGTCGCCTGTTGTCGATCGTGCTCACCGGTCAGCCCGAGCTCGCGCACCGCTTCAATCAGCCGCAACTCCGGGCCTTCAAGCAGCGCATCGCCTTGCGGACGTCGCTGACCCCCTTCACCGTCCGGGAAACGGCCGGCTACGTCGCCACGCGCGTGCAGTGCGCCGGCGGATCCGCGGCGCGGCTCTTCACGGCTGCGTCGGTCGAGGCCATCCATCTCGCCTCGCACGGGATCGCCCGCAGCATCAGCGTGATCTGCGACAACGCCTTGATTGCCGCTTACGCCATGGAGCAGCCGACGGTGACCGACGTCATCGTTCGCGAGGTGTGCGCCGACCTGGATCTCGAGCCCGCGCCGGCCCTGCCGATCGGCCACGTGCTGGCGCGAGAGTCGATGCCGTCGCTCGACGTGCCCTTGCGGATCGACGAGCCTGCGGTGCCGCTCGTCACCCAGCCGGTGACCAGGTTGGCGTTGGCGCCGCTCGAAGCGAGCATCGCGTCCGTCGTCGCCCTCGGGTCGAAGGCGCGACGCCGGGACGCGCGCGCCTGACTGCGGTGCCCAAGTGAGCCGGTTCGGCGACGCGCTCCTCAGGGTCCGGGAAGGCGCCCAGGATGCCGGAGCCACTGCGCTCGCGCCGGCGTGGGTGCGGCCGAGTGACGCTGCGGCGCAGGAACTCCCCTGGTCGCTCGACGAACGGGCGGCGGCCGCGCCGGTAGCCTTGGTGGAACCGACCTACGCGGACGTTGCCCCGGCGGCGCAGCCGGCGCCCGCGCCCGCGCCGGCAGCGCGCGAGGAATTGCCGGTCGGCAACACGCGGCTCCCCAACATCCATCCCGACGTCGCCGATCGGGTCATCACGTCGAGCACGATGGCGTTCCAGGTGGTGGAGCACTACCGTCGGCTGGCCGCGACGCTGCACCAGGCACACGCCGATCGCGACGTGAAGGTCGTGATGATCACGAGCGCCGTGCAGGGCGAAGGCAAGTCGTTGACCGCCGCCAACCTGGCGCTCACGCTCAGCCAGTCCTACCGCCGCCAGGTGCTGCTCGTCGACGCCGATCTGCGCCGGCCCACGCTGCACAGCATCTTTCAACTGCCTTCCAACAGCGGCCTTTCCGACGGCCTGCGTCCGGGCGGCGGCACGTTCGCGACGTTCCGGTCGTCGGACACGTTGACGGTGCTTCCTGCCGGCCGGCCGGAGTCGGACCCGATGGCCGGCCTCACGTCGCCGCGGATGTCGCAGTTGATCGCCGAGGCGCGTGAATCTTATGACTGGATCATCGTCGACACGCCACCAGTGTCGCTGATGCCCGACGCCAAGCTGCTCGCGGCGATGGCCGACTCGGTGCTGCTGGTCGTCGCGGCCGGGGCCGCCGATCTCGATGCGATCAAACTCGCGGTCAAGGCGGTGGGCCGCAAGAAGATCCTCGGCGTGGTCTTCAATCGCGCCGACAACGAGCCGTCGGACGGCTACTACTACCAGGAGTGAGCGGGCACCGCGCATCACTCCAATCAATCTGCTGAGCGCGTGACTTTTGGTCACCGCTCGGCTGACGCCAGACTCGTTATTTACCAGTCAATTGCAGGAGCTTACAAATGGATGAGTCTGTCGGTAACTGGCGTCTCATTTGCAGATGAGCTAGGTGTCCACATGTGGTCTTGGCGGCGGATGGGAACTCTGAGCGAGCGATTGAGCGGAGCACCCACGTCTGCCGTCGAGGTCTACCAGGAGGGAGACTTCCGCTACTTCCTGGGCGTCGAGCGTGAGCGGGCCGAACGACGCGGTCGATCGCTCCTCCTGGTTCTCGTCAACGTGGGCGCCCTCGGCACGCCGAAGTCCCGCCTCGACTCCGTCGCCGCCATCGTGTTCGACGTGCTTGGAGCGTGTGTGAGAGAGAGCGATTTCACGGGGTGGTACCGCCGCTCGGAAGAGGCCGGGGCGGTCATGGTTCAGAGCGACGTCCTCCCCACGCCCGAGACCTGCCGGGAGATTGGCCGACGCGTGTCGGGCCTGCTCGAAGCGGCGTTGCCCAAAGGCGCGCCGATCGACGTGAAGGTGCTCCAGCTCGACGTCCGGAAGAAGGCACAGCATGCCTGACAGCATCGCCAGTCCGTGGGTCACGACGTTCTCGTCGACCCAGCTCCTTCCCGTTGCCGACCGCTCAGTGTCGTCTCCGTCCGGGCGCCGCACCCGAGCAAACGGCGTGCTGGCACTCTCCCCTGCCAGACGCCTCACGACGCACGCCGGCTCGCGTCCCCGGAACGCTCGCTACCGCACCGGCGCCCTCGACCGCGTCGTGAGGCGCGCCACGGCCGGCCCGATCCTGTCCGCCGCGATTTTCCGCAGTGCCGTCGTTCGCGAGCGCCGCCGGGCCGATCGCTCGAAGGAGCCCTTCGCGGTGCTGTCCTTCGACCTCGCCGCGGCCAGCGCGCCGCGCGTGGCGGCCGCGCTCTCGAGCCTTTCGTCCGAGCATTGCTTCGTCGGCTGGATGGAGGACGGCGGGCAGCTCGGGCGTGATTGCCACCGATCTGCATGTCGATGCCGAAGCACGGGTCCGGCGGCTCGCCGACGCCATCCACGCGGCGGTCGAGCAGGTTCTGGGAACCGAGGCCGCCGGCGTTGTCCGCGTCTCGACCTACCTGCACACCGGCCCGATCGCCATCGGCGCGCCGGGCCTGCAGGAAACCGACCCGCTCCTCGAGGATCTCCGGACGGCGGAAGCGGGCCGCCTGTTCTACGCCTTCGCGAAGCGCACTCTGGACATCGTCGGCAGCCTGATCGGCCTGGCGCTGTTCTCGCCGGTCTTTCTGGTCGTGGCGATCCTCGTCAAGGCGACCTCGCCGGGGCCGGTGTTCTTTCGACAGAACCGCGTCGGCCTGCGCGCCCGGACCTTCCCGATGCTGAAGTTCCGGACGATGCAGGCGGGCAACGACCCGTGCCATCCACCAGAAGTTCGTGACCGCGTTCATCGACGCCGGCAATGCCGAGCACGTCAAGGCCGAAGACACGCCTTTCAAGATCAAGGCCGATCCGCGCGTCACGTCGATTGGCCGCGTGCTGCGCCGGACCAGCATCGACGAGTTGCCGCAGCTCTGGAACGTGCTCCGCGGCGACATGTCGCTCGTCGGTCCTCGACCGCCGATCGACTACGAGCTGGCGCGCTACCAGCCCTGGCACTGGCGCCGCGTGCTCGAAGCCAAGCCCGGCATGACCGGCCTCTGGCAGGTCGCCGGTCGCAGCCAGACCAGCTTCGACGGCATGGTCCGCATGGACGTGGCCTACGCCCGCAGCCGGTCGCTTCGCTTGGACCTCTGGATTCTGTTCCACACCCCACGAGCCGTCATCACCGGCAAGGGCGCCTACTGACACTGGGACGACACAATCACATGAACGACGCACCTGTTCCGTTTCTCGACCTCGTCACGCCCCATCGTGAGCTCGAAGAAGAGCTCGTCGCCGCCTTCCGCGAGGCCGTCCGTTCGGCGGCCTTCATCGGCGGACGCGCAGGTCGAAGGGTTCGAGCGTGAGTTCGCCGACTTCTGCGGCACCAAGTATTGCGTCGGCGTGGCCAACGGCACCGACGCCGTGCGCTTCGCGCTGATGGCCGCCGGCGTCGGCCCCGGCGATGCGGTCGTCACGGTCGCGCACACGTTCATCGCCACGGTCGAGGCGATCAGCCAGGCAGGCGCGACCACCGAGTTCGTCGACATCGACGAGCGGACCTACTGCATGAGCCCGCAGAAGCTCGCCGACTACCTGGAGAGCTGCGCGATCGACCCGGCCACGGGCCGGCCGCTCGGCAAGCGGACGGGCAAGCCGATCAAGGCGATCGTGCCGGTGCATCTCTACGGCCAGGTCGCCGACATGGACGCCCTGCAGACGATCGCCGACGACTTCGATCTGCTGATCGTCGAGGACGCCTGCCAGGCGCAGGGCGCGGAGTACCGGTCCGAGAACGGCGGCTGGAAGCGGGCCGGCTCGTTCGGCAAGGCCGGCGCCTTCAGCTTCTACCCGGGCAAGAATCTGGGCGCCTGCGGCGAAGCGGGCGCGGTGACGACCAACGACGAGCAGGTCGCCAACACCATCCGCATGCTGCGCGAGCACGGGCAGGCGAAGAAGTACTACCACGACCTCGAGGGCTACAACGGCCGGCTCGACGCCATCCAGGCGGCGTTCCTGCGCATCAAGCTGCGCCGGCTGCAGACGTGGAACGATCAGCGGCGCGCAGCCGCCGCGCGCTACCGCGAGCTGCTCGCCGAACGTGCCCGGCGTCACGCTGCCGTTCGAGCCGGAGAACAGCCGCTCGGTCTACCACCTGTACGTGGTCCGGCACCGCCGATCGCGACGCGCTGGCCGAGCCACCTGAAGGCGGCCGGCGTCAGCACCGGCCTGCACTACCCGCTGCCGGTGCACCTGCAGAAGTGCTACGTCGGGTGGGGCTACCAGCCGGGCGACCTGCCGATCACCGAGAAGGCCGCCAGCGGAGATCCTGTCGCTGCCGATGTTCCCGGGCCTGACGCCGGAACAGATGGCCCGCGTCGGCGCGCAGGTCCAGGACTTCGTGGCCGGAGCGGTCGCACGGTGATTCACGATCGGCAAGGGTCGACGCGCGACACAGGAGCCGCCTGACATGCCTGGGCTCTTCGGTGTCGTGGACCGCGCGGCGGTCCAGTCCGAGGCTCGCCTGCGGGAGCTCGTCGGACGTCGTGCGGCGGATGGCCGCGGCCATGACGCTACGGTCCGTACGAGCGAGTCGATGGTCTCGTGCGGGCCGGCCGGCGCCGTCGCCGGCCACGTGGGTTTCTCGACGCCGGTCTTCGGGAACACCGCGGCAGGCGCAGGGATGCCAGTCGTGGTCGTGGCCGGTGAACGTGCTCCCGATGGTCCGGCGCTCGTGGCAATGGTTGGCTGCGACGCCTCCGTGGACGCGGTGGCCGGACGACTCTCCTCGACCTGCGCCGGCTTCATCGCCGATCCCGCGCTTGGACGGTCCTTCCTCTTCAACGACCGCTACGGCCGCGAGCGGATCTTCGTCCACGTCGACGGAACGGCGACCTACTTCGCATCCGAGGCCAAGGCAATCCTCGCAGTGGCGCCGCGGACACGAGCGTTCGATCCGGCCGGCCTCGCCGAACTGATGGCGTGCGGTGCCACATTCGGGGCACGTTCCATCTTCCGCGACATCGAGGTGCTGGCGCCGGGCACGTGCCTCTCGTTCGACGCGCAATGGCTGCCGTCGCAGCCGCACCTTCGACCCAGCCGAACTCGAAGGGCTCGACGCCGTCTCGGAGACGGACTTCGTCGACGGCTTCTCGGATCGGCTGCAGCAGGCGGTCGGCCGCGCCTCAGCGGCAGCCAGCCCGTCGCCGTGTCGCTGACCGGCGGCCTCGACTCGCGGATGATCATGGCGTCGCTCGACGCGCCGGCCGGCAGCATCCCCTGCTACACGTTCGGCAGCATGTACCGCACGACCGGCGACGTCGCCGTCGCCGCCGCCGTCGCTCGCAGCTGTCACCAGCCGCATCGCGTCCTCGAGCTGGGCTCGTCGTTCCTCGCCCGCGCTCGCGAGACCCACGAGGAATCCGTCTACATCTCGGACGGCTACCTCGGCCTCTCGGGTGCCGCCGAACTCGACGTCAACCGGCAGGCCCGCCTGGTCGCGCCGGCCCGGATGACGGGCAACTGGGGCGGCGAGCTGATGCGCGGCGTCCGGGCCTTCAAGTTCAAGACGCCGAAGGGCGGCTTCTACACGCCCGAGTTCGCGGCCCACATCGAAGCGGCCGCGCCGGCGTTCTCGCGTCCAGCCGCACATCCCGTGTCCGCGGCGCTCTTCGATCAGATCCCGTCTCAGGGCTACGGACGCTACACCATCGAGCGTTCGCAGCTCGACATGCGCTCGCCGTTCCTCGACGAGTCCGTCGTCCGCTGGCTCTATCGCGCCCCCGATGCCGTGCGTGGCGGCGACGGTGGCGCCGCGTCGGTGATTCGCCGGCGGCCGAACCTGCTGTCGATTCCGACCGACGCCGGCCTGCTCGGCCGGCGCCAGTCGCGGCCTGCGCCGCACCTGGCGGAAGGCGCTGGTCAAGGCCGAATACATGACCAGCCACGGCGCGCCGCACTGGCTCGCCAAGGTGGCGGCGACGCTGCCGGCTCCGCTGCTCGAGACGATGTTCCTCGGCGTGGACAAGTTCCAGCATTTCCGTTTCTGGACCCGTCGGGATCTCGCCGGCTACGTGCGCGATACGCTGATCACCCGCGACAACAGCGATGCCCTGTCGGCCTGGTTCGACATGTCGGTCGTGGCGCGGATGGTCGACGACCACGTCGGCGGTCGCGCCAACTACATGGACGAGATCGACCGCCTGCTGACGCTGGCGACGGCGAACCGGGTGCTCTTCCGACGCTTCGAGGCAGGCACATGATGGCGACGCCCGTCGCCAGCCGCGCCGGACAGCTGCGCCGGCGGGCGTGGAACAAGTGGCGGCGCTACTCGATCGCCAACCTGGCGCAGCGTACCCTTCACGCTACCGGGCACGGAGTCGTTCGTCTCCTTCACCTTCGACGATTTCCCACGCACCGCGCTGACGACCGCCGGGCCAATCCTCGAGCAGTACGGCGCTCGCGGCACCTACTTCGTGTCCGGCCAGCTGCTGGATGGCCCGAGCCTGTCCGGCGACATCGTGTCGCGCCACGATCTGCCGGCGCTGGTCGCGCGCGGCCACGAACTCGGCTGCCACACCTTCGAGCACGTCGACGGCCGCGTGGCGTCGGTGGCCGAATTCGAGCCGTCCATCGTCGCCAATCGAGAGGCCATCAGCGCGATCGTCCCCGCCGCCGATCTGCCGGTGTTCGCCTATCCGCTCGAGGGGCCGGTCCTGAGCATCAAGCGGGCCAGTAGGCGCGCATTTCGCCGCCTGCCGGGCCGGCGGGCAGACGTTCAACAGCGGCACCATCGACCTTAATCTGCTGCAGGCGTTCTTCCTGGACTGGAAGAGCCGGGACGACATGGCGACGATCCGCAGCCTGATCGCCGAGAACGCGAAGGCCGGCGGGTGGCTGATTTTCGCTACGCACGACGTCGCGGACGAACCGTCACGCTACGGCTGCGCGCCGGCGTGCTTCACCGAGGTCGTGCGCGCGGCGCGTGAGTCGGGATCGCGCCTGCTGCCGATGATGTCGGTGTGCCATGAGCTCGGCATCGCGCGATGACGGCCATGCCCCGCGTCTCCGTGTGTGTCTGTACGTATCGTCGCCCGGAGCTGCTGGATCGTCTGCTCGCGGTGCTCGAGCGTCAGCAGACGGACGGCGCCTTCGACGTCGAGGTGATCGTCGTCGACAACGATCCCGATGCCTCGGCACGGGCCGTGGTCGAACGGCGTGCGCCCGGCTCGCCGGTGCCCCTCGTCTATGGACACGAACCGCAGCGCAGCATTTCGCTGGCGCGCAATCGCGCCGTGGCGATGGCGACCGGATCCTTGCTGGCGCTGATCGACGATGACGAGTTCCCGCAGCCCGACTGGCTGGTGCACCTCGTCGAGGCCCTGAACACGAGCGGCGCCGACGGCGTCATGGCGCCGGTCGTCCCCGTCCTGCCTGCCGGCGCGCCCCAATGGCTGCGGCGCGGTCGCTTCCTGCACCGCCGCCGCCACGCGACCGGCACGCTGGTGGGCGCGGCCGATACGCGGACCGGCAATGCATTGCTCCGGCGGACGCTGTTTCCCGAGGGCGCACTCTCATTCGATCCGGCTTTCGGCCGGACCGGTGGTGAAGACAGCGACTTCTTCTCGCGGCAGCTGGCGGCCGGCAAGACCTTCGCGTGGTGTGACGAAGCGGCCGTCATGGAGGACGTTCCTGAAGATCGTTGGACGGCCCGCTTCCACGTCGGGCGACTCTGGCGTTCCGGCACGCTCAGCGGCGAATGGATCCGGCAAGGCCGACGGCCGGTCCACTTGGTCGGACGCAGCCTCATCGTGCTGTCCGCATGCGCCGCGGTGGCGCCGCTGTCGCTGCTGGCGCGCAAGCATCTTCGCGTCCGCCTGCTGCAGAAGCTGGCCTACTCGGCCGGCGTGCTGACCGCTTTCGGGGGCTGGTCCCCACTACGTGTCCGCGATTAGTCGAACGGCAAGGGTGACATTTCGCATGACGGCTCCTGTTGCGGCGGTTCCCGTCGCCAAGCTCGAACACAGCGTCGCCCGGGCCATGGCCTGGGTCGGCAACGACACGACTACCGCGCCTACGAGCCGGCGGACGGCAACTCGTCCCTGTTGTTCCCGCTGACGCAGGGCAGGTCTTTCCGATGCGGGTCCTGCAGCAGGTCGGTGCTGCGGGCGCCGTTCAACATCCGGCCCTGGATTGGGGTGCGCGCGCACGAGTCGTCGATTGGCCGCGGCTACATGGCGTGGGGCTACTTGCTGCTCTATCGGCGCCGGCCGAGCCCGGAGCTGCGCCTCGAAGGCCGAGGCCTGCCTCGAGTGGCTGATGGTCAACCGCGCCACCGGCTACGACGAACTCTGCTGGGGCGATCCGTACAACTACGCGACCCGAAACGGCCGGCGACCCTACGGCGAGCCGCTGCTCATCTGGAGCGCCCTGATCGGGCAGGTGTTCGTGGACGCCGCTCGACATTCTGGGTGAACGCCGCTATCTGGACGTGGCAGAGAGCGTCGGGCGCTGGATGCAGCGGCTGCCGGCGGAGCGGACGACGAACGGCGCTCTGCCTCAGCTACATCGCCTACAGCCAGTCATCGATCCACAATTCGAACGCGATGGGCGCCGCCTTCCTGGCCCGCCTCGGCGCGACGGTCGGGCAGTCGAGGCCCACCTGGATCTCGGCGCGGGAGGCCATGCTCTACACGGCCTGCGCCGGCAGCTCGAGGACGGGTCCTGGTACTACGCCGAAGACCCCGAAGTACCACTGGGTCGACAACTTCCACACCGGCTACAACCTCTCCGCGCTGCACGCCTACGACGGGCGACCGGTGATCGAGTCGTTCGACGACGGGCTGGTCCGCGGCACCGCATTCTTCACGAAGCACTTCTTCGAAGCCGACGGCCGGCCGCGCTATTTCCACAATCAGCTGTCCCGATTGACATCCAGTGCGCGGCCCAGGCCATCGATTCGCTGACGGCGCTGTGCGGACCTGTCCAGCGAGTGCCTGCCGCTGGCCATGCGCGTCGCCGACTGGACGCTGCGCGAGATGCAGGCGGCCGACGGCCACTTCTACTATCGCGACCTCGGCTGGACCAAGGTGCGGACGCCGATGCTGCACTGGGGCCAGGGCACGATGATCAAGGCCATCGCCTCGCTGCTCGGCAAGGTGGCGCCATGAGCACGCCGGCCCCCCTCGCCTACGCGCTGATCACGCCGGCCTGGAACGAGGACGCGCACCTCGAAGCGGTCGATCGCCTCGGTCGCGGCAGCAGACGATCCTGCCGGTGCGCTGGGTGATCGTCAGCGACGGGTCGACCGATCGCACCGACGCCATCGTCAGGACGCCCGACCCGCTGGCACCCATGGATCGAGCTGCTCCGCCGCGAGCGCGATTCGGCCCGTCATTTCGCGGGCAAGGCGCACGCCGTGAACGCCGGCTACGCGTCCCTCGCCGAGGTCGACTTCGATCTGTCGGCAACCTCGACGCCGACATCACGCTGCCGCCCGACTTCTACGAATTCCTGATCGGCCGCTTCGTCGCGCTCCCGAGGCCTCGGCGTGGCCGGCTGACCCGTTCGTCGAGAACCGCGACAAACCCGACGGCAGCACAGCTACGCGCACGGCGTTCGCCGACTTGAATCACGTCTCCGGCGCCTGCCAGTTCTTCCGCCGCGCCTGCTTCGACGAGATCGGCGGCTACACGCCGGTCAAGGCCGGCGGCATCGACTGGATGGCGGTGACGACGGCGCGCATGCGGGGCTGGACGACGCGCACCTTCACCGAGCGCAGCCTGCTATCCACCACCGCGCGATGGGCACGGCCGATCGCGGCCTCCTGCGGCGCGCTTCCATCACGGCCAGGAAGGACTACCTCGTCGGCGGCCATCCGGTCTGGCAGGTCCTCCGCGGCATCTTCCAGATGCGCACCCGGCCGCGCGTCCTCGGCGGCGCCTGCCTGATTGCCGGCTACGCGATGGCCTGGGCGTCCGGCGCGAAGAGCTCCGTCCCGGCCGAGCTCCGGGCTTTCCATCGAAGCGAGCAGCTCGAGCGGCTGCGCCGCATGGTGTGGCGGCGTACCCCTGTCGGCGCGGGTGGATCCGCACGTCTCGGCGTAGGCGCCTTCGAACGCGTATGCGCACCGACGGCTCGCGTCCATCGTCCTCCGACCCCACGGCCCCGCCTCGCCAGGCGCTCCGGGTGTGCCACGTCGCGTACACGTTCTACGAGCAGGACAACCGGGTGATGCGCTACGTCCAGGCGCTGGCCTGGCGCGGCGACCATGTCGACGTGATCGCCCTGCGGCGCGAAGGGCGCAGCTGGCGCGAGACGACCGGACGGACCACGCTCTACCAGATCCAGCGTCGGTCACCGACCGAACAGAATCCGCTCACCTACCTGCTGAAGCTGCTCTGGTTCTGCCTGAAGTCCTCGGCGGTGCTGAGCGCGCTGCAGATGCGGCGCCGCTACGACCTGGTGCACGTCCACAACGTCCCCGACTTCCTGGTCTTCGTGGCCTGGCTGCCCAAGCTGATGGGCGCGCGGATCGTGCTCGACATCCACGACATCCTGCCGGAGTTGTACGCCGGCAAGTTCCGGGTGGCGCCGGGCTCGAGCGTCTTCCGCTGTCTGCTCGCCGTCGAGAGCTGCTGCTGCCGCTTCGCCGACCACGTCATCGTCGCCAATCACCTCTGGCAGGATCGACTGATCGGTCGAGCCGTGCCGGCGTCGCGCTGCACGGCGATCATGAACTACCCGGATCTCACGTTGTTTGGCCCGCGGCCGGACGCGCTACCGGCCGGAGCGCCGTTCCGCATTCTCTATCCCGGCTCGCTCAATCACCACCAAGGCGTCGACATCGCCGTCCGCGCCTTCGCGCTCGCCGCGGCGGACATGCCGGGCGCCGAGTTCCACGTCTACGGCCGCGGCCCGGACCTGTCGATGCTGAAGGCGCTGGGACAGGAGCTCGGTCTCGGCGATCGCCTCCGGTTCATGGACAACGTCGGCATGACCGAGATCGGTGCCCTGATGGCACAGGCCAGCGTCGGCGTCGTGCCGAAGCGCGCCGACGGGTTCGGCAACGAGGCCTTCAGCACGAAGATCTTCGAGTTCATGGCCTGCGGCGTGCCGCTGATCGTCTCCCGCACGCGGGTCGACGAGCACTACTTCAACGAGACGCTGGTCAACTTCTTCGACGGGACCGCCGAGGCTCTGGCGCGAGCGCTCGTCCAGGTTTACCGGAATCCCGAGGCGCAGGTCGAGCTTGTCGGCAATGCCGCGGCCATGGCCACGCGTTACAGCTGGCAGTGCCGCAGCGGCGAGTACGAGTCCCTCGTCGACGGGCTCGTCGAGCCGCCGGTGTGTACCGCGGCGGCAGACGCGGCGGGCGCCAGATGACTACCGGCCTGGTCGGTGTGGACGCCGCGAGCGGGGCCGTGCTTCCGGACGTCTACGCTAACCCGGCGACCAATGCGGCGCGCGTGCCGAAGGCCGTCGCCGTCGCCGACGCGAGAGACGAGGCGCTCGACGGCGTGAAGGGTGCGCTGGTGCTCTTCATGGTGCTGTACCACTGGGCCAACTACTACGTCGGTGTCGAGTGGGCCGGCTATCGTTATCTGCGGTCCTGACGCCGTCGTTCATCTTCATCACCGGCTTTCTGGTATCGCACGTCTACCTGCGACGCTACGCCGCCGACAGCCCGGTGCTGCGCGGACGGCTGCTGCGCCGCGGACTCAAGCTGCTGGCGCTCTTCGTCGCCCTGAACGTCGTCGATACCGTGATTGGCAGCCGCACGCCGGCCGCGACTTGCGGCGCAGTGGCCGGTCAGCCGTCTGGGTGAGGTGATCTTGTTCATCGGCGACGGTGGCGCGGCCTTTGCGATCCTTCTGCCGATCGCCTACTTCTGCCTGCTCGCGCCGGTCGTTGTTCTGTGGCGTCGCGTCCGACTGCACCCCTCGACGGCTCTCGCGCTGGCGCTGCTCGTCGCAGCCTCGTGGTCACCGCCATCGGCGCCGTCAACCTCACGTCGAGCATCTCGCCATCGGCTGCTTCGGCTTGGCGGTTGGCACCGGCAGGCTTGGCGTGGCTGGAACTGCATGGTGCGCGTCCCGGGCACGGTTATCGCCGCATATCGTCGTCTATCTCGCCGCGATCGCGCATGGGACGTCCATTACTGGCTCCAGGTGATCGGCGTCGGGTTGAGCGTCGCGACTCTTCTACATCGTGGCGCGAGGGCAGGGTGGCGGCAGCGGCCCATCGGGCCCTGGCCGTCCTGCGCGGGGTATTCGCTCGTCGCCTACATCACGCAGATCGCGATTCTTCAGGTGCTGGCGCGCCTCTGGCCGCTCCGTCAACTCGATCCCTCGGGCTGCTCCGCGCTCGCTGCTTGCCGTCGACCGTGCTGATCACGGCACTCTCGGCGCAGGTGACCATCGCGATCCGGACCCGCTCGCGAGCTCTCGACCGGGCCTACCGGATGGTGTTCGCGTGACGCGACGCCGATGCGGGGCTGGAGCCGTCGACGACGGTGGTCGGCAGGACGGTCGTGGCGTCGCTGGCGTCCTCGCCTGCGTCCTGTTCGTCGCGTATCTGTTCTGGACGACATGCGCCGGCGACCGGACTCCGGCCGTCGTGGGATCCGCTCGTCTGGATGTTCCTCGCCGGCTCCCGATGGGCGTCGTCGTGGCTGAGCCTCGGCTCGCCGATGAGCGGGGTGGACTCCTACTCCGAGGGCAGCCCGGTCGATCGCGCCGTCTTCTTCGGACTCATTCTCTGGGGCCTGGTCGTACTGGCGCGCCGGCCACATCGACTGGAGCCCGTTCGTCTCCAGGAACGCTGGCTGGCGCTCTACCTGCTGTTCTGCCTGTCGAGCGTCTTGTGGAGCGACGAGCCGTGGTGCTCGTCAAGCGCTGGATCAAGGACCTGGGCAACCCGATCATGGCGCTGGTCATCCTGACCGAGCCCAGGCCCTGACGAGGCCCTCGGGACCACCCTGCGGCGCCTCGCGTTCCTGCTGCTGCCGCTGTCGGTGCTGTTCGTCCGTTACTTCCCGGAGCTCGGACGGACTTACCACGCCGACGGCTCGCCGATGTTCACCGGCGTCGGCCACCAGAAGAACGACCTGGGCCTGATGTGCCTGGTGACCGGCATCTACTTCGCCTGGAAGGTGTTCCAGCCGCGCGATCGAGGCGGCGGCCGCGGAGCCCGCGGACCGCTGGGACGTGGTGCTTGATCGCCATGATCGCGTGGTTGCTGACATGTCCAACAGCCAGACGTCGCTGGCCTGTCTGCTCGATCGCCTCAGCGATCATGGCGGGCGCGGCGTCTGCCCTTGATCGCTGGCCGGCCGCGCCAGCTGGTACCGATCGTCGTCGTCTCGGGCGTCGTGCTCGCCACGCTGCAGCTCACAATCGGCCTGAAGGACAGGATTCTCGAGCTGCTCGGCCGCGACGCGTCGCTGACCAACCGGACCGAACTCTGGGACATCGTCCTCGCTCAAGTCACCAATCCGATTCTCGGCGCGGGCTTCATGAGCTTCTGGACCGGCGCGCGGATGCAGGCGGTCTGGGACGGCATGAACACGCCGGGCATCAACCAGGCCCATAGCGGCTACATCGAGCAGTACATCAACCTCGGCGTCGTCGGCGTCGCGTTCATCGCCGTGCTGATGGTGTCCTCGCTGCTCAAGATCGGCAGTCTCTCCGTCGACGACTCGGCGGCCGCCGTCCTCCGCCTGTCGCTGGTGGTGGTGGCGGCCCTGTACAACTACACCGAGGCGTCGTTCTACGGCATCAACAACATGTGGGTGCTGTTCCTGATCGCGACGCTGAACGTGTCCGGCCAGTCGGCCGTGGCCCGACGGCCGGTCGTCGACCTCGACGAGGACGAAGACGAGGACGAAGACCGTCCTCGACGGATCGCCCGCCGCCGCGAAACGCCAGTCGCCGCGCGGGGCCGCTCACCTCGACCCGCCGAGGGTCGCACCGCCGTCGAGCGGCAGCCGCGCCGCCGCCCGCTCCTCACCACCTAGTCGCATGCTCTTCAACTCGCTCGAGTTCGCGGTCTTCTTCCCGATCGTCGACGGTGCTCTACTTCGCGCTGCCGCATCGACGGCGCGTCGCGTCGCTGCTGCTCGTCGCGAGCTGCTACTTCTACATGGCGTTCATCCCGGTCTACATCCTGATTCTCGTGGCTCACGATCGTGATCGACTACGTGGCGGGGATGCTGATCGGAGCGGCGGCGGCGGCGCAAGCGACGCTGCCTGGTCGGTCAGCCTCGTCGCCAACATCGCGCGTGCTGTTCGTCTTCAAGTACTTCAACTTCTTCACCGACACGTTCGTCGGCCTGGCCGGGTTGGCCGGCTGGCCGCTGACCGCGGTCCGTCGCTCGACATCATCCTGCCGATCGGCCTGTCGTTCCACACGTTCCAGGCGATGAGCTACACGATCGAGGTCTACCGCGGGCAGCAGCCGGCCGAGCGGCACTTCGGCGATCTACGCGCTCTACGTGATGTTCTTCCCGCAGCTCGTCGCCGGCCCGATCGAGCGGCCGCAGAACCTGCTGCACTCAGTTCCACGAGCACGCACACGTTCGACTACGACGCGCGTCGACGAGCGGCCTGCGGCTGATGGCTGTGGGGCTTGTTCAAGAAGGTGGTCATCGCCGACCGGCTCGCCGCTGTATCGTCAACGCCGTCTACGGCGACCCGACGCACTACAGCGGCCTGCAGCTCGTCGCTCGCGACCGTGCTTCTTCGCGTTCCAGATCTACTGCGACTTCTCCGGCTACTCGGACATCGCCATCGGCGTCGGCCCGGGTGATGGGCTTCGAGCTGATGGAGAACTTCGACCGCCCGTACTGCTCGCGAGTCGATCGCCGAGTTCTGGCGGCGCTGGCACATCTCGCTCTCGACCTGGTTCCGGGACTACGTCTACATCCCGCTCGGCGGCAACCGCGTGTCGCGTGCCGCGGTGGTACGTGCAACTCTGATCGTGACGTTCCTCGTCAGCGGCCTCTGGCACGGCGCGAACTGGACGTTCGTCGATCTGGGGCGCCTTGCACGGCCTGCTACCTGGTGGTCGGGCTGTCACCAAGGACGCGCGCGGTCGCTTCTGGCAGGCGCTCGGGCTCGAGCCGGTCCGGCCCGCACGGCCATCGGCGTCGCCACCACGCTTCGCGCTGACCTGCGTCGCCTGGGTGTTCTTCCGCGCCGGCAGCGTCGTCCGACGCGGTCTACATCCTCGGCCACTTCTGGCGGGACTGGGACGCCTCGGCGCGTCCGCACGCGAGCAGTTCCTGCTGCGGCAGATGCCGGTGGCGCTCGCCTCCGTCGCTCCTGCTCGAGCCGTGGAGGTGTGCACCGGCGCGATTCGTTGGCGCGGGCGCTCTCGGTGCAGCCGACGCCCGTCCGCTGGGCCGTGTACGCCGGCGCCGTCGTGGTCGTCGTACTGTTCGGGGTCGTTCCGGCGAAAGCCAGTTCATCTACTTCCAGTTCTGACCCCGATGCGACCGATGCATGAAGTCCTCCCGACGGTAACCGCCCCGATGAGACCGCAGGCCGCGGCGGAGGAGCGAACGCGCGTCCAATCGGCGGGAGACGGCCGGCGGAGGCCCGCCGTCCGCATCGTAGCGTTCTTCGCGGTGCTGATCGCTGTGCTCTTCGGAACGGACGCCTTGGTCAACACCGGGTTGCGCACGATCGACACATCGGCGTTCGGCGTGTTCAACCGCATCGCGCGCGGCGGGATCGATGCCGACATCGTGGTGAGCGGCTCGTCCCGCGCTCTCAATCACTTCGACCCACGGATCATCGAGAGGCGCACCGGCCGGACGGCCATGAACATCGGGATGAATGGCTCGCAGACGGACATGCAGGTGGCTGTCTTCCGGACTGTACCTCGCTCGACAATCGCCCGCCCCGCCTGCTGGTCCAGAACCTTGATTCTTTCACGTTCGTGACCAGCCACAAGGGACTCTATTTCGCTGCCCAGTACATTCCGTATCTCAACGAGCCGGCCCTTTATGACGCGCTCGTGTCGATCGATCCGGACATGTGGAAGGCCCGTCGACTGCCGCTCTACGGCTACGCCGTGCACGACATGAGCTTCACCTGGTGGCTCGGCCTCCGCGGTCTCGCGGGCTGGAACCCGCCGGAGGATCGCTATCTGGGTTTCCAGCCGCGCTACGCCGCTTGGAGCGGAGAGTTCTCCGACTTCAAGGATCACCAGCAGCGGGGGGTAACCTTCGACATCGAGCCGCAGGGCGTGAAAGATCTCGAAGCGCTGCTGGAACTGTCTCGGGCTCAGGGCATCCCGGTTCTTCTGGTCTACTCGCCCGTCTATACCGAGATGCAGGCCCTCGAGACGAACCGGGCGGCCATCTTCGAGCGCTTCCGCACCATCGCGGCTCGCTACGGGGTCCCTCTCTGGGATTACAGCAGTTCGTCGCTCTCGCAGAGCCACGACAACTTCGTCAATTCGCAGCACCTGAACGCGTCCGGCGCGGCGCGATTCAGCCAGCAGTTCGCCGACGATCTGGCTGCCTCGACGCTTTGGGGCGTACCGCCTCGGCAGCGCCGGTAGCCTTCTGCACCCCAATATGGCCACCACCTACTTTAAGGACATCTCGGTCAAAGGCAAGCCGGTGCGGGTGCCTGCGGCGGACATTGCCGGACGGACGATCATCGTGACCGGCAGCGTGCTGCGCGTCGCGCGGATCTTCGACGCCGAATTCACCGGCACCGAGTCGGTCGACAGCGAGGCGCTCATCGCCGGATTCAGGGCGAGCGGCCTCCGCGCCGACCTGCTGACGTTCGCAGGCGACATCGACGAGCGCCAGCCGCGGCTCTCGTATCGATACGACTGGGACAACGTTGCCGCCGCCGCGTCCGCCGACCACGACGCGTGGTGGGAAAGCCTGCCGCAGACGTCGCGGAAGAACTGCCGCCGCGCGGCCAAGCGAGGCGTGACGCTGGACGTGGTGCGGCTGGACGACGCGCTGGTGGCCGGGATCAAGCGGCTCTACGACGAATCTCCGCTTCGCCAGGGTCGCCACTTCTGGCACTACGGAAAGTCGCTCGAACGCGTCCGTGAAGACAACAGCACCTACCTCGAACGAGCCGAGTTCATCGGCGCCTACTTCGAAGGCGAGCTGATCGGGTTCATGAAGATCGTCTATGTCGGCACGACCGCCCGGATCATGCAGATTCTCGCCGCGGCCGCCCACCAGGACAAGCGGCCGATGAACGCGCTGCTCGCGAAGGCGATGGAGGTGTGCCACGCCCAGGGCATGCGCTTCCTCGTCTACAGCAAGTTTTCGTTCGGCAACAAGAAGCCCGACGACATGGCCGAGTTCAAGCTGCGGCAGGGCTTCGTGCAGCTCGACTTTCCAAATTACTTCGTGCCGTTGACCGCCAGAGGCCGCCTTGGCTTCTCGCTCGGGCTGCACCGAGGCATCCTCGGCATCCTGCCCTCGGGCGTCATCGACACCCTGTCCAAAGCGCGCCGACGCGTCCTGGCCACCCTGCATGGCCAGGCGTCCTCGGTGGTGCCGGCGGCCGGTTCGGCGGAACCGACCACCAGCGCAACGACGGGCAGCTAATTGCCTCAGGCTGGCGGCACGACGCGCACGCCAGTAGGCGCCGCCGGAGCCGTCGGTGGTGGCGGCGGGGGCGGGGGCGGCGGGGGCGGCACCTCGCTGCGCAGCGGATGCGGATACGTCAAGGGCGTGTAACCGGGCTTGGGCGTCGTGCCGTTGTTGATGAAGTCGCGGCCCGCCTGCACGTGCGCGTCACCGTCGCCAACCATCGTGCGGTTGTCGGAGCAGGCGCCACCAGTGTTGCAACCGGCGTCAGTCCCGTTGTTCCAGACGTAGAGCGGCACCGAGGCCTGATTGGGGAACGGGGCGCCGGTCCCCGGCCAATCTGGTCGAGGCACGGCCACCCCGCGCCTCCAGCGGCGTTGCCGTCGTAGGAGCTCGAGCCGTTGCAGGCGCCGTACGGTGTCTGCGTGTTCTGACCGTTGCTGCGCTGGTTGTCCACCTGCATCGTCGAGAAGGAGCCACGAAGGCGGTTGTTGAAGACGACGCCTGTGCCGGATCGCATGTGGATGGCACGGTACCAGGCGGGATCGATGGCATTGAAGTCGTTGTTGTAGATCTCCGAGCCTCTGTTGCCGCCCCGCTCGTGACTACGTGCGGCGTGGTTCTGCCAGTACGCGTTGGTGACCGTATTGTGGCGGAAGACCATCTTCGAGCCGTAATACATGTCTCCAATCCCGTAGTAACAGCCGTTGGCCAGCGTGAAGACGTTGTTCTCGACATACACCGCTTCGTCGGATCCCAGGTTCAACGGCAGGAGCCAGTTGTAGCCGCCCATCCCCGGCTTGCCGTCGGGAGGCCACGGGTTGACCTCATCGGTGTTCTCGGCATAGCCAGTCAGGAAGATGGCGTTGCCCATGTTGTTGAAGGTGCTGCTGTCGACCAGACCCCACGCGATGCCGTACACCTGAACGGCGATGTTCTGGGCGCAGCTTGCACACGACCAGGCAATGTTGTCGATACGCCAGCCCTTGATGCCCGTCGTCCGTTCGACTGCATCGATCCGCCAGCTGGTGGGGCAGCCGACGCTGAGGCCCGTCACCCTGAAGGCGGCCTTGGAGGTGACGGTGACTCTGAACGACAACCCGTTCACTGTCGTCACCCCGATGCCCTGACCCTGGACCTTGATGTTCTTGTTCGACCACGTGACCTGCCCCGACGAACAGGAGCCCGCGCTGATGTTGACGACATCGGAGTCGGCCGATGCATTGATGGCCGACTGAAGAGTCGACGTGATCGTACCCGAGCACGCCACATCGCGCACCGTTCCACCGAACTGCGCGAACGCCACACCGGGAAGCAGCAGCACCAACGCGAAGACCAACGACAAGCGCCCTGTCGCGCCGGGCCATCGAGTCGTCGGGAGCATCGGATTGGTGTGGCACGACCGGTCGTTTGTGGTCGCCTGGGTGAGATGTAGGAATTTCACGCGGGACTCGTCTCGATCGCTCGTCATAGGGCCGCCAGCTGCCATTGCCACACTTGCGTCAACGAAACCAGGAACCAAGCGCCAGCGCTAAGATGCGCGCGCGGCTCGAAACAGGGGCCGGCGCGAACATCTCGTTCACGCGCTGCGGCTCGGGCTGCCTCTGTCGCAACCAAACGGATGCAAAAATGAATCCACGACATAGCTGATCAGAAAGCCCGACCTTTTGCAGCTTCTCCAATACCGAAAGGGCCGAACCATCTGCGTGTTCAGGTGATCGCTCGTGGTGCGGCCGCGGCGTCAACGGGTGCCCAAGAGTTTAGTTCCCGATTTGCACGGATTCGCTTGGATAAGGCGTCGGCGGTGAGCATTATGGGCGACTGGCAGTGACGCCGGTGATAGAATTGTCGAGTCGGAAGCCACGCGTCGTTGCCGGTGTAGCTCAGTGGTAGAGCGACCGAATTGTAATCGGGAGGCAGAGTGTTCGATCCCTCTCGCCGGCTCCAATCCCCAGCCGCCTAGGCCTCATCCCCGCTTTACGTCCGGGACCGTCCGCTTCCCGCCCGGGCTCCCTACGCACGATGCTTTCGGCGATCCCATCGCGCATCATCCAGACTGCCAAGTCCAGGGTGCTCACGCTCCGGCAACAGGCGACGGTGGCTAACCTCCGCCTCCTTCACCCGGACTTCGAGTATTGCTTCTTCGACAACTCGGGCGTCGAGCAGTTCATCGAGCGCGAGTTTCCTCGATTACCGCCGCGTCTTCGACGCCTTTCCGCGGCCGATCCAGCGCTACGACTTCTTCCGCTACCTCGCGGTTTACCGGCTCGGCGGCTTCTACTTCGATCTCGACGTGCTCCTGGCGCGCGACCTGCGTCCGCTCCAGCCTCTGAGCTGTGTCTTCCCGTTCGAAGGCCTGACCTTCAGTCGGCTCCTGCGACGAGCCGGCATGGACTGGGAACTCGGCAACTACGCGTTCGGCGCGGCCGC
>CAVRKP010000012.1:0-22709 GCA_963721565.1 Vicinamibacterales bacterium
CGAGGCCGAAGGCCTCGAGCTAGCAGGATCGAATCCCCAGCATCTCCGACCATCGCTGCGCTCGGTCGAATTCATCGCGTCCCCCGACGATTGCTGCGCTCGGTCGGCGCGACGCTCGTCATCGATTGCTCGGTCGGGACAAATACTGGCGCAGTCGCGCTCGTTTCGTTCGGCCATGTCCAAGAGTGCTCGCTCTTTCGCCTGGGGACTCGCCGCGAGTCTCGGCAGGGCGGAACCGTGCCGATTGCTTGATGTCCGAGATCTGCGACGCATGCGTTACGCTCCAGCCTTCCCCGTAGCAGTCCTGTGCACTCTGGTGGCCACCATGCCTGCGGAGGCCGAGCCCCCGCGGAACGTCGACGGGCTGATCGCCTGCATGATGTCGGACGACTTCGCTGCCTCCGATGATTGCGCGAAGGCCCTGGCCACGCTGAGTGAGGAGGACGTTGCCGTCCGTGCCGATATCCGCGTGCATCGGGCGTTCAACGCCCGCATCCGCCGCGATCTGGCGGACTTTCAAGGATGGCAGGCGTGGGTTGCCACGAAGTCCGAGGCCGACCTCGAATCGGAGCCGCCGGAATACGAGGACGGCGCATCCACGGCGTGGCTCGCGCAGTGGACGGAAGGATTCCTGCCGACCGCCGATGCCGACTCACGGCAGGTGCTGTTCGACGCGTTACTCGTGGCCGCGGCCATGCTCAGCGATATCGAGCAGACAGTGGCCAACCATGGTGAACCGGCACTGCCTGCCACTGTGAGGTTCCTGCGCGACGACTCGATCGACCGGCGCGACGTCGTCTATGGCGTCCTCGGCCGTATGCTCGAGGCGCACGCCCACGGGACATTCCCGGCGGGGCTGTCGGCGGCCGCCCGACAATCCGCCGAAACCACGATTCTCGGCGGCCTGCAGGACGCCGAGCCTCACGTCCGGTTGAAGGCCATCCGCGCGGCGCAGCGCGGCCGGGTCCGCGGCGCGCTTCCCATGCTTCGTGTCCTGGCCTCCACACTGCCCGCCGACGACCGGTTTCGCCTCCGGCTCGCCGCCGCCGAGGCTGTCGCGAGTTTGACTCGCTGAGACGGCGCGCGATCAATCGGCGGCCAGCGTTCGCGCCGGATCGATGCGGGCGGCGCGCAGGGCCGGCGTGATCGAGGCGAGGAGCGCGACGAGGCCGATCGTGAGCGCGACGGCGGCGAAGGTCAGCGGATCGCGGGCACTCACGTCGAAGAGCACGGCGTCGAGCAGCCGCGCCGCGGCGAACGCCACGGCGAGCCCGGCGGCGACGCCGGCGCCGGCGACCGCGAGCCCGTGACCAGCGACGAGCCGGACGATGTCGGCGGCCGTCGCGCCGAGCGCCATCCGGATCGCCAGCTCGCGCCGGCCCTGTGAGACCAGGTAGGCGAGGACGCCATAGGTGCCGATCGTGGCCAGGCCAAGGGCCACCGCGGCGAAGATGGCGAGCAGGACCATCAGGAAGCGACGCTGCGCCAGCGACTCGTCGACGCGGGCGGCCATCGACCGGACCCGGAACATCGGCAGCTCCGGATCGACGGCGCGGATGGCCTGGCGGAGCGACGCGGTCAGGGCGTCCGGGCCGGTCGCGCTGCGGACGACGACGTTCATCGCCCGCACCGGGAACTGGGCGTGCGGGAAATACATCGCGATGCGCGAGTCGCCGTCGAGCGTGTACTGCTTGACGCGCCCGACCACGCCGACGACGGTGATCCACGGCGCCTCGGCATCGTCGCCGAACCCCATCTGCACGCGCCGACCGATCGGCGAGGTGCCCGGCCACAACTGCGCCGCCATGTGCGTGTCGACGAGCGCGACGAGCGGACCGGGCCGCTGGTCGTCGTCGGTGAACAGCCGGCCGTCGACGAGCGGGATCCGCATCGCCCGGAAGTAGGCGCCGTCGACGAAGCGCATGTCGGCGTTGATGAACGCCTCGCCGGGCGCGCGCGTCCGGCCCTCGACCGTGATCGGGCCCCACGCGAACATGCGGCTGAGCGGCAGCGCCGAGATGGCGCCCGCCGACTGGACCCCCGGCAGCGCCTCGATCCGTCGCCACAGCTCGCGGTAGGCGAGATGGCCGTCGGCGGCCTTGGGGTAGCGCTGGCCCTGCATCGTCAGCTCGAAGGTGAGGGTGCCGGCCGGATCGAAGCCCGGCGGCACGGCGGCGAGGCGCGCGACACTGCGGACCACCAGCGCGGCCCCCACGAGCAGCATGACGGCGAGCGCGATCTCGCCGGCAACGAGAACCCGCCGCAGGCCGTGCCCGCGACGCCACAGCGCGCCGGTGCCGCTGGCGCCGCGAGCGGCGTCGTTCAGGTCGCGGGTGAGATCGAGTCGCGACAGCCGCCACGCCGGTGCCAGGCCGAAGAGCAGCCCCGACCCGATCGAGAGCGCGGCGGTGAAGGCGAGGACGCCCGCGTCGAGCCCGACGGCGTCGATGCGCGGCACGCTGCCGCGTCCGAGCGCCTGCAGGCCGGCGACGCCGGCGGCGGCGACCAGGATCCCGAGCAGCCCGCCGCACGCGGCCAGCAGCAGCGCTTCGATCAGCAGTTGTCGCAGGAGGCGGCCGGCGCTGGCGCCGATGGCGGCCCGCACGGCCATGTCGCGGCGCCGGCCGATGGCGCGCGCCAGCAGCAGGTGCGCGACGTTGGCGCAGGCGATCAGCAGCACGAGGCCGACGGCGCCCAGCAGGATCCAGAGCGGCCGGCGGACCTCGCCGGCGACCTGATCCTGCAGCGGCACGACGCCGAAGGTGAGGCCGCCGTTGGCGGGGTAGACCGCCGGATGATCGCGTCGCAGCCGCGCCGTCAGCGCATCCAGGCGGGCCTGCGCGGCCGCCACGGTGACGCCGGCCGGCAGCCGGGCGATCACGTTGTAGTCCTCGCGCGTCCGGATCGTCGGGGCATCCGGCCCGAGCGGGAGCGGCAGCAGCAGCTCGGCCTGTTCGGCGCCGCCGAGCGTCGGCAACACGTCGCGCGGCAGGGTGAAGCCGGGCGGCAGCACGCCGACGATGCGGAAGGACACGCCGTTGACGATCAGCGACTGGCCCACGGCCGACGGCTGTCCGCCGTAGCGGCGCTGCCAGGTGCCATAGGCGAGGAGCGCCGTGCCGGCCGCACCGGCGCGATCCTCCTCCGGCGTGAACAGGCGTCCCAGCAGCGGGCGGACGCCCAGCATCGGCAGCAGGTTCGACGACACGCGGATGGTGCCGATGCGCTCGGGCACGCCGCCGCCGGTCAGGTTGTCGTTGCCGCCAATCGCCAGCGCGACGTCGGCGAAGGTGCCGCTGCCGCGGATGTCGAAGTATTGCGCCGTCGAAAACCAGTCCTCGGTGATGCCGAGGCCGGGCGAGCGGTTCCAGAGGATGACGAGCCGCTCGGGGTCGGCGTAGGGCAGCGGCCGCAGCAGGAGCGGGCTGGCGACGCTGAAGATCGCGGTGTTGGCGCCGATGCCGAGCGCCAGCGACAGGATGGCGGCGATCGCGACGCCCGGTGCCGCAGCCAGCGCCCGCCACGCCTGCCGCAGGTCCTCGCGCAGTCCCATGGGCGGCGATTCTACCCGGCCGGCGCGCCGCCCGTCCGGCCTCGGGGTGAGGCCGGGACGAGCGACGCCGGCGGCAGGCGGCCTGCTACGGCCGGGCGCGAGCTGCCGTAACGGTCAGCGGCGCCCGCAAGCGGATGTTGTCGGAGGAGGCGCCGACGCCGACGTCGAAGACGCCGGGCTCGACCGCCGAGCCGATCGTGCCGCCCTGGTACCAGGCCAGCTGCGACGCCGGCAGCGTCAGCGTGATCCGCTGCGTCTCGTTGCGGCTGCAGCGTGATGCGGCGGAAGGCCCGCAGGGTGCGCAGCGGCTGGTAGGCCTTGCTCTCTGAGCTGATGGGTATAGAGCTGCGCCACTTCGTCGCCGGCGCGGTCGCCGACGTTGGTGACGTCGAAGGCGACCTGGACGTCGCCCGTGGCCGGTGATGCTCGACGCCGACAGCGTCAAGTTCGAGAAACGGAAGCGCGTGTAGCTGAGGCCATGACCGAAGGGGTAGAGCGGCACACCCTTGAAATACATGTAGGTGTAGCCCTTCGAGACGTCGTACTCGTTCTGCGGCGGCACCCCATCGAGGTTGGCGTAGACCGTGTAGGGCAGCTTGCCGCCCGGGTTGTCGACGCCGAACAGCGCGCGGGCCACCGCGATGCCGCCGGCCTCGCCGGGGAACCACGCGGCGAGGATCGCCGGCAGCCGATCGTGCGCCCACGCCACGCCGAGCGGTCCGGCGTTGAAGAGCACGAGCGCGACCTTGGGGTTGGCCGCGAACACGGCTTCGAGCAGCGGCTGCTGCGCACCGGGCAGGTTCAGATCGCGGCGATCGCGGCCCTCGGCCTCGACGCGCTGGTCGGTGCCGAGACAGAGGATGACGACGTCCGACCGCTTGGCCAGAGCCACGGCGCGGGCCACCGCTTCCGCATCGGCGGGCCCGACGACGTCCCCGCCTTTCTCGTAGTCGACCGTCACGCCAGGGCCGAGTACCTCGCGCAGCCCCTGGACGACGCCGACCTTGCGCGCTGGCGTGCCGTAGTAGTTGCCGGTTGGGTAGTCCTGATCGCCGGCCGGGCCGATGACGGCGATCGCGCGCGTCCCTTCCCGCTTCAGCGGCAGGAACAGGACCGGTGGCGTGGCGGCGGCGGGGGTGCCGGTGGTGCCAGGCACGGGTGGCGGCGTGAGCGGCCGATTGCTGAGGAGCGTCAGCGACTTCTGTGCGACCTGCAGCGCGAGCGCGAGGTGCTCCGGCTTGCGGACCACGCTCATCGGGATCGCGTCGTGCGGCGTCGACGGATCGAAGGCGCCGAGGCGGAAGCCGACGCGCAGGACGTTCGACAGGGCCTTGTCCACGTCGGCCACGGTCAGCAGGCCGCGCTGCACGGCCTTGGGGATGTTGTCCTCGAACTCCTGGTCGTCGCTGTCGTTGCCGGCCTTGATGGCCGCCGCCGTCGAGACGACGGGATCGTCCGAGAAGCGATGGCCCGGCTGGTTGTTCCGCTCCGAAGAGAGGAGCTGCACCGCACCGAGGTCGTCGGTGACGAAGCCGTCGAAGCCCCACTGCCTGCGCAGGACGTCGGTGAGGAGCCAGCGGTTCACCGCGGAGGGCACGCCGTTGATCGCGTTGTAGGACGACATCACCGACTGCGCCTTGCCTTCCATGAAGGCGGCCTTCCAGTGCGGGAACCAGTAGTCGTAGAGGTTGCGGTCGTCGACCACCGCCGACAGGTGCTGCCGGGACGCCTCGACGTTGTTGACGGCGAAGTGCTTGACGGTGGCGGCGACCTTCAGGTGCGCGATGTCCTTGCCCTGCAGCCCCTGGACGTAGGCCACCGCCATGCGGCCGGTCAGGTAGGGATCCTCGCTGAACACTTCCTGGATCCGTCCCCAGCGCGGATCGCGGCTGATGTTGATGACCGGCGATCGGTAGACGAGGCCGTGCGGCGAGCGCGGGCCGTCCTTGCCGGCGTTGTAGAGCGCGCGCGCCTCGTCGGACATCGCGTCGGCGACCTGGTGCACCAGCTGCGGGTCCCACGTCGCGCCCATCGCCGTCGGCACCGGGAACAGCGTCGTCGGCTCCTTCGACCACACGCCGTGCAGCGTCTGGTTCCAGCCGCCCCACGCCTTGATGCCGAGGCGCGGCAGGCCCTTGTTCAGGTGATTGAGCTGCTGCGCCTTCTCCTCGATGGTCAGCCGGCCGACCAGATCCGTGATGCGCACCTCGATCGGCAGCGACACGTCGCGGAACGGCGGCCTCTCGGCGGACGGCGTCTGGGCTTGGCCGACGGCGACGGCGGTGGCGCCGGCCGCAGCCAGGGACAGGGCGAGGACGAGTCTCTTCATGCGGGAGTCACCCAAGGGGACGCACGTCGACCGGACGATCGCCGGCCGGATCGACGCGCACGGTGTTGCGGAGCGGCCGGCCGAAGCCGTCGAAGCGGATGCAGACCACGTCGCCGTCCTCGAGCGTGATGCCTTCGCCGAAACTGAGCGAATGGGCGCCGAAGTAGTGCACGTGGACGTCGCCCGGCCGGCGGTGCGCGTCGAACTTGAAGTGATGGTGCTCGATGTTGCGCAGGCTGTGGCTCATCTCGGCCTCGCCGCTGGCCACCGCGCGCGTCCAGATGCGCTCGCCGCGCCGTTCGATCCACACCTCGCCGGGGACCGCGTCGAACGAGGCGGCCAGGGCCAGCTCCGGTCCGATGGCCGACGAGCGCAGCTTCGAGCCGGCCAGGTTGAGATAGTTGCGCCGCTCGAAGCGGTGGTCCGAGAACTCGTTGCCGGTGACCAGCCCGACGCGGCAAGGCGTCCCGTCGGCGCCGATCAGGTAGATGCCGGCGATCTCGGCCTCTTCGCCGCCGCCCTCGGCGAACCGCGGCACGACCAGCGCGTCGCCGTGTCCGCGCAGCATCGTGCCGACGCCCTTGTAGAACCACTCGGGCGCGATGCCGATTTCGCCCGGCGCCGGCCGGCCGCCTTCGACACCCGCCTGGAACATCTTGAGGCTGTCGGTGAGCTCGGCCGGCTGGGCGTCTCCGGCCGGAGCCGTGTGCATCGCGTTGCGATCGCGGGCGCTGCCGAAATGCGTCAGCCCCGTCCCCGACACCACGCAGCGTGCCGGATCGATCGGGTGGTCGATGGGCGGCAGCAGCCGCCACGGGCCGCGGCCGGCGTAGACCTCGTCGTAGTCGAGGGCGTGCCCGTTGGCACGGCCCTGCGCCAGCCCAGACAGCGCGTCGCCGGTCTCGGTGGCCAGCGTGGCCAGCTGATAGATCGACGAGACGCCGTCGATGAAGCGCAGCGACGGCTCGTCGACGAGCGCCACCCGCCGCGTCGCGCCGTCGGTCAGTTGAACGACCCTTGCCATGTGTCCCTTCGTCCGCCCCGCCTGTCGCCCGCCCGTCACTCCGTGACCTGGAACTCGGCGAGCTTGCCCTCGTTGATGGTGAGGCCGAGCCCGGGCGTCGCGTCGTCGAGATCGACGTGGCCATCGACCGCCGTCGGCTCGCCGTCGAAGATGTACCAGAACAGCTCGTTGCCGACTTCGACGTCGACGATGGGGAAGTGCTCGGCGATCGGCGAGTTCAGGCTGGCCATGACCACGTGGTAGTTGTGCATCTGGCCGGCGTGCGGCACGACCGGCACCTGGTAGGCCTCGGCCAGCGCGGCGATCTTGCGCGCCTGCGAGATGCCGCCGACGCGGTTGGTGTCGAACTGGATGACGTCGAGCGCGCGGGCCTCGAGCAGGTCGCGGAATTCGTGCAGGGTGAAGTCGTGCTCGCCGCCGGCGATCGGGACGCGGCCGTAGCTCTTGAGCGCGGCGTAGCCCTGCAGATCGTCGGGGATGACCGCCTCCTCGAGCCAGCGCAGGTTGAACGGCTCGAGCAGCGGCAGCATCCGCTTGGCGTAGTCGAGCGACCAGCCCATGTAGGCGTCGGCCATGACGTCGACGCCGGGGCCGACGGTCTCGCGCACCGTCCGCACCAGATCGAGGTTGCGCTGCATGCCGGCGGCGCCGTCGACGGGCCCCCAGCCGAAGCGCAGCTTCATCGCGGCGTAGCCGGCGTCCTTGTAGCGTCGCGCCTCCGCGGCGAGGTCGTCGAGCGGCGTGCTGTACAGCCGGCTCGCGTAGACCGGAATCCGCGCCTTGGTCCGGCCGCCGAGCAGGCGGAAGACCGGCTGGCCGGCGGCCTTGCCGAGCACGTCCCACAGCGCGATGTCGACGGCGCTGATCGCCACCATGCCCGAGGCCCTTGCGGCCCCAGGCCATGGTCTTGCGGTACATGTGCTGCCAGAGGAACTCGACGTCCCACGGATTCTGGCCGAGGAGCAGCGGCGTCAGGTGGCGGTCGATGATCGCCTTGGTGACGTGCGGCGACAGCGCGGCGTTGCCGATGCCGACGTGGCCGGTGTCGGTGAACACCTCGACGACCAGCCAGCCGTGGAAGGTGAACGTCGACATCGACGCCTGCGCCCCGTGGATCAGGTCCTGCGCCAGCAGGTCCATCGGGTTGGTGCAGAAGTGCGGCGCGCAGCGGGACCGTCTTGCCGCGCCACTCGACGACGCGGGTGCGAACCTTCGTGATCTTCATGCAGGTCTAGTGTGCTGGCCGCGTGACTCGCGGCATGAGTCCCGGAGCGCGGCGCCCGACTGGCAAGGCGCGAAGAGCGAGCTTATGGGGCATAAGTGAGCGATGAGCAACGCCGCCAGGCGGGATGCCCCGCCCGGGAATCGTGGCGCGAATCATGTGGTCCGCACGCGATGAACGGGTGCGGGCAAGGGCATGGCGACGGGCCGGACGACCGGCACGGCCAGGCAGATGACGGCGAAGGCGAGGACGTGGAGCGAGCCGGCGATGGCGAACACCACGCCGTAGCCGGCGCCGGAGTCGAGCAGGTAGCCGACGACCTGGCCGAAGACGACGCCGCCCATCGCGCCGCCGAAGCCGACCAGGCCGGCGACCGCGCCGACCGCGTTGCGCGGGAACAGATCGGCCGGCAGGATCATCACCAGCGTCGACCACGACTGCTGGCCGAAGTAGGCGAGGCTGAAGATGGCGAGCGCCCAGGCGACCGGCGCGTTCGGCACGAACCAGACGATCGGCATCACGGCGGCGCTGAGGCCGAGCGCGATCTTGCGGGCGCGATCGAGCGGCAGGCCGCGCACCAGCAGGTAGCTCGAGAGCCATCCGCCGAGGAGGCAGCCGACGCCGGCGGCGGCGAGCGGAATCCAGGCGAAGGCGCCGACCGCCTTGATGTCGAAGCCGCGCGCGTCGTAGAGGTATTTCGGCAGCCAGAACAGGTAGAAGAACCAGGCGGCATCGCTGAGGAACTTGGCGACGACGAGGCCCCAGACCTGGCGGAACCGCAGCAGCGACAGCCAGGGCGGCGCCGCCTCCGTCGTGCGCCCGCCGGCCATCACCGGCTCGAGCAGCCGCCGCTCGTCGGCGCCGAGGCGCGGGTGCCGATCGGGCGGATGGTACGCGCACCACCACCAGACCGGCCCAGACGATGCCGACGAGCGCCGGTGACGTAGAAGACGGCGCGCCAGTCGGCGTGCGTGATGATCAGCGCCAGCAGCGGCGGGGCGATGACGCCGCCGACCGCCGTGCCGGCGTTGATGATGCCCATCGCGGTCGCGCGCTCGGTCACCGGGAACCATTCGGCGACGGCGCGGGTCGCGGCCGGGAAGCCGCCGCCTTCGCCCATGCCGAGCAGGAGCCGGCTGACCACCAGCATGGTGAAGCTCGTCGCCAGGCCGTGGCTGGCGCAGGCCAGCGACCAGAACGAGCATGATCGACCAGCATGCCGGTGCGCGTGCCGACCACGTCCATCAGCTTGCCGCCGCCGGCGTACATCACCGCGTAGGGGATCAGGAACGCCGTCTGCAGCAGCGAGAACTGCTCGTTGGAGATCGGGATGTCGCGCTCGATCGCCTTGATCGCGACCGGCAGCGTCTGCCGATCGAGATAGCTGATGGCGATCGCCGCGCTGACCAGGATCGCGATGCGCCAGCGCATGTCACCACTCGAGCACGACGAGCGACACGGCCTGGCGCGGCAGCGCGATCGGCAGCGTCGCCTTGCCGTCCTTCACCGTCGAGCGTGGCCGGCGCGCCCTCCAGGCGGGCCAGCTCGCTGGCGGCTTCGAGCTGCTTGTATTGCGCCGGCGTCGGCGCCGCCGGCGAGCCCATGCTTCTGCCAGGCGGTGTAGGCGTTGCTGTGCGTCGCGTCGATGCGGTAGTGCGGTCAGCTTGGCCTTGCCGCTGCTTCGAGCCCAGGCCCTCGAGCGACAGCGTGACGTCGGCGTCGGGCCCGGCGACGTCGTCGTCGTGGTAGTGCCAGGCCAGGACCGTGACCTTCTTCGCGTCGCGGCTGGCGAGCGCGCCGACGTCCGGCTTGCCGCGGACGCCGTCCTTCATGATCGCGTCGAGCTCGACGGCGCCGTCGCTGGCGGCCGCGATCCGCTCGCCGCCCATCCGGCTGAACATGCGGAAGACGTTGAACACCGGCAGGTCGATGCCGTTGCGTGGCCAGCACGCGGAAGCCGGCGAAGTACGGCTGATCCTCGAACTCGAACGCCCAGGTCAGCGCGCCTTCGAGGTTGACGCCATGGCGTTCGGCCAGGTCGTGCTTGCGGGCGAACGCCGCCGCCGTGTAGCTCGAGTACATCGTGGTGTTGCGGTAGCCGAGCTGCGGCCCCTGGCAGGCGGCGCAGCCGTCCGGATCGGATTCGCCGATGACGATCGGCTTCGCCTTCAGCTCGGGGAACGAGGCGATGATGCGCGAAGCCGTCGTCGATCGTCGCGCAGCTGGTTCGGCGATGCCCATGCGGACGTGGCCGTCGACGAACGTCGGGCCGGCCCTTGGCGTGGAACGACACGAAGTCGATCGGCGTGCCGACCTCGCCGGTGGCGAAGTTCGTGCCGCGCAGCTGGTGCTCGAGGAAGTCGCGGGTGAACTGGCCGCCGCCGCCGGCGGTGTCCGGCCCGCCGACCCGCGCCGTCGGCAGCGCGCGGCGGACGCCGTCGATCGCGTAGTCGTGCAGCTTGCGGAACTCCTCCGGCGTGCCGCGCCAGTAGCCGATGTTCGCTTCGTTCCACGTCTCCCAGTACCACTGTCTCGACCTCGGCCTTGCCGTACTTCTCGACGCAGTGCTTGGCCCACTGGTAGACGAGCTCGCCCCACTTCTCGTAGTCCTTCGGCGGGTAGGCCCAGCCGGTGTAGATCTCGTCGTACTTCGCCGCCGGGCGTCCACGCGTGCTGGTAGGGCTCCGGCTTGATCGACAGCGCCTGCGGCATGAAGCCGATCTGCACGTACGGCTTCACGCCGCGCTGCGAGATAGGTGTCGAAGATGCGATCGACGATCGTCCAGTCGTAGATCGGCTTGCCGCTGGCGTCCTCGGTGTAGGCGTTGGTCGATCCCCACTTCAGCGCCGGCGTGCCGTCGCCGGTGACGAGCAGGTTGTGGGCGCGGAAGTAGACTGCGCTTCGGCGCCAGCTCGCCGAGCTCGCGCGATCAGCTTCTGGCCGTCCTTCATGTAGGCGTAGTTCGGCTCGTCGGCGCCGAAGAACCGCCAGATCGGCTTGAGCGGCGCGGTCGACTTCGACGCGTCGACGCGGATCGCCACGGCGAACGGCGCGCCTGGCCGCCGGCGGTGCCGGCGCTTGCGCGTGGGTCGGCCAGGTGCCGGCGATCGCCAGCGCGGCGGCGGCCAGCAGGGGAGTGCGGAGTCGGATGCGCGTGTGGCTCATGATGGACTGGAGCGCCGCTTGCGGCGCGGCGACGCCGGCACGGCTGCGCTGTCGGCGGCCGGCACGAGGGTGGACGGGACGAGGGAGAGCGGACGCGAGGGCGCGAAGGCGCTGCGCGCCAGGATGTCGCGCATGCCGGTGCGGACGGCGTGCGCGACCTGGGTCGCGCTGACCGGCACGGCGTCGACCGACGTGCCCTGCAGCTGCGCGGCGAAGGCATGCGCCAGCGCCGGCGCGCCGGTGACCAGCACACGCGTCCCGGCGCGGAAGGAGCGGCGGGCCAGCAGCGTGTCCATCACCGATCCGATGGCGACGCCGATCAGGTAGGCGAGCCGCTCGTCCGGCGTCGACGGCACCCGCTGCTCGAGCAGCCGGACGCAGAACAGGGCGCGGGCGAACCCGGATCGCTGCGCTTCGTGGACGCCGTCGTCGACCCACGCGTCGTCGAAGGCCGCCGGCCACTGGCGCGGCAGCGAGCCGGCGAGGACGGTCTGCGACGTGACCACGTCCAGCAGCTCGCCGCCGAGGCTGGTGACGCTCGAGACGATGCGCCCGTCGCGATCGACGTGGATCGCCTTCCAGTGCGAGCCGAGGCTGAGGACGATGCCGCCGACCGGGAGCCAGCCGAGGAGGTGGAGCCCGATCGCGGCCGTCTCCTCGCCGCGGATGACGTCGGTGGCGCCGACGGTGTCGCGCGCCGCCTGGAGCGGGCCGGAGCGGACGCCGGGAATCAGGACCACCGGCAGATCGGTCACCGACGGAAACGTGTGCCGCTCGAGCCGCGCCGCCAGCTCGCTGGCCCCAGCCGGGGCCGGCACGTGCGCCACGCCGCGCAAACCGAGCGACGAGGTCAGCATGCCGGCGGCGACCACCACCTTCGGGCGGCACGGTACGGGCAGCGCCTCGCCTTCGGCGAGGACGCCGCTGACCAGGCCACGCAGCGCCGTCTCCAGGCGATGCGGCGAGCCGTCGCGGGCGGTGTCGCGCGCGCCGACGGTCGTCTGCGCCTCCGCCACGACCTGTTCGCCCTGGACCAGCCAGACGCTGGTGTTGGTGGTCTCGCCCTCGAGCAGGACGACGCTGTCCCGATCCATCCCCGTGGTGCCCATGGTCCCCATGGTCAGAAATCGTACTTCAAGGCGAACTGCATCTGACGCGGACTGCTGGAGGTGCTGGTGACGCGGCCGCCGGCGGCGGTGTCGACGGCGCTGTTGGGCGCGTTGAAGCTCGGCGTGTTGGTCAGGTTGAAGGCCTCGGCGCGGAACACCAGGCGATGCGAGCCGATCCGGAACTGCTTGAACAGCGAGAAGTCGAGCGTCTTGTAGCTGTCCTCGCGCAGGATGCCGCCGCCGGAATCGCCGTAGGTGAACTGGGCCGGAATGGCGAACGCCGTCTTGTCGAACCAGGCGTCGATGGTCGGGTTGTCGAGGACGCCCGAGCCGAGCCGGTTGGGCCGCTGCCCGCCGACGCCGGTGTTCGCGCGATCGGTCGAGATGGTCGGCGTGAACGGCCGGCCGCTGCGCCAGACGTAGATGCCCTGGATCTGCCAGCCGCCGAGGATGCCGTCGATGACCGCCGGCGGCGTTGGCCAGGAAGCTTCCGCTCGCGGCCGACCGGCAGCTCGTAGCCGGCGCTGATCGCGATGTTGTGCGGCACGTCGAAGCCGGACAGCGCCTTCTCGCGGCCGGTGTTGCCGCCGACGGCGGTGACGTTCTGCGTGCTGAAGCTCTTCGACCAGGTGTAGGACACCAGGTAGAACAGGCCGCTGTGCGTCCGCTGCTCGAGCGAGGCCTGCAGCGAGTGGTAGGTGGTCTCCAGCGAGTCGTCGAAGTAGTTGATGTTGCCGTAGCTCGGGAACGGCCGCCGCGCCTGGATGCCGCCGGCCGCCGGTTCCGGGATGTTGATGTTGCGGGTGCCGTTCAGGAAGCGTCCGATGTTGCCGACGTAGTTCACCTCTAGCGACCGTGAAGGGCGCGATCTGCTGCTGCACGCCCAGGCTGAAGTGGTGGTCGCGGCCCATCTTCTGTTCGAGCGCGGCGGCGCCGATGGTCGGCGCGGCCGAGTTGACCAGCGACGTGCCGAGAAAGAAGTCAGCCATCGTCCGGACCGGGATCGCCTGGTCGTTGAACGCCGTCTGATCGAGGCGGAACGGGACCATGTTGTTGTTGACGCGATCGCCCGAGCTTTCCTGCTCGTAGAAGAGGCCGTAGCCGCCGCGGAATACCGTCTTGTCGCCGATCGGCTGCCAGGCGAAGCCGATCCGCGGCCCGAACTGCGCCCGGTCGGTGCTGGTGATCGACTGCGGCAGGCCGGCCTGGCTGGCCGTCTGGATCTGGCTGGCGAACAGGGCGTAGGCCGCGTCGCCGGCGAACTGGGCGCCGAGGTCGGGCGTGTTGCCTTCACCGCCGACCACGATCGGCTGCGCCGCGCCAGGGATGAAGGTGCCGACCTGGCCGCGATAGCCGGACAGCCACGGCGAGTACTCGTAGCGCAGCCCGACGTTGAGGGTCAGGTTGTTGGACACCTTGAAGTCGTCCTGGACGTAGCCGTGCCAGTAGTTGGCCTGGCCGCCGAACCAGTCGGCGGGGAAGGCCGCGCGTCACCTGGCGCGGGTAGCCGAGGAGGAAGTCGGCGAAGGCGTCGCCGGTGCCGGCCGTGCGGGCCGCGTTCTGGGTCATCGAGCCGTCGAAGCTCCATTGACCGGCGTACGACTTGCTGTCGGTGAAGAGCGGGATCCAGCGGCGGTACTTGCCGCCGAACTTGACGATGTGGCGGCCCTTGACCCAGGTCAGGTTGTCGCTGATTTCGAAGACCTTGAGGTTCTGCGTCTTCGGCCGCTGGTCGAAGGCCGAGCCGTTCATCGCCGTGTAGCCGCTCCAGGCGAAGTCGGGGAACGACCCGCCGACGCCGGGGCGCTCGGTCTCCTCGAAGCCGCGGACGCCGATCGACGTGTACGGATCCTCGCCCTGCAGGAACGCGTCGAGCGTGACCACCGACGGGCACGTAGCTGAAGCGCACGTCGTGCAGCAGCGACGACGGTCAGCGTGTTGTTCATGGCCAGGACGACGTTCTGGCCGCGGGTGCTGAGGTCGGCGACGCCGAGCCCGGGATAGGCGTTGGGATCGGCCTGGCGCTGATCGTGCAAGCTGTAGCGCCCGAAGATGCGGGTGCTGTCGTCAATCGTCTGGTCGATGCGGACGGTGACCTGGTCGGTGTTCAACTCACGGACCGGCGCCCACGAGAACGTGCCGGCCGCCGTGTTGGGATCGGGCACCAGCTTGGCGAAGGCGAGTGCCTGCGCCGACAGGCGATTGGCCGGAATGACGTTGCCGGGGAAGGGCTGGCGGGTGAGCGGGTCGTGGATGATCCGCGTCGAGGCGCTGTAGTCGCCGGCCCGCATCGCCGCGGTCGGCACGTTGTTGTTGAAGACCAGGCCTTGCCGCTCGCGCATGCCTTCGTAGCTGGCGAAGAAGAACGTCCGCTTGCGCAGGATCGGACCGCCGAGGGTGGCGCCGAATTGTTGCCGCTTCAGCTCCTCGGTGGTCGCGGGCGAAGAAGTTGCGCGCGTCGAAGGCGTCGTTGCGGACGAAGTCGAAGACCGTGCCGTGGAACTGGTCGGCGCCGGACTTGGTGGTGGCGTTGAGCGCGCCGCCAGCCTGCGAGAACTCGGCGGTGTAGGCGCTCTGCTGTCACCTTGAATTCCTGCAGGGCGTCGACCGAGGTCTGGATCAGCGAGCCGCCCTGATGGTGGTCGGTGACGTCGGCGCCGTCGAGCATGAACGTCGTCTGGCTGCCGCGGACGCCGCTGACCGCGGTGCCCGAGATGTAGTTGGCGCGGATGCGCAGCAGGTTGCCGCCGCCGGGCAGCAGGACCGCGCCCGGGGTGAGGCGGGCCAGCTCGTAGAAGCTGCGGCCGTTCAGCGGCAGGTTGACGATCTGGGTGTTGGTCACCACGTGCCCGAGGGTGCCCGATTCACTGTCGAGCAGCGGCGTGGCGGTCCGGACGATGGTGGTCTCGGTGAGGTTGCCGATGGTGAGCTGGACGTCGGCTCGCGTCGATTGGCCGACCTGCACCGCGACGGCCTCGACGACCGCCGTCTGGAAGCCGTCCAGTGTCACCGTGACGCGATAGGTGCCCGGATTCAGCGGCGTGATGACGTAGTCGCCGTGGTCGCTGGTGAAGACGGTCACGGCGACGTTGGTGGCGGCGTCGGTGGCGACGACCGTCGCCTTGGGGATGGCGGCCTTGGACGGATCGGTGACGGCGCCGACGATGCGGCCGGCGCTCAATTGCGCCAGGGCGGGGGCGGCGGAGGCGAGCGCCGCCACCAGGGCGATCAGCGCACGCAGACACCATGGGGCGACTGATTGGGCAGCGGTCGACATCCGATCCTCCGGCAGAAAACTGTCCGTATGTGGATAGCAGCTATCCAAATGGTGACAATGCCGTAAACGTTTACGCCCCTGTCGAGGCAGAGTCAAATAGCGAGTACGCATGGAATCCATGCGTGAAGGGGATGTGTGGGATTCGGCGGGCGGGCGGGTGCCGCCTGCGATCACTCGTGCGGCGGACGCCCGTCGTAGCCCATCGCCGTCGACAGCTCACGGGCGGCCGCCAGGACGTGTTGCGCGAACTCCTGGTTCTGACGGCGGCTGAACGTCGAGGCCGAGGCGATGACGCCGAGGGCGGCGCGGGTGCCGCCCGTGGCGTCCCACACCGGCGCGGCCAGGCCGCGCACGCCCTCGTAGCACTCCTCGTCGTCGACGGCGTAGCCGAGACCGAGGATGCGGCCGACCTCGGCTTCGAGGTCGGGGAGCGTGGTGAGGGTGTTCGGCGTGCGCACGGCGAGCTCCTGCGCGACCAGCCCCGGCAGCTGCGCCCGCAGGGTGAACGTCAGCAGCACCTTGCCCGCGGCGTTGCAGTGGAGGTCCAGATGCGCACCGGCCACCTGCGCGACTCGCACGAGGCGCGGCCCCTCGCAGACCTCGAGGACCAGCGCATCCGTGCCCGAGAGCACGACCAGCTGCGTCGTCTCCTGCAGGTCGGCGGCGAGACGCTGCAGGACGGGGAGGGCGAAGCGCCGCAACCGGTGCGCGCTGAGGGCGCGGATGCCGAGACGGAAGAGCGCCCCGCCCGGCTCGAAGTCGTTGCCCGACCGCGACAGCAGGCCCTGCTCGCAGAGCGTCATCAGGATGCGCAGCGCCGTCGTCCGCGGCATGGCCAGCCGGCGGGCGACTTCGGAGGACGACAGGGGCGCTTCCGCCTCGACGAACAGCTCGAGGGCCTCGCAGGCGCGCGCCAGGCTCGGGATGCGGTACCTGTCCATGCCGTCGGGCAGATTCTACTGTGCCCGGGCCCGGCCGTCCCCCGACCGCGTGCTAGCCCTGGACGGCCGTGTCGCAGGCCGCCAGCCCGCGATCGATGATGGCGAAGCCTTCGTCCAGCTCCGCCTCGCTGATCGTCAACGGCGGGTTGGTGAAGAAGGTGTTCCAGCGCACGAAGGTGTAGAGCCCTTCCTGGCGGAAGAACGAGCCGAGCGCCGCCATCTCGGGCGCGCTGCCGTTGAACGGCGCCATCGGCTCCCGCGTGGCGCGGTTGCGGATCAGCTCGACGATGCCGAACAGGCCGATCGATCGCACGGCGCCGACGGACGAGTGGCGGGAGGCGAGATCGGCGAGCCGCGCCGCCATCAGCGCGCCCATCCGACGGGCGCGCTCGATCAGGCCGTCCTCTTCGTAGACGCCGATGGTGGCCAGGGCCGCCGCACAGGCCAGCGGATGGCTGTTGTAGGTCAGGCCGCCGGCGAACACGCGATCGGTGAAGACGTCGGCGATCGATCGCCGCAGGCCGACGGCGCCGAGCTGGACGTAGGCGCTCGTCAACCCCTTGGCCATCGTCAGGATGTCGGGCACGACCTTCCAATGATCGATGGCGAACCACGCGCCGGTGCGGCCGAAGCCGGACATCACCTCGTCGGCGATCAGCAGGATGCCGTGCTTGTCGCACAGCGCGCGGATGCCTTCGAGATAGCCGTCGGGCGGCACCAGGATGCCGTTGGTGCCGGTGACCGGCTCGATGATGAAGGCGGCGATGGTCTTCGCGCCTTCCCACTCGATCACTTCCTCGAGCCGCGCCAACGCTTCCGCGGCGGTGTCCACCGGGCGATTGACGCCGTGGTAGAAGTCCGGCACGTGGACGACGCCGGGGATGCCGGGCTCGGCGGCCCAGCGCCGCGGATCGCCGGTGAGCGTGATCGCGCCGCCGGTGCCGCCATGGTAGGAGCGATAGCGGGCGAGGATTTTGTGGCGGCCGGTGACCCAGCGGGCCACCTTGATGGCGTTCTCGTTGGCTTCGGCGCCGCCGTTGGTGAAGAAGAAGCAGTCGATGTCGCCCGGCGTGATCGTGGCCAGCTTGGCGCCGAGGCGCGCCCGGGCCTCGGTCGCCATGAACGGGTTGGCGTAGGCGAGCGTCGCCGCCTGTTCCTGGATGGCGCGGATGACGCGCTCGTCGCCGTGGCCGATGTTCACGCACATCAGCTGACTGTTGAAGTCGAGGAAGCGCTTGCCGTCCGGCGTCCAGAAGTAGACGCCCTTGGCGCGGGCCACGGGAATCGGATCGACGGCGCCCTGGGCCGACCACTCGTAGATGGTGTGGCGCTTGGACAGCGCCACCATCTCGTCACCGGTCATCGTCGTCGGGACGTTGGTGGAGACCGTCATGGCTGCTGTTGTACACCAGCCGGCACGGCCGGCCAACCAGGAGCCCGTCGTGAGGGTGGCGCTGCATTCGACGGGCGCCTCGCCCGTCTCGATGCGACGCGGCACTCCCGCTGCGGGCTCCTTTCAGCTGCCGCGCAGGACGCGTGCCGGATCGACGTGGAGGGCGCGGCGGGCGGGGCCGGCGACGGCGACCAGGCCGACGAGGACGAGGACGCTGCCGGTCGCGGCGAACGTCAGCGGATCGAGCGGGTCGACGTCCACGAGCACGGCGCCGAACATCCGGCCCAACCCCGCGGCGACCACGAGGCCGACGGCGAGCCCGCCAGCGAACACCGGCGCAATCCCGGCGACGACGAGCCGGACCACTTCGCCCGCCGTGGCCCCCAGCGCCCGTCGCACTGCGAACTCCCGCAGCCGCTGCTGCACCGCGAACCCGACGATGCCGAAGACGCCGACCATCGAAAGCGCCAGCGCCAGACCGGCGAACGTCAGCACGAGGGCCGCGCGGAACCGGTGGCGCTCGGTCGCCGTCCAGGCGACGTCCGCGAGGGTCTGGATGTCACGGATCCCGACCAGTTGATCGCGATCGACGCGGCTGACGGCGGCGCGAACGGCGGGGGTCAGCGGGGCGGCGTCGCCCGAGGCCGGCCGCACCACGAGATAGATGTCGGAGGTGGCGCCCTGCCCGAGCGGCCGGTAGACCTGGACGAAGGTCTCCCGTTCGTCAGGGCGGCCGCGGACCTGGCGCACCACGCCGACGACCTCGCAGACGGCCGGGTCCGCCCGCGGTCGTGAGGCCGGACGCAGCGCCAGGCGGGCGCCGAGCGGCGTTCGCCCCTGGAGGTGCCCGCGGACGAGCGCTTCATTGACCAGGCACACCGGCGGGCTGTCGGCGGTATCGCGATCGGTGAAACCGCGGCCGGCGACGATGGGCAGGTCGAGGGCCTTGAAGTAGCCGGCGCTCACGATGTGATTGTCCGCGGCGGGGCGGCGGCGCTCGTCCGCCGCGGGCTCGCCGGCGATTTCGAACGACACGTCGCGGGCGTCCTCGGCGGTCAGCGGCAGCTGGCTGGTCCAGGCCACGTGGGCGACGCCCGGTATCGCCCCGACCTCGCGGCGTACCTCGTCGTAGAACTGGACCAGCGACTCGCGGGTCGGGTAGCGGTCGCTCAGCGGATCCACGTACATGGTCAGGACTTCGGTGGCGCGGTAGCCGCGATCGAAGGTCTCGACCGCGACGAGCGTGCGCAGCAGCAGGCCGGCCCCGGCCAGCAGCACGACGGCCGTCGCGACTTCCGCGCCGACGAGCAGGCTGCGCAGGCGTCCGCCGCCGCCGGCCACCGACCGGCTCTCGGTGGCGAGCACCGCGGTGGGATCGAGATCGGTGGCCTGCCACGCGGGTGCGACGCCGAAGAGCAACCCGACGGCCAGCGTGGCCGCGGCCGAGAACGCGGCGACGCGGAGATCGAAGGCCACCGTGACGGCCGGCGGCAGCAGGCCGGCGGGGATCAGCGAGGGCGCGGCCGCGGCGATCGCGATGCCGACGCCCACGCCGGCGAGGCCCCCGAACGCCGCGAGCACGAGGCTCTCGGTGACGAGCTGCCGGATCACGCGGGCGCGACCGGCGCCGAGGGCCGATCGGATGGCCAGCTCGCGCGTCCGGACGGCGGCGCGTGCCAGCAGCAGGTGCGCCACGTTGGCGCAGCAGATCAGCAGCACGAAGCCGACGACGCCGAGGAAGAGCATCGACGTCAGTCGCAGCTCGCTGCCGATCAGGGCGTCGTGCAGGGGCTGGACGTCGACACGTCGCCCGGCGTTCGTGCCTGGGAACTCCGTGGCCAGGCCGGCGGAGACGCCGTCGAGGTCGGCGCGCCCGGCGTCGATCGACACGCCCTCGCGCAGCCGGCCGATCACCTGCAGGAAGTGCTCGCCGCGCGCCTCCGGAATGCGGGCGATCGGCAGGATGGCCCAGAGATTGGTGCGGCCCGTGAGCTGGAAGCCGCGAGGGACCACGCCGACCACGGTGAAGGGCTCGCCGTCGAGGCGGACGACACGGCCGACGACGGTGGGATCGCCGCCGAAGCGCGTGCGCCAGAACGTTTCACCCAGGACGACCGTGGCTGGCGCGCCATCGACGTTGTCGGCCGGGGTGAAGGTGCGGCCGACGAGCGGGCGCACGCCGAAGACGTCGAAGAACCCGGCGGTGACCCACTGGCGCGACACGCTCTCAGGCGTGGTGCCGGCCATCACCATGGCGCCGACGCGGGGCGCGAAACCGGCCATCCCCTCGAAGGCGCGGGTCCGGTCGCGCCAGTCGATCATGTTGGGCGGCGAGACGCGGCTGCGCTATTCCGAGGCCGTGCGCTCCGACAGGATGACGAGGCGCTCGGGGCCGGGCACCGGCAGCGGCCGCAGCAGCGTGGCGTCGACCAGCGCGAAGATGGCGCTGTTGGCGCCGATGCCGAGGGCCAGCGTGGCGATCGCCAGGGCCGTGAACGCCGGCGCCCGGCGCATCTGGCGCAGCGCGCCGCCGACGTCGTGGCGGACCTCATCGAACCGTCGAATCAGGGACATGCGAGGCTCCGGCAGGCGCGCGGGTTGCGGGGCATCGGGGCCCCGGAGGCAGGCGGCGATCGACAGGATGGTCTGGCGCCAATACCAGCGACGCGCCGCGCGCACCCCGCGCCGCGGCGCCATGAAGCAGGCGAACTCCTCCTCGATGTCGCCGACGATGGCCGACCGCGTCGGCCCGGTCAGGGCCCACCGCAGCAGCCAGCGGGCGAGGCGGGGCGGCGACGGAGCGGTTGGCATCACGACCGGCCCGAATCGCGGCCGAGGGCGCGGCCGAGCCCGACGAAGGCGGCTTCGGCGCGATTGACGGCCTTGGCGCCCGCTGCCCGCACGCGATAGAAGCGCTTGGCCCGTCCGCCGCGCTCGGGGGTCGGGTCGCCCAGGCGGGAGCGCACGTAGCCGCGCGTCTCGAGCCGGGCCAGCGCCGTGTAGATGGCCCCAGCAGCGACCTCGCGACCGGTATGGTCGGCCAGCTCGCGGCGGATCGTCATGCCATAGGCCTCGTCGCCGAGGCGCATGACGGCGAGGAGCAGGAGGTGATCGAAGCGGCCGAGGTCGCGTTCGCCCATTTCAATATGAGTTGTAGTAGAAATCGCCGCGCGCGTCAACCTAGGGCGTCTGCCGGAGTGGCGCAGCGGAGGTCGTGGCCGGCCGAAGCCGTCAGCGCGGCGCGCGCTTGATGAACGATCCGGCGCCGGCGCGGCCGACGAACCGGCCCTGATCGATGATCACCTTGCCCGCGCGAGAGCACGGTCTCGGTGACGCCGGTCACCTGGCGTCCCTCGTACGGGGTGTAGTCGACCTTCATGTGCAGCGTCTTCCGCCGACAGGCGTCGTCGTGCGCGTTCGGATCGAAGATGACGATGTCGGCATCCGACGCCGACCGCGATCGTGCCTCTTGCGCGGGTACATGCCGAAGATCTTCGCCGGCGCCGTCGACGTGATCTCGACGAAGCGGTTCATCGAGATCTGCCCGTTCGGCACGCCGCCTCGTAGAGGAGGTGCAGGCGCGTCTCGACGCCCGGCATGCCGTTCGGGATCTTCGAGAAGTCGCCGCGGCCGAGCTCCTTCTGATCCTTCATGCAGAACGGGCAGTGGTCGGTGGCGACGACCTGCAGGTCGTAGTTCGCGCAGGCCGCGCCACAGGTGATCGTGGTGGTGCTTGGGCCGCAGCGGCGGCGTGCACACGTAGCCCGCGCCCTTCCACTCGTTGCCCGGCTCGCCGCGCAGATCGTCCTCGGAGCAGAACAGGTACTGCGGGCAGGTCTCGGCGTACGCCGGCAGCCCGCGGTCGCGCGCCTCCATCACGCGCTCGCAGCGCGCGCTCGGCGCCGAGAGGTGGACCATGTAGACCGGCACCTTCGCCATCTCGGCGAGCGCGATCGCGCGCTCGGTGCCGGTGGCCTCGGCGACCTCGGGCCGCGTCAGCGCGTGATAGACCGGCGCGGTGTGGCCCTCGGAGAGCGCGCGCTGCACGAGCACGTCGATCGGCAGCCCGATCTCGGCGTGCATCGTGATCAGCGCGCCGAGCTCGCCGGCGCGCAGCATCGCGCGGAAGATCTGCTGATCGTCGACGAGGAACACGCCCGGGTAGGCCATGAACATCTTGAACGACGTCACGCCCTCGCGAACCATGTCGCTCCATCTCGGCGAGCGTCTGCCGGTTCGCCTCCGTCATGATCATGTGGAAGCCGTAGTCGATCGCGGCCTTGCCCTCGGCCTTCGCGTGCCACGCGTCGAGGCCGGCGCGCATCGACGGCCCTTCGACTGGATCGCGAAGTCGACGATCGTCGTGGTGCCGCCGTGCGCGGCCGCGACCGTGCCGGTGTCGAAGTCGTCCGACGCCGTGGTGCCGCCGAACGGCAGGTCCATGTGCGTGTGGCAGTCGATGCCGCCGGGCAGGACGAGCTTGCCGGTGGCATCGATGACGCGATCGGCGGGCAGGTCCGACGCCGTGCCGATCGTCGTGATCCGCTCGCCCTCGACGAAGACATCTCCGCGATAGAGGTCACTCGCGGTGACGATAGTCCCGCCCTTGATGAGTAGTTGACGTCATCCCTCTCGCCGCGCTCGGCGCGATGTCAAAACCAGCGAGTAATCGTCACCTTTTTGTCAGTGTAGAAA
>CAVRKP010000013.1:0-697460 GCA_963721565.1 Vicinamibacterales bacterium
GCGAACGCCTCGTTGATGATGACGACTTCCGGCACGCGCGTGTTGTCGCGCTCATCGAAGTCCCGGCCCGCACGCAGTGGAATCCCGAGAAGCGTGCTGAAGTAGCGCGGCGACACGACATGCCGGATCGCCATTGCGCGCTCGCTCAGCGGCAGAATCGGTCGGCCGGCAACCGCTACCGGTGTCGGCGGCTGGTCACCGGCCAGGGGTAGGCGGTCGCTGACCGCGGCAGACGATGCGCCGGGCAGCGTCGCGAGGCGTTGAGAGAACTGCTCGTAGAACGCGAGTGTCTTGGCGGGCGAGTAATGCCGCGGCAATGCGATCCCGGCAGTGAACACGCCCTCTGGCTCGAAGCCGGGGTCGACGCGCTGCAGCCGCTCGAAGCTGGTCAGCAGCAACCCGGTGGCGATCAGCAGCACCAGCGACAACGAGACTTCAACGACAAACAAGCCGGCGCGAAGACGGCGGCCCGTTCCGACGGATTCTGGCCCGCTTCTTTCAGCGCGTCCAAGACGTTCACGCCCGAGGCGTGCATCGCGGGTAGCAGGCCAATCAAGAGACCGGTCACGAGCGTCGCCCCCAGCGTGAAGCCGAGCGCGGCGGGATCGATGCTGATTTCAGCGACGCGCGGAATCCGGTCCGCGCCGAAGGCGACCAGCGCGCGCAGCGCCCACTCGGCGAGCAACAGCCCGACGGCGCCGCCAAGCACCGCGAGCAGCATGCTTTCCGAGACGAGCTGACGCACCACGTCGCCACGACTCGCGCCAAGCGCAAACCGCGCCGCAATTTCTCGGCGTGGTCCCGCGAAGCGCGCGAGCAGCAGGTTGGCGATGTTCGCGCAGGCGATCAGCAGCACGCAGGCCACCGCGCCGAAGAGCTGAAGATAACTTTCCCGCTGCGCGCCCACGGCATCGTCCAGGAGCGGCACGAGCTCGATCGCCGATGGTGCGTCGACGTTGCCCGGGTGCGTCGCCCGGTAGCCCGCCTCGATGACGTGCATCGCCGCTCGCGCCTGGTCGAGCGAGACGCCCGGTTTGAGCCGCGCGATCACCTGGAAGAAGTAGCCCCCGCCCTGCAGCCCCTGGAGATAGGCCACTTCGGCAGGACGTGGCACCCAGATCTGGTGTTGATTGAGCGGAAACGCCGTTGCCGCTTCGGGCAGCACGCCGACGATCGTGTAGGGCGCCCCGTCGAGGGTCAGCGCCCGACCGAGCACCGCCGCATCGCCGTTGAAGTATTGCCGCCACAGCCGTTGGCTGATCAGCACCGCGCGTGGGCCATCGGGGCGATCTTCATCCGGCGAGAAGTTGCGGCCGAGGATTGGCTGCAGTCCGAGCGTCGGCAACAGCGCGGCCGAGGCGTGCAGGCCGCTCACCTGTTCGGGATTGCCGCGCCAGGTCAGCGTGAACGCGTTGCCTGCGGACAACGCGAGATCGCTGAACACCCGCTGCCGCTGCTGCACTTCGAAAAATCGCGGGTAATGAGAACCCGACGCGGATCTGGTTGCTTTCCTGGTTGGTGGACCCGAGTCTCACCAGTCGATTTGGCTCGTGATAGGGCAGCGACCGCAAGAACACGGAGTTGACGACACTAAAGAGCGCGACATTGGCGCCAATGCCGAGCGCGAGGCCGACCACGGCGACGAAGGTGAAGCCGGGTGATCCGACCAGCTGGCGGATGGCGTAACGCAGCACCGACGGCATGAGGACGCGATTATCACCGAAACTCCTGGCTTACGGTGCTGAGACGAGTCCCGGGGCGCAAGACGAACAGGAGCCGCCCACGCCCGCCTGTGCTACCCGGCGCAAGGCTGTGATCCGTGTTGCGCTCTCAGTGAGACCGGCGCCAGGCCCGCGCGCGGGCCGCCACACCGTAGGGGCCCGATTCCCGTCAACTCCATTTGTCTGTCACCAGACTGACAGATGGGCCGGACCCGGCATCAGGCTGGGATCATCGGACCTAGCTTACGCGGAGCCCGACTAGCCCTGCGAGCACGGAGGCACTGAGCTAGTCGGCTCGCATCGCACTTAGGGGATCAATGCGTGCGACACGACGGGCCGGGAGCCAGCAGGCGAACACCGCTACTAGCAATAGCAGCAGGGCGACGCTGCCGATGCTCAAGGGATCGAAGCGGTCGCCGCCATAGACCAGGTGGCCCATCAGCGTGACCGCCGTGAAAGCACTGACGAGTCCGAGGCCAAGGCCCACCATCACCGGCGCCAGGCCCTCACGCATCACCAGTCCGAGTATCTCAGCCTGTCGCCCCGAGCGCGAACCGGATGCCTATTTCGCGTGCACGGCGCGAGACTTCGACGCGACGGCGGCCGCCAGGCCCAGCCCGGCGATGCTCAGCGCCGTGAGGGCGAAGGTGGCGACCAGCAGCAGCGTCAGGCGCCGCGGCGCCAACGATGCCGTCGCGACCTCCGCCATCGTGCGTAGCTCGATCGGCACATCGGCGCGCAGCGCCTGAACGGCCCGCCGCATCGCAGGGCCCAGCGTCGTGACGTCCGCGGTCGAGCGCACGACAATCGAAAGCCGAGCCACCTGCCACCATTGCGGCCGTTGCGGCGCGCAGGCGTAGACGGTGGGTTGGGCGTCGCTGTCGATGCCGCTGCCCCTGACGTCTCCCACGACGCCAACGATGTAATCAGCGGGCGGCGGTCGGTATCGAGGCTGATGTGCAGACGCTGTCCCATCGGATCTGCCGCCAGGCGAATCCGCCGCGCCAGCGACTCGCTCACGAGCGCTACGTGTGGTTGGCCCACCGTATCACCGCCATCGAACAGACGCCCGCGCCGCAGGGGAATCCCCATGGCCTCGAAATGGCCGGCGCTCGCGACGCGATACTGCGCGACGTGCTGCTGCGTCGGGTCGCGATCGAGCGTGAACGGACCGCCCGTCCCCTGTCCGGTGAGTGGCAGCGCGTTGATGCCGCCCACTGCTTGGACGCCGGGCACGCCGCGATCGCGCTACACGGCTCCATAGAACTGCCGCAACTGGTCGTCACCTTGGGGCGTCACATTCGACGGCAGCCCTATCGTCATCGCAACGGCGTGGTCGGGCGCGAAACCGGGGTCGGTGGCGAGAAGCGCCAAGAAGGCGCGGCCGAGCAGCCCGGCGGCCGCGAGCAGCACCACGGTGACGCTGACCTGTGCAATGAGGAGCGCCTGACGAGTGAGACGTCCACGCCGGTCTGACGAAAGCCCTCGTCCACCGCTGCGCAGATCGGCCTCGCTTGGTTCGTGCTTCGCGAACGCCAGCGGCGACACCGCGAGGCCGGCAGCAATGACAATCGAAAGCAGGACTAACGCGCCCACGACCCGCGCATCAACGGCGACGGTATCGATCATCGGTAAGCGGTCGCCGGCAAGGGCGCCCAGCAGTTGTACGCCCCCAGCGGCAAGAGCCGCACCCAGTAGGCTGGCCGGCAGCGTCAGCGTCAGATACTCGAGGGTGAACTGGCACATCAAGACACGACGTGTCGCGCCCAGCGCGCGCCGAACCGCCAGCTCGCGTCGCCGATCGGCGAATTGCGCGAGCAGCAGGTTGGAGACGTTTGCGCACGCCGCGAGCAGCAACAGCGACACGGCTCCGAGAAGCAACCAGAGTCCTTCGCGGACGTTTCGCCGGTGCCGATACGCCTGGGGCGACACGACGGCCAGGTCGACCGCGTCGTTCGTGGCGCCGACGTTCTCGTGAACTGCCTCGCCACGATGCTCAGCTCGCTTTGCGCCTGCGCCGGCTGCACCTCCTTCGCAGCCGACCGATGATTGTCAATGCATGGGCGCGACGTGAGTTCGCCGGCGGCTCCGCGCCGGGCGAGAGCCGGGACTTCGGTTCCGAGCGGATAGCTGCAGCCCCGGCGGCATCACGCCCACCACGCGTGTGGCGACGCCGTCGACGACGAGAGGAGATGCATCAAGATCGGCGCGGCCCCCGAGCACGCGCTGCCAGAACCCGTGGGTGACGAGCGTTGCGACTGGGCCGCCGTAACGCGTCTCTTGCTCGATGAACGTGCGGCCGGTGAGCGGTCGTACGCTCAGCACCTCGAAGAGCCGCGCCGACGCGTAGGAGACTCTGGCACGCACGGGTCCCGACCGCCTGTGACGACGAGAGGGAAGCTTCCGGCTGTGTAGGCGAGGGTTTCGAAGCTCCGGCTCCTGGTTACCACATCGTTGAAGGTTGGCTCGGAAGCGCCCAGTTGCAGGCCAGCGGCGTCCACTTCGCGTACGAGCACGAGGCGATCAGGTTCGGCGAAGGGCAGCGGCCGCAGGAGCAGCCCATGCACGACCGTCGCGATAGCGGCGGCCAGTCGAACCACCGCCGAGCGTGCCGATGACGGCGAGTGCGAGAGCCGGTCGACGGGCGGCCAGACGTCCCGCCTGACACAGATTGCGGACCAGCAATCGCATGCCCGGTCACCCTATCACGCCTCCTGGCGCGCCATCGGAGCAGGGATCTGGCCCTTCTGTCTAACGTCTTCCCTCAGAACCGGAGCGATGTTCGGCTCACCGCGGGACCGAGATACTTTCCAGGTCGAGGACCCGGTTCGGCCGCACCACCTGTTCGGCGAGTGCCTGACGTCTCCCCATCCTGAGTAGCCCTTCCATTTTAGAGTCGAGCCTAGGAGAAAGGGCCGGACGACGAAGAGACGATTCACGGACTCGCAGATTATCGGCTTCCTCCGCGAGGCCAATGCGGGCGTGGGCGAGTGGAGCGATCGCTGCTGCTCGGCACGGTCGCGGAGTTGCCGACCCGGCGTGATGCGCAGGCGAGACTCGACGAGAAGCTGCTGGCCGTGAATTCAGGCAGCAGCAGGCCGGAGTCCTCAGTCACGTTCGGATGGTTCGTGGAACAGCAGTGGAAGCCGCTGGTGTTCCCGACCTTCAAGGGCTTCGACGCAGCACCATTACAAGACAGTGCTGGCGAACCATGTTCTTCCCGCGTGGAAGGACTGGCGGCTGCGCGACATCGAACGGCTCCCGATCCAGCAGTGGGTCGACGAGAAGTTCGCCAGGAAAACCGGCTGGCAGACGGTACGCCGCCTCGATTCACCCGGCGAACGCGCTTCGGACGGACTGAAGGGCCGCCGAGCGAACGGCGGGCGGGCAATTGTCGGGACGCATCACAAGCTGTTCTCGACGAACCCGGAATCCCTGCGAGCAAGCCGGCACGGTCTGGAGGTCCACAGGACCTCCTCCCCTACGATGATCGCGCGCTGCAACTCGTCGCGAAGCAGTCGTTTGCAGACGTCGATCGTCGGACCTGGGAGCAGAATCGGTGCTCTTCGGAGCAATAGCGAATCGCTCCTACAGGTGGGCAGCCGCCCGATCACGCGAAATCTCGAGGGAAAAATGGAGGCGCCGCCCGGATTTGAACCGGGGATGGAGGTTTTTGCAGACCGTACAGGGTCGTCGCTCGTGATGCCTGGCTTCGTCTTCTGGTCCCTGATGGTGCTGGTCTTCCCTGGTGTTTGGGCGTTGTTGCTCCGAACTTGCTCCGAAGTCGCGCTCCCGGCGTTCGTGAAGATGTCCCGCGAGTCAGGATCTTCACCGGCAGCGAGGGCACGGCGTCCGACGTGCGCCGTTCGGCCGCGCCGCTCCACCCCGTCGGCTCCGCTAGGCCCACCGCCCCGCTCCCGCAAGGCACGTCTTCACCTCCAATTGAACGCACCGTCCACTGACAACCTTGCAGAGCCGACGACCAGATCTCGTTCGTGACACCAGCAGCTGATAGGCAACACCGCCGCCGCAGGCTTCCCTGGCCAGCGAACACTCTCGCGGTAGACTGCTCAAGACGACATAGGTCCCCAATCTTGGGGTCACGATCGCACGCGTCCCTCTGGCGATCACAAAGGCGCGCGACCGCCGGAGCACCTCTCGATCGAACCGGCTCACCCACACCTGCGCGTTGTCCGCCGACAGCTACGATCGCTACTAGGTCCAGCGTGCCCCTGTCGCGCCAGTCACATGAGATGCTGGCCTTCGTTGGCAATGCTCGTTACACTTGTGCTTTTCGAAGGGTAACGTCAATCCGCGTTGCCTCGTTCGCGACGATACTTGTAGCAGCCCCAGCAATATCCAGATGCATAGTCTATGTCGTAGTGACGGCGCTTCTGAACAACCGCCTCAACGCGCGAAGCAAGCCCTGTGCTTGAGAAGCAGCAGCTATATGTGCCTGAACCAGGCGCAGCAGTTTGGACACGTCAATCAGTCGTTACGTCGCACTCACCACAGCGCACGGTTGCGCAGTCACAAGCCGACGCCAGTTTTGGCAAGTTCTTGACAAGATATTTATCGTTGCAATCAACGTTCGGACTACAAGCCGTGCCACAATTTGTGGCAAGACGTCGTTGACGAATTCTTCGCGGACGCGCTTGTATCTTTCGAGGCGGCGTTTCTGGAGAACAAAGCGCTCGAAGTGCTTGACACTCCACGTTCCTTGGCCGTGTCGGCGGCTCAGGCTTCGACCATATCAACTGCAAACGCAGGGCGTTGTCCTCCACGGCGGGCCGTGAATGTCCGCAGGAGATCGCTCAGCCCGACATAATAGTCATGCCTAAAATCGACGCGGTAACTGTCGACCAGAAACGCCGGAATGTCGCAGGCCTCGACAAGCACGGGAACGACGACGAGCGACCGCTCGGCATAGATCTCGCTCGTGAGCGCCGAACGCAACTCCCGACGGCACCACTCTGACGCCACGCTCGACCGACTCAAAAGGACTAACACGACCTCTGAAGTCGATAGTCCTTGCTCGATCTGACCGATGATCGAGTCACCGGGGTTGATCTCTGCTTCGTCAATCCACGTAGAGATACCAAATATCCGAAGGTCGCCACTGAGTCGGCGTGCGAACGCCTTCTCCGCTGAACTATGGCAGATAAACGCGCCAAACATGCGTCACCCAAGATCGTTAGGCAAGCGATATCGACAACAGACGATGTGGAGCCTTCACGGGCCCCACGTGTCACGGACTGTCCGAACGACCTCATCACGGTTAAATGCCATCCCCGGGCTCACCTCTGTCGGAACTGCGCGCACCAAGAGAAGAGGTACGACTCGCGCTAGTGCCACTCAAGGATGCGTCTAGAGACTCTGGGCTTCTGCCCGGTGGACTGGGCCTGATCCGATTCAGCGGACAGGTCGGCTGAGTCGAACGTCGGTCGCGGGTTCTTCCTTCCGATCGAACGAAGAAGGGCCGCGAGCGCTGTGGGAAACCGCACTCGGTGCGGTTTCCCAAGTTCCGGTGGGCGGGATTCTGGGCGTCCACGGGGACGGCCGCGTCCATAGACGCGCGTCGCTCGAAGAGCGCCGGGCTGATGTAACCGAGCGTCGAGTGGCGGCGCTGGCTGTTCGACCGTTTCGACCACCATGCCGGGCCGAATTGTTGTGCCGCGCCACCGACGAATCGGCGTTGGTCCATCGCTTCGGTCGCCAGCCACTGCCTGCGCGACTCCGCACCCACGTCGTCGATGCGTCGCATCGCAAGGCCGTCGAGGACGTCGAAGAGCGGTTGTTCGGCGAGATGGACTGTTCTGGACTGAAGTTGCCGGCGGGGCCCGAGCCGGCGACAGCCGCAAGTCGCAGTGTTAATTAGGCTTAGGAATGGAGGCGCCGCCCGGATTTGAACCGGGGATGGAGGTTTTGCAGACCTCTGCCTTACCACTTGGCTACGGCGCCGCTGTCTGTTCGGAACGCGGCTCTGGCGGGCGCCGTTCTAGGGAGAAGATGGAGCGGGAAACGGGATTCGAACCCGCGACTTCGACCTTGGCAAGGTCGCACTCTACCACTGAGTTATTCCCGCTCGCCCTAGCGACGAACCGCAAGCGTAGCACAGGCGTCACGGAGCGAGGCAAGGCGAGCGCGCCCTCGCCGGACCGCCCCTGAACCGCCCGAACTCCAACTGGCTCAACGACCTGCCCGGCCTAGCGTCCGCGGCCGTCGAAGGCGTCCCGGAGGATGGCCACCCGGGGCCGCAGCCCGTCGCCGAAGACGATCGAGACGACGTCGAAGCGGCAGCTGGCGTTGCCGATGCTGTGCCGCAGCACGTACTCGGCGGCGAGGCGGGCGATGGTCTGCCGCTTCCGCCAGTCGACGGCCTCGACCGGCTCGCCGAAGCGGGTGCTCCGCCGCGCCTTGACCTCGATGAAGACCAGGGTGTCGCCCTCGCGGGCCACGATGTCGATTTCTCCCAGCCGCGTCCGGAAGCGGCGGGCGAGAATCTCGTACCCCTGGCGCTCGAGTTCGAAGCAGGCGTAGTCTTCGCCGGCTTTTCCGAGGGTGATCCGATCGGGCGGATGCGACATGCCCCCGCGGAGGGGCAAGGATCAGGCCAGGCCGCGCTCCTTGGCGATCTCGCCGATCGGCCTGATCGAGGACGTCGACGGCGCAGTCGGCCTGCGCCTTCGACAGCACCAGCGGCGGACAGAGCCGGATGGCGTTGCGCCCGGCGCCGAGCGCGAGGACGCCCTTGGCGAACATGCGATCGACGACCAGGTCGCGCTCCTCGCTGGCGCGCACCTTGGTGCCGCGATCCTTGACCAGCTCGACGCCGATCATCAGGCCCTTGCCGCGGACGTCGCCGATCAGGCGATGCTTGCCCATCAGCTCGCGCAAGCGACCGAGCAGGTGCTCCCCCACCGTCGCGGCGTTCGCGACCAGGCCGCCTTCGAGCAGCTTGATCGTGGCCGACGCGGCGGCGCAGGCGACCGGGTTGCCGCCGAAGGTGCTGGCGTGCGCGCCCGGCGTCCAGTCCATGACGCTCGGCGCGGGCCGCGGTGACGCCGAGCGGCAGCCCGGAGGCGATGCCCTTGGCAATCGAGACGATGTCCGGCTGCAGCCCGAAGTGCTCCGAGGCGAACATCTTGCCGGTGCGCCCCATGCCCGACTGCACTTCGTCGACGACCAGCAGGATGCCGTGCTTCCTGGCCAGCTCGCTCAGGCGCTGGTGGAACTCGATCGGCGGGACGATGTAGCCGCCTTCGCCCTGGATCGGCTCGACGACGATCGCCGCCACTTCGTCCGGCGAGACGAGGTTCACGAACAGCCGCTCCTCGATCCAGGCGATCGACTCGGCGGCGACCTGCGCCGGCGAGACGCCGGCGGCGGCGCGATAGACGTCCGGATACGGCGCGTGGAACACGCCCGGCGTGGTCACCGGCCCGAAGCCCTTGCGCTGCACGGCGCGGCTCGACGTCAGGCCGAGCGAGCCGAGGGTGCGGCCGTGGAACGAGCCGAGGAACGCGATCAGGAACGGGCGCTTGGTGTGGTAGCGCGCCAGCTTGATGGCCGCTTCGTTCGCCTCGGTGCCCGAGTTGCTGAAGAAGCTCTTGACCTCGCCGTCGATCGGGACGATGCGGCCGATCTCCTCGGCCAGCCGCACCTGCGGCTCGTAGTAGAAGTCGGTCCCCGACATGTGCAGGAACTTCTGCGACTGCTCGACGATGGCGGCGACGACGTCGGGATGCGAGTGTCCGGTCGAGTTGACGGCGATGCCGGCGGCGCAGTCGAGGAACTGGTTGCCGTCGACGTCCTCGACGATGGCGCCTTCACCGCGGGCCATCACCAGCGGATAGCCGCGGGTGTAGGACGGCGACACCGCCTTGGCGTCGCGGGCGATGATCGCCTTGGCGTTCGGGCCGGGCAGGGCCGTCACAAGCTTGGGTAGCGACAATGGGTCCCCCGATGCCGGCCGTCGAGCGCGGCCGCCGCCGCCAGCTCGGCCCTATCCCCGCTTCCAGCGGGTGCCGGCCGGCGAATCCTCGAGCAGGATACCCCGCGCCGCCAGATCCTGGCGGATCGCGTCGGCGCGGGCGAAGTCGCGGCGCTGCCGGGCTTCGCGGCGCTCGACGATCAGCCGCTCGATCTCGGCGACCGGAACCGGCGGCGCCGCGTCCTCGGCCCGGCGCATGCCGATGAAGCCGAGCACGAGGTCGAAGTGGTCGAAGGCCTCGCGGATCACGACGACGTCCTCGGCGCCGACCTCGCCGGCGTCGATGGCGGCGTTGAGGCCGCGCACCAGATCGAAGAGGACGCCGAGGCCGCCCGGCGCGTTGACGTCGTTCAGCAGGTGCGCGTCGAACTCGGCCCGCGCCGCCGCGACCCGCTCGGCCACGGCCGGGTGCCCGCCGGCCACGGTGACGGTGTCCAGCCGCGACAGGAAGTCCATCAGCCGCTTGAGCGCTTCGTCGCATTGCGACAGCGTCGCCAACGAGAACTTCAGCTGCTTGCGGTAGTGCACCGAGAGGAGCAGGTAGCGCAGCGTCGACGGGCGATGGCCCTGTTCGATCAGCTCCGGGACGTTGAAGACGTTGCCGAGCGACTTCGACATCTTCTCGTCGTCCATCAGCAGATGTTCGACGTGGAACCAGAAGCGCGAGAACGGCTTCTTCGTCGCGCCTTCGGCCTGCGCGATCTCGTTCTCGTGATGCGGGAAGACCAGGTCGATGCCGCCGCAGTGGATGTCGATCGGCGCCTCGCCGAGGATGCGCAGCGCCATCGCCGAGCACTCGATGTGCCAGCCGGGCCGGCCCGGGCCGATGCCGAAGTCCCAGGTCGGCTCGTCCGGCTGCGTCGCCTTCCACAGGACGAAGTCGCGGGCGTTCTCCTTGTCGTACTTGTCGGAGTCGACCCGCGCCCCGGCCTGGATGCCGGAGTGATCGAGGCGCGCCAGCTTGCCGTAGTCGGGCAGCGAGGCGATGCGGAAGTAGACGGACCCGTCGCTGCGGTAGGTGTGCCCGTTCTGCTCGAGGGCCGCGACCATGTCGCTCATCGCCCGCAGGTTGGCCTCGTCGGTGGCGCGCGGCCGGTCCTCGATCTCCTCCAGCCCCAGCGTCGCGGCGTCCTCGTGGAACGCCTGGACGTAGGTGTCGGTGTACTCGCGCAGCGGGACGCCCGCCTTGTTCGACTCGAGGATGGTGCGGTCGTCGACGTCGGTGAAGTTCATCACCCCGTGCACCGGGAACTTGGCCACGTGGCGCAGCGTGCGGCGCAGCACGTCGACGGCGGTGAAGGTGCGGAAGTTGCCGATGTGGCCGCGGGCGTAGACGGTCAGGCCGCAGGCGTACATCCGGACCACGCCGCCGTGCGACGGGGCGAAGTCCTCTTCCGTTCGGGTGAGCGTGTTGTAGAGGCGCATCAAGGCGTCGCGGCGCGCGGACAGGTGAGGAAGCAGCATTCGTCGGCGCCGGCGCCCTGCAGTTCGGCGCTGGGCACGAGCGCCTTGACCTTCGAGAACGCGTCGCCGCTCGTGAGCACGGTGCGCAGCGACTGGCCACCGACCCCGCGCCGGGCCGACCGCACCTCGAGCACCAGGGCCGCCGGCGTCGGCCGGTAGGCCAGGTCGAGGTCGTCGGCCAGCGCGCTGGCCACGGCGCAGGCCGCGTCGGCCAGGCCGGCCGCGTCGGCGGCGCTGCAGCCGCTCATCTCGGCCGTCTTGCGCGTCAGCTCGTGGACGGTCTCGGCCAGACGCGGGTCTGCGCCCACCGACACGGTGAAGGCGCCGTGCTCGCCGAACCCCTGCGACGTCCCGGACATGCGCGCGATTGTATCAAGGGGAGAGGCGATCGAAGAGCGCCTGCGCCTCGGCGCAGTCCGCCCGGATCTGGGCGACCAGCGCCGAGGCGTCGGGGAAGGTCTGTTCGGCCCGCAGCCGCAGCACGAACGACAGCCGCAGCTCGCGGCCGTAGAGGTCCTCGTCCAGGCCGAAGATGTGGGTCTCGATCGTCGAGGCGCCGCCCGTCTCGAAGGTCGGCCGGACGCCGATGTTGGTGATGGCGCGGTGGATGGTCCGCCCGATGGTGACGGCGGTCGCGTAGACGCCCTGGGGCGGCACCAGCTCGTTCTCGGTCGACAGGTTGGCCGTCGGGACGCCGATCGAACGGCCGCGGCCGGCCCCGGCCACGACGGTGCCGTCGAGGAAGTGGTAGTGCCCGAGGAGCGCCGCCGCCTCGTCGACCCGCCCCTCGGTGACCAGCCGCCGGACCCGGGTGCTGCTGACCACGAAGTCGCGGTAGCGGACCGGGTCGATCTGCTCGGCCCGGAAGCCGTAGCGCAGGCCGAGCGTCCGCAGCAGCGAGAAGTTGCCGGACCGATCGCGGCCGAACAGGAAGTTGCCGCCGACCCAGACCTCGGCCGGGTGCAGCCAGCCGGCGATCACGTCGCGGACGAACGCCTCCGGCTCCCACTGCGACATCTCGTGGGTGAAGCGGACGAAGGCGACGCCGTCGATGCCGGCCTTGCGCAGCGCCTCGACCCGCTGGGCGTTGGTCATCAGCAGCGGCGGCGCCTTGTCGGGCCGGACGATGCGCGGCGGGTGCGGGTCGAACGTCATCACCACCGCCGTCGCGCCCTGCTCGCGGGCCTGCCGGCAGACGCGCTCGACGATCTTCTGGTGGCCGCGGTGCAGGCCGTCGAAGTTGCCCAGGGCGACGATCGGCCGGCGCCAGGTCGCCGGACGCGGGTCGTCGGGGAAGAAGATCACGTCACCCACGGCCGTCGTCCCCGGCGATCTCGAGCCGCAGCCCGTCGTGGGCCAGCGCCATGCCCTCGGGCAGGCGGGCGCAGGTGGCGGCGTGCCCAAGGTCGTGCGCCATGTGGGTGAAGAAGGTGCGGCGCGCGCCGATCCGCTGCGCCGCCTCCACCGCCTGGTCGAGACAGAAATGCGACGGGTGCGGCCGCTCGCGCAGGGCGTCCACGACCACCACGTCGAGTCCCTCGAGCAGCGCCCACGACGCGTCGGGGATGGCGCAGCAGTCGGTCAGGTAGGCGAAGCGGCCGAACCGGAAGCCGAGGATCGTGCGGGCGCCGTGCGTCACCGGCACCGGCCGCACCTCCGCGCCGGCCACGCACAGCGGGCCGTCGAGCACGAACGGCACCAGCTGCGGCACGTACTCGTGCCCCGGCTCGCGGACCGGCTGGAAGGCGTAGGAGAAGATGCGCCGCAGGTCGGTCATCGTCCGCTCGTCGCCGTACAGCGGGATCGGTCCCTTCTGCAGGGTGTTGAAGCGGCGCAGCTCGTCGAGGCCGAGGATGTGGTCGGCGTGACTGTGCGTGTAGAGCACGGCGTCGACGCGGGTCAGGCCGAAGCGCAGCGCCTGGGCGCGCAGGTCGGACGAGGTGTCGACCAGGATCGTCGCGCCGCTGGCGAGCCGGATCAGGATCGACGGGCGCGACCGGTTGTCGCGCGGATCCGTCGACAGGCAGACCGCGCACGTACAGCCGATCATCGGCACACCCATCGACGTGCCGGTGCCGAGAAACAGGACGTCCACGGGACTTTGGGGGCTCGCTGACTGACTGGCGGCTCGCCGGGAGGCGCGGGCGCCGCGGCTCGGTCAGGGCATGATGATCCGCGACTTCTCGGACGCGGCGCCGCCGTCCTTGGTCGCGTCGATGTACTTGAGACGCAGCTCGTAGATCCAGGCGTCGATGAGCTGGACCTCGTCCGGCTCGAGGTTGCCCTGGGTCTTCTGCTGGATCACGGCCAGCAGGTCGATCATCTGCCCGGCCGCGGGCAGGTTCCGCTGCGTCTCGCCGGTGACCGGATCGCCGACCTCGCCGAGGTGGACGGCCGCCATCGTCGCCAGCATGAGCACCAGGTCGGAGAACGACACGGACGACGCGGACGAGCCCTCGCTGGCATGTTCATCGGGCGATGATAGCATCGCCGCCGACGTCATGTCCGAGCCCGCACGCCCAGGTCCCCGCGCACGTGCCGCCGCCCGCCGGACACACGCCTGGCGCGGCGCTCGATGCCCTCGTCGCGCTGATGCAGATCCTCCGCAGCCCGACCGGTTGTCCGTGGGATCGCGAGCAGACGCTGGACACGCTGCTGCCCTTCGTCCTCGAGGAGGCGCATGAGGTGGTCGAGGCGGTCGAGCGCCGCGACCTCGACGAGCTGAAGGGCGAGATCGGCGACCTGATGTTCGAGGGCGTGTTCCTCGCCCAGCTGACGGCCGAGACCGGCGCCTTCTCGATCACCGACGCCCTGAACGACGTGCGCGCCAAGCTGGTGCGCCGGCATCCGCACGTCTTCGCGCCCGACGCCGGCACGGCCGCGCGTGACGACGCCCGAGGCGGTGTTGACGCAGTGGGACGCCATCAAGGTCGCCGAGCGGGCCGAGAAGGGCCGCGAGCGTCCCAGCCGGATCGACGGCGTGCCGGATGGACTGCCGGCGCTGCTGCGCGCGTCCCGCATCTCGGCGAAGGCCGCCACCGTCGGCTTCGAGTGGCCGACCGCGGGGCAGGTGCTCGAGAAGATCGACGAGGAGACTGGCCGAGGTCCGCGAGGCCCTGGACGGGGGCGACCGCGCCCACGTCGCCGAGGAGATCGGCGACCTGCTCTTCGCCGTCTCCAACCTGGCCCGCAAGCTCGATCACGATCCCGAGGCGCTGCTGCGGGCCGCCACCCGCAAGTTCGCCGGCCGCTTCCGGGCCATGGAAACGCGGCTCGCCGACGCCGGCACGCCGGTCGGCAGCGACGCCGCGACCCTCGACGTGATGGAAGCGGCCTGGCAGGCCGGCAAGGCGCGGTGATGCGCCGTCCTCGCGTCCACGCAACGACCGGTACCTGCCCATGATCGTCCTCACCCGCCGCCGCTTCCTCCGCGACTCGGCCGGCACGCTCGCCTTCGCCTCGCTCTGGACCGACGGCTTCCCGTTCCTGCCCGAGCGGCTGCACGCGGCGCCCGTCCAGACCAACCCGCGCTTCCCGCACTCGCCGTTCACGCTCGGCGTCGCCTCGGGCGATCCGCTCGACGACGGCGTGGTGATCTGGACCCGCCTCGCGCTCGAGCCGCTGGCCGAAGGCGGCGGCATGCCGGACGAACCCGTGCGCGTCGTCTACGAGGTGTCCGAGGACGATCGGTTCTCGAAGCTGGTCGCCCGCGGCGGCGTCGACGCCTCGCCGCTGCGCGCCCACGCCGTCCACGTCGAGATCGATGGCCTGCGCCCGGCCCGGCCCTACTGGTACCGCTTCCGCTGCGGCTCGTGGGAAAGCCCGGTCGGTCGCACCCGGACGGCCCCGGCCGCCAACGCCAACGTCGATCGCGTCCGCTTCGGCTTCGCGTCCTGCCAGAGCTGGGAGCAGGGCTACTTCACGGCGCACCGGCACCTCGCCCACGAGGATCTCGACGTCGTGCTGCACCTCGGCGACTACGTCTACGAGTACGCGTCGCAGGAGAACCCCGTCCGCCAGGTCGCCGGGCTGGAGACCACGACGCTGGCCGGCTATCGGCAGCGCTACGCGCAATACCGCACCGACCCCGATCTGCAGGCGGTCCACGCCGCCTTCCCGTTCATCGTCACCTGGGACGATCACGAGGTCGACAACGACTACGCCGACGCGCACTCGCAGGACAACGACCCGGTCGAGCCGTTCCTGCGCCGGCGCGCGGCCGCCTACCAGGCCTACTACGAGCACATGCCGCTGCGCGCCGATCGCCGGCCGCGCGGCCCGGACATGCCGCTCTATCGCGCGCTGCCCTACGGCCGGCTGATCGACTTCGCGGTGCTCGACACGCGGCAGTACCGCACGCCGCAGCCGTGCGGCAACCGGCTCGGCCCGCTCTGCGACGGCACCCGCGCCGCCGGCGCGACCATCCTCGGCGAGCGCCAGCGGCGCTGGCTGTTCGATCGGCTGGACGACTCCCCCGCTCGCTGGCACGTGCTGGCGCAGCAGGTGATGGTGGCGCCGCTCGACGTCGCGGCCGGGCCGGCGCAGGAGTTCTCGATGGACAAGTGGATGGCCTACCAGCCGGACCAGCAGGCCCTGCTCGCCTTCCTCGCCTCGCGCAAGCCGTCCAACCCGATCGTCCTGACCGGCGACATCCACAACAGCTTCGCCTGCGACCTGCACGCCCGGAACCTCGACCCGACATCGCCGATCGTCGGCGCCGAGTTCGCCGGCACGTCGATCACCTCCGGACGCGACGGCACCGACCTGTCGCCGCGCTATCAGGCGGCGATGGCCGACAACCCGCACGTGAAGTTCCACAACGGACAGCGCGGCTACGTCCGCTGCACGGTGACGCGCGAGCGGTGGACGACCGACTACCGCATCGTGCCCTTCGTCTCGCGCCCCGGCGCCTCGATCGAGACGCGCGCGTCGCTGGTCGTCGAGGACGGCCGGCCCGGCATCCACCGCGCCTGAGCGCGGCCGGCCGGCGCGCCGCCGGCGCCGGTGAACGCGTCCAGCAGCGCGCTCGCGCCCGCGCACGTCGTCACCCGCAGCCAGCGGCCGTCGGTATCGATGGCGATGGCGCCATCGCGATCGGTGCGATAGAGCGCGGCGCCCCGCTCGCGGACGCGGGCCAGCACCGCCGGATCCGGATGGCCGTGGCGGTTGGCGCGCCCGGCGCTGGCGACGACGATGGCCGGGTGCACGGCGTCGAGGAACGCGGCGGTCGACGACGCCCGGCTGCCGTGGTGCGCCGCCTTGAGCACGCGCAGCGACGCCGGCGCGAGGGCGTCGCCGAGGGTCGCTTCGATGGCCGGGCCGACGTCGCCGGGCAGGATCACCGATACCGCGCCGAGCCGGACCTCGAGCACCACCGAGTCGTCGTTGCGCGGCCGGCGCCGCTCCCAGTCGGGCATCGGCGGATGCAGCACGCGCACGTCGACGCCGCCGACGCGCGCCTGCCGGCCGGTCGCCACCGCGCCCCACTCGGCCCCTGCCGACGCCGCGGCGCGCCGCACCACGTCGAGGACCGGCAGACCGGCCACCGGCACGCCTTCCCACACGCGCGCCGGCGGCACCAGCGGGATCAGGCCGGCGGCGCCACCGACGTGGTCGGCGTCGGCGTGCGTCAGCAGCAGCGCTTCGAGCTGGCGGACGCCCTGCGCCCGCAGCGCCGGCGCGACGATCCGCGCCCCGACGTCGAAGCGGCTGCCGGCGAGGGCCCCGCCGGCGTCGACGAGCCAGGTGGTCCCGCCCGGGAAGCGGATCAGCGTGCTGTCGCCCTGGCCGACGTCGAGCGCGACGACGCGCAGCCAGGCGCCTTCGTCGGCGACAGGTGACAGCCGGCACGGCGTGTCCCGGCGCGCGGGCAAGGCGCCGGGCAGGCCGAACCAGGTTGGACCGGCGACCGCCGGCCACACCGGGCCGATCGCGATCGTCGCAACGGCCGCCGCCCACGCGACGGCAGCCGCCGCCCGCAGCCGTGGCCGGCGGCACTCCCACACGGCCCACCACGCCGCCACCGCGGTCACCGTCAGCCACAGCGGCGGAGGCACCAGCGTCCAGGCCGCCCACGGGATCACGTCGACGAGCCCGGCGCTGTCGACGATGGCCGCGGCGGACCAGCGGGCGATGGCCGCCGGAGCGGCCGCCAGGATCGGATGCACGGCGGCGCCGGCGAGCAGCGCGAGCCCGGAGACCTGCACCACCGTCATCAGCGGCACGGCCACGATGTTCAAAGCCAGGCCCGCCAGCGTCGCCAGGCCGAAGGTATGGGCCGTCACCGGGCCCACCGCGCCTTCGGCGGCGATCGTCGCGCCGGCGAGCAGCGCGACCTGCGCCGCGAGCCAGGCCACCGGGCGGCGGCAGGCCGGGCGGGAGCCATCGGGTCAGCCAGCGCGCGCACGGTTCCGCCTGCGACAGGATGGCCAGCGACGCCAGGACGGTCAGCCAGAACCCGACGTCGACGACGGCCAGCGGTGTCGCCACGATCAGCAGCGCCACCGTCACGCCCACGGCGTTCAGCGCCGGCGTGCGCAGATCGAGCGCGCGGGCCGAAAGGTAGACGGCCGCGGCCAGCGTCGCGCGCGCCACCGACGCGCCGCCGATGACCGCGGCGGCATACAGGGCGAGCACGCCGAGGACGACGATCGCGCGCGGGCGCGGCGCCAGTCCGAATCGACCGACGAACGCCAGCGTGATGGCGGCCAGCACGGCGATGTTGCCGCCGGAAATCGCGAGCACGTGGTAGGTGCCGGCGCGCTGCAGTCGCGCCTCGATCTGCGGCGACAGGCCGGCCCGGTCGCCAATCAGGACGGCCAGGACGATGGCCGTCGCCTGGGGGGCGTCGGGCCCGATCGCCGCCGCCACGGTGCGGCGCGTCCAGGCGCGCGCCACGGCCGTCGCCTCGGCGAGCGGCGAGCCGCGGGCGAGCACGTCGACGAGGGCGGCGCTCTTGACGGCGGCGAACAGGCGGACACCGCGCCAGGCGAGACGCACTTCCTGATCCGGCGTGTCGAAGTTGCGGTACGGCAGCGGCCGGCGGAGCGTCGCGGTCACCCGCAGGAGTCGACCGGCCCGCCAGGCGTGGTGTGCCGATGGCGTGTCGACACCCGCGATCGTCAGCCGGACGCCGCCGCGAACCTCGCGCCAGATGCCGCCGACGCGGGCCCGGGTGACCGCGAGCGTACAGGCGACGCCGAACTCTGCGGGCACGGCGTCGTCCCGGAGCCGCCCTTCGAGCTCGACCGGCGCATCGTCGACGAGCGCGACGAGATCGGGCGCGTCGGCCAGCGACGCGGCTCGCGCTCCCAGTCCGGCGCCGGCGCCGAGGCCGACGACCGCTGCCACGAACGGCGCCAGCGGCAGCCCGCGCCGCCGGGCGACGATGCCGAGCGCGGCGACGACGCTCAGCGCCGGGCCGACGATCAGCGGAAGCGGCAGATCCTCGAGTCGCAGCAGGACGCCGGCTGCGGCACCCGCGACCAGCGCGGCAGAGAAGCCGATGGAGAGAGGCGCGACTGGCGGATCAGGCACACGCCCGTGTGCGCAAGGACCGTACCTTCACGATCGCGTCGCACCCGTGCTCGAATCGCGCGGCAGATCGCACCTTCCGAGCACGCGACGCGACCGGACGTCGCGATTCCTGCCACGCGCGACCGGACGGTCGGAGAGTCCCGATGACCGTGTCGGCCTCGGGGCACGGCTCACGAGGCCTCGGTGTCCGTTGGCGAGTGACGCCCCGCGCTGAACACGATCCGCCGGTCCCGCGACGGTGGCCGAAGGAAGTCGCGGGCCTTGACCGTGAGCGCGATCGCGCGCCCGGTCAGGGTCCGGTTGAACAGCAGGAGGGAGAGGTGCCATCGCACGGCGTCCGTCCACTGCTGCTCCCACTCGTAGGGTTCGCCGGGAAAATCGAGCGCGGTGCAGCCTTCGCCGATCAGCAGCGCGATCAGCCGGGCCCGCCCGACGCTCGCGGCGCCGTGCGGGCGATAGGTCCGGCAATAGCTCGTCTTCAGGTAGAAGTACGATCCGCCGCTGAAGAGACCGAGGTTGTAGGCGATCGGCACGCCGGCCAGCCGGAGGAAGGTCAGGTGCAACGTGCCCGCCTGCTCCGCCGTCTCGATGAGATCGCGATAGAAGCCCTCCTGATGCGGGGCCACGGTGATCGCGGTGCCGTGCTCGTGCTTCCAGCTCTGTCGCTCGATCTCCAGCAGCTCGTCATAGGCGCGATCGAGCGGGTCGCCGGGCGCCACGCGCGTGAACGTCACGTCGCCTTCCGCCGCGAGCTTCTTCTCGGCACGCTTGAGATAGTTGCGGAGCTTGCCGGAGCGCGTGGCGAGATAGGCCTGGTAGCTGTCGGGCAAAGGCAAATGGAAGGACGGGCGCTCGAGCCGCCACCGGTGGCTGGCGCGCCGGCGCGACAGCTCACTCGTCAGGGCGCCGATCAAACTGCTGTGTTCGAGCAGCCGCGGAATCTGCAGCACGTCCCACGCTCCGGCGCGGGGTCCCCGAATCGCGTCCAGCCAGGCGCCGACCAGGTCGCCGGCGTCCGGCGCGAAAAGCAGGTCGGAGTGCGTGCTGTATTGGTCCTCGACCAGCTGCAGGACGGTCACCGAAAGACCGGCCAGCCGTTCGCGCCTGGTCATCATCGGGACGAGGCCCACGACGTGGCCGTCTCGACGGAGGACGACGAGGAACCACTCGTCATGGCCGGCCATGTGATTCCGGACCATCGCCCGGGCGAACTCGAACGACACCGACGGCTCGCGGCCGCTGCGTCGATGCAGGGCGTCCCAGTCGTCCTTCAGGTCGTCGATCGCCAGCGGCGGCCGGCGGATCTCCGTGTCAATCACACACGCTCCCGGCTGCTCCCCACCGCGTGCCCACCGAGCAGGCGCGCCGGCCCTTCCGGCGCGCGAGGTGCGCGGGTAGCGCACCGGCCGCCGAAGCGGTCGATCGCCGCGGATATTCTAAGGGGAGCTACCGTCGACGATTATGCCAAAGTCGAGCTTGATCCGTGCACGACTTCGCAATCAATCGACGAGTCCGGGTCACGCCGCCCGCCCGGCACGCCGTCGCCACTTGTCCCAGACGCGGAAATAGACGCGTTTGATGACCGTCGGCAGGTAACTCAGCACATACAAGGCCACGGCACGATCGCCGTGCCGGGCGCTCAGGGCCAGATAGGGGCGAGCCCGGCGCGGCAGGTAGCGGCGCAGGTGGCCGACTCGGGCCGCCGTAGGCCAGCATCGGCACCGCCGCGGCGCGACACAGGCGCGTGATCAGCCGATCGACCTGGGCGCGGTGGGCCTGGTAGTAACCCGGCTCGCAGGCATGGGCCCGTGTGACGCGCAGCAGGCTCCGCTGCAGGGCGATCGAGGTCTTCCCCCCGTGCGGTCCTCTGGTCGTGCTGATCTGGCCGGGATGATAGCGGAGCCGGTAGGTGGGGTTGTCGATGAAGGCGACCGTGCCGGCGCGGCAGAGGCGGAGCGCGAACTCGAGGTCGACATACATGCCGAAGTGGCGCCGCAGCATACCCGTCGCCGCCAGCACGTCGCGGCGATACATCATGCTGTTGGTGAAGACCACCATGTGGTGCAGGTAGGTCTCGTACAGCTGGCCGCGGTACTCCGAGCGCTCCAGCCAATGGGGTGCCCCGGCGGCGGCGGCGGCGAGGCGCAGGGTCACGTTCTGCGAGAGCGGCGTCTGCTGGGAGAACAGGCGCTCATAGGCGCAGGCGGGGTCGCGATACGTATTCAGGTGGTAGGTCTTGAGGTGGAACTCGTCGAGGTAGCCGTCGTCGTCGAAGCCGGTCATCTCCGTGTACACCATCACGGTGTCGGGATGGCGATCGAGATGATCGACCTGCACGGCGAGCTTGTGCGGATGGTAGAGGTCGTCCGAGTCGAGCCAGCACAGGTACTCGCCCCGCGCCATCCGCATCCCGTGGTTGCGGCCCTCGGCAAATCCCGCCCGCTCGATCCGGCCATAGCGCACTTTCGGACCGTAGCGGGCCGTGACTGCCTGGATGTCCTCGGTCGAGCCGTCGTCGACGACGATGATCTCGTAGTCGTCGTAGGTCTGCGCCAGCACGCTCTCGATCGCCCCTTCCAGCAACCGGGCGCGGTTGTAGGTCGGGATCAACACGCTGACCCGCGGCGGCGCGGGCACCGCGGCGTCCGAGTCGGTCGAGCGGGGAGGATGCGGCTCGGTCATCGGCTCCTCAACGGCGCAACGTCCACGCCTGGCACGCCCTCCCCAGCCCGGGGAACGGCGTGCGCCAGCCTATCGCGTCGGGACGGCGTGGTACTCCTGCAGCGACCGCACTTCCAGGCCCTCGTCGCGCAGCGCCCGGATCGCGCTCACCGTCGCGGCGCCGCCGGTCAGCGTGGTGATGCACGGCACGCCGTTCATCATCGCCGCCCGCCGCACGGTGCGGTCGTCGAAGAACGACTCGCGGCCCATCGGCGTGTTGATGACGAGCGCGATCTCCTTGTTGTAGATGCGATCGCCGACGTGCGGACGGCCTTCGTTGATCTTGTAGGCGACGTCGACGTCGAGGCCGTGCGCGCGCAGGTAGGCGGCGGTGCCGCGCGTCGCCACCAGCTTGAAGCCGAGGCCGGCGAGATCGCGGGCGATGCCGAGGACGTTCGGCTTGTCGTCGTTGTTGACGCTGATGAACGCCGCGCCCGACAGCGGCAGCCGCTGCCCGGCGCCGAGCTGCGCCTTGGCGAAGGCCGTGCCGAACGACGCCGCGCCGCCCATCACCTCGCCGGTCGACTTCATCTCCGGGCCGAGAATCGTGTCGACGCCGGGGAAGCGCACGAACGGGAACACCGGCGCCTTGACGAACACGCCGGTGACTTCGAGGTCGGCGGTCAGGCCGAGCTCCGGCAGGGTCTCGCCGCCCATCAGGCGCGCCGCCATCTTCGCCAGCGGCACGCCGGTCGCCTTCGAGAGATAGGGCACCGTGCGCGACGCGCGCGGGTTCACCTCGATGACGTAGACCTTGTCGTCCTTGATGGCGAACTGGGCGTTCATCAGGCCGACGACCTTCAGCGCCCGCGCGATCCGCCGCGTGTAGTCGCGGATCGTCAGCAGGTGCTTGTCGGCGACGAGGTAGGTCGGGACGACGCACGAGCTGTCGCCGGAGTGGATGCCGGCCTCCTCGATGTGCTCCATGACGCCGCCGATGACGACGTTGCCCTGCGCGTCGGCGAGCGCGTCGACGTCGAGCTCGAAGGCGTCCTCGAGGAAGCGGTCGATCAGGATCGGCCGCTCCGGCGAGGCGTCGACGGCGTTGATCATGTAGCGCTCGAGCGCCGCCGAGTCGTAGACGATGGCCATCGCCCGGCCGCCGAGGACGTAGGACGGCCGCACCACCACCGGATAGCCGATGCCGCGCGCGACCTCGAGCGCCTCGTCCTTCGACACCGCCATGCCGTTCGTCCGGCTGCGGGATCTGCAGCTCGTTGAGCAGCGTCGAGAAGCGCTCGCGATCCTCGGCGAGATCGATCGAGTCGGGCGACGTGCCGATGATGCGGACGCCGGCCGCCTGCAGCGGCAGCGCCAGCTTGAGCGGCGTCTGGCCGCCGAACTGCACGACCACCGACACCTCGGCGCCGTTCGAGCGCTCGGTGTCGAGGATCGCCATGACGTCCTCGAACGTCAGCGGCTCGAAGAACAGCCGATCGACCGTGTCGTAGTCGGTCGACACGGTCTCCGGGTTGCAGTTGACCATCACCGTCTCGTAGCCCGCGTCGCGCAGGGCGAACGCGGCGTGACAGCAGCAGTAGTCGAACTCGATGCCCTGGCCGATGCGGTTCGGCCCGCTGCCGAGGATGACGACCTTCTTCTTCGGCGTCGGCGCCGCCTCGCACTCCTGGTCGTAGCTGCTGTAGAGATACGGCGTGAACGACTCGAACTCCGCCGCGCAGGTGTCGATGCGCTTGTAGGCCGGGCGCGATCTTCGCCGCCCGGCGCAGTGTCGCGGACCTCGGGCTCCTTCGCCGCCGACCAGCAGGCGCGAGGTCGCTGTCGGCGAAGCCCTGGCGCTTCAGGTGGCGCAGCCGCTTCGGCGTCAGCCCGTCGAGCCCCTCGGCGGTGACCTCGCTTCGCCATCGCCACGATGTCGGCGAACTGCGCCAGGAACCACGGATCGATCTTGCGTCAGCTCGTGGATCTGCGCCGTCGTCCAGCCGCGCTCGAGGGCGCGGAACAGCGCCCACATGCGCCGGTCGTTCGGGATCACCAGCTGCCGCTGCAGCGCGGTGAGCTGCTCGTCGGTCTCGTCCGACGGGCTGGCCGAACAGCGAGGTGCGGCTGCCGAGCTCGAGCGAGCGGATGCCCTTGAGGAACGCCTGCTTGAAGGTGCGGCCGATGGCCATCGCCTCGCCGACCGACTTCATCTGCGTGGTCAGCGTCTCGTCGGCCTGCGGGAACTTCTCGAAGGCCAAGCGCGGGATCTTGACGACGATGTAGTCGATGGTCGGCTCGAACGACGCCGGCGTCACCCGCGTGATGTCGTTCGGGATCTCGTCGAGGCGGTAGCCGAGCGCCAGCTTGGCGGCGATCTTGGCGATCGGGAAGCCCGGTCGCCTTCGACGCCAGCGCCGACGATCGCGAGACGCGCGGGTTCATCTCGATGACGACCAGCCGGCCGTCCTCGGGGTTGATCGCGAACTGGATGTTCGAGCCGCCGGTCTCGACGCCGACCCGGCGGATGATCCGCCGCGCCGCGTCGCGCATCCGCTGGTATTCCTTGTCGGTCAGCGTCAGCGCCGGCGCGATGGTGATGCTGTCGCCGGTGTGGACGCCCATCGGATCGATGTTCTCGATCGAGCAGATGACGACGAAGTTGTCGTCGACGTCGCGCATCACCTCGAGCTCGAATTCCTTCCAGCCGATGACCGACTGCTCGATCAGCACCTCGTGGATCGGCGACAGGCTGAGGCCGCGCCCGGCGATCTCGCGGAACTCCTCGACGTTGTAGGCGATGCCGCCGCCGACGCCGCCCATCGTGAACGACGGGCGGATGATCGACGGGAAAGCCGGTGCGGGCCACCGCCGCCATGCGCCTCGTCGAGCGATCTTGACCACGCGCCGACGCCGGCGTGTCGATGCCGATCTCGGTCATCGCGTTGCGGAACAGCTGACGATCTTCCGCGACCTTGATCGCCTCGACCGAGGCGCCGATCAGCTTGACGCCGTACTTGGCCGAGCACGCCGTGCTCTTCCAGCTCGATCGCCAGGTTGAGCGCGGTCTGGCCGCCGACGGTCGGCAGCACCGCGTCCGGCCGCTCGCGCTCGATGATCTTGGCGACGACGTCGACGGTGAGCGGCTCGACGTAGGTGCGGTCGGCCAGCTCCGGGTCGGTCATGATCGTCGCCGGGTTGCTGTTGACGAGGACGACCTCGAGGCCTTCGGCGCGCAGCGCCTTGCAGGCCTGGGTGCCCGAGTAGTCGAACTCGCACGCCTGGCCGATGACGATCGGCCCCGAGCCGATGACGAGGACGCGTTTGATGTCGGTACGCTTGGGCATGCCCTACTTCTTCCCGTCTTTCCCGTCGATCGAATCGAGGAACATCCCGAACAGGTAGTCGGCGTCGTGCGGCCCGGGCGCCGCCTCCGGGTGGTACTGCACGCAGAAGACCGGCAGCTCCTGGTGCTTCAGGCCTTCGACGGTGTTGTCGTAGAGGTTCAGGTGCGTGACCTCGACGTCCTTCGGCAGCGACGCCGGGTCGACGGCGAAGCCGTGGTTCTGCGAGGTGATCTCGACCTTGCCGGTCGCCAGGTGCTTCACCGGGTGGTTGGTGCCGCGATGGCCGAACGGGAGCTTGTAGGTCGAGCCGCCCATGCCCATGGCCAGCACCTGGTGGCCGAGGCAGATGCCGAAGACCGGGACGCCGGATTCGGCGGCGACCTTGGCGTTGCGTCCGACGTAGTCGAGCGCCGCCGGATCGCCGGGGCCGTTGCTGAAGAAGATGCCGGCCGGGTTGGTCGCCAGCACGTCCTCGGCCGGCGTCGTCGCCGGGAACACCTGCACGTCGAGCCCGTGATTGGTGAAGCGCCGCAGGATGTTCCACTTCATCCCGAGGTCGTAGGCGGCGATGGTCCGACGGCTGCCCGACACGGCGCGACGGCTCGACGATGAAGTCGGACGGGCCGGCCGGCGTCGCCGGCGCCCTGCGGCGACGCTGCCGGCGTTCCAGAGGAACGGGGCGTCACAGGTCACCGCCTTGACCCAGTCGGCGCCCTCCATCTTCGCCGACGCCTTGGCCTTCTCGACCAGCGCCTGCGGGCTGACGTCGCCGGTGGCGATGACGCCGCGCATGACGCCGGCGCTGCGCAGCACGCGCGTCAGGGCCCGCGGTGTCGATCTCGGCGATGGCGACGATGCCGTTGCGTCTTCAGGTAGTTGGTGAAGCTGTCCTCGGCCCGCCAGTTCGACGACATCGGCGACGCTTCGCGGACGACGAAGCCGGCCACCGACGTCCCGCGCGACTCGCAGTCCTCGTCGGTGACGCCGTAGTTGCCGATCTGCGGCGCGGTCATCGTGACGATCTGGCCGGAGTAGGACGGATCGGTCAGCACTTCCTGGTAGCCGGTCAGGCTGGTGTTGAAGACCACCTCGCCGGTGGTCTCGCCGTCGGCGCCGATCGAGACGCCTTCGAAGGTCTGGCCGTTTTCGAGCGCGAGCGTTGCGGTCTTCATGGGTCTTCGGAGCCGTGATGCCTTCAGTTGCTTTCTTCGAGCGACGCGGCGACGCGCACGCTCTGCCCGGCGACGATGGTCGCGGTCGTCGTCCACGGACGGTGCCCCGGCAGCTCGAGCCGCACCTGGTGCGCGCCCGGGCCGAGATCCGAGACCTGCAGCGGCGTCGTGCCGACGTACGCGGCCGTCGACGAAGACGGCGGCGCCCGACGGACGCGATTCGACGCGGAGCGCGCCGGTCGTGGCCCCCGGCCGGGCGACGGCCGCGGCGGGTCGCTCCGGCCCGCGGACGCGCGCCAGCTGGAAGGACACCGTCGTCCCGGCCGCGCGCGCGTCGACGGCGACGCGGCGGCGTCTCGGCGACGTAGCCGTCCTCGACGACGCGGACGGCGTGCGTGCCGACGCTCAGGCCGCGGACGGTCAGCGGCGTGCGGCCGCGCCAGTTGCCGTCGATCAGCACGCCGGCCCGGCTCGGCGTGGAGCGGATCACGAGCTGGCCGGTCGCCGGCACCGCCGGCGCGGGCCGCGTCGGCGCCGGCCGCGGCGGCGGAGCGCTGGGCGTCGGCCCGGCGGGCGCGGTCCGCCCGGCTGGTCACGGGCGCGCTCGGCGCCGGCCGGCGTCGCCGCGCCGGCGCGGGGCGCGGCGGCTGGCGGCGCCGGCGGTGTCCGGCCCGGCCGCCGGCGGCGGCGCCGTCGTCGGTGTCGTCGAACGTCGCCGAGCGTGGTCCCGGTCTCGCCGCCCGAGCGCCCGCTCGCGCGGCGCGCTCGCCGCTGCGGTGGCCGACCAGGTAGCCGCCGGCGGCCCCGACCGCGAGGCCGAGGCCGAGCGTCAGCGCGAGCACCACCAGCGGCGGCGTGTGGGTCGCCGGCTCGGCTCCCGCCGGCGGCGCCGGCCGGACGGTCGCCGGCGTCGCCGAGCGTGCGGAACAGCATCGAGTCCGGCTCGCGGGCGGCCTCGTCGGCGCGCAGCGGCGGATCGATGGCGAGCGCCGCGGCGGCGCCCGGCGACAGGTCGACGTCAGGCGCGGCCTCGAAGTCGGGCTCGGGTTCGAGGAACCGGGGCAGGTCGGTCCGCACCGCGGCCGGCGCCGCCGGCACGGTGTCGCCGAACACGTCCACCGGCGAGACCGGTGCCGTCGGCGGGTCGTCGCCGGCGCTCGCGGACGCGCTGCCCGCGGCCACGGTCAGGGCATCGGCGTCGTCGTCGACGCCGCGCCGGGGCGGCTCCCAGAACGTGCCCTGGCGCGCGAACTCCGCCAGCGCCTCGGGCGTGGGCGGCTCACCGGCCGGGCGGCCGGGCCGGCCGCCAGCCGACGGCATCACGGCCGTCATGGCGATCGTCTCGGCGGCCGACGGCGGCGACTCGAGCGCGGCGCACAGCGCCTGCGCGAAGGCGGTGGCCGACGACGGCCGATGGTCGGGCCGCTCGGCGAGCATCGCCGCCAGGGCCGTGGCGGCGCGCGGGATGTCCGAGCGTCGCGGCGCGCGCGGACAGGCCGGCGGCGAGGTCGTCGCCGGCGCCGAGCAGCCGCCGGCCGCTGACGATCTCGTAGGCCATCACGCCGAGCGCGTAGCGATCGGCCGGCGCGTCCAGCGGCTTCTGCGCCAGCGTTTCCGGCGCGGTGAAGGGGCGCCGGCGCGGCGGCCGCAGGCCGGCGACGCCGACCGCCGCCGCGACGCCGAAGCCGCTCACGATCACGCCGCCGTCGGCCGACAGGAACACGTCGCGCGGATGCAGGCTGCCGTGGTCCAGGCCATGCGCGTGGGCGGTGTCGATGGCGTCGGCGAGGGCCCGCACCAGCGCCGTCGCTTCGTCGAGCGGCAGCAGGCCGCCCTCGCGCAGGCGCGTGTCGAGCGTCGGGCAGGAGAGGTGCTCCATCGCCAGCCACGGCGTCTCGCCCTCGAGGCCGGCGTCGAACAGCGGCACCAGGCCTTCGACCGACGGCGCCTGACCGACGAGCGCCCGCAGGGCGTCGGCGATCGACGGCGCCAGCTCGGGCGACACGTCCAGCTTGAAGGCCTTGACGGCGACGATCTGGCCGGCGACGGTGTCCTGCGCGCGGAACACGGGGCCCTGCGCGCCCATCCCGATCTGATGGAGGACGGGGAACGGCCCGAAGTTCTGGCCGCTTGGAGGGTTGGGGCCCCCGCCCGGAGGACTGGTGAGGTCGTGGTTCAGCGCATTGCCCTCGCCAGGCCGACCCCGCGCGGCCGCGTCAGCGGGCCGCCTGTCGGACTGACCGACCCGCGATTATAGCAAGGGCGTCGCCCTCGCGCAGAGCTGGAGCGCCAGCCCCCACGGGTCGCGCAGCATGAGCAGCCGCGAGCCGTCGGGCAGCCGGGCGTCCGACACCGGCGTCGCCCCGGCCTGGACCAGCGCATCGCGGTCGCCGTCGGGGTCGCGGGAATCGAACGCCAGGTGCAGTTCGAGCGGATCCATGCGGACGTAGTCGGGGACGCGGGCATCGGTGCTCTGGTAGATCTCGACGACGGTGGCGCCGGCGGCGTCGGCCAGGAACCGGGTGTGCGGCGGGCCTTCGACCCGGCGGACGATCCGCATGCCGAGATGGGCGACGTACCAGTCGGCCATGGCACGGGCATCGGCGACGTTGAGCGCGACGTGTTCGAGACGGAGAACGGGCAACGGGAACCTCCAGACGCGCGTGGGTATACCACGGCTGGCCGGCCTCGCCTCCGGCCAGCGCGTCGGCGCGTGACCGGCCGGCGGCGCGTTCGATGTATTGACACTCGTCTAAAAGGTCTGCGACAGTACGGGACGTGACCGTTGGCCAGGCTTCGCCGTCTCCCTCCACGCCCGCTCCCGGCCTCGGCGTGCCGGCCATCGGCGTCGACCTCGCCCACCTGCCCTGGGCCCGGCCGTTCAACCTCGACGTCGCGCACGCCTTCGACAAGGTCGCGCGGCGTTCTTCGCCGGCGATCCGGCGCAGCCGGCGGCGTGGCGGGACGCCATCGCCCGCGTCACGGCGCACCGGCGCGATCGCGCCGGCATCGCCGCCGCGCTGGCGGCGCAGCAGGCGGCCCGGCAGTCGCCCGAGCCGGCCCGCGCCAATGCCGCCCGCCTCGCCGATCCGCGGACCGTCGTCGTCGCCACCGGCCAGCAGGCCGGCGCCTTCGGCGGACCGATCTTCACGCTGCTGAAGGCCCTGACGGCGATCAAGCTGGCCCGCGGCGGTCGAAGCCGCCCATGGCGTCCCGGCGGTGCCGGTCTTCTGGGTCGACGCCGAGGATCACGACTGGAACGAGGTCGCCGGCGTGTACGGTGCTGGACACCGAGCTGGCGCCCCGGACGGTCGACGTCGGCTCGCCCGCCGCGGCCGGGATCGTGTCCGATCGCGACCCTGCCGCTGACGCCCGGCTCCGCCGCCGCCGCCCTCGCCGCCCTGCGCGACGCCCTCCCCCCGACCGAGTTCACCGACACGCCTGCTCGACCACCCTCGCCAGCCACTACCGGGACGGCGTCACGCTGGCGCGCGCCTTCGCCGGCCTGATGGACGGCCTGCTCGGCCCGCTCGGCCTGGTGGTCTACGACGCCGCCGATCCGGCCACCAAGCCGCTCGCGGCGTCGCTCTTCGCCCGCGAGCTGTCGACCCCGGGCGAGACCTCCCGCCTCGCCGGCGCGGCCGGCGCCGTGCTCGAGGCGCGCGGCTACAAGGCGCAGGTCACGCCGGGGCCGGAAGCGACGGCGCTCTTCGCGCTCGGCGACACGCGCGAGCCGATCCGGCGCACGGACGAGCGGCAGCTACACGCATCGGCGATCGCCCGCTGAGCGCGCGCCGATCTCGTCGCCGACGCGACGGCGCATCCCGAGCGCTTCAGCCCCAACGTGCTGCTGCGCCCGCTGGTCCAGGACACGCTCTTCCCGACCGTCGCCTACGTCGGCGGCCCGAGCGAAGTCGGCCTACTTCGCCCAGCTGAAGGACGTCTACGCGCACTTCGGGCTGCCGATGCCGCTGATCGTGCCGCGGGCGACCGCGACCTTCGTCGACGGCGCCGCCCTGCGCTTCCTGCAGAAGTCCGGCGTCGAGCTCGGCGCGCTGCAGGCGCGCGACGACGCGCGCGCTGAACCGGCTGCTCGAGCAGACGCTGCCCCGCGCCGGTCGAGGACGCGCTGCAGGCCGCCCGGGCCGACGTCGAGGCGCGCATGGCGACGGTGATCGCCGCGGTGCCGGCGGTCGACGCGACGCTCGAAGGCACCGCCCGATCCACGCTCGGCAAGATGACGCACGAGCTCGACGACGCTGCAGCAGAAGGTCGTCCAGGCGGCCAAGCGGCGCGACGACACGCTCCGCCGGCAGTTCGAACGGACGCGCGCCCTCGCCTTCCCGTCCGGCGAACCGCAGGAGCGGGCGGTCGGCCTGGTCTGGCTGCTCAACCGCGTCGGTCCGGCGCTGGTCGAGATCCTCGACCGGGAGCTGCCGGTCGATCTGCCGCGCCCGGTGCCGACGCAGCACTGGCTGCTCTCGCTGTAGGCGCGGGGCCGGCGCGCGCCCGGTCAACTGCCAACTTCCAAGGGACCAAGGCTTCCAAGGACTCCACAAGCTCCCAACCGCAGCTGGGCTCACCCTCAGCGTGCCGGCGAGGGTCTGCCCGGACATGGCCGCTGGCTGCCCTTGGGAATTGGGCGTTGGAAGTGCCTTGGGAGCTTGGCGTTGGAAGTTGGAAGTTGACGGCCGAGGCGGTCGGGCGCCGGCGCCCTAGCGCCCGGCCCCCGTCGATCCGAAAGAACCGGATGAGCCGTGCCCCCGTCGAAGTCCCGTCCCCGCGTCGCGACCGCCACACCCAAGGTCAAAGTCCGCCGCAAGCGACGCTGGCTGCGCTACCTGATCGCGGCCTTCGCCGGCCCGCTGCTGCTCATCGCCGCGGTCCTCAGCTTCTACTACGTCACCCTGTCGCGGGTCATCGAGACGCGGCTGCACGGCGAGGTCGAGCGCTCCTGGCCGCGGATCTTCGCCCGGCCGCTCGAGCTGCGCGCCGGCCAGTCGCTGACCGCGGACGGCCTGATCGAGCGCCTCAACGATCTCGGCTACGCCGGCCGGCCGACCGCCAACGAGCCCGGCCAGTTCGCCGTCGGTGACAACGCCATCGAGCTGTCGATCCGCGGCGGCCGGCAGGACGGCACCGCGATCCGCGTCGTCTTCGGGCCGGCCGGAGCCAAGCCCGGCACGCCGGCGACGGCGACGATCCGGCGCATCGAGCGCGCCGCCGACGGCTCGTCGCTCGGCCGCGTCGTCCTCGAGCCGCCGCTCCTCACCGCGCTCGTCACCGCCGGCCGCGAGAAGCGCCGCAAGGTGCCGCTGGCGCAGATCCCCAAGCACGTGCGCGACGCCGTGCTGGCCATCGAGGATCACCGCTTCTACGACCACCCCGGCGTCGACCTGATCGGCTCGGCGGCCGCGGTGATGACCAACCTGCGCGGCGAGAAGGCGCTACCTGGTGGGCGGCAGCACGCTGACGCAGCAGCTGGTCAAGAACCTGCTGCTCACGCCCGAGAAGACCTACACGCGGAAGCTCAAGGAACAGTTCATGGCGATCATCGCCGAGCGCCGCCTGTCGAAGGATCAGATCCTCGAGCTGTATCTGAACGAGGTGTATCTCGGCAACCGCGGATCGTTCGCGGTGCACGGCCTGCCGCAGGCGGCCCGGCTCTACTTCGGCAAGGACGTGCTGAACCTGTCGCTGGCCGAAGCGGCGACGCTGGCCGGCATGATCCAGTCGCCGCAGGCGCTGTCGCCGTTCCGCTCGCCCGAGCGCTGCGCCGAGCGCCGCAACGTCGTGCTGCACATGATGGTGGAGAACGGCGTCGCGCACCCGGCGGAAGCCGAGCGCGCCAGCAAGGAGCCGCTGCTCGCCTCGGCCCGCGCCCTCGAGTCCGAGGCGCCCTACTTCGTCGACTTCGTCGAGCAGGAGCTGGCCAGCCGGGCCATCGACGTGCGCCGCTCGTCGGCCGACATCTACTCGACGCTCGACCTGCACCTGCAGCGCCTGGCGCAGGACGCGATCCGCGACCGGCCTCAAGCGCATCGACGATCAGCTGGCGCGGCGCCGGCGCAAGATCGGGCCGGCCCAGGCCGCGCTGCTGGCGGTCGATCCGCGGACCGGCGAGATCCTGGCGATGGTCGGCGGCCGCTCCTACAACCAGTCGCAGTTCAACCACGTCACCGCCGCGCACCGGCAGCCGGGCTCGGTCTTCAAGCCGTTCGTGTTCCTCGCCGCCTTCGAGCAGGCGATCGCCGACGGCCGCACCGACCTCTCGCCGGCGATGGTGGTCGCCGACGAGCCGACGACGTTCCTCTACGACGACAAGGACTACGCGCCCGGCAACTACGACGGCGAGTACGAAGGCCCGATCACGCTGCGCCACGCGCTGGCGCGCTCGCGCAACATCGCCACCATCAAGGTCGCCGAGATGATCGGCTTCGACAAGGTCGCCGATCTCTGGCGGAAGCTGGGCGTCGGCACGCCGCCGCAGCCGTATCCGTCGATCGCGCTCGGCGTCTTCGAGGCGACGCCGCTCGAAGTGGCGACGGCCTACACGATCTTCACCAACGGCGGCCAGGTGCGGCCGGTGCACGGCGGTGCAGTCGCTGCTGGTCGACGGCGACACCGTGGCCCCGCCGCCGCTGACCAAGGGCGCCCGGGTGGCCAAGCCCGAGACGACCTATCTGGTGACGAGCATGATGCAGAGCGTGCTCGACGAAGGCACCGGGCGCGTCGGCCCGGTCGTCGGGCTTCAAGCTCGAGGCCGCCGGCAAGTCCGGCACCACCAACGACCAGCGCGACGCCTGGTTCGTCGGCTTCACGCCCGAGCTGCTGACGGTGGTCTGGGTCGGCATCGACGACAACACGCCGCTCGGGATGACCGGCAGTCAGGCCGCCCTGCCGATGTGGACGTCCTTCATGACGCGGGCCCTCGCCGGGCGCCAGAGCCACCACGTTCGAGATCCCGGACGGGCTGGAGTTCGCCGACATCGACCCGGACAGCGGCGCGCCTGGCCATGCCCAACTGTCCCAAGATCCGGCACGAGGCGTTCCTGCCGGGCAGCGTCCCCATCGTCGGCTGCGCTTTGCACGGCGGCGGATCGATATACTGATCGTTTCACGGCGGCCGCGTGCCGCCGAGGAAGGTTTCATCGTGTACGTGCGCCCGTTCATTGGAGTGATTGCGCTGGCCCTGGTCGGCGCCTGCAACCGCCAGCCCGCCGCGGCCAGCCAGGCGACCACCGCGAGCCGGCGCGACCCGGCCACGCCGGCCGCCGGCCAGGCCGCCCCGACACCCGCCGCCGGCCAGCCCGCGCCGGGCCAGCGCCGGCGCCCGGCCGCGCCGAGACGCCGCCGAAGCCGGTTCCGGCGACGCTGCCGCAGGTGCTGGCCACGATCAACGGCCAGCCGGTCGGCCGCGAGGAGCTCGAAGCCGCGGTGAAGGACGCCGAGGCGCGAGCCGGCCGCCCGGTGCCGCCCACCGAGCGCGACACGGTCTACCGCGGCCTGCTCGACCGCGTCATCCTGATGAAGCTGCTGTCGAGCGAGGCGAAGGTGCGCGGCGTCGCGGTGACGCCGCAGGAAGTCACCGACCGCATCGCCCAGATCAAGCAGCAGTTCCCCAGCGAGGCGGAGTTCCAGAAGGAGCTGACCAAGCGGCACACGACGCTGGCGCAGCTCCAGGAGGAACAGCGCCGCGACCTGCTGAACGCCAAGACGATCGAGGCGGAAGTGGCGCCGCGCCTGGCCGTCACCGACCAGGATCTGGACGCGCTTCTACAAGGGCAACCCCGACCAGTTCAAGGAGCCGGAGACGGTCCGCGCCAGCCACATCCTGTTCGGCGTCGCCAAGGACGCGCCGCGCGGCGGACAAGGCCGGCGACCAAGACCGAAGCCGAGGGCGTGCTGAAGCGCGTCAAGGCCGGCGAGGATTTCGCGGCGCTGGCCAAGCAGTACTCGAAGGACCCGGGCTCGGCGGCGGTCGGCGGCGACCTGAACTTCTTCCCCAAGGGGCAGATGGTGCCGGCCGTTCGACGCGGCCGCGTTCGCCATGAAGCCGGGCGAGATCAGCAACCTGGTCGAGACCGAGTTCGGCTTCCACATCATCAAGCTCACCGACACGCCGCACCGGCCGCATCGTGCCGCTCGCCGAGGTGAAGGACCGGCTGTCCGAGTTCCTCAAGCAGCGCAAGCAGCAGGAACTCGTGCAGCAGTACCTCCTCAGCCTCAAGGCGAAGTACCGCGTCGAAGTCCTCATCTGAGCACCCTCCGGATCCGCGACGCCACCGTCCTCACGATGGACGACGACCGCACGGTCGTCACCGGGGACGTGTGGATCGCGGACGGCGTGATCACCCGGGTCGGCCCGACGCCGCCCGGGACGCCGCCCCCCGATCGCGACATCGACGCCGGCGGCGGTTACCTCCTTCCCGGCTTCGTCCAGACGCACGTCCACCTGTGCCAGACCCTCTTCCGCGGGCTGGCCGACGATCTCCCGCTGCTCGAGTGGCTGAAGCAGCGGGTCTGGCCGCTCGAAGCGGCACACACGCCGGCGACGCTGGCGGCGTCGGCGCGTCTCGCCGTCCACGAACTGCTGCGGACGGGCACGACGACGGTCCTGACGATGGAGACCGTGCACGACACCGACGCCGTGCTCGAGGCCCTCGCCCCGACCGGCATCCGGGCCACCGTCGGCAAGTGCCTGATGGACGACGGCGGCGATGCCCCGGCCCGCCTGCACGAGGACTGGCGCACCGGCATCGACGCCAGCGTCGACCTGCACCGCCGCTGGCACGGCCAGGCCGGCGGCCGAATCCGCATCGCGCTGGCGCCGCGCTTCGCGGTGTCGTGCTCGCGGACGCTCCTCGAAGCGGTCGCCGCGGAGTCCGCCGCCTCGGGGATCCTGATCCACACCCACGCCAGCGAGAACCGCGACGAGGTCGCCTACGTCCGCGAGAAGACCGGCCTCGACAACATGGCCTACCTGGCCGAGCTCGGCCTGGCGTCGCCGCGCCTGTGCGCGGCGCACTGCGTGTGGGTCGACGCCGCCGAGCAGGCCGTGATGGCCGAGCGCGGCGTCCACGTGCTCCACTGCCCCGGCTCGAACCTGAAGCTCGGCTCCGGCGTCGCGCCGATCGTCGACGATGCGGGCCCAGGGCATCGGCATCTCGCTCGGCGCCGACGGGGCCGCGTGCAACAACCGCCTCGACATGTTCGACGAGATGCGCCTGGCGGCCACGCTGCAGGCCGAGCGGCACGGCCCGGGCTCGCTGACCGCCCGCGACGTGCTGCTGATGGCCACCCGCGGCGGCGCCCAGGCGCTCGGCCTCGACGCCGAGATCGGCTCGATCGCGCCCGGCAAGCGCGCCGACCTCATCCTGGTGCGCGCCGACGCGCCGCACCTCGCCCCGGGCACCGATCCCTGGTCGACGCTGGTCTACGCGGCCCGCGGCACCGACGTGGCGATGACCATGGTCGACGGCCGGGTGCTGGTCGAGGACGGCGTCCCGGTCGGGCTGGATGCCGGGGCCGTGGTGGCCGAGTCGCGGTCGGCCGCCCGGACGCTCATGAGCCGGGCCGGCCTGCTATAATCGGTTAGCAGTCCTCTGGCGAGACTGCTAAGGCCGGGTGAGTCTCGCCGAACGCCCGATGTCCGCGACCATGCCCCACAGCCCCCGCTACGCGGCCCCGGAACTCTCGGATCGTGTGCTGCGCCTCCTCGGGGCGCTGGTGCGGGAGTACATCGAGCACGGCGAGCCGGTGTCGTCGCAGTGGCTGGCCGGCCACGCCGGTTGCGCGGTGTCGTCGGCGACCGTGCGCAACGTCCTCGCCCGGCTCGAGGAGCAGGGCTACGTCAAGCAGCCGCATACGTCGGCCGGCCGCGTGCCGACCGACCTCGGCTATCGCCAGTACGTCGACGGCCTGATGCAGGGCCGGCGGCCGATCCGGCCGGCGCCCGAGATCGAAGCCCGGCTCCGTCAGGGCGGGTCGATGCCCGAAGTGCTGGCCCACGCCTCGCACGAGCTGGCCCGGCAGTCGCAGTACGTCGGCTTCGCCTGGTCCCCCTCCAACGAGCGCCTGCTGCAGCGCATCGAGTTCGTCCCGATCGACGGCGAGCGCGTGCTGGTCGTGGTCGTCGCGATGAACGGCGAGGTGGCGCACAAGGTCGTGCCGTTCGCGGGGCCGGCGACGCGCGAGCAGCTGATCGAAGCGGCCAACTACCTCACCGCCGAGTACGGCGCGCTGCCGCTCACCGACGATCCGCGAGCGCCTGATCGCCGACATGCGCGCCGAGCGGGCGCTCTACGACGTGCTGTTCGCCAAGACGCTGGCGCTGGCCGAGGAGACGCTGGCGTCGCTGCCGGGCGAGAGCCACGTCTTCGTCTCGGGCGCGCCGACCATCGCCGACCTCGGCCTCAGCCCGGAGGCGCTGCCGACGCTGCGCGCGCTCCTGGCGATGCTCGAGGAAAAGGAACGCCTGGCCCGGCTCCTCACCGCGTATCTCGAGGACAACGGCCTCACCATCGTCATCGGCACCGAGCACCTGTCGCCCGATTTCCAGTCGCTCAGCCTGGTGCTCACCACCTGCACGGACGACGCCCGCATCGGCGTCGTCGGCATCCTGGGGCCGACCCGGATGCGCTACTCGCGGGCCATCGCCGCCGTCGACAGCGTGTCGCACGCGATGAGCCGCGTGTTCGCGAGCTGAGCCCCTGACCTTCGCCGGCCGGCGCCCCGCGCGCCCGGCCGCCGCCACGACGACCATGACTGACTTTGCCCAAGACGCCGAGCCACCGACCCCGCGCGACGATCAGGACACCGCCACGCCGAAGAACATGGCGCTGCAGGAGGATCCGGATCAGATCCTGAAGGAGCGCGACGACTATCGCGACCGCCTGCTGCGATCGATCGCCGAGTTCGACAACTACCGCAAGCGCATCGAGCGCGAGCGGCGCGAGCTGGCCGACTTCGTGTCGTTCGAGATCCTGAGCGACCTGCTGCCGCTCGTCGACGATCTCGAGCGCGCGCTCGCCGCGGCCGGCGACGGGACCACCCAGACCGTCGCCAACTATCGCACCGGCGTCGAGCTGATCTACAAGCAGCTCGCCGAGCTGCTGCGCAAGCGCAACGTCACGGCCATCGAGGCCAAGGGCGCCGACTTCGATCCGCACGTGCACCAGGCCGTGGCCACCGAGCCGTCCACCACCCATCGCGACAACGAGGTCATCGAGGAGCTGCGCCGCGGCTACCGTCTCGGCGAGCGCCTGCTCCGGCCCGCGATGGTGAAGGTGGCATCGCGTGGCTAAGCTCGATTACTACGAGGTCCTGGGCGTCGCGCGCTCGGCCTCGGACGGGGAGATCAAGAGCGCCTACCGCAAGCTGGCGCTCAAGTACCACCCCGACCGCAATCCCGGCGACCACGCCGCCGAGGAGAAGTTCAAGGAAGCGGCCGAGGCCTACGGCATCCTCGCCGACGGCGACAAGCGCTCGGCCTACGATCGCTTCGGCCACGCCGGCGTCAACCAGGGCGGCGGGCCGCAGGGCTTCGATCCGTCGGTCTTCTCCGACTTCGGCGACATCCTCGGCGGCCTCGGCGACATCTTCGGCTTCGGCGACGGCGGCCGGCGCGGCGGTCCGCGCCGTGGCGCCGACCTGCGCTACGACCTCGAGATCGCCTTCGAGGCGGCGGCCAAGGGCACCGAGACGCAGATCCGCATCCCGCGCGAGGAGACCTGCACGACGTGCAAGGGCTCGGGCTCGGCCGAGCGGCTCGGGGCCGGAGACCTGCCCGCAGTGCCGCGGCGCCGGCCAGGTCCGCTACCAGCAGGGCTTCTTCACCGTCGCCAAGACGTGCGGCCACTGCCGCGGCGCCGGCCGCATCATCACCAAGCCGTGCGCGACCTGCCGCGGCAACGGGCGGACCACCGAGCAGCGCGATCTGAAGGTGAAGATCCCGGCCGGCATCGCCACCGGCCAGCGCCTGCGCCTGTCGGGCGAAGGCGAGCACGGCACCCAGGGCGGCCCGCCGGGCGATCTCTACATCGTCGTGATCGTCGCCGACCACCCGTTCTTCCAGCGCCACGACGACGATCTGCACTGCGAGCTGCGCGTCCCCTTCACCACGCTCGCGCTCGGCGGCTCGGTGCAGGTGCCGACGCTCGACGGCGACGACGCGCTGCACGTGCCCGACGGCACCGCCGAGCGGCACCGTGCTGAAGATCAAGCACAAGGGCCTGCCCAACGTCGTCGGGCCGCGGCCACGGCGACCTGTTCGTGTCGGTCGTCGCCGCGGTGCCGAAGAAGCTCTCCAAGGAACAGCGCAAGGCCATGGAGGAGCTGCGGCGGCTGCTGCCGACCGAGGTCCAGCAGTCGCGAGCGCGACACCGGCGACAAGCCGTTCTTCGAGCGCGTCAAGGACATCTTCGGGTGAAGCGCTGGCCGGCGCTCGACATCCGCGTCGGGCCCGACGTCGCGGCGTGACGCCGGCCGGGCCGATCGGGCCGGGCTGTTCGCGGCCTGGCTCGACGACTACGCGCCCACCGCCGTCACCGAGCTCGACGGCGGCGCGACGACGCGCTTCGCCTGGCGCGTGTTCTTCGCCTCCGACGAAGCGCGCACGATCGCCGCGCAGGCGCTCGACGCCGCACCGGAGTGGAGCGGCGCGACCGCCGCCGCCGATCGACGTCGACGACGAAGCCTGGGCCGAGCGGTCGCAGGCGTCGCTGACGGCGATCCGCGTCGGGCGGATCGTGGTGACGCCGCCGTGGGATCGCGGCCGGCGCGCGCGACGCTGGCCCGCGACGCGGAGGCCGACGCGCGCCGCGGCGGCGCTCGATCGATCATCATCGAGCCGTCGATGGGCTTCGGCACCGGCCACCACGAATCGACGCGGCTGTGCCTCGCCGCGCTGCAGCGGACGCCGCTCGCCGGGCGATCGGTCGTCGACGTCGGCACCGGATCGGGCGTGCTGGCCATCGCCGCGGCGCAGCTCGGGGCGCGGCCGGTCGATCGCCATCGACGACGACCGCGACGCGCTCGACTCGGCGCTCGGCAACGTCGACGCTGAACGCAGCTCGCCGCCGGCGCGGTCGAGACGCGCGTCGGCAACGTGCTCGCCGAGGCCCTGCCCGTCGCCGACGTCGTCCTCGGCAACCTGACCGGCGCGCCTGCTCCGCCGCGCCGCGGCCACGCTGATCGCCGCCATCGCCCCGGGCGGCCGCCTCATCGTCAGCGGCTTCACCGAGGACGAGCGGCTCGCCATCGAGCACGCCTTCGCGCCGCTGACCGTGGCCGCCGCCGAGAGCGAGCACGGCTGGCTGGCGCTCACCTTCGACGCGCCGGCGTAGCGCCGCCCGCGTCGCCGCCGACCCGCGTCGCGACGGTCACCGCCTCGCCCCCCACGCCAGGATCCCGAGCGCCACGATCGGCGCGGTCTCGGCGCGGAGGGTCAGCGGCGAGCACGTCCACGGCCGCCAGCCGAGTTCGACGGCACGCGCCGACTTCCTCCGGCGTCCAGCCGCCCTCGGGCCCCGACAGCACCACGACGTCCGCCGCCGGCCGGCACGCGATCGGCCGCGTCGCCGGCATCGCCCGGCGCGACGTCCGGCTCGCAGAGGACCAGCCGCGTCGCGCCAGCCCACGCGGATCGCGGATCGCGACGTCGAGCGGCCGCGCCGCGACGATCGAGCGGCAGGACGCCGCGCCCGCACTGCTTGGCCGACGCCAGCGCGACGCGCCGCCAGCGATCGACGACGCCGTCGGCGGTGGAAGCGCGCGCCGGGACGACCGTCCGGGCGGTGATCACCGGCGCGATGGCTGTCGCGCCGAGCATGGTCGCGTCGCGGATCAGCGGCGTCCATCGCATCGCCCTTCAGCACCGCCGGCGCGACCGCGATCCGCGAGCGGCAGCTCGTCGGCCACGGTGTGCGCCTCGTGCACACGCAGGGTCGAGCCGCTCGCCGCGGACGTCCACGACCTCCGCCGTGACGACGACGCCGGCCGCCGTCGAACAGCGACGGCGCGATCGCCGGGACGCAGCCGCAGCACGCGGGCCGCGTGACGGCCTTCCGGGCCGTCGAGGCTCAGCGTCGAGCCCGGCGTCGGATCGATCGGCGCCAAATGAAAGCGTGGCAACGACATCGCGCGGTATACTGCAGCCGGATGCTGTTCCAAGGACAGATCCTCGGCAAGTACAAAATCCTGTCCCCGCTCGGGAGCGGCGGATTCGGCACCGTCTACCTCGCGCGCGACACCTGGATCGACAAACAGGTCGCGATCAAGGTGCCGCACCGGCAGAACCTGGACTTCGGCGACCTGCTGCGCGAGCCGCGGCTGCTCGCCAGCGTCTCGCACCCGAACATCGTCGCCATCACCACCGCCGAGAAGCAGGACGGCGTGTTCTTCATCGTGATGGAGTACGTGCCCGGGGAGACGCTCGAGACGATCGTGCTGCGCGAGGGCGCCCTCGACCTCGGCCGGGCGCTCGACTACGCCTGCCAGATCTGCAACGCCGTCGACCACGCGCACCGCCAGGGCGTGCTCCACCGCGATCTGCGGCCGGCCAACGTGCTCGTCTCGGACACCGGCGTCGCCAAGGTCGCCGACTTCGGCACGTCGCGCTTCCTCGAGGTGGCGGCGCACGGGACGACGGTCATCGGCAGCCCGCCCTACATGGCGCCCGAGCAGTTCCACGGCAAGGCGGTCTTCGCCTCGGACATCTACTCGCTCGGCGTCACGATGTATCAGCTGCTGACCGGCGAGCTGCCCTACGACGCGCCGGCGCCCGGCCAGATCGATCGGCTGTTCCGCACCGAGCTGATCACGCCGCCGCGCCTCCGCAATCCCGCCATCCCGAAGCGGGTGAACGACATCGTGCTGAAGGCGATGGCCCCGGACCTGGCCAGCCGCTACGGCAAGGCCAGCGAGCTGATCGAGGACCTGCTCGACAGCCGCGGCGCCGTCCGGCGGCCGGGCCCCGAGCTGCGGCAGGTGGCCGGCGTCGGCGCCGGCGGCGGGCTGCGATCGGGCGACCACGACATCGCCGGCATCGAGCGCCGGCTGCGCGCCCGCGACACGCCGGCCCCGGCGGTCTGCTGGAAGTGCCGCAAGGCGCTCGCCTCTCGCGCCACGCGCTGCCCGTTCTGCAACGAAACGCAGTGAGTGCTGGTCTGCGGCGCGCCTGGCCCAGGGGCGTCATCGGCCGTGGACATGGCAGGGTGCGGCGTCTGCAAGGCAGCCGCGTGCAGCGGCGCGCACCTGTCGCGCCCGACTGCTTGCGCCGCATCGTTGCCGATAACCCGGTCGACTACACCTGCGCGGCGCCCGACGACCGGGCGGGGCGGGCCGGATATCGACCATGCACATCAACGACCTGCTCGCCACTGCCGTCGCCCGCGGGCGCCTCCGACTTGCACATGAAGGTCGGCAGCTTCCCGATGCTCCGCATCGACGGCACGCTCACGCCGGCCACCGAGACCAAGCGCCTGGAAAAGGCGGACATGGACGCCGTGGCCGCGTCGCTCCTGAGCCCCGAGCAGCGTGACAAGTTCCAGAAGCAGCTGGAGGTCGACGTCGCCTACGCCGTCCCCAACCTGGGCCGCTTCCGCTGCAACGTGTTCCAGCAGCGCGGCACCATCGGCCTGGTCATGCGCGTCATCCCGTCGCGCGTCCCGACCGTCGACGAGCTGCAGCTGCCGCCGGTGCTGAAGAAGATCGCCGACGAAGAGCGCGGCCTGATCCTGGTCACCGGCACCACCGGCTCGGGCAAGTCGACGACGCTGGCGGCGATGTTGAACCACATCAACAACGCCCGGCCGACGCACATCATGACGGTCGAGGACCCGATCGAGTACCTCCACCGCGACAACAAGTCGATCATCAACCAGCGCGAAATCCGGACGGACACCGGGTCGTTCTCGATGGCGCTGCGCAGCGCCCTGCGTCAGGATCCGGACGTCATCCTGGTCGGCGAAATGCGCGACCTCGAGACCGTCGAGACCGCGCTGCTCGCCGCCGAGACCGGCCACCTCGTGTTCTCGACGCTCCACACCCTGGACGCCCCCGAGAGCATCAACCGTATCGTCGCCGTGTTCCCGCCGCACCAGCAGCGGCAGGTCCGCCTGCAGCTCGCCAGCATCCTGAAGGCCGTCGTCTCGCAGCGCCTCATGCCGCGCGCCAACGGCCAGGGCCGTACCGCCGCGGTCGAGGTCATGGTGGCGACGCCGTTCATCCGCGACTGCATCCTCGACAAGGACAAGACGCACTCGATCCTCGGCGCCATCGCCGCCGGCACGTCGCAGTACGGCATGCAGACGTTCGACCAGTCGATCTTCGGCCACTACAAGAAGGGCGTCGTCAGCTACGACGACGCGCTGCGCTTCGCCACCAACCAGGACGAGTTCAAGCTGCAAGGTCCAGGGCATCGCCACGACGTCGGAGATGGCGCGCCAGGAGATGCACGACTCGTCGCGCCAGGATCTGGAGATCTCGCGCTTCGGGGGATAGAGGGCGCGGAGGGAGCACTTTCGTCGTTCCAATCTCCACTTTCCTTCGTTGACTCCGTTGCGCTGTGATGAGCTTCTGATCTTCGCCATTTGATGCGCGACGGTGCTTGCCTTCATGGACCGCGTCGAGGCCGTCTCCATCCTCACTGCCGCGCTGGGACGGTATCGCGCCATGCAGTACGCCGAGCTCGTGCCGCTGGTCGACGCCCCGAAGCGGACGAGCGAAATCCCTGGCGCCTCCGGCTCGCGCTACACCTGAGCGGTGCGGACGGGAACCCTGCGGAACGCGCGTTCTGGCGTACCGATGAGCGACAGCTTCATCAAGGCGCCGGACGGGGCGCTCGTTGGCGAACGGGCGGTAGCCAGCGGTCGCAGTTTCCGATCTCCGCGCCTCTGTGTCTCTCCGTTCCTCTGTGATGCTGGTTTGATTTTCTCCGCTCCCTCTCTCCCTCCCTCTGTTCCCTCCCCCTTACACTAGCGGCGTGGATGCCTACGTCCTGGCCCTCGGCTGGCTGGCGCGTCGTGAGCTGACCGAGAAGCAGGTCCGGCAGCGGCTCACCCGTCGCGGCCTCGAGGCCGACACGATCGACGAGGCCGTGGCGCGGCTGAAGGCCGAGCGGGCCCTCGACGACGCCCGCGTCGCCGGCGCCTTCGCCCGGACGGCGGTGCGGCTGAAGAGCCGCGGGCCGATGCGGCTCGAGCGCGACCTGCAGCAGCTCGGCATCGAGCGCGGCGCCGCCAAGGCGGCGGTCCGCGAAGTCCTCGCCGACACCGACGAGAAGACGCTGGCCCGGCAGGCCCTCGCCCGCCGCTGGCGCCGGGCCGACCGGCCCGAGCCCGCCGACGCCGCGCGCCTCTACCGGGCCCTTCTCCGCCAGGGATTCGGTCCGTCGGCCGCCCGCCCGCCCTCACCGCCCTGGGCGCCCCCGACGACGACACGCTCGACGCCCCGGGCGGCGACGAGCCGGTCTGACGATCCGCCATAATGTCCGGATGACCAGCGGTATGACGGGGGCGCAGATCCGCCGCTCCTTCCTGCAGTACTTCGAGACGCAAGGCCACCGGATCGCGCCCAGCTCGTCGCTCGTGCCCGACCGACGACCCGACGCTGCTGTTCACCAACGCCGGGATGAACCAGTTCAAGGACGTGTTCCTGGGCCGGGAGAAGCGCGACTACAAGCGGGCGACGACCTCGCAGAAGTGCATGCGGGTCAGCGGCAAGCACAACGACCTCGACAACGTCGGGCCGTCGCACCGGCATCACACGTTCTTCGAGATGCTGGGCAACTTCTCGTTCGGCGACTACTTCAAGGAAGACGCGATCCGGTTCGCCTGGACGGTGCTGACCGACGTCTGGGGCCTGCCGAAGGATCGCCTGCGCGCGTCGATCTTCGCCGGCGACGCCACCACCCCGCGCGACGACGAAGCGTTCGCCATCTGGAAGGGCATCCTCGGCGACGCGTCGCGCATCGACGAGTTCGGCGCCGCCGACAACTTCTGGCAGATGGGCGAGACCGGCCCGTGCGGCCGCTGCTCCGAGATCTTCTACGACCGCCGCGGCATGGCGCACGTCCCCGCCGACGATCAGCTGATCGAGGTGTGGAACAACGTGTTCATGGAGTTCAACCGCGTCGAGGGCGGCGTGCTCGCACCCGCTGCCGGCCCGCTCGATCGACACCGGCATGGGCCTCGAACGCATCACCGCGGTGATTCAGGGCAAGACGTCGAACTACGACACCGACCTGTTCCAGCCGATCCTCTCGGCCATCGGCGACCTGGCCGGCGTCCGCTACGCCGGCGGCGATGACGCCGACCGAGGTCTCGATGCGCGTCGTCGCCGATCACCTGCGGGCGGCGACGTTCCTGATCAGCGACGGCGTCATCCCGTCGAACGAATGGCGCGGCTACGTGCTGCGCAAGATCATGCGCCGGGCGATGCGCCACGGCAAGCGCCTCGGCCTGCGCGACCCGTTCCTGCACCGGCTGGTCGAGGTCGTCGTCGGCGAGTTCGGCGGCGCCTACCCGGATCTGGCCGGCAGCCAGGCCGCCGTCGTCAACGTCGATCAAGGGCGAGGAGGAGCGGTTCGACGCGGTGCTCACCGCCGGCCTGCCCCGCCTCGAGGAGCTGCTCGATCGCGCCGCCGCCTCCCAGGACCGGACGGTGCCCGGCGAGGACGCCTTCCGGCTCTACGACTCGCTCGGCGTCCCGGTCGACTTCATCGAGGATCTCGCCAGCGAGCGGCAGCTGCGCTTCGACCGCGAGGGCTACGAGAAGGCGATGGAAGGCCAGCGCGAGCGCGCCCGCGCCGGCAGCACCTTCGATCAGAAGAAGGCGGCCGGCTTCACCTTCGCCTCGGACGCGGCGCGGCTGGCGGTCGAGCAGACAGCCGATCGCTTCGTCGGCTACGACGCGACGACCGTCGACGACGCGACCGTCGTCGCGCTGTTCGACGCCGGGCGGGCGCAGGTCGACGCCCTCGGCGGCCGGCGCGCAGGGCTTCGTCGTGACCGACCGCACGCCGTTCTATCTCGAGGCCGGCGGACAGGTGTCGGACGCCGGCACCATCGGCAACGCCGCCGGCGGCGTGGCCACCATCGACGGCGTCGTGCGGCTCGCCCCCGGCGGACCGCGGGCGCATCGCGTGAGCGTCACGACCGGCCAGGTCAAGACCGGCGACCGCGTCACGCCTGGCCGTCGATGCCGGGCGGCGCGACGCCATCCGCCGCAATCACACGGCGACGCACCTGCTCCACGCCGCGCTGCGGCAGGTCCTCGGCCCGCACGTCAAGCAGGCGGGATCGCTGGTGGCGCCGGATCGGCTGCGCTTCGACTTCGTGCAGCCGTCGGCGATTCCGGCCGACGCGATCGCGCGCATCGAGCGGATCGTCAACGACGAGGTGCTGAAGAACACGCCGGTCACGACCGAGGTCAAGCCGACCGCCGAGGCGATGGCCGCCGGCGCCATGGCCCTCTTCGGCGAGAAGTACGGCGACACCGTGCGCGTCGTGTCGGTCCCCGGCTTCAGCCTCGAGCTGTGCGGCGGCACCCACGTCCGCGCCACCGGCGACATCGGGCTGATCGCGATCACGTCGGAGTCGGGGGTCGCGGCCGGCGTCCGCCGCGTCGAGGCGGTCACGGGAACCGGCGCCTACGAGCAGTACAGCGCACAGCAGCGCGGCTACCACGAGCTGCTGCACGCGCTCGGCACCGACGCGGCCCAGGCCAAGGCGGCGGTCGAGCGCCTGCAGGCCGACGTGAAGCGGCTGACGCGCGAGCTGCAGGACAGCAAGGTGAAGGCGGCCATGGGCCGCGGCGGCGCCGGGGCTGCCGGCGGCGACGACCGCATCGCGCTCGATGGCGCCGCGCTTCATCGCCCGCCGCGCCGACGGGCTGGACCGGGCAGGATTGCGCACTTTGGCCGACTCGCTGAAGGACAAGCTCGGCTCCGGCGTCGTCGTGCTGGCCTCGGAAGCCGACGGCAAGGTGTCGCTGGTCGTCTCGGTGACCAAGGACCTGATCGGCAAAGTGCAGGCCGGTCAGGTGGTTAAGCAGATCGCGCCGATCGTCGGCGGGGGCGGCGGCGGCCGGCCCGACTTCGCCGAAGCGGGCGGTAAAGATCCCGGCAAAATTGCCGACCTATTGAAGGAGAGTCGCGTGGTCGTCGAGCGGATGCTCGGGACTGCCGGCGGCTGACCAGCAGCAGATAGGCTCGCGGTCGTGGCCAAGGGGGCCGTCACAACGGCTCCCACCTCTCACCTTCTTGCGCCATGACCCAGCGGGTTGCTACCCTGGAACGACCCCAGCACAGAACGGAGCGAGTCATGTCGAGCCGCGCCCGCCGCGCGCTCGTGTGGACGGTCGTCGCCGCGTGCCTGGGGCTCGTGCCGCAGCGCCCGCGTCCGCCCAGATCTACGCCATCCGAGACGAGAACGGCGTCCTCACCCTGTCGGACAAGCCGCTCGGGCGAAGGCGCGCAGACCTACGCCGTCCGCGGCGCCTCCAGCACCGTGCGGGCGACGCGCGGCAGCGGCGAGGGCGTCCGCAGCAGCCAGTGGGACGACGTCATCGACCACCACGCCCGCGAGCAGGGCCTCCGGCCCGACCTGGTGCGCGCGGTCATCCAGGTCGAATCGGCGTTCAACCCGCGCGCCCGTTCGCACAAGGGCGCGATGGGCCTGATGCAGCTGATGCCGGCGACGGCCCGCGACCTCGGCGTCCGCAACGCCTACGATCCGCTCGAGAACATCCGCGGCGGGATCGCCTACCTGCGCGGGCTGCTCGACCGCTTCAACGGCAACGAGGAGCTGGCCCTGGCCGCCTACAACGCCGGCGCCGGCGCCGTCGACCAAGTACGGCGGCACCGTCCCGCCCTACCGCGAGACGCGCGACTACGTCACCAAGATCCAGGGCAAGGCCGGCACCAACCTCGGGGCCCGCAGCGTGATCTACCGGATCACCGAGCTGGTCGACGGCGAAGAAGTGGTCCGCTACTCGAACCAGCGGCCGCCGCGCGGCACGACCTTCGAGGTCGTGCAGAGCCGCCGCTCGGTCGAGTAGCGCGGCGCACAACGCAGCCGCGCCATTCCAAGGAACCAAGTAACCAAGCCGAGTGACCGACGTGCGACCTAGGTTGGTCCCTTGGTTTCTTGGTCGCTTGGCCTACTCGCCCTTGAGCACCGCCAGCGACCCGCGATAGCGGGCGCGGATGTCCACGACGTCGTGGTGCTCCAGGTCGATCTCGCTGGCGACGCGGCGGATGTCGTTGTCCTCGATCGTCGAGATCAGGCCGTCCGCGGCGCACACGGCGTAGAGCCCGTCGACGAGCGCCCGCTTCTCCTCCACGCGTCGCCCGGGCCGCCACCTCCCGCGACACCAGGTAGTCCTGGGTGCCGCGGACGTGGACGATCTTGCTGGTGGCGATCCCGATGACGATGTCGGCCTGGTCGGCCGTCAGCCGGGCGCGATCGACCAGGAGCCGGGCCATGGCCTCGCGCTCGGCGTCGCTGACCTCGTGGTCGGCGTGCGCCACGCGGCTGAGGAGATAGGCGAAGGCGGCGACGCGGCGCGCCTCCTCGGGCGGGACGTGCGACAGGGCGTCCTCGAGCGCGTCGAGCGCCTCGACGCCCTTGGGGGCGTCGTCGACGTCGACCTCGAGGCCGAGCTTCCGCAGGATGGTGGCCAGCACGTCCGGAGTATAAAACCTATCGCCGCGCTCCACCGCCTGCCAGCCGCGGGATCGGTTCCATAATGGAGGCCGTGGGCACCCGTCTCGATGTCTGGCTCGACGTCTCCTGCCTGTTCAAGACGCGATCGGAAGCGCAGCGGGCCTGCCAGGGCGGCAAGGTCGAGGTCAACGGCCAGGGCACCGCCAAGCCGCACCGCGAGGTCAAGCCCGGGCGATCGCCTGACCATCTCCCGCCCGGGCAGCCGGCACCAGCAGGTGGTGGTGAAGGCCGTCACCGATCAGCACATCCCGAAGGCGCAGGCGCGCGAGCTCTACGAGGACGTCACGCCGCCGCCGACGCCCCAGGAGCAGGCCGTCCACGACATCCTCCGCGCCGGCCGCCTCGCCATGGCGCCGAGCGTTCCCGACAAGCGCGAGCGGCGCGAACGGCGGCGGATTCGCGGGCTCGACTGAGGCGGGATCGGGCCTCACGACTGGCCGCTTTCACGCGTCGATGCCAGTCGCCAATTCTGGCGACATATCATATATTTTATTTGACAGCCTCCTCCTGAGAGCGATATCCCTCTCGCACACTCGAGTTGTGCACGGTGGCGGACGCCGTAAGCGTTCCGCCATCGATGGAGGGATGATGATGCGCTCTACCGAGCCCACCGGCGCACGCCTGGGGCGTGTGCTCCGCGCGTTCGTGCTCGCCGGCCTGGCCGTCAGCCTCGCCGCGGCGCCAGCCCGCGCCCAGGACGCCCGCGGGTCGATTGCCGGCCGCGTCACCGACACGTCCGGCGCGGTGCTGCCCGGCGTCGCGGTGACGATCGTCAACGTCGACACGAACACCCCGACGACGACCACGACCACCGACCAAGGACGCTACGCCGCGCTCTACCTCCTGCCCGGCACCTACCGGGTGACCGCCGTCCTGGACGGCTTCCGCACCGGCGTCAACGACAACATCCAGGTCCGCGTCGGCGACAAGGTGCAGTACGACGTGACGCTCGAACCCGGCGGCGTCACCGAGGAAGTCCGCGTCGTCGCCGATCGGCCGGTGCTCGAGACCGGCTCCGCGACCATGGGCCAGGTGATCGACAGCAAGCTGATCTCCGAGATTCCGCTCGGAGACGGCACCGCCTACGGCCTGACCCGCCTCGTCGCCGGCGCCTCGTTCGAGCGCTCCTACGCGCTGCAGCGGCCGATGGACAACGACAACCTGCGCGGCCTCGCCGTCAGCGGGACGATCAACAGCGACTTCACCATCGACGGCTCCAGCAACGTCGTGTCCGGGGCCCGCGTCGGCATCCAGCCGCCGGCCGACGCCATCCAGGAATTCAAGGTCGAGACCGCGGCCTACGACGCGCAGGTCGGCCACACCGGCGCCGGCTCGGTGAACCTGGCGCTGAAGAGCGGCACCAACATGCTGCGCGGCGCCGCCTCCTACTTCAACCGCGACGACTCGCGCTCGGCCAACCTGTTCGCCTCCAACGCCCGCGGCGGCGCGGTCTCGCCCCGCAACTACAACCGCTTCAGCGGCACGCTCGGCGGGCCCATCTTCAAGAACCGCACCTTCTTCATGGGGTCGTACGAGCGGCTGCAGGACGACACGATCGAGACGTTCACGACGTCGGTGCCGACCGAGCGGATGCGCAACGGCGACTTCTCCGAGCTGCTCGCCGCCGGCACCCAGATCTACAACCCCTACTCGGCGCGGCTGGTGAACGGCGTCGTCACCCGCGATCCGTTCCCGGGCAACGTGATCCCGCAGAACCTGCTCAACCCGATCGCGCTCAACGTGCTGAAGTACTACCCGCTGCCCAACCAGGCCGGCGACGTCGACACCACCAGCAACTACTTCGTCGAGCAGCCGTGGACCTACGGCTACGACTTCGAGATGGCCCGCGTCGACCACCAGTGGAACGCGCCCAACCGCACCTACGTCCGCTGGACGCGCAACTTCCGCCGCGAGGAGCGCTACAACTGGGCCGGCGAGCAGAACGGCCACCCGATCACGCGCGGCAGCACCGATCGCTTCAACCTCAACTTCGCAGTCGGCCACACGGCGGTGCTGCGCAACGACTGGTTCGTCGATCTCAAGGGCAGCTACCTCCGCTTCAACGACGACCAGGCGCCGAACACGTCCGTTCGACCTGTCCAGCCTCGGCTACTCTGCCGCGACCCTCGGCTTGCTCGGCGACTACGACCAGATTCCGCGCTTCAGCCTCGAGTCGGGCAGCGGCACCGGCGCTGGCGCCGTCGGCACGCTCGGCGGCCAGCAGAACGGGTTCAACACCGGCCGCGCCCAGCCGTTCTACAACCTGCAGTTCGCGCCGACGGTCACGCGGAGCATCGGCGCCCACACCATCAAGGCCGGCTACGACTGGCGCGCGCTGCGCCAGACCGAGACCAACCAGGGCTGGCGCGGCGGCGCCTACGGGTTCGACAGCGGCTTCACGCGAGCGTCGGCGACGGCGCCGGGACGCTACGGCCAGGGCGTCGCGTCGTTCATGCTCGGCCTGCCGACCACCAACTCGTTCATCGAGCTGCGCCCCGAATCCGACTATCGCGTGGTCAGCCACGGCGTCTTCGTGCACGACGACTGGCGCGTCACCGACAAGCTGACCCTGAACCTCGGCGTCCGCTACGACCTCGAGCAGGGCATGACCGAGGCCGGCAACCGCAACACCCGCGGCTTCGACTTCACCACCGCCAGCCCGATCCAGGCCGCGGCCATGGCCCGCTATGCGGCGGCGCCGCCGGCCGGCGTGCCGCTGACGGCGCAGCAGTTCGGCAGCCGCCTGGTCGGCGGCTACGCGTTCCTGAGCGACGACCAGCCGCAGGTCTGGGACCCCGACCGCAACAACGTCCAGCCGCGCCTCGGCGCCACCTACAAGGTCGGCCAGCGCGCGGTGATCCGCGGCGGCTTCGGCGTCTACAGCGCGCCGTTCCAGATCCAGGGCGTGCCCGGCCTCAACAACGTCCTCAACCAGATCGGCTATTCGCGCAGCACGCCGGTGCCGGTGACCAACGACGGCGGCCTGACCTTCGGCGCGACGCTCTCGAACCCCGTGCCGAGCGGCACGCTGCTGCAGCCGATCGGATCGGGCCTCGGCTTGAGCACGAACCTCGGCGGCAGCCCCGGCACGGTGTTCGCGACCGATCGCAAGAACCCGACCTTCTGGCGCTACAGCATCGGCCTCGAACGCGAGCTGCCGGGTGACATGGTCGTCGAGGTGTCGTACCTCGGGCAGACCGGCCGCGACCTGCCGCTGGTCGAGGCGATCAACTTCGTGCCCGAGGCCTTCCGCACGCAGAGCACCCTGCGCGACACCGCCGCCGAGACCGTGCTCACCCAGACGGTGACCAACCCGTTCCAGGGCCTCTTCCCCGACAACCCGGGCGTCAGCGGCGCCACCATCGCGCGGCGCCGGCTGCTCCTCGCCTATCCGCAGTTCGACACGCTCTCGATCGAGACCGATCGCGGCAGCAACCGCTATCACGGCCTGCTGGCGCGGCTGGACAAGCGGTTCACCAAGGGCCTGATGGTGATGTCGACCTATACGTGGTCGCGCTTCCGCGAGAAGGTGGCGCCGCTGAACCCGTGGGAAGACCTCGAGGAGCGCGTCGGTCCCAGCGACCGGCCGCACCGCGTCACGCTGGCGAGCGTCGTCGAGCTGCCGTTCGGGCAGGGCCGCGCCATCGGCCGGGAATGGGGCGGCGTGACCAACGCGCTCCTCGGCGGCTGGCAGTTGAGCGGCAAGTTCGAATGGCAGACCGGACAGCCGCTCACGTGGGGCAACGTCTACTACGACCCGGGCTGCGGCGACCCGTCGAACCTGACCAGCCGCTGGGGCTCGGAGGGCGGCCAGAAGCTCGGCATCGACGTGCCGTTCTTCGACACGTCCTGCTTCTACACGCGCGATGGCCAGCCGTTCACCAACGCCGCCGGCCAGCCGCTGACCTTCGGCGCGCCGGAGATCTCGCTCGGCGCCGCCAACATCCGCCGGTTCCCGAGCACGCTCGAGCACGTCCGGTTCCAGAATCACCACCTGCTGGACCTGGGCCTGACCAAGAGCTTCCAGCTCGGCAGCCGGATCCGGCTCCAGGTCCGCGTCGAGGCCCTCAACGCGACGAACTACACGCTCTTCAACGCCGGCAACGTGATCCTGGCCCCGACCAACGCGGCCTTCGGCCGGATCACCAACATCGACTCGAGCACCGTGATGAAGCCGCGCGACTACCAGCTCGGCCTGCGGATGACGTTCTGAGGCGTCGCGGGTCGAAGATCCGGGGGCCACGGGCCCGGGAGTGGTCGGGCGCAAGCCCGGCCGGTCGGCGGGAGGTCGGGGAGGACGGCGGGGGGCCGGTTCTCGCCTGGCCTCCCGCCTTTTTCGTCCCGGCAGGCGGGAAATTGCGCGCAGGGACGCCGGATCGGGCCGGGCGGGACCCGAGAGGGCTTCGAGGCCCAGGAACGTGCTAAAGTCAGGAGTTTGCGAGGGGTGAGTGGACGCCGGTGTAGGCGGCCAGGCCCCTGAAGTCTTCGATAGGAACCTACGACGTGGCCAATCACGAATCCGCCGAGAAGGCGTACCGCCAGAGCCTGGTCAACCGCGACCGCAACCGTCAGTACCGCTCGCGCCTGCGCACCGCGCTGAAGAACGTCCGCGCCGCGCTCGCCGCCGGCAAGGCCGCCGAGGTCAAGTCGTCACTGGGCGACACGGTCTCGCTGATCGACAAGATGGCGGGCAAGGGCATCATCCACCGCAACGCCGCCGGCCGCTACAAGTCGCGCCTCATGGCCAAGCTCGGCGCGTAGCCGAGCCGCCGACGCGCCCAGCGTCGGCGAGCAGCAGCCGAACGCGCTAACGGCCGGCCCGCGGCCGCGCTGGCGTGGGGCGGCCGCACAACTGGACGACGAGCCGCTCGAGCAGGATCCGCGGCTCGCCCCCCGACGACTTCATCGCCAGATCCGTCCGGAACACCGCGTCCACCGCGGCCCGGACCCGATCGGGCGAGCCGAGCTGCGGCAGCTTGTTCCGCACCCACCAGCCGATCTGGCCGAGGGTCATGAACGGCGCCTCGCCCGCCTCCGTCACCACCCGCACCTGCCGCAGCGCCTCGCGCGCGTCGCCGCGCTCGACGGCGTTGACCACGCCCCACGGATTGAGCAGCGCCGTGCCGCTGACCACGGCGTCGACGTCGTCGGCCGTCACCGTCTTGCGGCCGTGGCAATAGAGCACCAGGCGCTCGACGTCGCCGCGCAGGATGGCGATGTCGGTCCCGGCATGGGCCAGCAGCGGTTCGAGCGCGTTGCGATCGATGGTCAGCCCGGCTCGCTTGAACAGGCCGGCGGCCAGCCGTCCGGCCCGGCCGAGGACCTCGGTGGCCGGCCCGCGCGGATCCTTCTCGCCCTTCAGCCCCCAGCACTCCAGGAGGACGGCCTTCTTCAGCAGGGCCTTGACGACGCGGAAGGTGCGGTTGACGTCGGTGGCGATGAACACCACCGTCGAGCCCGGTTCCGGCTTCTCGAAGTAGGCCTCGAGTGCGTCGGCGGCGCCGCTGCCCGGATCGTCGTCGTCGGTCGACACGTCGTCGCCGCCCTTGCGCTTGCCGCTGAACCACTTCTCGGCCCGGGTCACCACGATCACCCGCCGGTCGCCGAGGAACGGCATCGTGCGGGCCGAGTTCACCACCACGCCGGGGTCGGTCTCGAGCGCCGAAAAGCGCTCGAAGGCGAACGGCTGGATGTCCTCGGGCACGGCCGCCTGGAACGCCCGGGCGACGGTGTCCTTGTCGCCCTCGTCGTCGCCGACGACGACGTAGAGCGGCTGGAACTCGCCGGCGGCGAGCTGCGCCTCGAGCGCCTCGGTGGTCAGCGCCGGCATGCGTGCCTGATCGCAGAGTCCACTAGAACGCTTCGAGCACCGCGCTCACGACGGTCTTGGCGAAGTCGGTCGCCAGGCGCTCGAGGGCGTTCGAGTTCTGGCCGAGGAACGACTGCGCGTCGGCCGACTGCGCCGTCGTCACGTCGTACTCTTCCTTGAAGGTCTGGGCCGGGTTCTCGTAGAGGATCTTGTCGTTGACGACGTCGCGGAACTCGACCTTCACCACCACCGTGATCTCGTAGCGCGAGGCCTGCTGGTTGCCGTCGAAGGCGGTCGGGCGGATCGAGATCGCCGGTGATGTCGCCCTTGAGGGTGGCGTCGACGCCGCCCTCGTCGGAGACGACCTTGTAGCGGCCGCGCCCGATGAACTCCAGCCGGACGCGCTGGGTCAGCGTCTGCTCGACGTCGAAGACGGTGGTGGCGTTGGTGAACAGCGGCACGCCGATCGTCCTGATGCTGGCCGGCAGCGCCGAGCCGCGGCCGGCCAGCGAATAGCCGCAGCCGGCGAGCGGCGCCAGCACGAGCGGAACCAGGACGAGGGCGAGCAGACGGCGGCGCATCATCACGTCGATCATTTGACCACGATGCTCACGAGACGGCCTTTGGCCACGACCACCTTGACGATGGTCTTGCCGGTGACGTGCGCCTGGACGTTCGGCTCGGCGAGCGCAGCCGCCTCGATCGCCGCCTCGTCCGCCCCGGCCGGCACGGACACGCGCCCGCGCAGCTTGCCGTTGACCTGGACCGGCACCACGATCGCTTCCTCGGCCGCGACCGCGGCGTCGGCCGTCGGCCAGCCGGCCGCGACGACACCGTCGCTGTGACCGAGCAGCTCCCACAGCTCCTCGGCCAGGTGCGGCGTGAACGGCGACAGCATCAGCACCAGCGCCTCGAGCGTCTCGGCCAGCACCGCGCGCGTCGCCGGTGCCGCCTCGGCGCCCGAGAGCCGCCCCTGCTTGGTCAGCCCGACCTTGTCGGTGAACGCATAGATCTCGTTGACCAGCTCCATCAGCGCCGCGACCGCCGTGTTGAGGTGGGCGCGCGGGTAGAGATCGGCGGTGACGCGCTCGATCGTCTGGTGCGTCTTGCGGCGCAGGCCGCGGTGCGCCTCGTCGAGCTCGAGCCCGGCGACGTCCACCCCGCCCCCGCGCTCGTCGCGCTTCGGCGCGGTCGACGCGTCGGCCCGGATCTGCGGCGCCATCGGTTCGACGGCTCGCCACACCCGCGTCAAGAAGCGCCAGCTGCCCTCGAGGCCCGAGTCGGTCCACTCGACTTCCTTCTCGGGCGGCGCCACGAACATCACGTAGAGGCGCAGCGCGTCGGCGCCGTACTTCTGGATCATGTCGTCGGGGTCGACCACGTTCCCCTTCGACTTGGACATCACGTTGCCGTCCTTGAGCACCATGCCCTGCGTCAGCAGCCGCGCGAACGGCTCGTCGTGGTCGACGAAGCCGAGATCGCGGAACACGCGGCAGAAGAACCGCGAGTAGATCAGGTGCAGGATGGCGTGCTCGACGCCGCCGCTGTAGAAGTCGACCGGGCCCCAGTAGCGGACCGCGGCCGGCGCGAACGGCAGCGTCGTCGTTCTTCGGATCGCAGAAGCGATAGAAGTACCAGGACGAATCGACGAACGTGTCCATGGTGTCCGTCTCGCGGCGGGCCGGCCCGCCGCACGTCGGACAGGAGACGTTCACCCAGTCGGCGATCTGCGCCAGCGGCGAATCGCCCTGCCCGGTGAACACCTCGACCTTGGGGAGCTCGACCGGCAGCTGATCGTCCGGCACCGGCACGATGCCGTCGACCGGGCAGTGGACCACCGGAATCGGCGTGCCCCAGTAGCGCTGCCGCGAGATGCCCCAGTCCTTGAGCCGATACTGCGTCGATCGCGTGCCGATGCCCTTGGCCTCGGCATGGTCGGCCATCGTGCTGCCACGCCTCTTCGCTCGGCAGGCCGGAGAACGGGCCTGAGTCGCGCGACACGCCGTAGCCGGAGAAGGCTTCGGTCATCGTCGCCGGATCGACGGCCTGCGGGTCGACGGCATCGCCGTCCTTCGGCGCCACGATGGCGCGGATCGGCAGCGCGTACTTCTTCGCGAACTCGAAGTCGCGCTGGTCGCCGAACGGCACCGCCATGATCGCGCCGGTGCCGTAGTCGGCGAGCACGAAGTTGGCGACCCAGATCGGGACACGCTCACCGGTGAAGGGGTTGATCGCGAAGCGCCCGGTGTCGACGCCTTCCTTGTCGACCTCGCCGGACATCCGCGCCAGGCGGTCCTGGGCGCGGAACTTCGCCACCACCTCACGCGTCGCCGCGTGGTCCGGCCCGGTGAGATAGGCGTCGACGAGCGGATGCTCGGGCGCCAGCAGCACGAACGTCGCGCCGTAGATCGTGTCGATGCGGGTGGTGAAGATCTCGAGCCCGGTGCGCTCCCCCACCGCGTCGACGAGCGGGAACGTGGCCTGGACGCCGGTCGACCGGCCGATCCAGTTCTGCTGCATCGTCAGCACCTTCTCCGGCCAGGCGGAGAGGCCTTTCGCCGCATCGAGCAGCTCGTCGGCGTACTGGGTGATGCGCAGGAACCACTGCTCGAGGTCGCGCGTCGTGACCGTCGTCCCGCAGCGCCAGCAGGCGCCGTCGACGACCTGCTCGTTGGCGAGCACGGTCTGGCAGCTCGGGCACCAGTTGACCGACGAGCGGCGGCGATACGCGATGCCCTTGTCGAGCATGCGCGTGAACAGCCACTGGTTCCACTTGTAGTAGTCGGGCAGGCAGGTCGCGATCTCGCGGCCCCACGCGTAGCTGATGCCCAGCCGCTGCAACTGCGCCTTCATGTAGGCGATGTTGTTGAGCGTCCAGGTTTCCGGGTGCGTGCGGTTCTTGATCGCGGCGTTCTCGGCCGGCAGGCCGAACGCGTCCCAGCCGAACGGGTGCAGCACGTTGAAGCCCTGCATCCGCTTCAGGCGGGCGACGATGTCGCCGATCATGTAGTTGCGGACGTGGCCGACGTGGGCGTGTCCCGAGGGATACGCGAACATCTCCAGGCAGTAGAACTTCGGCCGCGACCGGTCGACCTCGACTTCGAAGGCGCCGGAGGCGGTCCAACGCGCCTGCCACTTCTGCTCGATGGATTGGGGCGTGTAGTCGGCCAAGGGTCGTGGGGCTCCGATGTCGGCGACCGCGGACGCCGCGGTAAACGGCAATTATACCGGCCGGGGCTCACGCCGGCTCGCTAGACCGGCCAGAAGGGCCGCTGGACGGCCAGCGCCGCGTCGGCGGCCTCGCGGCCGCGGACGCCCGGGCCGCTGGCGCGCGGCGCAGCGGCGGCGGGCCCGCCGGCGGGTCCGGCCGGAGCCGCCGGCCCGCCCAGCACCTCGACCGTCGCCGCCAGGCAGGCGCCCAGCGCCGGCAGGTCGTAGCCGCCTTCGGTCACGACGACGAGGCGCCCGCCGCGACGTCGCGTCGGCGGTGGCCCGCAGGGTCGTCAACATGGCCCGGTAGCCCTCGGTGGTGACCTGCATCTGCGCCAGCGGATCCTGGACGTGGGCGTCGTAGCCGACCGACAGGATGACGAGGTCGGCGGCGAACGCGGTGAGAATCGGGACGACGACGCGGTCGAGGACGTGGGCGTAGTCGTCGTCGCCGGCCCCCGGCTCGATCGGCACGTTGACGGTCCGCCCGCGTCCGGCCGAGATGCCGACCTCGGTGACCGCGCCGGTGCCCGGGTAGCACGGATACTGGTGCGTCGAGATGTAGAGCACCGCCGGGTCGTCCTCGAAGATCTGCTGCGTGCCGTTGCCGTGGTGCACGTCGATGTCGACCACGGCGATGCGCAGCAGCCCCTGGGCGCGCGCATGGGCCGCGGCGACGGCCACGTTGTTGAACAGGCAGAAGCCCATCGCCTGATGCCGCTCGGCGTGATGCCCGGGCGGCCGCACCAGCACCAGGGCCGGTCCGTGGCCGGCCAGCGTGTAGTCGACGCCGACCAGCGTGGCGCCGGCGGCGAGCCGGGCGAGGTCGTACGACTCGGGCGAGGTGAAGGTGTCCGGATCGAGCATCGCGGCGCGGCCGGCGGTGCCCGCGATGCGCTCCAGGTGATCGCGATCGTGGACCGCGGCGAGCTCCTCGAGCGTCGCCGGCCGCGGCGCCAGGACGGTCCCGCCGCCGTTCCGCCAAGTGGTGGCGACGGCGTCGAACACGTGCGCGCGCTCCGGCCGCTCGGGATGCCCCGGCGGCGTGAGGTGGCGCTCGAAGGCATCGGACGAGACCAGGACCAGCGGCATCGGCGCCCATTCTACAGGCCGGCTGCCGACCCGCCGGAACCGGCGGCGTACCGTTGCCGTCGGAGCATCCATGGATATGCAGGCACCGGCTCGGCCGGCCCAGCGCGAGCTGCGGCTGTGGCCCGGGATCGCGATCGCCACGACCGTGCTGCTGGCTCGCTACGTCGGCGCCGGCTCTCTTCCCGAAGGTCCCAGAGGTCGCGCCGGTCGGCATCCTGGCGAGCGCCGTCGGCGCCCTGCTCCTGCTGATCTGGTGGCTGCTGTTCAGTCGCGCCGCGTGGCGCGAGCGGCTGACCGCGCCTGGCGCTGCTGGCGATCGCGCTCTACGCCACGTCCTGGATCGTCCATCCGTCGATCGGCACCGGGGCGATGGGGATGCTCTTCTACATCCTGGCCATCCCCGTCGTGACCATCGCCTTCGTCGCCGGCCTGGTCGCCGGACGCGGGCGGTCGGACGGTACTCGCCGCCTGCTCATGGCCGGGGCGGTGCTTGCCGCCTGCGGCGGCCTGGCCCTCCTCCGCACCGGCGGGTTCGACGGCAACTTCGACAACGACTTCGCCTGGCGGTGGTCGCCCACCGCGGAGGAACGGTTGCTCGCGGCGGCCGCCGCCGAGCCGCAGCCCGCGCCGGCCCCCGCGCCAGCGCCACAGCCGACCGCAGCCCCTCCATCGGCAGCGGCATCGGCTCCGGCAGCCGCTCCGCAACGACTCCGCCGCGCCGACGCCGCGGACCGCCGGCGGTCGGCCGCGGCCCAGCCGCGGGCGCCGCGCCAGCGCGGGCCAGCCGCGGGGCCAGCCGCGGGGCCAGCCGCGGGGCCGGTGGTGACCACGCGATCGGCCTGGCCGGGGTTCCGCGGCGCTCACCGCGACGGCATCGTCGCCGGCACCAGCATCGCGACCGACTGGTCGAGCGCGCCGCCGGTGGCACTCTGGAAGCGCGCCATCGGTCCAGGCTGGTCATCCTTCGCGGTCGACGCCGACCGGATCTACACGCAGGAACAGCGCGGCGAGGACGAGGTCGTCGCCTGCTACCGCCTCTCGACCGGCCAGCCGATCTGGATGCACAAGGATCGCATCCGCTTCTGGGAGTCGAACGCCGGCGCCGGGCCGCGCGCCACGCCGCTCCTGCACGGCGGCCGCGTCTATGCCATGGGCGCCACCGGCCGCCTGAACGCGCTCGACGCCGCGACCGGCGCCGTCGTGTGGACGCGCGACGCCGCCGCCGACACCAAGGCCACGTTGCCGATGTGGGGCTTCGCGGCGTCGCCGATCGTCGTCGACGATGCGGTCATCGTCGCGACGTCCGGCGTGCTCGCCAGCTACGAGCGAGCGACCGGTCAGCCGCGGTGGATCGGCGAGGCGGGCGCGGCCGGCTACAGCTCGCCCCACCTCGTGACGCTGGACGGCGTGCCGCAGGTGCTGCTCGCGAACAGCCGCGGCGTGACCAGCGTCGATCCGGCCGGCGGCACGCGGCTGTGGTCGCACGACTGGAAGGGCGAGCCGATGGTGCAGCCGGCGTTGACGACCGACGGCGACCTGCTCGTCGCCGCCAACAGCAGCGACGGCCTCCGGCGGCTGGTCGTGCGCCGCGGCGCGAACGGCTGGAGCGCGACGGAGCGCTGGACCAGCAAGGGACTGAAGCCCTACTTCAACGACTTCGTGATCCACGACGGGCACGCCTACGGCTTCGATGGCGCGATCCTGTCCTGCGTCAACCTCGCCGACCGGCGAGCGCACCTGGAAGGGCGGACGCTACGGCAACGGCCAGTTGGTGCTGCTGGCCGCCCAGGGTGTGCTGCTGGTGCTGTCGGAGGAGGGCGAGATCGCCCTGGTGCGAGCCACGCCCGATGGCTATCGCGAGCTGGCGAAGGTGCCGGGCATCGACGGCAAGACCTGGAATCACCCGGTGGTGGTGGGCGACCGCCTGCTCGTCCGCAACGGCGAGCAGATGGCCGCCTTCCGCCTGCCCCTCGCCAGCCGGCAGGCGCCTGAGACGCTAGACTGTCGGCATGGCCGCGACGTTGACCAACAAGGAACGCACCCACCTCAAGGCCCGGGCGCACGCCCTGGAGCCCGTGGTCCACGTCGGCGGCGCCGGCGTGACCGACGCGGTCGTCGCCGAACTCGAGCGCGCGCTCGCCGCGCACGAGCTGCTCAAGGTGAAGATCGCCGGCGACGATCGGGCGGCGCGCGTCGCCATCGGCGACGAGCTGTGCGCGCGCACCGATGCCACGGTCGTGCACCGCGTCGGCAAGGTCGTGATCCTGTGGCGGGCGCAGCCGGAGCTGGAGGCCGCGGCCAAGCAGGCCCCGGCCGTCAGCGAACGCCCGCGAGGACGCGCGCCCGCGCCTCGAGCGCGCTGAGGCGCCCCTCGAGATCGCGGCAGGCCGCCTCGCGTCCGGCCTCGTCGGCCGCCGTCGTCACGACGTACGGCTCGCCGATGGCGATGCCGACCGTCGCGCCCGGCGCCGGCACCTGCGTCCGATCCCAGCTCTTCGCCGTCCACGCGCGCGACGCCTCGATGTGGAACGGCACGATCGGGTGGCCGGTCACCTGCGACAGGAAGACCGCGCCCGGCTGGGCGACGCGAGCCGGGCCGCGCGGTCCATCCAGCGTGAACGCCGCCCCGCGCCCCTGCGCCATCAGCTTCCGCAGTTCGACCAGCGCCCGCGCGCCGCCGCGCGACGACGATCCGCGGGCGCTGCCGTAGCCGAACCGGCGGATCACCGCGGCGATCCATTCGCCGTCGAAGTTGGCGCTGGTGACGACGACGATGCCGCGATCGCGGAAGTAGAGCGTGGCCGGCAGGATGCGCCCGTGCCAGAAGGCCATGATCGGCGGATGCCCGGAGCGGGCCACCGCGTCCAGGTGCTCGGCGCCCTCGGCGCGCCAGCGGTAGGTGCGGCCCAGCGCGCCGACGATCGGCGCGACGACGCGCGGGATGGCCCGGGCCTGGAGCCGCCGGCTCCACGATGCGCGCCAGTCAGCGCGGCTCGGCCGGCGCGCTCACGGCGCCGGCTCGAGCGGCGCCGTGGTGCCCGGCGCGGCGGGCGGCGGCGCCGCCGCGCCACCCGCGGGGCGGACGCCGGGCAGGCGATCGGCGACGTAGGACATCAGGTCGGTCATCACCATCGGCGTGGCGGCCGACGCGGAGCCAGCGCCGGGGACCGCCCCGGCGGTGCCGGCGCTGGACCTGTCGGCGCTGGCCTGGGCGCCCTTCAGCATGATCGAGCAGAACGGGCAGGCCATCACGACCGTGCCGGCCCCGGTCGCGGCGAGCTGCTCGTAGCGCGCGTCGCTGATCCGCTGCCCCGCTTCGTGCTCCTCGAACAGCAGGCCGCCGCCGGCGCCGCAGCAGAACGGGTTCTCCTTCGTCCGCTCGGGTTCGGCGACCGTGGCGCCGGCGCGCGCGAGCAGCGCGCGCGGCTCATCGACGGTCTTGGCATAGCGTCCGAGATAACAGGGGTCGTGGTAGGTCACGCTGCCCTGCGTCGGGACGCCGGGAATCGGCGTGACGTCGCGCGTCAGCTCCTCGACGAACACCGCCGAGTGGACGACCTCGGCCTCGAAGCCGAACTCGCGGTAGTCGTGGCCGAGCGTCTTCAGGCAGTGCGGGCAGGACGTGATGACCTTCTTCACGCCGGCGCCCTGCAGCTCCTCGACGTTCGGCCGTCGCCAGCTCCTGGAACAGGTACTCGTTGCCGGTGCGCTTGGCGACGTCGCCGTTGCACTTCTCCTTGGCCAGCACGCCGAAGCGCACCTGCTTGGCCCGCAGGATGTCGAACAGCGCGCGCAGCGATTTCTGGAAGTCGGCCTCGAAGGCGCCGGCGCACCCGAGCCACACCACGTAGTCGTGCTTGGCCGGATCGAAGATCTCGACGCCGCTCGACGGCGAGGAACTTCTGCCGCTGCTCCGAGAGCAGGCCCCAGATGTTGCCGCGGCGCTCGAGGTTGTTGTAGACCGGCACCAGCTGCGCCGGCGCCTCGCCGTTCGACACCAGCCCGCGCCGCGCGTTGACGATCAGCGGCAGGTGCTCGACACCGACCGGGCATTCGTTCTGGCAGGCGCCGCAGGTCGTGCACTGCCACAGCGCGCCGTCGTCGTACAGATCCTTGAGCGGCAGCTCCAGCGTGCCGGCGAGCAGCGCCTCCTCGTTCTGCAGGATCAGCTTCTTCGGATTGAGCACCTTGCCGGTGGCGAAGGCCGGGCAGTTCTCCTGGCAGCGGCCGCACTCGACGCAGGTCAAGCGCGTCGAGGACCTGCTTCTTCTCCAGCTGCCCCACCGTTTCGAGGCCGGTCTGCTCCTTCTCGAAATCGAGCTTCGGCACGGTGCCGAGGATCGGCGCGCGCAGGAACACCGTCGCCGGCGACAGCAGCAGGTGCAGGTGCTTGGAGTCGGGGATCAGCACGGTGAAGGCCAGGATGACCAGCATGTGCGCCCACCAGTTGACCCGCTCGAGCGGCACGCCGGCGACGCGCAGGCCCGGGTGCGCATCCGCCGCGTCGACCAGGAACGTGATCATCAGCACCGCGATGAAGGCGCTGATCAGCAGCGATTCCTTCGACACGTCGGCGCCGAGCGCTCGCGGCCGCAGCACGCCGCGGCGGATCGCGAGCAGCGACGATGCCGCCGAGCACGCCGACGGCGAACGGCACGAGCGCGAGCTCGTAGACGTGGAACGCGGCCGTGCCGGTCAGGTCGACGAGGCCGAGGCCGCGCAGCGCCTCGACCAGTCGTGTAGCCGGCGAAGGCGCAGAAGCCCCAGAAGACGAGGAGGTGCGCGATGCCGACCACCGGGCGCGCGGCGATGGTCTTGCTCTGGAAGACGATCTCGCTGATGAACGTGCGGACGCGCGGACCGAGCTCGGGGCGTCGAGCGTGCCCGGGGCGCGGGCGATCAGCCGGTAGCGCGCCAGCATCTGCCGCGCGAACAGCGCCGCGGCGGCGACGACGAGCAGGCGGAAGAGCCAGACCTCCATGGGCGCGTCGCTCTCCCCTGCTCCCCTAGGCTTTCTTCAGCTCCGCGATCATCGCCGGCACGATCTCGAACAGGTCGCCGACGATGCCGTAGTCGGCGATCTCGAAGATCGGCGCGTCCGGATCCTTGTTGATGGCGACGATCGTGCGCGCGCCCTTCATGCCGACGACGTGCTGGATGGCGCCGGAGATGCCGAGCGCGAGATACAGCTTCGGCGCGACGGTCTGGCCGGAGCTGCCGACCTGTCGATCGGACGGCAGCCACCCGGCGTCGATGATCGGACGCGACGCGGCGAGCTCGGCGCCGAGCGCCGCGGCCAGATCCTTGGCGAGCTGGATGTGCTCCTCGCCCTTGATGCCGCGCCCGACCGAGACGATGCGCGGCGCCTGCGTCAGGTCGACCGCCTGCTTGGCTTCGCGGAACGGCGGCTCGGGCTTGTGGCGGACGTCGAGCGGCTCGGCCAGCTCGGTGGCCACGATCGCCGCCGGCGACGTGCCCCGTTCGGCGGCGTCGGCCCGGAAGGCCCCGATCTGCATCGTCACGAAGTGCGGCGCCGGGCCGGCCGGCACGACGTCGGCCACCAGCTTGGCCTGGAACATCGGCCGCGTGAAGACGGCCGGGGCGCCGGGCGTGACGCCGACGCAGTCGGTCACCAGCGCACGATCGAGGCGCGCCGCGACGCGCGGCATGACATCGCGCGCCTGGTAGGTGTGCGCCGCCATGACGAGCAGCGGCTGCTCGGCGGTGATCAGCGCGGCGATGGCCGCGGTGTAGCCGTCGGCGGTGTACATCGCGAGGGCCGGGTGGTCGACGGCGAGGACGGCGTCGACCTTCGCGGCCGCCGACCTCGGCCGCCGCGGCAGCGACCGGCTGGCCGAGCACGGCCACCTTGATGGGCTGGCCGAAGGCTTGCGCGGCCGCGATCGCTTCCCAGGAGGCGCGATTGAGGGCGCCGTCCTTCTGTTCCGCGATGACCAGGATCATGCGCCGCCCTCGAGGACGCGGGCGTCCTCACGCAACGCCCGGACCAGCTCGCGCGCGGCCTCGGCCGGCGCGCCCGGGATCAGCCGGGTCTCCTTCTGCTTGGCGGGGACGGCGAGGCCGCGGATCTCGACCAGCGGCGTCAGGCCGGCGGGCGCCGGGACGACGCGGATCTCCTTCTTCTTGGCCGCCATGATGCCCTTGAGGGTGGCGTAGCGCAGCTGGTTGATGCCGCTCTGGATGGTGAGCAGCGCCGGCAGGGGCAGCGTCACCCACTGGAACCAGCCGCCCTCGAGCTCGCGGCGGACACGCAGGCCGTCGCCGGTCACCTGCACTTCCATCACGATGGTGGCGTGCGACAGGCCGAGCGCTTCGGCCAGGATGACGCCGACCTGGGCGAAGCCCTGATCGTCGGACTGGAGACCGGTGAGGACGAGATCGACGCCCTCGTCCTTCAGCGCCGCGGCCAGCGACTTGCCCACCACCGACGCGTCGGCGCGGGCGAGCGCCTCGCCGTCGACGTGGATGGCGCGGTCGGCGCCGCGGGCCAGGGCCTCGCGCAGCGCCTGCGTGACGCGGGCCGGGCCGGCCGAGACCGCGATCACCTCGTTCGTGCCCGAGCCGCCCTGCTTCTCCTTGAGGCGCAGCGCCTCTTCGAGCGCGTAGGCGTCCGGCTCGTTCAGCTCGAAGCTGGCGTCACGATCGCGGATCCAGGTCTGCGCCTCGTCGACGCGGACCGTGGCGTCGCGGGTCACGACGTGCTTGAGACAGACGGCGATCTTCATGCGCCGGCCCCTCCCCGGGAGCTATGACTCGAACTTCTTGAAGACCAGCGCGGCGTTGGTGCCGCCGAACCCGAACGAGTTCGAGAGCGCGTAGGTGACCGCGGCCTTCCGCGCGACCTTCGGCACGTAGTCGAGGTCGCAGTCGGGGTCCGGGTTGTCGTGGTTGGCCGTCGGCGGCAGGAGCTGGTTGTGGATGGCGAGGACCGAGATGCCGGCCTCGAGCCCGCCGGCCGCGCCGAGCAGGTGCCCGGTCATCGACTTGGTCGACGAGATCGCCACCTTGTAGGCGTGATCGCCGAAGACGCGCTTGATGGCCAGCGTCTCCGTCCGGTCGTTGTACTCGGTCGAGGTGCCGTGCGCGTTGATGTACTGGATGTCGCTCGGCGCGATGCCGGCCGACTCGATCGCCGCCTTCATGACGCGATAGCCGCCGTCGCCGTCCTCGGACGGCGTGGTGATGTGGAAGGCGTCGCCGGACATGCCGTAGCCGACCAGCTCGGCGTAGATGGTGGCGCCACGCGCCTGCGCGTGCCCCAGCTCCTCGAGGATGAGGACGCCGGCGCCTTCGCCGATGATGAAGCCGTCGCGATCCTTGTCGAAGGGCCGGCACGCCTTCTCCGGCGCGTCGTTGCGCGTCGACAGGGCGCGCATCGCCGCGAAGCCGCCGAGGCCCATGGGCGTGATCGCGGCTTCCGAGCCGCCGGCGATCATCGCGTCGGCCGCGCCGCGGCGAATCAGCTCGGCGGCGTCGCCGATGGCGTGCGCCGACGCCGAGCAGGCGGTGGCCGTCGCCGAGTTCGGCCCCTTGGCCCCGAACCGGATCGACACCTGGCCGGCGGCGAGGTTGATGATCGCCGACGGGATGAAGAACGGCGAGATGCGGCGCGGGCCGCCTTCGAGATAGGCCCGGTGCTCGCGCTCGATGGTGCCGAAGCCGCCGATGCCGGAGCCGATGAAGACGCCGACGCGCGGCGCGATCGCCGGGGTGATGGTCAGCCCGGCGCTCTTCATGGCGAAGTCGGATGCGGCGATCGCGTACTGGATGAAGGTGTCGATCTTCTTGACCTCCTTCTTGTCCACGAAGTTCAGCGGATCGAATCCATCCACCTCACCCGCGATCTGACAGGCGAACGCCGAGACGTCGAAGCGGGTCACCCTTCGGATGCCGCTCCGCCCCGCGCACAGTCCCGCCCACGTCGCTTCGGTGCCGATTCCCAGCGACGACACCAACCCGATCCCGGTCACGACGACTCGCCTGCTCAAACCGCCTCCGTCCTCCGTAGGCCGACCGCCGTGCCGGCCCGTGTCGACCGGCCCGCGCGGGCCGGGCTCACTTCTTGGTCTTGGCGTGCTGCTCGATGTAGTCCACGGCCTCGCGCACCCGCGTGATCTTCTCGGCGTGCTCGTCCGGGATCTCGATCCCGAACTCTTCCTCGAAGGCCATGACGAGCTCCACCGTGTCGAGCGAGTCCGCCCCGAGATCGTCCACGAACGACGCGTCCGGCGTCACTTCCTCTTCGTCGACTCCGAGCTGCTCCACGATGATGCTCTTGACCTTGTCTGCAACCGCCATCGAATCCTCCTAGCAGTACATGCCGCCGTTGACCGCCAGCACGTGCCCTGTAATATACGACGCCTTCTCCGAGGCCAGAAAACAGACCGCGTCTGCGATGTCCTCAGGTGTCCCGAGGCGTCCGAGCGGGATGTCGTCGAGCCAGGCCTTCTGCACGGCCTCCGGGACCGCGCGAGTCATGTCCGTGTCGATGAAGCCCGGCGCGACCACGTTGGCCGTGACGTTCCGCGAGGCGACCTCGCGGGCGAGCGACTTGGTGAAGCCGATGAGTCCGGCTTTCGAGGCCGCATAGTTGGCCTGGCCGGCGTTGCCGGTCTGCCCCACCACGGAGCTGATGTTGACGATGCGGCCGTAGCGCTGGCGGATCATCACCTTGATCGCCGCCTGCGAGCACACGAACGCCCCGGTCAGGTTGGTCTGCAGGACGGCGTCCCAGTCGTCGCGCTTCATCCGCAGCAGCAGCCCGTCCCGGGTGATGCCGGCATTGTTGACCAGCACGTCGACCTTGCCGAACGCCTCGACCGCTTCCTTGACGAGGGCGTCCACGGCGGCGCCGTCGCTGACGTCGGCCGACCGGCCGATGGCCTTGCCGCCGGCCGCGACGATCGCCTCGGCGGTCGCCTGGGCCTGGTCGCCGCGGGCCACGGCGACGACCGCGGCGCCGGCCCCGGCGAGGGCGAGCGCGACGGCCTTGCCGATACCGCGCGACGCACCCGTCACGATGGCCACGCGGCCGCTGAAGTCCAGTTGCATAGAGGGGATGTCAGGCGGTGAAGAATGGGGCCAGCGCGTCGAGCCCGGCCGGATCGTCCAGGCTGGCCACCCGGGCGTCCCGGTCGATCTTGCGGACCAGCCCCGCCAGCACCGCGCCCGGACCCACTTCAACATACGTGCGGACGCCTTCGGATGCAAGGCGGCGCACCACGGCTTCCCAGCGCACGGCCCCGGACACCTGCCGCACCAGGGCCTCGATGGCCGCGGCGCCGTCACGCTTCGGCTCGGCGTCGACGTTGGCGACGACCGGCCGGCGCGGCGCCGCGACCGCCAGCGCGCGCAGCTCGGGCGCCAGGCGCTCCTCGGCCGGCTTCATCAGCGCGCAGTGGAACGGCGCGCTCACCGCGAGCGGGATGACGCGCTTGGCGCCGGCCGCCTTCGCCAAGGCGCCGGCGCGCTGCACGGCGGCCGCGGTGCCGGCGATCACCACCTGGCCGGGCGCGTTCAGGTTGGCCGGCGAGACGATGTCGCCCTCGGCGGCCTCGGCGCAGGCCGCCGCGACGGCGTCGCCGTCGAGGCCGAGGATGGCGGCCATCGCGCCGACGCCGACCGGCACGGCCTCCTGCATGTAGCGGCCACGATTGCGCACCGTCCGCACGGCGTCGGCGAAGGCGAACGTCCCGGCGGCGACGTGGGCGCTGTACTCGCCGAGGCTGTGCCCGGCGTAGAAGTCCGGCCGCCAGCCGCGCGCCTCGAGCACCCGCGCGATCGCCACGCTGACCGTGAGAATCGCCGGCTGCGTGTTCTCGGTGAGCTGCAGATCCGCCTCGGGGCCCTCGAAGCACAGGCGGCTGAGCGAGGTGCCTGGGCCACCGGAGCCGTGGCGAAGGAGGCCGAGCGCGGCGTCGGCTTCGGCGAACGTGTCGCGGACGATCGGATCGGCGGCGGCGAAGGCCTGCCCCATGCCGACCTTCTGCGAGCCCTGGCCTGGAAAGATGAACGCAATCATGACGGCAGCGATCCTGGGAAGGGCACGGCGTGAGCCGGGCGACGGCGTCGGCGAGCCGCGGCACCAGCGCCTCGGCGGCGAAGCGGCTGGCCAGGGCGATGCCGTTGCGCACCGCCCGCGCCGACGACCGGCCGTGTCCGACGAGGCACAGGCCGTTGACGCCGAGCAGCGGCGCGCCGCCGAACTCCGACGCGTCGACGCGGCGGGCGAATCGTCGGAAGGCGGGACGCGCCAGCATCGCCCCGAGCGCGCGTGACGGCCGACGCCGCCAGCTCCTCGCGCAGCATCGCCCCGACGGCGTCGACGACGCCTTCGCTGATCTTCAGGGCGATGTTGCCGGTGAAGCCGTCGCAGACGACGACGTCCGCCTCGCCGTCGAACAGGTCGCAGGCCTCGACGTTGCCGACGAACGGCAACCCGCTGGTCTCGAGGGCGCGGAACGCCTCGCGGGTCAGCTGATCGCCCTTGAGCGCCTCTTCGCCGATCGACAGCAGGCCGACGCGCGGCGCCGTCCGCCCGAGCGCGACCTGGGCATAGGCGCAGCCCATCGCCGCGAACTGCCGCAGGTGCGCCGGCTGGCAGTCGACGGTGGCGCCGACGTCGAGCAGCACGGCCTGGCCGCGCGCGGTCGGGATGGTCACGGCAAGGGCCGGCCGATCGACGCCGGGCAGCAGACCGAGGCCGGCGACGGCCGCGACGACGGTGGCGCCGGTGTGCCCGGCGCTGAACAGGCCCGACACCTCGCCCGACCGGACGCGATCGACCGCGACGCGGATGGACGTGGCGCGCTTGCGCAGCGCGTCACGCGGACGATCGGCCATGCCGACGTGTTCGGGAGCATCGACGAGGGTGAGGGACAGGCGCGCCCGATCGGGCTCGCGGGCCAGACGGGGCTCGAGCTCGGCGACCGGGCCGACGAGCTCGAGCGCGAGCCCCAGCTCGCGGACGGCGAGGAGCGCGCCCTCGACGACCCGGGCCGGGGCGTCGTCGCCCCCCATGGCATCGATCGCCAGGGGGCGCGGGCGGGCAGAACGCTCAGTCACGCCGACGCGGGCTCGGACGAGGATGGCGTACGAGCCCTACTCTTCCTTGACCGCGCGGACTTGCCGGCCGCGGTAGTGACCGCAGGTCGGGCAGACGATGTGCGGCGGCTTCAGCTCGCGGCACTGCGGGCACGGGCCGAGCGCGATCGGCGTCAGCGCGTCGTGGGTGCGGCGCTTGGCGGTGCGGGTCTTGGAGTGGCGGCGTTTGGGATTCGGCATCGTTCGAGCTCCGGCTCTCGGTCAGGCGCGTCAATCGGTCTTGCGGGTCACGAGCGCCTTGAGCCCCGAGAGCCGCGGATCCACCCAGTCGGTCTGGCACTGGCAGGTGTCGACGTTGCGATCGATGCCGCAGCTCGGACACAGCCCCCGACAATCGGGCCGGCAGAGCGGCCGCATCGGCAGCGCCAGGTAGAACTGTTCCCGGAGCATGTCGGCGAGGTCGAGGACGTGGTCACGGTAGTAGGCCGTGTCCAGGTCTTCGTCCTGCAGCTCCACTTCTTCTTCGGGGGCCGACGCCTTGCCGCCCTTGCCGGCTCCCTTGGCGGCGTCCTTGGCCGGCCCCTTGGGCGCCTCCTTGACGGCCGCCACCGGCGGACGCTCAGGGACGTACTTGAGGTCGACGGCGGTGTTCACCGGCAAGGGAAACGGCGTCAGGCATCGACCACAGTTCAGCTGGAGGGTCGCGGTAACGCGCCCCTTCAACTGGAACCGGTCGCCGCTCCGCGTCAGCGTGCCCTTGAACGTCACCGGCCCGAGCACGCTGAACTCGTCGTCCGACGCCGTCCCGGTGCCGGAATCGGGTCGCGCCCCTCCCCCGCTGACCTGGCCCATGACCTGTTCCGGGCTGAACGTCCGGTCGACGTGCAGCTCCGCCTCGCTGAGCGGGCGCAGGTCGATCTGGGTGGGCAGATGGGAGCGATCGGACACGTCAGAACCCCGGCAACAAACCCCGAAGTATAGCACGCACAGGGCCCCGCCATGGCCTAACAAGGGGTCACCCGGTCGCCGCCAAGACACTCTCCTGTCGTGGGTTGCGGCTCCTATCTCCCCAGGCCGCCCGGCCGATCACCGGGACCGCCGGGCTGCGGGGATTGCTGGGCGAGAAGGCTGCCTGATCTGCGACGGACTGCCGATCGCCGGGACGGAGCGCCGTCGAGGCCGGACTACGCCCTGTACTCGACCCAGGGCGCCGGGATGAACAGGCGCTCGAAGAGGCGGACGGCGTAGCGGTCGGTCATGCCGGCGACGAAGTCGCGGGCGGCGGCATCCAGCCCCTCCGCCTCGATGGTCGCCGTCTCGAGGAACTCCTGCGGCCGCTCGCGGACCTTCTCCCAGAGCCCGCCCAGGATGCCCGACGGCCTTCTTGAACTCGACGGTCGCGACGTCGTTCTCGTAGACCGCCGTGAACAGGAAGTCGCGGAGCGCCAGCATGGCCCCGAGGACGTCGTCGCTCATGCGGATCTCGGTCACGTCGACGGCCAGCGTCTGCACGACGACATCGGTGACCATGCGGCCGATCCGCTGCGAGGAGCTCTCCCCCAGGATGGCCACCGGCCCGGACGGCAGGTCCCCCGTCCTGCAGGATGCCGGCGCGGACGGCGTCGTCGATGTCGTGGTTGACGTAGGCGATGATGTCGGCCACCCGCGCGATCTGCCCCTCGACGGTCGCCGAGCGGTGCTCCGGCGGCGAGCCGACCGGCAGCCCATGCTTCCCTTGGAATGCTTGGCGATCCCGTTCCGCACTTCCCAGGACAGGTTCAGCCCGGCCCGGCCTTCGCCCTCGAGGACGTCGACCACGCGCAGGCTCTGCTCGTAGTGGTTGAAGCCGCCCGGCACCAGCGCATCGAGGACGCGCTCGCCGGCGTGGCCGAACGGCGTGTGCCCGAGATCGTGGCCCAGCGCGATCGCCTCGGTCAGCTCCTCGTGCAGCCGCAGCACCTTGGCGATGGTGCGGGCGATCTGCGACACCTCGAGGGTGTGCGTCAGCCGGGTGCGATAGTGATCGCCGGCCGGCGAGAAGAACACCTGCGTCTTGTGCTTGAGGCGGCGGAACGCCTTGCAGTGCACGATGCGATCGCGATCGCGCTGGAACGCCGGCCGGAGCGGATCCTCGGGCTCGGGCCGCGGCCGGCCCTGGCTGTCGGCGCTCTTCATCGCCTGCGGCGCCAGCTCGGTGCGCTCGCGCGTCTCGAGCTGCTCCCGTATCGTCGTCATCCCCACAGCTCCCGCCGGAAACTCGTGCCGTGGGCGAGCGGCGTCACGCCGAAGACGTCGGCCAGCGTCTGCCCGAGATCGGCGAAGGTCGCACGGTCACCGAGCGGCACCGGCCGCGAGCCGGCGCCGAGCACCAGCAGCGGCACGTGCTCGCGCGAATGATCGGTGCTCGGGGTGGTCGGATCGTTGCCGTGGTCGGCGGTGACGATCAGCAGATCGTCCGGCCGCAGCCGCGGCAGCAGCTCGGCGAGGCGCGCGTCGAAGCGTTCGAGGTTGCGCGCGTAGCCGGCGACGTCGTTGCGGTGGCCGTAGAGGGTGTCGAAGTCGACCAGGTTGGCGAACACGAGACCGCCGTCGGTGCGCGCCAGCAGCGCCTCGATCGCGTCCATGCCGTCGTCGTCGCTGGCCGTCGGCTGCGTCGTCGACGTGCCACGGCCGGCGAACAGATCGTGGATCTTCCCGACGGCGTGCACCGGCACGCGGGCGGCGGCCAGCCGATCCAGCAGCGTCGGCTCGGGCGGCGGCGCCGCGAAGTCGTGCCGGTTGGCGGTGCGGGTGAACGCGCCCGGCTGGCCGACGAACGGCCGCGCGATGACCCGCCCGACGCCCATCCCCTCGACGACCAGGGCGTAGGCGGTCCGGCAGATCGCGTACTGCTCCTCGATCGGGATGACGTCCTCGTGCGCCAGGATCTGGAAGACGCTGTCGGCCGACGTGTAGACGATCGGGTGGCCGGTCCGCATGTGCTCGGCGCCGAAGCGATCCATGATCTCGGTGCCCGAGCCGACGACGTTGGCCATCGACGGGCGGCCGATGCGCGCCTCGAACGCCGCGATCACGTCCGGCGGAAAGCCGTGCGGGAAGGTCGGGAACGGCCGATCGAGCACCAGGCCCATCAGCTCCCAGTGGCCGGTCACCGAGTCCTTGCCCGGCGAGGCCTCGCGCATGCGGCCGTAGGCGGCCATCGGGGCGATCGGCGGCACCGGCTGGTCGCGCAGCGCCACGAGGCGGCTCAGGCCGAGCGAGGTCAAGGTCGGCAGCTGCAGCCGGACGTGCGCCGAGATGTTGCCGAGGGTGTTGCTGCCCTGGTCCCCGTAGCTCGACGCGTCCGGCAGCTCACCGATGCCGACGCTGTCCATGACGATCAGGATGACGCGACGCGGTCGCGCGTCGACAGCGGGATCGGGCATGGCCGGACGGGCTAGCTCGCCTCGTGCGAGGCGTAGTAGCTGCCGATGCTGCGCGGCGAGCGGATGGTCGCGATGGCGTGCTTGAAGACCAGGTGGTCGACGCCGCCGTGATCCACGATCAGGGCGAAGCGATCGAAGTTCTTGATCCGTCCCTCGACCGACTGGCCGTCGATGAGCTGGATCACGACCGTCAGCTTCTCGCGCCGGGCGTAGTTCAGGAAGACGTCCTGGATGTTCGGCGACCCGGCCGACTTGGTCTCGCGGCCGGCGTCACGTCGCGGCTGGCCGTGCGACGGGCCGTGCGGATGGCTGTGACTCTGGTGACTGGTGTGACCGGTCGACGGCCGTTGCGAGGCGACCGGCGCCCCACTCGACGCCGGCGCGGACGAGCCCACCCCGGACGCAGCGGGACGCGGCGTGTCGGCGGCACGCGCCGTCGGCGTGCCGGGTTGACCAGGCGTGGGGTGGGAAGCGTCCTTGATCGGCAGCATCACCGGAACGGCGTCAGGAACTGGGGGAGAAACCGTTGACGAGCTCGACCGCACGAGCCATCGCGGCCGGTGTCTCACCCGGGCCGTCGATCCACGTAAGGGTAGGCTCTTTCCGGAACCAGATCAACTGCCGGCGCGCGTAGTGCCGGTTCTCGCGGACGATCAATTCGCGCGTCGCCGCCTCGTCGCGGACGCCGGCCAGCATCTCGACCACCTGCCGGTAGACCAGCCCGCACAGCGCCTGCGCGGTGGACGGCACGCCGGCGGCGAGCAGCCGCCGCACTTCGTCGACGACGCCGCGGGCGAACTGCTGCTCGACGCGCCGCGCCACCCGATCCGCCGTCTCGGCGGCCGGCAGCCGGACGCCGATCGCGAGGACGTCGTAGTCGGCGATCGGCGAGGTGGTGTCGGCGAAGTGCGCGGTCATGGGCACGCCGCTGACGAGGGCCACCTCGAGCGCCCGGATCAGCCGCTTGCTGTCGCGCGGCTGGATGCGGAGGGCCGATCCCGGGTCGAGGCGCTGCACCCAGCGGTACAGCTCGCCGGCGCCGCGGGCCGCGGCCAGTCGCTCGAGCGCCGCCCGCAGCGCCTCGTGCCGGGCCGGCCCCGGGAACAGGCCGCGGACGAGGGCGCGGTAGTAGAGCCCGGTGCCGCCGACGAGGATGGGCACCCGGCCGCGCCCGGTGATGGCGCGGATCACCGCCGCGGCGTCCTGGGCGTAGCGCGCCGCCGAGTAGACCTCGGTCGGATCGGCGACGTCGACCAGATGGTGCGGCACGCCCTGCTGCTCCTCGACGGGGACCTTGTCGGTGCCGATGTCGATGCCGCGGAAGACCGCGGTCGAATCGCAGGCGATGACCTCGCCGTCGAACCGACGGGCGAGGGCGATGCCGAGCGCGCTCTTCCCCGCCGCGGTCGGGCCCAGGATCGCGATGAGCCGCCGCTGCTGCTGCCCGGCGCTCACCGCGGCGATTCGTTGTAGTAGAAGGTGACCGTGAAGAACGCCTTGTCGGCCGGGTACTCCGGCGGCAGCGCCATCGTCGGGTTCGACGAGCGCAGGGCGTTGAAGGCCGCCTGGTTGAAGGCCGAGATGTCGCTGGGCCGCAGGACCTGCAGGTCCGAGATGGTCCCGTCCTTGTGCACGTTGAAGGTGATGACGACGTGCCCCTTCAGCGACATCGCCGCCATCGGCACGAACCAGTTGCGCTTCACCTGGGCGACGAAGCGCCGGAGCCAGGGCCCGAACTCGACGCCCTTCGAGTCGAACTGGATCGCCGGGTCGACCTGATCGCCGCCCTTCGGGTTGTTGAGCTGCTGATCCTGGGCGTAGCGATTCAGGTTCTTCAACGCCTCGCCGAGCGCCCCGCCCGGCGGCTGGCCCCCGCGCGGCGTCGGCGGCTGCTGCGTCACCGGCTGCGTCTGCGGCCGCGGTGACGGCAGCGGCCCCTGCGTGCAGCGGCGGCGGCGTGGCGCGTGTTGGCGGCGGTCTGGGCCGGCGATGGCTCCTGCACCGGGCTCGGCGGCGCCGGTTCGGGCGACGGCCCCTGCCCCTTCGGCTTCTCGGCCTGGCGCTGGGCCTCGGTCAGGTCGGCGGACCGGCCGCGCAGCAGCGGCTGGCTGTTGGTGGCGTTCGGGTTGCGCTCACGCGACCGCGCCTCGCGGTCGGCGTCCGAGAGCGGCACCGGTCGGGTCAGCTTGCGCAGCGCCTCGCGATCGATCCGCGGCTCGACCATGACGAAACGCTGCGACTGGTCGTCCTGCGGCCGCGGCTGCTCCATCGGGATCGTGCTGCGGCTCGGGCGGCCGCGCCAGCAGGCTGCTGCATCCACGGCAGCGTCGGCAGCCACAGCATCAGCACGATGCAGGCCGACGTGGAACAGGATCGACGCGATCACCGCCTCGCGGAGGCTGATCGCCCGTTCGATCTGGTCGGTGTCGGGTCTGGTGTCGTCGAGGTGCAGGAACACGGGGCTCGTCTGGCAGGCGGCCCTCCCAGCGTACCAGGAGTTACGGCCAAAGTCGCGGGTTTCAGCCGCGGGCGCCCTGGTCGGGTCGGATCGCCGTATACAGATAGACGGCGCCGAAGGTCAAAGGGACGGCGCGGACGTCGACGAAGCCGGCGCTGCGCAGGGTGGCGGAGAACGCCTCCGGCGTCACCCAGCCCACCACCGAGGCCGGCAGGTAGGTGTAGGCGTCGGTGTGGTGCGAGACGAGCCGCCCGATCCGCGGCAGCAGCCGCGTGAAGTACCACGCATAGACGTCCCGGAAGACCGGCAGCCGGGGCGTCGAAATCTCCAGGATGGCCAGCCGGCCGCCGGGCTTGAGGACACGCAGGCAGTCGGCCACGGCCACCGCGTGGTCGCGGACGTTGCGAATCCCGAAGGCGATGGTCAGGCCGTCGGCCGACCCGCTGGCCAGCGGCAGCCGCATGGCGTCGCCCTGGGCCAGCTGCCACGGCGTCGGCGTGCCGCGGCCGCGGACCTTGGCCAGGCCGTGCCGGAGCATGGCCGAGGAGAAGTCGACGCCGACGACCCGGCCCGCCCGGCCCGGCCGGGCCAGCGCGGCGACGAGATCCGCCGTCCCGGTGCACAGGTCGACCGCCGTCTCGCGACCGGTGAAGCCCAGGCTGCGCACCGCCCGCCAGCGCCAGTAGCGATCGACGCCGCCGCTCAGGACCGTGTTGAGCAGGTCGTAGCGGGCCGCGATGGCGTCGAACATCCCGGCGATCTTGGCCGGGTCCTTGTCCAGCTGCGGGAGAGCCGGGTTCATCGACGTGGCTGCCGGCTGCGGGGTCGAGCCAGGCGCTGGGACCTCGCCCGTCCAGGCCGGATAGAGGGCGTGCGCGATGCCGAGCACCGACAGGATCTTGCCGGCCATGAAGTCGGCGAGATCGTCGAGCGTCGCCGGCTGCTGGTAGAAGGCCGGCATCGCCGGCACGACGACCGCCCCGGCTTCGGCGCACAGCACCAGGTTCCGCAGCTGCGGCAGGCTCATCGGCGTCTCGCGCGGCACGATCACCAGCGGCCGGCGCTCCTTCAGCATCACGTCGGCGGCGCGCTCGATCAGGTTGCGCGACAGGCCATGCGCGATGCCGGCCAGGCTCTTCATCGAGCACGGCACGATCACCATCGCCTCGCAGTCCTGGCTGCCGCTGGCGATGGAGGCGCCGAGATCCTTGTTGCTGTGCACGACGAGGCGCCCCTCACCCACCGCCGGGCCATAGCGGCCGGCGAGGTAGGCCGGCAGGCGGTCGAGGGCCGCCTCGGGGCCCAGCTCGTCGCGCAGCAGGCGGCGGCCGTAGTCGCTGACCACGAGCTCCACCGTGACGCCGTCGGCGAGCAGCGCCGCCAGGGTGCGCACCGCGTACAGGGCGCCGCTCGCGCCGGTGATCCCGACCGCGACCTGCTTCATCGCCAGAACACCGCGAGGCTGGTCGTGACGAGGTAGAGGATGCCGACGTAGCCGTTCAGGTCGAAGGCGCGCTTCACCTGCGACAGATCGTCCTCGCGGACCAGCGTCTGCTCGTAGACGAGCAGCAGCGCCACCAGCGCCACGCCGGTGAAGTAGACCGGCCCGAGCGGCCGGATCAGCCCGAGCACGAACAGGCAGCCGACGGTGGCCACGTGCAGCGCCCGCGAGATGAGCAGCGAGCGGCCGATGCCGAAGCGCACCGGGATCGAGTTGAGGCCGTGCGCGCGATCGAAGCTCACGTCCTGGCAGGCATAGAGCACGTCGAAGCCGCCGACCCACGTGCCGATGGCGAGCGCCAGCCAGAACGGCGGCCAGTCGAGCCCGCCGCCGGCCGCCAGCCAGCCGCCGACCGGCGCCACCGCCATCGCCAGGCCGAGGAAGAACTGCGTGTAGCTGGTGACGCGCTTGGCCAGCGAGTACCAGAAGACGATGGCCAGCGCCACCGGCGACAGCGCGAAGCAGATCCAGCCGAGCGGCCACGTCGAGGCGACGAAGGCGGCCGACGTCGCGATCAGGAAGGCCCACGCCTGCGCCGCCCGACAGCTGCCCCGTCGGGATCTCGCGGTTCGCGGTGCGCGGATTGAGCGCGTCCCAGCGCGCGTCGACGATGCGGTTGAAGGCCATCGCGGCGCTGCGCGCGAACACCATCGCCAGCACGATCCACAGGACGCGGATCGGCGCGACCGGACGCTCGGCGGCGGCCAGCAGCGCCCCGACCAGCGCGAACGGGAGCGCGAAGACGGAGTGGCTGACCCGGATGAACGAGGCGTAGGTGCGGAGCAGGCCCACGGCCTCCCAGTGTATCCGCATTGACGGGAGCGGCTGGAATCTGCCCTGGGCGAGGCGCTCTGTCAGCGGTCCGGGCATTCCTTCCGTGCTCCGCTCGCGGCGCCGGTCCCGCGCGCTCCCGGCCGGCGACTCGCGCGACAAGCAACGCTCGACCCCCGTCGAGCGTCACGTCTGTGAGCCTCCCGCGCGCGGGCCGATCTCCGCTGAATCGAGACTCCGCTGAATCGGCTTGCTCGAAGTCGCGCTCCGGGAACACCCGCACCGCCTGCCCTGCAGCGCCGCGACGCCGAGCTGCGGCATGTCGGAGAGCCCGATAGCGGACGGTCCGATGACGAGCGTCAGCGAGGCCGCTCCTCGTCCGGATACCATGCGAATCCAGGCTGGACAGACGGATCTCGCTCGCCTCACGAATCTCTTCCAGCGCCAACTCGGGCGGCGACGCGGCGGAGTTCGGTACCAGATCTGCGAGCGTGCAACTCTTTCCACGCTAACGCGAGCCCCTCACGCTCGGCTGCCTCTGGACCGGTCGCTCGCAGCCAGCGCGTCGTGACAAAGCCCAGGACGGCGAGGGAGTCGTCGACGAGCGTCTCCACACCGCGGCCCTCGATCACGAGTTTGTAAAGTGGCACCACGCCTCCGTCGTTCTGACCAGCATCACGACCTGCACGCTACGGGTCACGGGCACTCCGTCGCCGCGCCCCGCTCCTCGCGTGGTCTCGCGTGGCGAACACGCGTAGCGCCGAAGCGCGCTCGGTCTCATTGTCGCTCAGGGCGCCGCACCGCCAGCGGTGCGGGCGTTCCTGGAGTGCGACTTCGAGCAAGCCGACGCAGCGAAGTCTCGATTCAGCGCAGGTCGACCCGCGCGCGGGAGGTGGGCAGACACGACGGTCGACGGGGTCGACCGTTGCTTGTCGCCCCATCAGCGACCGGAAGCGCGCGGGACCGGCGCCGCGAGCGGAGCACGGAAGGAATGCCCGCACCGCTCACGTGGCGCCTCGCCTCAAGACGAACATCTGCGCTCAGCGATTGACCGACCACGCCTGGATCGGCGAGCGCAGCGAGCCTACGACACGTAGGTCTCGCGGCCGCCGTGCGCGTCCCAGACGGCCCACGCGACCTGGCTCGGATGGACGCCTTCGACGAGGTAGCGTCTCGACGTCGTGGACGCCCGATGGCAGGTCGACCGCGATCAGGCGAGCGCGGGCGCCGGGGGCGATCGACGCCGAGGTCTCGACGGCCGATGGCCTCGGCGCCGATGCGCGTCGCGCTCTCGAGCAGTCGCCGCGGCCGGACCTCCGGCGCGAGGGCGTGCAGCGCCGCCAGCTCGTTGAACAGGTTCAGGTCCGAGGCGCTGGCCAGGCTGTCGGTGCCGATGGCGATGCGCGCGCCCGAGGCGAAGAAGCGCGACGCCGGCGGGCTGCCGACGCCGACCCAGAGGTTGCTGCGCGGGCAGGTCACGATGGTCGCCCGCGCCGGCGGCGAGGCGGGCCAGTTCGGCGTCCGTGCACTGGACGCAGTGCACGGCGAGCAGCGCCGGACCGACGACGCCGAGGCGATCGAGATACTCGACCGGTCCGCACTGCGGCGGCGTCCAGCGCGGGTTCCAGGCGCCGCGGGCGTCGAGCACGTCGCGCCAGCGGCCGCCGCCGGTCTGCAGGAACTCGATCTCGTCCGGCGACTCGCCGACGTGGATGCTGCAGATCGCGCCGGGGTGCTGCGCGGCGCGCGCGCCCGAGCAGGTGCAGCACCTCGGGCGACGACCGAGTAGGGCGCGTGCGGCACGACGTGCGCGTCGACGCGCGGCGAGCGGTGCGCCTCGACGTCCTGCGCGGCGGCGGCGATCGAGCGCCGCCGGGTCGGCGGGATTGAAGCCGACGATCTCGCGGAACACGACGCCGCGCAGCCGGCTCTGGGCCAGCGGCGTCCTGGCTGGCGGACGTGTTGGCGACGTCGCCGACCGCGGCGGTGCCGGCCTCGAGCGCGTCGATGATCGCCTGCCGGATCGGCGCCGCGGTCGTCGCCGTCGCGGGCGAAGCGCTGCCCCATCAGGTTCGACACCCAGGCCGGCAGCGACGCCGCCGGCGGCACCTTGCCCCACAGCCACGACAGCTCGAGATGGGTGTGGGCGTTGATCAGGCCGGGCAGCAGCACGCTGTGACCGAGGTCGCGGATCTCGACGCCAGGTCCGTCCGGGGGACGGCCGGTGCCGAGGTCGAGGACGCGGCCGCGCGCCACCGTCACCCAGCCGTCGCGGATCGGGTGCCCGGCGATCGGCAGGATCCACGGCGCCCGCAGGCAGGTCGTGACGGCTGCGTCGGCGCGGTCCGGAGAGGCGCTCACAGCGGCCGGGCTAGTGGGTGATGGTGCCGTCGCCGCGCTGATGGGCGCGCTGCCGGCGCGCCGCCGGCGTGCGGGCGTCGTAGGCGGCGAGCTCGTCGGGGATCCGGTCGTCGTCGTCCTCGGCCTTGGCGACGTCGAGCGCCAGCCGCCGCGGCACGGCGCGCTCGCGGAAGATCGGATCGCCGAGCACTTCGTAGTGCATGTTGCGGCGCTTGGCGCCGAAGCCGGCGTTCTCGATGTTGCGGACGATCTCGACTTCGTCCATGCAGTAGCTGGCGCCCGCGGCGCGGACCACGTTCTCCTCGATCATCACGCTGCCCATGTCGTTGGCGCCGTAGGCCAGGCTCAACTGCCCGACCTTGCCGCCCTGCGTGACCCACGAGGCCTGGAGGTTGTCGAAGTTGTCGAGGACGATGCGGGCCAGCGCCAGCGTCCGCAGGTAGTCGACGCCGGTCGCCTCGTAGAGGCCCAGCTCGGTGTGATCGGGCTGGTAGCTCCAGGCGATGAACGCGGTGAAGCCGCCGGTGCGGTCCTGCAGCTCGCGCAGCCGCACCAGGTGCTCGATGCGCTCCTCGTCCGTCTCGACGCTGCCGTACATCATCGTCGCCGTCGTGCGCAGGCCGGCGTCGTGCGCCTCGCCCATGATGCGCAGCCACTCGTCGGCGGTCGACTTGCTGTAGCAGTTGAGGAGCTTGCGGACGCGATCGACCAGGATCTCGGCGCCGCCGCCGGGAATCGAGTCGAGCCCGGCCGCGATCAGCCGCGCGATCACCTCGGGCGTCGACAGCTTCGCCAGCCGCGAGATGTGCAGCACCTCGGACGGCGAGAGCGCGTGCAGCTTGAACTCCGGGTAGCGCGCCTTCACGGCGCGGAACAGGTCCTCGTACCAGGCGAGCGGCAGGTCCGGATTGTGGCCGCCCTGCAGCAGCAGCTGGTTGCCGCCGACGGCGATCGTCTCGTCGATCTTGCGGAAGATCTCGTCGAACGACAGCACGTAGCCGTCGCCGTGGCCGACCGGCGCGGTAGAACGCGCAGAAGTTGCAGCGCGCGACGCAGACGTTGGTGTAGTTGACGTTGCGATCGATGATGTAGGTGACGAGGCGCTCGGGATGCTTGCGCGCCCGCATCGCGTCGGCGAGCCGGCCCAGCACGGCGGTCGGCGCCTCGCGATAGAGCCGCAGCGCCTCGGCAGCGTCGACGCGCTCCCCGGCCTCGGCCTTGGCGATGATGCGATCGAGCCCTTCGCGTCATGGCCAGTTTCGACTCTACCATCGCGCCGGCGCGGCCGGTCCGTCGACGGTCGGCCAGGCGGCGAACGTGCGCAGACGCGGCGCCCGGGCGATGATGCCCTCCTCGGCCAGCCCGTCGAAATAGGCCTGGGCTCCGGCCAGCAGCGGCCTCGTCCAGGCCGTAGGTGATCGTCTCGCGCAGGTAGCGGGCGACGAGCGCCTGCGCGGCCGGGATCGCCCGGGCGCTCGCGGCGGGCGATGGCGTCGATGTTGGCGACGCCGCGCTGCCGCGTCTCGTAGAGCAGCCGGCAGACGGCTCGGGCGACGCCGCGCCGGCGCGGCCGGCCCACACGGCCCAGACGAACGGCAGGCCGGTCAGCTCGCGCCACGCCAGGCCGAGGTCGATCTTCTGCGCGTCCGACCGTGGCCGGATCGAGGAACAGCGCCGGATCGCCGATCAGCAGCGCCGCGTCGGCCGACGCGAGCATCGCCCCGATGTCCGGCGCCGCCGGCACGAACACCGGGCGGATCCGCCAGAGGCGCGCGCAGAGCAGCCGGACCAGGCCCGCCGAGGTGCGCGAGCTGACGTCGAGCGCGATCGTCCGCACCCGTTCGATCGGCTGGCGCGTGAACAGCGCGACCGAATCGACGGCGTCGCGCGACGCGATCGACACGTCCGGCACCACGGCGTAGTCGTCGGCGTGGCGCGCGTATTCGATGATCGGCACCAGGCCGAGGTCGACCTCGCCGGCTTCGACGAGGTCGGCGCACCGCGCCGGCACGTCGAAGCGCAGCGCCACGTCGGGCCGGGCGTCGAGGCCCTCGACCAGCGGCCGCGTATTGAGGTAGCTGACGGCGCCGAGGCGGACGATCGCGGGCGTGGCGGCCACGACGACGCTAGCTCGCGCTCCCGGCGCGATCCGTGCCCGCCTCGGCCACCGTCTCGAACCGCGCGTTGCGGGCCACCGGCGTCAGCGAGGCGGCGACGATGTTGCGGCGTACTTCCTCGAGCGGCGCCCGGCGCGGGCCGAGCGGAGCGTCGTCGGTCGCCGGCACGTGATCGACGTCGTTGGCGCCGAACAGCAGGGCGACCTGGCTCAACTTGGCGCCGTGCTGCCGCCAGTCGACCTGGACGCGGTCGACGCCGTCGACGAGGAGCGCCGCCAGGGCGATCAGCTGGGTGTCGTCGTAGCCGGTCGATGGCGCCTCGACCGACACGCGGCGCGGCAGCGGCGCGATGGCGCGGAAGGCCTTGGTCGACCTTCTGCAGCGAGGCGACGCGGCGCAGGAAGACGACCGGGTTGGCCGGCAGGTCGTGCACGCCGACGACGGGCACGCCGAGCCCGGCGTCGACGACCCACTGGATCGCCGTGTCCTCGACGAGATCGAGACGCACGTCGGCGAGGCCCGCCAGGCCGGCCTCGCGCAGGCCGCGGGCCAGGGTGCCCAGCCCCTCCAGATCCTTGGCCAGGGCGACGAGGTCGGCGAGCGCCCACGCCGTCACCGGGACGCCGTTGGCGCGCTCGACGGCCGCCCAGGTCTTGGCGATCGCCGCCTCGGCCGTCGGCGGCACGCCGATCAGGCGAATTTCTCCGGCCGCCTGCGGCCAGGCGTCCGGCAGCGGCTCGCCGACCTTGTGCTCGACGACGCGGACGTAGGTCACGTCGTCGCCGGTGCGGCGCCGGCGGGCGTCCGAGGCGAGCATGCCGAGCTGCACGAGATCGGTCGATCTTCGACAGCGCCAGGAAGTCGGCACGGTCGAGCGGCGCTCCCGCGGCGAGCTTGCCGGCGATGGCGTCGAGGGTCGGGGCGGTCATGCGGATGGGACGATCCCTGCGGCCATGAGCGACGGTGATGCGATGCGCCAGCTCCAGGGCGCGGCGTCCGTCGAGGCCGCTGACGCGCGGCGCGCGGCCGCGTCCGCACGGCGTCGACGAAGTCCTCCAGCTCGAGCTGCAGCGGCTCGGCGTCGGCTACCGCCAGCTTACCGCCGTCGATGGCCGCGCCGGTGGCGCCGACCACGACCTGATACAGCTCGGCTTCCTTCTTGGCGAAGTCGATGCCGATGTAGGCCCGCGGCTGGAAGAAGCGCACCTTGCGGATGGTGTCGAAGCTGATGCGGCTGGCGGTGAGGTTGGCGATGCAGCCCGACGCGAACGTCAGGCGGACGTTGGCGATGTCGATGCGCGGCGACAGCACCGGCACGCCGACGGCCTCGATCGCCGTCACCTCGCTGCCGATCGGCCGCCAGCAGCACGTCGAGGTCGTGGATCATCAGGTCGAAGACGACGTCGATGTCGAGGCTGCGCTCGCGGAAGCCGCTGAGCCGGTGCACTTCGACGAAGCCGCGGCGCCTTGACGTACGGCAGGGCCGCGACCACCGCCGGATTGAACCGCTCGGAGTGGCCGACCGCGAGCACGGCGCCGGATCGCGCCGGCGAGCGCGATCAGCCCGTCCGCTTCGTCGAGGGTGCGGGTCATCGGCTTCTCGACCAGCACCGAGACGCCGCGCGACAGGAACGGCGCCGCCAGCTCGGCGTGCAGCTCGGTCGGCGCGGCGACGACGACGGCGTCGACCTCGGGCAGCAGCGACGCGTCGGCGAAGGCCGGCGTGCCGTGCGCCGCGGCGACCTCGGCGGCGCGGTCCGCGTCGGGATCGGCGACGCCGACCAGCGTCACGCCGGGCATCGCGGCCAGGATGCGCGCGTGATGCTTGCCGAGATGCCCGACGCCGACGACGGCGACGCGCAGCGGAGGCGGTGGCGCTCACGACGGCACCTCCGCCCCGGCCGAGACCGGGCGCGCGCGGCCGACGATGGCGATGCCGGCGTCGTCCGCCGCCGCGACGATCGCCGCCGGCCCGTCGATCAGCAGCGTCTTGCCGGCATCGACCGACAGCGTGGTGGCGCCGGCGGCGCGCATCGCCGCGATGGTCGGCACGCCGACCACCGGCACGTCGAAGCGCATGTCCTGCTGCGGCTTGGCGACCTTGACGACGACGGTGCCGGCGCCGGCCAGCTGGCCGGCCCGGGCGATCGTCGCGTCGGTGCCCTCCATCGCCTCGACGGCGACGACGGCGCGATCCTTCACGACGATCGTCTGGCCGATGTCGAGCCCGGCGACGGCGTCGGCCTGGGTGTAGCCGAAGACCAGGTCGGCCTCCTCGCGCGCGTCGGGCGCGCGGCGCGTCAGCACGCCGGCCGGCGCCAGCAGCGGCGCGAGGAACGCCGTCGAGTCGAGCAGGCCGATGCCCTTCTCCTGCATCACGTCGGCGACGCGGCGATCAGCGAGTCGGTGCTCTTCGAGGTCAGCCGGCGGATGACCGACAGCAGCGTCAGGTCGGGCATGAAGTCCGAGAAGATCTTCACGTGCTTGACCTGCCCGGCCATCACCGCTTCGGTGATCGCCGGCGGCCTTGAGCACCGAGATCACCTTGCCCAGCTGCCCCAGCGAGACCCAGTGCAGCGCGGCGCCGCGCGCCTCGGCGGCGGCGACCAGGGCGGGCTCGGCTTCGTCCTTGATGGCGACGACGGTGACGGGCCGGCCCTGCGCGTGCGCGGCGTCGAGGACCAGGCACGGGAAGCGGCCGTTGCCGGCGATCAGTCCGAGCGGGAGCGCTGGCGTGGTCACGGGCGGCTACTCGTCGGCGACGACCGCGTCGTCGGCCCGGCGGGTCAGCGTCCGCCGCAGCACGACGCCGCGCGACGAGGTGCGGATGAAGTCGACGAGATGGCCGACCTCGGAGCAGGCGAGCGACGGGTCCTGCTCGATCTCGGCCAGCGCGCGCGTCGTGTTCAGCTTCGACGTGAGCAGGTAGCGATAGGCCTGTTTCAGCTTGGCGATCGCGTCGGCCGGGATGCGGCGGCGGACCAGGCCGATGGTGTTCAGGCCGTAGTTGCGGGCCGGACGGTTGCCGACGGTCTTGGCGAACGGCAGGGCGTCCTTGGTGATGACCGAGAAGCCGCCGATGAAGGCGTGCCGGCCGATGCGGCAGAACTGGTGCACGGCCGAGAACGCGCTGATGGTCGCGTAGCTCTGGACCGTCACGTGGCCGCCCAGCGTGGCGGCGTTGCCGAAGATGGTGTCGTCGCCGACGTGGCAGTCGTGCGCGACGTGGGCGTAGGCCATGAACACGTTGCGGTCGCCGATGGTGGTCACGCCGCCGCCGCCGACGGTGCCGCGGTGCACCGTCACGAACTCGCGGAAGACGTTCTTCTGGCCGATGACCAGCCGCGTCGGTTCGCCGGCGTACTTCAGGTCCTGCGGCCGCAGGCCGATCGACGCCAGCGGGAACACTTCGTTGTCGTCGCCGAGCTCGGTGTAGCCGTCGACGACCGCGGACGCGCCGACCTTGCAGCGGCGGCCGAGGCGGACGTTCGGGCCGACCGTCGCGTTCGGGCCGATCGTCGTGCCGGCGCCGAGCACCGCGCCGCGATCGACGTTGGCCGACGGATGGATGGAGACGCCGTTGCGCTCGAGCGCCATCACCAGCGTCGCCTCGGCGACGACCAGGTCGTCGACCAGGGCCTGGCCGGCCACGCGGGCGATCGGCCCACGCTCGGCGACCAGCCGCACGGCCAGTCGGACACGATCGCCCGGGACGATCTGCCGGCGGAACTTGACGCCGTCGACGCCGCGCAGCGACGCCCGCGTCTCCAGCCCCTCGCCGTCGCGATCGAGCAGGAGGATGGCCGCGGCCTGGACCAGCGACTCGATCATCAGCACGCCCGGCATCACCGGCTGGCCGGGAAAGTGGCCCTGAAAGAAGTCTTCGCTGACCGTCACGCTCTTCACCGCCTCGAGCGCGCGGCCGCGGTCGTGCGAGACGACGGCGTCCACGAGGGGCACCGGGTAGCGATAGGACAGCCGATCGAGCGCGAGAGGGGTGATGGTGGGCACTGGGACGCGCGAGCAGGCGGGAGACGGGCCGAAGGAGGGCGCCAGGGCCGCGACGCGACCCTGGCGGGAACGACCGTGGCCACCGAAGCGGCCCCGCGTGACGCGGCCTCGACCGCCGAAGCGGCGAAGGCGGTCTACTTCTTCGGCGCCGCGGCGGCCGCGTCGAGCTTCTTGATGATGTCGGTGGTGATGTCGAGGCCGGGATCGGCCCAGACGACGCCCGAATCGCTGCTGCTGAAGACCATGTGCAGGCTCTTGGCCGCCGACACTTCGGAGAGGACCGGCAGGAGCTTGCGCTGGAACTCGAGCTGCAGCTCGTTCTGCAGATCCTCGACCGCCTTCTGGGCGTCCTGCGTGGCGCGCTGCAGGTCGGTCTGCAGGCGCTCGACGTCCTTCTGCTGGGTGGTGCGGACCGACTCGCTCAGCACCGAGGCGCTGGTCTCGAGCCGCTTGCGCGCCTCCTCGAACTTCTGGTTGCGCGAGACGAGATCCTTTTCCTTCTCCTCACGCAGGCCGGTGAGCCGCTTGGTGGCGGCCTGGCCTTCGACCGACTCCGACGCGATGCGCTGGACGTTCACGTAGGCGATCTTGGCGCCTTCCGGGAACGGACGCGGCGGCGCGGGGGCAGCGGCGGGCTGGGCGGCGGCAGGCGGCGTCTGCGCGGCAGGCGCCGGCAGGCGCGGCCGGGAGCCGGCTTCTGCGTCGCCGGTGCCTGAGCGGCGTTCACGGGGCCAGCCATCAGCGCGATGCCGATGGCCACGATGACGAGGCTTGATCTCATGGTCGACAGGTTCCTCATGCGCTCCCAGGGATGGCCCCCAGAGCCAGGTTTCAACGTTTCAGCTTACCCGAACTCTGGGTGTCCTGGAACCGCCTAGAACGTCGAGCCGACGGCGAAGCGGAAGCGCCACTTCTTCTCGGGCTGGTAGTTGTTGTCCAGGATGCCTTCGCGGTTGATGTTGCGGGCGAAGATCAGGCGGAAGGGCACGTTGAGCACCGGCATGAAGAACCGGACCTCGCCGCCCGTCGAGGCGACGAAGGCGTCGGAACGGAACTTCTCGCCGTCGTCGCGGACCTGGCCGGCGTCGAAGAACGCCAGCACGCGCACCGGGCCGGCGATCTGGTAGATGTACTCGCCGTTGAACAGCAGGCTCTTGTTGCCGCCGATGACCAGGCCGGTCCCCGTCAGCTCGTCGCGCGGACCGATGGTGCGGATGTCGTAGCCGCGGATGCTGTACTCGCCGCCCTGCACCAGCCGCTCGAAGATCGGCAGGTTGACGGTGTCGCGCCACGGCGCCACGAACTCGAACTGGGCCCGGAACCCGATCGAGAGCTTGCGGGTCTGCTGCCAGTACTGGATGGCTTCGAGGCGCGGCTTGTAGAAGCTGGTGTTGCCGCCCAGCCCGGCCAGGTCGAAGCTCATGGTGAGCCGGCGTCCGGCGGTCGGGAAGATCGGGTTGTCGACGGTGTTGTGCACGAAGCTGGGCGAGATCTTGCTGATCGTGCGCCGGCCGCCGGGCACGTCCAGCAGCAGCGCGTCCTTCAGGAACGGGTTCCGATCCGCCAGCGTCGGGTCGCTCGTGTAGGCCTCGTTCAGGTTGCTGATCCCGACGCGCTCGTAGCTGTAGGAGACGAAGGCGCGGGAGAAGCTGGCCAGGCGGAAGCCGGTCATCAGGTTGCCGCCCGACGATTCCTGCGTGAACGCCCCGATGTAGTTGATGGTGCGGTTGAAGATGTTGATGCCGCCGGTGATCGGGCGGTCGAACAGGTACGGCTCGCTGAAGGACAGCTGGTAGTCCTTGTAGCGCTTGCCGGTCAGCACCGACAGCGACAGCGTCTCGCCCTTGCCGAGGAAGTTCGACGTCTGGAAGGCGAACTGCGCGAAGGCGCCCTCGAACTGCGACACGCCGGCGCCGAAGGTCAGCTGGTTGCGGTTCTGCTCCTCGAGCTTGAGGGCGATGTCGACCTTGTTCTTCTCACCCGGGGTCTTCTCGACCTGGACGTTCTCGGTGCCCTCGAGCGCCTTGAAGTAGCCGAGCTGATTGAGGTGCTTGACGCTCTGCTTGAGCGCCTCGGTGTTGAAGACGCCGCTCTCGACCAGCTGCATCTCGCGGCGGATCACGTTGTCGTGCGTCGTGCTGTTGCCGAGGAAGGTGATGCGGTTGACGAAGTACTGCTCGCCCTCCTGCATGTGCATCGTCACGTCGACGATGGCCGGCCCGGGCTTGGCAGCGGGCTCGGCGGTGGCGCGCTGCGCCTCTTCCATGTTGCGCGGCTGGGCGTCCTTGGGCAGGTCGCGGAAGGCGAAGTCGGGGAAGGCGGTGAACTCGAAGTAGCCGATCGATCCGTAGATCTCGCGGGCCTTCTCCATGCCCTTCTTGACGCGCTTCTCGGAGTAGTACTTGCCCGGCTTGAGGTTGAAGATCTGGACCAGCGGCTCGGCCTTGACCACCTTGTTGTCGGCGATCTTGACGTCGCCGACCGTGTAGCGCGGGCCCTCGGTGACCGGGATGCGCAGCTCGACGTAGCGCGTCTTGCCGTCCTTGGTGTCCTCGAGCGTCTTCACTTCGGGGTTGTCGACGCGGACGCGCAGGTAGCCGTTGTCGCGGTAGTAGCCGACGACCTTCTCGGCGTCCTCGGCGTACTTGTCTTCCTTGTAGGTGCCCCGCTGGGTGATGAAGGAATACCAGTTCTGCGCCTTGGTATCCTTCATCTTGCCGCGCAGCTTGCGATCGCTGACGTCCTTGTTGCCGACGAAGTCGATCTTGCGGATCTTGTACTTCGGGCCTTCGACGATCGTGAACGTCAGGTTGACGGTCTTGGTGCCGCTGGTCACCGGCACGATCGTGTGCGTGACCGAGCTGTCGAGGAAGCCCTTCTCGGACAGCATCGCCTTGACGATGCCCTTGACCCGGCGGATCAGCGCGTCGTCGACGAACGAGTCGAGGCGGATGGTGACGCTCTCTTCCTTCAGCTTCTCGTCGATCTTGGTCGACTCGAGCTGCTTGCTGCCCGTGTAGTCGACGATCTTGATGCGCTGCCGCTCTTCGAGGTCGTACTTGATCAGCTTGCCGACGACGCCGTTCGAGAACTGGTAGTCGAGGACCTCGATCGACAGATCGTCGAGGAAGTTGGTGGCCCACAGCGAGCGGAAGTCGGCGCGCAGCCGCTCCTCGGCGGCGGCGTCGTACGGCACCCACTGGTTCTGCGACGGCAGGCTGGGGCGGGTCTGGATGTAATAGAGGTAGGTCGCCGCCTCGACCGACGAGATCCCGCCCTGCTTCTCGAAGCACGGCGCAATCTGGTAGATGACCGGCGGCGAGCCGGCCGGCGGCAGGCGCGCCGGCGGCGGCACCGGCCGATCCGCAGAGGGTCGGCTGGCCGGCCGCGGCGGCCGGCGTCGGCACGGGCGTCGTCTGCGGCGCCGCCGGCGTCGGGGCGGGCGCCGGGGTCTGGGCCGGCGGCGGCGCCGGGGCGGCCTGCGGAGCGGGCGCCGCCGGCACGACCGACCGATCCTGGGTCGGGGCGGGGGCCGGGGCCGGGTTCGCGGGATTGGTGCGGGCCGGTGGCGTCGGCCCGGGGATGTTGGACGGCGCCGCGGGGGCGGCTCGTTGCCGGTCGGGGTCTGCGCCCAGGCCGGAGCAACCAGGGCCGGGGCGGCCAGCCACGTGCAGACCGCGGCAGCCAGGAGAATGCGAGAACTCAGCATGCGTTCAGTTATGCGTGCCGCGGCCCCAGACGGCGCCTGCGCACGAACTCCTCCGAGCGGCCAAAAAGCGCAGGCATACCGCCCTGCGTGACCGGTTCGCGGACCCCAAGCGGGCTAGTGTATCGCAAGCCCAAAGCGACGGGCCGCGGCACTTCGCTACGGACTGCTAGGTTCAGACGCTCGAGGCGAGACGCCGGCCGGGGGCGACAGCCGAGCCGTCGGCGTCGAGGGCCCGATAGGCCAGGGCGCCGGACTCGACGTAGACCTCGAACTCGCCGCCCTTGAGGTCGCCCCGGATCAGCTCTTCCGCCAGCGGATCCTCGATGTAGCGCTGGATGGCCCGGCGCAGCGGGCGGGCGCCGTACGAGCGGTCCTTGCAGGTCAGGTCGATGATCCAGTCGATGGCCTCGGTGGACATCCGGATGGTCAGGCGACGGTCGACCAGGTTGGCGTTCAGCTGCCCGACCAGCAGCTCCGTGATCTGGCGCAGGTCGTCGTCCGACAGCGCCTCGAACACGATGATCTCGTCGATGCGGTTGATGAACTCGGGGTTGAAGGTCCGCCGCACCTCGCCCAGGACCATGTCCGAGACGCTGCGGGCGATTTCCTTGGCGTCGGACGACTGGAACCCCAGCGAGGCCTTCTTCTGGATGTAGCGGGCCCCGATGTTCGACGTCATGATGATGATCGTGTTCTTGAAGTTGACACGATTCCCCAGGCCGTCGGTCAGGTGGCCGTCCTCGAACACCTGCAGCAGGATGTTGAACAGATCGGGGTGCGCCTTCTCGATCTCGTCGAGCAGGACCACCGAGTAGGGGTTCCGCTTCACCTTCTCGGTGAGCTGGCCGCCCTCTTCGTGGCCGACGTAGCCCGGCGGCGAGCCGATCAGCTTCGACACCGAGTGCTTCTCCATGTACTCGGACATGTCGAAGCGGATCAGCGCGGCGTCCGCGCCGAACAGGAAGTGCGCCAGGGCCCGGGCCAGCTCGGTCTTGCCGACGCCGGTCGGGCCGAGGAACACGAAGCTGCCGACCGGACGCGTCGCCGCCTTGAGGCCGGCGCGCGATCGGCGGATGGCCCGCGACAGCGCCGAGATCGCCTTTTCCTGCGAGATGACGCGGCGGTGGAGCTCGTCTTCCATCCGCAGCAGCTTGCTGCTCTCGTCCTCGTTGATCGCCGTCATCGGGACGCCGGTCCACTTGGCGACGACTTCGTCGATCTCCTGCTTGTTGACGACGACGCGGCGCGCGCTCGACTTGACGTCGAAGCGCTCGCGCACCGACATCAGGTTCTCGCGGGCGGCCTCTTCCTGCTGCGCGGTAGAAGTTGGCGCGCTCGAAGTCCTTGGCCGAGACCGCGCTCTCCATCTGCTCGACGGCGACGCGGATCGTCTTGTTGATCTCGCCGAATTCCTCGCTGTAGCCGGCCTCGCGCAGCTTGGCGCGGGCGCCGGCCTCGTCGACGAGGTCGATGGCCTTGTCGGGCAGGAAGCGATCGGTGATGTAGCGGCTCGACTGGTAGACGGCCGCCTCGAGCGCTTCCTGGGTGAACTCGACGTGATGGAACTGCTCGTAGCGATCCTTGACGCCGCGCAGGATCTCGATCGTCTCCTTCTCGGAGGGCGGATCGACCTTGATCGCCTGGAAGCGGCGCTCGAGCGAGCGGTCCTTCTCGATGTACTTCCGGTACTCGGCCGGCGTGGTGGCGCCGATGCAGCGGATCTCGCCGCGCGAGAGCGCCGGCTTGAGGATGTTGGCGGCGTCGAGCGACCCCTCGGCCGACCCGGCCCCGACCAGCGTGTGCAGCTCGTCGATGAACACGATGACGTTCGGGTTCTCCGACAGCTCCTTCATGATCGCCTTGAGGCGCTCTTCGAACTGCCCGCGATACTTCGTGCCGGCGACGATCAGCGAGATGTCGAGGGCCAGCAGGCGCTTGTCGGCGAGGAAGTGCGGCACGTCGCCGTAGACGATCTTCTGGGCCAGCCCCTCGACGATGGCGGTCTTGCCGACGCCGGGCTCGCCGATCAGGACGGCGTTGTTCTTGGTGCGGCGGCAGAGGACCTGCTGCACGCGCTCGATCTCGTGCTCGCGGCCGACCAGCGGGTCGAGCGTGTTCTTCATCGCCGCGTCGGTGAGGTCGCGGCTGAACTCGGCGAGCAGCGGCGTTTCCTTGACCCGCGTCAGCGAGGTCTTCTCGTTGAGCAGCTGGACGATGTCGTCGCGCACCGTGTTCAGCCGCATCCCCTTCTCCATCAGGATGGAGGCGGCGACGGAGCGCTCCTCGCGCAGGATGCCGAGCAGCAGGTGCTCGGTGCCGATGTAGCTGTGGAGAAGCCGATCGGCCTCCTCGGCGGCGTACTGGAGGACGCGCTTGGTCTCGCCGCTGAAGGGGATCTCGACCGAGGTGGAGACCTTCTCGCGGAAGACCGTCCGCCCCTCGACTTCCTTCCGGATGCTCTCGAGGGAGAGGTGCGAGCGCTGGAAAATCCGGCTCGTCAGCCCCTTGCCTTCCCGGATCAGGCCGAGCAGGAGGTGCTCGGTCTCGATCGAGACACTCCCGAGCTGGCTGGCTTCGTAGCGCGCGAAGAAGAGAACCCGACGCGCCCGTTCTGTGTAGCGTTCGAACATCCGCGTGCATCCCTGCCAGGCTGGCACCGTGCCGGCTGCGGCCTCGCCGGAGCCGGCTGCTGGCTGTGGGCCTCTCCCGGCTGCTGGCGCGCCGGTAACAGTCGTAACCTGTTGTTCATTATACGCAACAGGACCGTCGAACCAACGCGGCAATTCCATCCATCCGGTTGGATCGAGGCCTGATCCAAGGGCGATCGCCCTCACGTGTCGGCGCGCCGGCACGGGCGGAGGGGGCGTCGGCGGCAGCCGCGTGCAGTCGCCGCGGAGGGCCGCCCCGCTAGCGGAGGACGCCGTCCTCGAGCCGGAGGACGCGGTCGCAGAGCGCGGCCAGGCGGGTGTTGTGGGTCGCGATCACCGAGGTCAGGCCGGCATCCCGGTGCATCTCCCGCAGGAGCTCGTGCAGCGATTCGGCGGTGTGCTCGTCGAGGTTGCCGGTCGGCTCGTCGGCGACGAGCAGCGCCGGTCCCATGGCCAGCGCGCGAGCCATGGCGACCCGCTGCTGCTCGCCGCCGGAGAGCATCCCGGGGCGGTGGCCGACCCGGTCGGCGAGCCCCACCCGCGTCAGCAGCGACTCGGCGCGCGGCCGCGCCTCGGCCAGCGGCCGCCGGGCGATCCGCAGCGGCATCAGCACGTTCTCGAGCGCGGTGAACTCGGGCAGCAGGTGATGGAACTGGAAGACGAAGCCGACGTGCCGGTTGCGGAAGGCCACCAGCGCATCATCGGACAGCGAGCCGATGTCTTCGCCGGCGACGCGCACCGTGCCGCCCTCGGCGCGATCGAGGCCGCCGAGGACGTGCAGCAGCGTGCTCTTGCCGACGCCGGAGGCGCCGACGATCGCCACCATCTCGCCGCGCGCGACCTGCAGCGACAGCCCGCGCAGCACCGGGATGGCGCCGTTCGGCGTGCTGTACGACTTGGTGAGATCGGCGACCTCGACGAGCGGCGCGCCGCCCGGCCCGGCGCCGCTGGCGGAACCGGGGGCGAGCTGGGGGTCAGCCATGCCGCAGCGCCTCCGCCGGATCGAGCCTGGCCGCCTGGCGCGACGGGTAGATCGTGGCGACGAAGCAGATCAGCAGCGCCGCGAGGGCGACGATCGTCACCGCCAGCGGCTCGATCTTGAACGGCATGTAGGCGATCTGGTAGACGTCGGTCGGAATGGGCACCAGGCGGTAGCGGTCGAGCACGAACGACAGCCCGACGCCGAGGATCACGCCGGCGAGCGTCCCGGCCAGGCCGATCAGCGTGCCCTGCAGCATGAAGACGATGGTGATGCTGCGCCGTGTCGCGCCCATCGTCTTGAGGATGGCGATGTCGCGGCTCTTCTCCATCACCATCAGCACCAGCGAGGCGACGATGTTCAGCGCCGCCACCATCACGATCAGGCCGATGGTGATCGACACGGCCATCTTCTCGAGCTGCAGGGCCGCGAACAGCGACTGGTTCATCTGGGCGAAGTCCTGCACCTGGTAGGTCGCGCCGTGCGCCGCCACGATCGACTCGGCGACCGTGCGCGCGTAATCGAGGTTGTCGACCTTCAGCTGGAGGTAGTCGGGATACGCCTTGCCCATCAGCCGCAGGCCGACCGGCAGCGCGACCACGGCGTAGGCCGAGTCCATCTCGTAGAGCCCGAGCGCGAAGATGCCGGCCACGCGCAGCGACCGGGCCCGCGGCATCACGCCCATCGGCGTGAGCGTGCCCTGCGGCGTCAGCACCGTGACGACGTCGCCCGTTTGCACCGCCAGGGACGCCGCCAGGTCCTTGCCGAGGACGATGCCGTCGAGACGCGGCCCGTCGCCGCTCGGGTCGGGCGGCGTCGCCAGCGCGTCGAAACTGCCCGGCGGTCATCCGCCGCGGCAGTTCGGTGACGCTCGCCTCGGTCGCCGGATCGACGCCCTTCAGCGTGACGAACGACGAGCGTTCGCCGGCGCGGACCAGCGCCGGCCCGATCACCACCGGCGCGGCGCCGACGACGTGCGGGAGCTTCAGCAGGCGAGCCCGCTCCCCCGCCACGTCGGCCACGCCGCCGTCGGCGATCTTGGCGACGTAGACGTGCGGCATCGAGCCGAGCATGCGATCGCGCAGCTCGCCCTGCAGGCCGGTCATCAGCGCCAGCGCCACCACCAGCGCGGTGACGCCGACCGCGACGCCGAGCGTCGAGACGAACGAGATCAGCGAGACGAAAGCCTGGCGACGGCGCGCGACGAGATAGCGGACGGCGACCTGCAGCTCGTAGGGCATCGTCGCGTCCTCCTGCCTTCGCTAGTCCTGCCGCGGCCGCATCAGCGGGAACAGCACCACGTCGCGGATCGACGGGCTGCCGGTGAGCACCATGACCAGGCGATCGATGCCGATGCCTTCGCCGCCGGTCGGCGGCAGGCCGTACTCGAGGGCGCGGACGTAGTCCTCGTCCATCTGGTGCGCTTCCTGATCGCCGGCGGCCCGCTGCGTGAGCTGATCCTCGAAGCGGCGGCGCTGCTCCGCCGGATCGTTCAGCTCGCTGAAGCCGTTGGCCACTTCGAAGCCGCCGATGTAGAGCTCGAAGCGTTCGACCGTGTCGGGGTCGCCGGGCTTCTGCTTGGAGAGCGGCGACACCTCGGTCGGGAAGTCGTAGACGAAGGTGGGCTGGACCAGCGAGTCCTCCCACAGCGTCTCGAACAGCGTCGTGGCGATCTTGCCGGCGCCGTCGCCGGGCGCGACGTGGATCTCGAGCTTGGCCGCGACGTCGGCGGCCTGGGCCCGGTCGCGCAGCATCGCGGCGGTCACGGTGATGCCCAGCTTCTCGGACGCCCGCTCGGCGGCGGCGTCGCGCAGGGACAGGCGTCGCCACGGCCCGGCCAGCGCGATCGACTGGCCGTTGAACGCGACGTCGGTGCTGCCGACGACGCTGCGCGCGACCTCCTCGACCAGCGTCTCGGTGAGCGCCATCAGGCCCTGGTACTCGGCGTAGGCCTGGTAGAACTCGAGCATCGTGAACTCGGGGTTGTGCTGCGTCGAGATGCCTTCGTTGCGGAAGTTGCGGTTGATCTCGAAGACCCGGGCCATGCCGCCGACGGTCAGGCGCTTCAGGTAGAGCTCCGGCGCGATGCGGAGGTAGAGCTTCATGTCGAGGGCGTTGTGGTGCGTCACGAACGGCCGCGCCAGCGCCCCGCCGGCGATCGGCTGCATCATCGGCGTCTCGACTTCGAGGAAGCCGCGCCCTCGAAGAAGCGGCGGATCGCCGACACCGTCTTGCTGCGGATCTCGAAGACGCGCCGCGAATCCGGGTTCACCGCCAGATCGAGATAGCGCTGGCGGTAGCGCGTCTCGACGTCCTGCAGCCCGTGCCACTTCTCCGGCAGCGGCAGGAAGCACTTGGCCAGGAACGACAGCGACGACACCCACACCGACAGCTCGTTGGTCTTCGATCGGAACACGCGGCCGGCGACGCCGACCTGATCGCCGAAGTCGAGCGCCTTGTAGATGGCCCAGTCGCGCTCCGGAACGGCGTCCTGCCGCACGTAGGCCTGGATCGTCGAGCGGCCGTCCGACAGCACCAGGAAGGCCGCCTTGCCGAAGGCGCGGATGCCGAGGACACGGCCGGCGAGGCGGACCTCCGGGCGCTCGGCCTCGAGCGCCTCACCGGTCGAGGCGCCGTGCGCGTCGACGACCTCCGAGACGCTGGCGGTGGCATCGAACGCGTTCGGGTAGGGCGCGACGCCGAGGTCGCAGATCGCCTGGAAGTTGGCGCGTCGTTGGGCAATCTGATCGTCGAGGGGCATCGGATCTCAGTCGGCTGGAATCGGTCGGGCCGGGCGCGGCTATCAGGACGAGGGCGTGTCGGCGGCGGTGCCGCGGCCGGGTGTCGTGGCGGCCAGCCCGCGATGGACGGCATCGAGCACGCCGTTGACGAAGGGCACGGCCTGATCGGCGCTGAAGGTGCGGGCCAGCTCCACGGCTTCGTCGATCACCACCGCCGGGGGCGTCTCCGTGAGCAGCAGCTCGTAGACGCCGAGCCGCAGGATCACGCGATCGACCACCGCCATGCGCTCGATCCGCCAGTTGGTGGCGTGCTGCGTGATCAGCGGATCGATACGCGGCAGGTCGCGGGCGGTGCCGCGCACGAGCGAGACGGCCCAGGCGTCCCGCTCGCGGTCGGACGTGTGGACGTCGACCTGGTGCTCGCGCGACAGGACGTCGTCGAGGTCGAGGCCGGACATCTCCCACTGGTAGAGCCACTGCACGGCCCGCTCGCGGCCGCGATGCCGCTCGGCGGGATCGGCGGTGCTCACGATGCCGCCTCGGGCGCGGCCAGGCGGCGCGCCAGGTGCGCCATCTCGATGGCCGCGACGGCCGCTTCCCAGCCCTTGTTGGTCCGGTCCATCGCGGCGCGGGCCAGCGCCTGCTCCAGGGTTTCGGTCGTCAGCACGCCGAACGTGATCGGCACGCCGGTCTCGCCGGCGGCGTCGGTGACGCCCTGCGCCACGGCGTCGGCGATCACTTCGAAGTGGTAGGTCTCGCCGCGGATCACGCAGCCGAGGCAGATCACCGCTTCGAAGCGGCCGGTCGACGCGGCGGCTCGCGCCGCCCAGGGGATCTCGAACGCGCCCGGCACCTCGAAGATCTCGATCGCCTCGGCCGCCGCGCCGGCGACGGTCAGGGCCTCGATGGCGCCGTCACGCAACCGCGTGGTGATGTCTTCGTTGAAGCGCGAGACGACGAGCGCGACGCGCATCGCGCGGGCGTCCGGCAGCGTCGCCTCGACGGTCGGTTCAGTGGGATGGCGCACAGTGCAGGTTACCGTCCGGTGAATCGCGCGGACCGCTTCTCGAGGAAGGCGCGCGTGCCTTCCCGCATGTCGTCCGTCGCCGCGACCAGGCCGAACAGCGCGGCCTCGTAGGCGAGCCCTTCGGCGAGCGGCTGCTCGAGGCCGGTCCGGACCGCGTCGATGGCCAGCCGCACGGCGATCGGCGCCTTGGCCGCCAGCTCGCCGGCAAACGCCTGCGCCTCGGCCCGCAGCGTCGCCGCCGGGTAGACCCGCGTCACCAGGCCGAGCGCGAGGGCCTCCGACGCCGGCACGCGGCGCCCCGTCAGGATCAGGTCGAGCGCCTTGTCGCGGCCGATGAGCCGCGGCAGACGCTGCGACCCGCCGTAGCCGGGGATGATGCCGATGTTGATCTCCGGCTGCCCGATCTCGGCGGTGTCGGCCGCGAACCGGAACGTGCAGGCCAGCGCCAGCTCGCAGCCGCCGCCCAGGCAGAAGCCGTTGATCACGGCGATGACCGGCTTGCCGGCGGCGGCGATGCGGTCGAACACCGCCTGGCCGCGCCGGGCCAGGGTCCGCCCGGTGACGGCGGTGGCCCGCGACAGCTCGTTGATGTCGGCGCCGGCGATGAACGCCTTGTCGCCGGCGCCGGTGATCAGGATGACGCGGACGCCCGGATCGGCGTCCAGCGCCGCGACGGCGGCGTCGATGGCGCCGAGCGTCTCGTCGTTCAGCGCGTTGCGGACGGCCGGCCGGTTGACGGTGACGGTCGCGACCGCCCCATCGCGCGCGACCAGCACGGACGGCTCGACGGGGTGGGGTTCGGACATCATCGGCGGGCCCGAATTATAGCCCACGCCCGCAGGCCGACCGCCGCGAGGACGGCCCCGGCGGCGTCCGCCGCCAGGTCGAGCGCGGACACCTCGCGCCCCGGCACGAACGACTGGTGCCACTCGTCGGACACACCGTAGAGCGCGGCCAGCACGACCGCGGCCGCGGCTGTCGACCAGGTCGTCCGGGCCGGCGATCGATTGGTGAGGCCCCACACGAGGAGCGCGCCGAGCACGCCATAGGTGACGAGATGGGCGTGCTTGTCGGTGAGGCCGCCGGGCGGAGCCGGCAGCCCCGACATCGACGACAGGATGAAGATCAGCGCCGCCCACAGCACGGCCGGCGCCCAGCGCAGCAGCAGGCCGTTGACGTCAGGGCGCGGCGCGGGAGGGCCCGCCGCCGGCGCGATCACAGCGGGAACAGCCGCATCAGCCAGCCGGCGACGATGGCAAAGCCGACGAAGCCCGCGGTCATCGTCAGCGCGAAGCGGACCTGCTCGGCGACGGAGTCTTTCTGCAGGACGGCGAACACGGTGGACACGATCACCGAGAAGATCAGGAGGAAGAGGAAGTGGCTCGGCATCAGGCAGCCCTGCGCGCGCCTACTTGCGGCCGAGCGCGATGTCGTAGACATCGAGCACGACGAGGGTATTGAGGAGCCCGGCCACGACCATCAGCACCCAGCCGTACTCGTAGGTCGGCGACACGACGTCGCCGCGGCCCCAGCCGGCCACCGCCGTCGCGATCCACGGCGCGCCGATGCAGCGCTCCGCCAGGGCCGCCGCACTCGTCAGCGGCGACTGGGTGATCGGGGTCAGCGGGAACAGGGCGCCGTCGAAGAGCAGGCCCAGCGCGAACATCAGCGGCAGCACGAACAGGAACACGAGGCCGCGGCCCAGCCGGTGCTGCAGGAGGTGGCCGGCGCCGGGCACCAGCCAGGCGGCGACGCACAGCGCCAGGGCGCGGCCGCGATCGGCCTCGGCCCGGACCGTCGAGGCCGGCGCGCTTCTCGTCTCTGGACGCGTGGAAGAGTCGGGACGCATGAAACTGTCGAAGTCTAACGTATTTCGCTGCGGGCGACGGCGCGCGCCTCAGCCCGCCGGCAGCGACGGCGGGCGCGCTGCGTCGGAGGACGCCGGTCGCGCCAGCATCGACGCGCAGACGAGCCCGGCTCCGCCGAAGCCCACGAGCGCGCCGGTGGCGGCGCGGGTCGCCGGATCGGTCCAGCCGGTGATCCACTCCGCCCCGACGCTGACGGCCGCCGGCAGCGCCGCCGCGAGGAGACCACGCGGCGTGCCGGCCCAGGCCCACAGCCGTCGGCCCGGGCCGGTGGGCAGCGCGAGCGCCAGCAGGCACGCGAGCGGCGCCGCCGCGTAGATGCCGGTGCAGCGCGCGCACACCGGCAGCGGATGTCCGGCCGCGGCGAAGCTGCGCTCGGGACGCTGATGGCAGACGACCCGGCCGGCGAGGTAGACGACGCCGGCCCCGAGCCGCGACGGAGCGCCGGGCTCGGCGTGCAGCCCGTGCGGGGCGGCGACGAGCGCGGCGAGCCAGAGCAGGCTTGCCGCCGCGCACGCGGCCGTCGCGCGACGGACGGCCGCTCCGCTCACGCCACCGCCGGGGCCGGCAGCACGAGCGCCCCGAAGTGCTGCTCGTAGCGGGCGCGGAACTCGTCGAGGGTGTAGGCGTGGCTGGTGCCGCCGAGGTGCTCGAGGGCGTAGGCCGCGGCCACGCTGCCGAGCCGCGCGCACGTCGTCCAGTCGGCGCCCACGGACAGGCCGCGCATCAGGCCGCCGCGAAAGGCATCGCCGACGCCGGTCGGATCGGCGATGCGCGAGGGCGGCACGGCCGGCACCGTGATCGTGCCTTCGGGCCGCACCACCTTGCAGCCGTGCTCGCCGAGCGTCACGACCAGCGTCTTGGCCCTGGCCAGCACGCCGGCTTCGTCCAGCCCCGTCTTCTCGCACAGCACCTGGAACTCGTAGTCGTTCGAGATCACCACCGCGGCGCCGGTCAGCCCCTCGAGGAGGTCAGCGCCCGAGACGCGCGCCACCTGCTGGCCGAAGTCGTAGATGTAGGGGATGCCGAGCACCCGGCACTCCTCGGCGTACTGGCTCATGGCCGACGGATCGTTCGGCCCGATGATCGCCAGCTTGCAGGCGCCGGCGGTGCGGAACGACAGCTCGGCGGCGTTGGCCATCGCGCCGGTGTAGAAGGACGCGATCTGGTTGTTGTGCTGGTCGGTGCTGCAGAAGAACGACGCCGTGAACTTGCCGTCGACGATCTTGACCAGCGACGTGTCGACGCGCGCGGCATCGAGCCAGGCGCGATAGTCGCCGAAGTCCTGCCCCGCCGTGGCCATCAGGTAGGGCCGCTCGCCGAGCAGCGCCAGCGTGTAGGCGATGTTCGGCGCGCAGCCGCCGCGCCGCTTGTCCATCGTGTCGACGAGGAAGCTGAGGCTCACCTTGGCGAGATGCTCCGGCAGCAGGTGCTCGGTGAACGAGCCCGGGAAGGACATCAGGTAGTCGAAGGCGATGGAACCGGTGACGACGATCTTCATAGGTACTTTCCAACGATGGGGGCGAGCTTGGCCTTCGTCGCCGCCGGCACGTGCTCGGGCCGGGTGATGATGGCGGTGGCGAGGGCGGTGGCGCAGGCGCAGGTGCGCGGGGCCGCGTCGAGACGCCTGACGGCCTCGGCGATCACCTTCTGCGCCATGCGGGCGTTCTGCGTCAGGTTGGCGATGATCATCTCGACCGTCACCGAGTCGTGCGACGGGTGCCAGCAGTCGTAGTCGGTGACCAGCGCGATCGTCGTGTAGCAGATCTCCGCTTCGCGGGCGAGCTTGGCTTCCTGCAGGTTGGTCATCCCGATGATGTCCATGCCCCACTGGCGGTAGAGCACCGATTCGGCCTTGGTCGAGAAGGCCGGCCCTTCCATGCACACGTAGGTGCCGCCCTTGTGGACGGTGGCGCCGGCGGTGACGGCGGAGTCGTAGGTGGTCTTCGACAGCGCGTCGCAGAAGGGATGCGCGAAGCCGACGTGCGCCACCAGCCCGTCACCGAAGAAGGTGCTGACGCGGCCCTTGGTCCGATCGAAGAACTGGTCGGGGATGACCAGGTGCAGCGGCACGTACTGCTCCTTCAGGCTGCCGACCGCGCTCGCCGACAGGATGCGCTCGACGCCGAGCGTCTTCATCGCGAAGATGTTGGCGCGGAACGGCAGCTCCGACGGCGTCAGCCGGTGGCCGATGCCGTGCCGGGCGAGGAACACCACGTCCTTGCCCGAGAGCCGGCCGGTCACCAGCGGCGCCGAGGGCGGGCCGAAGGGCGTGTCGACCGTCACGTCACGGCGGTCCGTGAGCTCGGCCATGTCGTAGAGGCCGCTGCCTCCAATGATCCCGATCGTCGTGGGCATGCGTGTGTCGTCTCGTCTGTCAGTCGGGCGAACGTGGCGGTGGTGGTGGAACGCGCGCGGGCGGGCGCTACGCGAGGAGTTGCCGGGCGATCACCATGCGCTGAATCTCGCTGGTGCCTTCGCCGATGGTGAGGAGCTTGACGTCGCGGAAGTACTTCTCGGCCGGGTAGTCCTTCACGAAGCCGTAGCCGCCGTGGATCTGCACGCACTCGTCGGCGGCCTTGACGGCCACCTCGCTGGCGAACAGCTTGGCCTCGGCCGACTCGCGCGTGGTGCGCAGGCCGCGGTCCTTCATGTGCGCGGCGCGCAGCGTGAGCAGGCGGGCGGCGTCGATGCGGGTGGCGAGGTCGGCGATCTTGAACTGGGTGGCCTGGAAGTTGGCGATGGGCTGGCCGAACTGGCGGCGGCCCTTGGCGTAGCCGACGGCCGCGTCGAAGGCGCCCTGGGCGAGGCCGACGGCGAGCGCGGCGATACCGGTGCGGCCGGCATCGAGCACCTGCAGGGCGTTGACGAACCCCTGCCCTTCCTCGCCGACCAGCGCGTCGAGCGGCACGCGGCAGTCGGTGAAGATCACCTCGCTGGTGTCGCTGGCGCGCATCCCCAGCTTGTTCTCCTTCTTGCCCGCCTGCATGCCCGGCGTGCCGTGCGACACCACGAAGGCGGAGATGCCGCGGTTGCCCTTGGCGCGATCGGTGACCGCCATCACCACCATGACGCCGCCGACCCTGCCGTGGGTGATGAACGTCTTGCTGCCGTTCAGCACCCAGCCTCCGCCGTCGCGGACGGCCACGGTGCGCGTGCCGGCCGCGTCGCTGCCGGCCGACGCCTCGGTCAGGCCCCAGGCCCCGAGCATCTCGCCGCGCGCCAGCGGCGGCAGGTAGCGCTGCTTCTGCGCCTCGCTGCCGAACATGGCCAGGTGGGCCGAGCACAGGCCGTTGTGCGCGGCCACGCTGAGCGCCACCGCCGGGCAGACGCGCGCGAGCTCCTCGATGGCCAGGCAGTAGTCGACCGCCGACATCGCCGATCCGTCGTAGGCCTCGGGCAGCTGGATCCCGAGCAGGCCGAGCTCGGCCATCTGGCCGACCAGCGCGGGGGGAAACGCCTGCGCCTCGTCCCACGTCATGACGTGAGGCTTGATCTCGCGCTCGGCGAACTCGCGAACCGCGTTTCGCAGCACGACCTGTTCGTCTGAGAGTCTGAAGTCCATGGGATCACCACGTCGCGGCCCGAAACGCTAACATGGCCGGATGCGATCGGTTACCCGACTCTACAGTCTAGCAGCCCGCTGCACGCGCCACTGGTCGCGCTGGCTGGCGGCGACACCGGCGCCGGCAGCGGCCGACCTGACGGCGTTCCTCGGCGTCAGCCCGTCGCCCGACACCCACCTGGCCAAGGGCGCGGCGGTGGGCATGGGCCTGGTCATCATCGGCTTCGAGTTCGAGTACAGCCAGCTCGGGGAGGATGTCGAGCGCGCCGTGCCGTCGCTCACGACCGGCAGCGGCAACCTGCTGGTGCAGACGCCGGTCCCGATCAACGGCTGGCAGTTCTACGCCACGCTCGGCGGCGGGCTGTACCGCGAGCGGCTCGAGGACCTGCAGGAGACGCACGTCGCGACCAACCTGGGCGGTGGCGCGAAATACACGGTCGCGGGTCCGTTCCGCCTGCGCTTCGACTACCGCATCTTCTCGCTGCTGGGGTCGCCGGTGCAGTCGAAGGTCCACCGCTTCTACGCCGGCGCCAACCTGGCGTTCTGAGGAGGCGGCGATCGGCGGAACGCCGACCGAAGGAGGAGGATCGCCCTCAGCGCCAAAGACGAAGGGCGGCGCGGGGTCTCCCCCACGCCGCCCCTTTTGGGTAAGGCGGAACCTGATCGGGGCGTCCGGCCCCGATGGCAGCTCTCCTAGGGCGTGCCGAGCGCCGACACGAGCGTCAGGTTCAGACGGCCGAGGCCGCCCGTCACGAACGCGTCCTTGGTCTTGCCGTAGAGGTCCTGCACCTCGGCCGGGAACGTCTCCGAGATCAGCTTGTAGGTCTCGAGGTAGTTCTGCCCCGACGAGACGGGGTCGACGATGTGGACGTAGAGGGTGTTGCCGCTCATCGGCTCGCCCGACTTGTAGACCTTCCACCCGGCGGCCATGGCCTTCCGCTCCGGCTTCTCGTTCTTCGCGAGCGATTCCTTGAGCTTGGCAATGAGGCTCTCGTAGGCCGCTTCCTGGCCGGTCTTCACCTGCACCAGAAGCACGCCCGTCGTGCCCGTGAACGTCACGTCAGCCGCAGCGGGCGCCGGCTGGGCCGCGCGGCTGGCGCCGCGGGCTGCGTGGCGGGCTGCGTGGCGGGCTGCTGGGTGGCCGGCTGGCCGGCCGGCTGGGTCGCCGGCGGCGTCGTCGGCTGCGGCGGAGGCGTCTGCGCACCGGCGACTCGGGCGGTCGAAACCGCGAAAACCAAACCAAGCGCCAGGGGCGCGACCTTCGTCCGAAGCTTCATCGATTCCTCCAATGACCTGCGTGTCCTGCGCGAGCGAGCGACCAAGCTCGCATCCTATACGAAAACCGCGCACACTTCATTTGCAAGCAGCATGCCCTCCCGCGTCAGCGACAGAGCGGGCGGAGTGTACTGCACCACTCCCGCCTCGACAAATGGGGCGAGCGCCGTCCCATACAGGTCCCACGCGTCGACACCGTAGCGCGCGCGGATGTCTTCCAGGGACACGCCTTTCGACAGCCGGATGCCGGTGAACAGCGCCTCTTCCGCCCGCGTCCGGGGGCTCAAGGTTCGGACGCCGGCAACGACGCTCTGGCCGGCAGCGATTCGAGACACATAGTCGGCCGTGCCGGGCACGTTGTGCCAGCGGCGGTCGCCGCGCGTGGCGTGCGCCCCGCAGCCGAAGGCGAGCCAGTCGCCGTCGGCCCAGTACTTCACGTTGTGGCGCGACTCGTGGCCGGGCCGCGCCACATTCGAGATCTCGTAGTGCTCGTAGCCGGCCCGATCCAGCAGGTCGAGTCCGCGGAGGTACATCTCGGCCGCGTCGTCGTCCGGCGCCTGCGACCAGCCGCCGCGCGCCATCTCGTCCTTCAATGGGGCGTTCGGATAGAGCTCGAGCAGGTAGAGCGAGGCGTGATCCGGCCCGGTCTCGATCAGCGCCTCGACGTTGGCGAGCCAGCCGTCGACCGTCTGGCCGGGCAGCCACATCATCAGGTCGAGGCTCAGATCGGCGAACCCGGCACCGCGCGCCAGCCGGACCGCGTCTCGCGCCCGATCGGCCGAATGGACCCGCCCGAGGCGCGCCAGCTCGCCGTCGTCGAACGACTGCACGCCGATGCTCAGGCGGTTGGCGCCGGCGGCGCGGATCGCCGCCAGGTAGTCGGGCGTCGCCGTCTCGGGGTTCAGCTCGAGCGTCACCTCGGCGTCCGGCGTCACCGCGAACGACTCGCGGCAGGCCGTGATCAGCCGCGCCACTTCGTCCGGCGCGAGGAGCGACGGCGTCCCGCCGCCGAAGTAGATGGTGTCGGCCGCGGATCCGTCGGCGGCGCGGCGGATCTCGGTCTCGAGCGCGTCGACGTAGCGGACCTTCAGGCCGGCGTCGAGCAGCCCGCGGTTGAAGTTGCAGTAGTGGCAGATCGCTCCACAGAAAGGGATGTGGAGGTAGAGGCCGAGCATCGGGTCAGCTTACCGCCGACCGCGTGCGGGCGCCGGCCGACCGCCGGAGCGTCCGGCCTACGTGCCGGCCTTGCCGCCGGACCACTTCAGATCGGCCGCCCCCGGGTCGAGGCGGGCCCGGAGCTGGCGCGAGGCGCGACCGCCGGTGACGGGCTTGTCGAGCGCCGCGGTGCGCTTGCGCATCTTCCACAGCACCTTGAGGTCGTCGACGCCGCCGTTCTGCGGCAGCTCGCGGTAGTCGGCGCCGTAGAGGTGCAGGAACTCGCACATCTCGTGCAGGCGCGAGTACATCCGGAAGCCGACGCGGACCTGCAGCGAGTCGGGATCGGTCGCGTCCTCGGCGATGTCGTAGTTGGACGTGAACAGCGTCAGGCGGCGCTCGCTGTAGCGGGCGTTGACGACGTAGTTGAGCGTCTCCTCGACCCACTCCGACGTCTTCTCGGCGCCGAGGTCGTCGAGCACCAGCACGTCGGCGTCGATCACCGGCCGCAGCACGTCGCTCTCGGTCAGCCGGTTCATCGGATCCGAGCCGAAGGTCGAGCGGATCACCCGGAGCAGCTCGCGCGTGTCGTAGAAGAGCCCGTGCGCGCGGGTGCGGCCGATGATCTGGCGCAGCGTCGCCACGGCGAGGTGGGTCTTGCCGACGCCGGGCGGGCCGAGCAGGAACAGCCCCTTCGACACGATCGGGAAGCGCTCGGCCACCGACTTCGCCTCGCGCGCCGCCGCCTCGAGCTTCTCGTTGCCGTAGGTGACGAAGCGATCGAGATCGCAGTGCGCGTAGCGGCGCGGGATGCGCGCCGCGTCGAGCAGCCGGTCGGTCAGCGTGTCGCGGTGGCAGCTGCAGCGGACGACCGCCGTCCGCCCCTCACCCTCGAGGAGCTGCCAGCCGGAACCCTGACACACGGGACAAGTCATCGATCGGAACGCTCGGGCAGGATGCAGGCAGACGACACGGACGGAACGACATCATCTTCGCGCCGCGCGCGCCGAAGGTCAAACACTTGACAGCGCGACGCGGATGCGGGTCGAGCGCGCTGCCGACAAGAACGTATACTCGACGCACGATGATCCCGCGCGTGTCGATCGTCGGGCTCGGCAAACTCGGCGCGAGCATGGTCGCCGCGATCGCCTCGCGCGGCGGCGAGGTGATCGGCGTCGACGTCAACGCCGACGCCGTCGCCGCCGTCGCCGCCGGACGCGCGCCGGTCCAGGAAACCGACCTCGACGCGACGCTCGCCGCCAACCGCGCCCGCATCCGCGCCACGCTCGACGTCGCCGAGGCGGTCCGCGACTCGGCGATCACCTTCGTGATCGTGCCGACGCCGAGCGACGCGCGCGGCGCCTTCGCGTTCGACGCCGCGGCCACGGCCTTCGCGGCGATCGGCGAGGCGCTGCGGACGAAGGACGCCTATCACGTCGTCGTCCTGACGAGCACGGTGCTGCCCGGCACGACGCGGCAGGCGCTGCTGCCGGTGCTCGAGCGCGCCTCGGGCAAGCGCGGCGGCGCCGACTTCGGCCTCTGCTACAGCCCCGAGTTCATCGCCCTCGGCAGCGTCATCCGCGATTTCCTCAACCCCGACTTCACGCTGATCGGCGAGATCGACGCGCGCGCCGGCGAGACGCTCGAGGCCTACTACGGGCTGGTGATGGCCAACCATCCGCCGGCCCGGCGGATGAGCATCGAGAACGCGGAGCTGGCCAAGATCTCGGTCAACAGCTTCGTGACGATGAAGATCACGTTCGCCAACATGCTGGCGGCGCTGTGCGAGGCGATCCCCGGCGCCGACGTGGACGTGGTGACGCACGCGCTCGGCTCGGACCGCCGCATCGGCTCGAAGCTACCTGACCGGCGGGCTCGGCTACGGCGGCCCCTGCTTCCCGCGCGACAACGTCGCGCTCGCCTTCCTGGCCCGCGCGCTGGGCACGCCGGCGCTCGGCCCGGAAGCCACCGACGCCGCCAACGGCCAGATCCCGCCGCGCGTGGTCGCGAAGATCGCGCCGCTGGTGCCGCCGGGCGGCACCGTCGGGATCCTCGGCCTCGCCTACAAGCCGGCCTCGCACGTGGTCGAAGCGGCGCAGGGCACCGCGCTGGCCGAGGCCTGCGCGGGTCACGGCCTGCGCGTCGTCGCCTTCGATCCGCTGGTCGTGGCGCTGCCCGGCCGCGACGGCGTCCAGATGGCGGCCAGCGCGGCCGAGGTCGCCGAGGCGGCCGACGTCGTCGTGATCGCGACGCCCGATCCGGCGTTCACCGCGATCGACTGGGCCGGCGCTCCTCGCGCGCCGGCCGTCGCTCGTCATCGTCGACGCGTGGCGCCTGCTCCGCGATCGGATTCCCGCCGAGGCCGCGTCGCGCTACCACGTCCTCGGCCGCGGTCCGACGCCGGGAGCGGACGCGGCCGCCGACGCCCGCCTCGCCAGCCTCTGGACCACGGCGTCCACGGACTGATCGGCCACCCGTTCACCGTGCCGGCGACCGGGTAGCCCTATACTTCGCCATCCGATGGCACCGGTGAACACGTTCGTCTGGGCGCGTGACTGCGAGACCAAGGAGCTGATCAGGCGGGTCGGCGCCGGCTACGCCCAGGGGCTCCACGGTCCGGCGCGTGCTGGACGTCGGCGCCGGCACCAGCGAGGAGATCGCCGAACTCTGGCCGGAGGCGGACGAGTTCGTGTTCCTCGACTCGTTCACGTGGCCGCCGGAGCGGCCCCGCTACCGCCTGCTCCGCCAGTCCGCCGGTGAGCGGCTGCCCTTCCCGGACGACTACTTCGATCTGGTGATCTCGAACGGCAGCTTCGATCACTTCACCGACGCCGAGCGCCTGGCGGCCTTCCACGAAGTCGAGCGCTGCCTGCGCCCGGGCGGGCTGTTCCTCTTCGCCTGCGAGTACTTCGATTTCGATCCGGCCGACGAGCAGGCGTTCTTCCGCCGCTGCGCCACCCATCCGGAGGCCGTGGCGATGAACTGCCCGGCCTTCTCCAACATCAAGCTGCGGGCCATCTGCGAGAGCCTCACGGCCCTGCGGCCGCTGCAGGACGATCGTGCGCGCGCTCCCCGACGGCCGGCCGCTGCGCGCCTTCGCCAGCCCGGCGGATGCCCGCTACTTCCGGTCGCATTCGCCGACGCTCGAGGCCTACTGGGGTGCCTTCTTCGTGGCGTTCGAGAAGCGGAGCCGACCCGATGGATCCGACTGAGTGGCAGGCCTTCCTCGAGCGCACGCGCGACAAGTGGCGCGAAGTGCCGGGGACACGCCAGGAGCGCGTGTTCAGCGCCGACCTGCTGGCGCTCGACGACGCCTCGCTGCTGGCCTACTGGGAGCGCGGGCGCGAGGACACGACGGTGCCCGAGGTGCGCGGCTGGTTCCAGGACCTCTATCGGGACCGCCTGACGGGACTCGAGGTCGCCGACGTCGGGCCGGGGATCGGCGTCGACGGGTTCTTCTTCGCGTCCCGCGGCGCCCGGGTGACGTTCGTCGACATCGTCGACGACAACCTGCGGCTGCTGGAGCGCATCGGCCGGCTGAAGGGGCTGGACGTCGAGACCGTCCTCGCCGACGACATCTTCGACATCCGCCTGCCGCACGAGGTGGACGTCCTGTTGTTCGTCGGCTCGCTCCACAACGCGCCGTTCGAGATCAGCCGCCGGGAAGCGGCGTCGCTGGTCCGCTGGCTGCGTCCTGGCGGACTGGTGCTGATGCTGGCCTATCCGCGCGAACGCTACGAGGCACTCGGCGCGACCAGCTTCGAAGAGTTCGGCCGGCGGTGCGACGGCGAGCGGACGCCGTGGGTCGAGTGGTACGACGACGACAAGGTCCGGCGGCTCTTCGGCCCGGAGTTCACGCTGAACTGGAGCCGGAACTTCGGCCAGGATGGCATCGAGTTCAACTGGTTCGAGCTGACCAGGCGCCGATAAGACGTGTTCTTCACGTCCGTCCCGCCGGCAGCCGATTGGTCTATCAGAGCGACCCGCCGTCCGCGTGTTCTATGATGCGGGGCGTCGACTAAGTGCATATGGCCCGCGTCATGCTCGTCCAGCCGTGGAACTACCACGACGAAGGTCTGGCCGGCCAGCCTGTCGCCGAGCAGTGGCGCAACGGGCCGTACTCGCTGGTCCTGCTGGCGACCACGCTGCGGACGCACGGGCACGACGTCGCCATCGTGGACATGATCCGGGACCTCATCGTCGCCGACGGCGACGTCGAGGCCTCCTTGGCCAAGCTGCAAGCCGAGATCGTCGCCTTTCGCCCCGACATCCTCGGCTTCGGCTTCTTCTCCATCCACTACCTCGAGACGATTCGCGCCGTCGACGCGGCCCGCGCCGCCTGCCGCGGCGCCGGCTTGTCGACGGTGTTGGTTGCCGGCGGCATCCACGCCTCGACCGAGCCGCAACTCACGTTGCGCGACATGGGGTTCGATCTCGCCTTCCTTGGCGAGGCCGACGTCAGCCTGGTCCGTTTCGCGGACACAGGCGACGCCGCGTTCCGTGCCCGGCATCGCGTCGGCCGAGCAGCCGGCCAGCGAGTTCGGTCCGAAGCAGGAGATCCTCGACGAGCTGCCATTCCCGGACTGGTCGCTGGTGGACTACCGGTTCTACGCGCAGCCCTCGCGCGGCAAGATCAAGACGCGGTACACCAGCAGCCTCGACCTCATCATGGGGCGCGGCTGCGTCTACAAGTGCAGCTTCTGCGCCTATCCGACGCTCTCGTCGGTCCGCTTCCACTCGGCCGAGTATCTGGTGGAGCAGGTGCAGTACATGCACCGGTCGTTCGGCGTCGACAGCGTCTACTTCACCGACTCGACGATCGGCAACAACAGGAAGCTCATCATCCGGTTCTCGGAGCTGATGATCGCGCGCGGCCTGTCCGACAAGGTCGAATGGCACGCCAACATCCGACCCAACCAGGTCAACGAGGAGCTCCTGCGCCTGATGTGGCGGGCCGGATGCCGGTTCCTCTTCTACGGCTTCGAATCGGGCAGCCAGCGCGTCCTCGATTTGATGGCCAAGGGCTGCAAGACCAGCGACAACGAGCGCGCCCTGGCGCTCCACGAGAGGCTCGGATTCCCGTATCACGCAAGCATGCTTCTGGGATTCCCGGGAGAGACCGAGGCCGACGTCCTCGAGACGCTGGCCTTCATGCGGCGCTGCTCGACGCCGAGCCTGGGCGTCAACTGGTACGTGCCGCTGCCCGGGTCGCCGGACTACGATCGGCTGAAGGCCGCCGGCACCCTCGACATCGACGACCCGAAGCTCTGGCGGCGAATCGGCGAGGTCAACGGATCACGCATCTACGCCGACGTCGAGGAAGGACGCTTCCGGCAGCTGTTCGACGAAGCGGAGCGGATTGCCTACCAGGACACGGAACGCCGGCAACGCGGGCTGTGGGGCTGCCTCGCGCCGCCGCACGCCGGAGCTGACCGTCGCCGACACGTAGGGCACAGACGAGCGGCCATCCTTGGTGGCGCGCGCGATCCATGACATCAATCCTGGACGACAACCTCTCGGCGCTCGCGCAGGCCGACGTGGCCTCGCTCGGCTGGGTCACCCGACGCCGTCGGCCCCGGGCCCCCGATCATCGAGGGACACGGCGACGACGTCCGCCTGATCGCCAGCGATGGGCGATCGCTGCGCCTGCACAGTGCGCGGGACCCGCGCCGCGAAGCCGAGGCGCAGGTGGCCCGGGCGCTGGGCGACCGCCCCGCCGCGATCGTCGCCGTCGTCGGCGCCGGCGCTGGGTTTGCGCTGGAGGTCCTGGAGTCGAGACCCGATACCAGAATCCTGGTCATCGAGCCCACGCGCGAGTTCGCCCTGGCCTGGCTCGCGCGACGCTCGTGGCGGACGTTGATCGATGCCGGCCGGCTGCGATTGCTGGTGGGGCCGGCGTACGCGGGCAGCGCCAGTGCGTCGCAATTCCTCGGGGGCGCGTGGACGCATCTCCCGGTGGTGGTGAACCCCGTGCTTTTGCGCGAGGCTCCCGCCGAGGTCGCACGTGCCCGGGACATCCTCGATCGAGCCGCGCGGGAGGCGCTCCAGAACGCTGACGCGCGCCACCGCTTCGAGGATGTGGCGTTTCGCAACACCCTCTCCAACCTGCCGTCGCTGCTGCGCGAGGCTGACGCCGCGAGCCTCACCGGGGCGTTCCGCGGTCGGCCGGCGGTCGTGCTCGGCGCCGGTCCCTCGCTCAACGCCAATGTCGAGAGGCTGCGGCCGCTCCGGTCGTCGTGTCTGGTCGTCGCCGCCGACACCGCGGTGGTGCCGTGCATCAAAGGCGGTCTGACGCCGCATCTGGCCGTCGCACTGGATCCCTCGCCAGCCAACGCCAGACACCTGACCCGGACGGTCGTGCCGGACGTCCGTCCACCTCGTCTGCGAGGCCAGCATCGATCCGTCGGTCCCGCAGGCCTTCGCCGGCCGCACGTTCTTCTTTCGCGTCGGCCGCCACGCGCCGTGGCCGTGGCTCGAATCGGCCGGACTCGGCCTCGGGACCCTGGAAGCGTGGGGCTCGGTCGTGACGTCGGCGCTGGATGTGGCGGTCCGGGCGGGTTGCTCGCCGATTCTCTTCGCTGGTCTCGATCTGGCCTTCACCGGCGGCGCGCCGTACTGCCGGCAGACGTCGGTCGACGACACCTGGACCTGGTGGACGGCAGCCGGCGACCGCCTCGAGGACCTCTACCGCGCCTACACGACGGCGCGTCCGGTCGTCCTGGAGCGCGCGATCGAAGGGGGCGAGACGCGCACCGCCGCGCACCTGGTCACGTTTCGCGACTGGATTCGCGACTACGCCGCCGCGCATCCGCACGTTCGTTTCGTCAACGTCACCGGCGCCGGCATCCTGCACGGCGGCCGGCATCGAGATCGGGACGCCTGACGATCTCGCCGCTGCCATGCAGACCGCAGACGCCGCGACCATCGCCGACACCGTGCGGCGCGTACGGGCCGGTGCCGCTCGCCAGGCGGGAGAGGCCGACGTCCTCGCTCGCCTGTCGGGCGCCTCTCCCCTCGCACTCCTCGAGGGTCATGCCGAGCCGTCGGCCGCGGCGGCACGTCTGGCCGTCGCCGGGTTGACGAACCGGATCGTCGCCTCGGCAACCGGCTCCGCGGCTGCGGCCGAGTCCGTGGCCGCGCGTCAGCCGTCGTCGGCCGTCGCGACGACGGGGCCTGATGGCGCCGCGCCGCTCTGGCTGCCCGACGCCGCGCGCGCGTTGCGCGCCATCGGTCCGAGTCACCAGGGAGGGTTCGCCGCCGCGGCACCGCCGGATCCAGCGCACACGCGCGAGCGCCTGGCCGATGCGCTCGAGGCGGTGCGAACGCTGCTGCTGCAGAATCTGGACGCGACGCAGGACGCACCATTCCAGGACCCACGCGCCGATGCGTGGTCCGATGTGCCGGCGGTGGTAGGGGTCCAGTGGCCGGCCGACGTGCGACCGCTCGTCGAGAGCGCGACCGCCGCGCTGCACGACGCCCTCAAGAGCGGCGGCTGGCCGATCGCCCTCGATCAGCGGCCCTCCGCCTACTTCATGACGCCGGCCGATCCCCGCGTCGAGGGCACCGTGACGGGACAGGCGCAGGAAGAGTCCCCGTCGCGTCCAGGACAGGTCGGCCTCGACTCGCTCACCTGGCAATGGGCTCGCGTGGCGGCCGCGGCGCTCGACGCCGACGCCGCGATCGGCCGTTTCGTCAGTTGCGTGCGCGCCGCGTGCCCGCCGCTGCTCCCGACGCCGCGCGCCAGCGACGGCCTGCGGCTGTGGCTTGCCGCGGCGGGCTCGTCCAGGACCGACGGCGTCACGGTGGTCCCCTTCCTTCACGACCGCGCCGTGATGCGGGCGGCGACCGGCCTGCTCACGCTCGCCCCGGCGACGCTCGCCCCGGCGACGCTCGGCCCGTCGACGGCCGTGGCGGCGGCGCCGCCCGCTTTTCATCTGTTCGCGCTACCCGAGCACTGGAAACCGGAGGGGGATCGCTTTCGCACCCGGCAGCTGCCCTGGTCGGTGATGCTGGACCCGCAGATCCTCACCGATGGCGGCCTGCCCGGCTGCCGCCTCGCCACGCGCCTGAACGACACGCAGGCACTCCTGACCGCCTTCGACGGATCCGGCAGCTTCATCGTCGACGAGCGCGGTCGCCTCGGTCACGCCGAGGCCTGGCCGCAACGGATCGATGGCGAGATCGCCTGCGGCCGGCACGGCCGGGTGGCCTGGAGTTGGGATGGCGCGAGTCACCTGCTGTTCCGGCCGGCGCCAGGCACACCGGCGCTGGCCTGGGAGCTCCCCGTGGCGCCGATGCAGGCCCTCGACGACGGCGAGGGATCGGCCGTCGCTCGCCACGCCGGCCGGCCTCTGGCGATGGCGCGCGGAGAGCGGTCCGGAACCCCTCGCGTCGGGGCCCGACCTGGTGACCCTGCATCGTCATGAGATGGGAGTACGGGCCTACGCCAGACCGACGGTGCTCGAGAGCGGGAGTCGGCTCGCCGTCGATCGCGCGTTCGACTGGAACGAGGGCCTGCCGGCCTGTGTCGAGCAGCCCATCGTCGCGGGCGAGGCGTGCTTCGATCGCAGCACGCAGGGGGCATGGACGGCCGAGACGTGGATGGACGCCAGTGCGATCCGCATCAGCCATCGGTCCGGTGCGACGTGCTGGCTGGCCTGCAGCGGACCCCGATCGGCCGCGTGGGCAGGGCGAAGCCTGGTGGTCACGCTGCTCGGGAGCGGCGACGTGCTGCTGTTCCGGCATGTGCTCGACCTGGTCGAGCCCGTCGTCGCCGTCGGCGGTGACGAGACGCCCCGTTCAGCGTCCTGACGCCGGCGTCAGGGCGTCGAGGCGCGCCCGCGCCTTGCCGTGCGTCGGCACGTCCGCGAGCGCGTGCGTGAAGTGCTCGACGGCCGCCGGCTCGTCCTGCCGCGCCAGCGCGATCTCCCCGAGATGGAAATGGCAGCCACCGCGCCGGCCGGCATCGTCCGGTGCGGTCAGTGTCAAGGCGCGCTCGAACGCGCGTGTGGCGAAGGCCCAGCGTCCCTGCCGCTCGTAGAACGAGCCGAGGTTGTAGAGGACGGTGGCGCGCCCCTCGGGCCAGTGGCGCTGCACCCACCGCAGGCCCGCTTCGGCCTCGCGCATCCGGCCCAGCTGCTCGTGCACGAGCGCCAGCTCGTAGCGGGCCGTCACGACGTCGCCGAATCCCGGGATCGCGCAACAAGGCGCGATACGCGGCCTCGGCCGCGCCGAGCGCCCCCGCGGCGCGGCTCTCGCGCGCGTAGCCGAGTCCGTCGAAGGCGGGCGCGGTTGCGAACGGTGGCGTGGACGGCCGCACCGAGGCCGGCTCCACGGCGTGGACGACGCGAGCCGCCGACACCCGTCCGAGAAGCGCCGTGACGTCGCCGGGTGACGCGCAGGTGGCGACCACCCACAGCGTGTCGTCAGCGTTCAACTCGGTGGCCGGCTGCACGGTGACGCCGGCGCAGGCCACGCGGTTGTCCGCTCCCGCCGCGTAGACGCCGAGCACGTGCTTGCCGAGCGCCCAGATCGCGGCCATCGCGAACGGCGTGATCGGCCCAACGCCGAAGATCGCGACCTCGCGCGCGTCGGACGGCAGCTCGCGCCCCAGCCGCTCGCGCAGATGCGCCGTCAGCAGCTCGCCGCGCCGGGCGAGGTCCGCGGCGACGATCGCCGGCACCGGCCCGCCGCCGTCGAGGCCCGACCAGCGCGGCGTCGACCGTCGCGTCGTAGCCGATCCCGTCGCGCGACGGCAGCGCGCGCACGGTCACGTCCTCGATCACGACGGCGCCGAAGTTGCGCCGCGCCCGCATGGCGAAATCGCCGACGGCGTCGCCACTCAAGGCATCGACACCGTCGAGCCGATCCCAGGCGCGGCGGCTGACGATCGTGAGGGCTCCCCCGCCGATTGCCGCGGACGCCTCGACGACGTGGACGATGGGGTCGGCGGCCGCGCCGAGGGCCTCCAGTCGCGTCAGCAGACGCGGCAGCCCGTCGACGACGACCGCCCCCGGGAGGTGGACGAGGTGGCGGCCGCGCGCGCAGCACGCGCCGATGCGCAAGGCGGCACCAGCCGCCGTGCCGGCCGCAACGTCCGGCTCGCCAATGAGCCGGAGGCGTGGATCCTGGCCGCTTGGCGAGAGGAGCGCGGCCAGCGCCGGATCGGGATCGACGACCAGCAGCTCGAAGGCGACCGGCGTTCGACAGCAGCGCGGCCACGGCCGCGCTGCGCGCCTCGACGTCGCCCTGGCCATGCAGCAGCAGCGTCAGGACCGGCCCGGCCTCCTCGGGCGTCCGCAGCCACGTGGTCGCACCCTGCCGGTCCTCGATCGCGTTGCGAATGCCCCAGTCCTCGCGGTTCCAGAACGGCTGCCAGCTGTCCCAATCCGGGCCGAACGGGGCGTCCGCGAAGCCCGACTGGTAGGTGTGCTTCGTGTTGATGAACGAGCCGTCGTGGTCGATGTGGTAGACCGGCCCGAGCCACTCGAGCGCCAAGCCGTGGTGATGGGCCTGCAGGCAGAACTGCGAGTCCTTGTGGATCTTGGTGAAGCGGACGCGCTCGTTGAAGCCGCCGAGCCGATGACAGCTCGCCCGATCGAGCAGCAGGAAATCGCCGGCGGCCTCGTTCCAGTAGGGCGGCTCGGGATCGAGACGGCGCAGCAGGTGGCGCGGCGCCTCGAGACGATCCCAGGTCACCCCGTCGCGCGGCATCTGCCGATCGAGATCGAGCCGCGAGGCCCGGTAGAGCGTGCCCGGCACCAGCGGGCCGCGGGCGAGGCGGGCGACGATCTCGCGGCCCAGGAACACGTCGCTGTTGGTGGTCAGGATCCAGTCGCCCGTGGCGCGCCTGATGCCGGCATTCTTGGCGAAGAACTCCATGAACTGCAGGCGCGGGTTCTCCTGGTACCACGTGTGCCAGGCACGGCTCACGACCCAGGACCGGTGCCACCACGGCAGCCGCTCGCGGAGGCGGTCGATGAGCGTGGACCGTCCATCGGGCGGGTTCCACTCGACCAGCGTGAAGCGGTGCGGCACACCGGCCTCGGTCAGGCGATCGTGGTTGAACGCCGCCACCGTCAGCATGCGCTCGTGGAAGTCCTCGCCGCCGTAGTCGTCGTTCCGGCCGCTCAGGACGATCTCGAGCTCGCGCAGCGGCGGCGGGTCGGCGACCGCCTCCGGCGCGAGACGGCGCGCCTGGGCCGGCGTGACGATGCGGTCCCGCAGCAGCGCCGAGGCGACCTCGTGCGCCGATGGACTGAGGGGCCGCGCCACCTCCGCTCGGGCCGCCGCCACGTGCGTCAGGTCGCTGAAGATGGTGAATCCAGGACCGTAGGCACCGCCGGGCGGCGTCTCCTGGCCAGGCAGCGCCCGGCGCGGATAGGTAATCGTCGCACCGGGATAGCGCGCCGACAGCTCGTCGGCGACGCGCGCGACGTCGGCGAGATGGATGGTGTCGTGCAGGACGACGACGCGAGGCTGCAAGCGCCAGCGCGCGGACCCAGTCGCCGCGCACGATGGCCTCGCTGTGCCCGCCGTCGATGAACACGAGATCCGCCTGGCGGCCCTCGGCGATCAGCGCGTCCAGGACCGCGTGCGACTCGCCGAGGCGGTAGTCGATCAGGCCCGCGACGGCGGGGACGATCCGCTCGACGACGGCGCGGTTGCGGGCGAGCCCGGCGGCGAAGGTGGCGCGGCCGAGCGGCAGATCGATCGTCGTGAGCCGCGGCGCCGTCGACGACGTGGGCTCGGCGTCGACGAGCGCGGCCGCCATGACCAGCGCGCCGATGCCGGTGCTGGTGCCGATCTCGACGATCGATCGCGGCGCCGTCATCCGCACCAGCGCGGCGAGGAACGCGTACTCCTCCGGCGTGCAGGCGTTGCCGCCGCCGACGTCGAGCGACGCGATCTGCGGGATGTCGAGCATCGTGGTCCGCCGTTCAGGGCCGCCCGGCGCGTGACGCCGCGTCGGCCACGCAGGAACGGTAGAACGCCGCCAGGCGGGCGGCGAGCGGCACGACGTCGAACCACTCCCGGGCCAGGACCTGTGCCCGCGCCCCCAGGCTGCGGCGCAGCTCGGGATCGGCGGCCCGAACCAGCTGCGCGCAGACCGTCTCGCGGCGTGTACGGATCGAGGAGCAGCGCATCGCGGCCGTCGACGAGGTCTTCGCCGATGCCGCTGGCGTAGCAGATCATCGGCCGTCCGGCGATCATGTACTCGACGATCTTGCCGGCGAGGCGGAAGCGGTTGTACTCGTCGGGAAAGCCGGGGCACAGCGTGATGTCGGCCGCGTGCAGCAGCGCCGCGTAGTCGGGCGCATCGAGGAAGCCGAGCCAGCGCACCTTCTTGGCGATGCCGAACCGCTCCAGGGCCGCGGCGATGCGGCCCTCCTGGTAGTTGTGGCCGCACATCACCAGCCGCGCCTCGGGGTGCGTGTGCAGGAACGCGGCGAAGCCTTCGAGCATCGGCTCCTGATCGTCGACGAACGCGTAGAGGACGCCCGCCCGGAGCAGGAGGAGCGCATCGGGGGCGAGCCCGAGCGACGCGCGGGCCTGCGCGATCGCCGCGGGCGACGGGGGCTGGTGGCGCGCCATGTCGACCGCCAGCGGCATCAGGAGCGACGGTCGCTCGAAGCGCTTCGCCAGCAGATCGACCCACGGCGTCCAGATGCCCGTGAAGCCGGCCGCGCTCTGGTTCAGCAGCCCGAAGAACAGCGGGTGCAGGAACGGCGTGGCGAACGGCGCGCGCAGCGTGCCCAGCACCCAGTCCCACGGCATGTCGCGCAGGAAGCGGCCGATGTCGTCCGGCGTCGGGTTCGCCTTCTCGAGCGGCGCCAGCACGTCGCGGGACGTGAACGGGCCGCTCCGCCTGCTCGAAGTGCAGGTGCTCCGGATCCTCGTAGTTGACGATGATGTCGGCGCCGGTCGCGACCCGTGCCTCCAGCGCGATGCGCGACGGCAGCGCCCGCGGCGTCCACACGTGGATCACGTCGGGCTCGAACCGGGTGATGGCCCGACGTGCCTCGCGTGTCATCCAGCCCTGGCGATCGAACGCCAGCGGGATGCGCGCGAACGACGGCGCCCGGCCGTCGACCATCGTCGTCTCGTCCTTGAACGGGGCGGCCACTGCGACCTCGACGCCGAGGGGGGCCAGCGCTCGCACCTTCTCCTCGATGTAGGGATAGCCCGCGAAGCGCAGGCCGAGGGGGTGGACGACGAGCACCTTCATGCAGGGCCGCCGGCCGGGCCATCGATCAGCTCGACGTAGCCGCGGGCGCGGCGATGGTCCGGCGTCGCCTGCAGCACCGCGGCGAGATGCTCGCGCGCGCTGGCGAGGTCGCCGCGTTCGTAGCAGAGACGACCGACGTGGAAGCGCGCCCGCAGACGCAGCGCCGTCGCCGGCGTCCTCGGACGCCACCATCTCGGCGAAGGCGCGGGTCGCCTCGTCCGGGTTGCCGCGCTTCTCCCAGCCCAAGGCGGCCTCGTAGGCGTGCGCGAAGCGGCCCGGGCCGGCCAGCGTCGCCAGCGCCGCGAGGCGCACCGTCGTCTCGGCGTCGCCGCCGGCGGCGCGCGGATCGCTCGCCTCCGCGCTGCTGCCCGTCGAGCAGCATGGCGAGCTCCGACGGCAGGGCGGGCGACAGCGCATCTGCGTGCGGCCGGCAGCACGCCGTGCACGGGTCCGGCGTAGCCGGCCCGCCGCAGCCGCGCTTCGACGGCGGGATCCAGCACGCCGGTGACGAAGGCGTCGACGGCGGCGTCACCGATGGTCGCGATCGATGCGGGCGACGTAGCCGCACTGTATCGTCCCGATGACACGCGCATCGGCGGTGTAGAGGCCGACGACCACGTGGCCGGCGGCCCGCGCCGCAGCCGCGAGCCACGGCGTCGCCCAGTCGGGCCCGCCGATCGCCGAGGCGCGCGCCGTCGGGAAGACCGAGCCCGGCGAGCCAGGCTCTGGAGTGACGCGGGGGCTGCGACGAGCGCTCCGAGCGAGCGCGTCGCCGATCGCGCGCGCGTCGGCCTCGGCAGGTTCGGCTCCCGCAGACGTCTCGGGGCGGCTCGCGACGGCGGTGGCGGAGCCGCACGAGGCCCGCCGCCCTCTTCGTCGACGCGCCGCGAGAAGTCCCCAGTCGTCCGGATTCCGATAGTCGGCGCGCCAGTTCCATTCCGGTCCGTAGGGCGCGTCGGGTGCACCGCGCTGGACGCCGGCATTGGCGTAGGAGCCGTCGTGATCGAGGTGCCAGATCGGACCGAGGGTCGTGAAGGCAGCCCTTCGATCCAGGCGCGATGGCAGAACTGGGCGTCCTTGTGGATCTTGGCGAAGCGGACGGTCTCGTTGAAGCCGCGCAGCCGCTGCCAGGTGGCGCGGGTCAGCAGCAGGAAGTCGCCGGACGCGTTCGAGAACTCGGGCGCCGTGAGCTCGTTGACGCGGACGTGATGCCGCGGATCGGCCAGGACGCTTCCTGCACGCCGTCGCCGGCCCGGCGCCAGTCGCAGTGCCGATCGACGTCGTAGCGGACGCCGCGGTAGACGTGCTCGTCGTCGAGCGGCGCCTCCGCCAGGCGGGCGACCAGCGCCGTCGACAGGAAGACGTCGGAGTTGGTCGTCAGGATGACATCGGCGGTCGAGCGCCGCACCGCCACGTTCTTGGCGAAGAACTCCATGAACTGCAGGCGCGGGTTGGTCGAGATCGCGGCATGCCACTCGGGATCGACGACATAGACGCGACCCCAGAACGGCAGGCGCTCGACGACGGCCTCGGCCAGGAGCCGACGGCCCGGCATCGGGTTCCACTCGACCAGCGTGAAGGTGTGGGCGATGCCGGCCCGCGTCAGCAGCGCGTGATTGTGGGAGGCCGCGGCCACCAGCCGTTCGAAGAACTCCGGGCCACCGTGATCGTCGGCGCGACCGGTGACGACGATGTCGAGAGACTGCGTATGTCGCGCCGGCGTGAGGACGACAGCGGAGGGAGCCGTCACCGGCAGCGGCGCCGGTGGCGCCGCGCTCGGCGCCGCCGGCGTCCGGCTCCGGGCCGCGGCCGGGAAATGATACGGGCCCGGCCCGTCGTTCAGCGAGAAGTGGCACCAGTGCGCGACCGGCGCCCACAGATCGCCGAGCGCGCGCTCCATCGTCTCGACGCGAAACCGGTGCGCGCCGATGACGGCGTGGATCTGCTCGGCCGCGGTGTGGAACGGCACCGCGTTGCGCGAGGTGAAGTCGACGATCGCGACGCCCTGCTCCACCGCCGTGTCGATGTGCCCGAGGCGGACGCGCGGGCCGCTCCAGTCGGAACCACGCCACAGGCGCTCGCGACGATACGCGCCGCCGGTCGGTCCGTCGTAGCGCGCGTCGCTCATGTCGTGCGTGATGACGAGGTGCGGCCGGTCGGCGATGCACGGCAGCAGGCGGCCGAGCACATGGTCGGCGATGTGATAGCCGTGCGCGTCCCAGAACACCAGGACGCGGACGGCGTCGTCGACGATGGCGGCGAGAATCGGCGGCGGCGATGTCGCCTTCGCGCGCGTCGAGGCGGGCCAGCCACGTGGGCGGCACCAGCGGAGCGACCGAGGCCAGCGTGCTGGTGCGCCAGTCGGTCGAGAGGCACAGGCTGACGACGCGCGCGTCGCACGCCTGCGCCGCGGTGGTGAACACGCACGTCGAGTTGCCCAGGCCGCGGCCGAGCTCGACGATCAGCGTCGGCGCGAAGTCGAGCGCCGCGGCGAAGAGCTGGCCGTACTGGAAGGAGCGTGAGATCGCCGGGACGGTCGACGGCCGCGGCGAGACGACGCAGCTGCGTAGAGGCGGCCGCGACTTCCTCACGCCGCTCCCAATACGCGAGTCCCGCGTTGAAGGCGCTTTTCATCGGCCCTACCAGCGCGCGTCCGCTGCGGTCTTGTGCGCGTCGTACCAGGCGATGGTCTTGGCCAGACCGTCACGCAGCGAGTGCGTCGGACGCCAGGCCAGCGTCGCCCGGGCCCGGGCCGGATCGAGGATCTTCATCGCCTGGCCGTCCGGCTTGTCGGTCTCCCAGACGAGCTCGCCGGGAAGCCGGTGACGTCGCGGAGCGTCTCGGCCAGTTCCTTGATCGAGGTGCCGATGCCGGTGCCGATGTTCAGCGGGTGCTGCAGGTCGTCGTAGGCCTCGGCCGCCTCGAGGATGGCGTCGGCGCAGTCCTCGACGTAGAGGAACTCGCGCACCGGCTTGCCGGTGCCCCACAGCCGCACCTCGGCGCGCGCCGGCGCGCTTCGCCTCGACGAACTTGCGCACCAGCGCCGCGACCACGTGCGAGCGGTGCGGGTTGTAGGAATCCCAGGGCCCGTAGAGGTTCGTCAGCACCAGGTGGATCGAGTCGAGCCCGTACTGCGCCTTGTAGGCGCGGCCCTGCACCGACATGATCTTCTTGGTGATGCCGTAGTTCTCGACGCTCCCGTGCACGGGACCGGCCCAGAAGTCCTCTTCGCGCATCAGGTTCTCGAGCTTGCCCGGATACGAGCAGGCCGTGCCGACGACGACGATCTTGCCGGATCGTGTCGACCTGCCGCGCCGCCTCGAACAGGTTGGCGCCCATGATCACGTTGCGGAAGTAGATCGTCGCCGGCTCGACGACGTTGATGCCGAGGCCGCCGTAGTAGGCGGCCGAGTGGATGATGCGGTCGGGGCGCTCGCGAGCCAGGAAGTCCTGCACCTGTCCGAGCTGCAGCAGGTCGCACGAGGCCGAGCGCGGCACCGCCACCGTGTGCCCCGCGGCCTCGAGCCGCGACACCAGGTGCCGCCCGAGGAATCCCGTTCCGCCCGTGACGACGTACTTCATCGACGCGCTCTCCTTCGCTCTGGGATCACCGCTGCACCCCGGCCGCCATCACCCGGCGTTGCGCCAGGGCGACCGCTGCTGGATGAACGGGATGACGCGCATCATCTCGCGAATCCCCTCGTCGAGGGTGATCGTCGCGTGATAGCCGAGCGCATTGATCTTGGCGTAGGAGACCTCGTAGTTGCGCTTGTCGAGATCCTCGCCGACGGCGGCCTCGTGCAGGTAGAAGGGCTGCAGCTGACGGATGGCGTGCGCCACCTCGATCTTCGTGTAGTTCATGTCCGAGGCGCCGACGTTGTAGACGTCGCCCTTCATCTGCCCGTAGTGCTCGAGCGTGAACGGGTAGACGCCGGCCGCGTCGCGGGCGTGCAGGAAGGTGCGCCGATGATGCCCCTCGAACAGGATCACCTGCTTGTTGTGGTAGGCCTGGTAGCAGAAGTCGTTGACCAGCAGGTCGAGGCGCAGGCGCGGGCTCAGCCCGAACACCGTGGCGAAGCGCAGGCCGACGCCGCCCTTGTCCACCACCAGCCGCTCGGCGTCGCGCTTGGTGCGGCCGTAGAGCGTCAGCGGGTTGATCGGCGTCTCTTCGGTGGCCACCGTCTCGCACTGGCCGTAGGTCGATCCGGTGCTGGCGTAGACGAGCATCTGCGACGCCGACAGCGCCTCCACCAGGATCCGCGTGCCCTCGACGTTGGTCGTCTCGGCCGTCGTCGGGTCGGCGGCGCAGGCCGGATAGCCGACGATGGCGGCCAGGTGCAGCACCGCGTCCGCCCGCGCCGCCAGCGGCGTCACCACCCGCGGATCGCGGACGTCGCCGTGCACGACTTCGAGCTTCGGGTGGGTGATGAAGTGCAGGATCGGCTGCACGCCGAACATCAGGCTGTCGAGGAGGATCACCTCGTGCCCGGCGTCCAGGAGGACGGGGCACAGCAGCGACCCGATGTAGCCGGCTCCGCCGGTGACGAGAATGCGCATCAGACCTTTCGGCCCGCGCACCGACGCGGGCCTCCCTATAAGTGCTCGGCGGCTGTTGCCAAAACTTTAGGGATGCCCCGACGGTCCCCGGCCTCGGCGTTCCGCCCGCAGCAATACCCACGCAGAGAGTATCCGCAATCGGCCGGCGAGCGTGCCGTTGGCGACGGCGAGGCGCCCCGTGGGCGGCGCGAGCGTCCCTTCCGCGCTCCACTTCCGCAAGCCGGTAGACCGCGCTCCAGCTGAAGTCGGCCGCCGGGCGCGCCACACGACGACGCGTCGCGCGGCCGCAGCTGCCGTCGCCGGACCGAAACCGGTCGCGCCTTCGCGCGACCTGCCGGCCCCCGCCTCCGCGCAGTCTACGCTGACGCAGGCGTCGGCTTGCTCCAAGTCGCGCTCCAGGAACGCCGGGCGTCGCCCGGGGCGCCGCTTGCGCGCTGGGGTGAGGAGCGACGCTCCGCGCGCGCCGGTAGGCCCCTCGCAGCGGCACTCGAGCCTCGCGCACGCATCGCTGCCGAGGCCCAGGCGTCCCGCGCGCCGACCATGCAGCCGCTGCAGGGGGCCAACGAGGCATGAAATACTTCGGACGATGGCCCGCGCCAAGACCCGGTCAGTCCTTCGAACGGCCCTGAGCGTCACCGAGCGCGCGCATCTGCTGCGGACGAGACCATGGCGCATCACCGACGCTGCAGACATCGCCGAGTCACGGGCCGACCGCTCGATCGAGATCCGGTGCGAGGCTGCTGAAGCGCTGGGTCGTCTGCTCTGCAATCGGCGGCGCGCGCCTTCCGCGTTGCTGCAGGCCGCTACTGACCGCAACTCGCTCGTGCGGACGTGTGTCGCCGAAGCGCTCGGCGACATCGGCGACAAAGCGGCCGCTGCCGTGCTCGACGGCTATTGCGAGACCCCCCGCCGTGGTGCGCTCGTCGCTGCATGCTCGTTGGCGATGGGTCCGGACCTGAAGCAGGCCGGGCGCTTCGCAGAGCGCTGGTCTCGACGAGATCGCTCCTCGCTTGCGCGGGTTGGCCACTATGAGGCGCTGGCGTCGACGGTGAACGCCATCACCGAGCTCTGCCGTGTCAGTCCGATCGCGGCGCTGCGCGAACCGAAGGCAGCTTGCGCTGGCTCCACGTAGCAGCCCGACCTGCTGCGCGGTCGGCATCGCGTCCGCTGCGCAGGCGCTGCCCATGAGCGGCTGCCGTCGCGAGAGCACCCCGAATCGACTGCCTGGGCCGGCGAGCACGCCCTACACCGTCGGCACACGCGCGCTGACGGGGAGCCGACGGCTCGTCGCGAGCAACAGCCATCTCGTCTGGCCGCACCTCGCGGTGTATGCCCGTCCGGACCAGTTTCTGCGGGCGTCGGACGCCTGGGCCACGCGCTCTGAGGGCGGCGACTCGTGATCACTGAGTGTCTGGAAATGTCGCGGCCGGGCGTGCTCAGCCGGGGAGCGTCGACTGAAGCGCATCGTCTGCACAGCCGTCAGGGCGCAGAGGCGGCGCGGGCGTTCCTGGAGCGCGACGGCGCGGGCGTAGAGCGCGCGCCTGCGCCGGCAGGTCGCGCGAAGGCGCGACCGGTTTCGGTCCGGCGACGACAGCTGTGGCCGCTCGATGCGCCGTTGTGGGGCGCGAACGGCGGCCGACGTCAGCTGGAGCGCGGTCTACCGGCTTGCGGAAGTGGAGCGCGGAGGGAATGCCCGCGCAGCCTCAGGGCGCCTACGCCCTGTTGGCGGTGCGGGGCCCCGGCCGCTACCGATCCGTGCGGTCTTGCGACCACGATCGGCGGCTCGTCGTCGACGAGGTCCGCGTCGCCGCCTCGCCGGAGCGCGGCCGGTCGCGGCTCGTGCAGCACGAGGCCGCCCGGCGCCGACTTGACCATCGCCGTGTTCAGGCGCTGCTCCCAGTCGCCCAGGCCCTTGACCATCTCGCGCTTCACGTACTGCATGAACTCGTTGACCTCGCCCTGCATCTGCTCGATGCGCTCACGCATGTTGAGGACGATCTCGACGCCGGCGAGGTTGACGCCCAGATCGCGCGTGAGGGACAGGATGGTCTCGAGCCGCTCGAGGTCGTCGTCCGAGTAGAGGCGCGTGTTGCCGTCGGTGCGCGACGGCTTCAGCAGGCCCTCACGCTCGTAGAGGCGGAGCGTCTGCGGGTGGATGTTGTAGCGCTGCGCCACCACGCTGATCATGTAATAGGCCTTGCCGGTTCCCTTGGCCATCGCTGGTCACCCCTGCCAAGCGCGGACGTCGGCGGGATAGGTCCCGGCGAGCGCCCGGATCAGCGTGCGCGTGTGTTCGTCGTTCATGGGCGGGAGCACGAGGCGCACGGTCGCCACGAGGTCGCCGATCCGCCCGTGGCGCGGCGACGGCATGCCCTTCTCGCGGACGCGGAACTGCTGGCCGGACTGCGTGCCCGGCGGCACCTTCAGCCGGCACGACCCGCCCGGCGATGGCACGTCGATGCGGGCGCCGAAGGCCGCTTCGTGGATGGCCAGCGGCACGTCGATGTGCAGGTCGTCGCCGTCGCGGCGGAACCGCGGATCGGGCTCGACGTGCACGGAGACGTAGAGATCGCCCGGCGCGGCACCGCGTCCGCCGGCGTTGCCGTCGCCGGGAACGCGGATCCGCTCGCCGTCCGGCACGCCGGCCGGCACCGCGACCGCCACCGGGTCCGAGCGCATCGCCACACCCGCCCCGCCGCAGGCCGGACACGCCGCGAAGCTCGCCGCGCCGGTGCCGTCGCACTGCGTGCACGCCTTGCGGAACACCATGTGGCCGCGGGCGGTGCGGACGGTGCCGGTCCCGCTGCAGGTCGAACAAGGGACGCCCGGTGCCGGTAGCCGGCCTTCGCCCTGGCAGCCGCCGCAGCGGCCGCGGCGGGTGACGGGGAACCGCACCGTGCCGCCCTCGACCGCCATCCAGAACGGCACGGTGATGTCGACGTGGAGATCGGCGCCCCGCCCCTGGTCGGTAACCGCGGCCGCGGCGGCGCCGAACCACGTCGGCGAACAGGTCGCCGAACGTGGAGGCCTGGTCGCCCTGGGCGCGCGCCGTGAAATCGAAGCCTTCGAAGGCGAACGCCGGCGCCTCTGTCGGTTCCGCCGACGGCGCGTCCGGCGCGACGCCGGTGTCGTAGGCGCGCCGCCGATCGGGATGGCTCAACGTCTCGTAGGCCTCGACGATGCGCCGGAAGAGCGCTTCCGCGTCGTCGTTACCCGGGTTGACCTCCGGGTGGTACCGGCGGGCGAGCCGCCGGTACGCCCGCCGGATGTCACCGAGCGACGCACCGCGACCGAGGCCGAGGGCGACGTAAAGGTCCATGGCCGTCTGAAAGCTGAGCCCGTCCGTGGTTACTTCTTGTCCTCGACGACTTCGGCGTCGATGACGTCGCCGCTGTCGGCGGCGCTGCCGCCACCGGACGCCCCGGCGCCGCGCGCCTGCTCCGCTCCGGGCGTGTCAGCCCCGGTGCCTGCGCCTGGCTGTAGAGCTTTTCGGCGACCTTGTGCTGCGCCTTGGTGAGCTCCTCGACGCCCTTCGTGATCGCCGCCTGGTCGTTCTGCTCGAGCGCCGTCTTGAGCGACTGCACGGCGGCTTCGACCGGCGCCTTGTCGTCCGCCGTGAGCTTCTCGCCGGCGTCGGTGAGGGTCCGCTCCGCCTGGTAGATGGCCTGATCCGCCTGATTGCGGGTCTCGACCTCCTCGCGGCGCTGCTTGTCCTCTTCGGCGTGCAGCTCGGCGTCCTTCCGCATCTTCTCGACCTCGTCCTTGCTGAGGCCGGACGACGCGGTGATGGTGATCTTCTGCTCCTTGCCGGTGGCCTTGTCCTTGGCCGACACGTTGACGATGCCGTTGGCGTCGAGGTCGAACGTCACCTCGACCTGCGGCAGGCCGCGCGGCGCCGGCGGAATGCCGTCCAGGTGGAACTTGCCGAGCGTGCGGTTGTCGCGCGCCATCTGGCGCTCGCCCTGCAGCACGTGCACTTCCACGCTGGTCTGGCCGTCGGTCGCGGTCGAGAACGTCTCGCTCTTCCGCGTCGGGATGGTCGTGTTGCGGGTGATCAGCGTGGTCATCACGCCGCCCAGCGTCTCGATGCCGAGCGACAGCGGCGTCACGTCGAGCAGCAGCAGGTCCTTGACCTCGCCGGCGAGCACGCCCGCCTGGAGGCCGGCGCCGATGGCGACGACTTCATCCGGGTTGACGCCCTTGTGCGGATCCTTGCCGAAGTACTGCTTGACGATCGCCTGGACGCGCGGGATACGCGTCGAGCCGCCGACGAGGACGACCTCGTCGATCTTGGACGGATCGATGCCGGCGTCGGCCAGGGCCTGCTTGACCGGACCCATCGTCCGCTGCAGCAGGTCCTCGACCAGGCCCTCGAACTTGGCCCGGGTCAGCTTCATCGACAGGTGCTTGGGGCCCGACTGGTCGGCCGTGACGAACGGCAGGTTGATGTCGGTCTCCATCACGCCGGAGAGCTCCATCTTGGCCTTCTCGGCGGCCTCGCGCAGGCGCTGGAGCGCCATGCGGTCCTTGCCCAGGTCGATGCCGTCGCTCTTCTTGAACTCGGCGATGATCCACTCGATGATCCGCTGGTCGAAGTTGTCGCCGCCGAGGTGGGTGTCGCCGTTGGTGGACTTGACTTCGACCACGCCCTCGCCCACTTCGAGGATCGAGATGTCGAAGGTGCCGCCGCCGAGGTCGTAGACGGCGATCGTCTCGTCCTTCTTCTTGTCGAGGCCGTAGGCCAGCGCGGCCGCGGTCGGCTCGTTGACGATGCGGGCGACGTCGAGGCCGGCGATCTTGCCGGCTTCCTTGGTCGCCTGGCGCTGCGCGTCGTTGAAATAGGCAGGGACGGTGATGACGGCCCGCGTGACCGGCTGACCGAGGTGGGCCTCGGCCGACTCCTTCAGCTTGGTCAGGATCATCGCGGAGATCTCGGGCGGCGCGAAGCCGCCGTCCTTGCCGCCCGCCTCGATGCGCACGTCACCGTTCGAGGCCTTGCCCACCTTGTAGGGGACCATGCGCATCTCGTCGCTCACTTCGTCGAAGCGGCGGCCCATGAAGCGCTTGATCGAGAAGACCGTGTTCTCGGGGTTGGTCACCGCCTGGCGCTTGGCCACCTGGCCGACCAGGCGGTCGCCCGACTTGGCGAAGCCGACGACCGACGGGGTGATGCGGCTCCCTTCGGCGTTCGGAATGACGATGGCTTCGCCGCCCTCCATCACGGAGACGACGGAGTTGGTGGTGCCCAGGTCGATGCCAATGATTTTGCTCATAGTGATGTCTCTCTGCCTCGAAGTCTCGCTAACAACACAGGCAGTATAAAACCTGAGCGTATTCGTGTCAATACTCAACCATGAGAAATCTCGGTCCGGCTAGAAGGCCCGCCAGAAGGGCGAAATGGCTGTTCCTGCTATACTCGGAGGGCCAGTTGGTTGAAGTCTCTGCCGCCAGCACAGGACTTCCAGTGAGGGTTCGATGAGCCCAGCAGTGATCGCTCTCCCGAAGGCGTTCCGTCTTCTTTCCGCTGGCGCCCTGACGCTCTCTGCCGTCCTGTTGCTCCCCGCCGCGTCGAGCGGGCAGGACACGCAGGTCGAGCTGCCGCAAGCCGGCATCCAGGCGCCCACCAATCAACCGCAGCCCGAAGGCGAGACGCGCGCGCCGGCCTACCTCGCCGCCGTCGAGGGCGTGGCCCGGCTCGATCGCGAAGGCGAGAGCGAAACGGCCGAGCGCGGCGTCCCCATCGTGCCGGGCGATCGGCTGCGCACGGAAGCTGGCCGCATCGAGCTCGCCTTCCCGAATGGCACCCAGGTCTATGTCGACCGCTTCAGCGAAGTCGAGCTCGGCGATCCGATGGCCCTGCGCCTGGTCCGCGGCCGACTGTTCGTCCGCGTCACGGCGACGATCGACAGCGACGAGCCGCTGCTGATCGACGGCCCCGGCGCCGCCGTCGAGTTCCAGGACGACGGCGAGTATCGCGTCGCCATCGGCGGCACCGACGTCGTCGAAGTCGAGCTGTTCGTGCTGCGCGGCCAAGCGTCATTGGCGAGTGAAGGCGGCAACGTCCTGGTCCCGCAAGGCCACCGCGCCATCGCTCGAGACGGCGCCGCGCCGTCGACGCCGGAGTGGCACAACGCCGGCCAGACCCCGCTCGAAAAGTGGGCCGCCGAGCGTGAGGCGCTGTGGCAGAGCGGCCAATACGCGTCACGCCAATACCTGCCCGCCGAGCTGTCCGGCTACGCCGCCACCTTCGATCGTCACGGCAGCTGGCAGAACGACGAGACCTACGGCGCCGTCTGGTATCCGACGCACACCACCGAGGATTGGCGGCCCTACTACGACGGCCGCTGGGACTACTCGTCGAATTACGGCTGGACATGGATCGCGGGCGGCGACGTGTGGGCCTACCCCACCCATCACTACGGGCGCTGGAACCTCGGCGCGCGTGGCTGGCACTGGATTCCCTCGCGGCGCTGGGGCGCGGCGTGGGTCTACTGGGCGGTCGCGTCCGACTACGTCGGCTGGTGCCCGCTCGGCTGGAACGGACGCCCGGTGCTCGGCGTGTTCGCCTACGATCGCACCTACACCTCCCGCTGGCGCGACCCGTATCGCGCGTGGACGGTGATCCCGCGCACGTCGTTCGGCCGCTCGGCGGTCGCGTCCGTGTTCGCCGACCGCGGCCGCCTCGGTCGCGAGCGCCCGGCGTTCATCCTGCAGCATCGCGGCCCGGGCATCGCCCCGCCGCGCTCGCCGTATCCGTCGCGCGCCAACGCTGGCCTCAACGGCCGCACCCGGCTCCGATCGCCGGCCCGCCAGCGGCGGCGTCTCGACGACGAGCCCGCGCAGCTACGGCGCCTACGGCTCCGATCGCGACAGCCGCGGCGGCTACGCGGTGCCGCGCGGGACCGCCTCCGAGGAGAACACGCCCAACGAGTCGCCGTACGAGCGCGCCCGTCCCTACATGCAGCGCCCCGGCCAGCCGGCCACTGACGAAGGCAACGTTTATCGGCGGGCGCCCGCCGATGAATCGCCGGTCCGATCGCCGAACGGCGTGTGGCGCGATCGACGTGACCGCGACCGCGATGGCGACACCGATCGCGACAGCGACGGCCGCGCCGGTCCGGGCTACGCCGGGCCCGGCTATCGCGTCCGCGACACGCCCGGCCGGTCGGGCGATCCCGACCGCGATCGCAGCCCGGGGATGAGCGATCCGAAGCCCGGGTCGCGCCACCCGGGCTCACGTCAGGATCCGCCCTCGCGGCGCGACGACGGCGACGGCGACGGCGCCCGCGCCCCTCGCGGCGGCTCGCGCGACAGCACGCCGCCGGAACGCAGCGCCACGCCCCGCTCGGGCGGCGCCGATCGCAGTAGCGGTGACCGTGGCGCCGGCAGCGGCGATCGCGGCGGCAGCCGCGGCAGCGACAGCGGCGGATCGCGCGGCGGCGGAGCGGTCCGCCGTCATCCGTAGCGCCCTGTCCCGGTCTCGATGAGCGCCGTCGGCCGCTTCCTCCGCCGCTTCGCCATCGCGCTGCTGTTCGTGCTCGCAGCGGCCAGCGGCACGGTCGCCGGCGTGCTCGTCGTCTACACCAGCGACCTGCCCGCAGATCTCGGCGCTCGACGACTACGCGCCGAGCACCATCACCCGCGTCTACGCCGCCGGCGGCGAGGTCGTCGGCGAGTTCGCGACGCAGCGCCGCATCGTCATCACCTACGACCAAATCCCGCCGGTGATGCGGCAGGCCATCATGGCGGCCGAGGACGCCGAGTTCGACTCGCACATGGGGCTCAGCATCACGCGCATCATCGTGACGCTGGCCCGGGATCTCCTCGAGAACAAGCGCGCCGGCGCCAGCACGCTCACTCAGCAGCTGACCCGCAAGCTGTTCCTGAACGACGACAAGACCTGGGAACGCAAGATCAAGGAAGCGGTGCTGTCGATCCAGATCGAGAAGCGCTACACCAAGCCCGAGATCGTCACCCTCTACTGCAACCAGATTCCGTGGGGGCACGGCACCTACGGCGTCGAGGCGGCGGCCCGGCTCTACTTCGGCAAGGCGGCCAAGGACGTGACCTTGGAGGAGGCTGCGCTGCTCGCCGGCATCATCCAGGCACCGGCCCGCCACAGCCCCTACGTCAACCTCACCAACGCCATGCGGCGGCGCAACTATGCGCTCGGCCAGATGGCGGATGCCGGCTTCATCACCCGCGAGCGCGCCGAGCAGGCGAAGAAGGCGCCGATCGTCACCGCCGGCCGGCCCGCGCTCGACACCGACGCCGCCTTCTTCGTCGAGGAAGTGCGGCAGCAGCTCGAGGAGCGCTACGGCGCCCAGCAGCTCTACGAGAACGGGCTGGCCGTCTACACGACCCTCGATCTGAAGCTGCAGCACGCCGCCGAGGCGGCGCTCGCCGACGGCATGCGGCGCATCGATCGCCGGCACGGCTTCCGCAAGCCGGTGCACGTCGACGCGGCCGCGGTCGACACCTACACCCATCCGAGCTGGGCGGCCTGGAGCGCCAAGAGCGGCGTGCCCGCCATCGGCACCTCGGTCGTCGCCGTGGTGACCGGCGTCGACGGGCCCACCATCAGCGTCCGCGCCGGCGCGCTGACCGGCGAGCTGGCGCGGCCCGACTACGCCTGGACCGGCAAGACGACCGGCGCCTTCCTCGCCCCCGGCGACGTCGTCCGGGTGCTCGTCGCCGCGGCGGATGCCGCCGCGAAGAAGTTCGGCGGCTCGCTCGATCAGGAGCCGGAGTTCCAGGGCGCCGTGCTGGCCGTGCACAATCGGACCGGTCGCGTGATGGCGATGGTGGGTGGCCGCAGCTTCGAGCTGAGCCGCTTCAACCGCACCACGCAGGCGATGCGGCAGCTCGGCTCGACCTTCAAGCCGATCGTCTACGCGACGGCGATCGATCGCGGCTTCACGCCGGTGAGCATCCTGCAGGACAGCCCGGCCTCCTGGTCGGCCGGACCAGGCCAGCCGCTGTATCAGCCGCTCAACTACGACAAGAAGTTCGAGGGCCCGATCACGTTGCGACGCGGGCTCGAGCAATCACGCAACGTGCCCACCGTTCGCCTGATGGAGGCGCTGGGCCCGACCGAAGTCGCGAACTACGCCGCCAAGCTGGGCTTCACGTCCAAGGTGCAGCCCTACCTGTCCTCGGCGCTCGGCTCCTCGGAAGCCACGCTGCAGGAAGTGGTCAGCGCGTTCGCCGTCTTCCCGAACCAGGGCGTGCGGGTGACGCCGTTCGAGATCGTCCGCGTCGCCGATCGCCAGGGCAACGTGCTGGAGGAGAACCGGCCGACCTCGACCGAGGCGCTGCGCGCCGACACCGCCTACGTCATGACGCACCTGCTCCGCGGCGTCGTCGATCGCGGCACCGCGGCGCGGGCGGCGTCGCTCAAGTGGCCGATGGGCGGCAAGACCGGCACCACCGACGACTTCACCGACGCCTGGTTCGTCGGCTTCGACCCCGAGATCACCATCGGCGTCTGGGTCGGCTACGACCGGAAGAAATCGCTCGGCAACGGCGAGAGCGGCGCCACCGCGGCGCTGCCGATCTGGATGGACGTCATGAAGACCTGGATCGGCGATCGGAAGACGCCGCCGGAGTTCGCCGTGCCGGCCAACGTCGTCTTCCTGCCGATCGATCGCCACAGCGGTGCACCGGTCGACCCGAGCGCGGAGGGCGCCCTCAAGGAAGCCTTCATCGCCGGCACCCAGCCGGGCGCCGGCTTCGGCAGTCCGTAGCAGCCTGTGGGCGCGAGCGCCTCACGGCAGGCCGACCTGGCGCGACAGCGCCGTGAAGCGCGGGTGGCTGCGGATCGGATCGAACAGCGGATGCGTCTTCAGGAACCGGACGATGTTCGAGTGCTCCTGATACGCCCGCTCCAGCGCGTCGAGGGCCCGCTCGTTGTCGCCGGTCCCGAGATAGGCATGCACGTAGACCGCGGGTGGCACGTAGCCTTCGCGGCCGCGCCGCCGCAGCTCGTCGATGATGGCGGCGGCGTCCGCGCGCTCGACCGGCCCGCGCGTAGGCCCTCGCCAGCAGTGAGAGCGCCGCCGGATTCCGATCCCACACCGCGACGGCCCGCTCCGCCGTCTGCACCGCCTCGTCGAACCGGGACGCCTCGATCAGGGCGAAGCCGAGGAACCACAGCGCCTGCACCTGGTCCGGATCGGCGGCGAGGACCGTGCGCAGCTCCCTGATGGCTTCGTCGTAGCGGCGCGCCTGGTAGAGCAGCCACGCGAGCCGGACGGTTCGATCGGGCCACAGCGGATCGAGCGCGCGGCCGTGCCGGGCCAGGGCCAGCCCTTCCTCGATGCGCCCCTGATAGAGCAGGTGTGCGCCGAGATCCAGATGCGCGCTCGCGTCGTTGGCATCGACGGCGATGGCGCTGCGATAGTGCGCTTCCGCCGACGGCCAGCGCCACGCCTGTTCGTCGGCCTGGGCGAGGATGCGATGCGCTTCCCCAAGCTGCGGATCGAGGGCCAGCGCCCGACGGGCCGCGTCGGCGGCCTTGGGGATCGTGTCGACGACCGGCAGCGCGCCGATGGAGGTGGCGCCCGACGCCTGGTAGGCGGCGGCCAGCCCGGCGTGCGCCTGCGCAAAGGTGGCGTCCCGCACGATGACGCCCTCGAACAGCCGAATGCTCTCCTGCACGTCGGCGGGCGTGCGATTCCGCTTGTTGAGGCCGAACCGCGCCTTGAGATAGGCGTCGTAGACGTCGCCGGCGACTGGCCGGGGGCTCGGCCGGGCCGGCGGCTGCGGCCGCACGGCAGCCTCCACCTCACGCAGGATGGCCGTGGCGACCTCGCTCTGCAACGTCAGGACGTCCGGCAGGTCACGATCGTAGGTGCCCGACCAGACGGTTTCCTGGGTGTCTCCGCGCACGAGGCGTGCGGTGACGCGCACGCGATTCCCGGCGCGGTGCACGGCCCCCTCGATGACGGCATCGACGTTCAGCGCCTTGGCGATCTCCCCGGCCGACGCCCGGGCGCCGCGGAACTGCATCACCGACGTGCGCGCGATCACGCGCAGGTCGCTGGCGGTCGACAGGTGCGCGATCAGCGCTTCGGTCATGCCGTCGGCGAAGTAGCCCGGCTCGCCGGTCGCCGACAGGTCGGCGAGCGGCAGCACGGCGACCGAGCGGAGTCGTGGCAACGAGTCCTTGTCGGCCGCCGACGCGGCCTGGCCCGGGCGGCCACCAGGGCGATGGCGATCGCCGCACCGCTGATCAGCGCGGCAGCGGCCGCCCACAACCGCCACCGCCCAGCAGCCATGACGGCCGTTTCGCTTGATCGCCGCTCCTCGGCACGGGGGTCGCGGCCATCGCGCCACGCATCCAGCTCGGCGGCGTAGGCGAAGACCGAACCGGTCTTGCTGTGCTGCAGGCGGCGGACGGGCAGCCCGTCGCGCGCTTCCCAGCGCTGGACGGTCCGGACGTCCCGCCCGAGGTGGGTGGCGATTTCCTTCCAGGAGTCCAGGCGGGAGCCATGCGCGTCGGCGATCGCTGGCGAGCCCGGTCCTGATTCCTCGGCGGGCACGGACATCCGCGGTTCCCCCTTGATCGGCGTGGCCATTATCCCTCGCGGTGTCGGGCCGGCAATCCGGCGTGACGAGGCGGCACGGCACGACATCCCGCGGCATCGGCCGCGTGTCGTGCTTTGCCGCTTGAGGCGGCGCCGCAGCGCGCCGATGCTTCCCGCCATCGCGGTGCCGCCCCCACGGTGCCGCATGGAGGCACGCATCATGCGCAACGGGTACGGACGATTGACGGCAACGCTCACCCCCATCGGAATGGGCCTCGCCCTCGTCATGGCGGCGGGCATAGCCGACGCGCTCGACGCCGCCCGCGGCTTCGACTGGTCACCGCCCCTGAACATCGGCGCCGAGGTGAACTCGGCGTTCGAGGACACGGCGCCTCACCTCTCGAGCGACGGGCTGGCGCTCTACTTCTCTTCGAACGCGGCCGGAGTCGCACGGGCTCGAGGATCTCTGGGTCTCGAGGCGGCCGAACCGCCATGCCCCGTGGGAGCCTGCCGCCAACCTCGGGCCGGCGATCAACACGGCCGCCAACGAGCGCTCGCCGGCGCTGTCGCGCAATCGCCGCCTGCTGTTCTTCGCCACCGACCGCGCCGGCGGCCTGGGCGGCTTCGACATCTGGGTCTCGTGGCGCCCCGACCCGTCCGACGACGTCGGCTGGCAGGCGCCGGTGAACCTGGGCTCGGGCATCAACACGGCGGCGACCGATGCCGGCCCGAGCTTCGTCGAGCGCGGCCCCGGCCCGATCCCGCAGCTCTATCTGGCCAGCGTTCGACCGGGCGGCGTGGGAGGTCTCGACCTCTACGTCGGCTCGGTGCCCGGCGGTTGGGCCGGGCCGCCCGCGCTGGTCGCCGAGCTGAGCAGCCCGCAGCCCGACCTGACGCCCGCGGTCCGGCGGGACGGCCTCGAAATCATCTTCGCGTCGGGCCGACCCGGGCGGCCTCGGCGACTTCGACCTCTGGCACGCCTTCCGGAAGTCGATCGACGAGCCGTGGTCGGCGCCCGTCGCACCTCGGGCCGCAGCTCAACACCGAGTTCGTCGAGGTCTTCCCGTCGCTGTCGTCCGACGCCGAGACGCTGGTCTTCCAGTCGGCGCGGCCCGGCGGCTACGGCGGAAGCGACCTCTACGTGAGCACGCGCTGAAGGGAGACACCATGCGACGACCGATGACGACGATGCTGCTGGGGACCGCGCTCACGATCGCGGCCTCGATGACCGGGCCCCGTGCTGGCCACCCCCGCGTCCGGGTTCGTGGGCACGACGCTGGCCGTGGGCCGCTTCGACGACATCAACGCGTTCAACCACTTGGTGCCGCCGGACTTCTGGAAGTCGCGCCACAACCGCGACGTCTGGCTGTCCTGGCAGAGAACCAGCGGCGATTCGGACGTCTACGTGCAGAGCAACGTGTGGGCGCCGGGAGGCACCACCGGCTGGCACACGCATCCCGGCCACAGCCTGATCATCGTCACCGCCGGGACAGTCACCACCTACGAAGGCCACGATGCCACGCTGCGCGCCGCGCACATACACGGTGGGCATGGGCTTCGTCGATCCCGGTGGTGGCCACGTCCACGTCATCAGGAACGAAGGCACCGTGGAGGCACGGACGATCACGGTTCAGGTCGTCCCCGCGGACGCGGTGCGCCGGGTGGACGCGCCAGACCCCGGCCACTGCGGGTTCTGACCGCGAAGTGGCACGGTTGCGGAGGCGGCGCGCCAGGCCCGCCTTCGACGCCGTGCCACGTTCGGCTCAGGGCGCGATCCTGACCGCGCACGGCGCATCGGCACACCACGTGCCCGAGGCGTCCCGCGGAACGTGAAGCTCGCCGACCTGTCCGACGGCTCTTCCGGCCAGAGCGTCACCTGCGTCCACGGCGCGCTCGTCAACGGCCCGCGGACATGCTCGTGCCAGACCAGCGGCATCTCCCTGGCCTGGGCGGCGCAGTCGGTGAGCGACGTGCGCGTCTTGTAGAAGACCGTGGCCTCGGTGCCCTCCGCCAGGACGTGGACATCGGTGAAGGAGCCGGCCAGGCCCACCGTTGACGGCAGCACGGACGGCGGTGCGGATGGCGGCGGCGTGACCGGTGGCGGCGGCCCCTGTGGCGGCTGGCCGCACGCCGCCACCACGAGCGCGACTGCGACGGCCATGAACCAACGGCACATGGACACGGACGTGCTCAGGCGTCGTCGTCGTCGGCGACGGCCTGGCCCAGCGTCCCGCTCGCCTTGCCCATCAGGAACGCCTTGATGAACGGATCGAGCTCGCCGTCGAGGACGCCCTGGACGTCGCCGGTGGTGTGGCGCGAGCGCAGGTCCTTCACCATCTGGTACGGCTGCATCACGTAGCTGCGGATCTGGCTGCCGAAGCCGATCTCCTTCTTCTCGCCGCCCAGCTTGTCCATCGCCGCCTGCTGTTCCTTCAGCTTGAGGTCGTAGAGGCGGGACTTCAGCACCTTCATCGCCGAGGCGCGGTTCTTGTGCTGCGAGCGCTCGTTCTGGCACGACACGACGATGCCGGTCGGCAGGTGCGTCAGGCGGATCGCCGAGTCGGTGACGTTGACGTGCTGGCCGCCGGCGCCGCTCGACCGGTAGGTGTCGACGCGCAGGTCCTTGTCGTCGATGACGATCTCGACGTCCTCGGGCAGCTCCGGCCAGACGTAGAGCGAGGCGAACGACGTGTGCCGGCGCTTGGCCGAATCGTACGGCGAGATGCGGACCAGGCGATGGACGCCGACCTCGGCCATCAGCAGGCCGTAGGCGTACTCGCCGGTGACGTCGACGGTCGCCGACTTGATGCCGGCTTCGTCGCCGGGCAGGTAGTCGACCACCTCGGTCTTGAAGCCGCGCTGCTCGGCCCAGCGCAGGTACATCCGCAGCAGCATCTCGGCCCAGTCCTGCGACTCGGTGCCGCCGGCGCCCGGATGGATCGAGATGATGGCGTTGCGCGCGTCGTGCTCGCCGCCGAGCATCTTCTTGATCTCGCCGGCTTCGACCTCGCGCTGCAGCTCGTCGAGGCCGCCGGCGAGCTCGGCTTCGACGGCTTCGCCCTGCTGCACCCAGTCGGCGAGCACCTTGAGGTCCTCGGCGCGGCGGGCCAGCGACGCGATCGAGCGTGACGTCTTCCTCGAGGCGCCGCCGGCGCTGCATCATCCGCTGCGCCTCGGCCTGGTCCTTCCAGAAATCGGGCTCGCCGATCCTGGCTTCGATGCGGGTCAGTTCTTCCGCGGGACGTGCTGCGTCAAAGATAACTCCGCATCGCGGCCGACCGCTTCATGAGGTCTTCGTAGCGGCGCAGCTGCTCTTCACGATCGATGGACGGCACGCGGATCTCCTGACGGCGGCGGCACGACGGACGAGGGGGCGGATGCGGGACGGCGCCGACGGCGCACGCTCGAGCCCCACAGGCCGAGCGCGACGACGAGGCCGGCCCAGGGGACGACGTCCCCGATTCTAACGTAGGGCGTGGTCCCGTCGAGAAATCGGACCTCGCCGACGGCGACCGCGTCCTCGAAGAGCGCGGTCTGCCGGATCACCCGGCCGTAGGGATCGACGATGGCGCTGACGCCGGTGTTGGCGGCGCGGGCCAGGTAGCGGCCCGTCTCGACCGAGCGCATCCGGGCCATCGCCAGGTGCTGCCACGGCGCCGAGCTGCGGCCGAACCAGGCGTCGTTGGTGATCGACGTCAGCAGCTGGCTGCCGCGCAGCACCGCCTGGCGGGACAGCTCGGGGAACACGGCCTCGTAGCAGATGCCGGTGGTGAGCCGCCCTCGCGCAGGTGGAAGACGGTCAGCGTCTGGCCCGGCGCGAAGCCGCCGACCTGCTCGACCAGCGGGCCGGCGAACGACAGGATCGACTCGAGCGGCACGTACTCGCCGAACGGGACGAGGTGCATCTTGCGGTAGATGCCGCCGACCGACCCGGTCGGCTGGATGAGGAAGGCGCTGTTGTAGAGGCGCGGCTTGGCGCCGCGCTCGATCTGGTCGCTGCCGATGAAGAGCCTGGCGCCGGTCTCGCGGGCGAGGAGCCGGGTCGCCTCGGCCGCGGGATGCTCCTCGAAGAAGAACGGCGTCGCCGACTCCGGCCACATCACCAGCGTGGCGCCGCGGGCCACGGCCTCGCGCGACATCGCCAGGTAGCGGCGGTAGATCCGGTCTTCGAAGGCCGGGTCCCACTTCTGCCCCTGCGCCACGTTGCCCTGCACCAGCGCCGACGCGGATCGGCGTGCCGGCGGTCAGGAGCGCGCCGCTGCCGACGCGTTGCCAGCCCCAGAGCGGCGAGGCCGCCGAGCAGCACGGCCACGCCAGCCGACCGGCAGCAGGCGCGCCGCGGCCGGGCGGCGCGACGACCAGCCACGCGATCGCCACGCTGCCGAGCACGACCACCGCCGACAGGCCGTAGACGCCGACCAGGCTGGCCGTCTGGGCGATCGCGGTCACGTCGATCTGGCTGTTGCCGAGCGGCACCCACGGAAAGCCGGTCATGACGTGGCCGCGGGCCCACTCGGCCGCCGCCCAGACGAGCGGCGCCGCCCAGAGCGCGCGCGGGCCGAACGTGCGCACGCCGCGCCCGACCACGTGCGCGAACAGCGCCGGGTAGAGCGACAGATAGACGATCAGGAGGAGCGCCACGCCGACGGCGACGCCGCTCGACAGGTCGCCGAACGTCGTCATGACGTCGGTCAGCCAGTAGAGCGTGCCGCTGAAGCCGATGATGCCGGTGAGGAGGCCGAGCAGGACCGGCCGGCGCTCGGATCGCGCCGGGCGGCCCAGCACGATCAGCAGCGGCACGAGGGCCACCCAGCCGAGGGCTGGATGGCCGAACCGGGGAAGGCGAGGGCGAAGAGCGCGCCGGAGAGCGCGGCTAGCGCGTAATCCAGGGCTTCAGCTTCTCCTGCGACGTCAGCTTGGCGCTGACGCGCTGCGCCTCGTCGGCGGTGGCGTAGTTGCCGACGCGGACGCGGAAGACGTTCTTGCCGTCGCTGGTCGGCGCCATCACGTAGACAGCATACCCGCGGCCGCTGAGCCGCTTGGCCAGCGCGTCGGCTTCGTTGCGCGTCTTGAAGGCCCCGACCTGGACGGCGATCTTGCCGTTCGCCGCCGCGGGCGCGGTGGCCGTGACCGCCGCCGGAACCGGCGTCGGCTCGGGCCGGCGCGACGGGCACGGGCTTCGCGGCGGCCGGCGGGACGACGGTCGCCTGCACGGGCGCGGTCTTCGGCTTGGCCGTCTCCTTCGGCTCGACCTTGGGCGGCGCCTTCGACTCGACGGGGGCGATCGTCTTGGGCGGCGCCGGCGGCGTCGCCGCCGCAGCGACCTCGGTGATCGGCACCGGCGCGTCGACCTCGTCGCCGAGCGGGGTCGGCTCGGTGCCTTCGGCCGCCGCCCCCTCGGCCACGGCGGCTCCTGCCGCGACGGTGCCGGAGCCGGAGCCGCCCGAGGCCGGCGCCGGGCGCCGGCGTGGCGATCGTGCCGGGCGCGACCGAGGCGGTGGCGACCGGCGTGTCGAAGGCCTGCGGACCGGCCGCCTGCGCCACGGTGTCGAGCGGCTTGACCCCGCGGCCGACGAGCACGCCGCACAGGAAGATCACGACCGACACCAGCGTCGTCGCCATCCCGAGGAAGACGAGCTGCTTGCCGTTCAGTTGAATCTCGTGGAAGCCATCGTCGCCGGCGTCGAGGGCGATGGACATCGCTGGTCATAACGGTTCTCTGCTTCGAGTTCGCCCGCCATCACGGCGGACGAAGGCGGGCACCCGCCTCGGCGGGCACACTCCGCCTACGGCTTATCGATCCGAACGAGCAAGGCTTTAGCCTCGGCGAGGCTGGGATCGAGCGTCAGGGCCTTGTTCGCCTCCGTCCGGGCCCCGTCCTTGTCCTCCGATTGGAGCAGCGCTTCGGCCAGCGCCACCCGGCCGACGGCCGTGTCCTGGCTCCAGACGGCGATGCGCAGCGCGTCGATGGCGTCCTTGATCTGGCCGGTCCGCAGCAGCACGCGCCCCATCAGGAGGTGCGGCTCGGCCGCGTAGGGCGACAGGTAGACGGCCTTGCGCAGCTCGATCAGGGCGTCGCGATCGTGCTCCGACTCGTAGAACCGCCGGCCGCGCTCCAGGTGGAAGGCCGCCAGCTCCTGCTGTTCGCGCTGGGCGCTGGTCAGCTGGGCCGCGTCCAGGCGCGGGCCCGTGCATGGTCTCGAGATCCTGGCTGGGCCGCTCGAGCCCCTTGGGCACGAGGTCGGTCCCGGCCGGTTTCTTCTCCCACTCGGCGTATTTCGACGACAGCTGGCGGGCCAGCCCCAGCTCGCGGGCGCTCTCCCCCGCCGCGCCGGCCGCCTGCAGCGCGATGCCGAGGACGAAGTGGGCGTCGCCGTCGACGGTGTTGCGGCGGACGGCCTCGCGCAGCCAGTAGATGGCCGCCTGGGCGTCGCGTTCCGTCCAGTAGGCGTAGCCGAGATTGAAGAAATAGTCGGCTTCCTCGGGATCGAGCTCGGTCGCCTTGGTGAAGAAGTAGGTCGGCTTGCCGGTCTGCGGCGTCGCCGCCGCGCCGGATCTGGATCACGCCGAGGTTGTTGAAGAGGGCGGCGGTAGGACGGTCGTCGGCCAGCCCGCGGAAGGTCTGGAAGGCGTCGTCGAGCCGCGCCAGCTCGACGAGCGCCCGGCCGGCGAGGAAGCGCGCCCGGCGGCCGAGCGGCGCGGTCGCCGGCACCGCCTGCGCTTCGGCCAGCGCCTTGGCGTGATCGCCCTGATCGGCGTAGACCTCGGCCAGCGCGAGATGGGCCCGCGCGTCCTGCGGCGCGAGGCGCAGGGCCGCCTGCAGGAAGCGAATCTGGGCCTCCGGCTGCTCGGCGATCAGCCCCTTGATGTAGTTCTCGAAGGCGCCGAGCGGCACGGCCCGCGCCGCCGGCAGGGCCGGCGCGGTCGAGCGTGCCGCCGGCGGTCGGCTGGCGGCCCATCAGCCGGCGGGCGACCCGCTCGTGCAGGGCGACGAGCTCCGGCAGCGGCGCGCGGTCGGTCGTCTGTTCGACCAGCCGCCCCGTATCGAGGCGGATGCGCCGGGCGTCGATGACCAGCTCCTCGCCGCTCAGGCGCACGGTGCCGACCACCAGATCGCTGGCCAGGACGAGGTGGCCGACCCGCACCAGGCTGGCCAGCGACAGGCGGCCCGCGGTCGGCAGGTTCGCTTCCTCGAAGGCGCGGACGCGTTCGGCGCGCGTCAGCGCCGGCAGCTGCATGGCGCGCAGGGCGTCGCCGAGGAGCACCGCCGCCGCCTCACCCAGCCAGACCGCCCGCGGATCGCGATCGGCGACCTCGAACGGCACGATCAGCATCCGCGTCGTGCCGGGCGGCACGGCGATCGGGGCCGGCGCGGCCGGGCCCGGCGCAGTCTGGCCCGGCGCAGCCTGGCCAGCGCGGTCTGGGCCCGGGCCGGCGCCGCACCCAGGCCGGCCACCAGGGCCAGCGCGGACGCAACCTGTCGCGTTCGTGTCATCCGGCCGTCTCTCCGAACGTGTCGCCCGCTTCCCAGGTGATGGCGAGCACGCACACCTTGCCGCCGGTCGCCAGGCACTTCTCCAGCCGCACCGTGGCCGCCAGGCCGTAGGACGCCATCAGCCGCCGCACCAGGCCGGCGTAGAAGGTGCACAGCGGCCGGTCGACCGTTTCGCGAACCTGACAGAAGGCCGACCGCGTGATTTCGATGCGCGCTTCCCGCGACCGCACGCGGCACCGGACTCGCGTGTTCGGGATACGCCGCGCGGCTGATGCGGCGCGACGCGCGCAGCGCCGACCGCACGCGCCACGCCTCCGGCAGCATCGCCGCCCAGCGGCGCCCCGACCAGCGCAGCGTGTCCGACCGCCAGTCGGCGGCGAGCACGCCGGCCCGGCTGGTGATCGATTCGTAGAGGCCGATGTCTTCGCGCCGCAGGAAGCTCAGCGCGGCCGAGAACGGCGCCGGCCCGATGTGCTTGCCTTCGCGCAGCAAGCCGAGCGGCTTGAGCCAGTTCTCGTAGAACTCCAGGCGCAGCGGGAGCGCTTCCGCGATGGCCTGATGGAGCGCCGCGATCACGAGCCGCCCGATTCTCGGTTCCCTCATTTTCTGGTAACGTACCGAGCCGATCGTCGCCGCCCCGCGGGGTTCGCCACCCGCCGCCTTCCCGAGCCGAGATGTCGACGCCGCCCTCCGCCCGACGCACCTGCGCGGCGGCGATCCTGGCCGGCGGCCGCGCCACCCGCCTGCACGGCGCCGACAAGGGCCGCCTCGTCGTCGGCGGCCGCACCATCCGCGATCGGCAGATCGACGTGCTCCACGGCCTCGTCGACGACGATCTTCCTGATCGGCGCCGCCGCCGACCCCGTCCCCGACGATCACGCCGCCGTGTCGCGCGTGGCCGACCTCACCCCCGGGCAGCGGACCGCTCGGCGGCATCCAGGCCGCGCTCCATCGTGCCGGCGATGCCTCGTGCACGCTCATTGTGGCATGCGATCTGCCGTTTCTGTCGCGCCCGTTCCTGGCCTTCCTCCTGGCCCGGGCCCTCGACGGGGACGACTCCGCCGACGTCGTGGTGCCGCGGAGCGGGGATCGTCTTCACCCGTTGTGCGCGACATACAATCGTCGCGTGAGGGAGATCGTCGATCGCCGCGTCGCGTCGGGCGCCCTGGCTGTCCAGGGGCTGTTCGACGACGTACGCGTCGACGTCGTCGAGCCGGAGGTGGTGGCCACCTTCGATCCCGAGGGCGTCATGTTCTGGAACGTGAACACGCCGGACGAGTACGAGCGTGCCTGCGCGCGCGCGGCCATGGCGTGATGCGGCGCATCGTACCGCAGCGATCCGATCGAGTCAAACCGAGGAACTTGTGATCCTACGCTTCCATGCGGCGGTGCGGGCCGCGCTGACCGACACCCTGCTGCGCGCCTACGCGCTCGAGCCGGCGGCGATGCCGTCGATCGTGCTCGAATCGCCGCCGAACCGGGCGATGGGCGACCTCGCCTGCCCGGTCGCCTTCGAGCTGGCCCGCCGCCTGCGCAAGGCGCCGCAAGGCGATCGCCGCCGAGATCGTCGCCGCGCTCGGCCCGATCCCGGGGATCACCAAGGCCGTGGCGACGCCGAACGGCTACGTCAACGTCTTCCTCGATCGCCCGGCCGTGATCCGCCTCCTGCTCGGTGTCGGCGACGAGGCCGCGACGCCGGCCGCCGAGCCGCTGCTCCCGCCCGAGAAGGCGATCGTCGAGCACACCGCCATCAATCCGAACAAGGCCGCCCACATCGGTCACCTGCGCAACACGACGCTCGGGGACACCCTGGTGCGGCTGCTGCGCTACGGCGGCGTGCCGGTGGAGGTGCAGAACTACATCGACGACACCGGCGTCCAGGTCGCCGACGTCGTCGTCGGCTTCGAGCACCTCGAGCACAAGACGCTCGACGAGGTGCGGGCGATCGCCGATACGACGCGCTTCGACTACTACTGCTGGGACCTCTACGCGAGGGTCACCGAGTGGTACGACGGCGACAAGGCGCGGCTGAAGGTGCGCAGCGCGACCCTGCACGCCATCGAGCACGGCGACAACGCCACCGCCGCGCTCGGCGCCTTCATCGCCGACCGCATCGTGCGGGCCCACCTGGCGACGATGGCCCGTCTCAACGTCGACTACGACCTCCTGACGTGGGAGGGCGACATCCTGCGCCTGAAGTTCTGGGCCACCGCCTTCGATCTGCTCCGCGAGAGCGGCACGATGTTCAAGCAGACCGAGGGCAAGCTGGCCGGCTGCTGGGTGATGCCGATCGACGAGGACGCCGGCGAAGCGGCGACGGCGTCGACGCCGCGCCGAAGCCGCTGGCGGCGGAGGCGGGCCCAGAGGCGCGGACGGCGAGGACGTCACCGAACAGCGCGAGAAGGTCATCGTGCGCTCCGACGGCACCGTCACCTACGTCGGCAAGGACATCGCCTACCAGTACTGGAAGCTCGGGCTGCTCGGGAAGGACTTCAACTACCGGCCGTTCGGGACGCGCCTCGCCGGCGACACGCTGTGGGCGACCACGACCACGCCGGGCGGCGATCGCCCGGACCGGCCGACGTTCGGCCGCGCCCATGCCGTCTACAACGTGATCGACACGCGCCAGAGCTACCTGCAGAAGCTGCTCAAGCAGGCGCTGGCCACGCTCGGCCACCGCGCCGAGGCCGATCGCTCGACGCATTTCTCCTACGAGATGGTGGCGCTCTCGCACCGCACCGCGCGCGAGCTGGGCTACACCGGCCAGGACGAGAGCAAGCCGTTCGTCGAGGTGTCGGGCCGCAAGGGGCTCGGCGTCAAGGCCGACGATCTGCTGGACCGCCTGATCGCCAAGGCGCGCGTCGAGGTCGAGGCGCGCAACCCGGCGATGACGCCCGACGAGACGCAGCGGACCGCGATGATGCTCGGCGTCGTCGGCGGTGCGCTACTTCCTGGTCAAGTTCACCCGCACCAAGATGATCGCCTTCGACATGGACGAAGCGCTGGCCTTCGAGGGCGAGAGCGGACCGTACCTGCAGTACTCGGCGGTGCGGGCCCAGAACATCTTCGGCAAGCTGACGGCGCGCGACGGCCTCACCGAGGCCGACCTCGCGGCGACGCTCGCGACGACGCCCACCGACGCCCTCGACCACGGCGACGACGGCGACGCGCTGTGGGACCTGGCACTCGAAGCGGCCCGCCTCGACGAAGTGGTGGTGCAGGCCGTGCGCGGCCTCGAACCCGCGGTGCTGGCCAAGTACGCCTTCAGCCTGGCGCAGGGCTTCAACGCCGTCTATCACCGCTTCCCCATCCTCAACGAGGAACGCGAGCCGCATCGCCTGTGGCGGGCCGCCGTGATCAGCGCCTACCGGCGTCAGCTGACCGCCGCGCTCGGGCTGATGGGGATCGACGTGCCCGCCCGCATGTGAGGGAGGCGCATGTGATGTCGAACGCCGCTGCTCCCACGATTGCCGTCGCGCCGGCGCGCAAGATGGACGATTACCGCGAGGCGATGCGCCTGGCCGGGATCGCCGGCCACGAGCTGGTCTTCGATGACGACGCGCCGGACGCCGTCGTCGCCCGGCACGCCGGCGTGCTGCTGCTCGGCGGCAGCGACGTCGATCCCGCGCTCTACGGCGAGGAGCGCCACGCGACCACCGAGGTGGTCGCCGCGCCGCGCGACGAGTACGAGATCGCGCTGGTCAAGGCGGCCATCGCCCGCGACCTGCCGATCTTCGCCATCTGCCGCGGCATCCAGCTGCTCAACGTCGCGCTCGGCGGCAGCCTGGTGCAGGACATCCCGACGCAGGTCCTGCAGCATCTCGATCACGACCCGGGCGGCGCGCCCTCGCTGATCGGCCACTACGTCGAGGTCACGCCCGGCACCATCCTCGCCGAGATGCTGGAGCCGGAGATGGAGCGCGACGGATTCTGCGCCGTCAACAGCCGCCACCACCAGGCGATCAAGAAGCTCGCCGAAGGGTTGAAGGTGACGGCCAGCTCGGTCGACGGCGTGATCGAGGCCGTCGAGCGGCCGGCGTCGCGCTTCTGCGTCGCCGTGCAGTGGCACCCCGAGAGCTTCTGGCAGAGCGGCCGCTTCCAGGGCCTGTTCCGCGGCTTCCTCGCCGCCGCGCACGCGACGGCGCTGATCGGCGGACGCGACTCCGGAGTCGTTCCTACCGCTGCAGCACGGCCAGCGTTTCGACGTGGGCCGTATTCGGGAAGAGATCGAAGCCCTGGAGCCCGACGACCGCGAACCCCGCGGCCGTGAGCACCTTGATGTCGCGGGCCAGCGTCGCCACGTCGCACGACACGTAGACGATCCGCTGCACGGCTGACGCCGCCAGCGCCGCGCTGACCGCGGACGACAGGCCGGTCCGCGGCGGATCGACGATCACGGTCGCATCGCGCCGGCAGCCGGCTCGCCGCCACCGCGTCCTCGACCGCCCGGCCCTCGACCGCGAGCCGGCCACCGAACGCCGCGGCGTTGGCCTGCAGATCGGCGCCGCTCACCGGATCGCCTTCCACGGCGGTGACGCGGTCGCGTCCGGTCGCACACACCGCGGCGGCGAACAGCCCGACGCCGGCGTAGAAATCCCACACCGGCCCGTCACCGGGGACCGCGTCCACCACGGCCTGCGCCAGCGCGCCGACGAGGAAGCGGTTGCCCTGGAAGAACGACGCGGCGTGCCGTCGCAGGCGGACGCCAGGCGCGGCACCGGCCACGATCCGCCGCAGGTCGTCGGCCACGATCGGCGTGCCGGCGAGGGTCCGCGGGCCGCCGCCGGTCGTCGCCACCGACACGCCGGTCAAGCCGTCGACGAGCAGGCGCGCCGCGACCGGCGCCGGCAGCGTCGTCGCGACCAGCGCGCGGTCGATCGGATGCAGGTGCACGGCCCGCGCGCTGCCATCCAGGTTCTCGGAGATCTCGAGCCCGTCGGTCGACGCGGCGCCGAGCACCAGCGGCCAGCTCCGTCGACGAGACGCTGCGCCACGTCGAGCGTGCGCGCGTCGAGCTGCGCCGACGGCGCCGCGTCGCACAGGACGTGGCGTGCCTTCCTTGAAGAAGCCGACGCGGCCCTGCGCGGACCTGCAGGCGCGCCCGCAGCCGGTAGCCGCGCTCGGGCGACGGCGCCACGGTGAGCGGCTGATCCCAGGCGAGGCCGGCGCCGCGCCGCAGCCCGTCGAGGATCACGTCACGCTTGAGCAGCGCCTGCCGCGCCAGGGCCGACGTGCGCGTAGACGCCGCCGCCGCAGGCGGGATCGAAGAAGGGCGCGCGCCGATCGGGCGACGGCGTCAGCACCGCCTCGACGCGCGCGAAGGCCACGCCGCGCTCGACGCGATCGATCCGCGCCCGCACGCGTCTCGCCTGGAATCGCGCCGGCGACGAGGATGACGCGCCCGTCGTGGCGGGCGAGCATGCGGCCGCCGGCCACCGGACGCTCGATGGTCAGCTCGACGGGCGTCGCCGACAGGGATGCCGACGCGCCCTCCGGGCCGGGACGCCGCCGTGGCGCCTGGCGGCCGCGCGGCCGCGCGCGCCCGCTCACGGGGACCAGCCCCGGGCGTCGCGGGCGTCCACGTCGCGCCGCCGTCGGCGGTCTCGAAGACACGCCCATCGGCGGCGGTGACCCGCGCCGACTGCGGGCCGGTCGCCGACACCGCGATCAGCGTCACCGCAGCCGGCGGCGCCACGACCGTCCATTCGCCCGGGACGGAGAAACGCAGCACCAGGCCGCGCTCCCCCACCGCCCACGCGCTGTCGATGGCCGGCGCCGTCCCCGCTCGCAGCACCGGCGCCGTTCCCGTTCGCGACCGCGATCGCGATCGGCTGCGGACCTCGTAGCGGGGTCGCCACGTGGCGCCGCCATCGCTCGACGACTCGAGGCGACGTCCCTCGGCGATGCGCCAGCGCAGACGGCCGCCGGGCTCGGCGAACGAGGGAGCCGCGGTGAACGCCGCGCCGCCGAAGGCCAGCGTCTTCGCCGCTTCGTCCTTCGAGGCCGCGGCGGCGGCGCGATCGCTTCCCGCCGCCCCCGCTGCCTGGGCGCGTTCCGACCTCGCTGGGGCGGGACGGGCGGCGGCGGCCCCGGTCGTGACGACCACTTCGGCGACCTGTCCGACCGCCTGCTCGTTGCTGCCGCGCTGGCGCGCGTCCGCGGCGGCGGCATCGGCCAGCGCGGGCGCCGGCGCGGCGGGAGCGGCGGGCGCCGGAGGAGCCGGGGCGGCAACGGGTGTGCCGAGGGGCGGCGCCGTCGCCGCGTTCTGCTGCTGGTTGGCCTGAACCGCGTGCGGGCCGTGCGGGCGCGCGCCCGCCGCCACCGAGTTCGTCTGCAGCGGGATCTGGCGCGCGTTGGCGCTGACCGGCGGAGCGATCGCGTCGACGCGCTTCTCTTCGGCCGGCCGGGTCGCCGACGCAGCAGCGGCGGCGCGCACCGGCACCCGCGTCCGCCTTCAGCTTGTCCATGTCGGCCGGTGCGCTCGCGCGCGGTGCCGCGGACGCCGACTGACGTGCGTCACGCTCGGCGGCCGGCGCTTCCCGCCGAAGCGGGGCCGCGGCGCTCGGAACGCTGGCGGGCGGCGCGGTCGCATCGGGTGCTGTCGCGGCGGGGACGGGCTGCGTCGTCGCGGCCACTTCCAAGACGGGCGCATCGCTGCCCAGCCGCGACACCGACCAGAGCGTCACCGCCCCGAACAGGCCGGCGGCGATGCCCATCCACGCGATGACGTGGCGCCGGGGAAACGCAATGATCGTGGCTGGCCCGGAGGCGGCCGGCTCGGCGCTGCGGACGACGGGCGCGGCCGCCGTCGACACCTCGGGCACCAGCGCCGCCACCAGGCGCCGACAGACGGCACAGGCCGCGAGGTGCGTCTCGAGGCTGCCGACCTCGTCCGGCAGCAGTCCGCCGTCGACGTAGGCCGCCCACGTCTCGGCGTCCGGGTGCGGCTCGACCGTGGCATCGCCGCGACGGCGCTCTGCCGAGCCGCGCAGTCGTGCGCCAGCGAGCCGACCGATCACCTGGTCGTGATCAGGGTGTGCCATCTCTCTCCCTGGAACGTGTGAGCGGAGAAACCTTGCGGCCGGGCGGTGCCGGACCGGCGGCCTTCAGCTGCGCGATGTCGAAGCGCCCGAGCTGGATCGCCTCCTCGTAGCAGGCCGACCGCTCCTCCGGGCTCAGATGCAGCTCGCCGGTCAGCACGGCGTCGATCGCCGCCTTCAGCTGGTCGCGCGTCTTCTGCAGCTTCCGCGAGACGGTGGCCTCGTGCTCGCCGAGCAGCCGGCCCACCGCCGCCAGCGTCAGGTCGTCGGCGTGGTAGTAGGCCAGGCGCAGCCGGTCCCGCGGCGGCAGCGCCGCCAGGGCCCGGTCCAGCGCGCGCTCGACGTGACCGCCGAGTCCGGCCGGTCGATCCGCCGGCGACGGCTCGGGGGACGGGAAGGCTTCCGCTTCGCCGTCCTCGAACGTCGTCAGCCGGCGCGTCGCGCGCAGCCGATCGATGTGCCGCTGCGAGACGAGCGCCCGCAGCCAGGTGGCCAGCCGGCTGCGGCCGTGGAAGTAGTCGAAGAGCGGCCGCCGGGCCGCGCCGGCCTGGCCGCGCGCGAAGAGGTCGGCGAGCAGCGCGTCGGCAATCTCCTCGCCGTCGGCGTCGCCGGCCATCGCCCGCGCCGCCCGGGTGACGTCGCGCCAGTGGCGATCGACGAACGCCTCCCAGGCGACGTCGAGGCCGTCGGCGCAGCCGCGGGCGAGCGCGAGGTCCTCGAGGTGCAGGCTCTCGAGGTAGGCCATGAGGTCCTTCGCCGACGGCGGCGGGCCGGTGAAGCGCTTGCCCGCGACGCGGAGCAGCGTCTCGTGGAAGCGGTCGACGGTCAGGCCCCAGCGCGCCGCGCCGGCCTGCGCGTGCAGCCGCTGCGCCGCGTCGGCGTCCAGCAACGTCCCGCGCAGCGCCGGCTGCCCCGAATCAGCGGCCGTCGGCCGCTCGACGCTCATGCTCGAAGGATAGCAGCCCGTGGTGAGAGTGCCGCGTCGCGCCGAGACGGGCGAGGCGCCCGGCGATCAAGGCGCGAGGAGGGAGAATACCGGCGGTTGCGACCGACGAGCCACGCCGAACGCCGGGATGCATCGTCCGTCGAACGCAGCCGGACTCTCACCACGGGCTGCTGGCGCGCGCCGTGAGCTCCGGGGCGCGGTACCGGTCCCGGGCCAGCCGCGCCAGGGCGGCGCGTTCGGCGGAGGCCAGGTCCGGCGCCGCCATGCGACCGGCGAACGGCGCCAGTTCGGCGCGCGCCGCCCGCGCCAGATCGCCGGCGACCGCAGCCGGCAGGCTGGCCAGCAAGCGCGGCAGCCGAGCGCCTCGTCGGCCGTCGCCAGCGTCGCCAGCAGCGCGGCCCGCGCCTCGCCGCGGGCCCTGCGCGTCTCCGCCTGCAGCCGATCGAGCGTGCCGAGCGCCGCTTCCATCGCGGCCCGCGCCGCGGCGGCTTCGTCCGGCGCGAAGCGCGGCAGGTCGAGCAGCGCCTGCGTCAGCCGCTGCATCGCCCGATCGACGTGGGCGGCCAGCGACGGACCACGAGCCGACCGCGCCGCCGAGCCCGGCTCCGCGTCGGCGGTGGACGCCGGGACACCGGCGGCAGGCGAGGGCGCCGTCATGTCACGCTCGCCGACCGCCGCTGCGCCCTCGCCTGGCCCTGCGCCCGCCATCCCGATGCCGACGGCGCGCCGCCACGCCGCGAACGCGTCCTGCACGTCGGCCTCGCAGAACTCGATGCGGAGGGGACGCCGCGCCGCGCCGGTGGCCTTGGCCCGATCCCGGCTCAATGCGCGATCGACGCCCTGCTTCACGACCGCGAACGGGATGCCGGCGGCGTGCCAGCCGGCCACCACGTGGAACGCCGGCCCGACGATGCGCACCAGGTGTCCGCCGTTCTCGCGGCACAGATAGGCCTCGATGGCCCGGCAGGTACTCGCCGGCCGACTGGGTCGGGTCCGGGGTCGCGCTCACGCCCACTCCACTTCGCCGGCCACCAGCCGCGCTTCTCCGGTCCGCGTCCGCACGAGCAGCGCGCCGGTCGCGTCGACGCCGGCGGTGACGCCGTCGCAGACCTGATCCTGCTGCCGCCAGCGGATGCGCGACCCCGACGCGCTCGGCGACCACGCCCGCCAGGCGTCGAGCAGGGCCGGCGCCGCCGTCGACGTCGCCCAGGGCCCGTCGCCGCCGGGCCAGCGCGCCGAGGATCGCCACCAGCACGCTGTCGGGATCGACGGCGCGGCCGGCGAGCGCCTCGAGCGAGACGGCCCGCGCCGCGATGTCGGGCGGATAGGCGGACGGGCGCAGGTTGAGGCCGAGGCCGACCACGACGGCCGAGAGCCGCGACCCGATCATCGCCCCCTCGGCCAGGATGCCGGCCAGCTTGCGGGGTGGCGCGCCGGGCGTGTCGATCACGACGTCGTTCGGCCACTTCAGGGTGGCGCGCACGCCCGTCGCGTCGGCAATCGCCTCGACGACGGCGACGCCGGCCATGACCGTCAGCAGGCTCATCGCCGGATCGGACGGCGGACCAGGGGCGGCCGCTGGCTGCGGGCGAAGGACGACCGACAGGTAGAGACCGGCCCCGGGTGGCGACGCCCACACCCGGCCGCGTCGGCCGCGGCCGGCCGTCTGCGCCCCGGCCACGATCCAGGCGCCGTCCGGCGCGCCGGCCGCGGCCCAGGCCAGCGCGTCGTCGTTGGTGGACGCCGTCGTCGCGACGACGCGGCCCTCGCGGCCGAACGGCCCCAGCTCGCCTCGCGCGGCGTCGAGCAGCGACTGCAGGTGCGGCGTCATCGTTTGTTGGCGGCCGCGCTCTCACGCGCGCGCGCCGCGCCGGCCGCGCTCACGCCGGCTCGATCTCGAAGCTGATGTCGACGGCGGGCGCGGAGTGGGTCAGCGCGCCGATCGAGACGAACTCGGCGCCGGTCTCGGCGATCGCGTCGAGCCGCTCCAGCGTCACGCCGCCCGACACCTCGACCTGGGCCCGGCCGCGCGTCCGCTTGACGACCTCGCGCAGCTCGTCGAGCGACAGGTTGTCGGCGAGGATGCGGGTGGCGCCGGCCGCGAGCGCCTCGTCGAGCTGGTCGAGGCTCTGCGCCTCGATCTCGATCGGCATGTCGATCTGCGCCGCGCGCATCCCGGCCATCGCCGCCGCGACACCGCCGGCGAGGCGGATGTGGTTGTCCTTGATCAGGATGCCGTCGTCGAGCGCCAGGCGGTGGTTCGTCGCGCCGCCGGCGCGGACGGCGTACTTCTCGAGCAGTCGCAGCCCCGGCGTCGTCTTGCGCGTGTCGAGCACGATGATGCGCCCGGCCGCGACCTCGACGTAGCGGCGCGTCACCGTGGCGATCCCCGACAGCTTCAGCAGGTAGTTCAGGGCGGTGCGCTCGGCGGTGAGCAGCGGCCGCGCCAGACCGTCGACCACGGCGATCACGGTGCCCGGCTGGCAGTACGAGCCGTCGCCGTGATGCACCGTGAACACGACCGCGGGGTCGAGCTGGCGAAAGACCTCCGCGGCCACGTCGAGGCCGGCGACGACGCAGGGCGCCTTCGCCAGGAACGTGCCGCGGCCGCGCGCGTCGGCCGGCACGGTGGCGTCGGTGGTGACGTCGCCCCAGCCGAAGTCCTCGGCCAGCGCGCGCCGGACCGACTCGCGGAAGTTGGCCGGATCGAGCGGCCCGAAGGGCTGCGACTTCACGCCGGCGCCCCCGGGGCGACCGGCGGCGGCTCGAGCGTCAGCGACACCTCGCCCGTCCCGCCCTCGACCAGCTCCAAGGCGTCGATGTGCAGGGCGCCCCTGGCGTCGGCCTCGATGGCGCGCACCTCGGCGATCCATTCGACCGGCACGGCCCAGCGCAGGCTGGTGACCCGCGTCTTCTGCGACACCTTCTGCGCCGCTTTCTGCCGCCGCACTTCCGCCGAGAGCGTCTGCGCCCGCTCGTAGCCGCGCTGCGCTTCCGAATCCGGCGATCCGCCGAGCCCGGCGAGCACGCCGGCCGGCGTCGGCCACGACGCGTGGTGCACCGAGCCGTCGCGCCACCACGACCACACTTCCTCGGTGGCGAACGGCAGGTACGGCGCGAAGAGCCGCAGCAGCGTCTCGAGCGCGGTGCGCAGCGCCGCCTGCGCCGAGGCCTGCCCCGCGGCCACGGCCCCGCCGGCCGTGGCGTCGCTGTAGCGGCGGGCCTTCACCAGCTCGACGTAGTTGTCGCAGAAATCCCAGAAGAACGCCTCGGTGCGCTGCAGCGCCTTGGCGTAGTCGTACTCGTCGAGCGCGTGCGTGACCTCGGCGACGAGGGCGGCGAGGTTGGTGAGCATGCCGCGATCGAGCGGCGCGGTGACCGGCTGCCCCGGCGCCGCGTCGAGCGGCAGGTCGCCGGCGAGGATGAACTTCGAGGCGTTGAGCAGCTTGATGGCCAGGCGACGCCCGACCTTCATCTGGGCCGGATCGAAGGCGGTGTCGACGCCCGGGCCGCCGCTCGCGGCCCAGTAGCGCACCGCGTCCGAGCCGTGCTCGTCGAGCAGGGCGGCCGGCGTCACGACGTTGCCCTTCGACTTCGACATCTTCTTGCGATCGGGATCGAGCACCCAGCCCGAGATCGCGGTGTGCGCCCACGGCAGCGACTCGTGCTCGAGCTCGGCCCGCAGCACCGTCGCGAACAGCCAGGTGCGGATGATGTCGTGCGCCTGCGGGCGCAGCGACATCGGGAACACCGTGTCGAAGAGCGCCGGATCGACGCCCCACCCGGACACGATCTGCGGCGTCAGCGACGACGTCGCCCAGGTGTCCATGATGTCGGGATCGCCGATGAAGCCGTTGGCCTGGCCGCGCTGCGCGGCGGTGAAGCCGGCCGGCACGTCGGTCGACGGGTCCATCGGCAGATCGCGCGTCGTCGGGCAGCAGCGGCGAGGCGTAGTCGGGCTGACCGTTCGCGTCGAGGCGGTACCAGACCGGGAAGGGCACGCCGAAGAACCGCTGCCGGCTGACGCACCAGTCACCGTTCAGGCCGCCGACCCAGTTCTCGAAGCGGGCCCGCATGTACGGCGGGTGCCACTGCAGCTCGCGACCGCGCGCCAGCAGCTGCTCGCGGAACGGCAGCGTGCGGATGAACCACTGCCGGCTGGTGATGATCTCGAGCGGGCGATCGCCCTTCTCGTAGAACTTGACGGCGTGCGTGATCGGACGCGGCTCGCCGAGCAGATCCTCCGAGGCGCGCAACAGCTCGACGATCTTCGCGCGAGCCTTGGTGAGCGACAGCGAGGCGAGCTGGTCGTAGGCGGCCTGCGCCGACGCGGCGTCGCGCGATTCCCAGCCGGCGCTGCCCCACGCCACCGGGCGCAGCGTGCCGTTCGGCTGCACGATGGCGCGCACCGGCAGGTTCAGCTCGCGCCACCAGATGACGTCGGTGAGATCGCCGAAGGTGCAGATCATCGCCACGCCGGTGCCCTTGTCGGGGCTGGCCAGCGCGTGCGCCAGGATCGGCACCGGCGCCTTGAACAGCGGCGTCGTGACGAAGGTGCCGAACAGCGGCTGGTAGCGCTCGTCGTCGGGGTGCGCGACCAGGGCGACGCAGGCCGGCAGCAGTTCGGGCCGGGTCGTCTCGATCTCGATCGTGCCGCCGTCGCGGACGAAGCGCAGCTTGTGGTACGCGCCGGGCTGCTCGCGATCCTCGAGCTCGGCCTGGGCCACGGCGGTCTTGAAGTCGATGTCCCACAGCGTCGGCGCCTCGAGCTGGTAGGCGCGGTCCTTGCGCAGCAGGTTGAGGAAGGCGCGCTGCGAGACGCGCTGCGCGGCGCGGCTGATCGTCGCGTAGGTCATCGACCAGTCGACCGAGAGCCCGAGCTGGCGCCACAGCGCCTCGAACACCTTCTCGTCCTCGACGGTCAGGCGCTCGCACAGCGCGATGAAGTTCGGCCGCGACACCGAGATCGCCTGCTTGCCCGGCTTGTCGGGCGGTTCGAAGGCCGGATCGTACGGCAGCGACGGATCGCAGCGGACGCCGTAGAAGTTCTGCACCCGGCGTTCGGTCGGCAGCCCGTTGTCGTCCCACCCCATCGGGTAGAAGACGGCCTTGCCGCACATGCGCTGGTAGCGCGCGATGACGTCGGTGTGGGTGTAGGAGAAGACGTGGCCGACGTGCAGCGAGCCGCTCACCGTCGGCGGCGGCGTGTCGATGGCGTAGACCCGGTCGCGCGGGGCACGGCGATCGAACCGGTAGGTCCCCTCCGCCTCCCAGCGCGGACTCCACTTGGCTTCGAGGCCCTCGAGGGCCGGCTTCTCGGGCACGCGAGCGCCGGTTGGCGTCGCTGTCGTGTCGGACATAAGTGGATGAGCGTACTAATTCGCGCCCGGTTTCTCAATGCCGCAGGCGGATTTCGGCATGCGGGGCGAGGCGTCTCTAGTGTATCGTCGCTGCGCGACGACGCGTGGTTCGCCGGCCGGCAATGACTCCCCTGCTCAGCCTCTCAGAGATCGCCGTCGCCTTCGGGGGCGTCCAGGCCGTGCGTGGCGTGTCCTTCGACATCCGGCCCGGTGAGGTGCACGCGCTGGTCGGCGAGAACGGGGCCGGCAAGAGCACGCTGATCCGGGTGATGACCGGGGCCATCCGGGCCGATACCGGCACGGTGTCGATCGGCGGCCAGCCGGTCGAGCGGCCCGACCCGACGCGGATGCGCAGCCTGGGCGTGGCGCCAATCTATCAGCAGCCGGCGCTCCTGCCCGACCTCTCGGTCGCCGAGAACCTGGCCTTCGGCCTGGAGCACGGCCGCCTCTTCCGCCGCATCGACTGGGGCGCCCGCCGGGCCCGCGCCAGCGAGCTGCTGGCCCGGGTCGGCATCGCGCTCGACCTCGATCGACCGGCCGGGACGCTGCGCATGGCCGAGCAGCAGCTGGTCGAGATCGCGCGCGCCCTCGGCACGCGCGCCAAGGTGCTCCTGCTCGACGAGCCGACGGCCGCCCTCACCGACGTCGAGGCGACGCGGCTGTTCGCCCTGGTGCGCGAGCTGCGGGCGGACGGCGTCGGCTGCGTCTACATCTCGCATCGCCTCGAGGAAGTGATGGCCCTCGCCGATCGCGTCTCGGTGCTGCGCGACGGCCGGCTGATGGCGACGCTGCCGATCGGCGAGGTCACGCGCGACGGCATGGTGCGGCTGATGGTCGGCCGTGACGTCGATCTCGGACTCGGCGTGCCTGGGGCGCCGAAGCTCGGAACGCGCGAAGGCGGCCCGAAGCTCGAGGCGCGAGACGTCCTCGCGCATCCGCGACGTCGGCTGCGCCGCGGCACGGATCGCCGGCGTCAGCCTGCGCGTCGGCGCCGGCGAGATCGTCGGGCTCGCCGGTCTGGTCGGCGCCGGTCGGACCGAACTGGCGCGCGTCCTGTTCGGCCTGACACCGGCCGACGGCGGCACGATGGCCATCGACGGGACGACGCGCGTCATCCGCACGCCGTCCGACGCGGTGCGGCTCGGCATCGCCTACGTGCCCGGAGGATCGGCGGCAACACGGCGTCATCGGCGCGATGTCGGTGGCGGCCAACACCACGCTCGCGTCGCTCGATCGGCTGGCTCGTTTCGGCCTGCTCGATCGCGCCGCCGAGCGCACCGAGGCGCAGCGCTTCGTCGGCCAGTTCGCGATCCGCACGCCGTCGATCGACGCCCCGGTCGGCACGCTGTCCGGCGGCAACCAGCAGAAGGTCGCGCTCGCCCGCTGGCTGGCGACGGCGCCGCGCCTGCTGATCCTCGACGAGCCGACACAAGGCGTCGACATCGGCGCCAAGGCCGAGATCCATCGGCTGATCCGCACCCTGGCCGCCGACGGGCTGGCCATCCTCCTGATCTCGTCGGAGCTGACCGAGCTGCTCGGCCTCGCCCATCGCATCGGCGTGATGCGCGGCGGCCGCCTGGTCGGCGAGCTCGATCACGCCGACGCCACCGAGGAGCGGCTCATGTCGCTGGCGCTCGGCCACACGCCGCTGCCGATCGCGACGGGGCACGCGGGCGACGAGGCCCGCCTGGCGTGAACCGGCCGCTGTGGGTGGCCCTGGCCTGGGCGGCCCTGCTCGCCCTGGTGGCGGCGCAGGCGCCGGCCTTCTTCGATCCCGTCAACCTGCGCGACCTCGTCGTCCGCGCCTCGCCGCTGCTGATCGTGGCCTGCGGCATGACCGTCGTCATCCTGGCGCGGCAGATCGACATCTCGGTCGGCTCGCAGTTCGCCATCTGCGGCGTCGTCGCCGGCCTGCTCGCCCGCGAGGGCCTGCCGATGCCGCTGGTGGCGGTCGGCACCATGCTGGCGGGGGCGGCGCTCGGCGCCGTCAACGGCGTGCTCGTGGCGCGCCTCGGCCTGCCGGCGATCGTCGTCACGCTGGCCACGCTCGTCGCCTGGCGCGAAGGCCTGCGCTTCGCCACCGAGGGTGTCTGGGTGCAGGACCTGCCGGCCACGTTCCAGTGGTTCGGCCTCGGCCAGGACATCGGCCGCTGGCTGATCGGCCTCGGCGCCGCCGCGGTGTGGGCTGCCGTGGCCTGCGTCCTCGGCTGGACACCGGCCGGGCGGGCCGTCTACGCGACCGGCTCGGATGCCGAAGTGGCGCGGCTCCTCGGCGTGCGGCCGCCCGTCGTGATTGCCGCCACGTTCATCGTGATGGGGGCGCTCACCGGCCTCGCCGCGCTGCTCTCGGCGGTGCAGTTCATCGACGTGCAGAGCAACGCCGGCATCGGGCTGGAGCTGTCGGTCATCGCCGCCGTGGTCGTCGGCGGCACCGTCGGTCTCGGGCGGGCGCGGCTCGCTCACCGGGACACTGGCCGGCGTCGCGCTGCTCGCCACGGTCGGTCCGGCGCTGACCTTCCTCGGCGCGCCGGCGGCGTGGGAGCGCGCGCTGCAAGGCGCCATCATCCTGATCGCGGTCTCGACGGAAGGGTTCTCCCGCGTGCGCGGACTGAAGGCGCGGCATGCCTGACGCGAGCCCGGTGGCCGTGACGACGTCCGCCCCGCGGACGACGCGGGCGCGACTGGCGACGCCCGAGGCCGTCCTGCTCGCGCTGCTCGTCCTCGAGCTGGTGTGGTTCTCGCTCGCCGGCACCAACTTCCTGACGGTCGACAACGGGCTCGAGATCCTGCGCGCCAGCGCCGAAGTCGGCCTGCTGGCGCTGGCCCTGACGCCGGTCATCCTGACCGGCGGGATCGATCTCTCGTGCGGCGCGCTGCTCGGCCTCTCGGCGGTCGTCTTCGGCGCGATCTGGCGCGACGCCGGACAGTCGATCCCGGTCGCGGCAGGCGCCGCCATCGCGGTCGGTCTGCTCGGCGGCGCCGTCAACGCCTGGATGGTCGCCGGTTTCGGCCGACCGGCGCTGATCGTCACGCTCGGCACCGCCTCGCTCTTCCGCGGCCTGGCCGAAGGCCTGACCGGCGGCGCCGTCAACTACTCGGGCTTCCCCGCGGGCTTCCTCCACCTCGGCCAGGGCCGGGTGCTCGGCCTGCCGACGCAGGCGTGGGTGCTGCTCGCGGCGGTCGCGGTGATTGCGGTGCTCGTGCACGCCGCCACGACGGGCCGGGCGCTGCGGGCGATCGGCTATGCGCCGGAAGGGGCGCGCTTCGCCGGCATCCCCGTCGGCCGCCGCCTGGCGCTGGTCTACCTGCTGTCCGGCGCCGCCGCAGGTGTCGCCGGCCTCGTCTATGCTGCCCGGCTGGGCCAGGCCCGCGCCGACGCCGGCACCGGCTTCGAGCTGTCGGCGATCACGGCCGTCGTCCTCGGCGGCACGTCGATCTTCGGCGGGCGCGGCAGCGTCTGGGGCACGATCCTGGGACTGATCGCGCTCGGCGTGCTGGCCAACGGCCTGCGCCTCGCCGATCAGCCGGCCGAACTGGCCGGCGTGCTGACCGGCGTCCTGCTGGTCGTCGCGATTGGCGTCGGGGCGCGGCGGGGCCGGCGCCGTGAGGCGATACGCGGCGGGACGCATCGGACGATGACAGGAGATCAGATGACGCGACGGACGATCGCAGTGGCCTTCGGACTCGGGCTCGGCCTGCTCACGCTCGGCGCGGCCGGCGCCTGTCGCGGCGGCAGCGGCAGTGGCGCCGACGGCGGCCTCACCGTCGCGATGATGCCGAAGAACAAGGGCAACCCGTATTTCGTCAGCTGCCGCCAGGGCGCCGAGGAAGCGGCGCAGGCGCTCGGCGTCAAGCTGCTCTGGGACGGCCCGACGGAAACCGATCCGGCCAAGCAGAACGACGTCGTCGAGGCGTGGATCACGCGCGGCGTGCACGCCATCGCGGTCAGCGTCGAGAACCGCGAGGCGATGTCGACGGTGCTGCGCAAGGCGCGCGGCAAGGGCATCAAGGTGGTGACCTGGGACGCCGACGCCGATCCCGACGCCCGCGATGTCTTCGTCAACCAGGCCACACCCGCCGGCATCGCCGATACGCTGCTCGGCCACGCCTCGCGCCTCGCCGGTCCGGCCGGCGGCGAGATCGGCATCATCACCGGGTCGCTGACCGCCGCCAACCAGAACTCGTGGATCGCGGAGATGCGCAAGCTCCTGCCGGCCAAGTATCCGAACCTGACCATCGTCGACATCCGTCCCAGCGACGACGATCGCAAGAAGGCCTTCGACGAGACGCAGACGCTGCTGCGGGTCCACCCGAAGGTCAAGGTGATCATGGCCATCGCCTCGCCGGCGGTGCCCGGCGCCGCCGAAGCCGTCAAGCAGTCGGGGCGCAAGGACGTCGGCGTCACCGGCCTGGGCCTGCCCAACGCCTCGAAGCCGTACCTGCTCGACGGCGTGCTCGACTCGGCCGTCCTGTGGAACACCAAGGATCTCGGCTACCTGACGGTGCAGGTCGCCACCGCGCTGGCCAAGGGCACGCCGGTCGTCGGCACCACGCAGTTCCCCGGCGGGCGCCTCGGCCAGATCGAGGTCCGCGCCGACAACGTCATCCTCGGCACGCCGTTCACGTTCACCAAGGCGAACGTCGGCGGCTTCGACTTCTAGCGTCATCCACGAAGGAACCAGATCGATGCCCGTCCAGCCTCCCGCACCGTCCGCCGCGCCAGCCACTGCCCCGTTGGGACGACGCCGCGACCGCGGGGATGTCCGAAGCGCAGCTCCTCCTCTACCGGTCCAACCTGCTCGGCTCCGACCTCCGCATCACCAACTACGGCGGCGGCAACACGTCGGCCAAGATCCGCATGCCGGATCCGCTGACCGGCGACGAGGTCGACGTCCTCTGGGTGAAGGGCTCGGGCGGCGACATCGGCAGCATGAAGATGGACGGCTTCGCCACGCTCTATCTCGACAAGCTGCACGCGCTGAAGAAGCGCTATCGCGGCCTCGAGCACGAGGACGAGATGGTCGCCTACTTCCCGCACTGCACCTTCAACCTCAATCCGCGGGCGACCAGCATCGATACGCCGCCGCACTGCTTCACGCCGGCCCGCCACATCGATCACATGCACGCCGACGCGCTGATCGCGTTCGCCGCGGCGAAGAACGGCGAGGCGCTGATCAAGCAGGCCTTCGGCGACGAGATCGGCTGGATTCCCTGGATGCGTCCGGGCTTCGAGCTGGGCCTGCGCTGCGAGGCGCTGTGCCAGGCCAACCCGCAGATGCAGGGCCTGATCTTCGGCAGCCACGGCCTGGTCAACTGGGGCGCCACGTCGAAGGAGTGCTACCAGCGCACCATCAGCATCATCGAGCGCGCCGCGGCCTGGCTCGACGCCAACGGCAAGGCCGAGCCGTTCGGCCCGCAGGTCGTCGCGCCGCATGGCGGAGGGCGATCGGCGCGCCTTCGTCGCCGAGCTCGGGCCGCTGCTCCGCGGCATGCTGAGCGCGACGTCGCCCAAGGTGATGCACTACGCCGACGGCCCGGCCGATCCTCGAGTTCGTCGGATCGGCGCGCGGCGAAGCGCTGGCGGCCAAGGGCACGACCTGCCCGGATCACTTCCTGCGCACCAAGATCCTGCCGCTGTGGGTGCCGTTCACGCCGGGCCAGGAGACGCCGGCCCAGCTCGCCGAGAAGCTCGGCCCGCTGGTCGAGCGCTACGCCAGCGACTACGCCGCCTACTACGAGCGCTGCAAGCGGACCAACTCGCCGGCGATGCGCGACCCGATGCCGGTGCTGCTGCTGATCCCGGGCATCGGCCTGCTCGCCTTCCAGAAGGACAAGCAGACGGCGCGCGTCGCCGCCGAGTACTTCGTCAACACGATCAACGTGGTGCGCTGGGCCGAAGGCGTCGACGAGTACGTGCCGATCCCCGAGCAGGAGGCCTTCGACATCGAGTACTGGCTGCTCGAGGAGGCCAAGCTGCAGCGCCTGCCCAAGGCCAAGGCCCTCGAGGGGCGGATCGCGCTGATCACCGGCGGCGCCGGCGGCATCGGCCAGGCGGTGGCGCGGCGGCTGCTCGCGGAAGGCGCGCACGTCGTGCTGAGCGATCGCGATCAGGCGGCACTGGACGAGGCGCGGGCCGCGCTGGGCAAGGCGTTCGGCGCCGACAAGGTGCGCGGCGTCGTCTGCGACGTCCGCGACGAAGCGTCGGTGACGGCGTCGATGGCCTACGCCGCGGCCGAGTTCGGCGGCCTCGACATCCTCGTCTCGAACGCCGGCATCGCCTCGGCGTCGCCGATCGAGTCGACGACGCTCGCGACCTGGCAGCTGAACATGGACATCCTCGCGACCGGCTACTTCCTGGTCGGCCGCGACGCCTTCGCGCTGCTGAAGCGGCAGGGCCTCGGCGGATCGATCGTGTTCGTCGGCAGCAAGAACGCGCTGGTCGCCTCGCCGGGCGCCGCCGCCTACTGCTCGGCCAAGGCCGCGGCGCTGCACCTGGCCCGCTGCCTGGCCGCCGAGGGCGCGCCGCTCGGCATCCGCGCCAACGTCGTCAACCCCGACGCGGTGATCCGCGGCTCGAAGATCTGGTCGGGCACGTGGCGCAGCGAGCGGGCCGCCAGCAACAAGATCGAGGAGACCGACGTCGAGGACTTCTACCGCCAGCGCAGCATGCTGAAGCGCAGCGTGCTGCCCGAGGACGTCGCCGAGGCCGTCTACTTCCTGGCCTCGCCGCTGGCCGACAAGTCGACCGGCAACATCCTCAACGTCGACGCCGGCAACCTGACGGCGTTCGCCCGATGAGCGCGCGCGCCGCCGCCGTCGCCGCCGCGGTCGCCGACGACAACGCCCGTCGGCAGGCCGGCGCTCGACGAGGACTACGCCCACCTCGCAGCGCCAGCTCGATCGCCGGCGCGTCGACATCGAGGCGCTGGTGGCCCGGGCGATGGCGTTCCGCGTCGCCATCCCGTCGTGGGGCGTCGGCACCGGCGGCACACGCTTCGCGCGCTTCCCCGGCCCCGGCGAGCCGCGGACGCTGCTCGAGAAGCTGGACGACTGCGGCGTCGTCCAGTCGCTGGTCCGCGTCACGCCCGGCATCTCGCTGCACATCCCGTGGGACAAGCCGCGCGCCGAACGGTCCCGGCGACGCCGCCAGCATCCGCGCCCGGCTCCTCGATCTCGGCCTGACGATCGAGTCGATGAACTCGAACACGTTCCAGGACCAGCCGGGCCAGGCGCTGTCCTACAAGTTCGGCAGCCTGAGCCACACCGACCATGCGGTCCGGCAGCAGGCCATCGATCACAACCTCGAGTGCCTCGCGATCGGCCGCACGCTGGGCGCCAGCTCGCACACCGTGTGGATCGGCGACGGCGGCAACTTCCCCGGCCAGATCCATTTCCGCCACGCCGTCGATCGCTACATCGAGTCGCTCCAGTCGATTCACGCCGCGCTGCCGGACGGCTGGAAGCTGTTCATCGAGCACAAGTGCTACGAGCCGGCCTTCTACTCGACCGTGCTGAACGACTGGGGCACCAGCTACCTGTGCGCCCGCGAGGTCGGCGACCGCTGCCTGTCGCTGGTCGATCTCGGCCACCACGCGCCGAACGTCAACATCGAGCAGATCGTCGCCCAGCTGATCCGGCTGAAGGCCCTCGGCGGCTTCCACTTCAACGACAGCAAGTTCGGCGACGACGACCTCGACAGCGGATCGATCAAGCCGTTCCAGCTGTTCCTCGTCTTCAACGAGCTGGTGGACGCCGAGCTCGAGGGCATCCCCGGCTTCGCCCCGTCCTACATGCTCGACCAGTCGCACAACGTGACCGATCCGCTGGAGAGCCTGATGACCAGCGCGATGGAAGTGGTGCGGGCCTACGTCCAGGCGCACCTGGTCGATCGCGCCGCGCTGGCCGAGGCCCAGGCCAACAACGACGCCATGCGCGGCCTGCAGGTGCTGAAGGCGGCGTTCCGCACCGACGTGTCGCCGATCCTGGCCGCCGCGCGGGTCCGCGACGGCGGCGCCATCGATCCGGTGGCCGCCTACCGCGCCAGCGGCTACCGCGCCGCGCGTCGCCGAGCGAGCGCCCGGCGTCCGCGACGGGCGGGTCGGGAATCGTCTAGGCGCAGGCCGCCTCCACATGGACAGCTCGTACCGCCGCCCGTCCGCGCATCTTCCACGACGTCTACCGCGGACCGCGGTGGTGGCCGCTGCCGTCGCTGTCGGCGGTGTCCAACTCGCGCGGCACGCAGCGGGTCATCGCGCTGGCCGTCGCCCTGAACGCCGCGGCCGTCGCGACCGCCATCCTGAACGTCGAGCTGGGCTGGAACGGCGTGCCGGTGCCGTTCGGCCCGCCGTGGCTGGACGTCACCATCTATCCGCCGCTGCTCATCAGCGTCGTCGCCGCCGTGTGGCTGGGACCGGCCTGGGGCATTCTCCCGGCCTACCTGGCCAACGTGGTCTCCGCCGCGTGGAGCGGCATCCCGCCGGCGACCAGTGCCGTGTTCGCCCTCGCCGGCGCCGTCGAGACGGCCGTCATCTGGGGGTCGATGGTCACGCTCAACATCTCGCCCGGACCTGGCGCGGAAGAGTGACCTGGCGCGCTTCGTCGCCATCAGCCTCACGGCGCCTGCCGCAGCCTCGCTCGCGGTCCTCATCTGGAACACCGCCCTCGGCCTCGACTTCGGCGAGGGCCAGCGTGTCTGGCGCGGATGGGTCGTCGGCGACTTCGCGCTGCTCTCGCTGGTCGCGCTGCCGTTGTTCCGGTTCGCCGGTCCCACCGCGCGCGCCTGGATCGATCGGCAGTTCGCCACGCCGCCGCATCAGGACGTGTCGCACGGCCGCAGCGCGATCTTCGCGTCGGTCATCGTCGGCGTCATGGGCGCCCTGTTCGTCTTCGGGATGCTGATGCTGCAGCACTCGCTCGAGCTGCCGCCCGACATCCGGACCGCGTCCGGCGAGTTGCTGCGGCCGCGGCTCGACGAGATCCAGTTCTTCGTGGTGCTCGTCGTCGCCGCGCTGGTGCTGACGACGGCGATCTTCTCGACCGGCCTCGCCCGGATCGGGCGAGCGCCAGCGGGCCCATGCCTCGTACGACAGCCTGACGGGCTGCCTGAACCGCCGCGCCTTCTACGAGCGCTTCGCCGTCGAGGCGGATCGCAGCCGGCGCCTGCGGCAGGGGCTGGCGCTGCTCTTCGTCGACGTGGACTTCTTCAAGTCGCTCAACGATCGCTACGGGCACGAGATGGGCGACCACGTGCTGCAGCAGCTCGCCCTGCGGCTGCAGGCGTCGATCCGCGATACCGACCTGCTGTTCCGCTGGGGCGGCGAGGAGTTCGTGGTGCTCCTCGCCCACTCGTCGCTCGACGATGCACACGCCGTCGCGGCCCGGGCGCGGGCCGACGTCGCGGCGTCGCCGGTGCTCGCGGGCCACGCGCACGGGTCGATCCGCGTCACCGTCAGCATCGGCGTCGCGGCGTCGGAGACCGCCACCCATGCGCCGGACGACCTCGTCGCCAGGGCCGACGCGGCCTGTTACCGCGCCAAGGCCGCCGGCCGCGATGCCGTCGCCGTCTACGGCGTCGGCTAGTGGCCTGTATCAGTCATTTCGATAGTGCCTCTCGAGCGGGGCATCCCGCCTGGCGGCGTTGCTCGTCGCTGACAAATCCCCGATTTGCGCGCTCCTCGCGCCTGGCCAGCCGGGCGCCGCGCCCGAGATCCACTACCGGAATGACTGATACGGGCCACTAGTCGGTGGCGTCGGCGCGGATTCGCCTAACCGTCGCTCCGCGACTCGCTGCCCGCCCGGCGGCGCGCCAGCCGGACGGCGGAGCTCACTCCACGCGCTCGAGGCGCGAGGATCGAAGCACGTCAAGGCGAGCCGCCGGCCAGCGCGGCGCGGCCGTCGGCGATCGACGCCAGGCTTCCCGACGCCACCGCCTGCACGATGACGTTGCCGGCCGCCGTCGCCTCGACCGGGCCGGCCAGGACCGGCTTGCCGGTGGCGTCGGCGGTCGCCTGATTCAGGTAGGCATTGCGCGAGCCGCCGCCGACGACGTGGATGCCGGCGATCGGCTCGCCGGTGAGGCGCTCGATCGCGGCGATCACGCGGGCGTAGCCGAGCGCGAGCGAGTCGAAGACGACCCGCGCCGTTTCGATCGGCGTCTCCGGCACGACGCTGCCCCGTCGCCGTCGAGCTGGGCTCGAATCGCGGCGAGCATGCTGGGCGGATTGAGCAGTCCGTAGTCGTCCACGTCGATGACGCCGACCGGCCCGGGCAGGGCGGCGGCGCCGGCGACCAGCGCGTCGATGTCCGGCGCGGCGCTGCCCCACTCGCGCCGGCAGCCTTCCAGCACCCACAGGCCCATCACGTTCTTGAGGAACCGGATGGTGCCGCCGGCCCCGCCTTCGTTGGTGAAGTTGGCGGCTTCAGCCGCCGGCCGTGAGGAGCGGCGCGGCTCGCTCGACGCCGACCAATGACCACGTGCCGGACGAGATGTAGGCCCAGCCCGGCGTCAGCGGCGTGCCGACGACGGCGCTGGCGGTGTCGTGCGTCGCCGGCGCGATCACGCGGATCGGCGGTCCGCCGGCTCCGCGCCTGCAGGGCCGGGCGCAGCGCGCCGAGATCGGCGCCGGGCTCGACCAGCGCCGGCATCAGCGCCCGCGGCAGCCCGAGCTGCGCGAACAAGGCGTCGTCCCAGCGGCGCGTCGCCGCGTCGAGCAGCTGCGTCGTCGACGCATCGGTGTACTCGCCGCTCCGCGACCCGGACAGGAACAGGTGGCAGAGGTCGGGGATCAGCAGGACGCCGGCGGCGTCCGCCGCGAGCCCGTCGCGGACGTGGGCGACGAGCTGGTAGATCGTGTTGAAGGGCAGGAACTGGATGCCGGTGCGCCGGAAGATCTCGGCCCGCGACACCTGCGCGGCGACGGCCTCCATCACGCCGTCGGTGCGGCGATCGCGGTAGGCGATCGGCTCCTCGACGAGGCGGCCGGTCCGCGTCGATCAGGCCGTAGTCGACGCCCCACGCATCGACGCCGATGCTGGTCAGCGGCCGGCCCATCGCGGCCGCCGCGGCGCCGGCCGCGGCGAGTCCCGCGACCAGTCCGCCGTGCAGGGCGGTCATGTCCCAGCGCAGGTGGCCGGCGCTGGACCGCGGGCCGTAGGTGAAGCGATGGACTTCCTGGAGCGACAGCCCGGCGTCGTCGACGCGGCCGAGAAGGGCGCGTCCGCTGCCAGCCCCGAGATCGATGGCGACGTGCATCCGATGCCCAGGATCAGACGCGATCGAGCCGGAACACTTCGGTGAGATCGCGCGACACCGGCCGGTGATCGGGATGCGACGGCATCAGCGGCGACATCGAGACCCACCACCGGCGGCAGACCTCGGTCTCGGCGATCGCGCTCCAGCGCGCCTCGTCCTCGATCTCGGCGTAGCCGAACAGGTCGCGCGTCTCGGGATCGAGGAAGATGCTGTACTCGCGGACGCCGTGCGCCCGCAGCACCGCCTCGAGCTCGGCCCAGATCGGCTGGTGCCGGCGGGCGTACTCGGCCTCGCTGCCGGGATGGACGGACATCCGGAACGCCTTGCGCATGGATCGGCCTCGACGAGGAGGAACTGGCCGCGGGACGTGGGCGCGGCTACTGGGCGTCGGCCTTGATGCGGTCGATTTCCTCGCGCACGAGGCGCTCGGCGATCTCCAGCACGCGCTCGGACACGATCGCGTCGATCCGCGCGTCGGTCAGCCGGTGCAGGATCTTCTGCGCCACGGCGTCGGCGAAGACGTCGAGATCGATGCCGTCGAGCGTGGCCTGGTCAGGGACGTCGGCGCGCAGTGACAGCGGGGCCGTCGCCGTCACCGACGGCGCGGCGGCGGGCTCGACCTCGGCCGCCGGCGTCGCCGCGGCCGCGCTCGCCGCCGGGACGACCTGCAGCGGCCTCGCGATCATGACGGTGGCGGCCGCGGCCTCGACGACGTCGAAGCCTCGGCGGGCGGCGCCGCCGCATGGCGTCGGCGGCCGGTGCTTCGGGATCGGCGCCGGCGATCGCGGCGACCGTCACGGCATCGGCGGTCTCCGCGGCGTCTGCCGCTACCGCCTGGAAGGCGACCGTTTCGGCGGCAGCCTCGACCGGCGCGGGTTCGGCCGGCGCGGCATCGGCCGGTGCGGCGGCAGCGCCACGCGTCCACTCGACGGCCGGCGGCGGCACCGGCGCGGGTGCGCCGTCGATCTCCACCGGCCCGGCGACGAACGCCCCGCCCGTGCCCTCCTCGGCGTCGAGCAGGGCCGAGAACGCGTCGACCAGCTTGGGCCCGTCGCTCGCCTCGGCGTCGGCGGCGGCATGGAGCGGGCGCGAGACGATCATCGTCTCGGCGTCGGTGCCGCGATCGGCGCGCGCGCCGGGCGGGACGGCGATGGCGGCGAGATCCCCGGCCGACTCCGGCGCGGTCGACAGGCCGGCGGTGGCCAGCGCCTCGTCGAGCCGGCGGAAGTAGTCGTCGACGGCGATGGTGTTGTCGGCCGTCGAGCCGCCGGTGGCCGCCGGCGCGGCAGCGGCCGGCAGCGGCGGAGGCGCTGCCGAGGCACGCGGTGCCGTCCGGCGTCACGGCCAGGGAGCCCGGCACCCTGGGCGGATCGCCGAGCAGCCGGCGGACGAGCGCCGTCGCCACGTGCGGCTCGAACGGCTTCGACAGCACGCCGTCGATGCCGAGGTCGCGCGACCGCGCTTCCTCGACGGGCTCGGCGGCGCCGGTCAGCAGCACCACCCTGATGTCCTTGACCAGCTCGGGAGATCGCTTGACGTACTCGGCGACCGCGTAGCCGTCCCGCCCCGGCATGCTGAGGTCGGCGAGCACGATCTGCGGGCGCTCGCGGTCGATGGCGGCGACGGCCAGATCACCGTCGCCGACGGCAATGACCTCGATGCCTTCGCCTTGGAACGTCAGCGCGATGACCCGCTGGACGGTGATGCTGTCGTCAGCGAGCAGGAGCTTTGGCATCATGGCACCGGAGCCTACTGGCCCACCCTTCCCGGGTCAAGCGATCACGGATCGACGGGAAGCCGGCGCGGGCCCGACTCCAGCCCGACATATCGTCACAACGGCCGGTCCGCTGGAATCGTGATCGCCGGACAGGGCTCCGAGAGACTAGCTGGTGACGCGGAACGCGACCAGCTGCTTGACCGGCGCCTGCTCGCCGGGCAGCGCCACTTCGAGCAGGTAGTCGCCGGCCGGCAGGCTGGCGAGGGGCACGTCGGCGTCGAAGTCGGCCGGACCGCGCGCCGCGGCCGGGCGCACGGTGACGTCGGCCATCCGGTTGCCGCCACGATTCAGCAGGCGGGCCGTCGGCGAGGCGATGCCGCCGCCGGGAGCGTAGGCCTGGAAGCGCACGTGCAGGCGCTCGGTGCGGCTGAACTCGCGCGCCGTGCTCGGCCGCGGATCCGCCGCCGCGTTGATCAGGTTGACGTCGCGCTGCGTGCGGGCCCGGTAGAGGGCCGGCACCGACAGCAGCGGCTCCGCCTTGGCGTAGTCGGGCACGACGACGTCACGAAAGTCCGAGTCGAGCACCTGTCCCGCCGCGCCCTCGACCGACATGCGCAGCTGCAGCGGCCCCGGCGGCGCCTGGAAGGTCACCCGGCCGCCGCCTTCGATGGTGCCGGTCGCCGGGGTCGGACTGGCGGCGGCGCCGGTCGCGGCCGTCGTGCTCGGCACCTTGCCGCGGAAATAGGCGGCGCCGGTCTGGCCGCCGGCCGTCACCGCCAGCTGCGTCGCGGCCTCGCGGCCGCGCGCCCGCCGCGGCCGGCGCCGGCTCCCACACCAGCGTGACCGCCGTGCGCCCGTTCTCGCCGCGCGCGGTGCCGAGCCAGGTGCGGATGGTCCGCGCCCGCAGCGGCGTCTCGATCTGGGCCAGCGCCTCGCCGATCTCCGGCGCCGGGCCGACCCGCGTCGCGGCGGCGGTGACGGCGGCGACGTCCTCCGTCGACAGCGCCCAGTAGCCCTTGCGGGCCCGCACCTGCAGCCCGGGCCGCTTGACGCGCACCTTGATCTGCTTGAACTTGCCGTCGGTCGGCGACGACGCGGTGTAGCCGAGCAGATAGTAGGAGCTGGCGTCCTTGACCATCTGCGCCAGGCCCTTCACCAGGTCGTTGCTGTTGATGATGGCGCGGCCATCGGTCTCGTCGGCCAGCGTGCGGAGGCGTGTCGAGCCCGGCGTCGAGGCTGGCCTTGTCGAGCTGCTGGCCGACGCCCTGATCGATGTCGAACTCGAAGGCGGCCAGGCCGCGCGGATCGAGGGCGTAGATCGCGCAGTTGGCGCGGTTGGCGGCGGTGAAGACCTCGCGCAGGTCGGTCAGCAGGTCGGTGAAGGAGAAGAACTGGGCCCGCTGCTCGGCGTTCCGCTCGTCGACGTTGCGCTCGCCGGCGAGCGTGCCCCGGTTCCGATTGCCGACGCCCGGCAGCGCGGCGGACGGATCGCGGAGCTGCGGCGGCAGGTAGTTCGAGTAGCCCTCGCTGATGAGGATGATCGACTTGCGCCCCTCGCGCTTGGTCCCGAGACCGGTGGCCAGCGCCTCGAGCGCCGACAGGCTGACCTGGTTGCGGATGCGCTCGACGGTCTCGGTCGGGTAGTAGGCGTAGCGCTCCTCGAACTCGTTCATCGCCCGGTAGTCGAAGCGACGGCCGTCCCAGCGCTCGATCTCCTTGATGACCGCTTCGTGGTTGCGCGTGTAGCCGATGGTCGAGAACGGCGTCAGCGGATACATGACGCCGAGGATGTCGTTCGGCCCGACGTTCTTGCGGATGAACTCGGTCAGCTGGCGCTTGACCGCGAGGGCCGATCCGCGGCGGACGTGGTAGTCGTCGTAGAAAATCACGAACAGCCGGACGTCGTCGCGGGCGAGCTCGGTTTCCTCGTCCCAGGTCGTCCGGATCTGCCGCGGCAGTTCGCCTTCGAGCGGATTGCCCTCGACCTTGACGTAGCGGAAGCTCTCGACCTTCTGCGGCTTGTTGTCCTCGAAGACCTCGAAGTCGTCCTGACTCAGGTTCTCGACGGCGTTGCCCTTGTTGTCGGTGACCAGCGCATCGACCCGGACGAAGTTGATGTCGGTGCGGAAGGAGGGCGTCTGCTGCGGCGAGGCCGCCGGCTGCGCGGCGCCTGGCGCTCCGGCCGCGGGCGGCGTCTGCGGCGATCCCGTGGCCGGCGCGCCGGCGGCAGGCGGCGCCGGCGTGGTCCCGGGCGGCTGGGCAGGGGGAGGCCGGCGGTGCCTGGCCGCTGGACTGCGCCAGCAGCGGCATCGCCGTCGCGCCGATGAGTGCGGCGGTCAGGAGACGCGCGCGAAGCGAACCGCAAGACATGGACCTTCTCCCCTGAGGATCGTGCTGGCTTCGGCCATAATACCGCGAAGGCCATGCCCGAGCCGGTCGACGCAGCGGCCGCTGCGCCCATGCCCCTTACGACGCTCACCGAGGACGAGCGGCTGTTCCGCGACAGCGTCCGGGCCTTTGCCGACGAGCAGGTTCGCCCCCTGGTGCGGGCCATGGACGAGGCCCAGGCCCTCGATCCCGGCCTGCTCCCGGCGCTGTTCGCGCTGGGCGTGATGGGGATCGAGGTGCCCGAGGCGCACGGCGGCGCCGGCGGCACCTTCTTCCACGCCACGCTGGCCATCGAGGAGCTGTCACGCGTCGACCCGGCGGTCGGCGTCGTCGTCGACGTCCACAACACGCTGGTGATCAACGCGCTGCTGCGCTGGGGCACGCCGGCGCAGCAGGCCGCCCTCCTGCCCCGCCTCGCCTCGACGTCGGTCGGCGCCTACGCGCTGTCCGAGCCGGAGGCCGGCAGCGACGCCTTCGCGCTGACGACCCGGGCCGAGCGCGACGGGGACGCCTACGTCCTGCGCGGCCGCAAGGTCTGGATCACCAACGCCCAGGAAGCCGACCTGTTCATCGTCTTCGCGACGATCGACGCCGCGGCCGGCTACCGCGGCATCACCGCCTTCCTGGTCGAACGCGGCACGCCGGGCTTCACCGTCGGCCGCAAGGAGGACAAGCTCGGCATCCGCGCCAGCAGCACCTGCGAGCTGCTCTTCGACGGCTGCCGCGTCGCGGCGTCGGCGGTGCTGGGCGAGCCCGGCCGCGGCTACAAGGTGGCGATCGAGACGCTCAACGAAGGCCGCATCGGCATCGGGGCGCAGATGGTCGGCCTGGCCCAGGGCGCCCTCGATCACGCGATCGCCTACGTGCAGACGCGGCGGCAGTTCGGCAAGGCCATCGCCGACTTCCAGGGCGTCCAGTTCCAGCTGGCGCGCGCCGCGACCGATCTGGAGGCGGCGCGTCTGCTCGTCTACAACGCGGCCCGGCTCCGCGACGCCCGCCGGCCGTTCCTGCGCGAGGCGGCGATGTGCAAGCTCTACGCGTCGGAAGCCGCCGAGCGGATCACCTCGCTCGCGGTGCAGCTGCACGGCGGCAACGGCTACACCAAGGACTACCCCGTCGAGAAGCTGTACCGCGACGCCAAGATCGGCCAGATCTACGAGGGCACGTCGAACATGCAGCTGCAGACGATCGCCAAGACGCTGCTGGCCTGACGCTGGACAGCGTCAACTTCGAAGGGGCGTCGCAAGCCGCCTTCGTGACGGCGATGGGGCGAAGCGGATGGCCTCGTCGGCGGCCTTCGGCGTAGGCTGCGCCCATGGACACCCTGAGGCGCGATCTCGTGCTGGCGCTGCGCGGCCTGCGCCAGGCTCCCGCGGTCACGGCGGCGATCGTGGCGATGCTGGCCGTCGCCATCGGCGCCGCTGCCGGCGTGTCGACGGTGGTCCACGCCGCACTGGCCCGGCCACTCCCCCACGTCGACGTCGATCGCTGGGCCCATCTCTACGAGCGGCCGATCAACGAAGGGCTCGAGAGCACCGTCTCGGTCTCGATCCCGAACTACCGCGACTGGCGCGACGGCAACCGGACGTTCGCGGCGATGGTGCTGTGGCGGCCGTGGAGCTTCAACCTCTCGGGCGACGATCGGTCACCGGAGCGGCTCCGCGCGACGATCGTGACCCCCAACCTGTTCACCGCCCTGCGGCTGGTGCCGGCGGCCGGACGCCTGCTGCAGGACACCGACGATCCGCTCGACGGCCGGCGCGTCCTCATCAGCCACGCGCTCTGGCAGCGCCGCTTCGGCGGCGATGCCGCCATCGTCGGCCGCGCCATCCGGCTCAATCAGGTGCCGCACATCGTCGTCGGCGTCGCTCCGCCCGGCTTCACGTTCCCGCTCGACGGGCAGGTCGACGTGTGGGTGCCGGATTCGATGCGCCTCATCGCCGCCGACACCTATCGCGACGCGCGCGGCCTGCAGGTCTCCGGCGTGCTCCGTCCGGGCGTGACGTGGGCGGAGGCGCAGGCCGACCTCGATGGCATCGCGGCCCGGCTCGCCGCCACCTACCCGGAGGATCGCGGCTTCGGCGTCACGATCACGCCGATGCGCGAGGCCCTGGCCGGCGACATCCGCGGCCCGATGGTGACGCTGCTCGCCGCGCTCGGCCTGATCGTCCTCCTCATCGCGGTCAACCTCGCCAACGTGCAGCTGGTCCGGCTGGACGGGCGGCAGCACGAGTTCGCGGTGCGATCGGCGCTCGGCGCCTCACGGTGGCGGCTGATCCGCCAGGCGATGGTCGAAAGCGCGCTGCTCGCCGCGGCGGCCGGTGCGCTCGGCCTGCTGCTGGCGCCGCTGGCCGTCCGCGCGCTGCTGGCCTTCGTCCCGGCCGGCGAGCTGGCCTGGCTCGACGTCCAGCCGGGCGCGCCGACGCTCGGCGCCGCCATCGGCCTCGCCACGCTGGTGACCCTGCTGGCCGGCGTGCTGCCGGTGCTCCGCGGCATCGGCGCCGATCTGTCGGCGACGTTGGCCCGCGCCGTCCGCGGCAGCGCCGCGACGCCGACCGGCCGCCGCCTGCGCCAGGCCTCGATCGTCGCGCAGCTGGCGCTGTCGTTCGCGCTGCTGGTGAGCGCCGCGCTGGTCGTCCAGACGTTCGTGCGCCTGCGCGCCGTGGATCCCGGCTTCGACGCCGGCGGCCGCATGACGCTGTCCTACTTCGCGCCGCGGGCCCGCTACGCCGACGCCGGTCGGCTCGTGGCGCTGGTCGATCGGGTGCGGACCGAGATCGGCGCCGTCCCCGGCGTGCGGGCGGTGGGGATCGCACAGGCGCTCCCGTTCGCGCCCGGCGTCGTCTGGCTGCAGGCCCTGACACGCGACGATCCGCGCGGCGTGGCCGATCTCGCGGCGCTGCCGCACGTCCACTACAACGTGGTGAGCGCCGGCTACGCCGAGGCGCTCGGCGTGCCGGTCAAGGCCGGGCGAACCTTCGACCAGACCGACACGGCCGGCAGCCCACCGGTGGTGGTGATCAACGAGGCGCTGGCGCGGCGGTTCTTCCCCGGCCAGGATCCGATCGGCCAGTCGATCTCGGTCGGCCACGCCCAGGCGCTGCCGGCGCTGCCGCGCCGGCGGATCGTCGGCGTGGTCGGCGACGCGCGCTGGAGCGGGCTCGACGAACCGGCCGGCCCCGAGGCCTGGGTGCCGTACGCGCAGCAGGCCGGCACCGACGACATCCTCCGCACGATGTACGTGGTGTTCCACGCCGCCGCCGACGCCGGTGCGGCGATGCCGGCGGTGCGGGCGCAGATCGCCCGCGCCGACGCCGACCTGCCGCTGACGTCGGTGCGCTCTCTCGGCAGCCGGCTCGACGAGGCGGTGTGGCGGCAGCGCCTCGCCGCCGCCGCGCTCGGCACGCTGGGCTTCGCCGCGCTCGCCGTCTCGTTGCTGGGCGTGCTGGCGGTCACCAGCTATCTGGTCGGCCGGCGGTCGCACGAAATGGGGGTGCGGCTGGCGCTCGGTGCGCGCCCGCAGGCGATCGTCCGGCTCGTGCTGACCGAGAGCGGGTGGCTGGTGCTGCTCGGCACCGGTCTCGGCGTGCTGGGCGCGCTGGCGATGGGCCGCCTGCTGTCGTCGATGCTCTACGGCGTCGCCACGACCGACCTGCCGACGTTCGCTGCCGCCGGGACCGCGCTGGCGGCGACGGCGATCGCGGCCTGTTACCTGCCGGCGCGGCGGGCGTCGCGGGTGGATCCGCTGATCACGCTGCGGTCGGGCCGGGCGGTTTGACCATGAGCTGGCGCGCGTAGAGCAGCGAGAATCCTTCGCGCTGCGCGTTCTGCTGCGACTTCGATCCGGGCTGGGTCACGACGACGCCGACGGTGCAGCCTGACTGGCGCGCATCGGCGAGCCGCGCGCGCAGCAGCGCGGTCTGGACCCCGCGGCGCCGGAACGCCGGCAGGGTGCCGGCGCCGCAGAACTGGGCGATGGTGCCGTCGATGCGCAGCGCTCCCCCGCCGGCGATCTCGCCGTCGACGCGAGCCAGGTAACCGCGGAAGCCGTCGACGCTCATCGTGATCTCGAAGTAGCGGCGGATCTCGTCGTCAGGCGGCGTGGCGTCGCCGCCGACGCCGCCCTCGTCCGGGCTGGCGAAGGCCGCGACGAGGACGTCGCCGAGGCGCGGAGCATCGGCCGGCGCGACCGCTTCGATCAGCACGTGCCCCGGCAGCGGCGCGATGCGGGCCTCGAGTGGATGCCCGAGCACGTGCTCGAAGCTGAAGGGCGCGTAGCCGCGCGCGATGAGCTGAGCGTGCAGCTCGGGCGCGGCCAGCACCGAGATCTCGGCCTGCAGCCGCGCGGCCCGCGCCGTGAACGCGGCCTCGACCGTGTCGAGCACCGCAGCACTCGACGGGTTCGTCGAAGCCGACGCCGATCAGTTTGTTCGACGGCGCACCCGGGCCGGCGATAGATCGCGGCGCCGCGACCGACCGGGATCGTCGAACGGCTGCAGCGACGCGTCACGCGCGCCGCGGCGCCGGGCAATCGCGATCATCAGGCGCGCTTCGGCCTGGTCGATGGAGGCCGCGAGGGAAGGTGGACAGAACATCCGGCTAGTGGGCACCGACTCCCGAGTGGTCCGTGCGCCAGGCGACGACTCCGGCGTCGTCCGCCTTCACCCGGGGCCGTCAGCTCTCCAGCACGTGGGCGGCGATGATCATCCGCTGGACCTCGGAGGTGCCCTGATACAGCTCGGCGCCGCGGACGTCGCGGAACAGGCGCTCGACGCGCGAGCCGCGCCGGTAGCCGGCGGAGGCGAGGATCTGCATCGCCTTGTCGGCGGCGCGATGCGCCGCTTCCGACGCGAACAGCTTGGCCATCGCCGCCTCGGAGGCCACCCGCGCCTGCGTCGCGCGGGCCGCGGCCGCGCGCAGCGTCAGCATCCGCGCCGCGTCCAGCTCGGTGGCCATGTCGGCCAGCATCCACTGGATCGCCTGGTAGTTGGCAATCGGCTGGCCGAAGGTGTGGCGCGATTTGGCGTAGGCCAGCGCCTCGTCGAGGGCCGCCTGGCCGACGCCGAGGGCCTGCGCCGCGATCGCGACCCGGCCGCTCTCGAGGGCGAGGCGGGCCAGCGAGAACCCCTTGCCCGGCGCCCCCAGCAGCTGATCGGAGTCGACGCGGACGTCGGCGAAGTCGAGGTCCATGCACCCGAGGCCGCGCACGCCGAGCGAGTCGGCCCGGGCCCGCCGGGTGATGCCCTTGGCGTCGCCCGGCACCAGGAAGGCGCTGATGCCGCGGCTGGCGACGTCGGGCTGGGCCGCGCCGAACACGATCAGCAGATCGGCGACGGACGCGTTGGCCACCCACACCTTCTGCCCGCCCAGCCGGAAGCCGAACCCGTCGTGCGTGATCCGCGTCTGCTGGTTGGCGGCGTCGGTGCCGGCATGCTCCTCGGAGAGCGCGAAGGCGCCGACGGCGGACCCGCGCGCGAGCGGCCGCAGCCACCGCGTCTTCTGCTCCTCGGTGCCGTGCGCCAGGAGCGGCTCGGCGACCAGCGAGTTGTTGACGGCGAGGATCACCGCGACGGTGGCGCTGGCCCGGCTCACGATCTCGATGGCCAGGGTGTAGGCGACGGCGTCGAGGCCGCGGCCGCCCCAGGCCTCCGGGATCGTCACGCCCATCAGCCCGATGGCGCCGGCGCGGGCGACCAGCTCACGCGGGAAGGCGTCCGACTCGTCGATCGCGGCCGCGCGCGGCGACACCTCGTCGTCGGCGAAGCGCCGCACCTCGTCGAGGAAGCCCTGTTGTTCGGCGGTGAGATCGAGATCCACGGCGCCTCCGCGTCGGACTGCTTCAGACCCCGGGGACGTGCCCGGCCGGCGGGCCCGACGACGCCGCCGCACCGGAGGCAAACAACGGCCGCAGCCGCGCCGCCGTCTGCTCGAGCGTTTCGGGCAGGACCCGGGCATCGGCCACGACGGTCATGAAATTGGTGTCGCCGTTCCACCGCGGCACGAGGTGGACGTGCAGGTGATCGGCGACGCCGGCGCCGGCCGCGCGTCCGAGGTTGATGCCGACGTTGATGCCGTGCGGGGCATAGGCCGCCGTCAGCACCCGCTCGGCGTCACGCACCAGCGTCATCAGCTCGGCGAGCTCGTCGGCCGTGGCCTCGCCCAGCGAGGCGATGTGCCGCCGCGGCACGACCATCACATGGCCGTTGTTGTAGGGGAAGAGATTGAGGATGACGAAGGCGGTCGCGCCGCGGTGCACGACGAGCGGATCGTCGCCGGTCGCCGCGCGGCAGAACACGCAGCCGTCGCCGACAGGGCCACCGGTCACGTAGGCCAGTCTCCAGGGGGTCCAGAGTCGGTCCATCCGGCCCGCGCGCTCAGGAGGCCGGCGTCGGGCGGCGGCTGGCCGGCCGTGTCAGGCCCGCCGTGGCCGTCCCCGGCGGCACCGTCCACGCCGTCGGCGTCGCGGTTGAGCAGGTCCTTCAGCTCCTTGCCGGGCTTGAAGTAGGGGACCTTCTTCGGCGGCACGTCGACCTTGTCGCCGGTTTTCGGGTTGCGGCCCTTGCGCGGTTCGCGCTGCCGCAGGCGGAAGCTGCCGAAGCCGCGCAGCTCGATCTTCTCGCCACGGTGCAGGGCATCGATGATGCTCTGGAACACCGTTTCGACGATGACTTCGGAGTGTTTCTTGGTGAGGTCGGAGACCCGCGAGACTTCCTCGACGAGCTCCGCTTTCGTCATGCTGCCGGTGGACATGAAGAAGGCCCCCCTGAGCGATCAACGGCGCGCCCGAGCCCGGAACTCCCGGGACCCGGACGCGCGGGACAGGCTAGCCTATCCCTGATTGCGGAAGTGATCGCCCAGCGTCGCCGTCGGGCTGCCCGACTCGCTGGAGTAGGTCTCCCAGTCCGTCCGGTACTCGTCGCTCTTCAGCGCGCGGATGCTGAGACCGATCTTGCGCTCCGACGGGCTCAGCTTGATGACCTTCATCTGGTAGGTCTGGTCCACCTGGAGGTCGATCTTCTCGCCGCCGTGCGAGTCGTCGAACTCCGAGACGTGAATCAGGCCCTCGACGCCGTCGGCGAGCTCGACGAAGGCGCCGAAGTTGGTCATCCGGACGACCTTGCCGTCGACGATCGCCCCGACCTGGACGCGGCCGAAGAACTCGTCCCACACGTCGGTGGCGAGCTGCTTCAGACCGAGCGACAGGCGCTGGTTCTCGGCGTCGATGTTGAGCACCTGCGCCTCGACGAGGTCGCCCTTCTTGAGGACCTCCGACGGGTGCTTCAGGCGCTTGCTCCACGACATGTCCGAGATGTGGATCAGGCCGTCGATGCCTTCTTCCACCTCGACGAACGCGCCGAACTCGGTCAGGTTGCGGACGCGGCCCTTGATGCGGGTGCCGACCGGATACTTGCCGGACAGCTCTTCCCACGGGTTGGCCGCGACCTGCTTGAGGCCGAGCGAGATGCGCCGCGCCGTCGGGTCGACACCGAGGACCATCGCCTCGATCTCGTCGCCGACGTTGAGGATCTTCGACGGGTGCTTGACGCGCTTGCTCCACGACATCTCGGAGACGTGGATCAGGCCCTCGACGCCGGGCTCGAGCTCGACGAAGGCGCCGTAGTCGGTCAGGCTGACGACCTTGCCGTGCACGCGCGCCGTGACCGGGTAGCGGTCGACGACGTCGCTCCACGGGTCGGTGGCGAGCTGCTTGTGGCCGAGCGAGACGCGCTCGGTGGCGGCGTCGTACTTGAGCACGACGACGTCGATCTCGTCGTTGACCTTGAAGATCTCGGACGGGTGCTGGACGCGGCCCCACGACATGTCGGTGATGTGGAGCAGGCCGTCGATGCCGCCGAGGTCGATGAACGCACCGTAGTCGGTGATGTTCTTGACCACGCCGCGCAGCTGCTTGCCCTCGGCCAGCGTGTCGAGCGTGTGCTTCTTCTTCTCGGCGTTCTCCTCTTCGAGGAGGACCTTGCGCGAGAGGACGATGTTGCCGCGCTTCTTGTTGACCTTGATGACCCGCATGCGCAGGTCCTGGCCCTTGAGCGAGTCGAGGTTCCGCACCGGGCGGATGTCGATCTGCGAGCCGGGCAGGAAGGCGCGGACGCCGATGTCGACGGCGAGGCCGCCCTTGATGCGCTCGATGACCCGGCCGACGACCACCTTGTGGTCGGCGAAGGCCTTCTCGACCTCGTCCCAGATCTTCATCTTCTCGGCTTTTTCGCGCGAGAGGACGACGTGGCCGTCACGATCTTCGGTGCGCTCGAGCAGCACGTCGACGGTGTCACCGGGCTGCACGGAGATCTGTCCGGTCTCGTCGATGAACTCGTCGAGGGGAATCATCCCCTCGGACTTGAAGCCGACATCGACGACGACTTCGTTCTCGGTGACCTTGAGAACCGTCCCCTTGACCACTTCGCCTTCCGCGATGTTGCGGAAGCTGGTGTCGTACAGATCGAGGAGACGGGCGTACTCGGATGAGTCGACGTCGTCGTCGTGACGCATCAACGTCAGCGGTCGACTCTGACCGGACTTCGATGGGCGCCCTCCTTCTCGGGGAGTGTCGGCCACCTTGTCCATGTCTTCGGTTTGAGGCATTGCGAGCGAGTCCTTCCTTGACGAACGGTGCCGGTCCTTGCAGTGGCCGGCTCACTGAGATGTGGTCGCAGGGAAAATAGTCGCGGGGATTGGAGCCCACAAGCAGAGGCTCCGGCGAGCTCCCACTTGCAGACGGCATCTTGTTGCGACTATCTTTGCAGCGCCAAGCAGAAGAGTCTACAAAACTTACGCCTCTTCTGTCAACGAACCGACGGGCAACGAACCGACGGGCAACGAACCACCGGGCACGTTTCAACGGGCCGGCCGCTCCGGGTGCAGGCCAACCTCAGGGGATCTGGCGATGGCGAAACGATCGACGGCAGGCATGGCGGCGCGCAGGGGCACGGCAAAGAAGGCGGGCAAGGCGGCGAAAGCCGCGAAGCAGGCGGCCAGGAAGGCGGCCACGAAAGCGGCCCGGAAGACCGCAAAGAAGGCGGCCAGGAAGGTCGCCAAGGCGACCCGGAAGGCCGCGCCGAAGAAGGCGGCTCCGCGGAAAGCCGCCGCCAAGGCCGGCCGGAAGGCTGCGCCCAAGGCCGTCGCGAAGAAGGCGCTCGCGAAGAAGGCCGTCGCGAAGAAAGCGGCGGCGAAGAAAGCGGCGACGAAGAAGGCGCCCGCCAGAAAGGCGCCGGCAAAAGCCGCCCGGAAGGCCGCGAAGGCTCCCATCCGTCGAGCCGCGCCGGTCCTGAAGCGCACCGCCAAGGTGGCCGCCCCGGTCGCGGCGGCTCCCAGGAAGGCCCCCAAGGCCGCCAAGCCGAAGCGTGCCGCCCGGCCGGCTCCGATCCGCGGGGCGATCCCGTCGTCGCTCGGGTTCGACGCCGGCTCGTCGTCCGCCCGGAGCGGACGCGAGGAGCTCCTCCAGCACATCAAGGAGCGCAACGAAACCAGCCCGGCCATCACCGCCGGCGACGTCGATGCGGACTGGCAGCTCGCCTACAGCAGCGGCGACGAAGCGCCCGGCGGCGACAACCCGACGCCGGACCAGGACATCGTCGACGAGATCGGCGAGGCCCTGGGCGTCAACTACGAGGACGGCGAGGAGCTGAAGGGCGCGGCCAAGATCGAGGACCGCGACAAGCACCGCTGGGAGCTCGACCCCGCGAGCAAGGACGACTTCGACGATCGTAAGGTCGATTCCAGTTCCAACAACCAACGGCCAAGGCACTCCAACGCCCGACTCCCAACCCGGCTGAGCGCGGTGTCGGCCCAGCCTCGGTTGGAAGTTGGCAGTTGGTGGTCGGAGTTCCGGCCGCCCCGCCTAAGATGGCGGCGTGCCGAACGACTTCAGAAAATTCTCTCGGCGGCCGGCGTGGTCTCGCGCCGGGCCGCCGAGGGGCTCATCGTCCAGGGCCGCGTCGCCGTCAACGGCACGCCGGTCATGGACCTCGGCTCCAAGGCCGACCCGCAGACCGACACCATCTCGGTCGACGGCAAGAAGATCAAGACGGCCGTCCCGCTGCGCTACGTCCTGGTCAACAAGCCGACCGGGATGGTGACGACGCGTTTCGACCCGGAGCGCCGCCCGACGGTGCTCGAGCTCGTCCCGCCCGACCTCGGCTACCTCTACCCCGTCGGCCGGCTCGACTACGACTCGGAAGGCCTGCTGCTCCTGACCAACGACGGTGACCTGGCGGCGCGCCTGACCCACCCGCGGCACGAGGTCCCCAAGGTCTATCGCGTACGCGTCCGCGGAGTCCCCGACGCCGCCGCCATCGACCGGCTGAGCCACGGCATCCCGCTCGACGGGCATCGCACCGCGCCGGCCGGCGTCCGCGTGCTGAAGCGCCTCGACACCCCGCGCGGCTCGGACGCCATCGTCGACCTGACGCTGCACGAGGGCCGCAACCGCCAGGTGCGGCGGATGTGCGAAGCCGTCGGCCATCCGGTCGTGACGCTCGCGCGCGTCCAGTTCGGCCCGCTGCGCGACCCGGGCCTGAAGGTCGGCCACGCGCGCGAGCTGACGCCGCGCGAAGTGAAGGCGCTGCAGGAATCGGCCATGGTCACCACGCCGAAGGCCCAGGCCAAGTCGGGGCTCGGCGCGCCGCAGAAGCGCCGCGACGGGCCGCGAACCCGCGGCGTCGGGGCGCCGCGGCCGCGCTCGGCTGGCGAGCGGCCCCTGATCGCGCCGAAGGTCCCGGCCGGCCCGGCCGCGAAGCCGGCTAGAGCGACGCCGCGGCCCCGACCGCACGGAAGAAGCGAATCAGCGCCCAGACCTCGCCGGCCGTCGGCGGGCGGTCGACCTCGGCGTGGGTGATCAGCGACGTCACCAGCAGGTGCACCGGCGCCGTGCGCTCGAGGACGACGGCGAGGCGGCGCGACTCGATCGCCGGCACGACGTTGTCGTCGGCGCCGTGCAGCAGGAACACCGGCGCGGTGACGGTCGTCGATCGGGCCGGTGACAGCGCCGGATCCTCGGTGAACGCGCCGGTGTGCGGCAGCAGGATCGGCCCGAGCGCCGTCACGTTGCGCGTGTTCACGTAGGTCATCAGCGTGCGCGCCGGCTCCGGCAGCGCGGCGGTCATCGCCTCGGTCTGCTTCATGGCGGCGGCGGCGGCCTTCTGGTCCACCATCGCCAGGTGCTGGGCGTGCATGTTCGCCGCGATCGCCGCGCGCAGCGGCACCACCTGGTCGGCCGGCACCACCTGCTCGGCGGTGTTGTTCAGCGTCACCACGAGGCTGTAGTCGTGCGGCGTCCGCTTCGTGCCGTCCGGCTGGACGCCGGTGCACAGGAATCGCACGACGTCCGGCAGGCTGCCGTGCCCGCCGAAGGACACGACGTAGGCGACGTGCGGCGCCGCCTTCGGCCGCCCCGCCGCGACGATCGACAACCCGCCGGCGAAGCTGACCCCGAAGACACCGAGGCGGCCATCGGCCGTCAGCCCGCGATCGGCGCCGACCCAGAGAATGGCGTCCTCGAGCGCGTCGGTCAGCCGCGGCGTGATGCGATAGTGCAGCAGGTCGTCGATCTCGGCGGTGACGACCGGCGTGCCGGCCACCGCGAAGTCCTGCGCCAGCTTCACCAGCCGCGGTTCGTCGATGCCTTCGGCGTGGACGCCGCCGATCAGCAGCAGCGGTGCGGGCCCGGCGCGTCGCCGGCTCGTAGATGCGGACCCGCATCGCCCCGTTGCGGCCCTGGATGCTGGTTTCGCGCGTGGCGACGGGACCGTTCTGGAAGCGGCCGAGCCGGTCGAGCCACTCCCCGTGCAGGCCGGCCATGCGGATCACCTGCGAGGCCGCGCGCAGGTAGGGGACGGACGCCCAGGCCCCGACCGCGAGCAGGGCGACCAGCACGAGGAGGACGACGCGCTTTCTGGACAGTCGCATGCAGGTGTCTCAGCGCAGCGCGCGGACCGCAGGAGCGCGGGCCGCCATGGCCTGCCGGCGGCGTGACGGCGCCGCCAACCGGAGAGGTAGAATCAGGGCGTGGTGATCGCGATTGACGGCCCGTCGGGCGCGGGCAAGGGCACGGTGGCGCGCAAGGTCGCGGAGACGCTCGGCTATCGACACGTGGACACCGGCGCCATGTATCGCGCCGTGGCCTGGGCCGCGGTCGAGCGCGGCATCCCGCTCGACGACGAGACCGCCCTCGCCGCCGTGGCCGATCGCGCCCGCATCGAGATCGACGCGCACGCGCGTCGCCATCGACGGCGTCGACGTGACCACCGCCATTCGCACGCCGGTGGTCGATCGCGCCGCGTCGAGCGTCGCCCGGCTGGCCTCGGTCCGCGCCATCCTGGTGGCGCAGCAGCGCGCGATGGCCGGCGACGGCAAGCTGGTGATGGAAGGCCGCGACATCGGCACCGTCGTCTTCCCCGAGGCGCCGGTCAAGATCTACCTCGACGCCGACCCGACGGAGCGCGCCCGCCGGCGGGCGCACGATCCGGCGCACCAGTCCGGCAGCTTCAGCGTCGCGGCGGTGGCGACCGCGCTCGAGGAGCGCGACGCCGCCGATCGCAGCCGCGCCACGTCGCCGCTGGCGATGGCCGCGGACGCCGTCCATCTCGACACCACGCGGCTGTCCATCGCCGACGCCGTGGCGAAGGTGCTCGCGCTCGTCCAGGCGCGCCAGCGTTCGCGCGACTGACCCCGCCGTCGCGCGTCGACTGGCGGCCGCTCGAGCGCCGGCCGCGCGGCCGGCGCTGACAGGCCCTCGCGGGCGCGCTACTGGGCCTCGTCGGCCTTGGCGGCGCATCGCCGAAGTCGAAGGCCAGCGGCTGTTCGGTGGGCGCGAGCTCGGTGAGCGCCGGCGGATCGAAGCCGAGCACGTCGGCCAGGTCCTCGACCTTCGGCAGATCGGACAGGTCGTTCAAACCGAACTTGTCGAGGAAGTCGCGCGTCGTGCCGTACATGAACGGCCGCCCGACGACCGGCTTGCGGCCCACCACCTTGACCAGCTTCCGCCCGATCAGCGTGTTGAGCACCCCGGAGGTGTTGACGCCGCGGATCTCGGCGATCTCGGGCGCCGTCACCGGCTGCCGATAGGCGATCACCGCCAGCGTCTCGAGCGCCGGCACCGACAGCTTCTGCGACGTCCGCTCGTGGAAGAGCCGCCGCACGTACTCGTGCAGATCGGGCCGCGTCACGATCTGGTAGCCGCCGGCCACTTCCACCAGCTGCAGGCCGCCGCGGCCCTCGTAGTCGTTCCGCAGCAGCGCCAGGGCCTGCTCGACCTCGGCCTTCGACGCCTCGGCCACCAGCAGCTGCGCCATCTCCTTCAGCGTCAGCGGATCGGGCGAGGCGAAGATCAGCGCCTCGAGGATCGGCTTGAGCGCCTGCGGATCCGTCGTCGGCTGGAGGTCCTCCTCCGAGTCGGGGACGGGCCCCTCGAGCGCGGCCGTGGGCTCGGCGCCTTCCGGGTCGATGCGTTCGTCCACCGCCGGTGCCGGCGCGGTGCCTTCCCCGTCGGCGCGTTCTTCGAGTGGTTCGTCAGTCATGAGCGGTCGGGGTGCCCCCGGTCAGGGCGTCGTAATTCGGCGCGCTGGCCTCGGCGGCCTGGCGCCGGTAGATGCGGATGTCGCCGAACGGGCCGGTCTGGTAGACGCGAATCGACCTTGAGACGGATCATCTCGAGGAGCGCCAGGAAGGTGACGACGAGCTCGGCGCGCGTGGCGACGTCGTCGAACAGCTCGTCGAAGCCGCACGCCTCGGTGGTCGACAGGCGCGCCAGCAACTGCTCGATGCGCACCTCGATCGACAGGTGCTCGCCGGGCAGCGACCATCTGCGGCCGCTGCTTGGCCCGGGTCAGGACGGCCTTGAAGGCCGACATCAGGCTGAAGAGATCGACCTCCAGCTCCGGCTCCGGCGCCTCGCCCGCGATCTCGGCGAGGCGGCCCTCGGCGCGCGTCCACTGCGCGCTGCGCACGGTCTCGCGCTCGTGCAGCATCTCGGCCGCGGCCTTGAACTGCTGGTGCTCGACCAGCCGGCGGACCAGCGCGTCGCGCGGATCCTCTTCGTCCTCGGGCTGCTCCGGCGCCGGCCGCGGCAGCAGCAGCCGCGACTTGATGTGGATCAGCGTCGCCGCCATGACCAGGAAATCGCCGGCGACGTCGAGGTTCAGCTCCTGCATGACGTCGAGGTAGTCGAGGTACTGCGACGTGATCAGCGCGATCGGGATGTCGTAGACGTTGACCTGGTGCTGCCGGATCAGGTGCAGCAGCAGATCGAGCGGCCCCTCGAAGTTCTCGAGCCGGATCGGATACGCGTCGACGGAGGACTCGAACGGTTCGCTGGCCATCAGTAGTGCAGGTGCATGGCTTCGCGCACCTGCCCCATCGTTTCGATGGCGATCGCCCGCGCCTTGCGCGACCCGGCGTCGAGAATCTCGCGGACGCGCCCCGGCGTGCTCATGAGCTCGGCGCGCCGCGCGCGCAGCGGCTCGAGCGTCGCGTTGAGGGCCGTGATCAGCTTTCGCTTCACCTCGACGTCGCCGACCGTGCCGAGGCGGTAGCGCGCCTTGAGATCGTCGACCTCGGCGGTGTCCGGGTTGAAGGCGTCGTGGTAGATGAACACCGGATTGCCCTCGACCGTGCCCGGCGTGTCGGCGCGCACCCGGTTCGGATCGGTGTACATCGACATCACCTTCTTCTTCACCTCGTCGGGGGTGTCGGAGAGGTTGATGGCGTTGCGGTAGCTCTTGCTCATCTTCCGGTTGTCGACGCCGGGCAGGCGCGGCGAACCGGGTGAGCATCGGCTGCGGCTCGACGAACACCTCGCCGTAGAGGCCGTTGAAGCGGCGCACGATCTCGCGCGACAGCTCGAGGTGCGGCACCTGATCCTCGCCCACCGGCACGGCGTGGGCGTTGTAGATCACGACGTCGGCGGTCTGCAGCAGCGGATAGCCGAGGAACCCGTAGGTGGCGAGGTCGCGGTCGGTGACCTGCTCCTGCTGCTCCTTGTAGGTCGGCACGCGCTCCAGCCACGGCGTCGGCGCGATCATCGACAGCAGCAGGTGCAGCTCGGCGTGCTCCGGCACCATCGACTGGATGAAGAGCGTGCTCTTCTCCGGATCGACACCGGCGGCGATCCAGTCGGCGACGTTGTCGATGCCGTTGGCGACGATCTCCTTCGTGTCCGCGTACTCGCTGGTCAAGCGCGTGCCAGTCGGCGACGAAGTAGAAGCAGTCGAAGCGATCCTGCAGCTCGACCCAGTTGCGCAGCGCGCCCACCAGGTGGCCGAGATGAAGTTTTCCCGTCGGGCGCATCCCCGACACGACGCGTTTGGTCACCACGACAGCAGCAGGAAGGCGAGGAAGTTGATGGACGGCCGCATCAGGTAGGACAGCGCGCCGGTCAGCATGAGCGCGTAGAGGACGATGAAGCCGTACTGACCGGCCAGCTCGTCGAAGGCCAGCCCGGAGCGCAGCGGCAGCAGGTTCGACAGCACCTTGCCGCCGTCGAGCGGCGGGATCGGAATCAGGTTGAAGACGGCCAGGCCGAGGTTGGTGCCGAAGCCGGTCCGCAGGAATTCCCAGCAGGGGCCCGGTCGGGTTGCCGATGCCGTCCGTGGGGACCCACCCCATCGGCAGGGCCACCCGGATGGCGACCGAGATGAGCCCGGCCAGAATCAGGTTGCTGGCCGGACCGGCCAGGGCGATCAGGATGACGTCGCGGCGCGGCCGCGACAGGTTGCGGACCACGAAGGGCACCGGCTTGGCCCACCCGATCAGGGGCAGGGAGCCGCCGGCCGCCGAGGCGATCATGCTGATCAGCGGGAACAGGATGGTCCCGATCGGGTCGACGTGGACGGCCGGGTTCATCGACACGCGGCCCTCGTGGTAGGCCGTGGGATCGCCGAGCCGGTAGGCGGTCCACGCGTGCGCCATCTCGTGGAAGCTCAGCGAGAACGCGAGCACCACGAGGGCGATGAAGATGGTCGCGGGGTTGAGGTCGGACAAAACGCTACAGCGTACGGCAAAAGGCCTCGGCCGCTCAACCTGCGTTCCGGGTCGACGGTCGGGCCGGCGTCAGCGCACGTCCCCGCCGAGCGCGAGGAGCCGCCGGCTGGCGTCGGCCACCATCCGGGCGATGTGGGCCACCACTTCCGGCGAGGGCTGGCCGCGCAGCCAGGCCTCGGCCTCGCCCAGCGTCTCGATGACCCGGCGGGCCTCGGCCCGGGACGGCTCCCGCACCACGGCACCCTCGATGGTGCGCGCATGCCGCCGCAAGGCTTCGATCCGGACGAGCACGGTGGTCTTGGAACGCGGTCCGGACATGCCCGTCGCAGTCTACCAACCGCGCCGCGCCAGGCAAGCGTCGGGGCCCGTCGGGCCGGACTCAGTGGGCGAAGTGCGCCAGGATGGCGTCGGCGGCCTTGGCGCCGACCGTCGCGGTCAGCTCCTCGCGGGTGGCGCGGCGGACGCCGGCGACGCTGCCGAAGCGCTTCAGCAGCGTGTTGCGACGGCGCGGACCGACGCCGGCGATGGCGTCCAGCGCCGACCGCAGGTCGCGGCGGGTCCGCGCCTGGCGGTGGTAGGTGACGGCGAAGCGGTGCGCCTCGTCGCGGATCCGCTGCAGCAGCCGCAGCGCCGGGCTCCCCGCCGGGAAGGCGATCGCGTCCACCGCGTCGCGGGTGAAGACCAGCTCCTCCTGCTTGGCGAGCCCGATGGCGACCACCCCGTCGAGGCCGACCTCCGTCAGCGCGGCGTAGGCGGCGGCGAGCTGGCCCTTGCCGCCGTCGATGACGATCAGGTCCGGCAGCGGCCCGCCGCGCTCGGCGACGGCCTGGTAGCGGCGACGCACCACCTGGCGCATCGAGGCGAAGTCGTCGAGGATGCGCGCCGCCGCGCCCGGATTGGCCGACGACTCGGCGCGAGCCTGCGCGGCGCTGCCGGCCGGCAGCGGCGCGTCCTCGGTCGGGCGGATGCGGAACTTGCGGTATTCGCGCGGCTGCATCCGGCCGTCCTCGCAGACGACCATCGACGCCACCGTCTCGCTGCCCTGGAAGGTCGAGATGTCGAAGCAGTCGATCCGCCGCGGCGTGGCCGGCAGCTGCAGCGCGAGGCGCAGCGCGTCGAGCGCGTCGGCGGCGCCGGCCGGCGTCTCGCGGCCGCGCGACTCGTAGGCGACGCGGGCATTGCGCGTCGCCAGCTCCAGCAGGCTGCGCTTGTCGCCGCGCTTCGGGACGACGATGCGCACGCGCCGTCCGGCACGCGTCGAGAGCCACTCCTCGATGGCCGCGGTGTCCTCGAGCGGCTCCGGCACGTGGACCTCGGACGGCGGCACGTGCAGCGTGTAGAACTGCGACAGCGCGGCGGCGACGACTTCCGCCTCGGGCGAACCGCTGCCCCCCGCGGTCGGCGCGCGCTCGCTCCACAGCTCGACGCGATCGACGACGCGGCCGCCGCGCATCTGGAACACCACGACGGCCGCGCCGCGTGGACCGAGGCGCACGCCGAAGCCGTCCCGGTCGCCCAGGCCGGCGGTCGCCATCTTCTGCTGCCGATCGCGCAGGGCCTCGACGGTGCGGACGGCGTCGCGCCAGTGCGCCGCCTCCTCGTAGCGCTCCGCCTCGGCCGCCGTCTGCATCCGCCGGTCGAGGTCGGCGACCAGAGCGTCCCGCTTCCCTTCGAGGAGCAGCCGCGCCCCGGCCACCGCCTCCGCGTAGACGTCCGTCGTGCAGAGGCTGACGACACAGGGCGCGACGCAGCGCTTGATGTCGTACTCGAGACACGGCCGGCCGCGCTCGCCGGTGATCACTTCGTTGCAGGAGCGCAGCCCGAAGAGCCGGTGGGTCAGGTCGATGGTCCGCCGGGCCAGCCGGGCCGGCAGGAACGGCCCGTAGTAGGCGTGGTCGTCCTCCTCGACGCGGCGCGCCACGAGCAGCCGGGGAAACGCTTCGCCGGTCGTGAGCTGCAGGTAGGGATAGCTCTTGTCGTCGCGAAGGAGGATGTTGTACTTCGGCGCCCGCTGCTTGATCAGGTTGCTCTCGAGGGCGAGCGCCTCGGACACGCTGTCCGTGACCACGAACGAGAGGGCCTGCACCTCGTCGAGCAGCGCGTCCGTCTTGGGGTCGGCGCCGCGGGCGCCGAGGTAGTTGCGGACCCGGTCGCGCAGGACCCGCGCCTTGCCGACGTAGATGGTCTCGCCGGCGGCGTTGGCGTAGAGGTAGACGCCGGGCTGCTCGGGCAGCCGCGCGATCTGGTCCTTGAGGTCGAAAATGGGCATTGCTGGTCTGGCGGCGCGCTCGGGTTGAGGGAACCCGGCCAACCTGCTAGACTTCGGCAACTTGTAGGCGCAGATTCGGCCCGCGGCTCTGGCCATTATACGAACACGCGGCCCTTTCCTTGTTTTGGCCTAGATCGGGATGACCTTTACCGGCCTCGTCGGCACCATCTGCATGTTCCCGCTGCGCGCGATCATCCGCGCCTGTGTGGTGCTGCGCATCCATCCCAACGTCCTGACGTTCGTCGGCGTGCTCATCAACGTCGTCGCGGCCTGGGCGCTGGCGACTGGACGGTTCGTGACCGCCGGCGCGATCATGATCGCCGCCAACATCTTCGACTTCATCGACGGCAAGGTCGCCCGCGAGATGGGGATGGAGTCGGCGTTCGGCGGGTTCTGGGATTCGGTCATGGACCGCTTCTCGGATCTCGCGCTGTTCCTCGGCCTCGTCTACCTCTACTCGTCCGTGCATCGCACCGACTACGTCGTCATCACGGTGATGGCGATGATCTTCACGGTGCTGACGAGCTACGCCCGGGCCCGCGCCGAGTCGGTCGTCGCCCAGTGCAAGGTCGGGTTCATGGAGCGCCCGGAGCGCATCGTGCTCTTCATGATCGGCGCCTTCACCAACCGGATGGCCGGAGTGCTGTGGGTCATCCTGGTGCTGTCGATCCTCACCGTCGCGGACCGGATCTTCTACACCTGGCGTGAGCTCGAGCGCGTCAAGGCGCCGGAGCGGGTGCCGGTATGAGCCAGCCGAACGACGACGCGCTGCAGATCCACCAGGAAATCGCCGGCGCCGGCACGGGCCTGCCCCAGCCGCTGCGCGCGGTCTGGCGGACGCTCTACTGGACCTACGAGCGGGCCACCTGGCAGTACGACCTGATGGTCATCGCCATCCTCGCCTTCGTGTGGCTCACGCCGCCGACCTGGATCGGCGATCCGCACGCCGGCGGCCTCGGCCCGATCGGCTGGCTGACCGCCTGGCTCCGCGGCTGACGGCCGCGCGCGGAAGACAGGCGCCCGGGATACCACGCCGATGGTGGCGAGCCCACAGCAGGTCGTCGCGACACTCCTGATCGTCCTCGGGGCGGGCTTCATGCTCGCCAACATCCGGCTCGCCTTCCAGCTCCTCCGCTTCCTCCGCCTCCGCTCGTCGGCGCTGCTGACCTGGCCGGGGCGCCAGCCGGCGCATCCCCGCCTGCTCATCGCCATCGGGACGCTGCTCGGCCTCATCATCGTCGTCAAGATCCTCAAGCAGCACCGCAACGACATCTTCGGCGAGACGATGATGCTGCTCTACTACGTCTACCTGGGCCCGCTGACGGTGCGCATCGGTCGCGGCTTCTATCGTGACGGCGTCTGGCTCGACAGCGGCTTCATGCCCTACGAGTCGATCGGCGGCCTCGACCTGGCGCGAGGAACCACGAGCCGACCCTGGTCGTGCTGCCGCGGATGAAGCGCCTGGCCAAGCTGCTGACGGTCCCGCCGCAGCACTACGCCGAGGCCCGGCGGCTGCTGCGGACAAGATCCACGGCCACGACATCCACTTCACCGGCAAGGCTCTCGACCTCGGCGCCCACGACGAGCGCGAGGACGTCTAGTCCCGCGATCGGCGGTCGCGCGCCGTTGCACGCCCTGGCCAGGCGGCATTCGTGCCGCGCCGGCATGACCTTCATGCGGCTGGGGCGGTCGCCGATTGCTGGTGCACGGCTGCGCCTGCGCGGCCGTGATGATGGCGGTCCCCCTCCGGTCCCCTGTTCCGGCTCCCCGTTCGACTGGACGCCGCGTCGGGCGTTCGGCCTCGACGGTGACGACGCTCGTCATGGCGCTCGGCGTGTCGGCGCTGGTGGGCGTGTCTTCACTGCTCGCCGGCTGCGCCCGACGCCAGAGCGGCGACCTCGGGCCTCTCGAGACCGCGGCGGCCGTGGCCGCGCTCGGCAGCGGCGATGCCGCGGCGGGCCGGCCCGTCCGCCTCACCGGCCGCGTCACCTACTTCGACGGCGAATGGCGCCTCCTCACGCTGGAGGACGCCACCGGCACCGTCCTCGTCGATCGCCAGTGACGACGGCTACCTGTCGAACGAAGGCGACCGAGATCGCCCTCCAGGGCACGACGCTCGTCCGCGACCAGCAGACCCTCATCGCCTCGCCGGTCGTCGAGACCCGGACCCGGCACCCGCGCGTGGTCGGGCCGCTGACGGCTGGCGCAGACGTCCTCGACGGCCGCCGTGACGGCCGGCGCGTCGAGGTCCGCGGCATCCTGCAGGAAGCGAGGATGGCGCAGGGCCGTTGGCGCGGCGTCCTGCAGGCGGACGGCCAGCCGCTCGTCGTCTGGGTCCGCTCGGGCTCGGTGTCCGACGCGACCGGCCTCGTCGGCCAGGAGATTGGCGTCCGCGGCGTCCCGCTCCGCGCCACCGCGGCGGCGCGCCGGCGGCAGGAGTCCGAGCTGTTCGTCGACACCCTGGCCGACCTGCTGCTGGTCCACCCGCCGGCCGTCGCCAGCACGGTCCTCACCTACGCCGCCGGCATCCGCCAGCTGTCGCACGTCGACTCGTCGCTGCGCCATCGCGTCCACCTGCGCGGCGTCGTCACCTACGTCGATCCGGCCTGGCGACTGGTCTTCGTCGCAGGACGGGACGGCCGGCATCTTCGTGAACACGCAAGGCAAGCCGATTCTCGCCGCGGTCGGCGACGACGTCGAGATCCACGGCGTCACCGACACCGGCGGCTTCGCGCCGTCGCTGATCGCCGAGACGCTGCAGGTCCGCGGGCGCCGCGCCGTCCCGGCGGCGACCACGCCGTCGCTCGACGCGCTACGCGCCGGCGGTCTCGACGCGCAGTGGGTCACGGTGACCGGCATCGTCCGGCGCATCTCGACCGACCCGCAGAAGCACCTCTTCTTCGAGATGCGCACCGGCGGACTCACCCTCTTCGGCCAGGTGCCGAACTTCAGCGGCCCGCTGCCCGAGCACCTCGTCGACAGCGTCGTGACCGTCCACGCCGTCGCCGGGGCCATCCCGAACAGCCGCCGGCAGATGACCGGCGTGCAGCTCTTCGCGCCGACGCTGCAGCACATCCACGTCGACTCGCGTCGCCGCCCGATCCGTTCCGGATCGCGCTGTCGCCGATCGATCGCCTGCTGCGGTTCGGCTCACCGGAGCTGGCCGGCCGGCGCATGCGCGTCCAGGGCAGCGTCACGCTGGTCCGCGGCCGGCGCGTCTACATCAGCGACGGCACCGGGGCGCTCGAGATTCGCGCCGTCGAGCCGCCGCGGCTCGCGGCCGGCGACGTCGTCGAGGCGATCGGCTTCCCGGTCACCGGCGCCGCCTACAGCCTGATCTTCGAGGACGCCCGTCTCCGCCGCGCTCGGCGCCAGGCCGCCGATCGCGCCGATCACGCTGAGCCCGACGCGGCTGTCCAGCGGCATCGGCCGACGCGCAGCTCGTCGAGATCGAGGCGCACCTGCTCGAGCGCGTGTCGACCCCGGACGGGCCGTCGCTGCTGCTCGACGCCAGCGGCACGGCCTTCAGCGCGCTGCTCGATCCGCAGACGCCGGCCGACGCGCTGAAACGCCTGGAGCCCGGCAGCCTGCTGCGGCTGCGCGGCATCTGCCAGGTGCAGTTCGCGACCACCGGCATCCAGCGCCGGGGCCGCTCGTTCCAGGTGCTGTTGCCCGCCGGCGGCGTCGAGGTCCTCCAGGCGCCCTCGTTCTGGAACGTCGGCCGGGCGCTGACGCTGGTCGCCGTCCTGGCCGGCCTGATGGTCCTGGCCCTGGCCTGGGTCATCTTCCTCCGCCAGCGCGTCGCCACACAGACCCGCGACCTGCGCCTCGCGAAGGAATCCGCCGAGGCCGCGAGCCGGGCCAAGAGCGAGTTCGTGGCCAACATGAGCCACGAGATCCGCACGCCGATGAACGGCGTGCTGGGCATGGCGGAACTGCTCACGGCGACGCCGCTGTCGCCCGATCAACGGCACTATCTCGACACCGTCCGCAGCTCGGCGTCGACGCTGCTGCGGGTCATCAACGACGTCCTCGACTTCTCGAAGATCGAAGCGGGACGCCTGGAGCTGGATCGGACGCCGTTCGACATCCGGGCCCTGCTGCGCGAGAGCCTGCCCGGCCTGGCGCTCGCCGCGCATCGCAAAGGCATCGACCTGGCGTGGCGGGTCGAGCCGGACGTGCCCGCCGCCGTCCTCGGCGACGCCGAGCGGCTGCGCCAGGTCCTCGTCAACCTGGTCGGCAACGCCGTCAAGTTCACCGAGTGCGGCGACGTCGTCGTCCGCGTGCGGGCCATCGAGATCGGCGCCGGCCGGCGATGCCCGGCGGCGCGTGCTCGACATCTGCGTCACCGACACCGGCATCGGCATCGCCGCCGACAAGCAGGCGCTGGTCTTCGACGCCTTCACGCAGGCCGACGGCTCGACCAGCCGGCGCTACGGCGGGACCGGCCTCGGCCTGTCGATCTCGGCCCGCCTCGTCGCGATGATGGGCGGCGAGCTGTCGGTGCAGAGCGCGCTCGGCGAGGGCAGCACCTTCCGCGCCCGCCTGCCGCTCGAAGCCGTGGCCGACGCGCCGCCGGCGGCGCCGCTGTGGCTCGCCGGCATCCGCGCGCTGATCGTCGCGCCGCCGGGCGGCAGCCGCGGCGTCACGGCGGCGCTGCTCGTCGACTGGGGCGCCGAGGTCGTCACCGCCGCCAACCAGGAAGCCGCCCTCACCGCGTCGATGGCCGCCCCGTGCCAGCTGGCGATTCTCGACGCGCGGGTGCTGGTCGATCCGCCGGCCGAGGTGTCGAAGGCGACTGGCCGCGCATTGGCCCGGCCTGGCCAGCGTCGTGCTGGTGACGTCCGATCGTCCGCCCGAGGAGCTCGACGCGCTGCGTGCCAGCGGCATGCCGCTGACGACCAAGCCGCTGCGCCAGGACGACTTCGCGGCGGCGATCGGCGAGGCGCTGCCCGACCGGGCGCGGGCGGCTGCGCCGCTGATCGAGCACAAGCGCGCCGAGCGGCACCGCGCCGCCTCGTCGACCGCGGGTCGCGAGCGGCGCCGCGCTGCGCATCCTGCTGGCCGAGGACAACGCCGTCAACCAGCGCGTCGCGGTGGCGATGCTGAGCAAGCGCGGTCACACCGTCCACGTCGTCGACAACGGCCGCCTGGCCTGCGAGGCCGTCGCTCGCCGAGCCCTTCGACCTCGTGCTGATGGACGTGCAGATGCCGGAGATGAACGGCTTCGAGGCCACGGCGGCGATTCGGGCCCGGGAGGGCGCCGGCAGCCGGGTGCCGATCGTCGCGATGACGGCGCACGCGATGGCCGGCGATCGCGAACGCTGCCTCGCGGCCGGCATGGACGGCTACGTCACCAAGCCGGTGCACCGCGAGACCTTGATCGCCGAAGTGGAACGGCTGGCGCGCCCGCGCCAGCAATCGGTCGCCTGACGGCCCGACGACTCCGGCGTCGTCGGCGCAGCCTCGAATCACGTCGACGCCCAGAGGCGGCGCGGGATGGCCGCCCCGCATCAGGGCGTCTACGCCCGCACTGCGCGGCCGCGAGGGCTGGCCGCTGCGCCCGATGACGCGTGCGCGCTCAGCCCGCGAGCGTCGGATCGAAGCAGGTCCGGCAGCGGGCTTCGTAGGCGTTCTGCGCGCCGACGAGGACGCGCTCGCGGCTCTGCACGAGGCGCTGCGTGTAGTTGGCCGGCTCGCCGCAGACGACGCAGACGGCGTGCGTCTTGGTGATGTACTCGGCGATCGCCAGCAGCTGCGGCATCGGCTCGAACGGCTTGCCGAGGTAGTCCTGGTCGAGGCCGGCGACGATCACGCGCTTGCCCTTGTCGGCCAGGGCGTTGCAGATCATCGGCAGCTCGGTGTCGAAGAACTGGCCTTCGTCGATGCCGATCACCTGCGTGGCCGGGTCGACGCGCTCGAGCAGCTCGCGCGACGACGACACGCTCTCGGACGCGATCCGCATGTCGCTGTGCGAGGTCACGTGATCGTGGCCGTAGCGATCGTCGATGCGCGGCTTGAAGATCTGGACCTTCTGGCGGCCGATCTGGGCGCGGCGCAGCCGGCGGATGAGCTCTTCGCTCTTGCCGCTGAACATGCTGCCGGTGATCACCTCGATCCAGCCCGCCTGGGCTCGTCGGATGTCTTCCACGATCGGTCTCGACGGGGCGACGGGCGGCGCCTAGGCGCGGCCCTGGTACTCGCCGGTCTCGGTGTTGACGCGGAGCACGTCGCCGGGGTTGATGAACGACGGCACGGTGATGACGACGCCGGTCTCGCAGGTCGCCGGCTTGGTCTGCGCCGAGGCGGTCGCGCCCTTGATGCCGGGGGCGGTGTCGGTCACCTTGAGGTCGACCGTCGGCGGCAGCTCGATGCCGACCGGGTTGCCCTCGTAGAACTCCACCTTGATGGTGGATTCCGGCAGCAGATAGTTCATGGAGTCGCCCAGCGACTCCTCGGACATCGTGATCTGCTCGTAGTTCGTGGTGTCCATGAAGCAGAACCCCGAACCGTCCTTGTAGAGGTACTGCATCTCCCGCTCGTCGAGCGAGGCCCGCTCGACCATGTCTTCCGAGCGGAACCGATGCTCGAACACCGAGTTGTCCTTCACCTTGCGCAACTTGGCGCGGACGAAGCCGCGGAGGTTGCCGGGGGTGACGTGCTGCTGCTCGACGACACGGCACAGATCGCCGTTGTGCTTGACGAGATTGCCCTTGCGGAGGCGCGTAGCGGGGACGTTTGCCATCGGCTTGTCTTGGAGCGCCGCCCCATGTCTGGCCCGGCGGGGACGGTCGAACCGACCGAGTCTATCACAGGGGTCCGGGCGCGCTATCCTAGGGCCATGACCGCGATCAGACGTTGGCTCGCCACCGGAGCCCTGGTTTCCGCCGGGTTCGTCGGCGGTGTCCTCCTCACCGGCCGGCTCCAGTCGCACGAGCCGGACACCGCCCCCGCCGCAGCGGACGCGGCAGCGCCCGCCGCCGCCGGCCAGGCGGCCGGCCCCATCGCCACGGTGTCGCTGCCCGACTTCACCCAGATTGCCGCCCGGACCTCGCCGGCGGTGGTCAACATCTCCGCCGTCCAGGTGATTCGGCAGCGGCGCTTCCCCGACCCGTTCTTCGGCGGCATGTTCGGCGACGACGAGCAGTTCGCCACGCAGCGCGGCCAGAGCGCGGGCTCGGGCGTGATCATCAACTCGGACGGCTACGTGCTGACCAACAACCACGTGCTCGGCCAGGGCACGTTGCAGCAGGTCACCGTCATCCTCTCCGATCGCCGCGAGCGGCCGGCCAAGCTGATCGGCATCGATCCGCAGACCGATCTCGCGCTGCTGAAGATCAACGAGAAGAACCTGCCGGCGGTCGCGTGGGGCGACTCGTCGAACCTGAAGGTGGCCGAGTGGGTGCTCGCGGTCGGCAACCCGTACCAGCTCGGCCAGACGGTCACGCTCGGCGTCGTCAGCGCCCTCAACCGCACCTACGACGACGTCTCGACGCTGGTCGACTACATCCAGACCGACGCCGCCATCAACCGCGGCAACTCCGGCGGCGCCCTCATCAACCGCCGCGGCGAGCTGGTCGGCATCAACACGTGGATCGTGTCGGAGGGCGGCGGCGGCAGCGTCGGCCTCGGCTTCGCCATCCCGAGCAACATCGCGCGGCGCGTCGCCGACGAGATCATCCGCACCGGCACGGTGCGCCGCGGCACGATCGGCGACATCCGGCTCGCCTCGGTGACACCGGAGCTGGCGCGCGACCTCAGCCTGCCCGACACCAAGGGCGCCGTGGTGTGGAGCCTGTATCGCACGTCGTCGGCCTACCGCGCCGGGCTGCGGCCCGGCGACACGATCACCTCGGCCTCGCGGCAAGCCGGTCGCGACGCCGGCGCAGTTCCAGCGCGCGCTGCTCGAGACGCCGATCGGCCAGGCCATCACCATCGGCATCGTCCGCGAAGGCACGCCGCGCGAAATCAAGGTGCAGGTCGAGGAGCAGGTGGCGCGGCCGCGCGGCGCGGCCGAGTAGACGCGCAGCGCGGACAAGCGCGCACGGCGCCATCGCGCAGGCGCTCCGACGCGGGCCGCGCGCTCGCCGCCGTCGGCCAGGCGGCGGCCGAGGAACAGCGTGCCGGCCGGCGCCGTGTCGTAGTACGGCGCGACCGGCGCGAAGCCGGCGGCGCGGTACATCGCGATGGCCGCGCTCATCGTCGGCAGGGTATCGAGGCGGATCTCGCGGTAGCCGAGACGGGCCGCCTCGGCGACCACGGCGTCCATCAGCGCCCGGCCCAGCCCGAGCCCGCGCGCCCGCGGATCGACGTAGAGGCGCTTCATCTCACTGACGGCCCCGGCGAGCGGCCGCAGGCCGACGCAGCCGATCGCCGCGCCAGCACGGTCGCGAGCCAGCAGCAGCGCCCCGCCGGGCGGACCGTACTTCCCCGGCAGCGTCGCCAGCTCGGAGGCGAAGTCCTGGTAGCCGAGATCGATCGACAAGGACGCTGCGTAGGCCTGGAACAGCGCGTGAACGGCCGCGAGGTCGGCGGCGGTGGTGGCCGCGGCGATGCTGAACGCGCGCTGCGCCGGCGCGGCGTCCGTCACGGCGCGGCGCGCTCCAGGGTCGCGGGGACCGGACACCGCCGGATGCCCGGCGACCGCAGCACCGCCACGGCGTGTCGACGCCGACGCGGATGCCGATCCGCGGCCCCCACACGAGTGGTCCCGGCGGGCCGGGTCCTTCCTCGATCCACAGCGGCGAGGCGCCGCACAAATCGGCGCCGTTCTCGTGCAGCGTGACGCCGAGGGCGCGGGTGAGGTTGCCCGGCCCGCGGCACAGGTCGGCGTCGCGCCGAGCCGCCGACACGCCGCGACGTTCCCGCATCAGCTCGAGGCCCGTCGTCCGGCTGCCAGCGCGCGGATGAGCACGGCCGCCGGATGGCCTTCGGCGTCGGTGACCGCGTTGAGCAGGAAGTGGATGCCGTAGTTCAAGTAGACGTAGGCGAGGCCGGGCGGCCCGTAGAGCGGGGCGGTGCGACGGGTGAGGCCGGCGGCGGCGTGGCAGGCCGGATCGTCCTCGCCGATGTAGGCCTCGGTCTCGACGATGACGCCGCTGGTGCGGACACCGTCGACCTCGTGCACGAGCCGCGTGCCGATCAGCTCGCCGGCCACGTCGAGCGTCGGGCGGGCGAAGAAGCTGCGCGGCAGCGCCCGGCGGCGTCGCGGGCGCGTCGTCACCGCGCGGCGAGGCGGATGCGGGCGATCGCGTGCTCGGCCGCGCGCGCCACGGCCGGATCGGGATCGCGGGTCGTCGGCTGCAGCGCCTGCAGCGCCTCGGGTCCGCCGACGATGCCGAACACCTGGACGAGGCGTCCGCGCGTCGGCACGTCGGGATCGGCGAGGCGCGGCGTCAGCGCCTTCACGTGGCCGCGGCCGAGCTCGACGAGGTAGGCCATCGCCTGCTCGGCGCGCCGCTCGTCGCCCAGCGCCTCGGTCAGCTCGGGGAGGCCACGGCCGGCGTCGCGGGCCAGCGCGAAGGCCCGGGCCAGACGGACGGTGCGATCGCGCTCGTTGCCGCTGCGGGCCTCGACGGCGCGGATCGCCGCGACGTCGCCGAGCCGGGCGAGCCCTTCGAACGCGGCGCGGCGCAGGTCGGCGTCCTTCGACGCCACCTGCTCGAAGAACACCGGCTGGCTGGCCGGATCGGCGAGACGGGCCAGGCCGTCCAGCGCCGCCTCGGCGCCCGGCCCGCGCTGGTCGTGGACGAAGCGCTCGCGCAGCGCCCGGCTGGCGCGCTTCTCGCCGATGTCGCCGAGCGCGCGCATCGCCGCCAGCTGCACCTCGTCACGCGAATCGTTCATGGCGGCGATCAGCGCGTCACCCAGGGACGCGGCGCGCACGGCGCCGGCGACGCGGGCCGCGGCGACGCGGACGCCGTGATCCGGATCGCCGAGGTTGGCGGCGAGCGCCGCCTCGGCGGCCGTCCCGGCCGGCGGCGGCACGATGGCGCCCAGCGTCCACGTCGCCTCGCGCCGGACCCGCGCCTGGTCGTCACGCATCGCCAGGGCCAGGCCGGCCTTGAGGGCATCGGGGACCGGGCGCGGCAGCAACTGGTAGGGGCCGATGAGGAAGGCCGCTTCGCCGGGATCCTTGCGGCCGGTCTCGAAGACGACGGCGAGGCGCTTGGTGCCGGACGGCACGTCGACGATGTAGAAGCGCAGCAGCGTCTCCAGCGCTTCGAGCTGGATGTCCTCGATCGGATCGGCGGCGAGCTGCGCGATCGGCCCGATCGCGTCGGGATGCTGCGTCTGCGCCAGCGTCCGCATCGCCTCGACCCGCAGCTTCGGATCGGGGCTGCGCAGATAGCGCACGACGTCCTCGAAGGGACGGCCGACCAGCGACTGCGCCGACGCGCGCGGCAGCCAGGCAGGCCAGCATCACGGCGGCACCGGCGAACAGGCCGATCCGCGACGACGACGACCGCCGCATCAGGCGCCCTCCCCCACCGCCGCACGCCCGGCGGCGCGCAGCACCTCGGCGAGATGCTGGCCGGTGTGCGACGCTTCGACGGTCGCGACCTCTTCCGGCGTCCCGACCGCCACGACCGTGCCGCCGGCATCCCCGCCTTCGGGGCCGAGATCGATCAGCCAGTCGGCGCACTTGATGACGTCGAGGTTGTGCTCGATGACGAGCAGGCTGTGGCCGGCCTGGAGCAGCCGGCGGAACGCCGCCAGCAGCTTGGCGATGTCGTCGAAGTGCAGGCCGGTCGTCGGCTCGTCGAGGATGTAGAGCATCCGCTCGCCGGTCTCGGTCGAGAGATGCGCGGCGATCTTGATGCGCTGCGCCTCGCCGCCCGACAGCGTCGTCGCCGGCTGGCCGAGGCGCAGGTAGCCGAGGCCGACTTCGTCGAGGACGTGCAGGCGGCGCAGCACCTTCGGCGAGCCCGAGAAGAACGTGATCGCCTCGCGGACGGTCAGCTCGAGGACGCCGTCGATGTTGCGGTTCTTGTAGCGGACCTCGAGCACCTGCGGCCGGAAGCGCTTGCCGTGGCACTCGTCGCAGGGCACGAACACGTCGGCCAGGAACTGCATCTCGACGCGGACCTGGCCTTCGCCCTCGCAGGCCTCGCAGCGGCCGCCGGGCACGTTGAAGGAGAAGTGGCTCGGGGTCAGGCCGCGGATCTTGGCGTCCTTGGTCTGGCGCGAACAGGTCGCGGATCGCGTCGAAGGCCTTGAGATAGGTGACCGGGTTGGAGCGCGGCGTCCGGCCGATCGGCGTCTGGTCGACGAGCAGGCAGTCGGTCAGCTGCTCGATGCCTTCGATGCGGTCGCACTTGCCGACGCGGCGATCCCAGTCGCCCTTGGCCCGCTTGATGCCGGCGTAGATCACGTCGTGCACCAGCGTCGACTTGCCCGATCCGCTGACGCCGGTGACGACGGTGAACAGCCCGAGCGGCACGGTGACGTCGATGCCCTTGAGGTTGTGCTCGCGGGCGTTCAGCACCTTGAGCTGCGCCTTGCCCGGCCGACGCCGCGACGCCGGCACCGGAATCGCCAGATCGTCGCGGAGGTACTTCGCCGTCAGCGACCGCGGCTCGGCGATCAGGCCGGCGACGCTGCCCGAGTAGATCACGCGGCCGCCCGACTCGCCGGCGCCGAGGCCCATGTCCACGACCTCGTCGGCGACGCGGATCATGTCGGCGTCGTGCTCGACGACGACCACCGTGTTGCCCTGGTCGCGCAGCTGGCGGAGGATGGCGATGAGGCGCAGGTTGTCGCGCGGGTGCAGGCCGATCGACGGCTCGTCGAGGACGTAGAGCGTGCCGACCAGCGCCGAACCGAGCGCCGTCGCCAGGCTGATGCGCTGCGCTTCGCCGCCGGACAGCGTCGAGGAGAGGCGGTCGAGCGTCAGGTAGTCGAGGCCGACGTCGTCGAGGAACGTCAGCCGGCGCTGGATCTCGCGCAGCACCTTGTCGGCAATCGCCGCTTCACGCGGCGACAGCTTCAGCGAGGCGAAGAAGGTCTTGGCGTCGCGCACCGTCAGCGCGCAGACGCGGTCGATCGTCCAGCCGCCGACGCGCACGTCGCGCGCCTCGCGCCGCAGCCGCGTGCCGCCGCACTCCGGGCAGGTCTGGTAGGCGCGATAGCGGCTCAGGAAGACGCGGATGTGGACCTTGTACTTCTTCCGCTCGAGCCACTGGAAGAAGCCCTGGACGCCGCCGAAGTCGCCGTAGCCGTGCAGCACGACGTCCCGCTCGCGGTCGGTCAGCTCGCCCCACGGCACGTCGAGGCGGACGTCGGCGGTCTTGGCCGCCTTCTTCATCGCGGCGAGGTGGGCGCGGTAGTGCGGCTTGGTCCACGGCTCGACGGCGCCGCCGGTGAGCGTCTTGGTCGCGTCCGGCACGACCAGGGCCATGTCCAGCTCCATCACGTTGCCGAAGCCGTGACAGGTCGGGCAGGCGCCGAACGGGTTGTTGAACGAGAACAGCCGCGGCTGCGGCACCTCGTAGAGGATGCCGCAGGTCCGGCACTCGAAGCGCTCGCTGAAGACGTGGCGCAGCGGGCCGCCGCCCTCGCCGGCGCCGAGCTCGATGGCGAAGGCCTGGCCGCCGCCTTCGAGATACGCCCCTTCGATGGCGTCGGTCAGGCGCGGCCGCACCTCGGCGTCCACCCGGATGCGATCGACGATGACCTCGAGGCTGGTGCGGTCGCGCGAGCGCCGCGACGTCGACGTCGTCGAAGCCGACCGCCTGGCCGTCGACGAGGAGGCGGGCGTAGCCCTTGCGCCGCAGCGCGTCGATGGCCGCGGCGACCGGATCGGCGGGCGGCGGCGGCTCGAGCAGGTCGAGCTCCGGCGCGTCGTCCTCACGGCCGGCCTCGCCGCCCGAGTCCTGGCTCTCGTCGCGGCCGGCGCGGCTGAGCCGGCCGACCCGCACGATCGGCAGCTCGAAGCCGATCAGCAGGCGCGCCCCCTCGGGCCGCTGCGCCAGCCGCTCGGCGACGGCTTCCGCCGTCTCGCGGGCGACGTCGGTGCCGCACTGCCGGCAGATCGTCCGGCCGACGCGCGCGAACAGGAGGCGCAGGTAGTCGTGCGTCTCGGTGGTGGTGCCGACCGTCGAGCGCGGGTTGCGGATGCTGTTCTTCTGGCGGATGGCGATCGCCGGCGGCATCCCCTCGACCGAGTCGACGTCGGGCCGCTCCATCCGCTCGAGGAACTGGCGCGCGTAGGCCGACAGCGACTCGACGTAGCGGCGCTGGCCTTCGGCGTAGATCGTGTCGAAGGCGAGCGACGACTTGCCGGAGCCGCTGACGCCGGTGACGACGGTCAGCCGGCGCGGCGCGATCGTGAGATCGACGCTCTTCAGGTTGTGCGTCCGCGCACCCCTGATCACGATGGGTCGAAGGCGTGGGCCGGTTGAATCGTGCATCGAGCCGCCAGCGCGTCGTCCCCACGGCCGGGCCGCCATGGGGATTCTGAACCCCCGATCGTATCACTTCGGGCGAGGCGACCGCGGCAACGGACTCCGGCGAGCGTACAATTGGTCCATCGTGGTCCGGCAGTTCCTCGTCTACGACGCGCTCGACACCTGTCCGTATCTCCCCGACCGGCTGGCGCGCTTCCCCCTGCGGGTGTCGGAGCGCAAGCTGCGGCGCGACGAGCTGGACACGGCCCTGGCCGAAGGCGACCGGCGCCAGGGCGTGTTCCTCTACCGTCCGAGCTGCCCGACCTGCAGCGCCTGCCAGGCCATCCGCATCGACGTGGAGACCTTCACCCCGACCGCGTCGCTGCGGCGGATCGTCGCCAAGGGCGACGCCCGCCTGACCGTCCGGGTCGGCCCGGCGGTCGCCGACGAGGAGCGCGCCGCCCTCTATGTCCGCCACAAGTTCGAGCGTGGTCTGACCGCCGACGGCGAGACCCGCGAAGTCGACGTGGCCGCCTACCGCGCCTTCCTGGTCGAGACCTGCTGCGACACGGTGGAGTTCGCCTGCCGGTCGAAGGGCGAACTGGTCGCCGTCGCCGTCGCGGATCGCGGCAGCCAGTCGCTGTCCGCCGTCTATTGCGCCTTCGCGCCGCAGTTCGACGGGGTCAGCCTCGGCACCTATTGCATCCTGAAGCAGATCGAGGCCTGCCGCGCCTGGGGCCTCCGCTACCTCTATCTCGGCCTGTACGTGGCCGACTGCCGGCACCTGGCCTACAAGGCCCGGTTCCTGCCGCACGAGCGCCTCGTCCAGGGCGAGTGGCGCCGCTTCGATCGCCCGGCCGGCCCGATGCCCCCCGTCTGAGCCCCCGGGCTCCCTGGCGGCTCACGGCGACGGGCAAATTTTCGCGCTGACGAAGAAGCCTGGACGATCCGTATCCCCTGAGGGGACGGTGAGCGTCGGCGTTCGAATCCGTCATCGCCGCCGGAAGCACACGTCGTTGCGCAGCGTGTGCCATGGCCAAGCCCATCAATGTCGGCAATCCGACGCAATGTCGGCTTCCTGTCGAGCGACCGGATGACGCTGTCGGAACCCCGACAGGCCTCGCCTCGGGTCCTCACGCCGCTGCGCTCGCAAGTCCCTGATTTCATTGATCGCGCCGCGCCGGCAGCGGTGGTCGGACCTTGATGTCGCCGCGGCAACTGCCTTGCTGTAGTGGGAACCGACGTGCGGTCCATCAAGGGCCGCCTCGGAGGCCACCCCAATGCAGCTCGCCGACGCCGCCTATCAGGAACGTGATCGACTCGTCATCAACCATCTCTCTCTCGTGAAGAAGGTGGCGGTAGGACTGGTCCGGCGGCTGCCTGCGCAAGTGGAGATGAACGAGCTGATCGGCGAGGGCGTCGTCGGCCTCCTCGACGCCGCCCGCCGCTACAAGCCGGCGTCCGGCGTGCCCTTCGAAGCGTTCGCCGCCCGCCGCGTCCGCGGCTCGATGCTGGATGCGCTCCGCGCCGTCGACACCGCGTCGCGCCGCACCCGCCGCATGGAGCGGAACCTCAAGGCGACGTGCACGCGGCCTGCGCCAGACGCTGGGCCGCGACCCGCTCGACAACGAGATCGCCGACGCCATGGGCCTGACCAAGGCCGCCTACACCCGCGCCTGCCGCACCGTCGAGCGCGCCGAGAACAGCGGCTTCGTGGCCTTCGAGGAAGCGTTCGGCGACGACCAGCGCGCCCTGGCCAAGGCCATCGGCTACGTCGAGGACGGCCCGGACGTCGAGCTCGAGCGGACCGAACTGCGGATGCAGCTCGTGCGCCGCCCTGGGCAAGCTGCACGAGCGCGAGCGCAAGGTGCTGGCGCTCTACTACGAGGAAGAGCTGACGATGGCGGAGATCGCCCGCGTCCTCGGCCTGTCGGAATCGCGGATCTCGCAGCTGCGCTCGCTGGCGCTGTCGCGCCTGCGCACCTCGATGCGCGCCGCGCGCAGCCCGCTCGGCCCGACGCCGGTCGCCGCCCGCAAGCCGGTCGTCCGCCGCACGGTCAACGTCCGCCGTCCGGCGGCGCGCCCGGCCATCACCATCTCGGTCCCCCAGGCCGCGTAACGCGGTCCGTCGCCGGCGGTTCCCTCGGGAGCCGCCGGGGCCGCCCCTCGGGCGGCGCGGAGCACACCGATGGCGCGAATCGTCTGGCTGCTGGTGATCGCCCTCGTCGTCTACATCTTCGGGTCGGCGGCGTGGAAGGCCACGCAGACCGCGGTGAAGCCGCACCACCAGACCCACTCCGAGTTCTGACCACCCCATTCCGCTTGTCGCGCCCGCGCCCGGCGCGCTATGCTTTCCCGGTTGCACGGTCGACCCCGGTCGACTCCCGCCCCGCGCCGACATAGCTCAGTTGGTAGAGCAGCTGATTCGTAATCAGCAGGTCATCAGTTCAAGTCTGATTGTCGGCTCCAATATTCCCCAGGAATACCGATTGTTTCGGCCTGGCTGATCGCTGCCTGGCTGAGACCCTCTGACACGCGACTGACAGCCCGCAGGCCTGTCGCCGCGGGTTTGCACGCACAACATCCAGTCATCGCCGCCGCGTGCGCCGCGGCTCTGCGTCGACGACTGCGTGCCCGTCAAAGGTCCGCTGCCGCGAGCGCTCGTGCGGGCCGCGGGACGCCGCTGAGCGGATTCTCGGCACCCAGGCAGCCGACCGGCCATTTCCCACGGCTTCACAGCGCGGGGATATCGCGGCAATCGCTCCGAGAATTCCTGCTGGCGTCAAACTGCAGAGCTTCGTAAGATGGCGGTCCGGCGCGTCCCCCTTGCGCGTCGGCCGGCCACAGGCTCCCCAGCTCGCGGCCTTCGTCGTCTCGCACAACCCAGGCCGAAAGGCTGCCACGCCGGAGCTGTGAATGTCGATCTGCGTGCGTCAAGCCACCGATGCGCTTCGCGTGAGTCTCTGCGGCGCGCTGGACACAGCGCGATCGACACCTCACAGATTCCCCCTCACGGCGAGGTCAAGGAGCAGCGCAATGATTCGCTCGTTCTATCGGAGCGCCATCCTGACGCTTGTCCTGGTTGCCTCCGCTGTCACATACGAAGAGCCGCCACTGCGCGCGCAGTCCACCCCACCCAACTGCACTGGCTCGACTCCAAGCTCCGCGCCGTGTGGTCGGCCGACGGCTCGGTGCAACGATGGGACGTATTCCTGTTCACAAAATCGATCGGGAACCTGCTCGTCGCACAACGGAGTGGCCTGCTGGATCTGCCCTGGTCCACTGTGCGGGATCGACCCGCGCCCCGCCCCCAACTCCAACATCACCAACCGTTACGGGTGGAGCGTCACCCGCGACGGTCGACGCTGGTGCTTCGGTGCTCCTGGCGGCAGCCGTGACCCCCGGCACGAACCCCACGAGCACCGGTCTGACGGCGACGCGCGAACCTCACACGAGATCGGCGGCGCCGCGAGCGTGCCACTCTTCGACAACGGCACGAACGGCGACGCAGTCGCGGGCGACCGGGTCTTCTCGCGCACAGTGACGGTCTCGGCGGCGACCAGCGCAGGCGGCAAGTCGCTGCCCGTCACCGTCGCCGATGCGCAGGGCGGACCGCATCGACGAGCATCGCGCTCACGGTCACCGTGGTCATCCCGCCCACGCCGCCGACGGCGCAGCTGAACTCCGGGCCGTTCATGCGCCTCGGCACCGCGCGCGTCGCGGTCTTCGTCACGCCGGGCACCAACCCGACGAGCACCGGCCTTCGCGTCGTGATGAACCTCACGCCGCTCGGGGCAGCGCGACGACCGAGCTCTCCAACGCAGGCGGCGGCATCTGCGACGCAGACAGCGGGCGACCCGACGTTCACCGCGTGTCTGCAATTGCGGCTTCGATGCCCGCCGTCCCGGTCACGCTGACGGGCGTGGTGTCCGACGCCCAGGGCCGCAGCTCGGCGTCTCCATCAACACGACCGTCAACGGCGGTATCGACAGCGACAGCGACGGGCTGCTCGACTCGTTCGAGGGCGCCTTCGGCCTCGACATCGAACACCGACGACGGTGACAACGGGCCGCTGGCGATCCCGACGGAGACGGCCGCACGAACCTGGAGGAGCAGGCCGCTGGCACCCACCCGCGCGGCTTCTTCACCCGCTACCTGGCGGAGGGCGTGACCAACGCGTTCTTCCAGACGCGCATCGGCCTCTTCGACGTCGGCTCACCGCAGGGCGCGACGACCAACATCCGCATCCAGCCCGAAGGCCAGCCGGAGCGGTCCTTCAGCACCATCGTGCCGCGGCTGACGCGCCGGACACTCACCGCCGAGGACACCGCCACGTTCGGCGCGCGCCGTTCGCCACCGTCGTCGAATCCGACCGCGAGCTCGTCGTCGACCGCACGATGATGTGGGGCGCTGGATCGTACGGCAGCCACGCCGAGACCGCTGTGGTCGCGCCGTCGACGACGTGGACGCTGCAGAGGGCGCCACCGGCTGGCGATTCAGCCTCTTCTACCTGCTGCAGAACCCGAGCGACCAGGCCGCGGACGTCGAGGTGAGCTACCTGCGCGGCCGCACGGATCCGGTGCTGACGCGGACCTACACGGTGCCGGCGCGCCAGCGCCGAACGATCCCCGTGGACGACGAGCAGTTTCCCGCCGGCTCGGGCCTCCGTCCGCTCGCCTCGACGGACGTCTCGGCGCGCATCAACGTCACGAACGGCGTCCCGATCATCGTCGAGCGGTCGATGTACAGAGCCGCGACGGGCAGCCGTTTGGCGCAGGCCATGCGGCGGCAGGGGTGCCTGCTCCGGCCTCCTCGTGGTTCTTCGCCGAGGGCTCGACCGGCGCGTTCTTCGACGAGTTCATCCTGCTGGCGAACGGGAGCTCGACAGCGGCGAACGTGTCGATCACATTCACCCCCGAGGGCCGTGCGCCGATCGCGAGGAGCTACCGGTCGCGCCGAACAGCCGGCAGACGATCGCGGTTGACGCCATCCCGTCGCTCGAAGCGACCGCACTGTCCGCGACGGTCACGTCCGACGTCCCGATCGTCGCCGAACGCGCGATGTGGTGGCCGGGCTCAGGCGAGTCTTGGCGCGAGGCGCCTGGCGCGCGCTCGGACAGTTGCGCGAGCGGAAGATCGACGGCGCAGCTGGCGGGTCCGCGACGTAGCCCATCGAGCTGCATGTTCGCGACGCCGCCGACGATTGTCAGGCCCCTGCCGCGGGCGCCCGCCAGCGTCGCCGACGATGGCCAGCTGCGCGACGACCGTCTGCCGCTGGAGCGTGGCGCCGCGCGCCGGCCCCGCGCCGCCGGCGACCAGCGGGTGCCGCGCGTGTCGGACGACCGCCAAGGCCGCGGCCGGACCCAGATGCCGGTCGGGTCAGCTGCCGCGAAGTAGCCCGCCGGCCGACGATCCGATGGCCCTCGCGGTGTCCCGTTGCCGGCCGCGGCAGGGCCGGCCGGCCAGGGCGGCTCGCTCTGGACCAGACGTTGAGCGGCGTGCGGGCGGCCAGCGACGCCGGGCTCAACGCTCCGGCAGGCGCCCCACCTCGGCGGCCGTGTCGTGAGGCGAGCGCGGCGCGGTCGAGGGCCGCCGAAGACGACGTCTGTCGGCGAGACCGGCGTCGAGGAGCGGATGTTCTCGAACGTCGTGCACGAACAGGCCGGCCGCCGCGATCGGCGCCGAGCGCCAGCGCGAGCTGGACGCAGACCAGCGCGCTCAGCCAGGGGTCGACCGCGTGCAGGCTGACGGGCGCGCCGGTCGACGGGCGCGGCGACGGCGATTGCGGCGGGTCAGCTCACAGCGCCGGTGCTGGCCGCGACACCAGCGACGGTGCCGACCGACACGGCGGCGGTGAAGCCGAGGAGGCGCACGTTCGCGGGCCGGTCGGTTCCGCTCGGCAGCCGAGGGGCCGAGCATCAGCTGCGCGTGCCCACGGCTCGCAGCGCCGAGCACGACGGCGTCCCGAGCGCGCCGCCGGCCATCGCCAGCACCAGCCCGAGGGTGAGGAACTGGCGCAGGATGCGCCAGGCCCGGCCCGGAGGGCCGATGCCGCATAGGCCATCTCGAGCTCGTCGCGATGCGGCGCCACCAGCAGCAGGCGGGCATCGAGCGGTCCAAGGAACGCACGGGGCTCGCGCAGTTTGGGCAAGACCTTCGACTCGAGGATCACGCGACGCATCCCGAGCGGCTAGCCCAGACGTCCCGGCGCGCAGCACCATCACATCGAAGACGAAGAAGGCGAGCGGGCCGCCTGCGGACCCGTAGTTCTGCAGCAAGCTGAACGACGGGCGGCCATCGCTGTCGAGCGCCACGATTTCCCCGGCGACGACCGTATCGACAGGGAGCGATCTCGAGCCCCTGCAGGACTGGGCCGATCAGCCAAAGCGCGCGTGTCCGTGCGCCCTGATGACCCGCGGCGCCGATGCCCTGATCGAGAGCAACGCTTGGCTCGACCGCCTGGGCACCGCCGACGCGCCGATCCAGGGGACGCGCGACGTCGAGATCCACCTCTGCGCCGTGGAGAAGGTCCACCCGGGCGTTCCGCCTCCGGCGTGCGTGGGCGCGATCATCCAGGTCCGACCGCGGCGTCGGCCGTGGTCAAGTTCCCGCATTTAGACTTCGACCGGCTGTGGGCGATGGCGTTGGCGCGACGGCTGACCCACGCGCACCGGCGTTCGTGAAGCCGCACTACAGCAAGGCCCGGGTCTTCAGCCTCTCGGTCTCCAGCGCGGCCGAGGAGTAGCGGCGGAACGCGCGGTCAGTTGCGCCGATTGCCGGGCAGTCCGACGCCCGCGTGCCTGCCTGACGTTCGAGCCTCCACGCCTCTGCCCTTGCCAGAGTTTCAGCCGCTCGGTGAAGCTCACAGCATCGAATACCTCGCCGTTGCAATGAAGGGCGTCGCCCAGGGCGCATGTCGTCCACGCCTGTAGTCCGTACAAGAGCCGTGCCACGCGCGCGGCGCGACAGAACAAAGGACTGACGCGCCCGCTGGTCTCCTGTGGTGACGCCAAGCTGTCAGCGGATCCGCTGTCACCCCGTGGATCCAGTCCGGAAGTTGATTGTGCCGGCGCTCTTCGATCGGAGAGGGCCGCTGAAGCGGCCAATTGGCGTCGAGCCGCGCTACGCGCTGGCGCTCGCAAGCCCCCGCGTGGCGGCAAGCCAAACGAAGTAGTCCACGCGCTCGTCGGGCAGCATCTGGTCCACGAGGGCCTGCGCTCGCTCGACGCGGGCCAGCACGGAGAGGTGCGGCGCGCTCTGTTGCAGGTGACGCTGCGTGCCCAGCAGAAGCGTCTCGGTGATGATGGGATTCAGCGTCAGCGTGGCGTTCCGCATGGTGGCGTCCTCTCTGGGCTGCCGAGCCGGGCAGCAACCGATTGTGGCTGGCGCACTGTGAGTCCAAGAGGCGTGCCATTCGCATCGCGCTGAATGTGATCTGATTCGATGACACTTCCGGCGGTACGGGCGGATCAGCCAGCGGATTCGCTCCCGGTCTTCGCTGTTGGAGGACACGCTGTCGGGGATAGGGGCGGCGAAGCGCCGCCCGATGCGGCGGTCGGAATCCAGTCCTGACACAGCGGCGGGAGCAGAGCTCGAGCTCTTCCGATCGCGCCTCAACGAGTCAGCGTGCGGACGGCATCGACTCCCCGTCCAGCAAGCCGAGATCGACCAGCGCGGCGCGCAGCGCGAGCGCATCGGTGAACCGCACCGCCCGTATGCCCAGCTCGGCGGCCGCGTCGACGTTGCGCGGCGCATCGTCGATGAAGACGATGTCTTCGGCACGCAGCCGATGGGTGTCGAGCAGATAGCGGTAGATCGCCGGATCGGGCTTGGCCATCCGCAGCTCGCCGGAGAGCACGATGCCGCGGAACCACTGCAGGAACGGGAACCGCCCCTGGGCGTGCGGGAAGGTCTCGGCCGACCAGTTGCTCAGGGCGTAGAGCGGCACGTCGCGGGCCCGCAGCTCGGCGAGGATCTCGACCGTTCCGGCAACAGGTCCGGCCATCGTCTCGGGATAGCGCGACGGCCACGCCTCGATCAGCTCACGCTTGTCGGGATGGTCGCGCACCAGCAGCGCGCACGCCTCCGCGAACGGCCGACCGCGGTCCTGTTCGTCGTTCCAGGCCGGCGTGCAGACCTCGGCGAGGAACTGCTCCATCGCCGCGTCGTCGCCGTCGAACAGCGTGCGATACAGATATCGAGGGTTCCAGTCGACGAGAACACCGCCGAGGTCGAAGACCACGACGGTGGGGCGAGGGGTGTCCATGGACCACATGGTAAGACATGGCAGATCGCCCACCGCCGGCCGCGGGCGGTCGCCTCGGTCCTGGTGACGCGATCAGAACGCGATCCGCTGCTGCAGGACGACACGGCCGGCTGCGGCCCGCAGCGGTGCGATCTCCGGCTCTCGATCTTCGGCGAAGGCGAACGGGACCAGCGCCAGGCGACCGCCGAACACGACGGCGACGAGACGGCGACCGATGCGGCGTGACGACATGGCGTTCCTCCTCGGCAACGGCTCGCGGCATCGCCATGGATCGGGACGGCGTCCGGCGAGCGACCTCGCCGGCAGATGCGCGTTCGACCGAGGAAGCGGCTCAGCGCCCCACGGCCCCGCGGCCAGCGGGCGACGCCGGCATCGACCGGCGTCGCCTCAGCGGTCAGAACGCCGCGCGCAGCCCGATCACGCCGGTCCGGCCCGGCGCGCGAAAACCGCCGGTGTAGATGGTCTCGTCGGTCAGGTTGTCGACGCGCACGTAGGCGCGCAGGTCCGCCGCACCGGGCGCCGTCAGCCGGACGCTGCCGGACAGGCCGACCGTGGTGACGCCGGGGAAGCGGAAGGCGCGGCTGCGACCGCGCGCGAAGAGCGCCGTGTACGATTCGCCGCCGTAGAGCAGGTCGAAGGCGGTGTCGACCCGCGCCGACCACTGCTGGGTGACGTAGAGCGACGCCGTGTGATCGAGCACGCCGGGGACGCGGAAGAAGTCCGGCACCGCCAGCGCGTCGTCGGTGAGGGCGCGCGTGTAGGCGTACGAGCCGGAGATGCGGAGCGTCGACGGTCGGCCGGACATCGACGGCGAGCTCGAGGCCCTTCGACGATCCGCCGGAGCCGTTCAGGTAGCCGAGGAAGCGGCCGAACGGATCGGTGGACGGATCGATGCCGCCCGAGAAGTCGAACGCCGTGAGCGACTGCACGTCGATGGCGAACGCCGACACGGCGACCTGGACGCGGCCGCTCGCCAGCGTCTGATCGACGCCGGCGTCGAACGAGCGATACCGATCCGGCTGCAGCCGCGGATCGCCGTAGGCCGAGTAGAACACCTGCCCGGTCGCCGGATCGCCGAAGAAGCCGCCGCCGAAGCGCTCGTAGAGGGCCGGCGCGCGATAGGCGTTGCCGACATGGCCGCGCACCTTGGTGCCGCTCGCCGGAATCAGGTAGGCCACCGACACGTCGCCGGTCATGGCCCGCGGCGGGCCGTCGACGTCGACGTCGTCGTAGGGGTGATCGGCGCCGGTCGCGGCCAGGTCGAGCGTGCCGGATCGGAACGTCTGCAGCCGTCCGGCCAGCGCCACCTGCAGCCGCCGATCGAGCGCCGAGACCTGCGCCGCCCCGAACACGGCGTGCGCCGTCTGGCTGATGTCGGTGCTGGTGCGCAGCCGCGCCACGACCGCGTTGTCGTCCTGCTGGTCGGCGTAGCGCTCGCGCTCGAACTCGTAGCCGCCCGTCACCGTCAGCCAGGCCGACGGCTGCAGGTGCCCGCGGGCGTCGAGCGTGTCGATGGTGCCGTCGAACTCCGACACCGACAGCGTGCTGGTCTGGAAGCCGGGCCCGAGCGGACCGGCGTCGTAGCCGCGATGCGTCCCGACGCGCTGGTAGCTGGCCTGCCAGCTGGCGCGAGCCGACTCCACGCGCCGCAGCGTGATGGCGGTCGTGAGGAACTGCGAGGCGCGGCGGTTGTCGGGATCGTCGCGGCCGGGGATGAAGGTCGCGCCGCCGACGTCGAACGCCTGGCCGGCGTTGGCGCGTTCGAGCGCGTCCCGCGACAGGCCGACCGCGTCGACGATGGTCGCGTCCGGGATGTTGGCGTCCGGCACGCCGGTCGGTGCCGGGACTGGTGTTGGTGTGCACGCGATCGCTCGATCCGTAGACACGCACGCCGAGGCTGGTGGCGGCGTCGAGCTGGGCGCGGACGCTGCCCTGCCCGCCGGCGCTGCGGGCCCGATCGTCGCCGTCGACGCCGTCGCGCACCAGCCAGTGCAGGGCACCCGCCGAGTACGACACGCGGCCGCCGGCGAGCGAGCCGCCGGTCGTGCCACGGGCGCGGCTGTGCCCGAGCGAGCCGAGCTCGAACTGGCCTTCGCTGCGCCGCGGCCCGCCCTCGCGGGTCACGATGTTGATGGCGCCGCCGACGGCGTTGGTGCCGTAGAGCGACGACGCCGAGCCGCGCAGCACCTCGACGCGATCGAAGTCGACGACGCCGAGGTTCGACCAGAAGCCCGTGATGTCGCCCTGCGTCGAGGCGGCGTCGCGGAGGCGCAGGCCGTCGACGAGCACGGCCGCGCCATCCGTCCGCAGCCCGCGGATGCGCACCCCACCGAGCTGGCCGGGGCCGCCGGCGTCGCGCACCTGGATGCCGGGCGTGAGCCGGACGACGTCGGCGATCGACGTCGCGTTGCGGGCGGCGATCTCGTCGGCGTCGATCACGCTGACGGCCTTCGACGTCTCCAGCGTCGACTGCGGCAGGCCCGACGCGGTGACGACGACCGTCTCGCGCACGCCGGCGGCGCCGAGCTCGACGTCGTGGGTGGCGGTGGTGCGGCCCGACAGGCTCACCAGCGCGACCTCGGCGCGGAAGCCGGGCTTGTCGACCTCGATGACGTAGTCGCCGGCAGGGAGCGCCGGGATGGTGAAGGCGCCGGAGGCGTCGCTGGACGTGCGGCGGCTGACGCTGCCGTCCTCGCGGCGGACGCGCACCTCCGCGGCGGCCACGGCACCGCCGTGACCATCGGTGATGGTGCCGGTCAGGCCGGCGCCGTCAGCAAAGGCGGCCGGCGCGGACGGGCCGGCGAGGAGGCAGGCGAGGGCGAGGCCGCGCCATGACGAAGCGGCGTAACCGCCGGCGGCGTGGCGTGAATGGATCGGATCGGGTCGAGTACCGCGTCGGGCATGTGAATCTCCCAGAGCGGCAGACAGTCCACGACAACAGGCGTGCGACGGGAATCCAGGCGAACGACGGCAATGGACGCCAGTGCATGCTTTCTGTTCTCCGCAGAAAGGCAGCCAACTACGCCCTGGGTAGGTCTCCTGGCTCGGAGGCTGCGGCGTGTTGGGGACACGCCGCGGGTCGCTTCACCTTCCCCGGCCGGGCCGTCCGACAGGATCGGACGTCAGCACCAAGTGGTTTCGAAACGACCGGCCTCGCTCACAGTGGCGGAACCGCGCCGGACTCGCACCGGACTTCCCCGTTATGCCCGTCGTGGGCACCCAAGGCACCGGTGACGATATCACGCGGCGGCCAGCCCGGCGAGCATCGTCATCGCCAGGACCGCCGCCAGCACGCCCGCCGCGCCAATCAGGGCCAGCGCGCGCACCAGATCGCTCCGGCTCGCCGCCGGCGGATCGTCGGCGCGGCCGATCCACACGTCGGTCACCAGCGTGCCGCGCAGCCAGATCGGCCCGACCAGCCGCCGCCGCAGCGCCCCGGCCGCCGCCGCTTCGCTCCACCCGGAATTCGGCCCGGGCAGCACCGCGTGCTGGCGCCAGCCGACGCGCAGCGCGTCCAGCGCCGACGCGCCCGGGATCGCGAGGGCGGTGACGGCGAGGAGCAGCCAGGTGAGGCGCGCCGGCAGGTAGTTCATGACGTCGTCGAGCCGCGCGCCGGCCCACCCGAAGCGCAGGTAACGCGGCGAGCGATTGCCGACCATCGAGTCGAGCGTCGAGGCGACCTTGAACAGCACCAGGGCCGGGATGCCGCCGACCGCGTACCAGCAGACGGCGCTCGTGAAGCCGTCGGTCAGGTTCTCGGCCAGGCTCTCGATCGCGGCGCGGCGGCAGGCGGCATCGTCGAGCCGATCGGCGTCGCGGACCACCAGCGCGCCGACGGCGGCCCGCGCGCCCTCGAGATTGCCGCGCCCGAGCGCCGCCTCGACGCGCCAGACGTGGCGCAGCAGATCGCCGAGCGCGAGCAGGCTGTAGACGATGCCCGCATGCGCGGCGAGCGCGAGCCAGGCCGGCCCGCGAGCGGCGGCCAGCACCACGGCCGAGGCGACGGCGATCCACAGCAGCGCCACGACGATCGTCAGGCAGACGCCGCCGCCGTAGCCGTCGGCGCCGAGCCGGCGGAGGCCGGCTTCGACCCGCGCGATCGTGGCCCCCATCAGCCGCACCGGGTGCGCCGCGTAGGTCGGGTCGCCGATCGCGAAGTCGAGGAGCACCGCCGCGCCGAGCAGGTACGGGTTCGGCGCCAGCGGCGCCAGCCAGTCGGGGATCACGGCGCCGGCCACTTCTCGCGCCAGCCGAGCGCGAGCGCGGCGGCGACGAGCGGCAGCGGATCGATGGCCTCGGCGGCGCCGCCGGCGTCCGCACCCCCGCCGCCGACGGTGAGGCCCGAGGCCGTCGTGCAGCGCGGCGCGGAACTCGCTCCATCGCGACGGCGCGGCGGCGAGGCTGACGGCCAGCGAGGCGGCCTGCTGCACCAGCGCGTCCGCGGCGACGCTGGCCGGCAGCGTGCCGTAGCGCACGCGATCGATGACCGCGGCCATCGCGTAGGCAGCGGCGGTGACGAGCGGCTCCATCAGCACGGCGCGCTGGTTCCGCCGCAGCAGTTCCAGCGCCGTGGCATCGAGGTGTGGCGCGACCGCCGCCATCAGCGCCGCCTCCGTCACGCCGAAGCGGCCGAGCGCGTGGCCGAGGCCGCGCGTGTAGCTCGCCTCGAGCCCGTTCTGCCAGCGCAGCGCCTCGAGCGTCGCGCGACGGACGGCGACGCCGATGATCTCGCCCAGCTTCATGTGCGGGCTCGTCGACGTCAGCGGCGGGTCGCCGCCGGCCGTCTCGATCGGCGCGGCGACGCAGTACTGATCGGTTCCGGTGCCGGTCGCCAGGTCGCGCGACGCGCCGCTCGGAATCGCCAGTCGCGTCAGCGCCGCGCTCTTGGCCTCGGTCATGGTGACCACGGCCCGCGCCAGCGCCGGCGCGGTGAGCGGTCGGCTGACGACCAGCATCGTGTTGATGGTGCCGGCGACGGCCTCCGCCCTGACCACGCCGGCGGCAGTCTCCCGCCAGCGCGCCGGATCGCCGGCACAGGTCGCGTTGCTGTGGACCCCGGCGGTGACGATCGCCACCGCCTCGACGTCGAGATCGCGCTCGCGCGCCACCGCCACGTAGTGCATGTTGGCGGCGGTGCCCATCACCGCGGTGCTCGCCGGCGGCACGCCGATCTCGGCGCAGACGCGCTCGTGATAGCGCTCGGGGCCCTCGTCGAGCATCAGGTGGGCACGGGCGTCGTGGCCGGCGCCTTCGCAGCTCTGATGGTTGACGAGCCGCCGCACGCCGGACGTCTCGCCTCCGGTGCGCGCCGACGTCGAGATCACCCGGTGCGGCACGTCGAGGTCGACCACCACGAAACGCCCGGCCCGCCGGACGCGTCCGGTGTCGAGCGTCGCCAGTACTTCCCATTCCATGCGTCGTCCCTTTCTGTCGCCTGCCGCGGGCGTCATTCTAGTGGGCCGATCGCCTCCGCGCCGCCGGACCTCGCATCGTCGAATCCCCGACACCCCGCCCGGCAAAGCGTCGTTTCTTGCCCATGGCTGACGAAAAACGTCACGCGACGCCATGCACGCCCGCCCCTACCCCTCCCTGGCGACTGCACGGTGCCTCACAGCCCGTCGCGCACTTGCAGGATCGTGCGGGCGCCCTTGCCGCGAGTCGCACCGCCAGGCGACGTGGCAGAGAGCTTGCGACGAGGAGGCCGGCGAGAAGACGCCGGAAACCCGGGCCGGAGAACAAACGCGTGTATTGCGACCATTGCCAGACCACCGTTGCCGATAGCGCTGCGTTCTGTTCGTCCTGCGGCGGCACGCTGTCGCACGCGCCCGGCGCGGACGTCCTGGATCCGTCGCAAGCCCCGACCGTCGCCTTGATGGTGGGGCCGTGCGAGAGCTGCGGCGCGTCGTCGCTCCCCGGCTCGACTCTCTGCCTGCCCTGCACCCGCGCCTTCGAAAGCATCCTGAACGCCCAGCCGACGGCGCCGATGCCGACGCCCGTGCTCCCCAGCGCGCCGGACCGCCTCGCCTCGCCGGACGCGGCGACCGTGGTCGTCCCGGCCGTCGACGCCCCCGAGGACGCGCTCGCCGACGACGAAGAGTACGAGGACGACGACCTGATGGCCGAGGAGGACGCCACGGTCCTCGCGGTCGCTCCCCCGGCCGCCGAGGCCGAGGCCGCGATCGCGACTGGGTCGGCTGCGGCCAGCGGCGCCGCCGGCGATCCGGGCGACTGGTCGACGCCGTCCACGTCGTCCGGCGAACACCGCGCCATCGTCGCCGTCCCGGCCTGGGCCCGCCGGGGCCCGGACGCCGAAGACGCCTCGCCCGTCGAGACCACGCCGGCCGACGCGCCCGACGGCGAGCCGGTGCCGTGGTGGGAACGCAACGGCCAGCAGTCGCCCACGGCCGCCGCCAAGCCGGAGGCCGCCCGCTACGTGCCACCGCCGGCGGTCGCGCCCCCGGCGTCGCAGTCGCTCGAATCGACGCTCGCCCGCCAGGCGATGCGCCCGAAGACGCCACCGGTCCTGCCGGTGGCGATGCCGGCCGCGACGCGGCCGTCGGGCAACCGCAGCCGCACGATGGTGATCGTCGCCGCGTTCGCCGGCGTCGCCGCGATCGGCACGCCGGTCATGTGGAAGCTGGCCTTCGCCAGCCGGACGACCACCGTCAGCGCGCTGCAGATGGACCCGGTCGTCGACGCGCCCGAGCCGAGCGCGCCCCGGCCCGAGCGGGTGCACGGCTCGCCGGCTGCCGCGCCGGCCACGCGTGTCTATCAGGATCTGCAGCCGCTCGCGACGACGCCCGCGCCGGCGCTCGCGGCCGCCGCGGCGCCCGCGCCGACGCACGCCGCTCCCGTGACCAGACCTGGCGCGAAGAAGCCGGCGGTCGCCGCCCCGGTGCCGGAGCCGATCGCGGTGGCACCGGTCGCCGCGCCCGAACCGGCGCCGCTGCTCGTCTCGACGCCGCCCGTCGTCGCCGCCACGGCGTCCGCGGCGCCGCCGCAGGCGTCCGTCCAGGCCGAGGCCGTGCCGCTGGGCCAGATCTACGAGATCTCGCAGGTCGAGTCGCGGCCGTCGGTGACGAGCCGTTTCGATCCGGTGCTGCCGGCCCGCATCACCGCGACGGTCCCGGTGGTGGTGATCGTCCGGGTGCTGGTCTCGCCGAGCGGCCGCGCGGTGGAATCGACGCCCGTCAAGAACCCGACCAACGACACCGGCGTCGGCGCCGCCGCGGCCGGCACCGTGCGTCAGTGGACCTTCATGCCGGCGAAGAAGAAGGGCCAGCCGGTGAGCTGCTGGGTCAACGTCGGCGTGGTCTTCAAGACCGCGTCCGGCAACTAGCGCCGGCCTCCAGCGACGGCTCTCAGGCGCCGGCCAGGCGGCGCGAGTAGAGCGAGACCAGCGCCGCCCCGATCGCCTGTGACAGATCGCCCAGCGCCGCCTGCACCACGGTGAGGCGCTGCTTCTGCGTCGTCCACAGGTAAGGCGCCGCCGCGTCGCGGACGACCTGCAGGTAGCGGGCGCGGAAGGCGTCCGTCGTCGCATCCGGATCCATCAGCCCGCCGCCGATCACGACGTACTCGGGATCGAGCGCCATCGCCAGCATCGCCACGAACAGGCCCATCGCCTTGGCCTGGATGTCGAAGATCCCGATCGCCAGCGTGTCGCCCTCCTGCGCCAGGCCGCGGAGCGCGAAAGCGCGTTCCTTCATCGACAGCGGCGACGTCGCCAGCGCGTGATCCGGCTGCGCCTGCAGCGCGCGCTCGAGCAGCCGCGGCAGGCCGGCCAGGCTGGTGTACATCTCGACGCAGCCCCAGGCGCGGCCGCACCCGCACGGCCACGCCTCCAGGCCGAGGAGGTGCAGCGGCGCCGGCATGTGCGACGCCTCCATCCCGGCCAGCGTGTCGCCTTCGAGCGGCAGGCCGTGCTTGTCGACGAAGGCGCAGCCGAGACCCGATCCGGGCGCGAGCATCACCACCGTCGACGATCCGGTGCCGCCGCGGACGCGCTGCGCTTCGGCGACGCCCCCCATGTTGCCGTCGTTGCCGACGACCAGGGGAATGGCGCGGCCGGCGCGCGCGTTCAGCGCGTTGCCGTAGTGCTGCAGGACATCGTAGCCGACGAAACTGGCCGGGAAGTTGGGGCCCTTGTCCATGACGCCGTAGCGCTGCTGCGGCCCGGCGATGGCGACGCCGACGCCCTGCACCTGCGACCACGTCAGCCCGTTGTCGGCGAGATAGATGGCGACCGACTCCACCCATCCCGCGATCACCGCGTCCGGCCCGAGCTGGGCATTGGTCGGCCGTTGCAGCAGACGCGTGGACACGGTCGATCCGTCCGCCCAGACGCCGCCGACCTTGGAGGTCGTGGCGCCGCCGTCGGTCCCGATGTAGACGTGGCGTGCTTCAGTCATGGTGTGTGCCCGACCATATCCCAGCGATGGGCAGCGCGTCAGCCGCCGATCCGATAGAGATGCGTACGCGAGCGCAGGAACAAGGCGCCGTCCGCTGCCGCCGGCGAGGCCATGAAGCCGTCCCCGAGCGTGTTCTGGGCGAGCACCTTGAAGGCCGGCCCGGCTTCGATGACCGTGGTCTTGCCTTCCTCGTCGAAGAAGTAGACCCGGTCGCCCGAGGCCAGCGGCGACGCCGAGAACGTGCCGCCGATCCGCGACGTCCACACCACCGTGCCCGTGGTGGCATCGACGGCCTGCGCCACACCGGCGTCGGTCACCATGAACAGGAGATTGCCGACGAGCGCCAGCGACGGCTTGTTGGGGATGCCGCGCTCGAGACGCCAGGCGACGTGGGTCGCGGTGACGTCGCCGCGGCCGTTCGGCCGGATGGCGAGCAGGGTGCCCTTGGGGAAGCCGCTCGGGATGAAGACGAGGCCGTGGCCGACCACCGGCCGCGTGCTGCCCGAGTGCGCGTTGCGCTCCTCGACGCGCCACAGCTCCTGGCCGGTCATCGGATCGTAGCCGTAGGTGGCCTTCGCTCCGGTGCTGATGATCACCGGCGCGCCCGCCACCTCGATCACGTGCGGCGTGGCGAACGCCTTCCGCATGTCGCCCTCGGCCTCGACGGTGCCATCGGGCTTCAGATCCTTGAAGTCGATCGATCGCTCGGTCCGCCACAGCGTCTTGCCGGTCTTGCGGTCGAGGGCCACCACGAACTGATGATCGCTGCCGTCGAAATGCATGATCAGCCGATCGCGGAAGACGATCGGCGACGAGCCGGCGCCGCGATAGTGGTTGCACTCGAAGTCGCGCCGCGTCCACAGCACGGCGCCGGTCTTGGCGTCGAGCGCGGCCGTGCCCGGCGCGCCGAAGGTGACGTAGACGCGCTCGCCGTCGGAGACCGGGGTCGGCGAGCCATAGGTGTTGAACGGGTGCGCGTACTGCGGCGTCGCCACCTCGAACAGCTTGGTGTCCTGGACGACCGCGCCGCTGTCGCGATCGACGGCGACGACACCGAGCGTCTTGCCGTCCGGCGTGGCGGTCGTGACCCAGACGCGGGAGCCGACGACGATCGGTGACGACCAGGCCCGCCCGTGGATCGGCGTGCGCCACTTCACGTGCTCGGTCTCGGACCACGTGAGCGGAAGACCGGGTGGCGCGATCCCTTGCCCGTCCGGTCCGCGGAACTGGGGCCAGTCCTCCGCGGCGCCGCCGCGCAGCCCGACACCCGACAGACACACCGCCGCCACGAGGACGCCCGTCCAGGTCTTTCGCATGAGGGCCAGTATAGAGATTCGTGGCCACGTTCCGTTCCTGAACATGACGGTCCGGAGCCTGGCCCGCAGTGTCCTATATGGTATACAGCGTCGTCAGCCCGCTCAGCCGAACGTCAGCGCCTGAAACGCCGCGGGGACGTGAAAGCTGGGCGTGCCGGTCGGTGACCAGGCCGCGAGGATGGGACGCTCGGTCGGCCGCATCGGGCCGTGCGGCCGCTTGATGCGGAAGACGTTGAAGCGCCACTCGTCACCGGCCGACGGCGGGATGCGGATCGCGTCGGCAACCGGCAGCGCGCGCAGCCCGGCGAACGGCATCGCCGCCGTCGCGATCCAGCCCGGCGCCTGGCCAGGACTCTCTCCGTGCAGACGCACCGCCGACTCGAGGCCGTCGAGATCGAACGCGGTCTCCGACAGCAGGTTCGGATACGGCCGCCGCACCCGCAGGTCGCACAGGACGTTGGCCGGACTGATCTCCAGCTCGTAGTAGTCGACGCCCTGCCCGGCCGGATCGAGGAAGATCTCGACGACCTCCTCTTCCCAGATCGACGCGTCGCGCTGGCTCTTGGTGAACCACGGCGAGGTATCGTCCGCGTCGAAGCGGACGTACAACGTCGATGGCGTCCACAACGCGCGGAACCGCGTCGCGAATGGCGCCGTCCCCCAGGCAATCACCGCCGCGCCAGCCCAGGCGCCATCGTCGGCGTCGAGCAGGCGGGCGTGTCCGGCCGTGGCGCGGGCGACCTGGTAACCGGCTAGCGTCGATGTGGAGACGTCGGACACGGAGCGGCTCCGGAGACGTGCCGGTGAACGCTGGCCGGCGATCAGTCGCGCGAGATCGCCACCGTCACGCGGTAGTCGGTGGACGGGATCGGCGTCTCCGTCTGCGGGTACGGCTGCAGCCCGGCGATGGTCAGCTCGTAGCCGCCGACCGAGGCGATCAGTTCCTGCCCGGTCGTGCCCCCGACCGTGCGCAGCCGGATCTCGGCGGCGCCGCTGCCGGCGATGGCGACGTTGAAGACGACCAGCGCGTCACCCGACTGGATGCAGAGCGCGGTCGCCGGACAGCGAGAATCCGCGGCGACGCGCTCGAAGCCGATCCGCAGCGGCGTCGAGGCGACGGCCGTCACTTCGCCCGGCCGCAGGGTGACTTCCGTGCGGAACGCACCGCCCGGCTCGTTCGGTGAGGAACAGGCGGCGATGGTGACGAAGGCGGCGAAGGCGGCGCCGGCGAACCAGCGCATTCCCGATCGAGTGAACATCACGACAGCGATCCTCGCCCAGGCAGGCGATGTCATTTTACCGCGGTCGCCGGCAGGCGACACGCGTTCGACCGGGGCCCGGGACGTCAGGGCAGGGCCATCGCCGACGTGATCAGCAGCCGTTCCGTGTAGCCGGACTCCGCCGGCGCGGCGTATAGCGGTGGTTCGGGACTGATGGTGGCAACTGCGGCGACGGCTGCGTCCGCGAGTCGCCGCACGCCGCCGTGAGCAGCAGCGCCATCAGGGGATCGGCGCGAATATTCCCACTTGACTACAGCTGTCGTCAGGGCCTATCGTGACGACAGTTGTAGTCACGAGGGACCTCATGCGAACCATTGGCGATCAGGAACTGGCGCTGCTCCGCGACGTGGCCTCGAACGGCACCGCGACGGTGGCGGAAGTGGTCGAGCGATTCGGCCTGCCGCGCGGGCTGGCCCGCTCGACCGTGCTGACGATGATGGAGCGGCTCCGCAAGAAGGGCCACCTCTCGCGGAAGCAGGTCGACGGTCTCTACCGCTACGCGACCCGCACCGCGCCCGGCGACGCCGTGCAGCACGCCGTCGCCTCGTTCGTCGATCGGACGCTGGGCGGCTCGGTGACACCGTTCGTCACCTTCCTCGCCGAAGCGCACCAGGTGTCGGACACGGAGCTGGCCGAGCTCGAGGAGCTGGTCGCCAAGCTCCAGGGCGAGCGACGGAGGTCGTCGTGAGCGGCGCCGCGGCCGCGGCCGCCGCCATCGTCGATCACCTCACCTCGGCGTCGATCGCCATCGGACTGATGGTCGCCGTCGCCTGGCTCGCCTGCCGCCTGCGTCCGTCCCTCGCGCCAGCGACGCGCAGCACGATCTGGTGGCTCGTCGCGGTGGCGGCGCTGATCCGGCTGGCGCCGATCCCATCCCTCACCCTCGAAGTCCCGCACGCGTGGCGACTCGGCGCCTGGCTGGCGGCTCCATCCCCGGTGCCGCGGATCGCCGACGGCCGGCCGTCATCCACGCCGCCCGTACCGGCTGACGGCGCGCTGGCTCGCCTGACGTCGCGGGTCGGGACCCGGGTCGCGGATCGGCTCATCGACCGGCCGTACTTCCCGTTGCCCGCGCCGGCGATCGAGGCGTCTGCGGCCGCCGGCCCGACGGCCCCCGTCGACTGGCGCACGCCGCTGACCGGCCTGTGGGCGCTGATCGCGGGCGCGCTGCTCGTCCGTCTCGCCACCGCCAATCGCCACCTTCGACGTCTGGCCGCGACCGCCGACCCGGCGCCCGATGCCGTCGCCGCGGAGGCCGATCGGCTGGCCGGCGCCCTCGGCCTGCGCCGGACGCCGCCGGTCCGGGTGACCGACGCCATCGCGACGCCGCTGGTGCTCGGCCCGTTCCGGCCCACGGTGTTGCTGCCCGCGGCCGCGCTGCGCGACCTCACGCCGCGCGAGCGGGCCATGACCCTCTGCCATGAACTGGCGCACGTGCGCCGCCTCGATCTCGCCTTCGCCTGGGCGCCCGCCGTCATGGAGCGCCTGCTGTTCTTCCACCCCGGAGCCCGGCTGGCGGCGCGCGAATATGCGTTCGCACGCGAAGCCGCCTGCGACGCCGAGGTGCTGCAGCACCTCGGCGAAGCGCCACGCGACTACGGTCGGCTCCTCCTCCGCCTCGGGGTCACCCGCCGGCCCGCCGCGATCGCCGCGGCGCAGTCGTCGCCCTCGACGCGGCTGCTGAAAAGGAGACTCGCGATGTTGAACGATCACGATCCGTCGCCCCGCCCCGGCCGCGGCCTCTGGCTGGCCGGTGGGCTGCTGCTGCCGCTGGCCCTGCCGCTGTCGCTCGTGGCGCGCCAGCCGGAAACGCTGCTGCCGCCCGGCAGCAAGCCCGCCGCGGAGGCGACCGCACGACCGCTGTCGCCGCAGGTCGTGCCGTCGATGCAGGGGCGCGGGATCGGCGCCGGGCCAACCGGTGGCGTCGCCGGCGGTGTGGGCAACGGCGTCGGTGCGGGCGTCGGCGGCGGCGCCGGAGATGGCAGCGGCGCAGGGGCCGGCAGCGGATCCGGGGGCGGAGCCGGAATCGGCGGCGGCGTGGGTGCCGGGATCGGCAGCGGAGTGGGTGCGGGGATCGGCCGCGGAGCCGCGAGCGGCGACGCCGCCGACGCGCAGGCGCCACCACCACCACCGCCACCGCCACCGCCAGCGGAGCGCGGCGAGAAGGATCCGCCGCCGCCACCTCCACCGCCGCCACCGCCACCCGGCCGCGCCAAGACGCCGCCGCCTCCCCCGCCGCCACCGCCCGCGCCGCCGGGACACGCGCACTACTGGATCGACAACGGACGCGACGGTCGCACCATCGTGCTCCTCGAGGATGACAGCACGCTGGTGTTCTCCGGCTCGACGCACGACGTCGAGGAGGCCCGGCGGATCCGCGGCGGCAGCGGACCGCTCCTCTTCTACCGTGTCGATGGGAAGGCCTACACCTCGCGCGACCGCGCCCTGATCGATCGCGTGAAGAACGAGATGCGGGAACAGCGCGAGCTGGGCCACCAGCAGGCCGAGCTCGGGCATCGGCAGGCGGCGCTCGGCGCACAGCAGGGCACGCTGGGCGCGCAGCAGGCGGCCATGAGCGCGGACGCCGCCGCGGCCGGGCAGGCGATGGCGGCCACGCACGGCGGCCACGTGCCGGCGCTGGAAGCGCGCGTTGGCGGCACTCGAAGCCGGCGGCGCCACGACCACCGCGGAACTCGAGGCAGCGCGCAAGGCGCTGCGCGAGGCGATCGCGTCGCTGCGCCGCACGGCTCACACGACCGCGGCAGAAGCCGAGCGACGCGCCGCGGCCCTGCACGCGTCGACCGGGCAGATGCAGCAGCGGCAGCGCGGCCTCGCCGACGATCAGCGCGTCCTCGGCGAGCAGCAGGCGGAGCTCGGCCGGCGCCAGGCCCAGCTCGGACGTCAGCAGCAGGCGGCCGCCGTGGCGGCACGCGAGCGCATCCAGCGGCTCCTCGAGGACGCCGCCGCCGCGGGCCGGGTTCAGCCGGTCAAGTAAGAGGCTCCGCCGGGCAGGTGAGGAAGCCGGGGCCGCGCTGGCGCGCCGCCCCGCTCCCTGACGCGCTACGCCTTCGGCTCGAACGTCATGGCGCAGCCGTTCATGCAATAGCGCTCGCCGGTGGTCGGCGGTCCATCCGGGAACACGTGCCCGAGATGCCCGCCGCACCGCGCTGCAGAGGACCTCGGTGCGGGTCATGCCGTAGGTGCGATCGCTCTTGGTCGTCACCGCCCCTGGCAGCGCCTTGTCGAAGCTCGGCCAACCGGTGCCGCTCTCGAACTTGGTGCCGGCCGCAAAGAGCTCCTGGCCGCAGCCGGCGCAGCGGAACACGCCGTCCCGTTTCTCCTTGTTCAGCGGGCTGGTGCCGCGCGGCTCGGTGCCGTGCTCGCGGAGCACGGCGTACTGTTCCGGTGTCAGGGTGGCCTTCCACTCCTCCGCGGTCTTGCTGACGGACGGAGTCGACGGGGCGTCGTGGCCGGGCTTCTGGGCGTTCACAGGGACCTCCGTGGCGTTGGATGCACGCAACGGGTCCATGGTATCGCTCGCCGGCGATGGATGGGAGCGCCGGGCGGCGCCCGTCCCGGTCCGGCTAGGTCCGCAGCGCGTCGCGCAGTGAGGTCAGCGTGCGTTCCATCGACTCGCGCGCGAAGCGGGTCACCATCGGGCCGACGACCGGCCGGACCACGTACGGCACCGAACGGCTGAGGCTGACGGACTCGCATTCGATGAGCACGCCGCCGTCGACCGCCTCGTATCGCCACCAGGCGCGCAGCGCCCACAGGAACCCGCGATCCTCGCGCGGGGCCAGGTCGCCCGGCCCGCCGATCTCGCGGATGCGGGTGGCGACGCTGTCACTGGCGACCCGGTCGGGCCCGAGCCGCGCGTAGCGGACGTCGTGTTCGGTGTCGTAGTGCGCGGTCAGCACCTGCGATCGCGTCAGCGCCAGCGTGACCAGGTCGCGGTCCGGCCCCTGCGGGACGATCCGGGCCCGCACCACGTCCGGCTGACGCCGCAGCGTCTCGGCACTGCGGACGCGGGCGAGGACGGTGGCGAGGTCGGCGTGCGGCACGAACATGCGGCCGCGCCAGTGGTTGACCGTCGCTCCGGGGACGTCGACGCTGACACGGTCGGCCGGCGACGGCATCTCCCACACCGCCGTCGCCTGCGGCCCGCCGGGCAACGGCGCCATCGGCCGCTGGCGCTCACCCTGGATCCGCGCGTCGGTGGCTACGACGTAGCGCTGGTAGGCCGCCAGCGTGGCTCTGGCCGGGCCCTCGGCAGCGGCCGCCCCGGCGCTCCCGGTGACGAGGACGAACGCCACCGCCGCGATCCGCGTGATCCGCTCGGCGTCGAACAGGGCGCGGGTGTTGCGCACCGACGAGATGACGAAGGCGATGACCATGCCGGCGATGGCGACCACCCCGCCGACATCGAACAGGCGGAACGGCCCGAACCCGAAAGGCGACACCAGGGGGCGCCAGGCCAGGGCGGCGACGCCGACCGCGAGCAGGATCCGCAGTTCGGTCGGGCCGACGCCCAGGAAGGTCATCTTGAAGACGCCGCGGACGTGCGTGGCGAGGTAGACCTCGGCGGAGACGAGGAGGTAGGCGGACAGGACGCCGAGGGCGACGATCGGCGACATGAAGCCGGAAGCGCCGAGGCCGCAGAACAGCATGGTGGCGCCGGCGAGGTCGATGACGTGGTCGACGTAGAAGCCGAAGCGGGGCCGCTCCTGCTTGCGGACCCGGGCGAGGGTGCCGTCGAGGCTGTCGCCGAACCAGTTGACGGCCAGCGCCACGACGACGCCGACCAGGCCGACCATCCAGTACTGCGCGGCCCAGAAGCTCAGCCCGGCGCCGGCCATCGCCGCCAGGCCCAGGCCGCTCAGGTGATCCGGCGTCACCCAGCGCGGCAGCCTGCTGCGCCATGTGGATGAGGGCGCGCCGTTCGGCCGCCGCCAGGGGGCTGCCATTGGTCCGCACGTGGTCGATGAGCTGCTGCCGCATCAGATGTCCTCCATCGTCTGATGCGCGCGCGGCCGGCAAAACGGCTCACCGCCCGCCGGCAGCGGGACTTCCACCACGGACTGCTACCATGGGCGGCGCTATGCCCATCTCCGTTGGCGACCGTATCCCCGATGCCTCCCTGACCACCGTCACCTCGGCGGGACCGACCCCGACCACCAGCCGCGAGCTGTTCGACGGCAAGAAGGTGGTGCTCTTCTCGGTCCCCGGCGCGTTCACCCCGACCTGCAGCAACCAGCACCTGCCCGGCTACCTGGCCCAGCACGACGCGCTGAAGGCCAAGGGCGTGGCGACGATCGTGTGCCTGGCGGTGAACGACGTGCACGTCCTGGGCGCCTGGGCCAAGGCCAACGACGTCGGCGATCGCATCGTGATGATTGCGGACGGGAACGCCGACTTCGCCCGTGCCCTGGGCATCGACGCCGACAGCTCCAAGTTCAACATGGGGACCCGCGCCCGCCGCTCGTCGATGATCGTCGAGGATGGCGTGGTCAAGGAGCTGAACCTCGACGCCCCCGGCGGGTTCGACGTGTCGGCGGCGGAAAAGACGCTCTGTCAGCTGTAGGGAAACGCGCCGGCTCGTCCTGTTGCAGGACACCGGCGTAGACCTTGGCCAGCGCGTCCAGCGCCACCGGCCAGCGATAGCGCCGCACCACCAGCCGGCGCGCGCGGTGGAGCCGGGCCACCGTCTGGCCCGGCCGCGCCAGCACCTGCCCGAGGGCCCGGGCCAGCGACGCCGGCAGCGGGCGGGCGACCACCACGCCGGTCGCCGCGTCGAGATAGTCCTCGATGCCCCGCGTCGAGGCGGCCACGATCGGCACCCCCAGCGCCATCGCCTCGAGCACCGCCAGGCCCTGGCCCTCGTCGAGCGACGCCGAGACGAAGGCGCACCAGCGCCGGACGAACGGCGCGACGTCCGGCACCGCGCCGGTGAGGCGGACGGCGTCGTCGAGACCCGCCTCGCCAATCGCCTGGCGCACCGTGTCGGCGTAGGCGTGATCGGCGACCGGGCCGACCAGCTCGAGGGCGAGGTCGGGCCAGGTGCGGCGGACCTGCGCGAACGCCTCGACGACGGCGAGCTGGTTCTTGCGCGGCTCGATGCGGCCGACGAAGCCGACGATGGGCCGCGCCTCGGAGGCGACGCGCGGATCCGGCACGCGCTCGAGCAGATCGATCCCCCACGGCACGTAGCGGAGCCGCCGGCGCGGCACGCCGAGCTGCGCCAGCCGCACCTGATAGGCGCGGGCGATGCAGATCACCCGATCGAGCCGCGCCAGCCCCCACGCGTCCATCGTGTCCATCCAGGCCGGACGGCCCACGCCCCAGCTGTTCAAGTGGGCGATGGCGGCGCCGTGCCACGGGCCGCGATCGCGGCAGATGGCCAGCGCACAGGCCGGCACGCCGGCGTGGGCGTGCGCGACATCCGGGCGAAGGCGCGCCAGCAGGCGGCCGAGCGCCTCGACCGAGGGCCAGAACACGGCGGGTTCGCGGGCGTAGAAATCCAGCCGGACGTGACGGACACCGGCCCGCCGCAGGCGCTGCCGCTGCGCCGGCCAGTCACTGCCGCCGCGTGACCGGCCGGTCGTCACGACGGTGACCTCCGAGCCGGCCGCCCGTTGCGCCTCCGCCAGACGGACCAGCGCGCCGCCGGCGCCGCTCCAGAGGAACGGGGTCACATGGACGATGCGGCGCGGCCACCGCCGCGCGAGATCCGGGTCCGGCACGCGCGGATTGTAGCGTGCGGCGCCGCGGTCCCTGGCGCGTCCGGCTGCGACGGTAGGCGTTCCCCGCCCGCTGCGGTATCGTCCCCGCATGCCCTGGTCGCAAATCTACGATCCCTTCGGCGCGCTCGCGCTCTCGACGCTGGTCGCCGCCATTCCCGTCGTGGTCCTCCTCGGCACCCTGGCGCTGCTCAAGTGGCACGCCCACAACGCGGCGCTGGCCGGCCTCGCCGCCGCCCTCGTCGTGGCCATCGGCGTCTTCCACATGCCGCCGACGATGGCCCTCGCCAGCGCCGGCTACGGCGCCGCCTACGGCCTGCTGCCGATCGGGTGGATCGTGGTCAACGTGATCTTCCTCTACCAGCTGACCAACGATCGCGGGCTGTTCACGGTGCTGCGCGAGAGCATCACCCACGTGACCGACGATCGCCGCCTGCAGCTGCTGCTGGTCGCCTTCTCGTTCGGCGCCTTCTTCGAGGGCGCCGCCGGCTTCGGCACGCCGGTGGCGGTCACCGGCGCGATCCTCATGGGACTCGGCTTCTCGCCGCTGGCCGCCTCCGGCCTCTCGCTCATCGCCAATACGGCGCCGGTCGCCTTCGGCGCGCTGGGGACGCCGGTCATCGCGCTGCAGAGCGTCACCGACATCGACCTGCTGAAGCTGAGCGCCATGATCGGCCGGCAGCTGCCGCTGTTCTCGGTCATCGTGCCGTTCTGGCTGGTGTGGGCGTTCGCCGGTTTCCGCGGCATGCTCGGCGTGTGGCCGGCCATCCTCGTCGCCGGTCTCGCCTTCGCCATCCCGCAGTTCCTCGTCTCCAACTTCCACGGGCCCTGGCTGGTCGACGTGGTGGCGGCCGTGTCGTCGATGGCCGCCCTCGCCGCCTTCCTCAAGGTGTGGAAGCCGGCCTCGGTCTGGGGCCTCGACGGCGATGCCGCGACAGCCGCGCCGGCCGCGCGCCCGTCGCCGGCGCTGGTGCTGCGCGCCTGGACGCCGTGGCTCATCCTGAGCGTGCTGGTGTTCGCCTGGGGCCTGCCGCAGACCAAGGCGTGGTTCGACGGCCTGTCGATCGCCCGCTTCCCGGTGCCGGGGCTGCACAACCTGGTGCAGCGCGTGCCGCCGGTGGTGGCGGCGGCCAAGCCCGAGGCCGCCGTCTACGTGGTCAACTGGCTGTCGGCGACCGGCACCGGCATCTTCCTCGCCTCGATCATCGCCGGCCTGGTCATGGGCTGCTCGCTCGGCGAGATGGCGCGCACCTACTGGCGCACGCTGAAGCTGGTGAAGTTCTCGCTGATCACCATCAGCGCGATGATGGCCGTCGGCTTCACCACGCGCTACTCCGGGCTCGACGCCACCCTCGGCCTGGCCTTCGCCCAGACCGGCTTCCTCTATCCGTTCTTCGGCGCGATGCTCGGCTGGCTCGGCGTGGCGCTCACCGGATCCGACACGTCATCGAACGTGCTGTTCGGCTCGCTGCAGAAGATCACCGCCGAGCAGCTCGGGCTCGAGCCCGACGCTGATGGCCGCCGCCAACTCCTCCGGCGGCGTCATGGGCAAGATGATCGACGCGCAGTCGATCGTCGTCGCCAGCACCGCGACGCGGTGGTACGGCCACGAAGGCGAGATCCTGCGCTACGTGTTCTTCCACAGCGTCGCGCTGGCCGCCCTGGTCGGCCTGCTGGTGATGCTGCAGGCCTACGTCGCGCCCTTCACCGAACTCGTGGTGAAGTAGTCGCCGAACCGGCCGGCGCCGGCGGTGGCGTCGCCCGCTGGGTGCGGTCCGGCGCCGCCGGACGGCCCGGCAGCGGCGCGCGCGTCTCGAGCGCCTTCAGCACCTCGGCCACGGCCCGCTCGAGCTGCGGATCGCGGCCGGCGATGACCGACTTCGGATCGTTCTCGACGTCGATGTCGGGATCGACGCCGTAGCCTTCGATGATCCACGCGCCCTTGGCGCTGGCGAAGCCGAACTCCGGCACGTTGACAGCGCCGCCGTCGATCAGCGTGCCGCGGTTGGTGATGCCGACGACGCCGCCCCACGAGCGCCGGCCGATCAGCGGCCCGAGCTTCGCCTCGCGGAACATCGCCGGGAAGATGTCGCCGTCCGACGACGAGTTCTCGTTCAGGATGGCGACCATCGGACCGGTGAAGACGCCGTCCGGATAGGTGTCGGCCCGCTCGTCGGTGCGGGCGAAGCCGAGCGCGAGCACCTGGCGGCGCAGCCGCTCGATCAGCATCCGCGAGACGTTGCCGCCGCCGTTGGCGCGGACGTCGACGACCAGCGCCTCCTGGCGTCGATCTGGCCGTAGAACCACTTGATGAACTCGCGGATGCCGTCGGCGCCCATGTCCGGCACGTGCAGGTAGCCGACCCGCCCCTTGGACAGCTCGGCGACGCGCCGGCGGTTGGTCTGCACCCAGTCGAGGTAGAGGAGGCTCTCCTCGCTCGCCAGCGGCTGGAAGGTGACGGTGCGCGCGCCGCCGCCGACGGCGTGGCGTTCAGCGTCAGCGTGACCGGCCGATCCGCCTTGTGGCGCAGCAGACGGTACGGATTGTCGTCGGCGTCAGCTCCTCGCCGTCGATCGCCAGCACGTAGTCGCCGACCTTGGCGTCGACGCCGACCTCGGTCAGCGGCGAGCGGTAGCGCTCCTCTTCGTTCTGGCCGGCCGAGGATCCGCGCGATCCGGTAGCGGCCGCTCGCCGCGTCCAGCTCGAAGCGGGCGCCGGGCAGCGCCACCCGCGGCCGCGCCGGCTGCGCGATGTCGCCGCCGCTCGATGTAGGCGTGCTGCACGGTCAGCTCGGCGATCATCTCGCCGATCACGTAGTTGAGGTCGGAGCGGTGCGCGACGTGCGCGACCAGCGGCTCGTACTGCTTGCGCAGCGCCTCCCAGTCGTAGCCGTGCATGTTCTCGACGTAGAAGAAGTCGCGGTAGCGGCGCCACACCTCGTCGAAGATCTGGGCCCACTCCTCCGCCGGCACGCGGTCGTACATCAGCCCGGCGGTCGACACCGGCTTCTTCGATCCGGCGCCGCTCGGGCGTCGCGTCGAAGGTACGTAGTTGCCGCGCCCGGCCCGCCGCCCTGGGCGACGAGCAGCTTGCTGCCGTCGGCGGAGAGCGCGTAGCCGCGACATCTCGGCGACCAGCGTCGTCTCCTTGCGATCCTTGAAGGCGAAGAGGCGCAGCGAGCGGCTCGCGGTCGCTGTCGCGGCCGTAGTAGCCGGCGCCCGCGACGGTGTAGATCAGGCCGGCTCTTCGTCGCCGACAGGCCGTCGTAGTTGTCGGCCGGCAGCGGCACGCGCATCGACCCGCGCGGCGAGGCCGTCGAAGTCGATGACTAGCTCGCTGCCCGCCGGCGCCGGCACCGTCGTCTTCTTGTCCTCGGCGTGGCGTCCTTGTCGCGCCGGCTGCCGCCTCGGCGTCGTCTCGCCGGCTTCTTCTCGTCGGCCTTCGGCTCGTCCTTCGTCTCGTCGGCGATCTTCACCTCGTCGCTCTCGGGCGGGAACGGGTGCGCGACGTCCTTGCGCAGCGCCAGCGCGAAGATGCCGGTGGTGCGGTTGGTGGCGAAGTTGAACTCCACGCGTCGACAGCTGCGGCGCGAACTCGCGGTCGCTGCGTGAAGAAGAGGTACTTGCCGTCGGGATCCCAGGCCGGGCGTCTCGGCGTTGAACAGCGGATCGGTCACGCGCCGGACCTGGCCGTCCTTCTCGCTCCAGATGTGGACCGAGCTGAAGCCGTTGGCGCCGTTCATGCTGAAGGCCAGGTGATGCCCGCGCGGCGCCCAGGTGTAGTCCTGGATCTGGCCGCGCGGCGCGTCGACGATCCGGGTGATGGTCTTGTCGGCCACCGTCACCACGTAGACCCGGCCGTCCTTGTCGCCGAAGGCGATCCGCGTCCCGTCCGGCGACCACGCCGGCGCGTAGCGGAACGCCTGGCCGCCCGTGGTCAGTGCCTCCGGCTTGCCGCTGCCGTCCTGCGGCGACGACGTAGAGCTCGTCCTCGCCCGACATGTCGGAGATGAACGCGATGCGGCGCGCCGTCCGGCGACCAGCGCGGCCACTTGTCGTGCGCGCCTGACGACCGCGTCAGGTTGCGCGTCGGCCCCTTCTCGATCGGCGCCGTGAAGATGTCGCCGCGGGCCGCGAACAGCGCCCGCTCGCCCTTCGGGCTCAGCTCGGCGTCGCGGATCTGGGCGCCGACCGGGATGCGGCTCGGGCGCCGCGCCAGGCCGTCGTCGGGCACCGTGATGGCCATGGCGGCCGCCTTGCCGCTCTTCGACGTCGAGCAGCTGCAGCTCGCCGTTCGACTCGTAGACGATGCGGCCGGCCTGCGCGTCCTCGCTCGGCCAGCGGACGTCCCAGGTGCGTCGACGACGTCACCGGCGTCGTCGTCTTCTTCGCGACGTCGTAGGCGTAGAGGTTGAACGTGCCGCTGCGATCGGAATTGAAGTAGATCGTGTCGCCGATCCACATCGGATCGCGATCGGCGCGCGGATGGTCGGTGATCCGCGTCGCGTCATGGCTGGCCAGGTCGAAGATGAACAGGTCGTTGGCCTGGCCGCCGCCGTAGCGCTTCTCGGAGCGGAAGTCGCGGAAGCGCGGCGAGTAGACGACCTGCCTGCCGTCCGGGCGCGTAGGCGCCGGCGCCGGACTCCGGCATCGGCAGCGGCATCGGCCGGGCCGCCGGTGGCGGCCACCGTGTAGAGCCGCGTCAGCGGCAGCGTCCAGCCGTCGCGATGCGACCGGAACAGGACGCGGGTGCCGTCGGTCGACCAGCCGTAGACCTGGTTGTCGTAGCCCCAGCGCGGCGTGAAGCGGACCGCGGGCCGGGTAGAACGTCAGCTGCTTCGGCTCGCCGCCGGTGCTCGGCATCACGTAGACCTGCTCGTCGCCGTCGTACTGGCCGGTGAACGCGATCCACTTGCCGTCCGGCGAGAACCGCGCGAACAGCTCGACGCCCGGGTGCGACGTCAGGCGGGTCGCGGTGCCGCCGGCGGCCGGCGCCAGCCACAGGTCGCCGCCGTGCGTGAAGACGAGGCGATCGCCGTGGATGTCGGGAAAGCGCAGCAGCTTGGACTGCGCCGCCGCGGGGCCGGCCAGCCACGAGGCACGCCGCGCCCAACGCGGCGAGGGCGAGAACGCGAAACGTCACGGAACCTCCAAGGAGCCCGAGGTGAAAGTGCGCGAGCACCGAGACGGACGAGGCGCCCGGCTGGCAAGCGCGAAGAGCGAGTTCATTGGGTATGAACGAGCGATGAGCAACGCCGCCAGGCGGGAATCGTCCGTCGAATGCCGCGGCACTTTCCTCGGGCTCCTAGTGACGGCGGGACCGTGGCGTGTGACGCCAGGGCTGCGTCGACGAGCTCGATGGTGTGCACCACGCGCGGCGCCGCGGCGCCGGCGATGGCGGTGAGGTGGGTCGCGAGCTGGGTGAGGCAGCCGATGTTGCCGCTCACGACCACGGAGGCCTTGGTGTCGAGGACGGCGCGCGCCTTGCGCTGGCCGAACGCGTGGGCCAGCGCCGGCTGATCGAGGTTGTAGGTGCCGGCCGAGCCGCAGCAGTCGCTGTCGGCGATCTCGACCAGGCGCAGGTTGCCGATCTGGCCGAGCAGGGCCCGCGGTTCGGCCGCGACGCCCTGCGCATGGCGCAGGTGGCAGGCGTCGTGATACGCGACGGTGATCGGCTCGGGCCATCGGGCCGCGATGGTCACGCCCAGCTGCGCCAGGAACGCGCTCACGTCGACGGTGCGTCGCGCCAGCGCCGTCGCCGCGTCGTGGTCCGGCGTGCCCTCGAACAGGTGCGGATACTCCTGCATGCCGGATCCGCAGCCGGCAGCGGTCGTGACGACGGCGTCGACATCGGTCGGGAATGCCGCGACGTTGCCGCGCGCGTGCTGGCGGGCCCGCTCGCGATCGCCGACGTGCAGCGCCAGCGCCCCGCAGCAGCCCTGGCTTTCCGGCACCACGACCTCGACGCCGCAGTGCGACAGCACGCGGATCGCCGCGGCGCCGATCCCCGGCGCCAGCACCTGCTGGGCGCAGCCGGCGAGCAGCGCGACGCGGGCCCGCCGCTGACCGCGGGCGGGCGTCAGCGCCGGCAGCGTCTGCGGCGGCGGCACCGATGGCGGCACCAGCGCCAGCATGGCCCGCATCGACGCCGGCAGGAACGGCGCGGTCCAGCGCGCCAGGCGTCCGAGGCGCAACGCCCAGGCGAAGCGGGCCGGGTACGGCAGCGTCTCGAGCAGCACGTCGCGCTGCATCCGCACCAGCAGCGACGCGCCCTGCTTCTGCGCGGCGTGGGCGCGGAACGGCGTCAGCAGATCGCCATAGGGCACGCCGGACGGGCACGCGGTGGTGCAGGCCAGGCAGCCGAGGCAGCGGTCGATGTGCGGCTGCACGTCGTCCAGCGTCAGCGCGCCTTCGAGCGCGCTCTTCATCAGGAGGATGCGCCCGCGCGGCGAATCCATCTCCTCGCCCAGCTCGCGGTAGGTCGGGCACGCCGGCAGGCAGAAGCCGCAGTGCACGCAGGTCGAGACGGCGTGCGCCATGTGGGCGCCGGCCGGCCCGAACGCTTCGGCGTCGATGTCGTGTTGCAAACCGATCAGCCTCGAAAAGTGCCGCGCGGGTCGATGGTGTTCCGCACGCGGGAAAGGAACGCGTCGTCAGGACGCACGCCGAGCATCGGATCGGCCGGCGCCGCTCCGATCAAGGCGACGCCGGACAGGGCCTGTTCGGCGAGCAGCGCGTCGAGGTCGGCCCACGCCCCCGGCCAGCCCACCCACGCCACTTCCCCGCCGGCGCCGTAGCGACGCGCCGCCCCGGCGCGCGCCAGCGCGGCATCGAGGGCATGGATACGCGACGGCGTCACGGCGACCTTGGCCAGCGCGCCGCTGACCCAGGCGAAGTCGCGCGACGCCAGCCACCAGGCCGCGGCCTCCTCGGGCGCGAGGGCGGCCGGCGGCTCGACGACCGTCGCGCGGTCGTGGCCGAGGATCGCGGCGAGTCCCTCGGCGCGGGCGTCGATGGCGTCGGCGGCGCCGGCGATGCGGACGACCAGCGCGCCGTCGGAGGTCAGCTCCAGCGCGTCCGGATCGGCCGTCGAGCGCCGCACCCGATCGAGCGCCGCCAGGCCATCGCCGAGGCTGGCGCAGGCGACTCGCAGCGTCCGCTGCGCCCGCGGCGTCGGAAACACCTTGAAGGTCAGCTCGACGAACACGCCGAGCCGGCCGAGGCTGCCGAGCAGCAGGTGATGCAGGTAGAAGCCGGCGGCGTTCTTGACCACCTTGCCGCCGCCGCGCACCAGGCGGCCCTCGCCGTCGACGAACGTGGCGCCGATCAGGAAATCGCGCACGCCGCCGTGGTGGTAGCGCCCCGGGCCGTTCAGCCCGGACGCCACGGTGCCGCCGATGGTGGCGCCGCGGCCGACAAGGGGCGGCTCGAAGGGCAGCGACTGGCCGTGCTCCGCCAGGCGCCGCTCGATCTCGGCGACCGGTGTGCCGGCCAGGGCCGTGAACGTGCACTCGTCCGGCTGGAACTCGGTGATCCCGGTGAGGCCGGCGAGATCGACGACCACGCCGTCGCCGGCATGGTGCAGCGCCGGCTTCGACTTGCCGGCGACCGGCCGGACCCGCGTGGTCTGGCCGATGCCGGGCGCGGCGTAGAGCACCGCCTCCTGCACTTCGGGGATCGTCGTCGGCTGCAGCAGGGACGCGGGAAACGCTCTCACGACGGCACCCGCTCCGTCGCCGCCGCCGTCGCGGCGAAGTGGCGGGCCGCGTCGGCCGGGGTCACCGGCGCGAAGACCTTGCCGGGGTTGGCGATGTCGCGGGGATCCATCATGCGCTGGAGCGTCTTCATGCAGGCGATGTCCGCCTCGCCGTACTGCTCGGCGAGGAAGTCGCGTTTCTCGAGGCCGACGCCGTGCTCGCCGGTGATGGAGCCGCCGAGTGCGATGCACAGCCGCAGGATCTCGGCGGCGCAGGCCTCGGCGCGATCGTGCGCGCCGTCGACACGGCCGTCGAACAGGATCAGCGGGTGCAGGTTGCCGTCGCCGGCGTGGAAGACGTTGGCGACGCGGATGCCGTGCCGCTTGCCGATCGCCTCGATGCCGACCAGCGCCTCGCCGAGCCGGCTGCGCGGCACCACGCCGTCCTGGACGATGAAGTCGGGGCTGAGGCGGCCGACCGCCGAGAACGCCGACTTGCGGCCCTTCCACATCGCGAGGCGCTCCGCGGCGTTCTGGGCGATGCGGACGTTGTAGGCGCCCGAGGCCCGGATCAGCGCTTCGAGATCGACGAACTGCGCGTCGATGTCGGCGGCCTCGCCTTCGAGCTCGACCAGCAGCACCGCGGCGGCGTCGAGCGGATAGCCGGCGTGCACCGCCGCCTCCGCCGCCTGGATCGCCAGGTTGTCCATGATCTCCATCGCGCCGGGCAGCAACCCCGAGCGGACGATGCGCGAGACGGCGTCGCCGGCGGCCGCGAGGGAGTCGGTAGGCGGCCAGGACCGTACGGAAGCCGGCCGGACGCGGCAGCAGCCGCAACGTGATCTCGAGGGCGATGCCGAAGCGGCCCTCCGATCCGACGAAGCCGCCGACGAGGTCGGGCCCGACCGGATCGAGGCTGCGGCCGCCGAGCGTCACCAGCGTGCCGTCGGCGAGGACGGCCTTCAGGCCGAGGACGTGGTTCAGCGTCATCCCGTGGCGGAAGCAGTGCGCGCCGCCGGAGTTGAAGGCGACGTTGCCGCCGATGGTGCAGATCGCCTGGCTCGACGGGTCCGGCGCGTAGTAGAGCCCGAGCGGAATGGCCGCCGCCGAGACGTCCAGGTTGATGACGCCGGGCTCGACGACGGCGATGCGATCGATCGGATCGATCTCGATGATGCGGGTCAGCTTGTTGAGGGCGATGACGATGCCGTCGACGTGCGGCACGGCGCCGCCGGACAGGCTGGTGCCGCTGCCGCGGGCCACGAACGGCACGCCCGTTTCCGCGCACAGGCGGACGACGGCGATGACCTCGTCCGCGGTTTCCGGCAGGACCACGGCGCGCGGCCGGGCGCGGAAGGTGGTCAGGCCGTCGGACTCGAAGGCGGCCAGCCCGGCGGCGGCGGTCAGAATCCGCGCCGGCGGCAGCACGCGCGCGAGCGCCGGCAGCAGATCGGAAGGGCCCACAGTCGCTATGGTAGTCGTTCGCGACGGTCGGTGGCAGCCCGGTCCATGCCAGAATATGCCCGTGCGCGCCACGCTGACTGCCCTGTTCGTCTCGGCCGGGACCGTGCTGGCCTGTGCCGCGGCCCCGACCGCACCCACCGCCGCCACGCCTCCCGCGACGCAGGCGCCGGCCGACGCCGGGTTCACCGCCCTCTTCAATGGCCGCGACCTCGACGGGTGGATCGGCGCCGCCGACGGCTACGAGGTCCGCGGATGGCGCCATCGTCTGCAAGGCGGGCCAGGGCGGCACGCTCTACACGCGCCGGACCTTCCGGAATTTCGTCGTCCGGCTCGAGTTCAGGCTGCCGCCGGCGGGCAACAACGGCCTCGCCATCCGCTACCCGGGCTCGGGCGATCCGGCCTACGCCGGCATGACCGAGCTGCAGGTCCTCGACGACGCCGATCCGAAATACGCCGGGCTCGACCCCCGGCAGGCGCACGGCTCCGCCTACGGGATGGTCGCCTCGACGCGCGGCCACCTGAAGCCGGTCGGCGAGTGGAACGCGCAGGAGGTCGCCGTCACGGGCTCGACGATCAAGGTCGTCCTCAACGGCACGACGATCCTCGACACCGATCTCGCCGCGGTCACGTCGTTCATGGCCGACACCCCGCACCCGGGCAAGGACCGCGCCGAGGGCCATTTCGGCTTCGCCGGCCACAACGACCCGGTCGCCTTCCGCAACATCCGGATTCGCGAGCTGCCCTGATGTCACGTCCGTCCGCGACCGGGCCCCACGCGGGCCTGACGATCACCGATCTGCGCGTCCACTCGATCGCCATCGCCGACCCGCCGTTACGCAGTTCCTACGGCCTGCACCAGCCCTACGCGCTGCGCACGATCCTCGAGCTGGTCAGCGACGCCGGGTTCGTCGGAATCAGCGAGACGCACGGCGGCGACGTCATCGCCGCGCAGTTCACCGCGCTGCGCGATCGCCTGATCGGCCAGGACGCCTTCACCCTGATGGGGTCGCTGCTGCCGATGATCGACCCCAGCGCGGCGCCGGACGGGGATCGATCGCAGACCTACAGCGTCCCCGGCGAGAACCCGCTCGACGCCGGCAACCGCCTCTTCTCGGCCATCGAGCTGGCCTGTCTCGACCTGATCGGGCGCGCCCTCGGGCATCCCGTCTGCGACCTGCTCGGCGGACGCGCCCGCAGCGCCGTGCCGTTCTCGGCCTACCTGTTCTACAAGCACGCCGGCGGCGGCGCCGAAGGCGACGACGAGCGCGAGGACGAGTACGGCGAGGGCCTGACGCCCGAGGCGATGGTCCGCCAGGCGCGGCAGATGTGCGAGACCTACGGCTTCCGCGAGATCAAGCTGAAGGCCGGGGTGCTCGATCCGCCGGTGGAGATCGCCACCATCAAGGCGCTGCACGCGTCGTTCGGCGACGGCGTGCCGCTGCGCATCGATCCCAACTGCGCGTGGTCCGTGCCGACGTCGATCGAGGTCGGCCGCGCGCTCTATCGCGAGCTGGGACGCGGCGGGTATCTCGAGGATCCCTGCGCCGGCATGGACGGCATGGCCGCGGTGCGGCAGGCGCTGCTCGAGGCCGGCGAGGAGACGCCGCTGGCCTCGAACGTCGCCGTCACGTCGTTCGCCGACCTGCCCGCGGCGGTGCGGCAGGATGCCGTCCAGGTCGTGCTGTGCGACCCGCACTACTGGGGCGGGGTGCGCCAGATCCAGCACCTCGCCCGGCTGTGCCAGACGCTTCGGCCTCGGCCTGTCGATGCACTCGAACAGCCATCTCGGCGTGTCGCTGATGGCCATGACGCACGCCGCGGCGGCGGCGCCGCACCTGACGTTCGCCTGCGACACGCACTATCCCTGGCAGCACGCCGATGACGAGGTCGTCGCCGGCGGCCGCATCCGTTTCGTCGACGGCTGCGTCGAGATCCCCGATCGGCCGGGCCTCGGCATCGATCTCGATCACGACGCCCTGGCCCGCGGCCGCGAGCGCTACGCCCGCTGCCCGTACCGCAAGCGCGACGATCAGGCCGAGATGCGCCGCCGCGTCGATCCGACCTGGACGCGCAAGCTGCCCCGCTGGTAGCGAGGACCCCCATGCCCACGATGACTCCGTCCGACCTGCGATCGCGCCTCACCGGCGTGGTCGGCTTTCCCGTCACGCCGTTCACCGATGCGCTCGCCGTCGATCTCCCCGGCCTGCGGGCCAACGTCGCCGCCATGACGGCGCACCCGTTCTGCGTGATCGTCGCCGCCGGCGGCACCGGCGAGCTCTACTCGCTGAATACCGAGGAGCACACCGCGGTCGTGCAGACATCGGTCGAGGCCACCGCCGGCCGCATGCCGGTGATCGCCGGCGTCGGCGGCAACCTGGGCGTCGCGATCGAGCAGGCCACCAAGGCGTGGAAGGCCGGCGCCGACGGCATCCTGGCGCTGCCGCCGTACTACCCGCACGCCGACGAATCCGGGCTGCTCGCCTACTACGCGGCGATCGGCAAGGCGACGCCGCTCGGCCTGCTGGTCTACAGCCGCGACTGGGTCAACCCGGGACCGGGCTTCGTCCAGAAGCTGGCCGACATCCCGACCGCCATCGCGTGGAAGGATGGCCAGGGCGACGCGCGGAAATACCAGATCATCATGAACGCCGTCGGCGACCGTCTGCACTGGGTCGGCGGCGCCGGCGACGACCTGGTCGGCACCTACTACCGCCTCGGCATCCGCTGCTACACGTCGAGCATCTCGAACGTCTCGCCGAAGCTGGCGCTGCAGCTGCACGACGTCGCCGCCAAGGGCGACGAGGCGACGCTCGCCGAGCTGATGAAGAAGTACGTCGTGCCGCTCTACGCCTTCCGCACCAAGCGCAAGGGTTTCGAGGTCTCGGCGATGAAGGCGATGATGCAGATCCAGGGTCAGGCCGCCGGCCCGGTGCGGCCGCCGCTCGCCAACCTCGACGCGGCGGAGCTCGACGAGCTGCGCGCGATGATGGAGGTCTGGAAGCCTTACCTGTAGTGTGATGGCGCCAGGCCGTCCGCGATCAGCGCGGCTCCTCGGCGCCGTTCCAGACGAAGGCCAGGCTGCGCGGAACGGCGTAATTCTCGCCGCAGCGATCGCACAGCCAATCGTGCCCATCGACGTAGGCGGCGCCATGGGCCACGTAGCCGTACTCGTCGCCCCCGCGGCCGACCCGTTCCATGCAGAGTGTGCAATGCTCCACGTCCCAGGCGCCGGGCACGATGCGGGTCGCGACGGCACCTTCAGGCAGGTGTCCGGTCCGAGTCGACATCTCCTGACCGCCCTGGATGAAGTGCTGCGCGTCGCTCGGCTCGAAGCGCACGCGCCGCCACTGCGCGTCTGGGTCCAGAATCATCGTCACGTGGTAGGCCTGCCAGAAGCCATCCAGCCATGGAGGTCGGCTGCCGCACTGAATGGGATGGCTGGCCTCCCAGAACGGCGCTTCGAACACCGCGCGGCCCGTCGCTTGATCCAGATCGAGCAGATCGCCGATCAACGGAGCGGCGGCATGATAGAGCCAGCTGCCACCCGCCCTCACGCTCCGCACGTGATTGAAGACCCCATGCAGCCGTGGATACTTCCCCGGTTCCACGTGCGCGATCTCGAACGCCGGCAGGTCGTCGAGTCCGGTCCCCGTCGAGTGAGTGTGCGCCACGTTTGACATGTTGCCGTACGCCGCCTGAGCGCGATCGCCACAAACGGCAAAAAGCCCCCCCGGACATCTGCCGGAAGGGGCCCTTTGCCGGGACGGCGCCTGAGAGGCGCTGTCCCCATCGACACGAATCAGAGGTTCAGCTGCATCACGGTGTTCGAGACGGCCGTGCCGCCGAGCACCAGGCAGTTCGCCGTGATGTCCTGCTTGCCACCGGCGACGCGCTCCAGGTCGCTGTCCGACAGCTCGCCCTCGGCCGCCGCGTAGGGGATGATCACGTGCACGGTCTCGGCGGTGTCGGCCACGGCCTTGACCGTCGTCGCGCCCAGCTGCGTGTTCAGCTGCTTCTCGATGGTGCCCTTGGGGTCGCTGAGCAGCGCGGCGCGGTACTTCGGGTTCTCCGAGGCGAACTTGCCGACGAGGTCCTGGATCTGGCCGCGGGTCATCTTTTCCATGGTGTGTGTGCTCTCTTCTGGGTAGCGATTCGTTGGGTTCCAACCGGTCAACTGCAGCGCGAGGCCGAAGGCCGGAGCGCGCTGACTGAGGACTGGCGGGCAGCTCCTGCCCGCCAGGGCCTCAATCGGTCGGTCACGGCCTCACTAAGAGCAACCCTGGTGCCATGGACGACAACCGTGGCAGAGTCAATGAAATCAGGCCGTCTTCGCCGCTTGCACACATCGACACACGCCACCGGTTGGGGCCCTGGCTCCAGCGGCCCGGGCTGAGCCTCCAACCCGACGAACCCTCGACGCTACTGCTTCAGCTCGATGCGAAGGACGTGCATCTCCGTTGTGCCGACGTTCTGCACCGTGTGGATGACGGCCTCGCTCCAGGCGAAGGAGCCGGCGTCCCGATGGCCGACCTGCGGCGCCTGGCCGTCGACGGTGATCCGGGTGTCCTGGCTGGCCAGATAGACGCTGAGACCGTGCGGATGCCGGTGCCGCGGCTCGATGCTGCCCGGAGGCACGCGCACCTCCAGAATCCGCACGAACATGTTCTCGAACGCGATCTTGTGGCTCTCCGGCGCGACGCGCACGGGGTCCAAGGCGTCGGCGCCCTGGTGAAAGCCCGAGACCGCGACGCCGATGAGGATCGCGCCGACGGCGGTGAGCACCAACGTTGTCCGCTTCACGAGTCGCCTCCAACCTGCGTCGCCCGGCGCGGCCGAGATCCGACGGACTCGCCGGACCTCGTCCCAAACGCCTCGCCCGCGCGGTGCGGCGATTGTAGTCCGCTGAAAACAGCAACGCCCGGCGCCAGTCCCCTGGAGCCGGGCGTTCATCCTCGGAGCGCCACGGCCCCCCCGGCGAAGGCTCGCAGGCGGGCATCAGAGGCGGCGAGCCCCCTCCAGTGCGCCCAACGGCCAATCGAAGGTACCGAGCGGCACGTGCCCGGCCTTCAGGGCGACGTGAAGCATCAGGCAGTCCGTGAAGCCCAGGCGCGGCTTCGCGCGAAACTGCGTCAACGCGGCCCGCACGACGTCGGGCTCCTGGACGCTCAGCGTGTCGTGTTCGAGCAGGTGGTCGATGGCGGCAGCAATCTGCGAGGGCGTGCGATCGTAGACCGCGGCGAGAACCCACACCGTCTCGCTCAGGGCCAACAATGACACCCACGCGCCCGGGGCTACGAACGCCTCCGCCGCAGCGACCTGGCGCGGGTCGTCCCGCGCAATCAACCGAACCAGAACGTTCGTGTCAACGGCGCGCATGCCGCTCTCGAGCGCTGCGTCGCAGGCCTTCCTTCACGTCGGCGAGCGTTCGCCGGGTCGGCACGCCCTCGGGAAACACCGCTCGGTGGGCGTCCGTGGAGCTGACCTTGCCGGCGCGTCGGACGACGACCTGCTCTCCTTCTTCCGCCCATTCCAGGATGGAACCTGGCCCGACGCCGAGCCGACGACGGACCTCGGCGGGCACCGATATCTGCCCTTGTGCCGTGAGCTTCGAGTGCGCCAGCGCCATGCGTCATATTACCACGGTAATGGACTCGCCGATGGCGATCGCCGTCGGCCGCGCCCACGTTGGGACCAGCACGCGGACACGGGCTCCAACGCCGCGTCGTCACTCCTGCCGCAGCGCCTGCAGCGGATCGATGCGCGACGCTCGGCGGGCCGGTAGATAGCCGGCGAACAGCGCACCGAGAGCGAGAACGAGATACCCATCTCGTGCGTCCGCTGCGCCACCGAGTGAGCGATCACGGCATAGAGCCCGAGCGACGCGATCGCCAGTCCGAACGCGGCGAAGCCGCCGATCAGCCAGGCGACGAACCGGCGCGCGAAGACGGCCCGGTCGATGAGGTGATCCATCACCGTCACGTCCGCGACGGGCAAGCCGGGGTCGACACGCTGCAGCGCCGCCCGCACGCTGTTGGCGACGATCGGGTCCGGCTGGGTGCCGCGGACGACGAGATCGACCGGGTTGTTGTCGCCGGCCTGCCGGAGGGGCAAGTACATCTCCGGTTCAGGCGCCCGCTCGAGCGCGAAATAGCTGACGGCACCGACGACGCCGACGACGCGACGCTCCTCGCCTTCGGTATGCAACATCCGACCGACGGCGTCGGCGCCGGGCCAGAGGGTGCGCGCAAGCGCATCGTTGACGACGACCACCGGTTCGGATCCGGCCGTGTCGGTTGAGGTGAAGGCCCGGCCGGCATGCAGCGGGATGCGCATCGCCGCCAGGTACCGTTCGTCGATCATGCGGACCAGCGGCTGCGCGATCCCCTCGCGCTGGTGACGCTCTTTCGTCGCCGACGCGTCCCATCGGCGCCAGCCGACGTTGCGGCCCAGCGGCAGCGCGTCGGTCAGCCCCACGGCCTCGACGCCGGGGGCGCCGCCCGCCTCCCGAACGAGAGCGTCGAAATACGCCGTGCGCCGCTCGCGGCCGGCGTCGTCGGCCGGCGGATCGACCCGGATGGCGAGGAGGCTTCCCGGTTCGAAGCCCAGGGGCGCATCGAGCACCCGCACCAGGCTGCGGAGCAGGAGCCCGGCCCCGGTCAGCAGGACACACACCAACGCGATTTCGGCGACGACGATCGCGCGCCGCGCGATGTCGCGGCTGGGCCCGACGACGCCGCGCCCCCCATCCTTCAGCGTGCGTTGCGGACTGACGCTCGCCACCCGAAGCGCCGGCAGCACGCCGAAGGCGAGCCCCGTGACCAACGCCACCACCACTGTGAAGCCAAGCGCGGCGGCGTCGACGCGAATGCCGTACACCGGCCAGGCCGTGCTCTTCGTCGCCGCCAGCAGCGTCGTCCCGGCGAATGCCAGCAGCAGCCCGCCGGCGGCGCCGGCCGCCGCGAGGACCAGGCTCTCGACCAGCATCTGTCTGATCAGGACGCCACGCCGGGCGCCGAGCGCGGTGCGGACCGCCATCTCGCGCGCGCGTGACGCGGCCCGGGCGAGCAGCAGGTTCGACAGATTGGCACACACGAGGAGCATGAGGAATCCGACCGACACCGAGAGCACGAGCAGCGGCGTGGCATAGCCGCCGCTGACGCGATGGCGCAGCGTGTCGATCCGCGGCTGGAACTGGTTGCGACGCGAGGATGCCGTGCTCGCTGGCGCGAGTCGACGCGCGATCACCGCCGCTTCGGCTTGCGCCGCCGCAAGATCCACGCCCGCGGCCAGCCGCCCGATGACCGCCAGCGTGTTGCCGCGCCGGTTCGTCTCCGGGGCGAGAGGAAACGGCACGAAGAGATCGGCGCGACTGCCGGGCGCAAAGGCCGCGGCGAAGTCGAACGACGCCGGCAGCACGCCGACGACCGTCGTCGCCACGCCGTCCAGGACGATGACGCGACCGACGATGGCGGGATCGCCGCCGAGCCGGCGCTGCCAGAATCCGTGCGCGAGCACGGCCGCCTTCGGGGCGTTCCACCGGCACTCGTCGGTGGTGAAGAAGCGCCCAGCCAGCGGCCGGACACCGAGCAGCCGGAAGAATCCCTCGGTGACCGGAACCGCGGTCACACGCTCCGGCACGCCGGCGCCGGTCAGGCGAACGTCGCCGACGCCGTCGAAGGGAGAGAACGCCGCCGCATCGGCGATGGTGCGGCTCTGCCGCTGGAAGTCGAGCAGGTTGTCGACTTGAACCGTCTGGGCGGACTGGTTCTCCGACTCGCCGTTGGCGATCCAGACGAGACGCGCGGGGTCCGCGAACGGCAGCGGCCGCAGGAGGAGGGCGTGGACCACGCTGAACACCGTCGCGCTGGCGCCGACCCCGGACGCGACGATCGCCACGGCCGCCATCGTCCAGGCGGCGTCCCGTCGCAAGGTGCGGAGTGCGTAGCGCAGGTCCCGCCCCACGCCCTCGAGCCAGCCTGCCGATGTGACCTCCGGCAGCCGCGCGCGGGCTGCTGTCCGAGCCGATGGAACGGCACACCGAGCCCGGCCCATCTCGACCAGCTCACGCACGATCATCCGCAGGACCGCCTGGGGTCCACGCGCTTCCGCTCCGGCGTACAGCGCCAGGAGCGTCGCGTGCATGTCGGGGCCGTGGGTGCGGCGGAGCCGCGCCGGTGCGAGCACCAGGAGCGCGGTGGCGAACCAGCGGGCGCAGCGAGAGGGTGGGGGTGGCGTCATGACCGTGGCTGGCTGGGACCGACAGGGGCGGTGCCCCGGATGCCGGAGGCGTGGGCATGGCGCACCAGCGCCTCGAGTCGCGTCGTCTCGGCGCGGAGCACACTGCGCCCGAGCGGCGTGAGCCGGTAGAAGCGGCGCCTGGCGTCGGCACGCTCCGTGTCGGCCACGAGCTGGAGATCGGCCAGTCGGGCGAGCGCCGTGTACAGGGTGCCGGTGCCGAGGGTGATCTCCCCGTCGGTGCGTCGCGCCACGCCGAGGATGATGCCGTAGCCATGGCAGGGCTCATCGACCAGGCCGAGCAGGATGTGGAACTGCTGTGCTGACAGCGGCAGGAAGCGGTGTGGGTCCATATGTCGCACCTCGATACATCGGCCTGGACGCATGGTCCTGCGAAAGGGTTGCCGGAGGCACCCGGCACGACGGCCAGTGATACGCTCCGCCGATGGCGATGGCCGGCTCCCCGCACGTGCGCGCGAGGCTCACGCCGCAGTGAGCGCCGCGCGACGCGCCCTGGCTGGCGCCGCCGTGCCGCTCGGCTACCTTGCCCTCGCCATCGCGGCGAGCTGGCCGCTGGCCCGCGACTTCGCCACCCACACGATCGGCGACGTCCACTACGACGAGCGCCACGCGATCTGGGTGCTGTGGTACACCGCGCACGCGTTCGCCGGCCAGGTCAGCTGGCCGGACACCACGCATCTGCTCTACCCGCACGGCATCTCGGTGCTGGTCGATGGCGTCGGCCCGCTGAACGCGCTCTTCGCGCTGCCGTTCTGGCCGTGGGGCGCGGCGGCGGCCTTCAACGGCGCGGCGCTGCTCGGTGTCGCCGGCAGCGGCTGGTGCTGCTACGCGCTCGCCCGCGGCGTCGGCCTGGCGCGCGGACCGGCGTTCGTCGCCGGAGCGCTGTTCCTGCTCTGGCCGATTCACCTGCTGGCGCTGACCGGCCACCTCGAGAAGCTCTTCGTCGGGATGCTGCCGCTGACGATGCTCGCCGGCCTGCGGGCCTTCGATCCGAATCGCGGGCGCGCCTGGCTCGCCGCCCCCGGTGTGGCGCTGCTCGGGGCGCTCCTCCAGAACGGCAACCAGTTCATCTTCGCGGCGCTCGGCGTCGCGCTGGTCGGGGTGCAGGCGTGGCTGGCGGCGCCGTCCGCCGAGCGCGGGCCCCGCCTGCGCCGGATGCTCACCGCCGGCGCCCTCTCGCTGGCGATCTGCGCCCCGCTGCTGCTGGCGATCGTGCACGTGATGCGGGACCCGACGCTGCAGGTCGCCCTCGGCGAACAGACCCGCTATTACTCGCCCGATGCCCTGAGCCTGGTGCTGCCGGCGCCCTTCCAGCGCTGGGCCGTCTGGCTCTTCCCGAGCAGCATGCACCTGACCAACTACGTCTGGGCGCCGACGCTGCCGGCGCTGGCGCCGGCCGAAGACTGGTACGGCACGGGCCTCGAGACGGCGGTGACCGTCCCGCTGACCGCGATCGCGCTGTGCGTGCTGGCGTGGCGGGAGCGGGCCGGCCGGCCATGGGTGATCTTCGGCTTGGTCTTCGCGGTGCTCTGCCTGGGGCCGCGCTTGCGGATCTTCGGGACGATGTGGCCGATCGCGATGCCCTACGAGCTGCTGCAGCACATCCCCGGCCTCGACGTGATGCGGACGCCGGGCCGCTTCATGATGCTCGGCAGCGTCGGCTTCTCGATCGCGGCGGGGTTCGGGCTGGCCGCGCTGATGCGCCGGCGGCCGGCATCGGCGACGGCGATCCTCGTCGCCGCCGGCGTGGTCATTGCCGCCGAGTGCTGGCCGCGCACCTTCGCCCAGACCGCACTGCCGCAGGTGCCGGAGTTCTACCGGCAGATCGGCGCCGGCACGCGGCCGCCGGGCCCGATCCTCGATCTGCCGCACGGCTGGTACAACCGCAGCGATCGAGCGTCGGCCTACATGTACTACCAGACCGTGCACCACCAGCCGATCGCCTGGTCGTACCTGTCGCGGTACCACAAGCAGTTCCCGAACGACGGGCTGAACCCGCTGTGGAACCTCGGCCTGCCGGCCGACGCGGCGCTGCGGGCGCGCCTCGAGGCGCTCGGCTTCCGCTACGTCGTCTGGCACAAGTTCCCCGGCATGTTCGTCGGCGGACGCGTGTCCACCGGCATGCTGGCGCAGCCGCACGGATCGCCGGCGCCGCTCGACCAGCATCCGATCTTCCGCGGCGCCTTCGCCGGCGTGCCGCCGATCTACGAGGATCCGCTCGTCGTCGTCTTCGCGGTCGAGTGACGACTCCGGAGTCGTTGGGGCGTCGCGATCACCGCGCCGGCGGCGTCGGCGGCACCGGCCGCGGCGTCTCGCGCAGCGGGATCGCCAGCGACGGCTGCCCGCCCTTGGCGCTGTCGTAGGTCAACGTCACCGACCTGCCGCCGCGCACGAGGTATTCGATCACGCGCGTGGTGCGGCCGGGCTGACCGTTGCGCACCAGGATCCGCGACAGGTCCTGCTGATCGATCAGGTCCGAGTTGCCGCCGCGGAACCGATCGCGCACCCAGCCGGCGGCGACGATCGAGGCGCCGGCGCCTTCCAGTCGCAGCACGTCCGGGCGCACCACGTTGTTGCGCTGGGCCTTGGCCAGGATCGTCGGGATCAGCCGCTCGTTGACGATGGGCACACGCACCCGCCACAGGTCGTCGCCCAGGGACTCGACGGCCGGCTCGCCCAGCCGCACCTGCGGCATCTCGCCCGCCTGGTAGAGCGAGAAGGCCATGTTGCGGTGGCACAGCTCTTCGTTCATGAACCGCGGCGGCAGCCGGCCGAAGGTGTGCCGCCAGCCGCCGATCTCGATCGTCCCGAAGGTGGGATGCGGGAAGGGCGCCCAGTCGACGAACTCCCCGCCGAGGGCCAGCTTGTCGTCGAAGAAGAGCCCGGAGGCCCGCGGCGTGATCGGGCTGTCCGGCTGCCGCTGCTGATCCTTGAGGGCCGGGCTGTTGAAGTACTGCCCGCTGTTCCACAGCTCGTTCGAGAACGACAGGATGCCGAGGTCGTCGTTGGTCCAGTCGATGAAGCCGCCATGCACGGTGTAGAGGCCGCTCCAGATCACCAGGTAGCGGTAGTACGGCAGCATGCGCTCGCCGGTCCGGCCGAGCTCGTCGTAGACGCGGGCGTCGGACGACCGGATACTCGCCCTGCGCCTCGGCGCCGGGGCCGCGCAGGATCATGCCGCCGGAGTTGTGGTACGACTGCACCCCGGCGATGTTCGGCTTCGACAGCAGGAAGCGGCTGACCGCGCGGGCCTCGGGCAGCTGGAACGGGTAGTCCATCGATCCGCCCTGCACGTAGTTCGGCTGCCAGTCGGTCGGCCAGTTGCGATTGGGATCGTAGCCGCCGGGGCCGTCCTCGTTGACCAGGCCGTCGCCGTCGTTGTCGAGGCCCTCGAAGCCGAGGATCACGTAGTCGCCCATGGTCCCGGGCGGGGCGGGCTCGAGGAGCCGCGGGTCGAGGCCGCTGATGCGATGCGTGCCCTGCCCGGGCACGTAGCGGCGCATCTGCTCGATGACGCCGTTGCCGTTCAGGTCGTCGACGTCGTCCTCGTCGGCGACGCCGTCGTTGTCGCTGTCGACCGGCTGGTGTCCCGAGCGGCCGCCGGCGTGGACCTGCAGGAAGTGCTCGCGGCCATCCGGGTTCACCGTCGGCACGATGTAGAACACGCGCTCGTCGACCAGCGCCTTGATCCGCGGCAGCCGATCGTAGTGCTCCATCAGGTACCAGATCGTGTAGAGGCAGACTTCCGCGCCCTGGATCTCGTTGCCGTGGACGTTGGCCTCGATGTACATCCCGGCCTTGGTCGCCTCGGCGCCGGTGTCGGGATTGAGGATCGTCATCACCTTGATGTCGCGACCCTCCACGCTCCTGCCGATCGACGACAGCGTCAGGAACGTCGGGAAGGCGCGCTGCAGCCGCTCCATGTCGGCGACGAGCTCGTCGTAGCCATGCCAGCGATTGACGTCGATACGGGTCTTGAACGGCGCGTCCGACGTCGGAAACGTCCGCGGCCCGGTCTGGCTCTGAGCCGGGCTCCGAGCCTGGCTCAGAGCCAGACCCGGAGAACGTGGCAAGCACTGCGACGACGGCGATCGTGGCTGCGGCCCGCATCACTGGCACCTCACGGACTGCGTCGCGGTGCCGCCCTTTTGCGCCGCCACGCGGACGGTCACGGCCTGGCCGCCATCGGCGCGGACGATCCACTCGACCTTCTCCCGCCGGCCCGAGCCGGCGAGCGTCGGAAAGAACTGGTGCTTCGGCGCGCCCGACACGATCGCCGCCGGCGGGACGTCGATGGCGACGAGCACCGGCTTGACGGCGCGGGCCGTAATCGCGTGCTGCAGCGCCGTCGGCCAGCGGCCGCGGTTCTCGATCTCGGCGCGGATCCGGTAGAGCCCGCCGCCCAGACGGGTGGCCGTGAGCGACGCCACCGCGACGCGCGGCGTCAGCGTCGACAGCTCGACCAGGAAGCGGACGTGCGGCTCGACGAGGGGCGCGACCGTGGCCGGCGGGGGCACCGTCGCCCACGGACGCCAGCCGCCGATCTCGACGGCGCCGAGCGTCGGGTGCCGGAACGGCGTCCAGGCGACGAAGGCGTCGGGACGCACCGACGTCAGCAGCGGCAGCCAGCGGCCGTCGTCCGCCCCGGGCCCACCGTCGCCAATCGGCGGCGGAGCCGGAGGCGGAGCCGGAGGCGAGGCGGAGGCGGAGGCGAAGGCGAAGGCGAAGGCGGCGAGGATGCGGGCGCTGCCGGACGCTCCGGCGTGGCGTCCGTGGCCGCGGTCCGGCCCGGCGTTGGCGCGACAGCAGGCGCGGGCGTCGGCGGCGCCGCCGCGATCGAGGCGCCCGGCGTCGAGAACGCCGGGACGCCGAACTGGAAGTAGGCCCACTCGTGGAAGGCCCCGGCGGCGCGCCGCGTCGGAGGCAGCTGGCGGATGCCGGTGATGTCGCGATACCGATCCGCGACGTGGCGGAACACCTCGAGGTCGCTGCTCTCGATGGACGTCGCCGCGCGGGTCGCGTTCGAGGGCGGCGCCGCCGTCCGCGGCGACGGCTGGTCGAAGGCATCGTCGAAGATGCCGCCGGGCTGATAGAGCACCAGAGGCGCGTCCCGGGCAATGCCGACGGCCAGCGCCGCGGCGGTAGCCTCGTCGGCAAAGGCGTCGAGATCCATGGTGGCCGGTATGCGACCGTTGCCGCCGCCGACGATCGGTCCGCCGACCAGCGTGTCGGTCGCACCGAAGGTGACGACCGCGGCGATGTTGCGGCGGGCCAGCACGTAGTCGAGCAGCGCCCGCGACTCTTCTTCACTGACCATGAAGCGGCCCGCGCCCGCCGTGTAGGCCGGGTAGGCATGCGGGAAGTTGCGATCGAGCTCGACCCCGCCGACGCCGTCCTCGTTGACGAAGCCGTCGCCGTCGCTGTCGACGCCTTCCCAGTAGATCGCCCAGCCGCCGGCTTCGCCCTTCTGGGCATCGGCGCGTTTCATCAGCCGGGCGTCGTCGCGCGACGGGGTGAAGGCGCCGCGCGGATCCTGGACGCGCATGACCGTGATCAGGCCGTCGCCGTTCAGGTCCTCCGGCGGATCCTCGTCGACGCGTCCGTCGTTGTCGTCGTCGAACGGCGTCGGGTTGCCGCGGCGCGGCCCCTGGAGCGTCGCGAACACGGCCTCGGTGCCGTCGGCGTCGAGGCGCGGCACGAAGTAGAAGACGCTGGCAGCGAGCTGGCGTCGTACCGCGTCGTCGCTCGAGCCGAGCAGCGCGCGGGCGATGCCGACGGCGAGCGTGCTGCCGGCGATCTGGTCGGGGGCGAGGTTGGCCACCACCAGGACGCCCGGCCGCGACGCCGGCGGCGCGGCGCCCGGTGCCGCGATCTCGAGCGCCCAGAGGGTGCGACCGCCCGCCGTCTTGCCCATGGCGACGAGGGCCGCCGTCCCGCCATGAGCGGCGGCGAGGGCCTTGAGCTCGGCTTCGAGCGCGGCGTAGGTCAGGTGCCGCTCGCCGGCGCGGGCGGCCGGTAGGGCGGACGGCGCCGGACGCTGGGCGGCAGCCACGCGCCCAGGCAAGGCATCCGATGCCACGGCCAGCGTGGCCACCGTGAACAGGACTCCGACCGCGGACGTCTTGGGGAGCACCAGCATCGTCGTGAGAGGATATCGAAAATGATCAGATGGCTGCGTCGCATCGGGCTCGCGCTCGCCGCCGTGGGACTGCTGCTCGTGGTTCTGCGCGTCGCGTTCGGCCTGCACGTCTACATGGACGGGGACTTCCGGCCGCACCTGGCCTTCGGCAAGCCGAGCGCCCACTACGACGCGCTCGAAGCGCAGCGCGCGGCGCAGAAGGCTGCCGGCCCGACGCCTGCGCCGGCGGTCGACGCCGATCCGCCACCGGCGGCGGCGGCGCCCGCCCCGGCCCCAGTCCCGGATGCCGCTTCCCCCGCCGCTTCGGCGGCGGCAGCCGCTGGCGCCACGTCTCCCCCGCCGCCATCGGCTCCCGCGGCATCACCGGCCGCCCGCGCCGGTTCGTGGACCGACTATCGCGGCCCGGCTCGCGATGGTGTCTATCGCCAGGGCGGCGTGGCCGCCACCTGGCCGGCCGGCGGCCCGCGTCTGCTGTGGAAGCAGCCGATCGGGGAGGGCCATGCCTCGTTCGTCGTCGCGCGCGGCCTGGCCTACACCATCGAGCAGCGCCGCCAGCGCGAAGTGGTCGCCGCCTACGACGTCCGGACCGGTCGCGAACGGTGGACCGTGAGCTGGGACACCTTCTTCTCGGAATCGATGGGCGGCGACGGGCCCCGCGCCACGCCGACCTACGCCGATGGCATCCTCTACGCGCTGGGCGCCGCCGGCGAGTTGCAGGCCCTGCGGGCCGACACCGGGGCGGTGGTCTGGCGCACCGACATCCTGCGCGACGCCGGCGCCGACAACCTGCAGTGGGGCATGTCGGCCTCGCCGCTGATCGTGGACGGCAAGGTGATCGTGCAGCCGGGCGGCCGTGGCGCCTCGGTCGTCGCCTACGACGCGGCCACCGGCAAGCCGGTGTGGAAGGCGCTCGACGACGCCGCAGCCTATGTCTCGCCGATGCTCGTGACGCTGGCCGGCCGCCGGCAGATCGTGACCATCACCCAGTCGCGGGCCATCGGCATCTCGGTCGAGGACGGCGCGCTGTTGTGGAGCCATCCGTGGGCGCCGAGCACGCCCATCAACGTCGCCCAGCCCATCGTGATCGGCCCGTCGCGGCTGTTCCTGTCGTCCGGCTACGGTCTGGGCGCGGCGGCCATCGAGATCGCGCCCGACGGCGATCGTTTTCGCGCCACGACGCTGTGGCAGCACACGCGGATGAAGAACAAGCTGTCGAGCTCGGTGCTGCTCGACGGCTACGTCTACGGCCTCGACGAAGGCATCCTGTCGTGCGTCGAAGCGGAGACCGGCCGGGTCGCGTGGAAGGCGGGCCGCTACGGCCATGGCCAGATGCTCCTCGCCGGGGATCGCCTCCTGATCACGACCGAGACCGGGGAGCTGGCGTTGGTCCGCGCGACGCCGGACAGGCACGAGGAACTGGCGCGCGTGCCCGGCATCGAGGGCCGGACCTGGAACGTGCCGGCGCTCGAGAACGGCATCCTGCTCGTCCGTAACGCCCGGGAGATGGCCGCCTTCGACGTGCGCTAGCTCCTGCTAGCATGCAGAGATGGGCGTGGTGGTCGGCTCGCTGAAGTTCGGCAACGTCTGGAAAGTGATCCGCGAGGTCGATCTCGACGCGATCCGCCGCGAGGCGCTGGCGCCGATCGACTTGGCGATCCTCGGGGAGCCGCGCCTGGCGGAACGGATCCGTGCGGCGCTGAGTCCCGGTGGCGCGGCGTCGCCGCACCGCGCGATCCGCGTCAACCCGCCGGGCGGCGGCGACGCGCTGCCGCACGCCGTGATCGTGGTCGTGCCGCCGGGACCACGCTCCGCCGATCTCGACAGCACGCTCCGCTATCTCGCCGACCGCCGGATCCCGCACGCGCTGGCCGTCGTCGACGACGGCGCGGGCGCGGAGATCGTCGGCGGGTCGAGCCCATCGGCGGGCCCGGAGCCCGCGATGGTGACCAGCGCCGCGACAACCGCGGCCGAGGCCGCCGCCACGCTGCTCGGCGAGCTCCCCGAGTCGCAACGGCTGGCCTTCGCCCATCAGCTCCCGCTGTTCCGCGCGCCCCTGTTCGAGCGGATCATCGAGGACACGGCCCGCGCCAACGCCTCGTTCGCGTTCACCTCGGGACTCGCCGAAGTCGTGCCGATCCTGACGGCGCCGCTCAATCTCGGCGACATGATCGTCCTCACCAAGAACCAGCTGCTGATGGGCTATCGGCTGGTGCTGGCCGCCGGCCGCGACGGCGAACCGAAGGCGCTGATCGGCGAGCTGCTCGGCGTGCTCGGCGGCGGTCTCGTCTTCCGCCAGCTGGCCCGGCAACTGGTCGGCCTGATCCCGGTCGTGGGCATCCTGCCGAAGGTCGCCGTGGCCTACGGTGGCACCTGGGCCATCGGCCGCGCCGTGGTTCTGTGGGCCACCGAGGGCCGCCGTGCCTCGTCGGAGACCCTGCGGACCTTCAGCCGCGAGGGCCTGGAACGCGGGCGGGCCGTCGCCCGCGACCTGGCCGCACGCGGCAAGGCCGGGGTCGCCCACGCGAGTGGACGCTGGGATCGCCTGCGGGCGCACGTGCCCGGGTTGCGCCGCCGGTCGCGGAGCCGCGCCGAGGCGGCCGGCGCCCGGCCGGCAGCCCTGCCGCCGGCCTTGCCGCCGGCCTTGCCACCCACCCTCAGCTGAGCCTGGAACTCCCTGATTCTGCGCGAGTTGAGGCTCGATAGCGGGACGCCAGCCAGGGTCGCCACCGGGCGGATCCTGATACGATTGTGGGGCGCGGCAATGCCCACCATCATTCCTCTCATCCCCGAAGCGTCCATCCCGGAACCCCGAACGCCGAAGCCGTCCTGGCTGAAGGTGCGCGCGCCCGGATCGCCCAAGTACCTCGAGCTCAAGTCGCTGATGAGCGGCCTCGGCCTGAACACGGTCTGCGAGGAGGCGCGCTGCCCGAACATCGGCGAGTGCTGGAACCACGGCACCGCCACGTTCATGATCCTGGGCGACGTCTGCACCCGCGCCTGCGGCTACTGCGCGGTGTCGCACGGCACGCCGGCGACGCTCGATCTCGACGAGCCGACGCGCGTCGCCGCCGCGATCAAGACGCTGAACCTGCAGTACGTCGTCATCACGTCGGTCGATCGCGACGACGTCGCCGACGGCGGCGCCTCGATCTTCGCCGAGACCATCACCCGCACCCGCGCGCTCGTCCCCGGCATCCGCCTCGAAGTCCTGATCCCCGATTTCCAGGGCCTCGAAGGGCCGCTGCGGACCGTGCTCGATGCCGGCCCCGACGTCCTGAACCACAACACCGAGACGGTGCCGCGGCTGTACCGGAAGGCGCGGTCGGGCGGCAAGTATCCGCGCACGCTGGAGCTGCTGGCGCGGTCGCGCGCCTACGCGCCGCACATCCCCACCAAGACCGGGCTGATGGTCGGCCTCGGCGAGACGCACGACGAGCTGGTCGAGACGCTGCGCGACCTGCGCGGCGTCGGCGTCGACATCCTCACCATCGGGCAGTACCTGCGGCCGACCGGCTCGCACCTGCCGATGGTCCGCTACTACCATCCCGACGAGTTCGCCGAGCTGAAGCGGATCGCCATGGCGCTCGGCTTCGGCCACGTCGAGTCCGGCCCGCTCGTCCGCAGCTCGTACCACGCGCACGAGCAGGCCGACGCGCTCGCGGCCGCGCGCGGGTGAGCCTCCGCGCGCTCCACGCCGAGATCATCGCCTGCACGCGATGCGCGCGGCTGCGGACGCACTGCGCCGACGTCGCCGCGGTCAAGCGCGCGGCGTATCGTGACGAGACCTACTGGGGCCAGCCGCTGCCCGGCTTCGGCGATCCGGCGGCGCGGCTGCTGGTCGTCGGGCTCGCTCCGGGCGCGCACGGCGCCAACCGCACCGGCCGCATGTTCACCGGCGATCGCTCCGGCCTGTTCCTGATGACCGCGATGCACGACGCCGGCTTCGCCAGCATCCCGCGTTCGGAGTCGCGTCGCGACGGACTGGAGCTCGGCGACGCCTGGATCACCGCGGCGGTCCGCTGCGCGCCGCCCGACAACAAGCCGACGCCGCAGGAGTTCGACGCCTGCCTGCCCTTTCTCGATCGGGAGTGGGCGGCACTGCCCCGGGTGCAGGTCGTCGTGACGCTCGGCAAGCTGGCCTGGGACACCACGTGGCGGGTGCTCGCCGACCGCGGCCAGGGGCTTCGGCCGCGACCGGCGTTCGGGCACGGCGCCACGGTACCGGCGCCGCACGGCGGCCCGCTGGTGCTCGGCGCCTTCCATCCGAGCCAGCAGAACACCTTCACCGGCCGTCTCACCCCGGAGATGCTGGCGCGGGTCTTCCACGACGCGGCCGCGGCGCTGGCCTGAGCCACCTGCCGACTGCAGGGAGCGACGCCGGCGGCCGATTCTCCAGAGGTGCCGAAGCGCGTCTGGCGGCGGTGGGGTCTGATCGGTTCGGCAATCGGACTGCTCGCCGGAGCTGGCGGGAGCCTCGCCTGCCGCCGCGATCCGGCAGCCGCCGAACGGCCGCGCACGACGCTCACGGCGGCCGACGTGGCGGCACGAGGCCGGCGCGCCACCGATCATCGTCCGCTCCGGCGCCTGCCGCGGGTCGGCGTTCTTCGTCACGCCGACGCTCCTGCTGACCAACGCCCACGTGCTGTGTGCCGAGACGGCCGAGGCGCGGATCGGTGAGCAGACGGTGCCGGCCACCGTCGTGCAGCTCGACGACGAGCTCGACGTGGCCCTGCTGCAGACCGAGGGCGCGACGGGCTCACCCTTGCCGCTGGCCGATGCACTCGGCGTCCGGGAGGGCGACGCCGTCGCGGCCGCGGGTGCGCCCGCCGACGAAGGCGACACCGTGACGGTGGTCGCGGGCTCGGTGGCCCGGCCGATGGCCTCGTTCTGGGGTGTCCTCCACGTCGAGGCCGACCTGCCCTTGAGCCCCGGCAACAGCGGCGGCCCGCTGCTGAACGACCGCGGCGAGGTGGTCGGCGTCATCAGCAAGCGACGGCGGATGGGCGCGCGGAGCTGGGCCCTGGCCGTCCCCATCAACTACGTTTCGAGCTGGCTGCCGCGGGGCGTGGGCGTCGTCAATCGCGACTGGGACAGCCGCCTCGCCGCGCTCGATGCCGACCGCGACCCGGATCTCGAACGCTTTCGTTCGGCGCTGCGCCAGCCGATGCTGCTCGGCGCGCACTATCTGCCGCTCTCCAGCGCGGGCGGCGCCGCGACGCGACAGCTCCTCGTCTTCGTCGTGGCCGCGCCCACGGCCGGGCCCGCCGTCTCGGAACTGACCGTCCAGTTGACCTGCGGCGCGACCGCGCCGGTGCCGACGCGGCTGTCGGCGTGGATGCCGGTCGACCAGCCGCTCGAGCGCACGATGCGGATCGACGTGACGGCCTTGCGCCCGTTCCTCGCCTGGGCCCGCAAGCGCGCCCATGCCGGCGGACTGGTGCTGGCGACGGGGGACGCGACCGGCGCCGGCGAGCCGGTCGACTGCCCGGGCCGCCGTCTCGCCCTCCTCGACGCCGGCCCGATCGCCGACAGCGTCGCGATCGAGTGACGGGACGGCGGCGCGTTCAGCCCGCCGCGGCGCCCCTCGTCACCAGGTGTCGGTGCGGAACGGCGAGGCCGGCAGGCCTTCCTTGTTGCGCAGGCTGGTCACCGGATCGTCCTCCCAGGCGTAGCGCACCGCGACCGGCGCGGGGACATCCGGGCTGGAGACCACGACGGTGTCGCCGTCGACCGCCGCGGTCGCCGCCTTGAACACGCCGTCGACACCGGCGACGACGAAGCTCGATCCCCGGCCCGGGCCCTGGGCGGTGTCGACCACCAGGCCGCCGCCGGCGTGCTGGAAGCGGATCCGCACGCGTCCGCCTTCGAGCGTCATGCCGTCGTAGAGCGGACCGGCGTGGACGATGCGCTCGCCGTAGGCAATGGCACGCGCCGAGAGCGCCAGGCGGCGGCCGACTTCCTGTTTGTCGAGCGGATGGATGTCGAGCGGGTTGCCGATGTCGATGGCCGACGCCATGCCGGTGTTCGGCAGGCCGAGCGTCAGGCGCTGCGCCTCGCGGACCTCGGCCCACCAGGAGGCGCCGGGGTTGGGCGGATTCTGGCGGAAGTTGGCCAGCTGCACGAAGAGGAACGGCAGGTCGCCGCGGTTCCAGGCGCGCCGCCAGTCCTGGATCATCGCCGTCATCAGGCGCTGGTAGTCCCAGGCACGCAGCGCGTTGGTCTCGCCCTGGTACCACAGCACGCCGCGGATCGCGAACGGCGTGATCGGCGCGATCATCGCGTTCCACAGCACCGCCGGCCGATGCGGATCCTCGGGCCCGCCGCGCGGCGCCGGCATGCCCGGCATCGGCGTCTCGGGCTTCGGATTGGCCGCCTGCCAGGCCTTGAGCGCGTCGTTCCAGATCGGCAGGCGCCGCTCGTAGCCGTAGCGCTGCGACGGGTACTCGCCTTCGGTGCGGCGGTACTGCGCGAGCAGCGGCGCCAGCGCCGGATCCTCTGCCAGCACGTCGCGGCGCGTCCACGCCTCGGCCGGCGTGCCGCCCCAGGAACTGTGGATGAAGCCGACCGGCACGTTGCCGCGCGCCTTCTGCAGGTCGCGCGAGAAGAAGTAGCCGACCGCCGAGAAGTTCGGCAATGCTCGCCGGCGTGGCGACCATCCACGTCGGCGCCTCGTCCATCGGCGTCACGTCGTCCTTCGGTTCGAGCGCGGTGACGCGCTTGACCGAAAACAGGCGGATGCGCGGATGGTTCGCCGCCGGAATCTCGGTGTCGGCGTTCTGCGCCTGTCGCACCGCCCACTGCATGTTGGACTGGCCCGAGCCGACCCACACCTCGCCGATCAGCACGTCGGTGAAGCGCTTGGTCACGGTCGCGCCGGCGACGACGAGCTCGTCGGGCCCGCCGGCCGTCTCCGGGGCCAGGGTGACGCGCCAGCGGCCCTGGCGATCGGCGGTCGTCGAGACCTTCTGCGACCGCAGGCGGACCTCGATGCGCTCGTCCGGCGCGGCCCAGCCCCAGACGCCCAGGGGCATCTGCTGCTGCAGCACCATGTGGTCGGAGAAGATCGCCGGCAGGCGCGGATCGGCGGCCGCCGGGGATGCGATCAGGAGCAGGAACGCGGAAACCAGCCAGGCTCGTTGCATGGCCGGGATTTTACTGGGTTTGCGGCCGCACTCTCACGCGCGGCGGCGAGCCCCTCCCGCGATCAGCGTGTCACCGCCGTCCGGGCCGCCAGCGCCTTGTCGATGGCGGCGGCGAACGTCTCGAGCGGCTGCGCGCCGACCAGCGGGACGCCGTCGATGAAGAAGGTCGGCGTGCCGTCGACGCCCACCTTGCCGGCCTCCGCCTGGTCGCGATCGAGCGCCGCCTTCGACTGCGGTCCGTCGAGGTCGGCGACGAACTTGGCCCGGTCGAGGCCGAGCGCACCGGCATGGGCCAGCAGCGCCTCCCGATCCATGGCGCGCTGGTTGGCGAAGATGCGGTCGTGCATCTCCCAGAACTTGCCCTGCTGCTGCGCGGCGAAGGCGGCCCGGTGCGCGAGCGGCGCCGCGGTGTGGCCTTCGATCGGGCTGTGCTTGAACAGGAGCCGCACCTTGCCCTGGTAGCGCTCGAGCAGCTGCGTCAGCGTCGGGTTGACGCGGAAGCAGAAGCCGCACTGGAAGTCGGAGAACTCGACGATCGTCACCGGCGCGTCGACGGCGCCGCGAATGGGCGCGCCGGTCAGGTCGAGCGCCGTCGGCGAGAGCGGCGCCGGGCCGGAGCCATCGCCGCCCGCCAGCAGGTTCTTCACCAGGGTGTTGAGCACCGCGGGCGGCGGCACGCCGTTGCCGCGCCGGCCGTTGATGAACAGCGTCAGCGTGCCGGTCGTCCCCAGGGCCTTGGCCTCCAGCACGTCGCGGGCGACCGTGCCGCGATGGGTGCGGGCGCGGAGCGCCTCGCTGAACGCCTTCTCATCCAGCTTCAGCGCGCTGGCGTGGGCGGTCAGCTGCGCCGGTTCGAGCGTGCCGGGGTTGGCGGCCAGCAGGTCGTGCATCTCCCAGAACTTGCCCTGCCGCCCGGCCTCGACGGCCGCCTCATGGGCCAGGAGCGCCCGCTCGTTGGTGGGATCCGGGTTGTGCTTGAAGACGAACTGGACGTCGGTCGGGAACTCGTCGCGGAGCGCCTTCAGCGCCGGCTCGAGGCCGGTGCACGTCGTACAGGCGAAGTCGGAGAAGACGAGGATGACGACCTTGGCGTCGGCCGCACCGCGGACCGGGACGGCTCCGGACGACGCCGGCGACTGGCCGGCCTGGCAGGCCACCGGACCGGCAAGGAGGGTCGCGAGCGCGAGAAGGGGCAGAAGACGGTGTCGCATCCCCGCCAGTAAACCACAACGTCGACCGCGAAGGGCCGCCGCCGGCCGCCCCCTACTCGCGCAGCACGCGGACCGGATCGATACGCAGCGCCTGCAGGGCTGGACGCAGCGCGGCCAGGGCGGCGACGGTCAGCAGCGCTGCGCACGGGACGGCCGCCATCGCCGGGCTGGTCGGGTGCACGTCGTAGACGAGGGCGCCCAGCGACCGCGCCAGCAGCACGGCTCCGCCCCAGCCGATGAGGCCGCCGACGCCCAGCACGCCCCCATCGCCAGCCCGAGCGACGAGATCGCGGCAGCGGCCGTCAGCCTGCGGCGCAGCAGCTGCCGGCAGGCGTACCGGGCATCGTCGACGACCGAGGCCAGCCAGGGGGCGCGCGCGAGGACGTTCCGCATGCCCGCTTGGACGCGGGCCGCAGGGAGCGGGTTGGCGTTCGCCTACTTCTTCTTCGGGCGGAAGACGTGGGTGGCGTGGCCGAAGAAGCCTTCGGCCGATTCCATCACCGTCTCGGCGAGGGTCGGATGGGCGTGGATCGTCATCGCCAGATCGGTGGCGACCGCCGCCATCTCGACCGCCAACGTGCCCTCCGCGATCATCTCGCCGGCGCCGACGCCGACGATCCCGACGCCGAGCACACGCTCGGTCTTGGGGTCGAAGATGATCTTGGTCAGCCCGTCGGTGCGGCCGATCGAGGTGGCCCGCCCGGAGGCGCCCCACGGGAACTTGGCGACCTCGTGCGGGATGTTGTCGCGCTTGGCTTCCTGCTCGGTCAGGCCGCACCAGGCCAGCTCGGGATCGGTGAACACGACCGCGGGAATCGCCCGCGGCTCGTAGGCCACCTTGTGGCCGGCGATGGCCTCGACGGCGATCTTGGCTTCGTAGGTCGCCTTGTGCGCCAGCATCGGCTCGCCGGCGACGTCACCGATGGCGTAGAGCGTCGGCTCGGCGGTGCGCCGCTGCGCGTCGACGCCGATGAAGCCCTTGGCGTCGACCTGCACCTTGGTCTTCTCGATGCCCGGGATCTGGCCGTTCGGCCGGCGGCCGATCGAGACCAGCACCTTCTCGTAGACCTTCTCGCTCGTCGTGCCGTCGCCGTGCTCGAAGTTGACCTTGACGCCGCCGGGGTCGTCGACCATCTTGGCGACCTTGGTGTCGAGCATCACCGTCTCGCAGATCTGGCCGATGCGCTCGGCGAGGATCTTGACGAGGTCGCGGTCGGCGGCGATCAGCAGCCCGGGCAGCATCTCGACCACCGAGACCTTGGTGCCGAGCGCGGCGTAGACCGAGCCCAGCTCGAGGCCGATGTAGCCGCCGCCGATGACGAGCATCGACTTGGGCACGCTCTTCAGCTCGAGGGCGCTGGTCGAGTCGAGCACGCGATCGGCGCTGATCGTCAGGTTCGGCAGCGTCGCCGGCCGGGATCCCGTGGCCAGGATGCCGACGTCGAAGGTGATCGTCTCTTCCCCGCCGGCGGTCAGCGCCACCGACACCGTCGTCGGATCGACGATCGTCGCCCGGCCCTGCACGTAGCGGATCTTGCGGGTGCGCGTCAGCACGCCGGTGCCGCTCGTCATCTTCGCGACGACGCCGTCCTTGTAGGCGCGCAGCTTGTCGAGGCTCACCTTCGGCGCCGCGAACTCGACGCCGAACTGCGAGGCGTGCCGGGCCTCGTCGAGGACCTTGGCGACGTGCAGCAGCGCCTTCGACGGGATGCAGCCGCGGTAGACGCAGACGCCGCCCGGGTTCTTCTCCTCGTCGATGAGGGTGACCTGCATGCCGAGATCGGCGGCCAGGAACGCGGCGGGATACCCGCCGGGACCGGCGCCGATGACCGTGACGTGTGTCGGGTTGGCCATTACTGGAGGGCGAGCAGCCTACTGGAGGGCGAGCAGGAACGGGTGCTCGAGGCGATCGACGATGTAGCGCAGGAAGCGGATGCCGTCGGCGCCGTCGACGATGCGGTGATCGTAGGACAGCGACAGCGGCAGCATCAGGCGCGGCACGAACTGCCCGTCCTGCCAGACCGGCTCCATCCGCGACCGCGACATGCCGAGGATCGCCGCTTCCGGCTGGTTGACGATCGGCGTGAACGACGTGCCGCCGATGCCGCCCAGGTTGGTGATGGTGAAGCAGCCGCCCTGCATCTCGTCGATCGAGAGCTTGCCGGCGCGGGCCTTCTCGGCCAGCTGGCCGAGCTCGACGGCGAGCTCCAGCACGCCCTTCTTGTCGACGTCGCGGATGACCGGCACCAGCAGGCCGCGGTCGGTGTCGACGGCGACGCCGATGTGCACGTACTGCTTGAGGATCACCGCTTCGCCGGCCATGTCGACCGAGGCGTTGACCTGCGGGAACGCCTTGAGCGCCGCGGCGGCGACCTTGAGCGCCACCGCCGTGACCGTCAGCTTGCCCTTCGTCTGCGCTTCGAGGCCCTTGCCGAACTTCTGGCGCAGCGCCTCGAGATCGGTGACGTCGGCGTTCTCGTGCTGCGTCACGTGCGGCACGCTGGTCCACGAGGTGACCATGTGCTCGGCCGTCTTGCGGCGGATGGCGCGCATCGGCTGGCGCTCGATCGGGCCCCACTTGGCGAAGTCGGGCAGGACCACGGCCGGCGCGCCGCCGCCGGCGGCCCGCGGCGACGTGATCACCTGCTTGCCGTGCGCGAGCACGTCGTCGGTGGAGATGCGGCCGCCGGGGCCGGTCCCGCTGACGGTATGGATGTCGAGCCCGAGCTGCCGGGCGAGACGGCGCACCGAGGGTGCGGCCGGCGCGGGCGGCCCGGTTGTCGGACGCCGGCGGCGCGGCCGCGGCCGCCGCGGCGGGCAGCGGGACGGGCGCCGCGAGCGAAGTCGACGAGCTCGCCGGGGCCGCTGCCCTTCGGCTTGGTGTCGCCGGTCTTGCCGCCGAAGCTCGGCCCGGGGGCGGCGGGGTTCGCCACGGGCACCTCGGGCGCCGCGTCGAGCGAGGCGACCTGCTCGGCGCTGACCTTCGCCGGCGCCGACGGCCGGCGCGGCGCGGCCGGTGCGGCCGCGCGGTGCGGCCGCCGATCCGGTCAGCACGAGCACCGCCTGCCCGATCGTCACCTTGTCGCCGGCCTTGACCTTGACCTCGGTGACGGTGCCGGCCACCGACGACGGCACTTCGATCGTCGCCTTGTCGGTTTCCAGCTCGACGACGGTCTGGTCCTTGGCGACGGTGTCGCCGACCTTGACGAGGACGTTGAGGACGTCGCCGCCCTTGATGCCGTCGCCGAGGTTCGGGATGCTGAACGTGACCGGCTCGCCCGACGGCAGCGGCCGGCGCCGCAGCGGGCGGCTGCGCGGCGCAGGCGGCGGAGCTGCCGGAGCGGCGCCTGGTGTGGCGCGGCTGCGGAGCGGTGGCAGGGCCGCCGAAGCCTGGGAGGCGGCGCCGCCGGCGACGGGCGCGTCAGGCGAAGGCGACGGTGCGCTGGCCGCAGCCGGCGAGCCCCTTCGTCCACGGTCAGGATGACCTGGCCGATGGTGATCTTGTCGCCGCTCTTGACCTTGATCTCCGAGACCGTCCCCGCCACCGACGACGGCACTTCGATCGTCGCCTTGTCGGTTTCGAGCTCGAGGACGTTCTGATCCTTCGCGATCGTGTCGCCGACCTTGACGAGGACGTTCAGCACGTCCCCGCCCTTGATGCCGTCCCCGAGGTTGGGGATCTTGAATTCGGTGGCCATGTGGCTACGAAACCGACGGGTTCTTCTTGTCCGGGTTGATGCCGAGATCCTTCATCGCCAGCTGCACCACCTTGGCGTCGATCTTCTTCTCTTTGAGCAGCGCCGTGAGCGTGGCGAAGACGATGAACCGGGCGTCGACCTCGAAGTGATCGCGCAGCGAGGCGCGGCTCTCGCTGCGGCCGAAGCCGTCGGTGCCGAGCAGGTGCAACTGCCGCGGCAGCCAGCGATCGATGCCGCCCGGCATGATCTTCATGTAGTCGGAGGCGGCGACGAAGACACCCGGCTGGCCACCGAGCTGCTCGGTGACGTACGGCACCTTGGCCGTCTCGCCCGGGTGCAGCATGTTCCAGCGCTCGGCGTTGAGCCCGTCGCGGTACAGCTCGGTGTAGCTGGTGACGCTCCAGACGTCCGCGGCGACGCCGTACTTCTCGCCGAGGATCTGCTGCGCCTTGACCACCTCGCCGAGGATGGCGCCGCTGCCGAGGAGCTGCGCCTGCAGCTTCGAGCCCTTGGCGTCGGCCGCCTTGAGCTTGTAGAGGCCGCGCAGGATGCCGTCCTTCGAGCCTTCCGGCGCCGCCGGCATGGCGTACTGCTCGTTCATCACGGTGATGTAGTAGAAGCAGTCCTCCTGATCGCGATACATCCGCTTCAGGCCGTCCTCGATGATCACCGCCAGCTCGTAGGCGTAGGCCGGGTCGTAGGCCTTGCACGTCGGCACGGTCAGCGCCAGCACGTGGCTGTGGCCGTCCTGGTGCTGCAGGCCCTCGCCGGCCAGCGTGGTGCGGCCGGCCGTGCCGCCGAGCAGGAAGCCCTTCACGCGCATGTCGGCGGCCGCCCAGATCAGGTCGCCGATCCGCTGGAAGCCGAACATCGAGTAGTAGATGAAGAACGGAATCGTGTTGATGCCGTGGGTGGCGTAGGCGCTGCCGGCGGCGATCAGCGACGACATCGAGCCGGCCTCGTTGATGCCTTCCTCGAGGATCTGCCCGTTCTGCGCTTCCTTGTAGTAGAGCAGCGTGTCGCTGTCGACCGGCTCGTAGAGCTGACCGATGTGCGAGTAGATGCCGACCTGGCGGAACAGCGCCTCCATGCCGAAGGTGCGCGCCTCGTCCGGGACGATCGGCACGACCAGCTTGCCGATCTCTTCGTCGCGCAGCATCTTGGCGAGCATGCGGACGAACACCATGGTGGTCGAGACGGTGCGGCCGTCGGTCCCCTTGGCGAACTCCTCGAACAGGTCGCCGAACTCGCACTTCAGCGTCGGCGCCTTCACCTGCCGCGACGGCAGGTAGCCGCCGAGCGCCTCGCGGCGCTCGCGCATGTAGGCGATCTCGGGGCTCGACTCGGCCGGGCGGTAGAACGGCATCTCCTTGATCTGGTCGTCGGAGATGGGGATGCCGAAGCGGGTCCGGAAGGTCCGGATCTCCTCTTCGTTCATCTTCTTCTGCTGGTGGGTGATGTTCTTGCCTTCGCCGCTCTCGCCCAGGCCGTAGCCCTTGATGGTGCGGGCGAGGATGACGGTCGGCTGGCCCTTGTGCTCGGTCGCCGCCTTGTAGGCGTGGAACACCTTCTCGGGATCGTGGCCGCCGACGCGCATCTTCTTCAGCTGATCGTCGGACAGGTGCTCGACCATCTTCAGCAGCCGCGGATCGCTGCCGAAGAACTGCTGGCGGATGTAGGCGCCCGGCATCACCGAGTACTTCTGGTACTCGCCGTCGACGACTTCGCCGGCGCGCTTGCGCAGCAGGCCGTCGTGGTCACGCGCGAAGAGCTCGTCCCACTCGCGGCCCCACAGCACCTTGATGACGTTCCAGCCGGCGCCGCGGAAGTTCGCTTCCAGCTCCTGGACGATGCGGCCGTTGCCGCGGACCGGGCCGTCGAGGCGCTGCAGGTTGCAGTTGATGACGAAGATCAGGTTGTCGAGCTTCTCGCGCGACGCGAGCGAGATGGCGCCGAGCGCTTCCGGCTCGTCGGTCTCGCCGTCGCCGAGGAACGCCCACACCTTCTGATCGGTGCGCGGCTTCAGGCCGCGATCCTCCAGGTAGCGCGAGAAGCGCGCCTGGTAGATCGACATGATCGGGCCGAGGCCCATCGAGACCGTCGGCGCTTCCCAGAAATCGGGCATCAGCCACGGGTGCGGGTAGGACGAGAGCCCGCCGCCCGGCTTCAGCTCACGGCGGAAGTTCTCGAGCTGCTGCTGCGAGAGGCGGCCTTCGAGGAAGGCACGCGAATACATGCCGGGCGAGGCGTGCCCCTGGAAGTAGACGAAGTCGCCGCCTTCCTTGTGTCCCTTGCCCTTGAAGAAGTGGTTGAACCCGACCTCGTAGAGCGTCGCCGCGGAGGCGAAGGTCGAGATGTGGCCGCCGATGCCCTCGCTCGCCAGGTTGGCCTTGACGACCATCGCCATGGCGTTCCAGCGGACCAGGCTCTTGATCCGGCGCTCGATCTCGTTGCTGCCGGGGACCGGGGTCTGCTCTTCCGGGGTGATGGTGTTGACGTAGGGCGTGTTGGCGGTGAACGGCAGCTTGAGGCCGCGGCGGCGGGCGTGGACCTCGAGCTCGCTCAGAATTTCCGCGACCCGCGCGGCGCCACCCGACTGCAAGACGTAGTCGAGCGAGTCCTGCCACTCTCGGGTCTCGATGGCCGCGGCGTCGGCCGGATCCTGTGGGGCGATCTGTCGCATGGAAACTGTTCTCCGCTGCGCGGGTCGCGGCCGAGATCATCGGCCTCCGCGTATGACTTTATAACTTGGCGAGTGTAGCACGCCGAACCGTCGGCGGACATGAGGCGGCGCCCATCGATGCGCTCGCGAGATGGGTCGTTCACGCTGCCGTCATACCGCCCTTGCGGGGCCGTCATACCGCGCCGCCGTGGTGCGTCGTGGCGCCGCCGGCCGGGCCGGCCAGCCACTCGGCCAGCTTCGACCAGCGACGCCGGGCGGTGGCCTGCCCGACGGCGATCGCCAGCGCCTTTTTCGGTCCGACGACGACGACGAGCCGGCGGCCGCGCGTGATCGCCGTGTAGATCAGCCGGCGCTGCAGCATCGGGTAGTGCTCGGTGGTCAGCGGGATGACGACCGCCGGGTATTCGGAGCCCTGCGCCTTGTGGATGGTGGTGGCGTAGGCGAGGACCAGCCGGTCCAGCTCGCCCGACTCGTAGACGATGTCGCGGCCGTCGATCGCGACGACCAGCGACGCGGCGTCGAGGTCCACCGACACGACGCGGCCGATGTCGCCGTTGTAGACCTCCTTGTCGTAGTCGTTCTCGATCTGCATCACCTTGTCGCCCGGCGCGAACGCCGTGCCGAACCGCTCGAGGCGCGGCGCCGCCCGTGCGGATTGAGGGCCGCCTGCAGCGCCAGGTTCAGCGTCTTCGCGCCCGCCGCGCCGCGGTTCATCGGACACAGCACCTGGATGTCGCGCGTCGGATCGAGGCCGAAGCGGCGCGGGATCCGATCGCGGACCAGCGACAGCACGCGCTCGGCGGCGCGCTCGGCGTCGGCGGCGTCGACGAGGTAGAAGTCGCCGCTCTCGCCGTCGGGCGTGCTCTGCGGGATGAGCCCGGCGTTGACCTGGTGCGCCGCCGCGACGATGCGGCTGGCGGCCGCCTGACGGAACACCGTGCTGAGGCGCGCCACCGGGATCGCGCCGGACGCGATCAGATCCGCGAGCACCTGGCCCGGGCCGACCGACGGCAGCTGGTCGGCGTCGCCGACGACGAGGAGCGCGGCACTGCGCGGGACCGCGCGCACCAGCGCGTGCATCAGCGGCACGTCGACCATCGACGCCTCGTCGACGACCACGAGGTCGCCGTCGAGCGGCGCGCGCTCGTCGCGGCGGAAGCGGCCGTCGCGCGGGTTCACTTCCAGCAGCCGATGGATCGTGCGCGCCTCGAGGCCGGTGACCTCGGCCAGCCGCTTGGCGGCGCGGCCGGTCGGCGCGCACAGCAGCGGCCGCACCTGCTTGGCCAGCAGGATCTGCAGGATCGTCCTGAGCACGGTGGTCTTGCCGACGCCCGGTCCGCCGGTCAGCACCAGCAGCTTCGATCGCAGCGCCAGCGCGACGGCGGCGCGCTGCTCGTCGGCGAGCGCGAGGCCGTGCTGCGCGCCGGCCCAGGCCAGCGCCTTGTCGGCGTCGATGGCCGGCCACGGCGGCGCGCCGGCGCCGATGTCGGTGAGGTGCCCGGCAATGGCCCGCTCCGCCGCGTGCAGCGTGGCCAGGAACAGCAGCGTGTCGTCGCCGACGCGATCGCGGACGACACCGCCCGACGGCGAGCTCGAGCGCGATCGCCTCCTCGACCAGCGCCATCGGCACCTCGAGCAGCGTCGCCGCCTGCGTTCCCAGCTCGCCTTCCGGCAGGCCGCAGTGGCCCTCGTCCATCGCCTTGGCCAGCGCATAGCCGACGCCGGCGCGGATGCGGATCATCGCCGTCGCCGCGATCCCCAGCTTGGCGGCCATCTTGTCGGCGACGACGAAGCCGATGCCGTGCACGTCGCGGGCGAGGCGATACGGGTTGTCGCGCAGGATCGGGATCGCGTCGATGCCGTAGGTCTTGTAGATCCGCTGCGCCCGCGACGTGCCGACGCCGAGGCCGTGCAGGAAGACCATGATGTCGCGCACCGCCCGCTGCGAGCGCCAGCCGTCGCTGATGCGCTGCGCCCGCTGCGGCCCGATGCCCTCGACGTCGCGCAGCCGATCCGGCGTCGGTCTCGATGATCGTCGAAGACCTCGGCGCCGAAGGCGGCGACGAGGCGCTTGGCGAAGTGCGGGCCGATCCCCTTCAGCAGCCCCGACGCCAGGTACTTCTCGAGCCCCTCGGCCGACGTCGGCGCCGCCGTCCGCACCCAGGCGGCCTGGAACTGCATGCCGTGCGTGCGGTCGCGCACCCAGACCCCGCCGGCCTGGATCGCCTCGCCGGAGGCGATGGCGGGCATCCGGCCGACGATGGTGGCGAGGTCGACCACGCCGGCGGCACGGACGCGCAGCACGGCGAACCCGCTCTCCTGGTCGTGGTAGGTGACCCGCTCGACGACGCCGGAGAGGAGTTCGCGGTCCGCGGCGGCTCCACGACGCCTTTATACAGCGGAACGTCGCGCGGCACGCGCGCTGCGTCGCCGTCAACTCCCAACGTCCAACTGCCAACGACCAAGGCACTCCCAATTCCCAACCTCCAACCGGGCCGGGCTCGCGGTCGGCGTGGCGGCTTGGGAGTTGGGCGTTGGGAGTCCTTGACCAGATGGGCGTGCGTTGGGCGTGCCTCGAAGAGGCGACGCGCGCGGCCTTACAGCGCGGCGCGAAACACTTCTTCGAGGCTCGTCTCGCCCATCACAGCTTTGGCGACGCCGTCCATGAACATCGTCCGCATGCCGGCGGTGATGGCCGCCTGCCGCAGGATCGAGTTGTCCTTCTGATCCATGATCAGCGGACGCACCGCGTCGGTGATCGGGAAGATCTCGAAGATGCCGACGCGGCCGCGGTAGCCGGTCATGCGGCAGTCGTTGCAGCCGGTCGAGCGGAAGAAGCGGATCTCGTTGATCCAGTCGTCCGAGGCACTGATGACGCCATGCTCGCGCAAGCCGCGCCCGAGGTGGGCGAAGTCGCTGCGCAGGCGGAGCGCGGCGATCTCCTGCGCATCGGGCTGGTAGCTGCCGCGGCACGACGGGCACAGCCGCCGCACCAGGCGCTGCGCCACGACGACGGCCAGCGTCGAGGCCAGCAGGTAGGGCTCGGCGCCCATGTCCAGCATGCGGGCCACCGCCGCGGTCGAGTCGTTGGTGTGGAGCGACGAGAACAGCAGGCGCCCGACCAGCGCGGCGCGGGTCGCCGTATCGGCCGTCTCCCGATCGCGGATCTCGCCGACCATGATGACGTCCGGATCCTGCCGCAGCAGCGCCCGCAGGCCGGTGGCGAAGTCCATCCCGGCGGCCGGGTTGACCGGCACCTGGTTGACCCGCGGCATGGTGTATTCGATGGGATCTTCGATCGTCGACAGGTTGACGACGTTGCGGCGATCGGCCCCGATGCGCATCAGGAACGCGTAGAGCGTGCTGGTCTTGCCCGAGCCGGTCGGTCCGGTGACGAGCACCATGCCGTGCGGACGGGTCAGGTACCCGGCCATCAGCTCGTAGTCGACGCTCGAGAACCCGAGACCTTCGAGGTCCATCAGCACGTGATCGCGCGTCAGCACGCGCATCACGACCTTCTCGCCCCACATCGTCGGCAGCGTCGAGACGCGCAGGTCGACGAGGACGCCGGACAGGTCGGCCTCGAAACGGCCGTCCTGGGCCGCGCGCTTCTCGTCGACGCGCAGGCCGGACAGCACCTTGATGCGCGACGTCAGCGACTGGACCACCGTCGGCCCGGTCGTCATCACTTCGTGCAGGACGCCGTCGATGCGGTAGCGGACCACCGCCTCGAGCTCGAACGGCTCGATGTGGATGTCGGAGGCGCCGGTCACGGCGGCGAACTCGAGGATGTGCGTCAGCACGTCGGCCGCGACCGATTCCTGCTGCGGCGTCAACGCACTGGCGACGCCCTGGTTGGCGACGCTGCGGCGCAGCTGCTGCACCAGGTCGGGGTGGTAGAGGAGCTGCGACCGCCGAATCGACGCCTCGGTCGCGAGCCGCGGCTTGACCTCGCGGTTGGTCAGCCGCGCCAGCTCACGGAGGGTCTCGCGATCGCGCGGATTCACCATCGCGACGTTGATGGTGTCGGCCGTCGCGTTGTAGGCGACGAGCCCCTTGCTCCGGGCCAGGTCCTCGCGGATCAGGCGCAGCGCCTCGGGCTTGACGTCGCTGACCTTCAGGTCGATGAAGGGCACGCCCCAGGCGCGCCCGATCTCGTGCAGGAGCTGCAGGAACGGCAGCTTGGCCTGCTCCGCCACGGCGCGCTCGATGGGGATCCGGCGCCGCGCGGCGACGCCGGTCGCCTTGTCGAACTCGTCGGCGGTGACCAGTTCGAGATCGGTGACGAGCAGATCGCGCAGTTCGCGATCGGAGAGGGCGAGACCGACCGGCTTCACGCGGCGCGCTCCGCAAAGAAGGTGCGAACCCGCTCGACCAGCATCTCGAGGGCGATGTTCGACTTGATGATGTAGTCGTGGGCGCCGCGCTCGCGCGCCAGCTGGACGTCGCTTTCCTGGCCCAGGTTGCTCAGCACGATCACCGGGATGCCGGCCGTCTCCGGCGCGCCCTTCAGCGCCGCCAGGACGTCGAAGCCCTGCATCTTCGGCATGATCAGGTCGAGCAGCAGGAGGTCGGGCGGGTTCTCGCGGGCGAGGCGGAGCGCCTCTTCCCCGTCGGCGGCCGCGGTCACGGTGAAGCCACCGCGCTTGAGCATGGTCTCGGCGGCCTTGCGGAGGAAGCGATCGTCTTCGGCGAGCAGGATGCGTGGAGCAGACATGGACAACCTTGCTGGGGTCACACTTCGGCCGCGCCGACCGGCACGGCTTCTGACAGGGTCGCGAGGGGCAGCGCGACCAGGAACCGGCTGCCGCTCCCGGCGGGCTCGAACCAGATCCGACCGTGCGCACGCTCGACGATGAGGCGAACGATGTAGAGACCCAGGCCGGTGCCTTCGGTCTCGACCTTGGAGACGTTTTCGGCCCGGAAGAACTTCTCGAACAGCCGGTCGCGGGCCGCCTCGGGCACGCCGATGCCGGTGTCGGTCACGGCGCAGAGGACCTCGGCGCCGTCGTTGCTGATCTCGACGTGGATGCGGCCGCCGGGCGGCGTGTACTTCACCGCGTTCGAGACCAGGTTCTGCAGCACCTGCCGCAGCATCTGGGCATCGCCCATGACGGCGTGCTCGACGTCGAGGCCAGCCGTGTCCAGCTGGTGGTCGCTCTTGCGGACGACCGGCTGGATGTCGCCGAGGACGTCCTTCATCAGCTGGGCCAGGTCGCAGCGGGCGGGCGTGCCGACCATCTTGCCGCCTTCGAGACGCGAGACGCTGAGCAGGTCGTTGACCAGCACGATCAGGCGCTCCGGAGGCGTCGAGGCTGTCCTGCACGAAGCCGCGCATGTCGGCCGAGCCGTCCGCCTCGCCCATCGCGAGTTCCAGCATCCACTTGATGCCGGTCAGCGGCGTGCGCAGCTGGTGGCTGGCGAAGTTGACGAAGTCGGCCTGCATCTTCATCGCCGCTTCGAACTGCTCACGGGCGCGCCGCCGCTCGGTCACGTCGATGGTGACACCACGAACGCGACGCGGGCCCTTGGTGTCGAACACCGGCCGGGCCTGATCGCGGACGGCGAGCACGCGTCCGTCCTCGGTCATCAGGTGATAGTCGCAGCCGGCCACCGGCGCGCCGGCTTCCAGGTGACGCCGGTACTCCTCGACCACGGGGCGATCGGCGGGCAGCACGTGCGAGAGCCACACGTCACAGTCGAGGAACCGCTTGACGCTGCCGCCGAGCAGCTGCGCCGCCTGGTCGCTCATGAAGCGATGGCGCCACGGATCGAGCTCCGCTTCCCAGACGATGACGTCGAGGCTGTTGACCAGCTCGCGGTAGCGGCGCTCCATCGCCTCGTGCTCGGCGACGCGCTCGCCGAGCATGCGCTGCAGGCCGATGACGCGGAAGCCGACCTCGACGCGGGCCTTGAGCTCGTCCGGGCGGAACGGCTTGGTCAGGTAGTCGTCGGCGCCGGCGGCGAAACCCTGCAGCATCGACTCGGCGCCCCGCTTGGCGGTGAGCACGATGATGTAGACGACGCGTTCACCGAAGGCCTCGCGGGCCAGCCGGCACAGCTCGAGGCCGTCGACCCCGGGCATGTTGACGTCGACGACCATGACGCCGATCGCGAGGTCCTCGAGCAGCGCCTTCCACGCCAGGTTGCCGTCGGTCGCGGTGACCACCTCGTGGCCCCACTTCTCGAGCGATCGCTGCAGGACGCGCAGCGACAGCGCGTCGTCGTCCGCCGCCAGGATCTTCATCGCCGACACACCATGTCTCCACCTGAGACAATCGGCGGGTTTGCTGAAATCCTGAGCGTCTCGGCGCTATCCGCTGCGCGGCGTAGGACTTAGAGCCGAAAAGGCCGAGTCGGCTGGCCTGACGGTTCAGCTGGAAGGGCGCACCGTGTGCGCGGATCGGGCGGCTTCGTGGACCGCGACCAGCGCCGCCGTGTTGGCCCGGCTGTCGGCCAGGCTCACCACCGGGGGCTGGTCGCCGCGGGCCGCCCGGCCGAAGTCCTCGAACTGCAGGACATAGAGGGGAGGCGCCTCGACGACGTGTTCGAGGACCTCGTCGCCCCGGATGACGAGGACGGTCTCGCGCTGCCCCGGCTTGAAGGGGCGGGCCACCCGGATCGTCCCGGCCGAGCCGACAACCTCGACCTCGGTCCGGAACGGCGCCGCAAAGCTGGCGTCGACGAGAGCCACGACGTTGTCCGGGAAGCGCAGGACGGCGGCGACGCTCATGTCGACGTGGGTCGCGCCCATCACGGCCGTGGCCTGGACGGCCTCCGGTTCGGCGCCGACGATGGTCCGGGCGTAGCTGACCGGGTAGCAGCCGACGTCCCAGAGCGCGCCCCCGCCCTTGGCCGGATCGAAGCGGACGTCGCCGGGCCGATCGAGCGTGAAGCTGAAGCAGGCACGAACGAGACGCAGCGTGCCGATGGCGCCGCCGGCGACCAGCTCGTGGACCGCGTGGGTCTGCGGGTGGTGCCGGTACATGAACGCCTCGGCGACGTGGACGTGCGCCGCCGCCGCGGCGGCGGTGATGCGGTCGACCTCGTCCACGGTCAGCGCCAGCGGCTTCTCGCAGAGCACGTGCTTGCCGGCCTCGGCCGCCTTGATGGCCCACTCGGCGTGCAGGTGATTCGGCAGCGGAATGTAGACGGCGTCGATGTCCGGGTCGGCCAGCACCGCCTCGTAGCCGGCGACACTGCGCGGAATCTCCCACTCCGCCGCGGCGGCCGCCGCCTTGTCGGCCGTCCCGGCTGGCGATGACCTCGAGCGTGTGTCCGTCCGCCGCCCGCAGCGCCGGAATGATGCTGCGGTTGATGCGCGCCGCCCCGAGAATCCCCCACCGCATGCTCATGCCCTCGTACTCGACGTGCGGACCGATCGGATTGGCGAGGACACCGAGGTCGCCGAGCTCGACCTCGACCCGGTCGCCCGGCTCGAGGAACACCTTCGGATCGCGGTACTGGCCGACGCCGTCGGGCGTCCCGGTCAGGATGACGTCGCCCGGCTCGAGGGTGATGGCGCGCGAGATGAAGCTGACGATGTGCGCCACCGGGAAGATCATCTCGCGGGTGTGCGACGCCTGCCGGGTCTCGCCGTTGACGCGGCAGCCGATGGCCAGCTGCTGCGGATCGGGAACCTCGTCGGTGGTGACGACGACCGGCCCGAGCGGACAGAACGTGTCGGCCGCCTTGCCGCGGATCCACTGCTTGTCGCTCTTCTGGACGTCGCGGGCGGTGACGTCGTTGGCGGCGGTGTAGCCGAACACGTGCGACAGCGCGTCGGTGGCCGCGACGCGCCGCGTCGTCCGGCCGATCACGACGGCGAGCTCGGCCTCGTAGTCGACCTGGGTGCTGAAGTCGGCCGGCCAGCGGATCGGCTCGCCCGGCGCGATCACGCTGCTCGGGAACTTGGCGAACAGCGTCGGCCGGTCCGGCGGCTCGATGTGCTGCTCGCGGCAGTGATCCATGTAGTTGAGGCCGATGCAGAGGATCTTGCCGGGGACGAGCGGCGCCAGGACGCGCACGTCGCGGCGCGGCAGCGGCGCGCCGGCGTCGCCGGTGCCGCGCCCGGCGATGACGTCCTGCAGCGTCCCGGCCACCACCGGCTGGATGTCCGCGTCGAGGCCGGAACCGCGCTGATAGCCGACGCGCGTGCGTCCTTCCGCCTCGAACCGCAGCCAGCGCATGGCCGCCCATCTTATACTGTCGCCCATGCGACCCGCGCGTGTGCAGCTGCTGGTCACGTGCCTGGTCGATCGCTTCTTCCCTGGCACGGGCGAATCCGTCGTCCGCGTGCTCGAGCGCGCCGGCGTCGCCGTGACCGTCCCCCAGGGCCAGACCTGCTGTGGCCAGCCGGCCTTCAATGCCGGCTACGACCCGGATGCGCGCGCGCTGGCGCGCCACACCATCGACGTGCTGGCCGCCAGCGACGACCCGGTCGTCGTGCCGTCGGGCTCGTGCGGCGACATGGTGATCCACCAGTACGTGGCGCTGCTCGCCGACGATCCCGAGTACGGGCCGAAGGCGCGCGCGCTCGCCGCCCGCACCTACGAGCTCACCACCTTCCTGACCAGCGTCCTCGGCGTGACCGACCTCGGCGCGACGGCCACCGGCACGCTGTCCTACCACGCGTGCTGCCACGGCCTCCGCGGCCTCGGCGTCGACGCCGCGCCGAAGGCGCTCCTGGCCAAGGTCACCGGCGCCGCGGCGTGTCCGCTCCCGGAAGCGGAAGTCTGCTGCGGCTTCGGCGGCCTCTTCGCCGTCAAGATGTCCGAGATCTCGGGCGAGATGCTGGCCCGCAAGCTCGACGCGATCGAGGCCTGCGGCGCCGACACCATCGCCGTCACCGACGTCAGCTGCGGCATGCACATGAACGGCGGGCTGCGGCGGCGCGGCAGCCGGATCCGCATCATGCACATCGCCGATGTCCTGGCCGGTGAAGCCGGCGGCGCCACGCCAAAGGAGAAGCCGTGAGCGCGGTCGACGTCCCCTTCTATCGCCGCGTCGAGGAGGCGCTCGGCAAGACGCGCATGCGTCACGCGGTGCGCCACACGTCGGGCCGGGCGATGGAGTCGCGCCGCGCCGCGATCGCCGAGCTCGACTCGAGCGACGCCGTCCGCGACCAGGCGCGGGCGATCCGGGCGCGCACGCTGGCCGAGCTCGATCGCCACCTCGACACGTTCGTCACCAACGTCGAGCGGAACGGCGGCACGGTGTTCTTCGCCGAGACCGGCGACGACGCCGTCGACTACATCCGCCGGCTGGCCCGCGATCGCGGCGTCCGGACCATCGTCAAGGGCAAGTCGATGGTCAGCGAGGAGATCGAGCTCAACCCGGTGCTCGAGGGCGACGGCATCGACGTCGTCGAGACCGACCTCGGCGAGTACATCGTCCAGCTCGACAACGACAAGCCGTCGCACATCGTCGCGCCCATCCTCCACAAGACCAAGGAGGACTGCGCCCGCGTGTTCCAGGAGAAGCTGGGCGCCACCGACGAAGAAGTGGCCGGCGTCCCGCAGATGACGCAGCTCGCCCGCCGCGTCCTGCGCAAGGCCTTTCTCAAGGCCGACATGGGGATCACCGGCGTCAACTTCGGTGTCGCCGAGACCGGCAGCGTCACCATCTGCACCAACGAAGGCAACGGCCGGTTGTCGAGCAGCCTGCCGCGGGTCTACGTCGCGATGATGGGCATGGAGCGGCTGGTGCCGACGGCCGCCGATCTCGGCGTGATGCTCGAGGTGCTGGGCCGCAGCGGCACCGGGCAACGGCTGACGGTCTACTCGAACGTCCTCAGCGGGCCGCGCCGGCCCGGCGAGGCGGACGGGCCGGACGAGTTCCACGTCGTCATCGTCGACAACGGCCGCAGCCAGGTGCTCGCCAGCGAGCTGGCCGAAATCCTCTACTGCATCCGCTGCGGCGCCTGCCTCTACGCCTGCCCTGTCTACCAGCAGATCGGCGGCCACGCCTACGGCAGCGTCTACTCCGGGCCGGTCGGCTCGGTGCTCTCGCCGGCCCTCTCCGGTATCCACGCCTTCCACGAGCTGCCGCACGCCAGCACGCTGTGCGGCGCGTGCAAGGAAGTGTGCCCGGTCCGCATCGACATCCCGCGGATGCTGCTGCGGCTGCGGGCCAAGGGCGTCGAAGCCGGCGAGTCGCCGCAGTGGGTGTCGCTCGGCATCAAGGTGCTCGGCTGGATCGGCACCAGGCCGCGCCTGTTCGGCCTGGCCGGGCGGGTGGCGGCGCGCGTCGCCGGCGCGGCGGCCACCGACGGCTGGATCCGCGAGCTGCCGCTCCATCTCGCCGGGTGGACGGCCTCGCGCGACTTCCCCGCCCCGGCCAGGGAGTCCTTCCAGGAACGCTGGGCGAAGAAGCACGGACCATCCGGGGCCGACAGGAGCCGGTCATGACGCCGGCCAATCGCGATCGGATGCGCGAGGTGATCGGCCGCGCCGTGCGGACCGGCCTCTTCCCGGGCGGCGTCGGACCGCACGCCACCGGTCACGAGCACGCCGCCGGGGCCGAACACGCGCACGCGGCACAGGCGCCGGCCACTGGCACGAACGACGCCGGCGTCGACACGCTGCCCACGGCGGCGATCCCGGGCACCGCCTCGGTCGCCCCGCCGACCGCGGGACTGCCCCGTCGCGAACGCTTCCGCGCCGCGCTCGAAGCGTTGGCCGGCGTGGCCTACGACGCCCGCTCGGTCGACGACGTGGTCGAGGTGATCGCCGGCCTCGCCACCCGGCTCGGCGCGACCGCGCTGCTCTCCTGGAGCGACGACGCCATCGGCGTCCCCGGCCTGCACGCGGCGCTGGCGTCGCGCGGCCTCACCGCGGTGGTCCCCGACATCCCGCAGAGCGGGCCCGCGCGCGAAGCCAAGCTCGCCGAGCTGGCGGCCTTGCCGCTCGGCCTGACGGGCGCCGATGCCGGCCTCGCCGAGACCGGCTCGATCGTCATCGCCAGCGGCCCCGGCCGGCCGCGCATGGCGTCGCTGCTGGTGCCGGTCCACGTCGCGGTGCTGCGCGTCGACCGCCTGGTCGATTCGATTTCCGGCCTGCTGGCGACGCGCGGCGATCTCGTCGCCGCCGGCAGCAACCTCGTCGCCATCACCGGGCCGAGCCGCACCGCCGACATCGAGCACACGCTCAGCCGCGGCGTGCACGGCCCCGGCGAAGTCCACATCATCCTTCTCGAGGCCTGACCCTGCATGCCGTCCCTCATGTCGCGCTCGACGCTCGCCCTCACCTGCGTGGTCACGTCGGCCTTGGCGGCGATCGCCTTGGCGCAGCCGCCGGCGGCGCCAGCGTCTACTGGTACGCCGCTCGACGCGGCGACGATCGAGCGTTGGATGACCGAGCTGTCCAACTGGAACCGCTGGGGCAAGGACGACCAGCGTGGCACGGTCAACCTGATGACCGACGCGACGCGGAAAGCCGCCATCGCCACCGTCAAGGAAGGCGTCAGCGTGTCGCTGTCGCGCGACACCGATACGGTCCAGAGCGCCGACAACGGGAACCCGCTCGGTCTGGCGATGGTCGCCACGGCGCAGGCTCCCGATCCGTTCGCGATGGAGACGCTGACCATCACGTTCCACGGCTCGGCCTACACGCACATGGACGCGCTGTCGCACATGTTCCACAAGGGCCAGACCTACAACGGCGCGCCGCAGAGCCTGATCGGCGCGACCGGAGCCAGCCGCAACACGGTCACCGCCTTCAAGTCCGGCTTCGTCGGCCGCGGCGTCCTGATGGACATCCCGCGCGCTGAAGGGCGTCCCCTACCTCGAGCCGCGGACCGTGATCACCGCCGCCGATCTCGACGCCTGGGAGAAGCAGGCCGGCCTCAAGGTCGGCAGCGGCGACATCGTCTTCTTCCGCACCGGCCGCTGGACGCGGCGGGCCAAGGTCGGCGCCTGGGACATCGGCGTCGAGAGCGCTGGCCTGCATCCGGAGCGTGGCGCGCTGGCTGAAGGCACGCGACGTCGCCATCGTCGGCTGGGACGGCCACGGCGAAGTGATGCCGGCGCTGGTGCCGGGCGTCGGCTTCCCGATGCACCAGTTGCTGCTGATCGCGATGGGCACGCCGATCTTCGACAACTGCGATCTCGAGGCGGTGTCCGAGGCGGCGGCGTCACGGAAGCGCTGGACGTTCCTGCTGACGGCGTCGCCGCTGGCCGTGCCGCACGGGACGGGCTCGCCGCTCAATCCGATCGCGACCTTTTAGAGCCGTTTGGCGGCATCAGCATGGGGTGCATAGTCTCCTCGCTGGGACCTTGCGCCTCGCTGGGCTTTTCAAGGCGCGACAGGCTGCGTGACGCGGAAGACGGCTGGCGTCCCGGGCGTCGAAGGCAGGTCAGGAGACATCACTGGAGCCCGGGCGTCGACGGCAGATCAGGAGACTTCCTGGGGCAACTTGCGCGCACGCCCATACGCACGCTGAATGCGCGACTCGCTAAGATTGCCGATGCCCTTCGCGTCGCGGTTCCCCAACTGAAGGAACTTGAACTAAAGAGAGATCCCGCCACAGGCGTTCCACACCTGCGCGGCCTTTATCAGCATTGGCGCCCGAATGCAGGGTGGCAGAGCGAGGAACAATTCTCAGACGGAACCCTTCGTCTGTTCGGGCTGCTTTGGTTCTCTTAGACGGCAACGGGCCGCTTCTGTTAGAGGAGCCTGAGCTCTCGCTTCATTCCGGCGTCGTCCGCTACATTCCGCAGATGATGGCTCGATTGACCCGTAAGCCCGGCCGACAAATCCTGGTCAGCAGCCACTCGGCGGACCTCCTCGGCGATGAGGGTATTTCAGCTGACGAAGTCCTGATGCTGCAGCCCTTCAGCGAGGGAACGATCGTCACTCGGGCGTCTGACGACTCTCAAGTCCGGGCACTCGTCAGTGGCGGTGTCTTCATGCCGGACGGCGGATCTGCCCGAACGCCTCCCGCCAGCCGCGATCGGTCAACAGCGCGACCGGCGCCGCGCCGCGGCGATCGTCGGCCGCCGTGAACGCGCGTCCGCGATGCAGCGCCACCCGAGGCCGGGCAGCAGCCGTGCGTGACGAAGGCGGCGTCGACGTAGCGAGACGTGCCCGGTCGCGAGAGCCGCAGGTGCTCGGGAGTCCGCCAGGCGGCCTCGACGCGTTCGAAGGCCGCCGTGTCCTCCACGAACCGCAGCGCCGGGAACGAGACGTCGAACCGCGGTTCGCGATCATCGCGCTCGACGTGCACGGCGTGCCAGCCGCCGGTCGAGGCGCCCGGCACCGGGTGGAGGATCGTCGCCGCGACGAGCGTCCAGGTGGCGGTCGCGGCGCCGATCGCAGCGGCCAGCGTGACCATGGCGATCAACGTGGCGCCGGGTTGCCGCATCACCCGTCGCAGCGCGTAGCGCAGCTCCTGCATCATGAGTGCCCCGCGAAGAAGCCACCAGTGCTGTCGGACCAGCGTACGGATCGAGAATCTCAGAATTCGCTCGCGAATATTGGCGCCCGGACGAAGCCTCCCTGGCAAGTCCCAGCCTGCGACGCTGCATTGCACGATTGCAGCAGATGAGCTGATCGCGCGCTACTGGTGCAGGCGCATCATCGGTGCTCCAGCACCACATCCGGCCGATCGGTGATCACGCCGTCGACGCCCCAGCCCTTCAGCCGCGCGACGTCCTCCGGCGTATTCACGGTCCACACGTGCACCACCAGGCCGGCGCGGCGGGCGCCGCGGACGAACCGGCGCGACACGACGCGTGTCCCCTTGGACGTCTCCGGCACCTGGAAGGCCTGATAGGCGACGCGGCCGGGCGACAGCCACAGGTACGACCGATAGAGCGCGCGCCGGATCTCCTCGGTCGCGCCGCTGGTGCAGGCCCCCGGCGCGGCCGCCTCGCACCGCCGCCAGCGTGACGTCGGCGAAGCCGCCGAAACACACGCGATCGAGGGCCCCGGCGCGCCGCACGACCGCGACGGCCGCCTCCGCCACCGCCGGATCGTCGCCCTTCACCTCGATGATGAACGGCAGCGCGGGATGCTCGGCGAGGACGTCGGCCAGCCGCGGCACGCCTTCGCCGCGTCCGCGCCAGGGGAAACCGGCGGCGCTGTCGAACCGATGTCCAGCATCGACGCGCGCCAGCTCGGCGGCGGTCAGTGCGCTGACCGGCCCATCCGCGTCGGTGGTGCGATCGAGGGTCGCGTCGTGGATCACGACGACCTCGCCGTCCTTCGACAGCCGGACGTCCAGCTCACAGCCATCGACGCCCAGCGCCGCCGCCTGCCGGAAGGCGCCGCGGGTGTTCTCGGGGGCGAGGGCCGCGCCGCCGCGGTGGGCGAAGACCGTCAACCGGTCGCCGGCGCGCCGCGCGCGCGCCACCCAGGGATGCTCGGTCATCGCGGGGCTGATAGTATCGCCTCATGGCCGTGTCCCTTCCGTCCACGCTCGGTGCGCTGCGTCAGGCTGTCGCTGCCGGCACGATTCCCCGCCGTTCCGTCCGCAGCGAGCTGCGCGACAACCTCATGACGCGGATGCGCGCCGGCGGACCGCTGTTCCCCGGCATCATCGGCTACGACGACACCGTCGTGCCGCAGGTGGTCAACGCCATCCTGTCGCGCCACCACTTCATCCTGCTCGGCCTGCGCGGCCAGGCCAAGACGCGGCTGCTGCGCGCCCTGACCACCCTGCTCGACGAGCACATCCCGGTCATCGCCGGCTCGGAGATCCACGACGACCCGCTGGCCCCGCTGTCGGCCTACGGCAAGGCCCGCGCCGCCGAGGCCGGCGACGACCTGCCGATCGCCTGGCGGCATCGCGACGCCCGCTACGTCGAGAAGCTGGCGACGCCGGACGTCACCATCGCCGACATGGTCGGCGACATCGATCCGATCAAGGCGGCCCGCAGCGGCCGCGAGATCGGCGACGAGCTGACCATGCACTACGGCCTGCTGCCGCGCGCCAACCGCGGCATCTTCGCGGTCAACGAGCTGCCCGACCTCGCCGGCCGCATCCAGGTCGGCCTGTTCAACATCCTGCAGGAAGGCGACGTCCAGATCAAAGGCTACCCGGTGCGGCTGCCGCTCGATCTGCTGATGGTCTTCACCGCCAACCCGGAGGACTACACCGCCCGCGGCAAGATCATCACGCCGCTCAAGGACCGCATCGGCTCGGAGATCCGGACGCACTACCCGGCCAGCCGGGCGGCGGCGATGGACATCACCGAGCAGGAGGCGTGGCAGGAGCGCGGCGGGCTGCCGCTGCAGATGCCGCCCTACGTCCGCGAGGTGGTCGAGGAAGTGGCCTTCCAGGCGCGCAGCAACAGCAAGGTCGACAAGCGCTCCGGCGTCAGCCAGCGCCTGCCGATCAGCGTGCTCGAGAACGTCATCTCGAACGCCGAGCGCCGCGCCCTCGTCCAGGGCGAGACGCTGGTCGTGCCGCGCGTCGCCGACGTCTACGCGGCGATCCCGGCCATCACCGGCAAGTTCGAGCTGGAGTACGAAGGCGAGCTGAAGGGCGCCGACGCGGTGGCCCGCGACCTGATCCGCTCGGCGGTCCTGAACGTCGCCACCGGCTATTTCCGCGACGCCGACGCCCGCGGCGCGGTGCGCTGGTTCGACGGCGGCGGCTCGCTGCAGCTGTCGGATGCGACCGGGGCCAAGGACCTCGTCGACCGCACCCGCGAGATCGACGGCCTGCACGAGTCCGCGCTGCAGGCCAACGGCGGCACGTCGCCCGGCGAAGCGGAGCTGGCCTCGGCGGTCGACTTCGCCCTCGAGGCGCTGTGCGCGCAGAAGAAGATCAGCCGCAGCGACGACTGGCGCTACACCGCCGGCGAGAACGGCGGCAGCCGGAACAAGCAGGGCCGCGAGCGCGAGCGGGCCCGGCAGCAGGAAGCGTTCGACGACGACGAGCAGCTCAACATGCCGGGGAAGAAGAAGTATTACAACTGAGGCGCGTCGAAGTGCCAATGGTCCCTTGGTCCCTTGGTCCCTTGGTCCCTTGACGTAGAACCGTCGAGAGCTCGCAATGAAGTACAGGTACACCCGCTACACCGGCGACGAGCTCGAGGGCATCGATCTCGAGGAGCTCGTCTCGAAGCTCTCGGACATGCTCCTCTCGAGCGGCTTCGACGACGACCCGCGCGCGCCCGATCCCGACCAGAAGATGTCGCGCCAGGATCTGCACGACGCGATCCTGGAAGCGCTGCTGTCGGGCGGCCTGCTGTCGCAGGACACGATCGAGAAGCTGCTCGGCGATCCGGCCGACGCCGACGCCACCTCGAAGATCGAGCAGCTCATCGAGGACATCGTCAAGAAGATGCAGCAGCAGGGCTACATCACCGGCAGCCCCGACTTCGACGCCGAGCGCGAGCGGCGCGACGGTCAGGGGGGCGAGGGGCCGGACGGCCCGCCGGCCACCTTCGAGGCCACCGACAAGACCATCGACTTCCTCGGCTATCGCGCCCTGCGCGACCTGCTCGGCTCGCTCGGCAAGAGCAGCGCCGGCCGGCACGATACGCGCGACCTGTCGACCGGCGTCGAGGCCGAGGCGGCGCCGAAGCCGTACGAGTTCGGCGACACGATGAACCTCGACTCGAGCGCGACCCTCCTCCGCGCCGTGCAGCGCAACGGGTTGCGCCGCAACGACGACGGCGGCTTCGACGTCGACTACGACGACCTGATGGTCAGCCAGGGCGAGTACCAGAGCTCGTGCGCCACGGTGCTGATGCTCGACTGCAGCCACAGCATGATCCTCTACGGCGAGGATCGCTTCACCCCGGCCAAGCGGGTGGCGCTGGCGCTGGCCCACCTGATCAAGCATCAGTATCCCGGCGACGCGCTGCACTGCGTGCTGTTCCACGACGCCGCCGAGGAGATCCCGCTCAGCCAGCTGGCCCGCGTCCGCGTCGGCCCCTACTACACCAACACGCGGGACGGCCTGCGCGTGGCCCGGCGCATCCTCGAGCGGCAGCGCAAGGACATGCGGCAGATCATCATGATCACCGACGGCAAGCCGTCGGCGATGACGCTGCCCGACGGCCGCATCTACCGCAACGCCTTCGGCCTCGACCCGCACATCGTGCAGGAGACCTTCGCCGAGGTCGCGGCGTGCCGCAAGGGCGGCATCATGATCAACACGTTCATGCTGGCGCGCGACCACGACCTGGTCGCCTTCGTCCGCCGCGTCGCCGAGATCTGCCACGGCAAGGCGTATTTCACCACGCCGTACACGCTCGGCGAGTACGTGCTGATGGACTACATGGACAAGAAGACGCGGACGGTCCACTAGCCGCGCCGATCCCATTTGCTCGTCGCCTCGCGCCGCCCAGCATGCTGCCGCCAACCATCCCGCTCTTCCCGCTCCCCAACGTCGTCCTGTTCCCGGGCGTGTTCCTGCCGCTCCACATCTTCGAGGAGCGCTACCGCGCCCTGACGCGCGACGCGCTGGCCGGCGACCGCATCATCGGCATGACGCTCCTGCGCCCCGGCTTCGAGGGCGACTACAACGGGCGGCCGCCGATCTACCCGGTCGGCTGCGCCGGCGTCATCTCGCACTCCGATCGGCTGCCGGACGGGCGCTTCAACATCGTGCTGCACGGCCTCGCCAAGTTCCGCATCGTCGAGGAAGCGACGGACGGCGAGTACCGGCAGGCCCGCATCGACGCCATCACCGAAGTGACCGACGCCCCGGCCCGGCGTCAGATCAAGGAGATGCGGACGCGCATCGAAGCGCTGCTGCTGTCCGCGCTCAAGGCCACCGAGGTGCAGATTCCCGGCTCGCTGTCCGACGAGGACCTGGTCCACGCGCTCTGCCAGTACCTGCAGTTCGAGCCGGTCGAGCGCCAGGCCCTCCTCGAGTGCGACGGCACCGTCGAGCGGGCCCGCGCGCTGACCGAGTTCCTCGAGATGCAGGCGCTGCTGGCGCAACACCCGACCGGGCGGCGCCCCGGCGTCCATTGATGACCGTCGAGCCGGCCGACCGGCGGCTCGACTTCGACGCCACCCGGCCGCGCTGACGCGGCAAGGAGAATTCGCCGTGGGCGCCATCTACCCGACCGTCCTGCTCCTGCATTCCTGGACCCGCTGGGCCGTCCTGGTCCTGCTCGTCATCGTCGTCGTCCGCGCTTGGCAGGGCCGGACCGGCTTCGGCGCCTGGTTGCCGCTCGACGAGCGGCTGCACACCGCGCTCGTCGGCGTCGTCGACGCCCAGTTCATGATCGGCGTGCTGCTCTACGCCGCCAGCCCGTTCGCCCGGGCCTTCATCGGCGACCTCGGCACCAACATCCACAACCGCGAGCTGCGCTTCTTCGGCCTGGAGCACGTCGCGATGATGCTGGTCGCCGTGGCGTTCGTGCACGTCGGCCGGGCCCGCTCGAAGGCGGTCACCGACGAACGGCTCCGCTTCCGCCGCGTCTTCGCCTGGACGTTCGCCGCGCTGATCTGCGTGCTGTCGTCGATCCCGTGGCCGTTCTTCCCCGCCGCCCGCCCGCTCTTCCGCTTCGGTTTCTGATTGTGGTGCCCGCGCTCTCACGCGCGGGCGCGGGCCGCCTCCGGCGCGGCTTGTTGGCGCCGGCTCGCGCGCCCGCGCGGGCGATCAGCCGTGGACGGAATCCTGGGCTTCGGCCACCTGCCGGGCCAGGCGCTGCGCGATGACGTCGACCACGGTCTTGCCGTGGAAGCGGCCGTTCTCGATGAAGATCCTGCCGGTCTGCCGGCCGGTCGTGACGTTGCCGATCACGTAGACGCCGGGCACGTTGGTCTCGAACGTCACCGGATCGAACGCCGGCGCCAGCTCCACCGGGTCGAACGTCACGCCGGCGTGCGCCAGCAGCGTGGTGTCGGAGTGGTAGCCGGTCAGCAGGAACACGGCCTCCGCCGGCAGCGACTCCGGCGTGCCGTCAGCGCGCAGGATCTCGACGGTCTTGTGCGTGATGCGGGTCACGCGGGCGCTCATGCGGGCGGCGATCGAGCCTTCCTTGACCCGGTTCTCGAGGTCGGGACGCACCCAGTACTTGAGGCCCTTCCCCCAGTCCTCGCCGGCGGTGGACGATGGTCACCTTGACGCCGGCGCGATGCATTTCCAGCGCGGCATCGGCCGTCGAATTGGCGCCGCCGACGACGACGACGTTCTTGCGGAACCACGGGTGCGCCTCGGTGTAGTAGTGCGAGACGTGCGGCAAGTCCTCGCCCGGGATGTCCATCCGGTTGGGCAGGTCGTAGGCGCCGGTGGCGATGACCACCGTGCGCGCGGTCCACGTCCGCGGCCCGTCGTCGGTCGTCGTGGCCACGACGAGGTGCTCGTCCTCGCGCGTCACCGACGACACCGTCTGCCCCATCTCGATCGGCAGCTGGAAGGTGTCGACGACGCGGCGATAGTAGCGGAGCGCTTCGGCGCGGGTCGGCTTCTCGTAGGGCGTGACGAACGGCAGGTTCCCGATCTCGAGCAGCTCGGGCGTCGTGAAGAAGACCATCTGCAGGGGAAAGTGCAGGATGGTGTTGACGATGACGCCCTTCTCCAGCACGACGTGGCGCAGCCCGTGCCCGGTGGCGGCAATCGACGCGGCGAGACCGGCCGGGCCGGCACCGACGATGACGAGATCGTAGACTGACATCCTCACGATCCTAGCAGGCCGGACGCGCCGATGTCGCGTCCGGCGCGAGTCCGAGCCCGAGCCCGACGCCCATGCACGACGACGATTCCCTCCGCTCATCGCTGACCCGCCGCCGCTTTCTGCAGATGTCCGCCGCGGCTCCCCTGTTGGCTCAGGCAGCCCCGGCGGTCCAGCGCGACGCGTCGGCGCGGCCGCTGATCACCTCAGGCGTCCAGAGCGGCGACGTCGAGGCCGATCGGGCCATCGTCTGGTGCCGGACCGACCGGCCGGCGCGGCTGCGCGTCCGCTACGGGACGACGGATGCGCTGACCGGCGCCCGCGAGCGGGTGTCCGCTCCGACCTCGGCCGCCGACGATTTCACCGCCCGGCTCGATCTCACCGGCCTGCCGCCGGGCCAGCGCATCGTCTACGAAGCGCGCTTCGAAGGGGCCGACGGCGCCCGCAGCGAGCCCGTCCGCGGCGCCTTCCGGACGCCGGCCCGGACGGCCGCGCCGGTGCGGATCGTCTGGGGCGGCGACGTCTGCGGCCAGGGCTGGGGGCTCGACGAGTCGCACGGCGGCATGAAGACCTTCGCGTCGATGCGCGCGGTCGAGCCGGACCTCTTCATCCACTCCGGCGATCTCATCTACGCCGACGGCCCGATCGCCGAGACGGTGCGCCTCGACGACGGGTCGACGTGGCGCAACCTGGTCGAGGACGGCGTCGGCGAGGTCGCCCAGACGCTCGAGCAGTTCCGCGGCCGCTACCGCTACAACCTGCGCGACGCGCACCTGCGCGCCTTCAACGCCGAGGTGCCGATGGTCGCGCAGTGGGACGACCACGAGGTGCTGAACAACTGGTACCCGACCGAGGTGCTCGGCGCCGCCGGCATCGAGGCGCGCTACAGCGAGAAGCAGGTGGCGGTGCTCGCGGCCCGGGCCAAGCAGGCGTTCTTCGACTACGCCCCGATCCGCGGCCAGGCCGGCGGGCGCGGCCAGCCGCGATCCGCGGCAGGTCTATCGGGTCGTGCGGCGCGGCCCGCTCGCCGACGTGTTCGTGCTCGACTGCCGGAGCTATCGCGGGCCCAACACGGCCAACCTGCAGCCGGCCGCCGGCCCCGAGACCGCCCTGCTGGCGGCGGCACAGCGGGCCTGGCTCGAGGAGGCGCTGGCGCGCTCGACCGCGACGTGGAAGATCATCGCCTGCGACCAGCCGATCGGCGTCGTCGTGCCCGACGGGCCGCTGCAGGAAGGCTTCGCCAACGGCGATCCGCGGACGCTCGGGCGCGAGCACGAAGTGGCCGCGCTGCTCACCGCGATCAAGCGCCGGCGCATCCGCAACGTGATGTTCGTGACCGCCGACATCCACTACGCGGCCGCCCACCGCTACGATCCGGCGCGCGCCACCTACACCGACTTCGATCCCTTCTGGGAGTTCGTGGCCGGCCCGCTGCACGCCGGCACGTTCGGTCCCGGCGTCCTCGACGCGACCTTCGGGCCCGAGGCCGTCTTCACCTCGGTCGCGCCGAAGCCGAACCGGCCGCCGAGCGACGCGCTGCAGTTCTTCGGGCAGATCGCCATCGATCCGCGGACGCGCGCCGCGACCGTGACGCTGCACGATCGCGACGGCAAGACGCTGTTCACGCGGTCGCTCGACCCGATCGGCGTGAGGCGCGGCGCGGTCGGGCACTGGCCGGGCTAGACGCGCGGCATCGGCGGCAGCGTGCCGACCGTCTCGAGGCACGTCGGACACACCGCGTGCGTGAAGCGGTAGCCGTGCTCGGCGAGGTACTGGTCGATCGGCTCCCAGTCGTGCTTGTCGCCGCGGATCTTCTTGCAGTAGGAGCAGATCGGCATCAGCGTCCGCAGGTGGTGCTCGCGCTGGCGGCTCTCTTCGAGCTCCTGGATGCGGTCGGTCAGCGCCCGGTGCAGGTTGAGGATGCGCATGCCGGCATGCAGCCGGGCCATCAGCTCGACGCGGTTGAACGGCTTCGACAGGAAGTCGTCGGCGCCCGCTTCGAGCGCCTCGGCCAGGTCCTCGGGCGTGTGCCGCGCCGTCAGCATCACGAGGTAGGGCTGCAGGCGCAGCGTCGCGGCGCGCACCTTGCGGCAGACCTCGGGGCCTTCGAGCCCGGGCATGCCCCAGTCGAGGATGGCGAGCAGCGGCGCGCCGGGCATGATCAGACTGCGCGCAGGCCTCGAGCCCGTCGACGACGACCGCGACCTCGTGGCCCCAGAGCTCGAGCGTGCGGACCAGCACGCGTGCGGGAAACCGAATCGTCGTCGGCGATGAGAATGTGCACAGGCTTCAGGGCTGCACTCAGCGGCGTGGACGCCGCGGTTTGGGCGGGGCCGGCGGCGGCGCCGGCCGATACTCGATCTCCACCGCCGCTGACGACCGCGTAGGGTCGCCCGGGCGCGGTCACGACTTCCGTGCCGCCGATCCGCTCGATGGTCAGGCGCGCTCCGGTGATCACGACCTCGGTCGACGGTCTCCGGCACGGTCAGCACGACCGGCTCGGCGCCGGTCGGCGCCACCGCCTTGATCGCCGCCGGGCCCGGCCCCGCCGCCGATCCGCTCGACCAGATCCTTCTCGGTCCGGAACTCGCTGCGGACCACCGCCTCGCCGAGGACCTCGCCGGTGCCCGACGCGACGCGCAGCGTGGCCGTGTAGCGGGCGAAGGCCCGGCCGGCCTTCACCTCGCTCTCGGAGTAGGTCTGCCGGTTGTGCAGGGTGAACGACAGCGTCAGCGGCCCGGCGTGCGGCGGCAGCGTGACGCGCAGGCCGGCGGCCGGATCGGTGCCGCCGAGCACGTCGCAATAGAGGCGCTGCGTGGTCGCGCCGTTGCCGAGGATCGACGGACACTGCATCAGCGGCGCTTCGCGGATCGGGGCCGCCGGCGCGGGCCGGCGCCGCGGCCTTGGCCGCCGGCCTGGCCACCGGCTTCTTCCGCGTCCGCGAGGTCTGCGCGTCGGCTGACACAGCCGCCGCGAGCGCGAGTAGGATGATGACGACGACGCGACGATCGACCAGGGTCCGGGGCACGGAGCAAGCATACCGCCTCGGTGGCCGGAGCCGGCGCACGCCGCCCGTTGTGACACACCGATGACCGACGACTCTGCCCGCCCGCCCGACGACGCCGACCGGCATCGCCGGCTGGTCGATCTCTCGAGCGACATCCTGTTCGTCGCCGGGCGTCGACGGCCGCCTCACCTACGTCAACGACGCCGCGACGCGGACGCTGCACCACCCGGTCGCCGAGCTGATCGGACGCGACGGCGCTGTCGCTCGTGCGCGAGGACGCCCGTGACGAGGCCCGCGCCTTCTACACGCGCCAGCTCGAGCGTAGATTGTCCGACACGTATTTCGAGCTGCCGCTGCAGACACGCGGCCAGGCCACGGTCTGGGTCGGCCTGCACCTGCGGCTGGTCGTCGTCGACGGCCAGCCGACCGCGCTTCGAGGGCGCCGCCCGCGACGTCACCGATCGACGCCGCGTCGAGGAGGCGCTGCAGCAGAGCGACGAACGCTACCGCCAGGCCTTCGACGAGAACCTCGCCGGCATCTTCGTCGCCTCGCCGAACGGCCAGATCCGCAGCTGCAATCCCGCCTTCGTCCAGATCTGCGGCTTCCCCGTCGCTCGCCGACGCGCTCGGCGCCAACCTCGGCGCGCTCTACCCCGACGGCGGCCTCGCCACCATGGTCGAGCGGGTCCGGCGCGACGGCGCCGTGCGTCAGCACGAGAGCACGCTGGCGCGCGTCGACGGCCGCGTCGTGCCGGTCATCGAGAGCCTGGTCGGGCGCTTCGACGGCGACGGCGAGCTGATGTCGATCAACGGCTACGTCTTCGACGACTCGCCGCGCAAGGACCTCGAAGGGCAGATGCGCCAGTCGCAGAAGATGGAGGCCCTGGGCCGCCTCGCCGGCGGCGTCGCGCACGACTTCAACAACGTGCTGATGGTCATCAACGGCCTGAGCGAGACGGTGCTGGCGATCCTCGAAGCCGACAGCCCGGTGCGCGAGGACCTCGAGGAGATCCTCTCCGCCGGCCGCCGCGCCGCCGGGCTGACCGGTCAGCTGCTCGCCTTCAGCCGCAAGCGCGTGCTGCTGCCGACCACCTTCGACCTCGACGAAGCGATCGGCGCGATGCAGCCGATGCTCTGCCGCCTGCTGGGCGTCCGACATCGCCCTCGTCGTCGAGCCGTCGCCCGAGCCGAAGTGGATCGTCGCCGACCGCGGCCAGATCGAGCAGGTGCTGCTCAACCTCGCCGCCAACGCCCGCGACGCGATGCCCGAAGGCGGCGAGCTGCGCATCGCCGCGGGCATCGAGCTGCGCGCCTACGAGGTCGGACACGACGTGCTGTCGGCGCCGGAAGTGGTGCTGCGCCTCGGCGACACCGGCCAGGGCATGTCGCCGGACGTGCTGGCCCGCCTCTTCGAGCCGTACTTCACCACCAAGGCCCGCGGCAAGGGCACCGGCCTCGGCCTCTCGACCGTCTACGCGATCGTCTCCGAGAGCGGCGGCCGCATCACGCGTCGAGAGCCATCGCGGCGTCGGCACCACCTTCGCGATCACCTTGCCGCTGGCGCTGCCGCCCGAGTTCGCGATCGGCGTCGATCCGCACCCGTTCTTCGCCGGCTTCGACGGCGAGCGCGGCGGGCGGACGATCCTGGTCGTCGAGGACGAGACACCGGTGCGGCATCTCGTGACCAGCACGCTGCAGCGGGCCGGCTACGCCGTCCTCTCGGCCGAGGACGCGACGTCGGCCCTGGCCCGCCTCAAGGGCCACGGCGCGCCGATCGATCTGCTGCTGACCGACGTCATCATGCCGGGCCGCAACGGCCGCGAGCTGGCCCGCGACGCGCTCGACTTCCAGCCGGGCCTGCCGGTGCTGTTCATGTCGGGCTACGCCGATCGCACCTTCGGCCCGGACGGCCCAGGCGGGCTCGGCGACGCCTTCCTGCAGAAGCCGTTCGCGCTCGACGTGCTGGTGGCGCGGGTGCGCCACATCCTCGGCGGCACGACGCGACCGGCGCCGGCCAGCGACCCCGTCGAGGCGGGGCCGCCACCGGACGGACCGAGCGCAGGCGGGTGACCGCCTAGCCGCGGCGGATCAGGGTGAGGAACTCGGAGCGGGTGCGCGCGTCGTCGCGGAACGTGCCGAGCATGGCGCTGGTCACCGCCGACGAGTGCTGCTTCTCGACGCCGCGCATCGCCATGCACAGATGGGTGCCCTCCATGACGACGGCGACGCCGAGCGGATCGACGGCCTCCTGGATGGTGCCGGCGATCTCGTTGGTGAGCCGCTCCTGCACCTGGAGCCGGCGGCTGAAGGCGTCGACGATGCGCGGGATCTTGCTGAGCCCGATCACCTTGGTGCGCGGCAGGTAGGCGACGTGGCACTTGCCGAAGAACGGCAGCAGGTGGTGCTCGCAGAGGCTGTAGAAATCGATGTCCTTCACGATGACCATCTCGCTGTAGTCGACCGTGAAGAGGGCCTGATTGATGAGCGTCTCGATGTCGACGGCGTACCCGCTGGTGAGGAACTTGAGCGACTTCTCGACCCGGCGCGGCGTGGCCGTGAGGCCCTCGCGGTCGGGGTTCTCGCCGAGCTCGGCGAGGATCTGGCGGACGAGATCCTGCATGGCGCTGGCATTGTACGTCATGGTTTCAGCCATCTCCGTCTTGGACGCGCGAGGCCAGGCCGAGGTGACATCGACGCCCGACGCGCTCTACGCGCGACGTGAGGAATCGGGGATGGCGGCACGCGCGGCGGACGCCTGGGCGGCGCGCCTGGCCTCGACCCCGACCGACGTCGAGGCGGCGTGGAAGCTGTCGCGGGCGCGCTACTACCTCGGGACCAACGGCGCGGCCGCGGGGCGGCGGGCCTCACTCGAGGCCGGCATGGCGGCGGCGCGCACCGCCATCGCGCTGCAGCCGGCACGACCGGAGGGGCACTTCTGGCTGGCCGCCAACATGGGCGCGCTGGCCGAGTCGTTCGGCATGAGCCAGGGCCTCAAGTACCGCAAGGCGATCAAGGCCGAGCTCGAGGAGGTGCTGCGGCTCGACGCCGGCTACGACGCCGGGTCGGCGGACCGCGCCCTCGGCCGCTGGTACTACAAGGTGCCGGGCCTCTTCGGCGGCAGCAACGAGAAGTCGGAGCAGCACCTGCGCACGTCGCTCACCTACGACGCGCAGAGCACGGCGAGCTGGTTCTTCCTCGCCGAGACGCTCGAGGACATGGGCCGCAAGGCCGACGCGCGGGCGGCGCTGCAGCAGGTGCTCGACGCCCCACTCAACCCCGAGTGGGCACCCGAGGATCGGCAGTGGAAGGCGCTGGCGAAGGCGAAGCTCGCCAGGCTGTCGCGGTGAACGCGCCGATGCGCCCCACTCGACGCACGCCGCAGAGCGCCGCCCGCTTGACCGTCGGCTACCGTCGAGTCATATGACTTCCATGGCACTTTCGAGGAAGAAGGCGACGACTATTGCCTTGGATCCCGAGGACGACCGTCTTCTCTCGCGCGCGGCCCGCGAGAGGGGCGTTTCCCGTTCGGAGTTCATTCGACAACACCTCGCGCTCGTGCTCGAACAGTATCGCCGGCATCCCAAACCGAGAAGTGCGGGCCTCGTCCGGACGCTGACCGAGCGCGGCGACGAGGGCGAGCTCTTCGCCCATGGCCGGTAGCACCGCGGCCCTGATTTGCGATACGGGGGCGCTGCTGGACTACCTCGTCGAGGGCGCACCCGATCATCGTCTGTTTCGGAGCGCTATCGATCGAGCTCGCGCTCGATACGTGCCGGCGTTGGTGCTCGCTGAACTCGACGACTTCCTGCGCAACGAGCGCCAGGCCATGCAGGTGTTCATGCGAGACCTCGCGGCGGGTGCGTTCACCTACGCCCCGCCGCCACTGGACGAACTGTCCCGTGCGATGGATATCCCAGGCAGCTCCAGGGCTTCGTGGCCGTGAGCGGACGGCCGCCGCCTAGCGGATCTCGGCGGCGCCTTCCGACGTCGTCACCGTGAAGACGCGGAAGTTCTGGTAAGTGGCGCGGCTCTCGATCGAGCGCAGCCGATCGCCCGGGACGTTGGTGTAGGTCTCGCGCATCTCGGCCGGCAGCAGCAGGCCCAGCGACGGCACGTCGCGGTAGGTCACGTCGACGCGAATCCGCACGCCGCTGGCGCGCTCCTCGATCTGGAACGCCGACTGCCGCACGCTGCCGTCGGCCGCCAGCCACAGCCGGCCGAACGAGAAGACGTCGTCGCCGCGCCCGGTCTGGATCAGCGTCGGGCCGCGCTTCTCGCGGAACCGCACCACCGAGGTCTCGACGCCGTCGACGGCCTCGCTGCCGGCCATCTCGAACTCGAAGCGGCCGATGTGGCGCGGGTCGAGGACGAGCAGCCCCATGGTCGGCACGTTGACCGTGCGGCGCACGTTGCCCAGGTTGTAGCGAGCGCCTTCCTCCGTGATCCGCCGCAGCGTTGCCGCGGACGGCGCGCCGCCCGACGTGAACAGCTGCATGGCGCGGGTGTCGCGATCCTTGACCGGCCGGCCGTCGACCGCGGCCACGTCCCGGTACGGCACCAGGTAGCCGGCGTTCGACTTCACCATCAGCATGTCGGCGGCGATCTGGCGCCGCAGCGCGACGCCGGGCGTCTTCTTGCGCGACTCGTCGGGATTCTCCCGCCACGCCAGCGCCACCCTGCGATCGATGATCGGGCTGTCGACGATCGCCTGGACGTAGCGCTCCTCGGAGATGGTCGACACCGCGCGCGTCGGCGTAGCGCTCGGCGTAGGCCGTCGCCTTCGACAGGACGCCGTCGAGCAGCGCGGAGCGCGGCGCGGTCGGCGGCGCCGGCGAGGCCGAGGTGGTCGTCGGCGGCGGCACGGCCGCCGGGGTCTCGGCCCCGACGACCGGCACGACCTCGAAGGCGCGGGTCACCCGGGCGACCGGCGTGCCGTTCTTCAACACCGCGATGTCGGCGCGATAGCGGCCGGCCGGCCACCGCGCCGTCGGCAGGCTGCCATCGAGCTCGCAGCCGGTGCCGGCCTTGTCGCAGGTGACCGCCAGCGGGCCGTTGAAGCGACTCACGGTCTCGTCGAGGTGCGTCACGTCGACGTTGGCGCCGAGGCCGTCCATCGCCGTCGCCTGCGCCGCGTGCAGGAACACGTGCAGACCGATCTGGCGCTCCGCTTCCGGGACGTCGACGAGCAGGATCGGCGTGCCGTCCGGGCCGTCGCGGAACAGCATCGCGCCGCCCACGTGCAGGCCCTCGGCTGGTGCGGCGGTGACCTCGAACGGATGCTCGACGCTGCCGAGGCGCCCCTCGGCGTCCTTGGCGGCCACCTTGACGCGATAGCGCCCGGGCTTCAGCCGCATCGCCACCGTGTAGAGCGGCGTCACCGCGTCGACCTCCTCGGTCGCGCCATAGCGCCGGCCGTCGGCGTCCAGCACTTCGTAGGCGAGCCGCGTGCGGGCGTAGCGACCGGTCAGTGCCGAGGCGCCGACCGCCGCCGCCATCAGCACCTTGGGCTGCCCCGAGCCGTCCGGCACCAGCGTCGTGGCGACGCGCATCGGGACCGCTTGCAGCATCACCGGGGCGCTCAGCGCCGCGCCCAGCGTCTCCGGGACGTCCCCGAGGCGGCGCGTCGCGTCTCGGCGACGAACTCGGTGCGGTGGCGGAGCGGTCAGCGCCGCGCTCGCGTCGCAGCGCGACCTTGATGTCGTGCCGCTTGCCGTCGCGATCGGCCGGCTGCATCTGGAAGCCGAGCGCGTAGCGGGCCGACGTCTCGCGCGCGATCCGCGCCGCGGTCGGTGCCCAGGCCGGCGACCGGCCGGAACAGCGCGCCGCCGCTGACGCCGGCGAGGTAGTCGAGGCCCTCGCCGCGGATCCGCCGATCCTCTTCCCAGTCGGGCGCCAGCCCCGACGCGGTGGCGTCCATCGGCGGCGTGTACATCTGGATGGCGTAGAAGGTCGCGCCGGCGGCGGCGACCTTCGCGCCGACGCTGCGGAGACGGCCCTGGATCTCGTTGTCGAAGGCGACGCCGTTCGAGACGTAGACGATCGTCTTGCGCGCATCGTACGTCGCGCAGGCTGTCGAGCACCGTCTCGAGCGCGGCCAGCGCGTCCATGTTGCGGGCGCGCGTCTCGCGGACGTAGCGGCCGGCCTCGCGTGGCGATGCGGACCTCGCACTGCAGGGCCATCGGCAGCCGGCCGCTGATCGCATCCGGCGTCGTGTCCTCCGGGCCGCGGCGTGCCGCCGCCGATGCAGTTGCGCTCGCTGACCCGCGTCATCGCGCCGGGGATGCGGCGGTCGATGCGGATGGCCTCGCTGATCGTCATCAGCAGCTGCGGGATCGGCCGGCGGCGCGTCCATGCCGCGGATGCGGCCGATCGCCTCGATGACGGCCTGATGATCGCCGGTCGGCGGGATGACCGGGCCGCCGCCCGGCATCGTCACGAGGCCGAGGCGATCGCGCGGCGACGAGGTTGTCGATCAGGCCCTTCAGGCCGTCGAGCGCGGCGCGGCCGTCACCCAGGCGCATGTTGTGGCGATCGATGACGAGCAGGATGACGCGGGCCGGCTCGGCGACGTCGTTGCTGCTGACGTCGGGCAGCCGCCGGTCCGCCGGCCGTCTCGCCGGTGCGCACGGCGACGAGCTCGAAGGCGTCGATCTGCGCGGCTTGCCGTCGACGGTGAGGACGAAGTCGTCGGCGGTGAGCCGGTGACGGGCGCGTTTGTCGGCGACCTGAATCCGGTGACGGGCCGACCGTCCTTGTCCACCACGATCGCGTCGACCGTGACGAGGTCGACGCCGGCCCGGAAGACGGGATCCTGGGCGTGGCCGGTCAGGGAGACGGCCACGAGGGCGACGGCGAGGGCGAGCCACCGCATGGCGATTCGCCGCGCACTCTATCACCGCGACCGCGTGCCGACCGTCCGGCAGCGGTCGATACCGCGCGCGTTCGGGCGGTCGACCATCCGGTATTCAACATTCTGGATCCGTCTGCATTCGAAAAATTGGATCTACGGCTCTACGTGTCGCGCGCAATCTGCAGTAATCCCAACGTCGTCCCGACCTCGGCGACTGGTATGAAACCTGCTATCCCACGGCTGGTCACGGATTCGCTCCGCTTCGTCATTTTTTGATCAAGCGATTCGGGGCCGGGCAGCTTCCAGCTGGCCCCGGGCGTCCGGTGACCCCGCAGGGCGCAAGGCTCGCGCGGTTATTTTTCAGGAGGATGTTTCATGCGTGTGCGAACTCTGGCGGCTCTGCTGGGCTTGTGCCTTTTCGCTGCCCCCGCGGCTGCCCAGGAACAGCGGGCCTCGATTGAAGGCACCGTCAAGGACAACACCGGGGCCGTTCTGCCCGGTGTCACCGTGGATGCCAAGAACCTCTCGCAGGGAGGGGTGGCCAGCGCTGTCAGCGACGCCGGCGGGTTCTTCCGCTTCCCGTCGCTCGCACCCGGGGCGTACGAAGTCACGGCCAAGCTCTCGGGCTTCACGCCGCGGACGTTCTCGCGCGTCGAACTGACGCTCGGCCAGACCAAGGTCGCTCGACGTCGCGCTCGGCGTGTCCGGCCTGTCGGAAACCGTCCAGGTGACGTCCGAGCAGCCGCTCATCGACGTCAAGAGCAGCCAGCGCGCCTACAGCATCACGGCCGATCAGTTCGTGAAGCTGCCGAAGGGCCGTGACTTCAGCACGGTCGTCACGCAGGCGCCCGGCGCCAACTTCGAGGCCAAGTCGGGCGGCATCACCATCGACGGCGCGACCGCCGGCGAGAACCGCTTCATCATCGACGGCGTCGAGACGACCAACCCGCAGTCGGGCATGCAGGGCAAGCGCATGTCGCTCGACTTCGTGCAGGAGGTCCAGGTCAAGTCGTCGGGCTACGCCGCCGAATTCGGCGGCTCGACCGGCGGCGTGATCAACGTGATCACGCGCTCGGGCAGCAACGACTTCCGCGGCGACGCCGACCTCTACTTCAACAACGACGGCCTGAACGGCGCCGAGCGCCGGACGCTGCGCCTGCTGCCGACCAACAACCGGGCCGTCGGAGTACGTCACGCTGCCGAAGGAAGGAAGCGCGTCGCGTCGAGCCCGGCATCGGCGTCGGCGGCCCGGTGCTGAAGGACAAGCTGTGGTTCTTCGGCAGCTACCTGCCGTCGCTCGAGAAGACCGACGCGCTCGACGCAGTTCAGCAACGGCACGCCGGTCGTCCGCGAGCAGAAGGACAACACGCACTACCTGTCGGCCAACGCCACGTCGCAGCTGACCAACAGCACGCGCGGCAAGATCGCCTTCAACTCGGCCAAGCGCAACATCATCGGCGTCCTGCCGGGCCGCGCGATGCCCGGTGAGAACGGCACGACGGCGGCGACGGCGCTGCTCGACACCAACGACATCCGGCCGAACTACTCGCTGTCGGGCGACTACAACTGGGTGGCCAGCGACAAGTTCTTCCTCGAGCGCCCGCGGCGGCTACTACAAGTCAGGACCAGTACAACGAGGGCATCCCGAACGAGACCCGCTTCAACGTTCCCCAGCACGACGAACATCGGTCTGGCGGGCGTGCCGGCGACCTGCAGCGCCCGACCGGCTTCTCGAACATCCCGACCAACCGCAGCGTCACGCGGAACATCTTCGGTCGCGGCAACTTCCAGGTCGACGGCACCTACTACGGCAACTTCGCCGGCAACCACACGATCAAGGGCGGCGTCCAGTTCGACCGGATCGCCAACAACGTGCTCGATTCCGAGCAGCAGAACCTGATCCGCGATCAACTGGAACGCCACGCTGACCGGCTTCGGCCGCGGCACGTTCGGCTACTACCAGGTGCGCAGCAACGGCGTGAACCCGGACCAGGGCTTCAGCGTCGAGGGCAACATCGCCAACACCAACGTCGGCCTGTTCATCCAGGACTCGTGGTCGGTGAACGATCGCCTGACGCTGAACCTCGGCCTCCGCACCGAGAACGAGAGCGTCCCGTCCTACACGACGGCGGACGGCATCTCGCCGGTCGCGATCGAGTGGGGCTTCGGCGAGAAGCTGGCGCCGCGCCTCGGCTTCGCCTACGACGTCGCCGGCGACGGCCGGACGAAGCTCTACGGCAACTGGGGCATCTACTACGACATCTTCAAGCTGGAGCTGCCGCAGGGCTCGTTCGGCGGCCAGAAGTGGCTCGAGTACTACTACACGCTCGACACGCCGGACTGGCAGACGCTCGATCCGGCCGGCTGCCCGCCGGCGTGCCCGGGCCGTCTGCTCCGCGGCCCGATCGACATGCGCCACCCGTCGAACGCGATCGGTGACGAGACGGTCGATCCGGACATCAAGCCGATGAAGCTGCAGGAAGTGGCGTTCGGCCTCGAGCGCGAGCTCGGCAAGCACCTCGCGGTCGGCGCCCGCTACATCCACAAGCAGATCGATCGCGCGATCGAGGACGTCGGCCAGCTCGACGCCGACGGCAACGAGATCTACACGATCGGCAACCCGGGCTTCGGCGACGCCGTCGACGGTGTTCCTCGGCGACGGCACCGCGGTCGGTCCGTTCCCGAAGGCGGTCCGCGACTACGACGCCCTCGAGCTGACCGTCGACAAGCGCCTGTCGAATCGCTGGAGCGCGCGCGCCAGCTACACGATCAGCCGCCTCTACGGGAACTACCCGGGCCTGTCGCAGACGGACGAGAACGGCCGCACCAGCCCGAACGTCGGCCGCTCGTTCGACTACCCGCTGATGGCGTTCGACGGCCGCGGCGACGTCGTCCTCGGCCGCCTGCCGACCGACCGTCCGCACCAGTTCAAGGTGCAGGCGAACTACGAGCTGCCGTTCGGCACGCTGCTCGGCATCAACGAGTACGTCGCCAGCGGCATCCCGGTGACGCGCGAGGCCGCGGCCATCGCCGGCAGCAGCTTCCCGATCCAGTACCTGGGCCGCCTGAGCGATGGCCGGACGCCGACCATCTCGCAGACGGACTTCACGGCCAGCCACTCGTTCCGCCTCGGCGCGCGGAGCGTCGTGGTCGGGATGGACATCATCAACCTGTTCGACCAGAAGACGGCCATCAACAAGAACATGACGCAGCTGCAGAACGTCGAACGGTCGAGTTCAGCGAAGCCGACTTCTACGCCGGCCGCGTCGACTTCCTGGCGGCGGCGCAACGCCGCGCGTCCAGAATCCGCTGTTCCTGCAGGTCAACGACTACCAGCTGCCCCGCGTGATTCGCTTCTCGGCCCGGTTCTCGTTCTAGGAGCCGGCCGACGAGACAGGTTCGACGCCGGGTCCGGCTCCTCGGGAGCCGGGATCCGTGTTCTCAGGCCGCGCCACCCTCGGGGCTGGCGCGGCCCTTTTACGTTACGGCTCGGCCCCCGCTACCGGGCCGCCGGCGTCGGCACGGGCCCGGCCTCCGCCGGACATGGCCGCCATGCCAGGGTTCCCCTTGACGAGCCGGGGCGTTCCCGGCGACCATGGATCCGTGCATCCGGCCATGGTCCAAGCCGCAACGGTGATCTGTTGCTGTTGTTGTAGCGCGAGGTTCTCGAGGAACCTCCGGGCCCGTGTGCTGACTGAGCAGGAAGACGACTGACGCAGGCCGAACGCCGGTCTTCCTCTATCGGTGCAACAAGTTCGGGCCCGGATGGTTCACCACCATCCGGGCCTTTTCGTTTTTCACGGGTGATCGCGCTCCACGGACCCTTATGGCATCCACGGCGGCTCCACGGCTTCGTCGCTCTTCACGCCGTCCACGACCTGGAACGAGCTCGGCGTGCGGGCCGAGGCCTGGGGCGCGGAGCGGACGCTGCGGTGGGCGGAGACCTCGTTCGCGCCCCGGCTGACGCTGGCGACGGGCTTCGGCGCCGAGGGCTGCGTGATCATCGACCTGGTCGCCCGGATGGGCCTGGCGGTCGACATCTTCACCCTCGACACCGGGGTGCTCTTCCCCGAGACCTACGACCTGTGGAAGCGGCTCGAGGAGCGCTACGGCATCACCATCAAGGGCATCCGCCCGGCCCAGACGCTCGAGGAGCAGGCGCAGACCTACGGCGACAAGCTGTGGGAGCGGCAACCGGAGCAGTGCTGCGCGCTGCGCAAGGTCGCCCCGCTCGGCCCGGCGCTCAAGGGCTATGACGCCTGGGTCACCGCCATCCGCCGCGACCAGACCAACCACCGCGCCTCGGCGCTGCCCATCGAGTGGGACGCCAAGAACGGCCTGGTCAAGGTGAACCCGCTCGTCCGCTGGCAGAAGGACGCCGTCTGGGCCTACATCAAGGAGTGGGACGTGCCCTACAACGCGCTCCACGACCAGGGCTACCCCAGCATCTCCTGCCGCACCTGCACCAGCCAGGTGAAGGACGGCGAGGACGACCGCGCCGGCCGCTGGCGCGGCAACGAGAAGACGGAGTGCGGGCTGCACGTGATTCCGCTGACGCCCGCCGCCGACGCCCCCGACATCCGCCCGGAGCCCCGCGCATGAACGACGCCGACCGTCGCCCCGCGGCCGCCGTCCCGGCGCTGTTCCCGGCGTTCCTGCGCCTGACCGGCAAGCGCGTCCTCGTCGTCGGCGCCGGCCCGGTCGCCGCCTCGAAGCTGAAGGCCCTGCTCGACGCGGAAGCCGACATCACCGTCGTCGCGCCCGTCGTCCACTCGGAGATCGAGGCGCTGCCGGTCACGATCCACCGCCGGCCGTTCGAGATCGCCGACCTCGACGGCGCGTGGTACGTGGTCGCGGCCGCGCCGCCCGAGGTCAACCGGGCCGTCTCCGCCGCGGCGGCGGCGCGCCACCTGTTCGTCAACGCCGTCGACGATCCGCCGAACGCGTCGGTCTATCTCGGCGCGATCGTCAAGCGCGAGGACGTGATCCTGGCGATCTCGACGTCGGGCCGGGCCCCGGCGCTGGCCGGCCTGCTCCGCGAGGGCCTCGATCGCCTGCTGCCCGGCCGACCTGCACGCCTGGCTGCGCGTCGCCGACGCCGAGCGCTTCCGCTGGAAGGCCGCCGGCATCCCGATGGAGGCGCGCCGCCCCGAGCTGCTGCGGGCGCTCAACGCCATCTACGTCGGCCGCGCCCACCACGAAGGCCAGGTCGAGCCGGCCGTCGAATCGGCGCTGTTCGCCCCGGAGTCGACTCCGGAGTCCACCCCGACGACGACTCCGGAGCCCGTCGAGGATTCCCCCGCAATCGCGGGTCGAAACAGGGTTCGACTCCGGAGTCCGAACGGGCGAGGACTCCGGAGTCGTTTCCGCGGGGCCTCGTCTCGCTGATCGGCGCCGGTCCGGGCGACCCCGAGTTGCTGACGCAGCGCGCCCACGCCAGGCTGCGGGCGGCGGACGTCGTGCTCTACGACGCACTCGTCTCCCCCGCCATCCTGGCCCTGGCCAGCCACGCCCGCTGCCTGTCGGTCGGCAAGCGGCACGGCCGGCACTCGGTCAGCCAGGAGACCATCAACCGCCTGCTGGTCCGCGGCGCCAAGCGGCAGCAGCGGCTGGTGCGGCTCAAGGCCGGCGATCCCTACGTCTTCGGCCGCGGCGGCGAAGAGGCGCTGGCCCTCGCCGCGGCGGGCCTGCCCTTCGAGGTCGTCCCCGGCGTCTCGTCGGCCATCGCCGCGCCGGCGCTGGCCGGCATCCCGGTCACGCACCGCGGCCTGGCCTCGGGCGTGCTGGTGGTTTCCGGCCACGCCGAGTCGTCCTACGCACCGGCGCTCGACTCGCTGGCGCCCAAGGGCACGACGCTGGTCGTGCTGATGGGCGTCAACACCCGCGCCCAGATCGCCGGACGCCTCGTCGCCCGCGGCTGGGCGGCGACGACGCCGGTGGCGCTGCTCTTCGCCGCATCGACGCCGGACGCCCGCACGTGGATCGGCACCCTCGGCGACCTCGATCGCCGGGGCGCCGCTGCAGCTGCCCGAGAGCCCCGGGACCCTCGTCGTCGGCGACGTCGTGTCGCTCGCCGCGACGCTGGCGCCCGCCGTCTCGGGCGGGCTTCACGTAACGGATCCCGCCGCGCACGAGCCGGCGGCCAGCAACGAGTAAGCATCGACAGGTTTTTATGGCAGCCATCGACGATCCCAAGACCCTCGGCCGCTCCCGTCTCTCCTTCGCCACGGAAGGCGACGTCGACGAGTTCGTGCAGCACCCTCGAGAAGTTCGAGCGCGGCGAGCATCGCCCCCGACCAATGGCGCTCGTTCCGCCTGCTGCGCGGCACCTACGGCCAGCGGCAGGACGGCGTCCAGATGATCCGCATCAAGATCCCGCAGGGGCTGATGGACGCCCACCAGGCCCGCGTCTTCGCCGACGTCGGCGAGCGCTGGTCGCGCGGCTACGGCCACATCACGACGCGGCAGAACCTGCAGTTCCACTTCGTGCCGCTGGCGGTCGTCCCCGAGCTGCTCGACCACATCCAGGCGGCCGGCCTCACCACCCGCGAGGCGTGCGGCAACTCGGTCCGCAACATCACGACCAGCCCCTACGCCGGCGTCCACGCCGACGAGGCCTTCGACGTGACGCCGTACAGCGAGGCGCTGACCCGCTACTTCCTCGGCCATCCGCTGAGCGCCAGGCTGCCGCGCAAGTTCAAGATCGCCTTCGAGGGCTGCGCCGCCGATCACATCTACGCGGCCATCAACGACATCGGCTGGTTCGCGGCCATCCAGGACGGCGTCCGCGGCTTCCGCGTCACCGTCGCCGGCGGCACCGTCGACGATGACGCGCACCGGCGCGCTGCTCGAGTCGTTCATCCCGGCGACCGAGATGTTCAACGTCGCCGAGGCCATCGTCCGCGTCTACCACAAGCACGGCGACTACCAGCACAAGGCGCGCAACCGGATGAAGTGGCTCATCAAGATCGATGGGCTGGGAGCGCTTCGTCGAGGAGTACCGGCACGAGCTGGCGCTGTTCCGCGGCGAGGGTGGCGCGACGGTGCCGCTCGACACGCAGAACCCGCCGATCGAGGTCGCGCCCGACTGGCAGCCGGCCGGAGCCGCCGAGCGTGCTCGACATCATCACCCGCGTCAGCCAGCCGCAGGACATCCGCGGCCCCGGCATCGTCCCCGTCGTGCAGCCCGACCCGGCGCCGAGCGCGGCCCTGAAGGCCAAGTGGCGCCGCACCAACGTGCTGCCGCAGAAGCAGGCCGGCTACGTGATGGCGGTCGTCACGCACCATCCTCGGTGACCTGACCAGTCATCAGCTGCGCGTCCTCGCCGATCTGTCGGAGTCCTACAGCGACGGCTCGATGCGCGTGACCGCCGAACAGAACCTGCTGTTCCGCTGGGTGAAGGACGTCGGACGCTCGACGGGCTGTACGCGCGGCTGGCCGCGGCCGGCCTCGGCCTCGCCGACGCCAATACCGTCTCCGACGTGGTCGAGCTGCCCCGGCGCCGAGTCGTGCCGCCTCGCCGTGACGCAGTCGCGCGGCCTCGGCTCGCTCCTCGGCCAGCACCTGCGCGACAACCCCGAGGTGGCGGCGCTGGCGCCGAACCTCCACATCAAGATCAGCGGCTGCCCGAACGGCTGCGGCCAGCATCACATCGCCGGTCTCGGCTTCCAGGGCAGCATCCGCAAGGTCGGCGACAAGGCGGTGCCGCAGTACTTCGTCATGCTCGGCGGCGGCGTCGACCAGAACGGCGCGCAGTTCGGCCGTATCAGCGCCAAGGTGCCGGCCCGCCGCATGCCGCAGGTCGTCGATCGCCTGCTCGGCCTGTATCGCGACGAGAAGCAGGCCGACGAGGCGCCGGAGGCGTTCTTCCGGCGGGTCGAGCCGGCCAAGGTCAAGACGCTGCTCGCCGACCTCGAGACGATGACGCTCGCCGACGTGACGCCGCAGGACTACATCGATCTCGGCGAGGATCACGAGTTCGTGCCGGAGATCATGGACGGAGAGTGCGCCACCTAGGCTGACCTGCGCACCGCACCGCACCGCGCCGGACGACGCCGCCCGACCACCCGGTCGAGGCGGCGTTTTTCTTGCGGGACCGGTCATCCCGAGCCCGTCGGTGCCGATTGCTCAGGCAAGGCTGGCGCAGACGTGTCGTCTGACGCCGACAGCCGCCTCGTTGCCTCGTTTTCCGGCGCGACGCTGGGTTTCTGGAGATATCGATGTTCCGCCCTTGGTGTGGCTTGCGCTCGGCCTCGATGGCCTGGTTCCTGGTCGCGTGTGCCTGCACGCCCGCCGCCGCGCAGGAGTTCCGGGGCACGGTCACCGGCACGGTGACAGACAGCGCGAACGCCGTGCTGCCGGGCGTCACGGTCACGGTCACCAACACCGAGACCGGGGTCGACGCGCCGACCGTGACAAACGGTGAAGGCACCTATGTCGCCGCCTTCCTGAACCCTGGCACCTACCGCGTCTCGGCCGAGCTGGCCGGATTCAAGAAGCTGGTTCGCGACGGCGTCGTGGTCCGCGTCGCCGGCCGCATCACCGTGAACCTCTCGCTCGACGTCGGCGAGATCCAGGAAGTCGTGACGGTCAGGGCGCACAGCCTGCTCGACACCGCCTCGGCGTCGCAGGGCCACATCATCGACGAGCGGCAGATCTCGCTGCTGCCGCTCGCCGACGGCAATCCCTTCACCCTGGCCAGACTCGCGCCTGGCGTCGCCTACACCGGTGATCTGAAATTCAGCCGCCCGTTCGACAACGCCGGCACATCCGGCATCGTGACCGACGGCGCGGCCGGCGGGAACGAGTTCACCCTCGATGGCACGCCGAACATGGCGAGCAGCCGTCGCGTGGCGTTCACGCCGCCGGCGGGTGCGGTGTCCGAGTTCAAGGTCGAAACCGCCTCGTTCGACGCGCAGCAGGGACACACGGCCGGCGCCACCGTGAACGTGACGCTCAAGAGCGGCACCAATCGCCTCAAGGGCGAGGCGTACTCGTACTACCGCGACGACGCGCTGTCGAGGAACGACGCCTTTTTCGCGGCGGCCGGGCGGCCGAAGGCCGAGATGAGCTACCGCCGCTACGGCGGCTTCGCCGGCGGGCCCGTCGTCAAGAACCGGACGTTCTTCTTCGGCGCCGTCGAGCGGCTCCGTGACGAGTTCCCCGAGCCCGGCCCGTTCACCGTCCCGACCGAGAAGATGCGCACACGGCGACTTCTCCGAGCTGCTCGCCGCCGGCATCACGATCTACGACCCGGCCACGGCGGTGCGCCGCGCCGACGGCCGCATCGAGCGCCAGCCGTTCCCCGGCAACGTCGTGCCGGCGGACCGCATCAGCCCGATCGCCCGCGAGTACATGCAGGTACTGGCCGCTGCCCAACCAGGCCGGCGACAGCCAGCAGCAGAACAACTTCCTGAGCGCCAACCCGCGCCAGGACGACTTCTACTCGCTCTCCCTGCGCGGCGACCACCGCATCAGCAGCGCGCAGAGCCTGTTCGCCCGCTACACGCGCAACGACCGCCGCGAATCGCGCGGCGCCTGGGCCGGCGAGGTCAACGGCCTCCGGCCGATCGGCAACTACCTGTACCGGATCAACGATGGCCTCACCGCCGACCACGTGTGGGCGGCCAGCCCGCGGTCGCTGCTGAACGTGCGCGGCGGCTGGCAGCGCTTCCAGGAGCCGAACGTGCGCCAGCACGAAGGCGTCTTCGACCCGGCTTCGCTCGGTTTCCCCGCCTCGACGCTCAGCCAGTTCGGGCCGTCGCGCTATCTGCCGCGTTTCGAGATCGGCGGCGTCTCGGCGATCGGCGAGAACGTCGGCGCCACCAACGTCCACAGCATCTACTCGTTCCAGCCGACCTACACGCGCGTGGCCGGCCGCCACACGGTCCGCTCCGGCTACGACCTCCGCCTGTATCAGGAAAGCGGCACCAACCCGGGCCGCGCCGCCGGCCAGTACCAGTTCGCCAACAGCTACACGCGTCAGCTGGACAACTCGCCGGCCATCACCATCGGCCAGCCGTTCGCGTCGTTCCTCCTCGGCCAGCCGACCGGCGGCGCCATCGAGCGCAACGCCGACCGCGAGAACTGGTCGCGCTACCACGGCGTGTGGCTGCAGGACGACTGGCGGGTCAGCGAGCGGCTGACGGTGAACCTCGGCCTGCGCTACGAGTACGAAGGCGCGACCTACGACTCGGCCGACCGCAACATCCGCGGCTTCGACCCGGACGCAGCCGTCTCCATCGCGGCCGCCGCCGAGGCCGCCTACGCCCGCGCCCCGATCGCCGAGCGGCCGGCATCTGATTTCGACGTGACCGGCGGCTTGCGCTTCGCTGGTGACGGCGGCCGCGGCTTCTGGAACGCGGACCGCAACAACGTCCAGCCGAGGCTCGGCGCCGCCTACCGGATCGACGCGAAGACGGTGCTGCGCGGCGGGGCCGGCCTCTACACGTCGCCGCTGGTCATCTTCGGCGTCCGCCAGGCCGGGTTCTCGCAGCAGACACCGATCGTGCCGACGCTCGACAACGGCCTGACCTTCACCGGGACGCTGGCGACGCCGTTCCCGACTGGCGTGGCCGAGCCGCCGGGCAGCAGCCTTGGCGCCGACACCGGCCTCGGGCGCCAGGTCGATCGCTTCGCCTACGTGGATGGCGTTCGCAACGAACAGAACGCGCGCTGGGCCCTCAGCGTGCAGCGGGAGCTGCCGGCGCAGTGGCTGCTCGACATCGGCTATGTCGGGTCGCACGGCTACGATCTGAGCCGCGACCAGAACGACAACACCCTGCCGCGGCAGTACCTGTCGACGTCGCGCACGCGCGACCAGGCGACCATCAACTTCGTGACCGCCAACGTCGCCAACCCGTTCGCCGGGCTGCTGCCGGGCGAGACGTTGAACGGCTCGACGACCCAGCGGCAGCAGCTCCTGCGGCCGCTCCCCCACTTCCAGGATCTCCTCACCTGGCGTTACGACGGTTCGTCGAACTACCACGCCCTCCAGAGCCGCCTCGAGCGGCGCTTCTCGCAGGGCTACACGGCGATGTTCGCCTATACCTGGTCGGCGTTCACCGACCGCACCTACGTGCTCAACTACACCGACGAGGCGCCGACCGAAGCCGCCGCGGACGCCGACGTCCCGCACCGGTTCGCCTTCTCGGGCATCTACGAGCTGCCGTTCGGCCATGGACGCCGGTGGGGCGGCAACGCCGGCCGCGTCGTCAACGCGCTCGTTGGCGACTGGACGGTCACGGCGATCGCGTCACTGCAGAGCGGACGGCCGATCAGCTTCGCCGATCGCAGCCGGAACCTCTATTTCGACGGCGACCCGAGCAGCCTGTCGGCCAGCTACTCGGGCGACGTCACCCAGCCGGTGTTCGACCTCTCCGGCTTCTATTTCGCCGACGCGGCGGTGCAGACCAATGGCGTCGTCGACCCGGTCAAGCAGCGCAACGATCCGCGCATCCGCCTGGCCAACAACCTGCGCTACTTCCCGCACCGCGTCGGCACCCTGCGCAGCCAGGCGCTGAACGAATGGCAGATGTCGTTCGTCAAGCGCCTGTCGATCACGTCGCGGATCCGCGGGCAGGTCAATGTCGAGCTGTTGAACGCCTTCAACCAGACCATCTACGCGGCGCCGGGCACCGACCCCGCCAGCGCCAACTTCGGCAAGGTCACCAGCCAGTTCAACCTGCCGCAGAGCGTCCAGCTCGCCTTCAAACTCCAGTTCTGAGATCATCCCCGGTCACGGGGACGAGGGGGCATGATACGAACGCTGATCTGCTGCGTCATGCCGATCCTCGTGTCGCTCCCGCCGCCGCTCGCCCCGGACCGGCCGCACCTGGCAGCCGCCGTCGATGCGGCGCGCTTCATCCAGACCGCCGCGATCCGGACGCCGCGCGGTACGACCTGGCTGGCCGACCCCAAGGACGCAGACTCGGCGAGCGCCGACCTCTACTCCGGGTCGGCGGGCGTCGTGCTCTTCTACGTCGAGCTGCATCGCGCCACCGGCGATCCGGCGCACCTCGCGACCGCGCGCTCCGGCGCGGACGCGCTCCTGGCGGCGCTCGATGCGCAGACCGATCCCGGCCTCTACACCGGGCTGGCCGGCATCGGCTTCGTCCTGAGCGAGGTGGCACGGCACACCGGCGAGGCGCGCTACCGCGACGGCGCCCGGCGCGTCGTGACGCGGCTGCGCGAGCGCGCGGTGACGCGCGGGGCCGGCGTCGAGTGGAACGACACGACCGACATCATCTCGGGATCGGCCGGCATCGGGCTGTTCCTGCTCTATGCCGCCGAGGCGCTCGACGTACCCGAGGCGCGGATACTCGCGGCGAGCGCCGGCCGGCGGCTGCTGGAACGCGGCCGGGCCGACGCCGGCGGGACCAAGTGGCCGATGGACGGCACCTCGGCCCAGCTGTTGCCCAACTTCTCGCACGGCACCGCCGGCGTCGCCTACTTCCTGGCCAGCCTGTTCCAGGCCACCCGCGAACGCGCCTTCCTCGACGCGGCGCTGTCCGGCGCGGCCTACCTGAAGGCGATCGCGCAGAGACCGACGGCGACATGTGCCTCGTGTTCCACCACGAGCCCGACGCCGCCGGACGCTCGCTCTACTATCTCGGCTGGTGCCACGGCCCGGCCGGCACCGCGCGGCTCTGGTATCGACTGTGGCAGGCGACCGGGGATCGCGCCTGGCTCGACTGGGCGTCCGAAGTCGGCGCGCGCGATCGTCGAGAGCGGCATCCCCGAACAGGCGACGCCGGGGTTCTGGAACAACGTCGGCGTCTGCTGCGGCTCGGCCGGCGTCGCCGAGTTCTTCCTCGCCCACCATCGCGCCACCGGCGATGCCGCGTCGCTGGCCTTCGCCCGCCGCGTCAGCGCCCAGATCCTGGCGGCGGCGACCCGCGACACCGGCGGCATCCGCTGGCCGCACGCCGAGCATCGGACCCGGCCGGCCGAGATCGTCGCGCAGACCGGCTGGATGCAGGGCGCAGCCGGCATCGGCGCCTGGTTCCTGCACCTCGACGCCTTCGAGCGCGGCGCCGCCCCGCCGATCGCCTTCCCCGACTCGCCGTTCTGAGCGTCGCAGAAACTGCACGTTGCTCGGAGCATGCTCGGAGCAAGCTCCGAGCACGCTCCGAGCATCGCGAGCAGCGAACTAACGCGGCGCGGCACGGTCAGTGTCGCCGTTCGCGACACCAACCAGTCGCCGGCGTCCTGCTTCGTGCCCGGCCACCACCAGTATTGGTGGACTTGGGTGCGCGACCCGGCTATAACCCCTTTGCCCTACTACGTTTTCCGGCCCGAGGCTCCGGTGCGTGTTTGAACGCCGCGGGCGCGTGCGCGCGCCCCTTGGAGGATGAAATGCCACGTCGCTCACGGTCCAGGTCCGCTCTCGCGGGCTCCCTGCTCCTCCTTCTCCTCGGCGCGGCGCCCGCGCCAGCCGCGGCGCAGGACACCCGCGGCACGATCACCGGCACGGTGTCCGACAAATCGGCGGCGGTGCTGCCCGGCGTGACGGTGGACGCCGTCAACGTCGAGACCGGCGTTGTGACGAGCGCGGTCACGAACGGCCAAGGGAGCTACCTGCTGCCCTTCCTGGTCCCCGGCAAGTACAGCGTCAGCGCCGAGCTGATGGGATTCAAGAAATACGTCCGCGAAGGCCTCGAGCTGCGCATCGCCGACCGCATGACGCTCGATCTCAGCCTCGAAGTCGGCCAGCTCAACGAGGTGGTCTCGGTCCACGCCGAGAGCCCGCTGCTCGACGCCACCTCGGGGTCACAGGGTCAGGTCATCGACGAGCGCCGCATCGCGCTCCTGCCGCTGTCCGACGGCAACGCCTTCACGCTGGCCCGCCTGGCGCCCGGCATCGCCTACACCGGCGACCTCAAGTTCAGCCGGCCCTTCGACAACGGCGGCACCTCGGGCATCGTCAGCGACGGCGCTTCCGGCGGCAACGAGTTCACCCTCGACGGCACGCCCAACATGGCGAACGGGCGCCGCGTGGCGTTCGTCCCGCCAGCCGGCGCGGTGTCCGAGTTCAAGGTCGAAACGGCGTCGTTCGACGCCCAGCAGGGCCACACCGCCGGCGCCACGGTCAACGTCGCGATCAAGAGCGGCACCAACAATCTCAAGGGCGAGGGCTACTGGTACTACCGGGACGACAAGCTCTCCAAGAACGACTTCTTCCTGCAGCAGGCCGCGCGTCCCAAGGCGGAGATGAGCTACGACCGCTTCGGCGGGTTCGCCGGCGGGCCGATCCTCAAGAACCGGACGTTCTTCTTCGGCGCCGTGGAATGGCTCTACGACGAGTTCCCGGAGCCGGGCCAGTTCACCGTGCCGACCGAGCGGATGCGCAACGGCGACTTCTCGGAGCTGCTGTCGGCCGGCATCACCATCTACGATCCGGCGACCGCGGTCCGGCGCGCCGACGGCCGCATCGAACGCCAGCCGTTCCCCGGCAACGTGATTCCGGCCAACCGCATCAGCCCGATCGCCCGCAACTACCTGCAGTATTTTCCGCTGCCCAACCAGGCCGGTGATGCGCAGCAGCAGAACAACTTCCTGAGCAGCAACCCCCGGACCGACGACTTCTACTCCGTGTCGTTGCGGGCCGATCACCGGCTGAACGACAAGCAGAGCGTGTTCGTCCGCTACACGCGCAACGATCGCCAGGAGGCCCGCGGCAACTGGGCCGGCGAGGTCGGCGGCGTCCGGCCGATCGGCAACTACCTCTATCGCGTCAACGACGGCGTGACCGGCGACCACGTGTGGACGATCACGCCGCGCTCCCTGCTCAACGTCCGGGCCGGGTGGCAGCGCTTCCAGGAGCCGAACGTGCGCCAGCACGAAGGCGCCTTCGACCTCGCCTCGCTCGGCTTCCCGGCGTCGACCGTCTCGCAGTTCGGTCCGACCCAGTACCTGCCGCGCTTCGAGATCGGCGGATGTCTCGGTGATCGGCGAGAACGTGGGCGGCACGACCGAGCACAGCATCTACTCGTTCCAGCCGACCCTCACGCGGATGGCCGGGCGCCACACCTTCCGCAGCGGCTACGACTTCCGCATCTACCAGGAGATCGGCCGCCGGCCCGGGACGCTCGGCCGGGCAATACGACTTCGGCACCAACTACACGCGACAGCTCGACAACTCGCCGGCGGCGACCACCGGCCAGCAGCTGGCCGCCTTCCTGCTCGGCCAGCCGACCGGCGGCTCCATCGAGCGCAACACCGACCGTGAGAACTGGTCGCAGTACCACGGCATCTGGTTCCAGGACGACTGGCGCGTCAGCGACCGGCTGACGCTCAACCTGGGCCTGCGCTACGACTACGAGAGCGCCACCTACGAGAGCCAGGATCGCAACGTCCGCGGCTTCGATCCGGACGCCACGCTGGCGATCGCGGCCGCCGCCGAAGCGGCCTACGCCCGCAACCCGCTCCCGGAGCTGCCGGCCTCGGCCTTCGACGTGCGCGGCGGCCTGACGTTCGCCGGCGACGGCGGGCGCGGCTTCTGGAACGCCGACACCAACAACTGGCAGCCGCGGTTCGGCGCTGGCCTATCAGATCAACAGCAAGACGGTGGCGCGCGGCGGGTTCGGCGTCTACACGTCGCCGTTCGTCATCGCCGGCGTCCGGCAGTCCGGGTTCTCGCAGTCGACCAACATCGTGCCGACGCTGGACAACGGGCTGACGTTCGGCGCCACGCTGGCGACGCCGTTTCCGGGCGGTGTCCAGGATCCGCTCGGCTCCAGCCCTCGGGCCGAACACCTTCGTCGGCCGCCAGCTCGATCGATTCGCCTACCTCGAAGGGGTGCGCAATGAGCAGAACGCGCGCTGGGCGCTGACGGTGCAGCGCGAGCTGCCGAACCAATGGCTGCTGGAACTCGGCTACGTGGGCTCCCGCGGCATCGACCTGACGGTCGAGCAGAACGACAACACGCTGCCCCGCCAGTACCTGAGCACCGCGCCGGCCCGCGACCAGGCCGCCATCAACAACCTCACCGCCAACGTCGCCAACCCGTTCGCCGGACTGATCCCGGGCGAGGGCTTGAGCAGCGCGACCGCGCAGCGGCAGCAGCTGCTGCGCCCGTTCCCGCAGTACCAGGACATCCAGACCTGGCGCTACGACGGATCGTCGCGCTACCACGCCCTGCAAAGCCGCCTCGAGCGGCGCTTCTCGCAGGGCTATACGGTACTCTTCGCCTACACCTATTCGACGTTCACCGACCGCAACTACATGCTGAACTTCACCGACGAGGAGCCGTCCGAGGCAGCGGCCGACGCCGACGTCCCGCACCGCTTCGCCTTCTCGGGCATCCTGGAACTGCCGTTCGGACGCGGCCGGCGCTGGGGCTCCAACGCGAACGGGGTGGTCAACGCGCTCGTCGGCGATTGGACGGTCACGGCCATCGCTTCGATCCAGAGCGGCCGGCCGATCAGCTTCACCGATCGCGACCGCAACGTCTACTTCAACGGCGACCCGAACGCCCTGTCGGCCAGCTACTCGAGCGACGTCGGCGCAGCCGGTCTTCGACATTTCCGGCTTCTACTTCGCCGACGCCGCGGTCCAGACCAACGGCGTCGTCGATCCGACCAGGCAGCGCAACGACCAGCGCATCCGCCTGGCCAACAACGTCCGCTACTTCCCGCACCGCATCGACGGCCTGCGCAGCCAGGCGCTGAACGAGTGGCAGATGTCGTTCGTCAAGCGGGTCAACTTCACGTCGCGGGTGCGCGGCCAGATCAACATCGAGCTGCTGAACGCCTTCAACCAGACGATCTTCACCGCGCCGACCACCGATCCCACCAACGCCAACTTCGGCAAGGTGACGAGCCAGTTCAACCTGCCGCAGAGCGTGCAGATCGCCTTCAAGCTGCTGTTCTGAGTTCGTTCGCGGCCGCGCTCTCACGCGCGGCCGCGGGCGTTGGCGGCTACTGCGAGCGGAGCACGACCAGCGGGTCGACGCGAGTGGCGCGGCGGGCCGGGAGGTAGCTGGCGACCGCCGCCGACACCGCGATGACGCCGACGCCGAGGACGAACGTCAGCGGATCGCGCGCGCTGACCTCCGACAGTTCGGCGGCGAGCAGCCGCGTCGCGGCGAGGCTGCCCGCCAGGCCCAGCCCGACGCCGCAGACCAGCCACCGCAGCCCCATGCCGAAGGTCAGGCGCAGCACGTCGGCGCGGCTGGCGCCGATGGCGAGGCGGATGCCAATCTCCCGCGTCTGCCGGGCGACCGTGTAGGCGACGAGGCTGGCGACACCGAGCACCACGAGGAGCAGCCCGACTGCGGCGAACGCGCCGAAGACGAGCAGCCCGAGGCGCGGCCGAGCGTATTGAAAGCGCTGCATGAAGTCGGTGAGCGGCACGGCGTCCGAGAGGGCGAGTGAGCGATCCAGCGCCCACAGCTCCCGTTTCACGATCTCCGCCATCGCCGCCGGCGGTCCCGCGGTACGGACCAGCAGACCGAAGCGCGAGGGCACGAGGGAGCTCGGCACGAAGATCCCGGCGTCGATGGGATCCGGCAGCGATCGGTTCCGGGCGTCGGCGACGACACCGACGATCTGGAACGCCGACGGCGGCGTCGTATCACGCTCTCCGGGCAGGCGCAGCGCGACACTGCGGCCGATCGGATCGACGTCCGGAAAATGCTGGGCGACGAGCCGGGCGTTGACGACTGCGACCTTGCGCCGCCCGGTGACGTCGTCCGCCGTGAGCAGCCGTCCGCGCAGCAGGCGGATGCGCATCGTCCTGAAGTAGGCGTCGCTCACCATGTCGACGTTCCCCGTCCGCCGCCGGTCCGTGCTCGTGCCGGGCACGTCGAAGGAGACCATGGCCGCGCCGAATGGAGGCACACCGATCGCGCTCGTGGCGTCGACGACGCCCGGCAGCGCACGGATGCGCGGCAGCGCCTGGGCCAGCAAGGCTTGCTGCGCATCGACGGTGCGCATGCTCGGCCCGTTGGAGGTCCGGACGAAGAGGACGTTCTCGGGATCGAGACCGAGATCGGCCGCCTGCAGGTTGATGAAGCTGCGCATCAGCAGCCCGGCGGACGTGAGCAGCACCAGCGCCAGCGCGATCTCGGCGATGACGAGCGCGTGGCTCAGGCGGGCGCGGCGGAAGCCGCCGCCGGTGCCCTTGCCGCCGTCCCGGAGCGCCGGCGTGAGCTGCCGGCGCGCCGTCTGCAGCGCCGGGACCAGGCCGAACAGGACGGCGGTGACCACGGCGACCAGAGCGAGAACAGCAGCACCTGCGGGTTCGAGCCGGATCACGGCTTCCCGCGGGATCAGCCCCTCCGGCATCGCACGCGACACGACCGATCGTGCCGCCGTAGGCCAGGAGGCAGCCGAGGGCGGCGCCGGCCAACCGCGAGCAGCAGGCTCTCGACCATCAGCTGCCGGACGAGACGGACGCGGCTGGCGCCGAGCGAGGCACGCACGGCCATCTCCTGCTCGCGGCCGGCGGCGCGGCTGAGGAGCATGTTGGCGACGTTGATGCACGCGATCAGGAGCAGCAAGCCGACCGCCGCCGCCATCGTGTAGAGCATCGTCCGGAACGGGCCGACGACACTGTCGATGAGGGTCTCGACGCGGACGGCGAAACGCTCCGGATACAGGCGCGGATAGTGCGGCGCGAGCCGGCGCGCGATGGTGTTCAGCTCCGCCTCCGCATCCGCGAGCGTGACGCCGGGCTTGAGCCGGGCCTGGAAACGCCAGAAGCGATTGGCCAGGGCCGGATCGGCGCGATCGAGCCGCTGCGGCAGCCACACGTCCGCGCCGAGCTTCGAGATGCGCTCGGGCATGATGCCGACCAGCGTCGTCGGGGTGTCGTTCAAGGTGAACACGCGGTTGACGATCGTCGGGTCCTGCCCGAACCGGGTCGTCCACAGCCGGTGACTCATGACGAAGACCGGGCGACGCGCCCGGCTTCTCGTCGTCCAGGGTCAGGGTCCGGCCGATGGCGGCGTCGGCCCCCATGAACGAGAAGGTGTTGCCGGAGGTGACGCCGCCGACGAACTGCTCGGTGCCCTGCGGCGTCGACCAGAGCACGTCGTCGCCGCTGCCGGCGATCGATCTCGGAGAACGACGTCGCCTGCGCCTGGTAGTCGAGGAGCTCGGATGTCTGGAACCGCCGCGCCCCGCCGCGCGGCCGGAGGCGAGGTCGATCACCGAGATGCCGACGATGCGGTCGACCTCGCGATACATCGGATACGGATCGAGCAGCACGCCCTGGATCACGCTGTAGATCGTGGTGGTGGCGCCGATGCCGAGGCCGAGCGCCAGCGACCGCCGCCGCCGTGAACCCCGGTTGCCTGGCGAAGGTCCGCACGCGCAAAACGGCCGTCCTGGCGGACGCCGATCAGCAGGGCGCGCAGGGCGAGGACGACGCGCCCCCACGTCCAGGCGTCACGCGCCCGCTCGCGGATCGCCGTCGGGTTGCCGAGCGCGCGGCGGGCCGCGAAGCGCGCTTCGTCGGGCGGCACCCCGTCCGCGATGCGCTCGTCGGCCTCGGCGTCGAGATGCGCGCGGAGTTCGCGCGCCAGATCGGCGTCGCGCTGCTCGTGCGTGAAGAGCTCCCTCAGGGTGGTGAGCCAGCGACGTGACATGCAAACCTCCAGGCGGAACGTGCGGCTACTCGCCGATCCCGAGCGCCAGCGCCAGGACGGCGGCCACCGTGAACGACGGCTGCTTGCGGAAGCGCCGCCACGCATAGCGGATGTCCTGCCGTGTCCCGAGCCCGGCCTGCCGCCACGCGCCAGCCACACGCCGCCACGACCAGGCCTCACGCGTCCGCTCGCGGATTGCCGTCTCGTTGCCGAGCGCGCGCCGCGCCGCGTAGCCGGCCTCGTCCAGAGAGGCTCCGTCGGCGACGCGCTCCTCCGCCTCGGCATCGAGGTGCGCCCGCAGTTCCCGGCGCAAGTCGGCGTCGCGCCGATCTGGCGTGAAGAGCTCCCTCAGAGTGGTCAGCCAGCGGCGTGACATGGACTCACTCCTGCGGCCCGCTCAGGACCGCTTCAGCTCCGAACGTGACAGGACGAGCCCGATGGCGCGCGCCAGCTGCTGCCAGTTCGACTCCTCGGCCGCGAGCTGGCGCCGCCCCGCCGGCGTCAGCCGGTAGAACTTCATCGGCCGCCCCTTCGGGGTGTCCTCCCACTCCGCTTTCAGCCAGCCCTGTCGCACCAGCCGGTGCAGTGCCGGGTAGAGCGAGCCGTGCTCCACCGACAGCAGGTCGTCCGATTGGCTCTGGATCGCCTTGGCGATGCCGTGGCCGTGCATCGGCCCGAACACCAGCGTGCGCAGGACGAGGAGGTCGAGCGTGCCCTTCAGCAGCTCGATGCGATCGGAGACCGGGGACCGGAGCGGACTCATGGTAGAAGATCTACCATACTAGACGGCCTACTACGGCAAAACGTTGCCGATCAGGGACGGAGGGTCCCGCTGGTTCCAAGGCTGGTTACGGCGCCCGTCTTCTGATCGATGGTGTAGGCGGTGTCGACCTTCGGGATGACATGGCGCGTGGTCGGTCCGTTCGCCCACCGGACCTCCACCGCGGTCACGACCGTCTCAGCGCCGAGGCCGACATGGACGCGCAAGTCGGACTGCGACACCTGGCCACGGCCGCTGGCGACCTCGCCGCGCCGGCGGATGCCTCCGGCGGTCACGAAGACCGTCGAGCCGATGGCGTCCGGCGGGCAGCGCTGCGCGGGATCGCCGACCAGCGTCAGCGTCAGCCAATGCCCGGCGGCGGCGCCCCCGTCGTTGATCGCGACCAGCGGCGGGCCATCGAGCGTGCTGACCACCAGGTCGACGTCGCCGTCGTTGTCGACATCGCCGCTCGCCGAGCCGCGCGCCACCCGAGGCGTCGTCAGCGCCGGGCCGGCCCCGGCGCCGACCTCGACGAAGCGCTTGCCGGCCAGGTTGCGGAACAGCAGCGCCCGCTGCGCGTACGACGTGTTCCACGACTGGCGATCCGCGGCCGGGTAGACGTGGCCGTTGACGACGACGAGGTCGAGCCAGCCGTCGTTGTCGTAGTCGAGGAACCCGGTGCCCCAGCCGAGGAACGGGATGGATGGCTGCGCCACGCCGGACGGATAGCTCACGTCCGAGAAGCTGGCACCGTCGTGGTTGCGGTAGAGGATGTTGTAGTCGTCGGCGAAGTTGGTGACGTGCAGGTCGTCGCGGCCGTCGTTGTCGTAGTCGCCGACCGCCACGCCCATGTGGGCCTGGGTCCGTCCGTTGGCGTCCAGCGCCGCTCCCGACGCGTAGCCGACGTCGGCGAACCGGCCGCCGCCGAGATTGCGATACAGGTGATTCGGTCCCGAGTCGTTGGCCACGAACAGATCGAGCCGGCCGTCGTCGTCCATGTCGAACCAGGCGACGCCGAAGCCGAAGCGCGGCTCGCGCTCCGCCACGCCGGCCGCGTGCGTCACGTCGGTGAAGGTGCCGTCCCGGTTGTTGCGGAACAGCTGATCGGGCGCGCCGGTCAGGCCGAGCGGGCCGCACATGACCGGCTCGCCGCGGTAGGTGCAGAAGGCGGCGCCGGCGACCAGCGCCGCCCCCACGCCGACCCGCCCGCCCGGCTCGCCGGCCCGCGGCGCCGTCGTCGCCGACGTGGCAGTCGCCGCGGCGCCCGCAGCCGGTGGCGCCGGTGGCAGGTGGCGGGGATCGAAGGCGACGTAGCCGGCCACGTAGAGATCGAGAAAGCCGTCGCCGTCGTAATCGCCGAACGCACAGCCGGTCGACCAGCTGTCGACGGCGACGCCGGCCGCCGCGGCACGATCCTCGAAGCGGGCGCCGCGCTGGCTGACGAACAGACGATTGACGCCGACGTTGGTGACGTAGAGATCCTCGAAGCCGTCGTTGTCGACGTCACCGGCACAGACGCCCTGGCCCCACCGCTCGTTGGCCGTGCCCGTGGCCATCGTCACGTCCTCGAAGCGGCCACCGCCCAGGTTGCGGAACAGCGCCGCACGGGGCGCCGGGGTGCCGCGCTGGAGCGCATCGATCGTCGAGCCGTTCACCAGGTAGACGTCGAGACGCCCGTCGCGATCGAAGTCCCACAGCGCCACGCCGGAGCCGGTCGTCTCGACGACGTAGCGCTTCTCCAGTGTGCCGGACCGATGCTGGAACGCCGACAACCCGGACGCCTCGGTGCGATCGACGAAGCGGACGCCGGCCGGCGCGTCGGCAGGAGCGGGCGGGGCCTCGAGGGTCGGCGAACGCGCTGCCTGTCGTGGCGCGGCACCGGCCACGATCGTGGCGGCAGACACCGCACAGGCCAGCAGCAGCGTCGCACGCGCGGTCATCGCGGCTTCTCCGACCGCAGCCGCTCGACGGTGGCAAAGGCGCGCTGCGCCTGCTCGGGACGGCCAGCCGCCTGGTAGGCGCGGCCCAGCACGTACCAGCCATCGTCCATGGCCGGCTCGATGGCCACGGCCCGCTCGAGCGGCGCGATCGCGTCGCCGGGGCGATTCAGGCCCAGCAGCGCCGAGCCGACGCCGACGAGCGCAACGACCGAGGTGGGATCGCGTGCCACGGCCTTCTCCAGCTGCGCTTTCGCCGCCTCGTGCGCCTGCTCGCGCAGCAGGCAGGCGCCGATGCCATAGGCCGCCTCGAAAGTCGGGCGGATCGCCTCGGCGCGCGCGTAGAGCGCCTTGGCGCCCTCGCAATCGAGCCGGATCCGCTGCAGCCGGGCGAGGCCGAGCAGCGCGTCGAACAGATCCGGCTTCGCCTCCAACGCGGCGCGGTACTCGCGCTCGGCATCGCTGCGCCGCTCCTGCGCTTCGAACGATTCGGCCAGCAGCTGGTGGCCGCGCGCCGACATCGGCGTCTGCTCCACGAGCCGCTCGAACTGCTCGGCGGCGAGCTGGCCCGACACCTCGCCGAGGTAGTAGAGCACGTCGACGTCGCGCGGGTGCTCGCTGGCCGCTCGATCGAGCTCGCGCCACGCCGCCTCGAGATCGCCCCGCGCGATGTGGACCCGCGCCACCACGACGCGAGCGGCGGCACTGCGCGGATACCGCTGGAGATGGCCGGCGGCCAACGACGCCGCGCGATCGAGATCGCCGGCGGCCAGGGCGCTGGTGGCGGCAACGACAGCCGCCGCGGAAGGTGCTGGCGCGTTCGCGGCCGGGGCGACGCCCTTCTTCGCCCGAGCCGTCGCAGGCGACTGCGTGGCGGCCGCAGCCGACGAGGAGACCACGGCGCACGTCGCCAGGACGGCCGCGGCCAAGCGGGCGGCGCCCGTCACGGCACCGCCTGGACGAGCCGCAGGAACTCCTGCGCCCGCATCTCGCGGCGCGCCACCAGCGTCTGCAGCCGCGCCTCCTGCGCGGCCCGGCGGGGATCGCGCGTGCGGCCGTAGAGCGCCGCCAGGTGCAGCGTCGCCTCGTAGTTGTCGGGATCGAGCGCGAGCGCCTTCTGCAGCGCCGCCTCGGCCCCGGCGTAGTCGCCCTGCCGCGTCTCGATCAGCCCGCGCTCGGCCCAGCCGTCGGCATGCGACGGGTTGGCGCGGAGCGCGGCGTCGATCTCGCGCCGCGCGGTGTCGAGCTGCTGCCGCTGCCGGGCGATGCGCGCCAGGTAGTAGTGCGCGCCCGCCGCCGTCCGCGGATCGCTGGCCGCGGCGGTCAGGTCGGGCACGGCCTCCTCCAGGTGCTGGGTGTAGTACTTGGCCGCGCCGAGCGCAAACCGTCCGCGCGGATCGCCGGGCCGCAGCCGCACGTAGGCCTCGAAGTACGGCAGCGCCTCAGAAGGATCGTGGCGGTGCAGCGACACCGCGCCCATCGCGTAGTTGATGTCGGGGTTGTCCGGCGCGAGCGCCACCGCCTTGGCCAGCGACTCGTGGGCTTCGGCGCCGAGGTTCAGCTCGACGCAGACGATGCCGAACAGGAAGTGCACCGACACGTTGGTCGGCTCGAGATCACGCGCGTGCGCCAGGTAGCCGAGTGAGCCCTTCGCATCGCCGGCCTTGAACGCGGCGCGCGCCAGGTCGATCAGCAGCGCCGCGTCGGGGACGCCCTGCGCCGCCGCCTTCTCGAGCCAGGCCCGCGCCTCGACGTGACGGCCGCCGGCGCTCTCGACCGCGGCGAGGCGGCGCAGCGTCGCCGACGTGGCCCAACCGCGCCGATCGAGCAGCTCCAGCAGGGCCTGTTCCGTGCTGCGCTCCGGTAATCGCGCGAGCGCCGGCAGCACCGCGTCGATGTCCTCGCGGGCCAGCTGTGGATGGGCGGCCAGCGCGGCGACGGTGCTCCGGGCCCCGTCCGCGTCGCCGCTGCCGGCCTGGGCGACGGCCCGCACCGCGAGCACGGGTGGACGTCCGCGCGCCGCCTCGGGCAGTCGATCGATCGCCTGCTGCGCCGCCTGGTAACGACCGTCGAGCACCTGGAGCGCTGCCGTCTGGAACAGCGCCTCCGGCTGCTGCGGATCGACCGCCAGCAGCCGGGCGTAGACGGCCAGCGCGGCCGGCCGCGCCGTCGGATCGGTGCCAGCGCGTTCCTGGAGCAGCCGCCCGAGGTTCACATACGCCGCCGGCGCGCGCGGCTGCAGGCGGATGGCCGTCTCGAAATGCTGCTGGGCGGCTTGCGACTCGCCGCGCCGGGCTTCGATGACCCCGGCGAGGTTCTGGACCACCGGATCCTGGGGAAACGCGGCGATGGCCGGATCGACGGCCGCCTTTGCCGAAGCCACATCATCGCGTCCGAGGGCGGCGGCGATCGCGTCGAGCACATGGCGCGAGGCGCCAGCGCCGGCTGCGGCCTGGCCGCGGGGCTCAGCCCGCGGCTGAGCCGCGGGCAGCGCGAGGATTGCCACCGCGGCGAGGAAGCGGACCGCCGGTCACGGCTTCGACACCGCTTCCGCCGCGCCGCGCGTCTGGGCCTGGCGGCGTCGTCGCGAAGGCGGCCAGCGCGGCATCGGCGTCGGCCGTTCGTCCCTGCCGCCGGTGGATCCGGGCCAGCGCGTAGAGCGGGTCGGCGTAGGCGGGATCGGCGTCGGCTGCGGCACGCAGCGCCACGATCGCCTCGTCCGGCCGGTTCGTCTGTTCCAGCACCGTGCCGAGATGGTACTGCGCCGGCGCGGTCGCCGGATCGACGCGGACCGCCTCGCGCAGCAGCGCCTCGGCCTCCTCGTAGGCGCCGCTGCGGGCCAGCGCGCTCCCGAGGTTGATGGCGGGCCACGGCGAGGGATCGACGACGAGGCGGTTCAGGCGGACCGCTTCGCGATACTGCGCGATCGCCAGATCGATCTGGTTCAGCGCCTCGTAGCAGAGGCCGAGGTTGTCGAACGTTCGCGGAAACGACGGGTCGCGGATCGCGGCGGCTTGCAGGTGCGCGACGGCGGCGGCGTACTGCCCGGCGTCGTAATCGAGCCGTCCGAGCCAGTAGCGGTAGATCGCGGTGTCCGGCGCGGCAGCCACCAGGCGTTCCAGCTCCGGCCGGGCCCACTCGCGCTGGCCCATCCCGACGTAGGCGAGCACGAGGCGGAAGCGGGAGTCGGGATCGAGCGGAGCCAGCGCCTCGGCCTTCTTCAACGCGATGGCCGCGTTCAGCGGCTTGCGGTCGGCCAGGAAGACCCCGGCGATCTGCTTGAGCAGGGCCGCCGATCGTGGCGAGCGCTCGATGGCCTGGGCGAGGAGCTGCTCGGCGCGCGGCCAGTCTCCCGCGGCGAGGGCGCGATCGAGCTCGCCGGCACCGGCGCTGGCAGGCGCGGGACGCGGACGCGCGACGCCGGCCAGCGATTCGAGGGCAGCGGGCGGCGGCGACTCCTGTGCGCCAGCCGTCGCCGGCAGGGCTATCAGGGATCCGCAGGCGACGGCACGGAGCAGCCACGCGGGCATGGCAGGATCACGGCCGCCCCGGAGATCGCGCCGCGTCGATGCGCGCCCGCAGCGCCAGCGCTTCGCGGCTGGTGGGCTGCACGGCGAGCTCGAGCGCGACCTCGCGAGCGGCGTCGTCCCATCGTCCGTCATCGGCGGCGAGCTGGGCAAGCGCCAGGTGGACCTCGGCGAGGCGCGGGTCCCGGGCCGCCGCCGATTCGAACGCCACCCGCGCGCGTTGCGGCTGGCTCTGGGCGAGGTATTCGCGCCCGAGCGCCTGGCTGAGTCGCGCCGCCTGTGGATCGATGGCCCGGATGCGCTCGTAGGCCTGCTGCGACAGGCGCAGGTAGGCCTTGCCGAGGCGGTAGGCGTACTCGGGATCGTCCGGCGCGAGCGCGACCACGGCGCGGTAGGCCTCGGTCAGGCGCGCCATCCGGCCGGCCCGCTCGCAGGCATCGGCAAGCTGCAGGTGGGCGGCAATCTCGCGCGGCATCAGCCGCACCGCCTGCTCGAGATCGATCAGGGCGTCGGCCGGGCGGCCGAGCGCGATCAGGCTGGAGCCGGCGAGGAGCCGGGCCGGCCCGAAGGCGGGATCGAGCGCACTGGCGCGATGGAACTCGGCGACCGCGGCCGCGTGCTGGCCGCGCCGCTGCAGGACGATGCCGAGGTTGTGGTGGACGAAGGCACGCTCGCCGCCGTCGCGCAGCACGGCGCGGAAGGCTGTTTCGGCGTCACCGAGCGAACCGCCCTGCAGGGCGGCGACGCCGGCGGCGAAGCGGCTGGCGAGCGCCGGCGGGAGGTCCGCGCCCTGCGCGCGGGCACCGGCGGCGACCGTCAGCAGGCAGCCCAGCGCGAGCAGTCCGTGGTGGAAGTGCCGCGTCGCACCGAGACGGGCGAGGCGCCCGGCGATCCAGGCGCGAGGAGGGCGAATATCGGGGATATTCAACCGACGAGCAACGCCGAGCGCCGGGATGCATCGCCCGTCGAATGCAGCGGCACTTTCACCACGGGCTGCCCGGCCGGGCAGGCTGGGGCGCCGGTCGGACCGGCGCCCCACGGACACGAGCATCCTCAGAACTCGAACCGGAACGCGAGCTGGATCGACCGCGGGTCGCTCACCGATCCATTCCATCTGCCGAAGTCCGGACTGGCGATGTCGTTGGTGAAGGCAAGACCGCCCAACTCGCCGGCGATTCGAGAAGATGTGCCAGTTCCAGACGTTGAACGCTTCCAGGCGGAACTGGAAGTTGGTGTTGCCGGGCAGCTTCGTGTTCTTGATGAACGAGAGATCCTGGTTGTGGAAGCCGAAGCCGCGCACCGTCTCCTCGACCCGGTTGCCCTGCCCGTAGTAGTAGTTGAAGGCGTCGACCGACTCGAAGGCCGCGGCGTTGAACAGCGGCCCGCGCGCCGGGATCGTAGTCGCCCTTGTCCTGGGCGAACACCGCCGACGGGTTGACGATGGCCGGAATGCAGCCGGCGCGGAACTGGCCCGGCACGTTGCAGAAGCTCGATCGGAAGTAGAGCGGCAGGCCGGACGAGTAGCGGAAGATCGTGCTCATCTGCCAGCCGCCGACGAGCGCGTTGACGACGCCGCCGGTGTTCGCCCACTTCTTGCCCTCGCCGAACGGCAGCTGGTAGACGAAGGCGGCCGACAGCACGTGCGGCGTATCGGTGGCGACGATCGGCGTCGTTCCGATCGCGCTCGAACGGCGAGATGATGCCCTGCAGCCCGCTCCACGTGCTGGCGTCGCGCTGCGTGTTGTCCGATCCGGTGCCGAGATCGTCTTCGACAGCGTGTAGGACACCAGCGCGTAGGTGCTGCCCGAGAACCGCTTCTCGAGCTTCACCTGCAGCGAGTTGTAGTGCGACGTCCCCTTGTTCTCGTTCAGCCCCTGCAGGTTGTCGCAGTACTGCGGGTAGGGGCGCAGCGCCTGCGCCACCGACGGCGCGCAGCCAGTCATCTGCTCGACCCACCCCGGGTACGGCAGGGCCACGCCGTTGAGGCTGGTCATGCCCGGCTGGAACTCGTCGTTCAGCCGGTCGCCGAGCGACAGATAGGCCGGATCGATGGCGTTCAACGGCTCGATGCTCGATGGCAGCCGCCGGCCCGCGCTGCCGACGTAGGCGACGCTCAGCGACAGGTTGGCGCCCAGCTCACGGTCGACCGAGATGTTCCACTGGTGCGCGTAGGACCGCTCGTTGGCGTCGAGCGGACGATAGAGGATGCCCTGGCCGTTCCTGTAGTCGGAGCGGATGTCGGGCGGCTGCTGAAAGTTCTGCGGCAGCCCCTGATCCAGGTAGAACGCCGGCTGGATGCCGCCCAGCGTGCTCGAGAAGGCAGCGGCGTTCGAGAAGCCGTCCTGCGAGATGCCGCCGCCCCAGCCCGGATAGTGCGCCTGCGTGTAGAAGATGCCCCAGCCGGTGCGGAGGACCGTCTTCTCGTTCAGCGAGAAGACGGCGCCGAGACGCGGCGCGAAGCCGCCGTACCACTCCTCTTCCGGGTAGCGGGCGCCATAGCTGGCCGCGCCGTAGGTGTCGCCCGCGAAGGCGAGGCGGCCGGGCCGCCCGCCGGCGCCGGGGTTGGCACCGAGCGGATCGAAGAACGAGAAGCGATCGTACTTCTCGGACGACGGCGAGTAGTAGTCCCAGCGCAGGCCGTAGTCGAGGGTGAAGCGGTTGTTGACCCGCCAGGTGTCACCAGCGTGCAGGATCCACGCGGTCTGCCTCGGGTAGGCCGACGACACCGACCGGAAGTCGGCGCTGCCGTTGTCGACCGCGCCCAGCAGAAACGACGCGATCGGGCTGCCACTGTTCACGCCGACGAGCCCGGTGGCACCGCGCTGGAAGTTGAAGCTGCCGGCCTGGTTCGTCCCGGTGTGGATGTTGCCCATGATCTTGCGGAACTCCATCCCCGTCTTGATGGTGTGGGCGCCGCGCGTCCAGGTGACCATGTCGTTGATGATGAAGGTCGGGCGCGTCGTGATGTTGCCGACGTTGATGCCGGAGTTGTTGCCGAACTGGGCGAAGTCGTCGCCGAACGACATCTGCGGCGGCACCGGATGACCGGGGACGCCGGCGATCTGCGGAAAGTCGCCGACGAAGTCCTGGTTGACCGAGCCGTAACCTTCGTTGCGATTCAGGTAGCCCATCGACATGTGGTTCAGGAAGCGTCGAGCTGAACGTGCGATCCCAGTTGAAGCGGTTCACCCACGAGTTCTGCGGGTCGGAGTACGACTCCGACGCAATCGACTGCGGCAGCACCGACTGGAACTTGGCCGGCGCCCGCTGGTGCCAGAAGCTGGCGAACATGTGGTCGCTGCTGGCGAACTGCAGATCGTAGCGGCCCAGGTAGTAGTCCGAGTTGCCGAGAATGGAGTCGGGAATGGCCGGCCCGAGATAGTTGTTCAGCGGTCCGTCGCTGGTCGGGTTCGGCAGCGCGTCGAGCCAGGCCCGGACGATCGGGTTGATGCGGCTCGGGCAGATCACGTTCGGCGTGCGGCCGTCGCACCCCATGAACTGATCCTTGATGAAGCCGCCGCTGCCGTCCGGCCGCAGCGTCGCCGGATCGTAGATGGGAATCAGGTTGCCGCTGCTGTCGCGCCAGTCGGTGAAGTCGCCGTTGCGCTCCCTGCAGCGACGGAATCGACAGCGTCGGCGCGTTCGAGCCGCCGGTCTGGCGGTAGCCCTCGTAGTTGAAGAAGAAGAAGCTCTTGACCTTGTCGTTCCACAGCCCCGGCAGCTTGCCCGGGCCGCCGATGTTGGCGCCGTAGTTGTTGCGGTTGAACTCCGGCTTGCTGTCCGCGCCCCACTGCGTGCCCTTGAGCGAGTCGTCGCGGTGGTAGATGAAGCCGGCGCCGTGGAACGCGCTGCCGCCGGAGCGGGTCACGGCCATGATCTGGCCCGACGTCGACGAGCCGTACTCCGGCGCGTAGTTCGAGGTCAGCACCTTGACCTCGCTGACCATGTCGGGCGACATCGGGAAGTCCTGGAAGATCGACACCATGCCGCCCTGGCTCATGAAGCCCTGCTGCATGCTGACGCCGTCGACGGTGGCTTCGTCGCCCGACTGCAGGCCGCCGTTGATGCGCGCGTCGAAGGCGTTCGATCCGCCGCCGGTGCTGACACCCGGCATCAGGATGGCAAAGCCGGCCGCGGCGCGCGGGCCGCTGTTCATCAGCAGCGGCAGCTGCTGCAGCGTCTCGGGCGTGATGCCGTGCTCCTGCGTGGCGGTGGTGTTCAGCACCGAGGTGCCGCTGGTCACCTCGACGCGATCCTGCAGGCCGCCGACCGGCAGGGTGACGTCGGCGCGGACCTGCGTGCCGAGCGGCACGACGAGGTCGTTCAGCGTGACCTGCTGGAAGCCGTCCTTGACCGCCGTGACCTCGTACTTGCCCGGCGCGAGGTTGCGGAAGGCGTACTCCCCTTCCGCACCCGACACAGCCGTGCCGACGGTCTGATCGGTGGCGATGTTGCGGAGCGTCAGCGCGGTGTCGGCGACGACGCCACCGGTGCTGTCGCGGACGACGCCGGTGATCGCGCCGTTGAAGGACTGCGCGAGGGCGAGGCCGGGCGCGCACAGCACGACGAGCGCTGCAACCGTGGACGAGACCAACCGGACGACACGGCGACGCGACATGACGCCTCCTGCGGTAGCCGGACGTGCTCTGTGTGGGAAAGGTGTGCCAGAGAATTAAGCACTCGCACCGCAGTGCGTCAACAGGAATAAATAGGTCCTGCGCAACTTTTCGACTTCTGGGGCTCAGCCCCGTTCGACCCGTGAACGAGGGAGCGGGGGCTGTCACGAAAGGATGAGCTTGTCATCCAGCTCGTCCGCTATCGCGCGCGACCGACCTGTTCGACGGCGCGCAGGTAGGCGACCAGATCGAGGATCTCTCGATCGTCGAGGGCATCGAAGAGCCCGGCCGGCATCAACGAGGTGGTCGTCGATTCGCGGGACTGAATCTGCGACGTGTCGAGGACGACGGGGTCGCGACCGGCCATCCGCAGCGTCAGCCGCCGATCGGTTTCCGACTCGACGTTGCCGACGAGCGTCTGTCCGTCGCGCGTCGTGATCACCACCATCCGGTAGGCGTCGGGCACGTCGGCGTCCGGCGTGAGGACGTTGGACAGCAGGTAGTCCAGATTGCCGCGATTCGATCCGGTGAGGTCGGGGCCGATCGATCCGCCCTCGCCGAACAGCGTGTGGCACGCGCCGCAGGTGCGACCGTAGATGCCCCGGCCGTTCGAGGGATCGGCCTTTTCGACAGCGGTTTCGCTGAGTAGGTTCCGATACCTGGTGTAGGTACGGTCCTCAGGCGTGCCCGTCGGGATCGGCCCCCACACGTCCGCGAACGCCGGCCCGACCACCCGCCGCAGTTGCCGCGCGATGTGCGGCGCCACGTCCCGCCGCGACACGGCGCCGCTGGCGATGGCCGTGGTCAGCATACGGCCGTACCGATCGCGCGAGGCCAGGGTGACGATCGCTTCCGTCCGCTCCGCCTGGTTGAAGGTGGCGAACCGCCGCAGGAGCTCCGCACCGAGCGATTCGTCATCGAAGGCCGCGGCGGCGCGGATCGCCTCGATGCGAAGTCCCGGATCGTCGAGCAGACGGCGAAGCTCCGGCCGCAGCTCCGGGCGCCGTTGCGTGGTCAGCGTCTGCAGCGCCCGTCGCCGGGGCTCGAGCGGCCCGTCCGTCCTCCGCACAGCGGCGAGGTTGCGGCCGGCCGCCTCGGCGTCGCCGAGCCGGTCGGCGACCTCCGCGGCGAGCCTCACCACGCGCGAATCGTCCGATCGCCGGAGCCGGGCCAACAATGCAGGCCACGCCGAAGGACGGGTGACATTCACGCGGCCCTCGAGCCCGTCCCGCAATCCTTCCAGCAGGTCGGCCTGGGTCCCGGGCATGCGCAGCGCCGCCGCCTCGATGGCGACGACGAGCGAGTCGAGAGCGTCGGCGTCCGCTGCCCGGCGAGCCGCCGACCTGGTGACGTGCGGCAGGCGGCCCCGACTGACCCGCGCGAGCGCATCCGCCGGATCGGCGGCGACCAGCGGTTCGATGCCGAGCCAGATCATTCGCGGGAGGTTGTGGTCCGCGGCGTCCTCCGCCCTGCGGAGCAGCCCGTCCGCCAGTCGCCACCGTGCCGGCCCGTCGAGTCGCTGCAGGGCCGACGCCAGGTAGAGGCGGACGACCGGAGACGGATCCTTCTGCGCCAGTCGCACGAAGGCGTCGATGACAGCCGGCGCCGGCGCGCCGTCCTCGGTCAGCAACTGCACCGCCCAGGCCCGAACGAACTCGTCCCGATCGGTCAGCGCGCGGGCTACGTCTCCCGGCGTCCAGCTTCCGGTGACGTGCAGCGTCCACATGGCCCGCAGTCGCCAATCGGGATTGGGTTCGCGATCGAACATCTGGATCAGCGCCTGCCGGGCGCCGCCGGCCAGCGGACCGGTCGCCGCGCGGCCCTGGAGGATCACGCGGGCCCGGCGGGCGTGCCAGTCGCTCGGACTCGTCTGCAACGCGACGAGCTCGGCGTCGCTCAGCCGGCGCAGGTCCCCGTAGCGGCCGGCCCAGGATGTGGCGTGCGACTGCTTGGGGGCGACGCGGAAGATGCGGCCCGTCTCGGCGTGCAGCACCTCGTTGCCGCAGATGTCCGCATCGTGCCAGTCGAGAACGTAGAGCGCCCCGTCCGGGCCGACCTCCATGCTGAATCCGACCCACTGCGCGTTGTTCGCCAGGACGAAGTCCTCGCCGTGCCGGGCCGTGAACCCGGAACCCTTTCGCTCGAGGACGTCGGAGAGAATGGCGTGCTCGTGCATGTTGGCCATGAACACGCGGCCACGTTGCGCGGGCGGAAAGGCGTCCGAGAGATAGACCCGCGCGCCGCCGTGCGCCGATCGGTGCCGATGGTCGGCGATGGTCTGGATATCGCTGTAGACGTACGGGTTGTAGTGCTGGCCGCCCTGCCGCTGAAAGATGCCGCCGGGGACGACGTGCCACAGGTGCGGTATCACGCAGGCGCTGATGAGGAGCTGGCCCTTGGCGTCGTAGTCGATGCCCCAGGGATTGCTGAAGCCGTGGGCGACCACCTCGAACCGGTCCTTGGTCGGGTGGTAGCGCCAGACGCCCCCGTTGATGTCGACGCCCTCGCCCTTTGGCAGATCGTCGGGGAACGGTTCGCCAGGCTTGAACGGGCGGGCCGGGCCCGTCGGCTTGCGCACTTTGGAGGTCGTCGCATAACCCTGCAGCCCGTAGAGCCAGCCGTCCGGACCCCAGTGGAGGCTGTTGAGGACCTCATGGCGATCCTGGATGCCCCAGCCCGTGAGCCTGACCTCGATGTCCGCGACGTCGGCCTTGTCGTCGCCGTCGCGGTCGGGGACGAACAGGAGATGCGGAGGAGCGCCGACGAACACGCCGCCGAAGCCGACCGCCAGGGCCGACGGGAAGACGACCCCTTCCATGAACACCGTGCGGGTGTCGGCCGTGCCGTCGCGATCGGTGTCCTCCAGGATGAGGATGCGCGAGGTGCCCGCGCCCGAGAATCCGCGCCCGCGCGTTTCGTAGTCACGGTTCTCCGCCACCCAGAGCCGGCCGCGGTCGTCCCAGCAGAAGGCCATGGGCTGCCCGATCGTGGGCTCGCCGGCCCAGGCGTTCACCGTGTAGCCGTCCACGGTCGTCATCGCCGCCGCGGCCTGCTCCGGCGACAGGAACTTCTCCCGCCGGGCCTCCTCCCGGGCCAGCGCCCACAGGGCCCCGGTCGACCGGTTGGTGTACTCGGACCAGGCATCCGTCAGCGCGACGTCGTCGAGCTTGCCCGTGTAGACGCGGAGCCGGTGGCGGAACACTTCCGTCTCACCCTGTCGGAGCAGCCAGTCGGCCTCTCGCGACCGCGCCGACCCGACGCCGAACTGCCGGTCGACACGCCACGCCTGCGGGTAGCCGAGGTTGTCGGGGTGATCGAAGATCGCGACGTGCACCATGTCGGCGCGGCCCTCGACCTCCATGCCGACGTCGATCCACATGGCGCGCTGGCCTTCGGCCCGCTGATCACGCTGGCGCGCCGCGTTGACGACTTCGGCGGCACGTCCCTCACGCCAGGGCATCCGCAGGAAGAGCCCGCCGTAGTCGTACTTGCCGATGGTGAGGTCGGCGTGGGCGGTCCCCCGCCATTCCAGGTCGAGCTCGAACGTGCGATTCCGCTCGCGCAGCGTCCAGCGCTGCGTCTCCGTCAGGATGGCGGCGCCGGACGCGTCGAGGAGGTCGTAGACCGTCTGCCATCGGACCTCGGCGCCGGCCGCCTCGGTCACGGTCACGGTCACGCGCTTCCAATGGTCGCTGCCGGCGTTGTGGAAGTAGTCGCGGCCGTTGGCGCGGGTGAAGCCCCAGGTACAGACCCGTCTGGTGCGGGTGGTGGGTGGGACTGACCTCGGTCGCCACGCCGGCACCGTCGGGGGCGGCAATGGGATGCAGGTACGGCCGCCGATCCGGCGGGGCATGCTGCGTCACGATCGGCACCCGGTCGCCGGCACGGCGGACCGAGAGAACCCCCGACGCCTCGTCCAGCTCGATCCGGAGATCGACGCGGGCGCGCGAATCGCGCTGCTCTGGCTGGGTGTGCACCCTGGCCCCGAGCCATGCGCTGGCAATGGCCATGGCGACGGCAGCCAACATGGGAGCGCGCCAGCCGCGCGGCCGCGCCCGTCCATCCACCGAGCCACTGCGCGACATGCGATACCTCCCTGACCTCTTCGTGAAGGCGACCATCATCTTCACTTGGAGCGGGAGCTGCAAGCGGGAGGACGAGCCTCGGGGTGCCGTGGTGCTATTTCCGGACGGTCAGCGTGCCGTCGTAGATCTGCTGCAGCCGGTCGCCTTTCCGGTATCCCAGCTGCATGGCGATCGTCGTCAGCCGGTCGCGGTTGGCGGCGTCGCCGTTGTAGTGGTAGGCGACCGCCAGGTTGGCGGCCGTCGTCGCGTCGGTCTTGTCCAGCGCGTAGCCCTTCTTCGCGTACTCGAGCGCCTCGGCGTCCCGATTGAGCCGGATCGCGATGACCGTCATGCTGGAATAGGCCGGGGCGTAGCCTGGATCGATGGCGAGCGCGCGCCGGTAGGCCTGCATCGCCGCGTCGTCCTCGCCCCGCTTGCGATGGAGGATCCCGAGGCCGTTGATCGCCTCGACGCGGCGCGGGTTGATCGCCAGCGCGCGGTCGTAGGCCGCCCGGGCCTTGTCGTCCTGGTCCAGGTCCTCGTGCGCGTGGCCCAGGATCGTCAACGCCAGATCGTCGCGTGGATACTGCTCGAGATACGCCGCGAGCTGCTGGATGGCGCCCTGGGCATCACCGCCCTCATACACCTTCGCAATCGTCCCGAGCCGGATCGCATTCCTGGCGGGGCCTTCGCACGCCCCGACGCACGCGAGGACGACAAGCAGGCAGATTCTGCAACGTGCTCGGAGCGTGCTCGGAGCAAGCTCGGAGCACGCTCCGAGCACGTTGCCGAAAATCAATTCTCTTCGCCCCAGGCGAAGTGCTCGAGGCCGGACACGGCGACGACGTGCCCCGGCTTCTTGTCCCACGAGAACAGCGTCATGCGCCCGTCCTGCGACGACACGAGGACGCTGCAGTCGGGGTGTTCGCGGACGAAGCGGGCGGCCGACTGGTGCCGCGTGCCGCCCAGCTCCGACACCGCCATCGGCTCGAGCGGGCTCGACACCAGCGCGTCGAAGCGGGCCACCTCGAACTCGGCGCCGTCGACGACCAGCTTGGCGCCGAAGCCGACCACGGTCAGGTCCTCGCGCAGCACCAGCGCGCCGTCGACCGCGGTGAGCTGGCCGGTCCGATCGAGCGAGCGCCGGAACTGCTCGCGGTGCGCGTCGACGCCGTCGGCGACGCGCGCCGCCTGCAGCGTGGCGATGTCCTGCATCAGCTGACAGAGGTGCGAGGTGGTCGGCGCCTGGAACACGTGCGACGCGCGCACCGAGCGCAGCCACTCGTCGCCGGTCGACGGCCCCATCAGGATGGTGCCGCCGTGGCCGTGGCGCTGCATCGCCAGCATCATCAGCTGCAGCGCGAAGGTCAGGCGGAGCCGATCGTTCTGCTCCGAGACCTCGAGGTTGGTCTCGAGGATGTGGGCGAGGTTGAAGAAGCCGACCGGCCGCGGCGGAATGCGGACGCGCCCTTCGCTGAGGACGGCATGCGTGTCGTGCTGGCCGAGCACGACCAGCGCGCCGGGGCCGACGATGCGCACCGTCGGCTCGAAGAACGGCCACTGGTGCAGGTAGCCCCAGATGCGGCAGCCCGAGCCGCTCGGGTAGGCGGCCAGCGCCGTGACCGGGAGGGCCGTGAGGAGGCGCACCAGGCTCTCGCGGGTGACCGCCACCGGCTCCTCGAAGCTGGACGCGTTCGGATGATCCGGCGGGCAGAACGAGACGATGCCGGTCGTCGGCCGCCCTTCTTCGGTGGTGACGCTGGCCCAGAACATCGCGTTGACCAGCGCCGCCAGCTGGCCGCGGGCGCCGGCCAGCGCGCTGGCCAGCTCGCCCTCGACCGGAGCCTTCGCCGCCCGGATGATGGCGGCGATGAAGTCGCTCTCGGGCGACACCAGCGGCAGGGTCACGCCCATCGGCTGGAGCATCGGGCGTCGGCGTCGAAGTCGGAGTCGGCGACGTTTACGTATCCATCTGCGCCCGCTGCAGGCGGCCGCTGAAGTCGACGTAGATCGACTTCCATTCCGAGAAGACGTCGAGGGCGGCGACGCCGGCCTCGCGGTGGCCGTTGCCGGTCCCCTTGATGCCGCCGAACGGCAGGTGCACTTCGGCGCCGATGGTCGGTGCGTTGACGTAGAAGAGCCCCGCCTCGACGTCGCGCATCGCGGTGAAGGCGGCGTTGACGTCGCGCGTGTAGATGGCGCCGGACAGGCCGTAGGCGACACCGTTGGCGATCTGGATGCCGTCGTCGAGCCCGTCGCACGGGATCACCGAGACGACCGGCCCGAAGATCTCCTCCTGCGCGATCCGCATCGTCGGCGAGACGTCGCTGAAGATCGTCGGCTCGTGGAACCAGCCCTTGCCCCAGTCGCCGGCGGTGAGGCGGTGGCCGCCGGTGGCCAGCGTGGCGCCCTCGCGCTGGCCGATGCCGACGTAGTCGATCACCTTCTGCAGCTGCGACCTCGGTGATCGACGGCCCCATCTGGACGCCGGGCTGCAGGCCGTTGCCGACCTTCAGCGCGTGCGCCCGCTCCACGAAGCGCTCGAGGAAGCGGCGGTAGATGCCCTTCTGGACGATGACGCGGCTGGCCGCCGTGCAGCGCTGCCCGGTCGTGCCGAAGCCGCCCCACAGGCAGCCGTCCACGGCGAGCTCGAGGTCGGCGTCGTCGAGGACGAGGATGGCGTTCTTGCCGCCCATCTCGAGATGGACTTTCTTGAACGACGGCGCCGCCACTTCATTGACCAGGCGGCCGGTGGCGGTCGATCCCGTAAACGAGATGACGCGGACCGCGGGGTGCGCGACCAGCGGCGCCCCGGCGCCGGCGCCGTCGCCGGTCACCAGGTTGACCACCCCGGCCGGGAGCCCGGCGTCAGCCAGCGTCTGCACGAAGTTGACGGCCGAGAGCGGCGCCTCCTCGGCCGGTTTCAGCACGACGGTGTTGCCGCAGATGAGGGCCGGGAAGATCTTCCAGGACGGCACCGCGATCGGGAAGTTCCAGGCGGTGATCAGGCCGCAGAGGCCGACCGGCTGCCGGATCGACATCGCGAACTTGTTGCGCAGTTCGGACGGCGTCGTCTGGCCGTACAGCCGACGGCCTTCGCCGGCCATCAGCTGCGCCATGTCGATCGCTTCCTGGACGTCGCCGCCGGTTTCGGCGACGACCTTGCCCATCTCGCGCGTCATGTCGCGCGCGTAGCGATCCTTGCGCTCGGCGAACAGCTGCGCCGCCCGCAGCAGGATGTCGGCGCGCTTGGGCGCCGGCACCTGTCGCCAGCTGGTGTAGGCCTCGGCGGCGGACGCCACCGCTTTGTCCACGTCGGCGGTGGCCGACGCGGCGAAGTGGCCGATCAGGTCGCCGTTGTCGGCCGGGCTGCGATTCTCGAAGGTCGCGCCCGACGCCGCCGGGGTCCACTCGCCATTGATGAAGTTGGCGTATGTCTGTACGCTCATGGTTTGTAATTCTATGTCCCGGGGCGGGCCAGCCGGGCCCCGGGTTTGGAGGATGGATGGGACGGACGAAGTTGGCGCGCGCCGATCGGGCGTCGCCGTTGTGGTTTGCCTCCTCGCCGTCGGGCCCGCGGCCGAGGCGCAGCGGACGTCCGCCCCGCCCCGCACAGCCCTGACCTATGACCAGACCTTCGGGACGGCGGCCTACGGAACGGCCAGCCAGCCGGCGGTGCTGGCCGACACGCCGACGCTCGGCGAATGGGTCGACGCCGGGCACTTCCTCGAAACACGGCGCGAGTCCGACGGCCGCCGGCGCGTCTACGTGACCGCCGCCGCGGACGGCACGTCGCGACTGGTCGGACCTGTCGATCCATCGGCCGCGACGGCGCCCGGCGCGGCGTTCCGGGTGATCCTCCGCGATCACGACCTGGTCCGCGTCGACGCCAACGGCGGCGAGCGGCGGCTCACCGCCACGCCCGCCGACGAGGAGCACGCCCGCCTCTCGCCGGACGGCACCCGCCTCGCCTACACCCGCGGCAACGACCTGTTCGTCTACGACTTCGCCAGCGGCCTCGAGCGGCAGCTCACCGCCGACGGCAGCGACACGATCCTGAACGGGACGCCCTCGTGGATCTACATGGAAGAGATCCTCGGGCGCGGCAGCAACGCGTTCTGGTGGTCGCCGGACGGCACGCGGCTGGCCTTCATGCGCTTCGACGACGCGCCGGTGCCGATCTTCCCGATTTACCACGCCGACGGGCAGCACGGCGAGCTGGAGCGCACCCGCTACCCGAAGGCCGGCGATCCCAACCCCTACGTGCGCATCGGCGTCGTCTCGGTCGCCGACGGCAAGACGGCGTGGATGGACTTCGAAGAGAAGGCCGATCACTACCTGTCGTTCCCGAAGTGGGCGGTCGACGGCCGCACGCTGTTCGTCCAGTGGATGAACCGGGGCCAGGACACGCTCAAGCTGTTCGCCTGCGACCCGGCCACCGGCCAGGCCACCGGCATCCACCAGGAGACGCAGCGCAGCTGGGTCGACTGGTACGACGACCTGACGCCGCTCGCCGACGGCTCGCTGCTGTTCATCAGCGACGTCGACGGCTGGCGTCATCTCTATCGCTACGGCAAGGGCGAGCCGGCGGTGACCCAGCTGACGCGCGGCGCCTGGCGCGTCCAGTCGATCCTCGGCGTCGCCGGCGACGCCGGCCTGGTCTATCTCATGGGCCGCCCCGGCAAGAGCTGGGACACGCAGCTGCTGCGCCTGAAGATCGGCGGCGGCGAGCCCGAGCTGGTGACCAGGGAACCCGGGGCCCACAAGGCCTCGGTCAGCCCGGATGGCGCCTACGTCGTCGACGCCTGGACGACGCTGACGACGCCGACGCGGGTGGTGCTGCGGCGCGGCGACGGGTCGGTGGTGCGCGAGATGGCGAACGCGGCGTCAGCGCCCGGCTTCGATCGCGTGGCGTGGGGCCGCGCCGAGCTGTTCACGATCCCGTCGAGCGACGGCAAGTTCCAGCTGCCCGCCTACTGGGTCCTGCCGTCCGACTTCAAGCCGGGGCGACGGTATCCGGTCATCATGACGGTCTACGGGGGGCCGGATGCCGGCGGGGTCTCGAACGCGTGGCCCGGGCTGACGGCGCACTACTGGGCGCAGCGCGGCGTCATCACGGTCAGCGTCGATCATCGCGGCAGCGGCCACTTCGGCAAGGCCGGCATCGCGCTGATGCACCGGCAGCTCGGGAAGTGGGAGATGACCGACCTCGGCGCCGCCGCCGCCTGGCTGCGCGCCAAGCCGTTCGTCCAGGGCGATCGGATCGGCATCACCGGCGCCAGCTACGGCGGCTACGCCACCGCCATGGCGATGACCCAGGCCGCCGGGCAGTTCAACTTCGGCATCGCCGGGTCCGTCGGTCACCGACTGGCAGCTCTACGACTCGGTCTACACCGAGCGCTACATGGACCTGCCGTCCGAGAACCCCGAGGGCTACAAGGCCGGGGCCGTGCTGACGTGGGCCGACCGCTACCAGGGCGGGTTGCGCCTCACGCACGGCACCATCGACGACAACGTCCACATGCAGCAGACCCTGCAGCTGGTCGACTGGCTGACCACCCGCGACAAGCGGTTCGAGTTGATGGTCTACCCCGACTCGCGGCACGGCATCCAGGCCTCGCAGCGCGCCCATGCCGCCCGCGAGTCGCACGACTTCTGGGTCCGCAACCTGTTGGGGGGACGCCTGCCGGACGTCGTCATCGAGACGCGCCAGCCGGCGCGCGGCGACACGAAGACGCGGGAGACGAAGAAGATTGAGAAGGAGCGGACGCCCTAACTCAGGCTCGCTCGGTCGGGTGCGGGCTGACACAGTATGCCGGCGAGGACATCATGACGACGATTCGAATTCGTGTCGCGGCAATCGCGCTGAATCTTGCGTCCGGATTTGTTGTCGGCGCGAAAGGCCAGAACGTGTCTGGCGCGGTTGCATCTTCCAAACGGATGGCGGACGGTAAAGCGTGGACGACTGACCAATTTGAACGTCAACACGTCGCCATCCTGGTGCTACGACGACGCTGAATCGAACTGCCGTCGATATGGCCGCTTGTACACGTGGGAATCGGCGCGGCGAGGATGTCAGTCGCTGAGGCGATGGATGGCGGTTGCCAACCGACGACGAATGGCGCCACATGGCCAAACTTTATGGTGGAGTTGGGGACGATTCGCCCGACAAGGGTAAAGGGGCACGTGCCCGGCGTGACAAGGGCCCGGCAGGGTTCTGGGCATCGGTGCCACGAGGGTGAACTTCCCGGATACCTTGTCGGCGTTGCATGCGATCGCAGGCCCCGCGGCTCGGGACGCCGGCGGCGTGGGCGGGTCGGGTGTTGCTGAAGCGATCCGTGAGGCAAGCCGAGTCGTCGAGTGTGCGAGCGACGGCAGTCGCGAGGCGGCGAGCGACACGCGCGCGGGAGGCACACAGACACGACGCTCGACGGAGGTCGAGCGTTGCTTGTCGCGCTAGTCAGCGGCCGGGAGCGCGCGTGACCGGCGCAGGCCGTCCCGGATCGCGGAAGCAATGCCCGACCCGCGTCAGCGGCGTCGCGCCCAACCGGGACGGAATACTCGACTCGCGTCAGCGGCGCCTCGCCCAACCGGGACTGAATCCTCGTCGCCACAGACAGAAAGAGCGGACGCCCTGGGTCAGGACGTCCGCTCGAGGGGGAGAGGGGCCAGGCGCGGCCCCTGAGACCGGTGCGTGCCGGTCGGCTAGTTGGCGTTCTTCAGTTCGATCAGCGTGTCGACCAGGGCCGGCGGCACTTCGAACGAGAGCGCCACCGTGTTGCCCGTGCCGCTGACCGTCAGCGACTGCATCACCGGGGCGAACTCCGGCTTCTGGCCGGCGTGCAGCCGCGCCATCGCCATGAAGCCCTGCAGGACGTCGCGGAGGTTCTTGGCGGCGTCTTCGTCGCGGGCCTCGGCCCGCAGCAGGCCGCTGATGCCGGCGCCGACGTGGGTCGAGGCGCTGAACCACTTCACGGCCGGCAGGTGCTGGGCAATCGGGTCCGGCAGGTGGGCGCCCTTGGTCAGCGCGTCCATGCGGCCGACGGCCCACACGTTCGACGAGCCTTCGAGGTCGCCGATCAGGTTGGACAGTTCCTGGTTGTCGAGGATGGAGCGGCCGCCGCTGGCACCGTGGGCGATGGCGGCGCGGATGGTGGCCTCTTCGCCGATGGCAATCAGCCCGGGCTCGAGGAACGCCACCATCGGGCGGGTGCCGGCCACGTGTTCCTTGTGCAGCTTGGCGCGGACGTTCGGGCCTTCCGGGGCTGTCCGGCCGCTCGACGTCGACGCGGGCGGGGACGCGGTCCGGGTTCGGCTTCAGGACGCGGATGCTGCCGATGCTCTCGACGAGGCCGCCGTGGCTGGTGGCGAGCGCTTCGAGGCGGGCCTGGTCGAACCGGCCATGGGCGAGGACGAGGCCGGCCGGGCGGCCGCCGGTGCCGTCGGCGCCGGGGTTCGGCGTCATCCAGGCGACGACGTAGTCGATGTCCTGCTCGATGTTGATGCCGGTTTCGCGCTGGAATTCTTCCTGGCCCTTGGCGTCGTGGTCGGGCAGGATCGTCTTGATTTTCTGGCGGAACTCCGAGTTCATCACGTCCCGGACGTTGGCGTAGGCCACGACGGCGGCCGACTCGGGGACGTACTTGAGCTCGTCAGGACCGACCGAGCGGCCGGCGGATGCCAGCGTGGGCAATCCCCCGTAGAAGGCGACGAGGCCGGTGCCGAGCCCCGCGGCGAGAACGAAACCCGAGCCCATGAGGAAAAGCCGAGAAGTCCGGTTCATGTCACGCCTCCAACGGTGTCCGCGCTACCCGTGATCCAGTATACGGACCAGCGCATGAGGGAGTTCCCCGCTTCGTCAGGAAGACCGTCACCGGCTGGTGCCGGCGTCCCATCCGCACGCCTACTGCTCCAGGACGTATTCCCGGCGCGCAATGACGCGCATGGCCAGGAAGACGAAGACCGCGCCGATGGCGACCAGCATCCCCACGGCGGTGGCGAGCGACGCCTTCTGCTGGACCAGGCTCTGCAGCAGGGACATCACCCCCTCCCCCATCACCGCGTGCGGGACGAGGGACTGCAGGTAGTACGACACGGTCAGGTTGCGCAGGGAGCCGGGAATGACCAGGGCCAGCTGCTCGAAACCGAAGACGAAGACCAGCCCGATGACCAGCGGCCGCTTGAACTGGGCGCCGACCCAGGCGAACAGCCCGCCATAGGCCAGCAGGCCCAGGATGATCAGCCCCAAGTCCTTGAGCAGGCTGGGGAATGTCCCGGCCAGCGTGGCCCCGGACAGGCCCATCAGGAAGTAGACGATCATCAGCGACGGCAGCACGACCATCACCGTGCAGACGAAGTAGGCCAGGAACTTGCCCAGCAGGACCGCGCCGCGGCGGATGGGCCGGGTGAACAGGTAGGTGATCGTCTTGTCCTCGACCTCGTCGGCGACCAGGGCGGTGCCGTAGTAGAGGGCCAGGACCGGGCACGATGAACCGCAGGTAGAGCCACCAGACCATGAAGCCGAAGATGGTCGGGCCGGTGATCACCTGGCCTTCGACCCGCATGGCCGGCCCGCCGATCGCCTGGACGCCGCGGACCAGCAGGGCCAGCACGACCGGGAGCCCGACCAGGAGGCCCATGAAGATGGTGCCGCGCGACCACAGCATCCGGGCCAGCGACAGGTCGAAGATGAGCACGGCCGCCCGCCACAGCGACGGGGCGCGGCGGGGCACGGGCAGGGTGGGTGGGGCGACGGACGCGGCGGGGGCGGCGGGAGCGGACGTCATCGCTACTTCACCAGGTACTGGAAGACGGCCTGCAGGTTGTCGTCCGGCGAGGTGACCTCGTGGATCGGACCGACCTCGTCGGTCGCCGCCAGGCTCGTCACGCGGGCGTAGAAGGCGTCGGGCTTGCCGGTCTGGACGACGACGGCGCCGGACTCGAAGCGCAGGCTGAGCACGTCGTCGTAGGCCAGGCAGTGGCGGGCGAACGCCCGCGGCTGCTCGGCCCGCACGAACACGGTGTGCGGGTGGGTGTCGATCAGGTCGCGGATCTGGTGGACGTTGCCTTCGGCCAGGATCCGGCCGTTGTTGATCAGCAGGATGTTCGAGGTCATCGACTCCACCTCGTGGAGGATGTGGCTCGAGACGATGATGCTCTTGCCCTGCCGGGCCCAGTCCTTGATCAGCTTGATGGTGCGGCGGCGCATCAGCGGATCCATGCCGGTCAGCGGCTCGTCGAGGATCAGCAGGCCGGGATCGTGCACCAGCGCCTGCGCCATCTTGATGCGCTGGCGCATGCCCTTGCTGTAGGCCCCGATCTTCTTGTCCTTGGCCTCGAGCAGGTCGACGGCGGCGATGGCCTTCTCGGCCGCGGCGGTGGCCTCGGCGTCGCCGTAGCCGTTCAGCCGCACCAGCGCGGTGACCCAGGCCAGGCCGGTCATCCGCTCGTAGAAGGCGTCCTGCTCCGGACAGAAGCCGATCTTGAAATAGGCCTCGGGGTTGTCCCAGATGGGCCCGCCGAGCACCGTGACCGTGCCCTTGCTCGGCTTGAGCTGCCCGGTGATCAGCTTGAGGAAGGTCGACTTGCCGGCGCCGTTCGGGCCGAGCAGGCCGGTGATCCCCGGCGGCACCGCGACGGTGACGTCGTTCAGGCCGGAGACCTGCCCGTACCACTTCGACAGGTGCTCGGTGGTGACGATCGGTACGCTCACGCCACGACCTCCACGCCGCGGACGCGGCGTTCGAGCACCGACAGCGAGACCGCCACCAGCGCCGCCAGCACGATGAACGACACCGCCACCGGCGTCGTGTAGCGCAGCGGCAGCCGGAAGATGGCGTCGCCGACCTGGGCCAGGCTGCCGGTGAAGGACACCCACGACACGGCGGTCGATCCGGTGACCATCCGCAGCGTGCCGTAGATGGCGTCGCTGAAGAACATCACGCCGGCGAACATCACCGCGACGTAGCGGGTGCTCGTCGTCAGCGACGACAGCGCCAGCACCGCGCAGCAGACGATGAACACTTCGAGGAACGAGAACACGCGTGATGGCCGGGAACAGGATCAGGTTGGTCGCGGGCGAAGTCGAAGCTGCCGGACAGCAGGATCTGCCCGAGCAGCAGCAGCATCGCCGGCAGCCAGGTGACGAACAGCAGGAACGTCGCCAGGATGGTCATCTTGCCGGCGATGTAGTCGAGGCGCGTCAGCGGCTTCGACAGGTAGATCTGCAGGGCGTTGGCCTTGCGGTCCTGGGCGATCAGGCCGGAGCCGACGTAGACGGCGATCAGGAACACGAAGAAGTTCTGCTGCTCGAGGAAGTCGCGGAAGGTCTCGGGCTTGGGGCCGAGCAGCGCCGACGCCTGGGTCACGCTCTCCGACACGTAGAACATCGCCAGCCGCACCATCAGCGCGATCCAGCGAGCCGAACAGGATGCCGATCATCGGCCGGCGGCGCAGGAACTGGTTGATGCCGCTCTTGGCGATCACCAGCCAGGCGCGCTGCGCCGGCTGGCGCGCGCCGCCGTAGCGGCGGTAACTCTGGTCGTGTATCGGCACGCGCTACTCCTGGCCCACGGCCTTGGCGAACACGTCCTCGAGCGTCGGCACGCTCGGCCGCAGGTGGCGGATCTGGACGCCCTGCTGCGCCGCCAGCGCGAACACGTCGCGGGCGGTCTTGCCGACGGGCACGAAGACGCGCATGACGTCCTCGTCGGTGGCGTGGCAGTCGAGGCCCTGCGCCTGCAGCACCACGACGAAGGCATCGAGGTCGCCCTTGATGCGCAGCTCGAAGACGCTGCCGGCCGGGCCCTTCAGCTCGCCGATCCGGCCCGACGTCGCGATGCGGCCCTTGTCCATCACGACGAGGTGATCGCAGGTGAACTCGACGTCCGGCAGCAGGTGCGACGACAGGATCAGGCTGACGCCCTTGTTGTGCCCGAGATCGCGGATCAGCTCGAGCATCTCGTCGCGGCCCTTCGGGTCCATCCCGTTGGTGGGCTCGTCGAGGAACAGCAGGTCGGGATCGTGCACCAGCGCCTGCGCCAGCTTGATGCGCTGCTTCATGCCGGTCGAGTAGGTCCCGATGTCGCGGTAGCGCGCCTCGCCGAGGCCGACGTAGTAGAGCACCTCGTGCGCCCGCTGCATCGCGTCGACGGCGGGCAGGCCGGAGAGCTCGCCGCAGTAGGCGACGAACGACACGGCGTTCATGCCCGGGATGTGGCCGTCGTTCTCCGGCATGTAGCCGACGCGGCTGCGGATGTCCTGGGGATTGGCGGTGACGTCGAGGCCGAGGACCTTCATCCGGCCCTTGGCCGGGGTGATGAACCCGAGCAGCGACTTGATCATCGTGCTCTTGCCGGCGCCGTTCGGGCCGAGCAGGCCGACCGCGCCGATCGGGAACACGGCGCTGACGTCGGCGAGGGCCCGGTTCTTCCCGTACTCGACGGTGACGCCCTCGAGCGTCACGGCGGCCTCGGGCCGGGGACGGTCGGAGCCGGAACCGGCGCCCGGGGCGCTCGCCTCGGGCGCGGTCGGAACGGGCGGCTGATCGGTGGCAACGCTCATGGGTGGCTGCTGGCTTATACGGGCCCCAATGGCCGATGGTTCGTTTTCGGACACCGCCGGCGGTCGACGGCGGCGACCGCTTGGCGGTGGCCGACAACGGCATCGATGCTGCGCTCTTTGGGAGCTCGCATTCGATGTCGCTCCCCCTTCACAGGGTGCCCTTCAGGCCGAGCGGCTCGGCCGCTTCGCGCAGGGCGGCGATGACGTTGCCGATGTGCTCGTCGAGCGGCAGGCCGAGCTCGTCGGCCCCGCGCTGCAGGTCCTCGCGCGGAATGGCGCGGGCGAACGCCTTGTCCTTCATCCGCTTCTTCACCGAGCTCACCTCGAGGTCGAGCACGCTCTTCGACGGGCCGCACCAGCGCGGCGGCGACGATGAAGCCCGACAGCTCGTCGCAGGCGAACAGCGTGTGCTCGAGCCGCGAGTCCCGGGCCACGCCGGTGTGGTCGCCGTGCGAGAGGATGGCACGGATCATCGGCCTCGGGATAGCCCTCGGCCCGCAGGATCTCGGCGCCCCGGAACGGGTGATCGTCGAGGCTCGGGAAGCGCTCGTAGTCGAAGTCGTGCAGCAGCGCGGTGTTGCCCCAGAACGTCTCGTCCTCGCCGAAGCGCCGGGCGTAGCCGCGCACCGCGGCCTCGACGGCGAGGGCGTGCTTCAGCAGGCTGTCGCCCTGCGTGTAGGTGGTCAGCAGGGCCCAGGCCCGCTCGCGCGGGATGGCGGGAGTCGTGTCGCTCATGGCGCGCCCCGGTAGACGTTCAGGAACAGCGTGATCAGGATCGCGTTGGCGAAGTCGATGAAGAACGCGCCGACCATCGGCACCACCAGGAAGGCGCGCGGGGCCGGCCCGAAGCGCTGCACCATCGCCTCCATGTTGGCCATGGCGTTGGCCGTGGTGCCGAGCATGAAGCCGACGAAGCCGCTCGACATCACCGCCGCTTCGTAGTCGCTTCCCCATCACCCGGAAGACCACGAAGGCCGCCACCAGCGCCACGACGGCGAGCTGCGCGACCAGGATGACCGTCAGCGGCACCGCCAGGCCGGCCAGCTCCCACAGCTTCAGCGACATCAGCGCCAGCGCCAGGAACAGCGACAGCGCGACGCTGCCCAGATCGTCGATCAGCTTCTGCGACAGGCCGAACAGGCCGGTGACGTCGTCGATGTTGCGGATGACGGCGGCGACCAGCATCGCGCCGATGTAGGCCGGCAGGGTCAGGGCGCGGCCGCCGAGGCCGGGGATGAAGGCCGGGAAGGACACGTGCGTCTGGATCCACGTGGACACCCAGCCGCCGATCCACATCGCGAACAGGATCACGACCAGCGTCTTGAGGAGGCCGTAGGCCTCGACGTCCTCGCCCGCCGGCGCGGCCGCCGCCGGCTCGGGCGAGGCCGCCTCGACGACGTGCGCGGCCACGTCGGGCGCGAATGGCCCGCCGGCCGCCATCGACTGCCGCAGCTTGCCGCGCTCGACCAGCCAGGTGCCGACCGGCCCGCCCATGATGCCGCCGGCGACGATGCCGACCATGGCGGCCGCCACCGCCAGCGTCGCCGCTCCGGCCAGGCCGGCCGCCGCGAACTCCGGCGCGAAGGCCAGGCCGGTCGCCGGCCCGCCGGTCAGCGTCACCGATCCGGCGAGGACGCCCATCAGCGGATGCTGGCCCAGCGCCTGGGCGAGGCCGGCGCCGACGACGTTCTGGACCAGGGCGATGACCGCCGACAGCAGGAAGAACCGCAGCACCTGCGGGCCGCCGACGCGCAGCAGCGACAGGCTGGCGGCGAAGCCGACCGTCGTGAAGAAGGCGATCATCAGCGGCGGCTGCAGCGCCGTGTCGAAGACGATCGGGTTCCAGTCCGGGCGGCGGATGGCGGTGATCAGCCCGGAGACGATCAGGCCGCCGATGACCGGCGCCGGCAGGTTGTAGCGCGTGAGCAGCGGCACGGCCCGCTTGATGCCGTAGCCGAGGAACAGGACGAGGCCGGCGAAGGCCAGGGTCTGGGTGAAATCGAGGGTCATGCTCGCGTCGGGTTGGGCGTCCGGCAGCGGGGCGGCCCAGGCCCGACTCGGCCCTGGGATATAGTCCGCATCCTATTATCTGTGGACGGTCCCGTCCACTGGGAGCGAGCATGGCCAACGCCGTCACGGAGCCAGCGCCGGCAGCGCGGGACGCCTCGGGCCTCGACACCGAGTTCACCCGCGGCCTCGGCCTCTACGACTCGACCATGGTCGTCGTCGGCTCGATGATCGGCTCGGGCATCTTCATCGTCTCGGCCGACATGGCCCGCCTCGTCGGCAGCCCCGGCTGGCTGCTGCTGGCCTGGCTCGTCACCGGCGTGCTGACGGTCACCGCCGCCCTGTCCTACGGCGAGCTGGCGGCGATGATGCCGCGCGCCGGCGGCCAGTACGTCTACCTGCGCGAGGCGTTCTCGCCGCTGTGGGGCTTCCTCTACGGCTGGACGCTGTTCCTGGTCATCCAGACCGGCACCATCGCCGCCGTCGCGGTCGCCTTCGCCCGCTTCCTCGGCGTGCTGTGGCCGGGGATCTCCGAGTCGCACTACCTCGTGGCGCCGATCCACCTGTCGACCGGCTACGCCATCTCGCTGTCGACCGCCCAGCTCGTCGGCGTGCTGCTGATCGCGCCTCCTGACCTGGACCAACACCCGCGGCCTCGACTACGGCGGTTCATCCAGAACGTCTTCACGACGGCCAAGACCGGCGCCGCTCGTCGCGCTGATCGCTGCGTCGGCCTGCTCGCCGGCTGGAACGCCGAGGCCGTCGCCGCCAACTTCGGCGACCTGTGGACGCCGCGCGGCAACGTCGAGATCGCGCCCGGGCTGACCGCGGCGACCGCCTTCGGCCTGTTCGTCGCCGTCTGCGTCGCCCAGACCGGCTCGCTGTTCTCGTCCGACGCCTGGAACAACATCACCTTCACCGCCGGCGAGGTGAAGAACCCGCGCCGCAACATCCCGCTGTCGCTGGCCCTCGGCACCGCCATCGTCATCGGCCTCTACCTGCTGGCCAACGTCGCCTACCTGGTGACGCTGCCGCTCGGCGGCGATCCAGAACGCGCCGTCCGATCGGGTCGGCACGGCGACGCTCGAGGCGATCTTCCCGGGCTTCGGCGCGACGCTGATGGCCGTCGCGATCCTCATCTCGACGTTCGGCTGCATCAACGGCCTGATCCTGGCCGGCGCCCGCGCCTACTACGCGATGGCCCGGGACGGCGTGTTCTTCGCCAAGGCCGGCACGCTGAACGCGGCCAAGGTGCCGGCCTGGGCGCTGTGGCTGCAGGGCCTCTGGGCGGCGTTCCTGGTGCTGCCGCGGACCTACAACCCGGCCACCGGCGCCTACGGCAACCTCTACGGCAACCTGCTCGACTACGTCATCTCGGCGGCGCTGATCTTCTACATCCTGACCATCGCCGGGATCTTCCGGCTGCGCGCGACGCGCCCCGACGCCGACGCGACCCTACCGGGCCTTCGGCTACCCGGTCGTGCCGGCGCTCTACATCGCCGGCGCGCTCGCCATCCTCGTCGTGCTCTTCGCCTACCGCCCCGAGACGACCTGGCCCGGCCTGGTCATCGTCCTGCTGGGCCTGCCGGTCTATTTCGCCTGGCAGAAACGCTGACCTGCTCGGCGTGCTCGGAGCATGCTCGGAGCATGCTCGGAGCATGCTCCGAGCAACTTGCAGTTATTGCAACGCGCGGGCGATGACGCGGCGGATGCTCTCGGCGACGTCGTAGCGGTCGAGGTCGGCCGAGATCGGCGAACACGGCGTCCGCGGCGTCGTCGCCGGCCCGCAGGGTGCCGCCGATGACGGTGGCCGCGTAGTCGAGGACGACGAAGTGGAAGCGGACGCCCTCGGCGTCGTGCTCCACGCGCTCGAAGACTTCCAGGAACGCGCCGACCGCGATCTCGAGGCCGGTTTCCTCGCGGACCTCGCGGCGCAGCGCGTCCTCGACCGACTCCGCCGAGCTCCACGGCCCCGCCGGGGATCGACCAGGCGCCGGCGTCGGGCGGCTGGCCGCGGCGGATCAGCAGCACCCGGCCGCCGTCGATGACGACGGCGGCGGCGCCGAGCACGGGACGCGTCGGGCGCGCGTGTCGAGACACGGCGGATCAGCCGATCGGCAGGCCGGCCTGGGCGTTGACGTCCCAGCCCGCGGTGAGGCCGGCGCGCAGCTTGCGCAGGCCGGCGGCGGCAATCATCGCGGCGTTGTCGGTCGTCAGCGACAGCGCCGGCACGAACACCGGGAGGCCCGCCTGCTCGCCGCGGGTCATCGCGTCGGCGCGCAGCCGGCTGTTGGCCGACACCCCGCCGGCGATGCCGATGCTCCTGGCGCCGAACCAGCCGGCGGCCTCGAAGGTCCGCGTCAGCAGCGCGTCGACGACGGCGCGCTGGAACGACGCGCACAGGTCGGCCATCTCCGGCTCGGTGAACGGCCGGCCCTCGCGCTGCTGGACGAGACGCAGCACCGCCGTCTTCAGGCCGCTGAAGCTGAAGTCGGCGCGGTGCTCGAACGCCTTCTCGAAGCCGGCCGGGCGGACGGCGGCCGGGCCCGGCTTGGGGTTGCGGTCCTTGTGGGTGATCTTGAACCGCGGCAGGTCGTAGGCGCGATCGTTGCCGCCCTTCGCCACCCGATCGATCACCGGGCCGCCCGGATAGCCGAGGCCGAGCAGCTTGGCGACCTTGTCGTAGGCCTCCCCCGCCGCATCGTCGCGGGTCCGGCCGATCAGGTGATACTCGCCGTCGGCCGGCATCAGGTAGAGGCTGGTGTGGCCGCCGGAGACGACGAGCACGACGGCCGGCAGCGGCAGCGGCCCGTTGTGGAGAATCAGCGACTCGATGTGGCCGGCGAGGTGGTGGACGGCCACCAGCGGCAGCTCGAGCGACAGCGCCACCGACTTCGCCGCCTGCAGCCCGACCAGCAGCGACCCGACCAGGCCGGGCCCCTGCGTGACCGCGACCGCGCCGAGATCGCGCCAGCCGACGCCGGCGTCAGCCAGCGCCTGCTCCAGCACGCCGCAGATGTCGCGCAGGTGCTGCCGCGACGCCAGCTCGGGGACGATGCCGCCCCACTCGCGGTGCAGCGCCACCTGCGAGGCGATCACGTTGGAGCGGACGCGCCACGGCTTGTCGGGCGCACCCGTCTCCTCGACGACCGCCGCCGCGGTCTCGTCACACGAGCTCTCGACGCCGAGGATCAGCACGAGCTAGCCGGCGGCGCCGACCGTCTGCCGGCCATCGGCCGCGCCGGCGCCGGCCGCCTCGAACAACTGCGGCAGGCTGATCGTGTAGTCCGGGCGGGCGATGCCCTTCTCGGTGACGATCGCCGTGATGTAGCGCGCCGGCGTGACGTCGAAGGCGGGATTGCGGATCTTGGCCCCGACCGGCGTCACCTGCGACGCCCCGACGTGGGTGACCTCGCGGGACGGCCGCTCCTCGATCGGAATGCCGCCGCCGTGCGGCGTCGCCAGGTCGATCGTCGAGAGCGGCGCCGCGACGTAGAACGGCACGCCGTTCTCCTTGGCCAGCACCGCCACGGTGTAGGTCCCGATCTTGTTGGCGGTGTCGCCGTTGGCGGCGATGCGATCGGCGCCGACGACGACCAGATCGATCAACCCTTCGCGCATCAGCGCGCCGGCCATGTTGTCGGTGATGACCGTGGTGTCGATGTGGTCCTTGACCAGCTCCCAGGCGGTCAGCCGCGCGCCCTGCAGGAACGGCCGCGTCTCGTCGGCCAGCACCTTGACGGTCTTGCCGGCGTCGACGGCGCCGCGGATCACGCCGAGCGCGGTGCCGTAGCCGGCCGTCGCCAGCGCGCCGGCGTTGCAGTGGGTCAGGATCGTCGCCTCGCCGGGCACCAGCGTCGCGCCGAAGGCGCCGAGCGCCTTGCAGCTGGCGACGTCCTCGTCGTGGATGGCGTGGGCCTCGGCGACCAGGGCGGCCTGGAGGTCGGCCACCGACGCGCCGGCCTGCGCCAGCGCGGCGAAGCGCTGCTTCATCCGCTCGATGGCCCAGAACAGGTTGACCGCGGTCGGCCGCGTCGCCGCCATCACCTCGCACGACTTGAGGAACTCGGTCGAGAGCTGCTTGGTCCCGGTGGCCGTGCTCTTCTTGACGCCGAGGGCCAGGCCCATCGCCGCCGACACGCCGATCGCCGGCGCGCCGCGGATCACCATGGTCTTGATCGCCTTGGCGACCTCGTTCGAGGTCTTGCAGCGAACGTACACTTCCTTGCTGGGCAGCTTGCGCTGGTCGATCATCACGACCGCGTCGTCCTGCCATTCAATCGTCGGCAACATATCCGGGCAATTCTACCTGGATGGCGGCGGTTCCCTCAGGAACCGCCGCGGGCAGCCCCTGGCGCGTGGGCCGCTATTCGCCGCGCTAGGCGCGCGGCGGCGTCGAACGGGTGCGGAAACAGGGCCGCCAGGCGGTGTCGGGCGGCCACCACCGTCTCGTTGGCCAGCACCACCTCGACGTCGCCGCAGAACTCCCAGAGGAGCTGGCGGCAGGCGCCGCACGGCGGCGTCGGGCTCTCGGTCCCGGCCACGACGACCACCCGGGTGAACCGGCGGTGCCCCTCGGACAGCGCCTTGAACAGCGCGATCCGCTCGGCGCAGACGGTCAGCCCGTAGGTGGCGTTCTCGACGTTGCAGCCGGTGACGACGACGCCGTCGGCGGTCTCGAGCGCCGCCCCGACGGCGAAGTTCGAGTACGGCGCCACCGCGAAGCGGCGGGCGGCCCGGGCGGCGTCGACGAGCACGGCTTCTTCGATCGGCATCGGCCTAGTGTCGGCTATCCGGCGCGCCGAATCCACCCGAGCAGCGCGGCGCGCATCGCCTGGTGGAGGTTCATCCCCTTGGCGCGGGCTTGAGCGTCCATCCGCACCCACAGCGCTTCGGGGAGCCGCACGGACCGGACGATGGTCGGCCGACTTCCGCCTTTTCGCGGACGTCCCCTTCTCAGGAGTGCGGCGTCCGCGGCCAGTTGCGGCATCTCCCACAGGGCAGCGAGCGACGGTCCGCCCGGCTCGCCGGCCCCTGCGAACGCCCGCCGCCGGGCCGGGCCGAACCGCGAGAAGTCGACGGGGCCGTCGAGAGGGTCAGTCGCTCTCGTAGCGCGAGCGCTCGTGCGCCGTCGCCCGACGGGCGCTGATGATCCGGATGACGTCTTGGAGGACTTCCGCATGGACGACATAGAGCAGCCTGCGCCGATACGACTGGCCGATGAGGACGAACCGTTCCGGATGAAGCGCATCCGGGTAGTAGGCGCCGAGTTCGTCGTCGAACGCCGTGGCCGCCTCCTCGAACGAGACGGCGTGCTTCTTCAGATTGGCGGCCGCTTTGCGGGCGTCCCACGTGAAGCGCACGTGAAATTGTAATACATTTCGGCGGCTGTGGCAGGCGACGTCAGTAGTCGCGAAACGCCTGCATGAGCGGATCGAGATCCGGCGCCGCCGCCTTCGTATCGGCTGGGCCGATCCAGTAGCGGCTGCTGTCGCCCCACGGCTCCCAGACGACGAACGGGACGCCGTGAAACAGGAAGTAGGCGCGGTTCTCGTCGCCGGAGAACCAGTTCCCGCCGCGACGGACCTCCGTCACCCCCGGAACCGACTCGAGGAAGCGCACCAGCGTGATCGCCAGCGCGACAGCCGCCAGCTGCTGCCGACCTCGAAGGCGTAGGGGCGTTGCTCGTCAGGGCGTACGAGCTCGTAGACCCGCATCGCTACACGCGCGTCACCAGGCCGGTGAGCAGGGCGATGAACTGATCGCGGACGCGGGCCGTCGTGGCGATCACTTCCTCGTGCACCAGCGGCTCGGGCAGCACGCCGGCGGCCATGTTGGTGATGCACGAGATGCCGGCCACTTCCATGCCCATGTGCCGCGCGACGATCGTCTCGGGCACGGTCGACATGCCGACGGCGTCGGCGCCCATCGTCCGGAAGGCGCGGATCTCGGCCGGCGTCTCGTAGCTCGGACCGGTCACCGCGACGTAGACGCCTTCCTCGACCTTGAGCGCCGCCGCCGCGGCCGCCGCGCGCGCCGCCGCCCGCAGCCGCGGCGAGTAGGCGATCGTCATGTCCGGGAAGCGCGGTCCGAAGCGCTCGTCGTTGGGCCCGACCAGCGGGTTGCTGCCCATCAGGTTGATGTGATCGGTGATCAGCATCAGCGCGCCCTGCTTGAACGCGGTGTTGATGCCGCCGGCGGCGTTGGTCAGGATCAGCACCTTGACGCCGAGCAGGCCGAGGACGCGCGTGGCGAACGTCGCCACCGCCATCGCGTGACCTTCGTAGACGTGCGCGCGGCCCGACAGCGCCAGCACGCGCCGCCCGTTGATGCTGCCGGCGACCAGCTCGCCGGCATGGCCGACGATCTTCGCCGCCGGCCAGTGCGGGATGATCGAGTAGGGCACCACGGTGGCGTCGCCGAGCGAGCCGGCGAAGGCGCCGAGCCCCGAGCCGAGCACCACGGCCACGTCGGGCACCTCGCCGACGCGCTCCTGGACGGTGCGGGCGGCTTCGGCGACGGCGTCGTAGCGGGCCGGCGTCACAGCAGCGCTCCGGCGATGGTCGCGGTCACGAAGTTGGCCAGGGTGCCGGCGATCATCGCCCGCACGCCGAGCCGGGCCAGGTCCTGGCGGCGCGACGGCGCCAGCGCCCCGATGCCGCCCAGCTGGATGCCAATCGACGAGAAGTTGGCGAACCCGCACAGCGCGAACGTGGCGATGGTGAACGACCGCGGATCGAGCGAGGCCTTGAGCGCCCCGAGCTGCGAGTAGGCGACGAACTCGTTCAGCACCATCCGGGTGCCGAGCAGGCTGCCGATGGTGCCCGAGTCCCGCCACGGCACGCCCAGCGCCCAGGCGATCGGCCCGAAGACCCAGCCGAGGATCGCCTGCAGGCTCAACTGGTCGAGCGACGTGCCGAGCCACGCGTGCACCGTCCAGCTGAGGGTCGGGACGTGCTGGTGCAGCCAGCCGCCGAGGCCGCCGAGCAGCGCGTTGGTCAGCGCGACCAGGGCCAGGAACGAGATCAGCATCGCGCCGACGTTGAGCGCCAGGTGCAGGCCCTCGCTGGTGCCGCGGCCGGCGGCGTCGACCAGGTTGACGTCGGTCTTCTCGACCTGCGAGCTTCACCGTGCCGAGCGTCTCCGGCACTTCCGTCTCGGGCACGAACAGCTTGGCCATCATCAGCGTGCCGGGGGCGGTCATGATCACCGCGGTCAGCAGGTGCTTGGCCTCGATCCCGAACAGGATGTAGGCCGCCATGATGCCGCCGGAGATGTGCGCCATGCCGGACGTCATCACCGTCATCAGCTCCGACTGGGTCATCTTCGGCAGGAACGGCCGGATGGTCAGCGGCGCCTCGGTCTGGCCCATGAAGATGCTGGCGGCGACGTTGAGGGTCTCGGCGCCGCTGGCCCGCATCACGCTGCGCATCATCCAGGCGAAGAAGCGCACCACCAGCTGCATGACGCCGAAGTAGTAGAGGATGGCGAACAGCGCGGCGATGAAGATGATCGTCGGCAGCACCTGGAAGGCGAAGATCAGGACGTACCTCGGCCCGTCAGCGCCGAGCGTGGCGCTCATCACCCGCTCCCACGCCGGCCGATCGCCGAGGATGCCGAAGACGAAGGCCGAGCCGACGTCGGCGAACGACAGCAGCTTCGTCACCGCGGCGCCGAGCGTCTCGAAGACGCGCTGGCCGATCGTCGTCTTGAGGACGATCAGCGCGAAGACGATCTGCAGGCTCATGCCCCAGCCGACCGTCCGCCAGTCGATGGCCCGCCGCGCCGACGAGCTCAGGTAGGCGATCGTGAACACCAGCGCCAGGCCGACCAGCGCCTGGAGCCGCGGCAGGCCGGCGAATTGTGCGACGAGCGCCGCCGTCACGCCGACGCCGGCCGCGACGGCCGACGATCGTCGTGTCGAACGACGTCCACGCGTTGGTTTCCTGCTGGCCCTTGGGCATCGTCACGTCCCGTCCTGTGTCGTCCGTGCGTCGGCTGTGGTGTGCGTCGCGGCGCCGCGCGTCGTGTCTCTAGGCGACTTCGGCGAAGATGCGCGGCCCGACCCGCGGCGCCTCGGCCGCGATGGTGCAGGCGGCGGCGGCTTGCGACGCCGCTTCGAAGAGCCGGGCCGAGTCGTTGTAGTGCAGCTCGGCGAGCGGCTGCCCGGCCTCGACCTGATCGCCGACGGACACCCGCAGGCGGACGCCGACGGCGGGATCGATCGTGTCCTCGACGCGGTCGCGCCCGGCGCCCAGCCGCATCGCGGCACGGGCGATGCCCATGGCATCGATGTCGGCGACGTAGCCGGCCGACGGCGCCGCCACGGCGTGCCGGCGCGACGCCGTCGGCAGCAGGCCGTAGTCGTCGATGACGCGCGGATCGCCGCCCTGCCAGGCGATGATCTTGCGGAAGATCTCGAGCCCGGCGCCGGAGCGCGATCGCCTCGCGCACCATCGCCTCGGCGCGGGCGCTGTCGGCCTTGCCGGCGAGCATCACCATCCGCGCCGCCAGACGCACCGAGAGGTCCTCGAGGTCGGCCGGCCCGCGGCCCTTCAGCGTCTCGATCGACTCGATGACCTCGAGCGCGTTGCCGACGTCGCGGCCGAGCGGGGCGTCCATCGTGGTCAGGAAGCGCCTCGGTCCGCACGCCGGACGCGGTTGCCGACCGCGACCAGCGACTCGGCCAGCGCCCGCGCCGTCTCCGGCGTCTTCATGAACGCGCCGCGGCCGACCTTGACGTCGAGCACCAGCGCGTCGATCCCCTCGGCGATCTTCTTGCTCATGATCGACGCGGTGATGAGCGGGATGCTCTCGACCGTCGCGGTGACGTCGCGCAGCGCGTAGAGCGTCTTGTCGGCCGGCGCGATCTCGGCGGTCTGGCCGATCATGCTGCAGCCGACGTCGGCCAGCATCCGCTGGAACTCGCCGAGCAGCAGGCCGGTCGCGGAAGCCGGGGATCGATTCGAGCTTGTCGAGCGTGCCGCCGGTGTGCCCGAGGCCGCGGCCCGACATCATCGGCACGACGACGCCGCAGGCGGCGGCGAGCGGGCGCGAGGATCAGCGAGGTCTTGTCGCCGACGCCGCCGGTGCTGTGCTTGTCGATCTTCAGGCCGGGCAGGTGCGACAGGTCGACCTTGACGCCGGAGTGGACCATCGCCTCGGTCAGGTCGGCGGTCTCCTCGGCGGTCATCCCGCGCAGGACGATCGCCATCAGCAGGGCGGAGATCTGGTACTCCGGCCAGGTGCCGTCGGTGACCGCCCGGACGAAGGCCTGGATCTCGTCCGTCGACAGCGCCTCGCCGTCCCGTTTGCGCGCGATGACATCGACGGCACGCATGCGTGGCGAGAGTATGTCACGGCTGCCGGGACAGGACGCCCGACGCGGTGCGGGCGTTCGGACCCTGGCGGGCTGCCCGTGCCGACCCGCGGCTATACTGGGCGTCCGATGCGGCTGCTGGTGGCGCTCGCGATCGTTTCGTCGGGTGCGGGCGGCCAGCGCCCTCGGCGCAGGCGCCGCGCGTGACCGGGACCGCTGATCTCATCATCCACCACGGCGTCGTCTACACGGCGTCACCCGCCGCGCCGCGGGCCGAAGCGCTGGCCATCGCCGGCGATCGCCTGATCTACGTCGGGACCGATGCCGGCGCGCTCGCCCGACGCGGACCGGCCACGCGCGTCATCGACGCGGGCGGCGCGCGCCGTGCTGCCCGGCCTGCACGACGCGCACGGCCACGTGCTCGGTCTCGGTGCGCACCTGCAGGAGCTCGACCTGCGCGGGACGGCGTCGCTGGTCGAGGTGACCGCCAAGGTCGCCGAGCGCGCCCGCACCGCGCCCAAGGATGCCTGGATCATCGGCCGCGGCTGGGACCAGAACGATTGGCCGGTGAAGGCCTGGCCGTCGCGGACGGCGCTCGACGCGGCCGCCGATGGCCGGCGCGTGTGGCTGACGCGGATCGACGGCCACGCCGGCGTGGCCAGCTCGCGGGCGCTGCAGGAGGCGGGGCTGACGGCCGCCAGCGTCGATCCGGCCGGCGGCCGGATCATCCGCGATGCCGCCGGCGGGCCGGATGGCGTGCTGGTCGATCGCGCCATGGACGCGGTCACGCGGCTGATTCCGGAACCGAGCGACGCCGAGCTCGAGGCGACGCTGCTGCGCGCCGACGCCGAGCTGCAGCGGCTCGGCCTGACCACGGTGCACGACGCCGGCATCGACGAGCGCGTCGCGGCCGCCTACACGCGCCTGGTCGACACCGGCCGCCTGCGCACGCGCGTCTACGCGATGCTGCGGCTGCCGCTGCCGCGCCTGCAGCCGTTCTTCGCCGCCGGGCCCGATCGTCGATCGCGGCGGACGCCTGACCATCCGCGCCATCAAGATCAGCGCCGACGGCGCGCTCGGATCGCGCGGCGCGGCGCTGCTCGAGCCCTACACCGACGAGCCCGGCACCTCGGGCTTCCTGACCACGCCGGAAGCCGATCTCTACGCCATGACGCGCGCCGCGGCGGCGGCCGGCTTCCAGACCTGCGTCCACGCCATCGGCGATCGCGCCAACCGGGTGGTGATGGACACCTTCGCCCGGGTCGATCGCGAGGTGCCTGGCGCCCGCGCCCTGCGCAACCGCAACGAGCACGCGCAGATCCTGGACGCGGCCGAGATCCCGCGTTTCGCGGCTCTGGGCGTGATCGCCTCGATCCAGCCGACGCACGCGACGTCGGACATGCCGTGGGTGCCGGCGCGGATCGGCGCGGCGCGCACGGCCGAAGGCGCCTACGTCTGGCAGACGCTGCGCCGCGCGGGGGCGCGGCTGGCGAGCGGCTCCGACTTCCCGGTCGAACTGCCCAACCCGCTGCTCGGCTTCTATGCCGCCGTCACCCGCCAGGCGACCGACGGCACGCCGCCGGACGGCTGGGCGCCCGACCAGCGCCTGTCGCGCGACGAGGCGCTGCGGTCGTTCACCATCGACGCCGCCTACGCCGCGCACCAGGAGACGAGGAGCGGCTCCCTCGAAACCGGCAAGCTGGCCGACGTGCTGATCCTGTCGCACGACATCATGCAGGTGGCGCCGCGCGACATCCTGACCACCACCGTGCTGGTGACGGTGTCGGGCGGACAGGTGACCCACGACGCGCTCACCGTCACCGCCGCCGCGACGCCGGCCCGGTAGCCGCCGCATGAACGACATCGCCGTCCCGGTCTCGCTCGCCGCCCTCGCGATGCTGATGCTGGGCACCATCGCCGCCTTCGCCCTGCGCGCCCTGGCCGCGCCGGCCACGTCACCGGACCGTCTGGTGGCCGAGTTGCGGCTGGCCCAGGTGGCGGCGCTCGTCCTGACGCTCCTGGCCGGCGTGTCGGTCGGGCTGGCGGTCGGGCACAGCGTCCGGCCGGATGTGACCGCGGAGGTGGCCCTTGGCGGCATGCTGTTCCTGGTCGCGGCCATCGCGCCCTTCCAGGATCCGCGGATGGCGCTCACCATCCTGGCACTCGGTTTCGCTGCCCACGCCGTCACCGATGTCATGCACCGGCCCGGCCTGCTGCCGTCGGACGTGGCGGCGCAGTGGTATTTTGTGGGCAGCGCCTGTTTCGACGCCGTGGTGGGAGCGCTCTGCTACCTGCCGCTGCTCAAGCGCTGACCGCCGCCCCGTCGCCGGCGGCACGAGGATCATCGATGCGAGCTCCCGCAGCCACCGTCGGCGCCGTTCTCCTGATCATCGCCGCCGGGGGCGCGTTCGCCGGCCCGGGAGTCGCCCAGACCGCTCCCGCGGCGCCGGCCGCGGCGGCCGAGGCCGAGAAGCCCCGGCTGATCGTCTTCATCAGCGTCGATCAGTTCCGTCGCGACTACGTCGAGCGCTACGGCGGCGCGCTGGACGGCGGGCCTGGCTCGCCTGGTGAAGGACGGCGCCTTCTACGACCACGCCGCCTACCCCTACTTCCACACCATCACCTGCGCCGGCCACGCGACCATGTCGACCGGCGTCTATCCGGCGACGCACGGCCTGCCGCTGAACGGCTGGTGGGATCGCGAGCAGGCCCGCGACGTGGCCTGCACCGACGACGGCGGCGCCAAGGCCATCGGGCACAAGGCCGGGCCGAAGGCGCCGACCGGCGCCCACAGCGCGCACCTGCTGCGGGTCCCGACCCTGGCCGACATCCTGCGCCAGCAGCTGTCGCCGACCCCGCGCGTCGTCTCGCTGTCGATGAAGCCGCGCGCGGCGATCATGCTGGCCGGCCACGGCGGCGACGCCGTGCTGTGGTACACCCCCGAAGGCGGCCCGACCACGTCGACGGCGTATGCGGGCTCGGCCGATCCCCTTCGTGCAGAAGTTCGCGCGCGACAACCCGGCGCCGCGCGAGCTGACCGGCGAATGGAAGCGGCTGCTGCCCGACAGCGCCTACCAGAACGAGGACGACGGCGTCGGCGAGCATCCGCCGGACGGCTGGACCAACACCTTCCCGCACCCGCTGACGCAGACCCGGACCGATGGCCGGGTGATGAGCTACTGGCAGAGCACGCCGGCGGCCGACGCCTTCCTCGGCCGCCTCGCCATGGCCGCGATCGACGAGCTGAAGCTCGGACGCGATCGGCTCGACTACCTGGCGATCAGCTTCTCGGAGCTCGACACGACCGGCCACGCCTTCGGGCCCGACAGCCACGAGGTGCAGGACGTGCTGCTGCGCCTCGATCGCACGCTCGGCGATCTGCTCGCCCATCTCGACGCCAAGGTCGGCAAGGGCCGCTACGTCGTCTCGCTCACCGGCGACCACGGCGTCGCCCCGCTGCCCGAGCGCCGCAAGAGCCGCGGCGAGGAAGGCGGCCGCGTCAACCTCAAGCCGCTGACCATCGAGCTCGACGCCGCCCTCAGCGCCCGCTGGGGCAAGGCCACCTACGTCAGCCGGATCCTCTACACCGACATCTACTTCGCGCCCGGCGTCTACGCGCGCCTCGAGAAGGATGCCGCGGCGATGGCCGAGGTCGTGCGCATCATCGAGCGGCACGCCGGGCGTGGCCAAGGCGATCCGCCGCGATCAGATCGAGGCGGCGCCCGCCGCCCGGCGACCCGGCGGACCTCGTCGCGCTGCGACTGAGCCGGGTGACGGATCGCAGCGGCGACATGTTCCTCGTGCCGCGGCCGTACTGGATCACCAACCTCACCGGCACGACGCACGGCTCGCCGCAGGCCTACGATCGGGAGGTCCCGGTGCTGCTCTTCGGCGCCGGCATCAAGGCGGGCCGCTACGCCGAACCGGCGTCGCCGGCGGACATCGTGCCGACGCTGGCCGCGCTCGCCGGCGTGCAGATGCCGAAGACCGACGGACGCGTCCTGCGCGAGGCGCTCACCGCGCCCGCGCCGCCGCCGACCGCCGGCACGGGCACGGCCGGGCGTCCGACCGGCGCGCCGCGCTGAACGCCGGCGCCGGCCGCCCGCACGGTGCCAGGGGCCTGGACAGCCCCTGGACTGCTGAGAACTTCAGCCGCACGCCGCCGCCGACGAGGGCGCCGCCGGCATCGAGGTCGCCGAGCGAGAACGTCGTGCTCGCCGACGAGACGAGTCTATGACGAGCGGCTGACGGCGGCGGGCGCCATCAGTTGACCCCCACGGCCGTCCACGCCTGCTGGACGGCGCGGTAGGCGGCGCTCGAATCGCCGAACAGCTCGGACGCGGCGCGGAGCGTGGCCTGCCGGGCCTGCGCGAACGTGGCGTTCGGCGTCAGGTAGCTGGTGAAGCCGCGATAGAAGATGCGCTCGATCTGATCGCGGTTGGCGCCGCCGACGCCGGTGACGGCCAGACCCGACGTGCGGTTGGTGCCGCCTTCGATGGCCAGGAAGAACGCGTGGTTGGGGATGCCGGAGTTGATGTGCACGCCGCCGTTGTCTTCCGGACCGGTGTAGCGGATCGCGTAGTGATCCGGGTCGCCGAAGGCGCGCGGGTCGGACATCGAGCGGAGGCCGGTGGGCGCGCCGGGAACGGCCGGCGTGATCACGTCCTCGCCGATCAGGTAGTCGGCCGTGCGATCGGTGCGGCCGCTGCCGCGGACGTAGAACTCGGCCCCGACGGCCATGATGTCGGAGAACGCCTCGTTCAGCGCGCCCGGACTCGTTCTGGTAGATCAGGCCCGAGGAGAACTCGGTGACGGCGTGCGTCAGCTCGTGCGCGACGACGTCGAAGCCGCCGGACCAGAAGTTGTAGTTCTGGCCGCCGAGCGAGAAGCGGGTCGGCAGCCCCTCGCCGAACACCATGTAGCCCTGGCCGGGCAGGCCGCACTCGCCGCACCAGAACGCGTTGAGCAGGAAGTTGTCGATGACGAACTCCGGCAGCGACAGCGGATCGTCGCGCGGCGCCGGGTGGACGACGGAACGGATCGCGCGGTTGTTGCCGTCGATGCCGCGGCGGCCGAAGCGCTGGAAGTAGTAGTCGTAGGTGAAGCCGAGATAGGCGTGGGCGTCGACGTTGGCCCCGTCGGTCCACGTGTTGTCGGTGTCGGTGGCGACGTCCGCCTGGGCCGGCGATGACATCGCCGTCCAGGATCTGCAGCACCCGCTCCCAGTTGCCCTTGAGATCGTAGGTGATGAGCGTCGGCGGACGCAGGGTGTCGTCGGCCAGGAAGACGCTCGACGCCTGGCGCGTCGCCAGCTTCTTGCGGTCGCCGAGCACGCCGGTGCCGGTGCCGACCGCGGCCTGCCGGTGGATCAGGCTGTAGCGCCAGACTTCCTCGCCGCTCCGGGCGTCGAGGAACAGCGCCACCATGTCGGTGGCGAGCCGGACGCGGGTCAGCCAGGTCAGCACGAAGGTGCCATCCTCACGCGGCAGCACCACCAGTTCCGGCAGCCGACCGCCAATCGGCGCACGGCCGGCGAGCGCGGTGACGCGAGCGACGACGTCCTCGGCCGACAGCGTCGGCGTGGTCGGGATCTTCAGGTCGTCCGGGAAGACCGACCCGAACACGGTCTCGACGCCGGCCGCCGAACGCTGGCGGACGAGCTGGGCGCCGAAGATCCGGACGCCGTCGACGTACTGATCGAAGCGGTCGTGGACGCGGCCCTCGATCATCGTGTCGGCGACGCTCGAGCGGAGCCGCAGCGTGCCGGCGCGCTCCATCGTCTCGACCCGCCGGCCCCAGGAGGCGGCGGTGTCATCGGCGGCGGCAATCGACGCCGGCCGGCCGCGGACGGGCTCGGTCGTGCCCTGCCCCACCAGGACGGCGCCGAGCGGCGCCAGGAACAATCCCAACGCCAGCGGTGCGAACCGCGGGCGCATCCATCGCGTGCGTGACGAAATCAGCATGGTGTAGTCGCCTGTCTCTCGAATCCCCGGCACGAACGGCGTTCGGCGGTCTCGGACCGGTCAGAAGCGCAGCCGCACCCCGCCGCCGACCAGGGCGCCGCCGGCATCCACGTCGCCCAGCGAGAACGTCGTGCTCGTCGACGAGAAGCGGACGATGCCGCCGACGCCGACGTTCCTGGTGAAGTAGTAGGCCACATCGGCGCCGACGTTGAAGCCCGTCTTCTTTTCTTCTTCGGTCGCGACCGTCGCCCCGGTGAAGGTCGCCTCGTCGTACGGATACTCGTCGCGGTACTGGACCGCGGTGACGACCGACTGCTTGACCGTGAAGAAGCTGGGGCCACCGAAGGCCACCACCGTCATCTTCTTCCCGACCGGCACGATGTAGGCGATCTGCAGGTGCACCGCCGTCTCCTCGTGATCGCCGGCGACGGTGCCGGTGATGGTCCGCGGGCTGTTGAACTTCAGCGGGTGCGGCAGCGACGCCTCGACCTCGATGTCGCGGCTGTCGCTGTAGCTGGTGAAGGCGACGCCGGCGCCGAGGCCCTTCCAGAGGCGGACGATGGCCCCGGCGTCGACGCCGACGCTCGGCTCGACCGCATAGTCGCTGGTGAAGCGGGCCGTCTCGGCGTTCAGGTCGAAGGTCCGCGTGTCGTCGAAGGTCCGCGACGCCGTCAGGTAGGAGGCGTTGACGCTGACGAAGACGCGCTCCGCCGGCACCGCCGAGGCGATGGACGCGACGCCGCCGCGCCGCGCCGCGCCTGCGACACCTCGCGGGTCCGCCGCGCCTGGGCGGCCCGATCGATGGCCGCGGTCGGCTCGAGATCGCCGCGCCGCATGCAGCCCTGTTCCCCGCCCGCGGAGCGCACCGAGAGCCAGCCCTCGTTCACCGCGTCGATGGTGACGACGGCCCCCCGCTCCAGGACGGCGCGCGCCGGCGACGCCGGGTCGCAGCGGGCGTAGATCGTCGCGGTCACCGCCGTGACGCGGCTCGTGCCGAGGCCCTGGGCGGCGGCTGGCGCCGCGACCGCCATGACGAGGCCGGCGACGACGCCGGCCGTGAGGTGTGCGACAGCCCGCCGAACCATCAGATTCCCACTCCGCAACAGCACAGACATATCCATCAGTTGACCCCCACGGCCGTCCAGGCCTGCTGGACCGCGCGGAACGCGGCGCTGGAATCGCCGTAGAGCTCGGACGCGGCGCGCAGGGTGGCCTGTCGCGCCTGGGCAAACGTCGCGTTCGGCGTCAGGAACTGGGTGAAGCCGCGATAGAACACCCGCTCGATCTGTTCCCGGTTGCCGCCGCCGACGCCCTGCACGGCCAGCCCGGAGGTCCGGTTGGTGCCGCCCTCGATGGCCAGGAAGAAGGCGTGGTTGGGGATGCTCGAGTTGATGTGCACGCCGCCGTCGTCCTCGGGCCCGCGATAGCGGACCGAGTAGTGATCGGGATACCCGTAGCCGAGCGGGTCCGACATCGAGCGCGTGCCGGTGAGCGCGCCGGCCGCCGCCGGCGTGAAGACGTCCTCGCCGAGGATGTAGTCGGCCGGACGCGTGCTGCGGCCGGACGCGACGAGGTAGAACTCGGCGCCGACCGCCATGATGTCGGAGAACGATTCGTTCAGCGCGCCCGACTCGTTCAGGTAGACCAGGTTCGACGAGAAGCTGGTCACCGCATGCGCGTACTCGTGCGCGACGATGTCGAACCCGGCCGAGAAGTAGTTCCACGTTCTGGCCGTCGAGCACGAACCGCGTCGGCAGACCTTCGCCGAACACCAGGTAGCCCTGGTCGCTGCCTCGCCGCAGACGTCGCACCAGAAGGCGTTGAGCAGGAAGTTGGCGATCACGTCGTCCGGCAGCGACGAGCGGGTCGTCGCGGTTCGCCGGATGGATGATGGTCCGGATCGGCCGGTTGTTGTTGTCGACGCCGCGCCGGTTGAAGCGGGCGAAGTAGTAGTCGTAGGTGAAGCCGATGCCGGCGTGCGCGTCGACGACCGCGCCGTCCGTCCAGGTGTTGTCGGTGTCGGCGGCGATGTCCGACGGCGCCGGGGCGATGTCACCGTCGAGCAGCGCGAGCACCCGGGCGTGATCGCCCTTCATGTCGAGGGTGATCAGCGTCGGCGGGCGGTGCGTGTCGTCGGCGAAGAAGGCCCCGGCCTCCTGCCGCGTCGACAGCTTCTTGCGCTCGCCGAGGACGCCGGTGCCGACGCCGACCGCCGCCTGCGTGTGCAGCGCGCTGTAGCGCCGGACCTCGTCGCCGGTGCCGGCGTCGAGGAAGATGGCCGACGATGTCGCCGCCGATGCGCGCGTGCGACAGCCACGTCAGGCGTGAACGTCCCGTCCTCGCGCGGGCAGCACGACGAGTTCCGGCACCGTGTCGCCGATCGGGCGACGCCCGGCGATCGCCGTGACGCGGGCCGCCGCCTGCTCGGCGCTCAGCCGCGGCGTCGAGCGCGATGCCGAGGTCGTCCGGGTAGATCGTCACCGAACACGGTCTCGACGCCGGCCGCCGAGCGCTGCCGCACGACCTGCGCGCCGAAGATCGGCACGTCGCCCGCGTACTGATCGAAGCGGTCGTGGACGCGGCCCTCGATCATCGTGTCCTCGCGGCTCGACCGCAGGCGCAGGCGTGCCGGCGCGCTGCATCTGCTCGATGCGTCGGCCCCAGACGTCCGCCGTCGTCGCCCGTCTCGGCCAGCGTGCGCGCGACCGCCGTGGCGGGCACGCGGCCCGCCTGCCCCAGGAGGACCGCGCTCGACGGAACGGCGATCAGGGCGAGCGCCAGGGGGACGGGCGCACGTCGCGCCCATCGTGTGCGTGTCGATCTGTGCATGCTGCGGTATCGCAGTCAGTCGAGACATCCGTCTCAGGGAAGGGGGAGCGCATTATAGCGCCGTTGAGCTGCGCCGCCGGCGGCATGGGCGCGTTGACGGCGCGCGCTGGCGGCACCGACAATGGCCCGTGCCCGCGTCCCGCTCCCCAAGGTCCGCATGACAGTCCGTTCGTTCCTCCGCGCGGCCGCGCTCGTCGCCGGCGCGCTCGTCGCCACGGCCCCGCTGGCGTCGCAGGACGCGTCGGCGCCCCCGCGCCTCAAGCTGGCCGATGTCGGCCTGCCCGGCATCGATCTCGGCCTGTCGCCGTCGGCGCAGTTCGACGCCATCGGCGGCCACGCGCGCCGGCCGGCACGCGCCGCCGCTGGACGGCGCCCTACGTCGCCGGCCGCATCCTGGTGAAGTTCCGCGGCGCGGAACACGCGGAGACCGTCGCCATCGATCCGGCGGCGGATCCGGAGGCGACGGCCCGCCTCTACGCCGCCCGCGGCGACGTCGAGTTCGCGCAGGCCGACTACCGCGCCCGCGCCTACTTCCGCCCCAACGATCCGCTGTTCGCCAGCCAGTGGAACCTGGGCGCGCTGCGGATGGAGCAGGCCTGGGACGTCAACCCGGGCGCGACCAGCGCGGTCATCGTCGCCGTGCTCGACAGCGGCGTGGCCTACGACACCGTCACCTATCAGTACAACGGCTTCGCCGTCAGCGTCGGCGCGCGCCGCTACCCGGCGCTCGGCCGCGTCGCCATCCCGTTCGCCGCCGCGCCGGAGCTGGCCGGGCCGAACCGGTTCGTCGCGCCGCGCGACTTCATCTGGGACGACGACGCCCCGGTCGATCTCGACGGGCACGGCACCCACGTCGCCGGCACCATCGGCCAGCTCACCAACAACGGCATCGGCGTCGCCGGCATGGCCTTCAACGTGCGGCTGATGCCGGTCAAGGTGATCGCCGGCGACTGGGACTTCATCTTCGACGCGCCCAACGAGTCGACGACCGCGGTCGTCGCCCGCGGCATCCGCTACGCCGCCGACAACGGCGCCAAGGTGATCAACATGAGCATCGGCTTCGACGGCGGCGGCGCGCTCCCGGCCATCGAGGAGGCGCTGCGCTACGCCGTCGGCAAGGGCGTGTTCGTCGCCGTGGCCGCCGGCAACAGCTTCGACGAGGGCAACCCGGAAGAGGCGCTCGCCGAGATCGCCGCCCGGATGGAAGGCGTGATCGTCGGTCGGCGGGGTGAACCGCGACTTGAACCGCGCCTTCTATTCGAGCTCGCGCTCGTCGGTCGAGATCGCGGCGCCCGGCGGCGACGTCCGCTCCGGCCCGTCCGGCGGCGTCATCCAGCAGACCTACGATCCCGTCACGTCGGCCGTCGATCCGCTGTCGGGCCCGGTGTCGGCCTACCACGTGCCCCGCTACGACGTCTTCGGCTACGAGGCCTACCAGGGCACGTCGATGGCCACGCCGCACGTGTCCGGCCTGGCCGCGCTGCTGATCCAGCAGGGCATCACCTCGCCGGCGGCGATCGAGGCGGCCATCAAGCGCTTCGCCAGCGATCGCGGCGCCGCCGGCCGCGACAACGACTTCGGCCACGGCCTGATCGCGCCGCGCGAGACGCTGCGCGGACTGGGGCTGACGCGATGATCCGCGCGTCATCGCCTGCTGGCGCTGGCGGCGCTGGTACTCGCCGCCCCCGCGCTCGCCGCCGCGCAGGGTCGGGACCGGCCGGTGCGCATCGCCGTCTATGGCACCGCCGGCATGTTCAGCGCCACCGCGAAGGACAGCTTCACGGCGATTCTCGACAAACGGAACGGCACCGACGTCGGCGTCGGCGCGCAGATCGCGCTGCCAGTCGGGCAGGCTGCGCGGCCTCTTCGTCCAGGTCGACGCCTCGCGCTTCGAGGAGACCGGGCGAGCGCGTCTTCGTCGACGACCGCGAGGTCTTCCCGCTCGGCATCCCGCTGACGATCGGCCTGACGCCGATCGAGCTGTCGGCCGGCTATCGCTTCAATCCGACGCGGCGGGTCCGCGGCGGCGCCGGTCGCGTCGCGCCTCGCCGTCTTCGCCGGCGGCGGCGTCGGCTCGGTCGGCTACAAGGAGACCGACGACGCGGACACGTTCACCGATCGTTTCACCGCCTACCACGTGATGGGCGGCGCCGACGTCACGGTGTGGCGGATGCTCCAGGTCGGCGCCGAGGCCCGCTATCGCGTCGTGCCGGACGGCCTGGGCATCGGCGGCGTGTCGGACGCGTTCAACGAGACCGATCTTGGTGGCACGACGTTCCGCGTCCGCATCGGCATCGGCTTCTAGCGGCGGCGCTGGCCGCGCCGCGCCGTCGGCGCGGCCGCCGCACCTGCCGGGCACGCCGTTCACGCGGCGGGTGGTGGCCATCGTGCGCGGCATCCCGCCCGGCCGGGTCGCCACCTACGGCGACGTCGCCGTCCTGGCCGGCCGGGCTGGCGCCGCCCGGGCCGTCGGCAACGTCATGCGCCACTGCGAGGACCCGACCGATCCCCTGCCACCGGGTCATCGGCGCCGGCGGCGCCCTCGGCGGCTACACCGACCCGCAGCGCAAGAAGCAGCACCTGGCGGCCGAAGGGGTGACCTTCAGCGGCCGCCGGGTCCGCCGTTTCGCCGATTTGCGCTGGGCCGGCGACGGCGCGGCAACCCCACGCCGGAGGCGCCCCGTCTAACTGGCTGTTGGAGATGACGCTCGCAGCCAGCCCGGGCCTCGACGCCACGCCCTACGACGACGACCGCCGCCTGGTGGCGCGCTGCCGCGCCGGGGAGCGGGACGCCTGCGAGGAGCTCTACCGCCGTCACGCCCCGCGGGTGCTGGGCCTGGCCCGGCGGATGGTCGGGGCCGGTGAGGACGCCGAGGACGCCGTCCAGGACGTGTTCCTGGCCGTGTTCCGCAAGCTCGAGTCGTTCCGCGGCGAGTCGTCGCTGGCCACCTGGCTCTACCGCCTGGCGATGAACGTCTGCCTGGATCGCCTGCGCAGCCGCGGCCACCGCGAGCGCAAGGTGACCGACGAGTTCGACGCCGAGGATGCCGCGCACGTCGCCGCGACCGGCCCCGGTCGGCCGGCTCAGCCCGGGCGGCGCGATCGATTTGGAGCGGGCCATCGCCGCGCTCCCGGACGCGGCTCGCGCCGCGTTCCTGCTCCACGACGTGGAGGGCTTCGACCATCGCGAGGTCGGCAGCATCCTCGGCATCGCCGAGGGCACGTCGAAATCGCAGGTGCACAAGGCGCGGATGCGGATCCGCAGCTTCCTGCACCAGCCGCGGGCGGCCACCGCCGCCCGCTCGACCACAGGACGATGACCATGACCTGCCGCGACGCCGAATCGCTCCTGCACGACGCGCTCGACGCGCCGCTGCCGCCCGCCGACGCGGCGGCGCTGGCGGCGCATCTCGACGACCTGCGCCGCGTGCCGCGATCTCGAGGCCGATCTGTCGCTGGTCCGCGCCGCCGGCGCGTCACTCGATCGCCCGATCGTGTCCGCCGACGCTCTGGCCCGCGCTCGCCGCGCAGCTCGAGCGCGAAGGGCTGCTCGCGCCGGCCGCCGTCCGCGCCCGCCCGCAAGCCGTGGCACGGACCTACACGTGGATGGCGCTGGCCGCCTCGCTGCTCGCCGGCATCGGCGCGACGCTCGTCTGGCGCGCGTCCGATCGGGTGACGCCGGCGCCGTCGATCGCCACGGCGCCAGCGCCGGCCGCGCCCGGCAACGCCCGCGCGGCGCGCACCGTCGAAGCGATCGAGATCGAGTTGCGGCTCGCCGCCGAGCACTACGAGAAGGCCATCACGGCGCTCGAAGGGCTCGCCGCCGAGGACCGGGGCCGGATCGATCCGGCGGTGGCCCAGGTCGTCGAGCGCAGTCTCGGGCTCATCGACATCGCCATCGCCGACAGCCGCAAGGCACTGCAGGGGCAGCCGGGCAGCCTCGTGGCGCAGGCCAGCCTGTTCGACGCCTATCGCCAGAAGGTCGCACTGCTGCAGGACCTGATCGCGATGGCGAGTGAAGCGAAACGCACCGGCGCCGACGGCGCCGGTCCAGACCGGAGTCGATCGTGAGCGCTGCGGCCGCGGCCCCACGACGCCTCCTGCGACACAGACCCGCGCGAGCGGGAGACGACACGGAGACGAGCGATGCATACGAGATTCGGAACCTGGGCGCTGGCCATCGTGCTGGCCGCACCGGTCGCCGCCGGCGCCCGCACCAGCGGCCCGGACGACCACGAGCAGGATGGCAAGCGCGGCGATCAGCAGACCGCCGAAGCGCCGGCGCAGGTGAAGACGTTCAACGTCGGCGCCAACGGCAGCCTGAAGCTGTCGAACGTCGCCGGCGACGTCAGGGTCACCGGCGGCGGCGGCAGCGAGATCAGGATCGAGGCCACGGTGCACGGCCGCGGCAAGACCGACGCCGAGGCGCGGGCGCAGTTCGACAGCGTCAAGGTCGACATGCGCCAGAACGGCAACCGCGTCGACGTCGAGACGACGCACCAGAACCACAGCCGCGCCTGGGTCGACTACACCGTCGTCGTCCCGAACGGCACATCGGTCGACCTGCGCTCGGTGTCGGGCGACGTCCAGGTGAGCGAGATCGGCGGGAGCGCCCGCGCCGAGACCGTCAGCGGCGACGTCGACGGCGACGGGCCTGGCCCAGGTCGCGGCGCTGCGCAGCGTCAGCGGCGACGTCCGCGCCACCGGCCTCTCGTCGGACGGCACGGTGTCGTTCAACAGCGTCAGCGGCGACGTGACCGTCACCAAGCTGAAGGCGAAGTCGGCGACGTTCGAGACGGTCAGCGGCGACGCGCGCGTCGACGGCTGCGACTGCGGCGGCGTGCAGTCGTCGTCGGTGAGCGGCGACGTGGGCTACACCGGCACGCTGGCCAAGGGCGGCCGCTACGTCTTCAACTCGCACTCGGGCGACATCGTGCTGGTGACGCCGAGCGGCTTCGAGCTGAATGCGGCGACGTTCAGCGGCGACCTCCGCGTCGACGGCCTGACCGGCCAGGGCGATACCGATCGGCCAGGGCCCCGGCCGCACCCGCCGCGGCACGGTCGGCGGCGGCGGCGCGGTGGTCGAAGCCAAGACCTTCTCGGGCGACCTGCGCGTCAACCGCCCGCGCTGAGCTCGGCGAGCTCCGAGGACCGCGCGTCGCGGAATGGCGCCGCGCAAGCCGTTTGTAACCCGGCACGGAGCTTGCGATAATGCCGCCGGAGGTCGTTCGGAAATGAAACCCACACTACTCGCAGGCGCGCTCGCAATCCTGGTCGCTGGCGCCGCACCGGCTGCTCTCATGGCGCAGGCCAAGGCCGCCGCTCCAGCAGCCGAACTCGGAAGCCGCGGCCATGGTGCCGGCCGGCGAGCTCGCGCTCGGCTCGGTCCGCGTGCCCAAGGGCCTGAAGGCCGACGGCAAGGAGCTGGCCGCCGGCACCTATCGCGTCCGGCTGACGCCGGAAGAAGCGGCCAGCAAGGCTCCCGGCGCGACCGCGTCCTACGAACGCTACGTCGAGTTCGTGCAGGGCACCCAGGTCAAGGGGCGCGAGGTCGTGAGCATCGTCCCCAGCGCCGACATCAGCAAGGTCGCCAAGGGCAAGGGCCCGGCGCCGGGCGCATCGCGCGTCGAGCGGCTGCGCGGCGACGACTACGTCCGGGTGTGGATCAACCGTGGCGGCAACCACTATTTGATTCACCTGATCGCCGGCTGAGTTAGGTTTCGAGACACAGCGGTCGAGCGAAGACCCGCGGCGCGCCGAGGCGCCTCGCGGGTCTTCGTGCGTACGGCGGGTGTGTCCTGCGGCGCGTCTCACGCGCGCCGCGGGCGACCCGACAGGTCTGCGGGTCAGGGGTCGATGCCGGCGTGGAGCCGCTCGATGGCCAGCAGCGCCAGCGCGTCCGAGGTCATCGGCGCCGGCAGCAGGCCGTCGAGGGCCAGCATCGCGACGCCGTGCACCGTCGCCCAGATGTACAGCGCCAGCGCCTGCGGATCCTCGCGGCGCATGCGACCGGCGGCCTGCTCGGCGACGATCCCGTCGACCAGCGCCTGGAACGCGTCCGCGCTCTCGTCCATGCCGTCGCCGGTCGTCTCGTGCTTGTCGGCGAGGCCGCCGAACATCACCCGATAGTGCGACGGGTGCGCCGACCGCGAACGCCACGTAGGCCAGCCCCATCGCGTCGAAGCCGCGGCGCCCGCCGCTCCCCCACGCCTCGCGCAGGGCCGTCGGCCAGCAGCCGGAACCCCTCGACCGCCACCTCGTTCAGCAGCGCCTGCTTGTCGGCGAAATGCCGATACAGGGCCGTGCGTGACACGCCGAGGTTCTCGCCCACGCCGCGCAGCGTGAGCGCCGCGGCGCCGTCCTGCTGAATCGTCCGGAGCGCCTCGACGATCAGCGCCCGGCGCAGATCGCCGTGGTGGTAGCGCGCCGGCCGGCGCCGGGCCGGACGAGCAGGACGCGGCAGGCGCGCGGGCGGCATGCGCCATCCTATCGCCCGTGTGTTGACATCGTCAACATTGCGGCGTAGGGTGATGTTGACGCTGGCAACATCGAGTCGCCGGCGAGGTTGGACAGGAGGGTCCGCATGTCGTTCTTCATCCGGCTCTGGCGCACCGCCCCGGGACTCGTCGGCACCGGTGTCCTGCTCGCGGCGCTGATCGTGCCGTTCGGCGTCGGCCTGTTCGTCGACCCGCGGGTCATCACCGGCGCGCCCGCCTGGCTCAAGCCGCTCAAGTTCGCCGTCTCGACGTCGCTCTACGCCTTCACGCTGGCCTGGGTCTTCACCTACCTGCCGGGGTGGCCGCGCACGCGGCGGCATCGTCGGCGGCGGCACCGCCGCGGCCTTCGTCATCGAGTTGCTGCTGATCGGCGGCCAGGCGGCCCGCGGCACCACCAGCCACTTCAACGTGGCGACGCCGTTCGACGCCGTCGTCTTCGCGGTGATGGGGATCGCCATCGTCCTGCAGACGCTGCTCGCCGCGTGGCTCGTCGTCGTGCTCTGGCGCCAGCGCTTCGACGATCCGGCCCTGGGCTGGGCGCTGCGGCTCGGCGTGCTCGTCACCGTGCTCGGCGCGTTCACCGGCGGACTGATGACGCGGCCGACGGCGACGCAGCTGGCCGAGGCCCGGAACGACGCACGCGATGGCCGATCTCCGGCGCGCACACCGTCGGCGCTCCCGACGGCGGGCCGGGCCTGCCCGTCACCGGCTGGAGCACCCGCCACGGCGACGTCCGCGTGCCGCATTTCGTCGGCCTGCACGCGTGGCAGGTGCTGCCGCTGTTCGTGCTGCTCGCGCTGCGGCGCTTCGACGATGCGACGCGGACGCGCCTCGCCATCGCCGCGTCCGGCGTCTACGCCGCGGTCTTCGTCGCGCTGCTCGTCCAGGCGCTCCGCGGGCTGCCGGTGCTCGCGCTCTGAGTCGTCGTCATTCAAGGAGGCTCGCATGACACCCGATCAGGTCTTCACCATCGTCAACCCGCTGGCCGCCCTGTCGTGGCTGCTGCTGATCGCCGTGCCACGCCGGGCGGCGCTCGTCACCGGCCTCGTCGTGCCGGCCATCCTCGCCGCCCTCTACGTCGCCCTCATCGCCGCCCACTGGGGCGGCTGCGGACGGCGGCTTCTCGACCTTGCCGGACGTCGCCCGGCTGTTCGCCAACCGCTGGCTGCTGCTGGCCGGCTGGGTCCACTACCTCTGCTTCGACCTGCTGGTCGGCACGTGGGAGGTGCAGGACGCCCGGACCCGCGGCATCCGGCACCTGTTCGTGGTGCCGTGCCTCGTCCTCACCTTCCTGTTCGGACCGGCCGGGTGGTTGTTGTATAAGGGGCTCGCCGCCGTTCAATCCCGATCGAAGGCCTGATCGCAGGAGACCGCCCATGTCCTACGTCTGACGCGTCGCTCGTGCTCGCGTCCGTCTGCCTGCTCGCCGCCGTCGCCGGCCGCTCGCCGGTCCTCCACCGCCCGCCGGCTGGACCGACGGCTACGTCGCCGCCAACGGCATCCGCCTCCACTACTGGCGCACCGGCGGCGCCAAGCCGCCGCTGGTGCTGGCGCACGGCTCGTCGGACGACGCGCTCTGCTGGACCAACCTGGCCAAGGAGCTGACCGACCGCTACGACGTGATCATGTTCGACGCGCGCGGGCACGGCCTGTCGGATCCGCCGACCGCCGCCGATCCGGTCGACGTGCAGGTCGAGGACCTCGCCGGCCTGATCAAGGGGCTGAAGCTCGAGAAGCCGATCCTGATGGGCCACTCGATGGGCAGCGCCTCGGTGGCCTGGTTCTCGGCCAAGTACCCCGACGTGCCGCGCGCGGTGATCCTCGAGGATCCGGCGCTGGTGCGGCCGGCGGCCGCCGGCGGCCGCGGCGGCGGCCACGCCCCCGCCCTCGGTCGACGAACGCCGGGCCCAGGTGCTGGCGCGCAACAACATGAGCGAGGCCGAGCTCGTCGCCGGCTGCATGAAGAACTCGCCGAAGTGGGGCCAGGCCGAGTGCGAGATCTGGGCGCCGTCGAAGCGTCGCCACCACCCCGACACGGTGCGCGTCAACAACGCCCAGCGTCCGCCGATGCGCGACCTGCTGCCGAAGATCACCGCGCCGACGCTGATCCTGAAGGCCGATGCCCAGGGCGAGCTGCGGACGCAGAACGACGAGGTCGCCAAGCTGCTGCCGAAGGGACGCCTGGTCCACATCGCCGGCGCCGGCCACAACGTCCGCCGCGAGAACAAGGCGCAGACGCTCGAGGTGCTGAACGCGTTCCTGGCGGGATCCTGACCAGGGCGTCAACTTCCAAGGAACCAAGGACCAAGCCCAAGGACCAAGCCGACTCCCAACGCTGCCAGCCCGACGCCGCAGCGGCAACCGCTCGCTGGCTTGCTTGGGAGTTGGCGTTGGAGTGATTGGAAGTTGGCGTTGGAAGTTCGCGCGTTGACCCGTACCGGGTCAACGCGTGAGCGCGGACGACCACCGCGTCCCACTCGTGACGATCCCCGTCGCCCATTCGCGACGGCTCCACGCCGTCGCCGCCGCACCCTCGACCGGCGCCGCCGCCGGCCGCACCGGCACCGGCACCGCGACCGGCGCCGCCGGCACCAGCCGCGCCACCACCGCATCGGCGATCGCCGCCGCCACGTCCGCCGTCGCGCCGAGCGGATCGTCGACCTGACGGTCGAAGCCGTTCGCCCACCGGTGCGTCTCGTCGCGCCCATCGATCAGCGTGGCGAGGACGCGGACGCGATCGCCGGCGACGCGGACGCTGCCCTCGATCCGGTAGCACGGGCGCGCCGGAGCCGCCGCCCGGCTCAGGCGGCCGCGTCAGCACGTCGACGCGATCGGCGCCGCGATGCGCCAGCTGCGCCACCAGCTCCTCGATCAGCGCCGCGCCGAGGCCGTCGACCGGCGCCTCGCCGTGCGTCTGGAACGGCCGGACCAGCACCCGCGGCCGCACCGCGGCCATCGGCCGCCGCTCGTCGACGCGGCCGGCCGGATCGACGCGGGCGACGAAGCGATAGCCGCGCCGCGGCACCGTCTCGACGAAGCGCGGCTCGAGGGCGTCGTCGCCGAGCGCGACGCGCAGCCGCCGGATCGCCGCGTTGACGCTGTGCTCGAAATCGACGGACGTGCCGTCGGGCCACAGCCGGCGCTCGATCGCCTGGCGCGTGACCACGCCGCCGGCGTGCTCGATGAGCAGCGCCAGGATCTGGAACGGCTGCTGCTGCAGCCGGATCGTCTCGCCGTCGCGACGGATCTCGTGCCGCCGCATGTCGATCTCGATGCCGCCGACGCGGATCACCGCGGCGGAGAGCGTCGGGCGCGCGACCGTCCCGGGCGCGTCCGCGTGGCGTCGGAAGTCAGCGAAGGAAGACATAGTCGGTGCTGTAGGGCACGAGCGCCTGGGCGCCCACGTCGGTGGATTGGCTGCACCCGGTCGACGGCGCGACGCCGCCCGTGGTGCGGATACGCTGGATCCAGGTGGCCTGGGCGAGCGAGCCGCCGCCGGTCGGCCCACGGCTCGAGCCGACGCGCTGCAGCAGCAGCCAGGGAATGTTGCCGGCGCCGATGACCGCCGGATCGTCGACGATCTGCGTGGCCCGGGCCCACACGCGGCTGCTGTCGATCGCGCCCTGCCAGGTGGCGCGGGCGAGACCGGCCTCGTCCGCCGCGAGGGCGACCACGGCGACGACCCGGGACGCCATCCATTGCTTCGTGACTTTCGCGACACACCTGACCATCGACGCTCTCCGCGGACGCGCCCGGCCTTGGCCGGCGCCCCTTCTCGACCGGGACACCATGTCCCGTCATGTGAAAGATCGAGAACGGCGGGCAAAAGACGACGTCGTTGTCTGCTGGCGGCGGTTCCCCTCAGGAACCGCCGCGTGGACTAGCGCGCGAGGTCGGCCGGGACGGGGCGGCCCGAGGCGCGGTAGAGCGCGGCGAGGCGGGCGCGGTTGGCGGAGCGCTCGCGCTCCTGCGTGCCGGGAAGCGGCTTCAGCAGCCGATCGGCGGCAAGCATGAGCGACTCGGCTTCGGCCGGCCCGCCGCGGGCCGCCACGCGCCGCGCCGAGGAGACTCTGCACCTGGCCGATGCGCCAGTCGCCGGCCCGCAGCCGCGCCGTGCGCAGACGCAGCGCATCGCGCAGCAACGACTCCACCGACGTCATGTCGCCGCGCACGATGCGGACCCGCGCCAGCCCGACCGAATAGGTGGCGATCAGCGGGTGATCGGCGCCCAGCTGCGATCCGGGCGATGCGCAGGCAGTCGGCGAAGCCGCGCTCGGCCTCGTCGTGGCGGCCCAGGAGCTCGAGCGTACCCGACAGTGTGGACAGCGGCTGCGCGTACTCCTCGGCGTCGGGCCCGAAGGTGCGGCGGTTCGCCTCGGCCGCCTCGCGGGCGAGCGGCTCGGCGGCGACCGGGATCGCCCTTGGCGTCGAGCAGCTGCGCCAGCGTCGCCATCGCCGAGGCCGAATTGGGATGGGCCGGACCGAGCAGGCGCACCGTCGTCTCGACGTTCTCGCGCAGCAGCGGCTCGGCGCCGGCGAGGTCGCCGCGCCGCATCAGGCTCAGCCCGAGATCGCGCTTGCTGGTGGCCGTCTCGCGATGCTCGTCGCCGAACACCTCCCGGCGGATGGCGAGCGCTTCGCGCGACAGCGGCTCGGCCTCGGCGAGGCGTCCCTGTTCGGACAGCGCGCGCGACAGCTCGACCAGGGTGATGGCGACGTCGGGGTGCCGCGCCCCGAGGACGTGCCGGCGCATCTCCACCGCTTCGCGCAGCAGCGGCTCCGCCTGCGCCGCGTGTCCCATCTCGCGGTGCAGCACGCCCAGGTTGTTCAGGCTCTGGGCCAGCTGCACGTGCTCGGGGCCGAGCGAGCGGCGCCCCAGCGCGACCGCGCGCTGCAGCAGCGGCAGCGCCTTGGTGTCGAGGCCCATCCGCTGGAAGGTCCGGCCGATGATGGCGAACATCTGCGTCTGGACCTCGGGCTGGCCCTCGAGCTCGCCGGTCTGCTCGGCGGCGCGATCGAGCAGGCCCTGCACCGTCTGCTTGGTGCTGTCGGGATTGCGGTAGGGATCGGCGCCGAGGAGCACGTTGGTGAGCAGCGTCGCTGACCCGCGACGCCTTGTCCGCTTCCTGCCGGGCGCGATCGCGCTCGGCTGCAGTCGCGTGCGTGTAGAAGACGACGACGGCGACGAGCAGGACCAGGGCGGCGACGCCGGCGGCGAGCGGCCGCCATGGCGCTGCGCGAACTTGGTGGCGCGATAGCGGACGCGTGTCGGGCCGCGCCGCGATCGGCTGGTGATCGAGGAAGCGCCGCAGGTCCTCGGCGAACTCCGCGACCGACGGATAGCGCTCGGCCGGGTTGCTCTTGAGCGCCTTGCCGACGATGGTCTCGAGGTCGCCGCGCAGCACCCGCCGCAGCCGGTCCGGCGTCGTGGCGCGCTGCTCGGCGCGCTCGGTGGCAGAGCCGCGGGTCCTCGCTGAGCGCCGCGGCCGAGAGCCGCAGCGTCTTGCCGCCGGTGATGGCCTTGACGAACTCGATCGGCGATCCGGCGGCGAGGCCGGTCGGATGGTGGCCGGTGAGCAGCTCGAAGAGCAGGACGCCGAGGGTGTAGACGTCGGTGGCGGTCGTGATCGCGCCGCCGGTGACCTGCTCGGGCGCGGCGTACTTCGGCGTCAGCGCGACACCGCCCTCACGGGTCAGCATCGACATCGCTTCGTCGTCGCCGAGCAGCTTGGCGATGCCGAAGTCGAGCAGCTTGACCTGGCCGCCGGCGGCGACGAGCACGTTCGACGGCTTCAGGTCGCGGTGGACGATCAGGTTGGCGTGGGCGTGCGCGACCGCCGCCTGGACGTCCAGGAACAGGCGGATGCGCGCCTCGACGCCGAGCCGCTGGTCGTCGCAGTAGCGATCGATGTGCTGGCCGTCGACGTACTCCAGCACCAGGTAGGGCTGCCCGGCTCGCGAGACGCCGGCGTCGACCAGCCGCGCGATGTGCGGGTGCGTGAGCTTGGCCAGCACCGTCCCTTCGCGGCGGAACCGGCCCTCGCCTTCCCGCCCGAGCAGCGACGGCGTTGAGCAGCTTGACGGCGGCGCGGCCCTCGTAGCGGCCGTCGCTGCGCTCGGCCAGCCAGACGCTGCCCATGCCGCCCTGGTCGATCGGCGAGATGAGGGTGTAGCCGCCCAGCGTGACCCCGGCCAGCGGCACGTCGATCGACGGCATACCGCTGTCGAGGAAGCCCTCGTCGGTGAGGAGCCGGTGCTCGAGCAGCAGCGCTTCGACGTCGGCGGCGGCGTCGAGGTCCGAGGCCCGCAGCTCGCCCAGCCACGTGTCCAGCTGGCCGTGCGGCAGGTCGAGGGCCTGGTCGAGGAGCCGGCTGGCGCGCTGCCACCGGCGGGTGTCGATCACGTCCATGCGTCCGCTCATCGACTGGGAGATCGGCAAACGGCGGCGAAAAGACGTCACGCCGGTTTCGGATCGTCCCGAAGCACCCGATGCAGGAAGATGCGGGCCTTCTCCCAGTCGCGCTGGACGGTGCGCTCGGACAGGCCCAGCATCGAGCCGATCTCGGCGAACGAGAAGCCGCAGAAGTACTTCAGGTCGACGATCTGGGCGAGCCGGGCGTCGGCCGCCTCGAGGTTGGTCGAGCGCCTCGCTCAGGTCGGACAGGCGGTCGACGTCGCCGACCCCGTCCGGCACGTCGGTGGCGATGGCCGTGATCTCGAACAGGCCGCCGCGCTTCTGGGCCTGCCGGCGCCGCGAGTAGTCGATGATCAGGCCGCGCATGACGCGCGAGGCGTAGCCGAGGAAGCGGTTGCGATCGGGAAACGTCGCCCGCTCGCGCTCCGAGATGTCGAGGTAGGCCTCGTGCAGGACGGTGGTCGCGCCCAGCGACGCCCCGGCGCCTCGCTTGGCGAGCTCGCGCCGGGCCATCCGATGCAGCTCGTCGTAGAGCGCGGCGAACAGCTGATCGGCAGCCGCCCGGTCACCGCTGTCGGCGGTGGCGAAGAGTTGCGAAAGTGTTGAATCCACGCGACCTGCCCGCCGGCGCTGCTGGCAGCGTACTACAGAAGTCGTCAGTGCGCGTCGGCCGGCGCGGCCGCCCTGCCCACTCGCGAGGGCAGGAGCAAGATCCGCGGCGGCATGGCAGCCATGCGGGACCGTCACATCCGCCCGTGTCGCCTTTCGCGCGGCGTTTGCGATCTCCCCTCGGTGGGCGGGCACCGGGGTGTACCGCGGGCCGGAGGCTGGTGGCGACGCGGTCGCGCCAGCCGGAGACTGAGCATGCCGAGTGGAGCCAGAGCCGTCGCGCGCGTGCTCGTCGTCACCCGCGTGGCGGCGCCGAGCGCGCTGTTGCTGGTCGAGGACTCGTCCGGCGGCGAGCGGCCGCTCGTGGTCGCGGGCCAGCTCGTCGCCGCGACGGCCACGTCCATCGCCGTCGGCTGTTCGGCGTCCGTCGCGACCGAGGTGCGCATCGGCGACGTCGGCATCGCCGACGCCGCGGTCGCCGTGTCGGTCTTCGACGGCCGGCTGTCCACCCCGACGCGCACGCTCGCCGTCCTGGACGATCCTCGGCGCCACGCTGCTCGAAGTCGTCGTCCCCTCGACAGACACACGCGTCCGCATCTGCGCCAACGCCGCCGCCGAGCCGACCGCCGTCACCATCGGCGTCGCCCGCGCCGGCGCCGGCATCGCCCGCTGATTGGCCGGAGTCGCCCCCACACCCACCGGCGAGCGCACGGCGCCGTCACCGAGGTGACGCATTGTCGGGATCAGCCGGCCGGTGGCGTTGTCTCCTCACGAGGCGCAGCAGTGACGCAGGGCCCGCGGCTATCGGTTCGACGAGGAGGAGGGGCTACCGCCGCAAGCGGACGTCGGACGTCAACGCCGCTGGCGGCGGACCGAAGGCTGCCGCCGCAAGCGGATGGCATGGCGGTCTAGACGAAGCCGCGAGCGGCTTCGTCAGACGGCCATGACGTCAAACTGCTCGTGGTGCAGCGTCGCATCCGCCTTGATGTGGATGCGGCGGCCGACGGTGCGCTCGAGGTCGCGCAGCACGCCCTGCTCCTCGCCCTGCAGCGACTTGGCGATCTCGGGGTTGACCCGCAGCAGCACGCCGTGGCCGTTCAGCTCGCTGGTCACCTTGCGCAGCTCGGACAGGATGTCGAAGCAGATCGTCGCCGTCGACTTCACCGTGCCGGTGCCCGAGCAGTACGGGCACGGGTCGGTGAGCAGGCGCTCGAGGCTCTGCTTGACGCGCTTGCGGGTGACGATGATCAGCCCGAACTCCGACACCTGGATCGCCTTCGACGGCGAGCGGTCGCGGCGCAGCGCCGTCTCGAGGTCGCCGAAGACCTTCTGCCGGTTCTTGCGCTCCTCCATGTCGATGAAGTCGAGGACGATGATGCCGCCGAGGTCGCGCAGGCGCAGCTGGCGCACGATCTCGCGCGCCGCCTCGAGGTTGGTCTTGACGATCGTGTCTTCGAGCCGGCCGGTCTTCTTGCCGACGTAGCGGCCGGTGTTGACGTCGATGGCGACCAGCGCCTCGGTCTGGTTGATGACGATGTAGCCGCCCGACTTGAGCCACACCTTGCTGCGCAGCGCCTTGTCGATCTCGTTGCGGACGCCGTACTCCTCGAAGATCGGGTAGTCCTTCGTGTAGAGCTTCACCCGCGGCAGCAGCGTCGGCATCATCCGCTCGACCAGCTGCTGCACCTTGCGGTACTCGGCCAGGCTGTCGATGCGGATGGTCTGGTACTCGTCGGTCAGCAGGTCGCGCAGCAGCTTGGCGACCAGGCTCTGCTCGCGGTAGACGGCGACCGGCGCCTTGGCCGAGTCCAGCTTGTGGCGGATCTCCTGCCAGATCTGGTGGAAGTCGTTCAGGTCGCCGAGGATGTCGGCCTCGGGCCGGCCCGAGGCGGCGGTCCGGATGATGACCCCGCCGGTGAAGTTGTGCTGGTCGCGGAACTGCTTGACGATGCCGCGGAGGCGGGCCCGCTCGTCGCGCGACTCGATCTTGCGCGAGACGCCGACGTGGTCGACGGTCGGCATGAAGACCAGGAAGCGGCCCGGGATCGAGGCGTGGCAGGTGATGCGGGCGCCCTTGGTGCCGAGCGGCTCCTTGACCACCTGGACGACGACCTCCTGCCCTTCCTTGAGCAGCTGGTCGATGGTCGGCTCGCCGGTCGGCCGGTCGGCCGGCTTCTCGGGCCTGGTCTTGACCGGCGTCACCGGCACCGCGGCGGCCACCGGGACGGCGGCGCGGACGGGCTCCGGGAGCGGCTCCGGCACTCGCTCGAACTCGGGGTGCGCGTCGTCGTCGGGCTCCTCGATCAGCGCGGCGGCGTCGAGCCCGTGCGGCTGTTCGTCGTCGTGGCCGTGCCCGTGGTCCGGCCCATGCTCGTGGTCGTGGCCGTGCGGCAGCTCGCCGGCGAGCGAGACCGACGGCGGGTCGCCCGGCACCTCGACCGACGGCTGGACGACGTCGGCGGCGATCGGCGCCTCGCCGTCGGTGGCTTCGAGCTGGTCGAACTGGTCGGTCGTGCTGACGACGTCGGTGACGTAGAGGAACCCGTCACGCTCGAGGCCGAGATCGACGAAGGACGACTGCATCCCCGGCAGCACCTTCGAGACGCGGCCCTTGTAGATGTTCCCGACCACCCCGCGATTCCGCTCCCGCTCGATGAAGAGCTCGACCACCTGGTCGTCCTCGAGAATCGCGACCATCGTTTCGTGGTCGTTCGAGGAGACGATCATCTCCTTGTTCATCAACCCTGCTCCCGGGCGCGGCCGGCAGCGGCGGCTGCGCCGAGACGAGCGTGGTCCTCGCGGCCGCCGCAGCCGGGGACGTCATGTCCCCCAGCACGGCCGCGATGAGGGCCCACACCAGAATCAGCGTTGCGCCGATGGCGGTTCGCACCTGAAACCTTTATCCCGTGACGGGTCGCGCCTCTGCGGCCAGGCCGGCTAGTTCGTGAACCGTCGCATCCTCACGTTGAGGATGAGTCCGAAAGCGGCGAGCGTCGCGATGATCGACGACCCGCCATAACTCATGAGCGGCAGGGTGAGGCCCTTCACGGGCGCCAGCCCTGCCGACATGGTGATGTTGTACAGCACTTGGAAGGAAAAACACGAAATCAGGCCGACGACCAGGTAGGTCCCGTGCCGATCCTTGGCCAGCCGCGCCACCTCGATGGTGCGCAGCACGACGAACAGATAGAGACCGAGCGTGGCCAGCACGCCGAGGAACCCCTGTTCCTCTCCGAGCACCGAATAGATGAAATCGCTGTGCGGCTCGGGCAGGAAGCGGAACTGCCCCTGGGTGCCGTGCCGGAACCCCTTGCCGACCAGCCCGCCGGAGCCGACCGAGATGCGGGCCTGGAGCTGCTGGTAGCCGGCGCCCCGGGCGTCCTTCTCCGGGTCCAGGAAGGTCTCGATGCGCTCCTTCTGGTACGGCTTGAGCGCGAACATCCAGCCGACCGGCGCACTGACCACGGCGACGATCGCCAGGATGACGAGCAGCTTCATCCGCAGCCCGGCGACGAAGGCGATCCCGAACAGGATCGGCAGCAGCGTCACCGCGGTGCCGAGGTCGGGCTGCTTGTAGATCAGCAGGAAGGCCACGCCGGCGATGCCGGCGGCAATGGCCAGATCCCGGTAGTTCTGGGCGCCGCGGTTGTTCTCGGCGAAGTAGGTCGCCAGGGCCAGCGCCAGCGCGATCTTCATGAACTCGGACGGCTGCAGGTTGAACGAGCCGAGGGCGATCCAGCGCTGCGCGCCGCCCTGCGTCGAGCCGGCGACCAGCACGTAGATCAGCGCGGCGGCCACCGCCAGGTAGATGAACAGCGAGTTCTCGCACAGCCGCCGGTAGTCGAGGAAGAGGCAGGTGAAGAGCGCGCCGATGCCGATCGCCGAAGGCGTAGACGTGCGTCCAGAAGCGCGGCCCGATCGCCGGCTCGGCAATCGGGTTGTAGGTGGCGCTGTAGATCATCACCAGCCCGATGGTGGCGAGGGCCAGGACGGCCGTCAGCAGCGGCCAGTCGATGTGATGCTGGAGGCGGCGCTCGTCGAACATCAGGCGCCTGTGGAGTGGCCGCGTCGCATCGGAACGGCCCTCAGTTGCCGCCGCGTTGACCGACCGGGCGGGCGGCGGGCGCCGACGGCGGGGCAATCGCGATCGGGCTGCCGGGCACCGGCACGCCGGCGACGATGGCGTCCTCGGCCGGCGGCGCCGGCTGCGGGTTCTTGCCCACCTCCGGGTAGACCGGCATCGGCGTGCCTTCCTTCTTGGCGAAGTAGGTCTCGATCATGTACTTCGCGATCGGCGCGGCGCTCGATCCGTGCTCCGAGTGCTCGGCGAACACCACGCCGGCGATCTCGGGGTTCTTGGCCGGGGCGAAGAAGACGAAGAAGCCGTGGTCGCGCAGGTCGCGGCCGGTCTTGGCCGGCGCGCGCCTTGCCCTGGTTGGAGATGACCTGCGCCGTGCCGGTCTTGCCGGCGACGTCGCGGCCCTCGACGCGGGCGCGGCCGCGCGGTCCCCGTGCTCGTTGACGACCATCCACAGGCCGTCGTGGACCGCGTCGATGGTCGACTGCTTCATCTGCACGGTCGAGCGCGGCTTGGGAGCCGGGAACGGCTCCCAGCCCTTGCCGTTGCCCTCGTCCACCGCCCGGATCAGGTGGGGCTGGTGGCGGATGCCGCCGTTGGCGACGGTCATCGCCATCACCGCCAGCGAGATGGGCGTCACCGAGACCTGGCCCTGGCCGATCGAGACCGAGATCGTCTCGCCGGCGTACCACTTCTCGTTGTACTTCTGCCGCTTCCACTCGGTCGACGGCATGATGCCCTGGATCTCGCTGGGCAGGTCGATGCCCGACAGCTCGCCGAGGCCGAGCGCCGACGCCCACTTGTGCATCCGGTCGACGCCGAGCAGGTTGCCGACCGAGTAGAAGTAGACGTTGCACGACTTCTCGATCGCCCGCCGCAGCGAGATGTTGTGGTGCGGGCCGCCGACGTGGCACTTGAAGAAGCGGCCGTAGAACGTCGCGCCGCCGCCGCAGAAGAAGCTGGTATCGGGGGTGATCAGCGCCTTCCTCGAGACCGGCCACCGCGACCGCGATCTTGAACACCGACCCCGGCGCGTAGCGGCCCTGCAGGGCGCGGTTCGAGAGCGGCTTGAGCGGGTCGGTCATCAGCTGGCCCCACGTCTTGGCCGCGATGCCGCTGGCGAAGTCGTTCGGATCGAAGGTCGGCACGCTGGCCAGCGCCAGGACTTCCCCGTTGCGGGCGTCGAGCATCACCGCCGATCCGTTGTAGCCGGCGATGCGGAACCCTTCCTCGGCCGCGCGCTGCACGTCGGCGTCGATCGTCAACTGGACGCGCTTGCCCTCGCCGGGCTCGTCGCGGCGCAGCACCTTGACCTCGCGGCCGACGCTGTTGACGGTGACGACGCGGGCGCCGTCCTGCCCCATCAGCAGCTCGTTGTAGGTCGATTCGACGCCGGCCTGGCCGATCAGCGACCCCGGCTTGACGCGCTCGAAGGCCGGATTTTCCAGCTGCTTGGAGCTGACCTCGCCGACGTAGCCGAACAGGTGCGCGGCGAAGTCGCGCGGATAGTCGCGCGTCGGGACGCGCTCCACCAGCACGTCGCTCAGCTCGTGCCGGCGGGCCATGACCGAGGCGATCTGCGGCTCGTTGGCGTCGGCCAGCACGCGGATCGGCTGGTAGCGCGGCAGCGTGCGGCCGCGCTCGAGGGCGTCGCGGACGAAGCGCTCCTCGACGCCGGTCACCGCCGCCAGCAGGCGCATCGAGCGATCGAGGTCGTGCGCCTGCTCGCGGACGAGGGAAATGTTCAGCGCCTCGCGGTTCTCGACCAGCACCTTGCCGTGCCGGTCGAACATCGCGCCGCGCGGCGCCCGCAGCGGGATCTCGCGGGTGTGGTTGTTCTCGGCTTCTTCGAGGAACTTGTCGTGCTGCAGGACCTGGATGGCCCAGAACGACACGACCAGCAGGAAGAACACCACGCCCAGCCCGGTCTGCATCGCCGTCAGGCGGACGTTCAGGTTGGTGCGATCGTCGGGAACGATCATCGCAGTAGGCTAATACCCCCGCCGCAGCCGGCGGCGCATGAGGAACGCGGGAATCGCGTTCGAGGCGACCATCAGCGCGATGCCGACGACGGCCGTCGCCAGCGCCCGCGCGCCCGCCTGACGCCACGGCATGTCGAAGCCGCGGCGTTCGATCGCCGCGTAGAGGCCCAGGAACACCAGTTCGTTCAGCACCGCGCCGACGGCGAGCACGACGAACCGGGTCATCGCGTTGGCGACGATGAACTGCGAGCCGACGACGCCGGCGCCGAAACCGACCAGCGTCTTGGCGACGCCGCCCACCCCGATGATACCGGCGGAGAGCACGTCCTGCGCGAGTCCGGCGGCCGCGCCGGTGAGCAGCCCGCTGGCCGGACCGAACTGGAGCGCGGCCCAGACGACCACCACCAGCACGAGGTCGATGCCGGCGCCGTTCCGGCCGAAGAACGGCGAGGTCTGCAGCGCCAGCGCGGCGATGATCAGGACCCCGACCATGAGCGCCCTTCATCGCGCCCTCCCCGGAGGCGGCGGCGGCGGCGCGGCCGGCTCGGCGGTGGGCGGCGGCGTGGACGCCGGCCCGCGGCGGAGCCGGGCGCTGTAGACGCCGGTGGCGTGGCCGGAGCGGGCGCGGGTCGCGGCCCAGCCGGACGGGCCGCTGGCTGCAGGCCCGTCGCCGGTGCTCCGGACGGCCGGGTCGGCGCCGCGGCCGGGGCGGCCGGGTCGGGGCGGCCGGGGTCGGGGCGGCCGGGGTCGGAGTGGCGCCAGCCGGCGGCGCGGCCGGTCGGGTGGGAGCGGACACCCGCGGTGTCGTGGCGAAGGCCCCGCCCGACGGCGACGGACCGGTGAGCTGCGGCGGATCGAGCACGACGAGGACGGCACTCACTTCGGCGAAGTCGACCGCCGGCGTCACGGCGATCCGCTTGTAGAGGCCGACGCCCTTCTCGACCTTGGCGAGCGTGCCGATGAGGATCCCGCGCGGGAAGATGGCGTCGATCCCCGACGTGACCAGTCGGTCGCCGACCTTGGCATCGGACAGGTTGGAGACGAACTGCAGCTCGAGGAGCTCGTCCTGCCGCTCCGAGCCGACCACGACCCCGCCGACCCCCGGGCGCTCGATGATGGCGCCGGCAGCCGCTTCGCGGTCGATCAGGAGCTGGACCTTGGCGGCGTAGAGCGGCGGCGGCTCGACGATCCGCCCGACCACGCCGGCCGGCGAGATGACCGCCATGTCCATCCGCAGGCCGCTCGACGACCCCTTGTCGATGGTCACGGTGCGGAAAATGCCCGTCGCGTTGCCGGCGATGACGGTGGCGGCGACGGTCCGCAGCGGCGTGCGCTCGCGGAGGTCGAGCAGCTTCTCGAGGTCCGCCGCGCGGAGCGCCTGGGCGTTCTGCTCGAGCAGCTTCACCTGCACCTCGGCCAGGCTCTGCCGCAGCTGCTGGTTCTGCTCGTGGGCGCCGCGCAGGCCGAAGTAGCCGTCCCACACCGATCGCGCCCCGCCGAAGACCCAGGCCGTGCCGAGCTGGACCTGCGAGAACACGCCGAAGGTCACCGACTGCAGCACGCGCGTCCCGGCCGACGTGCGGACCTGTGCAGAAATGAGAATCACCTGCGCCACGAGGGTGGCCAGGAGGAGGTAGCCGGTGCGACGGTGGATCTCGAGCAAGGTTGAGCCGGGGTGCGCGGCCGCGCGAAGCGGCGCGATCAGTCGATCGACACTTTTCGCAGGAGGTTGAAGTCGGACAGCATTTTTCCTGCGCCCAGCACCACCGAGGACAGCGGATCCTCCGCCATGGCGAGCGGCAGGCCGGTCTCCTCGCGCAGGCGTTTGTCGAGGTTCTTGAGCAGCGAGCCGCCGCCGGTGAGCACGATGCCGCGGTCGACGATGTCGGCCGACAGCTCGGGCGGGGTGCGCTCCAGGGCGACGCGCACGGCGTCGACGATGACGTTGACCGTCTCGGCCAGCGCCTCGCGGATCTCCTCGTCCGTGATGGTGATCGTCTTGGGCACGCCTTCGATCAGGTGGCGGCCCTTGATCTCCATCGTGATCGGCTCGTCGAGCGGATAGGCCGAGCCGACTTCCATCTTGATCGCCTCGGCGGTGCGCTCGCCGATGAGCAGGTTGTAGGTCTTCTTGACGTACTGGATGATCGCCTCGTCCATCTCGTTGCCGGCGACGCGCACGGCCTTCGAGTAGACGATCCCGGCCAGCGAGATCACCGCGATGTCGGTGGTGCCGCCGCCGATGTCGACGATCATGTTGCCGGACGGTTCGGTGATCGGCATGCCGGCGCCGATCGCCGCCGCCATCGCTTCCTCGACCAGGTAGACCTCGCTCGCCTTGGCCCGGTAGGCGCTGTCCTTCACCGCGCGCTTCTCGACCTGCGTGATCTCCGAGGGGACGCCGATGACGATGCGCGGCCGCACCCACACGTTGCGGTTGTGGGCCTTCTTGATGAAGTAGGCCAGCATCTTCTCGGTGACGTCGAAGTCGGCGATGACGCCGTCCTTCATCGGCTTGATGGCGACGATGTTGCCGGGGGTGCGCCCGAGCATGTCCTTGGCGTCGCGGCCGACGGCCTCGACCCGGCCGTTGACCTTGTTGATCGCGACGATCGACGGCTCGTTCACGACGATGCCCTTCCCGCGCGCATAGACGCAGGTGTTGGCCGTGCCGAGGTCGATCGCGAGATCGCTCGAGAACAACGAAAACAACGAACGCAGGCTCACTCTGTGCTCCTCACCCGACCGCGGGGTACCGCGGTTCACGACCCATGAATCCCGTTCTTGCCATGTGCTTTCACCCAGTACATGGCCTCGTCGGCGGCGTGCAGCAGGTCGGTGACCGACTGCCGCCCGCTGTCGCGCGACGCAAATCCGATCGACGTCGTCAGGCGGACGTCGAGGCCTTCGCTGGCGAGAAAACTGAACTCGGCGACGCGGGCGCGGATGCGCTCCGCCACGCTCTGCGCGCCGGACGGGTCCGTCTCCGGCAGGACCAGCGCGAACTCGTCCCCGCCGTAGCGCGCCAGGACATCCGTCTCACGCGCACATGCGCGCAGGATACCCGCAAATTCGACCAGGGTGCGGCTGCCGCGCAGATGGCCGAAGCGATCGTTGACGCTCTTGAAACCGTCGAGGTCGAGGAAGATCAACGACAGCGGCCGGCCGGAACGCATCGACCGCTTGAGCTCCCGGGTCAGCGCCTGCTTGAGGAAGCGGGCATTGAAGAGCCGGGTCAGGTCGTCGGTCACCGACAGCGCCTCGGCCTGGGCCATGCGGCGGGCGTTGTCGAGCGCCACCGCGGCCGGGTCGAGCAGCAGCCCGAGGGTCTGCCGGGCCGGACCGTCGTAGACCGGCGGGGCCGCCGCCGGTTCGTCGGAGAGGCCGACCACGGCCCCGATGACGGCGCCGCGGGCGACCAGCGGCAGGGCCAGCGCGGCGACGGCGGGCGCGGAGACGAGGTGGCGCTGCAGGTTCGGCGTGACCAGCTCCTCGCCCAGGCGGATCACCCGGCTCGCCACGGACGCGACCAGAGCCAGCGCGTCGGCGTCCAAGGACCCGGTGGCCAGCACCCGGGGCGGGCCCATCAGGTCGTCCTCGAGCACCGTCCAGGAGGCCAGCGGCACCCACGCCTGCAGGCGTCCGACCAGCCATTCGGCGACCCGCCGCGGCTCGAGCGTCTCGTGCGCCTGGCGCACGATCTCGGCCAACACCTCCGCGCGCCGGGAGTCGGCCTCGAGGGTGCGGGGAAGGTGCGCGAGTCGCGCCGAGAGGTCCACGACAGGGCTCAGCGGAGTAAAAATCGATGCTATCACATTGAATACTGCGGGAGTTGCCTGCCGTCAGGCCGATCGCGCCACGTTCCCGGCTACCAGCCGACGGAAGACGGCGGGCGGCCGCGCCGGCGGCTCGAGGCAACTTGCTCGAGTCGCGCCTCATCCCGTAAGATCACCCGTTCTTTTCGGGCGTTCGGCCGGCAGACTGTAGTCTGCGGTCCGCACCCCAGGATGTCTTCACGATGACAATGCTCGATCGGATGCGCCGCCACCGCGGCTGGCTCAAGTGGATCATGGGAATCGTGGCCGTCGCGATGGCCGCCTTCTTCGTGCCGTGGGACCAGGGCACCGTGCAGCTCAACGAGACGGTCGCCGACGTCGACGGGCAGGAGATCACGCGCCGGCGAGTTCCGGCGCGAGCTGACCCAGCGGCTGCAGGCGTTCCAGTCGCAGGGCGGCGGCAGCCTGCCGCCGGAGACGCTCAAGCAGCTCGGCTTCGACAACCAGGTGCTGACCCAGCTGATCGATCGCAAGGCGATCGAGGCCGAGGCCGTGCGCCGCGGGCTCAAGGTCACCGACACCGAGGTCGTCGAGTTCATCCGGCACATCCCCGCGTTCCGCGAGAACGGCCAGTTCGTCGGCACGGCCCGCTACCGCGCCGTGCTGCGGGCGCAGCGGCCGCCGCTGCGCGAAGAGGACTTCGAGGACGACGTCCGCACCGACCTGCTGGCGCAGAAGCTCCAGGCCGCCGTCACCAGCTGGGTCACCGTCTCCGAGCAGGAGACCGACGCCGAGTACCGCCGCCGCAACGAGAAGGTGAAGCTCGAGGTCGTCGGCTTCACCGCCGACCAGTTCCGCGACGGCGTCACCGCGACCGACGCCGAGGCGCAGGCGCACTTCACCAAGGATCCGTCGCGCTACCGGTTCGGCGAGCGCCGCAAGGTCCGCTACGTCACCGTCGACACGCAGGCGCTGCGCCAGGCCGATCACGCCGACGCCGCAGCAGGTCGAGGCCTACTACCAGGCCAACCTGCAGCAGTACGCCAACCCGGAGCAGGTGCACGCGCAGCACATCCTGCTCAAGACCGCCGACAAGGACGCCGCCGCGGTCCGCAAGCAGGCCGAGTCGGTGCTCAAGGAAGCGCAGGCGCCGGGCGCCGACTTCGCCGCGCTCGCCCGCAAGTACTCGGAGGACGACGCCAGCAAGGCCAGCGGCGGCGACCTCGGGTTCTTCGGCCGCGGCTCGATGGTCAAGCCGTTCGAGGACGCCGCCTTCGGCATGGCGCCCGGTCAGATCTCGGAGCTCGTCCAGACCGACTACGGCTTCCACGTGATCAAGATGCTCGAGAAGCGCGCCGCCGGTCAGCGACCGCTGGCCGAGGTGAAGGACCAGATCGCCGAGCAGCTGAAGTTCCAGCAGGCGCAGGAGCGGGCGACGGCGCTGGCCACCGCGCTCGAGGCGCGCATCAAGTCGCCGGCCGATCTCGAGGCGGCCGCCAAGGAGAACGGGCTGAAGGCCAACGACTCGCCGTTCTTCGAGCGCACCGATCCGCTGCCCGAATTCGGTCCGTCGACGCAGGTCGCGAGCGAAGCGTTCGCGCTGCCGGACGGCGGCGTCAGCAAGGGCATCCGCACCGGCAACTCCACCGTCTTCATCGCGCTGACGGGCAAGGAAGCGCCGCGGGTGCCGAAGTTCGAGGACGTGAAGGAGAAGGTCCGCGCCGACGTCGTCACCGCCAAGGCCGCGGCGGCGGCGCGGGCGAAGGCCGCCGAGGTCGCGGCCGCCGCGCAGGCCGGCACCCCGCTCGCCGCCGCGGCCAAGGCCGCCGGCCGCGAGATGCGGACGACCGAGCTGATCGCCCGCAACAGCGTGGTCGCCGACATCGGCGTCAGCGCCGCCGTCGACGATGTCGCCTTCGCCCTGCCGGTCGGCACGACCAGCGACGTCATCGCCACCGAGAACGGCGCCGCGGTGATCAAGGTGCTCGAGCGCCCGGCGATCAACGACACCGAGCTGGCGGCGGCGCGCGACTCGCTGCGGCGCGAGCTGGTGTCGACGCGTCAGAGCCGGTTCTTCACCGCCTACATGAACAAGGCGAAGACCACGCTCACGATCAACCGGTATCCGGACGTCATCGCCCGCGCCAGCGGGTTGTAGCGGACGCGCGGAGCCGATGAGCGCACGCGACGTCATCACCAGCCTGCGGGCCCTGGCGGCGCGAACCAGCGACGCCCAGGGCGCGCAGCGCGTCGCGTGGGGCCCGGTGTGGCGCGAGGCCCGGCAGTGGCAGGACGAGATCCTCGCCGCCGAGGGCCTGCGGGCGGACATCGACGCGGCCGGCAATCGCTGGATCACCCTGCCCGGGGCGCGTCCGGAGACGGTGATCATCGGTGGTCACCTCGACTCGGTGCCCAACGGCGGCTGGCTCGACGGCGCGCTCGGCGTCCTCGCCGGCGTCGAAGCGCTGCGCCGCCACACAGGCACCACCCCGCCGGTCACGCTGACCGTCGTCGACTTCGCCGACGAGGAAGGCGCGCGCTTCGGGCGCAGCCTGCTGGGATCGTCGGGCGCCAGCGGCAGCCTCGTCCCCGACAGCGTGCGCGGCCTGGTCGATCGGCAGGGCGTCCGCCTGGTCGACGCGCTGGCCGAGAACGGCGTCGACCTGGACGGCATGGTCGCGGCGCGACCGGCGCTGGACGCCCGCCGGCCCCGCGCCTATCTCGAGCTCCACATCGAGCAGGGGCCGGTGCTCGAGTCGCTCGACCGCTCCACCGGCGTCGTCGTCGGCACCTACGGGGTCGAGCGTCACGTCCTGCGGTTCGTCGGCCAGGCCGCGCACTCCGGCTCGACGCCGATCGCGATGCGGCGCGACGCGTTCCTCGCCGCCGCGGAAACGGCGCTCGCCTGCCGGGACATCGCCCGGCGCCTCTCGACGCCGGCTGCCGGCGTCGTCTGCACCGTCGGCACCGTCGCCGTGGAACCGTCGATCGTCACCGCCGTTCCCGGGGTCTGCGAGATCTCGCTCGATCAGCGAGCCATCGATCCGGCGACGCTGCGGCAGGCGCTGGCCGACGCGCGCGATGCGGCGGCGCGGGCCGCCACCGCCAACGGCGTCACCGTCGACTGGCGGCACGTGTGGCGCATCGACCCCTTCCACTTCGACGAGCGCCTGGTCGGCCTGTGCGCCGACGCCGTCCACGAGGTGACCGGCCACGCGCCGCGCCTGCCGTCGGTCCCCTGCACGACGCGGTGGAGATGGGCCGCGTCATGCCGGCGGTGATGATGTTCGCCCGCTCGACCAACGGCCTCTCGCACTGCCAGGAAGAAGACACGCCGGAGGCCGCCCTCGAGGCGACGATCGAGGCCTTCCTGCGGCTGGTCGACAAGACGCTGCTGGCCGTCGCGGCAACGCGTTGATTGTTGGCGGCGGTTCCCTCAGGAACCGCCGCAGGCAGCCCCTTGGAGCGTGCGGCTGCTATTCGCGGCGCTGGGCGCGCCGCGGCGCCGCACGCGGGCTGCGTCCTACCTGGTGAAGACGAACGGCATGAGGGCGAGCGGCTCGCGTCGCCCGCAGCAGCCGCATCGGCGCCAGGACCTGGCGCATCACACGCCGCTCGGACGGGGCGAAGAGCGCCAGCGCGCTGCGCAGGCTGCTCGACTCCTCGGTCTGGCCGAGCGGGTGGCTCAAGGCGTCGAACAGCGACGGGCGCGGCGGATAGACCACCAGCTCGACGTCCGAGCCGGCAGCGATCTTGGCGCGCTCCTTGGCGATGACCACCGCCCGATCGAGGCCGCCCAGCTCGTCGACCAGGCCGATCGCCTTCGCCTGCCGGCCGGTCCAGACCCGGCCCCGCGCGACCGCGTCGATCTTCTCGGGCGTCGACTTCCGGGCCTCGGCGACCTTGCTCACGAACTGATCGTAGAAGACCTGGACCTGGTCTTCGATCTTGGCCCGCTCGGCGTCGCTGAAGGGCCGCACCGGCGAATCGAGCTGCGCCATCTTGCCCTCGGACACCACGTCCATCGAGGCGCCGAGCTTCTCCAGGGTGCCGCCGATGGCGAACTTGCCGGTGTAGATGCCGATCGATCCGGTGAGCGTGCCCGGCTGGGCGACGATCACGTGACCGGGCATGGCGATGTAGTAGCCGCCGGACGCCGCCAGGTCGCCCATCGACACGATGAGCGGCTTCTCCTCGCGGGCCAGCATCAGCGCCCGCCAGATCACGTCCGAGGCGATCGACGACCCGCCCGGGCTGTCGACGCGCAGGACGATCGCCTTGACGCTGCGATCGTCGGCCGCCTGGTTGATGTACTCGACCAGCGTGTCCGACGCCGGCGACGTCGCCGCTCGGCGCCGACGCCCGACGCGATCGTGCCGACGGCGTAGACCACCGCGATCTTCGGCCGCGACGCGAAGCTGAAGGGAGGCGGCACCGCGCGCACGTAGTCGGCGAAGTCGGTCGTGTCCTCGTCGCCGAGCCCGACCTTCTCCTCGACCTCGTCGCGATACAGCAGCGCGTCCACCAGGCCGGCGGCGAGGGCGTCCTCGGCGATGAACGGGCCTTCGTCGATCAGGGCCCGCACCGTCTCGGGCGACTTCTTGCGCTCCGTCGCGATCGCCTGCACCAGCTGCTCGAAGGCGTCGTGGTTGAGCGAGGCCGCCATCTCGCGGTGCGCCGGCGTGTAGCCGCGCTGGGTGAAGGTGTTGATCGCCGTCTTGTAGTCGCCGATGTGGACGAAGTCCGGCGCGACGCCGATCTTGTCGAAGGCCCCGCGCAGGAACACCTCGTAGGTCGCCAGGCCCTTCACGTCGAGCACGCTGGACGGCAGCAGGAAGATCTTCTCGCAGGCCGTCGCCAGGAAGTACTCCTGTTCGCCGCCGTATTCGAGATAGGCGACCGTCTTCTTGCCCGACTTGCGGAAGTCGAGGATGGCGTCGCGGATCTCCTGGCTGCGGGCCCAGAACGGCGCCCCGCCGACCGGCTCGAGGACGAGACCCTTGACCCGCTTGTCGGTCTTGGCCCGGCCGATCGCGTCGACCAGGGCCCGCACGGTCGGCGGTCCTTCGACGAAGCGGTCGAACAGCCCCGAGCCTTCGACCTCACCGAGGTCGCCGTCCAGGCGGAGCACCAGCGCGGTGCTCGACGGCACCCTGGCCCGCCCGCCGGTCAGCGAGGCCGCGAACCAGACCCCGGCCGCGGACAGCAGCGAGGCGACGACAATCAACGAGACGACGACCCAAACGCCTCGACGGGCGGACAAGCTGGAGCCTTTCTCAGGGCGGGCCACCCGCGGCCACGCCATCGATCGAGTATAGCGCCCGTGCCAAGCGCCCTTGGCGAGCCGGCCGGGCTTCTGCTACACTCTTGGTTTCCCGCTGAAGAGCGGGGCCCCACCTCTGTGCGGAAGTGGCGGAATGGCAGACGCGCTAGCCTCAGGAGCTAGTCCGGGCAACCGGGTGGAGGTTCAAGTCCTCTCTTCCGCACCAAATCAGCGCTCGCCAGCGTCAGCAGCGAGCGTAACCCCACCACTAGCAAGAACGCCGCGCCGTCCACCGGCGTTCGCGCGCTCTAGCGGCGCGCCCTCCACCCGGTTGCCCGGACTAGCTCTTCTGGCTGGCTGACCCTGCCCCTGCGCCACTTCCGCACGCAGCGGAAGTGCAGATGGCAGACGCGTCACGCCTCAGGAGCGGTCCCCTGGAAGCCGGAGGGCTTGCTCGAATCCCGGGCGCGGCGCCCGGCTGGCCAAGGCGTGAGGAGCGAGCGTATCGGGAATACGTGAGCGACGAGCAACGCCGGCAGGCGGGATGCCCCGCCCGGGAGTCGGGCGAGCCCTTCGGCTTCCCGGGGACGATCCGGGCAACCGGGTGGAGGTTCAAGTCCTCTCTTCCGCACCACTTTGCGGCGCTCGTCGCCCTCAGCGACGAGCGCGGCAGACCCCCTGAGCACGAACGCGAATCGCCGACCTCCGCCGGTCGGCGGCGCGTCCGTGCGGGTCTGCTCCGCACCTTCCTCCACCCGGTTGTCCGGACTAGCTCCTGAGGCTAGCTGGGCTGCCGCCGCGCCACTTCCGCACGCAGCGGAAGTGCAGATGGCAGACGCGGGCGGCTCGTGGCGGGCCTGGCGCGTCGCCGAGCCGAGCGAGGCGCACGCGGCTCAAGGCGCGAGGAGGGAGGATGTCGGGCACATCCGACCGACGAGCAACGGCAGACCCGCGGGATGCATCGCCCGGCGCAGGCAGCGCCGGGGCCGCCGCGGGCCGGGCGGCTCGTGGCGGGCCTGGCGCGTCGCCGAGCCGAGCGAGGCGCACGCGGCTCAAGGCGCGAGGAGGGAGGATGTCGGGCACATCCGACCGACGAGCAACGCAGAGCCGCGGGATCATCGCCCGGCGCAGGCAGCGCTCGGGGCCGCCGCGGGCCGCAAGCCTCAGGAGCGGTTCCTGGACGCCGGAGAGCGCGACCCGCCCATCTCGCGCAGGGCATATACTGCACCACCCCCCTTTGTCCGTGTGCGAAGTCTCGCGCGATGCCCGATCGGGCCGCTCGCTCGGGGCCGCCAGTTCCGCGGTGACGTCGTCGGGCCCAACGTCGGCCCCTTCGGCGGCCGGTGCCTATGGCGACGAGCGCTGTCCTCGACGGGCCGTCCGGGTTGTCGTATCGCGGGCCCTCCCCGATCCTGATCGGGCGGATCCTCGGTGCGTGCGTCGCCGCCATCGGCGGCGTCGTGCTGCTCGGGTGGACGCTCGGCCTGGACGGCATGACGCAGCCTCGTCCCCGGCTGGACGGCGATGAAGGCCAGCACCGCGGTCGGGCTGGCGCTCAGCGGCCTGGCTCTGCTGGTGGCGACGAGCGCCATCCCGCATGCCCGGCACCCTCCGCCTGGCCATCGCTGGCGTGGTTTTCGGCCTGGGTGCGGCGACCCTGGCGCAGCATGCCTTCGGCTGGGGCCTCGGGATCGACGAGCCGCTGGCCCGCGAGGTGTGGCCCGGCCGGCCGTCGTCCGGTCGCCGCCGTCAACTTCGTGCTGATGGGCGGCGCGCTGCTCGCCCTCGACGCCGGCAACCGCTGGCGCGTCCGCCCCAGCGAGGCGCTGTCGCTGGCGATGGGACTGCTCGCCTTCGTGTCGATCGAAGGCTACGTCTTCGGGCGGGCGTCGCTCTACCAGGTGCCGGCCTTCTCGACGGTCGCCCTCCACACCGCCGTGGCCTTCGTCGCGTTGTCGGTCGGGGTCTTCGTCATCCGGCCGACGGTCGGCCTGATGGGCAGCATCACCGCGGACGGTATCGGCGGCGCCACGCTCCGCCGCCTGCTGCCGATCGCGCTGGTCGTGCCGCTCGTCATCGGCTGGGCCCGCCTGCAGGGCGAGCGGGCCGGCTATTTCGACGACATCACCGGACTGGCGCTGGTGGTGACGGCGATGGCCGCCTGCCTGATGCTGCTGGCCTTCGTCTCGATCGCGCCGCTGGCCGCCGTCGAGGCGCGGAACCGCGCCGCCGAACAGGTCGCCGGCGAGCGGATCCGCCGGCTGAACCGCGTCTACGCCGTCCTCAGCCACATCAACCACGCCATCGTCCGCGAACGGAACCTGTCGGCGCTGTTCGACCGCACCTGCCGCATCGCCGTCGACGAAGGGCGGCTTCGCCGCGGCCTGGATCGCCTTGGCGCCCGGCTCGCCCGCCGGCACCCTGCGGATCGCCGCGGATGCCGGCCCGAGCCGGGCACGCGGACGGCGCTGCGCGCGGCCGTCGCCGAGCCGGCCTTCGCCACCAGCGCGCCGGCCCGCGCCATCGCCGAGAACCGGCTGGTCATCGCCAACGGCGGCGAGACCGCCGAACGACCGCTCGCCGAGTGTCCGCCGCTCGCGGCGCTGGCCGCGGCGCACGGCTACCAGGCGGTCGCCTGCTTCCCGCTGCGGTCCGGCGACCTGGTGCGCGGCGTGCTCGTCCTGAGCTCGGCCGACCCGACCTGGTTCGACGCCGACGAAGTGCGGCTGCTCGTCGGAGCTGGCCATGGACGTCGGCTTCGCGATGGACGTGTCGCGCAGCGAAGCCGAGCGCGACCAGGCGACGGCGGCGCTGCGCGAGTCGCAGGTGCGGCTCGAGCGGGCGGTGCGCGCCGGCAACGTCGGGCTCTGGGAATGGAGCCTGGTGGCGAGCACCGTCTACTACTCGTCGCAGTGGAAGCGCCAGCTCGGCTACGACGACGACGAGATCGCGCCCGACTTCGAGGCGTGGCGCAGCCGCATCCATCCGGAGGACGTCGATCGCGCCATCGCCGCGCATCGGCGAGTATCTGCGCGGCCGGGCGCCGCACCTCGAGCTCGAGTACCGCTGCCGGCACAAGGACGGCAGCTATCGCCACATGCTGGCGCACGCGACGGTGCTGCTCGACGATCGCGGCGCCCAGGTGGCGCTGCTCGGCGCGCACGTCGACGTCACCCACCACACCGAGCTGCAGGCGCAGTTCCTCCAGGCCCAGAAGATGGAGAGCCTGGGCCGCCTCGCCGGCGGCATCGCCCACGACTTCAACAACCTGCTGACGATCATCAACGGCACCGCCGACCTCGCCCTGCTGCGGCTGGCGGCCGCCGGGCAGCGCGACGACGACTGGCGCGGCGTCCGCGACGCCGGCGAGCGGGCGGCGACGCTGACGCGGCAGCTCCTGGCGATCAGCCGCAAGCAGGTGCTGCAGATCGAGGTGCTCGATCCGAACGAGGTGCTCGGCGGCATCGAGGGCCTGCTCCGCCGGCTGATCGGCGAGGACGTGCTGCTGCGCGTGGCGCTCGCGCCCGACGCCGGCCGCGTCAAGGCCGACGCCGGCCAGATCGAGCAGGTGGTCGTCAACCTCGCCGTCAACGCCCGCGACGCGATGCCGCGCGGCGGCATGCTGACCATCGAGACGCGGGCCGCCGAGGTCGTCGGCACGATGATGGCGGCGGAGCGCTCGCCGATCGGCCAGGGCCGCTACGTGGTGATCGCGGTCACCGACACCGGCGAGGGCATGGACGACGCGACCCAGGCCCGCGCCTTCGAGCCGTTCTTCACCACCAAGGGGCCGGGCAAGGGCACCGGCCTCGGGCTGTCCACCGTGTTCGGCATCGTCCGGCAGTGCGGCGGCGCGATCCGCCTGCGCTCGGAGCGCGGCGCCGGGACGACGTTCGAAGTCTACCTGCCGAGCGTCGCCGATCCGGCCCGGCGCGTCCGCAGCGGGCCGCACCAGACGGTGATCCGCGGCACCGAGACGATTCTCGTGGTCGAGGACGAACCGGCGCTGCGCGCTGGTGGCGCGCAAGATCCTCGAGAACGCCGGCTACACCGTCCTGGTCGCGGCGAGCGGCGACGAGGCGCTCACCGTCTTCCGCCGCGCGGTCACGCCGATCCACCTGCTGCTCACCGACGTCGTGATGCCGGGCATGAGCGGACCGACGCTGGTCGGCCGCGTCCGCGAGGAAGGCGGCCCGCACCAACATCCTCTACACGTCGGGCTACGCCGACGACGCGCTCACCGAGCGAGAGCGGCCGCGACGAGCGCATCCACTTCCTCGCCAAGCCGTACACGGGCACGACGCTGCTGCGGAAGATCCGCGAGGTGCTCGACGCCAAGTCGGCCGCCGCCGGCGGCGGGCAGGCGACGTAGCGCGTCGTCAGCGCCGGCGTGTCTTCGTGACGGCCGCGCGCCCGGCGACGTCGACCGCCTCGCGCGCCCAGACGAGCAGCGCGTCCGCATCCTCGAGGATCGGCGGCTGGCACCGGGTAGTAGGACGTCATCGCGTGCCATGCCGTCCGGTTGGAACGGCTTCAGGCGGCGCCGGGTGTAGCGGGCGCGGGTCGTGTCGTCGACCTTGAGATAGAGGACGCCGCGGTGGATCAGGGCGAAGAACACGTCCCCGCAGTAGAGGCCGACGCCGCTGAACATGCGACGCGACCGCAGATCGCCGAGGCCGGCGAGCTGATCGAGGACGAACGCGAGATCGCCGTCGCTGACCGCCATCGGGTTGCTCAGGTGAACGGAGCGGTGACGAGACTGCGGCTCGCGTTCCTCTGCGTCCTCCGCGTCTCTGTGATGATCCCTTCTCCGCTCCCTCCGCTCGGCCTCTATTCCCCGCTCCCCTTGAAGTGATCGGCCTCGTCGGCGAACAGCACGTTGAAGCTGGTGAGCGAGCCGTAGCAGCCGGTGATGTAGCTCTGGATCTTGACCTTCTGATCCTCGTCGATCGACAGCGCGTTGACCTGCTGCTCGAGCGTGCGCAGCCGGTTCCGCATCATCACGACCTTGTGGAAGAACGTCTCGATCGGCCAGATCTTCTCCTGCAGCGAGGCGGTGGCGGGACGGAGGACGAGCGAGCCGCCGCGCCAGCGATCGGCCGGCGTCGCGGTGGTGAGGCCGGTCTCCTCGCGGATGATGCGGCGGAGCAGCGATTCGAGCTCGACGGGACCGTGCATGGGCACCTCGACGATCAGGGCGGGATCGGCGCATTCGCGCGCGGCGACGATCGGAAACGGGTCGCGTTCGCGCGACGCTGGACGGCTCGGCGCGCGCACGCCGGCGGACGCGTCGGTGCCGCGGGCGCTGGCCACCTCGCGCGACGCGGCATAGGCCTCGCGCGGCGTGTCGGAGCCGCCGCCGCGATAGGCGTGCTGGCTGTCGCAGTAGTCGCACTGCACGCGCAGCGGCCGCGTGCCGTCGGGTGCGGCCACGATGATCGTGTGCATCCGATCGACCTTGCAGGCCCGGCAGAGGTCCTCGACCGTCTGCCCGGCGCGGAACGATGGCGGGGTCACGCCGCTGATTCTACTGGGGGATGCGACTCAGGACGAAGAGCCAGGCCGGCAGCGTGACCGCATACGCGAAGGTCGAGATGACGATGGCGGTCGCCGACTCGGCTTCGTGCGTGCGGTAGCGCTGGGCGAAGATCAGCGCGTTGGCGCCGACCGGCAGCGCCGCCATCAGGACGACGATCGACAGCGGCAGGCCGCTCAGGCCGAAGCCCCAGTGCGCCACCAGCAGCACGATCGCCGGCTGGATCAGCAGCTTGATGACGACGAAGGCCATCGAGGGCGCCAGCCGCGGGGCCAGGCCGTAGTAGGCCAGCGACAGGCCGATCACGACCAGGCTGACCGGCACCACGCCGAGGCTGAGCAGCTCGAGGACGTCCTCGATGACGCCGGGGATCGGCAGCCCGCTCAGGTTCCACACCCAGCCGACCAGCAGCGGCAGCACCACCGGATGGATGATCGTGTTGCGCAGCGTGGTGAAGGCCATCGACGCGATCGACGGCGACCGCGCGTCGCGCGCCCGCGCCCGGGCCAGGTCGAGCTCGACCAGCACGGTGAGCGTCGAGAGCAGCGTCAGCCCGTGCAGGCCCATCACCGTGACGTGGATCTCGAGCCCCTGCGCGCCGTAGAGCGCGGTGACGATCGGGATCCCCACCTGCGCCGTGTTGCCGAAGATCGACGTGATGGTGCGCACCGTCGGCAGCGCCGGCGGCGCCTCGCCGCGCTGCCGCTGCCTGGAACGGTGATAGCCGTAGAGCCCGAACAGCAGCACCTGCACCGGGACGAAATAGGCGAGGAGCGTGTGCCACGGCAGCGTCGCCATGTCGAGGCGGGCCGTGGTCAGGCACAGGAGCGCCGGGATGAAGATGTAGAAGGCGGAGTTGGCGAGGACGCGGGCCGGGTCGTGCACGCCGACGCCAGGGTGGTCGGGCTCGGGCGCGGCGCCCAGCCAGCGCAGCCGCCCGACGATCCAGGCTCCGGCGACGACGATGAAGATCGCGAGGAGCCTGGTGACGGCGTCTTCGTTCATGCCGGCGACGGCGTCGGGTTGCCGCGCGCCAGCGCCTGCAGCTCGTCACGCCGCGCGACGGTGAACTCGACGAAGCAGCGGGCCGCCGCCGACAGCGGCCGGCCGCTGGTCACGAGCTGGACGACGCGCGACAGCGGCTCGCCCTCGATCGGCACCCGCGCCAGCGTGCCGGCCTCGACTTCCTCGCGCACCGCCCACGCCGGCAGCAGCGAGACGCCGACGCCCTGGCGCACCATCAGCTTGATGAAGAACGTGTCGTTCGACTCGAGGACCGTCGCCGGCACCACCTTGGCCTTGTCGAAGAAGGCGTCGGTCGCGGCGCGGATCGAGGCGCCGCGCTCGAAGAGGATGAACCGTTCCCGGGCGATCTCGGCGGCGCTGGCCGCCGGCGCCGTGGCCAGCGGATGGGTGGCGCCGGTGACGAGCCACAGCCGGTCCTCGAAGAGCGGCGTGACCTGCAGCGAGGGCGCGACCACGGGCCGGGACGCGAAGCCGACGTCGACGGCGCCGTCGAGGATGTCGACCAGCGTCTGATCGGTGCTCGGCGTCGTCCGGAACGAGAGCAGGATGCCCGGGTGCTCGCGCATGAACGCCTGGAACAGCGGCGCGAACAGGTAGACGAAGGCCTGGGTCGCGGCGGCGGCGTGGACCTGTCCGGTGGGCGCGTTCGAGGCCGACGCGCCCTGCCCGGCGAGGCCGTCGAGATCGTCGAGGATGCGCGACACCTGCGACAGCGTGCGCTCGCCGAACCCGGTCAGCCGCACGACGCGCCGGCCGCGCACGAACAGCGGCTCGCCGAGCTCGTGCTCGAGGGCGCCGATCTGCCGGCTGACCGCCGACTGGGTCAGGTTCAGGCGCTCGGCGGCGCGCGTGAAGCTCTGCGTCTCGGCGACGGTGCGAAACGCGCGCAGCTGCGTGAGCTCCATGTCGGCCTTCCTCCCGTTAGCGAATAGCGGTCATGACGCGCGGCGAATGCCGGCCATGTTCCGTCGTCGGCCTGGCATGCCCTCCATGCCGACCGGCCATTGGACTCCGCCCAATGCGGGCCCTATTGTAGTCGCAGGCCGCATCGCGAAGGCCGATCCATATGTCCATCCGTACCCGCGCTCTGCCCCGCCGCTATCTCGTCGCCAGCGACTTCGATCAGACGCTCAGCTTCAACGACTCCGGCGTGGTCCTCAGCGGCCTCATCGGCGCCGAGCGTTTCGAGAGCAAGGTCGCCGGCCTGTCGCGCGCCAGCTTCGTCCAGCAGGGCGCCGAGCTCGCCTATCTGCTGATTCACGATCCCGAGTTCCGCCAGGTGCGCAAGGAACACCTGGTCGAAGTGGGACGCCGCATCCGCCTGAAGCACCACATCGACGTCCTGACCCGCGTCCTCGCCGCCGGCATCGAGGGGCTGGAGTGCGTCTACAACGTGATTTCCGCCGCCCCTGAGGAAGTCATCCAGTCGGCCCTCGAGGGCATCGTCCCGCCCGAGCGCATCCACGGCACGAAGTTCCACTACGACGCCGACACCGGCGAGATCCGCGGCATCGCCCGCTGCCCCGCCGGCTACGGCAAGGTGGCGGTGCTCGGCGAGCTGCAGCGGACGCTCGGCATCCCGCGCGATCGCGTCATCTACATCGGTGACGGCAGCTCGGACGTCCACGTCATGCTGCACGTCAATCGCCGCGACGGCCTGACCATCGCCGTCTCGGAGACGCGCGACATCGCCCAGATCGCCCGGCGGCAGGTTCTGTCCGAGGACGCGGCCAGCGTCCTGGTGCCGATCCTCGAGGACGTCGCCGGCTGGGAGCCGGAGCAGATCCGCACCTGCTTCGAGGACGCCGGGCTGGTGCTGCAGGAGTGGGACCGGATGCGAACCGACGTCGTCTCGATCCGCGCCGCCGATCCCGACGGCCGCGACGAGCCGGCCTCGCTCGCCAACCCGGCCTGATCGCAGTAGGATGCTCGGCATCATGCCGATCCTGACGGCCCTCCAACGCCTGCTGCCCGAGTGCCGCGCTCGCCGTCGCGGCTCTCGCCGTATCCGCCTGCCAGCCGTCGACACCGCAAGGCCCGGGCACGCCCACCGGCGGCGTCGACGCCGGCGGCGGCCCCAAGGCCTCCGTGACCAAGAGCAGCTTCGGCACCCTCGCCGACGGCACCGCCGTCGACCTCTACACGCTGACCAACGCCAAGGGCGTCGAGATGCGGGTCACCAACTACGGCGCCATCATCGTGTCGCTCAAGGTGCCGGACAAGAACGGCGCCCTCGGCGACGTCGTGCTCGGCTACAACCGGATCGACGACTACGTGAAGGACACGCCGTACTTCGGCGCCGTCGTCGGCCGCTACGGCAACCGCATCGGCAACGCGCGCTTCACGCTGGACGGCACGACCTATCGCCTCACCGCCAACGACGGCGTCAACACCCTGCACGGCGGGCTCAAGGGCTTCGACAAGCTGCTCTGGACGGCGACGCCGGTCGAGCGTCCCGACGGCGCCGCGCTGCAGCTGGCCCTGACCAGCAAGGACGGCGACGAAGGCTATCCCGGCACGCTGCAGCTGACGGTCACCTACACGCTGACCGACGCCAACGCGCTCGTCGTCGACTACCTCGCCAAGACCGACAAGGCGACGCCGGTCAACGTGACGCAGCACTCCTACTTCAACCTGGCCGGCGAAGGCGTCGGCACCATCGACGGTCACGTGATGCAGATCCACGCGGATCGCTACACCCCGGTGGCCAAGGGCCTGATCCCGACCGGCGAGCAGGCCAGCGTCGCCGGCACGCCGCTCGATTTCCGTACCCCGACGGCGATCGGCGCCCGCATCGACTCGACCCACCCGCAGATGGTGCTCGGCGGCGGCTACGACCACAACTGGGTGATCAACTGGCCGCCGGGGATGGCCGCCGACAAGCTGGCGCCGGTGGTGCGCGTCACCGAGCCGACGACCGGCCGGACCCTCGAGGTCGAGTCGACCGAGCCGGGCCTGCAGTTCTACTCCGGCAACTTCCTCGACGGCCACCACGTCGGCAAGAGCAACCGCCCGTACGTGAAGCGGGCCGCGTTCTGCGTCGAGACGCAGCACTTCCCCGACTCGCCCAACAAGCCGGATTTCCCGTCGACGATCGTCCGCCCGGGCAAGGACTACCAGTCGCAGACGGTGTTCCGCTTCGGCGTGGAGAAGTAACTCGGCGCAGCAGATCGGGTCGAGCGTCGACGCTTTGCGGGGCGGGCGGACGGAGCGCGCCGGCGCGGTCTACCGGCTTGCGGAACCGGAGCGCGGAGGGAATGCCCGCCCCGCCCCACGGCGTCTACGCCCACGAGATCGTTCCGGCGTGATTCGAGGGCGGCGGCGAGCGCCGGCGGTCGACGTCAGGCCAGCGCGAAGAAGGCGACGAAGGCGAGCGCGGACGCGGCCATCAGCGGGTGCACCTCGCTGATGCGCCCGTTCAGCACCTTGATGGCGACGAAGGCGATGAAGCCGGCGCCGATGCCGTGCGAGATCGAGTAGGTCAGCGGCACCAGGATGAACGTCAGCATCGCCGGGATCGCCGTGTCGAGCGCCTTGACGTCGATGCGGCCGATCTCGCGGCACATCAGCAGGCCGGTCAGGATCAGCGCCGGCGCCGTCGCGACCGCCGGCACGGCCGCGGCCAGCGGCGCGAACAGCATCGAGGCCAGGAACAGCAGGCCGACGAAGACCGTGTGCAGGCCGGTGCGGGCCCCTTCGGCGACGCCGGCCGCCGACTCGATGTAGGAGGTCGCCGAGCTCGCCCCGGCGGCGCCGCCGATGATCGCCGCGGCCGCGTCGATCGCCAGCACCGGCTTGAGCCGCGGCAGCATGCCGTCCGTGCCGGTCAGTCCGGCCGCCTCCCCCACCGCGGTGACGGTGCCGACCGTGTCGAAGAAGTCGACCAGCACGAGCGAGAACAGCAGCGGCATCAAACGCCAGTCGAGGGCGGTCCGGAGGTCGGCCTGGAACAGCGTGTCGAAGCGCGGCCAGGCGATGACCGCGCCCGACCAGGCCATGTGGCCGGTCGAGAGGGCGAACAGCGCCGACACCGCGATGGCGAGCAGCATCGCGCCGGGGCGGTTGCGGGCCAGCAGCACGGCGCCGAGGGCCACGCCGATGCCGGCGATGAGCGGCTCGGCGGATGCCCAGTCGCCGCCGGTCACCGGCGGCATCGTCAGGGCTCGGCGCCTCCGACAGCGCCGCCACGGTCGACGTCGGCACGACGACGATGCGCGCCTGCACCAGGCCGAGGAACACGATGAACAGGCCGATGCCGGCGCCGATGGCGCGCCGCATGTCGACCGGGATGGCGCGCATCACCGCCTCGCGGATCCCCAGCAGCACCAGCAGCAGCACGATGGCGCCGTCGAGCACGACCAGGCCCATCGCCGCCTGCCAGCTTCCGGCCGCCGGCGCGACCTGGAAGGCGATGACCGCGTTCAGCCCCATGCCGGGGGCGAGCGCGATCGGGACGTTGGCGCCGAGGCCCATCAGGATCGAGGCCAGGCCCGCCGTCAGCGCCGTCGCGGCGACCGCGGCCTCGGCCGGCACGCCCGCCGCCGACAGGATCGCCGGGTTGGCCACCAGGATGTAGGCCATCGTCAGCCAGGTCGCGAGCGCGCCGCGCGCCTCGCGCCCGACCGTCGTGCCCCGCCCGGCGAGGTCGAAGAACGCGGTCACGGCTTCGTTGCTGCGCGCCGGTGCTTGAGGAACTCGTAGGCGGCCGGCAGCACCGAGACGACGATGATGCCGAGCATGACCAGCGAGAAGTTCTCCTTGACGATCGGCACGTTGCCGAACACGTAGCCGGCGCCGACGCAGCCGCACGACCCAGATGAGCGCGCCGAGCACGTTGTAGAAGGCGAACGTGCGGTAGGTCATCGAGCCGGCGCCGGCGACGAACGGCACGAACGTCCGCACGATCGGCACCCAGCGGCCGAGCACCACCGCCTTGCCGCCGTACTTCTCGAAGAAAGCGTGCGCCTGCGCCAGGTGGTTCTTGTTCAGGAGCTTGTGCAGCCAGCCGGCGTCGTCGCTGGCGGCGAAGACCTTGGGGCCTATGTAGTGGCCGACGGAGTAGTTGACGGCGTCACCGAGGATCGCCGCGATCAGGAGCAGGCCGATCACCAGCTCGACCCGCAGCATGTGCTGCGCCCGTCTGCGGGTCGACGGTCGCGGCCAGCGCGCCGGCCGCGAAGAGCAGCGAGTCGCCGGGCAGGATCGGCGTCACCACCAGACCGGTCTCCGCGAAGACGATCAGGAACAGGATGGCCGTAGATCCAGACGCCGTACTGGCCCGCGAGCTCCGGCAGATGGGCGTCGATGTGGAGGAACAAGTCGATGAACGTCTGCCATTCGCCGGACATGATACCTTCGCCCCGTATGGCGCCTGATTCCACCGGCCCGTTCGTCTCCATGGCCGTGTTCTGCGCGCGACTCGACCGTCAGCCGGACGGCACCGTGGACGTCATCGGCGTGGTCGACGGCGTGTCGCTCTCGGCCGACGCCGATCCCGGCGGCGACGCCTTCGACGCCACGACCCCGGTCGTCCGGCTCCTCGGCCTGGTGTCGCTGCGGGCCGGCGCCGCCCGCGGCCGGCACACGCTCTCGCTGAAGGCGCATTTTCCCGACGGCGAGCTGGGCGCCACGCTGACACGCCCGATCGAGCTGACCGACCAGGCGCCGGGCGCGACCATCGGCTTCCCGTTCGAGCTGGAAGCGCGCGACACCGGCACCTACTGGTTCGACGTGGCCTACGACGACACGCTGCTCACGCGGATCCCGCTGGTCGTCGAGCGCGGATAGCGACTCCAGAGTCGCCGCCCATTGCGCTGCGGCGCCGGCGGCGAAAAGGCGCTGAGACTCCGGTCAGCGAGTCGATGCGCATCGTTCGGCAATCCATCGACAGGAGGCTACGACATGGCGTCAGTTCTGGTCACCGGAGCGAGTCGGGGGATCGGCAAGGCGACGTGCCTCGGGCTGGCACGCGCCGGGCACCGCGTCTTCGGCACCATGCGGGATCCGGCCAAGGCGCCGGAGCTGAGCGCCGCAGCCGCGGCGGAGTCGCTGCCGATCATTGTCTGGTCGATGGACGTGGATTCCGACGACTCCGTCCGGCGCGGGGTCGCGGCCATCATCGCCCAGCATGGGCCGATCGATGCGCTGGTCAACAACGCCGGGATCGAGCGCCGAGGCTCGATCGAAGAGCTGCCCCTCGACGAGTTCCGCGCCGTCATGGAGACGAACTACTTCGGCGCGATCCGCTGCATGCAGGCGGTGCTGCCCGGCATGCGGGCCAGGGGCAGCGGCTGCATCGTCAACATCTCGTCGGTGGCTGGCCGCATCTCGAGCTCGCCGCTCGGCCCATATGCCGCCTCGAAGTTCGCCCTCGAAGCGATCAGCGAAGCCGTCGCCCAGGAAGTGAAGAGCCTGGGCATCCGCGTCGCGGTCGTCCAGCCCGGGATCATCAGCACCGACATGGCCCACGCCATCACCAACGAGGGTGCCGGGTCGATCTACCCGCACGGCCGCCGGTTCGCCGATCTGTTCACCGCGTCGCTGAAGCGCCCGACCGGTCCGGAGCTCGTCGCCGACACGATCCGCACCATCATCGAGAGCGACTCGCCGCGCTTCCACTATCCGGTCGGCCCGGACGCGGAGCCGTTTCTCGCCTGGCGCGCCTCGATGACCGACGAGCAGTGGGTCGAGTGGAACGCGGCCGACGACGACACGTGGTACGCCAGCGTCGAACAGACCTTCGGCCTCGACGCCCGCAGACCGAAGACCAAGTCGGCGGGCTGACGCCGACCGCGTCGAGATCAGACGGCACCTACGGTGCGTGCCTACGACGACACGCTGCTCACGCGGATCCCGCTGGTCGTCGAGCGCGGCTAGCGCGCCGGCCCGGCGATCGACGTGAGCGCCGGCATCGCGCCTCACGCGGCGGCGGCTGAGCCGCCATTCGCGCCACCCGACGCCGAGTGCGACCAGCGCGCCGGCCGCCGCGAAGCCGAAGATGCGCGCGGAGTCGGAGGCGTCGAGCGCGATGCTCAGCGCCACCATCGCGGCACACAGGGAGAGCACGAATCGCCAGATGCTGACGACCTGCAGCAGCCTGCAGCACGTCGAGAGCGCCGAGGACGAGCTCCAGGATGAACGTCATCGCCATCTCGGCGCGCCCGATCGGCCGCGCCACTCCTGCGCGATGTGACGCGGCCTGCCGGCTGCCGGTTCCGGCTCGTGCAACGCCGGGCAACGACGGCCGCTACGGCGCCTTGGCGTCGATCAGCGGCGTCGTGTCCAGCGTCTGCGGGCCGTTCGCGGTGCAGACGGCGAACTTCGAGCGGTACATCGACACGCCGGCGTACTCGCCCTTGACGTTGAAGGCGTAGAAGTTCAGGCCGAAGCGCGGGTTGCCGTCCGGCGTCAGCAGCCGCTTCTCGACGGTGTTCGCCTTCACGCGGCGCAGCGCCTCGAGGCAGGCGTCCTTCGGGTGCGTGCCGCGGCGCATCTCCTCGACGATCAGGAACGAGCACAGGCCGTACAGATTGGCCTCGCCCCGGCCGGTCGATCCGGCGGCGCCGACGGCGTTGTCGACGTAGAGGCCGGCGCCGAGGATCGGCGAGTCGCCGACGCGGCCGGGAATCTTCCACGAGAGGCCGCTGGTCGTCGTCACGCCGCAGATCTCGCCCTTGGCGTTCATGCCGTCGCAGTTGATCGTCCCGTAGACGTGCTCGGCGTCGATCAGCCCGTCGCGCACCATCGACCGCCGGGCGCGATCGCCGGCGTCGGCGCGCTGGGCGGGATCGAGGTAGTGCTCCGGATCGGCGCGGCGCCGCCACTCGAGATACAGCTGCCGCGAGTGCGGGGTGTTGAGGTCGGGCTCGACGGTGAACCCGTTCAGCAGCGCGAACCGCTGCGCGTCCTTGCCGACGAGCAGGTGGTGGTCGGTCGTCTGCAGAATCAGCTTGGCGACGGCGGCCGGCGTCCTGATGCCCTCCAGGCAGGCGACGCCGCCGGCCCGCTTCAGCGGCCCGTGCATGCAGCACGAGTCGAGCTGCACGACGCCCTCGGCGTTGGGCAGGCCGCCGTAGCCGACGCTGTCGTCGAGCGGGTCGAGCTCGTTGAGGGACACGCCCTCGACGACCGCGTCGAGGACGTCCTTCCCTTCGGTGATGCGGCGGAACGCGGTGGCGACGCAGGCGTCGCTGCCGCCGTTCTTGAAGACGTTGCCGTTGGCCGAGGCGATGACGATCGGCTGGACGGCGGCGGGGATGAGCAGGGTGGGAGCGCTGCCGGCGACGAACGTGGCGGCGGCGCTCGGCGTGGACGAACTCACGGCGGCTCAGGCGTGGCGTCATGGCGGCATGGTACATTAGGCGCTTTCCCTTAGACCGCCAGACCATGTCCGACCAGCCAGCCATCACGAGACCCCCGCTTCCCGACCGCATCGGCCGCCTCGGCGAGCTCGCGTCGGACATCTGGTGGGTGTGGAACCCCGCGGCCCGCAGCGTCTTCCGGGAGCTGGACTACGGCCTGTGGCGGAGCTCGGCGCACAATCCCGTCCGGCTGCTGCGGCTGATCCCGGCCGAGCGGCTCGAGCTGGCGGCGCGCGATCCGATCTTCCTGGCCCGCTACGACCAGGCCATCAAGGCGCTCGACCGCGCCCGCAGCGGCGAGGGCAGCTGGTGGGCGCAGCGGCACGGCAACGCCCCGATGCGCGGCATCGCCTACTTCTCCGCCGAGTTCGCCCTGCACCAGTCGCTGCCCGATCTACGCCGGCGGTCTCGGCGTGCTGGCCGGCGACCACTGCAAGGACGGCCAGCGATCTCGGCCTGCCGTTCGTCGGCATCGGGTTCATGTATCCGCAGGGCTACTTCCACCAGAGCGTCTCGTCCGAGGGCTGGCAGGAAGAGCGCTACCGCCGCCTGAGCTGGGAGGACGCGCCGATCGAGCCGGCCTTCACCGCCGACGGCAAGCCGTGCATCATCGCCGTGCCGCTCGGCCAGCGCACGGTGCTCGTCCAGATCTGGCACGCCAAGCTGGGTCACACGCACCTCTACCTGCTCGACACCGATCTCGAGGAGAACGCGCCCTGGGATCGGGAGCTGTCGGCGCGCCTCTACGGCGGCGACCGCGAGACCCGCATCCAGCAGGAGATCATCCTCGGCATCGGCGGCGTCCGCGCCCTGCGCGCGCTCGGCATCGACCCGGCGGTGTGGCACCTCAACGAAGGGCACGCCGGCTTCGTGGTCCTGCAACGGATCCACGAGTTCCTCGAGCAGGGCCTGTCGTTCGAGGACGCCCTGACCCGGGTCCGCCAGAGCACGATCTTCACGACGCACACGCCGGTCCCCGCCGGGCACGACGCCTTCCCCTTCCACCAGGTCGAAACGCACCTCGCCGGCTGCTGGGGACACCTCGGCGATCGGCGCGAGGACTTCCTGGCGCTGGGCCGGCACGACAACGGCCACGGCACGCAGTTCAACATGACGGCGCTGGCGCTGCGCTCGTCGAACTACGTCAACGCGGTCAGCCAGCTGCACGGCGAAGTGACGCGCGAGATGTGGGCGCCGTTCTACGGCAAGCCGGTCAACGAGGTCCCGGTCGGCGCCATCACCAACGGCGTCCACCTGGGCACGTGGGTCGCGGCCGACATGGGCCGCCTGTTCGACCGCTACCTCGATTCGCACTGGCGCGATCGCTGTGACGACCCGGCGATCTGGGAGCGCATCCTCGCCATCCCCGATCACGAGCTGTGGAAGATGCAGGGCGAGATGCGCAAGTTCCTCATCACCTTCGTCCGCGAGCGGGCCCGCGAGCGGTGGATGCAGGAGCGCGTCAGCGCCGGCCGCGTCGTCGTCGGCGGCACGCTGCTCTCGCCGGACGTGCTGACCATCGGCTTCGCGCGCCGCTTCGCCACCTACAAGCGCGCCGAGCTGGTCTTCCGCGATCCGGATCGGCTGGCGCGGATCCTGAACAACCCGCGCCAGCCGATGCAGATCGTCTTCGCCGGCAAGGCGCATCCGGCCGACGACGGCGGCAAGCGCGTGCTGCAGAACATCTACCGCTACGCCAGCGACCCGGCCTTCGGCGGCCGCGTCGCCTTCGTCGACGACTACGACCTGCACGTCGCGCACTACCTGGTGCAGGGCTGCGACGTCTGGCTCAACACGCCGCGCAAGCCGCTCGAGGCCAGCGGCACCAGCGGCATGAAGGCGTCGATGAACGGCACCGTCAACGTCAGCATCGGCGACGGCTGGTGGGCCGAGGGCTACAGCGGCAGCAACGGGTTCCTGATCGATCCGGGCATCGAGACCGGCGACCACGACGCGATGGACGCGGCCGACGCCCACGCGCTCTACCGGCTGCTCGAGGAGCAGATCGTGCCGGCCTTCTACGAGCGCGACGAGCAGGACGTGCCGCGCCGCTGGGTGGGCCTGGTCAAGGACGCGATCCGCACGGTGGCGCCGCGGTTCTGCACGCGCCGCATGGTGAAGGAATACGTGGAGCGGATGTACGAGCCGGCGATGGGCCTGAAGCGCCCGTAGCAATTCGCGGTGTACCGCTGCGCGGACTCCCTGTCGCGGGCACACCGCGGTCGCGCCTCGGCTCCGTCGTCCGGGACCGCGATACTCGGGCACCATCACCACCCAGAGCGCCACGGGCACTGACTGTCGCTGTGCACCCTGGCGCCAGTAGGCGGCCTGCGTGTCGCGGTCCGTCTTCGCTGAAATCGGACGACTCCGAGACGAACGCCGAGCCGAAGGCGGAGGCGTCGTCAGGTTGACGACCAGCCGCCGGCGGCTGGTCGTTCGACAAACGAGTCGCGCCCGCGGCGTGCCCACGCCAGGGTGCCATCGCCGCGGCTCGCTGAGGCGCTTCGCGGAAGCCCGCGTGTCGCTTCGCTCCACGCGGCATCTAGAAGTTCAGGCGCGGACGTCGTTCATCGCACGCCCGCGCGGGCGCTTCGGCAGGCCCGCGACTCCCTCGGCATGGCCGCCCGCCGGCAGAAGGTTTATCCTTTGGCACTCAATCGGCTCGGTTCGCGTGAGTCGCTCCTGGGTGGACACATGTTCTGGCACAGACAGGACCTTCGGGATGGCGTGCGGTCGCTGCGCCGACAGCCCGCGTTCACGCTCGCTGCGGTCGTCACGTTCGCCTTGGCGATCGGCACGACGACGGCCATCTTCGCGGCGGTGGACGCCGTGATCCTGACGCCGCTGCCCTTCCGCGATCCAGCGGCGTTGGTCGTGGTGTGGGGGCAGGACCCCGAGCGCGCCCAACCGATCCGCGAAGTGTCGCACTCGCAGTTTCGCGAGTGGCAGACGCGCGCTCACGGCTTCTCGGCGCTCGCGGCCATGTCCTCGGCCAACAGCCCGCTGACGTGGACGCGCGCCGACGGAGAGCGGCGCAAGGTGGTGTCGGCGGCAGTCTCCCATGAGTTCTTCGCTGTCCTCGGTGCCCGGCTGTCGCTGGGCCGCGCGTTCCTGCCCGACGAGGATCGGATCAATGCCCCACCGACAGTCATCATCGGCGACGCGTTCTGGACGCGTGAGTATGCCCGCGATCCCTCCGTCATCGGCCGTGCCATCACCCTGGAGGATCGTCCGTTCACCATCGTCGGCGTGACTCCGCGCGGGTTCGCGCTCCCGTTCGGCGCTGACGTCTGGACGCCGGTCCGCCCGGCGATCGGATCGCAGTTCATCGACAACCCGTCGTGGGGCGTCCTCTACGTGATTGGCCGCGTGCGGCCAGGCGTCGACGCGGCACGGGCCAAGCAGGAACTGGATCGACTCGCCCAGCAGTTCGAGCGGGGACATGGCTTGCCGTCGTCGGGCACTCTCGCCACGACGGTCACTCCGCTGACGACGTTCGGACTCGGCAACACGCGCCCCATTCTGCTGGCCCTCTCCGGGACCGGCGCGATCGTGTTGCTGATTGCCTGCGCCAACATCATCGGCCTCTTTCTCGTGCGCGTCCTGTCGCGCCAGCGCGATTCGGCGGTGCGCATCGCGCTGGGCGCGTCGCGCCGGCGAATCGTCACCCTGTGGCTCACGGAGAGCGCACTCGTGGCGGCCGCCGGTCTGCCCGGTGGACTGATCATCGCGTCATGGGGCGCGCACGGCCTCGCGGCGCTGGCCCCCACCAGCACACCGACGCTCGACCTGATCGGGCTGACGTGGAGAGGCTCGATCTTCGCAACCACCGTGGCCCTGGCCGCGGCGTTCGCGTGTGGATTCGTGCCGGGGTGGCTGGCCTCGCGGCGGGACGTGCGCGGCTCGCTTCACTCAGGCACGCGCGTCGGCGAGAGCACCTCGCAACGGCGTGGCCGCCACGCCCTGGTCGTGGGTCAACTCGCGCTTGCGATGGTTCTGCTCGTGGGAGCGGGCCTGATGATTCGCAGTGTCCTCAAGCTGCGCGGTCTGGATCTCGGCTACGTTCCGTCGCGGGTACTGGCCGTCGACGTCGCTGCCTACAGTGAGGCCGACGTGCTCGCCGCGAAGGCGGCGCCACCGCCCCAACATGACGGCAGCCTGGAGGCCAGAAGGCGCGCCTACCTGGAGCAGGCCCGGCGGCGCGAAACGTTGATGCAGCCGTACCGGGTCGCCTACGACAGCATGCTCGACCGGATTCGCGCGCTACCCCAGGTACGAGCGGCGGGAGGCACCTACCAGCTCCCGCTCGTGTACGGCCCGATCGGCATGGACGCGAGCATCCTGCTTGAAGGCCAGGCGCCACCGCCCGCGCGCGACTGGATGAAGAACCCGACGGTCAATCAGATGTCCGTGACCGAAGGCTACTTCGAAGCCACGGGCGCTCGACTGTTGGCGGGACGCGTGTTCACGGCGCGCGATACGGCGACGTCGGCCGCCGTCGTGATCATCGGTGAAACGGCGGCGAGGCGACTCTTTCCCGGGTTGGCGCCGATTGGGCGGCGGCTCAGCGCCGCTGGCGCGCCAAGGGATGCGGACGGCAAGAGCCGCTGGCAAACCGTCGTCGGCGTCGTATCGGACAGTCGCCTGCGCGGCATCGACGACGTGCGGCTCGACGTCTACATGCCCCATCAGCAAGCGACACAACGGGCGAACGCGATCCTGGTGCGCACGACCGCGGATCCCGCGACGCTTACGCCGGCCGTGCGCGCGGCGATTCTCGCCGTCGACCCACGAGCCGTCATCGGCCGCATCGAGACGTTGGAAGCGATCGTCGGCACTTCCACGGCGCCGTGGCGTTTCGGGATGCTGTTGTTCAGCCTGCTGTCGGCTGTGGCCTTCACCTTGGCGCTGACCGGGCTTTTCGGGGTGATCGCCTACTCGGTCGCCCAGCGCCATCATGAAATCGCGGTGCGCTTGGCCGTCGGCGCGCTCCCGCGACAGGTGCAGATGATGATCTTGCGCGAAGGCGCGATGCTGGTTGTCTCCGGCCTCGCCCTGGGACTGCTCGGCGCCGCCGCCGGCGCCCGCGCGCTGGCCGGCGTGCTCTTCGGCGTCACCCCAACCGATCCGCCGACGTTCGTGGCCGTAGTCGGATTTGTCGCGCTGGCCACGCTAGCAGCCTGCTACCTCGCCGCCAGGCGGACAGCGCGCGTGGACGCACTGCGTCTGCTGCGCTGAGCCGCAGGACGGTAAGGCGTTGACCGGCCGGGAGTTCCACCGGCGACGGGGCGGGCCTCCGGCGGCCGGCTGGCCGGCCGCGGTAAGATGGTCGGATGTCGAAACGAGCGGCCGCCGAGGCACGCTGCCCCCTGTGTGGTGCGAAGGACGTCTCCGAGCCTCGGGGCGAGGAGAAGTACTGCCGCGACTGCTGGGACAAGAAGATCGCGGTCGAGGAAATCGTCGCGCGCGAGTTCGCGCTGAAGCGCTACATCCGGGCGCACAGCGCCGAGAAATACCTCGTCTACCATTCCGCGGTGAAGCGCCCGTGCGGGCAGCTGGTCGTGGTCGACGACGGCTTCGACCTGTTCCTGACGCTCGTGCTCTACCCGAACTTCCAGTGGGACGAGCCGGCCTATCACCTCGAGAACGATCCCGAGGGCCGCAGCTTCGCCGAACTGCTCGTCGACGTCCTCGCCACCGAAGTCATCGAGCCGTGGGGCGGTGGCAAGTGGCACCTGGAGGTCTTCCGCTCAGGTGCCGCCGAGCCGGAAGAATGGAACGGCGAGCTGTGACGCCGTCGCTGCCGCTCCCCGTGCTGTTCGCGATGCTGGCGGCCGGCCTGCTGGCCGGCTGGCTGCGCGTCCGCCGATCCTAGCCTTCCAGGTCGGATTCGCGGTCGGGCCGCGGCCCTGTCGGCATACGGCGGCGGCACGGCCGGAGCGACCTCGAGATCCGCGGCCACGAGCGGCGCGGGCGACGGCAGCGGCGCGGTCATCGCCTCGGCCGCGGGCTCGATGCGCCGGGTCACGCCGGGCATCCGCAGCGTCTCGCCGCGCAGCGCCCGCACCAGCCCCCACAGCCAGAACGGCAGCACGGCGACCCAGGCGCCGGTCGCCAGCCACGACACGACCGCGAACGTCGTCGGCGTGATGAGGAAGGCGGCCAGGATGCTCAGGATCCAGAGGCCGAGCGCCAGCGCCGTCACGCCCCCGGTGACCCAGAGGGCGTGCCGCGCGTGATGGCGCACGAAGCGCGCCCCGGCCGGCGCGAGCCAGACGACGAGCCCGCCGGTCACCCACGCCCCGGCCCAGGCCACGGCCGCCGCCGCGCGCGGCGACAGCCCCAGCAGGGACTCGGCGTCGGCCTCAGCGGCCGGCGTCGCCACCACCACCAGCGCCGGGCTTGGCGGCCGGCCGCACCAGGTCGGGCGGCGGCTGCACGATCGTGATCAGCATCTCGCGCCGCACCGCCGCGGCGTCCTTCAGGCGGGCCTTGGCCTCGACCTGCAGCATGTAGCGGCCCGGCTTCACGTCGGCCAGCGGCACCTGCGTGCTGTAGCCGAAGAACCCGCCCTTGGTGGTCGCGCTCTGGAACTCCGAGCTCTTGCGGGTGTCGGCGGTCCGGCTGACCTCCTTGCCCTGCTCGTCGACGAGGCGCGTCGTCACGTCGACGTTGTGCGGCACGTCGGTCCAGTAGCGATCGTAGACCTCGGCGTAGAGCGCCAGGACGTCGATCGGATAGAACTCGCGGCGGGTCGTCGGCGGCCCGGGCAGCGCCTCCTTCAGCACGTTGTCCGGTTCGGCGGTCGGCGTGACCCGGGCGGTGGCGGCGGTCAGCACGACGCCGCTCATGTTGAACTTCTCTTTGGTGAAGTCCGGCACCGTCAGGTCGTAGAACACCGACCCGGTCAGCCCGCCGGTTTCCTTGGCGGCGACGCGCAGCTGGTAGCGACCCGGCGGCAGCGTCAGGCGCGGCGACAGCCGTACGGCCGTGGCCTGCATGATCTGCGCGGTCTGCGGCTTGAGGTTCAGCTTCACTTCGCTGCGGCGGCCCTGCTGCGCCTTGCCGCGCGCCTCGAGCGGCAGCATCGACACCTCGACGGTGTTGGTGAACAGGCCCTTGTCGGGGGTGAACTTCAGGTTGCGGCCGACGATCTCGACCGTCACCGAGACGTTGTCCTTCGGCGCGTCGAACGCGGCCGCGGACACCGACAGCGTCAGACCGGCCGACTGCAGCGGGCTGTTCAGCAGATCCTTGAGCGCCGTCGAGGTGCCGGCGGAGGCATCGACCGCGGTGACCTCGCCCTTGCCCTTGGGCGCGGCGTAGCCCTTGCGGGCGATGACGCGCAGGCCCGGCCGCTTCAGCTTGACCTCGATCTTGTGGAACTTGCCGTCGCGCTTGTTGCTCGGCGGGTAGTAGCCGAGCACGTAGTAGGAGCTGTTCTCGCGGACGATGCGATCGAAGGCGTCGGCGTAGTCGTTGCGCTCGACGGCGGCGAAGCCGCCGGTCTGCTCGGCGAGCACGCGGAGGCTGTCGACCGCCAGCCGGCGCTCCTGCTCGAACGCCTGCGGGTTGAGGTTGTAGGACGGGTCGGCCGGGAAGCCGCCCATCTCCATGTTCTCGTCGCCCATCACGTTCAGCCCGCGCGGATCGATCGTGTAGAAGTTGACGTTGGCCTTCGAGGCGGCGGCGATGGCGTCGCGGGTGTCGCTGAGGATCAGCCGAGGCGTCGCGCGAGTCGAAGACGTCGAGGATCGGGTAGTCGATGCCCTCGCTGAACATCAGGATCGCCTTGCGCCGGCCGCGGATCGAGCCCATGAACTCGGCCAGGTTGCGCAGCGGTCAGAGCGTGCCGCGGGCGTAGTAGCCGCGCTCGGCGTCCAGCGGATCGAGGATCTTGACGTCGTCGGCCGGTCTGCCCGGATCCCGACGTGCCGTCGCCGCCGCCGGACTGCGGCCGCAGCAGCGGGTTGCGGTTGTACTCGTCGAGCCGCTCGAGCGTGCGCGACCGCAGCTTCTGGCCGATGAAGCGGTCGATCGAGGCGTGCAGCAGCCGCGGGTCGCTGGTGAACTCCTGCGACGCGTCGGTGGCGCCGGAGCTGTGGATGACGGCGGCGACGTCGTTGGCGCCCGAGATACTTGTCGACGAACTCGTGCGCCGCCTTCTTGACCTGGGCGCTGCGCAGCGCGCCGGTGTGGTTGTTGTCGAGCAGCAGCACGTAGATGCGGCCCTCGAACGGCCGGACGTTGGAGCGGACGTCCGGCACGACCGGACGGGCCTCGTTGACGAAGCGCTCGAGGCGCTCGACCGGAATGACCACCTGCGAGAAGAACGACGTCTTCTGCAGCTTGCCGTCCTCGTAGATGTCGAAGTCCTCGCGGGTCAGGCCCTTCACCAGGTTGCCGCGCTCGTCGGTGACGACGGCGTCGACCTCGACGTACTCGATCTCGGCGCGGAAGGTGACCGGGGGGATCTGCTGGGCATCGGTCGGCGCGGCCGGCTGCGGCGTCGGCGTTTGGGCCGACGGGGCGACCAGGGCGGCGGACGCCAGCGCGACGGCCAGAACGGCTCGGTGGCTGCGTCGCAGGGTGAATGGCAAGGCTGATGTCATGAGCAAGACTCGTCGGACGTCCGGCCACGGCCTGGGCTGGCGGGTCAGGAGTGGCGAAACCCTCCGATTATACGGCGGGCGCGCGCTGCTATACTCGCTTCTCATGTCTCTGGACATCGCGGCCGTGCAAGCCGCGCTCCGCGAGGACGCCCTCGACGGGTGGCTGCTGTATGACTTCCGGGGTGTCAACCCCGTGGCGTCCCGCTTGACCGGCATCGCGGGCTCGGGCCACATGGCCACCCGCCGCTGGTACTACCTGATCCCTCGCGAGGGCACCCCCACCCGGCTCGTCCACGCGATCGAGCGCCACAACTTGGACGGCGTGCCCGGCTCGACGGTCGTCTACGCCGGCCGCGAATCCCTGTCCGAAGGGTTGCGAGGGCTGCTCGCCGGCCGCAAGCGGCTGGCCATGGAGTACTCGAAGGACTGCGCCATCCCCTATCTGTCCCGGGTGGACGCCGGGACGATCGAGCTGATCCGGTCGCACGGGGTCGAGGTGGTCTCGTCCGGCGACCTGGTCCAGCGCTTCGAGGCGGTCTGGGACGAGCCGGCGCTGGCCACCCATCGGACGGCCTCGGCCAGCCTCTATCGGATCAAGGATCGGGCCCTGGCCTACGTCCGCGCGGCGCTGGCCGCCGGCCGGTCGTTCACCGAGTACGACGTCCAGCAGGAGATGGTCCAGGCCTTCCGCGACGAGGGGCTGATCGCCGACAGCGACCCGGTCGTCGGCACGCAGGGCAACGCCGGCAACCCGCATTACCTCCCGACCGCCACCGTCGCATCGGGTGGTCGGCCGTGACGAGGTGCTGCTGCTGGATTTGTGGGGCAAGCTGCCGACGCCCGAGCGCCGTCTACGCCGACATCACCTGGATGGCCTTCACGGGATCGACGGTTCCGGCGCGTGTCCAGTCGGCCTGGACGGCCGCCGCCGGCGCCCGCGATGCGGCCATCGCCTTCGTCCAGGACGGCATCGCCGCCGGCCGCTCCGTCCGCGGCTTCGAAGTCGACGCGACGGCCCGGAAAGTCCTGATCGACGCCGGCTACGCCGCCCACGTCCTCCACCGCACCGGGCACAGTCTCGGCCAGGAGATCCATGGCAACGGCGTGCACATGGACGACTACGAGACGCACGACGACCGGCGCCTCGTGCCCGGCCTGGGCTTCACCATCGAGCCCGGCCTCTACTTCGACGATTTCGGCATCCGGACCGAGATCGACATGACGGTCGGCCTGCGAGCAGGCCACCGTCACGGGCGACATCCAGACACAGATCGACACGCTGGCCTGATCCGTCACCACGGGCCGCTAGGACCGCAGTCATGTCAACGCGCAAGACGACCTTCTTCTACGCCGCCCTGATCGCCGTGGTCTCGCTCGCCATCGGCATGGTCATCGCCTCGCGCCTCGACATGGCGCCGCGCTCGGAGGCGCAGGCGCTGTCGTCGCCCCCGCCGATGAACAGCGCGCCGCTGTCGGGCCCGGTGGACGCCGGCACCTTCCGCGGCATCGCGCACGACCAGAGCCCCATGGTCGTCAGCATCTCGACGACCTCGACGCGCACGACCGACGCGTCCGAGGATCAGAGCGACGAGCTGTTCCGCCGCTTCTTCGGCACGCCGCGGCAGCAGCAGCCCGACGAGCCGCAGGAGAGCACCGGCGCCGGGACCGGCTTCATCATCGACAGCGGCACCGGCCTCATCCTGACCAACAACCACGTCGTCGAACACGCCACCAAGATCCGCGTCCAGCTCTACGGCGAGGAGGGCGACGAGGAAGAGGGCCACGAAGCCAAGGTCGTCGGCCGTGACCCGCTGACCGACAGCGCGCTCATCGAGCTGGTCGACAAGGGCGCCGCGGCGAAGATGCCGCAGGCCCGCTTCGGCGATTCCGGGCAGATGCAGCCGGGCGACTGGGTCGTCGCCATCGGCAACCCGTTCCGCTACAACCACACCGTCACCGTCGGCGTGATCAGCGGCCTGAGCCGGCCGTTCGACGTCGGCTCCGGCCGCCGCGTCAACATGCTGCAGACCGACGCCGCCATCAATCCGGGCAACTCCGGCGGGCCGCTCCTCAACGTCCGCGGCGAGGTCATCGGCATCAACACCGCGATCCTCAGCAACCGCATGGCCAACATCGGCATCGGCTTCGCCGTGCCGATCAACCTGGTGCGCGAGCTGCTGCCGCAGCTGCGGACCGGCAAGGTCACGCGCGGCAAGATCGGCGTGACGATCATGGCCAGCCGCATCACCCAGGAGGACGCCGAGAACTGGGGCCTGCCGGATCGGAAGGGCGCCGTCGTGCGCGAGGTCGAGCGCGGCGGGCCGGCGGCCAAGGCCGGCCTGCGGCCCGGCGACGTCGTCGTCGAGTACAACGGCCGCAAGGTCGAGAACGATCGCAACCTCGTCGAGATGGTCGTCGTCACCAAGCCGGGCACGTCGGTGCCGGTGAAGGTCATGCGCGAGAAGACCGCCAAGTCGCTGTCCGTCACCGTCGCCGAGCTGACCATCGGCCCGACCGAGGCGCCGGACGTCACGGCGTCGTCCGATCTCACCGTCCAGCTTCGGCCTGCAGCTCGAAGACCTGACGCCGGTGCTGGCCCGCCGGCTGCAGCTGCCCAACGACGCCAGCGGCGCGGTGGTGACCGGCCTGCGTCCGCGCGGCCCCGCCGGACGGGCCGGGCTCAGCGAAGGCGACGTCATCGTCAAGGTGGGCAACAAGGACGTGGCCTCGGCGGACGAAGCCGCGACCGAGCTGGAGCGCGTGCAGCCGGGGCGCTCGGTCGGCGTCCACGTGCTGAAGGCGCGCGGCTCGGAGATGTTCGCGACGATTCGGCGGCGAACCGTAAGTCCGTCAGATCGTCGCGAAGGGACCAAGGGCTTCCCGCTCCTGTGCCGTCGAGCGCGAGATCAAGCTTCGGTTCGAGTCGCCGGCGGCAGCGCGGACCGCGATCGACGCCCTCGGGGCGCGGCCGTTGCGGGACCGCCGCCTGCAGGACGACGTGCTGCTCGACAGCGACGACGGCCGCCTGCAGCGCACCGGCTGCTCGCTGCGTGTCCGGCGCGACGGCGATGGCGCCGCGATCACCTGGAAGGGCCCGGTCGTCGCCGGGCCGATGAAGACGCGGGAGGAAGTCGAGACCGTCGTCGGGCTCGCCGACGACGCCCGCCGCATCCTCGGCTCGCTCGGCTTCGTCCAGCGCTTCCGCTACCAGAAGTACCGCGAGGAGCGGTCGCTCGACGGCCTGATCATCGCCATCGACGAAACGCCGATCGGCACCTTCGTCGAGCTCGAGGGCGAGGAAGCGGCGATCGCCTCGGTCGCCGCCCGGCTCGGCCGCGGTCCCGCCGACTACGTGCTCGCGTCGTACCGCTCGCTGTTCCTGGAGCATCGCCAGGCGCGCGGCGGACACGGCACGGACATGGTCTTCGACACGCCCGCGTGAGCGCCTCCACCGCTGCTGTCGCCTGGCCGCCGGACGCCCTGCTGCTCACCGCAGGCGTGGGCAGCCGCCTGCATCCGCTGACGCTGTCCCGCGCCAAGCCGGCGGTGCCGCTCGCCGGCGTCCCGCTGGTCACGCGCATCCTGCGCGGGCTGGCGGCGGCGGGCGTGTCCCGCGTCGTGCTGAACCTGCACCACCGGCCCGAGACCATCGCCCGCGTCGTCGGTGACGGCGCCGACGCCGGCCTGCGCCTGCGCTATTCGTGGGAGCAGCCGGTGCTGGGCTCGGCCGGCGGACCGCGCCATGCCCTGCCGCTGCTCGAGGGCGATGCCTACCTGCTGCTGAACGGCGACACGCTGGCCACGGTCGACCTGCGCGCGCTCTGGGATCACCACCATGCCCACGGTGCGCTGGTCACGATGGCGCTGATCCCCAACCCCGAGCCGCATCGCTTCGGCGGCGTGCTGGTCGACGCCGACGGCTGGATCACGGGCTTCTGCCGGCGCGGCGATCCGCGGCCCAACTTCCACTTCTTCTCGGCTCAGCTGGTCGATCGATCGGTGTTCGCCGACCTGCCCGACGGCGTCCCGGCGGAAAGCGTGCTGCAGGTCTATCCGCGGATGCTGGCAGACACCCCGCGGCGCCTGCGCGCCTTCGTCTGCGACGCGGCGTTCATCGAGGTCGGGACACCGGCCGACTATCGCCGCGTGCACGAGCAGCTCGCGCTGGCAGAGGGCGTGTCGCCGTGGACGGTCTCCTCGTCGACCGGGGGTGCCCGGGCCGTCGTCGATCCGACGGCGCGCCTCGATCGCACGATCCTGTGGGACGATGTGGCGATCGGCGCCGGCGTCGTCCTCGAGCGGTGCGTGGTTGCCGATCGGGCGCGCGTGCCGGACGGCCTGCACGCCGCCGATGCCTGCCTGGTGCCGTGGCCGGACGGCTACGTACTGCGGCCAGGCGAGCGGCGCGAGGCCGACGTGCTGATCGTTCCCGACGCGCCCTGAGTGACGCCATGCCCACGCTGCGACTTCCCGACGCGAAGGATCGCGTCGCCGCCTACCTCCACGCCCTCGGCGACACCGCCCGCGGCGCCCGCGTCGTGCCCCTCACCGGCGACGCGTCGGACCGCAAGTACTACCGGGTGCTCCCGAACGAGGGCGACCCGTTCGTGCTGGCGGTGCACGCCTCCACCATCGACGCCGAGTCGCTGCCGTTCGTCAACGTCGCCCGCCTCCTCGAGGCGATGCCGGTGCCGACGCCGCGGATACTCGGCTACGACAACGCCCTCGGCATCCTGTCGCTGCAGGATCTGGGCGACGTCACGCTGCAGGCGCATCTCGGCACGCAGGCGTTCCACGCCCACGCCGCGCTCTACCGGCAGGCGGTCGCGCACATCGTCACGATGCAGACGCGCGGCGACGCCCTGACCTCGCCGGCCTACCTGCCCTACGGCATCGCCTTCGACGTCGACAAGCTCACCTGGGAGCTCGACTTCTTCCTCAAGCACTACCTGTCGGCCTACCGCAACGCGGTGCTGCCGCAGGCCGCCTTCGAGGCGGTGCGGGCCGAGTTCGCGGTGATCGTCGAGGAACTGGCCGGCGAACCGCGGGTGCTCTGCCATCGCGACTACCACAGCCGCAACCTGATGCTGTCGCAAGGGCAGCTCTACCTGATCGACTTCCAGGACGCGCGGATGGGGCCGGACACCTACGACCTGGCGTCGCTGCTGCGCGACTCCTATCGTCGACCTGAACGACATCGCGATCAACGAGCTGATCGCCTATTTCCTCGCGCTTGAAGAGCAGCACCGTCCGCCGAGGCCGAGTTCCGCGCCCGCTTCGACCTGATGGCGCTGCAGCGGAACCTGAAGGCGATGGGCACCTTCGGCTACCAGACGACCACGCGCCAGAACCCGGTCTACATCCAGTACATGCCGCGGACGCTGCGCAACGTCGGCGACACACTCCGCCGCTACCGTCGTTTCGCGCGGTTGCACGAACTGCTCGCGCCCCACATCGACGAATTCCGCTGAGCCGCCCGGCCAGCCACAAGGCTGGGCTCAACTCGACCGGCACCCTGACGCTGGCGGGCACCGCCACCAACGGCGAGCTCTCGATTCAGCTCTCGGGCTGGAGCACGCGCGTCCAGGGCAACGTCATGGAAGGCACCTTCACCTGGAACGCCACCATCACCGGCGTGCCCGGCGTGGGCGTGGTGGCGTCGCGGCTGGGGCGGGTCACCAAGTAGCGCTGGGCCGGCCGGCGGCACGGCATCCGGATGGCGACCGCGGCGGCCCGCGGTCGCCATCTATACTGCTCCGACGATGGCGACCTACATCGAACACATCGCGGCCCACGTCGGCGAGACCGTCACCCTCAAGGGCTGGCTGCACAACCGGCGATCCTCCGGCAAGCTGCACTTCCTCACCGTCCGCGACGGCACCGGCTTCATCCAGGCGGTGATGTCGAAGGCGGCGGTCGGTCCGGAGGTGTTCGTCTCGGCCGATCACCTCGGCCAGGAGAGCGCCATCATCGTGACCGGCGCGGTCCGCGCCGATGCCCGCGCGCCCGGCGGCTACGAGCTGGACGTGAGCGGCTTCGAGGTCGTCAGCCAGGCGCACGACTACCCCATCACGCCGAAGGAACACGGCGTCGACTACCTGATGGACCGGCGCCACCTGTGGATCCGCGCGCCGCGGCAGCAGGCCATCCTGCGGGTGCGGCACGAGGTGATCGACGCCTGCCGCGACTTCTTCAACTCGCGCGGCTTCATCCTCGCCGACACGCCGATCTTCACGCCGTCGGCCTGCGAGGGCACGACCACGCTGTTCCCGGTCCAGTACTTCGAGGACACCACCGCCTACCTGACGCAGAGCGGTCAGCTCTACAACGAGGCCAACGCGATGGCGCTCGGCCGCGTCTACGCCTTCGGCCCGACCTTCCGCGCCGAGAAGTCGAAGACGCGCCGGCACCTGACCGAGTTCTGGATGGTCGAACCGGAGATGGCCTACGCCTCGCTGGACGACACCATGGACCTGGCCGAGGACCTGATCGTCTCGGTCGTCTCGCGCGTCCTCGACAAGCGGGCCCGCGAGCTGAAGGCGCTCGAGCGCGACACGTCGAAGCTGGAAGCGGTCAAGCGGCCGTTCCCGCGCATCACCTACGACGAGGCGGTGGACAAGCTGAAGGCGGCCGGCCAGCCGTTCGAGTGGGGCGGCGACTTCGGCGGCACCGACGAGACGGTGATCTCGCAGCAGTTCGATCGCCCGGTCTGCATCAACCGCTACCCGTCGGCGATCAAGGCGTTCTACATGAAGCCGGATCCGGTGCGGCCCGAGGTCGCGCTCGGCGTCGACGTCATCGCGCCGGAGGGCTACGGCGAGATCATCGGCGGCGGCGAGCGCCTCGCCGACTACGACCTGCTGCTCCAGCGGATCGAGGAGCACAAGCTGCCCAAGGAAGCCTTCGACTGGTATCTCGACCTGCGCCGCTACGGCTCGGTGCCGCACGCCGGCTTCGGGATGGGCATCGAGCGCTGCGTCGCCTGGATCTGCGGCCTCGAGCACGTCCGCGAGACCATCCCCTATCCGCGGATGCTGTACCGGCTGTATCCGTAGCCCTGTCAGGGCGAGGGGCGGAGGGAACAGAGACGGGATCATCCGCAGAGGACGGATCCGGGACGAGTGCTCTCCGTTCGTGCTCCGCGGCTCCGCGCCTCCTGTTGCCTTCCCGTCCCGCCCGACCAAACCCGCCGCGGCGCCGTCCAATCACTCGCTTGCCCAAGGAGGTCCGATGGCTTCGATGCGAACGATGGCAGTGACGGGACTCGCGTGCGGGGCGCTGACCACGCTGGCGCTGGGCGCACAGGACGCCGCGCCCGCCCGCGTCTACAGTGAATCGACGCCCGGGATCGTGCTGCCGACCGTCGTGACCCGCGAGAATCCGGCCTACACACGCCCGGCTCTGGAGGCCAACCTCGTCGGGGAGACCTCGGTCGACGTCACGGTGGACGCCGACGGGCGCGTCCGGGACGTCCTGCTCGTGAAATCGGTCGACGCCGTGCATGGCCTGGACGACGCGGCCCTCGCCGCCGCCGGCCGGTGGGTCTTCAAGCCCGGCACGCTGAACGGGCAGCCGGTCCCGGTGCGGGTGCGGCTGGCTATGTCGTTCTCGGCCCGGTAGCTCGATGGTTCGGGCCCGGGCGGGCCAGACTCTCGGCACGGAGATTCGCCTGGCCGGACCATCGGTCCGACGCGTCCTGCCGTCGTCTTGCCCACGGTCGTGAAGAGCGGCACTCCCCGCTATGCGGCGGCCGCCATGCACCAACGGATCCGCGGCATCGCCGTCGTCGACGTCACGGTGGGCGCGGAGGGCAAGAGAGCCGTGACGTGCTGCTGGCGAAGTCGCTCGACGCCGTCCACGGACTCGACGACGAGGCCCTGGCGGCGGCCGGAAGATGGGTCTTCAGCCCGGGCACGCTGAACGGCGAGCCCGTGCCGGTCCGAGTGCAGATCGACCTCGCCTTCGCCCTCGAGGAGGGCCGTTCGCCACCAGGCGGCAAAAGGCGGTAGACTTGCTGGTTCCGGCCTGCCCCTGGGGCCCGACCCACGCATGAAGATCGGCCTCGTCTCGCTCGGCTGCCCGAAGAACCTCGTCGATTCCGAGGTGATGCTGGGCCTCGCCCAGGGCGCCGGACACGAGCTGACCGAGGACGCGGCCCAGGCCGACGTGCTGGTCGTCAACACCTGCGCGTTCATCGACCGGGCCAAGCAGGAGTCGATCGACACGATTCTCGAGCTGGCCCAGCACAAGATCAACGGCCGCTGCCAGAAGCTGGTGGTCACCGGCTGCCTGGCCGAGCGCTACCGCGACGAGCTGAAGGCCGAGATTCCGGAGATCGACGTCGTGCTCGGCACCGGCGAGGTCGAGTCGATCGTCGGCGCGCTGGAGGCGTGCCGGCGGCGCGATCGGCCCGGCCGGGCCGGCCGCCGCGCCGATGACGTTCCACCGCGCCCGGCCCAGCGCAGGGCCGACTTCGGCCCACGTCGCGGCCCGCCACCGCGACGCCGTGGTCGCCGAACGCGACCTGCCGACCTACCTCTACGACGCCACGACGCCGCGCGTCCTGACCACGCCGAAGCACTACGCCTACGTGAAGATCGCGGAAGGCTGCGACTACAACTGCTCCTTCTGCATCATCCCGAAGCTGCGCGGCCAGTATCGGAGCCGCCCGGTCGAGTCGATCGTCGCCGAAGCCCGCGCCCTCGCCGCCCGCGGCGTCAAGGAACTGCTGCTGATCTCGCAGGATTCGACGTTCTACGGCGTCGATCGGCGGGAGCGCGGCGCCCTCGCCCGGCTGCTGCGCGAGCTGAACCAGGTCGACGGGCTGGCCTGGATCCGGCTGCTCTACCTCTACCCGACCACCGTCACCGAGGAGACGATCGAGGCGATGGCGACCTGCGACAAGGTCGTGCCGTACATCGACCTGCCGCTGCAGCACGCCGCCGACGGCGTCCTCAAGCGGATGCGCCGGCCGGGCTCGCGGGCCAGCTACGAGCGGCTGCTGCTCGGGCTGCGCGAGCGGCTGCCGAAGGTGACGCTGCGGACTACGTTCATCACCGGGTTTCCCGGCGAGACCGAGGCCGACTTCGCCGAGCTCTGCGACTTCGTGCGGACGGTCGAGTTCGATCACGTCGGCGTCTTCACCTATTCGGACGAGGAAGGGACGGCCGCGCACGCCCTGCCCGACGACGTCCCGGCCCGGACCAAGGCCGCCCGCCAGCGCAAGCTGATGGCGCTCCAGCAGAAGATCGTCGCCAGGCGCCATCGGCGGCGCCTCGGCGAGCGGGTCCAGGTGCTGGTGGACGGGCCGTCGTCCGAGCACGAGCTGGCCTGGACCGGCCGGCTGGCCGGTCAGGCGCCGGACATCGACCCCATCGTCTACCTGACCGACGGGGACCCGGAAGTCCTTCGTCCGGGAGACTTGATCGACGCCGAGATCGTCGATTCGCGCGGCTACGACCTGGTCGTGCGCGTCTAGCGCGGCCGCCGGGCGCCGGGCGTCCGTGCCGCGGGCGCGGTCGCCAGAAAAAATGTTAGACTGCTGGGTCGCTCATTCCGTGAAAGGCGATCGAGTGGGCTAGCGGCCCACTTTTTGTGTTTATGGGGCCGTCCTCGACGGGAAAGGCGGGGCGACGACGGACGCCAGGCTGGCGCACATCCGGGACATCGCCGACCGGGTCGCCGCATCGTGCGGGGTCGAGGTGTTCGACTTGCAGCTGCGGCGGGAACCGGTCGGGTTGGTGCTGCGCATCTTCATCGACCGGCCGACACGGCGCGACGAAACGGGACGCCCCATCGTCGAGCGTCCGGAGGACAGTATCGGAATCGAGGAATGCCAGCAGGTCAGCCAGGACGTGAGCGCCATCCTCGACGTGGAGGACGCGCTCGATGCGGCCTACACCTTCGAGGTGTCGTCGCCCGGCCTCGAGCGCTCGCTGCGCAACCTCGATGACTACGCCCGGTTCGCCGGGCGGTTGGCCAAGATCGTCGTCCGCGAAGCCATCGACGGGCAGGTGCACTTCGAAGGACGGTTGACGGGAATCGACGACGGCGCCGTGGTGCTGGCGGTGGGGCGGACGAAGATCATCCGGCTGCCCTACGACCGCATCGCCCGCGGACGCCTCGCTGTGGAGTTCTAGAACCAATGACGAGTTCGCTGCTGCCGCTCATCGAGACGATGGCCAAGGAGAAGGGCGTCGAGCCCCAGGTCATCATCGCCGCGCTCGAGGACGCGATGCTCACCGCGTCGCGCAAGGCCTACAAGTCGACCGAGGATCTCCGCTCGCGGATGAACCCGGACACGGGCCAGATCGAGATCTTCGCGGTCAAGCACATCGTCGAAGCGGTCGAGAACCCGGCCACCGAGATCTCGCTGACCGACGCCAAGGAAATGTACGGCGAGGACGCCGAGCTCGACATGGAGATCGAGTTCCCGAAGCCGCCGGTCGAGTCGCGCATCGCCGCCCAGACCGTCAAGCAGGTGCTCTCGCAGAAGACGCGGGAAGCCGAGCGCGAGAAGGTCTACGACGAGTTCAACCAGCGCATCGGCGAGGTCGTCACCGCGGTCGTCAAGCGCTTCGAGACCGGCGACATGGTCGCCGAGATGGGCCGCGTCGAGGCGACGCTCCCCCGCCGCGAGCAATCGCGCGCCGAGAACTACAACATCGGCGACCGCGTCCGCGCGGTCATCAAGTCGGTGAACAAGAACATCAAGGGCCCGCAGGTGGTGCTGTCGCGCACCGACCCGGCCCTGCTGATCAAGCTGTTCGAGCAGGAAGTGCCGGAGATCTACGACGGCACCGTGGTCATCCGCGGCGCCGTGCGCGAAGCCGGCGATCGCGCCAAGGTGGCGGTCTACTCGCGCGAGCGCGACGTCGACCCGGTCGGCGCCTGCGTCGGCATGAAGGGCACGCGCGTCCAGGCCATCATCCGCGAGCTGCGCGGCGAGAAGATCGACATCGTCGAGTGGTCGGACGACGAGATGGTGTTCGTCACCAACGCGATCAGCCCGGCCAAGGTCCAGCGCGTCACGATCATGGACCAGGACAACCGGATCATGGAGGTCGTCGTCGAGGACCGCCAGTTGTCGCTCGCGATCGGCAAGAAGGGCCAGAACGTCCGGCTCGCCGCCAAGCTCTCGGGCTGGAAGATCGACATCAAGAGCGAAGAAGAGAAGCGCAAGGAAGTCGAAGAGCAGTTCGGGACGCTGGCCGCCGACGCGCTGGCCGAGACCGAGGGCGCCCAGGCGGCGGCCGACGGCTTGGCCGAGGGCGAGGCGTGCACGACGAGACCGACGGCGCGGCGATCACCGAGGAGTCGCCCGAGGGCGAGACCCCCGGCGACCAGCCGCTCGAGACGGCGGCGGCCGAAGGTGGCGAAGCCGCCGCGGCCGTGAGCGAGACGGCGGACGCCGTCACGGGCGACGCGCCGCGCGCCCGACCGAGACGTGCAGCAGTAAGGAAAGGCCGAGGCTAAGGTTGTCAACCGTCCGGATCTACAAAGTCGCGGAGCTCCTCAACTCGACGAGCCAGGAAGTGGTCACGCTGCTGAAGCGTGATCACGGCATCGACGTGAAGAGCGCGTCGAGCACGATCGAAGAGGTCGTCGCACGCCAGTTCGTCGAGCGGCATGCGCGCCAGCGCGGCATCACCCTGCCGCCGCCGGCGCAGATGTTCCTGGAGACCGCCGTACCGGTCAAGGGCGGCACCAGCACGAGCAGCGCCAAGAAGGCACCGGCGCGTGCGCCCGAGCCGCCGCCCAAGCCGGTCGCACCGGCCATTGGCCCGCCGCGGCTCGTCCGCACCATCACGCCGCGCCCGGCCGCGGCCCCGGTCGAGGGCGGCGTCCACGCCGACGGCGCCGCGAGCGCACCGGCCGCCGAGGCCAGGCCGCCGGTCGCCACGCCACCGCCAGCGGCTGACGCCCCGGCCCCGGAGCCGTTCGTCGCCCCCGCCGAGCCGGAACCGGTGCCCGTCGTCGCGGCCCCGGCGCCCGAGCCCGTCGTCGCGGCCGAGCCGCCGCCGGCGGCCGTTCCCGAGGCGCCCGCCATCGCCGCGTCGGCGATGCCGGAGCCGGTGGTCCACGTCGCCGAGCCTGAACCGCCGCCGGCGGCCGTGGCAGCCCCCGAGCCGACCGCGGAACCGGTCGCGCCAGTGGTCGCCACCCGGCCCCAGCAGCCGGTCGGGCGTATGGTGCCGCCGACGTTGCGACTCCGCATCGAGGACCCGGGCGCGCCGCAGACCGAAGGACGATCGCGCGTCGCCGCGCCGCCACGCCCGATGCGTCCGGCTCCGGGTCAGCCGGCTCCCGGCCAGTCGGCGCACCGGGCAGACGGCCCAGGGCCAGACGCCCGCGGGCCAGCCGACGGCATCGGGCCAGCCGGGAGCGCCGGCCGCACCACCGGCCGCCGCCCCACCCGGAACCGGCGCCACCGGCAATCTCGCCGGCGGAGGCCGCCCCGGGAGTCCGAGCGGCGTGCCGCGCACGCCCGTGCCGCGACCGCCCGGCCTGCCGCCGGCGCGTCCCGCCTCACAGATTCCCGGCCGGACGATGGTCATGGGCCCGGGCGGCATCGCCCGTCCCACGTATCAGCCGACCGGCACGCCGATCCGTCCGAGCTACGTGCCGGGCGCGCGTCCGGGCACCCCGGGCCAGCCGACGTCGCTGCGCCCGCCGACGCCCGGCTATCGTCCGCCCGGTGGCAGCTTCCGTCCGGGCGGCAGCACGCGCCCGTCCGGTCCGCGGCGTGACCGGCCCTCGCCGGGGCCGGCCGTCCCGTTGGTGCCGGTGGGCCCGCCGCCGGTCACGCGCAGCATCACGCTGGCCGAGGGGATGACCGTCAAGGACCTCTCGGACAAGCTCGAGGTGCGCGTCAAGGACGTCCTCAAGAAGCTGATCGATCGTCGGATGATGATGACGATCAACACCACGCTCGACACCGAGACCGCGACGATGATCGCGCGGGAATTCGGCGCCGACGTGAAGATGCAGACCTTCGAAGAGGAGATGATCCAGGTCGAGACCGACGCCTCCAAGCCCGAGGATCTGGTGCCCCGCGCCCCGGTCGTCACGGTCATGGGCCACGTCGATCACGGCAAGACGACGCTGCTCGACGCGATCCGCGAGACGCGCATCGCCGAGCGCGAGGCCGGCGGCATCACCCAGCACATCGGCGCCTATGCCGTCGATGTGAACAAGCGCAAGGTGGTCTTCCTCGACACGCCCGGTCACGAGGCGTTCACGACGATGCGGGCCCGCGGCGCCAAGGTGACGGACGTCGTCATCCTGGTGGTCGCCGCCGACGACGGCGTGATGCCGCAGACCCGGGAAGCCATCGACCACGCCCGCGCCGCGAACGTGAAGATCATCGTGGCGATCAACAAGGTCGACAAGCCGGACGCCAACCCGGAGCGGGTCAAGCAGGCCCTCGCCGAAGTCGGGCTGCTGGCCGAGGACTGGGGCGGCGACACGGTCATGGTGCCGGTCTCGGCCAAGAAGCGCGAGAACCTCGACGCGCTGCTCGAGATGGTGCTGCTCGTCGCCGACATCGGCGAGTACAAGGCCAACCCGAAGCGCGCCGCCTCGGGCACCGTGCTCGAAGCCAAGCTCGATCGCGGCCGCGGCGCCGTGGCGACCATCCTCGTCCAGGACGGCTCGCTGAGCGTCGGCGACACGATCATCGCCGGCACCATCGTCGGCAAGGTCCGCGCCCTCATCGACGACCGCGGGCGCTCGGTCAAGACCGTCGGCCCGTCGTCGCCGGTGGAAGTGCTCGGCCTGCCGACGCCGCCGTCGCCGGGCGACACGTTCCAGGCCCTGGCCGACGCGGCCAAGGCGCGGCAGATCGCGCTCTTCCGGCAGAACCAGCAGAAGGAGCGGTCGCACGCCTCGAAGTCGAGCCGCCTGACGCTGGAGTCGCTCAAGCAGCAGATCGCCGAAGGCGGCGTCAAGGAGCTGCCGATCATCGTCAAGGCCGACGTGCAGGGCTCGGCGGAAGTGCTGGCCAGCTCGCTGCAGAAGCTCGGCGACGAGCGCGTCAAGGTCCGCATCATCCATGCGGGCGTCGGCGCCATCAACGAGTTCGACGTGCTGCTGGCGCTGACCGCGAACGCCATCGTCATCGGCTTCAACGTCCGCCCCGATCGCAACGCCTCGGAGATCGCCGATCGCGAGAAGGTCGACGTGCGCATGCACTCGGTCATCTACAACGTGACCGACGAGATCAAGAAGGCGATGGCCGGGATCCTCGAGCCGACGCTCAAGGAAGTGCGGCTCGGCGCGGCCGAAGTGCGGCAGATCTTCAAGACGCCGAAGTTCGGCACCATCGGCGGCTGCATGGTCACCGACGGCGTCATCAAGCGCTCGGGCGAGTCGCAGGCCCGCCTGCTGCGCGACAACGTGATGGTCTACGAGGGCAAGCTGGGCTCGCTGCGCCGCTTCAAGGACGACGTGTCCGAGGTGAAGACGGGCTTCGAGTGCGGCATCGGCTTCGAGAGCTACAACGACCTCAAGATCGGTGACGTCATCGAGGTCTTCACCGTGGAGCGCGTCGCCGCGACGGTCTCCTAGTCAGTCGGGGTCGGCCGGGATCGGTGTGGGCACAGTCGGGGGATCCGTCAGGCGATGGGCCAGCCTCGGCGTCCGGGCGCGGACGTCTCGACGTTCGTCGGACTGCTGTCGGTGGAGGTCTTCCTCCCCGACGCCCAGTCGCTGAAGGACAAACGGATGTCGGTGCGTCGCGTGAAGGATCGCCTGAAGGCGCTGGGCGTGGGGGTGGCGGAAGTCGGTCACCTCGACGTCTGGCAGCGCGCCGCCCTCGGCGTGGTGGCGATCGGCAACCGCCGCGGCCACGTCGACGAGGTCCTCGCCAGCGCCCTCACCACCATCGAATCGAACGTGGACGGCTACGTCACGGCCGTCCAGACCGAATTCCTCACCTAGAAGGCACCACCACATGCAGGGGTCACGCCCGGCGCGCATCGGCGAAGAGATCCGGCAGGAACTGGCCGACCTGCTGTCGCGGGAGGTCCGCGACCCCGGCATCGGCTTCGTCACCGTCACCCACGTGAAGGTGAGCGCCGACCTGCAGGTGGCGCGCGCCTACTACACGACGCTCGGCGACGAGGCGGCGCGGCGGACCACCGCCAAGGCCCTCGAGCGCGCCAAGCCGTTCCTGCGCCAGCGCATCGCCGCGCACGTCGGCCTGCGCCGCGCCCCGGAGCTGGCCTTCCAGTACGACGAGTCGATCGCCCGCGAGGAGCGCATCGAATCGCTCCTGCAGGAGATCCGCGAAGCGCCGCGCGCGGTGGACACGCCGGCCGACCAGCCGGGCCTCGCCGCGCCAGAACCGGCCACCCCACGCCGGCACCGGCCGGCCAGCCGCGCGGGCCAGACGCCGGCTCTCGCGATGAATAGCCCCGCCGCGCCCATGGACATCCTCGCCGAGATTCGCGACGCGATCCGCGCGCGCTCCAGCTTCCTGCTCACCTCGCACGCGCGTCCGGACGGCGACTCGATCGGCTCGCAGGTGGCGCTGGCCGCCGCCCTGCGCGCGCTCGGCAAGTCGGTCCGGATGGTGAACCGCGACCGGCCGCCGTCGGCGTTCCTGGCCCTGCCCGGCGTCGCCGCGATCGAGGTGGCGCCGCGCGTCGAGGGCGCCTTCGACGCGCTCGTCGTGCTCGAGTGCAGCGACCTCTCGCGGCCCGGCGTCGCCGGCCTCGAGGGCTACTACACCATCAACATCGACCATCACCCGGGCAACGCGATGTACGGGGCGATCAACTGGTTCGACGGCGGCGCCTCGGCCTGCGGCGAGCAGGTCGCCGACGTCATCGACGCGCTCGGCGTGCCGTGGGACGACGGAGATCGGCTCGGCGCTCTACCTCGCCATCCTCACCGACACCGGCGGCTTCCGCCACAGTCACATCACCAGCCGCACCTTCGAGACGTGCCGGCGGGCGACGGAAGCCGGCGTGGACGCCGGCGGCGCTGGCCCGTCTCGTCTACGAGCAGAGCACGCATCGGCAAGCTGAAGCTGATCGGCGCGCTGCTCGAGGGCATGGAAGTCACCGCCGACGGCAAGCTCGCGGTGCTCGCCTTCGACGACGCGCTGCTGGCACGGACCGGCGCGACGCCCGAGGACACCGACGGCCTGATCAACATGCCGCTGATGTCGGCCGGCATCCAGGCGGTGGTCCTCGTCCGGGGCGAGTCGACCGGCGACGTCCGCGTCAGCCTGCGCTCCAAGGGCCCGACCGACGTCCGCCTGGTCGCCGCGGAGTTCGGCGGCGGCGGCCACACCAACGCCTCGGGCTTCACCCGCCGCGACGATCCCGCCGTCGTGCGCCGCGACGTCGTCGCACGCCTGACCGGCGTCCTGGCGGGCGCGCCCGTGCCGGCGCGTGGCTGAGCCGTCCGCCGGCAGCGGCGCTCCCCCGCTCCGACCTCGCCGGCCTGCTCGTCGTCGACAAGCCGGAAGGGCCGACGTCGCACGACGTCGTCGGCCGGGTCCGCCGCGTGCTGCGCGAGAAGCGCGTCGGCCACGCCGGCACGCTCGATCCGCTGGCCAGCGGCGTGATCGTGGTCATGGTCGGCCGCGCCACCCGCCTCGCGGCCTACTTGACCAGCGACGACAAGCGCTACCGGGCCACCATCCGCTTCGGCGTCGCGACCACCACCTACGATCGCCAGGGCGATCCGCTGGCGCCGCCGGCGCCGATCCCCGCCGACCTCGACGCGCGCCTCCGCGAGGCGGTCGACGCCTGGCTCGGCACGCACCCGCAGACGCCGCCGGCCTACTCCGCCAAGAAGATCGACGGCGAGCGGGCGCACCGGCTCGCCCGTCGCGGCGAGGCCGTGGCCCCGGCGCCGGCGCCGATCACGCTCAAGGCCTGGACGCTGGTCGCGCTCGACGGCGACACCGCGACGATCGACCTGCACACCTCGGCCGGCTTCTACGTCCGCAGCCTGGCGCACGACGTCGGCGCGGCGATCGGCTGCGGTGCGCACCTCGCGGCGCTGCGGCGGACCGGCAGCGGCCGGTTCACGCTCGACGAGGCGGTGGCGCTGCCTCGCGCCCGACGCCGAGCCTTCGGTGCTGACCGCCGCGCTCCGCCCGATCGATGCCCTCCTGCCCGAGTGGCCGGCCGCGGTCGTGACCGCCGCCGGCGCCGACAAGGTCCGCCATGGCGCCTTCGTCGGACCGGACGTGTGCACGGTGTGGCCGGAGGGGCGCTCGGCCCAGGCTGGTCCCGATCCCGACATCGACGCGGAGACCGGTCCGGCCGGGCCGCCGCGACCGTCGCTGCGGATCGTCGACGGCGATGGGCGGCTGCTGGCGCTGGCCGCCTGGCGCGACGGGCGGCTGCATCCGTCGGTGGTCCTCGTCTAGCTCGGACGAAGAGCCGCGCGGCCTCGACGGGGCGATGCCGCAGGGCATCGGGTCGGGGCGAATCAGCTTGCGGCCGCCGTGGCCGGGCCCTACAATTGTCAGTTGGCGTCAGGCTGGAAAGGGCTGGCTGTGGCGCCATGACGGCGGTCTGGGCCGCAGGACCCTTGCCTCCACCAGCCTGCGCCAGGCGGGGGCATCTCCCTGCGACACGCTGGGCCGCGCGTGGAGGATAGGCGTTTGCCACTGACGAAAGACCGCAAGACCGAGATCATCGAGTCGTACCGCACGCACGCCAGCGATACCGGCTCCCCCGAAGTCCAGGTCGCCATCCTGAGCGACCGGATCACCTACCTCACCGATCACTTCAAGACGCACGCGAAGGACCACCACTCGCGCCGCGGGCTGCTCAAGCTCGTCGGCCAGCGCCGGCGGCTCCTCGACTACCTGCGCTCGAACGACAACGAGCGCTACGCCGAGCTGATCAAGCGACTGGGTATCCGCAAGTGAACATTCAGACACAGCGCATCACGTTCGGCGGCAGCCTACGCTCTCGCTCGAGACCGGCAAGCTGGCCAAGCAAGCCGACGGCGCCGTCATCGTCCGCCAGGGCGACACGATGGTCCTCGTCACGGCCTGTCACGCCGCCTCGCCCCGCGAGGGCATCGACTTCCTCCCCCTCACGGTCGACTACCGTGAGAACACCTACGCCTCGGGCCGCATCCCGGGCGGCTTCTTCAAGCGCGAAGGCAAGCCCCCCGAGAAGGACGTGCTCACCAGCCGCCTGATCGACCGTCCGATCCGGCCGCTGTTCCCGGCCGGCTGGCGCTATGAGACGCAGGTCGTCGCCCTGGTCATCTCCGCCGACGACGAGAACGACTCCGACGTCCTCGCCCTGACCGGCGCCGGTGCCGCCCTCGCCATCTCCGAGATCCCGTTCGCCAAGCCGATCGCCGGCGTCCGCATCGGGCCTCGTCGACGGCACCTTCATCGTCAACCCGACCTACGACCAGCGGCGCAAGAGCCGCCTCGATCTGATCGTCGCCGGCACCGCCGACGCGATCGTGATGGTCGAAGCCGGCGCCAAGGAAGTCTCGGAAGACGAGATGGTCACCGCGCTCGACACGGCGCACAAGGCCATCAAGGACATCGTCGCCGGGACGATCGAGCTCGCGGGCAAGGTCAACAAGCCGAAGCTGAAGGTCAACAAGCGCGAGATTCCGGCCGAGTTCCTCGCCGGTGTCGAAGCCAAGGCCCTCAAGCCGCTGGCCGAGGCGATGCGCATCCAGGACAAGCTGGAGAACTACGCCAAGGTCGACAAGGTCGCCAAGGACCTCGTCGAGTCCTACCCGGACACCGAGCCGCAGCAGCGCGCCGACGCCAAGGCGGCCTTCAAGGACCTGAAGGAAAAGGTCCTGCGCGACGAGATCCTCGAGCACGGCAAGCGCCTCGACGGCCGCAAGTTCGACGAGATCCGCCCGATCTGGAGCGAGGTCGGCGTCCTCCCCCGCGTGCACGGCTCGACCGTGTTCACCCGCGGCGAGACGCAGGCGCTCGTCACCTGCACCCTCGGCACCTCCGACGACCAGCAGAAGATCGAGGGCGTCGACGGCGAGATCTACAAGCGCTTCATGCTGCACTACAACTTCCCGCCGTTCTCGGTCGGGGAGGTGTCGTTCCTGCGCGGCCCCGGCCGTCGTGAGATCGGCCACGGCGCGCTGGCCGAGCGCGCGCTCGTGCCGGTGATGCCGACCGAGGAGCAGTGGCCCTACACCGTCCGCGTCGTCTCGGACATCCTCGAATCGAACGGCTCGTCGTCGATGGCCTCGGTCTGCGGCGGCTCGATGGCGATGATGGACGCCGGCGTCCCGCTCGCCTCGCCGGTCGCCGGCATGGCCATGGGCCTGGTGATGAACGAGGAGAACGGCAAGTTCGCCGTCCTCTCCGACATCGCCGGCGCCGAGGACCACTACGGCGACATGGACTTCAAGGTCGCCGGCACCGACAAGGGCATCACCGCCCTGCAGATGGACATCAAGGTCGGCGGCATCACCATGGAGATCATGCGCCAGGCCCTGGCGCAGGCCCTCCAGGGCCGGCTGTTCATCCTCGGCAAGATGGCCGAGACGCTGGCGGCGTCGCGCAAGGACGTCTCGCTGCACGCGCCGCGCATCATCACGATCAAGATCCCGGTCGACAAGATCCGCGACGTCATCGGCCCCGGCGGCAAGATGATCCGCTCGATCATCGAGCGCACCGGCGTCAAGATCGACGTCGAGGACGACGGCCGCGTCAACGTCGCCTCGAGCGACGAGGCGTCGGCGGCCAAGGCCCTGGCCATCATCCAGGAGCTGACCGCGACCGCCGAGCTCAACAAGACCTACATGGGCAAGGTGCAGCGGATCACCGACTTCGGCGCGTTCGTCGAGATCCTGCCCGGCCTCGACGGTCTGCTCCACGTGTCGGAGATCGCCAATCACCGCGTCAAGGACGTGCGTGACGAGCTCAAGGAAGGCGAATCGGTGATGGTCAAGGTGATCAACGTCGATCCGTCCGGCAAGGTGCGTCTGAGCCGCAAGGCGCTGCTCGCGCCCGAGCCCGGCGCGCCGGCCGCCGCTGCGGCAGGCGACGCCGGTGGCGACGAGCCGCGGCGTCCGCGTCCGCCGCGTCGTGAGAACTAGTCCGCTTCCGGCGACCCCGGCCGGCCTGCCCAGGCCGGCCGCGGTCCGCTGGCTCGCCGCCGGGTTCGTCGCGCTGGCCGCGACGGCCCTGCCGGCGGGGCTCGTGTCCGCCCCCCAGCGGACCACGACCGCGCAGGACGACCGCCGCCGCGAGGTGGCCCTGACGGTCACCGACGGCGGCTTCGAGCCGGCCCGGATCGACGCCCGCCTCAACGACATCGTCGCCATCACGCTCACCGCCGGCGACACGCCGCACGGCCTGGCCATCGACGCCTACCGCATCGCCAAGCGGGTCGAGCCGGGCAAGCCGCTCCACTTCGAGTTCCGCGCCGACACCACCGGCACCTTTCCCTTCTACTGTTCGCTGACCGGCGCCGACGGCCGGCCCCACGAAGAGCGCGGCGAGCTCGTCGTCCGGCGGTGAAGGCGCGCCTGGCGCGCGCCAGACCCTGTCAGGATCGCGTCGGCGCCTCCGCCGCGCGGATAGGCGGCGAGCACGCGGTCGCGGACCGGCGGGTGCGACGACAGGACCCGCGCCAGCGGCGGCGGCCGATCGTCGACGAGGTTGGTCTGGGAGAGGCGGCGCATCGAGGCGACGAAGGCATCGGCGCCGCCGGTGAGGCGCACCGCGAACGCGTCCGCGGCGAGCTCGCGGCGACGCGACAGGGCGAGGCCAATCGGCTCGAGCAGGCGGTGCGCGGTGAGCGCGACCGCGGCCGTGACCGCGAGCCACGGCGCCCACGACGCGGCGCCGCCGGCAGCGCCCGCCATCGCCGGCGCGACCGGCCAGGCGCCCATCGGCGCGCCGAGCCACGACAGCACGACGGCGGCGGCGGCGAGGGTCAGCGGCAGCGCGATCAGGCGCCAGCCGGCGGCCCGCCACACGTCGCCGTGCACGTGGTGCGCGAGCTCGTGCGCGACGACGACCTCGATCTCGTCGTCGCCGAGCGTCTCGACCAGCGTGTCGGACAGGATGATCTGGCGCGTCCGGCCGACCCCGGCGAGCGCCGCGTGGGCTCGCGTCGTGTCCTCGCCGCCCCGCCACTCGCGCACCGCGATGGTGGCGCCGGCGCGCCGCACCAGCATCTCGAGCCGGGCCGCGAGCGTCGGCCGCCGCAGCGGACGCAGGCCGCCGAACACCGTGAGGAGGAGCGGCGCGGTCACCAGCCAGGCGACGTGCGCGGCGAAGCAGACGGCCGCCGTCACGATCCACCAGGCGGCGCCGCACCACGCCCAGGTGGCGCGGACGACGAGCGCCGTGGCGACGCCGACGCACGATGGCGGCGATGCTCCCGCGGACGTGGGTGCGGCGCCAGGCCACGCGCGGCGTCCGCACCAGGCCGTAGCGGTGCTCCAGCGTCCAGTCGCGGTGGCGGTCGAAGGGATAGCGCGCGGCGTGCGTCAGGGCGAGGACGATGGCCGCGAAGATCGCGGTGGCCGCAGCGTGGCCGAGCAGCCGGCCGGCCGTCAGCGCCTCGAGCCGCCGCCGCCAGCCACGGCCCGGCGGCCCAGGGCCCGAAGGCGGCCAGCACCAGCAGCGAGACGGCGAAGGCTCCCCCGCCGGCCCGCACCCGGGCGCGATGGTAGCGGGCGGCGCGGGTCTCGTTCGGCATGGTCCGGCGGCGCGCCACCGCATCCGATCTGAGCAGCGCGACGGCGCCCCTAGTGGAGCTGGAGGGAAATCAGCTTGGAGACGCCCGGCTCCTCCATCGTCACGCCGTAGAGCCGATCGGCGATCTCCATCGTCTTGCGATGGTGCGTGATGAGGATGAACTGCGTCTGGTCCTGCATGCCGCGCAGCATCTCGACGAAGCGGGCGATGTTGGCGTCGTCGAGCGGCGCGTCGATTTCGTCGAGCAGGCAGAACGGCGACGGCCGGTAGCGGAACAGCGCGAACATCAGCGCCATCGCCGTCAGCGCCTTCTCGCCGCCCGAGAGCAGCTGCACGCTCTGCAGGCGCTTGCCGGGCGGCTGGGCGATGATGTCGATGCCGCTCTCGAGCTCGTCCTGCTCGTCGAGCAGCACCAGGCCGGCCCGGCCGCCGCCGAACAGCGTCGAGAACGTCGTCCCGAAGTATTCGTTGATCGTGCCGAACGCCTCGTGGAAGCGCTCGCGCGTGGTCTGCTCGATGCGCTTGATGGCCTCGCCGGTCTGCTGGATCGACAGCAGCAGGTCGGCCCGCTGCGTGGTCAGGAACGTGTGCCGCTCCTCCAGCTCGGTGAACTGGTCGATGGCCATCATGTTGACCGGCCCGAGCCGTTCGATCTTCTTCTTCAGCTGCACGATGGCGTCTTCGGGCGTCAGCGCGGCGCGCGTCTCCGCCGTCGCCACCGCGGCCGCATCGTCTGCCGCGGCTTCGGCGGACTCGGACGCCGTCGCCACGTCGTCGGCGTCCTCGCCGTCGAGCGGCTCGTCGACGGCGGCCAGCGACGCTTCGGGTGACGGCAGGTCGGCCGCCGCGCCCGAGGCGACCTCGGCGGCGACGTCGGCCGCCGACATCTCGAGCGCCTCGACGCAGGCCGCTTCGAGGTGGGTCAGGTCGGCTTCGGCGGTCGCGCACGACACTTCCAGGCGACCGGCCTCGGTCCGCACCGCGTCGACGGCGCCGCGCGCCTCGCGGGTGCCCTGCTCGCGGCGTCTGGTAGTCGGCCTGCAGGCCGGCGGCCCGGTCGTCGAGGCTGACGACACGCTCGCGCAGCTCGGCGAAGGCGACCAGGTCGGCGTCCAGCTTCTGGCGGTTCTCGGCGACCGACGCTTCGAGCTGGACGCGCTTCTGATCGAGACGCGTGCGCTCGTCGCCGCGCGCCGCGATGCGCGAGTCGAGCTCGCGCGACTGCTCGTCGAGGCGGCGGACTTCCATCGCCAGCGCCGACGCGCGCTCGACCAGCGCGGCATGGCGGGCCTGCGCGGCCGCGGCGCTGCGGCTGGCGGCGCCGAGCCGACTCGCGCCGGGCGCCGAGCACCTCCAGCGCCGTGGCCAGCCGGGCCTCGATGACCTCGCGCTCGCCGCCGAGCCGGGCGATCGCCTGGCGCGATTCGTCGGCGCGGACGTCGAGCTGTCGCCGCTCTTCCTCGTAGCGGGCGCGTTCGTTGCGGCCGAGCGTCTCGCGGCGGCCGATCCGATCGAGCTCCTCGCCGAGGCGCGCGACGTGCAGCTCGTGCTGCAGCACGGTCTTGTCCTGGCGGTGGCGCTCGCTGTCGAGGCCGGCCAGGCGCTCGGTCGTGGTCTGGATCGATCGCTCGAGCTCGGCGATCTCGCCCTGCAGCGTCTCGAGCGCGGTGCGCGTGCCGGTCAGGTCGGTGGCCAGCTCGCGGACCTCGCGGCGGGTCGCGAGGATGCCGTGGCTGTCCTTGCCGGTGCCGCCCATGACCAGGCGGCCGCCGCGGTAGACCTCGCCGGTCGCGGTGACGACGGCGACCGGGGCGTCGAGCGAGAGCTGGCGCGCGGTGTCCGACGTCCGGCGCCAGCCAGACGTCGCCGAGCGCCCAGCGGATCAGCGCCTGGTGCGGACCGATGACGCGGACGACGGCGTCGATCGGCCTGCGCGCCGCCGGCGATCGGACGCGGCTCGAAGGCCGGCGCGCCCTGATCGGCGGAGAGGAAGCCGCAGCGTCCGAGGTTGCGCTCGCGCACGAACGCCAGGCCGCGCTCCGCGTCGGCGGCGGTCGCCACCAGGATGACCTGCAGCAGATCGCCGAAGGCCGCTTCGACCGCCTTCTCGCCGCCGGGCTCGACCTCGAGATGATCGGCGACGGAGCCGTAGTGGGTGACGCCGGCTTCGGGCGAGCCGAGGACCAGGCGGGCGGCCTCGCCGTAGGCGGCGCGGCTCGCCTCGAGCTGCTGCAGCGAGCGCAGCCGGCCCTCGAGCGCGGCCAGTTCCTTCTCCTGCGTGCGCGCGTCGCGGACGCGCCAGTCGCGCTCGACGCGCGCCGTGCCCAGCCCCGACTCGGCGGACTGGCGCGACGCGATGGTCTCGGCGAGGGCGGCCTGCGCCGCCGCCAGCGTCTCCTGCGCCTGGACGCGCTCGGCGGTCAGGCGTTCGGCTTCGATCCGCAGGTCCTGCGCTTCGACGTCGAGGCGCCCGAGCTCGCCGCCGATGCGCTGCCGGCCTTCCTCGGCGCGCTCGATGGTGTGCTGCAGCGTCGTCGTCGACTGCAGGTTGACGGTCGCGCCGCGGCGGGCCGCATCGACGTCGCGATCGAGCGTGCCGATTTCGGCCTCGAGCGCCTGGAGGGCACCGGTCTCGGCGCGCAGCGCCTGCGCCGGCGGCATCGCGCTCGGCGTTGGCGTCCTGCGCCGCCGCCGTCCGCGTCTCGATCTCTTCCCGCGCCGGGCCGCGCCGCGCCTCGAGCAGGCCCAGCTCGGTGCCGATCTCCTGCACGGTCTGCACGAGCGCGGCGGCCTGCTGCTGATCGAAGGCGATCTGCTGCTGGCGACGCTCGTTCTCCAGCTCGCGCTGGTGCGCTTCGGCGCGCAGCGTGTTGGCCTGCGCCTCGGCTTCGGTCAGCTCGATGCGGACGCGCTCGAGATCGCTCTCGACTTCGGCGAGACGGGCCGCCGCGACCTGCTCGCGCTCGCGGACCGCGGTGAGGGCCTCGCGCTGGCGTGCGGATGAACTCGGTCAGCCGCTCGTAGCGCTGCGCGAACAGCAGCTTCTCCCAGCGGCGCAGCTCGCCGCGCAGGCGCTGATAGCGGCGGGCCTTGCCGGCCTGGCGCTTGAGGGCGGCGCGCTGGCGCTCGAGCTCGTAGACGAGGTCGTCGACGCGGGTGAGGTTCTGCTGCGCCGCTTCGAGCTTCAGCTCGGCCTGGCGACGGCGCGACTTGAACTTGGTGACGCCGGCGGCCTCCTCGATCAGCTGCCGGCGATCGGTCGGCTTCGAGCTGAGGATCTGGCCGATCTTGCCCTGCTCGATGACGGCGTAGCCCTTCACGCCGACGCCGACGTCCATCAGGATGTCCTGCACGTCGCGGAGGCGGACCGCGTGGCCGTCGATCAGGTACTCGCTCTCGCCGGAGCGGTAGAGGCGACGGCCGATCTCGACGTTCCGGGCGATGGGCGGCGGCTCGTCGACGTCCTCGACGGCCTGGCCGTCGGCGGGCGCCTCGCCGTCGAGGCCCGGCAGCGTCGCGGCCTGCTTGGGCCGGGCGACCACGCCGCGCAGGTGGAGCCGGACCTCGGCCGCCGCGGTCGCCTTGCGGGCGTCGCTGCCGCCGAAGATCACGTCCTCCATCCGGTCGCCGCGCAGGCTCTTGGCACTCTGCTCGCCGAGCACCCAGGTGATGGCGTCGACGATGTTGCTCTTGCCGCAGCCGTTCGGGCCGACGATGGCCGTCACTCCCGTGTCGAACCGCACGTCGGCGCGATCGGGAAAGCTCTTGAAACCCGAGAGTTCGAGGCGTTCGAGGCGCATGGAGCCGGGAGTGTAACAGCCGCTGCCTATAGTGGCAATAGGCATCGAGCGACCACTAGATGTAGGGCCACGGACCAGCTTGCGGGGAGCTGTCAAGGCCGAGCTGACGAGGTGGCAAGGGATCCCAACGGCCAGATCTCAAGGCCGACCGCAAGGCGAGCCGTCGGATTGAGCCGACAGTCCGTGGACCTGGTTGGAAGCTGGACGTCGCGTTCCGCCGCTTGACGTTGTCGCTCGGCGGCGTTCGCCTGCCGGCCCGCCGCCGTGAGGCGGGTCAGGCCCTCGGCCTCGCCGAAGAGGCTGAGGGCGTACTGCGCCTGCGGGATCGACCGCCGACGAGGTGCCGGCGGGCGTCCTCGATCGAGAAGATCGCCGCGTCGATCTCGTAGCGGATCATGGCGCGGATGAAGGCCTGGTCCTTGGTCCAGCCCTCTTCGTCCATCACCACCCGTGCCTCGCTCGTCAGGAACGTCTTGAAGTCCGCGACCATCGCGTCCTCGACGGCGAAGTTGCGGGCCACCAGCCGGCGATCCTTGCCGCCGACGATGCGGGTGTCGCCCTGCTCCGAGAAGCGCTGCGCGAAGTCGGCGAACACCTGCCGGCTGTGGAGCGAACGCCCGAAGCGCGTCGGGTTGAAGCCCTCGATCGGACCGGTCATGTGGCGATCCGGCTCGATGCCGCCGCCGCCGTAGACCTGGCGTCCGCCGTCGGTGTGCTTCAGCTCGTTGCCCTTGTGCTCGCGCGGCTTCTCGTCCTGCTCGCGGTAGGAGTAGGTCAGGTACTCGTCGAAGGTGCCGTCCCACGGGCGCTGGATCATGCGGCCGCTCGGCGTGTGGTAGCGCGCGGTGGTCAGCGCCAGGCCGGCCTCGCCGGCGATGCGATAGAGCGACTGGACCAGCGCCTTGCCGAAGGTGGTCTCACCGACGACCAGCCCGCGATCGTGATCCTGCAGCGCGCCGGACACGATCTCGGACGCGCTGGCGCTGTTGCGGTTGACGAGCACGATGACCGGCATCGACGGGACCGTCGCCGGCTCCGACGCGAGGTAGTCCTGGTCCGAGTGGCGGGTGCGGCCGCGCGTGTAGACGATCAGGTCGCCGCGCGGCAGGAACCGGTTCGACACGCGGATGGCCTGATCGAGCGGGCCGCCCGGGTTGTCGCGCAGGTCGAGCAGCAGCCGCTGCATGCCCTTGCCCTGCAGCTGCGTGAGCGCGCGGCCCAGATCGCGGTCGGTGACCTCGGAGAAGTCGCGCAGCCGGATGTAGCCGGTGCGCTCGTCGAGCATGAACGCGCCCTGCAGGCTCGGGATGCTGACCTCGTCGCGCTCGACGGTCAGCTCGATCAGCTCGTCGAAGCCGCGGCGCTTGATCGAGACGTTCACCGAGGTGCCCTTGGGGCCCTTCAGCTTCGAGACGGCCTTGTCGCTCGCCCAGCCCTTGGCGCTCTCGCCGGCGATCTTGGCGATGGTGTCGCCGCGGCGGATGCCGCGACGGAAGGCCGGCGAGCCTTCGAAGACGTTGCCGACCAGGATGTCGCCGTCGATCGCCTGGATGGTGATGCCGAGGCCGTAGTAGTGGCCTTCCTGGCGCTCGCGCATCTGGGCGTAGCTGCGCGGATCGAAGAAGCTCGAATGCGGATCGAGCGTATTGAGGAGGCCGTTGATCGACGAGTAGACGAGGCGATCGGATTCGACCGGCCCGACGTACTGGGCTTCGACGGCGGCCAGCGCCGCGGTGAAGACCCGGTAGCGCGCCTCGACTTCGTCCTCGGTGGCGAGGAGGCGCGGGCCGAACACGCCGCCGGCGAGCGCTGCGAGCGCCACGGCAGCCACCATCGTCGTCCAGGCTCGGCGTAGGAGCATGCATCGACTGTAACAGACAACCCTAGGGCCGGCAACGAGTTCCAGCCACGGACGAGCCGTCGCGCCGCTTGACCGGTTGAGGGCGGCTTTCTATAATCGAGACAAGAGGTTGCGGCGAAAGGACCCGCCCGCCTCGCTGCAGATACGTTCCCCGCGCTCGTACCAGCCGGGGCCCGCCTGAAGGAGCACAGCCGCCATGGGCCCATTGGGCATGCCCGAACTGATCGTGATCTTCGTCATTGCGCTGCTCGTGTTCGGGCCGCGCAAGCTGCCCGAGCTCGGCCGCTCGCTGGGCAAGAGCCTGGGCGAGTTCAAGCGGGCCTCGAACGAGCTGCGGAACACGCTCGAAGAAGAAGTGCGGGTCGAGGAACAGCGTGAGGCGCACGCAGCGCGTCACCGCGCCGGCGGCCGAAACGCCGGGCGCCCGTCGTCCGGTCGATCCGCCGGTCGTCGATCGACGATGGTCCGCGCGCCGCGCCGGACACGACGCCGCGCAGCGTGACCGCCGACTAGCCGGCCACGCACCGTCATCTGCTATCTGCATGGCCCTCGTACCCTTCCCAGGGACACCCGATCCGTACGACGGCGACCGCGACGACGAGGACTCGTCGGGCGCCGACAAGATGTCGTTCCTGGAGCATCTCGACGAGCTCCGGAAGCGGCTGATCGTCGCCGTCTCGGCCCTCTTCGTCGGCTTCCTCGTCAGCTGGGCCTACGTCGAGAAGCTGGTCGACTTCATCTTCGTCCCGCTCCGGGCGACCATCAAAGGCGGCAAGTTCCAGTACATCGAGCCCGGCGAAGGCTTCATGATGCGCATGAAGCTGGCGGCGCTGGCCGGGCTGTTCCTGGCCCTGCCGATCATCCTCTGGCAGATCTGGCGCTTCGTGGCGCCGGGCCTCTACGCGAACGAGAAGCGGTTCGCCATCCCGTTCGTGGTCCTCTCGACGGTGTTCTTCACGCTCGGTGCGGCGTTCTCGCACTACGTGGCCTTCCCGTGGACGATGCTGTTCTTCGCCAGTTACGAGTCCGACTACATGGTGTTCGTCCCGACGATCTCGCCGGTGTTCGCCATGTACGTGAAGATGATGCTGGCGATGGGCCTGGTCTTCGAGATGCCGACCGCGGTGTTCTTCCTCGCCCGCATCGGCCTGGTCACCGCCGGGTTCCTGATCCGGCAGTTCAAGTACGCGCTGCTGATCATCGTCATCGCCGCCGCCATCCTCACCCCGGGCACCGACGTGGTGTCGCAGGCGCTGATGGCCGGCCCGATGATCGTGCTCTACATCATCAGCATCGGGATCGCGTGGCTGTTCGCGAAGAAGACGCCGGCGGATTCTGACGCGTAACCCGACACTGCGCGCGCCCACGGACGAGTCGGATCCATACACTCATCCGTACACGCGCAGTTCCCGCAAGCTCCTGATTCGCTTGACGTTGACTTCGATGGAGTCGGCTCGTAGGATGGGGTGTGTTTTTTTCTGACCGTGACTCGGAGGCGTACTCGTGACGACAACAGGCATACAGCGGTGGTGCAGGACGGTGCTCGGAGCATGTGTGATGCTGGCTGGCGCGACGTCCGCTGGCGCGCAGGCGCAGACGCCGGCGACCGCGCCGCCCGCTCCGTCGGATGCCACGCGGCCGGCAACGACGACCTTCCTCGGCGATACCGGTCTCTGGTACGTGCCGACCGCTGAGGTCCTGCCCCGCAAGCGGTACTCGGCCAGCGCCTACTACTCGAACATCGATCGCGAAGCCGGCTTCACCGACATCGGCCACTTCATCGGCACCTTCGGCTACGGCGTCGGCGATCGCACCGAGTTGTTCCTCTCGATGCGGGTCGCCTCCCGCATCGACCGCGACTTACCGTCCCCTCGGCTTCGACGCCAATCCTGGCGGCGGCCCGGTGAACGAGTATCCGCGGATGCAGGACAGCTGGTCCGGCACCACGTTCGGCGACGTCTTCGCCGGCGTGAAGTTCAACATCCTGTCCGAATACGCCCAGGCGCCGGTCGCCCTGGCGGTCCGCGGCGTGGTCAAGCTGCCCACCGGCAGCGACGACGCCGACAAGGGCACCTCGACCGGCAAGGCCGATTTCCTCGCCGACGTCATCGTCAGCAAGGAAATCAACAAGGCGTTCGAGGTGTCGGCCTACGGCGGCTTCCAGGTCCGCGGCCAGCCCGACTTCGTCGACGCCTTCGGCAGCACCCTCGGCACCGACGAGATCTCGAACGGCCTGCGGTGGGGCTTCGGCGTCGCCGTGCCGACGCGCAGCGCGCTGCGTCTGACCGCCGAGCTCTACGGCGAGAAGTACTTCGACGACACGCTGACCGGCCGCGCACTCGTCGGCGGCGACGTGGTCGCTCCCTACACCTGGCCGAACCGCAGCCCGGTGGAGTTCACGCTCGGCGGCACCTACATCAGCCCGAAGGGCTTCTTCGCCGGCGTCGGCGCGACGGTGAACTTCGCGCACGACGGCCGCAGCAACTTCGGCAGCGGCCGCGAGGACGAAGGCGGCGACAACATGGGCGTGCAGTTCCGCATCGGGTATCACCCGGGCGTGCGCACCTACGTGCCGCCCCCGGCCCCGGCTCCGGCCCCGCCGCCGATGACGCCGACCAACCGGCCGCCGACGGTCAAGGCGCGCTGCGAGCCCTGCATCGTCGAAGTGGGCAAGAGCTCGACGGTCACCGGCGACGCCAACGATCCGGATGGCGACCAGCTGACCTACCGCTGGACGACGCCGACCGGCCGGCTGGCCAACCCGGGCGATCGCCAGACGCTGTGGACGGCGCCGATGCAGGAAGGCTCCGTGCCGGTCACCATCACCGTCGACGACGGCAAGAGCGGCACGGCGACCGATACGGTCACCATCCAGGTGATCAAGCCGCCGGTGAAGGAGTACACGTTCGAGGACGTGCACTTCGACTTCGACCGCTACACGCTGCGGCCGGAAGCGGTGCGCATCCTCGACGAGGCGATTCGCGCCATGCGCGACGACGCCGCGCTGCGGATCGAGGTCGAAGGCCACACGTGCAGCATCGGCACCGCCGAGTACAACCTCGCCCTGGGCGAGCGCCGCGCCACCGCGGTTCGCGACTACCTGACGTCGCGTGGCGTCGGCGCCGACCGGCTCCGCACCGTGACGTATGGCGAGGAGCGGCCGAAGCACGACAACGCGCGCGAAGAGACGCGTCGCCTGAACCGGCGGGCGCAGCTCGTCGTGCGGCTCCAGTAGCACGGCGCGCCGCGGCGCCGACTGACACGAAAGGCCGGTCCCTCACGGGGCCGGCCTTTTTGTTGCTCCTGAGCGCGCGCGGGCAGCGCTTCGGCCCGGGCGCGGCGTCTACTTGGCGAGCTTGCGGAGCGTGATGACGTCGCCGATCTTGACGCCGTGGCGCTTGGCGAAGCCGGCGTTGGTCTCGATGACGTAGGAGGCGACGGCCTTGGGCGGGTACTGCGGACAGGGATCCGCCGGGCAGGGCGGCACCGACTCGGCGATCCACACGACCTTGCCGCTGGTGTCGGTCCAGAACATGTCGAGGGCGATGAGGGTGTCTCTTCATCCAGAACGGATAGATGCCCGGCCGGTCGAAGAGGAAGATCATGCCGGCCCGATCCGGCATCGACGCGCGATGCATCAGGCCGCGGTTGCGCTCCGGCTCGGTGCGCGCGACTTCGAGGCTGACCACGGTCTGGTCGGGGAACACGGCCTCGGCGCGGCCAGCCGGCCCGGCGTACTGCGCGAGGGCCGGCGCCCCTGACGCCGCGGCCAGGGCCAGGCCGACGCCAGCCAGGACGCTGGAGCGCCGCGTCGCTCGCCGGGAGAACGTTGTCGTCATGTCACCTCGTGTACGATTCTAGTGGACCACCGGGAGATTCCCTCCGCGGCCCCAGCCCTGAGTCCTCCGTGACCCTCCCCCGCCGACCGTCACCGTCGATCGCCGCCCTCGTGCACGACGTCGTCGACGGTGCGCCCATCGCCCGCGAGGCGGCCGTGGCGCGCCTGGCGATCGCCGGCGCGCGCGCCGAGGGCGTCGTGATCCAGGCGCTGGCGGCCGCCGACCCGCGCGGCCAGGCGGCGTTGCTCGGCGTGCTCGAGCGATGGACCACGGCGCGGGCGCTGGCGGCCGGCGCCGCGTGCCTGTCGGCAGCCGATCCGACGGTGGCCACGGCGGCCGTGGCGGCCGTGCGTCCGCATCTGCTGTCGGAGGACCCCGACCTGGCCGCGCGCGCCCTCGATGCCCTGGTGACCACCAGCCTCGACGCCACCCGGGCCGAGGCGGCGCGCCTGGCGGCCCTGGACGCCGTGGCCGACGCCGGCGGCGTGCTCGACGGGCTGCAGGCACGGCTGCGCGACGACCCGAGCGAGCGCATCCGCCGCGCCGTCGCCGGCGGCAGCGGACCGGCCGTGCCGCCCGGCGCCGAGCAGATCGAGGCGATGGCGGCCGATCCCGGCCGCGACCCGCTGGCGGTGCAGCGCCTGATCGGCGAATCCGGCGCGCACGGCGGCCTGGCCGCGCTGCATCAGCTCGTGCTGGCGATCGGGCATCGCGAACGCACGGCCGCCACCGACGCGGAGCGGGCCGGCTGGACGCTGGCGCTCGGCGCGGCGCATCACGCGCTGGCCGCCCGTGGCAGCCGGCTGGGACGGCTCGACCTGCGCGACGCGCTCGAACGGACGGCGCCGGAGCGGCTCGGCGAGCTGGTCGCCGCCGCGGAAGCCGTCGGCGACGCCAGCTGCCTCGCCCCGCTGGCCGCCGCCTGGACCGCCGGCGAGGAGCCGACGCGGGCGCGGATCGCCGCGGCGGTCGCCGCCATCGTGGCCCGGGAGGGCCTCACGCGCCGGCACGCGGCGATCAAGGACGTCCAGGCCCGCTGGCCGCGGGCCGCCGCCGAGCTCCGCCTTCGCAAATAATGCGACGCGCTGCGGCCTGCTCCGAGCCCGGCTCAGAGCTGGGCTCCGAGCCGAGCCGGGCTTCAGGCCGGGCTCAGAGCCCGGCTCCGATCGGCCGTGGACTGACGTAGCATGGCGCCCGTATGCGCCTGCACGCCGGCGTCGCGGTGGTCGCCCTGCTGCTGTCCGTCGCGGTGCTGCGGCCGCAGGCGTTCGCCCCTGCAACGCATCGATCGTCGGGGCTGCCCGTCATCCAGGTCGAGACGCAGCCGCTCGCCGCCCAGGCCGCGCGCGTCGCCGACGCCCTGGCCTATGTCGGCGCCCCGCTCCCGGACGCCGATCGGCAGGCGCTGCGGGCGGCGTCGGTGCGGCCGGACGCCGCCGCAGCCATCCAGGCCATCCTCGACCCGCACTGCCTGCTCGAGGTCCACATCAACCCCGAGAGCCGGGTGAAGGTGACGCCCGGCCCAGCCCGGGCCGAGCTCGTCGAGCGCGGGTGGCGGACGTTCCTGGTCAAGGTCCGCAACGAGGCCGGCGTCACCGCGCCGCTCCGCGTCTCGAGTCCGCACGCGCAGCGCGTCTTCTCGCGCGGGCCGCGCAACTTCAGCATGGATCCGCGGCCGGCGCAGACGATCACGGCCGCCGACGTCGCCGATCGCTGGCTCGACCTCGAGATGTTCGACAAGCCGCCGCTGGCCGCGGCCCTCTCCGGCCTCGACGTCGAGTACCGCATCCTCCAGCTCTACTCGCGCGACGCCGGCCGGCGCGAGGCGATGCTGGCCGCCGACGTCGGGCAGGGCTCGCAGGACATCGGCTTCCGCAGCGAGGCGCCGGTCCTGTTCACCATCCGTCCCTCGGTCGACGTGACCCTGCGCGTGCGCGACGAGCGCGGCCGGCCGACGGTGGCGGCGTTCGTGATCCGCGACGCGCAGCAGCGTCTCCATCCGTCGCCCGCCAAGCGGCTGGCGCCGGACTTCGCCTTCCATCCGCAGGTCTATCGCGCCGACGGCGAGACCGTGCGCCTCGCCGCGGGCGTCTACGACGTCGAGGTCAGCCGCGGCCCGGAGTACGTGGCGCAGCGGCAGCGCGTCACCGTCGGGCGCGAGGCCACGACGGCGAGCTTCGCGCTGACGCGCTGGATCGACCTGCCGGCGCGCGGGTGGTATCCGGGCGATCATCACATCCACGCCGCCGGCTGCCTGCACTACGAGACGCCGACCATCGGCGTCGAGCCGCGCGACATGATCCGCCACGTGCTCGGCGAGGCGCTGAGCATCGGCTCGGTGCTGACCTGGGGGCCCGGCTACTACCACCAGCGGCAGTTCTTCGAGGGGCGCGACCACCCGCTGTCGACGGCCGACACGCGGATGCGCTACGACGTCGAGGTCTCCGGCTTCCCGTCGAGTCACGCCGGCCATCTCGTGCTGCTCCGGCTGAAGGATCAGGACTACCCCGGCGTGAAGTCGCTCGACGACTGGCCGACGTGGACGCTGCCGATCCTGCAGTGGGCCAAGGCCCAGGGCGCCGTCGTCGGCTTCGCCCACTCCGGCTGGGGCCTCGAGATCGCAGGACACGACCATCCCGTCGCTGGAGATGCCGCGCTTCGACGGCATCGGCGCCAACGAGTACATCGTCGACGTCACCCACGACGCCGTCGACTTCATCTCCACCGTCGACACGCCGGCGCCCGTGGGAGCTGAGCATCTGGTACCACACGCTGAACGCCGGCTTCCGCACCCGCATCAGCGGCGAGACCGACTTCCCGTGCATCTTCGGCGACCGCGTCGGCCTGGGCCGCAGCTACGTCAAGCTCGATCGGCTCGACTACGACCAGTGGGTCGGAGGGCATCCGCGCCGGCCGCGCCTACGTCACCGACGGCAAGAGCCACCTGATCGACTTCCGGGTCGACGGCGTCGACGTCGGCACGCGCGACAGCGAAGTGCGCCTGGCGCGGCCCGGCTCCGGTTCGCGTCACGGCGCAGGTCGCCGCCCGGCTGGGCGAGACGCCGAGCGACGCGATCCGGTCGCAGCCGCTCAGCAAGGCGCCCTACTGGGAGCTCGATCGCGCGCGGATCGGCGACACGCGCGAGGTGCCGGTGGAGCTGATCGTCAACGGCCGCGTCGCCGCCACGCAGCGGATCGCCGCCGACGGCGCCATCCGCGACGTGACCTTCGACGTCGCCATCGATCGCAGCAGCCTGGGTCGCGCTGCGCATCCTGCCGTCGTCGCACACCAACCCGATGTTCGTGCTGGTCGACGGCCAGCCGATCCGCGCCTCGCGACAGAGCGCCGACTGGTGCCTGCGCGCCGTCGATCAGTGCTGGCGGCAGAAGGCGCCGAAGATCGCCGCGCGCGAGCAGGCGGCCGCGGAAGCCGCCTACGAGCACGCGCGCCAGACCTACCGGCGCATCCTCGCCGAGACGTCGGCGCCGTGCCGTCAGGGCCGGCCCGAGCAGCTCGACGAAGAAGTCGAGCGCGCGCGAATCCCGGGACTGCCCCAGCCAGAAGATCGCCTGTTTCCGCACGGCCGGATTCCGGTTGGTCCGCGCCACGGCGATGAGCTTCGGCACGCCCTCGTCCCGCGGCAGCTGGCTGAGGGCGAACACCGCGCGTTCCTTGACCTTGGTGTCCGGATCGTTCTCGATGGCCTCGGTGATCGCGCTGCTGGCTTTTCGACCGGCCTTCTGCGCGAGCCAGAAGATGGCTTCACCGCGCACGACCGGATTGGCATCGCTTCTGGCGACGCTGGTCAACGTGTCCACCGCCTCCGCTTCTCGACTCTGCGAGACGGCGAAGACGAGGTGCTTCCGCAGGGTCTCGACAGTGGAGGCGTCGAGGAGCGCCGTGCGCACGAGCTCGAACCCGGTCCGTCCCCTGGCGTTCCCGGCCCAGAAGGCGGCCTGCTTGCGAGTCTCGATCGGCTTGTCCGGCGCCAGCAGCGTCGCCAGCGCGCGGTCGGCGGCTGCGTCCCGGTGCGCCGCAATCGCGAACATCGCGCCGTCGGCGACGCGATCGCGCCGATCCCCATCAGACGCGGCACGGACAGCCCATCGCAGCAGCAGGTCGATGCTGGCCGAGGTGCTCACGCCGGTCAGCCAGTGGACGGCCGCGCCGCCCGCGTCGATGTCGCAGGACTCGGAGTAGGTGCGAATGCGCTGGACCTCGCGGTGCTCGACCCGATACAGCACCACGGCCTGGCGTGCCGCTTCGAGGTGGATCGGGCCTCGCGCTGTGCCGCCGGACGTCACGGACGTCCCGCTGGAGCGGCCGTCGTCGAGCGCGCACCGGCCGCAGCAGCCCGCGCCGTCGCGCCCCGAGTCGTAGCAGCAGGCGTTCCACTCGGGGTCCTGCGCCGGCACCGCGTAGCCGATCCAGAGAGGTCCCGCCGCGTTCGACAGCGTCTGGAACGTGCCGGCCAGGTCGGCGCCGGGCCGCGACTCGATCCGCGCGTTGCGGATGTTCGACTGCGCGTCGGCAGTGGACGCGGTGCCAGAAAGAACGACCACCGTCAGGAACAGGCTCAGGATTCGCATCATCTCGTCACCTCGGGCAGAGCCGGGCCGGGCCGCGACACGCCACGCTGCCACGGCGCCACGGCGCTTACTTGAGCAGCTCCATCAGGTAGTCCATCGCCGGCTTCGAGCCCTGCATGAGCGAGAGCTTCTCGACGATGCTGCGCTTGAGCGCGGGATCCGTCTCCTTGCGCGCCAGCGTGACCAGCGCGTCGGCGTGGCTCTGCAGAAAGAGACCCTCGAGCGCCGACTTCTTCACCGCCGCATCGCGGTCGGCGTTGTAGATCTCCACCAGCGCCGTGCCGGTGTTCTCCTGGCCCATCAGGCCCAGGTTCCGGATCGCCGTGCGCCGCAGGTCGGAGTCGGGCTCGCTCTTGGCCAGCTCGATGAGTCGGTCGGCGCGCCCGCCGACGAACATGGCGTGCAGGATGCGCTTCTTGACGTCCTTCACCGTCTCCTGCGCATAGAGCTTCGCGAGCTCGTCGTGGGCCCCCATCACGCCGAGCTGCTGAATGGCGGACGCCCGCAGATCGGGATCCTGCTCGCCGGTCGCCGCGGTCATGATGCGGGCGCGCTCGCCGGCGACCATCCACGCCTGCAGCACGCGCTTCTTCACGCTGACGTTGCTGCTGCCCTGGTAGACCTCGGCGAGCAGCGCCCGGTTCTCGCTGCCGCCGTGCACGCCCAGGTACTGAATCGCTTTCGACTGCACCTCGGGATGGGCGTCGTCCTTGGCGGTGTCGGCGAGCAGCTTGCGCGCGCGCGGATCGGACATCTGCGCCAGGACGAACAGCGCCCGCTCGCGCAGCTTGGCGCTGCTCGTGCCGCGCAAGGTCTTCTCGAGCAGCGGGACGGCCTGCGCCGGATCCTGCTGGCTCAGCGCCTGCAGGGCATAGAGCTTGAGGTCCTCGTCCTGGATCGCGGCCGGCGCGACCGCCTGGCCACCGGCGTTGCGGATGTCCATTTCGAGGGCCCGCGCTTCCTCGAGCGACCGGCTCTTCGGGTAGGCCTTCTTCAACGCCGCCAGCGTCTCGAGCGCGTCGGCGCGCTGGTTGGCGCGGTTCTGCGCGTAGGCCTTCCAATACAGCGCGAGGTCGGCTTTCGGGCCCTTCAGCGCGACGACGCGCTCGAACCCGTCGACGGCACGACGCCACTGCTCCTCGTCGATGGCCTGGCGGGCCGATTCGTACAGCTCGTTCTCGCGCGTCTGCTCGCCGTCGCCGACGCATGGCGGGGCCCGCGCCGGGCGGAATCGCCGGACGGGCGCCGCACGGGGCGCCGACGGCGAGCGACAACCCGAGTCCGATGATGAGTGCCTGCAGCTTCATGATCTCTCTGTCCTGTCTGGTGTCCCGTCCCGTGGGACGGCACACTCCTCAGGCGCCGGTGACGGCCTCGCGGCCCGGCCGGCGCGTGCGATGTTCGCGATTCCGCACCGCGGACGACGCGATGCGCAGTTTGAAGAGCAGCTCCTGCGTCTCGATGCGGTGCTGCAGGGCCTGCAGCTCGAAGGCCGACAGCTCCGACGGGCTGCCCGTCACCTCGACGAGGACGCGCTGCAGCACCTCGAGCACCTCGGCGACGTTGGTGTCGCCGGCGTCCAGGGCGGCACGCCGATAGAGGCGGGTGGCCGCCAGCAGATCGCCGGCCCGCCGCTGCTCGGCCGCGATGCTGACGCGCTCGTCCGGCGCCGTGCCGGCCAGCTCGACGAGCATCGCCTCGGTCCGATCGAAGTGATCGCCGAGCGCGCTGAGCAGCACCCGCTCGCGGAGCGCCTCGCCGGTGTCGCCTGCGGCCTGCGGCACGCCATCGGGCCCCGCTGGCGGCGCGGACCAGAACCGGCCGGCGACGAACGCGGCCAGGACGAGCGCGGCGACGCCGCCCGCGAGCGCCCAGCGCCCCGCATCGCCGGCGCCGGCCCCGGAGCCAGCCCCGACACCCAGTCCCGCAGCCGCGCCCCGAACCCGGTGCTGCCACCGGCCCGCACCGGCTGGCGCTCCGCCCGCAGCGCCGGCTGCAGGCGGCGCCACATCGCCGCCTCGAAGTCAGGATCCGGCTCGGGCGTCTCGACGTCGCCGACCATCGTCAGGAGACGCGCCAGCTCCGTCTGCCGCACCTGGCATTCGCGGCAGCTCTCGAGGTGGACCCTCGCCCCCTGCGCCTCCGACTCGGCGAGCTCGTCGTAGTACAGCAGCGTCAGGTCGTCTTCGTGTACGTGCGATCCGGCCATACCCTCACACCTCGATGAACGGCTGGAGCTCGCGCCGCATCTTCCGCACCGCGCGGAAGATGCTGTGCTTGGTGGCGGAGGTATTCAGCCCGAGCTTCCCGCCGATCTCGCCGATCGACAGCCCCTCGAAATGGCGCAGCGTGAACGTCGCCCGCTCCATCTCGGTCAGCAGCGCCATCGCCCCGGCCAGCCGCTCGCCTATCTGGACGCCGAGCAGCGATCGCTCCGGCGAAGGCCGTTCGTTGCCGGACGCGGCCGCGGCGCGCTCCAGGGTCTCCGGCTCCTCGGCGACCTCGCGCTTCGGCCGGGCCCGCAACAGGTCGATGGCGCAGTTCGTGGCAATGCGATGCAGCCACGTCCGGACGTTGGAGCGCGCCTCGAACCGGTCCAGCTGCCGATAGGCCCGCAGGAACGTCTCCTGGACTACGTCCTCGGCATCCTCGGCGCGCCCGGTGACGCGGAAGGCGACGCGGAACACGGCCCGGCTGTGCCGCTCGACGAGCTCCCGGAACGCGTCGTCATCGCCCGCGCGCACGCGGGAGATGGCCAGGGCGTCACTATCCTGCATCCGAGGAGATTAGACGGGGCCGGGCGGGGGCGGTTAGCAGCCGGGCCAGCGGCCGCTGCGGGCCGGCGTGGTGGCGGCGGGGAGGGAAGGCGCGCTGGCGGCGGGAAGCGCAGGGGACGGAAGTAGCGGAGGAGGACGGGAAGATCAGCACAGAGACACAAGAGACAACGGAGGAGCGGAGGACGTTCCGCTATCCGTCGGGAACACGCGGGGTCAGCGCCCCGAGACTCCGTTTGGTCTCCGCGCCTCCGTGCCTCTGTGGCGATCTTGTTCCATCCGTCCCGCCGCCGCTGCCGTCGCCCGCCAGCGCTCAATACGCCTTGGCGAAGTACGCGTAGACGTCGGCCGGCTCGCCGCTGAACATGCAGCGCGCGCCGGCCGGCGGCGTGCGCTTCGCTGAACGGCACGTTGCGCAGCGTCGCCTGCGTGTCCGTCTTCACCTGCGCCTCGTTCTTCGCGTCGTGCTTCCACGGCACCACGACGAAGCCGGGCCGGCCGTCCATGGCCGCCTTGAACTCGTCGTAGGTGTCGACGCGCGTCGTGTGCTCCTCGCGGAACGTGCGCGACTTGGCCTGCAGCGACGCCTGGATCGTGTCGAGCAGCTCGCGCACGGCGCCGGGCAGGCCGTCGATCGGCAGGGCCGCCTTGGCCTTGATGTCACGCCGTGCCGAGAAGACCTGGTTCTTCTCGAGATCGCGCGGGCCGACTTCGATCCGCAGCGGCACGCCGCGCAGCTCCCACTCGGCGTACTTCCAGCCCGGCGTGTAGGCGTCGCGATCGTCGAGCATCACGCGGATGCCGGCGGCGCGCAGCGCGTCGGCGATCTCACGGCACTTGGGCAGCACCGTCTCCTGCCAGTTGCCCTTCGGGATCGGGACGATCACCACCTGATACGGCGCGACCTTGGGCGGCAGGATCAGGCCGTTGTCGTCCCCGTGCGTCATGATCAGGCCGCCGATCAGGCGCGTCGAGACGCCCCAGGACGTGGTCCAGACGTGCTGCACCGTCTTGTCGCGGGCCTGGAACGTGATGTCGAAGGCCTTGGCGAAGTTCTGCCCGAGCAGGTGCGAGGTGCCGGCCTGCAGCGCGCGGCCGTCGCCCATCAGCGCCTCGATCGAGTAGGTGCGATCGGCGCCGGCGAACTTCTCGCTCTCGCTCTTCAGCCCGTCGAGGACCGACATGCCGAGCACGTTCTCGGCGACGTCCTTGTAGAGCGCCAGGATCTTCAGCGTCTCGTCGAGCGCCTCCTGCTCGGTCTCGTGCGCGGTGTGGCCTTCCTGCCAGAGGAACTCGGTGGTGCGCAGGAACGGCCGCGTCACCTTCTCCCAGCGGACGACGTTGGCCCACTGGTTGATGAGGACCGGCAGGTCGCGCCACGACTGGATCCACTTGGCGTACATCGTCCCGAAGATGACCTCGGACGTCGGCCGCACGGCCAGGCGCTCCTCGAGCTTCTCGGTGCCGCCGTGCGTGATCCACGCCACCTGCGGCGCGAAGCCCTCGACGTGCTCCGCTTCCTTCAAGCAGCAGGCTCTCGGGCAGGAACAGCGGGAAGTAGGCGTTGACGTGGCCGGTGGCCTTCAGGCGGTCGTCGATCTCGCGCTGGAGCAGCTCCCAGATGGCGTAGCCGTACGGCCGGATCACCATGCAGCCCTTCACCGGCGAGTAGTCGGCGAGCTCGGCGCGCCGCACCACGTCCAGGTACCACTTGGAATAATCGTCGGATTGCTTGGTGATCTCGGTGACTTCAGCCATGTCGCAAAGGCAGGGGTGCCGGGTCGGAACGTTGGTGAAATCGAGACGGCGCGCGCCGTCGGTGACGGGCCTCTGGTGTCGGGCCGGGTGCGGTCGGGCCGGCCCGCTTCAGGGCGTCCGCTGTTCGGCCATGCGGAAACCCCACGCCGCGTCGTCGCGGGCCGGGAAGTCGCTGCGGTAGTGGCCGCCGCGGCTCTCCTCGCGCCGGAGCGCCGCGCGGGCCATCAGGCCACCGACCATGATAAGGCTGGCCAGCCGCGCCTGCTCCACCGTCGACGCCTGCGGCTGCGCCGCCAGCCACCGCCAGTCGGCGTCGAAGGCGGCGACGGCCGCTTCGAGCCCGGCGCGGTCACGGATCAGGCCGACCTGGGTCCACATCCGCGTGCGGACGGCCTCCGTCGTCGGCGCACCGGTCGCGGCGGCACCCTCGATCGGCCGGGGTGGCGCCAGCCGGGCGCTGAAGCGCGCCGGCCAGGTGCCGGCCGCCGTCTGGACCATGGCCTCGGCCGGCGCGACGACCGAACACGAGGCCCTCGAGCAGCGAGTTGCTGGCCAGGCGGTTGGCCCCGTGCACGCCCGTGCACGCCACCTCGCCGGCGGCGAACAGGCCGGGCACGGAGGTGCGGCCGTCGAGGTCGGTCTCGACGCCGCCCATGACGTAGTGGGCGGCCGGGCTGACCGGCACCGGGTCGCGCGCCAGGTCGAGGCCGGCGGCCTGACAGGCGGCGGCGATGTGCGGGAAGCGGGCGTGCACCATCGCGGCGTCGAGGTGCTGCAGCGACAGGAACACCGGCCGGCCGGTGCGGGCCAGCTCGCGGACGATGCCGCGCGACACGCGATCGCGCGGCGCCAGGTCGCCCGCCGCTTCGTAGCGGGTCATGAACGGCCTCGCCGTCGGCGTTGACCAGGCGCGCGCCTTCACCGCGCAGCGCCTCCGAGAGCAGGAAGCGCGGCTGGCCTTCGACCTGCAGTGCGGTCGGGTGGAACTGGACGAACTCGAGGTCGGCGACGCGCGCGCCCGCCACCCAGGCCATGGCGATGCCGTCGCCCGAGGCGACCTCGGGGTTGGTCGTCTCGCGGAACACCTGACCGGCGCCGCCGGTGGCCAGCAGCGTGGCGCGGGCCCGGGCGGTGCGCTGGACGCCGTCCGGATCGAGGTAGTGGACGCCGACGGCGCGGCCGTCCTCCATCGCGATGGCGGTCGCCCGCGCGTGCTCGATGGCGTGGATGCGCGGATGCCCGGAGGTCCGGGCCCACAGCGTGCCGCCGATGGTGCGGCCGGTGGTGTCGCGGGCGTGCAGCACGCGCCGGACGCTGTGCGCGGCTTCGCGAGCCAGCGCGACGTCGCCGTTCGGCTGGCGGTCGAAGGCCGCGCCCCAGTCCATCAGCTCGTGCGACGTCGGCCGGTCCCGCCGTCACCAGGATGCGGACCGCATCCAGATCGCACAGGCCGTCGCCGGCGGCGAGGGTGTCCTCGAGGTGCAGCTGCGGAGTGTCGTCGTCGCCGACCGCCGCGGCGATGCCGCCCTGCGCGTAGCCGGTGTTGCCCTCGGTCGACGCGGCCTTGGTGAGCAGCAGCACGTCGCCCGACGCCGCCAGTTCCAGCGCGGCGCGAAGGGCGGCGATGCCGCTGCCGACGATGAGGTAGTCAGGGGACGAGGACACGGGCCTGGCGCCGCTGCGTGCGAAGAGAGGCTCGCGCCGCCTCCGCGAGGCGACGCACGCCAGCCCGGGCAGCTACGGTATCCTAGCCTTAATTCCTGTGGGCGCTCTTACTGTTACCGTCCGCTCCGGCGCGCGCCGGACCTCCTACCCCATTCGCATCGGCCGCGGCCTGGCCTCCAGCCTGGGCAGATCGCTGGCCGCCCTCGTCGGGGCGGATCGCGCCGTGGTCGTCTCGAGTCCGCGCGTGTGGGCCGCGGTCGGCCCGCGCGTCCACGCCGGGCTCTGCCGGCGTCCCCGTGGTGCTGGTCCCGGACGGCGAACAGGCCAAGCACCTGCGCACCGTGACCCGCGTCCATGACGCGCTCCTCGATGCCCGGGTGGACCGCAAGACGGTCGTCGTCATCGTCGGTGGCGGCGTCCTCGGCGACCTCGCCGGCTTCGCCGCCGCGTCGTTCCTGCGCGGGCTGCGCGTCGTGCAGGTGCCGACGACCGTCGTCGCCCAGGTCGACAGCGCCATCGGCGGCAAGGTCGGCGTCAACCACGCCCGCGGCAAGAATCTCATCGGCGCCTTCCATCCGCCGATTGGCGTCCTCGTCGATCCCGACCTGCTCACCACCCTGCCGGTCGCGCGAGCTGCGCGCCGGCCTCTACGAAGTGGTCAAGTACGGCGTCATCGCCGATCGGCGCCTGTTCGACCGCCTGGAGCGCGACCTCGATCGCGTCCGCGCCGGCGATCCCGAGGCCCTCCTGCCCATCATCGTCGCCAGCGCCCGGATCAAGGCGCACGTCGTGTCGGTGGACGAGCACGAGACGGGGCTGCGCCGCATCCTGAACCTCGGGCACACGCTCGGCCACGCCTTCGAGGCGATCACGCACTATCGGCGCTTCAAGCACGGCGAGGCGGTCGGCTGGGGCATGCTGGCGGCGGTGGCGGTGGCCCGCGCCCGGCGCGCGATGAGCGCCGCCGAGGCCGATCGCGTCGCGGCGCTGATCGATCGCGTCGGCCCGCGGCCGCCGATCGCCGACCTGTCGGCGGCCGCCTGCGTCGCCGCGACGGCCCGCGACAAGAAGGTGCTCGCCGGCACGCTGCACTTCGTGCTGCCGACCGGCATCGGCCACACCAAGGTCGTCACCGACGTGACCGGGGTCGCGCTGACGCGCGCGCTCAGATCGCTCGGGACGAGCGCCTAGCAGCTAGGGTCCGGACAGGAATAGGTTGGGCGACGAGCAACGCAGCCTGGCGGGATGCATCGGCGGCCACAACGATCAAGGTATTCCTGTTCGGGCCCTGAGGCCGAGCGTCCGGATCTTCTTCACCAGCAGGCGCGGCGCCATGCCGAGCAGCTCGGCGGCCCGCAACGCGTCGTCGCCGCTCTCCTGCAGGGCGACGGCGATCTTGCGCTTCTCCACTTCCAGCACCACGCGCCGCGACGCCTCGTCGAGCGTGCCGCTCAGATCGATCTGATCCCACGGGTCGGCCGGCGTCTCCGGACGGACCTGGAGCGGCGTCGTCGGCAGGTTGAGGTGGACCGGCTCGATGGTCGAGCCCTCGGCGAGGATGACCGCGCGCTCGAGGCAGTTCTCCAGCTCGCGCACGTTGCCCGGCCACGGATAGTGCGCCAGCAGATCGAGCGAGGCCTCGCTCAGCACCGGCACCGGCTTGTTCAACTCGGCGGCGGTGCGGCGCAGGATCGACGCGGCGAGCAGCGGCACGTCGCTGGCGCGCTCGCGCAGCGCCGGCACCCGCAGCCGGAAGACGTCGAGCCGGAAGAACAGATCCTCGCGGAAGGTGCTGGCCGCCATCATCGCCCGGAGATCGCGATTGGTCGCCGCCACCACCCGGACGTTCACCTGGATCGGCACCGTGCCGCCCAGCCGGTCGAACGTCTGCTCCTGGAGGGCCCGCAGCACCTTCGGCTGGAGCGGCAGCGGCAGCTCGCCGACCTCGTCGAGGAACAGGGTGCCGCCGTGCGCGATCTCGAAGCGGCCCGGGCGCCGCGCGGTCGCGCCGGTGAAGGCGCCGCGCTCGTGGCCGAACAGCTCGCTCTCGAGCAGCGTGCCCGGGATCGCCGCGCAGTTGACGGCGACGAAGGGCCCGTCGCGGCGCTCGCTGAGCGCGTGCAGGGCGCGGGCGAAGAGCTCCTTGCCGGTGCCGCTCTCGCCGGTCAGCAGCACGGTCGTGTCCGAGGTGGCGGCCCGCCGCAGCGACGACAGGGCGCTGCGAATCGCGTCGTGCTCCCCGATGATCTCCGGCACGCCGCGGCGGCGGCCCAGTTCTTCCTTGAGGAGCAGGTTCTCGGTCGCCAGCCGGCGCTCGGCCAGGGCGCGGCCGACGATCAGGCGCAGGTGATCGGGATCGACCGGCTTGGCGAGGAAGTCGAGGGCGCCCTCGCGCATCGCCCTGACGACGTCGGGGACCGCGCCGTAGGCGGTCAGCAGGACGACCGGCATCTGCGGGTCGCAGGCCTTGGCGGCCCGCAACACCCCGAACCCGTCACCGCGCGGCAGCTTGAGATCGGTCAGCACCAGCGCCGGGCGGTGGCGCTGCAATATCCGGACGGCCTCGGGCTCGTCCGGCGCTTCCAGGACGGGGTGACCGGCGACCTCGAGCGCGATCCGCAGCATCTGACGCAGCGAGTCGCGGTCTTCGACCAGGAGGATTTCGCCACGAACGGACGACCCCGTCGACTCCGGCGTCACAGTACCCTCCACAACGACGAGGGCCCGGCCGACGCAGGACGTCGTCTCCGGGCCCCAGTGGCGTCATTCTACCGTGCCGCCGCTGGTTCGGCTCAGCGCACCCAACCCGGGGGCACACCAGCCTTGCGGGCGTCTTCCTCGGCATTCGCCAGCGTCGCACGGAACGTGTCCATCTCCGCCTTCAGCCGCTTGATCTCCAGCGCCCGCGCCGACCCGCTGTCGGCCGCTTCCTCGCCCTCGGGCGCGCCCGCCCGGCGGGACGCCGCGCGTCCCTGCTGCTCGAGCGCACCCAGGAGCAGCCGGTTCCGGTCCACCCCGTCGCGGGCATTCTGCATGCGGGCGCGCCAGCCCGCTTCGTCGCCCGGCAACCCTTCCGCCGCCGCCTGCTGCCCGACCGGCTTGCCGTTCGCGTCGAGGCGCCGTCACGGTCGTCGCCGCTTCCTGCGCGCCCGCCGTCGCCGGCGCGTACCTCTGGACGTCGGCGTCCGTGTAGACCTTCGACGGCTTGGCGAGCGAATCACGCCGCGCCTCTTCCTTGCGGGCGACGTCCGCGAGCGACTGCGCGCTCACCGACCCGACTCCCGCGACCAGGATCCCAGCCACGACGCTTCCGATCACGAGCTTCATACACCCTCCGACACGATGGACACCGCGTCGCACGCGGACACCCGCAGGCGAGCGATATCGGTCTGAACCGGGGGGAGCGCTGTCGATCGTAGCAGACTCCCCACTTCCCCGTTATCGGCTCCCGGGCCGTCGACATGCGCCGCCGGCCGACCGGGGACACGCAAACAGTGCAGCGGCGTCCCGCGCCGTGCACCGCCCGGCCGTCCTGCGCTGACAGCGCTGGCCCTCAGCCCGGGCCGGCGATGCCGGCCTCCGGCCAGACGGCCACGATGGCAGGCCCGCGCGGCCCCACGCGCACGACCGCCAGCGCCGCGGCCCGCGCCCCCGACGCGCCGACGGCCTCGGCGGCGAGCTCCAGGCGATCGGCGCCCAGCCCGGCGCCATCGTCGCCGCGCACCCAGACGACGATCAGCGGATCGCGGGCCGGCCGGCCGAGCGGCGTCGTCAGCAGCTCGCCGAGGCGGCCCCACAGATAGGGACGCCAGACGGCGACGTCACCCGGCGACCGGAGCCGGCCGCGCCGCCGCTCGAGATCCCGGCCGAGTCCCGCGACGTCGACCGCGCCAGTGGCGGTGTCGAGGAAGGCCGCGCCGGTGCCTGGCGCGACGACCTCGCCACGCCGGACAGCCGGCAGGTCGGCTTCTAGGGCGAGCGCGGCGGCGGCCAGGTCGATCGCCGCCTGCAGTGCGGCATCGACCTCGGCGCGATCGCGGGCTGCCGCCGACGTCTGGGTCGCGATCAGGCCGAACCAGGCGACGGCACCGGCGACGATCGACAGCGCGGCGGCGAAGAGGACCGCCACGACCAGCGCCGCCCCTCGCTCACCCGCGCGCCGGGTGGCGTCGTCGCCAGCCGGACCTGCCGGGGGCACGCCGGGCGGGACCGGCGCGACCCTCACGACGGCCCTCGCAGCGCCGGCGGCGCGACGTCGACGGCCAGCTCGATGTCCCGCACCTCGCGCGCCGGCGAGGTCGGGCCGCGAGCAACGTCCGGGTCGACCTCGAGACGGAGCCGGACGCGGAGCCGGCGGACGCGGAGCAGATCCGCGTCGAAGCGGAAGGGAGCGGTGCCACACCACGGTCCATCGGTCAGCCGCTCCACGCCGAGCCGCACGGGCGGCGTTGCGCGGCCCCAGCGGCGACAGGCGAGGACGGCCGTCGGCCAGCGTCAGGCAGGTCTCGCGGCCCGGCGTCCACGATGGCCCGGCCGGCGGATCGGCATCGCCCCACCACTCGACGGCGAACGCCGCGACGTGGCCGGCGACGGGCAGGCCGCGACCGCCGGCGCGCCCGCGGAGCAGTTCGCCGCGCGCCGCGTCGAAGCGATAGCTGACGACCTCGACGCCGGCGACGATGGCGTCGTCGGCGGTCGCCGTGATGCCGGCCACGCCGAGGCCCGAGGCATCGACGGCCTCGGCTTCGCCCAGCTGGAAACCCGGCTGCGCCTCGAGCCAGAGCACCGGCAGGCCGTCGCCGAACCCGCAGCCGTCGACGAGAGCCGGACAGGTCGGCCCCGGCACGAAGCGCCACCGCGGCGGCCACCGTCGCACGACCGCCTGCGGGGCTCCGTCGGCGACGGTCAGGATCGACAGCCGATCGCTCGCCGCCGTGTCGTCGGCGTCAGCGCCGTCGAGGGCGACGATCCGCGGCAGGATCGGCGGCAGCCACGCCCGCAGGCGCATCGGTTCGAGCGAGGGGTCGGCCGGAGGCCAGGCGCGCGCGCGGGCCCGCGCCGGCCGCGGTGAGGTCGGCGGTGAGGAGCTGCGCGAGCGCCTCGGCCCGCTGCGACAGCTCGCTGGCGGCGGATTGCCAGGCGACCGCATCCGATGCCTCGATCACCGCCCGCGCGGCCAGCCCCGCCATCACCAGGACGATCGCCAGGGCGACCAGCAGCTCGACCAGCGATGCGCCCCTCATGACGCCTGGCGGCTCCGCGCGCCCCGCTGCACGACCACCCCGGCCTCGTCGGCGATCCGGGTCGGATCGCGAGCCGCGGCGCGAGCCGCCGCCGCCATCGGCGCCACGAGTACGACGATCGACGCGACCTCGCCGGCGCCGGCGGCGCCGCCCTGCCGGCCGACCGCCCAGCGGCGCACGTAGGCGGCTCGCGTCCGGGCCAGCGCGCTCGAGCCGAGGCCGCGGCCCATCGCGTCGAGGTAGTCGACGTAGCCGGCCCGATCGAGCCACAGCGCATCGCCGGGCGACGGGCGCAGCCCGATGCCGCCCGGTCCGATCGGATCGGCCGCGACGTCCGTCGTGGTGTCGGTGACGGCTTCCGGAACGCCGGCGATCCCCTCGATCATGTGGAACGGCAGTGAGGCCAGCGTCGCCAGCCGCGCCTGGGCGGCCGATCGCCCGATCGCCTGCTCGCGCTCGTGGCCGGCCATGACGCGGCCGGCCAGCAGCGCGGTCGAGACCGCCACCACGACCGCGACCACCAGCGCCATCGCCGCCATGGCCTCCACCAGCGAGAAACCCCGATCGTCCTGCATTGCGCCCTCCTGCCGGCCCCGGTCGGTCAGGAGCAAACGGCGCGCCGCGCCGGCCCCGGGCGACGCGATCGCCGGAACCGCGCGTGAAGTCGGGCCTGCGCGCCCATGGAGCGGAGCGGCGGTCTGCCCGACGCCTCAGAAGTTGCGCGGCCACGGGCGCCGGCAGACGCAGAACCTGCGCGCCACCACGACGGCGGCACGCGGCACGGCGCCAGCCGAGATCAGGCGGACTGCGGCAGGGCGATGGTGACCACGAGGCCACCGTCGGCGGGATGCGTCGAACGCGATCGCGGCGCCTGGATGCGCGCGCAGGACCTGCGCGGTGCGGGCGAGGCCGAGGCCGTCGTGCCCGGGCTTGTCGGTGAGGAACGGCTGGAACATGCGCGGACGCACGTCCTGCCGGGACGCCGGGCCCACGATCCGTGACGACGATCTCGACGCGGCCGCCAGCGGGCTGGCCGACGGTCACGGTCACCGGCGGCGCCGCCGGCAACTGCGCCGTCGCCTCGATGGCGTTGCGGATCACGCCGGCGATCGCCTCTTCGATCAGCACGCGATCGGCGTGGACGGTGGCGGTCGGCGCCGGCGTCAGGGCGACCTTGGCGTCGGGCAGCCCCGCCTCCTGCCGCGCCAGGTCGATGGCCGCCCGCACCGCGTCCACCGGCGCGAACGTCGTCGTCGTGACGGGCAGCGGACGCACCAGCGCGCGGAACGCCTCGACCGTCGTCAGCATCTTTTCCGAGCTGGTGGTGATGTGCTCGAGCGCCGTCCGATCGGCCGGGTCGAGGCCGCGGCGATCGATCATGTGGGCGTAGCCGTGGACGGTGGTGAGGCTGTTGGCGAGCTCGTGCGCCAGGCCGCTGGCCAGCCGGGCCGCCTCGGGGACGCCGGCGGCGCCCGGCTCGCGCGCGACGTCCTCGCGGGCCGAGGTGTCAGGCGCGGACGCCGGCGCCGGGCCGAGCACGGCCAGCGCGCCGCCGCGGCCGCTGCGCGGCGTCCAGCGGACGACGGTCAGCGACAGTCGGCCAGACGGGAAGGCCTCGTCGGCGATCACGGTGGCGTCCGGCGCATCGCCGGCGTGGACGGCGGCCACGGCATCCGCAACGGCCGGCCACCGGCTCAACGTCGAGCGAAACGGATGGCCGGTGCCGGCGCCGGGCGAGGCCGAGCCACTCGCGGGCGTGGGCGGTGCAGCGCCGCACCACCCCGGCCTCGTCCGTCGCGATCAGCCCGACCGGCAGCGCCTCGAGGAGCGCGCCGTCGAGTCCATCGCCCGTCGTCGACAGGCGCCGCCGGCGGCAGGGCCCCGCCAGCCGGGACCGCCCGGTGGCCGAGGGCCGCCTGGATCGTCGCCGCGGCGAACGCCTCCTCGGACAGCCGATCGGCGCCCGGGGCCGATGTCGCCTTCCCGGCCCGGCGCAGCTTGATGATGGCGAAGACGAGGCACGCCACCAGGGCGAACAGCCCGATCGAGAGGCCGATCAGCGGCAGCAGCGGGGTCGTGGTCACGGATAGAACGACAGGTACCAGGCCACCAGCGGCTCGCCGACCAGGCTGGCGACGAGCGCCCCGAGCGAGAGGAAGGTGCCGAACGGCAGCGCGTAGCGCAGGCCGTCCTGGGCCCGCGACATCATCGCGGCGCCGACCAGGGCGCCGCTGCACGAGCTGAGCACCAGCGTGACGACGACGGCGCGCCAGCCGAGCACGGCGCCGATCATCGCCAGCATCTTCACGTCGCCCATGCCCATCCCTTCGACCCCGCGCCAGCGATAGTAGGCCTCGGCGATCAGCCAGAGACTGCCGCCGCCGAGCGCGACGCCGATCAGGGCGTCACGCCAGCCGGGCGGCAGCCACACGCTGGCGAGCACGCCGAGCGGGATCCCGGTGAGCGTCATCGAGTCGGGCAGGATGCGGTGATCGATGTCGATGAAGGCCAGCACGATCAGGACGGCGGCGAACACCAGGCGCACCAGCGAGCAGCGGCCCGGGCTCGAAGACGAACGCGTGCGCGGCGAAGACGACGCCGGTCAGCAGTTCGACGGCGGGATAGCGGACCGAGACCGGTTCGCGACAGAACCCGCAGCGGCCGCGCAGCACGATCCAGCTCAGGACCGGCACGTTGTGGTACCAGCGCAGCGCCTTGCCGCAGCGCATGCACCGCGACGGCGGGTGGACGATCGACTGGCCGAGCGGGATGCGGTAGATGCAGACGTTGAGGAAGCTGCCGATGGTGAGACCGATCAGGCCGAGCGCCGCGGCCAGCGCGGCCACCGGCATGGCCGCGAGATCGATCGGGGTCACGAAGCCGGCCGCCGGATTCTGGGACGGTCGGGGCGGCTGCTTGGGCAACGGCGCCAGCGTCGATTTCTCGCCGAGCGACACGTCGCCGCTCCACGGCCCGAGCGTGAAGACGAAGCCGTCGGCATCGGTCGGGATGGCGCGCAGATAGCCGGCGCGCACCAGCCCTTCCCAGGTCATCGGCGTCGGGCCGCCGCGCTGGCGATACGTCGCGACGACCTGCTGCAGCGCGTCCATCGCGTCCATCGCATCGAGCTGGCGCAGCCGGCGCGCCGCATCCTTGCGGATCCAGTCGCTCTCGCCCGACTCGGCGAGCACGCGGAAGATCGTCCGCGACGCGCTGCGGTGACCGCCCTGCGCCAGCGTCGTCGCGGCGAGCGGCTTGAGGAACCACGCGGCGCCAGGCAGCCGGCTGCCGCGCTCGAACCACTCGGCCGCGCCTTTGTAATCCTGCATCGCCCAGAAGTGGACGAAGCCGATGTCCTGCATGTACTCCCACTTGTTGGGCTGCGCGGCCAGCCCTTTGAGGAGCAGCTTTTCGGCCAGGTCGGGCCGGCCGGGCCCGGCCGGCTTGCCCTCGGACAGGAAGATCGCGCCGAAGCGATAGGCGATGTTGAAGTACGGATCGAGGCCGGTCGCCATGTCGAGCAGCGGATAGAGCAGCTCGTACTCGCGTTCCTGCTCGGTCACCTTGCGGGCCTTGCCGAAGTGCTGCAGGGCGCGGATCCAGTAGACGTCGGCGGCGAGCACGTCGTAGGAGAGCGCCATGCGCCGCGCCACCTCCGGCGACTGCACGTAGAGCACCTGCTCGGCCGGCTGATCGGTCGCGAAGCGTCGATCCCGCTGCACCTGCAGCCCGACCGCGGCGGCGAGCAGCGTGCCGACGGCGAGCAGGATCGGGGTGATGGGCAGGCGGCCGCTCATTTGAAGTCCCGGCGCGAGAAGAGCAGCGACGCCATCGTCAGCAGCGCACCGACGTAGAGCACGCCGTAGCCCACCGTCAGGGCGACGTAGGCCGGCGGGATCGGCTGGGCGTGCACGAACTGGCTCTTGACGTCGAACGGGGCCAGATTGGGCAGCACGTAGTAGAGGGCGCGGGCGCCCCACGCGACCGGCGCGCTCTCGACGACCTGCTCGAAGTTCTTCAGGTCGGCGCTGAACTGGCCGGCGATGACCAGGCCGACGGTGAAGGCCGCGGCCAGCACCGGGCTGGTGAACGTCGAGAAGAAGACGGCGATCGCGGTGACGACGGCGAGCTCGGCGAGGATCAGGAAGGCGGCGATGGCGATGCGCGGATCGGTCGCCGGCGCTTCCCACGCCTTCGTCATCTCCACCGGCGTCAGCGCCCCGTAGACGGCGAGCACCGCCACCAGCGCCGCGGTCATCACCGAGACGTTGACCGTCAGCGTCGAGAGCAGGCCGAAGAACTTGCCGACGAGGAACTCGGTGCGGCTCATCGGCTTGGCCAGCAGCGCGTAGATGCTGCGCCGTTCGACTTCCTTCGACACCAGGCCGATGCCGATGAAGATGGCGATGAAGTGCCCGAACAGCGAGATCGCCGCCAGGCCGAGGTCCTTGATGATCTTCACTTCCTGGCCGGCGGTGAGCTGGCCGAGCAGCAGCGAGGCGACGATGACGATCACCGCGAACAGCACGATGCTGTAGAGGACCTTGTCGCGCACCGACTCCTTGAAGACGTTGGCCGCGATGCGCACCACCGTCGGCACCGACACCATGGCGCTCATCGCGCACCTCCTGCCGCGACGGCGGCCCCTGGCCGCGAAGCGATCGGTGCCCGACGCCTGATCGACCTGGCGGACGAACAGATCCTCGAGCGTGTCGTGGACCTGGGTGATCGACACGAGGCGGCCGCCGTTCGCGGTCAGCTCGTGCGCCAGCCGCAGCGGGTCGGACGTCGGCAGGGCGTCGACGGCGTAGCGGCCGGCGGCGATGGTGGTGACGGCGCGGACGCCGGCGTGCGCCGTCCGGCGGTGCCTGCGGCATCGCCGTCGACGATGATTTCCCAGCCCTTGAGCTGCGCCGTCACGAGATCGGCGAGCGTGCCCGCGGCCATCAGCCGGCCCTTGGCCACGATGGCGATGCGGCTGCACAGCGACTCGGCGTCCGAGAGGATGTGCGAGCTGAAGAACACGGTCCGGCCCTCGTCGCGCAGCCGCAGGATCAGGGCCCGGACGTCGCGGCGGCCGAGCGGGTCGAGACCCGACATCGGCTCGTCGAGGAAGATCACCTCGGGGTCGTTGATCAGCGTCTGGGCCAGGCCGACGCGCTGGATCATGCCCTTGGAGAACTTCCGCAGCTGGAGGCGCCGCTCGGCCCCGAGGCCGACCTCGTCGAGCAGGCGTGCCGACCCGCTTCGCCCGGTCGGCGCCCTTGTAGCCGAACAGGCCGGCGAAGTAGGTGAGCAGCTCCTCGGCCGTCAGGTAGTCGTAGAAGTAGGGGTTCTCGGGCAGGAAGCCGATCCGGCGCTTCATCTCGAGGTCGCCGAGCGGCCGGCCGAGGATCGACGCCGTCCCCGACGTCGGGTAGACGAGCTGCATCAGCAGCTTGAGGGTGGTCGTCTTGCCGGCGCCGTTGGGCCCCAGGAAGCCGAAGACCTCCCCTGGCTCGACCGAGAGGGTCAGGCCGTCGAGGGCGCGGTACGGCCGCGGCCGCCAGAAGCCGACCGCGTAGTCCTTGGCAAGCGCGTGCGTTTCAATCGCGGGCATGACCGCCAGGAAATCGGCTCGCGGGCCCGGAAGGTTTACTTCCGGGCGCCGGCCCGCCGCAGCTCGTGTTCGATGGCCAGGTCCATGATCGGGACCCGGTTGTCGGGCATCTGGATGCCGTTGACGAAGAAGGTCGGGGTGGAACGGACGCCCAGGAAGCCGCCCAGCGACGTGTCGGTCTTCACGTCGCCGAGGACCTTCGGATACTGGGCGTCGAAGTCGGCCACGCCGCCGATGTCCCGGACGGCCCGCTTCAGCCCGTCCGGGGTCAGCGTCGGCTGGTTGGCGAACAGCCAGTCCTCGAGGGCCTCGGCCTTGCCCTGCTTGCGGGCCATGCGGACGGCGGCGGCGGCCTCGCAGGCGATCGGGTGCGGCCCCTGCGGGATGGACGGCGTTGCACTCCGCCTTCCAGCGGGAAGTCCTTGGTCACGAACTTGACCTTGCCCGGCGCCTCCTTGTCCCACTTCGCCTTGAGCGGCTTGTAGGCCTGGAACGTGCTGCCGCACGGCGGGCACTGGTAGTCGTTGAACTTGACCACGACGACCACGGCGCCGGCCGCGTCGACCGGAATCATCCGCCGGGTCGCGGTGTTCATGTAGTCGCTGACCTGCGAGGCCTGCGGCAGCGCCTCCTCGGCGGGCGGCGGGGCGACGAACTCGGGCGTCTCGCCCTCCGCCGCGAAGACCGGCTCGGCGGCCGCGCGCGGAAAGAGCGCCAGCAGCGCGACGGCGGCGGCGACGAAGGCGGCGCCGACGATCGCGGCCACGGGCCGGGCTCGGAGGGACTTGAGGTCACCGGCCAGACGGCCGGGCAGTGAAGCGAACGGGAATCGAGTCATGAGGGCACCGATCACACACACACCGAGCGTCGCGAGGTCGATCGCGACGCACAGCAGACAGACCACGTGGAGCACGAACCACGAGGCAATCGCCAGGTAGGCGGCGAACGCCACGCCGGGCAGCGACAGGAGGAACACGTAGGCGCCGACGTGCTGCGGGTCGGGCACGCGCAGCACGCCGCGCGCCGAGTTGCAGGATCAGCAGCCCGCCGAAGAAGAGCACGCCCAGGACGGCCACCGGCACCCCGGCGAGCTTGCCATAGGTGCTGCCGTAGGCCTCGGTGCAGTTCACGGTGGCGCTGACGTCACAGACGCTGGCGAGGTCGGGATGTCGGACCAGATCGGCGTGGACCCAGGTCGCGGCCGAAGCAGCCGCGAGACCGAGGAGCGTGCAGGCGAGAAGGAGGGTCGCTCGGGACGTCATGTCCGCGGGCCCAGGGTCGGGCGGGCTGATCGTAGCACGCGCCCGGACGCCGACGCAGGCGTCGGCCAGGGCCGCGACGGCAGGGACGGGGGTCGGCGAGAACGGCGGCGGTCAGGCGGCCGACGGGCCGTCCGGCCAGTACGAGGGCTCGTCGCCGGCGGCGGACGCAGGCGCGCCGAGCCGGCGGCATGACGCGAGCCACGGGCCGAACGGTGGGCTCCTGCGATGCACGCCAGGCCGCGGCGAGGGCGCGGAGACCGTCACGCGACGCCGGCCCCATCGCGGTGGTGCGGCGGCCTTCGGAACGGGATACGAGGGACAGGGCCACGGTCTCTTCTCCTCAGCGCAGCGGCGCGATGGTGCCGGCCTCGACGAACGGCTCGACCGGGGCGACTCCCGCGATGTCGACCCAGATGCCGCCGGTTTCGTCGACGGCGAAGCCCCGCCGTCCCAGGCTCGGCGTGATCGGCGTCGCCGAGAAGTAGAAGTCGGTCACCGTCGGGTTCCCGTCGCAGTCGATCGGGCCGAGCACGCCGAGGTCGCCGACGGTCAGGGTGAAGGCGAAGCCGTGCTTGATCGGCAGGGCGAACTCCGGTCCGACGAAGCCGCCCAGGCTGAGCTGAAGGGCCGACGGCGCGTAGGCGCCTTCGCCGCAGGCGAACGCGTAGGCCGACTGCCCCGACGAGGCCGTGCGCGCCGAGCCGATGGCCGAGGCCTCGTTCGCCGAGGCGCGGGCCGCGCTGAGCGACGGGATGCCGATCGAGGCGATGACGCCGATGATGGCGACGACCATCAGCAGCTCGATGAGCGTGAAACCGGCACGTGGGGAGACGGGAGCGGCGTGCGAGCGTGTGGGCGTCATGATCGATTCCTCAGCAAACATCGTGCTCAGCCGTTCGGCATTCGCCGGTGTCGGGCGTTGCACGCCTGTGCGCGGCGCCCGGCCGGTTTGCGTCACGTCGTGCCGTCGAGCGCTGTCACCCATGGCCAAAAAATGTCGGTGTTCCGCCGCGCTCAGCGCAGCGGACGGATGGACGGCGTGGGCGCCGCGATCAGTGCGGCCTCGGGCGGCGCCGCCGCGCCGGAGGCGGTGTTCTCCCAGATGCTCCCGCCGTGGCTCGAGGCAAACGCGCGGTTGCCCGTGAGCCCGGGCATGACGGCCACCGCCGTGATGTAGAAGCCGCCGGCGGTCGGCACGCCGTTGCAGTCGTTGTCGCCCACGGCGGCGCCGGTCGCCGGTTGCATCTCGACCGAGTAGCCGCTCTTCTGCACGATGACGGCGCCCGTCAGCTCGCTGGAGAGGAACGGCACGGCGCTGCCGGGGCACAGCACGCCAAGCCGCGGGAGCGTCGGCGCGTAGCCGCCATGCGCGGCGGAGGCGGCGTAGTTCATCTGCGAGCTGACGACGGACCGCACCGAGCCGATGGTGGCCGCCTCGTTGGCGCTCATGCGCGCGCGGAGGAGCCCCGGGATGGCAATCGCGGCGATGATGCCGATGATCGCGACGACGATCAGCAGCTCAATCAGGGTGAATCCGTGCGATGTGCGCCTCATGGTGCTGCCTTCCTCGCTGTGCGTCCCGGCTCATGTCGGGACGTCCAGCTGAAGAGCAACTCCCATACCAGGCGCGCGTCTGGTCGGCGGCGCCAGATCGGCGCGCATCGATGCGCAGCCGCGTGAGGAGCCGGCGAGCCGTGGCTCGCGGACCTGACACTTCGCGTCAGTATCCCGGCCAATCGCCGGCAGCGCGACGAGCGGCGGCGGACCTGGCGGCGGCGAGGTCCGCGACGAGGTCGGCCCGTACGCGAGAGAGCCAGGGTGCGGCCCGCGAAGCGGAACCGAACCCTGGCTCGTCGAGCTCTCAGCCGTGAGGCGTCGAGCGGAGTGAGAACGAACGTTACTGAATCGGCTTCACGTCGCCGGCGATGACGAACGGCTCCGCCGGAACCGCCGAACCGTCCTGGTCCTGCCACACCGTGCCGACCGTGTTCGATCGCGAACGCGCGGTTGCCCGACGTGCCGAGGCTCAGCGGAAGCGCCGTCGCGTAGTAGGCGCGTCGTGCTCGCCGTGCCGTTGCAGTCCAGCGGACCGGCCACCGCGACGGTTCGCGGCGCGCCATCGTGATCGTGTAGCCGCTCTTGATCACGCTCGCGGCCACCGTCAGGTCGGCCGAGAGGAACGGCGCGGTGCTGTTCGGGCAGAGCATCGCCCAGCGTCGTCAGCGTGGCGGAGTAGCCGCCCGACGCCGCCGACGACGAGTAGACGGCTTCGCCGCTCGAAATCGCGCGCATCGAGCCGATGGCCGAAGCCTCGTTGCCCGACATACGCGCCCGGAGCAGGCCCGGGATGGCGATCGCCGCGATGATGCCGATGATGGCGACGACGATCAGCAGTTCGATGAGGGTAAAGCCCTTGGTATCTCGGATCTTCATGTCTGGCACTCCTAGCTAGCAGAAAGTATTGTCCGGACCCGGTGGTCCGGATCCTCCCCGCCGCCCGACTGAACATCCCAGGCAATCGGTCGCGGCGCCCATCCTTAGAGCAACTCTGTTGCCAGCTGCTCCGGGAGTCGCTCGCCATCCTGGCCAACGACCCCCGCAACGGGGGACAAATGTCTAATCGGTCACTACTTACGGCTTCCACAGCTCATCCGGTGGTCGACCGCCAGCGGTGCAGATGTTCGCAACTTCGAGCGCCAGCCTCAGTCAGTGTACCTGGACCGGCCGCCAAATCCTGTCAGTCGACTGTCGCTGGTTGTCAGTTGCCCGACAGCAGGCAGGCCGGAACGCGCCTGCCGGGTCGCCGTTCTTGAGACGTCCGGCCGCGCGGGAAGGCCGGAATTGCGCACCCCGGCGCCGCCGGGACCGGCACGGGCGCCGGCCGGCTTCGGTCGGACGCTCGGTCGAGGTGATGCGGCGGGATTCCGACACGCGCTGCGGCGTCGGCGACTGCCGGCGCCGCCGACAGCGTGGCAGGGCGGCAGCGGGCGCCGGACAGGGCGGGCGGGCGAGCTGGCGGCGGGGCGGGCTGCCAGGCTCGCCGGTCGGTCTAGAGCCCGTATTTCTTGGCGTAGTAGCGGAACGAGCGGAAGCTCATGCCGAGCAGATCGGCGGCCTTCACCTTGACGCCGTCGGTCCGGCGCAGCGCCTCGGTGATGTACTGGCGCTCGATCTCGCGGACGTGGCGTTCGAGGTCGAACCCCGAGTCGGGCAGCGTGTCGGCCTCGAGGACGTCCTCGGCGGGCGCGGCCGTCCCGCCAGCACCCGCGGCCCGGACCGCGGCCGTCAGGCTGGCCGGGAGGATCACCGGCGTCCGCTCGAGGGCGACCGCCCGCTCCATCGCGTTCTCGAGCTCGCGGATGTTGCCGGGCCAGTGGTACTGCACGAGCAGCGACAGGCTCTCGGCCGCCAGGCCCTGCACGGGCTTGCCCAGCTCCGCCGCGAAGCGCGTGACGAAGTGCTCGGCCAGCATCGGGATGTCCTCGCCGCGCTCGCGCAGCGGCGGCAGGTGCAGCGGGATCACGTTGATCCGGTAGTAGAGGTCCTCGCGGAACTTGTTCTCCGCCACCATCTGCACCAGGTCGCGGTTGGTGGCGGTGATGATGCGGATGTCGGCGGCGATCTCGTCGGTGCCGCCGACGCGCCGGAAGACGCGCTCCTGCAGCACGCGGAGCAGCTTGACCTGCATCAACGGGCTCATCTCGCCGATCTCGTCGAGGAAGATCGTGCCGCGCTCGGCGACTTCGATGAGGCCCTTCTTGTTGGTCGCGGCGCCGGTGAAGGCGCCGCGCACGTGGCCGAACAGCTCGGATTCGAGCAGCGTTTCGGTCAGCGCGCCGCAGTTGACGGCCACGAACGGCCGATCCTTGCGCGGCGAGTTGAAGTGGATGGCGCGGGCGGCCAGCTCCTTGCCGGTGCCCGACTCCCCCGTCACCAGCACGGTGCTGGTCGTCTGCGCGATCGTCTCGATCAGCTCGAACACCGCCAGCATCGACTCGCTGCGGCCGATGATGTTCGAGAACTGGTGCCGCTCGCCGAGCGCCCGCTTGAGCAGGACGTTCTCGCGCTTCAACTGCCGGCGCTCGAGCGCGCCGTGCACGACGATCTTCAGTTCGTCGACGTTGAACGGCTTGTGGATGTAGTCGTAGGCGCCCATCCGGAGCGCCTCGATCGCCGTCTCGGTCGAGGCGAAGGCCGTGACCATGATGCCGGCGAGGTCCGGGTTCATCCCCTTCGCCGTGCGCAGCACGTCGAGCCCGGTCATGTCGGGCATGTGGATGTCCGAGATCAGCAGATCGACCGGCCGGCGCTCGAGCTCGTCGAGGGCCTGCCGGCCGTTCTCCGCCACCACGACCTCGTAGCCCTCGCGTCCGAGCACGATGGCCAGGAGCTCGCGCATCGAGCGCTCGTCGTCGACGACCAGGATGCGCGCGGTGCGCGCTCCCGCCGCCGCGTGGTCGGCGGATCGGTGCCGCGTGTCGAGATCGACCTGCTGTCCCAAGGGTCCCTTTCGCCGCGCTAGGCGGCGATCTCCGCCCGCCGTTGCGCCGGCAGGATGACGTCGATCGTGGTGCCACGGCCGGCCTGCGAGTGGACGGCAATCGAGCCGCCCTGGTCGCTGACGATGCGGTGGACGATGGCGAGGCCGAGGCCCGCGCCCTTGGCGAATCCGCCGTGGAACGGCTGGAAGATGCGATCGAGGTCCTCGGCGGGAATCCCGACGCCGTCGTCGCTCACCGAGAGCACGACGGCCGGACCGCCGACGCTGACGCCGGCGTCGGCGCTGCCGTTGACGCCGACATGCAGGCGCAGGGTGCCGCCGGTCGGCATCGCGCGCAGGGCGTTGGTGGCCAGGTTCCACACGATCTGGCGCATCTGCGCCTCGACGGCGTGGAGCGTGATGGCGCTGTCGGCGGCGCACTCGATCTGGTGCGCGGCGGTGCAGTCCGGGCTGTTGCGCAGCAGGCGGGCGGCGTCCTGGATCACCGTGGCCATGTCGACCGGCGACGTCTGGCCCTGCGACGGGCGGGCATAGCTGAGGAAGTCCCGGATGGTCTGGTTCAGGCGGTCCGACTCGCGCAGCACGATGTCGAACAGCTGCGCCTGCTCGGGCTCGAGCTCCAGCTCCTGCCGCAGCACCTGCATCGAGCCCGACATCGACGCCAGCGGGTTGCGGATCTCGTGGGCGATGCCGGCCGCCATCTGGCCGACGGCGGCCAGCCGCTTCTGCGTCTCGGCCTCGCGCTCCAGCCGCTTGAGCTCGGTGACGTCCTGGAACGTGAACAGGTAGCCGGCGCCGTTCGCCGTCATGAGCGGCCCGAGCGTCAGGCCCATCTCGAGCTGGCTGCCGTCGCGCATCGTGAACGGGTAGATGACGCGGCGGCCGCGGCCGCTGGCGACGGTTTCGCCGAGGGCGCCGCGGAGCTCCACCGGCAGTTGCAGCACGTCGGTCGCCGACTGCCCGCGCACCAGCGCGGCGTGGTGCCCGGTGATCGCTTCCGCGGCCCGGTTGAACATCACGATCCGGCCGTCCGCGTCGGTGGCGGCCAGGCCGCCGCTCATGCTGTCGATGACCAGCTGGTTGAAGGCCTGGAGGTCGGCGATGGCCGACGACGCGGCGCGCAGGTCCTGATCGGAGCGGTGCAGGCTCTGCGCGAGGTAGCCGGTCAGCCGGGCCACCGCGATGAAGGCGATGATGTGGACGCCGACCGAATAGAAGGCGTAGCGCGGCGAGGGCAGCGGCAGGATGGCGTTGCTCAGGCCCCAGTGTTCCGGCCGCGGGATGACCAGGCCGTACTGCGACGCCACGATCACGCCGAAGCTGATGCCGCTCCACAGCGCGACCGTCATGCCGCCGCGCGACAGCCGCAGGACGCTGCCGCCGAGGATCGGCAGCACGAAGAGCGCGACGAAGTCGGAATGGAACCCGCCGGTCAGGATGAGGATGCTGGAGACGACGCGACACGTCGATGATCAGCTGCGCCTCGACGAGCCACGGCCAGCGCGCGTGGATGCGCCGCGAGCACAGGTAGAGCACCGACAGCGCGCCGACGGCTTCGAGCAGGTAGATCGCGAACTCGCGCGGCAGCCCTTTCGGGCTCGGCGAGTCGACGAACAGGCCGGCGCCGAGAATCACGCCCACCAGGAGCGGGCGGAGGGCGATCAGCCACAACAGCCGCCGCCGCTGGCCGTCGGCCGGCGTGGCCTGGCCGACGGGTGGGCCCGCCATCCCCGCCCGGGGTGGGGATGGCGGTGCGTGAGTGCCGGAGGCCATAAGCAGGTCGACGTGAATTCGAAATCCGTCGACGGGCTTACGAGAGCTTCTCGATGAGCTTGAAGATGGGCATATACATCGAGATGACGATGCCGCCGACGATGACGCCGAGGATGGCGATCATGACCGGCTCGAGCAGGGTCATCAGGCCGGCGACAGCCGTATCGACTTCCTCTTCGTAGAAGTCGGCGATCTTCGAGAGCATCGCGTCGAGGGCGCCGGTCGTCTCGCCGACGTTGATCATCTGGGTGACCATCGCCGGAAACACCCTGGTCTTCTCGAGCGGCGCCGAGACCGTCTCGCCGCGCTCGATGCTCTGGCGCGTGACCATGATGGCGTCCTCGATCACGGAGTTGCCGGCGGTGCGGGCCGTGATCTCCAGGCCGTCGAGGATCGGCACGCCCGACGCCATCAGCGTCGACAGCGTGCGGCAGAACCGGGCGACGGCGATCTTGCGCAGAATCATCCCGAGGATCGGCAGTCTGAGCAGGAAGCTGTCGACCGTGCGACGGCCGCCGGAGGTGGCGTAGAAGGCGCGCAGGCCGAAGATGGAGGCGATGACGCCGACGATCATGAACGGCATCGCCTTGACGAAGGAGTTGCTGGCCCAGATGACGACACGGGTCGGCAGCGGCAGCTCGGCGCCGAGGCCGGCGAACAGCTCGGCGAAGGTCGGGATGACCTTCCACAGGATGACCGCCACGACCAGGCCGGCGATCGTCATGACCGCCGTCGGGTAGATCATCGCGGCCTTGACCTGGCCCTGCAGCTTGACGTTCTTCTCGATGTAGATGGCCAGGCGCTTGAGAATCGTGTCGAGGATACCGCCCGCCTCGCCGGCCGCCACCATGTTGACGTAGAGGGTGTCGAACGCCTTCGGGTGCCGGCGCATCGCGTCGGCCAGCGACGCGCCGCCTTCCACTTCGCTCCGGGTCGCCAGGATGACGCTGGCGAATCCCTTGTGCGGCTCCTGCCGGCCGAGGATGTCGAGACACTGCACGAGCGGCAGGCCGGCGTCGATCATCACCGAGAACTGGCGGGTGAAGATGGCCAGGCTCTTCGACGGGATCTTCTTGGCCCGGAACTTCTGCTGGCTCTTGTCTTCCTTGGCCTTCTCCTTGACCGCGCTGATCTTGGTCACGAGAATCTGCTCGCGCCGGAGCATCGCGACGGCGGCGTCGACCGAGTCGGCGAGTCGCTCGCCGTTGACCAGTTCGCCCGCCCGGGTCCGTCCTGCAAAAGCAAAAGTAGGCATCGTCAGTTCCTTGTCATCACGCGCCGGTCACGTCGCTCGGCTACTTCCGCAGCAGGGACGGCGGCGTCTGCTGCGTCCGGCCGAGGCCGGCGCCGGGCACCACGCCGGTGCCGCGCGAAATCATGTCGGTCAGCTCGTCCTTGTTCGACGAGGCGGTCAGGGCCGTTTCCATCGTGATCTGCTTGCCCAGGTAGAGGGTGGTCAGACACTGGTTCAGCGTCTGCATCCCGAGCTTTTCCTGGCCGGTCTGCATCGCCGAGTAGATCTGGTGGATCTTGTCCTCGCGAATCAGGTTCCGGATGGCCGGCGTCGGCACCATGATCTCGAGCGCGACGGTCCGGCCCGGGCCGCTCGCCTTGCGCAGCAGCGTCTGACAGACGATGCCTTCGATGACCAGCGACAGCTGGGTGCGAATCTGCCCCTGCTGGTGCGCCGGGAAGACGTCGATGATGCGGTTGATCGTCTGCGACGCGGAGTTGGTGTGCAGCGTCGCGAAGGTGAGGTGGCCGGTTTCGGCGATGCGCAGCGCCGCTTCGATCGTCTCGAGGTCGCGCATTTCGCCGATGAGCACGACGTCCGGATCTTCACGCAGGGCGGCCCGCAGCGCCATGGTGAAGCTGTTGGTGTCGCTGTGGACTTCGCGCTGGTTGACCAGGCAGCCCTTGTGGTTGTGGATGTACTCGATCGGGTCCTCGATGGTGAGGATGTGCTCGGCCCGCTCGGTGTTGATCTTGTCGAGCATCGCCGCCAGGGTCGTCGACTTGCCCGAGCCGGTCGGCCCGGTGACGAGGACCAGACCGCGCGGCCGCTCGGCCAGCTTGGCCAGCACCGGCGGCAGGGCCAGTTCCTGGAAGCTGCGGATCTTCTCGGGGATGACGCGGTAGACGGCGCCGGTGGCGCCGCGCTGGTTGAAGACGTTGCAGCGGAAGCGGCCGGTGCCCTTGATGCCGAACGAGAAGTCCAGCTCCAGCGACTCCTCGAAGCGCTTCTTCTGCGCGTCGGTGCAGACGCTGTAGACCAGCTGCTTGGTGTCGGACGGCGACATCGACGGCAGGTTCAGCCGCTGCAGTTTGCCGTGCACCCGGACCTGGGGCGGCGTGTTGGTGGCGATGTGCAGATCCGACCCGCCCAGTTCGACGGTCGTCTTGAGAAGCTCTGGCAGCGTAGGCAGCGACATAGTGATTCCGTCCCGATGCAAAGCAAGGCCGGTTCCAACCGGCCCATCAGTCCCGACTTTCCGCCCGTTCCCGTCGCGGCACCGGCCACTTCCGGGCCGTCGGCGCCGTCCGCGGGCGGCGCGTGCGGGGCGATACCCGCACGCTTTTGGCCCCCAGCCCGACGGTTCTGTAACCGTCGCGGGCGCCCTCCCGGCTGGAAGGGGGCACAGTCACCTACTTCACGGTTTCGCGCACCACTTCCTCGATCGACGTGACGCCCTCGCGGACCTTGCACAGTCCGCTCTCGCGCAGCGTGAACATGCCTTCGTCGCGCGCCGTCCGGCGCAGGTCCATCGACGACGCGCCGCTGAGGATCATCTCGCGCAGCCCCTCGCTGACCTCCATGACCTCGTAGAGACCGACGCGGCCCTTGTAACCGGTGTTGTTGCACTTGTCGCAGCCGACCGGCCGGAACGCGGTCGCCGTCTCGGCGTCCTCTTCCGGCATGCCGACGTCGATGAAGCCCTGCGGCGGCAGCGGATGCGCCTCCTTGCAGAACTTGCACAGGCGGCGGACGAGGCGCTGGGCGCAGATCAGGTTGACCGAGCTCGCCACGAGGAACGGCTCGATGCCCATGTTCATCAGGCGGCTGATCGTGCTCGGCGCGTCGTTGGTGTGCAGCGTCGAGAGCACGAGGTGGCCGGTGAGCGCGGCCTTGACGGCGATTTCCGCGGTTTCGAAGTCGCGGATTTCGCCGACGAGGATGATGTTCGGATCCTGGCGCAGGAACGAGCGCAGGGCGGCCGCGAAGTTGAGGCCGATGGAGTCCTTGACGTTGACCTGGTTGACGCCCGGGAGGTTGAACTCGACCGGGTCTTCCGCGGTCATGATGTTCGTGTCCATCGTGTTCAGCTTGCTGATGGACGAATACAGCGTGTTGGTCTTGCCGCTGCCGGTGGGGCCGGTGACCAGGCACATGCCCCAGGGCTTGGCGATCTGCCGCTCGAGGCGGCGCCAGCGACTCGGGCTCGAAGCCGAGGCGCGTCATGTCGAGCATCAGCTTCTCCTTGTCGAGGAGACGCATGACGATCTTCTCGCCGAACAGCGTCGGCAGGCAGGAGACGCGGAAGTCGATCTCCTTGCTGGTGCCGTTGTCGCTGAAGCGCAGCTTGATGCGGCCGTCCTGCGGCAGGCGCTTCTCGGCGATGTCCAGGCTGGGCCATGATCTTGATGCGCGACGTGATCGCATCCTTGAACTTCATGGGCGGCTGCATCACCGCGTAGAGGATGCCGTCGATGCGGAAGCGGACGCGGAACTCGCGCTCGTAGGGCTCGATGTGGATGTCGCTGGCGCCCTTCTGGATCGAGGACATCAGCAGCAGGTTGACCATCCGGATGACCGGGGCCTCGCCACCCTGCTTCTCGAGCGAGGTGACGTCGAGCTCCTCGATTTCCTCGAGCACCTCGACTTCGTCGCCGGTGACCGACTCCTCGAGGCTGCGCGTCGCCAGATCGAGCGTGTTGGCGGCTGCCGCGGCGTTCATGCTGCTGCCGCCGCCGCCACCGTTGGCGGTTCCGCCCTGCCGGCCGGCGCCGCCGCTCTGGTAGTACTTCTGGATGGCCTCGCCGACGGCGGTCTCGGAGGCGACGACGGGCTCGACGTTGTAGCCCGTCATGAACTTGATGTCGTCGAGCGCGAAGACGTTGGTCGGGTCCGTCATCGCGATCGTGAGCGTCGCGCCGGACCGGCCGATCGGCACGATCTGGTACTTCTGCGCGGTCTCGGCGGGAATCAGCTTGAGGACCGACGCGTCGATGTCGAACTGGGCGAGGTTGATGAACGGAACGCCGTACTGGCGGCTGAGGAGGGCGGTGATTTCCTCGTCCTTCACCATCCCCAGCTTGACGAGGGTCATCCCCAGCTTGCCGCCGTTGGCCTTCTGATGGTTCAGGGCCTCCTGCAGCTGGGCGGGAGTGATGCGCTTTTCGCGGAGCAGGAGTTCGCCGAGCCGAACAGCCATGGATGCGTCGTCGTCGCCGTCGTCGTTGCCGAAACAGGGTGCCGGCGGTCCGGGACGGACCACCGCGCACGTGAAGCTTCTCGTCGCCTGGCGGGACCGCTCACCGTCCCGCCGTCGGCCGTGTCACCGGAGCCCGTCATGTGCCCGGACGCGCAGCCTGATGCCGTGCCCCGCCGCCGACACCGGGCCGCCGCCGTGATCCATGGCGGCACAATCCGGTGTCACACGAGGCAACTTCCACGCCAGGCGCTGACGCAAGTTGTCAATCGGCACGATCGGGCAACCCCTTCATTCGGTCGGGCCGCCGCCGCCGGAACGGTCAGGAGCGCGCACGACTGCACGGAGATGCACGCACCGGCGGTCGTCGTGCGCCGGGCCGGCCGACGTCCGAGCGACACCGTTCGTCACCGCACACGCCGGCCGCCCCGCACACGGCGCGGCCGATGTCTCAATGTGAGATGCGACTTACGGGATCGGTGTGCAGTTCTGGAACAGGAGGGAACGGGGGGGACGGAGGGAACGGAGGGACGAAGACTCGACAGGAGGAACGGAGGATCAGCGGACGAGCGGAGCGGACATTCCTTCGTTTGGCCTCCGCTTCTCCGTTCCTCCTGTGAATCCGCTCTCTCCGTCCCCTCTGTTCCTCAGTAGACGAAGCGCAGGCCGACCGTCCAGCCGCGGTCGGCGCGGTCGCCGCCGCCGGTGGCCTGGACATCGGCCCAGATCGAGGGCCGGACTTCGACGCTGCCGCCGACGCTCGCCGACGGACGGGCGCCGTCGATGGTCTGGGCGCGGACGCCGCCGCGGAGGACGAGGCGCGGCGCCACCTTCTGCTCGGCGCCGACCGCGACGGCCCGTCGCCGGCCGTCCAGCGCGTCGAGCGGCACCAGGTCGGCGTCCACGGCGAGGGTCAGGCCGTCGCGCGGAAAGACGGCGACGCCCAGGCGGGCGTGGCGCTCCAGACGGAAGCGGTTGCCGCCGAAGGCGATGACCTCCGGCCCGAACGACGGCTCGGTCAGGTTGCGGAGGACGAGCCCGACACGCCACGCCTCGGTCCGGACCATCACGCCGAGATCGACGTCCAGCCGGCCGTGCGTGCCGCCGTCGATGCCGTCGCTCCAGACCCCCTTCACCACTCCGCCGACGTTCAGGTGATCGCCGATCGACTGGAGGACGTTCACCGGCACCACGTGGGTGGCGCCCAGTCGGTAGTAGCCCAGCGCCGAGGGGTGGGGCGCCGATGAGGATGGCGCCAGTGCGCAGCGTGGCATCGCCGCCCGCCGACGGCAGCGACACGTGCGACCGCTCGGCCGCCATCGAGAACAGGTCCCCGGTGGCGAGCCCGGCCGGATTCCAGTAGATGGCGGTGGCGTCGTCGGCGACTGCGACGAAGGCGCCGGCCATCCCCTGCGCCCGGACGCCCAGCACTTCGACGCCGCCGGCCCCGGCCGCCTGGCCAGCCGCGCTCCCGGCGCCCGCCGCCAGCAATACCCCGGCGATCGCCATCGCCCGAACGCGTTCTCGGATCCCCACTTCGCCTGCCCTTCCAGTGCGTCGTCGATTGTCCGAACCGCGCCACGGCCTGGATGGCCCGGACGATTCGCTACGGGCTCGCCCACTGCGAAAGCAGTGCGCGGCAAGGCCGGATTCGTTACTGGCTCGCCCGCTGCGGAGCAGCGGGCGGCCTGACCGAAGCCGGCCGCGCTCGACCAACCGGAGCCGGAGGCTCCGGTGTCCGGGCTGGCCGATATCGAACATCGCCCGGCTCGGCCACGTATGTAGCGAGCGAGGATACAATAGGCGGCCGATCTCCGGCCGTTTCCGCGAGCCTACAAACCTATGGCACAGCCTCCGTCCGCCCACTCCGGTGGGGCCGCTCCGCTCTCGCTGGTGCAGCGCTTCATCGGCATCCTCACCGCGCCGAAGGCGACGTTCGAGAACGTCGTCTCGTGGCCCCGCTGGGTCGGCATGCTCGTGCTGACCACCGCCATCACGGTCGTGGCCGTCGCGGCCTTCATGATGAGCGACGTCGGCCGCGACATCATCCTGAAGCAGCAGCTGGAAGCCGGCGCGTCGCAGGAAGCGGCCGAGATGGCCGCCTCGATCGGACGCTACTTCCCGCCGATCGCCATCCTGATCTTCATGCCCCTGATGACGTTCGCCGTCGCCGGGCATCCTGCTGGGCGTGTTCGCCATCACCGGCGGCAGCGCGTCCTACAAGCAGGTGCTGGCGGTCTACGTGCATTCCGGCGTCGTCGGCACGGTCGCCGGCGCCATCAACGCCCTGATCAACTACTTCATGGCGAGCGACACCAACGTGACCAGCCTCGCCGGCATCGGCAACGCGTTGGCGGAGAAGGGCTTCGTCCCGGGCTTCTTCAGTGCGCTCGATCTGACGATCTTCCTGGGCCTCTTCGTCCTCGCCATCGGCCTCGGGGTGCTCTACCGCCGCCGGACGGCGCCCATCTTCATGGGCCTCGCCGGTGTCTACCTGGTCATTGCCGTCGTCGTCGGCGCCGTCAAGGCCGCCTTTGCTGGAGGTTCGTAGGTGTCCACTGGGAAGAAGGTCCTCATCGGCGTGGTCGCGGTCCTCCTGCTCGGCGGCGCCGTCGCCGGCAACGTCTGGATGAAGCGCACCCCGGGCAAGACGGTCACCACCGAGAAGGTCCTAGCAGCGCGACCTCGAGGCGATCGTCTCGGCTTCCGGCAAGATCCAGGCGCGGACCACGGTCAACATCGCCGCGGACACGATGGGACGCGTCGTCGAGCTCGCGGTGGACGAAGGCCAGAAGGTGAAGAAGGGCCAGTTCCTGATGCAGATCGACCCGCGCAACCAGCGGACGGCCACCAGCCGCACCGCGGCCGGTCTCGCCGCGGCCCGCTCGCAGCTCGAGCAGCTGCGCAGCAGCGTCGCCGCGTCGCGCGAGAACCTGGCGCTGTCGCGCGAGAACCTGCGCCGGGCCCGCGAGCTCTGGGCCCAGCAGCTGACGACCCGCCAGGCCCTCGACCAGGCCGAGAGCGAGGTCAAGGTGCGCGAGACGCAGCTGCGCGACGCCGAGCAGGGCGCTCGGCGACCCAGGGGCAGCGCATCCAGGAGACCGCGGCGACGGTGTCGAGCGCGGAGTACGAGCTGTCGCGGACGCGCATCGAGTCGCCCATCGACGGCCTGATCGTCCGGCGCAACATCGAGGCCGGCGAGACGGTGGTCATCGGCACGATGAACAACGCCGGCACGGTGCTGCTCCAGATCGCCGACATGTCGATCATCGAAGCCGAGGTCGAGGTCGACGAAACCGACATCCCGTTCGTCCAGATCGGCCAGATCGCCAAGGTCAAGATCGACGCCATCCCGGACAAGACCTTCACCGGCAAGGTCACCGAGGTCGGCAACAGCCCGATCGTCCAGGCGGCGGCCGGCCAGAGCGGCCAGACGGCCACCAACTTCAAGGTGACGGTCACCATCGACGGCGAGATCCCCGAGGTCCGGCCCGGCTTCACCTGCACCGCGGACGTCACGACCGCGACGCGCAGCAAGGCCGTCGCGGTGCCGATCCAGGCGATGGCGGTGCGCGAGCTGATCTACGACGCGGCCGGCAAGATCGTCGCCGCAGCCCAAGCCCGACCCGAAGGCCAAGACACGCCGCGGCCGAGCTCCACCGATCCGCTGCCGGCCGGGCAGACGCGGAAGGACACCGAGGGCGTCTTCCTGATCAAGGACGCCAAGGCCGCCTTCATCCCGGTCAAGACCGGCATCGCCGGCGACAAGTACTTCGAGGTGCTGACCGGCCTCAAGGCTGGCGACGAGGTCATCACCGGCCCCTTCAATTCGGTGCGCGACTTGAAGGACGGCGACGTCGTGAAACCCGAGGAGCCGAAGGACCGCACCTGACCTGACAGCCCTGACTCGGGCCACCGCGCATGCAGAAGTTCATCGACGCCATCCGACTCGCGCTGGCCGCCATCTGGGCCGGCAAGCTGCGCTCGTTCATGACGGTGCTCGGCAACATCGTCGCGGTGACGTCGATCATCGCGGTGGTGTCGCTGATCCGCGGCATGAACAGCTACGTCTCGGACGCCATCCTGAGCGACGTCGGCGCCGGCACCTTCAAGGTCGAACGGCAGGGCCCGACGACCAGCGAGGAAGAGGAAGAGCGGCAGCGCAACAACCCGCGCGTCACGCTGGTCGAGCTCGACACGCTGGCCAAGGCCAGCGAGACCATCGAAGCGGTGATGGCCCAGTCCTACAACGGGGCGCCCGTCGTCTACCGCGACGAACAGCTCGACAGCGTGCAGATCCGGGGCGTCTCCAAGGAGTACCTCGAGTTCGCCGGCTACGACCCGGAGTTCGGCCGGCTGCCCAGCCGCTTCGAGGTCGAGTCGTCGCGCCCGGTGTGCTTCCTCGGCTACGGCACCGCCGAACGGCTGTTCAAGGGCGCCAACCCGATCGACCGCAGCGTGCAGATCCGCGGCGTCCATTTCCGGGTCATCGGCATCAACGAGGAGAAGGGCTCGCTGTTCGGCAACTCGCAGGACGAGTTCATCGTGATCCCGCTCGGCGGCTTCCAGAAGCTGTTCGGCTCGCGGCGCAGCCTCGAGCTGACGGTCAAGCCGCGCGACCCGATGCAGATCGAGCGGACGATGGACGAGGCCCGCGTCGCGCTGCGCTCGCTGCGCAAGCTCGGACCGAAGGAGCCCGACAACTTCGGGATGTACACCTCGGACACGATCATGAACATCTTCCGCGCCTTCACCGCCGGCGCGTTCTCGGTGCTCATCGGCGTGGTCGGGCTGTCGCTGGTGGTCGGCGGCGTCGTCATCATGAACATCATGCTGATGGTCGTCAGCGAGCGCACCCGCGAGATCGGCCTGCGCAAGGCGCTCGGCGCCCGCAAGCGCGACATCGTCTGGCAGATCCTCACGGAATCGACGACGCTGTCGGTCGCCGGCGGACTGGTCGGCACGCTGCTCGGCTTCGTCGCCGCGCTGATCGTCGCCCAGCTCACGCCGCTGCCGGCGAAGGTCGAGCTGTGGGCGGTGGTGATGGGCATCGGCATGACCGCGGTCGTCGGCCTCTTCTTCGGCCTCTATCCGGCCATCCGCGCCGCCAGCCTCGACCCGATCGAGGCGCTGCGTCGCGAATGACCGCCGCGGGACGACAGTGAGGAACGACTGATGGCATCGTCCGGGCTCCGCGCAGGTCTCCTCCAGGAGATCCTGACGATGGCCGTCGACACGCTGCGCACCAACAAGATGCGCTCGGCGTTGACGATCCTCGGCGTGGTCATCGGCATCACCTCGATCGTCAGCATGACGGCGCTGATCCGCGGCTTCGACGAGTCGTTCAAGGACCTGTTCCGCCAGATCGGCCCGAAGACGATGTTCGTGACGAAGTTCAGCTTCGTCAGCTTCTCGCAGGGCAAGGAGTTCCGCGACCTGATCAAGCGGCCGAACATCACCATCGAGGACGCGCACGCCATCGAGCGCTCGCCGCTGGTGGACTCGGTGGCCGTGCAGCTCGGCGGCGGACCGGGCACCAGGCCCGAGCGGTTCACCTACGGCAACAACGCCACCAAGCGCATGGGCGTGATCGGGGCCAGCGCCAACTTCGGCGAGACCAACTCGATCCCGCTCGAGGCCGGCCGCGTCTTCACCCAGGCCGAGGTCGATCGCCGCCGCAACGTGGTGGTGCTGGGCAACGCGCCCGGCAACGCCCTCTTCCCGGCCGCCGATCCGATCGGCAAGCTGATCCGCATCGGCCGGACGCAGTACACGGTGGTCGGCGTGTTCGGCAAGCGGCCCAACCCGCTCGGCGGCAGCCAGGCCGACGAGTTCGCGATCATCCCGCACACGACCTGGCAGAAGGTCTACGGCGCCGACGCGCTGCGCATCTTCGGCATCGTCCACCGCGACGTGTCGATCATCGTGATCCCGCGCGACGAGGTCCCCCAGGCCACCGCCATGCGCGAGGTCGAGGAAATCATGCGGGCCCGGCACGGGCTGCGCCTCGACCAGGAGAGCGACTTCGACATCGGCACGCAGGACGCCCTGTTCAAGGTCTGGGAGCGGATCAGCAGCGGCATCTTCCTGGCGCTGGTCGTGATCTCGTCGATCGCCCTGATGGTCGGCGGCATCGGCGTGATGGCCATCATGACCATCAGCGTCACCGAGCGGACCCGCGAGATCGGCGTCCGCAAGGCGCTCGGCGCGCGGCGCCGCGAGATTCTCTGGCAGTTCATGCTCGAGGCCGTGTTCCTGACCTCGCTCGGCGGCCTCATCGGCATCGTCCTGGGGGCATCGATCGGCTGGCTGATCAACATCCTGACGGGCTTCCCGATCTCGCTGCCGTGGTGGTCGTTCGCCATCGGCATCGGCTTCTCGGCCTCGGTCGGCATCTTCTTCGGCATCTTCCCGGCCTTCAAGGCGGCCCGGCTCGACCCCATCGAGGCGCTGCGGTACGAGTAGCGTGAGCATGGCCATCGCCGGACTGCGCGCCGGGCTCCTCCGCGAGATCTTCACGATGGCGGTGGAGACGCTGCGCAGCAACAAGCTGCGCTCGGCCCTGACCATCCTCGGCGTCGTCATCGGCATCACCTCGATCGTCAGCGTCACGGCCCTGCTCCGCGGCTTCGACGAGTCGTTCAAGGACATGTTCCGGCAGATGGGGCCGACGACGATGTTCGTCGCCAAGTTCAGCTATCGTCAGCCGCTCGCAGGGCAAGTCGTTCCGCGACCTGATCAAGCGGCCGAACATCAGCATCGACGACGCCGACGCCGTGCGAGGCCTCGCCGCTGATCGACTCGGTCGCGCTGCAGGTCGGCGGCATGATCGGCCCGCGCGACGAGCGCATGACCTACGGCAGCGCCGCCACCAAGCGCATGCGCGTGATCGGGCTCGACCGCCAACTACGGCCAGAGCTTTTCGATCCCGCTCGACGCCGGCCGCGTCTTCACCCAGGCCGAGGTCGACCGGCGCCGCAACGTCGTCGTGCTGGGCAACGCGCCCGGCAACACCCTCTTCCCGGCCGCCGATCCGATCGGGAAGCTGGTGCGCATCGGCCGCACGCAGTACACGGTGGTCGGCGTGTTCGGCAAGCGGCCCAACCCGCTCGGCGGCACCCAGGCCGACGAGTTCGCCCTCATCCCGCACACGACCTGGCAGAAGGTCTACGGCGCCGACGCGCTGCGCATCTTCGGCATCATCCACCGCGACATCGCGATGATCGTGATCCCGCGCGACGACGTGACGCAGGCGGCGGCGATGCGGGAGGTCGAGGAGATCATGCGGGCCCGGCACGGCCTGCGCCTCGATCAGGAGAACGACTTCGACATCGCGACCCAGGCGGCGATGCTCCAGGTCTGGGAGCGGATCAGCGGCGGCATCTTCCTCGCGCTGGTCGTCATCTCGTCGATCGCGCTGATGGTGGGTGGCATCGGCGTGATGGCGATCATGACCATCAGCGTCACCGAGCGGACGCGGGAGATCGGCGTGCGCAAGGCGCTCGGCGCGCGCCGCCGCGAGATCCTGTGGCAGTTCCTGCTCGAGGCGGTGTTCCTGACCTCCCTCGGCGGGGTCGCCGGCGTCGTCCTGGGGGCGACGATCGGCTGGCTGATCAACCTGCTCTCGGGCTTCCCCATCTCGCTGCCCTGGTGGTCCTTCGCCATCGGCATCGGCTTCTCGGCGACGGTGGGCATCTTCTTCGGCATCTTTCCGGCCTTCAAGGCGGCCCGGCTCGACCCCATCGAGGCCCTGCGCTACGAGTGAACGGAGGGGACGGAGGAAACGGAGAGGGCATCACAGGAGAAGCGGAGCAACGGAGGACGAACGGAGACGCTTTCGTCCGCACCCGCACCGGCAGCCGCAACCGTCGCAGCATCAAGAGTGGTCCTCCGCGTCGCTTTTCGCGCCTTCCTCCAGTCCTACTCGTCCCCTCCCCGCCCTCCCATCCGGCAGGTGGCCCTTCCGCGCCGGCTGGCGTATCATCGGCCCACTCGTCGCCCAACACGGACCCCGCACGTGCGGACATCACAAGGAGCCTTGCAGCAATGCGTGTCTTCGATGCCCCCGCCATCCGTAACGTCGCCCTGGCCGGCCATTCCGGGGCCGGCAAGACGCAGCTCGCGAGCGCGCTCCTCTTCACCGCCGGCGCGGTGAACCGACTCGGCAAGGTCGACGAAGGGACGACCGTGACCGACTACGACGAGGAAGCGATCGCCCGGAAGCACACGCTCGGCTCGAGCCTCGCCTGGCTCGAGTGGCAGAAGACCAAGATCAACCTCATCGATACGCCGGGCGTCGGCAACCTCCTGACCGACACGCGCGGCGCGCTTCGCGTCGTCGAGGCGGTGCTCGTCGTCGTCGACGCGGTATCGGGCGTCCAGGTGCAGACCGAAGCCGTCTGGCAGGCGGCCGCCGAGGCTGGCCTCCCGCGGCTGATCGCGGTCAACCGCCTCGATCGCGATCGCGCCAGCCTCGATCGCACGCTCGAGTCGCTGCGCGAGGCCTTCGGCCGCACCGTCGTGCCGATCACGCTCGCCGGTCGGCACCGAGCGCGGCTTCCAGGGCGTCGTCAACCTGCTGACCATGCAGGCCATGACCTATCTCCCGGACGGCAGCGGCGCGGTCAAGATCTGGGCGATTCCGGCGTCCCTGGCCGCCGAATCCGCAGCGGCGCGCGAGACGCTGGTCGAGCTCGTCGCCGAGGCCGACGACGCCCTGATGGCGCGCTTCTTCGACGAGGGCACGCTCACCAACGACGAGCTGGCGGCCGGCCTGGCGCGCGCCGTCGCCGACAGCAAGATCTTCCCCGTGCTCTGCACGTCGGCGCTGACCAACGTCGCCATGCAGCCGCTGCTCGACGCGCTGGTGCGGCTCGTCCCCTCCCCCGCCGATCGACCGTTCCAGGCGCTCGCCAAGGACGGCACGCCGACCACGATCGCGGCCAGCGACAGCGGTCCCACCAGCGCGTTCGTCTGGCGCACCGTCGCCGATGCGTTCGCCGGCCGCATCACGCTGTTCCGGGTCGTCACCGGCCGGCTGCTGTCCGACACCACCGCCACCAACGCGTCCCGCGGCGACGCGACGGAGCGCCTGGGCCATCTGTTGGTCGTCCAAGGCAAGACGCACACGTCCGTGCCCGAGGTGAAGGCCGGCGACCTCGGTGCGGTCGCCAAGCTGAAGGAGACGCAGAGCGGCGACACGCTGTGCCGACAAGGCTGGCGGCCTCACCTTCCCGCCGCTGGCGTTCCCGGCTCCGGTACTCGCCTACGCCATCGAGCCGAAGACGCGCGGCGACGAAGACAAGATCAGCTCGGCGCTGCACCGCCTGCAGGAGGAGGATCCGACGGTCCATTTCGACCGCGACCCGCAGACCAAGGATCAGCTGCTCTCGGGCCAGGGTCAGCTGCACATCGAGGTGACCGTCGCCAAGCTGAAGCGGCGGTTCGGCGTCGACGTGACGCTCAAGCTGCCGCGCGTGCCCTACCGCGAAACCATCGGCGCGCCGGCCGAGGCGCACGGCCGCCACAAGAAGCAGACCGGTGGCCACGGCCAGTTCGGCGACTGCACGATCAAGGTCGAGCCGCTGCCGCGCGGCGCCGACTTCGAGTTCATCGACGACACGTTCGGCGGATCGATCCCGCGCCAGTACGTGCCGGCCGTCGAGAAGGGCATCCAGGAGGCGCGCCTGCGCGGCTATCTGGCCGGGTATCCGATGGTCGACTTCCGCGCCACCGTCGTCGACGGCTCGTTCCATCCGGTCGACTCGAACGAGCTGTCGTTCAAGATGGCCGGCGCAGCTGGCGTTCAAGGACGCGATGGCCCGGGCCCGCCCGACGCTGCTCGAACCGGTGATGCACGTCGAGGTGCAGGCGCCCAGCGAGTACGCCGGCGACCTGATGGGCGATCTCAACGGCCGCCGCGGCCGCATCGCCGGCATGGACACGCGCGGCACGACCACGATCATCCGCGCCCAGGTGCCGATGGCCGAGATGCTGACCTACGAGCAGCACCTGACGTCGGCGACCGGCGGTCGCGGCGCCTACTCGATGACCTACTCGCACTACGACGAAGTGCCGTCACACCAGCAGGCGAAGATCGTGGCCACCGCGAAAGCGCAGAAGGCCGGGCACGAGGTCGAGGCCGAGTAGACCGGAGAGCGAGCCGGCGCGCCCGGCCAGCCAGGACGTCGGCTCGAGCGTCATCGCAGGACCGGCGAGCACGTCGACCGTCCGTCTCGCGTGGCTGCGCTGCGTCGGCGCTGCTCCGCAACGGTCGCCCGATCGAACGCCCGACGCGATCCACCGAGCCGCGCCAGAGTCACCACGGGGTACAGCAGCGAAGGAGTCACGCCATGCGTCAGCAGTCACACGTCGCGGCGGTTTCCTGCTTCGTCGTCCTGATCGGTTTGGCAGCGCTACCTGCGCAGGCGCCGTCGCCCGCGCTGCCGCCATCGAAGCCCGCGGACCTCGAGCGTGTCGCGCCGATGAAGCCGCTCTTGCGGCTGTTCGGGATCCCAGCCTGGAGCCGGGAACCGGATGGCGCCTGAAGCGAGTCGCGCCGACCCTGGAGCCACGACAGATCTGCGGCACCAGGGTGTCGCGCCCAAATCCAACGATCGACCCGAAGTTCGGCCTGCGGCGCGGCACGGCCTCGCCATTCACGATGCGCATCGACCAGGTGCTCTGCCGCTGAGCACCTCGGGCGTCGCGTCAGTCGCCGCTCTCGAAGGCCCACGCGTCATGCCGGGCTCTGCAGAACGGCCGACGCGGCGAGACGGCGGAGACGAGGGCAAACGGAAGGAAATCACCAGGACGGCCCACTAGTGGCCCGTATCAGTCATTTCGATAGTGCCTCTCGAGCGGGGCATCCCGCCTGGCGGCGTTGCTCGTCGCTGACAAATCCCCGATTTGCGCGCTCCTCGCGCCTGGCCAGCCGGGCGCCGCGCCCGAGATCCACTACCGGAATGACTGATACGGGCCACTAGTCGCAGCGGCCGAAGTCGAGGCCGAGCGCGAGCGATGCCGGAATGAGGAACTCCGGCACGAGCAGCTGGATGCCGCGCTTCGTCGGCAGGCACACCCAGTAGAGCGGGCTGTTGCCGACCTGGCCGGCACGCTTCGCGGCGGCGTAGGCGTCGATGAGCCCGAAGCCCCACGTCGTGTCGAAACCGGGCGTGCCGCGCTCGAGCGCGGTCTCGCGCAGGATGCGGGCGATGCCGGCCGGGCTCAGGCCCGGGTCGACGTCCTTGAGCAGCACCGCGACGGCGGCGGCGTGCGGCGCCGAGGCGGACGTCCCGAAGAACGGCGTGAAGAAGTTGACGCCGGTCACCGCGGTGCCGTCGACCGCGGTCGTGTTCGGCTTGCGGCGCACGTCCGGCGCCGGCGCGCCGGTCGGGGTGAAGAAGATCCGCGACGGCCCGCGCGAGCTGAACTCCTCGATGACGTCGAGGCCGGGGTTGGGCGTGCCGTCGATGTTCTCGACCGCGCCGGTGGCCGCGACGGCCATCGCGCCGCGGCTGGCGGCGTGCCCGAAGACGCTGCCCTCGGCGATGTTCTTGGCCGGGTCGACGGCGAAGAAGCCGTTGAACTGCAGTTCGAGCAGCTTCGACGGGATCGGCGAAGAAGCGGTCGATGACCATGAAGAAGCCCTTCACCTCGCCGACCGGGGTCGGTCCGGGGAAGTCGTTGAAGATGAAGGCGACCTCGATCGGATCGTCGTCGCCGTCCTGCTCGTCGAAGCCGGGCGAACCGGCCGGGAAGTCGCTGGCCGGATCGCCGGCGAGGTCGCCGTCGGCGTCGAAGATGTAGATGTCGTAGTCGTTCGCCGCCCCGCCGAACGGATCGTTCCACTGCAGGAAGGCCGCAAAGAAGTTGCCGTTGCCGGCGACGACACCGTCCCAGCCGATGTCGGGCGGCAGCCCGGCGACGGTGCCGAAGTCGTGCGTGTCGAACGGGAAGATCAAGTCGTCGCCGGGCACGATGTCCCGGTAGACGTGCTCGTAGTGCGCGTCGGCCGAGTTGCCCGCGGACGAGAAATACGACACGCCGCCGGCCACCGCCGCGTCGACGGCCTGGGCGATGACGCCGTCCTGGAAGAACGGCTCGGTGAGGTAGCCGACGTCGTCGACGATCACGTCGGCGCCCTTGCCGCCGAAGGCCTGCGTCGCCAGCCAGGTCACCGCGTCGGCGAGCCCCTGCTCGCCCGTGTCGCCGAAGGCCGGGCAGAACGCCAGCGCGGCGCCCGGCGCGACGTCGTGCACGATCTCGAGCATCGCCGTGCCTTCGTCGCCGACGTTGTCGTTCAGCGGGCACAGCTCGATCCGCGGCAGGCCGGCCTTGGTCGCCGGGATGTCGCCGGTCGCGGCGGGCGCGGCGACGCTCTCGATGCCGTCCGAGATGACGCCGATGCGGACTTTCTTGCCGCTGACCCGCAGCCGGTTCTGGACGCGATCGGCCCGCAGCGCAGCCACACCTTCCGACAGCACCGACCCGGCGTCGACCTTGGCGCCGACGATCGGGGTGATCCGGGCGACGCCGGCCTGGGCCGCGACGGCGATCGATCTCGGCGGCCGAGAGCGCCGCCCACAGGACGCGGCGATCGTCGCTGACCCGGGCGATGCGCACACCGAGCGCGCGGATCGCCGCTTCGGCGGCGGGACCACCGCGCAGGTGGATGCGGGCCCGGACCGAGCCGTCGGGCTCGACCCCGAGGATCGGCAGGCGGCGCCGCATCGTGCCGACCCGCGCCGCCGGTGCCGGATCAGCAGCGGCCGCGGCGCGCTGGTAGGCGCGCAGCAACGAGCCGACCTTGACCTCCTGGCCGGCGCGCGACGCCTTCAGCGCCCGGTGGCGCGCCAGGGTCGCGTCGACCTTGGCGCGCACGTCCGGCGACAGCGTGGCGTTGGTCTGCCACGTCGAGGGATCGACCTGAAGGGTGCGCTTGACGAGGGGATTGGCGAGGACGCGCGGGTCGGGCTGCTGGGCCCATGCGGCGGACGAGGCGAACAGGCACGCGACGATCAGCACCGCCCCACGCGAACGGTGCACACCCAACGGCAGTCTGACCACGGACAGCTCCTTCGGAAACCGGCGCTGCTCGACGAACGAGATGCTCGCGCGGCGAACCGACCGGCGACGAGGCGCAGATGCTAACCCGGAGACGTGACGCCATCCAAGGTGAGCCATGGCGACGACGCGCGGGCGGACACGGACGCTGTACGCACGAAAGGCCCCTCGCGGGGCCTTTCGTCGACCGACCGATGATGCGGTCGCCCGCGCCGACTCGGCTATTCGTCCTTCTTGGCTTTCTTCGTCGCGCGCTTCTTCGGCTCGGCCTTCTTCGTCTCGGCCTCGCCCTCGGCGGCGGGGGCCGCCTTCTTGCCGCGCAGGCGGTTGGCGGCGGCCTGCAGCCGGCCGCGCACGCCGCTCGCCTTCGGCGCTTCAGCGCCTTCGCCCTCGGCTTCGAGGTTCGGGTTGTACTCGCTCCCGACCAGCTCGATGCGCGCCATGTCGGCGCTGTCGCCGCGGCGCGGTCCGACCTTCAGCAGGCGGGTGTAGCCGCCGGGCCGCGCCTGGAAGCGCGGCGCGACTTCGGCGAACAGCTTGTCCACCACCTTGGTGTCGGCCAGGTCCTGCGCCACGTGGCGGCGGGCGTTCATCAGCTTCTTCTCGGCGTCGCCGGCGGCGATACCGCGCTTGGCGACGGTGATCAGCCGCTCGACGAACGGGCGCAGCTCGCGCGCCTTGGGCACCGTGGTCTCGATGTGCTCGTGCCGCAGCAGCGCCGTGGCCTGGTTGCGCAGCAAGGAGATGCGGTGCTCGGTGACCCGACCGAGCTTGCGATGGGCGACTCGATGTCTCATGACGTCGTACTCTTCCTGACGCGCGCTACTCCGACGCGGGCGCGGCCGCCTGGTCGAAGCGCATACCGAGGCTCAGGCCCATGCCGGCGAGAATTTCCTTGATCTCGTTCAGCGACTTGCGGCCGAAGTTCTTGGTCTTGAGCATGTCCGCCTCGGTCTTGGTCACGAGCTCCCGCAGCGTGCGGATGTTCGCGTTCTTGAGGCAGTTGTAGGAGCGCACCGACAGCTCGAGCTCCTCGACGCTCTTGTCGAGGTTCTCGTTGACCACGCCGGGCGTCACGTCGCCGGGCTCGGCGTCGTCGTCGGTGTTGGTCTCGCTGACGCTGACGAAGATGTCGAGGTGCAGGCGCAGCAGGCGCGCCGCCAGGGCCACCGACTCGGTCGGGCTGACCGTGCCGTTGGTCCACACGTCCATCGTCAGCTTGTCGTAGTCGGTGTTCTGGCCGACGCGGGCGGCCTCGACCAGGTAGTTGACCTTCTTGACCGGCGAGTGGACCGAGTCGACCGGGATCCAGCCGATGCCGAGATCCTCGTCGAAGTTCTTGTCGGCCGAGACGTAGCCGCGGCCGCGCTTGACGCGCAGCTCCATGTGCAGCTTGCCCTTCTCGGCGACGGTGGCGATGTGGGCGTCCGGCTCGAGGATCTCGACGTCCTGATCGACCTCGATGTCGCGGGCGCGCACCGGACCGGGGCGATCGACGCGGATGTACAGCGTCTTCACCTCGTCGGTGTGCATCTCGATCGGGATCTGCTTCAGGTTGAGGACGACGTCGGTCGCGTCCTCGACCACGCCGGGGATCGGCGAGAACTCGTGCTGCACGCCGTCGATCTTGACGGCGGTCACGGCCGCGCCCTCGATCGACGAGAGCAGGACCCGGCGCAGCGTGTTGCCGATGGTCGTGCCGAAGCCGCGCTCGAACGGCTGCGCGTAGAAGCGGCCGAACCGCTCGGTGGCCGTCTCACGCTCGAACTCGAGCCGCTTCGGTCGCTGGAAACCCTTCCACAGCATGTCTGGTCCTTTCGCCTTACTTCGAGTAGAGCTCGACGATGAGCTGTTCCTGCACGGGCAGGTTGATCTGTTCGCGCGTCGGGATCGAGAGCACCCGGCCGAGCGTGTTGGCGGCGTCGACCTGGAGCCACTCCGGCACGCCGCGGCCCTTGACCTCGTCGATCGCGTGGGCCACGACCGCGCTCTTGGCGCTGGACTCGCGGACTCGCACTTCGTCGCCCATCTTGCACCGCGTAGGACGGGATGTCGACCTTCTTGCCGTTGATCAGGAGGTGCCCGTGCCGCACCAGCTGGCGCGCCTGCGGGCGCGAGGTGGCGAAGCCGAGGCGGTAGACGACGTTGTCGAGCCGCGTTTCGAGGGCCTGCAGCAGCATCACGCCGGTGACGCCGCGGTGGCGGGCCGCCGTCTCGAAGTAGCGGCGGAACTGGTTCTCGAGCACGCCGTAGGTGCGCTTGACCTTCTGCTTCTCGCGCAGCTGGATGCCGTAGCCGACCACCTTCTTCGCGCGGGCCTTGCCGTGCTGGCCGGGCGGCTGGTTGCGCTTCTCGATCGCGCACTTCTGCGGTGTAGCAGCGCTCGCCCTTGAGGAACAGCTTCATGCCTTCGCGGCGGCAAAGGCGACAGACCGGACCGTTGTAACGTGCCATCGATTTCCCTTGTCCGCCATGGCTCCGAAGGAGCGACGGCGGATTCGTTTCGGCCCGCCTTCGCGCCTCGGGCGCTGCGGCGGGTAAACAGGCTCTAGGGATCTTCCACGGTCGGACGTCCAGGTTGACCGTGCGGGGCTGAGCCTGTTCAGCGTCCCGCGCGGGCTGGCGGAGCAACGGCCCCGCCGACCGACGACAGTCAGACGCGGCGGCGCTTCGGCGGCCGGCAGCCGTTGTGCGGAATCGGCGTGACGTCGCGGATCGACTTGACGTCGATGCCGATCGTCTGGAGCGCGCGGACCGCCGACTCGCGGCCGGCGCCCGGGCCCTTGACCCGCACTTCGAGCGAGCGCATGCCGACGCCCTGCGCCGCCTTGCCGGCGTTGATCGCGGCCTGGGTCGCCGCGAACGGCGTGCCCTTGCGCGAGCCCTTGAAGCCGATGGCGCCGGCGCTCGACCACGACACGACGTTGCCCTCGACGTCGGTGATGGTGATCACGGTGTTGTTGAACGACGCCTGGATGTGCGCGTAGCCGTGGTGGACGACACGCTTCTCGCCGCGCTTCTTGAACGCCTTCTTCTTGGGCTTCTTGTCGACGTCCGGCGTCGCGCCTTCGGGTGCTTCAGTCTTGGCCATGGTGAACTTCTGATCGATCGCGGTCAGGCTACGTCGTCTTCTTCTTGGCGACCGCGCCACGCCGCGGACCCTTGCGGGTGCGGGCATTGGTCTTGGTGCGCTGGCCGCGGAGCGGCAGGTTGCGGCGGTGGCGCAGGCCGCGATAGCTGCCGATTTCCATCAGGCGCTTGATGTTGAGCGAGATCTCCTTGCGAAGGTCGCCCTCGACGCCGCCCACTTCTTCGATGACCCGGCTGATGTTCCGGACGTCGTCCTCGGTCAGGTCCTTGACACGAATGTCACGACCGACGCCGGCGGACGTCAGAATGTCGTTCGAGCGCTTGCGCCCGATGCCGTAAATATAGGTCAGACCGATTTCGACGCGCTTGGTACGCGGAAGATCCACACCGGCGATACGTGCCATACGATGCCTATCCCTGACGCTGCTTGTGCTTGGCGTTGGTGCAGATGACGCGGACGACGCCGCGGCGGCGGATCACCTTGCACTTGTCACACATCCGCTTGACTGATGCCCTGACCTTCATCGTTCTCCGACCTGGCCTTCTGTGCGGGCCTCACGGTTCGGGACCCACACGAAACTCCCATACTGCCACGAAACCGGACCGTTTGCCTAGGCCCGACGCTGGCGGCCCACGGCGCCACTCAGCCTGGCCCCAGTTTCGCGACGATCGCGCCCCTCGTGAGGTCCCGGGGCGACAACCGCACCCGGACGCGCTCCCCCACCAGGATCCGCACGAAATTCCGCCGCGGATCCGCCGACAGGTGCGCCGTGACCGTCCCGTGCGCGGCCCCCGGCTGGCCGCCCGGCCGACTCCCCGGCCCACCGTCCGCCAGCCGCACCCGGTAGAGCGCGGACGGCAGTTGCGCCTCGACGACGCCCTCGACCTCGACGTCCACGTTGCCAGGTCTCTCGGCGGCGGCCATTCCCGGCGTCAGGCCCCGTTGCCGGCCTGTGCCGGCCCGGCCGGTGCCGACCCGGCCTTGACGGTCGCGGCCGTCGGCAGCGCGGTCAGGATCCACGGCCCGGCCGACGTCACCGCCACCGAGTGCTCGAAGTGCGCCGACAGGCTGCCGTCGGCGGTGACCGCCGTCCAGCCGTCGGCCAGCACCTTCACCGACGCCTTGCCCATGTTGACCATCGGCTCGATGGCCAGGACCATGCCCTCGGCCAGCCGCGGTCCGCGTCCCGCCGGGCCGTAGTTCGGCACCTGCGGCTCCTCGTGGAGCGCGGCGCCGATCCCGTGGCCGACGAACTCGCGGACGACCGTATACCCGTGCGACTCGACGTGCTGCTGCACGGCGTGGCCGATGTCCGAGACCCGGCCGCCGACCCGCACCGCGGCGATCCCCCGCGCCAGGGCATCCTGCGTCACGACCAGGAGCCGCTCGGCCTCCGGCGTCGATCCGCCCCACCGGCAGCGTCACGGCGCAGTCGCCGTAGAAGCCGCCCAGCTTGACGCCCATGTCGAGCGAGAGGATGTCGCCCTCGCGCAGCACGCGCGGCCCCGGAATGCCGTGCACGACCTCGTGGTTGATCGAGGCGCACACCGTCGCCGGAAAGCCGCGATACCCCTTGAACGCCGGCTCGGCGCCGGCGTCGCGGACGAGCCGCTCGGCTTCCGCGTCGATCGCGCCGGTCGTCGCGCCCGGCACCACCAGCGGGCGCAGGGCGTCGAGCACCCGCGCCACCAGCTGGTTGGCCGTCCGCATCTTCTCGAGCTCGGCGGCGGACTTGCAGACAATCACGACGGTGCGCCTCCTGCCGGCGCATCGCCGCCCTGGGCGGCCATCGCCCGCGACGTCGCCAGGGCATCGCGCACTTGCGCGGTGACGGCACTCGGCGCCAGGAATGCCGTTGATCCGGAAGAAGGTGGCGCGTCCGTCGTAGTAGTTCACGAGCGGCTCCGTTTCCTCCAGGTACACCGTCAGGCGCTGCCGCACGACCCCGTCGGAGTCGTCGACGCGCGTCACGTAACTGCCGCCGCAGCGCGAGCAGCGGATGCCATCCGCCAGGCCGGGGTCGGCGTTGCGCCCGCAGCGGCCGCACACGCGGCGCGCCTGCAGCCGGCGGACCAGTTCCTCGAACGGCACCTCGATCAGCAGGATCGTCAGGTGGCCGGCCTCGCCCGCGATCATCGCGTCGAGGGCCCGCGCCTGCGGCGTCGTCCGCGGGAAGCCGTCGAGGACGTAGCCCCTGCTTGGCGTCGTCGAGCGCCAGCCGATCCTGGACGATCTCGACCATCGTCGAGTCGCCGACCAGGTTGCCCGCTTCGATGCGGCTCTGGATCTGCCGGCCGAGCCGGGTGCCGTGCGCGACCGCCTCGCGGAGGATGTCGCCGGTCGAAATCTTCACGAGTCCGTGGTCGCGCGCCATCAAGCTCGCCTGCGTGCCCTTGCCGGCACCAGGCGGACCGAGCAGGACGACTCGGAGCGGCGCTTGCGCCGGCAGGGCCTCGGATGCTCCAGCCATCGTCAGCCGCGCCGGCCCCGGATGCGCGTCTTCTTCATGAAGCTGTCGTAGTGCCGCATGATCAGCTGCGACTCGATCTGCTGGACGGTGTCCATCGCCACGCCGACCACGATCAGGATCGAGGTGCCGCCGAAGGCGAACTGCAGGCCGAGGCCTTCGCGACAGGAACTCCGGCAGCGCGCTCTGCAGCGTGCTCGCCGATGCACGGGATGCTCGCAGCTTGATGCCCGAGAACAGGATGATCGGCAGCAGCGAGATCAGCGCCAGGTAGACCGCCCCGACCAGGGTGATCTTGCTGAGGATCGCGTCCATGTACTCGGCGGTCCGCTTGCCGGGGCGGATGCCCGGGACGAAGCCGCCGTACTTGCGCATGTTCTCGGCCACGTCGTCCGGGTTGAAGACGATCGACGTGTAGAAATAGGCGAAGAACAGGATGCCGGCGACGAACAGCAGCATGTAGAGCGGCTGCCCGTAGCCGAGCGCGTCGGTCAGCGAGCGGACCCAGCTGTCCGGGCGCGGTCAGCCCGGCCAGCGTCGCCGGGAAGGCCAGCAGCGACGAGGCGAAGATCACCGGGATGACGCCGCCGGTGTTGACCTTCAGCGGAATGTGCGTGCTGGTGCCGCCGGCGACGCGCTTGCCGACGAGGCGCTTGGCGTACTGGACGGTGACGCGCCGGTGGCCGCGCTCGACGAAGATGACGGCCGCCACCACGCCGACCATCAGCGCGACGATGACGGCGAGCCGGATCAGGCCGATCTGGCCCGTCTTGAGCTGGTCCAGCGTCAGCAGCACCGCGCCGGGCAGGCTCGAGACGATGCCGGCGAAGATGATCAGCGACATGCCGTTGCCGATGCCGCGCTCGGTGATCTGCTCGCCCAGCCACATCACGAAGACGCTGCCGGTGGTCATCGTCAGCATCGTCGTCAGCAGGAAGCCGACGCCGGGGTTGGCGACGATCGGCAGGCCGCCGAGCGTGTTCGACTGCTGCTCGAGCGTGTAGGCGTAGGCCGCCGACTGGCACGAGGCTCAGGGCGATGGTGCTGTAGCGGGTGTACTGGGTGATCTTGCGCCGGCCCAGCTCGCCTTCCTTCGACAGCCGCTCGAGGTACGGCCAGACGATGGTCAGCAGCTGGATGATGATCGACGCGCTGATGTAGGGCATGACGCCCAGCGCGAAGATCGTGGCGTTCGACAGGTTCCCGCCCGAGAACATGTCGTAGAGGCCGAACATCGTGTCCTTGGCCTGCTCGGCGAAGACACGAAGGGCCTCGGTGTTCACGCCCGGCGTCGGGATGTGCGAGCCGAGGCGGAACACGGCCAGCATGGCCAGCGTGAAGAGAACGCGATTGCGGAGCTCCGGAATCGCGGCGATGGCGCGAAGGCTCTCGACCATGTATGCGCTATGCTCTCGTAACTCGATACGTCGAGCGCGGCTTGGCGCGCCGAAGCCGGCGCCGCTGGCGGACCGTCGAGCGCGGCGCGGCTGCGGCCGAAACCTACCCTGGCCGCGGTCCCTACTGGGCCGCGCCGAGCGTTTCGGCCTTGCCGCCGGCCGCCTGGATCTTTTCCGCCGCCTTGCCGCTGAACTTGTCGGCCTGGATGGTGAGGGCGATGGCGATCTCGCCGCGGCCCAGCACCTTGACCGGCTTCTTGTGGCTGCTCGAGACGAGGCCGCGCTCGCGGAGCACGTCCGGCGTCACCGTCGCCCCGGCCTCGAACGCCGCGCCGAGGGTGTCGAGGTTGATGACCACGTACTCGGTGCGGAACGGGTTGTGGAAGCCGCGCTTCGGCACGCGCCGGTGCAGCGGCATCTGGCCGCCCTCGAAGCCGCGCTTCGAGTGGTAGCCCGAGCGCGACTGGGCGCCCTTGTGGCCGCGGCCGGCGGTCTTGCCGAGGCCGGAACCCTTGCCGCGACCGACGCGGGTCTTCGACTGCTTGGCGCCCTTGGGGGGACGCAGATTGTTGAGACTCATCGGGCGTGCGCTCCAGCGCTCCAGCGCGCTACTTGTCGGCCCCGGCGGGGACCACCGTGACGATGTGACGGACCTTCTGGATCATGCCGCGCATGGCCGGGTGATCGATCACCTCGACCTCGTGGCCGATCCGGCGCAGGCCGAGCCCGCGCACGACCGCGCCCTGCTTCTTGTCGTAGCCGATGATGCTGCGCACCTGCTTGATGCGGATCGTGCCGGCGTTCGCGCTCTTCGCCATGGGTTCCTCTCCTACGCCCGATCGCCGGCGCCGACCAGCTCCTCGAGCTCCTTGCCGCGGAGCCGGGCCACCAGGGCCGGTTCCTTCAGCTCGCTCAGGCCCGCGAAGGTCGCCCGCACCACGTTGTGCGGGTTGTCCGAGCCCAGGCACTTGGTGAGGATGTTCTGGATGCCGGCCGCCTCGACGACGGCGCGGACGGCGCCACCGGCGATGATGCCGGTGCCGTCCGGGGCCGGCTTGAGCAGCACGCTGCCGGCGCCGAAGCGGCCGAGGATGGCGTGCGGCAGCGTCGTGCCGGCCAGCGGGACGCGGATCAGCGCCTTCTTGGCCGACTCGATGCCCTTCTTGATGGCCGAGGGCACTTCCTTCGCCTTGCCGATGCCGAAGCCGACGTGGCCGTGGCCGTCGCCGACGATGACCAGAGCGCTGAAGCTCAGGTTCTTGCCGCCCTTGACGACCTTGGTGACGCGGTTGATGGACACGACGGTGTCCTTCAGGTCGAGCTGGCTCGCGTCGATCTTCTGCTTGAAGTCAAACATGTTCAGAACTCCAGCCCCGCCTCGCGCGCCGCGTCGGCGACCGCCTTCACCCGGCCGTGGTACAGGAAGCCGCCGCGGTCGAAGACCACGCGCGTGATGCCCTTGGCCTTCAGCCGTTCGGCGAGGGCCGCGCCGATGGCCTTGGCCCCGGCGAGGTTGCCGCCCTTGGCGCCCTCGGTCAGCGCGGCCTTGAGGGCCGGCTCGAGCGTCGACGCCGAGACCAGCGTGGTGCCGGCCTGATCGTCGATCACCTGCGCGTAGATGTGCGACACGCTGCGGAACACCGCCAGTCGCGGCCGCTCGGGCGTGCCGGCGATCCGCTTGCGCAGCCGCAGGCTGATCCGATGCCGTCGATCCCGTTTCGTCTTGATCCTCATGGCGCCCTCGCCCTACTTCGCGCCGGTCTTGCCGGCCTTCTTCTTGAGCACTTCACCGGTGTAGCGGACGCCCTTCTGCTTGTAGGGGTCCGGCTTGCGCAGGCGGCGGATGTCGGCCGCGACCTGGCCCACCAGCTGACGGTCGATGCCCGTCACGGTGATGTGCGTCTGCTTGTCGATGGCCACGTCGATGCCGGTCGGGATGTCGAACACGACCGGGTGCGAGTAGCCGAGCGCGAACTGGACCTGCTTGCCCTTCAGCTCGGCACGGTAGCCGACGCCGACGATGTCCAGTTCCTTCTTGAAGCCTTCGGTGACGCCGAGCACGGCGTTGGCGACCAGGCTGCGGGCCAGGCCGTGGAACTTGCCGAGCTCGCTGTCTTCGCGGACAGGACGGGCCACCAGATTGGCCTCTTCCTGCTTGAAGGCGATGCCGGGCGGCAGCGCCTGGCGCAGCTTGCCCTTCGGGCCCTGCACCTCGACGGCGCCGTCCGACACCTGGATCTTGACGCCGGCCGGGATCGGGATGGGTTTCTTGCCGATTCGGGACATGTTCAACTCACCACACGTTGCAGAGCACTTCGCCGCCGACGCCCTGACGCCGCGCCTCGCGGCCGGTCATCACGCCGCGCGAGGTGGTCAGGATGCTGGTGCCGAGGCCGCCGAGCACCGTCGGCACCTCTTCGCGCCCGAAGTAGACCCGGCGACCGGGTCGGCTGACCCGCTCGATGCCGGTGATCACGCGCTCGCCGCGCGGACCGTACTTGAGCTGCACGCGAATCGTCTTCTGGACGGCGCTCTTGCCCTCGCCGTCGGGCGTGTCCACCGTCTTGAAGCTCTGGATGTAGCCCTCGAGCTCCAGAATCCGGGCGATCTCCAGCTTGAGCGTCGAAGCCGGAATGTCCACGCGCGTGTGATGCGCAATGGTGGCGTTCCGGATCCGCGTCAGCATGTCGGCAATCGGATCGGTCATCGTCTCTCTACTCGTTCCTGGAAGCGGGTATCGCCGGCGATGGGCCGCGGCGACCGGGTCTTCCGTCGTACGATCTACTCGTGGTGCGCGCTGCTTACCAGCTGCTCTTGGTGACGCCGGTGACGTCGCCTTCGAGGGCCAGCTTGCGGAAGCACAGGCGGCACAGCGCGAACTTGCGCATGTAGGCCCGCGGCCGACCGCACCGCTGGCAGCGGTTGCGGTGCCGGATGGCGTACTTGGCCTTCTTCGCTTCCTTCGCGATTTTTGCGGTGGTCGCCATGGTCTCTGTCCTACGCCTGGTTGGTGCGGAACGGGATGCCGATCAGGTGCAGCAGCCGCCGCGCCTCCTCGTCGGTCTTGGCCGTGGTCACCATCGAGATGTTCATGCCGCGCGCCTTGTCGACCTTCAAGTAGTCGATCTCCATGAAGATCAACTGGTCCTTCAGGCCGAGCGTGAAGTTGCCGCGGCCGTCGAAGCCCTTCGGCGACACGCCGCGGAAGTCGCGGACGCGCGGCAGGGCGATCGAGATCAGGCGGTCGAGGAAGTCGTACATCTGGGCGCCGCGCAGGGTGACCATCGAGCCGATGGCCTGGCCCTGGCGCACCTTGAACTGCGCGATCGACTTCTTGGCCCGGGTGGTGACGGCGCGCTGGCCGGTGATCTTGCCCAGCTCCTCGCCGCCGACGTCGACGATCTTGGCGTTCGACGTCGCCTCGCCGAGGCCCATGTTGACGACGACCTTCTCGATCTTCGGGATGGCCATCACGTTGGTGTAGCCGAACTCCTTCTGGAGCGCCGGCACCACCTCTTTGGCATATTTCTCGCGCAAACGGCTCATGGCGATTCCTGCTTACTTGTCCAGCACGCTGCCGGAGCGGCGGGCGACGCGGACCCGCGACTGGTTCTCGAGGGTCTTGTGGCCGACGCGGGTCGGCTTGCTGCTGTCCGGATCGATCAGCATGACGTTCGAGGCGTGAATGGCCGCCTCGCGCTCGATGATGCCGCCCTTGACCTGCTTCTGCGGGTTGGCCTTGGTGTGGCGCTTGATCAGGTTGACGCCCTCGACGACCACGCGGCCCTTCTCGGGCAGCACGCGCAGCACGCGGCCGCGCTTGCCGCGATCGCGGCCGGCGATCACCTGGACTTCGTCGTTCTTGCGGACAGAGAGTTTCATCAGAGCACTTCCGGCGCGAGCGAGATGATCTTCATGAACCGGCGTTCGCGCAGCTCGCGGGCGACCGGCCCGAAGACGCGGGTGCCGATCGGCTCGTTCGAGTCGTTGACGAGGACGGCGGCGTTGCGGTCGAAGCGGATGTAGCTGCCGTCGCGGCGGCGCTGCTCCTTGCGCATGCGGACGATGACGGCCTTGACGACCTGGCCCTTCTTCACCGTGCCGTCCGGCGACGCTTCCTTGACCGACGCCGTGACGAGGTCGCCGAGCCGCGCGTAGCGGCCGATCGAGCCGCCAATCGGGTTGATCACCGCGATCTTGCGGGCCCCCGAGTTGTCGGCGACGTCGAGAATCGAGCGCATCTGGATCATGGCTAGATCCCCTGCGCCTTCTCGACGACGCGGACGACGACCCAGCGCTTGCTGCGGCTGAGCGGCCGGCTCTCGACGATGGCGACGGTGTCGCCGGTCTTGACCGTGCCGGCTTCGTCGTGGGCCATGAAGCGGGTCGTGCGGCGCAGCATCTTGCCGTAGAGGCCGTGCCGCACCTTGCGCTCGACGGCGACGACGACGCTCTTGGTCATCTTGTCGCTGACGACCTTCCCGATGACTTCCTGGGCGGGCATTACGCCTGCTCCTTCTGACGAATGATCGTCTTGATGCGCGCCAGCTCGCGGCGCGTGGTCCGCACCTTGATCGGCGATTCGAGCTGGCCCATCGCCTTCTGCAGGCGCAGGCGGAAGCTCTGGTCGTCGAGCTCCTTGGCCTTGGCGCGGAGATCGTCGACCGACAGGTCGCGAAGTTCAGCCGGTCTTCGTCATGACGCACGCTCCTGCGCGAAGCGGGTGGCGAAGCGCGTGGCGATCGGCAGCTTGGCCGCGGCCAGGCGCATCGCGGCGCGCGCGTCCACTTCGACGACGCCTTCCATCTCGAACAGGATGCGGCCCGGCTTGATCACCGCCACCCATTCCTCCGGCGCACCCTTGCCCTTGCCCATGCGCGTTTCCTGCGGCTTCTTGGTGATCGGCTTGTCGGGGAACACGCGGATCCAGATCTTGCCGCCGCGCTTGATGAAGCGGGTCATCGCGATACGCGCCGCCTCGATCTGCCGCGACGTGAGCCAGCACGGCTCCATGGCCTTCAACCCGAAATCCCCGAACGAGACGTCGGAGCCGCGCCACGCCTTGCCGCGCATGCGGCCGCGCTGCTGCTTCCGGAATTTGACTTTCTTCGGCATCAACATGATGCATGTCTCTCTCGCTCACGCGCGGCGACTCTCAGCGGCCGGTTCGCGGCCTGGCGCGTCGCGGCGCCGCGCTGCGCCACCGTCTCAGCGGCGCGGCCCCGGCTCACGGCGACCCGGCACGCGGTAATCCTCTTCACGCCCCGTCCGCGGCACCAGGCGCTCGCCCTTGTAGAGCCACACCTTGACGCCGATCTTGCCGTAGGTCGTGTTGGCTTCCGCGAAGCCGTAGTCGATGTCGGCGCGCAGCGTCTGCAGCGGCAGCTGGCCGTGCAGATACCACTCGGAGCGGGCGATTTCCGCGCCGTTCAGCCGACCCGACACCCGCACCTTGATGCCGCGCGCGCCGAAGCGCAGCGCCGATTCGACCGCCTTGCGCATGGCGCGGCGGAAGGCGACGCGCTTCTCGAGCTGCGTCGCCACCGACTCGGCGATCAGCTGCGAGTCGAGCTCGGGCTTCTGGATCTCCTGGATGTTGATGAAGACCTCGCGGCTGGTCTTCTTCTGGATCTCCTGCTTCAGCTTGTCGACCTCGGTGCCCTTGCGGCCGATGATGATGCCCGGCCGCGAGGTGAAGATGTCGATCTTCAGCTTGTTGGCGGCGCGCTCGATCTCGATCTTGGAGACGCCGGCGTGCGCGAACCGCTTCTTCAGCGTGTCGCGCAGCTTGAGATCCTCGTGGAGGAGCTTGGCGTAGTCCTTGTCGGCGAACCAGCGCGAGCGCCAGGTCTTGTTGAAGCCGAGGCGGAAGCCGTAGGGATGAACCTTCTGACCCATATGTCTCTCTTCGTCAGCGTGACTGCCGCGACTACGCGGTCGCCTTCTTGGCCTTGGCCGGGCGCGACTTCGGCGCCGCGGCATGGCCGCGCCACCCGTCTTCGGCGCGGCGCCCTTGCGCGCACCGCGCACCGGCGCGACGCCGGCCTTGGCCGCCTTCTCGGTGACCGCGACCGTCAGGTGCGCCGTGCGCTTGACGACGCGGAAGGCGCGGCCCATCGGGGCCGGCCGGACGCGCTTCTGCGACGGGCCCTGGTCGGCGAAGCACGCCGACACGAACAGCCGCTCGGCGTCGCCGCCGAAGCCGTCCTTGTTCTTCGCGTTGGCGACCGCCGACTCGAGCACCTTCAGGATGTCGCGGGCGACGCCCTTGCGGGCGAACTTCAGCGTGGCCTGCGCCTCGGGGAAGCTCTTGCCGCGGATGAGATCGAGGACGAGGCCCGCCTTCTGCGCGGAGGTCCGCACGTAGCGGGCCGTGGCCGATGCCTGCACCATGACCTAGCCCCCCGCCTTCGGCGCGCCGCCCGACGGCGACGCGGCCTTGTCCGCCTTGGTCGTGTGGCCCTTGAAGGTCCGCGTCGCCGCGAACTCGCCGAGCTTGTGGCCGACCATGTTCTCGGTGATGTAGACCGGGACGAACTTCCTGCCCTGGTGCACGGCCATCGTGTGACCGACGATCTCGGGCACGACCGTCGAGCGGCGCGACCAGGTCTTGATCACCTTCTTCTCGCCCGTGCGGTTCATCACCTCGACCTTCGCGAGGAGCGAGGTGTCGACGAACGGGCCCTTCTTGAGGGATCTGCTCATGGCCTACTTCTGTCTCCGCGTCACGATGAAGCGGTTCGTGCGCTTGTTGTTGCGCGTCTTGTAGCCCTTGGTCGGCACGCCCCACGGCGTGACCGGGTGACGGCCACCCGACGTCTTGCCTTCACCACCGCCGAGCGGGTGGTCGACCGGGTTCATCGCGACGCCGCGGTTGTGCGGCTTCCAGCCCAGCCAGCGGTTGCGCCCGGCCTTGCCGATCGACTCGTTCTCGTGCTCGAGATTGCCGACCTGGCCGATCGTCGCGAAGCACTCCGCGTTGACGAAGCGCACTTCGCTCGACGGCATGCGCAGCGTGACGTAGGCGCCTTCCTTGGCCACCACCTGGACGCCGGCGCCGGCGCTGCGCGCCAGCTGGCCGCCCTTGCCGGGCTTCAGCTCGACGTTGTGCACCATGCGTGCCGAGCGGGATGTTCTTCAGCTGCAGCGCGTTGCCCGGCAGGATGTCGACGGTGTCGCCGGACACCACCGAGTCGCCGACCTTCACGCCGGCCGGCTGCAGGATGTAGCGGCGCTCGCCGTCGGCGTAGGCCAGGAGGGCGATGCGGGCCGACCGGTTCGGGTCGTACTCGATCGTCGTCACCTTGGCCGGGATGCCGTGCTTGTCGCGCTTGAAATCGATGATGCGGTAGGCGCGCTTGTGGCCGCCGCCGCGCCACCAGGACGTCAGCTCGCCGGTGTTGTTGCGGCCGCCCGTCTTGTGCAGCGGCTGCGGTCAACGCCTTGAGCGGCTTCGACGCCGTGATGTCCTCGGTCGTCTGCAGCGCCTGGAAGCGCCGGCCGGGCGAGGTGGGCTTGACTTTGCGAATGGGCATGAGAGTGTGCTCCCTGGACGCGTTCTGGCGTGGTCTGTTCAGGGTCGGCTAGACGCCTTCCAGGAACTCAGGGACCTTCTGGCCGTCCTGCAGCCGGACGTAGGCCTTCTTCCAGTCCGAACGCTTGCCCGAGAAACGGCCCTGGCGCTTGACCTTGCCGTGCATCGAGGCGGTACGGACGTCCGCGACCTTGGCGCCGAGCAGCGCCTCGATGGCCTGCTTGATCTCGATCTTGGTGGCGTCGATGGCGACCTGGAACACGAGCGACTGGCCGTCCTGTTCCTTCAGGATGGACGTCTTCTCGGTCACCAGGGGCCGACGGATGACATCGGTGAGTCTCATCGCAGGGCCTCCTGCAGGCGCTCGAGCGCGACCTTGGTCACGACCACCGTCGCGGCGTCCATCACCGAGCGCGCCGAGACGCGGTTGGCGGCGACGTAGGACAGGCCGGCGATGTTGCGCGTCGACAGGTCGAGCGTCGGGTCGACGGCGAGGTCGAGGACCAGCGTCTTGCCGGTGGCGCCGAGGCCCTTCAGCATCGACACGGCGGCCTTGGTCTTGGGGGTGGCGACGGACAGCGCGTCGACGACGCGCACCGCGCCGGCCTGCACCTTGAACGCCAGCGCTTCGCGCAGCGCGCCCTTGGCGACCTTCTTCGGCAGCGCGAAGGCGTAGTCGCGCGGCGTCGGGCGGGAACACGATGCCGCCCTTGCGCCAGATCGGGTTGCGGACGTCGCTCACGCGCGCGCGGCCGGTGCCCTTCTGCTTCCACAGCTTCTTGCCCGAGCCCTGGACCTCGGAACGGGTCTTGGCCTTGTGCGTGCCGCGGCGGGCGGACGCCTGCTCGTGGACCACGCCTTCCCAGATCAGGTCGGTCTTGACGCGCTTGCCGAAGAGCTCGTCGCTCAGGGCGACCGTGCCGACCTTCTTGTTGGAGCTGTCGACGACGTCGATGTCCATTACTTCTTGCCCTTCTTCTTCTCGGGCTGCGGCTGCGGATCGGGCTTCTTGGCGATCGCCTTGCGGATGACCACGTAGTTGCCCGCCGCGCCCGGCACCGCACCGGAGAGGAGCAGCACGTTGTTGTCGGCGTCGACCTTGACCACCTTCAGGTTGCGCGTCGTCACCCGGTCGTCACCCATGTGCCCCGGGAGCCGCTTGCCCTTGATGACGCGCGACGGGAACGACGAGGCGCCGATGCCGCCCGGCGCGCGGTGGAACATCGAGCCGTGCGTCGCGGCGCCGCCGCGGAAGTGGTGGCGCTTGATGACGCCCTGGAAGCCCTTGCCCTTGCTGGTGCCGATGACGTCGACGGTCTCACCGGCGGCGAACATCGAGCAGGCGATCTCCGAGCCGGCGGCCGGCGCCGCGGCGCCCTTGGCGACCGTGACCTCGCGGCGGACGCGGGTCGGCGGCACGTTGGCCTTGGCGTAGTGCCCGGCCATCGCCTTGTTGGCGCGCGGCGCCTTGCCTTCGACGAAGCCGATCTGCACGGCTTCGTAGCCGTCGCGGGCGACGGTCTTCGTCTGGACGACGACGCACGGCCCGGCCTTGAGCACCGTCACCGGCGTGACGACGCCGTCGGCGCCGAACACCTGCGTCATGCCGACCTTGCGGCCGATGATTGCGGTCAAGCCGCTGGTTGCACTCATGGCGGGCCTACTTCTTGTGTTCCTTGCCGAACGCCTTGATCTCGACGTCGACGCCGGCCGGGAGATCGAGCTTCATCAGCGCGTCGACCGTCTGCGGCGTCGGCTCGAAGATGTCGATCAGGCGCTTGTGGGTCCGGATCTCGAACTGCTCGCGGCTCTTCTTGTCCACGTGCGGCGAGCGCAGCACCGTCCACTTGTTGATCTCGGTCGGGAGCGGTACCGGCCCCGCGAGCCGCGCGCCCGTCCGCTTGGCGGTCTCGACGATCTCGCCCGTCGACTGGTCGAGGACGCGATAGTCGTACGCCTTGAGGCGGATGCGAATCTTTTCACCGAATGCAGACATGGTCTGTTCCTGCTGTCACTTACCCGGGTGGATCCCGTATCGAACGAAGCACGGGGCCGGGCTGACGCCCGACCCCTGCCGCGTATCTAGGCGACGATCTCGGTGATCGTGCCGGCGCCGACCGTGCGGCCACCCTCGCGGATGGCGAAGCGGGCGCCCTTCTCGATGGCCACCGGCGTCTGCAGTTCGACCGAGACGCTGGTGTTGTCGCCCGGCATCACCATCTCGACGCCCTCGGGCAGCTGGAGCGAGCCGGTCACGTCGGTCGTGCGGATGTAGAACTGCGGACGGTAGTTGTTGAAGAACGGCGTGTGCCGGCCGCCCTCGTCCTTGGACAGGATGTAGACCTCGCCCTTGAACTTGGTGTGCGGCGTGATCGAGCCGGCCTTGCACAGCACCTGGCCGCGCTCGACTTCGTCCTTTTCCGTGCCGCGCAGCAGGACGCCGATGTTGTCGCCGGCGACGCCCTCGTCGAGCAGCTTGCGGAACATCTCGACGCCGGTGACGACCTTCTTCTTCGACGGACCGAAGCCGACGATCTCGATTTCCTCGCCGACCTTGACCTTGCCGCGCTCGACGCGGCCGGTGACGACCGTGCCGCGGCCGGAGATCGAGAACACGTCCTCGATCGGCATCAGGAACGGCTTGTCGATCTCGCGCTGCGGCAGCGGGATGTAGGTGTCCAGCGCTTCCATCAGCTTGAGCACGCCGTCGACGCCGACCTGCTCGCCGTGCAGCGCCTTCAGCGCCGACAGGCGGACCACCGGCAGCGTGTCGCCGGGGAAGCCGTTCGAGCGTCAGCAGCTCGCGGACCTCGAGCTCGACGAGGTCGAGCAGCTCGGGGTCGTCGACCATGTCGACCTTGTTCAGCGCCACCACCAGGTAGGGCACGTCGACCTGCTTGGCGAGCAGCATGTGCTCGCGCGTCTGCGGCATCGGGCCGTCGACCGCGCTCACGACCAGGATGCCGCCGTCCATCTGCGCGGCGCCCGTGATCATGTTCTTGATGTAGTCGGCGTGGCCCGGGCAGTCGACGTGCGCGTAGTGCCGGTTCGGGGTCGCGTACTCGACGTGGCTGGTCGCGATGGTGAGAATCTTCGTCTCGTCACGGCGGCCCTGCGACGCGGACGCCTTGGCGACTTCGTCGTACGGGACGAACTTCGCCCAGCCCTTGTCGGCCGCGACCTTGGTCAGCGCGGCGGTCAGCGTCGTCTTGCCGTGGTCGATGTGACCAATCGTCCCGACGTTGACGTGCGGTTTCGACCGATCGAATTTCTCCTTCGCCATGTGCCTTCTCCGTGATGAGCTGTCAGCTTGCGTCGGCCACCAGTCGCGTCATCCGTGACGCGCTGACAGCTCCCCGTGGTTGATTACTTGCCCTTCACCACTTCGTCACTGATGTGGTTCGGCGCCTGCTCGTAGCGATCGAAGTGCATCGAGTAGGTGGCGCGGCCCTGCGTCCGCGAGCGCATTTCCGTCGCGTAGCCGAACATCTCGGACAGCGGCACGCGCGCGTTGATGATCTGGGTGCCGCCGCGCGCATCCATCGACTGGATGTGGCCGCGCCGGCTGTTCAGGTCGCCGATGATGTCGCCCATGAACTCCTCGGGCACCACCACCTCGACGCGCATGACCGGCTCCAGGAGCACCGGCTTGGCCCTCTGGGCGGCGTCCTTGAAGGCCATCGAGCCGGCGATCTTGAACGCCATTTCGTTCGAGTCGACGTCGTGGTACGAACCGTCGTACAGCTCGACGCCGACGTCGTCGATCGGGTAGCCGGCCAGGACGCCCATGGTCAGGGCTTCCTTGATGCCTTCCTCGATCGGCTTGATGAACTCGCGCGGAATCGTGCCGCCGACGATGTCGTTGACGAACTCGAAGCCCTCGCCCGCCTCGCGCGGCGTCAGCTTGATCTTGACGTGGCCGTACTGACCGCGGCCGCCGGTCTGCTTGATGTAGCGGCCTTCGCCCTCGGCGGCGCGCGTGATCGTCTCCTTGTAGGCGACCTGCGGCTTGCCGACGTTGGCCTCGACGTTGAACTCGCGCTTCAGGCGGTCGACGATGATCTCGAGGTGCAGCTCGCCCATGCCCGAGATGACCGTCTGGCCGGTCTCGGGGTCGGTCTTGACGCGGAAGGTCGGATCCTCGGCCATCAGCTTGCCGAGGCCCTGGCCCAGCTTTTCCTGGTCGGCCTTGGTCTTCGGCTCGATGGCCAGCGAGATGACCGGCTCCGGGAAGTCCATCGACTCGAGCAGGACGGGCTTCTTCTCGTCGCAGATCGTGTCGCCGGTGGTCACGCTCTTCAGGCCGACCGCGGCGGCGATGTCGCCGGCGTAGACTTCCTTGATTTCCTCACGCTTGTTGGCGTGCATCTTCAGGAGGCGGCCGATGCGCTCGCTCTTGCCCTTGGTGGCGTTGAAGGCCGACGACCCGGCCGTCAGCACGCCCGAGTAGACGCGCATGAAGGTGAGCTGACCGACGAACGGGTCGGTCATGATCTTGAACACCAGGGCCGAGAACGGCTCGTTGTCGTCGGCCGGACGCGTCATCGTGGTCTGCTCCGCCTTGCTGACGTCGAGGCCCTCGATGGACGGGATGTCGAGCGGCGACGGCAGGTAGTCGACGACCGCGTCGAGCATCGGCTGCACGCCCTTGTTCTTGAAGGCGGAGCCGCAGATGACGACGACGAACGGCGCCTTCTCGTCGCGCACCGAGTGATGACGCGCTTGCGCAGGGCGGCCTTGATCGACTCCTCGGAGATCTCCTCGCCGCCGAGATACTTCTCGAGGATCTGGTCGTCGACTTCGCTGACCTTCTCGATCAGCTTCTCGCGGTAGATCTTGGCGTCGGCCTGCATGTCGGCCGGGATCTCCTCGACGATCGTAGTCGGCGCCCATCGTCTCGTCCTTGTACGTGATGGCCTTCATCCGGACCAGGTCGATGACGCCCTTGAACTTGTCTTCGCTGCCGATCGGCAGCTGGATGGCCACCGGGTTGGCCTGCAGCTTGGTCTCGATCTGATCGAGCGTCGCCTTGAAGTCGGCGCCGATGCGGTCCATCTTGTTGACGAAGCAGATGCGCGGCACGCGGTACTTGTCGGCCTGGCGCCACACCGTCTCCGACTGCGGCTCGACGCCGGACACGGCGTCGAACACGGCGACCGCGCCGTCGAGCACGCGCAGCGAGCGCTCGACTTCGGCGGTGAAGTCGACGTGGCCGGGCGTGTCGATGATGTTGATGCTGATGTCGCGCCACGTGCAGGTCGTCGCGGCCGACGTGATGGTGATGCCGCGCTCCTGCTCCTGCTCCATCCAGTCCATCATCGCGGTGCCTTCGTGCACCTCACCGATCTTGTAGGTGATGCCGGTGTAGAACAGGATGCGCTCGGTGGTCGTCGTCTTGCCGGCATCGATGTGGGCCATGATGCCGATGTTGCGACAACGATTGAGGGGTACTTGCCGTGGCATAACTAAGATTCCGACTGGGGTTCGAGCCGACTTACCAGCGATAGTGCGCGAAGGCCTTGTTGGCCTCGGCCATGCGGTGCGTGTCTTCGCGCTTCTTGACCGCGCCGCCGCGCAGGTTGGCCGCGTCGATCAGCTCGTTCGCGAGCTTCTCTTCCATGGTCTTGCCGTCGCCGCGCGAGCGCGAGTAGGCCGACCAGCCAGCGGATCGCCAGCGACAGGCGGCGGTTCGGATTGACCTCGATCGGCACCTGGTAGTTCGAGCCGCCGACGCGGCGCGACTTCACTTCGAGGCTCGGCTTGACGTTGTCGACCGCCTTCTTGAAGACCTTCAGCGGATCGTCGCCGGTCTTCTCCTTCACGATGTTGAGGCTGCCGGTACAGGATGCGCTCGGCCGTGCTCCGCTTGCCGTCGCGCATGACGGTGCTGATGAACTTGGTGACCAGCGGGCTGCCGTACACCGGATCCGGCGGAACTTCGCGCTTGGGAATTTCTCGTCGACGGGGCATGGAGGATCTTCAGTCTCTCGGCTCTGACGAAACGAGCGGCTACGACTTCGGGCGCTTGGCGCCGTACTTCGAGCGGCCCTGCTTGCGGCCCTGGACGCCGACGGCGTCGAGCGTGCCGCGGACGACGTGATAGCGCACGCCCGGCAGGTCCTTGACACGGCCGCCGCGGATGAGCACGAGCGAGTGCTCCTGGAGGTTGTGGCCGACGCCCGGGATGTAGGTCGTGACTTCGATCCGTTGGTCAGGCGGACGCGGGCGACCTTGCGGAGCGCCGAGTTCGGCTTCTTCGGCGTCTGGGTGAACACGCGGACGCAGACGCCGCGCTTCTGCGGGCTCTCGTTGAGCGCGGGACTCTTGGTCTTGGTGACGATGGCCTCGCGGCCCTTGCGCACCAGCTGGCTGATAGTCGGCACACGCTCTCCCGTTGCTTCGGACGCCCCAAAAGGCGTCCCGGCGCGCAGCATCCTGACGGGCGACGTTCGCCCCAGGACCGCGGCACCGGCCCACTCCACTGATGTCCCGAGCCTAGAAGCCCGCGGGCGACGCTGCCCCCGGTCTTGGCACCCGGAACCGAATGACCCTAAACGTTCGTGTTTAGCGCGACGGATTTCCTGTGTCGCGCAGCCGACCCGCCTGTTCGAGACAGACAACGGCAGGCAGCGCGCGCATCACGGTCGTCCGAGGGTGGGTGACATCTCACCCCAACCTTGCGGCTCGTCACCAGATAGGGTGTCCTGGCGACGACAAAACCTGACGAACATAACATAGCGCCCGCGAGCCGTGCAATAGTGCGAGTCCGATGAGCGAGCCGGCGGGAGCCTCCGGACCGTACATTCTCCTCGATTTCGGGTCCGGTGAGCGCCTCGAACGCTGGGGCGACACGGTGCTGGTCCGGCCGGACGCCCGGGCCACTGGACCTCGCACCCTCGACGAGGCGGCCTGGCAGCGCGCCGACGCCGTCTTCGAAGGCCGGATGGGCGGAAGCGGGGTCGGCGGCGGGCGGTGGCTCCCGGGCCGGCACCGATCGGCTGCCGCCCCGCTGCCCGATCGGTGGCCAATCGAGCACGCCGGCCTGCGTGTCTCGGTCGGCTGCGCCCCCTCCGGCCACACCGGCCTGTTTCCCGAGCAGGCTGCCCACTGGGCCTGGATGGCCGACCAGTTGGGCCAGATTCAGCCGACCAGCGCCCCGCCCGAGATCCTCAACCTGTTCGCCTACACGGGCGGCGCCTCGGTGGCCCTCGCCAAGGCGGGCGCGCGGGTCACCCACGTCGACGCCTCCCGTCCGACCATCGGCTGGGCCCGCGAGAACGCCGCCCTGAACGACGTCTCGACCATCCGCTGGATCCACGAGGACGCCCGGCGATTCGTCGACCGCGAGCGGCGGCGCGGCCGCCTCTACGACGGATTGCTGCTGGATCCACCGGCGTTCGGCCGCGGTCCGACCGGCGACTGGCAGCTCGACCGCGACCTCGGCGGACTCCTCGAGGCGGCGGTGGCGCTCCTTCGCCCGGAGCCGGCCTTCGTGGTCGTGAACGTCTACAGCGCCTCGTCGATCGCCGACGCGCGTCGACCCCCTGCTGGCGCTGGGCCCTTGACGGCCATCCGGACGCGGCGGCTCGTTCACGACCGAGGGCGGCACCTGTGGCTGCCCGCCGCCGACGGCACGCGACCGGCTGCGCGACCGCGGCGCTCAAGATCGAGCCGCGAGGCTACGTCGAGACACGCCGAGCAGGCCGCGGGTGAGCTGGAAGTCGACGAAGCCGGCCGCCTGCGCCGCCGGCACGGCGTCGCGCCGCGCCGTCGCCAGCACCAGCTCGGTCGAGCCGGTCGGGGTCGGCCTTGCGCGCCGCGCCGCGACGAAGTCGACGTCCTCGTCGGCCAGCACGCCGCGTCCGGCCGGTCCGGCGACCTGCAGCACCGGCATCAGCGGGTGCCCCTGCTGCGGCCCGTCGCCGACGGCGCCGACGACGAGGTGCGCGCCGCAGGCGGCGAGGCCGGTGACGTTCTCGACCCAGTGGTCGGTGTCGGTCTGGACCAGGTGCAGGCCGGCCAGCGCGACCGGCTGGCCATAGACCAGCGTCGCCCGCGGCGCGGTATCGCCCAGGACCGCGGATCGGAAGCCGGCGTCGGCCACCAGCGGATCGCCTTCCGGAATCAGGACGGTGCCGCCGTCCGCCAGCGCGGCGTTGACCAGCGCCGCCAGGCAGGTCGCCACCGGCGGCTCGGGCGGCACGGCGCTGAGGACGCCGATCGTCAAGGCGCCGAGGCGGACGTCGCGGCCGGCCGGCGGGAACGGCTGCCGGGTCGCGAACCACTGCTGGACGCGGCCGATCACGCGATCGATGCCGCCGTCGAGCTGCACGCTGGCCCAGCCGAAGCGCGTCGAGCGGCAGCCGGCGCGCTCGAACTCGCGGCGCATCACGTCGTTCGGGATCTTCTCGCAGCCGTGCTCGAGCAGCAGCGCCGCGGCGACGTTGGGATGGGTGACGTAGCCGCGATAGGTGCGCTGCAGCGTGTCGTAGATCGATTCGCCGCCGAAGCCGCAGCCCTCGGTGTGCGCGAGCGCGACGAAGCGGGAGATGCCGTGCCGCGCCCGACGCTCGCGTCGTTGAGACGCTCGGCCGCGAGCCGCGCGATCTGCGACGAGCACATGCTCGTCGGCAGGACGAGGCCGACGCGCTCGGTGGCCGACCCGGTCGCCGGCGGCGGCGCCGGCGCGGGCCGCGTCGGCGCGCCGGCACCGGCAGCGGCTGCCCGATCGCGGCACGCCGCCGGGCCGCGACGCGCGCGCGATCGCGAGTCGCGCGGCGTCGGTCTGCCGCCAGTTGCGCCAGAGCGAGACCTGCGAGTGGCCGGCGTGCTCGCCCTTCGTCCGCTCGCCCGAGGCGGTCGCGACGCGTCAGCTCGAACGCCTCCGCCGCGAGCGCCGTCCATCGGCTCGCCGTCGAGGTAGCGGCCGGCGTTGATGTCCATCTCGTGGATCAGCAGCTGGTGGCGCCGCGTCGTCGTCGTGATCTTCAGCGTCGGCACGAACGGGAAATTGGTGATCGAGCCGTTGCCGGTGACGAAGAGGATCAGGTTGCAGCCGGCGGCGACCTGCCCGGCGATGCCCTCGAGGTCGTTGCCCGGGCTGTTCATGAAGTGAAGCCCGGCTCGGTCGAGCGGCTCGCGCGTAGTCGATGACGTGGTCGAGCGCGCGTGCGCGGATCCTTCTTGTGCACGGCGCCGAGCGATTTGAGCGCGATGTTGTAGAGGCCGCGCAGCTTGTTGCCGCCGGACGGATTGCTCTCGCGGCGTGACGCCGTGCCACGACGAGCCGCTCGTGAAGCGCTCGATCGTCGCCGAGGAACGCGCGCGCGGTCGCGAGGTCGCGCACGTTGCGCAGCACGTAGGCCTCGGCGCCCATCGCTTCGTCGGTCTCGCTCAGGACGCCGGTGCCGCCGTGGCGAATCACCTCGTGCACGATCGCGCCGGCGAGCGGATTGCCGGATACGCCGGAAAAGGCATCCGAGCCGCCGCATTGCAGCGCGATGCGCAGGCCGCCGAGCGGCTCGTCGGTCCGCGCGTCGCGCGGCGACCTGCGGCAACCAGCCGCGCACGATGCGCTCGCCCTCGGCCAGCCCGGCGGCGAGCCCGCCGCCGACGGTGAGGAACGGTGCGGCACGTCGTCGAGCGGGTAGTCGTGCTCGCGCATGAACGTCGCGCAGCCGCGCGTTGGTGACCGGCTCGACGCCGTAGTCGACGGCGAGCACCGCGCCGACATTCGGATGCACCATGAAGCCGGCGAGCGCGCGCAGGACTTCGGCGGTGTTGTTCGGCTCGCCCGTCCCGCCGCCCTCGGTGTGCGCGATCGCGACGATGCCATCGAGTTCGCGGATGCACGCGCGCGAGCGGCTGCAGACGCGCGGCGAGCTGGCGCGCGACGCTCGCCGTGCGCGAGGTGGTGCCGAGGATGACGATGGTGTTGCGCGTGCCGACGCCGCGGTCCGCCGGCGCGCCGGTAGCCGCGGAACGTGCGCGGCTGCGGCGACGCGCTCGACCGGCGGCCGGGCCGGAAGGTCGCCTCGTCGAGCGCGAACGGCACGAGCGTAGTCGGCGAAGTTCGGCTGCGCGGCGGCAGCGGCGACGTCGAGCTGCCGCACGGCCAGCGCCTCGAGCATCGACGCGTTGCAGACGTAGTCGCCGGGCGCGATCGGGCACGAGCGCGTGGCCGAACGGCAGCCCCCACGACAGCAGCGCCTCGCCGGGCGCGATCGGCCGCACCGCGAAGCGATGCCCTTCGAGCACGTGAGGCGAGCGTGCGGACCGTCGCCGTCGAACGCGATCGCGTGCCGGCGTCGAGCCGGCGGATGGCGATCGCGACGTTGTCGTCCGGGCGCCGGCAGGCGGCCGACGGCGTCGAGCGGGAGGGGCGGCGGTAGACATCTCTCTCAACAAACTACTCGCAACTTCGGCTCAATCGTGCAAAAACACCGCGTGCAGTCCCCACCCGGATCACCCGCCGCCGGAGCGTCCGGCACCCGCGCGGCCGACCAGCCGACCAGGGCGCGCTGGCTGATCATCCTGGTCCTGTTCCTGCGTCACGACGATCAACTACGCCGACCGGGCGACGCTGTCGATCGTCGGCACCGACCTGTCGCGCGATCTCGGCTCGACTCCGGTCACCCTCGGCTACCTGCTCTCGGCCTTCTCCTGGAGCTACGTCGCGCTGCAGATTCCCGGCGGCTGGCTGCTCGACCGGCTCGGCTCGCGGCGGGTCTACCGGTGGAGCCTGCTCGGGCTGGTCGGTGTTCACGATCGCCCAGGCCGTGGTCGGCCGCGACTCGGCGCGCGGCCGCGCCGCGTTCGCCACGCTCTTCGGGCTCCGGCTCGGGCTCGGCGCCGCCGAAGCGCCTTCGTTCCCGGCCAACAGCCGCCTCGTCGCGGTCTGGTTTCCGACCGCCGAGCGCGGTCTCGCCTCGGCCATCTTCAACTCCTCCCAGTATTTTTCCACGGTCCTGTTCTATCCGATCATGGGCGCGGTCGACGCACGCCTTCGGCTGGCCGTGGGTGTTCGTGCTGATGGGCGCTGTCGGCCTGGTCTTCGGCCTCGCCTGGAACCGGCTCGTCTACGAACCAGCCGACCATCCGCGCGCCAACGCGGCCGAGGTCGAGCACATCCGCCGCGGCGGCGGCCTCGTCGACCTCGATCGCGCGGACGGGCGCCGCGACGCCACGTCGCCGGCCTGGTGTCCGCGAGCTGCTGCGGCAACGGATGCTGCTGGGCATCTTCCTCGGCCAGTACTGCATCAACGTCCTGACCTGGTTCTTCCTCACCTGGTTCCCGATCTACCTGGTGCAGGAGCGCGGCATGTCCATCCTGCAGGTCGGCTTCGTCGCCGTCGCTGCCCGGCGCTCTGCGGCTTCCTCGGCGGGATCCTCGGCGGCTGGATCTCGGACGGCCTGTTGCGCAGCGGCCGCTCGCTCAGCGCTGGCCCGCAAGATCGCCGATCGTCGCCGGCCTGCTGCTTTCGACGATCATCGTCGCGTGCAACTACGTGCGACACGCAGTGGGCGGTGATCGTCGCTCATGAGCCTGGCCTTCTTCGGCAAGGGCGTCGGCGCGCTCGGCTGGGCGGTGATGGCCGACGTCGCGCCGAAGGAAGCGACCGGCCTCGCCGGCGGCTTGTTCAACACCTGCGGCAACCTCGCCGGCATCGTCACGCCGATCGTGATCGGCTACATCCTCAAGTGGACCGGATCGTTCGAGGGCGCGCTGCGTCTACGTCGGCGATCCACGCGCTGCTCGCGGTCGTCGCCTTCCTCGTCATCGTCGGCGACATCCGGCGCATCGAGCTGTCGCCGGCGGTACCCTCGGCCACACGATGAGCCCGCGCACGCCCCGGCTGCTGCTCGCGGCGGCGTTCCTCCTGTTCGCGACGTGGTCGCTCGTCGTCCCGATCAACGAGGCGCCCGACGAGCCGGCGCACTGGCAGTACGCGCGCTACCTGCACGATCACTGGCGGCTGCCGCATTACGCCCCCGGCTTCGAGGAAGCCAACTCGCCGCCGCTCGCCTACACCCTCTTTGCGCCATTCGCCGTCGAGGACGCGGGACCGGAGATGTTCATCGGTGTCGGGCCTGACGGCGCTCGCCTCAACGTCGTCTACCCTCGCCTGTTCGTCAACACCGGGGAGGCGCATCGGCAGGTACTGGCCGCAGCGGCTGGCGCGCCTGCTGGCGGCCGCGATCTCGGTCGGCACCGTGTTCTTCGTGTGGCGTGCCGGCGTGGCCGCGGGCGGACCCACGGTCGGCCTGCTCGCCGCCCTCGTCGTCATGCTGCTGCCGATGTTCGCGTTCCGGGCCGGCCACGTCAGCAACGACGCGCTCGTGGCCTGCTGCGCCGCGGCGGCGACGCTGGGCTTCGTGCGGTTGTTGCGAGAGCCGTTCGCGTGGCGGGTCGCGTGGTGGACGTCGGCGGCGGTCGCCCTCGCCTACCTGTCGAAGATCAGCGCGATCGCCCTGGTGCCGCCGTTCGCGCTGGCGCTCGTCGCGGCCGATCCGCCGGCGCCGTGGCGGACCCGCGCCTGGCGCCTGTCCGCACTGGCCCTGGCTGGCGCCCTCGTCGCGCCGTGGTCGATCCGCAACGTCGTGCTCTACGGCGATCCGTTCGCCAGCGAGGCCATGCGCCACGCCGTCGCCCACATCATCACGGACCGTTCGCTGTTCTCGGCCTACTTCCTCAGCGACTTCCCACGGATGCTAGCCAAGTCGTTCATCGGGGTGTTCGGCTGGCTCAACGTGCTGATGCCACCACTTGCCTACCGGCCCTACGTCGCGTTCTTTGCACTCGGCCTCGGCGGCGTCGTGCTCGCGCTCTGGCGGCGTCGCCTCGACTGGCGGATCGCGGCCGTCCTCGCCGTCACCGTGCTCGCGGCGCTGGCGATCGTCGTCCGCATCAACCTGCAGTTCACGCAGCCGCAGGGCCGCTATCTGCTCCCAGGCTTGCCGGCCTTCGCCCTCCTGATCGCGCTGGGCCTCCGCGCGCTGCCGCCGCTGCTCGCGCCCGTCGCCTCGCCGATGGTCGTCGGCATGGCGCTCCTCGCCGGCAACCTCTACGCGCTCGCCGCCGTCGTCTGGCCGACCTACTACCCGGCGCCGATCCGCACGCTCGATTCCGGCGTGCGGGTGATGGTGCCGACCTTCATGAGCGGCCTCGCGATGCTCGACGGCGACAGCCACTGGATCGTCACCGGCCCCACACCGCAGTGGATGACGCGCATCGACGCCACCGCCGATCGGTTCACGGCGTTCGAGGTCGAGCTGACGGCGTCGACGACGCCGGCGACGCAGCGCGCGTGCCTCTACTACGCGTCGACGACCCGGGCAATGCACCTGAACGCGCCGGTCTGCACCGACTGGCCGGCGGATGGGCAGCCGCACCGCGTGCGCCTGCCGCTGCGTGGCGAGCCGGGCTGGGCGGGACACATCAGCCACATCCGCCTCAACCCGTTCCTCGCGGAGACGGGCGTCTCCGGCGTCCAGGTGTGGACGCGGCATCCGCGGCTGATGCCGTGAGCGCCGTGGACCGCGCCGCTATTTCGGCGGTGCGGCGTCGAGCGGGCTGCGGCCCGTGTTCCACCGCAGGATCGTCGCCAGGCGCCCGCGATCGGTGAGCCGCCCTTGCGTGATCAGCATCAGCTCGCGGTAAGCGGCGGCCAGTCGCGGATCGCGGAACTGGTTCACGTCGTCCCAGACCGGCAGGCAGGTGCCGGTCGGCGGCTTGATCGCGCCGCGCGGGAACAGGTGGCGCAGGCACGCCTCGAGCGTCTCGGCGTAGCCGTCCGGAGGGGTGCGCTCGAAGTGGCCGATTCGCCACGCGGTGCCGGGTGCGACCGGCAGCCGCGCCAGCAGGGGATCGGCGAGCGCGAGCGGATCGAGTCCGTGCAAGCCGGGGCCGGAGGTGAAGCCGAGCAGGCCGATCGCGCCGACCTTCCAGACGAACGGCACGGCCATGGGTCGGTGCGCCCACGGGTGCGACGTGAACCGGACGCCGCGGAGGACGGGCACGAAACCCGTCGCCGGGTAATACACGCTGCGCTCGTCGACGATCCCGTGCTCCACGCGCACGAGCCCCGGCGGCACGAACGGCGTGCCCATCCGCAGCGGTGACGTCGACGGGAACAGGCCGACGACCAGCGCCGCCACGATCGCGCCCGGCACGGCGGCCGGCCAGCGGGAGGGCACGCGCGTCGCCAGCAGCACCACGGCGCAAAGGAACGCCGGCGTGAGGAACCGCCCGCTCATGAAATCGCCGCCGGCGCGGACGACGTAGGTCAGCGACGCCGCGAGCGCGCAGGCCAGCGCCGCCGTCTGCGGGGTCGGCCGCCAGAGGCTCGCCACGGCCGCGGCCGCGATCGTCAGCAGCGTCACCGGATCGGCGCGGAACGACTCGCTCAGGTAGCGCAGCCCCTGGGCCATCAGATCGGCCGACGGGATGCCCGTCCCGAGCTTGGCGTAGGCCGTGTTCGGGAACGGGAACCCATAGTAGACCAGCGCAAAGAGGTGCCAGAGGATCAGCGGCACGGCCCCCACGGCCACAGCCGACGCGACCTCGGCCCAGCGAAGCGGACGGCCTGCGACCGTCGTGCCACCTTCATGCGTCCGGAGACTGCGAACGATCTCGAGCATCAGGCCCGGGGCCGTGAGCAGGGCCAGATCGAGGCGGGTCAGCATGCAGAGACCCGCCAGGGTCGCGAGCGTCAGCAGACGTCGGCGCGACGGCGGCGCCTCCGCGAGCGTGAGGAGCCAGAAGGCGGCGAGGAGCAGATGGCTCAGCGGGCTCTCGAGCCCGGAGGTCGAATAGTCGACGAAGGCGCGCGAGCCGGCGAGCGGCACGAACGCCACGGCCCGTCCAGCCGGCGTCAGCCGCCGGAACAGCAGCCCCACCGTCGCCGCCGTCACCGCGAGCGACACCGCCAGCGTCGTGAGATGCGGCTCGCGCGTCACGCCGTAGGCCGCGGCGAGCAGCAGCATCCAGAGCGGATGCGTGTATGTCTGCACGCGCTCGATGGGATTCCAGCGCAGGCCGTACCCGTGCCACAGATTGTCGATGGTCCGCAGCGTGATGAAGGCGTCGTCCGACAACCACGCGTCCTTGACCACCGCAATGGCCAGGGCGAGCACGGCGGCGAGCCCCACCAGCTGGAGAGGCGCGGTCCTCGCGCGAAACAGGACCGTGGAGACGCGGCGCGCCGTAGCCCCCATTACCGCGCCTGGAAAGTGGAACGGCGATACACGGTGAGCGGATAGCCGCGGCCGCTGTCGAGCGTCGCCACGGCGGCGTACTCGTGGCGGAACCACGCCTCGGATTCCAGCCGGGCCATCTGCGTCGGGAAATAGACGGGGCTGTGCAGGATGACGTCCGGCCGCTGCCTGCGATACGCGTCCAGGAAATCGCCACGGGCGATGCCCTCCGCCGCGTCCTTCGTCACGAGCCCGAACGCGTCGACGATTCGGCGGCGCGAGTAGTAGCCGATGAATCCGACTTCGATGTAGCCGACGCTGGCACGAGGTGGCGTGTGCGCCGCCAGCCAGCGGCCGATGTCGATGTAGCCGCGCTCACCCGGCCCGGGAAACCACCGGCGAGTGTCGAACGCGATCGCCGACAGCGGCCACACGCCCACGACCAGCACGATCGCGACGATCACCGTCGCGACCACGGCGTGCAGCGAATGACGGCTCGCGTCCCGCGGCCAGATCCGGTTCGCGATGGAGGCGACCGCGCGCGCGGCCACGTCGCAGGACAGGCCGGCACCGATCGCGATCATGACGAGCGGCGGCACCGCGTACCAGTGATAGAACGGCAGCCGCAGCTGCCGATACGCCAGGCACACCAGCAGTGGCCACGCCGCGAGGCCCCACCAGGCGCGTCGCCACGGCAGGGCGAGCAGCCCGCTCAGGCCGAGAGCCAGGAACGTCGCAAAGCCGCTGTGGGTGCGCGGCACCGTGAAAGGGGTGTCGTGAACGGGGTGAGTGCCAGGACCCAGAGCCCGAAGTCGAGCACCGAACCCGCGCCACGCGCCGCTCGCCCGCTGCGCCTGCTTGGCTGCCAGCGTCTCTGGCAGCGGAGCACCGAAGTACAGCCAGAGGAAACCGAACCAGATCGCGAGAGCGAGAGCTGCCGCGGCGACGACGCGCCACGGAATCCGGCGAGCCTGCCACGCATACCAACCCGTCGCGAGCCCCAGCACGAGGGCGCCGTCCGGCCGCAGGATGGTCGCGCCCACGCCGCACGCCGCAGCGAGCCCGGGGCGATCGAGCACCACGGCGACGAGCGCCCACAGGGCGAGGGCCGCCTGCGGCACCATCTCGCCGCCGAAGCTCTCGAGCGCGAGCGGGTTGACGATGAAGGCAAGGGCCGCGACCAGGCCGGTCAGCGGGGCATCGAGTCGCAGGCCCGCCGTAAAGAAGGCCAGGCCGGCGGCGGCGAGGGCGAAGGCGCACACGAACCCACTGATCGCCGGGACGGCTTCGGGGCTCGGCCACGCCAGCGCGCCGAGCAGCACGGCATAGCCAGGCGCGGTCGTGCCGAACATGCGCTCGCCGACGTTGTAGACGAGCCCATCGCCGGACGCCATGTTGAAAGCGTAGCGGTAGGTGATCCAGGCGTCGTCGTAGGCGAATGGCGCCGCGGCCCAGCCGATGATCAGGCCGAAGAGTGCGACGAGCACCCCGCCCCCAAAGGCCGCGACGCGCGTCATCCGCGCGGCTTGCGGAAGGCCAGGATCAGCTCGCCGCGCAGGATGTAGCGCGTGGCTTCGTGCGTCCAGCCCATGCCCGTGTAGCGCGCGATCAGCTCCTCGCGGGTGTAGTGACCGATGTGCTCGTCGGCATAGGCGCCCGGCGCGGCCATCCCGTACAGCTTCTCGGTGACCACCCACTCCCAACGCGAGTAGTCGGGCGTGCCGAGCACCAGCCGGCCGCCGGGGGCGAGCGCGCGATCCAGTTCCTCGAGGATCGGCGACTCTTTCGGCACGTGCTCGATGACCTGCGAGCACAGCACGCACGGGAAGCTGGCGTCGGGCACCGGCAGGGTGAAGCCCGAGCCGTGGACCAGGGGACGGCCGAACTTGCGGTCGTAGCGCAGCTTGCGGCGCAGGATGTCGATGCAGACGCTGTTCTTCACCAGCGCGCCGATGATCCGGCTCGAGCCGCAGCCGACGTCGAGCACGCGGCCTTCGCCCTCGACCAGCTCGGTGATGTGCTTGAACCGCTGCCGCTGCCAGTAGCGCTGCAGCCAGATGGCGCTGTCGTGCGCGCGGTCGTCGTAGTCGGCCGCGAGGATCGAGTTGCGCAGCTTCCACAGCGCCCAGAAGCGGCGCAGGTAGTCGGCGCCGACGCCGAGGGCGCGCGGATAGGCGGCGCCGGGGTGGGCCGGCTCGTAGTCGATCGGCACCTCGACGACCTTCCAGCCGTCGGCGTAGGCGCGAACGAGCAGCTCCTGCAGGATGTCGTAGCCGCTGGCGTCGTAGTGCGCGGCCAGCGTCTTGCGGCGGATCAGCCGCGTCGCGCTCGACAGATCGGCGACGCCGAGGCTCAGGCCGCGGCGGAAGACGCGGTTGAGCGCCCGGCTCAAGCCGCGGCGCAGCGCCGGGACGCGCAGCGCGGCCCCCGGCGCGAAGCGCGAGCCGATCAGGATCTCGCCCTGATCGCGCGCCGCCCACAGCCGGACGACAGCCGGCCCCGGCTCGCGCAGGTCGGCGTCGACGAGCAGCGCCCACTCACCGCGGGCGCGGCGCAGGCCGTGGACCAGGGCCACGCCGTAGCCGTCGCCGGGCGCATCCTCGATGGTGGCGTCGGGCCACGCCTGCCGGGCCGCCGCGGCATCGCGCGGCGACGCGATCACGACGATCTCCGACGAGCAGCCGAGCGTCGCGACCGCGGCCCGCAGGCTGGCCGCGTAGCCGACTTCGGGCACGATGCCCGGCGGCAGCACGACGACGATGGACAGTTCCGCAGCGGGCGCGGCCATGGGCGTCGAGCGGGCGGCCGCGGCGGCCGCGTGGCCAGGGATCATGGCGTGGCGCCCTTCCGCTTCCACACGGCCTCGTCGACGGCGGCGTTGACCGTGATCGTCGCGGTCGTCCCGGTCGCGTTGCCTTCCCCGTTCAGCGTCGTCGACTGCTTGAACGGCAGCGTCAGGCCGCCGGTCGGCCGGAAGTCCGAGTAGGTGTTCACGATGTCGCCGGGGACACCATCCGGGCCGGCCCCCCGGAACGAGGCGCTCAGGATGCGGCCGCTCTGCGGATCGACGCCGTAGGTGGTGGTGCGGCCCTTGAACGTGATCGCGAGGAGCGCCGTCGCCGCGTCGCCGCTCTTGCCCTCGCCGGCCGCGATCGCTTCGAAGCCGGGCTCCTTGCGCTGCCGGAGCAGCAGCAGCGGCACGTGCGCGAGCTGATCCTCGGCCTGCTGGCGCACCGAGGCCGGCATCGCCTGCTCGCCCTGCGGCGACAGCCATGAAGGCCTCGGGCCCGGCGATGACGATGGCCATCTGCCCCATCGGCAGCGTCATGTCCTGCCGGAAGCGATCCGGCATCACCATCGTCTCCTTCGTCTTCAGGGTGAACTCGCCCTGCGGCGTCTTCACCGTCATCTCGCCCTCGGCGACGTAGCTCTTGACGCCGTCGAGGACGGCGGCGCCGCCGACGCCCTCGACGACCTTGCCGAGCAGCGCCTGGCCCTTGGCCTTGGCGTCAGCTGCCTGCGGGCTGCCCGCCGCCGCTCCGGCGGCACCTGACGGAGCCATGGCGGGCTTGCCCGCCGACGCCCCGGCGCCGACCGGCGCTGCGCTGGGCGGAGGCGGGATCGTCAGATCGATCGCCTTGACGGTGCCGAGCGCCGAGAGCGGCTTGTCGCGGCCTTCGCTCGGACCGACGATGACGATGCTGAGACGATCCGGGTGGATGTACTTGGCCGCCACCCGCGCGACGTCGGCGGCGGTGACCTTGTCGACCGCGGCGCGGTAGCGATCCAGCCAGTCGAGCGGCTGGCCGTAGTACTCGTAGGCGAGCTGCTGGCCGAGGACCTCGGCGGCCTCGTCGTTGTTGAAGACGAACGAGTTGAGGATCGAGTCCTTGGCCAGCTTCAGCTCGGCGTCGGTGGCCGGCTTGGTCGTGGCGAGCAGCTTGGCTTCGGCGACCAGCGTCTCGATCGCCCTGACCGTAGCGTCGGCCCGCGTGCTCATCTGCATCTGGAACGGCGCCACGCGGGTCCAGTTGGCGCCGAGGCCGCCGCCGACCGAGTAGGCGAGCCCAAGCTCGGTGCGGATTTTGCCGAACAGGCGCGACGTGAAGCCGCCGGACAGCACTTCGTTCATCAGCTGCACCGGCACGTAGTCGGGGTTGGTCCGCAGCAGCTCACCCTGATGGCCGACGGCGACGAACGACTGCGTCGAATCGGCCTTCGCCGCCTCGAAGACGCCCGGCTGCGGCATGGTGCGCGGCACCGGCCAGGTGTCGGCCACGGCCGGGCCCTTCGGCCCAGTCGCCGAAGACCTTGGTGACCAGCGCGCGCGCCTCGTCGACGGTGATGTCGCCGACGACGCCGAGGATGACGCGGTTCGGATGGAAGGTACTTCTTGTGCCACGCGATCAGGTCGTCGCGCGTGACCGCGCCGATCGAGGCGTAGGTCGTGGTCCGCCCGAACGGCGAGTCGGCGCCCTGGATGACCTTGGTGAACTCGCGCTGGGTGATGCCCTGCGGGTTGTCGTTCTGGCGCGCGATGGCGCTGGTGACGGCGGTGAGCGCGATCTTCAGCCGGGCCGGGTCGAACGCCGGATTGCGCAGCACGTCGGCGAAGGCCTCCATGACCGCGGGGACGTCGGCCTTGAGCGCGCTCATCGACGCCGAGCCGGAATCGGCACCGATGCCCGGTTTCGATCGAGGCCGCGCGGGCCTCGAGGAACTCGTCGAGCGCGTCCGGCTGGCGCGTCGTCGTGCCGCCGCTCCGCAGCACCGTGCCGACGAGACCGGCGAGGCCGGTCTTCTCGGCCGGCTCGAGCAGCGAGCCGGTGCGGATGCGCGCCGTCACGTTGACGAGCGGCAGCTCGTGATCCTCGATCACCATCACCACCATCCCGTTCGGCAGGACGAAGCGGGTCGGCTTCGGCGGCGTGAAGGCAGGCAGCGGCGGATAGGCGATCTCGGACGGCTTGGTGACCTGGGCAGCGGCCGGCGGTGTGGCGGCAACGGCCAGGACGGCCGTCGCGGCCAGGGCGGCGAGGCGGTGCAGGCGGTTCATCGCGCAGCTCCCGAAGGCGAAGCCGCAGCTGTCGCCGTCTCGATCTTGGCGACCGTGCGGTTGGCGTCGACGAACGTCGCCGCGGCCGCCTTGCGGACGTCGGCCTTGGTCACCTTGTCGAGGCGTTCGACGTAGCGGAACAGCTCACGCCAGTCGCCGAACAGCGTGTGGTAGTTGGCGAGGTTCTCGGCGAGGCCTTCGTTCGAGTCGAGCGAGCGAACCAGGTCGGCCTTCGCTCGGGTCTTGAAGCGGGCCATCTCCTCGTCGGTGATGTCCTCGTTCTTCAGCCGCTCCAGCTCGGGGCGCATCGCCTCGACCACCTGTTCGGTCTTGACGCCGCGCGCCGGCACCGCGAACAGCACCATGAGGTGCGGATACTTGGCGCCGGGGAACGAGCCGCCGCCCTGGACGGCGACGGCGAGCTGCTTGTCGCGGACGAGCAAGCGATAGAGCCGCGAGGTGCGGCCGCGCGTGAGGACGTCGGAGATCGCGTCGAAGGCCGGCTCGGCCGGGTCGGTCGCGGCCGGCTTGTGATAGCCCTCGATGTAGATCGGCTGCGCCGGATCACGCAGCGTCACGACGGTCTCGGCGCCGCGGCGGCTCGATGGTGCGCAGCGGCTCCGGCTTGGGCCGGGCCGCGATGCGGCCGAAGTACTTGTCGATGACCGGGATGATCTCCTTGGCCTTGATGCCGCCGACGATCGCCGTCACCAGGTTGGCCGGCGCGTAGTGACTTGTCGAAGAAGGCCATCGAGTCGCTCATCGTGTAGCGCTCGAGATCGCTGCGGTGGCCGATCGCCGCGTTGCTGTAGGGATGGGCGACGAAGGCGGCGGCGATGAAGCGCTCGACGAGACGGCCGGTCGGCTGGCTCTCGGTGCGCAGCCGGCGCTCTTCGATGACGACGTCGCGCTCCTTGTAGAACTCGCGGAACACCGGCTTCGAGAAGCGCTCCGACTCGAGGTAGGCGAACAGCTCGAACTTGTTGGCCGGCAGCGAGTAGTAATACGTCGTCGCGTCCGAGCTGGTGCCGGCGTTCATGCCGACGCCGCCCTCGCGGTTGACCAGCTCGTCGAACTCGTTCGGCTTGACGTACTGCTGGGCGTCGGTCTGCGCCGCTTCGAAGGCCTGCTTCAGCGTCTCGACCGCTTTCGGGTCGGCGCCGCGAGCGTCCTTGGCCTTCTGCCAGGCCATGTAGGCGGCGTCCATCTTGTCGAGCGCCGGTCCTTCCTTGGCCCAGTCGGTCGTGCCGATCACCCGCGTGCCTTTGAACGCCATGTGCTCGGACATGTGCGCCAGCCCGGTCATCCCCTTCGGATCCTGGGCGGCGCCGACGTCGGCCTGGGTGGCGAACGAAAAGACGGGCGCGCCGGGGCGCTCGCAGATGATGAAGGTCCACCCGTTCGGCAGCACGTGGACGGTCGTGCGGGCCTCGAACGCGGCGAGATTCTGGGCGGAGGCGTCGCCGACCCAGCCAGGCGCCGCCAGCGCGACACCGGTAAGAAGGATCGATGAAAGGATCCGGGACATCCCCGGATTATATGTCCCGGCCGCGCCCCGGCCGAATGGCCCGGCCGTGACGCAGGGACGCGGCCGGGACGGCCGATCTCGGGCCGCAGCTGGGGAGAGACGCCGGCCGCCACGGCACGGGTATTCCTTGCGCGCTCCAGGTCGCTGGCGCCGGCAAGCCTGCGCTCCGGTTGCAGCCTGCCGCCGCTGCCGTCGCCGGACCAAACGGTCGCGCAGTCGCGCGACCGGCCGGCCCTGACCTGCGCGCGTCTTGCGAGACGCCGCCGAACCCTGACGGCGCCGAGTCGGCTGGCTCCAGTCGCGCTCCAGGAACACCCGTGCCGCCGACCCTGTCCGGCGTCACGACCGCAAAGCCAGTCAGGAGCTACGAACGATCCCGACAAGCGGGCTCTGGTCTGGCCTGCTGACGAAGGCCAGGTGCGCCGCTGGAGCATGACCTCCGCGGCCAGGCAGATCGGGACGCCGCGGGCGGCTGCGGTGCGGGTATTCCTGGAGCGCGACTGGAGCTAGCCGACGCAGCGGCGTCGCGATTCAGCGTAGACACGCAAGACGCGCGCAGGTCGACCGCCGGCCGGTCGCGCGACTGCGCGACCGCTTGGCCCGGCGACGGCAGCGGCGGCAGGCTGCAACCGGAGCGCGGCTTGCCGGCGCCAGCGACCTGGAGCGCGGAAGGAATACCCGCACCGCTTCTGCGGCGTCTACTCCTTGGCGTGCGTGCGCACGGAGTTACTACTGCGGCGTTACTACTGCGTGTTGCGACCGAGGTGTCGCTGCGGACTACGGAACCCGCGTGACCTTGAGGCCGGCTTTCTGCAGCTGCGCCACGATGCCCGTCGGGCCGGCGTAGTGGGCCGTGCCGACCGCGACGAAGAACACCGCCGACGGCTGCTGGCGCGCGCAGGGCCAGGATCCGCTCGGTCATGTGGTTGTTGCGCTTGGTGATGGCGATGTCCTGGAAGCGCGACATGAGCGCGGCGTCGCCCGCCATCGCGTCCTCCATGACCTGCGACACGACCGACATGTCGCCCGACAGGTAGGCTTCGATGAGCTGCTGCGTCTGGGTCCGGTCGCCCGGCTTGACCCGCTCGATCTCGTCCAGTGTCAGCTCGAGCATGCGGATCTGCTCGCGGAGCGTGAAGCTCTCGAACACCGCGATCTGCTCGTCCGGCGTTTCGAGCGCGCCGACCGTCTTGCCCTCCGCCTGGGCCCTCGCGTAGAGCATCGCGTCGAGCGGCTGCTTGCCGGCCATCATCTCGGGCAGGAACTCGAGCAGCGACAGCTGCGACATCGCCGCCCACGGCTTCATCCGCTGGAACAGCGGACCGAGCATGGCGCCCATGCCGGCGTGCTCGGCGCCGAGGGTCTTCTCGGCGGCGGCGGTCATCCGGTTGTAGAGCCGATCGCCGATGACCTCGGACAACTGGGTCCCGTCGGGCAGCATGACCTTGCCCATGACCCCCATCTGGGTGCCGGCATCCATCGGGATCTCGGTGTAGACCGCGGTGGACTCGGCGAACGCCTTCGTCACCGATGGCGGCAGGGCCAGGACGCGGTCGTCGGGCACGTGGATGGTGCCGAACAGGTAGGTCGGCGTCCGACCCTCGACGCGCCACAGGAACGGGCCCTTGCCGGCCCCCGTGGCGTTCGCCGTCGCTGCGGCGTCGGCGGCGGCAGCGGTCGCGCCCGAGGCCGCCATGGCGTTCCAGGCCGCTTCCGGCGCGGAGGCGCCGTCTGCCGCCGTCGCCGGCCCGGCAGAGGCCGGGGCGGCGGGCGTCGGCGGAGACAGGCTCGGCGCCCGGATTCGCGGCGGTGGCGGCGCCGGCCCCTTCGGCGGCAGTCTGCGGCGCCGGGGCGTCCGCGGCGCGGCGGGAGCATCCGGTCAGGGCGACGGCGGCGGCCACGAGGAGGGCGGAAACGTGTCGGAACACGGTGCGTGACTCCTTCGGTCGGGCTCGCGGCCGGCGAGGGGACCGGTGAGTATAATCGGCACATTGGCCGCGCCGCCCGCGACAATCGGTCGCTACGAGCTCCGTGAGCGCATTGCTCACGGTGGCATGGGCGTGCTCTATCTGGCGTTCGACCCGGTCACCGAGCGCGAGGTCGCCCTCAAGGTGCTCCGGGTCGACAGCGACGATCTGCGCGAGCGCTTCCTCAGCGAAGCCCGGCTGGCGGCCCGCCTGCAGCACCCCAACATCGTCACGATCTACGACGTCGGTGCGCACGAGGATCAGCCGTTCATCGCGATGGAGTTCATCGCCGGTGAGACGCTCGGCCAGCTCGTCCACCGGCGCGCACCGCTGACGCTGTCGAGGCGGATCGCGCTGATGGAACAGGTGTGCGTCGGCCTCGCCTACGCCCACCGGCACGGCATCGTCCACCGCGACGTCAAGCCGGCCAACCTGATGATCAGCCGCGACTCGGGGGTCCTCAAGGTGCTCGACTTCGGCGTCGCCGGCCGCGCTCGATGCCGACCCGGGGGCCGAGGACCAGATGCTGATGGGGACGCCGAACTACATGTCCCCGGAGCAGGTGGTCGGCCAGCCGTCCGACCACCGCAGCGACATCTTCTCGGTCGGCCTCGTCCTCTACGAGCTCCTGACCTACCACCAGGCCTTCAGCGGAGAGTCACAGCAGTCGATTCTCTTGAAGGTGCTGAACGAGTCCCCCCAGCCGCTCGCCGCCCTCGTGCCCGGCATCGACCCGGCCCTGCCGGCCATCGTCGACCGGGCGCTCGAGAAGTCGGTCGAGCGCCGCTACCCCGATCTGGAGGCGATGCGCTCCGACCTGTCGCGGGTCGGCCAGCGCGTCCACGCCGCCGAGACGTCGCACGATCTGGTCGGCCGCGGCACCGTCGCCGCCCGCGGCCGCGGCCGCGCCGGCCGGACCCCGGTCCGCCCGCGGCCGCTTCCGCCCCGAATCCCCGGGCTCGGGCCCGGCTGTGGCTCCAGGCGTGGCCCCGGGCGCAGGCCAGGACCCAGGCCCGCCCTCGATCGAGACGCCCAGGGTCGACGTCGTCGAGACGTTGGCCGCGGCGGAGCGCGACGCCTACGAAGGACGCTTCGCCGCGGCGATCCGCCGGCTCGAGGCGCTCGGGCCGCACCCGGACGTCGACGCCGCCCTGCTCCACTACCGGCAGACCGTCGCCGCCCGCGACGCGGCCCGCGCCCAGGGCGCCTCGCGCGTGATCACCGACGTGATCCGCGCCCACGTCGGCGGCGTCCGCGCCGCGCTCTCCGCCGGCCGCTGGCGCGAGGCGCAGGAACTGCTGCGGACGCTGGAGCGCGACGTTCCGGCGCCCGACGATGCCGGCCGAGGGCCGACGCGCCGCCGGCGCCCGGCGACGAACGCCGGCCGGTCCGCGACGCCTTCGACCAGCCGCGAACCGCGCCCGATGCGGCGCGACGATGAAGTGGCACATTATCTGTCCCGCGCGAGACGACGACTCGAAGCCGGCGACGTCACCGCCGCGCAGTCGCTCCTCGACGCCGCCCTCGACGTGACGCGTACGCCATGAAGCTGCCCCAGGCCATCGATCGCTACCGCGTCCGCGAACGCCTCGGCCAAGGCGGCATGGGCGCGCTGTTCCTCGCGCTCGATCCGGCCATCGATCGCCTCGTCGCGATCAAGGTGCTGCGCGTCGACAACCCCGACGTGCGCGAGCGCTTCCAGCGCGAGGCGCGGCTGGCGGCGCGGCTGCAGCACCCGAACATCGTCACCGTCTACGACGTCGGCGAGCACGACGGCCAGCCGTTCATCGCCATGGAGTACATCCCGGGCGAGACGCTGGCCGAGCTGATCCGCGCGCCGCGCGCCGCTCGACACGCGCGCAGCGCGTCGAGCTGATCATCGAGATCTGCAGCGGCCTCGCCTTCGCGCACAAGCACGGCATCGTGCACCGCGACATCAAGCCGGCCAACCTGATCGTCAGCCGCGATTCGAACATCCTGAAGATCCTCGACTTCGGGATCGCGCGCGGCCGGCGAGTCCGGCGCTGACCCAGGTCGGCATGGTGATCGGCACGCCGAACTACATGTCGCCGGAGCAGGTGCGCGGCGACGCCATCGATCATCGCAGCGACATCTTCGCGGTCGGCGCTCGTGCTCTACGAGCTGCTCGTCTACCGCCAGGCCTTCGAGGCCGAGACGCAGCCGGCCGTGCTGATGAAGATCCTGAGCGATCAGCCGGCGCCGCTGGCGATGCTCGATCCGATGGTCGACGCCGGCGTGGCCACCGTCGTCTACAAGGCGCTGGCCAAGAACCCGGCCGATCGCTACCAGGATCTGGGCGCGATGAAGGCCGACCTCGTGCGCATCGTGCAGCGCCTCGAGACCGAGGCCAGCGACGGCCGCACGATGATGGTGTCGCCGCCGCCGCCGCGCGGCATGCAGGTGGTGCCGACCAATCCGCCGTCGTCGCCCGGAACCGGCGCCGCCGATCGGGTGACGCGCCACTTCGCCGCGATCGAGGCGGCGCTGGCCGCCGGCGACGACGCGCGAGCGCGGCAGGAGCTGCAGCTGGCCACGCAGGCGGCGCCCGGCCACCCGCGGCTGGGCGAGATGGGCGCCAAGATCTCGCAGGCGCGGACCGCCCGCGAGCTGGCCCGATCGATCGGCGAGGCGCGGGCGCGGCTCGCCGCCGGTGCGCTGACCGAGGCCGGCCAGTGGCTGGCGCGGGCGCAGAAGGTCGCGCCGCAGGCGCCCGAGGTCGCCGAGCTGCGCCAGGAGATCGAGCGCGCCGCCGACGGCCGCGAGCAGGAGCGCGATCGCCAGCGCCGCGTCGCGGCCGCCCTCGCCCACGCGCGCGAAGCGATGCGGGCGGGCAGCGTCGACGCGTGCGCATGCGCGCCGTCACCGAGGCCCTCGGCCTCGATCCGGCCGACGCGCGACGCGCTGGCCCTGAGGGCCGAGGTCGAGGCGGCTCGAAGCGGCAGCCCGCCGCCGCATGCCCGGCTCCCCGGCACCGGCAGCCGCCCGGCCGTCGGTCCGCCGCCGCCCGCGTCGGCGCGGCAACTGACCGGCCAGCAGGCCAGGCCGCTGAGCGGATCGCGGCCGGCCGCCGGCGGCGCCGCCGCGCCCCGCCGCCCGAGCTGCCGCTGCACCCGCCGTCGCTCGGCGCGCCGGCTGCACCGCCGCCGCGGATGGCGGCCGACGCGCCGATCAAGCGCATCGTCGAGCCTGCCGCTCGCGTTCGTCGGCATCGCCGCGGTCGTCGCCATCCTCTTCGCCGTCGCCGCCTACTTCGTCTACCAGGCGGTGTCGAAGCAGCTGCTTCGGCCCGAAGACCGCGCAGCAGGCGCCAGTCACGCCGGCCGAGACCGACGCCACGCCGCCGGCCGACGACCGCCGTCGCCGACCACGACGACCGACGCCCGGAGCCGGCCGGCCGCCGCCCGCCGAGCCCAGCCCGACCGCGCCGCCCACCGCGCCGCCGGTCGCGCCGCCGACCACGCCGCCGTCGGAGGACGCCGCGATCACCGCGCGCCTCGCCCAGGCCGTGACCGAGTTCCAGGCGCAGCGGACGGCGACCGCGCTCAACACGCTGGCCAGCCTGATCGACGAGGCGCCGCAGCGCGACGACCTGCGCCAGACCGCCGAGCAGTGGGCGCGCGCGCTGCGGACGCGCGCCGGCGAGGTGCGCGACGTCGGCCCGCAAGCCGGCGCAGCTGCCGCCGGTGATGCGGATGGCCGACGGCTACGTGCTGCGCGGCGAGGCCGAGCTCGGCGCCGGCGATCCGATTGCGGCGGCCCGCGCCTTCGAGCGCGGCCGCGAGGCGTGGGCGGCCATCGTCGCCCGGCAGGTGTCGCGCGGCGTCACCGAGGCGCCCGCCGGACGCCGGAGCCCGAGCCACTCGCGCACCGCGACGCCGTCCGCGAGCCGGCACGCCGTGCGCCGGCCGACCCGCGAGCCGGAGCCGCCGACGCGCGAAGTCGAGTCGCTGACGCCCGATCAGGAGTTCGAGCGGGCCAACATCATGCGGCTGCTGCAGTCGTTCAAGCGCGCCTTCGACAGCCGCAGCGGCGACTCGCTCCGGCCGATCTGGCCGACGCTGTCGGCCGAGCGCCGCGCAGGGCTACCAGGCGCAGTGGCAGCGCGCGCTGTCGCAGCAGTGGACCTACAACAGCGTCCACATCCGCATGGCCGCCGACGGCAAGCGCGCCAGCGTCGACACCGAGGTGACGGTGACGTCGCTCATCGCCGGGCGCCCGCGAGAACAGCGTCGATCGGCGCCGCGTGCACCTTCAGCCTCGAGCGCCTCGGCCCGCTCTGGGTCATCGCCAGCGTCAGCGGCATCTGATGCTGGCGGCCGCGCTCTCACGCGCGACCGCCACCAATCACTGCAGCTTCGTCGCCAGCAGGTCCGAGCCGGCCGCCCAGAGCTGGCCGCCGGCGTTCCAGTACATCGCCCGCTCGACGACGATTGGCGTCGGCGCGCCGAGGCTCTCGACCACGGCGCTGAACCGCGTCCCGCGCGGCACCCGCATGTAGGCGGCGCTGGCGGGCGCTCGGGTCACGACCGGCACGTTGAACCGGGCGTTGGCCGGCACCGTGAAGTCCTGGCTGACCGCGGCGCCCGGTCTCGAAGCAGCAGCGTGACGCGCACCGACGCCGCCGACGCCGGCGGTGTTGGCGACCAGCAGGAACGTCGCGGTGTCGTCCGGCAGCACGCCGACCTCGCCGTCGGCGACCGCCCACTTCGTGCCGGTCGTCGTCGCACCGGCAGCGTTGTGCGCCTCGTACCACGGCCTGGCCGTGCGGCCACCACATCGAGCGCTCGGCCAGGAACGACGACGCCGTTGGTCGAGGCCAGCCGCACCGACACCGCCGTCGAGGCCAGCTGCGGCGTTCTGCTCCTGCACGTTGATCGTGCGTGCGGCTGTTCGGCTGGCAGCACGTAGTTGCGGCTGACGGTCGCGCCGGACGGCAGCAGGATACGTCGCCGTGCACGTTGGCGACCGACGGCGTTCGGGTTGGCCATCAGCAGGAACGTGTCGAAGAACGACCCGGTCGCGCCCTCGGCGAAGAACCACTCGAGCGACGGCGCGGTCACGCCGGCGCTGTCGTGGCCGGCCGCGAACGTGCCGGCCGCCGACGAATACATCGCGCGCTCGACGATGATCGGCACGCCGTTGAGGCTCTGCGATGACCGCCGACACGTCGGTCGCGGCGAGCCCGGGCACGTCGTCGACGTAGACGGTCGACGCGGCGTGTTGGGCGGCACCGTGACGTCCTGCTCGATCGGCGCGCCCGCCGGCAGCAGGATAGCGGATGCGCACCTGCGCCGCCTGCGTCTGGCTCGGGTTCTGGATCAGGTAGAACAGGTCGAAGCGCCGTGCGTCGCGCCTTCCGCCAGGTACCAGTGCAGCGACGGCGCCGGCGAGCTGCGTCTCGGCGTGCGCGCCCGCCGCGATCGCCTGATCCCAGCGCATCGTGCGATCGACCACCACCTGGACGTCGGACTCGATGACCGTCGAGATGTTGGCCGACTCGAGGCCGGCGAGCGAGCCGCAGGTCGATGGTCCGGCGCGACGTCGCCGGAATCGACCAGGAAGTGGCGTACGACCTGGCCGCAGGTCCGGTCTGGAAGCGGAACAGCACCCGCGCCGGCGTCGCGCCGGGGTTGGCCAGGACGACGCGGGTGTCGAAGAACGAGCCGGTCGCGCCCTCGGCGAGGTAGCGCGTGTAGAGGCCGCGCGGATGCGTCAGCGTCGGTGCACTCCTGGGCGTTGGTGCGGCCGTCGCCGTCGCTGTCGAGGGCGCCGTCGGTGGCGTCGGCCGGGCTGAACCCGAACTGCGTCTCCCACGTGTCGGCGACGCCGTCGCTGTCGCCGTCATTGCTCGTGAGGTTGCAGGTCAGGACCGGCGCGGCGAGCGGCTCGTAGATGAACGTCTCGGCCTCCGAGGCTGTCCGTAGACCGTCGACGACGACGTCGGCCGGGGTCCCTCGGCACCGGCCGGCGTCACGGCGACGATCTGCGTGTTGCTGAGCACCTGCACGTCGGTCGCCGCCACGCCGCCGACCGTGACCGTGGTGGCGCCAGGCGCGAACTGCGTGCCGGTGATCGTGATCGCGGTGCCGCCGGTGACCGGGCCGCGGTCCGGCGTCAGCGGCTGGATGCTCGGCGCCTGCGTCGGCAACCCGAACGGTGTAGGTGAACGGCGAGTTCGACACCGCGGTGGTGCCGTTGCTGTTCTGGACGACGATCGGCACCGGCCCGGCCACACCGGACGCGCGGTACCGTGACGGTGATCGACGTGGCGTTCGACGCGGTCGACGTTGCCCGCGGTCGGGCCGAAACGCACCGTCGGCCCGCTGAAGCCCGTGCCGGTGATGACCACGGCGTTGCCGCCGGCCGTCGAGCCCGTCGTCGGGTTGAACGACGTGATCGTCGGTGACGGTCAGGCCGGTGACGTAGGTGTACTCGACCTCGTTGCTGCGCTTCGCCGTTGACGATGACCCGGACCGTGACCGAGCCCGTCGACGCCGCCGGGCGCCGCCGGCGCGGTGACGCGCAACCAGCGAGCCGTTGACGAAGGTGCACGCCGGGCGTAGCCGCCGTTCCAGTGGACCGTCGTCTGGCCGTTGACGAAGTTCGCGCCCTGGATCTCGACGACGTTGCCGCCGGTCGTCGGTCCCGACGCCCGGCGACAGCGCCGGCGATGAACGGCGTGCCGTCGGCGTCCTCGGGCGTCTCGTCGAGCTCGACGACCGGTTCGCCGCCGCCGGTGCCCGGGATCGGGCTCAGTCGTGTTGCCGGTCGTGTGCCGTCGCCGCTGGTCGACGGATCCTCGGTGCTGCCGGTCGGCGGCGCCGGCGGCACGTCGGCCGGCGGTGGCGTGTCGGTCGTCGGCGACGGCACCTGGCCGGTCGTCGACTTGCCGTCGTCGGTGCGGCCGTCGACGACCAGGCGCGGCGTCGACGCGCCGCCGCCGTTGACCGCCTGGGTCCGGAACAGGAGCAGGTTGCCGTTGCCGCTGATGACCGGCGCGCCGCTGGCGCCCGGCAGGTCGCAGCCGCCGTCGCTCGCTCAGGCGGCGCAGTGACGCGAGTCACCCAGGCGATCGCAGATGAAGATGTCGCGCCGCGTTGCAGTCGTCGATTCTGACGCAGTTCCGTCGACCTTGGCGTTGCCGGCCACCGTCGCGAACACGACGAAGCGGCCGTCGTAGGTGATCGACGGATCGATGCTGTGGTTGGTCAGCGGTCGTGCCCGCACGGGTTGCTGCTGACCAGCCGGGTGTCGATCGCACCGGCCTCGTCCATGATGCCGTCCTCGTCGGTGTCGCGGTCGTGCAGGAAGATGTCCGCAGATCGGGTTGGCCGCGGTGCCGGGGTCGCCGCCGGCGATGTCGTTGGCCAGCGACTCGAAGACCACGAAGCGGCCGCTCAGGCTCATGGCCGGGTTGCGGCTGTGGTCGTCGGCGGCAGCGTTGTTGACGTTGCGGCTCATCAGCCGCGTGATCCGACGCAGCCGGTCGAACACGAAGATGTCGGTGCGGCCGTTGGTGTCGCCGGCGACCAGGTTCGTGGCCGCCGACTGGAAGGCGACGAAGCGGCCGTTGCCGCTGATCGCCGGGTCGCCGCTGTCGCCGCCGACGGCCTGCGCCGGGACGCACGCGACGCTGCAGACGACGCCGATGTTGACCCGCTCGGTCGAGACGCTGCCCGCTCTCGTCGAAGATGCCGTCGCCGTCGGCGTCGCGGTCGTGCAGGAAGACGTCGGTCAGGCCGTTGGTGTCGCCAGGCACCAGGTTGGTGGCCCGCGACTGGAAGGCGATGAAGCGGCCGGTGGCGCTGATCGCCGGGCTGGTGCTCTCGCCGCCGAGCCCCTGCGCGCCGCTCGAGGCGACGCTGACGCGCCGCACCGCGCCGCTCGACTTGGTTGCGCACGTAGATGTCGACCAGGCCGTTGGTGTCGTTGGCCGCCAGCGCGAAGCGCGACTCGAAGGCCACGTAGCGGCCGTCGTAGCTGAAGACCGGCTTGCGGGCGCTCGGACACGCCGCTGCGGGTCCGGGCCACGTAGGTGAAGTCGGCGGTCCGGACGATCGACGCCGAGGTGACCGTGATCGCGTAGGGCCGTGGCCGTCGCCGCGGGACGCGGCGGCGTGACGAACGTCAGGCGGGTGGGGCTGTGAACGACGTCGACGCTGGTGGGCTGGGCGCCGTCGCGCCGCTCATGGTGACGGTCGTGCCGACCGAGCCGAACCAGCCGTTGCCGATGAGCTCGACGGTCGTCCCACCGCTCGGGCCGCCGCGCGACGGCGTGCGGGCCTGGATCGATGGTCGACGGCTGGGCGACGGCCGTGGCCGCCGCGGCGAGGACGATCAGGACGGCCGCCGATGCGGCGGAAACGGATTGCCTGCCTGTCATCACTCGAGTGCTCCTGCCCGCGTCCGCCGACCGCCGGCGGACGCCTCACTCTATGCACGGGTCTCCCGTTCAGCCAAGAGAAACCCACACGCTGACGTTCAACGACTGCAGTCGCGCGGCCGAACGTCAGCCGTGCCCGTTCGTGAGGACGGAACCCATTGCGGACACCGGACTTGGAGGCCTGGCGCGATCTTCTGGACGAGCGCTCCAACAGCGCGGTCCGCCGACACCGGAATGGTCACAGGCGCACACGAACGCCGCTGACGCGCCTCGACCCGCCCGCGCACCGCCGTACAGACGAAGGGCGCAGCGGTGAGGCTGCGCCCTTGTCCGTTCCCGATGCGTCGCCGTGTTACTCCGCGACTTCGTCGCGGTCTCGGCCGAAGCCCTCGTCGGCCTCGACCAGGTACTCCATCTCGCGCTCGAGATCGAGCTCCTCGGGCGACGGCGGCGGCGGCGGCGGCGGCTCGTCCGCCGGGATGCGCACGTGGCGGTAGAACTCGAAGCCCGTGCCGGCCGGAATCAGGCGGCCCATCGTGACGTTCTCCTTGAGGCCGCGCAGGAAGTCGACCTTGCCGGAGATGGACGCCTCGGTCAGCACGCGCGTCGTTTCCTGGAACGACGCCGCCGAGATGAACGAGTCGGTCGAGAGCGACGCCTTGGTGATGCCGAGCAGCATCGGCCGGCCGCGCGCCGGCATGCCGCCCTGCCCGATGACCCGCTCGTTCTCGTCGAGGAAGCGGAACCGATCGACCACGTCGTCGTGGAGGAATTCGGTGTCGCCGACGTCCTCGATGCGGACCCACCGCATCATCTGGCGGACGATCACCTCGATGTGCTTGTCGTTGATGTTCACGCCCTGCAGCCGGTAGACCTCCTGGATCTCGTTGACCAGGTACTTCTGCAGTTCGCGATCGCCGAGCACCTTGAGGATGTCGTGCGGGTCGCGCGGGCCGTCCATCAGCGGATCGCCGGCCTTGACGCGCTCGCCTTCCTGGACGTTGATGTGCACGCCGCGCGGGATGAGGTATTCCTCGCTCGCGTTGCCCGCCTCGTCCGGGACGATGGTGACCTTGCGCTGGCCCTTCGGGCCGGGGCCCATCTGGACCGTGCCGTCGATGGCCAGATGACCGCCGCCAGGTCGCGCGGCTTGCGCGCCTCGAACAGCTCGACGACGCGCGGCAGACCGCCGGTGATGTCCTTGGTCTTGGTCGTCTCGCGCGGAATCTTGGCGAGCACCTGACCCGAGTAGACCGCCTCGCCGTCGTCGAGCATGAGGTGGGCGTGCGACGGCATGTGGTACTTGCGCAGCACCTTGCTGCCGTCGGCGGTCCGGATTTCGACCAGCGGCTGCTTCTTGTCGTCGGGCGAGTCGATGATGATGCGCCGGGCCAGGCCGGTGACCTCGTCGACTTCCTCGTGCACCGTGATGCCCTCGATGACGTCCTTGAACTTGGCGATGCCCGCTTCCTCGGTGAGGATCGAGAACGTGTACGGATCCCATTCGAGCAGGACCGTGCCGACGTCGACCGTGGCCCCGTCGGTGACGCGCAGCTTGGCGCCGTAGACCACCTCGTAGCGCTCGCGATCGCGACCCTGCGGGTCCTGGATCACGATGCTGCCGGTGCGGTTCATCACCACCATGTCGCCGGTCGGGGTCGGCACCGCGTTGATGCCCTTCGTAGCGCGCGATGCCCGCGTGCCGCGATTCCTGGCCCGACTGCTCCGAGATGCGCGAGGCCGTGCCGCCGATGTGGAACGTGCGCATCGTCAGCTGCGTGCCGGGCTCGCCGATCGACTGGGCGGCGACGACGCCGACCGCCAGGCCGAGCTCGACCAGCTTGCCGGTCGAGAGGTCGCGACCGTAGCACTTGGCGCAGACGCCGCGCCGCGAGGCGCAGGTCAGCACCGAGCGGATCTTGACCTTCTCGATGCCGACGTCCTGAATCTGCGACGCCAGCTCCTCGGAGATCTCGCCGTTCTTCTCGAGCACCAGCTCCTTCGAGAACGGATCCTCGAGGGCTTCCTGGGTGACGCGGCCGACGACGCGGTCGCGCAGCGGCTCGATGATCTCGCCGCTCTCGACGATGGCCCGCGCCTCGATGCCGTCCATCGTGCCGCAGTCGATCTCGTGGATGATCACGTCCTGCGCCACGTCGACGAGGCGCCGCGTCAGGTAGCCCGAGTCCGCCGTCTTCAGCGCGGTGTCGGCCAGGCCCTTGCGGGCGCCGTGCGTCGAGATGAAGTACTCGGACACCGACAGGCCTTCGCGGAAGTTGGCCCGGATCGGCGTCTCGATGATCTCGCCCGACGGCTTGGCCATCAGGCCGCGCATGCCGGCCAGCTGGCGGATCTGCTGCTTCGAGCCGCGGGCGCCCGAGTCGGCCATGATGTAGACCGGGTTGAAGGAGCGGCCGGTCTTGTCCAGCTTCTCCATCTCGCCGAACATGTCGTTGGCGATCTTCTCGGTCACCTCCGACCACACGGCGATGACCTTGTTGTAGCGCTCGCCGTTGGTGATGGCGCCCTCGAGGTACTGCTGCTCGACCTTGATGACCTCGTCGCGCGCCTGCTGCACCTGCATCGGCTTGCTGGCCGGGATGATCAGGTCGTCGATGCCGATCGACAGCCCCGACCGCGTCGCGTAGGTGAAGCCCAGCGTCTTCAGCGAGTCGAGCATCTCGACCGTCTTCGGGATGCCGAAGCGCAGGTAGCAGTACTGGACGGTCTGCTGCAGGCCCTTCTTCTTCAGCAGGCCGTTGATGAACGGCATCTCCGACGGCAGCGCCTCGTTGAAGAGGACGCGGCCGACGGTGGTGTTGATGATGCGGTGATCGACCATCACCGGCTCGGCGTGGATGACGTCCTGATCGTCCCGCTGCACGGTCAGGTCGACGAGCTCGCCGGTGAAGCGCAGGCGGATCGGCGTCAGCGTCTCGAGCTCGCGGTTCTCGAGCGCGACGAGGACGTCGTCCGTGTTGCCGAAGACGCGGCCTTCGCCGATGGCCCCCGACTTGGACTTGGTCAGGTAGTAGCAGCCGAGCACGATGTCCTGCGACGGCACGGCGATCGGCGAGCCGCTGGCCGGCGACAGGATGTTGTTCGACGACATCATCAGCACCGAGGCCTCGATCTGCGCCTCGGGTGACAGCGGCACGTGCACCGCCATCTGGTCGCCGTCGAAGTCGGCGTTGAACGCCGTGCAGACGAGCGGATGGATGCGGATGGCCTTGCCTTCGACCAGCACCGGCTCGAACGCCTGGATGCCCAGGCGGTGCAGCGTCGGGGCGCGGTTCAGCAGCACCGGGTGCTCGCGGATGACCTCTTCGAGCACGTCCCACACTTCCGGGCGCTGCTGCTCGACCATCTCCTTGGCCTGCTTGATGGTGGCGACCAGCTGGCGCTCTTCGAGCTTGTTGTAGATGAACGGCTTGAACAGCTCGAGCGCCATCTTCTTCGGCAGGCCGCACTGGTGCAGCCGCAGCTCGGGTCCGACGACGATGACCGAGCGGCCGGAGTAGTCGACGCGCTTGCCGAGCAGGTTCTGGCGGAAGCGGCCCTGCTTGCCCTTGAGCGTGTCCGACAGCGACTTGAGCGGGCGGTTGTTGGCCCCGCGCAGGACGCGGCCGCGGCGGCCGTTGTCGAACAGCGCGTCGACGGCTTCCTGCAGCATCCGCTTCTCGTTGCGGATGATGACGTCGGGCGCCTTCAGCTCCATCAGCTTCTTCAACCGGTTGTTGCGGTTGATGACGCGACGATAGAGGTCGTTCAGGTCCGACGTGGCGAAGCGGCCGCCGTCGAGCGGCACGAGCGGGCGCAGCTCGGGCGGGATGACCGGGATGACGTCGAGGATCATCCACTCCGGCCGGTTGCTCGACTTCTTGAAGGCCTGGACGACCTTCAGGCGCTTGGCGAACTTCTGCCGCTTCTGCGCCGACTGCTCCGTCTTCATCCGCTCGCGCAGGTCGACCGACAGATCCTCGATGGCGACGCGCTTGAGCAGCTCCTTGATCGCCTCGGCGCCCATCTGGGCCCGGAAGGCGGCGGCGCCGTACTCTTCCCGCGCCTTGCGGAACTGGTCCTCGTTGAGCAGCTCGTTCGGCTTCAGCTCGGTGCCGCCCGGCTCGACGACGACGTAGGCCTCGAAGTAGAGGATCCGCTCGAGGTCGCGCAGCGAGATGTCGAGGAGGTGGCCGATGCGGCTCGGCAGCCCCTTGAAGAACCACACGTGGCTGACGGGCGTCGCCAGCTCGATGTGGCCCATGCGCTCGCGGCGGACGCGGGCCTGGGTGATCTCGACGCCGCACTTGTCGCAGATCACGCCGCGGTGCTTCATGCGCTTGTACTTGCCGCAGAGGCACTCCCAGTCGGTGACCGGGCCGAAAATCTTGGCGCAGAACAGGCCGTCGCGCTCCGGCTTGAAGGTCCGGTAGTTGATCGTCTCCGGCTTGGTGACCTCGCCGAACGACCACTGCCGGATCTTGTCCGGCGACGCCAGGCTGATGCGGATGGCGTCGAAGTCGGACGTCAGTGCGCTCGTGCGCTCGGGAAAGGGTCTCATGTGGTGTCCTCGAACTCCGGCTCTCGGCTACTGGTGGTGTCCGCCGCCGCCCGGGCGGGCGGCGACGGACGGGATGCGGTGAAGCCTCACCTCACCCCGCCACCGGTTCCGGTTCGGCCGTCGGCGGCGCCGGCGGCAGCTCGGCGACGCGCCGCTTGGTCTTGATCAGGTCCACGTCCAGGCACAGCGCCTGGAGCTCGCGGATGAGCACGTTGAACGATTCCGGCAGGCCCGGCGTGAAGCTGGCGTCGCCCTTGACGATGGCCTCGTAGATCTTGGCGCGGCCGGTGACGTCGTCGGACTTCGCGGTGAGCAGCTCCTGGAGGATGTGCGCCGCGCCGTAGGCCTCGAGCGCCCACACTTCCATCTCGCCGAAGCGCTGGCCGCCGAACTGCGCCTTGCCGCCCAGCGGCTGCTGGGTGATCAGCGAGTACGGTCCGATCGACCGGGCGTGGATCTTGTCGTCGACCAGGTGCGACAGCTTGAGCATGTAGATGTAGCCCACCGTCACTTCCTGCTCGAACTGGTCACCCGTCAGACCGTCGCTCAGGCGCGTCTTGCCCGAGCGCGGGTGCCCGGCCTTGTCGAGCCACAGCTTGATCTCCTTCTCGGTGGCGCCGTCGAACACCGGCGTCGCGAAGTAGACGCCGAGGGCGTGCGCCGCCCAGCCGAGATGGGTCTCGAGAATCTGCCCGACGTTCATACGAGACGGCACACCCAGCGGGTTGAGCACGATCTCGACCGGGGTGCCGTCCGGCAGGTACGGCATGTCCGCTTCCGGCAGGATGCGGGCGATGACGCCCTTGTTGCCGTGGCGGCCGGCCATCTTGTCGCCGACCGACAGCTTGCGCTTCATCGCGACGTAGACCTTGACCAGCTTGATGACGCCCGGGGGCAGCTCGTCACCGCGGCGGATCTTGTCCTTCTTCTCCTCGAACACCTGGCGGATGGTCTCGACCTGGCGCTCGGTGCGCTCCTCGACCAGCCGCAGATCCTCGTCGAGACGCGGATCGTCGCTGGCGACGCGCATGCGGATGACCGCTTCGTAGGGCAGCGTATCGAGGAGCTCGTCGGTGATCGGCGTGCCCTTCTTCTGCAGCCGCTCGCGGCCGTGATCGTCGAAGAGGTCGGTGCGCAGCGTCTGGCCGCGCAGCATGTGCGCCAGGCGCTTCTTCACCTCGTCGTGCAGGATGCGAATCTCGTCCTGGAGATTCTTCTCCATCATCTCGAGGTCTTCCGCCTCGATCGACTTGGCGCGCTCGTCCTTCTCGATGCCCTTGCGCGAGAAGATCTTGACGCCGACGATGATGCCCTCGATGCCCGGCGGGCAGACGAGCGAGGCGTCGCGGACGTCGCCGGCCTTCTCGCCGAAGATGGCGCGGAGCAGCTTCTCTTCCGGCGTCAGCTGCGTCTCGCCCTTCGGCGTGACCTTGCCGACCAGGATGTCGCCCGGCTTGACGTTGGCGCCGATGCGGATGACGCCGCTGTCGTCGAGGTCACGCAGGTAGCCTTCGCCGACGTTCGGGATGTCGCGCGTGATCTCTTCCGGTCCGAGCTTGGTGTCGCGCGCCTCGATCTCGAACTCCTCGATGTGGATCGAGGTGTAGTAGTCCTCCTTCACCAGCTTCTCGGACACGAGAATCGCGTCCTCGAAGTTGTAGCCGCGCCACGGCATGAAGGCGACCAGCACGTTGCGGCCGAGGGCGAGCTCGCCGAGCTCGGTGCACGGACCGTCGGCCAGGACCTGGCCCTTGGAGACCTTCTGGCCGACCCGGACGATCGGCCGCTGGTTCAAGCAGGTGTTCTGGTTCGACCGCTTGAACTTGGTCATGTTGTAGATGTCGGCGCCCATCTCGGGGCCGTCTTCGCTCTCGCCCTCGACGCGGACGACGATGCGCTGGCTGTCGACGTAGTCGACCGTGCCGGTGCGCCGCGCCACCACCACCGAGCCCGAGTCGCGGGCGGTGATGTACTCCATGCCGGTGCCGACGAACGGCGCCCGGGCCTGGAGCAGCGGCACCGCCTGGCGCTGCATGTTCGATCCCATCAGCGCGCGGTTGGCGTCGTCGTTCTCGAGGAACGGGATGAGCGACGCGGCGACCGAGACGAGCTGCTTCGGCGAGACGTCGACGTACTGGATCTCTTCGCGGTGGGCGAGCTTGAAGTTGCCCGCCTCCCGCGCCGTCACGCGCTCGGTGACCAGCCGCAGGTTCTCGTCGAGCTCGACGTTGGCCTGGGCGATGACGTACTGGTCCTCTTCCCACGCCGACAGGTAGAACGGATGGGCCTCGAACTCGTAGCCCTTCATCGTCCGCTTCGGGTGGCCGGTGGCGTCGAGCACCTCGTCGGCCTCGACCAGCGCGCCCAGCGCGTACTTGCCGCCTTCGGGCGCGTGCAGCACCTTGACCCAGTCGACGATGCGCCCGTGCTTGACCTCGCGGTAGGGCGACTCGATGAAGCCGAACTCGTTGATGCGGGCGTAGCACGACAGCGACGAGATCAGGCCGATGTTCGGACCTTCCGGCGTCTCGATCGGGCAGATGCGCCCGTAGTGCGTCGGGTGGACGTCGCGGACTTCGAAGCCGGCGCGCTCACGCGACAGACCGCCCGGCCCGAGGGCGGAGAGACGCCGCTTGTGCGTGATCTCCGACAGCGGGTTGGTCTGGTCCATGAACTGCGACAGCTGCGACGACCCGAAGAACTCGCGAATCGCCGCCATGACCGGCTTCGCGTTGATCAGGTCGTGCGGCATGGCGGTCGCCATTTCCTGGTAGACCGACATCTTCTCCTTGATCGCCCGCTCCATGCGCACCAGGCCGATGCGGAACTGGTTCTCGAGGAGCTCGCCGACCGAGCGCACGCGCCGGTTGCCGAGGTGATCGATGTCGTCGACGTTGGCCGGGTTCCGCTTCAGCTTGAGCAGGTACTTGATGACCTCGTAGAAGTCCTGCGGGTGCAGGATCTTCTCGTCGAGGGGCGTGGTCAGCTTCAGCTTGGTGTTCAGCTTGAGCCGGCCGACCCGCGAGAAGTCGTACTTCTGCGGGTTGAAGAACATGTTCTCGAAGAGCGAGCGCGAGCTCTCGAGCGTCGGCGGATCGCCCGGGCGGAGGCGGCGGTAGATTTCGATCAGCGCCTCTTCGTGGGTGCGGATCGGATCCTTGCGCAGCGTCGCCGAGAGGACCGGACCGGTCTCGTCCTTCTCCGGGAAGAAGACCTCGATCAGCTCGACCGCCTTCTCCTGCGCCTGCAGCATCAGGCGGGCGTCGATCGGCTCGTTGGCCTCGAGGATCACCTCGCCGGTGCTCGGGTCGACGACGTCGGCGGCGGCGTGCGCGCCGGCCAGCTCCGTTTCGTCGATCTCGATGGCCGGCACACCCGCCTTCTTGAGCGCGGCGATGTGCGTCTGGGTGACCTTCTTGCCCTTGTGGATCGTGATCTCGGTGCCCGGGATCGGGAACTCGCGGCCGGCCCGCAGGCCGATCAGCGACTCGCCCACCGCCCACTTGGTCGGGCCGCCCGCCATGTGCAGCTTGTCGACGGTGTAGAAGGCCCGCAGCATGTCGTCGGCGCCGCGCAGCCCGAGGGCGCGCAGGAACACCGAGGCCAGGAACTTGCGCTTGCGGTCGATGCGCACGTACAGCAGGTTCTTGCTGTCGTACTCGAATTCGACCCACGAGCCGCGATACGGGATGATCTGGCCGATGAAGAGCGTCTTGTCTTCCGAGTGGAAGAACACGCCGGGCGAGCGGTGCAGCTGGCTGACGATGACCCGCTCGGTGCCGTTGATGATGAAGGTGCCGTTGTCCGTCATCAGCGGGATGTCGCCGAAGTAGACCTCCTGCTCCTTGATGTCGCGGATGGTCTTGGCGCCCGTTTCCGGGTCCTTGTTCCACACGACGAGCCGGATGGTGACCTTCAGCGGCACGGCATACGTCATGCCGCGCTCCTGGCACTCGTTGATGTCGTACTTCAGCTTCAGCGCCATGCGCTGACCGCCGATTTCGTGCACCAGGCCGCGGGCTTCGTCACCCCAGCCGCAGGGGTCCCAGTTGCCGATCGAGTAGTCGATGAACTCGAGGGACGAATTTTCCCTGAAGTCGGAGATCGGAAAGACCGATTTGAATACCGACTGGAGGCCGACGTCCTCGCGCTCCGCCGGTGGCGTGTACATCTGCAGGAAGCGCTCGTACGACTTCTTCTGGATCTCGATCAGGTTCGGAATCGGAACCGTGCTCTTGATCTTGGAGAACTCGACGCGCTCCCGGTAGACGTTCTTGTGCAGGCTCTGCATGTGCGTGAAGTCCCAATCGGCCTATGAACGACAGCCCCTCGCCTCGGCGGGGCCGGCCCCCGTCAAGCGAAACGGGGCGATCCAACGCGACGCCCACGGGCCACACGTCTCCCGCCGCGAGCGCTGAGCGCGCTCGCGTTGCGGGATCCGATGCGTCCGTGGTCCTGCCACGCTGGCCGTGATCGTCTATTCCTTCGAGAAAACGACCTGAGCCGGCTGCCGTCGGGGACGACGACACCGGCCAGGGTGTGACACGACGCCGGGGAGAGAGCTACTTGACCTCGACCTTGGCGCCGACTTCCTCGAACTTCTTCTTGATGGCCGCCGCCTCGTCCTTGTTGACGGCTTCCTTGACGGCCTTGGGCGCGGCCTCGACGAGGTCCTTGGCTTCCTTCAGCCCGAGGCTGGTGACCTCACGGACGACCTTGATCACGTTGATCTTGTTCGCGCCGATGTCGGTCAGGGTCACCGTGAATTCCGTCTTCTCCTCGACCGGGGCCGCCGCCGCGCCGCCGCCCGCCGCAGCCGCCGGCGCTGCCGCCGCGGCCGAAACGCCGAGCTCCTGCTCGAGGCGCTTGACGAGCTGCGAGCACTCCAGCACCGAGATGTTCTTGACGTATTCGACGACCTGATCCTGCGTGAGTGACATCGTTCTCTGCTCCTTAGTAGCTCTCAGCGAGGAGAGCTGAAAGCTATTCAGCGGCCTTCTTCTTCTCGACTTCCGACAATACCGTGACGAGATCCCGCGGCGTGGCGCTCAGCACCGTGACGAGCTGGACCATGGGCGCCTGCAGCAGGAACAGGAGCTTGGCGTACAGCTCCGGCTTGCCCGGCAGCGTGGCGAGCTCGCCGACTTCCGCCGCCTTGAGCGCCTTGCCGTCGACGACGGCGGCCTTGATCTTGAGCGCCGGGGTCGCCTTGGCGAACGTCGTCAGCGTCTTGGCGAGGACGACCGGGTCGGCCTCGCTGTAGGCGATGGCGACGGTCCCCTCGAACAGCGCCGCGAGCGTTTCGAACGGCGTGCCCGCGACCGCCCGCCGGGCGAGCGTGTTCTTGACGACCTTGTACGTGCCCTTGACGGCCTTCACCTGGCGGCGGAGCTCGGTGACCTCGGGCACTTTGATGCCCTTGTAGTCGACGAGGATCGCCGTCTGCGACTGGCCGAAGGCCGTGGTGAGCTCCTGGAGCTCCGTGGATTTCTCTGCGCGTGAGACAGCCATACGTTTTCCTGAAGGGTTCGCGGGGTTCCTGAACGATCCGGGCGAGCCCTAGTGGGCCACCGTCTCTACAGCGGTGGTGTCGATCCGGACGCCCGGGCCCATCGTCGAGGACACCGTGACGCTCTTCAGGTACTTGCCCTTGGCCGCCGACGGCTTGGCCTTGACCACGCTGTCGACGAGGGCGTGCGCGTTGGCGACCAGCTTCTCGGTCTCGAACGACGCCTTGCCGATCGGGGCATGGACGATGCCGGTCTTGTCGACGCGGAACTCGACCTTGCCCGCCTTGATTTCGCGCACCGCCTTGGCGATGTCGTTGGTGACCGTGCCGGTCTTCGGGTTCGGCATCAGGCCACGCGGGCCGAGCACCTTGCCGAGGCGGCCGACCGCCCGCATCATGTCGGGCGTCGCGACGACGGCGTCGAAGTCGACCCAGCCGCCCATGATCTTCTCGACGACCTCTTCACCGGCGACGACGTCGGCGCCGGCGTCGGTGGCGTCCTTCTGCTTGTCCGGCCCGGCGATGACCAGCACGCGCTTGGTCTTGCCGAGGCCGTGCGGCAGCACGACCGTGCCGCGGACCATCTGGTCGGCGTGCTTGGGATCGACGCCCAGCCGCAGAGCCATCTCGACGGTCTCGTCGAACTTGGTGTACTTGACCTTCTGAACGAGCGGAATCGCCTCTTCGAGCGTATACGGGCGATCGGCGACCTGGGCCTGAGCGGCCTCGAACTTCTTCCCCATCGGGATCCTCCAGTGGTGTTGGCGGACGCTGTCGCGCCCTCCCACGTCAAGCACCTGCAGCCGCCCGCTCGAAGGGCGGCCCGCGGCCGCGCGCGAGAGCGCGGCCGCAAGAAAACTCAGCCGACGACGTCGAGGCCCATCGAGCGCGCCGTGCCGGACACGCTGCGGATGGCCGCTTCGATGTCGTCGGTGTTGAGGTCGGGCAGCTTGAGCCGCGCGATTTCCTCGACGTCCTTCTTGGTCACGGTGCCGACCTTGGCCTTGTTCGGCTCGGCCGACCCCTTGGCGATCTTGGCGGCGCGCTTCAGCAGCACCGGCGCCGGCGGCGTCTTGGTGATGAACGAGTAGGACCGGTCGACGTAGACCGTGACCACCACCGGGATGATCAGGCCGTCCTGGCCGGCGGTCTTCGCATTGAAGTTCTTGCAGAAGTCCATGATGTTCACGCCCTGGGGACCGAGCGCGGTCCCGACGGGCGGCGCGGGCGTGGCCTTGCCAGCCGCGATCTGGAGCTTCACTTGGGCTTGTACCTTCTTCGCCATACGTCTCGTCTACTGTGTCGGCAGCGGGCCGGGTGCTTAGAGCTTCTCGACCTGCAGGAAATCCAGTTCGACCGGCGTCGAGCGGCCGAAAATCGTGACCATCACCTTGAGCGTGCTCTTCTCGGTGTTCACTTCGTCGACGAGCCCGTTGAAGTTCGTGAACGGCCCTTCGTTGATGCGCACCTGGTCGCCCTTTTCGAAGCTGTACTTCGGCTTCGGCTTCTCCGCCGCGACCGTCACCTGCAGGAGGATCTGGTCGACTTCCTCCCGGGTGAGCGGCGTCGGCTTGGCGCCGGCCCCGACGAACCCGGTGACCTTCGGCGTGTTCTTGACGACGTGCCACGCCTCGTCCGACATGTGCATCTCGACGAGCAGGTAGCCCGGGAAGAAGCGCTTCGAGCTGACCACCTTGCGGCCGCCGCGCATCTCCACGACGTCCTCGGTCGGGATCAGCACCTCGCCGAACTCGTCGCCGAGGCCGTAGGCCTTGACCCGCTGTTCGAGCGACTGCTTCACCTTCTTCTCGAACCCCGAGTAGGTGTGGACGATGAACCACTGCTTGGTCATGACGTCGTCGGTCATGCCGCCCCCAGGACGCTGAAGACCCAGCTGATGGCCCGCGCGAACAGCACGTCGAGGCCCCACAGGTAGGTCCCCATGACGATGGAGAACAGGACCACGACCCAGGTGGTGGCGATGACTTCCGCCCGCGTCGGCCAGGTGACCCGCCGCATCTCGGCGCGGACCTCGGCGAGGAACGAACGGCCGCGGCCCCACCACTCGAGCGGGCCCCCGGCCGCGCGATCGCGTGGCTTGACCGGCCCGTCCTTGGTGTTCTCCATGCTCGCGGTCTTCATGAAATTCGCTCGACAACCCGTGTGGTGACGCTGGAAACGTGGCAGGTCAGGAGGGAATCGAACCCCCAACCCCCGGTTTTGGAGACCGGTGCTCTGCCAATTGAGCTACTGACCTACTGGCTGCTGGCCTACTTCGTTTCCTTGTGCGCCGTGTGCGTCCGGCACCAGCTGCAGAACTTCTTCATCTGCAGGCGCTCGGTGGTCTTCTTCTTGTTCTTGGTCGTCACGTAGTTGCGGCGTTTGCACTCGCCGCACGCCAAGGCAATGTTGTCTCGCATGTTTGCTTCCTGCGTACGATCTTGGAGCCGATGACCGGGATCGAACCGGTGACCTCGTCCTTACCAAGGACGTGCTCTGCCAACTGAGCTACATCGGCATCGACGGCCTGGCCCGCGCCCGGTCGACGGAGCCCCTTCTGGAGCGGGAGACGGGAATCGAACCCGCAACCAACAGCTTGGAAGGCTGTGACTCTACCATTGAGTTACTCCCGCAAAGCCTTCTCGCCCATCCACTTCCGCGTTCACGACCCCGGCTGGTCCACCCCGCGGCGCGGATGGTGGCGAGGGAAGGATTCGAACCTTCGAAGCCACTAGGGCAACAGATTTACAGTCTGCCGCGTTTGACCGCTCCGCAACCTCGCCATACGCCCGCGCGGGCTCCGGCCTGGGTAATCGTGAATTCTGGTAGGACGTGCCGCGGCCGGACCTCGTTTCCCTTCTAGCGACCCGTTCGTACAGGTCCAAACTGGAGCTGGCGAAGGGATTCGAACCCCCGACCGGCTGATTACAAATCAGCTGCTCTACCGGGCTGAGCTACGCCAGCCGGACAAAGTCGCAAGTCTAGCACGCCGGCCGGCCGCCAGCAAATCCGATTCCAGTAGCCGACCTGCTCCGACCGCCTCGGGGTTCCCGTCGAGATCGCCGGGCGTCGCGACCCATGCCGCGGTTCCCTGTACTCGTTGGGCGCGCTCGACCGACCAGAACCACCAAGTATAGGACCGGTCCGGCCAGCCGGTCAACGTCGGCGCGCATCCGGGCCCGGACGGCGCTGCCGGAGGGCCTCGAAGAGGACGATGGCGGTCGCCACCGACACGTTCAGGCTGGAGACGTGGCCGGTCATCGGGATGGCGGCAACGTGATCGCAGGCCTCGCGCACCAGGCGGCGCAGGCCGGTCCCCTCGGCGCCGACCACGATCGCCGTCGGCACCGTCAGATCGATGGCGTCGTAGGACGCCTCGCCATCGGACGCGAGGCCGACGGTCCACACGCCGGCTTCCTTGATCTCCTCGAGGGCGCGGCTGACGTTCACCACCGTCGCGATCTTGAGATGGGCGACCGCGCCCGCCGAGGTCTTGGCGACGGCGCCGTCGAGCGGCGCCGCGCGGCGCGCCTGTCGAATCACCCCATCGACCCCGGCGGCGTCGGCCGTGCGCAGGATGGCGCCGAGGTTGTGCGGATCCTCGATCCCGTCGAGGACGACGAGCAGTGCCGGTGCGTGCGCGGCGGCGACCAGGTCGGCCGGCGTCCAGTCCTCCGGCGCCTGCACCTCGGCGATGACGCCCTGGTGCGGCCGCCCGCTCGACAGCCGCGACGCCTGATCCTCGGTGATGGTGTCGATCGGCACGCCGGCCCGCTTCGCCTCCGCCACCAGATCGGCGGTCCGGCGGTTCGAGGCCGGCGGCGCGCCGGGCTTCGCGACCAGCGACAGCCGCGTGGCCCGCCCGGCCCGCAGGGCCTCGAAGGCGGCGTGCGCACCGTAGACGATCATGCGGCCACCTCATCGCGGCGCTCGCGCGATCAGCGCGACCGCGTGCACCGCCAGCGCCTCGCCGCGGCCGGTGGCGTCGACGCCTTCGTTGGTCTTGCCCTTGATCGCCACGGCGCCGGCGTCGACGCCGAGCGTCGCGGCGAGCGACGCCTGCATCGCCGCGGCATGCGGCCCGATCTTGGGCCGCTCGGCGATCACCACGACGTCGACGTTGACCACCTGCCACCCCGCCGCGTGGACGCGCGCCGCGGCGTCGGCCAGCAGGACGAGGCTGTCGGCGTCCTGGTAGCGGGGATCCGTGTCGGGGAACAGCCGGCCGATGTCGCCGAGGTTGGCGGCGCCGAGGATCGCGTCGGTGACGGCGTGACACACGGCGTCGGCGTCGGAGTGCCCTTTCAGGCCGCGATCGTAGGGGATGCGGACGCCGCCGAGGATCAGCGGCCGTCGTTCGACGAACACGTGCAGGTCGTAGCCGGTGCCGATGCGGAAGGCCGGCGGCGGTCGCACTGGCCCTCGCCCGCTCGAGATCGGCGGCGGTCGTGATCTTCACGTTGGCGTCGTCGCCGGCCACCAGGCGCACCTCGTGCCCGGCCTGTTCGGCCAGCATCGCCTCGTCGGTGCCCGAGGCGCCGGCGCGGCCCGCGTCGATCGCCGCGGCGAGCACGTCGCGACGGAAGGCCTGCGGCGTCTGCGCCAGGAACAGCGTCTCGCGCGGCAGCGTCCCGACGATGCGGGTGTCGCCGGGCACCACCTGCTTCACGGTGTCGTGCACCGGCACGGCCGGTACGACCGCCCCGCCGGCCAGGGCGCCGTCGATGGCGCGGTCGATGACGGCGGCGGTCACGAACGGCCGCGCCGCGTCGTGCACGAGGATCACCGACGCCTGTGCCGACACGGCGGCGAAGCCCTCGGCGACGGAGTCCTGCCGCCGCGCCCCACCCGTCACCACCCGCTGCGCCGTCGTCGTCGCCGGGATCGGCGGATCGGTCGCGCCCGGCGGCACCACGATGACGATCTCGGTGACGCGCGGGATGGGCATCGAAGGCGGCGACGGAGCGCTCGAGGAGCGTCCGCCCGTCGATCGCCAGCCACTGCTTGGGCACGCCGGCGCCGAGGCGCGTGCCGTGTCCGCCCGCCGCGATGATCACCGACACGCTCATGAGGAGGTCCGGGAGTATAGCAACCGCGCCGTCTCGGCTCCGCCGGCGAAGGCCAGGACGCGCTCGGCGGTGAGCGCCACCGCGCGGAGGTAGTCCGCGTGCGGCGTCGCCGCCGGCACGAACAGCACGAAGAGCACGCGCGTGGTGGCGGTCGACACCGACGTGCGCAGCGAATCCGAGGTCGGGTTGCCGAACGGGCCCTCGGCGTCGGCCAGCGTCAGGCGCCCGGCGACGTTGACGCGATCCTTGCGGATGCCGTCGTAGCCTTCGCCGTCGAGGCCGAGCCGCAGGGTCAGCGCGTCGCCGGCCAGGCGATCGCGATCGTAGACGCCGAAGGCGATCTGCGTCTCGACCGAGCACCAGTTGCAGAGATCGACGATGGTGTTGACCCGCGGCAGCACGTCGCCGCGGCGCACGCGCCGGAGCAGCGCCTCGGACGACGGCCGCGTCTTGGTCGGATCGAGGCCGATGCCGCGATAGAGCGCCCGCGTCCGCTGCAGCGCCGCATCGAGCGCGCCGCCGCCGGTCCGCAGCTGCGCTTCGGCCGCGGCGAACGGCGCATCGAGCCGGTGGTCGTGTTCGACGACGGTGACGCCGTCGAAGGCCAGGCCGGCCGGCACGACGATCGCGGCGAGCTCCGGCGCGACGATCGAGCGTCACGCCGACACGGCCTCCGCCGTCGGCTCCGGGTCGCGGCCGCAGCGCGCCGGCGATCGCCGTCCTGGACCTGGCGCGCGAAGGCGCGCGCCTCCTCGGGCGCGCTGGCCGACGGTCGGGATCGGATCGAGCACCGTCACGCGCACGTGGCCCGGGCAGGTCATCAGCTGGCCCTTGCGCATCACGAAGCGGCTGCCGTCGACCGCCACCGGCACCACCGGCAGTCCCGACTCGATCGCCATCATGAAGGTGCCGGCGCGGAAGCGCGCCAGCGCTGCCGTCGCAGGCTGCGGGTGCCCTCCGGGAAGACGATCAGCGAGTAGCCGGCCTGCATCAGCAGGCGCACCTGCCGGAACAGGTCGGCGCCCGGGTTCTTGCGATCGACGAGCACGTGGCCGGTGCGGGCCAGGTGCCAGCCGAGGAACGGGAACGACGCCGAGCGACGCCTTGGCCAGGATCCGCAGCTCGAACGGCAGGTGCCAGAACAGCACCGGGATGTCGTAGATGCTCTGGTGATTGGCGGCGAAGACGTAGCTCGTGTCGCGCGGCAGCCGCTCGAGGCCGCGCACGTCGACGGTCACGCCGGTCGTCTTCAGGATCAGCCACGACCAGGCCCGCGCGCACTTGTGGGCGAAGCGGCCCGAGCGATCGAAGAACGACGAGCCGAGCGAGATCGTCCCGAGCACGGTCGTGTAGACCGCGATCGCGGGGATCAGGAAGAAGACGGTACGCCACCAGTGATAGGGAGGCATCGGTCTCTATTCGAACAGCGCGTCCAGCAGCTCGCCGACGCTGGCGACGGGGACCAGCGTCACGCCGGCCGGCACGTCCGCCTTCGGGACGCTGTCGGGCGGCAGGATCACGTGGGTGAAGCCGAGGCGCGCGGCCTCGCGGACGCGCAGCGCGGCGTGCGTGGCCCGGCGCACCTCGCCGGCCAGGCCGACCTCGCCGAACAGCGCCGTCGATCCGCGCACCGGACGGTTGCGCAGGCTGGAGGCCAGCGCCGCGACCACGGCCAGGTCGACGGCCGGCTCGTCGACCGAGAGCCCGCCGGCGACGTTGGCGAAGACGTCGTCGCCCGACATCACCAGCCCGGCGCGCTTCTCGAGCACGGCCAGCAGCAGCGACACGCGGTTGGCGTCGAGGCCGTTGGCGGTGCGCTTGGCGTAGCCGTAGGTGCTGGTGCTGACGAGGGCCTGCACTTCGACCAGCAGCGGCCGCGATCCCTCGATGGCGCACAGCACGGCGGAACCGGCGACGCGATCCGGCCGCTCGGCGAGGAACAGCGCCGACGGGTTCGGCACCGGCATCAGGCCGGCGCCGGTCATCTCGAAGACGCCGACCTCGGACGCCGCGCCGAAGCGGTTCTTCACCGCCCGCACGACGCGATGCGCGTGGTGCCGCTCGCCCTCGAAGTAGAGCACCGTGTCGACGACGTGCTCGAGCACCTTGGGCCCGGCCAGCGCGCCGTCCTTGGTGACGTGGCCGATGATGAAGGTCGGCAGGTGCTGGCCCTTGGCGGCGAACAGCAGCTGCGTCGCCGCCTCGCGCACCTGGGCGACGCTGCCCGGCGCCGACTGGAGCTTGTTCGAGAAGACGGTCTGGATCGAGTCCAGGACGAGCAGCGCCGGCTTGAGCCGCATCGCTTCGTCGAGCACGCGCTCGAGGCAGGTCTCGGCGAACAGGTAGAGCGGATCGTCGCCGACGCCGAGGCGCTCGCCGCGCGCCTTGATCTGCGGCTCGCTTTCCTCGCCCGAGGCGTAGAGCACCGGCCCGACGGCGCGGGCGAAGTGGGCCGCCGCCTGCAGCAGCAGCGTCGACTTGCCGATGCCGGGCTCGCCGCCGAGCAGCACCAGCGACCCCGGGACGACGCCGCCGCCGAGCACGCGATCGAGCTCGGAGAGCCCGGTGCCGATGCGATCGACGGCGGCCAGGCTGACGTCGGCGTAGCGCTGGGCGGTGGCCGATCGGCCGGGACCGAGCGCCGGCGTGGCGTAGCGGGCCTCGGCGCCTCCGGCCGCGGCGGGCGCCGGGGCGCGTTCCTCGACCATCGTGTTCCACGCGCCGCACTCGGGACAGCGGCCCAGCCACTTGGGCGACTGGGCGCCGCAGTCCTGACAGGCGTAGACGGTCTTCTGAGCTTTGGGACTCGCCACAGCGGATCTATTCTCGCCGACGCGGGCCGGCATAGACGCGTTCGATGCGCGACCCGATGCGGCACAGCAGCTCCCACGGAATGGCGCCGATGGTGGCCGCGATCTCGCGCATGTCGAGGCGCTCGGCGCCCTGCTGGCCGACGATGACGACTTCGTCGCCGGGCTCGACGTGCACGTCGGTCACGTCGATCATCATCATGTCCATGCAGATGGCGCCGACGATGGGGACGCGCCGGCCCCGCACCAGGACCACGCCGCGATTGCCGCACCGGGTATCGATGCCGTCGGCATAGCCGGCCGGGACCACCGCGATGCGCCGCGGCACGTCGGTGCGGAAGCGCATCCCGTAGCTGACCCCCTCGCCCGGCCGGACGCCCTTGACCGACACCACGGTGCTCGTCAGGCTCATCACCGGCTCCAGCGCCAGCGTCGTCGCCAGGGGCGGCGGCACCAGGCCGTAGAGCAGCAGCCCCGGTCGGACGTAGTCGAACCACACCCGCTCGTCGCGCAGCATGGCCGCGCTGTTGGCCATGTGGGTCACGGCCGGCCGGATGCCGAGGCCGGCCAGCGTCCGGCACGCCGCCTCGAACCGGATCCGCTGCTCGCCGAACAGGGGATCGTCGGGGACGTCGGCGGTGGCGAAGTGCGTGTAGACGCCCTCGATCGCCAGCGCCGGGCTGGCGGCAATCGGCGGCATCGTCCGATCGAGCTGGTCGTGGCGGAATCCGAGCCGGTTCATGCCGGTGTCGATCTTCAGGTGGCACGACAGGCGGACCTGGCGCCGCAGCGCCGCCGTCTCCAGCGTCGTCGCCGCCGACGGCGTCGACACCGTCGGCGTGAGGTCGTGATCGAAGATGCCGTCGACGTCGCCGACGCTGAGCGCGCCGAAGATCAGGATCGGCACGGTGACGCCGCCCTCGCGCAGCGTGACGCCTTCGGCGATGTCGGCGCAGGCCAGCATCGAGGCCCCGGCCGCCTCCAGCGCCAGTCCGACTCGCACCGCGCCGTGGCCGTAGGCGTTGGCCTTGACCACGCCGATGACGCCGGGGACGTTCAGGCCGGCCGCGGCGCGTCCCCCGGCCACGAAGCCGGCCAGGGTGCGGAAGTTGCGGGAAAGGGCGTCCAGGTCGACGCGGGCGAAGGTCGGCCGGACCGTCACGCCATGCCCTGTTCGATGTTCGCGAACAGCGTGTACTGGTTGAGGAAGGCCAGGTTCGCCGTGCCGATCGGCCCGTTGCGCTGCTTGGCGATGATGATCTCGGCGACGTTCTGCAGGTCCGGGTTGTCCTTCTCGTAGACGCCGGGCCGGAAGATCATCATGACGACGTCGGCGTCCTGCTCGAGGGCGCCCGACTCGCGCAGGTCGGAGAGCTGCGGCCGGCGGTCCGAGCGCGCTTCCGGGGCGCGGCTCAACTGCGAGAGCACCAGGATCGGCACGCTCAGCTCCTTGGCCAGGCCCTTGAGCGAGCGCGAGATCGAGGCCAGCTCCTGCTGCCGGTTGTCGAAGCGGCCGCGGCCCTGCATCAGCTGGATGTAGTCGACGATCAGCAGGTCGAGGCCGTGCTCGGACTTGAGGCGCCGCGACTTGGCCCGCATCTCGAGCACGCCGATCGACGCCGTGTCGTCGATGAAGATCTTGGCGGTCTCGAGCGTGCCGACCGCCTTCACCAGCTTGCCGTAGTCGTCGGCCGAGAGGAAGCCGCTGCGCAGCCGGTGCGCGTCGATGCGGGCCTCGGCGGTGAGCAGGCGGATGAACAGCTGCGGCGCCGACATTTCCAGGCTGAAGAAGCCGACCGTCATCTGCCGCTCGCGATTGAGGGCGACGTGCTGGGCGATGTTCAGGACGAAGCTGGTCTTGCCCATCGAGGGGCGGGCCGCGACGATGACCAGGTCGCCCGGCTGCAGGCCGGCGGTCATCTCGTCCAGCTCGGTGAAGCCGGTCGGCACGCCCGACACCAGGCCGCGGTGCTGCTGCAGCTTGCTGAGCGTGTCGAAGCTGCCCTGGACGAGATCGGCGATGGGGATGAACCCCGAGCGGATCCGCTTGTCGGCGACCTCGAAGATCCGCTTCTCGGCGCCGTCGAGGATCTCGTCGGCGTCCTCGGCGCCGGCGTAGGCCTCCGCGAGGATGTCGTGGGCGCTGGTGATCAGCGCCCGCAGCGTCGACTTCTCCTTGACGATGCTCGCGTAGTGCTCGACGTTGGTCGCGCGCGGGACGCCGTCGATGAGACGCGCGAGATAGCCGACGCCGCCGACGTCCTCGAGGCCCCCGGTCCGCGACAGGGCTTCCTTGAGGGTGATGAGGTCGATGGCGTCGCCGCGCTCGTTGAGCTCGATCATCGCCTCGAAGATGCGGCGATGCGCGTCGCGGTAGAAGTCGCCGGCGTCGATCACCGCCGCGGCGTGATTGAAGGTGTCGTTGCGCAGCAGGATGCCGCCGAGCACCGATCGTTCGGCGTCGAGGTTGTGCGGCGGCGTGCGGTCGCCGCCGGCGGCGCTCGGACGGAACGGAATCGGCCATCGACGGAGGAACCTGGCAGGATGGAGACGGAGTCTCCCACAAAGAAGAAGGGTGTCACGCCTTGCGACGCGACACCCGATTCGACGCGAGGTTTCTCGCCCTCGTGGACGCAGACGACCGACTCGGGAGTCGGCCGCGCGCGGCCGCGCGCTAGTCGGCCTTGACGACGAGCACCTTCACCTGCGTGGTGACCTCGCGGTGGAGGCGCACCGGCACCGAGTACTCGCCCAGCGCGCGGATCGGTTCCGGCAGCTGGATCTTGCGCTTGTCGACCTCGAAGCCGAGGCGGGCCAGGCCCTCCGCGACGTCGGCCGACGTGACCGATCCGTAGAGCGCGTCCTTCTCGCCGACGCGGCGGGCGACGACGCATTCCGTCTGCGACAGCCGCGAGGCGATCGCTTCGGCGACGCTGCGGTCCTGCGCCTCGCGCTCGGCGGCGCGCTTCTTCTCGGCGTCGATCTGGCGCTGATTGCCGGAGGTGACCTGCAGCGCGAGCTTGCGCGGCAGCAGGTAGTTGCGGGCGAACCCGTCGGCGACCTTGACGACGTCGCCGCGGCCGCCGAGGTGATCGACCGGTTCCTTCAGGATGACTTCAATCATGACGGCAGTCCTAATCGGTGGCGTACGGGATGAGCGCCAGCTCGCGGGCGCGCTTCAGCGCGACCTGCAGCTTGCGCTGCCACTTGGCGCTCGTGCCCGAGAGACGCCGCGGCTGGATCTTGCCGCGCTCCGGCACGAACTGCATCAGCAGCCGCACGTCCTTGTAGTCGATGTAGTCGATCTTCTCCGACTTGAACTTGCAGACGCGACGGCGGCGGAAGCCGCCGCCGCCGCCCGCCGGACGGCGCTGTCCGCGCTCGCCGGGCTTGGCCGGCGTGCTGCTCTTGGAACGGTGCATATCTCCAGCCATGACTAGTACGCCTCCGCCTCGTCGCGATCGTCGGCCAGGGCCGCCGACGCCCGCATGCGCTCTTCAGGGGTGGGTTCGGCCGGCAGGCCGCGCGCCACGCGGCGGCGGGCCGACGTCGCCTGACGCGCCGCCTTGGCGCGCGCCGCAATCTCCAGGTCCTCGTCGACGCGGACCACCAGGTGACGGATGACCAGATCCGACACCTTCAGCCGGCGATCGAGTTCCTTCACCAGGTCGCCGCCGCCGGTAATCACTTCGAGGACGTAGATGCCCTCCTTGTGACGGCCGATCGTGTAGGCGAGCCGGCGGCGGCCCCAGGCCTCGGTGCGGTCGAGGGTGCCGTTGAACTTGGCGGTGATGCCGACCACCAGCTCGTGCAGCTCGGCGAGCTGCTGCTCGGTCGCCTCGGGCGCCGCGATGTAGACGAGTTCGTACTGCTTGGATGCGCTCATGTGTGCCTGCTCTGCTTACTCTGTTCCGCGTTCCGCCGCTGGTCCGTCGCCGGTGTCGGCCTTCGGGGCCGCGTTGAACCTCAACATCACTTCCTCGATCGAGGATCCCAGGAAGAGCTCGGCGGCGTCGGCGGCCTTGGCCGTGGCCTCGACCAGCGTCTCGCGCAGCTCCCCCGTGACCCTCGACAGCACGTGATCGGAGAGGTCGCGCCGCGGATCGCCGCGTCCCACCCCCACCCGAAGCCGTGCGAACCCGTCCGTTCCCAGGCACGCGATGATCGACTTCAGGCCGTTGTGGCCCCCCGCCGATCCGCCCCGCCGCACCCGCAGCCGGCCCGCCGGAAGCGCCACGTCGTCGACGACGACGAGCAGATCCTCCACCGGAACCCGGAAGTAGCGCAGCAGCGCCCCGACCGCGTCGCCGCTCACGTTCATGAACGTCAGCGGCTTGACCAGCAGCGCGCCGCCGTCCACGTCCCGCAGCCGCGCCATCAGCGCGTCGGCGGGTGCCGCCTCGAAGCTCACCCGGCGGCGACTGGCCACCTCGTCGACGACATCGAAGCCGACGTTGTGGACCGTGCCCCGGTAGCGCGGCCCGGGATTGCCCAGGCCGACGATGAGCTTCATCCCCTGTCTCCCGATGATCCGGGGCTACTTCTTGTCCTTGCCCGCGTCCTTCTTGCCGGCGTCCTTCTCGTCCTCCGGCTTGCCCTTCTTCGCCACTTCCGGCTCGGCCGCGGCAGCCGCGCCCTCGGCCGCGACCTCTTCGACCTTGGCCGCGATGACGTGGACGATCAGGGTATCCGGATCGCTGACGGCCTTCCACTTGGCGCCTTCGGCCAGTTCCCGCAGCCGCACGCCCTGGCCGATCATCAGCTCCGAGATGTCGATCGTCAGGTGATCCGGGATGTCCGCCGGCAGCACCTCGACCTCGACCTCGCGGTTCGGGAAGTCGACGATGCCGCCCTGGATCTTGACGCCCTTCGGCTCGCCCTTCAGCACGATCGACAGGGTGACCGTGATGGTCTTGTCCATCTGCAGCCGGTAGAAATCGGCGTGCAGCATCGTGTGCTTGACCGGCTCGAGCAGGAACTCCTTGACGAGCACCTGGGTCACGCCCTGGCCCTGCACGTCGAGGCTGATGATGCTGTTGACGCCCGATCCCGAGTGCAGGATGCGCGACAGCGCCTTGGGGTCGACCGACAGCGGGACCGCGCCACCGGCGCCTCCGTAGAGGACCGCGGGAATCTTGCCGGCGACTCGCAGGCGACGGGCTTCGTTCTTGCCGCGCGAGTCGCGCGTGGTTGCTTCGAGGGTGGCTGAGGCCATGACGTCGTTCTCGTTCCTGTGCTCTGGAAAAAAACTGGGCGCGTGCTGTGTCGGACTAGACGAACAGCGAGGAGACCGACGTCTCCTCGTGGATGCTCCGGATCGCCTGCCCGAGCAGCCGCGCCACCGACAGGGGGAGCAGCTTCGGACAGCGGGCGCGTTCGGCGTCGTGCGGGATCGTGTTGGTCACGACCAGCCGCTCGATGGGCGAGGCATTGATGCGATCGACCGCCGGCGGCGACAGCACGCCGTGGACCGCGCAGGCGATGATCCGCTCGGCGCCCTGGTCGTGCAGCGCCTGGGCCGCCTTCACGATGGTGCCGGCGGTGTCGATGATGTCGTCCTGCAGGACGCAGATGCGGCCCTTGATGTCGCCGATGACGTTCATCACCTCGGCCGCGCCCGTCTCCGAGCTGCGCCGCTTGTCGATGATCGCCAGGTCGGCGCCGAGCCGCTTGGCGTAGGCCCGGGCCCGCTCGGCGCCGCCGGCGTCCGGCGACACGATCGTGACCTTGCCGAACTGCTGCCGCGACAGGTAATCGATGATGACCGGCGCCGCGAACAGGTGATCGGTCGGGATGTCGAAGAACGCCTGGATCTGCGCCTTGTGCAGGTCCATCGTGAGGACCCGGTCGGCGCCCGCGGCCACGATCAGGTTGGCGACCAGCTTGGCGGAAATCGGGACGCGCGGCTTGTCCTTGCGGTCCTGCCGGGCGTAGCCGTAGTACGGGATGACGGCCGTGATGCGCGCCGCGGACGAGCGGCGGAACGCGTCCATCATGATGCAGAGCTCCATCAGGTTCTCGTCGACCGGACGCGAGGTCGGCTGGACGATGAACACGTCCATGCCCCTGATGTTCTCGTCGATCTGGAACGAGACCTCGGTGTCGGCGAAGCGATGGAGCCGGGCTTGGCCCATCGGCACGCACAGGAAGTCGGCAATCTCCTGCGCCAGCAGCGGGTGGGCGCTGCCGGAGAAGAGCCTGAGTTCCGTTCGTGACATGCCGTGTGACAACCGGGTGCCTTCCTTCGCCTTCGTGCGTGCTCCGACGTCCATGATGGCGGGGCCTGATGTGGCTGGGGCGGAAGGATTCGAACCTTCGAATGCGGGAGCCAAAGTCCCGTGCCTTACCACTTGGCCACGCCCCACCATGCGAGACTCCACTCCGCGCACACCTTCAGGCGGCGGGTCGTCCGCTGTGGCGGATGCTCCGCTGTCCCGTTCGACCGCCGTGTCACCCTAATGCCCCCACCCGACGCGGCGGGGACCGTCCGAAGGGAGCTGTCCTACAGGCGAGACCCAACGAGCCGACGCAAACCGATAGCTTATACGTACCTACGGGTACCGGGCAAGTCCGGGTCGCGGCAGGCCGGCGGAGCGGATCGTCCGCCGGGCGCTGCGTCGACCAGGCGAGCCCGTGCCGAGCTGCGCCGTGCGATCGGCCTCTCCGGCGCCGGGGCCGCGCTCGCTGACGCCAGCCCCGCCAGCCGTGGCCAGCCGCGCCAGCCGCGGCGGCCGCCAGCGGCGCGCGGGCGCGGCGCGTCCGCCTCGCCCTCGAACAGGGCGAAGATCGCCGATCCGCTGCCCGACATCATGGCCAGGACGGCACCGGCGTCGCGCAGGGCGGCGACGGCCTCGGCAATGTCGGGATGACGGGCCGCGACGACGGGCTCGAAGTCGTTCCGGCACGCCGGCAGGCGCGTCCAGCCACTCCTCGCTGCGGGCCGGCGGGTCGAACGGGCTCTCGGGTGGGGTCGACCCCTGCCGCGACTCCGCCACCCACCGGTAGGCCTCGGCCGTCGACACGCCGAACGGCGGACGAAGGATCGCGCAGGACAAGGCGGGCAAGGGCGGCAGCGGCGGTGATCTCGTCGCCGCGGCCGCGGCCCAGCGCGGTGCCTCCCCAGGCGAAGAACGGCACGTCGGAGCCGAGACGCCCCCCGACCCGCGCCAGCAGCTCGCGATCCGGCGGCACGCCCCACACGGCGCACAGCAGCCGCAGGGCCGCCATCGCATCGGCGCTCCCGCCGCCGAGCCCGGCCTGGGTCGGCACCTGCTTGTCGAGCGTGACCAGGAGCCCGGTCGGCTCGGCCCGCCCGACCTCGTCCGCCAGCGCCCGCGCCGCGCGCACCACCAGGTTGGAGCCGTCCTCGGGCACGTCGCTGCCGGGACAGCGCAGCGTGAAGGGCCCGTCGTGCTCGACGATCGTCAGCGTGTCGGCCAGGTCGATGGTCTGGAAGACCGTCGTCAGCGCGTGATAGCCGTCGGCACGCCGGGCGTGGACGGCGAGGTGCAGGTTGATCTTCGCGCGCGCCGACGCCGTCCACATGCCGATGGGCTCGGGCTCAGCGCAGGACGCCGGCCTGGCGCAGCTCGGCCAGCGTCAGCCCCTTGGCGCCGTCCGGCACCGCCAGGGTGAACGCCTCGTCCCCGAGCGCGACGTTGGTCTCGACCTGCTCCAGCGACAGGGACAGGTCGGCGCGGGAGGCGCGCGGCCGGCCGCCCGGGCGTCGCGCCGAGCCGCAGCGCCTGCGGTCGCTCCCCGGCAAACGCCCGGTACTCGACCAGGGCGCCGGCCCGCCGGGCCCCGAGCGGACGCAACGGGGCCACGCCCGGCCGCCACCACACCTCGGCTCCGCTGCGCAGCGCCACGCGCGCCAGGTCCGGCTTGCTGAACCGCTCGGCCTTGACCACGGCGTCGTCGGCCGCCGGGCAGGCGGTGACGATCTCGAACAGCCCCGACGGCGGCAGCGAGACCCCGGTCAGCGCCTCGAGGATCTCGGCCGGCGCCGCGCGCACGACTTCCCGCGATCGCGGCAGCCAGAGCGTCCCCGCGTCGGCGCTGCCGGCGATGGTGAAGATCGGCGCGCCGAACGGCGCGATGGCTTCGATCCGGACGCCGCCGTCGCGGGTCAGGCCGACCTGCAGCGTGCCGCGGACACGGCGTCCATCGACGCGGCCGGACAGCTTGATGTCGGCGGTGAGGCTGCGCAGCTCGCCGCAGGACGCGATCGAGGCCTGGTAGGCCTGGGCCAGCGTCGGTTCGACCGTCCCGGGCCCGGTCGGCACGACGAAGCCGCGCGCGGCGCAGCCCGTGAGGGCCGCCGCCGCCACCAGGCTCGCGACCCTCGCCGTGGCGGCGCTAGCGCGCACGCGCCTTCTCGATCTTCTGTTCGATGACGCGGGGTTCGATCGAGCGGCCGTCGCCGTCGAGGGCGCGCTGCCAGGCGGCGACCGCGCCGGCCCGATCCGACATCGCGAACAGCAGGTCGCCGACGTGGTCCTGGATGACCGAGTTGCGCGGCAGCTGCTCGCCCGCGCGCAGCAGATAGGTCTTGGCCTCGTCGTAGGCCCCGCGCTTGAAGTGGGCCCAGCCGAGCGAGTCGAGGTAGGAGCCGTTGAACGGATCGAGATCGACGGCTTCCCGCAGCAGCTTGACCGCTTCGTCGAGCTTGCTGCCGCGCTCGGCCAGCATGTAGCCCAGGTAGTTGAGCGACGGCGCGTGCTTGGGATCGATGAGGAGCGCGTCGCGGAAGGCGCGCTCGGCGTCCTCGTAGCGCGCCTGTTCTTCGAAGACGGCGCCGAGCTGGAACGGAATCGAGGTCTCGGCGGGGAAACGGCTCCGGGCCGCGGTCAGCACCGTTTCCGCCCGCTTGAATTCCTTGGCTTCGAGGAGCAGGCCGGCGAAGGCGATGTGCGTGTCGACGTCGCTGCCGTCGGTGTCGATCGACTGTTGATAGAGCGTGAAGGCCCGGTCGCGGTCGCCGAGCCGCATCCGCGTCTCGGCCTCGAGCCCGAGCAGGCGCTGGCTGGCCGGATCCTCGCGCCGCGCCTCGGTGACCACCGTCAGCGCCTCGTCGACGCGGTCGGCCTGGAGGCGGGCCTGGACGCGCAGGGCGTCGAGGGCCGGATCGGCGCCGCCGTCGCGCCGGGCCCGATCGATCGCCGCGATGCCGGCGTCGAACTCGCGCAGCTGCAGGTGGGCGACGCCGATCGAGGCGCGCAGGGCCACCAGCGAGCGGGCGTCCTCCTTGCCTTCGAGGCGCGTGATGGCCGGCGCCAGGGTGTCGACGATGGCGCGGTGCTCGCGCCGGTCGGCCAGGACCTGGGCCAGGGCGTGGTAGCCGGTGACGCGATCGGGCTCGAGCTCGATGACGCGGCGCGCCGCCCGTTCCGCCCGCGCGTAGTCGTGGCGGGCGCGCTCGACCTCGACCAGCAGGAAGGGCACCCGGGCGTCGTCGCCGCGATCGCGCTCGACCGTCTCGAGCAGGTCGCGGGCTGCGTCCGGCTTGCCGCCGCGCAGCAGCGCCGAGGCCTGGCGCAGCTTCAGGTCGAGCCGATCGGGCATCGCCGCGGCGGCCTTGCCGAACGCCGCGGCCGCGTCGTCCCAGCGGCGCTGGCGCAGCGCGACGTCGGCCCGATCGATCAGGGCGCGGGTGAACTGCGGCTCGGCGGCGATGACGACGTCGAGCGATCGGGCGGCGGCGTCGAGGTCGCCGGCCCCGAGCTCGGCTTGCGCCATCAGGTAGGCGGCTTCGGCGTGGTCGGGCTCGCGCTCGAGCACCGGCTCGAGCAGCGCGCGCGACTTGGCGAAATCGCGCTTGGTCAGGTAGAGGCGACCGAGCGTCACCGCCAGGCCGGCGTCGAGGGGACGGCTCGGGCGGGCCTTCTCGAGGTGCGCGATCGCGGCATCGAGCGTCGGCTTGGTGCCGCCGCCCGGGCGTCCCGATTCGACCCGCCCCTCGAGCTCGGCGGCGAAGATGGTGCCGAGCACGAAGTGCGCGTCGGCATTGTCCGGATCGATGGCCAGGGCCTGGCCGGCGGCGCGCGTCGCGTCCTCGGTGCGGTTGGCGCGGGCGTTGAGCGTGGCGATTTCGGCGGGGATGGCCGCGCTCGCCGGATCGGCCTCGGCGGCCAGGCGATACGCTTCCAGCGCCTGCGGGATCTGGCCGAGGGATTCGAGGTGTCGGCCGCGGATGAACTCGAAGTACGCTGTGGCCGACGGCACCGTGGCTGACGGCCGCGGCCGTGGCCGTCGGTCCTGGCGCCGGGGCGGACGATTCCGGTGCGGTCGCTGCCGGTTCCTGCGCCGGCGGTTCCTGCGCCGTGGCCGGGGGCAGCTGCGCCGCGGCCGGCCTCGGCGAGCCGAGACTGGCCCCGAGGGCCGACAGGAGCACGAGCGCCGCACCACGCGTCATGAAACTGAATTGTTCCACGCGGCCCGCCTGGTCACAAGCGGCAGCGCAGCAAAGATGCCTGCCGGCCGGCCGGCGATGAAGATCCTGCTGGTGCGGCTGCGGCTCATCGGCGACGTCGTCTTCACGACGCCGGCCGTCACCGCCATCCGCGACGCCTTCCCCGACGCCGAGATCACCTACCTGGTGGAGCCGTCGGCGGCGGCGGTCGTCCAGGGCCATCCCGGCATCGACGTCGTCAGGGTCGTCCCGCACGTCCGCGGCTGGCGCCGCCTCGCCGCCGACCTCGCCCTGGCGCGGGCGCTGCGCCGGGCCCGTTTCGATCTCGTCGTCGACTTCCACGGCGGACCGCGCGCCTCGTTCCTGACCTGGGCGACCGGCGCCCCGCGCCGGGTCGGCTACGCCGTCAAGGGTCGGTCGTGGATGTATACGGAGGTGGTGGCCCGCCCGGCGGACCTGCGGCCGCGCCACTCGGTCGAGAACCAGTGGGACCTGCTCCCCCACCTCGGCCGGCCGATCCCGACGGCGCCGGACCGGACCCGCCACCGGGTGGTGATGGGCGAGTCCGCCGGCCGCAGCGGCCACCGTCGACGCGGCGCCTGGCCGACGGCCGGCATCGGCCCGGCCCACCGGCTGGTCGTCGTCCACGTCAGCGCCGGCAACCCCTTCCGGCGATGGCCCGCCGACCACTTCGTCGAGCTGGCTGTGCAACTTGCGGCGAGCGACCCGGATCGGCGTATCATCCTCACGTCCGGGCCATCGGAGGCCGAGGCGGCGCGTGCCATCGTCGAGCAGGCGCGGCGGCGGCTGCCGGCCGGATCGGATGATCGCATCCGGACAGGCGACGAATACTCGCTCGTGGAGCTGCGGAGCCTGGTCGCCCGGGCGGCGGTCTACGTGGGCGGGGACAGCGGGCCGCTGCATGTCGCGGCCACGTCGGACGTGCCGATAGTCGGACTGTACGGGCCGACGCTGCCGGTCCGATCGGCGCCGTGGCGCCCGGCGGCCGTGCCGACGGCGGCCGTCGAGCGGCTCGACCTGGCCTGCCGGCCCTGTGACCAGCGCCGGTGCGTGACCGATGATTTCCGGTGCCTGACGGGCATCGGCCCCGAAGAAGTGGTGGCGGCGGTGGAACAGGTGCTGGCGGCAGGAATCCGCGCATGACGACGACCACGACCGCGCTCCCCATGCCCTTCTTCCGCGGCGACAAGCTCGAGGTCGTCACCATCGCGGCGCTGGTCGGCTTCCTGGCCGCCGCGCAGCTCTCGGTCGCGCCGGCCTACATCATGCTGGCCATCACCTTCGCCTGCTGGGCGGCGGTGGTGCGGGTCCATCACGAGCGCGTCCAGGTCCCGGCGATGTTCTGGTGGCTGGCCGCCTACGGCGTCGCCACCGTCTTCTCGGCGCTCAACTCGGTCGACCCGACCGCCAGCCTGGTCGACTGCAAGCAGCTGGTGCTCTTCCTGATCGTCCCGGTGGTCTACCGCTTCGCGCGCGGGATCGCGGGCCCTGACCTTCGCCACCGTCATCATCTCGGTCGGGGCCATCAGCGCGCTCGACGGCATCGCCCAGTTCGGCCTGCTCCACTTCGACAACCTGAGCAAGCGGCCGCACGGCACGCTGACCCACTACATGACCTACTCGGGCGTGCTGATGCTGGTGGCCTGCGCCGCCGCCGCCCGCCTCGATCTTCCGCCGCGAGGGCACGCGTTCTTCGGCGGCTCGCGGACCTGGACGGTGCTGGTGATGCCGGCGCTGATCGTGGCCCTGGCCCTCACCTTCACCCGCAGCGCCTGGGTCGGCCTGGTCGCCGGCGTCGGCGTCCTCATCGTGCTGAAGGATCGGCGGCTGCTGGCCGCCATCCCGCTGGTGGTCGCGCTGACCATCCTGGTCGCGCCCGACCAGCGTCACGGCGCGGATGTATTCGATGTTCGACGTCAACGACCCGTCCAACAAGGACCGCGTCGCGATGCTGCAGTCGGGCGTCGAGATCGTCCGCGATCACCCGCTCACCGGCGTCGGGCCGGACATGGTCAAGTCGGTCTACCGCGAATACCGCCAGCCGTGGGCGGTCAACGACCTGAACGTCCACCTGCACAACGTGCCCGTCCACATCGCCGCCGAGCGCGGCCTGCCGGCGCTGCTGGTGTGGATCGGGTTCATTCTCTACCTGTCGCGCGACCTGATCCGCCGCCTGGCCACCAGCCGGCACCCGTCGCTCGCCGCCGGGGCCCTGGCCGCGGTCGCCGCGATGGTCGCCGCCGGCCTGTTCGAATACAACTTCGGGGACTCCGAGTTCCTGATGCTGTTCCTGGTGCTGATCACCCTGCCCTACGCGGCGGACCGCGCCGCCGACGACGCCGACGCGCGATGACGGACGCCGGTCCGTCCGCCGCCGCCCTGCGCTCGCTCGTCGCGCGCATCGCCGATCGGCCCGATCGTGGTCGTCGGCGACGTGATGCTCGACCAGTTCACGATCGGGCGCGTCCAGCGCATCTCGCCGGAGGCGCCGGTGCCGGTCGTCGAGCACATCGGCGACGAGGTCCGCCTGGGCGGCGCCGCCAACGTCGCCCACAACATCCGCGCCCTCGGCGCGACGCCGAGGCTGGTCGGCCTGGTCGGCGCCGACGACGCCGCCGCCACGCTGCGCCGCGCCCTCGGCGACGCCGGCATCGACGCGGCCGGCCTGGTCGAGGATCCGGCCCGGCCGACGACCCGCAAGGTCCGCATCGTCACGACGCGGCACCAGCAGGTCGCGCGCGTCGACTACGAGTCGGACGCCGAAGCCGCCGGCGACGTCGAAGCGGCGCTGCTCGCCGCCGTCGATCGCGCCGTCGTCGGCGCCGCGGTCGTCGTCGTGTCGGACTACCTGAAAGGCGCGGTCACGCCGGGCCTGATGCGCCGGCTCGCCGAGCGCCGCGCCGCGACCGGCCTCGCCGTGCTGGTCGATCCGAAGATCCCGCATCTGGCGACGTACGCCGGCGCGTCGCTGATCACGCCGAACCACCACGAAGCGGAGGTGGCGACGCACACGCGGATCCGCACCGACGCCGATGCCCGCGACGCGGCTCGCGCCTTCCGCGCGCTGGCCCGCTCGACGTCGGTGATGATCACCCGCGGCGAGCACGGCCTGTGGCTGGCCGAAGGCGCGCCCGCGCCGGCCGGTCAGCCCGCGCACGAGACGCCGCTCGTCGTCGAGACCAACCTCGCCGCCCAGCGCCCGCGAGGTCGCCGACGTGACCGGCGCCGGCGACACGGTCATCGCCACGCTGGCCGTCGCGCTCGCCTCGGGCGCGACGCTGACCCAGGCGGCCGAGCTCGCCAACCACGCCGCGGGCGTCGCCGTCGGCAAGTTCGGCCCGGCCGCCGTCACGGCCGCCGAACTGCTCGACGCGCTCGGCTGAGGACCCATGCACGCGCGACGGCCTGTCCGGACACGGACCAGTCGGCCTACTCCGCCCGCAGCGCGCCAATCGGATCGACGCGCGTCGCGCGCAGGGCCGGCACGTAGCACGCCAGCACCGTCGCGCCGAACAGCGTCAGCGACACCAGCGCGTAGGTCAGCGGATCGACGGCGCTGACCTCGAACAGCAGCGACGCCATCAGCCGCGTGACGGCGAACGCCGCGGCCAGGCCGATGGCCACGCCGATGCCGGCGAGCACCATGCCGTGCCCGACGAAGAGCCGCGTCACGGCGTGGGCCGGCGCCCCGAGCGCGATGCGGATGCCGATCTCGCGGCGGCGCTGCGCCACCGCGTAGGAGATCACGCCGTAGATGCCGGCGACGCCCAGGATCAGCGCCATGGCGCCGGCGATCGCCAGCATGACGAGGGTGAACGAGGTCCGCGCCAGCGACTCGTCGTAGATCTCCTGCAGCGTCGCACGCTGGCCAGCGGCAGGTTCGGGTTGACCGACCAGACCGCCCGCTCCAGCTCGCGCACGAAGCCCGTCCGTGCCGGTCCGCTGGCTGCGCACCAGGTAGGACGCGCTGCGCAGCACGAACGACGGCTCGCTGGCGTCCGGGCTGAACTGCGCCATCGAGATCGGCCAGTAGGCGACGCTGGCCGCCGGCTTGGTCACGCCGTCGTCGCGCGTGTCGCTGACGACGCCGACCACTTCGCGCCAGACGCCGGTCGCATAGGGCCGCACGCGCTTGCCGATCGCCTGCGCCGGGCCGCCCCAGAGCTCGCGGGCGAGATTGGCCGACACCATCGCCACCGGCCGGCGCTGGTGCGCGTCGTCCCAGGTGAACTCGCGGCCGGCGACGATCGGAGCCGCCCAGCGTCTTCATGTAGCCGGGCGAGACGAACTTGAACATCCGCATCGCCGGCACTTCGGCGGCGCCGTAGGTGCGATCCTCGGCGAACAGCGGATCGTGCCAGGCCCGCCCCGACATGGTGACGGTGGACGCCAGCGACACCGACGTCACGCCGGGCACCGCCGCCAGCTTCTCGAGGATCGTCTGGTGGGCGCGGGCGACGGCCGGATCGTCCTTCACCTGCGATTCCGGGATGAACAGGCGCAGCGTCTGCACGTCGTCCGGCCGGACGAAGCCCGGGATGCACCTCGACGAGCGCCCGGAACGTGCGGATCATCAAGCCGGAGCTGACCAGCAGCACCATCGCCAAGCGCGACCTGCGCCACGACCAGCACGTTGCGGGCGCGCTCGCGCTCCTTGCTGGCGCTGACGCTCCGGCCGCCGGCCCGCAGCGTGGTCGCCAGCTGCCCGCCGGCCTGCTTCAGCGCCGGAATCACGCCGAACAGCAGCCCCGACAGCAGCGACAGGCCGACCGCGAAGCCGAGCACCGGCAGGTCGATGCGCGATGTCGTCGAGCCGCGGCAGGTTGCCGGGCTCGAGCGCCACCAGCAGCCGCACCGCCGCCGAACGCCAGCACCAGGCCCGACGACGCCGCCGAGGCCGGCCAGCGTCATGCTCTCCATCAGCAGCTCGCGGACGATGCGGCCCGAGTCGGCGCCGAGCGCGGCCTTGACCGCCAGCTCCTGCTGCCGCGACTCGGCCCGCACCAGCAGCAGGTTGGCGACGTTGGCGCAGGCGATCAGCAGCACCATGCGCGATCGTGCCCATCAGCACCCACAGCGCGTTCTGCACGTCGCCGACGAGATCGTCCTTGGCCGAGCGGATCTGCGGCGTCAGCCGGGCCTTCTCGAACATCGCCAGCGGACGCGCCGGGGAACGGCGGAAATTTGCCGCAGGGCGATCGGGATCAGGCGCGTGACGTCGGCGGTGGCCTGCGTCGATGGTCACGCCCGGCTTCAGCCGCGCCATCGCCGAGTAGCTGAACTGGCCGAGCGTCACCTTGCTGCGGTCGATCCGCATCGGCAGGACCATCGACACGTTCGCGGTCGAGGAAGCGGAACGCGTCGGGCAGCACGCCGATGATCTCGCGCGGCTTGCCGTCCAGCGTCACCATGCGGCCGATCGCCGACCGATCGCCACCCAGCTTCGACCGCCAGTAGCCGGCGGTGAGGACGACCGTCTCGGCGCCGCTGGGCGTGTCGTCGGCCCGCGAGAAGAGGCGGCCGAGCATCGGCTGCACGCCGAGCATCGGCAGCAGGCCGTCGGTCGCGAACAGCGCCGGCACCTCCTCGGGCTGGGCCAGGCCCGTCACGCTGACCGTCCCGGTGTTCCACAGCGCGACGTCCTGGAAGGCGCGCCCTTCCTCACGATAGGTGAAGTAGAGGAACGGCGCGGCGCCGGCGCGGGCCATGTCGAAGCCGGGAGCGGCGTGATCGAGCGCCACCAGGTCGACTCCGACCGCGGATACGGCAGCGGCTTGAGCAGCACGCCCGAGATGACGCTGAAGATGGCGGTGTTGGCGCCGATGCCGAGGGCCAGGGTCAGCACCGCCATGCCGGTGAACACGCGGCATGGCCGCGAGGTGTCGCACGACGTGTCTCCAGCGCATATCGCACTTTACGCCGCTCGCCGCCTCGCGGGGTGCACGTCATGGCGTGGCGGGCGCGGCTCTCCGCTGCCGTTGGACGAGTCCGGTGGGCGGGACGTTGCCACCGCCGAACCGCACGGCGCGACGCGGCGCGCTCGTCCCAGCGCCGTCCGCGGCCGGTTGCGGGCCGGGCGGCGCCTGTAGGATGCTCGGCGGCATGGTGCGTTTCCGACTCGCGTGCATCCTCACCGCGGCGCTCACCGCGGCGCCGTTCGTCCCTCCCTCGGCCGCCGACGACCCGGCGACGCGCTGGTGGGCGCACGTCGCGTTCCTGGCCAGCGACGCGCTCGAGGGCCGCGACACCGGCAGCGAAGGGCACCGGCAGGCGGCGGCCTACGTCGCCGAGCAGTTCAAGGCGGCCGGCCTGGCGCCCGCCGGCACGTCCGGCTACCTGCAGCCGGTCGAGATTCGTCTCCCGGACGATCGTCGAGGCGCAGTCGAGCCTGGCGCTGGTCCGCGACGGCAAGGCCGATGCCGGTGGCGCTCGGGACCGACGCCGCGTTCTCGATGCGGATCGATCCGGCGCCGAAGGTCGAGGCGCCGCTGGCCTTCGTCGGCTACGGCCTCTCGATCCCGGAAGCGAAGATCGACGATCTCACCGGCCAGGATCTGCGCGGGAAGGTCGTGGTCTATGTCGTCGGCAGCCCGGCCGGCGTGCCCGATGCCCTGAGCGCGCACGCGCAGTCGGCGGCCGTGCGCTGGGCGGCGCTGAAGCAGGCCGGCGCCATCGGCGCGATCGTCGTCCAGCACCCGGGACGCCAGGAGCCGCCGTGGGAGCGCGCCGCGCTCGCCCGGCTGCAGCCGGCCATGTCGCTGGCCGATGCGTCGCTGCACGACACCGCCGGGCAGCAGGTCGCGATCGCCTTCAACCCGGCCAGCGCCGAGCGATTGTTCGCCGGCTCCGGCCACACCTTCGCCGAGATCGTCGCGCTGGCCGGCGACCGCAAGCCGCTGCCCCGCTTCCCGCTCCCGAGCCGGGTCCGCGCCACGGTCACGGTCGAGACCGCGCCGGTCACCTCGGACAACGTGGTCGGCCTGCTGCCGCGGCAGCGACGCCGACGCTGCGCGACGAATACATCGTGCTCAGCGGCCACCTCGATCATCTCGGCATCGGCGGCGCCGTCAATGGCGATCGCATCTACAACGGCGCCATGGACAACGCCTCCGGCATCGCCAGCCTGATCGAGACGGCCCGCGCGCTCGCGGCCCGTTCGCCGCGGCCGAAGCGCTCGGTGCTGTTCGTCGCGGTCACCGCCGAGGAGAAGGGCCTGCTCGGCTCGCGCTACTTCGCCAGCCACCCGACCGTGCCGGCGAAGGCCCTCGTCGCCAACATCAACATGGACATGTTCCTGCCGCTCTTCCCGATGAAGAGCGTGATGGTGTTCGGGCTCGACGAATCAGAGCTCGGCGCGGCGACCCGCCAGGTCGCCGCCGTCGATGGGCCTCGGCGTCCAGGGCGATCCCGAGCCGCTGCGCAATCGCTTCATCCGCAGCGATCAGTACAGCTTCATCCGGCAGGGCGTGCCGGCCGTCGCCCTGAAGGTCGGCTACGCGCCCGACTCGGCGGACGCCGCCACGCACGCCGCGTGGACGAAGGATCGCTACCACGCGCCGTCGGACGATCTGCAGCAGCCGGTCGATCGCGAGGCCGCGGTCACGCTTCAACGAGCTGCTGGTGCGGCTGCCGTCGCCAGTCGGGCGACGCCGCCGCAGCGCCCGCGCTGGAACGACAAGCAGCTTCTTCAAGCGGTTCGCCGCGCCGCAGCTGATGCGCGCCGAGCGGTGACGCGTCGCGGCACGCGAGCGCGCGAGCTCGACCAGCGGCCCCGGCCGCCGATCGTAGGCCAGCTCGGTCGACGCGTACCTCGGGCGCCCAGGTGTTGAAGCCGCACGTGCCAATCAGGGCATCGTCCGAGGCGCGCGCCAGCGCCCATCGGCCGCAGCTGCGTCTGGCGTAGCCGCGCTGGAAGATCTCGATGAACGCCGCGACGGACGCGGCGTCCTGGACCGGATAGCTCGTGTGCTCGATGACGATCGGGTCTCCCAGGTCGGCCAGAGAGCCGGCGCAGTCGTCCGGTCGGCAGGCCACGGACCGGACCGTCCCAGGTCGATCGTCGGCGGCAGCGCGCGGAATGAGCCACGTCGTGCCGACATCGGCGCCTCAGTGCCGGAAGTGCCGCCTGCCCGTGAAGACCATCGCCAGGCCGTGCTCGTCGGCCGCGGCGATGACCTCGGCGTCCTTCACCGATCCGCCCGGCTGCACGACGGCGGTGGCGCCGGCCGCGGCGACCGCGTCGAGGCCGTCGCGGAACGGGAAGAACGCGTCGGACGCGACGACGCTGCCGTCGACGCGGCCGCCGGCCTTCATCACCGCGACCTTGACCGCGTCGACGCGGCTCATCTGGCCGGCGCCGACGGCGCGCGTGCGATCCGGCGCCGGCGAACAGGATCGTGTTCGACTTGACGTGGGCGCAGACGCGCCAGGCGAAGCGCAGCGCCTGCCACTCCTCCGCCGTCGGCTGCCGCTGCGTCACGACGCGCAGGCCGTCGCCGGCCGACTCGGGCCACGGCCGCGCGGGCCTCGACGACGCGATCGCGCTCCTGCACCAGCACGCCGCCGAGGATCGAGCGCAGCTCGACGCCGGGCCGGGCCGCGTCGCGGAACGGCGCGAAGTCGGCGGTCAGGACGCGCAGGTTCTTCTTGCCGGCCAGGATGGCGAGGGCCGCCTCGTCCACCGCCGGCGCGATCACGGCCTCGATGAACGTCGTGACGATGGCCTGCGCCGTCGCGACGTCGAGCGGCACGGTTCAGGCCGATGATGCCGCCGAAGGCCGAGAGCGCGTCGGCGTCACGCGCCGTGACGTAGGCCTCGGCGATGGTCGACGCCGTGGCCACGCCGCACGGGATTGGCGTGCTTGATGACCGCCGCCGCCGGCTCGTCGAACTCCAGCGCGATGCGCGCCGCGGCGTCGAGGTCGAGCAGGTTGGTGTAGGACAGCTCCTTGCCCTGCTTGATCTCGACGGCGCCGAACCCTTGCGCCGGCTCGAGGCCGTACCACGCCGCCGGCTGGTGCGGGTTCTCGCCGTAGCGCAGCACGCGGCGCTGCGGCAGCGACAGGCGCATCGTCGCCGGCAGGGCCGGCGGCTCGGCCGGCCGGGCAAACGGATCGCCGTCGCTGCCGATCGTCTCGAGCGTCTGGGCGATGGTCGCGTCGTAGGCCGCGGTGTGGGCGAAGGCGCGGCGCATCAGCTCGAAGCGGAAGGCCGGGCTGGAGCCGCCGGGGGCCGCCAGATCCTCGAGGACGCGCGGGTAGTCGCCGGGGTCGACGACGATCAACACGTCGCGGAAGTTCTTGGCCGCCGCCCGCACCATGCTCGGGCCGCCGATGTCGATCTCCTCGATCAGGGTGTCGAAGCCCGTGCCCGGGTTGGCGGCGGCCTTGGCGAACGGATAGAGGTTCACGACGACGAGGTCGATGGGCTGGATGCCGTGCGCCCCGATGGCGGCCAGGTCATCCGGCAGGTGGCGCCGCGCCAGGATGCCGCCGTGCACCGCCGGGTGCAGCGTCTTGACGCGCCCGTCGAGCATCTCCGGGAACGACGTCACATCCGACACGTTGACTACCGGCAGCCCGGCCTCGGCCAGCGCCTTGGCCGTGCCGCCGGTCGACAGCAGGGTGACGCCCCGAGCGTGCAGCGCCTGGGCGAAGGGCACCAGGCCGGTCTTGTCCGACACGCTGAGCAGTGCCCGCCGGACGGTGACGGCCCCCGGAGGGGGGGCCGGGCGATTTGTTGACATTGCCATAACTCGTCGTTATCCTACCTATGCGTGACGGAGAACGTTCAATCCGTCATGTGTTCGTCATGAGGCCGCCGATGCGGCTTTTTTTTGTGCCCGTGACCCTGGTAGAGCTGGGGAAACGGACGGGTAATTCCAGGCGCCCTACCTGGTCGAACGGCAGGGTGGGCGCGCAAGGCAGAGGAAGACAATGCGCATTCAAGGCAAGGTCAAGTGGTTCAACAACGCCAAGGGGTACGGCTTCATCGAGCGTGAATCCGGCAGCGACGTGTTCGTCCATTTCTCGGCGATCACGGGCAACGGGTTTCGCACGCTCGAGGAGGGACAGGCGGTCGAGTTCGAGATCGTTGATGGTCCGAAGGGCCCCCAGGCGGGCAACGTCAGCAAGGCCAGTTGAGGCGGCCGTGAGGCCGCCCGCCCGGGTTCGCGCAGCCGGCCGCGGCTGAGGATGAACCGGGCAGGCACCGCCCTTGCGGCGGAACCAGACCGGGCGGCCGGGCGCCTCGACGCCAGGCCGCCAGAGGAAGGAAACGGAGTCGACACCGGTCGGCTCCGTCCTTCCTGCCAACCGCACGTCTCCCCTCCCCGCTCCCCCACCGTTCATTGACCCGCCAGACGCCCGCACCGCCCCCTCGACGGGAGCGGCCGGCATCAGCGCGGCAGCAGACACCAGAACAGCGGCAGCCAGAGTTCGCGGGCGTACGGCACCGGCCGATCGTCGATGAGGACGTCGGTGCCGGGTCGATCGCCCACCAGTTGATAGAGGTCGCGCAGGGCCGCGGCGTCGTCGGGCTGGAAACGGGCGCGGACGCGGAAGTCGTCGCCCGTCCCCGTCTCCAGGTACTGACGCGACGCCTTGGCCATCGCCACGGCGCGGTCGTAGTCGGGCCCGTCGAAGCGCGGGAACGCCAGGGTCAGCGAGAACGCACCCCAGCCGCCCTGCCCGCCGACGCCGGTGCGCGAGAGCGCCAGGCGCAGATCGGGGTCGAGGGCGGCCAGCTCCTCCTCGGAGGGCTGCTCGGCGAGGTCGAGATACGGCCAGAAGCGCGGCTCCGGCCGGTGCGTCGGCTCGGGATCGAGCCGCGGACGGGTGGGATCGATGGCGATCGGCGGCACGGGCGGGTCAGGCATCGCCGCGGGCCGCGTCCTAGAACAGCCGGCTGACCGACCGGAGCGCCAGCTCGATGGCGTCGGTCGGATAGACGCCGAGGTAGAAGACCCCGGCCGTCGCCATCGCCAGCCCCGCCGTCGCCGCCGGCGACAGCCTGGCCACCGGCTCGGTGTGCGCCGACTCGGACATGTACATCATCACGATGATGCGCAGGTAGTAGTAGACCGAGATGACGCTGGTCAGGACGCCGATGATGGCCAGCCAGTAGTGGCCCTGCTGCACGGCCGCGGCGAAGATGTACCACTTGCCGATGAAGCCGGCGGTCGGCGGGAAGCCGCCCAGCGACAGCAGGAAGACCGTCAGCAGCGTCGCCAGGACCGGCTCGCTCTTCCACAGCCCGGCGAAATCGCGCACTTCGTCGTGCTCGTTCGACCGGCTGGCGAGCAGCGCCAGGATGCCGAAGGCGCCGAGGTTGGTCACGGCGTAGGCCAGCAGGTAGAAGAGGACCGCCGCCTGGCCGGTGTCGTTGGCGGCGATGAGACCGACCAGGATGTAGCCGGCGTGGGCGATGCTCGAGTAGGCGAGCATGCGCTTGACGCTGGTCTGGGCGACACCGACCACCGTCCCGATGATCATCGTGGCGATGGCGCTGGCCCCGAGCAGCGGAATCCAGTGTTCGCTCAGCGTCCCGAACGCGGTCAGGAAGACGCGGACGAAGGCCGCGAAGGCCGCCGCCTTGACCGCCGTCGACATGAACCCGGTGACGATCGTCGGCGCGCCCTGGTAGGCGTCCGGCGTCCACATGTGGAACGGCACCGCCGACACCTTGAAGGCGAAGCCGACCATGACCAGGCCGACCGCGATCAGCACGAAGAGCGTCGGCGCGTCCGAGTGGCCGGCGATGGCCAGGGCGACGCGATCGAGCCGGGTGCTGCCCGCCACCACGTAGGTCAGGGCGACGCCGTAGAGGAAGAACGCGCTCGAGAAGGCGCCGAGCAGGAAGTATTTGAAGCCGCCCTCGGCCCCGGCCATGCTGCTGCGCCGGATCGCGGTGAGCACGTAGACGCCGAGCGACAGGATTTCGAGGGCCAGGAAGACCACCAGCAGGTCGGTCGCCGCGGCCATCAGCATCATGCCGGAGATGGAGAAGAGGACCAGCGCGTAGTACTCGCCGGCCGGCAGCTCCTCGCGCTCGATGACGTCACCCGAGAACAGGATCGTCAGGATGCCGACGAGGATCAGGATCCCGTTGATGAACAGGGCGAAGTTGTCGGCCCGGACCACGCCCAGGCTGACGCGGTTGTGCCCCCACAGCATGACCGAGGCGGCGCCGGCGCCGGCCAGGCCGATGAGGCCGAGCACGCCGAGCGGCAGCTTCTCGTCCGGGCCGCGGAAGGCCTCGACGGCGAGGGTGATCAGCGCCGTCGCGACGACGATGAAGATCGGGATGATGGCCTGGAGGTCGGCGAGGTTCATGGATGCGCTCCCCCGGTCGCTGCGCCGTGTGGCGCGTCCGCCGTCGACGGGGTGGCGGGGGCCGCGGCCCGGGGCTGGCCGCTGCTGATCCGCTCGACCACCGCCCGCACGGCGGGTTCGGTGGGAGCGAGGAAGATGGTCGGGAACACGCCCATGACGATGGCCATCGCCACCGCCGGACCGAGCGTCAGCCACTCGCGCAGCGAGAGGTCGGGCAGCGTCGCGTTCTTCGGGTTGGTGACCTCGCCGTAGTTCACGCGCTGGAACATCCAGAGCATGTAGACGGCGGAGAGGATGACGCCGCTCGTCGCCACCACGGCCAGCTCCGGGCGCCACCGGAAGCCGCCGAGGATGGTCAGGAACTCGCCGACGAAGCCGTTCAGGCCGGGCAGGCCGATCGACGCCAGCGTGATGATGAGGAAGCACGCGACCAGCTTCGGCATCACCGACTTCAGGCCGCCGAACTCGGCGATCAGGCGGGTGTGCCGGCGGTCGGAGAGCATGCCGACGATGATGAAGAGCCCGCCGGTGCTGACGCCGTGCGCCAGCATCTGGTAGACCGCGCCCTGCATGCCCTCGACGTTCATCGACGAGATGCCGAGGACCACGAAGCCCGAGGTGGCTGACGCTCGAGTAGGCCACCAGCTTCTTCATGTCCGGCTGGACCATCGCCACCAGCGCGCCGTAGACGATGCCGGTGACGGCGAGGAAGCCGAGCCACGGGGCGCACACGCTGCGCCGCCTCCGGGAACAGCGGGAAGGCGAAACGCACCAGGCCGTAGGTGCCCATCTTCAGCAGCACGCCGGCGAGGATGACCGAGCCGGCGGTCGGCGCCTGGACGTGCGCGTCGGGCAGCCACGTGTGCAGCGGGAACAGCGGCACCTTGATGGCGAAGGCCAGCGCGAAGGCCAGGAACAGCCACAGCTGCAGTCCGGACGGCGATCGACAGGCCGTACAGCTTGGTGACGTCGAAGGTGTAGACGCCGGTCGCCTGGTGGTGCAGCACCGACAGCCCGATGATGGCGAGCAGCATCAGCACGCTGCCGGCCATCGTGTAGAGCATGAACTTGACGGCCGCGTAGACGCGCTGGTCGTAGCCCCAGATCCCGATGAGGAAGTACATCGGGATGAGCATCGCGTCCCAGAACACGTAGAACAGGAACAGGTCGAGCGAGACGAAGACGCCCATCATCGCCGTCTCGAGCACCAGGATCAGGACCGAGAAGGCCTTGACGTGCTCCTCGATCGACTCCCACGAGCAGAGCAGCGCCAGCGGCGTCAGGAAGCCGGTGAGCACCAGCAGCATCAGGCTGATGCCGTCGACGCCGAGCAGGTACTCGATGCCGAACGACGGCATCCAGGCGAGGCGCTCCATGAACTGGAAGCCGTCCACGGCCGGATCGAACCGGTACCAGAGCGAGCAGCGTCGTCAGGAACGAGGCCAGCGAGACGGCGAGCGCGCCCCAGCGGATCAGGCCGTCGCGCGACCCGTCCTGGTTGGGCACGGCCAGCAGCGCCAGCGCGCCGGCGAGCGGCAGGAAGACGACCAGGCTCAGCATGGGCGCCCGCCGGTAACGAGGATCGTGAGTCGAGGATCGCGAATCATCACTGCATCAAGTAGTAGCCGAGCACCAGCACGACGCCGAGCATGAGCGACGCCGCGTAGGTGCGGATCGAGCCGGTCTGGGCCATGCGGATCAGCGCCGCCGAGCCGCGCACGAAGACGCCGACGCCGTTGACGATGCCGTCGATGATCCAGACGTCGACGACCTTCCACAGCACGTGGTCGGAGGCCCATTTCAGCGGCTGGACGATCGCCATGTCGTAGAGCTCGTCGATCCAGTACTTGTTCAGCAGCGTCCGGTGGACGGCCGCGAAGCTGCGGGCCACCGAGTCGGCCAGGGCGCGGTTGAAGAGGAAGAAATAGGCGGCGATGCCGATGCCGAGCAGGGCGATGACCGACGACACGCCCATCAGCGTCAGCTCGGTCTGCTCCGCGGCGTGGGCGTCGGCGACCGGCGCCGTGTCTGGTCCGCCATGCGGCGCGTCCGCGGCGACCGCTGCCATGTGCGGCGGCCGCGGGCTCGCCCGCCGGAGCGCCGTGGTGGCCAGCCGCGGCGGCGGGGTGGAAGCGTCGACTCGAGGAAGCCGTCGATCCGGTTCTCGCCGCCGAGCGCGTGCGGCACGCCGACGTAGCCGGCCAGCACCGAGCCGAGCGCCAGGATCACCAGCGGAATGGCCATCGCCGGCGGCGCGTCGTGCAGGTGGCCGCCGCCGTGCGCGTCCGTCGCCGTGCCCATGACCGGCGTGGGCGCCGTGTCCGGCGTGGCCGGGTGCGTCGTGCCGTGGCCGGCCGCGGCGCGCGGGCCGTGGAAGGTCAGGAACACCAGCCGGAACATGTAGATCGCGGTCAGCAGCGAGGTCAGCGGCGCCGACCGCCCACAGGACGCGGTGGCCGCTGCTGAAGGTCTGGTAGAGGATCTCGTCCTTGCTGAAGAACCCGGACAGGAACGGCACGCCGGCGATGGCGAGCGCCCCGATCAGGAACGTCCAGTAGGTGATCGGCAGCTCCTTGCGCAGGCCGCCCATCTTGCGGATGTCCTGCTCGCCGTGCAGCGCGTGGATGACCGCGCCCGAGCCGAGGAACATCAGCGCCTTGAAGAACGCGTGCGTGTAGAGGTGGAACACGCCGCCGGCGAAGGCGCCGACGCCCATCGCCAGGAACATGTAGCCGAGCTGCGACACCGTCGAGTAGGCCAGGACGCGCTTGATGTCGTTCTGGACGAGCCCGATGGTGCCGGCCATCAGCGCCGTCGCGGCGCCGATGACGGCCACGATCTCGAGCGTCTGCGGCGCGTGGCCGAACAGCTCGGCGTTGCGGCCGATCATGTAGACGCCGGCGGTGACCATGGTCGCCGCGTGGATCAGGGCCGAGACCGGGGTCGGGCCTTCCATGGCGTCCGGCAGCCAGACGTAGAGCGGGATCTGCGCCGACTTGCCGGTCGCCCCGATGAAGAACAGCAGCGTGATGATCGACAGCGTGCCGAAGACGGCGATCTCGCCCGCCATCGGCGCCACCTTGACGGCGATCTCGCGGAAGTCGAGGGTGCCGAACGTCACGAACGCCAGGCACATGCCGAGGATGAAGGCGAAGTCGCCGATGCGGTTGACGACGAAGGCCTTCTTGCCGGCGTCGTTGGCCGACTGCTTCTTGAACCAGAACCCGATCAGCAGGTAGGAGCAGAGGCCGACGCCCTCCCAGCCGATGAACATCACCAGCAGGTTGGAGCCGAGCACCAGCACGAGCATGAAGCTGGCGAACAGGTTCAGGTAGGAGAAGTAGCGGGCGTACTCGCTGCCCGACTCCTCGTGCATGTAGGCGGTCGAGTAGATGTGGATCAGCGAGCCGATGCCGGTGATGACCAGGATCATCAGCATCGACAGCGGATCGAGGCGGAAGGCCAGGTCGGCGTTGAAGCTGCCGGCGGCGATCCAGGAGTAGAGGTGCTGGTCGATGACGCGGCCGGGCCCGGGCTCGAGGGCCAGCAGCTGCATCGCCGACAGCACCGACAGCCCGAAGGCGCCGAGCATCGCCAGGCAGGCGACCGCGCCGGACACGCCCTTGCTCAGCCGCCGCCCGAGGGTGGCGTTGATCAGGAAGCCGGTGAACGGAAGGAGCGGGATGAGGGAGAGCATGGTCACCACTTGAGCGACGTGAACACGTCCGGGCTCAGCGACTCCTTGTGCCGGAAGAGCGAGATGACCAGGGCCAGGCCGACCGCGGCCTCGGCGGCCGCCACCGTCATCACGAAGAACGCGATCACCTGGCCGTCGACGGCGCCGTAGTGGCGGCCGGCGGCGACGAAGGTCAGGTTCACCGCGTTCAGCATGATCTCGATCGAGAGCAGGACCGTGATCAGGTTGCGGCGGAGGAACACGCCGGCGGTGCCGATCGAGAACAGGATCGCGGAGAGCGCGAGGTAGTGGTTGAGCGTCAGTTCCATGGCGGCTCAGAGCTTCTTCTTCGCCAGCACCACGGCGCCGACCATGGCGACGAGGATCAGCACCGAGGTCGCCTCGAAGGCCAGCGAGTAGTCGGTGAAGATCGCGATGCCGATCTGCCGCACCGACGAGACGTGCGCGGCGGCCGCCGGACCGGACGGCGGCGACTGCGCTGACGAACTGGCTCATCGCGCAGGCCAGTTCGGCCAGCAGGATCACCGAGAGCACGACGAAGGCCCGGCGCGGCCCGGTCGTCAGGGTGACGTAGGCCGGACCGTAGGGCGAGGCGACGTCCTCGCGCGGCGCGTTCAGCAGCATCACCACGAACAGGAACAGCACCATGATGGCGCCGGCGTAGACGATGATCTGGGTCACCGCCGTGAACGGCGAGTCGAGGTTGATGTAGAGCCCGGCCAGCGCCACGAACGACGCGATCAGCAACAGGACGCTGTGCATCGGGTTGCGCTGCGTGACGACGGCGAGCGAGCTCGCCACCACCGCGCCGCCGAACAGATAGAACAGGACGACGTCGAGGGGGATCATGAGAAGTAGATGACGCCCGCCGCCACGAGAATCACGTTGATCACGGCTGCCGGCAGCAGCCACTTCCATCCGAACGTCATCAGCTGGTCGTAGCGGTAGCGTGGCAGCGTCCACCGCATCCAGATGTAGAAGAACAGCAGGAACGAGACCTTCAGCAGCCAGTTGAGGACGCCGAAGCCCCAGCCCCACGACAGCGGGAACGGCCAGTGCCAGCCGCCGAGGAACAGGTTGGTCGCGACCGCCGAGACCGTGACCATGTTGATGTACTCGGCGAGGAAGAACAGCGCGAACGACATCGAGCTGTATTCGGTGTGATAGCCGGCGACCAGCTCCTGCTCGGCTTCGGGGAAGTCGAACGGCGCGCGGTTGGTCTCGGCGACGCCGGCGATCATGTAGATGATGAAGCCGAGGAAGGCCGGCCAGAGGAACCAGCCGGTCGGGAGCACGCCGCCCAGGGCGGTCGACTGCTGCGCGTCGACGATCTCGCGCAGCGACAGCGAGTTGCCGAGCACGATGGCCGAGGCCAGGGCCAGGCCGTAGGACAGCTCGTAGGACAGCATCTGCGCCGACGAGCGCAGGCCGCCGAGCAGCGAGTACTTGCTGTTGCTGGCCCAGCCGGCCAGCACGATGCCGTAGACGCCCATCGAGGTGATCGCGAAGACGATCAGCACCGCCGACGTTGACGTCCATGCCCTGCAGGTTGATCGGCTCCGGCAGCAGGCCGAACAGGTCGGTCGGCGGCCCGAACGGGATCACCACGAAGGCGGCGAAGGCGGTGGTCGCCGAGATGATCGGCGCCAGGTAGAACAGCCAGAAGTCGGCCGCCTTGGGCCGCAGCTCCTCCTTGAAGAGGAGCTTCACGATGTCGGCGATCGGCTGCAGGATGCCCCACCAGCCGACCCGGTACGGGACCGAGGCGCTGCTGCGAGAAGGCGGCGACCTTGCGCTCGGCCAGCACCAGCACCGCCGCCGCGCCCTGCAGCCCGAAGAAGACGACGTGGATCAGGACGATGTAGGCGATCGTGATCGGCGACGTGAGGAAGTCGATGATCTCCTGCATGGCGCTAGTGCGCCCCCACCGGCGAGGTGCTGCGGTAGTCGGCGGGCGGCTGGACGCCCTGCTTGATGTAGGCCTCGTACTCGTGCCGGAAGTGCTGGATGGTGCTGACGACCGGCGCGATCTCGGCGTCGCCGAACGGGCAGAGCGTCTTGCCGCCGATGTTGTTGCAGACGTTCAGCAGCAGCTCGATGTCGCGCATCTCGCCGTCGCCGCGCGAGATCTTGTCGAGGATCTTGTAGAGCCAGTCGACCCCTTCGCGGCACGGCGTGCACTTGCCGCACGACTCGTGCTTGTAGAAGTGGATCAGGTTCTTGCACGCCCACACCATGTCGGTGGTCTCGTCCATCACGATGATGGCGGCCGAGCCGAGCATCGTGCCGGCGGCGACCAGCGCGTCGAAGCTGGCCTGGGTGTCCAGCTTGTCGGGCAGGATCACGTTGACCGACGACCCGCCGGGGATGATCGCCTTGATCTTGCGGTCGTTGCGGATGCCGCCGGCGTAGCTCGTAGATCAGCTCGCGCAGCGTCACGCCCATGTGCGCCTCGTAGACGCCCGGGCGCTTGACGTGACCGCTGACGCAGAACAGCTTCGGCCCCTGGTTCTTCTCCGGCCCGATGGCCGTGAACCAGTCGGCGCCGCGCTCGATGATCGGCGGCACGTTGCACACCGTCTCGACGTTGTTGACCACGGTCGGGCAGCCGTAGAGGCCGACGACGGCCGGGAACGGCGGCTTGATGCGCGGCTGGGCGCGCTTCCCTTCCAGCGACTCGATCAGCGCCGTCTCTTCGCCGGCCTCGTAGGCGCCGGCGCCGCGGTGCACGTAGATCTCGCAGTCCTGGCCGCTGCCGAGGATGTTCTGCCCGAGATAGCCGGCGGCGCGGGCCTTGGCGATCTCGGCCTCGAGCTGCCGCTGCAGGTGGTAGAACTCGCCGCGGATGTAGATGTAGCAGACCTTGGCGCCGATCGCCCGGCAGCCGATGACGCAGCCTTCGAGCAGCAGGTGCGGATTGCGCTCGAGCAGCACGTGATCCTTGAACGTGCCCGGCTCGCTCTCGTCGGCGTTGATCAGCAGGTACTTCGGCTTGGGGATGTCCTTCGGGACGAAGCCCCACTTCATGCCGGTCGGGAAGCCGGCGCCGCCGCGGCCGCGCAGGCCGGACTTCTTCAGCTCGTCGATGATCGCCTCGGGCGTCATCGACACCGCCTTGCGCACGGCCTCGTAGCCGCCGTGCTGGACGTAGAAATCGAGCGTGTAGGAGCCGGGCTCCTTCACGTAGCGCGTCAGGACGGGCTCGAACTGGGCCATGGTCGCTGTCTGGGTGAGGAGCGGCGCGCTAGCGCGGCTCCTGCTCGCCGGCGGGCACGAGGTGGCAGCCGGAGAGGGCGCTGAGGCCGCGCCGGCGCAGATCCTCCAGGAACCGCGGGACGTCCTCGGGCCGCTGGTGCTCCTGCCAGTGCTCGTTGTTGATCATGATCACCGGCGCGCGATCGCACGCGCCGAGGCACTCGAATTCCTGCACCGTGAAGGTCCCGGTGGCGTCGGTCTCGCCCGGTCGCACGTGCAGGTGCTTGCAGATCTCGTCGGTGACGCGCTCGGCGCCGTTCAGGGCGCACGAGAGCGTCCGGCACACCTGCAGCACGTAGGTCCCCACCGGCCGGGTGAAGAACATCACGTAGTAGGTGACGACGTCCTCGACGTCCGCCGCGGTGCAGCCGATCACCTGCGGCGACGTGCGTGATGACGTGGCGCGAGATGTAGCCCTGCTGCTCCTGCGCCGATGTAGAGCGCGGCCAGGATGGCCGACTTGCGCTGCTCCGGCGGATAGTGCGCGGCGATGTCCTCGAAGCGGCGGCGGTTCTCGTCGCTGTAGGCGAACGGCGGGCCTTCCTCGGGCAGCTGGCGGTCGGACTTGTGCCAGCCCTCGCCGTAGGGCATCCGCGGATGGAAACTCATCGGTCGCAATCTCCCATGACGACGTCGGTCGAGCCGATGACCGCGATCACGTCGGCGATGAGCCCGCCCACGATCATCTTGGGCAGCGCCTGGATGGCGAGGAAGGACGGCGGGCGCGACTTGATGCGCCACGGCCGGTTGCTGCCGTCCGACACGCAATAGAAGCCGTGCTCGCCGCGCGGGCCCTCGATCGGCACGTAGGCCTCGCCGGCCGGCACGGTGAAGCCCTGCGAGTGGATCAGGAAGTGCTGAATCAGCGCTTCCATCTCGGTGTAGACCTTGTCCTTGGGCGGCGGCACGATGCGCGGGTCGTCGACCGCCCACTCGCCCTGCGGCGTGATCCGGTCGAGCGCCTGGCGGGCGATCTTGACGCTCTCCCGCATCTCCTTCACGCGCACGAGGTAGCGCGAGTAGACGTCGCCGTTCTGCTGCGTCGGGACCTCGAAGTCGTAGGTCGGGTAGTTCAGGTAGGGGAACGTGCGGCGGACGTCGTAGGGCAGCCCGGTGGCGCGGGCGATGGGGCCGACGCAGCCGCTCTCGATGGCCTGTTCCTTGGTGAGGACGCCGACACCCTGGGTGCGGCGCTTCCACACGTCGTTGTTGGTCAGCAGGTCCTCGAAGACGTCGATGCGCTCGGGGAACCGGTCGAGGAACGCCTTGACCGCCTGATGGAACCCCATCGGCAGGTCCTCGCGCAGGCCGCCGATCCGCAGGTAGCTGGGGAACAGGCGGAAGCCGGCGATCAGCTCGTTGATGTTGAGGAGCAGCTCGCGCTCCTGCAGGCAGTACAGCAGGATGGTGATGGCGCCGACTTCCATCCCGTGCGTGCCGAGCCAGATCAAGTGGCTGGACAGCCGGTTCAGCTCGGCGAGGAGCACGCGGATGTTGGTCACCCGCTCCGGCATCTGCGCTTCGAGGCCGAGCAGCTTCTCGACGGCGAGGACGTAGCCGAGCGAGTTCGACTGCGGCCCCAGGTAGTCCATGCGCTCGACGAGCGGGACCACCTGCTGCCACTTCTTCGCCTCGGCGGTCTTCTCGATGCCGGTGTGGAGGTAGCCGATGGTCGGCAGGGCGGAGACGATGCTCTCGCCGTCGAGCTCGATGATCAGACGTAGGACGCCGTGCGTGCTGGGGTGCTGCGGCCCCATGTTCACGGTCATCGTCTCGGTGCGCAGTTCGGGCATGGCGACTATTTGGCAGCTGGTCAGCGGGGAGCCGGCGGGTCGGACGCGACGAGCGCCGATTCCACCAGATCGCAAATCACGTGGAGCACCGTCAGGTGCCCTTCCTGGATGCGGGCCGTGGACGGACCGGTGACGGCGAGGACGAGATCGGCATGCGGCGCCATGTCGGCGGCCGACGCGCCGGCGACGGCGATCGTCGTCAGGCCGCGGGCCCGCGCCGTGCGCAGGCCGTCGACGATGTTGGGCGAGCGGCCCGAGGTGGAGATGCCGACGGCGACGTCGCCGGGGCGTCCGAACGCCTCGACCTGACGGCCGAACACGCGCTCGAACCCGTAGTCGTTGCCGACCGCGGTGAGCACGCTGGTGTCGGTCGTCAGCGCCAGCGCCGGCAGCGCCCGGCGTTCGCGGGCGAAGCGGCCGGACAGCTCGGCGGCGAAGTGTTGCGCCTCGGCGGCCGATCCGCCGTTGCCGAACACCAGCACGCGGCGATCGGCGGCGAGCGCCGTCCAGCAGATGGCGGCGGCCTCGGCGATGCGGTCGACGAGGGCGTCGAGCCCGCGCTGGACGGTGATCGCGTCGGCAAGGGCGCGGCGCACGGTCTCGGGCGCGCCCGGCGCGCGAGCGCCGACGCGCGGGCGTGCCGGCCACGCCTGCAGGCACCTGAGCGCGGGGCCGGAGCCGACTGTCGCGTCGGGCGCGGTCATCGTGGAGCCCATGCCTGCGCTCACGCGCCCGGCCGGGCCTTCGTCCCGGGCGCGGCGCCTCCCGCGTACACCCGGCGCGACTCGATGTTGCGCACGAACTCGTCCTCGGTGACCTGGGTCGGCGACGAGAAGGTGACCGGCACCTTCACCTGGACCGGGTAGTCCTTGCGGGCCGGGAAGCCTTCCCAGTCCTCGGGCATCAGGATGCGGCGCAGATCGGGATGGCCGGCGAAGACCACGCCGAACAGGTCGTAGACCTCGCGCTCGTACCAGTTGGCGTTCGGCCAGATCCCCAGCAGCGTCGGCAGCTCCGGCGTCTCGCCGCCGACGCGCACCTTGAGGCGGAGCCGGCGCGGCGGTGCCGCTCATCCCGGAACGGGGCCAGTCCTTCACCCCGATCGACGCCAGGTGGTAGACGACCTCGAAACGCGGATCCTTCGGCCAGAAGTCGGCCGCGGTCATCTCGGCGAGGAGCGAGAAGTTGAGCTCCGGCGTGTCGCGCAGCACCCGCGCGGCATCGACGAGGGCACCGGCCGGCACCACGATCACGGGCTGATCGGACGCGTCCCAGTGCTCGATCGACACGCCCGGCAGGGCGCGCTGGAGCGTTTCGGCGATGTCGGCGGCGGCACCCATCGGCGGCCCTAGGCGAACGCCCGCTGCTGGGCGATCTTCCGCTGCAGCTGCACGATGCCGTAGATGAGCGACTCGGGGCGCGGCGGGCAGCCCGGCACGAAGACGTCGACCGGGACGATCTGGTCGACGCCCTGGACGATGGCGTAGTTGTCGAACACGCCGCCGATCGAGGCGCAGGCGCCCATCGAGATGACCCACTTCGGCTCGGGCATCTGGTCGTAGACGCGGCGGAGGGCCGGCGCCATCTTCCGCGACACGCGGCCGGCGACGATCATCAGGTCGGACTGGCGCGGCGAGCCGCGGAAGACCTCGGCGCCGAAGCGCGCGATGTCGTAGCGGCCGCCGCCCATGGCCATCATCTCGATGGCGCAGCAGGCGAGGCCGAAGGCCACCGGCCAGATGGCCGAGCGGCGCGACCACTGGACCAGCTTGTCGACGCTGGTCGTCAGGATCGGCAGATCCTTGAGTTCGTTGAGTTCGGATTCGGACATGGTGCGGTCAATCGTGGCGCCCCGGTGCGCGTCAGTCGTCGCGGCGGCTCCAGTCGAGCACGCCCTTGCGCCAGATGTAGACGAAGCCGGTGAGCAGCAGCGCGAAGAAGACGACGATCTGGATCAGACCGACCCAGCGCAGGTCGCGGATGGCCAGCGCCCAGGGATAGAGGAAGGCGACCTCGATGTCGAACAGGAGGAACACCATCGCCACGAGGTAGAACTTGACCGACTGCCGCTCGCGGGCGTCGCCGACGGCCGGCATGCCGCACTCGTAGGGCGCCGACTTCTCGGGCGACGGCTTGCTGGGCCCGAGGAACTGCGACAGGACGATCTGGCTGACGGCGAAGCCGCCGCCGATCAGGAGGATGAGAACGAGGCCGAACCAGCCTTCCACGTGTGTTCCTGGGATCGTGTGCGCATGTGGACGGTGCGTCGGCACCGCCCGAAACCGCCCCATGCTATGCGGAGCACCCGGACTTTGGCAAGGTTGGCCGCCCTTGTGTGTGGGCGGCGAACCACCGACACTGTGAGGCGTTCTCGAGGAAGCTTGCCCACCGTCCAGATGCGTCTCGCCTGGTTCACCCCGCTCGCGCCGGTCCGCTCCGGCATCGCCAGCTACAGCGCCATGGTCCTGCCGGCGCTCGCCGCGCGGCACGAGATCGCCGTCTTCGTCGGCGACGACGTGTGGGCGGCGCGGAAGCCGGAGGCCCGGCTCGGGGCGGACGGGTTCGCGGCGATCGCCTCGCCGTGGGGCCCCATCCGCTCGGCCTACGACTTCGCCCCGCTCCACCACGCGTCGCCGTTCGATCTCGTGGTCTACCAGCTCGGCAATGCCGGCCTGCCACGACCACATGTGGGCCTACCTCACCCGCTACCCCGGCCTGGTCGTGCTGCACGACGCCCAGCTCCACCAGTCGCGGGCGCAGGCCCTGATCGGGCGCGGCCGGGCCGACGATCTGCGGGCCGAGCTGCGCTTCGGGCATCCGGACGCACCAGCTGGCGTCGCCGAATGGATCCTGGCCGGCCTCGGCAACCCGGGCGCCCCGATCTGGCCGCTGACGGCGGTCCCCCTCGCCGCCGCCCGCGCCGTGGCGGTCCACTTCCCCGCCCTGGCCGCGGATCTGCGCGAGGCGTGGCCCGGCCTCGACGTCCACCTCATCCGCCACGGATCGCCAGATCTGCACTCCGCCCCGTGTGCACCCGCACACTGTCCGGGACGGCGTCCGGGAGACTCGTCCCGGAGACTCTCCCGGACGGTCCGCGGGAGCGCCGATCACCTTCGCCGCCTTCGGCCTCGTCACGCCCGAAAAGCGCGTGCCGCAGATGCTGCGGGCGCTGGCGGCGATCCGCGGGACCGTGCCACATGTGCGGCTCCAGCTCGTCGGCGACGTGACGCCGCACTACGACGTCGCCGCGGACGCCCGGGCGCACGGCGTCGACGACCTGGTCGAGGTGACCGGCTGGGCCGACGACGACGCCTTCGATCGCGCCATCGCCGCGGCCGACGTCTGCCTGTGCCTGCGCTGGCCGACCAACCGCGAGGCGTCCGGCCCGTGGCTGCGCGCGCTGGCCGCCGGCAAGCCGACGGTCATCAACGACCTGACCCACCTCGTCGACCTGCCGACCCTCGACCCGCGGACCTGGGAGGTGCAGGTGGCCTCCCCCGCCGCCGCGGACGCCCATCGCCGGTGGCGCCGCGAGGAGGCCATCGCCGTCGCGGTGGACGTCCTGGACGAGGATCACTCGCTGGCGATCGCGATGCGCCGCCTGGCGCTCGATCGCCGGGCTGCGCGCCGATCTCGGCGCCGCCGCCCGCCGTCACTGGGCCGCCGGCCACACGCTGGCGCACATGGCCGACGACTACGAGCGGGCGATCCAGGCCGCCGCGGCCGCCCCGGCCGTCGTCGCTGGCGGAGCGGACCGGCCGGCCGCTGCCGCCGCACGCCACCGCCGACGGCAGCGCGCTGGCCCGCCGCCTCGCCGCGGAGGTCGGTGTGGCTGTAGACTTTCTGGTGAACCGGCCATGACCATCAGACTGAACGGCGACCCGCACGATCTGGCCGAGCCGCTGAGCGTGAGCGCCCTGCTGGCGCAGCTCGAGATCGACGCGCGCCGCGTCGCGGTCGAGCGCAACCAGTTCGTCGTCAAGCGCGCCGCCTACGACTCGACCGTCGTCGCCGACGGCGACGAGATCGAGATCGTGAACTTCGTCGGTGGCGGCTAGGCCCGGACGCCGGCCCGCCGGCGCCGACCATGCCCCTCGGACCATGCAGCAGATGTCGCCATGACCAGTGATCCGTTCGTCATCGCCGGGCGGACCTTCGCCTCGCGGCTCATCGTCGGCACGGGCAAGTACCCGTCCAACGCGGTGATGGCCCAGGCGCACGCCGCGTCCGGCGCCGACATGGTGACGGTGGCCGTCCGCCGCGTGAACCTGAACGACCGCAGCGGGCAGTCGCTGATGGACTTCATCGACCGCGAGAAGATGTTCATCCTGCCGAACACGGCCGCCTGCTACACCGCCGACGAAGCCGTGCGCACGGCGCGGCTGGCGCGCGAGGCCGGCCTCTCGAACTGGGTGAAGCTGGAGGTGATCGGCGACGAGAAGACGCTGTTCCCCGATTCCATCGCCCTGCTCGAGGCCACCAAGACGCTGGTCAAGGAAGGCTTCGTCGTCCTGCCCTACACCATCGACGACCCGGTGCTGTGCCGCAAGCTCGAGGACGCCGGCGCCGCCGCCGTCATGCCGCTGGCCGCGCCGATCGGCTCGGGGCTGGGCATCCAGAACGCCAACAACATCGCCATCATCAAGGAGTTCGCCCGCGTCCCGGTCATCGTGGACGCCGGCGTCGGCACCGCCTCCGATGCCGCCATCGCCATGGAGCTGGGCGCTGACGGCGTGCTGATGAACACGGCCATCGCCGGCGCCACCGATCCGGTGGCGATGGCGCACGCGATGCGCCTCGCCGTGCAGGCCGGCCGGCTCGCCTACGGCGCCGGCCGCATCGAGAAGAAGCGCTACGCCACGGCCAGCAGTCCGCTGACCGGCGTCATCGGCCGGTGACCCACCAGATCCCGCGCGTCTATCCGCCGACGCTGGCGCCCGACGATCCCGTCGCGGTGCTGGCCCAGTCGCGCGCCGACGCCGACGCGCGCTACAACCAGGCGCTCTCCGCCGTCGACGCGGCGCTGCTCGCCGTGCGCGACGCCCCGCATCCGCCGCCGCCGCCCGACGAGACCCAGATCACGCCGCTCAACGAGCGCTGGCAGATCCTGGCCGGGCCGCCGCCCATCGCCGGCAACTGGCTGCAGCGCAAGATCGCCGGCCTGGCCTGGCGCGTCGTGGCGCCGGCTCTCGAGCGGCAGCAGGCCTTCAACGGCGCGCTCGTCGATCACGTCAACCGCAGCGTGCCGGTCGATCGCGCGACCCGCGAGGCGATCGACGCGGCGCTGCGCTTCACCAGCGACGCCCTCGGCGAGCTGCGCGCCTTCCACTCGGCGCTCATCGTCTACTTCCAGCAGCAGACGGCCTTCGTCGACACCAAGGACTTCGAGTTCGCCGGCCACATCCGCGATCGCTACATCGCGCTCGACGGGGCCGTCGCCGGCCTCACCGACGAGATCCTGAAGCGCTGGGAATCGATGGTCGCGCGCGAGAAGCGCTTCGACGCCAAGGCGACGGCGATCGGCGCGGCGCAGGCCGAGTCGAGCCGCGAGTTCCGCGACGCGATCGCCGTGCTGCACCAGGCGACGATCGCCCTGAAGCGCGAGATGGAGCGGATTGGGACGACGGCGGCGCTGCCGGAGGCGTCCGGGACGGCGTCCGGGACGGCGTCCGGGACAGCGTCCGGGACGGCGTCCGGGACGCCACGCCGCGACCGGTGCAGGAACTGCCACGCACGGTCGGTTTGGGGCGTGGAAATACGTCGGGTTCGAGGATCGCTTCCGCGGCTCACGCGACGAGATCCGCAGCCGCCTCGAGGCCTACCTGCCGATCTTCAGCGGCGCCACCGACGTGCTCGACATCGGCTGCGGCCGCGGCGAGTTCCTGAACCTGCTGCGCGAGCAGGGCATCGGCGCCCGCGGCCTCGACCTCAATCACGAGATGGTCGAGGTGTGCCGGACGCAGGGCCTCGAAGCGGTGGAGGGCGACGCCCTCGGCTATCTGCGCTCGCTGCCCGACCAGTCGCTGGGCGGGCTGTTCGCGGCGCAGGTCGCCGAGCACCTCGAGCCCGATTACCTCCTCGAGCTGCTCGAGGAGGCGTTCGTCAAGCTGCGGCCGGGCTCGGCGATCGTGCTCGAGACGATCAACGTGGCGAGCTGGTTCGCGTTCTTCTCCAGCTACATCCGCGACATCACGCACGTCCGCCCGCTGCACCCGGACACGCTCAGCTACCTGCTGACGGCGCACGGCTTCCAGGAAGTCACGGTGCGCTTTTCGGCGCCCTACCCCGAGCGCGACAAGCTGGTGCGGGTCGCCGGCGAAGGCGTCGTCGAGGACGCGATCAACGCCAACGCCGACAAGCTGAACGCGCTGCTCTTCACCGACATGGACTACGCGGCGATCGGGCGGCGGCGGTAGCGCGCGGCGCGGCGCGCCGCGAAACTCCCAAGCAACCAAGGCGACCAACCACCAAGGCACTCCCAAGGCCCAACTGCCAACCTTGCTGGGTTCGGCCGGAGCGAAGCGACCAGCCGTTGGGAGTTGGGAGTTGGTCGTTCCTTGGTGATTGGTTCCTTGGTTGTTGGTTCCTTGGAAGTTGGCAGTTGGCGTGGCGCCCAGGTCGCGCGCGAGCGTCAGCGCTCGCGGCGAGCAAGCCCCTCCGTCAGCCCCATCCACATCGCGAGCAGCAGCAGCACGCGGTCGCTCGTCACCAGGTTGGCGAGGAAGTGCTCGCTCTGGCTGCGCAGCAGGAACGCGGCCAGCATGCCGTGCAGCGCGAAGATCGCGGCGCCGCGCGGGGTGCCGGCGGCGTGGCGCACGCCGACATAGAGCACGCGGCCCCACAGCGCCAGCCAGCCGACGAGCCCGATCAGCCCGGACTCGGCGAGGACGTGCAGCACGATGTTGTAGGCGTGCGCCGAATCGGTGCCGAGGCGGCGCTCGCGGTATTCGCGCTGGTAGCCGCCGAGGCCGATGCCGACGAGCGGATGGTCGGCGAACATCCCCTGCGCCGCGCGGATCCCCTGCTCCCGGATCCCCGCCTCACGCGTCACGGCGTCGGCGACCCGCGCGTAGAGCGCCGCGACACCGCCGCCGCGCACGGCGATCGCGGTCGCCCCGAGCAGCCCCGCCACCAGCACCGCGGCCGCCACCTTCGAGCGCCACTTCACGGCGGTGACCGCGAGCAGCCAGGCGGCGACGACCGGGACGGTGGCGACGGCGGATCGCGATCGCAGGAAGACGACGCCGAGGGCGAAGGCCAGCGCGAGGCCGGCGGCGGCGCCACGCACCGCGAGCGGGCGCGACGCGCACGCCAGCGCCACCATGCCGCAGCTCGCCACGGCCATCAGCAGGCCGAGCTCGGGGTAGCCGCTCCAGTGCTCGAGCGCGTGGTAGAAGCCGGCGCGATCGACGGTGTCGAAGGCCGAGCGCGGCCCGGCGAGCTGCAGCCACACCAGCAGGAGGGCGCCGACGTGGACGCCGACCAGCGCCCCGCGCGGGATCGGGAGCGGCGCCGCCGCCGCCGCCAGGACGGTGATGAAGGCGGCCTGGCGCCAGAGCTCGCGGCTCGCCTCGGCGCCGCCGGCGGCCAGGAACACCACCACCAGGGACAGGGCGTAGACGGCGTAGGGGACGAGCGCGCGCGTCGGCCGCGGACGCGTCCACAGCCAGCCGGCGACCGCGCCGGCGCTCAGCACGATGCAGGCGCGATGCATCGTCGCGGCCGGCCACGGCCCGTCGCCGGCCAGGTAGACGAGCAGGGTCAGGGCGACGAGGCCGGCGGCGCCGATGCCGCCCAGCACGTCCGGCAGCGCCACGGTCGCCCGGCCGCCCGTGCTCGTCATTCGAAGCGCAGCACCGCGCGCACGACGGTGACGCCGTGCGGCTCGCAGATGTCCCGCAGTTGCGCCAGCCGCTCCGGGGCGATGGCCGGCGAGCTGACCACGACCTCGGCGATCGCCAGCGTGCGCAGCGCCGCGTCGAGCCCGTCGCCGCCGCCGGCCACCGGCAGGCCGTGCCGCTCGGTCCGGAGCAGCGCCGGATCGTCGTCGAGGAAGGCGACCGCTTCGCGCCCGAAGGCGGCATTCGATCGGATCTGCGTGCAGCACCAGCAGGCCGGCGTCGCCGGCGCCGTAGATGGCGACCGGCCTTGCGTCCGGTCGGCCGCGGCCGCAGTCCTTCCGCCATCAGGCGGGCCGCCACGCGGCTGCCGCTCAGGAACAGGAACAGCAGGACGGCGTCGACCACGAAGAGCGCCCGCGAGTAGCCGTGGAAGCGGAACATGCCGGCCACGGCGAGCACCGACAGCACCCCGCCGAGCACGACCGCCTGCGCCAGCCGCACCAGCGCCGCCATGTCCGTGTGCCGCCACAGCCCGCGGTAGGTCCGCAGCGCCGCGAACGCCACCATCTTGGCGGCGACGACGAACGGCAGCGAGGCGACGAACAGCGGCTGCTCGACGGCGTAGGTCGCCTCGAAGCGCAGGCGGTAGGCGGCGTAGTAGGCGACGACGACGAGCAGGAGATCGATGGCGAAGGCGATGGCGTGCCGGCCGTAGACGGTCGACGCCGCCAGCCGCGATCCGGCCTCCGGCTCGGCCGAAGCGGCGTAGCCGCCGACGCGGCCGAGGAAGGCGCCGAGCATCACCAGGCCGATCGCCAGCAGCACGATGGCGACGCCGGTATCGGCGAGGCCGATGCGCGCCGTCGCCACCGCGGCGAGGGCCCCGAGCGCCGACACCCCATAGAGCGCGAGCACCGTCTGCCGCTCGGTGAAGCCGGCGGCGACGAGCCGGTGCGACATGTGATCGATGTTGCCCTTGACGATCGGCCGGCGGGCCACGAAGCGGTGCACCGCGACGAAGGCCGTGTCGAAGACCGGCAGCAGCACGATCAGCAGCGGCAGGACCAGCGCCGCCACCGATCCGTGCCCCTGGGCGGCGCCGGCCGCCAGCGCCGAGGCCGCCGATCATGAAGCCGAGGCAGAGGCTGCCGGCGTCGCCCATGAAGATGGTCGCCGGCGCGAAGTTGTGGACCAGGAAGCCGGCGCAGGCGCCGCCGATGGCGACGGCGAGCAGCGCCAGATCCATCCGGCCCGAACCGGCGAAGACGAACGCCAGCGCCAGGCCGGCGATTCCGGCGACGCCGGCGGCGAGGCCGTCCATGTTGTCGATCATGTTCAGCGCCGTCGATAGCGCGACCAGCCACAGGATCGCGATCAGCGTGTCGGCCCAGACGACGCCGCTCACCGGCAGACGGAGCCCGCTGGACACGGCGACCGTCGCGATGACGAGCTGGGCGGTCAGCTTGGTCTGCGGGCTGAACGGCCGCAGATCGTCGAGCAGGCCCAGCACCACGCAGGCGGCGCCGCCGATGACCAGCCCCAGGACCGGAGGCGACAGATGGCCGGCCGGCACGAGGCCGATGGCCGCGCCGGCGGCGACGGCGAGGCCGCCCAGCATCGGGACGGGGCGGCGATGCCATCGATCGCCGCGCGGCCGCGCCACGACGCCGAGCTGGTGCGCCAGCGGCGCACACAGCCACGTGGCGGCCGCCGTCACCAGCGCCGCGGCGAGCGCGGTCACGATCAGGATCACCGTCGGCGACATCGGGCGCCCTGCACTCTACACGCGCACGCCGCGGTCGGCGAGCAGGCGCTGATAGAGGGCATCGATGTCACCGACGAGGCGACCGCTGCCGAAGCGGCCGATCACCGAGGCCCGCGCGGCGGCGCCGAGGCGGGCGGCGCGATCGGGATCTTCGATCAGGTCGACCACGGCCCGCGCCACCGCCGAGGCGTCGCCGATCGGCACGATGACGCCGGTCTCGCCGTCGGTCACGACGTCCTCGACGCCCGCCGGCCCGGGTCGACACGACCGGCCGGCCGGCCGCCATCGCCTCGATCAGCGCCACCGGCGAGCCTTCGTTCTTCGAGGTGAGGACGACCACGTCGAGGTCGGCATAGAGACGATCGAGATCGGCGCGCCAGCCGAGGAAGCGGACGCGGCGAGGCCAGGCCGGCGGCCCGGACGGCGCCCTCGAGCTCGGCGCGGCGCTCGCCGTCGCCGACGATCAGGAAGACGATGTCGGGCCGGACCGGCGCGATGGCCTTGGCCGCCTGCAGGAACACCTCGTGCGCCTTGACCGGCACGAGCCGCGCGACGATGCCGACCAGGGGCGCGTCGGCGGGCAGGCCGAGCTCGCGGCGCAGCTCGCCGCGGCGGGACGGCGCCGCGATCAGCGGGTCGAGGTCGAGGCCCAGCGAGACCACCACGACCTGCGCGTCGCCGCCGATGCCGCGGGCAAGGACGTCGCGACGGACACGGGCCGTGACCGCCACCAGCGCGCTGGCGCCGCGCGCCAGGACGCGCTCCGCGGCGACCACGAAGCGGCTCTTCAGGGGCGAGAAATAGGCGTCGAACACGTGGCCGTGGTAGGTGTGCACGACGACCGGGACGCGGCACACCGCCGCCGCGAGCCGGCCGAGGGCGCCGGCCTTCGAGGTGTGCGTGTGCACGACGTGCGGCCGGAACGTCCGCATCAGGCGGACCAGCGACCAGAACGCCGACCAGTCGCGCCAGCCCTTCGAGCTCCCGGCCCAGCGCCGGCACCGAGACGAACCGCTCCGGCACGGCCCCGTGCAGCGTCAGGTAGTCGCCCTCGCTGTCACCGACGCGCCCGGCCACCAGCCGGGAGTCGTAGCGGGCGGGGTCCAGCCGGTCGTTCAGGAGCAGCGCATGCAGGGCCGGCCCGCCGACGTTCATGCGCGAAATGATGCGAAGGACTCGGACGCGCGGCTGGACGGCGTCTTCGGCGGAGGCGGTCACGTCGGCTGAGTCTACCGCGTCGAGCGCTGACGGCTGAGGTCGAGTCGGCGGGCCGTCGTGACGGACGGGCGCGGCAGCCAGCATCCGGCCCGACCGCACATTCTCTCAACGGCTGAGTGCAGCGCCGGGCAGAACGTGACGATAGCGCGTCAGGGATCCCTGCATGCGCCGACTCATCTTTGCCATCGTCGCGGTCGTGCTGCTCACGTCGCGTGGACAGGGGCCGGCGCTGGCCCAGGCCGCCGCCGACAGCGACGGGGATACCCTGCCGGACGCCTGGGAAATCGCCTTCGGCCTGGATCCGCTGTCGGCGGCGGCGCCGAACGGCGCGGCCCACGATCCCGATGGCGACGGCGCCGGCCAACGCCGCCGAATTCGCTGGCCGGCACGCACCCGCGCGGCCGCGTCTCGCGCCGCCTCGCCGAAGGTGCCGCCAACGCCTTCTTCTCCTGGGAGCTGGCGCTGGCCAACCCCGAGGCCGGCGACGCGCACGTGCTGGTGACGGCGCTGCTCTCGGACGGCACGGTCCGCCGGCTGCCGCTGGTCATCGCGCCGCGGGCCCGGCGCACCCTGGTGGCGGCCGATCTCGGCATCGGCAGTGCCGAGTTCGGCGTCGAGATCGAGTCGGACGTCGCCGTCGGCGCCGATCGCCTGATGACCTGGGAGGGCGTCGGCAGCCACGCCGAATCGTCGATCGCCGCGCCCGGCCGCCAGTGGTTCCTCGCCGAAGGGGCGACGGGCGGCCCGTTCAACCTGTTCTACCTGCTGCAGAACCCGAGCAGCCGCAGCCGCCACGGTCACCGTCCGCTTCCTCAGGCCGCCGCCGCGAGCCGCCGGTCGTCCGGACCTACGGCGTGCCGCCGCGCAGCCGCTACACGATCTGGGTCAACGAGATCCCCGGCCTCGCCAGCGGCGACGTCTCGGCGGCGATCGCGTCGACCGAGGACATCGTGGTCGAGCGGGCGATGTACCTGGACGCGGGCGGGCCGTTCACCGCCGGCCACGCCGCGTCCGCCGTCACCGCGCCGGCCCTCGGCTGGTTCCTCGCCGAGGGCGCCACCGGCAGCTTCTTCGACGAATACATCCTGCTCGCCAACCCGTCGACGTCGACGGCGCAGGTGCAGATCGACTACCTGCTGCCGGACGGCATGGTGGTGCCGCGCACCTACGACCTCGCCCCCGAGAGCCGCCTGACGATCCGCGTCGACGAGGCGCATCCGTGGCTGGCCAACACGGCGGTGTCGGCCCGCATCCGCAGCCTGAACGGCGTGCCGTTCGTCGCCGAGCGCTCGATGTGGTGGGCCGACGGCGGCTGGTTCGAGTCGCACAACTCGCCCGGCGCCGTCGAGACCGGCACCCGCTGGCTGGTCTCGGCCGGTGAGGTCGGCGGCCCGCGGCACACGTCCACCTACGTGCTGCTCGCCAACACGTCGCCCTTCGCCGGCCAGGCCCGGGTCACCATCCTGCTCGAGGGCGGCGGCACGCTGGAGCGCACGTTCCCGGTGGCCGCGACCAGCCGCTTCAACGTCGACGTCGGGACGCTCTTCCCGGAGACCGACGGCCGCCGCTTCGGGACGCTGGTCGAGAGCCTCGGGGCGGATCCCGCCGAGCTCGTCGTCGAGTGGTCGATCTACGGGACGCCCGGCCCGCGGCCGTGGGAGCTCGGCGCCAACGCGCTGGCGATGAACCTGTCGACGCCGCTGCACACGCTCCCCGACCGCGTCCTCGTCCGCGGCGCCGGCACCACCACCATCGACGCGTTCCGGGCCGTCGCCGGCGCGGCGCGGCCGACCTTCTCGGTGACCAGCTCGGCGCCCGGCGTCGCCACCGTCACGATCCACGCGACGACCGGCGCGCTGCAGCTCACGCCCGGCTCCGCGACCGGGTCGACGACGGTGACGGTCACCGCCCGCGTCAGCGGCCAGCCCGATGTCGTCGACCAGTTCGTGCTGACCGTCGGGACCGGCCGGGCCATCACCTTCGCCGCGCCGACGGGGCTCGGCTCGCAGCTCTTCCCCGCCTTCGCCGACATGAACAACGACGGCCGGCTCGAGCTGGCCGGCACGGTGAACGACGGCAGCGACGCTCGTCGCGCAGGACCTGCGCGCCGTCGGGCTCGGCCCGCTCGCCGATCTCGTCGCCACCGGAGACCACCGCGAGAACCGTCCGGTCGACGTCAACGGCGACGGCCGCCTCGACCTGATCACGTGGGCCTACCTGCCGGTGACCAATCCCCGGAGCCTCGGCCCGCCTGTTCGTGCAGCAGGCCAACGGCACCTTCGTCGAGGACGCCGCCTTCACCGCGCTCGGCGTCACCGGCTTCGGCCACACCATCGTCGTCGGCCGATCTCGACAACGACGGCGACGTCGACCTGTTCATGGTCGAGTACACCCACAACCACCCGGACGAGCAGCTCTACCTGCTGCTGAACGACGGGCAGGGCCACTTCACGGAGGTCGCCGACGCGGCCGGCGTCGCCACCCGCGGCTGGCCAGCCGAGCAACAAGGCGGAAGGCGCCCAGGCCGTCGACTTCGACGGCGACGGCGATCTCGACCTCTACGCCGGCCAGCCATTTCTTCTTCAACGAGGGCGTCACCGGCGGCATCCCGCGCTTCACCGATCGCCGCGCCGCGCTCGGCCTGCCGCTGCGGTTCGACGAAGGGCTGCGCTTCCTCGACTTCGACAACGACGGACGACTCGACCTGCTGCTGCACCATCCGAGCGAAGGGCCGCAGCTGTGGCGCTTCACCGGCACGGTCTTCACGCTGGTGCCGCTGCCGGTGCACGTCTACGACAGCAGCTACGGCGCCAATGCCTGCGACCTGAACGGCGACGGCTTCGAGGATCTGATCGTCGCGCCGGGCAACCAGGTGCGCACGCGGATCCTGCTCAACACCGGCAACGGGACCTTCCTCGAGAATCCGCTGACCACGCTCGACGGCGTCGGCGGCGACGTGATGGCGTGCGGCGACTACGACGGCGACGGCCGGCTCGACATCGGCCGGCGCGCCAACGGCTCGCTGCAGATCGTCCGCAACACGACGTCGCACAGCGGCCTGTCGCGGCTGACGCTCGATGTCGTCGACGCCGCCGGCGCGCACACCCAGTACGGGCGCGTCGCCCAGGTGCGGCCGCGGCAGGCGCCTGGCGTCGTCTACACGCGCGTCGTCGACGGCGGCTCCGGCTTCCTCGCCCAGGGCCAGTACGCGCTGCTGATCGGCACGCCCTACACCGGCCAGTTCGACGTCACCGTCCGCTTCGCCGACGCCGTGCGCACCTTCGTCGTCAGCGCCGGCCAGCGCGTCCGCCTCTTCGCCGACGGCCGCCAGCAGGTCTACTGACGCCGGGAGCCCCGGCTCGACGCTGATAGCATTCGGCGCGATGCCGAAGCTGGTGCACGTCGTCGGGACCCGCCCGAACTTCGTCAAGGCGGCGCCGGTGATGGCCGCGCTGGCGCAGCGCGGCGGCCTCACCCAGCGGCTCGTCCACACCGGCCAGCACTACGACGACGCCCTGTCGCAGATCTTCTTCGACGAGCTGTCGCTGCCGCAGCCGGATCGGGATCTCGGCGTCGGCAGCGGCAGCCACGCGGCGCAGACCGCGGCGGTGATGCTCCGCCTCGAGCCGGTCCTCGCCGAGGAGCGGCCGGACCTCGTCGTCGTCATCGGCGACGTCAACTCGACGCTCGCCGCGGCGCTGGTCGCCGCCAAGCTCGATCTGCCCGTCGCGCATCTCGAGGCCGGCCTGCGCTCGTTCGATCGGCGGATGCCGGAAGAGACGAACCGCATCGTGGTGGATCACCTGTCGACGCTGCTGCTGGCGCCGACCGACACCGCCGCGGCCAACCTGGCCGCGAGGGCATCGCGACCACGCGATCGTGACCGTCGGCAACGTGGCGATCGACACGCTGCTGGCGCACCGCGCGGCGCGCCGTGGCCCGAGGTGCGGCAGACGCTGGCGCTCACGGATCGGTGCTACGCGGTGCTGACGCTGCACCGCCCGCCAATGTCGACGAGGCGGCCAGCTGCGCGCCCTGATCGACGCCGTGTCGCGCGCGGCCGGATCGTGGCCGGTGATCTTCCCGGCGCACCCGCGCACGGTGCGCCAGCTCGCGACGCACGGCATCGATCTCGCCGGCACCAACGTGCGCGTCTGCGCGCCGCTCGGCTATCGCGCCTTCCTCGCGCTGATGGACCACGCCGCCTGCGTGTTCACCGACTCGGGCGGGATCCAGGCCGAAACGACGGCGCTCGGCGTGCCGTGCTTCACGCTGCGCGACAGCACCGAATGGCCGGAGACGATCGCGCGGGCACCAATTCGCTGGTCGGTACCAATGACGAGACCATCGGTCTGTGGGTCGCGGCCACGTTGGGCGCGTCGAGCCGCACCGGCTCCCATCGCGCTCTGGGATGGTCACGCGGCCGACCGCGCCGCCGATGCCATCGGTGCCTGGCTGGCGGCGCGGGCATCACCGGCCAGGCGCGCAGCCGGCCGCGCCCGTCAGCGCAGCGACCGGAAGACCGCGGCGAGCTGCGCCGCAATCACCGGCACGTCGAAGTGCGCGAGCGCCACCGCGCGGCCGGTCGCGCCGAGGCGGGCCCGCCGATCCGGATCCGCCGCCAGCACGCGCAGCGCGTCGATCCAGTCGTCGACGCCGGCAGCGGGAATCCCGCTCTCGCCGAGCGCCAGCACTTCGCGGTTCATGCCGACCGGCGACACCACGCCCGGCAGGCCGGCGGCCATGTACTGCAGCATCTTGAAGCTGCACTTGCCGCGGGTCCACGCGTCGTCCTCGAGCGGCATCAGGCCGACGTCCATCGCCGCCAGCGCCTCGACCTCGCTCGCCTCCGACCACGGCACGAAGCGCACGTCGCGGCCGGCGAGGCGCGGCAGCGACGGCGCGCGATCGGCGACGACGACGAACGACGCCCCCGGCACGTCGCGCAGCACGGCCTCGAGGGCCGGCTCGATCGCGGCGAGGTAGGGGAAGTTCCCCGAGGTCCCGGTCCAGCCCATCACGAAGCCCGGGTCCGGTCCGCGCGACGGGCTGGATGCGCCGGCAGTCGATCGCCGTCGGCACGATATGGACCTGTGAGCAGTAGGCGCCGAACCAGTCGGCCAGATAACGGTTGCCGGCGATGACCGCCGCCGCCGTCCGGGCCCGCTGCGGCGTCGCCCGGCCCGCCAGGCCCTCGAGCCACACCGCGTCGTCGACGTCGAGGACGATCGGGCTCTTGACCCCGCGCAGCAGCCACTCGAAGCCGGGCGCGAACACGCGCTCGAGCCACACCGCGTCGGCACGGTGGCTGGCGACGAGCGCCGGCAGGCGCGAGACGGCGTGCCCGACCAGCCAGGCGGCGGTCATCGGCCCCAGGTGCCGGCGCCGCATCCGCGCCAGCACGCCGGGCAGCGGCATGGCCTGCGCGATCGACGGCCTGTGCTCGACGACCTCGATGCCGGCCGCGGCGAGCGGCGCAATGTGCTGGCGGATCCGGAACCGCGACGACGGGGGGCGCGCGCCGCTGGTGATGGCGCAGACGCGCATCATGCGGAGAGCGGCTCCGGCGTCGGGCCGGCGAACGGCGTCGCGCGCGACGCGCCGGCCGAGGCCCCGCCGCAGCAAGGCGTAGTGGGCGGCGGCGTTGCCGGCCGTGTAGACCGACGTCGCGACGGCCAGGCCGACGACGCCCCACCACCAGTAGCAGAGGATCTTGAGGGGGATGCCGATCGTGAAGCCGACGACGCCGACCGCCGTCGGCGTCCGCGTGTCGCCGAGCGCGAAGAAGCCGACGGTCAGCACCTGCCCGGCCGCGCCGCCCAGCCACACCCCGCCCAGCGCGACGAGGATCGTGTGCAGGAGGACGATCTCGGCGGGATCCACCCAGCGGCCGAGGACCAGGCCGAGGACCGGGCGGCCGGCCGCCGCCATCGCGATCCACGCGGCGAGCGTCAGGCTCGAGACGATCACCAGGCGGCGCCAGGTGAGGCGGGCGAAATCGGGCCAGAGCCGGGCGGCGGCGAGCTCGGCCAGCGCCGGCATGATCGGGTTGACGATCGCCTTGGTGAGGATCTGGTTGCCGGCGGCCGATGCCTGCTGCCCGAGGTGCAGCAGCGACAGGTGCCCCGCCGGCGCGAACGACGCCAGCACCCGCTCCACCAGCGGATCGAGCTTGTAGTAGGTGGCGCCGCCCATCAGCGGCAGCAGCCGCGTGAACGCGGTGCGGCCGCCGGCGGCGCGCCAGTCCGGCCGGGCGTAGCGGCCCCAGCCCGGCACGAGGAGGGCCAGCTGCAGCACCGCGCGCAGCGACATGGCCCAGGCGATGGCGTGGACCCCATGGCGCGGCAGCAGCGCGACGGCGACGGCGAGCCCGACGAGCCCGGCCAGGATGCCGCTCGTCTCGACCCACACGAACCGGCGGCGGGCGTAGTCGGCCGACCACGCCACCATCAGCAGCATCGTGGCCAGCGCGCCGGCGAGCTGGGCGCGCACCAGGTCGACGGTCAGCGCCCGCGCCGCCGGCTCGAAGCCGGGCACCAGCCACGTGACCCACCACGGGGCGGCCAGGAACAGCACGCCGTTCAGCGCCAGCGCGGCCAGGCCGACGCCGTGCGCGTAGGTCCAGGCCTGCACCCGGAAGCGCTCGGCATCGGCGGTGGCCAGGAGCGGGGTCAGGACCGAGGTCAGGCCGCTGCCGACCACCGACAGGATCACCTGCGGCACGATCGCGCTCACGAAGAGGGCGTCGGTCGCCGCCCCCACGCCGAGACGGGCCACCGGCAGCCACTGATAGCCGCCGGTCACGAGAAGGTTGAGGCCCGCGAGCAGCGCGAGGACGGCCGGCGGCGACAGCCGGCCGCGGAGCGATGACACCCGCACACACTACCGCATCGTGCCGGCCGCCCCGGCCGCGGCGGGCGCCGCCGATCGGCCGTGCGGCCTGGCCACCCGGCGGCCGGCGCCTCGACCGGCCAGGCTGCCTTGAGCCGGGACCCGGTTCTGAAGTACCGTCGCACGTTTGCCCCGCGGCGAACGTGTGCACATGCAGGTCGGCATCGATGCGTCGAATCTCCGGGCGGGCGGCGGCATCACGCACCTCGTCGAACTGCTCGGCGCGGGCGATCCGCGGCGCCAGGGCATCGATCGGGTGCTCGTGTGGTGCGGGCAGGCGATGCTCGATCGGCTGCCGGCACGGCCGTGGCTCGAAGCCATCCACGTCCCGGCGCTCGACGGCGGCCTGGCGTCGCGCCTGTGGTGGCAGCGGCGGAGCCTGGGACCGGCGGCGTCCGCGCGGCGGCGTCGACGTGCTCTTCCTGCCGGGCGGGTCGTACAGCGGCGGCTTCCACCCGTTCGTGACGATGTCGCGCAGCCTGCTGCCCTTCCAGGCCAGCGAGCGCCGGCGCTACGGCCTCTCGGCGATGGGCCTGAAGATGCTGCTGCTGCGCGGCGGCCAGGCCGCGACGTTCCGCCACGCCGATGGCGTCATCTTCCTGAACGCCTACGCCCGCGACGTGGTGGTGGCGGCGACAGGGGCGCTGCCGGGGCGCACGGCGATCGTGCCGCACGGCGTGAACGACGCCTTCCGGCTGGCGCCGCGGCCGCAGGCGCCGCCGACGGCCTTCGGCGCCGAGCGGCCGTTCCGGCTGCTCTACGTCTCCAACATCGAGCCGTACAAGCATCAGTGGCACGTGGTCGACGCCGTCGCCCGGCTGCGGGCGCGCGGCACCGCCGGTGGCGCTCGAGCTGGTCGGCCACTCGTACCCGATGGCCCGTCCGCGCCTCGACGCCGCGCTGGCGGCCGCCGATCCGGAGGGCCGTGCCATCCGCTACACGGGTCCGGCGACCCACGCGTCGCTGGTCCGGCACTACCATGACGCCGACGCGTTCGTGTTCGCGTCGAGCTGCGAGAACATGCCGAACATCCTGCTCGAGGCGATGGCCGCCGGCCTGCCCATCGCCTGCGCCGATCGCGGCCCGATGCCCGGCGTGCTCGGCGACGCCGGCCTCTACTTCGATCCGGAACGGCCGGCGACGATCGAGGGGGCGCTCGACCGGCTGTTCGGCGACGCCGACCTCCGCGCGTCGCTGGCCGAGCGCGCCCACCGCCGCGCCGAGGTGTTCAGCTGGCGGCGCTGCGCCGACGAAACGTTCGCCTTCCTGGCCGGTCTCGGGCCGGGCGACGCGGTCCGGGGCTGATCGCAGGGCGATGGCGCACGTCCTGATCCTGACGCTGGTGTTCCCGCCCGACGCCGTGTCGACGGCGCAGATCGTCGGCGAGATGGCGGAGGACCTGCACGGCGCGCGGCCACCAGGTGTCGGTGGTGACGACGACGCCGCACTACAACCACGATCCCGACCTGCTGGCGCGGCAGCCGCTGCGGCCATGGTGGGGCCGGCTGGTGCAGCGCAGCACGCTCGGCGGCGCCGTCGTCTACCACACGGCGATGCCGCGCAAGACCGCGTCGGTCCCCAAGCGGCTCGCCGCCTGGATGCTGTTCCATGCGCTCAGCCTGGTCGTCGGCGTGATCGCCCTGCGCAAGGTCGACGTGATCGTGACGCCGTCGCCGCCGCTGACCATGGGCGTCGCGGCGTGGCTGCTCGGCGCCTGGCATCGCGCGCCGTTCCTCTACCTGGTCAACGAGCTCTATCCCGACATCGCCATCGCCCTCGGGGCGGTCAGGAACGCGACGGCGATCCGGGCGCTCTACGCGATGGAACGCTTCGTCTACCGGCGCGCCGCCCTGATCCTGCCGATCGCCGGCCGCATGCGGCAGCGCCTGCTCGACAAGGGGGTGCCGCCGGCGAAGGTCGCGCTGCTGCCCAACTTCGTCGACGCCGACGCCCTCGTGCCGGTGCCGGCGCCGAACGCCCTGACGCGCGAGCTGGGGCTCGACGGCCGGTTCATCGTCAGCTACGCCGGCAACCTCGGCCCGGCGCAAGGGCTCGACACGCTGCTCGACGCGGCCCGGCTGCTGCGCGATCTCGACCACGTCGTGATCGTGCTGATCGGCGCCGGCACCATGTGGGACACGCTGGAGCGCCGCATCGGCGAGGAGGGCCACCGCAACGTGCGGCTGGTGCCGTACCTGCCGTTCGCCCGCGTCCCGGAGATCTATGGCGCGACCAACCTGTCGCTGGTGCCGCTGGCGGCGTCGACCGGCGCCGACGCCGTCCCCTCGAAGGTGTTCCGCATCATGGCCTGCAACGGTGTCGTCCTGGCGATGACCGACGCCCACTCCGATCTGGCGCAGATCGTCACCCAGGCCGGCTGCGGCTTCGTGGTCGATCCCGGATCGCCCGAGGCCATCGCCGCGGCCATCCGCCGCGCCGCCGCCGACCCGGCCGCGCTCGCCGCGATGGGAACGGGCGCCCGGCAGCTCGTGCTCGACGGCTACGCCCGGCCGGTGGTGATGGCCCGCCTGTCGGCCCTGCTGGACGACGTGCTCAGGAGAGATCGATGACCCGTCTACTCATCGTCGGCGGCGGCGGCATGCTCGGCCACAAGCTGTGGCAGATGGCCCGCGACAGAACCAGGGAGGTCGTCGAGACGTGGGCGACGGTGCGCACCGTGTCGCCGGCCCTGGCCGCGCTCGGCGTGATCGACGACCGCACCCTCACGGGCGTCGACGTCGATCGGCCCGAGAGCCTCGCCGCCGCGCTCGATCGCGCCCGGCCCGACGTCGTCGTCAACTGCGTCGGGGTCATCAAGCAGCTCGCCGCGGCCAAGGACCCGATCGCCTCCATCGGCATCAACGCCCTCTATCCGCACCTGCTGGCCCGGGCCGGACGGGCCCGCGGCGCCCGGGTCATCCACATCAGCACGGACTGCGTGTTCGACGGCGTCGCCGGCGGCTACACCGAGGCCGACGTCACCAACGCCACCGACCTCTACGGCCGGACCAAGGCGATGGGCGAGCTGACGGCGCCGGGCTCGCTGACCGTCCGGACGTCGATCATCGGACGCGAGCTGTCCGGCACCTCAGGGCTGGTCGAGTGGTTCCTGTCGCGCCGGGGCGGCACCGCCGACGGCTACCGCGGGGCCATCTTCTCGGGCTTCACGACCGCGGCCCTGGCCGACATCCTGCTCCGGATCATCGCGGAGCAGCCGGCCCTCGAAGGTCTGTATCATGTGTCGGCGCCGGCCATCGACAAGCTCACGCTGCTCGGCCGGCTCAACGCGGCGTTCGCCGCCGGCGTCACGATCGCGCCGCGGGACGAGCCGCGCATCGATCGCAGCCTCGACAGCTCGCGCTTCCAGGCCGCGACCGGCATCACGCCGCCGGGGTGGGACGCGATGATCGCGGCGCTGGCCGCCGACCCGACGCCCTACGAGGCGATCCGGCGGCTGGGCCACTAAGGAGTTTCGAGACACGTGTCCATCGACGGCAAGCGGATTCTCGTCACCGGCGGAACCGGATCGCTCGGGCAACGGATCGTGCGGCGGCTGCTCGACGGCAGCGTCGGCCGGCCCGCCAAGGTCACCGTGCTCTCGCGCGACGAGGCCAAGCAGCACGACATGCGCCTGCGCTTCCTGCGCCGCGGCGCCGCCACCGACGACGTCATCTACCAGCGCGCCCGCGACCTGCTCGCCTTCCGGATCGGCGACGTCCGCGACTTCTCGACGCTGGTCGAGGCGGTCGCCGACGTCGACATCGTGATCCACGCCGCCGCGCTGAAGCAGGTGCCGACCTGCGAGTACTTCCCGGCCGAGGCGATCCAGACCAACGTCCTCGGCGCCGACGCGCTCGTCCGCGCCGTGGTCGCCACCGGCGGCCGCGTCGAGGCGGTCGTCGGCATCTCGACCGACAAGGCGTGCAAGCCGGTCAACGTGATGGGCATGACCAAGGCGCTCATGGAGCGCATCCTGATCGAGGCCAACCTGCGCCAGCCGAAGACCCGCTTCGTCTGCGTCCGCTACGGCAACGTCATCGCCTCGCGCGGCTCGGTCATCCCGCTGTTCCTCGACCAGATCGCCAACGGCGGCCCGGTCACGATCACGCTGACGGAGATGACGCGCTTCCTGCTCACGCTCGACGGCGCGGTCGACACGGTGCTGGCCGCGCTCGACAGCGCCAAGGCCGGCGAGATCTACGTGCCCAAGGTGCCGGCGGCGAACATGGTCGATCTGGCCGAGACGCTGATCGACGGCCGCGACATCCCGATCGCCTACACCGGCATCCGGCCCGGCGAGAAGATGCACGAGATCATGGTCTCCGAGGAGGAGTGCCACCGGACCATCGAGCGCGGCGACTACTACGTCGTCGGCCCCGATGCTGCCGGAGTGCAACCCGGTCGACGCCCAGGGCGGCGTGCTGAAGACCGAGTACTCGTCGGCCGACATCACGCTGGACAAGGCCGGCCTGCGCGCCCTGCTGGCGCCGTACCTCACCGCGCCGCTGCCGGCCGAGCTCAACGCGTGAGCACACCGCCGCTGAAGGTCGTCACGATCGTCGGCACGCGGCCGGAGATCATCCGGCTGAGCCGGATCATCCCGGTCCTCGATCCGCACTGCACGCAGGTGCTGGTGCACACCGGCCAGAACTACGATCCGCAGCTCTCCGACCTGTTCTTCTCGGAGCTCGGCGTCCGGGCGCCCGACGTCCACCTCGGCGTCAGCGGCGCCGGGTTCGCCGCGCAGGTCGGCGAGATGCTGGCGACGATCGGCGAGGTGTTCGCGCGCGAGCGGCCGGATCGCCTGCTGATCCTCGGCGACACCAACAGCGGCCTCTCCGCCTTCGTCGCGGCGCGCCTGGGCATGCCGGTCTACCACATGGAGGCCGGCAACCGCTGCTACGACGATCGCGTGCCCGAGGAGATCAACCGGCGCGTCATCGATCACAGCAGCACGGTGCTGATGCCGTACACCGAGCGCAGCAAGGAGAACCTGGTCCGCGAGGGCATCGAGCGCGAGCGCATCTTCGTCACCGGCAACCCGATCTACGAGGTGCTGACGGACTACGGCGCGCGCATCGACGCCAGCGACGCGCTCAGCCGCTTCGGCGTCGCCTCGAAGCGCTTCTTCCTGCTGACGATGCACCGGGCCGAGAACGTCGACGATCCGGCCCGCCTCACCCGCCTCGTCGACGCCGTCGTCGGCGTCTCGGCGGCGCACGACCTGCCGGTGCTGTTCAGCGTCCACCCGCGCACGGCCGACAAGCTGACGCGGGCCGGCCTGACGCCGGATCCGGCCCGGGTCCGCCTGCTCGAGCCGCTCGGCTTCTTCGACTTCGTGCACCTCGAGCGCGAGGCCGCCGCGGTGCTGTCCGACAGCGGCACGGTGCAGGAGGAATGCGCGATCTTCCGCGTGCCCAACGTCACCATCCGCGACGTCACCGAGCGGCCGGAGACGCTCGAGTGCGGCAGCAACATCCTGAGCGGCGCCGATCCGGACGCGGTGGCGCGCGCCATGCGCCTGGTGCTCGCCCAGCCGGCCGACTGGCAGCCGCCCGCCGAGTACCTGGCCACCGGTGTCGCCCGGACCGTCGTCAAGCTGGTCCTCGGACGCCTCAGCCAGCGGCGCCACATGTGACCGGCGCCACCGGCTCCGACGACCGCCCTGCCGCGGCCGGCGCCGTTCCACCTGCTGCTCTGCGGCGCCCTCGTCCTCTACGTCTATCGGGTCTTCGTCGTCGGCGCGAACCTGTCGCTGTTCCGCGTCGTGCTGGCCGGATGGACGCTGGTCGCGCTCGCCGGCCTGGTGCGCGGCCGGCCGCGGCTGACGCGCTGGCACGCGGCCCTCGCCGCCATCGCCGCCGCCGTCGTCGCGATCAACGCCGTCGACTTCGCCGGCCTGGGCGATTACCCCGCTCTTCGCCGGGACGTCCTCAACCATCTCCTGAACGTGTGGTTCGCGCTGCTGCTGGCGCTGCACCTGCGCAGTCACGCGGCGGTGCTCTCGCTGTTCGCGGCCTTCGTGTGGTCGTCGGTGCTGACGTCGGCGATCACGCTGTCGAGCTGGGCGCTCGGCGCGCTGCCCTTCGAGGCCTGGCTGCGCGCCCACGGCGGCCCCGCCGCCCGCGGCCTTCGCTATACCGGCTACGACTTCTACTTCCATCGCGCCACCAGCGCCTTCTACGACCCGAACTTCTACGGCATCTATTCGGCGCTGGTGGTGCTCATCGCGCTCGGCCTCTGGATCCTCGTCGAACGGCAACGCTGGCTGCTGTGGCTGGCGGCGCTCAACGTGTTCCTTCTCAGCGCGTCGTTGTCCAGGACCGGGACGGCGGCGCTGCTCGGCACGCTGCTCCTCGCCCTCCTGTTCCCGTGGCGAGGGCGGCGCCCGGGCCGGCGGATCCTCGCCCTGACCGCGGGCGCCGCGTGCGCTCTGCTTCGTCGCCGCGAGCGTGGTCCAGTCCCGGCCGCAGCGGGCCCGGGCCGATGGCGTGGTGGACCAGCGGCGCGAGCGTCAGGTCCGCCGACGATGCGGCGCGGTGGGTCATGCCGGCGGAACACGATCGCCTGAGCGGGGGGATATCGATCGCGGATCGGTTCCGCCGCATCCAGCACGGGTGGCGCGTCTTCCGGTCGGCGCCGTGGCTCGGCGGTGGCGGGGCCGCCCTGCTGCATCCGGACTTTCCGCCGCACGCCTCGGCGCACGTGGTCTACTTGACGCTGCTCGCGCGGTACGGGATCGTCGGCACGCTGGTCTACGCCGCCTTCGTGCTGGTGCCGCTGGCCGTCCTCGCCGGCCGTCGAGGCCCGCCGGCCGACGCGATCCTGTTGACGGCCGCCACGTGCCTGGCTCTGGTGTTCTGGTCCTACGATGTCTTCCTCGGTTTCGAGCTCGTGTATCTTTTCGTCGGCGTGGCCTGGGGGCTCGCCGGTCTGCCCGTCGCGGATGGTGATCGCCGGCGTCGCGGACGTTCGCGTCTGAGGCCCCGCGACGCGCCGCCGCGTCGGCCGCTCCGTCCCACCCATGAAGACGTCGCTGCTGCCGTTCCTGCGCTGCCCGTCGTGCGGCACCGCGCTGACGCTCGAGACCACCGATCCCGGCTCCGAGATCACGACGGGGACGCTGACGTGCGCGACCGGCGCCCATCGACATCCCGTCGTCGGCGGCGTGCCGCGCTTCGTGCCGGCGGACAACTACGCGGCGAGCTTCGGCCTGCAGTGGAATCACTTCAGCCGCTCGCAGCTGGACAGCCACACCGGGGTGCCGATCACCCGCGATCGGTTCTTCGCCTCGACGCGGTGGCGGCCGGAGGACCTGGCCGGCCGGCGCGTTCTCGATCTGGGCTGCGGATCCGGCCGCTTCGCCGAAGTGGCGCTGGCGACCGGCGCGCAGGTCGTCGCGGTCGACTACTCGCAGGCCGTCGACGCCTGCTACCGCAACCTCGGCACCCACCCGCGGCTCGACGTCGTGCAGGGCACCGTCTACGAGCTGCCGTTCGCGCCGGGATCGTTCGACGTCGTCTACTGCCTCGGCGTGCTGCAGCACACGCCGGATCCCGAAGCGGCCTTCCAGGCCCTGGCCCGGTTGCTGGCGCCCGGCGGGCGCATCGCCGTCGATCTCTACCCGGTGCTCTGGCGCAACATGATCTGGCCGAAGTACTGGCTCCGGCCGATCACCGCCCGGATCGCACCGGCCCGCCTGTTCGGCCTGGTGCAGCGGCTGGTGCCGCTGCTGCTGCCGGTCAGCCGCGTCCTCGGCCGCGTGCCGCGGCTCGGACGGCAGCTGCGCTACGCCGTGCCGGTGGCGAATTACGAAGGCATCTATCCGCTCAGCGAGGCGCAGCTGCGGGAGTGGGCCGTGCTCGACACCTTCGACATGTGGTCGCCGATCCACGATCACCCGCAGACCGCGGCGACCATCGCGCGCTGGCTGGACGAGGCCGGACTGATCGAGCGCGAGGTGTTCCGGGTCGGACACCTCGTCGGCCGCGGCACGCGACCGCTCATCTAGGTCCGCTCAGCCGAAGCCCGTCACGGCGAGCCGCCCGCTCCCGCCCGCGGCGCGGACGACGGCCGCCGCAGCACCGCGATCAGACTGAGCGGCGGAATCGGCACGATGCGATCCACGGCGCGCAGGATCGGCGTCAGCAGCCCGAGCAGCTTGATCTGCAGCAGGCCGACGCTGCGGCGGCGCATGATCCTGCCGTTCAGGAACCAGGCCAGGCTGCTGATCCGGTTGAACGGCACGATGCGCTCGACCTGCAGGCCGGCGGCCTCCGCGGCGGCGGTCAGCGACGCCGCGCGTGTAGCGGCGCTCGTGCCCGAGCACCTCGTCGAGCGTCCCGAAGTTCCACGGTCCCTGCGGGACCAGCACGATGGCCCGCCCGTCGGTCGCCAGCACGCGGCCGATGTTGCCGAGCGCCGCCACGTCGTCCGTGATGTGCTCGACGACGTTGAGGCAGATCACGGTGTCGAACCCGTCCGGCCGCGACGGGAAACGAGGCGGCGTCACCGACGTCGCAGTACTTCACCGAGAGGTACGGCCGGCTGGCCCGCAGCGAGTCGAGCGTGTGCAGGTAGAGCGGGTTGATGTCGGACACCACGAACGAGGTGCGGGGCACCAGTTGCAGCGTGAGGTTGCCGACGCCGCCGCCGATCTCGAGGACGTGCTGGCCGCAGAACGGACGGACCGTGTCCGCCATCCAGGCGTTGAACTTCGGCGCCCGGCTCAGGCGGGCGAGGATCTGGCTGCCGTAGGCGTCCTTGACGTAGATCTCGTCCGAGAACGTGTAGCGCACGATGGCCCACAGCGCCTTGAAGCCGTCCCGCCAGTTGATCTTCTTGCCTTCCTGGTAGGTACGGCCGGCGTAGCTGATCGGCACCTCGAAGATCCGCGCCTGCCGCTTGGCGAGCTTGATCGTCAGCTCGGGCTCGAGCCGGAAGTCGTTCGACTGGATCGGGATCGACTTGAGGAGATCGGTGCGGACGGCCTTGTAGCACGTCTCCATGTCGGTCAGGTTCAGGTTGGTCGACAGGTTGCAGAGGAACGTCAGCAGCTTGTTCCCCAGCTGGTGCCGGAACAGCAGCACGCGGCGCGCCGGGCCACCGGCGAACCGCGATCCGAACACCGCGTCGGCCTTCTCCTCGACGAACACCTCGACGAAGTGCAGCAGGTCGCGCGGGTGGTACTCGAGATCGGCGTCGTGGATCACCGTGAGCTCGCCGGTCGCCTGGGCGAGCGCGGTGCGGATGGCGGCGCCCTTGCCGCCGTTGCGCTCGTGCCGGATGAACCGCCACGTCAGCCGCGAGCCGGCGCGTGATGCCGCGAACGCCGCGAGGACGGGCGCGGTGTCGTCGGTCGAGCAGTCGTCGACGACGATGACCTCGATGCGTTCGAGGAACGGGCTGCCGGCGAGCACCTCGAGACGTCCGAGCGATTCGGCGACGAGGTACTGTTCGTTGTAGACCGGGACGAGGACGGATAGCGACGTCAACGTGGGTGTCTGCGAGTTGGGATCGGCGTTCAAGTCTACCTTGGCCCGATCGGCGTCAGCCCCAGTGCTGGCGCCAGGCCTGGAACATCAGGACCGGCCACAGCCGCAGCTCTTCCGACTCACCGGCGAGGTGCCGCCGCCAGGCGGCCCGCACGACCGCGGTGTCGAAGCCGGCGCCTTCCTCCAGCGCGGCGGGGGCGAGCAGCGGCTCGGCCCAGTCGCGCAGCGGCCCGCGCAGCCACGCCCCGACCGGCATCGCGAAGCCGGTCTTCGGCCGATCCATCAGCGCCGGCGGCACGTGCCGATCGACGATCCGGCGCAGCAGCCACTTGCCGCGGCCGTCGCGGATGCGAGCCGACAGCGGCAGCCGCCACACGAAATCGACGAAGCGGTGATCGAGCAGCGGCGCCCGCGCCTCGAGGCTGGCCGCCATGCTGGCGCGATCCACCTTCACCAGGATGTCGTCGGACAGATAGCTGGTGAGGTCCTGGAAGATCATCCGCTCGGCCACCGAGGGCACCGCCAGGCCGGCCGCCTCGCCGTCGGCCCACGAGAGCGGGATCGTCGCGCCGGGCAGCGCCGCCGTCGGCCGATCCCACTGCGCCAGCAGGATGCCGTAGACCTCGCCGACGTCGCGCGCCTCGAGCAGCCGCGTCAGCTTGCGCAGCTTGTCGCCGGGCAGCCGCTGCCGGGCGTGCGCCGGCAGGAAGCGCTGACCGACGGCGTAGCCGACGTTCCACATGCGCGGGCTGATCCGGCCGCCGATCGCGGCGCCGCCGCGGCGCAGCAGCGGCGGCAGCGGCGCGATCCGCCGCCATGCCCGCTCGGCCCACAGATGCCGGGTGTAGCCGCCGAACATCTCGTCGCCGCCGTCGCCGGTCAGGGCCACGGTGACGTGCCGGCGGGCCAGCGCCGAGACGATCGTCGTCGGGATCTGCGACGAGTCGGCGAACGGCTCGTCGTAGATCACCGGCAGGCGCGGCACCATCGCCAGCGCATCTTCCGGCGTCACGTAGAGCTCGGTGTGCTCGGTGCCGAGATGCCGGGCGATTTCCGCCGCGATGTCGGCCTCGTTGTAGTGCGGATCGCGGAAGCCGATGCAGAACGTCTTGACGCGGGCGCTGCTCTCCGCCTGCATCAGGGCCACGATGGCGGTCGAATCGATGCCGCCGGAGAGGAACGCCCCCAGCGGCACGTCGGCGACCATCCGGCGGCGCACCGCGTCGCGGAGCAGCGACTCGGCTTCGGCGATGGCGTCGGCGTCCGACAGCGTGCGCGGCGCGGCCAGTGCCGATTCGACGTCGGTGCGGGCGCGCCAGTACGGCTCGACGTGCGCCTCGCCCGACGCGGTGAGCCGGGCGACGCATCCCGGCGGCAGCTTGGCGATGCCGCGATAGATCGACGCCGGCGCCGGGATGCAGGCGTGGCGCAGCAGCGCCGCCACGGCGTCGCGATCGATGGCCGTCGGGCAGCCCGGGTAGGCGCGCAGGCTCTTCAGCTCCGAGCCGAAGATCCAGGCGCCGTCGGCGGCGCGCCCGTAGTACAGCGGCTTCTTCCCCAGCCGGTCGCGCACCAGCCACAGGACGCGCTCGCGCGTGTCCCAGACCGCCATCGCGAACATGCCCCAGAGCTCGGGCAGGGTGTCGCGGACGCCTCGCCGCGCCATCCGCTCGAGGATCACCTCGGTGTCGGAGCCGCCGCGGAAGGTGACGCCGTCGCGCTCCAGGCCGGCGCGGATGTCGCGGTAGTTGTAGATCTCGCCGTTGAAGACGATGACGAACCGGCCGTCGGCGGATCGCATCGGCTGGTGCCCGGCGGGCGACAGGTCGACGATGGCGAGGCGCCGGAAGCCGAGGGCGACCCCGGCCGGCGCGTCGACGTAGTCACCGGCGTCGTCGGGACCGCGGTGGACGAGCGGCGCGGTCATCGCCGCGCACGTCGCGCTGCAGGGCCTCGAGGCCGCCGCCGCCGGGACGCCACAGGCCGCTCAGGCCGCACATGACGCTGCCCCTCCCGCCGCGCGGCGCAGGACGTCGGCGACCAGCGGCGCCGTCCGGTGCAGCGCGTAGTGCGCCTCGACGTGCGCCCGTCCGGCTGCGCCGAGGCGCGCCCGCAGCGCCGGATCGTCGATCAGGCGATCGAGCGCCGCCACCCACGCGTCCTCGCCGGCCGCCAGCAGGCCGGTGGTGCCGTCGATCACGATGGCCGGGTTGACCCCGACCGGGGACGCGACCGCCGGGCGGCCGCAGGCCAGGTACTGCACCAGCTTGAAGCCGCACTTGCCGCGCGACCAGGCATCGTCGGCGAGCGGCATGATGCCGATGTCGAAGCCGCCGACCTCGGCCGCCTCGCGCCCGTCGATCCACGGCCGCTCCTCGCACGGGAACGGCCAGGCGCGCCGGCCGGGCGTGACCCCGACCAGCACCACGCGGGCCCGGCCGCCGGCGCAGACGCGGGCCAGCGCCGGCACGACCGCGTCGAGCGCGGCCGCGGTCGACGGCGATCCGATCCAGCCGATCACCGGCGGTCCGCCGGCCGACGGCGGGACCACCGGATACCGCGCGAGGTCGACGACGGACGGGATGATCGCGACGTCGCGGGCCCCGGCGGCGCGGGCGCGGTCGGCCAGGTAGGCGTTGCCGGCGACGACGACGGCGGCCCCGGCCATCAACCGGTCGATCTTGCGGCCGAGCAGCCGGCGCACCAGCGGCGAGCGGTGCCGGTCGTAGCGATGGAACACGGCGTCGTCGTACTCGACGACGCGCGGCGGTCCGCCGCGCAGCAACAGGTGCTCGATCAGCGCCGGCAGGAACGGCATCAGCTCGTACTCGATCCAGAGGACGTCGTAGCGCCGCCGGGTGGCGACGGCCTGGACCCGCCCGCGGATCGCCGCCCACAGCCGCCGCAGCGGGTAGCCGCCGGTGGTCTGGCGGCGGCCGAGGTCCTCCCCCGCCAGCAGCGGGGCGGGCGTCACCGCGATGCCCGCCGCGGCCAGGGTCGGCAGGTATTGATACATGCGCACCCGGCTGCTCGCGCCGCGAGAGGCATACCGGCTGAGCAGGAGCACGTCGAGGGTGGGGGTCACGGAGAAGGACGCACGTCGCTCGCGACGTGGAAACCGGAAGGATATACTACCGACCGCCGTGCGAGCCTTGGTCTCAGGCGCCACAGGCGCGATCGGTCCCGCTACGGTTCGAGCCCTCCTGGCCTCGGGCGCCGCGGTACGGGCGTTCGGCCACCTCGACCGTTTCCGGGATCAACCCGAGCGGCGGCCGGACTGGGTCGCCGACGTCGAGCTCGCCGACGGCGACCTCACCCGCCCCGACACCGTGGCGGCGGCGATGCCCGGGGTCGACGTCGTCATCCATCTGGCCGCGCTCCTCCACGTCGTGAACCCGCCACCCGGCCACGATCGGCTCTACCGCGCCATCAACGTCGACGGCACGCGGACGGTCGCCGAGGCGGCCGCGGCCGCCGGCGTGAAGCGCCTGGTGCTGGCGAGCACGACCGCCGTCTACGGCCCGACCGGCGAGCAGGCGGCGTCGGAGGACACGGCGCCGGCGCCCGACTCGTGGTACGCCGAATCGAAGCTCGAGGCCGAGCGGGTGGCCCGGGCGGTCGGACGCCAGACCGGTCTCGAAGTCGTGGTCCTGCGGCTGAGCGCCGTCTACGGCCCGCGCGTCCGCGGCAACTACCGCCGCCTGCTGCGGGCGATGGCCCGCGGCCGCTTCGTCTCGATCGGCCCGGGCCACAACCGCCGCAGCCTGATCGCCGATCAGGACGCGGCCCGCGCCTTCGCCCTGGCCGCCTCGCATCCCGCCGCGGCCGGCCAGACCTTCAACGTCGCCGACGGCCCCGCCCACACGGTCGAGGAGATCCTGTCGGCGATGGCGGCTGCGGTCGGGCGCCCACAGCCGCGGTGGCACCTGCCGACTGGTGTCGCCCGCGTCGTGGCGGCGGCGGGCGACCTCGCCGGCGGCGCCATCGGCCGCCGGCCGGGCCTGCGGCCGTCGGTCGAGAAGTACCTCGAGGAGTCGGCCGTGGACGCCTCGCGGATCGGTGGCGCGCTCGGCTTCCAACCGCAGCTCGATCTGGCCAGCGGCTGGCGGATGACCGCCGAGCGCCTGCGCGCCACCGGCGAGCTGCCTCCGCTCGCCCCGGCCGGGGTGGGACGCCGGTGATCGGCAGGGCCCTGGCGGCGGCCGCGCTTGGCGTCGGCGTGTCCTGGAGCCTCGTCGCGGTGGTCCGCGAAGCCGCCATGCGTCGTGGGCTGCTCGACGTGCCCAACACGCGCAGCTCGCACGACCGGCCGACGCCGCGGCTGGGCGGCCTCGGGATCGTGGCCGCCGTCACCGTCGCGACCCTGGTCGGGTACCTCGCGATCGGCGGCGACACCCGGGCCGCGCTCGTCCTGGTCGGCATCGGCGTCGTCGTCGCCGCCGTCAGCCTCGTCGACGATCTGCGTGGGCTGCCGGCGCTGGTCCGCCTCGCCGTGCACGTGGCCGCCGCCACCGCCGCGGTGGCCAGCCTGGGACCATCTGGCCGTCGTCGGCGGCGTGAGCGGGCTCGATCCGTCCGCCGCCGGTCGCCGTCGACGGCATCGTCAGCGTGCTCTGGATCGTCGGCTTCATGAACGCCTTCAACTTCATGGACGGCATCGATGGCATCGCCGGCGGTCAGGGCGCCGTGGCCGGCGCCGCCATCGCCGCGCTCGGCTGGCTCCTCGGCGCCCCGGCGGCGATGCTCCTGGGCCTGGCGCTCGCGGCCGCCTGCCTCGGCTTCCTGCCGCACAACTGGGCGCCGGCGACGATCTTCATGGGCGACGTCGGCAGCGCCTTCCTCGGCTTCCTCATCGCGGCGGCGCCGCTCGCCGCGCCGGTCACCGCGCAGCCGCCGATGGGCCTGCTGCCGTTCGCCCTCGTGGTGTGGCCGTTCCTGTTCGACACGATGCTGACGTTCGTGCGCCGCGCCGTCCAGCGCCAGAACGTCATGACGGCGCATCGGTCCCATCTCTATCAGCGCCTGACACAGGCCGGCTGGTCGCACGGGCGCGTCTCCGCGCTCTACACGGCCCTGGCGGCGGTGGCCGCCGCTACTGGTCGTGTCGCCGCCGGCGCTGGGCCGGCCGAGCATGCCGGCCGCGGTCTTCGTCGCCGCGGCCGCCAGCGCGCTGTGGCTGCTCGTCGTGCACGCCGAGCGGCAGCTGCACGCCCGGCCGGGCGCGGCCGCCGGCTCGCGTCGAAGGATCGCCCCGTGCGTAGCCGCTACGTCCTCGCCGTCGACGTGGTCGCCGTCGTCGTCTGTCTGGTCGGCGCGTTCGTGCTGCGGCTCGACTGGTTCTTCCAGCGTCAGCCGGAGTACACCACCGCCTTCAACTTCGCCCTGGCCGCGGCCCTGATCGTCAAGCCGGTCATCTACTACGCCTTCGGCCTCTACCGCCGCTACTGGCGCTACGCCGGCCTGCCCGACCTGCGTCGTGATCTTCCTCGCCGTATCGGCCAGCACCGCCGCCGTGGCGCTGGTGGTGGCCGCCGGCATCATGGGCGGCATCGTGCCGTTCTTCCCGCGCTCGATCCTGGCCATCGACTGGCTGCTGACGCTCGCCTGCGCCGGCGGCGTCCGCCTGTCGATCCGCATGCTGTCGGAGTCGTTCGGGTCCCGGCACGGCACGTCGGGCGGCGGCCAGCAGCCGAGCAAGCGCGTGCTGATTGCCGGGGCCGGCGACGCCGGGGCGATCGTCGTGCGCGAGATCCGCCGCAACCCGCAGCTCGCGCATGCGCCCGATCGGCTTTCTCGACGACCAGACGGCCAAGCGGGGCAAGCGCATCTACGAGGTGCCGGTGCTCGGCGCGCTCGCCGATCTCGAGGCCGTCGTCGAGGCGCATCACATCGACCAGGTGGTGGTGGCGATGCCGACCGCCGGTGGCGAGGTGGTGCGCGCGCTGCTGGACGCGTGCCGGCGCGCCGGCGTCGAGGCGCGGGCGCTGCCCGGCATCTTCGAGCTGCTCGAGGGCGGCGTCAGCGTCAGCCGCCTCCGCCAGATCGACATCGCCGACCTGCTGCGCCGCCAGCCGATCCAGGCCGCGCCCGAGGCCGGCCTCTACCTGCAGGGCCGGACGGTGCTCGTCACCGGCGCCGGCGGATCGATCGGCAGCGAGCTGTGCCGCCAGCTGGCCCGGGCCCAGGTCGGCGAGCTGATCCTGGTCGGCCACGGCGAGAACAGCATCTTCGACATCACCAACCGGCTGCGACAATCGCACCCCGGCCTCGCCGTCCACCCGGTGATCGCCGACGTCCGCGACGACGCGCGCATCGACGCGATCTTCGCCGCCCACACGCCCTCGGTCGTCTTCCACGCCGCCGCGCACAAGCACGTGCCGCTGATGGAAGCGCACCCGGAAGAGGCCATCACCAACAACGTCCTCGGCACGTCGGTGGTCGTCGCCGCCGCGATCCGCCATGACGTCGAGCGCTTCGTCCTGATCTCCACCGACAAGGCGGTGGCGCCGACGCAGCGTGATGGGCGCCTCCAAGCGCATGGCCGAGCGGATCGTGGCCCAGGCCGCCGAGCGCGCATCGCCGCATGTTCATCGCGGTGCGCTTCGGCAACGTCCTCGGCAGCCGCGGCAGCGTCGTGCCCTTCTTCCAGCAGCAGATCGATCGCGGCGGGCCGATCACCATCACCCATCCGGACATGCGCCGCTTCTTCATGACCATCCCCGAGGCGGTGCACCTGGTCGTGAAGGCGGGCGGGCTGGCCCGCGGCAGCGAGCTGTTCGTGCTGAACATGGGCGAGCCGGTCCGCATCGTCGATCTCGCCGAGGATCTCAAGCGCCTGTCGGGCGTCGAAGCCAGCAGCGTGGCCATCGTCTACACCGGGCTCCGACCGGGCGAGAAGCTGGAAGAGCAGCTCTGGGAACCGGGCAGCCTGGTCGAAGCCGCCGGCGACGACGAGGTGTTCCGCGTGGTCGAGCCGATCCAGGCCGGCGACGGGCCGGCCGGCGGCCTCGACGGCGCGGTGGCGCGGCTGCAGGACGCCGCCGCCCGCGGCGACGGCCTGGCGATCCACGAGCTGCTCAGCGAGTGCCTGCCGACGTTCGTCTCGAGCTGGCACCAGGGCCTGCCCCGCCCCCGGCCGGTGCGGCCGCTGCTGTGACCGCCGCCGGCGTGCCGGGCTTCCGCGCCAACGTCGTCGCGACGCTGGTCGGCCGGCTCGGCGCGATGGCCGTCGCGCTGGTCTTCGCCACCCTGCTCACCGGCTGGCTGGGCCTCGATCGCTACGGCACCTGGTCGGTGTTCGCGGCGTTCCTCGGCTTCTCGTCGGTCCTCGACTTCGGGCTGGTGGTGGCCATCGAGCGCGCCGTCGCGCACGCCGACACGGCCGGCCAGCGGGCGCGGATCCCGCACCTCGTGCACGCGGCCCGGACGCTGGCGGCGCTGCTCGGCGTCGCGATCGGCGTCCTCTCGCTCGCCGCCATCGCCCTGCTGCCGCCGCAGGCGTGGCGAGCGATCGGCCACATCGACGAGGCGCGACACGCGGCGTTCGTCCTGCCGATCGCGTTCGCCCTGAACCTGCAGGCGGCGGTGTGGGCGGCGGCGCTGACCGGCCTGCGCCGCAGCGCCGAGGCGCACCTGCTCCGCGTCGCCGGCACGGCGGCGGCCGCCGCCGTCACCGCGCTCGTCGTGCTTCGCGGCGGCTCGGACGTCGCGCGGCTGCTGCTCTGCTACTCCGCCGTGATCTTCGTCAGTGGCGGCGTCATCGCCTGGCGGGTCCACGCGCGGCTCGGGCCCGAGCGGTGGCCGCGCTGGCCGGGACGCTGGGATGGCGACGCCGCCCGGGCCCTGGCCGGCGTCGGCGGCGCCGTGCAGATCTCGACGCTGGCGGCGCAGGCCGGCGATCTGGCGCTGCGCTCGATCCTCGGCGCCCGCTTCGGTCCAGCGGCCATCGGCGCCTACGACCTGGCGACGCGCGCGGCCATGGCGCCGCGGCACGCGGCCAGCGCCATCCCGGTGGCGCTGGTCCCGCAGGCCCAGGCGCAGGCCGTCGCGGACGGACACGCGAGCCTGGGCGCCCTCCACGCGCGGTCGGCGCTGCTGGTCGCGCTCGTCGTCGTCGCCGGCGCCGCCGGCGCGTGGCTCGTCGTCGATCCGCTGCTGGCGGTGTGGCTGGGGTCGCGACCCGAATTGGGCGACGTCGCCACGCTCGTCCGCGTGCTGCTGGTCTTCCACGCGGCGCTGGCCATCGGCGCGGTGGCGAGCGCCATCGGACGGGCGCTGGGCCGGCCGGGGCCGGAAGCGATCGCGGCGCTCGCCGGCAACGCGGCCGGCATCGCCGCGGCCCGGCTCGGCGGCGATGCCGCCGGCGCCGTCGCGGCCTTTGCCGCGGCCGTGGCGGTCGCCACGCTGGCGCAGGCCGTCTGGATCGTCCGGCGCGAGCGCCTGCGCTGGCCCGGCGGGCTCGACGCGATGCGCGTCGCCGGCGTCGGCGCGGCCGCCTTCGGCGGCACCTGGCTGGCGACCCGGGTCGAGGCGCCGGCCGCGCTGCAGATCGCCTTGGCGATGGCCGCCGCCGGCGGGGCGGCGCTCGTGGCCGCGGTCGTCGCCGGGCTGCCGGGGGCGTGGCGCGCCGCCGTCCCCATCACCGGCCCCGGCGCGGACGCGGTCTCGAGGCGGAAGGCCGATGAGCACGATGCTGGCGGCGCTGCCGCTGCTCGCGATCGCCGTCGCCGCGCCGTTCGTGTCGCGCCGCGCGACCGGCGACGTCTGGACGCCGGCCGCGATCGTCGTCAGCGTGTGGGGCGGAACGCTCGGCCTCTTCGCGCTGGGCCTCATCGACTACCCGCCGCTGCCGACGCACGTCCAGCTGCTGATCGCCGGCGCCGTCACCGCGCTCGCCGGCGGCGCCCTCCTCGGCCAGTGGATCGCGCCGACCGACTCCGGAGTCGTCGGCGCGGGGCGGGACCGCGGACTCGCCGGCCGCCGATGCCCGCCTCCGTCGTCCGGGCGCGACGGTGCTGCTGCTGGCGCTGGTCGGCCTCGCCGGCGTCGCCTGGTACGTCTGGCTGGTCGTGGCCCACGGCGGCTGGGGGCTCTTCGGCCGCGGCCAGGACCTGCGCTCCCTGCTCACCAACTACCTGATCCCGAGCCGCTATCTGTTCCTGCAGCAGGTGTGCGGCGCGGCGGCGCTGGTCGCCTGGGCGCTCGTCCTGAGCGGCGCCCGGATCGGTGTGGTGGGGGTGGTCGCCGCGCTCGCCGCGACGCTGGGGACGCTGACGAGCACGGATCGCACCCAGATCTTCACGCTCGTCCTGAGCGGCGGGTTCATGTACGCGCTGCGTCGCGGCGCCGCGCTGCCGCTGGCGCGGCTGACGCTCGGCGCGGCCGCGGCCGCGCTCGTGCTCGCCGTCGCCTTCTTCACGATCGGGGCGTGGACCGGCAAGACCGCGTCGGACGTCGGTCTGCGCATGCGGCTGCCGGAGGCGACGCCGGGCACGTGGCCGGCCCGCGTCCTCGACACCGCGCAGACGACCAGCGTGGCCTACTTTTACGCCACCGGGTCCTATCCAGCGCTGGCCATGCTCGTCGACGCCGGGCATCCGCGGCTGCTCGGCCGCCACACGTTCTTCCCGGTGCTGCGACCGCTGCAGCGGGCCGGCATCGTGGCCATCGACCTGCCGGCGGCGATCCCGCCGTTCGTGACCGTCACGCGGCGCGCCGACGGTACGGCGTTCGGCACCAACGCCTACACGTTCCTCTACTACCCGCTCGAGGACTTCGGGCCGATCGGGGCGATCGTCTATGCCGCGGTGATCGGCGTCGGCTGCGGCTGGGTGTTCGCCTGGGCCCGCCGCCAGCGCGGCTCGGCGCTGCGGCTGCTCGTCGCCGGGCAGGTGTCGACGGCGCTGGCGCTGACGTTCTTCGTCAACAAGTTCAACAGCACGCACTTCTGGTACGTGCTGTTGTGGACCTCGGCGCCGTTCCTGTGGGCGGGATGGCGGGCGCGCCGGAGGACGCCCGCGCCGAGCGTGAGGCCGGATCAGCGCGCCGCGCGGCCCTGTTCGGGAGTCCTGGCCAGGCGGGCCAGGTCGGCGTCGACCATCATCTTCACGAGACCGGCGAAGTCGACGGTCGGCGACCAGCCGAGCTTGGCCTTGGCCTTTGCCGCCGTGCCGATCAGCAGGTCGACCTCGGCCGGCCGCAGGAAGCGCTGGTCGAGCGTGACGTGCTTCTCCCAGTCCAGGCCGACGTGGCCGAACGCGACCTCGACGAGCTCGCGCACCGAGTGCGTCTCGCCGGTGGCGATGACGAAGTCGTCCGGCTGGTCCTGCTGCAGCATCAGCCACATGGCGCGGACGTAGTCGCCGGCGAAGCCCCAGTCGCGCCGGGCGTCGAGGTTGCCCAGGCGCAGCTCCTTCGCCAGCCCGAGCTTGATCCGGGCGACGCCGTCGGTGACCTTGCGGGTCACGAACTCGAGGCCGCGCCGCGGCGACTCGTGGTTGAAGAGGATGCCCGAGCAGGCGAACAGGTCGTAGCTCTCGCGGTAGTTGACCGTGATGTAGTGCCCGTAGACCTTCGACACGCCGTACGGGCTGCGCGGGTAGAACGGCGTCTCCTCGCTCTGCGGCACCTCCCGGACCTTGCCGAACATCTCGCTCGACGACGCCTGGTAGAAGCGGATCTTGGTGTCGACCTGGCGGACCGCCTCGAGGACGCGGGTCACGCCCTGGGCGTTGTACTCGCCGGTCAGCAGCGGCTGATCCCACGACGCCGGCACGAAGGACATCGCCGCCAGGTTGTAGAACTCCTGCGGCCGCACCTCGTCGAGGATCTTGAGGAGCGACAGCTGGTCGAGCAGGTCGGCCGGCTGCAGCTCGATGCGATCGAGGATGTGCTCGATGCGCCCCAGGTTCGGCGCGCTCGAGCGGCGGACGATGCCGTAGACCTCGTAGCCTTGATCGAGGAGCCACTCGGCCAGGTAGGAACCGTCCTGGCCGGTGATGCCGGTGATGAGCGCGCGCTTCTTCATGGTCACGGGTCAGAGCCGGAAGATGTGGGCGCCGGCCCGGCCCTTCAGCGCGTTGCGCGTGTCGAGGATCAGCGGCGACTTGGCGACCAGCGTGTCGTAGTCGAAGGTCTTGTGGGCGGTGGTGATCACGGCGATGTCGAAGCCGTCGGCGAGGGCCTTGGCGAACGGCACCTCGGTGCGCGGCTTGTGGCCGTGCTCGGCCGGCATCGACGGCACGAAGTGATCCGAGTAGGTGACGATGGCGCCGCGCCGCTCGAGGAGGTCGGCCACGTCGATGGCCGGCGACTCGCGGTAGTCGGTGACGTCGGACTTGTAGGCCATCCCGAACAGGTGCACCTTCGAGCCCTTGATCGGCTTGGCCACCGAGTTGAGCGCCTCGCTGACGCGGTCGACGACGTAGCGCGGCATGCCGCCGTTGATGTGGCCGGCGAGCTCGATGAAGCGGCTCTCGAAGCCGAACTGCCGCGCCTTCCAGCTCAGATAGAACGGATCGATCGGGATGCAGTGCCCGCCGAGGCCGGGCCCCGGGTAGAACGGCATGAACCCGAACGGCTTGGTCTTGGCCGCGTCGATCACTTCCCAGACGTTGATGCCCATGTCGCGGCACATCAGCGCCAGCTCGTTGGCCAGGCCGATGTTGACGGCGCGGAAGGTGTTCTCGAGCAGCTTGACGAGCTCGGCGGCGCGGGTGCTGGAGACCTTGACGACTTCCTTGACGACCAGGCCGTAGAGGGCGGCCGCGGCATCGCTCGACGCCTCGTTGACGCCGCCGACCACCTTCGGGATGTTGCCGGTGTGGAACTGCGGGTTGCCCGGATCGACGCGCTCGGGCGAGAAGCCGAGGAAGAAGTCGGTGCCGGCCTTGAGGCCCTTGGCCTCGAGCATCGGCTGCACGACTTCGTCGGTGGTGCCGGGGTAGGTCGTCGACTCCAGGATGATCAGCTGACCGGCCTTGAAGTACTTGGCGATCTCCTCGACCGACGCGACGATGTAGGAGAGGTCCGGATCCTTGGTCTTGCGCAGCGGCGTCGGCACGCAGATGTTGATCGTGTCGACATCCGACAGCACCGAGAAGTCGGTCGTGGCGCCGTGAAGCGGCCGGCCTTGACCATCTCGGCGACGTCCGAGGCGGCGACGTCGCCGATGTACGACTCGCCCTTCCCGAGCATCTCGACCTTGCGGGTGTCGAGATCGACACCGACCACCGTCAGCCCGGCCTTGGCGAACTCGATGGCGAGCGGCAGTCCGACGTATCCGAGCCCAATGACCCCGGCCTTCGTCGACCGGGCCTTCAGCCGCTCGACGAGCGACCCCGTGTGCACTGACATCCGTGGTGTCTCCGACGCCGGACCGACCGTTCCGCCCTCAGTCGGGCGACGGCGTCCGGCGCGCAAAACGCGAGTATATCAGCCCCCTGCCGGGTGACGGGCCCGCCGCCCGCCAAGCGCGGCGATTGGCAGCCGGCACGTGCAAAGGCGTCCCGACGTCCGGCGCGACGACCGGCGGCCAACCCCGCTAGAGCGGCGTGAGCGCCGTCCCCTCGGCGTCGGCCCGGTAGCCGGCGCCGCACGCGACGCAGTGCAGCGTCCGCTCGACATGGGCCCCGTCCGGGCCGCGGCGCGGCCCCAGCCGCTCGCCACAGGCGCAGGCCCAGCCGACGTGGCGCGCCGGATTGCCGACGACGAGGGCGTAGGGCGGCACCTCCCGGGTCACGACGGCGCCGGCCCCGACGAAGGCGTAGCGGCCGACCTCGATCCCGCACAGCAGCGGTGCTGTTGGCGCCGAGCGTGGCGCCCTGGCGGACCACCGTCCGGGCATAGGCGTGCCGGCGCGACACGTGACTGCGCGGCGTGACCACGTTCGTGAAGACGGTCGACGGGCCGCAGAACACGCCGTCCTCGAGGGTGACGCCGTCGTAGATCGAGACGTTGTTCTGGATCTTCACGCCGTCGCCGACGACGACGCCGGCGGCGACGAACACGTTCTGGGCGAGCATGCAGTCGCGGCCGATCCGGGCGCCGGCCATGACGTGGCGAGAAGTGCCAGATGCGCGTGCCGGCGCCGATCTCGGCGCCGGGATCGACCCGCGCCGTCTCGTGCACCTGATAGTCGCCACCGTCCGCCGCTACCGCTACACCGCCTCGTCGAGGACGCCGGCGGCGACGCGATCGAGGATCTGGGCGAACTCGCCGGTCAGCCGCCGTCGCTCGTAGCGGGCGATCGCCTGCGGATCGCTCGAGGCCGGCACGCGGCCGTCGCGGCGCCACGCGGCCGAGCCAGTCTACCAGCGCCGTCTCGACCTCCGCCGCCGTCGCCGCGGTGCGCCCGCCACCGGTCGACGCCGAGCAGCGACGCGAGCGGCGCTCTGCGGCGAGGCGATGGCCAGGATCGGCCGGCCGGCGTCGAGGTACTCGAACACCTTGGTCGGCACGTCGCCGTCGTAGGCCGGATCCGGCGACCCGAGCGCGACGAGCGCCGTCGCCCGCCGCTGCGCGTCGAGCGCGGTGGCGCGCGGCACCGGGCCGGCGAAGCGGAGCGCGGGCGCCAGCGCGCGGCCAGCGCGGCGGCGGCGCGGCGCGCCACCTCGAGGTGCCGGCCGACGAACCACACCTCGAGCGCCGCGATCGGCAGATCGCCGCGGCCGACGATGGCGTCGAGGGCCGCGAACAGGATGCCGCGGATCGCGCGAGCCGTTGGTCAGCGTGCCGGTGTGGATCAGCGTGAAGCGATCGGCGGCGATGGGCAGCGGATCGATCGCCGACCGCGTCGCGATCGGCGGGATCGAAGCCGTTCGGCACGACCGACACCGGCGCGGCCGAGCAGGCGGCGCAGGTTGGCGGCAATCGGCTCGGACACCGTCACGACGTGCGCCGCCCGCGCCAGCGTGTGCCGCTCGAGGCGGGCCTCGACGCCGGCCAGCGGCCAGGTCCGCCGCCACGCCGATCGCTGCGACCACGGATCGCGGTAGTCGGCGATCCACGGACGCGCAGGCGTCGCGCCGCAGCCGCGGCGACGAGGTGCGCGGTCGGCGGCGACGTGCTGACGATGGCCTCGACGCCGTGCGCGCGAAGACGCGCGCCACCGAGCGGCGATCGACCGCTGGCATGGGCGTCGCCGGCCTGGCGCTGCGCCGCCGCCGCAGCGCCTAGGCACCCGCCCTGTGTCGCGCCGCGCGCCCAGCGCGGCGATGCAGCCGGCACCTCAGGCGGGCCGCGGCCGCGCCTGAGGGCGGCCACCAGCTGACCAGGTAACGCCGGAGGGCATCGCGCCACTCCGGCATCGTCGAATCCCGCCGCCCGCAGCTTCGCGTTCGACAACGCGCAGTACTGCGGGCGTTTCGCTTTCAGGGTCACGCTGGCGAACGCCACCGGCTCGAGACGCGCGGTCTCGCTCCGGCCGGTCAGGCGGGCCAGCTCCTCGGTCAGCTCGAGCCAGTTGGTCACGCCGCTGTTGACGCAGTGGTAGAGCCCCGCCGGCGCCTCCGTCTCGACCAGGTGGCGCGTCGCCTGGACGACGTCGGCGACGTAGCTGGGCGTCAGCGAGCGATCGGCGAACACCCGCAGCGGCTCGCCGCGCTCGAGGCCGGCGATCAGCTTGTCGACGCTGCTGCGCACATAGACCCCGCCGAACAGGCTCTCGACCCGCAGCACGTAGGCGCGGGGCGCGATGGCCGCCTGCCATTCCCCGACCAGCTTCGAGGTGCCGTAGACGCTCTGCGGCCGGGCCGCGTCGGCCTCGGTGTACGGCGTCGAGCGATCGACGCCGTCGAAGACGAAGTCGGTGCTGTAGTGCACCAGCGTCGCGCCGGTGCGGGTGGCGACCGCCGCGAGCGAGCGGACCGCGAGGGCGTTGACGGCGAAGGCGATCGCCGGCGCCGTCCTCGGCGCCGTCGACGTCGTTGTAGGCGGCGCAGTTGACGATCAGGTCGGGCGCCGCGGCCTCGATGGCGCGCTCGAGCGCGGCGGCGTCGGTCAGGTCGACCTCGCGGCGCGTGAACGGCGTCATGTCGTGTCCGGCGGCCCAGTACTCGGCCGTCGCCCGTCCGAGCTGGCCGGCGGCGCCCACCACGACGACCCTCATGCGGCCGCCTCCATCTTCGTGTCGTCGAGGACGCCTTCCCAGCGGGCCACCACGACCGACGCGACGCAGTTGCCGATCACGTTCACCGCCGGTACGGCCCATGTCGAGGATCTGGTCGATGCCGAGCAGGATGGCCGCGCCCTCGAGCGGGATGCCGTAGGCCGGGCCGAACGTCGTGAGCGTCGCCATCAGGACCACCAGCGACGCGCGCGGCACGCCGGCGACGCCCTTGCTGGTCAGCATCAGCGTCAGCATCATGGTGAGCTGCTGGCCCCAGGTCAGCTCGACGCCGGCGAGCTGGGCGACGAAGACGCTGGCCATCGACAGGTAGAACGTCGAGCCGTCCAGGTTGAAGCTGTAGCCGGTCGGCAGCACGAAACCGACGATGCTCTTCGGGGCGCCGAAGCGCTCCATCGCCTCGAGCGCCTTGGGCAGCGCCGCTTCGCTGCTGGCGGTGGTGAAGGCGATCAGCGCCGGCTCGCGCACGGCGCGGATGAAGGCGCGGATCGGGATGCGCGCGATCAGCAGCGCGCCGCCGGCCACGATCAGCAGGAACAGCACGTAGCCGAGATACATCGCGCCGATCAGCTTGCCGAGCGTGACCAGGATGCCGAGGCCCTTGCTGCCGACGGTCGCCGCGATCGCCGCCATCACGCCGATCGGCGCGAACCACATCACGTAGCCGGTGACCTTGAACATCACCTGGGCCACCGAGTCGAGCGTCTCGGTCACCGGCCGTCCCCGCTCGCCGCTCGCCGCCAGGGCGACGCCGAAGAAGGTCGCCGAACACGACGACCTGCAGCACGTCGTTCCGGGCCAGCGCGTCGAACAGCGAGGTCGGGAACAGGTGCAGGACGATGTCCCAGGCGCTCTGCTGGCGCGCCGCCATCGCCTGCAGCTCGGTGACGTTGCCGGCCTCGGCGGCGACGCCGGCGCCGGGCCGCAGCAGGTTGACCAGGCCCAGGCCGAGGACCAGCGCGAAGGTCGTCGCGACCTCGAAGTAGAGAATCGCCTTGGCGCCGATGCGCCCCATCGCCTTCAGGTCGCCGGTGCCGGCGATGCCGACGACGAGCGTCGAGAACAGCAGCGGCCCGACGATCATCTTGATCATCCGCAGGAAGGCGTCGGCGAGCGGGCGGATGTCGGCGCCGAAGGTCGGCCACAGCCAGCCGACGAGGATGCCGAGGACGAGGCCGATGACGATCCGCGCCGTGGGGCCCGGGCCGCGCCAGCGGCGCGTCGCCACCGGCGCGCCCGCGGCGTCGAGCAGCGGACCGGCGGGAGGATCGGCCGGGCGCATCATGCGGGCCGGCCGGCGCGGTCGTCGGCCGGGGTCCGGGTCATGCCGGCGAGCAGGGCGTCGACGACGTAGCGCTGCTGCGGCTCCGTCAGCTCCGGATAGATCGGCAGGGCCAGCGAATCCCCCGCCGCCGCTTCGGCGATCGGGAAGGCGCCGCGGGCGTAGCCGAGCGGCGCGAAACAGGCCTGCAGGTGGAACGGCACCGGGTAGTAGACCTCGCAGCCGACGCCGGCCTCCGTCGAGATGGGCCTTGACCGCGTCACGCCGGCCGAGCCGCACCACGAACTGGTTGTAGACGTGGTGCACGCCCGGCCGCTCGACGGGCAGCGACAGCACGCCGTCCGGCGTCGGCCCGGCGATCGGGCGCGACGATCGACACGCCAGCCGTCGCGGCCGCCTCGGCGAACAGCGCCCGGTAGCGCGCCGCGTTGGTCCGCCGGCTGGCCGTCCACTCGTCCAGGTGGGGCAGCTTGGCGGAGAGCACCGCCGCCTGCAGCGCGTCGAGGCGGAAGTTGGCGCCGACGATCTCGTGGTGGTACCGCGTCGCGGCGCCGTGGCCGCGCAGCAGCCGGAGCTGGCGGGCCAGCGCGTCGTCGTCGGTGGTGGTCATCCCGCCGTCGCCGAAGCCGCCCAGGTTCTTGCTCGGGAAGAACGAGAAGGCGCTCATCGCCCCGACCGTCCCGGCCCGCGCCCCGTGGTCGGCGGCGTCGATCGCCTGGCAGGCGTCCTCGATCACGACCGCGCCCTGCCGGGCCGCGACGGCGAGCAGCGGCGCCATCTCGGCCATCTGGCCGTACAGGTGGACCGGGATGATCGCCTTGGTCTGCGGCGTCATCGCCGCCGCGACGGCGTCCGCCGTGACGTTGAGCGTCGCCGGATCGACGTCGACCAGCACCGGCCGCGCCCCCAGCCGCCACACGCAGCCGGCGGTCGCGAAGAACGAGTAGGTCGGCGTGATCACCTCGTCGCCCGGACCGACGCCTGCCGCCATCAGGGCCGCCAGGAGCGCGTCGGTGCCCGACGACATGCCGATGGCGTGGGCGACGCCCAGCCGGTCGGCGATGGCACGCTCGAAACTCTCGACCGCCGGGCCGAGGATGAAGCGCTGGCTGTCGCACACCGCCTCGATCGCCCGCAGCACGTCGGGCCGGATGCGCGCGAACTGCGCCGACAGATCGAGCAGCGGAACGCGCATGAACCCTAGGGACGGCTGATGATGGCCGGCTCGCCCAGCATCGACTGGTCGTAGGCGCCGTTCTCGGGCTGCTTGGGCAGGCTGGTGTTGGTGTTGAAGATGAGTTTGACGGTCTGGCCGGCGTAGGCGCTCAGGTCGACGTCGACCGGCAGCCAGCCGCGATCGTTGGCGTTGTGGCGCGGGTCGACGTGCTGGTTGAGGAGCTCCTCGTAGCGGCCGTCGTCGTCGACGCCGAAGCGGAACAGCACGCCGTCGCTGCCGTCCTGCGTCCACGCGTTCTCGTCGACGGCGAGGAAGACGCGGAGACGCCCGCCGTCCGGGATCGTGACGTCCGGGAAGATCAGCCGGCTGGCGGCGTGCATGAAGACCGCCGGCTTGGTCTCGCCGCCGATCGTCTGCGGCGCCGATCTTGAACATCTCGGCCTTCTTATCGGCCGGGCGGAACTCCGCGGTCTGCGCCTTGTCGACCAGGTCGATGGCGACAGCTTCGCCGCCGCTCCGGCTCCAGAAGTAGTAGGCAACGGCCGCCACGACGACGACCGCGATGAACGCGAGATGGGTTTTCTTCATGTCTGTACGCGAACGGAACGCATCGAACGCGGCCCTGGAACCAACGATGGTAAACTCCGCCGCCGATGCACGACGTGGTGCGGAAACGCGCGCCGTGGGCCGCCGCCTGGGCCTATCGGGACCTCGTGCGGCACCTGGTCGGGCGCGACCTGCGGCACAAGTATAAGGGCTCCACCTTCGGCTTCGCCTGGTCGCTGGCCAACCCCCTCCTGCTGGCCGCGATCTACACGCTGGCGTTCGACTACATCGTCCGCATCCAGGTGCCGCGCTTCCCGCTCTATCTGCTGAGCGCGCTCCTGCCGTGGACCTTCTTCGCCGGGGCGCTGCTCGCCGCCACGTCCTCGATCGTCGACGGCGCGCCGCTGGTCCGCAAGGTCGCCTTCCCGCGGCTGGTCCTGCCCGTCGCGGCCGTCATCACGCAGTTCGTCCAGTTCGCGCTGACCTATGTCGTGATCCTGCCGCTGGCCGCGTGGTGGACCGGCGGCCTGGACGGCGTCGATGATCGCGGTGGTGCCGGCCCTGCTCCTGCAGCTGGCCTTCACCGTCGGCCTCGGCCTGCTGCTGGCGACGGCCTACGTCCATGCCCGCGACACCCGGCACCTCGCCGAAGTCGCGGTGCAGCTCTGGTTCTGGCTGACGCCGATCGTCTACGCGGCCGAGATGATGCCGCCGCGCGTCGCGGCGGTGCTGACGCTGAACCCGATGGCCCACTTCGTGGCCATCTACCACGCCGCCTGTCTCGAGGGCACCTGGGGCGACCCGGTGCACTGGCTCGCGGCCGGGGTCAGCGCCGCGATCGCGCTCGCGGCGGGCAGCGTCGTCTTCGCCCGCCAGGCGCCGCGCTTCGCCGAAAAGCTGTAGCGCCGCGCCGGCGGCCCCTCAGGACGGACCCGGGAGCCGGCGTCGGTGTCGGCGGCGGGCTTGCCCGCGGGATTGGCCGCGGGATTGGCCGCGGGGCCGGCCTCGACACCCGCGGCGGCCAGATGGCGGACGACGACCGCCGCCGCCAGGTTCAGGAGCAGGAGCCCGACGACGAGCGCGCCGTCGGTCCGGAGCGGCCAGGGCACCTGGCGCCGCAGCGTCCGCAGCGTGTCGAGGACGTGGACCTGGGTCGCCCGCGTCGCGAAGACGAGGTCGCCCCACTGCCGCCGCGGACCGACGGTCAGCTCGCCCCAGCCATAGTCCGGCGGCCCGATCGCCACCCGGAGCCCCTCGCCGGCCACGGCCTCCGGCACGGCGATCCGCAGGGTGAACACGCGCGCCGCCGCCCGCTCCACCTTCGGCACGTCCCACCAGAAGGGCTCGCCGTCGACCAGCTCGTCGGGCTGCACGCGGCGCTGGGCCATCGGCACGTCGCTCCCCTCGACGTCCAGCCGGAGCTCGATGGGCGTCCGCGGCCGGTTCGCGGCCGGCAGCGGCACGAAGCTGACGGCGATGAGCCCGTCGGCGCCGGGCACGAACGTCTGGGCGATCGCGTCGGGGCCGGCGGCTTCGAGCGAGGGCACGACCACGGCGGCCGCCGGCTGATACGCCGGCTCGCCCGAGCGACGGCCGACGAACAGCCAGGTCTCGAGGGCGAGGGCCGCCGTCACGATGACACCGGCAAGGATGCCGCGGCGCCTGGTCACGACCGCGATCCTACACGGCCCGCCGTGGGAGCGGACCGCTCGGCGGCGTGGGGGCCTGCGTGGACCGTCCCGGCCCACCCGTTCTACACTCGCCGGGTGCCCGCTGCTGCCGCGGTCGTCGTGGACCGCGTGTCCAAGCGCTTCTGGCTCTCGCAACAGCGCGCGTCGAGCCTGAAGGAACGCGTCGTCGCGGCGGCCACCCGCGGCGCGCGCGGCGAAGCCTTCTGGGCGCTCTCGGACGTGTCGCTGCGCATCGAGGCCGGCACCACGGTCGGCGTCATCGGCCCGAACGGCTGCGGCAAGAGCACGCTGCTCCAGCTGATCGCCGGCGTGCTCGAGCCCGACGGCGGCTCGGTGACCACCACCGGCCGCGTGACGTCGCTCCTCGAGCTGGGCGCCGGCTTCAGCCCGGAGCTGACCGGCCGCGAGAACATCTACCTGAACGCGTCGCTGCACGGCGTCTCGCGGGACGCGGTCCACCGCCGCTTCGACGCCATCGTCGCCTTCGCCGAGCTCGAGCGCTTCATCGACATGCCGGTGCGGACCTACTCGTCCGGCATGTTCATGCGCCTCGGCTTCGCCGTCGCCGTCCATCTCGACCCCGAGATCATCCTGGTCGACGAGGCGTTCGCCGTCGGCGACGCGCACTTCCAGCGCAAGTGCCTGCACACGATCCGCGATTTCCAGCGCAGCGGCCGCACCATCGTGCTGGTCTCGCACGACCTGCACCTGGTCGAGCAGCTCTGCTCGCACGTCGCGCTGCTGCAGCAGGGCCGGCTGATCGTCGCCGGGGCGGCGACCGACGTCATCGGCCGCTACCACGAGCTCGACATGGGCCGCGGGGAGCCGGGGGTGAGCCTCCGCTGGGGCACCGGCACCGTCCAGATCACGAGCGTCGACCTGCTGCGGGACGGCGTGCCGACCGAGGTCCTGCGGACCGGCGACGCCCTCACGATGCGGCTCCACTATCGCTGCGAGGCGCCGGTCGATCCGGCCGGTCTTCGGCGTCGCCATCCATCGCGACGACGGCACCCACGTCACCGGCCCCAACACGCGGACCAGCGGCTTCCCGGTCGATCGGCTCGAGGGCAGCGGCGCCGTCGAGTACGCCATCGATCGGCTGCCGCTGCTGCCGGGACGCTACCTGGTCTCCGCCGCCGTCTACGACGAAGACCTGATCACCGCGCTCGATCACCGCGAGCGGCTGGTGCCGTTCGTGGTCGTCGAAGGCGGGACCGCCGAGCGCCTCGGCGTCATCGCGCTGGACGCCGCCTGGCGCCGGGCCGACGTGCGGGAGGCGTCGTGACGCCGATCGCTCGGCCGGCGGCACGGTCGGGACGACCGATCCGCCGGCGCCGCCGGTCCAGGACACGATCGAGGCGCCGTTCGATCAATACCAGCGCTACGCGATCACCACCGCCATCGCCCGGGCGATGGGCGGCCCGGCGCCGCCGCGCGTGCTCGACGTCGGCGGCCACCATCTCGACTTCTGGTTCCGGCCGCGGCGGCCGATCGCCGAGTTCCTGCCCGAGGCGCCGTCGATCACCATCGACCTCGCCCGCAGCCGGCTGCCCGGTTACCTGTGCGCCCGCGGCGACGCGCTGCCCTTCCCGGACGGCCTGTTCGACCTCGTGTGCAGCGTCGACGTCATGGAGCACGTCCCGCCCGCCGCGCGGGCCACCGTGCTCGAGCCAGGTGATGCGCGCCAGCCGGCGCGCCGCGGTGGTGGCGGCGCCGTTCCGCACGGGCGTCATCGACCGGGCCGAGGCGATCGTCAGCGACTTCATCCGCGAGGCCTGCGGCTACGAGCAGGGCCAGCTGCAGGAGCATCGCGAGCACGGCTGGCCGGATCTCGACGAGAACGGCGGCGGCGTTCGAGGCCGCCGGCTGGCACGTGCGCGTGTTCGGCTACGGCAGCCTGTGGACGTGGGTCCTGATGATGGTCGACAAGCACGCGCTGCAGGCGATCGCCGGCAGCAAGCGTGTCCAGATCGCCCTCGACCGCGCCTTCAACGAGAGCGCGGTTCGCCGCCGATCGCGAGGCGCCGCGTTATCGCCAGTTCGTGGTCGCGACGCGCGCCGCCGGACGATCCGGTGCTGCGCTTCGTCGAGGCGCACTACGACGCCGTGTCGCCGGCCGCGTTCCGGGCCCGGCCGGCGATCGATCCGGCGCACGCGGCCGCGATGTTCGCGCTGCTCGACACCCATGCCGCCAACCAGCGGATCCAGGTCCGCCTCGAACCGGAGCGGCAGCATCGCCAGCTGGCGGACGTGGACGCGCATCGCACCCGCGTCGTCGCCGCCCTCGAGGCGATGACCAGCGAAGCCGCCCGTCTCGCCGGGCTGCTGCGGCAGGTCGAGCGCTCGCCGGCGTTCGCGTCTGGCGCGGTGGGTGCGGCGGCTGACGGGTCGATCGTGACGGTCTCCTTCATCCTCGCCGGCGCCGTGTGGCCGGAGCCGCCCGTCCGCGATGCGCTGGTGGCGCGGATCGCCGGCGCGTGCCCGGGCGCGCCGGTCGTCGAGGCGACGCGAGTCGCGACAGGCGCCCGCGCGGGGCGGCCGCGATCCTCGACGGGGCGATCCGCGACGCCGCCGGCGACGTGGTGGTCGTGCTCGACCCGTGGTCGCCGCTCGACGGGGCGGCGCTGCGGGCGCTCGCCGACGGCGGCGCGACCGGGCTGGCGCTGGAGGTCGGCCCGGATGTGGCCGCGCTCGCGTGGCCGCCGGCGGCGGCCGGTCCCGATCTGGTCGGCGAACTGGCGCGCGCTGGCCGACGCCGGAGACGCCGCGCTGGAGTCGAGGCCCGATGCCGGCATGGGCGATCCGCAAGGCGGCCTTCGTGGACGCCGGCGGCTTCGATCCCGTCCTGTGGCACGTCGGGCTGCTCGAGGACCTGGCCGCGCGGCTGACTGGCGTGCCCATCCTGTCGATCGCGCGGCGTCGGTGGCGGTCGCCGGCCTTCCGGCGTGGCCGCTCGATCCCGCGCTGCGCACGTTCCTGGCGCGACGCAATCGCATCCTGACCGCCTTCCGCAGGCGTCCGCCGATCGGCTCGGCGTCGAGCTGGGCCGGGTGGCGTTCGAGGCGCTGCGGGCGGCCACCGCCGCGTCCGGGCTGACCGGCCAGCAGTTCCACTTCGGCGGCGGCTGGGGCGAGGCGGAAGGCACGCTGGCGCGACTGCTCCGTCCCGGCGCCGACGGCGCCTCGTATCTCGCCGACCATCTCGGCACGCTGCTCCCGCTGCTCGCCCTCGACAGCGCCCTCGACGAGCTCCCCCGCCTCGGCAAAATCCGCGACGTGCCGCGGGTTGAGCCGCGGGCTGAGCCGCGGCGAGCCGCGAGTCGAGCCGCGGGTTCCGCCGCGGGTTGAGCCGCGGGCCGCGCCGCGGGCGTCGGTGGTCATCGTCAGCTGGAACGGCAAGGAACACCTCGGGCCGTGCCTCGTCGTCGATCGCGGCGAGCGACCATCCCGCCGACCGGCTCGAAGTGATCGTCGTCGACAACGGATCGAGCGACGGCACGGTCGACTGGATCGCGCGCGAGCACCCGACCGTCCGCGTCGTGCCGCTGACCACGAACCAGGGCTTCACGGGCGGCAACGCCGCCGGTGTGGCGATCGCCACCGGCGACGTCCTGGTGTTCTTCAACAACGACATGCGCGTCGAGCCGGATGCCGTGCGGCGCCTCGTCACGGCGGCCGCCGACGGCACGACCTGCGTCGCCGCCCGCGTGCTGAGCTGGGACGGGCGCGCGGTCGACTTCCTGCGCGGCACGATCAGCTTCGAGGCGCGCGGCTTCCAGGACTACTACGGCGAACCGGTGACCATCGAACGGTCACGCGCCACCGACACGTTCTTTCCGAACGGCGGCGCCTTCGCGGTGACGCGCGAGGCCTACCATCGCGCCGGCGGCTTCGACGACGCGTTCTTCGCCTACTACGACGACGTCGACCTCGGCTGGCGGCTCCGCCTGGCCGGCCTCGCCATGCGGGTCGAGGACGCCGCCGTCGTCTATCACCGGCACGGCGCCACCAGCCGGACCCAGCCGGCCGGCCAGAAGCGCTTCCTGATGGAGCGCAACGCGCTGTGGACGCTGCTCAAGAACTACGGCGAGGCCACGCTGCGGCGGACGCTGGGCCCGGTGCTGCTGCTGGCCACGCGGCGCCTGCTCGACGAGGCGCGGATCGACGGCCGCGCCGCCGCCCTCGCCCGCGTCGCGCCGTTCTCGGCGCGCGTGACCGCCACCGCCACCTTCGACACGCTCTATGCGACGGGACGGCGGCCCGGCGGCGGCGAGCGGCCGGGCGAGCGCCTGATCCTCGGCCTGCCGGCCGAGTCTCTCGCCGCGATCGGCGCGGTGCATCGACACCCTCGGCGACGACCGGCCGGCGCCGTCAGGCGATCCAGGGCGCGCGGCGGGTCGGCGAGCGCGGACGTGCTGCCGCACTTCGGCCGCGCCTTCGAAGGCATCTCGAGCTTCGCGTCGTATCGTCCGATCCAGGAGGCGCTCATCGACGCGCTCGATCTGCCCCGCGTCTTCACGCCGCGATCGCGCCTGCTGATCGTCAGCCACGAAGCCATCGCCACCAACATGTCGGGGCCGGCGGTCCGCTTCCTCGAGATCGGGCGGGCGCTGTCGGGCGTCGCCCGCGTCACCCTGGCCATGCCGGGCGAGCCCGGCCTGCGCGACACGCGCGTCACCATCGCCGGCTTCGATCCGGCCCACCCGGCCAGCCTGCGCCGCCTCGCCGAGGACGCCGACGTGCTCTTCGTGCAGGGCTTCGCGCTGGTCCAGTACCCGTTCCTCGCCTCGCTGCTCGTGCCGATCGTCGTCGATCTCTACTGCCCGTTCACGATCGAGCACCTCGAGCAGACGCGCGGCCGCGCCGCCGCCGGCGATCGCCGCCGTCCAGGCGGAAGCGGCCGGCTTCCTCGGCGTGCTCAACGGCCAGATCGATCAGGGCGACTTCTTCGTCTGCGCCAGCGAGGCGCAGCGCGACTTCTGGATCGGCATGCTGCACAGCCGCGGCCGCATCAACCCGCGCACCTACGCCGCCGATCCGACGCTGCGCCGGCTGATCGACGTCGTCCCGTTCGGCCTGCCGGATCAGGACTTCGACGCCACCGCCGCGGCGCTGCCGCCGGTGCTGAAGGGCGTGCGGCCCGGGCATCGCCGCCACCGACACGGTGCTGCTGTGGGGCGGCTCGCTGCTCGACTGGCAGGATCCGGTGACGCTGATCGAGGCGGTGGCCGCGCTCGCCCCGCAGCGGCCCGACCTGAAGCTGGTCTTCATGGGGACCAAGCACCCGAACCCGCTGGTCAAGCCGATGCGGGCGGTGACCGCCAGCCGCGAGCGCGCCGAGGCGCTCGGCGTCGTCGATCGCCACGTCTTCTTCAACGACTGGGTGCCGTACACCGAGCGGGCGCGCTGGCTGGCCGAGGCCGATCTCGGCGTCAGCACGCATCGCGAGCACCTCGAGACGCACTTCGCCTTCCGCACGCGCATGCTCGACTACGTCTGGGCGCGCCTGCCGATCGTGTGCACCGACGGCGATGTCTTCGCGCGGCTGGTGCGCAGCGAAGGGCTCGGCGCGACCGTACCGCCGGGCGATGCCGCGGCGCTGGCGGCGGCGATCGATCGCCTGCTCGGCGACGACGCGGCGCGCGCCTCGGCCGCGAACGTCGCTGGCCCGGCTCGGTCGCGAGATGCAGTGGAGCCGCGTCGTGGCGCCGCTGGCGCGGTTCCTCGAGGCGCCGGCCAGCGCCGCCGACCATGCGGTCGGCCTGGCCCGGATCCGCGCCGATCTGCAGGGCGGCTACCGGCTGTCGAAGTGGCTGAAGCGCACGGCGCTGCGGCTCGGCGTGACCGAGCGGCGCGTCGAGCAGCTGAAGCGGCTCGCCGTGGTGCGCGGCCTGATGGTGGTGCGCAACCGTGTCGCGCTGGCGCGGGCGGTCCGCCGGTCCCGCTGATCGTTCTTACACCGGGACGGCAGAGTTACACTCGACCCGGCCGTGGCGTGCGGTGCTCGCGCACGGCCTTCTCGTGCATGGCGCTTGCCACGACTGGCACCCTGGCGTCGCACCGCCGCGACCGGACCTCGGAAATAATTGTGCGATGCACTGGTATGCAGCTTGCCTATCGGACGTGCAGGCACGCGCGGAAGCGGGTGCCCGGCGGCTCACCCGAATGGTTCATCCAGCGTGTCGGGCGTTCCGATTGACGGGCCAGCAGTGTGCGGCAAGGCGCCGGACTGCACGGAACCGGCTGCTCCGCGCTCCCCCCGCGGTGGCCATGACGAGCGCGGACGATCGCGCCCGGGGATGCAGATCGTAAATGGTGACGCGGACGACAATTTTGACGCTGGGCCGGTGTGCGGCCTCCCTTCTCTTCGTGATCGGCCTCGCCGGCCAGAGCCAGGCGCAGTCGTTCACGATCGGCGGCGCGTCGTCACAGACCAGCCAGCCCGGCGCCGACTTCGCCACCACGGTCCTGGGTGATCCGTGGGACTTCGACGAGCGACACCGACTGGGTGCGGATGTACTCGGACAACGGGTCCGGCGCGCCGATGTTCTCGGGCACCCCGACGCAGGCCGAGCGGCGTCTTGCGCGGCGTGTCGGCCGGCAGCGCACCGTCGATCCACATGCTCTACCAGGGCATCGACGGGGCGCTCAACACCGTCGGTCGCAGCGGCGTCCTCACGCCGATCGACGCCAGCCGCTATCGCCGCCTCTCGTTCCGGGCCCGCCGCAGCGTCGGCACGCCCGATGTCGCCGATCGCGTCGCCGCGTTCTGGTTCCCGCAGTCGTCGATGGCCGGCAGCGGGTTCGCGCTGTGGCAGGCCCGCGGCACGCTGCCGGGCTCGCAGCACGCCAACATGATGCCGCAGGCCGCCCAGGCGGGCGCCACCTACCAGATCTACCGCGTCGACCTGGACGTCCCGCTGCAGAGCTCGGGCGTCGGCGTGGACCGGCCTGGTGCGCGGCCTGAAGGTGCGCCTCGGCTGGTCGAACACGGTGCACGAACGCCACGCTCGACCTCGACTGGGTGCGGCTGACCGAGCGCGGCAACGGCGCCGCGATCCGCCGCCTGCAGTGGAGCGGCCTCGGCGGGCGCGTCGTGCTGCGCGCCACGCACGCGCAGTCGGGCGACGTGATCCAGATCTATCCCGAGGGCATCACCCAGACGCTCGACTTCGCCGACAACGCCTTCCTCGACTGGGACTACGGCTATCTGCCGCCGGGCACGTGGACGATCACCGCGCAAGGCTCGAGCGCCTCGCGCACGGTGACGCTGAACATCGACGCCGCGCCGTTCGTCAACGTCCTCGATCCCGATGCCGAGGGTGGCCGCGACTTCGCCACCACGGTGATCGGCGACGCGTGGGACCTGACCAACGTCCAGGACGTCCAGCGCAACAACGCCCGCCTGAACCACATCACCAGCGCCACCTTCGACGAGAACGGGCTGCTCGGCGTGACCCGCGGCGGCAGCTACGCGTCCGGCTGCGCCGCCGAATCCTGCCCGGATCCGTTCGTCCAGTTCCTCGACGACGGCTTCGGCTTCGGTCCGGCCGTCATCGACGCGAACACCTACCATCGGCTGTCGTTCACGCTCGACTACGACCATCACGAGCTGATGATCGGCGACGCGCTGAGCAACTACTGGGGCGGCGTGGCGCGGGTCGTCTGGGCGCGTTCGGACGGCACCGGCTACACGCCGGCCACGATCACGCAGGACATCGTCCTGGTCGACGGCGGCCCGACCCGCTACTCGATGGACCTCGCCAGCTTCGTCAACAACTCGACGCTCGAGGACCCCATCGCCGGCCTGTGGACGGGCAACATCGGGACCTTCCGCATCGACATCAACGAGAGCGAGGCGCCGCGCGCCTTCCGGCTGTCGAACGTCAAGATCACCGCCGACGACGCGCCCAACGGCAGCGGCTTCTTCCCGATCCGCTGGCAGATCGCCGACGCCACCTACACCGCCGGCGTGGCCAACAGCGGCGGCGCCGACGCGACGGTGGCGCTCTACTACGACACCGACCTCAACCCGGGTCGGGCCGGGACCTGATCGCGTCGGGCCTGAACGGCGCCAGCGGCCTGCACTACTGGAACATGGCCGGCCTGACGCCCGGCGTCTACTACGTCTACGCGGTCGTGACCGATGGCAGCGGCAGCTCGCAGGGCCGCTACTCGACCGGGCCGGTCCGGGTCGGCGCGACCATCCCGGCCACGACCGACGGCAACAGCAACGGGCTCGCCGACGCCTGGGAGACGAAGTACGGCAGTTCGAACCCGGCGGCCGACGACGACGGCGACGGCGTCGCGAACCTGGCCGAGTACCAGGCCGGCACGCACCCGCGCCTGTCGAACACGTGGACCCTGGCCGAGGGCGCGACCGGCTTCTTCGCCGAGCGCATCGCCCTGGCCAACCCCGATTCCGTCCCCGCCGACGTCACGCTGACGTTCCTGCGCCCGGCGCCGAGCCCGCCGATCACCAGGAGCTACTCGCTGCTGCCGTACGGGCGCACGACCGTCGACGTGAACGGCGTCGCCGGCCTGGGCCAGAACGACGTCTCGACGGTGATCACCGCCAACACCGGCGGCGTCGTCGCCGAGCGCACGATGTTCTGGGGCGACCAGTAGTTCGGCGGCCACACCGGCAAGGCGATCGAGCGGCCCGGCACCACGTGGTACCTGGCCGAGGGCGCCGCCAACTCGTTCTTCTCGACCTTCGTCCTGCTGGCCAACCCCGGCAGCACCCCGGCGACGGCGACGGTGACGTTCCTGCTCGAGCCGTCGGGCACCGTCACCAAGACCTACAGCGTGCCGGCGAACTCGCGCGTGACCATCTACACCAACGAGGTGCAGGACGCGAACGGCGCCCGCCCGCTGAACAACCGGTCGTTCTCGACGCAGGTGACGAGCACCGCGCCGATCGCGGTCGAGCGGTCGATGTACTTCACCAACGCCCGGGTGTGGAACGGCGGCCACGAGGCCGCGGCGGTGCCGGCGCCGCGCACCAGCTGGTACGTCGCCGAGGGCGCGACCGGCAACTTCTTCACGACGTTCCTGCTGCTCGCCAACCCCAACACCTCGCCGGCCACCGCGACCATCCGCTACCTGCTGCCGGGCGGCCAGGTCGTGACCCGCACCTACGCGCTCGCCGCGCAGAGCCGGACCACCATCCCCGTCAACACCGTCGTCCCCAACACCGAAGTCTCGATGGACGTGTCGGCGACGCTGCCGATCATCGTCGAGCGCGCGATGTACTGGCCCGGCGCCAACTGGTCCGAGGCCCACGCCAGCTCCGGCATCGCCGCCACCGGCGTCACCTGGGGCATGGCCGAAGGTGAAGTCGGCGGCTCGCGCGGCTTCCAGACCTTCATCCTGATGGCCAATCCCACCGCCAATGCGGCCTCGGTGCGGATGCGGTTCCTGGTCGAGAACGGGACGTCGTTCGTCACCCCGACCTTCACCGTCCCGGCGAACTCGCGGGTCACGCGCGCCGCCGGCGAGTTCATGGGCGCCGGCCAGCTCGCCGACGGCGCCCGCTTCGGCGTCCTCGTCGAGTCGCTGAACGGCGTCCCGCTGGCCGTCGAGCACGCCATGTACTGGAACGGCGGCGGCGAGTTCTGGGGCGGCGGCTCGAACGAAACCGGCGTCAGAATCCGCTGAGAGCGCGCCCCATCCCGACTCCGGAGTCGAATTCCACTCCGGAGTCGTACAATCAGGCGGTTTGGCCCTCGTCACGATCGGTCTCGTCACCTGGAACTCCGCCTCGGACCTCGCGCGCTGCCTCGACGGCATCCGCGCCCAGCAGCACCAGCCGATCGAGCTGCTGGTCGGTGACAACGCGTCGGCCGACGGCACCCGCGCCCTGCTCGAGGCCCGGACGTCGGCCGCCGAGCGGCGCTACTTCCCCGCCAACCTCGGGTTCTCCGCCGCCCACAACGCCCTCATCCGCGAGAGCCGCGGCGCCTACTACCTCACGCTGAACCCCGACGTGATGCTCGACGCCGGGTTCGTCGGCGCCCTGGTCGAGGCGCTCGAGGCGGCGCCGCGCGCCGGCAGCGCCACCGGCAAGCTGCGGCGCGCCGACGCCGGCCGGCGTCCTCGATTCGACCGGCATCGTCATGCACCGCTCGCAGCGCCACTTCGATCGCGGCGCCGACGAGATCGATCGCGGCCAGTACGACGCCCCCGGCGAGGTCTTCGGCGTCTCCGGCGCCGCCGGCTGCTACCGGCGCGCGATGCTCGACGACGTGGCGATTGCCGGCGAGGTCTTCGACGAGGACTTCTTCGCCTACCGTGAGGACGCCGACCTGGCGTGGCGGGCGCAGCTGCTCGGGTGGGATGCCCTCTACGTGCCGGGCGCGACGGCGGCGCACGTCCGCCGCGTCACGCCCGATCGCCGATCGGCGCTGCCGGCGGCGATCAACCGCTACAGCGTCCGCAACCGCTTCCTGCTGCGGCTGAAGAACCAGACCGCCGGGCAGGCGGCGCGCTTCGCCGCGGCCGGCCTGGCCCGCGATCTCCAGGTCGTCGGCTACGTGCTGGCCCGCGAGTGGAGTTCGATTCCCGGCCTCGTCGACGTCGTGCGCCTGCTGCCGCGGACGCTCGCCAAGCGGCGCGCCATCATGGCCCGGCGGGACCGGCGCCGCTCGCTCGACGGGTGGTTCAGGTGAGAATCGCCATCCTCGGCACGCGCGGGATCCCGGCCAACTACGGCGGCTTCGAGACCTTCGCCCAGGAGCTGGCGCCGCGCCTGGTCGGCCGCGGGCACGAGGTCACCGTCTACTGCCGGTCGCAGTACGTGGATCCGGCTCGCCGCGAGTTCCAGGGCGTGCGCCTGCAGCAGGCGCCCACCATCCGCCACAAGTACCTGGACACGGTGGTCCACACGGCCACCTCGACGATCCATGCGCTCGGACAGCGCTACGACGCGATCCTGGTCTGCAATGCCGCCAACGCCCTGTTCTGCGCCCTGCCGCGGCTGGCCGGCACGCGCGTCGTGCTCAACGTCGACGGCATCGAGCGGAAGCGGAAGAAGTGGAACGCCTTCGGGCGGGCCTGGTACCTGGGGTCGGAATGGCTGGCGACGGTGATGCCCGACGCCATCGTGACCGACGCCGAGGTCATCGAGACCTACTATCGGGAGCGCTACGGCGCCGCCTCGACCTTCATCCCCTACGGCTGCCACATCGGGCGCGACGCCGGCCGGGCCGCCCTCGAGCGCTTCGGCCTCGAAGCTCAGCAGTACATCCTCTACGTGAGCCGCCTCGAGCCGGAAAACAACGCGTTGGCCGTCATCCAGGCCTATCAGCGGACCAGCCTCGGACCGAAACTCGTGGTTGTCGGTGACGCCCCCTATGCCCGAGAATACATCGCGACGCTGCGCGCCACGGCCGGCCCCCGGGTCGTGTTCACGGGCGGCGTCTACGGCGACGGGTATCGCGAGCTGCAGTGCCACGCGCTGGCCTACGTGCAGGCCACCGAGGTGGGCGGCACGCACCCGGCGCTGGTCGAGGCGATGGGTTTCGGCAACTGCGTGCTCGCCCACGACACGCCCGAGCACCGCGAAGTGCTGGGCGACGCCGGGCTCTTCTTCGATGCGCATCGTCCCGAGACGCTCGCGGCGCTGCTCGACCGGATTGTCGCGGATCCGGCCCTGGTCGACAGCCTGCGCGCCCGCGCCACGGCCCGCGCCGCGGCACGCTTTTCCTGGGATCGGGTCACCGATCAGTACGACGCGATCCTCGCCGCACCGTGATTTCTGAGCGCGCCAAGCTCGTTTCGTGGGCCTACCTGGTCACCGACCTCGCCGCCACCACCGCGGCGTTCGTCGGCGCGCACGCCATCCGCAGCTGGGGGCTGGCCGAGTGGGTCGGCCCCGTCTATCCGTTCTCGGACTACCTGCCGCTCCTGACCGCGTTCGTGCTGCCGGTCTGGGCGCTGGTCTTCTACGTCAGCGGCCTCTACGGCCGGCGCGCCGCGCGCACGCTGCACACGGAGATCTCGCGGCTGTTCCGGGCGCTCGTCATCTGCGCGCTGGCGCTGGCGGTCGCCGTGGTGGTCTTTCGGCTCGCCTTCGTCAGCCGGCCGCTGCTCGGGCTGTTCCTGCTGTGCAATGCGGTCGGCGTCGTCATCGGCCGCGGCGTCGTCCGGGCGACGATCCTCGACGGCGCGGTGCGGCGGCGCGTGCTCGTCGCCGGCGGCCTCGACGAAGTGCGGGACGCCGCGGCGAGCGTCGAGACCCATGCCGACTGGGGCCTCGAGCTGATCGGCGTGGTCAGCGACGGCACCTGGACGGCCGCCGACCTGGCCCGGACGGGAGACGCGCGCCACCGCGTCCTCGGCACCTACGACGACATCCCGACCCTGACCGCCCGCGAGCACCATGTCATCGACGAAGTGCTGATCGCGCCGTCGGGGCGGCGGCTGCACGATCTCCAAAGCCTCGAGGCCCTGTTCCTGGGGCTCGAAGAGCAGGGCATCGTGACCCGGCTGGTGGTGAACTTCCTGCCGCGCTCGTTGTCCGGGCTGTCGTTCGACGAGCTCGGCGGCCTGCCGCTGCTCACCTTCAGCACCGCACCGCACGACGAAGTGGTCCTGTTCGTGCGCCGGTCCGCCGAGCTCGTGCTGGCGGGGCTGCTCCTCCTGCTGATCAGCCCGCTGCTGGTGGCGATCGCCATCGCCATCAAGCTCGACTCACCCGGCCCGGTCCTGTTCCGGCAGCTGCGCTGCGGCCTGCACGGGCGGCCGTTCACCTTCCTCAAGTTCCGCTCGATGCGGGTCGACGCCGAGGCGCTGAAGAAGCACCTCGCGCCCTACAACGAGATGGACGGCCCGGCCTTCAAGATGACCAACGACCCGCGGGTCACGCCGCTCGGTCGCTTCCTGCGCCGGACCAGCCTCGACGAGCTGCCGCAGCTCTGGAACATCATCCGCGGCGACATGAGCATCGTCGGGCCGCGGCCGGCGGTGCTCGAGGAAGTGCGTCAGTACGAGCCGTGGCAGCGGCGCCGACTGTCGATGAAGCCCGGGCTCACCTGCCTGTGGCAGGTCAACGGCCGCAACGAGCTGACCTTCGAGGAATGGATGCGCCTCGACCTCGAGTACATCGACAACTGGTCGCTCTGGCTGGACGTCAAGATCGCCTTCAAGACCATCCCCGCCGTGCTGTTCGGGCGCGGGGCCCGCTGACGATTCGGCAGGACGCGCCTGCCGTTCGATGATCCTCGACCCGGCCCGCGCTCAGGTCGGGGCTTTGGTGGCGACCAGCGCCAGCCACGAATCGTCGAACTGCTCGACCGTGACCGACGCGAATCCGGCTTTGGTGCCGTAGACGCGCAGCTCGTCGGCACTCGACAGCATCGGCAGGAAGGCCGGCCGCTCCTTGGGCGGGTACGACGCGGCATCGGCGAAGATCGTCCACCCGAGCGACGTGGTGATGCCGATGTTGTCGCAGTAGAGGCGCCCGCCGGGCCTCAGCACCCGATGCGCCTCCGCCACGTACTTGTAGCGGTCCCATTCGTAGAGGTGCATGAACACGACGGTGCAATACACCACGTCCAGCGACGCGTCCGCGATCTCGCCGAGGCCGACGTCGGCGAGCTCCACCAGACGGATGTTGGTCAGCCCGGACAGGCGCCGCCGCGCGTGCTCCAGCATGTTGGACGAGATGTCGGTGCCCACCCACTGGGCCACCCGCGGTGCGATCTCGGGGGCCAGCCGGCCGACCCCGCAGCCGATCTCCAGCACCGTGTCGGTGGGCCGGAGCCCGACGAAGCGCTCGAGGAGTTCGCGCGTGTACTGGGCGGAGCGCTCGATCGTGCCTTCGTCGACCGTCGACGCGACGAACATCTTCGCGTCGTTCTCGGTGCCGGCGAGGTGCTGCCACGTCCGCTTGTAGTCGGAACGTGGCATCTGCGCGGCGCCCGCTTCCAGGCGGCGTGTCCAGAGCCAGTAGACGGCGCGGATGGCGCGCTTGGTGAGCTGACGGACGCGGAAGAATTCAGCCATGCGTCGAAAGTGTCGGCGTCGTCCAGCGGCTCACGCCGGACACCGGGCAGTATACGCGGACGCTTCGTTCGCCCTTGCAGATCCGCGTAGCGCCGCAGGGCGACCCAGCGGGCTCGCATGTCCGCCGGCAGGTCGGCCAGATCCTCGTCGACCTGGGCGATGAGCGCGGCACGGTCCGGCAATTCCAGCAGCGCCCGCACGTCCCACAGGTCCTGCGCGCCGCCCGCATAGAGCTTGAGCAGGACGAGGTCGCGGGCGGCGACGATCGGCGGCCCATCCGGAGGCCGATCGGCTCGCTCGACCGATCGAGACTGCCAGCGGCCCTTGCCGAGCACGACATCGATGGGGCGTTCGCCGGCCGCCAGTGACGCGGATGACGCCGCCGAGCGGGTCTTCGAGGTCGCCTCGTCGGATGTCCACCTCGGCTCCTCCCGCACGCAGCGGTTCCCAGAGGCCGGCCTCCAGCACACGGACGTCCGTCGTGACGGAGTCAGGTTCCGATCGCGCAGCGCGGTCCGCTGAGGCTCGACGTCGGCCGCGAGTGCCTGCGCGCGCCGCGAGCGCGGCCTCGCGAACGAGCGCGCGCGGCGACGTGCGCGACGTCGACGTCGACGAGGAGCGAGCGCGATCCAGCGCGCGTCGGACGAGGCATCGGCGAGCGCGCGGCGACGACTCGGGCGCCGACGGGCATCTCGCCAGACATGCGACGTCGACGCCACCGGCCGCGTCGCTCGCTCGCACGATCACCGGGCATCCCGCTCGGAGCGCAGCACTTCCGCGGACGCGTCCGCAGCCGGCGCCGGAGCCACGCGCGCGCAGACGCTCGAGGATCTCGTGTCGTGGCGCGTGCTCGAGCACCTTGACCAGTTCGCGCCGGATGAAGTCCGACATCGTCATGCCCTCGATGGCGGCACGGGCCTTCAGCCGGCGATGGAGTTCCACGGGTACGTTGCGAACCTGACACCAACGTGGTGGCCATGCGATCAGGATAGCTTCATCAGGTTCTCATGTCGAGCGGAGCGCCTGCCGCCGGGGCTTCAGCAACAGGCGCGGCCGCGAGGAAGCGCGGGATCGAGTCGGTCCGACGGCGCGCGCCCGGCTCGAACGACGCAGCACGTCGACAGACGTCGACGACGAGCAGGTCGACCTCGACCGGCGATGCAGCGATCGCGGATCGACGCGGCGCATCAACGCCCAGCGACGACCTGCTGTCCGGCTGGCATCGATCGCGAGAAGCTCGAGCATGCCGACGTACATCAGGCGCACGGCGTGATGGCAGCACGGCGTCGACGACGACCTGCGTCGCTCTCCGCCGGCACTCGGCAATCACGCTGAACCCCGCGCCTCGCACGCGCGGTCGAGGCCAGGCCGTCGGCGTTCGCGTCACAGCAGGCCCTGGTAGTCGCCCGACTGGCCAAGCGAGTCCGCCAGGCGCCCGGGGATGCGGGTGCTCGTCACGCGCATCCCCGCGCGATCTGGAAGACGGTCGCGACTGGCGGGTCATGCGCGCGCTGCACGACGCCGCCAGGCTGGCCGCCATAGACGGCAGGCCCCAGCACGCGACGGCGACCAGCGACCGCCGTCAGATCACGAGACGTCAGCGCTGGCGTTCCTTGACGGCGGCGCGCGTCTCGCGGTCGGCCTCGCGCTTCTTGATCGTCTCGCGCTTGTCGTGCGACTTCTTGCCGCGGGCCAGGCCGATGCGCCATCTTCACCCTGCCGTCCTTGAAGTACATCTTCAGCGGCACCAGGGTGAGGCCCTTCTCCACCGTCCTACCAATCAGCTTGCGGATCTCCATCTTGTGGAGCAGCAGCTTGCGCTTGCGCATCGGCTCGTGGTCGGCGGAGCCGCGGTGCGAGTAGGGGCTGATGTGGATGTTGAGGGCGAAGACCTCGCCCTTCTCGACCACCGCATAGCTGTCGCGCAGGTTGACCCGCCCCTCGCGGATGGCCTTGACCTCGGTGCCGAGGAGGACCATGCCGGCCTCGAAGCTCTCGAGGATCTCGTAGTCGAAGCGGGCCTTGCGGTTGTCGGCGAGCGGCGCGTCGTTGCCGGCCGGCTCCGGCTTGGTCACCGGCGGCTTGGCGCGCTGCGGACGCTTCGGCGGAACGGGGACGCCGGCCATGGCCTAGTGCTTCCGCCGGTCGGCGAGCCGCGCCGCCAGCACCACCGCTGCGACGAGGCTGGACGCGTCGGCGCGATCCTGGCCGGCGATGTCGAAGGCGGTGCCGTGATCGACCGAGGTGCGGATGATCGGCAGGCCGAGCGTGACGTTGACGGCGGATCCGAAGGCGAGCAGCTTCACCGGAATGAGTCCCTGGTCATGGTAGCAGGCCACGACCGCGTCGAACTCGCCGCGGGTGGCGCGGACGAACACCGTGTCGCCCGGGATCGGGCCGGTGACGTCGAGGCCGGTGGCGCGGAGCGCGGCGACGACCGGCGCGATCACCGTGTCGTCCTCGGTGCCCATCAGGCCGTGCTCGCCGCAGTGCGGGTTGAGGCCGGCGACGGCGAGCCGCGGGCGGGCGATGCCGAAAGCCGGGAGGGCGTCGGCGGTGGTCCGGATCGTCGCGGCGAGGACGTCGGCGGTGAGCGCCTGGGCGACGTCGGCGAGGGCGATGTGGACCGTCGCCAGCGCCACCTTCAGCGTCTCGGCATGGAAGAACATCACCGGCCGGGCGACGCCGGTCAGGTGGCCGAGGAGGTCCGTGTGCCCCTTCCACGGCAGGCCGGCCTTGGCAAACGCCTCTTTGTTCACCGGCGCCGTCGCGATGGCGTCGATGCGGAAGGATCGCGCGTCGGCGACCGCGGCGATCAGCGCGTCGTAGGCGGCCTGCCCCGCCGCCGCGGACAGCACCCCGGGCGTGAAGCGCGCCCGGGCCTCCGCCGCCGACGGCCCATAGAGGCGCGGCGTGCAGACGGCGGTGACCCGCGGGTCGGCGGCCGCCTTGCCGGCGATCTCCGGGCCGATGCCGGCCGGATCGCCGACCGTGATGCCGACGATGGGAAGGGCGGCCACGTGGCTAGATCTCGAGCGCGACCCAGTCGGCGACGGCCTTGAAGCTGACGTTGCCGTCGAGCGCCTGCCGCGCTTCCTCGACCGCGGCGTAGGCGTGCGCCAGGCGCTCCGGCCCGAGACGGCGCGCCAGGTCGGCCAGCCGCGGGTCCGGCGTCCGCGATTGCCAGCGCCGGTCGCCGCCGGTCGCCTCGATGCCGAGGTCGCGGACGATGACGCCGAGCGCGTCGAGCCGCTCGCGCAGCATGTCGCGCTCGCCGGCGGCTTTCGTCCCTGGCGCCCGCTTCGACTTCCGATCCGGCTCGGTGAGGGCGGCGCCCAGGCGAAGGCGTTCGGCCGGCGACGACTCGGCGGCGGCCATGACGCGCTCGGCCAGCGCCGCGCACCGACTCGCCGAGCGGCGACGCGTCGGCGAAGGCCCGGCCGGGGCTGCCGTCCGCGGCGAAGGCGATCTCGCGGGCGGCCAGCTCGGAAAGGTCCTGCCGCGCCATCAGCAGCGCCACCACGTCGTCGACGTGCAGGCGGCCGAAGCGCAGCTGCGGACAGCGCGACCGCACCGTCGGCAGCAGGCCTTCCGGGCGCGCCGTCACCAGGATGAACTGCGACGACGGCGTCGGCTCCTCGAGCGTCTTGAGGAGGATGTTCTGGACGACGGGCTGCAGTTCGTCGGCCTCGTCGAAGATGAAGACCCGCCGGCGGCCCTCGAACGGCCGATACGACGGCGGTCGCGATCTTCTCGCGGACCGCATCGGCCTTCTTCTCACCCGGCGTCGAGACGCCGGCAATCGTCATGACGTCGGGATGCGTGCCGCTGGCGATGCGCCGGCACGCCGAGCAGGTACCGCAGGCGTCGTCGGCGTCCGGCGCGGCGGTCAGGCAGTTGAGCCGCTGCGCCACGGACAGCGCCATCAGGCGTTTGCCGACGCCGTCCGGGCCGACGAAGATGAGACTCTGCGGCAGCGCCTGGCGCCGCAGGGCACGGGACAGCAGCGCCTGCTGGGGCTTGTGGCCCTTGAGATCGCGGAACGACACGGCTATCGCGGCTCGTCCGGCTTGTCGTCCGGCCGATCGGCGGCCGGCGGGTTCTTGCGCGAGCCGAAGATCCGTCCCCAGAAACCGCGCTTCTTCTTCGGTTCTTCCGGCTCGTCCGCCTTGCGCGTCTCGGCCGTGCCCGGGGCCACGTTGCCGGAGGCGGGCGGCGCGTCGACGCCGCGCTCGGGCAGCGGCGACGCCGCTTCCGAGACGGCCTGCGACGGTCCGCCGCCGCCGAACAGCCCGCCCAGCCGCGTCAGCAGACCGGCGCCGGTATGCAGCGGGCACTCGTCGTAGGGCTCGGTGCCCTTGACGAAGTACTCGGTACATGATCATCGAGCGGACTCTTGGTCTCGCCGGTCTTCGACACGACCTCGACCTCGCCGCAGTTCGAGGACGGGCGGCGGCCGGACATCCGGCAGATCTGGACCGAGAGGACGTCGGCCGGCGGCTTCAGCCACACCGGCTTGTCGCCCTTGGTGGCGGCCTTCATGAACGCCGCCCACACCGGCACCGCCAGATCGCCGGCGTAGCCCGCCGAGACGATCGTCTGCGGCTGATCGAACCCGACCCAGACGCCGGCGACCAGCGACGGCGTGAAGCCGAGGAACCAGGCGTCGACGTAGTCGTTGGTCGTGCCGGTCTTGCCGGCGGCCGGCAGCCTGAACCCGTCGGCGCGCGCCTTGTAGGCGGTGCCGGCGTTGATCACGTCGGTCAGCATGCTGGCCATCAGGAACGACGTGGTCGGGGTGAAGGCCTGGCTGAATTGCGGCGCCGCCTCGTAGAGCACCTCGCCCTCGCGGTCCTCGACGCGGCGGACCAGGAACGGCTTGGGCAGCTGGCCCCCGTTGGCGAAGGTGGCGTAGGCCGCGGTCATCTGCTGCAGCGTCACTTCGCCCGACCCGAGCGCGATCGACGGGACGCGCGGGATGTTGCCGAACTGCAGCCGGTCGATCGCGATCATCTCCTTCTCGAGGCCGACCGTCTGGAAGGCGCGGACGGCGGCGCGGTTGCTCGACGTGCGCAGGGCCGTGCGCACCGTCATCGCGCTCGACTCGAGGTGCTCGTCCTCCGGCGTCCAGCCGCCCTGCGGCGTCTCGACCGGCTCGTCGAGGCCGGTCAGGAGGCTGGCCGGCGTCATGCCCGATTCGAGCGCCGCGGCGTAGACGAAGGGCTTGAACGCCGAGCCGGGCTGGCGCCGCGCCTGCACGGCGCGGTTGAAGCGGCTCTCGGTGAAGGTGCGGCCGCCGACCATCACCCGCACCTCGCCCGATCGCGGATCCAGGGCGACGACCCCGCCTTGCAGATAGGGCGGGCGGACGCCCTCCTTGACCACCCCGCCGACCTCGGCGAGGAACTGCGCGCGGGTCTGGTGCTTGTAGCGGGAGCGCTTCTCGATGGCCGTGAGGCCGGCTTCGAGGGACCGCTCGGCCGCCTGCTGCATCGCCGGATCGATCGTCGTGTAGACGCGCAGGCCGCCGCTGGCGACACGGCCCCAGCCGAAGCGGTCGACCAGCTCGCGCCGGACCTGCTCCTTGAAGTACTGGCCGAACGACTCGTCGCGCTGCAGACCGTTCTCGAGGTGCACCGGCGCCTGCCGGGCCCGATCGAACGCCGCGCGATCGATCTTCTGGTTCTCGAGCATCGTCGCCAGCACGATGTTGCGCCGCGCCACCGCCTTGTCGAGGTTGACGGTCGGCGCCCACGTCGACGGCGACTTGATGATGCCGGCGATGAGCGCCGCTTCGTCGACGGTCAGCGCCGAGGCCGGCTTGGCGAAGTAGCCGCGCGACGCCGCTTCGACGCCGTAGAAGCCGTCGCCGAAGTAGACCTTGTTCAGGTACAGCTCGAGGACTTCCTCCTTGGAGAAGGTCCGCTCGATGAGCGCGGCGAGGATCCACTCCTTGACCTTGCGCGTCAGGCTGCGCTCGAGCGTCAGGAAACTCTGGCGGGCCAGCTGCTGGGTGACGGTCGATCCGCCCTGGGCGTAGCGGCCGCTCTGGAGGTTCACCAGGACGGCGCCCATGATGCGCACGAGATCGACGCCGCGATGCTGGTAGAAGCGCTGGTCCTCGACCGACAGCACCGCGTTGACCAGGTTCGGCGACATCTGCGCCAGCGGCATCTCGATCCGCTGTTCCTTGAAGATGGTGAAGACCGGCCGGTCCTTGACGTCGTAGAGGACCGTCGCCTGGGCCATGTTCCCCATGCCGCGGACCTCGCGGCGGCCAGGCAGCGTATGGGTGACGTCGAAGGTGAACGCGGCGACCGCGATGATGCCCAGCCAGGCGACCGGGACGGTGGCGATGAGCGCGGCCCGGGTCAGTCGCGGGCGGGCCAGGGCCCCGTGCCTGAGGCGATCGGCCGTCCGGCGCGACAGGTCGCGGAGCCCGTGCGCGGTGCGGGTGACGATCGGCGGGACGGGGAGGCGGAAGACCATCGGCACTGCCGACGATCATACGCGCCGGCGAGCGGTGCCGCGGGAAAAGCTGCGCCGCTCAGCCGTAGCTAGAAGGTCCCTACTGGCCTGCCCGCGATGGGCGGATCCGGACGGCCCGGCTCGTCGGCCATCTGGCGCTGCTGCTCCACCCGCGGCAGGAAGATGCGGAACGTGGTGCCCTGAGCGGGCTGGCTCTCCACCGTCACGCCGCCCGACGACTGGCGCACGATGCCGTTCACGATCGAGAGGCCGAGCCCGGTCCCTTGGCCAGCGCCCTTGGTCGTGAAGAACGGCTCGAAGAGGCGGGCCCGCGTCTCGGCGTCCATGCCCACGCCCGTGTCCCGCACGGTGAGACGGACGTACGGTCCAGGCTCGCACCCGGCGATCTCGTTCGCGGCCAGCGTCACCACCGCGGTCTCGATGGAGAGGATGCCCCCGTCCGGCATCGCGTCGCGGGCGTTCAGGGCGAGGTTGAGGAGCACCTGCTCCACCTGCGTGGCATCGGCGCGGATGAGCCCGACGCCGGGCGTCAGCCGCAGCATGCACTCGACGCGCGGGCCGAGCAGCCGCCGGAACAGCGGCGCCGCGCGAATCACGACGTCGTTGAGGTTGAGCGGGCCGGCCTGGGGGTGCTCGTCGCGCCGGATCGCCAGCAGGTGCGTGGCCAGATCGGCCGCATGCTGGCTCGCTTCGCGGATCTCGCGGGCATAGGTCGAGGCCGGCGCCGAATCCGGCAGGGCCTGGATCAGCGCGTCGCTCCAGCCCACGATCGCGGTGAGGACGTTGTTGAAGTCGTGGGCGATGCCGGCGGCGAGGTTGCCGATCGCTTCCGACTTCTGCGCCCGCTGCAGCTGTCGTTCGAGCTGCCGCCGATCGGTGACGTCGCGGGCCAGCACGAGTTCGCGGCGGACGCCGCTGGCGTCGACGAAGCTGGTGATGGTCGGCTCGACCAGGCGCCAGCGGCCGTCCCGGCGGCGGACGCGGAACTCGATCGGCGCGCGCGATCGGGCGCCGTCCGTCGCGCTGGCGCCGTCGAGCCAGCGCTCGGCGTCTGCGCGATCGTCGGGATGGACGAACTCGAGGGCCGAGAGGCCGACGCACTCACTGGGGGGATAGCCGAGCGTCCGCTCGGCGGCGGATGACACCGCGGTGATCGCGTGTGCGGCGTCCAGAACGGCGACGACGTCGGGGATCTGCTCGATGACGTTCTGCAGCAACGCGGGGTCGATGCCCCACGTCGGTCGTGCTCGCCCAGGTGGAAGGGATCCGCCGCCGGAAGTCAAAATTAGGTCGCGCTCATCCCCACGCCGTCGGGCTCGGAAGAGACTCATGGCAAGGTGTTGCCTGGGAAGCGAGCAAATCGTGGACCACCTGATTGGAACGCACACGGTGGCACGCATCGGCCCAGTACCGCCCGATCACCGCGAACACCATCACCGACGCATCACAGGTAAGCCTGTAAATAATTGAAGACACGCCTTTTGATTCATGTGGATAGGGATCGGCCGAGAGCCTGACCGAGGCAGGCCGAAAGTGTCCGGCCTCACCCGGTGCCCGTCCGTCTCCAGCGGGTCGGCAGACGTACGGACCAAGGCCGGGCCGCCGACGAACGGGACTGGAGGTGGGACGCGTGTCGATCGGCCCGAGCCAGCCGATCGTCCCCTAGGGGGCCGCGTGAAGAGCGTGGAGGTGGCGGGGTCGACGGGACTCGAACCCGCGGCCTCCGGCGTGACAGGCCGGCGTTCTAACCAACTGAACTACGACCCCGCAAAGACTTGCGAGTGTAACCCCATTCGCGGCGCTCGTTCAAGCCGCAATCGGTCCGACAGGAGTGGCGCCCGCTGGCGACGGCCCCCACCAGGATTCGCGCCTGCTGGCGACGGCCGCAGACCGTCGCCGCGTGCCCGCAAGGCCGCACCGCCCAGCCCACCGAACGACCGGAGGGAGTGAAGTGGGCGTAGGCCGCGCCCACCAGGATTCGCGCCCGCTGGCGACGGCCGCAGGCCGTCGCCGCGTGCCCGCAAGCCGGCACCGCCCAGCCCAACGAACGACCGGAGGGAGTGAGTGGGCCTGGTCGCGCCCCAGGATTCGCGCCCGCTGGCGACGGCCGCAGGCCGTCGCCGCGTGCCCGCAAGCCGGCACCGCCCAGCCCGACGAACGACCGGAGGCAGTGAGTGGGCGTGGACGCGCCCCAGGATTCGCGCCCGCTGGCGACGGCCGCAGGCCGTCGCCGCGTGCCCGCAAGCCGGCACCGCCCAGCCCGACGAACGACCGGAGGGCAGTGAGTGGGCCGTAGTCGCGCCCCAGGATTCGCGCCCGCTGGCGACGGCCGCAGGCGTCGCCGCGTGCCCGCAAGCCGGCACCGCCCAGCCCAACGAACGACCGGAGGGAGTGAGTGGGCCTGGTCGCGCCCCAGGATTCGCGCCCGCTGGCGACGGCCGCAGGCCGTCGCCGCGTGCCCGCAAGCCGGCACCGCCCAGCCCGACGAACGACCGGAGGGAGTGAGTGGGCGTGGGCGGTGCAGGATTCGAACCTGCGACAACCGGTGTGTAAAACCGGGGCTCTACCACTGAGCTAACCGCCCCCACGCGCAAGCCTAGCACCGCCCCGCCGCCAGCCGTCGTCGGATGCCGGCCGGCCGTGCCACGCCCGGCCGTCGCGCCAGGAATTGAAGCCGTGTCCGGCGCCGCCGATTACTCCCCGAGGCCCGTCTGCCGATCATGCCCGCGCCCGCCCCCGCCCCCCTCTCCAGCCCGCCGGTGCCTCCCGGCTCCGTCGACAGACGATCTCCAGGGGCTGCTGCGCGGCCGCGGCGTTCACGCTGCCGCTGGGCGCGATGGTGCAGATGGAAAACGTGACCGGACCACCGCGGCCACGGCCGAGGAGACGGCCGCCACGAGTGCGGCATTAAACGGTCACGCCGAAACGTCGATGGTAGTGCTAGGGCGTCTCGCGTCGTTCATCGAGCGGGCGCGGGCGGCCGTGCCCGCCAGGCCGGCCGCCAGGGCCGCCGCCAGGTCGGCGGCACCGGGCCGCACGAAAGTGGGCAAGACGGCGCCAGCGGCGCCACGGACATCACCGGCGGCGCGTCCGGCGCGGCCGGCCCGGACGTCGCTCCGGCGGGCGTCCTGACGCGGGCCCGATGCGCTCGCAGCCTCAGTAGCGGATAGAGGGAGATCGACAATGCAAGGCAAATGGACGATTGGCAAGAAGCTCTTCACCGGCGTCGGCGTGCTGATCGCCCTCCTCGTCGCCTCTGGCGCCAACTCGCTGTGGACGACCCGCTCGATGAACGAGCGACTGGTCAAGACCGGTGAGAAGACGGCGCGGCGCATCCTGCTGGCCGAGCGGGCTCAGGCCGAGCCGCTGCGGATGTACATCGCCGAGCAGATGATGCTCCTCGCCCGGGCGTCTGGCGACAAGGCCCTGCACGACACCTGGAAGGCCAAGTTCGACGGCGCCCACGCGGCGCTGGACACGCAGATGGCCGAGCTCGAGGGCCTGCTGGTGCTCGAATCGGGACGCCAGGCGCTCGGCAAGTTCAAGCAGGGGTCGGCCGACTTCCTGAAGGCGCACGACGAGGTGATGGCCCTGGTCGGACAGGACAAGCACTTCGAAGCCAACCAGATGTCGCTCGACAAGGTGCGGCCCATCATGGAGGCGAGCGAAGCCCACATCCAGATCGTCCTCGACAACCAGACCACGCTCCTCGCCCAGGACGTCGCGGAGTCGGCCATCGCCTACCGCAACGCGAACTGGACCGGCCTGGCCCTCCTCGGCATGGGCATCGCCGTGGCCGCGCTGGTCGGCTGGTCGGTGCACGACGTCAACCGCCGCCTGCGCACTGACCGCCGCCGAGCTGAAGCAGGGCGCCGAGCAGGTCGTGTCGGCCGCCGGCCAGGTGTCGACGTCGTCGCAGTCGCTGTCGCAGGGCGCGACCGAACAGGCCGCCTCGCTCGAGGAAACCTCCGCCTCGATGGAGGAGATGGCCTCGATGACCCGCAAGACCGCCGAGAACGCGCATCACGCGGCCGACGCTGGTGAGCGAGCGTGGCGCAGCAGGTGGACGAGTCGAATGCGGCGCTGACCGGGATGGTCCAGTCGATGTCGGCCATCCGCGAGTCGAGCAACAAGGTCGCCAAGATCATCAAGACGATCGACGAGATCGCCTTCCAGACCAACATCCTGGCCCTCAACGCGGCGGTCGAAGCGGCCCGCGCCGGCGAGGCCGGCATGGGCTTCGCCGTCGTCGCCGACGAGGTCCGCAACCTGGCGCAGCGCTCGGCGCAGGCGGCCAAGGACACCGCCGGGCTGATCGAGGAATCGATCGCCCGCTCGCAGGAAGGTGCCGGCAAGGTCGAGCAGGTCGCCACCGCGATCGCGACGATCACCAGCAGCGTCAGCAAGGTGAAGGCCATCGTGCAGGAAGTGCGCGAGGCGAGCCGGCAGCAGACGCAGGGGATCGACCAGGTGACGCAGGCCATCACGCAGATGGAGAAGGTCACGCAGACGACCGCCGCCACGGCGGAAGAGAGTGCCGCGGCCAGCGAGGAGCTGAACGCCCAGGCCGAAGGCTCGATGGCCGTCGTGCACGACCTCGAGGCGATGGTCGGCGGCGGCGCGCCAGGCGCCGGTGGCCGAGGAGCCCGAGGCCGACGGCCCGGCGGCCGGCGAGCGCCAGCCCCGCGTGGTCACCCTGCAGAAGCGCCCGGCCGCCGCGCGGCCCACGGCCGAGGAGCAGATTCCCTTCGGCGACACCGGCACGTTCGGGAAGTTCTGACGCCGGCCGATTGGTAAGGAGCATGACGATGGACGCGACGATGGCGGCGGCGGACGAGCGGGGCGGCGCCGGCGTATTCAACGCCGCGGCGCTGGCGGGCAAGTACCTCACCTTTTCGCTCGGCAGCGAGGAATACGGCCTGCCGGTCCTCAAGGTGCGCGAAATCATCAAGGTGATGGACATCACCCCGGTGCCGCAGATGCCGGCCCACGTGAAGGGCGTCGTCAACCTGCGCGGCAAGGTCATCCCGGTGATCGACCTGCGCGCCAAGTTCAGCCTGCCGGCGCACGACTACACCGACCGGACGTGCATCGTGGTCGTCGACGTCTCGATGAAGCGGGACCGGGTGATGCTCGGCGTCATCGTCGACGCCGTCTCCGAGGTGCTCAACATCGCCGCCGCCGAGATCGACAAGACGCCCGACTTCGGCGAGCGCGTCGAGACCGACTACATGCTCGGCCTCGCCAAGGTGAAGAACACGGTCAAGATCCTGCTCGATCTCGACTCCGTCCTCCGCGCCGAAGGCGCGCTCAGCGGCCGGATGTTCTGAGCCGATGCCGCGGGCCCGCCCGCGGCGTGATGGACAGTGATCATGGAGCCGACCACCCCGGACGACGAGCTGGCGATTCTCGCCGCCGATCCCGAGATGCTGAACATGTTCGTGGGCGAGGCCCTCGACCATCTCGGCACGATCGAGAGCGTCGTCCTGCAGCTCGAAGGCGCGCCCGCCGACGTCAAGCTGCTCAACGACGTGTTCCGGCCCTTCCACACGGTCAAGGGCAACGCCGGCGCGCTCGGCGTCACCTCGGTGCAGGAGCTGGCGCACTGCGTCGAGAGCCTGCTCGACCTCGCCCGCGCCGGCAAGCACGCGATGGGCCCGGACGAGTTCGACATCGTTCTGCGGGCGGTCGACCTGCTGACGATCATGATGTCGGAGCTGCCGGATCGCGTCGCGACCGGTCGCCCGTCGTCGGTGACGCCGCGGCGCGACGCCCTGATGTTCGCCGTCGATACGATGATCGCCGGCGGCAGCAGCGCCGCCACCGCGGCCAGCGCCGACGTCGACGCGGCCGAGACGCGGGGCGGGGCTGCGGCTGGCGCCGCCGCCGGAACGACGCCGGCCCGCGCGCGCATCGAGGCGCAGAGCACGGTCAAGGTCGACACCGGCAAGCTGGACAACCTGATCGACATGGTCGGCGAGCTGGTCATCGCCCAGTCGATCCTCGCCGCCGACCCGGCCTTCGCCAAGTCGGTCGACGAGCGCCTCGGCCGCCGGATGGCGCAGCTGAAGCGCATCACCAGCGACCTGCAGCGCAACGCGATGTCGATGCGCATGGTGCCGATCCGGCAGATCTTCCAGAAGATGGCGCGCCTCGTGCGCGACCTGAGCAAGCAGTCGGGCAAGAACATCGAGCTGGTGCTGCAGGGCGAGGAGACCGAGCTCGATCGCAAGGTCGTCGAAGACATCAACGACCCGCTGATGCACATGGTCCGCAACAGCGTCGACCATGGCATCGAGTCGCCCGAGCGCCGCGCCGCCGCCGGCAAGCCGGCCCAGGCGACGCTCCGGCTGCGGCGCCGCGCACGAAGGCGGCAACATCGTCATCGAGATCGTCGACGACGGCGCCGGCCTCGACACCGACCGCATCTACGCCAAGGCCGTCGAGCAACGGGCTGATCGCCGCGGGCGCCCAGCTCGCGCCCGGCGACATCCACCAGATGATCTTCCAGCCGGGCTTCTCGACCGCGGAGAAGGTCACCGAGATCTCCGGCCGCGGCGTCGGCATGGACGTCGTCCGCCGCAACATCGAGGCGCTGCGCGGCCGCATCGAGATCCAGACGGCGCGCGGCCAGGGCACGACGTTCAGCATCCGGCTGCCGCTGACGCTGGCCATCGTCGACGGCATCCTCGTCGCCGTCGGCCACGAGCGCTTCGTCATCCCGACCTTCGCCGTGCGCGAGTCGCTGCGGCCCAAGGCCGAGCAGATTCACAGCGTCTACGGCCAGTCGTGCATGGTGCAGGTCCGCGACCGGCTGATCCCGAGCCTCCACCTCGGCGACCTGTTCGGCATCGCCGGCGCCCAGCGCGACGTGACCAACGCCACCGTCGTCGTCCTCGAAGACAACGGGCGGCTCGACGGCGCTCGTCGTCGACGAGCTGATCGGCAAGCAGGAAGTGGTGATCAAGTCGCTCGGCAGCACGTTCGAAGGGCGTCCGCGGCGTCGCCGGCGGCGCCATCCTCGGCGATGGCCGGGTCGGGCTGATTCTCGACGCCGGCGGCCTCGGCGGGCTGGTCGGCAAGGGCGCGGCGCACCAGGCCGCGTGACGAGGGCATGACCAGGACTCTCGCGCCCGCCGTCTTCGAGACGTCCCTCGAGCCGACCGAGCGGGATCTGTCCGCGATCATCCAGCTGGTCTACGATCGGAGCGGCATCACGCTGCACCAGGGCAAGCGGCAGCTGGTCACGGCGCGGCTGCAGAAGCGCGTGCGCGAGGGCGGCTTCGCCACCTTCGCCGCCTACCTCGCCCACGTCGAAGGCGACGCCTCCGGCGCGGCGATGACGCGGTTCCTCGACTCGATCGCCACCAACCACACGCACTTCTTCCGCGAGGCGCGGCACTTCGACTTCCTCGCCGAGCACGTGCCGGCGCTGCGCGCCCGGACGCCCGGGGCCGGCCTCGAGGGCTGGTGCGCGGCCTGCTCGACCGGCGAGGAGCCGTACACGATCCAGATGCGGCTGCACGAGGCCGGCTACGACGACGTCCGGCTCCTCGCCTCCGACATCTCGACCAAGGCGTTGAAGGCGGCGCGGGCCGCCGTCTATCCGATGGCCAAGGTGGCGGACGTCCCGCTGCCGCTCCTGCGCGCCTACTTCGAGAAGGGCCTCGGCGAACAGGAGGGCCTGGCGCGCGTCAAGCAGCCGCTGCGGCAGCTGATCGAGTTCCGCGCCCTCAACCTGCTCGAGATCACCGCGCTCGGGCGGCAGTTCGACTTCGTCTTCTGCCGCAACGTGATGATCTACTTCGACAAGGCGATCCAGCAGCGCGTCGTCACGATGCTCGAGCGGCACCTGAAACCGGGCGGCTACCTGTTCATCGCGCACTCGGAAAGCCTGAGCGGCATCACCCACGGGCTCGAGCCCATCGTCCCGGCGGTCTTCCGCAAGCGCGGCTGAGCAGGAGACGAGGAGCGATCATGACGCCGGAGCGCAGCGCGGGACCAGGGCCGGACGGGCCCAACATCCTGATCGTCGACGACTCCGCCATGATGCGGGCGATGATCAAGCGGGTCGCCTCGGTGGCCGGCATGCCGATCGGCGTCATCTACGAGGCGGCCAACGGCCGCGAGGCCCTGGACATCCTGGAGCAGCACCGCGTCCAGTTCGTCTTCACCGATCTCAACATGCCGGTGATGACCGGTACCGAGCTGCTGCGGGCGATGAAGGCGCGCGACGAGTGGCGCGACATCGTCCGGGTCATCATCTCCACCGACGGGTCCGATTCGCCGCCGACTCGAAGCCGAGGACCTGTCGGTCACGGTCTACGTCGAGAAACCTTTCCGCCCGGAGATCATGCGCGATGTCCTCGCCTCGATCGCCCCAGCCTCCTGACGGCCTGGCCGAGCTCGGCGAGGCGGCGGTGCGGGTTGCGGAAGACAGCCTGTTCGCCTACGCCGAGCCGTGCGACGCGGCGCGGGTGTCCGGCCTGTGCCAGAAGCGGCCGCCGGCGGAGCCGTGGCTGGCCGTGTCGGTCGCGTTCACCGGACCGTTCGAGGGCGCGGTGCGCCTGGCGCTGCCGCGCGCGCTGTGCGCCGACCTCGCCGGCGCGTTCTGCGGCGTCCGGCCGCAGTCGCTCGAACAGGCCCAGCTCGCCGACTTCGCCGGCGAGCTGGCCAACATGGTGTGCGGGTCGTGGCTGACGCAGACGCACCGCAGCGAACATTTCGCGCTGGCGGCGCCGGTCGTGGCCGACGCGACCGCCCGCGAGGCCGCCGTCATCGCCGCCGATGCCGGTGCGCTCGGCCTCGTGCTGCGCGACACGCCACTGGTCCTCGCCCTCGGCGCCGTCGGCGCGGTGGCTCGTTCCTGACATGCCCGACAGGCCACGCACGCGCGTCCTGCTCGTCGACGACTCCGCCGTGGTCCGCAAGCTGCTCGGCGACGCCCTGCGCAAGCATCCGGACATCGAGGTGATCGGCGGCGCCGCCGATCCGTACATCGCGCGGGACATGATCCTGCAGCACGAGCCCGACGTCATCACGCTCGACATCGAGATGCCGCGGATGGACGGCCTGAGCTTCCTGCGCAAGCTCATGGAGCACCACCCGATTCCGGCGATCGTGGTCAGCTCGCTGACGCAGCCAGGGCTCGGCGGCGAGCGTCGAGGCGCTGCGCATCGGCGCCATCGACGTGATCGCCAAGCCGGGCGGACCGCACGCCGTCGGCGAGGTGGCCGACCGCGTCGCCGAGCGCATCCGCGGCGCTGCGCACCGGCACGCCGATCCGGCTCGGCGCGACGTGCCGCGGCCGGGCCGCCGGCGACGTCGGCGTCGATCGGCGCCAGCGCCGCCGCGCTGCGCGGCCTCATCGCCATCGGCGCGTCGACCGGCGGCACGCAGGCGATCGAGACCGTGCTGACGCGGCTGCCGGCGGACGTGCCGCCGATCGTCATCGCGCAGCACATGCCGGCCGGCTTCACCCGGGCCTTCGCCGACCGCCTCGACACGCGTCTGCCCGATGCGCGTCGTCGAGGCGGCCGGCGACGAGCCGCTCGAGCGCGGCGTGCGCCTACGTCGCGCCCGGCGACCACCACCTGACGGTCGAGCGCCAGGGCCTGCGGCTGCTGACGCGGCTCGATCAGAAGGCGCCGCGTCCACTACCAGCGCCCGGCGGTCGACGTGCTGTTCACCTCGGTGGCGCGGCCTGCGCGGCCTGCCGATCGTCGGCGATGCTGCTGACCGGCATGGGCGCCGACGGCGCCGACGGCATGGTCGCGCTGCGCGCAGGCCGGCGCCGAGACGATCGCGGAGGACGAGAGAGTCGTGCGTCGTCTTCGGCATGCCCAAGGAAGCGATCGCCCGCGGCGGCGCGGTGCACGTCGCCTCGCTCCTCGCCATCCCCGACCTCGTCGTCGAGTGCCTGGGCCGCCTCGATCGCGCCACCCGGGCGAGCTGATCGAGATGGCGACGACCACCGACGTCGGCACACCGGCCGCGGCCGGCCGCGGCACCCGCTTCGTGGTGGGGATCGGCGAGCTCGCCGTCACGCAGTCGCCCGACGACGTCATCGTCACGCACGCGCTCGGCAGCTGCATCGCCGTGTGCCTGTGGGATCCGGCGGTCCGGGTCGCCGGGCTGCTCCATTTCCTGCTGCCCGAGGCGAGCCTGAACATGGAGCGGGCGCGCAAGCAGCCGGCGACGTTCGCCGACAGCGGCATCGCGCTGCTCTTCCAGACCGCCTACACGCGCGGCGTCGACAAGAAGCGCTGCCGTCGTGCGCCTCGTCGGCGGCGCTGAAGTCGCCGGCCTGCAGGGCATCGGCGCCCTCAACGTCGGCAAGCGGAACATCCTGATGGCGCGCCAGATCCTCTGGCAGAACGGGGTCATGATCGCCGGCGAGTCGACCGGCGGGACCATTCCCCGGACGGTGGCCCTTCGTGCGTCGGACGGGGTCGTCGACGTCAGTTCCGGACGCGAGCTGGTGGCCACGCTGTGAGCACGCTCTCCTCGATCACACGCGCGCTGCCAGCGGACATCGTCCGCGGCATCACCTCCCTGGCGCCGCTGCCGGCGACGGCGCACCGCCTGATGGCGCTGCTCCGCGGCGACGACGAATCGCTGACCAGCATCGCGGCGCTCCTCGAGAGCGACCAGGGGCTGGTCGCCAGCCTGCTGCGCCGCGCCAACTCGGCGCGCTACATGGCGCAGCCGGCGCGCAACGCGCTCGAGGCGGTGATGCGGGTCGGCACCGTCTCGGTGCTCGACATGGTGGTGCAGGAGCACCTGCGCAGCCTGATCACGCCGGCCCCTACCTACGGTCTCGACGAGAACGACCTGTGGCTGCACGGCGCCGCCGCGCAGCTCGCCGCGCGGGCCATCCGCAACGAACGCCCGCTCCTCCAGATCCCGTCGACGGCGGACACGGCGGCGCTGCTGCACGACATCGGCAAGCTGATCATCTCGCGCTACCTGAAGGTGGACGCCCGCGACGTGACGGCCTACGCCAGCGAGCACGGCGTGACGTGGAGCGAGGCCGAGCGCTGCCTGATCGGCTTCGACCACACGATCATCGGCGCCGTCGTCGCCGAGCACTGGAACTTCCCCACCGACGTCGCGCTGGCCATCCGCCACCATCACGACGCCGAGACGACGCATGACTCGCGGCTGCTCGACACGGTGATGGCCGCCAACCTCGTCGCCAAGATGGTCGGCGCCGGCCTCGGTGCGGAGGGACTCAACTTCAGCGTCAGCCCGACCATCCACGATCGCCTGCAGCTGACCTTCGACGTCTTCGCGAAGATCGTCCTGAACACGCAGGACGCGGTCCGCGAGCTGGCCAGCCAGCAGCAGCCGCGCGTCGTAGTCCGCGCGGTCAGAGCCTGGTCGCCTTGAAGGCCAGCAGCGCCGCAATCACCAGGAATCCGGTCAGGGCGCGGTACTCGCGATTGCGTACCGCGCGCTCCAGGCTGAACCGCCGCTCGACGGTCGGCACCGTGCCGGCCTGCCAGGCCGCGTAGTCGGCGCCGAAGGTCTGTCGCAGGAACGCGTTCTCGGTGACGATGGCCGCGGTGATGGTCGTGGTCATGTAGACCGCGACGATGGCCGCGACGATCACGCTGCCGGCGGCCACCGCCAGCCCCGCCGCCATCAGGCTCGAGCCGACGTAGAGCGGATGTCGCAGCCACCGGTACGGGCCGGACCGCGTCACCTCGCGGCTCTTCTCCAGGTGGCCGGCCGCCCACACGCGCAGCAGCTCGCCGAGCGCGGCGAGGGGAAGTCCCCACGCCAACGTGAGCCACGTCGGTGTGGCGAGCCACATCACGACAATCGCGAAGGCGAAGCCGAGCGGCACGCGCAGCCGGGCCAGACGCCGGGTCAGACTCATCGGACAGCGGCCTCCCCCGCCGCGCCGTGTCGCAGCCGCCGATCGATGGCGTCGGCCACCTCGCCGACCGACACGTCGTCGAGACACCAGCGCTCGGCGTGACACTGCCGCTGGTGCGAGCACCGGCAGCGCGCGGTCCGCGACACCGTGACGTCGAGCGGCGACCACGGCCCGTTGCGGGCCGGATCGGTCGGGCCGTAGAGACCGACGACCGGGCGGCCGAGCGCCGCCGCCAGGTGCAGCGGGCCGGTGTCGCCCGAGACGACCACCGACGCGCCGGCCAGCAGCGCCAGCAGATCGCCCAGCCCGGTCGATGGCGCCAGTTCGGCGGCGCGCCCGCCGGGGCCGCTGGCGGCCGACACGACGCTGACGGCGAGCGGGTGCTCACCCGGCCCGTAGGCGACGATCGAGCGCCAGCCGTGGCGGCGCTGGATCTCCTGCGCCAGCGCGCCGAAGCGCTCCGCCGGCCAGCGCTTGTTCGGCCACGCCGCGCCGGGGTTCAGGAGGGCGAAGGGCTGCGCCGGTCCGAGGCCGAGCATGGCCCGCACCCGCGCCGCGATGTCGGACGGCGGCGGCTGCAGCGCGAAGGCCGGCGGGCCGTCGGCCGCGCCCGCCGCCGCGGCGAGGGCGAGCGCCTTGTCGACGACGTGCGGACCGCGCGGCGTGACGGCGTCGTCGTAGGCCCAGCGCGCCAGCGGCTCGCGAAGCCAGGCCCGCTCGAAGCCGAGCACGCGGCGGGCCCCGGCGAGATGCGCGAGCGTCGCCGACTTCAGCAGGCCCTGCGCGTCGATGGCGAGGTCATAGGCGGCCGCCCGCAGGCGCCGGACGACCGACACGAGGCCGGTCGCGCCGCGCAGGCGGCGGGTGTCGACGGCGACGACCGACGACAGGCCGGTGACGTGATCGAGGATGGCGCGATGGCGGACGTCGACCAGCCAGTCGATGCGGGCCTCGGGGCGCCACGCCCGCAGCGCCGCCGCCAGCGGCAGCGTGTGCACGATGTCGCCGAGCGCGCCGAGCCGCACGATCAGCCACGCGGGGCTGGCGGCGCCGGGCTGGCTCACGGCGTCTGCTCGCGGACCGCCTCGAGCAGGCCGCGCGTCGAGTGGTCCTTGGGATCGCCGACGATCGCGGTGCGGCCGCCGTAGGCCTGGACGATGGCCCGCTCGGGCACGGTGTCGACGGTGTAGTCGGTGCCCTTGCAGTGGACGTCGGGCTGGAGCGCGGTCAGCAGCGGCGCCACGTCGCGGCCGCCGAAGACGACGACGCGGTCGACGCCGCGCAGCGCCGCGACCAGCGCCGCCCGGGCGTCGATGGGCAGGATCGGCCGGTTGGCGCCCTTGAGCAGCTGCACCGAGGCGTCGTCGTTGATGGCGACGACCAGGCGATCGGCCTCCGCCGCGGAGGCCTGCAGGTAGCGGACGTGGCCGACGTGCAGCACGTCGAAGCAGCCGTTGGCGAAGGCAATGGTCTCGCCGCGCCCGCGCACCTCGGCGGCCCAGGCGAGCAGCGCCTCGCGGTCGACGATGGCGCCGCTCATCGACGGCCTCCCAGGGCGGCGCGCAGCTCCTCGGTCGACGCCGTGGCCGTGCCGCGCTTCATGACGACGATCCCGCCGGCGACGTTGGCCAGCTGCGCCGCCTCGTAGGCCGACGCCCCGGCGGCCAGCGCCAGCGTCATCGTCGCGATCACGGTGTCGCCGGCGCCGGTCACGTCGGCGATCTCGTCCGAGCCGTGGATCGGGATGTGACGCGTCGCCACGCCCGGCTCGAACAGCGCCATGCCGCGCCCGCCGCGCGTGATCAGCACGGCGCCCATCTTCGTCTCCGCGAGCAGCCGGCGCCCGGCCCGCTCGAGGGCGCGCCCGTCGTCGCCGATCGGTTCGCCGATCAGCGCCTCGGCCTCGGCTTCGTTCGGCGTCGAGGCGGTGAGCCCCCGGTAGCGCGCGAGGTCGTAGCGCGAGTCGACGAGGATCGGCGGCCGGCCGCCGGTCGGTGTCCGCGCCGCCCGCTTGATCGCCGCGACCAGCCGCGGCGTCACCAGGCCGCCGCCGTAGTCGGACACGAGGACGCCGTCGATCGACGCCGTCGCCGCCAGCGCCGCCTGCTCGAAGCGGCGCCGCTCCTCGGCGGTGGCGCGGCGGTGCGTGCCGCGATCCATGCGCACGATCTGCTGCTTGGCCGAATGGATGCCGCCGGCGAGGATGCGCGTCTTGGTCGGCGTCTCGCGGCCGCGGACGCGGCCCAGCAGGCGCGCGTCGACGCGGGCATGCAGCGCGGCGCGCAGGCGGTCGCCGGTCGGGTCGTCGCCGAGCAGGCCGACGGCGCGGGTGCGCGCGCCGAGCGCCGCCACGTTGTTGGCGGCGTTGCCGGCGCCGCCGGGCAGGGTGTCCGTCTTGTCGTATTCGAGGATCAGCACCGGCGCCTCGCGCGAGATGCGCGCCACCCGGCCGTAGACGAACTCGTCGGCGACGAAGTCGCCGATGACGGCGACGCGACAGCGGGCGAAGCGATCGACGACCGCGTGCAGACGCGCGTGATCGCCGGTGTCGGGCCTGCGGCGCGGACTCATCGACGCTCCCGGAGGATCCAGCTCGCCGCTTCGGCGAGGCTCGGCACGATCGCGTCGGCCACCAGCCCGTCGACCGGCGTCCGCTCCTCGTGCGCCCCGACGCCGGTGCGGACCAGCACGCCGGCGGCGCCGACGGCGCGCGCCGCGGCGACGTCGCTCCACCGATCGCCGACGACCACCGAGCGGGCCAGATCGAGGCCGAGCGCGGCCGCGGCCCGGGTCAGCATCCCCGGCTTGGGCTTGCGGCAGTCGCAGTCGAGCCGGTAGGCCGGATCGACGGCGTCGACGTGATGCGGACAGTGATACCAGGCGTCGACCACGGCCCCGCCGCGCCCCAGCGCCTCGGTCAGGTGCGCGTGGACGTCGTGCACCGCCGACTCGGCGTAGAGCCCGCGCGCCACGCCCGACTGGTTGGTGATCACGACGATGGCGAAGCCGCCGCGCTTGAGCAGCCGCAGGGCGTCGGCCGACCAGGGATAGATGACGACGTCGTCGACCCGATCCAGGTAGCCGACGTCGTCGATGATCGTGCCGTCGCGATCGAGGAACACGGCGGGTTGCAGAGGCACGTCGGTCGCCGATTGTATCGCAGGCCGATCGACGGTTGGCCACTGGCCGCCGGTGCGATCAGGGCCAGTCATGCGGTTCGTGTCCCGATGTGCGTGATGGCCTCGATGACGTCGGCGGCGGCGACGCCGCGCAGGCACCGATGATCGATCGGGCAGGCGCGGAGCAGGCACGGCCGGCACCACACGTCGTGGCGCACCAGCGTGTGCGGGCCCAGCGGCGCCGTCGCCCGCTCGTCGGTCGGCCCGAAGATGGCGACCACCGGCCGCCCGACCGCCGAGGCCACGTGCATCGCCCCGGAGTCGTTGGCGACGACGACCGCGCAGCGGGCCAGCACGGCCATCAGCGTCGCGACGTCCGTCCGGCCGGCGAGATCGACGACCGCGGCGCGCGTCGCCGGATCGAGGGCCGACTGGATCGCCCGGACGATCTCGCGATCGGCGGCCGCCCCGACCAGCACGGCGCGCACCCCAGGGCCGGTCACCCCGGCGATCGCCGCGGCGACGCGCTCCGGCGGCCAGCGCTTGGCGGACCCGTAGGCGGCGCCGGGGGCGAAGCCGACCAGCCGGGTGTCCGCGGCGACGCCCGCCTCGGCCAGCAGCGCGGCCGCGCGGGCGACGGCCGCCGCCGGCGCCCGCAGGTCCGCGGTCGCGCCGGTCGCCTCGACCGGCGGCATCCCGAGACTCGCCACGAGCCGCAGGTAGTAGGCGCTGTGGTGCGGCCCCGCCAACGACTCGGCGCGGAGTCGTAGCGGGGGCGCGGCGACGCGGCCGCGGCGCGATCGCCCGCGTCAGCAGCCGGCCGCGCAGATCGCGGCGGTAGCCCCATCGCTCGGCGATCCCCGCGCGTGACGCCGCGAGCGCGCTGGCGAACGAGTTGGTGAAGAGGATGGCGACATCGAAGCCGCCGGCCCGCAAGGCGTCGACGTGCGCGCCCAGGGCGCGGATCCCCGAGCCGGCCAGCGGCACGACGCCGTCGACGCCGGGGATGGCCGCGCAGACGTCGGCGAACGCCGCGGGCGCGGCGACCGCGAGGTGCGCGGTCGGGTGGGCCGCCCGGACCGCGGCGATCGCCGGGATGGCCATCACGATGTCGCCCAGCCAGTTCGGCGCCCGGACCACGATGCGCGTCATTCCTCGCGCGCTCCGGCCGGGAACATGCCCGGGATGTCCTCGCCGCGCGGCAGGTCGCGCCAGCGCCGGTGCATCCACAGCCAGTTGCTCGGATAGCGGCGCACGTACATCTCGAGGACGTCGGTGCAGCGCTGCGTCAACTCCCGCACCGCGTCGGGATGATCGGCCGGCGGCGGCACCACCGGATGCTCGTAGATCATCCGGTAGCGCCCGCCCGGCTGGCGCACGGCGAAGACCGGCACGATCGGCGCGCCGGTCCGCAGCGCCAGCGCCGCCACCGCCGACGTCGTCGCCGCCGGCCGGTTGAAGAAGTCGACGACCACCGCCTCGCTGGTCTGGATGTGCTGATCGATCAGGATCGCCACGCCCTTGTTGTCGCCGAGCGCGCGCAGGATCTGGCGCAGCGCGCCGCGGCGGTGGATGACGAAGTTGCCGGTCCCGGTGCGCAACCGCTCGATCCAGTCGTTGAGGCGGGCGTTGTCGAGCGCCCGCACCACCACGCCGATCGGCGGGAAGCGCAGCGCGTGCGCCATCGCGTGCAGCTCCCAGTAGCCGAAGTGGCCGGTGATGAAGAGCGCGCCGCGGCCGGCGGCGAGCGCGTGCGTGACCCGCTCCTCGCCTTCGAACTCGATCGCCGCCAGCATCTTCGCCGGCGGCAGGCCGCTGAAGCGCAGGAGCTCGGTCAGCAGCGATCCGAAGTGGACGAAGACGCCGCGGGCGATGGACCGGATCTCGCGCGGCGGCTTGTGGGGAAAGGCCGCCGACAGGTTGGCCACGGTGAGCCGGCGATGCGGCGCGTCGACGGCGTAGAAGATCCAGCCGATCGCCGACCCCAGCGCCAGGCTCGCCCACTGCGGCAGGGCGCGCACCGCGGCCGCGACGGCGGCCACCGCGCGGTACTCGAGCGCGTAGCGCCAGGGCGACGCCATCTAGTGTCCCGAGCCCGCGGCGCGCGGCGCCACCGCCGCCAACCGATCCAGCAGCCACCGGGTGAAGACGTCCTCCGGCTCGATGGTGACGGTCAGCGGCACGAAGGCGGCGGTGAACGGCAGCGGCCGCAGCGGCAGCAGCCGCACGGCGTCCTTCTCGGTGGTCAGGACGGCAGCGGCGCCGGTCTGGCGGACGCGGCCGGCGATGGCGTCGACGTCGGCCGGCGTGAAGGGATGATGATCGGCGAACGCCAGCCGGTCGGCGAGCTGCCAGCCGGCCGCGGCGAGATCGCCGAAGAACGCGTCGGGCCGGGCGATGCCGGCGACCGCGACGACGGGCCGATCGCGCGGCAGGCGCACCGCGCCCGCCCCACGGCTCGACGGCGCGCGGCACCGCCGGGCGCGGCACCGCCGTGAAGGCATGCGCCACGCCCCAGCGCGCCGCCAGCGCCGCGGCCGCGGCCGGCGTCTCGCCGGTGACGATGAGGGCGTCGGCGTGGCGCACGGCGCCGAACGCTTCGCGCAGGCCGCCGCGCGGCAGCGGGCGATCGCGCTCGTCGGCGGCCGAGACGACCGCCAGGTCGACGTCGCGGACCAGCCGCAGGTGCTGGAAGCCGTCGTCGAGCAGGTGGACGGTGGCGCCGAAGCGGCGCTCGGCGAGGGTGCCGGCCCAGAAGCGATCCGGACAGACGAACACGCCGGCGCCGGGGACGCCGCGCGCCAGCATCAGCGGCTCGTCGCCGGCCCGGGCCAGATCGGCCAGCGCCCGCACGCCGTCGCTGACGACGGTGACGCCGTCGGCCGGATCGGTCCGGCCGTAGCCGCGCGAGAGGATCGCCGGCCGCTCGCCGGCCTCGACCAGCAGGCGCGCCAGGCGAGCCACGATCGGCGTCTTGCCGCGGCCGCCGCTGGCGACGTTGCCGACCGAAATCACCGGCCGGGCCAGGCGCTGCGCCCGGCCGGGCTGCGCGTAGCGGCGGCGGCGCCACGCCGCGACGCGGGCATAGAGCGCGCGGGCGCCGGGGTCGTCGGGATGGAGGCGGGCGGCGTCCGCGCTCACGCCGTCACCGCTGCCGTGTCGGGAACGGCATGACGACGCCGCGGCGTCCGGTCTCGCGCGGCGGCAGCAGGGCGGTGACCACCGCCATCGTCCGGGCCTTGGCGCCGCGGTTGCCTTCGACGATGGCCCGGGCGGCGGCGCCCAGGCTGGCCCGCCGCACCCCGTCGCCGACCAGGTCGACGAGACATTCGCCCAGCTCGCGCGTCGACGACACCTGCACGGCGGCGCTGCCGCGGAGGAACTCGGCCGAGATCTCGGCGAAGTTGTGCATGTGCGGGCCGAAGACGATGGCCTTGCCGAACATCGCCGGCTCGAGGATGTTGTGGCCGCCGGCGTCGACCAGCGAGCCGCCGACGAAGACGACGCTGGCGATCTGGTAGAGCCGGGCCAGCTCGCCGATGGTGTCGAGCACGACCACGTCGGCGTCGGGCGAGCCGTCCACCGGCAGCGTCGTCCGCCGGACGACGCGGAAGCCTTCCTCGGCGGCCAGCCGGGTCACTTCCTCGAAGCGCTCCGGATGCCGCGGCGCCACCACCAGCAGCGCGTCCGGCCAGCGCGCCTGGACCCGGTGGAAGGCCTCGAAGGACGCCTGATCCTCGCCCCGCAGCGTGCTGGCGGCGATCACCACCGGGCGGCCGGGCGACAGGCGGAAGTAGCGCAGGACGCGGTCGCGGCTCTGCCCGTGCGGACCGACGCCCGGCCAGTCGAGCGAGTCGAACTTCAGGCTGCCGGTGACGACGACGCGGGCCGGGTCGGCGCCGATGGCGACGATGCGGCGGGCCGCTTCCTCGCTCTGCATGCAGAAGCGGTCGACGTCGTCGAGGACCCGGCGGAAGAAGCGCCGCACCAGCGTGTAGCGGGCGAACGAGCGCTTCGAGATGCGGCCGTTGACGAGCATGGTGGCGACGCCCCGCTCGCGGCATTCGCGCAGCAGCATCGGCCAGATCTCGGTTTCCATCATGACGAAGAGCCGCGGCCGCACCACGTCCAGGGTGCGGCGGACGGTGAAGCCCCAGTCGAGCGGGAAATAGAAGACGCCGTCGAGGTCGGTCAGGGCCCGGGCCACCTCGTGGCCGGTCATGGTGGTCGTCGAGAGGAACAGCTTCAAGCCCGGGTAGCGGACCTTCAGCTCGCCGATCAGGGCCCGCGCGGTGAGGGTCTCCCCCACCGACACGGCGTGAATCCAGATGGACTCGTCGCCGTCGATGTTGAACGAGAGCGGCAGGTAGCCGAGGCGCTGGCGGAGGCTGCGGACGTACTTGCGATGGCGCACCGCCTGGTAGACCAGGAAGGGCGAGGCGACGATCAGCGCCACCACGCTCAGCACGCTGTACAGCAGGTACATGCCCCCGAAGAATAGCCCAGAACATGAATCGTCATGCGCCGATCGGGCCCCCGCCGTGCGACGATCCAGCCAGAGACGCAGGACCAGCCGGCCACCCAGGTAGACGGGGGCGGCGCGCCTCGATAAAATCCCCTGGTTTACGGGCCCTCGTTCCGGCCCGGATTGGAGCATTTCGTGGCAATCAAGGTCGGTATCAACGGGTTCGGTCGCATCGGTCGCAACATCATGCGGGCGGCCCTCGAGAAGAAGGCGGACATCGATTTCGTCGCGGTCAACGACCTGACCGACGCCAAGACGCTGGCACACCTGCTCAAGTACGACTCGATCCTCGGCAACCTGGATCAGGTCATCGAGGCCAAGGACGGCGGCATCGCGGTCGGCAAGGACTTCTTCAAGGTCGTCTCGCAACGCGACCCGGCCCAGATCCCGTGGAAGGACCTCGGCGTCGACGTGGTGTTCGAGGGCACCGGGCTCTTCACCAAGAAGGAAGACGCCGCCAAGCACATCGCCGCGGGCGCCAAGCGCGTGATCATCACCGCGCCGGCCACCGGCCCCGACGCCAGCTTCGTGATGGGCGTCAACCACGAGAGCTACGATCCGTCGAAGCACATCGTCATCTCGAACGCGTCGTGCACGACCAACTGTCTCGCCCCGTTCGCCAAGGTGCTGCACGAGACCTTCGGCATCAGCAAGGGCTGGATGACCACCATCCACTCCTACACCAACGATCAGCAGCTGCTCGACCTGCCGCACAAGGACATCCGCCGCGCCCGCGCCGCCGCGCTGTCGCTCATCCCGACGACGACCGGCGCCGCCAAGGCGGTCGGTGAAGTGCTGCCGCAGCTCAAGGGCAAGCTCGATGGCTTCTCGATGCGCGTGCCGACGGCCAACGTCTCGGTCGTCGACCTGGCCGCGCTGCTCGACAAGAACGCCACCGCGGACGAGATCAACGGCGCGTTCCGCGCCGCCGCCGCCGGCCCGCTGAAGGGCATCCTCGCCGTCGAGGACGCACCGCTGGTGTCGGTCGACTTCCGGAAGAACCCGCACTCGTCGATCATCGACTCGGCCTACACCAAGGTGATGGACGGCAACTTCGTCAAGGTCCTCTCCTGGTACGACAACGAGTGGGGCTACTCGAGCCGCTGCGTCGACCTGCTGACCTACATGGCGACCAAGGGTATCTAGTCGTGGCCACGCAATCGGTCAAGGACGTCGATCTCAAGGGCAAGCGGGTCTTCATCCGCGTCGACTTCAACGTCCCGCTCAAGGGCGGGGTGATCAAGGACGACACGCGGATCAAGGCGTCGCTGCCGACGATCAAGTACGCGATCGAGCAGGGAGCGAGCCTCATCCGGCTCGCCTCCCACCTCGGCCGGCCGAAGGGCGGGCCGAACCCCGAGATGAGCCTGAAGCCGATCGCGACGCGACTGGCCGAGCTGCTCGGCTCGCCGGTCGCCTTCGCCGAGGACTGCGTCGGCCCGGCCGTCGCCGACGCCGGCACGTCCGGCGTGGTGCTCCTCGAGAATCTGCGTTTCCACGCCGAGGAAGAGAAGAACGACGCCGGCTTCGCCAAGCAGCTGGCGGAGGGCATCGACGTCTACATCAACGACGCCTTCGGATCGGCGCATCGCGCCCACGCCTCGACGGAAGGCATCGTCGCCCATGTGCCGGTGGCCGCCGCCGGCCTGCTGATGGCCGCCGAGGTCGCCTATCTCGGCAAGGCGCTGAACAACCCCGATCGGCCGTTCGTGGCGATCATCGGCGGCGCCAAGGTGTCGGACAAGCTCGAGGTGATCGAGAACCTGCTCGGCAAGGTCGACGCGCTCTGCATCGGCGGGGCGATGGCCTACACCTTCCTCAAGTCGCGCGGCGTCGCGGTCGGCAAGTCGCTGGTCGAGGACGATCTGCTCGACAAGGCGAAGGATCTCGAGGCGCGGGCCAAGGCGGCCGGCATCACGCTGGCGCTGCCGACCGATCACGTCGTCGCGCCGAAGCTCGAAGCCGGTGCGCCGTCCGAAGTGCTCGCGGTGACCGACCCGGCGATCGGCGATCGCATGGGCCTGGACATCGGCCCCGACACCACCAAGGCCTACGCCGCCCTCGTCGCGACGGCGAAGACGGTGGTCTGGAACGGCCCGATGGGCGTGTTCGAGATCGACGCCTTCGCCACCGGCACCAACGCGGTCGCCGAAGCGGTCGCCAGCGTCAAGGGCACGACGATCATCGGCGGCGGCGACTCGATCGCGGCGGTCGTCAAGGCCGGCGTGGCCGATCGCATCAGCCACATCTCGACGGGCGGCGGCGCGTCGCTCGAGTTCCTCGGCGGCCAGACCCTGCCCGGCGTGGCCGCCCTGCCGGAAAAGAAGTAGGAGCCGACATGACGCGCGCCCCGTTCCTCGCCGCCAACTGGAAGATGTTCAAGACGGTGCACGAGGCCGTCGCCTACGCCAAGGAATTCCGGGCGCTCGTCAAGAACGTGGACAACGTGGAGATCGTCGTGGCGCCGCCGTTCACGGCGCTCCACGCCGTCGCCGAAGCCTCGCGCAACAGCACCGTCGGCGTCGCCGGCCAGGACGTCTACTGGGAGAAGGAAGGCGCCTTCACCGGGGCGATCAGCGCCGGCATGCTCAAGGAGGCCGGGGCGGAGTTCGCGATCGTCGGCCACTCGGAGCGCCGGCGGATGTTCGGCGACACCGACGAGGTCGTCAACCGCAAGACGCTGGCGGCGATCCAGGGCGCGCTGTGCCCCATCGTCTGCGTCGGCGAGACGCTCGAGGAGCGCGAGGGCAACCAGACGCTGGCCGTCCTCGATCGTCAGGTGAAGGCCGGCCTCGACGGCCTGTCCGCCGAGCAGGTGGGCGACCTCGTGCTGGCCTACGAGCCGGTCTGGGCCATCGGAACGGGTCGCAACGCCACGCCCGAGCAGGCCGGCGAGGCCCACGCCCACATCCGCGAGCGGCTCAAGCAGTGGTTCGGGGCGGACGCGGCCGAGAAGTGCCACATCCTCTACGGCGGCAGCGTCAAGCCCGACAACGTGGCCGCCCTGGCGGCCCTGCCGGACATCGACGGCGCCCTGGTCGGCGGGGCCAGCCTCGACCCGCACGGCTTTGCCAAGATCGTCACCAACTTCCAGGCCGCCCGGGCCTGAATCCTCGCCCGCCCAGCAAGGTATACTAGGCCGTTATGCTCTACTACCTCGTCGCGACCATCTACGTCCTGGTCTGCTTCCTGCTCCTGATCGTCGTCCTGCTCCAGCAGGGTAAGGGCGGGGACATGGCGAGCGCGTTCGGTGGCGGCGGCAGCCAGACGGCCTTCGGCGCCCGCCAGGGCGCGACCGTCCTGTCCAAGGCGACCGCCGTCCTCGGTGGTCTCTTCATGATCGGCGCGATCGCGCTGGCCTACCTCGGGACGGCCGGCACCTCGCTGCTGGGCGGCATCGACGCCCCGAAACCGCCGGCCGCCACGCAGCCGGCGACGCCGGTGACGCCGACGCCCGCGCCGGGCACGCCGGCCGGTGCGCCGCCAGCCCCTGGTGCGGCCCAGCCGACGCCGCCGCCCGTGGCGCCCTCGAACGCGCCGGCCACGCCGCCGTCGGGTGCCGCCTCATCGTCGGCGCCCGCGGCGCCGACCACTGGCCCGGCGCCGGTCGAAGCGCCCCGCCCGCCGCAGTAGCCCCGCCAGCACGCCGGTCCCCGCGGTGACGCGGGGACGCGGCGCCGGGCGCTACTTCTCGCGCTTGGCGACGATCTCGAACTCGAACGTCTGGCCGCCCGCGTCAGCCGACACCTTCAGCGGAATCTCGTCACCCTTGACGGTGCCGGTGTAGCTGAGCTTGATGTCGTTCCCGCCCATGCTGCGGGTGACCTTGAAGCTGATGGCGTCGCCCTTCAGCGTGCCTTCCTCGATCTTCGCCGGCTCCGGCGCCATCGAGCTGGTCACCGTTCCGGTGACGGCCTCGCCCTTCACCTCGAAGGTGAAGACGTTGGTCCGGCTGTTGCCGTCCGGGCCCTGAAACTCCGACTTCCACTTGCCCGTGATGTCGGCGGCGAACGCCGACCCGGCCATCGCGACACTCACGGCCAGCGCGGCCGCGGCGCCCACCAGTTGCCGTCTCGTGATCATGCAGGTTCTCCTCGTGCCCCGCTCCGACGGGAGCGGAGGCCAAGCATAGCGCGGGACGGTGCAACCCTACACCGCGCCGCGCGCGTATCAACGCCGCGCATCCGGGACGTGGTCACGACGTGGTTAACCGGCGGGCTCTCCGTCGCGTAGTTTGCTTCGAACGAAGCGCGCGACTCGATCGTCACTTCGTACCAACGGATCCATCGCGAACGTCGTCCAAGGGAGCAGCCTGCCGCCGGCATCAGCCTGACGACGGCAGGAACCACACGGTTCGCAGCGGCGTGTCGATTTCGTGCAGTGGCCGGATCCGGACGCTCATGAATCGGTCGGAGCTCTGCGCACGAGGGCACGTCGGGCTGCGGATGAGAGTCGCCATGCTGCACATCCTGTTCGCCGCTCTGGCCTTGTCCGGCGTGTCGACGGCGACCGGCGTACCGGGCCCGTGGATGGCGCCGGCGGCCCGGTGCGAAGCGCTGGCCGGCCGCCTGCGTCTCGCGCCGGGACTGACAGGCGCTCGTCGCCGACATGTGCCGGCGGGCGCCCACCTTCCGTCGGCAGGTGGTGCGGCTGGCGCGCGAGCCGGGCCTCGACGTGACCGTCTCGATGGGACACTTCGCCCGGGGCGGACGAACGCAGGCGCGCACCGCGATGACGCGGCTGGACGGACAGCTGCGCACCGCGATCGTCGAAGTGCCGGGCGGCGATCCGATGGCGGTCGTCGAGCTCCTGGCGCACGAGTTCGAGCACATCGTCGAGCAGCTCGATGGCGTCGACCTCGCGTCCTGGGCCGGTCGCAGCGGGGTGCGGCGTGTCGCCGGATCCGATCGCGAACGGACCGTTCGAAACCGAACGCGCGCGCCAAATCGGACGACGCGTCGCCGGCGAGTATCTCGCCGCCGATGCCGAGCTCACGGCCTTCCGGGGACGGTGATGGCCCGGCCCGCCGCCGGCGCGGCCCGGGTCGTCGCTCCCCTGCTGGCCGCGGTCGCCCTGGCAGGGGCGCGCATCCCGGCAAGCCGCCTCACCGAGAGCAGGCCGGTGGAGAGGCCCTGCGAGGCGGCACGGCTCGTCGCGCGCCAGCAGATCGGCGGCGCCTCGGGATCCGCCGCGCGACCTCAGCGCCGATGGACGCATCGTGGCCTTCGTCTCGCTGGGTCGCCTCACCGCCGCCGACGTGAACACGGTGGACGACGTCTACACCGTCGATCGCACCACCGGCGCGATCGCGCTCGAGAGCGTGACGGCGAGCGGCGGCGCCGCCAACGGGTCGAGCCAGCAGCCGCGGCTGAGCGGCGACGGCCGAATTCTCGTGTTCACGTCGATCGCGCCGAACCTGACGGCGGCCGGGCTCGAGCCGCTCGGCAGCCAGGTGCTCCGCCGCGATCGAGCGACCGGGACGACGACGCTCGTCTCGCACACCCCGGCCGGCCGGCCCGGCCAGGGCTGGAGCGGCTTGGCCGACCTCAGCGACGACGGGCGCTACATCGTCTTCGAATCGCAGGCCACCGACCTCGTCGCCGGTCCCGACGCCAACCACGGCGGCAGCGACATCTACCTCCATGACGCCGCCGACGGCACGGTGCGGCGCATCAGCCTCACCGACACCGGCGGACACTCGGCCTCGGGCCAGAGCTGGACACCGGTGATCAGCAGCGCCGGCCGACTGGTGGCGTTCACGTCGACGGCACCGATCGACGCCGCGGCGCGCGCCCGCCCCGACGCGCCGGTCCGGAGCGTCTTCGTCCGCGACCTGGTGACGGGCGAGACGCGCCGCCTCAGCGCGACGCGGAGCGGCGATGTCCCCGACGGCGCCAGCTTCCACCCGACGATCAGCGGCGACGGCCGGCGCACGGTGTTCGTCTCGGTCGCCTCCAACCTCGCCGGGGTCGAGCGACGGACGCGCCGGCCGCAGCTGTATCTGCACGAGCGCGACACGGGCCGGCTGCGACTCCTCACGCGCACCGCCTCGGACGGCGTCGCGGACGGGTCCAGCCGCAGCCCGGTGCTCAGCGGCGACGGCCGGTTCGTCGTCTTCGGCACCGACGCGTCCGACCTGCCGTGCGCCGGCCGCTGCGGCCCGTTCCCCGATCTCAACCTCGTCTCCGACGTCTACCGGCTGGACCTCGCGACCGGCGCCGTCGATCGCGTCAGCGGCGGGGTCGGGGCGCGCGAGGCGTGGTGGAGCGCGAGCAGCGGCGGCGCGGTCGATCGGACGGGCCGTGTCGTCGCCTTCTCGTCCCGCCAGCCCGTCGACGACGCCGACCTCGACGACGACGACGATCTCTACGTCGCCGTCCTGGACGCAGGCAGCGACGCCGGGGGACCAGCCGGCGTCGAGCCGTGCACCGCCCGCCGCCGCCACGGCCGTGGCCCGGCCCGCGGTAGCCAAGGCAACCGATCGCCGTCGAACTCCGTCTACCGGCTTGCGGCGGCGCGCCCGATACGGCCGCCCCCTCAGGCAGGAGCACATCGTGGGGACCCTTCCGGCCGACATCCGGCACGCACTGCGCCAGTTCTGGACGGCACGGATCTTCACCGTGACCGCCGTGCTGACGCTGGCCATCGGCATCGGCGGCACCACCGCCATCTTCACGCTCATCCACGCGGTGATGCTGCGATCGCTGCCGGTGGGCGATCCCGCCGGGCTCTACCGCATCGGGGACGGCGACAACTGCTGTGTCCAGGGCGGCACGCAGGATCGCTGGGGCATGTTCTCGCACCCGCTGTTCGAGCGACTGAAGGCCGACCTGCCGGAGTTCGAGCAGCTCACGGCCTTCCAGGCCGGCATGGGGCGGGTCAGCGCACGGCGGCCCGGCGTGGAGCAGACGGCCCGGGCACTGCGGTCGATCTACGTCGACGGCCGCTACTTCTCGACGCTCGGCGTCCCGGCCTTCGGCGGCCGCGTGTTCACGATGGCCGACGACAGCGCGGCGGCGCCGCCGGTCGTGGTCATGAGCCACCACGCCTGGTCCGGCACTTACGGCGCCGACCCGAAGATCGTCGGCGCCACGCTGGTCCTCGAGGGACAGCCCTTCACCATCGTCGGCGTGACCGGGCCGGGCTTCTTCGGCGAGACGCTGCGCGGCGATCCGCCGGACCTGTGGATTCCGCTGCAGCAGGAGCCGCTGATCGCCGGCGAGACGACCCTGCTGCGCCAGCCGGTGTCGGCGTGGCTGCGCGTCATCGGCCGGCTGCGGCCGGGCGCCACGGTGGACGGCATCGCACCGCGTCTGACCGGCATCCTGCGCCAGTGGCTGCAGCACGACGCCGGGTATCCGGCCAACTGGATGGCCAGCGTCATCAAGGACCTGCCGCAGCAGTCGATCGCCGTCGTGCCGGCCGGCGGCGGCGTCGGCATCATGCGCGAGCAGTACAGCCGCAGCCTGCGCATCCTCCTCGGCGTCTGCGCGCTGGTCCTCCTCATCGCCTGCGCCAACGTCGCCAACCTGCTGCTGGCCCGGGCGGTCGCGCGGCGCGGCCAGACGGCGGTGCGGCTGGCGCTGGGCGCCTCGCGCCGGCGCATCATCACGCAGGCGCTGGTCGAGAGCGTGCTGCTCGCCGTCGGCGGCGGCGTCATCGGCCTCGCCGTGGCGGTCGGGACGGCCCGCCTGCTGCTGGCGCTGGCCTTCGCCGGCACCACCTTCCTGCCGATCGACACGATGCCGTCGCCGCTGGTGCTCGCCTTCGCCTTCGGGCTGGCGCTGCTCACCGGCGTCGCTGTTCGGCGCCGCCCCTGCCTGGTTCGCCACGCGCACCAACCCGATCGAGGCGCTGCGCGGCGCCGGCCGCAGCAGCGGCGATCACTCGTCCTTCACGCGCAAGGCGCTGGTCGTCCTGCAGGCGGCGGTGTCGGTGGTGCTGGTCGTCGGCTCGCTGCTGCTGGCGCGCAGCCTCGCCAACCTGGAGAAACAGGACTTCGGCTTCCCGCTCGCCGGCCGCGTCCTGGTGCAGTTGAACCGGCCGCCGGCCAGCTACGGTCCGGAGAAGCTCGACGCGCTCTATCGCGACGTCGAGGATCGGCTCAAGCGGCTGCCCGGCGTGCGCGGCGGCGGGCTGGCGCTCTACAACCCGTTCACCGACAACTGGGGCGAAGGGGTGCTGATCGCCGGCAAACCGCTGCCGCAGCCCGGCCAGCAGTCCGGGGCGTCCTGGGATCGCGTCAGCGCCACGTATCTGCAGGACCTCGGCGTGAAGCTGGTCCGCGGTCGCCATTTCGACGCGCGCGACGCCGGCCCGTCGGAGGCCGTGGCGGTGGTGAACGAGTCGTTCGTCCGGCGCTTCTTCACCAAGGACGAAGATCCGATCGACCAGCACTTCGGCCTGAACATCCCCGAGCACGTCAACACCTTCCGCATCGTCGGTGTGGTGCGCGACGCGCGCTTCGCCGGCTTCGGCTTCGACCAGCCGGTGCGGCCGATGTTCTACGTGCCGCTGGCGCAGACGGTGAACTACCCCAACCCGATGATGAAGCGGATCGAGACCGCGTCGCACTTCATCCGCGGCATCATGCTGGTCACCGATCAGACACCGGCGACCCTCGAGCCGGTGCTGATGCGGACGCTGGCCGCCGCCGATCCCAACCTCACCGTCACCAGCGTGCGGCTGCTGCAGCAGCAGATCGACCGCGCCTTCGATCAGCAGCGCGCCGTCGCCAGCCTCGCCGGGCTGTTCGGCATCGTCGCCCTCCTCCTCGCCGCCATCGGCCTCTACGGCGTCACCGCCTACGCCGTCGCGCAGCGCACCCGGGAGATCGGCGTGCGGATGGCGCTCGGCGCCGGCCGCCCGCGGGTCGTCGGCATGGTGCTCGGCAGCGCCTTCCGCCGCGTCGGCGTCGGGCTGGTCCTGGGCCTGCCGCTCGCCGTCGGCGCCGGCTACCTGCTCTCGTCGCAGTTGTACGGCGTGTCGTTCTGGGATCCGGTGGCCCTGGGCGCCGGCGTGTTGGCGCTGGCGGCTTCGGCGTTCGTCGCGGCGATCGTGCCGGCGCGCCGCGCCGCGTCGATCTCGCCGATCCGGGCGCTGCGCACCGACTGAGTGCGGCCGCGGCGGCGGTGATAGCCTCGGCGGCGTGAGGGCAGCATCCGCCAGCCCGGCGCCGGCGCCGGACCGACGCGACGTCCGCATCGCGATCATCGGCGCCGGGTTCGGCGGCATCGCGACGGCCATCCGCCTGCGGCAGACGGGCGGCCGGACTTCGTGATCCTCGAACGCGCCGCGGACCTGGGCGGGACGTGGCGCGACAACACGTATCCGGGCTGCGCCTGCGACGTCGAGTCGCACCTCTACGCGCTCTCGTTCGCGCCGTGGCCGGAATGGACGCGAAAGTTCGCCAGCCAGGACGAGATCTGGACCTACCTGCGCCGCACCGCCGATGCGTTCGGCGTGACGCCGCACGTGCGCTACCGGCACGAGGTCACCGGCGCGACGTGGGACGCCGCGGCGGCGCGGTGGACGATCGAGACGAGCGCGGGGACCTATCGCGCGGCGGTGCTCGTGCTCGCGACCGGTCCGCTGAGCGAGCCGGTGCTGCCGGATGTGCCCGGGCTCGACACCTTTCCCGGCGCCGCGTTCCATTCGGCGCGCTGGCGGCACGACCTCGATCTGCGCGGCCTGCGCGTGGCCGTCGTCGGCACCGGCGCGTCGGCCGCGCAGTTCATTCCACGCATCCAGCCGCTCGTCGATCGGCTGCACGTGTTCCAGCGCACGCCGGCCTGGGTCGTGCCGCGCCGCGATGGCGCCATCCCGGCGTGGCGGCGGGCCCTGTATCGCCGGATCCCGGCGACGCAGCGCGCCGTCCGCACCGCGCGCGACGTGCAGCACGAGCTGGTGGGACTCCCCTTCCGGTACCCGTGGCTGGCTCCGCCCTTCGAAGCGGTGGCGCGGCGGCACCTCGCGGCAGCCGTCGCCGACGCCGGCGTGCGACGGACGCTGACACCCGCCTACCGCATGGGGTGCAAGCGGGTCCTCATCGCCGATGACTATTACCCCGCGCTGGTGCAGCCGAACGTCGAGGTGATCGGCGCCGCGGTCGCCGCGATCGACGGCCGGACCGTCGTCGCGGCCGACGGATCGCGCCGCGACGCGGACGCGATCGTCTTCGGCACCGGCTTCCGGCCGACCGACCCGGTGCTCGCGCCCTCCATCCGCGGCCGCGGTGGCCGCTCGCTGGCCGAGCAGTGGCAGGGCAGCCCGAAGGCCTACATGGGCACGACCGTCGCCGGCTTCCCCAACCTGTTCATCCTGGTCGGCCCCAACACCGGCCTCGGCCACACCTCCGAGGTGCTGATGATCGAGGCCCAGATCGAGCACCTGCTCGGCGTGCTCGGGTTGATGGAACGGTACGGCGCCGCCAGCGTCGAACCGTCCGCCGAGGCCGAGGCGGACTACGTGCGGGAGATGGACCGCCGCCTGCAGGGAACGGTGTGGAACAGCGGCGGGTGTCGCAGCTGGTATCTCGATCGCACCGGCCGCAACGCCTCGATCTGGCCGGGCGGAACCTGGAGCTTCCGGCGGCGCCTGGCCCGCGTGATCCCCGGGGACTACGGCCTCACGACTCGGACGTGACGACTAACGCTGTTAGTGATAGGCTGGCGCCGACGCCATGTCGACGCCGACCCTCCAGCACTTCGAACTGCACGTCCTGCTGGCCATGCTGCACGAGCAGGGCGACACCTACAGCGTGCCGCTGGTGCTCGCGCTCGAGCAGCGCACCGGCCGGCCGGTGGCCCAGGCGGCGGTCTTCATCACGCTGCAGCGGCTGGAGCGGAAGGGCCTCGTCGAGTCACGCCTCGACGAGCCCGACAGCGGCCGCGCCCGCCGCTATTTCACCCTGACGCCGGAAGGCCTGGCGGCCATCGAGGCGCACCGCGCCGAGCACGCGCGACTGTGGCAGGGATTCGACCGCGCCTTGCGCGCGCGGAAGGCCTGACATGGAGTGGCTCTTCCACCTGCTCGTCGAGACATCCGATCGGCGGACGATCGAGAACGACCTCGCCGAGCTCTACGAGTACCGCCGGCGCCGTGATGGCGTCGTCGCCGCCGATCGCTGGCTTCGCCGCCAGCGCCGGATCTATCCGTGGCTGCTGCTCGCCGATCGCGGGCGTGCCGTCCTGTCTCGAGGAACCACCATGCCGCATCTCTGGTCCGACGTGCGCCACACGTTGCGCAGCCTCGCCCGCGTGCCGACGCTGGCGGCCACGATCGTCCTGACCGTGGGCGTCGCGCTGGGCGCGACGGTCGCGGCCATCGTCGTCACGCGCGCCGTCGTCGTCAACCCGCTGCCCTACGCCGACGCCGAACGGCTGCAGTGGATTTACACCGACAACCCGCCGCACCGGTTCCCGCTGTCGGTCGTCGACTACCGCGCCCTCGAAGCCAGTCACCCGGCGTTCACCGCGGTGGCCGCCTATCAGCGCCAGCAGGTGACGGTGGCGGATGGCGACGCCGCCGAACGGGTCCAGGCCCGGGCCGTGACCGGCTCGTACTTCCCGCTGCTCGGCCAGACGCCGCACATCGGCCGGCTGTTCGATGCCTCCGACGATGCCCGCGACGATCGGATCGTCGTCTTGACCTACGCCTACTGGGACCGCCGCTTCGGCCGCGATCCGTCGGTGCTGGGGCGGGCGGTGACCATCGACGGCGCCAGCGCCACGGTCGTCGGCGTGCTGCAGCGCACGTTCGGCCCGCTCGAACGCGACATCGCGATCTTCTCGCCGGCCCGCTGGCCGACGCCGACGCGCAAGGGTCCGTTCTTCCTCACGGTCCTCGGCCGGCTGCGCCCCGGGCTGTCGCTGCCGGCGGCGGCGGAGACGCTGCGCGGCACGAACGCGCGCCTCTTTCCGATCTGGCGGTCGTCGTTCCAGAACGAGAAGGCGACCTGGGGACTCGAGAATCTGAAGGCGCGCGTCGTCGGCGACATCGGCTCGACGCTCGGCTTCGTGCTGGCCGCGGTCGCCGGCGTCCTGCTCATCGCCTGCGCCAACGCCGTCAACCTGCTGATCGCGCGCAGCCTGCACCGCGGCCGCGAGCTGGCGATTCGCGGCGCGCTCGGCGCCTCGACCGGCCGGCTGCTGCAGCACGTCCTGGTCGAAGCTGCGCTGCTGACGGCGGGCGCGGCGCTGATCGGGCTCGGCGTCACCGCGGTCGCCCTGCGCCTGATCGCGCTCTACGGCGGCGACTACGTGCCACGCATCGACGAGGTACGCTTCTCCGCCAACGCCATCGCGTGGCTGGCCGGCCTGGCCGCCGCCAGCGGCGTCGTCATCGGCATCGTCCCGGCGTGGTACGGCGCGCGGCTCCGCGTCGACCAGGCGCTCCGCTCCGGCGGGCGCTCGTCCACCGACGCGCCGACGCCGCGTCGCGTCCAGCGCGCGCTGGTGGCCGCCGAGTTCGCCCTGGCCACGCCGCTCCTCGTCGCCGGCGCGCTGATCCTGGCCAGCCTCGATGGCCTGAGCCGCGTGCCGGTCGGCATCGACACGACGCAGATGCTCACGGCCTCCGTGTCGCTGCCGCGGGCCCGCTATCCGGAGCCGGCCGACCGCGAGGCGTTCTGGAAGCGCGCCCTCGAACGACTGGCGGCGCTCCCCGGCGTCCAGAGCGCGGCGCTGTCCGACAGCCGGCCGCCGAGCGAGAGCGGCCAGACCAACAACTTCGACCTCGAGGACCGCCCGACGCCGGCCGGCGGGAACCAGCCGGTCTGCCCGTGGGTGGGCGTCTCGACCGGCTTCTTCAAGGCGACCGGGCTGACGCTGGAGCGCGGGCGCCTGCTCGACGAGCAGTCGCTCCGGGACGACGTGGTCGTCGTCGATCGCGCCTGGGCGAAGCGGTTCTTTCCCGGCGACGATGTCCTCGGGCGCCGCTTCCGCAACGGCGGCTGCACGACCTGCCCGTGGACGACCGTCGTCGGCGTGGTCGGCGACGTCCGCTGGACCGGCCTCGACGCCGACCAGGCGGACGGCACGGTCTACTACCCGCTGGTGGGTCAGCCGAGCGCGTTCTTCGTCGTCCGGACCGCCGGCGACCCGGCCGCGACTCTCGGTCGCGGTGCGCCAGGCCGTCCGCGAGCTCGATGCCGGGCTGGCGCTCTCTGATGTCGCGACAGGCGACGACCTGATGGCCGAGGCGCTGGCGACGCCGCGCTATCTCACCGTGCTGATCGGCCTGTTCGCCGGCAGCGCGCTGGTGCTGTCGCTGGTCGGCATCTACGGCGTGATGGCCCACTTCGTCCAGCAGCACACCCGCGAGATCGGCATCCGCCTGGCGATCGGCGGCGAGCCGGCGCAGGTCCGACGCCTGGTGGTCGTCAATGGCCTCCGGCTGGTGATCGCCGGCGTCGTCGTCGGGATCGGCACGGCACTCCTCGCCAGCCGGCTGATGACGTCGATCCTGTTCGGCGTCAGCGCGACCGATCCGCGGGTGCTGATCGGCGTGCCGGCCGCGCTCCTGGCCGCCGCGTTCGCCGCCTGCCTGATCCCGGCCCGGCGGGCCGCCGCCCTGGATCCGGCGGACGTGCTGCGGGACGCGTGAGCCGATCGGCTCACAGCTTGGAGAAGACGAAGGCGACCCCGATGATCACCACCGTGACCACCACGGCAATCGTTTCGATCCGGTGGACGGTGTTCCACGTGACCTTCATCGCGTGACCTGCCTTTCGTCCTGTCCGTGCGCGCCTCTCGGGAGCTTGGTCCGGTCGGCTCAGCATAGGTGAGGCGCCGGCGCTGCACAACCGCCGACCTCGGGTGGGGGCGCCATCCACCGAAGCCATGGGCCTTGGGTGACCGCCGGCCGGCCGGCCGCCCTGGCCCCCGGACGCGTGCTAGAATGCCGGTTCGGCTTCGGGCTTGCCGCCTCCACGGGGCGCGTCCGGAGGCGCCCTCCTCGCGAAAGTGGCGGAATTGGCAGACGCACCAGCTTGAGGGGCTGGCGGTAGCAATACCGTGGGGGTTCGAGTCCCCCCTTTCGCACCATCACTCGCTTCGCTCGTTCTGGCGCTCAAGGGGGTTCTCCAGCTCTCGGGCTACGCCGCTGCGCGGCTCGCCCTTCGAGCGCGAGTCCCCCTGTGCCGGCATCGCTACGCTCGCCGGCCGCCGCACCACGACTCGCTTCGCTCGTTCTGGTTGCTCACGGGGGTCTCCTGCTCTCGGGCTACGCCGCTGCGCGGCTCGCCCTTCGAGCGCGAGTCCCTCTGTGCCGGCGTCGCTACGCTCGCCGGCCGCCGCACCACGACTCGCTTCGCTCGTTCTGGTTGCTCACGGGGGGTCTCCTGCTCTCGGGCTACGCCGCTGCGCGGCTCGCCCTTCGAGCGCGAGTCCCTCTGTGCCGGCGTCGCTACGCTCGCCGGCCGCCGCACCACGACTCGCTTCGCTCGTTCTGGTTGCTCACGGGGGTTCTCCTGCTCTCGGGCTACGCCGCTGCGCGGCTCGCCCTTCGAGCGCGAGTCCCTCTGTGCCGGCGTCGCTACGCTCGCCGGCCGCCGCACCACGACTCGCTTCGCTCGTTCTGGTTGCTCACGGGGGTTCTCCTGCTCCCCGGCTGCGCCGCTCCCCGGCTCGCCCTTCGAGCGCCAGTCCCCCGGGCTGACAGTCTCGCGGCGCTCGGCCGCCCGCCCGGCTGAGGCCAGCGCCTGATCGCGAACCCCGATCGACAGCTCGGCACGTCGACGCCGTGGGCGCCAGACACGCCGTGTCCACTTCCGCGCGCTGACGACGCGATCACAGACAGCGCACGCAAAACGGACTCCGTGGGCTCCAAGGAGCGGTCATGGCCGAGCTGTCTGATGTCATCGCGATCGTCGACCACCCCGATAGCCCGCATGGGCGGCTGATGTACGCCAGCGCGCAGTTGGAGGCTGGCTCGCCCGCCATCCGATGGATTCCGCCTGGCCTCGACCTTCCGGAGACGCTGGCCACGCTGCACGGGATCGGCGCCATCGCCATCCCTCTCGGGGTGAGAGGGGCGACGCCGCGCGATCGGTTCACACGACAGCTCATGGACGCGATCCGGACCCTCATGCAGCGGGACATCCCCGTCTTCGTCGCTGCCGGGAACCAGCGCGCCAACGTCCTCGCGCAGGCGGGGATCGGCGTGTCGGTCGCCATGTGCCCAGGCAGCGCGGGCACCTCCGAGGCGTGCGTGCGGGCAGCCATTCGGGCCGTGCGCCACCGCGACGGCCGCGCCAGTGTCCCCCAACCACGCTAGGAGCAGCACCGTGGCCAACGCCATTCACTCGACCGCAACCGGAGACTCGCTGGCGAGCGTCAGCCGCGCCTACTACGCGCTCGAGGGCCCGCCGGGCGAAGTGCGGGACGTCGACCTGAAGAAGGTCTGCCACGCGATTCGGTCGGCCACGCGGGGCCTGCCCGCGCCGTTGGCCGATGCCGACAGGCTTCCCGCTGACACGACGTTGTTCATCCCGACGCTGCGCGAGTTGAATCGTGTCGTCTTCACCGATCATCCGCGCCTGCTGGCGGACATGCAGAGGCGCGGGTTCCACCACGCCCGCAAGCTGCTCCGCTACACGCCCGCCCAGGTCGTGCAGTACCTCTCGCCCCTCCCCGACGACTATTCGGCCAAGGACGTCGAGCGCGCCTGGATGCTCACCGCGCTGCTGAACCTGGACGGGATGGATCTGTTCACGGCGACGCACCTCTACGACGCCGAGGGCATCACCTCGCTCGCGGAACTGGCGCACCAGAGCCAGGCGACGCTCGATCGCATCCTGAAGGCGCTGGTCGCTCCTCCACACGCCCGGCCGGCCGCGCTCGCGAAGCAGGGACACGGCAAGCGGTGGCGAGTCGCGGCCAAGATCCAGGTCCGCAACAGGCTGGGCGCGCTGACCAGGATCAAGAACCGCTTCTTCCCGGTCCCGTTCACGGCGGCCACCGCCTCGCGTCAGGCGGCCTTCTACGAAGGCCTCGCCGGCGATGCCGGGACGACGCCCGGCGACGCGGCGCTTGCGACCCGGCTCGGCCGGCTCCACCGGTTCCAGAGCGCGGTCGTTCGCGGCCACGTCGGCCTGCGCAGCCGCAACTGGGCGGAAGCGATCGCCGGCTACCGGGACGCCCGCCGCCAGTGGCATCGCCTGGCGGAAGAGACCGGAGCCGCTCGGGCGGTCGACGACGTCGACGGGCTCAACCTCGCGACGTGCGTCGAGGTCACGCGACGTCTGCTCGTCGATCTGCCGGGTGACGAGGACGCGCCGATGGGCGCGCCGGTCATGGCGCTGCGGCGTGGCGGCGAACGAGCCCCGTATCGCCTCCGCGGCTTCGGTTACGACGAGCTCGATCCGCGCCGGAAGAAAGAGCTGCGCGACGCCCTCGGCGGGGCACCCATCCATCAGCTTCCGAAGAAGGCGCGATCGGCCATCCACCGGGCGACGCTGGAGAAGACACAGGTCGAGCTCACACGGGCCAACGACGACCTCGCCCGGGGCCTGACCGCCGCCCCCGGCACGGCGCTGGCCCGGGACTTCGAAGCGCAGGATCAGGCGCTGCTGCACCGCAACCTGGGCTCGAGTGCCGTCGGTGCGCTCTACGACACGGAAGCGGGCCTCGACGTCTTCGATCGCATCGGCGCCGATCTGGTCATCGGCGACATCGAGACATTGCTGCCCGATCTGTGGCGGGTCCAGGAGCCGGGCACGACGGGACGGCAGGTCGAACCAGCCGCCGCGATGCTCTCGGACGAGGCACGGGCGACGTATCCGGCCGACTTCCTGAAGCGCCCGGATGTCACGCCGTTCACGAGATTCCTCGTCCTGCCGGGCGAGAGCGGACGGACGTCGGCGCGCTTCGTCCCGCTCACGAGCACGTTCGCCCGCGACTACGAGCGCGAGGTGCTGGCACCCCGCCTCGCCTCCACGCAGACGGAAGACCTGCTGTTCGACGAAGCAGTCTGGACCAGCGCCGGCGCCTTTGCCGCGGTGGCCCCCTACGTCTACGCCTCGCAGATCCCGCTCGGCCTGCGGGAGGCCTACGCCAACACCGGGCAGATGACGCTCGCCACGCAGCTGGGCGGCCAGCGCGTCAACACCTACTCGGCCGGCGGTGCGATCGTCCGCGACGTCGCATCCATGGATCCGTCGTCGACGTTCTTCAATTCGGATCTGCTGGCCTGCTCGACACTCTTCGAAGCGAACGCCGGTCATTTCTACGAGCTCAACAGCTACGCCCGCGTTCTCATCTTCGTGGCCGACACCGAGTATCGCCAGGACCGCCGCGACACGGCACGGTCCTACTATGCCGACGTCAAGTGCGCCATCGGCCAGGCGTATCCCGAGTTCTCGACCGAGGCGCGCGTGGCCATCAGCGGCGTCTTCAATACCATCAACGCGGTCAACACCGGCACCTTCGTCGGCCATCCGTCGACGCGCAAGCTGTCCAACCTGACGACACTCAACGTGCAGTACACCACCGTGGACGGGCTGACCCACCAGGTGATGGAGGACACGTTCCTCGTCGTGCGCCGACCGATCGAGCACTCGACCCGCAGCCTCGACTCGACGACCGCCACCCTGGACCAGTACTTCGACTGGAACGGCATGACCGACATCGTGAGCGGCGAGAACATCACCGGCCAGGAGATTGCCGAGGCGGCGATGGACGAGGAGACCTCCGGCGACCCCGTCCAAGTCGGCGGCGACGTGGACGTCTACGTCGACCATGGGGACGAGTCCGCCCCGCCCCAGACGCTCATCAAGGACGAGCTCTATACCCTCTATCTTTACTGCGAAGCCAAGATCGACGCGATCGACGCCGGCCTGAACTGGTACGGCTACACGGACGAGTTCGTCCCCGCCTGGTCCTTCGACCACCTCTACGGCGTGGCGCGGGACCTCTGCAATCGCGCGCTGGAGGCGGAGCAGCGGGTGTTCTCGTTGCTGCAGATGTACGAGACGGCGGAGGAGAAGGAATTCCTGGCCACCCAGCAGGAATTCCTGTCGGGTGCGGAGGTGGCCGTCGCCGACGCGCAGGTCTTCCAGCAGGTCGCCGCCAACAACGTGGCCCTGCAGCAGGCCGAGTACAGCCAGCAGCAGGCGGCGGCACAGGCCAAGAAGAGCGGCTGGTTGTCGACGGTCGCCGTCGTGACGACCTCGATCGCGGCGGCGGTCGCGGCCGCCGCCGCCACGGTGGCCACCGGAGGCACGGCTGGCGCCGCCGCGGTCGCGGCGGCCCCGGGCGCCGTCGGGGCGATTGCCGGGTTCGCCGGGAGCATCACCGGCCACACGCAGGACGTCAAGGTCCTCGAGCAGGCCGTCGACGTGACCACGGCCACGCTGGTGTCCAACATCGCCGCGCTGAGCGTGGCGGTCGCCGAGCGGGATGTCGCCGCGCTCCAGTCGGAGCAGGCCAGCGCCTACGTGGACTTCCTCGCCTCCCAGACGCTCGTCAGCGACGCCTATCTCTTCCTGATGGCCCTCGCCAAGCAGACCCTGGAGGTCTACATCCACCACGCGAACCGCATGGCGTGGCTGGCCGAGCGCGCCCTCGAGCACGAGACGCGGCAGGCCTTCGACCTGATCGCTCTCGACTACGCCGTCAACGATGAGCTGACCGACATGACCCGGGCGCAGCAGATCACCGCGGATCTCGAGGCGCTGCGCTCGGAGTACGTGGCCGGCCAGACCGTCAGGCTCCAGGAAATCAAGTGGACGACGGCCCTGTCCCAGCTCGACGCGTTCCGGCTCCGAACATGACGCGCGGCTTCCGCGGCGAGCCCTGGCTGGCCAGCCCGGCGGCGAGGAGCGCGCAAATCGGGGATTTGTCAGCGACGAGCAACGCCGCCGGCGAGGCGCGGATGCCCCGCTCGAGAGGCTCCGCCGCGCCCGGCGCTCGAGCGGCGAATCCCCCCTGACGGCCAGCGCTCCGTTCCCCCGCCGCAACTACCGAACTGGGACGGCCTGAAAGGAGCCGCCCTAGTTGTGTGTCAAGTTCGGGGCGTCAGCCTTCTTCGAACTGCGTCCAAAGCGGATCAAGCCGGCTGCCGGCTCCCACTCTGCCCAGAGGTCCGGAGCATCCGGAATCGGTTCCTCTTGGACGCCTGCGCATTGTCTCAGGCGACGGCGGCGGCCTCTCGAGGCCGCCGCCCTGCGACACGCGGTCAGTACGCCGTGTAGGTGAGGGCGTCCACGTTGGCGTGGGTGTTGTCCCAGAGCGGGCCGCCGAACCAGACGAAGGCGATGTCGCCGACGCGGCGCTGCACCCGCATCTCGACCACGAAGTCGCAGTTGCCGGGGTCACCGCTGCAGTTCTTCTTCTGAATCACCTTGCCGCAGACGTTGCCCGAGTCGACGTCGACGGGCGGCGGCAGCACGCCGCTGTTCAGGATGCCCTGATCGATGCCGTTCGTCCGGCACCGCAGGATGCGCTGGCCGCTGTCGTTGAACGCCCACAGGTCGACCGGGTCCATGGCCTGCTCGCCGCGCATGGTGGTGAGGATCCTGACGGTCGACAACGGCTCCTTGAAATAGGCGCCCAGCACCTTGAAGTCGCTGCACGACCCGGACGTCAAGCACCCCCAGGCGCCGTTCATGTTGTCCCAGTGATAGGCGACTTCTCCGTGGCTGAGCACGGCATGGCCGAAGACCTTCGAGCCGGTCGGGGTCCATGCTCCGCCAGGGACCGCCAGCACTTGCTGGTAGGCGATGGCGTTGCCGGCGGCGTTCGGGCGGAGCGTGAAGAGCTTGGCGCCCGGCCCGCCGGCGATGACGTTCGCGTAGGCGTCGGGCTCGATGATGACGGTGGCCGCATGCACGGCCGCCGTTGCGAGCGCGACGGTGGCCGCGACGACGATTCTCGAATCTGTAGCTTTTCATGACGTACCTCCTGCGCGGCGCACAGGGGGGAGGCTCGCGCTTCAGTCAACGGTGAGGGCGGCCCGATATGGGCTTGCTTGTATCAACGATAAAGATGGAGCGAACAGAACGGATCACCCATTCAGGTGGCGATCTGCGAGCCGCGCGGGGAGGGTCAGTCGACGAAGTCGCGGACCAGCACGGTGGCGTTCCGGTTCGGCACGTTGACGTCGACGCGGTGTCGGCCTTTCCGTAGCGGCGGGCGCTCGACCATCAGGACGTAGTGTCCGGCCAGGGCGCCGGCGAGGCGGTTGAGGGCACGCGCGGGAAACAGGTGGGTGCGCTCGAAGAAGCCGCCGGTGTCTTCGGCGACCTGCTGCAGGCCCGCTTCGAGGGAGTGGTAGTCGGCCTGGGTCACGTCGAGGCAGAAGACGGAGGCACGGGCGGCGCGGAGCGCTCGCCGCGCTTCGAGGTAGTCCGGCGCCAGCGTCACGCCGCTCATGCCCAGGCGGCCGAAGCCGTGGCCGAAGACGATGACGCTCTTCGCCCCGGGCAGGCGCTCGAGGGCCCGGCCGACGAGCACCAGGGCCTCCTCCATCGTGGACGCGGCCTGCGCCTCGCGAGCACCGAGGCTCGCGACGAGCGAGGGGGCGGCGCTCTCGACGAGCAGCGGCGGGTTCGCTCGACACGATGTCGTGCTCGAGAACGCCGCGCACCCGCTCGAGGTCGCTGGTGAAGTCGCTCCAGATCCGCAGCCGGGAATCGAACGACAGCACGGCCACGCGATCGCGCTCCGTGAAGGCAGCGAAGAACGGGCGCGCGTCGATGAGGAGCCGCATCAGGCCGATGATCCGGGTCGGCTCGAGGTCCTTCTGGATCAGGAAGACGACGAGGCGTCCTTCGATCGTGGGCGTCGTCGTGGCGACCGGCGGGCCCGTCGGCGTCGCGATGAAGCCCTCGGTGCGCAAGGCGCCGGTCACCCAGGCGGCCGACTCCACCGGCACCGGCTTGCCGTCGATTCGTACTTTGAAGTCGGCCTTCGAGAGATCCTCGAGCGGTTGACCAAGTCCGTCGGTGACCCGGACGTCGAGCAGCACGCGGTGGACATCGACGCGCTCCACGTACGGCTTCGCCGGCGGCTCCTGCCCGGGCGCGGCACCGGCGGTCACCGTCACGAGCGCGATCGCGAGCGCGCCGTGCCAGGCCGGCGTCCGCATGGGGTCGCGTCGCTCAGCCCTTCGTTTCCCGGAAGGGGGCGAAATCCTGCCAGATCTGCTCGAGGATCTTGGGATCGACGACGCGCGTGTCGGCCTTGTCCGGGGCCGTCGCCGAGCGCAGCTCGAAGGTCACGGTTCCACAATGCGGCCCCAGCGCGCCGGCCTCGAAGACGTAGAGCCCTTCATCGATCGTCGCCGTTTCGGAGATGCTGGTCTCCAGCTCGAACGGGTGGATGGGCGTCACCTCGGCGGCGCCGCAGAGGACGCGCATCCGACCGAAACCCGACTTGAAATGTTTCCGCGGCGGGAGCATCACGCCCTGCGTCTCCGCCGCGGCGCGCCCCACTTTCCCCCAGAACCCTTCGACGAACCGCGGCGTCAGGCGAATCAGCAGCACCGGCCGGACGTCGGCGACGTAGTCGGCCCAGGCGCCGAAGTCCATGCGCGGGCGGAAGAACGAGAGATCCGCCTTGGGGTCGCGCGTTTCCTTGCTCGTCGTCCGGCGATTCGCCGACGACGCGTTCAGGTCGGCATAGACCACGGTGGGCGTCAGCAGCGCAATGTCGAAGTCGTCCGACGACAGCAGATACGGCTTCACGCTGCCGGCCGGGCGCTCCATCGCGGCCGTGAGCACGTCGAGGGGAAACGGTCGCATCGGCTCGACGGGCAGCAGCGTCGCGCTCGGCGGCTCGGCCTTCTTCATCGCCTGCTCCGCCGACACGACCACGGCGCACGCGTTGGCGCTGGGCACGACGCGGGCATCGCGTTGACGCATCTCGGCCGGGCCGGCCACCAACGACGTGAGCCCGACCACGGCGCCGCCGGCGGCAAAGACCGGCCCGCCGGCACTGCCTGAGGGCAGCAGCACGTCGGTCTCGATATCGTTCGGCTTCACAGCCATGACGGCGCCGGTCGTCAGGTCCTTCTCGCCGCGCAGTGGAACGCCGATGGTGAGGAGCTGGGCGCCGACTCGGGCGGATGACCGGCCGGCGTACACGCCAGCGGCACGGGCCGGACGGCCGCGACGACCGTCGGATCGATCCAGAGGACGGCCACGTCGCGCTCGGCGTCAGCCGCGAGGATGCGTGCCGCCACCTTCACCGTCGCGGTCAGCTGCACCTCCGCCGTCGTCGCCGCACCGATGCCGCGTTGATTGGTGACGACGAGCCCCCTCGCGTCGACGAGGAAGCCCGATGCGTGCGTGCCCGGCGTCCAGATGGCGACCACGCTCTGCTGCCACTGATGAAACAGGAATCCGGAGTCGGACGCGGGCGCGCCGTCCGGCGTCGCGGCCGCCGTGTCGGCGTCGCCCTCCTCCGCGTTCGTGGCCGACCACTCGAGGACGGTGTCGCGGCCGGCGGCGATGTCCACCGTCTGTCGCCATTGGTAGCGGCGGCCACGGAAGGCCAGCGGCCGGTCGGATTCGACCGTGTAATTGCCCGGTCGAAGGCTCACCTGGACGGTCCCGTCGAGTCCGGTGACGAGGCGCCGGGGCTCCGCCGTCGCCGGATTGTCGCTGACCAGCAGCGCGTAGCGCGGCGCCGGGGTGGCCGCACCATCGGCATCGGCCAGGACGATCGCGACTCGGAGGGTGCCGAGCGTCTGTGCGGTCGCGGAGCTGGGGATGACGAAGGCGAGCGCCGCGAGTATCAGCAGTCGAAGCATGAGGACTCTCAGCGCCCGGTGGCAGGCATGTGCGGTCGCTGTCGTCCCCAGCATACCTGGGCTCCCGCTGAGATGGCCGGGCTC
>CAVRKP010000014.1:0-129573 GCA_963721565.1 Vicinamibacterales bacterium
GAAGCCGGCGCCGCAGCCGCGGCAGCGGCCTCCGTCCCCTCCGCTCCCGACCTTACCGCGGTAGAGTGAAGGGAGATGAGTTCCACGACGACCCCCCGGCCCGGACGCAACGAGCCCTGCCACTGCGGATCCGGCCGCAAGTACAAGCAATGCTGCCTGCCCAAGGATGAGGCCGAGGCGGCCAAGGTGCGGGCGGCGGCTGCCGCAGAGGCGGGCGAGGCTGAGCCGGTGACGGCGGAGGCCGCCGCCGCGACCACGGCCACGCCGGCAGTCCCCAAGCACAAGACGCATCAGCCGTGGAAGGCAGCCACCTCACGCGGGTTCGCTCCGCGATCGACGGCGCCGCGGAAGATGGGCGGCGGCTAGCGGTCGCCGGCGGCGTTCACTCGACGCGCGGGGCCGGCACGACGATCTCGCCGGGCACCACCCGCACCAGCGCGTCCGAGGAGGCCGGGTTCGCCCCGGCACCACGCGGGAGCGCGGCCACCCCGGCGAGGAACAGCAGGGCGGTCACGAACGCCACGTAGCCGGTCGCCGGCCCGGCCGGCTGGTAGGCGAGCGCGCCGAGCGACACGCCCTCGACGAGGGCCAGGACCACCCGCTTGGTCAGGCTGCTGTCGGGCGCGTAGAGCGCGCCCAGCAGCACGAACTTCACGACGAAGGCCGCGCCGAAGATCACCAGCAGGCTGGAGAGCAGCCGGGCGCGATCGGGGCGCGCCGCGATCGTGTTGCCGAACAGCACCAGCCACGCCACGTAGAAGGTCAGCGCCAGCACGCCGGCCTCCGGCGTCAGCGCCGCGATCGTCTGCGCCGCCGCGGCGCCGAGCGAGACGACGATCACCGCGCCCGACGCGTTGGCGAGGCCGCTGCGCGCCGGGTGGACGAGACGCGCCGGATCGAGGGCGCCGGATCGGTGAAGCGCGGCCAGCAGGACCACCGCCAGGACCAGCGCCATCAGCGGCGGCGGCACGAAGCCGAGGCCGCCATGGACGTCGATGCGCAGGCCGCCGAGCAGCGCCGCCGACAGCAGCACCATCGGCAGCGTGAACGCTTCGTGCCACGCGTGGCGTGTCGCCGACGGCGCCGTCACGGCCGCTTCCCCAGCATCGACAGCGGATTGAGATCGGTGGCGTCGCGGCGCAGGCCGCGGGCGAGCGACTCGGCCATCTCGTCGGACGTCTTCAGGGTGAGGTCGGGATCGTCGACGCGGACGACGGCGTCCGGCGCCGCCGCCACCGCCCGCTGCAGCGCGACCTGGGCCTGGCGGTAGAGCGCGTCGTCGGCGTAGATACGACCCCAGCCTTCGCGCAGAAAGGCGTAGGCGATGTAGTACTGCGTCCGTGCGTCGCGCTGGGCCGGATCAGCGCGTTCGAGGGCGCGGCGCGCCTCGGCGAAACGGTCGGCGCGGAAGAAGCGGAGCCCCTCGTCGAAGGCGACGGTGTCGATGCGGTAGACGCCCATCGAGGCGGCGACGCCGCCGCGCACCTCGCGCAGCGTCCGCGGCTGGGCGACGTAGATCCACCCGATGAAGGTCGCGTAGGTGGCGGCCACCAGCAACCCGGCCGCGCGGATCAGCGCCGGCGAGTGCCAGGGCCGGTCGGTGGCTGGAGCGGCGGCGGACACGGGCACAGCATCGCACGCCGGGGCCGGCCGATGTGCGATCCGTCAAAGATCGCCTGCCGGCGTCGGGCTGAAGGCCTGGGCCAACTGGCCCTCGGACGAGCTACCTGTGGTCGCCGGTCACCCACTCCAGGCGCTGCAGACGAGTCGGCAGGGGCGTTCGCGGCCCCTTTCCGCCTCCGGCGCGTGGCACCCGTCTTGAATTGTCCATCGTGGAGGTTCCACGTCGAATGCTGCGATCTTTGGTGGTCTTGCTGCTCGTTCCCGCGCTGTGGCCGGCGTCCGTCCGAGCGACCGCGCCCGCGACCCGTCCGGGCAAGGCGTCCGCACTGACGACGACCCAGCGCCAGACGCTCGCCCTGCAGGTGCAGCTCGATCGGGCCCACTTCTCGCCCGGCGAAATCGACGCCCGCGGTGGCTCGAACACGCGGGCGGCGCAGGCCGCGGCCGCGGCCGCCGGGGTGACGCTCGATGCCGCGGCGCCGGCGACCACGACCTACACGATCACCGCCGCCGACGCGGCCGGCCCGTACGCGCCGGTACCGGAAGACATGATGGAGCAGTCGAAGCTGCCGGCGCTGGCCTACGAAACGATTCTCGAGGCTCTCGGTGAACGCTTCCACTCGAGCCCGGCCCTGCTGAAGAGGCTCAACCCGGCGGCGTCGTTCACCGCCGGTGAGCAGATCGAGGTGCCCAACGTCGAGCGGGCCCAGGTCGCCGGCACCACCGCCAAGGTGATCGTCGACAAGTCCGATCGCGCGGTGATCGTCCACGACGCCGCCGGCAAGGTGATCGCGCGCTACCCGGCGTCGATGGGCAGCGAGCACGACCCGCTGCCGGTGGGTGAGTGGAAGATCAACGGCGCGACCAAGGAGCCACCGGTCTTCAACTACAACCCGGACCTGTTCTGGGACGCCGATCCGACGCACGGCAAGGCCACGATCCCGGCCGGGCCGAACAATCCGGTCGGTCTGGTCTGGATCGATCTGTCGAAGGAGCACTACGGCATCCACGGCACCCCGCGGCCGGAGAACGTCGGCAAGACGCAGTCGCACGGCTGCATCCGGCTGACCAATTGGGACGCGACCGAGCTTGGCGGCCTCGTCAAGGCCGGCATGCCGGCGGTGCTCCAGGAGTAGCCTGGTGATCGGCCGCATCCCGCTCTTCGCGCTCGGCCTGCTTGTCGGCGTCACCGGCTACGCGAGCTACTCGTGCGTGGCGGCCCGCGCCGGCACTGTGCTGGCGCTGCGGGGCGACGACGTCGCGCCGATCGACGTGCCGTCCGCCGTCTCGACGCCGCGCCTGCCGGACCGGCCGGCCGAGCGCCTGCCGTCGGCGGCCGAAGGTGACGTGCCGAAAGGCGGCGCGCCCGTCGTCGCGCCGGCGCCGGTGGCGACAGGCATCCGCGATCTCGACGAGCTACGCGGCCGGCGCCTCGCCGTGCCGGTCGAAGGCATCGATCGCAAGGCGCTGCGCGACTCGTTCACCGAGGGCCGCACCGGGCACGTCCACGAGGCCATGGACATCCTGGCGCCGCGCGGCACGCCGATCGTCGCCGTCGAGGACGGCCGGATCGAGAAGCTGTTCGACAGCAAGCGCGGCGGCCTCACCATCTACCAGTTCGATCCGAGCCGCGCCTACTGCTATTACTATGCCCACCTGGACCGCTACGCGGCCGGGCTCGCCGAGGGGCAGATGGTCAAGCGCGGCCAGGTGATCGGCTACGTCGGCACCAGCGGCAACGCGCCACCGCAGACGCCGCACCTGCATTTCACCATCTTCAAGCTGGCCGAGGACAAGCGCTGGTGGAAGGGCACGCCACTCAATCCGTTTCCGGTATGGGCCGCTTCCTGAGCGCGGTGGCCGCGCTGCTGACCCTGGCCGCGGCGCCAGGAGCGGCCGTCCCGACGCCCTTCTCGGTGACCACGCGCGGCCTCACGTTCACGGCGAAGGTGGCCAGCGTGACCGTGCTGCCCGGCGCCGATCTCGATCTCGACATCGCCGGTGCCGACGGTCCCTACCGCGTGACGGCGCAGGCCGGGACGGTCTCGATCCGCCGTCCGTCGGTCTGGCGATGGCGGGCGCCGACGCTGCCGGGCCTGGTCGCGCTGACGGTCGAGGACGCCCGCGGCCGCAAGGCCATCGACCTCAACGTCTTCGTCATGGTGCCGATCGCCGAGGTCCGCGATGGCCGCCTCAACGGCTACCGCATCGGCACCTACCCGGAGAAGACCAGGCCGTCCGGCTTCGTCGAGGTGACCGCGGACACCATGCTGGCGAAGCTGTCGCCGCACTTCGCGCTGCGCCAGTTCCTGTGCAAGCAGCCCGGCGGCTTTCCCAAGTATGTCGTCATCAGCGAGCCGCTGATCCTGAAGCTGGAGCGGATCGTCGAGGCCCTCGATCGGGCCGGCCACGACGTCGACACCCTCACCGTCATGAGCGGTTACCGGACGCCGTTCTACAACGAGAGCATCGGCAACGTCCGCGACAGCCAGCACACCGCCGGCACCGCCGCCGACGTGTTCGTCGACGAAACCGGCGACGGCCGGATGGACGACCTCGATGGCGACGGCGTGGTGACGCGTGACGACGCCATCTGGCTGTTCCGGTTGATCGACGGGATGGACCGGATGCCGGCGGCGCTCTTCAAGGGCGGGCTCGGCGACTACGGCAGCACGGCGGCGCACGGGCCGTTCGTCCACGTCGACGTCCGCGGCCGGCTGGCGCGCTGGCGGGGCTGAGTCTAATCCTCCTCGTCCACCGCCACCCGATCCTCTCGACGAGCCGAGTCGGTGGCGAGCGGCCGGGTCGGAAGCTTCTGCGGCGTCAAGCGCGACACCACGAAGAGGATGACCCACGCCGTCACGGCGCAGATGACGGGGAGCCACAGTTGCCCCGCCCCGACGGCCATGCCGATCGCGGCGGTCAGCCAGATGCTCGCCGCCGTCGTAAGGCCCTGAATCTCGTCGCTGTCGGCCCGCTTGAGGATGGTGCCGGCGCCGATGAAGCCGATACCGGTCGCCACGCCCTGGATGACGCGACTCAGATCGCTGGTGCTCATGCCGGCTTCCGCAGGAAAGAGCACGAACAGGGCGGCGCCCAGGGCGACCAGCATGTGCGTACGGAGGCCGGCTGCCTTGCCGGCACGCTCGCGCTCGGCGCCCAGGAGGCCTCCCAGCGCGGCAGCAACGACCACCCGCACGAGCACATGACCGAGCTGAGCCATGTCCGGACGATGGAACAAGTCGTCTACCAGAACGTTCATCGATGATTCCTCCGCAGCAGCCTCTCGCGGCCCAACTCCTGTCGACGACGGCCTCCCAGCCGCGCGCCGCCTCTCTCGTCATCATGCAGGAGTACGCGCTGAACCCAGGAGCACCTCGTAGAATGCGGCGGATGTCCAGCTCGCCGGAACAGCCGCGTCAGGACGTGGCCACCGTCACGCCCGACGGCTCGCCGCTCACGCCTCGCATCGATGGGGTGGTCCTACGCTATCAGCGCCCGATCGAGGATCGACGCGGCGAGGTCCTCGAGGTCTATCGTCCGGCCTGGGGCATCGACGACGCGCCGCTGGTCTACGTCTACCAGGTGCGCATTCGTCCCGGCGCGGTCAAGGGCTGGGTCCGGCACGACGTCCAGGCCGACCGGCTGTTCATGATCAGCGGCACGCTGCGCTGGGCGCTCTACGACGATCGGCCGGGATCGCCGACGCACGGCCTGGTCAACGACCTCGTGCTCAGCGATCGCGCGCCGGCGCTGCTGATCATTCCCCGTGGCGTCTGGCACGCCGTGCAGAACATCGGCATCGCCGACGCCATCTTCATCAACATGCCGACGCAGCCGTACAACCACGAGGCGCCGGACAAAGTGCGGCTGCCGCTGCGCACCGCGCGCATCCCGTTCGACTTCGACGATGGCTCCGGCCGGTAACGCCTCAGCGGCGGACACCGGCGCCGCGCCGCGCGTCACGGTGATCGTCGCGACCTTCAACAGCCGGCTGACGCTGGCCTGCGCCCTCGACAGCGTGCGCCGGCAGACGTGCCAGGACTTCGAGGTGGAGGTCGTCGGCGACGCCTGCACCGATGGCAGCGAGGCGGTCGTGACGGCGCTGGCCGACCCGCGGTTCCACTGGAGCAACCTGGCGCGGAATTCGGGCTCGCAGTCCGCCCCCAACAACGCCGGGCTGGGCCGCGCCCGCGGCCGCTACGTGGCCTTTCTGGGACACGACGACCTCTGGTTCCCCTGGCACCTCGAGGCGCTACTCGCCGTCGCGGCCGGCCAGGGCGCCGGCTTCGTCCACGGCATCGGCGCGCTGATCGAGCCGGACGGCATCCTCGCCTGCGGTCCGCCCCGGCGCGGCGCCACCTACCGCGGGCACTTCGTCCCACCGACCAACTGGCTGGTCGAGCGCGCCGTGCTCGAGCGGGTCGGCCCGTGGCATTCGTGGGCCGAGCTGGGCTGGCCGGCCGACGTCGACATGATCGATCGCATCGCCGCCTCCGGAGCGCCGATCGGCTTCGCGCCGCGGCTGACCACCATCAAGTTCCCGTCGGCCGCCTGGCGGGCGTACGCGCCCGGCGCGGTCCGGCCGCAGATCGCGATCAGCCAGCAGATGACGGCCGACGCCGGCGCCCTCGCCGCCCGCCTGCTCTGCGACATCGCCGCCGAACATGCGCGGCTGACCTTTCCGACCTGGACACCGCCGCCGGCGCTCCTGTGGCGCGAGGCCGGCGAGTCGGGCCAAGGCCGCGCTCGGCACGACGCTACGGCAGTTCCAGACGGCGCCGATCCTCGGCGCGGTGCTGCACTGGCGGTTCCAGCGCCTCCGCCGCCGCGCCGGTGTCACGCGCGGCCTCGCCTCGCGCTGATCGGCGCGGCGCCCGGCCGGCCTCATCGAGGCCCGCCTCTCGAGTCGTCCGATAAACGGGCATGCTACGATCTCCGCGCTCTCCAGGGAGCCCGCGGTCCGCGCGAAGGGTCGAACCCGCCTGTCGCCTCAGCTCGTCGCCTTCTTTCTGCCCGATCGCCGCGGACGCCGGGCGCCTGAGAGAAGGTGTGCCATGACCTCGCTGCCTCCCCGAGCCAGTCTCGAGTGGCTCCGCAAGACCGCCAAGGATCGACCTCGACGCGTTGCCTGCCGCGGCCGCCGCCGCAATCCCGCTCCGCCGTCCACTGAGCGCGACCGCGAGGTGCAGCGCTTCCTGCGCCTCGTCGCGACGGCGCCCGTCGACGAGGTGCGCGCCCGGCTCGACGCGGAACCGGAGCTCGTCGGCGCCATCGGCCCGCACCCATTCTGGGCCGGCAGGCCGCAGCCGCTGCACGTCGCCATCGAAAGCCACGCCGACGACACGTTCGACCTGCTGTTGGCGCGCGGCGCCAGCGTCGACGGTGTCAATGACGCCTACGATGGCTGGTCGCCGCTGATGCTGGCCGCACAGCGGGACCGATCCCGGATGCGCGACGTGCTGCTGACGCGCGGCGCCCGCGTCGGCGTCGTCGAGGCGCTGCTGCTGGCCGACGACGCGCGCCTGGCGGCGCTCCTGGACCGCGGCGTGGATGGCCTGCCGGCGCCGGTGGCCAACGCCGGATCGCTGCTGACGTTGGCGCGGACGCCGTTTGCCGTCGAGCGGCTGCTGGCTCTCGGCGTGCCGGCCGACCGGCGCGATCGCTGGGGCGTCGCCCCGATGGAGGCGTTCAGCCGGCTCGGGCCGCGCGGTCTGCCGCTCGTCCTCGCGCTCACGGCGCGCGGCGTGCCGGCGCCGCCCGACGTCCACGCCCGCCTGGGCGACCTCGCGGCGCTCGCCGCCGGTTTCGCCCAGGCCCCGGACGCGATCCGCGCCGACCCGGTGCTGATGGCGGCGGTCGATGCGGGGCAGCACGAGGTGGTCGCCTGGCTGCTCGCCCGCGGCGCGTCCGCCAACGCCCGCACCGACGTGCAGTCTGGCCAGACGGCGCTTCACGTTGCCGCCTGGAACGGGGATCGGCGGCTGGTGGAGATGCTCCTCGCCGCCGGCGCCGATCTGCACGCCCGCGACGAGGAGCACGACGCCACGCCGCGCGGCTGGGCCGAGACCGCGCTCGAGATCACCCGCAACCCGCTCGCCGGCGCCGTGGCCGCCCATCTCGCCGCGATCGGCGGGTGACCGCTTGCCCTCTGGTGTCACGTCCGCGTTGCTCTCGACGGGTGACACGCATGCTTGACATCCGCGCCGGCCGTACCGGCCCGGGGCAAGGCGCCGCGACGCGTGAAGAGCACCCTGCGAGCGCTGCGGGACGCCAAGGGCTGGACGCCGGCCGACCTGGCCGGGCGGCACGTCGAGGCAGACGATCAACGCCATCGAGACGCAGAAACACGAGCCCACCCTGCGCTCGCCTTCCGTATCGCGCGCTTGTTCCGGCAGCCGATCGAGGAAATCTTCGACGACCAGGGATGAGAGCCGGGCGAGCGCGCCGCGGCGCCGACGCGGTCGGCCGCCGGCGTGCCGCGTGATGCCGCTCTATGGTCGCAACCCGGAGGCAGCGGCCGCCGTGCTATACACCGTGGCATGACTCGCACGAGGCTCACGACCGCGATTGGACTGCTGGCATTCCTCCTGGGCGTCGCGGCGCCCCCGCACACCGCGGCGCAATCGAGCGGCTTCGGCCCCGGCGCGCGGGTGCTGCTCGACGCGCACAACTGCTATCCCGACGGTGGACAGTTTGCCGACCGCCTCGATCGCGCCCTCGCGACCGGCCTGCCGGTGGCGATCGAGCAGGATCTCCACTGGTTCCGCGACCCGCGCAGCGGCGTCTTCCGGAGCATCGTCTCGCACGGCGAGCCGTTCACCGGCACCGAGCCGTCGCTCGCCAGCCACTTCTTCGAGCGCATCCGCCCGCTGGTCGAGCAGGCACTGCGCGACGGGAAGCGCGAGACCTGGCCGCTCATCGTCCTCAACCTCAATCTGAAGACCAACGAGCCGGAGCATCACGCCGCCATCTGGGAGACGCTCGGTACCTACGCGTCGTGGCTGACGACGGCGCCGCGGGTCGCCGACGGCTCGAGCCCGGCCGCGCTCGACGTCAAGCCAATGCTGGTGCTGACCGGTAACCCGGACGCGCAGCAGGCGTCGTTCCACGATCGCGTGCCCGTCGGCGGCCGCCTTCGCCTCTTCGGCGCGATTCCGGTCGACGTCGAAGCCAAGGTGGGGAAGGGCAAGGAGGCGGTGCCGAAGCTGGCCGGCCTGGCGCCGGCCGAGCTCATCGCCAGCGGCGCCACCAACTACCGGCGTTGGGTCAACTTCCCCTGGGCCGTCGTCGAGCGCGGCGGCCAGATCGCGGCGGACGCGTGGACGCCGGCCGACGCGACGCGGCTTGCGGCGCTCGCCACGCTGGCCCACGAGCGCGGCCTGTGGATTCGCTTCTACACGCTGAACGGCCACGCGGCCGGCGACAACGGCGGCTGGACCGCGAGCTACAACTTCGGCTCGCCGGCCGCGGCGGAAGCGCGTTGGCGCGCCGCGCGCGCCGCCGGCGTCGACTTCATCGCGACCGACCAGTACGAAGGCCTCGCCCGCACCCTGGCGACGAAGTAGGCCGGGCTGCGAGCCGGGCTCCGAGCCCGGCTCGGACCCGGATGGATCGCAGAAGTTGCCAAGGGAGCAGACTTCTGCGGTGCTGTCACGAAATGCGCATCGCTCACCACGTCTCCTCGACGGATCGCAGGGATCCGCAGATCGGGAGACAGGCACATGGCTCAGTGGTTGGCGCGCGGGATCGCGGTCGTCGGATTCGTGGCGCTCGGATGGACGTCTCACGGATTCGGCCAGCCACCGGCCGCGGCGCCGCCGCCACCGGTGCAGGCGCAACAGGCGGCCGCCGCGGATCGGCGGCGGCGCCGATGCCTCGATCGGCGGGAACGGGCGGGCGTGTCGTCGAGACGCTGGCCCGGCAGCCGCTGCGCTTCGAAGCCAACGCCGGCCAGTTCGCCGAGCGGACGTCCGCTTCGCGGCGCGCGGCACCGGCTACGGCGTCGCCTTGACCACGACCGGCGCGACGCTCAGCCTGACCTCGCCCGACGCGACCATCGCGGTGGCGATGACGGTGGTCGGCCGCGACGGACGGCCCGCCGCCGCCCGTCGCGTCGACGGACGCGAGCAGCTGCCCGGCGTCGTCAACCACTACATCGGGGCCGATCCGAACCGCTGGCAGGTCCGGCGTCACGCAGTTCGCGCGGGTGCGCCAGGCCGGCGTCTACGACGGCATCGACCTCGAGTTCTACGGCAACCAGGAGCGCCTCGAGTACGACTTCCTGGTCGCGCCGGGCGCCGATCCGTCGGCGATCCGGGTGCGCTTCGACGGCGCCGACCGCGTCGAGATCGACGCCGGCCGGCGATCTGCTCGTCCACGCCGGCGACGGCGAGCCGCTGCGCCAGCAGGCGCCGATCAGCTACCAGGTGATCGACGGGGTGCGGCGCGACGGTCGAGAGCCGCTACGTGCGGCTCGCCGCGCGCGAGGTCGGCATCGCCGTCGGCGCCTACGATCGCCGCCAGCCGCTGACCATCGATCCGGTGCTGATCTACTCGTCGTTCTTCGGCGGCACCGGGGCCGAGCAGGCCTTCGACATCGCGCTCGATCCCTCCGGCAACATCTACCTGACCGGCAAGACCCTCGGCGGCGGCACGCTGCCGGTGACGCCCGGCGCCTTCCAGGCGACGCCGCCCGGCCTCAGCGACGCGTTCGTCGCCAAGTTCAATCCCACCGGCACGGCGCTGATCTACTGCACGTACCTCGGCGGCACGGCCACCGACATGACGCGATCCTTCCGCCCCGGGCGCGATCGCGGCGGATGCCACGGGCAACGCCTACGTCGTCGGCGACACGAGCTCGGCGGACTTCCCGACCGGCGGCACCGGCGCCGACACCGTCTACGGCGGCGGCGTCGCCAACCCGAGCGACGCGTTCTACGTGAAGCTGGGTCCGACGGGAGCGTTCCTCTACGGCACCTACCTGGGCGGCATCGGCTACGACTGGGCGACCGGCGTCGCCGTCGACAGCACCGGCAACGTCTACGTCAGCGGCGGCACGACCTCCGACGCCGGCCACCTTCCCGCAGACCGCCGGCGCCTACGACCTCACGCGCGAACAGCTACGACGCCTTCCTGAGCAAGTTCGACGCCGCCGGCACGCGCGTCTACTCGACCTTCTTCGGCGGCTCCGGCGGTGAGCAGTACTGGGAGCTGGCCGGCGCGCCTGGCCGTCGACGACCAGGGCCGCGCCTACCTGACCGGCGACACCTACAGCACCGACTTGCCGACCGTGAACGGTTACCAGACCGGCTTCGGCGGCGCCTACGACGCCTACGTCGCGGTCATCGACACGACGCAGGTCGGCGCGGCCGGGCTCGTCTATTCGACCTATCTCGGGCGGCACCGGCACCGACCTGGGCATGGGCATCGCCTACGCCGGCAACCGCGTCGTCTACGTCACCGGCGAGGCCGACCCTGGCTTCCCGACCGCCAACGCCCTCGATGGCGTCGTTCAACGGCGGCGGCAGCGACGCGTTCATCGCCAAGATCGACACCTCGCAGGCCGGCGCGGCGTCTCTGCTCTATTCGACCTTCCTCGGCGGCTCGACGAACGACCGCGGCTGGGACATCGCCGTCGACCCGCAGGGCATCGTGCACCTCGTCGGGGAGACGAGCTCGACCGACTTTCCGCAGGTAGCCGCCATCTCGACGCACATCAACCTGACGCAGCCGATCGTCGCCAAGCTGAACGCCTCGGGCACGACGCTGCTGTTCTCGTCCTACTTCGGCGGCGGCGGCAACGGCAAATGGGCGATGGGCGTCGCCACCAACGCCGCCGGCGACACCTTCATCGGCGGCTACACCAACAACCCGCTGACCAATCCGTCGCAGCCGACCGGCTTCCCGATCGCCAACCCGCGCCAGGGCGTCTTCGGCGGCGGCGGCACTGACGCCTTCGTCGCGCGGATCGGCAACTCGGGCGACCTGATCCTCACCAAGACCGCGTCGCCCGAGCCGGTGACGACGAACGGCACGCTGACCTACACGCTGACGATCGGCAATTTGTCCACCGATCCGGCGCTCAACGTGACCCTGGCCGATCCGCTGCCGGCGGCGTGACGTTCGCCACCTGCGCCTCGACCGCCGGCGGCGTCTGCGGCGGCTCGGGCAACAACCGCACCGTCACGTTCGCGTCGATCGCCGGTCTCGGCACGGCGACGGTCACCATCACCGCGACGGTCACCGCCGGCATGGGCGCGACGCTGGTGAATACGGCCTCGGTGACGTCGACGACCTACGACGCGGTCCTGGCCAACAACACGGCGACGGCCACGTCGCACACGCCCGGCGTCAATCCGAACGACACCGACAACGACGCGCTGCCGAACGACTGGGAGACGCGCTTCGGGCTCGATCCGTCCGCGGGCGGCGGCGACAACGGCGCCGGCGGCGATCCGGACGGCGACGGCCGCACCAACTTCCAGGAGTTCACGGAGGGGTCGCATCCGCGCGGCTTCGTCATCACCTACCTGGCGGAAGGTGCGACCGGCACGTTCTTCGATACGCGCATCGCCCTGGCCAATCCGACGGCGACGCCGGCCCACGTCCTGGCCCGCTACCAGAAGGACGACGGCACCGTCGTCTCCGACTACCGCACCATGGTCGCCCTTCAGCCGGCTCACGATCGACGTCGACGGCGTGGCGTCGATGGCCAGCGCCGCCTTCTCGTCGCTGATCGAAGCCGACGTGCAGGTGGTGGCCGATCGCACGATGACGTGGGGCGCCGGCGGCTACGGCAGCCACGCCGAGCGCGGCGTGCTGACGCGGACCGCGACGACCTGGTATCTCGCCGAAGGCGCCACGCACGGCTTCTTCGATCTCTTCTACCTGATTCAGAACCCCGGGGCGACCGCGGCCCAGGTCGAGATCGTCTACCTGCTGCCGGCGCCGCGGGCGCCCATCGTCCGCTCCTATACCGTCGCCGCCAACAGCCGGCAGACGATCCAGGTCGACGACGTGCCCGGGCTGGCCGAGACCGACGTCTCGGCCGCCATCCGCTCGACCAACGGCGTGCCGATCATCGTCGAGCGGGCGATGTACTTCACGCGGCCCGACCAGCCGTTCGCGGCCGGCCACGAGAGCGCCGGCGTGACCGCGGCGCAGACGCGGTGGTTCCTCGCCGAGGGCGCGACCGGCTCGTTCTTCAACATGTTCGTGCTGGTCGCCAATCCGAGCAGCGAGGCCGCGACCGTGCAGTTCGACTACCTGCTGACCAACGGCACGACCGTCACGCGGACGCGGACCGTCGCCGCCAACAGCCGCCTGACGCTGAACGTCGCGCTGGAGGCGCCGGAGCTGACGTCGGCGAACATGTCGACGGTGGTGACGTCCACCAACAGCGTGCCGATCGTCGTCGAGCGCGCCATGTGGTGGCCGGCGCCCGGCAACAACTGGCAGGAGGCGCACAACAGCCCGGGCGAAATCGTCACCGGGACCGCGCTGGGCGGTCGCGGAAGGCGAGTCGGGCGGAGCGCAGGGCAAGCAGACGTTCCTGCTGATCGCCAACACGTCGACGTTCGCCGGCTCGGCGCGGGTGCTGCTGTTGTTCGAGGACGGCACGACCGCGGAGAGGATCTTCGCGCTGCCGGCCGAGCAGCCGCACCAACGTCAGCGTCGACAGCGAGTTCCCGGCGTCGGCGGAGCGCCGCTACGGGGCGCTGATCGAATCGCAGGGCGGCACGCCGGCCCAGGTCGTCGTCGAGCGCGCGATGTACTCGAACGCCAACGGCATCATCTGGGCCGCCGGCACCAACGCCCTCGCCACCAAGTTGCAGTAACTGCCAACCGTGCTCGGAGCGTGCTCGGAGCATGCTCCGAGCAACATGCAAGAACTGCAACGGCGTCGCGCAGCAGAAACTGCCACGTCGGCGGCATCCAGGTCGATCTTCTCAACGAATTGCGGATCGTCCTCAGCCGATCGCCGCTTCGCGCGTTGTCGATTCTGCAAGTTGCTCGGAGCAAGCTCCGAGGAGCCTCCGAGCATGCTCCGAGCACCGCTCGCCGAGCGCTCACAGGCGGGCGGCGAGGGCCTGGGCGCGGGCGAACAAGCTCGGCTGGCCGAGCCAGGCGGCGATTGACTCGAACTCCGGCGCCGGGCCGCGCCAGCGCAGCTCGTCGACGCTGGCGATCGTGGGCGCGTCGAGGCGCAGGGTCGCCAGCGTGCGGAAGAGCGTCGCCTGCTCGCGCTGTGCGGCGAGTGTGGCGGCGAGCGCCGACGCGCTGCGCACGGTGACGCCCCAGTCCGAGGCGCGATCCGGGATGCGATCGATGTGACCGAAGTGCGCCAGCACCGCCGCCGCCGACTTGGCGCCCCAGCCGGGGAGACCGGGGTAGCCGTCGGCGCTGTCGCCGACCAGCGCGAGGTAGTCGGGGATCGCCGCCGGCGGCACGCCGAACTTCGCGATCACGCCGGCTTCGTCGCGCATCACCCGGGCGCGCCGGTCGAACTGGACGATGCGCTCGCCGAACACACACTGCGCCAGATCCTTGTCCGGCGTGCAGATGAGCACGCGCGCCACCCGCGGATCGGCCGCGGCGACGGCGGCCGCGGCAGCCAGCGCGTCGTCGGCCTCGAACTCCACCATCGGAAAGACCACCACACCCATCGCCGACAGCGCGTGCTCGAGGGGATGGAACTGCGCCAGCAGCGCCGCGTCGATCCCCGCGCCGGTCTTGTAGCCCGGCCACAGGTCGTTGCGGAACGACTCGATGACGTGGTCGGTGGCGACCGCCAAGTGGGTGGCGCCGTCGCCGAGCAGGTAGAGCATCGAGGCCAGGACGCCCTGGATCGCTGCCACCTCCAAGCCGTCGGAGTTCTTCTCCGGCGGCATGGCGTAGAAATGGCGAAAGAGCTCGTAGGTGCCGTCGACCAGATGGACCAGCATGGAGGGCTGCGTATGGTGCCACATCGACGTCGCCCCGCGTTCCGGGCCCGTGTTGTTCGCCGGACGTTGACTTATCGTTAGTCCAAATAGTAAGTTTGATTAATCAAAATTAGACTTTGACACGAGGAGACACGATGAGCGCCCTTTCGACCCCTGCCGATGCCCCGGTGCCGTTCCCCGCCAAGCGCCTCGTGCGCTGGGCCCTGGCCACGCCGGTCGTGGCGGCCTTGCTGATGGCCGCCGCCGGTGACTTCGCGTCGCCCTACCTCTGGGCCCTCGTCGCCGGGGCGGCGGCCGTGGCCCTCTACGCCATCGTCACCATCAGCCCCGACCTGGCACGCGAGCGGTATCACCCGCCCACGTCCGGTGCGGATGGCGGGGCGCTGCACTGGGTGCGGCCGGCGGCCCTGGCGGCGCTGGTCTTCGCGCTGGTCGACGGCGGTCGCGGGCACTGGTCCGCGCCCATGCCCACCGCGTGGCGCGTCGTCGGCGTCGCGGCGTTCCTCCTCGGCCTCGCCGGCTTCGTCTACGCGATGTCGGTCAACCGGTTCTTCTCGTCCGTGGTCCGGATCCAGGACGATCGCGGCCATCACGTCATCGACGTGGGACCGTACGCGCGTGTCCGTCATCCCGGATACGTCGGCATGCTGTTGCTCGGCGCGGCCCTGCCGCTGGCCTTCGGCTCGTGGTGGGCGTTCCTGCCGGCGGCACCGATGGTGGCCTTCACGCTGCGCCGCGTGCGGCTCGAGGACGGCTTCCTGATGGAGAACCTGCCGGGCTACCGCGCCTACGCCAGCCGGGTCCGCTATCGGCTGGTGCCGGGCGTCTGGTAGGCGCCGCGACGCCGATCGCCGCGGTCCGGCGGGCGGTTTCGCGCCCGGCCGCCGGCCGCTTTATACTGCTCGCGATTTGAAGATCGGACGCCCCCCTGCAGGGCGCCGTCGCTGCCGGCGCCAACGGGCGCCTGGTCTGGCCGGCGTCATCCTCGTCATCCTGTCGCTCGGCTCCGTGCGGATCGCGTCCGCCGCGCAGGACCCCGCCGGGTCCGGCCCGCGCTCGGCGCCGGTGACCACGATCAGCGAGCCGATCGCCGTCGACGGCGTGCTCGACGAGCCGGCCTGGCGATCGGCGCCGCCGATCGGCGAGCTGGTGCAGCGCCAGCCGATCGAAGGCGCGGCGCCGACCGAGCGCACCACGGTCACCCTGCTCGCCGACGGCGATCGCCTCTACGTCGGCATCGTCGCCTACGACCGCGAGCCGGCCCGCGTCCTCGGCACGGCGATGGCGCGTGACGCCGCGCTCGGCGCCGACGACCGGGTCGAGATCCTGCTCGACACCTTCCGCGATCGGCGCAGCGCCTTCTACTTCGCCACCAACCCGTCCGGCGCGCTCGTCGACGGCCTGCTCGCCAACGGCCAGTTGAACACCGACTGGGATGCCATCTGGGAGGTCCGCACGCGGCGCACGGACGAAGGCTGGGTGGCCGAGTTCGCCATCCCGTTCAAGAGCCTCAGCTTCCCGACGGCCCGCTCGGTGTGGGGCTTCAACGTCTCGCGCCACGTCTATCGCAAGCTCGAAGAGAACCGCTGGTCGGGCGCGCGCCTCGATTCGCCGTTCGCGCAGGTCGCGGAGGCGGGCGAAATCACCGGCCTGGTCGGCCTGACGCAGGGCATCGGCCTCGACGTGCGGCCGTTCCTGGTCGGCCGCTGGCTGCGGCAGGCGGGCGACGGCGTCACCACCGGCAAGCCCGGGCTCGACCTCTTCTACAACATCACGCCGAGCCTCAAGCTCACCGCGACCGTCAACACCGACTTCGGCGAGACCGAGGTCGATGCGCGGCAGATCAACCTGTCGCGCTTTTCGGTGCTGTTTCCGGAGAAGCGGGCCTTCTTCCTGCAAGGCGCTGGCGTCTTCGGCTTCGCCAGCACCGGTCCCGAGCCGGCCGGCGGCATCCCGCTGCACGGCGCCGACGTGTTCCCGTTCTTCAGCCGGCAGATCGGCCTCTTCGGCGGCAACGAAGTGCCGCTCGACGCCGGCATCAAGCTGACCGGTACCGTCGGCCGCACCGACATCGGCGTCCTCGACGTGCGCACCGGTGATCTGCCGCGAGTCGAGGGGCTGGTCGAGGGGAAAAACTTCTTCGTCGGCCGCATCAAGCAGAACCTGTTCCGGCAGTCGTACATCGGCGCGCTGGTCACCGACGGCAACCCGGCGCCGGGTCGGTCGGGTCAGACCTACGGCGCCGACATGCGGCTGGCCACGTCGCGCTTCCTCGGCCGGCCGCAGAACTTCGTCGTCAACGCCTACGCCGCCCGCAGCGTCAACGAAGGCGTCTCGGAGCGCGACTGGTCCTATGGTTTCTCGGCGTCCTACCCGAATGACGTGTGGGTGGCGCAAGTCGTCGTGCGCGACATCCAGGAGAACTTCAAGCCGGCGCTCGGCTTCGTGCAGCGCGACAACGTGCGCCTGTTCCGCACCGCGCTCAGCTGGAACCCGCGTCCCAGGGATTTGCTCAACATCCAGCAGCTGAACCACGACATCTACTACACGCGGTTCACCCGCCTGGACACCGGCGAAACGGAGAGTTGGGACCTCTACGTGACGCTCCTCGACTGGCACTTCAACGTCGGGCGACAACCTGCACGGGATGTTCGACTTCAACCCGACCTACGAGCGGCTGTTCGAGCCCTTCGAGATCTCGCCGGGGGTGACGCTGCTGCCGGGCGAGTATCGTTTCACCCGCTTCCGCAGCAACCTGCTCTCGACCGCGACCAAGCGCCGGCTGTCGGGCAGCATCAACTTGTCTCTACGGCGGCTACTGGTCGGGGCGGGCCGAGCAGATGATCCCGAGCGTGACCTACAAGCTGCCGCCGCGGCTGATCCTGACCGCCACGGCCAACCAGACGTTCGCGCGGCTGCCCGAGGGGCACTTCATCGCGCGCATCTACACCAGCAACGTCGGCTACGCCTTCTCGCCGACGCTGTCGTTCTCGAACCTGATGCAGTACGACAACCGTTCGCGCAATCTCGGCTGGCAGACGCGCGTGCGGTGGACGCTGCAGCCGGGCAACGATTTGTTCTTCGCCTTCAACCAGGGCTGGATCCAGGAGGACGAGGACTTCGCCACGACCGGCCGCATCGACCGCCGCTTCCGGGCCCAGGACACCAAGTTGTCGGCCAAGATCCAGTATCGCTGCGCTTCTAGTGTCCCGAATCAGAAGTTCGCTGAAATATTCCGGGCGGGGCATCCCGCCTCGCGGCGTTGCTCATCGCTCACGTATCCCCGATAAACTCGCTCTTCGCGCCTTGCGATCCGGGCGCCGCGCCCGGAATCTTTGTCACCGAACTTCTGATTCGGGACACTAGCGAGGGGACACGAGCCACCACATGCCTGCCACCGCCACCTGGATCGATCGTCCCGAGGCCCTCGCCGATGCTGTCGCCCGTTGGCAGGGATCGCCGGCCGACGTCGCGCTCGACACCGAGTTCGTCTTCGAGCGGACCTACCGGCCACGCCTGGGCATCATCCAACTGGCCGTCGCCGGCGAGATCGCCCTCATCGACGGCGTCCGGCTGGGCGATCTGTCGGCGCTCGGCCCGCTGCTCGCCGACCCCGGGCGCCGCAAGCTGCTGCATTCGGGCTCCGGTGACATTCCGATCCTGCGGCGCGCCTGCGGCGTTTCGATGCACGGGCTGCTCGACACGCAGATCGCCGCCGCCTTCGCGGGTCTCGGTCCGACGCTGTCGTACGCCGCGCTGGTGAAGCTGCTCCTCGGCGTGGAGCTGGCCAAGCACGAGACGCGTACCGACTGGACGCGCCGTCCGCTGTCGCCGGATCAGCTCCGCTACGCCGCCGAGGACGTCGAGTACCTGCCGGCGGTGGCGGCCGCGCTCGAGGAGCAGCTGCGCACGCTCGGCCGGCTCGAATGGGCGCTCGAGGATTCGGCGACGCTGTCCGTCAACGACGGCGACACGCCGGACCCCGCCGGCGCCTGGAGGCGCGTCAAGGGCCTGGACCGGCTGAACACGACGTCGCGGGCGGTGGCGCGGGCGCTGGCGGCGTGGCGCGAGCGCGAAGCCGAGCGGGCCGACCTGGCGCGGCCGTTCCTGCTGCGCGATGAAACCCTCCTCGCGCTCGCCAAGCGCGACGCGCTCGATCCCGCCGACCGCCAAGGCCTTGCCCGGCTTCGATCCGCGGCGGCACGCCGGCTTCGGCGCGCGTTGGGCCTCCGCGCTCGATGCCGCTCGCGCCGACGCCGCCGCCGGCACCGCGCCGCCCGAGGATGCGCGGACGCCGCCCGACGTCCGGGATCGCCAGGAGGCGATTGGCGTGCGGGTCGCCGCGCTCGTCACGCAGAAGGCCACCGACCTGGGCCTGGTGGGGGAGCTGCTGCTGTCGCGGCGGCAGCGGGAGCGGGCCATCGAGACGTGGCTGCGCACCGGCGGATCGCTGGCCGCCGCGCTCGGCGGCTTCCGCGGCGCGCTCTTCGGCGCCGAGCTGGACGCGTGCACGGTGGACGGCGCATCGGCGCCTGCATCTGTGCCATCGTAGGCCGGCGTCCGGCGCGAGGGCCGGCCGTCCATTCTCGAGGTGTCCGCATGTTCCCAGCGTCGATTCCCCGCGCCGCAGCCGGCGCCGTGCTCGCGATGTTCGTGCTGGCGCCCGCTGGCGTCCGTCCGGAGGCGTCCGCCGGAACGCCGGCCGTCATGGCGCCGGGGGCGGCAGCCGCCTGTGCCGCCACGCCGCAGGAAGCCTGGACGCTGGCGCAGAAGGCCGTCGCGGCCAACGACGCGGGTCTCGCCACCGAGCAGCTGTCACCGGACTATCGCTCCAGGAATGCCCTCGAGATGGCCATCGGCGCGTCGATGCTGGCCGAGATCAGCGAGATGTCCGGCGCCGTGTCGGGATCGCCGGCGAAGGCCGCGGCGGCGAAGGCCGCCGAGACACAGCTCAAGGCGGAGCTCGACACGCTGCTGCGCAAGTACAAGGCGCCGACGATGAAGGAGATCGGCACGCCGTACATGGCGAAGATGAACGATCCGGCGACGCAGGCCAAGTTCGCCAAGGTCGATCACGTCGCGCTGGCCCGCGAGATGGAAACCTTCTTTCGCAAAGTCGAGAAGGCGACCGAGGCCGCCGGCGTCAAAGGTGAGAAGACCAAGCTCGACGAGCTGGTCGTCGGCTATGGCGACCTCAAGGTGCCGCCGACGGCGATGAAGGTGGACGGCGACACCGCCACCCTGCCGTCCGGCAAGGTGACGATGCGCTTCAAGAAGATCGGCGGCTGCTGGCAGATCGACGGACGTGACTAGCGCTCGTGCGCTCGCGCACCAGGGCGCCCACGTAGTCGGTGAGTGACGTCGGGCCGCGCTCAGGCGCCCCCGGCCGGCAAGGGTCGGCCAGGGTGACGTCCGTCATCCGCGCGTATGAAGCCGCCGCAGCGGTGGAGAAGCCCAGGGCTCGAAAGGAATCGAGCCACGCCGCGGGCGGAATCACGGCGATCCGGACGTCGCGGGCGAGGGCCTGGGCGAACGCGCGGGCGACGTCGTCGGGCGTGTACGGCTGTGGCCCCTCGACGTAGTGCACGCCCGGCTCCTCGATCTCGGTGAGGAGCCGCGCCGCGACGCGACCGAGGTCCGTCGGCGCGGCCATCGGCAGCGCGAAGTCGGCAGGAAAGAAGGTCTGCACCACGCCGTGGTCTCGAGCCGTCTCGAAGGCCATGTCCCAGTTGCTCATGTAGTACGCGGCCCTGAGGACCGTCGTGTGCAGGCCGGTCGCGCGCACGCCCTCCTCGAACTCGTAGAGCACGCCGAGATCGCCGATGCCCTCGCCGGGCTGCGCGCCGTAGGTCGACTGCACGACGACATGCTCCAGGGCGACGCCGTGCAGGGCCTGGACGATCGCGGCCACCGTCCGCCGCTCCTCGGCCACGGTGTCGGTGTCTGGTCCGGCGGGCGGCATCAGTAGAAAGGCCGAACGTCCCCTTTGGAAGACGGCGCGCAGCGCCGGAATGTCATGGCCGTCCGCGACGGCGACCGCGGCGCCCCGACGCCGGGACGGCTCGGCCCGCTCCGCGTGACGGGTCACGACCGTCACCGGCTCGCCACGATCGAGCAGCGTATTCGTGACGGCCGAGCCGACGTGGCCGGTGGCGCCGAGCACGATGTGCATGAATCCGAGCCTACTTCGGAAAAGTTCGCGGGCGCGGCCCCGCCGGGCAGGCCTCCGGCCGATCAGCCCTTGGGGCCGCGTTGGGGCAGCCGGGCTGGTTGACCCGGCCGGGCCAGGTGCTTGGCCACGGCTTCGGTGCGGGAGTGCACCTGCAGCTTCTCGTAGATGCGACGGACGTAGGTGTGGACGGTGTCGTAGCTGATCGCCAGCCGGGCCGCGATCTCCTTGTAGAGATACCCCTGCGCCAGGTGGTCGAGCACTTCGCGCTCCCGCGGCGAGAGCGCATCCGCGTCACCGGGGCGATCGGCCTCGCGGAACGATTGCACTACCTTGCGGGCGATGTGCGACGTCATCGGCGAGCCGCCGCGATGGACGTCGAGGATGCCGCCGAGGAGCTCGTCGGGCGGCGTCCGCTTCAGCAGGTAGCCGGACGCGCCGGCGGCGAGCGCGGCGAAGATCAGGTCGGTGTCTTCGTAGACCGTCAGCATCACGACCTGCACCGTCGGCAGCAGCGCGCGCAAGCGGCGCACGCACTCGACGCCGCTCATGCCCGGCAGGTTGATGTCCATGAGGACGACGTTGGGCCGCACCGCCGGCAGCTCGGCGAGCGCGCGCTCGCCGCTCTCATGCTGGCTCACGCACGAGAAGTGGCCGACGCCGTCGACGAGCCGGGCAAGGCTGGCCCGCACCCGCGCGTCGTCCTCGACGATCGAGACGCGGATCGTGTCGGGACGATCGCCGGCGGTGTCCTCCATGCCCGGCAGCGTACGGCCCTTGCGGCGGTCGGGCGAGTCGCCAGTAGTGGCGACCCCGGGTTTCGGCGGCTGGCTCATGACAGCGGGACCTCGAAGTGGACGTGCGTGCCCCGGCCGGGCTCGCTCGCGATCGTGCAGTGCCCCCCGATCGCGGCCAGCCGCTCGTGCAGGTTGCCGAGGCCGCGGCCCGGCGTGGCGCGATCGGCCTGGCCGGCCGGCGCGTCCGCACCCGGCGTGAAGCCCTGACCGTCGTCTTCGATGGCCAGATCGAAGCCGTGCGGCTGCTCGACCAGGCGCAGCCACACGACGCGCGCGTGCGCGTGCTTGACGATGTTGTGCAGCACTTCCTTCACGGCGAGGAACAGGTTGTGGCGGACGTCGGCGCGCAGCGGGTGCGGCGGCAGGTGCGCCGGCACGTCGAGGCGGCACTGGACGCCGGCCAGGGTCAGGTACTTCCTGGGCGAACTGGCAGATGTAGGTGACGAGGCCGTCGAGCGAGTCGTGCCGCGGGTTGACCGCCCAGACGATCTCGTCCATGGTCCGCGTCAGCTCGCGTGCCGTGTCCGAGATCTGCCCGAGATGTCCGGCCGCGTGCTCGGGCGACTCGCGGCGGGCGATCTCGCTGAGCAGGGTGATCTGCGTCAGCCCGGCGCCGAGATCGTCGTGGATGTCGCGGGCGATGCGATCGCGATCGCGCTCGACGGCGCGCTGCAGCTCGAGCCGCTCGACCCGGCGGCGCAGGCGTCGCGTGCTGACGAAGCGGACCGTGCCGGCGACGGCGAGCAGGGCGGCCAGGCCGGTCGCGGCCTGGAACGGCCGCGTCTCGTAGAGGCGGGGCTGCACGACGAAGGCCATCGCCGCTTCGCTCTCGCTCCACCGGCCGTCGCCATGGCTGGCGGCGACGCGGAAGCGATAAGTCCCGGGCGGAATGTAGCTGTAGTGGGCGGCGCGCAGCGATCCGCCGTCGACCCAGTCGGGGTCGAGGCCTTCGACGCGATACCGGAAACGCACCTGGTCGGGCGTCGAGAAGCTCAGGCCGGTGTAGCGGAACTCGAGCCGGTGCGGCCCTGGCGGAATCTGCAACGGTGGCGGAATCTGCAACGCCGCCGCGGGCTTCGCCGCGGGGTAAGCCGCGGGCTGGGCCGCGGGCAGGGGCACAGGGCGCTGGTCGAGCAGCAGTTCCTCGAGGATCACGTCGGGCGGCGGCCGGGCGACGCCGGCGTCGCGCGGATCGATCGACACCAGGCCCTTCGGCGTCGCGAACCACAGCCGGCCGTCGCGGCCGGCGGCGGCCGCGGGCTGGTAGTTGCCGGTGCACTCGAGCGCCGGCAGGCCGTCCGATCGGCTGTAGCCGACGATATCGAGCGGGCCCGTCGTGGTGGCCTCCAGCGACGCCTTGCTGACGCGGAAGATGCCCTGGTGCGAGCCGACCCACAGCTGCCGCGACTGGTCCTCGAGGATCTGGCAGATGATGTTGCTCGGCAGCCCGCGGCTGGTGGTGAAGCGCTCGAAGCGGCCGTCGCGCAGCCGCAGCAGGCCGCCGCGGAACGTGCCGGCCCACAGCGCGCCGTCGCCGTCGATGTGGAGCGCCCACACCGCGTGTGAGGCGTGCGCGTCGGGCGGACGGAAGCGGGTCAGGCGGCCGTCGCGGAAGCGATAGATGGTGCCGTCGCCCGAGCCGATCCACACCGCGCCATCCGGGCCGAGCGCCAGCGCGCGCACGTCGCGGCGCTCGAAGCCGTCGGCTTCCGCGAAGACGCGCAGGCGTCCCTCGGCGATCCGGGCCACGCCGGTCTTGCTGCCGACCCACAGCCCGCCGTCGCGATCGGCGAGCAGCGTCTTGACGCCGTGGACGTGGATCGGCGACGGGCGGATGCGGCGTCCGTCGAAGTAGAAGAGATCCTCGCGGTCGGCGCTCAGCCACACACGCCCGGTGGCGTCCGGCACGACCGAGAACACGAAACCGCCGGCGCTCGCGTCCGGCACCGGAAAGCGATCGAGCCGGCCGTCGCGGTAGCGCTGCAGGCCGTCGCCCATCGATCCGATCCACATCGCGCCGTCGCGATCGGCGGCGACGGAGGCGACGGCGATGTCGCGCGGGCCGTCCGCCGACAGCGTCTTGAACCACGCGTCGCGGACGCGGACCAGGCCGGCGCGCTCGATCGCCAGCCAGACGTTGCCTTCGCGATCCTCGAGCACGTCGCGGACGCGCATGCCGGGCAGCCCGTCGGCGGCGGTGAGACGGCGGGCCTGCCCGTCGGCGCGGACGTGCAGCACGCCCTTGCCATAGTGCGTGATCCACACGCCGCCGCGGCGATCCTCGAGGAAGTTGACGGAGACGCGGAACGGGCCGGTGAGGCCGCGCCCGGCGTCGTCGGTCCAGACCCAGGTGCGATCGCGCGCCTTGCGGGCGCGCCCGTTGGCCACGGCCCACAGGCCGCCGTCGGCCGCGAAGCGGAGCATCGACACGTCGAGCCGCGCTTCGCCGTTGTGCGGCGTCATCGTCTGGAAGCGGCCGCCGTCGAACACCGCGATCTCGGCGTCGGTGCCGACCCAGATCCGGCCGGACGCATCCCGGGCGAGGCACTGGACGTGCCGCCCGATCAGGCCGGCCATCGACACCGGCTCGAAGCCGCCGTCGCCGAGCCGCCACAGGCGATCGTCGACCGAGCGGAGCCAGAGCGCGCCCGTCGCGTCCTCGGCGAAGAGGGGCAGGGCGCCACCGGGCGGTCGGTGCACATCCCACGCGCCGTCGGCCCGCGGCTGCGCCCGCCGCCGGATCACCGCGCCGCGGTCGATCACGAACGCCGGCGTGTCGCCGCGAGGCGAGGCCAGGAAGGCCTCGAAGTCGAGCGGGCCACCGCCCCGCCATTCGAGCTGGAAGGCACCGCGGCGGACCGAGGTGAGCGAGCCGTCGTAGGTGTTGGCCCAGAGCGTACCGCCGTCGTCCACGAACAGGTGCTCGACGCGGGCGTGGGCCAGGGCCGGCGTGTTGTCGGGGTCGAAGGCGACGAAGCGCAAGCCGTCGAAACGCAGCAGGCCGTTCTGCGTCCCGATCCAGAGATACCCGTCCGGCGTCTGCGCGACCGCGTTGACGAAGCTGGTGGGGAGGCCGCGCTCGGTGCCCCAGACGTCGATGACGTAATCACGCGACGGCGCCGCCGTCGCGGGCGCCACGGCGGATGCGACCAGCCCGCAGGCGAATGCGGCGGCCCCTGCAGCACGGGCTGCCGGTGCGACGTACTGCCTGATGCGCATGGGGCGACCGAGGATACACCCGGGCGGCCGTCGTTCGGGGGGCGAGCGAAGGATCAGCGCTGGCGCCGCAGGCGTTCGAGCAGCGCCGCGAGGTCGGCCGGCGGCGGCGCCGTGACCTCGATCGGGCGGCGATCGACCGGATGCGTGAACGCCAGGCGGTAGGCGTGCAGGGCCTGGCGGCCGAAGGCGATGGGATCGCGGCTGGCCGGCCCGCGGCCGCCGTAGCGCCGATCGCCGACCAGCGGGTGGCCGCGCAACTGCGCCTGGACGCGGATCTGCCCCTGGCGGCCGGTGGTGAGCCGGACCTCGAGCAGCGAGGTCGAGGCGAACGTCTCGAGGACGCGGTAGTCGGCGAGTGCGTCGACCGCATCGCGATCGCCGTCGCGGGCCGGCCGCTGCCGGCAGGCGTCCTCGTCCCACACCAGCCGATCGTGCCAGGTGCCCGTCTCCGGATCGGGGTGGCCGTCGACGAGCGCGAGGTAGACCCGCTCCGGCGTCCGGTCGGCGAACTGCTTCGTCAGCGCCCCGCGGGCGCGGGTGTTGAGCGCGAAGAGCACGGCCCCGGACGTGTCCCGATCGATGCGATGCACGACGAACGGCTCGCGCCCGCCGTGCGAGCGGAAACGCTGCTGCAGCAGGTCGAGCACCGAAGAGCCGCCGCCGCCGTCGGCGGGCGCCGGCCCGGCGTCGTCGAGCGGCACGCTCAGCATCCCGGCCGGCTTGTTGACGACGATCAGCATGTCGTCCTCGAACAGCGTCTCGATGCCGTGCCGCGAGCGCGGGGCGGCGCCACGCGCCGCCGAGCCCGGCCGATCGATCCACAGCCGCACGGTCAGCCCGGCGACGACGACGCGGGCGCCGTCGCCGGCCGTCATCTCGACGTCGTCGACGAAGACGCGGCCGCGCGCCAGGGCGTCCGCGGCACGGCTGCGCGAGCCGGCGCGTTCGGCGGTGGCGAGGAACTTATCGAGCCGCTGGCCGGCCTCGGCCGTGTCCACGGTCCAGGTACGACCGCGACTGCGGTCGTCGCGCGATGAGCCGATGCGCGCGTCCGGCGCGCCTTCAGGAGTGGAGGTCATGAATACATGCAGTCTTGGGCCCGGGTGGGGATCGTATCAACGATAGTGGCGTTGGCGGGGGTGATTGCGTCGAGCCGTCCCGCCGAGGCGCAGGCTCTGGGCTACGGTATCGCCGGGCCGGCCGGGTACAGCGGCTTTTTCGGCGGATCGTCCCAGGCGGTCCACGTGGCCGGCGGCGGCGAGATTCTGGCCGGCGGCCGCGTCGGCGGCGGCGGCGAATTCGGCCTCCTGGCCAATCCCAACGGGGGACTGTTCATCACCTCGGCCAACGCCGTCTTCCACTTCGTCCCGAGCCAGCCGACCCCGGTCCGCAGCCGCCTCTCGCCCTACGTCAGCGGCGGCTACACCCGGATGTCCAGCGGCGAAGGCGCCTTCAACGGCTGGAACGCCGGCATCGGCACGGACATCTGGCTCAAGCCGCGGGTCGGCCTGCGAGTGGAATTCCGCGACCACGTCCGGCCCGATTCCCGCGGCGGCGTGCACTACTGGGCCGTCCGGGCCGGGGTCGCCTTCCGCTGAGCGCAGCGTGCGCCGGGCTCCGAGCCCGGCTCGGACCCGGGACGCATCGCAGGACCTGCGATGATGGGGCGTGCCCGCCCGCGACGATGCCCGGCCCGTCTACTCCACCGGGGCCGGACGCCTGTGCCCCGACTGCGGAGCCCCGGCCGCGGCCTGCCGGTGCACCACCGCGGACGCCGAGCCGGTGCCGGTGCGGATCGTCGCGACGTTGCGGATGGAGAAGGCCGGGCGCGGCGGCAAGACGGTGACGGTGGTCGCCGGCCTGCCGCGCAACGCCGCGTTCCTCAAGACGCTCTGCGCTGAACTGAAGCGCGCCTGCGGCAGCGGCGGCGCCGTCGGCGACGGCACGGTGGAGATCCAGGGCGAAGCGCGCGACCGCGTGCGCGCGTTCCTCCGCGGCAAGGGCTACGGCGTCAAGGGCTGACGCCGACGCACGACTCCGGAGTCGATCCAGCGCGCGATCACGGCAGGCGCGGCCGGGGCGGGCAGCGCTCCGGCGCACGGGGCGCCGGCGTGCTGGCGGCCGCACCGGCCAGTGTCGCGCCGCTGCTCGTCAGCTGATCGAAGGCGACCTGCTGCAGCGCCGTGGCGTGGGCGCGCGTCAGGCCGAGCTCGAACGCCGAGCATTCGCTGTCGCCGAGCGTGCGCGGATCGCGGCCGGTGAGGCCGCCGAACACCACCAGCGCCTCGAGGTACGACCCCGCGATGCTGGCGTGATAGTGATCCCACGTCCACAGATCGAGCTTGCCGAGTTCGACGCCGTCGTAGGGGTTGGCGTCGGCGATGCCCGTCTGCATCGCCCGCGTCCAGGCCTCGCCGACTGGGAGCACCGCCTTGGCTGAGATGCGCGCCGACGCCTGGTCGTAGGCGGCGCGCACGTCGCGGGCCATCGCCTCGATCGGCTTGCCGGCCCAGGCGCCACCGGCGACGTAGGTCTGATCGGCACGCGACCACGTCGAGAGCAGATAGATCTGGACGCGCGGGTTCAGCCCGCGGAGGAGCGCCGCCATCTGCGCGCTCGTCTCGACCAGCTTGCCGGGGTTGCCCGGCTTGTCGAAGTCGAGCGTGCTCTGGCCGTGCATCACGACGACGTCCCACGGCCGCGCGCCGATGACCTCGCGCCGGTTCGCCAGGTGGAACTCGAGACCGCTGCCCGGCTGCGTCTCGAGCGAGACGTCGTAGTCGAGATCGACCTGGTTGGCGAACGAGCGGAAGAGGGCGGGAACGCCGCCCTGGCCCTGGCCGTTGAGGTCGGCGACGGTGTCGGCGCGATGGAAGCGCACCGCCGACCCGGCCGCGAACGTGAAGCTGTTACCGATGAACAGGACCGACGGCACCGCGGCGCCGCCGCCGACACCGGACAGCAGCACCAGCACCGCCACGACGATCGCGCACGCGCTCGAGGGCATCGCCACGGTCTCCTACGGCTGCTGCGACGACGGCTTCGGGCGCGGCTCGTTGAACGACCGCTCGACCGCGTCGTTCACGTCGGTCGACACCGGATGGTCGCGCCACAGCCAGCGCATCATCTCCGGCAGGATCGGCGCCGCCCTGCTTCTGGCCGTGCCGGCCGATGCCCCACGAGTAGTTCACGTCGTAGCCCTTCTCGGTCAGCGCCTGCATCAGCCGCACGTTCTGGTAGAACCAGTCGCGCCGCTGGTCGTAGGTGCCGTCGCGGCGCTGGCCGCGGTTGTCGTTGCGGCCGTCGACCAGGAAGACGCGGATCGGCTTCTTCTCGCTGCTGCGGACGATGTCGGGGTAGGCGTGGCCGCCGCGGATGTTGGTGAAGCTGCCGACGATGCTCAGCACCTTGCGGAACTCGGTCCGGCCGCTCCCAGGCGACGGTGAAGGCGGCGATCGCGCCGGAGCTCGCGCCGCCGATGCCGCGGTGTTCGGGTCCTTGGCGAGATGTTGTAGTCCTTGTTCAGCGCCGGCATCAGCTCGTCGACGATGACGCGCGCGTACTTGTCGTCGAGCGTGTTGTATTCGGTCGGCCGGTTGGTCGTGCGGTCGCCCCAGTCCTGCGGCGTCGGCTCCGGCTGCTCGGGCGTGCGGCCCGGGTTGATGAAGACGGCGATCATCACCGGAATCTCGCGCCGGTAGATCAGGTTGTCGAGCACGTTCGGCGCGCGGACGCTCGCCGTCCATGTCCTTGAAGGCCTGCCCGTCGTTGAAGATCATCAGGCTGGCCGGCACGCTGGCGTCGTACTGCGCCGGCACGTAGACCCAGTAGGTGTGCTGCGTGCCCGGATAGGCCTGGCTCGGGAGCATGAACGGGCCGCGGATCTCGCCCTTCGGCACGCCGTCCTGCGGCAGCGAGTCGGGGCCGAGCCGGTAGTGCGCATCGGTATTCGGCGCGGCGGGCTGGGCCGGTGCGGCCGGCTGCGTCGCGGCGCTTGGTTGGCCCGGGGCTGCAGGTTGGGCCGGGGCAGTGGCGGGCGTCCCCGCCGCCGGCGGCGGCTGTTGCGCGCGCGCAGTCACAGGCACGCACGCCAGCACGAACGCCAGCCGATGGATGGATCCTCGGGTCATGGGCACACTCCGGCAGCCAGTATAGGCGGGCGACTACAATGCGCGATCGATGGGGACCCTGGGCACCGCGCTGTACGCGGACGACCTCGCTGCGGACCTCCGCGATGATTTCAAGGACGCGGCCGGCGAGGGGCTCTCGCCGGCGGCGATCGTCGACCGTCTCGTCGCGGCACACGTGTCGTCGGCTGCGGATGCGGACGAGAGCGCCACCTTCTGGCTGGTGCTCGCGGACATGGGCTGGCGACTCGGCCGGCTGGACGAACGGGCGCTCACCCGGGCGCTCGCGCTGATCGACTCCGGAAGCGACCTCGCTCGCTGGGATCAGCCCCAGGATCGCGCGAAGCGCGCTGCGGTCCTCGCGAGAGTCCGCGACCAGCTGCGGACGCCGCCCCCGCCGCCGCAGCGGATCGCCAAGCGAAGGGTTGCGACGACGACCTGGGAGGTCGGCGACGTCATCGCCTTCCGGCTCCTCTCTGGACGGCAGACGCTGCTGCGGGTGATTGACCATCACGACGACAAAGGAGGGCGCCTCGCGGTCTGCGAGCTGCTCGATTGGATCGGCGAGGAGATTCCGTCGGTCGGTGACCTCGACCGTCTTGGCGTGCGGCTCCAGCCGGGCCGCAACCCGGTCGCCGCGTTTGGGTTCTGCCAGCCGCGAAGCAAGGCCGGCCAGGCGCGAATCACACCAACCGGCTTGCGGTCGAATCCCGCGCAATCGCGCCGCGGTATCACCGCCTTCTGCCTGTGGCCGCAGCTCGACCGACTGCTGCAACGGTGTTTCGGCATCGGATAGAGCGCGGCGACGGTCGCGCATTCGTGCTGCTTGACTTGTATTAATGAACTAGTATTATTGGTCAATGGGTGTGGTCACCATCGACGTCCGAGACAAGACGCCGATCTATGCGCAGCTCGAACGCGGACTGCGCGCGGCGATCGCGGCCGGCCGGCTGCAGACCGGCGACCAGCTGCCGACCGTCCGCCAGCTGGCCGTCGAGCTCCGCATCAACGCCAACACCGTGGCGCGGGTCTACTCGGATCTCGAGAAGGCCGGGGTGCTCGAGACCCGGCGCGGCGTCGGCTCGTTCGTCGCCGTCGACGGCGGAGCGGGCCCGATCGCCGCGGGAGCACGACCGCCGCCTGCGGGCGTTCGTCACGCGGGTGATGGCCGACGCCGACCAAGCCGGCTTCAGCCTCGACGAAGTGGTCGCCGGCCTGACTTCGCAGCACAAGGGAGACGCGTGATGCCTTTCAGTCAATCGGAACGCCGGCGGGAGCGCCTGGACGTCGCGTTGCCCCGCTTCAACGTGGTGTCGGCCGCGATTCTGCTGGCGGCGGTGGCCGCAGGGCTGGGCCGGTTGGAGCCAGACCGGGCACTGGGCGCCGCCCGCGCTGGCCGCGGCCGTGGGCCTGGTGCTGCTGAATGCGCCGCAGCTCGCGCAGCAGTGGGAGCGGGCGGTGGTGCTGCGCTTCGGCCGCTTCGTCGGCCTGCGCGGCCCCGGCCTGTTCTGGGTCGATCCCGTTCGTCGATCGCGTGTCGACGTGGATCGACCAGCGCACCATCACCACCAGCTTCGCGGCCGAGCAGACGCTGACCTCGGACACCGTGCCGGTCAACGTCGACGCGGTGCTGTTCTGGATGGTGCACGACGCCGAGAAGGCGGCGCTCGAGGTGCAGGACTACGAGCAGGCGATCAGCTGGGCGGCGCAGACGGCGCTGCGCGACATCATCGGCCGGACCACGCTGACCGATCTGCTGCGCGGCCGCGAGCGCATCGAGGACGAGCTGCAGCAGCTGATCGATCGGCGCTCGAACCCGTGGGGCGTCACCGTCTCGTCGGTCGAGATGCGCGACGTCGTCATTCCCGGCGCGCTCCAGGACGCGATGTCGCGCGAGGCGCAGGCGGCGCGCGAGAAGCAGGCGCGCATCATCCTCGGCGAGGCCGAGCTCGACATCGCCCACTCGTTCGCGGAGGCGGCGCAAGTCGTACCACAACAACCCGACCGCGCTGCACCTGCGGGCGATGAACATGCTCTACGAGGGCCTCAAGGAGAAGGGCGCGCTGATGCTCGTGCCGAGCAGCGCGCTCGAGTCGATGGGCATGGGCGGGCTGATGGGCGCGGCGGCGCTGCGCCAGAACACGCTGACCGACACCACGCGCCAGACAGCCGACCGATGGATCGGCGACGTCGTGAGCCGCCATGCCGTCCGCGGAGCGCGGCCCCGCGGGCGGCCGCCGCCCCGGCTCGCCCCGTTCACGACGGGGTCGTTCGCCCTCGTCATGGCGCTGCTCGTCCTGCTCCTGCTGCTCGGCGTCCTCTCGCTGGCGGCCGGGGCCTCGGCGGGCCAGGCCGCGACGGCGTGGACCGATCCGTCGCCGCACCAGGTGCGGTTCGTCGACGTCGCGCCCGGCGTGAAGCTCGAAGTCCTCGACTGGGGCGGCACCGGCCGTGACGTCGTCCTGCTCGCGGGCTCCGGCAACACCGCCCACGTCTACGACGAGTTCGCGCTGAAGCTGAAGGACTGCTGCCACGTCTACGGCGATCACGCGGCGCGGCTACGGCGCCTCGAGCCAGCCGACGGCCGGCTACGACGAGCCGTCGCTGGCGCGACGACGTGCTGGACCGTGATCGAGGCGCTGGGCCTGAAGGCGCCGGTCGTCATCGGCCACTCGATGGCCGGGGCCGAGCTGACCGACCTCGGCAGGCAGCACTCCGAGCAGCCTCGGCGGCCTCGTCTACCTGGACGCGCATCGGCGACTCGACCGACGATCCGCCGCGACGATCCGGCGTGGAAGGCCGCTCCAGGCGAAGCTGCCGCCGTCCGGTCCGCGGCCGGTGTGTCCGCCGGAGGTCCGCTCGACGTTCGCGGCCTTCCGTGCGTCGCTGACCTGCCGGCACGGCATCGCGCTGCCCGAGTCCGAGCTGCGCGCCGGATTCGAGACCGACCCCGGACGGCGGCGTCGGCGCCTACCGCAGCGCCGGGCTGGGTGTCGCGCGCCATCGGCACCGGCCGGCCGCCGCGCGACTACTCGAAGATCAAGGTGCCGGTCCTGGCCATCTCGGACGCCGTCGACTTCGACCTGTCGCACCTGAAGCCGGAGCAGTTCCAGGTTCGCAACGACGACGATCGCGCGGCGCTGATCGCCTTCGGCAAGGCGACACAGGCGGTCTTCGATCGCTGGATCGGCGAACCTGAAGCGCGGCGTGCCCAACGCCAAGGTCGTCGACATGCCGGGCGCGACGCACTACCTGTGGATGACGCGCGAGGCCGACGTCCTGCGCGAGATCCACACCTTCGTCGCCGGCCTGCAGGCACCCCGCTGACGCCGGGATCGAATCGGGCGGCTCGGCCCGATAATCGAGCCGTGGCGGCGCATGGCGTGGTGCTGGGACTCGTGGTGGTGTTGCTGTCGACGGCGGCGGTCGCCCAGACGCCGTCCGTGGCGACCACGCTGCGTCGCGCGCACGCGGAGTACGTCGAAGCCCAAGCCGCCCGCGACGTGGCTGCCCTGGCTCGCATCGACGGCGATCTGCGGACCATCACGGGCGGTCCGGCCCTTCGTGAAGGCCAGTGTGATGCGGCCCGGCTACGATGTCCTCGGGCTGGAGCCGGCGGTGTTCGACGCCGAGCTCCTGCACTATACGGGCAAAGTGCTGCGCGAGGCGCACGCCATCGATCCAAACTCGAGCGCGCGGCCATTCACGCTGTTCGCCACGATTTTCCCCAAGGGCGAAGCCTACGTCGACGTGCCGAACGCCGCCGCGGCGCGGGCCTATCTCCGCGAGTTTCCGGAAGGACCCTTCGCGCCGGACGTCCACCTGGTGCTCGCCGACTTCTACGACGACCTCTACAAAGCCATCCGCGCCGGCGAGTCGCTGGTCGACTACAAGCGCGCCTGCTTCGGGCGATTCATCACCTCGGCGCCGGTCCACGCGCAGCTCGAGTCGGCGCAGCGGAAGGGCCTCGCGCACTATCGCCAGGGCCTGGCGCTGAGGCGAGACGACCGGGCGCGGCAAGCGATGCAGGGGCTCGAGACCGGCACGACCACCGGCTGGCATTTCTGCGCCGACTGACGCCGGGCGCGTGGCCCGGTGGTAGCATCGCGCGCCATGACGCACCCTCTTACCCGGCGCGAGCTCCTCGCCACCGCCGGCGCCGGCCTCGCCTCGCAGCGACCGCCGGCCAGCGCTCCGTTGCGCGCGGAGACGCTCACCGGCGGCATCAAGATCACGATGCCGGTCGGCGAGCTGACCGAGGAGGCGCTGCGCTTTCGTCGCCTATCTCGGCGTCGACTACGTCACGACGGGCGGACCGGCCTCGCCGACCTACACGCCCGAGGGACGCGTCGTGCAGGCGCGGCCGAACGATCCGCCGCCGCCGTGGAAGGACGCCGATCTGCGGCGGATGAAGGAGACGGTCGAGCGGGCCGGCCTGAAGCTCGGCAACGTGATGCTGCACGACTTCCGCCGCGCCATCCTCGGCCGGCCCGGCGCCGACGAGGACATCGAGCTGGTCAAGGAGTCGATCCGGGCCGCCGGGCGCGCCGGCATCCCGATCGTCGAATACAACTGGTACGCGCTGCGGGCGATGGGCGGCTACTACGAGGAGCCCGGCCGGGGCGGCTCGCGCCTCGCCGCGCACGACTACGCGCGCAGCAAGGATCTGCCGGCCCTCGACGACGTCGGCACGCACAGCGCCACCGACCTGTGGGCACGCTACGAGCGCTTCCTGAAGGCCGTCGTGCCGGTGGCCGAGCAGGCCGAACGTGCGGCTCGCCGTGCACCCCAACGATCCGCCGCCGCCGCGCTATCGCGGCACCGAGCAGATCCTCGGCTCGGTCGACGGCCTGAAGCGCGTCTGCGAGACGGTGAAGAGCCCGGCCAACGGCATCACCCTCGACGTCGGCGTCACCCGTGAGATGGGCTCCGACGTGCATCGACACCATCAAGTGGTTCGGCGCGCCGCGACCAGATCAACCACGTCCACTTCCGCAACGTGGTGATGAAGGTGCCGCGCGAGCGGCTATGTCGAGACCTTCATCGACGCCGGCGACAACGACATGCTGGCCTGCCTGCGGGCGCTGCACGCGACCGGCTACCCGCGCCTGCTGCATCCCGATCACGTGCCGACGCTGGCCGGCGATCCGGGCCGGCGCGGCGGCTGGGGCTACGCGATCGGCCAGATGAAGGCGATGCTGCGCCAGCTCTGAATTGGAAAGAGCGGCACCAGGTGCCAAAAGGACCGGGTCGAGGCGCCGAATAGGATATATGACCGAACTTGTCGATTTGTTTTAAGGTTCGGGCCTTGACCAATACGCCAACACAGGCATACCTTCCCGGTCACACCACTACGTCCGGGAGGCTTTCGATGGACCGTCATGTCCGCTTCGCCCGTCGCGCGCTCTGCGCCGCGGTCACCGCCGCTGCGCTCGCGCTGCTGGCGCTCCCAACTCCCGCCCACGCCCAGGCCGTCCGCGGCACGCTGCTCGGCAACATCGCCGACACCAGCGGCAGCGCCGTGCCCGGCGCCACGATCACGGTCACCGATCAGGGCACCAACATCAGCTCGACGACGGTGACCAACCAGGACCGGCTCTTCACTTTCCCGAACCTGAAGGACGCGATCTATCGCGTCGAGGCCGAGCTCACCGGCTTCAAGAAGGTGGTGCGCGAGAACGTCCGCGTCGACGTCAACACCACCATCCGCGTCGACCTGACGCTCGAGGCGGGCGCGATCACCGAAGTGCTGACGGTCAGCGCCGACCCGCCGCCGCTGCAGTCGGATCGCGCCGACACCGGCCGCATCATCCAGGGCGAGCAGATCGCGGCGATGCCGCTCGGCTTCGGCCGCAACTTCCAGGGCATGGTCGCCACCGTGCCCGGCGCGTCCAAGCCCGTTCCGGCCGCACTCCGAGTTCTTCAACTCGCAGGATTCGCTGTCGTCGAACGTCAACGGCCAGTCGCGCCTCGCCAACAACGTGCAGATCGAGGGCGTCGACAACAACCACCGCACCGGTCTGCTGACCGTGCTGATTCCGTCGGCCGAAGCGCTCGAGACCGTCAGCGTCACGACCAGCAACTACGACGCCGAGTTCGGCCGCGCCGGCGGCGCCGTCACCAACGTCACGCTCAAGTCGGGCACCAACCAGTTCAAGGGCAGCGGCTTCTACTTCGGCAACACCGAAGCGACCGTCGCCACCAACCCGTTCGTCGACCGTACGCTGCCCAAAGAGCGCCAGAAGGCCACAGTCCGCCTACCACCAGGGCGGCTTCACGCTCGGCGGGCCGATCATCCGCAACCGGCTGTTCTTCTTCGGCGACTACATCCGCACCAGCGACGACCTCGGCCGGATCAACCGCTACACCATCCCGACGATGGCGATGCGCAACGGCGACTTCAGCGCCTCGAGCGTGCCGATCTTCGATCCGCTGACCGGTGACGCCGACCGGCGCCGGCCGTACGCAGTTCCCGGGCAACGTCATCCCGGCCGATCGCATCAGCCCGATCGCGCGCCGCATCCTGGCCAACGTGCCGGAGCCGAACATCGCCGGCGCCGCGCTCGGCCAGGTCAACTACCAGGACGCGACCGTGCGCGAGCGCCGCACCGATGGCTTCGACGTCAAGTTCAACTACCAGCTGTCGCCGAAGGATCAGCTCGTCGGTCCGCTACAGCTTCCAGCGGCCGACGGTCTTCGAGCCCGGCAACTACGCCGACGGCGTCTTCGGCGGCCCCTACCAGGGCGGGTTCGTCGGCACCGGCGTCAACAAGACGCAGAGCGTGGCCGGCAACTGGACGCGGACGCTGACCAACACGTTCGTGATGGACGCGCGCTTCGGCGTCAGCACCTACCACAACACCGCGGTCAGCGCCGGCAGCGGCCTGAACACGGCGACCGAGGTCGGCATCCCCGGCGCCAACCTCGACGAGTTACACGAGCGGGATGACCGCGATCAACCTGCAGGGCTACTCGAACCCGACCGTCGGCTTCGTCAACTCGCTGCCGTGGAACCGCGGCGAGACGACCTACACGGCGGCCGCGACTGATGACCAAGCTGAGGGGCAACCACACGATCAAGTTCGGCGGCGACTATCGCCACAACAGCGACTACCTGCTGCAGACGCAGGACCAGGGCGGCCCGCGCGGCTTCTTCACCTTCAACGGCGGCCAGACCGGCGTGCCGAGCATCGCCGCGACGCAGAACAACGTCGGCAACTCGATGGCCGCGTTCCTGCTCGATCGGCCCGAGCACGGCCGGCCGCGACCTCGCGGTCATCGAGAAGCCGGGCACGGTCTACTCGTCGGTCTTCACCTTCATCCACGACAAGTGGCAGGTGTCGCCGAAGATGACGCTCGACCTCGGGCTGCGGCACGAGTACTACACGCCGTTCGTCGGCATCAGCGGCAGGGCGGGCTGTCGAACTACGACCCGGTCACCAACCAGCTGCTGGTCTCCGGCTACGGCGACATCCCCGACAACCTGGGCGTGCAGTCGACCTGGCGCAACTTCAACCCGCGCACCGGGGCTGTCCTACCGCGTCGACGATCGCCAGGTCGTGCGCGCCGGCTACGGCGTCCAGCACGATCCCGTTCGGCGACAACACCTACGCCTACAACTTCCCGGTCAAGCAGAACAACCAGTTCAGCGGCCGCCAACGCCTTCATCCCGCCGCCCGGCATCTCGATGGCCGGTGGCTTCCCGGCGCCGGTCGTGGCGCAGATCCCGTCGAACGGCCTGCATCGACGCCGGCGCCGATGCGCGGCTGCGCAATGGCGCCTACGTCTACTTCCCGACCGACCTGAAGGAAGGCCTGCTGCACTCGTGGAACGTCGCCTACCAGCGTGAGCTGGGCGCCAACTTCACCGCCGAAGTGGCCTACGTCGCCAACCACGGGCAGGACATCATCCAGCGTCTCGATCTGAACGCCGGCTACACCCTCGGCGCCGGCAACGCCGGCCGCCCGCAGTTCGCCCAGTTCGGGCGGACGTCGAGCGTGACCGCGTTCCTGCCGTACCACACCGACTACCAGTCGATGCAGGTGAAGGTCGACCGTCGCTTCCGCAACGGCTTCCTGATCACCAACTCGTACACGCTCGGCAAGGGCGAGAGCTATGACGGCGGCGACTCCAACGGGAGCATCAGCACGCCGATCGACATCGAGCGGAGCTGGGGCCGGACGGTGAACGATCGCCTGCACACGTTCGTCAGCAGCTTCGTCTACGGCCTGCCGTTCCAGAAGGAAGGCTGGCTCGGCGCAGTGGCCAACGGCTGGCAGATCTCGGGCATCTTCACCGCCCAGTCGGGGGTCGCGCTCGACATCACGATGGACGGCGCGCTGCTGAACACGCCGGGCAACACGCAGCGGCCGGACCTGATCCGCGAGCCGGAGATCCTCGGCAACGTCGGCGGCGGCCAGACGTGGTTCGACATCACCGCCTTCGCCGCGCCGGCCGCCAACACCTTCGGCAACCTGACCCGCGCCGGCGCCGGCGTCAACGCGCCCGGCTACGTCAACCTCGATGCGTCGCTGGTCAAGAAGATCGCCGTTCGGCAGCCGCTTCGCCGAGTTCCGCGTCGACGCCTTCAACGTCACCAACTCGCTGCACCCGAACAACCCGGGGACGACGTTCGGCCGGCGACCTTCGGGCAGATCACCGGCGCCTTCGATCCGCGGCTGATCCGCTTCGGCCTGCGCTTCGTCTTCTAGTGCGTCGGCGGCCGGCCTCTCGGATGCCGGCATCGGCCGGGCCGCCGCTTCACGGCCGTCGCTTGAGCGGCATGGCCGGTGGCGAGGTCGAACGACTCGGGCGCGACGTACGGCGCGACCGGCGTCGCGTCGGCGCCCTGCGGCCGGCACGTCGCGGCCGAGCGCCCACAGGATCCCGTTGACCGTCAGCCGGCGCATCGACGCCTGCTCGAAGTCGCCCGGGTGGCCGAGCGTGGTGAAGAACACGCGGCCGCCGTTGTGCTCGCGCGTCCACGCCACCGGCTGCAGCGGCGGGAACTGGTCGAGCTTCTGCTTCCGCTCCGAGTTGACGGCGGTGCCGTCGAGCAGCAGCGTCGCCGGACCGTTCAGCGGCGCCACGTGATAGAGCCACGACCTGGCCGCGAACGGCGTCACGCCGCGCAGGATCGGATGGCTGGCGGCCTCGGGCCGCAGGGCGACCGTGGTCGTCGAGGTGTGGCCGTGGTGCGTGATCCACTTCTGCCCGAACACGTCGACGGCCGAAGCCGTCGTTCAGATCGGTGTGCGGGCTGCCGGCCGGATAGTTGAAGGCATGCGTGCTGGTGCGGAAGCCGACGATCGGCTTGCCGGTCTTCACGTAGGCCAGGATCCGGTTCAGCTCGGCGTCCGGCAGGGCGCGGTAGCGCGTGAACATCACCATCAGGTCGGCCGTGTCGAGCGCCTCCAGCCCCTCGATGTGGTCCTTGGTCTGCGGGATCGGCTGGGCGTAGGCGACCGACGTCCGCAGGCCGTGCCGCTTCTCGAGGATCGCCGCGATCATCGGCATCGAGATCTCGGACCGGTACTCGTCGTCGCCGGTGACGAAGACGACGTGCGGCTGGCGCGGCGCGGGCGGCGGCGCCTGCGCCCGGACGTCGATGACGGCCCCGAGGGTGGCGCCGACGACGGCCACGATCAACAGCGAGAAGACACGGGTCATGGTTGGGAGACCTGGCTCGGCGCCGGACGCACTTCGATGATGCCGTTCATCGTGCGCCAGTGGGCCGGGAACGTGCAGATGAAGGGATAGTTGCCGGGCTGCGTCGGCGCCGTGAAGCGCGCCTGCACGCGTCTCGCCGGGGTTGAGCAGCCGGATCGAGAACAGCACCTCCGGCGTCGCCGGCACGAAGTTCTTGGCGAAGGCGTCGGGCAGTGCCACCATCCCGTCGGCGGCCAGGCCGACCGTCTCGAGCGCGCCCTCCTTGCCGACGACCAGGTTGTGCGGCATCTCGTCCTTGTTCACCAGCTCGATGACGACCGTCTCGCCGGCGGTGACGGTGAAGCGCGAGATGTCGAACTTCATCTGCGCGGCGACCGCCTCGATGCGGATGACGCGGACGAGCAGCGCGTCGAGCTCCGCCGCCAGCGCCTGGCGATCGGCGCCTTCGGGCAGGCGCGCGATCAGCTCGCGCCCGAAGGCGAACGTCTCGGCGACGGCCGGCCCGGTCCGCTGGACCGCGCGGGATCGCCGGCCAGATCGCGCAGCACTTCGGCGGCGACGGCCGGCACCTGCGCCGGCCGGCCAGGCCGCCGGCGGCATGCGGCGGATCGCGGCCAGCGCCGCCTGGCGCAGGCCAGGCTGCGTCATCAGCGTGCGCGAGCAGCGGCACCGTCTCCGCCTCGCGGCCGCGGATCGCCGGCAGCACGGCGATCGCCGCCGTCTGCAGCGGGATCGTCGAGATCGCCGCCGAGATCGACGGCGTGCATCGGCGCCTGGAGGCGCAGGCCGTCCTGGACGAAGACCGGCCGGCGGCTGGCGTCGAGGATGCTGAGGTGCAGGCCGGTCCGCGTGTCGGCGGCCGCGGCCCACAGCGCGACCGTCTCGATCGGCCGCTCGGCGCCGAGATCGAGCTCCCACCACGGATCCTGCTCGGCGCTGGTGAACTGCACCGTGCCCTTGAGCGGATCGGTGCCGGCCGGGAGGGCGGCCTCGAGGCCGCCGTCGATCGCCCGCGGCGCGTGTCCGCCGGTGGCGCCGCCGGCGACGGTGCTCGACTGCGTGGCGGTGCCCTTCATCGCGACGTTCTCGCCGCCGCTGAAGACCTGCACTTCGGTGACGCTCAGCACGGTCGCCCGCCCTGGCCGCACGAGGCGGACGTAGCGGCCGGTCACCGGCGGCTGCGGCGGCGCCAGTGCGGCGCCGCCGGCGACGCCGTCGCGCAGCCACGGCAGCATCGGCGGCGCGCAGGGCGTCCGTGGCCGGGCCCGCCGGCGCCGTCGCCGCGCGCGCGCAGCAGATCGGTGCGGAGCCGCGCCGACGTCGCCGTCAGCTGCCACACCGCGTCGGCGGATCCATCGAGGCGCAGCAGCGCGAGCAGCGCGCCCTGCCGCGCCGCGTCGACGAGCCCGTCGCGGGCGATACGCTCGAGCGCCGGACGCTCCGCCGCCAGATCCGCCGCCGGCAGGTCGACCGAGCAGTCGCAGCAGATCGCCGGAGGCGGCGCCGCCGCCGGGCATCGCGCTCTGGCGATCGACGGCGGCGAGCAGCTCGCGGACGACAGTGGTGCCGCGCGCCGCGGCGAGGGCGACCGAGCGCCTCGCGGCGGGCGGCGCCGTCGATCCCGGGCCGCGACAGCAGCGCCTCGTAGACCGGGGCGCTGCGCTTCACCGAGGCCAGCTCGCCCGGCTCGAGCCGTTCCAGCACGAACGCCAGGCCGGCCGGGTTGTCCACCGGCGAAGGCGCCGCCCGACGTCAGCACCGGCTTCCACTTCGGCTCCAGCGTGCGTCATCGTCGAGTCGAGGACGTACTGCAGGTAGTAGTCCATCGGCTGTGCCGAGGACGGCCGAGCGCCGCTTCCGCCGCGGCGGCGGTCGGCACGAAGCTGAGGGCGCGCACCGCTTCGAGCCGGACGCGCGGCGCCTCGTCGCGGACCATCGGCGCCAGCAGCGCCATCGCGCCGTCGACGCGATCGAACCAGTGCTGCAGCACGCGGACGGCGGCGGCGCGGGCGCGGAACTCCTTCGCCGCCGAGCAGCCGCTTCAGCAGCGGCAGGTTCACCGTGTCGTGGTGCTCGTGCACCCACAGCGCTTCGAGCAGGTGATGCTCGTGCTCCGGGTCGGCGGCGTCGAGGCCGTCGATCCAGCGCTGCACCGCCGGCAGCACCTCCGCCGTCGGCCGATCGCGCAGCGCCAGCCGCGCCTGGTAGCGCGTCCGATCCTCGTAGGCCTTCAGCAGATCGAGCTGCTGCGCGATCGGTCGCGCCGTGGATCGCCGGCTGCGGCAGCAGCGGCCGGCCCTTCGCGGTGATGCGCCAGACGCGGCCGTGCGTCTTGTCGCGGCGCGGATCGCGCAGCGAGTACTGCATGTGGCCGATCAGCGGGTTGAACCAGTCGACGACGTAGAGCGCGCCGTCCGGCCCGAACTGCATCGCCACCGGGCGGAAGTTCGGATCGGTCGACTGCAGCAGCGGCTCGACCTCGACGCCGACGAAGCCGGAGCCGTCCTCGACGGTCTTGTACTGCTTGATGCCCTGGAAGCCGATCGTGTTGTTGAAGAGGAAGTTGCCCTGCGCCGACTCGGGGAAGTGGCGGCTGCGGACGAACTCGCTGCCGCTGGTCGGCCGGACCTTGGTCAGCGTCCACTCCTTCATCGGCCGCTGCTTGTTGCGGGTAGTCGACGTGGCCCGAGAACGCGGTGCCGCAGTAGTTGTTGCCGTTCGAGGCGTCGCTGATGAAGTTCTGGCCCCAGCGATCGATGACGTGGCCCCACGGGTTGGCGAACGGATAGGTGACGAAGACGCTCAGCTTCTCGGTGCGCGGCTCGTAGCGGAAGACGCCGGCGTAGTCGACGCGGACCGGGCCGTACGGCGTCTCGACCTGCGAGTGGAGGAAGGTGCCCTCCTGGAAGTAGAGGGCGCCGTCCGGGCCCCACGTGTAGGCGTGGATCGAGTGGTGGCTGTCCTCGGTGCCGAAGCCGTGCAGGATGACGCGGCGCACGTCGGCCTTGTCGTCGCCGTTGGTGTCCTGCAGGAACATCAGGTTCGGCTGCTGCGAGATGTAGACGCCGCCGTCGCCCAGCGCGAAGCCGGTCGGGATGTAGAGCCTGTCGGCGAAGACCTTGACGCGTGTCGGCGCGGCCGTCGCCGTTGGTGTCGTCGAGGATGATCAGCTTGTCGTTCGGCACCTCGTCCGGCCCGACGTGCGGATAGGTCGGCGAGGTCAGCACCCACAGGCGTCCGCGCGTGTCGAAGGTCATCGCCAGCGGGTTGGCCAGCTCGGGGAACTCCTTCTCCGAGGCGAACAGCGCCACCTCGTAGCCGGCCGCCGGCTTCAGCCGCGCCAGCGCGACCACCGGATCCTGCGAGGCGAGATCGAGATCGCCGCCGCAGGTTCGGCTCCTTGCGCGGCGGGCGCCTGCGCCGAGAGGAGCGCCGGACGCGACGCTGGTCATGGTCAGCGCGAGCCAGCGTGACGGCGAGCGTCAAGGTGCGCGTCATCGCGAGCCTCCGCCAGCCACCGCGCGCGCCTGCGCGCCAGATCCGCTTGTCCTGATCGGCGATGCGCTCGTCGAGCCGCTTCATCTCGGCGGGGAAATTGACCGATCCGAACGGGTTGACGCGGCGGCCGACGACGTACTCGGCGTTGAGCGGCCGGAAGCGGTAGAACCACAGCTGGTTCTTGTCGCGGATCCGCTCGCGCAGGGCCTCGAAGGCCTTGGCCGTGGTCGCCGACGTGTCGGATGGGCGCCGGCTCGAAGCCGAGCGCCGTCATCAGGATTCCGGCGAAGAGCGCGATCGCCGGCTTCGTTCAGGTGGATGCCGTTGATGGTCAGCGGCGAGCGGCGCGCTGGCCATCGCCGCCCGCATCGGCGTGAACACGTCGACGAAGGCGACGCCGAGCCGTGCCGCCACGCCGCGCATCGCCTCGGTGTAGCGGGCCAGCTCGCGGTTGCGGGCCTCGGCGTCGACGTGGACGAGGCGCGCCAGGCGCTCGTGCGCGATCGGCGACACCAGCACCAGGCGCGGGGCGGTCCGCGCCGTTGTAGCGGGCGGCCCGCTGCTGCGTCACCCAGGCCTCGAGGTCGCGCTCGAACGCCGCCACGCCGGCTTCGCCGGCGAACGACTCGTTCAGGCCGAAGAAGGCCAGGATGACGTCGGCCTTCTGCGCCGTGAGGTGCGTGGCGGCGTCGCCGAAGTTGAGCGGCCGCGGCTGCAGCGACGGCGTGTCGCCGCTCCAGCCCAGGTTCCGCACCGTCAGCTCGAGGTCCGGGAAGCGCGCCAGCAGTGACGTCTCGAAATGGTTGAACAGCAGCTGCCGCTCGGCGAGCGTGTTGCCGACGAGCATCACGCGGTCGTTCGGCTGCGGCGTGAAGCGCGGCTGCGCGGTCGCCAGGCCTGCCGCGGTCAGCAGGATCGACACGATGGTCGGCAGCACGCACCGGATGGCGCGGCAGGATCGGATGGACATGGGGCGGAGCGGACTGTAGTCCGCAACGAGGCGCCGCCGCAACCGTCGGCACCGCCGCCCGTCTCCACCATGGCTGAGCGACACTCATGGAGGACAGTCGGTCGGCCCGGCCAGCCTCAGAAGCGATATCACCCGTGATTCGTTGCCGCGACGAAACGTCCGACCGTTGGCATCGATGTTGATGCCAGTGCCAGCGGGCGATGGCCCAGGAGGCAGTATGCAGAACCGACCTACGACCGCCGCGACCCGTTTCTCGACGATGGCCCTGCTCGGCATCGCCGCCGTCGCTGCCACTGGCTGTTCGACCGGCACGCCGGTCGGGGCCTCGCCGGCCGCTGGTCTCAGCGCCGCTGCGGCCGCGCCGGGCGCCACGCCGTTCGCGATCAATTGCGGACCCGGGCAGCAGGCGTTGATTCGTCCGAGCCTGATCGCCGGGCAGTCGATCGCCCAGGTGGAATGCGTGCCGGTCGCGGGGGCCATGCCGGCCGCGAGTGCCGGGCCGGTCGGTGCCATGCCGGTCGCCGGCGCCGCCGTACCGGCCGCCTACTACGCTGCCCCGGCGATGGTGGAGCAGCCGGTCGTCTACCAGCCGGCGCCGCGGACGGTCTACCGCACGGCGCCCGCGGCCCGCGTCGTGCGGCAGAAGAGCGGCCGATCGTGGCAGAAGAGCGCGATCATCATCGGCTCGTCGGCCGGCGTCGGCGCCGGCGTCGGCGGCGCGGTCAAGGGGAAGAAGGGCGCCCTGATCGGCGCCGCGATCGGCGGCGGCGTGGCGACGATCTGGGATCAGGCCACGCGCAAGCGCTGAGCACGCGACTCGGGCCGGGCGAGTGGCCCGCCGGCCGCCGTCCTCAGGACGCCGTGACCACGATGGCCGTGCACGGTCGGGCCCCTTCCCGCCGATAGGCGTGCGGCACCATCGCATCGAAGTAGATCGAATCCCCGGCGGCGAGGCGGTGCGTCTCGCCGCCGATCTCCACGGCGAGCGTTCCCTTCAGCGTGTGGATGAACTCGACGCCGGGGTGGTGGTGCGGCCGCAGCGCGCCCGCGTCGATCGCAAAGAATTCGGCCAGGTAGGTGTTGAAGCGGCGCTCGGTGGCGGCGAAGTCGAGCGAGGCGAAGCGGTAGGCCGGGTCACCCGGGACGCGATCCGGCAGGGTGACCCGATCCTGCCGCCGCACGATGGCGACGAGGGGCTTGTCGCGGGCGCCGGCGAAGAAGTACTCCAGGCCGACGCTGAACACCATCGCCACCCGGAGCAGCGTCGGCAGGGTCGGGAACATCCGCCCGCGCTCGATCTTCGAGAGCAGGGCCGGCGACAGGCCGGTGTGCCCACCGAGCTCGACCAGCCCCATCTTCTTCTTCAGGCGCAGGCCGCGGATCTTGTCGCCGATGCCGTACTCGTCGAGGCCGTCGCGCAGCGTTGCCGAGAGCATGCCGCCTCCCTCTTTTGACCGTCAGGCACATTCGCCGGCGCCGCTGTCGCGACGCTCAAACGACTTCACCATTGTCGAGTCGATTTGAGTATTATTCAACATACATTTCGTTATCCTCAAATGGCGGTGGCGCTTCCGGCGCCGCCGGATCTCGGCGCCGGGCGCATCACGCGGCCCGGCCGACCGACAAGGAGACGACATGTTGAAATCGCTCGCCCTCGGAACACTCGCCGCCGCGGCTCTGACGTTCGCGCCGCTGACCGTCGCCCCCGCCGCCGCCCAGCCGAAGGACATCGTCGACACCGCCGTGGCCGCCGGTTCGTTCAAGACCCTGGCGGCGGCGCTCAAAGCCGCCGGGCTCATCGACACCCTGAAGGGGCCGGGCCCGTTCACGGTGTTCGCGCCCACCGACGAGGCCTTCGCCAAGTTGCCGGCCGGCACCGTCGAGATGCTGCTCAAGCCGGAAAACAAGGAAAAGCTGACGCGAATCCTCACCTATCACGTCGTCGCCGGGAAGGTGATGGCGGCCGATGCGGCCAAGCTGACGTCGGCCAAGGCGGTCAGCGGCGACACCCTGACGATCGCCGCCCAGGGGGGCAGCGTGATGATCGACAAGGCCAAGGTCGTGAAGGCCGACATCGCGGCCAGCAACGGCGTCATTCACGTCCTCGACACCGTGATCCTGCCGAAGGAGAGCTAGGCCGTTCCAGTCCAGGTCAGGCGCGTCCTGCCCCCGGCACCATCGGCACATCGGCGGCCGTCTGCTACCTTCTCAAGCAGACGGCGCCGATGACTCCGGGGATGAGCGGGTGGCAAGCCCTGCTCAGGCGTACCCCAGACCATCGGGTGCGCAGGATGAGCAGAGGTGGATGTGACCAGCCTGGAACGCCATCGGGGCGAGAGCATTGCCGCCGGCGGCATCCGCCCGATCGTGCTGCTGGGCTCGTCGCACCTGGCGGCCTGGTCACTCGCCAGCGTCGCCGGGCATCCGGTCGTCAACCGGGGGATCCAGGGCGACTCGACGGAAGACTACCTTTCGCGTTTCGAGCGCGACGTGGCCGACCTGTCGCCACGCGCGGTCGTCATCTGGGGCGTCGACGCCGACATCATCCAAGCGCCCCGGCGGACACACGGCCGAGGCGTGCTGGTGCGCTGAGCGCAACCTCGAGGTCTTGGTGGGGCGGGCGCGCGCTGCCGGCATCGAGCCCATCCTGGTGACCGAGCTGACGCTGCGGCCGCCGGCCCATTGGTCCGAATGGCTCGGCGGGGTGATCGGCCGTGTCCGCGGCAAGGAAGGCTACCACCAGCGGGTCAACGGGCACATCCTGCGCCTGAACGCGTTCGTCCGCGACCTGGCGCAGCAGACGGGGGCGCGTCTGCTCGATGTGCAGCCGCTGCTCTCGCGCCGCAACGGCATGCGGGCGCGACGCTATGCCAAGCGCGACGGCAGCCGACTGACCAAGGCCGGGTACCGCGCCATCGACGCCTACGCCGTGCCGTGGCTCGAGGCGTGGCTGGCCGAGCCGCTGCCGCTCGCGGCCCCTGAAGGCGTGGGGCCGGTCGCTGATTCACTCCCCTGAAAATGCAAAACGGCCGGTGCCCCTCGCGGAGCACCGGCCGGTGGAAACGAGACCGACGGCCCTACGAGGGGCCGTCGGCGGCACGCCTCAGAACGTCACGCGGGTGACGAGCTGCAGCGTGCGCGGCGGCGCCACGCCGCTGATCGCCCCGAACCCGCCGAAGTTCGGCGTCCCGTTGGCGTTGATCGGCAGGTTGGTGATCGTCGGGTTCGGTCAGGCTGGCGAAGTTCGCCGTCGCCGTTGAAGCCCGTGAACTGCGTGTGGTTCAGCGCGTTGAACACGTCGATGCGGACCTCGAACTTCAGGCTCTTCGGACCGCGCGAAGATCTTCGACAGCGAGAGGTCGACGTTGTTGATCGGCGAGCGGCGCATGAAGAAGCGCGCCGACTCGGCGCCGTCGCTGCCCGGCTGCGGCGGCGCGAAGCACGACGTGTTGAACTGCGCGGACGGATCGCCGCCGTAGCCGACGCCCGGGATCGCACGTCAGCACGATGCGCGCGCCCGGGTTGCCGTCGGCGCTGCCCGTCAGGTTCGACTGGTTGATGCCCGAGATCGAGTAGCCGACGCCCTGCGGGTTGCCGCTCGTCCAGCGGTAGATGCCCGACACCTGCCAGTCGCCGACGAACCTTGCCCGAGCACGCTCTCGCTGTTCTTCAGGAACGGCAGCTGGTAGATGAAGTTGACGACGAAGTTGTGCGGACGATCGGTGCCCAGCAGCGAGTAGTCGAGACGGCGGATCTCCTCGTCGGTCGCGTTGGGCAGACCGGCCGCGAAGTCGTCGTTCGCGATGCCGAGCGCCTTGCTCCAGACGTAGAAGACCGAGAACATGAAGCCGTCGTCGAACCGGCGGTTCATGCCCGTCTGCAGCGAGTGGTAGTTCGAGTAGCCGCTGTACTCCCACATGCGGATGCCGCCGTAGCCCGGGTACGGCCGCAGCAGGTCGGTCGGCAGGGCGTTGGCGCCGGGCATGGCGCTGGCGGCGCGCGGGTCGGGTCCTGGTTCTGCGGCAGGAACGTCGCGCCGCGCGGCACCGCGTTGATCTGCACCTGGCGGAGCAGGTCCTCCGACTTGGAGCCGACGTAGGCCAGGTCGTACATGAAGTTGCCGAACAGCTTGCGCTGGAACCCGACGTTCCACTGCGTCACCTGCGGCGGCTCGAAGTCGAACGCGGTCGGGTTCAGGCCGAGCGTCGGCGTGCGGATCGCTGGTCGGCGCTGGCGCTCGACAGATCCTGCAGCCGGCCCCACTGCGACCGACGAGTTCAGGACGCCCGGCGCGTTGGCGATCATGTCGAACACCATGTTGCCCTGCGGGCGGTCGTAGAAGATGCCCCAGCCGCCGCGGACGATCATCTCGCCCTTGCCGGTCAGGTCGTAGACCACGCCGACGCGCGGCGAGACCTTGAACGTGCTGCCGTCCTGGAGCTGGTCGGTGATGCCCTGGCCGGCCTGGAACGCGCCGTTGAAGCGGTTCGAGCCCGGCGTCAGGCGGCCGATGAAGCTCTCCTGCGACGGTGTTGCGCCAGGCGTCGGCGTCACGCCGCGACGCGAGCAGCGCCGGGTCGATGCCGCGGCGGTTGCCGCCGCTGCAGGGCGACGCGCCGATGCAGACCGGCGTGTAGAGCCGGGCCGCGTTGTTGCGGTCGAACTCGCTCGGCAGGAAGTTCGACGCCTGCAGCGTCTCGTCCCACTGCGGCGTCAGGTAGTAGAAGCGCACGCCGTAGTCGACGCGTCAGCTTGTTGCCGGCCTTCCAGTTGTCCTGCGCGTAGAACTCGACGTTGTGGTAGCGCCACTCGGGAACGGCGAACTTCGAGGCCTGCGTGTAGGTGTTGAACACGCCGGTCGCCGCGTTGGCGTAGCCGTAGCTCGTGTCGAACGGGTTGCTGGTGTTGTCCTGGAAGTTGATGCGTGCTGTTGAAGCTCGCGAAGATGCTCTGCGGCTTGAAGGAGTTCTGGTAGTAGAAGCCCGCCTTGAACGCGTGCGAGCCGGCCACCTTGGTCAGGTTGGCGACCACGTCGTGGGTGACGTTCTCGTTGGTGAACGGCCCACGATCGGTCTGGTACTGACCGGCGTTGCCGAGTGCGCCCGCCGCGGAACTGGAACTCCGGCACGTAGTCGCCCTGCACCGCGTCCGGGTAGAACAGCGGCAGCTGGGCGAAGGCCGGCGTTCGACGACTGGAACAGGCTGGTCCTGCTGCAGCTCGTAGTTCGAGCGAGTTGGCGGCGCGGCCCCACGACACTTCGAGGGACATCGTCGGGCTCAGGACGCCCGTCGCCGACATCATGTAGTTCGAGCCGGGGTGCAGGAAGAGCACCGGCATCGGGAGCTGGTCGCTGCCGTTGCCGGCCCACGTCGTGCCGTAGGCCTGCACGATGTTTTCCTTGGTCTTCATGTAGCGGCCGGTGACGCGCCAGTTGTCGGTCGCCTGGTAGTCCATGCGCAGCATGTCTTCACGGCGCGGCGTGTTGTTCGGCGCCTGGCTCTGTGAAGTTGAGGTCCGGCCGGCGCCGGTGAGGTTCGCGTCCGGGAAGATGCCGAGGGCGGCGAGCCCGGGCGCGTAGAGGCGGCTGGCCGGGATGCGGCCGAGCACGCCGCCGTCGGCGAAGCAGCCGCGCGTGTCGGTCGCGCTGCAGCGGCAGCCCGGGTTGGCTGGCAGCTGTAGTCGCGGATGTAGGGGAACAGGTTGCCGTTGCTGTCGACGCTCTGCGAGAAGTCGCCGCGGCGCTCGAGCGCGGTCGGCACGCGCGTCTGGCGCTGGCGTTGTTCTCGACGCGGCGCTGGTGCTCCTGGCTGAAGAAGAAGAACAGCTTCTTCTTGTCCGTGTTGAAGCCGGGCACGAAGACCGGGCCGCCGACGGTGTAGCCCGAGTCGTTGCGCTTGGTCTTGGCCTTCGGCGTCTCGACCGTGTTGCGCTTGTTGATCCAGGTGTTGGCGTTCCAGTCGGAGCGCCGGCCGTACCAGTAGCCGGAGCCGTGGAAGTCGCGCGAGCCGCTCTTGGTCACGACCTGCAGCTGGGCGCCGACGGCGCGGCCGTACTCGGCCTGGTAGGCGTTGGTGAGCACCTTGAACTCGGCGACGGCGTCGATGTTGGTCGTCGCCATGTTGCCGCCGTTGTCGCCGGTGTCGATGTTGGCGACGCCGTCGATCGTCATCGTGTTCGAGTTGGCGCGCTGGCCGTTGACGGTGAAGCCGCTGACCGAGCCGATCTCGCCGCCGCCGTTGCCGTGCGGCAGGGCGCCGGGCACCAGCGTCGCGAAGTTGAACAGCGCGCGGCCGTTGTTGGCGATGTTCTGCAGCGCCGAGTTCTCGAGCGCGAACGATCGCTCGCCGCTCGTCGTCTGCAGCTCGCTGACGCGGGTCGAGACGGTGACTTCTTCCGTCATCGCGCCGACTTCGAGGGCCAGGATGCCGGCCGAGAGCCGGTCGTTCGCGTTGACGACGAGGTTGGTCCGCTCGAGCTTCTTGAAGCCCTGCAGCTCGGCGGACAGCGTGTAGGTGTCGGGCCGGACGATCGCGAAGAGGAAGCGACCTTCCGCGTCGGTCGTCGTCGTGGCCGTGTTGCCCTGGGTGCGGCTGGTGAGGGTGATGGTGACGCCGGGCAGCGCGCCGCCTTGTGCGTCCTGCACGGTGCCGGAGACGGACGCGCTCGTCGTCTGCGCGCTCGCGGCGGGTGGTACCGCGGCGAGCATCAGCCCCGTAAGGACGCTGGCACACAGCGCACGGAGCCCTCGATCAAGGGACATGGAACCTCCCTGGGCATCGAAAAAAGCGATGCCAAGTGACTAGGTTTGTGACAAGAACTAGATGGGCTTTATAGGCCCGAATGGCCTACATGTCAATCCGGAATCGGACGGTGCCCGAGTGCCCGTGTCGGACAGTCGCGGATTTATCGAATCATTTCCGACAGCACTGCTGAGCCGTTCGCGTCATGCCGGAACTGGCGGACCATTTCCAGGGCGAGGGGGTGGGTCGGGTTCCGCTGGAGGAGGCGCTCGAGCACCGCCAAGCCCTTCCGCGGTCCGTCCGGCGGCTGAGGTGGATGCGGGCCAGGGTGACGTAGGTGCCTTCGAATGCAGGGTCTTGCTCGAGGAATGCGACTCGAGCAGCCGCGGTCGCCGCCTCGGCCTGGCCCCGGTTGACCAGGACCAGCGCCAGATTGCCGGCGGCCTCTCCGTAGACGTCGCGCCGCGCCAGCGCCTGCGCGGAAGTAGCGCTCGGCCCCGTCCAGGTCGCCGGCGCGGCCGAGCAGCAGCCCCAGGTTGTTGAGCGCCTCGGGGAAATCCGGCTGCAGGGCGATGCGCCTTCTCGTAGAGCGGCGCGGGCCTCGTCGGGCCGCGCCCAGTCACCAGCAGCGCGTAGCCGAGGTTGTTGAGCGCGTCGGGATAGTCCGGCGCTCGCGGCGAGCGCGGCCCGGAACCGCGCGACTGCGCCCTCGAGGTCGCCGCCCTGGGCCAGCAGCGCGCCGAGGTCGTTGAGCGCCTCGGCGAGGTCCGGGCTGCAGCGTGAGCGCTCGCTCGTAGGCGGCGCGGGCCCGGGCCGGCTCGCCGCTCTTGGCGAGCAGCGTGCCGAGGCGGTAGAGCGTCGAGGCGTTCGGGATTCGCCTGCGCCGCCCGCTCGAAGGCGACCACGGCCGCCGCATCGAGTCCCTGATCGATCAGCTCGCGGCCGTAGGGGAGGAAGTTGCGCGGCGACAGCGGCGAGTAGAACGTGCCCGGGGAACGGGACGGCGCGCGACAGCCGGGCCTCGGGCGTCGCGGCCTCGATGGCGGCGGCGTCGCGAGCGACGCGCGCGGCGTCGACGCGCCCGCGGTAGACCTTGACGATGCGGCCGCCGCCATCGAGCGAGGAAGGCGGTCGGCAGCCGCATGTCCTGCCGGTTCATGAACAGGTGGCGGTTGACGAGGCCGTAGGCCATGGCCAGATCGGCCGGCGCGGCGATCGACCGGCACGCCGGGACGGCCGGCGGCGCGGCCGTGGCCGCGGCGCGAGTCGCTGCCGGCGCGGCATCGGCGCATCGCCAGCGCGGCGACGCCGGCGCCGCTCGAGCGACGTCGCGTCCACGCGCCAGCGCGTCGACCGCGGCCCGCGCCGGCCGCGTCTGTCGCCGACCAGAACAGCAGCAGCGCCGGCTTGCCGGCCAAGCGCCGCGAGCGAGCGCGGTCTCGCCGGCGAGTCGTCGGCGACCGAGAACGGCGGCGCCGGGAACGGCTCGTAGAGCCACGTCGCTGGCCGGCGGGTCGACCGGCGCCGGCGGCCGCCGCGTGCCGTAGCCGGCGCCACGCTGGCCGGCGCGATCGCGTCCGGCTCGAGCCGTCCGCCTTCGGTGAGGCGGGCCCGCGTGTCCAGCGTCGCGTCGGTGAACGTCTGCACGGCGCCGGACGGCCACGTCGACGGTGACGCTGCGGATGCGCGCGCTGTCGCCCAGGCCGAACGATCAGCGTCTTCGAGTGCTGCGACAGGAAGCCGGAGCCGGCCGAGCACGATCCGCGTCTTCTTGCACCCGGTCGGTCTCGACCACGACGCGCGCGCCGATCGCGTCGCGGTTGCTCTTGCCCGATCCGGTCAGCCGCAGCGTGAACGTGCGGCCGCGCCCGCTGACGTCGTTGCGGAAGATGCGCAGCTGCGGCGCCTGCCGCGCCGCCATGATGGCGAGATCGGGATCGCCGTCGCCGTCGACGTCGAGCACGGCGAACGATCGGCCGTCCTGCTCGAGGTCGAGGCCGACGGTGCCCGACACGTCGTCGAAGCCGCCCTTGCCGTCGTTGCGCAGGAACACGTTGCGCTGCCGGCCGGCGATCGAGTCGTGGATCAGCCACTGGTTGATCGCCCGCCACGCCTCGTCGTAGGGCGTGCCCTTGACCGGCGTCAGCGGCGACTGGGCGACGACCTGGCGCCAGAAGAAGCCCTCCACGTCGGTCGGCGTCGCGCGTCAGCATGCCGTTGGCGACGTAGAGATCGTCGAAGCCGTCGCTGTCGAAGTCGAGCGAGTCGGACGACCACGCCCAGCGGCCCATGTTGGCGCGCGCCTCGACCGACACGTCCTCGAAGCGGCCGTCGCCGAGGTTCCGATAGAGCCCGTTGCCGCGCGCGTGCTGCCGGTAGCGGGCGCGGACGTCGGCCGGCGCGTCGGGCATGAAGGCCGGCGACGCGGTGACGCGCAGGCCGTCGGCGCGTCCACATGTTGCCGGTGTAGATGTCGAGGCGGCCGTCGTTGTCGTAGTCGAGGAAGGCGGCGCTCATGCCCGGCGCCGTGGTCGAGCACGCCGGCCTGCGTCCGCGACGTCCTCGAAGCGGACCGGCCCGCCGCGCGCGCCGCAGGTTGCGATAGAGGTTCTTGACGCCGAAGTCGTTGGCGACGAGCAGGTCGGGCCAGCCGTCGCTCGTCGTAGTCGGCCCACGCCGCGGCGAAGTGGTAGCGGTCGTTGCCGGCGTCGAGGCCGGTCGCCTTGGTGGCGTCGACGAAGCGGCCCTGGCCGTCGTTGCGGAACAGGACGCCGGGCGGGCCGTTGCGCGCGTCGTGGTACGGCATCGGCGTGCCGGCCTTCTCCTCGCCGGCGCCGAAGAAGTAGGAGTAGACGCAGAGATAGACGTCGAGGAAGCCGTCGCGATCGTAGTCGGCCATCGACAGGCCGGTGAGCAGGCCCTGCAGCGGCTGGTCGAAGGTGAACGCGCCGGCGACCGGCGCGAACGCGCCGGTGCCGTCGTTGACGAACAGCAGCGGCTGCGTGCCGGTGGCCAGCACCAGGTCCTGGTCGCCGTCGTTGTCGATGTCGGCGAACAGCGACTGCGCGGTGTCGTCGAGGACGCCGACGCCGGCGCGATCGGTGACGTCCTCGAAGGTGCCGTCGCCGCGGGCCCGGAACAGCCGGTTGGGCAGGCCGGCCGGCTGCGCGACGTAGAGATCGTCGAGCCCGTCGCCGTCGGCGTCGCCGGCCGACACGCCGTGATGGCCGTTCGAGTCGCGCGTCAGCACGGCGTCGAGCGAGCGCGACCACGCGTCGAGCGGCGTGCTCAGCTGGCGGCGGAACGCCTCGGTGCCGCCGAGCGCGGCCGCGGTGATTTCGGTGAAGATCGGCCGTGCGGGTGCGACTCGTGCGCCTGCTGACTGGCCGTCCACTCGACGATCTGCCAGCCCGATGGCGCCTGCCGCCAGCGCAGCGTCCAGATCCCGTTCGTCCTGCCGACGCCAGAACTCCGGGCTGGTCCAGACGAGGTCGTAGCGGACGTCGGTCGAGACGAGGCCGGCCGTCGCCGCGGTCGATCGCCGTGACCTGGAACTCGGACGTCACCAGACGCCCGGCCTCGGCCAGGCCTCTGGCCAGCCGCAGCAGGGCCGCGCGATCGCCGACGCCATCGGCGGTGCCCGGCGCGCGCCGCACCTCCCAGGTTCCGCCGGCGGCCATCGCCGGTGGCAGCAACCCGAGCGGCGTGCCGCGGCCGACGGCCCCCGCCGCGAGCAGCCGCTCGGCGGCGGCGCCCGCCTGCGCCGGTCCGGCCGCGATCGCCTCGCCGAAGCGTCGCAGCTGCGCCTCGATGGCCTTGGCGATCGGCTCGTCGGTGAAGGCGTCGCTGGCCGGCGTCCAGGTTCGGCGCGAACGGCTCGAGGAACTCCGGCGGCTTCAGGGCCGGTCGGTAGACGGCGCCGCGAGCGCCGGGCTCTGTGCCGTCAGCGTCGGCCAGCCGATCGCCGTGGCCGCCACGACCAGCGACGCGGCCACGGGAGCGGCCCAGCAGCGCCGTCGTCGCCGCGTCATCGACGGCCGGCCCCGGTCAGCTCGAGCACGTGCAGGCGATCCACGGGCAGATCCTGCCACCACCACCGCGCGCCGCCCGGCATCCGCACCTCGACCGACACCGGGCCCGCGCTGCTCGCCCAGCCCGAACAGCGGGCGCAGATCCGACTGCGACAGATAGCTGCCGCCGGAGCGGACCTCGCGCACCTGACGCTGGCCGCCGCGCGTGATCGTGACCGTGGCGCCGATCGCAAAGCGGTTGCCGGCCGGGCGCGGCCAGGCGGAAGGCGATCCAGTGATGACCGGTCCGCTGGCGATTCTCGAGCAGCGCCGGCGGCGCGTCCATGTTGCTGAGCACGACGTCGGGGTCGCCGTCGTCGTCGAGATCGCCGACGGCCAGGCCGCGGCTGACGCGCGGCGTCTGCAGGCCGCGGCCCGTGCCGGCCGACACGTCGCGGAACCGGCCGTCGCCCTGGTTGAGCAGCAGCTGGCTGGCCTGGGCGTAGGTCTCGCCGAGGGCGGGGAAGCGGTCGACGTCCGCGAAGATGTGGCCGTTGGCCACGCGCGAGATCGAGGCGGCCGTCGAGGTCGGCGTCGACGAACGCCGTGCCCCAGCCCATGCGCGTGAAGGTGGCCGTGGCGAGGCCGGCGGCCGCCGTCGCGTCCTCGAAGCTGCCGCCGTCGACGTTGCGATAGATCGTGTTGCGATCGTGCGCGAACGCCGTCAGCGCCAGATCGATGCGGCCGTCGCCGTCGTAGTCGCCCGCGTCGGCGCCCATGCCGGCCTGGGCCCGCGCCTCGCCGTTGACGGCGACGCCGGCGATCAGCCCGACGCTCTCGAAGCGCGGCGCGCCGCCCGCGGCGGTGACGTTGCGATAGAGGAAGTTCGGGTTCGAGTCGTTGGCCACGAACAGATCGACGCGCCCGTCGCCGTCGTAGTCGGTGGCCACGACGCCGAAGCCGTAGGCCGCGCCGCCATCGGTCAGCCCGGCCGCGGCGGTGGCGTCGCGGAAGCGTCCGCTGCCGAGGTTCTCGAAGAACAGATCGGACTCGCCGGGCAGGCCGCGCGGACCGACCATGATCGCCGGCCCGTTGCGCCAGGTCAGCGTCCGCTTGCGCCGCGACGACGTCGTCCCACGTCGTCTTCACGTAGCGCGCGACGTAGAGATCGAGGTCGCCGTCGGCGTCGGCGTCGAAGAACGCGCAGCCGGTGCTCCAGCCGCCGGCGGCGACGCCGGCCTGCCGCCGCGATGTCCGCGAAGGTGCCGTCGCCCCGGTTGCGGAACAGGACGTTGGCGCCCCAGTTGGTGACGTAGAGATCGAGACGGCCGTCGCCGTCCGCGTCGCCGGCGCAGACGCCCTGGCCCCAGGCCGCGAGATCGACGCCGGCCTTCGCCGACACGTCCTCGAAGCGCCAGCCGCCGAGATTGCGGAACAGCGCGTTGCGATGCGGGATGCGCTGCCGCGCCGGCGACAGCTCGGCCCCGGTGACGACGTAGACGTCGAGTCGGCCGTCGCCGTCGTAGTCGAGCAGCGCGATGCCGTTGCCGCCGGATTCGAGGATGTGGTCCTTGGTCGGGCCGCCGCTGTAGGCCTTCACCGGCAGGCGTCGCCGCTTCTTCGAAGGTGACCGGCGACGGCACCGGAGCGGCCGCGGCGCGGCCGGCACGGCGCCGGGGCCGGCCCCATCGCCGACGCGTGTCCGCCGTAGACCGGATCCTTGACCTTCGACTGGCTGAAGCCGCCCTGGAAGCGCCAGCCCGAGCGCGACCTCGCCTTCCAGGCGGACGCGCGCGCGCTCGAGCAGCGACAGGATCGGCGCCGCGTCGAGGCGCCCGTCAGGCGGTCCGCTGGCCGCGGCGGACACCGTGTCCGCAGCCCGACGCAAGGACGCGCGCAGGTCGGCGTCGAGCGGCGATGTCGCCGCGGGCCCGCCGCCGCCGGCCGGTTCGGCGCCGAGCGTGCGCAGCCAATCCGCCGCGTCGCGCCACGCCGCCCGCTTCGCGCTCGACCGGCGTCTCCGGACGCGCCGCCCTCGTCAGCAGCGTCGTCGCCTCGCGCTGCAGCGCCGCGAGGCGCACGCGCACCGCGTCGGCTGCCGCCGGGGTGGGTGGCGGCCTGGCGGTCGGCCGCCGCCGGCGGCGATCGGGGCGGCGCGCCATCAGGGCGGTGGCGCCGGCCAGCGCCGCGAGCACGCGACGGACACGGTCGATGGTGACGGGCAACCCGTCCATTGTCGCCCAGGTCGCACGGCATCCCCGTCGCGCTCGTGTAGTGTGGAAGCGCGCGCCGCGCCTCCCCATGCCTCCCCCGATCGACGCCGTGCGCCTCTCGCTCCTGCGTCGATGGGCCGTCCTGCTCGACAGCGCGTTCGTCGTCCCGGGGATCCAGGTGCGCTTCGGGCTGGACGCCCTGCTCGGCCTGGTGCCCGGCATCGGCGATTTCACCACCCCGGTGTTCACCATCCTGCTGCTCGGGACGGGGCTGCGCATGGGCGTGCCGATCGTCGTCCTCGCCCGGATGGCGCTGAACGCCGGGATCGACGCCCTCGTCGGCGTCGTTCCGATCGCCGGCGATCTCCTCGACGTCGGCTGGAAGGCCAACCTGCGCAACATGGAGCTGCTCGAGCGGCACGGGGTGCCGGGGACGCGGGCGACGCGCGGCGACGTCGGGTTCGTCCTCGCCGGCGTCGGCTTGATGGTGCTGGTCGCGCTCGTCGCGCTGCTGCCCATCGCCCTCGCGCTCTACCTGCTGACGAAGGTCTGCTGCTGACACGGGTTTGCTGCTGAGCGCGGGGAGACGAGCCATGGCGCGAACGCACGAGGTCACCATCCGCAGCTTTCGGACCGACGACGCCGAGCCGCTGGCACGGCTGGCGAGCGATCGCGAGGTCTGGCTCGGTCTGCGCGATCTCTTCCCCCATCCGTACGCCATCGACGACGCGCACCGCTTCATCGCGTTCGCGACCGGCATGACGCCGCCGACGCTCTTCGCCATCGACGTCGATGGGGCGTTCGCCGGCGGGATCGGCTTCACCCCGCGCACGGACGTCGAGCGCATCGGCGCCGAGGTCGGCTACTGGGTCGGCCGCGAGTTCTGGGGCCGCGGCATCGCCACCGCGGCGCTGCGGCGGCTGACGGCGCACGCCTTCGCCGCGCAGCCCGAGCTCCGCCGGCTGTTCGCCGTCCCGTTCGCCGCGAATGCCGCGTCGGCGCGGGTGCTGGAGAAGGCGGGCTACGTCCGCGAGGGGACGCTGCGCCAGAGCGTGATCAAGGACGGACGCGTCCAGGACCAGTTCATGTACGCCCTCCTGCGCGACGAGCACGATCGGCGCTGACCCATGCCGCCCGATCCCGCCCGCCTCGCGCAGCTGCGCCGCTGGGCCGAGCTCCTGGACAGCGCGTTCAAGGTGCCCGGCCTGCCGGTGCGCTTCGGGCTCGACGCCGTCGTCGGGCTCGTCCCCGGCGTCGGCGAGCTGACGACGCCCGCCTTCACGATGCTGCTGCTCTCGAACGGCCTCCGCTCGGGCGTGCCGCTGCGCCGTCCTCGGGCGCATGGTGCTCAACACCGGCGTCGACACCCTGATCGGCCTCGTGCCGCTGCTCGGCGACGTCACCGACATCGGCTGGAAGGCGAACCTCCGCAACCTGGCCCTGCTCGAGCGGCCACGCCCGGTCGGGCGCCACCCGGACCCCGCGCGACGACAGCTGGGTCGTCGTGGCCGGCGTCGTCCTGCTGGTGCTCGTGGTGCTGGTGGCGATCGTCCCGATCCTGCTGGTGATCTGGGTGCTCGCCTGGGTCGTCAGCCAGCGCGGCCTGGTGTGAGCGGCCTCAGCCGGCGCCGAGGCGGGCGCCGGCGCGCGGCGAGGATCTTGGCGAACGAGCGCAGCTCCACTTCGTCCGGCGTCAGGCCGGTCCGCTCGAGATCGGCGACGTCGATGGCGCCGCAGTTGAGCGCGCGCAGGAAGTAGTTGAGCAGACCCTGGCCGGTGGCGGCGTCGTCGAACACGTCGCCGACCAGCGTCGCCTGCGCCGCCTTGTCGATGAAGTTCTCAGGCGCTCGGCGGCCGGCGCCGAAGCCTTCCAGGAAGAAGGCGTAGCAGGTGGCGTAGCGCACCGGGAGCTGCGCCGGGTGCAGGTCCCAGCCCTGGTAGAAGCCGCCGGCGAGCGAGTGGCGGATGTGCCGGTGCGACAGCTGCCACGCGTGGTGCACGGCGGCGCGGTTCTCGTCGCGCTGCTGCCCGTCAGCGACGTGCCCGGCGTGCGGCGGGACCGGCATCACGTTGGTCGCTCCGTCGGAGAGGAAGATGCCGGTGCCGGCGTAGGCCAGCAGCATGTGGCCCTTGGCCAGGTCGCACCACGGGTGGTCCATCACCTGGAACGCGGCGGTGACGTTGCACGAGGCGGTGTAGTCGTAGGTGCCGAAGTGGGCGCCGACGCAGCGGCCCTCGCAGGCGGCGAGGAAGCCGGGCAGCGGCGAGCGGCCGTCGGCGCCGATGATCGCCTGCGTGATCTCGATCATGATCTCCATGCGCAGCGTGCCGGCGGCCAGGCCGTGCCGGCGCTCGAGGATCTCGAACAGCCGCACCAGCGTCCGCGGCTGCTCGGCGACGGTGACCTTGGGCAGCGTGACCACGAAGTTCGCCGGCAGCTGGCCGCCGGTCTCGCCGAGCAGCGTGTCGAGGAAGATCTCGAGCGTGCGGACGCTGCGCGCCTTCCACTCCTCGCTCATCGACTTGATGCGGATGCCGATGAACGGCGGCAGCAGCCTGCTCGCGCATGCCGCGCGCGACCTCGCGCGCCGCGGTGATCGCCGTGGCGTCCTCCTCGGCGTCGGGGCGGGCGCCGAAGCCGTCCTCGAAGTCGATGCGGAAGTCCTCGACCGGCTCGCGTTCGAGCTTGCGGCGGACGCGCTCGTAGACCGTCGTCGCCAGCGAGCCCTGCGGATCCGCCGGCGCGAAGCCGACGCCGCGCGCGAACTCGGCCGGACTGTTGCCGTAGCCGTCCATGGTCGCGCGGGCGACGGCGCCGAGGCGCGCGGTGGTCTCGGCCTTGAACAGCTGGGCGCCGCCGTAGACGGTGTGCACCGGCTGCCGCGCCGCGCGATCGCCCGGGTAGATCTGCTGGAAGGCGCGGTTGGCGGCGCCGAGGGTGTCGAGGTGCGGTCGGGCGTCGTCGAGCAGGGTCATCGCATGTCCTGGGGCCAGTGCACCGACGTCGATGCACTACGTGCCGCGGTAGGTGGAGTAGCCGAACGGGCTGAGGAGCAGCGGGATGTGGTGGTGCTCGTCGGCGTCCACCACGGTGAAGACCACGTCGACGTGCGGATAGAACGGCGGACGCCCCGACGCGGCGAAGTAGCCGCCGGTGTCGAAGGTCAGGCGATACGTCTGCGCCCCCAGCGCCCCGGGCGGCACGAAGTCGGTGATGCGTCCCTGTTCGTTGGTGACACGCTCGGCCAGCGTCCGCGCCTGCCCGTCGGCGCCGAGCACATCGAGCCGGACGCGCAGGCCGGCGGCCGGCCGGCCCAGCGCGGTGTCGAGCACGTGCGAGGTGATGGGGCTCATCGGTGGACGCCGCGGTGGGAAAGGGATTCACGTCAGCTTCTCCAGCCGCAGCCGCGTGATCTTCGCCTGCTCGGCGGCGGCGACCCGCAGCTCGGTGTCGGGATCGTTCGCCAGGCGGGCGCGCAGCAGCGCCAGCATCTCGGCGGCCGTCTGGCCGGTGGCGCAGACCAGGAAGACGTAGCCGAACCGCTCGCGGTAGCGGACGTTGCCGTCGCGCAGTGCCTCGAGCGTCGCGTCGTCGGCGCCGGCGACGCCGGCCTGTTCGGCCGAGGCCCAGGCGGCGGTCGGCGCGAACCGCTGCCGCAGCGCCGCGATGTCGGCGCCGATCTCGGGGTGGTGCGAGAACGCCTCGAGCATGTCGGCCTTCTCCATCTGCGTCCAGACGCCGGCCGCCGCCTTCAACAGCGCCTCGGTCGACGCGAACGGCCGCTGCGTCAGCAGCCACCCGGCCCAGCGCGTGGCGCCGCAGCAGCGCAGCAGCGCCGCCCGCGCCTCGTCGAGGCCCAGCGCGTTCAGCACCGCGTGCGGCTCCGGTGCGCGGGTGCCCCACAGCCGCAGGCGGCTGACGCCGCCGTCCGGGAAGATGTTCAGCCGCACGTGCGAGACGGCGTCGTGCGCGAGGATCTCGCTGGTGAAGAAGCGCCGCTCGTCGGCGTGCAGCGTCACCTGCGGCAGGATCGGCGTCCAGGCGGTGCTGGCGATCAGATCGGTGATGCGCGCGCCGCTGACGTCGAGGCCTTCGATGGCGCAGCGATCGGGGTAGTTGCCCTTGAAGTGGTTGGTGTCGACCTCGATCGTGCTGATGGTGCCGCGGGCGGCGAGACGGACCAGGATCCAGTCGTGCCCCGGGGCTCGCTTCCGCCGCGTCTCCCAGCCGCCGCCCATGTTCTCGGCCCGGCCGGGCAGCAGCAGGTTGTTCATCGGCCCGAAGAACGCGTCGGAGCAGGCGAGCGCCAGGGCGCCGTTGCTCAGCGCCCCGAGATCGACGCTGCCTTCGACGACCTGGGCGTGTGTCTCGCGATCGATGACCGGCGGCGTCCACTCGGGGGTGACCCGCCCGAAGACGCGGAAGCGCGCCACGCCGCCGTCCGGGAAGATGTTGAGCCGGACGTGCGTGACCGGCGCGCCGGGCGTCGCCGCGAACAGGTTCTGTGCGTCGGGCCGCACCGGCATCTGCGGCAGCAGCTCGGTCCAGGCCATCGTCTGCAGCGTCGCCAGCGGCGTGCCGCGCGGGGCGTGCAGCCCGTCGATCGACACGAACGCCGGGCTGTTGCCGACGAAGAAGTGCGTGTCGACGTCGAAGCCGACGACGGCGCCGGGGGCGCCGAGCTCGAGCACGCACCAGTCGTAGCCGGGGACGCGCTTGCGACGGCTTTCCCAGCCGTCCATCCACTTGCCGCGGTCGGTGAACTTGCCCTCGATGAAGACGCCGCGCCCGGGCGCGATCAGGTTGTTGGCGGTGGCGAAGAAGTCGTCGCTGGCCCCGAGCACCACGCCGCCCAGGCCGAGCGCGGCCAGATCGACGAGCCCGGTGAACGCGGCGGCGCTGGTGGCGGTCTCGCTCACGCGGCCTCCCGATGCAGCAGGACGCGGCCGATCGGTCCCGCCGGATGTCCGTGTCCGTCGTAGGTCTCGTGGCCGCGGACGAAGGTGCGATGGACGCGTCCGCGCAGCGACGCCCCGACATAGGGCGAGATGCGGTGACGATAGAACAGGTCGTCCGCCGCCACGGTGCAGGGCGCGTCCGGATCCCAGATCACGATGTCGGCGTCGTAGCCGGCCGAGAGCCGGCCCTTCGAGCGGTGGCGGCCGGCCAGTCGGGCCGGGGCCGCGCTCATCCAGGCCGACAGCTGATCGAGACCGGCACCGCGGCGCGCCGCCTCGGTCCACACCACCGGCAGGCCGTGCTGCAGCGAGGCGATGCCGCCCCACGCGGCCATGAAGTCGCCGCGCGCCGCCAGCTTCATCGCCGGCGGGCAGGGGCTGTGATCGCTGACGATGGCGTCGATGACACCCTCGAACAGCGCCGCCCACAGCGCGTCACGGTTGGCGCGATCGCGGATGGGCGGGGCGCACTTGAACTGGGTCGCGCCGTCGGGGATGGCTTCCGCCTCGAGGCACAGATAGTGGGGGCAGGTCTCCACCGTCAGCGGCAGGCCTTCGTCGCGCGCCGCGCGGATCATCGGGATCGCCGCGGCCGAGGCGAGGTGGACGATGTGGACCGGGCAGCGCGTCTCGCGGCACAGATCGATCAGGAGGCGTATCGCGGCGTCTTCCCAGCCGCCGGGCCGGGAGGCGAGATAACCGGCGTAGCTGCGCGGATCGGCTGGCGCCGGTGCGCCCAGGTCCAATTCGGCGTGGGCGAGGAGCGGCAGTCCGTGATCGCGCAGCACCGGCATCGCCGCGCGCAAGTCGCGCTCGCCGACAGGCGGGAACTCGTCGATGCCCGACGGGACCATGAACGCCTTGCCGCCGAGGACGCCGCCGCGGCCGAGGGCAATCAGATCGGCGGCGTTGCCCGGGACGACGCCGCCCCACAGCCCGACGTCCACGTAGCACCGGCCGTGCGCCGGCCGCGAGCTTGGCGGCGAGCGCTGCCGCCGTCGTCGTCACCGGCGCACTGTTGAGCGGCATGTCCACGATCGTGGTGACGCCGCCCGCCGCGGCGGCCTTGCGTCGCCGTGTCGAAGCCTTCCCAGTCACGGCCCGGATCGTTGACGTGGACGTGGCTGTCGACCAGTCCAGGCGCGACGACGAGATCGCCGACGTCGATCACGTCGGGCAGCGTGACCTGTTCCGGCACGACCGCCTCGATCCGCTCGCCGGCGATCAGCACGGTGCCGGGCGAGACGCCGTCGGGCCGGACCACGCGCCGGCTGCTGATGCCGCGGATCACGTCGAGGCGGCGGAGCCCGTCATCGCCCGTCATGGTTGGGCGCGATTGTATCTCCGAGCCGCCGGCGTCTCGCCGTCACCGCGGGCTCTATACTTGGCCATGGCGGTGGCCTTCGTCCTGAACGGACGCCCGATCGACGCCGGCTCGGTTGGCGGCAGCGTCACGCTCCTCCAGTGGCTGCGCGCCCGCGGCCTCACCGGCACCAAGGAAGGCTGCGCCGAAGGCGAGTGCGGCGCCTGCGCCGTCGCCATGCGCCGGACCGATGCGCGCGGCCGCACCGTCTACGAGCCGATCAACAGCTGCCTGGTGCCGCTCGCCGCGGTCCACGGACGAGACCGTCGTCACGGTCGAAGGCGTCGCCGCGCCGGCGACGCTGCACCCGGTGCAGGAGGCGATGGTCCGCGCCGGCGGCTCGCAGTGCGGCTACTGCACGCCCGGCTTCGTCGTCAGCCTGTTCTGCGAGTACTACCGGCCCGGGCGCGGACGGCTTCGACCCGGAGTCGATCAGCGGCAACCTGTGCCGCTGCACCGGCTATCGGCCGATCGCCGACGTCGCCCGCGGGCTGCCGTCGCCGGCGGCCGACGATCCGACGGCTCTCGCGAGCTCGCGACGCCGGTGCCGCCGCGGACACGTGTCGAGCAGCGGGCCCGGCGCCGAGCGGTTCGTCCGCCCGACCAGCCTCGACGACCTGTTCCGCTGCCTGGCCGACGGCGCCGGCGGCGACGCTGATCGCCGGCGGCACCGACGTGATGGTCGACGTGACCCAGAAGCGGCGATCGGCACCCGCTGCTGGTCTCGCTGGCGGCGCTGCCCGAGCTGCGCGCGTTCGCGCGTCGACCGCCGATGCCATCGTGCTCGGCGCCGGCCTGACGCTGACGGAGATCGAGCGAGCGGCTGCGACGACGCGCCGGCCGCCGCGATGCCGCTGCTCGCGCAGCTGCTGCCGCTGTTCTCGTCGCGCCTGATCCGCAACCGCGCCACGCTCGGCGGCAACCTGGTGACGGCCTCGCCGATCGGCGATGGCCGCGCCGGTCCTGCTCGCGCTCGACGCCGTCGGTGACGCTGGCGAGCGCCGCCGGCCGGCGCACGGTGCCGCTGCGCGACTTCTTCCTCGGCTACCGCAAGACCGCGCTCGCGCCGGGCGAGATCCTGCTCGACGTGCGCGTGCCTCGCGGCGCGCCGCGCGCATCCAGCGCTTCTACAAGGTCAGCAAGCGCGTGCTCGACGACATCTCCACGGTCGCCGCCGCGTTCGCGCTCGAGCTCGACGCCGGACGGCGCGTGCGCGCGGCTGCAGCGCGGCCTACGGCGGCATCGCCGCGACGCCGCTCCGCGCGCACGGCGCTGGAAGCGGCCGCCGCTCGGCAAGCCGTGGACGCGCCGGACGATCGACGCGCTGCTGCCGATCGCCGCGCACGCTCGGCACGCCGCTCTCCGACCTGCGCGGCAGCGCCGACTATCGCCGCGCGATGATCGGGCGGCTGCTGGAGAAGTTCTTCGCCGACACCGCCCTCGAGCAGCCGGCGCGCGCGGCGGTGCCGGCATGACGCGCCAGGTCGGCGCGGCGGTGCCGCACGAGTCGGCGGTCGGGCCACGTCACCGGCGCCGCCACGCTACGTCGACGACCTGTGGCCGGCCATCGCGCACGTCGCGCACGCCTGGCCGGTGCAGGTCGCCGCACGCGCACGCCCGCGTCCTGCGCATCGACGCCGCCGCCGCGCGTCGCCGCGCCGGGCGTGCTCGCCGTGCTGACCGCCGCCGACGTCCCGGGCGAGAACGACATCGGCGCCGCCACGCCACGACGAGCCGCTGTTTCCCGCCGAGGTCTGCTTCCACGGCCAGCGCCGTCGCCTGGGTGATCGCCGAGACGCGAGGAGCAGGCGCGCGTCGCCGCCGGCGCAGGTGCGAGGTCGACTACGAGCCGCTGCCGGCCATCCTGTCGATCGCGCAGGCCATCGCCGCCGGCAGCTTCCTCACCGACCGGCGAGCGCCTGGCCACGCGGCGACGCCGCGGCCGCGCTGCGCGCCGCGCCGCGCACGCCTCGAGGGCGAGCTCGTCATCGGCGGGCAGGAGCACTTCTATCTCGAGACGCAGGCCGCGCTCGCGCTGATCGCGACGAGGACGGCGAGCATGCTCGTGCACTCGTCGACGCAGCACCCGACCGAGACGCAGGAGATCGTCGCGCGCGTGCTCGGCGTGCCGAAGCACGCAGGTGGTGGTGCAGTGCCTGCGCATGGGCGGCGCCTTCGGCGGCAAGGAGACGCAGGCCAACGCCTGGGCGGCGGTGGCGGCGCTCGGCCGCGCGCAAGCTCGGCCGCCCGGTGCGCGTGCGGCTCGACGCGCGCCCAGGACATGGCGCATGACCGGCAAGCGCCATCCGTTCCTGGCGCGCTTCCGACGTCGGCTTCGACGCCGACGGGCAAGCTGCAGGCGCTCGCCGCTCGCAGCTGTTCAGCGACGGCGGCTGCAGCGCTCGATCTCAGCGTCCCGGTCCTGGGCCGGGCGATGTTCCACGTCGACAACTGCTACTACGTGCCGCACGTCGAGGTGCATCGGGCCGCGTCTGCCGCACCCACCACGTCTCGCACACCGCGTTCCGCGGCTTCGGCGGGCCGCAGGGCATGCTGGTGATCGAGGAGATCCTCGATCGCGTCGCGCGCACGCTCGGCCTGCCGCCGCACGTGGTGCGCGAGCGCAACTTCTATCGCGCCGGCGACACGCACGCACTACGGCCAGGTCGTGCGCGACGCCGAGCGCATCGCGCGCATCTGGGGCGAGCTCGGCGCGAGCAGCGAGCTTCGAGCGCGCGCTGGCGCGAGGTCGAGGCGTTCAACGCCGCGCAGCGCGCACGTCAAGCGCGGCCTCGCGATCACGCCGGTGAAGTTCGGCATCTCGTTCACCACCACGTTCTTCAACCAGGCCGGCGCGCTGGTGCTCGTCTACAACGACGGCAGCGTGCAGGTGAACCACGGCGGCACCGAGATGGGGCAGGGCCTGCACACCAAGATGCGGCAGATCGCCGCGCGAGCGCTCGGCGTGCCGCTCGACGCGATCCGCGCTGATGCCGACGCGCACCGACAAGGTGCCGAACACGTCGGCGACGGCGGCCTCGAGCGGCTCCGACCTGAACGGCGCCGCGGTGCAGCGACGCCTGCGAGACGCTGCGCGAGCGCCTGCGCCGAGGTCGCCGCGCGGCTGCTCGGCGCGCCGGCGGCCGACGTCGTGTTCGTCGGACGGCCGCGTCGGCGTCAGCGGCCGGCGCCGAGCGCGGCGTGCCGTTCTGCGAGGTCGTCGGCCAGGCGTACCTACGCGCGCGTGCCGCTGTTCGCGACCGGCTTCTACCGGACGCCGGAGATCCACTTCGACCGCGAAGACCGGGCGCGGGCAAGCCGTTCCACTACTTCGCCTACGGCGCCGCGGTCAGCGAGGTCGAGGTCGACGGCTTCACCGGGCAGTACCGGCTGCTGCGCGTCGACATCCTGCACGACGTCGGCGACTCGCTGTCGCCGCTGATCGATCGCGGCCAGGTCGAGGGCGGCTTCGTCCAGGGCGTCGGCTGGCTGACGACCGAGGAGCTGGTGTGGGACGAGCGACGGCGCCTTGCCAGTCGCACGGCGCCTCGACCTACAAGCTGCCGACGCTCGGCGAGTGCCCGCCGGATCTTCAACGTCGCGCTGCTCGAGCGCGCGCCGCGAGCCGGGCGTGATCCACGGCAGCAAGGCGGTCGGCGAGCCGCCGCTGATGCTGGCGATCAGCGTGCGCGAGGCGCTTGCGCGCCGCGGTCGCGGCGTTCGGCGCAGGCGGGCATCGTCGAGCTCGCATCGCCGGCGACGCCGGAGGCGGTGTTCTGGGCGATCGAGCGCAGGCGCCGGGTACGAGAACGCTGTTCCAGGCCCGTGCGGTCGTCGGGTGCGGCCCGTGGCCGGCTGACCACCGTCGGCGTTCGCGCGGGACGTCAGCCCGGCTCGGCCCAGAGCAGCGCGACCGGGCAGATGGCCAGGGCGTCGGCGACGGACAGGGTGGCATGACCGACCGACGCAGCGGGTTCGATCCGCCGACCCGTCAGCAGATCGCGCAGCGGTCGCGGCGCGGCTTCCGGCCACGCCACCACGGTGTCGGCCCACGCCTCCGGGCCGAGCGGCAGGTGACCCGGTCCCGGCAGTCCGGCGGTCAACCGCGGCACGATCGCGACGAGGACGTCCGGCCCGGCGTGCCGGGCAAAGGCGATGACATGCTCGGAACGCGCGCCCTGCACCTCGAGCGGCCGGTAGTCGCCGTCGAGGAAGAGGTCGGGCCGCGCTCGTCGGGCGCGAGCCCCGACGGCGGTGAGGAACAGCTTGATCCGACCGTCCGGCCAGTGCGCCACGAGGTCGGCGACGACGCCCGCCAGGGCGTCGCGTCCCGGCGCCGGGGCGGCATCGGTGGTCGCCGCCGACAGCGCGCCGTCCAAGTCGTTCAGCAGGTGCCGGCGGCGCGTCCAGTCGACGGGGCGGCGGTTGTCGGGGTCGACCAGAGCTCTGGTCCCACAGCTCGACGCCCTGGTAGAAGTCCGGCACGCCGGGCGACGGCGATCTTGATCGACCAGCTGCGCCAGCGAGTTGACCATGCCGGCGCGGGCCACCTGCGGCGAGCGAAGGGGACGAAGGCCGCGAGGAAGGCCGGAGCGGTCGGCCCGCCGAGTGCGCGCCGCACGAAGCGCGTGACGCCCGTCTTCGTAGGCGGCGTTCGGCGTGATCCAGCTGGTGTGGACCTTGGCCTCCTTGATCGCCTTCTCCATGTAGGCGCCGATCCGGTCGATGAGATCGCCCGGCGCCTGCCTCGGGATCGGCCGCGCCGCCGTCGATCGGCCAGGCACCGACCAGCGCCTGGTAGAACAGGTATTCGTCGTTGCCGTCCGGCGCGCGACCGCCGGCGATCGCCGTGCGGTGCGAGCGCGTTGATCCGCTCCATCGGGAGGTCGCGGCCTGCGCCACTGCGCCGGGCAGCTCCGAGAGCACGTTGATGCGGGCCCGACGCGTCCTCGCTCCGCTTGGTGTCGTGGGTGGTCGTGGCCAGCATCTCGGGCGGCCAGTCGCGCCGCCGCGCCGCGTTGCGCCGCGTGCAACTCGGCGACCGTGCCGGCCGAAGCGGCGCGGGATCGCCGCCCACTTCGTTGAGCGACGCCAGCACGTGATAGCGGTAGAACGCCGTGTCTTCGACGCCCTTGGCCTGCACCGGCGCCGAATACTGCTGGAAGCGCATGGCGATGTCGACCCGGCCCGTGCGCGTCGATCCTGGGCCTCGTCCGGTGCCTGAGGCGCCCCCGGCGTCCTCCGCTGGCAGCAGCACCGTATCGGATGAAGTCGAAGATCGACGACTCCATCGCCGGATTGCGTCGGCGAGCGTCGGCGATGGCGGCGTCGACCACCTCGGCGTCGACGGTCTGGGCGCCGCCGTCGTCGACGTAGGTCCGGTAGACCGGGAAGCAGGCGACGATCTTCGCGCAGCGCCCGCCGGCTGCTGGCCAGCGTGAAGTCGCGGAGCCGGCGCTGCGCTCCGAGCGAGCCGGTTGACCGCCTGCGTCAACACCTGGAACTCGCTGCTCAACGGCCGTCGACACGATCAGGCGCTTGCTGTCGTAGGCCACGTCGGCGAAGGCGGCGCGGATGGCCGGAGAACCGGGCGTAGATGCCGATCGCATGCTGCGCGCGTGGCGGCCGTCGACGAACACGCCGTTGACGTCGTTCAGGAAGGTGTAGCCGGTGGTGCCGGCCACCGGCCAGCTCCGCCGCAGTTGTTCCCCGGAGGTCAGGATCTTCTCGACCACGAGGTAAGGGCGGCGCCGCACCCGGCGCGGCCGCGCTGGAGGCCGCTGCGAGGCGACGCAGATAGGCCCGTGGATCGAACAGCCCGTCGATGTGATCGAGTCGGATGCCCGTGACCATGCCGCTGGCGATCAGGCCGAAGAGCCGTTCATGGATGGCCGTCGAAGACCGCGTCATCCTCGACGCGAAGGCCGGCCAGCTCGTTGATGTCGAAGAAGCGCCGGTAGTTGATCTCGTCGGCCGCGGTGCGCCAGGAGGCCAGTCGGTAGGCCTGAAGCTCCAGCAGCGCGTGCAGGCGATCGAAGCTGGCTGCGTCGCCCGGCACGCCGTTGAAGGCGTCGACGGCGCGCGTCAGGTGGGCTCGCACGGGGCCGGATCGTCCGCGACCAGGCGATCGAGCCGCTCGCGCGCGACCTCCTTCTCCCGATGGCGCTCGGCGATCTGCGGCGCGTCCCGCTCGGTGTAGGCCGGCAGGTTGCGCAAGGCGGTGAGCACGCTCAGACAGCTCCCGCATGTCGGGGTGATCGACGCCGAGCTCGGCGGTCAGCCGATCGATGTCCTTTTCGACGACGAGCGGGAGTCGGCGCGGATTGATCGGGATGGCCAGCGGCCCGTAGCAGACCACCAGGCCGCCGGCTTCGAAGCGTAGCGCCAGCGCGCCGCGTTCCAGGGCTTCGCCGTACGGTTCGCCCAGGATCGGCAGCAGCAGGCGATCCTTCAGTTCCGGCTTGACCGGATCCCAGTCGATGTCGAAATGGCGGGCGAAGTGCGAGCTGGGACCGTTCTCGAGCACGTCGCGCCACCACTCGTTGGTCGCGGATCGTTGCTCATGTGGTTGGGCACGAAGTCGACCATCAGGCCCATGCCGTGCCGCGTCAGCTCGTCGGACAGCGCGGCGAGCGCCGGTTCGCCGCCGAGTTCCGGGTTGATTTCGGCGTGGCGGCAGACGTCGTAGCCGTGCGTGCTCCCGGGCATCGCCCGGAACACCGGTGAGCAGTAGCAAGTCGGTGACGCCGAGCGCCGACAGGTAGGGCACCAAGGCCCGGGCGTCCTCGAAGGTGAACGCCCGATGAAGCTGCAGCCGATAGGTCGCCGCCGGCACGGCAACCGGACGTGGATCGGAGGTCGCCTCAGGGGCCTCCGGCCGCTCGGTCATGCCGGATGCTCCACTGTCTCTCGTCTGAGGGCCGAGGCCAGCCTTGATCCCGGACGTTTTGCCCGCGAGCCGGCTCCCGGGCCCGTGAACGGCAGGACGTGCGCGATCGCCGACCGCAGCACGACCGCCGCCGGCCCGGTGAAGCGGATGACCGGCGCCGATCCGCGGCAGTCGACGGCCGGTGCCGCCGGCGACGGGCTGAACGCCGCGTCTTCACTCGTCATGATGGTGGTCCACTGGCTCACCCCGGCGGTGAGCGTCGATTTGCCCAGGTCGACCGTACCACGGCCGCGCAGCCGCGCCACGATCACGACCTGCTCGCCGCCGGCCCCCTTCCGCTGGACGCCGATCGTATCGTCGCCGAGCGCGCAGGCGACGGCGCCGGCCCCGCGCGGCGGCGCCAGCCCGGTCGCGCGGAACGCGAGCACGGCGGTGTACAGGCGCAGCATCGAAGCGTGCGGCTCGTCGGTGCGTTCCCGCCAGCGCAGACGCGAGTCGTGGAACGTCCGCACCGCCTGCGGATCGGGAATGCGTTGCCGCGACAGGGGGTTGGCGAACTCGGCGAAGGCCGCGAACTCGCGCCGGCGGCCGGCCGTGACCATCCCGCCCAATGGTTCGGCGTGATCCGTGAAGTATTGGAAGGGCGTCGAGGCGGCCCACTCCTGGCCCATGAACAGCAGCGGCGTCTGCGGCAGCGTCAGCAGCAGGAGCGATGCGGCGCGGAAGGCGGCGTGGTCAATCTGATGGTGCAGCCGCTCGCCGTGGGCCCTGTTGCCGACCTGATCGTGGTTCTGCAGACAGACGACACAGCGCGACGGCGACACGCCGGCGGGGCTGGTGCCGCGGGGGGCGCGGCGATGAGCCGATTTCTGGCCGACGTAGAACCAGCCCTGGCGGATGGTGGCGGCGAGATCCCGGGTGGTGCCCGAATAGTCGGCGAAGTAGCCCTCGGCGTCGCCGGCGAGCAGGCGGCGCAGGTGATGGTGGAGGTCGTCGGCCCAGAGGGCATCGAGGCCGAGTCCCGATCGGGCTGCCGGCTTGACCAGGCGGGCGAGATTGCGGTCGTCCTCGGCGATCACGTGGACCTGGCGGTGACCGGCCGAGCCATGCACGCGCGCCGCGAGTTCGCCGAGGAAGTGCGGCCGGCCTTCGTCGTGGATGGCGTGGGTGGCGTCGAGCCTGAGCCCATCGAGGTGGTACTCGTGCGATCCAGTGGAGCGCGTTCTCCAGGAAGAAGCGACGCGTGTGCTGGCTCCGGTCGCCGTCGAAATCGAGTCCCGAGCCCCACGGGGTCGAGTGCCGGTCGGTGAAGTAGAAGGGACTGAAGCGCGGCAGGTAATTGCCGTCGGGGCCGAGGTGGTTGTAGACGACGTCCAGCAGCACGGCCAGGCCGAGGCCGTGGGCCGCGTCCACCAGCCGGCGCAGATCGTCGGGCGTGCCGTAGCCGCGCGACGGCGCGAAGGGCGCGACCCCGTCATAGCCCCAGTTGCGGTCGCCGGCAAAATCGGCCACGGGCATCAGCTCGATGGCCGTCACCCCGAGCGCGCGCAAGGCGCCGAGACGCTGACGCGCCGCAGAGAAGGTGCCGGCCGCGGTGAAGGTGCCGACGTGCAGCTCGTAGATGACGAGGTCAGCCAGCGGCCGGCCGGTCCAGTGCGCGTCGGACCATCGATACGAGGCCGGTGCGACCACCATCGACGCACCGTGGACGCCATCGGGCTGCCAGCGCGAGGCCGGATCCGGGAACGGCCCGTCGCCATCCAGCCGGTAGCGGTAACGCGCGCCCGGCGCGACGTCGGTCCATCGTCCGCTGAAGGTGCCGTCACGGTGCCGCGTCAGGCGCCGCGTCGCACCGGCGCGTCCGTGCCGCTCGAGGACCAGGTCGACCCGCATCGTGGTTGGCGCCCAGACCCGGAACGTCGTTCCTCGCGGGCCGGCGATGGCGCCGAGCGTCGGGTGCCACGGCCCCGCGTGGGTGCTGGCCGTCAACCTCCCGCTCCCGCCTCGGAGGCGGACGCGGGCGGCGGCCCCGCGAAGAGCCGCGCCACTGCGCCCAGGGGGATATGCACCCAGGAGGGGCGGTTGCCCGCCTCGTACTCGACTTCGTAGAGCGCCTTTTCCATCTCGAAGGCCCCGAGCAGGGTGTCGAAGGCGACCGGGCTGGCGGGCAGGAACGTCGCCGCACCATCGGCCGACCGGCGGCGGTAGCCGTCGAGAAACGCCGTCCGGAGCCTGGCCGTGGTCCGGCCGGCGACGGCGGCCGAGAGACCGGCAGCCGCCGAGGCGTAGTCGAGCGAGCGCAGCATACCAGCGACGTCCTTGAGCGCACAGTGCTTGCGCCGCCGGTCGGCCAGCGGCTTGCCGGGCTCGCCCTCGAAGTCGATGATCGCGAACCCGTGCTCCGTCTTGAGGACCTGTCCGAGATGGAAGTCGCCGTGGACGCGGATCTTCGTGAAGTCCGATCGGGGCGTCGCCGTCCGCGATCCGCGGGCCGAGAGCCGGGCCCGGGCGGCGACGAGGGTTCGCGCCAGGGAGCATGCCGGTTCAGGCCACCCTGACGACTGCCGCAACACGACCGCGATGGTCCGTTCCGCCTGCGCCGCCAGTTCGTCGCGCCACAGCGTGCGATCGAGCGGGCCCACCGGCTCGGGCGCGAAGGCATCGGTGGTGGCGTCGGCGGCCAGGGCGAAGTGGAAGTCGGCCGTGGTCGCGCCCAGCGTCGACAGCTCGCCGGCCAGCGCGGCGTCGGCGGCGCCGTCGGCGCCGGCGAGGCGCTCGACCACGTACCTGCCATCCGTCGCCGACATTGGCGATCCATCCGTCGAGCGCGCCGAGCGCGCAGGAGCCGCCGCTGGCGTCGACGTAGACGAGCGAGCCTTCGAGCGGCGGGGTGGCCGCGAACCGGCGCGCCGCCAGCTGCCGGGCGATCTCGAGCTGTGGGTGCGTGCCCGCGTGGAGGCGGCGGAACAGCTTGAAGACATGGGTGCTGCCCAGACGCACCGAGGTGTTGCTCTGCTCGAACGACAGCGGCGTGACCTCGGGTCCAGCGGCGAGCAGCTGCTGCGCGCCGGGCGTCGCGTCGGCGAACTCGATGCGGCCGCCGCTGGTGCCAGCGATGGCGCGGCCGGAGGTCAGGCCGCTGAGCAGGGCGAGCAGGGTCGGCGCGTCACCGGCCGCGTCGATCAAGACCTGGCCCGGCTGCGGCCCTGGCGCGATCACCGCCGCGGTCGCGCCTTCGGGCCGGATCGCCGCCAGGATCGTGTAGCGATCCCCGTTCGCCGCCCGGCTGGCCTCGGGCTCCTGGTAGCGCACGTCGAGGATGACCACCGCCGCGTCGTCGGTGAGCCACAGGACGTCCGCGACGACGACCGCGGCGATGGCGCGCGCCTTGCCGCCGAACCAGCGCTGCGTCGGCAGCCAGGCTGGCGCCCGACGGGACAGCTCGGCGCCCAGCCACTCGGCCGCCGCCCACCGGTCGACAGGCTGGCGGCTGGTCACAGGTGCCTCACATCTTCTTCCGGCCGGTGTTCGCGCTCCGGGAACCAGTGCCCGAGGATGCGGCGGGCGACGTCCCCGCCGCCGACACCGAAAGCGATCGCCAAGCCCAGCATGATCGCACCAAAGGCGATCGCGAACGCGGTCAGCACGATGGTGCGGGCGACGGCGATGTGGTCGAGCGCCATCGCCGCCGTCAGGATCAGGACGAGGGCGTGCACCGTGCCGCTCAGCACGCGCGGCGACGGCACCTTGGCGTTGACCGCCGCCAGCAGCGTCGCGCGCCAGGCGACGTTGGCCAGCGCGATGCCGATACCGAGGATGGCGAGGCCCACCATCAGCCGCGGCACGAACAGCGCGAACTCGTGGACGAGGCCCTCGAGGGCCGGCAGCCCGAGCACGTCGACCCCGGAGAGCAGGAAGCCGATCCAGACCACCCAGAAGACGATGGCCGAGACCACGATCTCGGGCGCCGGCAGCTCGGCGGATCGGAGCGTCGCCGAGATGCCCTGCCGCTCGCACAGCCGGCCGAAGCCGATCCGGGTCAGCGCCACCCGCGTCAGCCGGCGCAGCAGCGCCGCCAACGCCCAGCCGACGAAGACGATGCTGAGCGTGATGACCACCCGCGGCACGAGCGCGGCCGTCGTGTGGACGAAATTCAGGGCCGCTTCCTGCAGGGCTTGGAACACCATCTCACCCATGTGTGACCTCATGCTGGTTGGCCCAGCGCTCGACGATTCCGGGTTTGACCTCTTCGACTCGGGCGCTCAGCGACTCGAGCGCCGCGTCCAGGTCGCCGCCGTCGGCGCCGCCGCAGCGGACGAGGAAGTCGCCGGTTCGGGCGAGGTAGAGCGGCAACAGCGCGCTCGTGACGTGCTCGCGGCGCATGACGCCGTGGTGGAAGGCGACGACGAACCGGGCCAGGGTGTCGGCCCAGAGAGCGTCCGGGTAGGCCGGCCCGCCGGCTCGGGTGGCGGCTGCGAGGACGGACGCGAACGTATCGCCGCCGAGGATGTCGATCAAGATTTCCTTGAGGTTCTGCACGTCGGTGGCGAACGAGGCCAGCAGGTGCCCGCCCTCCTGAGCCGCGCTGCCGCTGGGCGGCCCGGCCGCCGGCGCGCCGACGATCGGGACCTCGTCGGAGCCGGCCCGCTCGATCCAGCTCGCGCTGGTGTCGCTGAACGCCGCGAATACCGAGCCGACGATCGCCGCGAAGGCGTTGGCCAGCTTCGGCGCCGGGCCGCCGGCGGCGACGCAGCGCGGGCCGAGGTCGCGCTGCTGCAGCGTGAACGGCCCGCTCAGCGCCTCGGCCGCGATCCAGTAGTTGCTGCGCAGCCGCTGGCGGCTGAGCGTCCAGGCCTGCTGCGTGCAGTGGGTCGCCAGCGCCCCCGAGCAGCCGAACTCGGGGATCAGCGGTTCGCGCAGCCGGTGGCCGTGAATCGCCCGGACCAGCGGCCGCACCAACTGCGTCACGAGGAGGCCTTCGTCGGCGGCGCGGTGATACATCGGCGCCACCAGATCGGCCTGCCCGGCCACGACCGGCGCGGCGAGCGTGGCGATACGGTCGGGCCTGACGCCTGCGATCGACGGATCGAGCACGACGACGGCGCGGGCCTGGAGCAGGTCGGCGGCGCTGAGAAGCAGGCGGACCGGACCGCCGTCGTCGTCGAGCGTGGCCGCCGTGACCGTGATCGTGTGCACGGTGCGCAGTCCCGACGAGCTTGGACGGACCGCGCCCTCGTCCGGCGTCCGCTCGGTGGCGGGAGGCACGACGTCACGGTCGGCGGCCAGGATGACCGCCCGCTCGCGCGGGAAGTGGGTACGGAAGCAGGCGCGCGCCGCCTGCACCGCGTCGCGCACGTCGGTCGCGTCACTCGAGCTGCGGCAGCCCGACGAGCAGGTCCGCCTGACCGACGGCGATGATCTGCCGGAGCAGATCGTCCGGGATGAGGCTGCGTTCCGCTACCACCAGCACCTCGATCCGGCATCCGCTGCCGGGCGCCGCGTCGCCATGTCCATCGGGAACGTCATCAGAGGCGTCGCAGCCTGAACCAGTAGAAGGCGTACGGGCCGAGCGTGAGCAGGTAGGGCAGCTCGCCGATGCGCGGGAACACGCTGTTGCCGAACATCTCCACCGGCACGCGCCCGACAGCTCGCGCAGGTCGAGTTCCACCGCCTGGCCGTGCCCGCCAGGTTGTTGACGACCAGCACCCGGTCTCGTGTCGAGGGTGCGGAGGTAGGCCAGCACGCGGTGGTTGGCCGGCGTCAGGAACTGCGAGCGTGCCGCGGCTGAACACCTTCGGGTCGGCTGGCGCACCGCGATGAGCCGCTGCATCCAGTTGAGCAGCGAGGTCTCGTTGCGCTCGCTGCGCCTCGACGTTGACCGCCTGGTAGCCGTAGAGCGGGTTCGAGATGAGCGGCTGAAGGCCAGGCGCTCCGGGTCGGCGCCGGAGAAGCCGGCGTTCCAGCCGCCGTTCCACTGCATCGGCGTGCGCACGCCGTTGCGATCGCCGAGGTAGATGTTGTCGCCCATCCCGATCTCGTCGCCGTAGTAGATGACCGGGCTGCCCGGCAGCGACATCAGCAGGCCGTTGAGCAGCTCGATGCGGCGCCGGTCTCCGTCGAGCAGCGGCGCCAGGCGGCGGCGGATGCCGAGGTTGATGCGCGCCACCGGGTCGCGGGCGTACTCGGTCGTACATGTAGTCGCGCTCCTCGTCGGTGACCATCTCGAGGGTCAGCTCGTCGTGGTTGCGGAGGAAGATGCCCCACTGGCAGTTCTCGGGCAGGGCCGGCGTCCGCTCGAGGATCTCGACGATCGGCTTGCGGTCCTCCAGCCGCAGCGCCATGAACATGCGCGGCATGAGCGGGAAGTGGAACGCCATGTGGAACTCGTCGCCGTCGCCGAAGTAGGGGCGCACGTCCTCGGGCCACTGGTTGGCTTCGGCGAGCAGCACCTTGCCGGGGTAGTGCTCGTCGAGGCGCCGGCGCAGGAACTTCAGCACCTCGTGGGTCTCGGGCAGGTTCTCGCAGGTGGTGCCCTCGCGCTCGATCAGGTAGGGCACGGCGTCGACGCCGGAACCCGTCGACGCCCAGGTCGAGCCAGAAGCTGCATGACGTTCCACATCTCCTCGCGCACGGCCGGATTGTCGAAGTTCAGGTCCGGCTGATGGCTGAAGAAGCGGTGCCAGTAGTAGGACTTGGAGATCGGGTCCCACGCCCAGTTCGACTTCTCGGTGTCGACGAAGATGATGCGGACCTCGTTGTAGCGGTCGTCGCTGTCGCTCCAGACGTACCAGTCGCGGCGCGGGTTGTCGCGCGAGCTGCGCGCCTCCTGGAACCAGGGGTGCTGGTCGGAGGTGTGGTTGATCACCAGCTCGGTGATCACCCGCAGGCCGCGCGTCGTGGGCCGCGTCGAGGAAGGCTGGAAATCGTCGAGCGTGCCGTACCCCGGGTGGATGTCGTAGTAGTCGGCGATGTCGTAGCCGTCGTCGCGCAGCGGCGACGGGTACATCGGGAGCAGCCACAGGCAGTCGACGCCCAGATCGCGCAGGTAGTCGAGGTGGCGGTGAGCCCGCCGAAGTCGCCGATTCCGTCGCCGTTGCTGTCGCGAAGGCCTTGACGTGGAGCTCGTAGAAGACCGCGTCCTTGTACCACTGCGGATCGGACCCGCCGGCGACCGTCATCGCCCGCCCCCTGTCTCGGGCCGCAACACGACCAGGCCCAGCGGCGGCACCGTCAACCGCAGGCGGAAGGGCCGGCCGTGCTGGGCGACGGGCTCGGCGTTCACCTCACCGACGTTGCCGACGGCCGCTGCCGCCGTAGTCGGGGCGTCGCTGTTGAGCACCTCGCGCCAGGCGCCGCCGCGCGGCACGCCGACGCGGTAGTCGTGGCGCGGCACCGGCGTGAAGTTGCAGACGACGAGCAGCATGTCGTCGTCGGGATCGCGCCGCTGGCGCAGGAAGCTGATCACGCTGCTGGTCGGCATCGTTGCAGTCGATCCACTCGAAACCCGCCGGATCGCAGTCGAGCTCGTGCAGGGCCGGCGTCCGTCGCGATAGAGGCGGTTGAGGTCGCGCACCCAGCGCTGCGCACGCCGGCGTGCGGCGGCTGCTCGAGCAGGTGCCAGTCGAGGCTGCGGTCGTGGTTCCACTCGCGCCACTGGCCGAACTCGCCGCCCATGAACAGCAGCTTCTTGCCGGGCTGGCCGTACATGTAGCGCGTAGCAGCAGGCGCAGGTTCGGCGAACTTCTGCCAGTCGTCGCCCGGCATCTTGCTCGAGCAGCGATCCCTTGCCGTGCACGACCTCGTCGTGCGAGAGCGGCAGCATGAAGTTCTCGCGAGAACGCGTAGATCATGCGGAACGTGAGCTGGTCGTGATGGTAGCTGCGGTGGATCGGCTCGTGCGACAGTACTCGAGCGTGTCGTGCATCCAGCCCATGTCCCACTTGTAGCCGAAGCCGAGGCCGCCGACGTAGGTCGGGCGCGACACCGCCGGCCACGCCGTCGATTCTTCGGCGATCATCGAACGTGCCCGGGATGCTCGCGGTAGACCATCGTCGTTGAGCTGGCGCAGGAAGTCGATCGCCTCGAGGTTCTCGCGCCCGCCGTAGGCGGTTCGGCATCCACTCGCCGGCCTGGTCGCGAGTAGTCGAGGTAGAGCATCGAGGCGACGGCGTCGACGCGCAGGCCGTCGATGTGGTAGCGGTCCGAGCCAGAACAGCGCGTTGCTGATCAGGAAGTTGCGGACCTCGGTGCGGCCGTAGTTGAAGATGAGCGTGTCCCCAGTCGGGATGCGCGCCCTGGCGCGGATCGGCGTGCTCGTAGAGGTGCGTGCCGTCGAAGTAGCCCAGGCCGTGCTCGTCGCGCGGGAAGTGCGCCGGCACCCAGTCGAGGATCACGCCGATGCCGCGCTGGTGCAGCGCGTCGACGAAGCGCCATGAAGTCGTCGCGGCGGGCCGAACCGGCTGGTCGGCGCGAAGTAGCCGACCGTCTGGTAGCCCCACGAGCCGTCGAACGGATGCTCGGTGATCGGCAGCAGCTCGACGTGGGTGAAGCCCATCTCGCCGACGTAGTCGACGAGCCGCTCGGCCAGCTCGGCGTAGCGACAGCCAGCGATTCCGCCTGGCCGCGCATCCACGAGCCGAGATGGACTTCGTAGATCGAGATCGGCGCGCCGAGGGCGGTGCGCCGCGCCCCGGCTCGCCATCCAGTCGGCGTCGTTCCATTCGTGGAGCCCGAGGTCGCACACGCTTCGAGGCGGTCTGCGGCCGGATCTCGGCGGCGAAGCCGAACGGGTCCGCGCGCTCGGTGCGGTAGGCGCCGACGCCGCGACTCGATCGCGATACTTGTAGAGCGCACCGGCCGACGCCGGGCACGAACGCTTCCCAGACGCCGGAGGAACCGTGGCGGACGTCAGCGGGTGCGTCCCGGCGCGCCAGTCGTTGAAGTCGCCGACGACCGCGACCGACCGTGCGTTGGGCGCCCAGACGGCGAAGTGGGTTCCGGCCACGCCGTCGGACCGACACCGAGGTGGGCGCCGAGCTTCTCGTAGAGCTGCGGAGGCTCGTGCCCTCGGCGAACAGGTGCAGGTCGAACTCCGTCAGCCGGACCGTCTCGATCGTTCGCTCGTCATCGTGGTCCTTTCCCGTGACCGACGCCGCGGAGCGGGCTCGCATCCTCACTGGTAGTGGTCGAAGTCGCGTTCCGTTCCGATCCTCGGCCGGACCACCAGCACGTGCGCCGGCATCACGGCGGATCGAGCCGCACGTAGTTGCGCTCGCCGCTCCACAGGTAGCGCTGGTCGCTCAGGAGGTCGTGGACCTCGTAGGGCTGGTCCGCCGGAAGTCCCAGTTCGCCGATCGGCACGTGGACCGAAGCCGTGCTGGACGTGATGCGGGTCGAGGTTGACCACGACCAGCACGATGTCCGACCGTCCGGCGTCGACTTCGAGTAGAAGATCAGCTCGTCGTCGGTCGACGGGATGGAACCGCAGCCGGTGATCGAGCTGGAGCGCGGGGTGGTCGCGGCGCGACCTGGTTCACGACCGTGACGAGGTCGCGGATGTTGCCGGGGCGGTCGCGGTCCCAGCGCCGGACCTGGTACTTCTCGGAGTCCACGTATTCCTCGGAGGCCGGCACCGCACGGCCCTCGCACAGCTCGAACGCCGGGCCGTAGATGCCGTAGGTGGCACCCAGCGTCGCGGCGAGCACGAGCCGGACCTGGAAGGCCGCCGCGCCCGCCGGTCTGCAGGTACTCGTGCAGGATGTCCGGCGTGTTGGCGAACAGGTTGGGTCGCATGAACTCGCGCACCGGTGTCGCGGTCAGCTCGGTGAAGTACTCGACCAGCTCGTCCTTGCGGTTGCGCCAGGTGAAATAGCTGTACGACTGCGTGAAGCCGACCTTGGCGAGGCGGCGCATCACGCTTGCGGCCGCGTGAAGGCCTCGGCGAGGAAGATCACGTCGGGATGCTCGCGCTGCACCTCGGCGATCAGCCAGTCCCAGAACCGGAACGGCTTGGTGTGCGGGTTGTCGACGCGGAAGATACGCACACCGTGGCCGACCCAGAACTGGACGACCTCGAGCAGCTCGTCCCACAGCGCCGCGCCAGTCGTCGCACTCGAAGTCGATCGGATAGATGTCCTGGTACTTCTTGGGCGGGTTCTCGGCGTACTTGATCGTGCCGTCGGGGCGGTGGCGGAACCATCCCGGGATGCTCGCGCGACGTACGGATGGTCGGGCGAGCACTGGAAGGCGATGTCGAGCGCGACCTCGAGGCCGGTGCTCCGCGGCCCGGGCGACGAACCGGTCGAAGTCGTCGAGCGTGCCGAGTCCCGGCTCGATCGCCATGTGTCCGCCCTCGGCCGCGCCGATCGCCCACGGGCTGCCGGGGTCGCCGGGCCTCGCGCCAGGGTGTTGTTCGGTCCCTTGCGGATGGGACCGCCCGATCGGGTGGATGGGCGGCAGGTAGACGACGTCGAAGCCCATGGCGGCGATGTCCGCGCAGCCGCGCCTCGGCCTCGCGGAACGTGCGCGCTGCGCGCCGGATCGCGGCCGGCGGAACGCGGGAACATCTCGTACCAGGCGCCGAAACGCGCGCGCTCGCGATCCGCCCACACGCGCAGCACCCGGTCGTGCGCCACCGCGCGGGTGCGATCCGGAACCCGCGCCATCGCCGCCGCGAGCGCTTCGTCGAGGGCCGGCCGCGACGCGTGCCGACTGCTGCAGTCCGCGCCGCAGGACGGTCGCGCGTTCCTCGAGCCACGCGCCGCTGCCGGCCCGCGGCGCGCGCCGCGCCGGCGCGCACGAACTCCGCGCCCTCGAGCAGCTCGCTCGCGACGTCCTGGCCGGCCTCGGCCTTCTTGGCCAGCTCGCCGCGCCACGTGCCGAACGTGTCGAGCCATGCCTCGACGGTGTATTCGTGAAACCCGAGCTGCTCGAGCGGGAACGCGGCGCGCCACACGTCGTTGCCGCGCGGATCCATCGGCGTTTCCGTCCACGCCGATGCGCCCGAGGCGCGATGGCGCAGCACGCACGCCAGGCGGCCATGCCCGTCGGATGAACGCGTCGGCCAGCACCTCGAGCGATCTCGCCGACGGTGCGCTTGACGGCGAACCGGCCGTCGTCGACATGCGGCCGTACGGCCTCGACGACGACGCGCCGGTCGCCGTCGGCCGGGATCGGCCGGACGAGCCGTTGGCGGCCGCTGCCCGGGCCCGGGACCTGGCGGTGGACTCGCTGCCGCGGCCTTGCCGCGGGGCGGCGCGCCGTCGTCGTGCGCGCGATCCGGGTGCGCTTGGGTTCCGTCATCCGTCCTCCTTCTTCGGCGGTGTCCGTTTTGCGCAGGACGACCACGGTGCGGTCGCGCAGGTCGTAGCGCTGCGCGCCGCGCAGCCGACGACCCGGGGTCGACCGCGTCGTGAGTGTCGATCAGCAGGTCCCAGCGCTCGTCCGCGTCCAGCGCCGGCAGCCGGAACGGTGATCGGCGTGACATCGGCGTTGAAGAGCAGCATCATCGTGTTGGGTTCGACGGCCTGGTCGGGATCGGGTCCGACCGGATCGTCGAACACGCGCCGCACGCCGAGACTGCGGGCGAAGCGGGCATTGCCAGTCGGCTTCCATCGATCTCGTGGCCGGCCCGGGGTGAACCACGTGATGTCCTTGATGTCGCTGCCGCGAATCGCGGCGGCCCATGCAAGAAGCGCCGCCGCGCAGCACCGGTTCGCGGCGCGCAGCCGCACCATGCGGCGGACGAAGTCGAGGAACGCGCGACCGCGTTCGTCCAGGTCCCAGTCGATCCAGCTGATCTCGTTGTCCTGGCAGTAGGCGTTGTTGTTGCCCTGCTGCGTGTCGCCCGAGCTCGTCGCCGCCGCGCGAGCATCGGCACGCCCTGCGACAGAAGCAGCGTCGCGAGGAGGTTGCGCTTCTGCCGCTCGCGCAGCGCGCTGACCGCCGGATCGTCGGTCGGCCCCTCGGCGCCGCAGTTCCAGCTCAGGTTGTGGTCGTCGCCGTCGCTGGTTGTCGTCGCCGTTGGCCTCGTTGTGCTTGCTGCGTCGTAGCTCGACCAGGTCGTGCAGCGTGAACCCGTCGTGCGAGGTGACGAAGTTGATGCTGGCGTACGGCCGCCGGCCGCTGTGCTCGTAGAGATCGGCGCTGCCGGCGAGCCGCGTCGCCATCTCCGACACCGATCCCGCCGATCGCCGCGCCAGAAGCGCCGCACGGTGTCGCGGTAGCGGCCGTTCCACTCGGTCCACAGGACCGGGAAGTTGCCGACCTGGTAGCCGCCTTCGCCGAGATCCCAGGGCTCGGCGATCAGCTTGACCTGCGAGATGACCGGATCCTGGTGGATGATGTCGAAGAACGCGCCGAGCTTGTCGACGTCGATGCAGCTCGCGCGCGAGCGCGCTGGCGAGATCGAAGCGGAAGCCGTCGACGTGCATCTCGAGCACCCAGTAGCGCAGGCTGTCCATGATCAGCTGCAGCACCATGCGGGTTGCGTCATGTTGAGCGTGTTGCCGCAGCCGGTGAAGTCGATGTAGTAGCGCGGGTTCGTCGGGCGCGAGCCGGTAGTAGGTGGCGTTGTCGATGCCGCGCAGCGACAGCGTCGGACCGAGGTGGTTGCCCTTCGCCGGTGTGGTTGTAGACGACGTCGAGAATCACCTCGATCCCGGCCGCATGCAGCGCCCGCACCATGCGTCTTGAACTCGCGCACCGCACTCGCCCGGCGTCGGTGCTGGCGGTGTAGCGCTGATCGGGCGACAGGAAGCACAGCGTGTTGTAGCCCCAGTAGTTGCTCAGGCCGCGATCGACGAGGTGCCGGTCGTCGATGTGGTGGTGCACCGGCATCAGCTCGACGGCGGTGACGCCGAGGCCGGTCAGATGCTCGAGCGCCGGCGTCGGTCGCGAGCGCCGTCGTAGCGTGCCGCGCAGGGCCTCGGGCACGCCGGGTGCGGGCGCGTGAAGCCCTTGACGGTGCAGCTCGTAGATGACGGTCTCGTGCCACGGGGTGCGCGGCGGCCGGTCGTCACCCCAGGTGAAGGCGGGATCGACGACCACGGCGAGCGGCGCGCCAGCGCGGCGTTGTCGCGGTCGTCGAACGACAGGTCGGCGGCGGGATCGCCGATCGGTAGCCGAAGTATCTCGAGTCGCCCCAGCTGCACGCATGCGGCCGATCGCCTTGGCGTACGGGTCGAGCACGATCTTGGCCGGATTGAAGCGATGCCCGGCGCTCGGGCTCGTACGGACCGTGGACCCGGTAGCCGTAGAGCTGCCCGGGACGCAGCTCGGACAGGTAGCCGTGCCACACCATGTCGGTCGCTCGGGCAGGGCGAGACGCCGCGACTCGCGCGTCGGCCTCGGGCGAGTCGAAGAGGCAGAGCTCGACACGGGTCGCGTGCTCCGAGAACAATCGCGAAGTTGACGCCGAGTCCGTCCCAGGTCGCGCCCGAGCGGATACGGCGCGCCCGGCCACACCGGGACGTGGCGCGGCACGCTGACGGCGGGATCGGCGGGGTCCGGCGGACGAACGAGGATATCGGCGGCCATTCGGTCCGCTCTGAGGCAAATGGCTTGCCGGTGACCCGATGGCCGTCGTTCCCGTGGAAAACGACCCATCGCGACGGGTGGTCGCGAGCGCCACCGCGGGTCTGGCGAAATATCGAGAGCGCCCGCAATCAAATGACACCCTGCGTTCCCGCTCCACTAGAATCCGAGCGATGGCGATGTCCGGCCCGCACCCGACGACAGACACGGCGCGGGTCGCCGACGACGCGCCGTCGTCGATCGAGGCGGCGCTGATCACCGCCGCCCGGGCGCTCACCTCGCGGCTCGACGTGGCGGGCGTGGCCGGCGCGGTGCTCGATGCCCTGCAGGCCGTATTCGGCGCGACCTCCTGCTGGCTCCTGCTGTACGACGCCCGTGAGCGTCGCCTCCGCACGGTCGACTTTCGCGGCCCGAGCGCCGACGCCTTCCGCGGTGTCGCCATGCCGTCCGACGTCGGGATCATGGGCCGGGCGTTCACCAGCCGGCGCGTCGTCTTCGTCCCGGACGCGCAGAAGGAGGATCGCTGGTTCGACGTGGCGCGGGTCCACGGCACCGGACTGCGGTCGGCCTTCGCCGTGCCGTTGGTCAGCCACGATCGCGGCCTGGGCGTGGTCGGACTCGACGCGCCCCGCTTCACCGCGGCGCGGCCGCCCGGCGACATCGACGTGGCCCGCCTCGAGGCGCTCGCCGCCCAGGCGGCCATCGCCATCGTCAACGCCGACCTCTACGAGGCGAGCGAGCGGGATCGCCGCCGCTTGACGGCGCTGCTCGACGAGCGCCGCGGCCTCCGCCGCCGCGTCAAGCACCTGCGCGAGGCGGTGCGCGCCGCCCGCACCGACGAGCCGCTCGTCGGCGAGAGCCTGGTGTGGACCGAAGCGGTGCGACTCGCCGACATCGTCGCCAGCGGCGATACCTCGGTGCTGCTCCTCGGCGAGACCGGGACCGGCAAGGAAGTGGTGGCGCGCCGTATCCACGAGCAGAGTCCACGCGTCGACGGGCCGTTCGTCGCGGTCAACTGCGCCGCGCTGCCGGAATCCCTGGTCGAGAGCGAGCTGTTCGGCCACGAAAAGGGCGCCTTCACGCACGCCGTGGCGCGCAAGCCGGGCAAGTTCGAGATCGCCGACGGCGGCACCCTCTTTCTCGACGAGATCGGCGATCTGCCGGGCGGCGCCCAGGCCAAGCTGCTGCGGGTGCTCCAGGATTCGAAGGTCGAGCGGATCGGCAGCACCTCGCCGATCACCGTCGACGTGCGCCTGGTGGCGGCGACCAACCTGGACCTCGAGCAGGCGGTGGCGACCGGTGCGTTCCGCTCCGATCTCTACTTCCGCCTCAGCGTCTTCCCGCTGGTGCTGCCGCGACTGCGCGACCGGCCCTCGGACATCCCGATCCTCGCCCGCCACTTCCTGCGGGCCGTCGGCCGCAAGTTGAGCCGGCCGGCCGTCGACCTCGCCGACGCGGCGATCACCCGGCTGATGGGCCACTCGTGGCCGGGCAACGTCCGCGAACTGCAGAACGTGATGGAGCGGGCCTCCATCCTGTCGCCCGGTGAAATCGTCGAGGCCGCCGCCATCTGGCTGCCGGAGCCGCGCGTCGCCCGGGCGGAGCCGGTGGCGGTGACCACGCTCGCCGACGCCGACCGGCGCGCCATCCACGCCGCGCTCGAGGCCGCCCAGGGTCGTATCAGCGGTACCAGCGGAGCAGCCGAGCGTCTCGGCATGAAGCCGACGACGTTGCATGCCCGGATGAAGAAACTCGGCATCCGCCGGCCGGCGCCGACGCCGTCGGTGGGCTGACCGGGACGGCCGCCGCGGACCGCTGGCAACATCCTGCGACCACCGTCGTCATTTGGTCAGCGAGCCGCCGCGGCGCGCCGGAATGCCTGCCGTGGCCGCAGGCGCTGAACTTGCAATGACGGCAGCCGGCGTGGCCACCATCCAGGTTCGCGTGAACCAAGGCACTCGTCGTGTGACGATTCGCGGTCCCCTTGCGGCTCGGGACCTGCGTCGGCTCGAGCAGATGTGCGGGCCGGCTCTCGAAGATCGCGAGATTCGCCTCGAAGTGCGGCTGCTGAACGTCAGCGAGATGGACGAGACGTCCCGCCTCTTCATCACCGGCCTGGTCAGGCGCGGGGCCGCGCTGCTGACCTGAGTGGAGCTGACCGGGAAGCGCCACCAGCGTGGCTACGGCGGCATCAGCCGGACCAGCCTCGACATCACCCAGATTCCTGTCCCTCGACCGCCTATCTGTCGCGCAAGGGCATCGTCGTCGGCTACTACCAGAACGGCGAGAAGGCGAAGGCGATGGGCCAGCTGCCGCACGCCGATCGCCTGGCCCGCGCCATTCGAACAGGGGACGGCGATCCACCCGCAGTATCGCGCCGAGCTCGACACCGCCTTCTCGGTGGCCTACCTTGCCGGCGACAACCCGTCGTATCTGAGCGGCTGGATGGCTGGCGCGCTCGGCTCGGCGCGGCTCGTGGCGCGGCGCGTCCACGAGGGGGTGGGAGCACGGCGTACGGCGAGCACGCGACGTGCGCCGCGTGCCTGAGAGACGGTGCGCGCGAGAAGGGCCGCGCGCCTGTTCATGGACCAAGGAGGATGCGGATGACGGATTGCAGACGGAGACAAGGGATGCGGATGTGGCGGCCGGGCGCGGGCTGGTGGTCGCGGCGCGCGCGCAAACGCCGCCAGCCGCCGGCGACAGCGCCGGTGACGGCGCCCGCTACGGCGCCGGTCCGCAAGGGGCCGCCGCCGGCGGTGACCTTCTGCGGCTCGCCGGCGTCGCCGATCTCCGGCGGCGTGGCCATTCCCGCCGGCGCGGCGTTCGTCCGGACGAGTGGGACGGTGCCGCCGGTGATCGAAGCCTTCGCCGTCCACCCGGCCAAGCCGGCGACGCCCTGAACGCGCCTGTATCCGCCGGCGATGCGCTGAGGCATGATGAAACCTCCAAGCGGAGGACACCATGGCACTCGACCGACTGTCCCGGCGAGACGTGCTCGGCGGCTTCGTCTCGGCCGCCGCGCTGAGCGGCGTCGCGCGCCTGTCGGCAGCCGAGGTGCGCCGCAGCGACACGGTGCTCAGGCTCGGCGCCAACGAGAACTCGGCCGGCCTCGGCCCGGCCGCCCGGGCGGCGTTCGCCGAGGCGGTGGGCGAGGCCAACCGGTATCCGGGGCGCTCCTGGCAGCAGCTCGAGTCGGCGCTGGTGGCGCTGCATCGCATCGACAGCGGATCGCTGCTGGTGACACCCGGGTCGGGCGAGCTGCTGCGTGCCGCGACCCTGGCCTTCACCGGCCCGCAGCGGCCGCTGGTGACGGCGGCGCCGACCTTCGAGGCGCCGGCCCGGACGGCCTACTCGACCGGCGCCGAGGTTCGTGCCGTGCCGGTCACCGCCGACGGCCGCCTCGACCTCGAGGCGATGCTCGCCAGGTCGGAAGGCGCCGGCCTGATCTACCTCTGCAATCCCAACAACCCGACCGGCGGGAGCGTGCCGGCGGACGCCATCGCCGCCTTCGTCGGGCGGCTGGCGAAGGTGGCGCCGGACTCGCGCGTGCTGCTCGACGAGGCCTATCACGACTACGCCGACGAGCCCGGCTACGCCACCGGCGTACCGCTGGCGATGGCCGACCCTCGCGTCGTCGTCACCCGCACGTTCTCGAAGGTCTTCGCGATGGCCGGCTTGCGGGTCGGCTACGCGATCGCCCAGCCGTCGACGCTGAATGCCCTGCAGGCCCACACGTCGGATGGAACGATGAGCAGTGCCTCGCTGGCGACCGCCGTCGCGGCCCTCGGCGACGCCGCCCATGTCGCCGCCGAACGCGATCGCAACCGGGCGGTGCGCCAGTTCGCGCGTGATCGATTCGCCGCCGCCGGCTACCGGGTGCTGCCGTCCGCGGCGAATTTCCTGATGATCGACATCCGGCGCGATGCCGGCTCGTTCGGCCGGATCTGCCGCCAGGCGCGCATCGCTGGTGGCCCGGCCGTTCCCGCCGCTGTCCACCTGTCTGCGCCTGACCATCGGCACGAAGGCGGAGATGGACGAGGCCGTGCCGGCGCTGCTCGAGCTGCTCGAGGCGCCGGCAGTGGCCAGCGCCGACGCGCCGGCGGCGGCCTGGCGTCCCGGCGATCCCTGCTGACGCGCGAGATGCCGCCTGCGTGCGGCCACGCGTGAGCGCGTGGCCGCTACCAGATGTGGACGCGCTGCTCCGGCGGCAGGTAGGCCTTGTCGCCCGGCTTGACGTCGAACGCCGCGTACCAGGCGTCGATGTTGCGGATCGGGATCGAGGCGCGCGCATCGCCCGGCGAGTGCGGGTTGGTCAGGATCAGGTTGCGCAAGGCGTCGTCGCGCATCTTGCCGCGCCACACCTGTCCGAACGCCAGGAAGAAGCGCTGGTCGCCGGTGAAGCCGTCGATGACCGGCGCCGGCTTGCCCTTCAGCGACAGCGTGTAGGCGGCGTAGGCCATCTCGAGGCCGCCGAGGTCGCCGATGTTCTCGCCCATCGTCAGCTTGCCGTTGACGCAGGTGTTGGGCAGCGGGCAGAAGGCGTTGTACTGCGCGCCGAGCTTGTCGGTCGCGGCCGTGAACCTGGCGTTGGTCGCCTCGGTCCACCAGTTGCGGACCTTGCCGGACTCGTCGAACTCGCGGCCCTGGTCGTCGAAGCCGTGGCCGATCTCGTGGCCGATGACCGCGCCGATGGCGCCGTAGTTCACCGCCGGATCGGCCTTCGGGTCGAAGAACGGCGGCTGCAGGATTCCGGCCGGGAAGGTGATCTGGTTGGCGAGCGGGCTGTAGGAGGCGTTGACGGTCTGCGGCGTTCATCCGCCACTCGCTGCGGTCGACCGGCTGGTTCAGGCGGGCGACGCGGCGCTGCCACTCGAACCGCTGGCCGTTGCGGACGTTCTCGAAGAGCGTGTCCCGGGCGACGGGGAAGGCGGAGTAGTCGCGCCACGCCGACGGGTAGCCGATGCGCGGATCGAAGGTCGCCAGCTTCTTCAGCGCCTGGACCCGCGTCGCGTCGTCCATCCACGACAGCGTCTTCAGCCGCTCGCCCATGGCGGCGCGCAGGTTGGCGACGAGCGCGTCCATCGCCGCCTTGTGGCCGGGCGGGAAGTGCTTGGCGACGTAGAGCTCGCCGACGCCCTCGCCGATCAGCCCGTCGAGCAGCGCCGTGCCGCGCTTCCAGCGATCGCGCTGCGCCTCGATGCCGCGGAGGGCCTTGCTGTCGAAGGCGAAGTTGGCGTCTTCGAAGGCCTGCGGCAGGTACTCGGCGTAGCTGTCGGCCAGGTGGAAGGCCAGGTAGGCCCGCCAGGCCGGCGACCGGCTCCGTGTCGAGCAGCGCGGCGCCGTCGCGCACGGCGGTCGTCTCGCGAACGACGAAGCGCTGGGCGGCGCCGAGCCCGCTGGCCTCGAGCGCGGCGGGCCAGTCGATGGCCGGGACCATCGTCGCCAGGCCGGCGCGATCGGCCGGGTTGTTGGTGTCCTTGACGTTGCGCCGCCGCTCCGGCGCCCAGTGCACGTTCGCCAGCTTCGTCTCGAGCGCGATGACGGCGGCCGCGCTCTCTGCCGGCGTCTTGTCGCCGAGCAGCTCGAGCAGCCGCGTCACGTAGGTCTGGTAGGCGGCGCGGTAGCCGTCGAACTTCGGCCCGGGCGACAGGTAGTAGTCGCGCGACGGCATGCCGAGGCCGGCCTGCGTCACGGTGACGACGTAGCGGGTCGGGTCGGCGGGATCGGCGGAGATGCCGAACCCGAACGGAGCCGCGTAGTCGGGGCGGCTCATCAGCCGCACGAGGTCGGCCTTGGTCGCGGCCGCGGCGATGGCGGCCAGGTCACCCTTCAGCGGCTCGATGCCGCGGGCCTCGACGCGCGCCTGATCCATGAACGAGGCGTAGAGGTCGCCGACCTTCTGCCGCACCGACCCGGCCGGCTGCGGCGTCTTCGCCAGCGACTCGACCAGCGCGTGGACGTCGGCCTCGGCCTTGTCGCGCAGGGCGTCGAACATGCCGAAGCGGGCCCGGTCGGCCGGGATCGGCACCGTCGCCAGCCATGTCCCGTTGACGTAGCGGAAGAAGTCGTCGCCCGGCTTGATCGAGCGATCCATCTGCGCCGTGTCGACGCCGAAGGTGCCGATCGCCGGCTTGTCCGACTGGGCGGTGAGGATCGAGGCCGCCGGTCCGACGGCGAGCAGGGCGGCGGCGGTGACGAGGGTGCGGGTGGTCATCGATGTCACCAGATGCGGACGCGCTGTTCCGGCGCGATGTAGACCTTGTCGCCGGCTTTGACGTCGAAGGCGGCGTACCAGGCGTCCATGTTGCGCTCGGGGATCGAGCCGCGGTGCGGCCGGCGGCGAGTGCGGGTCGGTCAGCGATCAGGTTGCGCAGCGCGTCGTCGCGCATCGACCGCGCCAGACCTGGGCGTGCGCCAGGAAGAAGCGCTGGTCGCCGGTGAAGCCGTCGATGACCGGCGCTTCCTTGCCGCTCAGCGACAGCTTGTAGGCGGCGTAGGCCATTTCGAGGCCGCCGAGGTCGCCGATGTTCTCGCCCATCGTCAGCTTGCCGTTGACGCAGGCGTCGGGCAGCGGGCAGTAGGCGTCGTACTGCGCGCCGAGCTTCTCGGTCTGGGTCAGGAACTTGGCGTTGGTGTCGGCGCGTCCACCAGTTGCGGATCTCGCCCGTCTCGTCGAACTCGCGGCCCTGGTCGTCGAAGCCGTGGCCGATCTCGTGACCGATCACGGCGCCGATGGCGCCGTAGTTGACGGCCGGATCAGCGTTCGGATCGAAGAACGGCGGCTGCAGGATGCCGGCCGGGAAGGTGATCTGGTTCATCAGCGGGTTGTAGGACGCGTTCACCGTCTGCGGGTTCATGCCCCACTCGTCGCGATCGACCGGCGAGCCGAGGCGCGCGACCTGGCGGTTCCATTCGAAGGCGCGGCCGCGCCGCACGTTCTCGAACAGCTTGCCCTTGTCGACGGTGCAGCGCCGAGTAGTCGCGCCACTTCGATCGGGATAGCCGATGCGCGGCTCGAAGTTGCCAGCTTCTTCAGCGCTTCGGCGCGGGTCGCGTCGTCCATCCACGTCAGCGTCTTCAGGCGTTCGCCCATCGCGGTCGCGCAGGTTGGCGACGAGCTCGTCCATCTTCGCCTTGTTCTCCGGCGGGAAGTAGTTGCGCGACGTAGAGCTTCGCCGACGCCTTCGCCGATCAGGTGTCGAGCAGCACGATGCCGCGCTTCCAGCGGTCGCGCTGCGCTTCGACGCCGCGCAGCGTCTTGCTGTAGAAGGCGAAGCTGGCGTCGTCGAAGGCCTTCGGCAGCTGGTTGGCGTACTCGGTTGGCGAGGTGGAAGGCGAGGTACTTCTTCCAGGCGCCGATCGGCTCGCTGTCGAGCAGCGCGGCGCCGTCCTTCAACGCCGAGATCTCGTTGACCAGGAAGTTCTGCACCTGGCCGAGGCCGCCCGCCTCGAGGGCGACGTTCCAGTCGACGGCGGGGATCGGCTTCTGGCCAGCCCGGCGCGATCCATCGGGTTGTTGATCGCCTGGACGTCGCGCTGGCGTTCGGGCGCCCAGTGGCCCTTGCGCGATCTTCGTTTCGAGCGCGATCACCGCGGCGGCGCTCTCGGCCGGCGTCTTGTCGCCGACCAGCCCGAGGATCGTGCGTGACGTAGGTCTTGTAGGCGGCGCGGTAGCCGTCGAACTTCTCGCCCGTGTTCAGGTAGTAGTCGCGGACCGGCATGCCGAGCCCGGCCTGGGTGATCCCGACGACGTAGCGCTTCGGGTCGGCCGGGTCCGGGATGATGTAGGCGCCGAACGGCGCCGTGTAGTCCGGCCGGCCCATCAGCCGCAGCAGATCCGTCTTCGACGCGGCCTTTCCGATGGCCGCCAGGTCGGCCTGCGAGCGGCTCGATGCCGCGCGCTTCGACGCGCGCCTGATCCATCCACGACCCGTAGAGGTCGACCACCTTCTGCTGCGACGGAGCCGGCCGCCGACGGCGTCGCCGCCGAGCTCCGTGACCAGCGTCCGCACATCCTCTTCGGCCTTGTCGCTGAGCAGCGTGAAGCCGCCGTAGCGCGGCCCGATCGGCCGGAATCTTGAAGGTCGTCAGCCACGTGCCGTTGACGTACCTGAAGAAGTCGTCGCCCGGCTTGACCGCGGTGTCCATCTGGGCGGTGTCGATGCCGAACGTGCCGAGGACCGGCTTGCCCGACTGGGCGAGCACGGACGTGACCGGCGTGTCGAACGTCGTGAGCAGGAACGCCGCCGCCGCGGCGGTGCCGAGCAGTCGCGATGTCATGTGGGTCAGCCTCGAGGGTGTGCGCCGGCGCGCATGCCGGCCTGAGAAAGGCAGTATCACACGAGCCGCGAGGGGCCGATTCGGGGCGTGACCGCTCCGGGACGGCGGTCCGTCCCGGCTCGGCTAGCGCGGCACGATCCATGTGCCGGCGAGGCGATCCTGCAGACCCCGCGACGGCCGCAGGATGGCGAAGGCGGCGCCGGCGAGCTGGACGAGCATCGCGGCGTAGACCACGGGGATGTTGGTCGCGACGTTGACGAACCAGTCGCCCGAGGCCGCGAACGGGATGGCCGGGCCGAGCACGGCCGCCCACGCGATCGCGGTGCGCACCGTGACGCGCAGGCGGGAGGCCGGCCCGTCGGCGGTGACGATCTCGAATCCGAGCAGGCGGAGCAGGGCGCCGCGCGCAAGGAGCGCCGACGCCAGTGCGCACAAGCGCGACCTTCACCAGGGCGTCGTAGAGGAGCATCGCCGCGAACAGCAGCGGAGGGCAGGAGCGGGTTCGGCCGGATCTCGATCAATTTCCTCACCGCCGGACGCGCGGCTGCGGTCGCGACGCCGGCGTCCGTCGGGTATTGCCGCGCCACGGCCTCGACGCGGGCGCCGGCGCCTGCCATCCTCCTGATCGGGCATCTGCCGCGTCGAGCCGACCATCCGGTACCGCGACGCCAGGACCCGTTCCATCGCCTCGCGGTCGGCGCGCGGTATCGGCACGCCCCGGCGGTCGGCCTCGTCGAGGGCGCCGGCGATCTGGAACATCGTGAAGATCGGCTGCTCCCGCGTCGCCGGACTGATCGGCATCGTCAGCTGCATCAGCAGCGGTCCGCCGACGAGCACCAGCGGCAGCGCCAGCTGGGCGCCGATCGACAGGCCTCGCCAGTTCCACGACATGCGGTCGGCGCCGCCGATCGCGCGCAGCGTCGGCGACGACCGCCTCGGCGGCAGCGGGGTCGTGCGACTCGAGGGCGTCGACGAAGCGCCCGGCGTTGGTCGGCCACGGCTCGGTGGCGCTGCCGCGTGCGAGTCGCGCCACCTCGCGCATCAGGTCGGCGCGGGACAGCGGCCGGCGCCCGCGTCGGCTCCGGCATCGATGGCCGGATCGTCGAGCAGCTTGATGTGTCCGGTGTCGAGGACCCACACGCGATCGAGCCGGAGTGGCGGTCGGTCGTCCGGCCCATGCGCGTCCAGTTCCTGCGTCAGGTCGAGCAGCCAGCGATGGACCTCGTGCCAGCGTCGCGGTGTCGCGCAGGCGAGGGCCAGCGGCAGGCCGGGAGCGCTTTCATAGACATCCCACGCACCACCCTCGTCGCGTCGCCCGGCCAGCCAGCGGAGACGCGTGGGCCGCGAGACGGCGGCGCGCTGCGCCGGGATCGCTGGCGCGTCCGGCGGCAACTCGCGCACCCAGACCCGTCGCCGCAGTCGCTCGTCGAAGCCGGGACGCCACCCCGACAGGTTCGTCGATCGTGGCGTCGTGGACGACGAACGCGCCATGCCCGTCGAGCACACGGCCGGCCGGCATCGACGCGGTCTCGATGGCGCGGCCCGGCGCGGCGCTCGCTTCCCGCGCGCCGACGACGCGGGTGCCGGTCGCCAGGTCGTGCAGGGCGGCGTAACCGTTGCGGCGCCGCGCCGCGACGAAGATGACGCCGAGGAACAGTGGCACCACGCTCCAGCTCTGCACCTGCCGCCAGACCGGCGTGTGGCGTGGCAACCTGGCGCAGGTCGGGGATCGTCGCCCGCAGGTGGGCGGCCGAGATCAGCCGACCAGGCGAGGACGATCAGCGCGGCGCGCGCCCAGGCGCGGCCGGGTCGCACCGGCCGGCCGCCGGTGTCGACCACGGTGAGTCGGCAGATCGCCTTGCCGGGGGAGCACGACCAGCGGCCCTCCGTCAGGCTGAAGTAGAGCAGCGCGGGCGTGTAAATGGCCGCACTCCACAGCACGGCGGGCAGCCCCACATCCGACAGCAGCGGGATGGTGATCGCGAAGAGGACCAGAAGGCCGACCGGGCCGATGATGGCGCAATCGATCGCGCCGGCGAGCAGCCGGCGGCCGACGGTGGCCGGCGTCGGGGCCGACCGTGCCGTACGGCGCCAGCGCCGCGGCCAGCGCCGCGTAGCTGGCGAACCGCTGCTCCGGCTGCTTGGCCAGGCAGCGCAGGATCGCGTCGCTCAGGCCGCGCGGGATCGCGCGCATCGACGACGTGCGGCGCGGCCGGCAGGTCGCTGGCCACCCGCATCAGCAGCGTCATCAGGTCGTCGGCGTCGAACGGACGGCGGCCGGTCACCAGCTCGTAGAGCGTGGCGCCGAGGCTGTAGAGGTCCGAGCGGACGTCGACCGTCTCGCCGCGCAACTGCTCCGGCGACGCGTACATCGGCGTCGCCGAGATCACGCCGCGCGTGGCGGCGGTCGCGTCGGGCGCGCTCGTCGAGCGCGAGATGCCGAAGTCGCCGATCTTGACGACGCCGTCGGCGTCGACGAAACAGTTCGACGGCTTGACGTCTCGATGCAGCACACCCACGCGATGTGCCGCCTCGAGGCCGGCCAGCAGCTGCAGGGTGGTGTCGACGGCGGCCGCGACCGGCATGGCGCCGGCACTCGCGATCCGCTCGGCGAGCGTGCCCTGCATCAGCTCCATGGCGATGAACGGCCGGCCGTCGGCCTCGCCGGCGCCGAAGACGAACACGCTGTGCGGGTGATCGATGGACGCCGCCAGCCGCCCTTCCCGGGCGAAGCGTTCCCGGTGCCGTTCGTCGGCGAAGCGCTGCTCGAGGACCTTGAGGGCGAGGCGCCGGCCGCTCTCGATCTCCTCGGCGGCGTAGACGACACCCATGCCGCCGCGGCCGAGCACCGACAGGATGCGGTAGCCGCCGAACACGGCGCCCGCCGCCAGGCCGGCGCGGCCGCCCGATGGCGTCGCGTCCGATCCGGTCACCGTCGGCAGCGGCGCCGGCGCGTCGGCGTCGAGGAACCGTTCGGCGTGGGCGTGGCGGAGATCGGCCAGGAGCTGCGCCACGTCGGTGGCCAGACCGGCATCGCGCCGGAAGAGCGCGGCCATGGCCGCTTCGCGAGCCTCGGGTTCGAGGTCGAGCACTGCGTCGAGCTCGGCGGCTGCCGCCCGCCATCGTTCGCCATCCCAGGTCGTCATGGTCCCTCTCAGTGGGCCGCTTCGGGCCGTGAAGCCGCCCATTCAGAAGAGCGGCAACCGTCGGCCGAACCGGACAGCCCGGGCGGGCGGATCAGCCGGACAGGGCGTCGGAGGGGCCGCACCGCCCGCGCAGGAAGGCGCGCGCCTTGTCCCAATCGCGGCGCACGGTCCGCTCGACGACGCCCTGCATCGCGGCGATCTCGACGAACGAGAAGCCGCAGAAGAACTTGAGGTCGACGACGAGGGCCAGCCGTGCATCGAGCGCGCCCAGGGCGTCCAGGGCCGCGCTGAGCTCGTCCAGGTCACCGGCCGCGGGCGCGGCGACGTCGACGCCGGTCTCGAGGGCCGTGATCTCGAAGGCCCCGCCCCGTTTCAGGGCCTTGCGGTCCCGGGCGTGGTCGACGATCAGGGAGCGCATCACCCGGGCCGCGTAGCCCATGAACCTGGCCCGATCCGGGAACTGCGGGCCCGGCCGGCCCGACATGTCGAGATAGGCCTCGTGCAGCAGCGTCGTGGCACCGAGCGAGAGCCGGCCGCCGTCCCGCGCCAGTTGCCGGCGGGCGAGGTGATGCAGCTCACGATAGAGCGCCGAGAACAGCGCGTCCGCAGCGGCGGGATCGCCGCGGTCGGTCGACACGATGAGGTCGGCAATCGTGCGGTCCACGGGCGGCGAGGCGAGCTTAGCGCAGTGCGGGAGTGGGGTGGTACACTGCGCGTTCCTTTGAGTGCACGGGCAGGCGTTATCCGATCGCTGACGATCGCGGGCGCAGCGATCTGGCTGTCCATCGCGCCGAGCCGCGTGGCGGAGGCGCAACCGACGGTTCCCGCCGGGACCATCCATTCGGTCGCGCTCCCCGGCGGGGTCGAGGGGATCCGCCGGGCCATCGGCGATCGGCGCACCACCTCGCCGGCGACGGTGGTGATCGACATGACCCGCCGGTTCCACGGCGGCACCTCGGACGCCGCCGGCGGCGACCCCGTGCTGGCGCAGCTGCGACGGTGGCTGCGCGCCTGCCTGCGCGACGACGACTGCCGGGCGCCGGAGCTCGCCGCCGATCGCGTGCCGCTCCCCGGTTCGCCGGCGCTGTGGCGCGACGTCGTCTTCGAGCGGCGTGTCCCCGAAGCGCGGCTGGTGCCGGCGATCCTGGAGCGGCGCGACGCGGCGCTCCTCTATACGGCGCTCCTGTCGATGCGCGAGGACGTGCGGGCGTGGATGCTCGCCCGGCCGGCCCTGATCCGGCAGCTGCGCGGCGTCGACGCCGGACCGCTGGTGATCGCCGCCCCCTACCTGCGTCTCGAGGACGGGCGCTGGATGCTGCCCGGCGGACCCTCTGCCATGCCGGTCTGGACCGCGCTGGTCGGCGCGCCGTCGGAGGCGCCGGAGCCGTGGCTGCTCGCGCTCTTGCGCGCCGACGGCGGCCTGCTCGCGTATCTCGCCGAGCTGGTGGCGACGCTCTCGCCGGAACAGCAGCAGTCCGTCCTGAGGCTCGCGGATCCCGACCCGGCCCGGCGCATCGACGCCGGCGTCGAGCTGGTCCACGGTGTCCGGGGGGCCACGCACGGCTGGGACCTCCGTGCCAGACCGTTCTGGCGGCCGTCGATCGACCCGGCGTTCCTCCTCGGGCAGATGCGGGCCGGCGGCGCCGGCCGGTTGGCGCTGCCGGGCGGCCGCGCGTTCTGGGCGCTGGTCTTCCGCGACGGCCCGGTCGTGCCCCGACCGACCGCCGTCCGCGCCGCCTGGAACGACCCGACGCCGGTGTCGGCCGGCTGGCTGCTGCCGCAGATCTGGCTCGTGGCGCCGGTCGAACAGGCGCTCCGCTACGAGCAGGTGCTCTTCGCGTCACGCCGACTCGCCGGCGTCGACGCCGAGCAGGCCGGGGCCGCGGCCACCGTCGTGCGCGGCTACGGGCGCTACCCGCAGCTCCTGCGCCTGCTCGATCGCCTGGACATCGACGACGTCGGCCTCCTGGCGGGCCTGGTGGCTCGCGCCGAGGCGTTGAGCGCGGCCTCCAGGGACTGGCGCGGGCATGCCGCGGCCGTGCGGTGGCAGTGCGCGCTCGTGTTCCTCGACACGATGGCGCGGCTCGGCGCGCTGGAGCGCGACGAGCTGCTGCGCGCGCTCGACGTGCTCGCGGCGGTGGACGTCGTGCGATCGTCGCCGCCGTCGCGCGGGACGCACGTTCGCGCCCTGCTGGCCGGGCTCGGCGTCGGCGCGGTCGCGGGCGACCTGCCGGCCCGCCCGGTCGAGGATGCCCTGGTGGCCCGGCTGACCCGCAGCCGCATCGGCGAGGGCCGTCGCGTCACCTGGGAGGACCAGGTCTATCGGCTCGACGTCGGCGCGGCCGAACGCGATCGGATTGCGCGCGTCCGCGGCCGTGACGCGCAGCCGCGGCTCGACGCGGCCTGGGCTGTCTACCGCCTGTCGGCGTCTGGATGCCCCGCCCGAGGCCGCGGCGGCGCTCGACCAGCTCGCACGCGTGGTCTCGGCGGCCCGCCTCGATCGGGCCCCGGACATCGACGAGTGGCTCGGTGTCGAGGCCCGCGCCGCGGCGGCCGCGGCCCGCCGGCTGGTCGAGCGCGGCCGTGTGCCGGGCGATTGGGCCGAGATCCGCGGTGCGCTCGACGACCTCGGCGACGCGCTCGCCACCGAGGCGCTCGCCGAGATGGCCTACGCCGTCAGCCTGGGCTGGGCCGAAGATCTGCCGCTCAGCGCCCTCGGGGCCTCGCGCCGGCACGTCTTCACCAGGCCGTCGCCGGTCGGGGAGATCGACGCGTCGTGGCTGCACCCCGAGATCGCGACGTCGAGAGGCAGCGCCTGGCACGTGGTCGGCAGCCTGCTGGGCCTGGGCGACGCGCTGGCGCCGGTCGCGTTGCGGCGGCCGTCATTGAAACCGCTGTGCCGCCGCGCCGTCACTGAACACCGGCGATCGCCGCTGGCTGGTGACGACGGTGGCTGCGCTCGATCGGCGGGCGTTCACGGACGAGGCCCAGCGGGCGCTGGTGGCCGCGCTCGGCCGCGGCGACGCCCGCGTCAACGCGGCGCGCGGCGCCGCGGCGGCGCAGGCCCTCGCGGCCGAGGCTGGGGCCACGCCGCTCCGCCAGGCGCTGGCCGGATGGATGGCGGAGGTGAACCCGGCGGGGCTCGCGGGCGTTCTGTCGATGACCGAGACCCTGCGGTTGGGATTTGCCGGCCAGCCGCTGCCGGAATCGCTCTCCGGCTGGGGGACCGCGCAGCGTCCGGTGTCGGGCCGGCTGACCGCCGGTCCGCTGCCGCGCTGGCCGTGGGAGCGGTATGCCGGCCGATCGGCGCGACTGGTGTCGTGCGCCCTGCCGGATCTGCAGATCATGCTGGCCGTCCGTCTGGCGGCGCTGGAGCTGCCCGCGATGCTCGTCGTCGACCTGATGCCTTCGGCCACCTACGAGCTGGTGAACACCGCGGCCTCGCGCCACGCCGACGATTTCGACGCGCTGGCGACGTTCGTGCGCGGCATCGATCAGGTCGCGCTCGAGCGGCACCTCGCGCTGTTGACGACGGCGGGGCCGCTGCGGGCGACGCCGGCGGGATCGCGATGACCCGTCGACGCCCGGACCATGCGGCGGTGATCGGCGGCGTGACGGGTGTCGCGCTGATCCTGGCGGCGGTGCTGGCCGCCGCCCAGACTCCATCGCCGCGCGACCACGCGGCGGGGCCGACGCTGTCGATCCGCGAGCCGATCGCGGGCGCGTCGCTGCTCGGCGAGGTGACGATCGTCGCGGCACTGACGCCGCCGGCGCCCGGCGGCGTCGAGCTGATCATCACCATCGACGGCCGCGAGCTGTGCCGGCTGCAGCAGCCGCCGTGGTCGTGCGCCTGGGACGCGGGACGCGACATGCGCGAGCACCACGTCCGTGTCGTCGCGACGCTCGCCGATGGACGCCGCCTCGTGGCCAACCGCCGCAGCAAGGGCCTCGACGTCAACGAGACGATCGAGGTCGCCGCCGTGCAGGTGCCGGTGGTCGTCACCGACGCCAAGGGCCGCTTCGTGCGCGGCCTCACGAAGGAGTCGTTCACGCTCCTCGAGAACGGCAAGCCGCAGCGGATCGAGGCGCTCACCGACGAATCGCTGCCGCTGGAGCTGATCGCCACCGTCGACATCAGCGCCAGCATGGAGCGCGCGATGCCGCAGGTGCAGACCGCGGTGAAGGGCCTGCTCGGGCGGCTGCGCGAGGGTGACACGACGACGCTGCTCGGGTTCAACGAGACGGTGTTCGTGCTGGTCGAGCGCGAGGGCGACGCCGCGCTGCGCGCCGCCGCGGTCGACGCGCTGGTGCCGTGGGGCGGCACGGCGTTCTTCGACGCCACCGTCCGCTCGCTCGAACTGGTCGGCCAGAAGGCCGGCCGGCGAGGCATCATCATCTTCTCGGACGGCGACGATCGGCACAGCGTCGGCCGCCGCGACGAGTCGCTGCGCCGCATCGAAGAAGGACAGGTCGTGATCTACACGGTCGGGTTCGGCGACGGCGCATCCGCCCAGTTCCGCGAGACGCTGCAGGCGTTCGCCGAGGCGAGCGGCGGCCGCGCCTACTTCCCGCGCCGGGCCGAGGATCTCGACGCCGCCTTCGGCTCGATCCTCGACGAGCTGTCGCACCAGTACATCCTGTCCTACGTCTCGCCGGCGCCGCCCGACGGCAGCTGGCGCACACTGGAGATCCGCGCCTGCGACGGCTGTCAGGTGCGGGCCAGGGAGGGCTACCGTGCCGCGGAGCGGTGACAGGCAACGGCGGATCGGGCTGGGCGCGTCCGCGGTCGTGGTCGCGGCCACGCTGCTCGCCGGGCAGGCGCCGCCGGCGGGCCAGCAGCCCGACGCGCCGACGCCGCGCTTCCGCGCCGAGGCCGACGTCGTCGTCGTCGAGGCGACGGTGCTCGATCGCAAGGGCGTGGTCGTCGGCGGTCTGGGCCAGGCCGACTTCAAGGTGGAGATCGGGGGCAAGCCGCGCGACGTCGTCTCGGTCGATCTGGTCGAGTACGCGCCGCCGTCCACCGACGCCGCGACGGTGACCGCCGATCCGGAGATCACGACCAACGAGCCCAAGGACATCGGGCGCGTCGTGCTGCTGATCATCGACCGCGGCAGCCTGGGCACCGACACCAAATCGGTCATCGACTCGGCCCGGAAGTGGGTGTTGTCGATGCCGCCCAAGGACCTGATCGGGCTGCTGACCTTTCCGGCGCCGGGGCCGACGGTCGACTTCACCACCGATCACGCCAAGGTCGCCGACGCGCTGACGCGGGTGAGCGGCGTCGCCACGGAGATGCCGCCGTTCCAGCAGTACAACATCAGCATCTGGGAAGCGATCCGGATGGAGGCGCTGGACCTGTTCGTCCGCGGTGACGTCATCGGCCGCGAATGCCGCGGCACCCAGCCGCTGTGCCCGACCGAGATCGACATGCAGGTCAAGACGATGCTGCTGGACGCCCAGGCCCAGGTCCAGCCGGTCCTGCGCTCGCTGCGCGCCACGATGCGCAATCTCGCCGCCGTGCCGGGGCCGAAGCACGCCGTGCTGCTGTCGTCCGGCTGGGCGCTGAACGAGCGCGACGCGTCCACGGAGATGGGCTGGGTGGCGGCCGACGCCGCGCGCGCCAACGTGACCGTGCACACGTTCACCGCGGAGTTGTGGGCCCTCGCCGCGTCCCGCTCGCGGCCGTCGATGCGATCGATCGAGGATCGCAACCTCCTGATGAACAACGTCGAGATGCTGGCCGGCATGACCGGCGGCCGGTCGGTGCGCCTCTCCGGGCAGGCCGACACCGCGTTCGCCTCGCTGAACGCCGGCTTGAGCGGCTACTACCGCCTTGGCGTGCAGGTGCTGCCCGAGGACCTCGACGGCAAGGATCGTCGCATCTCGGTGAAAATCAGCCGGCCCGGTGCCTCGCTGGCGTCGTATCGGCGGGTGATGTCGGGGGCCCGTCCCAAGGTGGACGCGCCGGTCGATGGAGAGACCGCGCTGCGCGACGCGCTCAAGGGCGGGCCGCTCCGCACCGGCGTCGATCTGCGCGCCACGTCGTACGTGCTGCACGCGACCACGGACACGAGGCACTTGCGGGTCGTCGCGGTCGGCGACGTCAATCGCGCCGCGCCCGGCCGGGCCAAGGCCGTGGCGGCCCTCTACGACTTCGACGGCCGTCCGGTGACCGCGATGGAGAACACCGTCGACATCGTGGCCGACACCCCGGGCGCGTTGTCGGTCGAGCTGACCGCGCCGCCCGGCACCTACGTCCTGCGCGTGGCCGTGCTGGACGCCGAGGGCCGCATCGGCAGCCTCGAGCGTCTGGTCGACGCGCGCTGGAAGAAGACCGGCGGCGTCGAGACGCCGGGCCTGGTGCTGTTCCACTCGGATCGCGCCGCGCGCGCCGCGCCGCGGCCCGATCTTCGATGGCGTCACGACGGCCGACGAGGTGATCGCGCAGGTCGCGCTCACCGGCCCGGTCGCCGAGAAGAAGACGCAGGTCGTCTTCGAGGTGATGAAGGCCGGCAGCACGTCGCCCCTCGTCCGCCGCACCGGCCGCATCGCCCAGACGACCGGCGGCACGACCGTGGCGCAGGAGACGCTGCCGGCGTCGATGCTGCCGCCCGGACGCTACACGCTGAGCGCGAAGATCGGGACCGGCGCGACCCTGTCCAGGACCTTCACGGTGGCGGCGTCGACGGCATCGGTCGTGGCGGCGCCAGCGACCAGCGTCGCGATGGCGTCCCCCGCCTCTGGCGTACCGGCGGCAGCGGCCCGAACGGGTGGCCCCGCCCGTGCCGCGGCGCTGTCGTTCGCCAAGGTACGGTTCTCGGCGTCGACGGTCCTCGAGCCAGCTTTCGTCGCGCCGCTGATCGATCGACTGGCGGCGCGGCCCGATGCCGCGCCGGTCCGCGACGCCCTCGAGCGATCGAAGGCCGGACCGTGGCCGACGGACAGCAGCACGGGACCGCTGGCGGCGTCGCCGCTGGCGGCGCAGTTCATCGCCGGTCTCGGCCGCCTGCACGCCGGCGAGCTCGAGGAAGCGGCGCAGGCGTTCCGTGCCGCGCTGAAGATCGCGCCGGACTTCGCGCCGTCGCTGACCTACCTGGGCGCCTGCTACGCCGCCGGCGCCAAGGATCAGGAGGCCGCCGGCGCCTGGCAGATGGCGCTGGTCCGCGAGCGCACGTCACCCGATCTGCAGCGCCTGGCGATCGAAGCGTGGCTGCGCGCGGACAAGCCGGCGGCGGCGCTCGCCCTGCTCAACCAGGCGCGGCAACGCTGGCCGGACGACGACGCCTTCGTGCGCCTGCAGGCGCAGGTCGCGCTTGGCCGACGGGCGGCTGGCGGAAGGTCTGGACCTCGTGTCACAGCTCAAGCAGCCGGACCCGTCCACCCTGCTGCTGGCGCTCAACACGCTCTACGACGCGTCGCGGCGCAAGACGCCGGTATCGGACGCCGCGCGAGACCTCGAGACGATGCGCCGGCTGCGCGACGCCTACGCCGCGCAGCAGGGCGACTCGCTCGCCCTCGTCGATGCCTGGCTGACGGAGATGGCGCCGGGCCGCACGCCTGAGGATGCCATGTCCCCGAGCGTCCGATGCGTGGATGGTGAGGGACCATGGCGGGTGCGGTCACGGTGGCGGCCGTCACCGCGACGTCACGGTGGTCGTCTCTGCGGTCGTCTCCGGACAGGCGCCGCCGGCGTTCCGCGCCGGCGTGGATGTCGTGATCGTCGAAGCGACCGTCCTCATCGGACCGGCACGGTCGTCGACATCCTCGCGCCGGCCGACTTCGCCGTCGAGATCGACGGCGCGCCGCGTGAGGTCGTCGCCGCCGATTTCGTGCGGCACGAGCGGGCCGGCGCCGCCATCGGTGCCGAGGCCGTCACCATCCCGACGTCACCCGCAATATCGCCGGCGCGGCCGGCCGGACGATCATCCTGGCCGTCGACAATGTCAGCCTGACGAGCGAGAGCCGCCACGTCCTGCACACCGCGAAGACGTGGCTCTCGACGTTGGGCCCCACCGACCGGGTCGGCCGTGGCGCTGCCGCACCCCGGCAGCAGGCGGCGGTCGCCTGGCAGATGGCGCTCGTGCACGAAGCTCGCTGCCGGACCTGCCGCGCCTGACGATCGAGGCGCGGCTGCGGGCGAACGAACCGGCGGCGGCCATCGCCCTGCTGACCACGCTCGAGCGGCCGGACGCGCCGACGGTGCTGCTGGCGTTGGCGAAACTGCACGAGGCGTCACGTCGCCACACGCCGGTGTGGAATGCGGCCCGCGACGTCGAGGCCATGCGGCGGCTCCGGGCGACCTACGCCGCGCTGCAGGGCGAGTCGGTCGGGCTGGTCGACACCTGGCTGACCGAGATGGCCGGAGAGAGCCGTCCGCTTCGGCAGCCGTGATCCGAATCGAGACGGTCCTCAACCTTTGCCCGACCTGGCCGATGTTGATGGACAACGCGGGGACGGTCCAGAGGTCCGTGCCCGCCAGGCCCCCCACGCCATGTCTGACCCGACTGACGTCCCGATTCCGCCCGCGAACGAAGAGCGGCGCGCCGAGTTGCGGGTACCGGCGTCGACGCTGGGCGACGTGCGGTCCCGGCTGATCGGCGGCAGCGAGTTCGCGCTGCTCAACTACACCTCGAAGGGGCTCTACGGCCAGTCGCGCTCGCGGCTGCTCGTCGGCGCGCGCGTCAGCGTGCGCCTCGCGACCGCGACGCTGGACGCCGTCGTCAGCGGACGCATCGTCCGCGCCAGCCTCACCGCGATGCAGGGCGGCGTGCCGAGCTACGAAGTGGCCGTGTCGTTGGAGCAGGCGGTCGACTGGAGCCCGCCCGAGGCGCCGATCGACACGTCGACGGACACCTCGATGGAGACGGCCATGGACACGTCGATCGAGACGCCAATGGACACGCCGATCGAGGCGACCGACGACGTCGTCGTGCCCGTCCTGGTGCACACCTCTCCGTTCACGGACTAGCGCGGCGCCGCGGCCGAGCCCGTTCCGAAAACGGCCACGGCGGACAGTGCGGCGACGCGGCCGGCGGCGAAACATGGCCGCCATGCGAACGCGCTCACGCAGCTCGGCCGTGCGAAAACAGGTTCGACTCTTTGCAAATTCTTGACAATTCCGACGACCCCATTCGCCCGCGGCTTCCGTCAAAGAACCAGAGCGACGGACACGGACGCCACGTTCGAACCCAGCCGCTCGGAGTTCCACCATGCGTTACGAAGACATCGACATCGAAGACGTCACCATCCTCAGCGTCCACGGCGACATCGTGGGCGACGACTCGCGCCGCCGGCTGGTCGACCGCGTGCGGTCCCTGCTCGTCGACGGCCGCAACCGGATCGTGCTCGACCTGGCGGCTGTCCGCCACGTCGACAGCCGCGGGCTCGGCGAGCTGATCGAGATCTACGAGGCGGCCCGTGCCCTCGGCGGCGAGGTCAAGCTGCTCGGCGTCAATGGCCGGGTGTCCGAGCTGCTCGTGATCACCAAGCTGGTGAGCGTGTTCGAGTGCTTCGACTCGCGCGAGGCCGCTCTCGCCAGCTTCGGACCGGTCGCGGTCGCTGTCGCCGCCCGCTGAGCGGGCGGCCAGCCGTCAGTCGCGGCGCAGCGCGATCATCGGATCGAAGCGGGCGGCGCGTCTGGCCGGCGCCAGGCAGGCGGCGGTGGCCACCATCAGCAGCAGCGCGGTGACGCTGACGTAGATCAGCGGATCGAGCGCGCTGGTGTCGTAGAGGAACGTCGCCAGGGTCCGGCTGAGGGCGAGCGAGCCCAGCAACCCCAGCCCCAACCCGGCGATGGCCGGCACCAGGCCTCCAGCGAGCACCATGCGGTGCACGGTGGACGCGCTGGCGCCGAGCGCGATGCGCACCCCGATCTCCCGCGTGCGCGCCGTCACCGACTGGTGGATCACGCCATAGGCGCCGATCATCGCCAGCGTCAGCGCGACCGCGGCCAGCCCCAGGAGCAGCAGCGTCTGCAGCCGGCGCAGCGCGACCGTCCGACCGAGCCGCTGTTCGACGGTGACGATCCCGTACGGCGGCACCAGCGGGTCGAACGCCCGCATCTCGGCGCGGATGGCGTCGCGCCAGCGCTCGGGATCGCCAGCGGTCCGCACCACGATGTCCATGTTGCCGGTGACGCCGGGCTGGAACATGAACGGGATCGCCGGTTCGTCGAGCCGCTGTCGCCGCATGTCGGCGACCACACCGACGACGGTCTTCCACGGGCGCGCCGCACCGGGGTCGAGGCCGTACTTGAAGCGGCGGCCGAGCGGATCCTGGCCTGGCCAGTAGCGCCGCGCCATCTCCTCGTTGATGACGACGACGGACGGCGCGCCTGGCGTCAGGTCGCCGTCGACCAGCGTCCGGCCACGGATCACCGGGACGCGCATCGCCTCGAAATAGCCGGGCACGACGAGATCCTCGGTCAGGGGCGGCGCCGGTTCGTCGGCGCGTCGCGGCGGCTGGCCTTCGAGCGCGATGCGGTAGTCGGGCTGGCGGTGGATGAAGAAGTCGGAGATGGCGCCGACGGCGACGACGCCCGGCAGGGCGCGCAGGCGGCGGGTGGCCTCGGCGAAGAAGGCCGTCCGCTTCTCGGCGGTGTCATCGTGGCTGTCCGGCAGGTCGACCTGCAACAGCAGGACGTTGGTCGAATCGAAGCCGCGTGGCGCCGACTGGACGCGCGCGAAGCTGCGGATCAGCAGGCCGGCGCCCGACATCAGCACCACCGCCAGCGCGATCTCGGCGATGACCAGGCCTTGATGCATGCGGCGGCCGCCGCGTCCGCCCAGCGCCCGCGGCCCGGCCTCGCGGAGCACCTCGGCCGGTCTGACCGTCGCGATCTGCAGCGCCGGCAGCAGCCCGGCGAGCAGGCCCGCCCCGACCGTCGTCAGCAGCAGGAACAGCACGACGCCGGTGTCCACCTGGATGGTGTCCGCTCGCGGCAGCGCACCCGGCGCGAGGAGCCGCAGCGCGTGCGTGCCCAGCCAGGCGAGCAGCAGCCCGCAGCCGCCGGCCAGCATGGCCAGCGCCAGGCTCTCGGTCAGCACCTGGCGCGCCAGCCGGGCCGCGCCGGCACCGAGCGAGGTGCGCAGCGAGAACTCGTGGCGTCGCGCCGCCGCCCGCGACAGCGTGAGGTTGGCGACGTTGGTGCACGCGATCAGCAGCACGAACGCCACCGCGCCGAACAGCAGCCACAGCGACCGCTCCGTGATCGTTCCGATCACGCGATCGACGAGCCGGTCGGTGGTGACGCCGAAGGCAGCGTTGGTGGCCGGGTGTCGTTGGCGGAGGCGGGCCGCGATCACGTCCAGCTCGGCGCGGGCGGTGGCCAGCGTCGCCGACGCCGCCAGCCGCCCGAGCACCACCAGGCCGTCACCGCCGCGCGCGCCGCCTTCTTCCTCGTCCTCTTTCCCGAAGACGAGCGGCTGCCACAACTGCACGTCGTCCGTCGGCAGCGCGAACTCCGGCGGCATCACCCCGACGATCTCGACGGTGTCGTCGCCCAGGCGGACGGGCCGTCCGACCACCGTCGGGTCGGCGGCGTAGCGCTGGTTCCAGAGTGCGTGGCTGATGACCACCGCGCGTGGCGTGGCGACGAAGTCGGCTGTGCCGAAGGTCCGCCCGAGGAGGGCTGGCGTCCCGAGCAGCTCGAAGAAGCCCTCGCCGACCACGCCGACCTGGATGCGCGCGCTGTCCGTCCCGCCGAGGGTGTTGCGGGTGAACTCCGGCCGCACGTAGGCCGCCATCGCCTGGAACTGCCGGCTTTCGGCCCGCCAGTCGCGAAAGTTCAGGTAGGACGTGCCGTCCGGCAGGTTCTGCCGGATGTTCCTGGTCCACATCACGGCGATGCGATCCGGCTCGCGGTAGGGCAGGTCACGCAGGACGACCGCCCGCAGCACGCTGAAGATTGCGGCGTTGGCGCCGACGCCGAGGGCGAGCGTCAGGACGGCGACGGCGGTGTAGCCGGGCGCCTTGGCCAGCGAGCGGAAGCTGTAGCGCACGTCCTGCACGAACGTCTGCATGGGGATCCTCGTGAGAAGACCCCCATTAGACGAGGCCGCCAGCGCTGCAGTTGGTGCTATCTAGGCGGTCAGCTATCGCGACGTCTTGCGCGTCTCGGGTTCGATTGGCCCAGGGCGGGTCGGCCCGGAGGGCGGCGGCAGTTCCTTCAGCGACGCCAGCGTCGCCCGGTGCAGGTTCTTGATGATGTTGCGTGGCAGGTTCGGCTTGCCTGGCCCGGGCCCGGCGTATCCGTGGGGTTGAAGATCGCGGCACCCGACTCGTAGGCGACGGTACAGACTGTCACCGTAGACGGCAATGCCTTCCGACATGCTCGGGCTGCGGAAACAGAACAGGCGCGCATCGTCGAGCACTGCTTCGCCCTTTCCACGACGGAACCACGTACAGATTGCTGCGATGGTCGCGGTCGTGCGAGGTGCTGTAGATGAAGACGTCCTTGGTGACCACCAGGCCCTGCGTCTTGATGGGAACCTGCCAGATGCCGCCGACAGCTGTGAGCGCTCTCTTCTTGTCGACCGTGTAGGCCTTCATGAGCGGTTGGCCGTCCTTCGCCGTCGTCTTGAACTCTTCTGCAGCGAGTACCTTCGCACCGTGCCCGCCTTCCTGCCAGATACGAAGGCCCACCCGAGCTCCTCGAAGACAGCGATCCCGCCGACGTGCGAGTCGGCGATTCTCGCGACCCCCATCTGTCGTCCGGTCTTCGCATCGACGCCGACGATCAGTGCCTGGCCTCCATCAGGATCGTACGAGGCGACGACGAGGAGATCATCGCCCTGGCCATGCGGCCAGTTCGACCACGTCGCCAGACCCTGCGGGACGTAGTCCGGCAGGAAGGGGATGCCGTGGCTCTCCTTGAACCGGTTGTCGTAGACATCGGACGCCGCCGGCCCCCGATAGAAGGGGTTGTCGACGGTCGAACGCGTCCTGCAGGTGATCGCCATGGCTGACGTGGCATGGCCCAGCAGCCATGAGCCAGTGAGGACGAGAAAGCTGAGGCGTGCCGCAGCGAGATGTCTTGGGAAGAGCATGCGCGTCTCCTTTCGCGCCAAGGGTCCGCTCGTTTGCGCGCTCGCCTGCAACCGCCATACCCCGCGCACTCAGCGCTGGCGTGTTTCTCTGGCGTGCCCTGCGACGTTCCACCCACTTCGCTCTGGCGTACTCCATGCAACGCCCGACGGCTTCGCGAGAACCCAGGCCACCCGGTGCATGTCGAGCGCCGTGAGCTGCCGAAATCCTGACGTGGTCACGAGCGCTGACGAGGTTTCACTGGGTCGCCGACGCACAAAAGGAGGTGCCATGGGTAACACACGTGGGAAAGCCGTTGGATGCATGATGGCCGGGTTGATGAGCCTCGTCGCTGTCGACGTTGCGTCGACGCAGGACGCTCCGCGAGGCAACGAGCAAGCCGGCGGCCAGCAAGCCCAGGTATCCGATTCCTCGCTGACGCGAATCGTCCGCCAGGCAACCGCGACCTTCCAGGACACTCAGTCGGCGTCGGGCGCCGGCTACGCCCTGGCGGGCGGCTGTGTCAGCGGGCCGGAAGAAGGCGCGATGGGCGTGCACTACGTGAACGAGGCGCTCGTCGGTGATGGCGTCCTGGACGCCGCCAAGCCCGAGGCACTGGTCTACGAGCCGCGAAACGGCCGGCTCCAGCTGGCCGCCGTGGAGTACATCGTGCTGGCCGAACAGTGGAACGCGACCAATCCTCATCCGCCCGTGCTGCACGGCCAGCACTTCCACTACGTGTCGGCGCCGAACAGGACCGGTCTGCCCGCCTACTACGAGCTCCACGTGTGGGCGTGGAAGCGGAACGTGCACGGCACGTTCACGGATTGGAATCCGCACGTGAGCTGCGACGCCTACGCGCCGTCACAGCCATGACCTGACCAGGGGGACGCCCGAGGCTCGCCTCGAGCGTCCCCGCTGTCCCGCGCGACCTCAACGCGGCGGCTCGAGCCGGAGGAAGCGCACCGCGTTGCCGTAGAAGATGTCCCGTCGCTGGGCCGGCGTCAGGAACGCGGCGGCGTCGACGGCCTCCACCGCCATGCCGATCGCCTCGGGCCAGTACATCTGGTCCGAGCCGAAGAGGATGCGCGTGCCGAGGCCGGCCCGCATCAGCGCGCCGAGGTAGGCGTGGAACTCGGCCCGCGGCACCAGCCAGTCGATCGAGCCGAGATCGGTCCAGGTCTGCGGATAGGTGAGGAGCAGCGCGATCGTCTCCTGCAGGTAGGGCCAGCCGCCGTGCATCACGTTCAGCCGGAGCTTGGGGTGGCGGTTCAGCGCCTCCTCGAGGATCGCAGGGTTGCCGAGCGAGGCGCGGAAGCCGCGGCAGCACGGATCGAACGAGATGCCGGGCGGGCCCAGGCCCATGTGCACCGACACCGGCACGTCGAGTTCCTCGGCCAGCGCGAGGTAGGGCGTGTACGTCGGGTCACTCAGCGACAGGCCGGCGTACTGCGCGGTGATCTCGCCCAGCACGCGCAGCCGGCGTTCGCCGAATGCCGCGCGCAGCACCCCGATCTCCGGCAGCGGGATGTCGGCGGAGCCGCGGACGCCGGCCGCCGCGATGATGCGGCCCGGATCGGCGTCGCGCCACTGCGCGGCCGCCGCCAGCCGATCGCCATCGCCGCCGCTGACCACGCCGTGCACGATGTTCAGCCGTTTCATCTCGGCCAGGCAGGCCAGCCGATGCGCCTGTCCGTCCTTGACGGCCGGCGGCCTGCCCGTCACCGGATTGGGCGAGGACGGGATGGCGAGGTCCGCCGGGTAGGCGTGCAGGTGGACGTCGATGATCGGCCCGCGTCGCGATTCGGACATGGCCGATGCCATCGAGGCGCGCGCAGAGGCCTGGGACGTCGCGCCGATCCGGCCGCCGTCGAGCGCCTGCCAGCCGGCCAGCGCCGCTACCCGCCAGCGCCGTGCGAAGGAAGCTCCGTCGTCTCATGCCGTCCACCGTACGGCGGGCGCCGCCGGCGGACTGTTCTGAAACTGCGAATCCTTGCCGGTGCGGGGCCGGCGCGACGCTCAGCGAGCCGCGTCGAGCAGGCGCTCGTCCGGCCGTCGCGCCTCGGGCCGGATGTCACGCGGCGTGACGCCGAACTCGCGGCGGAAGCGCGCGGTGAAATGGCTGGGCGTCCTGAAGCCGACGTCGAGCGCGATGGCCAGCGCCGAGCGATTGGTGCGCTCCAGCAGCTCGCGGGCGCGGGCCAGCCGCCGGGTCATGACGTAGTCGAACGGCGTCATCCCGACGGTCGCGGCGAAGGCGCGGGCGAAGTGGGCCGGGCTCGAGCCCGCGACGCCAGCCAGCATCGGTACGTCGAGGTCGTCGGCGAGGCGGCTCTCGACGAAGTCGCGCAAGCGGCGGACGGCGGGCGCCGACAGCCGCTCGCGGGCGTGGCGGACGGCGACGCGCGCCTCCGTCCGGCGCGCCAGGCGTCTGCAGGACGCCGCGCATCACCTGGTCCGCCAGCAGCCGGCTCGCCGGCGCGTCGTCGGCCAGCGCGTGCCAGAGGCGCACGATCTGGCGCGCGACCAGCGGGTCGCGGAAGGCGTCCTCGTGCCGGATGTCGATCCGCGCGCCGGAGTCCGCGGTGAAGTCGTCGACCCAGCGCCGTCGGGATCGTCATCGTGAGCAGGTGCGACGGGCCGTCGGCGATGAAGTCGCCGGCGGTGTCCGGCGGCGCCACCAGCAGCACGCCCGGCGACATGACCAGCCAGCGGGGCGGACGATTGAAGCCGACGCGGAGCAGCGGCGGCGTGGCGAGCACCAGGTGCACGGCGTACTCGGGCACGGCCGGGTCGACGACCGCGCCGGCCGGCGGCGTCATGTTGATCAGGTGGACCGGTCCAGCCTCGACGATCCGGTGCGCCTCCGGCACGACGCTGCGATGGATCTGCCGGTTGTCGGCGACGACCCCTTGCGCGGTACCAGTCGCGAAAGCTCAACACCCCGGACATGGCGGCGACCGGCGACCTACGAGGGCATGGAGCGCATGGCATCCAGGCGATTGGTGGCGGCCAGGATGTCGCGCTTCAGGCGCCGGACCATGTCGGCGATCAGATCGTTGCCCTTGGCGGCGGCCTCGTCGGCCAGCGCCTTCAGCTGATAGAGCTGCGACGCTTCCAGCGCGGCGAGGTCCCTGCCGCACAGCGCCAGGTCCTCTTCGATCTGGACGAGGCGCCGCTCGAGCCGCAGGCGCATCGCCGCGGCGTCGGTGCCCTGGACGGCCTCGGGGCTGCGCTCCCACTGCTCGAGGATCCGGCGCAGCTGCTCGGCGTCGCGCAGCTTGTAGGCGCGGTTGGCCTCGACCATCAGGGCGTGACGCCGGTCGCGGGTGCGCTCGTCGTCGGCCAGATCGGGGTGGATGATCCGGGCCACGTCGCGGAACAGCGCGCGGACGGCGTCCGAGGTCAGGCGCGCCGCGGTATCGAGCGCCGGCATCGACGGGGGCGGTGTCGCGCTCGGCGCCGCCGCGCCATCGGCCACCGCCTTGGCGAGCTCGCCCAGCTCCGCTTCCGCGATGTCCAGCTCCAGGCGATCGAGCTGCTCGTGCAGCGTCCCGACCTGCTGCTTGTAGGCCGCCGCGAACATGTCCAGCTCGCGCCCGATGCGATCGACTTCTTCGGCGCGCTGGTCGAGCGCGGCCTCGCGACTGCCACGACCCGCGCGCGCAGGGCGTCGAGGTCGTCGTCGGGCCGTTCGGGACGGACGAGCGTGGTCACCCGGAAATGATAGCGCGCGGTGCGCGGCTCGTTCGGTTGACAGTGTATTAATGATCTAGTACAAACATGCAATGCGATCCATGCTCGATCCCCTCTGGCAGGACACGCGCCTCGCGTGGCGCACGGTGCGCCGGACACCGGCCACGGCCGTCGTGGTCGTGCTCACCCTCGCTCTGGGGGTCGGCGCGAATGCCGCTGTCTTCGCCGTCGTCAACAGCCTGTTGCTCCGTCCGCTGCCGGTCGCCGACCCCCATCGGCTGGCGACCGTGTCGTCCAAGACGGGGATCGACCGCGGCTACCCGGCCGGTTTCGGCTGGAGCCTGCCGATGTGGGAGCGATTCCAGCCGCACGTCGCGCGCTTCGACGGCGCCCTGGCCTGGATGCCGGCGCGGTTCGACCTGGCCCAGGCGGGCGAGCGCCAGCCGGCCGAAGGACTGTTCACGAGCGGCAGCTATTTCACGACGCTCGGCGTCCCAGCATGGCGCGGCCGCCTGTTCACGGCTGCCGACGATCGTCCCGGCGGTGGCCCCGACGGACCGTCCGCCGTCATCAGCTACGGTCTCTGGCAGCGGCGCTTCGGCGGCGCAGACCACGCGCATCGGCACCAAGCTCGTCGTCGACGGCGTGGCGCTCACGATCATCGGCGTGGCCGCGCCGACCTTCTTCGGCATCGAAGTCGGCCGCCCCTTCGACGTCGCCGTCCCGCTCCAGATCGAGCCGCTGATGCGCGGCGATCGGTCGCAGCTCCAGCGCCATCGCCTCTCCGTCATGGTGCGCCTGAGGCCGGGTCAATCGACGGCCGCAGGCTCGGCGGTGCTCAGCGCCCTGCAGCCCGGCATCCTCGGCGTCACCGCGCGAGCAGCTGCCGAACATCGAGCCACGACTCCTTCGGGAGCCGTTCGCGCTCGCCGCCGCGGCGTCTGGCACGTCGGGGGCGAACGGCGACCCGAGAGGCCTGCGACAGGCCTACGCGCGGCCCCTGCTCGCGATCTTCGCGGTCGTCCTCCTCGTGCTGCTGATTGCCTGTGTGAACATCGCCAACCTGCTGCTGGCCCGCGCCACGGCACGCCAGCACGAGCTGAGCGTGCGGCTCGCGCTCGGCGCGTCGCGGCGGCGGCTCGTTCGCCAGCTGCTCATCGAGAGCGTGGTTCTGGCCGGCCCGGGCGCGGCCCTCGGGCTCGTCGTCGCGACGTGGGGTAGCCACGCGCTGGTATCGCAACTGTCGACGTCGGTCGACTGCGATCGGCCTGGATCTGTCGCCGGACTGGCGCGTGCTGGCCTTCACCGCCATCGCCTCGCTGCTGACCGCGCTCCTCTTCGGCTCGGCGCCGGCGTGGCGAGCGACTCGGGTCACGCCCATGGACGCGCTGAAGGCTCAGGGGCGCGCCGCGTCGGCGAGCGCCGGAGCCGCGCGGCTGTCGAACGGTCTCGTGACGCTGCAGCTGGCGCTGTCGCTCATCATCGTCATCTCGGCGGCGCTCTTCGTCGGCACGTTCGAGCGGCTGGTGCGCCTGCCGCTGGGATTCGACCGCGACCGCGTGCTGGTCGTGAACGTCGACATTTCTCGGACCGCGCACCGAACCGGATCGCCGGGCCGCCGTGTTCCAGCGCCTCGTCGACGCGATCCGCGCGACGCCAGGCGTGGCAGCTGTCGGCGGATCACCGTGGACGCCCGTCGACGGCGGTCTGCGCATGGGGGACGCACGAACGCGCGTGACGTTCAACCTGATCACGCCGGGCTGGTTTGCTGCCTACGGCACCGCCATCCGCGCCGGGCGCGACTTCACCGCGCGCGATTCGGCTGCGGCGCCAGCGATCGCCATCCTCAATCACGCGGCAGCGCGCGCGCTGCTGCCTGGCCAATCGCCGATCGATCGGACGATCACCTGCCCGGGTCGAACCGGCGGCGTTCCGTGCACCGTCGTCGGCGTCGTCGAGGACACCGTCTTCGACTCGCAGCGCGAGGGCATGGAGCCCATCGCCTATCTGCCGCTCGCGCAATCGGCCCACCTCACGGCTCGCGGGCTCACCGAGATCGGCCTCGGGGTGCGGCCGGCGGCCGGCGCGCCGCATCAGCTGACGCGCAGCATCGCGGCCGCCCTCACCGCCGTCGATCCTGCGGTCTCGTTCGGCTTCCGCTCCTTGTCGGAGCAGGTGGACGCCGCGATCGTGCGGGAACGGCTCCTGGCGGCACTGTCTGGACTGTTCGGCCTGCTGGCCCTGATGCTCGCCGCCATCGGCCTCTATGGCGTGACGTCGTACTCGGTCGGACGCCGGACGCCGGAGATCGGCGTCCGGATGGCGCTCGGCGCGCGGCGCGCCGACGTGATGGCCCTCGTCCTTCGCCGCAGCCTGGCGCTCACGAGCGCGGGGCTGGTGCTGGGCCTCGTCGGGGCCATGGCCGTGACGCGGTACCTGAGCGGGATGCTCTTCGGCCTGACGCCGCTCGACCCGGCCACCTTCGGCGGCGTGTCGGTGCTGTTTGCCGTCGTGGCGCTCGTCGCGGCGTGGATCCCGGCACGTCGAGCGGCGCGTATCGATCCGCTCATCGCCCTGCGAGCCGAGTAGGTCGCGTCTCGCCCTCCGACCGGGGCTCAGGGCGCCTTCACCGCCCAGCGCAGCTTCGCGGCCGAGGCGCGCCGATTCGCGAACGTTTCTTCCTTGGCCGGAGCGGATGACGTCCTTGGCCACCTCGGCGTAGACGCCGTCCCGGGCGCCGGCCTGGAACGCCTTCTTCACGCGGCGGTCCTCGCCGGAGTGGAAGGTGATGATCGGCGACGCGTCCGCCGGGGGCCAGGCACAGCGGCAGCGCCCGCAGCAGGGCGTCCAGCGCGGAGAACTCGTCGTTCACGGCCACCCGCAGCGCCTGGAAGGTGCGCCGCACCGACATCTTGACGTCGGTCTTGGCCAGCTCGGGATGGGCCGTGGTGAGCGTCGTCCGCACCAGGCGCTCCATGGCGTCGGTGGTCTTCACCGGGGTGCGCTTCAGCACCTGCGCGATCAGCGGCGGCGTAGGGCTCGTCGGCGTTCTCGTCGAGCACGGCCGCCAGCGCGTCCTCGTCGAGGCGGGCCAGGAGCTGCCAGGCCGGCTCGCCGCGCTGCGGGTTCATGCGCATGTCGAGCGGCCCGGCGCCCTTGTAGCTGAAGCCGCGCGCCGGATTGTCGATCTGCATCGACGACACGCCGAGATCGGCGAACGCCACGTCCACGGCGTCGATGCCCTCGGCGGCGAGCACCTGCGGCAGGCCCGCGAAGGTGGCGTGCCGCGCCGACGAAGACGTCCTCGCCGAAGCCGGCGGCGCGCAGGCGCGCCTCGGTGCGCGGCTGCTCGAGCGGGTCGACGTCGATCCCGATCAGCCGTCCGCCGGGGTGGATGCGCTCGAGGATCGCCCGGGCGTGGCCGCCGCCGCCGAGCGTGCAGTCGACCGCCACGTCCCCCGGCGCCGGGCGCAGGCACGTCCAGCACCTCGGCGACCATGATCGGCAGGTGCATGCCGGCCGGCGTCTTGCCGGACGCCACGATCTTCTCGACGTCCGCCGCGAACCGCTCGGGGTTCAGCTCCTTGTACTTCTCGTGGAAGGCGCGCGGGTTCTTCCCGGCGTAGCGCACCCGTCTGGTCCGGGGCGGCGGCGCATCGGCTGTCACGCCCACGACTCTACCGGAACCGGGCTGGCGCGGTGGCCGGAGAGCGGCCCGCCGGGCGAGGATCCGCCGTTGCCCGCGGCTGCACGGGCGTTCACGCCGACGCCGCGCGCGGCGCGATAACGAAACCTCGACAGTGGCCGATAGCTGCAGTGGGCGCTCCTTCGCGCGCCCGAGGCCCGCTGCGACCCCATGATGACCGTCGATCCCTCCGCCCTCGCCGATCGCCTGTTCGGCACCCTCGCCATCCGTGCCGACCTTCAGCACGGCCTCCGTGATCTGGGCGATGCTCGATTCCGGCAGCGGGATCAGCGACCTGATCCTCTCGCCCGGCCGGCCGCCGCAGGTGGAGAAGCACGGCGAGCTGTCGCCGGTGGAGGTCAAGGGATTGTCGGTGTTGCGTGTGTCCGACACCGCGCAACTCGCCCGCGACATCATCGGTGACAACCGGACGGCACTGAGCGCGCTCGAGGAACAGGGCGCGTGCGACCTCTCCTACTCGCTGCCCGAGCGGGCGCGCTTTCGCGTCAACGTCTTCCGCCAGCGCGGCAGCGTCGCGATCGTCATGCGCGTCATCCCGTCGAAGGTGCCGACGCTCGGCGAGCTCAAGCTGCCGGCCGCGCTGATCGACATCGCCTCGCTGAAGAACGGCATCGTGCTCGTCACCGGGCCGACCGGATCCGGCAAGACGTCGACGCTGGCCGCGCTCATCGACCTGATCAACGAGACCCGGGCCGACCACATCCTGACCATCGAGGATCCGATCGAGTTCCTGCACCATCACAAGAAGGCGACCGTCCACCAGCGCGAGCTGCACAGCGACACGCCGACGTTCGCCCTGGCCCTGCGCGCCGCGCTGCGCCAGGCGCCGAAGGTGATTCTCGTCGGTGAGATGCGCGACCGCGAGACGATCGAGATCGCCCTGACCGCCGCCGAGACCGGGCACCTCGTCTTCTCCACGCTGCACACCATCGACGCCTCGAAGACGGTCGAGCGCATCATCGGCGCCTTCGACAGCGGCGATCAGCGGGCGATTCGCGGCCGCCTCGCCGCGTCGTTCCGCTACTTCGTGTCGCAGCGCCTGATCCCGAAGAAGGAAGGCGGCCGCGTCGCCGTGCTCGAGATCCTGAAGTCGACGCTGCGCACCCGCGACTACATGGAGGGCGGCGAGGGCGAGGGCAAGACGCTGCTCGACGCGATGCGCGACGGCGAGATGGACGGGATGCAGTACTTCGACGGCGAGATCGAGAAGCTGGTGCGCCAGGGCGTCATCTCGACATCCACCGGGCTGCTCTACTGCACCAACGCCAACAACCTCCGCGTCCTGATCTCGGACGTGATGGCCGAGGAAGACACGGAAGAAGACGGCGCGCTGGTCCACTACTGACCGGCCGATTCCGGGACATCGGCGGGAGGCGCACGGCAACGGTCAGGCGCCGGCGATCGACTCGGCGGCCGCCGCGCGGACGATCCGTCGCGCCACGGTCACGTCAGTCAGGAACATCTCCGTGTCGCTGGACGACGTCGCCAGCGACCGTGGCCATCGCCGTACTCCGCGCGGCCGACGAAGCGCAGGAGGATCGCGCCCGCGTCAGGTCGTCGAGCTGCCGCATGGCGTCTCGAGCGGGCCTGGAGGTCTTCAGGCTCTCGGCGAGCTGCCGCGCCCGAGGTGGACGAACTGCTCTCCGGCGCCGCCTCGGACGCGAGCGACGTCCATGATGCGCCGCGTGTCAGCGCCGCGATCGTTCGAGATTCTCGGGCCGATGGCCAGGGTCTGCAGCGGCTCGAGACACGAGATGTGCGCCACTTGTCATGGTACCGGCGCAGCTCTCCTGCGCATTCGGCCCGGGTACGCTCGGCGCGCCGGATCGTCGCCGACCCGGCGCCAGCCGCGCGACCTTGGCGTGGCCGCGGTGCCGTCGCTCCGACTCGCCAGGCCGAGTAGGCCAGCGTCAGCCGGGACGAAGCCGTCGTGTCGTACGGGCGCCCAGTCGGGCCCCGGGGCCGGCAGGCCGGCGCGTTCACGGAACACCATGAGCAGGCGGTCGTCGTCCAGGGCGAGAAAGTGCGCGTGGATGCGATCGAAGTGCTCGCTCGAGCGGACCGCCTCGCAACCGCACGGCGCCGCGGGGGAATTCGCGCAGGACCTCCCGGCCGCCGCGAGGGCCCTGGCCGGCGGCGACGGCGCTCGACCGGGCGCGCCAGGCTGGTTCCGGCGGCGGCGCAGGCGGCGCCGGTCATGAACGTCCGTCGCGAGATCATGCGGGCCGATTCCAGCCGGCCGAACGGTGAACCGGCCCAGGCGGCCGCCGAAGGCGTTAGACTCGCGCACACACCACCGAACCCGGAGGCCGAACCGACGTGCCACGCCGCCGCCTTTTCGCTCTGCTCTTCGCGTTGCCCGTCCTGCTCGGCGGGCGAGCCGACCTCGACGGACAGGCGGGACAGCCTCGCGTCGCCATCGACCGCGAGTATCGCCTCGAGGCCACGATGCTGGGCTACCGGGGCATCGGCGGGACCATCGCCGGCATTCGCAATCCCACGCTGTGGGCCCGCACCGGCGAGACCGTGCGCATCACCATCGTCAACGGCGAGGTGATGGTCCACGACATCGCCCTCGAGAAGCAGCCGGTGAAGAGCCGGCAGATTCTCGAGCGGGGCGAGACCGCGTCGATCACCTTCAAGGCGGAGCAGAGCGACACCTATTTCTGCTCGTTGCCCGGCCATCGGATCTCGGGCATGGAGGGCCGCCTGGACGTCTCCGACGAGCCGCGGACGACCTCGGACGAGGGCACCGCCCCGACGGCCGGTCAGCGGTCGCTCAACCTCGACTTCGAGGCCGGCTCGCTCTCGGACTGGACGGCGACGGGCGACGCCTTCTCGGTCGTCAAGGCGGCGGGCCGCTCGCCCGAGTTGCGTGACGCACCCGACGATCGGGCCGGCGACTACTGGGTCAGCAGCCGCCCGGGCGGCAGTCCGAAGCGCGGCGTGCTCACCTCGGCGCCGTTCCCGGTCACCCACCCGTATGCCAGCTTCCTGCGTCTCCGGGGGCGCGTTCCGAACGACGCGCGTCGAGATCGTCCGGGTCGAGGACGGTCAGCCGCTCTTCACGATGTCAGGGTCCGACGCCGCCAGCCTGCGTCCCGTGGTCGTGGATCTCCGGGCGCAGGCCAGCAAGCTCATCGTGATCCGCCTCGTGGACGACGAGACCGGCGCGCCGACCGCGTCGTACCTGGAGGAGAGCCCCTGGGCGCACATCGCGTTCGACCGGTTCCGCTTTCACGACGAGCGGCCGTTCTTCCCGGACGAGGTCACGCCGTCCGAGAGCCGCGCGCTGCCGCCGCTCGAGACCGCGCTCCATGCCGGCCTGTCGGGCGTCGAGGCGGCGCGCGCGATGACCGTGCCCGAAGGGTTCACGGTGACGCTGGCCGCCGCCGAGCCCGACGTCGTCCGTCCGATCGCCTTCGCGATGGACGACCGCGGCCGCCTGTGGGTGGCGGAGGCGCACGGCTACCCGCTGAAGGCCCCCGAGGGCGAAGGCCGCGATCGCATCCTGATCTTCGAGGACACCAACGGCGACGGCCGGCTCGACCGGCGCAAGGTGTTCATCGACAACCTGAATCTCGTCAGCGGCCTCGAGGTCGGGTTCGGCGGGGTCTGGGTCGGCGCCGCGCCGCACCTGCTGTTCATCCCGAGGAAGGAGGGCGCCGATCGGCCGTCCGGTCCGCCGCGGGTGCTGCTCGACGGATGGGGCTACGAGGACACGCACGAGACGCTGAACACCTTTCGCTGGGGACCGGATGGCTGGCTGTACGGCACCCACGGCGTGTTCACGCAACTCGAAGGTCGGCAAGCCGGGCACCCCCGACGCCGACCGCACGCCGCTCAATGGCGGGATCTGGCGCTATCACCCGACCCGGCACGTCTTCGAACGATTCGCCGAGGGCACGAGCAATCCCTGGGGCCTCGACTTCAACGACTACGGCCACGCCTTCTCGACCGCCTGCGTCATCGAGCACCTGTATCACGTCGTCCAGGGCGGACGGTACAAGCGGCAGGCGTACAAGCACTTCAATCTCCACACCTACGACGACATCCAGACCATCGCCGATCATCGCCACTGGGTGGGCGAGAAGGGGCCGCACGCCGCCAACGGCCGCTCCGGCGCGGCCGGGGGCGGCCATGCCCACGCCGGCGCGATGATCTATCTCGGGGGCGACGGCTGGCCGGCGGCGTACCGCAGCGCGATCCTCATGCACAACATCCACGGCTTCCGGACGAACATGGACCGCCTGGAGCGATCGGGATCGGGCTACACGGCCGTCGCACGGCCCGGACTTCCTGCTCGCCAACGATGCCTGGAGCCAGATGCTGAACTTCCAGTACGGCCCCGACGGCTCGGTGCACGTGATCGACTGGTACGACAAGAACCAGTGTCACAGCGTCAACCCTGAGCTGCACCAGAAGACGCATGGGCCGCATCTTCAAGATCAGCCACGCGAGCGATCGGCCGGTGCGGGTCGATCTCGGCCAAGCTGCCCTCGTCCGAGCTGGTCGCGATGCAGCTGCACCGCAACGACTGGTACGTGCAGCATGCGCGCCGGCTGCTCCAGGAACGTGGTCCGGACGCGGCCGTGCACGCGGGGCTGAAGCGGCTGCTGGCCGGGCAGACCGACGACACGCGAAGGCTCCGCGCCATCTGGGCCCTCCACGTCACCGGCGGGCTCACCGAGGCGGATCTCGTCGCGCTCCTCGCCGATCCCAGCGAATACGTGCGGGGCTGGGCGATCACGCTCCTGGTGGAGGCGGGCCGGCCGTCCGACACCGCGCTGCGGCGCTTCGTCACGCTCGCGCGCGACGACGCGTCGGCGCTGGTGCGGCTGCAGCTGGCGAGCGCCCTGCAGCGGGTGCCGGTCGAGCAGCGGTGGGACGTCGTGACCGCGCTCGCCGGCCGCGCCGCCGACGCCGCGGATGCCAACCAGACGCTGATGGTGTGGTACGCGGCCGAGCCGCTCGTCGCGCGTGACATGCCGCGCGCCCTCGACCTCGCGGCGGACGCCGCGCTGTCCCGCCTGTTCGCCTTCACCGTCCAGCGCATCGCCGACGTCGGCACACCGCCGGCGCTCCTCGTGCTGTCCGATCGGCTCGGCCGGACCACCGACACCGAGCACCAGCGGGCGCTGCTCAGCGGCATCACCCAGATCGTCAACAAACCCGCCGTCGACGGCTCCGTCGCCCCGTGGGCGCCTCCGCCCGGTAGGACCCACCATGTCCAGATCGCGCCACGCCGCCGCCGTCTCCGCCTTCCTGGCCGCGCTGGTGACGTCCGTGCCCGCGCCGGCGCAGCAGGCGCCGGCCTTCAAGCGGATCCAGCTGCACGATCAGTTCTGGAGCGAGGGCGCCAGCGCCGCCGACCTGAACAACGACGGCGCCGTCGACGTCATCGCCGGGCCGTGGTGGTGGGAAGGACCGGCCTTCACCACGCGCCACGAGTTCTACCCGGCCCGGACCACCTTCCAGCGCACGGTCGGCCCGACGCGCGTCACCGTGCCCGGTTTCGAAGGCGCGCTCGGCACCGAGAACACCTACTCGGACAACTTCTTCGTCTTCCCCTACGACTTCAACGGCGACCGCTGGACCGACCTCCTGGTCGTCGGGCTTCCCCGGCAAGGAGACGTCCTGGTACGAGAACCCGAAGGGCGGCGAGGCGCACTGGCGGCGGCACATCGTCTTCGAGCAGACCGACAACGAGTCGCCGACCTTCGCGGATCTGACGGGCGACGGCAAGCCGGAGCTCGTCTGCATCACCAAGGGCCGCTTCGGCTACGCCGAACCCGACTGGTCGGCTCCGTCGAAGCCGTGGCCGTTTCGCGCCATCACGCCCGACAACAAGTACGGCAACTTCACCCACGGCCTGGGCATCGGCGACGTCGACGGCGACAAGCGCCTCGACCTGCTCGAGAAGAACGGCTGGTGGCAGCAGCCGGCCTCACTCGCCGGCGATCCGGTCTGGCGGTTCCACGCCCAGCCGATGGGCGAGGGCGGCGCGCAGATGCACGCCTACGACGTCAACGGTGACGGCCTGAACGACATCATCACCGGCCTCTGCCGCGCACGGCTTCGGCCTGGCGTGGTTCGAGCAGTACCCGAACCGGCGACGCGATCGCCTTCCGCCCGCACGTCTTCATGAACAAGACGCCGGCGGAGAACAGGCACGGCGTCAAGTTCTCCGAGCTGCACGCCATCGCGCTCGTGGACATGGACGGCGACGGCCTGAAGGACATCGTCACCGGCAAGCGCTTCTGGTCGCACGGCCGCACCGGCGATCCCGACCGCAACGACGACGCGGTGCTCTACTGGTTCAAGCTGGTGCGGGCGCAAGGACGGCAGCGTGGACTTCGTCCCGCACCTGATCGACAAGGACTCGGGCGTCGGCACGCAGGTCGTGGTGACGGACATCGACGGCGACACGCGGCCCGACATCGTCGTCGGCAACAAGAAGGGCGCCTTCGTCCACCTGCAGGTCAGCAAGCGCTGACGGTCGGCGCGTGGCAGGCCGCGGCGCATCGGCAGTGAGCCGATCGCCCACACGTTTGCGCACAGGCCTCTCGGAGGCCTATGTGCGGACACTCATCGTGGCGACATGGCTGAGTCTGGCCTGGACGGCCGCTGCGGCCCAGACGTTCGACGTGGGTGGCGGCATGGCCCGCGGCTGTGTCGGCAGTGACGGAAGCGCCTGCGGTTCGGGAGCGTATCCGGTGCTGGCCGCGCACGGCGCGTGGTGGCTCACCGACCGCACCGACATCGGGCTCCGCGTGGCGCAGATGGGCCTGCCCGACCATGGCTTCGAGACGGTGTTCCCGGTGCCCGTTCGCGGCACGGTGACCGACCGTTCACGGCGATTCGTCTCGGTCCTGGTGGCACACCACTTCACGCGCGCCACGAGCCTGCGCCCGATGCTGGGCGTCGGATCGGGGTGGATCGTGCACAGCCAGCAGGTCGCGTGTGAGCCGCCTGGATGTGGTCAGCTTCCGGGCGCGACGAGAGCGGGCGACTACCGCAGCCGGATGGTTGACGTGATCGTCCTCGCCGGGCTGTCGGGAACCGTCAAGGACCGCTGGGTGTGGCGCGGCGGATGGCTCGCGCACCGCTTCGCGAACGACCACAACAGCACGTCGGAGTTCTTCATCGGGCTGGGCTATCGACTCGGCCGCCGTTGAGCCCCGCGGGGTCCGTTCGGAGCACCGGCCGGAGATCGTATCCTCTCGGTTCATGACTGCATCGCTGAACATCCTATTGATGATGGCGCTTCTGATACAGGCGTCTGCCGGCTCGGGGCGCCCGTTCCGCGGCCAGGCCCACCCCATCCCGGGGACGATCGAGGCGGAAGACTTCGACGAGGGCGGCGAGGGCGTCGCGTACCACGATCGCGAGGCGGAGAACCTCGAGAAGAAGCGGCCGGCGTATCGCGAGAGCGGGGTCGATCTCGAACGGCGTGAGGCGGCGAGCAACCAGTACAACCTGGGCTGGACGCAGGCGGGCGAATGGCTCGCCTACACGGTCGTCGTCAGCGAGTCCGGGACCTACCGCCTCGAAATGATGGTCGCGTCGGAGAAGGTGGGTGGACGGTTCCACATCGAGATCGGCGGTGTCGATCGGACCGGTCCGATGGTGATCCCGGATACGGGCGGCTGGCACCGCCTGGCGCCGTTGACGAAGGACGGCGTGCGGCTCGAGAGGGGCACGTACGTGATGCGGGTGCTGATGGACGCTGACGGGGCATCGGGCAGCGTCGGCGACATCGACTTCTTCCGCTTCGTTCAAGCTACCGGCGTGAAAAGGGCGGCACGCCGGCGCAACTCCTCGCCTATCGCACGGTCAGCTGGGCGCGACGAGGAGGCCCGTGGCTGAGCAGCGCAGCCGGGCGCAAGAGCGAAGTGCTGTGACCGGCGGCTGCTTGCGCGTCAGCGGGTTGGACCCTCTGCGTCCGTGTTGCCGCTTATTTCTGCGCCTTCGCAATCATCACCTCGGTCGACTTGACGACGGCAATCGCGTCGTCTCCGCGCCGTAGCTTGAGCGCGCGAACGGCGTCGGCGGTGATGACCGCCGTCAACTGTTGATCACCAACCCGCAATCGCACTTGCGCCAGCAGGCCGTCTAGGCGGACTTCCTCGACGAACCCGTGCAGCCGGTTGCGCGCGCTCAACCCAGCGAGCGTGTCGTCGTCCTCCTGCTGCTTCGTGCGACGCGGCGACGACGTCTCGCGTCGCGCGAGCAGCCGATCGATCTCGGCCTCTGCGATCCGGTGGTGGCCGCCCTCGGTCTTCACCGTGCGCAGGGTGCCGGCGTGGACCCAACGTTTCAGCGTCGAATAGCCGACGCCAAGTCGCTCTGCCGCCGCTCGTACAGTCAGGAGTACGAAGACTACTTCCTGTCGGCGGACGGCCGGCCGCTCTATGCGCGTATCAGCACGCTGCCGGGCGCATCGCGCACCGTGCTCACGTCGCTCCGCGTGGAGTTCTGACACCGGTGCCTGCAGGTGGCGGCCGCCGTGGAGCCGATGAGGGCTGGCGATGGCCCGGAGTCGGCCGGCGGCGCCGCCGATCCGTTGCGCGAGGCGGGGCGCAGGCCCGAGCCGAGGCCTGGCGGCTGGCGCACGCGCCCCGGTGGACGTGCGAGCTGCCCTCGAGCGGCGGCGGCGTCATCCGAGCTCTCGCTTCCCCTCGACGACGAGCCGCAGTCCATGAGGTGACGGGGCGCGAGCCGTCAGGCGATCGCCGCCGATGAGGTCGTCACGCCGCAGCTGCGCGATCAGCGCAGCGTCGGTGGCCTCGAGGGCGGCGAGCTCCCGACCTTCCGCTCGACGGTCACCGCACGCTAATACCGCAGTGACACCTGCGCGGTCGTCATACTCTGCACACCATGCCCGATCGGCATCCATCGGACATCTTCCGGACGCGCGCTGCCCCAGACCAGCGCGTCGCCCCAGACGATGGCGGTCCCGTTGCTGAATCCGATGGCCTGGTCGCCCCAGCACAACGCGCTTCCCCATGTCAGCGTGTCACCCCAGACGATGCTCGTGTCACGTGTCGTGAAAGACAGGCGATCCCCCCACACCAACGCGTCGCCCCAGACGAGACTGGTGCCCCACGCCGCCGATTGTTCTTCCGTGACACGCCCGTCGAGCAGGCGATCGCCCCAGACCAGCGTCTGGCTCCACGCCGAGACGGAGCGGCCGTAGCGGTCCGACGGGGCTACGGGCTTCGTCAGCCAATACGAGCCGAGCGGTGCCGACGGATTGATGGCCTCGACCAGTCGCATCGCTCCGAGCGGGTTGATCGACCCGGCGCCCTGTTCGAGGACGTGCGCTCCGGGAACGGCGATCGCCGTGTGCTGGAGGACGGCCTTGATCAGGTTGGGGGTCAGTGGACGTGTCGGATACTTGGCGGCTCTCGCCTCCATCATCACCGCGACGATGCCGGTCGTCACCGCGGCCGACATGCTCGTGCCGCTCAGCCGCAAGTACTCCGGCGAGGTCGTGCTGTTGCCTGCCACGCGCAGCGACGGATTGCCAAGGAACAGCGTGCTCTTCGTTGCTGCGCTACCGACCATCCGGTAGCCGGGTGCGACGACGTCCGGCTTGGCATAGCCGTCGACCCAGCTCGGCCCACGGGAGCTGAACACCTGCACGCCATCATCGGCACGCTCCGGTGTCCCTCGCGTGTCGATGGCCCCGACCGCGATCGCCGATGGTGCATTGGCCGGCGACGTGATGCCGCCGTATCCGGGCAGGCCGGTCCCCGGACGCTCGCCGTTGTTGCCCGCGGACACCACCACCACCAAACCGGCTGCCGAGGCGCGTTCGACGGCCCGCACCAGGGGATCCGTCGCTGCCGACTCGTAGATGGGGTGCCCGAGCGACAGGTTCAGGACCTGTATCCCGAGCAGGCGCCGGTTGGTCACCGCATGCTCGATCGCGGCGATGACGTCACTCGTGCGTCCGGCGCCCGTACGGTCGAGGACCTTGTAGCCGACGAATCGAGCCTTGGACGCGGCGCCTTCGAACCGGTCGCTCGAGAGATCGCCGCTGCCGCCGATCAAACCGGCGACATGGGTGCCGTGGCCGTAGTCGTCATAGGGCAGGGTGCGGATGCCGCCGCGCGTGAAGTCGTAGAACGCTACGATTCGGGAGGCGTCGATATCCTTGGATGGCTGGATCCCCGAATCAATCACCGCGACGACAGTCTTGTCGCCGGCCCATGAACTGCCGCCGCTGACGATGCCGCCGCCGGGGAGGAGCCCCAAGCTCGCCCGGAGCAGCGGTCCATCCGTGAAGGTCTGCTGCCCGCCGACGGTGGCGTCCTCGGACACGATGCGGACCGCATCATCGGACGCGAGCTCGGCCAGTTCCTCCGCGGTCACGGTGACGCTCATGCCGTCGATGAGGGCGTGGTCCGCATGCCAGCGCCCCTTGGCGCCGAGCAACTGACGTCGCGAGTGGCGCGCCCCCTCGCTCGCTTGCACGATCACTCGGATTTTCCCTTCACCGCCCCGATGTGCCGCGTTGCGCACGCGCTTGTCCAGCTTTTCCCAGCGGGGCCGGGGCGCGTCCGCTGCGGCCGTGTCTGGGACAGCCACCGCCGCGGCCAGAACGACGAAAACGGCAGGGATGATTGCAACAGCGTTGCGATGCCGGGGTCGAAGGTGTGAAAACATTCGGACGATCAGTGGCATGAGGTCTGCTAATTGAGTAGGCCCGACGTTGCCGACGCTACCGAGTGACGTGCTGAGCACGCTCAGTCGTGTCATCGGCATGCCTGTCCGCGCCTCCAACCACGCCAGCAGAATCAGTGACGATGCCAGCCGAGGCATGTTCCTCGATGCAGCGCCAGCAGAAGGCGTGAGTCCAGGCGCATCGCAGAGCAGATCCCGGATCGCTTGCCAGTCCGTAGCTTCGGTAGGACGGCAGGCCCGCCGCCGGCCGTCACGGGCGAGAGCCGCGTACTCAGCCGCTTGGAGCCGGCGACCCGACCGCACGGCCGGCACTTCCAGGCGCATCGTGGCCGCCGACACACCGAGCACCCAGGCCAGCGGGCGAGGCCGGGCAGCCTCAGAGCCTCAGGAACGTGTCGCGAAGGACTCGCGACTGGATGCGTGACACGTGGAGCTCGTGTCCGTTGGCCATCACCGCGGTAGAGGTACCGCCAGGCATCGCGCTCATGCGGGCGATCTGGTCGACGTTGGCGATCGTGCCGCGACCGAGCCTGATGAAGCGGCGCGGATCCAACCTGCTCTCGAGCAGGTGCAGGCGATGCGTGATCGTATAGCGCTCGTTCGCGACTGTCGTGATGTGAAGCAGTTCGGCCTCGGCGGTGACGAAGGCGATCTGCCGCACCGGCAGCAGCAACACGTGTGCGCCAAGAGGCTGCGCTGCTCGCCGTCGCGTCGCCGCACCTACGGTCGATGATCATCGCGGCGCTGGACACCGGCATGCGTCGCGGCGAGATGCTGGCGCTCCGTTTCGCGGACATCGACTGGAAGCGACGGATGATCACGCTGAGGGGCGCGACGACCAAGAGCCGGCGGACTCGTCTGGTGCCGATCGGCACGACCCGGCTACTCGCGGTACTCGATTGGCTTCGACTCGACGCTGAAGGTCAGCACAAGGCAGCCGACGTGCCCGTCTTCAGCAACGAGGCGGGCGAGCCCCTGAAGACCTTCAAGAAGGCCTGGGTGGTGGCCGTGCTCAAGGCTCACGGCGTCGACCCACGCTGGCGCAAGGGCAGCTACAAGGACCTGTCTGCCGAGTGCCAGCAGCGCTTGCGCGACATCAACCTGCACTGGCACGACCTGAGGCACGAGTACGCCTCCAGGTTGGTCGAGCGCGGCGTCCCGCTCGCGCAGGTCCGCGACCTGCTCGGGCACGCGTCGATCCTCACGACCGAGCGCTACGACAATCAGACGCGAGAGGCGCTGCAGGCCGCCGTCGAACGGCTCGAAGCGTGGAAGATGTTCGATCACGAAGCGCGATTCATGGACGGGCTTCTAGGGGGACGGCATTCCGGTGCAAGCGAAGACGCTCGAGACGGTGAACCCGGCAAGAACCGACTAAGGGCTCCGCGACGCGTGACGAAACCCGCCGGCTCTAGCTTTGTCGCAGGCTCGTATCCGCTCATCCCAGAAGCGCATCCCCCGCGTGTCCCTACCGGGGAGCCACGTCATGACTGCCACAGCGCGGCGCGGCCCTGTTGGGCGCTTGGCCTTCGGCGTCCCGCGAGCGCGAGGCTCGCGGCAAGAGTTCACCGGTGCGCCGGAGCGCCGATCCGCTGCTCGTTCAAGCCTGTGCTAACCTGCGGCGTGCTGGTACGGCGGATTCGTCGGGACATGGTGACCAATCCCGGCCGGCTACGATTAGTGTCACCCTTTCAGGCCGGCCTTTTCTTGAGGCTCGATGACGTCTGACACTCGCGCACGATGGCTCGCTGGATTAGGCGATCGATGTATTCGCTCGGAAGCCGGCCATTCTGAAAGCGTGGCGTGAAGGTGTGTCGACGCCGATCCGAAGTTGACGGCGTCGGATGCGCTCCCGCGTGCGCAATTCAACGATCACATTCCGAACATTCTCGATGTCGTCGCCACGCGGATGCGAGCCGGCCTGCCGGCGGCCGCGCTGGTCGATGACGCGAGCGACGATGCCGACGCCCAGGTCCACGGTCGCCAGCGGTGGCAGCAGGGCTATCACTTGCAGGAAGTCGCCCTCGAGTGGGCATACCTGCAGAGGTGCCTCCTAAAGCAAGTCCGCGAGTACGCGGCGAGACAGCCCCCAACTGAGCCAGCCGTACTCTCACGACGCCTACATCGCCCTCACGGAGCTGTGCAGCGACGGCGTGTGCGAGAGCACGGCGCAGTATTTCAATCTGCAGCAGGCCGAAGCGGCGGGGCACGTCCGCGACCTTGAGGAGACGCTCGCACAGGTGCGCACGCTCGAGCGCACACGCGGCGACCTCTGGCGCCAAGCCGCCCACGATTTGCGCGGCAACGTCGGCGTGGTCGCCAATGCCGCGGCGGGTCTGTCACTCACTGCGGTGCCCGAGTCGGCCCGCGAGCGCTTGTTCGAGGTTCTGTTCAAGAACGTCGCGGTGTTAACGGCGATGCTCGACGACATCATGAGTCTCGCCAGGATTCAGGCGGGGACAGGAAGCGCTTCGGATTGTCGACCTCGATGCCGCACGCGTGCTGCGCGAGATGTGCGAGGGCTTCGAACCGCTCGCGCGCGAACGGGGGCTGTATCTCCGTAGCGACGGTGATCTCGCCCTGCCGGTGCAGGGCGACGCCATCAAGATCCGCCGCATCGCGCAGAATCTCACGTTGAATGCGCTGCGCTACACCGACCATGGTGGGGTCACAGTGACCTGGGGCGCCAGCCGCGTCAATGATCCCGACCGCTGGATGCTCACCGTGCAGGACACCGGCCCCGGCGTGCACGGAGGCCGCGCCGCGCCCATTGCCGACGCGCTCGAGCAAGCCACGCACGAAGCCGCGGAGATGGATGGGGCCATAACGACGCACGTGGCGGGTGACGAGCGACGCCCCGAGGCCCAGCGCCTGCAGAAAGCGTCCGGCGAAGGCGTCGGCCTCTCGATCGTCAAGCGTCTCTGCGACATGCTCGACGCGAGCGTCGAGCTCGATACCGACGCCGAGCGGGGCACGATGTTCCGCGTACTCTTCCCACGTCGCTACGGCACCGTTTCCGACGAATAACGCACTGGCTGAGGCTTGTGCCAGCGTCGCGACAGGGACGGATGACCCTCCGGCACGGATTCCTGGGCACGGGGCGGGCACGAGCTTCAGCTGCAAGTGGTCGGTATCCGGCCTATCAAAGGTGCAGCATCGCCCTGGCGCGACCACGGAGGCCGTTGCGGTGGTGCCTGCGCAGGCGCTGGGCCGCGGGCCGAGTACGCGCGTCCTCGAGGCCCTAGTGCTCACCCGCAACCGGCCATCCGCAGGTGCTGCGGACCGACAACGGGCTTTAGCTCTGCGGGCGCTCCATGCTCACGTGGGCGCACGCGGGCGGTGTCACGCTGCGGCTGATCGAGCCGGGCAAACAGACGCAGAACGCCACATCGAATCTGTACAACGGGCGCTTTCGCGACGAGTGCCTCAACGAGCGCTGGTTTACCAGCGTGGCCCATGCCCTGGCCGTCATCGAGACCTGGCGACGGGAATACAACGAGGAGCGACCGAAGAAGGGCCTTGGTAGTGCTGTCGGGGGTGCGGAAAGACTTCAGTCACACGTCGCGAGCCGCGGACGAAGTTTCAAGAATCTTTCAAGTTCGGCCCGAACGAGGCATCGGGCAGCACGAAGCTCCCGCCGACGAATCGGCGGGAAGTCGTTGAGAGCTTGTGCTTTGGAGAGATGGTACCGGTACGGGGAATCGAACCCCGGTCCCGTGGCTGAGAACCACGTGTCCTGACCCCGGCACCATACCGGCACACGGGGGCACGAACTTCGAATTGTAGCCAGCCGGTGCTCCGTCCGTCAACAGCGCGGGTAAAATTGGCTGATGTCCCGCCCCTCCGCACTCGATTCGTGGACGCCCGAGGCGGTGGCGCTCGGCCGACGATGGGTGCAGGCCTGGAAGGACGCGGGGCCGAGACTCGACGCCATCAGGCGGCGCGAACTCCGGGAACTCCGACCCCTACCAGGCCATCGCCAGCCTCTGCGGCCCAGCCGACTACCACGCCGCGCCGCGGGCGCCCAAGCCTACCTCCGGACTCATCGAGCAGCAGCGGCTCTTCGCCCGCGGACGCCTGGCGTGAACGCCGTCATCGCCGCCGCAGCCGAGCTGCAGGCCGTCTGCGAAGGGGAGGGCTGGCGTTTCCGCCCGATTGGCGGCGTAGCGCTCCAACGTTGGGGCGAGGCCCGTGAAACCGTCGACGTCGACCTGACACTGCTCACCGGTTTCGGCGCCGAGGCGCCGTTCATCGCCCGACTCACCGCGGTGTTCAGTGCTCTATTTACGACGCGGCCGCGTTT
>CAVRKP010000015.1:0-287882 GCA_963721565.1 Vicinamibacterales bacterium
CTATTGACATCCGATAGGTAGCTGGCCCACACTCCCTCTTCGTATCGGATGACGATATGAAGACGACCGAACGCGCCAACCTTTTGCAAGGAACGCTCGATCTGCTGATCCTCAAGGCGCTCAGCGGTGGCGATCTCCACGGCCTCGGCGTCTCGCGACGCATCGAGCAGATGACGGCAGGGATGTTCGCTCCGCAGCCGGGCTCGCTCTTTCCCGCCCTGCATCGGTTGGAAGAGGCCGGTTGGCTCAAGCCCTCGTGGCAGGCGTCCGAAAACAATCGGCGCGCGAAGTACGACGCCCTCACCAAGGCCGGTCAGAAACAGTTGGGCGAGGAAGCCGCTCACTGGAAGCGGATCGTACTCGCGATGGGGCGCGCCCTCGAGGCGTAGGGAGGTTAGCGTGTCTCTCATCCATCGCCTGGCCGCCCTGTGGCGCAACCTCACCCAAGCCGGCAAGGTCGAGCGCGAGCTCGACGACGAGTTGCGCGCTACCCTCGGCATGCTCGAGGACGAGCACGTGCGGGCGGGCATGCAGCCGGCTCAGGCACGTCGCGCCGCAGCGATCCAGCTCGGTGGGATGGACGACGTGAAGGAACGCGTGCGTGACGTTCGTCAGGGCATGTTCATCGAGATCCTCGTCCAGGATCTTCGCTATGCCACGCGGGTGCTTCGCCGAAGCCCGCTGTTCACAGCGACGGCGGACACTCTCGTTGGCCATCGGCATCGGGGCGTCCACATCGATCTTCACGATCATGAACGCGCTCCTCCTTCGGGCCGCGCCTGGCGTTTCCGAACCGGCGAGCCTCGTTGACTTGGTGCGCAGCGAGCTCGACAGCGGTCCTGGGATCGCCGAGATCTCGGTCCCGACGCTGCGCGACATTCGCGAACGCTCTACGACGCTCGAAGCGATCTACGGATACCGCTTGCAGCCGTCCGCCGTCAGCCTGCGTACAGGCGATGGCGCTGCCGAAGCAGCATTCGCCAGCCTGGTCACGTCGAACTTCTTTTCCGCACTGGGGGTGCACTCAGCCGTCGGTCGACTGATCGGGCCGTCCGACAGCGACGTGGCCGGGCGGAGCCCGGTTGTCGCGCTCAGTCATGCGTTCTGGACTCGACGCTTTCTGGGCGATCCGTCAATCATCGGCAAGGTCGTTCGCATCAACGGCGCGTCGCTGACGGTCATTGGTGTCGTCAACGACTCGTTCCGGGGTCTGAGCGTGATTGCGCCCGATCTTTGGCTGCCGATCTCGATGACCCACGCCGTCATACCAGACCTCGAGCCTCGCGTCCTGGACGATCGGGGTATGCCGCTGCTCACGGCAGGGGCGCGCCTGAAGCCTGGCGTGTCGCGAGCGCACGCCTCGTCGGAGATCGAGGCGATCGGTGCCGCGCTGCAGCGCGAGCATCCCTCTACAGAAGGATTCACGCCGCCGCGACTGCCCGGCGTCAAGGACAGAGCCTCACGGGGGTTCGTCTGGAGCGCCGAGGTCGCATCGCCCATCCCGTACGGCCTCAGAACGATCGTCGCCGGGTTCCTCGGCCTCCTGATGGCGCTGACGTCAGCCGTGCTCCTGATTGCGTGTGCCAACCTGACGGGGGTCCTGCTGGCGCGTGCCGTGACGCGCCGCCGCGAGGTGGCGTTACGGACGGCAATCGGTGCCGGCCGCTCTCGCATCATGCGGCAGCTGCTGACCGAGACGGCCCTGCTCTTCGGCCTGGGTGGTATCGCTGGACTCGCGCTTGCCCAAGGCATGCTCGCACTGCTGCTGACGTTGCTCCCTGCGTTTGCCGTCCAGGTCAACATCTCGACGCCACTCGACGGCACCGTCGTTACCTTTGCGCTGGCCCTTTCACTCGTGGCAGCCGTGGTCTCCGGCCTCTCGCCAAGCTTCCATGCGAGTCGCGCGGACGTGGTCACGGCGCTCAAGGACGAGTCTCAAGGGCCGACAGATCGTCTGAGGCTGCGCCAAGCGTTCGTCGTGGCGCAGATCGCCTTCAGTATCGCCTTACTCGTCGTCGCCGCGCTGCTGGTTCGCGGCTTCAACAGCCAAGCCGGTGTCCGTCACGGTTTTGCCCCGGAGAACGTCGATGCTATGGCCATCGAGCTCTCCCAGGCGGGCTACACGAGCGCCACTGGGCTTGCCTTTGCACAACGCGTCATCGCCACTGTGCGGGCCCAGCCGGGCGTCGAGTCAGTGTCCATTGGCGATCGGCCGCCTGAGCCGGGGCGGCAATCCTTCGGCAGCGTCGAGGTTCCAGGCGGCCCTCCCGAGGGTCGGGGCTTCTTCAACTGGACGCTGATTGCTCCCGAGTACTTCCAGACCGTACGGATGCCGCTCTTGAAGGGGCGGGACTTCACCGAGGCCGATCGAGATGGCGCCGAAGCTGTGATGATCCTCGGCGAGGCGGCAGCCAAACGCCTGTTCGGTCCGACCGCGGACGCGGTCGGACGATACGTGACGGTCCAGTCCACGCAGCGCGGGGCAGGCGGTTCCGCTCCCGTTCCGACGCCTGTGCAGGTTGTCGGCGTCGTCGGGGACGTGCGGTTCGGAGCCGAGCCGTCCTTGGCGGTGTATGTACCGCTGGCGCAGAGGTATGCGCCCGCGCTGACGGTGCTCGTCCGGCGAGCTCGGCCAGAGGCCGCCTCCACCGCATCCCTTCGTCAGCTCGTGGCCGCCCTGGATCCCAACGTCCTGGTGCTCAGAGTCGGCCCTCTGGCCGCTCTCGGGAGTGGCCCCGTGCAGGCACAATTGCGGATCGCCGCGGCGGTCGCCGGAAGTGTTGCGATGATTGGTCTGTGGCTGGCCAGCATTGGCGTCTACGGTGTGACGGCCTACCTGGTCTCGCAACGAACACGAGAGATCGGCATTCGGCTCTCTCTCGGCGCGGCCGCAAGCCACGTGGTCTGGTTGGTGCTGGGCCAGGCGATGCGACTAGTGATTCTGGGCTCGGCACTCGGTCTGGTATTCGCCATCGCAGCAGGGCGGCTTCTCGCACGAAGTCGATTCGGCCTGCCAGCGTTCGATGCAACCGTTCTGCTGGGGGCAATCGTCGGTTTTTCCGTCGTCTGCCTCTTCGCGTTCGCCGTCCCGGTCGGCCGAGCCCTTCGAATCAACGCGCTGGAGGCACTCCGTTACGAGTAGTGCTCGGGGGAGCCTGCCAGAGCCGGATGTCGCACCAAGCAAGTGGCGTTTCGGGTGGACCGGCGCCACGGATCGGGATGCACACGGCGTGTTACACTGTCTTACATGAAGACGTCGACCATCACGATTCGCCTGGACGACGCACTCGAACGCGAGCTCGATCAGGCGTGCGCACGTACGGGGCGGACACGAAGCGACGTCGCACGTGATGCGCTGCGGCGGCAGCTCGCGCTGTTGCGATTCGAACGCGTGCGCCGGCGCGTCCTGCCGCTCGCCGAATCGCAGGGCTACCTCACGGACGACGACGTCTTTCGCGACGTGTCGTGAAGGTCTTCTTCGACACCAACGTGCTGATCTCCGCGTTTGCCACGCGGGGTCTGTGCGCCGACTTGTTCGCACATGTGCTGCTGGAACACGACCTGGTGGTCGGCGAGGTGGTTCTCACGGAGTTGCGAACGAAACTCCGCACGAAGCTCAAGCTGCCGAAGAAGACCATCGACGAAATCGTGGCGCAGCTGCGCGATGGACTCGTCGTGAAGGCGCCGGCGAAGCACATGGACCTTGGAATCAGCGATCCGGACGACGAGTGGGTGGTGGCGTCGGCTGTCGCCGGCGGTGCCGAGGTGCTCGTAACCGGCGATGCGGCGGTCCTGAAGCTGGGCCCACGTGCGCCGCTGCCTATCCTCTCCCCACGCGGACTGTGGGAGTTGCTTCGCGACTCCAAGCCCGGACGGTGAAGCGGAACAGTCAGTCGATGGCGCTCTATCACGGGCCCTTGAGCAGGAACGCCTTCAGCGCGTCGAGCAGCGCCTGACGTCCGCGCTCCGCGCGATCCAGGTGCGCGTAGTGCGTCGCGCCGGGCAGCGTGACGACCTTCACCTCCCCGGCGTTGACCAGGTGTGCCTGCAGGCGGTCGCGATCCTCGGCCCGCGACCAGAAATCCTTCTCCGACGAGACGATGAGCGCCCGCGCCCGCACCAGGCCGGCGTCCCAGGCCTGCCGGCCCATGGTGATCTCGAAGGCGTCGGCCAGCGCGCCGGTCGGCACCCGGACGGCCGGCGGCCGCTGCGGCGGCGCCCCTGGATCCGCCGCCAGCACGGCCGCGACGTGGGCCGCGGCCACCTGCGGATCGCGCCACGCCGCCTTGTCGGCCCCGGGGATCGACTGGTCCCAGGGCTTCAGGATCGCGGCGGCGTCGTAGAGACGATAGGCACCGACGGTGGCGCGGTTGATCCGCCCCGGGCGGGCCGGATCGGCCAGGCCCGACGCCTTGCCGACCAGCGGATGCTCGGGCCCGCCGCCGTACAGCGTGTTGTAGAAGACGACGGCGGCGACCACGTCGGGCCGCCGCGCCGCGAACTGGCCGACGGCGTGGCCGCCGGCGCCCCAGCCGAGCAGCGCGACCTTCGGCGCGCGCGTCCGCTGGCGAATCCAGTCGACGGCGGCGCCGATGTCCTCGACCACCTCGGACGCCCGGGTCAGCGGGACGCCGGGCCGCGGCGGGCTGGACAGGCGCGGCGCCCGGCTCGATCGGCCGTAGCCGCGCGCGTCGATCAGGTAGACGCGCAGGCCGGCCTCGGCCAGGTCCGCCGCCAGCGAGCCGCCCGGGACGCCGAGGTCGAACGACGCCGCTCCCGCCGCCGGCGTGTCGTGGATCAGCAGCAGCGGCGCCGCGCTCGTCGAGGGTGCCCGCCCGACCACTTCGCGCATGAAGATGGCGATGCCGGGCGGCCCGGCGACCATCGCGTCGCTGCGCAGCAGGGATTGGGCGTCTGCGGCCGCGGGGACGGCAAGCGCCTGTGCCACGAGCACGACTGCCGCCATATAGCTAGGCCGATTCATTGCAGCTCCCAAGCATAGGCTGTAACATCAATCATATGCGCACGACATTGATCCTGCCAGATCAGCTGCTCGAAGAGGCACGGTCGACGCTCGGATTCCGGTCGAAGACCGACACGGTCGTCCACGCCTTGCGGGAAGTCGTACGGCGCGGGCGGGCGGAAGAACTGAAAGCCGCGCTCCGGACGGTCCGGTTCGAGTTCGACCCGACCGAATTGCGACGGAAGGACCGGACCGGGTCGTGATCGTCGTCGACACCTCCGTCTGGATCGCGGCGACACGACAACCGGCAGGCGAGGTCGCATCGCTGCTGGACGGCCTGATTGACGCCGACGAGGTGTGTCTTCCGCTCCCGGTCCGGCTTGAACTGCTCAGCGGCCTCGGCGCGCGCGATCGTGGCGTCCTGCGGCGCGGCCTTGCGGCTCTCCCGGTCGCGATCCCGACGGAAGGCACCTGGAACACCGTCGAACGCTGGATCGAATCGGGAGGCGACGCCGGCCAGCGCTTCGCCATCATCGACCTGCTCATCGCGGCGCTGGCGCAGGAGCTGACGGCGATGGTCTGGTCGCTCGATCGCGACTTCGAACGGATGGCCGCGCTCGGCTTCGTGCAGTCGTACGCCTGATCCGTCGCCACCCACCGCGTCGTTCAGACCGCCCGCATCACCAGCGCCGCGTCGTTGCCGCCGAAGGCCAGCGACGTCGAGACCCCGCAGCGGACCGGCACCTCGCGCGCGACGTTGGCGACGACGTCCACCTCGCACTCGGGGTCGGTCGTGTCGTGGTGGATCGTCGGCGGAATCACGCCGCGCTTGACGGTCAGCGCGAGCACCGCCGCCTCGATCGCGCCGGCCGTCCCGAGGCAGTGCCCGACCATCGACTTGATCGAGTTGACCGGGATCCGCCGGGCGCGATCGCCGAAGACGACGTGCAGGCCGCGCGATTCGGCGCGATCGTTCTGCGGCGTCGCGGTGCCGTGGCAGTTGACGTGGTCGACCTCGCCGACGTTCACGCCGGCGCTCTCGAGGGCGCGGGCGATCATGCCGCCGACGGCGCGCCCCTCGGGCTCGGGCGCGGTGGCGTGATACGCCTCGCACGACAGCCCGTAGCCGGCCAGCTCGGCGTAGATCGTCGCGCCGCGCGCCCGGGCGCGGTCCATGTCCTCGAGCACCAGCATCGCCGCGCCCTCGCCGATGCTCATGCCGGCGCGGGCCTTGTCGAACGGCTTGCACGGCTCCGGATCCATCAGCCGGAGCGCGTTGAAGCCGCTGAAGGTGAGGCGCGCCAGCGCGTCGGTGCCGCCGCAGATGGCGGCGTCCAGCTCGCCGTCCAGGATCAGGTCGGCCGCCTGGCCGATGGCGATGGTGCTGGACGAGCAGGCCGCCACGACGCACGAGCGCGCGCCCTTGCAGGTCGAAGTGCTGCGCCAGCACGTCGACCGGCGCGTTCGAGAAGTGATGGTGGATCCAGGTCGGCCGGGTGCGATCGATCCCGTCCGTCAGCAGCTGGAAGTAGTACTCCTCGTTGCGGACCAGGTCGCCGGTGCCGGCGCCGAGCAGCACGCCGATCCGCGTGCGATCGATCGTCCCGTCGAGCAGGCCGGCGTCGTCGAAGGCCTCGGTCGCGGCCACGACGCCGATCAGCTCGCTGCGCGACCAGCGGCGGCGCTGGTAGGGCGTGAAGCGCGCCTGCAGATCGAAGGTGTCGACCTGGCCGGCGATCTGGCTGCGGAACGCCGACACGTCGAACAGCGTCACCGGCCGCAGCCCGCACAGCCCGGCCAGCATGTGCTGCCAATTGGCTTCGCGGCCGGCGCCGAGCGAGGACACGATGCCGATGCCGGTGATGGCGACGCGGCGGCCGCGCCCGTCCCCGCTCACAGCCCCGGCTCCGGCTCGATCTCGGCCGGCGGCCGCGCCGCGGCGCCGATGGCGACGCCGAGGGCCGCGGCCGACGACGCGACCCAGCGCGCCTCGCGCTGCTTCGAGCGGGCGGCGACGATCAGCGGCACGAACTCGCCGGGCAGCGTCGCCAGCGAGAAGCTGCCGCCGAGGATCCGCCGCGGCACGCTGATCTCGTGGCGGCGCAAGCCGACCAGGCTGAGCCAGTACTGCGCGATGACGCCGTAGATGTCGGCGGCGAGCTGGAACGTGCCGCCGTGCACGCCGCCGACGCGGCCGCGTCCCGCCGCGACGTTGGCCAGGAACTCGTCGCGGGTCGCGCCCGGCGCCGCCGTCCACGTCGTGCCGACGCGGCGCAGCGTGTGGGCGTCACTCCCGCCGACGACGACCTTGCCGCGGGCGCGGGCCAGCGCCGCCGCCAGCTGGTTGTGCGCCGGCAGCATCGCCCCGTTGCGCGTCTCGATCGCCGGCGCCGCGTCGACCAGCAGCTCGAGGTAGCGCTCGAGCGGCAGCTGCCCCTGATAGAAGTGGAACGGGTGGTTGAAGGCGAAGAAGATGCCGGCCTGGCGCAGGTAGGCGGCCACCTCGAGGGCGTTGCCGCGCAGCGGCTGCAGCTCGCGATGCGCCGTCTCGGTCATCCCCCACGTGCCGAAGTGGACCTCGACGCGCTTGCGGTCGCCGGTCGCACCGGGGACCGGCAGCCAGCACGACACCTCCTCGCCGAGGATGACGTCGCGCGGATCGGGAGCCCGGCTCGAGGAGCTCGCGCCCGCCGTCGATGCTGTCGTGGTCGGTGATCGCGACCAGGTCCATGCCGCGGGCCTTGGCCGACTGGTAGACGGCGAGCGGATCGGCAAAGCAGTCCCGGCTCTTCAGGAACGGGAGATCGTGGTTGTAGCCGGAATGCCAGGTGTGGACGTGGAGATCGGCCCGGAGCACGGGGTCAATTGTCCCCGGGCCGGTGGCCCGGGATCAACACGAACCCGCGGCGCCCGTCCGCCCGACGTTCAGTGGCCGGACACGGCCGCCTTCCCGTCGAAACCCGGCCCTGAGCGTCCCCTTCGCCTTGGCGATGGTCAGCAGCTCCGGGTAGAACTGCACGAACGTGTTGTCGACCGCGCCGTGCTCGACGTGGCACGTGTTGCAGGACGACGTGGCGGACAGCGGGCTGCCGGCGCTCTTGCCGTCGAAATCGTAGAAGCGCGAGCCGCCCTTCGCCGCATCGAGGACATGGGCCTCGACGCCGACGGCCTCGGCCTGGAACAGGCCGGCGCGGTTCGGCCGCTGGTTGGTGCCGGTGTGCCGGACCTCCAGCATGAAGATCGTCTTGTCGGGCCACCGTCCCGACCCGACGAAGGCCCGGTACGACGCCGGGTTCACGAAGACGTTGGTGAACATGTGATGGTCCGGCAGGGCGTTGGCGGCCCGCGACCCGTAGGTCATGTCGAGCCCGGCGCCCAGGAACACCCACTCACGGTAGGCCGGCCGCAGCAGCTTGCCGTCGCCGTCGTAGCGGATCGGATCGACGTCCTCGGCCGGAAACGGCGCGATGACGGCGGCGCCGCCGACCGCCATCGCCGCCAGCCAGATCGCCGCCGCGGTCCCCAGAAGCGTGGTCGTGAGCCTCATGCCGGGATGATGCCGGCGGCGACGGCGGCGTGTCAGCCCGTTTGCAGCCGGACGTCACCGCTCTGCAGCGAGCGACCGCTGGCCGTCGTCGCCGGACGCGCCGCGCTACTTCGACTTGCTCTTCAGCGGCTTGAGGAACAGGATCTGCGCCACCACCGAGCCGTTCTCGCGGTAGCGCGAGGCGAGGAAGCTCTTGCCGATCTCGGCGCGCAGGATCGTGCTCCACGGCGCGCGCAGGTTGAAGGCCGCGCCGATGCCGGTGATGCCTTCCCAGTCGGTGCCGCCGGTGCCGCGCAGCCGGCCCCAGCCGCGATCGACGAAGGCGTCGAAGCGGTATTGCTCGAAGGCGTTGAACGAGTAGGAGCCGCGGATCATGGCGAGCTCGTCGTAGCGGACGCCGGACGCCGGGACGCCGTGGATCTTGGTGTCGTCGAACAGCCCGAACTGGTAGGTGCTGAAGCGATCGAGATCGCGGCCGCCGAAGTAGGCGGCGTTGACCCGCGCCTTGGTCAGCAGCGAGAGGAAGATCTCCTTGGTCACCGAGGCGCTGTACTTCGTGTAGGTGCGCGGCGTCTCGGTGACGGCGCCGGCCGGCCCCCACGCCTCCCAGGCCTGGCGGCCGTACCACGTGCCGTTGGTGACGAACGAGTAGCCGCCGCGGCGGTACTCCCACCCGAGGCCGACGCCGTGCGTGATGGTGCTGCGCGGGACGACGAAATCCTCGGTGGTCGTCCGGTCCTTGAGGAAGGCGTTGAAGGCGAACTGATAGGACGCCTGCAGCTTCTGGAAGCTGGTGTACTGCCAGCCGAGATTCCCGCCGGCCGAGAGCGGCCAGGTGAGCAGGCGCTCTTCGTCCCGCGGCCCGCTGGCGTCGTAGACGCTGTCGCTGCCGGGCACGGCGATGGCGAAGAAGTCGACGCTGCCGTCGATCGGGCCGAGCAGCTTCGGGCCGCTGGATGTTGCCGAGGACGAGGACGCCGCCGAACAGCAGCGCCAGCTGCGAGTCGGGGCTGCCGAACTCGAAATCGAGGTAGTTGATGCCGAGGATCGGCAGCGGGAAGGCGAAGGACGGATCGATCGTCGTGCCGATGGCCATCGCCTTGGCGCTGGTCGTGGCCTTGTCGCTGACGACGCGCGTCTCGCCTTCCTTGACGTAGTAGCGCATCCCCTTGTCGGTGTCGCGGTACATCACGCGGTCGCTGCTGCCGCGCGGCCAGCGCGGCGGGCCTCGAAGTCGCCGGGGTTGAGCTGGTAGTCGCTGAAGCGCGTCGTCTTCTCGACCAGGATGTTGCGGCCGGCGACGAGCACGATCTGGCGCGTCACCGTCTCGACCGGCAGCAGGATCTGCCGGCCGCCGGCCTCGCCGGCGCGGGCGAAGCGCACCGTCTCGTCGTTCGAGACGACCGGCGCGGCCAGCCCGGTCTGCACCGCCTGCAGCTTGCGGCGGCGGAACGTCTCGCGATCGATCCACACCGTGCCGCGATACAGCGACGTCGCCGTCGACGCCGCGTTCGGCGTGAAGCGCACGACGTAGCAGGCGGCGCCGTCGATCGACTCGGTGCCGTCGAGGCGATAGCGATAGTCGGCGTCGAGGCGCAGGTCGAGCGGCGGCGACAGCACCTTCTCGGGCTGCAGCAGCGGGAACGCCGGCCGATCCGATCCCCACTTGGTGCCGTTCACCGAGAACGACAGCTCCTCCCATTCGACGCCCTGCCGATCCGAGAAGAAGCGGTTCTCGGTGACGACGTCGAACCCCGGATCGGTCGTGGTCGGCCGGAAGTGCTGTTCCATCCGCGCCAGCACGACGTGGCGCTCGAGGACGCGATCGTCGGCGGCGCGCGCCTGCTGGTGCCGCGCCACGATCTCGCCGACCGACAGGTCGGTGCGGCCGGAGACCTCGCTGCGCTCGGTGACGGCGTCGGCGAGGCCGTCGCCGAAGTCGAGGACCAGCGGCGTGCGCCGCAGCGGCACGCGCACGGTGGTCCGGTTGCGTCGCCGGATCGCGGGTGGTGCTGATCGGCGGCCGGCGCACGCCGGTGAACGGATCGCGGACGGACGGCGTGCCCGCGGCGCGCAGCGTGATCACGACGTCCAGGCCGGCGTTCGGCTGGTCGCCCTGCCCGGGCGGGCCGGCGTAGATCAGGGCGGTGCCGAAGCGCGTCGTGTCGTAGACCAGCGTCGCCAGCGGGACGGCCGGCGACAGCGTGAGCGAGGCGGCGGCCGGCTCGAGGCGCACGACGTCCGGGCCGATGAGGTCGCCGACGTGCGCCACCGACCGCAGGCCCAGGCGCAACGCCTCGGCGGTCGCCGTGATACGACGCGAGCGAGGTGGGCGAGCCGATGCGCACGACCTCGGCGTCGACGAGCTGCGTCCCGTCGGCGATCGCGACGCCGGTCATCGCAATCGTCGCGCCCGGATCGCGCCTGGCGGCGATCGCCGCCGCTGCCGGCGTGGGCCGGCGACGCCGGCACGGCGATGCCGTCGAGGTAGGAGGCGACGTCTTCGGCGTAGACGCGCTCGAGCCACGCCGCGTCGCCCGCCGGCTCGCCGCCGACGAGCAGCCGCGCGTTGGCGGCGACCGCGTGCAGATCGACGGCGGTGCGCTTCAGCGGCGAAGGCGACGAGGCGCGGCTCGCCCGGCGCGCTGAAGCGCAGCTCGAGCCAGCCGACGCGCGTGCGAAGCCGGTCGATGAGGGCGCCGATGACGGCGCTCCACGCGTCGAGCTCGGCGGCGGACGGCGGCGCCGACTCGATCGCCATCCACACCGCCACGTCGCGCGCCAGGAGCGCGGTGGCGCGGGCGTCGAGGCGCGCCAGCGTGGCCTCGTCCGCGAGCGCGGCGTGCGGCACGGTGATCCGTGCCGCGATCGGGCGGCGCATCGGCGGGCCGCGCCTCGCCGAGGAAGGCGATCGGCGCGTCGAGCGTCTCCTCGATCGCGATCCGGGCGCGCGGCGGCTCGCCGCCGGGCGCGGCCGGCAGGCGTCTGCGCGAACGCTGGCCCGGCGACCAGCCGACAGGGCGCACGGCGAGCGCTGCCGACGTCCAGCGGACGGGTTGACGAGAGCGGAGACGCCGCATGTCAGCGGGGCTGGGGCGGGGTCGGCAACGCGGCGAGCATCTCGCTCATGGTACCGAAAGGCGCGCCGCGCAGGATCGTTTCCAGCCGACTCATCCAGCCGGACAGGCGGAAGTAGTGCGCGAACGCCACGCCGGCCGGGAACGTCATGCGCGGCGGATCGGGATCCAGCTCCCACGGATGGATCCAGCAGGTGACCGGCTCGCCGCGGGCGTTGCGGCGGGCGATCTCGCGGATCACGCGCCCGGGCCGGGCCAGCCGCAGGCCCCAGCCGCCGCCGAACGGCGTCCGCTGGCCGAGCCGGCGCTCGACGGCCGGCGGCACCTCGATGATGGCGCCAGCCGGCGTCGCGATCGTGTGCGGCGTCACGCGGATACATGGGATCTCCGACGACGCGCAGCGGCGCGCGGCTGGAGTCGACGGTGAAGCCTTCGGCCACGAGGCGCTCGAGCGCCCACGGCGCCCGCTCGTTGATCGACCATTCCGGCGCCCGGAACTGCGTGATCGGCGGCGCCCCGGCGGCGGTCAGCGCGGCGCTGGCCAGCCGCAGGTCGCGGGTGAATTCATCCGGCGTCCAGCTCGTAGACGCGCCGATGCCACTGGCCGTGGCTGCCGATCTCGTGGCCGGCGTCGCGGATGCGCGCGACCAGGGCCGGATGCCGCTCGGCGACCCAGCCGACGACGAAGCAGGTGGCCCGGACGCCGCACCGGTCGAGCAGGTCGAGGGTCCGCTGCGGTGTCGTCGACGACGCGCGATTCGAGCGCGTCCCAGGCCGACGGCGCGGCGACCGCCGGCACGCCGCAGACGTGGAACCACTCCTCGACGTCGATGGTGAACGCGTTGATCAGGCGTCCATCCTCGTGTCCCGCGGGGCCACCACGGGCGGGGTCAGGAGCCGGCGCCGGCCCGCTGCGCCGTGACGAACTCGGCGATGGCGTCGACCGAGCGCAGCACCTGGCCGCCCGTCTGCTCGTCGCCGACGACGACGCCGAACGAGCGCTCCAGCTCGAGCACCAGCTCGAGGGCGTCGATGGAATCGAGGCCGAGGCCGGCGCCGAAGAGCGGCGCGGCGCTGTCGATTTCGTTGGGATCGATCGGCAGCTTGAGGCTGCGGACGATCGCCTGCTTGATCTGGCTCTTCAGCTCGTCGGACATCGGTCTCTTCTAGCAGGCGGCCTGCGTTCAGGGCAGCCCGCCGTCCACGCCAATCACCTGGCCGGTGATGTAACTCGCCGCCGGCGACGCCAGGAACGCCACCAGCGCGCCGACCTCCGCCGGCGTGCCGGGCCGCTTCAGCGCCACCGCGTCGAGCAGCTTCTCGCGCGCGGCCGCGGGCATGGCCTCGAGCAGGTCGGTCTCGATCAGCCCCGGCGACACCGCGTTCACCAGCACCTGCTTGGGCGCCAGCTCGCGGGCCGCCACCCGCGTCAGCCCGATCAGCCCGGCCTTCGAGGCCGCGTAGTTCGCCTGCCCCGGCAGCCCCGACGTGCGCGGATGGCGACGTGATGTTGATGATCCGCCCCCAGCCCCGCATCAGCATCGCACGGACCGTCGCCCGGATGCAGAAGTAGGCGCCGTCGAGGTTCACGCGCAGGACGCGGTCCCACTTGGCCCGGTCCATCATCATCAGGAAGCCGTCGGCGGTGACGCCGGCGTTGTTGACCAGGATGTCCGGCGCGCCCAGCTCGCGGTCGACGGTCGCCGCCATCGCCTGGACCTGCTCCTCGACGGCGACGTCGCAGGCCAGCGCGAAGGCGCGGCCGCCGGCCGCCGTGATCTCGGCCTCCAGCTCCCGCGCCGGCGCCTCGCGTTCTCGCGATAGGAGAAGGCCACGGCGGCGCCCTGCCGGGCCAGCGCCAGCACGATGCCGCGGCCGATGCCGCGCGAGCCGCCGGTGACGAGGGCGACGCGGCCGGCCAGGCTGGCGGCCTCCGGGTGGCTGGGTTGGAGCGGTTCGGACACGGCGAGGGAGGATACCAGTCGTTGGCGGCGGCCCGGGCGGTCAGCGTCAGGACGCTTCGATGACGACCGCGACGATGGTGCCGCCGCTGCCGACGCTGAGGACGAGCGCCCGCGGACCGGCGATCGGCTGCGACTCGGATCGGGCGCCGGCCGGCGTGTCCGGTCCGCGGTGCGCCAGGCCCGACCGTCGGCGGCGCCAGGCGCCGCTCGCCGAGCAGCAGCGCCGACGGCGATGCCGGCGCAGCCGGCCGCGCCCGATTCGCCCGAGCGCGCCCTTGAGGGCGACGACCGGCACGGGGCGATCGCCGAACACGCCGCGGAGCGCCAGCGCCTCGGTCGCGTCGAGGACCGGACTGCCGTTGGCCGCGGCGTAGACCACGTCGATGGCGTCGGGCGTCAGCCCGGCCCGGCCGATCGCGTCGCGCATCACGCGGACCAGCGCATCGGGCGCGCTGGGCCAGGCGTTGAACGCGTCCGGCGATCCCGCCGACGCGGTGCCCGCGACGTAGCCGAGGATGCGGGCGCCGCGCGCGCGGGCGCGGTCGTCGTCCTCGAGCACGAACAGGAAGGCGCCTTCGCCCATCAGGAAGCCGTGCCGATCGGCGTCGTAGGGCCGGCACGGCTCGTCGCCCGGCGCCATCACCGCGAACCAGTCGTGCACGCGGTAGAACACCAGCTCGAGGACGTCGGCGCCGCCGGCCAGGATCGGCCGGGGACCGGCCGCGGCGGATCAGCCGCGCCGCGAACTCGATGGCGGCGAGGCCCGAGGCTTCCTTGTGCGTCAGCGTCGCGTTCGGGCCGCGCAGGCCGAGCTCGAGCGCGCAGACCGACGCCGGGGCGTTGCCGACGGTGTTGCTGAAGAGGATGGCCGGCGAGGCGCTGGCGCCCTGCCGCAGATAGATCTCGAGGTATTCGGCCGAGGCGTGGACACCGGCGGTGAACGAGCCGAGCGCGACGCCGAGATCGTCGTAGCCCTCGGGGCGCCGCGGCAGGCCGGCCTGCGCCATCGCCTCGATGGCCGCGCCGATCGTGATCCGGCCGACCTCGTCGACGCGGCGCAGCTTGAGCGGCGCGATGATCGTGGCGGGATCGAAGCCGGCGACGCGGGCGGCGCGCGGCGTGCGCAGCGGCACCTGCGCGAACTCGGTCAGCGGGCGGAAACCGTCGGCGCCGCCGAGGAGCGCCTCCGCGAAGATCGGCGCCGACCCGCCCAGGCTCGACACGCTTCCCAGGCCCGTGATCGCGACCCGACCCGCCACGGGCGGTACGTTACCATGCGGTCTGTGCGGTCACAACGCGTGCGCGGCGCGTCGCCGGGTGTGCGATGGCGGCTGCGACGGCGTTCGCGGCGCTCGGCCATCGCGGCGTCGCACGGTGCGCGCCAGCGCGCCGGCCGATCTCTTCGACGAGATCTACCGGCAGCGGCCAGCCGCTCGAGCAGTCGATCAAGACGATCCGCGCCCACTTCACCGAGACGACGACGTCGAGCCTGCTGGTGAAGCCGGTGGTCGCCGAAGGCACGCTGCTCGCGGTGCGGCCGTCGGACATCCTGCTCTCCTACAGCAAGCCGGAAAAGAAGCTGCTGCGGATCGACGCCACGACGCTGCGGTTCGTCTGGCCGGATCGCAAGCTGCACGAGACCAAGGACATCCGCGAGAGCCAGGCGCGGGTCCAGAAGTACTTCGTCGACAAGACGCCCGACGAGCTGCGCCAGCACTTCGCCATCACCGCCGCCGAGGACGCGGCGCGGCCCGGCACCTGGCGCCTCGAGATGCTGCCGAAGCGCAAGCAGATCCAGCAGGGCGTCACCAAGATCGAGCTGTGGATCGACCAGCGCAGCATCGATGCTCTCGACGATGACGCTGACCTTCGCCGGCGGCGACACCAAGACGATGGCGTTCACGAACGTCGAGGTGAACGCGCCGATCACGCTGGCCGACCTCGGCCTGCCGTCGGCCGGCTAGCGTCGTGATCCGGCCGATCCTCCGCTGGGCGCACGCCCACCGGGTCGCGGTGCTCGCGACGGCGACGCTGCTCGCGATCGTCTCGGCGCTGTCGCTGCCGCGTCTCCAGTTCGACGCCAACGTCCTGCACCTGCTGCCGCGCGGCGGCGTCGCCGTGCCGGCGTTCCGCGACTACCTCGAACGCTTCGGCAGTCTCGATTACCTCTACGTCATCGTCGACGCACCCGAGGGCACGCGAGATCGGCGACTACGACGCGACCGTCGAGGCGCTGGCGACGGCGCTGCGCGACGCGCCGGAGATCGCGCAGGTCGACGCCGGGCCGCGCGATCGCGGCCGCGACTGGAGCTATCTGTCCGATCGCGTGCTGCTGCTGGTGACGCCGGCGCAGCCGGAGCTGCTCGATCGCTTCCAGACCGCCACCCTCACCACGCAGGTCGCCTCGACGCGCGAGCTGCTCAGCCTGCCGTCGCCGGAGATGGCGGACCTGGTGCGGGCCGATCCGCTCGGCCTGCTGCTCGTCGCTGCGCGACCGGCTGGCCGGCGCCGCCTCGGGCATGAAGCTCGACGCGGCCTCCGGCGCCTACGTCTCGACCGACGGCCGCAGCCGCCTGCTGCTGGCGCGGCCGAAGCGCCCGCCGTTCGACACCGACGTTCGGCCGCGCCCTGTTCGCCCGGCTGGCCGACCATCGAGCGCGATCTCGCCCGGCAGCACGCCGACGCCGCGGCCGGCGACGACACGCCGATGCCGCGGATCCGCTTCGCCGGCGGCCACGCCATCGCGCCTCGAGATGGCGAGCCTGATGCGCGGCGAGTCGATCTGGAACGCCATCGGCGCGCTCGTCGTCATCCTGCCGCTGCTCTACTTCGCCTTCCGCAGCCCGTGGCTGGTGGCGGTCGGCGCCGTGCCGTCGGCCCTGTCGGTGCTGATCGTGATGGCCGCCTACGCCTGGCTCGGCATCCCGCTGTCGGCGGCGGCCGCCGGCGCCGCGGCGATGCAGTTCGGGCTCGGCATCGACGGCGTCGTGCTGCTGTTCGTCGCCTATCGCCACGTCGGCCGCGTGGTCGCCGACGATGGCGCGCCCGAAGGCGCGGAGGATCTCTCCGGCCCGTCGTCGAGCATGCTGCTCGGCATGTGGACGACGGCGGCGACGTTCTACGGCCTCGCCGTCGTCGACTTCCCCAGCCTCGAGGAGCTCGGCCTGCTGATCGGCCACAGCATGATGGTCTGCGGCGTGCTGACGCTGGTGCTGGTGCCGGCGCTCCTCCCGGCCAAGCCGCCGGCCGTCTCCGCCCTGACCATGGCCTGGCTGGCGCGGCTCGTCGTCCGCCGCCGCGCCGTGATCCTCGGCGCCGCCGCCGTGATCACCGTCGCCGCCGCGCTGGCCGCGCCGCGCTTGCGCATCGATCCGTCGCTCGATCGGCTGCGCTCGACGTCGCCGGCGTCGGCCTTCGAGGCCGAGGTGACCGGCGCGCTTCGGCGTGCCGCGCGACGTCTATCTCATCGTCGACGACGGGCCGGCGCTCGAGCCGCTGCTCGAGGCCAACGAGCGGCTGGTCGCGGCGCTGGCGCGCGAGGCGCCCGGCGTCAGCCTGCACGCGCCGACGTCGCTGCTGCCGTCGGCGCGCACGCAGGCCGCCGCGGCGGCGCGGATCGCGGCGCAGCGCATCGATGCCGGCGCGGGTGCGGACCGACCTCACCGCCGCGGCGGACGCCGCCGGGTTCCGCCCCGGCACCTTCGACCGCTTCGGCGCCACCCTGCCGGTGCTGCTCGACACGCGCGCCCGCGTCACCTTCGACGGCTTCCGGTCAGCACGGCCTGGGCGACCTGCTCGACCGCTCGATCGTGCAGCGCGACGGCACCTGGACCGTCGTCAGCTATCTCTACCCGACGTCGCCGGCGGCGGTCGACGGCGTCCGCCGGGCGGTCGCCGCCGCCGGCGGCACGGCGCGGCTGTCCGGGCTGCCGGCGGTCAACCGCGAGATGGCCGAGCGCTTCACGCCGGAGTTCGCCAAGGGCGTCTCGGTCGGATCGCTGATCGTGCTGGTGCTGCTGGTCGCCGCCTTCCGGCGCTGGGACTTCACGCTGCTGGCGCTGGTGCCGACGGCGCTGGCGCTGACCTGGACCGCCGGCATCCTCGCCGTCACCGGCGTCAGCCTCGATCTCTTCAGCATGTTCGCGGTGATGACCTTCGTCGGCATCGGCGTCGACTACGGCATCCACCTGGTGCATCGCTGCGCGCACGACGCCGTCGGGCGACCGCGGCGAGGCGGTGGCGCATCTCGGGCCGGTGATCCTGGTCGCGGCGCTGACCACGCTCTTCGGCTTCGGCACGCTCGTCACGTCGTCGTATCCGCCGCTGCAGCTGCTCGGCGTGGTCTCGACCGTCGCGATCGTCGCGCTCGGCGCGGCCTCGCTGTTCGTGCTGCCGGCGCTGCTCCTGAAGCCGCGCCTGGCCCGCGCCAGGAGCCGCCGCCGGACGGGCGCCGGGAACCGCGCCCATGACCGCCTCCCGCCGCTGCGCGTGGTCGCGGTCATCGCGGCGTTCAACGAAGGGCCGCACATCCGCGAGGTGGTGACCGGCACGCGCCCGCACGTCGACGCGGTGCTCGTCGTCGACGACGGATCGACCGACGACACCGCGGCCGCGGCGGCGGCCGCCGGCGCCGAGGTGGTGCGGCATCCGCGCAATCGCGGCAAGGGCGTCGCCATCCGCAGCGGTCTCGCCGCCATCCACGGCCGCGGGTTCACGCACGTGCTGCTGATGGACGGCGACCTGCAGCATCGACCGGCGGATGTCCCGCGGCTCATCGGCGGCGGCGGCCCGGTCGGGCGTGGCCGGCGATGCCGACGTCATCGTCGGGGCGCGGAGCTTCGACCGCGCGCAGATGCCGGCCTCCCGCTACTGGTCCAACGTCATCGGGAGCTGGGCCCTGGGCGGCCTGATCGGCGTCCCGATCCGCGACACCCAGTCCGGCTTTCGTCTGATCCGCCTCGCCGCGCTCGAGCCGCATCCTCCTCACCTCGACCGGCTACGAGATCGAAACGGAGATGCTGATCCGCCTGGCCCGGCGCGGCGCCGTGGTCCGCGAAGTCGCCGTCGCCCTCGCCTACGACGGCGCCCCCAGCAAGCTCCGCCCGGTCCGCGACACCACCCGGACCTGCTTCCTCGCCGTCTACTACCGCTACTTCTGCGGCCGCTGACCCGCCCGCGCGCTCCAGTTTCAGGGCCGCCGGCCGTGCCAGGCCGGGCTCCGAGCCCGGCCTCGAGCCGGGCTCGAGCCCGGGAGACATCGCGACATCTGCCCACGAAGCGCCTCACTGCGATGACTCCAATTGCAGAGTGATCTAATTGGCGTGTCTCTGCTGCATACGATTTGAGACATTCCATCCATTTCTGGTCCACATGACAACTTTGCATGCACAAATGTCGGAAGACTCTGCTACTTTCCACTGACACCAGAGATGGCGCGCCCGCTCCCGGGCCGCAACCAGGAGGACACGACAGCACAATGGCTACCCGATCTCTCACCTTGACCACCGCCGCGAGCCTGGGGCTCCTCCTCGCGCTCCAGGCCGATGCGGGTCAGGCGAACGTCAGCCTGACCACCGGGAGCTCGGCCACCACGGCACCGACAGCCTCCGTCCGCGAAGCGGCGACCACCGCGGCGACGTCGGTCGTCCTCGAGGCGCAGACGCCTCCCGCCGCCGCGCCGGCGCCGGCCGCCGAAGAGCCGGCCCCTTCCGTCACCGGGGGCGTCAACGTCGATCTGTTCAGCCACTACGTCTGGCGCGGGTTCGCCCTCACCGACGGGTTCGCCTTCCAGCCGTCGGTCTTCGTCAGCACCAAGGGTCTGACCGTCACGTCGTGGTCCAGCTGGTCGTCGACCGACGCCGGCTGCTTCGACGCGGACGACTGCCCGGCGATTCGCGAACACGACCTGACCATCGACTACTCGAAGCCGGTCGGCAACGCGACCATCTCGGTCGGCTACATCAACTACCTGTTCCCGCCGTATCGCACCGAGGCCGCCAAGGCCGTGGACGCGGTCGGCGTGACCAACGAGATCTATGCCGGCGCGACCTTCACGGCTCCGGGCAACCCGTTCGTGAAGGCTCTACTTCGACGTCGACGGCGACGCGGACGAGGGCGATCTGTCGCGCGGCACCTACCTGCAGTTCGGCGTCAGCCAGCCGATCGCGCTGGCCGAAGGCAAGGCGACGCTGACCCCGATGTTCTCGGTCGCCTACAACTTCAAGCAGTGGATCGTCGACAACGACTGGAACGACGCCAACCTGGGCGCCAAGCTGGCGATTCCGGTGGGCAAGCTGACCATCACGCCGGCCGCCTACCTGTCGATCGGTCTCAACGACACGCGTCCGCGCCGTCGGCTACGGCGATTCGGACGACCCGAGCCGGGCCAAGTTCTACGGCGGCGTCTCATCTGGCTACGCGTTCTAGCACCGCACCCGTCCCCGCCGCCGGCCCCGCGCCGGCGGCGGCTCTCGCTATACTGTCGGCAGGGTCGCGTCAGCTGCGACCCTGCTGATGTCCGCACCTCCCCGCTTCGTCGCCCAGCCTCCCGCCGCGTCCAGCGCCGTCCGGGCTACGTGGACCAGTCATTTCTTCAACACCGGCGGGATGTTCCGGTTCACCTACTGGCTGGCGCGGACGCTGCCGCGGCCGATCGCGCGTGCGCTCGCCTTCGGCGGCACCCGCGTCGCCTGGTGGACGCTGCGCGGCACCCGGGCGGGACTCGCCAACAACTTCCGCCGCGCCTTCCCCGACTCTGACGCCCGCAGCCGTCGACGCACTGGCGCTGCGCACGTACCACAGCTACTCCTACGACGTCCTCGACATGTTCCGCGCGGTGTCGCTGAGCAAGGCACAGTCGCTCGAGCTGTTCGAGGACTGTGAGCTGCACGGCGGCGCCTTCATCGAGGCCCTCGCCGGCGGCAAGGGCGTGATCCTCGTCACCGGCCACTTCGGCAACTGGGAGATCGGCGGCGCGCTGATGCGGGCCCTCGACCTGCCCATGACCATCGTGGCGATGCGCGAGGCGAGCGAGGAGATCAACCGGCTGCGCATCGAGTTCCGGCAGCGCTTCGGCGCCGACACGATCGAAGTCCGGCAGTCGATGGACACGGCGCTGCAGATCCGCCGGCGCCTGGCCGACAACCGCATCGTGGCGATGCTGATGGATCGGCACGTCGATCGCGACCGGGTGCCGGTCACGTTCTTCGGCCGGCGCGCCTACTTCCTGCGCACGCCGCCGCTGCTCGCCTACATGACCGGCGCGCCGCTGCTGCCGTGCTCGGTGGTGCGGATGCCGTCGGGCCGCTTCCGGGTCCGGCCCGGCCAGCCGATTCATGTGCCGCACGATCTCGATCGCGAGACGGCCGTCCGGCAGGCGGCCCAGGCCTTCGCCGACCAGCTCGAGGCCTGCATCCGCGAGACGCCGCACGCCTGGTATCAGTTCTACGACTACTGGGCGTCGCAGGACGCCGTCGTCGACTAGGACGCCGTCGTCGAGGCCGGCGCCGCCACGCGTCGGGCGACCAGCAGCACGTTGGCGAACGGCGTCCCTTCGCTCATCGGCGCCAGCGACACCTCGAAGCCCAGCGCCGGTCAGCTCGGCGCGCCACTCGGTCGCGGTGCGGAAGGCGAAGCGCGGCCGCCAGCGACCGCGGATCAGCGCGGTGATCGTGTTGCCGAGGCGCACCATCCGGAAACGCCAGCCGGCGGCGGCGTCGGCCTCGCGCACGAGCAGGACCGCCCCCGGCGGCATCGCCGCCGCGACGCGGGCGATGAGCGGACGCTGCGCCTCGCGATCCATCATGTGCAGGACGTCGAAGATCGCCACCACGTCGATCGCCGCCGGCAGGGCGACGTCACGGGCATCCGCGGTGTGGATCTCGGCCTCGTCGCCGAGGGCGTGGCGGGCCACGTCGGCGGCCCGCGGGCGCAGCTCGACGCCGACCAGGCGCAGCTCGCCCGGCGGCTGCGGCCAGCCTTCGGGCGGCCAGCGGCCTTCGCGCGCCGCGTCGATGGCCTCCGCGATCAGGGCCAGCAGCAGCCCCGGGCCGCAGCCGATGTCGACCAGCACCCCCGAGCGCGGCAGCCAGTCCGAGGCCAGCACGGCGCGGTAGACCGGATCGCCGCGCATCTTGGCCCGCGCGAACTCCCACGCCGTCAGCGACGTGCCCAGATAGCGATCGGCCGCCGTGGACGACAGCTGCGTGAAGCCGGGATCGCGGTAGCGGCGGCCGAGCGCGGCGTAGGTCAGCAGGCCGGCGACGAGCGCCGCCGACGACGCTGAGCAGCATGCCGCCGACCAGCAGGTCGAGGCCGAAGTGCCACGGATCCATGGACGAGAACGCGTCCATCGACAGGGCGTACGCCTCGCCGCGCCGGAGCCACGAGCCGAGCTGGACCTCGCCGAAGAGGACCGCCGGCATGATCAGCGGATTGACCAGGTTGGCGGCGAGATAGAGCTTGAGCCGGTTCAGGCCGAACAGCCAGCCCAGGCCGATGCACATCCCGAGATGCAGGCCGACGAACGGCGAGAAGCCGACGGCCAGCCCGAGGCCGATCGCCGACGCTTCCTGGGCGCGGCTGCCGCCTTCGGTCCGCAGGGTGTGGATGACGCGCTGGAGCCGCGAGGGCGCCCTGACACGGCGTTGGCTCGGCATTCTGGAGGCGGCGCATGATAGCAGCGTTTGCCGCGGCGCCGGCTCGAGCTCGGTCGGGCCGCGGTCCCGAAGCGTTTCGGCTATCATGACCACGGTCCGGCCGGAAGTGACGGTCCGGCGATGGCCCGTGCGCGGGTCGGGCTCACGCGCACGGGGCGTCGTGGCCAGGCCTTCCGGGGAGTAGATGTCGACTTCGAGAAACGGTCTCCCGGCTGACGATCGATCGCGCGTCGTCCTGGCCGCGCTCGCTCCGGAACCTCCGGCCTGGGCCGTCGAACACTTCGCCGAGGCGCTGTCGACCCGTTCCGATCTGGACGGCTGGCGGCTGGTCGGCTCCCACATTCCCGACTGCGCGGCGCTCGATGCCGCGGCCCTCGAGCGGGCCGTCGCCGATGCCTACCGCGTGATCGCGGAGTCGCTGCGCGCCAGCGGCCACTACCCGGTCCGGTTCTGGAACTTCGTCCCCGGCATCCACAGCGACATGGGCGGCGGCCGCGACCGCTACATGGTGTTCAACGCCGGCCGCTATGCCGCGTTCGAGGAGTGGTTCGGGCAGGCGGCCCTGTTCACCCGGACGGTGCCGACGGCATCGGCGGTGGGCATCGGCTCGGGCGGGCTGGCCATCTACGCGCTCGGCGGCCCCGACGCCGGCCTCCCGGTCGAGAACCCGCGCCAGGTGCCGGCCTATCGCTACTCGGCCCGCTACGGGCCGCTGCCGCCGTGCTTCGCGCGCGGCACCATCGTGCGCGGCCTGCCGAACGGTCGGGCCAGGCGGTCGGCGCCCCGGCGCTGCTCGTCGGCGGCACCGCCAGCATCGTCGGCGAGGACTCGCTGCACGACCGCGATGCCCGACAGCAGGCGCTGGAGACGTTCGAGAACCTGGCCGAACTCGTCGCCGCGGCCCGCCGCCAGGTTCGCGGCGCCGCCGACGCGCTCGATGCGCCGCGCGCGGCCTTCGACGCCTTCACGGAACTGCGCGTCTACATCGTGCGGGACACCGACGCGCCGCTGCTTCGCGAGATGGTCGGCGAACGGTTCGGCCGCACCGCGCGGATCGAGTTCGCCCAGGCCGACCTCTGCCGGCGCGAGCTGCTGGTCGAGATCGAAGGCGTCGCCACGCTCTGAGCTGCCGCTCAGCGGCGCGCTTCGGCCAGCGTGATCGCGCCGGTGCCGACGACGCGCCCGCCGGCGGTGACCTCGCCCTCGATCTTGTAGAGCCCGCCCATCCGGCCGGCGACGCGCGCCGTCGCCTCGAGCACGTCGCCCGCCGTCGCCGCCCCGGGAAACTTGAAGCCGCCGAGCGCCGCGACGCGCAGCGCCAGCGGCTCGCCGGCGGCGCGCGCCGCTGCCGATCGCCAGGCCGCCGGTCTGCGCCAGCAGCTCGACCAGCACGATGGCCGGCACGACCGGCTCGCCGGGAAAATGGCCGTCGAAGAACCAGTCGTCGGCCGCCGTCGGACGACGACAGACGGCCCGTATTCCGGGCTCGATTTCGACCACCTCGGCGACGAGTCGCATGGGCGGACGATGCGGCAGCAGGCCGAGCCAGTCGGGCATGAGCCGGGAGTATACTGACCGCCCCCGCGATGGCGAATTCCGAACTGGCCCTGCACCTCTTCCTGCTGCTCGCCGCTCATCATCGGCGCCTGCAAGCTGATGGGGTGGGTCGCGCGGCGGCTCGGGCAGGCACAGGTCATCGCCGAGATGGTGACCGGCTTCCTGCTGGGTCCGTCGCTGCTCGGCTGGCTGGCCCCTGATGTCTCCGCCTATCTCTTCCGGCCCGAGGCGATGCCCATCGTCTACGGCGTTGTCGCAGATCGCGCTGACGCTCTACATGTTCACGGTCGGCCTGGAGTTCGAGGGCGGGCTGCTGCGCCGCTCGCTCAAGCAGGCGGCCGCGGTCTCGCTGACCGGCATCCTGGCGCCGTTCGCCCTCGGGATCGGCGCGGCGATCTTCCTGCACGGCTCCGGCGGGTTCTTCGGCGCGTCGCTGACCCTCAGCCAGGCGGCGCTGTTCATGGGCGCGTCGCTGTCGATCACGGCCTTCCCGGTGATGGCGCGGATCCTCCACGAGCGGGGGCTGACCGGCACCGGCATCGGCACGATGGCGCTGGCCGCCGGCGCGATGGACGACGTGGCGGCCTGGCTGATTTTCGCGGTCGTCGTCGCCAGCTTCAAGGGCGACATGTCGATCGCCGTGATCGCCTTCGTCGGCGCCTTCGCCTACGCCGTCGTCGTCTACGGCCCGCTGCGCCCCTACCTGCGGCGCCAGGCCCGCGAGGCCGACGCCACCGGCGAGCTGTCGCAGCGATGCGTCGGCACCGTGCTGATGCTGCTGATGCTGGCCGCCTGGTTCACCGACCGGGTCGGCGTCCACTCGGTGTTCGGCGCGTTCATCCTCGGCACGGCGGTGCCGCGCGGGCATGCTGACGCGAAGGGCTGCAGCGCCTGATCGGCCCGGTCACGTTGGGCCTGTTCCTGCCGCTGTTCTTCGTGTATTCGGGGCTCCACACCGAGCTCGGCCTGGTCGCCACGCCGTCGCTGTGGCTGATCGACCGTCGCCATCTTCGCTGATCGCCTGCCTCGGCAAGGGCGTCGCCTGCTGGCTGGCGGCCCGGCTGAACGGCGCGACGCAGGCCGAGGCGCTCGGCATCGGCACGCTGATGAACGCCCGCGGCATGATGGAGCTGATCCTGCTCAACATCGGCCGCGAGCGCGGCCTGATCACGCCGACGCTGTTCACCATCCTGGTGCTGATGACGCTCGCCACGACGCTGATGGCGACGCCGCTGTTCGGCCTGCTCTATCGCCCGGCCGCGGACCCGGCGATCGACGACGACGGCGCCGCGGTCCGCGGCGCCTGACGCGCGGATGGCGGAGCTCGTCGACGCCGCCGCGGCGCCACGCGCGCGACACGCCGGACGCCCCGCTGATCGACGCGCCCGCCGAACGCCGCGTCGTGACGGCGCGGCCAGCTCCAGGCGGACGCGGCGGCGACCGCCGGCGAGCTGCGCCGCCTCGGGATCGGCCCCGGCCACGCCGTCGGCGGCGCACGTCGGCAACCGCACCGGCTACTTCTCGCTGCTGCTCGCCTGCCTCGACGTCGGCGCCGCGCTGCTGCCGATCGACGGCAGCGCGCCGGCGGCCGAAGCCGAAGCGGTGGCCGCCCGCTTCGACGCGTCGGCGATGGTCGTCCCCGAGGGACGCGCGGGCGCCGGCGAGCACGGTCTGCCGGGCGGCCTGCGGCTCGCCCGCCGCGCCGATCCGTCGCAGCCGATCGGCGCCGACGCCGGCCGGTCCGGTCGGCGATGCTCAAGCTCACCTCGGGCTCGACCGGCGTGCCGAAGGCGACGGTGACGACCGAAGACCAGATCGCCGCCGACGGCGCGCGCGCTGATCGAGGCGATGGGCATCCGTCCCGACGACTGGCAGGTCGGCGCCATTCCGGTGTCGCACTCCTACGCGCTCGGCAACATCGTCGGGCCGCTGCTGCTGCAGGGCACGCCGGTGGTCCTGCGCGACACCTTCGTGCCGGCCCAGATCCTCGACGACGCGGTGCGGGCCGGGGCCCGGCTCTTCCCCGGCGTCCCGTTCATGTTCGATCGCCTGGTCGCGCTCGTGCGCGACGGCTGTCCGTGGCCGGCCACGCTCGAGACGATGATCTCGGCCGGGGCGCCGCTCGACCGTGCCACGGCACAGGCCTTCGCCGAGCACACCGGGCGACGCATCCACTCGCTCTACGGGACGAGCGAGACGGCCGGCATCGCCTACGACGCCGAGCCCCGATCCCGATGGCGAGGTGACGATGGGCCGGCCGGTGCCCGGCGTGACGCTCGCCTTCTGGCCCGACGACGCGGCGCACGCCCGGCACCGGCCGGATCCACGTCACCGGGCCGGCGGTGTCGAGCGGCTACGCCGCCGGCGCCGACGACGCCGCCTTCGTCGACGGCGGGTTCCTCACCGGCGACCTGGGGGCCCTGGGCGCCGACGGACGGCTGCGACTGACGGGCCGGGTGTCCGCGTTCGTCAACGTCGCCGGTCGCAAGGTGCAGCCGGACGAAGTCGAAGGCGATGCTGCGGACCCACCCGCTGGTCGCCGACGCCCGCGTCTTCGGCCTGCCGGACGAGCGCCGCGGCGAGCAGTTGGCGGCCTGCGTCGTGCCCCGGGACGGCTCCCTGGGCGTGGTCGCGCTGCGGGCGTTCTGCGCCGAGCGCCTGGCCGCCTACAAGATTCCCCGGCTGCTCGTGCTCGTCGCAGAGTTGCCCCGGGACGACCGCGGCAAGGTCAGCCGCAAGGCGTTGGAAAAACTGGTCTTGGGACCGGCCGGCGAGGGAGTGCCCTAGGGTCCGGCCCGACCGCGGCGTGTTATAGTTTTGCTCCGAAATCGTAAGATTTCAGGCGATTCAGCCGGCCTTTCTCCCGATGAGCCGGCGTGCAGAGCGAGGATGACGACCCTGTGACCATCAACGTCTGGCGTCCCGTCGAAACGGTGCTCACGAGCGCCGCGCGTCTCGCCTGGCCCGCGTTTCAGGCCGTCAATCGTCGGCTCGAGTCGAGCACCTTCCAGCCCAAGTGGGCGCCGGCGCCGCTCGATGAAGAGCCACGAGCGCACGAAGCCACCGCTGGGCTGGCCGCGCACGACCGACTCGCTCTGCCCGACCTGCGTCAAGGAGGCCCGCGAGCGCGATCCTGTCCGGCGAGCAGTCGATCGAGACGCTCGTCAACGAGCAGGTCGGCGAGATCAAGGCGCAGATCGTCGAGCGCAACGGCACGGTCATCGTCGAGAAGACCTGCCCCGTCCACGGCACCTTCACCGACACGCTGGCGATCGACGCCAACTTCCTGACCCGCATCGAGAACCTGTTCCCGGGCCGCGACTTCAAGGCGGTCACCGAGACGCTCCACAACCACGGCACCTCGACCATCAAGTACGGCCGCGGGTCGGTCCTCACCGTCGACCTGACCAACCGCTGCAACATGATGTGCGACCCGTGCTTCATGGACGCCAACCAGGTCGGCTACGTCCACGAGCTGACCTGGGACGACGTCAAGAAGATGCTCGACGACGCCATCTCGATCAAGCCGCGCCGGCAGATGACGGTGCAGTTCTCGGGCGGCGAGCCGACGCTCTCGCCGCACTTCCTCGAGGCCATCGCCTACGCCCGCAAGGTCGGCTACTTCAGCGTCCAGGCGCGACCAACGGCATCCGCTTCGCGCAGGAGCCGGAGTTCGCCAAGGCCGCGGCCAAGGCCGGCCTGCGCATCGCCTACCTGCAGTTCGACGGCGTCGACAACGACGCCAACGCCCACCGCAAGGTCGGCAACCTGTTCGACGTCAAGCTGCGCGCCATCGAGAACCTCCACCAGGCCGGCATCGACGTGTGCCTGGTCGTCACCATCGTCAACGCGGTGAACAACGACCAGGTCGGGCCGATCATCCACTTCGCGATCGAGAACTGCGACAAGATCACCGTCGTCTCGTTCCAGCCGGTGTGGTTCACCGGCCGCGACGAGGACATCTCCGACGCCGACCGGCAGCGGCAGCGCTACACGCTGACCCACCTCGCCCACGACGTGAAGGGCCAGACCGGCGTCACCGAGCCGCTGCGCGACTGGTTCCCGCTCTCGGCGATGGGGCCGTTCGTCGACGTCACCGACCTGCTCAAGGGCGCCGAGGCCGACTGGGGCACGATGAAGTGCGGCTGCCACCCGAACTGCGGCATCGGCACCGCGTTCTTGGTCAACAAGAAGACCAAGAAGTGGATGCCGGTCACCGAGTTCCTCGACGTCGAGCGCTTCATCGCCGACGCCACGCACATCTCGGACACCGCGCCGCCGGCCGAAGATCACCAAGCTGCAGATGGCGCTGAGCCTGCTGCGCAACTACGACCCGTCGAAGGCGCCGGAGGGCTTCGCCCTCAAGCACCTGCTGAAGAAGTTCGACAAGCAGAGCGGCGGCGCGCTCGGCGGCCGCCTGAACGACGACACCAAGGGCGACCGCAAGGGCGACGAGTGGCGGATGCTGTTCGTCGCCGGCATGTGGTTCCAGGATCTCTTCAACTACGACTTCCGCCGCACCGAGATGTGCATCATCCCGTACGGCACGCAGCATGGGCGAGATCTCCTTCTGCGCCTACAACACGGGCGTCGGCTGGCGGCAGATCGTCGAGAAGATGCACAAGAACGCGACCGTCGCCGAGTGGTACAAGACGCACGGCAAGCACGCCGTCTACGCCAATCCGAAGAAGGCGGTCCCGCTCCCCGACGCCGTTCCGGTCGCGCTGAAGATCCCGAAGAACGGCCGGCTGGTCGACTACGTGCCGAGCCCGAAGGCAGCGGCGCTCGATTCGACCGAGCTCGTGACGTCGTAGCGCGAGACCGACTGCCGCACGCGCCGTCGTCACGGTCACTGTCAGCATCGTCACCACCGCGTCATGGGTGACATCCTCGGCTTCTACTTCAACTGGGGCATCCTGCTCCAGATCGGGTGCGTGATCCACTTCGTCCGCCGGAGGCCGAACACCTACTGGCTGTGGATCATCCTGATGTTCGGGCCGCTCGGCTCGCTGGCCTACATCTTCGTCGAGGTGCTGCCCGACGCCGGGCTGCTGCGCGGCACCTTCCAGATGTTCCCGCGGCGCCGGCGGATCCGCGAGCTGGAGCGGACCATCCTCGACAACCCGTCGTCGGGCAACCTCGAGGAACTCGCCGACCTCTACCTCGAGGACGACAAGCCGGCCAAGGCGCGCGAGCTCTACGATCGCGCGATCACGCCGCGCACGGCGACGGTCGATCCCTATTACCGGCGCGGGCTCGCCGCCCTGGCCCTCGACGATCCACAGGCCGCCCTCGGCGACTTCTCGCGCGTCGTCACCGAGGATCCGAAGTACGATTTCCACCGCGCCGCCGGCCTCCTCGCGCACGTCTGCGCCCGTCTCGGCCACGCCGAGGACGCCGAGGCGTGGTTCAAGCAGGCGACCGCGCTGTCGACGGCGTCGGAGCTGGCGGTCCACTACGCCGAGTTCCTCGAGCAGGCCAAGCGTCCGGCCGAGGCGCGGCACTGGGCCCAGCGCGTCCTCGACAAGAAGGCGACGATGCCCCGCTACCTCGCCCGCCGCGAGCGCCCCTGGTTCCGCCGCGCCAAGATCATCCTGAAGCGCCTCGGCTGAGCCGTGCTCGGAGCGTGCTCGGAGCGTGCTCCGAGCAACTGGCAGAATTTGCCATCCGGTGATGGATGGCTGGCCCATGCGCTGGTCGTCGATTCTGCGAGCGCCGTCAGTCGACAAGCGCGCAGTTGTCGCCACGAAGACCGACCGGACCGATGGCATCGCCGGACGCCGTTTGCGCTCGAATGAACTCGAGATCGGCGAACGGCTCGTCGTCGTTGACGAAGTCGAGCCAGTGCGGCGGGCGCGGCACCGGCCAATCCGCGATCACGATGCCGAGGCCACGGCCCTCACGCGAGGCGCTGGACCACGGCCACTCATCGGCGCGCGCACAGAGCTCCGCGCGCACCGCATTGCGCTCGATGTAGCGCAGCACGCGATAGAAGTGCGTTTCGGTGTGGACGGGAACGGCCTTGAAGCGCGACTGGTACACCGCGCCGCAGCCGGACGTTCCGCGCTTCCGGTGCAGGCGTCTGGCGTGAACGGCGCACAGCCACTGCACGAAGCCGGAGATCTGGTCGTCGCCGTCTGGCCAGAGCGCCATGTGCCAATGGTTCGGCATCAGGCAGTAGGCCAGCATCCGAATGGCGCCGCTCCTCGAGCGCACGCGCCAGGAGCGCCTGGAACAACTGGTAGTCGCTCGGATCGCGGAAGAGCACCTGGCCACGAGTCGCACGGCTCATGACGTGGAACACGTGACCGGCGTTGCGGTGGATCGGCATGTCTCGGCATCGTTACTCCGCCCGGGGGAGCACAGGGCGCCAGACACCAATCCAACCTTCATGCCACCTCGCCGGATCGCAGAAACGGCAAGTTGCTCGGAGCAAGCTCCGAGCATGCTCCGAGCACCTCCGAGACCTCCGAGCTACTTGGGGTTGATGACCGCCTGGATGTTTGGATCTTGCAGATTCTCCAACGTCACCAGCTCGACGCCGGTGTCGACGCTGGGCGGCACCGGTTCCTTCTTCAGGTAGGCCACCATCGTCTTCACGGACAGGTAGCCCATGTTGACGGGGTGCTGCACGATGAAGCCCTTCAGCTCGCCTTTGCGCAGGGGCTCGATGAAGCTGGCGCTGTAGTCGAAGCCGACGAAGGTGATCGCGCCGGCCTTGCCGATGTCCTGGAGCGCGAGGAGCATGCCCGCGGTGGCCGATTCGTTCGACGCGAAGATGCCGTCGACGCGGGAGGCGAAGCGGTTCAACAGGTTCTCGGAGGCGCGCTTGGCGGTGTCGCGGGTCGGGCCGGCGTACTGATCGGCGGAGATGACCTTGACGCCAGGAAAGCCGGCCTTCAGCTCGGCGAGGAAGCCGGCCTCGCGCTCCTCGGTCGCCGCCGATCCTTCCTGGTAGCGCAGCATCAGGACGGTGCCCTTCCCCTTGAGCAGCTCGCCCATCCGCCGGCCGGCCAGGCGGCCGCCCTTGCCGTTGTCGGTGCTGACGTAGCTGACGGCCCGGTGCGGCGGCTCGAGGGCCGAGTCGAAGACCACGGTCGGGAATCCCCGCCTGCGCCGCCTCCTCGACCGGTCGGTTCAAGGCGCGGCTGTCGAGCGGCGCCAGCACGATGCCCTGCACGCCCTGGCTGATGAAGCCCTCGACGACCTGGATCTGCTGCTCGCGATCGTCCTCGCGGATCGGCCCCTTCCAGATGCACCTGGACCGGCGTGCCGGCCGCGGACAGTTCGGCGGCGGCCTTCTCGGCGCCGATGCGGACGCGGGCCCAGTGCTCGTGCGTCGAGCCCTTGGGAATCACCGCCAGCGTCAGCGCCCGCTGCCCGCCGCCCGGGCTGCCGCCGCCGGCCGGACCGCCGGTGGCGCCGTTGCTCCCGGTCCCACCACACCCGGCGATCCCCACGAGCGCCACGATCATGCCGGCCATCGCGCCAGCTACCTGCGTGCGTTGCATGTCCCCTCCGTCCTCGGGTGCCGGCGACATCAGCGGCGCGGGCGCACTATCATGACGCAGGCATGCTCACCGCCCCCAAGCCATGACCGACACGCTACAGAACGGCGACCGCTTCCGCCGCGGATTCGTGCTCCTGCTCGTCATCGGCGTCACCGCCGCCTTCCTGTGGATGGTGTGGGGCTTCGTCATGACGGTCGTGCTGGCCGCAATCCTGGCCGGCCTGTTCCATCCGATGTATCGCCGCCTCTACGCGCTGACCGGCGAGCGCGGGTGGCTGGCCGCCCTCGTGACCGTGCTCGTCGTGCTGATCGTGATCGTGGTGCCGCTGGCGCTCGTGCTCGGCCTGGTCGCCAGCGAGGCGCTGCGGCTGTCGACCGCGGTGGCGCCGCGCATCCAGGAGATGGTCGCCCACCCCAACCAGCTGCCGTCGCTGCTCGAGAAGCTGCCGTTCTACGAGCACATCGCGCCCTACCGGGCGCAGATCCTGGCCCGCGCCGGCGAGCTGATCGGCAACCTCGGGCGCTTCGCGGTCGTCCTCGATCTCGGCGACCACCGCCGGCACCGCCTCGGCGATCCTGCAGTTCTTCATCCTGCTCTACACGCTGTTCTTCCTGCTGATCGACGGGCCGTCGCTGCTGCGCAAGCTGACCAGCTTCCTGCCGCTGCGCGAGGCCGAGAAGGAGCTGGTCCTCGACAAGTTCGTCTCGGTGACGCGGGCCACGCTGCGCGGCACGCTGGTCATCGGCATCGCGCAGGGCACGCTCGGCGGCCTGTCGTTCTGGGCGGCCGGCATCGACGGCGCGCTCTTCTGGGGCACCATGATGGTCGTCCTGTCGGTGCTGCCCGTCGTCGGCGGCGCGCTGGTGTGGGTGCCGGCGGTGATCGTGCTGGCCATCCAGGGCCAGTGGCAGTCGGCGCTCGGCCTGACGCTGTTCAACGCCCTGATCGTCGGCTCGGTGGACAACGTGCTGCGGCCGCGCCTGGTCGGCCGCGACACCGAGATGCACGACCTGATGATCCTGTTCTCGACGCTGGGCGGGATCGCCGCGTTCGGGCCGATGGGGTTCATCATCGGGCCGATCCTGGCGGCGGTGTTCGTGGTCTCGTGGGAGATTTTCGGGACGGCGTTCGGCGACGTCATCCCGGTCGCCCAGCCGATCCTGCTGACCGACAGCAAGGGACCGCAGTCGCCGGCGGCGCCGGTGATCGTCACGACGTCAGAACACGTGCCCGAAGCGTAGCCAGGTGCGCGGGCCCTCGCCGCCGTAGGCCAGATCGAGGCGGAGGAAGACGCCGCCGTTGCCGCCGAAGCGGAAGCCGAAGCCCCAGTCGCGCTCGAAGTCGCGCCAACGCAGGCGATCGAGGCGCGGCGCCACCTGGCCGGCGTCGTAGAAGATCGCCCCGTCGAGCGCGGTCAGGATCTCGAAGCGGTACTCGGCCTGCACCGCCAGGAGATGCCGATCGCGGAAGCGGAAGTCGCGGAACCCGCGCAGCGTCTGGCCGCCGCCGAGCGTCCGCATCAGATAGAACGGCATCTCCGCCTCGCCGGCGACGTCGCTGAACGATCCGAGGGCGCGCAGGGCGAAGACGCGCCGTTCGTTGAAGAACGGCACGTACTGCTGCACGTCGACGTCGACCCGGGTGAACCCGTCCTCGTTGCCGCTGCGATCGGTATACCGCGCCACGGCCACCCGGTACTTGCCGCCCCGGCGCGGGTTCATGAACGGCGCCGCGGTGTGCGCGTCGGCGAAGCCCTCGACGCGGATGAAATCGTGCTGCTCGGCGAAGCCGGGCAGCTGATCGGGCCGGAAGATCTCCGGGGCGTTCGGCACCTTGTTGTCGCCGCCGGGCCCGAGGCGCGGCCGGAGGTACTCGGTGACGCCGCCGACGGTGAACCACGGCGTCGGCCGCAGACCGGCGGTGAACCCGACGGTGCCCTGGCGGAGGTCGAAGTCGGTGCGGTCGGCGCGATCGCTCTCCGGCCCGAGGCCGTAGAAGTCTTCGCGCGGGAAACGGAAATAGCGGCCGTAGGCGCTGGCGTAGCCACGTCCGCCGGCCAGCTTCGTCCACATCAGGCGGCTTTCGACCTGCCAGTAGCCCTTGAGCGACCCGGCGCCGTAACTCGTCCAGTCGGCGCCGCCGACGCCGAGCAGCCGGTAGCCGGGGCCGAGCGCGAAGCCGCCGCCCGAGGTGATGCGGCCGACGAACGGAAAGATGCCGCTGCGCGGCGTCGTCAGCCGCGGGAGGATCTCGTCCTCGAAGCGGACCGAAAATTTCTCGACGGCCTTCGGCACGTAGGCGTGCAGGCGGGTCGACTTCTCGGCCCGCAGGCGGCGCCACGCCTCGGCGCGCGTCGCCGGCGCGGCGTCGGAGGCGGCGGGCTGGACATCCGCAGCCATCGCCGAGACAGGAATCAGCAAGGCTGCGACGAGCGCGAAGCACCGGACGGCGGTCGACACGGCGCTCACTTTATCAGCGGAAGCGGTACGCCGGTCCAGCCGGCTCACGCCGTGAGCGGAAAGCGTCACGGCACGGCGACGGCGGCGTGGGAGCGGCGCGGATCGGCCCCCGCCGCCAGAGCCCCTGGACCCGGGCCGAACGCCACCGCCGAGACGAATCCCTGGCGGAGCTCGCCCTTGGCGCCGATCCGCGACAGGACGTGGCCGCGCCCGGCCAGCTCGCCGACCAGGCGGCGCGGGAAGCGATCCTCCATCTGCACCTGGCCGCTCTCGTCGACGCGCAACCGCGGCGCCTCGACCGCCGCCTGCACGTCGAGCCCGCCGTCGACGACGCCCATGATCACTTCGACGACCGACGGCACGATCCACGCGCTGCCAGCGGCACCGAGCGCCAGCCGCGGCACCAGCCGGCCATCGACCTCGCGGCAGACGATCGTCGAGGCGTTGGTCGAGGACGATCGCGCCAGCGGCGTCAGCGCGCCGGGCGTACCCCGTCGGCCGCGGGCCGTCCGCAGGTGGTTGTTGTAGAGGAAGCCCAGGCCTCGCGACGCGTAGAAGCTGCCGCCCCACGTGCTGAGCGTCTGCGTGACGACGACCACGTTGCCGTCGCGATCGGCGGTCACCAGCGCCGACGTGCCGCGGCCGAGGCGCGGCGATGCGCCGTCGCCGTCGACGGGCGTGGTGGCGGCGGCGCCGCTCCCCGCCGGCGTTGCGCCGTCCTCGTCGGTCGCCGGACGACGGGACGAGGCCCGCCCGGGATCGATCAGCCCGGAGAGCTCGATGGCATGCGCCGGATCGAGGTGCGCGGCGCTCCGATCCGGCCAGAAAGCCGGATCGGCGGCCCGCACCGGGTGCGCGTGGCGGAACGCCTCGATCAGCACGTGCGCGACGTCGGTGTCGCGGGCGAGCCGCGCGCCGGCGGCGAGCGGCCGCCGATCGAGCGTCTGGAGCACCTCGATCAGGGCCGTCCCGGAGGCGACCGGCGGCGGCGTCGAGAAGACGACGTGCCCGCGATAGATGCCCCGCACCGGCGTCCGCTCGACGACCCGATACTGCTCGAGGTCCTCGCGCGACAGGATGCCGCCGTGCTCCACCAGGTCGTCGACCATGCGGCGCGCCAGGTCGCCGCGATAGAACGCGTCGGCCCCCTGCGCGGCGATGGTGCGCAAGGTCGCCGCGAGGTCGGCGTTGATGAAGCGATCGCCTGGCTGCGGCAATCGGCCGCCCGGCAGGAAGAGCGCGCGCGCCGACTCGTAGCGGCGCAGCGTCCCCTGGGCTGCCGCGATCGTCGCCGGCAGGGCGCCGTCGAGCACGAATCCGCCGCTGGCCTGGTCGATCGCCGGCGCGATCAGCTCCGCCCAGGCCACGCGGCCACTGCCGAAGCGCCGGTGCAGATGATCCATGCCGGCGACGACGCCGGGGACGTTCAGCGCGGCCGGGCCGTGCTCGACCAGCCGGCCGTCACGGAGCACGGCGGGATGGTCGAGCGACGCCGCCGCCGGCGCCTGGTCCTTGAAGTCGACGACGACCGGCGCCGGCGCGCCGGCGCGCCACACCAGCGCCATGCCGTCGCCGCCGATGCCCGACGCGTCGGGCTCGACCACGCCGAGCGCGAACGAGGCGGCGATGGCGGCGTCGATGGCGTTGCCACCGGCCCGCAGCGCCCGCGCGCCGGCCTCGGAGGCCAGCGGATGCGCCGACACGACGAGGCCGCCGCGGCTGGTGACGGCCGGCGCGATATGCGGCGCCTCCGCGATCAGCGCGTCGGTGACGTCCTCCAGCGCCGCGTCGTCGACGGCCGCGGCGGCGCGCGGACGCAGGCGGTCGCGCAGCGCGTGCCAGGCGGCGGTGCGGCCGGCATCCGGCCGGGCGCGGCGGACCAGCGCGTCCCAGACGGCGTCGAACGTCGCCAGGCGGTGGGCCGCCGACGTGCGCACCGAGGCCCGGAAGGGCCGGGTCGTCGCATCCACCGGCGACGGCGCGTCGAGGAACCGCGCGCCCGGATCCGTCGGCGCCGGGAAGGTCGGACGGGCGCCATCGTCGCCCCGCTCCGGCTCGCCGTTGTAGCCCTGGTCGCGGGTCGGCAGGTCGGTGACGAGCAGCGTGCGTCCGTCCGGCGACCAGGCGACCTGGCCGGGGCGTCGCGAGACCACGACCGGCGGCGCGTCGGCATCGGCCCCGGCGACACCAGGCTCGGGCGGGTCGACCTCGACGACGCGGATCGACCCGGCCCCGGACCGGGTGACGGCGTAGGCGAGTCGGGTGCCGTCCGGCGCCCAGGCCGGCGCCGACTCGGCGCCGCGCTCCCCGACCAGCACCTCGGGCTCGCGGCCGGGCGGGACCGGCGGCCGTGGCGACCATCCGCGCCGCTCAGTTCCAGGAGCCACAGGTCGGCTTCGCCGTCGGCGGCGTCGCGCGTCGAGACGAACGCGACGAGTCGCCCGTCGGGCGAGACGCGCGGCTCCGTCTCGTCGGTCGTCGTGTCGGTCAGGCGCTCGACGCCCGAACCCGGGCGCGCCGGATCGACGATGTGCAGGTCCCACTGCCCGCGCTCGCGGGCGGCGAAGACGAGGCGCCCGTCGCGCAGCCACGACGGCCAGCGCTCGTCGCCGGCCCGCGTCGTGACGCGCCGCGGGACGCCGCCGCGGGCGTCGACGAGGTAGAGGTCGAAGCCGGCGTCGTCGCGACGGGCCGCGAACGCGAGCTGCCGCCCGTCGCTGCGACCAGGCCGGATCGCGCTCGAGGCCGCCGGCACGATCCGGCCAGCGCGCGACGACGCGCGGGTCGCGGCCGTCGGCGTCGAGCGTCCAGATCTGATCGCGAATGGAGAGGGCGATGCGTCCGCCGACCGGCGCCCAGGCGGGATCGTGCGCCGCGGCCAGCCCCTGGCCGCCGCCCGAGCGAGGCGGTCGGCTGCGCCAGGGCGGCCGGGTCGGGCGCCAGCCACCCTCCCGCGAACCCGGCCGAGGCGAGGGCGAGCGGGAGGAGCGGCCGGAATCGAGGCAAGGTGCTTACAGGAGCGACGTCACTGCGTCGACGATGTGCGACGCCGACAGGCCGAACTTCTCGACCAGCTCCTCGGGCCGGCCGCTGCGCGGCAGCTCGCGCACCGCGATCTGGTGCACCTTGCCGCCGATCGGGGCGACCGCGTTCATGACCGCCTCGCCGATGCCGCCGGCCGGGTAGTGATCCTCGACGGTCACGATCCAGCCGGTTTCCGTGGCGGCCTTCTGCAGCGTCTCGGTGTCGATCGGCTGCAGCGAGTAGAGGTCGATGACGCGGGCGTTGATGCCCTGCTTCTGCAGCGTGTCGTAGGCACCGAGCGCCTCGAACAGCGTGATGCCGGCGCTGACGATCGTCACCCGGTCGGTGGCGCTCGAGCGGATCACGTGCGAGCCGCCGATCCGGAAGGTCGTCGAGGCGTCGTAGATCACCGGGGTCTTCGGCCGCGACGTGCGCATGTAGGCCGGCCCGTGGTGCTCGTAGGCCATCAACGCCAGGAGCCGCTCGGTGCTGACCGCGTCGGACGGGTAGAGCACGGCGCAGCCGCCGACGGCGCGCATCATCGCCAGATCCTCGAGCGCCATCTGCGACGGGCCGTCCTCGCCGATCGAGACGCCGGCGTGCGAGCCGGCCATCTTGACGTTCAGCATGCTGATGTTGGCCATGCGGGCGAAGTCGTAGGCGCGGCTCAGGAAGCACGCGAACGTCGACGGGAAGGCGATGGCGCCGCGGCTGGCGAGGCCCATCGCCGCGCCCATCATCCCCTGCTCGGCGATGAACGCCTGGTAGAAGCGATCCGGGAACTGCTTCTCGAAGCGGTCGCTGAACGTCGAGTTGCCGACGTCCGAGTCGAGGGCCACGACGCGCGGATCGAGCGCGCCCAGCTTGGCCAGCGCGGTGCCGTAGGCCTCGCGGGTGGCGACCAGCTCGCCCATCTTGTAGGCCGGGGCCGGCATCGCGCCGGGCGCCTTCGGCTTGAGATCGGGGACCGACCCCTTCTTCTCCGGAGCCGGGATCGGCGCCCGCGGCCCGGCGTCCTTGATGTACTGCGACTCGAGCTCGGCCAGCGCCTTGTCGAGCTCCTCGCCCTTCTTGAAGGCCTTGCCGTGCCAGCCGTCCTTGTTCTCGGCGAACGACACGCCCTTGCCCTTGAGCGTGCGGGCCAGGATCATCGTCGGCTTGCCGGCGGTCTTGCGCGCCTCGGCGTAGGCGGCGAGCAGCGCGTCGACGTCGTGGCCGTCGACGACGATGGCGTGCCAGCCGAAGGCGCGCCAGCGCGCGGCGAGCTGCTCGAGGTCGTGTCCGAGCTGCGTCGCGCGGCTCTGGCCGAGTCGGTTGACGTCGGTCACCGCGCAGATCGTATCGAGCTTGAAGAACTCGCCCATCTGGGCGGCTTCCCACACCGAGCCTTCCGCCGACTCACCGTCGCCCATCACCACGTAGGTGCGGGCCGGCGAGCCGATGCGGCGCGCGTTGAGGGCGATGCCGACGGCGGCGGCGAGGCCCTGGCCGAGCGAGCCCGTCGCCAGGTCGACGAAGTTGAGGCGGGGCGTCGGGTGGCCCTCGAGGTCGGAGGTGTACTCGCGCAGCTTCATCACCTCGCTGCGCGGGAAGAGGCCGGCTTCGGCCCAGGCGGCGTAGAGGATCGGAGCGGCATGGCCCTTCGAGAGCACGAAGCGGTCGTTCTGATCGCTCTGCGGCGTCTGCGGATCGAAGCGCATCTCGCCGAAGAACAGCGTCGACACGATCTCCGCGGCGGAGCAGCACGTGGTGGGGTGGCCGCTGCCGGCTTCGCTCGTCGACTTCACCGAGTCGATGCGGAGCTGGGTGGCGATGTTCTTGAGCGCAGCGGTGTTCACCTTGACGTCTACGGGCACAATCAACCTCCGGGAAACGGGGAGTGTACCACAGCGTCCGGGGCTCGTTCGGACGGCGAATTAGAGCGTCGGCGAGGCCCCGGGGCGGGCCCGCCATCCGCTACAATGCCGCCATGTGCAAGGGGATGGCGGGGTCGGCAGGAGCGGCGCTACTGCTCGCCCTGGCGGCCGCCTGCAGTACGCCGCCACCACCGGCGCCGCCGGCGCCCAAGCGCACCGCGTGCGGCGACGTCCTGAGCGTGGCCCTGCCCGCCGGCTTCACCTGCACGCCCAATCCGTCGCCGGTGGTCACCGCCGCCTTCGTCGAGGGACCGCGCGTCCGCGTGGTGCTCATCGCGGCGCCGCACCTCGCGCCGGGCGACTCCTCGACCAATCGCCCGCTCCGCCGCGGCGAGCGGGTGCGGGCGCTGTCGATGAACGGCCGACCGGCGAACGCGATCGTGACCGACGGCGGGCTGTGGGAATCGGAGCTCGCCGTGTGGGTGCCGGACACCGGCAGCGGCGGCGATCGCCTGGCGGCGCTGGCCCGCTGGCAGGGGTCGGCCGACGAGGCCGTCGCCGCCGACATCATCGCCTCGGCGCAGGTCCTGCGCTCGCCCGGCGCCGTGCCCGATGCCGAACCGCCCGCCCCGCCGCCTTCGGGCCCCGGCGCGCCGGCCGCCCCCGCCATCCTGCCGCCGGCGCCGGTGATCCCGGGCGGCGATCCGGCCGGCTGGCTGCGGCACTTCGCCGGCTTCCGGGTCTCCTTCGCGGCGCCGGCCGATCTCGCCGTCGCGACGCACGATCCCACCGAGGGCGCCAACGTCTCGCTGAACGGCCGCACCTTCGAGGTCCACGTCTACTTGAGCCCCGACGGCGTCCGCTCGGTGGCGGCGCAGGGGCAGGACACCGTGACGTCCGAGCCGATCGTCGTCGATGGCCCGCAGGGACAGCTGCACCGCTGGCACCGCGCCTCCGGCGGCCGGCCGGGCCGCCCGTTCGAGCTGGAGCTGCAAGCCCGCCTCAGCCCGGACGTCCACCTGAGCGTGTTCGCCTCGTGCCAGAGCGCCGCCGCGTGCGGCACGGCCGAGACGATCCTCCGCTCGATCCGCGTGGTTCAGCGACCCTAGGCTTCCAATGGCGCATCGCATCACCCTCATTCCCGGCGACGGGATCGGCCCCGAGGTCACCGCGGCCGTCGTCCGCATCCTCGCAGGTGTCCGGCGTGGTCATCGACTGGGAGACGCACGACGCCGGCGTCCTCGCCGTCGAGAAGACCGGCAAGACGCTGCCGCAGACGCTGCTCGACTCGATCATCGCCAATCGAGGTCGCGCTGAAGGGCCCGGTGACGACGCCGATCGGCGAGGGCTTCACCAGCGTCAACGTCGGCCTGCGCAAGGCGCTCGAGCTGTACGCCAACCTGCGCCCGGTCTACAACCTGCCGGGCGTGCCGTCGCGCTTCCAGAACGTCGACCTCGTCATCGTCCGCGAGAACACCGAGGACCTCTACGCCGGCCTCGAGCACACGCATCGTGCCCGGCGTGGTCGAGAGCCTGAAGATCATCACGGCGACGGCCTCCGAGCGCATCGCCCAGTTCGCCTTCGAGCACGCGCGCACCTACGGCCGCAAGAAGGTGACGGCGGTCCACAAGGCGAACATCATGAAGATGAGCGACGGGCTGTTCCTCGAGAGCGCGCGCAAGATCGCCAAGACGTTCCCGGACATTCCCTACGAGGAGAAGATCGTCGACAACGCCTGCATGCAGCTGGTGATGCGGCCGGAGCAGTTCGACGTCATCGTGCTGCCGAACCTCTACGGCGACATCGTGTCCGACCTGTGCGCCGGCCTGGTCGGCGGCCTCGGCGTCGTGCCGGGCGCCAACATCGGCCTCAAGGCGTCGGTGTTCGAGGCGGTGCACGGCTCGGCGCCGGACATCGCCGGCCAGGGCCTGGCCAACCCCACGGCGCTGCTGCTGTCGGCGCTGATGATGCTGCGCCACATCGGCGAGGGCGCCGCCGCCGATCGCGTCCTCGCCGCCCTGATGCGGGTGCTCGCGGCCGGCACCACCCTGACGCGGGACCTCAAGGGCACCGCCACCACCACGGCCTTCACCGACGCCGTCTGCCGGGAGATCGACGCCGCCGCCTGACGGCCGCCGATCGACGCCGACCATGCCGATTCAAGACGAGATCACCGCCGCCGTCTTCGCCCGCGAAGAAGTCGCGCGGTACCTTCAGGGCGGCCACGACGGCAAGGGGCCGTCGGCCCGCGAGCGCGTCGAGACCTATCTCGACGAGATGCGGACGACGCAGCGTCACGCCATCTACAAGGCGCTCCGGCACCCGCTCTACCCGATCCTGCGCAAGGTCGATCGCCACGCCGAGGGCATCGAGCACGTGCGCGCCGCGACCGCGGCCGGCCGCGTCGTCTACATCTCGAATCACAAGAGTCATCTCGACTACGTGCTGGAGCCGCTGGCCCTGGTCGACTTCGTGATCCGCCCGCCGGTGATCGCCGCCGGCATCAACCTGTTCGGCGGCCCGCTCGGGGTCATCAACCGGCACGTCACCGGCGCGATCCCGATTCGCCGCAACACCAAGGATCCGGTCTACCTGGCGACGCTCAAGGCCTACGTCGCCGAAGTGCTGCGTGGCCACGACGTGTTCTTCTACATCGAGGGCGGCCGCAGCTACACCGGCGAGTTCAAGGCCCCGAAGACCGGGCTGGTCCACGCGGCGCTTGCAGGCCGAGGTCAAGGGGCTCCAGATCATCCCGGTCGCCATCGCCTACGACCTGGTGCTCGAGGACCGCACGCTGTCGCGGCAGGGCGTCAAGCGGAGCCAGCGGCCGTTCAGCCGCGAGCTGGCCGAAATGGTCGGCTCCGCCGTCGGCTACCAGACGCGCTCGTTCACCAGCTTCGGCGCGCCCGTCTCCGTCGACGGCTACGATCACCACGCGCGCCGCGACGTGCTCGACCTCGCCCAACTGGTGCGGGCGCGCATCGCCGCCCTGCACAAGGTCCTGCCGACGGCGATCGTCGCCGCCGCGATGCGGCCCTCGAGCCCGCCGCACGAGCTGAAGGCCCGCATCGCCGAGCTCGTCGACGGCCTGCGCGCGCGCCAGGCCAATCTCGCCGAGACCGACCCGCAGGAGATCATGGAGCGCGGCGTCGAGCTGCTCGTCGACCGCGACGCGATGGCCATCGACAACGGCCTCTACCGGGTCCGCGATCGCACGCTGCTGCGCTATTACGCGCGATCGATCGCGCACCTGACCACGCCGCGGACGCCCGCCCCCGCGCCCGTGGCGTAGCCCCATGCTGAACGCACTGTCGAAGGCGTTCTTCCTCACCCTCGCCTCGAACCGGTCGCTGAAGCGGCTGGCGTCGCGCTACGGCCTGCGCGAGCCGACCAGTTTCGGCCGTCGCTTCATCGCCGGCGAAACCACCGCCGACGCCATCGAGGCGGCGCGCGTCGTCCAGGCGGCCGGCCTGTTCATCAGCCTCGACCTGCTCGGCGAGAGCGTCCTCACGCTCGACGAGGCCGACGCCGCCACGCGGGGCTGCGTCGATCTGATCCGCGACGTCGTCGACGCCGGCATCGAGCGCAACGTGTCGCTCAAGCTGACGCAGCTCGGGCTCGACGTCGATCACGCGACGGCGGTCGACAACCTGCGGAAGGTGCTGTCGCTCGCCGATCGCCATGACGTTCTTCATCCGCATCGACATGGAAGGGTCGCGCTACACCCAGGAGACGCTGGACATCTGGGAGACGTTCTGGCGCCTGGGCCATCGACGCCTGGGCGTCGTGCTGCAGTCGGCGCTGCACCGCAGCGAGGCCGACGCGGCCCGGGTGATCGAGCAGGGCGGGCGCATCCGGCTGGTGAAGGGCGCCTACAAGGAGCCCAAGGCCATCGCCTACCAGACCAAGGCGGAGGTCGACGAGGCGTTCGTGCGCATCATGCGGCTGCTCCTCGAGCGAGCCGACTATCCGGCCATCGCCACCCACGATCCGGCGATGATCGCCGCGACCAGGGCCCGCGCGACGGAGCTCGGACTCGCCGCCGACCGCTTCGAGTTCCAGATGCTGTACGGCGTCCGCCGCGACCTGCAGGCGTCGCTGGCCGCCGAGGGCTACCGGGTCCGCGTCTACATCCCGTTCGGCCGCGAATGGTTCCCGTACTTCATGCGGCGCCTCGCCGAACGTCCCGCCAACGTCGCCTTCGTCGTCAAGAGTCTGCTCCGCGAACGCTGACACGGCGCCGGCAGCCCGGTTCCCGTGGCCGTCGGCATGACCGCCATGCCCGCCAAGTCTCGGTCGTTCAACCGATTAGCTGAGGTTGAACGGCTGAGTTTGTAGGCCATTAAGTCTCCACGTAGGCCGACTCTATTCCGAATCTGACCGGCCTTCTGCCGTGCAGGTTCGTAATCGGGTGGGTAGGCGTTCTACGAGTGCAGGGGTTGCGGAAGCTATCGGCGCTGGCACGCATCTTGGGAATAGGAGAGCCGGTGCGCTGACGCCGGCATCGTTCGGCCGCCGGTGACAACCGGTCAAGGAGGAGAGAGGACATCTTTATGGTCACGAACTATCCCCAGGTGCTCGTCGCGAGCGATCGCAGCGTCCGGACGGCAACGGAAACCCGCGTCACGGTCGCGGGGCTGATGGAATCGGCGATTCGGCGCGTCGGGCAGATCGCGTGTGGCGTGCGTGGGCACGAGATGCTCTGGCATTACGAGCGCGAGAACGGTGATGCTCGAGTGCGGCCGCTGCGGGCACGCGTCCAAGGGATGGGACGTCAGCGGAACGGTGGCGCCGACGCGTCGCTATGCCGGTGACGCTCGCCGGCACGAGCTCCACTCGCTGAAGGTCGCCACCCGCCGCTCCGCCTGACACGACGCAGGCGACTGCCAGACGGGCGCCTCCCCAGGCCCGTCAGCGCACCACCGACCCGGTCCGCGGCGCCGCCGCGGCAGTCCGAATCGACTGCACCCGGGTCGTTCGCTGTACCACGCAAGACACGCCCGCGCGCCGGTCGCCGCTTACGGTTTATGGGCGACGCCACCCAGTCGGCGATGAACACGTTGGTGTCGCCTTCCTTGGCCGCGAAGCGGTTCGACGCGAACACGACCTTGGTGCCGTCCGGCGAGAACATCGGGAACCCATCGAACGTGTCGTTGAAGGTCACCTGCTCGAGCCCGGTGCCGTCGACGTTGATCGAGATACAGGTCGAAGTTGCGGCCGCGCGGATCGGCGGCGTTGGACGCGAACACGATCTGGCGGCCGTCGGGCGTGAAGTACGGCGCGAAGTTCGCGGCGCCGTTCTTCGTCACCTGCCGCAGGCCGGAGCCATCCCGGTTCATCACGAACAGCTCCAGCGACGTCGGCCGCCACAGGCCCTGCTTCAGCAGGCCGCGATAGTCGTCCAGCTCCTTGCCCGGCGCGATCTCGCGGCCGCGAAAGACGATCTGCTTGCCGTCGCGCGACCAGAACGGACCGCCGTCGGGCCCGACCCGGTTGCGTCAGCCGGCGGACGTCCGAGCCGTCGGCGTTCATCGAATAGATCTCCATGTCGCCGTCGCGGACGCTGGTGAAGACGATGCGGCCGTCCGGCGCGATCGTCGCCTCGGCGTCGTAGCCCGGCGTCGTCGTGAGCGCCTTGAGGCCGCTGCCGTCGGCGTTGGCCTGGTAGATGTCGTAGCTGTCGTAGACCGGCCAGACGTAGCCGCGCTCGTAGGACGGCCGCGGCGGGCAGGCGGCGCCGCCGCCGTGCGTGCTGGCGTAGACGATGCGCGTCGCCGTCGGGCGTGAAGTAGCCGCAGGTGGTGCGGCCCTGCGCCCGATGACACGCGGCGCACGCCGCTGCCGTCGACGTTCATCACGAACTGCTGATCGCAGGCGGCGCCGTCGCGCGTCGACTGGAAGATCGAGCTGCTTGCCGTCCGGCGAGAAATAGGCCTCGGCGTTCTCGCCGCCGAACGTGAGCTGTTTGACGTTGCGCAGGCGCGGCTCGGGCGTCGACGGACCGGGGATCGGCCCGGCCGCCGGAGCGGGCCGTTGCGCAGCGACGAGCGACAGCATCGAGAGGAGCGGCGCCGGCTGCCGCCAGGAACACGTGGACGCGGGATTGCATATCCGGAATACCTTGGCCGATTGCCGTGCGCGATGGCAAGCTGTGGGCCGGGATGGGGAGCTGGGCAGACCGCGTCGCGCTGGTCAGCGGCGCGTCGGCGGGCATCGGGGCGGCGACGGCCGTGGCACTCGGCGCGCAGGGCTGCGCGGTCACGCTGCTGGCACGGCGGCGCGATCGGCTGGAGCACGTCGCCGGGCGCGTCCGGGCGGCCGGCGGCCGGGCCCACGTCGTGGCCGGCGACGTCACCGCGGACGACGACGTGGCGCGGGCGATCGACGAGACGCTCGCGGCCTTCGGACAGCCTCGACATCGTCGTCGCCAACGCCGGCGCCGGCTTCCACGGCTCGCTGCTCGACACCTCGCCCGACGCGATGGCGCGCCTCATGGACCTGAACTACATGGGCACGTTCCTGCTGGCGCGGGCAGGCCCTGCCCCACCTGCTGCGCGCGCCGCGGGCCAGCCTGATCGTCGTGTCGTCGATCGTCGGCCGCCGCGGCCTCGGCTGGGGCGGCGCCTACGCCGCGACGAAGTTCGCCCAGGTCGGCCTGGCCGAGAGCCTGCGCGTCGAGCTCGCCGGCACGTCGGTCCGCGTCGGCATCGTCTTCCCGGTCAGCACCGAGACCGAGTTCCGCGACGCCATGGCCCGCGAGCAGGGCTTCGCGGTCGAGGGCCACGGGCCGCGCCAGTCGGCCGAGCACGTCGCGCGCGCCATCGTCGCGCGGCATCGAGCGCGGCCGGCCGGAGATCTACCCGCACCGCACCTCGAAGCTGCTGGCGATCCTCGGCGCGACCTTCCCGGGCCTCGCCGATCGGATCGTCCGGCGCTACGGCCGCAAGCCGTCGCGCGCCGGAGGCGCGCGATGAGCGACGCGGCCCCGCAGCCGCTGCCCGACGATCCGCTGGACGCCGCGCGCACCGATCGCCCGCGCCGTCGACGCCGCCGGCGGCACGCGCGCTGATCGTCGGCGGCTGGGTCCGCGATCGGCTGCTCGGCCGCGACCGCCAAGGATCTCGACCTCGAGGTCTTCGGCCTGCATCCGCTGCAAGCTCAAGACGCTGCTCGCCGAGTTCGGCTCGGTCAACACCGTCGGCGAGAGCTTCACCGTCTACAAGGTCGGCGGCCTCGACGTGTCGCTGCCCCGCCGCGAGTCGAAGATCGGGCGCGGCCACAAGGGGTTCGAGGTGGTCGGCGATCCGAACCTCGATCCGAAGGAGGCGGCGCGGCGCCGCGACTTCACCATCAACGCGATCTCGTGGGATCCGCTGCGCGAGACGTACCTCGATCCGTTCAACGGCCGCTACGACCTCGCCGACCGGGTGCTGCGGGTCGTCGATCCGATGACGTTCGGCGACGACAGCCTGCGGGTGCTGCGGGCGCTGCAGTTCGCGGCCCGCTTCGACGCGCGGCTCGCGCCGGGACCGCGGCGATCTGCCGCGCCATTCCGCTCGACGATCTGCCCGCCGAGCGCATCTGGGGCGAGTTCGAGAAGCTGCTGCTGCAGGCGCGAGCGGCCGTCGATCGGCTTGCGGCTGGCGCTCGACCTCGGCGTGGTCGACAAGCTGTGGCCGGAGCTGAAGGCGCTGGTCGGCTGCGAGCAGGATCCCGAGTGGCACCCGGAGGGCGACGTGTGGGTGCACACGCTGATGGTCGTCGACGGCGCCCGCCAGCGCCTCGACGGGCTCGATCGCGGCCGCGCGCTGACGGTGATGCTCGGCGCCGTCACCCACGACTTCGGCAAGCCGGCGACGACGGCGTTCATCGACGGCCACATCCGATCGCGCGGCCACGAGGCGGCCGGCGTGGCGCCGGCGACGGCGCTTCCTCGATCGCCTGAACGTCCACACCATCGACGGCTTCGACGTCCGCAAGCACGTCCTGACGATCGTCTCGGATCATCTGGCGCCGGGCATGTGGCACAAGGCGGCGACGCCGGTCGGCGACGGCGCCTTCCGCCGCCTCGCCGCCCGGGTCGATCTCGAGCTGCTGGCGCGCGTCGCCGAGGCCGACTGCGAGGGCCGGACCGGCCGCTTCGACTGCTCGGCGATGCAGTGGTTCCGCGAGCGCGCCGAAGCGCTCGGCGTGCAGCACGCGCCGCCGGCGCCGATCCTGCTCGGGCGCCACCTGATCGCGCTCGGCGTGAAGCCCGGGCCGGCGATGGGCGTGATCCTGAAGCAGGCCTACGAACTGCAGCTGGACAACGGCTTCAGCGATCTCGACGGCGCGCTGGCGTTCGCGCGCCGGGCAGGTGAGGTCCCGGACGCCATGACGCGGCCCGGTATACTGCCCAGCGCGTGACGATGACGCTCGCCCGCCGCCTCGCCTCTCTTCGTCGCCGTGCTGGTCGCGCTGTCCGCGCCGCACGCCCGCGCGCAAGCCGCGCCTCCCGCCGGCACCCAGCCCGCGCCCGCGCCGGTGGCCGCCCAGCCCGGCCCGCCGGCGCCCAGCCCGCACCGCGCGCCCGGCCGGCGGACCCAGCCGCGCGCCGCCGCCGGCCGCCGGGTCGACCGTCGATTCGCCGCCGGGCCCGTTCGCGGTGGACGTGCGCTTCGCGATGCCGAGCTACAACACCGGCAGCGCGCTCGCCGATCCGCTGGGCCTGCGGACCGACCAGCTGCCGAGCCGCGGCTGGGGACTGCTCGTTCGGCGCGCACGTCTACCCGCTGCGCGGCAAGCGCTTCTCGCTCGGGCTCGGCGCCGATCTGGTGCGCACGTCCGGCAGCCAAGGCGCCCGATCCCGAGGACGAGAACGCGTTCCTCGATCCGACGCATCGAGACGCGCTTCAACGCGCTGGTGCCGCAGCTGTCGCTGAACTTCGGCAGCGGCCGCGGCTGGAGCTACATCGGCGGCGGCTTGGCGTTCATGAAGCGCGCCACCGGCGACGTCGACGCCGACGTCCCGGACGGCCCGCGCCTGACGGGCATCCATTACGGCGGCGGCGCCCGGTGGTTCATGGCGCGACACGTCGCCTTCAGCTTCGACCTGCGCTTCTATCGCATCCCCGAGCAGGCGGAAGGCACGTCGGCCGACGGCTCGGCGACGGTGCCGTTCCAGCCGAAGTCGCGCCTCTTTCTCGCCTCGGCGGGCATCAGCTTCAAGTAGCGCGATCACGGCGGTCTGCGTCGCGCGGACCGCGACCGTGAACGCCGCCTCGGGAACGTTCACCGGCGGCGCGCCGACGGTGGTCCAGACATCGGCGACCCGGACCGCGGGCTCGACCGTGAGATCGTCGATCTCGAGTCGGACGCGGCGGTCGTCTCCGAGGCGTGCCAGCGCACCGTCGGATCGCACTGGGTCGACGCCGACCCGACGCGCCGCGGCAGGATCACCGCGACTGCGTGCCCGGGGGCACCACGTAGGTCGTCACGTCAATCGGCCGCCTCGAGCGTGCCTCGCGTAATGCGCGACCCTCGCAGCCGGTGACGACGTGTGCGACCACGGAACCGCACACGCCAGCCTCGGTCGACCTGGCGCGGAGCTCCACACCGCCCGAGGTGCCCACCCACGGGCACTGGGCCCTCTGAACGATCGGGCGAACGGTGCCTGAGCATCAGCCAGCTTCCGCCGCTCGCGAGCCGTCTCACGCCGGAGCGACTACGGCGCGATGTCGGAATCATAGGCCCTCCTGCATGCCGCGTGCGGACGCGAACGCTGCGCCAGCCATGGCCGCACCGGCGATGCCGGCGATCACGCGCGGCGTCCGCCGCCGGCCGACGGCCGGACGAGCGCGCGAGCAGGTGCGCGTCGGCTGCTGGACATCGCGCGGCGAGCGGGCGCCACCGCGTCTGTCGCGCAGGAGCCCGTGCGGCGCGACTCGGACGCACGAGCGGGGGCCAGGCCGCGGACGCGCGCGGGCAGCGCGCGAGCGACGTCCGATGCCACGGCCGGCGTCGTGCAACGCCGCGCTGACGTAGGCGAGCTCGGCGGCCGAGCAGCGCGGCGCCGCGGCGCTGTCGGCCGCCGAGCGAGTGACTGCGCGGACGGCCGGCACCGCGATGCGGCCGGAGACGCAGCGCCGCTGGTCCGACCTGAGCGGATACCAGCAGCCGCGTGCGGCCGTGGCTGCGCAGGATCGGCGGCGGCATCGCGCGCCGGATCGACGTGCGCGACGGCTCGTGCGACGGGCGGGGCCGGCCACGCGCGACGGCGCAGCCCGGCGCCGACGTCGACGGCGCGATCGGCAGGCGCACGCGCCGGACACGCAGCGGGCGGCGACGATGTGCCAGCGACGCGCGCCTCGCGGATGCGGCTGGATGACCAGCACGCGACGGGGCGTGCAGAGCCGCAGCGGCGTCGGCGCTGGTGCGGCGGCTGCCGCGTCGGCGCGTGCAGCCAGCGTACCCGAGCGGGCACGACGCGCGGCGATCGACGCGTGCGCCAGTCGAGCGCCGACCGCGCGAGGAGCGGTCGCCAGCGTCGAGCGGCGATGACCAGCGCAGGCAGCCGCGACGCGCCGGATGACCGCACGGCTGCGGGCGTCGACGCCGCAGGATCGCGCATGAAGGCGAGGCCGCGACGGCGGCAGCGATGCGCACGCGGGGCACGCCGGCGCGACCAGCCGCGCACGGACGCCGGCCACGGAGCGCCGTCCGAGGCACGCGGCGCGACCAGCGCCGGTGCTCCGTGCGGCGCGCGACCGGATGCGTCGCAGGCCGGCGCGACCTGGCGCGCGGCCAGCGCACCGGAGCGAGGCCGGCGCGCCCGACGCGCCGAGCGGCTGGTGCCAGGTCGTGCGGGCGCGACGAGGCGGCGCGCGCGCCGACAGGCCGGCTACGTACGCCGAGCGCCGAGCGGAGCGCGCCGACCGCGCCAGCGAGGCCCATCTGGTGCGACGCGACGAGCATCGCTCCAGCCCGGCCGGAACCGCGACCGACGCGCGCCGGCGGCGATCGCCGCGAGCTCATCGCGGCCCGTGCTCGCGCTGGATCGTCGAGCAGGGCGCGTCAGTCTCGTCGAGCTCGGCGTCGGTCGGGCACCTTCGCGGGCGGCAGGGCGCTCTGCAGGATCACCGTGCGCGCCGATCCGCCGACGGCCTGCTCGCAGCATCGACGACGCCAGCTGGAACGCTGCGTGACGCTCCGATCGCCACCGGTGTCAAACGCATGGTGCGCACCGGAAGCGCTCCGACCGCGTGCAGCAGGCCTTCCTGGTGCAGCGCCTGCCGTCTGCTTCAGCGACCGATGGCCGCCAGGCCGAGGCCGCGACGCCTCGGCAAGAAGGTCGAACAGCGACGACGCCCGTAATCCGGCTCCGTCTTAGGTTGCGCTCGGCGTCTGTCGAACGCGCACTGCGACAGGTGTCGTTGCGTCGCAAGTGGGTAAAGTAGGCGCCAGGACCGGAGCCGGCGCCGGCCGTGGCTGATTCGCGGCTGGGACGTGTCGCCGTAGATGCTGTCGGAAGAAGGCCAGCAGCGCCGGCCACGCCTGCTCGGAGGCCTTCATGTTGGCGCCGTCCGCCCCGTTCTGCTGGCGCAGGAAGCCGTGCCCGGCGCCCTCGTAGACGTGCGGCGTGTAGGGCTTGCCGAGCTTCTTCATCTCGGCGACGGCCGGCTCGATCGTGGCGTTGACGCGCGCGTCGTTGCCGCCGTAGAAGCCCATCACCGGCGCCTTGATCGTCGCCAGCTTCGCCGCGTCCGGCGACGAGCCGTAGAACACCGCGGCGGCGTGCAGCGCCGGCTGCGCGGCGGCGTAGTTGAAGCTCGCGCTGCCGCCCCAGCAGAACCCGACGGTCGCGATCTTGCCGTTGGCCGGCGGGCAGCTTCAGGGCGTAGTCGCGGGTGGCGTTCGAGGACGGCGACCTGATCGTCCGGCGTGACCGAGCGAATCAGCTTGACGACTTCGTCACGGCTGGGGACGGAGTCGGTGCCGCCGCCGTTCGGTCCCTTGCCGGAGATGTAGTCGGGCGCGACGGCGATGAAGCCGTCCTTGGCGAGCTGATCGGCGACACCGCGGATCCAGTCGGACAAGCCGAAGATCTCGCTGATCACCATCACCACCGGCGCCTTGTCCTTGCGCTCGGGATAGACCACCCACAGCTTCACCGGCGCGTCGCGGCCGGCGACCTTCACCTCGGCCCACTCGCCGTGCCGGGGCGAGCTCTCGAGCGCGGCCTTGGCGCCGTCCTCGGCGGCAGGCAGGTTGGGGTTCTTCGCCGCGGCCGGCGGTGCGCCGCCTGGGCGGCGGCTGGCCGGCGGCCTGCGGCATCGCGGCGTGATCGTGGTGGTCGGCGGCAGCCTGGGCGGCGGCCGGGGATGCCAGAGCGGCGGTGGCCAGGACGGCCAGGCCGCCGGCCAGGGCAAGAGCGGGGCGGATGGTGAACATCGAATCTCCTCTGCCGCACATACCCCGTCCGGGACGGGGAACGCTTACCCGGCGCCCATCACCTGGTCGCGCCGCTCCTCGAGCAGGCGGGGCACGTTGCGCGACGCCGAGGTCAGGCTCGGGCTCCAGCCGATCGACAGGGCCTTCGGGCTGCGGACGATCTGGTCCATCGCCAGCGCCTCGGCCAGCGCGCCCATGCGGTGCCGCGCGTCGGCGATCGACATGTGCCGCACTTCGGGCTTGTGGGTGACGTGGCTGCTCATCGCCTCGACCAGGTCGTTGACCGTGTCGTCGCTGCCGTCGGTGGCGTGGACGATACCGGCGACGTCGGCGTGCGCGATGACACGCACGAACAGGTCGACGAGGTCGTCGCGATAGATCGAGCGGCCAGTGGTTGTCGCCGCTGCCGACGACGCGGACGATGCCGTTGGCGGCGTCGCGCAGCATGTCCGAGACGATGCCCGAGTCGCCGCCGTAGACCAGCCCCGGCCGCACCACGACGGCACGCACGCCGCCGCCCTGCGACTCGAGGAACGCCTGCTCGGTCGCCGGCCGATCGCGCTCGATCTCGGGCGGGATTGATCGGCGCCGATTCGTCGACGCGGCGACGCGTGTCGGCCCGATCACCCAGGTGCTCGAGGCGTACAGCATCAGGCCGCTGCCGGCGCGCCAGAACACGTCGCGCCAGGTGTCGATGACCTGCCGGTCGATCTCCGGCCCGCGCGGCGAGGTGTCGCGGGCGCAGTGGACCAGCGCGTCGTAGCCCTCGAGCGTCGCCCGGTTGGCGCCGACGTCGGAGAGGTCGCCGGTGAGGACGTCCACGCCCTGCTCGCGGAGCCGGGCCGGGACGGGCCCCTTCGCCGGCAGGATCGCGGTGACGTGGTGACCGGATTTCACCAGCGCGGGAGCGACGGCGGCGCCAATCAGGCTGGTCGCGCCGGTCAGGAAAATTCGCATTGCGTGGGTAGAGGGTCCCGGTGGGCCCGCAGGGACCATGATTATCGAGGATAAGCTATCCCCTTGTCAGGCCGGTTTCGTCGACTCGGCCCGTCGACCCGAGCGAACGATGCCGCGCGAGACCCTTCTCGACTTCTTTGCCGATCTCAGCCGCTCCAAAGGCACGTTTCTCGTACACGACGACGGCTTCCGTGTCCGATCCTGGACATATGTCGAGGTAGCGGCGGCCGCTGAGGCTTTCGCCCTAACCCTTGCGGCGCACGGCATCGGCCTCGACGACAAGGTCGTCATCTGGGGCGAGAACCGGCCGGAGTGGATCGTCGCCTTCTGGGGCACGGTGCTGCGCGGCGCCATCGTCGTGCCGATCGACTACCGCGCCTCGCCCGACTTCCTCGGCAAGGTCGCGCGCATCGTCGAGGCCAAGCTGGCGCTGATCGGCGACGAGGTCGAGCTGCCGGCCGGCACGCTGGGCGCGGGCATCCCGGTCTGGCGGCTCGCCGGCCTGCCGGCGGAGCGCCGCATCCGCCGAGCACTCGGCGGCGCCGGCCAGCGTCGCGCCGGTGCGCGTGACGCGCGACACGGTGGTCGAGATCATCTTCACCTCGGGCGCGACCGCCGAGCCCAAGGGCGTGGTCATCACGCACCGGAACATCCTCGCCAACATCGTGCCGATCGAGCACGAGATGCAGAAGTACCGCGGCTACGCGCGCCCGTTCATGCCGCTGCGCTTCCTCAACCTGCTGCCGCTCAGCCACATGTTCGGGCAGGCGATGGCGACCTTCGTGCCGCCGATGCTGTCCGCCGAAGTGGTGTTCATGCGCAGCCTGCGGCCGCGCGACATCGTCACGCAGATCAAGTCGCGGCGCATCTCGGTCCTGGTCTCGGTCCCGAAGATCCTCGACGTGCTGCGCGACCACGTCGGCGCGCGAGTTCCCGGACGCGGCCGTCCCCGATCCCGGGCCCGATGCACTGGGCCAGGCGCTGGTGGCGCTATCGCGCCGTGCACCGCGCCTTCGGCTGGAAGTTCTGGGCCGCCGTCGTCGGCGCCGCGCCGCTCGATCCCGGGCTGGAAGAGTACTGGGGCCGCCTCGGCTTCCTCGTCATCCAGGGCTACGGGCTGACCGAGACGGCGCCGATCGTCACGCTCAACCATCCGCTCAAGACGCGCCGCGGATCGGTCGGCAAGCCGATCGCCGGCGTCGAGGTGAAGATCGCCGAGGACGGCGAGATCCTCGTCCGCGGCGACAACGTCACCAAGGGCTACTACGGCGCGCCCGAGGCCACCGCCGAAGCCTTCGCCGACGGCTGGCTGCACACCGGCGACATCGGCGGCACCGACGACCAGGGCCGCATCTACATCAAGGGCCGCAAGAAGGAGATGATCGTCACGCCCGAGGGGTTGAACGTCTTCCCCGAGGACGTCGAGCGCGCGCTGACCGCCATCGCCGGAGTGACGGATGCCGCGGTGGTCGGCCGCACCTGGGGCGGCGAGGAACGCGTGCACGCGGTCATCGTCGCCGAGGCCGGGGTCGACGTCGACGCCATCGTCGAGCGGGCCAACCAGGCGCTCGGCGACCACCAGAAGATCCGCAGCGCCTCGCTCTGGCCCGGCGCCGAGCTGCCGCGCACCGACGGCACGCGGAAGCTGAAACGGCGCGACGTGAAGCGGTGGGTCGACGGCGATGCGACGTCGCGGGCGACCGGCGTCCAGCGATCGGCGCGCCGACAGCGTCCTCGCCGCGGTGCAGCGCTTCGCGCCGGGCCGCGCCGGCATCGGACCGGAGACGACGATCGAGGCGCTCGGCCTCAGCTCGCTCGAGCGCGTCGAGCTGCTCATGGCCATCGAGGAGCACGCGCAGACGACGATCGACGAGGCGGCCTTCGCCGAGGCGCGGACGGTCGGCGACCTGGCGCGGCTGGCCGGCGAAGGCGCGGCGGGCGACGGCGGTGTCGACGCCAGACACGCCGGTATCGCGTCGGGGACGGCGCCGGGCGGGCTTGCCGCGCCGAAGCGGTCGGGCGACCCGTCGGCAGCGACCGCGGAGGCGGGCCCGGTGGTCTTCCCCACCTGGAACCGCCGCTGGCCGTTCACCTGGATCCGCAACGCCAGCCTGCCGACCTGGATCCTGCCGATCGGCCGCGCCTTCGCCTGGGTGACGGTCGAAGGGCTCGAGCACCTCGAGCACCTGCCCGGGCCGGTGGTCTTCGCCTCCAACCACCAGAGCCATCTCGACGGACCGATGATCCTGTGGTCGCTGCCGCCGCGCTGGCGCTACCGCGTCGCCATCGCCATGGCCAAGGAGTTCTTCAAGGCTCACTTCTTCCCGGAGCAGTACGGGCGGAAGGCGTGGCTCACCAACAGCGCGAACTACTACCTGTCGGCCCTGTTCTTCAACGCGTTCCCGCTGCCGCAGCGGGAGGCCGGCACGCGCCAGACGCTCCGCTACATCGGGGCGCTGTTCGCCGAGGGCTACTCCCTGCTCATCTTCCCGGAAGGCAAACGGACCACGGACGGCCAGCTGAACCCGTTCCGGGGCGGCATCGGGATGATCGGCGCCCGGCTGGACGTTCCGGTCATTCCGGTCGGCATTTCGGGCCTGGACACGGTGCTCCACCACACCTGGAAGATGGCCAAGCCGGGGCCGGCCCGTATCCGGTTCGGCGCGCCATTGCGCCTCCAGGGCGACGACTACGCCGCCCTGGCGAAACAGGTGGAGGACGCCGTCCGGCTTCTGGTACAGTGATGGGTTGGAGCGTGACTGTTTGAGTAAAGACGATCTGATTGACGTCCAGGGCACCGTGATTGCCGTCCACAGCGGCGGGATCTACCGCGTGCAGGCCGACTCGGGCCAGGAAGTGCTCGCCCAGCTGTCCGGCCGGATGCGCCGCTTCCGTATCAAAGTTGTCCCCGGCGATCGCGTGACCGTCGGCGTGTCCCCCTACGATCCCGTCCGCGGCATAATTACTTTCCGCGCGCGTTGAACCCCCGCTCCCGCAGGAGCACGCATGGCCAGGACCGCCCTGCTCGAACCCGACGACGATCCGTACGGCCGGCCGCCGTTCCTCCCGAGCACGCCCGAGCGGGAAGCCTTGCTGGCGGATCGCACCGGGCGCCGTCTCGAAGTCCGGCAGGTCGACGGACGCCTGGTGGCCTGCATCACGCCGGGCTCGCCGCGCCTGGCGCGGCTCCTGGCGTCGCTGCGCGGCCGGCTGCCAGGCTAGTCGCGCATCCGGCACTCCCGGCTCGACGCCGAGGCCGCCGGCGCTACTCGCTGAACTCGCGCGCCAGTTCCACCCACTCGCCGTTCGGCGCCAGCCGTCGATACGCCACCCAGTGCGTCTTGGCCTCGGACGATCGTCCGAGCTTCTCGAGCGCCACGGCCAGGTAGAAGTGCGCGTCGGCATACGCCGGATCGATGTCGAGGGCGCCGCGGTAGCAGCGTGCCGCCGCCTCGAAGCGGCCGGAGTCGTGCAGCACGTTGCCGAGGTTGTACTGCGCCTCGAAGCCGGCCGGCTCGAGCGCCAGGGCCTTCTCGTAGAGCGCTTCGGCCTCGACGGCGCGATCGCGGGCGTAGTGGATGTTGGCCAGGTTGACGAGCGCCGCGGTCATCGTCGGGTCGAGCGCCGCGGCCTGCCGGTAGGCGGCCATCGCCGCTTCGTCGCGCGACGGATCGCCGTTGTCGAGCGACGCGCCCTCGGCGAAGCAGGCGGCCGCCCGTGCCAGCCGCTGCGGATCCTCGGCGCGGGGCCCGGCGCCGGACGCCGACCCGAGGCCCGGCGCGAGCGCGGCGGCGTCCGCCCCGGCCGGCGACTGCGGATCGACCGCCGGCGTCGGCCGGACGGTCAGGGCGAAGACCTTGGCCGGCGTCGCTTCCCGCGCCGGCTGGAAATCGAAGGAGAGCTGGGCGCCGGGCGCCTCGGCGAGCTGGCGCTGCCTGATGGCCCGCAAATCCCGGACGACCGTGCGGAACGGCACGCCCTTGGCGAGTTCCGCGCTGGCGTGACGCAGCGCCGCCAGATCGGCGAAGGCGTAGAACCGCTCCCCCGCGGCGACGCGCTCGGGCCGGATCACGCCCCAGCGCTCGAGGTAGCGCAGCCGATCCTCGCGCAGCCCCGGATACAGATCGCGAATGGCTCGCGAGCCGTACAAGGTCTGGCCGCCGCTCGAGCTGCCGGCCGGTTCGCCGGTCGAGGCCTGCGCCGACATACATCCGCCAGTATAGGGCTGGCCACCGGGCCACGCCGCCGCGTGCCGCGGCGCACCAGCCATTACAATGGCGGGCGCATGCTGCTTGCCGGAGATCTGGGTGGGACCAAGACCCTGCTGGGGCTCTTTCGCCAGACGGGAAACGGACGACCGGAGATGGTCGTCACACACGAGTACGCGACGCTCGACTTCCCCGACGCGGCCGACATCCTGACCGCGTTCCTGGAGAAGACCGGTGTCGCCGCGGACGCCATCGACGCGGCCTGCTTCGGCGTCCCGGGCCCGGTGATCGATCAGCGCGTCCAGCCGACCAACGTCGACTGGGCCGTCGATGCCGCTGAACTGCAGGCCAAGCTGCAGCTCAAGCGCGTGCACCTGCTGAACGATCTCGAGGCGATGGCCTACGTCGTGCCGGTGCTCCGCGACGACGAGCTGCTCGTGATCCAGAAGGGCAAGCGCAACCCGCACGGCAACGGCGCCCTGCTGGCCGCCGGTACGGGGCTGGGCCAGGCCCTGCTCGTCGACGTCGAGGGGACGTGGCGGCCGTCGCCCTCCGAAGGCGGCCACGTCGACTTCGCGGCCCGGACACCGCGCGAGATCGAGCTGCTGCAGGAGCTCATCCGCCTCTACGGCCGGGCCCACACCGAACACATCATCTGCGGCCCGGGCCTGATCAACGTGGCCCGCTTCACCAGTCAGGGGCACAGCTTCGTCTTCCGCGAGGGCGACGCCGTCGACCTGCCCGCCCGCATCACGGATGCGGCCCTCGAGCAGCGGTGCCCGCACTGCGTCGAGGCGCTGGAGCTGTGGCTCTCGGCCTTCGGGGCGGCGGCCGGCAACTTCGCCCTGGCCGGGCTGGCCACCGGCGGCGTCTACATCGGCGGCGGCATTCCGGCGAAGATCCTGCCGGCCTTTGAAACGCCGACGTTCATCACGGCGTTCAATGCCAAGGAGCCCTTCGACGGGCTGATGCGCGACATCCCCGTTTCCATCATCCTGAACCGCCACGCCGGCCTGGACGGCACGGCGGTCTACGCCAACTCGATGTGATCTCATGACCCGACTCGCGCTGATGGCGGCCCTGGCCGCCGCCGTGCTGACGCCCTCGCCTGCCGCCGCCCAGCCACGCATGTCCTCGGAGCCGATCACCTACACCCTGCGCTTCCCGGCGCCCGAGACGCACTACGTCGAGGTCGAGGCGAGCGTCCCGGCCGGCCAGGCCAGCATCGAGCTGATGATGGCGGTCTGGACGCCCGGCTCGTACCTGGTCCGCGAGTACGAGCGTCACGTCGAAGGCGTCACGGCGAAAGGCCCGGACGGCGCCGCGCTGGCGGTGACGAAGAGCCGGAAGAACCGCTGGCGCATCGAGGCCAAGGGGGCGCCGCGCGTCACCGTGACCTACAAGGTCTACGGCCGCGAGATGTCGGTGCGCACCAACTGGATCGAGTCGCGCTTCGCGCTGCTGAACGGGGCGCCGACCTTCCTCACGCTCGCCGAGCGCGGCACGACGCGGCCGCACCTGGTGGCGCTGTCGCTGCCCGCCGCCTGGAAGACCAGCGTGACGAGCCTCGACCCCGTCGCCGGCCAGGCGCACAGCTACCGCGCGACGAGCTACGACGAGCTGGTCGACTCGCCCATCCTCGTCGGCAACCCCACCGTCCATCGCTTCGAGGTCGCCGGCAAGCCGCACGTGCTGGCCAACGAAGGCGAAGCCGGCGTCTTCGACGGCACCCGCGCCGCCGCCGATGTCGCCCGGATCGTCGCCGAGCACGCGCGTTTCTGGGGCAGCCTGCCCTACCAACGCTACGCCTTCATCAACGTCCTCAGCGAAGCGGGGGGCGGCCTCGAGCACAGCAACTCGACGGTCCTGATGGCCAGCCGCTGGGCGACGAGCACACGCCGCAGCTACGTGAACTGGCTCACCCTCGCCTCGCACGAGCATTTCCACGCCTGGAACGTGAAGCGGCTGCGCCCCGTCGAGCTCGGGCCGTTCGACTACGAGCGCGAGAACCCGACTACCAGCCTGTGGATCGTCGAGGGCTTCACCGCCTACTACGAGCACCTGATGGTGCGCCGGGCCGGCCTCACGACCGACGCCGAGCTGATCGACGGCATCGGCAGCGACATCCGCGATCTGCAGACGACGCCCGGCCGGCTGGCGCAGCCGGTCGAAGCGGCGTCGATGGACGCCTGGATCAAGTACTACCGGCCGGACGAGAACACCCCGAACACGGCGATCAGCTACTACACCAAGGGTGCCGTCATCGCCTTCGTCCTCGACGCGAAGATACGTGCGGCCACCAACGGCGCGAAGAGCCTGGACGATGTGCTGCGCCTCGCCTACAGCCGGTACGCCGGTGCCAAGGGCTTCACGGAAGCCGAGTTCAAGGCGGTGGTCCACGACGTGGCCGGACGCGAGTTCGGCTCGTGGTGGGCCTCGGTGCTCCAGACGACCGACGAACTGGACTACGGCGACGCGCTGGAGTGGCTGGGCCTCCGCTTCAAGCCGGTCGATCAGGTGCTTGGCGCGGGCCCCGGCAAGACCTGGCTCGGCGCCACCACGAAGAACGACGCCGGCCGGCTCGTCGTGTCGCAGGTACGTCGCGGGACGCCGGCGCACCAGGCTGGCGTCAACGTCGACGACGAGATCCTGGCCATCGACGACTTCCGGGTGCGCGCCGACGCCCTGGATCGACGGCTCGAACAGTACGCGCCGGGCCGGGCCGTGACGCTGCTCGTCGCGCGCCGCGACGAGTTGCTGCGGCTCCCGGTGACGCTGGGCCGCGAGCCGTCGGACACCTGGCGGCTCGAGCCACGGCCGGACGCGACGTCCGACCAGCAGGCCCATCGCAAGGCGTGGATGGGCGAGGCCGCGACGTCGTCGGGCACGCCGTAAGCGCCCTCATTAGCCATGGCCACCACCCACGTCATCGCGGAAGAGCGCTTCACGAGCGGCGAGCCGCCGGTCTCCGTGATCCGCTACACGGCGGCGACCGACGCGCCGCCGAGCGGCGTCACCATCGTGCTGGCGCACGGCGCCGGCGCCGGCATGGGGCACCCGTTCCTGATCGGCGCGGCGACCGGCCTGGCGCGGCGCGGCTTCGACGCCATCACCTTCAACTTCCCCTACATGGAGCGACGGGCGAAGGCGCCGAACCCGGCGCCCGCGCTCGAGGCGTGCTACCGCGGGCTGATCGAGACGCTGGCCGAGCGCGGCGCACTCGCCGGCCGCCGGCTCGTCATCGGCGGCAAGTCGATGGGCGGCCGCATGGCGACGATGGTCGCCGCCGCCGCGGACGCCGGAACGGCGCCGGTGGCGCATACGATCGCCGGTGTGGTGGCGCTTGGCTATCCGCTGCATCCGCCGGGCCAGCCGGAGAAGCTGCGCGTCGCGCACTTCGCCACGCTGCGAACGCCGCTGCTGGTCGTGCAGGGCTCACGCGACCAGTTCGGCGGCCCGGACGAGATCGCGCCGCACCTGGCGCCGCTCGGTCCGCTCGCGACGATCCATCCGATCGATCGCGGCGACCACAGCTTCAAGGTCACGGGCCTGCCGCGCGGCACGCAGGGCTCGGTGCTCGACGGCATCCTCGATGCCGTGGCCGCGTGGGCGTTGGCCTTGCCGACGCCCGCCGAGCGCCGGCTCTCCCGCTAGCCGGCTGGTCTGACGGGCCGGGTCGCGGCCGCCGACGTCTGGTCAGTGCGATCCGGTGCTCGGCTCGTCGACGTACCAGGACAGGTGCGGCGACCAGGTGTCGCAGTGCGGACACTGCGTATCGAGCCACTGCCGTTGGCAGGCGGGGCAGACGCCGCCCGTGTCGAAGGTGTTCCACGCGTGCTGGCAGGCGCATGTCCACGTGTCCGTGCGTCGCGGCTCCCAGGCGCACGTCGGACACCGGATGCGGGGACCGCCGGTGTCATCACCGGGCGCGCCGCGGACGCCGGGATCGACCAGCTCGCCGGATCCGCCGCCGCGCCGAAGCAGGTGCAGCGCGGTCATGTCGCGCCGGGATGGGCCTCGCCGGCTCCACAGGTCATCGTCGCCTCTCGACTACGGTCGCAGCAACTCGGCGTCGATGCGGTTGACGCGGTGGATGCCGCGGCCGAGGACCCGCGAGAACTCGCGATGGGCGGGATGGGCCACGGTCATGAAGGTCGTATTGAAGTTGTTGAGGGGATCGTCGACACAGCCGAGGTCGATGCGATACCAGCCATCGGCCCCCGTGATCATGGTGCGACCGCCCACCGTGACCGTGGCGCCGGCCACGGGCAGGTGGCTCACGGCGTCGGAGACGACACCGTAGCGCGAGATGCAGGTGCCGCCGTTGCCCAGCAGATCGCCCCGGTAGGTCGGTCCGGTGAGGTGCACGGCGAGGTCGGCGACGATCTCGCCGTCGATGGCGGCGTGGACGCGGCCGGGCGGCACGTCGACGGTGAACGCCCCGCTCGCCTCGGACGTCGTCCGGCGATCGAGCACGTTCACGTCGGCGCCGAACGCGAGGGTCACGCCGCCCATCGGCGCGCCGGAGGAGAAGTCGGTGACCCGGCCCTGGACGCGGCGCAGGCCGTCGGACGGCCCGGACGGCGCCGGTTGGCGCATCGTGCTCGGCGCAGGCGGAGACGCACAGCACGAGGGACGCAATCGCGATGCGGCGTCGGATGGGCATCGGCAGCCTGCCCTCCATTGTGCCGCATCGTCGGCGGGTCGAAGCGCGACCGTGGCGCACCGGCGCTACGAGACGTCGACCTCGATCCCGCCGACGATGCGCGCGACCAGGTTGTAGATCACGGCCATGATGACTGCGCCAATGAAGCCCATGAAGCCATAGAACAGCGGCGCGATGATGATGGCGGCGATGCCGGCCACGCCAAAGAGGGCACCAAAGGCGGCCGCCGGCCCCTCGACGTCGTTGGCGGCCCCGGCCGTCCCCGCCGCGAGGCCGCCGAACAGCGCGAACACGGCGATCACCGCGCCGATGAACAGGCCGATGAGGCCGTAGAGGAAGGCGGCGATCTTTCCGACCGACAGCGGACGGACGCGATTGATGATCATGGGCGTCAGGTGTAACGCGGATCGTCCGCCGACGCAAGGCTGAGCTTAGGCCGGGCTGCGAGCCCGGCTCGAACCCGGTGCGCGTCGCAGGAACTGCGTACATGCGAACAGGCCGGACGCTCGCGCGCCCGGCCTGTCCGTCTTACCCGAATCGATGCAAGTGCTTACGGCAGGCGCGTGGCGACCACGTTGGTCCCCGCCGCCCACACCTGGCCGAGCGCGTCGTTGTAGAGCGAGCGCTCGACGACGATCCCGACGCCGTTGGTCACCTCGATCAGCGCGCCGAACGACTGGTTGGCGAGCTCCGGCACCCGGGTGTTCACGTCGATGTTGAAGCGCGACGTGGGGTTCACCTGGTAGGTCCGGACGATGGGCGTGCCCGTCGTCGTCAGGTAGGTGACCCGCACCTGCGCCGCCGTCGTCGTGCTCGGGTTGGCCAGCAGGATGAAGGTCGCGAACGCCTTGTCCGTGCCGACGCGCCCTTCAGCCAGGCCCCACCGCGTGCCCGTCCCGGTGGCGCCGAAGCTGTTGTGCGCCTCGCTCCACTGCAGGCCGGTGCCGGGCCAGTACATCGCCCGCTCGACGACGATCGGCTGGCTGGCGGTCACCGTGGTCGAGGCGGCGGCGTTGGCCAGCAACGGGCTCTCGTTCTCCATGTTGACCGTCAGCCGGGCGTTGGCCGCCACCGTGTAGGTGCGCGCGATCGCCTGCCCCTGGTCGGTCAGGAACGTCATGTTGACCGTGGTCGCCGTCGGGTTCGGATTGGCCACCAGGATGAACGTCTCGAAGAACGAGCCGGTCGCGCCTTCGGCCAGGAACCAGTTGTTCGACGGCTCCGAGACGCCCATCGATTCGTGGCCGCCGTCCCAGAACCGCGCCGTGCCGAAGTACATCGCCCGCTCGGCGACGATCGGGACGTTCGAGTCGATGACGGTGGCGAAGGACCGATTGAGCAGCTCCGGGATGAGGCCGGCCGAGACCGTCAGACGCGCGGTCGGCGCCACCGTGACCGTCCGGGTCACCGTGCCGGCCGTCTCGGTCAGGAACGAAAGCGTGACCGTCGCCGGCTGCGAGCTGGAGTTGGCCAGCAGCAGGAAGGTGGCGAAGAAGCCCTGCGATCCCTCGGCGAAGTACCAGCGGTTCCGCGGCCCGTCGACGGCGGTCGCGCCGTGCGATCCGTAGTAGCTGGCGTCCCAGAACATCGAGCGCTCGACGATGAGCGGCAGGCCCGCCGTCGACGTCACCACCGTCGATACCGCGGATCCCTTCCAGGCCGGCGATCTGGTCGACGTGCAGCGTCACCTGCGCGGTCGCGCCCACGGTGAGGTTCTGCGTGACGGTCGTGCCGTTCTCCTTGAGGAAGGTCACGGTGACCGGCGCCGCCTGCGCGTTCGGGTTGGCGATGAGCACGTCGAGGTCGAAGAACGTGCCGGTCGAGCCCTCGGCCAGGAAGTAGGACAGCTGGGTCACGGTCACGGTCAGGGTGTCCGTCGTCGCGTTGCCGCTCACATCGGTCGCGGTCACGGCGATGATGTTGACGCCGCCGGAGAGCGGGATGTTGCTCGCCGTCCAGTTCGTCGTGCCGGTCGCGGCGCCGCTGCCGCCGCGGTTGTTGATCCAGGTGACCGACGCGATGCCGGTGTCGTCCGCCGCGGTGCCGGCCAGCGTGATGCTCGAGGCATCCGAGGTGAACGTCGGGTTGGCCGTCGGCGTGGTGATGGTGATCGTCGGCGGCGCCCCGACGGCGTTGGCCACGTTCACCGTCTCGACCGACTGATGCGTCACCCGCGCGGTGCCGCCGACGACGACGCTGAAGGCCAGCGAGGACACGGCCTGGCCCTCGCCGTTGAAGTTCAGCGTGTCGAGCTCGGTGTTGCCGTTCAGCGTCAGGTTGCTGGACGCGGTCGAGTTGGTCGTATCGTTGCCGGCGCCGGCGTCGATCGTCACGTTGAGCAGCGCGGCCAGGTTCGGGCCGACGGTGAACGTGTCGTCGCCGCCGAGGCCGAAGACCAGCAGCGTCTCGGTGGTGCCGACGTCCATCGTGATGTTGCCCAGGTTGCGGAAGAACGTGACCCGCTGGCCGTTGGCCGTCGCCGTCATGACTTCGGCCGCGTTGGCGCCGTTGAACTGGAACGTGTCGTTGCCGCCCTCACCGTTGACCGGCTCGCTGCCGTCGCCCGGGTTCCAGATCATCAGGTCGTCGCCGAGGCCGCCGTTGTGCGGATCGACGCCGGGCCCGCCGGTCAGCGTGTCGTTGCCGGCGCCGCCGTTCAGCGTGTCGTTGCCGAGGCCGCCGTTCAGGATGTCGACGCCGTCGCCGCCGGTCAGCACGTCGTCGCCGTCGCCGCCGTCGACGCGGGCGACGATCAGGCCGTTCAGTCCGGTGCCGCCGGTGATGGTGTCGATGCCGGCGAGGGCGTTCACGAACAGGGTCTCGGTGGTGCCGATGTCCATCGTGATGTTGCCCAGGTTGCGGAAGAACGTCACCCGCTGGCCGTTGCCGGTGTAGGTCATCGTCTCGTCGACGTCGGCCGCCGTTGAACTGGAACGTGTCGTTGCCGGCGTCGCCGTTGACCGGCTCGCTGCCGTCGCCCGGGTTCCAGATCATCAGGTCGTCGCCGTCGCCGCCGTTGTGCGGATCGACGCCCGGTCCGCCGGTCAGCGTGTCGTTGCCGGCAGCCCCGTTCAGCGTGTCGTTGCCGGCCTCACCGTTGATGAGGTCGACGCCGTCGCCGCCGGTCAGCGTGTCGTCGTTGTCGCCGCCGTTGATCGTGGTGACGATGAGCCCGTTGAGGCCGGTGCCGCCGGTCACGACGTCGTTGCCGGCGAGCGCGTTGATCAGGAGGTTCTCGGTGGTGCCGATGTCCATCGTGATCGCGCCGGGGTTGCGGAAGAACGTCACCCGCGCGCCGTTGGCCGTGTAGGTCATCGTGTCGACGCCGGCACCGCCGTTGAAGACGAACGTGTCGTTGCCGAGCTTCGCCGTCGACCGGCTCGCTGCCGTCGCCCGGGTTCCAGATCATCGTGTCGTCGCCGGCGCCGCCGAGGTGCGGATCGACGCCGGGCCCGCCGGTCAGCGTGTCGTTGTCGGGCCCGCCGATCAGCGTGTCGGCGCCGCCGCCGCCGTTCAGGACGTCGTTGCCGATGCCGCCGGAGAGCGCCTCTCCGCCGCCACCGCCCGTGATCGTGTCGTTGCCGTCACCGCCGTCGAGGACGGTGACGTGCGTGTCGGTGAACACGCCGTTGGCGTCCGAGACGAGGATCGTGTCGGCGCCGGCGCCGGCCTGGACGAGGATCGACGCGAACGTGGCGCGGGCGAACGTGCCGCGGACCACGGCGCCCTCGAGGACCTCGACCTGCGTCGTGTCGCCGGCGAGCAGGCGCAGGGTGATGCTGTCATCGGCGCCGTCGCCGGTGACCTGCAGTTGATTGCCGACCAGTTGTGCCGTCACCGCCGCTGAGGCCGGGGGCGGCATCATCAAGGCCACGGCCGCGACGAGCGACCAGGACCAGAGGAAGCGTGCATGCATGCGAGCCATCAAAGCGTTCTCCTTTTACGTTGCCGGGCGGGGGGACCCGGCCAACGCCACCCAGTAGTGCAAGCAGGCGGCCACTCGTGACGCCGCGTGCAACTGCAGAAAACATCAATGAAATCAGGGCTCTTACCGTTCTCTTACCAGCGCGATCCTTACCGCTCCGGAAAGCGCTTACGCGCAACGAAAGCCGGCGAGCGGGCGCGGCGACGACTCGTGCGTTGACAGTCGCCACGCCTCGCCGACGATGCTCCGGACATGCTTCGTGCCTTCATCGGCGGCGTCTGCGTCGGCACCGCCTCCGGCCTCGTCGTCCTGCTGCTCGGTCGCGTCTCCGGCATCACCGGCATCGTCGCCGACGCGTGGCCCGCGCCGCGCCGCGACTGGGCGTGGCGTGCCGCGTTCGTGGTCGGGCTCGTCGCCGCGGGTGTCGTCGGCACCGTCGCCGATCCCGACGGCGATCGCCGGGCCCGACGGCGTCGTGGCCGCTCGCGCTCGCCGCCGGTCTGCTGGTCGGCGTCGGCGCGCGCTACGGCGGCGGCTGCACCAGCGGCCACGGCATCTGCGGCGTCGGACGCGTGTCGCGCCGCTCGATCGTCGGCTGCGGCATGTTCGTCGTCGTGGCGATGCTGGTGGTGTTCGTCGTGCGACACGCCGGAGTCGGCGCTGTGATCGCGGTCGCCATCGGCCTCTGCGCCGGCCTGCTGTTCGGCGCCGGCCTCGTCATCGCGCGGGCGACCGATCCGGCGGTGGTGCTCGGGTTCCTCGACGTCACCGGCGCCTGGAACCCGTCGTTGATCGGCCTGATGGCGGGCGGCGCGACGACGTTCGGGCTGCTCTACTGGGCTGGCGGTCCGTCGCGGCCGCCCGGTCTCCGCCTCGACGCTGCACGTTCCGCCCGAGCGCCCGCTCGACGCCCGCCTCTTCGTGGGCACCGGCCTGTTCGGGCTCGGCTGGGGCCTCGCCGGGTTGTGTCCGGGCCCCGCCATCACCGCGCTCGTCGGCGGCAACGGCAGCGGCCGCCGTCTTCGTGGTGGCGATGCTGGCGGGAATCGCGATGGCGTCACGGCCGCGTCGGTCGAGGCAGGTTGACATCTGATGCGTGATGCCGGATGATCAGCTGGCATGCGTACCACGCTCGACCTCGATCCGGACGTGCTGCAGGCAGCCAAGGAGATCGCGTCGGTCCGAGGCACGACCGCAGGCAAGGTGATCTCCGATCTCGTTCGCAAGGCCCTCGAACCGGCCCCCGGCACCATGAAGGTCCGCAATGGTGTGCCCCTGATGCCGACGCCGGCCGGCCGGGTCACCGCCCATCACCGTCAAGTTCGTCGAGGACCTGCTCGACGAGGTGTGAAGACGTCGCCCTCCTCGACGTGAACGTGCTCGTCGCGCTCTTTCAGCCCGAGCACGTCCACCACGACCTCGCGCACGACTGGTTCGCGGAGCATCGGCAGGACGGATGGGCGACCTGCCCCGTGACCGAAGCCGGCTTGGTCCGACTGCTGGCCAATCCGCGCTTTCGATGCCGGTGCCATTGGCGTGTCCGCGGTCGTCGCAGAAGCTTCGCCGGCTTGCAGTCCGATCGTGCGCACGAGTGGTGGGCAGGCGAACGTCTCGCTCGCCGGACCCCGACGCTGTTCCAGCTCGACCGCGGTTCGGGGCCATCGCCAGGTGACCGACGTCTACCTCGCTGGCCTCGCCCATTCGCGCGGTGGAAAGCTGGTGACGTTCGATGGCGCCGTGCTGTGGAGCGCGATCACTGGCGCCAAGCCGTCGCTGGTCGAAGTGCTTCCGACGTCACGCCGGGTAGCGTGCGGACTGCGAACGCGCAGGTACGCGCTCAGCGCCGCGCGGTGAGCCACAGCGACAGCGCGACGTAGTAGACCGGGTAGAGCAGCGACGTCCACACCAGCCACGGCGGCGGATCCGGCAGGCGCCAGATCAGGACGACGAACGCGATGGCCCACGCGGCGCCGAGCGCCAGCGTCAGCGGACGCAGGGTCACCGTCCGCGACGGGTAGACGTAGCGGATCGGCACGAAGACCAGCGCGGCGAGCGTCAGCAGGATGGCGGCGGCCGTGATCGGCGCCGGGCGCAGCGCGATCAGGTAGACGGCGACGATGTTCCAGTAGGACGGGAAGCCGGTGAAGAGGTGATCGCCGGTCTTGGCGTCGCTGCGGGCGAAGCCGAGCGCGCTGGCCATCAGCGTCGCGCCGACGACCCACGGCGCCGCGGCGGGCGGCAGCAGATCCGCCCGCCACACCAGCACGCCGGGCACCACGACGTAGGTGACGTAGTCGACGATGTCATCGAGGCGGGCGCCGTCGATGCGGGGCGCCGTGCGCGCGACGTCGGCGAGCCGCGCGAGCGCGCCGTCCGTCGCGTCGATCAGCGTCGCCGCGACCAGCCAGAGCAGCGACGCGCGAACGTCACCCTGGATCGCGGCCACGAGCGCGAGCCATCCGCAGCCGACGCCGCTCGCCGTGTAGGCGTGGACGAAGTAGCCGCCGATGGCGCGCGTCACGTCACATGCTGGCGAGCTTCTTGTCGATCTCTTTGAGGGCGGCCACGATCTGTTCCTTGCGGATCGGATGCGCGGTCAGCTCGAGCTGTCGTTCCATGTCGGCGCGGGCGAGCTTCAGGCTCTCGGTCGCGCGATGCTTCTCGGGGTCGTCCACTTTCGGACCGCGCCGCTTGCGATCGTGCTCGCGGGCATCCATCTGCTCCTGCAACCGGGCCTCGGCATCGACGAGTCCCTCACCAGCATCACTCATACAGTTCCAGTCTCCGCTTTCTCGCCGAAGGCGCCCGACGTTCCACGGGCGCCGATTCAGTCAACGTAACCCGGTAGTGTAGCGGAAAACTGGCCGGTCCGTCAGGGTGCGGCCGGCACGCCCTGCACGCGGATGCCCCGAAAGGCGCCGGTGTCGTCGAACGAACCGACCCCCATCCGCCCGGACGGGATGCTCCGGTCGGTCGCCGTCATGATCGGCGTCGTCTCACCGTCGACGAACACCTCCAGGCGGCCCGTCGACGCGGTATGGACCAGCCGGGCCGTATGCCAGGCGCGGTCCTTCAGGGCTGGCCGGTCGGACTTCTCGTCGATGCGCCGGCGATCGGCGTCGTCGACCACGAAGATCCCGTTGTGGACGGCATCGCGAACGGCCGAGAGGTGGACGTAGTAGAACCGGGTCGGCGACTGCCAGCCGGCGACGAGGAGCAGGTCGCGCCGGATGACGTCCTCGGGCGCGTCCGACCGGAGCTCCACCTCGATGGACGCATCGCCGAGCGGCGGCGTCTTCAGGATCGCCAGCGCGCCGGGCCGGCGGATCGGGCCGGCCGGGCACGCCGGCCTTCTCGAGCAGCAGCAGGCCATCGCGAATCGTCCAGGCGCCGGAGCCGTCGAGGGTCCAGGCGTCGAGGCGCTCGACCGACGACAAGTCGGCGCGGAACGACGCCGGCGTGCCCGGCGCGGCGGCCGGCGACTGGGCTGCCGATCGTCGCCGGCCGCGGCGACCGCCGCGATCACGACACTGGCAGCCAGCAGGTGGCGCGGCGCCGGCGGGGATGCAGCGGCGGCGACACCTCAGAATGCGTCGGCCGCGACGTAGGCGTCGATGAGCGCCTTCTCGCCCTCGACGCCGGTCACGGCGTTGCCGTGCTCCATGCCGAAGATGAAGTCGCGCTTGTCGGCCTGCATCTTCCCGTGGATGTGCTTGAGGATGTTCTTGTAGTTCATCTCGCCGGTCCCCGGTTCCTTGCGGCCCGGGTTGTCGCCGATCTGGAAGTAGCCGATCTCCTTCCACGTCAGGTCGATGTTGCGGACGATGTGCCCCTCGTTGCGCTGCGTGTGGTACATGTCGAACAGGATCTTGCAGGCCGGGCTGTCGACGGCGCGGCAGATCATGTAGCCCTGCGACGCGAACCGGAGGAACAGGTCCGGCGAGTCGGCCAGCGGCTCCAGCACCATCACCAGGTTGGCCTTGGCCAGGACGTCGGCGCCGGCCCGCAGCGTGTCGACGACGTGCGCCGTCTGCATGTCGGTCGGGATCCGCCGGTCGTAGTTGCCCGGCACGACGGTCATCCACTTGGCGTTGCAGCGCTTGGCGACGTCGACCGCCTCCGTGCACGCCTTGACGAAGTTGCCGGCGTCCTCGGGCTTGCCGCTGGTGAAGTTGGCGCTGTTGTTGCCGCCGGTCTGCACCACGAACACGCCCATGGTGATCCCGAGCTTGGCCATCAGGTCGCCCATCTGCTGCTGCAGTTCGCGGGGGCGGCGCATCATGCCGTTGTCCTCGAAGGCCGTGAAGCCCTGGTCGGCCATGAAGCGCAGCTCGTCGAGCGGATTCTTCCCCGCGGAGTTCGCGAACATGCCGATGTGCGGCGCGTACTTCAGCTTGAAGGCGTTCTTCTTGCTCCACGCCGGGCGCGGCGGCGGCGGGCCGGCGGGCGCGGCCGCCGGTGCGGGCGGCGGCGTCTGGCCAGCGAACGCGGATTGCGTGGCCCCGACGGCGAGTGCACCCGCCGCGGCTTCGAGGAAGCGTCGTCTGTTCATGGCGGGCCAATCATAGGCCAGGCTCGCGCCGGCTGCAGCCCCCGTCACCGCAGACGGCGCCGGTTCGATCCTCGAACTTTGTCGAGACGTCCGGCCGGCTATGGCCGGGGTGACGGCGCGCGATCGGTCCAGCGATCGATGTCGTCCTGCGCGATGAGCGCCGCAGTCGACGGTCGCTTCGGTGCCGCCGCGATCGGCGGACGCCCCGCAGGCCACCGTGGCCTGCCACATCAGCAGCGTGTCCGGGCGCAGGCGGGCGGGATCGAGCACCGTCACCCAGCGGACACGGCCGATGTCCGACTCGAACGGATCGAGCAGCTCGCGGATGCGCCGCGGGTCGGCATAGGTCGCCAGCGGCTGCAGCTCGGGGCGCGGGTCGGCCTGCCGCGGGCGGCGCACGACGATCCCGGCGCGGCGCGACCGGTCCGAAGCCGCAATCGACCCGGCCGATCGGGCGGCGGTCGTCGGCACGAACTCCCAGGCGACGAGGATCGCCGGCGACGTCACCATCGGCGGGAGCGCTGCGAGAGCACGGGCTCGCGTCCGTGGAACGCCTCGCGCTGCTCGATGCGGGCGAGCCGAATCGCGCGGGTGTAGACGCGGCCGAACGCGACGCGCTCCCCGGCGCGGCCCGGCGTCGACAGCAGCGGGTGCGGCGGCGGCAGGTCCGGCGGTTCGTCGGTATCGGCCGCAGCGGGCGGACCGACGAGGACCGGCGCCAGCGCCGGCACGGCGCTCGCGAAGCTCGTCGACGACCAGGCGGGCGAACGCCGCGCTGCCGGCCGCGTCGAGGTGCGTCGTGTCCCACGTGCCGGCGTCCGTCTTCAGGTTGAAGCCGGCGGTCTGCACCGGTCCGAGCCGCTCGCACAGCGCCCGGCTCGAGGCGTCGAGATCGATCAGCGGGACGCGCTTCTCGATCGCGACGCGCCGGACGGCGTCGACCCACGGCCCCAGCGTCGAGACCAGCCGGGCCGGCTCGCTGTCGCCGAGATTCCGCGCTTCCTTGAACGTGCGGCGCACCAGCGACGTGACCAGGATCGGCGTGGCGCCGATCGCCCGCACCTCGTCGACGTAGCGCGCCATGTTGGCCGGGAACGTCGTCGCCGGATCGGTCTCGCGCTCCGGCCCCTTGCCGGGCTGATCGTTGTGGCCGAACTGGATCAGGTAGTAGTCGCCCTTGGCGGCGAGCGCGGTCGCCCAGTGGCCTTCGTCGCGAAAGCTCTTCGAGCTGCGGCCGTTCTGGGCGGTGTTGGTGACGCGGACGCCGGGTGCCACCAGCTGCCGAAAGCCCAGGCCCCAGCCGGAGCCCTCGGTGACGGTGGAGTCGCCGACCAGCACGATGTGGGGCGGGCCTGCCGCGGGCGGCACCGCTGGCGTCGCGGGCGGGCCTTGCGTCCACGCCAGCCCGAGGCCGGCGACGACGGCGAAGACGCACACGCTCTGCATCGGCGCTCCTGTCCCGCCGGCCTCAGACGCGACGCATCCACGCCGCGATGCGGTCGATCCACTGCCCGGGTTCCTCGAGCACACCGAGGAGGCGGATGAACCCGTGGTGCAGGCCGTCGGCGCGCTCGACGGTGACGTCGACGCCGTCCTCGCGCAGTCGATCGACGTAGCGCTCGCCTTCGTCGCGCAGGACGTCGTACTCGGCCGTCAGGACGAACGCCGGCGGCTGGCCGCGCAGGGTCGGCATCCGCAGCGGGCAGACACGCGGATCGGTGGCATCGGCCGGATCGGCCGACGTAGTGCCGGATGAACCAGCGCATGTCTTCGCGGGTCAGGCCGTAGCCCTCGGCGAAGGCGTCGTAGGACGGCGAGCCGGCTTCGACGTGATCGGTGATCGGATAGATCAGCACCTGGCCGCGCACGCTCGGGCTGCGCTGGTCGCGCAGCGCCATCGCGGTCACCGTCGCCAGCGTGCCGCCGGCGCTGTCGCCCATCATGAACAGGCGCCGCGCATCGACGCCGAATCCCGCGGCGTGGGCCAGGAACCAGCGCCCGGCCGATTCGGCGTCCTCGACGGCCGCCGGGAACGGGTGCTCGGGCGCCAGCCGGTAGTGGACCGCGCACACGACCGCACCGGTCCGGGCGGCGATCTGGCGGCACAGCGGATCGTGCGTGTCGAGATCGCCGAGGACGAAGCCGCCGCCGTGGAAATAGACGACGCCGGCGAACGGCCCGGAGCCGATCGGCGTGTAGATCCGTACCGGAACCCTGGCGGCGCGGCCGGGAATCTCGCGATCGTCGACGCGCGAGAGCTCGGCGAGCGGTCCCGACACCAGCGGCACCTGGGCCCGCATGCCGGCCCGTGCCTTCTCGGGGGACAGCGTATGCGTCGGCGGCGCGCCGGACAGCCGTTGCGCGCTGAGCAGAGCTTGGACCTTGGGGTGGAGCGGCATACGATCTCGACATACTACCGGCTCGCGCGCCGTTCGCGGCGGCGTGTCGCCAAGGAGCTCATGTGTTGGTTCAGCACCTCGAACGCACGCGCGACGCCTTCGTCGCCCAGACCGACGGCCTGAGCGCGGCGCAATATCGCTTCGCCTCCAGCGCCGACGGCTGGTCGATCGCACAGATCGTCGAACACGTCGCCCTGGCCGAACTGCGGATCCTCGAGGTCATCGGCCAGTTGCCGCAGGCGCCCGCGCCGAGCGAGGCCAAGACGCGGGGCGACGCGCGCTTCGCGCGGCTCGACGCCACGGTGCCGACGCGCGATCAGCGTCGCATCGTCGCGCCCGGGCCGCTCGTGCCCCGGGGCACCTGGGCGAGTCCCGCCACGTCGCTGACGGCCTTCGTCGACGCCCGGGCGCAGACGATCGACGCCGCGGCCGCCGTCGATGCCGAGGCGCTCGAGCACGTCCTGCCGCACCGCTTCTTCGGCGAGTTCGACCTCGAGGAGTGGGCCTACTTCCTGGCCCTGCACAGCGCCAGGCACACCGCGCAGGTGCTCGAGCTCAAGCGCTCGCCCGGCTTCCCGACCGCGTGAGTCGGCGACGGCGCCGGCAGCCATCGCGATCTGCCGCTCGGCGTCGGGCGGCGCCCCGACGCGCCGTGCGCCCGCTGCGCTTCCAGCCGGATGGTGTCGTCCGGATCGGCGGTCGCGCGCAGCTCGAGGATCCGTCGCCACGCCTCGGCGGCGGCCGCCGTGTCCTGCACGCGGGCCGCCGTCCGCGCCAGGACGACGTGCGGACTGATGCGCTGCGGCCGCGCCGCCAGCGTCGCGCGCGCGTCCCGCCGCGCGTCGTCGTAGCGATACGTGCGGAGCCAGAGCTCGGCGGCGATCTCCTCCGTGGGCAGCAGCGCCCGGCTCCCGCGGGTCGGCAGCGAATCCCGCTCGAGCTCCGCCGCGTGGGTCAGGAGCAGCGCCATCTCCTGGTGCTCGTCCTGGCTGGCGGCGATCGCGGCCTTGACGACCGTGACGGCCCAGGTCACCTCGGTCAGGCCGGCTTCGGTCGCCGTGCGCCTCGAGCCGGGCCACGGCCGCCCGGGCACGCGGCGACCAGCGTCGGGTCCGGACCGGGCCAGGCGCGCAGGGCGGCGTCGAGGCCGGCGACGAAGACGACCGGCCACGACGCGGCCGTCCGTTCGCCGAGCGGGAGCGCGGCGCGCTCACCGAGCCCGCGGCCGTCGATGCGGCGATCGGCGATGACCATGCGCGCGAAGATCCGCGCGGCCGCGTCGCCGTCGGGCGGCAGGCGCGTCGGACAGCCGGCGCATGGCGTCCCCCGCGCGCGCGTAGGCCTCGCGCCGGCGTCCCAGCTGCATCAGGGCCTCGAGCTCGGCGTCGACCGCTCGCGCCCGTGCGGACGCCTCGCGGGCGGCCGCGCCGGCCTTGGCGCTGGCCGCGGCCGCGGCCGTCCAGTCGCCGCGCCGGATGGCCATGTCGGCGGCGCGCTCGTGCGGCCACGCCGCCGGCGGATCGGCCTGCGCGATCGCGGCCATCGCCCGGCTCACGATCGGCGCCCGGGGATCCGCGGCCACCTCCAGCACGATGACCGCCTCGCCGACGTCGAGCGCCCGCTCCCGCGTCGAGCTCGATGACGTGCGGCAGCGCATCCGGCACGGGCGGCAGCACCTCGGGCAGGGCATCCCTGTCAGGCAAGGACGTCGAGGCATCGGCCAGCGCCCGGGCGCACCACAGGCGGATGCGACGATCGGCCGCCGCGCCGGCACACAGGGCATCGCGATAGGCGGCGCGGCGCGCCGGCCAGGCCGCGGGGACGCCCGGCGCCGCGACACGATCGCGGAGCGCGCGCAGCGCGGCGATCGCGGCGCGCTCGAACGGCGTCGGCGCGGGGACGGCGAGGGCCCGCCCGATCGCGGCCTCCGCAGCGGCCACCGCGGCGGGCACTTCCGCCTCCGCGTCCGGGAACTGCGCCAGCGCCAGGCCCCAGTAGCCGAGCGCACAGTCCGGATCGTGGTCGACGGCGCGATCGAACGCCGTCCGCGCCTGGTCCGGCTCGCGCACGAGGAGCCAGGCGGCGCCGCTGTCGACGGCGGCGGCGGCCTCGGGCCGGCACGACGCCGCCATCGCGACGGGCGCGATCGCGGACGACGCAGGGGTGTAGCGCTGCCCGCGGCGCGGCGGCCGCGGGGTCGAGCGCCGCCGCCGACGCCGCCGCGGCGATCAGCGCGGCCAGGCGAGGTCTCACGAGCGCGCCGGCACTCCTCGCGGCGGTCACCATGATTTCGACGGTGGCATCGGGCACGACGAGCGCCGACTGCACGACGCTCCCGGCCGGCAGGCCGTCGGGAAGGGCCCGCGCCAGCTCGGCCAGCACGCTCGCGGCGACGCCGGGCTCGGTGACGTAGATCAGCGCTTCGCGGACATCCGCCCAGGCGAGCCCGGCCTGGCCCAGCGTCTGGCCGACCCGGGTGACGATCTCGCGCGTCTCGGCGGCGCTGTCGATGCGCGCGCCGGGCGCGTTGCCGAGCATGCCGGCGACGAACAGGCGCCCACCGGCGGCGATCGCCGGGCTGAACGGCAGCGGGCCGGCCGGTCCGATCGCCGTGCGGTTCGGATCGCGGACGGCCACGAAGGTGATCTCGACCTGCAGCGACGCCAGCATCAGGCCGGCCACCACGGTCGCGCGCGACGGCGGCGAGACGCCGGCGAACACCTCGCGATAGACGTCGTTCATCGCCGGAAAATCGACGGGCGTCGGGAAGGTAGACGCGCCCGCTGACCACGTCGCCGACGCCGAAGCCGGCCGCCGCGAGCAGCTCGCGGGCGTTGTCGAGGATGGCCCGCGTCTGCACGCCGACGTCGCCCTCGACGGCGGTGCCGTCGCGGCCGCGCCGCGCGACGAGGCCGGCCAGCCACAGCGTGTCGCCGCTGCGGATCGCGTAGCTGTAGGGATGGCGCGACGGCGGCCAGCCGGCCGGGTGCACGACGTCGCGCGGCTCACCGTCCGGGATCACGATCGCCGAGATCGCGATCAGCGCCGACCGTGCCGCTGGCGGCGCGACCACGGTGGTGCGCGTCGGCGGCTCGACCGGGAAGAACGGCGCGTACGCCTCGTTCATCGCGGCGAAGTCGGCCGCGTCGCGCAGGTAGACGTGCACGGCGGCGGCGCGCTCGAGCGAGACGCCGGCGCGGCCCGCGGCCTCGCCGAGGCGCTCGAGGGCGCAGCGGGTCTGTTCGCGGATGCCACCGGCGACGACGCTGTCCGGCGGCGTCGAGCGGCAGCGTGGCCGAGAGCACCACGCCGCGGCCGAGCCGGCTGTGTTCAGCGAGCTGGGGGCTGGCGCCGGGTCCAGGGGGCGTCATGGCCGTCATTCTACGGTGCCTCGCGCTCGCACGCGCGTCAGCGGTCGCCGGTCCGTCCGGCCGCGCTTTACGCGCGCCGCGCTTGCGACTAAGCTCCGAGGTCTCATGTCCAGAGAGCCAGGCACCTACGCGCACTTCACCACCAACCAGGGCACCTTCGTCGTCAAGCTGTTCGCCGACGTCGCGCCCAAGACCGTCGCCAACTTCGTCGGCCTCGCCGAAGGCACGAAGGCGTGGAAGGATCCGGTCACCGGCGAGTCGGTCTCGCGGCCGTTCTACGACGGCCTGACGTTCCACCGGGTCATCGAAGGCTTCATGATCCAGGGCGGCTGCCCGCTCGGGACCGGCACCGGCGGCCCCGGCTACCGCTTCGAGGACGAGTTCTCGCCGCAGGCCCGCCACTCGCGCGCCGGCATCCTGTCGATGGCCAACGCCGGCCCCGGCACCAACGGCAGCCAGTTCTTCATCACGCTCGGCGCGACGCCGCACCTCGACAACCGCCACTCGGTGTTCGGTGAAGTCGTCGAGGGCCTGGACGTCGTCAAGGCGATCGGCCGGGTCAAGACCGGCAGCCAGGACCGGCCGTCGCAGCCCGTGATCATGGAAAAGGTCACGATCGAGACGGTCTGAGCGTTTCGGCGGCCGCGCTCCCACGCGCGGCCGCCCCACCCCCGACATAACAGGCTGGCCGGCCAGCCTCAGCAGTCATACGATGGCGGTATGCGCACCGCCATTCTCCTCAGCCTGCCACTGCTCCTGGCAGGCTGCGCCAGCCGTTCCCCGACGACGCCGGCCAAGCCGGCTGCCGCGGCGGCCGCCAGCAAGCCCGCCGCCGCGTCCGCTCCGGCGACTCCGGCAACGCCCGCCACTCCGGCGCGACCCGCGACTGACGGCTCCGAGGCGTCCAGCGACGACGGCGCCAGCCGCGCCGAACGCCGCGAGGCGCCGGACCTGCGGCCCTACGATCGGGTCATCACCAAGGACGCCAAGTCCGATCCCGGCGTCTTCACCGTGCACCGGATCCGCGATCGCGTCTACTACGAGATCCCGAAGGACATGCTCGGGCGCGAGTTCCTCTGGGTCAGCCAGATCGCCTCGACGACGGCCGGCGCCGGCTTCGGCGGCCAGGCCGCCGGCAACCGCGTGGTGCGCTGGGAGCGCCGCGAGCGACCGCATCCTGCTGCGCAGCGTGTCCTACGAGATCGTCGCCGATCCGGCCCAGCCGATCGCCCGGGCGGTGCGCGCGTCGAACTTCGACACCATCCTGATGACGTTCCCGATCGTGACGCTCGGCAAGGACGACGCGCCGGTGATCGAGGTGACGCCGCTCTTCACGACCGAGGTGCCCGAGTTCAACGTGCGCGCCCGGCTGCGGCGCCCGCGGCTTCGATCCGAGCCGCGCTCTTCGTCGAGCGCGTCAAGGCCTTCCCCGACCAACGTCGAGGTGCGGGCCATCCACACCTTCACGACGCCGAACGAGCCGGCCGGCGCCGGCGGCGGTCCCGCGCCCGGCCCGGCCGCAGCGCCGTCGCCGCGCGGCCGGGCAGCTCCAGCGTGCTGATGTCCTACAGCATGGTGCTGCTGCCCGAGAAGCCGATGCAGCCGCGGCTGCTTCGACGAGCGCGTCGGCTACTTCTCGATGAGCCAGCTCGACTACGGCGTCGACGAGCACCGCGCGCCGGAGCGGCGCTACATCACCCGCTGGCGCCTCGAGAAGAAGGATCCGAGCGGCCGCGATGTCCGAGCCGGTCAAGCCGATCGTCTACTACATCGATCCGGCGACGCCGACGAAGTGGGTGCCGTTCGTGAAGACGCGGCATCGAGGACTGGCAGGTGGCGTTCGAGGCGGCCGGCTTCCGCAACGCGCCATCATCGCCAAGGATGCGCCGACGCCGGCCGAGGATCCCGACTGGAGCCCGGAGGACGCGCGCTACTCGGTGATCCGCTGGCTGCCGTCGACGACCGAGAACGCGTCGGGCCCGCACGTCCACGATCCGCGCATCGGGCGAGATCCTCGAGTCCGACATCCAGATGTACCACAACGTCATGAACCTGGCGACGCACTGGTACTTCGTGCAGGTCGGCCCGCTCGATCCGCGCGCGAAGACGCTGCCGCTGCCCGACGACGCTGATGGGCGAGCTGGTGCGCTACGTCGTCGCGCACGAAGTCGGCCACACGCTCGGCTTCCAGCACAACATGAAGGCCAGCTCGCTCTACCCGTTCGAGCAAGCTGCGCGATCCGCAGTGGGTGAAGGACGAAGGGCCACACGCCGACGCTCATGGACTACTCGCGCTTCAACTACGTCGCGCAGCCGGAAGACAACGATCGCCGCCGGCCGACCTGATCCCGAAGATCGGCCCCTACGACAAGTGGGCGATCGATGTGGGGCTACAAGCCGATCCCGGGCGCGACGTCCGCCGACGCCGAGAAGAAGACGCTCGACGAGTGGGCGCGCGAGCAGGACAGACGCCGTGGCTGCGCTTCTCGACCTCGAACAGCGCCGGCTCCGATCCCGGCGAGCTGACCGAAGCGGTCGGCGACGCCGACGCGGTCGCAGGCGACGACGCTCGGCCTGAAGAACCTCGAGCGCGTCGGCGGCGATGCTGCTCGCGGCCACCGTCAAGCCGGGCGAGCCGTACGACGACCTCGCAGCTCGTCTACAGGCCGGCTGCTCGGCCAGTGGGCGCTCGAGATGAACCACGTCGCGGCGATCGTCGGCGGCTTCGACTCGCAGCAGAAGCACGTCGGCCAGACCGGCGTGCGGTTCACGCCGATCGCGAAGGCGCGGCAGGTGGCGGCGGTCCAGTTCCTGAGCGCCAACGCGTTCCAGACGCCGGCGTTCCTGGTCGACCCCGAGGTGCTGCGCCGGATCGAGCCGGCCGGCGTCCTCGATCGGCTGCGCACCGCGCCAGCAGCGCGTGCTCGGGTCGCTGCTGTCGAGCGCGCGCGTGCTGCGCCTGGTCGAGCGCGAGGCCATCGACGGCCGCGGCGCCTATGCGCCGACCGACTTCCTGGCCGACGTCCGCCGCGGCGTCTGGCCCGAGCTGGCCGGCAGCGCCAGCGTGAAGATCGACGCCTTCCGCCGCAATCTGCAGCGGGCCTACGTCGAGACGCTGGCCGAGCGGGTCAACGGCCGGCAGACCGCCTCGGACGACGCCCGCGCCCTGTTCCGGCAGGAACTGCACCTGCTCGACGACGGCCTGAGGGGCCTGGCCGGGCGGACCGGCGACGGCGTCACCCGGGCCCATGTCGCCGACGCCCGGGCCATGATCCAGCGGGCCCTCGACCCGGCCGTGCAGGCCGCGGCGCCGGCCGGCGGGGCGCGTACGGCGTCTGACAGCCTCGGCGGCATCGCCGACGGCGACAACGAAGTGAACGATCTGCCTACAGATGTCGTCTGTTGGCCTGACTACGCCGTCCGCTGATTCCCGCCGGCCCGCGGGCCGGCTGCCCGCGGTGGTCGCTGCTGGAGAACGCCCGTGATTTCGTTGACCGATCTCGCCCAGGACACCCGGCACTCGCTGCGCCTGTTCCGACGCAGCCCCGGGTTCACCTTCGCCGCGGTCGCCGCGCTGGCCCTGGGGATCGGGGCCAACACGGCGATCTTCTCGGTCGTCAACGCGGTGCTGCTGAAGACGCTGCCCTTTCCCGAGGCCGACCGGCTGGTGGTGTTCCGGCAGGTCGAACGCCGAAGGCAACGGCGGATCGGCCGGCTCGCCGGCCAAGTTCGCGCACTGGCGGTCGCAGAGCACCGTCGTCCAGGACGTCTCGGCCTACCGCAACAACGTGATGAACTTCGCCGGCGGCGGCGTGCCCGAGCAGTTCCAGGCCAGCCAGGTGTCGGTCGACTACTTCAAGCTGTTCGGCGTTCCGGTCATCCGCGGCCGCGCCGTTCACGGCGGCCGAGGATCTCCCGAACGCGGCCAAGGTCGCGCTGATCAGCGAGCGCCTCTGGCAGCGTCGCTTCCAGCGCGACCCGAACATGCTGGGCCGCTCGATCTCGCTGAGCGGCGAGCCGTACACCGTCATCGGCATCGTCGGGCAGTCGTTCGACGTCAGCGAGTTCGGCGACAATCCCGACGTCTGGGTCCCCTTCCAGCTCGATCTCAACGCCGGCGATCAGGGCCACTACTTCCAGGTCGCGGGCAAGCTGAAGGCGGGCGTCTCGATCGAGCAGGCCACCGCCCGGCTGAAGGTCTCGGCCGAGGAATACAAGCAGAAGTACCCGCGCGTCCTGGACGCGAAAGACTCCTTCGACGTGCGCAGCCTGAGCGAGCAGATGGTCGCCGGCGTGCGCACCACGCTCTACGTGCTGCTCGGGGCGGTCGGCCTGGTGCTGCTGATCGCCTGCGCCAACGTCGCCAACCTGCTCCTGGTCCGCGCCACCGGCCGCCGCCGCGAGATCGCGATCCGCTCGGCGATCGGCGCCGGCCGCGGCCGCATCATCGTCCAGCTGCTCACCGAGAGCGTGCTGCTTTCGGCGATCGGCGGCGCCTGCGGCCTGATCCTCGGCGTCGTCGGCATGCGGGCGCTGCTGGCCGTGAACACCGCCAACCTGCCGCGAGTCGGCGAGGCCGGCAGTGTCGTCGGCCTCGACTGGCGGGTCCTCGCTCTTCACCATCGGCGTGTCGCTGGGCACCGGCATCCTGTTCGGCCTGATCCCGGCGCTCCAGGCGTCGCGGTCGGACCTCGGCCTGACCATCAAGGAGAGCGGCAGCCGCACCGGCACCGGCAAGGGCCATAACCTCACGCGCGGGATCCTGGTCGTCTCGGAGGTCGCGCTGGCCCTGGTCCTGCTGATCGGCTCGGCGCTGCTGATCCGCACGATGATCGCCCTGCGCGCGGTGGACCCCGGCTACGACACGACCGGCGTGCTCACCATGCGCATGTCGCTGACCGATCCGCGCTACCTGCTGTCGCAGGGCGTCGAGGATGCGGTCCGCGCGGCGATCCCGAAGCTGGAAGCGATCCCCGGCGTCGAGAAGGCCACTGCCACCTGCTGCGTGCCGCTCGAAGGCGGCTACGGCCTGCCCTATCACGATCGTCGGCCGGCCGCTGCCGCCAGATCGGCCGTTCCACGGCGGCGGCGGCTGGGCCACCCAGTCGTACGGCTTCTTCGACATCTTCAGAATCCCGGTCAAGAAGGGCCGCGTCTTCAACGACCGCGACGGCAAGTCGACGACGCCGGTGGTCGTCATCAACGAAGCGCTGGTGCGCGAGAGCTTCAAGGACCAGGATCCGATCGGCAAGCGCCTGATCATCGGGCGCGGCGTCATGCGGGAGTTCGCCGACGAGCCCGAGCGCGAGATCATCGGCGTGGTCGGCGACGTCCGCGACAACGGGCTGAACCAGGACCCCGGGCCGAAGATGTACGTCCCGCAGCCGCAGGTGCCCGACCCGGTCAACGCCCTCAACGTGCGCATCACGCCGGTCGCCTGGGTGATCCGCACCAAGGTGCCGCCGCTCTCGGTCAGCGCACAGGTGCAGGAGGTGCTGCGCCAGGTGACCGGGCTGCCGGTCGCGGACATCCGCTCGATGGACGAGGTCGTCAACCGCTCGACCTCGCGCGAGCGCTTCAACATGCTGCTGATGTCGGTCTTCGGCGGCTCGGCGCTGCTGCTGTCGGCCATCGGGATCTACGGCCTGATGGCCTACTCGGTCGAACAGCGCACGCAGGAAATCGGCATCCGCCTGGCGCTCGGCGCCGAGGTCGGCGCGGTCCGGCGCATGATCGTCAAGCAGGGCATGATCCTCGCCGCGATCGGCATCGTCGTCGGCGTCGCCGGCGCCTGGAGCCTGTCGCGCTTCATCGAGTCGTTCCTCTACTCGGTGACGCCGCGCGACATCGGCGTCTTCATCGGGGCGCCGCTGGTGCTGGCGCTGGTCGCGTTCATGGCCACCTGGATCCCGGCGCTGCGCGCCAGCCGCGTCGATCCGGTCAGCGCGCTGCGCGGGGAGTAGAATCGGCGCCATGACCAACGCGCGCGCGGCCGCTCGCCTCGGCGTCGTCCTCGGCTGGCCTGGCGCTCGCCGCGCCGGCCTCGGCGCAGTGGGGCCAGTTCCGCGGCCCGAACGGGTCCGGCGTCGATGCCGGGTCGGGTTATCCGGTGACGTTCTCGCCGACCGACCACGTCGTCTGGAAGGCCGCGGTGCCGTTCGGGCAGTCGTCGCCGGTCGTCGCCGGCTCGCAGGTCTACGTCACCGGCCCGCGACGGCGCCCAGCTCCTGACCATCGCCTTCGATGCCGGCAGCGGCCGTGAGCGCTGGCGCCGCGGCGTCACGCCGGCGCGCCACACGGACATCTACAAGGCGAACGACCCGGCGTCGCCGACGCCGGCCGCCGACGCCCAGGGCGTGGTCGTGTTCTTCGCCGACGTCGGCCTGATCGCCTACGCGCCCGACGGCACCGAACGCTGGCGCACGCCGCTCGGGCCGTTCGTGAACTTCTACGGCATGTCGGGCTCGCCGATCATCGCCGGCGACCTCGTCGTCCTGGTCTGCGACCAGGCGAGCCGGTCGCTTCATGATCGCGGTCGATCGCGCCACCGGGCGCCAGCGCTGGCGCCGCGAACGGCCCGAGGCGAGCACGGCGTGGACCACGCCGATCGTCTTCACGCCGCCGGGGGACTCGCGCGAGCCGCAGCTCGTCGTCCTCGGATCGACCCGCCTGGAGGCCTTCGCGCTGGCCACCGGCGAGCCGCGCTGGTGGATCGGCCTGGCCTCGAACGGCGCAATCGGCACGCCGATCGCGCATGGCGACACCCTCCTGGTGTCCACGGCGTCCAGCGCCGAGCCGTCGATGGAGACGTTCGCGGCCATGCTGACGAAGCTCGACACCGACAAGGACGGTCGGCTGTCGCGGCAGGAGTTCTCGCGCGACACCACCGGCTGGGCCGAGCACTTCGGCTGGCTCGACGCCAACCGCGACGACACCCTGCTCGAAGCGGAATACAACGTCGCCCGCGACATGAGCATCGGCGAGTACGGCGTCGCCGCCGTCACCCCGGCGCAGCGCCCGCGGCAAGCTCGATCCGTCGGCCGTCCGCTGGCGTTTCCGGAAGAACCTGCCCTACATCCCGTCGCCGCTGGCCTACGACGGGCGGTTCTACATGGTGAAGGACGGCGGCATCGTCACCGCGCTCGACCTCGCGACCGGCCAGGTGCTCAAGGAAGGGCGCGCGACCGGGGCGGGCGGGAAGTACTACGCGTCGCCGACCGCCGCCGACGGCAAGGTCTTCGTCGCCAGCGTGGACGGCAAGGTCACCGTGCTGAAGGCGGGCGCGCAGTGGGACGTGCTGGGCGTGAACGACCTCGGCGACGAGATCTACGCCACGCCGGCGCTCGCCGGCGGCCGCATCTACGTCCGCACCCGCGGCACGCTCTACTGCTTCGGCGCGCCAAGGGCTGACGGCGGGCGCCATCTGTTGACGAGGCCCAGCCAGGTCAGCCCCCGTCGCCCGAGTAACCGCGCAAGGTTGGCCCTGGCCGCGTCGTCGAACGCGTCCGCCCGGTTGCGGGATTCGTGCGAGGTAGACTTTCGCGCATGCGGATCGACGATGCGACCGACGACGACCTGCCCGCGGTGGTGGCGATCTACAACGAGGTGATCCGCACCTCGACGGCGATCTACCGCGAGGAGCCCGCCACCCTGGCGGAACGCGCGACCTGGAACGAGACGCGGAAGACGAACGGCTACCCGCTGCTCGTCGCCCGCACCGACGACACGGCTGTCGCCGGCTTCGCGACCTTCGGCGACTTCCGCCCCTGGCCCGGCTACCGCTTCACCGTCGAGCACTCGGTCCACATCGCCGACGGCCATCGCGGCCAGGGCATCGGCACGGCGCTGATGGGCGTGCTCCTCGAGCGGGCGGCGGCCCTCGGCAAGCACGTGATGGTCGCCGGCATCGACGCCGACAACGCCGGATCGATCCGGATGCACGAGCGGCTCGGCTTCGAGCGGACCGGACACCTGAAGCAGGTCGGCTGGAAGTTCGACCGCTGGCTGGACCTGGTCTTCATGCAGCGGCGGCTGTGACAGGACGTGCAGCCGGCCGGCGTGGCGGCCGGCCCGAACCGGCAAACACTGGCTTGACCTCGGGATAGGGCGGCAACCATACTCGCCGGGTTCCCTGCGAGTTTCGAGGCCAGCGTCCGGTTTCCGCCTGATGTCCAATCCTGTCCCGCCCGCTCAACGTCCGGGGTCGCCGGCGCTCGGTGTGCCCTCCCGCACCCGTTACTACGTCGTCGTCTTCGCGATCGTCCTGGCCATCATCCAGTACATCGATCGCGTCGCCATCTCGCAGGCCGCGCCGCTCATCAGCCGCGACCTGGGCCTCGACAAGGCGCAGATGGCCTGGATCTTCGCGGCCTTCACGATGGCCTACGCCGCCTTCGAGATCCCGACCGGCTACTGGGGCGACAAGATGGGCGCCCGCCGGGTCCTGATCCGGGTCGTGCTGTGGTGGTCGTTCTTCACCGCCGCGACCGGCTGGGTGTGGAACTTCTGGTCCCTCTTCATCGTGCGCTTCCTGTTCGGCGCCGGCGAGGCCGGGTGCTTCCCGAACATCGCCCGCGCCTTCAACCGCTGGCTGCCGCGCGACGAGCGGGTGCGGGCCCAGGGCATCCTCTGGATGTCGGCGCGCTGGGGCGGCGCCGTCGCGCCGCTGCTGCTCGTCCTCGTGCTGCAGTACGTGAACTGGCGGCGGGCCTTCGAGATGTTCGCCGTGCTCGGCGTCATCTGGTGCGTGTTCTGGTTCCGGTGGTTCCGCGACAAGCCGGCCGACCATCCGAAGGTCAACGCCGCCGAGCTCGCGCTGATGCCGACCTTCGAGGGCAAGTCGGATCATCCGCACGTGCCGTGGTCGGTGATGTTCTCGTCGCTGTCGCTGTGGCTGCTGTGGCTGCAGTACTTCACCCTCAGCTACGCGTGGTACTTCTTCGTCACCTGGTTCCCGACCTACCTGAACGAGGTCCACAAGTACGACCTGAAGGTGCAGGGCGCGCTGATGGCCGGCCTGCCGCTCTTCTTCGGCGGCTTCGGCTCGCTGTTCGCCGGCTACGTCACGCCCGGCGCTCACCCGGATGACGGGCAGCGTGCGGACGACGCGAGCGATCCTCGGCTTCAGCGGGCAGGCGCTCGCCGGCTGCTGCCTGATCGTGGCGACCTTCCTCCAGCAGCCGATCCTCGCCGTGCTGTCGATCGCCCTGGCGAGCTTCTTCAACGACACCACGATGCCCGGCTCGTGGACGACGTGCATGGACATCGGCGGCAAGTACACCGGCACGGTGTCCGGCGCGATGAACATGATGGGCAACTTCGGCGGCGTCGTGTCGCCGGTCGTGCTCGGCTACGTCGTGAAGGAAACCGGCAACTGGAACCTGACCTTCTATCTGACGGCCGGGCTCTACTTCGTCGGCGCCACCTGCTGGCTCTTCATCAACTCGACGAAGCCGCTGCCGCAGGATTACGGCGAGTAGCCGCGCGTTCACCACGGGCCGCGGCGCCGCGCCGCCGCCCGTCCATTTCGGTGCTAGTCTGGAGTCGGGACACCACTCATGACCTCGGACAAGACGCCCGCATCCGCTCCCGCCGGCCGCGAGATTCCGCGCGACCGTGACCTGGTGGACATGCTCACCCGCAAGGTCGTCGGCCAGACGACCGCGATGCAGAGCATCGTCCCGTACATCCAGATGTACCAGGCGGGGCTGAACCCGGAAGGGCGCCCCGTCGGCATCTTCCTGCTGCTCGGGCCGACCGGCACCGGCAAGACGCGCACCGTCGAGGCGTTGGCCGAGGTGCTGCACGGCAGCGAGAAGAAGGTCGTCAAGATCGACTGCGGCGAGTTCCAGTCGGACCACGAGGTCGCCAAGCTCATCGGCGCGCCTCCCGGCTACCTCGGCCATAGAGAAACGCAGCCGGTCCTGACCCAGGAAAAGCTGTCGCAGGCCATCTCGCCCGAGTGCCCGGTCTCGATCGTCCTCTTCGACGAGATCGAGAAGGCGGCGCCGGCGCTCTCGACGCTGCTGCTCGGCATCCTCGATCGCGCGACGCTGACGCTCGGCGACAACACCACCGTCAACTTCGAGCAGAGCCTCATCTTCCTCACGAGCAACCTCGGCGCGCGCGAGATGATGAAGGAGATGAAGCCGGACCTCGGCTTCCAGGGCGGCGGCGATCGCAATCCGGTCGAGCTCGCCAGCAAGCTCGAGAACATCGGCGTGGCCGCCGTGCGGCGTCGCTACTCGCCCGAGTTCGTCAACCGCATCGACGTCGTCATCACCTACCAGCCGCTCGACGAGCAGGCGCTGGCGGCGATCCTCGACCAGCACATCGGCGACCTGCAGAAGCACGTCAACACGCGCCTCGGCAGCCGCTCGTTCGAGATCGAGATCGATGGACCGTCGAAGAAGTTCCTGCTCGAGCGCGGCACCAGCGCCGAGTACGGCGCCCGCGAGCTGAAGCGGACCATCCACCGCCATCTGACGCAACCGCTGGCGGCGCTCGTCGCCAAGGGCGACGTCGAACCGGGCGCGCAGGTCGTGGTGACGTGGGTCGAGGCGGCCGAGAGCCTGACCATCACGCCCGGCGAAGGCCGGCGCGATCCGGTGCCGACCGAGCCGATCGTCATGGTCGTCGACGACAACCAGGGCCTGCTCACCTGGCTGGAACAGGAACTGAAGGCGGCCGGCTTCCAGCCGGTCGTGTTCGCGGCCCTGCAGGACGCGACCCAGGCGGTCGAGAAGATCCGGCCCGACGCCGCGGTCATCGACGTCATGCTGCCCGACGGCAACGGCGTCCACCTCGCGGTGCAGCTGCGCAAGAAATTCGCGCGACTGCCGGTGGTGGTGATGAGCGGCATGGCGCTCCACACCGAGGAAGCCGCCATCTGCGACAGCTACGGCTTCGAGACGCTCTACAAGCCGTTCCTCTCGCAGGACCTGAAGAGCGTCCTGCACGCGCTGCTGCTGCACGGCGCCAGCGAGCGGGCCAAGGTGGCCGGCTCGTAGACGGAACCGTCCGCGTGCCCGCCAGGCTCCACCGCGACCATCCGCCGCGCATGCGTACAGTCCTGTCCCGGCTGCTGCCGTTCGTCGCGCTCGTCGGCCTCGGCGCCGGCCGCCCGCCGAACGTCCCCTTCGTCGTCCATCAGATCGACAACGGCGCCAGCGAGACGGCGTCGGTCTTCGACGTGGACGGCGATCGCCGTCTGGACATCGTCTCCGGCGATTTCTGGTATCAGGCACCGGCCTGGACACCGCACCGCTTTCGTGAGATTCCCTTCACGAGCAACTACGTCGACGCCTTCAGCGATCTCCCGCTCGACGTCGATGGCGACGGCCGCACCGACCTCGTCACGGTCAGCTGGTTCGCCAAGCGCATCGCCTGGTATCGCAACCCTGGCGCGCCCAGCCCGGGTCGGGCCGACGCCGCGTGGGTCGAAGCCGTGGTCGACAGCGGCTTCTCGGTCGAGTTCGCCATCCTCGCCGACCTCGACAACGACGGCACAGGCGCGCGAGGTGCTGCCGCAGTTCGGCGACGCGAAGGCGCCGCTCACGTGGTACGAGGCGAAGAACGGCGACGTGGGTGAAGCATGTCGCCGCGCCCGCCGGCTTCGGGCACGGCATCGGCGCCGGCGACGTGAACGGCGACGGGCGCACCGACATCCTGACGCCGAAGGGCTGGCTCGAAGCGCCGGCCGACCCGCGCAGCAGCGGCTGGACGCACCACGCCGACTGGAACGACCCGCAGCAGCTCGGCTTCCTGCACACGGTCGATCTCACCGGCGATGGGAAGGCCGAGATCCTGACGATGGCCGGCCACGACTACGGGATCCACTACTACGAGCGCGGCGCCGACGGCGCCTGGATCAAGCGGGTCATCGACGACAGCTGGTCGCAGGCGCACGCCTCGACGCTGGTCGATCTCGATGCCGATGGCCGCCTCGACCTCGTCACCGGCAAGCGCTTCATGGCGCACAACGGCAAGGACCCCGGCGAGAAGGAGCCGCTCGGCCTCTACTGGTATCAGTTCCGGCCGGATGCCAAGGGCCGGCCGGAATGGATCCGCCACGTGATCGCCTACGGCGGCCAGGTCGGCGGCGGCATGCAGATTCCAGCCGTGGACATCGACGGCGACGGCGACGTGGACCTGGTCTGCGCCGGCAAGAGCGGGCTCTACCTGCTCGAGAACCGCTCCAAGAAGAAACCGCCGGCCCGCTGACGCGTCCGAGCGCCAGCCGAGCGTTGCGCGAGGCTGCGACAGACAGACTACGGACTCAGGCGCGTCACCGACCAGGCGTCGCGCTCACGGACGTAGACGAACCGGTCGTGCAGGCGGAACGCGCCGTCCTTCCAGAACTCGATCCGCGACGGCGTCAGCCGGAAGCCGCCCCAGTGCGGCGGCCGCGGGACGTCACGGCCGGCGAAGCGCGCTTCCACCTCGGCGACCTGCGCCATCAGCGCCTCGCGTGAGGCGACCGGGCGGCTCTGCGCCGAGGCCCACGCCCCGAGCTGCCGGCCGCGCTCCCGCGTCGCGAAGTAGGCGTCCGATTCCTCCGGCGCGATGCGGGCCAGCGTGCCTTCGGCGCGGACCTGCTCGTTCAGCCACGGCCAGTAGAACGTCAGCGCGGCGCGCGGCGTTGGCGGAGATGTCGCGGCCCTTGCGGCTCTCGTAGTTCGTGTAGAAGGTGAAGCCGCGCTCGTCGAAGCCGTGCAGCAGGACGATCCGCACCGCCGGCTGGCCGTCGGCGCCGCAGGTCCCCAGCGACATCGTCGTGTGATCGAACGGCGCGCCGTCGGCGGCGCGCGCGAACAGCGCGGCGAAGCGCGTGAGGGGATCGTCGTCTGGAGTCATGATGCTGGCGTGGCCGGCCGGGCCGGGACTTGAGTATCGTATGACCATGACACGCATCCTGTCGCCTGCCGTGGCCCTGGCACTCGTGATCGCCTCGGCATCGATGCAGGGCCAGACCCCGCCGCCGGCGACCCCGGCGCCGCGGACGGTCGCCCCGGGCGTCGCCGCCGGCACGCGCCTGCCAGTCCGCCGCGTCGTGCTCTACAAGAGCGGCGTCGGCTACTTCGAACACCTCGGCCGCGTCAGCGGCGCGCAGACGGTGTCGATCGATCTGACCAGCGGACAGCTCGACGACGTCCTGAAGTCGCTCACCACCGTCGACCTCGGCGGCGGCCAGGTGACCGGCATCACCTTCAACACCGAGGCGCCGATCGAGGAGCAGCTGCGCAAGCTGCGGCTGCCGCTGGCCCCCGACGTCACGCGCACGAAGCTGCTCGAAGCACTGCGCGGCGCGCGCGTCGAGGTGCGGTCGGCCGGCGGCCTCGTCGCCGGACGGATTCTCAGCGTCGTCCAGCAGGTCCGCGGCAAGGAGGACGGCCAGCGGACCGTCGACGAGCTGACCATCGTCGGCGACGGCGGCGAGCTGCGCTCCTTCGAGCTCGGCCCGGGGGTCGGCGTGACGATCGTCGAAGGCGAGCTGCGCCGCGACCTCGGCCAGTACCTCGACGTCATGGGATCGGCGCGATCGCAGGAGGTCCGCCGGCTGCAGGTGGCGGCGCGCGGGAGCGGCGATCGCGACCTGTTCGTCAGCTACGTCAGCGCCGTCCCGGTCTGGAAGACGACGTATCGGCTGGTCATTCCGTCCGAGACGGCGCGCAAGCCGTTCCTCCAGGGCTGGGCCATCGTCGACAACACGCTGGGCGAGGACTGGACCGACGTCGAGCTGTCGCTCGTCGCCGGCGCGCCACAGTCGTTCATCCAGGAGCTGTCCAAGCCGATCTACACCGAGCGGCCGGTGGTGCCGATCCAGACCGGCACCGTGGTGGCGCCGGAGATCCACGGCGGCGCGATGACGGTCGGCAACGCCACGCTGCGCGGGCGCATCGTCGACAACACGGGCGCCTCGCTGCCCGGTGCCGTCGTGAAGCTGCTCGTCGGGCGCGCAGATGGCGGCGAGCGTCGTGTCCGGCGAGGATGGCACCTACCAGTTGCTCGGCCAGAGCGGCACGGTGACGGTCGAAGCCTCGCTCAGCGGCTTCAAGACGGTGCAGCGCCAGCTGTCCCTGCGGGGCACGACCAGCCTCGACATCACGCTCGAGGTCGGCTCGTTGGCCGAGTCCGTCGTCGTGCAAAGCGAGCAGCCGTCATTCAGGGCGAGCGGGTCCGCCGCCGACACCGCCAGGCTGTCGAGAGGCCGATCGTTCACCGCCCTGGCCACCTCCCCTGCCCCACCACCGCCGCCGGCTCCACGCGGCGCAGCGGTCGAAGATGCGATGGCCGATCTCGACGCGGCCGCCGGGAGGCGAACTCGGCGAGCTGTTCGAGTACAAGCTGAAACAGCCGGTGACGATCCGCCGCAACCAGTCGGCGATGGTGCCGGTGGTGCAGGCCGACGTGGCGGTCGAGCGCGTCTCGCTGTGGAGCGCGGCGCGCGGCGTGGCGCAGCCGCTGCGCGCGGTGTGGCTGACCAACGACACCGGCCTCACCCTCGACGGCGGCAGCCTGACGCTGGTCGAAGGCGGCGCCTTCGCCGGCGAGGGCCTGGTCGAGGCGATCAAGCCGGGCGAGAAGCGCTTCGTCTCCTACGCCGTCGACCTCGGCGTCCGCGTCACCGCCGCGCCACAGGACAGCGGCCGGCGCGTCAGCCGCATCCGCATCGCCTCCAGCGTCATGACCCAGTCGGTCGAGGAACGCGCCTCGACGCTCTACACGGTGCGCAACGACGACGCCACGCCCCGCGACGTCGTGATCGAGCATCCGGTGCGCGCCGGCTGGACGCTCACCAGCGCCGCCAAGCCGGCCGAATCGTCGGCGACCGCGCACCGCTTCCGGGTCAGCGTGGCGCCGAAGTCGACGGCGACGCTCACCGTCGCCGAGATGCGGCCGGTCGACTCGCGCGTCGCCGTGTCGAACATCTCGGACGATCAGATCGCGATCATCCTGCGCGGCCGCAACGTCGCCGCCGGCATCGAACCGCAGCTGCGCGCCATCGCCGAGAAGTCACGGGAGCTGGCCGGGATCCAGCGCGGCATCAACGACGCCCAGGCCGAGACCCGGCGCATCGCCGACGACCAGACCCGCGTCCGCGAGAACCTGAAGGCGCTGAAGGGCAGCGATGCCGAGAAGGCGCTGGTCGAGCGCTACACCCGCCAGCTCTCGACGCAGGAGGATCGCCTCGAGGTGCTGCGCAAGGACATCGCGACCGCCGAAGCCAGCCGGGTCACGACACAGCAGGAGTTGTCCCGGCTGGTCGGCGGCGCTGTCGGTGGACGTCGAGCTGCCGTAGGTGGGCGATCCGCTGCGGCGTCTGCCGGATCTCGCCGCGCACCTGGCGACGGCGCTGGTCGGGCCGCTGCCCGGGGCGCGGATCCACGATCGCCTGTCGCCGCGGCTCCTCGACGGCTCGCTGCCGCCGCACGCCGGCCGCGAGCGCCCGGCGTCGGTGCTGATCCTGCTGTTCCCGCGCGACGGCGCGCCGCACGTCGTGCTCACCGTCCGCGCCGCCGACCTCCGGCACCACGCCGACCAGGTGTCGCTGCCCGGCGGGCGGCCGTCCCCGGGCGAGACCGCCGAGGAGACGGCGCTGCGCGAAGCCGACGAGGAGATCGGCGTCGGGGCCGGCGGCCTCGCCATCGCCGGCCGGCTCACGCCGGTCCACATCGCGGTCAGCGGCTTCACCGTCCAGCCGATCGTCGCACTGGCCGAAACCGCGCCGGTGTTCGTGCCGTGCCCCGGCGAGGTGGCCGCCGTCCTCGAAGTGCCGCTGGCGCTCCTCGCCGATCCCGCCACGCTGCAGATCGGTCGCCGCGCCCGCGGCGGCATCGAGATCGACGCGCCCTACTTCGCCGTCGGGGAGCACCAGGTGTGGGGCGCGACGGCGATGCTGCTCGGCGAGCTGCTCGCCGTCTGCGGGGCTGGGCCAGCCCGGGAAGTCTCGGCATTCGACGGGCGCCTCGCCCGTCTCGGTGCCTCGCGGGACTCACCACGGGCTGCTAGTGGCCCGTATCAGTCATTCCGGTAGTCGATTCGGGCGCGGCGCCCGGTGGCCAGGCGCGAGGAGCGCGCAAATCGGGGATTTGTCAGCGACGAGCACGCCGCCAGGCGGGATGCCCGCTCGAGAGGCCTCGAAATGACTGATACAGGCCACAGTGCACCGACGTCGAGCAGTGGAGGTCTGAATCGCGGTCGCGCATCGGACGCGACCGCAAGAGCGGCCGCGAATCGGGGACGGGACCGGAGGCGGCGGCGGGGCGTGCGAGGCCAGGACAGCCTTGAGGGTCCGCTCCTCGCCCGGCGAGACGAGCGTCAGCGCGTGGCCGGTGGCCAGGGCGCGGCCGGTGCGGCCGACGCGGTGCACGTAGGCTTCCGCCGAGTGCGGCACGTCGTAGTTGACGACGTGGGTGATGCCGTCGATGTCGAGCCCGCGCGCCGCGATGTCGGTGGCGACGAGGACGCGGATGCGGCCCGACTTGAAGCCCTCGACGGCCGAGAGCCGATCCTTCTGCGTCCGATCGGCGTGCAGCGCCGCGGTGCGGATGCCGCGCGAGGCGAGCGCCGAGGACAGCTTGTCGGCGCCACGCTTGGTCCGGACGAAGACCAGGATTGGCCCCGCTGCGCCGGCGGCGCCGCGCAGGAACTTGGCCAGCCAGTCGGTCTTCTCGCCGGTCGGGATGTGTTCGACGGCGTGGCTGATGGTGCGGGCGGCGGCGTTGCGGCGGCCGACCTGGATCAGCGCCGGGTCGGTCATGATCGCCCGCGCGAAGCCGAGGATCTCGTTCGGCATCGTGGCCGAGAAGAGCAGCGTCTGGCGCTTGGCCGGCAGCGTGTCGACGATGCGCCGGACGTCCGGCCAGAAGCCCATGTCGAGCATGCGGTCGGCTTCGTCGAGGACCAGCGTTTCGAGGCCGTCGAACTTGGTGCCCGACCGCATGTGATCCATCAGCCGGCCGGGCGTGGCCACGACGAACGGAATGCCGGCGGCGAGGGCCCGCGATTGCGGCTCCATCGGGGCGCCGCCGTAGACGGCCATGCTGCTGACACCGGCGTGGTAGCCGAAGCCTTGCACGTCGTCGTCGATCTGGACCGCCAGTTCACGGGTCGGGGTCAGCACCAGCACGCGGGTGCGGGCCACATCGGGCGCGACACCGGCGGCATGCGCCGCCGTGACCGCGGCCAGCAGACGATCGACCAGCGGCAGCACGAACGCGGCGGTCTTCCCGGTGCCGGTTTCGGCGCAGGCGACGATGTCACCGCCGCCGCGCACGAGCGGCAGCACCGCCGACTGGATCGGCGTCGTGTGGGCGAACCCGCGGTCGCGGATCCCGGAAATCAGGTCCGCGTGAAAGCCGAGCGTGTCGAACGCGAGCGGCTCCGTGTCCGGCACGGTGAACTCGCTCGACGGCTCGACCGAAGGCGCCGCGATCGTCGAGGGAGCGGCCGGGTCCGAGGCACGGGGCGCGCGGGAACGGCGGCGAGGCGGGCGGCGGCGGGTCTGGCTGGAAGGTGTAGTCAAAAGGAAGCTGGTCAGGGATCGGGGCCGGTGACGGGAGAAGCCCCTAGTCACCTAGTGTGACACGGGCCGCCGCGCCGCGCCAGTTCGTCGGGTAGCCGAACAATGCCCGGCCCGGCCGGCCGTCGTAGAATCGCAGCCGGCCGCCCCCGAATCGAGCCTGCCGCCCCTGCTGTGGCCCGCGCCTGGGACCGATACGCTAGGGCCGGCCGGAGCCGGCCAGCACGGGAAATACCCGTCGCAACCGGTGCGTATGGTGGATGACGGTCGCAACCGCCGCCGCCACACGCTGGAGACCTTCACGTTATGTCCAGACAAGCCCCCTTCTCCCGCCGCCAGTTCGGCCAGCTGGCCCTCGCCGGTGGCGCCGCCGCCCTGGCGTGGCCCAACGCGCTGCTCGCCGCCCACAACGTGCGGATCGGCGTGCAGTCCTACAGCTTCCGCACGCTGCCGATCGAAGACGCGCTGAAGGCGATGAAGGACATCGGCCTGGCCGAGTGCGAGCTCTGGTCCGGTCACCTCGAGCCGAAGCCGACGATGGTCGCCGGTCCGGATGGCCGGCAGCGGCCGCCCGAGGGCTGGCGGGACGAGCTGCGCACCTGGCGCATGACCGCCCCGACGGTCCGCTTCCGGTCGATCAAGGACGACTTCAAGGCGGCCGGCGTCAAGCTGCAGGCCTACAACGTGAGCTTCAACGACAGCTTCACCGACCTCGAGATCGAGAAAGGCTTCGAGCAGGCGCGTGACCTCGGCGTGAAGCTGATCACCGCGTCGTCGAACCTGAAGACGGTGCCGCGGCTGGTGCCGTACGCCGAGAAGTTCAAGATCATGGTGGCGATGCACAACCACGCCAACCTGAAGGACCCGAACGAGTTCGCCACCCCGGAGAGCTTCGCGACCGCACTCGCGCAATCGAAGCAGTTCGCCATCAACCTCGACATCGGGCACTTCGTCGCCGCCAACTTCGACCCGATCGACTACATCCAGAAGAACCACAAGCGGATCACCAACCTGCACATCAAGGATCGCAAGAAGGATCAGGGCGACAACGTCCCCTGGGGCGAGGGCGACACGCCGATCAAGGACGTGCTGCAGCTGGTGAAGAAGAACAAGTACGACATCCCGGTGAACATCGAGTACGAGTACCGCGGCACCGATCCGGTCGCCGAGGTCAGGAAGTGCCACGAGTTCATCCAGGCCGCGCTCGCGTAGCGCGGACGCTGACCGCGACGCTCGAACTCCCAACTTCCAACTCCCAACCTCCAAGGCACTTCCCAACGCCCAACTCCCAACCTTGCCCGGTTCACTGAGCGAACCGGCTCGGTTGGGAGTTGGAAGTTGGGAGTGCCTTGGGAGTTGGGAGTTGGCGTCTTGGAGTCCGCGTCGCGCGTCAGCGCGCGCGCGCGGTGGTGCCGCGCACGATGAGCGATGGCTCGAGGCTGATCGTGCGCGGCATCGGCTGGTCCGGCCGTTCCATGCGCGCCACCAGCGTGTTCGCGGCACGCTGCCCCATCTCGTAGAGGGGCTGGCGCACCGTCGTCAGCCCGGGATTCTGGTAGGCGGCGCTGGCGATGTCGTCGAAGCCGACCACCGACACGTCCTCGGGCACGCGCAGGCCGGCTTCCCGGATGGCCCGGATGGCGCCCAGGGCCGAGATGTCGTTGAAGGCGAACAGCGCGGTGAAGCGGGGCCGCACCGCCAAGCAGGCGCTTCGCGGCGGTGTAGCCCAGATCGGGCAGCGGGCTCTCGCCATCGAGCTGGCCGACGAGGGCGCGATCGATCGGCAGCTGCTGCGCTTTCGCTGCGGCGCGGATGGTCGCCCACCGCACCACCGTGTCCGAGCTGAACCGCTGTCCCTTGAGGTAGGCGATCCGCCGGTGCCCGAGCTGGGCGAGATGCGCCAGCGCGTGTGAGGCGGCGCGGGCGTGATCGACGACGATCCGGGTGACGCCCTCCAGCTCGTCGTCGCCCGAGACCGCGACGACCGGCACCGGCAGCGCGGAGCGCAGCGGCGTGTCGACGACGATGAGACCGTCCACCGCCCGGTCGAGCATCAGCCGCGGGTACTCCTCGATCGAGATCGGCGCGATGCCGATGGCTGGCGACGAAGTAGAGGTAGCCGGCCTGGAGCAGCGCGTCCTCGATGCCGCTCAGCACCAGCGCCGCGTAGCCTTCGCTGATCTCCGGCACCATCACGCCGACCGTCAGCGTCCGACGGTGGCGCAGCGACTTGGCCAGTGAATTCGGCCGGTAGCCGACGGCAGCCGCGGCGGCGCGGATCCGGTCCTGGGTCGCCTTGGGAATGGCCCGGGCGGCGGGCGCGTGGTTCAGCACGAGCGACACCGAGGCCGGCGACAGTCCCAGCTGATCGGCCAGTGACCGGAGTGTCGGCCTGGTGCCGGCGCGTGCGCGCAATCGAGTGCCCTTCTCGGCCATGCCGCCGTCAGCCTATCTCAGCCGCAGGACGCGGCCTCGACTCGCCGCCGGCCACTGGCGTAGATTAAACGTTTTAGTAAAGGCCGCACGACGCCATTTACGGCTGAGTCGCGGCGTTCGGACTTTCGCGGGAGGTCTCATGTCTGGCCACACAAGGGGCTGCGGTCCGGTCCGATGGATCGCGATGGCGTTGCTCCTGGCGTTCGCGGCGACGGCCGCGGCGCAATCCTCGACAGCCACCATTTCCGGCACGATCCGCGACGACACGGGCGTGCTCCCGGGCGCGACGGTCAGCGCCAAGGACGCGCAATCCGGTTTCACCACCGAGACCGTGAGCGGCGGCGACGGCAGCTTCGCGCTGCCGGGCCTGCGGCCGGGCACCTACGAGATCACCGTGTCGCTGCCGCAGTACAAGCCGCAGTCGCGCACCGTCCGGGTGCTGGTCGGCCAGACGGTCACCGCCGACTTCCAGATCTCGCCCGACCTGCTCGTCGTCGAATCGGTGCAGGTGACCGGCGACCTGCTGATCGACACGCGGACGCCCGAAGTGTCGACCAACGTCACCGAGGACCAGATCCGCTACCTGCCGCAGAGCACGCGCAACTTCCTCAACTTCGCCGCGCTCGCGCCCGGCGTGCGCGTCTCCGACAACGAGTTCCGCAAGGAGATCAGCGCCGGGGCGCTCTCGGCCAACCAGACCAACGTCTTCATCGACGGCGTCAGCTACAAGAACGACGTCATCGAGGGCGGCGTCGTCGGCCAGGACGCCAGCCGCGGCAACCCGTTCCCGCAGAACGCGGTGCAGGAGTTCCAGGTCCTCACCCAGAACTACAAGGCCGAGTACGAGAAGGCCGGCAGCGCCATCATCACCGCCGTCACCAAGAGCGGCGGCAACCGCTTCACCGGCGAGGTCTTCAGCCTCTACCAGAACAAGGGGCTGGTGCAGAACCAGGGGATGGTGCGCGTCGGCGAGGTGCTGGAACTGCAGCAGATCGAGCCCAAGCCGACCTACGACCGCTGGCAGTGGGGCTTCTCGGCCGGCGGGCCGATCGTCCGCGACAAGGCGCAGTTCTTCGGCTCCTACGAGGAGAACCGGCAGACCCGCGACGCCGTCGTGACGCGCGGCACCACGTCCGGCGCGCCGCCGGCGCTGCTGGCCCGCATCGAGGCCCAGGAAGGGCTGTTCGAGAGCCCGTTCCGCGAGAAGCTGCTCTTCGCCAAGGCCTCGGCCCAGCCGCGCGGCGGCCAGCAGCTCGAGGTCACCTACAACTGGCGCAACGAGACCGACATCCGCAGCTTCGGCAGCCAGTCCAGCTTCGAGTCGGCCGAGAACGTGCGCAACCGCGTCGACTCGGTGCTCGGCAAGTGGCAGATCGCGACGAGCGGCAACTGGCTGAACGAGACCTACGTCTCGTTCCAGCGCTATCGCTGGAACCCGAGCCCCGAGAACCCCGGCAGCATCGGCGAGGACTTCCAGGGCCTGATGCGCGTCGGCGGCCGCGACACCGACCAGCTGATCGTCCAGCAGCGCGTTCGCGCTGCGCGACGACGTGACCCGCTTCGCCCAGTGGCACGGCACGCACGCGATGAAGGGCGGCGCTCGTCCTCAGCTCCAACGACTACGACGTCAGCAAGAACTTCGCCGGCAACCCGGTGTTCCGCTATCGCTCGGACGAGAGCTGGGCCTTCCCGTTCGAAGCCAGCTATGGCGTCGGCGATCCCAACCTCGACGCCAGCAACCTGCAGGTCGGGTTCTTCGCCCAGGACGACTGGGCGGTGACGCCGCGGCTGACGATCAACCTCGGGCTGCGGTGGGACTACGAGTCGGACATGCTGAACAACGACTACGTCACGCCGGATGCCGTCCGTGCCGCCACGGCGCCGTTCGTCGACGCGTCGCGCTATTTCACCGACGGCAGCGACCGTCCGCCGTTCTACGGCGCCTGGCAGCCGCGCCTCGGCTTCTCCTACGACGTCACCGGCAGCGGCAAGACCGTCGTCTTCGGCGGCTGGGGCCGCTACTACGATCGCGTCCTCTACAACTACACGCTCGACGAGCGCTTCCGCCTGCAGTTCGCCGTGCGCACGTTCCGCTTCTCGGCCGACGGCGCGCCGCGCGACGGCAACCAGACGATCGTCTGGAACCCGTCGTACCTGAGCCAGACCGGGCTGGACGGGCTGATCGCCAGCGGCGTGGCGCCGAACCCCGAGGTCTTCCTGATCGACAACGAGACGCGGCCGCCGGTGTCCGATCAGTTCAGCCTCGGCGTCCGCCAACGCGTCGGGCCGGTCACGCTGTCGGCGTCGTACTCCGGCGTGCGCAGCCGCAACGGCTTCACCTTCCTGTTCGGCAACCGGCGACCCGACGGCAACTGCTGCCAGGGCATCCCCGGCTTCTCGAACATCCTGATCTCGAGCGACGCCAAGAAGGCCTGGTACGACGCGCTGTTCTTCCAGGCCGACAAGCCGCTCGGCGGCGAGCGGCTCCGCTACGGCTACAGCCTCACCTACACGCTGGGCCGGGCCGAGCAGAACGGCGGCGATCTCTTCAGCCTCGACTTCCCCACCGTCGAGCAGATACCCGCGCTATCCGACCGGCGAGCGACGAGCGCCACCGCCTGGTCGCGACCGGCATCCTCGGCCGCGCCGTGGGACGTCTTCCTGAGCACGCTGATCACGCTCGGCTCGGGCACGCCCTACAACATCGACGATCAGCGCGCTCGGCGGCGGCATCAACGAGCGGCGCTTCATCCGCAACGGCGGCGCGGCCCGAGCAGTTCGACTTCATCATCCCGAACGCCTGGGCCTACCGCAGCGTCGACCTGCGCGCCGAGAAGCAGTTCGTCATCAACGGCCGGCAGCGCATCGGCATCGCGTTCGAGGGGGTCAACGTCTTCTCGTTCGACAACTTCAGCGACTACGACGGCTTCCAGCCGACGCCGCCGAACACCAACCCGATGTTCGGCCGGCCGCGCAACGTGCTCGATCCCGGGCGGCCGGCTGCAGTTCGGGCTACGCTACGGCTTCTGACGCATTCAGCCTTCGACCTCCACCGGGCGGCGCGCACGGCGCGCCGGCTTCTGGGCCGCGATCGCGCTCGGCGCGATCGCGGCCTGCGCCGCCATCGCCGACGCCGGCCGCGGCTCCGCGCCGAGCCGACCGGGCCGGCGCCGCGGCGGCGCCGTCGCGTCCGCGCGCTCGCGGCCGCCGACGACGCCTTCCTCGAGGATCTGTCGCGTCGCTCGTTCGCGTTCTTCTGGGAACAGACCGATCCGGCGACCGGCATCGTCCGCGATCGATCGCGGACCGACGGATCGCCGTCGAGCGACAACCACGTCAAGGTCGGCAGCATCGCCTCGGTCGGCTTCGGCCTGACCGGGATGTGCATCGCCGCCGAGCGCGGCTGGCAGCCGCGCGACGCCGATCCTCGAGCGGACGCGCGTGACGCTGCGCACCTTCGCCGACAAGCAGGCAGCACGAGCACGGCTGGTTCTACCACTGGCTGAACGTGCACACCGGCGCCCGCGAGTGGCAGAGCGAGGTGTCGTCGATCGACACGGCGCTGCTGATGGGCGGCGTGCTGAGCGTGCGCCAGTGCTTCGCGCGACGATCCCGAGATCCCGACGCTGGCGACCGCGATCTACCACCGGCTCGACTTCGACTGGATGCGCAACGGTCACCCGACGCTGCTCTCGCACGGCTGGCGGCCGGAGAGCGGCATGATCGTGCACCGCTGGGACGCCTTCAGCGAAGCGTCGATGCTCTACCTGCTCGGCATCGGGTCGCCGACGCATCCGCTGCCGGCGGCGTCGTGGCGCGCCTGGGTGCGGCCGACGCTGACGTGGGACGGCATGACCTACGTGACCCACGCCGGGCCGCTCTTCCTGCACCAGTTCTCGCACGCGTGGGTCGACTTCCGGCGCTGGCGCGATCCCGATCCGCCGCACGACTGGTTCGCCAACAGCGTCGCCGCGACGCGCGCCAACCAGCGCTACTGCCTGTCGCTGCGCGACCGCTTCCCCGGCTACAGCGAGACGTCGTGGGGCATCACGGCCTCGGACGCGCGCACCGGCTACAAGGCCTGGGGCGGGCCGCCGCACGATCCGCAGGTCGACGGCACGGTGGTGCCGTGCGCGGCCGCGGGCTCGCTGATGGTGGCGCCGGATCTGACGCTGCCCGCGCTCCGGCACATGCAGCAGCGTTTCGGCGATCGGCTCTACGGCCGCTACGGGTTCGCCGATGCGTTCCATCCCACGGCCGAACTGGATCAACCCCGACGTCATCGGCATCGACCTCGGCATCACGCTGCTCTCGGCCGAGAACGCGCGCAGCGGCAACGTCTGGCGCTGGTTCATGGCCAACCCCGAGATCGAGGCCGCGATGCGGCGGGCCGGCTTCGAGCCGGCCGCGGGCGGCCGCCGTGCTCCACCGCGGGTGTCGGCCTCGCGCTACGAATTGGTGGAAGCGCCCGAAGCCGCCGCGGACCAGTCGGCCCGCGCCGCACTGGGCGGCCTCGGCGGCCTCGTCGATCGCTTCGAGGCGCACACCTTCGCCGCGCCCGGCGGCACCACGCTGCCCTATCGACTGCTGCGCCCCGCCACCCCGCCCGCTGGCGCCGCGCGCGCGCCGCTCGTGCTGGTGCTGCACGGATCCGGAGAGATCGGCACCGACAATCGCGCGCCAGCTCACGCCGCTGGCGCTGGCCTGGGCCGGCGACGCGGCCCGCGCCCGCGACGGCGCCTACGTCGTCGTGCCGCAGATGCCGGCGCGATCGGCCAACTACTCGGGCCCGCCGACCGGTGACGGGCGCACGTCGGAGGGCACGGCGCTCGTGCCGGCGACGCTCGCACTCGTCGAATCGCTGCTCGACACCCTGCCGATCGATCGCCGGCGCGTCGGCGTGGTCGGCTTCTCGATGGGCGCCTCGACGACGTGGAACCTGCTGCACGCGCGGCCTGGCTTGTTCAGCGCCGCGATCCCGATCGCCGGGGTGCCGCGCGCCGATCAGGCCAGCTCGGTGCGGCCGACGACGCGGATCTGGGTGATTCACGGCAACCGCGACGAGACCAACCCGATCCGCCACGACCGGCGCGCCTTCGTGCCGCTCGCCGATGCCGGCGCCACGATCCGCTTCTCGGAGGTCGATCGACTCGACCACGACGTACCGCCGACGTGGCTGGCCGAGGGACGGCTGGCCGACTTCCTCCTCCGTCCCCCTCGCCCGTGACGCGGGGCGCCTCGGCGCCTTATCGATGCGGCGGCAGCTCGGGATACAGCGCGGCGACGCACGACGGGCACAGGCCGTGCGTGAACGAGGCCTCCGAGTGCGCCTGATTGTACGAGCCAGAGTCCGGGGAAGCGCTCCGCGAGATCACGATCCCTTGCCGACGCCGGGTGGCGCCTCCGTCCCGGTGTCCGCGTGCTCGTCCTCGTCGTCCTCGTCGTCTTCCGCGTCGTCGTAGACGGTGAGCGCGGCGTCCCAGCCCTTCGGACCGGACCACGGCGCCGGCCCCCGGCCGGTGAAGTGCGCCGTCGTGATCAGCGGTCGATCGCCGGGCTCCGGCGGCATCGCGCCGGCAGCCGCGTGGCGCTGGCGCCAGGCGTCGATCGCCGGGCCGAGCCCGAGCGCGCGCAGGCGCGGAATCCAGCGATCGTCGAGCTGGGGCCGCGGCCGCTTCAGTTCGCCCTGAGCATAGGCGCGCATCCGCAGCAGGTCGGCGACGACGCCGTCGTCCCCGTCCGGCATCCTCGCTCGCGCCAGGGTGAGGAAGTAGGCCGCCACTGCTACCAGCGCCGCGGCCGCCCAGCTTTCGGCCGGGAGCGGCCGGTTCGGGATCAACAGCATCGCGAGCTGCATGGCGTAGAGGAGGACGAGCGGGACGATCAGCCCGCGCACGGGCTGGCCCGCATACCACCAGCCGGTCGGCCAGCCGTTGACCAGGGCGATGGTGCAGAAGGCCCAGATGCCGACGATCGGCACGACGTCGAAGAGCGGTCCGACGTTGGCGAACACGCCGAACAGGCCGATGGCGAAGACCAGGGCGAGCCCGAAGCGCGCCGGTGACCAGCGCGCCTTCGACGGCCGCGTGGACGCCGACTGCAGGTGCCGGTCGACGGCGTCGTCGGGATCGTAGTCGGCGCCGGCGTGGCGCAGCCGGTGCGACTCGTTGGTCAGCTCGCGATCGGCGCCGAAGATGTCGTCGAGGACACGCCGCTCGAAGACGGTCAGGTTGGCGTCGGCGGCCACGCGGCGCATGTGCAGCCGCAGGTCGCCATCGTCCGCCGCGTCCTCGAAGGTGTGACCCGCCGGCCGATCGACGTGGATGCCGATGGCCGCCTCGCTGGCGAGGCGCTCGAGCACGTCGGTGACGACCGGCCGCCGGTCCGCGATCCAGTAGGCGATTTCCTCGGGGGCTCGCGTCAGGAAGCGCGTGTCGACGAAGGCGCGATCGATGGCCGGCCCTCGCCGGCTTCGGGCCGCCACGACGACCAGGCCCCAGCCGATGATGCCGAGGATCGGCAGGGCCAGCAGCGACACGATCCGCAGGGTCGCCGGCCCGGTCGTCGCGTGCGCCGGTTGGCCCGGACCGAGGTAGTCGAAGATCTTGGCGGTGCGGAAGGCCCCGTGCGAGGGCGCCCCGACGTCCGTCTTCGGGGCGATGTCACGCCAGAACGTGTCGTACTCGAGTCGATAGTCGATCTGCCGGAAGACGTGGTTCTGGCCGGCTCGATCGGGCAGCAGGACGTCGTGATCGAAGCGGTAGCGCGTGGCCAGCGCCGGCCACGCCCGTCGCCAGTCGTCGATCACGTGGCCGACGCGATGCCAGGGGAAGAAGAGTTCCTGGTCGGAGGGTGCGCGGGAGCCCGGGCCGGCCGCGATCGCCCAGGCCGGCGCGACGGCCCCGATCAGCTCGTACTCGAAGCGGTACTGCACCGTCACCTGCTCGCCCAGCGGCGGGATGGCGACGTAGGCATGACCGCGCGGGTAGTAGGTGAACTCGTCCGGCCCGTTCACCGTCTCGACCTTCTTCAACGGGTGCGGCTCGTCGTCCGGCCCGAGGCGCGTCACCGCGCTCAGCCGGATGTCCTGATCGGCGCCGCGGGCGAATTCATGGAAGACGTTGCGGCCGGTCGTCGCCAGCACGATGTCGTGGGTCTCGACGACGGTGACGCGACCGTCGTTGGCGAGGCGGGCCCTGACGTCGATCAGGGTCCACTCGTCGGCGTGCAGCGGCGCAGCCGCGGCGAGGCCGAACGCGGCAGCGAGCACGAGAGCGCCCGGACGCATGGCGGCATCATGTCATAGGGGCCGGCGGCGACCGCCGGCCCGACTACCCGCGCAAGAAACGGAAGGCGGGCTGCGCGACCGTCGGCTACGCTGACGTCATGTCGCGCCCTGCCGCCATCCCCGACACCACCTGGCAGGCCATCGAATCGCGCGATCGGCGGGCCGACGGACGCTTCGTCTACGGCGTCGCCAGCACGAAGATCTTCTGCCGCCCGTCGTGCCCGTCGCGGCGTCCGCGACGCGACCGGGTCCGGCTGTTCGCGACCAGCGCCGACGCCGAGGCCTCCGGCTTCCGCGCCTGCCGTCGCTGCCAGCCGTCCGGCGCGCCGGTTCCATCGGCGACGGCGCGGGCCGTCGAGCGCGCCCGGCGTCTGCTCGACGCGCACGTCGACGCCGACCGCGATGGCCGGCTCACGCTGGCCGCCCTGGGCGCCGCCTGCGGCGTCAGCCCGTTCCACCTGCAGCGCGCCTTCCAGCGGACGGTCGGCGCGTCACCGAAGGCGTATGCCGACGAGCGCCGGGCGGCGCGCCTGCGATCCCGCCTGAAGGAAGGAGTCCCCGTGACCACTGCCACCTATGAGGTCGGCTACGGATCGAGCCGCGCCGTCTACGAACAGGCCGGGCGCCACCTCGGCATGACGCCGGGCGCCTACCGCCGCGGCGGCGCCGGCGAGCGGATCCGCGCCGTCGTCGCACCGACGCCCTTCGGCCAGCTGCTCGTCGCGGCGACCGATCGCGGCGTCTGCCGGGTGATGCTCGGGGACGACGCCGGCGACCCTGCAGGCCGATCTCGCCACCGAGTTCCCGCGCGCCGAGCTGGCCGCGCCGGATGCCGTCCTGCGCGGATACGTCGCCGCGATCCGCCGGCAGCTCGCCAGTGCCGACGGCGAGGCCCCGCCCGTCGACGTCGGCGGCACCTCGTTCGAGCAGCAGGTGTGGCGGGCCCTGCGGGCGATTCCCTACGGCGAAGTCCGCTCCTATCAGCAGGTCGCGCAGGCGATCGGCCGGCCGACCGCCGTCCGGGCCGTCGCGCGCGCCTGCGCCGCCAACCCGGTCGCGCTGGTCGTGCCGTGTCATCGGGTGGTCCGCGCCGACGGGACGTCCGGCGGCTACCGCTGGGGCGCCGAACGCAAGGCCGCGCTGCTGGGCCACGAACGGGCGCACCAGGGCGACGCGGCCTCCGCGCGATCCGGCCGGCGCACCGGGCGCGATCGCGCGTGAGCGCGCGGCCGCAACTCTGAGAGTGGTAGATTGGAGCAGGGCGCCGCGCCAGCAGGCGCCCACCATCGAGCCACGCATGAAGACGCTCCTTCGCCTCGCCATCGCCGGTCTGCTGCTGCCCGGGTCCGCCCTCGCCCAGACACCTGAGCCCGAGAAGAAGATCCCGGCCGACTCGCTCGAGATCGCCACCACCGGTTGCCTCAAGGGCCGCGTCTTCACCGCCACGCAGCCGCGCGAGGACTTCATGCGGCGGGGACCGAACGTCACCGGCCGCAGCTTCCGGCTCAATGGGCCGCGCGCCGTCATCGACGTCGTCAAGACCCACGACGGCGACCTGGTCGAGATCATCGGCCTGGTCCGCCGGAACGACCTCCGCGACACCGCGCCCGGCGCGCGCATCGGCAACACCCGCGTCGTCATCGGCGCGCCACGCAGCGGCGATCCCGATGCAGTCGGCGCGGACGCCGGTCCCCGAGGGCATCCCGGTGATGGACGCGTCGTCGATCCGGGTGCTGGACGATCGCTGCCCCATCACCCGCTGAGCCGTGATGCTGGAGATCACGCCGACGCTGTCGCTCGACGAGCGCGAGATCGAGGAGCGCTTCGTCCGCGCCTCCGGCCCGGGCGGCCAGAACGTCAACAAGGTCTCGACGGCCGTGCAGCTGCGCTTCGACGTCCACGCCTCGTCGCTGCCGTTCGAGGTGAAGACGCGCCTCGTGACGCTCGCCGGCAAACGGCTGACGCTCGAGGGCGTGCTGGTCATCGACAGCCGCGAGCACCGCACCCAGGCGATGAACCGCGAGGCCGCCCGCGCCCGCCTGATCGCGCTGGTCGAGCAGGCGACGCATCGCCCGAAGTCGCGACGTGCGACCCGGCCGGGCAAGGGCCAGCGCGAGCAGCGCCTGGGCGAGAAGCGCGAGCGGTCCGAGGTCAAGGCGGCCCGCCAGCGCCGCCCGTCCCGCGACGACTGATCGACGACTGCGCACGATCCATCGGCTCCGCACGCCTCCTGAGTCGTCCGCATTGCAGGCGTAGACGCCGCGGACGCGGTGCGGGTATTGCTTCCGCGCGCCGGGTCGCTGGCGCCGGCAAGCCGCGCCGTTGCCGCAGAAAGCCAGAGCAGCGACACGCTCCGGTTCGCTTTCGCGTTCATGGACCGCCGAGCATGCTGCGAGCCGCCACTGCCTGTGGCAGACTGCGACGAGGCGGCTGGGGCAACGGCGCCGCAGGAACACCGCACGGCGTGGGCCGAAGACGTCGCTGGGCGGAAGAACGATTGTGGCAGCGGGCGTCGGCGTGATGCCGTCAGGTCGGCTGGCAATGAGGCTGTCCTCCTGCGGCGATCACGGTGACGTTGCGGCGCGCACCCTGCGGACGCCGCCCGTGCCGACGACTTGTCGTGCCAGGCGGGTGTGCGGCGACGGAAGACTTGCAGGCTTGGGACCTGCTGCCGCTTCGGTTCCGTGGCGCCGCAGGACGCCGGCAGGGCCCGCGGTGCGGGTGTTCCTGGAGCGCGACTAGAGCAGGATGCACGGCGATCCGAGCGCGATGACCACTCCGACGATCTGTTGCTGCGTGGCTCGTTGCTCGCATCGATCGACTCCCCGTCCCGGTGGACGCACCACCGCGCGACCGCGGCCGTAAACGGGCCGCGAACCGGCCACGTAAGCCTATCGGAAGCAGCGGACTGGTCATACCTCTACTGATCGCATGATATAGTTCGCGGCTCACCCGTTCAGGAGGATCGATGCGCATTCTACGGATCGCCGCGCTTGGCGCGGGCGTCGTGATGGCGGCGGCTGCCGCGGTCAGCACCCAATCGGCTGCGGCCAAGGACGGCCTGCTGATGAAATCGGCCGTGTTCACCTGGGAATCCGTTCCCGAGACCACGACAGCCCAGGGCGGACGCCGCGGCGTCTTCGCCGCGCCGACCGCATCGCTCGACGAGCTCGAGTACCACACCACGATGCTCAAGCCCGGTGGGTCGCCGCACGCGCCGCACACCCACAAGAACGAGGAGCTGATCATCGTCAAGGAAGGCGCGGTCGAGGCCTACGTCAACGGCGAGTGGAAGCCGGCGCCGACCGGCTCGCTGATCTTCTTCGCCTCGATGGTGCCGCACACGGTCCGCAACAGCGGCACGGTGCCGGCGCGCTACCACGTCGTCAACTGGGCGGCGCTGGGGACCAAGCCGGCGAAGGCGGACACGAAGTGAGCCGGCGCGCCCGTGTCTTCGTGGCGGGGGGCGCGGTCGCGCTCTCCGCGGCCATCGGGATCGGGGTCGCGCGCCTGGCCGCGCAGGCGCCGGCCCAGGCCGCACCGGCGGCTCCGGCGAGCAACGCCGCGCCGACGGCCGTCGGCCCGGCGGTCGGCTACTTCGAGGCGACGGCCGATCTCGGGATCGCCGGCGATCACGGGATCGACCAGCTACGACGCGGCGACGCAGACCTATACGCTCTCGGCCGGCGGCACCAACATGTGGGGGCCGCGCGACGAGTTCCAGTTCGCGTGGCGGAAGATGAACGGCGACTTCCTCATCCGCACCCACGTGAAGTTCGTCGGCACCGGCGTCGATCCGCACCGCAAGATCGGCGTCATCATCCGCAAGGGTCTCGAGGCCGACTCGCCCTACGTCGACGCGACGCTGCACGGCGACGGCCTGACCTCGCTGCAGCACCGGCAGGAGTCCGGCGGCGTCACCGCGACGATCCGCGCGGCCATCACCCACGCCGACGTCCTCGAGCTGAAGCGCGAAGGGCGCCGCTACATCATGGGTGTCGCCAAGTTCGGCGAGCCGATGGTGCACACCGAGTTCTACGGTCCCGACCTCGGGCCCGACGTCCACGTCGGCCTGTTCGCCTGCTCGCACAACCCGAAGGTCAAGGAGACGGCGACGTTCACCAACGTCCGCATCGTCGTGCCGCCCAAGGCCGGCTGGGTGCCGTACCGCGACTACATCGGCAGCAACCTCGAGGTCATGGACATCGCGACGGGGCACCGCACGGTGCTGCACACGTCGCCGATCTCGATCCAGGCGCCGAACTGGACCAACGACGGCAAGACGCTGATCTTCAACGGCAGCGGCAAGCTGTGGACGTTCGACTTCGCGAGCAAGGCGGTGGCGCCGTTCGACACGGGATCGGTGATCCGCAACAACAACGACCACGTGCTGTCGTTCGACGGCACGATGCTGGGCATCAGCAGCGGCAGCAACGATCCGGCCGACGGCAACCGCTCGGTGGTCTGGGTGCTGCCGGCGAGCGGCGGCGAGCCGAAGCGGGTCACGCCCAAGTCGCCGTCCTACCTGCACGGCTGGTCGCCCGACAAGAAATGGCTGTTCTACACCGGCCAGCGCAACAACGAGCTCGACATCTACAAGATCTCCGTCGACGGCGGCGAGGAAGTGCGGCTGACCACGGCCGAGGGCGTCGACGACGGATCGGAGCTGACGCCGGATGGCCAGTGGATCTACTTCAACTCCACCCGCTCCGGCCACATGCAGGTCTGGAAGATGAAGCCGGACGGCAGCGAGCAGCAGCAGATCACGTTCGACCGCTTCAACAACTGGTTCCCGCACATCGCGCCGGACGGCAAGTCGATGGTGATCATCTCCTACGGCGAGGACATCCAGTCGGCCGACCACCCGTTCTACAAGCACGTCTACCTGCGCCACATGGCGCTCGACGGCTCGAACGCCAAGGTGATCGCCTACGTCTTCGGCGGCCAGGGCACGATCAACGTGCCGTCGTGGTCGCCGGACGGCAAGCGCATCGCGTTCGTCAGCAACACGGCGCTCCCGGCGCCGGTCGCTCCCTAGCCGGGAGCTGAGCAGTAGCCCTCACGCGGGTGACCGACACCCGCGTGAGCTTCGGCAGACGCGCTGCGCCTGCAGCACTCAGCGCCAGCTGATCAGCGTGCCGTGCTGGGCTGGGGCCTGGCGAGGCAGAAAAGGGAACAGTTGTTCCTCTCGTACTCCTGAGCCTCGGAAATCGAAGCGCTCGGCTGGAGGTACGCGGCTTGCTGTCCCTTACTGCAGAGGCACAAGGATGAGCCGGCCGCCCGATCGGCTGTTCGGACTTGGCAATCTGAGCATGACGACGGAATTCCGAACCATCCGCTTGCTGACGTCGCTGTTCAAGCGCCACAGGTCGGCTGTGACCGCCAGCGTGGTCCTGGGCATTCTTTCGTCCCTCGCCGAGGGTGTCGGCGTCGCGCTCTTCATCCCCTTCATTCAAATCGTCACGGCGGATGCGGACGTCTCGGCCAGCCCCTCCTTTCTGGTCCGACTCCTCGACGGCATCTTTGCCGGCGTCCCTCCGCAGCGGCGTCTGGTGGTCATCTGCCTCGGCATATTGGCGGCGGTCCTGGCCAAGGCCGTCCTCTACTACCTGCACGGTCTCCTCCTGTCCTATCTCGATTGGAAGATGGGGCACGACATCCGCTCCCGTCTGACCCACCACATCCTGTCGGCCGAGTTCCGCTCGGTCGAACGGAGGGACACGGGCGATCTGCTGAACACGCTGTCCACCGAGAGCTGGAACGCGACCGACGCGTTGGCGGTCGTGCTGGACATCATGGTCACGGCATGCACGCTGCTCGTCTACATCGCGCTGCTGCTGCTCATCTCCCCTACGCTGACCGCCCTGGCGATCGCGGCGATGTTGTGCATCTCGCTGATTGTCCGGGTCATGACCGGTCGGGTGCAGGCGCTGGGCCAACTGGTCAAGACCGAGAACGCCGTGCTGGCCACGCGCATGCTGGAAACGGTCGAAGGCAACAAGACCATTCGCACCTTCGGCCGCGAGAGCCACCAGCAGAACCGGTTCGAGACCGTGTCGCAGGAACTCGGCCGGTTGAACTGGAAGCTCGGTTCGATTCGGGGGCTGCTCGATCCGGCCTACGAGCTCGGCGGCGCCGCGCTCATCGTCTACATCCTGTTCTCGAGGGCGCAGGATCCGACGACGTTCGGATCGGCGTTGGTGTTCGTCTTCGCCCTCTACCGGGCCCAGCCGAAGATGGCCGCCCTCGACGGCGCCAGCGTCAGCCTCCGGACGGCGGCGGCGTCCATCGACGCCGTGACGTCGCTGTTGAACGCTACCGACACACGCGGGCCGGCCACGTCCGGCACGATGCCGTTCGCCGGCACGACACAGGACGTCTCCTTCGATCGCGTCTCGTTCAAGTACCACGCGGACGACCGGTTCGCCATCGAAGACGTGTCGCTCCGGTTCCCGGCGCGCAAGACCACGGCCCTCGTCGGCCCGTCCGGCGCCGGCAAGTCGACGATCATCAAGCTGCTCCTCGGCCTCTACGACGTCGAGCACGGCGAGATTCGTGTCGATGGCCGGCCGCTCGGCACGTTCGATCTCGCGTCATGGCGAGACAAGATTGCGGTCGTCAGCCAGGACGGCTACGTCTTCAACGCCAGCGTGCGCGACAACATCGCCTACGGCAGGCTCGATGCCAGCGAGCAGGACATCGTCGAGGCGGCCACGCAGGCGAACGCCCACGATTTCATCGCCGCGCTTCCCCAGGGCTACCTGACGAAGATCGGCGACCGCGGCGTCCGGCTGTCGACCGGCCAGTTGCAGCGGTTGACGCTCGCCCGCGCCATCGTCAGGGATCCCGACCTTCTCGTCCTCGACGAAGCGACCAACTCCGTGGACAGCATCTCCGAGCGGCTCATTCAGGATGCCCTGGAGGCCCTCGCCAAGTCCCGAACCGTCATCATCATCGCGCATCGTTTCTCCACGATCGAACAGGCCGATCACATCGTCGTGCTGGAACAGGGCCGGGTCCGGGAACAGGGGTCGCTCGACGCGCTCCTGCGTCAGCAGGGACTGTTCTCGCGGCTCTATGCCCTGCAGCAGCATCAGCCCCATGTGCCGGCACCGGCCGCCGGCGCCATCAGCGCGTGGAGACGACGGGCGCGCCGGTCGTCCATCCGAGCCGGCCGGCCCGCTCGCCAATCCGCTGATCAGCATCGTCATCCCCTGCTACAACCAGGCCGGCGACCTCGGCCGCGCCATCGAGAGCGCGCTCTCGCAGACCTACCGGAACCGGGAGATCATCGTCGTCGACGACGGCTCGCGGGAACCGGTCGCCGACGTGGCGGCCCGCTACCCCGGCGTCATCTGTCTCGAGCAGCCACACCAGGGTCTCGCGGCCGCGCGCAACACCGGTATCGACGCGGCCACGGGCCAGCTGCTGGTCTTCCTGGACGCCGACGACAGGCTGCTGCCGACGGCATTGGACGCGGGGCTGGAGTGCCTGCGGGCGCATCCGGAGTGCGGCTTCGTCTTCGGCGAGCACACGACGGTCCTCGCCGGCGCCGAGCCGTCCGAGGCCGCGCGCCTCCCCACGGTGCATGACGACATCTACGTGGCGTTGCTGTCGCACAACTGCGTGGCCATGCACGCGACCGTGCTGTTTCGCCGCGAAGCGGTCCTCGCGGTCGGCAAGTACAATCCGCTCCAGAAGGCCTCGGAGGACTACGACCTCTGCCTCCGGGTGTCGCGCCGCTTCCCGGCGGCCTGGCATACGCGCATCGTCGCGGAATACTGGAAGCACGACGGCAACATGTCGCGCGATCCGGGCCTGATGCTGAGCGCCTCGCTGCGCGCCTTGCGGAAGCAGCGAGGGCAGCTGACGTCGGCGGCCGAGCGCGCGGCGTTCCGGCGGGGGCTCCGCCACTGGCAGCACTACTACGGCGAGGGTCAGTGGGCGGTCGTCACGCGCCATCTCAAGGCGAGTCAGCTGGCCGCGGCCGCCAGGGCCGCTGTCGTGCTCCGCCATGCGCCGTCGGTGGTCGTCGCACAGGTGTCGGCGAGGGTGTCCCGCATCGGCCGTTCCGTCGTGCGGGCGATCGCAGCGCCCGTGGACGCGATCGTCAACCGGACGTCCCGTGACAACCGGGACGCGGTGCTCGCCGGCAGCGGCGAGGTGGCGTCGTCCGGATCGATGGGTGGCTGGCAGGGGCGCCGGTCGACGCCGGTCCCGCCCGTCATCCTTCTGTACCATCGAGTCGCGGACGTGGGCTCGGATCCGTGGAATCTCGCGGTCTCCCCCCGCAACTTTCGCGACCACCTGCGAGTCCTCGCTGCGGAGAGCACGTGCATCCCGCTGAGCGAGCTGGTGCGGGACCTCCCCGGCAACCGTCTTCGCCCCGGCAGCGTCTGCATCACCTTCGACGACGGCTACTCGGACAACCTGATCAACGCCAAGCCTCTCCTGCAGGAGTTCGGGCTTCCGGCCACCTTCTTCCTCACCTCGGGCTATCTCCACGGCAAGGCCGACTTCTGGTGGGACGTGCTGGAGCGTCCGTTCTTCCGCAAGGAGCGGATTCCGCCGACGCTGGCCATCGCCATCACCCGCGGCTTGCTGGCCTTCGATTTCGCCGGCGACACGGAGTATCGGCAGGTGGCGTTTGCCGGACACCGGCAGTGGCGAGCGTGGGATCCGCCGCTCTCGAAGCGGCACTTCGCCTACCACCAGCTGTGGCAGATCCTGCACCGGCTCCCCAGCTCGGCGCGGGATCGACTGCTCGACACCATCCAGGACTGGGCCGGCGAGACCTCGTCCACGGAGGGATCGACGTGCCGCCCGCTGTCGGCCGAGCAGGTACGGCAGCTGGCCGCCGGGCCGGGCATCGACATCGGTGGACACTCGGTGACGCATTCGTCCCTGGCCCTGCTCGATCGCGAAGCCCAGCAACGGGAGATCCTCGACAACAAGCGCCGCCTCGAGGAACTGCTCGGTCGCCCGATGCGCCATTTCTCCTATCCGCATGGGGAGTTCAGCGCGGACACCGTGTCGCTGCTCAAGCAGGCCGGCTACGACTCCGGCTGCACGACCCAGAACGTCGCCGTCGATCGACCGGCCGATCTCTTCCGGCTGCCCAGAATCTCCGTCGAGGACTGGAGCGAGGACGAGTTCGCCCGCCGGTTGAAACAGCGCTTCGTCTGGGACTGAGCCCCGAGTCGAAGCCGCGTCCAAGGCCGTAACCATGAGCGAGACCCCACTTGTGTCGTGCGTCGTGATCTTCCTGAATGCCGAGGCGTTCTTTCAGGAGGCGATCCAGAGCATCTTCGCCCAGACCGAGAAGCGGTGGGAACTGCTGCTCGTCGACGACGGCTCGGCCGACGGCAGCACGCGCATGGCGCAGGAGTTCGCGGAGCGACATCCCGACCGGGTGCGCTACCTCGAGCACCCGGGCCACGAGAATCTCGGCATGAGCGCCTCGCGCAACCGCGGCATCGCCAATGCTCGCGGCACCTATGTCGCGTTCCTCGACGCCGATGACGTCTGGTTGCCGAACAAGCTCGCCTATCAGGTTGCCGCGCTGGAAGCGCATCCTGAAGCCGGCATGGTCTACGGACCGACGCAATATTGGTACAGCTGGACGAACAAGCGCGAGGACCGCGAGCGGGACTTCGAGGGCGACATCGGCATGCCTGCCGATACCCTCGTCGCGCCGCCTGGCCTCCTGAAGATCTCGCTGCGCGACGACGGGGCCACCATGCCCGGCATCTGCAGCATCCTCGTCCGCCGCGAGGCCGTGGACAGCGTGGGACGTTTCGAGACGTCGTTCCGCGGGTCGTACGAAGACCAGGCCTTCCTGGTCAAGATCTTCCTGAAGCACACCGTCTTCGTGACCGACGAGTGTCTGGACCTCTACCGTCAGCACCCCAACTCCTGCTGCGCCCAGGCCATCGCCAGAGGAGATTACGACCCGGTACGGCCGCATCCGACACGCCGCGTCTTCTTGAACTGGCTGTCCACGTATCTGTCTTCGGAGGGAGTGCAGGATCGAGAGATCTGGCAGGCACTCCGCAACGCCATGAAACCATATCGGTTCGCATACCGCGCGCTCGGCCCTGTCGAGCGCGGCCTCAGGCGCGTTGGACGCACGGCGAAGCGCCGGCTCAAACGCACCTGGGTTCTCCCGCTCGCGGCCCGCCTCCAGGCGGCCCGCCGGCACTATCCGTACACGCCCCCCGTGACGTGGGTCCGGTTCGGCGATCTGCGACGCACGGAACCGATCAGCCGCGAGTACGGCTACGACCGCGGCGTGCCGGTCGATCGGTACTACATCGAGCGGTTCCTGGCCCGACAGTCGGGCGACATCCGCGGCCGCGTCATCGAGATTGGCGATTCGTCCTACACGCGCCAGTTCGGCGGCACCCAGGTGACGAAGAGCGACGTCCTGCACGTGGATGAAAGCAATCCGTCGGCAACCATCGTGGACGATCTCTCCGACGGCGACCAGATTCCCTCCAGCACGTTCGACTGTTTCGTGCTGACGCAGACACTCCAGTTGATCTACGACGTGAAGGCGGCCCTGGCCACGGTGTATCGCATCCTGAAACCGGGCGGCGTCGTGTTGGCCACCGTTCCGGGCATCAGCCAGATCAGCAATGACGAGTGGGGCAAGACCTGGTACTGGGCGTTCACCTCGCTCTCGGCGCGGCGCCTGTTCGAGGAAGTCTTCCCGAAAGGAAGCGTCGAGATCGAGGCGCACGGGAACGTCCTCGCGGCGACGGCCTTCCTGCATGGCCTGGCGACAGGCGAGCTCCGGCAGGAGGAGCTGGATCAGGCCGACCGCGAGTACGAAATGCTGATCACGATCAGGGCCGTCAAGCCGGAGACGGCGGCCTATCAGGAGATGACGGGCCGCTGGGGATTATAAGCCCGGCGATCGGTATCCCTACGGCAATGATGCGACGTACGAGAAGGGCATGCGCTTTCTCGATCGGCCCGGGGATGTCATCGAGGACTGGGGCTGCGGAACCACCTACGCGAAGAAGTTCGTGACGACGGGCGCCTACGTCGGGATCGACGGGAGCCCCACCGATTCGACGGCCACGGTGGTCGACCTGCGGCAGTACCGGTCAGACGCCGACTGCATCTTCATGCGGCACGTGCTCGAGCACAATACCCACTGGGAGGAGATCCTGGCCAACGCCCTCGCCTCGTTCCAGAAGAAGATGACGTTGATCATCTTCACGCCATTCGTGGACGAGACACGGCACATCGAGGATCGGTGGTCGGGCATCCCCACCATCGCGTTCAGGAAGGAGGACCTCACCAGGTTCTTCGAGGGCCTGTCCTACACGGAGGAGCACCTGGACAGCGAGACCGAATACGGAGCCGAGCACATCTTCTACCTCGAGAAGGGCGACAGCCCGGCTGTCCTGCGCGAAGGCGGCCGGCGCGACAGCGTGAGCGCATGACGTCGACCGGTGACGGGGCGCATGCGTAAGGCGCTGAACAGATTCTACGGACGCGCGCGCCGCCTGATCGCGCCGGGGCTGTGCTACTCGCAGGACGTCTACGAGCGCGTGCTCGACCAGTACGTCGCCGACGGGTCGGTCTGGCTCGACCTCGGGTGCGGGCATCAAATCCTGCCGCCGTGGCGCGCCGAGCAGGAGCGCCGGATGGTCGGCCGCTGCCGCCGCGTCGTCGGCCTCGACTACGACGCGAAGTCGCTGACCCATCACGAGTCCATCCGGCAGCGGATGCGGGGCGACATCGCGCGGTTGCCCTTCGGGGACGACACCTTCGACCTCGCGACGATGAACATGGTGGTCGAGCACCTGGGCGACCCGGCCGTGCAGTTCCGGGAGGTGCGCCGCGTGCTCAAGCCGGGCGGGCTCCTGATCTTCCACACCCCGAATGCGCACAGTCATTTCGTCGTGCTGCGCAAGCTCGTCCCCGATGGCGTCGCCACGTGGCTGGCACGCGTGCTCGAAGACAGGGACGCGGACGACGTGTTCGAGGTGCACTACCGGGCGAACACCCGGCGCCAGATTCGCGACCTGGCCGGCCAGTCGGGGCTGGAGGTCGCCGAACTGCGGATGCTGTCGACCGACGCTTCACTCCAGCGCATTCCGCCACTCGTGGTCGTCGAACTGCTGTGGATCCGGGCGCTGATGACGGAGCCGCTGGCCCCTTTGCGGACGAACATCATCGGGGTGCTGCGCAACCCGGCGGCCGCGGTCGGGAGGAGCGCACGAGGTGGCGATGGCGGCGGCTGAGCGCGTCGCGGCGACGCCGTCGCGCGCGCGGCCGTCCGGCAGATCACGTCGCTGGCGCGGCACGGCAGCGGCGCTGCTGCTCTGGCCCTTCGCCGCCTGGGGCGCGGCGCACGGACTCCTGGTGCGCGCCGACATCGGGAACGCCGACGCGCTCGTCGTCCTCAGCGGCTCGGCGGCTTACGCCGAGCGCGCGGCCGAGGCCGCGCGGCTCTTCAGGGAGGGGCTGGCGCCGCTGGTGCTGCTCACCGATGACGGGACGCGGGGCAGCTGGTCGGCGGCCGAACAGCGCAACCCACGCTTCGTCGAGCTCACCGCGATGGAGCTTCGGCGCGGCGGTGTGTCCGCGGAGTACATCCGCGTCCTGGCCGAGCGCCCGACCAACACGCACGAAGAGGCCGCCGCCGTGCGCACATACGCCGAAGGGCGCGGCCTCCGCTCGCTGCTCGTCGTGACGTCCTCGCACCACTCGCGGCGCGCCCTCTGGACGTGGCGCCGGGTCTTCCGCGGGAGCCGCGTCCGGATTGGACTCGAGCCGGCTGGAGGGGGGCGGACGCCGGGGGCCTGGTCGTGGTGGCTATCTGCCGCGGGCTGGCGGGAGGTCGCGGGCGAATACGTCAAGATGGGTTACTACGTCATCAGGTACTGAAGCCAGTGGCGCGAGACTCGTCCATTTCCTCTTCGTGGGCTGAGAAGTTCCATCGCGACCGCCGTTTCGGTCGCGACAGGGCGGAAGCGACGCTGATTTCTGCCAAAGGCCAAGTGGCACCCGCCTTGCTCAGACGGCGGCAGTGATTGGCAGCGCTTTGATCTCCATGGGTTTCCCGACTCGCGAATCTACAGCACGTTCGACCGTCAGCCCCGGTCTCGGGCCCGGGCTCGACCTCGAAGCGCCGGCGTTCGACCGGCCGCTACGCATTGGCGTGCTGATTGATTCGCTGACCGCTCCACGATGGGTCGCAAAAATCCTGCAGGACGTGGCCACGGCGCCCTTTCTGACCCTGTCGCTCGTCGTCGTGAACACGGCCGCCAAGCCGTCGCCGCCAGCCACGTGGCGCGAGTGGTTCGCGCGGCAGCGCGCGGCGGCCCCCTACCGGCTGTGGGAGTGGTATCAGGCAGCCGACTACCAGCGCTTCCGCGGTGAAGGCGCCGACCCATTCGAACCGACGGACGTGACACCGCTGGTGGGCGGCGCCGAGCTGCTTCGCGTCGAGCCGTTGCGCCAGGGCTTCGTCGATCGCTTCCGTCCGCAGGATGTGCAGCGGATTCGGGAGGCGAAGCTCGATGTCCTGCTGCGCTTCGGCTTTCGCATCGTCAAGGGCGATGTTCTCGAAGCCGCCCCCTACGGCATGTGGTCGCTGCACCATGACGACAACCGGTCGTATCGCGGCGGCCCGGCGCTGTTCTGGGAAATCTACGAGGGCAATCCGGAGTCGGGGACCATCCTCCAGGTCCTGACCGAGGCGCTCGATGGTGGGAAGGTGCTCTACCGTTCGATGGGCGCCACCAACTTCGCGTCGCTGTACAAGAACCGGCGCGCCACCTACTGGAAGAGCGCGGAGTTCATGATGCGCCGCCTCGCCGATCTGCACCGCGACGGGTGGGGCTCGCTGCAGGCGCTCGACACCTACAGCGAACAGAGCACCTACGCGCGCGGGATCTACCGGCGGCCGACCAACCGGCAGATGCTGCGGTTTCTGGCGAAGACCTACAGCTACCGCTTCCGGCAGAAGCTGCTCAGCCCCCTCGACGAAAAGTGGGTGCTCGCGTTCCGGCGCCGCGGCTCGGACGATCGGTTCACGATCGTGCATCCGCCGGCGGACCGGTTCTATGCCGACCCCTTCCTCGCCGAGCAGGACGGCCGCACCTTCGTCTTCTTCGAGGACTACTCCTACCGGGACCGCAAAGGCACCATCGCCGTCGCCGAACTGCGCGCGAACGGCATGGGCGAGCCACAGACCGTCATCGCCGGTCCGGATCACCTGTCATATCCCTCGCTGTTCCAGTGGCGGGGCGACTGGTTCATGCTGCCGGAGACCGGCGCGCGACGGCGCGTGGAGATTTGGCGCGCGCGCCAGTTTCCCCACGAATGGACGCTCGAAACCGTCGCCCTGGACGGCGTCGATGCCTGCGACGCGACGGTATGGCAGCAGGACGGGCTGTGGTGGATGTTCGTCACGCTCTGCGTCGCCGGCGGACCGCGCGCCGATGAAGTCTCCTTGTTCTATGCAGATACGCCTGCCGGGCCGTGGCACCCGCATCGCGCCAATCCGGTCGTGTCGGATGCCGCGCACGCGCGGCCGGCGGGCGCGCTGTACCGTGACGGCGACGCGGTCATTCGCCCGTCACAGGATGCACGCGGCGGGTATGGCCAGGCGATCACGCTGAACCGCATCGATCGCCTGACCCCCCGCGAATATCGCGAGACGCCGGTCGGCTCGATCGAGCCGACCTGGCACCCCCGCGTGCGCGGCACGCACACCATCGCCCGGTCGTCCACGTTCGAGGTCATCGATGGCCGTCTTCTGCAGTTCCGCCGCCGGTAGGCTGGCGCCAGGCGCGCGCGGACGCGCGCGCGTGCGATCAGGATCCGGGATCCGGAGGCGGAGCCTCGGGCTTCGGCCCGGGTTCGGGCTTCGGCCCAGGCTCGGGCTTCGGCGCCGGGCACGGCTTCGGGCGGCGGCGGCACTCTCGCCAACGGGAGGGGCTTCAGGCGCGGGCCCGGGCTGGGGTGTCGACTCGGCTGGCGGTGCGGGACGGGGTGCCGGCTTCGGGACGTCGCGCGTCTCGAGGGCGAAGCAGTATCGGCCGGCGTCGTGCCACCAGAAATCCCGGCGTTCGTCCGGGCCGGCGGCATCGAAGCTGGCGCAGAGCTCGTAGGCAAGCGGGCCGAGCGGGCGATAGTCGTACGGTCGGTTGGTGACGGGATCGTAGGCGTGCAGGGGCGCGACGGCATCGCTCGGCAGACGCGACAGGGACGCGGGGAGGACGTGCTGACGCCGCCGAAAGACGTCGATGGCGTAGGCGACGCGTTGCAGGTCCGCGATGCGACGCTCGTCGGCGGATGGGCCCGGCTCCGTCCACGGCCAGGTGAGCAGCGTCGCCACGACGACGAGGGCTGCGGTGGCGGCGCCGACCAGTCCGCGGGCGACCAGGCCGCCCAGTCGTCGTGCGCCCGTCACGAGCGACACGGTATCAGAAACGCGCCGTGCTCGGGGTGGGTCCAGAGCCGAGGCGCATTACCAATCAGGGACGCACGCGCAGACGCGCGCATCCGTTGCGGCACAACCGCGGAGGTGGGTCGATGAGTTTGATCGGCGGTGCGCTGGGTATCTCCCTGCTCAATTGGGCGAGCCGCAATGGCGCAGTGGAGCGCTGCGGCGTGGCGACGGCCTACATCGGACGGAGCAAGCTCGAAGTGCTCTTCGGACCGGAGATCTGGGATCAGGTACGCGGGAAGGACGTCCTCGACTTCGGCTGCGGCACGGGTTCGGAGGCCGTCGAGGTCGCCGAGCACGGTGCCCGCCACGTCGTCGGCATCGACCTCCGCAAGAAGTGGCTCGATCTGGCCGTCGAGCACGCGGCGACGCACGGCGTCACCGATCGCTGCACCTTCACGACCACCTGGCACGATCCCGTGGACGTGATCCTCTCGCTCGATTCGTTCGAGCACTTCGCCGATCCGGCCGGCGTGCTCGCGCACATGCACGGCCTGCTGCGGCCCGGCGGCAAGGTGCTGGCGACGTTCGGACCGACCTGGTATCACCCGCTCGGCGGCCACATCTATTCGGTGTTCCCGTTCGCGCACCTGCTGTTCTCGGAGCGGGCGCTGGTGCGGTGGCGCTCGCTGCACAAGGACGACGGCGCGACGACGATCGAAGAGAGCGGCTTGAACAAGATGACCATCCGCCGCTTCATCGCGCTGGTGGAAGCCAGCCCGCTGAAATTCGCCCATTTCGAGCTGCCGCCGATCCGCCCGCTGCGGCTGATCGCCAATCGCCTGACGCGCGAGTTCACGACGGCTGTGGTGAGGTGCGTCCTGGAACCGCGGTGACCGACGGCGGCGGCAGCGCCATCAAGCGGGTCAGCTCGCCGTCCAGCGCCGCCGTCGGCAGCACGATCCGCTCCGAGCACACGCGATAGTTGTGTTCGGCATCGCTGGCGGACCACGGCCCGTCGCCGCGCGGCTCGCTCATCAGCCGATAGCGGAAGCCGTCGTAGAGCGGCGAGGCTTCCTCGACGATCGGCATCGCGCCGCACAGACAGGCTTCGAAGAAGCGGTACGACCAGACGTAGTCGCCGCTCGGACACAGCACGTGCTCCGAATCGGCGAGCATCCGGAAGTAGTCCTCGTCCCACGCCTTGGTCGGAAACCGACGGCCGCGCTCGGACGACCACAACGTGACGTCGCCGATCCGGCGCTGGCGATCGGCCCCTCGCCAGCGGATCAGCTGCCGGCGCACGAAGCCGCCCAGGCCCGTCTTCCCATCGAGCTGAGGGGCTCCAGCGGTCTGGCCGTGGATCCAGCGCTCGAGCACGGTGCGGCGGCTGTCGGTGAGCAAACCGGCGAACGAGTACCGATGGGCGCGGGCGTCGGGCCAGAGCGTCCGGCAGTGCGCCACGATCGCGCGCGGAAAGATCAGCGGCAACGCCAGGCGGCCGATCGCGGTGGACGGCGTCCGGTGGTCGATGGTGAGGAACGGATCGATCGGGAGGTCGTCGGGCCGCGCGACCGCCAGCCGCAGCCCGAAGCGGTCGCGGAGGAGGCTGAACTTGGCGAGCTCATCCGCGGAGACGGCGATCTCGAACGCCGATTCGGACAGGGCATGCACGAGCCGAATCTGCTGGATAAGGGCAAACGGAAGGTCGAGTCGCCAGCGGCGGCGGGCGTCAGCCACGACAAGCCCCGGATTTGACGCAACTCGGCCGCGGCCCGGACTTTGCTGGGCAAACGCTTGCCGGCTTCCGCAGGGCCCATACGCCGAACGACCACGATGTCCGTTTCACCGTCCGCTTCCCCTTCCCCTCGCCTATTGTTGGCAGGCTTCTTCGGCGCGCGCAATCTGGGCGACGAGCTCATGCTGCGCTGCCTCGTCCGTTGGATGGATTCGGCCCATCCGCACGTCACGGTGTTGTCCGAACGTCCCGAGGAGTCCGAGCGCACCAATTCCCTGCCGGCGCTGCGCAACGTGCCGCTGCTCGGGCAGTGGTCGTGGTTCGACGCCTGGGGCCGGGGGGCGGCGTTCCGGCTGGTGCGGCAACTCCGCCACTTCGACGGCCTGGTCGGGGGCAGCGGCGATGTGCTGCGCGACGACCGCGGCTGGCGCCACCTGTCGTTCGCCACGGAGAAGTACTTCTTCGCCTCCGCCTTCGGCAAGCCGTGGTACGTCCTCAACGCCGGCATCGGCTCGCCGACGACGGGCTACGGCGGCCGCATGCTGCGCTACGTCCTGAAGCGCGCGCGGCAGGTCGTGGTTCGCGATCGCGCGGGCCTACGAGGTGGCGCGCGAGGCACGGGGCGCCGCCCAGACCTACTTCGCCGGCGACATCGTGCTGGCCCTGCCCCGCCTGTTCCCGGAGGAGTGCCGCCCCGCGGAAGGCGCCGAGCGCGAGCCGCCGTACGTGCTCGTCTGCCTGCGCGGCAAGCCGGACACCTTCGGTTGCTTTGCGATGCCCGAGGCGCGGCTCCGCGAGCTCGCCGGCGCCCTCGACGCCCTGGCGGCACGCGGCCTGCGCATCGCGTTCCTGCCGTTCCAGCAGCACCAGACCGAGGACGACGACACCCTGCACCGCGAGGTTGCGGCGCACATGCGGCACCGCGACGCGGCGATGTTCGTGCCGTGGACGGCCGACATCGGCCGTATCGCCACGCTCTTCCGCGGCGCGTCGCTGGCCGTGGCGATGCGGCTGCACGCGGCCGTGCTGGCCGAGGCCTTCGGGACCGCCACGGTGACGCTGGCCTACGATCGCAAGCTGCACGAGTTCGCCGCCCAGCGCGGCCTGCCGGTGATCGAAGCCACCGATCTCGATCGCCCCGACACCTGCCGCGACCGGTTGATCGACGCCCTGGACGGCGGCCGGCCGGGCCCGGGCGAGGCGCCGCCGCACGATTGGATGAACATCACCTTCCAGGCGTGACGGAGCCGCCCGCCGATGTCCACACCCGCCGTCACCGTCGTGATCCCGGCCTATCAGGTCAGCGGCTACATCGCCGAGACCCTCGATTCGGTGCTGGCGCAGACCTGGCAGGATTTCGAGATCATCGTGGTCAACGACGGCTCGCCGGACACGCCGGCGCTGCAAGCCGCGCTGGCCCCGTATCGCGACCGGATCCGCTACCTCGATCAGGCGCAAGGCGGACCGTCGAAGGCGCGCAATACGGCCATCGCCGCCGCTCGCGGCGAGTGGCTGGCGTTCCTCGACGGCGACGACCTGTGGGCCCCGACGTTTCTCGCGGCCCAACTCGCCATCCTCGGCGCCGATGCCGACGCGGTGCTGGTGTGGGCCGACTCCCAGCCGTTCAGCCGCGGCGCGGACGGCCCGGCGCTGATGACCCTCGAGCCGCCGGCAGCGGAGTGCGACGTCGCCGCGCTCCTGACCGGCCGCTGCGTCGTGTTCACCTCGACGACGGTGGTGCGGCGAGAGGCCGTCGTCGCCGCCGGGGGGTTCGACGAGCGCTTCCATCGCTGCGAGGACTTCGACCTGTGGCTGCGTCTCGCGCTGCGCGGCCGCCTGCGCAGCAACCGTGAGGTGCTGGGCCGCCGCCGGCTGCACCCGACCAGCCAGTCGGCCTCGCCGGCGGCGATGCTGCGGGCACAGATCGAGGTGCGGCAGCACTTCCTGGCCTCGGCGCCGGTCGACGACGGGATCCGCAGGCTGTCGGTCGCTGCCGATCGCCGCTGCGAGGCCGAGCTCGCACTGGCCGAGGGACATCGTCTTCTCGCGGCCGGCGACGCCGCGGCGGCGCGACGCGAATTGTCGATCGCCGCCAAGACGTTCCCTGGTGTCAGGCTTGCGGCGACGCTTGCGGCTGCTGGCCGTCGCGCCCTCGATCGCGATCGCGCTGCAGCGGTGGCGACGGAGGGCCAACGCGCACGGTTGAGCACGGCGTCGCGGCCACGGTCAGCGCAGCGTCGCGTCCGCGGCGAGCCGTTCCGGGCGCGCTTCCGACAGCACGGCCGGCCGCGGCACCAGGTCGGCGGGAGCAGGCGCCGACGGATCGGGCGGCGCCTGCGATCGCGGCCGTCGCCGCAGTGCGAGCAGGATGGCGCCGGCGCCGGCCGAGGTCCGACGCAGGTCGCGGACCAGTCCGCTCACTTCCGCGACTGCGACCACGCCGGACAGGCGCAGACCGACGCCGTAGACGACAGCGAACGCGGCCCCCGTCACCACGATCACCTGCCAGGGCGCAGCATCGACGAGCAGGCCGCGCACGCCAGCCGACACGCCGCCGGCGGCGATCGACGCGACGGCGATCCACCCCATCGGGCGGAATGCGCGCAGTTCGGCGCGCCCGATCTCGAGCAGCCGGATCATCCGCCACACGCCGATCAGCCAGATGGACAGGACCGCCGTGAACAGCGCCCCCATCACCCCGGCCAGCCCGAGCTCGGCCGAATAGAACGCCAGGACGGTCGTCAGCACGGCCAGGGCGACGAGCCGCACCCGCAGGAAGTAGAAACGCTCGCTGTAGGCCCGCGTCACCGGATCCAGCACGATCGCGTTCATCGGCAGCACCATCACGGCGATCGCGAAGATCGGCCAGCTGGCCTCGTACTGCCGCGTGAACAGGAAGACGACGACTTCGCGGCCGGCGACCAGGAGGAAGGCGCTCAGCGGGAAGTAGACGAGCGCCAGCTTGCGGCCGGCCCGGGCCACGAGGTCGAGGACCTCGTGCCGGCCGTTCTCGCTTTCGAGCTGATTGATGCGCGGGAGCATCACCGCGCCGGCCGACTCCCGGAGGATGCCCACCAGCGGAAGCTGGGTCACCCCCACCGAGTAGATGGCGTAGCCGGCCGGGCCGAAGGCGTGGCCGACGAACAGGTGATGCACCGTGTCCTGCAGCTGGATGACCAGCGACGACAGCCCCAGCGGCAGCGCATAGGCCCCCTGCCGGCGGAGGAGGGGCCAGTCGAAGGCGCGCCAGAAGCCCGGGAAACGCCGGCGCAGGTACAGCCCCATCACCGTGATCTGCACGACCCCCTGCAGCAGGGCGGCGACGACCAGCGATTCCACCGTCCCGATGAAGGCTGCGGCGCCGACCAGCAGCGCCGTCTTGCTGAGCTGTGCCAGCACGATGAAGGCGCTCGAGGCGCGGACGTCCTGGACGGCGACGGTGATCAGCTCGAGGAACGAGCCCAGCGTCCAGAGCAGGACCACCAGCCCGAGCGGCCGCGACAGGCCGGCCAGTTCCGGCGTGCCGAACAGCCGCACGACGAAGCCCGGCCAGACGAGGAGCAGGACAGCGGCGGCGACGCCGGCGCCACCGATGAACGCCAGGATGTTGGCGATGACCGCGGGTTGCCGCTCCTTCTCCCGCGGCAGGAAGTAGAAGGCGCTCATCCCGAAGCCGAGCGGCAGCAGGTTCATCGCGGTCGTCACCACGAAGAAGACCTGCTTGTAGAGACCCAGATCCTGTTGCGACAGGCGGCGGACGAGGAGCAGCGGCAGCGCGACGGCGAAGGCGAAGCTGATGGCCTTGGCCGTCATCAGCCAGATCGCCTGGCTGGTGAGCGACGGGGCCGGTCGCGCCTCCGCTGTCACGCGACCCTGCGGAGGACCGAACCCAGGCCGAGGAGAAAGGCGCCGACGACGACCAGCGACAGGGTATCGGCGCCGCCGCGCGGCAGTGCGTCGGAGTCCGGCAGAGGCCGGTGCCGCTGTGGTGTAGGCGGCGGCGACTTCGGTGTCGCCGCTCGCGAGGGCGCGGACGACGGGCATCAGCACGGCGATCACGAACGCCACGATGATCACCAGGGTGTAGGAGCTCTCGGGCGGCTTCGCGGCAGACTTGTCTTTGTTCATGATGGATCGGATCCCATTGCGCGGCTTTGCTACAAGGCGCATGCCACGAACGAATGGCCTGCACGAGCGGTTCAGCAGGCCGCGGCGCCCAGGGTGCGCCGGCGCATTTCCAGAAAGTGCCCGCCGATGACCACTGCGGTCGAGGCGGATCCCTGCAGTGCCAGACCATGCACGGTTCAGCGCCGGGATGTAGCGATTCTCTACGCTCGCCCACGTCGATAGTGCGACAGACGTCGCTTTTACTGCGTTTCCGCAGCCTTCACCGCGTGGCATCTCGCTTGCTCTAGACGTGGCGGCTCTACGGCAAAGGTGTAGCTGAAGGACACATGGCAAGCATGCGGACGGCGCCCGAGAAAAGACCGGAACACATCCTCGTCGTCGAGAGCGAGGCCACCACACGCAACGTGCTCAGCGGCTTTCTCGCCGGTCGAGGCTACCGCGCGCTGGCGGTCGGGCCCGATGAGGCAGTGCCGCGCTTCGAGAACGGGCGGCCCGGCGCGGTCATCCTGAACGTGGCGGGCCGCGCGGCCCTGGACATCCTGGCGACGTTTCGCGAGATCGACCGTCGCGTCCCGGTCGTGGTCATCGCCGATCGGCAACTCTTCCCCTTGCTCGAGCAGAGCGGCTCGGCGACGCTGATCGCCCGGCCATTCGACGGACGCGAGCTGGAGGCGGCCCTGGCCGCGGCGCTGCGGCACCGCCCCGCGCTGCCGCCGGGCGCCGAACGACACCCGGCCGCCGACGCTCGACGCGCTGCTGCTCGGCCGCAGCGAGAAGATGGCGGCCGTCCGGTCGCTGGTCGAGCGGGTGGCCGACGCCGACGTCACCGTGCTGGTCCGTGGCGAGACCGGAACCGGCAAGGAACTGGTGGCCCGCGGCCTGCGCGTGGTACTCGATGCGCCGCGACAAGCCGTTCGTGAAGGTCAACTGTGCGGCCCTGCCGGCCGATCTGCTCGAATCGGAGCTGTTCGGCTTCGAGCGCGGCGCCTTCACCGGCGCCCACCAGGCCAAGCCCGGCAAGTTCGAGGCGGCCGACGAAGGGACGATCTTCCTCGACGAGATCGGGGAGATGAGCGCGTCGCTGCAGGCCAAGCTGCTGCAGGTGCTGCAGGACGGCGAGTTCTCGCGGCTGGGCGGCCTGTCGGAGGTCCGCGTCGACGTCCGGGTCGTGGCCGCGACCAACTGCGACCTCGAGCGGGCCGTCGCCGCCGGCACGTTCCGCGAGGATCTCTACTTCCGCATCAACGTCGTCGAGATCACGCTGCCGCCGCTGCGCGAGCGCCGGGAAGACATCCCCATGCTGGCCGAGCACTTCCTGCGGGCCCAGCCGACGCTGGGGCGCCGTGGAGCGCCGACGGCGCTGTCGGCGTCGACCCTCGATCTGTTCGCGAACTACGAGTGGCCGGGCAACGTGCGCGAGCTCGAGAACATCGTCAAGCGGATCGTCGTGCTCGGCGACGAAGGGGCGGCGCACGAGGTGATCGAGCGGCGTCAGATCACCGCGCCGATCAGACTGCAGCCCGAAGCCTGCCGCGCCCCAGGCCGCGACCGGCCGACGTGGCGAACCGGCTCACCTCGCTGAAGGACATCGGCCGCACCGCGGCCCGCGAGGCGGAGCGGGTCGCGATCCTCGACATGCTCGAACGCACCCGCTGGAACCGCAAGGAAGCCGCCGAGATCCTCGGGATCAGCTACAAGGCGCTGCTCTACAAGATCAAGGACAACCGGCTCGACGAAGCGTCGTGACGCGCCCGGCGCGCCGTCGACTCGCCGTCGGCGCCCGCCGCACCGCGGGTCAGTTCGCGATTCGGCAGACCGGTCGGGGCGCGCGGGCCGACCGACGGCGCCGTCATCGCCCGCTGCATCTCGTCGAAGTCGACGCCGGTGACGCCCTGGACCAGCGACCGCAGGTTGCTGGACTGCACCAGCCGATAGTCGTCCGTCGCCGGGCTCTCGAACTGCGCCATCAGGTTGACGACGGTCGGGAACGTGTTGCCGGCCGGATAGAGGTTGGCGTTGCCGCCGGCGATGGCGTTGCCGATGATCACGCTCCGTGGGAAGTAGCTGGCGATCGCCGGGTTGCCGATGCCGACACCGTCGCCGACGATGCCGTAGGTGTTGTGCCGGACGATGTTGCTGGCGAAACGGAACCCGGTACGCCGCGCGGCGCGCTCGGCGTGCCGCCGTAGACCGAGATGATGTTGCCGCTCTGCATCACCGTGTTGTGCTCGACGTGGACGTCGGCCGGCGCGATCGCCGATCTGCAGGAAGATGCCGGCGCCGCCCCAGATGCGGTGATCGATGTCGGTGAACAGGTTGTTGCGGATGACGAGGTCGCGCAGCTGCTGGCTCGGGGACGTGGTCGTCGTAGCCGAGGATGTTGATGCCGGAACCCGGAGTGCCGCACGACGTTGTTCTCGAAGCGGACGTGCTCGATGGTCGACCAGGGCGCCGACGCGCTGTGGCACGAACGGTGAACACGATGGCGAAGCCCGACTGACCGCCGGCCCAGTTGTTCTCGAGCAGGTTGCCGTCGATCTGGACGTAGCGGGCGTTCTTCAGTTCGAGCAGGTTCTTGACGACCCACGTCGCCGGTGCGCCAGGACACCGGCCGCGTGATGTGGTTGCGGCGGATGACGATGTCGGACGGGCACGAGCTGATCGATCGACGGGCGCGGCGCCGCCGAACAGGATGCCGATGCCGGCCGCCTCGATGTAGTTGTTCTCGATCACGAAGGGGCCCGGCCCGTTCCAGCCGGCGATGCCCTGCGTTTCCTGTCCGGACAGGCGGATGCCGCCGATGTAGCTGTTCCGGACGAACGTGTTGGCGCTGTTGAGGGCGATGCCGCGCTTCTGTCCGCGGGTCGGGTCGCCGCTGAATCATGATGCGGTCGAGGATCAGGTCGGTCGGCACCAGCGCCCGATCCCGCTGCGCCGCGTCGCCGAGGGCGATGACGTCGCCGGCGCCGGTGGTCGTGAACTTCAGCCCGAGGAGCCGCCAGTGGTGCGCGCCGGCCGCGGTCCGCAAGCGCCGGGCATGGCGTTGACGGAGCGCATGGTCGCGAGCAGCGGCTCGTGCGACAGGTCGATGCGGCTGGTCGGCCCCGGCAGCTGCGCGTCGGGCGTCGAGGTGCGGACGGTGATGTAGGCGGTGCCGGTTTTCTGCGGCAGCACGAAGTTGCCGTAAAGGTGGCGCCGGCCTGCAGCTGGACGAGTCTGACCGGGCTGGGCCTGATTGAGGGCGGCCTGGAGGTTGCCGCCTGCCGCCACCACGATCGTCGAGGCGGATTGCGCCGCCGCGTGCGGCGCCACGACTGCGAGCATCGCTGCGGCGATGAAACATTGAACGTGCCTACGCGTCATCTCGTGCCTTCTGCTCCAGCTCGGCTGGGCTCCGCCCCGGCCGCGGCGGACCTGTAGCGTCCGCCATGCATCATTCGTACCTCAGGCATCGCCTTTGCTCCACGCGATTGGATGAGCCCACCGCTCGATGCCAGTTCAGTGTGGGTGGCCGCCGCGCCCGCGCCCGATTACCGCCGAGTCGCCGACCCATTTCCAGAGCTGCCTGGCTTTGAACCGACCAGCTCTGCCGTAGCCCTGCGTGCGCTGTTGCCGCGACGCCGGCTCGATGAGGCGAACAAGGGAAGCGCCTCCTGGAATCCACTATCGGCAGTCCTCCAGCCGGGCTTGAATGTGGTCGTCAAACCCAATTGGGTGATCTCACCACAATGCCAGCGGCGCCGGCTGGGAATGCCTGGTGACCCACCCCTCGCTGCTCGATGCCTTGTGCCGCTACATCCTCAAGGCCAGGCCGCGGCGTCTGACCATCGGCGACGCGCCGGTGCAGGGCTGCGATTTCGCCCAGCTGATGGCGGTGACCGGGACGGCGGACATCCTGGCGCGCCTGCCCGCCGGCGAGACGACCGATCGAGGTGAAGGATTTCCGGCTGGTCACGCTCGACGACGAGGCTCATCGGACGACGCACGCCAGCGACGAGCCGGACCGAGGCCGACTACGTGCCCTTCGATCTGGCGGGCGACAGCCTGCTCGAGCCGATCACGACCGGCGACGCGCCGTTCCGCGTGACGATGTACGACCCGCGCGCGCTCGACGAGACGCACGCGCCGGGTCGCCACCGCTACCTGGTGGCACGCGAGCTGATCGAGGCCGACGTGGTCTTCAACGTCCCGAAGCTGAAGACGCACAAGAAGGCCGGCGTGACCGGCGCGCTCAAGAACCTCGTCGGCATCAACGGCCACAAGGCCTACCTGCCGCACCACCGCAAGGGCGGATCAGGCCGCGGCGGCGATGCCTATCAGGGGCACTCGACCTGGAAGGCGTTCGCCGAGAACGCCTATGACGTGGCCAACCGCCTCACCGGCGGCCGGACCAAGGAAGCGCTCTTCCGATCGGCGGCGCTGCTCGAGCGTGTCGGCGACGGCGGCGATCCGCAGGCCGGAGTCGAGGGCTCGTGGCACGGCAACGACACCGTGTGGCGGATGTCGCTCGATCTGCAGCGGCTGCTGCGCTACGGCCGCGTCGACGGATCGATGGGCGACGCGCCGGGCCGCGTCATCGTGACCGTGACCGACGCCATCGTCGCCGGCCAGGGCGAAGGCCCGCTGGCGCCGACACCGTGCGGACTCGGGCTGGTGACGCTCGGGACCAGCCCGGCGGCCGTCGAGTGGGTACACGCCTGCCTGATGGGGTTCGAGCCGGCGCGCATCCCGATTGTCGCCCATGCCTTCGACGCCATGCGCTTCCCGCTGGCGCCGTGCCGGCCCGGCGACGTCGTCGTCCGCAGCGGCGGCGACCTCCTTCACCGCCGAGGCGGCAGGCCGCACCTTCGGCGCGCGGTTCGACGCCGCCGGCGGGTTGGCGCGGACATTGCGAGCGTGAAGGGGACGTGGAGGCAGGCGCCGCGTCCGGCGCCTGCGAGGACTCGACCGTGACCGTCATCGATCGGCTCTATTGGCGGCGCTACGAGCGGCAGTACGACATCCCGCGCGTCGCCGCCACGCTCAGCGACTTCCGCCGGCGCGACCCCGAGGAGGCGCGGCGCCTGCTGGCGACGCGGCTGCGCGACCAGCTGCGCGCTCTTCGCGGCACGCCCCGACGCGCTGCCGGCGTGGCGTGAAGCGGCGCGGCTGGACGATCCCGACGCCGTGTGGGAGGCCTGGCCTTCGCTGCCGATTCTGACCAAGACGGATCTGCGCGAGCGCTTCTCGGCCAAGGCGCTGCGCGCGCAGGGCGTCGCAGGGCAACTGTCGGCCACCGGCGGATCGACCGGCGAGCCGACGACGTTCATCCACGACGTCGCGTCGGTGCGACGCCTGAACGCCGTGGTGCACGTGGCGCGGCGGGAGCTCGGCTGGCAGCCGGGTATGCCGACCGTGTGCGTGTGGGGCGCGCAGCGCGACATCGGCCAGGGCCTGACCGGCTACCGGCGACTGCGGCACGCGCTGGTCAATCGTCTCGCCTCGCTCCGTGAAGTGGACGGCTTCATGCTGACCGACGACACCGCGCGGCGGGTCCACGAACAGCTGCTGGCGTGTCCCGGCGGCGCCGCGATCTACGGCTTCAGCTCGATGCTCGATCACGTCGCGCGCGTCGTGCAGCAGCGCGGCTGGCGCGTGCCGGCGGGGCTGGTGCGGGTGGCGTGGAATGGCGGAGAGATGCTCCACGACGAACAGGTGGCGCGCTTCCGTGAGGTGTTCGGCGTCCCGATTCTCAACTGCTACGGCGGACGCGAGCTGGGGACGATCGCCGCGCAGCACGAGGCCGGCGGTCCGCTCCAGCTGGCCCGCCCGTACCTGTTCGTCGAGCTCGTCGACGACGCCGGCGCTGCGGTCGAGCCGGGCCGACCGGGCCGCGTGCTCGTCACCGGCACGGAAGGCTCGGGCACGCCCTTCCTCCGCTACGACATCGGCGACGTCGCATCGTGTAGCGCCGACGGAATCGATGCATCCGGAGTGACGCGACTCGATGCAGTCCTCGGCCGGGCTGGCAGCGTGCTGCAGTTCGCCAACGGCACGACGGTCAGCAACAACTACTGGAACCACCTCTTCAAGGAGCTGGAGGACGTGGCGCAGTTCCAGGTGAGGCTCCGCCCCGACGGCAGCCTGCGATTGAACTTCGTCGGCCAGCCCTTCGGCGAGAGTCGCGAGGCGTGGCTGCGCTCGGTCCTCGGCGGCTTTCTCGGCCCGGTGCCCATCGAAATCGCCTGGGTCGACGCCATTCCGCCGACGCGACTCGGCAAGCGGATGCAGGTCGTCGTCGAGGATCGACCGTGACCGTTTCTGCTTTTGGATAGTTCGCTTCCGTCGCGGCGCGTATCCCGCGACGCCTGGGCGTCTCCGCTCATGCATGAGAAGCGGCACCAGCTTTGCTCGCGATCAGCGCATGTCGCGCTGCCTCATGCTCGCCGTCACCGCAGGACTGACCCTCTCCGGAGGGAGTGCCTCGGCGCAGGCTCCGTCCACTTCCGCGCCGATGCCGGCTCCGGCCGCCGCGGCGCCGGCTCCGTCCGCCTCCGCGCCTGCACCGCCTGCCGCAGCGCCTGCACCGTCTGGCCCGCCGCGGACCGCCGCCTCGACGCACTGGCGTGCGCACGCCGCCGCGCGTCGGATCGGCGACGCCGAGTCAGGGCGAGTACCGCATCGGCACCGGGGACAAGCTGCAGATCAACGTCTACAAGGAGAACGACCTGACGCAGTCGCTGCAGGTTCGCCCCGACGGCCGCATCACGATGCCGCTGATCGGCGACCTCGCCGCCGCCGGGCAGACGCCGATGCAGCTGCAGGGGCGGCTGGCCGAGTCGCTGCGCGAGTACGTCTCCAATCCGGTGGTGACGGTGATGGTCGTCGAGGTGGCCGATCGGGTCGTCTACGTGATGGGCGAGGTCAACAAGCCCGGGCGAAGTGCCGCTGAAGGGCTCGATGACGGTGCTTCAGGCACTGGCCGTCGCCGGCGGCTTCAAGGATTTCGCCAACAAGGGCGGGATCAAGGTCCTGCGAAAGGTCGGCTCCGACCGCATCGAGACCATCCCGTTCAGCTACAAGCAGTCGGTCGGCAGCGACGCCGCAGCCGTTCTACCTCATCGAAGGTGACACGGTGGTGGTGCCGTGACCGACAGTCGGGGTCAGCGCGTGCTGGCGTTCGCGGCACTGCTGACGCTGACGGCTGCCGTCCCGCACCGCCGCCCAGGTCACCGAGTCCGGCTCGCCGATCCGGCCGCCCGGCTGGTCGGTGACGCCGGCCGATCGGCGTGTCGGAGATGTGGGACGACAACCCCACACTCGCCGGCGACGGCAACGCCCAGATCGGCCGACTTCGTCACCGCCGTGCGTCCCACCATGACCATCGGGTACCGCGGCCGTCGCACGACGGTGCGCAGCGACTACGCCGGCAGTTTCGACTTCTATCGCCGCGAGGATCAGCTGGACACGCACGACCACCGCGGCGTCTTCGACCTGACGCACCAGCTGACGCGCCGCGTGCAGCTCTTCGCCCATGACCAGGCCATGGTGTCGCCGACCACGGGCGACGCGCTCGCGCTCGGCGCCAACGTGCTGCGCCGGCAGACCACGCGGATGAACGCCTTTCGCGGAGGCCTGGACGCCGCGCTCTCCGCGCGCACGACCCTGAAGGCCACCTACGCGACGCAGTGGATCGACTTCGCCGCCGACGAGAACGCGACGCCGCTGAGCATCGTGCTGGAAGGCGGTCATTCGCACGGGGGCGTCGGCGAGTTGCGGCATCGCCTGTCGCAGCGCGTGTCGATCGGCGCCGACTACGAGGCGCAGCGCGCCATCGTCGCCGACGGCTCCGAGACGTTCAACGTCCAGAGTGCGCTCGGGGTGACGCAGGTTGTCGCTGTCGCCGTCGGTCACGGCGTCGCTGGGCTACGGTCACTCCTGGCTGACGGTCGGACGCAACGGCTTCCGTGACAGCGGACCGGCCGTCGACGTCGGCCTCGAGTGGGACGGTCGCCGCGTCTCCGGCGCACTGAGCTACGGGCGATCGTTCCTGCCGTCGTTCGGCTTCGGCGGAACCTTCCAGAACGAGGAGCTGAGCGCCTCGTTGCGCGCCACGCTGAGCCGCTGGGTGACGTGGTCGGTTGGCGTCGGGGTCTCCGACAACGATCCGCTCCAGGCGGGCGATCCCACGCTGCGATCGGTGTCGGCGCAGACGTCGCTCGGCTGGATCGTCAAACGCCGGCTGCGGGTCGAGGTGTTCGGCCAGCACGTCTCACAGGACGCGACCGGGGCCGGCGGCAACGTGCTGCGCACGCGGGCCGGCGTCCAGGCCACGGTGACCGACACAATGAGGGCATCCCGGTGAACACGACGCACGACGAACCCGTCTTCGATCCGTTGGCGGTGGCGCGCCGTCGCCTGTGGTCGCTGCTGCTGCCGCTGGCCGCTGGCGCCGTGGTCGGCCTGCTGCTGGTCTGGCTGCTGCCCCGCGAGTACGAGGCCGAGGCCACGATCGTGGTGGCGTCGCCGTCGGTCTCCGCCGATCTCGCCAGATCGGCACAGACCGATCCCGCCGACCGCGCCCGCGCCATCTCGCAGGAGCTGCTCAGCCTGCCGGTCATCGCCCAGGTGGCGCGCGAGGAGGGGCTCCTGACCGGGGACGGCGACGAGGACACGATCGCCAGCATCCGCGCCCGTACCGCCGTCTCCCTGCCGACGAAGACGCTGGTGGCGCGCGGCGATCCCGACACCTTCGTCGTCTCCCACGCCGGACCGTCCGCCGACGAGGCGCAGCGCGTGACCAACCGGCTGCTGAAGGTGTTCATCGAGCGAGACTCGGTCAACCGCCGCAGCCGGGCCAAGGAGACGGCCGCGTTCCTCGGCGAGCAGTTGCGCGACAGCGAGCGGCGGATGGACGAGGTCGAGGTCCGGCTCCGCCGGCTCAAGGAATCGAACACGGGACTCCTGCCGGATCAGGCGCTCGCCAACCTGCAGGCGATGAGCGACATCCGCCAGCGCAGCGACAACAATGCCGAGGCCCTGCGCGGCGAGCGCGACCGCCTGGCCGTCGTCGAGCAGCAGCTCGAGGCGGCCCGCGGCGAGGCCAGCTTCGACACCCGCATCGGGAGACGAGGTGAAGGCCGAGGAGCGCGTCGTGACGCTCGAGCGGCAGCTCGCCGACGCGCAGCGCGCCTACACCTCGAAGCACCCCGAGATCCAGCGGCTCGAGACGCAGCTGGCGACGGCTCGCATCGATCAGGCGCAGGCCAAGACGCAGGCCGGGCTGATCAAGCGGCCGCCGCAGAAGGCCGAGCAGACGGTCACCCAGCTGACCGGCGAGCGCGATCGGCTGCGCGCGCGCCTCCGCGAGCTGCAGGCGATCGAGAGCCGCCTGCCGCAGGAGCTCGCGACCTATCAGTCCCGGGTCAACCAGGGGCCGATCGTCCAGCAGCAGCTGGCGCCGCTCGAGCAGGCCTACGAGCTGGAGAAGACCCAGCACCAGAAGCTGGCCGAGCGCTACCAGGCCGCGGTGATCTCGGAGAACCTCGAGACGCGCCGCGCCGGCAGCCAGTTCGCCGTCCTCTATCCCGCCTCGAAGCCGACGACGCCGGTCAGTCCCAACGTGCCGAGGGTCTTCGCCTTCGCGGTGGCCGTCGGCGCAGTCCTCGGCGGGGCGCTGGCCCTGACCCGCGAATACCTCGACAAGACCGTGCACGACGCCCGCACCCTGCAGCACGAGTTCGACCAGGTCGTGCTCGCCGAAGTGCCGCACCTCCGTCGGAAGAGAGCTTGATCCCCATGACCCGAGCCCAGCGCATCCTGTCCAAGGCCGATCGCGACGGCACCACCCGGCACATCGCGCCCGCGCTCGAGGGCGGCGAGCTCGAGCTGCTGTCCGATCGCCGGTCCCGCTTCGCGTGGAACCCGGGCGACGCCTCGAGCACGTCGGTCGACGACGACCCCGCTGCCGCCGCCAGCGCGCGATTCGTCGCCGCCCGTCGCGGCGCGGCCGGTCTTCGGCGCCACCCTCGACAAGGACATGGTCGCCGCCCTGCAGCCGTTCTCGCCGGCGGCCGAACAGTACCGCACGCTGCGGACGCGTATCGCGCAGGTGGAGAGCGCCGGCCAGCGCCGGGTGATCCTGGTCACCAGCCCGGGCAGCGGAGACGGCAAGACCGTCACCGCCGCCAACCTGGCGCTGACGATGGCGCAGGAGTTCCAGCGGCAGGTCCTGCTGATCGACGCCGACCTGCGCAATGCCCGCATGCACGAGTGCCTCGGCATCGCCCGCGAGCCGGGCCTGTCCGACGTGCTGGCCGGCGAGGTGTCGCTCGACGACGCGCTGGTGTCGCTGTCCGAGTACCGCGTCATCGCGCTGCCGGCTGGCACCGCGCACGGCCGCCCGACCGAGCTGCTCAGCTCCGAGCCGATGCGCCGGCTGGTCGAGAGCCTCGGGCGGCGCTTCGATCGCGTCGTCATCGACTCCACCTCGGCCCACTTCGCCGACGCCGGCGTGCTCGAGCCGCTGGTCGACGGCGTCCTGCTGATCGTCCGCGCCGCCCGGACGTCGCGCCCGGCCGTGGCCCGGGCCCTCGGCCTGGTGCCCCGCGCCAAGCTCCTCGGTCTCGTCCTCAACGACAGCCGCGCGTCCAGCCGCTGAGCACACTGTTCCAAGGCACGCCGGGTTCCCAGGGCCATGCAACTCTTCAAGCGGCACGTCTCGCCACACGAGCTGATTCTCTTCGCCATGGAGATCGTCGTGATCTGCACGGCGATGGCCGTGGCGATTCGCCTCCACGGCGCAGGCGCAGCACGTGGCCGTGGCAGATCCTGCCGGCGGCGGCGCTCTGCCAGCTGTGTCTGTACTACAACGACGTCTACGACCTGAAACTCGTGCATTCGGGTCGCGAGCTGCTGGTGCGGCTCGTCCAGGCGGCCGGCGCCGCCTCGATCATCCTCGGCATCCTCTACCTGGCGGTCCCGTCGATCGCGGTCCAGGGCCTGCCGTTCGTGCAGTCGCTGGCCATCCTGCTGGTGGCGATCCCGGCCGGGCGGGCGCTCTTCACCTATGTCGCACGCACGGCGCTGCTCGTCGAGCGGGTGCTGATCGTCGGCACCGGGCAGGCGCCGCGCGAGGTCGCGCGCGAGCTGCAGAACCGCGACGATCTGGCCTACCAGGTCGTCGGCTACGTCGACGACGCGCCGGAGCCGCGAGCCATGCTCGGATCGCTGCCGGTGCTCGGCGGCACGCGCGAGCTTGGCGTGCTGATCGAGCGGCACCACATCAAGTGGATCGTCGCCGACCTGCGGGCCCACCGGAACCGCGCGCTCATCGACGCGCTGGTCAAGGCCAAGCTGACCGGCACCCGGGTCGAGGACGCGGCCACGGCCTACGAGCGGCTGACCGGCAAGATCCTGCTCGAGGCGTTGCGGCCCAGCGCCCTGCTGCTCGCCGACGGCTTCCGCGTCTCGAACGGGCGGCGCGCCATCAAGCGCATCGCCGACCTGGTGCTGTCGCTCGGGATGATCGTCGTCGCGGCGCCGTTCATCGCGCTGACCGCGCTCGCGGTGTGGCTGTTCGCCGGCCGCCGCGAGGTGCTCTACAAGCAGGAGCGCGTCGGCCAGCACGGCCGGCCGTTCACGCTCTACAAGTTCCGCTCGATGCGGCTCGACGCCGAAGCGGGCGGGCCGGTGTGGGCGCGGCAGCAGGACGATCGGTGCACGCCGATCGGTCGCGTCATCCGCCTGACTCGCCTCGACGAGCTGCCGCAGCTGTGGAACGTGCTGCGCGGCGAGATGAGCTTCGTCGGGCCGCGGCCGGAGCGGCCGGTCTTCGTCGAGCAGCTCGCCCGCCAGATCCCGTTCTACGATTTGCGCCATGCGGTGAAGCCGGGCCTGACCGGCTGGGCGCAGGTGAAGTATCACTACGCCGATTCGATCGAGTCGGCGAGCGAGAAGCTTCGCTACGACCTGTATTACATCAAGCACCTGTCCGCCGTGTTCGACCTGACCATCGTCGTCGACACGGTCAAGATCATCCTGTTCCAGCGGGGATCGCAGTAGCGATGTACGAACGCTTTTATCGGCTGCGGGAACGCCCGTTCGCGCTGACGCCGGACCTCGACTACCTGTACCTGAGTCCGAATCATCGCGACGCGCTGGACCATCTGCGCCTCGGCCTCGAGTCGGGGGCCGGCTTCGTCGTCCTCACCGGCGAGATCGGATGCGGCAAGACGACGCTGCTCCAGACGCTGGTCACCAGCCTCGACGGGCGCACCCTCGTCGCGCGCCTGGTCGACACGCTGCTCGAACCGGCCGAGCTCATCGAGGCGCTGCTGATCGACTTCGGGGTCGACCAGATCCCGGCGACCAAGCCGGCGATGGTGCGCGAGCTGGCGCGGGTGCTGATCGATCAGCACACGCTCGGCCGGCGCGTCGTGGTGATCATCGACGAGGCGCAGAATCTCACCCGGCGCGCGCTCGAGGAAGTGCGGATGCTCTCGAATCTCGAAACCGAGAAGTCGAAGCTGATGCAGATCCTGCTGGTCGGCCAGCCCGGCTTCCGCCAGACGCTGGCCTCGCCGGCCCTCGAGCAGCTGCGCCAGCGCGTCACGGTCCGCTTCCACCTCGATCCGCTGTCCTCCGACGACACCGCGCACTACATCAACCACCGCCTGCGCCTGGCCGCGCTCGACACGCCGCTGGTGTTCTCGCGCCCGATCACCGACGCCATCCACACCCGCACGCGCGGCGTGCCGCGGATGATCAACGTGGTCTGCGACGCCATCCTGCTCGCCGGCTACAGCGAGGAGCAGCGCGGCATCAGCATCGACCTGACCCAGACCGTGTTCGAGGATCTCGAGCGCATGGGCCTGCTGGCGCCGCGCACCGGTCCGTCGCTCGCGGTGTCCAGCGAGCGCGCCGCGGCGTCGGCGCGCACCGCCGAGCGCAGCGAGCGGGTCGCGGCCTGGCCCGGCACGACGCCCGGCGGTCGCCCCGCTGCCCGCCAAGGAAGGCCCGCGATGACGCCGGCGATCGTGACGCAGACGATCTTCTGGGCGTCCGCCGCGGTCGTCCTCTACGTCTACTTCGGCTACCCGCGTCCTGCTGCTGGTCTGGAGCCGCCTGCGGCCGCGGCCGGTGCATACGCACCCCAACGAGCCGCCGGTGTCGGTCATCATCGCGGTGCGCGACGAGGCCGAGCCGCTCGAGCGCAAGATCGCCAACCTGCGCTCGCTCGACTACCCCGCCTCGCACCTGCAGATCGTCGTGGTCTCCGACGGCCACCACCGGCGCACCGCGGCGGTGCTGCGGCGCAACGTCGGCGTCGTCGACGCGGTCTACGTCCGCCGCGGCGGCAAGGCGCAGGCGTTGAACGCCGGCGTCGAAGCGGCCCGGCACGATGTCCTGGTCTTCGCCGACGTGCGCCAGCGCTTCGATCGCCAGGCGCTGCACGGCCTGGTCGCGCCGCTCGCCGATCCCACCGTCGGCGGCGTCTCCGGCGAGCTGATGCTGGACGTCGAGCTCGGCGAGGGCTCGGCCGACATCAGCGAGGGCATGGGCGGCTACTGGCGCTACGAGAAGTGGCTGCGCCGCCAGGAGAGCGCCATCGGCTCGACGATGGGCGCGACCGGCGCCATCTACGCGCTGCGGCGGTCGCTGTGGAAGCCGCTGCCGGCCGAGACGATCCTGGACGACGTGCTGGCCCCGATGCGCGCCGTCCTGGCGGCATCGCGCGTCGTCTTCTCGTCCGACGCGCTGGCGTTCGACCCGGTCGCCGCTTCGGGCGTCGAGCTGCGCCGCAAGATCCGGACGCTGGCCGGCAACTACCAGATCCTCCGCCTCGAGCCGCGGCTGCTGAACCCGTTCCGCAACCCGGTCTGGATTCAGTACATGTCGCACAAGGTCGGGCGGCTGCTGGTGCCGTACGCCCTGATGGCGCTGCTGGTCTCGAGCGCCCTGCTCGTGACCACGTCGCCCTTCTACGCGCTCGCCTTCGCCGGCCAGGTCGCCTTCTACGGCCTCGGCCGCCTACGGCGCCTACCTCAGCCGCCGCGACCTGCGGCACGTGGCGTCGGTGCGAAGACACCAGTGAGCACACCGTCAACGAGCTGATCAAAGGAACCACCACATCATGATCAACACCGTCGATCGCGTCGCCCGCATCGCATTCGCGTTCGTGCTGCTCAACTACGCCGCCGTGGCCGGCCTGGTCGCGCTCGGCATGAAGCGCCCGATCTGGCGTTGAGGCCGTGGCCGATCGCCTGACCTTCAACCACGGCGCCTCGTCCCTGACGCCGCGCTTGATCGGCCGCCACGAGCGCGGCGGCCGGGCCGGACGGCGCGCGACCGCGCCGAGGCCTGGTCGGGGCCGGGTCCGCTCGCGCGCGCCGACGTGTCGCGGGCGATGGCCCGGGCCGAGCGGCCCGACGCCAGCTACTGGGGCGTGTTCGCCTTCACGGCGCTGCTGTTCTTCCGGCCGCAGGACTCGCTGCCGATGCTCGGGGCGCTGCACCTGCCGGAAATCGCGGCGCTGGTCGCGCTCATCGCGATGGCGGTCCGGCGCGCCGGTCGCGGCCTGCCGCCGGTGCCGACGGCGCCGGAGCTGCTGCCGCTCGCGGTGTTCGGCGGCGCCATGATCCTCACCGCCCCGTTCTCGATCTGGCCGAGCGGCGTCGCGTGTCGACGTTCACCGACCTGTTCCTCAAAGTGATGCTGGTGTTCGTGCTGATGACGCACGCCATCAGCAGCCCGCGCCTGCTGCGCCGCTTCACCTGGCTGATCGTCGTCGCCATGGGCTATCTCGCGGTCCGCGGCTGGATCGACTATCTGAGCGGCTCGAACCTGCTGCAGGGCCGGCTGCAGGGCGCGGTGCCGGGACTGATGGGCAATCCGAACGACCTGGCCATGAACATGGTCACGTTCCTGCCGTTCGCCGCGTTCGCCGCGCTGTCCGGCGGCAAGGTGCTGCCACGGGTGTTCGCGGCCGGCGTCACCGTGCTGATGCTCGGGACCATCGTGTTCGCCAAGTCGCGCGGCGGCTTCCTGGGGTTGGTCGTCACCGGCCTGCTCATCGTCATCCAGTCGGGCCGGCTGCGGCCGGGCTTGATGGCGGCGGTCCTCATCGGCGCCTTGGCGGCCCCGCCCCTGATGCCGGCGGCGGTCTGGACCCGCGTCTCGAGCATCTTCAACGCGGAAGAGGACGAGACGGGCTCGCGCGAGGCCCGCCTGGAGCTGATGCAGGAGGGCTGGAAGGCCTTTCTCGATCACCCGTTGACGGGCGTCGGTGCCGGCCAGTTTCACAACTACAACCCGCCGGACCGGCAGGAGGCGTGGATGGAGACGCACAACGTCGAGCTGCAGGTGCTGTCCGAGCTCGGGCTCGTCGGCTTCTCCGCCTTCCTCTGGCTGTTGTTGCGGTCGTGCCGGACCGCGTTCACCACCTGGCGGGCGCTGCGGCCCAGGCGCCGGACGGAGCGGCGCCGCGCCGGCCGACGCCGCCTTCGCACCGCACGAGCGCGAGTGGATGCGCACGCACGTCGCGGCCTGCATCGCCGCCCTCGCCGGCTGGGTCGTCTGCGCCCAGTTCGGCTCCATCGGCTACCACTGGACGCTCTATTACGTCCTGGCGCTGGTCGTCGCGGCCCGCGAGATTCTCGTGCGGCGCCTCGACTGGGCATCGGCCGGGGTCGCCCGGCGGAGGCGCGTCGGCATGAGCCTGCGCGTGGCCATCGTCGCGCCGACGCTCGAGATCCTCGGCGGCCACTCCGTCCAGGCGGCAGCGATGCTCGACGGCTGGCGCGGCGATCGCGACATCGACGCCTGGCTCGTGCCGATCAACCCGGCGCCTCCGGCGTGGCTCGCGCCGCTGGCGCGCGTCCGCTACGTGCGGACGCTCGTGACGCAGTTCACCTACTGGCCGCTGCTGTGGCGCGAGCTGCGGCGGGCCGACGTCGTCCACGTCTTCTCGGCGTCCTACACGTCGTTCCTGCTCGCGCCCCTGCCGGCCTGGCTGGTGGCACGGGCGCTTCGGCAAGCCGGTGCTGCTCAACTATCACAGCGGCGAAGCCGCGGATCATCTGCGCCGCTCGCGGGTGGCGCGCGCGGTGCTTCGCCGCGTCGGCGCCACGATCGTCCCGTCGCGGTTCCTGGTCGACGTCTTCGCCGGCGCCGGGCTGACCGCCGAGGCGATCGCCAACGTCATCGATCGCCAGCGCTTCCGCTTCCGCCGCCGCGATCGGCTGCAGCCGCGCCTGCTCTCGACCCGCAACTTCGAGCCGAACTACAACGTGGCCTGCACGCTGCGGGCCTTCGCGCACGTCCAGGCGCGCCACCCCGACGCGACGCTGACGCTGGTCGGCGCCGGCGGGCAGGAGCCGGCGCTGCGGGCGCTCGCCGCCTCGCTCGGCCTGCGCGGCGTCACCTTCGCCGGCCGCGTCGCGCCCGCCGACATGGCGCGCTACTACGACGAGGCCGAGATCTACCTGCAGACGCCGGCCGTCGACAACATGCCGGTCTCGATGCTCGAAGCGTTCTCGAGCGGCCTCCCCGTGGTGTCGACCGACGTCGGTGGCGTCCGCACGATGCTGACGCACGACGTCCACGGGCTGCTCGCGCCGCCCGACGACGACCGCGCCGTCGCCGCCCAGGTGTGCCGGCTGCTCGAGGAACCGGGCCTCGGCGAGCGTCTCGGCGTGGGCCGCCCGACGCGAGACCGACGGCTACGTCTGGGACGCGGTGCGCGCCCGCTGGGCCGCGGCGTACACGCGACTGGTCGAGCCGGCGCTGGCGGCGGTCACGGCCTCCGAGCACACGTGATGCGGGCGCCCCAGCTGCTGAGACGAGTCGCCGCGATGCCGGCGGCCGAAATCCGCGACCGCGTCACCGGGACGATGCGTCGCGAGGCCGCGCGGCTGGCGCACCGGGCCCGGCCGGCGGCGTGGCGGCGCGAGGATCTGGCCGGCGCGCTGGTCCCGTTGACCGCCGGGATGGCCGGCGCCATCGCCCACCTGTCGGCGGGGCGGAGCGGCGAGGCGCATCAGGCCCTCTCCCGCCACTTCGCCTCGCGCCCGCGGCGATGGCCGGTGACGCCGGCGCTGCGCGACAGCGTCGCGCAGACGATCCGCAGCCGCTTCCCCGACGCCGCCGCCGACGCGATCCGCCGCGCCGACGCCATCGCCGACGGGCGCTTCGATCTGCTCGGCTACCGCGACTCTGCGCTTCGACGACTCCGCAGTCGTCGGGCGCGATTCCGCAGCATTCAGTGGGCCACACGCGAGGACGACTCCGGAGTCGTCGGCGATCGAGTCGCCGGCGATCGACTGGCATCGCGATCCGGTCCACGGCTGCACCGCGCCGCGGCTGTTCTGGAGCGAGGTGCCGTATCTCGATCCGTCCTGCGGCGATCACAAGATCATCTGGGAGCTGAACCGGCACCAGCACTTCCTGACGCTGGCGCGGGCGTGGTGGATCGGCGGACATCGGCCGGCGCGCGCGACCTTCGTCCGCCATCTCACCGGCTGGATGGACGCCAACCCGCCGCTCGTCGGCATCAACTGGGCCAGCATGCTGGAGCTGGCGTTGCGGTCGCTGTCCTGGATCTGGGCCCTCGAATGCTTCGTCGAGCCAGTCGATGGCGACGTCGCGCCGGCAGTCGAGCACGACCGCGACACGCAGCCGTGGCTGGTGGATCTGCTGCTCGGCCTGGACCGGCAGCTGCACCTCGTCGAGCAGAACCTGTCGACCTACTTCAGCCCCAATACCCACCTGCTCGGCGAAGCCCTGGCCCTCTACGTGGCCGGCCGGGTGCTGCCGGAACTGCGCCGCGCGCCGGCGTGGGCGGCCCTCGGGCGGCGCATCCTCGTCGAGGAGATGGGGCGGCAGATCGGCCCGGATGGCGGCCACGTCGAACGCTCGTTCCACTACCACCGCTACACGCTCGACTTCTACCTGCTGGCGCTGACGGTCGCGCGCCTGACCGGCGACGACGCGCGGCCGTTCGCCGAAGCGGCGCGGCGGCTGGCCCGTTTCGCGCGCACCGTCGCCGACGATCGCGGCCACCTCGCCCGCATCGGCGACGACGACGGCGGCCAGCTGCTGCCGATCTGCGGCCGCGACAGCGCCGACGCGTCCGACTCGCTGGCGGTGGCCGCGTCGCTGCTCGGCGATCCGTCGCTGGCGGTCGGCCCGGCGCCCGAGGAGGCCGCCTGGATGTCCGGCGGCGGCATGCTCGACACAGGCCGGGCTGCCGAGCCGGGCTGCGAGCCGGGCCTCAGCCCGGGATCAGGTGGCAGAAACGGGGATCGACGCCGTCCCGGTGCCGATCCGGTCGGCGACGCTCGGCGACAGCGGCTACACCGTCTGCCGCACCACCCGCGGCGATCATCTGGTGTTCGACAGCGGGCCGCACGGCTACCTGAACGGCGGGCACGCGCACGCCGACGCGCTGTCGATCGCGCTGACGGTGGCGGGCCGGCCGCTCCTGGTCGATCCCGGCACCGCCTGCTACACGATCGATCCGGCGACGCGCGATCGCTTCCGCTCGACGCGGCTGCACAACACGCTGACCCTCGACGGCCGGTCGCAGTCCGAGCCCGCCGGTCCGTTCCACTGGACGACGGCGGCGACCGGCGCGCGGCTGGCGTGGTGCACGTCGGATCGGTTCGACTACGTCGAAGGCAGTCACGACGGCTACGCGCCCACAGACGCATCGCCGCGCCGTGTTCGCCAGACCGGGCTGCTGGATCGTCGCCGACCGTGTCCTCGGCGACGGGGAGCACGCTGCCGATCTCCACTGGCATCTCGATCCGCGCTGGACGGTGACGCCGGCCGGCGACGGCTGGGTGCTGCGCCGCGGACGGCGCCGGCGATCCGGTGTGGATCGCCAACTCGCACGGCGACGTCGAGATCCTGCGCGGGGGCGACGCCGGTGACCCTGCGCTCGGCTGGGTCGCGCCGGCCTACGGACGAGTCGTGCGCACCACGACGCTGCGCATCCGTCGTCAGGCGCCGGCCCCGTTCGCGGTGGCGACGGTCATCGTCGAGGCGCCGTCACGCCCCGCTCTGCGCTCGCTCGCGATCCGCGTCGACGGCGAGGTCGAGCCGAATGCCGTCGGCGTCCGCATCGGCCAGGGAGACTGCCGCGACACGGTCGTGTTTGGAAAGACGACACACGAGGACGGCGGCATCGCGCCTGGGCGCCGTGCCTGCGTCTCGGCTGGTGACTTCGAAACCGACGCGGCCCTGCTGTGGTGTCGGGAGCGCCGTGCCGATCCGGCCCGGCACCTCGTGATGGTCGACGGGAGCCTCGTTCGCCTCCGCGACGGGCGCGACCTCATCGCGCTCGACACGCCGGTCGCCTGCAGAGAGACGGACACGTAGTTCCGCAAAAGGACAAAGGCCGGGCGCGCAGGCGTTTCCGGGCGCTCGTCCTGGCGCGCCGACGGCGCGTCCTCAGCGGCATTCGACTTGCTGAGATCGCGGCATGACCGGTCCCCTCGACGTCGTGCTGCTACTCACGAGCTTCGACGTCGGCGGAACGGAACGGCAGATGGTCGAGCTCGCGACGCGCCTCGATCCGTCGCGCTTCCGCCCGCACCTCGCCTGCTTCCACAAGCGGGGCCGTCTCCTGGACGAGGTTCCGGCGCGGATCGCGATCCGCGAGTTCCCGGTGCGCGGCTTCGGCAACCCGGCAGCCGTCGGGCAGCTCATCGCGTTCGCGTCGTGGTGCCGCTCCATCGGCGCGTCGCTCGTCCACGCGTGCGATCTCTACGGCAACATCTTCGGGCTGCCGGGCGCGGCGCTGGCCGGCGTGCCGGTACGCATCGGCAACCGCCGCGAGATCCTCACCGGCGACAAGTCGCGCGCGCAGCTGACCGGGCAGCGCCTGGCCTATCGGCTGGCGCACGCGGTCGTCGCCAACTCCGGCGCCGCGCGCGACCAGCTCGCGCTGGAGGGGGTTCCGCCGGCCAGGCTCCATCTGATCCCGAACGGTCTCGACATCCGGCGCTTTGCCCCAGTGCCGGAGCGCAGCGCGATTCGGCGTGTCGTGATGGTCGCCAACCTGCGCGCCGAAAAGGGGCACGACACGCTCCTCGCCGCCGCGCCGCGGATCCTCGAGCGCTACCCCGACGCCAGCTTCACGTTCGTCGGCGACGGCCCGCGCCGCAGCGCGCTCGAGACGCTCACGCGCGCGCTCGGCCTCGGCGACCGCGTCCAGTTCCTCGGCGAGCGACGCGATGTGGGCGCCGTGCTGGCGGAGCACGATCTGTTCGTGCTGCCGTCGCGATCCGAGGCGTTCCCCAACGCGCTCATCGAGGCGATGGCCACCGCGCTGCCGGTCGTCGCCACCAACGTCGGCGGCATCCCCGAGGTCGTCCGCCCCGGGATCAACGGCCGGCTGGTGCCTCCGGACGACGCCGAACGCGCTCGCCGACGCCGTGCTGGCGTCGATGGACGACCCGGCCGCCGCCGCCGCGCTCGGACGCGCGGCACGCGCCGACATCGAACGCCATTTCACCCTCGATCGGATGGTCGAGCGGTTCGAACAGCTCTACCTCGCGGAGATCGAGACTCATGTGTGGAATCGCGGGAATCGTCGCCACTCACGCGCTGCAGCCTGACGATCGGCGCCGCGTGGTGCGGATGCGCGACGTCATCGCGCATCGCGGCCCCGATGGCGCCGGCCTCTTCGCCGACGATCGGGCGGCGCTCGGGCATCGCCGCCTGAGCATCGTCGACCTCGCCGGAGGCGCGCAGCCGCTGGCCAACGAGGACGAGACGATCCAGGTCGTCTTCAACGGCGAGATCTACAACCACGCCGATCTGCGGCCGCAGCTGGAGTCCGCCGGCCATCGCTATCGGACGCGCTCCGACACCGAGACGATCGTCCATGCCTACGAGCAGTGGGGCGACGCCTGCGTCGAGCGCTTCCGCGGCATGTTCGCCTTCGCCATCTGGGACGGGCCGCGGCGCCGGCTGCTGCTCGCGCGCGATCGGCTGGGCGTCAAGCCGCTCTACTGGGCGCGGGCCGGCGACCGGCTGCTGTTCGCTTCCGAGATCAAGGCCATCCTCGAGAGCGGGCTGATCGAGGCGCGGGCCAACGAGGACGTCCTGCCGGAAGTGCTGGCGACGCGCGCGACGGCCGGCGAGGAGACGCTGTTCCGCGGCGTCCACAAGCTGATGCCGGGTCACGTCCTCACCTTCGCCGGTGGCCAGGTCCAGCAGCGGCGCTACTGGGACGTGCCGGCGGCGCCGGAACCGGGCGCGCCGGTGCGGAGCCGCGCCGAAGAGGTCGAGGCGTTCCGGGCCCTGCTCGACGAATCGGTCCGGGTGCGCCTGATGAGCGACGTACCGCTCGGCGTGTTCCTCTCCGGCGGCATCGACAGCAGCGCCATCGCCGGCCTGATGGCCCGCCGCGTCGGCCGGCTGCAGACCTTCTCGGTCGCCTTCGAGGATCGGGCCTGCAACGAGCTCGAGTACGCGCGCGAGGTGGCCCACGCCATCGGCGCCGAGAATCACGAGGTGATCGTCGGCGAGGGCGACTTCTTCGGCGCCCTGCCCCGCCTCATCTGGCACGAGGACGAGCCGATCGCCCATCCATCGAGCGTGCCGCTCTACTTCGTCTCGGAGCTGGCCCGCCGCCACGTGAAGGTCGTGCTCACCGGCGAAGGCAGCGACGAGCTGCTCGCCGGCTACGGCAAGTATCCGCGGGCGCTGCTGAACTGGCGGCTCGGGCAGGTCTACGCGGCGACCGTGCCGGCGGCGATGCGGCGCGGCCTGGCCGGGCTCGGCGCAGCGACTGCCGGGGAAAGCGGGTCGCTACGCGCGGCGATCGTTCGTCGCCGTCGAGCACGCGCCGGACATGGCCTTCTTCGACAACTTCGCCGCGGTGAACGTCGCGCGGCAGCGCCAGCTCCTGTCGCCGCGGCTGCAGTCGATGCTCCGCGAACGGGCCTATGGCGCGGTGATGGCGGCCTTCGACCGGCCATCCGCGGACCGGCCGCTGCTGGATCACCTCCTCTACGCCGACCTCAAGACCTACCTGGTCGAGCTGCTCATGAAGCAGGACCAGATGAGCATGGCGGCGTCGATCGAGAGCCGGGTGCCCTTCCTCGACCATCACCTGGTCGAGTTCGCCTGGCGCCTGGCGCCCGATCGCAAACTGTCGGGATTCACGACCAAGCGCATCCTGCGTGACGCCGATCGCCGACGTCGTGCCGAAGTCGATCCTGACGCGGCCGAAGGCCGGGTTCCCGGTCCCCTTCGGCAAATGGCTGCAGGCCGGCTGGCACACCGTCGCCCGCGACGTGCTGCTCGATCGCCGCGCCCGCGAGCGCGACATCGTCGCGCCGGCCGGGCGTCGAGCGCCTCGTCGAGGCGGCGGCACGCGGCGTGCACGGGAGTGCCGAGGTCGTGTGGAGCCTGGTCAACCTCGAGCTCTGGTTCCGCACGTTCATCGACGGCGAGGGCGTGCAGACGCTGCCGGCGCCACGTCCTGCCACCCGTTCGGGCGCGGCCGATCCGCAGCTCGTCGCTTCGTAGGTCCGTCCGACCGAATCATCACGCTGATGCGCATCCTCTGGCTCAACGCCAACCTCCTGCTGCCGCTCGACAAGGGCGGCAAGATCCGCACCTGGCACCTCATGCGCCATCTGGCGCGGCGGCACCAGATCACCTACCTGACGTTCGCCAGCGACGTCGAGACGGAGGCGCACCGGCCGGCGATGCGCGAGGTGTGCTCGGAGCTGGTGAACGTGCCCTGGCGCGACGCGCCCAAGGGCAGCCCGCGCTTCTACGCCGGCGTCGCCGCGCGCCTGGTCGATCCGCAGCCCTACGCCGTCGCCAAGTACCGCTCGGCGGCGTATCGCCATTCGCTCGAAGCGCTCCTCGAGCACGGCGGCTTCGATCGGCTCGTCTGCGACTTCCTGGTGCCGGCGGTGAACCTGCGGCGGACGCCGCCGTGCCCGTCGATCCTGTTCACCCACAACGTCGAGGCGGAGATCTGGCGCCGTCACGCCGAGAACGCCACCGGCGTCGTCGCCAAGGCGCTCTATCGCCAGCAGTGGCGGCGGATGCTGCGCTTCGAGGGCCGCACTCTCTCGCGCTTCGATCGCGTGCTGGCCGTGTCGGACGCCGACGATCAGACGTTCCGCCGGCTCTACGGCGACGCCCTGCCGCCCATCGACGTCGTCGCGACCGGCGTCGACACGACCTTCTTCACGCCGACACCCGAATCGTTCGTGCGGCCCAAGCACCTGGCCTTCGTCGGCTCGATGGACTGGATGCCGAACGAGGACGCGGTGCTGCACTTCTGCCGCGACATCCTGCCGCGGGTGCGCCAGGCCGAGCCCGAGGTCACGCTGTCGATCATCGGGCGATCGCCGACGGCGGCGGTGAAGCGGCTGGCGCAGGAGGCCGGCGTCGACGTCACCGGCACGGTCGACGACGTGCGGGCGCACCTCGGGCCGGCGTGCGCGACGATCGTCCCGCTGCGGGTCGGCGGCGGCACGCGGCTGAAGATCTTCGAGGCGATGGCCGCCGGCAAGGCGGTGATCTCGACGACGATCGGCGCCGAAGGGCTGCCCACCGAGTCGGGCCGCCATCTCCTGATCGCGGACGGCGCCGAGGCCTTCGCCGATGCCGTCGTCCGCCTGATCCGCGAACCCGACCTGCGCCGCCGCATCGAGCGCGAGGCGCGCACGCTCGTCACCACCCACTACGACTGGTCCGTGGCCGCGGCCCAGCTCGAACGCAGTCTCATCGACGCCGCCGTCGCGGACCCCGCGACCGAACCGGCCTTCACCCGCGGCGCGGCCGCCGCCCGTACCCTTTCATGAACATTTCAGTCTTCGGTCTCGGTTACGTCGGCAGCGTCACGGGCGCCGCGCTCGCCGACGATGGACACACGGTCGTCGGCGTCGACGTCAACGCGGACAAGGTGGCGTCGCTGAACGCCGGGCGCAGCCCGATCGTCGAGCCCGGGCTGCCCGAGCTGATCGCCAAGAACGTGGCGGCGGGCCGCCTGTCGGCGACCACCGACCCGGCGGCGGCCATCGCCGCCACCGAGCTGTCCCTGATCTCGGTCAGCACGCCGAGCCGCAAGAACGGCTCGCTCGACCTGAGCTACCTGACGCGCGTCTGCGAGCAGATCGGCGAGGCGCTGCGCGACAAGGACGGCTACCACATCGTCGTCGTGCGCAGCACGGTGCTGCCGGGCACCACGCACGGGACCGTGATCCCGACGCTCGAACGCTGCTCGGGCAAGACCTACGGCGAAGGGTTCGGGGTGGCGGTGAACCCGGAGTTCCTGCGCGAGGGCGTGGCGCTGCACGACGTCCGGCATCCGCCGGTGACGGTCGTCGGCCACAACCACGCCGCCGACGCCACCGGGACGATGGCGCTCTATCAGGGGCTCGAGACGCCGCTCGTCAGCACCAGCATCCGCGTCGCCGAGATGGTCAAGTACACCAGCAACGCCTGGCACGCCCTGAAGATCTGCTTCGCCAACGAGATCGGCAACGTCTGCAAGGCGGTCGGCGTCGACAGCCACGACGTCATGGACATCTTCTGCCAGGACGACAAGCTGAACATCTCGAAGGCCTACCTGAAGCCCGGCTTCGCCTTCGGCGGTTCGTGCCTGCCGAAGGACGTGCGGGCGCTCGAATACCGGGCCAAGGAGCTCGACCTCGACCTCCCGCTGCTCCAGGCCGTGCTGCCGAGCAATCGCCGGCAGATCGAGCACGCGCTGGAGCGGATCGTCGACAGCGGCTGCCGCGAGATCGGCATGCTCGGCCTGAGCTTCAAGGCCGGAACGGACGACCTGCGGGAGAGTCCCCTGGTCATCCTCGCCGAAGCGCTGCTGGGCAAGGGCTATACGCTGCGTATCTACGATCGCAACATCACGATCGGCCGGCTGATCGGCGCCAACCGCGCCTACATCGAGGGACAGATCCCGCACCTGGCGCGGCTGATGTGCGATTCAGCCGGACGAGGTGGTCGACCAGTCCGAGCTGCTCGTGCTCGGCAACGCGTCGGACGAGTTCACCGCAGCGCTGAACCGCACCCGCGAGAATCAGATCGTCGTCGACCTGGTCCGGGCCTCCGGCAGTCTCGCCAACGTAAAAGCTGCCTACCAGGGCCTCTGCTGGTAGCCGTTGCGAGCCGTCCCGGACGCCGTCCCGGAGACCGTCCGGGACGGCGTCCCGGAGGCCGTCCCGGACACGCTCCCGATCTGTCCGATTCGCTACACCCGCGATGCTTCAAATTCTTCGTACGTGCCTTTGACGTCGTGGACGCCGTCGCGGTCGAAGTGCCAGACGCGCGTCCCGACTTCCTCCATCAGATCCTGGTCGTGCGTGACGAGGAGCACGGTGCCCTCGAAGCGCTGCAGCGCGATGTTCAGCGCGTTGATCGATTCCAGGTCGAGGTGGTTGGTCGGCTCGTCGAGGATCAGGACGTTGGGCTTCTGCAGCATGATCCGGCAGAAGAGCAGCCGCGCCGTCTCACCGCCCGAGAGCGCCTCGGTCGGCTTGTGGCCTTCCTCGCCGCTGAACAGCATCTGGCCGAGCAGGCCGTGGATGTCCTGACGCGAGGCGGACGGGTCGAACTGGTGCAGCCACTCGACCGCGGTCAGCCCCTTGACGATCTCGCCGGTGTGATCCTGCGGGAAATAGCCGATCGACACCTCGTGGCCCCAGCGGACGGTGCCGCGGTCGAGGTCGCCGGCTGACGCCGGCAGTCCCGGCGCGTCGGCCAGCAGCGCCTTGAGCATCGTCGTCTTGCCGAGCCCGTTGCGGCCGACGAGGACGATCTTCTCGCCCCGGTTGACCACCGCCCCGAAGCCGGACACCACGGCGTGGCCGCCGTGCGTCTTGGTCACGCCCTCGCACTCGAAGGCCATGCGCCCCGACGGCCGCTGCATCTGGAAGCGGATGAACGGGCGCTGGATGTTCGACCGCGCCAGGTCGGTCGTCTGCAGCCGTTCGACTTCCTTGCGCCGCGACTGCACCTGGCTCGATCGGGTGCCGGCCGAGAAGCGGGCGATGAAGTCGTTCAGCTGCTCGATCTTCTTGTCGCGCTGCTCGTTCTGCGCTTCCAGCCGGACGCGGATCTGCGTCTTGGCGACGACCATGTCGTCGTAGCCGCCGGTGTAGGTGATGATCGTCTGGTAGTCGATGTCGGCGATGTGCGTGCACACCGCGTTCAGGAAGTGCCGGTCGTGCGAGATGACGATCAGCGTGCCGTCGTAGCGGACCAGGAACTCGCGCAGCCAGTGAATCGAGTCGAGATCGAGATGGTTGGTCGGCTCGTCGAGCAGCAGCGCCTCGGGCCGGCCGAACAGCGCCTGCGCCAGCAGCACGCGGACCTTCTGGCCGCCCTGCAGCTCCGCCATCGTCCGCTCGTGCAGCGCGTCCGGGATGTCGAGGCCGGCCAGCAGGATCGCCGCGTCGCTCTCGGCCGAATAGCCGTCGTGCTCACCGATGGTGCCTTCGAGCTCGCCGAGGCGCATGCCGTCCTCGTCGGACAGCGTCGGCTTGGCGTAGAGCCGATCGCGCTCCTCGAGCGCCGACCACAGCACGGCGTTGCCCATGATCACCGTGTCGACGACGCGGTGCGCGTCGAAGGCGAACTGGTCCTGCCGCAGGATGCCGAGGCGGGCCGGCCGGTTGACGACGCCCTTCTGCGGCTGCAGGTCGCCCGACAGCAGCTTCATGAAGGTCGACTTGCCGGCGCCGTTCGGCCCGGTCAGACCGTAGCGGCGGCCGGCCGAAAAGGTCGTCGACACCTCGTCGAAGAGCACCTTCGACCCATACCGCATGGACACGCCTGAGACCGCGATCATCGTCCGGCTTCCTCACACTGGCTCCCGCGACGGCAGGAGCAACCCCCAAGTATACCGCGCCAACGGCAGGGCTCCGGCCACGCGACGCGGCGGTCAGGGCCCGACCGTGAACCTTTGGCGCCTCGGCCCGACTCCCAGGGCAGCGGAGGGGGCATGACGTGACGGATTCGACCGGAAATGGACGGCAGATTGCCCGCGACGCCTGGCTGGTGGTGCGCTGCCAGCTCGGCGAGCGGGAGTCGTTCGACGCGCTGATCGACCGGTGGCACGGGCCGCTGTGGACCTATGCCCGCCGGGTGACCGGCGCCGACGACGCGGCGCACGATGTGGTCCAGGACGTCTGGCTGCGGGTGCTCCGCGGCCTGCCGGGCCTGCGCGACCCGCTCCGGCTGCGGCCGTGGCTGTTCGGCATCGCGCGCCGGGTCCTGATGGATCGCCTGCGCGCCCAGTACGCGGCGCCGCCGCCCAGCGAGGTCGACCCCGAGGCCCTGCCGACGGAGGGGCCGGCGGGCGAGCTGGAGGCGGACGCCGCGGCGCTGCAAACCGGCCTCGACTGCCTGCCGGTCGTCGAGCGCGAGGTGCTGACGCTCTTCTACCTGCACGAGCTCTCGCTCGCCGAAGTGGCCGAGCTGCTCGCCGTTCCGGTCGGCACCGTCAAGTCACGCCTGCATCGGGCCCGGCGGATGCTCCGCCGCGCCATCGCGTCTTCGGAAGGGAACCTTTCATGATGATCATCGATCCGTCGGCCGCGGCCCGCGAGGCCTCGGCAGCCGCGGTACGGCGCGCCGCCCGCAGCACGCTGTCGTTCCGGGCCCGGCTCGCCTACGTGGCACTGCTGCTCGTCGCCACGGGAGGCGCGCTCGCGACGGCGACGCTGTGGGCGACCGAACCGGCCCTGCCGGCACGGACACACACGGCCTTCGGGGCGCTGACGGCCCTCAACCTGGGCTGGGCAGGGCTCGCCGCCTGGGTGCTCGGCACGCGCCGCGTGCTCCTCGGGTATGACCGCGTCGTCGCCGGCCGGATGGCGGTTGCGTTCTCGGGGCTGTTCGTCGCCGGAATGATGGCGGCGGCGGTGCTGAGCGGCCGAGGGGCGGCGTGGGGCGGCGTGGCCGTCGGTGGCGTGCTGGTGGCGATCGCGGCCAGGCAGCTCGCCCGCGCCAGCCGCCGCTTCGGCGAGCTCGTGGCCCAGCGCGACGCGCTCGCCCGACAGTTGGGCGAGGTGTCGCGCTGAGCCGTCAGCCGCCGACCGCCGGCCACAGCGCCCTGCAACGATCCGTGCGCCGCCTTCGTCCTATGGTCTGGCCATAGGGTAACGTATGGCCTGGCCATAGGAACGGCCGGGCTGGACCGTGTGCGACGGGCGGAGGGATGCGATGGGTGACAAGACGGACGTGTGGCAGGGCACCCTCGCCCTGATGATCCTGCAGACGCTGGCGACGATGGGTGAGCAGCACGGCTATGGCCTGGCGCGCCGCATCGAGCAGACCAGCGGCGACAAGCTGGCGCTGAACTACGGGACCATCTATCCGGCGCTGCTCAAGCTCGAACAGGAAGGCGCCATCGCCGCGGCCTGGGGCACGTCCGAGAACAACCGGCGCGCCAAGTTCTACAGCCTGACGCGGGCCGGCCGGCGCCTCCTGGCCAAGGAGGCACGGAGCTGGGAGGACACCACGGCGATCCTGGCCCGCTTCCTCGCGCCGGAGCGCACCCGATGAGAGCGCTGCGGCGGACGCTGGCGCGGCTCGCCGGACTGATCGTCCGCGGCCCGGCGCGCGAGCGCGCCCTCGCCGACGAGATCGAGAGCCACCTCGCCCTCCACATCGACGACAACATCCGCCGCGGGCTCTCGCCGGACGAGGCCCGCCGGCAGGCGCACCTGGCGCTGGGAGGACTGGAAGCCATGAAAGAGGCCTATCGCGATCAGGGCACGGTGCCGGTCGTCGAGCACACGATGCAGGACATCCGGCTGGCGCTGCGACAGCTGGTCAAGAGCCCGGGCCTGGCCGTCACCGCGATCCTCGTCCTGGCCCTCGGCATGGGCGGCTGCCTCGCCGTCTTCGGCTTCGTCGAGGCGGCGCTGCTGCGGCCGCTGCCCTACGCCGACCCGGATCGGCTCGTCGACGTGACGGAGTCGAACCCGCAGATCCCGCGCGCGAACCTGTCGTACCAGGACTTCCGCGACTGGCAGTCGATGAACACGGTGTTCAGCAGCCTCGAGGCCTACCGGCAGCGCGGGCACATGCTGGCGACGCCGGGCGGCAGCGTGATGGTGCCGGGCATGCAGGTCAGCGGCGGCTTCTTCCGCACGCTGGGCATCCAGCCGATCCTCGGCCGCGACTTCACCGCCGCCGAGTCGAGCGGCGCCGGGGCCAGGGTCGCCATCATCACGCATCGGACCTGGCGGGAGCGGTTCGGCGTCGGATACCGGCGTGGTCGGACGGAGCGTCACGCTGAGCGGCGAGAGTCACACCGTCGTCGGCGTCCTGCCGGCGACGTTCCAGTTCGCCCCGAGCGAAGGCGCCGAGTTCTGGACGCCCATCGACCCGAGCGGCGGCTGCATGGCCCGGCGCAGCTGCCACAGCCTGGACGGCGTCGGTCGCCTCAAGCCGGGCGTGACGATCGACGAAGCCGGCGCGGCGATGGCGGTCATCGCCCGGCAGCTCGAACGTCAGTATCCCGACTCGAACCGCGACCAGGGCGCCGTCGTCAGCCCGCTCGCCGACGTCATCGTCGGCAACATCCGGCCGACGCTGTGGCTGCTGCTCGGCGGCGCGGCGCTGCTCCTCGGCATCGCCTGCATCAACGTCGTCAGCCTGCTGCTGGTGCGGACCGAATCGCGGCGCCGCGAGCTCTCGGTGCGGCTGGCGCTGGGCGCGTCGCGGGCCCGGATCGTCCGCCACTTCGTGACCGAGGCCGGCGTGCTCGTCGCCATCGGGGCCGGCCTGGCCCTCGTCGTCGCCGGCGCCGGCATGCGGCTGATGGCCGGTCTCATCCCGACCGACATGCGGGCGACGCTGCCCTTCCTCGACGGCCTCGGCGTCAACGGCGCCGTCGCCGGCGGAGCGGCCGTGGTCGCCCTCGTCGCGCTCGTCCTCTTCTCGCTCGGCCCGCTGCTGGTGCACGCCGGCACCGACGTCCGCGCCGGCATGGCGGACGGCGGCCGCGGATCGTCGGGCCACGCCTGGCGTCGCCTCGGCGCCAAGCTGGTGGTCGTCGAGCTGGCCACCGCGATGGTGCTGCTGGCCGGCGCCGGCCTGCTGGGCCGCAGCCTCTATCGCCTGCTGAACGTCGAGCTCGGCTTCCGTCCCGATCATCTGGCCGTGGTGCGCGTCGCCGCGCCCGGCGCGCGCTTCGGCCAGCCTGGCGCCGCCGAACGCCTGGCGCTCGACGTCGAGCGCTCGGCGGCGACCGTGCCCGGCGTGACCGCGGTCGGGCTGACCAGCGTGCTGCCGGTCAGCTTCAACGGCAACACCACCTGGCTGCGCTTCGTCGGCCGGCCCTACGACGGCGAGCACAACGAGGCGAACCAGCGCGACGTCAGCCCCGGGTATCTGCCGGCCATCGGCGCGCGGCTGCTCCGCGGCCGCTACTTCACGCCGGCCGAGGACGCGACCAAGCCGAAGGTCGCGGTGATCAACAAGGCGCTGGCCGATCTCTACTTCCCGAACCAGGATCCGGTCGGGCAGCGGGTCGGCGACACGTCGCTGACGCCAGGCTCGCTCACCGAGATCGTCGGCGTCGTCGACAACGTCCGCGAAGGCGCGCTCAACGACCAGGTCTGGCCGGCCATCTACCTGCCGATCGCGCAGAGTCCGGACACCGACTTCTCGGTCGTGGTCCGCACGGCGCAGGATCCCGGCCAGGTCGTGCCGGCGCTGGCCGCGGCGATGCGCGCGGTCGACGCCGACCTCGGCGTCTTCGGCGAAGCGGTGATGGAGACGCGGATCGGCTCGTCGCCGGCGGCCTACCTGCAGCGATCGTCGGCCTGGCTGGTCGGGGCCTTCGCCGCGGTCGCGCTGATCCTCGGCGTCGTCGGCCTCTACGGCGTCGTCGCCTACTCGGCCAGCCAGCGGACGCGCGAGATGGGCGTGCGCATCGCGCTCGGCGCCGGGCGCGCCACGGTCTATCGCCTGATCCTGCGCGAGGCCGGCAGCCTGGCGCTGATCGGGATCGGCGTCGGCCTGACCAGCGCCGTCGCCGTCGGCGACGTTCATGCGCACGCTGCTGTTCGACACGCCGCCGTGGGACGTCGCGACGCTGGCCGACGGTCGCCGCGATCCTCGGCAGCGCGGCGCTCGTCGCGAGCGCGATCCCGGCGCGCCGGGCGGCGTCGGTCGATCCGATCGACGCGCTGCGGGCGGAGTGAGCCTGGCCGGCCCTATTTCCAGGTGATGTTGACGGACACCGTGACGCAGACCGGCGCGGCCGTGCCGTCGACGACCGCCGGCTCGTAGGTCCAGCTCCGGATGCCGGCGGTGATGGCGTCGTCGAACTCCGGCCACGCGGGGTCGAAGCTGAAGCGGCGGATGGTCCAGACGTCGCGGACCTTGCCGGCCTGGTCGACGAGCGCTTCACCGACCCAGACGCCGGACGCCTTCGTCGCGCCGGGGCGGGTCGGGTAGTCGAACGGCTCGCTGCGTCAGCCGCCGCGGAGCGGCGAAGGTCTTGTCGACCAGCCTGGCGCGCTACGCCGACGAGCGCCTCGGACTGCTCGACGCATTGACGCGCCGGCCCGGCCTCGACGGCGGACGCCAGGGCCAGCACCAGGCGGCAGGGCGAGCGCGGCTCGACGCATCACGGAGTCTCCTCGGGTTGAGACTCCAGTGTAATCGGCACGCGCTCGGCTGGCGGCCGGAGCGTACGCTCCGTACTCGCCCCAGCGCGGCGCGGCGGCGAAGGCCGCGTGGATCAGGCCGACGTGCGAGTAGGCCTGCGGGAAGTTGCCCCACATTTCGCCCGGTCGACGGCCTCGACGTCCTCGGACAGCAGGCCGAGCGGCGACTTGATGCCGCGGACGCGCTCGAGCAGCGGCGCGGGCCTCGTCGTCGCGGCCGAGCCGGGCCAGCGCCTCGACCAGCCAGAACGTGCAGAGCGAGAACGCGACGTCGGGCACGCCGAAGCCGTCGTCGGTGCGATAGCGCATCAGCCAGCCGCCGTCGTCCAGGTCGGCGCGGATCGCCTGGACCGTCGCCATGGCGTGCGGCTCGTCGGCCGGCAGCAGCCGCAGCGTGACGGCCTGCAGCAGCGCCGCGTCGACCTCGCGGCCGCCGTAGTCGGCGACCAGGCTGCCGCGCTCCGGATCGACGGCCTGCGTCAGGATCTCGCGCGCGGATCTGCTCGGCCGCCTGCGGCGAACTCCGACGCCAGCACCGGCACGTGCGTCTGCGCGATCCGCGTCATGCGATCGGCCGCCGCCCAGCACATCAGCGAGCTGAAGGTCTGCGGCTGCCACTCGGTGCGGAACTCCCAGATGCCGGCGTCGGGCGTGCCGGCCACGGCGACGGCGCTTGCCGCGTCAGCCGGTGACGCAGATCGAGCACCGGCGGCGTCACCTGCTCGCGGAAGCGCTCGTCGAGGAAGAGCGGCGTCAGCGCCAGCACCATCTCGCCGAAGACGTCGTGCTGCTGGTGCAGCGCGGCGCCGTTGCCGACGCGCACCGGCTGCTCGCCCTGGAAGCCCGCGCCAGTCGGTCGAGGATCGACTCCTCGAGATCGGTGCGGCCGTCGATGCGGTAGAGCGGCGCGAGGTCGAGGCCGGGCGCGCGCCGAGGCGACGTTGAGCAGGTAGTGGATGAACTGCTCGCGCTCCTCGAAGTGGCCGAGCAGGCGGAACGCGCCGAGCACGTAGTACGCGTCGCGCAGCCAGCAGTAGCGGTAGTCCCAGGTCCGCCCGCTGCCCGGCGACTCGGGAATCGAGGTGGTCATCGCCGCGACGATCGCGCCGGTGTCCTCGAAGCAGTGCAGCTTGAGCGCCAGCGCCGAGCGGATCACTTCCTCCTGGTAGATCGGCGGGACGTCGCAGTGCTTCACCCAGCGTCCGCCAGTAGCGCGATGGTCTCGCTGAGGAAGCGCTCGCACAGCGGCGCGAGCGGCTCCTCGACCGGCGCGCCCCACGAGAAGCACGAAGTGCTTGCGCTCGGTGAGCGCGAACGGCTCGCCGTCGAGGTAGGAGAGCGGCACGTCGGTGGTGAGGCGCAGCTCGGTCGCGAAGCCGCGGTAGCTGATGTGGTGCGAGCCGGCCTCGCGGTGCGGCCGCGCCTTCGACCAGCCGAGGACCGGATCGCAGCGACACGCGGATGCGCGGCGTGCCGGCGAGCGGCTCGACGATGCGGACCAGCTTGGTCGGGCGGAAGCTGCGCTCGTACTGCAGGAAGCGCGGCGCGAAGTCGAGGACGCGGAAGGCGCCGTCCGGCGTCTCGAAGCGTCGTCTCGAGCACGTTGGTGTTGGCCAGGTAGCGCTGGACGCCCATGCGCCGGCGTCGGCCGGGCCGATCGTGAACTGCCCGCCGTCGTCGTCGAGCAGCGCGCCGAAGACCGGCTCCGAGTCGAAGCGCGGCATGCAGCACCACACGATGGCGCCGTCGCGCCGTACATGAGCGCCGAGACTGACAGTTGCCGATGAGCCCGAGGTCCGCGAGCGACATGCGCGCACGTATAGCACACCATCCTTGGACATCCAACCATCGTACGACTGTGATAGAAGTCGGCGCGATGGGCGCGCACGGCGAAGTTCCTCATCGTGCTCGTGGTCGGGCTGGCGGCCCTGCACCGGGCGTCGGCTACGCGCTGCTCACCGGCATGATGCGCAGCTGGTTCGGAGGACGACCTGGCGCTGCGCTCGCGGCTGGCCGTCGCCGCCGCCAACGACAGCTTCGACGGCAACTGGCCGGACGGCCGGCGCGCGGCATCAAGGACGCGCTGACGCGACATCACCCGCGACGAGCGCATCATGGGCGCCGCCGCCTGCTCGCCGCGCGGCGAGCTGCTGGCCTCGACCGACGCCTACCCCGACCGAGTTCTCGTGCCGCTCGCTGCTCGGCGCGGATGCGCACCGAGGCGCCGGGCGCGCCGTCGTGGTCGATGACGCCGGAGCTGCCGTCGGGCCGCGTCCACGTCACGCGTGACCAGCGTGTCGAGCGGCGACGCAGCCGGTCGGGTCGGTCGTGCTCGTGCACGACCTGCGCTACCTCGGCGAGCGCGAGGCGACGACCCGCAACTTCCTGCTCGCTGTCCTTCTTCGTCCTCGCCTGCGGCGCCGCGCTGATCACGGTGATCGCCGCGCGCTTCGCCTGGCGCGACTGGACCGACGAGCTGCGCCAGGCGCTGTCCGGCGACGCCAAGGGCGCGTTCCAGCCGCTGGTGCGCGACGTGCGCGCGCTGGTCGAGCGCCTCGCCCAGGAGCGCGAGCGCGAGGCGCGCGGCGGCCGTGGAGCCCGGAGCGCCTGCGCGCGACGCTGCAGCCAGCACCTGCACGGCGAGCGCATCGTCGATCCTCGCCAACCGCGAGCCCTACATCCACGAGCGAAGACGCGACGGCGGCATCCGAGGTGCATCCACCCGGCGAGCGGCCTGGTCACCGCGCTCGAGCCGGTGATGCGCGCCTGCTCGGGCGTCGTGGGTCGCGCACGGCAGCGGCACCGCCGATCGCGAGACCGTCGACGCCAACGACCGCGTCGCGGTGCCGCCCGGCGAGGAGCTCGTACCTGCTGCGCCGCGTCTGGCTCACCGAGGAGGAAGAGAACGGCTACTACTACGGCTTCTCCAACGAGGGCCTGTGGCCGCTCTGCCACGTCGCCCACACGCGGCCCGATCTTCCGCGCCGAGGACTGGGAGCACTACCGGCGCGGTCAACCAGCAGTTCGCCGACGCGGTGTGCGAGGAGGTCGACTCGCGACGATCCCGATCGTCCTCGTGCAGGACTATCACTTCGCGCTCGCGCCGCGCGATGATCCGCGAGCGCCTGCCGCGCGCGACGATCATCACGTTCTGGCACATCCCGTGGCCGAACGCCGAGCGCTTCGGCATCTGCCCGTGGCGCGAGGAGCTGCTCGCGGGCCTGCTCGGCTCGCAGCATCGTCGGCTTCCACACCCAGCTGCACTGCAACAACTTCATCGACTCGGTCGACGCGTTCATGGAGGCGCGCATCGATCGCGAGGCGACACGCCGTCGTCCAGCGGCGGCGCGCAGCACGCTGGTGCGCCCGTACCCGATCTCGATCGAGTGGCCGGTCCGCTGGCTCGACGACGCCGCCGCCGGTCGCCGAGTGCCGCGCCGAGCGTGCGCGCGCGAGCTCGGCCTGCGCGCCCGACGCGCTGCTCGGCGTCGGCGTCGATCGGCTCGACTACACCAAGGGCATCGAGGAGCGCCTGCTGCGCGGTCGAGCGCGCTGCTCGAGCGCTACCCCGAGCTTGCGCGGCCGCTTCACCTTCGTGCAGCTGGCGGCGCCGAGCCGCACCGAGATCGAGCGCTACCGCGAGCTGAACGAGCGCGTCGAGGCGCTCGCCGACGCGGATCAACGCAGCGCTTCGGCACCGGCGGCTACCGGCCCATCGTCCTGCTGCGCGCGCACCACGAGCCGCCGACGGTCTTCCGCTACTACCGCGCCGCCGACCTCTGCTACGTGAGCAGCCTGCACGACGGCATGAACCTGGTCGCCAAGGAGTTCGTCGCCGCGCGCGACGACGAGCAGCGGCGTGCTGGTGCTCAGCCAGTTCACCGGCGCCGCGCGCGAGCTGACCGAGGCGCTGATCGTCAATCCCTACGACCTCGAGCGAGGCCAGCGACGCGCTGGCGCCGGCGCTGCGCGATGCCGCGCCGACGAGCAGCGCGAGCGCATGCGCTCGATGCGCGCGCCTGGTCTCCGAGTTCAACGTCTACCGCTGGGCGGGCCGGATGCTGGTCGACGCCGCCGAGCTGCGCCGCAAGGAGCGGATGACCAGGCGGCTGTCGTCGCTGCTGACGCTGCGGGCGCGGCGAATCCTCATGAAAGCGCTGCTCGACGCGCGCGAACAAGGCGCTGCTCGACCAGCTCGCCTGGTCGAACGTGCTGCTCGCGTTCGACTTCGACGGCACGCTGGCGCCGATCGTCGCCAATCGCCACCAGGCGGCGATGCGGGCCCGCACCGCGCGGCTGTTCACGACGGTCTGCGAGCGCTATCCGAGCGCCGTCATCTCCGGCCGGGCCAAGGCCGACGTGGCGCGGCGGCTGAGCGGCGCCAAGGTCCGCTACCTGATCGGCAACCACGGGCTCGAGCCCGGCACGCGGCTCGGCACGTTCGAGCGGCAGGTCGTCCAGGCGCACCCCGCGCTCGAGACGCGCGCTCGAGGCCGTGCCCGGCATCGACATCGAGAACAAGCGCTACTCGCTCGCCGTGCACTACCGGCGGGCCCGCGAGAAGCCGAAGGCGCGCGAGGCGATCCGGCGAGCCGTCGCCGGCCTGCCGGTGCCGATGCGCATCATCCCCGGCAAGCTCGTGATCAACGTCGTGCCGGAAGCGCGCGCCGAACAAGGGCGACGCGCTGGTCGCGCTGCGCGATCGCACCGAGGCCGACATCGCGATGTACGTCGGCGACGACGTCACCGACGAGGACGTGTTCCGGCTCGACCAGCCCGGCCGCCTGTTCACCGATCCGCGTCGGCCGATCGCGCACCTCCGCGGCCCGCTACTACCTGCGGCAGCAGCGCGAGATCGACACGCTGCTCGAGCACCTCGTCGCGCTCCGGGTCGACCCGCCGGCCGCGGCGACCCCGCGGGCGCGAGGCGCAATCGTGAGCGGCCGCACCGACACGCCGCATCCGCGTCCGCGGCTCGCTCGAGTTCCTGCAGTGCCTGTCGCGGACCAGCCACGCCCTCGAGCGCCGCTCGCGGCGGATGGAGAAGGCGATCGGCGTCACCGCGCCGCAGCGTCTGGTGCTGCGCTTCCTCGGCCGCTTTCCCGGCGTCACCGCCGGCCAGCTGGCGCAGGCGCTGCACGTCGATCCCGGAACGCTGTCGGCGAGCGTGCGGCGCCTCGAAGGCGCGCGGCCTGGTCGAACGCCGCCGCGATCCGGCCGACACGCGCCGCGTCACGCTCGGCCTGACGAGCAAGGGCCGCGCCGTCGACGTGCCGCGGCCGGGCACCGTCGAAGCCGCCGCCGACGCGCTGCTCGCCGACGCCGCGCCGCGCGATCTCGCCGCCACGGTCCGCGTCCTCGACCGCTTCGCCGAGCTCCTGCTCGCCGACGACGCCACGGCGTAGACAGCCTCGCCCGGCGATGGCGCAGCGGATCACCGGCGGCCTGTACCGTCGGCCGGCGTCGCCGCCGGCCGCCGGCAGACGAACACCTCGTCGGTCTCGCCGTCGCCGATCGGGCGGCGGACGCTGTCGACGAGAAATCCGGCCGCCTGCAGCAGCCGGATCCAGGTGGCTCGCGGAAACAGGCCCGTCTCGTGACGATCGTGGCAGGCCCGCACCTCGCCGCCTTCGCGCATGAGCAGCGCGTACTCGACCTGGGCCTTGTCGTCGCCCGGCGCCGGATCCCACGACCACTCGATGTAGCGCAGCGAGCGGACGCCATCGTCGGCCTCATGCACGTCGGTGCGGTCGACGAAGGTGTCGGCGACGTCGTCCGGGGTGAAGATGGCGGCGCCGCCCGGCCGGGTGTGGACGAAGGCGGTCTCGATCGCCGCGCGGAGGTCCGGCTCGGTCGTCATGTAGGTGATGCCGTCGTGCGCGAGCACGGCGTCGAAGACGCGACCGAGGCGCAGCGTCCGCATGTCAGCCACGACGTGCGCACACTCGGGATTGCGGGCACGGCTCAGCGCCAGCATCGGCTCGCTGAGGTCGGTCAGCGTGCACGCGTAGTGCGCCTTGAGATGACTGGCGTTGTGCCCGGCGCCGGAGCCGAGCTCGAGGAGCGTGCGGCGCGGGCCGTCGATCGCGGCGGCGAACGCCTCGACGAACGCGTCCACCTCCTCCGCATGATCCTCGGGGGGATCGACGAGGTGATACCACGGCGTCAGCGCGTCGTAGAGCGCAGGCGGCATGGGCCGCAGTCTACCGTCCCCACGGGAAGCGGTCACCCACAGGCCCTCGCGCGTCTTCGCGCCCCGGCGTATCGCCCGCGCCTTGCCCGCGTTCTGGTCGATCGCGGATACTGGGCCGCTGCCCGAGCCAACCGAGCGGATGTGATGCCATGACGACGCCTCCTCGAGCGGCCTCGCCGCCGCTGCGACGCGCCGGCCGCGCCTGGTCGCGCGGTACCGGCCGGCCGATCGCCATGCTGGTGCTGATGGCGACCGCCGCCGCGTCGCCACAGGCACAGAAAGAAGACCCGCACGCCACGATGTGGCTGGCGGCCGCTGGCGCCCACCGGCCCGGCGCGATCGATGAACCCGTCCGGATGGTGGCCGGGTGGTCGCGCGAGCACGCCATCACGACCGTGACGCGCGCCCTCCGCCAGTCGACCGACACGGCGCTGCTGATCAAGGGGCTGGCCTTGCACACCGACGCCGCCATCGCCGAGCGCGCCGCCGTCGAAGCGGGAACGGCGCGCGGCACGCGCTCGCAGTTGCTGGACGGCCAGTCGACCGGTCGCGCCCCGCGGTCGCTGCAGTGGGAAGTCGGCCGCTTGATCGCGAACGACCTGGCGACCCGCCCGGCCGGTGTCGGACCGAACGGAGCCATCCCCGACGGCGTCGGCCCAGCGCGGACGTGGTATCAGGCCTCGAGCGCGGTGCTGCAGCAATGGGTCGATCTGGGGGCACTGCGCCTCCACCTCGAGGCCGGGCTGCGGGTCTTCCCGACGGACGCGACGCTGCTCGTGTACCGCGCCACCTTGCATCAGGCCTATGCCGACCCCCGGATCCAGATCTGGGTCGAGGAGGATGTGTGGCCGCCGCAGAACCTGGACGCCTATGGCCGCTCGACGAAACGCGCCGACGTAATGCGGATCGGCAGCCCATCGCGGGAACTGGCCATCGCCGAAGGCGACTTGCGCGCCGCCCTCGCCGTCGAGCCGGAGTGTGTCGAGGCCCGCGTCCGCCTGGCCCATGTGCTGCTCGCCAAGGGCGAACCGCAGGAAGCGGCGACGCTGGCCCGGAGCGCCGGCGCGACGTCGCCACCGCCGTTCCTCGACTACTACGCCCACATGGTGCTGGGGCGCGCCGAGCAGGCGCTGGGCCGCCGAACCGAAGCGCGGACCGCCTTCGAGCGCGCCGCCGCACGCTTCCCGGCCGCGCAATCGGCGCGGGTGGCGCTCAGCGTCCTGGCCGTCGCCGACGGCCGGAGCGGCGACGGCGTGGCGGCGCTGGTCGCGACGAGCGGTCCCGGAGTGGAACCCGGGGACGACCCCTGGTGGTCGTACTTCCGCCGCCATGAACCAGAGGCCGCGGCGTTGCTGACGGCGTTCAGGGCGCGAGCGCGATGACCCGCGCGGTGGCGATGGCGGCGGGCGCGGCCCTCGTGGTGCTGGTGGCCGGGGCCGGCGGCCGCGGGGTGACGGCGCAACAGCCGTCGTTCTCGGCCAAGGTGGACGCCGTCCGGGTGGACGTCGACGTCCGGCGCAACAACGCACCGGTGAGCGGCCTCTCTGCCGACGATTTCGAGGTCCTCGACGATGGCGTGCGGCAGACGGTGGAACTGGTGTCGGCGACGGCCGTGCCCATCAGCGTCGTCCTCGCCCTCGACACCAGCGCCAGCCTCGACGCCAAGGAGCGCGTCCACTTGACGGCGGCCGGCACGCGCGTCATCGACGCGCTGAAGACGCCGGAGACCGCGGCGTTCCTGACCTTCTCGGAGCGGATCGCGATCCGCAGCCTGTTCACGGCGGACACCGCGGCGTTGCGGACGCTCGTCGCCCTGCCGACGATCGCCGGCGACACCGCGCTCTACGACGCCGCGCACGCCGCCATGCTGATCGCGACGGCGGCGCCCGGCCGGCCGATCGTGATCCTGTTCAGCGACGGCGACGACACGGCCAGCTTCCTCACCGGGGCCACGGTCCTCGAGACGGCGCAGCGGACCGGCGTCGTCGTGTGCGTGGTGATGATCGGCGGCGAGGGCACGCTGCTGCAGCAACTTGCCGGCAGCACCGGCGGCGTGCTCGTCAAGGAAACCTCGCTCGATCGCGTCGGCGCCCGTTTCACCGAGATCCTCGCGAGCTTCCGCCGGCGCTACCTGATCAGCTTCACGCCGTCGGGCGTCCAGAAAGCCGGCTGGCACAAGCTGTCGGTGAAGGTCCGCGGCGGCGGCGACGTCCGCGCCAGGCTCGGCTACTGGGCCGAGCCGGCCGCGCCGGCACGCTAGCCGGCAGCCAGGCCGCAGACGGACCGGCCGCCGTGGCGGAACCAACGCCACCGACCGGTGTCCAATCCGCCGTCGGTCACGGGTCACCGTCCTCGTTCCGGGAGGTCTGCTGATGCTCGAAGCGCGTCACCTGGTGAAGCGGTACTCGGGCAGCCGTGTCGTCGACGACGTGAGCTTCGTCGTGCGGCCCGGCGAGGTGCTCGGCTACCTGGGTCCCAACGGATCGGGCAAGAGCACCACGGTCCAGATGCTGACCGGACTGGTCGAGCCGTCCGAGGGCCACGTCTGGTTCGAGGAGCGGCGGATCACCAACGATCTGGTCGGCTTCCGGCGTCGCCTCGGCTGCGTGCCCGAGGAAGCGCACCTCTACCCGTTCCTCTCCGGCCGCGAGCACCTCGAGCTGATGGGCCGCCTGCGCGATCTGCCGGCGGCGGTGCTCGATCGCCGCATCGGCGCGCTGCTCGAGCTGCTCGGCCTCGGCGACGCGGCGCAGCAGTCGATCAGCGGCTACTCCAAGGGGATGCGCCAGAAGGTGCTGATCGCCGGCGCCCTGCTGCACGATCCGGACGTCGTCATCTTCGACGAGCCCGAATCCGGCCTCGACGTCACCGCGGCGCTGATGCTGCGCCACCTGATCCGCATCCTCGCCCAGCGCGGCAAGGCGGTCATCTACAGCTCGCACGTCCTGGAAGCGGTCGAGAAGGTGTGCGGCCGCGTCATCGTCCTGCACCGTGGCAAGGTCGTGGCCGACGACTCGGTGACCGCATTGCGGGCGCTCCGCTCGCACAGCTCGCTCGAAGAGGTGTTCGCCGGGCTGGTGAGCCACGCCGACCCCGAACGCACCGCCCAGTCGATCGCCGACGTGGTGGCCCATGCCTGACGCGACGCCGGGCCGCGCCGCGCTGCTGACGCGCCACTTCGTCACCCGCCTGATCGACAACGACCTGGTCTCGCCGGACGCCGACGCCCACAAGGGCGCCTCGGTCGGCCTCGCCATGCTGCTCTCGGCCGGTGCCGTGATGACGGTGCTGATGGGCGCCAAATACATCATGACGCCGCTGCCGATGCCGGCGGTCAACGCCGGCAACTACCTCGACGACTCGCTGCTCTACGTGACGCTGTCGATGCTGCTCCTGGCGATCGTGGCGGTGGTGGCCTGGGACGGCCTGGCGCTCGACGCCCGCGACGAGGCCATCCTGGGGCCGCTCCCGATCCCGCGGCGGACGATCGTCCGCGCCAAGCTGTCGGCGATGGCGCTGCTGGCCGCGGCGGTGCTGATCGCGCTCAACGGCCCGCCGACGCTGCTCCATCCGAGCTCGGCGGTGGCGATGCTGCCGGCCAGCTTCTCGCAGGCGTTCCGGCTGATGCTGGCGCACGCCGTGGCGACCGTCGGCGCCGGCGCGTTCGGGTTCTGCTCGGTGCTGGCGTTCCGGGAGGTCGCTCGTGCCGTGCTCGGCCCGTGGTGGCCGGCCGTCTCGGCGCGGCTGCAGGCCGTGCTGATCCTGGTGCTGGCCACGGCGTTCCTGCTGACCCCGGCGTGGCTCGGCGACGTCCCCGAGCGGCTGGCGCCGCCGGCGTCCTCCGGCTGGCGGGTGGTCGCCAACCCGCCGATGTGGTTCGTCGGCCTGCATCAGGTCCTGGCCGGATCCGTCATCCTCGATCTGCCCGGCCCGCCGCTGCCCAAGCGCCTGCAGGTCCAGGAGGCGTGGGCCGCGGCCCGCTACCGCCGGGCCCAGGAAGGCGCGCCCGCGGTCGGCCTGCTGGCGCCGATCGGACTGGCCGGCGCGTTCGCCGTCGCCCTTGTGGCGTTCCTGTGGAACGCCCGGCGTCCGGCGGCCCGGGCGCGGACGCCACGGCGCGCCGCCCGGGCCCGGCCGACGCTGATCGTGCGGCTGATGACGGCAACGGTCGCCAGACGGCCAGCGGTGCAAGCCGGCTTCTTCTTCACGCTGCGGACGCTGGCCCGCAGCGTGCCGCACCGGGCCGCGCTGGCGGTGGCCGCGGCCTTCGGCCTGGCGGTGGCGACCATCGGCTTCGGTCGCGCGCTCCGCCTGCCGCCCGGCGACGGACCGGCGCAGGCCCTGCTCGGCACGCAGACGCTGCTGATCGCCTGCATCGTGGCCGGCGTCGAGCAGGCGATGCGGCTGCCGGCGCACCTGCCGGCGTCGTGGAGCGTCAAGCTGGGCTGGCCGGGTGACGCGCGCAGCTATCTCGCCGGTTTCAAGCGCGCCGTCGTCGTCGGCATCGGCGCACCGGTGCTGGCGCTGCTCTTCGTGGCGCACCTGGCCATCCTGCCGGCCGGATACGCGCTCATGCATTACGCGGTCGGCCTCCTCCTGCTGCTGATTGCGCTCGAAGCCCGGTTCCTCGCCGAACACCCGCTCCCGTTCCTCACCGCCTACGTCAGCGGCAATCGAATCAAGGCTGCGCCGCTCTGGTTCGTGGCGGCCATCGTCACCGCCGAAGCGCTGTCGGCGATCGAAGCTGCGGCGCTGCGCAGCGCCACCGGTCGTGCCATCCTGCTCATCGGGCTGACGTTGGCGTGGCGCACGCTGGCGAGCCGCGGTCGCCGTGCGGCGGAGCCGCGTGAGGACGACCTCGACCTCTTCCAAGCCCAGCTGGACGAGGCGACGACGCTGAAGCTGTAGCGCGACACCTCATCCATTCGGTGCGACTCGAGTGTGCGTCTTCGCCATTTTGGTTGCCGGTGGGCCGACGCCTCCGCGATACTGAGGACCGTTCCGTCAAGGAATTAGGAGAAAACGAGCCTGCGTCGGTGACTGCCCGAGGGTGCCGAGCGAGGGGCACTCGCATGGGGGTCGCGATGCAGGACGCAGGCGCGCCGTCGCTCGTCTGTCGGGTAGGAGCGCTGCTCTGCGCGCTGCCGTTGGCGCACGTCGGTGAGACGATGCGGCCGCTGCCGGTCCAACCGCTGTCCGGCGTGCCCTCCTTCGTCCGCGGCGTGGCCATCGTGCGCGGCCGCCCGACGCCGGTCGTCGACGCGACGGCCCTGCTCCTCGACACCACCGGCGCCGCCGGACGGTTCGTCACCGTCTCCCCTGGCGAACGCCCGTTCATGCTGGCGGTGGACGCCGTGATCGGCGTCACCATCCTCCCCGGCGACATCGCCGATGCCCTGCCCTCGCTGCTGCGGACGCCCCGCCTGGCGGCGGTCGCCGCCACGGGCGTGCTCGACGGCGCCCTGCTGTTCGTGCTCGAGCACGCGCGCCTCGTCCCTGAAGAGGTCTGGGCTCGCCTGGCGCCGGGCGGCGCCGCCGCATGACCCGCGACCGCGCCGCCGACGTCGGCCGCTTCCGTGGCGCACTCGCCCGCGGGCTGGGCCTGCAGTTCGACGACGGCAAGGTCGAGTTCCTCGCCGGCGTGCTCGAGCGGCGGCTCGCCGCCACACGCCTCGACGCGGGCGGCTATCTCGACCGGGTCGCCTCGAGGCTGGATGCTCGAGAGGTCGCCGCGCTGGCGCCCGAGCTGACGGTCGCCGAGACCTACTTCTTCCGCCACGCCGACCAGTTCCGGGCGCTGACCCGGGCCCTGACCGATCGGGTGGCCGCGCGGCGCGGCGATCGGCGCCTGCAGCTGCTGTCGGCGGGCTGCGCCTCCGGCGAGGAGGCCTACTCGCTGGCGATGGCGGCGCGCGACGTCGTGCCGGCCGCGTGGGACGTCGGGGTGCGCGGCGTCGATCTCAACCCTGCGGTGATCGAGAAGGCGAAGCGGGCCACCTACACCGACTGGGCCCTGCGCGAGACCACGCCGGAGATGGCGCGGCGCTGGTTCACGCGGCGCGGCCGCGAGTGCGAGCTGGACGCCTCGATCCGCGCCGCGGTCCGCTTCGACGCCCGCAACCTGATCGACGACGACGCCGAGCTGTGGGCCCCGGGCAGCTACGACATCGTCTTCATCCGCAACGTGCTGATGTACTTCGAGCCGGCCCAGGCCCGGGCGGTGATGGCACGGATCGAACGCGCCGTGCGGCCGGGCGGCTTCCTCTTCCTCGGCCATGCCGAGACGCTGCGCGGGCTGTCGAGCGAGTTCGACCTGCGCCACACCGACGACACCTTCTACTACCAGCGCCACGACGGTACCGCGGCGACGGTGGCGGCCTGGGACGAGCCGGCGGCGACGACGTCCGGCACCGCGCCGGCGGTCGCCGAGACCTGGGTCGACGTGGTGCATCGGACGGCGGCGCGCATCGAGCGCCTGGCCGAGCCTGGTCCGCCGCCGGCGCCGCGACCGGCGCGGCCGCGGGGCGAGGACGCCTCGGCGATCGCCAGCCCCGCCCGCGGCACCGCCGGCAGCGACGTCGGAGGGCGTCCTGGGATCGCGCCCGTCCGCGCCTGCCTGCGCGACGAACGCTACGGCGAGGCGGCGGCCGCCCTCGCGGCCCTCCCGGCCGCGGCCGCCACCGATCCCGACGTGCTGCTGCACGCCGCCGTCGTGGAAACCCACCGCGGCCGGCTGCCGCAGGCCGAGGCCGCCTGCGCCCGCCTGCTCGCCGACGACGCCTTCAACGCCGGCGCCCACTACGTGCTGGCGCTGTGCCGCGAGGCCGCCGGCGAGCTGGCCCGGCGCCGAGCACCACGATCAGGTCGCCATCTATCTCGATCCGGGCTTCGCCATGCCGCACCTGCACCTCGGCCTGCTGGCCCGGCGGCGCGGCGAGCCGAGGCGTCGCCCGGCGCGAGCTGGAACAGCGCCGCGACGCTGCTGCAGCGCGAGCCCGAGCGCGCGGCTGCTGCTGTTCGGCGGCGGCTTCGGCCGCGAGAGCCTGGTCGCGCTCTGCCGCACCGAGCTCGATCGGCTGGAGCGGCCGGCATGATCCCGGTCGAGGATCGCGCCGCGGCGCTGCGGGCGGCCTTCGATCGGCGGCTTCGCCGAGGCCATCGGCGACCGACACGCGGGCACCGAGCAGCTGCTGACGATCCGGTCGGCGGCGACCCCTATGCGCTGCGCCTCGACGAGATCGCCGGCGCTCGCCGTCGATCGGCGGATCCGGCCGCTGCCGAGCCCGATGCCGGAGCTGCTCGGCATCGTCGGCCTCCGCGGCGCGATTCTGCCGGTCTACGACCTGGCGCGCTGCTCGGCTACCCGGCCGCCGGCGGCGCCGCGCTGGCTGGCCGTGCTGGCGGCGGCGCCGGTCGGCGGTCACGTTCGCCGCCTTCGATGGCTACCTGGTGCGGCCCGGCGGCAGCATCGCGTTCGAGGCGGCGCGAGGCGACAGCCGCCACGTCCGCGTCGTGGCCCGGGCGGCGGACTTCGTGCGGCCGGTCGATTTCACTGGCATCGGTGCTCGACGCGATCCGGCAGCGGTTGCCGGACGCGGATGGACTCGGAAGCGGCAGGTGACCATGCGACAGTGGACCTTCGGGCAGAGAATCGCGCTCGGCTTCGGGCTGACGGTGGCCTTGACGGCCATCATCGGCGTCGTCTCGGTGCTGGCGCTGCGCACGGTGGTCGCAGGACAAGGACCGCGTCATCGACGTGGACGCGCGGGCGCTGATCGAGGCCAACGCGCTGGTGGCGGCGACGACAGCGCAAGGCCAGCGCGACCCGCCAGTTCTTCCTGACGCCGGCGGCGAGGCCGCCTTGCGCGAGCTGAGCGAGCGCGCGAGCGGAGATCGCCCGCGCCGTCGCGGCGCTCGAGCGCGGCGGCGCGTCGGACCAGGCCGGCGAGCTCGTCAGGGCCATCGAACGGCTCGAGCAGCGGCACCAGACCGCCGTCGAGCAGGTCGTCGCCCTCCGCCGCACCGACGCCCCGCTCGACCAGGTGGTGCGGGCGTTCGACGGGCTCGACCCGATCCGCGACGAGCTCGACGAGGCGCTGCGCTCGTTCGTGGCGCTGACCCGGGCCCATCTCGCCGAGGCGACGAAGGCGGCCTCGGATGCCGCCGCGAGCGCCCAGCGGCTGATCATCGCGATCGCGGTGCTGGTGGCGCTGCTCGGGGCCGCGACGGCGTTCGTCCTGGCGCGCGTCGCTGAGCCGGCAGATCGGCACGGCGGTCGGCGCAGGTCCAGAGCTCGTCGGCCGAGCTGCAGGCCGCCGCCACCCAGCAGGCGACCGGCTCGAAGGAGCAGGCCACGGCGATGAGCGAGATCAGCGACGACGATCAGCGAGCTGCTGGCGACCTCGCGGCAGATCGCCGAGAGCGCGCAGCGGGTCGCGCAGATCGCCGACCAGACCGGCGACCGCGGCGCGCAGCCGGCGACGGCACCGTCGGCGTCGCGCACGAGTCGATCGCCGGCATCCGCCGCCAGGTCGACCTGATCGTCAGCCACATGCTCGAGCTGGGCAAGAAGTCGCAGCAGATCGGCGCGCGTGCTCGACATCGTCTCCGAGCTGGCCGAGCAGACCAACATCCTCGCCATCAACGCGACGATCGAGGCGGCCGGCGCCGGCGAGGCGGGCAAGCCGCTTCGCGCGTCGTCGCCGACGAGATCCGCAAGCTCGCCGACCGCGTCGCCGGCTCGACCAAGGAGATCCGCGGCCTGATCGACGACGTCCGCAGCGCGGTCAACACCACGGTGATGGCGACCGAGACCGGCTCGAAGGCGGTCGACGCCGGCGCCGCGCCAGTTCGGCGAGGTCGCCGCCTCGTTCAAGCAGATCGCCGGCGCTGGTCGCGCACGACCGACCGAGGCCGGCGCGCGAGATCGAGCTGTCGACCAAGCAGCAGACGACCGCGGTCGAGCAGGTCAACGTCGCCATCGCCAACGTCGCGCAGGCGACGCAGGGAGACCGAGGCGAGCTCCGGCCAGACGCTGCAGACCGCGTCGCAGCTGGCCGCGCTGTCGCGCGACCTGCTGCGCGCTGGTGCAGGCCGCAGACGGCGGCGTGAGCCGATGGCGCAGGACCCCTACCGGTACTTCCGCATCGAGGCGCGCGAGCTCCTCGAGCAGCTCGGGCAGGGCGCGCTCGAGCTCGAGAAGGGCGCGCGACCGCCGGACGTCGTGGCGCGCCTGCTGCGCCTCGCGCACACGCTGAAGGGCGCGGCGCGCGTCGTCAAGCAGCGCGAGATCGCCGACGACGCGCACGCGCTCGAGGACGTGCTCGCCGCCGCACCGCGAGCGGCCGGCGACCGTCCCGCGCGAGACGCGTCGATCGCGTGCTCGCGCTCGTCGACGACATCGGCGGCACGCTCGCGCCGCTGCGCACCGGCGCGCCGCCGCCGAGCCGGCGCGCCGCGACCGAGCGGCCGACCGCCGCCGGCCGCGCGTCCGGCCGACGCCGACGAACTCGACGCGCTGCTCGACGGCGTGCGCGAAGCGCACGTGCCGGCTCGGCGGCGCTGCGGCCAGCGCCGCGCTCGAGCGGCCGCGCCAGCGATCGCGACCTGCTCGTCGACAGCTCTGCGCGACGCCGCGCCGATGCGGACGGCGCCGGTCCAGCCTCGGCTCGGCTGCGGCCGGCGCTCGATGGCCGAGCGAACTGCGCGCGCCGCTCGGCGACGCTCGAGCGCGACTTCGCCACCGGCGTCGACCAGCTCGATCGCGAGCTGCGCCAGGTGCGCGACGCCGCCGAGCGGCTGCGCCTCGCCCCGGCCAGCGCGCTGTTCACGTCCCTCGAGCGCGCCGCCCGCGACGTCGCCGCAGGCCGCCGGCAAGCGCGTCGCGTTCGACCGGCCGGCGGCGGCGACGTGCGCCTCGACGCCGCACGTCCTCGCCGCCGTGCAGGGCGCGCTGCTGCAGGTCGTGCGCAACGCGGTCGCGCACGGCATCGAGCCGGCGGCCGAGCGCCGGCGCGCCGGCAAGCCCGCCGAGGGCCGCGTCGCGCTGCGTGGTGCGGCAGCGCGGCCGGCGCGTCGTCGTTCACCTGCGCCGACGACGGCCGCGGCATCGATCTCGACGCGGTCGGCGCCGTCGCGGCCGCAGCGCGGGCCGGTGCGGCAGGGCGGCGCCGCGCCGCCGACACGCCGGCGCTGCTGCGCGCTGCTGCTCCGCGGCGGCATCAGCACGTCGCGGCGCGGTGACCGAGGTCTCCGGCCGCGGCATCGGCCTCGACGTCGGTGCGCGAGGCGGCCGAGCGCCTGGGCGGCGAGGTCGCGCGTCCACACCGAGCCCGGCGCCGGCACCACCGTCGAGCCCTGACCGTGCCGCTGTCGGTCGCGTCGCTGCACGCGCTCGTCGTCGAGGCCGCCGGCAGCGCCGTCGCCATCCCGCTCGACGCGGTGCGCGCAGCCTCCGCATCGGGCTCGAGGACGTCGTGCGCGACCGCGCAGCACGGCGATCCGTGCTGTCGACGGGCAGGCCATCCCGCTCGTGCCGCTGCGTCGCAGGCGCTGCCGCCGGCGCCCGCGGCGGCCGCGGCCGCGGGCCGCGCCTCGGCCGTCGTGATCGTCGAGGCGCGCGACGGCGGCGTCGCGGCCTTCGGCGTCGATCGCCTCGCTCGGCACCGGCCACGTCGTGCTGCGGCCGCTGCCCGCGCTCGCGCCGGCCGACGCCGGTCGTCGCCGGCGCCGCGCTCGACGCCGACGGCGACCCGCAGCTCGTGCTCGATCCGGACGGCCTCGTCGCCGGCGCCCGCGACGCGTGCGCGGACCGACCGGCGGCGACGCCGGCTGCCGGCGCCGCGTGCTGGTCATCGACGACTCGCTGACCACGCGCATGCTCGAGCAGAGCATCCTCGAGTCGGCCGGCTACGAGGTCGACGCTGGCGACGTCGGCCGAGGAGGCGCTGCGAGAAGGCGCGCGCGCGCACGCTACGCGCTGTTCCTGGTCGACGTCGAGATGCCGGGCATGGACGGCTTCACCTTCGTCGAGCGGATCCGCGCCGACGCCGCGCCTGCGCGACATGCCGGCGATCCTCGTCACCTCGCGCAACGCGCCCGAGGACCGCCAGCGCGGCGTCGACGTCGGCGCCGCAGGCCTACATCGTCAAGGGCGAGTTCGATCAGGGCGTCGCTGCTCGCCCGCATCCAGGCGCTGGTCGGATGACGCGTGACCGATCCGCGTGCTCGTCGTCGAGGACTCGCTGACCGTGCGCCGCCGCCTGTGCGACGTGCTCGCCGCCGACCCCGAGCATCGAGGTCGTCGGCGAGGCCGGCGACGGCAAGCAGGCGATCGAGCTGTGCCAGCGCGCTGCGGCCCGACGTCGTCACGATGGACATGATGCTGCCGGTGATGAGCGGCCTCGCCGCCACCGAGTACATCATGGCGCACTGCCCGACGCCGATCCTGATCGTCTCGTCGTCGACCAACCGCGGCGAGCTGTTCAAGACCTACGACGCGCTCGCCGCCGGCGCGGTCGACGTGCTCGAGAAGCCGCGCGGCGACGAGCGCCGACGGCGACTGGGAGCGCAGCTTCATCGCCGACCGTGCAAGCTGGTCTCGCGCATCCGCGTCATCACCCATCCGCGCGCCCGGCTGGCACGCTCGGCGCGCGCCGCCGCGGCCGGCACGCCGCCGCCGGCGGCGCCGCGCCGATCGCGCCGTCGCGCGCGCTGCGAGGTGGTCGCCATCGGCGCCTCGACCGGCGGCCCGGGCGCGCTCGTCGAGGTCCTGCGCGGCCTGCCGCCGCCGCTTCCCGCTGCCGATCCTGTTCGTGCTGCACATCGGCGAGCCGTTCGGCGCGGCCTTCGCCGACTGGCTGGACGGGCAGACCGGCCTGCCGCGTCGCCTACGCGCGCGACGGCGAGCCGCGTCGAGCGCGGCGGCCGGCCGCGTCGTGATGGCGCCGCCCGACGTCCACCTGGTCGTCCGGCAGCGGCCGGCTGCGGCTGACCCACGAGCCGACGCGCCACTCGTGCCGGCCCTCGGTCGACGTGCTGTTCGAGTCGGTCGCGCGCGAGTACGGCGCGCAGCGCGGTCGGCGTGCCTGCTCACCGGCATGGGCCGCGACGGCGCCGCCGGCCTGCTCGCCATCCGCCGCGCCGGCGGCGTTCACGATCGCGCAGGACGAAGCGACCTCGGTCGTCTACGGCATGCCGCGCGAGGCGGCGCTGCTCGGCGCCGCCGAGCGCGTGCTGCCGCTCGCCGAGATCGGCCCGGCGCTGTCGCTGCTCGCGGCGACGGCCGGAGAGAGGCGGCTGCCATGAGCGACGTCGTCCTCATCGTCGACGACAGCCTGACCGTCCGCATGGACCTCGCCGAGGCCTTCGAGGCGGCCGGCTTCGAGGCGCGTGCCGTGCGCGACCGCTGGCCGAGGCGCGCGCGGCGCTGCGCCGCGGCGACGCCGGCGACCTGGTCATCCTCGACGTCCTGCTGCCCGACGGCGACGGCGTCGACCTGCTGCGCGAGCTCCGCGCAGGCGGCGGCGGCGCCGCCGCCGGTCGTCGTGATGCTGTCGACCGAGGCCGAGGTCGAAGGACCGCATCCGCGGCCTGCAGACCGGCGCCGACGAGTACGTCGGCAAGCCCTACGACGCCGGCTACGTGGTCGCCCGGGCGCGCGAGCTGCTGCGCGGCGCCGCCGGCGGCCCGAGGCGGGCGGACCGTCGATCCTCGTCATCGACGACAGCGTCACCTTCCGCGAAGCGCTGCGCGACGGCGCTCGAGCAGGCCGGCTACCGCGTGCTGCGCCGCCGGCGACCGGCGAGGAGGGCCTGCGGCTGGCCGCCGCGCAGCGCCCGGACGCCATCATCGTCGACGGCATGCTGCCCGGCATCGACGGCGCGACGGTGATCCGCCGGCTGCGGCTCGACGCGGCGCTGCGCGACGTCGCCGTGCCTGCTGCTGACCGCCTCCGACGATCGACGGCGCCGAGCTGCGCGCGCTCGACGCCGGCGCCGACGCGTTCGTGCGCAAGGAGGAGGACCTCGACGTCATCCTGGCCAGGCTCGCCGGCGGTGCTGCGGCACGCGACCGGCTCGCTGCCCGGCGGCGACGAGACGCGCAGCCTGCTCGGCCCGCAGACGATCCTGGCGGTCGACGACAGCGTCGACCTACCTGCACGAGCTGGCCGACGCCCTGCAGGGCGAGGGCTACGACGTCGTGCTGGCCCGCTCCGGCGAGGAGGCGCTCGAGCTGCTCGCCGTCCAGCCCGTCGACTGCATCCTGCTCGACCTGCTGATGCCCGGCCTCGGCGGCGAGGAGACCTGCCGGCGGATCAAGGCGGCGCCGGTCGTGCGCGACATCCCGCTGATCATGCTGACCGCGCGCGAGAGACGCGCGAGGCGATGATCGAGGGCCTCGGCGCCGGCGCCGACGACTACATCGCCAAGTCGAGCGACTTCGAGGTGCTGAAGGCGCGCGTGCGCGCCCAGATCCGCCGCAAGCAGTTCGAGGACGAGAACCGGCGGATCCGCGAGGAGCTGCTGCGCAAGGAGCTGGAGGCCGCCGAGGCGCGCGCCGCGCGCGAGCTGGCCGAGACGCGCGCCGCCCTGGTCGAGGAGCTGGAGCGCAAGAACCGCGAGCTGGAGGCCTTCAGCTACTCGGTCTCGCACGACCTGCGCGCGCCGCTGCGCAGCATCGACGGCTTCAGCCGGGCGCTCGCTCGAGGACGCCGACCAGCCTGCCGCCGACGATGCAGGATCGGCTCCGGCGGGTCGTGCGCCGCCTCGGCGCGCATGGGCGAGCTGATCGACGACCTGCTGGAGCTCTCGCGCGTCGGGCAGGCCGAGCTGCGACGGGGGCCGACGGATCTCGCGTACCTCGCCGGCGACGTCGTCGCCGAGCTGCGCCGGCGCGATCCCGATCGCGCCGTCGAGATCGTCGTGCCCGACGCGCTGCCGATCCAGGCCGACCGCCGGCTGATCAAGGTCGTGCTCGAGAACCTGCTCGGCAACGCTGGAAGTTCACCGGCCGCACGCCGCACCCGCGCATCGAGATCGGCGTCGAAGCGGGCGACGGACGGCCCGACGTACTTCGTCCGCGACAACGGCGCCGGCTTCGACATGACCTACGCCGAGAAGCTGTTCCGCCCGTTCCAGCGGCTGCATTCGACCAGCGAGTTCCCCGGCACCGGCATCGGCCTGGCGACGGTGCAGCGCATCGTCGACCGCCACGGCGGCCGGGTCTGGGCGGCCGGGACCGTCGGCGCGGGCGCCCGTTTCAGCTTCACGCTGCCACCGCCCGGTCCGCCCGCGATCGCGGCCGTTCCCGTTCGAGAGGAGATGCCCCACCGATGAAGTCCCTCAGGGTCCTGCTGGTCGAGGATCGCGAAGACGACGCCCTGCTGGTGCTCGACGAGCTCCGCCGCGGCGGCTTCGCCGTCACGCACGAGCGGGTCGAGACCGCCGAGGCGATGCGGGCCGCGCTCGCCGAACAGACCTGGGACGTGGTCGTCTCGGATTACTCGATGCCCGTCTTCACCGGCATCCGCGCCCTGGAAGTGCTGCACGAGAGCGGGCTCGACATCCCGCTCATCGTCGCCTCGGGCACGATCGGCGAGGAAACGGCGGTCGCGGCCCTCAAGGCCGGCGCCGCCGACTTCTTCTCCAAGGATCGGCTGGTGCGGCTGGTGCCGGCGGTGGAGCGCGAGCTGCGCGAGGCCGACGGCCGGCGCCGGCGCCGGCACGCCGAGGACGCGCTCGAATCGGTGCGGTCGCGCATGCAGCTGACGCTGCAGGCGCTGACCATCGGCATCTCGGAGATCGACCTCCGCACCGACACGGTCGTGCTGTCGGCCGAGTTCGAGCGGCTGCACGGCATCGGCGCGGGCCATTCCCCGACGACGCTGACCGGCTACCTCGCCACCATCGCCGCCGAGGATCGGGAGGCGGTGGCGCAGAGCATCGAGGAGTCGGCGCGACGCGGCCTCGACTCGGTGCTCGAGTACCGGGTGAAATGGGCCGATCACAGCGTCCACTGGATCCGCGTGATCGGCCGGACGCTCTGCAGCGACACCGGCGTGCCGCTGCGGGCCGTCGGCATCGGCGTCGACGTGACCGCCCAGCGCAGCCTCGAGGAACAGTTCCGCCAGGCCCAGAAACTGGAGGCCATCGGCTCGCTCGCCGCCGGCGTCGCGCACGACTTCAACAACCTGCTGACGGTGATCGCCGGCTACTGCGAGATGCTGGAGGCGCAGTGCGAGGACCAGCCGTCGATGCTGGAAGACGTGCGCGAGATCAAGAAGGCCGGTGAGAGCGCCGCGACCCTGACCCGCCAGCTGCTGGCGTTCTCCCGCCGCCAGATCGTCGCCCCGACGGCGCTCGACGTGAACGCCATCGTCCAGGCCAGCCACAAGATGCTGCGGCGCCTCGTCGAGGAGAACGTCCGCATCGACCTGGCGCTGGCCGACGCGCTGCCGGCCGTCACCGCCGACAACGGCCAGGTCGAACAGGTGCTGATCAACCTGGTCGTCAACGCGCGCGACGCGATGCCGAGCGGCGGCGTCATCACCATCGAGACCGACAAGGTCGTCGTCGACGAGCCCTACGCGCGCACGCACCTGGACGTCACGCCGGGTCCCTACGTGGTGCTGTCGATCAGCGACACCGGCTCCGGCATGACGCCCGAGGTCCAGGGGCGGCTGTTCGAGCCGTTCTTCACCACCAAGGAGCGCGGCCGCGGCACCGGCCTCGGGCTGGCCACCGTCTACGGCATCGTCAAGCAGAACCTCGGCCACATCTGGGTCTACAGCGAAGTCGGGATGGGCACGACGTTCAACATCTACCTGCCCCTCGCCGCCGGCGGCGAACCGGCGGCGACGGCGCCGCGGACGCGGGCCAGCGGCGAGCTGCACGGCACCGAGACGGTGCTCGTCGTCGAGGACGAGGCGTCGCTGCGCGCCCTCACCGAGCGCATCCTGCTGCGGCACGGCTACCGCGTGCTGACGGCGGCGCACGGCGCCGAGGCGCTGCGCGTCGTCGACGAGCACGCCGGCCCGATCCAGATCGTGCTGATGGACGTCGTGATGCCCGGCCAGAGCGGCCGCACCGTCGGCGAGCAGATCACCGCCCGCCGGCCGGCGACCCGCATCGTCTACGTCTCCGGCTACACCGACAACGTGATCTCGCACCACGGCGTGCTGGCGCCGGGCGTGACCTTCCTGCAGAAGCCGTTCACGTCGGACACGCTGCTGCGCACGCATCCGCGACGTGCTGAGCTGAGGCGCCGGGTCGCCGGCCTACGAGGCCAGCGTCTCGGCGTGGGCGGAGTCGGCCGTCCGCGTCACGCGGGCGAGCGCCCGGGCGAGCTCGGCCATCTTCACGGGCTTGGACACGAAGTCGTCCATGCCGGCGGCGAGGCAGCGCTCCCGATCCTCGACGGTGGCGCTGGCGGTGAGCGCCACGATGGGCAGGCGGCCGGACCGCTCGGCGGCGCGGATCCGCGTCGTCGCCTCGTAGCCGTCGACCTCCGGCATCTGGCAGTCCATCAGGACGACGTCGAAGGCGCCGCGCGCGACGGCGGCGATGGCTTCCGCACCGTTGCCGGCGATCTCGACGCGGTGCCCGAGCTTCTTCAGCATCCGGCTGGCCACCAGCTGGTTGACCGGCGTGTCCTCGGCCAGCAGGACGGACAGCGGCCGCGACGGCTCGAGGCCGTCGTCCGCGCCGGCGCCGGCGCTGGCGGCGGCGATCTCGGCGTCGGACGTCCGGGCCAGCCGCGCGGTGAACCAGAACGTGCTGCCGTGGCCCGGCTCGCTGGTCACGCCGATGCCGCCGCCCATCAGCTCGACCAGCTGGCGCGAGATGGCCAGGCCGAGGCCGGTCCCGCCGAACTTGCGCGTCGTCGAGTCGTCGGCCTGCGAGAAGGACTGGAACAGGCGCGCCTGCTGCTCCGCCGACAGCCCGACGCCGGTGTCGGTGACGGCGACGCGCAGCATCACGTCGTCGCCCGTCGACGCGTCGGCGGTGACGACCACCGTGACGGTCCCGCGCTCGGTGAACTTGATGGCGTTGCCGAGCAGGTTGACGAGGATCTGCCGCAGGCGGCCCGGATCGCCGGACAGGTGCGCCGGCACGTCCGGCGCGACCATGCCGCTCAGGGTCAGGCGCTTGTTCCGGGCCGTCACCGACAGCAGGCGCAGCGTGTCCTCGACGACCAGCGTCGGGTCGAAGATGGCGCGCTCGAGCGTCAGCTTGCCGGCCTCGATCTTGGAGAAGTCGAGGACGTCGTTGATGATCGTCAGGAGGCTCTCGCCCGACTGCTGCAGCGACTGCAGCAGCCGCCGCTGATCGTCGGTGAGGGGCGTGTCGACGAGCAGGCCGGCGATGCCGAGGATGCCGTTCATCGGCGTCCGGATCTCGTGGCTCATCGTCGCCAGGAACGTGCTCTTGGCGCGGGTCGCGGCCAGCGCATCGTCGCGCGCCTGGCGCAGCGCATCGGCCTGGGCGGCGAGCGCGGTCGCCTGCGACTCCACTTCCTGGTGCGTCGACCGGAGGTGGACGCCCTGCCGCAGGCTCGAGGCCAGCAGGAACGCCGCCACGGCCAGCAGGAGCGACACCGTGATGCCGGCGCCGAGCACGGCCGCCGGCAGCATCGAGCGCTGCTGCTCGAACAGCGCCGCCGTCGGCACGACGCGCAGGTGCCAGCGCGAGCCGGCGCCGACCGGGATCGCCGGGCTGGCGAACGCGGCGGACGACGGGTGCGGCGCCACCTTCGACGCGAAGACCGGGACGCCGTCTTCGGTGATCTCGAGCCCGACGTCGGCGCCGGCGGGCAGGATGCGGTCGAAGAACCGATCGGGCAGCACGACCGCGGCCAGCACGCCCTCGAAGCGGCCCTGGTGCTGCACGGGCACGAGGATCAGGAACCCGCGGCCGCCCAGCATCAGCCGGATGGTCGAGCGTGACGACGGGCTGACCGGTGGCGCGGGCGCGATCGAACGCCTGGCGGCGCTGATCGGTCGGGCCCGGACGGGTGCCGACGCCCAGCGCGTTGCCGGCCATCGGCTCGACCCAGCGGAGCACGTAGCCGGCGTCGGCCCAGACGAGGACGCGGTAGTCGCGCGCCTGCGCGTAGAGGAGGGCCGCGTCGGTGCGCCAGGCCGCTTCCGTCGGCTGGCCCGAGACCTCCCAGTGCCGCGCCATCCGCGCGAGCGTGTTCACGCGCTCGGTCAACCGCACCGCCGTGGCGTCGCGCAAGGCGTCGGCTTTCTCCTGGACCACCGCCCGCATGTGCAGCCGCTCGGCGTGCAGCGTCCCCTGCCACAGCGCCAGCGTGATCAGCAGCCCGGGCAGCCCGATCAGGAAGGGCACGCCGCGAGGCGGCAGGGCGCCGCCGGGCGTGAACCACGAGAGGGTCGCCAGTCCGGTGCCGACCAGGACCAGCGCGATCGCGACCGGGATCGACATCAGCATGGTCGCGCTGAGCCACGGCAGGCCGCCGCTCAGGGCGGGCAGGTGCCCCAGCAGCGTGACCGCCGCCACGGCCGCGACGAGCACGCCGCACATGCCGACGAGCACCGCCCGGATCACCCCCAGCGGCTTGCGATGCAGGGCCAGCCCGACGCCGGCGAAGAGGAACGCGGTGCGGGAGCTGTAGGTGGGCGAGCTGAGGGAGTAGCCGGCGATCGCGCCGACGACCAGGATCACGAGCAGGCCGCCCAGCACCTTGGCGATGGGCCGGGCGACGCGGATGGTGGTGGCCAGCAGGCCCAGGCTGGCGAGCAGCAGCCAGACCAGGCTGTCGATCGACGTTCGGGGCCAGCCCGGCAGCCCATGGACGACGGCCGGCACGCCAGCCAGCCACGCGGCGCTGGTGCCGATGGCGATGACGACCGCCAGGGCCGCTGCGATCCCGATGCCGACACGGAGCACGCGCGCGAGTGACAACGCCGTTCGACCTCCGGGCGCCTGAGCGCCGCGACACACCACGAGCGGGACACCCCTGCGGTGTCCTGTCGAAACAATCGGCCGCCGCCGCGCAAACCTGAGCAACGGCTGCCACCCGCTGCGGCACGCCCGGCCCGCCGCGGCTCCGATGCGCCTCAAGCATGGCGCCCAGCCAGCCGATTCCTGGGCAGGACCATGGTGCGTCTCCACGGGATACCCCTGCCCGCCGCGGAACGGCGCCCGCGTCGCTGGCCGGCGCCGTCGGCGCTGGCCCTGGCGCTGACGCTGTCGATCGCGTCGGGCGCGGCCGCGCAGACGCAGGCCGGCTGGCGCTACTGGACGCCGGCCGACGGCATCCAGGAATCGCACTCCCGGAAGATCGGCGCCCTGCCCGGCGGCGGCGTCTCCATCCGCCACGGCCAGGTCAAGCGGGTCGACATCCTCGACGGCTACACCGTCGAGACCATCCCCGAGCCGCGGAACCGCACCGAGATCGAGACGCTGATGGCAGGCGTCAACGCGGCCGCGGGCGGCGACGCGTGGGTCGGTCTCCGAGGGCGTGCTCAAGCAGCTCACGCGGCGGGCAATGGATCGTGCGCGCCCGGCCCCGCGCCGGGCGAGGAGATGCGCGGCGCCGTCCCGATCGACCGCCGACCGCGTCGTGGTGCTCTTCGACACGCGCGTCGCCGTCCTCGACCCGACGCGCGACACCTGGACGACGTTGATCGACGCCGAGGCCGCCGGCGTGGGCCGCTTCGGCACGCTGGTCCGAGGCTTTTCCGGCGAGCTGTGGATCGCGGCCGCCGGTGGCCTCGGCCGCCTGGACGGCGCGGCGCTACGCGCGCTGGACGCCGTTCCGCGCCGCCCACCTCGACCGACTTCGTGTCCCCGCTCCCGGGCGACGGCGGCGAGCTGTTCGCCGCCGCGATCGACGGACGGACGCGGCGCAAGGTCGCCGTCCGGCTCGCCGCCGGCCACTTCCAGCGCCTGTTCGAGTCGACCAAGGCGCTGCGCGCGTGGCGCGGCCCGCACGGCTCGGTCTGGGTGCTCGAAGGCACGCGCACCTGGCGCCTGGGCGGCGCGCAGCAGGAGGCGGTGGCCCGGCACGGTCCGCTGTCGGGCCTGGTCTACGACGTCGTCACCGAGCCCGGCGGCGCCTTCTGGATCGCCTCGACGACCGGCGTCGGGCGCTACGCCCCGCCGCAGTGGCGGACGCCGGATCCGCTGAAGGGCCTCGATCAGCCGGTCCACGCCGCCATCGAGGACGCGGCGCGGCCGCCTCTGGTTCGCGGCGACGGAATCGCTGCTCGAGCTCGACGGCGACACGTGGCGCGTCCACCCGCTGCCGCCCGACACGCAGACGGTGCCGAACCAGACGACGTCGCTGGCGCTGCTCCCCGACGGGCGCCTGGCGATGACCGCCGACATACCGGGCGCGCACCTGCTGCTGGCCTTCGATCCGCGGACGCGCCGGTTCGCGCGCCTGACGCATCCCGCCGGGCACCGGCTGCTCCAGCTGTGGCGCGGACGCGACGATCGCATCCTCGTTCGCACCGACTGCGCCGTGCGGGCTCGAGGTCTGGGACCGCGCCGGCCACCATCGGCTCGCGCCCCTCAGCGTGCCCGGCGTCTGCGACAAGCTGCGCGAGCTGCACGAAGGCGCCGACGGCAGCATCTGGTTCGGCACGACGGCGTTCGGCGGCGGCGTGCTGCGCCCGGGCGCGACGACGGTGGAGCGCTTCGGGCCCGAGACCGGCTATCCGGAGCCGGCCGTCTACGCATGTTCGCGCCGGGCGACGGATCGCGTGCTGGCCGGCGGCCGCGACGTCCTCGCCGAGCGGCGAGCACGGCCGCTGGTCGGTGCAAGCAGCGCGCGCTCGACGCCGTCCGCCGCGTCATGCAGGCGCGCGACGGCACCATCTGGGTCGCCTCCGGGTCCGGCGTCCACCGGCTGCGCGACGGCGTCTGGCTGACCAACGGCGAGGCGGACGGCCTGCCCGCCGACGCCGCCTTCACCGTGTTCGAGGACGCCCGCGGACGCCTCTGGGCCGGCACCGGCCGCGGCCTCAGCCTCTACGATCCGACCGCCGATCGCGATGCGCCGCGGGCGATCCTCGCCCGGTCGAACGCCGCCGAGGCGCCGCCGGACGGCAACGTCAACATCGCCTTCTCCGGCGTCGATCGCTGGAAGTACACCCAGGCCGATCGGCTGCTCTTCTCCTATCGCCTCGACGGCGGGCCGTGGTCGGAGTTCCGCACCGGCGGCAGCGCGCCGCTGCGCGGGCTGGCGCGCGGCCGGCACCGCTTCGAGCTGCGGGCCATGGATCGCGACGGCAACGTCGAGCCGGGCCGAGACGTTCGCCTTCGGCGTGCCGTTCGTCTGGTACCAGCACCCGGGGTTCCTGTCAGCGCCGCGGCCAGCCTGCTCGTCATCGGCCTGCTGCTCGGCTTCGCCCGCGTGCAGTACCGGCAGCTCGCCCGCGCCAAGCTGGCGGCCGAAACGGCCAACCGCTGCAAGAGCGAGTTCCTCGCCCACATGAGCCACGAGATCCGCACGCCGATGAACGCGATCATGGGCATGACGGCGCTGGCCAAGGACGCGGGCAACGCCGTCGAGCAGCGCGGCTACCTCGAGACCGTCGAGACCGCCTCCTCGTCGCTGCTGGCGCTGCTCAACGACATCCTCGATCTGTCGAAGGTCGAAGCCGGCAAGCTGCAGCTCGCCGAGGACAGCTTCGACGTGCAGCGCTGCGTCGACGAGGCGGTCGGCACGCTGCGGCTCCGGGCCGGCGAGAAGGGGCTCGGCCTTCGCGCCTCGATCGGGCCGGACGTGCCGCGCTACATCGCTCGGCGACGAGCTGCGGGTCCGGCAGATCGTGGTCAACCTGCTCGGCAACGCGATCAAGTTCACCGCCGCCGGCGAAGTCACGCGTGCGTGGTGCGCCGTCGTCCCGCTCAGCCCGGGACCGGCCGGCGTCCGGCTGCGCGGTCACGATCACCGACACCGGGATGGGCGTCGCGGCCGGACAAGCAGAAGCTGATCTTCGCGCCCTTCGAGCAGGCCGACAGCTCGACGACGCGCAAGTTCGGCGGCACCGGCCTCGGGCTGGCCATCTCCAGCCAGCTCGTCCAGCTGATGCACGGGACCATCGACGTCGAGAGCCCGTGGATCGACGACGAGACCGGCGCCCGGGTGGGCGGCACGGCGTTCCACTTCACCGCGCGCGTCGGCGTCGGCAGCGAGCCGGCCGCAGCCGGTCGATCCGGCGGATGCCGCGACGACGCGGCCGCTGCAGGTGCTCGTCGCCGAGGACAACCCGGTCAACCAGCTCCTGGCGACGCGGCTCCTGCAGAAGCTCGGGCACACGCGTCGTCACCGCGGCGAACGGCCGCGAGGCGCGTCGAACGCCTGGAGACGCACGCGCCCGACGTGATCCTGATGGACGTGCAGATGCCGGAGATGGACGGCTTCGAGGCGACCGCCGCGATCCGCGTCCGCGAGGCGGGCACCGGCCGGCGCACGCCGATCGTCGCGCTCACCGCGCACGCGCTGCAGGGCTACCGCGAGGACTGCGTGCGGGCCGGCATGGACGAGTACCTGACGAAGCCGATCAAGGCGGCGGACCTGGCGCGGACGCTGGCGCTGGTCGCGCCGAAGTCCGCCGCTGACGCGGCCTGAGCAACTCCCAACTCCGCAACTTCCAAACGCCCAACCGCTGCTGGGCTCGCCGAGCAGTCGCGATTCGAGTCTGGGAGTTGGAAGTTGGGAGTGCCTTGGCGTTCGCGCCGCTACGCGATGAGCGCGCGCACCACCTTGCCGTGCACGTCCGTCAGGCGGAAGTCGCGCCCCTGGAACTTGTAGGTCAGCTTCTCGTGATCGATGCCGAGCAGGTGCAGCAGCGTCGCGTGCAGGTCGTGCACGTCGACCGGGTCGCGGGTGATGTTGTAGCCGAGATCGTCGGTCTCGCCGACGGTCACGCCGGGCTTCACGCCGCCGCCGGCCACCCACATCGTGAACGCCCGCGGATGGTGATCGCGGCCCAGGAACAGTGAGCCGTTGCGCGCCTCGTTCATCGGCGTGCGCCCGAACTCGCCGCCCCAGACGACCAGCGTGTCGTCGAGCAGGCCGCGCCGCTTGAGGTCGGTGACCAGCGCGTAGACCGGCCTTGTCGGTCTCCCGGCACAGGCGCGGCAGCTTCTCGACGATGTCCTCGCCGAACGACGCGCCGTGCGTGTCCCAGCCGCGGTGATAGAGCTGGACGAAGCGGCAGCCGCGTTCGATCAGGCGGCGGGCCAGCAGGCAGTTGTTGGCGAACGACGCCTTGCCCGGCTCGGTGCCGTAGAGCTCGTGGACGCTGGCCGGTTCGTCGGCGACGTCGGTCAGGTCGGGCACGCTGGTCTGCATCCGGTAGGCCAGCTCGTAGGCGGCGATGCGCGTCTGCACCTCGGGATCGCCGGTGTCGGTGGCGTGCAGCCGGTTCAGATCGTTGATCGCGGTGATGCTGCGCCGGCGCGCCGCGGCGTCGACGCCGTCGGGGTTGGAGACGAACAGCACCGGATCCTTGCCCGAGCGGAACTCGACGCCCTGGTGCACGGTCGGCAGGAAGCCGCTGCCCCAGCAGCTCTTGCCGCCATCGGGGTTGTTCTCGCCCGAGAGCAGGACCACGAACGCCGGCAGGTCGGTGCTCTCGCGTGCCGAGGCCGTAGCTGAGCCAGGATCCGAAGCTCGGGCGCCCGATCACCTGGTGGCCGGTGTTCATGAAGATCTGCGCCGGCGCGTGGTTGAACTGCGTCGTGTGCATCGAGCGGATGATCGCGATGTCGTCGGCGAGCTTCGACGTCCACGGCAGCAGCTCCGAGATCTGCGCCCCCGACTGCCCGTGCTGACGGAACGCGAACGGGCTGGCCAGCAGCTTCGGCGTGCCCTTGATGAAGGCGAAGCGCTCCCCTTCACGAATTCGGCGGGCACGTCCTGCCCGTCGTGCTTGGCCAGCGCCGGCTTCGGATCGAACAGATCGAGCTGCGACGGCGCCCCGGCCATGAACAGGTGGATGACGCGCTTGGCGCGGGCCGGATGGTGCAGCGTCTCGATCGTCCCGGCCATCCCCGCCGGCGCCGCACCGCGGCGGCGCCCGCGTTGGCCGGCGGCCGCGACCGCCGGATCGAGCAGCGACGCCAGCGCCAGGCCGCCCAGGCCGAAGTAGGCCTGCTCCAGGAACACGCGGCGGGTCGCCGCGTGGATGCGGCTTACGGGAGGCATGGGAGTCACCTCCAGGCAACTGTCGACTGCCAAGGCACGCCCATCCTCAATTCTTGGTGACCGTCTTCGTCGAGGTTGAGCAGCACGCTCGCGGCGAGCGTCCACGCCGCGGCATCGGCGGCGGACTGGCCGGCCGCCGGCGCCGGCGCCACCTGCCTGGCGGCGTCCGGGCGCGTCGCGTAGTGCGCGCGCTCGGCGTCGACGTAGGCCAGGAAGCGGCGTCAGCTCGGCCGGCTTCGGATCGCGGGCCACGCACCAGACGGAAGGCGCGCGTGGCCCGCGCCGCCGGATCGGCGACCGGCGCGACGCGAGCCGCCAGGGCGCGGGCGGCGTCGAACGCCGCGCCATCGTTCAGGAGCGTCAGCGCCTGCAGCGGCGTGTTGGTGCGGACGCGCCGCGCCGCGCAGTACTCGCGGCTGGTGGCGTCGAAGGTCATGTGCATCGGATACGGCGAGGTGCGGCGCAGGAAGGTGTAGAGGCTGCGCCGATGGCGATCCTCGCCCTCGCTCTCCACCCAGCGATCCTCGTTGTAGGGCATGTTCCAGATGCCCTCGGGCTGGGCCGGGAACACACTCGGGCCACGCAGCTTGGGGCTGAGCAGCCCGCTCGCGGCGAGCGCGCCGTCGCGGATCATCTCGGCCTCGAGCCGGAAGCGCGGCCCGCGCGCGAACAGCCGGTTGTAGGGATCGCGCTCGACCAGCGCCGGCGTCACCGCCGACGCCTGGCGATAGGTCGCCGACGTCACGATCGTCTTCAGCAGCGTCTTCTGGCTCCAGCCGCGATCCATCAGCTCGACGGCGAGCCAGTCGAGCAGCTCGGGATGCGACGGCGGCTGGCCCTGGGTGCCGAAGTCCTCGCTCGTCTCGACCAGGCCGCGGCCGAAGAGCTGTTCCCAGAGACGATTGACCTGGACGCGGGCCACCAGCGGGTTGTCGCGATCGACCAGCCAGCGCGCCAGGCCCAGCCGGTTGGCCGGCAGCGACTCCTTCATCGGCGGCAGCGCCAGCGGCGTGCGGGCATACATCCGGTCGCCGCGCGCGGTGAAGGCGCCGCGCTCGCGCAGCTCGTAGGACGGCCGCTCGAAGCCGGGGCGGTCCTGCATCACCAGCGTGCTGGGGATCTGCAGATCGACCAGCGCCTTGCGCGCGGCCTTGAGGGCATCGCGGGTCGGCTGGAGCGACGGCGTGGTCTGGCGGAACTGCGCGGCGACGGCCGCGGCGTCATCGGTCGTGCGCTCGCCGCCGGCCGGCCAGCACGATCGGACGCAGCGGCGCCGGCAGCGCCGGCGCCGACGAGCGGATCCGCCGCGCTGGTCACGGCGACCCTGAACCGGCCGAGGCCCTGGCCGATCGATCCGTCCTGCTGGGCGATGCGGACCGTCACGCGGGTGCCGCCGGGGAAGCCGAACGGACGCGCCGTCTTCAGCACGGCGTGTCGCGGCTGCCGCGTCTTGCCGCGCATCATGTTGACCGCCCACGAGCGGCGCTTGCCGCGCCCCGTCCCGGCGTCGACGCCGGCCAGCAGATCCTGCGGCTCGAAGGCGGACGCGGCGTCGTCGACGCGGATCGTCTCGATGGCGAGCGGCGCCGGGACCGCCGCGGAGCCGCCGGTGAGCGGGGCGATCGACACGGACAGGCCGGTGATGCGGAAATGGCCGTAGGCGTCGCGGCCGGGGCCGCCGCGCGGCAGGCTCGGATCGAGCAGCGCCTCGAGCCGCAGGCCGGTGAGCCCTTCCGCCTTGCGTCTCGAAGGTCGCCGTGTAGACGGTCTGGTCGGGGTTGGGACCCGACGCGAGGATCGAACCGTCCGGCTGCGGCGTCAGGCTGGACGCCGTTGGTCGCGGTCGCCTCGCCGGGCACGAGTGGCGTCCAGCCGCGCTCGGCGTCGCGGATCTCCGATTCCCACGCCCGCTGCCGCTCGGCGAGCTCCGGCGTCGTCTCGGCCAGCACCTTCTCGAGCCGCGTGATCTCGGCCTGCACGCGCCGCGCGCTTCCCGGTCTGCTCTGGCGTGGCGAGATCCAGCTTCGCCTCGAAGTAGCGTGTCCCGTCGCCGGAGACCTGCGTCTCGTAGGCCGGGTTGGCGAAGAAGGCCAGCAGCCGGAAGTAGTCCTTCTGGCTGAACGGATCGTACTTGTGGTTGTGGCACTGGGCGCAGGCCAGCGTCGTGCCGAGCCACACCGTCGCCGTCGTGTTGACGCGATCGACGAGCACCTCGTACATCGACTCGTCGGGGTCGACGCCGCCCTCCTCGTTGCTCATCGCGTTGCGATGGAAGCCGCTGGCGATGCGCTGCGCCTCGGTGGCGTCGGGCAGCATGTCGCCGGCGATCTGCTCGACGGTGAAGCGATCGAACGGCAGGTCGGCGTTGAGGGCGTCGATCACCCAGTCGCGATACTTCCAGGCGTCGCGGCGCCGATCCTTCTCGTAGCCGTTGGTGTCGGCGTAGCGGGCCAGGTCGAGCCACGGCCGGGCCCAGCGCTCGCCGTAGCGCGGCGAGGCGAGCAGCCGATCGACGACGCGCTCGTAGGCGCCGGGCGCGGTGTCGGCGGTGAACGCGTCGATCTCCTCCAGCGTGGGCGGCAGGCCGACGAGATCGAGCGTGAGGCGGCGCAGCAGCGTGGCGCGATCGGCTTCCGGCGACGGAGCCAGCTTCTCGGCGTCGAGCCGGGCCAGCACGAAGCGATCGATGGGCGTGCGCACCCAGGCGGCGCGCCCGACGGCGGGCAGCGGCGGCCGCACCGGCTTGACGTAGGCCCAGTGCTCGACGACCTCGGATTCCGCCGCGGTCACCGCCGGCGCCGCCGGCATCGTCGCGCCGGAGGCGATCCAGCCGCGCAGGACCGCGAGCTCGGCGTCGCTGAGCGGATCGGCGTCGAGCGGCATCCGATCCTCGTCGTCGAGGCCGAGGACGCGCCGCATCAGCAGGCTCTGCTCGGTGTCGCCGGCGACCACGACCGGCCCGCTCTGGCCGCCCTTGGCGAGGTGATCCGGGCTGTGGAGGCGCAGCCGGCCGCGGGCCTTCTTGGTGCCGTGGCACTCGACGCAGTGCCGCTCGAGCAGCGGCTGGACGTCGCGGACGTAGTCGACGGCGGCGCGGGGCTGGCAGCCGGGGCGGCAGCCGCCGGCGCGCCCGGCGGCGCGTGGGCCGGCGCCTGGGCCGGCGTCCGGGGCTCCGCCCGCAGCGCGAACGTCGCCCCGAGCGCCAGCGCGCCGGCGACGAGCCGACGCGGAGCCACGCGGAAGGACGGCAAGCAGCGTCGTCAAGGGGATGCCCGGGATTCGGCACATTCTCCGCCACCGTGCGAGGAATGCAAAGCGATAGGATCCGACCCGGGCATGAGTCACGACGCCAGTTCAGTGGTCACACCACCCGCGCGCCGGATGTGCGCACGATCCCCCCATGAACCGCACCGGATCGCGACACCGCTCGAGCTGTTCTTCGACCTGGTCTTCGTGATCGCGGTCGCCGAAGCCTCGCGCGGGCTGCACCACGGCATCGCCGAGGCGCACGTCGCGCAGGCGCTGCCCAGCTTCGCCCTGTCGTTCTTCGCGCTGTGGTGGGCCTGGGTCAACTTCACCTGGTTCGCCTCCGCCTACGACTGCGACGACGTGCCCTACCGGCTGCTCGTGCTGGTCCAGATGACCGGCGCCCTGGTCGTGGCGGCCGGCATCCCGGCCGTCTTCGAGACGCACCAGGCCGGCCCGATCGCCGTCGCCGGCTACGTCATCATGCGGCTGGCGGCGCGTGACGCAGTGGCTCCGCGCCGCGCGCGCCGATCCGCCGCGGACGGATCACCGCGCTCCGCTACGCGCTCGGCATCGCCGGCCTGCAGGTCGCCTGGATCGCGCATGCTCTTCCTGCCCGCCGGACGCGAGATCGCGGCGGCCGTGCTGATCGCCGGCGAGATCGCCGTGCCGGCCTGGGCCGAGCGGGCCGAGCCGACCACCTGGCATCCGCACCACATCGCCGAGCGGCACGGGCTGTTCACGCTGATCGTCCTCGGCGAGTCGCTCCTCGCGGCGACGGTCGCCGTCCAGGCCGGTCGCGAGTCGGGCGAGACGCTCGCCCACCTGCTGCCGACCATCGTCGGCGGCCTGCTGACCGTGTTCTCGATGTGGTGGATCTACTTCGATCGCCCGGCGCACGACCTGCTGCGCAGCTTCTGGCGCACGTTCCTGTGGGCCTACGCGCACTACTTCATCCTCGCCTCGGCGGCGGCCGTCGGCGCCGGCCTCGCCGTCAACGTCGACGTCGTGACGCACAAGGCGCACATCGGCCCGGTCGGCGCCGGCTTCGCGGTGGCCGATCCCCGTGGCCGTCTTCGTGCTGACGCTGTGGGCCGTGCACCGGCGGCCCGAGTATCGGCGGACCTGGTTCCTCGGCCCGCTGGCGGCCATCGGCGCGCTGCTGATGCCGCTGACGCCGGCGCCGGTGCTGGGCATCGGCCTGTGGCTGGCCGCGATCGTCACCGTGAAGAACGTGATGACCGTCCGGCCCGCCGCGGCGGCGCACTGATCCGCGACGCACGGATTCCCAGACCACGCCCCATGTCACCGCTGACCGCCGCCCGCCTGCAGATGGAGCTCTCGCTGGGCTTCCACATGATCTTCGCGGCGATCGGCGTGGCCATGCCGCTGCTGATGCTGATCGCCGAGTGGCGGTGGATCCGCTACCAGGACGCCGACGCGAAGCGGCTGGCCCACGTGTGGGCCAAGCTCACCGCCGTCACCTTCGCCATCGGCGCCGTGTCCGGCACGGCGCTGTCGTTCGAGCTGGGCCTGCTCTGGCCGCGCTTCATGGCGTTCGCCGGGCCGCTGGTCGGGCCGGCCTTCGCGCTGGAGGGCTACGCGTTCTTCATCGAGGCGATCTTCCTCGGGCTGTATCTGTACGGCTGGGAGCGGCTGCCGCCGAAGCAGCATTGGTGGTGCGGCGTGGCGGTCGCGGTCAGCGGCGCGGTGTCCGCGATCATGGTGCTGGCCGTGAACGCCTGGATGCAGAACCCGGTCGGCTTCACGCTGTCGCCGACCGGCGCGCCGATCGACATCGACGCCTGGCAGGTGTTCACCAACCCGGCCTGGGCGCCGATGGCCGCGCACTCGACGCTGTCCTGCTACCAGGCGGTCGGCTTCGCCGCCGCCGCCAACTACGCCTGGACGCTGTGGCGCGACCCCGCCGCCGAACCGCTACGCCCGGCTCGGCCTGACCATCTCGATGTCGGTCGCCGTGGTCGCCGCGATCGCGATGCCGCTGACCGGCGATCTCCTGGCCAAGCGCGCGCATCGCCACCAGCCGGCCAAGCTGGCCGCGGCGGAAGCGCTGTTCGAGACGCAGCGCCGCGCGCCGTTCACCATCGGCGGCTGGCCGGACGTCGAGCGCCGCGAGACGCGCTACGGGATCGAGATCCCCGGCGCGCTCAGCTTCCTGTCGGGCAGCAGCTTCGACACCGAGGTCATCGGCCTCGATCGCATCCCGCGCGATCAGTGGCCGAACGTCGCGGTGACGCACGCCGCCTTCCAGATCATGGTCGGCTCCGGCATGGCGATGCTCGGCGCCGCGCTCTGCTACTGGCTGGTCCGCTGGCGCACGCGGCGGCCGCGACGTCGCCGCTGCCGCGCGTGCTCCTGCTCGCGCTCGTCCTGTGCGGCCCGCTCGGCTTCCTCGCCCTCGAAGCCGGCTGGGTCGTCACCGAGGTCGGCCGCCAGCCGTGGGTGATCTACGGCGTGATGCGCACCGCCGACGCCGCGACGACGGTCCGCGGCGTCTGGGCCTCGCTGGCGATGTTCACGACGGTCTACGCTCGGCCTGCTCGTCCTGCTGGTGTTCTTCGTGCGCCGCCTGCGCCGATCGGAGGCCGGCATGACCCTGCCGACGCTGATGGCGCTGGTCATGTTCGTCGTCGCTGGTCGCCTACGCCGTGCTGGCCGGGGCCGACTTCGGCGCCGGCATCTGGGACCTGCTGGCCCGCGGCAAGCGGCGCGCCGCGCAGCGTGCCGCGCTCGCGCACGCCATCGGGCCGGTGTGGGAAGCCAACCACGTCTGGCTGATCTTCGTCGTCGTGCTGCTCTTCACCTGCTTTCCGGCCGCCTACGCCCAGGCCAGCGTGGCGCTGTTCTGGCCGCTGCACGCCGTGCTGCTCGGCATCGTGCTGCGCGGCGCCGCCTTCGTCTTCCGGGCCTACGCGGCCGGCAGCGATGCGACCCGCAACGCCTGGGGCAGCGTCTTCGGGGCGTCCAGCGCGGTGACACCGATCCTGCTGGGCATGTGCCTCGGCGCGCTCTCGACCGGCGATCCGTACCGCTGGTACGACCCGTTCCCGGTGGCGACCGGCGTGCTGGCGCTGCTGATCTGCGCCTACCTCGCCGCCGTCTACCTGGCCTGGGAAACGGACGACGCGCAGCTGCGGACCGACTTCCGCCGCCGCGCGCTCGCGATTTGGTGGCTGGCCGGCGTCGCGTCGATCGCCGTGCTGTTCCTGGCGCGCTCGGAGGCGTCGCGGCTGTGGACCGGCCTGACGACGTCGCCGGGCATCCTGTTCATCGTCGCCGGCTCGGTGCTGGCGCCGATCTCGTTCGCCACGCTGCGGGCGGGCCGGTTCGATCTCGCCCGCTACGCCTGCGTCGCCCAGATCGTGGCGCTGCTGGCGGGGTGGGCGGCAGCGCAGTGGCCGTACCTGATCTATCCGGACCTGACGGTCGCCAACGCGGCGGCGCCGACGTCGACGCTGAGCCTGACGGCGTGGACGCTGCCCTTCGGCCTCGGCGCGCTCTTTCCGGCGCTGTGGTTCCTGTTCCGGGTGTTCAAATCGCGCGCGGCTTAGTCGGTCTTGCTGCGCCACCAGTTCCAATCGCGACCGCAGCGCCACAAGTAGAGGTCACTTCGGTCCGGGCACGGCCAGAGGCGCTGGGCAATAACTCGCGACAACCACGTCGGTGACCGTGGTGGTGTGCGCGCTCGTGGGGGTAACCGCGAACGGCGCGGCCGGCACTCGAGCGCCGTCTGCCCAGCGCGAACGTGTAGCCGAGCGAGTAGGACACCAGCGAAGCGCCGGGCGGCCGGCCAACGAAGTGGGTCTCACGGGCGGCCTCGAGGGCGGCGTCCCGACAACAGGGCGTGGCCGCTCCGCGCCGTGGCAGACACCACGCGGCCTGTGTCGTCGACTTCGATGGCGACCTGGACATCGCCCTGGAGGCGGGCCGCCTTGGCGATCGCCGGATACGCGGGCCTTGGCAGCCAGATCGGCACCAGCTCGCCTTGGCGTGCGTCAATCGACTGCGCCGATGCGCGTCGCGCGCCCGCCCGGCCGCTACTATCGCCAAGGCCAGAATCGCCGCCACGATCTGGTAACGCATGGCGTCAGTCTGCCACGGATACGAACCCGGCCAGCGCGGCGCCGACCAGGGCGAAGCACCACAATCAGGGCAAGGGCGAGCGGCAGCGTGAACGCCTGCGCCACGAAGCCGATGACGGGTGGCCCGGCGAACAAGCCGAGATAGCCGGCCGTCGTGACGGCGGCGAGGCCCGGGCCCGGCCGAGCGGCTGTCGAGGCGCCCCGCCGCGGAGAACACAAGCGGCACCGCGACCGAGAAGCCGGCACCGACGCAGACGAAGCCGATGAGCGCCGCCGGCACCGTGCCGATCAGCAGCGCCGCCGACAACCCGGCGGCCGCGAGCAGGGCGCCAGCCCGGACGATGCGCACCCGGCCGACGCGAACCGTGAGCCAGTCGCCGGAGAGGCGGCCGATCGTCATCGCCGCGGAGAAGGCGGCGTAGCCGGCGGCTGCCACGCCCGGGCCCGCTGCCGAGCACCGAGGCCAGATAGACCGGCGTCCAGTCGGCCATCGCGCCTTCGCTGAGGAAGAAGCAGGCGGCGACAGGATCGAGAGCCCGACCAGCGCCGGCGAGACGCGCAGCCGGCCGGCGGGCGCGTCGGCCGGCGGTGGCGGCGCCTCCAGCAGCGACGGAAGGATGGCGACCGCCACGACGGCCAGCAGCGCGGCGATGAGCGCGAAGTGGACCGTGACCGACACGCCGGCGGCGGCGATGACGCCGCCGATGCCCGCACCAGACATACCGCCGAGACTGAAGAGCGCGTGGAAGCCGGACAGGATCGGGCGCCCGACACGGTGCTCCAGCTCGACGCCCTGCGCGTTCATGCCGACGTCCATCGCGCCCATCGCCGCGCCGAAGATCGCCAGGGCCGCGGCCAGCGCGACCGCATTCCACGCGAAGGCCGGCAGCACCAGCAGCGCCGCGCACGCCAGGGTCGTCACCAGCACGACGCGGCGGCTGCCGGCGCGCGCGATCAGCCAGCCGGCGATCGGCATCGCCACGAACGATCCGGCGCCGAGGCCCATCAGCGCCGCCCCGAGTGTCCCCGGCGTCAGCGCCAGCGAGGCCTGCACCTCGGGAATGCGCGAGACCCAGGTCGCGAAGGCGAAGCCGTTGATGAGGAACAGCGCGCTGACGGCGATGCGCGGGGCGCGGGTGGACGGCGGGATCAGCTGGGGGAAGGCGGAGACGGGTTCGGGCATGAGTGACGGATGACCTTGGGGTACGCTCTGCCACATGATCGCGCGAACCGTGAGTGTCCTGGTGATGTTGCTGATGGCGGTGAGCGCCCTGCCGGCTGGCGTCTCGGCGCCAGGCGGCGGCACCGCCATCCATCGGCGACAAGACGAAGGGCCTCGAAAAACTCGACGGCTACGTGCCGCTCTACTGGAACCGGGTCGACGGCACGCTGTGGCTGGAGATTCCGGCGCTCGACACCGAGATGCTCTACCAGACGTCGCTGTCGGCCGGCCTCGGCTCGAACGACATCGGCCTCGATCGCGGCCAGCTCGGCGACACCTACATCGTCCGGTTCCAGCGCGTCGGCAAGAAGGTGCTGCTGGTCGCAGCCGAACTACGCGTTCCGCGCCCTCAGCGAGAGCGCCGACGAGCGGCGCGCCGTCGACGAAGCGTTCGCGACGCTCGGTGCTGTGGGGCTTCGAGGTCGGCGCCGAGACGGGCGGCCGCGTGCTCGTCGACGCGACGAAGTTCGTGCTGCGCGACGTCCACGACGTCGCCGCAGCGCCTGAAGCCGGCCAGCTACAGCCTCGACGAGTCGCGCAGCGCGGTGAACCTCGATCGCACCAAGGCGTTCCCGCGCAACACCGAGATGGACGTGCTCCTGACGTTCACCAGCAACGGCGAGCGCGCCGGCGAGACCGGCGGCGGCCTGCCGGCGGGCGCGTCACCGACGTCGCGCCGACGGCGCGGGCGGTCACGGTGCAGCAGCACCACTCGTTCGATCAAGCTGCCCGAGCCGGGCTACGAGCCGCTGCCGTACGATCCCCGCGCCGGCGCCTTCGAGACGTCGTACATGGACTTCGCCGCGCCGATGACCGCGCCGCTGGTCACGCGGATGACCGCCCGGCATCGTCTGCGCAAGCAGGATCCGGCCGCGGCGGTCAGCGACGCCGGTGCAGCCGATCGTCTACTACCTCGATCGCGGCACGCCGGAGCCGATCCGCTCGGCCCTGCTCGACGGCGCCCGCTGGTGGAACCAGGCTTTCGAGGCGGCCGGCTACCGCAACGCCTTCCGCGTCGAGCTGATGCCGGAAGGCGCCGATCCGCTCGACGTCCGCTACAACGTGATCCAGTGGCTGCACACCGCGACGCGCGGCTGGAGCTACGGCTCCGCGGTCGATCGATCCCGCGCACCGGCGAGATCATCAAGGGTCACGTCTCGCTCGGCTCGCTGCGAGCCCGCCAGGACTATCTGCTGGCGGAAGGGCTGTTGTCGCCGTATCGCACCGGCGACGAGACGCCGCCCGAGCTGGCGCAGATGGTGCTGGCGCGCCTCCGCCAGCTGTCGGCGCACGAGGTCGGCCACACCCTCGGCTTCAGCCACAACTACTACGACAGCCGTGCCGGCCGCACGTCGGTGATGGACTACCCGCACCCGCTCGAGACGCTGAAGGCGGACGGCACGATCGATCTCTCCGACGCCTACGCCGTCGGCATCGGCGAGTGGGACAAGGTCGCGGTGCGCTACGTCTACGGCGAGCCGGCGCCCGGCACCGACACCGCTGCGGCCCGCAGGGCCATCCTGGCCGAGGCCGCGGCCAAGGATCTGCGCCTCCTCGCCGACCAGGATCCGGCCTACCATCCGCTCGCCGATCGCTGGGCCAACGGCACCGATCAGGCGGCGGAACTGCGGCGCATCATGCTGGTCCGGCGCTCGGCACTGAATCGCTTCGGCGAGCAGACCATCAAGCGCGACGTGCCGCTGGCGCTGCTCGAAGAGGCGCTGGTTCCGGTCTTCCTGCACCATCGCTATCAGGTCGACGCCGCCGCATCGGTGCTGGGCGGGCGGTATTACGTCTACGCCCTGCGCGGCGACGGCGAGCCGGCCCACCGTCCCGCCCCGGCGGCCGAGCAGCAGGCCGCGCTCGAGGCCCTGGCCGCGACGCTGAAGTCGAACGAGCTGGTGGTGCCGCCGCGCCTCCTCGCGTTGCTCGCGCCGCGCCCGGCCGGCTTCGAGATGCACCGCGAGCTGTTCCCGCGCTACACCGGCCTGCCCTTCGATCCGGTGACGCCGGGGCTCGCCGCCGCCGACCTGACGCTGACCCAGCTCCTCGATCCGACGCGGGCCGCGCGCCTCACCTCGCAGGTGGCCTACGACGCCTCGCTGCCGTCGTTCGCCACCGTCCTCGATCGGATCATCTCGACGATCGTCGAGGATCGCCCGGCCGATGCCTACGCCGCCGAGGTGAACCGGGCCGTGGCTCGTGCCCTGGTCGATCGGCTGATGACGCTGGCCGGCGACGCCCAGATGCCGCAGGTGCGGGCGGTGGCGACGTCGCGCCTGCGACGGATCGCGGCCCGGCTGAAGGCGACGCCGGCCACCGCCGCCGACGCGCAGCTCGCCCACGCGCAGTTGCTCCAGGCCGACATCGCGCGCTTCCTCAGTCGCCCGTTCCCGCCGGCGAAGCCCGCGACCGCGCCGACGGCGCCGCCGGGCGCGCCGATTGGCGCGGCGGCGTGGGGTGCGGTCGACGACGAGTGGTGCGCCATGCCCGCAGCCGATCGGCCGGCCGCGTTCTTCGGGCCGCTCGTCCCGCCGGTCGGCCCGCGGTAGGCGCGGCATCGCACGTCCCTGGGAGAGCTCGCCAACCCGCTGCTGAGCCGAACCCGGCGTGCGCTGCGCATGTGCCCGTGGAGGCATCATGCCCACGCTTGCCGAGTTGACGCTGACGCTGTCCCAGGACATCACCCGCAACGAACAGGACCGGAGCGCGGCCCTGGCCGCGCTCGCTGGCGAGCGGCCTGACGGCGCTGGCGACGCGGCCCGGCGCCGGCGTGCTGCTGCGCCGTCAGTCCGACACGCTCGTCGAGGCACAGGCCGAACGCGACGACACGCTGCTGGACGTCGAAGCGGATCTGCGCGAGGCCGAGCGGCTCGCGGCCAGCCGCCGCCGCGCCGACGCGGACGAGGCGGAGCAGCGCCTTGGCGAGGTCGACGATGCCGCGGACACGGCGCGTCGCGATGCCGAAGACAAGGCCAGGGCAACCTTCGAGGCCGCAGTGGTGGCCGTCGGCCGGAAGGATTTATCGCCCGGCGAGAAGGTGCTGGCCCGCGCCGAGGCCCGCCGAATCATGGATCGCTCGATCGAGGCGGCACAGGAGACGTTGGCCGCTGCGCGTCTGGCCAACCAGGATCGGCTGCTCGACCAACGCCGCGCCGCGCTGACCCGGGAGCTGACGGACTGGCGGGAGAACCGCGACAAGGCGGCGGCGCGACGGACCGCGGCTGAGCACGTATACAACGCGGCGGTCCGGGCGAGCGACAACGCGCTGCAGGCGGCGTTGGCCGCGATCCCCGGCGCCGCCGCCGTCGTCGCGGCATTCGCCGGACAGCGGGACGCCGTCGACCGCCGTTTCGATGCGCAGGAAGCCGCCCTGCATGCCGCCTTCCGGCAGGACCGGGAAGCACTCCGGCGCGGAGCGGCCGCAGCGTCAGGCCGTGCCGTCACTCCCGTGGACGCCCTGCAGTGACGCGGACAGCTGGGCGGCGAAGGCGGCCGGACGCGTGACGAAGGCGGTGCCGTCGCCCTGGAATTCGATCAGCGGCCAGCCCAGGCGGCGGGCCAGCACCTCGGCGGCCTGATGCGTCCAGGCGCCTCGCGATGATCGACCGGCTGCGGGCAGGATCGGGACGTGGGCCGCTCGCAGGGCGACGGAATCGATGACGTAGTCGCCGACGACGTGCGCGTCGGCCTGATCGGCCGCCGGCACCGCATCGACGTCGAGGAGCGTCGGCAGCGAGGGCTCGAACGCGACGAGCGTCGACACGCGATGCGGATGGCGGGTCACGAGCTCGAGCCCGACCACGGCGCCGAGGCCGGCCCCGAACACGCGGGCGGCATGGGTCGTGACGGCGACCAGGACGCGCGCGATGTCGTCGGCGTGGGTCGCGATCGTGATCGGCTCGGCCGGGTCGGCGATGGGACTGCGCCGCTGCCCGCGCCGATCGCAGGTGACCACGGTGAAGCCGTCGAGCAGCGGCGACGAGGCCTCGGAAGACGTCGGCGTCGCCGTCGCCGGGCGACAGCAGGAGGAGCGTCGGGCCGTGGCCCGACACCTGGTAGTGGATCGACGCGCCGATGACTTCGACCAGCCCCTCACGGATCTCGGACATCGCGTCCTCGCGCAGCCGGCGCGCGCCGGCGGACACTTACGTCACTTCACCGGCCGCACCGGGGCGGCGAACCGGGCCTGGTAGCTCCACGACTGGTTGGTGTCTTCCGCCGTGAGCTTGCCCGCGCCGGTGACCTGGCCGGCGGCGATCGTGAAGCTGGCCAGCGACCCGACGCTCGCCAGCATCTTGTTGCCGCGGTAGTCGCCGGCGAACGGGATCACGGTGACCACGAAGCCCTTGGCGTCGACGTAGAGCATCAGGCCCTGCGCCTTGCCCGAGCGAAGCAGGCCCTGACCACCACCGAACTTCAGTTCGGCGGCGAGCGAGGCTTCGGGGAGCGCCTGATCGGTCAGCTCGATGATGTAGTTGCCGCCGTCGATGGGCCCACCGACGTAGGCGTGGGTCAGCGTCACGGGCGTCGTGCCCACGGTCAGCGTACCGGTGGCGGTGCCCGGCGTCTGGCCGGGGCCGCCGTCGCCGCCTTGCCCGACTGCGCGATCGCGCCTGGCGGCGCCAGCGCCAGCACACCGACCACCAACACCGCCAACGTCCGTCGAGCGTGTCTGCCTGTCGTCATCGGGCCTCCGGCGCGCACTCTAGCACGGGCGTTTGCTCGCCGAGGCGCGATATCCTCCCTGCCATGCCAGCCCCTCACGGCCCTTCACGGCTCGTCACCGCGCTCGCGTGTCTCCTGGTGGGCGGCGCCCTGGCGGCACCACCTGCGGCGGCCCAGGACGCCGCGGTCGCTGGCCGACATCGACCGCACGATGGAGGCCTATCGCCTCGACGCGCACATCCCCGGCATGGTCTGGGGCGTCGTGCGCGACGGGCGCCTGGTCCACGTCAAGGGCGCCGGCGTCCAGGACATCGAGGCGAAGCGGCCGGTCACGCCGGAGACGCTGTTCCGCATCGCCTCGATGACCAAGGCGTTCACCGCGCTGTCGATCCTGAAGCTGCGCGACGACGGCAAGCTGTCGCTCGACGCGCCGGCCGAGACCTACGTGCCGGAGCTGAAAGGCTGGCGCTACCCGACCGAGGACTCGCCGAGGATCCGCGTCCGCGATCTGCTGACGCACACCGCCGGCTTCGTCACCGACGATCCGTGGGGCGATCGGCAGACGCCGCTGCCCGAGGACGAGTTCACGCGGCTGCTGGACGACGGCGTGCCGTTCACGCGCACGCCGGGGCTGGCGATGGAGTACTCGAACCTCGGCTACGCGCTGCTCGGACGCATCGTCTCCAACGTGTCCGGCAGCGCCTACAACGACTACGTCACGCGGCCTGCTGCTTCACGCCGCTCGGCATGCGCGTCGACCGGCTACGACGTCGCTCGCGTCGCCGGCCGATCGGCGCGCCCTCGGCTATCGCTGGGACGACGACGCGCTGGACGCTCGAGCCGACGATGGCGCACGGCGCGTTCGGGGCGATGGGCGGCATCGAGACCAGCGCCACCGACTACGCCAAGTGGGTCGCGTTCCTGCTGTCCGGCATGGCCGGCGCGCGACGGCGCGGACACCGGGCCGGTGCGGCGCGCGACCGTCCGCGAGCTGGCCCAGGGCGCGAACTTCCCGGCCCTGCGCGTCCGCGGCGGCGCGCAGCGGCGCCGGCGCCTGCCGGCTGGCGTCGACCTACGCGATGGGCTTCATCGCCGCGCAGGACTGCGAGCTCGGGCTGACGCTGAGCCACGGCGGCGGCTACCCGGGCTACGGCTCGCACGTGCTGCTGCTGCCCGACTACGGCATCGGCATCTTCGCCTTCGCCAACCGCACCTACGCCGGACCGCGCGCCGCCGGTGTGGGACGCGGCGGTGGCGCTGCATCGCGCCGGCGAGCTGACGCCGCGCCCGATCCCGGCGTCGCCGGCGCTGACGCGCCGCCTACGCCGCCGTCGGCAAGATGTTCGCCGCCGGATCGATCACCGCCGCCGGCGACGTGCTGGCGATGAACATGCCGATGGATCGCGACGCCGCGCACTGGGCCCGCGACTTCGCCGCGCTCAAGGCCGAGCGTCGGCGCCTGCGACACCGAGCGCGCCGATCACGCCGACCGCGGCGCTGTCGGGCCGCTTCACCTGGACGTGCGAGCGCGGCCGCGTCAACGGATCGCTGCTGCTCGCGCCCACGCGCGACGCCGCAGATCCAGGCGCTCGATCTGACGCGGGCCGACGCCGTGATCGTCCGCCGGGCTGAGCCCGCACCGGGCCTGGCGGCCGTCGCGGTCGTCGCCGCGCTCGCGCAGCGCCACGGCGGTCGTCGGCGCATCCGGCGCCCTTCAGCTTCCTCGACGTCCGGCTCGACGGCGCCCGGCTGGAGGGCTCGCTGACCGTCCACGATCTCGATGCCGCGCACGAGCTCGGCCTGGCCGATGCGGCGCCGCTGCTCGAACCCCGCCACGGCGGGCCGCTACGGCGCCGGCGCTGGCCGCCATCCTGACGCGGACGGCTGCGGCTCATCGTCGACGGCGAGCCGGTGGCGGTCGCCCTGACGAACCTGACGCCGATGCCGGAGCGTCAGGCGCTGCGCTTCACGTGGACGCGCGACGACGCGCGGCCGGCCCGGACGCCTGGCCATCGACGCGTCGCTCTTCCCCTACGACCCGCAGCACCAGACGTTCGTCAACGTCTACGAGGACGGCGCGCTGCGCCATCAGGCCATCCTCGACACGCGGCGGACGGCGATGGACTACTACGCCGGCTCGTGGCCCGGCGTCGGCGCGGTGCTCGCCACGTTCGTGGCGGCCGGCATCCACCACATCGCCATCGGCCCGGACCACATCCTGTTCGTCATCGGCCTGATCCTGCTGGGCGGCTCGCTGGCGCGCCTCGGGCTGATCGTCACGTCGTTCACCATCGGCCACAGCATCACGCTGTCGCTGGCGGCGCTCGGGGTCGTCAGCCCGCCCGGGTCGGCTGGTCGAGCCGGCCATCGCCCTGAGCCTGGTGCTGGTCGGCGTCGACAATCTGCTGGTTGGACGCGAGCGGCCGACCGGGCGGGACCAGCGGCGCGCGGCGCGACCTGCGGCGCGCCGATGGCCGGCGCTGTTCGGGCTCGTCCACGGCTTCGGGTTCGCCGCCGTCCTGCGCGAGTTCGGGCTGCCGCAGGCGGCCGTCGGCTGGTCGCTCTTCGGCTTCAACGTCGGCGTCGAGCTGGGACAGCTGGCGCTGGTCGTCCCGCTGGCGCTGGCCCTGGCCGCGCTCCGGCGTCAACGGCCCGATGGCCGCTCGACGTATCGCGGTGGTAGGCTCTGTCGTCGTCGCGCTGGCTGGAGCCTTCTGGTTCGTCGCAGCGCGTCTTCTTTCCCGAGGGCCTCACATGAAGCGCACGCTGGTCTTGTCGTCGATCGTGATGGTGGCCGTGGCGGCCGTGGCCGGCCGCACGCTCCTGGCCCAGCAGCCGGCCCGCGCCGGGCCGAACGTGGCCGGCATCGAGAAGGTGAAGGACAACCTCTACATGGTCACGGGCGGCGGCGGCAACACGGCCGTCTTCGTCACCGCCAACGGCGTCGTGCTGGTCGACACCAAGCTGGCCGACTGGGGCCAGGCGATCATGGACCAGGTGAAGACGGTCACCGACAAGCCGGTGACGCACATCATCAACACCCACACGCACGGCGATCACACCGGCAGCAACGACTTCTTCCCGGCCTCGGTCGAGATCGTGGCCCACGCCAACGTCAAGACGAGCATGGCAGAAGATGCCGCAGTTCGCCGACGCCGTCGAAGGCGCACGCGCTGCCCGACAAGACCTACACCGACAAGCTGACGGTGCTCGGCGGCAACGAGGCCATCGACCTCTACCACTTCGGGCCGGCCCACACCAACGGCGACACGCTTCGTGGTGTTCCGCGACGCTGCAAGGTGATGCACTCCGGCGACGCGTTCGCCGACCAAGGGCACGCCGTTCATCGATCGCACCAACGGCGGCACCGGCGTCGCCTATCCCGGAGACGCTGGCCAAGGCCGCGGCCGGCATCAAGGACGTCGACACGGTGATCCCGGGCCACAGCGCGGTGACGACGTGGGCCGCCTTCGTCGAGTACGGCGACTTCAACAAGGCGTTCCTCGACTACGACGCAGGCGGCGAAGAAGGCCGGCAAGACCGCCGACCAGGCCGCCGCCGAGCTGAAGCTGCCGGAGACGTTCAAGGACTACAACGATCGCGCCGCGCCAAGGACAACGTCGACCGCGATCTACGCCGACCTGCCGTAGCGTCAGCCGCGCCGAGGCGGCGTCGAGGCCTACGCCCGCCGCGAACAGCGCCTTGAAGTCGGCGCGTTCGCGGAGCGGGGCGAAGACCGGCTCGCTCTCGATCGTCGGCGGCAGGAAGCGCGACGGGATCGACGCAGCCAGCCATCGCCGCCTCGGCATCGCCCTTCTGCAGGCAGGCGCGCGCCGCCGGCAGGCCGAGGTCGCGCGGCCCCAGCCCCTTGCCCTTCAGCTGATCGAACACGGAGCAGGCGGCGGCGAACTGCGCGCGCCGAGCAGCGCCTCGCCGTACGACAGGCGCAGCCGCGGATCCTCGGGCGCGCCTTGACCAGATCGCGTAGACCGTCGCCGCGGCGGCGAACTCGCCGGCGGCGACGCGCGGCGGCGGTGGCTTCGGGCAGGCCGCGCGAAGCGACGCCTGATAGGCCGGCGCCGTGCTGCGGGCGACGAAGTCGAGCGTGGCGTCGATCACGTCGCGCGTCGCCGCTTCGTCGTCGACCATCTCGAAGGCGTGATGGCCACCCGGGTAGTTGACGACCGAGACCGGCACGTTCTGGGTCTGCGCCAGCGTGATCAGGTCGGTCATCGCGCGGTTGACGGCGGCCGATCGAGGCCGGCCGCACGAACAGGGTCGGCAGGTCGGCGGAAGTCACGTCGGCGCTGCCGTAGTAGAGACCTCGCCTTGAGCGCCGTCGCGCGGATCGAGAAGAGCGGCAGGCCGCGGAACGTTGCCGACCGGCGTAGACGGCGATCCGATCGCGGTCGCGCCGACGACGCGCGTGCGGCCAGGTGCGCGAGCAGCGCGTCGAAGTCCTGCGCCAGGGTCGCGTCGCGGTCCGGCAGATCGCACCAGGCCCTTCGAGGCGGCGATCTCGGCCCAGGCCCTGCAGATAGACCACGCGCTCGATCTTGCCGTCAATGATCACGGACGCGCCGGCAACCTGCTCCTCGAGCGGCGGCGGCGCGCAGGAACTGGGCACGGGGGCGCCGAGTGCTGCCCACAGGAACAGGAAATACGGGGCCACGCATCGAGTCCAGCGGAAGACGCCCGCACGAGCACCGCGCCGCGTGCCCGACTGAGCCGTGGGAAGTCGCCTGTCCGCTAAGGCACGAGTCCCGAGTTCAAGTCGACTCCGGAGTCGTCTGCCGCAGCACCGTGGTCTTCACGGTCACGGTCAGCCCGAGATAGTCGCCCGGCGCCGCCGGTGAACGTGCCGGAGACCGGCATCACGCCGCGCGGATGCGTGCTGACGCCGGTCACGATGTGGCTCGGGCCGGTGACGTCGCCGAGGGTCGGGTCGAGCCCGCGCCAGCCGAGCGTCGGCAGGTAGACCTCGGCCCAGGCGTGGGTCGACGCCGCCGCGGCCATCGAGGCCCGGCCGTGCAGGTAGCCGCTGGCGAAGCGCGCGGCGACGCCACGGGCGCGCGCCGCCTCCATCAGCAGCGTCGCCATGTCGCGGCACGATCCGGTCTCCAGCGTCAGCGTCTGCGCCGGCGACTGCGTGCCCTTCTCCGTGCGCCGCTGATAGGCGATCGTCGCGTGGATGCGCTGGCAGAGACGCGAGCATCGCGCCTTCGGCGTCGAGCGGATCGCCGGCCGGCTCCGCCTTCAGCCACGTCTGGAGCGCCGGCACGTCGTCGAGATACGTCGACTGCGCGTAGACGGCGGTGACGCCCGTTTCGAGCGCGTCGTACTGCGGCGGGAACGGCACGTGCCACGGCTCGTGCCGCGTCCGGGTCGGGAAGGGCGAGAGCCGCTCGATCACGAGGTCGTTGACGATCGTCAGCGCGTCGGCGGGCTCGAGCCAGTCGACCAGCGCGATCGAGTTGCCGAAGACGTCGCGGACCCACTCGACGGTGGACGCCGGCGTCAGCGTCAGCTGCATCCGCTCGACGCGCAGGTCGTGCCCTTCCCGCGGGCGCAGCACCAGCCGGTGCCGGTGGAACGTGACCGGCCGGGCGTAGGCGTAGCGCGTGACGTGCTCGATGTGGAGACGCATCGGCGAGCGGCGCTCACGCCGACGGCGCCAGGGCGACGCCGCGGCGATCGAGCTGCCGGCGATCGATCGGCGTGAAGGTCTGGCCCTCCGCCAGCGCGCAGGCGACGACCATCTTCTGGCACGACACGCTGCCGAAGATGCTGGCGACCGCGGCGTCGGCGGCGTCGCGGCCGGTGCCGATGCGCACCAGGCCGTTCAGGTGGGCGAGCTCGGTGGCGTCGAAGATGGTCCAGCTGCCGCCGATGAAGCACTCGAAGCAGGCGTGGAAGTCGGGCGGGTCGAGCTGGTAGGCGTAGCCGGCGAAGTAGCGGGCCGGGATGTTCAGGGCCCGGCACAGCGCGATCGCCAGGTGCGAGAAATCGCGGCAGACGCCGGTCCGCTGCGTCACCGTGTCGAAGGCCGAGGTCATCGAGTCGGTGGAGCCGCGCAGGTACTCGACGTTGGCGTGGATCCAGTCGCAGATGGCGACGACCTTCTCGTGCGGGTTCTCGATCGTGCCGAACAGGTCCCAGGCCAGCCGGCTCAGTCGATCCGACTGGCAGTAGCGGCTGGGGAACAGATACGGGATCGTCGACGGCGCTCAGCTCGGCGACCGGCGTCGGCTCGACCGCACCGGCCCGGTAGGTCTGGAAGTCGCAGTCGACCGACGCCGTGTAGCGCAGCGACAACGCGGTGTGCGGAGCCCGTTTCCAGGCGGATGAACCGGTTGTCGGCACTGTCGGTGAACTCCGCCATCTTGAGCCGCGGCTCCACCGTCAGCTGCTCGTCGAGGATCACCTGTGAGGCGTTGCGCTGCGCCTGGATGTTCAGGATCAGCGTAGATGGGAACTTCGCTTCGTACTCGAGCTCGGCGGAGACGCGGAACAGCATGGCGCCCAGGGTAGCAGCAAGCGCCGTGCCGCCTGATCGGCGCATGACAGAATGGGCGCGCGACATGCCCCAGCCCGCCATCCACGTCGCCGGCATCCGCAAGGCCTACGGGCGGACCGTGGCCGTCGACGACGTGTCCTTCGACGTCCAGCCGGGCGAGATCTTCGGCCTGATCGGGCCCAACGGCGCCGGCAAGACCACGACCATGGAGTGCGTCGAAGGCCTGCGCGCCGCCGACCGCGGCACGATTGCCGTCCTCGGCCTCGACCCGCGGCGGGACGTCGCGGCCCTGCAGCAGCGGATCGGCGTCCAGCTCCAGGAGGCGCAGCTCCAGAAGCGCATCAAGGTGTGGGAGGCGGTGGACTTCTGGGCCTCGCTCTATCGCAGCGCCGTCGACGGCGACCGCCTCCTCGATCAGCTGGGCCTGACCGCCAAGCGCGACGCCTGGTTCATGACCTTGTCGGGCGGGCAGAAGCAGCGGCTCTTCATCGCGCTCGCGCTGATCAACGATCCGGAGCTCGTGTTCCTCGACGAGCTGACGACCGGCCTCGATCCGCAGGCGCGACGGGCCATCTGGGACCTGGTGCGCGGCATCCGCGAGCGCGGCAAGACGGTGTTCCTGACGACGCACCTCATGGAGGAGGCGGAGCGCCTGTGCGACCGGATCGCGATCATCGATCACGGCCGCATCGTCGACATCGGCGCGCCGGCCGATCTCGTCAGCCGTCACTGCCCCGATCGCACGGTCGTCGTCACCACCGGCGATCCGTTCGCCGAGGCCCGCTTCGGCGCCATCCCGCGCGTCGCCGACCGTCACGCGCGACGGCCGCGTCGTGACGATCCGGGGCAGCGGCGCCGACCTGGTGACGCAGGTGATCGGCTGCCTGGCCGAGCACCGCATCGCGGTCGACGACTTCCGCGCCGAGCTGCCGACGCTCGAGGACGTGTTCCTCAAGCTCACCGGCCACGCCGTCCGCAACTGAGGAGCACCTGATGCTGCGCGGTCTGTGGCGCCTGGCCTGGCTCGAGATCAAGATCTTCCTGCGCGAGCCGCTCGGCGCGATCGGCGGCATCGCCATTCCGGTCGTCGCCTTCCTGATCATGAGCCGCGTCGGCGGACCGCGCCTGGCGGACACCCCGGGCGTGCCGCGCTTCATCGCCGCCGACCTGCCGATCTTCGCCGGCCTGCTCACCCTCGCCAGCGCCGTGCTGTCGTTCGTCGCGATCATCGCCATCTACCGCGAGGGCGGCATCCTGAAGCGCCTGCGGGCGACGCCGCTGCGGCCCTACACGATTCTGACGGCGCACGTCCTCGTGAAGCTGCTGTTCACCGCCGTCACGCTGGTCGCGCTGGTCGTCGCCGGCCGCCGGGTGTATCCGGTCGAGAGCGGCGTGCCGATCGTGTCCTTCGCCATCGCGCTCCTCTACTGCACGCTGTGCATCCTCGCGCTGGGCTTTCTGATCGCCAGCCTCGTCCCGACGGCGCGCTTCGCCCAGCCGATCGGCACGCTGATCCTCTATCCCATGCTCGGCGTCTCCGGCCTGTTCGTGCCGGTCGAGTCGCTGCCCACCGTCCTCCGCGAGCTGTCGCGGGTGCTGCCGCTCACCTACGCGGTGTCGCTCCTGCGCGGCATCTGGCACGGCGAGGGCTGGCTCGCCCACGCCGGCGACGTCGGCATCCTGGCCATCATGTTCGCCGTCTGCCTGGCCGTGTCGACGCGCGTCTTCCGCTGGGAATGAAGCACCAGCCGTAACGTTGCAGTTTCTGCAAGTTGCTCGGAGCATGCTCCGAGCAAGCTCGGAGTCAGCTCCGAGCACGACTCATCCTCGGAGCGCCGCGGGCAGCGAATCGAGGAACGCGGCCACGGCCGTGAGTTGCCGGCGCTCGCTGATGAACGTGAACGCCGCGGGATCGACGCGATGCCGGCCTCTGGGCGCCGATGGATCGATCGTCGCCGGCAGGACCGGGCACTCCGCGATCAGCGCGAGCAGCGTCGTCCACGCCGGCAGATCGAGCGTGGCGAGGACGTCCAGCGCGTCGCGCGCCTGCCACGGGGTGCCGGCCCGCATGTGCCGCAGCAGGGTCGACTCGCAGCTCCCCGAGATCGGCCTGCGTTTCGGGGTCGTGCGCTGGCAGGGCGGCGAGCGCGTCGAGCAGGCGGCTGGCGGCGCCGGCGCAGACGTCGTCGTGCAGCACGGTCCAGCCGACCTGGAACACGGCAATCAGATCGTGGTCGACGAGGAAGGCATCCGGCAGCGACGCGCCGCCGCCCCACGCCGCCGGCCAGCATTCGAGGCCGAGATTGCAGGTGGCGATGACGGCATCGGACGCCTCCTGCGTCGTGAACGGCCGGGTGTCGATCGTGCCGCCGGCCATCAGGGCGTTCGCCAGCCAGGCGATGTCGTCCTGTCGCGCGACCGCGGCCATCGGATCCCGGGCGAACGCCTCCTGCATGAGCGCGTGGAACCGCGCCAGGGCCGATCCCCGGACCGGCTCCCGGCCGGCTCCTGCGCCGATGCCGGAGTCGACGCCGCGCCGAGCCGCGCGCGCGGCGGCGCGATCACGCCGGCCTCGTGGAGCAGCTCGAACACCGCGGCGGTCGCGGCCTCGCGCGCCGCCAGGTCGGCCGGCGACGCGGGGTCGGTCGCGGACACCTCCGGCCCGGCATCGCAGCGGCGGGATCGTGGGCGCCTGCGCTTCGACCGGCGGGCCCGGCATCGCCGCTGACCGGTGGCGGCACCGCGCCGTCGAGCCGCAGACGCCGTGCGGATTCGAGGAAACCCCGGGCCTCCGCCGCCGACGCGAAGCCGCGGGCCTCGCGCCGCTGCGCGCGCGCGTCGGCCAGGTCGAACATCGTCTGGTCGGCGGCGGTCAGCAGGTCGTCGAGGCCATCGACCTCGCGTCGCGAGTTCGAGAGCGCCGAGCAGGCGCGCATCAGCCGCCCGAAGATATCGGGGTACGAGGCCGCGAGCTCGGCCAGGACATCGGCGATGGCGTCCCAGGCATCCGGCGCGGCGCGCGATGAGCCGGCGGCCGGCGATGTCGCAGCCGAGGCCGCCGTCGCGCTCGATCACGGCTGGGATCTCGGTACCGTCAGTGGTGACGTAGGCGTCGAGCGTGGCGATGTCGAACACCCGCACGTGCTGCGACAGGCCGGCGGCGACGAGGTCGACGTCGAGCCCGGCGAGGACCCGCGCCGCCACCTCGGTCCCCTGCTCGACCAGCACCTCGAGCCACACGCCGAAGCGGTCGGCATCGAACTGCTCGTCGCGGCCGGAGTCCGGCTGCCGCCACAGATCGAGGTCGAGAATCTGCGCGACCTGGCCGGGCGTGGCCAGCGCCAACAGCGCGCCGCAGTCCTCCAGGCCGCAGCGTTCGATGACGCGGTGCAGCGCCACGGGCGGCAACCGCGGCACGATCTCGGTGATCCGCGGCGTGTCGAGGAGCTGATCGAGCAGCGCGCCGCCATCGCGACGGACCAGCGCGGCCTTGCCGGTGCTCTCCTGCATGCAACCTCCGGGGACGAGACGACTCCGGAGTGGCCTTCGACTCCGGAGTCGTCTCGACGGTGAACGGTGGATTCCCTGGCTCGGGTCGCCCAGTCTAGGGAAACGGCGGCGCAAAGAGCAGTCTGTTTTCGCGGCCCGGCCAGTGGTACAGTGACGGTGGGTCGAAGGAAGGTCGTCCGGCCCGAACCCCACAAATCCTGCCGCGGTCGTGCCGAGCGTCGCCGCTCGTCGCAGGATCACGTCAATGGCATCGAACGCCGTGTCACTGGCGTAGGAAACTTGTGACGCCCGCCGCGGCGCCGACACGAACATGACCCGACTGATTGCTGCGTTCCTCCTGCTCATCTGTATCGCCCCGTCCGCGGCGACTGCACAAACCTCGGCCACGCTGGTCGGCACCGTCCAGGACGCCCAGAGCGGGCGGCTTCCAGGCGTGACCGTCCGCATCCGCGACGTCGCGACCGGCGCCGCGCGCGAGATCGTCACCGACGCCGAAGGCCGCTTCCGCGCCGCGGCGCTGTCGGCCGGCGAGTACGAGCTGCGGGCATCGCTGGCCGGCTTCCGGCCGCTGCTGAGCGCGCCTGCGGCTGACCGTCGGCGAGAGCGCGGCGGTCACGCTGACGCTGCAGGTCGGCACCGCCGAGGAGGTCACCGTGCAGGGCACGTCCGGCCTGAGCACGCAGACCGGCGACCTCAGCTACCTGACCGATCAGCGGACCATCGAGCAGATTCCGGTCAACGGGCGCAACTACACCGACCTCATGCAGCTGATTCCGGGCGTCACGGTGTTCCCCAACCGCGACAACGGATCGGTGGTGGCACACGGCCTGGCGATGAGCGTCAACGGGCAGAACCCGCGCACCAACACCTACCTGCTCGACGGCACGCTGCAGAACGACTTCACCAACAGCCCGGCCAGCAGCGCCGCCGGCACCGCGCTCGGCATGGAGACGATTCGCGAGTTCCGCGTCGCCTCGAACAGCTACAGCGCCGAGTACGGGCGCAGCGCCGGCGGCCAGATCAACGTGCTCACCAAGTCCGGCAGCAACCGGCTCGCCGGCACCGGCTTCTGGTTCCACCGCAACGACGCGATGGACGCCCGCAACTACTTCGACGTCGACGGGAAGCCGAGCTTCTGGCGGCACCAGACCGGCGGCACGCTCGGCGGCCCGCTGCGCACCGATCGCCTGTTCTTCTTCGGCGGCTACGAAGGCCTGTTCGAGAACCTCGGGCGCACCGTCGTCACCACCGTGCCCGACGACAACGCCCGGCGCGGCGTGCTGCCGACCGGCACGGTCGCCATCAGCCCGACGACGCTGCCCTACCTGCTCGAGTTCCCGACCGCCAACGGGCCGTCGCTCGGCGGCGGCCTCGCCCAGCACCGCTTCGGCTTCGACCAGCGGCTGACGCAGCACTTCGCCGCAGGGCCGCGTCGACGCCGTGCCGTCGCCGGGTCGCAGTTCTTCGTCCGCTACACGCTCGACGACGCCGAGCAGGCGCTGCCGACCGACTTCCCGCAGTTCCCGCGCGCCTTCGTCTCGCGCAACCAGTTCCTCACCGCCGAGTACCGCCGCGCGCTGTCGCCGTCGACGTTCGGCACCGGCCGCTTCGGCTTCAGCCGCACCGGGATCGCCCAGACCGTCGAGTCGAACACGACGCAGGCCGTGTCGCCGTTCGTGCCCGGACGCCCGACGATGGGCGCCATCGACATCGGCGGCCTGCCGCGCTTCGGCCCGCAGCTCTCCGCCGATCTCGTGCTCGAGCAGGACGTCTTCAGCGGCCAGGTCGACGTGACGCACGCCCGCGGCAGCCATCTGCTCAAGGCCGGCGGTCTCGTCGAGCGCTACTCGGCGACGGAGTTCAACCCGACCTTCAGCCGCGGCGTCTATCGCTTCGCCAGCCTGCAGACCTTCCTCGCCGGCACGGCCGCGTCGTTCATCGGCCTGACGCCGGAAGGCGACGTCAACCGCGCCTGGGACTGGACGCTGGCCGGCGGCTACGTGCAGGACGACTGGAGCGCGACGCGCGACCTCACGGTGAACGCCGGACTCCGCGTCGAGGCCGCGACCGTGCCGGTCGATCCGCGCGACATCAACATGCCGGACCTGCTGGGCGCGCCGGTCGTCGGCGCGCTCTACCAGAATCCGGGCGCGACGTTCTCGCCGCGGATCGGCGCGGCGTGGAACGTCGGCGGCGGCGATCGCACGACGCTGCGCGGCGGCTACGGCCTCTACTACACGCTCAACAACCAGCAGGATCTGATCGTCACGGTGACCAACCCGCCGGCGACGCCGCGGGTGGTCATCGCCAACCCGACGTTCCCGGTGCCGCCGTTCGAGCGCGCCGGCGGCATCTCGGTGCGGCCGATCCAGGACGACATCGACTATCCGCGCGTCCACGTGTGGAACGTCAACCTGCAGCGGACGCTGTGGGACGGCTGGGTGGCGTCGGTCGGGGCCGCCGGCGCGCGCGGCGGCCACCTGTGGCGCAACACCGACATCAACGTGCCGGCGCCGACGATCCTGGCCGACGGCACGCCGTTCTACCCGGCCGGCCTGGTCGCGGCCCAACCCGCGCTACTCGGCCATCGAGCTGAAGTCGAGCGACGGCGACTCCTGGTACAAGGCGCTGATCCTCGAAGCGCACCGGCGCTGGAGCCGCGGCCTGCAGGTGCAGACGTCGTACACGTGGTCGACGTCCGAGGACACGACGCAGAACGCGACGTTCTTCTCGGACTCGACGACCAGCTCGGTGTCGGCGATGCCGGAGGTGATCCCCGGCTACAACAAGGGGCTCTCGGACTTCCACGCCGAACACAGCTTCGTCGCCAGCGGTATCTGGCAGATCCCGACGCGGCTCGATCGCGGCAGCGTGCTCGGCGCGATCTTCAACGACTGGCAGGTCGCGGCGATCGTCCGGCTGCGCAGCGGCAACCCGGTGACGGCGTTCCTCCAGACCAACCGCTCGCGGTCGCTGTGGGCGCCATCGCTCGGCCCGGGCACCGGTCCGGACCGTCCGAGCTACGCGCCCGGCCGCAGCGCCGAGGATGCCGTCACCGGCGATCCCAACCGCTGGTTCGATCCGTCGGCGTTCGTGCTGCCGGCCATCGGCACGCTGGGCAACACCGGCCGCAACGACCTGATCGGCCCCGACCTGCGCACCACCGACCTGTCGTTCGCCAAGCAGATCCCGTGGGCCAGCCTCGGCCAGGGCGGCAACGTGCAGCTCCGCGTCGAGATCTTCAACCTGTTCAACCGGGTGAACTTCGGCCCGCCGTCGCTGGTCGCCTTCAGCGGCACCGGCACGGAGACCGCGCCGCTCGCCTCGTTCGGCCAGATCCGCACCACGATCACCTCGGCGCGGCAGATGCAGGTGGGCGTGCGGGTCGTGTTCTGACGGTGGCCTCGACCGCCGCTCGCAGCGAGCCGACATACGCGTCGGCGGCGAGCAGCCGCTGCGCGTCGACGTCACTGAGGGCGGCGTCGCCTTCCGGCCAGAGGCCGACGATGATCGTGGCCTCCGGCAGGCGCGTCCGCAGGCGATTGACCAGGGACCGGAGGCGCGTCGGCACGCCCTCGATCTCGAGGTAGGACACGACGGCGGCGGCGACGCCCGCGAGATCCGCCTGCTCGATGGCCTCGCGCGAGACGGCGCTGTGCGGGACGTGACGGCTGGCCAGCCCGCGACGCGCCAGGAGCTGCGTCAGCATGGCCGCCACGGCATCGTCGAAGGGGCCGCGGCCGGCGACGCAGGCCACCACGCCGGTCACCGGCGGCGCCGGAGCCGCGGTCGGGCCGTCGCTGGCGGGTACGTCCGCGTGTTCGGACAGCTCGTCGATCACGCCGAGCATCGCGCGGCTCATCTCCACCGACCGCTCACGCGTCAGCTTGCCGCTGGCTTCATCGGCGGCCGCCAGCTTCAAGGCCGGCAGGACCACGCTGTCGTAGTAGTCGAGCAGCGAGCGCTCGGCCAACATGGCTTCGGCGTTGGCGAGGGCTTCGTCAGGGTTGTCGGCGAGGATGCGCTGGTAGAAGGTGTCGACTGCCGAGAGCGGCGGGCGATCGCCGAGCAGCACGTCGAAGAACTCCAGCGACTTGACGTGGCGGCCCATGACGACGAGGCACAGCGTCAGCGGCGTGGAGAGGATCAAGCCGATCGGGCCCCACAGCCACGTCCAGAAGATGGCCGCGACGATCACCGACGCGGGCGACAGGCCGGTGGAGTGGCCGTAGAGGAGCGGCTCGACGACGTAGGCCGTGAGCGGCTCGACGACCACGAACAACAGCGCGACCGTGATGGCGGTCGACCAGCCGGGATCGATGGCCGCGCCGAGGGCGAGCGGCGGCACGACGGCGAGGACCGGCCCGATGTAGGGCACGAAGCGAAGCAAGGCGGCGAGGCCGCCCCACAGCGCTGGCGTCGGCACGCCGATCGCCCACAGGCCGAGGCCGACGACCAGCCCGAAGCAGGCGTTCAACCCGAGCTGCGAGATGAAGAAGCGGCTCAGGCGCTCGCCGGCCTCGTCCAGCGCCAGCGTCGTCCGATGCAGGTCGGCCGCACCGAAGACGCGGATGAACCGGTCGCGGAGATCCTCCTTCTGCATCAGGATGAAGACCGCGACGATCAGCACGATGAACGTGGTCTCGAGCGGGCCGAGGATGGGCTCGACGATCGTGCGGGCGACCGTGAGCGCCGACGTGCGGGGCCGGGCCAGCTCGACCAGCAACGGCGTCGGCTGGGCGGTCGCCGCGGCGCTGACCGCCGGCGCGGCGCGGGGTCGCGGGCTGGGCCGGGGCGGCGGCGCCGGCGACGGGTGGCGGCGGCGGCTCGCCGGGTATCCGAAGCGAGCGAAGCACGTCGTCGAGCCGCGCCGTGGCGAGGGCCTGGGCGCCGGCGACCTTCTGCTCGATCGCCGCCGCGTAGCGCGGCGCCTCCGCGGCCAGGCCGGCCGCCTGGCGGCCGATCAACGTGCCGAGCAGGCCGATGACCGCCAGCGCGACGCAGCATGCTGACGGCCACCGCCGGCGTGCGCCACAACCCGATCCATCGCAGCAGATTGGTCAGCGGGGACAGCACGAACGAGAGCATCACGGCGAGGGTGATGGGCACCAGGACGTCCTGGGCCAGGTAGAGAGCGGCGACGATGATCGCCGCCACGGCGAGGCCGAGGAGGCTCCTGGTGTCGGGAGCCGCCGGCGGCGGGAGCTGGCCGGCAGTGGGCGTCGGGGTGCTCGAACGCGAACCGTCGTAACCTGCCAGGCGGTCGTCGCTCGTCATGATGCCGCCGTGCTGCAATTCGAGTGCCCGCGGCCCCGAGCGCTCCGCGCGCGCCGAACAGGCGGGAAGTGGTACGGTGGGCCAGTCGTGGGCGCCGGTCACCGCTCGCGCCGGTCCTTCGATGATCGCCTTTCTCCTTCTGTCACCGTTCGTCGCGGCGCCCGTGGCCGTGTGGCTGGCCGGGCGTTATCGCCACGCCGCGGGACTCCTTGCGCTCTGGCCGGCGCTGCTCGTGTTGGTGCTGGGCGCGGAGTTCCGCTCCATCCTGCAGGACGGGCCACGGGTCGTGGAGCTGCCGTGGGCGCCGGCACTCGGCCTCACGCTCGCCTTCAACCTGGACGGCCTGGGCCTGCTGTTCGCGCTGCTGATCACCGCGATGGGCGCGCTGGTGGTGCTCTACGCGAGCCGCTATCTCGACGGACATCCGCAGGCGGGCCGCTTCTACGGCTCGCTCTTCGCCTTCATGGGGGCGATGCTGGGCGTCGCCCTCAGCGACAACGTCCTCACGCTGTTCGTCTTCTGGGAGCTGACCGGCTTCACGTCGTTCCTCCTCATCGGCTTCGAGCACGAGCGCGCCGACGCGCGGTCGGCGGCGCTGCAGGCGCTGATCGTGACCGGCGCCGGCGGGCTGGCGCTGCTGGCAGCGGGCGTCCTGCTCGCCGACGTGACGGGCACGACCAGCCTCTCGGCGATGGCCGCCAGCCGCGGCGTCATCGCGGCGCATCCATTCGAAACGGCAATCGCGGCCCTGGTGCTGCTGGCGGCGTTCACCAAGAGCGCCCAGGTGCCGTTCCACTTCTGGCTGCCGAACGCGATGGCGGCGCCGACGCCGGTCAGCGCCTACCTGCATTCGGCGACGATGGTGAAGGCCGGCATCTACCTCGTCGCCCGGATGACGCCGATCCTCGGCGGCACGCCGTTCTGGACGACGGCGGTGACCGGCGCCGGCGCCGTCGACGATGATCGTGGGCGCCTGCCGCGCCGTGCAGGAGCGCGACCTCAAGCGGATCCTGGCCTACTCGACCATCAGCGCACTGGGCGTGCTGATGATGCTGCTGGGCATCGGCACGCGCGAGGCGATCACGGCCGCGCTCGTCTACCTGGTCGCGCATGCCGGCTACAAGGGCGCGCTGTTCCTCGTCGCCGGCGCGGTCGACCACGAGACGGGGACGCGCGACATCGAGCAGCTGTCCGGACTGCGACGCGCGATGCCGATCACGGCCATCGCCGGCGGAGCCGCCGCCCTGTCGATGGCCGGCGTGCCGCTCACGCTCGGCTTCATCGGCAAGGACGCGGCCTACGAGGCGCTGATTCACGCCGGGCCGGGGACGGGCCCGTGGGCGTGGACGCTGGCGACGTTCACGGTGCTGGCCAGCATCCTGCTCGGCCTGGCCGGACTTCTCGCCGGCCTGCTGCCCTTCCGCGGCGCGCCCGGGGCGGCGACGGCCGCCCACGAACCGCCGTGGCCCCTCTGGCTGCCGCCCCTGCTGCTGGCGGCCGGTGGGGTGATCGTCGGGGTCGTCCCCTCGATCCTCGACCGGCCCCTCGCCGCCGCGGCCGATGCGATCCTGCCGGCCGGCGCCCAGCTCCATCTCGCGCTGTGGCACGGCGTCACGCCGGCGCTGCTGCTGAGCGCGCTGACCCTGGCCGGCGTCGCCATCCTCTGGACTGGCCGCGACGTCCTGCGCCGCGCCTCGTGGCGGCCGCCCTACGGAACCGAAGACCTCTACACCGGCGGGCTGGCCCTGCTCGATCGCCTCAGCCACCGCATCGCCCCGCCGCTGCACAGCGCGTCGCTGCGCTCCTACGTGATGGTGATCGTGGTCACCGTGATCGCGATGGCCGGCGCGGCGCTCGTCGCCAGCGGCGGCCTTGCCCGCGGCGTGCCGGTCGTCGACGCGGCCTGGCACGAGATCCTGATCGTGGTGGTCATCGTCACCGGGGCCGGCGCGGCCGCGCTCGCCCGGACCACGATGGCCGCGGTGCTCTCGCTCGGCGCCGTCGGCTACGGCGTGGCGACGATCTTCCTGATGTTCGGCGCGCCCGATCTGGCGATGACGCAGTTCTCGATCGAGACCCTGACGGTCCTGATCTTCGTGCTGGTCTTCCGCTACTTCCCCAGCCTGGGCGGGCTGTCGCCGGCGGCGGTCCGGCTCCGCGACGCCGGCATCGCCGCCGGCATCGGCATCCTCGTCGCCGGCCTGGTGCTGACCGTGGCGACCACGGAAACGGCCCCGGCCCTGCGCGAGTACTTCGGCGACAACGGGCTCCTCCTCGGCCATGGGCGCAACATCGTCAACGTCATCCTGGTCGACTTCCGCGGCTTCGACACGATGGGCGAGATCACGGTGCTGGCGACGGCCGCGATCGGCGTGCGCGCCCTGCTGGGGCTGACGCTCGGCGAGCGCGGCCGGGTCGCCCGGCCGCGCCGGCTGCCGACGCCGTCGCCGATGTTCCGCACCGCCACGCGGATTCTGATGCCGCTGCTGCTCCTCTTCTCGGTGTTCCTGCTGCTGCGCGGCCACAACGAGCCGGGCGGCGGGTTCGTCGGCGGGCTGGTCGCGGCGGCCGCCTTCGCGCTGTACGGCCTGGCCTATGGGGTGGAGCAGGCGCGGCGGGCGCTCTTCGTCGAGCCGCTGACGCTGCTCGGCGCCGGCCTGCTGATCGCGTTCGCCAGCGGCCTGCCGGCGCTGCTGCGCGGGCAGCCGTTCCTGACGGCGCAGTGGCTGGCCGGGCCGGTCGCCTTCGGCACGCCGGTCGTGTTCGACGTCGGCGTCTACCTCGTCGTGACCGGCGTGGCGGCGATGATGATCTTCAGCCTGGCCGAGGAGCGCTGAATGGAGGTGCTGCTGGCGCTCGCGTCCGGTGTGCTCTACGCGGCGGGCATCTACATGATGCTGCGCCGCCGCCTGGCCCAGCTGATCATCGGCCTGGGCCTGCTGTCGAACGGCACCAACCTGCTGATCTTCACCGCCGGCGGCCTCACCCGCGCGCGCCCGCCCCTGGTCGCGGCCGACGCCGATCGGCTGGTGCCGCCCGTACGCCGACCCGGTGCCGCAGGCGCTGGTCCTCACCGCCATCGTCATCGGCTTCGGGCTGCTCGCCTTCGCGCTGGTGCTGGCGCACCGGGTGCACGAGACGCTCGGCACGGACGACGTCGACGACGTGGGGAGGGAGCGGTGAGCCTGCTGGTCCTCCCGATCCTGATCCCGCTGAGCACGGCGGCGATCCTGATGCTCCTGCCCAAGCGGCCGCTCGTGCAGCGGTGGGTGGCGCTGGCGTCCATGGTGGCCTTGCTCGGCGTGGCGGTCGCGCTCTTCCGGCAGGTCGATACGCGCCGGCATCCAGGTGCTGCAGATCAGCGGCTGGCCGGCCCCGTTCGGCATCACGCTCGTCGCCGACCTGCTGTCGGCGATGCTCGTGGTGGCCGTCGGCGTCGTCGGCGTGGCCGTCACCGCGGCGGCCTTCGCCGGGGTCGATCCGCAGCGGGAAGCGTTCGGCTACCACCCGCTGATCCAGATCCTGCTGATGGGCGTGTCCGGCGCGTTCCTGACCGGCGACCTGTTCAACCTCTACGTGTGGTTCGAGGTGATGCTGGTGGCGTCGTTCGTGCTGATGGCGCTGCACCGGACGAGCGGCCCAGGTCGAGGCCTCGTTCAAGTACGTCACCATCAACCTGATCGCCGTCGTCGATCTTCCTGACGGCGCTCGGGCTGCTCTACGGCGCCGCCGGCACCCTGAACATGGCCCACCTCGCGCGCGTGTGGCCGACCATCCAGGGCCCCGGGATCGACATCGTCCTGGCGGTGCTGTTGCTGATCGCCTTCGGCATCAAGGCCGGGCTGTTCCCGCTGTTCTTCTGGCTGCCGGCCTCGTACCACACGCCGCCGGCCCTCATCGGCGCGGTGTTCGCCGGACTGCTGACCAAGGTCGGCGTCTACGCCCTGGTGCGGACCTTCACGCTGCTGTTCCAGGGCGAGCCGCCCGGCCTCTTCCTGCTCCTGCTGGCGATGTCGGCGGCGACGATGGTGGTCGGCCTCGTCGCGGCCTTGAACGAGCGGGACTTCCGGCGGGTCCTCTCCTTCAACCTGGTCGGGCACATCGGCTACACCACCGCCAGCCTCGCCCTGCTCACGCCGGCCGCGCTGGCCGGGGCCATCTTCTACGTGCTGCACCACATCGTCGTCATCACCAACCTGTTCCTGATCAGCGGCGTCCTGCTGCGGCTGCGGCGGACGACGGACATGGCGGCCCTCGGCGGCCTCTACAAAGCTCACCCGGTACTGACGGTCCTGGCCGCCGTGCCGCTGTTCTCGCTCGCCGGTGTGCCGCCGCTGTCGGGGTTCCTCGGCAAGCTCGCCATCCTGCAAGGCGCGTTCGGCGCCGGCGCCTACACCATCGGCGCCATCGTCCTGGTGGTGAGCCTGCTGACACTGCTTTCGATGGGCCGGACATGGGCCGAGGCGTTCTGGCGGCCGGCGGACGGGACCACGGACGCAGGCCGTCCGGGCCTGCCCCTGCTGGTCACGATCGGGGTGCTGAGCCTGGCGACACTGGCCATGACGGTCGCCGCCGAGCCGCTGTTCGACCTCGCCTCGCGCAGCGCGCAGCAGCTGCTGCAGCGCGACCTGTACGTCCGCGCCGTGCTCGGGGAGGCGCCGTAGCATGGTCTTCGGCAGCCTCCTCCTCGCGCTCGTCTGGGCCGCCCTGCAGGGCGAGATCACGCTCGCCAACCTGCTGGTCGGCCTGGTCGTCGGCTCCGGGCTCCTGCTGCTGCTGTCGAAGGGCGGCGTGATGCCCTCGACGATGACGTCGCGGGCCGGCTACGCGATCGAGCTGGCCGCGTTCTTCCTGTGGGAGCTCGTGCTGGCCAACGTCAAGGTGGCCGGGGACGTGCTGCGGCCGCAGACGGCCATCCGGCCGGCGGTGCTGGCGCTGCCGCTCGACGTGACCTCGGATCGGGAGATCCTGCTGCTCTCCATGCTGATCAACATCACGCCCGGCAGCGTGACGGTCGACCTGTCCGAGGATCGGCGCACGCTCTACGTGCACGTCATGCACATGACCACGCGCGGAAGCGAGCCGCCGGGAAATGAAGGACGGCTTCGAGCGGCGGATCAAGCGGCTGTTCGCATGAGCGGCCGGATCGGGGCGCGGCGCGCGCGCGAGGAGGATGGATGCTCGAGAAGGTGACGGCCTATACGCTCGCGACCCTGGGCGTCTCGCTGCTGATCGCCGTCGTCCGCCTGGTCAAGGGGCCGACGCTGCCGGACCGCATCGTCGCGATGGATCTCATCGGCGTGCTGGTGGTCGGGCTGATCGTGGTGCTGGCGGCCTCGACCGGCGTCGCAGCGACGCTGGACGCGGCCCTCGTCATCGCCTTGATCGGCTTCGTCGGCACCATCGCCTACGCGACCTACGTCGAGCGGGGACACCCGGAATGATCGAGATGCTCACCAGTCTGTCGTGGATCGCTGGATCGACCTTCGCGCTGCTGGCCGCCGTCGGGGTCCTGCGCATGCCCGACGTGTTCACGCGCATGCAGGCCTCGACCAAGGCGTCGACGCTCGGCCTGGGCTGCCTGCTCGTCGGCGCCGGCCTGGAGTTCGGCGACCTCACCTCGTTCATCCGCGTGGCCAGCATCGGGGCGTTCGTCCTGCTCACCACGCCGGTGGCGGCCAACGTCATCGCCCGCGCCTCGTATCTGGCCAACGTCCCGCTGTGGAGCGGCACGGTCCTGGACGAGCGCCGCGACAAGGGATCCGCTGCGCCGGACACGCCCGCGCGCCCCGGCGGCGACCGTTGACGCTGCGGCGATGACGTCACCGCCGCACATAGCGGCCCTTGGCCGTCGCCCGCAGGATGCCGCGGCCGACGAGCACCGCGAGGGCGGCCTCGCACCGCGGACCGCCGGCGCCGAACAGCCGCTCGGCCTGTCGCAGCGTGATGCTCAGCCCGGGCATCTCGCGGTATTCCGCCTGGATGCGCATCACCAGGTCGGGGCTCGTGTCCGGCGGCGACGCCGCGGCTGCTGCGTGTGTCCACGCCATGATGTCGGTCCTCCCTTCTCGTGCGGGTGTGAAACGGATGGTTGGAGCGCGGCCGGCCGACCGCAGCCGGTCAGGCCGCGATGCGCGCCGGCGCGACGCGAGCCGGCATGCGATGCGATGCGATCGGTGCGCCCTCCGGCACCACGAGCAGCGGCCGGCTGCCGGCCCGCAGCACGTCGATGGCGGTCGCGCCGAACACCGTCCGCCCGATCGGTCCGCGCCGGCGGACGCCGAGCACGACCAGCCCGGCCGCGATCTCGCCGGCGATCCGCCCGATCTCGGCCGGCGCGTCGCCGGTGGTGACGCGGGCGCGGGTCGGCACCTGGGGCAAGCTCGTCGTCGGGACGAGGGCCTGCAGCTCCCGCCACACCTCGCCGCGGCGCCGCAGGTGCGCGCCGGCGCCGGCTCGCAGCCACGCGAGCGGCCCGCGCGCCGATCGGGGCGGGGGCAGCACGTGGACGAGCGTGACGCCGTCGGCGCGATCCGCCAACGCCAGGGCCTGCGCCACCGCGCCGGCGGACGCCGGGCTGAAATCGACGCCGACCAGGACGCGCCCGAACGGCCGCGCCGCATCGGGGATGTCTCCGCCCTCGGGCACGATCAGCACCGGCTGCCCGACGCGCAGCACGACACGCTCGGCGATCGAGCCGGCGCGCAGACGATCCAGGCCGGTCCGGCCGTGCGTCCCGAGGACGATCAGATCCGGCCGCCGCGACGCCGCATGGTCGAGGATGACGCCCACCGCATCGCCGTGCTGCACGTCGAGCATCACCGCGACGCCGGCGTCCTCGGCCTGCTGCCGGAACGCGGCGAGCAGCGCCGTGCGCGGGGCGCCGCCACGGTTGAACGGCTGATCGGCGGGAACGGCGTGCACGATGGCGAGCGCGGCTCCGCGCGCGCGGCTCACGGCGAGCGCGTAGTCGAACGCGGTGCGGGCCGGCGCCGAGGCATCGACAGCGACCAGGATCCGGCTAGGGGTATGCATCATGTCTCCTCTCAGGTGACCGCGGGATACGACCGCGCCACCACCCTCGGAGACTGCAAGAGCATGGCCACCAGCGGGCCGTGACGGCCCGGACGACTGGCTACAAACAGCGTGTTATCAATGACTTACTGGACGTAGCCAACGCTGCCCAGGCGGCCGGACGCGGCGACGTTTCACCTTGAAACGTCGAGCCTCACCCTGAAAGGATGTCGGGCTCCACGCCGGCGAGCGAGAGCCACTCCACCGCGTGGCCGGCCAGGGCCCGCTCGATGGAGGACAGGTGGTCCGCGGCGTGGCAGTCGGCCAGGATCGCGGCCAGGCCGGCCCACGTCGTGACCCCGCACCGCGTCGTGGTCGGCGCGGTCGGCCCGCGCGTCGCGGAGCGCAGCGTCGCGCTCTGGCCCGAACGCGCGTAGCGCCGGGCGAGCGTCGCGCCGAGCGAACGACCGTCGGTCTCGCGCTCGATCACGCCGCAGCACTGGTGCCGCGCTCCGGCCAGCCAGGCGAGCGCGTCGCTGACGTGCGCGATCCGAGTGTCGGCGCTGGCGGCGTCGAGGGTGGCCGCATCGATCAGAGCCCACACCGCGTGCTCGGTCTCGATGATCACGTCGACCGGCACGTCCGGCCGCGCGCCGTCGATGCGCTGGACGGGCGGCAACGGGAGCGACGGCCACAGACGCAAGTGCAGCATCTGCGGCGCCGGCGGCGGCGCCTCGCCGGTGAGCCGGACATGGAGGTGCCGCAGCCAGAACGACGGCGTCACGAGCTCGAGCGTCCGGAACACGTTCCAGACCAGGGCCTGATGCGATCGATCCGCGGCAACCGCGCCGGGACGCGCGGCGGACGGCGAAGCCGATCGGGATGGTGCGCCGCGATCACGAAGCGATCGCGGACGTCGGCCACGGCTGGCGGTCGCAGGGACGGGATCATCTGCATGTGCGGCGCGGCCCGAGGTCGCCGACGAGCGTCGAGGGGCGGGTCGCGGTCCTGTCCGAGGCAAGAGGCACGCCAGCGGCCGGGCGAGGGCGGACACGGACATAGACAGGGGGAACGACGCGGACCGCCGGGGCGCGGCTTGCTCCCGGCGCAGCTCGTTTCAGCCTGAAAGGCCGTACTGCTTCATCCGCCGCCACAGCGTGACCGTGCTGATCTTCAAGGCCGCGGCGGCCTGACGGCGATTGCCGCCGAACCGCTCCAGGGCGCGCTCGATCGCATCGCGCTCCTGCTCGTGCAGGTCGAGCGTGTCGGCGCGGGCCCGCCGTCGCGGCGGGGCGGTGACCTCCGGCGGCAGGTCGCGGACGCCGATGCTCGGCCGGTTGGCCAGGATGACGGCCCGCTCGACGGCGTGCTCGAGCTCGCGGACGTTGCCCGGCCAGTGGTAGTTCATCAGCGCCGACATCGCGTCGGCCGAGACGACCCGGACGTCCTTCTTCATCCTCGCCGCGGCGCGGACGCAGGAAGTGGTGCACCAGCGGCGGCATGTCCTCGCGCCGGTCGCGCAGCGGCGGCACGGTGATGACGAAGGCGCCCAGCCGGAAGTAGAGATCCTCGCGGAACGTCCCGGCGTCGACGGCGGCGCGCAGGTCGCGGTTGGTGGCGGCGACGACGCGGGCGTGCACCGTGATGGTCCGCTCGCCGCCGACGCGGCGGATCTCGCGCTCCTGCAGGGCGCGCAGCAGCTTGGCCTGCACCGTCGGCGCGACCTCGCCGATCTCGTCGAGGAAGATCGTGCCGCCGCCGGCCACCTCGAACAGGCCGGCCTTGTCCCGCACCGCGCCGGTGAAGGCGCCGCGGACGTGGCCGAACAGCTCGGATTCGAGCAGCGTCTCGGTCAGCGCCGCGCAGTTGATGCTGACGAACGGCGCGGCGGCGCGCGGGCTCTGATCGTGGATCAGGCGGACGATGAACTCCTTGCCGGTGCCGCTCTCGCCGTAGACGAGGACGGTGGTGTCGAGCGGCGCCACGCGCGCGGCGAGCTCGAGGACGTCCTGCATGGCCTGGCTGCCGGCGACGAAGTGCCTGGCCGTCGCGTGCCGGTTGACGCGCTCGCGCAGCAGGTTGAGCTCGCGCTCGCGCCGCTCGAGCAGCCGCTCGCGGCGATCCAGCTCCTTGAGCCGGGTGCCGACGGCGGCACGCAGGCGCTCGACCTCGTCCCCGAGATCGCGACGACTGGAACTCGGCGCGCAGCGCCTCGATCTCGCTGCCCCAGCCGGCCGCGTCGCGGCCGATGGCCGAACAGGCCGCCTCGCCCTGCCCCGCGCACGCCGTCTCCCGGAAGTAGATCTCCTGGCCCAGGCAGGCGCTGGCGAAGCCGCTCGAATACCCGACCAGCGACCAGCACACGGGCGCGCTGCTCCGGCCGTAGTGATGGAGGTGCTGCTCGGCTTCGTAGGACGCGTGCCACGCCACCTCCTGCTCGAAGCGGCCGGTGGCGGCGTCGTGCGCCAGACGGCGCACGTCCACCCGCACGATGCCTTCCAGGGTGTGCAGCTGCGCGCCCGTCACGCAGGCCCTCGATCGGCTGGCTCCAGTTCGACCGGGCGCGCAGGTTGACGGCGTCGTGATACCCGTCGGCGAAGCCGAAACGGAGCAGCAGCCGGCGCGCCGTCTCGCGGCCGAGCGTCTCGATCAGCTCCTTGCGCAGCAGCCCCATCGCCGCTGCGCTCAGGATGACGACGCGCTGCGCGTGCAGCCGGATGACGCCCTGGTCCGGCCGGAAATCCAGCAGCTCCGCCAGGTGCAGGTCGTGGTGGCTGGAATCGCGGCCGGACCGGGCGCGTGGTGTCACGATGGCTCATTCTATGGCCCGGCCCGGCAGGATCCGCCACCGGCGCGCACGATCCGCTCGATGTCGTTGGTCACGAACTCGAGGTGGCACGGCGACAGGCCGAAGCCCTCGCCGTAGCTGACCACCCGATCCCCGTCGATCAGCACGATGAGCGCGTCTTCACGATCGAGGATCCGCTCGACGAGCTCGTGCACGTGCCGGGTCTCGCCGCCGAGCGCCTGACGCAGCGTCATGCGTCCCCTCCCCTCGCGGCCCGGGCGTGACCCGGGAACGCGGCCGCCGAGGCCACCGCACCGGTCCCGGCAGCGCTGGTTCGCAGGAACAGCAGCTCGTGCGCGCGTGCGCCGAAGGTGGCAACGGCCTCCGACCACAGTCCCCGCGCGATGGCGTGCGGGCACTCGTCGTCACAGGCCACATCGGTGCGGCCCAGCTGTAGGCGGCGCTGGTGGGCGACCATGGCGTCGTGCCACGCCGCCAGCCTGGCGGTGAGGGTCGCGGCGGCGGCCGTCTCGGCGAACGCGCCGAACTTCGCATAAGGAGTCATGTCACACCTTCCCTCGGGTAGACGCGGGCCATGGACGCGAGGCGCGTCCACCGGCAGGCGCAGAGCCCGAAACGGTCGATTACGAGTGGAGATCCGGCCGGCGGCCGGGTGGGATGGCGGGACCGATGCAGTCACGCATCGACCCGACCGCGATCCCCCGCCAGAGACGGGGGCCGGTGCGGTTCGCCGCGGCGAGCGGCCCATGCTGGTGGGCGCCGAACGAGCGAAGGAGCGAGCAGGGCCGCATGGCAATCCGCACGGGACGGCGGCCGCAGCGCGGCCGGCGATCGCGTCTGCCTGTCAGGGAGCAAGGCGCGGGCCGGCGAAACGCCGAACGAATATGCGGCCCGGCCGGCGCGGCGGCCTTTCACCGTGGTGCGGCTGTTTCACTCTGAAACCGTGCGGACGCCCGTCGCCGGTTGCACCACGGAGGCCGTGGCAGTAGGCTGGCCACGGCGTTCGCAGGACGCCTCCGGTCCGCGGGAAGGGCAGCGCCCACCTGGCATGGTCGTTCAGCGACGCATCGCTCCGACCTTTCTTCAGCCCATGATGCGGACACGGGCGCGTTGTGAAGGAGGTCGTCCGTGTCGACGCCGAATCCGCTCTCCCCGTCACTCTCCCCGTCTCTGGCATCCACCAACCTCGAACAGCAGCACAAGCTGGCCAAGGATCTGATCCGGGCCGCTCGCGAGGGTGACGCCGGCGCCCTCGCCCGCATCCGGGCCGTGCGCTCGGACGCCGCCGAGCCGTCGCGTCCGCTCAAGCTCGCCGACGCACAACTCGCCGTCGCCCGCGAGGCCGGCTTCGCCTCGTGGCCGAAGCTCGTCGCCGAGCTCGAAGCGCGCGACGTCACGGCCTTCAGGGAGGCCGTCCGCGCCGGCGACGTACCCCGCGTGGAACAGCTCCTCACGCTGGAGCACGTGCGGGCGCGGGTCGACGAGCCGCAGTTCGACTTCGGCGGACGGGCGACGCACGCCGCGGCCAGGAACGCGGCGCTGCTGGGCGTGCTGCTCGACGCCGGCGCCGACGTGAACCTGCGCAGCGACTGGCAGAACGGGCCCTACACCGTCCTCGACCACGCCGACGAGGAGACGGCGCGCTTCCTGCTCGCGCGCGGGGCGACCCTCACCCCGAACGTGGCGGCGCGTCTCGGCTGGTTCGACGACCTGCGCCGGCTCGTCGACGCCGATCCGGCGCTCGTCCACGCGCGCGGCGGGGACGGCCAGCAGCCGCTGCACGAAGCACAGACGGTGGCCATCGCCGACTTCCTGCTGGACCGCGGCGCCGGCATCGACGTCCGCTGCATCGATCATCACTCGACGCCGGCGCAGTATGCGCTGGCCGATCGCCCGGACGTCTGTCGCCGGCTGCTCGACCGCGGTGCGCTCGCCCGACATCTTCATGGCCGCGCGCCTCGGCGACCCGGTGCTGGCGGCGCGCCTGATCGAGGCCGATCCGTCCTGCGTCGACGCCCGCGTCAACGAGCCGGGCTACGGGCCGGTGCCGCCGTTCAACATCTACTGCTGGTCGCTCGGCTTCGGGGTCTCGCCGCACGCCGTGGCGCAGAAGCAGGGCCATGCCGACGTCGTCGCCGCCCTCGAGTCACGCAGCTCGCCGCGCACGCGTCTGCGCAACGCGATCTTCGCCGACGACGCCGCGGGCGCCAAGGCGCTGCTCGCCGAGTACCCGGCGCTGCTTCCATCCCTGACGCCGTGACGAACACGGTCACCTGGCCCACGCCATCTTCCACGAAGCGTTCGCCGCCGCGCACCTGATGCTCGACCTCGGCTTCGACCCGGGCGCGCCCGGTGTCGACGGCGGGACGGCGCTGCACGCCGCCTGCTGGGTGGGCAACGTGCCGATGGTCGAACGCCTGCTCGCCCTCGGCCGCGTGCCGCTCGACGCGCGCGACCCGACGCACGGCAGCACGCTGCTCGGGTGGGCATCGTTCGGCTCGGTGTGCCGGCGGGCGCCGGGAGCCGACTATCCGACCGTCGCGGAACGCCTGGTGGCCGCCGGCGCCGACATCACGGCGATCGGGAACCGCAACGGCCACACGCTGCTGCAGATGGCGCAGGGCGATCCGGCGATGCAGGCGACGCTGCGCCGGCTCGGCGCGACGTAGGCGCGGTCGAAGGACGGGCCGGGGCCGCGTTCCGAACGGCCGCCTCCGGCGTTACAGGGAGATGCGGACGATGGATCGTGCGTCCGCCACAGACACGGAGCGACCATGCCGCGACCGCGCCCCACGCCCGACCTCCAGTTCGTGCTCCATCCGGAGACCGACGCCCACTATCGTCATTTCGACGGTCACGCCACCGTCCCGTTCGACGCGCCGGCAACGACGGCGACGCGGGCCCATGCCTGGTGGCTCGCCGAGGCGGCGCTCCTCACCTACTGGGATCAGGTCGAGGCCAAGGCCCGCTTCGCCGGCGCCGGCCTCACCGCCGACTTCATCGAAGGCGGCGAAACGCAACTCTACGTGGCGCACTCGGCCAAGGCCGTCCTGGTCGTCTTCCGCGGCACCGAGGCGGATCGGTTCGGCGACATGTTCGACAACGCGCAGTTTGCGCTGGTGCCCTGGCAGCACGGCCAGGGCCTGGTGCACCGCGGCTTCCAGGACGCGCTCGCACGTGTCTGGACGACGCTCGAGGCGGCGCTGACGGCACTCGGCCCGTCGCGCCCGGTGTGGTTCGGCGGGCACAGCCTCGGCGCCGCCCTGGCCACGCTGGCCGCGGCCCGGTTCCCGCGCACCGCCGGTGTGTCGACGATCGCCTCGCCGCGGGTCGGGGATCGCCTCTTCGCCGCCCTGTTCGAGGCGCGCTTCGGCGCACGGTCGCTGCGTTACGAGAACGACACCGACATCGTCACGCACATCCCGCCGCCGCTGCCGCGTCCCTTCACCCCGTCCTACGCGCATGTCGGGCAGTTGCGGCACATCATGCCGGACGGGCGCATCACGGCGCAGCCGCCGCGGCTCGATCACTTCGTCGGCGATGTCTTCGGTGACGTCGGGCATCTCCAGGAGGTGGTGCAGGCGTTGCACACCGGCGTCATGCGCCGGGCGCCCGACTTCCTCCTCGACCACATGCCGCGCGGCTACGCCGTCGACCTCTGGAACGATCTGGAGGCCAACGGCCCGACGTGATGCGATGCCGGACGGCCCCGGCCGGCACCGTACACTGGCGCCGGTGGACAACCTCACGCACTCGCTCTTCGGCCTGACCCTCGCCCGCGCCGGCCTCGGCCGCGGCGTGCCCTACGCGACGGCGACGCTCGTCCTCGCGTCCAACGCCCCTGACGCCGACATCGTCACCGCCGTGTTCGGCGGCATCGACTACCTCGCCGCGCATCGCGGGCCGACGCATGGCCCGCTCGGGGTCGTCGGCCTCGGCCTGGTCACGGCCGGCCTCGTGGCGGCCTGGGCCCGGTGGCGCGGCAACCGGCGAGCAGGACGGAGCCGGCGTGGTGACGCCGGCGTTACTGGCGCGATGGGTGGGCCTCGCCATGATCGGCATCGTCGGCCACGTCCTGATGGACCTGCCGACGGTCTACGGGACGCGGATCCTCAGTCCGTTCTCCGGCACGTGGTTCGCCCTCGACTGGATGCCGATCATCGACGGGCTGCTGTGGGCGGCGCTCGCCGGAGCGCTGATCGCCGGCCGGGTGACCGGGCAGCGGATGCGCTGGGCGCTCATCGGCCTCGCGCTGATGGCGTGCGACTACGCGGCCCGGGCCGTGCTGCACGAGCGGGCCTTGGCGCACGGCGCGGCCTTCGCGGCCACCGGTGCGCACGTGCCCTGCGCGACGGCACCGACCCTGGTCGAGCATCCCCGTTCCCCGGAGCCGCGCGCCGCCAATCCTACGGCGTGCCTCGCCGCCGCGGCCCTGCCGACGTTCGGGTCTCCCTTCACCTGGCGGATCGTCCGACAGTCGGCGGCGGGCTACGAGATCAGCGACCGCAGCATCCTGGACCTGTCCTCGACGCTGCGCTCGACCCGGCTGACGTCCGACGCCGGGCCGGACATCGCGCGCGTGCGCGCCAGCCGGGCCGGACAGGTCTATTTCGATTTCGCCCGCTTCCCCATCGCGCGCGTCACGACGCGGACGCCGGCGACCACCGTGCGCCTGTTCGATGCCCGCTTCATCGGGCTCCCGACCAGCGACGAGCTCGACGAGGCGCGCACGTCACTGTCCATCACGGTGACGCTGCCGCCGTCGCCCTGACGATCCGCGAACGCTCAGATGCCCGTGTACCAGGCCCAGCCGTTCCGGATGCTGCCGCTCATGCCGCCGTCGTCGAACTCGTCGGCGACGACGAGGCGGCGGACGTACTTCATGCTCTTGTAGCCGATCTGCCGTTCCAGCCGCAGGCGCACCGGGGCGCCATGGGCGATCGGCAGGTCGCCGCCGTTCATGCCGTAGGCGAGCAGCGTCTGCGGATGCAGCGCGTCGATCAGGTCGAGGCTGTCGACCCAGTCGTCCACCGAGTGCAGCACCACGAACCGGGCGGTGGGCAGGATGCCGACCGCGTCGAGCACCCGCGACAGCGGCACGCCGGTCCACTGGCCGATCGCGGTCCACCCTTCCTCGCAGGTGTGCCGGGTGATCTGGGTCCGCGAGGGCAGCTGCTTCAGCTCGGCGAGCGAGAACGACCGCGGGCGGGCGACGCGGCCCTCGACCGACAACCGCCAGTCGGCGAAGCCGCCCGCCTGCAGCCGGCCGTACTCGGCACCGAGCGGCGACGTCACGCTGACCGCGGGGTTGGTCGTTCCGGTGGCCGGGAACGACGTGAGATCGCCCACGCCGTATTCCCGCACCAGCGAGTGGGCCGGCAGCAGCGCGCGATGGGCGGCATACGTCAGCGTGTCGCCCATCCTCAGCAGGTTGCCGTAGGTCGGCGGCAGCTCTCGCGGCAAGCGGGCCGCCACGAGTCCGCCGACCGACACGAGCCCGGCGACGATCGCCCGGCGACGCGTGATCAGGCCAGGGGTCTTCATCTCACTCTCCCACGGTCATCGCCCGCATCTGGCGACGGAAGCCCGAAGCGACCACCATCGCCACGTGGACGCACACGAAGAGGATCAGGGCCGCGAAGACGATGAAATGGATCGTCCGCGCCGACTGGAACCCGCCGAACAGGCGCGGCAGCCACGGCGCGGCGGCGCCGACGGCCGGCGACATGGCCAGGCCGGTCACGACCATCAGCGGCCCGGCGAGGAAGATCACCGACGAATAGGCGACCTTCTGCAGCACGTTGTAGCGCGGTCCACCCGTGGCCGGTGGCATCCGCAGGCGAAGGTGATCGAGCACATGACGCCAGACGACGCGCGGCGCCAGCTCGCCCGCGCGGGGCCAGATGTGCACACGGAAGTGGCCGCCGGCCAGGCCGCCGAGCAGGTAGAGCACGCCGGGCACGACGAGACACCACGCGGCCAGGAAGTGCAGGCTGCGTCCCCATCCGTTCTGGTTGAAGATGTCGAAGGTGCGGCTGGCGCTGACCGGCGCGCCGGTCCGGGCGAAGAAGGGCCGCGGCGTGTCCCAGCCGCCATGCTGGTGGTTGCGGCTGATGGGCAGCTCGAGGAGCGCGGGGGTGAGGTCGTTGCCGGTCTCGCCCCAGTAGAGGCGCGGGTGGGCCATCAGGATGACCACGCCGGTCACGGCCAACACCAGCAGGCTGGCGGCCCCGACCCAATGCGAGAGCCTGACCCATCGTGCGTGCCCGCGGTGTTCGTCCATGGCGGTTCGGCCTCGCCGGCGTCGTCACCCCAGTCGGGCGGCGGCCGTCAGCGAGGCGATGATACGCTTTTCGCGCGCCGTTCCGCCCCGGGCCGATGAATCTGATCCTGTGTGAAGCCGACGAGGTCGGCGCCGACGGCGTCGCCAGGCTGACAGGGGCCCGCGCCGCTCACGTGCACCAGGTGCTCCGCGCCAAGCCGGGCGACACGGTCCGTCTGGGCGTCGTCGACGGACCGAAAGGCCGCGGCGAGATCCTCACCATGGACGATGACGCCGTCGTCCTGCGCTGCGCCCTGAATGGCGAGCCGCCGCCAGTCCCGGCGGTGGATCTGCTGCTGGCCCTGCCCCGCCCGAAGGTGCTGCGGCGTCTCTGGGCGCAACTGGCCGCGCTGGGCGTCGGACGCATCCGCCTGACCAACGCGGAGCGGGTCGAGCGCAACTACTTCGACACGCACCTCCTGGACGAGGCGATCTACCGGCCGCTGCTGATCGAAGGCCTGCAGCAGGCCGCCGACACCAGGCTGCCGCGCGTGTCGATCCATCGCCAGTTCCGCCCGCTCGTCGAGGACGAGCTCGGCCCGCCGGCCGGCGACGAACGACGCCTCGTCGCCCAGCCTGGTCGCGGCTCGTCCCTGCGGACGCTGGCGAGCGATGCGGACCACGGTCGCGTCCTGCTGGCCGTCGGCCCGGAAGGTGGCTGGAACGCCTTCGAGCTGGACCTGCTGACCGGCCGCGGCTTCGAGGCCGTCAGCCTCGGCCCGCGCATCCTTCGCACCGATACCGCCTGCATCGCGCTGCTGGCCCTGCTCAACGACGTGCGCTGACACACGCACCGGCCGCGTGGCAGGCCGCGCATCGGCGCGTGAGATGATCGCCGCGCCGATGATCAAGCTCCTGCCTGCTCTCACCCTGGCCTGGCTGGCGACGACCGTTCCCGCCTGGGCCGGGCCGTCCGTCTATCGCACGGCGCCGGACGATGCCAAGGCCGTCACGGTCAAGGCGATCGGCGACGGCGTGGCCGACGACAGCGCCGCCATCCAGCAGGCGCTCGACGCGGTGTCGAACCGCGGCGCCGGCGGCATCGCCTTCCTGCCCTCGGGCCGCTACCGCCTGACGCGCACGATCTACGTCTGGCCCGGCGTACGCCTGCTCGGCGTCGGGCCGACCCGGCCGGTGCTGCTGCTCGGCGACCGGACACCGGGCTTCCAGGACGGCGTCAAGCACATGGTGATCTTCAGCGGGCGCGGCGTCGAGCCGCCGCCGCCGGCCTTCGCCCGCAAGCCGCCCTTCCCGCCGCCCGGCAGCGTGCCCTTCAACGACAACCTCGCCGACGCCAACCCCGGGACGTTCTACCCGGCGATGGGCAACATCGACATCGCCATCGGCCAGGGCAACGAGGGCGCGGCGGCGATCCGCTTCCATGCCGCCCAGCACGCCTACCTGCAGCACATGGACTTCGACCTCGGCACGGCCTTCGCCGGCGTCTACATGGTCGGCAACTACGGCGCGGGACCTGCATTTCCGCGGCGGACGCTACGGCATCGTCACCGAGAAGCCGTCGCCGGCGTGGTCCTTCACGCTGGTGGACAGCACCTTCGAGGGTCAGCGCGACGCCGGCATCCGCGAGCACGAGGCCGGGCTCACGCTGCTCAACGTGGCGTTCCGGAACATGCCTGTCGGGATCGAGATCGATCGCGGCTACGGCGACTGGCTCTACGGCCAGCGCGTGCGCTTCGAGAACGTCACGACGGCCGGGGTCATCGTGTCCAACGAGGACAACGCCTTCACCCAGGTCGGCTTCGAGGACGCGATCGCCACCGGCACGCCGGTCTTCGCGCGCTTCCGCGACAGCGGCAGGACCGTCGGCCGGCGCTGGCGACCTACCGCGTCAGGTCCTTCACCTACGGCCTGACGCTGCCCGCACTCGGCGCGATTCGGCGCGCTACGAGACCCGCTTCGACGCCGAGCCGCTGGCCAGCGTGCCGGCGCCCGGTGCCAGCGGTCGTTCGCGACGCTGCCGCCGACCACCGAGTGGGTCAACGTGCGCAGCCTCGGCGTCACCGGCGACGGCACGACCGACGACACCGCGGCGCTGAAGGCCGCGATCGCCGCCGCATCGCGTGCTCTACGTCCCGAGCGGCTTCTATCGTCGTCACCGACACGCTGCTGCTGAAGCCGGACACCGTGCTGATCGCGCTGCACCCGAGCACGACGCAGATCGTGCTGCCCGACGGCACCAAGGGGTTCCAGGGCGTCGGCTCGCCGAAGGCGCTGGTGGAAGCGCCCAAGGGCGGCGACAACGTCGTCAGCGGCTTCGGCCTCTTCACCGGCGGCATCAACCCGCGCGCCACCGCGCTGCTGTGGAAGGCCGGGCGCGACGTCGCTGGTCGACGACGTCAAGCTCGCAGGGCGGACACGGGACGTTCCTGCCGGACGGCACGCGCTTCGATCCCTACGACCCGTACCACGCCGGCGACAGGGATCCGCGCAAGAAGTGGGACGCGCAGTACCACAGCATCTGGGTGACCGACGGCGGCGGCGGGACGTTCACCAACATCTGGAGCGTGAACACCTACGCGCAGTCCGGCTTCTACGTCTCGGACACGACGACGCCCGGCCGCGTGCTGCAGCTCTCGGCCGAGCACCACGGCCGGGTCGAGATCGGCCTGAACCGGGTCGAGAACTGGGAGCTGCACGCGCCGCAGACGGAACAGGAGGTCGGCGAGAGCCCCGACGCGCTCAGCCTCGACATCCGCAACTCGCGCAACATCCTGATCACCAACTACCACGGCTATCGCGTGACCCGCACCTTCAAGCCGGCGCCGATGGCCGTGCGCCTCGAGAACGTCGCCGGGATTCGCTTCCGCAACGTGCACGTCAACGCCGAGAGCGGCCTCGGCACCAGCGACAGTCAGGGCCCGGCGACGTTCCTGCGGGCCAGCAAGTTCCCCTACGAGAACGCCATCGTCGACGTGACCAGCGGCCGGCAGGTGCGCGAGCGCGAGTTCGCCGTGCTCGACGCCTCCTCGGCCGCCAAGCCGGCGGCAGCGGCCAGCCAGCCTGCCGCGCCGAACCCGAAGGTCGACAAGCTCGCCGACGGCTTCTGGTCGATCTCCGGCGGCGCAGTCGGACCGGACGGGACGCTCTGGTTCGTCGAGCGCAGGTTCCATCGCATCCACGGCTGGAGCGCGGCGCGCGGCCTCACGCTGGAGCGCGACGCCAGCCTCGATCCGGTCAGCCTGGCCGCGGACAAGGCCGGCAACCTGATCGTGCTGTCCGCCGACGGCCCCGAGGGCACCGTCTACAGCTTCACGCCCGGATTCGCCGGAAACCGGGATGACGGTGATCGCGCCGACGCCCGTCAGCGCGCGGCCGGGCCTCGATCTGGCGATTCCGGCGAACTACTGGAACAACGGCGAGTTCAAGGATCAATACGATCCGGCGACGGATCGCTTCACGACGCTGGCGGAGATGTTCGCCCGGGACATGGCGGTGCCCACGGCCCGGCACTACGTCTCACCGGACGGCACCCTGGCGCTGCCCGCCTACCGGACCTTCCAGCAGGGGCCGGGCTGGCGCTGGTCGCCGGCGATGCAGACCTACGGCTTCCTCACCGCGACGCCGGGCTCGCGCGTGTTCGTCACCAACGGCTCCGAGATCAAGACCTACAGCGGCGTCGTCGGCGCCGGCGGCACCGTCACCGACCTGAAGCCGTTCGCCAACCGCGGCGGCGAGAGCGTCGCGGTCGGTCCGGACGGGCGGGTCTACGTCGCCAACGGCCAGATCTTCGTCTACGCCGCCGACGGCAAGGAGGTCGGCCGCATCGACGTGCCGGAGCGGCCGCTCCAGCTCCTCTTCGGCGGCAAGGACCGCCGCACGCTCTTCATCCTGACGCACCACGCGCTCTACGCCGTTCAGCCGACGGCTGGCCCGGTGTCGCGCCGCCGCGATGAACCCGACGCAGCGGCCGGCGACGGGCACGGACGGCGCCGCGACCGCCGAGCGCCGCCAGTCGCCCGGCCGCACGGCGCTCGCCGGCCTGGTCGGCAACGTCCTCGAGTGGTTCGACTTCGCCGTCTACGGGTACTTCGTCGGCGAGATCGGCCGGCAGTTCTTTCCCGGCTCCGATCCGGCGGCGCAGCAGCTCCTGACCTTCGCGGTGTTCGCGCTCGGCTTCTTCGCGCGCCCGTTCGGCAGCCTCGTGCTCGGCCGGGTCGGCGATCGCGTCGGCCGGCGCGCCCTGCTGACGATCTCGATCGCGCTCATGGGCGGCTCGACGCTGGTCATCGGCCTGCTGCCGACCTACGAGCGGATCGGCGTCGCCGCACCGCTGCTGTTGGTCGCGATGCGCCTGATCCAGGGCTTCTCGGTCGGCGGCGAGTTCACTGGATCGATGGTCTATACCACCGAGTCCGCGTCGCCGGCGGCGCGCGGGCTGATCAGCAGCTCGACGGCCGCCGGCGTGACCATCGGCTTCATGCTCGGCTCGGGATCGGCGTGGCTGATCAACACGCTGCTGCGGCCCGACCAGGTCGCGGACTGGGGCTGGCGCGTGCCGTTCATCGCCAGCCTCGGCCTCTGCGTGCTCGGCTGGTTCCTGCGCCGCGGTCTCGCCGAGACGCCGGAAGGCGTAAAGGCGGCCGGAGCGCGTCCGCCGCTGCTCGCCTCGCTGGCGGCCGACTGGCGGCCCATGCTCCAGACGTTCGGCATCGTCGCCACGACGAACGCCGCCTACTACGTCGCCTTCACCTACATCGTCGAGCGGCGCCGCGCGACCGCCGGCGGCAGCGACTTCTTCCTGGCCACGACGCTGAGTCTCGTCGTCGTGCTGATCGCCAAGCCGCTCGGTGGCTGGCTCTCCGACCGCACCGGCCGGCGCCGGTTGATGCTGATCCTCACCGCGGCCACGATGGCCCTGATCGTGCCCGGCCTTGAGGCTGATGCTCGACGGGACGCCGGCCCGGTTCGCGCTCGGGCAGATCCTGCTGGCCGTCCCGCTGGGCCTCGCGCTGGGCCTGCAGGGCGCGATGCTCGTCGAGATCTTCCCTCTCCGGAGCCGCGTGACCTCGATGAGCGTCGCCTACAGCGTGGCGCTGGCGCTCGCCGGCGGCACCGCGCCGCTCGTCTCGGCCTGGCTGATCGACACGCTCGGCGAACCTCTGGCGCCGGCGTACTACATCCTGGCGCACGGCGCCCTCGGGCTCGCCCTGATGTGGCCGATGGCCGAGACCAACAGGCGACCGCTCGATCGCTGATCGTCGCCGTCTCGGCGCCGCCAGCTCCACCGAGGCGGACCGGCACCGCTCAGCGGCGCCCGCTGGCCATCAGGCGCTCGATGTCCGCGACCTCGATCGGCACGGACGCGGACAGGTTCTCGTAGCCCGTCTCGGTGATCAGGATCATGTCCTCGAGGCGGACGCCGAGGTGCTCGTCCTCGAGGCGCATCTGCGGCTCGATGGTGAAGACGCGGCCCGGCTCGAGCGTGTCGGCCTGCAGGCCGCCGACGTCGTGCACTTCGAGGCCGACGTTGTGGCCCAGGCCGCGCGGGTTCTTGCGGGCGCGCAGGCCCTCGACCATCTTCGCCGCCGCCGCCTTGATGCGCTCGTCGGTGAAGGGATACGCGGCCATGATCGCGTCCATCTTGCCGACGGCCGTCGCGGTCACCTCGCCCGGCGTCTTGTGGACCGCGATCGACGTCAGCAGCGCCTGATAGAGCTTCAGGTAGATGCCGTAGTACTCGCGCTGCCGCGGCGTGAAGCGGCCGTTGACGGGAAAGACGCGGGTGACGTCGGACTGGTAGTACTTGTAGTCGGGCGCGTAGTCGAACTGGACCAGCTCACCGTCCCGCAGCACCTCGGTGCTGCGGTGATAGTGCGTGTAGTAGGTGTTCCGGCCGGTCGCCATCAGCGCGAAGTAGGCGACGCCGAGGGCGCCGTTCTTCTTGAAGACGTAGTCGGCCTCCGCCTGCAGCTCGTACTCGCGCAGGCCGGGACGGGTGGCGCGCATCGCGGCGACGATGCCCTCGCCGGCGATCCGGGTCGCCTCGCGCAGCAGCGGCGATCTCGCGCGGGCTCTTCACGGCGCGCAGCGCGTTGACGATCGGATCGAGATCGCGGATCTCCAGCGACGGCGCCGCGGCCTTCAGGCGGGCGACGAACGTCGCTTCGCGCGAGTCGCGGCCGTCCCACGGGATCGTCGCGGTTCGCCTTCCACATCCGGCTCGGATCGCCCTGCGACTGGCTGCCCAGGACCTCGGCCGCGAACGGCGTGTAGATCGTCCGCCGCTCGCGCGGCCAGCGCGGTGACCGCAGCGGTGAAGTCGGCCAGCGGGCCGGACGTCGTCGACGCCGAGCTCCGCTCGCCGCCTCGGGTCCTGGCGCCAGCGCCGGCCCGAACATGCTGGTGTCGCGCCGCGCGTTGGCCGGCTGCAGGAACACCGTCGTCTGCTTGCGTCCGCCCATCGGCGATCAGCACGGCGCGCGGCTCGACGACGCCGCTCAGGTAGAAGCACTGGCTGTTCTGCCGGAACGGCATCTCGCCCGGCGGCTCGGTGGCGCCGAGCACGATGGCCACGCCGTCGCCGATGCCGGCGATCACGCGGGCCCGGCGGGCCGCGTATTCCTCGGCCGGAAAGATCTCGCTGCCGCGAAACACCGGCTGCGCCAGCGGCACGGCCGCACTCAACGCGACGGCCACGACAGCGCCGCCGATTGCCATTCGGGTAGCCAGTCCCACGCGCGCTCCTGTATCGCCCCGAGATGACGGGACCGCGCAGAGTCTACCCTGCACCCTCGATCGCACGGAACGGACCGGAGTCCTGATCGCACAGGTGACGTGCGGGAAGCAGACGCCGGCACGGCGGCGACTACGACACGTAGGCCGGCAGGTACCAGCCGCCCAGCGCGAGCGCCACACCGGCCGCTGGGAACAGCAACAGGACGTCCGTGCTCGGGCCGGGAAGACCGCCCTGCGCCACCTCACCCTCCGATCAAGCCGAGAAGCGACACCGAACCGGGCACCGGCCCGGCTGGCCGACACGGTGAGGGACGCATGCAGCGTGTCCCACACGATGTGTGCCGCGAAGGCGAGCCACTCGCCGATCCCTCCGTGGTTCAGCACGTCGTCGACGCGGCTTCGAAAGGTGACGACGAGCTCGCCGCCGAACGTCCGCCTGAACTCGGCGGGATAGAGCCAGAGCGCCAGACCGTAGAGCACGCCGGCGGCCTGGGCCAGGCGGGGATGTCTGTGTCGCGCGCGCATGGCTATCCGCCCGAGGGTTTCGCCAGCAGCCGGCGGCTTCGCGCGGCCTTCACCGCCGTCTCCAGACGCTTCGCCTCTGCCCTGACCACCCGGGTCCCGAAGGGGCTGATGCGATAGTAGCGCCGGCGCTCGTCGTCCAGCTTCGGATCCGGACGCCAGTCCGACTCCTCGACGAGGTCCGCGGAGAGCATCCGCTGCAGGCAGCCGTAGAGCGTCCCGGGGCCGAGCTGGAGCGAGCCGCCGGTATCGTCGGCGACCTGCCGCATGATCCCGTATCCGTGGCGCTCCCCCTCGGACAGCGCCACCAGGATGTGGAACACGGCAGGGGTCAACGGCAGCTGGTCGTCTGGATCCTTGCTTCGCGCCATGGTCGTTCTGTCACGGCGGTGGTCCCGTTTGTTATCGGCTCCCGCGAGTGAGCGTCGCCAGAAACGACCGGATCTCGGCTGAGCACCTCACCGGGATGGCTGAGGAAGTCGTGATGGCTGGCGCCGACCAGCTCGACGTGCTTCGCCCCCGCCAGACCCTTCTGGAAGGCGTCGGTCTGCGCACGGGTGACGGTGCGGACGGCGATGAACAGGTCGTTCAGGGCGGTGTCGCTGGCGCCAGGGAACATGCGGGGATTGAAGACGTTCGCGGCGCGTCCCTCGGCCACGCTGGCTGGCGGCAGCGACTGGACCGAGAGCGCCGGCACCCGCATGCGGGCGTAGTCGGGCCGCTTGGCGCCGGCCATGATCGCCCTCGGCACGAATTCCGAGACCACGAAGCCCCCCACACGTCCCGTCGGCGGCGATCGTCCGTGTCTGCCGAATCTCGCTCTCGGGCACCGTCATCCCCATCGCCGCCTTCTGCCAGGCCCGCAAGGCGTCGATGCTGCGGTGGTCGGCCGGTGACGGTCGCGCGAACGGCACGGACGGCATCGGGGGCAGCGGCGCCGTACGATCGCCGACGGCATCCAGGTAGACGAGACCGGCGGCTCGCGTCGGATGGCGGGCGGCGAGCGACGACAGCTCTTCGCCGGCGATCGAGTGGCCGATGAGCACGGGCTGCGCCAGCGCGAGCGCATCGAGCACGGCCAGGACGTCGTCGGCCAGCCGATCGGCGTCGTAGCCGCCCTGCGGCACGCTCGATCGGCCGTAGCCGCGGCGCGTGATGCCGTAGACGTGGCCGTGCGCCGTCAGGCGCGGGGCGATGTCGTCGAAGACGTGCGCCGTGTTGCCCAGGCCGGCGAGGAGCACCATCGGCCGCCCGCTCCCGCCCCAGTCGAGCACTTCGAGCGTGACGCCGGGCTCGACGCTCACGGTCGACGGGCGATGGGGCGACGGGTCGCGCCCGTCGGGCACGGCCTGGGCGGCCAGCAAAGGCGCCGCTCAGCACGGCGGCAACCGACCATCGCCAGCGTGACCGTCATGCTCGCCTCCCGGCGCCGCCGGCGGCGCTATATCCGCAACACGGGTAATGCATCCGTTGCGGATATATACCTCCGGCGCCGCGCGCCGTCAAGCCCTGCCGCGGCGCACCCGCCTATTCCAGCCGCAGGGCCCGCAGCGGATCGAGCCGCGCCGCCTTCCACGACGGGACCAGCGCCGCGACGATGGCGACCACGGCCAGCAGCGCCGTGGCGGCGGCGACGGTGACCGGGTCCATCGCGCCGGCGCCGTACAGCTCGCTCTGCAGAAGGCGCGACGCCAGCAGCGACAGCGGCAGCGCGCAGGCGACCCCTGCCGCCACCAGCCACAGCGCTTCGCGCAGGATCAGCCAGAGGATCCGCGGCGAACGGGCGCCGAGCGCCATGCGGACGCCCAGCTCGCGGGTGCGCCGGGTCACCGTGTAGGCCATCACGCCGTAGAGCCCGACCATCGACAGCGCGGTGGCGAGCGCGCCGAACAGCGACGCACAGGCCGGTCACGAGCCGCTGGTTGGCGACGGATCGATCCACCTGCGTCGTCAACGTCCGCAGCTGCAGCGGCGGCACGGCCGGATCGAGGTCGCGCATCGCCGTCCGCATGGCGTCGAGCATCGCCGCCGGGTCGCCGGTCGTGCGGACGTAGAACCACCCCGCCGCATCGTCGGTGCTCTCGAGGAACGGCACGTAGACCTGCCAGGACCGGTCCTCGGTCACGCCGGTGTAGGCGGAATCGCCGACGACGCCGACGACTTGGATGCGGGTGGGCGTCCCCGGATCGGAGCCGAAGCCGATGTGCCGTCCGATCGGCTGGCTGCCGAGGAACCGCTTGGCGAACGACTCGCTGACGATGGCGACGCGATAGCCCTGGTCGGACTCGTCGAACGTCTCGCCCGGCATCGCGACGCGGTAGTCGGTGTCGCGGAAGTCGCGGCCCATCCGGAGCGGGATGCCGCAGCGTCTCGAAGTAGCCGGGCGTGACGGCGTTGACGCGCGATCCGACTTCGTCGTCGGCGCGGTTTGGCGCGTCCCTCGATCGACAAGGCCTCGCCCCAGGCGCCGCCGCCGAGGAGCGGCACCCGCGCGACGGCGGCCGACACCACGCCCGGCGTGGCGCGGACGCGGGCCAGCAGGTCCATCGCGTACTGCTTGACCCGGTGGCCTCGATAGCCGATCTGGGTCGGGTTGGCGCCGAAGGTGACGATCTGCTCGGTGCGGAACCCGAGATCGGCCGCCATCATCCGCTGGAAGCTGCGGATGAACAGGCCGGCGCCGACGAGCAGCAGCAGCGACAGCGCGACCTGCGACACCACCAGCGCCTTGCGGATGCGGACGCCGGCGCCGCCGGCCACGGTACCAGCCTGATCCTTCAGCGTCGGCGCCAGCGCCGGACGCGTCGACTGCAGGGCGGGCGCCAGCCCGAAGAGCAGGCCCGCCGCGCCGGCGACCAGCGCCGTGAAGCCGAGCACGCGCAGGTTCGGCGTCGCCACCAGCAGCGACGGGCTGTCGGGATCGACGAAGAACGCCAGCAGCAGCTGGACGCCACCTGTCGCCAGCAGCACGCCGGCCGCGGCGCCGACACCGGCCAGCACGCAGGCTCTCGACCACGCAGCTGCCGGACGACGCGGCCCCGCGTGGCGCCGAGCGAGAGCCGCAGCGCCACTTCGCGCTGGCGCGCCGCGCCCCGCGCCAGCTGCAGGTTGGCGACGTTGGCGCAGGCGATCAGCAGCACGCCGACCGACGATGGCCATCAGGATGACCAGCGGCCCGCGCAGCTGCCCGCGCATCGGCGTCAGGCCCTCGGACCGCCGCCACCACCGCCAGACGGTTCTCGTTCAGGTAGCGCTGCTTCGTCGCCGCGCTGGCCCGGGCGAAGCGGACGTCGCTCAGGTAGTTCAGGCGCAGGGTGCGGTAGAACGGCGCCAGGCTGGCGCGCCGCCTGCTGCTCGGTGACACCGGGCTTGAGCCGGGCGTAGACCTTCAGCCAGCGCTGGCCCTGATCCTCGAAGCCGCGGGCCGGCGGCCTGCAGCGGCTCGTCGAGCGCCAGCGGCACGAACAGCTCCGTCGCGGCTGGTGAGGTTCATGCCGTCGAAGCCCGGCGCGACGACGCCGACGATCGTCAGCGGACTGCGTGCCGACGCGCAGCTGCGGCCGAGGATGCCGGCGTCACCGGCGAAGCGCCGCTGCCAGTGGCGTGCGAGATCACTGCGACCGGCTCGGCCCCGGGCGTGTCGTCCTGGCGCGTCAGCAGCCGGCCGCGGCCGGCCCGCACGCCGCAGCGTGTCGAAGTAGTCGCCCGACACCAGGGCCGCCGGCGTCATCTCGGCGCTCTGCGGGACCCTGATCGACGCGGACCGCCGCACCGAATCGGGAAGTAGGCCAGCATCCCGTCGAACACCTGCTGGTGGTCGCGCAGCGCCGCGAACATCGGATAGGACAGCTCGCGCCCGGTTCCGTTGGTGCTGCCGTAGTAGAAGCCTTCGCTGGACACGCGGACGATGCGCTCGGGCGCCGGCGACCGGCAGCAGTCCGCAGCAGCACCTGGTCGAGCAGCGTGAAGATCGCGGTGTTGGCGCCGACGCCCAGCGCGATCGAGACGATCGCGATGCACGAGACCAGCGGCGTGCGGCGCAGCGTGCGCAGCGCATACCGCAGGTCCTGGCCCCAGCCGGTCAGATAGAGCCGGCGCTCGCCGCGGCGGACGCCGGCGGTGCCCAGGCTCTCGCAGAGAGCGCGGACGTCCGAGACGGCGCCGAACTGGCGCAGCGCTTCGGCGCGCGCCGCGTCCGGCGACAGGCCGCCGTCGACCAGCGCCTGCGTCTTCGCGTCGATGTGGAAGCGCAGCTCGTCGTCCACGTCACGGCGGACGTCGACGCCGAAGAACCGGGCATAGCGACGCCAGGCAGGGATGCGGCCCATCACGCCCTCCCCAGGCCGGGACCGGTGGTGGCCGTGAGAATGCGCGCCACCGCCTGCGTGTAGCGCTGCCAGGTGTCGAGCTCCTGCTTGAGATGCCGGCGACCGTCCGGCGTGAGTGCGTAGAACTTGGCCCGGCGGTTGTTGTCGCTCGCGCCCCACTCGGCGTCGATCCACCCCTTGCTCTCCATGCGGTAGAGCGCCGGATAGAGGGCACCTTCCTCGACGAGCAGCGCCTCGTCGGTCCGCTCGCGGATCCATTGCGACACGGCGTAGCCGTGCTGCGGGCCCCAGGTCAGGGCGCGCAGGATCAGCACGTCGAGCGTGCCGCGCACCACATCGAGACTGGCTTTCTTCATGCGGTGACGTCCGTCGCACAGGTCGGCCGGCTCCCCTGACGTTCTCAGGGGACTGACAGCTTACCCCTGACGTTCTCAGGGAAGCAAATCGAGTGCGATGACGGCCGCGCGCTGAGCTGCCTCGATGCGGCGCCTTGGACGCGTCGGCGCACGCGAGATAGGCTGGGCCGATGACGACTCGGGGCCCCAGGCGCGCCTATCTCGCGCTCGCGGCGGCCGGCTCACTCTGGGGCACCGGCTTCCTGTTCGGCAAGGTCGCACTGGCGGAACTGGCGGTCCCGCACATGATTCGGTGGCGCCTGTCGCTGGCGGCCGTCGGCTTCCTGCCCGTCCTGCTGGCCGGAGGCGGTGGCATTCGCCGCGAAGACTGGCCGACGTTGCTGGCGGCCGGGGTGCTCGGCGTGCCGCTGCTGTTCCTCGTCCAGTTCGAGGGCCTGGCCCGGACGACGGTGTCGCACGCGGCCCTGATGGTCGGCACCGCCCCCATGCTGATCGGCCTGGCCGCGGCGCGCTTCGGCAACGAGCGGCTGACGCGCCGCACCCTGGCGCTGCTCGTCGCGTCGACGCTGGGCGCCTTGCTGATCGTCTTCGGCACGCCGCCGGCCCAGGGCGGCGCGCGGCCGACCGTGACCGGCGACCTGCTGGTCTTCCTGTCGCTCTTCGCCGCCGTCGGCTGGGTGTTGCTGTCGCAAGCGATTGATGGTGAGATACCCGCCGAGCGTGGTCACGGCGATGGTGATGGTCAGCGGCACCATCGTGCTCGACGCCTGGGTGCTGCTGACCAGCGGCCCGCCGACCGTTCCGCGTGAGCACGGACGTCTGGCTGGCGCTGGCGGCGCAAGGACTCCTGTGCACCACGGCCGCGACGCTGCTGTGGAACTGGGGCGTGTCGCACGTCCCCGCCGCCGAAGCCGGTCTCTTCGTGAACCTGGAGCCGGCGCTGGGCGCGCTACTGGGCGTGGTCGTCCTCGGCGAGACGCTCGGCTGGAGCGGCGTCGCCGGCGGCGCCATCATCATCGGCGCCGCCGTCGCGACGGCGACGAAGGCGACCTGAGCGGAGACCCTCGATGGACACACGCGTCCGGCATCGGCGCCGCACGATCGACGGCGTGGACACGTTCTACCGCGAGGCGGGGCCGGCCGACGCGCCGGTGGTTCTGCTCCCGCACGGCTACCCCTGCTCGTCCTACGAGTTCCGCAACCTGATGCCGGCGCTCGCCGATCGCTGGCGGCTGCTGGCGCCGGACTATCCCGGCGCCGGTTACAGCGCGACGCCCACCGATTTCGACTACGGCTTCGACGGCTACGCCCGCTTTCTCGACGGCTTCGTGCGAGCGCTGGGCGTGGAGCGGTTCGTCCTCTACCTGGACGACTTCGGATCGCCGATCGGCGCGAGGTTGGCGATTCGCGCGCCGGAACGGGTGGTGGCCCTGATCATCCAGAACGGCGACATTCCCTACGAGGACGCGCTCGGACCGAAATGCGCCGACCTGGAGACGCTGTGGACGCTGCCGCCGGCGGAGATGCGGACACGAATCGCCGCGTCGATCACCAGGGACGAGTTCCAGGCGGAGTTCCTCAATGCCCTGCGGCCCGGGCTGATCGACCGTATGCCGCCCGACCTGTGGACGCTGCACTGGGCCCTGGTCACGCCGCAACGCATGGACATTGCCGTCAGCCTGATCGCCGGGCTGAAGGAGAACCGCACCTGGTTCCCGGCGCCGCACGCCGAGCTTCACCTGCTGGACGGCAGCCACTGGCTGCTCGAGACCAACCTGGACGAAGTGATCGCGCTCGTCCGCGTCTTCCTGGCCCGCGTCCACGCGGTCTGATCGCCGCGGCCGGCTCGACCGCGCCGGGCCGTTGCGGACGCCCGGCACCTGACTTACGCTGCGAGAGTCGCCGGTGCGGCGTCGCGTCGTGCCGTCCATGGCGACGACGCCACGGCACAAGGAGAACACCATGGACAAGTGCGCACACCCGGCGTGTCAATGCATGGTCGACAAGAAAGGCCCACACGGCAAGTACTGCAGCGAGCACTGCCGGGAAGCCGGCGATGTCTCGGAGCTGCGGTGCGAGTGCCGGCATCCGGCGTGCCAGTGATCAGCCTCTCCGGTGGCATCGACCTGTCGGTCGGAGCCAGCCACGAGGGCCGGCCGGACGCTGGGTGAGTCCGCTCAGCGGGATCGGCCGGCCTTCGACCGGGCGCCGACCGACGCGGCCCCGGCGGACGCGGCCCCGACGAACGCGGCCAGGTGCTCGCCGGTCAGCGTCGATCGCGTCGCCACCAGATCGGCCGGCGGGCCCTCGAACACGACGCGCCCGCCGTCGTGGCCGGCGCCCGGCCCGAGGTCGATGATCCAGTCGGCGTGCGCCATCACCGACTGGTGATGCTCGATCACGATCACCGACTTGCCGGCGTCGACCAGCCGGTCCAGCAGCCCGAGCAGCTGCCGCAGATCGGCCAGGTGCAGGCCGGTGGTCGGCTCGTCGAGCACGTAGACGCCGCCGTCCTCGCCCATGTGCGTCGCCAGCTTGAGCCGCTGCCGCTCGCCGCCCGACAGCGTGGTGAGCGGCTGGCCGAGGCGCAGGTAGCCGAGCCCGACGTCCGCCATGCGCTGCAGGATCGCGTGCGCGGCCGGCGTCTGCGCCTTGCCGGCGCCGAAGAAGTCGACCGCGTCCTTGACCGGCAGATCGAGCACCTCGGCGATGTTGAGCCCGCCGAAGCGGTAGTCCAGGACCGACGCCTGGAACCGCTTGCCGGCGCAGTCCTCGCAGACCGTGGTGACGCCGGCCATCATCGCCAGATCGGTGTAGATCACGCCGGCGCCGTTGCAGGTCGGACAGGCGCCCTCGGAGTTGGCGCTGAACAGCGCCGGCTTGACGTTGTTGGCCTTGGCGAACGCCTTGCGGATCGGCTCGAGCAGATCGGTGTAGGTGGCCGGGTTGCTGCGCCGCGAGCCGCGGATCGGCGGCCTGGTCGACCGATGACCACGCCGTCCCGGCCCGACACCGAGCCGTGGATCAGCGAGCTCTTCCCCGATCCGGCCACGCCGGTCACCACCACCAGCACGCCGAGCGGGATGTCGACGTCGACGTTCCGCAGGTTGTGCGTGCGGGCGCCGCGCACCTTCATCACCCCCGACGGCTTTCGCACCGACGGCTTCAGCGCGGCCCGATCGGTGAAGTGACGCCCGGTGAGCGTGCCGCTGGCGCGCAGCGCATCGACGGTGCCCTCGAAGACCACCTCGCCGCCGGCGGTGCCGGCGCCGGGACCGAGATCGACGACGTGGTCGGCGATGGCGATCGTCTCCGGCTTGTGCTCGACCACCAGGACGGTGTTGCCCTTGTCGCGCAGCCGCCGCAGCAGCTCGTTCATCCGCTGGATGTCGTGCGGGTGCAGCCCGATCGTCGGCTCGTCGAAGACGTAGGTGACGTCGGTGAGCGACGAGCCCAGGTGGCGGACCATCTTGGTGCGCTGCGCTTCGCCGCCCGACAGCGAGCCGGACGGCCGCTCCAGGCTCAGGTAGCCGAGCCCAATCTCGACGAACGAATCGAGCGTCTGCCGCAGCGTCGCCAGCAGCGGCGCGACCGACGGCTCGTTCAGGTCGCGGACCCACGCGGCCAGGTCGCTGATCTGCATCGCGCAGGCGTCGGCGATGTTGATCTTCTTGATCTTCGAGGATCGCGCCGCCTCGCTGAGCCGCGTGCCCTTGCACGTCGGGACAGGCGGTGAAGGTCACCGCGCGCTCGACGAAGGCGCGGATGTGCGGCTGCATCGCGTCCACGTCCTTGGACAGGAACGACTTCTTGATGCGCGGGATCAACCCCTCGTGCGTGAGGTTGATCTTGTCGACCTTCACCTTGGTCGGCTCGGCGTGGAGGAAGGTGTCGAGCTCCTTCTTGCTGTACTTCCGGATCGGCTTGTCGGTGTCGAGGCCGGCGGCGGCGAAGATGCGGACCATCCAGCCGTCGGTCGTGTAGCCGGGCACGGTCAGCGCACCGTCGGCGAGCGACTTGCTGTCGTCGTAGAGCTGGGACAGGTCGATGTCGGTCACCGAGCCCATGCCCTCGCAGCGCGGGCACATGCCGCCGGTGACGTTGTAGACCGCCTTCTCGGTCCTGGTGACGCCTCCCTTCTCGGTGGTCAGCGCCCCGACGGCGCGCACCGACGGGACGTTGAAGGAGAAGGCGTTCGAGGATCCGATGTGCGGCTTGCCGAGACGGCTGAACAGCACGCGCAGCATCGCGTTGGCGTCGGTCACCGTGCCGACCGTCGAGCGGGAGTTGGCCCCCATCCGCTCCTGGTCGACGATGATCGCGGTCGTCAACCCTTCCAGCACGTCGACCTCGGGCCGGCCCAGCGTCGGCATGAAGCCCTGCAGGAACGCGCTGTAGGTCTCGTTGATCAGGCGCTGCGATTCCGCCGCGATGGTGCCGAAGACCAGCGACGACTTGCCCGATCCCGAGACGCCGGTGAACACCGTCAGCCGCCGCTTCGGGATCTCGACGCTGATGTCCTTGAGGTTGTTTTCCCGGGCGCCCTGGACACGGATCACGTCGTGGCTGTCGGCGGCGTGCGGTCTGGAAGAGGGCATGGGTCGCGATGCTGTCAGAGGCTCGGCGCTGCCTGGAAGACTGCGCGCCGAGCCCATTCTGACCGAAGGCGCGACGGGATTCGAGCTTCAGTCCTGCCGCATCGCCACCATCGGATCGACGCCGGCGGCGCGGCGCGCCGGCAGGTAGCAGGCGAGGAACGTGATGGCGCCGAGAACCGCGATGACCGCGACGTAGGCGAGCGGATCGGAGGGCTGCACGCCGAACAGCTGATTGCGCAGCAGACGCGTCGCGCCGAGGCTGGCGACGAGGCCGACACCGAGCCCGGCGAGCACCAGCTTCGCCCCCATGCCGAGCATGAGCCCGAGCACGCGGCTGCGCGGCGACGCCCAGCGCCATGCGGACGCCGAGCTCGTGGGTGTGGCGGGTGACGTGGAACGAGAGCACGCTGTAGATGCCGATCGCCGCCAGCACCAGGCCGAGACCGGCGAAGGTGGCGAACATGGCCATCGTGAAGCGCGGCTGCACCACCTCCTGCGCCGAAGACCTCGCTGAGCGTGATCGGACGTCCGAGCGGCTGCTCGGCATCGATCGCCTTGACCTCCGCCCGCACCGGGTTCAGCAGCTGCGTCGGATCGCCGGTCGCCGCCCGCACCGCCAGCAGCAGCTGCGGCATGCCGGCGATCGAATACGGGAGGATGACGACCGGAGCCGGCTCGACGCGCAGCCCGGCGTTCCGGGTATTGGCGATGACGCCGACGATGGTGACGTCGGCGCCGCGGCTGCGGTCGATCAGCATGCCAGGCGGCGGCTGCTCGAGCAGGCGCAGTCGCAGCTGCCGGCCGACCGGATCCTGGCCGGCCGGCCACAGGGCCGCGGCCGCTTCGTTGATCACCGCGACGCGATCGCCGCGCTCGACCTCGATCGCGTCGAACATCCGTCCCCGCCGCAGCGGGATGCCATAGGTGCGCAGGTGCTCGGCGCCGGCGAACGCCGCCCCGATCCGCCGCGAGCCATCCTGGTTCTGGCCGGCGATCGTGAACGGCATCGGCCGGCCGCTGCCCGGAAATCCGAACGTCACGGCCTCGACGCCCGGCAGGCTGCGGATGCGCTCCTGGAGCTGGCGCGCGAAGGCGTTGCGCTGGTCGCGCGTCTCGTAGCGCTCCTGGGCCATCGGCACGTTCATCAGCAGCACGCGATCGACCTGCAGCCCCGAGTCCAGGGCCTGCAGGGCCAGGAAGGTGCGGACGGTCAGGCTGGCGCAGACCAGCAGCACCACCGACAAGGCCACTTCGACGATCACCAGCGCGCTGCGGGTGCGCGCGCCGTGCCCGCCGGCGCCGGTGCTGCGGCCGGCCGTGAGCACCTGGCTGGTGTCGGTCTTCGATGCCTGCAGCGCCGGCACCAGTCCGGCGATGATGCCGGTGAGCACGGACACGGCCAGCGAGAAGCCGAGCACCGGCAGGTTGATGGCGACGCGCGATTCGTTGGGGACGTAGAACTCCGGCATCAGCGCGACGATCGCCCGGATGGCGCCGAACGCGAAGAGGACGCCGAGGGCGCCGCCGATCACGGACAGCAGCACGCTCTCGGTGAGCAGCTGGCGCAGCAGGCGACGGCGGTCGGCGCCGATCGACATCCGCACCGCGATCTCGCGGGCCCGCGACACGCCGCGGGCGAGCTGCAGGTTGGCGACGTTGGCGCAGGCGATCAGCAGCAGGAAGCCGACCGCGCCGAGCAGCAGCTGCAGGCTGGTGCGCATCTCGCCGCTGGCGACGGTGACGTCCAGGTAGTTGCGCAAGCGGGTCGTGAAACCCTGCTTCGGGAAGCTGTCGGGTCGTTCCTCGGCGAACCGCCGGTTGAGCGCCTGCACCTGCTCTTCCGCCGCGGCCGCGGTGACGCCCGGCGCCAGCCGCACGATCGGCAGCACCCACGGCACGTCGGTCCGCGTCGGCGCCAGCGGCAGCCAGAAGCCGTCGCTCGTGAACCAGCCGAAGCGCGGCGGCATCACGCCGACGATCGTGTGCGGGCGGCCGTTCAGCCTGAGCGTCTTGCCGACCGCTCGCCGGGTTGCCTTCGAACAGGCGCAGCCACAGACGGTGGCTGAGCACGACGACCGGCTCGGCATCGCCGTCAGCGCGGATGTCGGACGGCTGGATGGTGCGGCCCACCACCGGCGGCACGCCGAGGAAGTCGAAGGCGTTCGCGGTGACCAGCACGCCGGTCAGGCTCTCGGGCGAGAACTCGCCGGTCAGCAGCACCGGCGCCACCGTCGTGGCCATCACCGACGAGAAGGCCGGCGATGCCTGCAGCTGCCGCACTTCGTCGACGGTGTAGGTGTGCCCGTCCCGGCCGTCGACGCCGCGCACCTCGGGCATCCAGATGTGATCGGCGGCGGCGTAGGGATAGGGGTCGATGATGACCCCGTAGATCACGCTGAAGATCGCCGAGGTGGCGCCCGTGCCGAGGGTCAGCGACAGCAGCGCCACCGCCACGAACCCCGGACTCCGCGCGAACGACCGCAGGCCATAGGCCAGGTCCTGCTTCAGCGTGTCGAGCCAGCGGCGCATGGGCCATCTCCTCGGCGACGGTCGCCGCCGCGAGGAGCTCGCAGCGTTCCCGGGGCCATCCTGGCATTGGACGGCGGATCACCGCCGGCGGTTGCCTCCTGGCGCCGGACGAGTCGGCGGGACGCTCAGCCCTGACGCAGCGCGGTCACCGCGTCGACGCGCATCGCCCGCCGCGCCGGCAGGTAGCTGGCGCCGAGCACCACCGCGACCAGCACGATCGAGACGGAGCCGAGCACCAGCGGGTCGTAGGGCGTGACGCCGTAGAGCATCGTGCCGAGCAGCCGCAACAGCCAGATCGCGCCGGCGATGCCGGCCACGACGCCGCCGATGGCCCAGGCGAGCGAATGCCCGAGAATGAGGCGCAGCACGTCGCCGCGCTTCGCCCCCAGCGCGACGCGGACGCCGATCTCCGGCGTCCGCTGCACGACCGAATAGCCGACCACGCCGGCGATGCCGACCGCCGCGAGGATCAGCGCCAGGACCGCGAAGCCGCTGAGCAGGTACATCGGGAAGCGCCGCGACGTCACCGATCGTCCGACCACCGTCTCCATCGTCCGCACGCCGGCGACCGGCTGATTCGGCTCGACCCGGGCCACGGCCCGGGTGATCGCCTTGGTCAGCGGCTCGGGCGGCGCCGCGGTCTTGACGACGATGCTCATCACCGGCCACGCCGCCTGGTGATACGGGCGGTAGAACGACCGCTGCTGCTCGACGTCGAGGCCGTTGTGGCGGAAGTTCTCGACCACCCCCACCACCGTCATCCACGGGTTGTCGCTGTCGAGGAAGCCGATCTTGAAGCGCTTGCCGACCGCCGACTCGCCCGGCCAGATCTCCCGCGCCAGACGGCGGTTGATCATCGCCACCGCGGGCGCGCCCAGCGCGTCGCGCGAGGTGAACTCGCGCCCCTCGACGAGCGGAATGCCGAGCGTCGCGAACGTCCCCGGACAGGCGACGCTGTAGGCCGCGTCCGGCATGTTCGCGGATCCGGGATCGGGCCGGCCTTCGATGCTGAGGGCTCGACCGGCGCGCGCGCCGGTCAGCGGCAGGTGACCGACGGCGCCCACCGAGAGGACGCCCGGCACCGCGCCGACCTCCCGCGTCAGGCCGTCGCAGAACTGCGGGTTGTCCGGCGGCCCGTAGTAGAGCTCCTTCTGCGGCGGGGACATCGCCATCACCAGGACGTTCCGGGGATCGAGGCCGGGATTGACGCCGAGCAGCCGCGACACGCTCACCAGCATCACGCCGGCGCCGGCCAGGACGATCAGCGTCAGCGCGACCTCGATGGCGACCAGCCCGTAGCGCAGGCGGCTCTTGCCGTCGCCGGTCGATCCGCGGGCGTTGTGCCGCATCGGGTTGGCCAGATTGGCGCGGAACGCCGCGAACGCCGGCGCCAGGCCGAACAGGATGCCGCTGGCGATGGCGATCACCGAGGTGAAGGCGAGCACGCGGAGGTCGATGGCGACGCGGTCGACGGGGCGGAAGTCGGATGCGGCGATGTTCCCCGGCAGCAGCGGCAGGATGCCCTGCGTGCCCCAGTAGGCGATCAGCAGCCCGCCGATGGCGCCGGCACAGGCGAGCACCACGCTCTCGGTCAGCAGCTGCCGGACGATGCCGCCAGCGGCCGGCGCCGAGCGTGGACGCGGATGGCCAGCTCGCGCTGCCGCGAGGCCGGCGCGCGCCAGCATCAGGTTGGCGACGTTGACGCAGGCGATCAGCAGCACGAACCCGACCACCGCCAGCAGCGGCCACAGCAGCGAGCGCTTGCGCTGCATGCCGTATTCGCTCATCGGCTCGACGACCACGGTCTGGTTCGACGTTCTCGACCGGATACTGCGCCGACAGCGCGCGGCCGATCGTGTCCATCTCGCTGCGCGCCTGCGTCATCGTGACGTCCGGCTTCAGGCGGCCGATGGCGAGGAACGAGTTCGAGGTGCGGTCGCGATCGCCTTCCGTCCAGCCGACCGGCACCCACAGCTCGCGGCGGCTGCCGTACTCGACGACGAACGACGCCGGCATGACGCCGACGACGAGGTGCGCCTTGCCGTCGATCTGGATGGTCGTGCCGACGATGGCGGCATCGGCGGCGTAGCGGCGCGTCCACAGCCCGTGGCTGAGGACGACGACACGGTCGCGGCCGGCTTCTTCCTCGTCCTTCGGTGAACGTGCGCCCCAGCATCGGCTGGATGCCGAGCACCTCGAAGAAGCTGGCCGTCACGCGGAGTCCCGGCGTCCGCTCGGGATCGCCGCTGGCCGGTGAGGTTGTAGCCGCGGCCGGCCGAGTCCATCAGCCCGATGCTGGCGAAGGATCGACTGCGCTCGAGCCAGTCGCGGTAGTTCGGCATCGAGACGATGTTGACGTTGGCGCGGTCCTTGACCGAGGCCATGCCACAGCATCGCCAGCCGCTCCGGCTCCGGGAACGGCAGCCGCTGCAGCATCGTCGCGTTCATGATGCTGAACATGACGGTGTTGGCGCCGATGCCGAGGGCCAGCGTGAGCACGGCGACGGCGGTGAAGCCGGGCGCGCGACGCAACGTCCGGATGGCGTAGCGGACGTTCTGGCGCAGCTCGTCGAGCCAGCGGATCGATCGCGCATCGCGCTGCGCTTCCTTCGCCTGCTCGACGCCGCCGAAGGCTCGGCGCGCGGCGAGGCGCGCCTCCGCCGGGCGGCAGGCCCTGGCGGACGAAGTCCTCTTCGAGCTGGCGCAAGTGGGCGGCCAGCTCGCGCGTCAGCTCGCGCTCGGCGCGGCCGACGCGCAGGAACGACAGCAGGCGCTGGAGGAGGCGGCGGGGTTCCGACATTGGCGTGGTCCTCAGGAGGCGCCGACGATCAGCTTGTTGACGAGGCCGGAGAGCTTGCGCCAGCGCTCGACCTGCTCGTCGAGCGCGCGCAGGCCGGCCTTGGTGATGGCGTAGTACTTCGCCTCGCGATTGCTCTCGGTCCGCTGCCACGCGCCCTTGATCCACCCCTTCTGCTCGAGGCGGGTCAGGGCGGCGTACATCGTGCCCTGGTTGAGCGGGAACGGGTCGTCGGCCACCTGCTCGAGGCGGGCGGCGAGCCCGTAGGCATGCTGCGGCCCCATCGTCGACAGGGCCCGCAGCACGATCAGATCGAGGGTGCCCTGCAGCAGCTCGACGCGTTCACTGGCCATCGCAGTGAAGCCTGGCACGGCGTCCACTGGCATGTCAAGTGGAGTGGCGCGGGAGCGACTGGAGGCCACGGTCATCCCTGCTGGCCGTGAAACCGTCACGGGCAGCGAGGCTCAGAAGCGGATCTCGACGCGCGTGCCGTCGTAGCTGATGTCCCGTGTCGTGCCGGCCGGCAGCAGGAGGACGCGAAAGGCGCGCGGCCGTGGCCAGGTTGGTGGATCCCTTCGGGGCGCCAGGTTCGAGCGTCAGTCGCCGCGCCCCGTCGTCCCACGTCATCCGGATCCAGCTGCCCCGCCCCGCCAGGTAGTCCTGGCTGATGCCGTCGTCGTCGTAGAGCGTGAACTGGCCGTCGGCGCCGCGTGTAGACCTTGAGCGTCGTCGGCTCGGTGACCGGCTGCGCGGTGTACTGCCGGACCGGATCGACGGGGACGATCGCGCCGGCGCGGACATAGATCGGCATCGTCGCGAGATCGACCGGCCGCGTGACGGTGACGCCGCCGGTCACTTTCGCGTTCGTCCACCAGTCGTACCAGTCGCCCTCGGGCAGGTAGACCTCGCGCGACGTCGCCCCCTTGGTGAACACCGGCGCGACCAGCAGATCGCGGCCCCACAGGAACTGCGTGCCCAGCCCGCGGGCGCGCACGTCGTCGGGATAGTGCAGCCACATCGCCCGCATCAGCGGCAGGCCGCGATCGCGCGCTTCCCACGCCAGCGTGTAGGTGTAGGGCAGCAGCTGGTAGCGCAGCTCGGCGTACTTCCTGGCGACCGGCTCGATGGCCGGATTGTTCAGCTCCGACGCGCAGGATGTTGCGCCGGTCGTCCGGCGGGATCGGCGCGTTGGTGTTGTTGTGCTCGCGCGGCCCCATCTCGCCCAGGCCCCAGCCCCAGGGCAGCCGCGTCCACCAGGTGCGGCCGTGCGAGCGGAACGATCCGCAGAACGCGGCGAACTGGAACCAGCGGGCGTAGAGCTCGCCGGTCAGCTCGCTGTTCGGCATAGAAGCCGCCGATGTCCGAGCCCCAGTACGGACCGATGCTCAGCGAGTAGTTGAGGCCGACGGCGATCTGCGCCTCGAGCGTCTTCCACGAGCTGTCGGTGTCGCCCGACCAGACCCAGCCGCCCCACTGCGCGATGCCCGGGTAGCCGTTGCGCTGCAGGCTCCACGGCCGGACGTTCGGCGTCGTCTGACAGATGGCCCTGGTAGTAGAGCTGATGGCGCTTGATGCGCTCGTGCAGGTTGAACCAGTCGCCCTCGTCGGGCCAGAACGCGTCGACGCCGGCCTTCACCAGCGGCACGTGCTGCTGCCAGTAGGTCGCGAGTGCGACGTCGTCGAGCGGCTCGCCCGGCCGCGGCGGAATCGTCCCCTGCAGCGTCGGCAGCCGGTCGCGATCCCACGGCACCATGTGCACCACGACCTTCACGCTGCCGCGCGTGCAGGTCGGCGATGACCGCCGCGGGGTCGCGCCTGAAGACCTCGGGGTTGAAGTCGAACGACGGCTGCTTCGTGTTCCAGCCGCGCGGCGTGAAGCCGGTGCCGAGATAGATCACCGCGTCGAGCGGAATCTGCTTGCGGCGGAACGTGTCGACGATGCCGACCATCTGCGCGTCGTCTTCGAGCGTTCGATGCGACTGCATGTAGCCGAGGGCCCACAGCGGCGGCATCGCCGCCGGGCCGGTGATCGCCGAGAAGTCCTTCAGCGCCGCGGCCGGCTCGGTGGCGTCGAAGACGAACAGGTCGAAGGCGCCCGGCACGACGGCGTCGGGCGGCGGCAGGCCCTTGGCCAGCGCCTGCTGCTGATTGCGCTCGTTCTGCGGCGACGCGCTCGGCGTCGCTCGGACGCCACGGGATGAAGACGCCGCGATCGGACGCGCGGAGGTCGACCTGGCCCCACGGGGCGGCGACGAACAGGCCCCAGCCGCCGGTGCCGAGCAGCATGGCGGCCGGGTTGCGCGAGCCGTACATGTCGGCTTGCCAGCGCGGCTGCATCGTGTCGAGCTGTCCGCGGCGATCGAACTGCACCGGCTGCTCGCGCCAGGGCGTGCCCTTGGCCGGCAGCGGTCCGCCTTCGCCCAGGCCGAGCACCGGGTGCTCGTCGAGCCGGAACGAGAGCGTGCCGTCGCGCTCGAAGACGATCTCCTGGACCAGCGCGCCGGCGCGGTTGGTGATGCGCAGCGTCAAGGGGTTGGGCCGCGCCTCGACCGTCAGTGCCCCGACGGTCTTTCGCACCGGCCGGGTGATCTCGCGCAGCGACAGCGCCGGAGCCGCGTAGCGGCGATCCACGATGGCCGGAGTGACGGGGAACTCGCCCGCGACGTCGATCGGCATCAGCGTGACGCGAATGCTTCGCTCGCCGGCGACGCGCACGTCGAGCCGGGCCGGCCGACCGGCCGCGGTGATGGCTCTGCGCGTCGGCATCGGCGACACTGCAGGCGGCGGTGAACAGGCAGGCGATCCAGTGAAGCGGACGCGGAGTGTGATGGTGCATCGTCCGTACGGCTCCTGTCGATCTCGGACGGCGTGAAGCGCCGTGCCGACGTCGGGCGCATCTTGTCACAGCCGGCGACGCTCGGAATCGCGCTTCCCCACTACAATCGATGCCGTGTGCCAGTCACGCCCGGTTGATGGGCGCCCCGTGCCGGTGACGGCGGGCGCGCGTGCCTATCGGCTGTCCAGCATCGACATGCTGCGCGGCCTGGCCATCGTGATGATGGCGATCGATCACTCGCGGGACTTCTTCATGTCCGCCGGCGTGCTGGAGCCGGCGGCCAACCCCGACATCGGAGCGGGGCTCTTCATCACGCGGTGGATCACGCACTTCTGCGCGCCCACCTTCGTCTTCCTGGCCGGCACCAGCGCCGGCCTGATGGTGGCGCGTCGCGAGTCGATCGGACCTGGGCCGCTTCCTGCTCTCGCGCGGCGCCTGGCTGATCCTGATCGAGGCGCTGGTCATCTCCACCGCCTGGACGTTCTCGCCCTGGGGGATGGAGGAACTGGGCGGGCTCGTGCGGATGCCGATGCAGGTCATCTACGCCATCGGCGCCAGCATGGTGGTGCTGGCCGGGGCGCAGTTCCTCGGCCGACCGACGTGCGCCTGGCTCGGCGCCGCGGTGCTGCTGGGGCACAACCTCCTCGACCCGGTGTGGCCACAGACGGCGCTGCTCGATACCAGCACGGGCGGTCCCTTGTGGGCCGCGCTGCACGCGCAGACGACCTACCTCGCCGGCCCGATCATCATTCGCTTCACCTATCCGCTCCTGCCGTGGATCGGCGTGATGCTGCTCGGATTCGGGACCGCGGGGGTGTTCGAAGCGCCGCCGGCGCGCCGACGGACCGTGCTGCTCGCCTTCGGCATCGCCGCGACCGTGGCGTTCGTCCTGATTCGGGCCACCGGCATCTACGGCGATCCCAATCCGTGGCACCAGGACGCCAGCCTGACCCGCACGGCCATCGACTTCCTCAACACGACGAAGTACCCGCCCAGCCTGCTGGACGCCAGTCTGATCCGCACGGCCATCGACTTCCTCAACACCACGAAGTATCCGCCCAGCCTGCTCTTCCTGCTGATGACCCTGGGTCCGGCCGCCATCCTGTGCGCCGTCGCGGACTCGGTGCCCGACGTCATCCGCGCTCCGCTCGTCACGTTCGGACGGGCGCCGTTCGCCTTCTACGTCGCCCACCTCTATCTGCTGCACGCCGGCAGCGCGGTGCTCGGCACGATGCAAGGCTTCGAGGCGCACCAGTTCCTGACGGTCTTCCAGTTCTTTCCCAAGGGCTACGGCTTCGGGCTGCCGGGCGTCTACTTGGTGTGGGTGCTGGTCGTGCTCGCGCTGTATCCGCTGTGCCGGTGGGTGGCCGGCGTCAAGGATCGACGCCGCGACTGGTGGCTCAGCTACCTGTAGACATCCCGGGTCGGGGCACGGCGGCCGCTGTCACTCGCTCCCGGCCCTCGGCGATTCGTGGCTGTCGCAAGACGCCAGGAGCGGGTTCAACTTCTGGGCCAGGGCGGCCGCCTGATTCGCCGAGGCCACGTTGTCACGCGGCACCGTTCCCACGATCGCCGACGATCGGCGGAACGCAGCGCAGGCGGCCTCCTGGCGGCCAGCCATCTGTTCGGCCCGACCCTGCGCCACGAACGCGTCGGCAAGGGAGGCGCGATGGATCGAATCGATCCGCGCCAGCGGCTCGCTGAGCTCGACGGCCAGGCGGGCATGGTGGAGGGCCTGTGCGCCGCGCTGCATGTCCGCGTAGACGATCGCCAGCCGGGTGTGGACGTAGGCCAGGCGCGCGCGTGCCATCACGTCCTTCGGATCGGACTCGGACAGGGCCGTCCGCAGCGCGGCACTTTGCTGGTAGGCGGTCGCGGCATCGGCCAGACGGTCGGTGCCCGCGCGCGGCCAGGCCGATGTTGCCGAGGTCGATCGCCACATCGAACTGCGCTTGCCGGCTCGTCGGAGCCACCGCCAATCGCCGTCGATCGAGTGCCAGCGCCCGCTCGAAGTGCGGGCGAGCCGCCGCGAGGTCGCCCTGCCGCTGGTGGTAGGTGCCGACATACTTCTCGACCAGGGCGACGTTACGCTGGCGATCGGCATTGTCCAGGCTCTTCGGCGAGGAGCGCCTCGAAGACCGCGCCGGCGCGCCGCCACAGCGGCAGGCACTCCGCGTCGGTGGCGATGATCGCGGCCTGGAACATGCGGATCCCACCAGGCGGCGCACCTCGGGTGTAGGACGGGTCGCGCCGTAGCTGGGGCTCGGCCACGGCAGCGGCGTCCCGGGCGGCCGCGGATGCCTTGTCTCGCGCTGCGCCAGGTTGGGGGTCATGGCCAGCGACAGGCGCCCGACCGAACTCGAGATCGGCCTCGCGCGGCACGGTCGCTCGCGTCGTCATCGGCCGCAGCAACTCGACGGCCTTGCCGAGGCTGTCGATGGCTCCGGCGCGGTCGCCGAGGTCGGGCTCGCTCGGCAGCCCTTGCACCTTGCCGATCCGGTGATAGCCCTTCGCCAGTTCGATCCGCAGCCCGTCGTCCACGGCCGGATCGTGGCTGAGACGCTCGAGATAGGTGAGCGCTTCGGCGACGATCGCCTGGCGGACCGGCGTCGAGCCGGGCAGCGGCGTGACCTGGTCGTGAATCTTGAAGATCAGGGCGCCGGCCAGCTGACGGACATCGGCGAACCGGGCCGCGGCGCGATCACGCTCGGTGCGCGCCACCCGGATCTGCCAGAGCGAGACACCCAACGCGCCGATCAGGGCCACGAGCGAGACGGCCACCGCCGCGGCGGCGGCACGGTGCTGCCGGATCAGGGTTCGAGCGAGGTAGCCGAGGGACGGCTCTCGCGCCAGCACCGGCCGGCCCTGCAGATGCCGCTCGATGTCGTCCGACAGCTCGCGCGCCGAGGCGTAGCGCCGCCCTGGCTCCTTGCTCATCGCCTTCAGGACGATCGCGTCGAGATCACCCTCGAGGCGGTGAGCGGGTAGGCGACGGAGTCCGCCGGCGGTGCCGCGCTCGGCCGGACACCCGGCCCTCCACGACGATCGCCACGAATCTCGGCGAGCGTCCTGTCCGCCGTCTCGTACAGGCCGGGCGCGGTGAGCAGCTCGTAGAGCAGCACGCCGAGCGCGTCGATGTCCGCGGCGATGGTCACCGGCGCGCCGGCGAGCTGCTCCGGGCGGCGTAGTTCGGCGTCAGCGCCCGACGCCAGGCGGTCGCCTCGGCGTCAGCCGACGCCGGCTCGTCGATCAGCCTAGCGACACCGAAGTCGAGCACCTGGGTGCGCCGTCGGCCGTCACCAGGATGTTCGCGGCTTGAGATCGCGGTGCACGATCGCGTGGCCGTGGGCATGCTGCACGGCGCCGCACACATCTCGGAACAGCCGCAGCGGCCGCAGACCGATCCGCGCTCGTACAGTAGCCGCGGATCGGCATCGCGTCGATGCCTCCATCACAGGTACGGATGTCCCTCGTCGGTGATCCCGCCTCGGCAACGTGACGATGTGCGGGTGCTGCAGGCTGGCGAGCATCTGCCGCTCGGCCGGAAGCCGCGCACGGCGGCGGCGCTCCGCAGCGCCACGTCGATCAGCTTGATCGCCACCGCTGCGCGAACTCGCCGTGGCACGCTCGGCGGATGACGGCCGTCTGCCGCCTTCGCCGATCTGCCGAGGAGCCGGAAGCGTCGATCGTCTTGCCGAAACAGCGATCGGCGGAAGCGGGCGGCCGTCGGCGAGCGCGGCGGCGAGAAGCTCGCGCGGACGTGGGCCGCGAGCAGGGATTCGACCTCGAGCCGGAGCGGATCACGCGCGCCGCAGTGCGCGTCGAGAAAGGGCTCGCGCTCGGCCGGCGGCAGCTCGATGGCGTCGGCGAAGAGACGCTCCGCCTCCTCCAGAACCACGCGTCCTGAACCATGGATGAGCCGAACCTATCACGCCTGCCGCGATGTCTAGTAACCGGCGATTCAGGGTGTGACGGACGTGACGTTGCAGCATCGATGGCTGACGTGCCGGGGCTGTGTTGGCGGAATCCCGAGGGCGTGCTCGCGGCCATCGCCGTCCTCGTCGGCGGCGCCGGCCAACCGCTGTCGGCGCAGGTGCGTCGGCGGCGGAGTGCTATCGGCTGCGTCCACAACGGCTACGTGGCCGACCCTGCGAACATCCAGGACGCACAAGCAGATCAGGAGTGGGCGCACCATCGCCGCCACCGCCAGCCGTTCCGGGCAGCGAAACGAACCCCGCATGGTCGGCTCCGGTGTCGGCAGCGCTCGAAGTCTCTGACGCTGAATGTGAGCCCTGCGGGCGGCGGCGGGGGCCGGTCGCGGGCGGCTTCAGCGCAGGCTTCGGCGAACGTCACACACTTCCGAGCTCGCGACTCGGCGGTGAAGCATGCTCGTGGATCGAGAACCTCGTGCTGGCCGGCGGTGCGTGGCATCGGACTCGCGGTGGTCGGCCTAGGCTCTGCAGTCCGACAGCTCGTGCGCGGAGGAGTCCCGGGCGTTCCTGCGCGACGTCGCCGTCCATCGAATGCGCGCGTCCTCGCTTCGAAGCTCCGCGTGCTGGCCCAGACCAACGTCGGCTTCAACTGCTGTTACGAATGGCGCGGTCTCCGGTGGCTTCTCTTTTCCGTCAGCTTCGCACCGGGCGTCGTACGGTGCTGATCATCCGGGGAGCGGTGCCACTTCGCGACTGATCCGACAACGACCTGTTCTGGCTGACGCATCGCGGCGTCAACCCGGTGAGCTGCAGGTCGATCCGCTCTCTGCGCGTACGGCGACCTCATCGAGACCTTCGAACAGGCCGGCTATCAGGAGTTTCGCGACCTGTTCGTGGTGAACTACGACTGGCGGCTGCCACCCGGCCCGAACGACGGGCGGATCGACGGCCGGATCTACGGCATCACCGCGCAGCGATCAGCGCCGGCCAGTTGCTGTACGGGGTCGACACTCGGGGACATCCTGCGGGAGGTCGCCGAGCGCTGGACCATCCTGCGTCCGGCGAGCCGCTGCTGGACGGCGTCGACGTGATCGCCCACAGCACCGGCGGCTGGTGGCGCGGACCTACGTGCAGACGCCGCCTATCGCGGAGTGCATCCCGGGCGACGGCTGACGCGGATCGAGAACCTGATCATGGTCGGCGTGCCGAATCGGGGCGCGTCCAAGGCGTGGAATCCGCTGCCGCGACAACTCGGTCGTCGATCGCGCGTTCCAGATGGTGCTGTCGAAGATCATCGATCGCGCCGGCCAGAAGGTGCTGCGCGACCATGTGATTGCCGGTACGGACTACGACATGAGCCTCGCCTCTTGCAGGCGCCGCAGTGTCTGGACGCGCCGGAGATGTGTTTCGTCGACGAGTGCGTCCCCACCGCCCGCGCGTTGCTCGCGACCTACGACTTCATCGATTTCGGCCTTGGCGTCGCCAACGTGACGCGTTCCCGGCGCTGCGCAACTGCCTGCGGCCTCAATCTGAACGACGGGCTCGACGGCGACATCGTGCTCGGCGAGGCCAACGCCTTCGCCGATCAGGCCGCCGTCAGCGTCGATCTACGGCAGCAACGCTGGCGACGCTCCGGTCCACGCCACGGAAGCGCTCGGCCCGACCTCCGCCTGCTTCGGGTTCAGTCCGATCGCCCCTTTCGAGGACTTCGTCGGCCGCGACGCCCGCCCGGCGAATGCTTGCTGTGTGGACGTGGTCGCGCCGGACAGCGGCGACGGCACCGTGCCGCTCGAGTCCTCGATCGGGGAACTGCTGTCCGATCCACGGTTGGTCCTGCGGCCCTTCGCAACGGGCGTCAACACCGCGGCACGGTCGGACGCACCGACCTGATGTCGAACGTCGACGTGCAGCGGCAATCCTCACGACGTTGGAGGTCCCGTTCGACAGTCCGTCTGACATCGAGCGTGCGGGCCCTGCCGGGCGTCACCCGGGGCCGCGGGATCAGCGGCTGTCTGAACGACATCCGACTGGAGGTGTGGACGCACATCGTCACGCTGGGCCGGCACGGCACCGGGCGCTGAAGGAGATTACCGGCAGCGTCTGGTTCGCGGAACGCGGACGGCGTCAGCTGGGTGTTCGCGAGGTGATGGACTTCACCGAAGTCGATGACCAGGCCTTCGAGAACGTCGCAGGACGCGTCCTGAACGGCCGCGGCGTCGATCCGCGGGACCTGGCCGGCGCACCTTGGGTGGCCGTCATCAACAAGACCTTCGCGGATCGCCATTTCCCCGGCAAGAACCCCATTGGACAGTCGATCCACGCCTCGATTGGATGGGGAGGCCGGGGGACAGCCCGGCACGATCGACGAGCTTCCAGTGCAGCGATGTCGGTTCCGGCCTGGCCCAGGCAGCCGCCGGCCCACATCGTCCTGTCGGCCGAAGGCGCAGGCCGACGCCGGAGCCGCCTCGCGACCGCGCGGAACGTCGCCACCGCCACGATCGCCGGCATCAACGTCGACCTGACTCCCCCTCGCTCGCCATCCCGGCCAATCAGACCGCGGCGACGAACCCGGCCGGGCGACCGTGACCTATCCGCCGCCGAGCGCCTGGATGCGGGCAGCGGCCTCGCTGGCGCCAGTTGCCTGCCGGCGTCGGGCAGCGTGCCGGTCGTCGACGACGGTGAGCCGCTCGGCGACGGCCGCGCCGGCAACGTCCACACCGCGGCTTTCACGGTCACGGTCACGGCGACGACTACGCCGGCGACCGAGGGACGATGTACGGCGGCGGCAGCATCGACGCCGCCGGGCAGCATCACCGCTGTCTCTTCGGCGCCGCACGGGTGCGCGGCCGGGAGGTCGGCCGGCTCGATTCTGGGTCACGAAGCCAGGGCCTGCCAATCGGGACGATCAACGATAGGATCGCGGCGACGACGACGAGGTTACGCCGGAATCGGCAGGTCCGCCGATCGATTCGACGCAGCGTCGCTTCTGATCGCCTCTCGGACGAACCCGCTTCCGGCCGTCGCTGCAACGGCGCCGTCGCGGTCGGTTCGGGCGCGGCCCTGGAACGTTCGGCCGGGATCAGGTCGGCGTCCGGACGGATCGCGGCGAGCCTGGACGCGGACGCGATACCTTCTCGCTGGTCGTCAAGGACCGACGCGGCAACGTCGTCGGCCGCGTCACGGGAGTCCTGGACGGCGGCAATATCCAGGCGATCGACCTCGGCCGATGACGTCGTCCGGCGAGCGATCGTCACGGAGGCTGACGGGAGCTGGATCTACGTGCTGCCCGGCACACACCGGGAGACGGCGGGGCCGCCAACGGGCTCAGCATCACCCAGGGCGTCCATCTGATCGGGCTTTCGACCGCGAAGAAGAAGGTCGTGCAGCAGAACGACGGCGGCCAGCGGAAGGGCATCGTCGCACTGGACCTGGCGCCGCCCTGCGCTGCGGCAGGGCGTCCGCCGGCTGCTGTGACCGAGCCCACGATCGACAACCTGTCGATCAGCGGCATGATCATCAAGGACTTCACCAACAACGGCCTCTTCACGCGCAACGTCGATGGCTTCGCCTTCGTCGACATGCATTCGCGTCGGAAACAAGACTACGGCATCTTCCGACGCCGTCGTGATACGGTGTCACTGCTACGGCGGCGCACGTCGGCCTGGAAGTCTCGAGCAGCGACGACATCCTGCTCACGCGGAACGAGGCACGGGGCAACTCCGTCGGCATGGCCATCATGTTCCTGCTGACGCCTTCGCCGGCCGACCCGACCTGCAGCAGGTCACGATGAGCGACAACTACATCCACGACAACAACAAGATCAATACCGCGGGCTCGCCGCTGTCGACGGTGCCGTCGGGCATCGGCATCTTCCACCTCGGCGCCGACGATTCCCTGATCACCCGGAACATCATCGACAACCACGGCTTCGTCGGGATCGGCATTGCCGACTACTGCGTGGTGATGTCCGGCGGCCCGTTCGACTGTGCGACGGACCCGAGGATGCCGTCAGGGTTCGCGCTGGACAGCGCAGCGGCGAACAACCGCGTGATCCGGAACCGGCTGCGGAACAACGGCACCGACCCCGACCCGTCCAATCCGTTCGGACTCGGGGTGAGCGACCTGGACTCCTGCTCCTCGAGGACAATGGCAACTGTTCGAGGGAGATGCCTGCCACGGCTCTCAACCTGGCGTGCTGCCGGAGTGCGCAGCCGCGCGATGCTGTCGCGGCGGCCGATGACTGCGGCGGCGTGCGCACCGGTTGCCGATGCCGGTCAGGCGAGCGTGGACGCGGTACAACCCGAACCGGGTGAACGCGCGACGTTTGACGGTCGCCGGCGAAATGCCCAGGAGGGTCGCGGTTTCCTCGATGGAGAGGCGGCGGAAGCTGCGCGCTCACGTCGGGCGACGCGCGCGGACCGCGGTGATACGTCGAGGGCATCGTCGAGGGGACCGGTCGCTCGGACGTCGCGCCGACGTTCGGCACCTGGTCGAGATCGACGGGTGACGCGCTCTGGCGGCGGCGCGCCGGGTGGTCAGCGGGCTACTCGAGCCGGATGCGGCGCATGCCTGCGCGCGGACATGAAGGGACGCGGCTCCGCAAGCCAGCATTGCGCGTCTCGGTCAGCCGGACGAACGCTTCGTGAACGAGGGCAGTGGCCTGAAAGGTGTGATCGGCACGTTCGCGGCGCATCTGGCGATCGGCCAGCTCCGCAACTCGGCATAGACCACCGGGATCAGCTCGCCAAGGGCATTCTGATCGCCGCCGGCCCATCGCGTCAGCAGCCGTGTGACGTCCATCGAGTGCGGTGGAGTCTATCAGGGGGCTCCGACGGATCGATCCGCCGCCAGCGCTTCGGTTTCGCAGACATGAATCGTCCGCGGGCTGTACGCTCGGCTTCTGGTCGCGTGGTCATGCCGGCAGCCGGCCAGACCCCGTGCGGCGAATCAACGGCATTCGGGCCGCGATCTGTTCAAAGAGCTGATCGAGACCAACACCACGCACTCGAGCGGCAGCACGACGATCGCCGCGGAGAAGCTGGCGGCCCGCTTCATCGCAGCGGGCTTCCCGAAGGCCGACGTGGTCGTCGTCGCCGGCACCGGCCAGGCGGCCAAGACCCGGGGGAACCTGGTCGTTCGCTATCGCGGCACCGGCGCCCGCAAGCCGGTGCTCTTCTTCGCGCACCTCGATGTCGTCGAGGCCCGGCGCGAGGACTGGTCGCTCGATCCGTTCGTCCTGACCGAGAAGGACGGCTATTTCTATGGACGCGGCACCATCGACGTCAAGGGCGGCGCGGCGACGCTGGCGGCGGCGTTCCTGCGGCTCCGCCAGGAGTCGTTCGTGCCCGATCGCGATCTGATCCTCGCCCTCACCGCCGACGAGGAAGGTGGCGACGACAACGGCGTCGAGTGGATCCTCGCCAACCGGCGCGAGCTGATCGACGCGGCCTATGCGATGAACGTCGATACCGGCGGCGGCGAAATCCTCGCCGGCCGGCTGGCGGTGCTCGACGTCCAGGCCTCGGAGAAGGTCTTCGCGTCGTTCACGCTGACCACGAAGAACCCCGGCGGGCACAGTTCGATGCCGCCGAAGGACAACGCCATCTACCGGCTCGCCGCCGGGCTGCAGCGGCTGGCCGCCTTCGAGTTCCCGGTGCAGCTGACCGACGTGACCCGCGCCTACTTCGAGAAGATGGCGCCGCTCTCGGGCGCCGACCGGGCCGACATGACGGCGGTCGCGCGGGCGACTCCGGATGCGGCCGCCGCCGGCCGGCTTTCCGCCAAGTCGGCCTTCCACAACGCGCTGCTGCGCACCACCTGCGTCGCCACGCTGCTGCAGGCCGGGCACGCCGAGAACGCGCTGCCGCAGACGGCGCAGGCGACCGTCAACTGCCGGATCATCCCCGGCGAGGATGCCGGGGCGGTGCAGGCGACGCTGGTGCGGGTGCTCGCCGATCCAGCGATCGCGGTGGCGCCGATCAAGCCGGCCGAGCCCAGTCCGCCGTCACCGCTGGCGCAGGAGCCGCTCTCGGCGATCGAAGCGGCCGCGCGGCGCGACGTGGGGCGCCGCGCCGGTCGTGCCGATCGCGCCGTTCATGGACACCGGCGCGACCGACGGCCGCTACCTGCGGATGGCCGGGATTCCGGTCTACGGCACGACCGGCATCGCCTACGACCCGGACGACTATCGCGCGCACGGCAAGGACGAGCGCATCCTGGTGAAGTCGTTCGACGAGGGCGTGGTCTTCGCCTACCACCTGGCCAGGACCATCGGTACGGCCGCTGCCGCCGCCGGGCGCTAGTCCGACGTCGACGTTCGGGCGCCAGTGTCGCAGACGCCGGTCGACGTGAACGGGCTGTCGGTCACCGGCGTGGCGCCGATCCTCGGGCGCACCTATCGGCTCGATGACTTCAACGACGTCGTGAAGGAGAAGGAAGCCCGCGGCATCGTCATCAGCGACGACCACGTGGCAGCGCCAGTTCGACGGCGCGGCGGACGCCATCGGGCGCACGATGCGCGTCGACGGCGGAGCCGCAGGATCGTCCTCGGCGTGATGCCGCGCGGATTCGAGCTGACGCCCGACGTCGAAGGCGTCGCCTTCTGGGCGGCGAGCGACCTCCGGAAGATTCCGCAGGCTCGGTGGATGACGGCGATCGGAAGGCTGAAACCTGGCGTCTCCGCCGAAGCAGCAGCGGCAGAAGCTGACCGCCATCAGTCGGCAACTGAAGGAGGCACGCGGCGACAAGCCGGGGACTGCTGGGCGCGCGCGTGGTGCCGATGCACGAGTCGCTGTTCGGCGGAACCGAGCGAATGCTCACATTCCTTGTCGGGACGGTCGGCTTCGTCCTGCTCATCGGCTGCGCGAACGTCGCCAACCTGCTGCTCGTGGCGGGTGTCGGCCGACAGAAGGAACTCGCGCTGCGAGCAGCGGCGGGAGCCGGTCGCGGGCGGCTCGTGAAGCAGCTCGTGACCGAGAACCTGCTGCTGTCGGTAGCCGGTGGCGCCTGCGGCATCGCGCTGGCGGCGATCGGCACCAGGTTGTACCCGCGGATCGCGCCCGAGGAATTCCCCACCTTCCTGCGCCACGTCGCGATCGATGCGCAACGTCCTCGGCTTCGCCGTGGCGATCTCGATGCTATCGAGCCTGGCCTTCGGCCTCGCTGCCGGCATGGCGGGCGTCGCGGGTGGATCTGAACGACGTGCTCAAGGACGGGGGCAGGACCAGCGGCGGCCGGACGACGACGCGGGAGCGTCGCGCTGCTGGTTGCCGAGGTCGCGCTGTCGATGGTCCTGCTGGTCGGCGCGGGCCTCATGCTGCGCGGCCTCGTGTCCGAGCAGCGTCGAGCTGCCCGGCGTCGATCCCGAACGGCTGCTGACGGCCGACATCCTGCTCGGGGGTCCCAGCTACTTTCGCAAGACCCGCACGACACGAACCTCGTGACGCCGCAGGCCGAGGTGTTCTACGACCGGCTCCTCGAGCGGGTGCGAGCGCTGCCGGGCGTCTCGAAGGCCGGCATCATGAGCCGCCTGCCGATGGACGTCTGGATGCACTACGTCTCGCTGGGCGATCGCACGGCGCCGAAGGAGAGCCGGCTGCTGGCCGACTTCGCCGAGGTCGATGCGCAGGCGTTCGACACGCTGGGCCTGCGTCTGCTGAGCGGCCGCGGCGTCGATGCGCGTGACGTCGGCCGCCGCGCCCTGGGTGGCGGTCGTCAACGAGACCTTCGCGGATCGCCATCTCGCCGGCAAGAGATCCGCTCGGCCAGACCATCCGCGTCTCGATCGGATGGGGCGGCCAGCCGGGGACGTTCGAGGAGCCGCAGCCGCGCGAGATCGTGGGCGTCGTCGCCGACGTCGGCTACCCGTCCTACTTCACCCAGACGCCCGGCGTCGTCTACGTGCCGTTCCGGCAGCACCTGCGCGAGTACGGCAGCGAGGATCAGTGGCTGCACACGCGGAAGATACTGCTCGTCCGCTCGACCGGCGACTCCGCGCCCGCTGATCCGCCCGCTCGCCGCCGCGGTGGCGGATGTCGACACGGACCAGACCGCGAACGACGTCCGGACAATGGCGGACCAGATCGCGAACTGGCAATCGGTGACGAGACGCCCGCTTCCTGACGTCGCTGTTCACGATGTTCGGCGCGCTGGCCGTGCTGCTCGCGATGGTCGGCGTCTACGGCGTAACGTCGTGGGTCGTCGGGCAGCGAGCCGACGGAGGTGGGCATCCGCATGGCGCTCGGCGCGCGAGCCGCGGCGAGGTCGTCCGTCATGCTGCTCACGCAGTCGCTCCGGCCCGTCGTGCTCGGGCGTGATGCTCGGCGTCGGCGGCGGAATCGGGCTGGGCAAGATCCTCAACAGTCTGCTCTGGGAGATGACGACGCCCGGAGCCCGCCGTGCTCGGCGGCATCGCAGTCCTCATGCTGGCGGCAGCGATGTCGGCGGCCTGGGTGCCGATGCGACGCGTCCTCACGCTCGACCCGAACCGGGTTCTACGCGACGACAGCGGCCGCCGATCTCGGTGGGTCGCCGGACGGATGTCGTGTTCACCGCGCTGCGGCCCCCTGCACGGCGACGTCGAACGGCTTCAGGTCGGCCGTCGGCAGCGGGACCCCCATCAGACGCGGCCAGCGTCGGGGCGATGGCGCGCATGTCGATCTCGCCGAGGTTCTTCCCGGCCGCGATGCCCGGTCCGGCGATGATGAACGAGGCCAGCAGTTCCGGGATGCGTCGGCGCGTAGCCGTGCGCACCGCCCGTCGTCGTGCGGTCGCGCACGATCGGGCCGGTGAGCGCGCCGCCGGCCGCGTAGCCGGGGCGCAGATCGACGACGAAGGCCGGTCCAGGCGGCGCCGCCCATCGCGGCAATCTGCGCCGGATCGAGAATGGCGGCGATGCCGTTGGCCGGATCCGCCGCGAGCGTGCGCAGCAGCTGCTCGACCTTCGTCGCCACGGCCCGATCGCCGGAGTTCTTCAGCATGATCGCGGCGGAGCCGCCGGAGTTCCAGGCGGCGGCGTCCCAGTCGGCGATCGTCTGCGGCGCCGCCGGCCGCGGCGGCGTCAGGCGGATCAGGCCGGCCTCGGCCAGCGCCGCGTTGACATGGATCTCCTTCGTCGTGGCGGCGAAGCCGTGGTCGGACACGATGCAGACGATGGCCTTGGGATCGGCGGCGCGCATCGCCGTCTCCATCTCGGCGACCATCGCGTCGATCGCCTCGAGCACGCGGAACGGCCTCGGCGCTGTACGGCCCGGCGTCGTGCTCGACGTGATCGAAGCCGGCCATGTGGATGGTCAGGAAGCGCACCTGCTTCCGGCCGATCATCGCCACCGCGTAGCGCGTGCGCGCCTCGTCGCCGGGAATCGCGTCGTCGAGGTCGTTGGTGTAGCGGCCGGCGACCGGCTCGAGATCGCGGAACAGCCCCGGCGTCGAGATGGCCCGCACCAGCTTGATTTCCTCGGGCGACTTCATCGCCCGCCAGTACTCGGGAATGTTCCAGTCGATCCCCGGCGCGGCCGACGCTGACCGGCCAGCTGACGCTGCCGACGACGTAGCCGGCGGCCTTCGCCGCGTCCCACAGCGTCGGCGCCTTGATGTCCTCGGCGTACCAGTACCAGACGCCCTGATTGCGGTTGAGCGGATCGAACGGCACGTTGTTGGGCATGCCGTGCCGCGCCGGCCACACGCCGGTCAGCATCGTGGTGTGGCTCGGATAGGTGACCGTCGGCAGCACGCCCCGCATGGCGGTCGCGTGCGCGCCCTCGCGCAGGAGCCGCCGCAGCGTCGGAATCTTCAGGCCGTAGCGATCGGCCTCCAGCACGTTGCTCGGGTGCAGGCCGTCGATGGAGATCAGCAGCACCGCCGGCCCCGCCGCCGTCGTGACGCGGCTGGCGCCACCGGCGCCGATTGCGGGCTGGCCGCGAGCGAGACGGCCGCCAGACACGCCGGCCACCACGATTCCGAACACCCGAACCCTTTCAGCTTCCGCACGGCGCCTCCAGCTGCAGTCTAGACAGGAACGACGAGTATTATCTTAGTGCTCCCCGGACGATGCGCAAGCCCACCCACCAGGAAAGACCGCGAGACGCGGCCCCGTGTACCTGCGGATCGCCGACGCGATCCGCCACGACATCCTGTCGCGCGGCCTCGCCGCGCACACCCGCCTGCCGTCCGAGCCGGCGCTGGTGCGCAAGCATCGGGCGGCGCGGGCCACGGTGCGGCGGGCCCTGGCCAAGCTGCAGGACGAAGGCCTGGTCTACTCGCGCCAGGCGGTCGGCACCTTCGTCGCCGAGCGCGCGCGTCGAGCAGGATCTCGACCAGCTGTTCAGCTTCAGCGAGTTCATGGTCTACCGCGGCATCAAGCCCGGCTCGCGGGTCATCACCGCCGAGAAGCAGCGGATCGACGATCCGCACTCGGCGCTGCTCCACTATCTGGGCCTGCGCCCCGGCGCCGAGGTGATCTTCGTCCGGCGCCTGCGCCTGGGCGGCGATCAGCCGCTGGTCATCGCCAACACCTGGCTGCCGGCGGCGCGGTTCCCGCAGTTCCTGAAGCAGGACCTGAGCCAGCGATCGATCTACGACCTGATGGAGGCGACCGGCAGCCGGCCGACCGACGCCGTGCAGACGATCGAGGCGATCACGCTGGCGCCGGAGGAAGCGGCGCTGCTCACCGTGCCGCCCGGCTCGGCGGCCCTGTCTGGTCCGCCGGGTCGGCTACGCGCAGGGCGTGCCGGTCGAATACGCGGTCGATCACTACCGCGCCGACCGGACGACGTTCCGCGTCCGGCTGGGCCTGCTCGAGCAGCGGCTCTCCGACCAGATCCGGCACGAGCACATCTCGTTCTGACGGGCGTCGGGTACGACTCCGGAGTCGACGTTCGACGTCGGCCTCGTCGCTCCTCCGCCCGCGTCACACCGCCGTCGCCGGTTCGTCGCGCCGCCCACATCCGGCGGCCGGTAGCGTTCTGTCCCGCGGCCGAGCGTCGTCCGCCGCCGCGCGGCCTCCCGCCACAGCTCCATGCGTTCTTGACAGGACCCGGGCCTTGCGGCAGGATGCCGCCTGTCTATACAAGTTGGCGGCCCCTGCCGCCCGAGGAGACCCGCACATGCACCAGACGTCGGTCCACGCTGTGGAGACTGATCGGGGCCTGCCTGACGCTGTGGTGCGTCAGCGGCCTGCCCCTCCACGCCCAATTCGACACCGCCGTCGTCCTCGGCACCGTCCGCGACGGCAGCGGCGCGGTGCTTCCGGGCGCCACGCTCACCCTGAAGAGCGTCGACACCGGCATCACCGCCGAAACCCAGAGCGACGAGAACGGCAACTACCAGTTCTTCAACGTCCGCGTCGGCTCCTCCTACGAGGTCAGCGCCGCCGTCCAGGGCTTCACGCCGTCGGTGGCGAAGAACGTCAGCGTGGCGGTCAACGCGCGGCAGCGCGTCGACTTCAGCCTGCAGGTCGGCGGCGCTCACCGACGAGGTCCAGGTGTCCGGCGGCGCCCAGCTGCTCGAGACCGATTCGAGCGAGCGCGGCCAGGTCATCGAGCGGCAGCAGATCGTCAACCTGCCGCTGAACGGCCGCTCCTATTCGAGCCTGGCGCTGCTCTCGACCGGCGTCCTCGAATCGAACCAGAACGGCGTCGGCACCAGCGGCCGCGAGGGCTCGTTCAACGTCAACGGCCTGCGCAACACCGCCAACAACTTCCAGCTCGATGGCATCGACAACAACCTGTACGGCACCAGCAACCAGGGCTTCTCCAACCAGGTGATCCAGGTGTCGCCCGACGCGGTCGCCGAGTTCAAGGTCCAGACCAACAACTACAGCGCCGAGTACGGGCGCAGCGGCGGCGCGGTCATCAACGCCACCTATCGCAGCGGCACCAACGAGCATCCGCGGCAGCGTCTGGGAGTTCAACCGCAACACGGCGCTCAACGCCACCGGCTTCTTCCAGCCGACCGGGGGCGCCAAGCCGACGCTGAAGCGCAACCAGTTCGGCTTCGTGCTCGGCGGGCCGATCGTGCGCGACCACGCCTTCTTCTTCGCCGACTACGAGGGCTTCCGCCAGGAGCAGCGGACGCTGGTCTTCTCGACCATCCCGACCGCTCGCGCAGCGCCAGGGCGTGCTGACGGTGCCGGTCGTGCACCCGCTCACCGGCGAGACGTTCCCGGCCGGCACGCCGCTGCCGCTCACCGCGTTCGCCCGCCGCGTGCTCTCGGAGCTGCCCGAGCCGAACGTGCCCGGCGTGACCAGCAACAACTACCAGAAGGGCGTGCCGAACCGCAGCGACTACGACAAGTGGAACGTGCGCCTCGATCACAAGTTCAACGAGCGGCTGTCCGGCTTCGTGCGCTTCGGCCAGCAGAAGAACGACGCCTTCGAGGCGCCGAACATCGACGGGCCGTCGGGCAGCAACCAGAACGGCTTCATCAACGTCGATTCGACGCAGGTCGTCGCCGGCGGCACGTGGATCCTCGGCCGCGCCTCGGTGCTCGACGCCCGCCTCGGCTACTCGCACACCGACGCCGGCAAGAAGCCGCCGACCATCGGCGGACCGAGCATGCTCGAGCTCTACGGCATCCCCGGCCTGCCCGACGATCCGGAGCTGACCGGCGGCCTGACGCCGCAGACGATCACCGGCTACTCGCAGCTCGGACGCCAGGCCACCAACCCGCAGTTCCAGAACCCGAGCATCTTCAACCCGCGCGTCAGCCTGACCCACGTGCTCGGGCGCCACAGCCTCAAGGTCGGCTTCGAGTACGCGGCCATCAACACCGAGGTCCAGGACACCAACCCGCTCTACGGCCTCGACAGCTACACCAGCCAGTTCTCGCGGCCGGCCGGCGCGGCGGCGAACAACCAGTACAACCTCGCCGACTTCTACTTCGGCGCGCGCACGCAGTACGAGCTGGCCAGCCTGATCGTCGCCAAGATGCGGCAGCGCGGCACCTACGCCTACGTGCAGGACGACATCCGCGTCACGCTCGGCGCTGACCGTCAACCTCGGCCTGCGCTACGAGTACGTGACGCCGTACTACGAAGCCGAGAACCGCCTGTCGAACTTCGATCCCGCCACCGCCACGCTGATCACGGCGCGCGACGGGTCGATCGCCGACCGGGCCCTGGTCGACCCCGACCGCAACAACTTCGCGCCGCGCTTCGGGCTCGCCTGGCAGCCGCTGAAGGACACCGTCGTCCGCGGCGGCTACGGCATCGGCTACATCCACTTCAACCGCCTGGCGAGCGCCGGGCTGCTCGCCACCAACACCCCGATCGTCACGCGCGCCACGGTGACGCAGGCGCTGACCCGCGGCGCCGACGGCCGCGTCATCCAGTGCGTCGGCGATCAGTTCGCCGGCTGCTTCCGGACGACGCAGCAGGGCTATGCGCCGAACCTGCCCAACAACGTCACGCTCTACGTGCCGCCGGACACGCCGTCCGGGCTACATCCAGAGCTGGCACGTGTCGGTGCAGCAGAAGGTGACCGACAACATCGTCACCGACCTGGCCTACGTCGGCAATCACGGCGTCAAGCTGTCGATGATCGCCGACATCAACCAGGCCCGGCCGCCGCTCGCCGGCGAGAACGCCAACGCCACGCTGGCGGCGCGCCGCCCGATCCAGGGCTACGGCACGATCTCGGCGGTGCTGCCCGAGGCGTTCTCGAACTACCACGCGCTGCAGGCCAAGGTCGAATTCCGCAAGTCGACCAGCCTGAACGTGCTGAATTCGTTCACCTGGTCGAAGGCGATCGACAACGTCAGCCAGGTGCTCGAGGAGCCGGGCGGCAGCACCGGCACGCCGCAGAACGTCTTCGACATCGGCAACGATCGCGGGCCGTCCGGCTATCACGTGCCGCTGCTGAACGTCACCAGCTTCGTCTGGCACCTGCCGTTCGGCCAGGGCCAGCGGTTCGGCACGAACATGGGCACGGTGCTGAACGGCATCCTCGGCGGCTGGCAGGTGAGCGGCATCAACACGATGCGCAGCGGCCGGACGATCAACCTGCGCTACGCCACGTCGGGCCCGACCGCGGTGACCTCCGGCCTGCCGACCTTCCTCGGCGGCGTGGCGCTGCGGCCGAACGTCATCGGCGATCCGCTCGCGCCCGAGGACGCAGCGCTCGATCGACAACTACTTCAACCGCGACAACGTCGTGCCTGCCGCCGGCGACGGCGCCGTTCGGCAACGCCGGCCGGAACAGCGTCCGCGGCTACGCCTTCTACCAGCTCGATTTCGGCATCCAGAAGAAGTTCGGCCTGCCGGTCCGCCAGGGCGCCTCGGTCGAGATCCGCGCCGAGGCGTTCAACGTGCTGAACAAGACCAACTTCGGCCTGCCCAACGGCGATCGCAACAGCGGCGCCTTCGGCACCATCCGCTCGACGTTCCCGGCCCGCCAGCTGCAGCTCGCCGCGAAGCTGTCCTTCTAGTCGCGGTCGTGACCGCCGGGCGATCGCACTCCGCGATCGCCCGGCGCGACCGGTAGCCGCCCGACGCCGCCGCCCTCGCCGGACTGGGCCCGTACCGGCTTCGCGCGCAGCCTGACGCCCTCGATTCGGCGCCCTCGCGCGGAGCATCCTCGCGCGATCCCTGTCTCATTGTCGGAATCGTGCCTCGTGTCGAGGCAGTCACTCCAAAATCCGTAAACGCGCTGGTGTTTGCAGGCGTTCCGCGCCTCCAGTTCGTCGGTCGTGCCTCGTCCCGGGACAGCGAGGCCACGACCCTCGGCGCCCCACATTCGAGCAACTCCTGTCGTTCTGCAGGTTTCCGGGTTTCGTCGAAGTTGGCTCGGCCATTGCACGAGGGAATGGCGCCGCATCCGACGGTCGGGTGCCGCATTCGGCGACGAAACCAAGGGGCTCAATGGGTTCACACGCTCCCCAGCATCGGCATCCATCCTCGCTTCACGCGCGTCACTGCGCGGCACCATCCGTCGGCCGGTGGCCGCGCTGATGCTGGCGACGATGTTGACCGCGGGGCTGCCGGCCCCGTCATCGGCCGGGCAGCTCCTGGGCGGGCTGCTCGACCAGCCGCTCTCCAATCTGTTGGGTGCGCTGCCGCGCGGCACGACGCGGCGTCATCGTCCGCACCGAGCGCGGCGCGCTGGCCCCGGTGCTGCGGCTGGTCCTGCTGCTCGGCGGCCGCGTGCTGGCGCAGCACAAGCTGATCGACGCCCTGACCGTCGAACTGCCGCTGGTGCAGCTGGCGCTGGTCGTGCGACTGCCGGGCGTGCTGAGCGTGTCGCTCGACGCGCCCGTGGCCAGCGAGCCGCTGGTCGACATCGGCCCGGCCGAATCGCACCTGGCGGAGACGCTCGGGCTGCCGGATGGCGGGCTCCTGCGCACCGCCCCCGATGGCCGCGGCATCGGCGTCGCGGTGATCGACTCGGGCCTGGCGGTCACCGGTGCCTACCAGATCCGCCGCTTCGTCGACTTCACCAGGCCGGCGAACGGCAAGACCTTCACGGAGAACGCGCAGCCGAGCGACGACTACGGTCACGGCACGCACGTCGGCGGCCTGATCGCCGGCAACGGCGCCGGCTCGAACGGCAAGTATCGCGGCGTCGCGCCAGGAGCGGCCCTGGTCGGGTTGAAGGTGCTCGACGCCAACGGCGCCGGCCGCACCAGCGACGTCCTGACGGCCATCGAATACGCCGTCGCCAACCGCGATGCGCTGGGCCTTCGTGTCCTGAACCTGTCGCTCGGCCACCCGATCTTCGAGCCGGCCGATCGCGATCCGCTCGTCCAGGCCGTGGAAGCGGCGGTGCGCTCGGGCCTGGTCGTCGTCGTCTCGGCCGGCAACTTCGGCTGCCTGCCGCAGACGACCCGCTGCGGCTACGCCGGCATCACCTCGCCCGGCAACGCGCCCTCGGCCATCACGGTGGGGTCGCTCGACACGCACAACACCACGTCGCGCCTCGACGACGACGTGCCGAGCTACAGCTCGCGCGGCCCGTCCTGGTACGACGGCCACGCCAAGCCCGACCTCGTCGCGCCGGGGCATCGACTGGTGTCGACCATCGGTCCCGCCTCCACGCTCGGCCGCGATCGGTCCCGCCAGCAGCAGGCCGCCGGGCCGACGCTGTCGTACTCGCGCCTGAGCGGCACGAGCATGGCCACCGCGGTGGCGAGCGGCGCCGTGGCGCTCGTCCTCGACGCCAACGAGCGCAGCCGTGGCACCGTCCGCGTCCGGCTCACGCCGAACACCGTCAAGGCGCTGCTCGAGTTCACGTCGTTCGACGTCACCGCCGCCGATGCCCTGACGCAGGGGGCTGGCGCGCTCAACGCCGCCGGCGCCATCGAGCTCGGCCGCCGGCTCGACCCGACCGCCGCGCCCGGCGCGCAGTGGGTCGCCAACGCCCCGTATCCGAGCACGCAGATCGGCGACGATCGGCTGCCCTGGACGCAGCGCTTCGTGTGGGGCGACCACTACGCGTTCGGCGACAGCATCTACAGCAACCGGCCGGCCTGGTCTCAGGCGATCGTGTGGGGCGACGCGCTGGTGTGGGGCGACGCCCTCGTGTGGGGCGATGCGCTGACGTGGGGGGACGCCCTGGTCTGGGGCGACACGCTCGTCTGGTCCGACAGTGTGGTGTGGGGCGACTCCGCCTACGACACGCGATCGCACAGCTGGGCCAACCTGGCGCCGCTGACCGCATCGGCGGTCGGGCAGGATCGCCCTGGTTGCGACACCCGGCCGGATCCAGTGAGGAGCGCTGGCGATCAGCGCCCTCACCGGACGTCGGCCGAGGCGGCGGTCAGAAGTGATACTTGAGACCGACCATCATCTGGCGCGCGCCCACCTTCACGCCGCTGATCTGGCCGAACGACGTCGAGCCGAAGCTCGTGTTGGGATCGCCGAACACCGGGTGGTTGAGGACGTTCTGCGCCTCGATCCGGACTTCGAGCCGCTGCCCGGCGGCAATGGTGAAGTCCTTCATCAGCACGGCGTCGAAGATCTGGATGGCCGGGCCCGCGGAAGCTGAGGGTCCGCGGCGCGGTGCCGGGCACGTCCGGCGCCGGCTGCGAGAACGCCGCGGCGTTCAGATAGCTGTTGAGCCGCTGCTGGATGGGCCCGGAGGTGCTCGGATCGCCGATCAGATTCGGGCCGCTGCGTGCCGTCCCACATCGAGCCGCCGGACTGCGTGACGGAGAGCGGCAAGCCGCTCTGCCGCGAGAACACGCCGCTGAGGCTCCATCCGCCCAGGGCCATGTCGACGGCGCGATTCCAGGTCGATCCCCAGGCGCGGTCGCGTCCGACGGGAATCTGCCAGAAGCCTGACAAGGCGACGCGATGCGCGACGTCGTGCGCCGACAGGCCGCGCTCGGCGTCGAGGTCCCAGATGTTCTGGACGCTCGTCGAGCCGCCCAGCCAGCTCACGTTGCCCGAGGCGTGCGAGCCGTTGTCGATCATCTTGCCCCAGGTGTAGTGGGCCAGGAAGCTGAACCCGCGCGAGAAGCGCTTGTCCAGCTTCACCTGCAGCGCGTGGTAGGAGGAATCGCCGATCGGCGGCTCGGACGTCGCCACGTTGGCGCCGTTGAAGTGCGGCATCGGCCGCAGCAGCCGGAACTGCTGGATGGTCGGCCCGTTCAGCTGCGTCGCCCGCGGATCGGTGATCTGCCCGTAGAACGGGTTCGGGACCGCGGCGTTCAACGCCGTACGCCCCATCGACCAGTACTCCTGGGGCAGCGGCGTCAGGGTCGTGATCGGCAGGAACAGGTGCGTGCCGCGGCTGCCGGTGTAGTTGGCTTCGAGGATCGAGCTCCAGCCGATCTCGCGCTGCAGCGACACGTTCCACGAGTGGTACTCGGGATTGCGGTTGTTGCTCGGCAGGATGGTGCCGGCGCCGAGGCCGATGAGGGTGGCGTCGCCCTGGTCGCGCCCCGGCGGCAGCAGCATGCCGTCGGGATAGGGGTTGGCCAGCGTCGCGTAGCGCGTGGCGTTGGAGTCGAGCGTGAACGTCGGCGTCGAGTTGACGTTGAACGCCCCGCCGGTGTGGCCGTAGACGGTGGCGCGGCTCAGCGTGTAGAACAGCCCGTAGCCGCCGCGGATCGACGTCTTGTCGTTGGCGGCATAGGCGAAGCCGAGCCGCGGCTGCACGTTGTTCATGTCGCCCTCGAACGGCGACCGGTTGTCGGCGTCGACGAAGCGGATCACGCCGCGCGTGTCGTAGCCGGGCACCTGGATCGGCGACTGCGCCTCGAGATCCCAGTAGCTCTGGCGATCCTGCAGCTCCCAGCGCGGCACGTCGAAGTCGTAGCGCAGGCCCAGGTTCAACGTCAGGTTCGAGGCGACCTTCCAGTCGTCGTGCGCGTAGAAGCCCCAGTAGGCCGAGCGCGTGTAGACCTTCGGGTCGATGTGGAAGTCGCCGCCGGTCGGCCAGCCGAGCAGCATCGTCGCCACGCCGTTGCCCTCGCTGCCGCCGCACGAGAAACGATCCCGGCAGGTGATGCCCCGGCCGAAGGCGAACTGGCCGGACGGATAGCCGGGCTGCGCGTAGTCGAGGAAGTTGAAGCGGCTCTCCGAGCCGAGCCTTCAGGTTGTGGCCGCCCATCACCCGCGTGTACGAGCCGGAGACGTGGTGGACGCCTTCCTGGCGATCCATCTTCAGCCAGCCCTCCGTGCCGATCGGGCTGTAGCCGTCCGGCGCAAACCGCGGGAAGACGGCATGGGTGGCCTGGTCCCGCATGTACGACGGCAGCCCGACCTCGGTGAGGTCGAACGACGCGATCGGATCGCGCGTGAAGCCGGCATAGGTGACGCCGTAGCGCACGCTCCACAGCGACGTCGGACTCTGCGTGCGGGTGAACTCCGTGACGAACTGATGGAGCGTCCCGACGATGGGGCCGTTGTTGAGGGGAAAGGCCGGCGCCAGGTCGCCGAAGATGTTGGGCGGCGTGCTCTCATACGGGGCGTAGCTGTAGCGACCGTTCAGGCGGCTCCGCTCGGACACGTTGTGATCCAGCTTCAGGCTCATCTGCCGGTTGACGCTCTCGGAGATGCCCTGCCCGAACCAGTTGTTGGTGCCGGTGACCGACGTGCTCTGGACGTTCGGCAGCGGGAAGTAGGCCAGGGCCTGCAGCGCGATCGGATCCAGCATGCTGGCCGGAATCACGTTGCCCGGGAACGGCCGGCGCTCGATGTTGCCCTGCGCGTTCACGAACGTGTCGAACGGGTTGTAGATCGTCATCACCTGGCCGGAGGCGTTTCGCGTCTGCGAGAAGTCGCCCTGTCGCTCCAGCAGCGACGGCACCGTCCGCGTCGAGGTCAGCGGGCTCTTCGCCTGGGTGTGCTCGTACAGCGCGAAGAAGAACGTCTTGTTCCTGATCACCGGGCCGCCCAGCACGCCGCCGCCCTGGTCGCGGCGGGAATACGGCAGCGTCGCCTTGGCCCGGTTCGAGAACCAGTCGTTGGCGTTCAGCGACGAGTGACGGAGGAAGTAGTAGCCGGTGCCGTCGAACCGGTTGGTGCCCGACTTGGTGACCATGTTCACCACGGCTCCGCCGGTCTGCCCGAACTCGGCGGAGAAGAAGTTCGTCTGCACCTTGAATTCCTGGACCGCGTCGACCGCCGGCGAGTACTTCAGGTCGGTGACGCCGGAGTTCTGCTCCACCGTCACCACGGTGACGCCGTCGAGCAGGACGTCGGACGTCGAGTTGCGCGAGCCGTTGGCGACGAAGTTGGTGTTCGAGTCGCCGGGCCGGCCGCCCGAGCCGACGACGCCGGGCGTCAGGTAGGTGAAGGCCATCGGGTTCCGCCCCAGGTTGGGCAGCGAGACGATGGTCTTGTTGTCGATGACCTGCCCGAGGTTGGCGATGGTGGTGTTGACGCGCACCTCGGCGGCGCTGACCTCCACGCTCTCGGTCACGTCGCCGACATCGAGCCGGGCGTCGATGGTCGCCTGCTGCTGGACGGCCAGCGTGAACGTGCTGCTCGAGAACTTCTTGAAGCCGGCGGCTTCGACGGTCAGCACGTACTGGCCCGGAGGCAGCGCCGACACGACGAACCGGCCGTCGCGGTCGGCCACCGTCGTCTGGCTGGTGCCGCGTTCGGCATCGGTGATGGTCACCGCCGCATGGGGAACGGCCGAGCCGGAGGAGTCCTTGGCCGTGCCGCGAACGGTGGCCGTGAAGGATTGGCCGAAGGCCAGGCTGGCAGACAGCAGTAAGAGCGTGAGGCTTCGCAACACGCCAACCGACATGCGAAGCACTGCGACGGATACGCGCCGTGAAGCCGACATCGCTTCCCTCCCTTGCTGGGCTGGTGAGTGACACACTCCGCCCGTTCAGAGTGACGAACGCCATGGAAGTCGCGGAGTGTCGGCGTTTCTTTACTGTGTGTCAGAGAACGAAGTCAACGAGGAACTATTGTCGAGGTGCGCGTCGAATGGACCGGCGAGAGCACTGTTTGACCTCATGCGTAGGCGCTCTTATTATCTGTCCATGACAGATATGCGAACGGGCCAGGCGGTCCGCCGGACTGGACCACGCACGTCCGCGATCGGCTGGCATCGTCGCTGCGCTTCTCGCCGACGCGCGAAGGCGAGATCGTCGACGAGCTCGCCCAGCACCTCGACGACCGCTGGCGCGAGCTCGTCGCCGGCGGCATGCCGCCGCCGCAGGCGGAGGCGCGGGCGCTCGCCGAGTTCCGCGATCGCGACACGCTCTCGCGCCATCTGTCGCCGCTGCGGCAGGCGCGCGTGCCGACGCCACCGACGCCGGGCCCGCGCACCGGCCGCTGGCTCGGAGATCTCTGGCGCGACGTGCGCTACACCGTCCGGCTGCTGCGGCGCAGCCCGGGGTTCACGGTGGCGGCGAGCCTCACGGTGGCGCTCGTCCTCGGCGCCAACACCGCGATCTTCAGCCTGATCGACGCCGTGCTCGTGCGGTCGCTGCCGGTCGATCGGCCGCACGAGCTCGTCTTCCTGCGGGCGACAGGTGGGGACGGCACGACCACTGCGCCGCCCTACCCGTGGATCGCGCGGGCCCGGCAGGACACCGGGACGTTCGCCGGCATGGCCGTCTTCGCCAGCGACGAACAGCGCGTCGAGATCGATGGCCGCGCCGAGCAGGTGTTCGGGCAGGTCCGTGTCGGGGAGTTTCTTCGACGTCCTCGGCGTCCGGCCGCTCCTCGGCCGGCTGCTCACGCCGGACGACGAGCGGATGGGACCGCCGGTCGCGGTGATCGACTATGGCTACTGGCAGCGCCGCTTCGGCGGACGGGCCGACGTCCTCGGCCGGACGATCACCATCGGCGCGCGGACGTTCGCCATCGTCGGCGTGACGCCGCCGGCGTTCTCCGGATTGCAGCCGGGCCGGCGCGTGGAGGTGACCACGCCGATCGATGCGGGCGTGGCCGCTGCTCCGCGACGAGAACCGATCGTGGAGCGAGACCGTCGCCCGGCTGCGGCCTGGAGTGACCGCGGCGCGGGCCGCGGCCAGCGCCGGCGCCGCGTTCCGGGCGCAGCTGCCGGCGCGCTGCCGGTCGACGTACCTGCGACGCGCGCCTCGACGGGGCGGCGGCCGTGCCGGCGGCGCGCGGGCTCGACGGCCTGCGCACCCGCTACGCGGTGTCCCTCCAGGCCTTGATGGCGCTGGCGATTGCCGTGCTCATCGTCGGCTGCGGCAATCTCGGGACGCTCCTCCTGGTGCGCGGGGAAGGACGGGCGCGCGAGATGGCCATCCGGCAGGCCGCCGGCGCCACCGCGAGCCAGCTCCTGCGGCAGATGCTGACCGAGGCGCTGGTGCTGTTCGGGCTGGGCGCGGCGGCCGGGCTCGTGGTCGGCGCGAGCGGCCCTTGCGGCACTGGTCGGCGTCTTCGCCATCGGCCGCAACGCGATCGAACTGGACGCGCACCTCGACTGGCGGGCCGCCGCGTTCGCTGCGAGCGCCGCGCTCGTCGCCGCCGTCGTCGCTGGCCTGTGGCCGGCGCTGCGCGCCACGCGCGTCGATCCGCAGCACGCCATGCGCGCCGGCGACCCGCGGCTCGGCGGCGCACCGCGGGCCCGCGGCGCGGCGCGCCTGCTCATCGGCGGCCAGGTCACGCTGTGCCTGGTGCTCGTGGTGTGCGCGCTGCTCCTCGCCACGACGATGCGCAACCTGCGCCACGTCGACATCGGCTTCACCCCCGAGCGCGTGCTCACGCAATCGCTGCAGACGCCGGCGAGCGGGCCCGCCGCCGCGGCCCGCCGGGCGGAGTTCTGGATCCGCGTCCTCGACCAGATGCGGGAGCTGCCCGGCGCCCGCGTCGCCGCCCTGTCGACGCTGACACCGATGTCGGGACGCGATACCGGGTCGCTGCTGGGCGGGGCGGTCGTGGCTGGACGGCAGGCGCCCGAACGCCGCGTCCGCGTCAACCACGTGTCGGAAGGCTACCTCGAGGTGTTCGGCATCCAGGTCCTGGAGGGCCGTGGGCTCGACCTCGCCGACCGCACCGCGCACGTCGCGGTGATCAACCGGACGACGCAGGCGGAGCTGTTCCGGGTCGGAACGCCCTCGGCGAGACGCTGGAATTCGAGCGGCGGCCGCGCTACCGGATCGTCGGCGTCGTCGAGGACACCCGGCACCAGAGCCTGCGCGAACGCAGCGTGCGCATGGTCTACCTGCCGCTCTGGCAGCCGCTCGATCCGGTGGGCCGCGTCACCCTCTCGGTGGCGACGCAGCAGGCGCCGCTGAGCCTCGCCGGCGAGATCGGCCAGCGGGTGCGGCAGATCGAGCCCGACGCGCTCGTCTCGGATGTCTTCGACGTGGAGACGCAGATCGACGCCACCGTGATTGGGGAGCGCCTGCTGACCGGGCTCGGCGCGGCGTTCGCGCTGCTCGCGCTCACCCTGTCGGCGATCGGCGTCGGCGGCGTCCTGAGCTACGCGGTCGCCGAACGTCGCAGCGAGATGGCGCTCCGTCTGGCGCTGGGCGCGCCGCCGGCTCGGGTCCGACGCGACCTCCTGCGCGAGGTGCAGTGGCCGATCGTCGCCGGCATCGCCTGCGGCCTGCCGCTCGCCTGGGCGACGTCGAGCCTGGTGCGCGCCCTGCTGTTCGGCGTGACGCCGCTCGACGTCGGCGCCTACGTCAGCGGGACGGCCATCGTGCTGGCGGTGTCCGCCGGAGCCGCGCTGCGGCCGATGCTGCGGGTCGCGTCGATCGACCCATCCGACGTGCTGCATCGGTAAGCCCGCCGCGGGCGCGGCATTCATGCGAATCTCAGCTGGGCGCTCACGATTCGGTGAGGACTCCGCAGCCAGGCCTCGGCGACACTGCGGAGATGAACGCCACCGTGCTGAACCGCCTGAAGGCATCCACCCTCATCGGCCTCGGCCTGGCCATCGCGGCCATGGGCATCTACGTGGCCAACGCCGACGACGCCCCCGGCGCCGCGGCGATGGGCATGGTGCTGCTGGTGATCGGCGTCGTGCTCGGGGTGAAAGCCGCGCGCAACCAGCTGCCCAGGTGGGCGGCCCGGACGGCGCTCGCCGTCGGCGGCGGGCTGGCTGCATTCGCGGCTTTCCTGACCCGTGCGGTCGTGGTGTCCGCGTCTCTGGTCCCGCCAGCAGGCGGTGCCGTCGGTGGTCGGCTCGGCGCCGCCAGCGCAGTATGCGGCGGCCGTCGCGCGAGCGCGGGCCCTCGTCCGCGCCGCCGTCGTGGAGCAGCACCTGCCTGGCGTGTCGGTGGCGGTCGGGGCCGGCGGCACCGTTCTGTGGGCTGAAGGGTTCGGCTGGAGGGACGTCGGGACACAGGCGCCCGTCACAGCGGCGACGCGATTCCACATCGGCACCGCGGCGCCGGCGGTCACCGCCGCCGTCGCGCCGCTCGGATTGGCCAATACTGGCGCCGACTCGGCGGCAGCATGGAGTCCTGAGGCCATCGGCGAGCCGGGGGAAGACTTCCCGCCCTTCACGCTCATCCGCCACGTCGTTCTCCAGCCGCTCGGCCTGGCCCCTGCGGAGTATCCCTTGCCGGGCGATCGCGCGACGTTCTATGTCCCGGGATCCGACGACAACCCGGGCCGTGGGCGACGACTGATGTACATGCGCGACCTGGCCTGTTGCGCGAACGGGAAGGCGTTCTATTCCACCCCGTCCGACCTGGTGCGCTTCGCGCAGGCGACGAATCCGGGCAGCCTCGACGGTCGGCTCGCCGGCGGCCTGGTGATGTCGCTGACGCAGCGCGACGGCGTGGCCGTCGCCGTGACGTCGAACGTGGCGCACGCGGACACGTCTTCGCTGGCGCTGCGCCTCGCGGACGCGTTTGCGGCACAGACGCGCTGAGCGCGCGCCGACAGACCAATCAGCCGCGACAGACTGTTTCCCGGCGCTCCTGGCATAGAGTCGCCCACGTGGGGTCGTGGCTGCTCGGTGAACAGGATGCGACGCGGGACGCGCTGATCGAGGCCGCGCTGGGCGACGAGCCAGCGGCGCTCGCCGCCTGGAGCCGCCTGGCGCCGCCGGCATCGGCAGCCGCTCGAATCCTGTCGCGGCCCGCTGGCTGCCGCTGGTGCATCAGCACGTCGGCCGCTCGCTGACCGACCGCACGGCGAGGCAGGTGCTCGATCAGGCGGACCGGCAGGCCTGGGCCAGCGCGGCCGGCCTCATGGCGGCGGCCGTGCCTGCCGTGCGGGCCCTGCGCGAGGCAGGCATCGAGGTGGTGCTGCTGAAGGGTGCGGCCCTGGCCGCCACGGTCTATCCGCACCTCGGCGCACGGCCGTTCGGCGATGTGGACCTGCTGGTGCGTCCGGAGGAGTTCGCCAGGACCGGGGCGACGCTGATGACGATCGGCTGGACCTCCTCGTCGTTGCCCGGGCCGGCCGACGCCATCGCTCACGCGCGCAGCTACGCCGGCCCGTCGCGCGGCCTCATCGACGTGCACCGCTACCTGCTGCCCGATACCCCCTGGCCGGAGGTGGACGACCCTCTGTGGAAGCGCCGCGTGCCGGTGAGCGCGCACGGCCTGGACGCGCACGTGCTCGGGGCCGCGGATCAGGTGCTGCACCTCTGCGTGCATGGCCTGCGCTGGAGTCCGGTGCACGCGGCGACATGGCTGGCCGATGCGGCCTGGACGATCCGGGCCGCTGGCCCGTCGCTGGACTGGGCCGTGCTGGTGGACGAGGCGCGACGGCGCCGCCTGGGACATCAGGTGGCCAGGCGTTGCGGCTGGTGCGCCAGGCCGGACGAATCGAGGTGCCCGAATCGATCCTGACCGCACTCGGAGCGCGGGTCACGATGGTCCAGCGGCTCGAGTGTCGGCTCAAAGTGCGCCGGCCGCGCGGCGTCCGCGGCATCGTCGCCTACTGGCTGGCGTGGCGGCGAGCACGGTGGAGCCGGGCCTCGGACGCGCCGGGGTTCCTGCCCTACTTCGCCGGCACCGCTGGTCGGCAGTCGGCCGGACAACTCCGCGGGTGGATGCGGCGTCGGATGCTCGGCCGCCAACCTCGATAGGCTGCGTCGATGACGCATCACGCTGGGTAACGCGGCCCATTCTCTCAGTCGAGACTCACACCGCGTCGCTCTTCCCGCACGTGCAGGCGGTGCACGCGGAGTTCGTCGATCTCGACGAGGCCGAGGCGCGTGTGCTGGATGGCGAGGCGACGGATGATCAGGCGACCCACGGCGAGGGCGCCGATGGCAACGGCTCCGACGGCGAGCGCCCCAATCGCCAGACCGCCGATGGCCTGAACGCCGGTCGCCTGGGCGCCAATCGCGGTGGCCGGCGTGCGAGTCGAGGGTCGTCCTTCCAGGTGCGTGTGCATCAGGACAGCCTACAGGAGTCGCGTCGGTCCTCGTCGTCCCGCGTGACGAATCGCCGCGTCAGTGATCGAGCACCGAGCCGTCGAAGCTGGTCCGACCGCGTCGGGAACTCCCACTCGGGTGCGTTGCGTTCGTTCTCGATCAGGTTGTCGTCGAGCTCGATGCCGAGGCCCGGCCCGTCGAAGTTGCCCTTGATGACGACATGGCCCTCGGTCATCGTCAGCGGCTTCTTGATGTAGCTCTGGCCGAGATAGCTGCGGGCCACGCCGTCCTTCGGGGCGGCCTGCAGGCTCGGCAGTTCGTGCGCGAGGAAGTTCGGGATGGTCGCGCACACGTGCATCGACGCCACCGTGCCGACGATGCCCTCGCGGGAATGCGGCAGCATCGCGGCGTAGTAGGCCTCGGCCAGCGTCGCGATCGCCTTCAATTCGGTGATGCCGCCGCAGTGCGTGATGTCGGGCTGCAGGAACTGGGCCGCGCCCAGGTTGAGCAGGTCGCGGAACTGCCACTTCGTCACCAGCCGCTCGCCGGTCGCGAACGGGATGTGTGTCTTCTTGGCCATCTCCGCCATCAGCGGCAGGTTCTGGTGCTGGATCGGTTCCTCGAACCACCAGGGCTGAGAACTTCTCCAGCGCCTTGATGATGACCATCGCCACCTGCGGCGGGCTGTCCGCGTGCATCTCGATGCCGAGGTCGACCTTCGGTCCGACGACGTCGCGAATCGCCGCGACCTTCTCGACGAGGCCCTCGATGAAATCGGGATTCTCGGAGTAGCGCGCGGGCCGGCCGCGGCTGTCGGTGACGCTGGTCTTCAGCGACGTGTAGCCCTCGGCCAGGACGCCGCGCGCCGCGTCGACGCTCTCCGCCTGTCCGTAGACGCGGATGCGGTCGCGCGTCGGCCCGCCGAGCAGCTCGTAGACGGGCACGCCGAGCGCCTTGCCTTTGATGTCCCACATCGCGATGTCCACCGCCGAGAGCGCGCTCGTCAGGACGATGTCACCGCGGTAGAAGGCCTGGCGGTAGATGGCCTGCCAGTGGTGGGCGGGTTGCCGCGGGTCCTTGCCGATCAGGTACGGCTCGAGCTCCTTGATCGCGGCGACGACCGTCCCGATGCGGCCCTCGACCGTGCCCTTCACCGATGCCGATGATGCCGGCGTCGGTGTGCATCTTGACGAAGATCGTGCGCAGCGTGTTGACCGGGATGATCTCGAGCCTGGTGATCTTGATCGGCCGACCGCGGATCGACCAGCGCGCGGGACGTCGGCGCGGGCGCCTGCGCTCCGCCGAGCAGCCGCTCGCCCGCCAGGAGGCCGGTCATGCCAGCGGTGATGTTCCCGAACCACTGACGTCGCGAAACGGACCGGATCATTGGACAGCCCTTCGTTTGGATCGTGCTCGCCGGTCACGTCGGCCAGCCACAGGCGACGTCCCGGTGGCTCACCAGCCCGCTCGCCCCTGTAGCTCCCACTCGACGACGCGCTCGCCGCGCGAGTCTTCCTTGAACAGACCCTTGGCGCCGAAGCCCAGTAGAGGCACGTCTCCTAAGCGGGCCCATCTTATGCGGTCGGGCGGTGAGCCGGTCGTGTCCGCTTCGGCCGGATCGTCTTCTCAGGTAGAGTGCCGCCATGCGACGACGAGCCTTTCTCGAGGAATCCGGAATGGCGGCCGCTGGCGTCGCCCTGTCGGGAGCACTTGGCAACGGTGCAGGCGCGGGCGTCCCAGGCACTCGACGCCGAACGCTCTCGTCATCAACCCGGTTCCCGGCTTCGAGCTGTCCCCCTACCTCTACATGCAGTTCATGGAGCCGCTGGGCGCCACCGACGGATCCGTCGAGGCGGCGTGGGATCACCTCGCCGAGCAGTGGCGCGACGATGTCGTGGCGGTGACGAAGGAGCTCGCACCGCCGATGATGCGATGGGGCGGGATCTTCGCGGATTTCTATCGCTGGCGAGAGGGTGTCGGTCCACGGGAGGCGCGGCCAGCCATGGTCAACCTGCTGTGGGGCGGCGTCGAGTCGAACCAGATCGGGACCGGCGAGTTCGTGGACTTCTGCCGGCGGGTGGGTGCCGATCCCCTCATCTGCGTGAACTTCGAATCCGATGGGCGCCAGCAGTACACGAGATACAGGAACTCGGTGCGAACGGCTGACGCGAAGGAAGCCGCAGCGTGGGTGTCCTACTGCAACGACCCTGTCGAATGCGGAGCGCAAGGGACACGGCATCGCCGCGCCGCTCGGCGTCCGGCACTGGCAGATCGGCAACGAAACGTCCTACGACAGGAATGGCTTCGACCTCGAGACCGCGGCGCGAAAGACCGTGGAGTTCGCCAAGGCCATGCGGGCTGCGGATCCCGCCATTCAGATTGATCGGCTGGGGAGACAGCGGCTGGGCGGCCCGCATGGCCGAAGTCGCGGGCGAGCACCTGCAGTTCCTGGCGTTTCATCACATGTTCGATCCGGACAACCCGCGACAGCCCGTGCTGCGAGGCGAAGCGTACCGCCGCGATCCGGACGCCGCGTGGGATCAGCTGATGAAGGCCTGGGAAACGGCCGACGCGAAGATCACGACGGTTCGCCAGAGTCTGGGCGCGCACAGGATTCCCCTGGCGATGACGGAATGCCATTTCGCGATTCCCGGACGGGACCGCGGGGACGTCGTGGCCTCGTGGGCCGCCGGCGTGTCGTACGCGCGCATCCTGAACAATCACGAGCGGCACGGCGACGTCCTGAAGATTGCGACAGCGGCGGATTTCTGCGGCACGCGCTGGCAGAACAATGCGGTCATCATCCCGACGCCGAAGAACAACAACAAGGCCTATCTGCAGCCGGTGGCGCGCGTCATGCGGCTCTATCGTCATCACTCGGGCACGCACGCCATCCAGGTGGGCCGAACCCCGGAAGGTCTCGATGTGACCGCCAGCCGGCGCGGAGATACCGTGTATCTCCACGTGGCGAACACGCTGCGCACCAAGTCGGTGAGCGCGACGATCCGGATCGAAGGGCAGACCGCTCGAGCCGGGCGCGTCTTCGAGATCGCCGGCGATCCGATGGTGGAACTCTCTTATCTCAACAGCGCCGACGCCATGAAGACCGTGGAGAAGCCGCTCCCGGCCAGCGGCCTGTGGGAGTTCCCCGCGGCGTCGGTGTCTGCAGTGGAGATTCCGATCGCCTAGCAGCCCGTGGTG